>NZ_CP178739.1:0-5980431 GCF_047324285.1 Sodalis sp. RH14
CCCTATAATGCGCCTCCACTGACCGGGAACAAACGCTAACGCGATGCCGGGTCGGGAAGGGAAAAGCGCCCGGTACGGGCAAATAAAAGCTTGACTCTTCAGCGGGAAAACGTAATATACGCAACCCGCGCCAGGTGAGATTGATGCACGCTGGCCATGCTCTTTAACAATTTATCAGACAATCTGTGTGGGCACTCACAAGACCGTATCGAAACACAAAATACCAAGTCTTGAAGAGTGAACAAACAGTTAATTCATAAGATTAACAGTATGACAATCTTTGAGCATCAAGCTTTTAATTGAAGAGTTTGATCATGGCTCAGATTGAACGCTGGCGGCAGGCCTAACACATGCAAGTCGAGCGGCAGCGGGAAGTAGCTTGCTACTTTGCCGGCGAGCGGCGGACGGGTGAGTAATGTCTGGGGATCTGCCTGATGGTGGGGGATAACTACTGGAAACGGTAGCTAATACCGCATAACGTCGCAAGACCAAAGTGGGGGACCTTCGGGCCTCACGCCATCGGATGAACCCAGATGGGATTAGCTAGTAGGTGAGGTAATGGCTCACCTAGGCGACGATCCCTAGCTGGTCTGAGAGGATGACCAGCCACACTGGAACTGAGACACGGTCCAGACTCCTACGGGAGGCAGCAGTGGGGAATATTGCACAATGGGCGCAAGCCTGATGCAGCCATGCCGCGTGTGTGAAGAAGGCCTTCGGGTTGTAAAGCACTTTCAGCGGGGAGGAAGGCGATAAGGTTAATAACCTTGTTGATTGACGTTACCCGCAGAAGAAGCACCGGCTAACTCCGTGCCAGCAGCCGCGGTAATACGGAGGGTGCGAGCGTTAATCGGAATTACTGGGCGTAAAGCGTACGCAGGCGGTCTGTTAAGTCAGATGTGAAATCCCCGGGCTTAACCCGGGAACTGCATTTGAAACTGGCAGGCTAGAGTCTCGTAGAGGGGGGTAGAATTCCAGGTGTAGCGGTGAAATGCGTAGAGATCTGGAGGAATACCGGTGGCGAAGGCGGCCCCCTGGACGAAGACTGACGCTCAGGTACGAAAGCGTGGGGAGCAAACAGGATTAGATACCCTGGTAGTCCACGCTGTAAACGATGTCGATTTGAAGGTTGTGGCCTTGAGCCGTGGCTTTCGGAGCTAACGCGTTAAATCGACCGCCTGGGGAGTACGGCCGCAAGGTTAAAACTCAAATGAATTGACGGGGGCCCGCACAAGCGGTGGAGCATGTGGTTTAATTCGATGCAACGCGAAGAACCTTACCTACTCTTGACATCCAGAGAAGACTTCAGAGATGAGGTTGTGCCTTCGGGAACTCTGAGACAGGTGCTGCATGGCTGTCGTCAGCTCGTGTTGTGAAATGTTGGGTTAAGTCCCGCAACGAGCGCAACCCTTATCCTTTGTTGCCAGCACGTAATGGTGGGAACTCAAAGGAGACTGCCGGTGACAAACCGGAGGAAGGTGGGGATGACGTCAAGTCATCATGGCCCTTACGAGTAGGGCTACACACGTGCTACAATGGCGCATACAAAGAGAAGCGAACTCGCGAGAGTAAGCGGACCTCACAAAGTGCGTCGTAGTCCGGATTGGAGTCTGCAACTCGACTCCATGAAGTCGGAATCGCTAGTAATCGTGGATCAGAATGCCACGGTGAATACGTTCCCGGGCCTTGTACACACCGCCCGTCACACCATGGGAGTGGGTTGCAAAAGAAGTAGGTAGCTTAACCTTCGGGAGGGCGCTTACCACTTTGTGATTCATGACTGGGGTGAAGTCGTAACAAGGTAACCGTAGGGGAACCTGCGGTTGGATCACCTCCTTACCGAAATAGATACTAGATTGTGTAGTGTCCACACAGATTGTCTGATAACTGTAACGAGCAAGAAAAACCTTCTATAGGCTTGTAGCTCAGGTGGTTAGAGCGCACCCCTGATAAGGGTGAGGTCGGTGGTTCGAGTCCACTCAGGCCTACCAGTTCTACTTACCCTGGTCATTTTCACCGCTGCGTGACTCATGTGCTTGCGCACACTGCGTTACTCGCGCCGAAACTGTCTGCGGCTAAGCGAACTGGCTATCGTACCGAAATCCTCCCCGATGTGACATTGCTGAGTATCCTTAACCGGTGCCCGGTCATAAGCGCATGGAAAAGAATGCGGTGGATATAAAAAGGTTAAACGACTTGGGGCTATAGCTCAGCTGGGAGAGCACCTGCTTTGCACGCAGGGGGTCAGCGGTTCGATCCCGCTTAGCTCCACCATTTCCTGACGGGATGGGTGGTAAGATTGTCTGGTTTTTCTTATTTATTTCAGAGCACATTGTTATGCAACCGCGTATCAGTATGCTGCGAAATACATGCTCTTTAACAATCCGGAACAAGCTGAAAATTTGAAAAAAAACATGCTGAGCAAAATCAGTATGCGATTCTCTCAAAGCAAGCAAACCTAATGATTGCCGTGTCGATGGCAATCCCTGTAGCTCAGGCGAGGGTTTACCCTCACCAGGGTGAGACTGTGCGAACAGTGTCAGGGCAAGGCGCACGGCGCGCAGCCAGCGGAGTGGACTCAATGTCCATGAGCATGGCGAGCACCGCGCAACGATGCCCTGGCAGTGTGCAGCCAGTCGCAACACAGACACTTTAGGGTTGTGAGGTTAAGTGAATAAGCGTACACGGTGGATGCCTAGGCAGTCAGAGGCGATGAAGGACGTGCTAATCCGCGAAATGCGCCGGTGAGCTGATATGAAGCGCTATCAGCCGGCGATGTCCGAATGGGGAAACCCAGTGCAATTCGTTGCACTATCATTACGTGAATCCATAGCGTATTGAGGCGAACCGGGGGAACTGAAACATCTCAGTACCCCGAGGAAAAGAAATCAACCGAGATTCCCCTAGTAGCGGCGAGCGAACGGGGAACAGCCCAGAGTCACCATCAGCATTTGCATCAGGAGAACGGTCTGGAAAGTCCGGCAACACAGGGTGATAGCCCCGTATCCGAAGGTGCAAGTGCTGTGAGCTCGATGAGTAGGGCGGGACACGTGATATCCTGTCTGAAGATGGGGGGACCATCCTCCAAGGCTAAATACTCCTGACTGACCGATAGTGAACCAGTACCGTGAGGGAAAGGCGAAAAGAACCCCGGCGAGGGGAGTGAAATAGAACCTGAAACCGTGTACGTACAAGCAGTGGGAGCCTTGATTTATCAGGGTGACTGCGTACCTTTTGTATAATGGGTCAGCGACTTATATTCTGTAGCAAGGTTAACCGAATAGGGGAGCCGTAGGGAAACCGAGTCTTAACTGGGCGTTAAGTTGCAGGGTATAGACCCGAAACCCGGTGATCTAGCCATGGGCAGGTTGAAGGTTGGGTAACACTAACTGGAGGACCGAACCGACTAATGTTGAAAAATTAGCGGATGACTTGTGGCTGGGGGTGAAAGGCCAATCAAACCGGGAGATAGCTGGTTCTCCCCGAAAGCTATTTAGGTAGCGCCTCGTGAATTCATCTTCGGGGGTAGAGCACTGTTTCGGCTAGGGGTCCACCCCGGATTACCAACCCGATGCAAACTGCGAATACCGAAGAATGTTACCACGGGAGACACACGGCGGGTGCTAACGTCCGTCGTGAAGAGGGAAACAACCCAGACCGCCAGCTAAGGTCCCAAAGTCATGGTTAAGTGGGAAACGATGTGGGAAGGCACAGACAGCCAGGATGTTGGCTTAGAAGCAGCCATCATTTAAAGAAAGCGTAATAGCTCACTGGTCGAGTCGGCCTGCGCGGAAGATGTAACGGGGCTAAACCATGCACCGAAGCTGCGGCAGCGATACCTTCGGGTATTGTTGGGTAGGGGAGCGTTCTGTAAGCCTGCGAAGGTGGCCTGTGAGGGCTGCTGGAGGTATCAGAAGTGCGAATGCTGACATAAGTAACGATAAAGCGGGTGAAAAGCCCGCTCGCCGGAAGACCAAGGGTTCCTGTCCAACGTTAATCGGGGCAGGGTGAGTCGACCCCTAAGGCGAGGCCGAAAGGCGTAGTCGATGGGAAACAGGTTAATATTCCTGTACTGGGTGTGACTGCGAAGGGGGGACGGAGAAAGCTAGGTTCGCCGGGCGACGGTTGTCCCGGTTTAAGCGTGAAGGTGGAAAAGGCAGGTAAATCCGCTTTTTTATTCAACACTGAGGCGTGATAACGAGCCACTACGGTGGTGAAGGAATTGATGCTACGCTTCCAGGAAAAGCCTCTAAGCTCCAGGTCACATCGAATCGTACCCCAAACCGACACAGGTGGTCAGGTAGAGAATACCAAGGCGCTTGAGAGAACTCGGGTGAAGGAACTAGGCAAAATGGTGCCGTAACTTCGGGAGAAGGCACGCTGGCATTAGGTGGAGGGACTTGCTCCCCGAGCTGAAGCCAGTCGCAGATACCAGCTGGCTGCAACTGTTTATTAAAAACACAGCACTGTGCAAACACGAAAGTGGACGTATACGGTGTGACGCCTGCCCGGTGCCGGAAGGTTAATTGATGGGGTTATCCGCAAGGAGAAGCTCTTGATCGAAGCCCCGGTAAACGGCGGCCGTAACTATAACGGTCCTAAGGTAGCGAAATTCCTTGTCGGGTAAGTTCCGACCTGCACGAATGGCGTAATGATGGCCAGGCTGTCTCCACCCGAGACTCAGTGAAATTGAACTCGCTGTGAAGATGCAGTGTACCCGCGGCAAGACGGAAAGACCCCGTGAACCTTTACTATAGCTTGACACTGAACATTGAGCCTTGATGTGTAGGATAGGTGGGAGGCTTTGAAGTGTGGACGCCAGTCTGCATGGAGCCAACCTTGAAATACCACCCTTTAATGTTTGATGTTCTAACTCCGGCCCGTAATCCGGGTCGAGGACAGTGTCTGGTGGGTAGTTTGACTGGGGCGGTCTCCTCCTAAAGAGTAACGGAGGAGCACGAAGGTTAGCTAATCACGGTCGGACATCGTGAGGTTAGTGCAAAGGCATAAGCTAGCTTGACTGCGAGAGTGACGGCTCGAGCAGGTGCGAAAGCAGGTCTTAGTGATCCGGTGGTTCTGAATGGAAGGGCCATCGCTCAACGGATAAAAGGTACTCCGGGGATAACAGGCTGATACCGCCCAAGAGTTCATATCGACGGCGGTGTTTGGCACCTCGATGTCGGCTCATCACATCCTGGGGCTGAAGTAGGTCCCAAGGGTATGGCTGTTCGCCATTTAAAGTGGTACGCGAGCTGGGTTTAGAACGTCGTGAGACAGTTCGGTCCCTATCTGCCGTGGGCGTTGGAAGATTGAGAGGGGCTGCTCCTAGTACGAGAGGACCGGAGTGGACGCACCACTGGTGTTCGGGTTGTCATGCCAATGGCATTGCCCGGTAGCTACGTGCGGAAGAGATAACCGCTGAAAGCATCTAAGCGGGAAACTTGCCTCGAGATGAGTCTTCCCTGTGGCTTTAAGCCACCTGAAGGGACGTTAAAGACGATGACGTTGATAGGTCGGGTGTGTAAGCGCAGCGATGCGTTGAGCTAACCGATACTAATGACCCGTGAGGCTTAACCTTACAACACCTAAAGTGTTTGACGCGAAGAGAGCGTTGCCCCAAGGGGCGGCGAGAGGATTTTCAGCTTGTAACGGAAAGTATTAAACACAACCGGTCGAGATATTGACGGGTTGTCAACAACGCGGAGCGTTGGCCTTGCACAGGGGAAATGACAAAATCGCCGGGAGCGATTTTGTACAGCGCACAGCGCTGGCCCGCAGGGCGAGTCTCAGGATGAGACGAGAAATTTGCCTGGCGGCACTAGCGCGGTGGTCCCACCTGACCCCATGCCGAACTCAGCAGTGAAACGCCGTAGCGCCGATGGTAGTGTGGGGTCTCCCCATGCGAGAGTAGGGAACTGCCAGGCATCCAATTGACGAAGCCCTCTGTGAGAACAGAGGGCTTTTTCATGTGCGTAACCCTGGCGGTTCGCTACTCGAGTAAGAGAGTAGGACCACCGGCAAAGCTTTATAAATATATTTATCCCAATATCATCTTTTAATAGTTCATGTAATAAAATTGCTGACATTTTACTAAATACTTCAGATTAAGATTATTATCAACGCGAAATGTGACAATAGACCGGACGATTGTTTGATTACTGTTTATGGGCTGATCTATATTATGAGACACAATTAAATCAATCAGGATTTTTGTAAAATGATCAATAATCATAGAGACATTAACCACTCAGATTTATTTGGGATATATAATCAGTCACTTCATTCTCATATAAATGCACGTCCGAATGGTCGGATATTGACAGAAGTAAGTAATGTAAGCTTGCCACTGACTAAAGGTGCTAGCGAAAGCACCGATAATGACCCCGATTTGTCAGCGGTATTGTTACGGAGTATGGCGAGTTTAAATGAAGACGTTGTATTAAGGCAAACCATTGACGCCAGTTTGTCCTCCGCTAACCTGCCCTCCGGTGAAAAGGATGATGATTTCCTAAGGGCACTGGCTGCCAGCCAGCAAAGCGCCCTTGAAGATGAGGAGATCAGGCGAGCAATGGAAGCAAGTTTGGCCAGCACCACTTCCGTAGGAAATGGCCGTGTGGGCATGGCAGGGCCTGCAGCCGAGGCAAATAAGAATACGGTACAGCTCGAAACGCAGGCAATGGCCCATCTCAGCGCGATGCCGGCGTTAGAAAAGTTTCTATCTGAAACGGGATACGTTATACGGGATAGTAGTGGTGAGAATAACAATTGCTTATTTCATTCCATTGTCCAGTGTATTTACCACGATAAAGGAATTACCGACTCTATCGGGCATAAAGCATTTGAGCTGCGTATGTTTTATGATGCAGTAAAACCAGGAAGTGAAAACCAAGGCCTCTTTTTTGATAACAATAATTCCACGGGTAGTAATAGCGGCGACGCCACTTTTATTGTTAATTTAGTCAATCAGGCTCTTGGTGAAAACATTAAGGTTAAATTGATTTCTCCTAATATTGTAGATGACGGTAATCACTACATTACTGAAGGAGAGTACTCTGGCGATGAGGCGGATAATAATAGCCCTGTACGCGAGATTATAATCTTAAATACTCCTGGTCATTATCAATCGGTGGTTAAAATAGCGTAGCACGGCAAATCCAGCGTTTCGTAACGGTGATAAAAGGAAATGTTGGGTAAAATGCAGATAGTCTGGTCATGTTTACACTTTTCTTATCATAACGGCCTCATACCCTAAGGGGTAACGGAATCCTGCCCGCCAGATCGGGAAGGCGCTAAAGTTAGTCGCTGAAATCCGTCCCGATCGGGTAAACTAGGCTCAAGAGTGATTAAGAAAGGTTTTTACCATGACAATGCATGGTGTGGCGTTAAAACACCTGAATACCTTTGCCATCGACGCGGTAGCCGCCCATATCGCCACTGCCCATACCGCAACTGAATTGTTGACGCTTTGGCGCGACGCCCAACGGCGGTCCGAAGCGGTATTGCTGCTGGGCGGCGGCAGTAATGTCCTTTTTTTGGAAAATTTTGCCGGCACCGTATTGCTAAATCGCATTAAAGGAATACAGGTCAGCGAAGACAACCATGCCTGGCATCTGCATGTCGGCGCCGGCGAGGACTGGCATGGACTGGTGTCCTTCGCGTTGGCGCAGGACATGGCGGGGCTGGAAAACCTGGCGTTAATCCCCGGCCGTGTCGGGTCCGCGCCCATCCAGAATATCGGCGCCTACGGCGTGGAGCTGGAATCGGTATGCGAATACGTCGATCTGCTTGATCTGAATAACGGCGAGAAGATACGCCTTAGCGCCGCGGAGTGCCGGTTCGGTTATCGCGACAGTGTGTTTAAACACCGTTATCGGGCCAGCTACGCTATCGTGGCGGTGGGGTTTACCCTGGACAAAACCTGGCGCCCGGTGCTTACCTACGGCGATCTTGTCCGCCTGGATAGCCGGACCGTCACCCCGCGCCAGGTTTTTGATACCGTTTGCGCCATGCGCCGCAGCAAATTACCCGACCCCGCCATTACCGGTAATGCCGGCAGCTTTTTTAAAAATCCACTGGTCGGCGCTGAGGACGCACGGCGCCTGTTGCAACGGTATCCCGATGCGCCGCACTATCCGCAGCCGGACGGTAGCGTAAAACTGGCGGCGGGATGGCTGATAGATCGGTGCGACCTGAAAGGCTATGTGCTGGGCGCCGCCGCGGTGCATGCCAAACAGGCGCTGGTATTGATCAATAACGGCCAGGCTGATGGGCGGGCTATCGTCGCGCTGGCGAAACTGGTGCGCAATAGCGTAGCGGAACGGTTTAACGTCTGGCTGGAGCCAGAAGTGCGGTTTATCGCCGCCGGCGGTGAAGTAGACGCGGTGGATACTCTGTCATGAAAGATATCACCGTTCCGCTAAAATTAATCGGGCTGCTGGCCGACGGGGAATTCCACTCCGGCGAGCAGTTCGGCGATTCGCTGGGCATGAGCCGCGCGGCCATCAATAAACATATCCAGACCCTGCGGGAGTGGGGTATTGATGTTTTCACCGTTCCCGGTAAAGGGTATCGCCTCTATGCCCCGCTGCAACTTTTGGATGAGGGGAAAATCCTGTCGCTGCTGCCGCGGGGCGGGGTCACGGTGCTGCCGGTGATTGATTCCACCAATCAGTACCTGATGGAGCGCACCGCCGTCCTGCGCTCCGGCGACGCCTGTGTCGCAGAGTACCAGATGGCGGGACGGGGGAGGCGCGGCCGGCAATGGGTCTCGCCGTTTGGCGCCAATCTCTATCTGTCCCTGTATTGGCGGCTGGAGCAAGGCCCGGCGGCGGCGATCGGCCTTAGCCTGGTGATCGGCATCATCATGGCGGAAGTGCTGCATGAACTGGGCGCGCGCGAGGTGCGGGTAAAATGGCCTAACGATCTCTATCTGCACGATCGCAAGCTGGCCGGCATCCTGGTGGAGATCAGCGGCAAGGCAGGCGATGCCGCGCATCTGGTGATAGGCGCCGGAATTAACCTGGCGATGAGGGAAGCGGCCGAGCCGGTCATCAATCAGGGCTGGATTAATTTACAGGAAGCGGGTATCCAGATCGATCGTAACGCTCTGGCCGCGAAGCTTATCAACGGGCTCAGGCTGGCATTGCCGATTTTTGAACGGGACGGCTTCGCCGCGTTCGTAACGCGTTGGCAGGCACTGGATAACTTTTATCATCGCCCGGTTAAGCTGCTGATTGGCGAGCGTGAAATCAAAGGTATTTCACGCGGCATCGATGCGCAGGGGGCCTTGTTGCTGGAACAAGACGGTAAGGTAAAAGCCTACCTCGGTGGTGAAATCTCGCTGCGGGGACTTTGACATGTTCATCCCGCGCGGGGTCATATGGCTACGGCCAATAATGCCGTAACAGACAATCAATGACGATTTATAGGGCGCCGTTTCCTGTTATTTATGGATTACAGCGCGCCCGGACGTTATGGACTATTTCCGCAGCCTGATATTCCCCACTGCGTGATTGGCGCTTTTGGATAAAATCAGACTCGCACGCTCACGCGTGGGCAGGATATTTTCTTTCAGGTTTAATCCGTTAATTTCTTCCCAAAGCTGGCTGGCAATTTGTACGGCTTCTTCTTCCGTCAGCTTGGCATAATTATGAAAGTAAGAATGCGGATTGGAAAACGCACCCTGCCGAAAACGCAGAAAACGGTTGATATACCAGCTTTTTAGTAAATCTTCCGGTGCATCCACATAAATGGAAAAATCGACGAAATCGGAAACAAAAACATGATGGGAGGCATGCTGATAATCCATGCCACTCTGCAACACGTTTAATCCTTCAAGAATTAATATATCGGGTTGCGAGATGACTTTATTATCTTCCGGCACGATATCGTAGATCAGATGGGAATATACCGGAGCAGTAACTTCACTGGCGCCTGATTTTACTTCGGAAACAAAATTAACCAGGCTGCGCATATCGTAGGATTGTGGGAATCCCTTTTTCTTCATTAATTCCCGTTCTTTCAGTACGCGGTTGGGATATAAAAAACCATCGGTGGTGACCAGCTCGACCGAGCGGTGTTCAGGCCAACGGCTCAGCAACGCCTGTAATACGCGCGCGGTGGTGCTTTTACCCACCGCCACGCTGCCGGCAATGCCGATAACATACGGGATGTGCTGGCCGTTGGTGCCAAGGAACTGTTCCAATACCGCCTGGCGGCGCAGATTGGAGCTGATGTAGAAATTGATTAAACGCGAGAGCGGCAGATAAATTTCCGCCACTTCATCAAGGGAAAGATCTTCGTTAATCCCTTTCAGTTTTATTATTTCTTCCTGGGTTAACGTCAGGGGAACCGTATCACGCAAAGCGGCCCATTGCTGCCGGTTGAACTGAAGATAGGGTGTGGTAAGTGATTGATCACGATTTATCATAAGCTTAGCCAGCCTGTTGCGCAGGTCCAATCGGGGCAGCCGAGCCCACCCGGAACGAAAACAAGCTGCATAGTATAGACAGCTTCGTTAACATCGTAGAGTGTTTTTTCTGCTTAAACCATGGAATCTTGACAATGGGCGGAAGGGTACGGCTCGGGGACACTTGGGTCACAGGACAAAGATCCGTACCCGCCGCTTATGAGCTTAGCTGGCGATGGCGTTTAGCTGCTGGTTGACGGCGAATAAGCGTTTGTAATAGATAACCGTGGGATGGTAATAACCGTCCGGCGTGCAGGCGTAATCGGGAATTTCACCCAGGCAGCGGTAGCCGAGCGCGCGGTAAAAGGCTTCCGCGGGGGAACCGGATTGGGTATCCAGGTAGAGCAGGCCGCGCTGCAGATCGCGGGCGGTGCGCTCAAGGGCGCCTATCAGCGATTTCCCAATCCCTTCCCGCCTGGCGCGGCTGTGCACCAGGAGTTTTTGTATTTCCGCCCGGTTTTGCCCGTTTGGCTTACGGCATAACTCCAGCTGGATACTGCCGACAATGCCCCGCTCGTCACGTGCAATCCATAACAATAAGTCATTCTTAGCCATGGCGGAGCGCAGGCCGTGGATATAGCCCTCCGCCTCATCCTGGGTCAGGGGATTGGTGTAGCCTACCGAGGCGCCGTACGCAACGGCGTCCCTCAGCAGGCCGGCGAGCTCGCTGCGGTAAACGGGAAGCGTGGCGGCATTCAGCTGTACTATTTTCATGATGTCATCCTCCGGCCGGTGATATCACAGAAACTACAGTATAAATAAAGCAAGACGCGTGCCAGCTGGCGATCATGGCCAGCAGAGGCACCGCGCGGGAAGCGGCGATGTTCCGGGCGCCACGGCGGTGCAATAGGCCCATCGTGGTGCAGACTCGCCCTGGCCGGCCGGGGCGCTTCTCTCGGTGCATGAATAACAAACAAATTTGTGAGACATTTTCTAATTTTGGGTATTTTATGAGCGAAAGTGCGATTTACGCGATTTTTTTGTTGCATAGGTCGCCGGCTCTACCTAGAATGCGCTGCACTTGATGCCGGCATAGCTCAGTTGGTAGAGCAACTGACTTGTAATCAGTAGGTCGAGGGTTCGACTCCTTCTGCCGGCACCAACAAAAATCTGGTGGGGTTCCCGAGCGGCCAAAGGGAGCAGACTGTAAATCTGCCGTCACTGACTTCGAAGGTTCGAATCCTTCCCCCACCACCAAATTCGCCGCGGGCAACCAAGGCAATCCCTGATGCAAAGCAACATCATGCGCCAGGGGGAAGGTTGAGAACCTTCGATTAAGGTTCGAGTCGAGCAAAGCGAGACAACGTCGCTTGCGACGGCCCGAAGGGTGAGGAACGAAGTGACGAATAATCCTTCCCCCACCACCAAATTCGCCGCGGGCAACCAAGGCAATCCCTGATGCAAAGCAACATTATGCGTCAGGGGGAAGGTTGAGAACCTTCGATTAAGGTTCGAGTCGAGCAAAGCGAGACAACGTCGCTTGCGACGGCCCGAAGGGTGAGGAACGAAGTGACGAATAATCCTTCCCCCACCACCAAATTCGCCGCGGGCAACCAAGGCAATCCCTGATGCAAAGCAACATCATGCGCCAGGGGGAAGGTTGAGAACCTTCGATTAAGGTTCGAGTCGAGCAAAGCGAGACAACGTCGCTTGCGACGGCCCGAAGGGTGAGGAACGAAGTGACGAATAATCCTTCCCCCACCACCAAATTCGCCGCGGGCAACCAAGGCAATCCCTGATGCAAAGCAACATCATGCGCCAGGGGAAGGTTGAAAACCTTCGACCAAGGTTTGTATGATATGAACCTTTCAACAATCTACAGAAATATCAGGTAGCCGAGTTCCAAGATGCGGGCATCGTATAATGGCTATTACCTCAGCCTTCCAAGCTGATGACGTGGGTTCGATTCCCACTGCCCGCTCCAAATGTGCTGATATAGCTCAGTTGGTAGAGCGCACCCTTGGTAAGGGTGAGGTCGGCAGTTCGAATCTGCCTATCAGCACCACTTCTAGTCTCCCTCCTGATTCACTTTCTGTTAGAAAATAAATTTATCAGGCCTATGTCTGGTTAATGTGGTGATACCACCGATTTATTCGTGTCTTAGAGGGACAATCGATGTCTAAAGAAAAGTTTCAACGTACAAAACCACACGTTAACGTCGGTACTATCGGCCACGTTGACCATGGTAAAACGACCCTGACCGCCGCCATCACTACCGTGCTGGCCAAAGCTTACGGCGGCAGCGCCCGTGCTTTCGATCAGATTGACAACGCGCCGGAAGAAAAAGCCCGTGGTATCACCATCAACACGTCCCACGTTGAATACGACACCCCGGCCCGCCACTACGCGCACGTAGACTGCCCGGGACACGCCGACTATGTGAAAAACATGATCACCGGCGCCGCCCAGATGGATGGCGCCATCCTGGTGGTTGCCGCAACCGACGGCCCGATGCCGCAGACCCGCGAACACATCCTGCTGGGCCGCCAGGTAGGCGTTCCTTACATCATCGTCTTCATGAACAAATGCGACATGGTCGATGACGAAGAGCTGCTGGAACTGGTTGAAATGGAAGTGCGCGAACTGCTGTCCCAGTACGACTTCCCAGGCGACGACACCCCGGTAATCCGTGGTTCCGCGCTCAAAGCGCTGGAAGGCGACGAAGCCTGGACCTCTAAAATCCTGGAACTGGCCGAAGCCCTGGATTCCTACATCCCGGAACCGGAACGCGCAATCGACAAACCGTTCCTGCTGCCCATCGAAGACGTATTCTCCATCTCCGGCCGCGGCACCGTGGTAACCGGTCGTGTGGAACGCGGCATCGTTAAAGTGGGCGAAGAAGTTGAAATCGTCGGCATCAAGGATACCGTCAAGACCACCTGTACCGGCGTTGAAATGTTCCGCAAACTGCTGGACGAAGGCCGTGCCGGTGAAAACGTCGGCGTCCTGCTGCGCGGCACCAAGCGTGACGACGTGGAACGCGGCCAGGTACTGGCTAAACCGGGCTCCATTAAACCGCATACCCAGTTCGAATCCGAAGTCTACATCCTATCCAAGGATGAAGGCGGCCGTCATACGCCGTTCTTCAAAGGCTACCGTCCTCAGTTCTACTTCCGTACCACTGACGTGACCGGTACCATCGAACTGCCGGAAGGCGTGGAAATGGTTATGCCTGGCGACAACATCAAGATGATTGTTAACCTGATTGCCCCGATCGCCATGGACGACGGTCTGCGTTTCGCTATCCGCGAAGGCGGCCGTACCGTTGGCGCCGGCGTGGTTGCCAAGGTTATCGCGTAAGACTGGCGTATAAGTCTTCGAAAGATGTTGAATAACATTTGACGTAGCGCGCAGTAAAAGGGCATCATTTGATGCCTTTTTTCTACGCTGTGACAGAGAACCTATCTCATCAGCGATTTTACGTCATAATCATTGGTGAGATGGGCTCTTCATCAGCGGCGTGAAGCTTTGAAGTTTTGTTGCTTTTAAAGAGCACTCTTCGCTTGGTAGCCTCGCCCTCTGCGGGGCTAAGTTGTTTGTGTGAATCCTACGTGACAGGTTTTTTTTATGAGTGCGAATACCGAAGCTCAAGGAAGCGGGCGTAGCCTGGAAGTGGTAAAGTGGGCAGCGGTCGCTGTACTGCTGGTGGTTGCGATCGTCGGTAATTATTATTATCGTGATTTTAGCTTACCCCTGCGAGCGCTGGCTGTCGTACTGATTATCGCCATTGCAGGCGGTATTGCCCTGATGACAGTGAAAGGCAAATCGACCGTCGCGTTTGCCCGTGAAGCGCGTACCGAAGTACGCAAAGTGATATGGCCGACCCGCCAGGAAACGTTGCACACCACGTTAATCGTCGCCGCGGTGACCGCCGTGATGTCACTGATCCTGTGGGGACTGGATGGTATTCTGGTCCGTCTGGTATCGTTTATTACTGGCCTGAGGTTCTAAGATGTCCGAAGCTCCGAAGAAACGTTGGTACGTCGTCCAGGCGTTTTCCGGTTTTGAAGGTCGCGTATCGCAGTCTCTACGCGAACATATTAAATTGCACAATATGGAAGAGCTGTTTGGCGAAGTCATGGTGCCAACGGAAGAAGTCGTCGAAATCCGCGGCGGTCAGCGCCGCAAGAGCGAACGCAAATTCTTCCCGGGCTATGTGCTGGTACAAATGGTGATGAATGACGCCAGCTGGCATTTAGTGCGCAGCGTGCCCCGCGTGATGGGGTTTATCGGCGGCACTTCCGATCGCCCGGCGCCTATCAGCGATAAAGAAGTGGATGCGATCATGAATCGCCTCCAGCAAGTGGGTGACAAGCCGCGGCCGAAGACGCTGTTCGAACCCGGCGAACTGGTGCGCGTCAACGACGGGCCGTTTGCCGATTTCAACGGCGTGGTGGAAGAAGTCGACTACGAAAAAAGCCGCCTGAAAGTGTCGGTGTCGATTTTCGGTCGCGCCACTCCGGTCGAGCTGGACTTCGGCCAGGTTGAGAAGGGCTGATAGCCGACCCCCTATCGATAATGATTAATGCTTGCTCAAGGCGCGAAATTGAACTAGAATTTCGCGCCTTTCGTTTTTATGTGCCCACGGGCATGTAATAGCTTATACACTGGGGAGCCTTAACCGGCGCTATCACCCGCTAGAGGAAATTCAAATGGCCAAGAAAGTACAAGCCTATGTAAAACTGCAGGTTGCAGCAGGCATGGCGAATCCAAGTCCGCCGGTCGGCCCAGCGCTGGGTCAGCAGGGCGTTAACATCATGGAATTCTGTAAAGCCTTCAATGCCAAGACTGAAAGCATTGAAAAAGGTCTGCCAATCCCGGTTGTTATCACCGTTTACTCCGACCGCTCTTTCACCTTCGTTACCAAAACCCCGCCGGCTGCCGTGCTGCTCAAGAAAGCCGCAGGCGTGAAGTCTGGTTCTGGTAAGCCGAACAAAGAAAAAGTCGGTAAAGTAACGCACGCCCAGGTTCGCGAAATCGCGGAAACCAAAGCGGCGGATATGACGGGTGCCGATGTGGAAGCTATGTCCCGCTCCATTGAAGGTACTGCTCGTTCCATGGGCCTGGTAGTGGAGGATTAAGAAATGGCTAAACTGACCAAGCGCATGCGTGTAATCCGCGACAAAGTTGATTCCACTAAGCAATATGACATCAACGAAGCCGTTGCGCTGCTCAAGGAACTGGCTACCGCCAAGTTCGTTGAAAGCATCGACGTTGCCGTAAACCTCGGGATTGATGCCCGTAAGTCCGATCAAAACGTTCGTGGCGCCACCGTCCTGCCTAACGGCACCGGCCGTACCGTACGTGTAGCCGTCTTCACCCAGGGCGCCAACGTCGAAGCTGCCAAGGCAGCCGGCGCGGACCTGGTCGGTATGGATGACCTGGCCGATCAGATCAAAAAAGGCGAATTCAACTTTGACGTTGTTATCGCTTCCCCGGATGCCATGCGCGTCGTGGGCCAGCTGGGCCAGATCCTCGGGCCGCGCGGCCTGATGCCTAACCCGAAAGTGGGTACCGTTACCCCGAACGTCGCCGAAGCGGTTAAAAACGCCAAAGCCGGTCAGGTTCGTTATCGCAACGACAAAAACGGTATTATCCACACCACCATCGGTAAAGTGGACTTCGATACTGACAAATTGAGAGAAAACCTGGAATCCCTGCTGGTTGCGCTGAAAAAAGCCAAACCGACACAGGCCAAAGGCGTGTACATCAAGAAAATCAGCCTCTCCACCACCATGGGCGCAGGTCTGGCTATCGATCAAAGCGGTCTGGCAACGGTTGTTGCATAATTACCCCTTTGACTTGGGCGAAAGATTTGTCTAGAATCTAACGCCCATTGTTTCGTCATTGGCCGTTGTTTAGCCTGGACGAAAAAAAAACAAGATTTTCGGTTGGAGCTTGGCCTTATCCAAGCCTCCGTCCAAGACCGCAGGTGCATATTACCTAAACTATTTCGAGGTGCAGGAAGGCGGCAACCAAGCGATCGCCAGTGGCTTACTTACGTAAGGGGCTGGAGTGAATGCGGGCAGCCAAGGCATTCGCAGTATGAAATAGAGCGGGTAAAATGCTTAATCGTCCTGCGTAGACGGTGACAGAAGCTGAATAACATATTCGTTTGCTGGATTCTGCTCACCGTGTTTAGCCGCTTATCGCCATTGTGGCGTTAAGCTAGTGAGTGTCGGGTGCTTTTCCCCGGCTAAATCCAGGAGCACAAGCTAATGGCATTAAACCTTCAAGACAAACAAGCGATTGTTGCTGAAGTCAGCGAAGTAGCCAAAGGCGCGCTGTCTGCTGTCGTTGCGGATTCTCGCGGCGTTACAGTAGGTAAAATGACTGAACTGCGTAAAGCAGGTCGTGAAGCCGGCGTATACATGCGTGTTGTTCGCAACACCTTGCTGCGTCGCGTCGTAGAAGGCACTCCTTTCGAATGCCTGAAAGACACGTTTGTCGGTCCGACCCTGATTGCATTTTCTCACGAACATCCGGGCGCTGCCGCTCGCCTGTTCAAGGCTTTTGCCAAGGAAAATGCCAAATTTGAGGTTAAAGCAGCAGCCTTTGAAGGCGAAGTTATCACGGCGGCCAATATCGATCGCCTGGCAACTCTGCCGACTTACGATGAAGCAATCTCACGCCTGATGTCGGCCATGAAAGAAGCCTCTGCAGGCAAATTGGTCCGTACACTGGCTGCACTGCGCGATCAGAAAGAAGCGGCTTAATTGGCCAACCCTTTCGGTTGTTATTGCGAACGTATAAACACTTTCTGAATTTTAGGAACTATTGTTATGTCTATCACTAAAGAACAAATTCTGGACGCAGTTGCAGAAATGTCCGTCATGGACGTCGTTGAACTGATCTCCATGATGGAAACCAAATTCGGCGTTTCCGCTGCTACCGCTGTTGCAGCTGCTGCCGGCCCGGCTGAAGTCGTTGAAGAAAAAACCGAGTTCGACGTTGTCCTGACCGCTATCGGCGGCAACAAGGTATCGGTTATCAAAGCCGTCCGTGCTGCTACCGGCCTGGGCCTGAAAGAAGCCAAGGATCTGGTTGAATCTGCTCCGGCAACCATGAAAGAAGGCGTGAACAAAGACGACGCCGAAGCACTGAAGAAAGCCCTGGAAGAAGCTGGTGCTTCTGTTGAGGTTAAGTAAGACCTCCCAGGTTGCAGCCTGAACCTAGGCTGATGGCTGGTGACTTTTTGGTCACCAGCCTTTTTGCGCTGTAGGGCGTCAGTGGGGTTTGACACGATTTAACCACTGGCCAACCCCAATATCTTTCTCTATCGACGACTTAATATATTGCACCTCCTGTCGAGCCTCCCTGGTTTAGCAAAGTGCGACGAAATGGTTTAAGAGTGATAGAAACAGGTATTGCGGAAGGGGAATTTTCTTTCCGAACGAGAGAAATTGTGTTGCATGACCTGTCCTTCTTGGGCGGACAGAGTGGGTCACTGATCAGCGAGCTGAGGAACCCTATGGTTTACTCCTATACCGAAAAAAAACGCATTCGTAAGGATTTTGGGAAACGTCCCCAAGTGTTGGACATCCCATATCTCCTTTCCATACAGCTTGACTCGTTCCAGAAGTTTATCGAGCAAGATCCGGAAGGGCAGTACGGACTAGAAGCAGCATTCCGTTCTGTGTTCCCCATCCAAAGCTACAGCGGCAATTCGGAACTGCAATACGTCAGTTACCGTCTGGGCGAGCCTGTATTTGATGTCAAAGAGTGCCAGATTCGTGGAGTCACCTTCTCCGCACCGCTGCGTGTAAAACTGCGCCTCGTGATTTACGAGCGTGAAGCACCGGAAGGCACGGTTAAAGATATCAAGGAACAGGAAGTCTACATGGGCGAAATTCCGCTCATGACCGATAACGGGACGTTTGTTATCAACGGGACCGAGCGTGTTATCGTCTCCCAGTTGCATCGTAGCCCCGGCGTATTCTTTGACAGCGATAAGGGCAAGACGCATTCGTCCGGTAAAGTGCTGTATAACGCACGTATCATCCCTTACCGCGGTTCCTGGCTGGATTTTGAATTCGACCCCAAAGACAACCTGTTCGTACGTATCGACCGTCGGCGCAAGCTGCCCGCGACTATCGTACTGCGCGCGCTTAACTTCACCACCGCGCAGATTCTCGATACGTTCTTTGACAAAGTCATTTATGAAATTCACGACAATAAACTGCAGATGGAACTGGTTCCTGAGCGTTTACGTGGTGAAACCGCTTCGTTTGATATCGAAGCCAACGGTACCGTCTATGTCGAAAAAGGCCGCCGTATTACCGCGCGTCATATTCGCCTGCTGGAAAAAGACGGCATCGATAAAATCCAGGTACCGGTTGAGTACATTATCGGTAAAGTGGTGGTCAAGGATTACATCGACGAAAATACCGGTGAAATCATTTGTCCGGCCAATATGGAACTGACGCTGGACCTGCTGGCGAAACTGAGCCAGGCGGGACATAAGCGTATCGAAACGCTGTTTACCAACGATCTGGACCATGGCTCGTATATCTCCGAGACCCTGCGCGTCGACCCGACCAGCGATCGCCTGAGCGCGCTGGTTGAAATCTACCGCATGATGCGTCCCGGCGAGCCGCCGACCCGCGAAGCGGCTGAAAACCTGTTCGAAAACCTGTTCTTCTCGGAAGATCGTTACGATCTGTCCGCGGTTGGCCGCATGAAGTTCAACCGGTCGCTGCTGCGTGAGGAAATCGAAGGCTCGGGCATCCTGAGCAAGCTCGACATCATTGAAGTGATGAAGAAGCTTATCGACATCCGTAACGGTAAAGGCGAAGTCGATGATATCGACCACCTGGGCAACCGTCGTATCCGTTCCGTGGGCGAAATGGCGGAAAACCAATTCCGCGTCGGACTGGTGCGCGTCGAGCGTGCGGTGAAAGAACGTCTGTCCCTGGGCGATCTGGATACGCTGATGCCGCAGGATATGATCAACGCCAAGCCGATTTCGGCCGCGGTGAAGGAGTTCTTTGGTTCCAGCCAACTGTCGCAATTTATGGACCAGAACAACCCGCTGTCGGAAATTACCCATAAACGCCGTATTTCCGCGTTGGGCCCAGGCGGCCTGACCCGTGAACGCGCCGGTTTCGAAGTACGTGACGTGCATCCGACCCATTACGGCCGGGTATGTCCCATCGAAACGCCGGAAGGCCCGAACATCGGTCTGATCAACTCCCTGTCCGTCTATGCGCAGACCAATGAATATGGCTTCCTTGAGACGCCGTACCGCCGGGTGCGTGAAGATGTGGTCACCGATGAGATCCACTACCTGTCCGCGATTGAAGAAGGCAACTTCGTTATTGCCCAGGCCAATACCAATCTCGACGAAGAAGGCCATTTCGTCGATGATTTGATCACGTGCCGCAGCAAAGGCGAATCGAGCCTGTTCACCCGCGACCAGGTCGACTATATGGACGTCTCGACCCAGCAGATCGTCTCGGTGGGCGCGTCGTTGATTCCCTTCCTGGAACACGATGACGCCAACCGCGCCCTGATGGGTGCGAACATGCAACGCCAGGCCGTGCCGACCCTGCGCGCCGACAAGCCACTGGTAGGCACCGGCATGGAACGCGCCGTGGCCGTTGACTCCGGCGTAACCGCCGTGGCCAAGCGTGGCGGGACCATCCAGTATGTTGATGCGTCGCGTATCGTGATTAACGTTAACCCGGACGAAATGGTGGCCGGCGAAGCGGGTATCGATATCTACAACCTGACTAAATATACCCGTTCCAACCAGAACACCTGCATCAGCCAGATGCCGTGCGTGTCCTTGGGCGAACCGGTAGAACGCGGCGATGTGCTGGCCGATGGCCCGTCCACCGATTTGGGTGAACTGGCATTGGGCCAGAATATGCGCGTGGCGTTCATGCCGTGGAACGGCTACAACTTCGAAGACTCCATTTTGGTCTCCGAACGCGTGGTGCAGGAAGATCGCTTTACCACCATCCATATTCAGGAATTGGCCTGCGTGTCGCGCGACACCAAGCTGGGGCCTGAGGAAATCACCGCCGACATCCCGAACGTGGGTGAAGCTGCGCTTTCCAAGCTGGATGAGTCCGGTATCGTGTATATCGGTGCCGAAGTGACCGGCGGCGATATCCTGGTGGGTAAGGTTACGCCGAAGGGCGAGACCCAGCTGACTCCGGAAGAAAAACTGCTGCGCGCCATCTTCGGCGAAAAAGCCTCCGACGTGAAAGATTCGTCGCTGCGCGTGCCTAACGGCGTTTCCGGTACGGTTATCGATGTGCAGGTGTTTACCCGCGACGGCGTGGAAAAAGACAAACGCGCGCTGGAAATCGAAGAAATGCAGCTTAAGCAGGTCAAGAAAGACCTGACCGAAGAGCTGCAGATTTTTGAAGCCGGCCTGTTTGCCCGTATCCATGACGTGCTGGTTTCCGGCGGCATCGAAGACGAAAAACTGTCCAAGCTGACCCGCGAACGCTGGCTGGAACTGGGTCTGACCGATGAAGACAAGCAGAATCAGCTTGAGCAACTGGCGGAACAGTACGACGAACTGAAAACCGTGTTCGAGAAGAAGCTGGAAGCGAAACGCCGCAAGATCACCCAGGGCGATGATCTGGCGCCGGGCGTGCTGAAAATCGTTAAGGTTTACCTGGCGGTGAAACGTCAGATCCAACCAGGCGATAAGATGGCCGGCCGTCACGGTAACAAGGGTGTTATTTCCAAGATCAACCCGATCGAGGATATGCCTTACGATGAAAACGGCGTCCCCGTGGATATCGTTCTGAACCCGCTGGGCGTACCGTCGCGTATGAACATCGGCCAGATCCTGGAAACCCATTTGGGCATGGCTGCCAAAGGCATCGGCGACAAGATTAACGCCATGCTTAAACGCCAGGAAGACGTGTCCAAGCTGCGCGAGTTTATCCAGAAAGCCTACGATCTGGGTGATGATGTGCGCCAGAAAGTGGATTTGACTACCTTCACGGATGACGAAGTGTTCCGTTTGGCTGAAAACCTGAAGAAGGGCATGCCCATCGCGACACCGGTGTTTGACGGCGCCAAGGAAAAAGAAATCAAGGAACTGCTGCAGTTGGGCGGCTTGCCGACCTCCGGCCAGATCACCTTGTTTGACGGCCGTACCGGTGAACAGTTCGAACGGCAGGTTACCGTGGGTTATATGTACATGCTGAAACTCAACCATTTGGTTGATGACAAGATGCATGCCCGTTCCACCGGTTCCTACAGCCTGGTTACCCAACAGCCGTTGGGTGGTAAGGCGCAGTTCGGCGGTCAACGCTTCGGTGAGATGGAAGTGTGGGCGCTGGAAGCCTATGGCGCCGCGTACACCCTGCAGGAAATGCTGACAGTTAAGTCGGATGATGTTAACGGTCGTACCAAGATGTACAAAAACATCGTGGATGGCAATCATACGATGGAGCCAGGCATGCCGGAGTCCTTCAACGTGTTGCTGAAGGAAATCCGCTCTCTGGGCATCAACATCGAGCTGGAAGAAGAGTAATTCACCCCCTATGGCTTTCAGCCAGCGCACCTGCGGCTTGAAAGACGATGGGGGATCAGCTTGGGTGCGTTCGCACCGGTAATAAGGGCGCCTGAGCGTTTCAGGCGCCTAACAGGTCTAACTCCGACAGGAGCCAATCCGTGAAAGATTTGCTTAAGTTTCTGAAAGCACAAACCAAGACCGAAGAGTTTGATGCGATCAAAATAGCTCTGGCCTCGCCAGATATGATCCGTTCCTGGTCGTTCGGCGAAGTCAAGAAGCCGGAAACCATTAACTACCGTACGTTTAAACCTGAACGTGACGGGCTTTTCTGCGCGCGAATCTTCGGGCCGGTAAAAGATTACGAGTGCTTGTGCGGTAAGTACAAGCGCCTGAAACACCGTGGCGTTATCTGTGAAAAATGCGGCGTTGAAGTCACTCAGACCAAAGTGCGTCGCGAACGCATGGGTCATATTGAGCTGGCCTCCCCGACCGCGCATATCTGGTTCCTGAAATCGCTGCCGTCCCGTATCGGCCTGCTGCTGGATATGCCGCTGCGTGATATCGAACGCGTGCTGTACTTCGAATCCTATGTGGTGGTCGAAGGCGGCATGACCAATCTGGAGCGTCGTCAGATCCTGACTGAAGAGCAGTATCTGGACGCGCTGGAAGAGTTCGGTGATGAATTCGACGCCAAGATGGGCGCCGAAGCGATCCAGGCCTTGCTGAAAAACATGGATCTGGAAGCGGAATGCGAAACGCTGCGTGAAGAGTTGAATGAAACCAACTCCGAAACCAAACGTAAAAAGCTGACCAAGCGTATCAAGCTGCTGGAAGCCTTTGTCCAGTCCGGCAACAAGCCGGAGTGGATGATCCTGACGGTGCTGCCGGTACTGCCGCCAGACCTGCGTCCGCTGGTGCCGTTGGACGGCGGTCGTTTCGCGACCTCCGATCTGAACGATTTGTACCGCCGCGTGATCAACCGTAACAACCGTTTGAAACGTCTACTGGATCTGGCCGCGCCGGATATCATCGTGCGTAATGAAAAACGCATGCTGCAGGAAGCGGTGGATGCGCTGTTGGATAACGGCCGTCGCGGCCGGGCCATTACCGGCTCCAACAAGCGTCCGCTGAAATCCCTGGCCGACATGATCAAGGGCAAGCAGGGTCGTTTCCGTCAGAACCTGCTCGGCAAGCGCGTGGACTACTCCGGTCGTTCCGTGATTACCGTAGGCCCGTACCTGCGTCTGCATCAGTGCGGCCTGCCGAAAAAAATGGCGCTCGAACTGTTCAAACCCTTCATTTACGGCAAGCTGGAACTGCGTGGCCTCGCGACCACCATCAAAGCAGCCAAGAAAATGGTTGAACGTGAGGAAGCCGTTGTTTGGGATATCCTGGATGAAGTCATCCGCGAACACCCGGTACTGCTGAACCGTGCGCCAACCCTGCACCGTTTGGGTATCCAGGCGTTTGAACCGGTACTGATTGAAGGTAAGGCCATCCAGCTGCACCCGTTGGTTTGCGCGGCATACAATGCCGACTTCGACGGTGACCAGATGGCCGTGCACGTGCCGCTGACGCTGGAAGCACAGCTCGAAGCGCGCGCGCTGATGATGTCCACCAATAACATCCTGTCGCCGGCCAACGGCGAGCCTATCATCGTTCCGTCCCAGGACGTGGTATTGGGTCTGTATTACATGACCCGCGACCGTGTGAACGGTAAAGGCGAAGGCATGGTATTGACCGGGCCGAAGGAAGCCGAACGCATCTATCGCGGCGGCATTGCCGAGCTGCATGCGCGCGTTAAGGTGCGTATCACCGAGCATGCCAAGAACGAAGAAGGCGAATGGGTAGAGAACACCCACATCGTGGATACGACCGTCGGTCGCGCCATTCTGTGGATGATCGTGCCCAAGGGCCTGCCGTTTGCGCTGGTTAACCAGGCGCTGGGTAAAAAAGCCATCTCCAAGATGCTTAATACCTGTTACCGCGTGCTGGGCCTGAAGCCGACCGTTATCTTTGCCGACCAGATCATGTATACCGGTTTTGCCTACGCCGCCCGTTCGGGCTCGTCGGTAGGTATCGACGATATGGTTATCCCGGATAAGAAAGCGGGCATCATTGAAGAAGCCGAAGCCGAAGTGGCCGAAATCCAGGAGCAGTTCCAGTCTGGTTTGGTGACCGCGGGCGAACGCTACAACAAGGTGATCGATATCTGGGCCGCGGCCAACGAACGCGTTGCCAAGGCGATGATGGACAACCTGTCCACCGAAGCGGTGATTAACCGTGACGGCGTGGAAGAGCGCCAGGTTTCCTTCAACAGCATCTTTATGATGGCCGACTCCGGCGCCCGTGGTTCGGCGGCGCAGATTCGCCAGCTGGCGGGTATGCGTGGCCTGATGGCCAAGCCTGACGGCTCCATCATCGAAACGCCGATCACCGCGAACTTCCGTGAAGGCCTGAACGTGCTTCAGTACTTCATCTCGACCCATGGTGCTCGTAAAGGCTTGGCGGATACCGCGTTGAAGACCGCGAACTCCGGTTACCTGACCCGTCGCCTGGTCGACGTGGCGCAGGATCTGGTGGTGACCGAAGACGATTGCGGTACGCATGCCGGCGTGACCATGACCCCGGTCATCGAGGGTGGTGACGTTAAGGAACCGCTGCGTGAACGTGTATTGGGCCGTGTTACGGCTGAAGACGTTCTCAAGCCGGGTACCGCCGACATTCTGATGCCGCGCAATACGCTGCTGAACGAACAATGGTGTGACATCCTGGAAGAAAATTCCGTGGATATCATCAAGGTGCGTTCGGTCGTCACCTGCGAAACCGACTTCGGCGTGTGCGCGAACTGCTACGGCCGCGATCTGGCCCGCGGGCATCTGGTCAACAAAGGTGAGGCTATCGGCGTTATCGCCGCGCAGTCCATCGGCGAACCGGGCACCCAGCTGACCATGCGTACGTTCCATATCGGTGGCGCCGCCTCGCGTAACGCCGCCGAATCCAGCATTCAGGTGAAAAACAAGGGTACCATCCGCTTGAACAACGCCAAGTTCGTTGTCAATGGCGTGGGTAAACTGGTTATCACGTCGCGTAATACCGAACTGAAGCTGATCGACGAATTCGGCCGTACCAAGGAAAGCTATAAAGTGCCTTACGGTGCTGTTATGGCCAAGGGCGACGGTTCCGAAGTCCTGGGCGGCGAAACGGTTGCCAACTGGGATCCGCATACCATGCCTGTGATCACCGAAGTGAGCGGCTTTATGCGCTTCACCGACATGATCGACGGCCAGACCATTACCCGCCAGACCGACGAACTTACCGGTTTGTCTTCTATTGTGGTATTGGATACGGCGGAACGTACCGGTGGCGGTAAAGACCTGCGCCCGGCGCTGAAAATCGTCGATGCCAATGGCAATGACGTGCTGATCCCCGGTACCGATATGCCGGCGCAGTACTTCCTGCCGGGTAAAACCATCGTCCAGCTGGAAGATGGCTTGGCTATCACCGGCGGCGACACCCTGGCGCGTTTGCCGCAGGAATCGAGCGGTACCAAGGATATCACCGGTGGTCTGCCGCGTGTAGCCGACCTGTTCGAAGCCCGTCGTCCGAAAGAGCCGGCCATCCTGGCTGAAATCAGCGGTATTGTTTCTTTCGGTAAAGAAACCAAGGGCAAACGTCGCCTGGTCATTTCGCCGATCGATGGCAGCGATGCCTACGAGGAGATGATACCGAAATGGCGCCAGCTCAACGTGTTCGAAGGCGAACGCGTGGAACGCGGCGACGTGATTTCCGACGGACCGGAATCACCGCATGACATCCTGCGTCTGCGTGGTGTCCATGCCGTGACCCGTTACATCGTCAACGAAGTCCAGGATGTTTACCGTCTGCAGGGCGTTAAGATTAACGATAAACATATCGAAGTTATCGTTCGTCAGATGCTGCGCAAAGCAACCATCGTTAACGCCGGCGGCACCGACTTCCTGGAAGGCGAACAGGCTGAATACTCACGCGTCAAGATTGCCAACCGCCAGCTGGATGCGGACGGCAAGATTGAAATGACGTTTAGCCGCGATCTGCTGGGTATCACTAAAGCCTCGTTGGCCACGGAGTCCTTTATCTCCGCGGCCTCGTTCCAAGAGACAACGCGCGTGCTTACCGAAGCCGCCGTTGCCGGGAAACGCGATGAACTGCGCGGCCTGAAGGAAAACGTCATCGTCGGCCGGCTGATCCCAGCCGGTACCGGCTATGCCTACCATCAGGATCGCGCGCGCCGTCGCGCCTTGGGCGAAGTGCCGGTAGTACCGTCGGTCACCGCTGATGAAGCGTCCGCCAACATGGCGGAACTGCTTAACGCCGGTCTGGGTGGCAATAACGATAAATAATCGTTAATCCGTCCCCCTGACGTCCTATAAAACCGCCCTGACCGGGCGGTTTTTTTTTGCCTGGGTTTGAGTCATAGATTGAAGTTGTTGGTATGAATTATATTAATGGTGACTAACTTAAATAGTGTTCTCTTTCAGAATACGAGTTTCTGGTAATTTAAATATCCGCCTTAATAATTCCCCTGAAATACATCATAATCTCATCAAGATGTTTTTATTTTTCCTGCAGATAATGTAATTCAAATAATTAATTTTCCAAAAAATATTAAGCTGTATTAACGATATAAGATAAGGGGAATTATGCATTGTTATTATAAATAAATTAAAAAGGAATTAGTGAAGCCATATCTGAATAATCACTATCCATGTAATAGCGCGCCCTGACGATTAATAGGAAAAATTCATGCCAGGAAAGCCCTCATACCCTATATCCGATCCTAAGAAATGTTCAGTCACCCGTACACCCGCCGACAACCGGCGTTTCCCATTATGGCGGCCCGTCGCCTGGGTGGCCATTGCCGCGCAGGCCGTGTTCCCACTCAGTATAGCATCTGCTCCAGCGACAGCCTTAGGACAACCGGAGTCCGCCGCGGTGGAGAATAAGATTGCCGTCCATGCGCTGTCGGCGGGGAATATGCTGTCAGAACAACCAAGCGATAAAGCGGCGCTCAATATGGCGCGTTCGGCGCTGGTAAGCGGGGCGGGCCATTATGCCAAAGACTGGTTTGATCAATTCGGCACCGTGCGGTTACAGCTCAATCTCAATGAGCGATTCAAACTGGACAATAGCGCGCTCGATCTCTTGGTGCCGTTATATGAAAACCAGGATGCTATGGTATTCATCCAAGGGGGCATACGCAATAACGATCACCGTAATACCGGTAATATCGGCGGCGGCGTGCGGACTTTTTACGGCGATTGGATGTACGGAGTGAATACTTTTTATGATAATGACTTTACCGGAAGAAATCGCCGGGCCGGGATCGGCGCGGAAGCCTGGACCCATTACCTGAAATTATCGGCCAACAGCTATTTTCGCTTGAGCAGTTGGCGCCAATCGCGGGATTTCGCGGATTATAACGAACGACCGGCCAATGGTTATGACCTGCGTGCCGAGGCTTTTCTGCCGTCGCATCCGCAATTGGGCGGCAAGCTGATGTATGAAAGCTATCGCGGCGACGAGGTGGCGTTATTTGGCAAAAACAATCGGCAAAGGGATCCCTATGCGTTTACCTTGGGGCTTAATTATACGCCGTTTCCGCTATTGACCCTAGGCGGTGAGCATCGCCAGGGTAAGAGCGGGCAGCATGATTCCCGTATCAACCTGCAAATCAATTACCGCCTGGGGGATTCGTGGCTTGACCAGGTGGACCCATCCGCCGTTGCGGCCGGGCGAACCCTGGCAGGTAGCCGTTATGATCTGGTGGAGCGCAATAATCATATCGTGCTGGACTATCAAAAGCAGGATGCTATCCGCCTGCTGATGCCGGAGCGATTGAACGGGAATTCCGGCCAACAGCTCACCATCACCGCCCAGGTTACCGCTACCCATGCCCTGGACCGCGTGGAGTGGAATGCTGCGGAATTGATCGCCGCCGGCGGTTCCATCACGCAATCGGCGCCCCATATCCTGGCGGTGACCCTGCCGTCCTATCTGCCCGCCGGCACGACAAATCGTTATACCATTGGTGCAACGGCCCATGATAAAAAAGGCAACGCTTCAAGCCCCGCCTATACCCAGCTTACGGTGACCGGTCTGGGCATCAGCCTGGCGTCGACGTCCACGACGGCAACGCCGGACAGGTTACCGGCGGATGGTGTTTCAACCAGCCTGCTATCAATCAGTCTTAGGGATGAAAGCCATCAGCCGTTGAGTGGAATGGCGGAGGCGCTGACGTTGGATATTACATTTGAACGCGGGGACGGCCAGGCTTTCGCCGCGGCAAGCGCCGGCGTAACCGGCGCCGCGCCGGTGGTGGGTGATATCAGTGAAACCGCCGCCGGCGTCTATTCGGCCACCCTGGCCGCCGGCAGCGATACCGGACGGACAGTCATTACGCCGATGATTCACGGACAAGCGTTGCAGCCAATCAGCGTTGTCTTGCTGTCGTTGGATCTGGATCATAGCCGATCGGGGCTTGATATCAGTCGCGACAATATTCTTGCCGACGGCGCCGAACAGGCGACGGTCGTCTTCAGCGCCAGGGATGGCGCCGGCAATGCCCTCACCGGCCTCGGTCCGCGCTTAGTGTTTGCTATGACGGCGTTAGAGGGCGCCGTTTTGACCGAGATAGAGGAAGATAACGGTAGCTATAGCAGCGCTTTAAAGGGCACTCAACCGGGGACGGTGACCATTACGCCGGTTGTGGACGGCGTGAAGAGGGACGCCTTGGCGAAAACCGTCAGCCTGCGCGCGGCCCAGGCATACGAAGGCCACTCTGATTTCAGCGTGGGCGAAGATACGCTTACGGTGGGCGATGCCTTCACTGTCTTGCGCTTTATCGCCAAGGACAAGGACGGCAAGCTTGTCACGGCGCTGGGCGAGCGTTTGAAATTTATCGCTTTGCCGTCAGCGGGGATCTCGATTTCAGACATGGTGGAAACCGACGGGCATTATACCGCCCGGCTGAGCGGTATCGTGGCGGGCAGTATCGATATCGCGCCGTCAATCGACGGCCGGCAATTAAGCAACTTGGTGAAAGTGATAACCTTGACGCCAGGCCCGTTCAGCGAGCTTCATTCCGTATTCAGCATCAGCGGGGACCCGCTTAAAGCCAATGATGAAGATAGCGTAGAGCTTAAGCTGATACCGCGGGATGAATATGGCAACCTGACCAAAACAGTAGGCAATATTGATTTTCATCCTTCATCGTTAACGGGTTTCAGACAAGAAAATGCGCGGTTTGATGGTGAGGGGGCCTATGTCGCCCGATTGTTCGGCTCCGTACCGGGACACTATACGATAACGCCGTCGGTTGGAGGCGATCGCATGGCGAGCCTGAGTAAGCCCATCACCCTGATCGCCGTGGCGGTGGATGCAGCCGAATCCGCCTTTGCAATCGATAAGGATACGCTGACGGCGGATAACACCGAGACCGCTACGCTGACCTTTAGCGCCAGGGATACGAGCGGCCGGGCAGTAGCCGGATTGGGCGCCCGGCTTGCTTTCAGCGTTTCGCCGGGAGATAACGTGACCCTCTCGCCTCTTAGCGAGAGTGATGGCACGTATACCGCCACCGTGCGGGGTACTAAACCCGGCATAGTCAGGGTCGCGCCCAAAGTGGACGGCGTCGAAATCAGCGAAATGGTAAAAGAGCTGAATTTCACTCCTGATAGCATTGAGTTAAAAGTCACAGTGGACAAGGCGCAGGCGCAAGCCGGCGAGCAGATTATGTTGACGGTGGACGCGACCTTGGGAGACGGTTCGCCGGCAGGCGATGTGCTCATCAATATCCATTCCCTTGGCGCCGTCAATCGGCAAAACAGGTCGGAAAGTGCCACGCTGTTGATTAACGATGCGCCAAAATATGAAGGCAGAGTGGTGACGGCGACGGGTAAAATCAGCATTCCGTTAACCGACCCTGTGGGGAAGGGGGTTAAAACCACTATTGAGGTTGTCGCACCCGGGGGGAAAAGTGTGACGCAAGACGTTATCTTTACCGTAGCCACCAGCCCGAACGTTCCGGCCGCCAATTATTATGGTCATATGGTAGAGTCCATCGGCGGTATCCAGCGCCCCAGGCTTACCTCAGAACTCACCGGCGGCTACAGCGAGAGTTTTAATCATGAAAATTGGGCAGTGGCGAGTTATTCACTGGCAAGCTCACACTGTAGATTGCCGTCCTTTGCTTCTCTGCAGGCAGCCTATAGCACAATGCGCACGAGTGGATGGCCCTTATCCCCCGGCGGCTTTATTTGGTCTGGTACGGCATCCCCAATTGTTTTAGCCGGCCCGGCCGTCGAAGCTCTCAACAAACAGAACGGACTGAAATTGCTCATGGGGATATCAGGCGAGAACGCGGGATTTGTGGTGTGCGCCGATTAAAAATGTTCCGCTGCCCGGAGTAATCTAGGCTGGCGCTGATTAAGGCATACTTATCGGCGGGACTGATGATTGTCCCGCCGATAAATCAGATTAAAATCCTCGAAGTGCTCATCATCGTTTATTTAACCAGCGTCGGCGACCTGCCCAGATAATTGTCCCAATCCTTCCATACCGGTTGCAACCCGGCCTTTGTTACCATCCGCGCCACGGCCTGCGGCGAGCGGTTATCATGCGGCTCGAACTGCTCCAGCTCCGGCCGGCCGCCGGCATAACCGCCCGGTTGGGTCTTGGACCCGGCGCTGAGGCTGTTCACCATGATGGGCACCGCGTGATCGCGAAACCAGGGCGATTCCCGGGTGGACAACGACAGCTCTACGTCAGGGGCCAATAACCGGAAGGCGCACATCACTTGCAACAGCTGTGATTCATTCATCAGGGACGCAGGCGTAATGCCTCCGGCGCAGGGGCGCAGGCGCGGGAACGAAAGCGAATAGCGGCTTTGCCAGTAGGTCTTTTGCAGATACAGCAAATGCTCGGCCACCATATAGCAGTCTGTGCGCCAGTTATCCGACAATCCTATCAGCGCCCCCAGGCCAATCTTGTCGATTCCGGCCCGCGCCAGCCGATCCGGCGTTTCCAGCCGCCAGGCAAAATCCATTTTTTGCCCGCGCAGATGATGTTTTTGATAGGTTGGCTCATGGTAGGTTTCCTGATAAACCATCACCCCATCCAGGCCGAGGGTTTTCAACTCGGCGTAATCTTCCTGGGATAATGGCTGTACTTCCATCATCAGCGCGCTGAAATACCGGCGGATCAACGGCACGTAACGGCGGAAATAGTCCATGCCCACCTTGGTCTTATGCTCGCCGGTGACCAGCAGCAGATTATCAAAACCCATCGCCCGGATGGCCTCGCATTCCTGGATGATTTCCTGCTCATCCAGCGTCTTGCGTTTCAGGTGATTGCTCATGGAAAAACCGCAATAGGTACAATCATTGGCGCACAGGTTGGAAAGATAGAGCGGCAGATAAAACCCCACCACATTGCCGAAACGCTGGCGGGTCAGTTGCTGGGCACGCTGCGCCATGGGTTCAAGATAAGGCAGCGCCGCCGGTGACAGCAGCGCCATGAAATCCTGCCGGTCCAGGCGCGGGGCATTCAGCGCCCGCTCCACGTCGCGCGCGGTCTTGGCGTGGATTTGCAGTCCGGCGTCGTCCCAGCCGAGCCGGCGCCAGTGGTCAAGAAAAGATGTCATCAGGCCGCCCCCTCTTCCTGGGGATGGCGCAAAAATCCGGTTAGCGGGCTGGTGGCGCTGGCCTGGGTTAGCGTGGCGGCAAGCCCGGCCTCGCGCGCCAGGGCGCCGGCTTCCAGCGCCAGCCTGAACGCGCCGGCCATGGCCACCGGGTTGCGGGCCACGGCGATGGCGGTATTGACCAGTACCGCGTCGGCGCCCATTTCCAGCGCTTCCAGGGCCTGGCTGGGGGCGCCGATACCGGCGTCCACCACCACCGGCACGCCCGACTGTTCAATGATAATGCGCAGGAAATCGCGGGTGATCAAACCCTGATTGGAGCCGATCGGCGAACCTAGCGGCATCACCGCCGCACAGCCGGCCTCCTCCAGACGGCGGCATAATACCGGATCCGCGCCGCAGTAGGGCAAGACCACAAAACCTTCGCGCACCAGCTGTTCGGCCGCTTTCAACGTTTCGACCGCATCGGGCAGCAGGTATTTCATATCCGGATGGATTTCCAGTTTTATCCAGCGGGTGCCCAGCGCCTCGCGCGCCAGGCGGGCGGCGAACACCGCCTCCTCGGCGGTTTTTGCGCCTGAGGTATTGGGCAGTAACTTTACCCCTGCCTGGCGCAGGGCGGGCAGGATGGCGTCATTACCGCCGCGCAGGTCCACCCGGCGCATCGCCAGGGTGACCAATTGGCTGCCGGACGCGGCGATGGCTTGCCGCATTAATTCCGCGGTGGCGAATTTACCGGTGCCGGTAAACAACCGGGACGTAAAAGTGGTATCGGCAATGGTTAACATGGTCAGCCTCCGGCAATGGCCTGGAAAAGTAAGATATCGTCGCCCTCGTTTACCGGCTGTTGGGCCCACCGGCTACGGGGAATAATGGTTTGATTGACCGCCAGCGCGCTGCCCTCGGGCGGGTGGCCGAGCAGCTCCAGCATGTCCAGCAGCGAGGGCGTGCCTGAAAGCGCGACGGGGGTATCGTTAAGGGTAATGTTCATAGCGCCTCTTCCCGCTGAACCGCCGCGGCGCACACCGGACAGCCGGCCGCGCGGGACAGGCGCAGGGTGCGCCAGTTCATCGACTTGCCGTCGAACAGCCGCAGCTGGCCGTCCAGCGTAGACGGCATGCCGCACAGGATTTTGATCGTCTCCAGGGCCTGCATGGCGCCCATGATGCCGACCAACGGCCCGAGCACGCCCGCGGTGCGGCAATTACGCCGCGGCTCGACGGCGTCGGGAAACAGGCAGGCATAACAGCCGTGCCGGTAGGGCGGCCGCAGCACCAGCAACTGACCGCTGAACCCCACCGCGCTGGCGCTGACCAGGGTTTTCCCCCGGCGGATACAGGCGGCATTGATGTCGTGACGGGTCTGCATATTATCACTGCAGTCCAGTACCATATCGGCCAGCGCCACCGCCTGATCGAGGTCATCCCCGGCCAGGCGCCGGCTCAGCGCGACATAATGGCCCAGGGGATTAAGCGCCTGCAGCTGCCGTAGCGCCGCCGCCGCCTTGGGCCGGGCGATATCCCCGGTGCGATAAAGGATTTGGCGCTGGAGATTGCTCACGTCCAGTTTATCGTCGTCGGCCAGCAGCAGCGTGCCGACCCCGGCGGCGGCAAGATAGAGCGCCGCCGGCGAACCCAGGCCGCCCAGTCCGGCGATCAGCACGGTTGCTGCGCTCAGATGCTCCTGGCCTCCGGGGCCTATCTCCTCCAGCAGCAATTGGCGGCTGTAGCGCAAAAAAGCCTGGTCGCTAAGCATTGCGCACCTCCCGGCCTTCGATTTTCCGCAATAACGTGGCGGTCGCCTGCCGCCAGTCGGCGGCCTTGGTGATGGCGCTGACCACCGCGATGCTGCCGACGCCGCAGCGCAGCACGTCGTCCACCCGATCGATACCAATACCGCCGATGGCCACGGTGGAGATGCCGGGCATGCCGGCCACCAGGCGTTTCAGCTCCGCCAGGCCCTGCGGCTGTGACGGCATGGCTTTGGTCTGGGTAGGGAAGATATGGCCGAGCGCGATATAGGATGGCTGTAGCGCCAAAGCGCGGGCCAGTTCGCTATCGTCGTGGGTGGAAAGACCGAGTCGCAATCCGGCGCGCTGGATGACGGCCAAATCCGCCGTAGCCAAATCCTCTTGTCCCAGGTGCACGCCATAGGCGCCGTGTTTAACCGCCAGCCGCCAATAATCGTTGATGAAAATCCGGGCGCGGTATTTCCGTCCCAGCAAAATCGCGGCCTCGATATCCGGTTCGACCCGGTCTTCCGGCTGGTCCTTGATGCGCAACTGCAGCGTGGCGACGCCGGCGTCCAGCAGCCGGACCAGCCATGCCAGCGAATCCACTACCGGATAGAGCCCGAGCCTGGGCTCGGTCGCCGCAAAGGGCGCGTCGGGCGCGATCATTTCGCCACCCCCGTATCCTCAGGCGCAAGATAGATTTCCCCGCCGCTGGCGCGAAACGCCGACGACATCTCCGCCATGCCGCTTTCCCGTACCTCAATCGCCTGGGCGGCGGCATAATCCCTGACCTCCTGGGAGATTTTCATCGAGCAGAATTTCGGACCGCACATGGAGCAAAAATGGGCTACTTTGCCGGATTCCTGCGGCAGCGTTTCATCGTGATAGGCGCGGGCGGTGGCCGGATCCAGGGCCAGATTAAACTGGTCCTCCCAACGGAATTCAAAGCGTGCCTTGGACATGGCGTTATCGCGTATTTGCGCCCCGGGATGGCCTTTGGCCAGATCGGCGGCGTGAGCGGCGATTTTATAGGTAATAAGCCCCTGCTTAACATCTTCTTTGTTCGGCAGGCCCAGATGCTCTTTCGGCGTGACGTAGCACAACATCGCACAGCCGAACCAGCCGATCAGCGCGGCGCCGATGCCGGAGGTAAAATGGTCGTAACCCGGCGCGATATCGGTGGTCAGCGGCCCCAGGGTATAAAACGGCGCTTCGTGGCAATGCTCCAGCTGTTCGGTCATGTTGCGCCGGATCATCTGCATGGGAACATGGCCAGGGCCTTCGATCATCACCTGCACGTCGTACTCCCAGGCAACTTTGGTCAATTCGCCCAGGGTATAGAGTTCGGCAAACTGCGCTTCGTCGTTGGCATCCTGGATGGAGCCGGGACGCAGGCCGTCCCCGAGGGATAATGAGACGTCGTAGTCGGCGCAAATCTGGCAAATATCGCGAAAATGCTCGTACAGGAAGCTTTCCTGGTGATGCGACAGGCACCATTTGGCCATAATGGATCCGCCGCGCGACACGATGCCGGTCAACCGTTTGGCGGTCATCGGCACGTAACGCAACAGCACGCCGGCATGGATGGTAAAATAGTCCACGCCCTGTTCCGCCTGCTCGAGCAAGGTGTCGCGAAAGCATTCCCAGGTCAGGTTTTCCGCCACGCCGTTGACTTTTTCCAGCGCCTGGTAGATGGGCACCGTGCCGATGGGCACCGGACTGTTGCGCAGGATCCACTCGCGGGTTTCATGGATATAGCGGCCGGTGGACAGGTCCATCACCGTATCCGCTCCCCAACGGGTCGCCCAGACCAGCTTCTCGACCTCTTCCTCAATGGATGAACTGACGGCCGAGTTGCCGATATTGGCGTTGACCTTGACCAGGAAATTGCGGCCGATAATCATCGGCTCCGACTCCGGATGGTTGATATTGGCGGGGATAATGGCACGACCGTCGGCCACTTCCCGGCGCACGAACTCCGGGGTAATATCCGGCGGCAAATGCGCGCCGAAGCTCTGGCCGGGATGCTGTTGCAGCAATACGTCGCCGCGGATGCGTTCGCGGCCCATATTTTCCCGCAGGGCGATAAACTCCATTTCCGGCGTAATGACGCCGGCGCGGGCATAATGCAATTGCGTGACGCGCCGGCCGGGTTTGGCGCGCCGCGGCGTATGGCTGGGGGCGAAACGAACCTCATCCAGGCCCTCGTCGGCCCGGCGTTCGCCGGTATAACGCGAGCTTAGGCTGTTCAACGCCTCGCTGTCCCCGCGCTGTTCAATCCAGCCCGAACGCAGGCGGTGAAGGCCGGCGCGCACGTCTATCTCTGTCGCCGGATCGCCATAGGGTCCGGCGGTGTCGTATACCGGCACCGGCTCGTTTTCTTCGTAGCGCGGCGTTTTGCCGTTGCCGCCGATAAGCGTGGGGCTAAGCGCGATCTCCCGCATCGGCACCCGGATGTCGGCGCTGTTGCCTTGGAGATAAATACGCCGGGAGTTGGGGAAGGCTTCGCCTTTCAGACGATGGATGAATTCCTGCGCCTGGGCGCGCTGCTCACGGCGGGAAGGGGTGGTTTTGGATAACGACATAGCAATTCCTCACAATAAACGGGAAAATTGCTTGTCAGGAGCGCTACGGGAGTAATGAGGCCGGGCTTTGAATTTAGCAAAATAGACTATAAATCAAAGCGTTGCTTTACTCTTGTTCCCTTCGCAGGTATTAACCCGATCAGGTTCCGCGGATCCCGAATTAACGGTCTCAGCCTGGCGTAATGTACGCGCTAGGCACTCCGACAAGATATAGCGGCCCGTGAAGGACCGGTTACGACTTACTGCTTACCGCAAAATTACGCCAGACGCGATACGTCCGGATTATTGGCGGCCGGCACCGAGGCCAGGTAGTCCGCTTTATATTCCAGCGCCTGCTGGATCAGTTTGTCCTCCAGGGCAAAACGCGTGGCCAGGGCCTCGCCCACGCCGGAAAGCGCCTGTTGGAACTCCATACAGTTATCATGATCGATGGCCGTTTCCAATTGGCTATCATAAAATGCCATGATTTGTTTGGTATTTTCCTGCAACGCCGGATACAACTGGGTACTGATGATTCTTTTGCTGCTGCTGGTATCGTCCGCGTCCTGAACGATACGATCGTAGATATGGAAATGGCCGGCGGAAAGGTAGTCCACCAGTTTATGGCAAAAGTCGTCCAGCGCGTTTTCGTCCAGGGGAGTATGCTTTTCTTTATTGGGCTTAAGACCGATGAGATGGTAATACGCAATGAGCAACTTCCTGCGGGCCAGTATCCACTGATCGATCAGTTCGTTACTGCCGCCAACGCGTTGAGCCAGAATGTCCAGCTGGTTTAGCATGATTGACTCCGATGTAATAAAGTAACGCTGCGTTACTCATCAATTAAAGCTAATTTCTAGCTTGCCAGTGAATAAGAGGTAGTGCAACTAAAATGGAACAAGAACTCAACGGTAGCGAAAATGGCTGGTGGATCGTCAGCCAGGACAGCAAATTGTGGTTACCCAAGGGGGAACTGCCATTTGGAACGGCATCGGCCTGGTCACTTCAAGGATTGACAGCGACGCTTATCGGCGAATGGGAGGGGTCGCCCGCCTGGCTGGTACGCCACGCCATGCCCCGGGATATGGGCTCGGTGCGCCAGATCATCGATAGCGACCCAGGCTTGTTCCAACTGGCGGGCCGGGGCGTGCAACTGGCGGAGTTTTATCGTTCCCATCGCTATTGCGGCTACTGCGGCCATGAGATGCGCGTCAGTAACCGGGAATGGGCCTGCCTGTGCGATCATTGCCATGAACGGTATTATCCGCAAATCGCGCCCTGTATTATCGTGGCGATCCGCCGCGGCGACGATATCCTGCTGGCCCAGCATACCCGCCATCGCGGCGGCATTTACACGGTGCTGGCCGGTTTTGCCGAGGTGGGGGAAACCCTGGAGCAGACCGTGGCCCGCGAGGTCATGGAGGAGACGCGGATTAAGGTGAAAAACGTCCGTTATGTCACCTCGCAGCCCTGGCCTTTCCCGCATTCGCTGATGATGGCGTTTATGGCGGAGTACGCCGGCGGCGAAATCACCCCCGATCATAATGAAATCCTTGATGCCGGCTGGTACCGTTATGACGCGCTGCCCCTGCTGCCGCCGCCCGGCACCGTGGCCAGGCGCTTAATTGAGGACACGGTCGCGCTCTGCCGCGCCGATCGGGAAAATGACGGCCCGCATGCTACACTCCATTCATAACTGCAAGGGAATCCTGTATGCATGAACTGAAGAACGACCGCTATCTGCGCGCCCTGCTGCGCCAGCCTGTTGATGTCACGCCCGTATGGATGATGCGCCAGGCCGGGCGTTATCTGCCGGAATATAAAGCCACCCGCGCCGAGGCCGGTGATTTTATGTCACTGTGCAGGAATGCCGAACTGGCCTGTGAAGTGACCTTGCAGCCGTTGCGTCGTTTTCCGCTTGATGCCGCGATCCTGTTTTCGGATATCCTGACGGTTCCCGACGCCATGGGACTGGAATTGTATTTTGAACAGGGGGAGGGGCCGTGCTTTGCCCGTCCGATTACCTGTAAAGCCGACGTGGAGCAGTTGCCGATACCGGATCCGGAGGTGGAGCTGGGGTATGTGATGGACGCCGTACGCACCATCCGGCGCAACCTGCGCGGAGAAGTGCCGTTGATTGGCTTCTCCGGCAGTCCCTGGACCCTGGCCACCTATATGATTGAAGGCGGCACCAGCAAAGTCTTCACTAAAATCAAACAAATGATGTACGCCGAGCCGCAGACGCTGCATTTATTGCTCGATAAGCTGGCGGCGAGCGTAACGCTGTACCTGAACGCCCAGATTCGCGCCGGGGCGCAGTCGGTGATGATCTTTGATACCTGGGGCGGCGTGCTGACCGGCAGCGGCTATCTTGAGTTTTCCCTTGATTACATGCAAAAAATCATCGACGGCCTGCAGCGGGAGCATGAAGGCCGCCGGGTGCCGGTAACGCTGTTTACCAAAGGCGGAGGCCAATGGCTTGAAGCCATGGCGCAAACCGGTTGCGATGCGCTGGGCCTGGACTGGAGCACCGATATTCAGGCGGCGCGCCGTCGCGTGGGCGATAAGGTCGCGCTGCAGGGCAATATGGATCCTTCGGTGTTGTACGCGCCGCCGGCGCGTATTGAACAGGAAGTGGAGTCCATTCTGGCCGGTTTCGGCCGGGGTGAGGGGCATGTCTGCAATCTGGGGCACGGTATCCATCAGGACGTGCCGCCGGCACATGCGGGCATTTTTGTTGAGGCGGTGCATCGCCTGTCGCGCCCCTATCATCTGTAAAGACTGGTGAAAAAGGTGGAAAAAACATGGATATAACAGCATTGCGCGCCGAGCAGGTCGCCACCGCCAGTAGGGTCATACGCCATGACGATTTCGCTTTTTCCACGCCCGCGATAATCGCCGGCGCCGATGTGGGGTTCGAACAGGGGGGCGACGTTACCCGCGCGGCTATCGCGCTGCTGCGTTTTCCGTCGCTGGAGCTTCTCGAATACCGCATTGCCCGTGTAACGACCACCATGCCTTATATTCCGGGTTTTTTGTCGTTTCGCGAGTATCCCGCCCTGCTGGCCGCCTGGGAACAGCTGAATCAGCGGCCGGATTTGCTGTTCGTCGATGGCCATGGTATTTCCCACCCGCGCCGTCTGGGCGTCGCCAGCCATTTTGGTCTGTTGGTCGACCAGCCGACTATCGGCGTGGCTAAGCGCCGGCTGTGCGGCCGGTTTGAGCCCTTGAGCGATGAGGCGGGCGCCAGGGCGCCGCTGATGGATAAAGGCGAACAGCTTGCCTGGGTATGGCGCAGCAAGATCCGCTGCAATCCTTTATTCATCTCCACCGGCCATCGCGTCGGTATGGACACTGCCCTGTATTGGGTACAACAATGCATGCGCGGCTACCGCTTGCCGGAGCCTACCCGCTGGGCGGATGCGGTGGCCTCTAATCGCACCGCGTTTAAACAGTGGGAGCAGGGGCGCGGCGAACCGGACTTTTTCGACCTGGAATAGGGTAACCGGCTAATTTCAGGTACACTGCGACGCAGATTAAGAGTAATGGAATAGCGCGATGTTACGTAACCCGATACATTTACGTCTGGAAAAGCAGGAAGCCTGGCAGCACGTCATTTTTATGGCGTCGCTGTGTGAACGGATGTACCCCAATTATCAACTGTTCTGCGTGCAGACCGGCTTTGGCGACCCTGCCGTCTACCGGCGTATTCTCGACCTGGTTTGGGAGACACAGGTTGTTAAAGATGCTAAGGTCAATTTTGATTTACAATTGGAAAAGCTGGAAGAATGCATTCCCGCAGCGGATGATTACGATTTTTACGGCGTTTATCCGGCGATTGATGCCTGTGTGGCCCTGAGTGAATTATTGCACTCGCGGCTGAGCGGTGAAACGCTGGAGCATGCCGTCACCGTCAGCGAAACCTCTATCCGCACCGTGGCCATGCTGGAAATGACCCATGCGGAGCGGGAAATGACGGAAGAGGAGCTGAATGCCCTGCCCTCGATTGAAGAGGAATGGGACATTCAGTGGGAAATTTTTCGCCTGTTAGCTGATTGTGAAAACCGCGACGTAGAATTGATCAAAGGGCTGCGCGCAGACCTGCGCGAAGCCGGAATTAGCAATATTGGAATAATTTTACAGCAATAAGGCAATAAAACGTGATTTAAGACCTGTTTTGCCATGTCTTAATACTTCACATCTGCACCCCGTCTGGTCTACATTTGGGGGGGCATAAAAAAAGTGGCTATCGGTGCGTGTTTGCAGGAGAGTGCCGTATTCCGGCTTATCCGTCGTACTCGATGCTTAGCAAGCGATAAACACACTGTAAGGATAACATATGAACAAGACTCAACTGATTGATGTAATTGCTGATAAGGCCGATCTTTCGAAGGCGCAGGCGAAGTCGGCTCTGGAATCCACTTTGGCAGCAATTACCGAGTCTCTTAAAGAGGGTGATGCAGTACAATTGGTTGGTTTCGGTACTTTCAAAATTAATCATCGCAACGAACGCACTGGCCGTAATCCTCAGACCGGTAAAGAAATCAAAATCGCCGCGGCCAATGTTCCGGCATTTGTTTCTGGCAAGGCTCTGAAAGACGCTGTTAAGTAACCACCGTGTGTTGGTGAAAAGATTAAGCATAGGGGCAACCGTGCCCCTTTTGTTTTTGCGCCGGTGCGGTTGGCTCGGGCTGCTGGCCTGTCTCCTCACGGCATGCGGTTCGCATTCCAAGGCGCCGCCTGCGTTCACCGCCAGCGGTTATGTCGCCGATCGGGGCGCCATGCGCTTATGGCGTAAAGACGACGCGGCACAGCAAACGGTCAATATCGTCAGCGTCTACAGCCCCTATCAGGGCGAAAATACCATCATTACCCGCTATCAATTCCTCCATGACGACGTGCGCCAGATTAACCGGACGCAAAACGGCGCACATCCGCAAACCGTGCAAATCCGCTTTGACGATCAGGGTAATCCCAGCTATATGCAGCGTCAGCGCGATGGGCTGCGTGAAAAACTCAGTGATGACGAACTGGCGTTGTATCAGTTTGAAGCCAGGCGACTGCTGGATGTCAGCAGCACGCTACGTGCCGGACAGGTAAAGCTGATGCAGGGGATATGGCGCGACGGCGTGATAGCCACCTGCGACGGCAAGACGGCGCGGCCTGATTTTGACCAGCGCTCGGCCTCGTGGATTGCGGCGCGCGCCCAACATTCCACCGGGCAACTGGGCATCGCCTGGCTGGAGGCACCGGAAGGGACGCAGCTGTTACTGGTCGCCAATGAAGACTTCTGCCACTGGCAACCTAAAAAAAGCGAGTTGTAGTCACCCGCCTGCAAGCCGACATCGACAGGGCGCCGCGCATTGCCCAACGTCATGAATGCGCGACACCAGATGATGACAGGATTATTGCTCGCGTTGGATCGCGCGATAGCCGATATCCGACCGGCAGAAACTGTCCTGCCAGCGAATAGACTTCGCCGCGTGATAGGCCCTGGCCTGAGCATCCGCCACCGTTTCGCCCAGCGCGGTAACGCACAAAACCCGCCCTCCCTGCGTCAGTACCTTACCGTCCGCCAGACAGGTGCCGGCATGAAAGACTTTTTCGCCTGCTGTCTCAGCCGTCGGCAGGCCGCTGATTTCGTCCCCGGTGCGGTAATCCCCCGGATAGCCGCCGGCGGCCAGGACCACACCCAGGGCCGGTCGTTCATCCCATAACGAGCTTTCCCGATCCAGATGCCCTTCGGTGGCCGCCAGGCACAGCGCCACCAGATCGGAACGCATGCGCAGCATGATGGGCTGGGTTTCCGGATCGCCGAAGCGGCAGTTAAATTCAATCACCTTTGGCTGGCCATCGGCGTTGATCATCAGTCCGGCATATAAAAAGCCGGTATAGATATTCCCTTCCGACGCCATGCCGCGCACCGTCGGCCAGATAACCTGATCCATAACGCGCTGGTGGATTTCATCCGTAACCACCGGGGCGGGGGAATATGCCCCCATGCCACCCGTGTTGGGACCGGTATCGCCGTCGCCGACCCGTTTATGGTCCTGGCTGGTGGCCATCGGCACGACATGATCGCCGTCCACCATCACGATAAAGCTGGCTTCCTCGCCTTCCAGGAATTCCTCCACCACGATGCGGTGCCCGGCATCGCCGAAGGCGTTACCGGCCAGCATATCCTCAATGGCCGCTTCCGCTTGCGCAAGCGTCATAGCCACGATCACGCCTTTGCCGGCGGCCAGGCCGTCCGCTTTGATAACAATGGGCGCGCCTTTGCTGCGCACGTAGGCCAGCGCCTGGTCGATATCGGTAAAGTTACCGTATTCCGCGCTGGGGATATGGTGGCGGGCCAGGAAATCCTTGGTAAACGCCTTCGAGCCTTCCAACTGCGCCGCCGCTTTGGTCGGGCCGAATACCGGCAGGCCGGCTGAGCGGAACGCATCCACCACGCCCATCACCAGCGGCGCTTCGGGGCCGACGATGGTCAGGCCGATGGCGTGGCTTTGGGCGAAGGCGACCAGCGCCGGGATATCGGTCGGGCCGATGTCGACGTTTTCAAGCGCCGGTTCGAGGGCGGTGCCGGCATTGCCGGGCGCCACGTAGACTTTATCCGCCAGCGGCGATTGGGCGGCCTTCCAGGCCAGGGCATGCTCGCGGCCGCCGTTCCCGATAATTAAGATATTCATTGGTCGCTCCTGGGCTTAGTGGCGGAAATGACGCATATCGGTAAAGATCATGGCGATGCCATGTTCGTTGGCCGCGGCAATGACTTCGTCATCGCGAATGGAACCGCCGGGCTGGATCACGCAGCTGATGCCGACCGCCGCCGCCGCGTCAATTCCGTCGCGAAACGGGAAAAACGCATCGGAGGCCATGGCCGAGCCGCGCACGTCCAGCCCTTCGTCCGCCGCCTTGATGCCGGCGATTTTCGCCGAATAAACGCGGCTCATCTGGCCCGCCCCGATACCAATGGTCATGTTATCGCGGGCATAAACGATGGCGTTGGATTTAACGAATTTAGCCACCTTCCAGCAAAAAAGCGCGTCGCGCAGCTCGCTTGCGGTCGGCCGGCGTTCGGTGACGATGCGCAGATCCGCCTCGCCGACCATGCCTAAGTCGCGATCCTGTACCAACAGGCCGCCGTTAACCCGCTTGAAGTCCAGCGCCGGCACCCGGGACGACCAGACGCCGCTGGCCAGTACCCGGACATTTTGCTTGGCGGCAAGGATGGCCAGGGCGTCGTCGTTAACGGACGGCGCGATAATCACTTCCACGAACTGGCGGCTGATAATGGCTTGCGCGGCGGCGGCGTCAAGAGGGCGGTTAAAGGCGATAATGCCGCCAAACGCCGAGGTGGGATCGGTTTTATAGGCGCGCTCATATGCCTCGAGCAACGCGCCGCCGGTGGCCACGCCGCAAGGATTGGCATGCTTGACAATCACGCAGGCCGGCTCGGCGAATTCCTTTACGCACTCCAGGGCGGCGTCGGTATCGGCGATATTGTTATAGGATAGCGCCTTGCCCTGCAACTGCCGCGCGGTGGCGACCGAGGCTTCCCGCACCGGCTCTTCTATATAGAAGGCGGCCAGCTGATGGCTGTTTTCTCCGTAGCGCATATCCTGTTTTTTGATAAAGTTCAGGTTAAGGGTGCGTGGGAAACGGCCGGCGGGTACGGTGGTATCGCCGTGATAGGCCGGTACCTGGCTGCCGAAGTAGTTGGCGATCATGCTGTCGTAGGCGGCGGTATGCTCAAAGGCCTTGATGGCCAGATCAAAACGGGTCGCCAGCGTCAGCGAGCCGTTATGCGCATCCAGCTCGGCAATGATCCCGGCGTAATCGCCGCTGTTAACCACGATCGCCACGTCTTTATGATTCTTGGCGGCGGAGCGCACCATGGTAGGCCCGCCGATATCGATATTCTCCACCGCTTCCTCGCGGGTACAGCCTTCACGCGCCACTGTGCTGGCAAACGGATAAAGATTAACCACCACCATATCGATGGGGTCGATATGGTGCTGTTGCATAATCGCATCGTCCTGGCCGCGACGCCCCAGAATGCCGCCATGGACCTTGGGATGCAGGGTTTTCACCCGTCCATCCATCATTTCTGGAAAACCGGTGTAATCGGAAACCTCGGTCACCGGCAGCCCTGCCTCCGCCAGCAGCCGCGCGGTGCCGCCGGTGGAGAGCAGCGTGATGCCGCGTTGCGATAATGACTGAGCGAATTCTACGATACCGGCTTTGTCAGACACACTGAGCAAGGCGCGGCGAACAGGACGTGGTTGTTGCATGGTCAATTTATCCCTTGATTGGATAGCTTTAATAAAAAACTGGTATCAAGCGGCGGTTTTTTACTGAAAAAAGCCGCCGCTTGATAAAATACGCGAGCCGATAAAATTTGCGTGAATTGTAGCGAAAACGATTGCGCGATGCTCGGCAATTTTTGCCTGCGGCAATCATCTGTGGATAAGTTTGTGCAAAAGAGGGTATAAACCCCGGTATTGCTGTGGAATGCAGCAAACAGTTCGGATTGGGCAAATTAGCTGTTGCGGCTTCGGTTGAAATCCCTATAATGCGCCTCCATCGACCGGCACCGTGCAGCACATCGCAGGGTAGCGGAAACGAGTCAGAAGACAGGCCGAACGGGCTTGACACTGAAAGAGGAAAGCGTAACATACGCCACCTCGCGCCAGACTGATTACAGCGGCGCACTGCTCTTTAACAATTTATCAGACAATCTGTGTGGGCACTCACAAGACCGTATCGAAACACAAAAATACCAAGTCTTGAAGAGTGAACAAACAGTTAATTCATAAGATTAACAGTATGACAATCTTTGAGCATCAAGCTTTTAATTGAAGAGTTTGATCATGGCTCAGATTGAACGCTGGCGGCAGGCCTAACACATGCAAGTCGAGCGGCAGCGGAAAGTAGCTTGCTACTTTGCCGGCGAGCGGCGGACGGGTGAGTAATGTCTGGGGATCTGCCTGATGGTGGGGGATAACTACTGGAAACGGTAGCTAATACCGCATAACGTCGCAAGACCAAAGTGGGGGACCTTCGGGCCTCACGCCATCGGATGAACCCAGATGGGATTAGCTAGTAGGTGAGGTAATGGCTCACCTAGGCGACGATCCCTAGCTGGTCTGAGAGGATGACCAGCCACACTGGAACTGAGACACGGTCCAGACTCCTACGGGAGGCAGCAGTGGGGAATATTGCACAATGGGCGCAAGCCTGATGCAGCCATGCCGCGTGTGTGAAGAAGGCCTTCGGGTTGTAAAGCACTTTCAGCGGGGAGGAAGGCGATAAGGTTAATAACCTTGTTGATTGACGTTACCCGCAGAAGAAGCACCGGCTAACTCCGTGCCAGCAGCCGCGGTAATACGGAGGGTGCGAGCGTTAATCGGAATTACTGGGCGTAAAGCGTACGCAGGCGGTCTGTTAAGTCAGATGTGAAATCCCCGGGCTTAACCCGGGAACTGCATTTGAAACTGGCAGGCTAGAGTCTCGTAGAGGGGGGTAGAATTCCAGGTGTAGCGGTGAAATGCGTAGAGATCTGGAGGAATACCGGTGGCGAAGGCGGCCCCCTGGACGAAGACTGACGCTCAGGTACGAAAGCGTGGGGAGCAAACAGGATTAGATACCCTGGTAGTCCACGCTGTAAACGATGTCGATTTGAAGGTTGTGGCCTTGAGCCGTGGCTTTCGGAGCTAACGCGTTAAATCGACCGCCTGGGGAGTACGGCCGCAAGGTTAAAACTCAAATGAATTGACGGGGGCCCGCACAAGCGGTGGAGCATGTGGTTTAATTCGATGCAACGCGAAGAACCTTACCTACTCTTGACATCCAGAGAAGACTTCAGAGATGAGGTTGTGCCTTCGGGAACTCTGAGACAGGTGCTGCATGGCTGTCGTCAGCTCGTGTTGTGAAATGTTGGGTTAAGTCCCGCAACGAGCGCAACCCTTATCCTTTGTTGCCAGCGAGTAATGTCGGGAACTCAAAGGAGACTGCCGGTGACAAACCGGAGGAAGGTGGGGATGACGTCAAGTCATCATGGCCCTTACGAGTAGGGCTACACACGTGCTACAATGGCGCATACAAAGAGAAGCGAACTCGCGAGAGTAAGCGGACCTCACAAAGTGCGTCGTAGTCCGGATTGGAGTCTGCAACTCGACTCCATGAAGTCGGAATCGCTAGTAATCGTGGATCAGAATGCCACGGTGAATACGTTCCCGGGCCTTGTACACACCGCCCGTCACACCATGGGAGTGGGTTGCAAAAGAAGTAGGTAGCTTAACCTTCGGGAGGGCGCTTACCACTTTGTGATTCATGACTGGGGTGAAGTCGTAACAAGGTAACCGTAGGGGAACCTGCGGTTGGATCACCTCCTTACCGAAATAGATACTAGATTGTGTAGTGTCCACACAGATTGTCTGATAACTGTAATGAGCAAACAGCTCGTATGGTTTTTTGTCATGCCCTCTTCCTGAATGTTAAGGCAGGGTTGATAAAAAACGGTGGCATAAGAATTCGTTGCCTATTGACGACAACTTATCTCACAAACGCACTCCTGTCCCCTTCGTCTAGTGGCCTAGGACACTGCCCTTTCACGGCGGTAACAGGGGTTCGAACCCCCTAGGGGACGCCAAACTCTTTTTCATACGACCTGTTAACCAAACCAGACCCGCCTTTATTGTCTGATGATTTCAGAGCACATTGTTACGCAACCGCGTATCAGTATGCTGCGAAATACATGCTCTTTAACAATCCGGAACAAGCTGAAAATTTGAAAAAAACATGCTGAGCAAAATCAGTATGCGATTCTCTCAAAGCAAGCAAACCTAATAAGGTCGCCGTGTCGATGGCGCCCTTGTTGAGGGATGAGCGAGAAAGTCCCGGCCAAGGCGCACGGCGCGCAGCCAGCGGAGTGGACTGTATGTCCATGAGCATGGCGAGCACCGCGCAACACCGGCAGGGGCCTTTCGCAGCCATTCCGAAGACACTTTAGGGTTGTGAGGTTAAGTGAATAAGCGTACACGGTGGATGCCTAGGCAGTCAGAGGCGATGAAGGACGTGCTAATCCGCGAAATGCGCCGGTGAGCTGATATGAAGCGCTATCAGCCGGCGATGTCCGAATGGGGAAACCCAGTGCAACTCGTTGCACTATCATTACGTGAATCCATAGCGTATTGAGGCGAACCGGGGGAACTGAAACATCTCAGTACCCCGAGGAAAAGAAATCAACCGAGATTCCCCTAGTAGCGGCGAGCGAACGGGGAACAGCCCAGAGTCACCATCAGCATTCGCATCAGGAGAACGGTCTGGAAAGTCCGGCAACACAGGGTGATAGCCCCGTATCCGAAGGTGCAAGTGCTGTGAGCTCGATGAGTAGGGCGGGACACGTGATATCCTGTCTGAAGATGGGGGGACCATCCTCCAAGGCTAAATACTCCTGACTGACCGATAGTGAACCAGTACCGTGAGGGAAAGGCGAAAAGAACCCCGGCGAGGGGAGTGAAACAGAACCTGAAACCGTGTACGTACAAGCAGTGGGAGCCTTGATTTATCAGGGTGACTGCGTACCTTTTGTATAATGGGTCAGCGACTTATATTCTGTAGCAAGGTTAACCGAATAGGGGAGCCGTAGGGAAACCGAGTCTTAACTGGGCGTTAAGTTGCAGGGTATAGACCCGAAACCCGGTGATCTAGCCATGGGCAGGTTGAAGGTTGGGTAACACTAACTGGAGGACCGAACCGACTAATGTTGAAAAATTAGCGGATGACTTGTGGCTGGGGGTGAAAGGCCAATCAAACCGGGAGATAGCTGGTTCTCCCCGAAAGCTATTTAGGTAGCGCCTCGTGAATTCATCTTCGGGGGTAGAGCACTGTTTCGGCTAGGGGTCCACCCCGGATTACCAACCCGATGCAAACTGCGAATACCGAAGAATGTTACCACGGGAGACACACGGCGGGTGCTAACGTCCGTCGTGAAGAGGGAAACAACCCAGACCGCCAGCTAAGGTCCCAAAGTCATGGTTAAGTGGGAAACGATGTGGGAAGGCACAGACAGCCAGGATGTTGGCTTAGAAGCAGCCATCATTTAAAGAAAGCGTAATAGCTCACTGGTCGAGTCGGCCTGCGCGGAAGATGTAACGGGGCTAAACCATGCACCGAAGCTGCGGCAGCGGACATATCACTTAAGACAATTGTACGGAAAAACGATTGACGGAGCGCAGCGACGTCAATGCGTTCATCACGTCGAGTTGACTTAAGGATATGTCCGTTGGGTAGGGGAGCGTTCTGTAAGCCTGCGAAGGTGGCCTGTGAGGGTTGCTGGAGGTATCAGAAGTGCGAATGCTGACATAAGTAACGATAAAGCGGGTGAAAAGCCCGCTCGCCGGAAGACCAAGGGTTCCTGTCCAACGTTAATCGGGGCAGGGTGAGTCGACCCCTAAGGCGAGGCCGAAAGGCGTAGTCGATGGGAAACAGGTTAATATTCCTGTACTGGGTGTGACTGCGAAGGGGGGACGGAGAAAGCTAGGTTCGCCGGGCGACGGTTGTCCCGGTTTAAGCGTGAAGGTGGAAAGAGCAGGTAAATCCGCTCTTTTATTCAACACTGAGGCGTGATAACGAGCCACTACGGTGGTGAAGGAATTGATGCTACGCTTCCAGGAAAAGCCTCTAAGCTCCAGGTCACATCGAATCGTACCCCAAACCGACACAGGTGGTCAGGTAGAGAATACCAAGGCGCTTGAGAGAACTCGGGTGAAGGAACTAGGCAAAATGGTGCCGTAACTTCGGGAGAAGGCACGCTGGCATTAGGTGGAGGGACTTGCTCCCCGAGCTGAAGCCAGTCGCAGATACCAGCTGGCTGCAACTGTTTATTAAAAACACAGCACTGTGCAAACACGAAAGTGGACGTATACGGTGTGACGCCTGCCCGGTGCCGGAAGGTTAATTGATGGGGTTATCCGCAAGGAGAAGCTCTTGATCGAAGCCCCGGTAAACGGCGGCCGTAACTATAACGGTCCTAAGGTAGCGAAATTCCTTGTCGGGTAAGTTCCGACCTGCACGAATGGCGTAATGATGGCCAGGCTGTCTCCACCCGAGACTCAGTGAAATTGAACTCGCTGTGAAGATGCAGTGTACCCGCGGCAAGACGGAAAGACCCCGTGAACCTTTACTATAGCTTGACACTGAACATTGAGCCTTGATGTGTAGGATAGGTGGGAGGCTTTGAAGTGTGGACGCCAGTCTGCATGGAGCCAACCTTGAAATACCACCCTTTAATGTTTGATGTTCTAACTCCGGCCCATAATCTGGGTCGAGGACAGTGTCTGGTGGGTAGTTTGACTGGGGCGGTCTCCTCCTAAAGAGTAACGGAGGAGCACGAAGGTTAGCTAATCACGGTCGGACATCGTGAGGTTAGTGCAAAGGCATAAGCTAGCTTGACTGCGAGAGTGACGGCTCGAGCAGGTGCGAAAGCAGGTCTTAGTGATCCGGTGGTTCTGAATGGAAGGGCCATCGCTCAACGGATAAAAGGTACTCCGGGGATAACAGGCTGATACCGCCCAAGAGTTCATATCGACGGCGGTGTTTGGCACCTCGATGTCGGCTCATCACATCCTGGGGCTGAAGTAGGTCCCAAGGGTATGGCTGTTCGCCATTTAAAGTGGTACGCGAGCTGGGTTTAGAACGTCGTGAGACAGTTCGGTCCCTATCTGCCGTGGGCGTTGGAAGATTGAGAGGGGCTGCTCCTAGTACGAGAGGACCGGAGTGGACGCACCACTGGTGTTCGGGTTGTCATGCCAATGGCATTGCCCGGTAGCTACGTGCGGAAGAGATAACCGCTGAAAGCATCTAAGCGGGAAACTTGCCTCGAGATGAGTCTTCCCTGTGGCTTTAAGCCACCTGAAGGGACGTTAAAGACGATGACGTTGATAGGTCGGGTGTGTAAGCGCAGCGATGCGTTGAGCTAACCGATACTAATGACCCGTGAGGCTTAACCTTACAACACCTAAAGTGTTTGACGCGAAGAGAGCGTTGCCCCAAGGGGCGGCGAGAGAATTTTCAGCGAAGTTCCGGATAAAGGCCGATGGTCATCAGTAACAGGATGACGGTTGGTAAACGAATTTGCCTGGCGGCACTAGCGCGGTGGTCCCACCTGACCCCATGCCGAACTCAGCAGTGAAACGCCGTAGCGCCGATGGTAGTGTGGGGTCTCCCCATGCGAGAGTAGGGAACTGCCAGGCATCCAATTGACGAAGCCCTCTGTGAGAACAGAGGGCTTTTTCATGTGCGTAACCCTGGCGGTTCGCTACTCGAGTAAGAGAGTAGGACCCCCGGCAACGCCGGTGGAACGGAGCCGCAGGCGACGGCCCGCAGGGTGCCTGACGCAGTCAGGCATCCACTGCCAGGCATCCCATTGACGAAGCCCTCAAAGAAAACAGAGGGCTTTTTCATGTGCGTGACCCTGGCGGTTCGCTACTCGAGTAAGAGAGTAGGACCCCCGGCAACGCCGGTGGAACGGAGCCGCAGGCGACGGCCCGCAGGGTGCCTGACGCAGTCAGGCATCCACTGCCAGGCATCCAATTGGCGAAGCCCTCTGTGTAAACAGAGGGCTTTTTCATGTCCGTGACCCTGGCGGTTCGCTACCCGGGCGCTATGGCCGATCCCGCGATAATGCCGTACGCAGGACTTGCGCGCTGCGCTCCAGCAGATCCAGCGCCCGATCCCGCTGGCGATGGAACTGGGTGGTCATCATCAAAAAGGTTTCAGGCGTGGCCTCGGCGGCCTGATCTTTAAGGATCCGCAGCCCGGGAAATGCGCCGCCGTGATAACTCAGGTCGTAATGAAAATCATCGACCGAGCTATAGCGCAGGCGGTGCCATAAGGCCAGCACCTTGATTATTGCCGGCTGCCATGCCTGAGTATCGTATTGCCAACATGCTACCACCCGCTGCAAATCGTCCCGCAGACCCACCATGGCGTCAAGCGCCGGACTCAGGTCAAACGCCGGATCCAGCTGATCTTGCAACGCCACCATTTCTTTATACAGCCGATCCCGATAGCCCAGCGGATCCAGCGGCAACGCCGTAGCGGTTAGAAGCTCCGCCAGCCAGTAACCATGGATCCGGCTGTCACGCCATAAAATAGCCAGATCGACCTTATCATAGGTATCCGCTTCGGTATGCCACCACCAGCCGCCGCCGCTGCCCGGCGACAGCGTATTCTTATTTACCGGCTCTTCGCGCAGGGCGAAATGCAGCGGCAAACCGCTGCCCCAAAAAGACTGGTCGCCGCCTTTACCCAACGGCGTAATGCGTTGTGCCGCGCTACCGGTTACCCGACGCACCGCGCGGTTAAGGAAATCAGGCTGTTCGGCCCCACTGGCGTTGATCACTACCTGCAATGCTTCCCTACAGCCGGGGGAATCAACGTTAATATGCGCCACGCAATGTTGAGCCAACGGATGACGAAACCGGTCGGCATACCAGGTCGACCCCCCATAGCGGGCATTGGAATGGCCCGGCCACCAGGCAATCCGCAGACCCCGTGTTAACTCGTGGCGATGCTGATGAAAATGAACGGCCATCGCCAGACATAACGCATTGCCGGTGGCATTGTCGGTAACGCCTTCATGCCAGGAATCATAATGGGAAGATAACAGGACAAACTCGGGACATTCTCCCGCTATCTCCACCACCGGCAGGCTGCATGTGGAAACCGCCACCTGCAGCTCGGTGCGCAGGCGCGCGGTAAGCGGGGCGGGGTGCCGTTGATAAAGCGCCAGCAGCTCGCGCCCCTGCTGCTGGTTGATCGAGATGACCGGCAGGCGCGGATAACGATGGCGATCGTCGGGCACCGGAGTGCCCCAGATCGGCCCGACGGTTTCCTCATGCAACGCCGTTTCGCCCGACCACCAGATATGGATGAGACCCAACGCGCCGGCGGCATCAAGCCGCTGTACATAATCTTCAAAACCCTGATCGGCAATGACAATCTTACCTTTCACCTGGGCGGACCATTGCGCCATCTGATTATCCGGTATCGGGTCCGTGGAGCGCGCGTCGTAAAACAGCGCAGCGTCCACGCCCAGCGGGCAACTGGCCGAGAAAGAGCGAGTCTTGGCCGCGCAGCGCCATGCCGGGTAGTCCGGCAGTTGCAGACTGCCGGAAAGGGGATTGCTTAACAACAATGAACATTGCTCAATGCGCGGCGACAGGCCATGACGGCTCAGCACCTCTGCCAGATAGCCGGCCGAGCGTTCGGCGTCGTCGCTGCCGGATAACCGGTGCAACTGCGAGAACTGCCGCAACAGGCTGTCCATCAGCGGCAATAGCGTCCCTGCGTGCGGCTCAGTGACTGGCATCGGCCTGCTCCGGTTGATGAACCGACAAATCGATATCACCAAAGTACTGCTGTTTGATCTTTTCCCACGTGCCGTCGGCCTTGATTTTAGCCAAACCTTCGTTTAGCAATGCCCTGATCTTTTCGTCATCTTTGCGAAAACCATAGGCCGAACCGATGCTGAAGAGTTTATCATCGCGTACTTCGGGTCCGGTCAGGGCGAAATCCTTGCCTTCGGGTTTATTCAGGAAACCATAGGTGACCGCTACCGCCGGGCTTAATGCGCCGTCCAGCCGTCCCGCCGCCAAATCCTGATAAATCATATCCTGATCGGCGTAAGGGACGATATCGATACCCTTGGCGGCCCAGAACTGGTTGGCATACATCTCCTGGATGGTGCCCTGCTGGACGGCGATATGCTTGCCCTGCAGCGATGCCACGTCCGGCTGCAGGTTGCTGCCCTTGCGCGCCACCAGCCGGGTGGGGATATGGTAAACGAAATCACTGAAGTCGATGGCTTTCCTGCGTTTTTCGGTCGCTCCCAGCGGCGAAATAACATCGACTTTTTTAGCCAGCAGCGAGGGAATCTCCGCGTCAAAGCTACTGACCACGAATTGACATTGCACCGCCATTGCCCGGCAGACGGCATGGGTGATATCGATTTCAAAGCCCCGCGGCGTACCGTCCGCTTCCCGGTACTGAAACGGGGGATAGGTCAGATCGGCGCCGATACGCACTGTTTCACCGGCCGCCTGTGCCGCCGTTGCGCCCATAACCATGCCGAGTAACGCGAGTACCCCTCTGTTTTTCATTTTATTCCTCCTGCCCGGCCTGGTTGGCGAGCTTCCAGCGCGAAAATTCATCTCTTACCGCCTGCAATAGCGAGCGATCCTGATTCAGGTCAAAGGCGGTCATCGCCAGCGCCTTGGCGGCCTGCAGCATGCCGTCCAGGCCGGCGGGCGAAGCCGCCGCCTGGGCAAACTCAGGGGTATGCGGGAAAACGTCGCCAATGCGGATATAAGGATGGATGGCCGCGGTGACCTGACTGACATTACCGATATCGGACGAGCCGATACCACCGGTTACCGGCGGATCGAACACGTCGATGCCCAACAGCTCAAGGTTGCGTTGAAAACCCAGGGCCAGGGCCCGGTTGTTGTTGCGTTCGGCATAGGTCAGGCCCGGCTCGATTTCCAGCCTGGCGCCGCTTATCGCGGCGGCGCCTTGCGCTGCGGCGAACACTTTATCCCGCACCAGCCGCAGCCCGTTAACCGTCGCCGCGCGCATCAGGAATTTTGCCTCGGCATAGGCCGGCACGATATTAGTGGCGCTGCCGCCGGCGGTAATAATCCCATGTACCCGCACATCGTCGGTAAAGAACTGGCGCAGGGCATTAATGCCGACAAACGTATGGATGACCGCGTCCAGGGCGCTAATGCCTTTCTGCGGTGCCGACGAGGCATGCGCCGCCTTGCCGTAAAATTTAAATACCGCATCCACGCACGCCAGTCCGCCGCGCACCACCATGGTTTTCTCGCGCGGGTGGACCATCATCACCGCATCCACTGCATCGAATATGCCCAGATCGGCGAGAATGATTTTACCGCCGCCTTCTTCTTCCGCCGGGGTACCGATCACCAGCAGGCGCCCGCCTAATTCAGGGCAGGCGGCCTTTAACGCCAGCGCGGCGCCCACCGAGGCGGTGCCGATAAGATTATGGCCGCAGGCATGCCCCAGTTCTGGCAGCGCGTCGTATTCCGCAAGCAGCGCCACCACCGGTCCGGGTTTGCCGCTGTCAAAAGTGGCGCGAAAGGCGGTAGGAAGGCCGCCCAGCGGTTGTTCAATGACAAAACCCGCGCTCCTCAGTGGCGCGATCAGCGCGGCGGCGGACTGCGTTTCGTTAAAGCTCAGCTCCGGATTGCCATGGATCTGCAACGCCAGCTGTTCTAACTGCGCAGCCATGTCATCAACAGCATAAATAATTTTATTCTTTTGCCCGCTTGTGGTGCCAATCGCCATGGTGTCTCCCTGTTTTGGTGCGTTTTCAGCGCAGCATCAATATCTTATACCGCAGATATAGGCGATTTTCCCTGCTAAGCCCAATCGAGCGTTTTTATGACTTGCATCCTTAAGCCAAAAAATATTTTATAGTGGAAGATAATTTCCCATGGACACCGGCCGTGAATGAAAAAGACTGGCTCATTATCCGGGCCGTTTACCAGCATAAAAATATCACCCGCGCCGCGGAACAGTTATATACCTCCCAGCCCGCGCTGAGTTATCGCTTAAAACAAATCGAGCGCAAACTGGCGATCCAGTTATTTGACGAGAACAGCAAAGGCCTGGCGTTCAGCGCGCAGGGGGAATTTCTGGCCAGCCATGCCGATAAGGTGCTTAGGGACATGCAGCAGTTAAAAATCAACCTGCATAGCCTGGATGAGCAACAGCAAGGGGAGATCCGCATCGGGGTGTCGAGTAATTATGCCGCCTACCGCTTGCCCGCCTTGCTGGAACGTTTTCGCCGGCAATATCCCGGCGTCAGCATTAGCCTTACCAGTGGTTACAGCGAAGAAATTTTCCAGCGCCTGCAACGGGATGAGATTCATCTGGCGCTGGTGAAAGATGATTTTAACTGGAAAGAGGGCAAGCGGCTGATCGATGAGGATTGTTATTACCTGATAAGCCAGCATGAGCTTAATTTCAGCCTGCTGCCTCATTTGCCGCAGATTAAAATTAATCATGGGCCGCATATTACCCAACTGATTGAGCGCTGGTGGAATGCCAATTTTTCCCTGGCGCCGCGTATCGCCATGACGGTGGACAAACTGGAGGTTTGCCTGGCCATGGTGAACCATGGCTTAGGTTACGCCATTATCTCCAGCTATTTGCCGTTGCCGGATTCACTGTTCCGTCTGCCCATCACTGTGGACGGCCAGGCGGTTAAGAACAGAACCTGGCTGCTCCACCGTCAGGCCTGCGATACCTCCGCCCTGACGCTGCCCTTTATCCAGATGCTGGCCGATGCCGCGGGCCTGCCCCCCGTCCGGTAATAATCAGCGGTTCGGCAAGCTGGAAATAATAAAGAAAATGTTTCGCTAAAGATGAAACATTTTCAACTAATGGTTGAACACTCGACATCATTTACTAAAAACGCTATCGTGGGCATCTGGATGTCTAAACGTTTATACGTATGCTTTGAGGTTCTATAGTTATGCCGATTCGGGTTCTTGATGAGTTGCCAGCAGTGAATTTCCTGCGTAACGAAAACGTGTTTGTTATGACCACTTCCCGCGCGCGCACCCAGGAAATACGTCCGCTAAAGGTGCTGATCCTTAATCTGATGCCGAAAAAAATCGAGACGGAAAATCAGTTCCTGAGACTGCTGTCCAACTCGCCGCTGCAAATTGATATTCAGCTGTTGCGTATTGACAATCATGAGTCGAAAAACACCCCGGCGGAACACCTCAACACCTTTTACTGTGATTTTGAGGATATCCAGGATGAAAACTACGATGGTCTGGTGGTGACCGGCGCGCCGCTGGGGCTGGTGGACTTTCAGGACGTGATTTTCTGGCCGCAGATAGACCGGGTGTTGCAATGGGCTAAAGGGCATGTCACCTCGACCCTGTTCGTCTGTTGGGCGGTACAGGCGGCGCTGAATATTTTATACGACATTCCCAAAATGACCCGGCGGGAGAAGCTGGCCGGCGTATATCAGCATAACACCCTTAAGCCGCATGCCTTGCTGACCCGGGGGTTTGACGAGACGTTTCTGGCGCCGCATTCCCGCTATGCCGACTTCCCCTCCGACGTTATCCGTCAATATACCGACCTGGAGATCCTGGCGGAATCGGAGCAAACCGGCGCCTATCTATTCGCCAGTCCCGATAAACGCCTGGCCTTCGTCACCGGTCATCCGGAATACGACGCCTTAACCCTGGCCGGCGAATATCATCGCGATCTGGCGGCCGGCCTGAATCCCGCCATCCCGGTTAACTATTTCCCGGATAATAATCCAGACCTGCCGCCCAGGGCCAGCTGGCGCAGCCATGGGCATTTATTGTTCGCCAACTGGCTGAACTACTACGTTTACCAGATTACGCCATACGATCTGAAAAAAATGAATCCCACCCTGGATTAAAAGGGAATGCAGCTCGCACCCTGTTCCGCGCCGGAGAGTTGCCCGCGCAGCGCGCCGAACAGTTCGCGGCCGCAGCCGATATGCTCCGCGCTTAAATCAGGCCGCGCCACGATCCGCCGCGCCAGTTCGTCGGCGTCCACCAGCAACGACAGCTCGCCGGTAACGCCGTTCACCCGCACCCGATCGCCCGTCTGGATTTTCGCCAGCAATCCGCCGTTATAGGCCTCCGGCGTGACATGGATGGCCGCCGGCACCTTGCCTGACGCGCCGGATAAGCGTCCGTCGGTGACCAGGGCGACCTTGTAGCCGCGATCCAGCAGCACGCCCAGCGGCGGCATCAGTTTATGCAGCTCCGGCATGCCGTTGGCGCGCGGTCCCTGGTAGCGCACCACGATCACGCAGTCTTTGTTCAATTCGCCGGCATCAAAGGCCGGACCCACGTCATGCTGGCTTTCAAACACCATCGCCGGCCCCTCGATAACCTGGTTGGCCACGGGTACGGCTGAGGTTTTCATCACCGCGCGCCCCAGATTGCCGTCCAGCACCTTGGTGCCGCCGTGATGTTCAAACGGATTATCGATGCTGGCTATCACCTTGGGATCGAGCGAGATTTCGGTGCTTTCGCGCCAGGCCAGCACTCCTTGATCCAGCCAGGGTTCCATGGTGTAACGGCTTAAACCGAAACCGGCGACGGTATTGACCTCTTCATTCAGCAGGCCGCCTTTTAGCAATTCGCGTATCACAAGCTGGACGCCGCCGGCATCGTGGAATTGATTAATATCCGCCGGTCCGTTGGGGTAAATCCGCGACAGCAACGGCACGACGTCCGACAATTCGGAGAAGTCGTCCCAGTTAATGATAATGCCGGCGGCGCGGGCCATGGCGACCAAATGCATGGTGTGGTTGGTGGAACCGCCGGTGGTCAGCAGGGCGATAATGCCGTTGACGATCACCTTCTCGTCCACCAGCCGGCCAATCGGCAGATAGTTGCCGCTGTTTTCCGTCAGGCGCGTAACCTGTACGGCGGCGGCATCGGTCAAGGCGTCGCGCAGCGGGGTATTGGGCTGGATAAATGATGAGCCGGGTAAATGCAGGCCCATCATTTCCATGACCATCTGGTTGGAGTTGGCGGTGCCGTAAAAGGTGCAGGTGCCGGCGCTGTGATATGACGCCGCTTCGGCATCCAGCATGGCCGCGCGGTCTATCTTGCCCTCGGCGTAGAGCTGGCGTACGCGTACTTTTTCTTTATTCGGCAAACCGCTGGCCATCGGTCCGGCGGGGACGAATACCGCCGGCAGATGTCCAAAGGACAGCGCCGCCATCACCAGCCCGGGGACGATCTTGTCGCAAATCCCGAGGTATAAGGCGCCGTCGAACATATTATGGGATAAACCAATGGCGGCGGACATGGCGATGATCTCCCGGCTCATCAGCGACAGCTCCATGCCGTCCTGTCCCTGGGTCACGCCGTCGCACATCGCCGGTACCCCGGCGGCTACCTGGCCTACCGCGCCGACGCTGTGCAGGGCGTCCTTCAGGCGTTGCGGGTAATGCTCGTAAGGCTGGTGGGCGGACAGCATATCGTTGTATGAATTGATAATGGCGATATCATTGCGGGTCATGCTTTTCAGCGCCAGCTTATCATCGGGCTGGCAGGCGGCGAAGCCGTGGGCCAGGTTGCCGCAGGCCAGCTGCGACCGGTGAACCGTTTTGACGCGTGCGGCGTCGATGCGCGCCAGATAAGCGGTGCGGGTGGGTAAAGAACGGTCGATAACGCGTTGCGTCACCCGGGCTACGGTAGGATTCATATCTGCCTCACACTTAAGATTGAATGGTCAAGCCTGGCTCTTGCCGTCGGCGGAGCCTGGCTCAACAACGGAATTGGTGTCCCAGCCGCCGGACAAACCGTCGAATCGCTTTTTTTATAATGACAACCTATTGGTAGCGAAGCGGCCTGCCGGCTATTACAGCGATATTGTGAAATTGAATCGTTTCAGCTAAAAAAGCTTAAACAGCCGGATGCTCCCTCTGGAGATTACCGGCCGGGTATGACAATGATTATCCCTGGCATAACAAGCATAGTTGCTGTGCCGATCGCTGCTTAAGCGCGCGGGAGGTCAGCCGCCGTTGCCCCGATCTGTTCCTTGATGCAGCGCAGGGCATCGTTGATGACCCCGTCCACCGGCTGGTTGATATCCACCACCAGGACGTCCTTTTCATCGGCGCCCGGTTCTTCCAGGGTATCGAATTGAGTGACCAGCATTTGGGTCTTGAAGAAATGACCTTTGCGCGCTTTCATCCGGGCTTCTATCACATCGAATTCGCCCTTGAGATACAGGAAGGACAGGTTGGCGTTGCCTTCCCGCAGTCGATCGCGATAATGTTTTTTCAGCGCCGAACAGACGATAATGGAAATGGCGTTGGTACGTTGCATCGCAAACGCGGCATCATTGATTGCCGCCAGCCAGGGCGCGCGATCGTCGTCGTTAAGCGCCTGTCCCGCCGCCATTTTGTTGATGTTGGCGCGCGGATGCAAAAAGTCGCCGTCAAGGAACGCGGCCGATAGCTCACGGGCCAGGGCGTTGGCCACCACGGACTTGCCGCTGCCTGAAACGCCCATTAAAACGAAGATATGGTTAGCTGTTGTTGTCATCGTAAGGCTCCGTGGCCAGAAAAGAGTGTAGTGATGTTACCGGTAACATTATCCCGATTTTTGCTGCGGTTTCCAGATGCTTTGTCGTTTTTTCGCGCTAATTGTGATCTGCTTCAAATTAAAAATGTAATCTGAAACATTCTTTTTACATCGCACAGCATCGTTTCGGGCCAGACCGGTGGGATTTGAAAAAGTCTCATGCGCCTTCGGCGTCGATTGCCTGTAATTTATGCTAGGATGTTCTGCCTGTTTTGGCTTCATAAAAGATGATTTTTTCAGCGGTGGATGGGGTAATGGTGAACAATCGAGTGGACGGACTGCGCAGGCAATTAGCACAGCGCATCATGGTGCTGGACGGTGGCATGGGCACCATGATCCAGAGTTACCGGCTTGAGGAAGAGGACTACCGGGGGGCGCGTTTCGCCGACTGGCCAAGCGATCTGAAAGGCAATAACGATCTGCTGGTGCTGAGCAAGCCCGAGGTGATTGCCGCTATCCATCACGACTATCTGGCCGCGGGCGCCGATATCCTTGAGACCAACACCTTTAACTCTACCGCCATCGCCATGGCCGACTACCATATGGAGTCGCTGGTCGGCGAGCTGAATACCGAGGCCGCCCGGCTGGCCCGGCGCAGCGCGGACGAATGGACGGCGCGCACGCCGGAGAAACCCCGCTATGTGGCCGGCGTCCTCGGCCCCACCAACCGCACCGCCTCCATTTCGCCGGACGTTAACGATCCGGCGTTCCGCAACGTCAGTTTTGATCAGTTAGTGAGCGCTTACCGTGAGGCGGTTCACGCTCTGGTGACGGGCGGCGTGGACTTGATTATGGTGGAAACCATTTTCGATACCCTTAACGCCAAGGCCGCGATATTCGCCATCGAAACCGAATTCGAGGCCATGGGCGTACAGTTGCCGGTGATGATTTCCGGCACTATTACCGATGCCTCGGGCCGCACCCTTTCCGGCCAGACCACCGAGGCCTTCTATAATTCCCTGCGCCACGTCAAGCCCCTGTCCTTTGGCCTGAACTGCGCCTTAGGCCCCGATGAGCTGCGCCAGTATGTGGCCGAGCTGTCGCGCATTGCCGATTGTTATGTCAGCGCCCATCCCAACGCCGGATTGCCGAACGCCTTTGGCGAATACGATCTCGGCCCGGATGAAATGGCCGGGCAGATCAAGGAATGGGCCGTTTCCGGTTTCCTGAATATCGTCGGCGGCTGCTGCGGCACCACGCCTGCGCACATCGCCGCCATGGCGCGCGCCGTCGAGGGCATAGCGCCGCGCGTCCTGCCTGAACGGCCCATAGCTTGCCGTCTGGCGGGCCTGGAACCGCTGAATATCGCCAAGGATACGCTGTTCGTCAACGTGGGCGAGCGCACCAACGTTACCGGTTCGGCGCGCTTCAAGCGCCTGATCAAAGAAGAAAAATATAATGAGGCGCTGGCGGTGGCGTTGCAGCAGGTGGAAAGCGGCGCGCAGATCATTGATATCAACATGGATGAAGGCATGCTGGATTCCGCCGCCGCCATGGTGCGTTTTCTGCATTTGATCGCCGGCGAACCGGATATATCCCGGGTGCCGATTATGATCGATTCGTCGAAATGGGACGTCATCGAGCAAGGGCTGAAGTGCATCCAGGGTAAGGGCATCGTTAATTCCATCTCGATGAAGGAAGGCGAGGCCGCCTTTATCCACCATGCCCGTTTGGTGCGCCGTTACGGCGCCGCGGTCGTAGTGATGGCGTTTGATGAAGAGGGCCAGGCGGATACCCGGCAGCGCAAGATAGACATTTGCCGCCGCGCTTACCGCATCCTGACCGAAACCGTGGGTTTCCCGCCGGAAGATATTATCTTCGACCCCAATATTTTTGCCATCGCCACAGGGATTGAAGAACACAATAACTATGCCCAGGACTTTATCGGCGCCTGTGCCGATATCAAGGCCGAGCTGCCCCATGCGCTGATTTCCGGCGGGGTATCCAACGTGTCGTTTTCGTTTCGCGGCAACGAGCCGGTACGCGAGGCCATACACGCGGTGTTCCTTTATTACGCCATCAAGAACGGCCTGGATATGGGGATCGTCAACGCCGGCCAACTGGCCATCTATGACGACCTGTCCGATGAGCTGCGCGAGGCGGTAGAGGACGTGGTGCTCAACCGGCGCGCCGACGGCACCGAAAGACTCCTGGATCTGGCGGAGAAATACCGCGTTGGCAAAAACGACGACGATACGAAACAACAGCAGGCGGAATGGCGCGGCTGGCCGGTCAATAAACGGCTGGAGTACGCGCTGGTAAAAGGCATTACCGAATACATCGAAGCGGATACCGAAGAATCGCGGCAACAGGCGGCGCGGCCCATTGAGGTGATTGAAGGGCCGCTGATGGCCGGCATGAACGTGGTGGGCGACCTGTTCGGCGCCGGGAAGATGTTCCTGCCGCAGGTGGTCAAGTCGGCGCGGGTCATGAAGCAGGCGGTTGCCTATCTGGAACCCTTTATCAAGGCGGGAAAAGAAAAGCAAAAGGCGGCCGGCAAGATTCTGCTGGCGACGGTGAAAGGCGATGTGCATGATATCGGCAAAAATATCGTCGGCGTGGTGCTGCAATGCAATAACTACGAAATCATCGACCTGGGTGTGATGGTTTCGATGGATAAGATCCTGAAAGCGGCGCGGGAATTCAACGTGGATATTATCGGCCTGTCGGGCTTGATCACGCCCTCGCTCGATGAGATGGTCAACGTCGCCAAAGAGATGGAACGCCAGGGATTTACCCTGCCGTTGCTGATTGGCGGCGCCACCACCTCGAAGGCGCACACCGCGGTTAAAATCGAGAAAAACTACAGCGGGCCGACGGTGTATGTGCAGAATGCCTCGCGCAGCGTGGGGGTGGTGTCGGCCCTGCTGTCGGACGAGCAGCGGGATGAATTTATACTGCGTACCCGTAAGGAGTATGACACGGTGCGCATCCAGCATGGCCGCAAAAAGCCCCGTACGCCGCCGGTCTCGCTGCAGGCCGCGCGCGATAACGACCTGGCCATCGATTGGGATAGCTATATTCCCCCGGTGGCCCATCGCCTGGGCATTCAGTCCGTCAGCGCCTCTATCGAGACATTGCGCAACTATATTGACTGGACGCCGTTTTTTATGACCTGGTCGCTGGCGGGTAAATACCCCCGCATCCTGGAGGATGAAGTGGTCGGCGCCGAGGCGAAACGCGTGTTTGACGACGCCAATGCCCTGCTGGACCAGCTTTCCGCGCAAAAATCCCTTAACCCGCGCGGGGTGGTGGGTATTTTTCCCGCCAACCGGGTGGGCGACGACATCGAAATCTATCGCGACGAAAGCCGGCGCGAAATTTTGGTGGTCAGCCATCATCTGCGTCAGCAGACGGAGAAAAGCGAATTCGCCAATTATTGCCTGGCGGATTTTGTGGCGCCGAAAGACAGTGGCAAGGCGGACTACCTGGGCGCGTTCGCCGTCACCGGCGGTCTGGAGGAAGATGCGCTGGCGGCGGCCTTTGACGCCCAACAGGACGATTATAATAAAATCATGGTCAAAGCCCTTTGCGACCGTCTGGCCGAAGCCTTTGCCGAATATCTCCATGAGCGGGTGCGTAAAGTCTACTGGGGCTACGCGCCCAACGAGAACCTGAGCAATGACGAATTGATTCGGGAAAACTACCAGGGCATCCGCCCGGCGCCCGGCTATCCGGCCTGTCCCGACCACACCGAGAAAGCGGCTATCTGGCAATTGCTGAATGTGGACGACACCGCCGGGATGCGCCTGACGGAGTCCTATGCCATGTGGCCCGGCGCGTCGGTCTCCGGCTGGTATTTCAGCCATCCCGACAGTAAATATTATGCCGTGGCGCAGATCCAGCGGGATCAGGTGGAAGATTATGCCCGGCGTAAAAATATGCCTATCGCTGAAGTTGAACGCTGGCTGGCGCCGAACCTGGGCTACGATGCGGACTGATCGGCCACGGATGTCACAGCGGTAAAATAGCGGGGCGGCCCGGCGTTGACGCGCCGCGCTGCTTCATTGTGCTTTCCCCATTCCCCCCGCTCGTTTTCATAAGAAAAAAATATCGATATGCTTAATATTGAATCTATTAGCAATATTCAATTTTTGTTTTAAATGATTTAACGCTAATTAATTATAGCTAATAATATAATTATTTTACCTATTGGGATGGACGGGTTAAATTTAATCGTACTCAAGGACAAGCTGAGAAAGAAAAGTTTTATATTATTTTAATTATATTAATTTTTTTTAAAATACTTAGCGCCACTTTCCGCTGGCAACGCAAGGATGAGTGTAATCAATCCCTATTATTGAGGCAACTCTGTGGACACCCTTCATGAAAAGGCACCCTGGCGTACGGGACCGCGCGCACAGACGGGATGGCGGACTTAGCATGACAAAATAATAAGCGGTAAGAGGGCAACTGATGAATCAACATGAACAAAAAATATTTCTGACGACGCTGGTGGCGGCCTTCAGATCGACACATCGTTATATGAAGCGCAATTATCCTTATGGCAAGAGCGGGGCGAAAAGCCCTCCTTCCCCCTGAAAGGCGGCGTGCTTCAAGGGATGAAAAATCGGAGAGAAAGATGATTGAACATAATGTTCTGTTCCGGTTCAGGCCGGCATTGGCGCCGGCGGAGATCCAGCAGGTCGCCGCGACGCTGCTGGCGATGGATCGGTATATTCCCGGCATCCTGAAGGCATCGTGGCATGACAATGCCAGCCGGGAACAACGGGATAAGGGCTTCAGGCATCTGCTCCGGCTTTTTTTTGCCGACAGCGCGTCCCTGGACCAGTACCTGGCCCATCGCCATCATCTTTACGTGTGTGAAAATATCCTGTTCCCGGTACTGGCGGACGGCGCGGGGTCCGTGCTGGTGTTTGATCTGTGGGGACATGAAAACGCATTGTGAATGACCCCCGGCGCTACTGCGCCTCTACGTCGATATGCAGGGTATCGTAGCGCCAGTACTCCAGGTCGCAGTCAATAATGCGGCCATACTGATCGCGATTGATACGGGTAATAAACAGCGCCGGGCTGTTATCCGCCAATTTCAGCGCCTGCGACGCCGCCTGCGGAAAGGTGGTGGGCAGCATGGCGAAACGTACTTTGCCGTAACGGATGCCATACTGGTTGGCATACAGTTCCGTAAGCGAGGATGTCAGATCCTCATGCAAAATCGCCGGGAAATACGCCGGATTCAGGTAATGTTCCACGTAAAGCACCGCACGCCCGTCAATGCGCCTGACCCGGCGTATGCAATATACCCGTGAACCGGACGGCAAGGCCAAATGCGCGCATATCGCCGCCGGCGTCGTCATTTCGCTGGCATCCAATACCTCGGTGGCGGGTTTACGCCCCTGCTCGCGCACCATGGCATGGAAATGGCTGCGCGTCAGCGGGTTATAGATAATACGCGGCGGGCTGACAAACCAGCCGCGGCGTTCCTCGCGGTAAATCAGCCCCTGGGCTTCCAACTGCCCCAACGCTTCCCGCAGGGTAATGCGGGTCGTGGCAAATTGTTCGCTTAGCATCCTCTCGGCGGGCAAGCGATCGTTGTGCGTCAAGTCCCCTTGTGCAATCCAGCCGGCGATCGCCTGGCAAATCGCGGTAACGGTTTTTTGCCGGGACAGGCTGGCGCTGAAAGAAGCGCCATTATGCAGCATTTTTTTTACCGGCCTGCCTGTTCATAGTGCACATTTTTCTGCCTTTGCGGATGGGGTGGTAAAACCATAACAAAAAATCGGCTAAAAGAATTACTGACATCAAATATTCATCTTAATTCGGTAGATTGGCTTGGTTCTTGCTGGACTAGACCAGTAGAGTTCGTCACCTTCATTCCTTCACCCGGAGCATCATTTATGAAACTTCTGTTCGCTTCTGTGTTAACCACCGCCATCCTGATGGCAAGCCCGGCCGGTTTCGCCGCGCCCGCGGATGTCGCGGCCCTGGAGAAAGCGGCGCGCCAGGAAGGCGAGGTCAATAGTGTCGGCATGCCTGACAGCTGGGCAAACTGGAAGGATACCTGGGCGGATCTGGCCGGCAAATACGGCCTGAAGCATAGCGATACCGATATGAGTTCAGCGCAGGAGATCGCCAAATTCCTGGCTGAGAAAGGCAACGCCAGCGCGGATATCGGCGATGTGGGATCGTCCTTTGGGCCGGTGGCGGTACAAAAAGGCGTAACGCTGCCTTACAAACCCAGTACCTGGGATCAGGTTCCCGACTGGGCGAAGGACAAAGACGGCCATTGGGCGCTGGCGTATACCGGCACCATCGCTTTTATCGTGAACAAGCAAACGGTAAAAGAAACGCCGCATAGCTGGGCCGATTTGCTGAAAGGCGATTATAAGGTGACCGTCGGCGATGTCAGTACCGCGGCGCAAGCGACCAACGGCGTGCTGGCGGCGAGCTATGCCATGGGCGGCGATGAAAAGAATCTGAAGCCGGGCCTGGAATTTTTTGCCAAGCTGGCCAAGGCGGGACGCCTGGGACTGAACAACCCGACTATAGCGTCGCTGGAAAAAGGCGAAGTGGATGTGGGCATCGTCTGGGATTTCAACGGCCTTAATTACCGCGACACCATCGACAAGACCCGTTTTGATGTATTGATCCCCTCCGATGGCTCCATTACCTCCGGCTATACCACGATTATAAATAAATATGCCAAACATCCCAATGCGGCCAAGTTTGCGCGCGAATATATTTTCTCCGATGCCGGACAGATCAACCTGGCCCGGGGCTATGCCCGCCCGATCCGCGTGGAAAAGCTGACGCTGCCGGATGACGTGAAAGCCAAGCTGCTGCCTATCGAACAGTATAAAAACGCCCATCCCATCGCCGATCCGGTTGCCTGGGAAAAGAGCGCCAAGGAACTGCCGCGCCTGTGGCAGGAGAATGTCATGATGGTCATGCCGCAGTAAAGGAGGCGTGATGAAAACCCTGCTGGTGATACTGGACGGACTAAGCTATCCGGTGGCCTACGACGCCATGGGATATCTGCACGCTGAGTGCGCGGCGGGGCATGGATGCCTCTATCAACTGGACTGCGAGCTGCCGTCATTATCGCGACCGCTCTATGAGTGTATCCTTACCGGCGTGCCGCCGGTGGCGAGCGGCGTCGTGCATAATAACGTGGTGAGGCTTTCGCATCATCGCAGCATTTTTCATTTTGCCCGCGCCGCCGGCCTTACCACCGCGGCGGCGGCCTATTATTGGGTGAGCGAACTGTATAACCGCGCCCCCTTCGATGCCGTGCGCGATCGCCATACCGTCGCGCCGGAGGCGGCTATCCAGTACGGGCATTTTTATCATGCGGACCATTATCCCGACTCCCATCTGTTTGAAGATGCGGAAAGCCTGCGCCAGCGCCACCAACCGGATTTCCTGCTGCTTCATCCCATGAATATCGACGACGCGGGCCATCGCTTCGGCCTGTCGTCGCCGCAATACCGTAATATGGCCCGCACCGCGGACGGCCTGTTGTCGCAATATATGCCCGCGTGGCTGGCAGCCGGTTATCAGGTGATCGTCACGGCGGATCACGGCATGAACGACGATCGCAGCCATGGCGGCATCCTGCCCGAAGAGCGCCAGGTGCCGTTATTTGTGTTCGGCGCGGCTTTTAGCCAGGCGCCCGCCGCGCCGCGCCAGACGGAACTGTGCGGCACCCTTTGCAGCCTGCTGGGGGTTGAACACGATCGGCCGGCCTGCGCGGAGCTGTTGAAATGAAGGCCAAATGGCTGGCGGTATTGGTCATGCTGCCTTTTGCGCTGGTGTTCTGTGCTTTCCAAATCGCGCCGCTGGCGTGGATGGCGGTGCATAGCTTCAACAGCGACATCGAAGGCTGGGGGATGGATAACTATCGGCAAATCCTCGGCTCGCCGTTTTACCGGCAGGCGATCTACTTCTCCCTGCAAATCACCTTCTGGTCCAGCGTATTCGGGTTGCTGATCGCCCTGGTGGGCAGTTACTCGCTGCGCCAGCTCGGGGTGACGCGCCTGCGCACCGCCGTGATGTCCTTTACCAATATGACCAGCAATTTTACCGGCGTCCCGCTGGCGTTCGCTTTTGTCATCCTGCTCGGCACCAACGGCTGCGTTACGCTTATTCTGCGCCGTTATGGCTGGCTCGGGGACTTCAGCATCTATTCCAAAACCGGCCTGATGGTGCTGTACACCTACTTCCAGATCCCGCTCGGGGTGCTGTTGCTGTATCCGGCCTTTGACGGCCTGCGCGAGGACTGGCGCGAATCCGCCGCGTTGCTGGGCGCGGGCAAGGTGCGTTACTGGCGGCATATCGGCCTGCCGGTGCTGGCGCCGGCCCTGCTGGGCACCTTTGTTATCCTGTTGGCTAACGCCCTGGGCGCCTACGCCACGATTTTTGCCCTGACCAGCGGCAATTTCAACGTTATCCCAATCCGTATCGCCGCCCTGGTGGCGGGCGATCTGGAACTTGACCCGAATATGGCCAGCGCGCTGGGCATGTTCCTGGTACTGCTGATGGTGTTTATCACCCTGGTTCATCGCTGGGTGATGCGCAGGAGCTATACCCATGTACGATCCTGATAAGTTAGTTGGCGGCAAAACGGGAGGGGGTTGATGACGCGTGCTGAAAACATTTATCACCGCGCCGTGGTCGCGGTGCTGCTGTTTATCCTGCTGCTGCCTTTGGTGGCGACGCTGGTTTACGCTTTTTCCAGCCAGTGGGGGTCGACGGTGTTGCCGGAAGGGTTCACCTTAAAATGGATGGCCCAGCTCTGGCAGGATCCGCGTTTCCTGACGGCGCTGTGGCATTCGCTGCTGATTTGTTTCGGCGCGCTGGCCCTTGCCGTTGTACTGGTATTGCCATTAATGTTTGTGATTGCTTACTATTTTCCGCAGCTCGATGCCCTGATGAATATTCTGATCCTGCTGCCGTTCGCCGTGCCGCCGGTGGTGTCGTCGGTGGGCCTGCTGCAGCTGTATTCCGACGGTCCGCTGGCCATGACCGGCACGCCGTGGATTTTAATCGGCTGTTATTTCACCATCGCGCTGCCGTTTATCTATCGGGCGATCACCAACAATATGCAGGCCATCCACCTGCGTGATTTGATGGATGCCGCCCAATTGCTCGGCGCCAGTACCTGGCGGGCGGCGCTGCTGGTGGTGCTGCCCAACCTGCGCAAGGGCTGCATGATTGCCGTATTGCTGTCGTTCTCGTTCCTTATCGGCGAGTTTGTCTTTGCCAACCTGCTGGTGGGCAACCGTTTCGAGACGCTGCAGGTCTATCTTTATAATAGCCGCAACGGCAGCGGTCATTTCACCAGCGCCCTGGTGATCTCCTATTTCCTGGTGGTATTGCTGCTGACGCTAGTGGCGAATTCCGTGAATAAGGGCAAGGAATAATCATGTCTTATCTGGCGGTAAAACAGCTTAATAAACATTATGGTCCGACCCAGGTGTTCGAAAATATCGATTTCGATGCTGCGGAAGGCGAATTTGTTACCCTGCTCGGGCCGAGCGGCTGCGGCAAGTCTACCCTGTTGCGTTGCCTGGCGGGCCTGACGCCGGTGGACAGTGGGCAAATCTTGTTGCAAGGCGCGGATTTAGTGCCGTTATCGCCCCAGGACCGCGGTATCGGCATGGTATTCCAGAGCTATGCGTTGTTCCCGAATATGACGGTCACCGGCAACGTGGCCTTTGGCCTGAAAATGCAAAAGCTGGCGGCGACCGAGATCACGCGCCGCGTCAACGAGGTGCTGGAACTGGTGGAACTGCATGAGTTCGCCCACCGGTATCCGCATCAGCTCTCCGGCGGCCAATGCCAGCGGGTGGCCCTGGCGCGTTCGCTCGTCACCCGCCCCCGGCTGCTGCTGCTGGATGAGCCGCTATCGGCCCTGGATGCCCGCATCCGCAAGCATTTGCGCGACCAAATCCGGCGTATTCAGCAAGAACTGCGGCTGACCGCCATTTTTGTTACGCACGATCAGGAAGAAGCGCTGACCTTATCCGACCGCGTGGTGCTGATGAATAAAGGTAAAATCGTGCAAAACGGCAGCGCCGAAGCGCTTTATACCCAGCCGGTGGACGCCTTTGCCGCCGGGTTTATCGGCAGTTATAACCTGTTAAGCCCGGATCAGGCCGCGCTGTTGACCGGACGCGTCTGGCGTGGCCGGGTCGCCGTGCGGCCCGAGTCTATTATGCTGTTGCCGGCCGGGCAGGGCATTAATGCGCGCGTCGACGGCCATAGCCTGTTGGGTAATGTGATCCGTTATCGCGTGTCGGCGCAGGGGGTCGAACTGCTGGTGGATGTGTTGAACCGATCGGTGGCCGATCTGCACCCAAATGGCACGCCGGTTGGTCTACAGTTAGATATAACGACATTATGTGAGGTGGCATGAGCCTGGCGTTATTTGATTTGGATGACACACTGATTGATGGAGACTGCGCCAGCCTGTGGAGCCAGTACATGCTGACGCTGGGCTGGGCGCAACGCGACGGATTTGTGCAACGGGAACAGGCATTAATGCTACAGTACCGGCAGGGGACATTATCCATGGAAGAATATATGTCGTTTACCCTGGAGCCGCTGATCGGCCGTTCTACGGATGAAGTGGCGCAGTGCGTGGAGGCCTTTATCGACGAGGCGATCGTTCCCTGCATACGTGAGCCCGCCCGGCGCTGTATCGCCGAACATCAACGCCGCGGGGATCGGAACGTTATTATTTCGGCGTCCGGCGAACATTTGGTGACGCCGATTGCGCGCCGCTTCGGCGTCGCTGAAACCTTGTCGATACAACTTGAAGTTTATGACGATTCTTATACCGGTAAAACCTGTGGCGTATTAACTTATCGGGAGGGGAAAGTGTCCAGGCTGCTGGACCTGATCGAGGGCAAGGAGTCAATGTTGGCGCAGGCCAGCTTTTATTCCGACTCGTGTAATGACCTGCCGTTATTAAGTCAGGTGGGTTATCCTTATGCCGTTAATCCCGACGGTATCCTGCTTCGGCATGCACAACAGGCTGGATGGCCGGTTTTGCAATGGTAAACAGTGGGTCATCAAGGAGTTGTAAGAAGCGTGTTAACATTGTTGCATCTGCTTTCCGCGGTAGCGCTGCTGGTTTGGGGGACGCATATTGTCCGTACCGGGATCATGCGTGTCTACGGTGCCCGCCTGCGGCAGGTGCTGAGCAGAAGCGTAGAAAAAAAACCGATGGCGTTCATGGCGGGCATCGGCGTTACGGCGCTGGTCCAAAGCAGTAACGCCACGGCAATGCTGGTCACCTCGTTTGTCGCCCAGGGCCTGGTGGCGCTGACGCCGGCCCTGGTGATTATCCTGGGCGCCGATGTCGGTACCGCGCTGATGGCCCGGGTGCTGACGTTTGACTTATCCTGGCTCTCCCCCCTGCTGATCTTTATCGGCGTCTGCCTGTTCCTGAGCCGTAAGCAATCGCGCGTCGGCCAGATAGGCCGGGTGTGTATCGGCCTGGGCCTGATCCTGCTGGCGCTGGAGCTGATTGTCGCCGCCTCGACCCCCATTACCCAGGCCAACGGCGTCAAGGTGCTGTTCTCATCACTGACCGGCGATGTGGTGCTCGACGCCCTGCTCGGCGCGCTGTTCGCCATTATCAGCTACTCAAGCCTGGCGGCGGTGCTGCTGACCGCGACGCTGACCGCCACCGATGTGATTTCCTTTAAGGTGGCCCTGTGCCTGGTTATCGGCGCCAACCTGGGCAGCGGCATCCTGGCGATGATCAACGCCAGCGGGCAAAACGCGGAAGGCAAACGCGTGGCGCTGGGCAGCCTGCTGTTCAAGCTGGTGGGCGGCCTGGTGGTATTGCCGGCCATCTCATTCCTGGCCGGCCTGCTTGGGCGCCTGCCGGTCAGCGCCTCGGAGCTGGTGATCTATTTCCATGTTTTTTATAACCTGATTCGCTGCCTGCTCCTGGTGCCGTTCGCCGGGCCGATGGCGCGCTTATGTACACAATGGATCGGCGATACGGCGGTCGGCGACGTGGGCGTGCGCCCGCGTCATCTGGATACCAGCGCCCTGGATACGCCCGCGCTGGCGCTGGCCAATGCCTCGCGGGAAACACTGCGCATGGGCGATGTGGTGGAAAGCATGCTGCTGCTGCTTCGTGAAGTGCTGCACGGCCAGCCGAATAAAGACCGGGAAATACGCCGGCTGGATGATGATGTCGACGTGCTGTACACCGCCATCAAACTCTATCTGGCCCAGATGCCGAAAGAGGATCTGGAGGAAGCGGATTCCCGCCGCTGGGCCGAGATTATCGAAATGGCGCTCAACCTGGAACAGGCCGGGGATATTATCGAGCGCATGGCCGGGGATGTGGCCGCCAAGTCTCTGGCCACGCGCCGGGCCTTTTCCACCGAGGGGCTGCAGGAGCTTGATACGCTGCACGAACAGCTGATGTCCAACCTGCGCCTGAGCCTGTCGGTGTTCCTGACCGGCGATATCACCAGCGCGCGGCGCCTGCGCCGCGCCAAACATCGGTTTCGCATTACCGACCGGCGCTATGCCCATGCCCATGTGGATCGCCTCCACCAGCAAAATGTGCAGAGCCTGGAAACCAGTTCGCTGCACCTTGGGCTGCTCGGGGATATGAAGCGGATGAACTCCCTATTCTGTTCGGTGGCCTATAACGCGTTGGAACTCAATGAAGAGGACGAGACGGAAGAGAATGAGGAGCGGCGCGACAAAGCATCCACCCCGCTCTAAAGGCCCGTCATCCCTGGTTGGTCCGGGCGCCCACGCGCCCGTGCGGGGATAACGTCAACCAAACAGGTTGTGGTGCAGGGTCTTGACCACTTGTTCCGCGTCCTGTCCCGGCACCAGCAGGCACAGGTTATGGCTGCTGGCGCCATAGCAGATCAGCCGGATATTAAACGGGTCCAGTACGCCAAATACATCTTTACCCACCCCGCAGGCCTGGGAGAGCTTATTGCCGATCAGGGCGATCAGCGCCAGGTTCTCTTCAACCTCCACCCGGCACAGGGATGAGAGTTCCGTCAGCAGGGACGTGGTCAACAGGCTGGCGCTGGACGAAGTCGATCCCGTGGTGTCCATGGTCAGCGCCACGCTCACCTCGGACGTGGTAATCAAATCCACGGAAATATAATGGCGCGCCAGGATATTGAACACTTCGGCCAGGAATCCGCGCGCCTGCAGCATATTCAGACTGTGCAGGGTCAGCAGCGTTTGCCGGCGGCGCAGGGCAATGGCGCGGAACAACGGTGGATTGGGCGTTTTATTGCACACCAGGGTGCCGCCGGCATGCGGGTCCTTACTGGACCCGACGAAAACCGGAATATCGCTGCGCACCGCCGGCAACAAGGTGGCCGGATGCAGGATTTTGGCGCCGAAGGTGGCCATTTCCGCCGCCTCCTCGAAACTGATTTCATCAATGCGCTTGGCCTCGGGCACGACGCGCGGGTCGGTGGTATAGATACCGGGCACATCGGTCCAGATGTCGATGCGCTGGGCCTGCAGCGCTTCGCCCAGCAGGGCGGCGGTATAATCGCTGCCGCCCCGTCCCAACGTGGTGGTGCGCCCTTTGGCCTCACTGCCGATAAAGCCCTGCGTAATGATCAGCGCCGCGTCGATGCGCGGCAGCAGCAGGCTTTGGGTTAATTCCTTCAGGACGGCGATCTCCGGCTCGGCATGGCCGAAACGGTCATTGGTACGCATCACCTTGCGAATATCGAACCATTGGGCCTGCGCCTGGCGCTGGCGCAGCACCTCAACGAACAGCAGCGTCGACATCAGTTCGCCGTGGCTGACCAGCTCATCGGTCAGGGCATGGGATGTGGCGAGGCCCGCCGCCTCGGACAGCATGGCGATATTATCGAGCATGCGGTCAATTTCCTCGCGAATCACCCGCGAATCGGCCAGCCGGTCGATAATGGCATACTGGATGCGGCGGATTTCATCCAGATGAAAGGCGCGGCGCTCGGGTTCTTTGCCTTCAGCCAGCGCCACCAGCAAATTGGTGACGCCCGCCGAGGCGGACAACACCACCAGACGGACGGCGGCATTGGACAGCACGATATCCGCGCTGCGGTTCATCGCGTCGTAATCGGCGACGCTGGTGCCGCCGAACTTCGCCACGATAGGGGACTGTATTGATTCTGCCATGCTATTAATGCCTCTAATGCCTCGTGTCAGGATGCCATCCTTGATGACAACATATTAAGCTTTTGGCACGAGTCAGGGGCGGGAAACAGGGAGCAGGCGTAGAAGACTACGGTACACCCAGAAGCGCCCCACCGTGCCTATCGCCAATGGCGAAAATGCCGGTGACAACCCATGGGATTCAGCCCATGCGGCCGGTAACGCCGGCCCGTTTGCCGTACGCTGCCTCGGCGTCGCTCCCCCTTGGGTTTCATCAGCGGAAAACGGATCCTCCGAAACCTTGCCTGGGCGACGCGCCTCTTCTGGTTCACGCAACGGGTGCGCTACTAGGACCTTACAAATAGCGGGTAATTACCCCGGTGTCAACGGGCAGCGCATGATGCAAACGCATTTATCCTGAAAAGAGGGCAATCGCAAGAAAAGGGGTCGCAACTCGTGAGCTACGCGATACAATCATTGTCATCACGTCTTTTTATTCTCAATAAGAGCGTTGCCTATGAAAAACATAAACCCTAGCCACACCGCGGCCTGGAAAGCGCTGCAGCAGCATTTTGAACACATGAAGGATGTTACCATCAGCGAACTGTTCGCCAGGGACAACTCCCGTTTCGACACCTTCTCCGCCACCTTTGACGACCAGATGCTGGTCGATTATTCCAAAAATCGCATTACCCATGAAACGCTGGAAAAATTGCAGGCCCTGGCCCGGGAGTGCGATCTCGACGGGGCTATCAAGTCGATGTTCTCCGGTGAAAAGATCAACCGCACCGAAGATCGCGCGGTGTTGCACGTGGCCCTGCGTAACCGCAGCAACACGCCGATCCTGGTGGACGGCAAAGACGTAATGCCGGATGTGAACGCGGTATTGGCCAAGATCAAGCAATTCTGCCACCGGGTCATCGGCGGTGAATGGAAAGGCTATACCGGCAAAGCGATCACCGACGTGGTGAATATCGGTATCGGCGGCTCGGATCTCGGGCCTTATATGGCGACCGAAGCGCTGCGCCCGTTTAAAAACCACCTGACCATGCACTTCGTATCCAATGTCGACGGCACCCATATCGCCGAAACGGTCAAGCACCTCGACCCGGCCACCACCCTGTTCCTGGTGGCGTCGAAAACCTTTACCACCCAGGAAACCATGACCAACGCCCACAGCGCGCGCGATTGGTTCCTGCAGACCGCCGGCGATGAAAAACACGTCGCCAGGCACTTTGCCGCCCTGTCCACCAATGCCAAGGCCGTGGGTGAATTCGGCATCGATACCGACAATATGTTTGAGTTCTGGGACTGGGTCGGCGGCCGTTATTCCCTGTGGTCGGCCATCGGCCTATCCATTGCCTTGTCCGTGGGTTTTGACAATTTTGAACAGCTGCTTAGCGGCGCCCATGCCATGGATCGTCATTTCCGGGACACCCCGGCGGAACAAAACCTGCCGGTGCTGCTGGCCTTGATCGGCATTTGGTATAACAATTTCTACGGCATGGAAACAGAAGCCATCCTGCCCTACGATCAGTATATGCACCGTTTCCCCGCGTATTTCCAGCAGGGTAATATGGAGTCCAACGGCAAGTACGTGGATCGCAACGGCCATCCGGTGGATTACCAAACCGGCCCGATTATTTGGGGTGAACCGGGCACCAACGGCCAGCATGCCTTTTACCAGCTGATTCACCAGGGCACCAAAGTGGTCCCCTGCGATTTTATCGCCCCGGCGATAAGCCATAATCCGCTCAGCGATCATCACGCCAAGCTGCTGTCGAACTTCTTTGCGCAAACCGAGGCCCTGGCGTTTGGTAAATCTTTGCAGGTGGTCGAGGACGAATTCGCGGCGGCGGGTAAAACCCCGGATCAGGTCGGGCACGTGGCGCCTTTCAAAGTCTTCGCCGGCAATCGGCCGACCAATTCCATACTGCTCAGGGAAATCACCCCTTACAGCCTGGGCGCGCTGATTGCGCTGTATGAACATAAAATCTTCACCCAGGGCGTTATCCTGAACATCTACACCTTTGACCAATGGGGCGTGGAACTGGGTAAACAGCTGGCGAACCGGATCCTGCCGGAACTGGCGGCCGATGACCGGGTCACCAGCCATGACAGCTCCACCAATGGCCTGATTAACCGCTTTAAAAACTGGCGCGGCTGATACGCGCCGAAGGCCTTGCAGGACGGCCAGGGAACGGCCGCCGGGAGGCCGTCATACCCGGCGGTTGCACTGCTTGCGCCGGGTGTTGCAGAAAACAGCCGTGGTGTTAACTGTTTGTTACTTGGCGGCTTTTTGGCACTCTTTAAGGATTTTCCTAAAAACTAGCCGCGCCTGTTTTCAGAATAAGGCGCATCGTTGCGGGCAGGGAATATAAAAACCGGCTCTAAGGCCTTATTTTAAAACACGCAGACGGCTTATATACTTTTGGGCGTATAAGCCTCCTTATTGAGGTACTGACAGCGGAATTATCTGATTTTGCCCCTTGGCGTGAACTTCTCATTCACCGAAAAATTGTGCCCTAAATCGCATTACTGGTGATTAATTTTGCTTTTATGCAACAAAAGAGGGCATTTCACTACTTTGCCGCGTACCAATGCGGTGTCGCGCATTTTTTCGGCTAAATCAGGGATGATGAATGCAAGATATATTTTATTGCATTATATTCCTTTATGATGCTTATATAAGGCAAATCATCATTTCATTGCTTTATAGTCATCATCCTCATGAATCAAAGGTAATAAATATGAATAAACTGTTTAGTGTAGTAATGGCTGCAATGTTGATGGCTAGTGGTTCTTATGCGTTAGCTGCCACGCCGGGTAACAGTAGCGGTAACACCGAGACTGCTTCTGGTCTGAGCGCCGGGGCTGCCACGGCAGTCGGCGTTGGTGCGGTCGCACTGTTAGCTGGAGTGGCCTTAATCGGCGCTCATAATGACGATAACGGTGACGGTAATGGCAATACCGGTACCGGCACCACCACCTCAACGGTGCAGTAATAATAACTATTCGATAACCACACGCAAGTGTGGTTATTTTTTGGTCTCCTTTCGTTTGGGATAAACGACGTGCGCTATTTATTTATGGTGGTGGTGTGCTTTCTGGTGGCCGCTTGCAGTCAGTCGCAACAAGGTATCGGTGAAACATTCAAACTGGCGCTGTTCGGCACGCCGGACGTTGAATTAACACCGGAGCAGGTCCATGACATTCCCTACGCCAGTATTTACGCGCGCATCAATGACGGCGCGCAGATCTTCATGGTCTTGGCTTATGCCGAAAACGGCGATTTAAAATGGGTTTCGCGCGATAAAGCCATGCTGGTGACCCGCAATGGCCGCCTGATCAAAACCCTTGGCCTGCCCGATAATCTCCTCGAAGTCACCAACCTGGCCTCCGATCCGCTGGCCCACGCTCAAAGGATTACCGACGGCACTGAATGGACCCGCATCCAGTCCTGGACGGAAGATAAACAACTACGTTCGGCAACCCTGACCTCCCGTTTCACCCTGGCGGGCACCGAGACTATTACCGTATTGAATGCGCCGCACGCCTACCGCGTCATCAATGAGGATGTTACGGTGGCCGAGCTCAACACGCATTATCAAAACCGCTTTTGGATCGAACCAGGCACCGGCGCCGTGCGCAAAGCCCAACAATATGTCGGGCCGGGTAATTTCCCGATTGAAACCATCACTTTAAATCCTTATAAGCCATGAAAAAACAACTCTTACTCGTAGTGAGTTTATGTGCTGGTTTTATTGCCTCCGCTGCAGCCGACAGTCGTGTGGCGGTTTATTCCCCAGGTCAATCGCAGCCCGTGGTCCTGACGGGGATTAATACCCTCCAGCAGCTGACCCTGGATCCGAAACTGGCCGGGCGTACCTGGTGGCCCGGCACCGTTATCGCGGAAAACCTGGCCACCGCCGTCCAGCAGGAGCAACAGCGGCAATTGCTGGCGCGCCTGAGCGCCCTGAGCGCCGATTTCCGCCAGGACAACGACTTGGATCTGGCCGATGCCGTTGATCGGGTGCGCGGCCAGATCGCCGCCCTGAAGGTGACCGGGCGTCAGTTCGTCTCGCTGGACGCGGACGTGATTCGCCTGCAGACCGGCGCCAACCGCAGGCTCGTGGGCGACTACAGCCTGTATACGCTGGCTAAGCCGACCAGCGTTTATGTGTTCGGCGCGGTGACGCCCACCGGTTCACAGCCGTTTCAGGTGGGTCGCGACGCGGATGATTATCTGCAGACCCACCAGCGCCTGAGCGGAGCCGAAAGAAGTTATGCCTGGATAATCCTGCCGGATGGGCAGGCCAAATCGGTGCCGGTGGCCTACTGGAACCGGCGCCACAATGAAGTGGCGCCGGGCAGTGCGATTTACGTGGGTTTTTCCTCGTGGTCATTGCCGCGGGCCTATCAGGACGTAAACGAAAAAATTGTTTCCTTGCTGACACACCGGATCCCTGACTGATGAAAACACAATATCTATTAAGTCTCATCGCGCTGTCAGTGGCCTCCGCTTGCCAGGCGGCCTCCTATACCGAGCCGCTGGGGCCATCGCAGATGGATATGGGCGGCGCCGGGTTAATGCAAACCCCCTCCGGACGCATGGCGAAAGACGGTGAATTCAGCCTGAACTACCGGGATAACGATCAGTACCGCTTTTATTCCATCAACGTGCAGCTGTTCCCCTGGCTTGAAAGTACTATCCGCTATACCGACGTCCGTACCCGGCAATACAGCGCCAATGAAAACTTCAGCGGCGATCAAACCTATAAAGATAAGGGTATCGATCTTAAATTGCGGTTATGGGAAGAGGGGTACTGGCTGCCCGAGACCTCGGTGGGTATCCGCGATTTTGGCGGTTCCGGCCTGTTTGACAGCGAGTTTATCGCCGCCAGCAAAGCCTGGGGTCCCCTGGACTTCACCCTGGGGCTTGGCTGGGGCTACCTGGGCAACAGCGGCAATGTGAAAAACCCGTTCTGCGAAGTTTCCGATGGCTACTGTACCCGCAATAATGCCCACCGCAGCGCCGGTTCATTTAACACCGGCGACTTCTTCCATGGCCCGGCCTCGCTGTTTGGCGGCGTGGAATACCAAACGCCGTGGCAGCCGCTGCGCTTTAAGCTGGAATATGAAGGCAACGATTACGAAGGGGATTTTGCCGGCCGGCTGAAGCAGGACTCGCCGGTCAACGTCGGCGCCATATACCGGCTTGGCAAATGGACGGATCTTAACCTGAGCTATGAACGCGGCAATACCGTGATGTTCGGCGTAACATTTCGCACCAACTTTAACGACCTGACCCAGCAGCATCGCGACAGCGAAAAACCGGCTTATGCGCCGCAGCCGCAGACCGACATGCTCCAGCATCAGGTGGTGGCGCAGCAGCTGACCGATATGGACAGCAACGCCGGTTTTGCCGGCCCGCATATCCAGGTCAAAGATCGCACCCTGTATATGACCGGCGAGCAGTATAAGTACCGGGATAATGCAGAGGGTGTCGATCGCGCCAATCGGATCCTGGTCAATAACCTGCCGGCGAATATTGATACGCTGAAGGTGACCCAGACCCGGCAAAACCTGCCGCTGGTGACCACGGAAACCGACGTGAAGAGTTTGCAGGACACGCTGGCGGGCTACCCCCTGGGGCATGAGCAGCCGCTCAAGCAGCGCCGCACCGAGCCGGATGTGCCGAAAAACGCCGAACAGGGTTACTATATCGAACGGGACCGCCTGCAGCTTGGCTGGGCGCCGGTGCTTAACCAATCGTTCGGCGGGCCTGAATCGTTTTATATGTATCAAATCGGCGTCGAAGGCTCGGCCAATTATTGGCTGACCGACCACTGGGTGACTTCCGGTACCCTATTCGGCAATATCATCAATAACTATGACCGGTTTAAGTTCACCGCGCCGCCGAGCGACTCGCATTTGCCGCGCGTCCGTACCCGGATTCGGGAATATGTGCAGAACGATGTTTATATCAGCAACCTGCAAACCACCTATATGGATCGCCTGGGCGACGGCTGGTACGGCCAGCTCTACGGCGGCTACCTGGAAATGATGTACGGCGGCGTCGGCGGTGAAGTACTGTACCGCCCGCTGGACAAGAACTGGGCGGTGGGTCTTGACGGTAACTACGTCAAGCAGCGCGACTGGGACAATATGATGCAGTTCGCCGACTATACCGTGGCGACCGGCAACCTGACCGGCTACTGGCAGCCCGGCTTTTTGGACGGCGTACTGGTTAAAGCCAGCGTCGGACGATACCTGGCCAAGGATAAGGGCGTCACCTTCGATGTCTCGCGCCGCTTTGACAGCGGGATCACCGCCGGCGCCTTTGCCACCTTTACCAATGTCTCCAAAGAGGACTATGGCGAAGGGTCGTTTACCAAAGGATTCTACCTCTCGATTCCGCTGGATCTGCTGACGCCGACGCCGAACCGCAGCCGGGCGCAGCTGAACTGGATACCGCTGACGCGTGACGGCGGCCAGATGGTCGGCCGGAAATACTATCTGTACGGTCTAACCGAAGAACGTTCGCCGGCGCTGGAATAGCGGCGGGCAGATCTGATTTTAACGGCCTCCCTGCGGAGGCCTTTTTTTTGCCGCCGGCGCCTTAGCGCCCGGCGACCGGTATATTGCCGCCTGAAGAAACGCATTCTTCCCGCATCGGCAGGTTAATAAAATGGCGTTCTGAGCTACAATATCGGAGCTGACCACCTGAAACCATGGGGAACAGGATGACGGACGATCCCTCTATCGCCTTATTGGCATCCATTACCTGGCTGACTGACCAGGATCCGCCGCCATCGCCCGCCCTGGCGGACTGGTTGATGGAACAAGGGTCGATGACCCGGCGCCTCGAGCGCCATTGCCGGCGGGTTACCATCCGCCGCGGCCGCGAAGGTTATTTCCCGGCCCAGGCGCTGGGAGACGATATCGCTCTGTTGCCGCCAAGCGATCGCTACTGGCTGCGCGAAATCGTCTTATGCGGCGATGAACGGCCCTGGCTGGCCGGCCGCACCCTGGTGCCCGAAAACGCCATGAACGGAGCGGAGTGGGCGCTCACCACGCTGGGAGATATCCCCCTGGGCCGCTGGCTGTTCCGCGGCCGGGCGCCGGAGCGGGACTTTATCCAGCTGGGCCGCGCTGACGGCCTGTGGGCGCGGCGCTCCTGCCTGCGGCCGGACGGTAAGCCGTTATTGCTGACCGAACTGTTTTTACCCCAAGCCCCGCTGTATTGTTAAGCGCCGTGCGAGAATGATGAAGTAAAGGAGAAATAAGTGGAACAAAGCGCCACGATGGGCAAATGGCAGGCCTGGTGCCGCCTGATGCGCATTGATAAACCCATTGGTTCTCTGTTATTGCTTTGGCCGACCCTGTGGGCTTTATGGCTGGCGGGAAGCGGCACGCCCGCTTTCGGCACGCTGGTGGTATTTGTCCTCGGGGTGTTTTTCATGCGCGCCGCGGGGTGTGTCGTCAATGATTATGCCGATCGCAAGATAGACGGCCACGTCAAGCGTACGGCATCCCGCCCTTTGCCCAGCGGTCTTATCAGCGAAAAAGAAGCCAAGATCATCTTTGTGGTCCTGGTGGGGGTGTCGTTTGGGCTGGTGCTGACGCTTAATACCATGACCATTGCGCTATCGGTGGCGGGACTGGCGCTGGCCTGGGCGTACCCCTTTATGAAGCGGGTAACCCATCTGCCGCAACTGGTGCTGGGCGCGGCGTTCGGCTGGTCGATACCGATGGGCTACGCGGCGGTCAGTGAGTCCTTACCTCTTTCCTGCTGGCTGCTGTTTGCCGCCAATATCCTCTGGACGGTGGCGTACGATACGCAGTACGCCATGGTGGATCGCGATGACGATATCCGTATCGGCGTCAAATCCACCGCCATCCTTTTTGGGCGCCATGACAAACTGATTATCGGCCTGCTGCAAGCGGCGACGCTGCTGTTGCTGGTCTGGCTGGGAATACGGTCTGCGCTGGGGGTGATGTTCTATACGTCCCTGGCGCTGGCGGGGGCGTTATTTGTCTATCAGCAAAAACTGATCGCGCGGCGGGAACGGGATGCCTGTTTTAAAGCTTTTTTAAACAATAACCTGGTGGGCATGCTGATTTTTATCGGTATTGCCCTGAGTTTTTTCGGCCAGGGCCGTTTATAGCAGCGCGGTAAAGACGGGCGATGCGTCGGCATACGCCCGTTGCTTTCTTACACCGTGGACGGGGAGGCGTCTTCCGGCGTTGCGGCCAGCAGGCTGGCGCTGTTAATGGTCAGCTGTACCTCCGGCGTCATCAGTTCGCTCAGGATTTCGCTCATCTCATTGACCTTCTCGCCGATGGCATCGCCGGTGTCGCTAATATAATGTTCATCCCGCAGCGTCGCCACCAGGGTGGAGAATACCGCTTTATCAAAAAACTCCGGCGCGTTGATGCCATGCAACACCGAAAGTCGCTGGGCCATAATCCGGCTTTCCTTCTCCAATGTGCCGCGATTGATCCGGGGATTAAAACGCAGCAATGAAAAGGTAATGGCATACCGTTGCAATGTCTCGCGCACGCCCGCCGCCAGCAGTTGCAAGGTAAATGATTGCGGAGGGTTCAAGAACAACCGCCCCTCGCGCTCGGCAATCAGCTCCTGGCGCGACAGTTCCCCGATGAGCGCGTCGATGACCGGGCCGAGCTGCGACGTCTCGTAGCGCATGAACAGCTCGGCTTTCATCAGTGGGTAAAGCAAATCGATACGGCGTGCCAGCTGCGCGCGATCGATGCCGGGATGGCCGATAATGATACTGGCGACCAACGCGGGCAGGATAAACAGATGCTGGATATTATTGCGGTAATAGGTCATCAGTACCGCCTGCTCGCGGGACAGGTAGATGATATCGCCAATGGTATCCTGCTCGACGCTGAATTTGTTCATCGCCAGGGCATGCTCCAACAGGTCCTGCGCCGTGGTGTCCGGCACCGTGACGTCATCGGCGTAGGGCACATTGCGCATCAGTTCCAGATAGCAGGCCAACTGCTGCAAAAGCTGCTCGCGGGTTAACGAACGCTGGCGGGAGGCCAGCAACACCGTGGAACACAGGTTGATGGCGTTTGCCGCCGCGGCGTTATTAATGCGCACCATGATTTTCGCGGCGATGTCATCCACCGCCGGCGCCAGCCAGCCGGGACGCTGGGCTTCGATGGGGTCGATGGAATCACGCCAGTGCGGTACCTGCTGGTTAAGATAGGCGCTTAACGACAGCGGCTCGCCAAAATTGACATAACCCTGTCCCAGGTTGCGTAACTTACGTAAACCGCGCACCATCTGCACAAAGCCTTCTTTTTCCTTGGTGGCGCCCCGTAATTCCTTGGCGTAGGTCGCCACTTCCATAACATGTTCATAGCCGACATAGATGGGCACCAGCGTAATAGGCCGGTTGCCGCCGCGCAGCATCGCCTGGATGGTCATGGTCAATGTGCCGGTCTTGGGATCGAGCAGGCGCCCGGTACGCGACCGCCCGCCTTCCATAAAATATTCCACCGAATAACCCCGGGTAAATAACTCACCCAGATATTCGCGGAATATGGTGGAGTAAAGTTTATTGCCCTTGAAGGTACGCCGGATAAAAAACGCGCCCAGCCGACGAAAAATCGGACCCGCCGGCCAGAAGTTCAGGTTAATGCCGGCGGCGATATGCGGCGGCACCAGCCCCTGATGATACAGGACATAGGACAGCAGCAGATAATCCATATGGCTGCGGTGACAGGGCACATAGACAATCTCATGGCCGTCCTCGGCCAGTTGCCGGACGCGTTCGGCATTGCGCACGTGCAGGCCCTGGTATAGCCGGTTCCAGGTCCAGCTTAATACCCGATCCGACAAGCGCACGGCTTCATAGGAAAAATCCGCCGCAATTTCTTCCATCAGCTCGATGGCGTTTTGCTGCGCTTTATCAGTCGAGATTTTTTTAGCGCGGGCTTCGTCCTCCACGGCTTTTTCAATCGCCTTGGACGCCAGCAGCTTATTGAATAAATCCTGGCGGACAGGCAGCCGCGGCCCCACAGCCACCAGGCGTTGGCGGGCAAAATGAATCATGGCGACGCGTGCCAGCTTCTGCGCGATGGTTTTATCGGTGCCATGCTCGGTCGCCATATAGCGCATGGACAGCGGACGGGAAAAACGCACAAAGCTGTCGCGCCCCAACCACAAGACGGCGATAAACTTCTGGAAACCATTGAGGAGGCGCAACTGGGGCGCCGGCTGGTTCTGCTGCGCTTCACGGCCGGGCGATCGTCCGAACATAACGGATACCGGCACCATCTGGACATCAAGCTGCGGATTATTGCGATGTAAATCCAGATAATCGTGAAACAGCTTCACGGATTCCAGTTTTTCGGAAAAATAGCGAAAAATACGGGGGCCATCGTGGATAAAGACGTAGCGCGGCAAGACGACGCCGTCGATCTCCAGCGGTATCAGCGGATCGGACAACCCCAGTTGCAGACATTGCGCGCGCAGGGTGAGCAGGTCCGTCTTGGAGTTATAGGGCAAAACATACATCATTGGCCGCAGCGGGTCCAAGCCGGCTTCTTGCCGGGGATTGGCGGGAATGGCTTTACTCCGCACCAGTAGCCTGAGCGGTAAATTCAACAACGTATAATAAATAGTACGCCAGCCTGACATATCTTCGTGAAGCCTCTTGTTAGCATTGCGCCACAAGAATACCAGAAACCGCGCGACAGATCTGTGGTGATGCGAACGAGAAGAAACGGTAATATAGGCACAATTTTTCTTTAGCGCGCAAAATTATGGCAAACCAAACCAACGGACTTCGGCGCATCTTTAACGCCATGGGCTATTCCATAAAAGGATATCGCGCCGCCTGGCGGCATGAAGCCGCTTTTCGCCAGGAAGTGGTGGTTGCCGTGGTGGCGATTGCCCTTGCCTGTTACCTGGAGCCAGAACCCGTGGCGCGGATTTTATTGATCGGTTCGGTATGGCTGGTGCTGATCGTTGAGATCGTGAATAGTGCTATTGAAGCGGTGGTGGATCGCATCGGGCCGGAGCTGCATCCACTTTCTGGCCGGGCGAAGGACCTGGGCTCGGCGGCGGTGACCCTGGCCATTGTTTTGGCGCTGTTCGTGTGGATAACGCTGTTATGGCGGTATATTCCTTAAAATGGCCGGCGCGGCCGGTCGTCGGCAGGGTTTTATCACATTTTGCAACGCTTGTGGTTTTCAATTGCTGCGGACCTGTATATACTCACAGAAAGACTGTATAAACAAACAGGGGACGGAATGAAAGCATTAACCGCCAGACAACAAGAGGTATTTGACCTCATCCGCGATCATCTTGCGCAAACCGGCATGCCGCCGACCCGGGCGGAAATCGCGCATCGTCTGGGATTTAAATCCCCTAACGCCGCCGAAGAGCACCTTAAGGCGCTGGCGCGCAAGGGCGCCATTGAAATCGTTTCCGGCGCCTCGCGCGGCATCCGGTTATTGATAGAAGAAGAAACCGGCCTGCCGCTGATCGGCCGCGTGGCCGCCGGAGAACCCCTGCTGGCCGAACAGCATATCGAAAGCCATTACCAGATCGATCCCGATCTGTTTAAGCCCCACGCGGATTTCCTGCTGCGTGTCAGCGGCATGTCCATGAAGGATATCGGCATCATGGACGGCGATCTGCTGGCGGTGCATAAAACCCAGGATGCCCATAATGGTCAGGTCGTGGTGGCGCGAATCAATGACGAGGTCACGGTAAAACGCCTGAAAAGACACGGTAACATCGTTGAGTTGCTACCGGAAAACAGCGAGTTTTCGCCCATCATTGTCGATTTGCGCGAGCAGGAAATGTCCATCGAAGGTTTAGCGGTCGGCGTTATCCGCAACGGCAACTGGATTTAACTCACGGTGCTCCATGGCATCCTGAATATCCCTTATCCCGCGTCAGCGAGAATTTTATGGCGGATAACCGGCGACGCGGAATGCGGGTTCGCCGCCATAAAAGTGCCGCGGCGCGTCCGCTGCCGCTAGCGGTATTTATATTTAGTTACAATTAGCGGTGTACGGGCTGATACCTTCTACCTACTGTTTTATTTCACCTTATAGCCCATACGGCGTTTATAACCCTGCCAATATGGTCTAATCATCTGCTGAATAAACCTTATGCCAAATCCCCTGCTATACTTTAGACATAGGGTTAACTTATGACATGCAGGTTTTGGGACGCAATACGTGTCCTCGCTATGCGCTAACAAAACCTGGAGTGGCAGATGTTGACTGAGAAACCGATAACCAAGGAGAACTCCGATGAACAAAGATGAAGCCAGCGGTAATTGGAAACAGTTCAAAGGTAAAATGAAAGAACAATGGGGTAAGCTTACTGACGATGATCTGACGGTAGTTGAAGGTAAACGCGATCAGTTAATCGGTAAGATCCAGGAACGTTACGGTTACGGCAAAGAAGCCGCGGAAACGGAAGTAAAGGACTGGGAAACACGTAACAAATATCGTTGGTAATGATTTTTGGAAATCATGACTAATGCATATTCACTGTGCGGTTATGGCTTCCTTAAGTGTTCCTACCCAAAGGTACAAGGACGTACCACCTATTTTATATGATCCTATCAGCATTCCCCTGTTTTGCCGCCTCTCCAATGTATTAACCAAACGCGTTATCTCACTTCAGCCATAATAAACGTCATTTGCTCCCGGGTTCTTGTAAAAGCCAAAATGGGACGCTAGCGTTTCTTTATCGCTACGCTATGATCGTGTCCGCAGTCCTGGGGATTGTCACAAGCTTGCACTTCGGCGCATAAGGTACAAAATCCGTGTGCCTCGACGACATTATGGCGCATGGCGAAACCCGTGGCTTGCGCCATTTTTTGCAAAATATCTTCAATGCCTTCGGTTGATTGTTCAGTCACCTGGCCGCAGCGATCGCAGATAAAGAAGGCGGAGGTGTGACTGGGCTGCTCAAAATGGTGGCAAAGAACAAAGCTGTTAGTGGATTCCACTCTATGGATAAAACCTTGTTCCAGAAGGAAATCCAGCGCGCGGTAAATTGTCGGCGGCTTTGCCTGCGGTTCCGTCGCCCGCAGCAGATCAAGCAGGTCGTAAGCACTGATCGCGCCATCCTGCTGTGTCATCAGGCGCAACACTTCAAGTCGCTGTGGCGTCAGGCGCACGTTGCGTTGCTCACATAATTGTTCAGCCTGGCTGAGCAATTGAGACTGATCGGTGGTATTCATAGCGTTTCCCCCACTGCTGATTTCCGCCCTCTATCTTATCATGAAGGCGGAAAAACGCCGAATATTGGCGTGTTTTAACCCATATTGTCACCGGCAAAAGGGTGAGGGGACGGGGATCGGGGGCAGGTTTCTTTAGCTGTGGCGTTCGAACGGAGCCGCTGGTTTTCAGCAAACGGGATAACGGATATTGATACTATCTGTGACGCTGTTGGCAATAGCAATTAAATGGTATATCACCTGTTTATTACTGGCCTTGGTTTTCCGCTTAATATTTATTTTGTGAGAAGAAAGCGTTTTTTCTTTAATGTGCAATTGGGTACAGATATACATGGTGTCATAACCTGACATCCACATGGTTAAAATTTCTACTTCGGTCTTGCTAAAACGCAGCGGAGAGAACCCGATGGCGGCATCGTCATTGCGCCAGGCTTTGGTGTCCATAAAGTAACGGATTATCATTAACAATGTGCTGATCTTTATAAATTTTGATAAAATAATCACATTGTCCCTGATTGGCACGAAATCATGGAACTTAATATTCTCATTACCAATGAAAATAAAAAAAAGCGTCAAAGGCCGTTCGTCAATAATGGATTTTAATCCTTCTCCATCCCCTTGATACTGATAAGAGTTTTGATTAATAAAAACTATCGAAGGATTGGCGTTTTTGCATCTCATTCGCAACGTGCTGATATTGTCCACATCGCGAATGGCGCCTTTGATACCGCTTGCCGACAATGAGCTTTTAAGCGCGCATTTAGTATAAGTGCAAGGATCGAGTATAAATACTGTCATAATAATATCTGCAATTAGATTCATCCTGAAATAAAAAGGATTCGGATAAAAAATGACATAGGGGGATATTAAAATATAAAAATTACTGTCTATATCGATTTATCATTTTTCAACCTTTTATCAGCATGGCTGGATAAATTTGAATTAAGATCATGTGATAAATGATTATGATCGCTTTGTAAATCACTTGGGGAGGTATTGGGATGAAATGGTGCTTATTTGAGACGCCGTGGCCTTTTCACGCATTCTGGAAGCATAATTATTTAACAAGCTTTAAACATTTACCTATGTTTAGTAAGAATTAAACATTAACATGGTTGATGAATCGCCGCATGGGGTGTTCGCTACCTAATAGGGTTTCTGTGATACACTACACAGATAATCTCCCTCTCTTCCTTAAACCCATTTTTATGCCTGCATATGACGTTATGACATTTTCAACCGAGGCTAACAGCCGGCTGGCCGTAGCGCCATTTTCCCCGCAGCGCTTTTCCGTCGCGCCGATGCTGGACTGGACCGATCGTCACTGCCGCTATTTTCTGCGCCAGCTGACCCGTCATGCATTGCTGTATACGGAGATGGTGACCACCGGCGCATTGCTATACGGCAAGGGCGACTACCTGGCCTATAACGAGGCCGAGCATCCGGTGGCGTTGCAATTGGGCGGCAGCGAGCCGGATGCATTGGCGCAATGCGCGCGCATGGGCGCGCTGCGCGGTTATGACGAAATTAATCTTAATGTCGGCTGCCCTTCCGACCGGGTACAAAACGGCCGCTTCGGCGCCTGCCTGATGGCTGAGCGCGAGCGGGTGGCCCATTGTATCGCCGCTATGCGCTCGGCGGTGTCGATTCCGGTGACAGTGAAAACCCGTATTGGTATAGACGAACAGGATAGTTATGAATTCTTGTGCGAGTTTATCCAGACTGTGGCTGAACAGGGCGGCTGCGAGACCTTTATTATCCATGCGCGTAAGGCGTGGCTATCTGGGCTGAGCCCGAAGGAAAATCGCGAGATACCGCCGCTGGATTATGAACGCGTCTATCAGCTAAAACGCGATTTTCCTTCCTTGACGTTTGCCATTAATGGCGGCATCACGACGCTTGACGACGCCCAGCGGCATCTGAGCTGCCTGGATGGCGTGATGATAGGACGCGAGGCCTACCAGAATCCCGGTATGCTGTGCCAGGTGGACAGCCGGTTATTTGGTGTCGTTGATCCCCATGACACCATGACAGCGGTGGTGGAAGCCATGTTTCCTTATATGGAACGCGAGCTGGCGAACGGCACTTACCTCGGCCATATCACCCGCCATATGCTTGGGATATTCCAGGGCGTGCCGGGCGCGCGGCAATGGCGACGTCATCTGAGCGAAAACGCCCACAAGCCCGGCGCCGGTATTGAGGTGGTACGTCAGGCATTGGCCAAAGTGGCAAAAGCTGAACCGATGCGGTGCGTTGCCGAATAACTTTTGCCGGCTGCCCCCAGCCAATGGGTACCGCCATGCGCCGCCGGGGGCGAAAGCGCGTCATGAGGGCTATTGCGGCCATGGCGCGGGATTGAGGCTGCTGATAACGGCGATAATAACTATTAATTAGTCAAAAATACCATTCCTGCTTTGAGCACAACACTATTTTTCATTATTTTTCAATGGTCTGGCGCGCTACTTTATTGGCACGATTTTTGTAATATGTTTATTATCATCGCAATAGGCGCAGAAGGTCCAGCCTGCTGTGTCACCCCGATTTCAGGAGCCTGTAATGGTGGAATTCGTCTTTGTCATCGCATTCTTTTTCATGCTGCTGTTGACCGGTATCTCATTCCTGGGCGTACTGGCGGCGCTGGCGGTGGGTTTCCTGGTCATGATGTTTGCCGGCGTGCTGGTCATGGCGTTGAAACTGCTCCCCTGGCTGTTACTCGCGCTGGTGGTGGCCTGGATCTGGCGTACGGTTAACCCGCCCCGTTTTCCCCGCTATTAAGCTACCCGCCCGGGATGGGCGGCATAGGTGTTATATCTAATCCGAAGTCTTCCAGCTGGCGCCTTACCTGACAAGGGCAAGGTGCCAAAACGTTATTTTTGATATAATAATATTAGTATCCCATAAGCTTTTCAAAAACCCAGCGAATATCTCGATATTGCTTATTTATAGATTGCTATAGTAGCTCTCGTTATTTAAAGCTATGCGTCCACTCACATCGCTATATAAATGAGAGCTGCATTTCATTGAAGCTGGTGTGCATTTTTAATATATATTATTTATAATGCGTGGTATATCATGCAGCTAACTAAAGTTAAAATACATAAATCGTTATTTTATCGATTAGCTTTTTTTAAGTATTTTATTTGGCTTTTTGTTTTTATAATCCTGATGTTGCACTCTGTTATCATTGATGTGCATGCTGCTGAGACGCCAAGTGCCGCTGTATTTATGAGTCGGACTTATATTTTAGGGGAAGGGGAAACGGTTGATTCTGTAGCAAGGAAATATCATATTACAGCGGAAAATTTAAAAAATTTGAATAAATTCCGTACTTTTTCGAAACCTTTCGCTTCATTGACGGCAGGGGATGAAATTGACGTGCCGGATGGCGACACCTTGAGTAAGCCTGGTTTGCCCATAGCCGTGGCGACCGACGATGATCAGCGGTTCATCAATAGGTTTACCACGCTTGGCACGATGATGTCCGCCGATCAATCCGATGGGGAGATGGGAGCAAGGGTTGGCTCGCTGGTGACCGGCGAGGCAGGCGCGGCCATGCAGAAATGGTTAAATCACTATGGTACCGCCAGGGTGAAGATCAATACCGATAATCGTTTCCGCTTCGTAAATAGCTCGCTGGATTTTTTATTACCTCTGTATGACGACGACTCTGCTATGTTATTTGTGCAATTGGGCGGGCGGAATAACGACGATAGGAACACCCTTAATATGGGATGGGGAATAAGAACCTATCATGATGCCTGGCTGTACGGGATGAATTTTTTCTACGATAACGACCTGACCGGCAACAATCGGCGGGCAGGCGTAGGCGCGGAGGCCTGGACCGATTACCTGAAATTATCCGCCAACAACTACTTTGCTTTGTCCGGCTGGCATCAGTCGCGGGATTATGCCGATTATAATGAACGGCCGGCGGACGGCTATGATGTGCGCGCACAAGCCTGGCTACCGGCCTGGCCGCAATTAGGCGGGAAACTCATCTATGAAAAATACCGCGGAGATGATGTGGCCTTGTTCGGCAGGGGAACCCGGGTGCAAAATCCTTATGCCGTGACGCTGGGGGTGAATTATACCCCTTTCCCGTTATTAACCCTGGGCGCAAATTACCGCATCGGAAAAGGTAATAATGAGGATACCTCTATCAACCTGCAGCTAAACTATCGCATCGGCGAGACGTGGCAAAAACAAATCGACCCCGCGGACGTTGCCGTTATGCGTACTCTGGCCGTAAGCCGTTATGATCTGGTCGAACGTAACAACGATATTGTTCTCGAATACCAGAAGCAAGAATTAATCCGCCTGATTTTACCAGAGCAGTTGACCGGAACCGCCGGTGAGACAATGCATATCAGCGCGCAGGTTATGGCAAAATATGGGCTGGCAAGGATTGATTGGGATGCCGCGGAGCTTGTGGGGGCGGGGGGCGCGGTAACCCTTCCTGCCACGGATGCCATCGACATCGTGCTGCCGCCGTTCCGGCAGGGAGGAGCTTCGGCCAACCGCTATCATCTGCGCGCGCGCGCCATCGACCAACAGGGCAATGGGTCAAACCAGGCACAGGTGGTCATCAACATCGTGGCCCCCGCCGAACAGCTAGTGATAAGTGGGCTTGCGGTGACGGTGGATAACGCCGAAGCGAACGGCGCCGCGGCTAATGAGGTTCAGGCCACCGTCACCCTGGCCGGGCGGGCGGTCGCCGGGCAGGCGGTCAACTTTAGCGCCACCAATGAGGCCACGGTGCCAAGTCCAGTGGTCACGGACCGCTTTGGTATCGCCACCGCCCGGATTACCTCGTTGAAAGGCGGTACCAGCCAGGTGAGGGCGACGGTCGCGGGCAGCAGCCGCGCGGTGGATGTGCATTTTGCTGCTGTCGCCGCGCCGGACGAAGCCAACACGACGCTTGAGATTTTAACCAGCGGCGATAAAGTGGCCGACAATATTGACGCCCACCAGATTAAACTTACGGTAAGGGATATAAACAATCAGCCCCTGGCCGATCTGCCGGTGACCTTCTCGGCGGATAATGACGCCAGGGTGAATCCTGCCAGCGGACGCACGCGTGATGACGGTACCTTGATGGCAAGCGTCACCACCGATCGGCCGGGGCCGGTCAAGGTGACGGCGGCGGTCGAAGGTATCAGCAAAACCTCCGGGGAAATGCATTTTATCGAGCAGGTGGTGATGCTGAGTATCGCCGTTACGGCAAATGATGGTTTAAGCAACGGCCTCCAGCAAAATGTCGCTGAAATTATTGCCAAAGATGTTAACGGCATTCCTTTGCCAAATGTCCAGCTTGCGTTAAGCGCCGCCTATACCCTGCCTTCAAACCCGGGGACCTTAACCATTGATTCGTCAACCAACCCGGTGACAGATGGCAATGGCAGGGCGGAGGTGCGTTATACCAGTACCAGCAATGGCAGCGTGGTTCTCACCGCCGCATTGGGAAATGGGCAAAACTACTCCAGCACCGGCGGCCGTTTCGCGTCGCCTACCGCTACCTGGCGTGTTATCACCAATAATCAGCCCGCTGACGGCTTTTCACGTAATAGAATCGAAATAGACCTTCTTTCGCCGCGAGGCGAACCGGTGCCTAACGCAAGAATAGATATCACCTTTGTCCGGGTACAGTCTGGTGTCCAGCTGCCGTCAACTGCCGCGGCCGTCGTCAACCCTGTTTTTACCGGTGCTGACGGTATCGCCACCCTTGAAGCAACCAATGGCTCGGCGGAAGCAAATGTGGTGGTCCTGGGGGCATTAGCCGCTTATAACCTGGGCATGCAAATAAACAGTACAGGTAATTATATGAATTTTCTATAAAATAAACGGTGACTATAACCGCGGATAATTGACAGGCGGACCCGTCGTTACACCGGCAGGGTATAGGAAATATTGCCGGCCAGCACGGCGGGAACATTGGCTTGTTGCGCGGCTTCGCCGCCGCCCCATACGCTGACCCGTGAGTCATCCTGTAGCGCGGCGAAAGACCTTCTACCGCCATAGATAGCGCGTATATTACGTAAGTATGTGATATTTAATGGAGGGTTTCCCCCTGCGAATGACGAGCCCCATGCCGCCACGCTACCATCGGCGCGCAGGGCGGCAAAGGCTGTTTCCGTACTGCTCAGAGAGACAATATCCCTTAAACTGCCGATGACGCCCGGCAGGGGGCCGCCAAAGTATTCATGACCCCATGCTACGACACTGCCATTTTGACGTAGAGCGGCAAACGCGCCTCCGTTGCCGCACAGGGCGATGATATCCCGTAACGTGGCGATTGCCATAGGCACAGACCCGCCATACTGCGCGGTACCCCATGCGACGACGCCTCCGCCTCTGCGTAAGGCCGCAAATGCATAGTTTGCCGACACTACGCTGATAATATCGGTTAGCGCGCCGATTTCCGGCGGGAGTTGCTGCCCCCCTCCCCAGGACAATACGCTGCCATTGCGCCTGAGTAGGGTGAAGGTAAGGTTTGATGCGCTTACGCTTATGATATCGCGTAATACTTCGGCTTCCGGTGGCACGATGCCACCGCCTGAAACTGTGCCCCAGGCCACCACGCTACCGTCCTGGCGCAACGCGCTAAAGGCATTAGCCGTTGCCCGCAGGCTGACGATATCGCGAAGTTGGCTGATGTTGTAGGGCACCGACCCGCCTTCGGACGGCGAACCCCAGGCCACCACCCCGCCGTTTTGCCGAATGGCGGCAAAAGCAAAATCACAGGCGCACAGGCTTATAATGTCACGTAAATTACCTATGTCGGCAGGTACCTCCCCGCCCCGGCCCGCGATCCCCCAGCCGATCACGCCGCCATTTTGCCTCAGGCCGGCAAAGGCGTTAAGCGTGGCGCAAAGCGTCACGATATCGCGCAGGCCGGCTATTGCCCCCGGCACCGTTGCTTCAGCATTCCCCCATGCTACAACGCTGCCATTATTAAGGCAGGCGGCCACAGCACCGAAATGATTGTCATTGATTATTACGTTCAACGGTCGTATCCGCGCCGTCGCACCGCCGGCCGTGACCCGCAAAATTTTTTCCGGCTTGGTATCAATAAAATACGCGCCGCTGACGCTAATCGATTCACCTTCATATTGCCAATGGGCGTTAAGTAATGTGCGATCCATACGGTTAAGCGCGGTTAACAGCGTGGGATTCCCCGTGTATCTCGCCGTTTGCTGGGATCGCCGCCCCATGACCCAGGGTATCATGCCCGGCGTCCCCGGCGGGTGGAATTGCGACGTAACGGAATCTATCGCGCCGGGTCGGTTAATGAGAATGGCCTGTACGATAACAGTTTCCGCACTTTGATTAGTGAAAAAAACCTGGGCCCTGCCCGTTACGCCGGTACGAAGTTGCTGTGTTGCTAAGCCATTGGTAAATCGCGCGTTGCCGGATAAGGTAAACAGGGTATCTTCATTTGCCAGCAAAATGTCGTTATCCCGTAAGGCTGTTGCCGTCGCGCTATTGGTATCCTGCCCGTCTGCGGTTGCGGATGAGGTGGCGGATAGCGATACTGAAAATTCCTGGCGCATGTTTGCAAGATAATACATAGGCGATTCTCCTATCTATCCCTGACATAACCGGGTGCCGCAATGCCGGGGACCGGTTGCGCGACGAAATCGGTATTCAGCGTGAATGCCCCACCGGCAACCTGCGGCAGCCGCAGGATCACCGTCACCCTCTCGACATAGGTATTAGTGATATTGATAGCGACCGAATTGTCGCTGTTCAACGCGATGGTGGCGGCTTGCGCGTTGTAGCCGGCAATAACGGCATGCCCGTTTACCCTAACGTCGATTTCGGTGATATATATGCCCCCGGCCTGGGGGCGGGTTTGCAGGTAAATAGAATTCTGCGTGCGGCCATTCGCCGGAGCATGAGTGGTAAAGTTTATGGCTTCGATATTTTCATTGCCAATTTTATAAGGACCAAAAATCATGGTGTCGTGCAATACGCGATCGGGCCTGTCGGTTTCATAGGCTGTTAAATATATCATTACTTGTCTTGGCGAATACACCTTAAAAAATCCAAGCCCATTTTGGTCTAAAAAAAAGCTATATTTCTGACTGTGCGACTCATAAATAAAAGCAGGTTCGCTAACAGTGACATTAACCTGGGCAGTTGGCCTCCCCACCAATGCCCCTTGATTAAACGGTTCTACATTAATAGCGTCGTAATCAATACTGGCGGCATTGGTTGAAACCGCCATAGCCAACGGGGGTGAAGGCGCCTGGCTATTGCCGGTTATAAAGACCTCCGCCGCCGGCGATGTACTCGTTTGATTAAACGTATCTGTGACCGTATAGAATAGCGTGTTATTTCCGTTCGGAACATTATACGCCGGGATAATTGTAGAAAATGGCGGTTCATTGGCTAAATCCATAATAATGCGCTGGAGTACTGATGTTCCATTAAATATGAGATCAATATAATCGCCCAGCCCTGCGGTCACATAGCGGGGAACAATTACAATCAGTCCCCCCGCCACCGCCAAATCGTTTCCGGTAACGACACCCTCTTTTTTTTGAGGAACTGTAGGTTCAGGCAATGCCATAGCGTTTCCCCTTTTTGTCCATAATTCACTATTACGGACGATGAGAGCCAGGGTTATGTTCTGGCTCGGGATATTTTGGTAATACGTCTATCCGGGTAACACTGTATTGATCAATACTCTTGTAATATTGGAAACACTAACTGCATTTGTAATACGATTGATAATGCTATAAGAAATACTGCCGTTTACGCCACTGAGTTCCCGGAGATTGAAATAATTTATAGTGGCGTTTGTGCCCACCGTTGAGTTGGTCACGTCACCCTCCGCTACCACCGTACTACGGATAGGTACGCCGGCGTAGGTGCTGAGTGCTAACGTTATTCTGTAATGGTCCCCGTTGGAGACATTCGGCTGGCCACCGGGAATTTGCACTATGACGCCCTGGACCGCGGCATTATAAGTTATACGATAATCGGATATGTAGGGTAATGTTGGCGCGGCCAGAGTTGGAAGACTATAGGGGCTTCCTTCAATAGCAAGAAGCAATGGCGTGGAGGGAAAAAAGCCGTTCTGACTTTCTACTTCATAATAAACAAGGTAGGTTCCGTCAACGAGGTCGACTCCTGCATCCACTAGACCGGAAATATCTATGACCCAAGGGATATTCGTACCATCATAGAATCTTTGCGTTTTAAAAGACCCCCAGTAAAAAGTGAATACGTCGCCAATTGCCAGCACAACCGGGCGATATATGAGTGCCTGGACGCCTTGTTTGATAACGCTACCGGGCAAGACATTTTGTGTCGTCAGACCATTCACGCGCACCGGCAGCAAACTGGCATTAAAATAGATTATATTAATTGATGCGCTATTACCGCCGACAGAAGCTGTTACCGTCGCGGTGCCGAATTGAGGATTTGCCACTGAATTCATCAGCGTATTAGTGGTGATCCCATTATTGTCCGTCTCAGTGACCTGTGTAATTTCACCAAAAGAAGAACTCCAGGTTACCAACGCGTCTCTATGGGGCACCCCCGCCGAACTGGCGAAAAGGCTCAGCGTTACATCCGGGATGACTTGTGGGTTAATATAATAGGTCTCAGAGGTCAAGGATATCTCTACCGCCAGCGGATTTACCGGGCATACCGAATTGTGCTCTGGTGCATAATCAGGTTGATAAAATGTGTCAGACATAAGCACCCCTCTAAGAAATTACGCTAAAATTGCCGGCACAAATACCGGCAAAATTATCTTTTGTTTGTTCATTCCCAATCGGATTTGTTGCACACACATGGGCAATGCGGAAATAAATCAGCATAGATAAAGCATATGTTTATCAGCATCAATGAAATCGGCTAATTCAATATTAAGCGCGGCAATAATCGGAAGTCCATTGCCTTTTTCGCCTTATTACGCCCAAGGCGCTTTTCCTCGCACCGCATGGCCGGATGCCACTATCAAAAAATGAGGCGCGCGGCGTATGCGTATAAGTAAGGAAGGGAAATGTGGGCGATGGATCACACTTTGATGTTTTGCTGACGTCAGTCAGCGGCAAAGTATGCATTTTACTTATCTATCCTGTTAGAATAATACCTCGGTTTTAGCATAAGCGTTTCATCGGCATCGGTGAATAATAGCTGTATAAGCAGCATACACCGTTGTTTAAGCCACTGTCCTACCTACACACGCGTTTTGCAGTTCGTTGTAATCGACGGGCCTTCGTGAGAAGGCCCGTTTTTTTGCATGGCGCAAGGCATGCTTTGGCCATGGATTATCCCCGCGGTCGGAGAAGGGAAGGGATAATGTGGCCGAACTTAATCAGGGTATTAATAATGAGGAGCCGTTGGTTTCACGGTTTTCCAGTGCCTCGTGCGCCCGCCGTGCCTCGCCCAGGGGGTATTTTTGCCGCTCCGGTACCGTGATCTTGATGGCGCCGCTGGCAATCATCGAGAACAATTCGTTACTGGCAAATTTCAGCTCTTCGCGATTGGTGACATATCCGTTAAGCGAGGGACGGGTAACGTACAGCGAGCCTTTTTGGTTCAGGATGGCCAGGTTAACGCCGGTCACCGGGCCGGACGAGTTGCCGAAGCTGACCATCAGGCCGCGCCGGCGCAGGCTGTCCAGCGAAGCTTCCCAGGTGTTTTTACCCACTGAATCATACACCACGCTCACCTTGTTCCCCTGGGTCAGCGCCGCAACGCGTTCCGGCACGTTTTCTTCCCGGTAGTTGATGATTTCCCAGGCGCCGGCCTCTTTGGCCAGGGCGGCTTTTTCCTGCGAGCCGACGGTGCCAATCATCTTGGCGCCCAGCGCCTTGGCCCACTGGCAGGCAATGCGGCCGACACCTCCGGCGGCGGCGTGAAACAGGAAAATTTCATTCGGTTTGATTTCGTAGGTCTGGCGCAGCAGGTAAAAGACGGTCAGGCCTTTCAAAAATGACGCTGCGGCCTGCTCAAACGAAATGGCGTCGGGCAGGAGGGCGATATTTTTTTCCGGCACGTTATGCACGTCGCTATAGGCGCCCAGGGGCGACTGCGCATACACCACCCGATCGCCCGCCTTCAGCCCGGAGACACCGGCGCCCACCTTGATGATAATGCCGGCGGCCTCGGTCCCCAGGCCCGACGGCTTGGCGGGCGTCGGGTATAACCCGCTGCGTACATAGGTATCGATGTAATTGATGCCTATGGCTTTATTCGCAACCTGCACCTCGCCCGCCGCCGGATCCGCCGGGTTAAACTCCACGTATTGCATCACTTCCGGTCCGCCGTTGGCGGCAAACTGAATGCGCTTGGCCATGTCTGTTCCTCGCTTGGACAATGTTATTTACCCTTTATTTAACCATAAGCGCTTAATACCGGTTTGCAAAGCCGCATAGGATTTGGCGACAATCAACGCTACAATGCTGTTTTACCCAATGTCGCATCTATCAGGCAAAACCATTATTCCATGTCAGAAAAAAAACCAGCCGCCAAAACACAATTTTCCCGTGACCGCCAGGTCGAGGGTCTGAAACTTCCTCCCCATTCGCTGGAAGCGGAGCAGTCGGTATTGGGCGGATTGATGCTGGATAATGAACGTTGGGATAACGTCGCGGAACGCGTCACCGCCAAGGACTTCTTCAATCGTCCCCACCGCCTGATTTTTGGCGAGATGCAGCGTTTGCTGGAGCTGAACAAGCCGATCGATCTAATCACGCTTTCCGAGTCGCTGGAGCAGAAAGGCGATTTGGATTCGGTGGGCGGGTTCGCCTACCTGGCGGAATTATCCAAAAACACGCCCAGCGCGGCCAATATCTCGGCCTATGCCGATATCGTGCGGGAACGGGCGGTGGTGCGTGAAATGATCGCCGTCGCCCACGAAATCGCCGACGCCGGTTACGATCCCCAGGGGCGCAGCAGCGAGGATTTGCTCGATCTGGCGGAATCCAGGGTATTCCAGATTGCCGAAAACCGCGCCAGCAAGGATGAAGGTCCCAAGAGCATCGACCGCATCCTGGAAGACACCGTGGCGCGCATCGAGCAGTTGTACCAAAAACCGCATGACGGCGTTACCGGCGTCTCAAGCGGTTATTCCGATCTGGATAAAAAAACCGCCGGCCTGCAGAAATCCGATTTGATTATCATCGCGGCGCGCCCGTCGATGGGTAAAACCACGTTCGCCATGAACCTGTGTGAAAACGCCGCTATGACCGAGGATAAACCGGTGCTGATTTTCAGCCTGGAAATGCCCGGCGAGCAAATCATGATGCGTATGCTGGCGTCACTGTCCCGCGTCGATCAGACGCGTATCCGCACCGGCCAGCTGGACGATGAGGACTGGGCGCGAATTTCCAGCACCATGGGCATCCTGCTGGAAAAACGCAATATGTATATCGATGACTCGTCGGGGCTGACGCCGACCGATGTACGCTCGCGCGCCCGGCGGGTTTTTCGCGAGCACGACGGCCTGAGCCTTATCATGATCGACTACCTGCAGCTGATGCGCGTGCCGCAGTTGTCGGAAAACCGTACCCTGGAAATCGCCGAAATTTCCCGTTCGCTGAAAGCGTTGGCAAAAGAATTGCAGGTACCGGTAGTGGCGCTGTCCCAGCTCAATCGCGGCCTGGAGCAGCGCGCCGATAAACGTCCGATCAACTCCGATCTGCGTGAATCCGGCTCCATCGAGCAGGATGCCGATCTGATCATGTTTATCTATCGTGACGAGGTCTATCACGAAAACAGCGATATGAAAGGTATCGCGGAAATTATTCTCGGCAAGCAACGTAACGGCCCGATCGGGACGGTACGGCTGACCTTTAACGGACAGTGGTCGCGGTTCGATAGTTACGCCGGGCCGCAATATGATGATGATTAACAACCAGGACAAGGATAATGAAAACGGCAATCGCCGTTATTGACCGTGATGCGTTGCGCCATAACCTACGGCAGGTTCGCCGGTTGGCGCCGCATAGCCGCGTGGTGGCGGTGGTAAAAGCGCAGGCATATGGTCATGGGCTGCTGGAAACCGCGTTCGCCGTGCAGGATGAGGCCGATTATTTTGGCGTTGCGCGTCTTGACGAGGCGCTTCAGCTGCGCAAAGCCGGCATCACCAAGCCGATTTTGCTGTTGGAGGGATTTTTCAGCGCCGATGAGCTGCCGCTCCTGGCCGAATACCGTCTCGCCACCGCGGTGCACAGCCCCGAGGAGCTGCAGGCGCTGGAACAGGCTACGCTGGCGCATCCCCTCGAGGTCTGGCTGAAGCTGGATACCGGCATGCACCGCCTGGGCGTACGTCCGTCCCAGGCCGAGGCGTTCTACGCGCGGCTGGCGGCCTGTCGGAATGTCGCCGGGCCGGTGAATATCATGAGCCACTTCGCCCGCGCCGACGAGCCGGAGCTGGATACCACCCGCCGGCAACTGGCCGTTTTCGACGCCTTCGCGCAGGGCAGGCCGGGCAAACAATCCATTGCCGCTTCCGGCGGCATCCTGCTGTGGCCGCAATCCCACCGCGATATGGTGCGCCCCGGCATCCTGCTCTACGGCGTCTCGCCGCTTGATAACAACACGGCGGCGAACGACGGTTTTCGCCCGGCGATGACCCTCGCCTCCGTGCTGATTGCGGTGCGCCGCCATCGTGCCGGCGAAGCCTGCGGTTACGGCGGCACCTGGGTCAGCCCGCGCGATACCCGCCTCGGCGTGGTGGCGTTCGGCTACGGCGACGGTTATCCGCGCAGCGCGCCGAACGGCACCCCGGTGCTGGTTAATGGCCGCGAAGTGCCGCTGGCGGGGAGGGTTTCCATGGATATGCTGACCGTCGATCTCGGGCCGGACGGGCGTGAGCGCGTGGGCGACCGCGTCGAGCTGTGGGGGCCGCGGCTTCCGGTGGAACGCATTGCCGCCGCCAGCGGCATCAGCGCCTATGAGCTTATCACCAAGGTCACCTCGCGGGTCGCGCGCGAGTATGTGGATGGCGGCGACATCCGTTAAATTTTAATTAGGGTTATGACAAATAATTATATTTATTTGGTAATGTAGTGGCGAGGTTTCATATTTGAACCCGACAACCCAGGAGAGCTGCACTGTGTTCCAGAATGTTGATGCTTATGCGGGGGATCCAATCCTGTCGCTGATGGAAACCTACAAACAGGACCCGCGACCGGACAAAGTCAACCTGAGCATAGGGCTGTATTACAATGAGCAGGCGATTATTCCGCAATTGAAATCGGTGGCGCAAGCCGAATCCCTGCTTGAAGTCAGCCCGACGCAGGCATCATCCTACCTGCCGATGGCGGGACTGGCCTCGTACCGTTCCGCCAGCCAGTCGCTGCTGTTCGGTGAGCATCATCCGATGCGCGCGGCGTTGCGCATTGCCACCATCCAGACCCTGGGCGGCTCGGGAGGGTTAAGGATTGGCGCGGATTTCCTCAGGGATTATTTCCCGCAGTCCGAAGTCTGGGTCAGCGATCCGACTTGGGAAAATCATGTGGCCATTTTTTCCGGCGCAGGGTTTAAGGTCAACCGTTATCCCTATTTTGACGGCGAAACGCTGACGGTCAATGTCAGCGCCATGCTGGAATGCCTGCGCCAGTTGCCGGCCCAGAGCATCGTGCTGCTGCATCCGTGCTGCCACAACCCCACCGGTTCCGATCTCACCCGCGAACAATGGGACCGGGTTATCAGCGTGGTGGCGGAGCGGGAACTCATCCCGTTCCTGGATATTGCCTACCAGGGCTTTGGCGAAGGATTGGATGAGGATGCCTATGCGGTGCGCGAAATGGCGCGGCTGGGACTGCCCTGCCTGGTAAGCCAGTCGTTCTCGAAAATTTTCTCGCTCTATGCCGAGCGGGTGGGAACGTTGTCCGTGGTCTGCGCCAGCGCGGAAGAAGCCGGGCGCGTTCTGGGCCAGCTGACGTCCACCGTGCGCCGTAACTATTCCAGCCCGCCTAATTTTGGCGCGCAGGTGGTGGCGCGGGTGCTTAACGATCCGGCGCTGTACGCGCTGTGGCGTGAGGAAGTCGCCGCCATGCGCGCGCGTATCCTGCAGATGCGCCGGGACCTGGTGGGCGCGCTGAAAGTCGCGTTGCCCGCGCGTCGTTTTGACTATTTGCTGGAGCAGCGCGGCATGTTCAGCTATACCGGCCTTAGCCCGCGGCAGGTGGACCGGCTGCGCGACGAGTTTGGCGTTTATCTGATTGGCAGCGGCCGGATGTGCCTCGCCGGTCTGAACACCGATAACGTCCAGCGGGTAGCGCGGGCTATCGCCGCGCTGTAATGTGCCCGGCAATGCCCTGACGGCCCGTCGCGCGTTTTGCCGGCGGCGGGCCGCCGGCGCCTGCCATGAACGCCCGCTTTTCTCCGGTTCCCCCTCTATTAATCACCCCTTTCCACGCCGGTATGCCCCTATGCTCGCGCTGCTATACTTAAACTTACTGAAAGGAGCCTGAACTATGTGGCATCAACAAACCCTGATCCTGAAAGCCCGCGCGCGCGGTTTTCACCTGGTCACCGACGAGATAGCCGGCCAGCTCCCCGCGCTTGCCGATATTCGCACCGGCCTGCTGCATTTATTGCTGCAGCATACTTCCGCCTCGCTGACGCTGAATGAAAACTGCGACCCCAGCGTCAGAACCGATATGGAAAGCCATTTCCTGCGCCAGGTGCCCGAGGACGCCCCCTATGAACATGATTACGAAGGCGCGGACGATATGCCCGCGCACATTAAATCGTCTTTACTGGGTGCGTCACTGTTGATCCCCATCGGTCGGGGTAAATTGCTATTGGGGACCTGGCAGGGCATCTGGCTGGGTGAACATCGTAATCGGGGAGGGGAGCGCCGCATCGTCGCTACCCTGCAAGGGGAGTAAATATGGATCAATCCACATTTCTGGCGTATTGCATGGATAAGCCGGGCACGGAACAGAGCCTGCGGCAAGAATGGCAGGCCAGTCAGGTAAAAGTGGGGGAGGTTATGTTCGCCATGACCCACGAAATGAATGGCAAGCCCGTGATTTCATTGAAAAGCAGTCCGGAAATGGCGGCATCGCTGCGCGCGGAATATCAAGCCATCGTGCCGTGCGGCCTGTTGAATAAAACGCACTGGAATACGCTGTTCCTGGACGGGGATATCCCTGATTCGCAGTTTTATCACCTGGCCGACGCCTCCTGGCAGCTGGCGGTGGAATCGCTGCCGGACGCGCGGCGCCAGGAACTGAATATCTGACAGGGCGAAAACGCGCTCACCCCGCGGCGGCGCCTGTGCCGTTACGCCGCGCCGTATTTTCCCCAGTCGCTAATTAAAGCGCCATACAGCGCTACGGCCTGCCGTAGTTTATCCACCGCGCAGTATTCGTCGGTTTGATGCGCCATCGTCGGTTCACCGGGGCCGAGGATAATGCACGGCGGCGCGCCCAGCGCGCCCAGCAGCAGCGAGGCGTCGGTAAAATAGGGCACCACGCGCGGCTCTGGCTGCGCGTCATGCAGCGGGGCGCAGCGTTCGAATACCCGGCGGATCCAGGCGTTGCGGGGCTCGGTCAGTATCGCGGGCAGATCCACAAGCGTCGTCACCGTCACGGTATCGCCCAGCGCGGTGGTCAGCCGCTGGCGGATTTCGTCATGACGCAGATTGGGCGCGGTGCGGATATCCACGTCAAATTGGCTATGGTCCGGTACCGAATTGATATTCAGCCCGCCGCGGATGGTGCCGACGTTCAGGGTGGGCTGTTTCATCAGCGGATGCGGCGCGCCCGGCGCGAAATGACGGATCTTGCCTATTGCCTCGGCGGCCAGGTAAATGGCGTTGATACCCAACTCCGGCATGGCGCCGTGGGCGGTTTTTCCCCGGGTTTCGCAGCGCAGCCACAAGGCGCCCTTATGGCCGATGACCGGATAGTTGGCGGTGGGTTCGCCGACAATCAGCGCGCCTGCCGCCGGCAATGTGTCGCGCGCCGCGTCGATCAACGCCCGGGCGCCGTCGCAGCCGGTTTCCTCGCCGCCGGTTAAAACCAGCACCACGCCGGGGCCTGCCAGGATGGCGTCGCGATACTGGCGGCAGGCGACGATAAAGGCGGCGATGGCCGCTTTCATATCGCTGGCGCCGCGCCCGTACAGCCGGCCGTCGCTGATTTCGCCCGCAAAGGGGTCAAAACGCCACTCCGCATTGCCGAGCGGCACGGTATCCACATGGCCGGTGAACGCCAGCGGTTTCTCGTCGGCCCGCCGGCCCGCGAGGCGGGCCACCAGGTTAAACCGCCGCTCGCCGAACCGCTTGAGATCGATGCTGAATCCCTGTTCCCGCAGATAATCCGCCAGGAATGCCATGCATAAAGACTCGTCGCCGGGCGGATTGATGGTATTAAACCGCACCAGGGCGCGGGTGAGTGAAATAACGTCATCGTTCGGGTTCATGGCTTGGTCCGCAATCAGCGCCACGGGGGCGATGCCCCGCGGCATTCAGCGCGTAAAGACACGCCGGGGATTATCGATCATCAGGGTTTCCAACTGCTCGCCGCTGATGCCGTGGCGCCGCAGGCGCGGTACAAAATGCTTAAGAATATAACCATAGCCATGGCCGCCATAGCGGGTCAGCATGGTTTTCAGGAATACATCCTGGGACAGCAGCACCTGTTGAATAAACCCGTCGTCGATAAGCTCGCGAATGGCGCGGGCGTTTTCTTCGTCCGACGGCGATTGCGCGGCTTCATCGGCATAATAATAACCCATGCCGATCATATCGTATTCCAGGAACGCGCCGCGCCGCGCCAGATCGCGCTGATAGGTTTTATCCTGGAAACTGGGGTTCATATGGCACAGTACCACATGGCGCAGGTCGGCGCCCTCATGCTCCAGGATGTCCAGCACCCGGTGGCCGTGGCGTTCCCAGCCCGGCAAATGGATTTCCATCGGCACGCCGGTGGCGGCGCTGGCGCGTCCGGCGGCGCGCAGCGATTTTTCTTCATCCGGCGTAAACGCGGCGGATACGCCGATTTCGCCGATAAGCCCGGCGATAACCAGCGGTTTTTCCACGGCGCCGCCGACATCGTAGATAAGCTGCTCCGTTAACTGTTCCACCGATCGGGTCTTGACGTAGGCCGGATGCGAGGGTTCCAGGTAAAAGCCGGTGCCCATCACGATATTCAGGCCGGTAAGGCGCGAAATGCGCTGCAACGCCAGCGGATCGCGGCCGATGCCGATATTCGTGGGATCAACCACCGTTTCGCCGCCGAGCGCGCGAAATTTCATCAGCTCCGCCACCGCCAGCTCCGGGTCGAACAGCTGGCAATTATCGCGGCTGGCCAGGGGATTGAGCGCCAGTTCGCCGAGGTTTTCCATCCGCACCGGCATTTCGGCCAGGTGGCGTTCGCTGCAGCAGCAGGGCGGCACCCATTTGCCGGAAGCATCCAGCAGAATATGCTCATGCATCAGGGTCACCCCCATCCGCGCCACCGGCAGCGGGCCGAGCACCGTCATCACATAACCGCTGTCCACGCCGAGCGGCAGCGGATCGGCATGGCGGAAAATCGAGTTTTGCATCCTGTCTATCCTTTGGTCGGCACGGGATTAAAAATGCGGGTATTGAGCCAGATTGCCAGCAGGATTATGGTGCCGGTGGCAATTTGGGTATAAAACGGCGATATATGCGACAGGATCAGTCCGTTTTGGATTACGGCAATGGACAGGGCCCCCAGCAGGGTACCGATAATGGTGCCGAATCCGCCGAACAGGCTGGTGCTGCCGAGCACCACCGCGGCGATAACCTGCAGCTCGAATCCCTCGCCCTGGTTGGAGGAACCGCTGCCCAGGCGGGCGGTAATAATCATTCCCGCCAGCGCGGCGCTCATGCCGCTTAGCACATACACCCACAGGGTGGTGGCGCGGGTATTGACCCCCGCGCGCCTGACCCCTTCGGTGTTGGAGCCGATGCCGGTGACATAACGGCCGAAACGGGTGTGATTAAGCAATACATGCCCGCAAAGCAGGGCCAGCACGCCCAGGATGGCCGGCAAGGGCAACCCTATCACCCATGCCCGTCCCAGCAGGGTAAAAGGGCTATCGGCCGGGATGGGAATGGAATAGCCCTGGGTTATCAGCAGCGCCACGCCGCGCACCACCGCAAGCGTCGCCAGGGTGACGATAAAGGCCGGGATGCCTTCATAGGCGATAAAATACCCGTTAAGCACGCCTATCATCCCGCCGAGCGCCAGGCCGCCCAGCAGCACCACCGGCCAGGGCAATCCCCAGTTATTCAGGGCAATGGCGGACAGCGCGCCCACCAGGGCCAGGGTGGATCCTACCGACAGGTCGATGCCGCCGGTGGTGATCACAAGCGTCATGGCCGTGGCGACAATGAGCAGCGGCGCGCTCTGGCGAATAATATTCAGCCAGTTGGCGCCGCTGAGGAAGTTATCGGTAATCAGCGCAAACACCACGCAGCAGAACAGGCAAAACAGCGCGATGCTGACCACGCCGGAGTGATTGTGCAGGATGCGTCTTGGCAGGGAGTGCCGGATCATTCGGGTACTGGTCATATTTATCATACTCATGCGGAGATCCCCCGTTAATGGGCGCGGGCGGAATGCGCCTCGAACTTTTCGCCAACGATAAGGTTAACGATTTCCGCCAGGCTGGTATCGGCCACCCGGCGGTCGGCAACATTCGTGCCCTCGTACATCACCATAATGCGATCGCATACCAGGAACAGATCCTGTAAGCGGTGGGTAATCAGGATCACGCTGACCCCGCGGGCGCTGACGCGTTTGATTAACGCCAGAACCGCCTCCACCTCGGCCACCGCCAGCGCGGCGGTCGGCTCATCCATGATCAGCACCTTGGGTTCGAATGCCGCGGCGCGGGCGATGGCGATGGCCTGCCGTTGCCCGCCGGACAGGTTGCGCACCAGCAGACGGGTATCGGGAATGGAAATGCCCAGCCCCTGCAGCATGTCCCGCGCCTCGGCATGCATTCTTTTTTCATCCAGGAACGGCATGCCCAGTAGCCGCGTCTGCGGCTCCCGGCCCATAAATAAATTACCGGCCACATCCACCGTGTCGCACAACGATAAATCCTGATAGACCATTTCGATATGGCAGCGGCGGGCATCGGCGGGCGTGGCGAATCGCTGTTCGCTGCCGTCGATGCGGATGGCGCCGCTGGAGGGGACCACCGCGCCGGATAAAATCTTGGTCAGCGTGGATTTGCCCGCGCCGTTATCGCCGACCAGTCCCAGCACCTCGCCCGGCGCCAGCTTGAGATTGACGCCGCGTAGCGAACGTATGGATCCGTAGGTTTTGGTGATGGCCACCATCTCCACCCGGGGTGGCACCCTCTGTGCTACAGCCATTGATTAACCTCCACTCGTGTTAACAAATACGAAGGGGGGACATGCCGGCCCGCAGGGCCGTCACGCCGGCGTCGGAAATTGCCGTTATTTTCGGTTTGCATTCCTTTGTAAACCGGTTTACCAAAATAACGGGAATCCACTTTCGCCGCTCCACTCGCAATAACGCGCTGCTCATGGATATTTGTATCGCCATACGCCATCAAGCAGCTTTCATGCCATTCAGGATGGGCAGGGGGCGACATAGTCGTGCAATAAACCGGTATTTAACTGTTTTTTAAGATAATAAAAATTATTCGCAACATTGCGATCCCGGACTTGCCGGTCAGGGGGACCGGCGCGGATTACCGCGCCGTGACGCAGGGTTGTGCAGGCATGCGCCGTTATGGTGCAAAAGCGTTAGACCGGAGCATAAGGTTTAACCGAATCGCGGCCAATCCATTCCACCGGGATGCGGGTAACCTGGGCCACCGCCTGGCCGCCGCCAAGCAGCTTCATCATAATCTCAATGGCGGTGCGGCCCAGCAGCCGGGCGGGCTGGCGAATGGTGGACAGCCGCGGGGTGATAAGCTCGGCATAGCTGGCGTCATCGAAGCCGACCAGCGACAGCGCGTCGGGGGCGCTTTGGCCCCGTTGGCGCAGTCCGTCCAGCAGACCCAGCACCAGATAATCACTGGCGGCGAATACCGCGCTCGGCGCATCCGGCAGCGCCAGCAGCCGGTGCAGGGCGGCCTGGCCAAACTCGCGGCTGTAATCACCATACAGTACCCATTCCGGCGGGCAGCTCAAACCGGCGCGCGCCATCGCCTGCCTGAATCCTTCATGCCGTTCCCGCACGCTCATCAGGGCGTCGGGACCGCCGACAAAGGCGATACGCCGGTGTCCGGCATCAAGCAAATGCTGGGTGGCCAGTATTCCGCCCTGGACATTATCGACAAAGACCTTAGGCACGGCGCTGCCCGGGATATCCTCGTCAATCAGCACGATGCGCTGATGGCCCAGCAACTCCTCGCGCAGCAGGCCGTTATCGGGCCGGTTGGTCGTGAACAGCAGGCCGTCCACCTGGCAGGTATCCAGCCAGCGGATAAACTGACGCTCCTTGTCGGGATTATTGCGGGTAATGCACAGCACCAGGCTGTAGTGGTGTTCAGAGGCCGCCTCTTCCGCCGCATCGGCCAGCTCGGCAAAAAAAGGATTGGTAATATCCGGCAGCACCAGGCCGATAGTCTCGCTGCCGCCCTTGCTCAGGCGGCGCGCCAGGCTGTTGGCCCGATAGTCCAGACTGGCAATGGCATCCTCGATACGCGTAATAGTGGCCTGCGGCAGGACGATGCTGTTATTCAGGTAGCGCGAAACGGTAGCCTTGGACAGGCCTGCCAGAGCGGCGACATCCGACAGTACGACCCTTTTTTTACCCATCCAGCCCACCGCTGTCAGTGAATCCAGCGGTATTGTTAACACATTTTAGTCAGGCGTTTACAGCCTTTTTTTAGCCGGCGCGGGCTCCCGGCTGCTAGCCATAAAAAAATTAGCGCTTGACAAAAAAACGGCGCCGATTAATTGTAATTAACAGTTTACCTGCACCAAAGAGTAACCGGGAGTTATTCCCAAGCCTGTTGGTTCCTGCCGTGAAATAGCCTACATGGACAGGTTATGGTAAGGATTCAGCAGTGACGATGTATGCAAACCCGGCGAAAACGATTTAAGCCCGGGAATGTTTCTTCGCGCTATCAGATATTTGTCCCGCCAAAAAATAATCCTTGATGCGTAACGCGGCTGCCGCTTTACATTTCCCATCATGCCCTGAGCGTTTATTTCCGACGAGGACAACGTTATGTCATTCTATGCCAGTAAAAAAATTATCCGTACTGTAGCATGCTCGCTAAGCGCCGCCGCGCTCGTGGCCGGCGGGGTTTTCTCCGCCGGGGCAATGGCCAAGGACGCGCCGCCCACCTACGCGCTGGTGCAAATTAACCAGCAGGCGTTGTTCTTTAACCTGATGAATAAAGGCGCGCAGGAAGCCGCGAAAGAGAGCGGTAAATCATTGGTCATCTTTAATGCCAACGACAATCCGGTGGCGCAGAATGACGCCATCGAAAACTATATCCAGCAGGGAGTGAAAGGCATCCTGGTGGATGCTATTGATGTCAACGGCATTATGCCCGCCATTAAGGAAGCGGCGGACGCCCATATACCGGTTATCGCCATCGATGCAGTACTCCCGGACGGCCCGCAAAAATCCCAGGTGGGCGTGGATAATGTCAAAGGAGGCCAGATCCTGGGCGATTATTTTACCGATTATGTACAAAAAAATATGAACGGCAAAGCGAAGGTCGGTATTGTCGGCGCCCTGAACTCAGCCATTCAGAATGCCCGGCAGAAAGGTTTTGAAGACGCGATAAAAAAGAATCCGGCGATTACCGTCGCCGATGTGGTGGACGGACGCAATATCCAGGATGATGCCCTGACCGCGGCGGAAAACCTGATCACCGGCAACCCGGATATGACCGCGATTTACGCCACCGGCGAGCCGGCGCTGCTGGGTGCCATGGCGGCGGTGGTCAACCAGGGGCGCCAGGGCGATATCAAGGTCTTCGGCTGGGATTTGACCGCCCAGGCGATTGCCGGTATCGATCAGGGGTATGTGGCGGCGGTACTGCAGCAGGATCCGCAGAAAATGGGCGCCGAGGCGTTGAAGGCGCTAAACGCGGTAACCGCCGGCAACAGCGTGGAGAAAAATATCCTGGTACCGGCCGCGGTGGTGACCAAAACCAACGTCGATACCTATCGGCCATTGTTTAAATAACGCCGATCGGATCGGTGTTGATGGTCATGGGTGATAACGCCATTACCCGTACGGCATCCCGGCCCGGGCCGGGATGGATGAACGCGTCCGGTCACGCCAGGATGGCGTCAAGCTCGGCGCGGGTGGGAAACGCGCGCAGCGTACCGCTGCGGCCGATGGTGACTGCCGCCGCCAGGCCCGCGTGCCGCAGGGCGATAGCATCAACCGGCAGGTCGCGCCGCAGCGCGGAGGCCAGCATGGCCGCCAAAAAGGTATCGCCCGCGCCGGTGGTGTCGACGACCCGGCAGGGCGCGGCTTCGGCCCGCAGTTGCCGGCCGTCCCTGAACAATACCGCGCCGTCGGCGCCCAGGGTCATGACCAGGGCGCCGTTGCCGCCGGCCAGCAGGCGCCGTGCGGCGTCGGTCCTGTTTTCCAGGGCGGCGTTGAGCAAACGGGCCTCGACGCTGTTCACCACGGCCAAATCGACCAGCGGCCAGAGCCGGGCGAATTCCGTTTTGACCGGCGAGGGATTAAACACGGTGTATAACCGGCGGCTGCGGCAATATTCAAAAATGGCGCGCGTTTTATCAAAGGAGAAATTACCCTGCTGCAAGACGATATCGCCCGGCCGGGCATCGGCCAGGACGGCAGTTATCTGCGCCAGCGATAACATCCCGGCGGCGGTGGTGGTGGTAATATTGGCGTTATCACCGTCGGCGCTGTTTAAGATAATCGAGGTATCGGTCGCACAATCCAAGGGTTCTTCTGGAAATAATGTTAATGATTCCTGAGCTAATTTATCGCGACACCAGTCACCCTGATGATCGTTGCCGCGGGCGGCGATTAATGTGGTGCTTATTCCGCAGCGGGCCAATATTACGGCCTGATTGGCGCCTTTACCGCCAAGATCCTGCGATATTTTTCGGCCATGGATCGATGCGCCTTTTTCCGGCAGTTCATCGATTTGATAGGTCTGGTCAACGCCCATATTACCCACGACATAGACGTGCATAAATTATTCCTTAGAAGGTGAAACATAATGGCATCTATATCAGCAGAAAAACCAAGCGCAATACAAGATATATTTTCAAGAAACAAAGCGATTATTGGCGTGGTCCATTGCGAAGCCTTTCCCGGCTCGCCACAATATAAAGGCCAGTCTTTTGCTAAAATAATTGATCGCGCGCTCTATGACGCAAAAAGTTATATTGAAGGCGGTGTGCATGGATTAATTGTCGAGAACCACGGCGATATTCCTTTTTCTAAACCTGAGGATATCGGCCCGGAAACGGCGGCGTTAATGTCGGTAATCACCGATCGTATTAAGATGGAATTCGGCGTGCCGCTCGGCATCAATGTATTGGCCAATGCGGCGTTGCCGGCATTGGCCACGGCGCTGGCGGGCGGCGCGGATTTTATCCGGGTCAACCAATGGGCGAACGCCTACATCGCCAACGAAGGTTTTATCGAGGGGGCGGCGGCCAGGGCGCTGCGTTATCGCAGCCTGCTGCGCGCCGAGCATATCCGGGTGTTTGCCGACAGCCATGTAAAACACGGCAGCCATGCCATTGTCGCCGATCGCTCCATCCAGGAACTGACCCGCGATGTGGATTTTTTCCAGGCCGACGCGGTGATCGCCACCGGCCAGCGCACCGGCGACAGCGCCACCCTGGAGGAAATTGACGAAATCCGTTCGGCCACGGCGTTGCCGTTGCTGGTCGGGTCGGGCGTCACGCCAGATAACGTAGGACAGATCCTGCAGCGCACCCAGGGGGTGATCGTGGCCAGCACCCTGAAAGTGGGCGGCGTATGGTGGAACGAAGTGGAGCCGGCGCGGGTTAAACATTTTATGGCCGCGGCGCGGGCCGCGCTGGAGGCGTGATCGTGATAAGTTTTAGCGAACAATTGCTGGCGGAACATCAATCCACCTGGCAGGCCATGCAGCAGCATCGTTTTGTCACCGATATCGGGCAGGATCGGCTGCCGGCGCGGGTGTTTAACCAGTACCTGGTGTTTGAAGGCGATTTTGTCGCCACGGCCATCGGCATTTTTGCCCTGGCGGTGAGCAAGGCGCCTGGCATCCGCCAGCAGCGCTGGCTGGTGGGCGTGCTAAACGCGCTGGTGGACGAGCAGATGGGCTATTTTGAGGACGTGCTGGCAAGGCGCGGCATCGATATTAACAACTACAGGCGCGATGTGCCGGCGGTCGCCCGTTTTCGCGACGGTATGCTGGCGGCGGCGCGGCAGGGGGGCTATGCGGATATTATTACCCTGATGTTCGGCGCCGAGTGGATGTATTACGCCTGGTGTCGGCGCGTCAGCGAGTCGGCGCAGTCGGACGCCGATTTGCGCCATTGGGTGGAGATGCATGCCGCCGAGGCGTTTTTTGCCCAGGCGCGCTGGTTAAAAGAGGAATTGGACGCCCTCGCCGCGGCCCTGCCGGAGACGGAGCGCCAGCGCCTTTCCGACCTTTACCGCCAGGTGCTGGTGTGGGAAATTGATTTTCACGAGGCGGCGTATACCCAATAAGGCAGGGAAACAACGCCGGGTGGTTGCCCGGCGTTGGGTAGGGCGGCTTTGCGCCATCACCCGACGGAGGTTACCGGATGATGTTTGCGCGCCAGGATCGGCTTGAGAAAACGCGCGGTATGCGAGGTTTCACAGGCCGCCACCGTTTCCGGCGTGCCGGAGATCAGGATTTCGCCGCCGCCGTTGCCCCCTTCCGGACCCAAATCGACAATCCAGTCCGCGGTTTTAATCACGTCCAGGTTATGCTCGATAACCACGATGGTATTGCCCTGATCGCGCAGCTGGTGCAGTACCGCCAGCAGCTGTTCGATATCGGCAAAATGCAACCCGGTGGTGGGTTCGTCAAGGATATACAGCGTCTGCCCGGTGCCGCGTTTCGACAGTTCGCGCGCCAGCTTCACGCGCTGCGCCTCGCCGCCGGACAACGTGGTCGCCGACTGGCCCAGCCGGATATAGGACAGGCCCACGTCGATCAGGGTTTGCAGCTTGCGCGCCAGTGCGGGCACCGCGTCAAAAAACTCGCGGGCGTCCTCGATGGTCATATCCAGCACCTCGTGGATATTTTTACCCTTATACTTCACTTCCAGGGTTTCACGGTTGTAGCGCTGCCCTTTGCACTGATCGCAGGGCACGTAGATATCCGGCAGAAAGTGCATTTCCACTTTTATCACCCCGTCGCCCTGGCAGGCTTCGCAACGTCCGCCGCGCACGTTAAAACTGAAACGCCCCGGCGTATAACCGCGGGTACGGGATTCAGGCACGCCGGCAAACAGTTCACGCACCGGCGTGAATACGCCGGTATAGGTCGCCGGGTTGGAGCGCGGCGTGCGCCCGATGGGGCTTTGGTCGATATCAATGACCTTATCGAAATGTTCCAGGCCCTGGATATCGCGATAAGGGGCGACCTCGGTGGTGGTGGCGCCGTTGAGCTGGCGCTGCGCCACTGGGAACAGCGTGTCATTGATAAGCGTCGATTTACCGGAACCCGAGACGCCGGTGATGCAGGTAAACAGGCCCACCGGCAGGGTCAGCGTAACATCCTTGAGGTTATTGCCCCGGGCGCCGATAAGCTTCAGCACCTTGGTGGGGTCGGCCGGTATGCGGTGTTCGGGGATGGCGATTTCCCGCTTGCCGCTTAGGAACTGGCCGGTCAGCGAGGCCGGATTGGCCATGATCTGCTCGGCGGTGCCTTCCGCGACGATTTCGCCGCCGTGCACCCCCGCGCCCGGGCCGATATCGATAATATGATCCGCCGACCGGATGGCGTCTTCGTCATGTTCGACCACAATCACCGTATTGCCGAGGTTGCGCAAATGAATAAGCGTTTCCAGCAGGCGTTCGTTATCGCGCTGGTGCAGCCCGATGGACGGTTCGTCCAGCACATACATCACCCCCACCAGGCCGGCGCCGATCTGGCTGGCCAGGCGGATGCGCTGCGCCTCGCCGCCGGACAGGGTTTCCGCCGAGCGGGACAGCGAGAGGTAGTTCAGGCCCACGTTCACCAGGAATTTCAGCCGATCGCGGATCTCCTTGAGGATTTTGTCCGCAATCTGCGCGCGCTGGCCGCTGAGTTTCATCTCATCAAAGAACCCCAGCGCATTGCCGATGCCCATATCGGAAATGGTCGGCAGGGTGGTGTTTTCCACAAACACATGGCGCGCCTCGCGCCTGAGGCGGGTGCCGCCGCAGCTGGCGCAGGGCCGGTTGCTGATGTATTTCGCCAGTTCCTCGCGCACCGCCGAGGATTCGGTTTCCTTATAGCGGCGCTCCATGTTCGGCAGCACGCCCTCGAAAGGATGGCGCCTGACCGAGCTGTCGCCGCGATCGTTGATATACCTGAACTCAATGGTTTCCTTGCCGGAGCCGAACAGGATTTTTTGCTGTACCGAGGCGTCCAGCGCATTGAACGGCGCTTCCACATCGAACTTATAATGGTCCGCCAGGGAGCGCAGCATTTGAAAATAGTAGAAGTTGCGCCGATCCCAGCCGCGAATGGCGCCGCCCGCCAGCGAGATTTCCTCGTTCTGCAATACACGTTCCGGATCGAAGTATTGCTGCACGCCCAGTCCGTCGCAGGTGGGGCAGGCGCCGGCCGGGTTATTAAATGAGAACAGCCGGGGTTCCAGCTCCGGCATGCTATAACCGCAGATCGGGCAGGCAAAGTTGGCCGAAAACAGCATCTCCTCGGCATCGCCGCCGTCCATCTCGGCCACCACCGCCGTGCCGCCTGACAGGCCGAGCGCGGTTTCAAACGATTCCGCCAGGCGCTGGGCCAGATCTTCGCGCACCTTGAACCTGTCGACCACCACTTCGATGGTGTGTTTCTTTTGCAGTTCCAGTTTGGGCGGATCGGAGAGATCGCATACTTCGCCGTCGATGCGGGCGCGGATATAGCCCTGGGTGGCCAGGCCTTCCAGGGTTTTACTGTGCTCGCCTTTGCGGTCTTTGACGATCGGCGCCAGCAGCATCAGGCGCTTGCCCTCCGGCTGCGACAGCACGTTATCCACCATCTGGCTGACGGTTTGCGCCGCCAGCGGCACGTCGTGATCGGGACAGCGCGGCTCGCCGACGCGGGCGAACAGCAGGCGCAGGTAGTCGTGGATTTCGGTAATCGTCCCGACGGTTGAGCGCGGGTTATGCGAGGTGGATTTCTGCTCGATGGAAATAGCGGGGGACAACCCCTCGATATGGTCGACATCCGGTTTTTCCATCAGCGACAGGAACTGGCGGGCATAAGCGGACAGCGATTCGACGTAGCGGCGCTGCCCTTCGGCATACAGGGTGTCGAACGCCAGCGAGGACTTGCCGGAGCCGGACAGGCCGGTAATCACTATGAGCTTGTCGCGGGGAATAATCAGACTAATGTTTTTCAGATTGTGGGTACGCGCACCCCGAACTTCGATCTTATCCATTCAACTTAATCCCGACACCGGATGAATATTTGCCGCCGGTGATGCCTGCAACGACACACCTGGCGCGAAACGGACAATTATGACACAAAAAAAGCTGAACGAATATCCAGTATTGATTGTAACGCTGAACTCTGCATTCATCGGGCTGCGATCGCAGCCGCAATGATTTTCACCCGTGTCCTTTGGGCATTTGCGTGGTAAACTTTACCGATTACACTTACGTAAACGTTTAAGTAAAACATCTTATCAGGAGAGTCGACATGGCCAGCAGAGGCGTTAATAAAGTGATTCTAGTCGGAAATCTGGGCCAGGATCCGGAAGTCCGCTACATGCCGAACGGTGGCGCCGTGGCCAACATGACTCTGGCCACTTCCGAGAGCTGGCGCGACAAGCAGACCGGCGAGACCAAGGAAAAAACGGAATGGCACCGCGTGGTGCTGTTCGGCAAGCTGGCGGAAGTGGCCGGCGAATATCTGAAAAAAGGGTCGCAGGTCTATATCGAAGGCGCGTTGCAAACGCGTAAATGGACCGATCAGGGCGGCCAGGAACGTTACACCACCGAAGTCGTGGTTAACGTCGGCGGCACCATGCAGATGCTGGGCGGCCGCCAGGGCGGCGGCGCGGCGGGTGCCGGCGCGGGCGCGGGCGGCGGCCAGCAGGGCTGGGGCCAGCCGCAGCAGCCGCAGGGCGGCAACGCGCAGTTCAGCGGCAATCCTGGCGGCGCGGCGCCGGCAGCGCCCGCGGCAGGTCGTCCCGCCGCGCAGAATAATGCGCCGGCCGCGGGCAATGAGCCGCCGATGGATTTTGACGACGATATCCCGTTTTAAGTGTGCCGTTTTGCTTTGTAAATCAAGTGGTTAATTCGAGTTATTGAATTAATCATAGGCTGTTGGAGTGCCTATTGCAAGCCTGACTTATCCTTACCCAGTAATGGGTTTGAACCTCGAAAGAGGGAGGGGAGTGTAGCATGTCAGGAAAAGGCTGGTTGCGGGGAAATAACCTACTTTGCGCCAGCCATTGCAAATCCCATATGGTTAAGCCTGATTGGTTGAATCATAGTTCATAGTGGGTTTCGGGATATCGATGGCTCACGGTTATTTAGGAGTCATACCAATATTTATAGTAATTATTTTTAGAAGGTTACTATATCCAACAATGTTGGCACCTGCTCGGTGAGAGTGGTAATTGAACGTAAGTGAAACCTAAGTGGGATGCACCTTGACTACAAAGAAATACGGGATTACCTAAGTTGGTTAAGTAATTAACCAATATGGTAACGGAGACTCCGTAGTACCCAACGTAGCTCTGTAATGGAGTCGCAATTGGCTAACCAATCTGAAAAATATATATAAATTGATAAGTAATTATCAGTGAAACTATATTCGTAAGGGGGAAGGGAGTCAGTTGGATCTATACTAATAGAAGCGGGGTTCGATAGTCAGTGCTATCACAGAGAACACTCAATGCTCTAAATGGTATAAACAAAGCCAGTATACAAGGTTATAAGATCAAGAAACTGCATAAAATTATGTGCAGTAATAAAGATCTTTGGGCACAGGCCTATGCTAATATTTATTCTAATCAGGGAGCCATGACGAGAGGAATAAATAACAATACGATGGATGGAATGAGTGTGGACAGGATTATTAGTCTTATTCACCTCATAGAGTCCGGTTCGTACATACCCAAACCTTGTAAGCGCACGCACATACCCAAAGATGCCCGAAAACCGAATGGAAAGAAACGTCCATTAGGTATTCCAACCGGAGACGATAAATTAATACAGGAAGTAATGAGAATGTTATTGGAAGAAATCTATGAACCGGTTTTTAGCGACTGGAGCTATGGATTCAGGCCTAAGCGTTCCTGTCATTCTGCATTAAAAGAAATCAGAAACGGTTGGAAAGGAACAAAATGGGTATGTGATGTTGATATCAAAGGTTACTTCGACAACATTGACCACGATCTGCTGCTGAAATTCCTGAGCAAGCGGATCGCTGATAACAAATTTCTGGCGCTTCTCAAGAAGTTCCTGAAAGCTGGCTATCTGGACAACTGGCGTTACTTTGGCACTCATAGCGGAACACCACAAGGTGGCATTATCTCCCCTATTCTTGCCAATGTATTTCTCCACGAGCTTGATGAATTTATGAAAAATAGAATCACCGAATTCGGCAAAGGAGGACGGAGGAAACCCAATCCCATATACAGAAGAGCACTACAAAACCGGACAAATCGTATTAAATGGATCAGGCAAGGTTTCGGCGCTTCAGGAATGCCTGCTGATGAGCAGAAAATCCAAAAGTGGAAACAGGAAGCGGATGAACTGGAGAAACAATTGCGCACACTATCCAGTGTTATTATGGATGATACTGAATTCAAAAGAATGCGGTATGTTCGATATGCTGATGATTTTCTGATTGGAGTGATAGGAAGTAAAGGTGAGGCAAAAAAGATAATGGAAGAGGTTGTCTATTTTGTTGAATCCGAACTTCATCTGGAAATATCAAAGGAAAAATCCGGCATTATTGACCCGAAGAAAGGATTCACTTTTCTCGGTTATGAAATAAAAACACGCCGTGAAAGAAAACAGGTCAAATGTGTTGTAGGGCTTAATACAGATGGAAGTAAAACTCATGCGGTAAAACGTACGATAACGGAACACGTCCATCTGGGTGTACCGAGGGAAAGAATCCTGAAATTCTGCTCTCTACGTGGCTATGGGAATTACGATGGCGGATATGGTAATAGTGCTGGTCGGCCAGCAATGATGCACATGTCTGACTATGAAATCATTAGTCAGTACAACGCTGAAATGCGCGGCTACGCGAATTACTACAATCTTGCCCCCGTTCTCTATCTCAATAAGTTGCATTGGATATGGGAAAACAGTCTTTATAAGACGCTGGCAGGTAAGCATCGGATATCTCGCACCAAAATCGCGCGGCGGTTAAGGCAAGCGGATGGCAGGTATGTTTATCGGGAAAATCGTAATGGAAAGGTATATGAGTTGGAGGTATTTAGACTCAAAAACAGGAGTGCGCCCAAACACAGTTCACCGGATATATTGCCGAATACGTATAAATATTCTGGCAGAACTGAATTGCTGGACAGGATGGCTGCATGCCAATGTGAATATTGCGGTACTAGAACCGGCCCTTTTGAAGTCCACCATGTGAGGAAACTTAAGGATATCAAGTCGGGTACAGATAACTGGAAGACGCTGATGATTGCCCGTAACAGGAAAACATTAGTGATCTGCCGGATCTGTCACGTCAACCTTCACAGAGGAACACTGCCAGACCGAAGAAGCTTTGTTTGATCCAATGGAGAGCCGGATGCATAGAAATGTGCAAGTCCGGTTCGGTGGGGGGGTAACGGCTAATCCGTCAGGACGCACGTACCCTACCCAACTAGCTACCCAGCCCATCTTGCCACATCCAGGCTTAAAACCCCCGCATCGCGGGGGTTTTGTATTTTCGCCGTCACTCAGCGCTAAGCCGAACCGGGGGACGTGATATCCGCTGATGAAATCCGCCACTGGCCGTCATGACGTGTGGCGGCGGAATGTATCCTGCTAGCGACGGGACGACGGCGCGTAGAACGGTGCGCGCGGCGTTTCCTGCGCCAGATAATCGCGGTAAAAATCTTTTACATGCGGGAATACGGCCTTGCCCAGCTCGCGCCGGGCCTGCTCGTCCGCGCTGCGCGGCGCGGCCAGCTTTTGCGCGATATCATTGAGCACGGCGGCGCGATCGACCCGGGTAAACCGCCCCCGATGGCAGACTTCCTCGCCCTGGATGAATACGCTCTCGATATCCTTGGCGCGCGCCCGCTGCACCAGCACATCCAGCAGGGGAATATCCTCATCCTGATACGGCCAGGTGATACTTTGCCAATCGAACAGCACCGCATCCGCCAGTTTTCCCGGCTCCAGCCGGCCGATCCGTCCGGCAAAGGGGGTGGTTTTTGCCCCGCCCTCGGTGGCCATGCGCACGATTTCCCCACAGGACGGCACTTCATCGTCCTCAATGCCGGGCACGCGATGCACCCGCAACGCCAGACGCATCTCCTGCAGCATATCGCGATCTTCGTTAATTCCCGCCTCATCCAGCCCCAGGCCGACGGTCAGCCCATGGCGGCGGAAGGCGTTAAGCGGCGCGACGCCGCTGCGCAGGCGCAAATTAGAACTGCAGTTATGGCAAACGCAGGTCCCCGTTGCCGCTGCCAGTTCTATATCAGCCTCGTTCAGCCAAACGCCATGTCCCAGGGTCAGCGATGGTCCCAGCAGGCCCAGCTTGTGCAGGTGCGCCAGTGCCGTGGTACCGGTGCGTCTGCGGGCATATTCCCGCTGGTAGGCGGTTTCGACCAGATGCATATGCATCGGCACGCCGGCGTTATCCGCCTCCGCTTTGATCGCCTGTAACCCTTCGTCGCTGCACCAGTGCAGGTTGGCGGGCGCCAGTTGAATACGGGTCAGCGATTGGCCGCTATTATCTGCCGCCAGCATGCGGAACAGCTTGAGGTGATCGCCCAGCGGCAGCCGCTGTTTTTTCAAATGAGCAGCCAACTGCGGCTGGATTTCAGCCGGCACGCGGGCCACAAACCGTTCATCGGCTTCATAGACCAGCAGATTCTGCTCACGCACCGCGAAGCTGTAGGAGGCGCGCATGCCTATCTCACGGTAGGCGGCAAGCACCGCGCCGGCCGCCTGATGTATCGTCTCCAGCGTGCCGGGGCGCCAGCCGTGGATATGCTGTACGGTGGTGATGCCTGAGGCGATCATCTCAAAAGCGGAATAAAGCGTATCCAGCCGCAAATCCACCTCGCGCGCGCCCATGCGGCTGGCAAACCACAGTTCCAGCGCATAATCGGGCGAACCCAACTGCAGCGGGGTTAAGCCCACATGATGATGGCTGTTGACAAATCCCGGCATCAGCACGTGTTGCATGGACCCGTAGCGGCGGACCTGGGGATATTTATGGATCAAATCATCGGCATTGCCGATGTCCTCGATAACACCGTCTTTTTGGTAAAGCGCGCCCCGTTCCACCGCGATCGGGCGACCATCGTCGCCGATCCCCTGGATCAGCGTGCCTGCTAATATCAGTGACTCAGACATAAGGATATCCTGTAGCTGTAAAATTAACGCACCCAACCATGCGGCACGGGCCCAAACAAATCGTCGCGCCGATCGTTGAAATAGCGCATTTGCTGACGAAGCTGACTGAGTTGCCGGTAATCCAGCGTCGCGTTCACTTCCCCCGCGCCCAAGCGGCGAGGGCGGTGTGCCAGCAGCGTGCCGTCGGCGTTGATCACGCACGACTCGCCGTAATTATCCGTCGCTATTCCGTCCAGCCATTCCTCGCCCACTTTATTGGCGCAAACGACTATCAGGCCGTTCTCTTTGGCATGGGTACGCAATTCGCCGAGGAAGAAGGCTGCGTCGTCGCCGCCGCTGCCGGCGACGGGAACAATGACCACCTCAACCCCCGCCTGGCGCAGCGCGCGCCAGCATTCAGGAAAGCGGCGGTCATAACAGATCAAAATCGCACAGCGCCAGCCTTCAATAGCGAACCTTTGCAGTCCGTCGCCCGGCGTGAAATGCGCGGCCTCGTCATAGCCGGGCGGCGGATAGTCGCTGGTCGGCAAATGCAGCTTCCTGGCCAGGGCGCCGTCGCCCAGCCTTTTCCCCAGGCGGTCAAAACCGATAACGGCGTTGTGGTAACAGCCGGTTTGGCTATCGTGCTCATAGAGCGGCAATAAAATAGCGCATCCCAGCCGCTGGGCCAGCGCCGCGCACCATCCGGCGCTCTCGCCCCGGACGGATTCGGCCCAGTGGCGATATTTTTCCGCCGGCGCGGCGCAAAAATAGGGCGTCAGCGCCAGCTCGGGCAGCGCCACCAGCCGAGCGCCGGCTTGAGCGGCGCGGGTAATGGCCGCCTCCAGCTGCCGGCGATTAAGCGCCAAATCTTCGCCGCCCGGCGGCATTTGCAGCGCGGCCACCGGCAGGTAGGGTGATATCATCAGCCCACCTCCTGTTCGGCAAAGGCGCGATCGACTTCATCGCGCAGCAAATCGATAAGATGGTCGCTGAGCTGATGAAACAGGGGGCTTTTGGGGTCGCGCGGCCGCGGGAGATCGATGGGAATGATTTCTTTGATGCCGCCCGGACGCGCGGTAAAGACCACCACGCGATCGGCCAGCGCCACGGCTTCATCAATATGATGGGTGACAAAAATCATCGATACGCCGGTTTGACGCCATATGCGGATAAGGAAGTCCTGCATCTTCGCCCGCGTTTGCACATCCAATGCCGCAAAGGGTTCATCCAGCAGCAGCGCCTCGGGATTCAGCGCCAGCGCCCTGGCCATCGCCACCCGCTGGCGCATGCCGCCGGATAACTGATCGGGCCGTTTCTGCGCGGCATCGGCGAGGCCGACGTTTTGCAGGATGGACTGCGCCCGTTTCAGCCTTTGTTCTTTCGACATTCCCTGCATCTTCAGGCCGAAGGCGACATTTTCCGCAACCGAAAGCCAGGGATAGAGCGACGCTTCCTGGAAGACAAATCCGCGATCGGTGCCCGGTTGCGACACCTCGGCGCCGCCGCAGCGGATTGAGCCTTCGCTGACCGATTCCAGCCCGGCTATCATATACAGCAGGGTGCTTTTACCGCAGCCGCTGGGCCCAAGCAGCACGACAAACTCTCCGCGCGCCACTTGCAAATCGACATTTTTCAGCGCGACGACAGCGCCGCCTTGCGCGTCGGTCCAGACTTTGCCCACGCTATTGCAATCAATCAGCGGCGGCTGTGGGAGGGTATTTTGCGTCATTTCTGGCCTCCGGCGCGGTTGTCAGGTACCCAGTAAAGGAGCTTTTTCTGCACATAGCGCAACAGCAGATCGAAAACAAATCCGGTAATGCCGATGATGGTCATGGTGAAAAACGACAGGCTGGAATTGAAGGTATTGCGCGCCTGCATGACGATTTGCCCCAACCCGCTGCCAACGCCTGTCGCCTCAGCCACCAGCACAATCATCCAGGCGCCGAACAGGTTCATGCGCAGTACGAAAAATAACGCGGGCAGGATGGCGGGGATAATGACGTAACGGAAGGTTTGCGCCCGGGTGGCCCCCATAACCGCCGCCACGTTGAGATGGGTTTTGCTCACGCTCTCAATCTGGCTGATAGTGGATACCGTCATGACGAAAAACAGTGAAATAAACACCATGAAAATCGCCGGCGGATTGCCGATGCCGAAGATAAAAATGGCCACCGGCAGCCAGGCGATAGGCGAAATAGGCGCCAGCAGGGTGATGGTCGGCAATACCAACTTGCCAAACAGACGGAAATAGCAAATAGCCAGGCCACATACCAGGCTCAGGACAAAACCCAGAGTCAGGCCCGCCATCACGCGGCCCACCGTGGCGAGGATGGTTTTTCCCAACGACAGTAACGCGGTGTCGTCAGTGACCTGCCCGATAACATCGGTCGGGATAAAATATTGCGCCTGCTGGGCGAAATTCGCCAGGAAGATATGGGGCGGCGGCAACAACAGCGGATTTAATCCCCCAAAAGCCCAGCACGCTTCCCAGATCCCGGCAAACAGGGCGACGGAAGCCACGCCCCAGCCGAGGCGCGAGAAAAACGCCGGCCAGCCGCGGCGGCGGGTTTTCCTTATCGGAGGAATGATCTCGACCGGTGAAACACCGGCGGCTTTTACCGGCTTTCGCAGGGTATTCACATTCATGCGCTTTTCAGCTCCAGCGAACCATACAAGTCGGGATTTTCCTTAATCACCTCATTGAGCAATGACCAGTCGAAGATATCCGTTCCTGGTACCTTCTGGATGTAACGCAGCTCTTTCAGGTTATTGGCGCGCTGCAGGATAAAATCCTGGTTCTGCCGCTGGTCTATCATCGCCGGCTGTTTGGCGGCGGCGTCCAGGGTGGCTTCGTAGCTGGTCTTGAAATATTTGCCCACGGTATCCTTGACCGCCGAGGCGCGGTCGGTCTCTTCCTGATGCTGGCCGATCATCATGCCCTTGATAAGCGCCTTCACCGCCTCGCGATTTTCCGCCAGCACGGAGGAGCGTACCGCCAGCACGCAATCGCTATAGTTCTTGCCATAGATGTCGACGCCGTCGGAAAGCCGTACTGCGCCAGGGCGCGCCTGCAATGCCTGGGTAGCATAAGGTTCGATATGGCACATGGCGTCGATATTGCCGTTGATAAACGCCTGGGCCAGTTCCGGGGAGGTGCCGAAGTAGCGCACTTTGACGTCGGCAAAGCCCATGCCCGCTTTTTTCAGGTAGTCATAAGGCAGCATTTCCAGCGTATCCGCCTGGAAGGTGCCCAGCGTCTTGCCGCGCAGCTTTTCGGCGGAATCGATGCCCTGCTGGCTGACGATTACGCAGCCCTGCACGCCTGAGCCGGCGACGATCTTGATTGGCGCGCCCTGGGCGAAAAGCGTAATAAAGTTGGTGTAGGGGACTACCGTCACATCCACCAGCCCGGCGCCGAACAAGGCGGCTATATCGGCGTTAGTCGGGGTGGTGACAAAATCCAGCGCGACGTTTTTCGCCAGCCCGCGTTCCTTGACCAGGAAGAAGGGACAGTTGCATAAGCCCGTCCCATGGGTGGCCTTAAAGGTGGTGATATCCGCCGCCAGGGCGGGGGTGCTGATAAGGTATTTGCCCAACGCCAGGCCGCCGGCCGCCAGCGCGCTGTGTTTCAGGAAATGGCGGCGATTGATATCAAAGCCATTAAGCCGCGGAAAAACCCGTTTTGTTGACATGATGTTTGTCTCCTGGTGTTGATAAAAGAGCGAACGAACCCCTGCCTGCAAGGCATAATGTCCAGTGGATGGCTGTCGCGGCCTGGTGGTAGGCGAAGCCGCGTATTAGTGCGTATACTCCGTTTGCGCCAGCAGGGCGGATAACCGGCTGAAATCGAGTACGGAATACGGATTCTCCGGCGGCGCCAGCCTGCCCATCGCCGCCAGCGCCTGGAACCGGCTGATAATGGCGCCGGCAAGAGGGCGAATATCGATTTGCGGCGGTTGCCGCGCCAAGCCTTGCATCATCGTCGCCGGGGGAACGCCGGGATAAAATCGGGTTACGCTTGCCAGGGCGCCCTGCGGATCCGCCTTTATCGTGGTTTCCGCCTGCAACAGGGCCTTTATCACCGCATCCACCACATCCGGGTATTGATGTAAAAAGCTCTGGCGTGTGACCAATACGGTATCGGGGTAACCGGTTCCCCACACTTCGGCGGCGTCGCACATTTTTTGAAAACCCAGCATTTCGAGCTGGCTAATCACCGGCTCGATAAAAGTGCAGGCGTCTATTTCACGCCGCTGCATGGCGGTAATCGCCTGGTGCAAGGTGTCGAAATAACGAATATCGCTGTGTTGCCAGGCGCCGCGGTAATGGGTGATCGTATCGTGCAGCAACACTTCCATCGGGTCCTCGAAGAAGGTGCCGAAGCGCAGGGCAGAAGGCGCCGCGGCCACGCTGTCCGGATGGATCATTACCGCCATGCCGCCAACGCCGCTTCCGGCGATAATGCGCAGCGGATCCGGCGCGCTGAAATCGCTCAGCGGCTGGGTAAATCCCGTGGTGCCAATCTGCGCCGCGCCGCTTCTGAGCAAGGCGATGGTTGACGCCGTGCCGCTGAGTTCCGGCACCCTTACCGTTAATCCCTGTTCGCGAAAGTAACCGCATGCCTGCGCCACAAATAACGGCAGGTTGGAAAGCGCTTCACCATGAGCCAATACCAGTTCAGACATGCGGTGCTCCACAAAATGCTTAAAGATTGTCAACAATCATCTGCGGCGAAATAGCGTCGGGATCGTTGCGGCAGAGGATATGGATTAAATTTGACAATAAGATCATGCAAAATTGAAGTCAATAATTATTTAAATTGTTCATCAGTTTTATTTTCGTGATATGCATTTCTTATATATAGCGTTTTGCGGGCAAAAAGAAAGGAAAATACAAAGTGAAAAAAAGAGCGCCTAAAGCGCTCTTTCTACAGGGGAAAACCGGTGGATGTAAAGGATAGGGGGACATCGAGGCTGCCGGACCGCATGCGCCAGATATAAGAAATTCAGTTTCCCGTGCCGAGCAGGATCTCTTCCAGATCGTCTTCCTCTTCTTCCGGCTCTTCCAGATGAAGCGAATTTTCGATCCCCAACAGGTGATCCAACATCAGTTTTTGCGCGCGCATGCTGTCCCGCGCCTCTACCGCATCGACCAGCCGTTCATGCTCGTTGTGCTGGCAGGTGACGTCCGTGGGGGTGTCATACAGCAGGATAGTCAAGCACGTCAATAACTGCAGGCCGCGTACGGTTCTTTCAAGAAAACGATTTCCCGCCAGGGAGGCCAGCAGCACATGAAACTCGCCGGACAAGCGCACAATCTTGCGGCGATCGCCTGAATGCCTGGCTTTTTCTTCCTGTTTAACGTGCTGGCGCAGCAGCGTGATTTCCTGCGCGGTCACCCGCTGACATATATTTTCCAGCAAGGGAATCTCGACATAGCGCCGGGCCTGGAAAAATTCCTTCGCTTCCGCAATGGTGGGGCTGGCAATAAAAGCGCCACGGTTGGGCAGGATTTCCACCACGCGCTCGAAAGCCATTTGTTGCAAAGCCTCTCTTACGACGGTGCGGGAGACCTTGAAAATGGCCGCCAGCTTTTCTTCCGTAAGCTTGGTGCCGGGCTTCAGGCGGTGTTCCGAGATGGCATTCATTAATTTCTCATACACCGCGCTGCGATCCCGGGCACATAGCGTGGCCGCGGCCTGCATATTTTCATCTGTCGGACGTTTCGCTCTGGCCATGTTAAATCACTCAGCCTCCTACCTGTGGCGGAATTTAATATCAATATTTATTTACAACAATCATGACACCAATATGTATATGTCTACAAGATAAATTGTTAAACATTAAAATTAATTATGTTTATCAGTCTATCCGGCCAAGTTGGTATGGCCATGGTGTTATGACATTATGGCCCGGGCTACTATCCCTGAATTGCCCTCACTTGTCCGGCTTTTGTTGGCTAATATCACTTGTTTCGTTAAAAAATCGTACTATTTTACAAGATCGGCAGCGGCCTTCCAGGGATTATCGAAGCGTAGACACGCGTCGTATCAATAATAGGACCATGCCATGGATCATATTGTGTATGTTGTTGACGATGATGATGCGGTAAGACAAGCCATCGTTCGGCTGCTACAGTCGGAAGACTTTAACGTTGCCGATTTCGCCTCGGCGGAGATGTTCCTGAACCAGCATTTTGGCCCGCTCCCCAGTTGCTTGATCCTCGATATGAATATGCCGGTGGCGGATGGGTTCCAGGTTCTGGCCGCGCTGGAAAAAAAGGGCAGGGAATTGCCGATTATTTTTATCACCGGGTTTGGCACCATTCCTCTTTCGGTGCGAGCGATGAAGGCCGGGGCCTGCGAGTTTTTAACCAAACCGATCGACGCGGAAGACCTGCTCAACGCCGTGCGCGAGGGGCTGTCGGCGGCGGAAAAAAACCTCTCGTTCGTGAGCGAGCAGTCGAGCCTGGCCCAACGGCATCAAACCCTGACGCCCCGGGAGCGCGAAGTCCTGGGACTGGCCATCGGCGGCCTGCTGAATAAACAAATCGCCACGGCGCTGGGCGTCAGTGAAATTACCGCCAAGGTCCATAAACGGCGGGTGATGGAAAAAATGCAGACCCGCTCCCTGGCCGATCTGGTGCGGGCGGCGGAACGGCTGCATATTGTTAAATCACAAAGTCGTTAACGCTTCCCTTCTTATGAGGAACATCATTATGCCGGAGCATGTCAATGGCGATTATCGCGCCAGCCTCAAAACCGTTTCAACCTCATTACGTAAGCTGCATAAGGCCTTGATTGACCTGGAAACGGCGCGCTTCGGCCCGATCGGCGGCCCGTTTGAGCATTTGCAACTGGTGAGCAGCCATCCGCAGTTTGCCTGGATCCGGCGCCTGTCGGAGATCTTGGTGGAATTGGACGAACGGCTGGATGAACCGGACGACATCGATGCCGCAACGGTCCTGTCATATAAAACCGTCATTGAGCGTTTACTTGCCCTCGGGCCGGAAAACGACACGGAATTCGCTAAAAAATATATCGCCGCGCTGCAGGAATCCACCGAGGTGGCGATGGCGCACGGGGCGCTGCGTCATCTCCTGTTTTTAGCCAATGATACGTCAGGCGCGCCGGGTAATGCGCCGGCATGATGCATAGGCTCAGGGCTGTGCCGGGGGCCACGGCGCCGTCGGTACGGCCAGGCTGCCGCCCTGGGTGCGTTGCCAATAACCCGGCGATGTGCCGGTAAAGGTTTTAAATACCCGTGAAAAATGGCTTTGGTCGGTAAAACCGCATTCGAGCGCGATCTCCGTCAGCGTCTGTTGCCTGGCGCCCAGGAGTTCCAGCGCTTTCCGGATGCGCATGTTTTGCAGCCAGACACAGGCGGAAGTGCCGGTGGTATTTTTGAAATTGCGCGCAAAGTGCGCGCGGGACAGGCCGCATTCCCGGGCAATCAATTCAAGCGAAACGCCCTTCGCCAGGTTTTCCAGCATAAAATCCTTGGCCCGTTGTTCCTGCCAGGGCGCCAGCCGGCCTTTTTGCCGGGTCCAGTCCTGGGATGCCTTGCCGTAGACTTCGGCAATATGGGCGAACAGCGCCAGGGAGATATGATCAAACATAAAATCATGCATGCCGCCGGGTTGACCCAATAACGGGATCAGCGCCTGTGCCAGATGATAAATCACCGGATCCAGCGCACCGGGAGCGCAGTCAAAATGACCGATGCGCTTTTGTCCGCTGTCATAGGTGAATTCGTCCAGCGCCTGGCGGGTAATTAAAAATCGTACGTTATCAAAGGCGCTCAAATGCTGGCAACGCCAGTCCTCGGTAAGCCTGGTAATCGCGACGGCCTGCTGCGCGTGTCCGCCCGCGTGGACCAGGCGGCCGTCATGCCAGAGTCGGTGCGAGGCGAAATCCCGCAGTTGCACGATAACGGAAAAGGCTTCGTGATGGGGAATGGCGATAACCGGCGCGTGTTCCGGCGGCATGGTTTCCCTATGGCGGCTGACGACCAGCCGCGCCGCGCCGGTGGCCAGCGGGTTGACTGGCGAGGTGATAGTATCGATTTTTTACGCTCCCGGTGAATGTCGTCGGCTTAGACTGCGCACGCGGCGCACGCAACAACAAGGATCGCTGCAGACCCACAGTAAACCACAGAATACCCGGCTGGCGACCCTTTCCCGGGGCGCCGGGGCGGGATTCAGAATTTAGCCATTAGGGCGAACGCCGCCGCGGCGCGGCCTGGTTTTGCCTTTAAGCGCCGGTGGGCAGCGCAGGCAGGGTGAACGAAAAACAGCTGCCGTGGGGATGGCGCTGTGACGCCGCCATCTGCCCCCGGTGGTTTTCGATTATGGCATGGCTGATGGCAAGCCCCATGCCCATGCCCTGCTTCTTGGTGGTATAAAAAGACTCGAATACCCGCGCCCTGACCTCGTCGCTCAGGCCGATACCGGTATCGGCCATGGCGAAGGTTATCTTGCCCGGCGCCGGATTGACGGAGGACAAGGTGAGGATGCGCGGCCGGTCATCCACGTCCGCCATGGCTTCCGCGGCGTTCATCACCAGGTTAAGCAGCACCTGCTGGATTTGCACGCTGTCGCCATAGACGATAAAGGCATCGGCCCATAGCTTATCTTCGATGGCAATCCGGCGTCTTTCCAGTTCGCTATGGGAAAGGGTAAGGATATGATGCGCGGTATGGTGCAAATCGACCGGGGCAAAATGGGGCGGCGCGTTGCGGGTGAGCGCCTGCAGGCTGCGGATCATCTCTCCCGCGCGCTTGCCTTCGGCAATGATATCCTCCAGGCCGGTGCGGACATTATCCAGCCTGGCCGGGTCGCGGTTCAGCCAGCGCAGGCTGGCGCCGGCGTTGGCCACGATGGACATCAGCGGCTGGTTGATTTCATGGGCAATCGAGGCGGTGAGCTGCCCGACCGTCGTGGCCCTCGCCACACGCGCCAAGTCGGCCTGCGCGGCCCTGACCGCGTCCTCGGCCTGTTTGCGGGCGGTGATATCGGTTATGGTGCCAAAATACTCGTGGGCATTGCCGCAGGCCGGGATCGGCTCGCCGATTCCCGCCACGTAGCGAACAGTGCCGTCAGTCCTGACGATGCGATACTCGGCTTGCATGGACAATCCTTTACCCAGGCAATAGTCGATCTGGTTGAGTATCCGGTTTCGGTCATCGGGGTGGACAAAACCGATATAGGCGGTATAGGAGATAGCCTGCTGCTCTTCATCCAAACCGAATATACGCGCGAATTCGGCCGATATTTCCAGCGTTTCCTGGGTGGTTTCCCAGCGCCAGCTGCCGGTGTGGCTGATCTTTTCCCCCAGCATTAATGAGGTCTGGCTGGTGCGCAGCTCGTTCTCGACGCGACGGCGCTGGATATTCTCCTCGAGCAATTCCGCGTACAGGGTGGCGGTTTCAATGGAGATGGCGGCCTGCGCCACCAACAGCGCAATTACCTTCGAATGTTCGGCGGTAAAGGCATCAGGTATCAGCCGGTTTTCCAGGTAGAGCACCCCCACCAGCCGGGCCTGTTTAAACATGGGCACGCACAGCGCCGCCGCGCCGGAAGCCATCAGGTAGGGGTCGTGGCTGAACGGGCTGAACTCCCCCGGCGCGCCCAGGCGGATTTCCTGGCCGGTGCGAATGACGGCGTTAAGCATGGATACCGGCAGATCTGCCGCCACCGGCGCGGCCTTGACCACCTGTACGTTTACGCCGGCGACGGTGGTGTCGGCCCGCGCCTCGATAACCGGCGAACCGGCGATCACCCTGATCAGCAGGCCGCGCTGGGCGCCCGCGTGCTCCAGCGTCATTTTCATCAGGATATGAATCAGCCGGCCGAGATCGATTTCCTCGGATAATGCCCTTGAGGCGATGATAACGCTTTGCAGATCCTGGTTTTCCTGGGCCTGCCTAAAGGAAACCCCCGCGGGGAAACCGCCGCCATCGCCGTTTTTCTCCCGGCTCTCCAGTAAAGCGAACATCTCCTTTCGCATCAGCCCGGCTGCGTTTTTAGCGCCCCGGCGCGCCCGTATGGCCGCCAGGGAAAATTGCCATTTACCGTTGCGCCTGTCCCTGGTGGCCAGTCCGTCATTGATAACGCCGTTGATAAACTGCCGGGCGAGTAAAGGATTGCCGCCGGTCTCGGCATGCGCCAAACCGGCAAGCGCCGCCATATTGGCGGGTGTGGTACGAAAATCGCGCGCCAGCCATCGGGCCAGGGCGGCGGGGCTTAAGGGCGCGGGCTGGATATCCACCACCCGCGCCGCGTTATGGCGCAGCGTGGCAAGCGGCGCGGGACGCGACGGGTCCCCGGGGGATGTCGCGTCGCGTAACGCAACCACCAGCAGCAGCGGCAGCATGGCGGTATGGGCCATCAGGTGCTCCAGCAGGCCCATGCTGGCCGGGTCTATCCACTGAATGTCGTCGATGGCCAATACCAGCGGGCGGCCCAAAGAGGCAAAGGCGCTGGCCAGACCATATATCATAGGGTTAAACCGCGCCTCTCCCGCCTCGGCGGAAAGCGCGTACAGCGGGCTTTTTTTACCCAATATCAATGCCAGTTCCGGTACCAGATTGATGGCCAGCCCCGCATCATCGCCAAGCGACGACGCGAGACGTGTTTTCAGCGCATCGATTTGCGCCGCCGGTTGCCCGAGCATATACAGGGTAAGCGATCTGAACGCCTCCGACAGCACGGCGAACGGCAGTACCTGTCGATACCGGCAGACCCGGGCGACGGCCAGGAGCGCGTCTTCTCCCCGCAGTCCCGCCAGGGCGCGGGCAATCAGCGATGATCTGCCGATCCCAGGAGGGCCGCCGACCACCACCAGCGCATGGGTTCCCTGGCTTTTCACCCGGGTAAACGCAGTGGAAAAAGCCTGGAGACCGCTGGGCGGCGTGAAGCGGCCATCGGACGGCCGCAACGACGGGGAAACATCCTGCAGCCCCGGCATAAAGTGCCGGATATGGCCGTACGCCGCCAGCGCAGAACGGCATCGCCTGAAATCCGCCATCAACCCTTCGATGGTCTGGTAGCGGCTTTGCGCAGATTTAGCCAGCAGTTTCATCACCACCTGCGATAACATTTCCGGCACAGACGGCCGCAGGGTATGGGGCGCCGCCGGCTCGCAGGCGATATGGTGATGTATCCATTCGGCTACCCCGCCGCCGCCGGGGAACACAAACGGCGGCCGGCCGGCCAGCCGTTCATAAAAAATCATCCCCAGGGAATACAGATCGCTGCGGGCGTCGACGCCGCATTGGGTCCGTCCCGTATGTTCGGGCGACATATAGGCCAGCATATCCTTGCTGACCGGCATGCCCGCCGGCGCCGCCGCCGCGCGCGTCGCCGGGCCGCCCATATCAAGGCGGCAAGCGCCATCGTCGGTCATCGACAGCGCGGCGGGCGTCAGCGCGCCATGGATTATCCCCTCGGCATGCAACAGCCGCAGCGCGGCGCAAATACTCAGGGCCTGGGAGAGAAAAGCGGCGATGGCGCCATTCGCCGGGGCGGATAAGGGATCGGGGGCAGTGTGCGTCTTGTCATCGGTTAAGCGCGATCGTGGCGCCGGCGGCATTGCATTGATCATGGACTTCCCCCGCGTTGGGCTAATACCCGCTGGATATGCTCCAACAGCATATCCACATCGATAGGTTTACGCATAAAAGAAACCGCGCCGGCGTTTAGCGCCCTTTGTGCCATGTCCTCGTCGCCATGGCCGGAAATCAGCATGACCGGCAGCCCCGGTCGGGATTGTCCCAGGCGGCTGATAAGTTCAAACCCGTTTATCCCTTTCAATTTGACATCCAGGATGACGAAATCGATGCTATCCCGCGCTTCATCATTCAGGAATTGCTCCGCCGATTCAAAAGATATCGTCGCATAACCGGCGGATTGCAATAAATTACTTAATCCGCTTCTTACGGAACGATCGTCGTCGATAATGGCTATAAGCAACGAGGGCGTCATGACGGTCGTCCCTAGGATGGCGGGGGCTTTCGGGTATCGGGCGGCGGCGCGCCGCTGATCTTGGGGACACACTCCGTGCGAAACCATGCCAGGGTCAGCGGCTCCCGCTTCAGCAGGCGCCGGCAGACCGGCACAATCTGCTCTCCTATCAGCATACCGAGCAGGCCCAGCAGGGCAATAACCGGCGGCGCGGGTGAACGTACCTGCAGCAATGAATAAATCACGCCGGCTAACACCCCGGCCAGCAGGGAAACAACGTAGGATTTCATAGACCTCCTCCCGGAGCGGATGACTCGCCGCGCAGGGATCGATTGGGCGTGAGAGCCGCGTCTTGCGCCGTTAAGGAGGCAACGGTCTTTTTTGCCGGGGCGGCGTTTGCCGCGTGGCGTGTCGTGGGTTGCGCCGCAAAGGCCTGGCTTATCACCAGCGCCGACAGCTGTTCGCCGATAAGCATCCCCAGCAGGCCGATGAGGGCGATGGCGGGCGGGGCGGGGGAGCGCACTTTCAGCAGCGCATAGACCAGGCCGATCAGAACCCCGGCGCCCAGCGAAATACAATAAGCATTCATATTCACCCCTGCTTTAACGGGAAGCGGCCGGGCGCGCCATGGGGACACGCCGGCCGGGAGAGCGGTTATTTCGCGGGAACCGGCGCCAGGGTATGGTGATCGCCATGGCCCCTTTCCGGCGCCTTATGCACCATGGTATAGGCATAATCCACGCCCATGCCGTAGGCGCCGGAATGCTCCCGCACGATAGCCATCACGGCGTCGTAAGTTTCCTTGCGCGCCCAGTCCCGCTGCCACTCCAGCATCACCTGTTGCCAGGTCACCGGGATCACGCCGGCCTGGATCATGCGCTGCATGGCGTAATCATGGGCTTCCCTGGACGTGCCGCCCGATGCGTCGGCCACCATATAGATTTCATAATCGCCCTCCGCCATGGCGCACAGGGCAAAACTGTTGTTGCATACCTCGGTCCACAGTCCCGACACCACGACTTTTTTCTTGCCGGTGGCGGCCAGCGCATCGCGCACTTTCTGGTCGTCCCAGGAGTTCATCGACGAGCGTTCAAGGATGTCGTGGGTGGGAAATACATCCAGCAGTTCCGGATAGGTATGGCCGGAAAAACTCAGGGTTTCCACCGTAGTGATGATGGTGGGAATGCCGAACACCTTCGCCGCTTTCGCCAGCGCCACCGTATTGTTCTTTAACACCTGGCGATCTATCGACTGTACGCCGAACGCCATTTGCGGCTGCTGATCGATAAAAATCATCTGGCAGTTGGAGGGCGTCAGCACGTCAAGTTTTGAATCAATCATAATGGTATCCCGAGAGGGTGGAAGGAAAGGATCGCCCGCGCTTACGCGGCGCGCCGGTTGGGACGATGGAAGCCGGAAGTCAGCGGAACATCCATCTGCTGAGATGGTAGGCCGGGGAAATAAGCGAAACCATTATCTCTATGTATAACTAGACGGTGATCCACGCCGGCGATAATAATCCAGCCATTGCCAACGCGACCACGCCTGACCGCCCGGTGCGCGTTTCCGCCCGCAGCCTGGCGCTGCCCACAGTTCCGGAGGTTTTATGGTTTCGCCCGATAAAGCAGAGACAGCCGAGTTAATCCTGGTGAACGGAAGGTTTCATACCCTGGACCGGCAAAATCCCCTTGCCGACGCGGTAGCCGTCGGCAAGGGGACATTCCTGGACGTCGGCGACGCCGCGTCGGCGATGCGTTACCGCGGTACGCAGACCAAGGTTATTGATCTGGGGGGGCGTACCGTCGTTCCCGGCCTGAACGACTCCCATCTTCACCTGATCCGCGGCGGGCTGAACTATAACCTCGAACTGCGCTGGGAAGGGGTGCCGTCATTGTCCGACGCCCTGGCGATGTTAAAGGCGCAGGCGGACCGCACGCCACATCCGCAGTGGGTCAGGGTCGTGGGCGGGTGGACCGAGTTCCAGTTTGCGGAGCGCCGGATGCCGACCCTGGACGAGCTTAATGCGGCGGCGCCGGATACGCCGGTCTTTGTACTGCATCTTTACGATCGCGCGCTGCTTAACCGCGCCGCGCTGCGGGTCGTCGGCTATACCAGGGAGACGCCCAATCCCCCGGGCGGCGAAATCCAGCGCGATGCGGCGGGTAATCCCACCGGTATGCTGATAGCCCGCCCGAACGCCATGATCCTGTATGCCACCCTGGCAAAAGGGCCGACGTTGCCGCTGGAGTACCAGGTGAATTCCACCCGGCAGTTTATGCGCGAACTCAACCGGCTCGGCGTCACCAGCGCCATTGATGCCGGCGGCGGTTTCCAGAACTACCCCGAGGATTATGACGTGGTGGATCAACTGGCGCGGGAAGGCCAGCTGACGGTGCGCATCGCCTACAATTTGTTTACCCAGCGTAAAGGCGCGGAGCTGGAGGATTTTCAAAAATGGACCGCCATGGTCAAGCCCGGGCAGGGGGATGACTTTTACCGGCACAACGGCGCGGGCGAAATGCTGGTGTTCTCCGCCGCCGATTTCGAGGACTTCCTGGAGCCGAGGCCGGATTTGGCCGCCGGCATGGAGAACGAACTTGAGCAGGTGGTCCGGCATTTGGTCTCCAATCGCTGGCCCTTCCGTTTGCACGCCACTTATAACGAATCCATCAGCCGCATGCTGGACGTGTTTGAAAAGGTGAATCGCGAGATCCCCTTCGACGGCTTGCATTGGTTATTTGACCACTGCGAAACCATTACGCCGCCCAATATCGAGCGGGTGCGCGCCCTGGGCGGCGGTATTGCCATCCAGCACCGCATGGCTTTTCAGGGCGAATATTTTGTCGATCGCTACGGCGCGGCGGCGGCGAGCCATACGCCGCCCATCGCGCGCATGCTGGCGATGGGCGTGCCGGTGGGCGGCGGCACGGATGCCACCCGCGTGGCCAGCTATAACCCCTGGACCGCGCTCTACTGGCTGGTATCGGGCCGCACCGTCGGCGGTATGAAACTTTATGATAGTGCGGATCGTCTGCCCCGTGATATTGCCCTTGAGCTGTGGACCGCCGGCAGCGCCTGGTTCTCCGGCGAGCAGGATAAAAAAGGGCGGATCAAGGCCGGCCAGCTTGCCGATATGGCGGTATTGACCGCGGATTTTTTTGCCGTGCACGAGGATGAGATCAAATCCATCGCGTCGCTGATGACCCTCGTCGGCGGTAAAGTCGTGTATGCGGACGGCGAGTTTACCTCCCACGGCCCGGCGGCAATTCCGGTGCTGCCGGACTGGTCGCCCGTCGCCCTGGTGCCGGGACATTACCGCCAACTGACCGCCGCCCGCGCCCCGATGTTGCCCCATGCCTGCGCCGGTGCCTGCGGCGTCCACGGCCATGCCCATGACGCCGCGCGCGGTTCCTCGGTGCCGGTCGCCAATCACGCCGGTTTTTGGGGCGCGCTGGGCTGCAGCTGCTTTGCGTTTTGACCATGAAAACCACCGGGCGGTTTTACCTCACCCCGCAGGTCGACCTGGGCCTGCTGTTCCTGCGCCTGACCGGCTGTTTTATGCTGTTGTACGTACACGGCGCGCCTAAAGTGCTGCACTACGCCGATGAGCTCACCAGGATTGAGGATCCTTTTGGGCTGGGGGCGTCCTTGAGCCTGTGGGCCGCCATTTTCGCCGAAGTGGTCTGCCCGGTGTTTATCGCGTTGGGCGTGGCCGCCAGGGCGGCCTGTCTGCCCATCATCGCGGTATTGCTTATCGCCATGCTGGCGGTTCATCCGGACTGGTCGGTAGCGGAAGGACAATTCGGCTGGCTGCTGCTGATTATCTTTACCACCATCGGGTTATGCGGTCCCGGCCGCTGGAGCCTGCGGCCGGCGGCGCGGGGAGGTATCTTATGACGACATCGGACAAACAGGTTTTCAATCAGGATGCCGCCGGCGGGGACAGCGCGGCGGCCGCGCCGCCCTCCTCGTGGAGCCCGCTGCGCCAGCGCGTCTTCCGTATGTTGTGGATTGCCACGGTGGCCTCCAATATCGGTTCCTGGATGAGTGATGTGGGCACCAGCTGGATGATGCTCACCCTTAATTCCGACCCGCTGATGGTGGCTATGGTCCAGGCCGCCGGCAGCCTGCCCATGTTCCTGTTTGCGCTGCCCTCGGGGGTGATGGCCGACATCGTCGACAGACGCAAATACCTGCTGTTTTCGCAGGCCTGGGTACTGGCGGTGGCGGTGGCCATGGCGCTGCTGGCATTGTCAGGCCAGATGACGCCGCCCCTGCTGCTGGCCGCGGCGTTCCTGCTAAGCACCGGCGCCGCCATGAGCTCGCCGCCGTTCCAGGCCATCGTGCCGGATCTGATACCGCGCGCGGATCTGGCGCCCGCCATCGCCCTGAACTCGCTTGGCATCAATATCAGCCGCGCCATCGGCCCCGCCCTGGGCGGCCTGATTTTATCGTTTTCCGGTCCGGCGGTGGTCTTTATGCTGAATGCCCTGTCGGTGGTGGGCGTCATCGTCGTGCTGTACCGCTGGAAAACCGACACCGCCATCCAGCGCCTGCCGCCCGAACATTTTTTTTCCGCCATGCGCGTGGGGCTGCGTTATGTCCATGCGGCGCCGGTGTTGCGCACGGTACTGGTGCGGGCCATGGCGTTCTTCCTTTTCGGCAGCGCCGGCTGGGCATTATTGCCGCTGGTGGCGCAACGCGAATTGGGCCTGGGGCCAGGCGGATATGGCGTGCTGCTGGCGGCCATCGGCATCGGCGCGATTTGCGGCGCCATCCTGCTGCCGGGGCTGCGTAAAAAGCTGACGCCCGACAGCCTGACGGTACTGGCCAGCCTGCTGTTTGCGCTTACCATGCTGGCGCTCGCTTTTGTCCGCCATTTCTGGTGGCTTGCCGGCATCCAGTTTTTTACCGGTTTTGCCTGGATAACCGTGCTGTCGACCCTGAATGTCGGCGCGCAGCGCAGCGCGGCGCGCTGGGTAAAGGCGCGCGCCCTGGCCGTTTACCTGACGGTATTTTTCGGCTCCATGACCGCCGGCAGCGCTGTCTGGGGGAAGCTGGCGTCGCAGCTGACTATATCCACCTCCCTGGCCGTGGCCGCCATCGGCATGGTATTGGGCACCGCCACCGCCCTGCGCTGGCGGTTAAACCAAGATCCCGATTTAAACCTTGAACCCACGGATCACCCCCTGGCGCCGGAGTCCGCCATAGAGCATGACCGGGGCCCGGTGATGATAAGCGTCGAGTATCAGGTTGAATCCGGGGAAATACCCGCCTTTATGCGCGCGATCCAGGAAATGCGGCGCGTCCGCCGGCGCGGCGGCGCGCTGACCTGGGCGGTGTATGAGGACATCGAGTTTCCCGGCAAGTGTGTCGAGGTGTTTGTCGTCGGTTCCTGGCTTGAACATCTGCGACAGCATGAGCGTCACACGGTGAATGATAAACGCATCCAGGATCGGGTGCGCGCATTCCATCATGGCGAGCAGCCGCCGGTGGTGCGCCATCTGGTGGCGCCTGAATAGCGCATTACGGCAACAGATATGACGTCCTGAATCCGGGGATGTACACACCTTCAGTTTTCCCGCACACACCCTGTAAGGAGTATACCTATGACTACTTTTATGACCCGTGACGGCACAGAAATCTATTTCAAGGACTGGGGGCAGGGACAGCCGGTGATCTTTGTCCACGGCTGGCCGCTGGATGCCGATATGTGGGAATACCAGATGACGTTCCTGGCGGCAAAAGGTTATCGCGCGATTGCCTACGATCGCCGTGGTTTCGGCCGTTCCAGCCAGCCCTGGGAGGGTTATGATTATGATACCTTCGCCGATGATCTGGAGGAACTGCTGCAAAAGCTGGAGATCCAGCACGCGGTGCTGGTGGGGTTTTCCATGGGTGGCGGCGAAGTCGCGCGCTACATTGCCCGCCACGGCACCCGGCGGTTGGCAAAGGCGGTGCTGATAAGCGCGGTAACCCCGTTGTTTATCAAAACCGCCGATCATCCCGAAGGCGTGGATAAATCGGTCTTCGATGGCATAAAAGCGGGCCTGGCCGCCGACCGGCCGCAGTTTTTAAGCGATTTCAGCACGGTGTTCCACGGTACCAATCGCCCCGATAGCAAGGTTTCGGCCGGCATCCTCACCCAAACGCTGAATATCGCCCTGCTGGCCTCCATTAAAGGCACCCTGGACTGCGTCACCGCGTTCTCGGAAACGGATTTTCGCCAGGATATGCCGGCATTTTCATTGCCGACCCTGGTCATCCATGGCGATGACGATCAGGTGGTGCCTTTTGCGGCCACGGGTAAACTTGCGGCGGCGGCAATCCCGTCGGCCATCCTGAAAGTGTATCCCGGCGCCCCCCATGCCCTGTGTTTTACCCATAAAGACCGATTGAATCAGGATTTGTTGGCCTTTATACAGCAGGATTAAGCCATCCCGGCCCTGTGAATAGGCAGGCTGCGCCGCGTCCTGATAGGTTATGGATCAGGACGCTTCCAATAGGGCCAGATAATCGCCGATTTGCTTGCGCTGCTTGGTTTCGCGCAGTTGCAGGGCCATATTGATAATATCGAGCTGCCGGGCGTTGACGGCGATATCAGGGTGTAGCTTTCCTTTTGCCGCGAGCCATTCGGCCACGTCGGCCCAGCGCCATAACGGCGAGACGCCTTTGATCCTTTGCACCGGCGAGGGGAAATCGCCGCTGCCGCGGGTGCCGTCCTTGAGCATGGCAACCGCCTGCCGCGACATATCCGACAGCTCGGCGATATCGCTTAAACCAACCAGGTTGGCATCCACCGAGATGACCCTGGCGCCCAAATCCGCCGATTCGATATCACCGATGGCGCTTAACACCGCCTGGGCGAAAGACGCGCTGTCGCGATCGAATTCCAGGTACACGGATTTACCATAAAAACACACCAGGGCGTCATCGCAGCCGCTCTCGAACAGCCGGTCTTCCAGTCCTTTGGTCTCTGCGGTTACGCCGGAGAGGGTAAGCGCAAAATTGTACAATGCCATTGTCACCTCGATTAAAGGCGGAGACCCGCCTTTGCGTAATAAAGCATGTGGCCATGTTACCGGCAGTGATTGATCTTGCGGCGAAGCTGCCTGGCATGGTTTTCCGCGCTGCGGGGCGTAGACCAGACACTCATTTGATGTTCTTCATGGCCGGGCACGCCGCGGGTCAGGCGGCCAAACGCATGCCCTTTGCCATGGCGAAATCGCCAGCCTTTGGAGAGAGCATATTCAATCGCCGCCTGAATATGCTTGTTGGGATGATCCTTCATCTCCCTCCCTATTGCTTGGGTTAATGTAATAGACGTGTTGACGCTTGTCAACGATGAATGGCAGTCTCCTGCCGGCTGAGAGTAACAAATCTTTCGCAAGAAGAGAGCATAACGGGTTATTTAACAGTGGATTAGCGAGCGGCGCCGCAAATTCTGGGGTAATGGCGGGGCGGTACGGCCGCCACCGCCCAGCGGTTTATCACAGTGGCGCCTATGGCCGCTGCGCGCTGATATGCGGCGCAAGCTGTGCCGCCAGCCAGTCCATAAACACCCGCGCGCGCTGGGGCAGATAACGGCGATCGGCATAGACCAGCGAAACGTCCATAGGCGGCGCGGGGCAGTCGGGCAGGATCGCCACCAGTCGTCCGGCGGCCAGATGCTCCTCCAGGCCGATGGCCGGCGCCTGGATAATACCCAGGCCGCCGAGACAGGCCGCGTTATAGGCATCGACATTGTTCACCGTGACCAGCGAGGGAAGCTCCTGGCTCAGGTACTTGCCCTGATGGCGGTAAACAAATCCCTCCGCGCGCGATCCCAGGCTGGAGACATAATGGATCAGCACATGGCCGGCCAGATCCGCCGGCGTCCTGGGTATGCCATAGGCCGCCAGGTAAGACGGACTGGCGCAGTTCACCATGGGCAGCCGGCCCAGCCGCCGGGCGACCAGGGAAGCCTCGGTCAGTTCGCCGATGCGCAGGACGCAGTCAAAACCTTCGCGCACGATATCCACCCGGCGATCGGTGCAGCTGATTTCAATGCGCAGGTTGGGATATTTTTGCATAAATTCGCCCAATTGCGGCAATACCAGGGCGCGGGCAATACCGGCGGGCATATCCACCCGCAATCGCCCGGCCAGCACCAGGCCGTCCTGACGGAATAATCCCTCAAGTTCATCCATGTTCGCCAGCATATCCTTGCCGCGCTCATACAGCGCCAGCCCGTCCTGGGTGGCCGTGACGCGGCGGGTCGTGCGATGCAGCAACCTGGCGCCCACCAGGGCTTCCAGGGTCTGGACATGTTCCGATACCGTTGATTTAGGCAGGCCAAGGCTCTCGCCCGCCTGGGTAAAACTGGACAGTTCGCTGACGCGAATAAAACTGCGCAGCAGCTCAAGCTTGTTGACCATCGTATGTCCGGATTATTGTCCTGTCATACCGAACAGTATTTCCGCTTTTTGCGGGTTTATCTATACCCCGCCGGCTAATAAGCTGTAGACCGACAGATTTACCTACCCACAGGAGCACATCGAGATGAGTCACAAAATTGCTTTAATTACCGGCGCCAGCCGTGGACTGGGCAAAAACGCCGCTCTGCACCTGGCGGCAAAGGGCGTGGATATTATCGGCACCTATCATAGCCGGGCCGAGGAAGCGCAGGCGCTGGTGGCGGAGATTCAACGGGCCGGCGGCAAGGCGGTCATGCTGCAGCTGGACGTCGGCGACAGTAGCCGGTTCAGTGAATTCGCCGCTGAAGTCGGCCGCACCCTGGCCGAGGAGTTTCAATGCGATCGGTTTGATTATCTGGTCAACAATGCGGGCATCGGGCTGCATGCCGCTATCGCCGACACCACCGAACAGCAGTTTGATGAGCTGTTCAGGATTCATTTGAAAGGCCCGTTTTTCCTGACGCAAAAACTGCTGCCGCTGATAGCCGACGGCGGGCGCATCCTGAATATTTCCACCGGCCTGACGCGTTTCACCGCCTCGACGGCCGCCGCCGCGTACGCCACCATGAAAGGCGGCCTTGAGGTGTTGACCCGCTATCAGGCCAAAGAATTGGGCGGCAGGGGCATCAGCGTAAATGCCCTGGCTCCCGGGGCGATAGAAACGGACTTCGGCGGTGGGATAGTGCGCGATAACCAGCAGGTCAATCAGCTTATCGCCGCCAACACCGCCCTGGGCCGGGCGGGCCTGCCCGACGATATCGGCGGCGCGGTGGCCGCCCTGCTTGCCGAGGGTACTCATTGGATGACCGGCCAGCGTATCGAAGCCTCCGGCGGCATGTTTATCTGACGCGCCGGGCCGCGCTGTCCGCCAGCTGCAGGGCGCAGGGCAGCCGGCGCAGTTCCGCCATGACCGGCGGCGGGAGTTTGTCGTCGGTGATGATGTCGGTTAAGTCCGCCAGGGGCATGGCGCAGAACAGCGAGTAAGCGCCGTATTTACTGCTGTCCGCCAGCAGGATACGCCGTCCGGCATGGGCGGCGAGATCCCGTTTGAGCGCCGCTTTATCCTCTGTCGGCGTGGTCACGCCCTTTTCCAGGCTCCAGGAGTTGCAACTGATAAAGGCCACGTCCGGATAGATTTTCTGCAGCAGCTGGCGGCCGTGGTCGCCGATGCAGGACTGGCTGCTGTCATCAATACGTCCGCCGGTAATCGTCACCTCGATTTGCTTGAATTCCGATAAGAACAGCGCGATATGCAAATCCGAGGTGATAACCCGCAACGGCAGATGGGTCAGATGGCGCGCCAGTTCCAGCATGGTGGTGCCCGCATCCAGCACGACGGCGTCGCCGGGCCGCACGCATTGCGCCGCCAGTTCGGCGATGGCCTGTTTCTCCAGCAGGTTGCGCTGCTGTTTTTCGTTGGTGGTCGGCTGCGCGGGGATAAAACGGTTGAGCGTGACGCCGCCGTGGGTACGGCTGATAACGCCCTGCTCATCAAGTTTGATTAAATCGCGGCGAATGGTCGCGGGGGAGGCGGTTATCGCCTCGACCAGTTGTTCCACGGTGACCAGATTATGGCTTTTAAGGTATTCCATAATCTGATCTAAACGACTTTGTCCCTTCATAGCGCCCGTTCAGTTAAGCCAATGGCACGGCTGATTTTATGGATATCGCCATGCTGTCAGAGTTGGCTTTAGCTGTCCAGCCAATATCAAACGCCGCGCTTTTGTCCCCGTCATCTAACCAGCAAGATAGCCGGTAGGGTTTGCTGCCTTATGCCCGCGCCGGTCGGCGTGGTCAATATGGCCGCGCCTGATTGCCAATATTTTCAATTAATTCAGTTATATAGTGACAAAAAAAATTCCTCAGGCCAAATGGCAGGCCACCTGCTGCCCGGAAGGTTTGGCGCGCAGGATGGGATGTTCCGCGCGGCAGCGGTCCGTGACATAGGGGCAGCGGGTATGGAAACGGCAGCCCGGGGGCGGCGACAGGGGGCTTGGCAACTCGCCGGCCAGGCTGACCGTGGCGACGCGGTTGGCCGGATCCATGCCGGGCGCCGCGCGCAGCAGCGCCTGGGTATAGGGATGCAGCGGCTGCCGGTACAGGACCTCCGTCGCGCCGGTTTCAATGACTTCACCCAGATACATCACCGCCACGCGATGGGAAATATGCCGTACCAGCCGCAGGTCATGGGCGACAAACAGCACCGTCAGCGCCAGCTTTTGCTGTAAATCCAGCAGCAGGTTCACCACTTGCGCCTGTACCGAGACATCCAGCGCCGACACCAGTTCGTCCGCCACCAGCACTTCCGGCGCCACCGCCAGCGCCCGGGCAATGCCGATGCGCTGGCGCTGGCCGCCGGAAAATTCATGGGGCAGCTTATCCACCGCGTCGGCGGGCAGGCGTACCAGTTCGAGCAGCGCCATGATGCGCGCCGGGATCGCGGCGCGCGGGCACATCCTGTGTACCGAGAGCGCCTCGCGCAATACCTGTCCCACCGTCATGCGCGGGTTAAGCGAGCCATACGGGTCCTGGAAGATCATCTGCACCTGGCGGTTGAAATCGCGCCTTCCCTTGCCGCGCAGCGCGGCGATATCCTGGCCTTTAAAGCGGATACGGCCGTCATCGGCCGCCAGCAGGCCCACCAGCGCCCGCGCCAGCGTTGATTTGCCGCAACCCGATTCGCCCACCACCCCCAGGGTTTCACCCCGCTGTAATTCCAGCCTGACGCCGTTAAGCGCCTGGATAAACTGGGGCGGGTGCCCCTGCAACCGGTGCCAAAGCGATTGTTTTACCGCAAAACGCACCTGTGCGTCCTCGACGCAGATAATCGGTTGTTCGTCCGCCGGGGTTAATCCGTTCATCACAGGCTCCGCGTTTTGACCAGATGTTGATAATGGTGGCAGGCCACGCCCCGGTGGTCCGCCAGGGACAGCAGCGGCGGTACCTGCTGGCGGCACAGATCCGTGGCGTACGCGCAGCGCGGGTTAAAGCTGCAGCCCGGCGGCGGGTCCAACAGCGAGGGCGGCGTGCCCTCGATGGAGAGCAGCGGCGTGCGTTCCACGCCGACCCGCGGCACCGAGCCCATCAAACCCTGGGTATAGGGGTGGCGTGGCGTTGCAAACACCGCACCCACCTCGCCCGATTCCACGATGCGGCCGGCGTACATCACCGCCACCCGATCGCACAGCTGCGCCACCACCCCCAGATCGTGGGTGACGAAAATAATGCCCATATGCAGCCTGTCCCGCAGGGACAGCAGCAGATTAAGGATTTGCTGCTGGATGGTGACGTCCAGCGCGGTGGTCGGCTCATCCGCCAGCAGCAGGCTGGGTTCTCCCGCCAGCGCGATGGCAATCATCACCCGCTGGCGCATGCCGCCGGAAAACTCGTGGGGGTAGTTTTCCAGCCGGCGCCGGGCATCGGGAATGCCGACCTGGTTAAGCAGTTCAACGGTGCGCGCCAGCCGCTGGCGACCGTTAAGCCGCGTATGGGCGCGCAGCGTCTCGTCAATTTGCCGGTGTACCGTTAACACCGGATTGAGGGCGATCATCGGTTCCTGGAAGATCATGGCGATATCGCCGCCGCGGATGCGTTGCAATTCTTGCGGCGCGGCGTCGATGAGTTCCCGTCCCCGCCAGGTCACTGAACCGCTAACCTGGGCCGATCCGGGCATAAGGCGCAGCAGGGAACGCAGCGTCACGCTTTTGCCCGAACCGGATTCGCCCACCAGCCCGAGTATTTCGCCGGGCCGCAGTTCAAAACTGATATCCTGGATGGCCTTTATCATCCCGCGCGGGGTATGGATAACGGTGTTCAGGTTGCTGACCCGCAGGGTATCGTCACCCGGCGCGCCCGGCGCCTTGCCTGGTAATTCAGGGCCTGGCGCTGTCGTGGCATGCATTCTCGACCTCCCTCATCAGCGGTGTCCGGGCCGGAGCCGTTCGGCCAGCACATCGCCCAGCAGGCTGAATCCCAGTCCGGTAAGCACGATGGCCAGGCCGGGGAAAATAGTGATCCACCAGGCGGTATCCATAAAATTCTTGCCGGCGGCGATTAATACTCCCCACTCCGCGGTGGGCGGCTGCGCCCCCAGGCCGAGATAGCCCAGGCTGGAGCCGAGCAAAATAGCCAGCGCCATATCGGTCATCCAGTACACCAGGGTGGTGGTCATGACGTTGGGCAACAAATGTCGGAAAATAATGCGCGGCCGGCTATACCCCATCACCTGGCCGGCGGCAATATAGTCCAGGCGTTTCTGGATACTGACTTCACCGGCGATCAGCCGGGCATAGAACACCCAATAGATAATGCCGACCGCCACATACATGCTGCCCAGGCCCGGGCCGAGGATTGCCACGATGGCTATCACCAGCACCAGCAGCGGGAACGTGATCACCGCGTCCACCACCCGCTGGAACAGCGTTTCCGCCCAGCCGCCGTAAAAACCCACCAATAGCCCGACCAGCGTGCCGAAAACCATGGGGAACAGCGTGGTAAACAGGGCGATTTGCAAATCCACCCGATAGGCGTAGATAACACGTGAAAAAATATCGCGGCCAAAATTATCGGTGCCGAACAGGTGATGCGGGCCGGGCGGTTTCAGGATGGCGCGGTAATCGAACGCCAGCGGATCGTAGGGGGCGATCAGCTGCGGGAAAAAACCGGCGGCCAGGCTGAACAACAGGATGATGGCCGTGGTCAGCAGTGGCCAGGGGATATGCCGCCGCCAGGTACGGGCCGGCATTGATGGCGCCGGATGGACCGTCATCGCGCTCTCCTCGGGTCGATCATGACCTGGACGATATCGGTCACCAGGAAAATAAGCGACACCATTACCGACAGCACGATGACCAGTCCCTGGACCATGGGGTAGTCGCGGCTGAAGATGCTGTCGACCATCAGGCGGCAGATGCCGGGCACGGCAAACACCGTTTCGGTGATCACCGCGCTGCCGATAATGGTGCCGATATTAAGGGCAAACAGACTGACGGTGGGGATAAGCGAATTACGCATCACATGGCGCAGCATAATCACTCGGTTTTTCAGCCCCTTGGCGCGGGCAAAGGTAATGTATTCCGCGTCCAGCACCGCGATAATAGACGTGCGCAGGTTATTGATAAGCACTGCCGCCAGGCTCAGGGCCAGGGTCATCGACGGCAGGAACAGATGGTACAGCTTATCCGTGAAAGTGGCGCCGTAGCCGCCCACCGGAAACCAGTGCAGATGGGCGGAAAACACCGTCAGCAACACCAGACCGATATAAAACGACGGCATGGACAGCGTCACCTGGAAAGAACCGCGGATAGTCATATCGGCGGCGCTATTGCGCTTAAGCGCCGAGACAAAGGCCAGCGGAATCGCCATCAGCAGCGCGAACAGGCCGGCCATGGCGGTCAGCATCAGGCTGACCGGCAGGCGCTCGGCAATCACCCTGGTCACCGGGCTGTGCAGCACATAGGAGTCGCCCAGGTTGCCGGTCAGCACCTGGCGGGCAAAAAAGAAAAATTGCACCGGCAGCGGTTTGTCCAGTCCCAGCTGTGCGTTGATCCTCGCCACGTCGGCCTCGGTGCTGCGATCGCCAATCATGGCGCTGGCGGGATCGCCCGGCAGCAGCCGTACAATGGCGAAAGTCACCACCAGGATCACCAGCAACGTGGGGATAATCAGCAAAATACGTTTAACGATATAGGCAAACTCTGACACCCCTCTCTTCTCCTGTTCCAGGTTCCGGCCGTTAACCTGCGTCGACGTTATTTGCGCGTCAGGTAGGTTTCGGCAAACAGGTTATTGCCCAGCGGAATCTGCACAAAGCCGTGCACCGTCTTATTCAACGCCACCGGATAAGGGCTTTCATACAGCGGCACGATCGGCCCCTGGGCGTTAAAGATCGCCTGGATCTGTTGATAATCGGCCGCGCGTTTTTGCGCATCGATTTCCTGCTGGGATTGCTCAAACAGCTGGTCTACCCGATCGTTTTTCCAGCCCGAATGCACCGCCTGGATATTTTTCGAATAAGCGAAGTAAGAGGTGATTTCATTGGGATCGGCAATATCATCGGTCCAGGTAGATAAGCGCATGCCGAAATCGCCCTTGCGATAGCGGTCGGTTTCCGTGGCGTGGTCCACCTGGGTGATGGTGAGTTTAACGCCCACCTGCGCCCACATCTGCTGCAGGGCGGTGGCGATGCTGATTTCGTCCTCATTGCCGGCCAGCACCATGATATTGGCGCTGAAACCGCTGGCGAAACCGGCCTGATCCAGCAGCTGTTTGGCCTTGGCCGTATCCACCGGATAGAGCGGTTTGTCGCCTACGTGCCCCGGCGTGCCGCTGGAAATATAAGACGTCATCGGCGTGCCGATGCCATAGGTCACCAGTTGGATAATGCCTTGCTTATCGGTGGCGTAGTTCAGCGCCTGGCGCACCTTTTCATTGGCCAGCGGATTGGCCGCGCCCTGGTACTGCGGGCGCACGTTCAGGCTGACGTATTCCACCCGGGTGGAGGGAAACAGTTTCATATCAATGGCCGGATTGGCCTTCAATTCGTTGACGCGCGAATACGGGATAAACTCGGTGGCGTCCAGCTCGCCCGACTGTAACTTCAGGATGCGCGTGGCGTCGTCCGGGACGATCTCGAAGGTAATGCCGTCGAGATAGGGCAGCGGCTTGCCGTCGGCGCCGTTGCGCCAGTAATACGGGTTGCGCACCAGGGTCATGGTGGCGTTATGCTGCCAGGATTTCAGCACATAGGGGCCGGACCCCACCGGATGCTCGGCGAAAGCTTCCGCTTTTTGCTGGTCGGTGGCGCCCGGCGTCGCCTCGAACTGCTTTTTCGGCATGATGGAGGTATTAAACGCCGTCAGGGCGCTGAGGATGGCCGGGTCCGGGTGTTTCAGATGCAGGGTAATGGCGTTGGCGCCGTCAATGGAGACGCTGGCGATGGAATCGACCATAAATTGCCATACCCCGTTGCCGGGCTTGCTGGCGCGTTCCAGCGACCATTTAACATCTTCTGCGGTAATCGGCGATCCATCGGAGAACTTGATATTATCGCGCAGGGTCAGGCTGACGCTTTTGCCGTCGGCGGCGATATTCCATTTGTCCGCCAGGCCCGGTTCGATGCCTTTGCCGTCGGCGGTGGGAAACAGGAGCGTGTCATACAGATTCGACAGGATCCAGATATCGGTATTGTTTTCATTCAATACCGGTTCCAGGAACGAACTATCGCTATAGCGGCCATAGACCAGCGTGCCGCCGCGCTGCACGGTATCCGCCGCCCAGGCGTGGGCCAGTGGTAGCGCGCCCGCCGTCAGCAAGGCGATTAACGTTATCCGATGCATAACCTTCATTGTGCCCATCCCCTTATCGCTTGGAAAATGATCCCCGCCGGAAAATCCCGCGTCACTGTTCTAATGCAGTAGTACGATATTTGAAGCAATGATCGTTTAATGTCAATAAAAGGCAGTAAAAAAGGCATTATTTTGTCATAGGAAAATGCTATAGCCCGTTGAATAGGAAAATATGCCCGCTGTGCTTGCGTTAGCTAAGCTTATAACGATAGTGTATTAGTAAATTAGCACGCATTAATGGGCGCCTTGTGGATTTCCAACTTGATAGAACATTGTCGCTCCCGTTGGGGATGCAGTTGCGGGGGCTGGTGGAGTATGCCATCACCTTCGGCGCGCTGAAGCCGGGGGATAAATTGCCCTCGGTGCGCGACATGGCCGAGCGGGTCGGCGTGGCGCCGATGACCGTGGCGCAGGTTTATCGCGAGTTGAAACAGGCTGAACTGATCTACAGCAAGCCCGGCTCCGGTACCTTTATCGCCGACGCCGCCCAGGTCCTGCGCCACAGCGACAAGCGGTTGACCGATCTGCATCAGCACATCGACGCCTTGATCGATCGGGCGCAGGACCTGTCTTTATCGGCGGCCGACCTCGCCGCCCTGGTCACCAACCGGTTCCATCACCGCCAGCGGCGCGCCAGGACCAAAACGGTGCTGGTGGTGGGTAATTTTATCGAGTCCGCCCGCGATTATGCGCAGATTATCGCCGGCACCCTGGGCGACGGCGCGCAGCTGGACGCGACGACGCTGTCGATACTGACCGCCGATAACCGCGCGCGCGAGCAGGCGCACAGCGCCGATCTGATCCTGACCTTTGCCCACCGCCGGCGCGAGGTGATGAGCCTGCTGCCCGGTATGCGGGTCATTAATATCAGCTTTATCCCCTCCGAGCAGACCCGGCGGGCGCTGGCGTCGCTTGATCCCCTTGCCAGGGTGCTGGTGGTGTCGATCTTCCCGGAGTTTACCGCGCTGATGAAAACCGGGGTGCAGCGCTTCGCCCCGCATGTGCAGTCCATTACTGTGGTGCATCGGGACGACCCTGAACTGAACCGCTATCTGGCGCATGCCGATGTGCTGGTCTACGCCACCGGCGCCGAGGCGTTACAGGACGCCTTATCTCCCGGCCAACAGGCGTTTGAATACCGGCATATTCCTGACAGCGGCGATATCAGGCGTGTGGTGATGCCGCTGCTGACGCCGGATGTGCCCTCCGTGACCGGATTGAAGGAAATATCATGAAAATCAGTGAAATGAATTGGCAGCAGCTGGAAGAATACCTGGGCCGGGACGATCGGGTGGTGGTGCCGCTGGGCAGTACGGAGCAGCATGCGTTTCTCAGCCTGTCGGTGGATTCCATCCTGGCCGAAAAGGTCGCCGTCGAGGCGGCCGAGCCGCTGGGCATACCGGTATTCCCGGTAATGCCTTTCGGCATGACGCCGGCGTTCAGCGATTTTCCCGGCACCATCAGCCTGCGGGTCGGCACTTACCTCCGGCTGCTGTACGATATTCTCGATAATCTGAAACGGCAGGGCTTTAAGCGCGTCCTGCTGGTTAACGGCCACGGCGGCAATATGCCGGCGCAGCATATTATCAGCGAATGGATGGTGGCCAATCCCGAGGTGATGGTACAGCTGCATAACTGGTGGTGCGCGCCGCTCACCTGGGCAAAGGTACAGCAAACCGATCCGGTGGCCTCGCATGCCTCATGGATGGAAAATTTCCCCTGGACCCGGCTGGCGGGCGTCGCCCAGCCGGACCGGCAAAAACCGATGCTCGATCTGGTCGGCTTTCGCAAGCTCAATCCGGCCAAGGCCCGCGCGATGCTGGGCGACGGCAACTACGGCGGGTATTATCAGCGCGCCGACGAGGAGATGCTGGCCCTCTGGCAGGTGGGTGTCGAAGAAACCCGGCGCGTGATGGAACTGCTCTGATCGCCGCCCGGGCAAGGCACCGTGCGGGGAGCCGTTTATGCGGCGGGAGTACCCGCGGCGCGAGCGGCCGCCGGTGCGAGGCCTGGGGCGCGGAGAAATACGTCTTGCCCGGCGTCATGCCCGCAGTGGCGAACGCTTAGCCCTGCTGTTCCCGATGCCGGCATTTACGCTCTTGCGCCACCAACAGCGGGCAGCTCGGGCAATATTCCAGGCCGCTGAGCTTATAGCGCAGGCAGCACAGCCGGCGGATGATTTTCGGGCCGGCGTCGTGCTCCACCACCCGTACCGGCTGATACAGCCGGTTGGGCGCGCCGTCCGTCAGGGTTTTGGTGGCGAGAAACGCCCTGGCTTCCCCGGTATCGGCGCCTTGTTCCGCGGCCATATCGATGCCGTGGGCGACGCGGATGGCGGCGTTGTTCCAGAACAGGCCCGGCCTGATGCCGGCCAACTGGCCGAAGGTCCGGCAAACCGGCAGCACATGCGTCTCCAGCAGCTGCCCGAACAGGGCGGGGATGGCGACGCCGCCGGCGATTTTTGCGCCGCGATCGGCCAGGATAAATTTTTCCGGCACGGCGGATTGCGCTCCCTGGGTAAACTGAATCGCGCGCGGATCCGCCGGCAGCCGCCAGTCATGCAGCAGCGCGATCCTTGTCCAGGGCGCCAGCAGCAGGGCAAAATACCACTGCGACCACATGGAGATCACCGCCGCCCGGTCACCCCCTTCGTTCAGCCTCAGGAACGGCTCCAGTAGCGCCAGCGCCGTTTCCGGCGCGCATAAATCCGCCGCCGAATAGCCCGTTCCGCCGCTGGGAACGGAGAAGAGAAAACTGCCGTTGATATCAATGGCGCATCCGGGGGTGGGTGCTGCTGCGTCAGGCTTCATACGCTTCCTGTATCGATCGGGACTATTGATTAAGGACAAGGCAAAGAGCTTCCGGCAGGCGGGCGGCTTGCGGTCTCTCTCCGAATGCGCATAATAGGCGATCAAAATCAGAATGATAACTATTAATATTTAAAATTTATGCAGACTCATGATGCCTATCGCCGACGTCTTTTACAGGCGATGGCCGTGTTGCCCTGGTGGTTTTCCCGCCGCGCCGCCGCCGCGCCCATACCCGATGCGGCACGTATTATCGCGCTGGAGTGGCGCCCGGCGGAGCTGCTGCTGGCCCTTGGCGTGACGCCGATGGCCATTGCCGACGCGCCGAATTACCGCAGCTGGGTGGCGGAGCCGGCGCTGCCGCCGTCGGTGCTGGACGTGGGGTTGCGCAACGAACCGAATATGGAGGCGATGCAGCGCCTGGCGCCTTCGCTGATCCTGCTATCGGAGGGCTTTGGCCCGGCGCCTGCAAGCGTCGCGTCCATTGCGCCCACCATGACCTTCCGTTTTAGCCGGCAAGGCGATAGGCCTTTGGCCGTGGCCCGCCAGGATATCGTCGCCCTGGCCGGGCGCCTGGGGATGCCGGATCGGGCGCAACGGCATATGGCCGATCTCGACCGGCAACTGGACCAGACCCGGCAGCGGCTGGCGTCTGGATCCCTTCCGCTTCCCCCCGTCTTGCTGTTTTCCTTTATCGACAGCCGCCGCATCATGGTTATCGGCAAAAACAGCCTGCTCCAGGATGTGCTGGATCGGGTGGGGGTGGCGAACGCCTGGGACGGCGAGGAAAATGTTTGGGGCAGCGCAACGGTGGGCCTTGAGCGGCTGGCGCAGTTCCGGGGCGTCAGGGCGCTGTGTTTTCATCGCGGCGCCCAGGATCCCCTGGCGGAAGTGGCCGGTTCTACGCTTTGGCAAACGCTGCCTTTTGTCCGGGAAAAACAGCTGCGGGTGCTGCCCGCGGTGTGGTTTTTCGGCGCCACCCTTGCCGCCATGCGCTTTTGCCGGATGCTCGGGCAGGCGATGGAGCCACGGGCATGAGTAAACGCGTTCCGCGCTTATCCGCCGCATTGGTCCTGGCGTTGTCGCTTGCCGCGCTGTCGCTTGCGGTATTTAATTTAACCCTTCAGCTCGCGCCCGGTTTATGGTGGCGGGCGGCGTGCCATCCCGATACCGGCAGTATTGATCAAATGCTGTTTCACTACAGCCTGCTGCCGCGCACCGCGCTCTCGCTGCTGGTGGGCGCCGGGCTGGGGCTGGTGGGGGTGGTGTTCCAGCAAATACTGCGCAATCCGCTGGCCGAACCCACCACGCTCGGGGTGTCGGCGGGCGCGCAACTGGGGCTCACGGTGGCGACCCTCCTGGCGTTGCCGGGCGACGAGGCGACCCGCCAACTGGCGACGATAGCCGGCGCGCTGGCGGTGGGCGGCCTGGTGTTCGGCGTTTCCTGGGGGCGCCGGTTGTCGCCGGTCACCCTGATTCTGGCGGGATTGGTCCTGGGGCTTTACTGCGGGGCGGCCAAAAGCCTGCTGGCGCTGCTTAACTATGAGCGGCTGCAAACCCTTTTTCTCTGGAGCAGCGGCATGCTCAACCAGCAGGATTGGAGCAGGGTACAGTTCCTGCTGCCCCGGCTGGCCGTCGGCCTGCTGCTGATATTGCTGATGCTGCGACCGCTGATGCTGATGGGATTGGATGACGGCGTGGCGCGCAACCTGGGCCTGGGCCTTATCGCCGCGCGCGTCGGCGGCATCGGCGTGGCGATCGTGTTAAGCGCCTTTCTGGTCAACGCCGCCGGCATTATTGGTTTTATCGGCCTGTTCGCGCCGCTGCTGGCGCGGATGCTCGGGGCCAGGCGCCTGCTGCCCCGTTTAGGGTTTTCCTGCCTGCTGGGCGCGCTGCTGCTGCTGCTCAGCGATCAGCTGATGATCCTGCTGGCCCGGCTGTGGCGGGAAATCCCCACCGGCGCCGCCACCGCCCTGATCGGCGCCCCCCTGTTGCTATGGCTGTTGCCCAGGCTCAGGGAGACCCGCGCCATGGCCGCGGATAACGCCCAGACGCTCAGGCCGGAGCGGCGGATGACGCCGCCGGCCGTACTGGCAGGGGTTGCGCTGCTGGTCCTGGTCGCCGCCGTGGCGCTGACGCTGGGACGCGATAATCATGGCTGGTATTGGTCGCTACAGGAGATGTGGCGCTGGCGCTGGCCGCGCGTGCTGGCGGCCGGCGCGGCCGGCGCCATGCTGGCGGCGGCGGGCACCCTGATTCAGAAAATGACCGGCAACCCGATGGCCAGCCCGGAAGTGCTGGGCATCAGTTCCGGCGCGGCCTTTGGCGTGGTGCTGCTGTTGCTGCTGGTCCCGGACGACGCGTTTGCCTGGCTGCTGCCGGCCGGTAGCCTGGGGGCGGCCCTGACGCTGCTGCTGATTATCGCGCTCTCGCAGCGCGGCGGGTTTTCCAGCGGGCGTTTGCTGCTGGTGGGCATAGCGCTGAGCACGCTGTTCACCACCTTGCTTACCCTGCTGCTGGTCAGCGGCGATCCGCGCATGTCATCGGTGCTGACCTGGCTATCCGGCTCCACCTACAAGGTCAGCGGCGCCCAGGCCATACGCACCGCCGTTATCGCCGTGGTACTGCTGGCGGCGGCGCCCCTGTTGCGCCGCTGGCTGGACCTGCTGCCGCTGGGCGGCGCCACCGCGCGCGCGGCGGGCGTGGCGTTAAAACCGGCGCGTATGGCCATTCTATTGCTGGCCGCCGGGTTGATTGCCACCGCCACCCTGAACGTTGGCCCGCTCAGTTTTATCGGCCTGATGGCGCCGCATATGGCCCGGCTGACCGGATTTCGCCGTCCCATGCCACAGATGCTGGCGGCCTGCCTGCTGGGCGGCGTGCTGATGATGATCGCCGATTGGTGCGGCCGATTTATTATTTTCCCTTATCAAATTCCCGCCGGGCTATTGGCCACCTTCTTCGGCGCGCCCTATTTTATCTATTTACTGCGCCGGCAGGCCGGCTGATGTATTACCCTGGCATCAGGCGCGCTAATCTATTTACACACCACGCCGGCGGACCGGTTAACAGACCGGTGCGCCTGGCCTCGGAACGGTTCATAGCCCGGTATTCCCCCGCGTGTTACAGGGGAATACCGGGCAAATACCCGTCGACGCATGAGATTTGTTAATTTAAGACAAAAGAATTACTAATATCTAAAATATTGTCTTGCAAATAATGCATCCTCTTGCATAATCCTGAACTCTCATAAGAATCATTCTCATTATTATTCAGCAAGGGTTTTCTGCACATGCGTACTGCCGATTTTTCTCCCGTAGGGCGAATCACGTCCTCTCCACGTCTGCTGGCCGTGGTTATCGGCGCGTGCTGCGGCGCGATGGCGTTACCCGCCAACGCCGCCGCCGCATCCAGCGCTGCTAACGCCGCCGCGTCTACCGCCGCCACGCCTGCCGCCAATACGGCCGCGGGCAAGGGTGATACCATTACCGTGGTGGCCGCGCCGGAGACCAACTTCCGTCCGGGCGGCGATCAACTGGTGCCGGCGTATATGGATGGCCAGATCGCCAACGGCGGCCGGGTGGGATTTTTGGGGCAGCAGGACGCCAGTAATGTGCCCTTCAGCGTCGTCGGGTTCACGTCGAAGCTTATCCAGGATCAGCAGGCGCGCACGCTGGCGGATGTGCTGAATAACGATGCCTCGGTGCAACGCGGCTACGGGTACGGCAACTATGCGGAAAACTTCGTGGTGCGGGGATTTACCCTTAATGGCGACGATATCTCCTACGGCGGTTTGTACGGCATATTGCCGCGCCAGATATTGCCCACCGAGTTTGCCGAACGTATCGAATTACTGAAGGGATCCAGCGCATTCCTCAACGGCGTGCCGCCCGGCGGCACCGGGGTCGGCGGTACGGTAAACGTCGAGCCCAAACGCGCCGGCGATGAACCGCTTAACCGCGTTTCCCTGGATTATACCTCCAAATCCCAGGTGGGCGGCGGGGTCGATATCGCCCGTCGTTATGGCGATAACAACCAGTTCGGCGTGCGCATCAACGCGGCGCACCGCGAAGGCGGCAGCGCCATTGATGATGAAAAACGCCGCCTGACCATGGCCTCCATCGGCCTGGATTACCGGGGCGATCGTTTTCGCACCTCGCTTGATCTGGGCGCCAGTAAACAGACGGTACATGGCGGCCGTTCGGTGGTCTACCTGGGCAACGCCACCAAGATTCCCGACGCGCCTTCCGCGACGAATAACTACAGCCAGAAATGGGCTTATACCGATACGGAAAACGAGTTCGGCATGCTGCGCGGAGAATATGACCTGACGGATTCCTGGACCCTCTATGGCGCGGTCGGCGCCAATCACGATCATGAGAACGGCGATTACTCGTCGCCGACGTTGAGCGATGATAACGGCAACGGCACCATGAGCCGGCTGACAGTACCGTATTTTTCCGACAGTTTTGCCAGCCAGGCGGGGATTCGCGGTAAATTCAATACCGGCTTCGTGAAACACAACGTCAATGTCGGCTTCTCCACCCTCAACCGTAAGGTGAGCACCGCCTACACCATGTCAGGCGCGACGATAACCAATAATATCTACGATCCGCACTATTCCGACAGGCCGGAGGAAAACCTCTATACCGGCGGTCATATGGGCGATCCGGGCGTCTTCAACCGGGTGCGCAACAACGGTATCGCCATCGCCGACACCATGTCGGTACTGGATGACAAAGTGCAGCTGACCGCCGGCGCCCGGCGCCAAAACGTAGTGGTGGCCAATTACGCCTACACCGGCGAGCAAAGCAGCCAGTTCGATGAAACCAAGGTGACCCCGGCCTTCGGCCTGGTGGTTAAACCCTGGGATCATATTTCGCTGTACGCCAACCATATCGAAGCGTTGCAGGCCGGTGATAGCGCGGGCCTGACCTATAACGGCGATCTGGTAACCAACGGCGGGCAGGTGGCCGGCATCCAGACCTCCAAGCAAAACGAAGTGGGGATCAAGGCGGACTATGGCCGCGTCGCCGGTTCGGTGGCGCTGTTTGAAATCAAGAAACCGGTCGGCGTGTATACCCGCAACGGCGCCGACAGCTATTCGTTCAACAACAGCGGCGAGGTGCGTAACCGAGGCCTGGAGCTGAACGTCTTTGGCGAACCGATCTACGGCGTGCGCTTAAACGGCAGCATGGCCTGGATGGACCCGGAAATGACCAAGACCCAAGACGGCACTTACGACGGCAATGACGCCATCGGTATCCCGCGCTACCAGATGGTGCTGGGCGGCGAATGGGATATTCCCGGCCTGACCGGCATTACCGCCACCGGCAAGGTGATTCATACCGGCTCGCAGTATGCCGATTCGGCCAACAACCTGAAGGTGGATAGCTGGAACCGCCTGGACCTGGGCCTGCGCTACAATATGAACCTGCCGAAAAACAATATTATCTGGCGTGCCGGCGTGGAAAACGTCACCAACGAGAAGTATTGGGCTTCGGCCACCGGCGGTTACCTGACCCAGGGCGACCCGCGCCAAGCGAAAGTGTCCATGACGGTCGACTTCTGATAACGCGCCGGGCATAAAAAAACCGCACCGGCCCCGGCCGTTGCGGTTTTTTTTCTGGTATTTGCGCCGCCTTTGACGACATATCCGCCGTTAGATGCGTCACGCGTGCAGCGTTGGCCGCACGCGGTCGACCTATTAGAAGTCGACGCTCATGGAAAGCTTCAATTCACGCGGGTCGCCCTGGAAAACATAGGTGCCGGTTTCTTCCACCGATGACCAGTAATTTTCATTAGTGACGTTTTCGACACCGGCGCGCCAGACCACGTTATGCTCCTTAAGGCTGGTGGTGTAGCGCGCGGCCAGGTCCAGGCGGGTCCAGGAATCAAGCTTTACCGTATTAGCCTCGTTCATATATTGCGAGCCGGCGTGAGTTACGGTGCCGGTGGCGGTCAGTCCTTCAACGCCCGGGATATCCCATTCCCCGTTCAGCACCGCTTGGTATTTCGGCACGCCGACGGCATCGTTGCCATCATTGACCCCATTAAGGGTTCGGGACAGTTCGCTGTCTATCCAGGTGACGCTGCCAAGCAGGCGCACGCCGTATAGCGGCTCGCCGAACACATTGAGCTCTATGCCGCGATTTTTTTGTTCGCCGTTCAGGCCGTAAATATTGCTGGTCGGATCGGTAAAGCCGTTGGGCCGTTTAATTTCAAACAACGCCACCGAACCGGCGACGCGGCCGAAATCGGCTTTAATCCCCATTTCATTCTGTTTGGATAACACCGTGCCGGTAACATAACCGGCGTTAGCCGTTCTCGAAGGCGCGGTCTTGCCCGGCTGCAGCGCTTCGATATGGTTGGCGTAAAGGGAAATATGTTCCCAGGGTTTGACCACCAAGCCATATGCGGGCGTGATTTTCATCGCGTCAAAGGCGCTGGCGCCGTCTTCGACGCCGGTGTAGCTGTAATTGCGGATGCGAATTTCCTGGCGCCGCGCCCCAAGCGTTAGCAGTACCCGATCGTCCAGCGCCGAGAGCGTATCGGATACGGACGCGCCGGTGGTATTGGTGCGGCTGCGGGTCACCGGATGATGCAGTGAACTGGCGGAATACAGCGTCGGCGGATTATCAACCTGCACCGGATCGTATATGTTAGTCCGCGATGTCGAGCCCGATAGGGTATAGCCGGCGCGGGTTTGGGTATTGACACCCGAATAGCCGACGTTCACGTTATGCTTGATCACGCCGGTATGAAACGTCCCGCGGATGCCGGTCATGCCGGAGAAATTATCGCTGCTGTAACCGGTTGACAGACGGCTTATGCTCGCGTCGCCCTGGCTGTTAAGCACCGTCGCAGCGGTATAGGAGCCCAATTCATCGTTACGGCTGGCGCCGATGGCGGAATAAAACGTCCAGTTCTCGGTGATGTCATATTCGCCGCGCAGCATGCCGAATTGGGTCTTCAGATCGGAATAGGCCCACTGCGGGCTGTAATTGGTGGAAGCATCCGGCAGGGCGGGCAGGTCCGTCATGTTGGGCCCAAGCTTCAATCCCATCCGGCCGCCGTGGTCGGTCTGTTTCTGGTAACCCCCGTCCAGCGACGCGCGAAAACGATCGCCGCGGTAATCCAGGCCGACCGAGGCCAGGGTGGTGCGTTCCTTCGCGTCGTGCACCGCCGTTTCCCCTTCGCGCTGCAGGACGTTGGCGCGTACGCCAAACTGGTTGTTATCGCCAAAGCGGCGCCCGGCATCCACCGATGTCCCGATGCGTGATTTGGTGCTGTAGTCCGTTCCCAGACGCACCAGCGGGTCGTCGCCGGCGTGTTTCGGCTCCAGGTTAATTGCGCCCCCGACGCCGCTGCCTCCCGGCGGTACGCCGTTGAGGAAGGCGTTGGAACCTTTGAAAATTTCGACTCGATCTATCATCTGGGTGGAAATAATCTGACGCGGCATCACACCATAAAGCCCTCCCAGGGAAATATCCTGGCCGTCGACCTGGAAACCCCGGATCCGATAGCTTTCGGCAATATTACCGTAGCCGCCGGCCAACTGTACCGATGCATCGTTGCGCACGACATCGGACAGCGTTTTCGCCTGCTGATCCTCAATCATCTTGGCGGTAAAGCTTATTACATTGAATGGCACGTCAAGCGCGCTCTGTTCCCCCAGGATGCCCAAGCGAGCGCCATTGGCCACTTGTCCGTCCAGGTATGCCGGCACCGGCTGGTCACCACCGGGTTTAAACGCCTGCGGCGCGGCGACCACGGTAATCACGTCGTCCTTTGCACCGGTGGCGGCGGGGGTCGCTGTAGGGGCGGCGGGGAGCAGCGTTGCCCCAGCGACATGGCCACTTAATACGGAACTGAGGACTAGGGCCAGGGAACGGCGAACCCTAAACCGCCGCCCTACCAGTGAACACATACGCATAACATCCCTTAATGATAAAGATAATGAGTTTCATTCTTAGGTGGCTAATTATCAATAATTGGAATTCATTTGCAACAATTAGTAAGAATTACATTTGCAATTGCCTGCGAAAAACCAGGCGATCACAGCGGATGGCGCAAGGGGTGGTCTACAGTAATAACAGGCAATCCCTTCAAGGAGCGCGCGATGCTATCCGTTCATCACCTGAATAAATCCAGATCACACCGTATCCTGTGGCTATTGGAAGAGCTTGATCTGCCCTACGACGTTTTTTATTACCAGCGGGATAAACATATGCTGGCGCCTGAAACGCTGAAAATAATCCATCCGCTGGGCAAATCACCCATTCTCACCGACGGCGCGCTGACCCTGGCGGAATCGGGCGCCATTATTGATTATGTGCTGGATCGCTACGACGGCGCGTTCCTGCTCGCGCCGCAGGACAGTGGCAGCGAGGAGTGGGTACGGTATCGCTACTGGCTGCATTATGCCGAAGGGTCGTTAATGCCGTTACTGGTGATGAAGCTGATTTTCGGCATGCTGGGTAAACCGCCGGTACCGCTGCTGGCAAGGCCCATCGGCGCGGCGGTGGGCAAGGGGGTATCGCGCAAATATCTCGATCCCCAGTTGCTGACCCATTGCCGGTATCTGGAGAATCATCTCAGCCAGTATCTCTGGTTCGCCGGCGACCGGTTCAGCGCGGCGGATATCCAGATGAGCTTTCCGCTGGAGGGCCTGGCGACGCGCGTGGGCATTGACGGGTACCCGTCGCTGCGGTCTTATCTTGATAAACTGCGGCAGCGGCCGGCCTACCAGCGGGCGAAAGAGCGCGAGCAGCCGCCCGGGACAGCCTGAGGACCCCCGCCAAATCAATAAAGTGTCAGCTAAAGGAACTTTCGGTTGAAATCCCCCCGCCGGGGGCAGGATAATCCCCGCCCTCGCATGGTTATATCATCGCAATCGTGACGGTAAGTGATGATGAAGCAACATAATCCCAGGGGATTTTTTATGTCCAGTTCCATCCAACCGGCCAGCGACAACGCCCGGCCGCGCTCCTCGCTTGATGCCTGGTTCCAGATTTCCGCGCGCGGCAGTACCCTGCGCCAGGAAGTATTGGCCGGCCTGACCACGTTTCTGGCCATGGTGTATTCGGTGATCGTGGTGCCCGGCATGTTGGGCAAGGCCGGGTTTCCGCCGGCGGCGGTATTTGTCGCCACCTGCCTGGTGGCGGCGTTCGGTTCGCTGTTGATGGGGCTATGGGCCAACCTGCCGATGGCGATCGGCTGCGCCATTTCCCTTACCGCCTTTACCGCGTTCAGCCTGGTCTTGGGCCAGCATATCAGCGTGCCGGTGGCGTTGGGCGCGGTATTCCTGATGGGGGTGGCGTTTACCCTGATTTCCGCCACCGGCATCCGCTCCTGGATCCTGCATAACCTGCCTATGGGCGTGGCCCACGGCACCGGTATCGGCATCGGCCTGTTTTTATTGATTATTGCCGCCAACGGCGTCGGCCTGGTGGTAAAGAACCCTATCGAAGGCCTGCCGGTGGCCTTGGGTCATTTTGCCTCGTTCCCGGTCATGATGGCGCTGACGGGGCTGGCGGCCATTTTTGGCCTGGAAAAGCTGCGGGTGCCGGGCGGCATTTTGCTGGTGATTATCGCCATCTCGCTGCTGGGCCTGATATTTGATCCCCAGGTCAGCTATCGCGGGCTGTTTGCCTTGCCGACCCTGTCCGACGCCGAGGGGCATTCGCTGATTTTTAACCTGGATATCAAGGGCGCGCTGCAGCCGGCGGTATTGCCAAGCGTGCTGGCGCTGGTGATGACGGCGGTGTTCGACGCCACGGGCACCATTCGCGCGGTGGCCGGGCAGGCCAACCTGCTGGATAAGGATGGCCAGATTATCAACGGCGGCCGCGCGCTGACCGCGGATTCCCTGAGCAGTATCTTTTCGTCGCTGGTGGGCGCGTCCCCGGCCGCGGTCTATATCGAATCCGCCGCCGGGACCGCCGCCGGCGGCAAGACCGGGCTGACCGCGACCATTGTCGGTCTGCTGTTCCTGGTGATCCTGTTTTTATCGCCGCTGTCTTATCTGGTGCCGGCGTACGCCACAGCACCCGCGCTGATGTATGTCGGCCTGCTGATGCTCAGCAACGTCGCCAAACTGGATTTCAGCGATTTTGTCGACGCGATGTCGGGACTGCTGTGCGCGACCTTTATCGTGCTGACCTGCAACATCGTCACCGGTATCATGCTGGGCTTCGGATCGCTGGTTATCGGCCGGGTTTTTGCCGGGGAATGGCGCAGGCTAAACGTCGGCACGGTGCTTATCGCCGTGGCGCTGGTCACGTTTTACGCCGGCGGCTGGGCTATCTGAGGGGGTTAATGCCGGCGTGACGCGGCTACCCGCCGTCGCGCGGGTTATTTGCGCAGCTTTATCTTGCTTCCAGGCCGCGCCGGTTTCTTTAACCGGCGCGGTTTTTTATTGCTATCCCGGCGCCGCTACCCGATCGGGGGATAAAAAAAAACCGCCCATGGCCGATAACAGGTTTTTAACTTTTGGCAAAATGATCTACTATCAAAACTCGCGTTTCAGGCCAGGACCCCGCTCCAGGGCCAGACGGTAAACGTTGCCAGAAGGACAGACTAAGGTAAGCATGGAAATCTTTTTTACAATTCTGATCCTCACCTTGATTGTATCCCTGTCGGGTGTGATTACGCGTATTTTGCCGTTTCAAATTCCCCTGCCGTTAATGCAGATTGCGCTGGGCGCGCTGCTGGCCTGGCCGCAGTTCGGCCTGCACGTGGATTTTAACCCGGAACTGTTCCTGGTGCTGTTTATCCCGCCGCTGCTGTTCGCCGACGGCTGGAAAACACCGGCGCGGGAATTTTTACGCCACGGCGGCGAAATCGTGGCGCTGGCCCTGGTGCTGGTGCTGATTACCGTGGTCGGGGTCGGTTACCTGATTTACTGGATGGTGCCCGGCATTCCGCTGGTGGCGGCGCTGGCGCTGGCGGCGGTATTGTCGCCCACCGATGCCGTGGCGCTTTCCGGCATCGTCGGCGAAGGCCGCATCCCCAAGAAGCTGATGGACATCCTGCAGGGCGAGGCGCTGATGAACGATGCGTCCGGCCTGGTCTCGCTGAAGTTCGCCATTGCCGTGGCCATGGGCACCATGGTGTTTACCGTGGGCGGCGCCACGCTTGAGTTCGTGAAAGTGGCGGCCGGCGGTTTACTGGCCGGCGTGGCGGTGACCTGGGCCTATAGCAAGTCGTTGCGGCTGATCAACCGCTGGAGCGGCGACGACCCCGCCACCCAAACGGTATTGCTGCTGCTGTTGCCCTTTGCCTCCTACCTGATCGCCGAACATCTCGGCGTGTCCGGTATCCTGGCGGCGGTGGCCTCCGGCATGACTATCGGCCAGTCCGGCATTATCCGCAACGCGCCGCTGGCCATGCGCCTGCGCGCCAATAGCGTCTGGGCGATGCTGGAGTTCGTGTTTAACGGCATGGTGTTTATCCTGCTGGGCCTGCAGTTCCCGGAAATCCTGGCCACCTCCATTACCCAGGCCGAGCTGGATCCGACCATCGAAACCTGGATGCTGTTTACCGATATCGTGGTGATCTATGCGGCGCTGATGCTGCTGCGGTTCGTCTGGCTATTATTGATGAAAAAATTCAGCCAGCGGTTTTTGCATAAACGGCCGATGGTGTTTGGCGACTACAGCATGCGCGAAATCCTTATCGCCTCCTTTGCCGGGGTGCGCGGCGCCATCACCCTGGCCGGCGTGCTGTCGATCCCGCTGCTGCTGAGCGACGGCGCCGCGTTTCCTTCCCGCTACCAACTGGTGTTTATCGCCGCCGGGGTGATCCTGTTTTCGCTGATCTGCGGGGTGATCGCCCTGCCGCTGCTGCTGCGCGGCATCGTGGTATCGGATAAGGCGCTGAACCGCAAGGAAGAGCGCATGGCGCGCGCCGCCGCCGCCGAGGTGGCTATCGAAAGCCTGCGTAAAATGCAGGAGCGGCTGGCCAACGATAATGAAGAAAATATCGACACTCAGCTGCTTAACGAGGTTAGCGCGCGGGTTGTCGGCAACCTGCGCCGGCGCGTCGACGGCAAAAGCGACCAGGGCGACGCGCTGCTGGCGGAAAACCTGGAGCGGCGCATGCGGCTCAATGCGCTGCGCGCCGAACGGGGCGAGTATTATCATCTGCGCGCCCAGCAGAAAATCAGCAATGAAACCCTGATGAAGCTGCTGCACGATCTGGATTTGCTCGAGGCGCTGCTCATCGAGCGGGAATAATGCCCGGGGGCGTCCGGCGGGGAAGCGCGCTGATGTCCGTTTATGGCCGCGTGCGGCTATGCGCTGGCGTGCCGTTTAGCGCGCGTCGGCGGGTTTCGGCTGCGGCCAATGCTGGCGGCAGGCGGTTATCCAGGCCTGGGCGCCATGGGACAGATAACTGTCCTGGCGCCAAATAAGCCCCAGCCGCCACATCATCAACGGCGCTACCGGCAGCGACAGCAGCCGGGTTTTATCCAGCCGCCGGCAGATGGGCTCGGGCAGGATGGCTATGCCGATGCCCGCTTCCACCATGGCCGCCAGAAAATCCCATTGCCCGCTGCGCACCGCGATTTGCGCCGTGATGCCCCCGGCCTGGAAGGCGGTCATCAACTGCCGGTAAAGCGCAAAATCCTCGTTATAGATTAATATCGGCCAGCTCCCCAACTCGGCAAAAGGCACTGTGTCGCGCCTGAGCCACGGCGCTGCGCGCGGCACCACCGCGCATAACGGGTGGCCAAACAGGGGCAATATGGCCAGGGCGGCTTCGGTATCAGGCGTCAGCGCGGTCAGCGCCACATCCAGCTCGCCGGACAATACCGCCTGCTGTACCGTCAAACCGCCAAATTCGGCGATCTGCAATTCTATACCGGGGTACTGGCGGCGGAAATCGCGGATCAGATCCGCCATCTGCGTGCCGACCATAGGGGGAATGCCCAGCCGCAGGCGGCCTTTTTTCAGCGAGCCGATATCCTCAAGCTCCGTCTCCAGCTGGCGGAATTGATCCAGAATGCCCAGCCCGCGGTGATACACCGCCTGCCCGCTGTCGGTCAGGCGCAGCCTGCGTCCCTCGCGGATCAGCAACGTGCAGTCCAGCTCCTCCTCCAGATGTTTGAGCATTTTGCTGATGGTGGGCTGGGTAACGAATAAGCTTTGCGCCGCGCGCGTAAAGCTTTGCTGTTTGACCACTTCGACAAAATATCGCAGGGTGCGGATATCCATGACTATTCCAATGGGTAATGATATCCATGATATTAATTCATTTTAAGCAAGTTTACCCGTCCGCCTATAATGCCGTTTCTTCGAGGCAAAAAAGGATGCTGTCATGCTGTCGCAAGGGCGCCTGAACCTGCCGCCGCGCGTGCTGCAATATCAACTCCCGGTCCAGGTGGGGTTGTATATCGGCCTGTTCCTGATAGCCCAGCAATTGGTGGCGCGTTTTCATCTGCCGCTGCCCGCCAATGTGGTGGGCATGTTTATGCTGCTGGCGCTGATTTTATCGGGTATCGTGCCGGTGGCGTGGGTGGCGGCCGGGGCGCGCTGGCTGTTGGCGGAAATGTTGCTGTTTTTCGTCCCCGCCGTGGTGGCGGTGATTAATTATACCCAATTGCTGATGCTGGACGGCTGGCGTATTTTTGTGGTGATTGCCATCAGCACCGTGCTGGTGCTGGGGGTTACCGGCCTGGTGGTCGACCGGGTGTATCGTTTTGAGCTGTGGCTGGCGCGCCAAAAGGCCCGACATGATTGATCTGATCCTGGGTCTGGCTTGTTTATTAGTGACCTTGGTGCTGTATTTCGCTAATAAGCACCTTTATCGCCTTCATCACCACCTGATGCTGATGCCGCTGATTTTTACCCCCGCGGTGCTGGTGGCATTGCTGGCGGTAACCCATGTGTCCTATCAGCACTATCTGGTGGAAACCCATTGGTTGTTATGGCTGTTGGGCCCTGCCACCATCGCGTTTGCGGTGCCGGTATACGAAAACCTGGCGATTATCCGCCAGCATTGGCTGTCGCTTTGCGCCGGCGTTATCGCCGCGACCCTAACGGCGGTCATCAGCTCGGTATGGCTGGCGCGTCTGCTGGCGTTGCCCGAGGTTATCCAGCGCAGCCTGGCGGTGCGTTCCATCACCACGCCGTTCGCGCTCGAGGCGGCCCGGCAGATGGGCGGCCAGCCGGATCTGGTGGCGCTGTTCGTGGTGATCACCGGCGTGTTCGGCATGGCGATGGGCGATATTGTTTTTTTGCGTTTGTCGGTCACGGGCAAGATGGCCAAAGGCGCCGGCCTCGGCGCGTCATCCCACGGCGCGGGCACCGCGCGCGCCTATGAGCTGGGCCGGGAGGAGGGCGTGGTGTCGAGCCTGGTGATGATGCTGGCGGGAGTGCTTACGGTGATGGTGGCGCCGCTGATTGGGCGGGTGATGTGGTAAAGCCGCATCAGTAAGTTGATTTTATGGGTAAAAGACTTGCGTGGCGCGGGCGCCGGACGCGCGCTGGTAAAGGCGGTCCGTCCGCACGGACCGCCGGGCCGCTTGCCTGCGCCGGGCAATTCCTCTATCGCCCAGTCCATGGCACGCGTAACCCTGCCTAGGCGATGGAAACCCCACCGGCGGTCGCAAGCGACACCTTTATCGCCGCCGCGATCAGGCCTTTTTGAATGCGGCCGGGGCCGGTGTTTCCGGCCGCACGGCGTTGGGTTCGCGCACGCCGGTCTGCGAGCGGATAAACTGGGCGAAGAACAGCGCGCGCTCGCTGGCGCCCTGCGCCGAGGTATCGGTAATCGAAAACACCCAGATACCGATAAACGCCACCAGCATCGAGAACAGCGCCGGATATTCATACGGATAAATCGGCGCGGCATGGCCGAGCACCTGCACCCAGACGGTCGGCCCCAGGATCATCAGCATCACGGCGGTAATCAACCCCAGCCAGCCGCCCACCATGGCCCCGCGCGTGGTGAGCTTCGACCAGTACATCGACAGCAGGATAATGGGGAAGTTACAGCTGGCGGCAATGGAGAAGGCCAGCCCGACCATAAAGGCGATGTTCTGCTTTTCAAAGGCAATGCCCAGCGCAATGGCGACGATGCCCAGGATCACCACGGTGATTTTTGACACCCTGAGCTCGTCGCGTTCGGTGGCGTTGCCGCGCTTGATGACGCTGGCGTAAAGATCGTGGGAAACCGCCGACGCCCCGGCCAGGGTCAGTCCCGCCACCACCGCAAGGATAGTGGCGAAAGCCACCGCCGAGATAAAGCCCAGGAAGAAGTTGCCGCCCACGGCGTTCGCCAGGTGGATGGCCGCCATATTGGCGCCGCCCAATAACGCGCCGGAGCTGTCCTTAAACACCGGGTTGGCGCCGACCAGCAATATAGCGCCGAAGCCGATGATAAAGGTTAAAAAGTAAAAATAACCCATAAAACCGGTGGCGTAGAGCACGCTCTTGCGCGCTTCCTTGGCGTCGCTGACGGTAAAAAAGCGCATCAGGATATGGGGCAGGCCGGCGGTGCCGAACATCAGCGCCAGTCCCAGCGAGAGCGCGGAGATGGGATCGGAGACCAGCCCGCCGGGGCGCATGATGGCGGCGCCTTTGCTATGCACCTTCATGGCCTCGGAAAACAGCGTGTCAAAACTGAAGTGGACGGTTTTCATCACCATCAGCGCGATAAACGTGGCCCCCGCCAGCAACAGCACCGCTTTGATAATCTGCACCCAGGTGGTGGCCAGCATGCCGCCGAACAGCACATACATCACCATCAGGATGCCGACCAGCACCACCGCCACATGGTAATTCAGGCCGAACAGCAGCTGGATAAGCTTACCCGCGCCCACCATCTGGGCAATCAGGTACAGCGCCACCACCACCAGCGAACCACAGGCGGACAGGGTACGAATCGGCATTTGCTTAAGGCGGTAGGAAGCCACGTCGGCAAAGGTGTAGCGGCCGAGGTTGCGCAGCCGTTCGGCGATCAAGAACAGGATAATCGGCCAGCCGACCAGGAAACCCAGCGAATAGATCAGGCCGTCATAACCCGAGGTATACACCAGCGCGGAAATACCGAGAAACGACGCCGCCGACATATAGTCGCCGGAGATGGCCAGACCGTTTTGCAGGCCGGTGATATTGCCGCCGGCGGTGTAATAGTCCTTGCGCGAGCGGGTCCGTTTCGAGGCCCAATAGGTGATATACAGCGTCATGGCGACAAACAGCACGAACAGGATGATGGCCTGGATGTTCAGCGGCTGCCGGTCCCCCGGCGCCGCCTGTGCCAGCAGGGGAAAGGCCAACAGCAAGCCCGCGGGGAATCTGATGAATTTATGCATCGTACCGTACCTCGCGCAGGAGCTGTTGGGTCAGGCGTTCAAATTCGCCATTGGCGCGGATGACATAAACCGCGGTCAGGACAAATGAGAGGATGATAATGCCGACACCTATCGGGATACCGCGCGTGATGCTGGTCCCCTCATGGATCGGCGTGCCCAGCCAGCCCGGCGCAAAGGCGATCAGCATGATAAAACCATAGTAGATCATAAGCATTATCAACGAGAGCAGCACCGCGAAATGCTGTCGTTTGGCCACCAGTTCCTTGAAGTGTGGGTTACTCGCTATCCTTTGATAAATGACGTCATTCATCAGGGACTCTCCAGTAGGGTAGAGGTAAAGATCGGAAAGCGCCGTCCGGAGACGGCGGAGTTTTTATGAAGGCATATCCATTGATTGTTTTTCTTCTAACAGCTTTTCAACGACGCCCGGATCGGCAAGCGTCGAGGTGTCGCCCAGATTACTGGTGTCGCCGGCGGCGATTTTGCGCAGAATGCGGCGCATAATTTTGCCGGAGCGGGTTTTAGGCAATGAATCGGTCCAGTGCAGGATATCCGGGGTGGCGAGGGAGCCAATTTCCTTGCGCACCCAGCTGCGTACCTCGTTATACAGTTCGGCGGTGGGCATCTCGCCGTGGTTAAGGGTGATGTAGGCGTAAATAGCCTGGCCTTTGATCGCATGCGGAATACCGACCACCGCCGCCTCGGCGATTTTCGGATGCGATACCAGCGCCGACTCGATTTCCGCGGTGCCGAGGCGGTGGCCGGACACATTCAGCACATCGTCCACCCGGCCGGTGATCCAGAAATAACCGTCTTCATCGCGCCTGGCCCCGTCGCCGCTGAAATACATGCCTTTAAAGGTGGAAAAATAGGTTTGCTCGAAGCGGTCGTGATCGCCATACAGGGTGCGCGCCTGCCCCGGCCAGGAATCGGTGATCACCAGGTTTCCCTCGCAGGCGCCTTCCTGGATAGCGCCGCCGTTATCCACCAGCGCGGGCTGGACGCCAAAAAACGGCAGGGTGGCGGAGCCGGCCTTCAGCGCCACGGCCCCCGGCAAGGGCGTGATCATGAAACCGCCGGTTTCGGTTTGCCACCAGGTATCCATGATTGGGCATTTGGCGTTGCCGATTTTATGGTAATACCATTCCCAGGCTTCCGGGTTGATGGGTTCGCCCACCGACCCCATGATGCGCAGGGATGCGCGGCTGGTGCCCTCGATGGCCTTGTCGCCCTCGGCCATCAGCGCGCGGATGGCGGTCGGCGCCGTGTACAGGATATTGACCTGGTGTTTATCCACCACCTGGGCCATGCGCCGGGCGTCGGGCCAGTTCGGCACCCCTTCGAACATCAGGGTGATGGCGCCGCAGGCCAGCGGGCCGTAAAGCAAATAGCTGTGGCCGGTTACCCAGCCCACGTCGGCGGTGCACCAGTAAATATCGCCGGGATGATAATCAAAGACATATTTAAAGGTCATGGCGGCGTAGACCAGGTAACCGCCGCTGGTATGCAGCACGCCTTTGGGTTTACCGGTCGAGCCGGAGGTGTAAAGGATAAACAGCGGATCCTCGGCGTTCATTGCCGCCGGCGGGCAGTCGTCAGCGGCGCGCGCCACCGCGTCATGCCACCAGAGATCGCGCCCCTCGGTCCAGTCGATGTCTTTACCGGTGCGCTTAAAGACAATTACCCGTTCTATGGTTTTTACCGTCGGGTTTTTCAGCGCGTCGTCGATATTCTTTTTCAAGGGGATCTTGCGCCCGGCGCGAATGCCTTCGTCGGCGGTGATCACCAGTTTGGCGCTGGAGTCGACAATCCGTCCGGCAATGGCCTCGGGGGAAAAACCGCCGAAGATCACCGAATGTATCGCCCCGATACGGGCGCAGGCCAGCATCGCCACCGCCGCTTCCGGCACCATGGGCATGTAAATCGCCACCACATCGCCTTTGGCGACGCCTTGCTCTTTCAGCACATTGGCGAAGCGGCACACCGCCTGATGCAGTTGCCGGTAGGTCAGGGTCTCGCTTTCGCGGGCGTCGTCCCCTTCCCAGATAATGGCGGTCTGATCGCCGCGTTCCGCCAGGTGCCGGTCCAGGCAGTTGGCGGATACATTGAGGGTTCCGTCTTCAAACCAGCGGATTCGCACGTGGCCGGGGTCGAAAGAGGTATTTTTCACCCTTTGGTAAGGCGTGATCCAATCAATAATCTTGCCCTGTTCACCCCAGAAGGTATCGGGGTCGGTGACAGACTGTTGATAAAGCTGGCGATATTGCTCCTGGGATAACAGGGCGCGTTGCGCAATCGCGTCGGGAATCGGGTACGTATGGGGATGGCTCATGGTTTCCTCCTTGGATTTGTTAATAATATGTCAAGCGAGGGTTAATTGAACCTGCCCTGAGGGCTTTGTTTCTTTTTTGCGCGTTAGATCACGCAGCAAAACTGAGGTTTTACCTCAGCGTACAAAAATCTGCCGCGAACTGAACTTTTTGTCCGTTTGTAGGGAGTTTATTTATCATACATAAATATTTTTTTGGTCGCTTTTTCATCGCCGATTAAAGCGCCAAAAAAGAAAAATAAGGACCGAAAAGAGAAGGGTAAACCTGATTATAATGCGTAAATGGATAAAATTTATCAAATTATAACAAACGGTTATATGAGATATTAGGCCTAATTCCACCGCAATAAGTTAAATCGTCGCCAACTCCCTATAAATCAGCGCTTGCATTCGGGCTTTTCAAGATGGTACAGAGTGACGTCCTTTTTTTTAGGCAGTCTGTAAACAGGCTCCGCCGCGTCCGATGACAGGGCGCTAAAAAATGCGCGCGACGACGTATTCAGGCCGCAATCGGCCACGACGGAATCACTTCGGGAAATTGTAAATGTTATGAAAAAGTTAAAAATTAGTCTTGCCTGGCAAATTCTCCTGGCCCTGATCCTGGGCATCGGCGCCGGGGCGTTGCTGCATAACCAGATTGAAGCCAGGGTATGGTTTATCGGCAATATTCTTGCGCCGGCGGGCGATATTTTTATCCGTCTTATCAAGATGATCGTGGTGCCTATTGTTATCTCCACGCTGATTGTGGGCATTGCGGGCGTCGGCGATGCGAAAAAGCTTGGACGCCTGGGCCTGAAGACCATTGTTTATTTCGAGATTATCACCACCCTTGCCATTGTGTTGGGCATTACGCTTGCCAACGTGTTCCAGCCGGGGCACGGGATTGATATGTCCACGCTTGCGGCGGTGGATATTTCCCAATATGAAAAGACCACGGAACAGGTGCAAAGCGGCAACCATAGCCTGGTGGGCACGCTGCTTTCGCTGATCCCGCCGAATATTTTCGCCGCCATGGCGCGCGGCGATATGCTGCCGATTATTTTTTTCTCGGTGTTGTTCGGTTTGGGTCTGGCGGCTTTGCCCGGCGAGACCAAGACGCCGCTGCTTAATGTGTTTAAGGCCGTGGCCGAGACCATGTTTAAAGTGACCCATATGATCATGCGCTATGCGCCGGTGGGGGTATTCGCCTTGATTGCGGTGACGGTGGCCAATTTTGGTTTTGCCTCGCTGCTGCCGCTGGCCAAGCTGGTGCTGTTGGTGTATGCCGCGATCCTGTTTTTTGCCCTGGTGGTGTTGGGGCTGGTGGCGCGGTTGTGCCATTTGCGCATCTGGACGCTGATCCGCATCCTGAAGGAGGAGCTGATCCTGGCCTATTCCACCGCCAGTTCGGAAAGCGTGCTGCCGCGTATTATCGAGAAGATGGAAGCCTATGGCGCGCCTGCGGCAATCACCAGTTTTGTGGTGCCGACCGGGTATTCCTTTAACCTGGACGGTTCCACGCTGTACCAGAGCATCGCGGCTATTTTTATCGCCCAGCTGTATGGTATCGATCTGTCCATCGGCCAGGAAATCGTGCTGGTGTTGACCCTGATGGTGACGTCCAAGGGGATTGCCGGCGTGCCGGGGGTGTCTTTCGTGGTGCTGTTGGCGACGCTTGGCAGCGTGGGTATTCCTCTGGAGGGGCTGGCGTTTATCGCCGGCGTCGATCGCATTTTGGATATGGCTCGTACCGCCCTGAACGTGGTGGGCAACGCGCTGGCGGTGCTGGTGATAGCCAAGTGGGAAAACCAGTTCGATAGCGATAAGGCCCTGGCGTATGAACAGCAGGTACTGATGCTGAAGGCGTCGGCCGCGACGCCCTTCTGAAGGCGGCGCGCGCTCCCTTTAACATGACTTCTGTCGGTTTGGTGACGGCGGGCCCAGCGTGCCGTGGGGCGCTCGGTCGGGCGGGAAAAGCACGCCCGATTCGACCCCATTGGCAGGCTCTCTCTTTAACACGTTTGCTTTGAGATGGGTGTTGGCGGGCATACCCTGCCATGGGGCGCTCGGTCGGGCGGGAAAAGCACGCCCGATTCGACCCCATTGGCACGCTCTCCCTTTAACACGTTTGCTTTGAGATGGGTGTTGGCGGGCATACCCTGCCATGGGGCGCTCGGTCGGGCGGGAAAAGCACGCCCGATTCGACCCCATTGGCACGCTCTCCCTTTAACACGTTTGCTTTGAGATGGGTGTTGGCGGGCATACCCTGCCATGGGGCCTCGGTCGGGCGGGAAAAGCACGCCCGATTCGACCCCATTGGCACGCTCTCCCTTTAACACGTTTGCTTTGAGATGGGTGTTGGCGGGCATACCCTGCCATGGGGCCTCGGTCGGGCGGGAAAAGCACGCCCGATTCGACCCCATCGGCATGCTCTCCCTTTAACACGGCTTCTGTCGGTTTGGTGATGGCGGGCCCAGCGTGCCGTGGGGCGCTCGGTCGGGCGGGAAAAGCACGCCCGATTCGACCCCATCGGCATGCTCTCCCTTTAACACGGCTTCTGTCGGTTTGGTGATGGCGGGCCCAGCGTGCCATGGGGCGCTCGGTCGGGCGGGAAAAGCACGCCCGATTCGACCCCATCGGCATGCTCTCCCTTTAACACGGCTTCTGTCGGTCTGGTGATGGCGGGCCCAGCGTGCCGTGGGTGCGTTAACCTTTGCGGTGCAATAGACGATACAGCGCCGGGATCACCAGCATCGACAGCAGCGGCGCGCTGACCATGCCGCCGATCATCGGCGCGGCGATGCGTTGCATCACCTCGGATCCGACGCCGCCTCCCCACATGATGGGCAGCAGCCCGGCCATGATGGTGGCCACCGTCATCACCTTGGGGCGTACGCGCAGCACCGCGCCTTCGCGGATGGCCGCCAGCAGTTGAGCCTCGCTGAGCGGTTCGTTGCCGGTGCGATGGTTTTCCATGGCATGATTAAGGTACAGCACCATAATCACCCCGAACTCCGCCGCCACCCCCGCCAGGGCGATAAAGCCCACCGCCGCCGCCACCGACAGATTATAATGCAGCAGGTAAAGCAGCCAGACGCCGCCTATCAGGGCAAAGGGCAGCGTGCCCATAATCAGCAGCGCGTCCCTGACCCGGCCGAAGGTGACATACAGCAGGACAAAAATAATCGCCAGCGTAAAGGGCAGCACGATTTTCAGCTTGGCGCTGGCGCGCTCCAGGTATTCAAATTGTCCCGACCAGCTTAACGAGACGCCTTCCGGCAGCTTGACCTGCTGCGCCACCGTCCGCTGCATTTCCTGCACGGCGGATTTGAGATCGCGGCCGCGTAAATCGACGTAGATCCAGTCCGACAGGCGGGCGTTCTCGCTTTTCAGCATCGGCGGGCCTTCGCTGACGCGGATATCCGCCAGATCGGCCAGGCTGACCTGCGCGCCCCCGGCAGTCACTACCGGCAAGTCGCGCAGTTTCTGCACCGAGTCGCGCAGCTCGCGCGGATAACGTACGTTGATGGGGAAACGTTCGCGGCCTTCAATGGTTTCGCCGATATTATCACCGCCGATAACCGCCGCCACGATGGACTGCAGTTCACCCACCGACACGCCGTAGCGGGCGGCGCGCACCCGATCGATATTGATATCGATATAGCGCCCGCCGTTGAGCCGTTCCGCCAGCGCGGAGGTGACGCCTGGGACGTTTTTCACCACCCGTTCGATCTGCTGGGCCACCGCCTCGACCTGCTCGATATTATTGCCGTTCACTTTGATCCCCACCGGGCTTTTAATCCCGGTGGCCAGCATATCGAGCCGGTTGCGGATGGGGGGCACCCAGATATTGGCTACCCCCGGCAGCGACACCGTCCGGTCCAGTTCCTGCACTAGCTTATCGGTGGTCATGCCGGGCCGCCATTGATCCCTGGGCTTGAAATGGATGGTGGTTTCCAGCATGGTCAGCGTCGCCGGGTCGGTGGCGGTTTCGGCGCGTCCCGCCTTGCCGAATACGGTGGCCACTTCCGGCACGGTTTTAATCAGCCGGTCGGTTTGCTGCAACAGCCGGGCGGCTTCCCGCGCCGATATGCCGGGCAGCGTGGAGGGCATATATAATAAATCCCCCTCGTCCAGCGCCGGCATAAACTCGGTGCCCAGGCGGCTGAGCGGCAGCAGGGTGACCACCAGCAGCGCCAGCGACAGGGCAAGCGTGGTTTTCGGCCACGCCAAAACCTTGTCCAGCAGCGGCTGATACATGCGGATTAGCCCCCGGTTGAGCGGGTTGGCGTGTTCGTCCGGAATACGCCCACGGATAAAATACCCCATCAATACCGGCACCAGGGTAATGCCCAGTCCCGCCGAGATCGCCATGGCATAGGTTTTGGTGAACGCCAGCGGGCCGAACATCTTGCCCTCCTGCGCCTCCAGTGAAAATACCGGAATAAAGGACAGGGTGATGATCAGCAGGCTGCAAAACAGCGCCGGCCCCACCTCGGTGGATGCGCGGGCGGAGATTTCCCAGTAATCCTCGCTTTTCGGCGTCTGTCCGGGATGATCGTGCCGCCATTTCTCCAGCACCTTGTGCATATTTTCAATCATGACTATCGCCGCGTCCACCATGGCGCCGATGGCGATGGCGATGCCGCCGAGCGACATGATATTGGCGTTAACCCCCTGGTAATGCATGACGATAAAGGCGCCGAGGATGCCCAGCGGCAGGGTGATGATCGCCACCAGCGCCGAACGGAAGTGAAACAGGAACAGGCTGCACACCAGCGCCACGACGATAAACTCTTCCAGCAGCTTATGGGAGAGGGTTTCTATGGCCTGCTTGATAAGGCTGGAACGGTCATAGACCGGCACGATTTGCACGCCTGGCGGCAGGCTGCGGCGCACCTCGTCCAGCTTTTGCTTGACCGCGTTGATGGTCTCCAGCGCATTTTTGCCATAGCGCATGATAACAATGCCGCCGGCCACTTCCCCCTCGCCGTTCAGTTCGGCCACGCCGCGCCGCATTTCAGGACCCAGGCGGATATCGGCCACATCGGACAGCAACACCGGCACGCCGCCGCGCGAGGTGATGACGATATGATCAAAATCCTCCGGGGTTTTAAGGTAACCGGCGGCGCGCACCATATATTCGGCCTCGCTCATTTCCAGTACCGATCCGCCGCCCTCCTGGTTGGCTTGCTTAACCGCGTCGATGACCTGCTGGTGAGACAGGTTAAGCGCCCGCAGCCGGTCCGGTTTCAGCAGGATTTGGTATTGGCGCACCATGCCGCCGACGCTGGCCACTTCCGACACGTTCGGCACGGTTTTTAATTCGAATTTCAGCACCCAATCCTGGATGGCGCGCAGATCGGCCAGGCTGTGGCGCCCGGTTTTATCCACCAGCGCGTATTCATAGACCCAGCCGACGCCGGTGGCGTCCGGCCCAAGGCTGGCCTTGGCCTCCGCCGGCAGCGTAGACTGCACCTGGCTGAGATACTCAAGCACCCTAGAGCGCGCCCAGTAGGGATCGGTGCCGTCCGCGAACAGGATATAGACATAGGCGTCGCCAAACATCGAGAAGCCGCGCACGGTGGTGGCGCCAGGCACCGACAGCATGGTGGTGGTCAGCGGATAGGTCACCTGATCCTCCACCACCTGCGGCGCCTTGCCGGGATAACTGACGCGGATAATCACCTGTACGTCGGACAGGTCGGGCAGCGCGTCCACCGGCATACGCTGCAAAGACCAGATGCCCCAGGCGGTCAGCAGCCCGGCGGCCAGCAGCACCAGCAGACGGTTGCGCAGCGACCAGCGAATGATAAAGGCGATCATTTGGCACTCCCCAGCGGCATCATTTGGGTGATGCGCGCACCGCTGTCGTCAAGCGTAAAGTGGAACATGACACGGCTGCCGACGGCGATGCCCTTGGGCAGTCCGCCCGCGGGCAGGATAAAATCCATGGTCATCGGCGGCCAGTTCAGGCCGGGCACGGCATGGTGCGACAACGTCGCCATTTCGCCGTTAACCGCGTCGATAACGCCCTCGGTGGCATATTCCTGCGCGGCGCCGGGCGGCGGCGATTGCGTCGCGGCGCTGTCAGCCGGCGTAGCGGCGGACGGGGAGGCATCGTCCGCGCCGGCGCCAGGATTTACGCCGGTTGCCGCCGGCGAAGAGGCATCCGTATCGTCCGCCATCTGCGGCAGGGCGCTGCGCAGGCTGGCTTCGGAATCAATCAGGAACTGGCCCGAGGTGACCACCCGATCGCCGGCGGCCAGCCCTTTACGCACTTCCACCCAGTCGCCGAACTCCCGGCCGGCGATAACGCTTACCGGGGTGAAATGCCCGTCGCCCTTGGCCAGCAGCACGGTATTGCGGCTGCCGGTCTGGATCAGCGCGTCCTGCGGCATGGTCAACACCGTTTCGCCCCGCGCCGCCTGCGCCAGGCGGATGTTAAGGTACATGCCGGGCTGCAGCTTGCCGTCATGATTTTCCAGCGCGATGCGCGCCCGGTAGGTGCGGGTGGCGTTATCCACCACCGGCAGCATTTCCGCAATCCGGCCGTGAAACAGGTCCCCCGGCCAGCGTGACGTCGTGGCCTGGATATCGCTGCCGGGCTGGAGGGCCCCGGCTTGGGATTCAGGATAATCCACCACCACCCAGACCGGATCGAGCGAGCTGAGTTCAAACATCGCCTGGGACGTGCCGACCTGGCTGCCTTCGCGCACCTCCAGGCGGCTGATAAAACCCTGCTCCGGCGCCCGTACTTCGATACGGGTTTGCGGCCGGCCGGTTTTTTCAATAGCGCGGATAATGTCCTCCGGCATAAACAGCAGTTGCAGACGCTGGCGCGCCGCGGCGGTGAGCGACGCATCCCCCAAATGCCGCACCGCCAGATACTCCTGCTGGGCGGCGCTCCATTCCGGAATCCACAGCCGCGCCAGCGGCTGGTCCTTTTTCACCAACTGCTGCTCGGCGCGGACATAGAGTTTTTCCACCAGACCGTTGGCGCGCGCCGGTATCACCTGTATTCCCCGATCGTCAATGCTGACGGTGCCGAACGCCTCGAAACGCGGCTGCACGGTTCTCAATGCCACCGTGCCCAGGCGCACGCCCAGGTTTTGCTGCTGGCGGGCGCTGACGGTTACTCCGCCGTCCTGCTGCGTCTCGTCGGCATAACGCGGCGTCAACGGCATATCCATAAACGGCGATTTGCCGGGTTTATCAAAGCGCTGTGCCGGCGACATGGGGTCGTACCAATACAGTACCCGGCGGCCGCTGTCGGCCGCGGGATTGGCCTGGGCCGGCGTGCTTGCCGCTTCCGGCGGCCGGCGCAGGAAATAACCGGCGGCAAAGGCGGCGCAGAGCGCGGCCAGGGCCAGGACGACGGCGACGGTACGTCCGGTGGTAATACGGTTCATGACCTGTTCTCCTGCGGGATAAGATAACGAATGGCGGCCCAGCTTTGCGCCAGTTCCCTGGCGGCGCGGGTTTCATTCTGCTCGCTGGCCAGCAGGGCGCTGCGCGCGCCCAGCAGTTCGGCGAGCGTGGCGCTGCCGGCGCGATACTGCGCCTGCATCAGCTGCAGTCGCTGCTTTTGCAGCGGCAGTACCTCGTCCCGCTGCCGCAGCCAGCGGGCCTGGGCGGCCTGGTACTGGGCCACCAGGATATTCAGCTGCGCGGTATGATCCCGAATGGTCTGCGCCAGGCGATCGTTGGCCTCGAAGGTACGCGACTGGTCGGCGGCATGATCCTTATCCTGCCGTTGCGACTGGAACAGCGGCAGATCGACGGTAAACATAATGCCGGCCATATCGTCGCGGCCGCTGTCGCGCTTGCCGTAATACACTTCCACGCCGACATCCGGAATCGCCGCCACCGCCGACTGCGCGGAGCGGGCCTGCGAGACTTCCGCCTCGCGCCGCGCCTGCACTATTTCAGGATGCTGGTTCACGCCCTGGGCCAGTGCCTGCGGATCGGCCGGCAGGCGGTCGAACCGCGGCAGGGGGCCGGCGGTCTGGATACGATCGATGCCGGTCAGCTGCATCAGGCGCGCCTGCGCCATCGCCACGTCCCGCTGCGCGTCGGTAAGCGCATCGCGCATATCGATCACCACCAGGCGGCCGTCCAGCACCGCGCCGGCGCTGCCCCCGCCGGCTATCGCCGCCTTCTGCACCGCGATCTGCCGTTCGCTTTCCGTCAGCAGATGGGTCGCCGCCTCGACCGCCTGTTGCGACAGGGCCAAATCCAGCCAGGCCTGGGCGGTATCCCGCTGCAGCTGCGCGCGCAGGTTTTGATAACCGGCGGCGGTGGAGGCCGCCTCGGCCCTGATCGCGTCCGCTTTGCGTTCGCGTTTGGTACTGCTGACATAATCCTGCATGACGCCGATGCGCTGCATGGTCATGTCTTCACGGGTAAAACGCCGGGCATTGCCGCCGCCCACCGGCAGGTTATCAATGCCGAATTTCAGCTTGGGGTCGGGCAGCTGCAGGGCGGAATCGGCCATATTTTCCAGCGCCTGGCGCTGATGAAGGTTGGCGGAAAGATCCGCCGAATAGCGTTCGGCCCGGGCCAGCGTCTCATCCAGGCTCATTTGCGCCGCGGGAGCCGCGGCGGAAACGAACAGCATGAGGACCAGCCACGTCCGGGAGGAGCATGGTAGCAACATAACGATCCTCGCTTACTGCTGGAGAGAATGAATGGCGGTGAGCGTATAGCCCTGGGCGTCCTGGCGGAAACTGAAATCCACCTGCGTGCCGGCGGCCAGCTTTCCTGCGTCCAGGTCGGCCGGCACGGCGAAGGTCATGGTCATCGGCGGCCATTTCAGCGCCGCAATGGCCTGATGGGCGATAGCCACATGCTGGTTATCCCAGCGCTTGATAATGCCGCTTGCATGGTAGTCGGCGGGGGAGGTGTTAACGTTTGACGCGGCCGTGACGCCGTGATCATGATGCATACCGGGCATATCGCCCATACCGGCCATGTCGTCGGCAAACGCGGGCAAGGCAAAAACAGAAACAGCGGAGAGAACAACAATAAATAATGTGCGCATTGCATTGATTCCTGAACATAAGTCATCCACTACCGTCGCGTTCAGGCGACGGCAACCGTTGGCGTTATGTCAGGATCTATAACCGGTACCGGCAGAATTGAATCTCCGCCGGCGGCCCTGCTATGGGCGGGGTAAGCCAGGCGACATCCGGCAGGCGCGGTTCGTCGCGCCACTCGGCCACCTGGAGATCGGTTTGGCTGGGCAGGACCACGAACGGCGCGTGCTGGGTGTCTTTTTGCGCGGAATCCGGCACGCAGTGCTTATCGCATAATAACCCGGGCGCGGCGGCGCGCTGCTGCGAAGGCATATTGTCATGCAGCATATGCTCGCTATGCTCAAGGGCCGCCGGCAGCGCGGTAACCGGCATTGAGCACTGGTGGCTGGCCAGCGCCAGCTGGGCGTTCAGTAACAGCCAAAAGGCCAGCAGAATCATAGCGAACACCCGCCGCCTGCGGCAGCGTAGCTTGACCATGAATTCTGTTACTGAAGCGGAGGACACGATAATTCCCTTGTTTGGCAATCCCGGCGCGGAAAAGGCGCCGGTCGGCTTAAGTGAACGCGAAAAGCCCGGACAGCTTATTGATGCGCATCAATTTTTACTTGATAAGCAAAAACTGGCAAGGGTAATTTGCACTAACTGACAAATCATGGGGTAAGCCGCGATGCCCGCCGCGATGCGGCGTAAGCGCGACGGTTTCGCGGATGATGGCGGATGTTAACGCAGATGATGCACCACCTGGTTGCTGCTGCCGCGCCAGATCAGCGCCGGGTCCCGCAGCGCCTGGATAAATTTACCGTCGATCAGCACGTTTATCAACGCGGCCACCTCCTGCTGGGCGTCGGTTAATTCCGCCAGCCGGTAACCGGTCCAGACCCAGATATCCTTGGCCGGGCATTCGGCGCGCACGCGCCGCACCAGCTGCAGCACGGCGGAGAGATTCTGCGGATGCAGCGGATCGCCGCCCGAGAGCGTCAGCCCCTGGCGGTGGATACGGGTATCCTGTAAATCGGCGATAATCCGGTCTTCCATGGCCGGGGTAAAGGGCACCCCGGAGTTAAGCCGCCAGGTGCTTTTGTTATAACAGCCCGGGCATTGGTGCACGCAGCCGGACACAAACAGCGTACAGCGCGTGCCGGGGCCGTTAATCACATCCACCGGGTAATACTGGTGATAATTCATCCCTGTCAGCCCAGCTGGCCGTCGGGCAGATGTTTCACCCGACGTTTCACCTCTTCCTGCTTGCCGGCGTTGAACGGCCGCGCGTCCGGGCTGCCGAGATAACCACACACCCTGCGGGTTACCGACACTTTGGCCGGATTGTGATTACCGCATTTCGGGCAGGTAAAGCCCTTGCTGGTACAGGAAAACTCGCCGGTAAAACCGCACTCGTAGCATTCGTCGATGGGCGTGTTGGTGCCGTAGTAGGGAACCCGGGTATAGCTATAGTCCCAGACGTCTTCCAGCGCTTTCAGGTTATGCTGCAGGTTCGGATATTCGCCGTAGCAGATAAACCCGCCGTTGGAGACCGGGGGATAGGGCGCTTCAAAATCCAGCTTGTCGTAAGGGTTGACCTGCTTTTCCACGTCGAGGTGGAAGCTGTTGGTATAATAGCCCTTATCGGTCACGCCTTCGACGATGCCGAACTCGGCGGCGTCCAGACGGCAGAAGCGGTCGCACAGGTTTTCGCTCGGCGTGCTGTACAGGCTGAAGCCGTAGCCGGTCTCTTCTTTCCAGCGGTCGGTGGCCGCCTTCAGGTGGGCCACGATGGACACGGCCTTCGCGCGCAACGCCTGATCGTCATAGACATGGGTCTGGCCGCCGAACAGGGCGTTAATGGTTTCATGCACGCCGATATAGCCAAGCGAAATGGAAGCCCGGCCGTTCTTGAAAATGTCGGCCACGTCGTCATCGGCTTTCAAGCGCACGCCGCAGGCCCCTTCCATATACAGGATCGGCGCCACGCGGGCCTTGACGCCGTCAAGCCGGGCGATACGGGTCATCAGCGCTTTTTTCGCCAGCACCAGGCGTTCATCCAGCAATTGCCAGAAACGGGCTTCGTCCCGTTTGGCCTCCAGGGCGATGCGCGGCAGGTTGAGGCTGATAACGCCCAGGTTGTTGCGCCCGTCGTGGATCTGCCTGCCGTTCTCCTCGTAAACGCCGAGGAAGCTGCGGCAGCCCATCGGCGTCTTAAATGAACCGGTAACCTTCACCACCTGATCGTAATTCAGGATATCCGGGTACATGCGTTTGCTGGCGCATTCCAGCGCCAACTGCTTGATATCATAGTTGGGATCGCTGAATTTATGGTTCAGGCCGTCGCGAATGGCGAACACCAGCTTCGGGAAAACGGCGGTTTTGCGGTTTTTACCCAGCCCGGCAATGCGGTTGCGCAGGATGGATTGTTGGATCAGGCGCGATTCACGGCTGGTGCCCAGGCCAAAACCGAAGGTGACGAACGGCGTCTGGCCGTTGGCGGTATGCAGGGTATTGACTTCATATTCCAGCGACTGGAAAGCGTCGTAACATTCTTTTTCGGTGCGCGACAGGGCATACCCTTCCGCGTCGGGAATCTTCCACTTCGTGGCGGTATTGCGATGTTTGTCGTAGCTGGCGGCCACGTAGGGCGCCAGGATTTCGTCGATCCGGTTAATGGTGGTGCCGCCGTAGATATGGCTGGCCACCTGGGCGATAATCTGCGCGGTTACCGCCGTGGCGGTGGAAATGGAGCGGGGGGGCTCGATTTCCGCGTTGCCCATTTTAAAGCCTTTGGTCAGCATGCCTTCCAGATCGATCAACATACAGTTGAACATCGGGAAGAACGGCGCGTAATCCAGGTCGTGGTAATGGATTTCGCCGCGTTCATGGGCCAGCACCACGTCGCGCGGCAGAATGTGCTGGCGCGCGTAATGCTTGGCGACGATGCCGGCCAGCAGATCGCGCTGGGTGGGGATGACCTTGCTGTCTTTATTGGCGTTTTCGTTGAGCAGCGCCATATTGCTCTGCTCGACCAGGCCGCGGATTTCCTGGTTCAGGCGGCCGCGTTGTTCACGGGCGACGTCACGATCGTGGCGGTATTCGATATACAAACGGGCCAGCGTTTTATGCGGCCCCGCCATCAGCTGGTTTTCCACCGCGTCCTGGATATCGCGGATATCGACATGGGAGCGGGAATTCATCTGCTGGCCCACCAGGGCGGCGACGGTGGCGCAATAATCGTTATCCTGAACACCGGCGGCCTGCGCGGCATGCACTATCGCCTGGTAAATCCGTTGCTCATCGAAATTGACCTGGCAACCGTCTCGTTTGATCACTACCGGTTTCACGATGCGACTCCTTTACGCCTGGGGGCGGGTTAGGTGTTCCCTTCTTTTACCGGCCGTTTTCCCGGCGGGCCTGGCCGGGCGCGATACCAGCGGTAGAGAAGGTAAACACTATATCTAGTTTGTTATAATCAATAATGCCACTAGATGTAGAGTATGAGCTAGTCAGATGTCACTAAACTTGACCTAACGCAATAAAATCGACCCGTGGTCGAAGAGTTGTACAGCGCGGTTTTTAGCCGATAAACCGGCCGTCGCGGTTTATGCCGCTGAAAATAAATCAATAAATTTCCCCCGGGGCGGCTTGGGGCGTTAAAAAATTTTTCGCGCGATTTTCCGGTCGCTGTTACCGACGGGCGGGCGGGGCGACCGGCGGGTTTTATCCGCGCGCGTGATTATTCCCGCAGCCAGAAAACCGCCTCATAAGGCCGCAATGTCAGCGGCCCCGGCGAGTGGGGCGTATCGGCATAATTGCTCATCAGCCGCCGCCACGGACCGCGCCAGGCGGTTGCTGGCCGCCACTGCTGTGGTTGCCGGCCCAGATTCGCCAGCACCAGCAGCCGCTGGCCGCGCCAGGCGCGCCGGTAATGCCAAAGCGCGGGGTGCGCCGGGCTCAGGTCGCGATAATCCCCCTCCGTCAGGATCGGCAGGGTTTTGCGCAGCGCAATCAGCCGCTGATAGCAATAAAATACCGAATCCGCGTCGGCCAGGGCGGCCCGCGCGTTGATCCGGGCGGCATTGCCGGCGCCGGCAATCCACGGCGTGCCGGTGCTGAACCCGGCGTTGACGCCGTCATCCCATTGCATCGGCGTGCGGCTGTTGTCGCGGGATCGGGCGGCCAGGACGTCCAGCGTCTGCTGGCGGCCCAGGCCACGCGCCATGGCGTCGGCATACATATTCAGGCTTTCGACGTCGCGGTAGTCGGTAATGGCGCTGAACGCGGGGTTGGTCATGCCCAGTTCCTCGCCCTGGAAGATAAACGGCGTTCCCTGCATGCCGTGCAGCGTCATGGCCAGCATCTTGGCCGAGACGACCCGCAGCTCGCCCTCGTCGCCGAAGCGGGAAACGATGCGCGGCTGATCGTGATTACACCAAAACAGCGTGTTCCAGGCGTGGCGGTGCATCCCCCGTTGCCAGCGGTTGAATATCTGCTTGAGCAGCACAAAATCCGGCGGCGCCAGCGCCCATTTTTCTCCGTCGGCGTAATCCACTTTAAGGTGATGGAAATGGGCGGCCATGGACAGCTGTTCGCCGTTGAGATTGGCGTACTGGCGGCATTTCTCCAGGGAAGTGGACGACATTTCCCCCACCGTCGTCAGCGCCAGCGGCGTAAAGATTTCCCGGTTCATCTCGCGCAGATAATCCTGCACCTGCGGCAGATCGGTATAAAAAGGCCGGCCGTCGCCCCCGGGCGCATCGGGCAGCCGCGGGTGCTTGGCTATCACGTTGATCACGTCCAGGCGCAGGCCGTCGATACCGCGATCGGCCCAAAACCGGCAGATATTTTTCAGCTCCGCGCGCAGCGGCGGATGCGCCCAGTTCAGGTCCGCCTGCTCCCGGGAATACAAATGCAGGTAGTATTGTCCGCCCGGCGCCGGCTGGTGCCAGGCGCTGCCGCCGAATTTGGACAGCCAGTTATTGGGCGGGCCGTCGTCCCGGCCGTCGCGCCAGAAATAATAGGAGCGGTACGGGCCGTGCGGGTCTTTCGAGGCGATAAACCAGGGATGGGAAGTGGAGCTGTGGTTAAGCACCATATCCATAATGATGCGCATGCCCCGCCGGTGGGCGCCGGCCACAAGCGCGTCAAAATCCGCCATCGTGCCGTAGGACGGGTCGATGGCGTAATAATCGGCAATATCATAACCGCTGTCCACCTGGGGCGAGCGATAGACAGGCGTCAGCCACAGCGCATCCACTCCCAACTGGTGCAGGTAATCCAGACGCCGGGTGATCCCGGCCAGATCGCCGCAGCCATTGCCGGTGCTGTCCTGAAAACTTTTCGGGTAAATCTGGTAAATAACGCCGTTGCGCCACCACGGGACCGTCATGCTAGCCTCCGCCCCGCAGCCGGCCTGCCGCCGGTGTCGTTATGATTGTCGATGCGCTGGTCTCCCGGTTGTTTTTCATCGTGACGGTATAACGATTGCCTGGCAACGGGGCAAAATGTGCTGTCGCGACCAAGGGGTTCAATTATCAGCCGGCAAACGCATAGTTGTTTATTTTTCGTTGATGTCTGGGGCCGTATAGTCCGCCAGGAAATAAACGCGGCTGCCTGCAATACAGTTTATGCCTGACGTTACCTACCCTAAAGAAGTTGCCGCGCCAGGGACAGTAGTTTCGTCTTCCCGCGGGCGGATTTGTCGATAACCGCATGTTTTTTGTCTCACCGGAGGTGGATCACCCGTATGGACCCCGTACCCAACCCTGATTGTTATTCTCCCATCCGGTAAGCCCCCACGCGCTTTTTCGCGCCTGCCTTGCCGGATGATAAACGGCAGGCGGAAGCGACGCTCTTCTGCTGATGAACTTTTTGCCCTGCCCGGCGGTATTCGTCCGGATCGGCACGGAAGACAGCATCATGATTACACTTTACGCACGTCAACTTTTTACGCGGCTCTATCATCATTTGCCCCGCCGCCTGTTCCAGCGCGACCTGATGCTGGATGGGCTGAAAGCCGGCGCCAGCCGCACTGTGCCCGCCGCCCTGACCCGCGCTTGCCTGGAGTGCGCGCAGGCCACGCAAGCGGAACTCTACGCGCGTTTCGCCAGCGGCCCGCAGGGCCTGGACGCGGCCGGCGTCGCCATCGCGCACCGGCGGCATGGCCTGAACAGCGTGGCCGCCGAGCAGCCGCTGACCTGGCGGCGGCACTTATGGTCCTGCTATCGCAATCCCTTCAATATCCTGCTGACGGTGCTGGGCATCGTGTCCTACGGCACCGATGACATCATTGCCGCCGGGGTGATCGCCCTGATGGTGATGATTGCCACCCTGCTTAATTTTATCCAGGAGGCGCGCTCCAACAAGGCCGCCGACGCGCTCAAGGCCATGGTGAGCAATACCGCCACGGTACTGCGCGCCGACGGGCCGGGCGGCAGCGGCGTGTACCAGGAGATCGCCATGGCCAGCCTGGTGCCGGGGGATATCGTCAAACTGTCCGCCGGGGATATGATCCCGGCGGATTTACGCATCCTGCATGCCCGGGATCTGTTTATCGGCCAGGCGGCGCTGACCGGGGAAGCGCTGCCGGTGGAAAAAAAAGCCGGCGTCGCAGGGGAGGCCGGGCGCAATCCCCTGGAATGCGGCAACCTGTGTTTTATGGGCACCAACGTGGTAAGCGGCACGGCGCAGGCGCTGGTCATCGGTACCGGCGATAGCACCTGGTTCGGTCAGCTTGCCGGCCAGTCCACGGCGCAATGCGCGCCGCCAAACGCGTTCCAGCTGGGCATCAGCCGGGTCAGCTGGCTGCTGATCCGCTTTATGCTGGTCATGACGCCGGTGGTGTTGCTGGTGAACGGTTTTACCAAAGGCGACTGGTGGGAAGCGGCGCTGTTTTCGCTCTCGGTGGCCGTGGGCCTGACGCCCGAAATGCTGCCGATGATTGTCACTTCGTCCCTGGCGAAGGGGGCGGTGCAGCTCTCGCGCCAGAAGGTGATCGTCAAGCGGCTGGACGCCATCCAGAACTTCGGCGCGATGGATATCCTGTGCACCGATAAAACCGGCACGCTGACCCAGGATAAAATTGTGCTGGCCAGCCATACCGATGCGTTCGGCAAGCGCTGTGAGCGGGTGCTGCGAAACGCCTGGCTGAACAGCTTCTACCAGACCGGCCTGAAAAACCTGCTGGATAAGGCGGTGCTGGAAAAAATGGCGCAGGAAGACGCCGGCCTGGCGCAGGCGCGGTGGCGCAAAATCGACGAAATCCCCTTTGATTTTGAGCGCCGCCGGATGTCGGTGATTGTCGGCGCCGACGACGGCCAGGCGCGGCTTATCTGTAAAGGCGCGCTGGAGGAGGTGCTGGGCGTTTGCAGCCGGGTGCGCCACGGCGACGATATCGTGCCGCTCGGCGCCGCGTTGCTGGCGCAAATCAGCGCCGTGGCCGGCGAGCTGTCGCTGCAAGGGCTGCGGGTGGTGGCGGTGGCCGGTAAACCCGTCGCCATGGAACGCGGCGACTTCAGCCGGCTGGATGAGGCGGATCTGGTCCTCGAAGGTTATATCGCCTTTCTCGACCCGCCGAAAGAAAGCACCGCGCCGGCGCTGGAGGCGCTGGCCAGGCACGGCGTCACGGTGAAGATACTCACCGGCGATAACGAACGGGTGGCGGCCAAGGTTTGCCGGGACGTCGGCCTGGCGGTCGACCGGGTGCTGACCGGCGATGAGATCGAGGGCATGGACGACAGGCAGCTGGCGCTTATCGCCCGGGCGACCACGGTGTTCGCCAAACTGACGCCGCTGCAAAAAGCGCGCATTGTCGGCGCCCTGCGCCGGGAAGGGCACGTGGTGGGGTTTATGGGCGACGGCATTAACGACGCGCCGGCCCTGCGCGCGGCGGATATCGGCATCTCGGTGGACTCGGCGGTGGACATCGCCAAGGAGGCGGCGGATATCATCCTGCTGGAAAAAAGCCTGATGGTGCTGGAGGCGGGCGTAATCGAGGGCAGGCGCACCTTCGTCAATATGATGAAGTATATCCGCATGACCGCCAGCTCCAACTTCGGCAATGTCTTCAGCGTGCTGGTGGCCAGCGCCTTTTTACCGTTCCTGCCGATGCTGCCGCTGCATCTGCTGGTGCAGAACCTGATTTATGATATCTCGCAGATTGCCATCCCGTTCGATAAGGTGGACGAGGAGCAGCTACGGCGCCCGCAACGGTGGCGCAGCGGGGACCTGGGGCGTTTTATGGTGTTTTTCGGCCCTATCAGCTCCATCTTCGATATCCTGACCTTTTGCCTGATGTGGTGGGTATTCAAAGCCAACACGCCCGAGCAACAGACCCTGTTCCAGACCGGCTGGTTTGTGGTGGGCGTGCTGTCGCAAACCCTGGTGGTGCATATGCTGCGCACGCGTAAAATACCGTTTTTGCACAGTCGCCCGTCCTGGCAGCTTGGCATCACCACCCTGGCGGTCATCGCCGCCACCGTCGGCATGACCTTTACGCCGCTGGCCGGATTCCTGCACCTGCAGGCGCTGCCGGGCGGCTACTGGCCCTGGCTGGTGGCGATACTCGCCGGCTATATGGCGCTGGTCCAGTCCATGAAAGGCTGGTTCGTGCGCCGGTATGGCTGGCAATAAGCGCACGCCGGCGCCAAGCCTTGTCCCGCGCCGGCTAATTCTCCGCCAGCTTCAGCGGCGGCAGCTGCAGGAAGGTGTTCAGCAGTCCTTCGGCCCAGGCTTTGCGGATAGTGGCGAAGTAGGGGTGCTGCTCGGTAATGCGATACTGCTCGTCGCTGGCGAAGCTGTCGCGGCGATAGATCATCACATCCAGCGGCAGGCCCACCGACAGGTTGCTGCGCAGCGTCGAATCGATGGAAATCAGCGCGCAGCACATGGCCTGTTCCAGGGGGGTGTCAAAGGACAATACCCGGTCGATAATCGGTTTGCCGTATTTGCTCTCGCCAATCTGAAAGTAGGGGGTATCTTCCGTGGCCTCGATAAAATTGCCCTCCGGGTAGATATGGAACAGCCGGGGCCCTTCGCCGGCGATTTGCCCGCCCAGCAGGATGCTGCAGCTGAAATCGGTGCTGGAACCGCTTTGCTGCGCGCTGCTGTCGCGGAAAATAACTTCCCGCACCGTTTCGCCAATCAGGCTGGCGGCGTCGAACAGCGTAGGCACGGTCAGCAGGTTCGGCCGTTCCATATCCCGGGTGCGCAGCCGCAGCAGGTTGATGATGCTCTGGGTGGTCGCCAGGTTGCCGGCGCTTTGCAGCACCAGCGTGCGCTCGCTGTCCTGATGCAGGACATGCAGCTTGCGGAAGGTCGAGATATGATCCACTCCGGCATTGGTACGGGAGTCGGAGGCAAACACCAGTCCGTCCGACAGGCGCATCGCCACGCAGTAGGTCATAGAAATATATCCTCGTTATGCAGGTTATTGTTGTTGGGCGCCGGCCTGGCTTTCCTTGCCTGGCGGGAGGCTTCCCTCGGTCTGCTCCACCGTCGCTTCTGAAAACATCTCCTCGTAGCCGCCGCCGATACGCGAGCCGCGCACCGGGCAGGCGTCGAGATAATCGAAGCCGACCGCCAGCTTCAGATGCTGGCTGGGGTTACAGGTATTATTGGTAATATCGAAACTCTGCCAGTGCTCGTTCAGCCACACTTCCACCCAGGCGTGCATCGCCACGTGTTTGGTGTCTTCGCTGTAAATATAGCCGCTGACGTAGCGCGCGGGGATATGCAGGCTGCGGCAACAGGCCAGGAATACATGGGAATGATCCTGACAGACTCCGTGCTGGGCGGCAAATACTTTAGCCGCCGAATCCTGCACCTGGGTGGCGCCGGGGGTATAGGGCATGCGCTCGCGCAGTTCCGCCATCAGTTCGCGCAGGCTTTCGTCCGCGGCGGCGGCGCGGTAATAACGCGCGGCGAAAGTGCGGATGGCCTCGTCCGCCCGCGTCAGCGGGCTGGGACGCAAGAAGACCAGCGGCGACAGCGGGCCGCATTCCTCCATGATTTCCTCGCTGTTATCGGCAATCTCCACCACGCCTTTGGCGCGGATGGCGATCACCTCATGCGGCCGGTCGAGGGTCAGCACATGCTGCAGGTTGCCGAAGCCGTCGATAACCTGCGTCGCCTGCTCCGGCAGGTTAAGCGACCATTCCATAATCCGTTGCCGGGCGGTGTTCTGCGGCGTCAGGCGCAGGTATTGCGTGCTGAATTTGACCTCGTGATCGTAGCGATAATGGGTCAGGTGATCGACGGCCAGTTTCATAACGCCTCCAGATACGTATGGTTAATGCTTTCCGCCAGCGCGTTGATCTTGCCCTGGAATTGCATCATATAAGCCTGCAACCCCAGCGCCAGCACTTCATCCAGCGTGCTGAAGCGCAGCTCCACGTTCAGCGTATGGGCCAGCCGCCGGGGCACATTGGCCCGCTGGCCGCCGATCCGCTCCAACTGCTGCACCACGTCGCCCACGCAGGCGCGCAGGGAGCGCGGCATATCGTTGCGCAGCACCAGCAGCTCGGCCACCGTTTCGCGGCTGACGGGATGTTTATACAGGCTGTGGTAGGCCTCGCGGGCGCTGACCGCGCGCAGCAGGGTATCCAGGCGATAATATTCGCGCACCGGATCGGAGTCGGCATCCAGCTGCTGGTCCTTGACGCCCAGCAATTGCGCCGTGGCATAGGCGCGCTCGATAAGCGTGCCGAGGCGGATAAAACACAGGGCGTCGTTGCGCAGCAGGGTGCCGAACATGGCGCCGCGGAACAGGTGCGCCCGTTCCTTGACCCAGTCAAAGAACGCATCGGTGCCCACCTTGGCCACGCCCTTGCCGCGCATCAGCTTCATTTCGATCCAGGTGGCGTTAATGCTTTCCCACACCTCGGATGACAGGCTGCCGCGCACCGCATGGGCGTTGTTCCAGGCCACCTCGAAGCAGCTATAGATGCTGCTCGGATTGTGGGGATCCAGGGCGAAAAAGTTCAGCAGATTGGTCATGCTCAGGCGGGGATAATGCTCGGCAAACAGCTCGTGGGTGCCGGTCAGGTTAAGCGGCAGGGTCAAATCCTCGTTTTGCTGGCTGCGCAGCGGCATCAGCGACAGCTTATAGGTCACGTCCAACACCCGGGCAATGCTCTCGGCCCGCTCCAGGTAGCGGGCCATCCAGTACAGTTCGCTGGCGGTTCTGCTTAGCATGCGTCGTCCTCCATAATCCAGGTATCCTTGGTGCCGCCGCCCTGGGACGAGTTCACCACCAGCGAGCCGGCGTTCAGCGCCACCCGGGTCAGCCCGCCCGGCACCAGCCGCACCTCGTCGCCGGTCAGGGCGAACGGCCGCAGGTCGATATGGCGCGGCGCCAGGCCTTCCTCGACAAAGGTCGGGCAGGTGGACAGCGCAAGCGTCTCCTGGGCGATATAGTTGCTGGGGTTGGCCAGCAGCCGCTGGCGGAATTCAGCCAGTTCGGCGCGCGAGGCTTTCGGCCCCACCAGCATGCCGTAGCCGCCGGCGCCGTGCACCTCTTTCACCACCAGCTTTTCCAGGTTGGCCAGCACGTAGGACAGGGCGCTGGGATCGCGGCACTGCCAGGTGGGGATATTGCCGAGGATGGGCTCTTCGGAAAGATAAAACCGGATCATCTCCGGCACATAGGGATAAATGGATTTATCATCCGCCACCCCGGTGCCCAGCGCGTTGGCCAGCACCACGCCGCCGGCGCGGTAGACCGACAGCAGCCCGGGCACGCCCAGCGTGGAGTCGGCGCGAAAGGCCAGCGGATCGATATAGGCGTCGTCGATACGGCGGTAGATCACATCCACCTTGCACGGTCCCTCGGTGGTGCGCATATAAACCGCGCCCTGTTTGACGAACAGATCGGCGGCCTCCACCAGCTCCACGCCCATCTGCTGCGCCAGGAAACTGTGCTCGAAGTAGGCGCTGTTAAAACGCCCCGGCGTCATCACCACCACCGTCGGGTCTTCCACCGCCGTGCTTTCGCGCAGGGTTTGCAGCAGGTCGAAAGGATAGCGCTCGATGGGGGCGATATGCTGGCTGGCGAACAGATCCGGATAAAGCCGCATCATCATTTTGCGGTTTTCCAGCATATAGGAAACGCCGGACGGCGTGCGCAGGTTATCTTCCAGCACATAATAGTGCCCGTCGCTGTTGCGCACCATATCGGTGCCGACGATATGCGCATAGGTATTATTATGCAGATCGATCCCCTGCATACAGGGCTGGTACTGTTCGTTGGCCAGCACCTGCTCCGTCGGGACGATACCCGCCTTTAGGATATTCTGCCCGTGGTAGATATCATAAAGGAACGCGTTCAGGGCCTTGACCCGCTGGCGAATGCCGCGATCCATCCAGGCCCACTCTTTGGCCGGGATAATGCGCGGCACGCTGTCGAACGGGATCAAGCGCTCGGTGCCGCCTTCTTCTCCGTAGACGTTAAAGGTAATGCCAACCCGGTGAAACAACAGCTCGGCTTCTTCTTTTTTCTGCTGAATGGCCTGCCGGTCCGCCTGCTGCAGCCATTGCCAGTAAGCGCCGTAGTGGCCGCGATGTCCGCCGTCGGCCAACAGCATCTCATCAAAAAAGGGCGACCCGGAAAGATTTATTTTAATCATCTGTTTACCTTTGCTGGCCCATCAACGCTGATAAAACCCCGTTAGCAGCTCCATTGACAACCCATGCATAAAACGCGCCAGCCCGTGAACCGCGGCCACCGGAGAAAACCATGCCGCGGGGCGTCCGCCTGCATTATTTTAGTGCGCGCAACGACGCCGCCGCCGTTTTCTCCCCAAAATGGTGCGTAAAATTAACCTGTTGCACGCGGACGCTTGCCTGCCATATACACTTGCTATATACCGTAATGACGTATAATTTGATGAATAAACAGGCTAAAGGAGAGGTTGGATGTCCACGAGTACAATCTTTATCAATAATCGCTCGCAGGCCGTGCGCATCCCGGCTGAGTTACGCTTTGCCGATGATGTGAAGGTGGTGAATGTCCGCGCGGTGGGGAATGAGCGGATTATCTCTCCCGCGCAGCACCGCTGGGATAGCTTTTTTTTGACTGACCCGGCGGTCTCGGAAGATTTTCCGGAGGAAAGACCCTCTCAACCGCAACCTGAGCGTGAGTCCTTTTAATGTATAAATATATGCTCGAGACGAATTTTGTCATCTACGTGATAAAACGGCGTCCGCTTGAGATGCTCGACCTGTTTAACGCCAATGCGGGGCGCATGGTGTTATCGTCCATTACGCTGGCCGAGCTGATGCATGCCGCGGAAAAAAGCGCGGATGCGGCGCGCAATTACCGGGCGGTGGAGAGTTTTGTTTCGCGCATGGAAGTCCTGGGGTATGGCGCGAAAGCGGCGCGGCATTATGGCGATATCCTGGCCCATTTGGAACAGACGGGCCTGCCGATAGGGGTAAACGAGGTGCATATCGCGGCCCACGCCCGCAGCGAGGGTTTGGTCGTCGTCACCAACAACCCGGCGGAATTCAGCCGGGTCGAGGGTTTGCTGATTGAAAACTGGATTAACTAAGGCGCCGCGCGCGCCTGTCATGGCCTAGCGCCGTACGGCGATGGCCTCGATTTCAATCTGCACGTCTTTCGGCAGGCGCGCCACTTCCACGCATGAACGGGCCGGGAAGGGCGCGTTATGTTCGGTGAAAAAAGCTTCGTAAGCGGCGTTGACGGTGCCGAAGTCGTTTAAATCCTTGACGAACACCGTGGTTTTAATAATATCCGCCACCTTCAGGCCGGCGGCTTCCACAATCGCCCGCACGTTGTCCAGCGATTGACGGGCCTGCGCCGCGATATCATCGGCCACCAGCCCGGTTTGCGGGTTAATGGGGATCTGGCCTGAGGTGAAAAGCATAGTGCCGAGATCGACCGCCTGAACGTAGGGTCCGATGGCGGCCGGTGCGTTTTCAGTACTGATAATACGGGACATGCTGGCTCCTGGGGTTGATAGGCGAATCAAAAAGCGTTGCCGGCCATTATAAGGACTAAACCGGCGCGTGCCCAGCTCAGGCGTTCTGGATAACCGCCTGATGCTCGAACTCTTTTTCACAATATTTGCATTTCAGGTGCACCTGGCTGTCGCGGCTTTTGACCGTAAAACCCGAGGCCACCGGCTCGCTGCGGCTGATGCAGTTGCTGTTGGGGCAGGTCAGCACGCCGTCGATGCGATCCGGCAGCGTCAGGGTCAGCTTGCGCACCACTTCATAGTTATCGATACGATTCACGGTGGCGTGGGGGGCGTACATCGCCAACTGGTTCGCCTGCTGTTCGGTAAGGAACACGTTCTCGATCTTGATCAGATCTTTTTTCCCCAACTGGTTCGACGGCAGGTTCAACCCGATGGTGATGCGCTGATCGGTGGCGGTCAGCTTAAACAGGGTCAGCAGCTTAAAACCCACCTGCGCCGGGATATGGTCGATCACCGTGCCGCGCTTGATTGCCTCGACCTGCAGTTTATTATCCTGAGTCATTCTCTTTCCCCTTAGCCTGCCAGTTGATCGTTTAACACCAGGGACAATAACGCCTGGCGCGCGAAAATGCCGTTGCCGGCCTGCTGGAAATAATACGCGTAGGGCGTGGCGTCCACCTCGTGGGCAATTTCATCCACCCTGGGCAGCGGATGCAGCACCTTGAGATTCGCGCGCGCCTTCAGCAGATCCACGGCGCGCAGCACAAACTGGGCCTTGACGTTGGCGTATTCCGACGGATCCAGCCGTTCTTTCTGCACCCGGGTCATATACAGGATATCCAGCTGCGGCATCACTTCCTCGATGGTGGCATGCACGCTGTAGCCAATGCCTTTATCCGCCAGCATATTCAGGATATAGGCGGGCATCGCCAGCGCTTCCGGCGCGATCAGGAAAAAGTGATTGCCGTCGAACTTGGCCAGCGCCTGGGCCAGGGAGTGGACGGTGCGGCCGTACTTCAGGTCGCCCACCAGGGCCACGTTAAGGTTATTCAGCCGTCCCTGGGTTTCCTGAATGGTAAACAGGTCAAGCAGGGTCTGGGTCGGGTGCTGGTTGGCGCCGTCGCCGGCGTTGAGGATGGGCACGCCGCCGGAAAATTCGGTGGCGAGCCGGGCGGCCCCCTCCTGCGGATGGCGCATGACGATGGCGTCGACGTAGGTGCTGATAACCGAAATAGTATCCGCCAGGGTTTCGCCCTTTTTGCCCAGGGAGGTATTGCCGGCGTCGGAGAACCCGACCACCGAGGCGCCCAGGCGGTGGATGGCGGTTTCAAACGACAGCCTGGTACGGGTGGAGGCTTCAAAAAAACAGCTGGCCACCACTTTATGTTTCAACAGCTCCGGTTGCGGACGGGCTTTCAGGCCGGCTGCGGTGCGCAGTACCAGCTCCAGCTCCTCGCGGTTCAGGTCATTAATGGAAATGATGTGTTTTTGATAAAGGGGGTTAGCCATGTATGTCCTCCTTACGGGTGTCGTTGACGCCGGCCTTGCGCAAGTGTAGATCGCGGTCCGGGATAGCGCGCAAAAAAAAGCCCCTCAACGAGGGGCCTGATACGGATAGATAAAAACGGGCAACGGGAGCAGCAACGGCAGCTGGCCGCCTGCGGGCAGGCGGCGGCAGTCATAGGCAGCAAAAATCACGCAGCTGTTCATTGATCCTCCCGGCAAATTGCCCGGAATTATACGCGCGTGCCGGCACACTTCAAGGGCCAAGACGCCGATATTTATGAATAAGCAAACGATTGGCTTGCTAATCAAAATAAGTGTTAAATAACTCTCTTTTTTCGCGCGCAATCTGATTTATAATGAAACGATATTTCATTTTAAGGAAAAATTATGATCACCGGTAATATCCATCATCTCGATCTCGTGCCTTATCTGCCCGCCAAGCTGCGTGACGCCATCGACTATGTCAAACAACACATTACCAGCGAGACGCCGCTGGGTAAGCATGATATCGACGGCGACCGGGTATTTGTGCTGATCTCCAACGACAGCACCGATCTGCTGGAAAAGCGTCGCGCCGAGTTCCACGCTAAATATCTCGATATCCAGATCGTGCTGGACGGCGTGGAAGGCATGACCTTCAGCAACCTGCCGGCGGGCAAGACCGATACCGACTGGCTGGCGGATAAGGATATTGCCTTCCTGGCCGCCGGCGAGCAGGAAAAACAGTTTGTGATGCAGGCGGGCGACTTTGTGGTGTATTACCCCGGCGAAGTGCATAAACCGCTGTGCGCGGTCGGCGCGCCGGCCCATGTGCGCAAAGCGGTGGTGAAAATCGACACCGCCCTGGTTCGCTGAACAGATAGTACGCCGGCTTATTCCCGCGCGAGCGTTGCCACCATCACCGCTTTGATGGTGTGCAACCGGTTCTCCGCCTGATCGAATACCAGGCTGTGCGCCGATTCAAACACCTCGTCGGTCACTTCCATGCCGCCGGCCAGGCCATATTGTTCGGCCATTTGTTTGCCTACGCCGGTCTGGTCGTCATGGAACGCGGGCAGGCAGTGCAGAAATTTCACCTCTGGGTTGCCGGTCAGCCGGAGCATCGCCATATTGACCTGGTAGGGACGCAGCAGGGCGATACGCTCTCCCCACAGGGCTTTCTCCTCGCCCATGGAAACCCAAACGTCGGTGTAGATAAAATCCACCTCGCGCACGCCCGCCGCGATATCCTCGGTCAGGGTAATATTGCCGCCGCGCTGTTGCGCCAGTTCGCGGCAATGGGCCACCAGCCGCTTATCCGGCCAACAGGCGCTGGGGGCGACCAGGCGTAAATCCAGGCCGGTCAGCGCCGCCGCTTCCAGCATGCTGTTGCCCATATTGTTGCGGGCGTCCCCCACGTAGGCGAACGCCATCTGCGCGAAGGTTTTCTGCGGCAGGTGTTCCTGCATGGTCAGCAGATCGGCCAGTAACTGGGTAGGGTGGAACTCGGTGGTTAACCCGTTCCACACCGGCACGCCGGCATGGCGCGCCAGTGTCTCGACGATCTCCTGGCCATAGCCGCGGTATTGAATGCCGTCGTAAAGCCGGCCCAGGACCCGGGCGGTATCCTTAATGGATTCCTTATGTCCGATCTGGCTGCCGCTCGGGCCGAGATAGGTGACGCGCGCGCCCTGATCGAATGCGGCGACTTCGAAAGAGCAGCGGGTGCGGGTCGAGTCTTTTTCGAAGATGAGCGCGATATTTTTACCCGCCAGGCGCGGCGTTTCCCGCCCGGACTGTTTTTCCCGCTTCAGGCTGGCGGCCAGGGCCAGTAATTCATGGATCTCGGCGGGCGTGAAATCCAATAACTTCAGGAAATGACGGTGATAGAACTGGCTCATATGCGGCGTTCTCCGGTCTTAATCAATTGTAAATTGAATTTAAATTCACTTTATATGTATGAATATTCAATTTCAAGTGTTGATATCAATTCTTTCATGTTTAAGCTGGAGCCTTACCCCCGGCTGTGGGAAAATAGGCTCCTAACAGGCCGACCGACGCATTGAGGATTGAGGGCATGGCACATCAATTTCTGGAAGAGCAGCGTGACGAAACGCGTTTGATAATCGAAGAGCTGCTGGAAGATGGCAGCGATCCGGAAGCGCTTTACACCATCGAACACCATCTGTCCGCCGAGAATTTCGATACGCTGGAAAAAGCCGCGGTCGAAGCCTTCAAGCTGGGTTATGAAGTCACCGATGCCGAAGAGCTGGAAGTGGAAGACGGCTCCGTGCTGATGTGCTGCGACGCCGTCAGCGAAATCGCGCTGAACGCGGAACTTATCGACACCCAGGTCGAACAGCTGTTTACCCTGGCCGAGCGCTTGGGCGTTAATTATGACGGCTGGGGCACGTATTTTGAAGACGGCGAAGACGACGAAGACGACGAAGCGGATGAGGACGGCGAAGAGGGGATTGACGGCTCGGCCCCGCCGGCGCGCGGCCTTCTGGATCAGGACGACAACGGCACCCGCCACTAAGGCCATACGCGCCGTCAGATCAAAGGCTTAAGCATCGTGACTTCGCAATCCACATGTCCGGTGTGGCCCATCGGCCCGGCGATATGCCCAAACCCCAGCCGTTCATACAGCGCTATGGCCCGGGTCAGGGTGGCGGTGGTTTCCAGGTAACAGTGGGTAAAACCCTGCCCGCGGGCAAAGTCCAGCGCCTTGAGCGCCAGCTCATGGGCCAGGCCGCGCCCGCGCAGGACCGATAAAAAATACATCTTCTGCAGTTCACATATCCCCACATCCGCGCCGGCCAGCGGGGCAATGCCGCCGCCGCCGGCAATCCTGCCTTCAAACTCAATCACCCAGTACGCGCTGCGCGGCTGGCTGTAGAGCTGGTACAGATTATCCAGGTTCGGGTCGGAGACGGTATAGCCTTTATCCGCCGTCAGGCCGAACTCGGCCGATACCTGGCGAATGACGTCGGCAATGGCATGGTTATCTTCCGGCGTAATGGGGCGCACCAGAATATTGACTGAAGTAGCTGTGGACATCGTCATTACCCAAAAAAGAAAAAAGACACTAAGCGTTCTGGATTTATTGTTATGAGTAATAGCATCGCGCGGGCGGCGGATGCAAATAAATTAAACGGCGGTTAAACTTTTGTCGATTGCCGGCAAACCTCCACACGCGCTGAAAGCGGGTGTGCCGGGCCGGGAACCGAGCGAGCGCCCACGTCTTTGCACGACGGCGCGGACGTTGGCACGCGCTTATGGCTCACCTCCGTGTGAGCCATAAGCGCGCGTCTATGTCGCAGGGACGATTTACGCTCGCCCTCATGCCCGCGGGCATGGCCTGACCGGCAAACGCCCGCGGGTGACGCTTTCGTTGTCAGCTATAAATTGGCGATGGTCGCCTGCTGCTCCAGCAGCTTGGCCTTGGCGTCGGCATAACCCGCCAGTTTTTCCCGCTCTTTCGCCACCACCGCTTCCGGCGCGCGGGCGACAAAACCTTCGTTGGACAGCTTGCTCTCGATGCGCCCGATCTCGGTATCGATTTTCAGCACTTCGTTGGCCAGCCGGTCCAGCTCCAGGGCTTTGTCGATAATGCCCGCCATCGGGATCAGCAGTTCGCCTTCCTCCACCAGCTTGACGATGGAGACCGGGCCTTTCTCGCCGTCCGCCAGGATATCCAGGCTCTGCAGCCGCGCCAACGTCTGGATAAAGCTCTTGTTATCCGCAATCCGCCGGCGGGTCAGCGCCGTGGCGCCGCGCACCAGGACATCCAGCGGTTTGCCGGGGGCGATATTCATCTCGCTGCGAATGGTGCGCACGGCGATAACCAGCTGTTTAATCCATTCCACGTCCGCCAGCGCCTGCGTATCGTCAAGCGTGGCGTCAAACTGCGGGAAGGCTTGCAGCATCAGCGTATCGTCGGTAATGCCCTTGAGCACTTTCACCCGCTGCCAGATGGTTTCGGTAATAAACGGCACTATGGGATGCGCCAGGCGCAGCAGGCCTTCCAGCACCTCCACCAGGGTATGGCGGGTGCCGCGCAATTCGGCCTCGGCGCCGCCGGTCATGACCGGTTTGGTCAGCTCCAGATACCAGTCGCAGAACTGGTTCCAGGTAAAGTCATAGAGGATATTGGCCGCCATATCGAAGCGGTAGCCGTCAAGCGCGTCGCGATAGGCTTTTACCGTACGGTTGAATTCCGCCAGGATCCAGCGGTCCGCCAGCGACAGGCTCATCTCGCCGCCATGCTGGCCGCAATCCTGGTCCTCGGTGTTCATCAGCACAAAGCGGCTGGCGTTCCACAGCTTATTACAAAAGTTGCGATAGCCTTCCAGGCGCTTCATATCCCAGTTGATATCGCGCCCGGTGGAGGCCAGCGCCGCCAGGGTAAAGCGCAGCGCGTCGGTGCCGTGCGGCTCGATGCCGTTGGGGAACTGCTTTTCGGTGCGCTTGCGGATTTTGTCCGCCAGCTGCGGCTGCATCATATTGCCGGTGCGCTTTTCGATAAGCGCCGGCAGCGAGATGCCGTCCACCATGTCCAGCGGGTCGATAACGTTGCCTTTGGATTTCGACATCTTTTGGCCTTCGTCGTCGCGGATAAGGCCGGTCATATACACGGTCTTGAACGGCACCTGCGCACGCCCCTGTTCATCCTTGACGAAATGCATGGTCAGCATGATCATGCGGGCGATCCAGAAGAAGATAATATCAAACCCGCTCACCAGCACGCTGGTGGGGTGGAAGGTCTTCAGCGCCTCGGTCGGCTCCGGCCAGCCCAGGGTGGAGAAGGTCCATAGGCCGGAGGAGAACCAGGTATCCAGCACGTCCTCGTCCTGGCGCAGCGCCACCGAGGCGTCAAGGCCGTTTTCACGGCGCACCTCGGCCTCGTCGCGCCCGACATAGACCTTGCCGGCGGCGTCGTACCAGGCCGGGATGCGATGTCCCCACCACAGCTGGCGGGAAATACACCAGTCCTGGATATCGCGCATCCAGCTGAAATACATATTTTCATACTGCTTCGGCACGAACCGGATAGCGTCGTTTTCCACCGCCTCGATGGCCACCTTGGCCAGCGGCGCGGTACGCACATACCACTGATCGGTCAGCATGGGTTCAATCACCACGCCGCCGCGATCGCCGTAAGGCACGGTCAGGGCATGGGGTTTGATTTCATCAAGCAGGCCCAGGGCGTCGAAGGCGGCGACCACCGCCTTGCGGGCGGCAAAACGCTCCAGGGAGCGGAATTCGGCCGGGATCTCGCCGCTCCAGGCGTCGCTGGCCTCGCCCAGGGTGTCGAAGACTTCCGCCTGTTCGCGGATATCGCCGTCCAGGGTCAGGATATTGATCATCGGCAGGCCGTGGCGCTTGCCGACCTCATAGTCGTTAAAGTCATGGGCCGGGGTGATCTTCACGCAGCCGGTGCCCTTGGTCATATCGGCATGCTCGTCGCCGAGGATGGGGATGCGGCGGCCGACCAGCGGCAACAGGACGAATTTGCCGATCAGGTCTTTATAGCGCGGGTCCGCGGGGTTCACCGCCACGCCGGTATCGCCCAGCATGGTTTCCGGACGGGTGGTGGCCACCACCAGGTAGTCCCGGCCGTCCGCGGTCCTGGCGCCGTCGGCCAGCGGGTAGCGCAGGTGCCACATGGATCCCTGGGATTCGCGGTTTTCCACCTCCAGATCGGAAATGGCGGTGCGCAGCTTGGGATCCCAGTTCACCAGGCGTTTGCCGCGGTAAATCAAATCCTGCTTGAACAGCTGGACGAACACTTCCTTCACCGCCTCGGACAGCCCGGCGTCCATGGTAAAGCGCTCGCGCTCCCAATCCACCGAGGCGCCCAGGCGGCGCATCTGGCGGGTAATGGTGCCGCCGGATTCCGCCTTCCACTGCCAGATTTTTTCGATAAAGGCGTCGCGGCCGTAATCGTGGCGGGTCTTGCCCTCTTCGGCGGCGATTTTACGCTCCACCACCATCTGCGTGGCGATGCCCGCGTGATCGGTCCCCACCTGCCACAGGGTGTTTTTACCCTGCATGCGCTGGTAACGCACGATAATGTCCATAATGGTCTGCTGAAAGGCATGACCCATATGCAGGCTGCCGGTCACGTTCGGCGGCGGGATCATGATGCAGAAGCTTTCTTTGCTGGTATCGTTATGCGGCTTGAAATAGCCCTGTTTTTCCCAGTGCTCGTACAGCGGCTGCTCGATATCGTGCGGGTTATATGTCTTTTCCATTATGCGTCGTATTTCACTGCGTTGGCGGCGTGGCCGTGGTCAATTGGAAGCCGACGCTGCGATAGGCTTTATACCGGTCGCGCGCCAACTGTTTTAATGCGTCTTCGTCCGGGACGAAGTCTATCACTTCATGGAAAGCGGAGGCAAAATCCGCGCACTGCGGCAGCAGGCTTATCAGCAGCTCGCGCGGCGCATTGCCGCGGCGCTTGGGCCAGCACAGCTCCACCGGCGCGCCATAGCGCGGCCCCTCGCCCGCCAGGTTATGGGGAACAAAGGCGGCCGGGTCCCGCTGCCATAAGGCTTCGTCCAGCCTCAGCGCCTGCTCCTCGTCGTCACAGGCTATCAGCACCCTTTTGCCGGCGCGCCAGTGGAGCGCCGCCAGATCGCAGGCCAGCCGCTCCATGGGGCTAAGCCCTTCCTGGAGATCCTGCCGGTCGAGAAGATAAAAGGTTGCGTTTTTCATGTACCGTTTTAGTCAAGCCTGAGGGGGAGAACGGAAAAATAACGGGCGGCCTGGGCCGCCCGGACAAGTTTACCTTTTTTAGGCCTACTCGTCACCGTTGAGACCGGAGCGATTGAGCAGAAACTGCGCCAGCATGGAGACCGGACGCCCGGTGGCGCCTTTGGCCTTGCCCGAACGCCAGGCGGTGCCGGCGATATCCAGATGCGCCCAGCTGTATTTGCGGGCGAAACGGGACAGGAAGCAGCCGGCGGTAATGGCGCCGCCCGGCCGCCCGCCGATATTGGCCATATCGGCGAAATTGGACTCCAGCTGCTCCTGGAACTCATCTCCCAGCGGCAGGCGCCAGGCGCGGTCGCCCGACTGCTCGGCGGCGGCGATAAGCTCGTGGGCCAGCGGATTATGGTTGGACATCAGCCCGGTCAAGTGATGGCCCAGGGCGATAACGCAGGCGCCGGTCAGGGTGGCGACGTCAATCACCAGCTCGGGGTCGAAACGCTCGACATAGGTCAGCGCGTCGCACAGCACCAGCCGCCCCTCGGCGTCGGTATTCAGCACTTCCACCGTCTGGCCGGACAGGGTGGTCAGCACATCGCCGGGACGGAAGGATCGCCCGTCGACCATATTCTCGCATCCCGCCAGCACGCCCACCAGGTTCAGCGGCAGGCTCAGCTCCAGCGCCATGCGCATCACGCCGTACACGGTGGCGGCGCCGCACATATCGTATTTCATCTCGTCCATGCTGTCGGCGGGCTTGATGGAGATGCCGCCGGCATCAAAGGTCAAGCCTTTGCCCACCAGCACGATCGGACGCGCTTCCGGGTCCGGATTGCCCTTATATTCGATAACCGACATCAGGGATTCGTTTTGCGAGCCCTGGCCGACCGCCAGATAGGCGTTCATGCCCAGCTCTTTCATCTGCTGCTCGCCGATAACGCGGGTGGTGGTGGTCTTGCCGTACTTATCCGCCAACTGGCGCGCCTGGGATGCCAGGTAGGCCGGATTGCAGATATTGGGCGGCATATTGCCCAGGTCCTTCGCGGCCTTGATGCCGGAGGCGATGGCCAGTCCATGCTGGATGGCGCGCTCGCCGCCGGTAAGCTCGCGGCGGGTGGGCACGTTAAACACCATCTTGCGCAGCGGCCGGCGCGGTTCGGCCTTATTGCTTTTCAGCTGGTCGAAGGTATAAAGCGACTCTTTGGAGGTTTCCACCGCCTGGCGCACTTTCCAATAGGTGTTACGCCCCTTGACATGCAGTTCGGTCAAAAAGCAGACGGCTTCCATTGATCCGGTGTCATTCAGCGTATTAATGGTTTTCTGGATCACCTGCTTGTACTGGCGCTCATCCAGCTCGCGTTCCTTGCCGCATCCGATAAGCAGGATACGCTCGGAAAGCACATTGGGAACATGGTGCAGCAGCAATGTCTGGCCCACCTTCCCTTCCAGTTCGCCGCGGCGCAGTAAGGCACTGATATAACCATCGCTGATTTTGTCGAGCTGTTCGGCAATCGGCGACAGACGGCGCGGTTCGAAGACGCCGACGACAATACAGGCACTGCGTTGTTTTTCCGGGCTACCGCTTTTTACACTGAACTCCATGCACTCTCCTGAATCTTAAAGACAAAGACGGCCAACCGGGATAAAATATTTCATTCCCTATCGTATCCCCCGCCTTTGCATTAACTCTTATGTGTTAATCTGAACGACGCAAAGGACGTTATTCCGGCAATAATCAGTGCGTTCTCATAGCACAGCCGAACGCTTAATGTTGTTATACTCTATCTGGCGATAAAGGTGACTAATTGATACGCATTAATAGTGCATTAGCGAAGAAATTATCGATTTTCCTGCAAAAAGACAAGTTTTCACAGGCGAAATAAGCGTGATCATCATTAGATATCTGGTTCGGGAAACCTTTAAAAGCCAGCTGGCCATCCTGTTTATCCTGCTGCTGATTTTTTTCTGTCAGAAGCTGGTGCGGGTCCTGGGCGCGGCGGTAGACGGCGATATCCCGACAAACCTGGTGTTATCCCTGCTCGGTTTAGGCGTGCCGGAAATGGCGCAGTTGATTCTTCCCCTTAGCCTGTTCCTTGGGTTACTGATGACCCTGAGCCGGTTGTATGCCGAAAGCGAAATAACCGTCATGCACGCATGCGGGCTGGGCAAGAGCGTACTGATCAAGGCGGCGCTGCTGTTAAGCGTGCTGACGGCGTTATTCGCGGCCGCCAATGTCATCTGGCTGTCGCCCTGGTCGTCACGGCACCAGGACGAGGTGCTGGCGGAGGCCAAGGCCAACCCCAGCATGGCGGCCATGGTGGGCGGGCAGTTCCAGGCGGCGCAAAACGGCAACTCCGTCCTCTTTGTCGGCAACGTCAAAGGGCAGGAATTCCAGAACGTCTTCCTGGCGCAGCTGCGCCCGCATGGTAACTCGCGCCCCTCGGTGGTGGTGGCGGACCAGGGCCATATGACCCAGCGTCCCGACGGCTCGCAGGTGGTTAACCTCAATAAAGGCACCCGCTACGAGGGCACCGCGCTGCTGCGTGATTTTCGCATTACCGATTTTACCCAGTACCAGGCGGTCATCGGCCACCAGGCGGTATCGGTGAACAACAACGACGCCGAGCAGATGACCCTGCAGGCCCTGTGGCAATCCAGCCAGCCGGAAGCGCGCGCGGAGTTGCAGTGGCGCCTTACCCTTATCATATCGGTGTTTATCATGGCTATCATGGTGGTGCCGCTCAGCGCGGTCAACCCGCGCCAGGGCAGGGTATTAAGCATGCTGCCCGCAATGCTGCTGTACCTGGTGTTCTTTTTGCTGCAAAGCTCGCTGCGCTCCAACGGCGCCAAGGGCAAGCTTGATCCGGTGATATGGATGTGGCTGGTCAACCTGGCCTACCTGGGCATCGCCCTGCTGCTTAACCTGTGGGACAGCGTACCGTTCAGACGGGCGCGCGAACGTTTACATATCAGAGGAGCGGCCTGATGTTTGGAGTACTGGACCGCTATATCGGTAAAACCATCTTCAACACCATCATGATGACCCTGTTCATGCTGGTGTCGTTGTCGGGCATCATCAAATTCGTCGATCAGCTGCGCAAGGTGGGGCAGGGCGATTACTCCGCGGCGGGCGCCGGGCTCTATACCCTGCTGAGCGTGCCGAAGGATATTGAAATCTTTTTCCCGATGGCGGCGCTGCTCGGCGCGCTGATGGGGCTCGGCACTTTGGCCAGCCGCAGCGAGCTGGTGGTGATGCAAGCCTCCGGTTTCACCCGCATGCAAATCGCCGCGGCGGTAATGAAAACCGCCATCCCGCTGGTGCTGCTGACCATGGCCATCGGCGAATGGGTCGCCCCCCAGGGCGAGCAGATGGCGCGTAATTTCCGCTCGCAGTCGTTATACGGCGGCTCCATGCTGTCGGTGCAAAACGGTCTCTGGGCCAAGGACGGCAGCGATTTTATCTACATCGAGCGGGTGGTCAGCGACAACCAGCTGTCGGGGGTGAATATCTATCACTTCAACCACGAGAACCGCCTGCAGACGCTGCGCTACGCCGCCAGCGCCACCTTTACCGACGGCACCTGGCGCCTGGCGCAGGTGGATGAATCCGACCTGACCGACAGCCAGCAGATCACCGGCCGGCAAACGCTCAGCGGGGAATGGAAAACCAACCTCACCCCCGATAAGCTGGGCGTGGTGGCGCTCGACCCGGAATCACTGTCTATTTCCGGGCTATACGATTATGTCAAATATCTCAAGCAGAGCGGGCAGGAAGCCAGCCGCTACCAGCTGAATATGTGGAGCAAGATCTTCTCGCCCTTCTCGGTGGCGGTGATGATGCTGATGGCCCTGTCGTTTATTTTCGGCCCGCTGCGCAGCGTGGCGATGGGCGTGCGGATGATCACCGGTATCAGCTTCGGCTTCTTGTTCTACGTGTTGGATCAGATCTTCGGACCGCTCAGCCTGGTGTACAATATGCCGCCGCTGTTCGGCGCGCTGCTCCCCAGCATGGCCTTCCTGGTGATAAGCGTGGCGTTGCTTTTGAAGAAACGGTAAAGATATCCCGACGCGCTAACAGGCAAAACCTGTTAGCGCCGGGTTGGATTGGCGCAGGCCCATTGCATCGACCTTCAGATTCAGCTCTCTTATTACAACCGTAAAAAACTCATTTAATACTCTCGACAAACATCACCTTGGTCAGGTCGCGCAGCCATTTATGGCAGGGCGAGTGATTATGCTTGGAATGCCAAGCCTGGATGATGCTGCGTTTGCCCAAATCAAAATCGGCGCTGAAAAACTCCACCGCGATATTCAGTTTACGCAGGTTATTCACCACAAAATCCGGCACGATGGCCAGCGCGTCGGAATGGGTAATGGCGTTCATGGTGGCCATATAACCGGGCGTGGTGCCCATCACATGGCGCGTGGACCAAAAATATTTCATTGCTTCGTCCGACCCGGCCGGGTATTTTTCCTTGGTCTGGACAAAATGATATTTCAATAAGTTATCCATATTTTTATCCCCACAAATAATAGGGTGACCGCAGCGGCACATAAAATAACATTTGGCCGAGTGAATGGTGCGGATGGTAATTTCCGGATTGAGATCGCGCATTTCGCCAATGTAGAGATCAATATCGTTGGAGCGCAGGAAATCATCATCAAATTCCGAATCATGCACCATATTAATAAAGACATTCGGCGCGCTGCGCTGTATTTCGCTGAATAACGAGGCGTTAAGGGTAAAGACGATGGTGGCGTTCGCCGCGATGGTGAAGGACACCGTGGTGGTATGGGGTTCAAAGGCCATATTGGTATTGAGCATCGACTCAATGCGGTTGACCAGTTGGCGCACATCCTCCTTAAGTGCGATAGCCTTGGGCGTGGGGATCAGTTTTGTGCCGCTGCGCACCAGGATGGGATCGTTGAACAGCCCCCGAATCTTATTCAGCGATTTGCTGATGGCCGGCGCGGTGACGTTCAGTTTCCTGGCCGCCAGATTTACGCTACAGTCTTCCAGCAGCGCATTGAGTACTATCAATAAATTGAAATCAAAGTTATTCATATAATTGTCATGATCTAGAACGCTGGTTTGAGGGATATCCGATAGCTAAACGGATATAAATGCAAAATAAATTATTATCCTGCTTCTACTGCTCCTATATATCGATAGCATGAGAATTATTAACGTACTGCTTTCAGTGACTAATGATTTTATCTTTTATTTTTTAACGATGACAAGGCGAAAATATCTCCAATGAAATGCCTCAGCGCCGGAGAAGGCCATAAAATGACCGCGAAAGGGCGCTGGCGCTGGCATGTCTTGCCATTATTGTTGCGTTTCATAATATAGTTAATTGAGTGTAAATAGCATGATATTAATATTATGTTTACCATGTGAAGGGCGGTTTTATGATAACCGAATATAAGCGGAGGAGGGAAACTAATACACACAAACTGACGGTGGATGTGCCTTATGTTGAACTTAGTCTGAGAATTGCAACTACCCTTTAGTATAGGTGGCGTTGTCGCCCGCGGGCATATGCCATGCCGGACGGCATATCCGGCGCGGTAGTTCCCGCGCCTTATCCCGCGCGGTTAGGAAATGAAATTCTTGCTTTGTTTCAGCACCACATCGCAGGCCTTGGTTTTCACCTTCTGCCCCAGTTGGGAATTGCTCAGATCGTTAAGATTCACCTGGCCGTTTTTACCGGTGGTCAGCAGGCCGCCCAGGCCTTCCTGATAATCCTGGCTTTTGGCGTTGGCGGTGCTGGTAATGCCCAGCTTGCCAAGCAACTGGTCCTTCAGCGTCGAGGTGCCGTTGGCGGACAGCAGGTTATTTTTAACACAGTATTGCAGCACGCCGGCGGCATTGGTCATGCTGCTGGAGCTTAACGCCTTGTCGCCGCCGTTCAGCAGGCCCGACAGGGCGGCCAGTGAACTGGCGTTATTGCCGGTGGTGGCGCCGGCGGTGCCGGACCCGTTGCCGGTGGACGATTTATTCAGCTCGGTAACCGCGCTGTTAACCGAATCCATCCAGTTGCCGGCCGCCTGGGCCACGCCCGAGGCCAAACCGGTGCAGAGCGCGGCGGCAACGGCCAGCGCCATGAACCTGCGGTGGGTGGTGATCATAATAAGCATACTCCTGAAATAGTCGCGCCGGACGTGCCGGCTGTTAATCTGCGAATAACCTACCCCACACCCGCGCCGCACCGCCAGCGCGGACGGGTGAAAACCCCCCGCCGGACGGCAAATTAAGACTATTCCCGACGGCCGGTGCTATCTTAAGTACAGAAACGAAACATAAACGGAACATAACGGAGTGCAGCAATGCCGGAAGGACCGGAAATCCGCCGCGCCGCCGATACCCTGCTGGCGGCGATGGCAAACAGGCCCATAACCCGGGCCTGGTTCGCTTTTCCCCACCTTAAGCCTTATGAGGATGGATTGGTGGGCCAGCATATCGAGAAAATCGATACCCGGGGCAAAGCCCTGCTGACCTGGTTTTCCAATGGCCAGGTGCTTTACAGCCATAACCAGCTCTATGGCGTCTGGCGGGTGGCCGCAGCCGGGGAATCACCGGTCACCAAACGCGATCTGCGGGTGCGCCTGGAAAACGCCGACCAGGCCATCCTGCTCTACAGCGCCTCGGATATCAAAATCCTCAGCGCCGATGAACTGGCCGCGCATCCGTTTTTACTGCGCATCGGTCCCGACGCCCTGGATATGGCCCTGACGGTGGACGAGGTCATCGATCGCCTATCGTCGCCCCGCTTTAGCGGCCGCCAGTTCGGCGGCCTGCTGCTGGACCAGTCGTTTATCGCCGGCCTGGGCAACTACCTGCGGGTGGAGATTCTCTGGCAGGCGGGCCTGACCGCGCAGCACAAGGCGCGTGATTTAAGCGCGCAGCAGCTGCGCCGCCTGTGCGAGGCCATCCTTGACATCCCGCGCTTGTCCTACGCCACCCGGGGACGAAGCGATATCAATAAGCACCACGGCGCGGTGTTCCGCTTCCGGGTCTTTCACCGCGCGGGCAAGCCCTGCGAGCGCTGCGGCCGGCCGATAGAAAAAACCACGGTGGCATCGCGGCCGTTTTACTGGTGCCCGGGATGCCAGCGGTAAAAAAGGCGCCGGCGCGGGATGGGTTCACATACCGGCCGCATGAACCCGCCCGGAAGGGTGTTTTTTCAGCAGTCGGCAGCACCTGAAGCTGATTAGTATTGCGCCGGGATGCGTTAACGGTATAATGCACCTCGTTTTCCGTATACTAACTTCAGTGCCGAAGTGGCGAAATCGGTAGACGCAGTTGATTCAAAATCAACCGCCTTCGGGCATGCCGGTTCGATTCCGGCCTTCGGCACCATTAGTATGTAAATGGACCTCAACTGAGGTCTTTTTTTATGTCTAAAATCCAGTCCCCGTAAGGCTCCTCTCGCTTTTTCAGTCAATCGACGTCAACCAGATTCAACCCATATCAACCTGCTTGTGAGTATATAACTGAGGGTATATCTTGGTTCGATAACGTTTGTATCCTCATGGCGCTCACTCAGCTTATGGACATGCATCATGGCTCTTACCGATGTAAAAGTGCGTTCTGCAAAGGCGGAAGACAACAAAGAGTACAAACTGACAGACGGGAACGGCATGTTTCTGCTGGTCCATCCCAACGGCTCCATGGACTGGCTCATTCTGTATTAGCCCCCTGATGATCCATACACTTTGACCCGCCTAAAATAAGAGGTAGGCTTGGAACTATGTTCAAGACTGGTCAAAGCGAAATCATGGGTACTGTTCTTACTGAGCCAGAGCGACGCCGTCGTCGCACTCCGCAGGAGAAGATCGCCATCGTTCAGGAGACCTTCCAGCCAGGAAGCTCCGTTTCTCTTGTCGCTCGTCGTCATAATGTGAATGCTAATCAAGTCTTTAAATGGCGTAAGCAATACCAGGATGGCAGCCTGACGGCGGTCTCTGCCGGCGAAGAAGTTGTGCCGGCTTCTGAGTTAAACAGTGCCATGAAACAGATCCGTGAACTCCAGCGTCTCCTGGGTAAGAAAACCATGGAAAATGAGATCCTTAAGGAGGCGGTAGAATACGGCAAAGCAAAAAAATGGATTGCGCACGGACCCTTATTGCCCGGGGACGACGAGTAAAACCAGTGAGTGAAGCTCTGGGTGTGTCGCGTGCGCAGCTCTCGCTTTATCGTTATCGGCAGGCTGACTGGCAGGACGGTCGCATGCAGCGGCATCAAGATGACGCCGAATTACTGGAACACATCCGTGCCGAAGTTGCCGACCTTCCGAGTTATGGCTATCGACGCATCTGGGCTAATCTGCGCCGCCGTTCGGAGCAGGAAGGTCTGCCGAGGGTGAACGCAAAACGGGTATGGCGCGTGATGCGTGACAACGGCTTGTTGTTAGAGTCGAAACCCCGTCCCACACCGGATACCCGTCGTCACACAGGCCGGGTGGCGGTGGCCGAAAGCAATCGGCGCTGGAGTTCGGATGGCTTCGAGTTCCGCTGCGATAACGGCGAAAAGCTGCGGGTCACCTTCGCCATCGACTGTGGCGACAGGGAAGCCTTGGACTGGGCGGCCAGCACCGGCGGTTATGACAGCGATACGGTACAGGACGTTATGCTACGCTCAGTTGAACGCCGGTTCGGGCAAAACCTGCCGACAGCGCCCCTCGAATGGCTGACGGATAACGGTTCGGCCTATCGTGCCGATGAAACCCGGAGCTTCGCTAAAATGCTGGGCCTGGAGCCCCGAACGACCGCGATCAGAAGTCCACAAAGTAATGGTGTAGCAGAAAGCTTCGTTAAGACGATGAAGCGTGATTATATCGGCATGATGCCAAAACCGGACAGCCAGACGGCAGTGTTAAACCTGTCGTTAGCGTTCGAACATTACAACGAATATCACCCGCACAGCGCTTTAGGATATCGCTCACCAAGAGAATATCGGCGCAGGGGGAAACCATCAACCTAAGCGGGAATAGGTGCATGGATATATGGGGTCAAAACCACATTCCAACTGGCTTAGTCACTATATATTGGACACATCACCCGCCCACATCATCCTCTCCCCGCGCTTTGCTGTAATCTGGTATGGCACAACCCATAGTTTTAAGGTGTCTGAGAAAGCAAAATGCTGCTGTATCGGTTGGTTAAAGTCATCGTGCGCAGGGTAAATTAGATACATCACACCTTTGCCACCAAGATATTTTTGGCCGTAGGCAAACATCTGATAGAAGTCGGCTTGCGCCAGTCCATATAGCGATTTTTTTTGCTGGCTACTATTCACTATCTTCCATTTCGTATCCATCACCATTTTGGTTTGAACCGGTTGGCGTGACTGAATCAACAAGTCTGGGCGAAGCTTAAAGCAGTCGTAAGCCCCATGCTTCACCAAGGAATAAGTGGCAGCCTGTGATTTAACTTTGAGGTGAGGGGGTAATTCATCGTGGAGGGTTTGTGCAACAAAAGACTCAAACACCGCTTCCATAGGAAACAAGAGTGATATGGCTTTGGCGTTTCCCTGCAAGGCACTCGGGCTCATTCCTCTCAGGATCAACTGTGCCCAAGTTATTGGCTCGCTGTAATGAGCCATACCACGCTCAATGCGTAAGCTGTTTATATCGCTTTCAATATCCCGACTAAGTGGGATACCGTCAAAAGCAAAACACAGTTCGTAAAGCCAGCGTTGATTCTCAGACGAAAGCTTCAGACTTAGTAGCCTATTAAGCGCGGAATGTAAGAGCCGATTGGCTGAACAATCCGGCATGTAATCATCATAATCAACACAAAACTTATGACGGTTCACCACGTTATGCCGCAACTGTGCGGAAAGCATCAGCTTACCCTTCATAAAAGACAGATTACCTTGCTCGCCCACATAGTCGGATCGTAAACCTTGTTTAAGTAACTGGCTGACGCTTTGCAAAAACTGGCTGATAAAAATCTCGAGCAAAGGCATGCGTTGTGCCTGAAGAGTGGCCTGCTGGGTTTGAATATGTCGAAACCCAGGCAGGTGGCTTAGCATCGTGATTAATGTTTCTCGTGCACTCGCAGGCGTGAGGTTCTTGCCAACCTTAGGCAATATCTCAAGCTGTTGACCGTGAGGTGTTGAAAGCATCCCCGCGTAGTTTTGTACCTGAAGCAATTTGAAACCTGAGCGGGAGGTGAGTTTGAGAAACTGGCTCCCTTGAATACTTGCTAGGCTAAGTGCTTCTAAATAATCAAAGACCTGTTGAGGGACCAGCTTTGCGCCAACTGAAGTCGCTTTTCCACTCCCCAGCAGGTCATATTCAAAAACAGAGATAACTTCACCCATGGTCTACAGCCTGCTCATCAGGAGTGGTCTGCTGTGGCTGATAAATAGAACGATAAGCCTGCGGCATATTCCAGATCTCTTGATCAAATGCTTCGAGTTCGTAAGCTGTCGATTGCTGATCATGGCGTCGTAAACCATGGTTGTTACCAAAAAGCGTATCGAGATCGTCGGTTTTCTCAATTACGAATTGGAAGCTGTCGTCTTGCTTTTGGTTGTCTGCCAGCACCAGCCTGATCTTGTTCCAGTCATCGAAAAAGTATTCCTGTAACAGCGGAATGATCTTTTTCTGGAATGCGATCTTCAATTGTTTAAATGCAGCTTCTTCATCATCGGCATCGAGTGCATTTTTTACCGGCATAAAGAACGCATGCCCCAGCGTATGTTCTCGATCGTAAAGCGCTTCGATGCGGCTATTGAGTTTCTCTAACAATGACTCGAGTTCTATGCCTTTCACCTTAGTTCCACTTAGTAAAGAGAGATCAGGCATCATCTCGACAAAGTCAAAGCGACGGCGCAAAGCAGTGTCCATCAGAGCTAAAGAACGGTCCGCTGTATTCATGGCTCCGATGATGTCGACATTGGCGGGTACGCTAAAGTGATCACCGCTATAAGACAATTGCAGGCTCATGGCATTGGACATACCCGCACGCTTGTCTACTTCGATGAGCGAGATCAGTTCGCCGAAGATCTTGGAGATGTTGCCGCGATTGATCTCATCAATGAAAATGGCGTAGCGATGGGCTGGATCGGCATTCGCACGCTGACACAGGCGCATAAAGATACCCGGCTCAATAGGGTAAGAGATATTGCCACTTTCATCTGAGCGAGCGCAGATACCTTCAATAAATTCTTCATAGCCGTAAGATTGGTGGAAGGTAACCACCGCAAATCTCTGGATGGACTCGGCAGATTTAGGGCCGTGTTTAAGTTCGGCGTAGAGCTCTAGCAAATCCTCCACTTGCTCGAGCTGTGAATCAACTAGCAACCATTCGCTATTATCAGTTTTGTTAAATACGGCAGGTTCACGACGATTCTTATAATCAACGGTTAACGACTCGGGAACGGTATAGGATTGCAAAGCAGCCCAGGCAGTATTCGATAGATTGCCATTACGACCATTTAATAATGCCTTACGTTGAAACCACGTATGCTCAATAATTTGGCGAACTTTTGCTCGTTTATCAAGATCGAGCAGCACTAGCGTTATGACCTGCATCCAGTTCAACGATTCAAGGTGAGAATCAAGCCAGGCATCACGATCGGCTGGCTCAGCATGAGAGATGTACTCTTTCATCTTTTGCTGCAACGTGAAGGTCTTGCCAGTGCCAGGTGGACCAAAGTAGATCACATTAGTTGGTGAATGTGGGAGAGTCTTAATTTCGGTGAGCTCACTACTGGCTGTTGATGTCGTGCTGGATACTTTCTCCTGTTTTTGTTCATTATCGCGTTCACGAAGCAATTCATAGAGATGCCAGATAGCCATATTCACGTAATAAGGATCTGCATTAGGAGACTGGGTGTGTATGGCCTGCTTTAGTTGATAATTTTTCTGAAGCCAATTTCCGTTAAGTTCCAAACCGAGGATGAATTGCTTATTTAGGAATTCTGCCGCTTTATTAAACGCATTCTCATCCACGGTACTGGTGCATGCCTCAGGCGAAAACGCGGCAAAGACACGATTTCTCAAACTCCAATACATACGCTTTAGAAGTCCGGTCTCTTTGGCCTGCTTTAGAGCATCGCCAACATATCGGTAGGTTGCTTCATCTGGTTGCTGACGAATACGCTCGGTTAATTCTCTGAGCAGTGGTAGGCTTTGCTGATATTCCGCTAAAGATGGAACGCCCTGACGAATACTTGCAATACCGTTGTCACGTTCATACCAAAGCCTCTTAACTAAATCATCCGTTTCAGGCTCAGCAAAAGTTGAGGTTTGTTGTAGCAAGGTCGTAAATTCGCGGTATCGCTGATCCCACTTGGAAGCTGCATAATTTTTATCTTTCGCCAGGGTATCAATCAATTCACTGGGCGTCAGTTTGCCTGCTTCGACACTATCCACAAGATCCATCGTGACTTTTCCTCTGCTGTGACATTGCTTATTTTTTGACTAAGGTGATGCGTTCTAACTGCATTGTGTTAATCCATGGGGGCAGTTAGAACTGACCCTAACCCAATATTCTACTCCACCCAAAACTGGAAATCCGGCACGATAAACCCATCCCGTTGATGGCGGTGATGCCGATGTAAAAGTCCCGCTACACCGAAGGGCAGATCGCGTTTGCGCTCAAACATGCAGAACTGGCTACGCCGGTACCGGTGGTCTGTCGCACGCTGGAGATTTCCGATGCCGCGTTTTGCATTTGACGAAAACTATTCTGCGGACTTTCCCCGCTGAATTGAGGCACTTACGGCAACAGGAAGAAGACAATGCCCGGCTGAGAAGTTGGTGGCAGACTTAAGCCTCAGCAAAGCCATGCTGCAGGATGTGCTGTCAAAAACAATCTGACGCTAACGCGGTTACGCGCATGGATCCTCGACGTGCAGACGCGCTATGGAGCCAGCCAGCGTCAGGCACGGGATGTGTTCAACGCCAGCCGCGGTCCGGTGCGATATCGTTCGGTCGCACGTAATACTGCTACCTTATCCCAGCGCATTTGGGCGATCGCCGGGTGAATTGGCCGGTAAAATGCTCGATAAGTGGGTTTACGCGCGCCGGATAAAAATCGATTTCTCCCGACCGGGGAAACCGACGGAGAATGCCGCGGTGTAATCCTTTAATGGCCGCCACGGCAAATGCCTCAATCAGACGGGGTTCATGTCGCTGGGCGATGTCCGGTGCAAAATCGATGCAATTCGGATCAGCTTCTGCCTGGGTCTATCGCCCTGGCCACATTATCAGGAACGTCTGCACGATACCTTTCAGTTCGGCATCGCTTGTACCGGTCCCGGCCGCGATCAACAGGCCATCTGTGGTCGCCTTGAGCGACAACGCAAGGCTGCGGGCATCAAATTCTGATCCGAAGTCGCCCTCGGCCTGCGCCCGCTCGATCCGTTCGATGAGCCGCATGCGCCAATACGCTCCCCGTTCCAGCACATACTGCCGGACAGACTCGTCGCCCGGTGCGCTGCTGACCGAATGCACGATGCTCATGCTGCCTCGCGGATTGTCGCCTTCGGCCTGCAACGCCAGCGTACCGCGCAGAAGTTGTTCGGCCACGCCACGGGCCGTAGGCTGCTGCAAAGCGTCCAGCATGTAGGCCGACTTTTCCCGCTCATAGCGGTCAAGCACCTGGCGAAACAGTGCTTCCTTGTTGCCGAAGGCGGCGTACATGCTGGCCCGGTTGATGCCCATCGCCTTGAGCAACGTGCTGATACTGGCACCGGCATAGCCGTTCTTCCAAAACACGCGCATGGCGGCCACCAACGCGACTTCGGGGTCGAACTGGCGCGGCCGGCCGCGTGTGGTTTCACCGGGGAGAGAGCGACTTTGGCTGGGCATCAACGTTCATGATCCTAAATTCAGTTGTAGCAGTTTAATATAATTAAAGAACGAACACCCAATATTACTCCCGCCACGGCACCCCACGCATTAAGATCGGACGCGCGGCTCATACCGAATCCGCGTTCGAAGGCCTCATTGATTGCTCTGCCGGAACAACGGCAACGCACATAGGACGGCCACGACGGCCAGTGCGGCGGACGCGTAGCCGAGGAATGCCGTTCCGAGCTCGCTGATAACCCAACCACCAACAACCGCCCCCAAACCGGTACCGGCATTGGCGGCCGACACATTAAGCGTGCCGGCCAACGCCTGGGCCTGCTGCCCATGCTGCATCACCCGGATCTGACAGATCGGGAAAAGCGCCGTATAGGCGATTCCCCAGAACGCCAAAACCGCAGACAACGCCCAATGATTGGACGCAACCGGGACGAGGATCACCATGACCACTGCCAACAGGAACAGAAAACCAACGGTGGCCCCCAGGGAATTGCGATCGGCCATGACCCCGCCCAGCCAGTTGCCCAGCAGCCCCACGATGCCGAATCCCATCATCCACCATCCCACCCACGATGGTGCAATCTCCGCGACGCCTTCCAGCAACTCGGCCAGAAATGTGTAGGAAGTGAACATCGCGGTGAAAACCAGCACGGATAGCAGGACATGCATGAGGAACCTGGACGACTTCAGCAGGCTGAACTGGCCCGATCGTGAGGCCACGGGTACCATCGGCGGTCGCGGCATGCAGACGTGCATTAGCAGTGCAGCCAGCAAGGTCAGGCCGGCCAGGACCGCAAAAGCGCCGCGCCATCCGATGGCATTGCCTATCACCGTGCCGAGCGGCACCCCGAGGACCAGGGCGGCAGAGATGCCCAGGTAGACACGCCCGACAGCACGTCCCGCGTGCCGGGGGCCGGCCAGTTGTGCGGCCGTCTCGCTGGCCGTTCCCCAGAACACGGGCAGCGCCAGCGCGGGAATGAAGCGCGCCACCGCCAATATCCAGACGTTCGGGGATATCGCCGCCATCAGGTTGGCGCCAGCAAAGATCAGTAGAATGATCGTGAACAGGCGCTTGCGTTCGCGTCCGGCCAGCCGCGCGGTTAATACCGGCCCGCAGAAGGTCACGGTGAACGCGAACAGCGATACCAGCAGCCCGGCCTGCGACAGGGTCACACCGAAGTCGCGCGCTAAGGCAGGTATCAGGCCGATGATGACAAACTCCGTGGTCACCAGCAGGAAGCCGGCAACCGCCAGGATCGCGATCGGCGCAACGGGAATGTGCGCTGCGGCAGGGAGATCGCCGGGGGAAGATGGCCTTCTCCCGTCCTGTTCGGGCAAAACTGGCTTATTGTGTCGTGATCTCATCACTCATCTTTCCTTTCATAGAAACGGGTACATCACAATCACACCTAAATAAGGAATGATCATTCCATTTTTCGGCGAAAAAATAGATTGGCAGCGAACTCATAGGAAACTCCGGACGATATGGATGGTTTGCACATGACATTTACTGCGTGCCCTGTTTGATGGCATCACTCACACGCGGCAGCAAGTTCTCCTCTTTCCACCGGGTGGAGAACGCTTCCGATACCGTCCCATCCATGCGATAGAAGGCTCCCTCTGCAATTGTCGCCAGTTCCCGGCCTGTCCGCACAACAAATGCCTCATCACGGGAGAAGTTCATAAAGAACACGTGCTGCGTTTCGGTATTCCGTAGCTTGTCGAGCGATAACGGCAGCGAGCCCGACTGCGGCACGATCACCCCCTCGGGCAACACTGGCTCGAAGCCCAAGGAGCGCAGCACATTCAACACCGGCCCAGCCACTTCATGGGCGTCATTGAAGACATAGAGCGTCGTGTCGAATAGCTCTACCAGCAAGACCCGGGGACCTTTCTGCAAGGCGCGTTCGACGAACGGAACAGATCTGGCCGTGCCTGCAGCCGTGCTCTGGGCCGACTCCGCCGCATGTGCGTGGGCGAAGAGCGTATCCGATGCCGAGACACCGGCCGACAACACCAACAGCAGCGTCCTCATCTTCTGAACAACCGTTCGAAAACGGGTGTAAAGAGGTCTGAAAGGCAATATACCGAGATTCAAGGCCATCATTTTTGAATCCTCCTGGTTGATAGATTCATGTCGCCAAGGCGGCCAATACGGCAATTGGGGAATGCCGGTGTAGAGACTCTATAATTTTCGGAACGATTGGTCAATATATCGGGCATGCGTTACCATCCAACCTTCGCATCCCATGATTTCGCTTTGACCAGACGTGAACATAGTTCTGCGCCTACCTCAAATTTTAGGCGGGTCAATGTGTATGAATTATCAGGGAGCTAATACAGGACTTATGCACGCTTTGAGATGCTGCGCATTTCAACGCACTTCAGTTCAGGCGGCAGTATCGGCAACTCGTTGTGAGGGGGGGGGGTTAGGATTCCACTTCATATGTTTATAAAAACCGTTTTCATCGACATATAGCCTTAGTATGTCGATGCGATAAACATGTCACGCCATCATGTTTAAAAAATCGCGTTTTATCGACACATGGCCAGAACGTGCCGATACCATACGCCGAGAGCTGGGGCACTAGCGTACCCAGATCACCACTGTTTATTTAGGACGGTAAGCAAGGGGAGAGTATTCACTGCAGACGCGGAAAATAGCGGTCAACCCACATTGAGCACGGGTGCCGACAGCGACTTTTGCGCTTTAAGTATTAAAAACGGTGACCGGCGGCAGTGCTTCATTAATTCAGGCCGTTGTGCCAGGGCTTCTTCTGTCGGCTGCGGCTCAGACAACGCGCGCAGGGTAAATCCACTATTCAGCAGGGTATTCACATAGTTTTCAGTTGTGCGATGGTATTTAATAACGTCGTTTATAAACCATTTCGTATGGCGTATCGACTGATCGTGATAATTATCCAGCGGCCAATGTTCGCCGGTTTCAGTGGTGATCCACCCCACCGGCCAGGCGGTACAAACCGGATGTTCAACGCTGAAAATAAAATAGCCGCCGGATTTTAGCGCCTTATAAACCTTGCGGCATATTCCCGTGTAATCCTCGACGTAATGCAAGGCTAATGACGACACCACCAGATCATAGATATTGTCATCAGCCGCAAAATCCTCCATCGAAATAGGCTGAAAGGTAATGCCCGGATCATCCGTCAGGCGTTGCGCCTCAGCCAGCATACGCGTTGACAGTTCAATTCCCGTGACATGGGCGGCGCCCTTGGCGCGGGCGTATCGCGCAAAATCGCCAAAGCCGCTGCCAAGATCGAGCACGTTCAAGTGGCTCAGTTCCGGCAGTAACGCGCGGATCGCGGGCAGCTCCAGCGCGCCGTTCAGGCCGGAGTCCTTCTGGCGTAATGTTTTATATCCTTCGAAAAAAACAGGGTCATCGTACACATTTTGCCGGGATAAATCGTTGTGCAACGCAGTCATGATACAAGTCTCCTTTGTGGTCGGTTACGTCAGCTTGCTCTGATGCTAATGAAATTAGTGGAGGGAAGCACTATTTTGATCGATGATATACCTATCAATATTCATCCGGGAGAGGGCGTTGATGACACGCATCGCGATCGATTTACCTGAAGAAGATCTCCGGCAATGAGATAATCTGGCCGCTATACGCCATCTCTCTCGGCCAGAGTTAATCAGGCAAGCCTTGTCTGGCTATCTTGCAGATAATCGTGCTGATAGTAATAATGCGTTTGGCCTATGGGCTAATAGCAACACTGACGGCATCCTCTATGAAAGTCAGGTCCGCAATCATGACTGGGAATGAGTGTTCGATGGGCTTCGTTTGACATCGCTATCAGTTTTAAAATGGCGCTGAAAAAGTCCTCGCAATCTGGTTTGACCAGTTCTGGATTCAGCGTAAAAATATGTCGGCTCCGCCCCATCTTAACAAATTGGGGGCCTTTTTGGGGGCTTCGATAGAAAGGCTTTCTAACTTACTAAAATTAAATAATTATTTGGTGTTCGATTTCGGCCTTCCCATTACTACATAATCAGGTTACCCAAGGGTGGCTTTTTCTGTCCATATTCTTCTGCAAGTTCATAATCTTCTTTTATATAAAGAAATATATCCATCTTTCCTTCCGTGTCGAGTTCTCATTCTTCCATGCTGGCCGTTTTTCATCCATTAATATCCGGTCCATGGATGCGGCTTCCCGTTTGCAACAAACAAAATCAACGCGCTCCTGCCATGGAACCTCACATCCCTGCGGAATAACGGTCAATACGGCCCTGGGCGTATGTTTACACTGGGAGAGGTGCCGACAGTGTCTATACAGCTTCTTCGGGGTAAGTTCAGGGAGACGCGCTATGTTTTTTGACAGCCCGTGACTTGCGGGTAATTGCGACATACGAGATCGAGTTTGTTTTTCGGTTCGAAACCTTTATCCAGCATGCATCGCTGAACATTAGCGGCTTTGCGCAGCGTGGGCACGTAAGGCGCCGAGCCCAAAGGTTGCGGATAACCGCATTGATACATCACCGCCAGTGCTTGTTTGTCGTTTTCAACTTCATGAGAAAAATGCAGCGAGGCCCCCACTTTACGCCAAGTAATCAAGGAAAACTTGCTCACGCCGGAATCCGGCTTAATCGGATGAAACCCGCTGTCTGCGACAAAAGGCAGCGCTTCCTGCTGGCTCTGGCTCAAGGGGTGCCCCTGCTTTTGCTGGAGGCAGGCTGGTGTATCATGGTAAACACGAACGCTGCAAATTTTGAATCCGTCTTTGCGGGTAAACCCCATATTTTCCATGCATTGGTAATACAGAACGGACTCATTATCCGTTTTGGGGATATCGGAGCCGGGGAGTTGCACGCCGCATTTATCCATCGCGACGCGCACGCCGTCGATATCCGTATCAGGACGCTGCCACTGTGTTAGATCCGGTGCTGGGGGGCATCCTGTCAGCAGGAATACCGACGTCGTCAGCAGAAGTAAAGTCATCAGAATCGATTTTCGGAACATTAAAATCCCTTATTCTGTCACCCCGCGCAGGAATGTGTGGTAATCATCACGCCTCTCCAGGATGGAGCGGGACAAATACAGTATAGGCAGCGAAAGCAACCCAGACTGAATCAGGTACAGGATATTCAGGATACGACTCGTTCACCTGTTCCCGTCCGGGAACGGGTGGATGTACTCAAAAAACATGTCACGCCATCATGTTTAAAAAATCGTGTTTTATCGACACATGGCTAAAACGTGTCGATACCATAAGCCTATCCCGGCCATATGTTTAAAAAAAAATTTCATCGACACATGGCCGAGACATGTCGATATTGTAAATACGTTCGGGCCGTATATTTAAAAAATCATTTTTATCGACATATTCTAAGATGTTTTACGTGCGCCATCTGGATTGATCTATAACCATTTTCCAGCATACAAAACGCATTGGGTCGAAGACAAAACAGTCTATAAACTAAATGAGGCAACGCCGGAAGCGTACCCGCGCCCTGTGCAGGCGACAGTTGCGGACCATTCCATCAATAATGTGCCGGATCCTGGCGGTTATGGGGGCATTCTACATACCCAAATCGTGTTAAATAACACCTCTATTTATTAATCGCGTAATAGTAAACACAAGCTGAATAATAAAAAATTTTGAATGCCTGTCGCCATAAGTAAACCCAGTCATGCTCAATTCCTTGCCAACACAAACAAACTATTGCGATCGTGTTCGCATCGTGGAATGCTTAACAATGTGCTGCGTTTATATCAATGAAATCAATAATTTTTGTTAAGTCAGGGACGGGGAATGGACAAGAATACTCAGGGGTTCACATCATACTGGCGTAACTCCTTAGCAGACGCCGAGTCTGGTAAAGGGGCATTTGAGCGTAAAGACGCGGATAAATTCACCCGGTGGATGGACATCTCCACGGGACGGCTGGATGAAGAAGTTATTAACGCATTCTTTGAGGGGGAAAGCGACACGGTAAAAACCGTCGAGGTATTGTTACGACCAAAAGCTTGGATCCGCCAGCTAAAGCATGGTAAAGAGCGAACGGCAGGTGCGCCAGGTATCGCCACACCGCTGGTGACTTCCGCTCTCCTGAACCGTGAAGGCTTTTTGTTCCCCACTGCACCTGCCACTATCCCTCGTGACCTGCTCGAACCGCTTCCCAAAGGCACCTTCTCCATTGGCGAGATGGCGCAATATGACAGATACAAAACCACGCATAATTCGACCACTTTTGGCGAGGATGACGAACAGCAACGCCGCGAGGAAAATGACGAGCAGCGGGTTAAGCGTTATGAAAAGCATCAGCAGCAGTGGCAAAGGTACCTGACTGAGACAAATAATCTCCTGGAAAGCGTGGCCGGAAAATGGATCGCCACACACGAGCAATACGAACCGGCAGGGTATGGCTACATTATCAAAGCGAACCAGCCCAGCGGGGCCAGCCTCCATATCCTTCCTCTGTATGATCATCTGCTGATGTGTAAAAAAGAGGTTCCGTTACTGGCGCGCTTTGCCTCGACGGAAATGCCCCCCGTAGAACTTCTCCTTGCCGCCAATGCAAAGTTCAGCGAGCGTCTGGGGCATTCCGGGGACGAGTTCCCACTGGCTGTGGCGCAGCGAGACGCCCTGAGCCATTATCTCACCCAAAAGCAGGGTGATATCCTCGCCGTCAACGGCCCGCCGGGAACCGGAAAAACCACTCTGGTTCTCTCTATCATTGCTACTGAATGGGCAAAAGCTGCTCTCAATAAAACCGAACCGCCGGTGGTGATTGCCACATCAACCAATAACCAGGCAGTGACCAACATCATTGAAGCGTTCGGTAAAGATTTTGCCATTGGCACCGGAGCAATGGCCGGGCGCTGGCTGCCTGAGCTGAAAAGCTATGGCGCGTACTTCCCGTCTTCGGGCCGTAAGGCCGAGGCTGTGAAAAAATACCAGACGGATGACTTTTTTAACCGTGTTGAATCCCTGGAGTATGTTGAAGATGCGCAGGCCTTCTATCTTGCAAGGGCAAGGGTGGCGTTTCCGTCGGAGGAATGCAGTTCGCCCGAACGCGTCGTGGATCTCCTGCATGAGCGTTTAACCGAGCAGTCCGCGCAGCTCAAGCAAATCGATTCAGCATGGTACAGCCTGAGCCGCATCCGCCAGGAACGGAGCGCTATCAGCGAAGATCTTGACCAGTACATTCAGGACAAAAGTACGTTATTGCTCGACCGCACGAATGAAATTGCGCTTTTAACACTGGGCAAAAAGCAGTGGCAGCAATATCGCGCGGGTGAGTCGATGATGTATGCGTTCTTTTCATGGATCCCCGCAGTTCGTACTAAGCGCCATTATCAAATTAACCTCTTCCTGAACACTACGTTTGGCACACGAATGGCCGGGTTCCAGGGAATTGCGCCGGAAGGTATTGACGCGTATATCGACGGTTTGATTGCGCAAACGCAAAAAGAGCAGGGTGAGTATCAGCAACAAATCGATCTTGCACAGGACGTTTCCCGGCGCGAAAGCGCGGCCGTCAAGCATTGGCGCCAACTGACCGGGGCATTGGGACATTCAGGCGAAGAAGAGCTGGGCCTGTCCGGAGCCGATGAGCTTGCTGATACGCAGATTCGCTTTCCGGCGTTCCTGGTGGCGACCCACTACTGGGAAGGTCGCTGGCTGATGGATATGGCCGCTATTGATAATCTTCAAAAAGAAAAAGGCCGAAACGGCGCGAAAACAGTTAAGGCTCGCTGGCAGCGCAGAATGAAGCTCACCCCCTGTGTGGTGATGACCTGTTATATGCTGCCTTACCATATGAAAACCAGTGAATTTGCAGGTAAGGGAAAGCCATTTGATAAAAGCTATTTTTATAATCTTGCTGATCTGCTAATCGTCGATGAAGCGGGGCAGGTGCTCCCGGAGGTGGCGGCAGCCTCCTTCGCGCTGGCGAAAAAAGCGTTAGTGATTGGCGATACGGAACAAATCGCGCCTATCTGGAACAGTTTGCCCGGTATTGATATGGGCAATATGGTGGAGGAGAACATCCTCCCCGGCGGCACTCAGGAAGAGCTGACGGATGCCTATGCGCTGATGTGTGATTCAGGTAAAAGCGCGGCGTCGGGCAGCGTCATGAAGGTCGCGCAATTTAATTCGCGCTATCAGTACGATCTGGATCTGGTCCGCGGGATGTACCTGTACGAGCACCGACGCTGCTTCGATAACATCATTGGCTACTGTAACGCGCTCTGCTACCACGGCAAATTACAGCCGAAACGGGGCGCACAAAAAGAGACGCTTCTTCCGGCGATGGGTTATCTGCATATAGATGGTCTGGGTCAGCAGACAAACGGTGGCAGCCGCTACAACGCCTTTGAGGCCGGGACGATAGCGGCCTGGCTGGCGTCGCACAAAGAGGAAATCGAGCGTCATTACGACAAACCGCTGCATAAAGTGGTGGGGGTCGTTACGCCATTTTCGGCGCAGGTCAACGCCATCAAAGCGGCGTTGCGTAAGCTTGACATTAACTGTAGCGGTGATGAAGATTCCCTGACGGTCGGCACGGTGCACTCCCTGCAGGGGGCGGAAAGAGCGATTGTGCTCTTCTCCCCGGTCTATTCCAAACATGAGGATGGCGGGTTTATCGACAGCGACAGCAGCATGCTGAATGTCGCCGTCTCCCGCGCTAAGGACAGCTTTCTGGTCTTCGGCGATATGGATTTGTTTGAGATCCAGCCCGGTTCTTCGCCACGAGGATTGCTGGCAAAATACGTGTTCGCCTCAGACAGCAACGCATTGCAGTTTGAGTTTCAGGAGCGCAAAGATTTAAGCGCAGCACAAACGCAGGTCTCTACCCTGCACGGGGTGGAGCAGCATGATGCGTTTTTGAACCAGGCTTTTGACACTATCGTTAAGAGTATTACCATTGTTTCCCCTTGGTTGACCTGGCAAAAGCTGGAACAAACCGGCTTTCTGACATCAATGATTAAGGCGTGCTCGCGCGGCATTAATATCACGGTGGTGACAGACAGATATTACAATACCGAACACGCCGATTATGAAAAGCGTAAAGAGAAGCAACAGCGTCTTCACGTAGCATTGGAAAAGTTGAACGAGATGGGTATCACTACGAAGCTAGTTGAGCGCGTCCACAGTAAAATTGTGATTGGGGACGAGGGACTACTGTGCGTAGGGTCGTTTAACTGGTTCAGCGCCACGAGAGAAGAGAAGTATCAACGGTACGATACGTCGATGGTTTATCGCGGCGAGAGCTTAAAAGGTGAAATCAACACGATTTATACCAGCCTGGAGCAGCGCCAGTTGTAAGGCGAGTGCGAGTCCTTTAGATATGGAGTGAGCACCTTGAATATGTTGCATGAGCTCTGACGGTACGTTTTAGCGGTGGTGGATGCCGGTACTCACAGCGTCAACTCTGGGCCGTATTGACGCTTATTCAGTAGGGATTTTGAGGTTCCACGGCAGGGGATCTGTGATTTTATTGATGGGATGATCCGCGATAATTTCCAGCACATGGCGCAGATACGCTTCCGGCCCCACGCCGTTCAGTTTGCAACTGCCGATCAGCATATACATTAATGCCGCCCGATCGACGTCGCTGTTTTACGCCGAGTTGCCCTATTCTCAAATTTATCTTTAGTAGAACTCGGGCCTATGGGACTGTTAAAAAGGGCCGAGCCTTTTACAACGTTCTAATCAATCGGGCTGGGTTGCCGGCATAAATCCCTTTCACCGTCACGGGATTGACCACAACCCCCCCAGCCCCTATCACCGACCCGCTGCAAATGAAATCGGTTAATATCGTCGCACCGCTGCCGATGGTGACATTATCGCCAAGGCTGATTTTAATCCAACTTGCTGGATTTGGGTCTGGCGCACCACACCTGAATAAATCATTGGCGAATGTGACATTATGCCCAATAAAACAGTTCTCCCCCAATGACACGTTCTCACAAATGAACGTGTGTGACTGCACACGGCTGCCGCGCCCAATGACACATCCTTTCTGAATCTCAACGAAGGGGCCGATAAAAACATCATCATGAAGCTCACATTCATAAATGTTCGACGGTATCATCACTTTGACGTTATCTCCGGTAGTCACGTCTCGTATGTCACAACTGATAATTTTCATAACCCATCCATAGTTTATTTGTTGCCGCCAATGTAAAAAGACCCACTGAGGTTGGAGATGTCAACATGGGTCAATGGAAATATACTGTGTCCAGCAGAATTAATTTATAACTCTTATCACAATTATTGTTGGCGTAAATGAAAAATAACTGATTGCGATATGAAGTTGGATGAACAACATCCAGATTTGTTATATTTTAATGCTAAAAATGCTATATGGAATGATAATAATGTTAATGCAAATATATATGCCGCTAACCTATGTCCTAATAGCGATGTATTTTACGGTGAGCAATCATGGCCTGAGCCGCAATAGTATTTACAAAGGCATATGTTATTCTTTTCTGGCCAATTTTTTGATATTGCTCGCGCCCGATAACCTAAGCATTGATAATATCACTCAAGACGGTATGTTATCGTACCTCTCTGCATCATCACTCACGATAATTATCATGCTTATCGTGTTATTTCTTTATTATCTTTGCAAAAGGGGAAAAATTGAATAATGTCAATGCAGGACCGGATAATGCCGAAGTAGCGCGTGGTATAGGTAGCGACATGGCCTGGGGCGCGACGTTCGGCGCGGTGTCCGGCGGCCCCGTCGGGGCAATGGTGGGGGCCGGTTGTGCCGCCGTGCAAAATGTGGTGCAAGGAGCGGTGAAACACGGCCCCGTGGCTGTAACTATGCCAACGGTTCCTATGGGACCTACGCCTTTCATGTCCGGCGCACCGCCGACCATCAATGGCATGTCTATAGACGAATTTTTAAAAAAACATAAAGCGCTTAATTAAGCCTTTATCAACGATTTGATTGCTTACATTCAATCTGGGAAGTCTTTTGCTGGATGCTTTCTGCTTCTTCTCTATGTTATGCCACCCTGTTGATTAAACAACAGTGAAAGGTTAATATCATGCTTGTAGACCCCCGGTGCGACCTCTGCGCAAGCATGCCCCCGGGGGCTTGTTTTTATATAGGCTAGACAGCATTATATTTCATAATATTTTTCGGTAAATTAAAAGTATGATTTTAATCATGCAGTAACTTTATTTTTTCATTTTATCTTTTAATTCAATTACATTAATTGGTTTTTTTAGATTCCTAGGTGTTATCTTTTCTTTATATCATTACATGATGAAAGGTATTGCCTATGTCATCGATCAGCCGTTGGTGTTGTTAATGAGATAAGTGGTTCAGAACACTATTGTGATCGATAATGATATACATAAGGAATCATCCGAGAGAGGGTGCTGATGACCCGCATCGCGATCGATTTACCTGAAGAAGATCTCCGGCAATGGGATAATCTGGCCGCTATTCACCCTCTCTCCCATGCAGGGTTAATCAGGCAAGCCTTGTCCGACTACCTTGCAGATAATTGCACCGGTAGTAATAATAATGCGTTTGGCCTATGGGCTAAAAGCAATACTGACGGGATTTTCTTTGAAAGCCAGATCCGCCAGGAATGGAAATGAGTGTTTGATGGGCTACGTTTGATATAGATATCAGTTTTAAAATGGCGTTGAAAAGAGCCTCGCAATCTGGTTTGACCAGTTATACATTCAGCGTTACAGGTCATCCGCGGGTGGCTTATTTATGCCTGAAATTCAGTCGCCGCAAGGCTTTCCACGCTTTCCCAGTCAACATAAGTACTGGATTCAATCAACATCAACTTACTGACAATAGTACAATTGTGGCTATATCCCGCTTCGATCATGTTTGTATCCGTGAGGTCGGCTGCATGGCCCACAGCCGGCGTAAAATCCTTGATATCCATATGCGCCGTCCGTTGCCAGCCACGACCGAGACCCTGCGCCGGGCCGATACGGCTAGGCGTTCAACTACTTGGTAAGCCACTGATAGGCGTTGTGTTATTACAGCACCGATAGTTGTTTAGCCCCTCCGGTTTTTAGTACCACTGCCACTTGTGGCATCCCGCCCATTAACTTCTGGCTAGGGGATCAAGGGTTTATTCCCGGGCGCCGGCAGCGCGCCGGGTTATGGAATGCTGAAGCCTGTGACAATGATCACGGTTGTACTACGCTTAATCGTATCCTACGCCGCGGCCGCCGGCGTTCATTGATGAGCCAGGAATCAGCCAGTTGTGAAGAACAAAACCTTTATCTCACCCGCCCGGGAACAGGGGTACGCGGAGCTGGGCGACTATGCCGCGATTGGCGAGGGCCGTTCCGTGGCGCTGATCGCCCCGGACGGCGCCATTGACTGGTGGTGCGCGCCCAATATCGATTCACCGCCGCTGTTCGACCGCATACTCGATGCAGGTATCGGCGGGTATTTTCAGCTGGTTCCGGAGGGGGCCTGGCGTATGCGGCGCGGTTACCGCCGGGACAGCAATGTGCTGGAAACCCATTACGAGACGGCAAGCGGCAGCGTGCGGATAACGGAATCGCTGAACAGTACCTTGGCGGGCCGCCTGCCGTGGAGCGAACTGGCGCGGCGCGTCGAGGGGCTGGAGGGGACGGTGCGCATGCTGTTGCGATTAAAGCTGGGTACGCGCGCCGAAACGCAGTCGCCCTGGCTGGATGACGCGCAGGGCATACCGGTGTTTCATCTTGGCGATCTGATGGCGATGCTGCGTTTTTCCGAGGATATCACCCTTACCGACAGCGGCGATGAAGGGGTAAGCGGCTTTTTTATTACCCGCCCCGAGTCCCGCTCGCTGGTGGCGCTGGTGGCCACGGAACGGGAGCCGCTGGCGGTGCCGCCGCTGGCGAAGATTGACCAGCGTATCGAGACCAGCGATCGCGCCTGGCGCGACTGGGCGGACAATCTCACCTGGGATGGTCCTTATACCGATCACGTTAAACGTTCGGCCCTGGCCCTGAAGTTCCTGTGGTATGCGCCCACCGGCGCGCTGGCCGCGGCGGCCACCGCTTCGCTGCCGGAAGGGCTGGGCGGCGGGAAAAATTACGATTACCGCTATGCCTGGGTACGCGACGCCTGCCTGATCATCAAGGCGTTTGTTTATCTTGGCGCGCTGGAGGATTGCAAAGCGGCCTTCTCCTGGCTGACCAATACCATTATCCGCCATGATGGCGTACTGCGCGCCTGCTATACCCTTGAGGGCGGGCTGGTGCCCGAGGAGCGCTTCCTGCCGTTGAAAGGGTACCGGGGCACCCAGCCGGTACGGTCCGGCAATAATGCCAGCGACCAGGTCCAGCTCAGCATGTATGGCGATATGCTGGCTACCGCGCGCCTCTTTATCGATGCCGGTCATATCCTGGATCTCTCAACGTCGCGGCTGTTGGGCCATCTCGCCAACCGCTGCGCCGACAGCTGGCGCGAACAGGACAGCGGTATCTGGGAACTGCCGGAAAAACAGCATTATACGCATTCAAAGATGGCCTGCTGGCTGGCATTGGACCAGGCTGTCGCCCTGGCGGACGCGGGCCATATCGAACCGACCTGGAAAGGGCGCTGGCAACGGGAGCGCGACCGCATCAGCGCCTGGATTGAGCGGCACTGCTGGTCTGAACAGCGCCATGCTTACACCTTCTACGCCGGCAGCGACAGGCTGGACGCGGCCATCGCGCTGACCCACTATTATGGCAGCAAGGTCAATCCGGCACGCATGCTCTCCACGCTTGGCGTTATCCAGCGGGAACTGGGCGAGGGCGGCCCGCTGGTTTATCGCTACTCCGGCATGGACAAAGAGGAAAGCGCATTTGTCGCCTGCGCCTTTTGGCTGGTGGAAGCGCTGGCGAATATGGGGCGCCAGGCGGCGGCGGATAACGCCATGGAAGAGATTTTAGCGACGCTTTGCCAGACGGGGAATGTGCAGATCTTCAATGAGATGTTTGATACTAAAACCCAGACCTGGCGCGGCAATATGCCGCAGGGCTTGAGCCATCTGGCGCTGATCTGCGCGGCAAAAGGACTGGCCGGGGGCGCTACCGGGCAAGGGCAGGCCCTGACCCGATCGCCGCCCGCGGATAAGGCGTAGGCGTTCAGAGATAAATCCTTGTCCGGAGCGGAGTGATGGCGCCCGTGATGGCCGGGCGGCTGCGATAATAATAGCGCCGGCAGCGTCCTTCGGGAAGGGAACCTGGGCCAAGGTTGCCTTTACAAAGGCTTCAGGCGCGCCGGCTGCTGACAATCCAATAAAAAATCAAAAAAGGAATGCGGCGGGTTTTTATCATTCCCGCCGTCAATGTCGCTTTTGAAAACGTTTATTGCTGATGAAGGTTTTTATTTGTGAGTAATTTATATGATTTCTTCTTTAATAAGATATTAATTTAGCTATTGTATATTAATCAATTTTTTAATCGTGAATTCTGTAAGGTAATTTATATATTAAATATATGTTATTAGTGTTTGCAATAGCCCGGTGTGTATTTTGGGTTAACAACGCGAGTGCTATATAAAAGATCTTTAAAATATAAATATCCATTATCATCATTGGGGGAAATAAAATGAACACTATTTTTCCATCGCTATGGCCGCCGCAGGCGTACCCTGACTATGAAAAGAAAGGCCATAACAAATTAAATAATAATTTAACTGCCGGGTACCTATACCACCATGCCCCGCAGCGAAATAATGCCATTCTTAGCGGAGAAGAACTTTTCCATAGGGCGCACGTTCTCAAACAAGAAAGCAGCCGGCAGCTTGATGATAAGTCTCGCCAAATAGCCACGTTAAATCAGCCCCAAAATATTTTCGAGCGCATCCTCTATGGTCTTTTGCTGGTGTCCTCCTTAAAAGTAGCACAGCAACATCAGGTAAAACCACCGGCAATGTCTTCTTCTTTCCCACGGCCATTCCTCCCTCCGGAGCGAAGGATAAAACGCGAGGCTTTGCCAGCCCTGCACGATTACGCCGCCGAAAGAAATTATCGCCTTGCCACATACCTTAATAAAAATATAGGCGTCGGAATTAATCCCGACTTCACGGATGATAAACATCTGGCCATAATAATTATCGACAGCATCGATCGGCATCCGGAGCTTATGCCTGATGTTGCCCGGCTGACGTTGTACGGCAGTCAGCTCTATGGAGAACGCAGGGGAGAGACACTCAGGCCTTTACAGCAAAAGGGACTGATAGGACAACTGCTTTGCCAGCTTATTTTCAGGGAAGACAATATCGCTCTGCGCATAGCGAAATTATTTGATGCTAATCGCAGCATCACGCACCAGGCGTTTGCCGCCCTGGTGGAAACATGGCCGTTGTCAGAAAGTTATGTGCGGAATAAATGGTTGTGGCAGGAAAAGTACGAGGCAATGGAAATTCCGACGCTGTATCTGAAAAGCTATTTTCACGTCAAGGACCAGCCGGCATGGATGGCGCAAAATCAGACTGCCATCCTTGATCTCGATAATTTGTGGGTCGGCAGCCTGACCTGGACATTATTGCATTTCGGCGCCCGGGCAATTGTGCTTGATAACCCGGATAACCTTATATCGTCATCCCTGTCATCCCTGATTGAATTAGGTATTGGCCTGGTCAGTACATCCTGGCATGGCTTGCTGGCCACAAGCGCGGAATCGACAATGTATCTGGGATTGGTGTTGTATTATTTGCGCGCCCGCCCTGAGCTGAGCATTGGGCAGATAATGGCCGAGGGCAGCTTGGATGAAGTGTTTGCCTGGTTTAAGGCCGATCTGGAAAAGCGGCATCTCACCGCGCAACATCTGTATGACAGTTTTAGCTATTACAAAATCAATTTTCAACGGCCCGTATGGCGTTCGCGCAAGTCGGCGGCGGAGGAATTACTCAAGCAGCACTGCGGCAGCGCGCAAGCTCTCATTATGGGCTATGACAATCTGGATAGACATGACCCCCCATCGCATGCTCCGGACCCTGTCGGGCAGTTAATGAGATCGTCCACGGCCCGGCAATGCGTGGCTAACGGTGCGTCGATCCCGAATCTGGATACTTTTTATCGTCGGGAGGTGGACCGGTTCGCGATGAAAATCCGCGCCCTGGACACGGCGCTGCTGGAAGCGGTATTTATGCCCAGTGATGTTCTTGATGATAATCTACAAGCGGATGATGAGCGGTTTCTGCAAGGAGCGGAAATTAAATGGGTGGCCCCGCGGCTGACTCAGCGCCGGACCATACAGGATATGTTTTATTCAAATAAGCCTATTCATTATCTTAGTAAACCGGATACGTTTTTTTTCCAGGGCGGTCAGGGGAGCGATCGCCGGCTATTTGCACTTCGGATCACAGATATGGGCTATCTGCTGCGCAAGATTGCGGTTAATGATCCGCATCTTGGCACCCTGATGCCGTTTATGGCGGACTGGCCGCTCCCGGAGCGGGTCTCGCAGCACGAATTTACCCTTCTGCCATTAAATAATACCGGCATCTCAAAAGAGCCGAATGAAACATTGTCCCTGTTTCTGGAGCGTTATGCCGATTTCCATTACCAGCTTTACCGGCTCAAAATCCATGAAATGGGGTACGAAGAGGAGAAGTCTGGTTTTCATCAGCTTATGGCATCGTTGCCGGGGCTTATCATCCCTTTCTATGGTTGTGCCAACGCCCTGCACGCCGGACAAGCCCAGGATGCCTTTACCTCATGCCTGATGGACGGCGCTCTGGTGGGCTTGCCGCTGGTGTTTACCGGCGTCAGGGCCGGTCTGGGGTTGTTCAGGAGCGCGGCGATTGGCGCCGCCAGGACCTTGAGCGGGCCGGTATTCAGCGCCTCGGGACAAGAAGTCTTCAGGAATATAGTGCCGACAAGGATACAACTCGCCGGGGGTATCGAGGCTACCCACGCCCAATTATGGCCATTTATGGATACCGTGGGAAAAGGCATACTGAAAAGTGTCGACCCTGGTTTTGCCGCCGCCCGATCGCTGAGTATATTGACTAAAGGCCTGTATCTGGCCCTCCTTGGCAGGACGACCGTCGGGGTGGTGGCGTGGCGATCCAATATTGCAAAAGTGACCAGCGGACTGCCGAAATTTGTGCCCGCAATCCACGTACAGGATGCAAAAATAGTCTTTGGCGCCGAGGGCAGGGTCCCTTTAACCGTGGCCATCAAGGGCGTCATCTATCCTGTGGCGAAAGTACAAAACAGCAGCATAGTGGCGGTTGAGACCGGTGAGCGTACCCTCGACGGCAAGCTGCTGTTTGTCCAAATGGATCTGCAAAGCCAGTTCGGTATTTATAAGAAATACTATTGTCTGGAAACGGGTAGTGCCGTGTGTAATCTGGCCGAATATAGCCTGCCGGATTTCAGGATTGAAAAAAATGCCGAAATACCTCCTGCAACAGAGGTGCAGCTTTTTTGGCCGCTTTCCAGCAGCACGCCTATTTATTTGTTGGTTGTGCATCCGCTCCATATTCTGGATATAGCCGACAAGACATGGGTGATGTTTGAGATCAACGGCAGACGCTGGGCTTTCTCCAGGGACAATGGCACCCTGATGCCGGCGGATAATCTCGATGATGCGCAGGTGCGCGTCCGCCGAAGCGGCGAAGCCATTGCCATGATCCACACGGGCGATAACGACCGGACATTCTCGCTGCGTTTCACGCCAATGCGGCATCAAAAAAAGCGCGAAGCCGCTCTGCCGCGGGTTTTGGACTGGCATCAGTTATTGACTAACTATACGCTCAATGAAGATGAATCCACGGGTTTTAACGCCCTGATCCATGACGAAACGCACCTGGACGTGCAGATAGGCGATGCGCGCTATTTATTATTGCCCGAAAAAAACGCCGCCACCTTCCTGATGTGCCACCCGGCGCAGGCTAACGCGCCGGTGTTCCGGGTGGCATATCAGGTTGGTAAGGGCGATTTCGTTTTTGCCTCGCCGTGCGAACCGCTCAATGCCCACCATATCGGTGAATTATTGCGCCGGAAAATTGCCGATCATCCCCAGGCCACCCAGGAGCCTTATATTAATATCCTGTTGCCGCCTTTGGTGAACGGCGCCTTCCGCTACGGCAATAAAATGTTCCTTAATCTCGGCGGGCGGTTTTTACATATCGCGCCGTTTAACGGGGTTTATCACACACTGTCCCTGGACGAGGGTGAGGCGGGGTCCGTTAATAGTTACTGGACCCTGCGTTATGAATTATTTACGGGCTGCTTCGATATCATTGACATAAGCGACCGACCTCCCGCGCCCGGTCATGACGCAGGCTCGCTCTCGCGGTTTGAGAAACTCGCCGCACGGACATATGCAAAAAGCAGGTTTCCCTCCCTGGCGGCGCTTTGCCGCAGGGAAAACGCGACTCAGGACGCGGCGTTGGCCCAGGGGCATCCGCTTCGTACCCGCTTACGGCAGGTGGCGTTGCTGCTGCGTCTTGATCCGCTGCGGCGAGACGAGATCCTGCACGCCTCAAGCAGTGCGCTGCGTACCTTTAAAATGGATAAAACCCTGCCGGCGGAGTGGACGGCGGAATACCCGCCTTTGGCGCTCTGGGCCACGTTGGTTAATGTGGTGGCGGCCTGCCAGCGCGACCGTTCGCAAGGCAACCCGTGGTCAAGCAGGCAATTGGCTTTCATCGCTGATCATCCATGGCACTTTTTCCCGCCGTTATTGATAACCCAAGGCCCCGATTGCAGAGCAACCCTCATTAACGAAGACGCGGCCCATGAAGTTATTTTCGAGCAGAAAGGAATAGCGCTGGCGCCATTGGCATCGGAAACGGGATACCGTCGCTGGTTTCCGGCCCCGGGCGGCAATCAGCCGACAATAGTGACCAAATTCATCCTGGCGGAGACACAGCAGCCCATTTTCTGGGTGGACGGGGATAACCAGATCTGGGCGCAGACGCCCGACGGCGTTAAAACCCGGCTATATCGGCAAGCCAGCCACCATCCCGTCGACGATATTATCGTTTCACCGGACGGCGATATCGTCGTATTGGTTACCGAGCGCACACAAGGCAGGATCCGGGCCTTATATTATCATCTGCCGTTTATGGGCAGTCCGTCGGCGGGACAGGATAAAGAATTCTTCGAAGAAGCCTTGCTGACGGGTATCTTTGTCCCCGGCCGGGCGTTGTGGGTTACAAACCAGGGCGATTTATACGCACCATGGGAAAAGCACTGGTCTTTTTTGGAAGACGACCATCCACGCTGGGCGACGCCTGAGGGTTTCCAGCCGGATTTTGTGTCCCCCGACCAGCGTTTTCTTGGTTTTGTTAAGCGCGATGTGAATATGGCCGACCATGAAATCCTGTTACATGATACGACCAACAATAAACAACACCTATTGCCACGCAGCCAGCCCTTATTCTGCGAGGGCATTGGATTGGGCAGAATGGTGAGCGCCGCGTTCTCAGCCCTGAACGCGCTGGTGGCGGTAGGTTTTGCCGATGGTTATATTGAAATATTCCGTATTGGCGGCGGCGAGGAGACCGGAGGCGTTTTTTCGCTTGGTTATGCGCGGCTGCCGATGGGCCGGTTCATCCTGACGGATACGGTTCTGCCCAAACCAAAACAGATGGTGATGAAATTTAACAATGCTTTTGACCAATTGCTGGTGTTCCACGATGTGGGTGATTTCCGGGCAGACCATCAGGGCAATGGGACCTACGCTGTTTCAGAGATCTCCCTGGCGGAATTATAGACAGGTTCGTTCGTATCATTCCGGCTCAAACTTCCCGGCGTGGCCCATGGCCTGGCGGGAGAGCCGCTCATCAGCTCAGCATAAAGTCGATAAGCAGCGGGACCTGCGCCATGATCATTTCCTTGCCGTAATGGACCGGCAATCCGGCCTGGGCGGCGTTGGCCAGCAGAGGCGTTTGCTCCGGGAACACCACAATATCGCACACCACCGTGGAGGCATCCAGGTAGCGCAATGAAAAGGGCTGTGCGGTATCGCCGCCCATGCCGACGGAGGTGCCGTTAATGGCGATATCCACCTCCCGGGGAAATTCATTGCCCTGCTCAATTAACACTCCGGGATAAAGGGACCGCAGCTGTTGACACAGCGCGGAGGCTTTACCGGCGGTGCGATTGAAGATAACCAGCCGACGGGCGCCATGGGCGGCCACCGCAAAGGCAATCGCCGCCGCCGCGCCGCCGGCGCCGGCCAGATAAACGCTTTTGCCCCGGATGCCATATCCCCGTGTTTGCAAACCGGCGACAAACCCTTCCCCATCCATCATGGTGCCGCTTAACCGGCCGTCGGGAGCGCGCTTAAATACGTTACAGGCTCCGATGGCCCTGGCTGAGTCGGATACCCTATCCAGCAGGGGCAACACGTTGCGCTTGTGCGGCATGGTGACGACCGCGCCGCAAAAATTGCGGCAGGCCTTCAGCCCGTTAATGGCGTCCGCTAAACCGGCGGAGTCGACATGCAAAGGGATCATCAGCGTGTCCGTGATCCGTCGCTCGCGCAGCGCGGCATTGATTAACATGGGGGATTTAGCCTGTGCCACCGGATCGCCGATAATGCCCAGGAACCGCAGGTTGCCGTTGACCGTATTGCGTTCGTCCATGCCCGTGCCCGTGAATGATTGCGTGTTATCTGAGCATAAAACAAAAGCCCGCGGGCTGCATCAGCAAGAGAGAATTTGCCCGATGAGAGGGAAGGGGGTTTGTACCGTTAGCGCAGCGTATTCAGCGGCATAGGCGCGCCGGCGCGCGGTTCGCGTGGCGCAAGAAATCAAGCGGAATAGGCAATAATCCGGAAGGATCGGACTGACGCCGGCCCGCCGGGCGCGTGTAAAGTCAGGGAACGCAATTCAATCAACTGGGAGAGATGTATGAAGACTATCGGTTATGCGGCGCTGAAGGCCGGTACCCCACTGGCGCCCTTTTCCTTTGAACGGCGCGCCCTGCGCGGCAATGATGTGGCGATTGAGATTTTGTACTGCGGCGTTTGCCATAGCGATCTCCACCAAAGCCGGGACGACTGGCAAGATTGGGGGCCGACGACCTATCCTTGCGTTCCGGGCCATGAAATCATCGGCCGGGTGATTGAGATCGGCGCCGGCGTTACGCGCCACGCCGTTGGTCAATTGGTGGCGGTGGGAACTATTGTCGACAGTTGCCAGCATTGCGACCAGTGCCGCAAAGATCAGGAACAGATGTGCCGGGAATACCCCACGGTGACCTATAACGGCCACGATCGCCTCACCGGCGAGATCACCCGCGGCGGTTATTCCAAGCATATCGTCGTGCGGGAAGAGTTTGTCCTGACATTGCCGCAGGGGCTCGATCCGGCCCGCGCAGCGCCGTTGCTTTGCGCGGGTATTACCGTTTATTCCCCGTTACGTACCTGGAACGTTGGACCCGGGACCCGGGTCGGGGTCATCGGCATCGGCGGTCTTGGTCACCTGGCGGTTCGGCTGGCCGCGGGCCTGGGCGCCGCGGTGACGGTGATTACCCGCACCGGTGAAAAAGCGGCGGAAGCAACAGCGCTGGGCGCGGAAAAAATGCTGCTGTCCACATCACGAGACGATATGGCGGCGGCAGGGGCTTCTTTTGACGTGATTATCGATACCATTCCCGTTTCTCATGATGTGTCGCCCTACGTGCAACTGCTGGATATTGAAGGCGCGCTGGTGATTGTCGGCAATTTGGGGAATATGGCGGGCTTTAGCAGCCTGCCGTTGATTATGGGACGCCGGCGCATAACCGGTTCACCCTCGGGCGGTATTGCCGAAACCCAGGAAATGCTGGATTTCTGCGCCAGGCAAAACATCCTTCCCGACTGTGAAATCATTCCCATACAGCATATCAATCATGCTTTTGAACGTATGGAGCGTGGCGAGGTGAAATATCGCTTTGTGATTGATATGGCATCGCTGGATATGGCCTAGGTTGTTTCAGGCGTAGGGAACAGGCCGGCATCAGCCGCCACCTTTTTATTGATGGGTTTATACCCTTTGGCCCCTGTCCGCTGTAACAGGACAGGGGCCTTATTATTTTATGCGCTTTCCTTGGATGGCGGGCCATTCCCCCGGACACTTTAACCGGCGGCGCGCGAGGTTTTTTCCCTGGTCCCGGCTGAGTCTCCATACGCAAGCCCACCGTTGCCGTGGCATTATTCTTATTTTTCGCGACCGTGGTTTTTTTGGCTAACAGTCGGTTTGGTTAGCGCGTTGATAATATATATCATTCTCATCTGTGACGTGACATGCGCGTAATAATCCTTTCCCGGCGATGGCGACTGCTGAAAAATAGCGGCCGCCCTGGAAAGAGTAAAATTCTATAACAGACGGATTTAATGTGAATTTTTAATAGAGTTGCATAAAACATAAATCTAATCTAATGAAACAGCTCCCCGCTTCGCTTAATTTCCGGATTGGTGCCACGCCAAACAATCATTATCACTGGCATAAAAAGAGCCGGCGCGTTGATGGTAAAAGTTTATTTTTTTATTTTTCCATGGCAGGGTGCGATGATAACGCTATGAATAAAATGGTTTTTTTATAAAGTCAAAAATATCGATTCAAACTTGCGCTTATCTTAAGATGCGCTACATTTTAATAGGTACAACAAGCGAGACATTAACTAAACAATTAACATCAAGCACCCTCTAATGTTATGAGTGTTGCGCAGAGTTGCAGGAGAATATTCTTATGGCCGCGCAGTGATAGGGCGGGGGAAGATTACTGGACCCTGTGAAATAGGGTGGTCAGCGGATTAAATATACCGCAGACGCTTTATTTTTGTTAAGAGTATCATCCGCGCTGGGGGTTAATTGTTCGTCTTTAATACAATACGGTGAGATAAATTATTCGACGGCACCCATCCATTTAAACCCGGTCAATGTAAACCAGGCTAAAGTGCCAAGCGTATTTATCATCACGGGCATAAAATGACGCAATGACAGCTATATTAAGCAATGGAACATTATTGTATGCCTGCAACGTATCATATTTCATAGCCTGGGCGAAATGGCATTGAAAAATAATGAAATTGACGCTGCACCGTGCAGGGCAGGGTTGTTAGGTACTCTCTTTTCCCCCATGGTTGTTGCCGGATAACCACAAAATGAAAGCGCGGCTGCAGAAATATTTTCTTTTTTCCGCGCGCCGTATCTTGTTAACCATTACTTCAAATTCAAGGCCCGGTTTTTTTGGCACGGCAGCTAAGCCACCCTACCTCCCTGGTGCATACGTTCCTGGCAAAAAGACCACGGATACCACGACAGGCAGGTTTGTTTAATCAATTGAGAGGTGAATCATGACTTACGAAGAAAATTACCACGATTGGCTTCGTGACGCGCACGCCATGGAAAAACAAGCCGAAAGCATGCTGGAAAAAATGGCCGGCCGGCTGGAGCATTATCCCGATCTTAAGGCGCGTCTTGAACTGCATAGAGAAGAAACCCGTCAGCAACTGGTGCTGCTGGAGGACGTGATTGATCGTAATAACATTTCCCGTTCAACCTTAAAAGACGTCATGGGGAAAATGTCGGCCTTTGGGCAGGCGGTGGGCGGCATGACCGCGGAGGACGAAGTGGTTAAAGGCGCCATCAGCGGTTATGTCTTTGAGCATTTTGAAGCCGCTTGCTACACATCGCTTATCGCCGCCGCCAAGCTGGCCGGGGATGTTGAAGGCGCCAGGGTTTTTGAGCAAATCCGCGAACAGGAACTCGCCATGGCCGAATGGGCCTTTACCCATCTGCCGAATGTCACGGAACAGTTTATGGTGCGTTCCGCCACGCCCGATGTCGAGGCGAAAAAATGATCTTGCCGGATAAAGCGACAGGTTGCTTCGTCCGTGGCGAGAATAAGGGAAAACCGGCATGGAAGCATTGAAAATAATAACTTTTGTCGGGAGTGAGCATGTTTAGACACGTAAAACAACTTCAATTTACCGTTCGTGTCGCCCAGCCTAATCCAGGCCTGGCGAATCTTCTGCTGGAGCAATTCGGCGGTCCGCAGGGCGAGCTGGCGGCGGCGTGCCGCTATTTCACCCAGGGCCTCGGGGATGAAGATCCGGGACGCAAGGATTTGCTGCTGGATATCGCCACGGAAGAACTGAGCCATCTGGAAATTATCGGCTCATTGGTCGGCATGCTTAATAAAGGCGCCAAGGGCGATCTGGCGGAAGGCACCGAACAAGAGGCGGAATTGTATCGTTCATTAACCGGCAACGGCAATAGCAGCCATACGACGGCATTGCTGTATGGCGGCGGACCGGCATTAACGAATTCCGCCGGCGTGCCCTGGACCGCGGCGTATATTGATACCATCGGTGAAGTGACCGCCGATCTGCGATCGAATATCGCCGCCGAAGCGCGGGCGAAAATCATCTATGAACGTCTGATTAATCTGACGGACGATCCCGGGGTAAAGGATGCGTTGGGTTTTCTGATGACGCGTGAAGTGGCGCACCAGATTTCGTTTGAAAAGGCGTTGTATTCCATTCGCAATAACTTTCCGCCGGGCAAGCTTCCGCCTATTGAAAAATATGCCACCACGTATTTTAATATGTCGGATGGCGGCGAGGTGCGCGGTAGCTGGAATTCGGATGAAAACTTCGCGTACGTCGCCAATCCCGCGCCGGCGGTTGACGGGGGTGATGGCGGCGCCAGCGTGGCGCTGCCGCCCAAGCAGCAGGCCAATGTGGATACCCTGGCGCTGCGTACCCAATCCGATCCGCAGGTGAATCCCATCACCGGCGCGGAAATCGGCGCGGTGCCCCCGATTGAGAACGAGGCGGCCGGGCAGACCAAACCCGCGAAGAAAAGCAAGAAAAAATAAAAACCCCGCGGTTTACCCACGGCATCTTTTGCCGGGGTAAACCGCTGCTATTGGCGTTATTGGCTTATAATAGGTGAGCTGGCCTGGAAAACATCTTTGCCCATTGCTTCCCGTCACGCTGCTTATGGCCTCTCATCAATAAGGCTATTTTTATTACACGGGCAGGATCCTGGCCAGACTGAGCAACCAATGTTATCCCTTAATTGCCGTGCCTGGGCGTGAGCGCAGCAATGCGGCTTATCGCGACGTCTCAGGACGGTGGCAACGGCTAAAAGCCCCTCTCAGGAGAGCCGGGCAAGCAGAGGTAAGCATGGGCGATATGCACGCGTTTATACTGGCAAGGATACAGTTTGCCTTTACCGTTTCTTTTCATATCATTTTCCCCGCTATCACTATCGGTCTGGCCAGTTTCCTGGCGGTGCTGGAAGCCCTATGGCTTAAAACCCGGCGGGAAAGCTATCGCGATCTTTATCATTTCTGGCTAAAAATATTTGCCATTAATTTTGGTATGGGCGTGGTCTCGGGTCTGGTTATGGCCTATCAATTCGGCACCAACTGGAGCGGGTTTTCGGCTTTTGCCGGATCCATCACCGGCCCTTTGCTGACCTATGAAGTCCTGACCGCCTTTTTCCTTGAAGCCGGATTTCTCGGCGTTATGCTATTTGGCTGGGATAGGGTGGGGCCGGGATTACATTTCTTTTCCACCTGTATGGTGATGCTGGGCACGATAATGTCCACGTTCTGGATCCTGGCCTCCAATAGCTGGATGCATACGCCGCAGGGGTTCGAGATTGTCAACGGCCAGGTTGTCCCGGTGGATTGGCTGGCGGTGATTTTTAATCCCTCGTTTCCTTATCGATTGCTGCATATGACCATCGCCGCGTTTCTGGCCTCCGCTTTTTTCGTCGGCGCCTCCGGCGCCTGGCATTTGCTGCGCGGCAATAATAGTGCGCCGGTACGTATCATGTTTTCAATGGCGATGTGGATGGCGCTGTGCGTCGCCCCCATACAAGCTTTTGTCGGCGACGCGCACGGTCTTAATACGCTTGAACATCAGCCCGCCAAAATCGCCGCCATAGAGGGGCATTGGGAGAATACCGCCGGCCGGGCCACGCCGCTGATTGTGTTCGGCTTGCCCGACATGCGCGCGGAAAAAACGCGCTTTGCGCTGGAAATACCTTATCTCGGCAGTCTTATTCTTACCCATAGCCTGGACAAGCCCATTCCCGCGCTGAAGGATTTTCCGCCGGATGAACGTCCGAACTCCACCATTATCTTTTGGTCATTCCGGATCATGGTCGGCCTGGGCTTATTGATGATCACCGTGGGCGTCGCCGGCCTGTATTTGCGCTGGCGCGGCACATTATTTCACAGCCGCCCGTTTCATCAATTTGTTTTATATATGGGCCCTTCAGGGTTGCTGGCGATCATTGCCGGCTGGTTTACCACTGAAATAGGCCGCCAGCCATGGGTTGTTTATGGCCTGCTGCGTACCAGGGACGCGGTGTCGGCCCACGGCGCGCTGCATATGAGCATCAGCCTGCTGGCGTTTATCGTGGTTTATTTTGCCGTCTTTGGCACCGGCATTATCTATATGCTCCGGCTTATCAGGCAGGGGCCGCAATCCAGCAGCGGACGGCACGCGCCGGAAGGCGGCCCCGGACAGAAGCGGACGCCGGCCCGGCCGTTGTCGGCGGCGGACAATGGCGCCGCCGGCGACGAGGGTTTTCCTGAGGGGAGACACTAATTATGGGCATCGATCTTCCGCTGATTTGGCTGATCATCATTATTTTCAGCATCATGATGTATGTGGTCATGGATGGTTTTGATCTGGGCATCGGCCTGCTTTTTCCGCTGGTGAAAGAACGCCACGATCGCGATGTTATGATGAATACCATTGCGCCGGTGTGGGATGGGAATGAAACCTGGCTGGTGATGGGCGGGGCCGGATTATTCGGCGCATTCCCGCTTGCCTATTCGGTGATTCTGGACGCGTTGGCAATCCCACTTACCCTGATGCTTATCGGATTGATATTTCGCGGCGTGGCGTTTGAATTCCGCTTTAAGGCCGCCCCGGAGCGCCAGCATATCTGGGATAAATCATTTTTTGCCGGTTCCCTTATCGCCACCTTTTCGCAAGGGGTGGTATTGGGCGGGTTTATCAATGGCTTTACGGTGCAGGCGCGCCACTACAGCGGCGGCGTCCTGGACTGGCTTACGCCGTTCAGCCTGTTTTGCGGCCTGGGACTTATGGCGGCCTATGCCTTGCTGGGCAGCACCTGGTTAATCATGAAAACCGGCGACCGGCTGCATAGCGACATGAAACGGTGGGCCGGGCTGTTAACCCTGGCGTTGCTGGCCATTATCGCCATTATCAGCGTCTGGACGCCTTTGGCGCAGCCGGCGATTGCGCATCGCTGGTTTAGCCTGCCGAATGTGTTTTTCTTTTTACCCGTGCCGGTGTTGGTATTACTCACGGCCTGGGCGCTGCGGCGCGCGATTATGCGGGACGATACTCATTATTCACCTTTTCTGCTGACCCTGTTTCTTATTTTTATGGGCTATAGCGGCCTGGGCATCAGTATCTGGCCTCATCTTATCCCGCCGTCGATTACCTTTTGGGACGCCGCCGCGCCGCCGCAGAGCCAGGGATTCATGCTGGTCGGCGCCTTGTTTATTATTCCCCTGATCCTGGTCTACACGTTTTGGAGTTATTATGTGTTCCGGGGCAAGGTTACCCATAATGAAGGCTACCATTGAGGGGGACAGAGCTATGGCGCTGATACGAAAAATGAAACATTCACCGTCCTTGCCGTCCTGGTGGGGCCGTATATTTTGGCTGGTGGTGATTTGGTGTGGCAGTGTGATGGCGTTGTTTATTGTTTCTCTAATATTAAGAATGATAATGAGCATGGCAGGATTGAAAATAGCCCACTGATAAGATGTTAAACCGGTATATATCACAGATATGCCTGCCCTGGCAGGCCCTTTTTTTAAATGCCGGCGGGGCATGGCGTTTATTTATGATGGCCTCCTTGAAATAATGAAATGTGGACACACAATAATATTGTAGTCTCATAACGATAAGATGTGATGTTGTTTTTCCCTGGTGAAGTTTTGCCCGCCACCACTCGCTCCGTTGTGGAACGGCGGGATTTTTTTTATCCCCAATCATCCTATTTTTTGCGATGTTTATGGGGGTATCGCGTTTCACCAAATTTAAAGCTTAATTCATCGCTGACGCTCCTGCCGGCGAAAGCACGCCGCATGGCAATAATAAAATATTGCCTGTTTTTTATGCGTTTACCCGTCAGGTTGCCGGGAATATCAATAAGAAATTTTCTTTAATTTTTTTACAAAATGTAACGGCAACAAATAACAATTTGAATAGGAATGCTTTTTATGAAAAATAAGCAAACCTTGCGTTTTGGGCATAATGCGCTAAAGTTAAAAATGTAAGACGCGCATACACTTTATCTCCTGATATACCTATAGATAAAGGTATGCAAATAAGTAAACCATGAAAAAGAGGAATATTATTATGACCGAACATCGTGGTGGTTCAGGTAATTTCGCTGAAGATCGTGATAAAGCCTCTCAAGCCGGTAAAAAAGGCGGCCAGAATAGCGGCGGTAATTTCAAGAACGATCGTGAAAAAGCGTCTGAAGCCGGTAAGAAAGGCGGTCAGAACAGCAGCCGCAGCTAGTGTTGTTCAGTGCAAAACGCACTATCAACAGAGGTAAGTGCCTATAAAGATGTAAGTACCTATACATAGGTGCCTATAACTCTGTTACCCCGGCGCGTTGACTGCCGTCCGTGCCGGGATTTAATTTTACAAGCAAGAATGACGGCTTATTTTTATTATCCGTGTTGGCCATCCGTAGCGTGATGTTACCAGTTGATTTTCGCATTCGTGAACGTGATTTGCCCCGCCGGCTATCCGCTTCATCACCGCCTGCTTTAGCCCATCATGCAGTATTTTCCTGATCTCAGCACCGCGCCTTTAAAACCTTGCTCTCTAAACGCTAGCTAGCCCAGCGCGCCGGTATGCCGTTGCAGGCAAAGCACCAGCGCGTCGAAGGTCGCTTTGCAGCGCGGGCTGGCGCGCAGATCCTCATGCACGATGATCCAGGTGGGCAGGATAAACCCGTACTGTTGCGGCAGTACGCGCACCAGGTCCCCTGCCAGCGCCGTTTGGCATATGCCGATGCCGCAGCCGGCGCGGATAAGCGCCAGTTGGGCCAGATCGCTGTCGGTGCGAAAGGTGAAGGCATCGCGCGTCCATACCGGCAACTGCCTGCGCGCGGCCCGCAGATAAGGCGTTTCTTCATCGAATCCGATCAGCGCATGCCGGGTCAGGTCGGCGGGCGCGGACGGTACGCCGTGCCGGCGCAGATAGTCGCGATGCGCGTAGAGGCCGAGCTTCACATCGCCCACGCGTCTGGCGATAAGCGATTCCTGTTTGGGCGGGGTCATACGAACGGCAATATCGGCTTCGCGCCGCAGTAAGTCCTGTACCCGGTTAGTGGTCACCAGTTCAAGGCGCAGCAGCGGATGCGATTGTTTTAGCTGCGCCAGCATTGGCGGCAATATTTCCGTCCCTATCACTTCGCTGGCCGAAATCCGTACCGTACCGGCGATTTCCCGGCCACGGCCGGTGGCCGCCCTTTCCAGCGCCGCGGCGGTATCGCGCATGGTTTCGGCATACCCCCGTAAGGCTATTGCGCCCTCCGTCGGGGATAAGCCGTTACGCGATCGGATAAACAAGGGCTGGCCGAATGAGGATTCCATGGCGGCGATATGGCGGCCCGCTGTTGGTTGGGTCATGCCCAGGGCACGCGCCGCGCCTGAGAGCGACCCTTCGGTGAGCACGGCGAGAAAAGTGCGGTAGTATTCCCAGCCGATAGTTGAGCCCATAAACTCCCCTCTCTTGTTGACCATACATAAATGTATAGGTTGTAGCCTGACATAGACAATTTCTTTTATACGCCGCCGCATTAAAATTCTCTTATAACCCTTGGGGAGAAATGCGATGAACATAACGGACAATCCGGCGCATACGGCTTTGGTCCTTGGCGCGACTGGCGGCATTGGCGGCGAAGCGGCGCGCAAATTGCATCACGCCGGCTGGCAGGTGCGGGCGCTTTACCGGCAGGCGCCGGCCGCCGGCGAATACCGGGACGGCATCCACTGGCTGCGCGGCGACGCGATGAACCCCGGGGATGTGATGCGCGCGGCGCGGGGGTGCGGCGTGATTGTCCATGCCGTTAATCCGCCGGGCTACCGACGCTGGGCAGAGCTGGTGCTGCCGATGATCGACAATAGCATCCGCGCCGCCGTCGCCGAAAACGCCACCATTATGCTGCCGGGCACGGTTTACAATTATGGACCGGATGCTTTTCCATTGCTGAATGAAGATGCCCCGCAGCATCCGCTGACCCGTAAGGGCGCCATTCGCGTCGAGCTTGAACGGCGTTTGCAGGCGGCGGCCGATCGGGGGGCGCGGGCCATCGTGGTGCGGGCCGGGGATTTTTTTGGCCCACGAGCGGGCAATACCTGGTTCTCGCAAGGCGTGATCAAACCGGGACGGGCGGTGAAGGTGATCAATAGCCCCGGGAAGGCCGGTATCGGCCATCAGTGGTGTTATCTGCCGGACATCGCCGAGACGATGGCGGCGTTGCTGGCCCGGCGTGAGACATTATCGCCTTTCAGCACCTTCCATATGGCGGGGCACTGGGATGATGACGGCATGCAAATGGCGCACGCTATTCGCCGCGTGGTCATGCGCCACGGCGGGCAGCCAGCGTTGCGCGCTTTTCCGTGGTGGCTTACCTCGCTGTTGGCGCCGGTGGTGCCCACCCTGCGTGAACTGCAGGAAATGCGTTATCTCTGGCGCCAGCCGGTTAGGCTTGATAACAGCCGCCTGCAGGCGATGCTGGGCAGCGAACCCCATACGCCGCTGGAGCAGGCGGTGGAAACAACGCTGATGGGCTTGGGGTGTCTTACAGCCCATTGAGGGAAATGCCGGCCCCGGGCGGCCATGATATCACGGCCTCACACACCGGACGCGCGGGGCACCGACGGAGTGATGGTTCCGGCCCCGCGGATACCGTTATTGCCGATCTTATTATGTGATGACCCTCTATGTCCCCGCCGTTACATCGCGTCCAGGCCTCGACAGGATGCCGGATTCGGCCCTATAGTAAGTTGCATAATACAACTATATGGGCAATTTGCATGACAGAGGATGATCTGCCGCTGGTTGACGGCATTCGGGCGGCCTCGCGCCAGATGGTGCGTAAACTGGGGTTTATGCAATCAACCCTGGCTGCAACCGACTATCCGCCTTCGGCTGTGCATGCCATGGTGGAAATTGGCGCGCGGGGCGATATGACGGCGGCGCAGCTCACTGAGCTGCTGGGCCTGGAAAAGTCCAGCGTCAGCCGCATGGTGCGTAAGCTGATTAACGCCGGGGAAGTGAAAGAAACCGCCAGCGCCGTCGATGGGCGCGTCAAACTCCTGGCCTTAACCGCGGCGGGCCAGCGCACCCGGGCCGTTATTGAGGCGTTTGCGCGGCAACAAGTAAGGGCGGCATTGGAACGCATGCAGCAAGCGGAGCGGCAGGCGGTTGCCCGGGGTTTGGCTCTTTATGCCCAAGCCCTGACGTCCCATGGCCAGGCGCCAGCGCAGATCGCCGCGCCGGTGCGTATAGATACGGGTTATCAGCCCGCCGTTATCGGCCGCATCGTACAAATGCATGCGCATTTTTATTCCCGTCATACGGGGTTCGGCCAGTTTTTTGAAGCCAAGGTAGCCAGCGGTTTGGCTGAATTTACCGCCAGGCTGGCCCACCCTGACAACCAATTATGGACCGCCGTCGACAGCGGGCGGATCGTGGGTTCGGTCGCCATTGACGGCGAGGATCTGCCCGGGCGGCAGGCACATTTGCGCTGGTTTATCGTGGAAGAGGGCCTGCACGGGGCGGGTATCGGCCGGCGTTTGCTGCAAGAAGCGCTGGCGTTCTGCGACCGCCGGGCTTTTACCGCCACCCAGCTGTGGACTTTCAGCGGGCTGGATGCGGCGCGGCGTCTTTATGAGTCACAGGGTTTTGTCCTGGCCGAGGCGTCTCCCGGCCGGCAATGGGGCCGGGAAGTGATGGAACAGCGTTTTGTGCGGCCCTGTCACGCGGATTAGCATCACGACAATTTATAATCATCCGCCGCGCAGCATCAGCCCCGGACACCCGGGGCGGTGCCAGGGCTAAAACCTACTCTTTCGGCGCCGGCGCCAGGCCCGCGTAATGCATGCCGGCGCTGGCGACGATATCGCGCCGCGCCAGATAGCGATAGCAGCCGGCGCCCAGAAAGACGCCGATAAACCAGCTGAAGTTCGCCACCTGATGCAGGCTGGGGGTAAAGCTTATCGCCAGCCCTATCAGCACCGCCGGCGCCAGGGCCATGATCGCCTTGGGGTTAAAACCATTATTATACCAATAACGACCGGACGGCGTGGCGTTGAACAGGTCGTCCACCCATACCTTGCCGCGCTTGATAAAATAGAAGTCGGCGATCAGGATCCCGAACAGCGGGCCGATAAACGCGCCCAGCACGTCCAGCGTGTAATGGATAAGCTCCGGCGACTGGAACAGATTCCACGGCGTCAGCAATACCGAGCCCACCGCCGCGATCATGCCGCCGGTGCGAAAGCTGATTTTCTGCGGCGAACAGTTGGAAAAATCGAATGCCGGCGAGACAAAGTTCGCCACGATATTAATGCCTATCGTCGCGATAATCATGGTCAGCAGGCCCAATGCCACCGCCACGCTGCTGCCGACCCGGCTGACGGTTTCAATCGGATCGGTAATCATCTGGCCGAACAGACTCTGGGTACCGGAGACGATGACCACGGTGACAATGGAAAACAGCAGGAAATTGAACGGCAGGCCCCAGCGGTTGCCCCGGCGGATTTCATCCATGCTTTTACCGTAGCGGGAGAAATCGCCGAAGTTCAGCAGCGGTCCCGAAAAATAGGAGACCACCAACGCCACCGCGGTGAGCATTTCCCAGGCCTGCTGGCCCGGGGTCAGCGCTTTGCTGCTCAGGGTAAAGGAGATATTGCTTATCCCGGTCTGGAACAGGATCCAGCCGGCCAGCGCCAGCATCACCACGTAGACCGCCGGTCCGGCAAAATCGATAAACTTCTTGATGGCGTTCATGCCGTGCCAGAACACCATCGCCTGGAGCAGCCACATCACGCCAAAACAGAGCCATCCCAGCGTGGAAAGCCCCAGCCAGTGGCTTTGCGTCAGCGCCTGTAATGACGGCACGAATTTCAGCAATACCAGCATCAGGGCGTTCGCCGCCAGATAGGTCTGGATGCCGTACCAGGCAAAGGCGATAAGCCCGCGGATCACCGCCGGGATATTGGCGCCGAATACGCCGAACGCCTGGCGGCAGATCACCGCGTAGGGCACGCCGGCCATCTGGCTGGGTTTCGCCACCAGGTTGGCGCAGATTTGCACGATGCAAATGCCGAGCAGCAGGCATAACAATACCTGCCAGCTCGCCAGTCCCAGGGTGAAAAAGCTGGCGGCCACCACGTAGCCGCCCATGCTGTGCACGTCCGACATCCAGAATGAAAAAATATTGTACCAGCTCCAGTCCTGCTGGCGGGTAGGGGCTAAATCCTCGTTGCAGAGCTTGGGGCTGTAACGGCTGTGATCGGTGGATCCAATGCTATCGCTTACCTGATGAGTGTTTGGCATGAAATGTGCTCCTCTTATCACTACCCTTGGATGTCGGTACTGAGGAATGATTTGCAGGATCCAGGCCAATGCGACAAAATGTGTATACTTAATTTTTAATTTTGGTATACGGAAATAGATCTCTATCGTATACAGGAGCGGTGAATGTCCAGTTGGTACGGCCTGAAAAGTACTGTTTTTTCGCAGGATAAGGACGATGAGATTTATCACGCCATAGTTAAAGCCATCGTCGAGCATCAACTGCCGCCCGGCAGCAAATTGCCGGAGGAGGCGCTGGCGGCGGCCTTCGGCATCAGCCGTACCGGCATTCGCAAAGTGCTGCAGCGCCTTGCCGCAGTGCATTTGATCCGGCTTACGCCCAAGCGTGGTGCGCAGGTGATCACCCCGGGGGTGGATGAGGCGCGTCATGTCCTGCTGACCCGCCGCATGCTGGAGTGCGCGAATTTACCGCAGGTGGCGGCACACTGCGAGGCGGTGCATATCAGCGCGCTGGAGGATCTGCTGGCCGGGGAGGCGAGGGCGCATGAAGAGCGGGACGGCGCCACCGCGATTCGTCTTTCCGCGCTGTTCCATGTGCAGCTGCAGGCGATTTCCGGCAACGAGGTGCTGACGCAAATGGTCTCGCAGCTCACCCTGCGCTCCTCGCTGGTGATTGCCGCTTATGGCGCGCCGTGGCAGCAGGGTTGCCGCTGCCATGATCACCAGCAGCTGGTCGCGGTGTTAAAGGCGGGGGATACCCCATCGCTGGTGCGGCAGATGGAACAGCATTTCGACGATATCCTGGCGAATCTTCATTTCGAGCGCAGCGGCGAAACCACGCCGGACTTTGCGCGCTTATTCTCGCCGGCGGTAAAAGGGTAGTACTTGCCCGGTTCCGGCCCCGGGCGGCACAGAAATCTGGCCGCCCGCCCGGGCGTAACCGGATAACCATCGCCGTATATTCGGTGCAGGCACAGGTAGAAAGGAGCCGCGATAATGGCCGCTTGTCGTATACAATTAATCAATCCCAACACCAGCGTTGCCATGACCGAGCGGATCCAGACGGCCGCGCGGCGCGTTGCCGCGCCGGGCACCGATATCGTCGCGGTCTGTCCGGCGGAGGGCGTATCCTCGGTGGAAGGGCATTTCGACGAAGCGGTGGCGACCATGGGCGTGCTGCAACGGGTGAAACAGGGCCGCGAACAGGGGATGAACGGGCATGTCATCGCCTGCTTCGGCGATCCGGGCCTGCTGGCGGCGCGGGAACTGGCCGGCGCGCCGGTGGTCGGCATTGCCGAGGCGGCGATGCATATGGCGACCCTGGTGGCGACCCGTTTTTCGGTGGTCACCACCCTGCCGCGCACGCTGGTTATCGCCCGCCAGCTATTGCACAGCTACGGTTTCGAGCGGCACTGTTCCCGGCTGCGCGCCATTGATTTACCGGTGCTGGCGCTGGAGGATCATTCGGGGCTGGCGCAGCAGCAGGTGCGGGAGCATTGCATCCGGGCCAAGCGGGAAGACGGTATCGGCGCCATTATACTGGGTTGCGCCGGAATGGCCGACCTGGCGCAGGAGCTGACCGGAGAGCTGCAACTGCCGGTGATAGACGGCGTCAGCGCCGCCATCAAGCTGATTGAATCCCTGTACGCCATGGGATTGTCCACCAGCAAATACGGCGATCTGGATTATCCGCTGCCAAAAGAGATCAGCGGCCATTTTAACGGGCTGAACCTGTAGACCAGCCCGTAAAAAACCCGGCATTTAACGTTGCCCGCCGTGGCCTGCGTCGTCAGCCGTCAGGCCGCTTTTTGGCAGGCGGCGGTCGCCGCTACCACGCCGCTTTGCTCCAGCGCCCGCGCGGCGCGCAGGCAGAGATCCTCACGCCACGGCGCGGCGATCAGCTGCACGCCGATCGGCATCCCGCCCGCGATGGTGAGCGGTACGGTCACCACCGGCAGACCCAGAAACGACACCGGCTGGGTCAGCATGCCCATGCTGGCGCGCACCGGCAGCGCCTGGCCATTAACGGTAAACGTGTCCTGGCCGATAAGCGTGGCGCAGCAGGGCGTGGCCGGCGCCAGCAAAATATCCCAGTGGGCGAATAGCGGCTGGATGCGCTCCTGCAAATAGCGGCGAAAACGCTGCGCCTGGATATACCACGCGGAAGGGAGCATCGCGCCGGCCAGCAGGCGCTCGCGCGACAGCGGCTCAAAGCGGTGCGGTTCCCGCCGCAACGCCGGCAGGTAACGGTTGCCTCCCTCCGACGCGCTGAGGATAAAGGCCGCCGAGCGGGCGAGCGCCGCCTCGGGGAACATCACCTCTTCGTCCGCGCCCAGCGCCCGGGCGACGGTGTCCAGCGCCCTGGCGGCATCCGCGTCGCACCAAGCGCGGAAATACCCGCCCAGCACCGCGCAGCGCAGCCCCTCCTGTCCCCGGTCCAGCAGCGGCAGCGTCGGGCTGACCGGCCGGTCGGCTTGGAACCCGTCCCCGGGGTCAATGCCCTGCAACGCGTCATAGACCGCGCTGAGATCTTCACAGCACAGCGCCATCGGCCCGATATGATCCAGACTGGCGACAAATGAATGCGTACCGCCGCGCGACAGCCGGCCGAAGGTGGGTTTTAAGCCCAGGATGCCGCACAGTGACGACGGCACCCGGATGGAACCGTTGGTATCGCTGCCCAGGGAAAACTTCACCAGCCCGGCGGCCACCGCGGCGGCCGACCCGCCGGAGGAGCCGCCGGCGATGCGCGCCGGGTCGCGTGGATTGCGGGTGGCGCCATAATGGCTGTTCTCGGTGGTAAAACCATAGGCGTAGGCATCCATATTCAGCATGCCGGACAGCAGGGCGCCGCTGCCGGCCAGTTTGGCCACCGCCCAGGCGTCCCGCTGCGCCGCGGCGCGATCGCTGTACAGGCTGGCGCCGGCCAGGGTGGTTTCGCCCGCCACGTCAAACAGGTTTTTCACGCCATAAGGGACGCCCGCCAGCGGCGGCAGGGGGGAGCCGGCACGGCGCAGCGCGTCCAGGGCGTCGGCTTCGCTTAACATTCTCTGCGCCGTGACCCGGGTCCAGGCGTTCAGCGCCGGATTGGCGGCGTCGATGGCGTCCAGGACGGCGCGGGCGATCTCACGGGCCGATACCTCGCCCCCGGCCAGCAGGGCGGTGATCTCGGCTATCGATAATGACGCCAGGGTGGTGATGTTCATGCCTTGTAGACTCCCGCCACGTCCAGCCGGTCATCCAGCGGAAAGGCCATCAGGGGCGCCGCCATGGCGGCGATGCGCTCAAACTGCGCCAGCAGCTCCGCGCGCCTGGCGTCATCAAGCTTAAGCGCCAGCACGCTTTCCATCTGGCGGATATAGGCCGCGCAATCGATGGGAACGGCATCGCCAGGCAAGGAATCGTTTGGCATTGAGTCTCCGGGCGCTGAATCGCCCGGTACTGAAACCATGGGTACCGCATCGGTCGGAATCAAGGGCTTATCCATCAGGTTCTCCAGGTTTTGTTAACACTAAAATCCGGCGGCGCTGCCGTTGCTGCGCGGGTCAAACGCGCCCTCCAGCATCCCGTTGGTATGGCGCACTATCGCGCCGGCGTGTCCGACCGCTTCGCTGAAATCCGGCAGGGACTCCACCTCGTGGCCGAGCGCGCGCAGGGCATCAAAGGTGGCGCCGCTAAAACGCCCTTCGAGTTTCAGGGTATCGGTGGCCTGCCCCCAGGTCCGCCCCAGCAGCCAGCGGGGCGCGTTGACGGCTTGCTGCAACGGCATGCCCTGCATGATATGGCGGGTAAATATCGCCGCCTGGGTCTGCGGCTGGCCGTCCCCGCCCATGGCGCCGTAGACCATGACCCGGCCGTCATGCAGCTTTGCGGCGGCCGGATTAAGCGTATGGAACGGATATTTGCCCGGCGCCAGCGCCCGCAAATGCCCGGGCTCCAGGCTAAAGGCGGCGCCGCGGTTTTGCCACAATATACCGCTTTTCGGCAGCACCACGCCGCTGCCGAATTCGTGGTAAATGCTCTGGATAAAGGACACCGCCAGCCCGCTGCTGTCCACCGTGCCCATCCATACCGTATCCCCCGGCGCCAGCATACTGCCCCAGGGCGCGGCGCGTTCGGCGTCCACCCGGCGCGCCAGGCCGTCCAGGAAAGCGGGCGCCAGCAGGGCGTCAGGATCGCAGGCCAGGTGCGCCGGGTCGGTGATAACTTCATCGCGCAGCGCGAACGCCAGCTTGGTGGCCTCGACGATGCGATGGATGGTCTGGGTTTCAGACTGCGCGGCCATGGACAGGCGATCGGTAATGCCGAGGATGGCCAGCGACACCAGGCCCTGGGTGGGTGGCGCCAGGTTAAACAGCTCGCCTTTGCCGTGCGCCAGGCGCAGCGGGGCGCGCCGTCTGGCGCGGTAAGCGGCCAAATCCGCGGCGGTGACCGGCATGCCGATCGCCTTCATTTCCTGGGCCATGCCGGCGGCTACCGGGCCGCGGTAAAAACTGTCCAGTCCCTGCTCCGCCAGGGCGGTAAGGGTTTCGGCGAGCCGTGGCTGGGTAAAGCGGCTGCCGGCCAGCGGAATCTCCCGATGGGGAAAAAACACCCGGGCAAAATCCGCCCGGCCCGCCAGTTCGGAGAATTTGGCGCGGGAAGCCTGTTCCTGCGACAGGGAAACCGGCATGCCGTCGGCGGCATAACGGATGGCATCCGCGAGCAGGCTTGATAGCGGCAGCCGCGGGTAGCCCATTTCCGCCGAGAGCGACAGCGCCTCAGCCCAGCCGGCCACCGTGCCCGCCACCGTCAGCGCCGACATCGCGCCGCGATGGGGGATAAGCGCCTCATCCCGGTAAAAATCGAAGGTCGCCAGCGAACCCGCCGGGCCGCCGGCATCGATGGCGACCGGCTCGCCGCGCGGCGGCACGATAAGCCAGAAACCATCGCCGCCCAGGCCGTTCATATGCGGGTAGACCACCGCGATGGACGCGGCAGCGGCCACCATCGCTTCAATGGCGTTGCCGCCCGCGCGCAGGACGGCCAGCGCGCTTTCGCTGGCAAGATGATGCGGCGTTACCGCCATGCCCATCGGCGCCATGGAACTGTTGTTCATCGTGGTCAATATCTCTTGTTAACGGGCGGAGGCTGGCAACAGTTAAGCAAGAGGCGTTCCAACCCGCGCCGCCGGATTCATTTGCCTGCGCCGCGGCAGGATATGCTAGGGTAATATGAAACAAAGGTTGCAGCCGGGAAGGAGATATGAAGCAATTCGATGAGCGCCTGCGCGCCGCTTATGCGCAGCTTTCGCCGCAGGAACAGCGGGTCGCCGCGTTTATCCTCGATCATTTCGACGATCTGATCAGTTATAACAGCGCGGAGCTGTCGCGTTTAAGCGGCGTCTCCAAGGCGACCGTCAGCCGGCTGTTCAAACGCCTGGGTTATGATAACTATCGCCAGATGCGCGACGAACTGCGGGTGTTGCGCCAAAGCGGGATGCCGTTAACCGATAGCCGCGACGCGGTCCAGGGCAACACGCTGTTGTCACGGCATTACAAACAGGAAATGGCTAACCTGACCTACTGGGTCAACCGGCTGGACGGCGCGCAGTTTTCCTCGGTGATAACGGCGATGGATAATGCCCGGCGTCTGTGCCTGGTGGGCTTGCGCAACAGCTATCCGGTGGCGATGCACCTGCGCCAGCAACTGCTGCAGGTGCGCGGGCGGGTGAGCCTGCTGCCGCAGCCGGGGCAGACGCTGGCCGAAGAAATAGTGGATCTGACCGCCGAGGATATGGTGGTGGTGGTGGCGTTTCGCCGGCGCACGCCGCAAATCCGGCCGTTATTATTGCAGCTTAAAAATAACGCCGTGCCGGTGCTGCTGATAAGCGAGCCCCAGGCGCAGGCGCTGATTCCGCTGGCGCGCTGGCATATCGCCGCAACGCTTGACAGCGTATCGGCGTTTGATTCCTACTCGTCTGCCATGAGCCTGGCGAACCTTATCAGCAACGCATTGCTGCATCATACCCTGGCCCAGGGACGGGCGCGCATCCACAGTATCGCCGATGGGTATGGCGAACTGGATGAGCTTGAACCCCGGGGTTCATAAAAAAACAGCGCGACATAGCGGTGCGCTTGCACTTTATGGGTGCGTTATTTTCCCGCCGCAGGGCCAAGGCTTTGCCATTCCCGTTAGCATAACCCCGCTTATGGCGGGGCTGGCCTGATGTTTCCCCCCGGTGTTCCCCGGCGTGAATCAATGGTTTCATTTGGCACATTAGTTGCAGATAATTAGCCTGAGAATCATTTGTTTCATTACTTCATCTTGGGAACCCGGTATGCAAATCAGAAAACAGCTTATAGCCCTGGCGGGCGCGGTCCTGTTGTTTACCCAGGCGGGGGCGGCCCTGGCCGATCAGTTACAGCAAATCCAGCAGCGCGGCGTGCTGCGGGTCGCCATTCCACAGGACTTCCCCCCTTTTGGGTCGGTCGGCACCGATCTGCAGCCCCAGGGCTACGATATCGACATGGCGCGTTACCTGGCCGACAAGATGAAGCTGAAATTGCAGCTGGTGCCGGTGACCAGCGCCAACCGGGTGCCTTATTTGCAAACGGACAAGGTCGATCTGGTGATTTCCAGTTTGGGTAAAAACGCCGAGCGCGAAAAAACCATTGATTTCAGCCGCGCTTACGCGCCGTTTTTCCTCGGCGTCTTCGGGCCGAAGGACGACGGGCTGAAAGCGCCGGCGGAACTGGCCGGCAAAACGGTGGGGGTGACCCGCGGCGCGGTGGAGGATATGGTGCTGACCGATCTGGCGCCGAAGGATGCCCAGATCAAGCGTTATGAAGATAACAACACCACGCTGTCGGCCTATATGTCCGGCCAGGTGCAGTATGTGGCGACCGGTAATCTGGTGGTGAGCGCCATTGCCCGCCAGAACCCGGCCAAGGCGCCGGCGGCGAAATTTATGCTTAAGGACTCGCCGTGCTATGTCGGCCTGCGCAAGGATGAGCCGGCGCTGAAGGAGAAGGTTAACGCCCTGATCGACGAAGCGCTGAAAGACAATACCCTCAACAGTCTGTCCGAAAAATGGATGAAAGCGCCGCTGCCGGCCGATTTGGGCGCCTGAGGACGCCGCGCCCATGACCTATCAGCTTAATTTCGCCGCCCTGTGGCCCTATACGCCCGAACTGCTGTCCGGGCTGTGGGTGACCCTGATGCTGACCACCGCCGCCACGGCGGGCGGTATTACCCTCGGCGTGTGCGGCGCGGCTATCCGCAGCGGCCGGTATGTCGTGCCGGGCCGGTTATGGGGCGTCTATGTGGAGCTTATCCGCAATACGCCGTTTGTGGTGCAGCTGTTTTTTATCGTCTTCGGCCTGCCGGCGCTGGGGCTGAAAATGACCGCCGGCGAGGCGGCGCTGCTGGCGATGGTGGTGAATCTCGGCGCCTACAGCACGGAAATCATCCGCGCGGGCATCCAGGCCACGCCGAAGGGGCAGTGGGAGGCCGGCCGGGTGCTCGGCCTGTCGCGCGGCCAGGTCTTCCTGCGGGTGGTGCTGCCGCCGGCATTAAAACGCATCTACCCCGCGCTGGTGAGCCAGTGCGTGATCGTGATGCTCGGATCGTCGGTGGTTTCCCAGGTGTCTTATGAGGAACTGACGTTTGCCGGCAGCCTTATCCAGTCGCGTACGTTCCTGAGTTTTGAGGTGTACCTGGTGGTGACGCTGATGTATCTGATGCTGTCGCTGCTGATGCGCCAGGTATTGCTACGGGCCGGGCGCCTGATCTTCGGCGGAGAAGAGGCATGACGTCGTTTACCGACTGGGATATCCTGCGCAACCTGCTGCTGGCCGCGCGCTGGACGCTGCTGTTGTCGCTGGTGGCCTTTGCCGGCGGCGGCCTGTTGACCCTGCCGCTGATGTTGATGCGCCTGTCGCGCCGGCGCTGGCTAAAGCAGGGTGTTCGCGCCTACAGTAACCTGTTCCAGGGCACGCCGCTGCTGATGCAGCTGTTCCTGGCCTTTTTCGGCCTGGCGCTGTTCGGCATTGATGTCAGCCCCTGGCTGGCGGCGGCGCTGGCATTGACGTTGTTCACCAGCGCGTTCCTGGTGGATATCTGGTGCGGCAGTATCGATGCCCTGCCGAAAGGACAGTGGGAAGCGTCCCGCTGCCTGGGCTTAAGCTTCGGCCAGACCCTGCTGCGGGTCATGGCGCCGCAGGCCATCCGCATCGCCATTGCGCCGACGGTGGGGTTTTCGGTACAGGTGGTTAAAGGCACCGCGCTGGCGTCCATCATCGGTTTTGTCGAGCTGACCAAGGCGGGGACCATGCTCACCAACGTCACCTTCCAGCCGTTTAAAGTCTTCGGCCTGGTGGCGCTGGGGTATTTCCTGATGTGTTATCCCCTTTCCCGCCTCAGCCATTATCTGGAGAAAAAGTATCATGCCGCTGATAACCATTAACCAGGTGCAGAAATATTACGGCCAGAACCATGTGCTGAAGGGGATCGATCTGGATATCGACGCCGGCGAGGTGGTGTCGATTATCGGGCGCAGCGGTTCCGGCAAAAGCACCCTGCTGCGCTGCATCAACGGCCTGGAAGAGTATCAGGAAGGCAGCATTAAGCTGGGCGGCATGACGGTGACCCACCGTGATGCCCAGGCGCGGGAAATCAGTCGTTCGGTGGGGATGGTGTTTCAGAATTTCAATCTGTTCCCGCATATGACCGCGCTGCAAAACGTGATGCTGGCGCCGCGCCGGGTGCTGGGGAAAAATGCGGCCGAATGCCGCGAACTGGCGGTATCGATGCTGGACAAGGTCGGCCTGGGCGACCGGTTGGATTACCACCCCGCCAGCCTTTCCGGCGGCCAGCAGCAGCGGGTGGCCATCGCCCGCGCGCTGGCGATGGATCCCAAGGTGCTGCTGTGCGATGAGATCACCTCGGCGCTGGATCCGGAACTGGTGGGGGAAGTGTTGAAAGTGCTGGAAAAACTGGCCGGCGAAGGCATGACCCTGATCCTGGTCACCCATGAAATGAGCTTTGCCCGCGAAGTCGGCGACCGGGTGGTGTTTATGCACCAGGGCACGGTGTGGGAGCAGGGCGCAAGCCGAGAACTGTTCGCCCGGCCGCGGACGGCGGAACTGAAACAGTTTATTGCCTCGGTACGGGGCCTCGGCGACGCCTAGGCCTGGCTGTCCGGCGCCAGGATCTGCATCCCTGCCGCCGCCTGGATTGGGCGCGGCGGGCAGCGGGGTTCAGGACCGGTGAGGCGGTTCCCCGTTGCCGACTTACTTGGCGTATTACTAAATAGATTAATAGCGTTCTCGGAAGGATAAATCATGTTGGATATTGCGAGCTATGACCAGATGAATCCGCCGGCCCGGCTGCTGATGGGGCCGGGGCCGATTAATGCCGATCCGCGCGTGCTCAGGGCGATGTCGGCCCAGCTTATCGGCCAGTATGATCCGGCGATGACCGGCTATATGAACGAGGTGATGGCGTTGTACCGCCGGCTGTTCAACACCGCCAACCGCTGGACCCTGCTGGTAGACGGCACATCGCGCGCCGGCATCGAGGCGGTGCTGCTTTCCGTGATCCGGCCCGGTGATAAGGTCCTGGTGCCGGTATTCGGCCGCTTCGGCCATCTGTTATGCGAAATCGCCCGCCGCTGCCGCGCCGAGGTACACACCCTTGAGGTTCCCTGGGGAGACGTCTTCAGCCCCGGCCAAATCGAGGACGCCGTGAAACGGATCCGTCCGCGTGTTTTACTGACGGTGCAGGGCGATACCTCCACCACCATGCTGCAGCCGCTGGCGGAGCTGGGCGATATCTGCCGCCGTTACGGCGCGCTGTTTTATACCGACGCCACCGCCTCGTTCGGCGGCAACCGTCTGGACACCGACGCCTGGGGCCTGGACGCGGTATCCGCCGGCCTGCAGAAATGCCTCGGCGGCCCGTCCGGCAGCGCGCCGGTCACGTTGAGCCCGCGCTTTGAAGAGCAGATCCGCCGCCGCAAATGCGTGGAGCAGGGGATCCGCACCGCCGATCATCGGGACGGCGATGATGAAATGATCTATTCCAACTATTTTGATCTCGGCATGATCATGGATTACTGGGGGCCGGAGCGGCTTAATCATCATACCGAGGCCACCAGCATGCTATTCGCCGCCCGGGAGTGCGCGCGCATCCTGCTGCAGGAAGGGCTGGATAACGCCATCGCCCGCCATGAACTGCACGGCGCGGCGATGCTGGCCGGTATCCAGGCCATGGGGCTGGGCGTCTTCGGCGATATACGCCATAAAATGAATAATGTGCTGGGAGTGGTGATACCCGACGGCATCAACGGCGAACAGGTACGGCAACTGCTGCTGAACGATTTCGCCATTGAAATCGGCACTTCGTTCGGCCCGCTGCACGGCAAGATCTGGCGTATCGGCACCATGGGCTATAACGCGCGCAAGGATTGCGTGATGCAGACCCTGGCCGCGCTGGAAGCGGTGCTGAACCGGCTGGGTTTTGCCAGCGGGCAGGGCGCCGGCACGCAGGCGGCCTGGGATCATTACGCAGCCGCGGCGGAGGTGTAATGACGCAACCGAGAATGACGGCGGATTTGGCCGGCAGCGCCGCGCTCAGGGTGATGGCGCGCTGCGATACGCTGGCGGAAATCAGCGCGACGCCGGGCGAGCTGACGCGGGTCTATCTTTCTGCGGAACATCTGCGCGCCAATCTGCAGGTCGGCGCATGGATGCGCGCGATAGGGATGCGTGTCTGGCAGGACGAGGTCGGCAACCTGTGCGGCCGTTACGAGGGGTTGCAGCCGGCGCTGCCGGCCATCCTGCTCGGTTCCCATCTGGATACGGTGCGCAACGCGGGGCGCTACGACGGTATGCTGGGCGTGCTCACCGCCCTGGAGGTGGTGCATTACCTGTACCAGCACCGGCTGCGGTTGCCGATGGCGATTGAGGTCATCGCTTTTGCCGACGAGGAGGGCACGCGCTTCGGCATCGCCCTGCTCGGCAGCCGGGGCCTTACCGGCACCTGGCCGCCGGACTGGCTGGAGCGGCGCGACGCCGAAGGGATAAGCGTCGCCCAGGCGCTGCGCGCCGCCGGGCTGGATGCGGGACTTATCGGCCGGGCCAAACGGGAGAAAACAGCCTTCAGCGCTTACCTGGAGCTGCATATCGAGCAGGGGCCCTGCCTGGAAAATGCGGGACTGGCGCTGGGCGTGGTCTCGGCCATTAACGGCGCCAGGCGCCTGAACTGCCGCTTTACCGGCTCGGCCGGGCATGCGGGCACCGTGCCGATGGCAAACCGCGCGGACGCGCTGAATACCGCCGCGCGCTGGATAGCGCGCATCAACGATATCGTCGCCGCCCACGGCCCGGAGATGGTGGCGACGGTGGGCGAGCTGCACTGCCTGCCGGGCGCGGTCAACGTGATCCCGGGCGAGGTCCGGCTAACGCTGGATGTCCGCGGCCCCGACGACCGCGCGCTGGCGGCATTGCTTGCCGGCCTGCTGGACTGTGCCGCCGCTATCGCCGGGCAGCACGCCTGTGCCTTCGGCAGCGAGGAGTTTTACCGCATCGACGCCACGCCCTGCGATCGACGCCTGCAAGCCGTGCTGGCCGGCAGCGTGCAGGCCGTGCAGCAAAAAAGCCTGTTATTGCCCAGCGGCGCCGGTCATGACGCCATTGCCGTGGCGCAACGCTGGCCGGTGGGCATGCTGTTCGTGCGCTGCGAACGGGGAATAAGCCACCATCCCGATGAAGCGGTCGCCATGGCGGACGTGGCGGCGGCGATCCGGGCTTATCTGGAGGCGGTGCTGACGCTGGCGGAAGGCCCGGCGGGCGACGAACCCAGGCGCGACATTACCGGCGCCGGTTAGACTATGTAGTATAGGAGCAGGGCGGCGCAAGGAGGCGACCCGCACCGATAGGGCGCGCCAGGCGCATCGGGACAGAAAAATATCTTTAGCGATAAATATCTTTCAAGCATGTTCTTTATTCGCCAAACTTGAATGCGGCGGTGTTATATCTTTCGCATATAGAAATAATTATTATTAAATTGAATAAGTGATAAAAAACTTAATTTTTTAATTTAGTATATATTTTAAATTTATTTTATTAACGCATCATTATCGGCAGATACTCAAAGCAACAGGTGACATGGGGAAAGGTAGCCATTATGGTAAGCGGCGTCAGCGATACAATACCACCATCAAATCATTCACGCCATCATGAACGGTTGTTGCATAATAATATTAGTAATGCTTTTATTTCTGCTTATTCATCGATTAATAATTTAAAGGAAGATAATACTTCCATAACCGGCGACGATCTTTTCCAGCGGGCGGCGCAATTAAATACGGAGCGCGCTCATCACTGCGGGGCGGAGGAATCATTAACGCCGACAGCGCCCAAAAACCTGTGGCACAGACTCGCTTATGCTTTGCTGATGGCGTCTCCCGTTATGGGGAAGGAGGCGTTGTGGGCTACCCCCTTGCGCGGCGGGAATACGCTTTGCGTAATGTCCGCTACGCCGCGCCGGGGTCAGCGTCTCTTAGGCCTGCCGCAAGGCGGCAAGGTTAAACGCGCGGCGAAACCGGATTCGCGGCGGATCAGGACCGATAGATTCTATCTCCTGGCACTGTTTCTCAACAGAAACGCAACGGCGAGTCTCGACCCGGAAACCTGCGGCGATCTGCAACTGGCGGCAAAGTTGCTCGACGTCGTCGCCCGGCAGCCTTCCCTGATACCGGATATTGCCCGCATGGCGCTTTCCGGCAGCAATCTCTACGGCGAGCGTCGGGGGGAAACGCTCAGCTCGTTGCAACAACGCGGCCTGGTCGGGCAAATGCTGTGCCGGCTTATCTACCAGGAAGAAAGCATCCCCCTGCGCATGGCAAAATTATTTGCGGTAAATCGTCAGGTGACGCAAAAAGAGTTTGCCGCGGTAGTGCGGACCTGGCCCTACGCCGAGGGCTTCGAGACAGGTGAACGGTTATGGCGAAAAAATTATGAAGCGGCGGAAATTCCTGTTCTATACCTCAACAGCCTTTATACCCTGACGGAAGGGCAGGCGTGGCACAAAAATGATTATCCCTTTTTTCTCGATCTGGATAACCTTTGGGTCGGCAGCCTGACCTGGACGTTAATACAATTCGGCGCCAGGTCTATCGCGCTGAAAGATATGGACAACCTTAACGCCACCTCTCCTTTTTCCATGATGGAATTGGGCTTGGGGCTGGTCGCTCTTTTCCGGCAAGGATTACTGGCAACCGGCGTGGAACCTACGTTTCATCTGGGCCTGCTGCTGTATTACCTGCGTGCTCGGCCGGAGCTGGACCTCGGGCAGATAGTCGTTAATGAAACGCTGGACCCTGCTTTCGCGCTTCTCAAAGAAGAATTAGAAAACAGGCATATTATCGCCCAGCGCCTGTACGACAGCGTCAGCGATTACCAGGCGGATTACCAACGCCCGGCATGGCGTACCCGTCAGGGCGCCGCGGAGGAATTGCTCAGGCAGTATTGCGGATCGGCTTCGCTTCCACTGTCAAGGAAACATGCTCCGGCTGCCAGGCATTTCCGCTATTATGAGCAGAATCCGGTACGGCAACTGATGATCCGGCCTGCCGGCCAGCAATGTGCTGAAAACGGTACGACCATACCGGATCTCGATGCCTTTTATCGCCAGGAAGTGGAAAATTTTTCCAATAAAATCAAAATCCTGGATGGCGCCCTTCTGGCTGCGGCCTTTCTGCCCAGCGATTTTCATGATCACCTCCTCCAGTCAGTGGACGTAAAGTTTCTGGAACATGCCGGCATAGACTGGGTGATTGCGAAGCTGGAGCGCATCCGGCGCGTGCCGGACATGTTTTATTCCAGCGTGCCCGTACAAAATGTGGGTAAATCCGATACGTTTTTTTTCCAGGCCCGGCTGACCCATGAGCGCCGGCTGTTTGCGTTGCGGACCACGGAACAGGGCTACCTGTTGCGCAGGATTGTTTATGACAATGCCCATCTTGAGGCACTGAAACCCTTTATGGAGGGTTGGCCGGCGCCGGGATTGCTGCCGCACTTCCGATTTTCGCTCGCGGTCCTGAATCACAACGCGCCCCTAAAACAACGAAATGAAACACTGGCGGTTTTCCTGGAGCGTTATGCCGAAATTCACTACCAATCCTATCGGCAAAAAATTTATGAACAGGGCTATCAGGCCATCGAGTCGCCTTTTCCCCGCATTTTGGATAAGGCGGCCGGCATGTTTATTCCCTTTTACACCTGTGTAAATTCTCTTATCGCGGGCCAGCAACAATCCGCCTTTACACATTGTCTGGTGGACGGCGCGCTGGTGGGGTTGCCGCTGATATTTGTCGGGGTAAAAGCCGGTCTGGGCCTGTACCGGGAGGCGGCTATCGGCGCCGCCGAAACACTGGGCGGACCGAGGTTCATCGCATCGGAGCGGGAAATTTTCGCCAACAGGGTGCCGGCCTCGACACAAATTGCCGGCGGCGTCACGGCCGCCCAAACGCAACTCGCGGGATTTATGGATGTGATGGGCAAAGAGGTGTTGAAAAGCTTCGACCCCGGTTTTGCCGCGCTGCGATCGCTGAGTCTCCTGACCAAAGGGGTCTACCTTGCGGTGCTCGGCAGAACGGCGGTTGGGCTGATACCATGGCGGTCTAGCCTGGCCAAAATCACCGGGAAAATCCCTCAGTACGTCTCTATCAATGCTACCCAGAATTATCAATTGACCTATGGGGACCAGGCAGATACACCCCTTACCATCAATGTGAAAGGGATTTCCTATTTGGTATTGCAGATACAAAACAGCAGCATGGTGGCGGCGCAGACCGGCGAGCGCATGCCCCACGGCGAATTAATGTTTTCCCAGTTGGATTTGCAGAGTCGGTTCGGCATCTATAAAAAATATTACTGCATCTATACCGGCGATGCGCAATGCCGGCTGGAGACCTATCGCCATCCGGACTTCAAGATTGAAAAGGCCGCCAATATCTCCCAGGCGCAGGAGGGACATTTTGTCTGGTTGCTTAACACCACCTTACCGATAAACCTGGTGGTGGTGCATCCTATTTATCAGGTCGAATATGTTGGCAATCGGTGGGTGCTATTTGAAATCAATGGCCGGCGCTGGGCCTTCGCCCATGACAGCGGCATTCTGATGCCGGCGGATAATACCGATGAATGGCATATCTCTCCCCCCGCGGCCGGAGATTTTATCTCGATGATTGATCGCGGCGCTGACGACAGGACTTTTAGGCTGCGCCTGATGCAGTTGCCAGGACGCCGTAAACGGGATACGGGATCGCGCAGCCTGCGCACGTGGCGTCAATTATTGACGGATTACCGGCTGGATGATGAGGGGGAAATTTCCGGATTCGCCGCCAATATTTACGATGACGCACACCTGGATGTGGCAATCGGCGAGGCAAAATTTCTCCTTGCGCCGGAAAAGAATGCCGCCACCTTCCTGTTGCGTCATCCGCGAAACGCAGCAGCGCCGGCTTTTCGCGTGGCGTATCTTCCCGACGAGGCTGATTTTGTTTTTGCCTCGCCGCTCGATCGGCTCAATTCCCACCGGATCGGCGAGGATTTGCGCCGGAAAATGGACGCTATCCCGCCGTCCGCCCGGGCATTCCCCGGCGATATCCTGCAGCCGCCGCTTTTCAACGGCGCTTTCCGCTACGGTAAACGCATGTTCCTGAAAAACGGCGATCGGTTTTTATCCATCACGCCCGCCGGCGCGTATTACCATGGTCTGCCGGGCGAGGAAGGGGATAGCCATGAGGGCGTATGGACCTTACGCTATGAATTGTTCACCGGAAGTTTTGAGCTGTCCGTCCTCCGGTCGTCTTTTCACCTGCCGGGCCAGGGAGACGACGAATTCCTTTCCCGGTTTGAAAAGCTTGCCGCTCGCGCCTATGCGAAAAAAAAATACCCCACCCTGGCGGCGTTATGCCAGCCGGGCAACATGACTGACGGCCTTTCTCCCGCGCGGCAATCGCATCTTGGCGGTCGCCTGCGCCAGGTGGCGCTGCTGCTTCGTCTTGATCCTCATCGCCGAACAGAGCTTTTGCATGCTTCAAGCGTAGCGTTGCGCGCGTTCAGGAAAGACGACCGCCTGCCGATGGAGTGGATTGCCGACTTCCATCCCCTGGCACTCTGGGCCACGCTGGAAAACGTGGCGACGGCCTGCGGCCGGCGTAACGAGGGAGAGAGCCTGCTGGCAAGCCGGCAGTTGGCGCAGTTGGCGGGACAGGAATGGGGTTTCCCTGCGCCAGTCCTGATTGCCGAAGGGCCGGAGCCCATGCTGTTTATTGTCAGCCATACACCGGTTCCGGCGGGGCCGCACCAGGAAAAAAAATTTGTCATACGGCTGTTTGTCGACCGGATAGCCATACAGGAACTCGTCAGCGAGGACGGATTCCGTCGTTGGCTGCCGCTGTTTGAGGACCCGCAGCGGACGACGGTGACCAAACATGCCCTGGCGGAAACACAGCAGCCGGTGTTCTGGTGTGATGAAGCGGATCATCTCTGGGCGCAAACACCCGACGGCGTTAAAAGACGCTTATTGCGCAATGACAGCCGCCAGCCGGTGGATGATATTATCGTTTCTCCCGACGGCGCCACGGTGGTGGTGCTTCACTTCAGCGCACCGATAACGCAGCGCGCGCTGTTTTACGCCATGCCGGCCATGGGCGCGCGGACCGGGGAGGCGGATATTGCTTATTCGAGGGAAGTCGTTGTTACCGGTTCGGTGGCCCATGGCCGGGCATGGTGGGTTACCGATCGGGGCGAGCTGTTTGTACCGCGGCAACATTATTGGTCCTTGCAGGATGACCCGCAACCCCGCTGGCGCGCGCCTGAAGGTTACCAGCCGGATTTCGTCTCCCCCGACCAGCGTTTTCTTGGTTATAGCGGGCACGATAGCCAATTACGCCAGCATGAGATAATGCTGATCGATACCGTTACCGATAACCGCTTGATACTGCGGCGCGGACGGCCTTTCAACCTGGAGAACTTTCGCCTGGGCAAGGTGGTCAGCGTCGCGTTCTCAGCGTTGAATGCGCTGGTCGCGGTTGGTTTCTCCGACGGTTACATTGAAATATACCGTATCGATGATGAGAATAACGCCGGCATGGGCATTTCTCTTGGCGGCGTAAGCGTGCCCGAGGCACTGTTTAATCTGGCGGGCATCAGCTATCCCAAACAAAAGCAGATGGTGCTCCAATTTAATAATGCTTTTGACCGGCTGCTGGTTTTTCACGATATCGGCGAATTTAGCGCCGGTTCGCCGGGTAACGGCAGCTATGCCATGGCGGAAATCTATCTGTCGGACGCAAAAAAACCGGATAGCTGACCGGGCGATGGCGCGCCAGCGGTGATAAGGCGGCTTGCCGGCGCGCAAGGCTGCCCCGCCTCCTTCCTAAAAAACCATTGAATTAATAAATTAATTTAAAACAATGGGTTAATGTTTTTTCGGTATTTCTGAAAGTGTTTATTCTGTGATCCTGTCCCACAAATCCTAATAAAAACGTTTTTATTAGAAACGTTTTTATGGGAGGCTGGCGCTATGTTACGGCTTGGTTGCCACTCTGTTAACCTTGATTGAGGTCTGGATAACGGGGAGCGCGGAAACAACGAAGGGGAGTCATGCATGGACACAGAAGGTAGCGGGAAAAACACAGGGCAGCGCAGGACCGGGGCGCATATCTTCGCCGCCGCGCTGAAACGCCATGGCGTGGAGGTGATTTTTGGCCAAAGCATTCCGGCCGCGCTGTTTTTGGCCACGCCGGAATACGGTATCCGCCAGGTGGGCTATCGTGCGGAAAACGCCGGTACGTATATGGCGGACGCTTATGCGCGCCTGTCCCATAAGGTGGCGGTGGTCACCGCGCAAAACGGTCCGGCGGCCACCCTGCTGGTGGCCGGGCTGGCGGAGTGTTATAAGGCCTCGGTGCCGGTGGTGGCGGTGGTGCAGGATGTGCATCGCAAAATGACCGATAAAAACGCGTTCCAGGAACTGGACCATCTCGATTTGTTTAAAGGCGTGTCGAAGTGGACGCGCCGCGTTACCGACATCGACCGGCTTGATGATTATATCGACATGGCGTTTACCGCCGCCGCGTCGGGCCGCCCCGGCCCGGTGGTGATTATCGTTCCCATCGATCTGTTTAACGAGGCCGCGCCGCAACCTCCCCGCCGGCATGCCTCCTCGCTCGGGCATTTTCCGTTGGATCGCACGGTGGCCGCGCCCGAGGCGATTGAAGAGGCGGCGCGCCTGCTGGCCGGGGCCGCGGCGCCGTTGATTATCGCCGGCGGCGGCGTGCATATTTCCGATGCCGCCCGGGAGGTTGCGGCGCTGCAGGATGCGGCCTGCCTGCCGGTGGCCACCACCGCCATGGGCAAAGGGGCGGTCAGCGAGGACCATGAGCTTTCGTTGGGCGTGGTCGGGTATTTTATGGGCGCGCGCGGCCGTACCCGCCATTTGCGCGATATGGTGGCCGGCGCCGATGTCATCCTGCTGATTGGCAACCGCACCAACCAGAACGGCACCGATAGCTGGAGCCTGTATCCGCAGGAGGCCAAATATATCCACCTGGATATCGACAGCCAGGAAGTGGGCCGCAACTACGACGCGCTGCGTCTGGTGGGCGACGCCAAACTGACCCTGCAGGCGCTGACGGCGGCCATGAAACGGCAGGATCTCGGCAAACGCCGCGGCGCCCGTTCCGCCATTGCCGCCAGGATTGCCGCCGCCCATGAAACCTGGCAATCGGAGGTGCAGCAAACCCTGGATCTCAACGCCCGCCCGATTCGCCCGGAACGCCTGATGCTCGATCTGGATTCCCTCTTAACGCCGGAGACGATCGTGGTCTCCGACGCCAGCTATTCCTCGATCTGGGTGGCCAATTTTCTCAAGGCGCGCGCCGTCGGCGCCCGGTTTGTTACCCCGCGCGGCCTGGCCGGCCTGGGGTGGGGATTTCCTTATGCGGTAGGCGCCAAGATCGCACGTCCCGAGGCGCCGGTCTTCGCGCTGGTGGGCGACGGCGGTTTCGCCCATGTATGGTCGGAGCTGGAAACCGCCCGGCGCATGGGGGCCAATGTGGTGCTGGTGGTGCTGAATAATGAAATCCTCGGCTACGAAAAACACGCGGAGAAAACGCTGTTCGGCGATTATTCCGACGCCTGTGATTTCAAGCCGGTGGACCATGCCGCCATTGCCCGCGCCTGCGGCTGCGAGGGGGTGCGTATCGAGAATCCCGCTGATTTTTTACCGGCCCTGAAACACGCCTTCAGCGCCGATAACACCACCGTTATCGATGTGATTACCGAACAGCGCGCCTACCCCCCGGTGACGATGTTCGACGGGCAAAAGAACCTGGATTACTGACAGGCGGAGAGACGCTATGAAAAAAATACTGAACTCCCCCGACGCCTATGCCGATGAGGCGCTGGCGGGCATGTGCCTGGCGCATCCCCACCTCTATCGGCAGATCGGGGAAGAGGGCCGGGTCGTGGTACGCAACGCCGGCGTCAAAAAAGATAAAGTGGCGATTGTTTCCGGCGGCGGCAGCGGGCATTTGCCTTTGTTTGCCGGTTATGTCGGCCAGGGCCTGCTGGATGCCTGCGCGGTGGGTAACGTGTTTGCCGGCCCCGCCGTGATGGACTGCATGGACGCCATTCGCGCCGCCGATAACGGCCGGGGCGTACTGCTGTTGTTCGGCAATTACGGCGGCGACAAGATGAATTTCGCCATGGCCGCCGAGATGCTGGCGGCGGAAAATATCCGCACGGCGACGGTGCTGGCCGCCGACGACGCCGGCAGCGCGCCGCGCGCGGAACGGCACAAACGCCGCGGCGTCGCCGGCCTGGTTTATGCCTATAAAATTGCCGGCGCCAGGGCCGAGCAGCCCGGCGCCACGCTGGAATCCGTCGCCGCCGTCGCCGCGCGCGCCCTGGACAACACGGTCACGCTCGGCGTGGCGCTGTCGTCTTGTACCGTACCGGAGGCGGGCAAACCGACCTTTACGCTGGGCGACGACGAGATGGAAATCGGCATGGGCATCCACGGCGAGCCGGGCATCCGCCGCGGCCCGCTGCTAAGCGCCGATGAAATGGTGGGTGAAATGCTGGATACGCTGATTCAGGACGGCGGTTTCGCCGCCGGCGACCGGGTGTCGGTCATGGTCAATTCCCTCGGCGCCACGCCGCTGGAAGAGTTGTTTATACTGTATCGCCATGTAGACCGGCGCCTGCGTGACCAGGGCATCCAGGTCGTGGCGCCCCGCACCGGCCGTTATGCCACCTCGATGGAAATGGCCGGCATGTCATTGTCTCTCATCAGGCTGGACGGGGAACTTGAATCCCTGCTGCTGGAGCCGGCCCATTGTCCCTACTGGAGTAATCTCTGATGACCAATCAGGAATTGATTGCGCTGTTGACGCGATGTACCGCCAAAATCCGCGAGGTCTCGCCTAGGCTTAACGAGCTGGACGGCCGTTTGGGCGACGGCGATTTGGGGGCGACCCTTGAGAAATGCGCGCGGTTAACCGACCAGGCCCTGGCGGCGGCGCCCGCGGATATCGCCCCGGTATTCCAGGCCGCGGCCATGGCCTGCGTGCGCGCCTCGGGATCAAGCTTTGGTACCCTGCTGGGGGTGGCGCTGCTGACCGCGGCGCAACAATGCGCCGGCAAAACCACGCTGCGGCGCGAGGATATCGCGCCTTTGCTGGAGGCGGTGCTGGCGGCGCTGATGGCGCGCGGCGGCGCAAGCCTTGGCGATAAAACGGTGCTGGACCCGCTGGATGCGGTGCGCCGGGCGCTGCAGGCGGCGGCGCCGGGCGACGATTATCACGCCCTTGCCGTCGGCGCGGTGCGCGCCACGCTGGAAGAATACCGGCAAAAACCTAATAAAATCGGCCGCGCGCGCATGTTCGCCGAACGTTCCATCGGTTTGGACGATCCCGGCATGGTGGCTTTTGCCTGTCTGGTGCACGCCGCCGCCGGCCATGCGGCAATCCCTCAGGAGGTGTCATGATGCCAGGATCCCTGGAAGGACTGAAAGTGCTCGACCTGTCGCGTTTTATAGCCGGTCCCCTGTGCGCCATGCAACTGGCCGATCTGGGCGCGGACGTGGTAAAAGTCGAGCGGCGGGGCAAGGGGGAGGACACGCGCCAGAACAAGCCGCAGCTAAACGGACAAAGCCTCTATTTCCTGTCGTTCAACCGCAATAAGCGCAGCCTGGCGCTGGATTTTCGCGACCCGCAAGACCAGGAACAGCTGCGGCAGTTGATCGCCGCGGCCGATGTGCTGATCGAAAACTTTCGCCCCGGCACCATGGAAAAAATGGGCTGCGGGTGGGAAGCCCTGAAACAACTCAACCCGCGCCTGATCATGGTACGCATCTCCGGGTTCGGCCAAACCGGCCCGCTGGCGCAGCGTCCCTGCTTTGACGCCATCGCCCAGGCGATGAGCGGCCTGATGAGCATTTGCGGCCAGCCCGACGGTCCGCCGACCATGTCCGGCACCTTTATGGTGGATTATGCCTCCGCCCTTTACGCCACCATCGGCACGCTGGCGGCGCTGAACGCCCGTCACCTGACCGGGCGCGGGCAGCTGGTGGAGGCCTGCCTGCTCGACAGCGCCATCAGCATGCTGATTTCAGCCATCCCGGAACAGGCCCAGCTTGGCAGCACCATGTCGCGCATCGGCAATCTCGATCGTTTCTCCGCGCCGGTAAACAGCTACCAGACCGGCGACGACGCCTGGATTTACCTGTCCGCCGGCACCGATACGCTGTTCGGCCGCCTGGCGCAGGCCATGGAGCGCGCCGATTTGCTGGCGGATGACCGCTTCAGCACCTATCACGCGCGCCTGGAAAACTACCGCGCCATCGACGGGGTGGTGGCGGACTGGATAAAAAACCATACCGCGGAGGACGTCGTGGCCAGGATGGATCTGGCCGGCGTGCCCTGCTCCAAGGTCGCCACCATTGACGAGGTGCTGGAGAATCCGCAGCTCAGGGCGCGCAACCAACTGGTGGATATTACGCATCCCACCGCCGGCGTCTATACCACCCATGGCGTTACCGTCGGCCTGTCGGACACGCCCGGCATGATCCGCCGTCCGCCGCCGCTGGTGGGGGAGCATACCGGCGAAGTGCTGGCCGAGTGGTGCGGCATCACCCATACCCACAAGGCGTAAACGCCGCCAGGAGGAGGATTATATGGCCCGTATCAACCCTGAACTTCGGGATCCGACCTATGAAAATGTGGTGGTCGGCGAATTAATCGGCCCGCTGGCGGTAACGGCGGATGAAGCCTATCGCCGCCGCGCCTGTTTTGCCCTGGACGACTACAGCGCGGACTATTGCCCTGCGTCCGGGCCGTACGTGCCGGCCGCCATGCTGGGCCGCGATCTGGTGGCCCTGTTCTGCAGCGTTTACGATCCCAGCCGCACGGTGGGGCTGCATCAAAAGGAAGAGATCTGGTTTGTGAACCCGGTTCCGCTAAACGCCGGGCTGCGTTATACCGGCAAATACACCGATAAATATATGAAGCGCGGCAAGGGCTATACCGTGTTTGATACCGAGGCCCGCGACGCCGATACCGGCGAACTCTACGTGCGCCAGATCAGCACCGAGATCATGCGCATTCCGGACAATATCCAGCTGGGCGCCGGCGGGTCCCGCGCCGCGCCCGCGCCGGGCCATATCGAACCGCACTGGCCCGCGCATGTGACGCCCGCGGCGAAAGCGGACGCCGCGCTGCGCCCGGGCACGCCGGTTACGCCGCTCACCAAATGCCCGGAACAGGGGCAAATGACAGTGTTCTCCGGCGGCAATACCCAGTGGTACAACATCCATACCGATATCGAGGTGGCGCTTAAGGCCGGTTTTCGCGACACCCTGGCCCAGGGCATGATGGAAACCTGCTGGGTGGCGGAAATGCTGGCCGGTTTTATCGGCCCGTCGTGGCATACCTCGGGCTGGATAAAAATGGCCTATATCAAACCGGTCTATCGTGCCGACCGTATCACCTGCAAAGCCGTGGTCCAGGACATCGTCGGGCAACGGGTGACCTTCCATGTCTGGGCCGAGAACCAGCATGGAGACATGACCGCCGTGGGGTGGGCAAGCGCCGATAAAGCACATAACGCATAACGCCGTTAGCGGTAGTTAACGGCTCATCTTTATTTTTATTGTCATCACGCTCTATAAAGCGTGCGGGAAACCGCGCGCATAAAAACAACCCTACACTAATAGCTCCTGACGGAGGTTATATGACTAACGTAACGAACGAAACCGCGCAACAGCCCGCGGCGGAGAAAATAAATAAAAAGGAATTGTCGCGTGTGGCGTTTGCCAGCCTGATTGGCACTTTTATCGAATTTTATGACTACTTTATTTATGGCGCGGCGGCGGGGCTGGTATTTCCCCATCTGTTTTTCAGCGATATGCCGCCCACCGTCGCCACCATCGTTTCGTTCGCCACGCTGGGCGTGGCCTTTATTACGCGCCCCATCGGCGCCGTAATATTCGGCCATTTCGGCGATACGATCGGGCGCAAGGCGATGCTGCTGGCCTCGGTGACCATTATGGGCGGCGCGACCGTGGTCATCGGCCTGTTGCCCACCTATGAAACCATCGGCGTGGCCGCGCCCATCCTGCTGGTGATAACCCGGTTAATCCAGGGGCTGGCGGTGGGCGGCGAGTGGGGCGGAGCCACCACCATGATGATCGAATACGCGCCGCCGAACCGGCGCGGCTTTTACGGCACCTTTGTCCAGCTGGGCAACGTATTCGGCGTACTGGTCTCGACCATGGCGTTTGCGCTGGCCTCGTCATTGCCGAAGGACATCTTCCTGGACTGGGGCTGGCGCATTCCTTTCCTCGCCAGTATTTTGCTGATGTTCGTGGGCATCTTTATCCGCCTGAAAATCCAGGAACCGCCGATGTTTCGCAAAGTGCAGGCGGAACGCGAGAAAAATAAGCTGCCCATCGTCGTGGTATTTAAAAAGTTTCCCAAACAGATTTTCCTGGCGGCCGGGCTGCGCGTCAGTGAAAGCGTGGTGGGTTACCTGGTTATTAGTTTTGTCTTGCAATATTGCACCTCTCACTTTGGCATGCAGGGCAATACGGTGTTACTCGGCGTCATGATTGCGGCGGCGTCGGGGATTATTACCTTCCCGCTGTGGGGACTGCTTTCCGATAAAATCGGCCGCCGGTCGGTATTCCTCATCGGCTCCCTGGGTTCGTGCCTGCTGGCCTATCCGTTTTACTACTTGATCAACACCGGCAATATCTGGGGTATTTATGCCGGCCTGGTGCTGGCCTACAGTTTTATTGTCGGGTCGATGTACAGTATCGAACCCTGCTATTTGTCGGAACTGTTTTCCACCGAAGTACGTTATACCGGCGTCTCCGTCGGCTCGCAGATTGCCGGCATCTTCGGCGGCTTTACCCCCGCGGTCGCCACCGTGCTGGTGGCCTGGGCCGGCGGCGCATTCTGGCCCATAGCCCTGATGATTATCGTCTGCGGCCTGATTACCGCGCTGTGCGCCCTCGGGGCGGGTGAAACGCTCGGGCGCGATCTGAACAGCGATATGATGCCGGTAAAAAAGCATAAAGGTAACGCCGAATCGTACCTGCTGAAAACGCGCTAGTCACGTGTCCCGGGGCGAAGGCGCGGCGCGCCGACACCGGCCGGATGCTATCGCCCCGGCGCGCTTCGTTTAACGGTTTTCTGCTTTCACGCCGGCGCCGCTGCGGGCGGGTCGCTCCGGCGGCGAGCACGGGGCCGGCCTGACCGCCGGGGCCTGGCGCGGGGATATCTCTGATTATGTGAATAAAAACGTTTTTTTAAGCGGGCGCGACGGTACAATAACGTTCACGAAGGTTTCCCGGCTCATCTCGCTTAAGGGTGCAAGGTTCGGATTGAATGGCAAAAAAATCGGCGCCAGGTAAGCGCCCGTCATCGACTAACAAAGTCTCCATCCATGATGTGGCCCGCGAAGCGGGGGTTGCCCTGTCCACGGTATCCAACGCGCTGAGCGGCAAGGACAATGTCAGGGCGGACACCCGGCTGAAAGTACAGGCGGCGGCCGACCGGCTGGGCTACCGGGTATCGGTGGTGGCGCGGTCCCTGCGCATGCGCCGCACTTTTACGCTGGGCGTGCTGCTGGCCGACGTGGCCAACCCGTCGTCGCCGGATTTCCTGCGCGGCATCGAGGATGTGGCCGATCAAGAACAATGCAGCCTGCTGGTGTGCAACACCGACGGCAGGCTGGAAAAACAGCTCGAGCAGATGCGCGTGCTGCTTGACCGCCGGGTGGATGGCCTGGTGCTGCTGTCGCAGCACTGCGGGCAGCCGGAGGTCAGGGAACTGCTGGCGGGCGATACGCCCTACGTGCTGCTGCAACGCCGATCGCTTGCGCATGAAGACACCTATGTCGGCGCCAATAACGAGGAAGGCATCGGCGCGGCGGTGAAGCACCTGGCCGGCCTTGGCCACCGGCGTATCGGCCTGATTCGCGGCCCCGGCGACTCCTCCACCGCCGACGAACGTTATGAGGCCTACCTCCAGGCCATGGCGGCGCATCGGCTGCCGGTGCCGCCCGGCTATGTGGTACAGGGCGATTACCATGTCATGGGCGGGTACCGGGCCGCCAAACGGTTTTTCGCCATGGACCCGCGGCCCACCGCGATACTGGCGGCCAATGATATGAGCGCCATCGGCGTGATGAATGCCGCCCATGAGGCGGGACTGGCCATACCGGCCGATTTTTCGTTAATCGGCCTGGATGATATCGAGATGGCGTCGTTTTCGCCCATCAACCTGACCACCATTGCCCTGCAGCGGCGTGAAATGGGCGCGGCGGCCAGCACGCTGCTGATGAAAATGATCCGCCAGAAAAGCACGCCCAAGCCTAAAAAGAAAATCTTCCCGATGAAGCTTATCGTGCGCGGGTCCACCGGGCCGGCCAAAGCGGACTAACCGGCGGCGTCAGGGGCCATACTCCGCGCGCTATTCCCTGGCCGGTTCCAGGCCGGAACCGGCGCGATAATCCGGTTAAACCGATCCTGGCTGGAACAGCGTGCCGTGCGGATCGATCACCTTGCGAATCAAATGCACCTCTTCCGCCGTCGGCGGCGCGGTTGGCCGGGGCTCGCCTTCAATAACCGGCTCGAACCCCATATTGTCCAGCACCTGCTCCAGGGTAAAACCCGGATGTATCGAGCGTAAACGCATCATTTTCGACGCCGGATGGAAATCGAAAATGGCTTTGTCGGTTACGCACAGGCTGGGACCCGGGCCGGGCAGGCCGAGCGCCCGGCGGCTGTCGCCGCCGTCGAGATACCCGACGCTTGTGATAAAATCCACCTTCGGCACAAACCCGCGCCGGGACAGATCGGTGACGATAATCGGGCGTTTGATAAAAGCCAGGTGCTCGGTTTGCGCCAGGCAGCCCACCAGCCTGGTTTTCGGCGGGCTGCCGCCGCCGAGGGCGGTAATATTGAGGTTGCCGTACCGATCAACCTGCGGCGCGGACTCAAAGGACACATCAAACCGGCCGCGGGTCACCATATCGATTTTATAGCCCACATCGGCGGGGGACGCGGCGGCCGGCCAGCGGGTATAGGCATCCTGCAGCAGCGCGTCGGGAATGGCGTCAAGGGACGGGGTCAGCAGGTTGCCCCAGTAAATGGAGAACCCGGGCGCGTGCCGGATCTGCGCCAGGCGCGCGGCGGCGATGGGGATGCCCACCGCCAGGGTAAAGGCGCGGGCGGCGGTGCCCAGGCCGACAAAACCCAGCTCGTCATCGCGCAGTTCGCGGGCGATGGCGGTTATCATCAGTTCTTCCGTGGTGTAATCATCTGCGGTCATAAGCTTATATCTCCCTGGCGACGTCAAAGGCGCTGAGCGCGGTATGGGAACCGAATTTGTCCAGATAGCCGGCGCGATCCCGGGTGGCGAGAATATAGTCGCGCAGGTACCGCGCCGGGCCGTCGGGCTCTTTTGCCGCCGCCAGCCAGGCTTTCAGCGCCGCCTCGTCTTCGTTATAAAACCCATCGGTGGCGGTGGGATGCGCGCCGTAAGGCGTTTCGATCACCGCCTCCACCAGGGTGTGCGGAATGTAGGTCAGCGCCGGGCGCCGGCATATTTCGGCATGGGGCACGATTTTCTCCACGGTAACGATCAGGCGCCTGGACGCGCAAGCCATCATCTGATCGATGTCATCGCTGTCGCGCACCACCGGCCACTGCACATTGCCGTATTCATCGGCCACATAGCCGTGCAGCAGGGTAAAATCCGTTTCCGCCGCTTTCAGCGCCAGGTAGGTGTCGCCGCTAAACGGACAGGTAATAGGTTTGATTTCCTCCGGGCTGCCGGCGCGCATGCCGGTGCCCAGCAGGGCTTTCGACGGCAGGAAGCTCAGCCCCATGGCCGCCGCGCGAAAGCGGGCCACGAAGGCGGATTCGGAATAATCATGGGTCTCGATCGCGCCGTCCTGCACCGCGCGGCGGAAATTGGGCGCCAGCCCGTGGCGGAAGAAACCGGCGTAAATGCCCTCCCAGCGCCGGATGGCGCCGGCGGCGGCGAGCATATCGGTGGCGAGCGTGGTCGCCCAGGTCAGCAAATGCAGGCCGGTAATATCCTGGCGGATCAGTTCGTGCACCAACGCCATCGGCTGGCGGCGCAGCAGCGAGCCGCCCAGGGCGACAGTGGCGCCCGAGGGGATACGGGACACCGCGTCGGGTAGGGTGGTCAGTTTGGGTTTCATGGCGTTCCTCGTGTGGTGGCGCAGTATGGCGTGGGGGAGCCGCTTCCCCGCCCATGGGGGATCAGCACGTGATGGGGGTCGACCCGGCGGCGCAAAATGGCGAGCTCCTCGCGGGTGGGCCGCGGGGTGACCGGCGCATCCGCAACGGATACCGGGAACCCGGTGCTGCGCCGCACGTCGTCCGGGTCGATGCCGGGATGGATGCTGACCACCCGCGCGTGGCCGGAAACGTCGTCGAAGGCGAAAATGCATTTCGGCGTCACTATCCATTCCGGCCCGCCGTGGTTCAGGCCCAGGGCCCGGCGCCCGTCCCGGCCGCCCGGATAACCGACGCCGGACACATAGTCCACCTGCCCGACCAGGCTGCGCGCCTGGTGATGGGGCATCATCAGGTATTCGCGGCCGAAGCAGGTCATATGCTCCGGCAGCAGGATGGAGCCGACCAGGCGCACGTCCGGGCGGCGATAATCGCCGATGCAGGTGCTGTTGATATTGCCCTGCCGGTCCACCTGCACGCCGGAGCCGAAACCAAAATCCACATCCCCGCGCCGTACGGCGTAGTGACCGGGGTAACTTTGCATTTGCGCCTCGCAGGGCAGATCCTGCAAGCGGGTGTCGAATTCCGCGGTGGGCAGCGCCCTGAGGGCGGAAAAATCGGGATTAATACACCAGCCGGCCAGCAGGATGGTTAAATTGGGGGCATGGGTATGGCGGGCAAATTCCATGGCGGCCAGGGGAATGCCGGTAATATACAGGGCGGCCGCGCCGCCGGTCGCAAGACCGGTAAATCCCACTTCGCCGTCGCGAAAGCGTCTGGCGAGCGTAATGGTGATGATTTCCTCAAGCGTACAGTCATTCGCACTCATGCGGGCAGCTCCGTATTGCGCAGGGCCAGCAGGCGCGTCAGTCCGATGCGCTCCAGCCAGCCCATCGGCGTCAGCGCCCGGGTTTCGTCCTGCCAGGCGGCGAATTGGCCAGGGGTCGCGCTGGCCGCCACATATTCCGCGAAAGCCGCGTCGTCGCAGTCGTAAATACCGGGGAGCGAGGTAGGGTGCGCGCCAAAAGGCGCCTCGACGATATGCGTGGTGCGAAAGGCCGGGATTTCCACCAGGTGCGGCTGTTTTTGCAGCTCCCGCGGGGTGACGATTTTTTCCACGCTGACAATCACCGTATCGCAGGCGCGGGTTAAGGTGATATCCACGCTTTGCGGCAACATCTTGCGCCGGTGAAACGCCACGTTACCGTATTCGTCGCCAATCGGCGCGTGCACCAGCACCACATCCGGCCGGGCGGGCGGCACCGCCCAAAGCTGAGCGGCGGTGACGGGGCAGGTGAACGGCACGATATCCGCATTGTATTGCGCCACGCCGCTGCCGCCGAGAAAGGTGCACGGCCAGAACGGCAACCCTTCCTGGGAGGCGCGAAAGCGGTCCCAGGCCAGCAGTTCAGGATAATCCACCACCTCCAGCCGGCCGGCTTCCACCGCCCGGCGGAAATTTTTCGCCAGGCCGAATTTTTCCAGCCCGACATAGGAGGTCTCGATACGCGCCACGGCCCCGGCGCCGATAAGCCAATCGGCCTCAATGGCGTTAACGATGCCGACAATGGTCAGGTTGCGCCGTTGCTGACGGACCAGTTCGCGCGTCAGGGCCATGGGCCGCTGGTAGATGGCGAACCCGCCCAGGGCGATGCGCTGCCCGTCCCTCACGGTATGCACCGCGGTTTCAAGCGTAGTCAGTTTTGTCGTGCGGCTCACTATCCCCCCCTTATCCGGCGTCTTATCGCCCGTCCATCGTCAGCCCGGCAGGTTATGAATCGTATATGAGATCGATCTCATGTATAATGAAAAAAAACGCCCAACGGGGCGGATGAAGCGTCGCTCTGCGGTGAATACCCGGCGGTAAAGCACGTGGTCATGACGGCGGCGACCTGGTTTATAAATTATCGGGCTTTGCGCGCGCTGGCTGTGAGATCGATCCCAGTTTTAACATCGTTAACCAGTGTATAACCCGGGAGGAAACCTATGGGCCGGCGGGAAGAAGGCGCAATGAAGAACATCACTACCATCACGGCGGCGGCCAAACGCCCGACGCTGCTGGATATCGCCCGCGAATGCGGCCTCTCGCGCGCGACGGTGGCCCGGGCGTTGTCCGGCAAGGGATACGTCAATCCCCAGCGCAGGCAGCTTATCCATGATACCGCCGAACGCCTGGGATACCGCACCTCGGCCATCGCCCGCGCGCTGCGCACCCAGAAATCCGCCACCATCGGCGTGCTGATTGCCGATATCACCAATCCCATCTTTCCCGAGATCGTCAAGGGCATAGACGAAGCGGTATCCGTGGACAACTACACCCTGTTTCTGTGCAACACCGATGAGGACGTCGCTAAGCAACGCGCCTTAATCCGTTCCCTGCTGGACCGCCAGGTGGACGGGCTTATCCTCATATCCCAGACCGTCGCGGATGAAGCGCTCGCATTGCTGCAGGCGGGCCCGCCCTGCGTCTTTGTCAATCGCCGGCCCGATCCCCTGTTCGGCGATTATATCGGCCCCGATAACGCCATGGGGGTGGCGCAGTTGCTGGAGCATCTTTACGCGCTGGGGCATCGCCGCATGGCCTATGTGGCCGGTCCGGCGGCGTCCTCTACCGCCCAGGAGCGGCGGGCCTGTTTTATCCGGGAAATGGCGCGCCTGGGCTGCCCCGTGCCGGAGGGATTTATTATCGCGGGGTCCTACCAGGGGGAAAGCGGGCGACTGGCCGCGGCGGCTTTATTAGAGTGCGCCCCGCCGCCCACCGCCATCCTGGCGCCCAATGACTTTGTCGCCCTGGAAATCATCGCTTTATTAAATGAACGCGGCTTACGGGTACCGGACGATATCTCGGTGACCGGTTTTGACGATGCGTTCAAGCTGGGTGTCGGCGGCCTGTATGCGCTGCGCGCGCAGGGGCTGACCACCATCGATCAGCCAAAACGGCAACTGGGCCGCTTGGCGGGCGAGGCCCTGCTAAAGCGCATGGCGCAGCCGGGCGCGCCGTTCGCCACCACCCTCCTGCCGACGCTATTAGCCGTCAGGGACAGCACGGCGCCGGCAAAATCCTGACCGGGCCGCCCCGTCGGCGGGCAAACGCCGGGATTAACCGTGCGCCGTTTGATAATGCCCCAGCCAGGTTTCCAGATGCGCCGCCGTCAGCGGCGGCGAGTGATAAAAGCCCTGGACTTCATCACAGCCCAGCGCGCGCAGCGATGTAAATGTGCCGGCGTCCTCGACGCCTTCCGCCAGCACGGTATAGTCCAGCGCCTTAAGCATGCTGATCACATGGCTGACGATAGTATGGCTGGCCTTGTCGGTGGTCAGGGTTTTGATAAGGGAACGATCGAGTTTGATGATATCCAGGGGCATTTTGCGCAGATAGCCGATATTGCTGTAGCCGGTGCCGAAGTCATCCAGCGAAATGGTAAAGCCCCGCTGTTTTAACCTCTCCAGGCCGTGCAGCGCCTCGGCGCTTTCCAGCACCCTTTCCGTCTCCAGGCATTCAATGCCCAGCAGCGCGGGCGGCAGCCCGTGCGCCGTTATTTTTTCCGCCAGCGCATCGGCAAAATGCGGCCGGGATAAATCGCTGACGCCGACGTTAATGGAAACCGGCAAATGTATCCCTTTTGCCGACCATTGCTTAACCTGGTCCAGGGCCGCGTTGATGACCCAGTCGGTCAGCGCGGCCATCAGGGTGGTTTTTTCCAGCAGCGGGATAAACCGGTCGGGGGTGATGTTGCCCAGCGCCGGATGCTGCCAGCGGATCAGGGCTTCGAGCCCCGTTACCCGCCCGTTGCGTAAGGCGATTTTGGGCTGGAACACCAGATACAAGCCGGGTTTGCCATGCAGGTACGGGTAGAAATCATTCAGCAGCCGGAAATCCTCTTTTTGCCGGGCGTCGCTGGCGGCGTCATACGCCATGACGCGTTTTTTGCGGCCGATGGCGTCATGCAGGGCGCTTACCGCCCGGCGCAGGATTTCGGTAGGATCCAGCTCACCCGGCGCAAAGCCGACATAACCCGCTGAAATATGCAGGTCAATGTTGATTTGCGTGTTGATATGGGCGCTAAGCCCCGCCAGGTGGTCGTTAAGCGCCGCGGGCGGTATCGGGCTGTCATCGTCCATAATCACCGCGTACCGTCCGGTGGCGACGCTATACAGCGTATCATGCCACTCCAGTTTCAGCCTGAGCAGGGTGGCCATATCCCTGAGCATATCCTCCACCACCGTCATGCCCAGGGAACGGGCGATTTCGTAGGCGAAGGGCATATCGATACAGTCAAACAACATCAGGCGATAGCGCCTGACCGCGCCGGGCGTTTGCAACAGGCGCAGATCGTTCATCAACCGCTGGCGGTTGGGCAGCAGGGTCACCGCGTCGATATAGCCAATGTTATGCCAGGCTTCCAGGAACGCCGAAACCAGCCCGGCCATAATGCGCAAGGTCGCGATCTGCTCGCTGGTAAAGAGACGGGGCTGGATATCAATCAGGCACAGGGTGCCGATAATCACGCCGTCCCGCGACCGCAGCGGCGCGCCGGCGTAAAACCTGACATAAGGCTCGCCCCGCACAAACGGGTTATCGCGAAACCGTGGGTCCAGGCGCATATCGGCGCAGACCGTGATATCGTCGGCGGCCACGGCGGTCAGGCAAAATGCGTCTTCCCGCCGCGTTTCCGTCACCGGCGCCGGAAGCGCGTAGGGCGCTTTTAGATACTGGGTATCGCCGTCGAGGATAGCGATAAAGCTGGTGGCGATGCCCAGCGTCTTGCCGGTCAGCCGGGTCATCCTGCCCAGTATTTCGTCACGATCATGCTCATCCGCTTTCAGCAGCTCAATGGCCGCCAATCGTTTTTTTTCGTCATGACTCAGGTTTGTCAGCATGATCAGGGCCCTTGCGGACGTTCCCAACGGGAAGCCGGTGTAACATCTCACCTTAACGGCGGCTATGGAATGCCGGGGTACATCTTTACCATAGCATTTCATCGGGCGACTTGCCCACACCGCTAAGGACAATATGAGGGAATCGGCCGGCGATAAACGGTTTTATTCCACACGCGGGGCGCGCAGGTGCATTAATGCCGATTTAAGGAAGAGAGGGTGCGGGTGATATCGCCGTTTAACGGTAAATACAAGGCATGCTCATTTTTTTCAAAAGAATAGAAACCATATTTTATATAAAATGCCTTGGCCCGGGGATGTTTTGCCTGCGCGTTAATCGCCCAGACCCCTATGGCGGAGTTAAGGGTATTAACGATGGCGTCGACGATAAGCGAGCCGCCCAGGCCTTTACCCTGATAACGAATATCGACCGCCAGCCGGCCAAGCAGGGCGGTGGGCACGGTCGGGTAGCGCGGCAGCTTTTGGGTGGCGGATGCCGCCAGGGCATTGATATTCACGGCGTAGGACGAGAGGGTGTAAAAGCCCAGCACGTTATTATTATTATCCGCGGCCGCATAACATTGGGTAAAGCGTTCGCGGCTTTCCTGGCCGGCATATTTCGCCAGATAAAGGTTCAGGCAGGGGACGCCGCAATCGAAATCCGTTTTGTTATGCTGGTCACCGAGCAGCGTAAAGGTCAGCGCGCGCATTATCTTCCGCCGAACTCCCTGCGCCGGCCCATGGCGCGCAATAGTCCGGCCGGCGTCTTACGATCCTCCAGCAATGTCTCGGCGAACCGCAGCTGATCTTCCATCGCCAATTGCAGTACCGCCGCTTCTTCTATCGCCTGTTTTGCGGCGTCATGGGTGGCGGTAATGATAAAGTCCGTCATGGTGATTCCCTGCAGGTCGGCGGCATGTTTGATTAACGCGTGAAGCGCCAGCGGAATACGGGCTTCAAGCCTGGCGGTTGTTGCCATGGTCACCCCTTTGTTCAGAACCCGGCAGTTTGCCGTACGGGAAGTCTACCTTAATCTTAGCCTGTTTATAATAACCGTTAGCGATAAAAATGACTTATTGCACATATGATCTAATAAGTAAAAATAGTTGCAAGATATTTTTATTAATTAATTATTTTAATTAGTACGCATTAATAGAAAAAATACATAACCTGATGATATGACAAATATTTTTATCGCCGCCGCTTCTGTTGGTACGGAAAAATACGGCGATAATTTACATATCAGCGAAAAAAATCGCTATTTAAATGTGATTATAACGGTGGTGATTTTCATAATATCGTGGCGACGCAATAAGCTTTTAATGCTATTTTTGCGCAAATAGAGCAATAACTCATTTAAACTATTTGTGCGGTTGGGCGCGCAACGTCACCGGGCGACGTTTGCTAAGGCCCGGCCATTATACAAAGCAGGAATATATGCAGGGGTTTTTATGCCGGCGACGCTGTCTCAGTCATCTTATGCCGCTACGGCCGGCTATCAATCGCCGCGTACCGATACCTGGCTCAGGTGCAGCATATTGGTATTGACGATGGCGATATTCACTTCAAAAGGCGTACCGTCATCCAGATACACGACCTCATATAACTCCATCATGGCGTCATTTGGTTTTATATTCATATGTTTGATCATTTCCAGATCAGTAGCATTAAATGCATGAAAATTTTGATCACGTTTATAAACCTTTTTCCCGGTAATCCGCTCGATATAAGAATATTTGGAATTTTCCAGCTCTTTAAACTCTATTGAATTAAACAGAGATACCGGGAAATGGATATACTCCAGCGAAACCGGAATGTCGTCGAAGCTCATCAGCCGCAGTATTTTATAAACCGAATCGCTGTTTTTAATACGCAACGCCTGTGCCATCGCGGCGTCGGGAACGGCGACAATACTGGCGGAAATTACTTTGCGGCCGGCGCGATGGCCGCCTTTTTGCGCCTGGTAATCAAAAGGAGACAGCGCATGAAACCGGCCGGATTGATTATTTTTACCAATGGAGCCGATATAGATACCCGACCCCTTGATGCGATAAATCCGGCGCTGATCGATAAGGATGCGGGTGGCTTCGCGCACCGTGGCGCGGGTGAGGCATAGCGCCCGTGCAATGGCTATTTCCGTGTCCAGTTTATCCCCGGGCTGCAGATCCGCTTCCTTTATTTTAGCGAGGATATAGTCGATAACCTCTTTTTGTTTTTCCGTAATATTGTCGGTCATCTCGTCATCTTCCGCCGCGTTATCAGATTGCGCACACCAAAGGCATAGTTTCCGGAGCGGGGAACAGAAGTCCACCAGCCGGCACGATGTGCATGATAAATGTGATCAAGTTAACAGCTTTACTGTAAAGCCATCCTGTCTGCTCATCTTTGCAAGCTTACCTCTTGTGTATAGTCACGTCCAGGTGCATTCTAAAGATGACTATACAAATTCAACATGTACATACTGCTATGGATTCTGTGTGTTTTTATCGTCTGCGTTTCAGGCTCAGGGGCAATCCCCTCGGCTTGGCAGCACCACATAAGGTTCATGGATTCAGTCGGATAGGGGAAAATCGTGGAAGAGAAGCAGCTGGCGAACGCCATAAGGTTTCTGAGCATCGATGCCGTGCAGAAGGCCAACTCGGGACATCCCGGCGCGCCGCTGGGCATGGCGGATATGGCGACTGTGTTATGGCGGAAGTTTTTAAAACACAACCCGGCCGATCCGCAGTGGATTAACCGCGACCGCTTTGTGCTGTCCAATGGCCATAGCTCGATGCTGCTGTATTCCCTGCTCCATCTGACCGGTTATGACCTCGGTATCGAGGATTTACGCAATTTCCGCCAGCTGCATGCCAAAACCCCGGGGCATCCCGAATACGGTTATACCCCCGGGGTGGAAACCACCTCCGGGCCGCTGGGCCAGGGCATTGCCAACGCGGTGGGCATGGCCCTGGCGGAAAAGACGCTGGCCGCGCAGTTTAACCGGGAAGGTTTTCCGGTGGTTGACCATTTCACCTATGTATTTATGGGCGACGGCTGCCTGATGGAGGGGATTTCGCATGAAGCCTGTTCGCTTGCCGGCACCCTTAAACTCGGCAAGCTTATCGCGCTTTGGGACAACAACAATATCTCCATCGACGGCCATGTCGACGGCTGGTTCAGCGATGATACCCCGGCCCGTTTCCGCGCCTACGGCTGGCAGGTCATCGCCGATATCGATGGCCATAACCCCGGGCAGGTGGCGGCGGCGCTGGAACAGGCCAGAAATGAACCACACCGGCCCACGCTTATTTGCTGCAAGACCACCATCGGCTACGGTTCACCCAACAAGGCCGATAGCCATGACAGCCATGGCTCGGCGCTGGGGGCGGCGGAAGTGGCGCTGGTCCGGCAAACCCTGGGCTGGACCCATGCCGCGTTCGAGATCCCGCCGGATATCTACGCCCACTGGGACGCGCGCGAAACAGGCGCCGCCGCCCAGGCGGAATGGCAACAGCTGTTTACGCGCTATCGCCGGGAATACCCCGAAGAAGCCGCCGGCTTACTACGGCGCAGCCAGAAAATCCTGCCGGCGGACTGGCATGCCAACAGCCAGGAGTATATCCGCCGGCTGCAGGCTAACCCGGCCAACCTGGCCACCCGCCAGGCCAGCCAGAAAGCGCTTGACCAGTTTATCCAATGGCTGCCGGAACTGCTGGGCGGATCGGCTGACCTGTCGCCCTCCAATTTAACCCGCCACGGCCAGGCGCGCGATATTACGCCGGATGACGCCTCGGGCAACTATATCTCCTATGGCGTGCGCGAATTCGGCATGTCGGCGATGATGAACGGCGTGGCGCTGCACGGCGGTTTTATCCCTTACGGCGGCACCTTCCTGATGTTTATGGAATACGCCCGCAACGCCGTACGCATGGCCGCGCTGATGAAGATACGCAGCATTTTTGTCTATACTCATGATTCCATTGGTTTAGGTGAGGACGGGCCGACGCACCAGCCGGTGGAACAGCTCGCCGCATTACGTCTGACGCCGAATATGGAAACCTGGCGCGGCTGCGATCAGGTTGAGGCCGCCGTGTCCTGGCAGCAGGCCATCGAGCGTAACGACGGTCCCAGCGCGCTGGTGTTTACCCGCCAGCCGCTGGAGCAGCAGCCCAGGAACGCGCGACAACTGGCGGATATCGCCCGGGGCGGCTACGTGCTGCGTGATTGCGACGGTGTTCCTGAACTTATCATTATCTCGAGCGGGTCGGAGATCGAGCTGGCCGTTTATGCCGCCGCCGGGCTCACGGAGCAAGGCAGGCGGGTACGCGTGGTCTCCCTGCCCTGCGTTGAACGCTTCGAAAAACAGGACGCGGCCTGGCGCGAAAGCGTGCTGCCCATCGCGGTGCGTAAACGTCTGGTGATTGAAGCCAGTATCGCCGGATTCTGGCAAGGGTATGCGGGACTGGACGGCAAGGTTATCGGTATGAACAGCTTTGGCGAGTCGGCGCCGGCGGCGGTGCTGTTCGGGCATTTCGGCTTTACGAAAGATAATGCCCTGGCGGCCGCCCGCGCGCTGCTTACGGCTTAACGCGCGCCGGCGAATGCAAGGTCAATCAATTGAATGGGTTAAATATGCCAGCTTTATCAACATGGTTAAATGAAGATCGCATCCAGTATGTCAACGCCGTCGGCGACTGGCGGGAGGCCATCACACGGGTGGCCGAGCCGCTGTTACAGGACGGGACGATTTCCGCGGACTATGTGGCGAACATCATCAAGCAAAAAGAGGCCATCGGCCCTTATTTTGTAATCGCGCCGCGTATCGCCATGCCGCATGCCCGGCCGGAGGAAGGCGCCAACCGCCTGGGGTTGTCCATCCTCAAGCTGCGCGAGGGCGTGGTGTTCGGCGCGCAGGAAAATGATCCGGTTGATTTTGTAGTGATGTTCGCCGCGCCTGACGGCAACAGCCATGTGGAGCTGATTGCCCAACTGGCGGAGTTTTTGTCGGATGACGACGTGATGGCGAGCGTATTTAACGCGCGGGATCGGGCGGAATTAATCAAGATCGTGAACAGTTTTTAACTGAGTATCGACACTTATTCACTATGACCAACGAGGTGAAGCATGAAAATTATGGCGGTGTGCGGCGCAGGCTTAGGCAGCAGTTTTATGATGGAAATGAATATCAAGAAGGTCCTGAAAAACCTGAACATTTCCGCGGACGTTGAACATTCGGATCTGGGGTCGGTAACACCGGACGCGGCCGACGTGTTTGTTATGGGCCGGGATATCGCCTATAGCGCCAACCTACCTGAAAACAAGCTTATTATTGTCAACAGCATCATTGATATCAAAGAGCTGGAAACCAAGATAAGCGAATATTTTCAGAAACAATAACAGGTTATACATCTTACCGCTGAGGTTGCTATGTTTATACAAAACCTTTTACTGGTCGTGGTCGACGTGCTCAAGGTGCCGTCTATCCTGGTCGGACTGGTGGCGCTGTTCGGCCTGGTCGCCCAGAAAAAGCCTTTTCCCGACGTCATCAAGGGCACGGTCAAAACCATCCTGGGGTTTTTGGTGCTGGCCGGCGGGGCATCGGTCCTGGTCGGTTCCCTGTCGCCGCTGGGGGATATCTTCAAGCATGCCTTTGATGTGCAGGGCATCATCCCCAACAATGAAGCCATGGTGTCCATCGCCCTGGAAAAATATGGCGCCTCGACCACGTTGATTATGGCTTTCGGCATGGTGGCCAACATTATCGTCGCGCGCTTTACCCGGCTGAAATACATTTACCTTTCCGGCCATGTCACCTTCTATATGGCCTGTATGGTGGCGATTATTTTGTCGGTGGCCGGGTTTGCGGGCGTGCAGCTGATTTATACCGGTTCCCTGACGCTGGGCCTGCTGATGGCGATTTTTCCGGCGATGGCCCAGCCGTATATGCGCAAGATCATCGGCAACGACCAGGTGGCTTTGGCCCATACCGGCACCGTGGGTTATGTTCTTTCCGGCTGGATAGGCTCGCTGGTGGGTAAGGGATCTAAATCCACCGAAGAGATGAACATGCCGAAAAACCTGAGTTTTTTGCGCGACAGTACCATCTCGATCTCCATCACCATGATGATTATTTATTTTATTCTGGCGATTTCAGCGGGCCGGGAATATGTCGAAAGCCAGTTCAGCCATGGCCAAAACTATCTGGTCTATTCATTTGTGCAGGCGATAACCTTCGCCGCCGGCGTGTTTATTATCCTGCAGGGCGTGCGCTTGATTTTAGCGGAGATTGTTCCGGCCTTTACCGGCTTTTCGGAACGGCTGGTGCCTAACGCCCGTCCGGCGCTGGACTGCCCGATTGTCTATCCCTATGCGCCCAACGCCGTGCTGCTGGGCTTTATTTTCAGTTTTATCGGCGGGCTGGTGGGGTTGTTTTTCCTCGGGCAATTGCACTGGGTATTAATCCTGCCGGGCGTAGTACCGCACTTTTTCTGCGGCGCCACCGCCGGCGTCTTCGGCAATGCCACCGGCGGCAGGCGCGGCGCCATGGCGGGGGCCTTTGCCCACGGTGTATTAATCACCTTCCTGCCCGTGGCGCTGCTGCCGGTGCTCGGCGCCATGGGCCTGGCCAACACCACTTTCTCGGATACCGATTTTGGCGTGGTGGGGATTATGCTGGGCAACATGGCGCGCTTTATGGACCGAGGCACCATTACCATGGCGATAACCGGGGTATTTGTGCTGCTGGTGATTTATAACTTTGCCGCCAGGAAGAAGGTGGCGGTGGAGGAGAGCGAGGTGTAATCGCTCCGCCGGACATACTGAATAAGGGCCGGCGACGGCCCTTTTTATTGCTCATTTGCCCTTGGATGACGTCTCAACAACAAGGGCGCTGTACGAACTTATGTTAAATGCCTTGGGATGCCCTGGCTTACTTTGCTTTTTATACATAATGGGTATATTTTTTATTTATACAAAATATGTATAAAACACGTTTATACTATATTTGTATATTTTAAGAATATACTGTATATGTATAATGCGTCAGGCAGGGGGCACCTCAATGAAGGTTTACATTCAAAATCCGCACAGTTTAGGCCGCATGATCCGCGATACGCGTATCAAGAAAGGCTGGACACAGGCAGATCTTGGCCGGCAAGTCCATATGCTGCAAAAAGACATCTCGTTGCTGGAACATGACCCCGGCAGCGCCAAACTGTCTCGGCTGCTGGCGGTATGCGCCGCGCTGGAGCTGAGATTGATGGCCGAGGAAAGTATCGCTTCAAAGACCAGTGAGGACATGTGGTGATGGGCAGAAAAGCGCTGTACCAGCAGCTCTATTGTTCAATGAATGGCATCCCGGTAGGCGTGATTACCCGGCGACAGGGCAGGATGAGTTTCCAATATGTTGAAACCTGGCTAAACCACCGGCAAGGACGCCCGATTTCGCTTAGTATCCCTCTTGCGCGTGAGGAACAGCATACTGAGGCGGTACATGCCTATTTTGAGAACCTTCTGCCCGATAATGATAATATCAGAAAGAAGATCGTCGACAGCCTGGGTGCGGCAAGTACCCATCCCTTTGACCTACTGGAAATCATCGGTGCTGATTGTGTAGGTGCATTATCTATAACGTCCCAAAAGCTCCAGTACACCCACCCTGAAATTACGGTGAAGAAACTGGCAACGGAAGACGTGGCACAGGTGATCCGCCGATCCCGCATTACCAATATGTTAGGTATGGAAGAAGACGATGATTTCCGTATTTCACTGGCCGGAGCACAGGAAAAAACAGCGCTGACATGGTGGGATGGTCACTGGTGCAAGCCGTACGGCCAAACGCCGACTACGCATATTATTAAGCCTTCAATAAATATGCATAAACAAATGCAGCTCGATTTATCAAATAGCGTTGATAACGAGTTCTTTTGCCTGCGGTTTTTGCAGCATATGGCTATCCCCGTTCCCCATGTTTACATACAGTCATTTGAAGAACAGAGGGTCCTAGTGGTGACGCGTTTTGATCGTTTGTTAGCGCAGGGGAAAATTTTCCGATTGCCCCAGGAAGATATGTGCCAGGCTCTCGGAAAAAGCAGTGGTAGTAAGTATCAGGATAAGGGTGGTCCGGGTGTTAAAGATATCATGGAACTGCTACTCACTTCAGCGCGGCCAATGACGGATCGCGAAATTTTTATGAAATGTCAGTTACTATTTTGGCTATTAGCCGCTATCGATGGCCATGCTAAAAATTTCAGCTTATTTCTTAGACCTACAGGATATGAGTTAACACCCATTTACGATGTCATGTCAGCTTATCCTTACTTTGGGCAAGGGAATATGCAAAAAAAGAAGATAAAAATGGCGATGGCAGTCTATGGTACAAATGCCCATTATCATTGGAACACTATTTATAAAAGGCACTGGCTCTCTACTGCCGAGAAAGTTGGATATGATAAAGGTTTGATGGAAAATATTATTGATGATGTGATCACGAATACCAACACAGCATTAGAAAAAACGGCACAAGATCTCCCTGAGGGATTTAGCGAGAACATAGCAATATCCATAATTGATCATGTTAAATGCGCCTTAAGACGATTAACTGATAATTAACACATTTTTTAAGACGACAACTGCTGCGTTATTCGTCGTATTCATCAGGAATAAGACCTACGACTATCGTAGCCATAAATGCGTCTACACCATCCCGCGACCTTGTTCAAAAACGCCCGACGGCGGCCCGCTTATACCCTATCCCGTCGCGGAAAGGGCTGGGTATCGCCGCCGGCATTAATGAATTTGGCGCCGGCGTTATCGGAGATATTCCCGCCGCCGATTAATCCATCACCCACCTGCATCGCGGACTCATGGTCGGGCAGTCCACCGCCGATCGTAAGGTCAGCCGGGCCGGGTAGCGGGACGTCACCCCAACGAATAAAGGCGAGGAAACGACAGCACGTTACGTTGATGTCGGTGTAATAATAGTACCAGAATCAAAATCATATGTAGTAATATGTAATCATTGATTATAAGCAAGATAATGATTGCAGTCATGCATGCAGGAAAGTGGGATGGCAACATATGATTTTGTAGTAGGGAATAGTTATACCAAAAATGATCTTTATACCCTGTGCCGTATTCCCGTAGAAAAGCAAAAAGGCAGTTGGAATACCGGCTATACCCAGTACGATGGGGATTGGTTTATCTTTTGTAATATCGGCATGCCGGGGCGTACGGGCCATAACTATGGCAATAGATTCGTTGGGGATGATCTGTTGTGGTATGGCAAGACCGACTCCCATATCAATCAGCCTTCCATCAAATCAATGCGGGATGGAATCGGCAATAATTTCATCTTTTATCGCACAGACGATCGCTCCCCCTTCACCTTCGCGGGCACCGCCAAGGCGATACAGGTGCGCGATATACGACCGGTTGAAATCCTGTGGGGGTTTCTACAATCGGGAGAGCAACGCGTTGAGGTGCTGGCGCAAGAAGAGGTGGAGCCGGAAAAGTTCTATGAAGGCGCCACTAAAACCATTTCAGTGAATATCTATGAACGCAACCCCCAGGCGCGCAGGCTGTGCATCGATAAACATGGCGTGTCTTGTGCCGTATGCGGGTTTAACTTTGCCAAGGTCTATGGGGAGGTCGGCAAAGGTTTTATCCACGTCCATCATCTCAAGCCGCTGGCTGGGATTGGGGCGGAGTATCAACTCGACCCCGTTGAAGATCTGCGCCCCGTATGTCCGAATTGCCATGCTATGCTGCATCGGCGCAAACCGCCCTATTCTATTAATGAACTAACTGAATTACTAAAAGAGAATAGTTCCCAGTAAAGCGATTCAAAAGGCACGCTCACTTAAACGGTCATCGTTATGATGTGAGCGTGCTTGAAAAATATTGTTGAATAAACCATGGCGAACTTGTGTATTGTCTATATTGACTTTTTGAAGGATAAACATTAGGGTTACCTCATGCGCTGACCGCTGGAGAAACAATGTCATTGATCGTGTTGATACTTTCAGTATCATTAATGGGCTTTTACTTTAAGAATAAAACCGAATTAAATAAAACGATTAATTTTATAAATGTATTTTCCATATGTATGACCCTGTTTTTTATTACTTATTTTATCAGAAATTATAGCTCATCGTCGCCTGAATTGATTATGTCATTTGATGTATTTATAACTATTTTTTTCATAAGTTTATTCATTGCTGCTTTTGCACACTTAATGTTTTTAAGAATTAAACCTTATTGATATTGGTGAGATTATAAATAAATGGAATTTCATTAACATTTTTTTACAAAAGGAGATAATTATGATCAGACCACAGTTTGGTATTACCCCTAACCCAGCCTGCAATCAACCCAATCCCGTGGGCAATACTAATTACAATACCAATGGTTTATTGCCTTTAGGAATAGGCATTGGAACAACGGTTATGCGGGCTATTCCCACTCCTGTAGGCGTCGGAATTGCGGTTGCCACCGATGTGTTAGGCAGGGCCGCGAATCATATGCCTATTAGTACGCCCATGCCTAACGTACCGATGAATCCCAGTTGGGTTGGGAATAAATAATTTTTTAAGGGCCTAATGAGTTATTAGGCTCTTAAGTCATCGCATTAAATTTCTCGATTAAATCATTTAATTTACCCTATCCACTTTGCGATGGCGGCTACAATTATCGATTAAACGGATAGCGCACGATCTTATCCTGCTTTTTTCCCTCGCCCGGGAGCCTTGCCACCCGAGCGTGTCGGCTTGCCCGCGGCCTGTGCCCCCATCCCCGTAAACCGCGTTAACGCCGGCTGAGCGTTGCGATCCCGCTTTTTGCCCGTCCTGAGCTCATCCACGGTGGCCGGCGGAATCAAGCACTCCCTGCGGTTGCCGATCAGCTGCTTCATATCCATTGCCGTCAGCGCCTCGCGGATCAGCGGCCAGTTGGCCGGGTCGTGATAACGCAGCAGCGCTTTATGCAAGCGCCGCTGGCGCTCGCCGCGCGGGATCACCACCTCTTCGCTGTGATAATCCACCTTCGCCAGCGGATTTTTACCGCTGTAATACATGGTGGTGGCGCTGGCCAGCGGCGAGGGGTAAAAATTCTGCACCTGGTTCAGCCGGAAGCGGTTTTTCTTCAGCCACAGCGCCAGGTTCACCATATCCTCGTCGCGGGTGCCGGGATGCGCCGCGATAAAGTAGGGGATCAGGTATTGCTCCTTGCCGGCCTGCCGGGAATAGGTATCGAACAGCTGCTTAAAGCGCTGATAGCTGCCCATGCCCGGTTTCATCATCTTGGCCAGCGGACCTGCCTCGGTATGCTCCGGCGCAATCTTTAAATAACCGCCAACGTGATGCTCCGCCAGTTCCTTAATATAACGCGGGTCCGCCACCGCCAGGTCGTAACGCACGCCCGAGGCGATCAGGATCTTCTTGACGCCCGCCAGCGCCCGGGCGCGGCGATAAAGTTTGATGGTCGGCTCGTGGTTGGTATCCATATGCGGGCAGATTTCCGGATAGACGCAGGATGCCCGGCGGCAGGTCTGCTCGGCGCGCGGCGCCTGGCAGCGCAGCATATACATATTGGCGGTGGGACCGCCCAGATCGGAGATCACGCCGGTAAAGCCCGGCACGTTGTCGCGGATTTCCTCGATTTCCCGCGTAATGGAGGTTTCCGAGCGGCTTTGGATAATGCGGCCTTCATGTTCGGTAATCGAGCAGAACGCGCAGCCGCCAAAGCAGCCGCGCATAATATTCACCGAGAAGCGGATCATATCGTAGGCCGGGATAGCGGTATTGCCATAGGCCGGATGCGGCACGCGCTGGTAAGGCAGGGCAAATACCGAGTCCATTTCTTCCGTCAGCAGCGGAATGGCCGGCGGGTTGATCCAGACATAGCGGTCGCCGTGTTTTTGCATCAGGGCGCGGGCGCAGCCGGGATTGGTTTCATGATGCAGGATGCGCGAGGCATGGGCGTACATCACCTTGTCGTTCCTGACCTTTTCAAACGAGGGCAACAGGACGTAGGTTTTTTCCCAGGGCTTGGGTTTGGGCGCGCGCACGCTTACCGGCCGGGCGTCGCCGGCGTTTACCGTCCGGGTGGCGCAGGGCAGGTCGTCGCCGTAAGGATTAACCATGGGCTCGATACGCCCCGGCGCATCAAGGCGCGTGGAATCGACGCCGGTCCAGCCGGGCAGCGCCGTTTTACGCAGTACGGCGGTATTACGCACATCGTTGATATCAGCGATGGGCTCTCCCGCCGCCAGGCGGTGGGCCACTTCCACCAGCGGACGCTCGCCGTTGCCGTAAATGAGCATATCGGCCTTGGCATCCACCAGTACCGAGCGGCGCACGGTATCCGACCAGTAGTCGTAATGGGCGATACGGCGCAGGCTGGCCTCGATGCCGCCCAGCACCACCGGCACATCGCTGAACGCCTCCTTGCAGCGCTGGGTATAGACCAGCGTGGCGCGGTCCGGGCGTTTGCCGGCGAGATTGCCCGGCGTATAGGCATCGTCATGGCGCGCTTTACGATCCGCCGTGTAGTGGTTGATCATCGAGTCCATATTGCCGGCCGTAACGCCAAAAAACAGGTTCGGCTTGCCCAGGCGCATAAAGTCCGCTTTGCCGCGCCAATCCGGCTGGGCGATGATGCCCACCCGAAAGCCCTGCGCCTCCAGCATGCGGCCGATTATCGCCATGCCGAAGCTTGGATGATCGACATAGGCGTCGCCGGTGACCACGATAATATCGCAGCTGTCCCAGCCCAATTGGTCCATCTCCGCGCGGGACATGGGCAGGAAGGGCGCGGTGCCAAAACATTCGGCCCAGTAAAGCGGATAGGAGAACAGCTGGCGTTCGGGGCGGATCAGGCTTGTCGGCACGGGGAACTCTTAAGCGGATGGCGTCTTTGGGGCGAAAATTCTACCGATTTTGCCGGGGAAATGGTGGGGAAATTGCGATCACAATGAGACAGATCAAAAAAATCAGCCCCGCTTATCGCCTGGGCCAGGAAGGCATGGCGGCAATATTACCGGCTGTGCCGTTAACGCTCTTACCGAAATCGCAATGGCCGGAAATGGGCCTGATTAGCATTCAGGCCCTCTAAGTCTTCACATTTTATCTATCAAAGTACATTATCGATCATACACTGGAGGAAAGGTTTGACTTGCTCTTGCCGGTCCTGACTGACGGGTTGGCTTGTTTCGTCGCTAATATTCAGTTCCCTCGTTATTTTATCCTGTTTGTCCGGTGATTTTTTATCAACCGCCACTTTGATATCTATGAGGTACTCATGGCCGTCAGGCAGCAGCCTGGTACAGCTTTTTATCCGCTCACTCTCGTTTTCCCTCAGCTTTACTGACTCATGTGTGGTGTGCGCATACGTGAGTGGGCTAAGCGTTACGATTGGTAATAGCATGCAAAGCAATTTTTTCATCTTATATCCTCGTTAAATTTATTTTTATTAAAAACGCGTTAATTAAAAAAATTATGCCAATTATTCACTTTAAAATTATTTTAAGTAAAATAAAAATGACCCAGAATAATCTAACCGGAATGCAATGCTCGCATACTGCTATTTAAAATAGACTATTGTGGTGTGTTTTTATATAGGGTTGGATGTTGGGTGGGCGGTAAAGTTCATCCATTTTTTAAAATCATTATTCATTTTTTGCAAGTTATAGATAGATTATTTTAATTATAATGTTAATTATATATAGTGATTTAAACGCCTGGAGCAGAGGGTGCCGCGTAATCACCGTATCGTGGTATCGGCCATCACCTACGCCGAAACGCGCTTCGGGACAATCGGCCAGAAGGCTTCCCGGCGCCATGCTGGTGACCAATAATATCAGAGAATTTGCGCTGGTGCCGGGACTGGCGCTGGAGATTGGGTTGAGCAACAGGATTCGGCGAGCTTTAGCGTTATTCGTTAACCCAGGAGGCAGCGCCGCGTTTAACGCCGCCGCCTTATCTCCTGCGGCAATGTCGCCAGCGTCGCCAGCTCCGCCACCGGCCGGGGGGCGTCATCGGGGGCGGGCAGTCCCACCCGGTTGTGCCAGAACGTGGGCAGGCCCACTTTGGCCGTGCCGAACAGATCGTAGGCCGAACCGGCCACGAATACCGCCCGGTCGGCGCTGACGCCGGCGATATCCAGGGCCAGTTGATAGGGGCGCGGATCGGGTTTATAGAAGCCGGCCTGTTCCGAGGTGACCACTACATCAAAGGGCACGCCAACGCTGAGGGCCGCGGCCAGACCCAGGCGCTGCGAGCAGTTGGTGACCACGCCCAGCCGGTAATGCCGCGCTAACGCCCTAAGCACGCCCACGGCTTCCGGCCAGGGACGCAAATCGCGCCAGCCCTCCTCCAGGCGGCGGGCGGCGGCTTGACCCAGTCCGACGCCGGCGGCGGCTTCCGCCACCAGGGTTTCATAAGGCCGGTAGGCGCCGCAGCCGTAGGTCAGCCCCAGATAGGCCATGCGCCAGGCGCGCCCCGCGTCTTCGGACCCGGCGGCCCGGTTCCATACCGTCCATGAGTCCAGCACGGCGGTAAGCAAATCAAATAACACCAGCTCCACCGGCAATACGGGTGCCCCTGCCTGGATAGCGGTTTGGTCCATGGGTTTCTCCTTGCCTGGCCTTAGTCTGGTTGCGCGATGGCGCTGATGTCCGCCTTGACGTGCCCCGTATTGCCTACCAGCCGTTGATGCGCGGCCAGAATACCGGCGGCTGGGTATCGGCCAGGTAATAACCGCTGAACTGCGCGGCGGTGGCGCAGGCGTGGTTGGGCAATATCCGCAGCAGGGTGCCGATCGGCAGCGCCGGCAGATCGCGCGCGCCGGAACGGGAGGCGATAATGCCGTGCTCCTGGTTGGCGTCGGCGACGATCAGGTCGGCGATGGGGTTGCCCTGATTATCGCACACCAGGCCGTACCCCTGATCGACGGGTTGGGCCGCGGTGCCGCGATCGCGCGACAGGGCCATCCAGCCCGCATCGATAAGGGTCCAGCCTTTGGCCGGCTGATGGCCGATGACCGTGGTCGCCACCGACAGCGCAATATCCCCGGCACGACAAACGCCCAGTCCGGCCATCACCAAATCAAAAAACGCGAATACCCCGGCGCGCACTTCGGTTACGCCGCTAAGGTCGCGGGCAAACAGCGCGGTGGGCGTGGAACCCACACTGACGATCTCTATGGGAAAACCGGCCCGGCGCAGCATATCGGCGCTGGTGACCACCGCGTCGCGTTCATCCATGGCGCACTGCTCCAGCGCGGCGGCGGAGCGGCAGTGATAAGAGCCGCCGGCGTGGGTCATGACGCCCCGCAGCCGCACCCTGCTGTCTTGCAGCACGCGGGCGATATCGATAAGCAAGGACGAGGCCGGCGGCACGCCGGAACGGTGGCCGTCGCAATCAATTTCCAGCAGGACGGCGAAATCGACCTGGTGACGGCCGGCAAAGGCCGTCAGCGCGCGGGCGCTGGCGAGGTTATCGAGGATCAGCAGCAACCGGCAGCCGGCGCCGATAAGCCTGGCGGCATGGGCTAATTTATTCGGCGCAATTCCCACGCCGTACAGAATATCCCGGTAGCCGGCGGCGAAAAAGAAATCCGCCTCGCGCAGGGTGGACACGGTAATCGGGCCTTTTTCCCCGGCAAAAAGACGCTCGCTGACCTGAAGGGATTTATTGGTCTTCACATGAGGGCGCAGCGTAACGTTAAACGGCGCAACCTGGCGGCGCATGCGCTGAATATTGTTGTCCAGACGCGCAACATCCAGCGTCAGGTAAGGGGTTTCCATGGTGGCGCTTATATCGGGCATAGGTCCTCCGGCTGAATAGTGACAGTATAAAAAACCGCCGCTGGCGGAGTAAATTGAATCTTTCTGTATCTATGATTCAGTACTACTTAATACTTGATTCATGCATTTAGCAGGATGGCAATATTAGTCACAGTAGTATGGTAACGGGCGGTGACTATGATAATTTATCATTATTAATCCCAGATTCAGGAATGTCCTATGCACGATATGCGGGATCTGAAGCTGCTGCTGGCGATTCGCGATAACGATACCCTCGTGGCCGCCGCCCATCAGCTGGGCCTGACCCCTTCGGCGGTGACCCAGCGTTTGCAGACCATAGAGAAGCGGCTAAATGTGCGCTTGATCGACCGATCCGCACGGGGCTTGTGTTTTACCGGCGAAGGGGAACTGTTATGCCTGCGCGGTAAACAGCTGGTGGAGCAGTACGATGCCCTGATGCATGAGCTGGATAAGCGGCGCAGCGGTTTTGCCGGCACCTTGAAAATCAACGCCCCGTTTGGCTTCGGCCGGCGTTACCTGGCGGCGGCGGCCGCGGATTTTCAGCAGCGCTATCCCGACGTCGAGATGTCGCTTACCCTGTCGGACCGCCCGCTGGTTGAAGCCGCCGAACGGTTTGATATCGTGATTCATATCGGCCAATTGCGGTCATCCAGTTTGATTGGCCATGCTATTGCCGCCAACAGACGTTTTGTCTGCGCCTCACCCGATTTTATCGCCCACCATGGTCAGCCCAGCTCGCCGGAAGAGTTGGCCCGCCTGCCCTGCATCGCCCTGCGTGAAAATAATGAAGACGTGCTGCTGTGGCATTTTACCCGCGGACGCACCAGCAGCAGCGTGCGCGTGCGCTCAACGCTTGCGAGCAACGACGGCGATATTATCCGGCTGTGGGCGACGCGCGGGCTGGGCATTATCATGCGCTCGGAATGGGATGTGGCGGAGGCCTTGCATAAAGGGGAACTGGTGCGCCTGATGCCGGCCTGGAAAACCCCCGACGCCAATGTGATTGCCTTGACCCACCAGCGTGAGGGGTTGCCGCTGCGCACGCGCCAGTTCATGCGTTTTCTGCGGGAACGGTTTTCGCCGGTCCCGCCCTGGCGCGAGGCTCAGGAGGGCACTATCCACGGCTAGGATTACGCGTTAATACCGCCGTCCACATTGATGCCGGTGCCGGTAATATGCCCCGCCGCCGGAGACGCCAGGAATGTGACCGCGGCCGCCACGTCTTCTGCCTTGCCGTAATGGCCCAGCGCAATATACTGGCGCTGGGTCTCGGCGCCTTCGCCGTCGGCGGGGTTCATATCGCTGTCGGTGGGGCCGGGGTGGACCAGGTTAACGGTAATGCCGCGCGGGCCCAGATCGCGGGCCAGGCCGCGGGTCAGCGACAACAGGGCCGATTTGGTCATCGCATAAACGGCAATGCCCGGCATCGGCACCCGATCGGCCAGGCAACTGCCGATATTGATAATGCGCCCGCCTTGCCCCAGGTGCGGCAGCGCGGCCTGGGTGGCGACCACCAGGCCGCGGATATTGACGTTAATCATCGCGTCGATATCCTCAAGCGCCATATCCTCCAGCATGCCGCCGCGCGCGATGCCCGCGTTATTGACCAGGATATCGAGACCGCCCAGCCCGGCCACGGTTTGGCTTACCGCATCGCGTACCGCGCCGGACGATGCGCTGTCGGCCTGGATGGCCAGCCCCTTGCGGCCAAGCCGCTCAATCTCCGCTACCACCGCGCTGGCCTTGTCGGCGGATTTTTCATAGGTAATAGCCACGTCGGCGCCGGCCCGCGCCAGCGATATCGCCATGGCCTTGCCCAGGCCGCGGCTGGCGCCGGTGACGAGCGCGCGTTTGCCTTGCAGTGAATTCATGGTCGCTTCCTCTTTATGTGTTAATCGATACAAAAATAACTTAAACGGAATTGCCGCCGAAGATCAAGCGTATTATTATAATGATCGACACATAATTAATGAGGGCAGGCGCAGGTTATGGCGGCACGAGGACGACCCAGGGCTTTCGATCGCGAGGCGGCGTTGGCCGCGGCAATGAGACTCTTCTGGCAGAAGGGGTACACCGCGACGTCGATGGCGGAACTCTATCAGGCGATGGGCATTCATTCGCCAAGCCTGTATGCCGCATTCGGCAATAAGGAAGACTTGTTCCTGGAAGCCGTGGCCTGCTACGAAAAATCTATCGCGCCACTGATATGGTCGCCGCTGGATACCGCGCCGACCGCGCGTGAAGCGGTGGGGGAATGGCTGAAATGCTCGGCGCGTATCCTGACCCGGGACGCGTGGCCGCCAGGCTGTATGGTGACGCTGTCGAATGTGGCGGGTGAAGGATACGCGCGGCTGGGCGAGCAGGTGAAACGATCGCGCCAGCGCGGTATCGATAAGCTCACCGCCCGGCTGGATCAGGCGGTGGCGGAGCGGGAGCTGGCGGCCGGCATCGATACCGCGGCGCTGGCGCGGATGTACTTTAGCATCCAGCAGGGGATGTCTATCCAGGCACGCGACGGCGCCGGTTTCGCTGCGCTTGACGCCATGGCGGATATGGCGCTGGCGCTGTGGCCGGCGGCCCAGGCCATGGCGTGCCATGGTGTCTAGGGCTTATATCCCCAGGCAGGGGCAAAAGAATGCCGGCGCCTTGGTTACTCGGCATCGCCGTTAAAATGTAATACCGGCGCCGGCTGCCGGTGGGTGCGACGAAACCCGTACAGGCGCAGCCCGCCTAACGCCAGCCAGATCAGGCCTAATATCATGGCGGTTTTATCCAGGCTGACCAGCAGCCATAAGGTCGCGACGGCACCGAACGCCGGGCAAACCAAATAGAGCAGGGTGGACAGGGGGTCTCGCCGGCGCTGGCGGATGAAGTAGTGGCTGATAACGGACACATTGACCAGGGTAAAGGCCAGGAAAGCGCCGAAATTAATAAATGACGTGGAAGTGGTGACGCTCATAAACAAGGCGAGCAGGGCGACCGCGGCGCAAAGCAGGATGGCGTTCGCCGGGGTATTACAGCGTCCCAGCCTGCCCAGGACCCGGGGCAGCACGCCGTCGCGGCCCAGGGTATAGATAAGCCGGCTGGCGCTGGCCTGGGCGGCGATACCGGAGGCGAACTGGCCGAAGACCAGGCCAATCATAAACAGGGTGACGAAAATATCGCCGCCAATATTGCGCGCAATCTCAAATGCGGCCGCGTCGGTATTCGCGAATGCCGCGCCGGGGTGCGCCAGCTGTACGCACCAGGACACCGCGATAAAAATAATGCCGCCGATAAGCGTAATCAGCATAATGGCGCGCGGAATACTGCGTTTGGCGTCGATGGTTTCTTCCGTCAGGGTGGTAATGGCATCAAACCCGAGGAAGGAATAACAGGCCACGGCGGCGCCGGCGACCAGCAGCGGCAGCAGATGGGCGCCGCCGGCGGTAAAGGGCGCCAGGCTCCAGAACGGCCGGGACGCGTCGCCCCAGATATAATGCACCGCGAGAGCCACAAAGGCCGCCAGCACCAGCAGTTGCACTATCATCAGCAGGCTGTTGACGGCGCTGGCGACTTTCAGGCCGATAATATTGATACATGTGGTCACGGCGATAAACGCCAGCAGCCATACGTACTGCCCAACGGCGGGAAACGCCGAGGAGAGGTAGACCGCGCCGATAAGCCAGATCACCATCGGCAGGAACAGGTAATCAAGCAGTATCGCCCACCCGGCGAGAAAGCCCAGGTTATCGCTGATGGCATTGCGCACGTACATATAGGCGGAACCCGCCACCGGGAAGGCGCTGGCCATCCGGCTGTAGCTAAACGCGGTAAACAGCATGGCCACCAGGGCCAGCACATAGGCGCCGGGCACATGGCCGTCGGTAATCTGCGCCAGTACGCCAAAGGTGCCCAAAACGATAATCGGCGTCATATAGGCCAGGCCGAACAGCACCAGATGACCGGTGGTAAGCGTCTTTTTAAATGCCGACATGGAAAACTCCCGTGTGTGTTTAGTTTTACTAAACATCAAGTTTAAAAAGTGAACGTTAAGCCGTTAAAGCGGCCACCAGCGTTGCCCGTCGGGGCAGGTTTCCATATGGCCGGATAACATGAGCCGGCGGTCCTTGAGATAGTGATATTGGCTGCGGGCTTTTTCCGGCAGGGTAAAATCCAGCGTGACCCTGAGCGTCGCCTCCTGCCTGCCCAGCGCGCCGAGCAGGTTGCCATAGGGATCCACCACCGCGCTTTCGCCGGCAAACGTGAAACCGGCGCCGGCGCCGGCGCGGTTGGTCATCGCGAAAAAAATCTGGTTTTCGAACGCCCGGGCCAGCGCCGCATGCCGGTGTACCGGACCGTAGGGATCCATATTGCCATTGGTCACGACCAGCAGATCGCAGCCCATGGCGGCCAGGGCGCGGGCGGTTTCCGGGAATTCAATGTCATAACAGATAAGCAGCCCGATCCGCTTGCCGCGCCACAGGCCGCATACCAGGCGATCGCCGGCCAGCACCAGCGCGCGTTCATCCGGCCATAAATGGGTTTTGCGGTATTTAAACGCCACGCCGTCTTCCGGGGTGATAAAAACCGTGGTGTTGAAGACGCCCTGTTCATCCCGTTCCAGCAGGCCGATGGCGATGGCGATATCGCGCCGGACGCTGAGTGCCTTAAGCGTTGCGATCTCCGGCCCGTCCAGCCGCAGGGCGCGATCGTCCACATGGCCGTTTTCGGCAAAGCCGGTCAGAAAGGTTTCCGGAAAAATCACCAGCTGTGTTTGCGGACTGCAACGTTCGATATGCATTACTGCCTGCGCCATATTGCCTTTGATATCACCCTCGCGGTTGCGTGCCTGTATTAATTCAAGCTGCATACACTGTTATCCTTTGTGCATATTTATGGCGTTAATCATTAGTCCGATTATGCATGTAGGGATATGCTTGCCTATAACACGAACGGGGATGACTCAAATGGGTGATAAGCTTTACTTATCAATGGAGGACCTGGCCTGGCACCATGATATCGGGCTGCTGATCGATAGCCTGGACCAGGCGGATTTTTGGCTGAAAGCCGCGCGCTATTTGCATGGACGGCTGGTATTCGATAATTGGGTGGCGCTGCTGTTTATCCGCGACGCGCCGCCGGTGATCTTCGCCGAAAGTGATGAAAGTGACGGCAGCGACGCCAAATTGTTTTTGGATTATCAGAAAGGCCTATACCTGCTGGACCCCTTTTACCTTGGCGTATGGGCCAATCCGCGCAGCGGGCTTCAGCGCCTGGACGAGGTGGCGCCGATCCATTTTCGCGACTCCGAGTATTACCGCCGTTATTTCCAGCGCAATATCGTCGAGGATGAAGTGCAGTTAAACCTGGTGTTGGATGAGCGGCGGATTTTGTGTTTATCGCTGGGCGGGGCGCGGCGTTTCAGCGATCACGACATGGGCTTCCTGCGGCTGTCCGTGGCCTGGCTGCTGCCGCTGATGCGCCAGCGCATGCGTTTTGAAACCGCCCGCGCCGAGAGCGTGGCCTCTCCTTTCCTGACCGGCCTGCCGGGCACCGAAATGCTGACCGAACGCGAAAGCGAGGTGACGCAGCTCATGTTAAGCGGCTGCTCCACCAAGGAAATCGCCCGTCGCCTGTGTATCTCCATCGAGACCGTGCGCGCCCATAAAAAGCATATCTATGCCAAGCTGGGCGTGAAAACGCAGTCGGAATTATTTGTGCTGTTTTGGCAGGGGCGGCAGGAGTGATGTCGGCCCGCTTCCCCGGGGCAGGCTCTTAAAATCGTCCGTAATCAGCAGCGCGGCGGCTTTTTTCAGGATATCCCTTTCCATCTCCAGGCACCTGATGCGTTCCTCAAGCTCCTGGATGCGCTGCTGATCCGCCGTGACCGCCATGCCCGGCGGCATGATGCCGCTGCGTTCAGCCCGCAGCTGCGCGACCCAGCGGTACAGTACGTTTTCGTTGACCCCGGTGGCGTCACAGGCTTCCTTGTAGGTATGGTTTTTATCGAGCACCAGGCTTGCGGCCTCCCGCCTGAACTCCATGCTGAATGTTGTTTTTCTGGTCATCAGGACATCCTTTTTAATCCGGCGATTATATCGCCTATCAGGACGCCCGGCATTAGTAGCACCCCCTGCCGTTGCCGCGCGGCCGTCCCCGGCGGCCACGCTTAACCAACAATCTCGGCCAGGGGATTATTCCCGGCCGGCCGGAGAATAATCATGCTTCCTGCCGTTTCGTTCCTGTGCCGTTTAACCGTTTCTTTGCGATCTTCGCAGGGATAAAACCTGACTGGCTCGCTGAAAGAATCAATTATCTCGCACGCTATAAGGCGGGAAATGCTATTTCGCGGGACGCCTGTCCCAGCGAATAATTTCGGGGCGGCAGCGATGCCGGTTTGACGCTTTGCGCAGGGACCACGCCGTCGTCATAACTTTGTCATGATTGCGTCAGGCCGGTGTCAGCGCCGGGGCCGTAAACTCCTTACCTGAAACAAGTGGTACAGACCACTGCCACCACGGTATATGGAGCTTAAAATCATGCGTATTTTGTTAACCCGTACTATGTTGTCATCCGCCGCCTGCGCGCTTTTGCTTACGGCAGGCATGGTTTCCGCCCAGGCCGCGCCGGTCAGGAATATCGTCCTGGTGCACGGCGCATTTGTCGGCGGCGCCGGCTGGCGGCCGGTGTATGATATTTTGACCAGGGACGGCTATCACGTCACACTGGTGCAGGAGCCGCTGACATCGTTCCCGGAAGATGTGGCCGCCGCCAAACGTACGCTGGCCATGCAGGACGGTCCGGCGGTGCTGGTGGGGCATAGCTACGGCGGCGCCATCATTACGGAGGCGGGTAACGATTCCCATGTCGCCGGCCTGGTGTATATCGCGGCCCACGCCCTGGATAATGGCGAAACCGAGGCCAGTAACGGTAAAAAAATGCCCAACACCGCGCGACCTTTCGCCAAAACGCCCGACGGCTACCTGTACATCAACCCGGCAAATTATCCGGCGGATTTCGCCGCCGATCTGCCGCGCAAACAGGCCGAGTTCGAGGCGCAGGCGCAGATGCCGACCTCGGCCAGCGTATTTACCGCCAATATTGCCGACCCGGCCTGGAAAACCAAGCCGAGCTGGTACATGGTGGCGCAGGCCGACAAAATCATCAGTCCCGACCTGGAGCGGATGTATGCGGCGCGGGCGCATAGTCATACGGTGGAAGTCGCCGGCGCCAGCCATTCGGTATACGAATCCCATCCCCAAGAGGTCGCGGCGCTGATAGAACAGGCGGCGCGCCATGCGTTAGACTAAACCGTGGCCGCGACAGGCCGCGCCGGAGATTATATGAAGATTCTCGTCATCGAAGATGAACCCAAGGCCCGGGACTATATGCGCAGCGGCCTGACCGAATCAGGTTATGTGGTCGACGTGGCGTCGGGCGGCGTGGACGGCCTGCATATGGCCCTGGAAGAACGCTACGATCTGATCCTGCTGGATGTGATGATGCCGGGAATGGACGGCTGGTCGGTGATGGAGGTGATGGACAAACGGATTGATACCCCGGTGATCTTCCTCACCGCCAAAGGCACCCTGGAGGATAAACTCAAAGGGCTGGCGCTGGGCGCGGACGATTACCTGGTGAAGCCGTTTTCCTTCGCCGAGCTGCTGGCGCGCATCCGGATTGTTTTGCGGCGCGCGGGACAGGGCCGGCAGGATGACGTGCTGGCCGTCGCCGATTTGCAGATGGATGTCGCCAAACGGCGCGTGGAGCGCAACGGTGTGCGCGTCGACCTCACCAACAAGGAGTTTAACCTGTTGCATCTGTTTATGCTGAGCCCGGGGCAGGTGCTGACCCGCTCGCTGATTGCCTCCAGGGTGTGGGATATGAATTTTGACAGCGACACCAACGTGGTGGATGTGGCGGTGCGGCGTCTGCGGCAGAAAATAGACGAGCCGTTCGGCAAGCCATTGATCCATACCGTCCATGGGGTGGGTTATCGCTGTGAAGACGAAACATGAAACGTTTCTCGCTGACCTCCCGCCTGTCATCGGCCCTGGCCATGCTGGTCATGCTGGTCATGGCCACCGTCGGATACGCCCTGTACCGTACTCTTGAGCAACAGCTGATTATCCGCGACGACGGGGCGCTAATCACCCGCGTCGAGCAGATCCGTACCCTGTTGCTCAATGAAGACGTCATGACGCTGATTCACGATAAGCCCGGCCTGTTTGCCAATATGCTCGGCAATACGGAGTCGTTATTGGTGCTGCAATTTACCGACCGGCCCCCCCTGATTGAAATCAATCCCGGCCATTCGCCCATTCCGCACATCAATCCGGTGCCCGCGGACGCGCCCCTGACGCTCGCCGCCGTACAGCATGCGGTGGCCGCCGGCGGCATTCCCTTTATTTCCGCCTCCGCCCTGGCAAACGTCGCCAGCGCGCCTTATCAGGTAAAAATCACCACCGGCCGCCTGATGTCGGAGCGCACCCGTACCCTGGCCATGTACCGCAACCAGATCATCCTCGTCGCGTCGATCGCCACCGTGCTTACCGCGCTGCTGGCCTGGATTTTCACCCGCCGGGGTCTGGCGCCGCTGCGCCGCCTGGCCGCTGAAACCGCCATGATGGATGTCCGCTTTTTGTCCAGGCGCATCGGTATCACCCATGCGCCGCCCGAACTGCGGGAACTGATCGCGGCGTTTAATACCATGCTGGAACGGCTGGAAATCAACTTTCGCCAGCTTAGCCAGGTATCCGCCGATATGGCCCACGACCTGCGCACCCCCATCGGCATACTGCTCGGGCAAACGGAAGTGGCGATGCGGTTCAAACGTGATAATGACTATTATGAAAACCTGCTGGGCTCGAATTTCGAAGAACTGCAGCGCCTGGCAAAAATGATTGATAACATGCTGTTCCTGGCCCGGGCCGGGGATGCGGGCCATGCCATCCAGCGCGTGGTGCTGTCGTTAGCGGACGAATTCGGGCGTTTGAGCGAGTATTTTGAAGGGCCGGCCGGAGAACGCGGCCTGACGCTGGTCTGTGCGCGGGACGGCGCCACGGCGTGGGCCGACCCCGAGCTGCTGCGCCGCGCCCTGGCCAATCTGCTGGCCAACGCGATACGTTATGCCGACGCGGGCACGGCCATCGTGCTGCGGGCCGTGCAGCAGCCTGAGGGAACCACCATCAGCGTGGAGAATACCGGCCCCGACATTGCGCCGCAGCACCTTGAACGCCTTTTTGACCGTTTTTACCGCGCGGACGCTTCGCGTACCGGCGACGCCAGCGCCAGCGGGCTGGGTTTGTCCATTGTCCGCAGCATCATGATGCTGCATCAGGGCAGGTGGCATGCGCAAAGCAGTAAACGGCTCACCCGGTTCAGCCTGTTTTTCCCGGCAAAACCGCGGTAAAACCATTGCCGGGAATATATTTCATAAAAGTGGCATATCCGGCAAACATATTTGATAATTAATCAAATATGAAAACGACTCTTGATGAAATGCAGGCGTTTATCGCGGTAGTGGACAGCGGTTCCATTACCGCCGCCGCCGCGCAGCTGGATCAAACCATTTCCGCCACCAGCCGCACCCTCGGGCGGTTGGAAGAGAAACTGCGCACCACGCTGCTCAGGCGCACCACGCGCCGGCTGGAACTTACCGAGGAGGGCCGGGCCTTTCTCGAGCGCGCCCGGGATATCGTCCGCGCCGTCGAGGAGACGGAGGAATTGCTGTCCATGCGGCGTAACCAGCCGTCCGGGCTGCTGCGCGTGGATGCCGCCTCGCCGTTTATGCTGCACGTCATCGTGCCGCTGGTGGCGGGGTATTGTGAGCGCTATCCCCAGGTGGCGCTGGAGCTGAACAGCAATGAGGGCATTATCGATTTACTGGAAAAACGCACCGATCTGGCGATCCGCATCGGGCGGCTGAAGGATTCCACGCTGCACGCCCGGCTTATCGGCAACAGCCGCATCCGCGTGCTCGCCAGTCCCGCTTATCTGGCCGCGCGCGGCACGCCGGCAAGCGTGGCGGAATTATCCCGGCATACCCTGCTGGGTTTTAACCAACCCGAGGCGCTGAATGAATGGCCGCTGCCCGATGACAGCGGGCTGCCGCTGCATATCCAGCCGTCCATCCGCGCGTCCAGCGGCGAAACATTGCGGCAACTGGCGCTCAATGGCGCCGGTATCACCTGCCTGTCGGATTTTATGACGTGCGCGGATCGGCGGGAGGGGAGGTTGTGTCAACTGTTTCAGCGGCAGACGCTGGATGTCCGCCAGCCGATTAATGCGGTGTATTATCGTAATACGGCGCTGTCTTCCCGGATCCAGTCTTTTGTCGATTACCTGGTCGAGGCCCTCGGCCCCCATGGCTTCGGCGCATAAGGCGCCGCGGTTTAGCTGAACAGGCCGAGATGCTCGATCAGGATATGACAACCGATGCCGACCAGCACCATGCCGCCCAGGATCTCGGCCCATTTACCCATGACCGGGCCCAGGAAGCGGCCAAGCAGCACGCCGGATGAGGTCATGACCAGCGTTGCCGTACCTATGGCCAGCGCCGTGGTGACGATATTCACCTGCAGGATGGCCAGGCCGACCCCTACCGCCATGGCATCCAGGCTGGTGGCGATGGCCGTGGTGACCAGCAGCCAGAAACTGTGTTTTCTGCGCGGCGGCAGATCGTCGGTGGTTTTGTTAAAACAGCCGTGAATCATCATTCTGCCGCCCAGGATACCCAGCAGGATGAAGGCGATCCAATGATCCCAGGCGACGATGTATTTGCTGGCGGCAATGCCCATTATCCAGCCGATTACCGGCGTGATCGCTTCCACCGCGCCAAAGATGGCGCCGGTTCTCAGCGCCTCTTTCAGCCCCGGGCGTTCAAGCGTCGCCCCTTTGCCGATGGAGGCGGCAAAGGCGTCCATCGACATGGCGAAGGCGAGGATCATGGTGGCGTACATATTCATTATTATTACCGGGTGGTGCCTGGCATCGATCCTGCCGCTGTTCGTCCTGCGCGGCGGGCGCATACCGGTTAATCAGTGAAAGAGGGGATGATACAGCGTTATCGCAGGAAAAAAAAGACAATAAAAACATGGGATTAAGTATAGCCATGGCTATATTTTATAGCCATGGCTGTTTAGCGGTATAAAATTGCGACGCTTTACGCCGGCCGCTGCTCGCTGCGCCGGCCCGCGATCAGCATGATAAGGCCGCCGGCCAGCAGCGTCAGGCCGCTGTAGGCGATGGCGCCCGGCGGCCCGAAGCCGTCCACCAACAGGCCGCCCGCCACTGCGCCCAGCGCGATGGCGATCTGGAACGTCGTCACCAGCAGGGCGCCGGCGGTTTCCGCATGATCGGGCGCGGCCAGCGTGTTCCAGGTCTGGAAGCTTACCGGCAGCGCGCCAAAGGCAAAACCCCAGGTCGCCGTGGCGGCAAAAGCCAGCCCGGCCAACGCGCCGTAGGCAAGCAGTAATGCTGCCATGACGCTGAGCAGGAGCGCCGCCAGCCCAACGCCCAGGCGGGCGCTGCGTTCAGCGATAAAGCCACCGGCGAGATTGCCGAAAAACCCGCCGATGCCGAAGGCCAGCAGCGCCAGGGAAATCATGCGCACGTCAAAGTGCGGCACCTGTTCCAAGAAAGGGCGTACATAGGTAAAGCCGGCAAAATGCCCCGAGATGACGAATATCACGGTAACCAGGCCGATGCGGATGCCCGGGCGGCGCAGCAGCAGCCAAAATGTCCCGAGGCTCGGCACATCCGCCGGCGGCAGCCGGGGCAGGGTGACCAGCTGTGCCAGCAAGGCGGCGATGCTGATGCCGGCGGCCGCCAGAAAAGTGGCGCGCCAGCCCAGGATATCGCCCAGATAGGCGCCCAGCGCCGGGGCGCAAACCGTGGCCGCCGAAACGCCGGTAAAAATAATCATCATGGCCCGCGGCAATAACCGGGCCGGCACCAGGCGCAGGGCAATGGCGGCCGCCAGCGACCAGATGCCGCCCAGGGCAATGCCGAGCAGCACCCGGGCTGCGATCAGCACCCAGATATTGGCGGCGACGGCGGCCAGCAGATTCGACAGCACCAGCAGCAGCGCCAGCCCCCAGACGACCATGCGCCGGTCCACTTTGCCCGTGCCGAGCACCACCGCGGGGCCCGCGATGGCGGCCACCAGCGCCGTCGCCGTTACCGCCTGCCCGGCGGCACCGTCCGAAATGCCCAAATCGGCGGCGACCGGCGTCAGCAGGCTGGCGGGTAAAAATTCCGCCGTCACCAGGGCAAATACGCCGAGCGACAGTGAAACCACCGCGCTCCAGGCCGCGGCGGAGCGCCCGTTATCGGTACGCGCCCCAGGGCATGACAAGCTTTCATCACCGGTACAGGACTTTTCTGACATGGAGACTCCACGAGATTCTTTGCAAGGTATGATCCGGATGGTACAGTTGAAGAGTTGGAACATCCATGCTAGGAAACCCGTAATGCTTGACAATTCGTCCAAATCTGGCGCGCCGCCGTTAAACGATCCTTTAACCGATATGCTGCGGGGACTGCGCCTGGACGGGGTGGAATATGGCCGCTGCCGACTTGCCGCGCCCTGGGCCTTTGCGTTTCCGGCCCGCCAGGACGCCTGTTTTCTGTTCGTGGCGGAAAAAGGCTGCTGGCTGCAGACCCCGGCCGGCGCATGGGAAGAGCTGAACGCGGGCGACGCGGTGCTGTTGCCGCGCGGCAGCGCGCACGCGCTGGCAAGCGCCCCGGGCGTGGCGCCGCAAGCCTTTCCCCGCTGGCAGTGTCAATCGATTACCGGCAATTTCTTCGATTTAAACGCCGGCGAGGAAGGCGAGCATTGCGTGCTGTTCTACGGTTCCATGCGTTTTAATCTTGATAGCCTGCATCCTTTGCTGCGCATGATGCCCGATATGATGCGCGCCCATGAGCTGATGCGTAACGAGCCGGCGATCGTGCCTTTGCTGGAGGCCATGGGCTGCGAGGTGGCGATGAACCGGGTGGGCGCGTGCGGTATGGTAACGCGCCTGGCCGATGTCCTGGCCGCGCAGATTATCCGCGCCTGGGTAGAACACGGCTGCGGCAGCGCGGCGGGATGGATTGCCGCGGTGCGCAACCCGGAAATCGGCCGCGTGCTGGCGGCTATCCACGCGGCGCCCCACCGTGACTGGCCGTTGTCCGAACTGGCCGGCGTGATGGGCGCGTCGCGCTCCAGCTTCGCCAGCAAGTTTGCCGCCATCGTTGGGGAAACGCCGGCCCGCTATGTCGCGCAGGTGCGTATGCACCAGGCGCGGCAGTGGATTATCCGCGATTCCGCGCGCATTTCCGAGGTGGCCCAGCGGCTGGGATATGACTCCGAGGCGTCCTTCAGCCGCGCCTTTAAGCGCATTATCGGCACGGCGCCGAGTCATTTTCGCAACGTTGCGAAACAGGAGGCCTGACATTGTGCATGCTATGGCAAGAGGAAACCCGGGCGTTATTCCGGCCGCTACGCGGCCAGGCGCTACCGTCCGGGCGCGTTATTGAGAACACATCGGCCAGGCCGGGTCGCTTTAGGCCGCGTCGCCAGCGCTGCGGGATTGTCCGCTGATTTTTTGCCGCGCCCACTGCTCTGCGCTTGTCATGCCGATATGGTGCTTATGATTAAACGTCTGGTTCATATCCCATGCCACGCCGGTTCCTTTGGCGAAGGCCAGCCGGTATTTGCGCACCGTATCCCCGGGTTCACGCGCCAGTCCGGCGGCGAGGTACGCTATATCCCATGTCACACGGCGAACCTTGGTGCCGGTTACGCCGTCAACGATATCCGCCAGCCGCGCATAGGTCAGAGTATCGCCGGCGATATACACCACCTGGTTGACGATGCGCGGCGCGGCGAACAGAATAGCCGCGGTCAGTACGCCGATGTCCTCGGGCGTGGTGACGGTAACGGCGTTATCCCAACTGCCCAGGGCATGCACGGTGTTGTGCGCCAGATCCACGATGCCGAAAGACGGCTCGAACAGATAGCTGGTAAAGATGCCGGTGGAAACGATGACCCATTCGGTGCGCGTTTGCGCCCGCAGGAGATGACGCACGTCGAGCTGTTCGTCAAACAGATCCTGGCCGCTGCCTTTGCCGATCAGATCGTAATCGACGCCGAATTGCCAGGGAAAATAGCGTTTTACTCCCGCCGCCAGTACCGCATGGGCTATTTTAAGCTGCGTGCCGCCGCCGGCGGCAAAGCCGGTGCAACACACCAGGGTGGTAAACGGCCGGAAGAGGTCGGCCAGGTCCGATGTGGTCGCGGTGAGCAGATCGCCCGCGAGCAACTGTACGCCCAGCGCGCGCAGTTCGGCCACATCACGTTGTTTGCCTGGTTCCCGGCTGTGTATGGATGCCTGGCGCAGCAGCACGGTGATGGTGGTGCCGGCGGATAAGGCGGCGCGCTGCGCCAAATTGCGGATCACCGCCATGCCGAGCTCGCCGGCGCCGATCACCAGGATAGCGTCGTGGGTATTTTCAGGGTTGACGTTCATGGACTTCTCCTATTAAGTTGCGACCAGGGTTACATCTCCCATGATGAAGAACAAGAAGGCACACCGGTGATACCGGGAGGCAATGTGGAAATGAGCGATATGATTGCACGGTCGCAGGCCGTGTGCGACGCGTTGAGCGACGACGACGATGGTTTAAAGCGCGAGGTGCTGACCCATGCCGGCAACCGCTGGTCGCTCGGCATCGTACACATCCTGGGCGTGGGGGGACGGCTGCGCCATGCGGAGATAGCCAGGCGCATGGGCGGGGTGACGCAGCGTATGCTGACCCGCTCGCTGCGGCAGCTGGAGCGCGACGGGCTGGTGCTGCGTTATGACTATTTTGAGAAATCCCCGCGCGTGGAGTATGAGCTGTCGGAGCTGGGCAGGCAGTTGCTGGGGCAAATGATACCGCTGTGGTTATGGGTGGTGGAGAATGCCGACCGGTTTCGCCAGGCACGGGCGACTTTCGATACCGCCCGGGAGCGTCCGTAAGTCGTCCCGGGCGGCTAGCGTTATCCGGGTAAACAATCCGGTTTGGAGATGATGCCCGGACGGCGGTTATGTATTACAGTGAGATCAGGATAGTTATGCCAGGGGCCACGGTCCTGTTTAACCCGGAGATCTTACCATGCTCACATCGCATATGCGCATCGCCCGCCCCGTCACCAACCTTGAACTCAGCAGGGAAATGTACTGCTCGGGCCTCGGCATGCGGGTGCTGGGCAGTTTTACCGGCCATAATGGGTTTAACGGCGTCATGCTCGGCGCGCAGGGACTGCCCTGGCATTTTGAATTTACCGTTTGCGAACAGCACCCGGTGCCACCGGCGCCGACGCCGGAAGATCTGCTGGTGCTCTACCTGCCGGATGAGGCGCGGTGGCGGCGATCGTGCCAGCGTCTGGGCGAGGCGGGTTTCGAGCGGGTGGTATCGTTTAATCCGTACTGGGACGTGGCGGGCAAGACCTTTCAGGATCATGACGGTTATCGGCTGGTGCTGCAAAACCGGGCCTGGGGCGACGAATCCGGCGCCGGCGCGGCCTAAGGCAAATGTTGCCAGGCGATTTCCAGGCCAAGGCCGAGCAGGCCCAGGAAAAAACAGCGGCGAAACAGTCCGGGGCTGATGACGGCGCGCAGCCAGGCGCCGAAAAACATGCCCGCCAGCGCCGGAATAACGGCCAGCAGCGACAGGCCCAGCGCGTGCAACGGCAGCATATGATGCCAGGCGAGGCTGGCCGCCAGCGCCAGGGTCGAGACGGTAAACGACAGCCCCAGCGCCTGGATAAGCTCGTCCCGCGCCAGGGCCAGGGCATTTAAATAGGGCACGGCGGGGAGGACAAACACGCCGGTGGCGCCGGTTACCAGGCCGGTGATTCCTCCCGCCAGCGGCCCCAGCCATTTCTCCGCCGCGGGCGGCACCCGCGCCTGCCGGTTAAGCAGGCTGACCAGCGCGTAGGCCATCAGCAGGATCCCCAGCCACAGCGATGTCCACGCCGCCATTGCGCCCGCCATCATGCCGGCGCCGTACCAGGTGCCGAGGCATACGGCCAGCAGCATCGGCCAAAGCCTGCGGCATAAACGCGCCCGGTGCGGCCCGCTGCACAGTTGCCATATATTCGTCACCAGCGAAGGGATAATCAGCAGCGCGGCCGCTTGCGCGGGCGGCATCACCACGCCCAGCACGCCCATGGCAACGGTAGGCAGGCCAAGGCCAATCACGCCCTTTACCATACCGGCGATCAGGAATATCAGCCCGATTAACAGGATATACAGCGTCGGTTCCATGGTAAGCTTTTTTCTCAAAGTGCGGGTCCTTCTATTTTTGCCGCGTAAAGGATGCGGCACAATGCGTATGTTTTTAAGTCGGCCTTCGTTATTGCCGAAGGCTGGACGCCAGGCCGCACACGGGTAGGGAGGTAATATCATGCATTTCGACCTGACCGATTTACGTCTGCTGGTGTGGGTCGTCGACGCCGGCAGCATTACCGCCGGCGCGGGCAGGGCCTGCCTGTCCCTGTCGTCCGCCAGCGCCCGCATCGCCGGGCTGGAACGGGAGGCGGGCGTCCGCCTGCTGGCGCGCCGCCACCGGGGCGTCACGGCCACGCCGGCGGGACGGGTGGTCTATGACCGGGCAAAAATCATCCTGGGACACGCCGCGCAGCTGTCGGGCGAATTAAGCGCCTTTACCCAAGGCATAAAGGGGCAGGTGCGGCTGCTGGCGAACACCGTGGCGCTGGGGCAGTTTTTGCCCGGGCCGCTGTGTGATTTCCTGCGGCTGCATCCCGGCGTGGATATTGAGCTCGATGAACTGCCCAGCGAGGAGATTACCCGCGCGGTGGCGTGCGGCGCGGCGGATATCGGTATCGCGGCGGATCATGCGGATTTCAGCGGGCTGGAAATCCTGCCGTTCAGGCAGGATTGTTTAGTGCTGGCGGTGCCGCCGGGACATGCGCTGGAACGGCGTCGGCGGGTCAGCTTCAGCGAGGCGCTGGACCATGAGTTTATCGGCCTGCCGGAAGACAGCGCGCTGGCGCGGCATATCGAAGGACACGCGATCCGCGCCGGTAAAACCCTGCGGCTGCGGGCCCGGGTGCGCGGCCTGGATAATATCCGGCGCATGGTGGCCGGCGGCGCGGGAATTGCCATATTGCCCATCGCCATGGCGGCGAACGGGCCGGACGACGGCGTGGCCTTTATCCCGCTGGACGAAAACTGGACCCGGCGGCAGTTGAGGATCGCCATGCGCTCGCGCCTCGATCTTACCCCAGCGGCAAAAAAGCTGGTTGAATTTCTCGGTGCGTTAAACCCCCAGGCGCCAACACCCGGGGGATAAAGCCTGGCCAGATTACTCCTCCAGGGTGATATAATCCGGCCATGCCAGCGCGGCTTTGACCTGCAGCAGGTCGCGCATGCGCACCGCTTCCTGGCGTGGGCTGCGTGAGAACAACCGTTTAAACTCCCGGCTGAACTGTGATGGGCTTTCATAACCGACCCGGATAGCGACCTCCGCCGCGCTCAGGCCTGAGCGCACCATCAACAGGCGGGCCTGGTGCAAACGAGTGGATTTAAGATACTGCATCGGCGTGCTTTGCGTCACCGCTTTAAAATGGGCATGAAAAGCGGGAATGCTCATGCCGGCGTTTGCGGCCAGTTCGGTCACATCAATGCGCGCGGAGAACTGCTGCTGTATTTTTTGCATCGCTCTGGCTATTTGCCCAAAATGCCCCTGGTTGTCCAGCGCGGCGCGCAGCGCTTCCCCCTGTTCCCCCAGCAATACCCGATAATAAATTTCCTTGATTATACCTTCACCCAGCACCTGACAGTCGAGTGCGGAACCGAGGATTTTCACCAGCCGCAATATCGCTTCGCTTAACGCTTCATCGATAGGCGTAGACACCATACTGGCGGGAGCCGCATACCCTGCGGGTTTTTGCCGGGACAGGGTTAGCATTACCTCCGCCAGCAGTTTGAAATCCAGTTTCATGGATATCGCCAGCATGGGTTCATCGGCGCTGGCCTCGGTTTGGCTGGCAAAGGGCAGGGGAACCGACAGCACCAGATAGTGCCGGGCATCATAGACAAACACGGCGTCACCGAGAAAACCGCGTTTGCGCCCCTGGCAGACAAATACAATACAGGGCTCATACAAGACGGGGGTACGTTCCAGTGCGGCGTTGGCGCGTAGCAAGCGTACACCGGGCAGCAATGAGTGGTTGTAACCCGGATTGGACGCCAGGCGCAGAAGGTGGCCGACTATTTCCCCGCCTAGGGAGTGTGTGGTAAAAAGCATATTTCTCTCATATATCCAGGTTTTTACTGGATTATTTCAAAATTATTGCTCTTTTTTTACCTTATTGCGATAGGAATAGGCAATTTATTTAGAGGCCTGGGCATTATTTCCCTCGCCGGCAATTTTTACAATAGGCCTCAATCAGCCATCTGGCGAGAAAGGGACACTGGGTTCCTTACCGCCCATCGTAGGGTAAACATTATGTCTATAGATACCACCCAAGGCCTGAGGGAACGGGTTGCCATTGTTACCGGCGCGGCGGGGGATATCGGCCGCGCCACCGTGGCGCTGCTGCTGGCCCATGGCGTTCGCATCGTAGCGGAAGATATTAATCCCGAGGTCAGGGATCTAGAACAAGCCGGCCACATTGTGACGCTGGTGGCGGATGTCAGCGAGGAAGCCACGGCAAAGCAGGCGATAAAGTTAGCGCAAGAGCAGTTTGGCGGGCTGGATATTCTGGTGAACAACGCCGGGCGCACGCTGAACAAATCCGTGGCCGACACCAGCGCGCAAGAATGGGACCAGATCCTGGCCGTCAACGCGCGCGGTTGTTTTTTGCATTCCCGCGAGGCGCTGCGGGTGATGGCGGCGCAGGAGCAGGGCGCTATTGTAAACGTAGCGTCGGTGGTCAGCGTAATCGGTATGGCCGGCACTGCCGCGTATGCCGCCTCTAAGGGGGCTATCGCGCAGCTAACCAAAGTGATGGCGCTTGAATACGGCGCCCACAACATCCGCGTAAACGCTGTGGCGCCCGGGGTGGTGGAAACCGGCATCCTGAACGGCATCGTCGCGGATAGCCGCGCCACCCTGGCCGGCTACGGTCATCTGCATGCCTTGGGCCGTGTGGCTCAGCCGGGGGAAATCGCCGATGTCATCGCCTGGCTGGCGTCGCCGCGCGCCAGTTTTGTCACCGGCGCGTTAATCATGGCCGACGGCGGTTATACGGCACGTTAAACACTTTTGGGAGTAAAACAAATGAACAACCAAGACATACTGATCATCGCGGCGGAACGCGGACTGGGCCTTGGCCTGGCGGAACAATTTTTCCAACGGGGGTGGCGGCTGTTTGTGACGGCGTTTCCCGGCGCCGATACCACGTCGCTTGAACGTATTGCGGTAGCCGATCCGGCCAGACTGGCCATCGGCTATATAGACGTTACCGACCGCGAACAGATCGAGGAGCTTAAAACCGCGCTGGGAGAACGCAAGTTTGACGTTATATATCTCAATGCGGGTATTTACGGCGCCTTACATCAGTCAGTGCTGGAGGCCACTGATGAGGAGATGATGCAGATTATGCTGACCAATACCTTTGGCCCTGCCCGGTTGGCCCGTAGTCTGCTGTCTTTCCTGCGCGAAAGGGGCACGCTGGCGTTTATGTCGTCTCACCGCGCCAGTATCGCCGGCAATGTGGAGGGCGGCCTGGAGCTGTACCGGGCGAGCAAGGCTGCGTTGAATATGTTAGCGCGTGGTATCTATGCCGATCAAAAGGCGCGGGGCGTTACCGTGCTTTCGCTGCATCCGGGATGGGCCGCCACCGCAATGGGCACGCTGGACGGCAGGGTGGCCGCGGAAATAGACGTGCTGACGAGCGTCACGGGCGTGGCGGACGTAGTGGAGCATTATCGCCATAGCGGACAACATCTTTACCTGGATTATCAGGGAAAACCCCTACCGTGGTGAACTACAAATAGCGCGCGATAAAACTGTCCAGATCGCGAAAATCCGCCAGGCGCTGTTGCAGCGTCTCATGATCCCAATGCCACCACTGGCTGCGCTCGATACGTTCAATCAGCGTCGCGGCAAAACGGCTGCCGATGGGTTTCGCCGGTACGCCGGCGACAATCGCGTAGGGCGCGACGTCCTTGGTCACCACCGACGCGGTGCCGATGACCGCGCCGTTGCCGATGGTGACCCCGGGCATAATGGTGGCGCCATGGCCGATCCACACATCATGACCGATGGTGACATGCCGTTCGCGCCGCCAGTCGAAAAACGCCTCGTCGTCGGCGCCCAGTCCATATGCCGAGCTGCGATAGGTAAAATGATGCTGGGCGATGCGCTGATAGGTGGGATGGTTGCCCGGGTTGATGCGCACATAAGAGGCAATCGAGACGAATTTACCGATGGTGGCGTACGAAATCTTGTTATGGCCGTCGGTATACGAGTAATCGCCCATGTCCACCTCTTCGAGAAAGGCGTCATCGGCCAGATGAACATACTGGCCGAGGCGGGTGCTGTTCAGTATCACGTTGTTGCCGATTTTCGGCTGTGACCGGGATGTCATGAATTGGGTTCCTGTCAAAATAACGCATTCTTCACGGCGGATCGGCGCTGCCTGCCCCGCCGCCGCGGGCTGAAAGGGGCCGCGGTCAGAAGACCTGCCGCCCTTGCCGCCAGACATTTTTCACCGACACATGGCCGTGATGGCGATGGGCCAGCACCAGATCGGCGCGCAAGCCTTCGGCAATCAGGCCGCGATCGCCGAGTCCCAGCGCCCGCGCCGGATTGCCGGTCATCAGCATCACCGCCTGCGGCAGGGTAAAATCGTTGGTCTCATCCGCCGCGATGCGAAACGCGGCGTCCAGCAGGCTGGCGGGATAGTAATCGGAGGAGAGGATATCCAGCACCCCAATCGAGGCCAGATGATGGGCCGCCACATTGCCGGAATGCGATGCGCCGCGCACGATATTCGGCGCGCCCATCAATACCTGCAAACCCAGCCGGTGCGAGGCGCGCGCCGCCGCCTCGGTGGTGGGAAATTCGGCGATGGCGCTGCCCAGGGCGCGCGATTCCTGCACATGCGCCACGGTGGCGTCGTCATGGCTGGCCAGGGTAATATTGCGCCGGCGGCAATGGGCGGCGATCGCCGCGCGGTTGGGCGCCGACCAGCGCAGGGCCAGGGCGGTCTGTTCCTGTTCAAAGGCATCCATTTGCCGATCGCTGAGATGATATTTACCCTGGGTATATTCACGGTATTTCAGCGACGAGACAAACTGGCGCTGGCCCGGCGAATGATCCATTAATGACACCAGCGCCACCGCCGGCTGATCCATAAATTGCTCAAACAGCCCAAGGGTGCTGCTATGGGGCAATTCACAGCGCAGGTGCAGCCGGTGTTCGGCGCGGGTGGCGCCGGAGGCGTGGCTGGCGACAATGGCGTCGATCATTTTTTGCAGCGTGCCGGCCCGGTGTCCGCCGTCGCGCACATCGCCTATCGCCACCGCGTCCAGCACGGTGGTGATGCCGTTGGCCACCATCAGCGCGTCATGGCTGCTCATGGCGGAATGCGCCGGCCAGTCGACATTCGGGCGCGGGGTAAAGAATTTATCCAGGTTATCGGTATGCAGTTCGATTAACCCGGGCAGCAGCCAGCCGCCCTCGCCGTCCAGCGCCTGGGGCAATTGGCTGGCGCTGTCGGCGTAGCTGAGAATCATGCCGTCGCGCATCTCCAGCGAACCGCTGACAATCTCATCTTTTAATATGAGTTTGACGTTATTAATGATCATCGGGGGTATTCACCTCATGAGACGGTTGCATAGCGTAGAGCCGGTCCGCCACCCGCTGGCGGACGGCGTCGTCATGGAAAATGCCGACAATGGCGGCGCCGCGCTGTTTGGCCTGTTCGATCAGGGCGACCACCGCCGCGCCGTTGCGGCCGTCGAGCGACGCGGTGGGCTCGTCGAGCAGCAATACCGGGTAATCGATGATAAAACCGCGCGCAATATTGACCCGCTGCTGCTCGCCGCCGGAAAAGGTGGAGGGCGCCAGATGCCAAAGCCGGCGGGGCACATTCAGCCGGTCGAGCAATGCCTCGGCGCGCTCGCGGCACTGCACGCGTTCGACGCCCAGCTCCAGTAATGGCTGCATCACCAGGTCCAGGGCGCTGATGCGCGGGATCACCCGTAAAAACTGGCTCACCCAGCCGACGGTATGGCGGCGCACCGCCAGGATTTGCCGGGCCTCGGCCTGGACCATATCCAGCCATCCGTCCTGGTGCCGTATCCAGATATGGCCCTGGTCGGGCAGGTAATTGGCGTACAGCGAGCGCAGCAGGGTGGACTTGCCGCTGCCGGAATGGCCGTGCAGCACCAGGCATTCGCCGCCCTTGACCGTCAGGTTGGCGTCGCGCAGCACCGGCAGGCGCACGCCGTTTTGCTGATGCAGCACAAAGGTTTTACTGAGATGTTCGACCCGCAATTGCGTATTCATCCGATGGTTCCACATGATAGATGTCTCCGTCTCAGGATAAGACCGACGAGACCAGGAGCTGGGTGTAGGGATGATGGGGATCGTCCAGCACCCGATCGGTGAGTCCGCTCTCCACCACCCGTCCTTCCTTCATCACCAGCAGCCGATGGGCCAGCAGGCGCGCCACGCCGAGATCGTGCGTGACGATCACCGCCGCCAGCTGCATCTCGACCACCAGCCCGCGCAGCAGATCCAGCAGCCTGGCCTGCACCGACACATCCAGTCCGCCGGTGGGCTCATCCATAAACACCAGCCGCGGCCGGGTGACCAGGTTGCGCGCGATCTGCAGCCGCTGCTGCATGCCGCCGGAAAACGTGGTGGGCAAATCATCAATGCGCGCCGCCGGGATTTCCACATCCTCCAGCCAGTGGGCGGCCTGTTGCCGGATCTCGCCATAATGACGCTGGCCGACGGCCATCAGGCGCTCGCCGATATTGCCGCCGGCGGAGACGCGCGGGCGCAGCCCGTCGAGGGGATGCTGGTGCACCACGCCCCATTCGGTGCGCAGCAGGCGGCGGCGGTCGCTTTCCGCCATGGCGTACAGGTCGCGCCCCGGACCGGTGGCCGGACAATAGGTTATCCTGCCCTCCTGCGGCGTGAGCCGCGCGGAAATGGCTTTCAGCAGCGTGGTTTTGCCCGATCCGGACTCGCCGACAATGCCGACCACCTCGCCGGGATAGATATCGAACGAGACGTCGCTGAAGCCTTTTCCCGGCGCGTAGAGATGCGTGAGGCGCTCAACCGACAGCAGCGGCGTCGGGGAAAGCGATACGGAGGTCATACGGGATTCCCCTGTGGCTGTTGCGCCAGCTGCTGCTGGCAAAAATCGGTATCGGAGCAGATAAACATGCGATTGCCCGCGTCGTCGAGCACCACCTCGTCCAGGTAGCTGGCGCGGGATCCGCACAGCGCGCAGGGCTGTTCCCAGCGCTGCACGCTAAAGGGATGATCATCGAAATCCAGGCTCTTGACCTTGGTAAAGGGCGGCAGGGCGTAGATGCGTTTTTCACGGCCGGCGCCGAACAACTGCAGCGCCGGCATCATATGCATTTTGGGATTATCGAACTTGGGGATCGGCGAGGGATCCATGACATAGCGATCGTTCACCTTCACCGGATAAGCGTAGGTCGTGGCGATATGGCCGTAACGGGCGATATCCTCGTACAGCTTGACCTGCATGACGCCGTATTCTTCCAGGGCGTGCATTTTACGGGTTTCGGTTTCGCGCGGTTCGATAAAGCGCAGCGGCTCGGGGATCGGCACCTGGTAAATCAGGATCTGGTCCGCCGCCAGGGGCGTTTCCGGGATACGGTGGCGGGTCTGGATAAGCGTGGCCTGGGTCGTGCGCACGGTGGTGGCGACGCCCGCCACCCGCTGGAAAAAGCGGCGGATCGACACCGCGTTGGTGGTATCGTCCGCGCCCTGGTCAATCACCTTCAGCACATCGTTGCGGCCGATAATGCTGGCGGTGAGCTGGACCCCGCCGGTGCCCCAGCCGTAGGGCATCGGCATTTCACGCCCGCCGAACGGCACCTGGTAGCCCGGAATGGCCACCGCCTTGAGAATGGCGCGGCGGATCATGCGTTTGGTTTGTTCGTCGAGATAGCCCGGATTATAGCCGGCCAATGTCTCACTCATGGGGGTTCTCCGATCCGGTGCCGGCGCCGTGGACAAATTCCTGGCGCAGGCGTTTAAGCAATTCCAGTTCAGCCTGGAAATCGACGTAGTGCGGCAGCTTGAGATGGGAAACAAATCCCGCCGCCTCCACATTATCGGCATGGGCCAGCACGAACTCCTCGTCCTGGGCCGGGCTATCGACCTGCTCGCCGTACTCGCCGCATTGCAGCGCGCGATCGACCAGCGCCATGGACATCGCCTTGCGCTCGGCGCGGCCGAATACCAGCCCGTAGCCGCGGGTAAAATGCGGCGGCCGGTCCGCGGGGTCGACAAAGCCGTTGACCATTTCACATTCCGTCAGCAGGATTTCGCCGATATCAATGGCAAAACCCAGCTCTTCCGGCACGACGGTGACCGTCGCGTAGCCGCTGCGGATCTCGCCGGCAAACGGATGGGTGCGGCCGTAACCGCGCTGGCCGGAGTAACTTAGCGCCAGCAGAAAACCCTCGTCGCCGCGTACCAGCTGCTGCAGGCGGGCGGAGCGCGAGCTGGGATAGGTGGGCGGACGGCGGGTGATATCGTCCGGTTCCGCGCCGTCGTCGTGTTCGCCGGGAGCCAGCTGCTGCTGGCCGAGCAGGCTGAACACATGGGCGCATTCATCGGGCAGCGCGGCGTCGGCGCGCGGCGCGGCCGGCACCGGCGCGCCCTCCGCCAGCAGGGCGAAGTCCAGCAGCCGGTGGGTATAGTCATAGGTCGGCCCGAGCACCTGTCCGCCGGGCAGATCTTTATAAACCGCCGAAATGCGGCGCTCCAGGCGCATTTTTTCCGTGGCGACCGGTTCGCTCACCGCCAGGCGAGGCAAGGTGGTGCGATAAGCCCGCAGCAGGAAGATGGCCTCGACCAGATCGCCGCTGGCCTGTTTTATCGCCAGCGACGCCAGTTGCCGATCGTAGATGCCGCCTTCGGTCATGACCCGATCCACCGCCAGGCCGAGCTGTTGATCGATCTGCCCGCAGCCGATCGCCGGGATCGCGTCGTCGCCGCGACGCAGATGTTCCTGTAGTTGATGGGCGGCATCAATCGCCTTTTCCCCGCCTTTCACCGCAACATACATCAGCACACCTCCACATGGGTGGTCCTGGGAATGGCCATCAGGCCGTCTTCGCAGGCTAGCAGGAAATCAAGGCCAAGCGGGAAACGCTGTGGCCGGTTGATCAGGTAATCCAGCAGCGGCGCCGGCAGCGCCGGGGCCGCCCGGCGCGGATGCTCTATGCCCGGGCCGCTCAGGCGCAGCGGTACGCCATCGTCCAGGCTGTCGATTTGCACTACCACCATGGCGCCGAGCTCGGGCGAAATTTCAGTGCCGTGCGCCAGCGCCTGGAGCTGCGCGGCGGTAAGCCGGTTATCGAATACGGCAAGGCTGGCGAGCGCCGGGCGTGCGGCCAGCGGCGCGCCGGTATGGAAACGCAGGTTGTTGATAACGGCGTCGCTGCCCAATGCCGGGCAGATGGCGAGCGGCGTTTCCCCATCGGCCAGCGTCAGCAGTACGCCGGTGGCGGCCTTGCCGAGCGGATGCCACCCGTCCTTTACCGGCAGGGTCACCCGGGAGCCGGGTTCGCTCAGGGCTTTGAGGATCAGGCGAAAAGCCTGCTGGGACTGGTGCACCGGTTGGGTAAATCCTGGCAGCAGCGTCATCAGTTATCCCCCCGCACCAGGGTAAAGAAGTCCACGCGGCTGGCGGCGATTTCACGCGCCCGTAATTGGTGTTGCTCTTGCCGCCGGGCGGACAGGGGCTCGATTAATTGCCGATGCAGGCGTTCATGATGCTCCGCCCGTTGCAGCATGGCATCCGCCAGGGCGCACAGCTCGGCATGGGCTTTATCGCGACCGGCCACGTAGCTGTAGCCATAGGTGCCGCTGCCAAGGCGGACCACGGCCCGCGTTACCGTCATGTCGCCCAGGACAAAACGGCGTCCTGTGGCGCCCATGCGCGCGACAAGCTGGGTAAGCCCGGTTTCCGGCGCGCGGATAATGTCAAACGGGACGTTAAGATCCAGGCTCTGCCAGCCGGCCCGCACTTCCGCGGCGGGGGAGGACGCCAGTACCGACATCCAGCGCTGTCTTTGCTGTAAGGTAAACATTCAGTGCTCCATCGTCAGTTCAATCATATCGGCGCGCGCCAGGGTAAAGGAGTATTCCGCTATCCGGTCGCTGTCGCCGCGGGTATTGAGCGTGCGCACGCAGAGCAGCGGGATTTGATGGGCCGCCTCCAGAAGCTGGCTTTCCTTGGTCTGGGCCCGCCGCGCGCTGATGCGCGTTTGCCTGCGCACCAGCTTCTCGCCCAGGCGCGTAGTGATAAATTCATGTAGCGAACCGCTGGCGAACTGCTGCAGTTCGGGCCACCACGCCAGGTCCGGCAGATAGTGGTCGATAACGCTGAGCGGCACGCCGTTGACCCGGCGCAGCGTGCGTAAATGAATCACGGTTGCGCCGGCCTGGCACGACAGCGCGTCCGCCACCGGCACGCTGCACGGTCGCAGCACCGCCAGCAGCAGTTCGCTGGTGGGGTGGCTGCCCTGATCCAGCAGGTTCTGGCTGAAATGCGCCTGGGCATGCAGCGGATAGTCATAGGGCCGCATCAACACCAGGATGCCGATACCGTGCCGACGCTGCAGCCAGCCGCGATCCACCAGTTGATCCACCGCGCGCCTCAGGGTGTGGCGGTTAACCTGATAGCGCTGCGCCAGGCGCTGCTCCGACGGCAAATATTCGCCGCTGCGGTACTGCGTGCGCAGCTCCTGCTCCAGCTGCGCGGCGATATGCTGATAAAGCGTGGGATAACTGGTCGGATGTCTAGATAACTGCATCATAATAAAAATCTCCACGGGGCGGCGGACAGTGGGTATGCAATAACGGGATGGCGCGGTGTGGCGGCATAACATACGGCAACGCTTCCGTTACGACATTGCATAGCATGATGGCGGCGCAAGATGACAGTGGGGTTAAAATAAGATGACATCGGAATGAATACTTGCCATTCACTGTTTTTATAAAAGAAGAAACGTCTGCAGCTATTTGAATTAAAGAGATAAAAAGATATTGCTCATGCGACGGGAATATATTTTTTGGGGCAACAGGCTGATGAATGACTTAATCCGGGGCAGCGTCATCTGAGCATCATAATAATATCATCCTGCTGTCATATATTAATCCGTTAATAGCAATCCATAGTGGTTTGGTAGACTTATTCCGGAGCAAACTTATGGCACAGGCACTGTTGCAGTTGGCGCAGCCCGAGGATCCCGTACTGCTGGCGCTGGAACAAAAAAAGGTCTTGGCGGTCAGGGGATTGAATAAGCATTTTAATCCGCAAAATAAGGTATTGCAGGACATTAACTTTGACCTGTACGCCGGTGAATTTGTCGCGATCATCGGCCGTTCCGGCGCGGGGAAATCCACCCTGCTGCATATCCTCAACGGCTCATTGCCCGCCTCCGGCGGCGAAATCCTGCATTACGCGCAAGACGGCGGCATGCTGGATATCGCCAGTCTGCCCGCGCGCCAGATGCGGCGATGGCGGGCGCAGTGCGGCATGATTTTCCAGGATTTTTGCCTGGTGCCGCGCCTGGATGTCATTACCAACGTTCTGCTGGGACGATTAAGCCAGACATCGACGTTAAAATCCCTGTTTAAAATATTCGACGATAACGATCGCGCCAGGGCGATCGAACTCCTGCAATGGCTGAATATGCTGCCCCACGCCCTGCAACGGGCGGAGCATCTGTCGGGCGGGCAAATGCAGCGGGTGGCCATTTGCCGCGCGCTGATGCAAAACCCGAAAATAATGCTGGCGGACGAGCCGGTGGCTTCTCTCGATCCCAAAAATACCCACCGTATTATGGGTGCGCTGAAGAACGTGGCCGAAAATAATATTTCCGTTTTGATAAACCTGCATTCCGTTGAATTAGTAAAAGAATATTGCACGCGAGTAATAGGTATTTCCCAGGGACGGATTGTTTATGACGGACATCCCGATCTGCTGGATGAGCACGTCTTGCAGATATTATATGGCGATGAAATTGCCCAGGTTCATTGATAAGCAGATCAGCCTCCGTTAATAGAGCGGGCGGGTTGGATTAACCCACACTTTTTGCCATTTTATTCATTGACTCACAAAGGCTATTTTAATGAAAAAGACATGTTCCCTGATAACCTTGCTGGCCGGTGCCTTCATGACATTGAATGCCGGTGCGGCCGATGCCCCGAAAGAACTTAACCTGGGTATTCTCGGCGGGCAGAACGCGACGCAGCAGATTGGCGACAATATGTGCGTGAAGGATTTTCTGGATAAAAAATTAAATGTCGATACCAAGCTGCGCAACTCCTCCGATTATTCCGGCGTCATTCAGGGGTTATTGGGCGAGAAGGTGGATATGGTATTGAGCATGTCGCCGTCGTCCTTTGCCTCGGTATATATCGCCAATCCCAACGCGGTCGATCTGGCGGGCATCGTGGTGGACGATACCGATCAGTCAAGGGGCTATCATTCTGTAGTGGTGGTCAAGGCCGACAGCCCGTATCAAAAGCTGGAAGATCTGAAAGGTAAATCCTTTGGTTACGCCGACCAGGATTCCACCTCGGGTTATCTGATCCCGGATCATGTGTTCAAGAAGCAATTTGGCGGCAATATTGATAATAAATACAATAACTTTTTCTCAAGCGTTACTTTTTCCGGCGGTCATGAGCAGGATATTCTGGGCGTGCTGAACGGCCAGTTCGAAGGGGCGGTAACCTGGGCGTCGATGGTGGGCGATTACGATAAGGGTTACAACACCGGCGCCTTTGTGCGCCTGATTAAGGCGGACCATCCCGATTTGATGAAACAAATCCGCATTATCTGGCAATCGCCGTTAATTCCCAATGGCCCGATATTAGTACGCCACTCCCTGCCGGCGGATTTTAAAGCCAAACTGGTCGATGCTATCGAGCAGTTGGATAAGCAAGACCACTCATGCTTTATCAAGGCGGTTGGCGGCAAACAGCATATCGCCCCCACGTCCCTGAAGGAATTCCAGGATATTATCGACCTGAAACGCGAGCTGGTGAAAGGCAATCGCTAAGGCGCGGTAGGGTTGTTAACCCCCGCTGGCCGCCAGTTGGCGGCCGGCTCTGAAACGATGGCCTATGAATACTGATTTCAACCACTATTATCATCAGGTCCGGCGCAAACATAAACGCGACTCGCTGCTATGGTCGGGGGCGCTGGTGCTGCTGTATCTTGGCGCCGGCAATATCGCCGAATTCAACCTGTACGCGGTTTGGGTCGCCATTCCCCACTTTTTCGACTATCTGGCGCAAACCATTCCTGTCCTGCATTGGCGGGTATTGTTCGCCGATCGCCATACCCTGGGCTCGCTGCCTTACTGGGGCTACCGGCTGCCTATCCAGCTGCCGCTGATTTGGGATACCGTGCAGCTGGCGCTGGCTTCGACGATATTATCGGTGCTGGTCGCCAGCGTACTGGCGTTTCTGGCGGCTAATAATACCCGCAGTCCCGCACCGCTGCGCTTCGCGCTGCGTACGCTGGTGGCGTTTTTGCGCACCATGCCGGAGCTGGCCTGGGCGGTGATGTTTGTGATGGCGTTCGGCATCGGCGCGTTCCCCGGGTTCCTGACGCTGGCGGTACATACCGTCGGCAGCCTGACCAAACTGTTTTATGAAGCCATTGAGTCGGCTTCGGACAAACCCGTGCGCGGGCTGTCCGCCTGCGGCGCGGGGACATTACAGCGCATGCGCTTCGGCCTGTGGCCGCAGGTGAAGCCGATCTTCCTGTCCTACAGCTTTATGCGCCTGGAAATCAATTTCCGCCTGTCGACCATTCTGGGGCTGGTGGGGGCGGGAGGCATCGGCCAGGAGCTGATGACCAATATTAAACTCGATCAGTACGATCAGGTCAGCATGACGCTGCTGCTGATCATCCTGGTGGTGGCGCTGCTGGATTATATTTCCGGCAGGCTGCGCAAATGGGTCGTGGAGGGGAGGGGCTGATGCCGACCACAACATTGTCACCGCAGGCGCTGGCGGAATCCAGGCGGCGGCACAAAGATATCTTCGCCCGGCAAAACCGCTACCTGCGCCGGCTGGGCCTGCTGACCGCCGCCGTCGCGCTGTATTATGTTTATTTTTTTTCGGCGTTCGGCCTGCCGTGGCCGCGTTTCCTGCTCGGTTGCCAGCAAATCGGCCATTACATGGCGCGCATGCTGGTTTGGCATGATGTGGCCCACTGGCCGTTTGCCTATTACCTCGGGCAGATCTTCCTCACCATCGCCATTGTCTGGGTCGGCACCCTTACCGCCACCCTGATTGCCTTGCCCCTGTCTTTCCTGGCGGCGCGCAACGTGATGTCCACGCCGGCGCTGCGGCCTATCGCCCTTGTGGTCCGCCACACGTTTGATATTTTCCGCGGTATCGATATGGCTATCTGGGGAATGGTGTTCGTGCGCGCCGTCGGCATGGGGCCGCTGGCCGGGGTGATGGCGATTATCGTGCAGGATGTCGGCCTGCTCGGCAAGCTGTACGCCGAAGGCCATGAGGCGGTGGATAAATCGCCCGGCCGCGGCCTGAGCGCGGTGGGCGCCAACTACGTGCAAAAACAGCGCTTCGGCATCTATACGCAATCGTTTCCCGCCTTCCTGGCGCTCAGCCTGTACCAGATTGAGTCCAATACCCGCTCCGCCGCGGTGCTGGGCTTTGTCGGCGCGGGCGGGGTAGGGCTGGTTTACGCTGAAAATATGCGCCTGTGGAATTGGGATGTGGTGATGTTTATTACCCTGGTGCTGGTGGTAATTGTGATGGTCATGGATAAGATTTCGTCCCTGCTGCGCAAGAAATACATTACCGGTAATGACATCCCCTTATTCCAGGCGCCGCGGATCGCCCGCGAGGTGAAATAACGGCGTCCGGCGGCGCACGGATATCCGCCTCAGATGCCTTGGCCGCCGGAGACCTCGATACGCTGGGCGTTAATCCAGCGGTTGTCTTCCGACAGCAGGCTGGCGATCATCGGTCCGATATCGTCGGGCAGGCCGGCGCGGCCGAGTGCGGTCATCGCGGCGAAAATCCTGTTGATCTCCGGATTATCCCGCACCGCGCCGCCGCCGAAGTCGGTTTCGATGGCGCCCGGCGCCACTGTATTGACCGCAATCCCGCGGCTGCCCAGTTCCTTCGCCAGGTAGAGGCTTAACACCTCAACCGCCCCCTTTACCGCGGCATAAGCGGCGTAGCCGGGATACGCTACCCGGGTCAGGCCCGAGGACAGGTTCACGATGCGTCCGCCGTCCGCCATGTGCGGCAGCAGCGCCTGGGTCAGGAAAAACACGCCTTTGAAATGGACGTTGACCAGGCTGTCGAACTGCGCCTCGGTCGTTTGTCCGATAGGTGCGTAATCACCATGGCCGGCATTATTGACCAGATGATCAAAGCTGTCGCGCCGCCAGGTTTCGCTCAGCGCCGCCTTCACCGCCGCGGCAAACGGCGCGAAGCCCGCGATATTGCCGGTATCGAGGGGCAGGGCGACCGCCTTGCGCCCCATGGCGTTGATGTCGGCGACGACGGATCGGGCGTCTTCGCCGCGGCTGCGGTAGGTGATGATCACATCCCCGCCGCGGCGGGCGATGGCTAAGGCGCTGCTGCGGCCGAGTCCGCGGCTGGCGCCGGTAACGATGGCGATTTTAGTCATGGGGCACTCCTCTTGATTGGGATGTCCATCATAAGCGGTCCGCCGTGCCTTCATCGTTGCCGAAACCTCGACGTTCTTTGCCTATTCCTCCAAACTGATTTGCCTGCCGGCCGGCGATCGGCTAGCATCTGCGCATGAATGATACCCTGCTTACTGCCGTGCGACGGTATGTCGAGGCTTACGCCGATCCCGCCGGACTTGCCCACACTCCCATCGCCGGGCTGACCACCATCCGCGCGACCGCGCCCAGCGGACTGGTTTACGATATCTCCCGTCCGCTGGTGTGCCTGGTGCTGCAGGGAAGCAAGCAGGTGGCGATGGGAACCCGCGCGTTCTCGTTTCGCGCCGGCGACTCGCTGCTGATCACGGCGGATGTGCCGACGGTAAGTCAGGTTACCGGCGCGAGCAGCGACGCGCCCTACCTTTCGCTGGTGCTGGACCTGGATCTGTCGGTGATAGCGGAGCTGACGGTGGAAATGCAGGCGGACCCGGCAGCCGCCGGGATCCCGGTGCATGCCCAGCCGACCGACGCCGAGGTCGCCGACGCCGCGCTGCGCCTGATGCGCCTGCTGGACCACCCGGCGGCGGTGCCGGTGCTGCATGCGCAGCTGGTGCGCGAACTGCATTATTGGCTCCTGGCCGGCCGGCATGGCGCGGCCATTCGCCGCCTGGGCTGGCCGGACGGCCATTTCCGGCGCGTGGCGCGCGCCGTCGCCATCCTGCGCACCGGGTTCGCCCAGCCGCTGCGGGTCGATAGCCTGGCGCAGGCGGCCGGCATGAGCCCGTCATCATTCCATCATCACTTTCGCGCCGTCACTTCGCTTTCGCCGCTGCAGTTCCAAAAGCAGCTGCGCCTGATCGAGGCGCGCCGGTTATTGCGCGCGGAAGGTATGACGGCGGGCAGCGCCGCGTTTGCGGTGGGCTACGAAAGCGTATCGCAGTTTACGCGGGAATATAGCCGGATGTTCGGCCTGCCGCCGGGTAAGGACACACAGGCGGAAAGACGCGGGGCCCAGTGATTTAATTTGTGATCAATATCACAAAATTTCCCCTTGAAAGCCGTGGTGGCGCCCTTATTTAACTAGCGAAGGCAACAGATGATATTGCCTTCAGGTTTGAGCTTTTGAATGTGCAACTGATATTCAGGAGGTTTAACCATGGCACGCACAACATTATCCGTATTCCCAAGCTTTAACGATGCTATTTTCAGCGATCGGTTCGATCGCATCGACCGGCTGTTCAGCCAACTCACCGGCGACACGCCGCTGTCCACGACGCCGTCTTATGATATACGCCGGCATGGCGACGACCGCTATGATTTAACCCTCAGCGTTCCCGGCTGGAAGGAAGACGAGCTGGACATCAGCGCCCAGGGCGGCACGCTGGTCATCAGCGGTAAACGCAAAGAAGAAAACACCGCTGAAGAACAAGACGGCTGGGTGCATCGCGGCATCAGCCGGACTGATTTCTCCCTGAGCTACCGGCTGCCGGAACATGTCAAGGTTGAAGGCGCCAATCTGGAAAATGGCCTGTTAACGGTGAATTTGCTGCAGGAAATACCGGAAACGGAAAAACCGCGAAAAATAGCGATTGGACAGCGCAACCAGGATGCGCCGAAAGCGCTGGAGCATGATGTGGCGTAACGGTGTTGTCCGCCCGGCCCTGAACCCCGGCTTTGACCGGGGTTCAGACTATTTGCCGCCGCTATGGGGCAAACAGCGTAAAGCGTAGCGCCCCCGTGCGCCGCTTTGCCTTTGTCATCGGGCTTTTTTTACGGTTTCTTTGCGCTTTCTTTGCAATGTGCGCGCTGAAGACGCCCGCAGGGTTGCCGATAACCTACCGGGTGCATAGAAAAAGGAGCCCTACCTTGTCCAATACCATCACATCCTCGGCGTCGGCCACATCGTCCGGGGGCGGCAGCGACGTCGCCGCGCAAATCAAGAATCTTACCCAGCAAATCACCAAATTGACCAAGCAACTGAAAACCGTCTCCCAGTCCAGCCTGACTGCCGACCTGAAACAGGAGCAGCAACAGCTTATCGAGGCGCAAATCAAAATGCTGGAAGCGCAAATTGCTCAACTGCGCCAGCAGCAGGCCGAAAAATCCGCCGGCACGCAAAAAACCGCCGCGACCGACGAGATTAAAGCCGATGGCGTCAATCGCGCCGCCGACGCCGATAAGGTCGACGTGTACATCTAAAGCCGCCGTCCGGCCGCCGGGGCGGGCCCGCTTACCACTCCGGCCTGTCCTGCACTATACTTTACCCTGGTTTGCCGGCCGGGGGGTGTTCCGTTCGGCAATAAAAAACCAATTGGTTCAAAAAATCTTGCTAAGCCCAATGTGTCGCTATAAATTGAACCAATCGGTTCTAAATAGCCACGACGCTGTCGCCTTCGATTTTCATCACCATCCTGTCAGCGCCATAGCGGCACTTAGCGATATTCCAGACACCAACTCCATAAGGGGACCCATTATGAGCACGATTAACGCAGCGGCTTCAGGACAATTTACGCTAGGCGATATTACCATCAACCGGTTGGGTTTTGGCGCCATGCGCATCACCGGCAACGGCATCTGGGGCGAGCCGGAAGATCGGCAGGCCGCGCTGGATACCCTGCGGCGCCTGCCGGAGCTGGGTGTTAACTTTATCGATACCGCCGACAGTTACGGCCCGGACGTCAGCGAAAACCTGATTCGGGAAGCGCTGTATCCCTATGACGGGTTGCTTATCGCCACCAAGGGCGGCTTAACGCGTCACGGCCCGAATATCTGGCAGCCGGTGGGGCGTCCTGAATATCTGCGTCAGGCGGTTTTGATGAGCCTGCGCAAACTCAAGGTGGAGCAAATCGGGTTATGGCAATTGCACCGGGTGGACGCCAAGGTTCCCGAGGATGAACAGTTCGACGCCATTGCCCAGATGCAAAAAGAAGGGTTGATCCGCCACGTCGGGCTGAGCGAAGTCAACGTGCAGCAAATCAAAAACGCCCAGCGCTTTTTCCCGGTGGTCTCGGTGCAAAATATGTTTAATCTGGTGTCGCGCGGCCACGAAGCCGTGCTGGATTATTGTACTGACAACAATATCGGCTTTATCCCCTGGTTCCCGCTGGCCTCGGGCGAGCTGGCCAATCCCGGATCGATACTTGACACCCTGGCGAAGGAAAAAGGCTTTACTCCCGGGCAGATCGCGCTGGCATGGATATTAAAACGCAGCCCGGTCATGTTGCCCATCCCCGGCACCAGTAAGGTAAAACATCTGGAGGAAAACCTGGCGGCGACCCAGGTGCGCCTGACCGACGAGGAGTTTCGCCTGCTTGATGAGCTGGGCCGTAAAGCGCAGCCTTCCCGGGTGCCGGGCAGCAACTGATCCTTCAGGCTGAGGGAAAACCGGCTATCGTCATGATCCTGCGCCCGTCGCGGCGCAGGTTCCTGTCCCGCGCGCGGATTGCACGCTAAGAAATAAGCGGTCCTTATGTGATGCCGGGTTGATGTTATTAATTACAGTGTTGACATGACGATGGAAAGGGGTAGATTGATTATTAACGCAGGCGAAGGCAGTTTTGAAATACTTAATTAAGCCTGTGTTCCAGAAGATGATGCGATAAAGGCAGCGAAGTGGTAAAAATAGTCGTGATTTAAGGTTTGAGTTTGCCAAACGGCGGACGTCACGATGGTAAATAAGGCCACGTAATAAAGCTTTATCATCGCACAATGGGGTCTTAAATGTTAGCGCGATACAGTAAAGCCTTGTAGTTGAAGTGAATATTCGTGATTGTGGGTTTGTAGCCAAATGATTGAGAATATCGCGGAGAAAGTAAGGTCTTGTAACAAAAGTATATATCGCGATGGGTGATGTGCTGTGTTAGTCGGTTGGCGTCTGGACTGATTAACCAATATAAGTGTCGGGAAGCTTTTATTCAGTAATATACCGGAGGATAGCTCGTTATAAATACTTAATGTTCCCGTATGAAAATGTACATCGTTAATGTGGTTTGTGTTAAAAAATTGAAGTATTGAATGTTAAATTTTAAATTCGTAGCACCCTGAAAGCCCTGACCTCACCGTCAGGGCTTTTTTCATGTTTTGCCGCCGCGCTGGCGGAGTATTGTCATAATATCCCCAGCCATGATCTACAATTACCTCAGGTTATGACTCCACCGGAGATGTCCATTATGAAACCTTATATCGTATGCCACATGATGTCGGCAGTGGACGGGCGCAGCCTGACGGATGGCTGGAACCTTGACTACGCCTCGGACTTGTATGAATCCACCGCCGCCACCTTTAAGGCCGATGGCTGGATTTGCGGCCGCGTGACCATGCAGGAAATATCCCACGGCACCGATTATCCCAAGAGGCTGGCGAGCACGCCGCTGCCCCGTACCCATTATTTCGCCAGGCGCGATGCCGAACAGTACGCCATATCCATCGATCCGCGGGGTCTGGTGGCCTGGAAAAGCAATACCGCCCTTAACTCACATGTGATTGAAGTGGTGACAAAACAGGTCCCGGACGATTTTCTGGCCTACCTGCGCTCCATTGAGGTGTCCTATGTGTTTGGCGGCGAACTGGAAATTGATTTGGCGGCGGTGGTGACGCTGCTGGCGGCCGAACTGGGCGTGACCAGGCTGATTGTCGAAGGCGGAGCCCATGTCAGCGGCGCTTTTGTCAACACGGGCCTGGTGGATGAGGTCAGCGTGCTAATCCTGCCGTTGGTAGACGGACGTCCCGGGCGTCCCTCGTCGTTTGAAATTGCCCGCGAGGCCTGGAAAACGCCGAACTACCTGAAGCTCGCATCGGTGGAAAAAACCGATCACGATGGCGTTTGGCTGCGCTATACCAAAATTTAGCCCGGCCGGTAAACGGCCCAATCCACCCATTTACCGGCGGCGCAAAGACGGCCCGGTGCTATTTAGGCAAAATATCTTTATAGATATGGCCGTCTTTCATGATGATCACGAAATTCTTCCCCGGATCCTCGATAAGCTTGATATTTTCCAGCGGGTCGCCGTCCACCAGCAGCAGATCCGCCAGCGATCCTTCCTCCACCGTGCCGAGCCGGCCGGGATAGGGATTGATAAAACCGGATAATCCCATGAGCTCGCCGTTGTCGCCGGTGGCCATTTTCAGCGTTTCCGCCGGGGTAAACCAGCGTACCAGCTTGGCCAGCTGCGCGCCCTGGCGGCTGGCCACCCGCTGGTCGAACAGCGCGTCGGTGCCGAAAGCCGTCTTGATATGGTATTTACCGGCAAGCCGGTAGGCGTTGCCGGTGCCGGCAAACACCTGCTGGGCTTTTTGCCGGGATAGCTCCGTTGGCAGCGGCGAGGCATCCTCATCGTCGAGCAGCGGCTGGATGCTCAGCCAGATACCTTTGTCCGCCAGTAATTTGGCGGTGTCCTCGTCCATCAACTGGCCATGCTCGATGTTTTTAACCCCGGCGTCCACCGCCTGGCGTATTGCCGCCGGGGTGTAGGCGTGCACCGTGACATAGGTGCCCCAGTTGGCCGCGGCCTCCACCGCCGCGCGAATTTCCGGCACGGTGTATTGTACCGATTCGAGGGGATTGTACTGCGAGGCCACGCCACCGCCGGCCATCAGCTTGATTTGGCTGGCGCCCTGCCTTAATTGTTCCCTGGCCCGCAGGCGGACTTCGTCGGGGCTGTCGGCGATGGCTGCAATGCCCGTGCGTTCAGAAAAGCTTAAGGGGCCGCCAGGCTGGCGGGGCAGCTCGAACATAAAGCGGAAGTCGCCATGGCCGGAGGTTTGCGAGATAAACGCGCCGGAGGGATAAATGCGCGGGCCTGTAATCAACCCTTCGTCGATGGCGCGCTTGAGGCCGAATACCGGACCGCCGAGGTCGCGCACCGTGGTAAAACCGCGCATCAAGGTGGCGCCGGCCTCGTGCGCCGCGCGCATCTGCAGATAGTCCGGACTGGCGGTCATCAGCATCATCTGCGGGGTTGCCGCCATAAACGCATGCCAGTGCGCGTCGATAAGCCCCGGCATCAGCACGCGCCCATTGCCGGCGATCACCTGGGCATGGTCGCCGTTGTCCACGGCGATGGGGTCGGCGGAGATGCGCGCAATGACGCCGTTCTTGACCAGAACGTTGGCCGGACCGGACAGGGCGGTGCTTTTACCGTCAAAGATGCGGACATCCTGGAATAAGGTCACCTCGTGATTGACCGGCGGCGGCGGGGCTTCTCCGGGAATGGCGAAATCGCCTTCATCCGCCAGGGCGACAGACGAAAATAAACAGAGTATTCCCACCAGGAGCAGCCAGGGATATTTAAAGGTTTTGCCGTAACCTGGTGAAACAGCGCCGGGCCAGATGGACTGACTGTTATTTATTAAGCTCATAGTTATCGATCCTTAAGGATATTCTTGCGGGAACACGCCGCCGGCGGGTTAATAAAAACGCCATTACTCAATAAACTATGTCACGTCGCTGTATTCTGGTCGTCAATCATTTGCCGTATTTGAGATCGGGTGCGCATTAAAAATGGCGGCTTATTTTCCGTTATTAGATAGGTGAATAAATAATATTATTAAGTATGAACTTTGAGGGCCGCAAAAGAGTGTGTTAATACTTAACGTTGTTTTTTATTCCACCGGCATAACCATGATTGCCGCTGAATAAAAGCCATGTCCGCCGCGCCGCGCCGGCTTTTTGCCACCCTGGATATATAAGGCGCCGGCATGCAATGACCTGGGATAGTCGTGGGTTAACCCGTTGATTATACTAGGCGGAGGATAAGGTTATACTGATGACATTAAATCATGAGATATTTTTATCTTATTTGGGATACCTTTCCGGCGGATTTAACAGGCCTGCTGATTTATTCGCCGGGCGGCGGCCAGGGCAAAAGTCGCGACCGGACAGATTTTTTTAACCATCGCCTTTCACTGCCGCGCTGGTTGCGGCCTGGCCGGACCGCGGGATAAACAGCCGGCGTAAACCATTCAGGTCTATTTGGCGCAAATTCTGAAGGACCTTCTTAATTTTTCGTCTGCTTCTGCGCATTTTATTATTATGAAGGGAATTATTGCATTTAGTGACCTTTCCCCGTGCCGTATTATTCCCCGCCGGCGGCGCCCCGGGCCGCGCATAGCGCAATTACCGCCCTCACATTAATAAGCGCGCCAGGCGCTGAAAGAATGTCCGGACAGCTATTGCCACCGGAGCGGGCGGGTGGGACAATCGGCGCCCGCCGGCCAGGACGGTAAGCGCGGGCACGTATGAGACAAAATTATTTTTGGAAACAATGATAAAAAATTTAATTAAAATAGGATTAATGTTTTCGGGCACATTTGTCCTCTCCGCCTGCGCCACCCTGTCAAGCATGCCCATTGATAATTCGGCCGTCGAGGGCCTGCGCCTTGCCGGCCATGGCGATTTGCGCGCCCAGGTGGACAGCCTGGCGCTGCCCATGATCGCCGCCGGGCAAACGCCCGGCCTGGTGGTCGGCGTGCTGCGGCCCGACGGCGCCATGGCCACCTTTGGTTATGGCGTTACCGATAAGCGCGGGGGATACCCCGTCCGGGGCGATACGCTCTTTGCCGTCGGATCGGTGAGCAAGGGATTCCTTGCCGAGGTGACGGTCATTCTGGTTAATAAGGGCCTCTTGCGCTGGGATGAGACGCTGGAGACGCTATTACCGTCGACCGTGCCGCTCAGCCCGGACGCGCGCAATATTACCCTGCTGCAATTAGTCACCCATACTTCCGGCCTGCCAAGGCAAATGTTTTCCCTAGAGATATTAACTTCTTTCGTTCATTATTTATTTACCGGCGAGAATTTCTACTCTTCGCTGGATAATGACCGGCTGATGGATGCGCTGGCCGGTTTTCATCGTCCCGCCCGCCTGGAACCGCGCTATTCCAACCTGGGCTATGCCTTGCTGGATTATATCCTGCAGCGCCGCGGCGGAAAAAAAGTCACAGAGCTGCTGGCGGAAAATATTACCGGGCCGCTGGGCCTGGAGCATACCGGCTACGACGCCGGCTCATTGCCTGGTTATGCGCGCCGGGCCATCGGCCACGCGGGCGATCAACCCAAGTTTATCCGCCGCGGGCAGGCGGTGCCCGACTGGCATTTTTCATCGTATATGGTGGGCGCCGCCGGGCTGTACACCAATGCCGACGACCTGCTGCTGTATGCGCGCGCACATCTGCGCCCCACCGGTTATCCCGCCTTGGACGCGGCGCTGCGGGACTCCCTTAGCGTACGTTATAGCCGTACGCGGGAAGCCGCGGCGCTGGGCTGGATCGTCGATGATCTCGGCGCGCAGAAAATTACCTACCAGGTCGGTTTTATCGGCGGCTATTCCAGCTATATCGGGCTGGACACGCGGCATAACATCGCGGTGGTGGTGCTGCAAAACAGCTTTAACTGGACCAATAATATCGGCCATCGGCTGCTGCAGCGCATGGGCGAGGCGGAGGATGAAAAGGCCCGCGCGTCGCAAACGCGGGCCACGCCCCCGGCCCATTGACGCCAAAAACGGCGCCATGGCCGGCGCTGGCGACTTTCGCCGGCTTGGCATATACCTAACAGTATCGTGCTTAAACCAGCATCGCGTCGGCGCAGCCGGGAAGGAGGAGCATCCCGGCGGATATTAAGGGTCTTTTATGAATCATGAGCATAAATGGTGGCATCGTTCCGTAGTCTATCAAATTTATCCCCGCAGTTTTTATGACGCCGACGGCGACGGTATCGGCGATCTGGCGGGCATTATCCGCAAACTGGATTACCTGGCGCTGCTGGGCGTGGGCGTCCTGTGGTTATGCCCGGTATACGCGTCGCCCAACGATGACAACGGCTATGACATTGCCGATTATTACCGCATCATGGACGAGTTCGGCACCATGGACGATATGGATCGGCTGATCGCCGAAGCCGGCAGGCGCGGCATGAAGATCATGATGGACGTGGTGGCTAACCATACCAGCGACGAGCACCGCTGGTTTTGCGAGGCGCGTACATCGCCGGATAATCCTTATCATGATTATTATATCTGGACCAAGCAACCCAACGATCTCATGTCGGTATTTGGCGGCAGCGCCTGGCAATATGAACCACGGCTCGATGAATATTACCTGCATCTGTTCTCGCGCAAACAGCCGGACCTGAACTGGGCTAATCCCCAGGTGCGCCGGGAAATCGTCGATGTGCTGACCTTCTGGCTGGAAAAAGGCGTGGGCGGCTTTCGCTTCGATGTCATCGATTTGATCGGCAAAATCCCTGAACAGCGCATCATCGCCAACGGTCCCCGGTTGCATGACTACGTGCTGGAACTCAATGAAGACGGCTTCGGTCAGTATGACGATATCCTGACCGTCGGCGAAGCCTGGGGAGCCACCCCGCAGACCGGGGTGCGCTGGAGCGATCCCGAGAGCCGGCAACTGAGCATGATCTTCCAGTTTGGCCACCTGACGCTGGATCAGGCCCGGGTCGGTGGCGAAAAATGGGATATCATCCCCTATGACCTGCGCGAGCTGAAAACCGTGTTAAGCCGCTGGCAGACCGAACTGTACGGCCGCGGCTGGAACAGCCTGTTCTGGAACAACCATGACCTGCCGCGGGCGGTGTCGCGGTTTGGCGATGACGGCCGGTATCGGGTTGAAAGCGCCAAAATGCTGGCCACGGTGTTGCACGGCATGGCGGGCACGCCCTATATCTACCAGGGCGAGGAGATCGGCATGACCAACGTGCGTTTTACCGATATCGCCGATTACCGCGATATTGAAACCCTGAACATGTACCGCGACCGCCTGGCGGCCGGGTACCGGCCCCAGGGCCTAATGGCGGCGATCTACGCCAAGAGCCGCGATAACGCCCGCACCCCCATGCAATGGGATACCAGCGAGCATGCCGGTTTCAGCGCCGGCACGCCGTGGATAAAGGTAAACCCCAACTATTGGGACATCAACGCCTTGTCGGCGGTGGAGGATAAGGATTCGGTATTCCATTATTACCGGCGGCTGGTGGCTCTGCGCAAGACGGCGGACTGGCTGGTCTACGGCAGTTATGAACTGCTGTTGCCCGACCACGGCCAGCTGTTTGCCTATTGCCGGCGGTATGAACGCGAGGAATATCTGGTGTTCGGCAATTTCAGCGGCCTTACGCTTACCATCGACCCGGCGGAACTGCGCCTTGGCGCGCGATCGGTCCCGCTGCTCAATAACTATCCCGACCCGACCCTGGGGGAAAACGGCGTTATCCGCCCGTGGGAAACGGCCATTATCAAGCTGTAGCGCCCGCGTCCGCGTCGATATCCGCCTTGTTCCTGACAAACACCGGAATGGTGTCGATAGGGGTCGCCACCTCGATCCAGGCGCCGCCGGGGTGGGTCCGGCCGGTGAAAAAATCCCGCCAGCGCATACCCTGGGGCAGCGGCGGCAGATAGACGCGCCGGGATGCCATCCCCGCCTCGAGCACTGGCGCCACCAGGATATCCGGCCCGAACAGATACTGATCCTCGATTGACCAGCAGGGCTCATCCTGCGGAAAATCGTAAAACAGCGGGCGCATCACCGGCGTGCCTTTGTCATGGGCCGCCACCATCTGGCGCTGGATATAGGGTCGCAGGCGCTCGCGGATATGCAGCCAGCGCGACAGAATGCGGTAATTCCGTTCGCCGAAGCTCCACAGCTCGTTTGCCGAGCCGCTGTTGCACTGTTCGACGCCGTCGCGGAACTTTTCCGGCGGATCGATTTGCGGCTCGCGACAGCCGTGCAGGCGCATGACCGGGCAGAACACGCCCCACTGGAACCAGCGCACCAGCAGTTCCAGAAAGCCGGGGTCGCGGATGTCCCCGCCCTGGAAACCGCCGATATCCGTCGTCCACCAGGGGATGCCCGCCAGCCCCATATTCAATCCGGCGACCACCTGGAAACGCAGCGCAGTGAACGAGGAATGCACGTCTCCCGACCAGGCGAGCGCGTCGAAGCGCTGGCTGCCGGCCCAGGCGCAGCGCACCAGGTTGACGATGCCGGTTTGCCCCTCCCGGCGCTGTCCGTCATACAGGCATTGGGTGAAGTTCTGCGGATAGACATTGCCGACTTCAAGCGCAGTGCCCATGGCATAACGATAATTATCGAAGTGGTAGGTGCGGTATTCCGGCTCCGCCATATCCAGCCAGAACAGGCGAATGCCGATATCGTAGTAGTTTTTTTTGATTTTTTTCCAGACATACGCGCGCGCCTTGGGGTTGGTGGGATCAAAAAACGTGGTGCTGCCGCGCGAGTCGAGATTGATGGGCACCCCGCGGTCGGTGCGCACCAGCAGTCCCTTGGTTTCCATATCGGCAAAACTGTCGGCCCGGCTGTCGACGGTCGGCCAGATGGAGACCATGAGCTCAATGCCCATGGCGCGCAGCTCGTCCACCATGCCCTTGGGGTCCGGCCAGTCGCGTTGATCAAAACACCAGGTGCCCTGGATGGGCCAATGGAAGGAGTCGATCACCAGCACCGATAGCGGCAGCCCGCGCCGCCGGTACTCCCGCGCCACCGCCAGTACTTCCTCCTGGGTACGGTAGCGCAGCTTCGATTGCCAAAAGCCGGTGGCGAATTCCGGCATCACCGAGACCGTGCCGGTGGCCCGGGCATAGTTTTCCTCGATGGCGGCCGGGCTGTCGCCGGCGGTAATCCAGTAATCCAGCCGGTCGGTGACCCGCGCGCGCCAGACCGTCTGGTTGGCGGCGAAATGGACTTCGCCCACCGCCGGATTGTTCCATAAAAAACCGTAGCCGAGGCTTGAAAGCATAAAGGGCACGCTGGACTGCGAATTGCGCTGGGCCAGCTCCAGCAGGCAGCCTTTGAGATCCAGCATGCCCTGCTGATATTGCCCCATGCCGTAGATTTTCTCGCCGCGCCGCGCTTCAAAAAACTGCGTCAGCTGATATTTGCCGCCGGGAATGGGATTGAACTCCCGCGCCTCGATTTCCAGCGGGCTGATATATTTGTCCTTATCGGTCTCGCCCGGTTCTATGCCGTCGGTGGTGCGCTGGCGCCACTGTTCGGCCAGCAGCAGCTCGCCGCGCTGGTTGTAGAACGCCAGCCGGCCGCGCTTATCGATTTCCGCCCTGATCTTGCCGTTAACCAGGGTCACCCGCCCATCGGTATGCGTGATGACCGGCCTGGATTTTTTTTTCACCGGCAGCAGCGCCCAATCCTGCTGCATATCCAGTTTGGCATAGTAGCTGACCCTGACCCGCAGGCTGTCTTCGCCCCAGGCCTCCATGATTAACTGCTGGCCGCTGGCGCGCCAGTACACCTTATTATTTCTGATGGCAAAGTTAGACATGCGCTACCCCGGTGACATCCATCCCCTGTTTACTATAGCAACCGCGACGGTAAATGCATGGGCGCGGCCGGGACCGGCACCGCTTTGCGCCCCGGGCGGGCGCGGGCGCCAATCGCGGCGTTCGATTTTTCCGAAACTGTCCGGCATGCGCGCTATTTACTGGCTATAGGGTCACCCGCTCTATATAACTATTAGATAAGGTTGCTTATTATTTGGATAACGGGGCGGGCGCTGATGCTGACACTGCGGCAGTTACGTCATTTTATTGCGGTGGCCGAGGCCGGCTCCATTTCCGGCGCCGCCCAGGCCACCTTCGTCGCCCAGTCCTCGCTGACGCTGGCGGTGCAGCAGTTGGAGGAGGAACTGGAGGCGCCGCTGTTCGAACGGCACGCCAAAGGCATGACGCTCACCCATCAGGGCCACCAGTTCCTGCGCCAGGCCAACCTGATCCTGGCGACGGTGGATAATGCCAAATTCAGCGTCAAGCAGGGCATGGCGCGCCTGAGCGGCAACCTGACCCTGGGGGTGACCAGCCTGGTGTCCGGGTATTTTTTAGTGGATATGCTGACCCGGTTCCGCGCCTGTTATCCCGAGGTGACGGTGCAGATTATTGAAGATGAACGCCGTTATATCGAGCATCTGCTGGTCAACGGCGAGATCGATATCGGCGTGCTGATCTTAAGCAACCTGGAGGACCGCCACGCCCTGCAGACCGAAGTGTTGGTCCATTCCCCGTACCGGTTATGGCTGCCGCCGCTGCATCCGCTGCTGGAGCAGGAAGCCATTTCCCTGGGCGATGTGGCGCCCTATCCGCTGGTGCAGCTCAACGCCGATGAAATGGAAAGGCACGCCAGGCAAATCTGGGCCAGGGCCGGGCTGCATCCCTGCATCGCCATGCGCACCGCGTCCACCGAGGCGGTGCGCAGCATGGTGGCCGCCGGGCTTGGGGTCTCGATCCAGCCGGACATGGCCTACCGTCCCTGGTCGCTGGAAGGCAGCATGATTGAGGCCCGCCAGCTGTCGGATCTGAATGAACATCTCAATATCGGCCTGGCCTGGCGGCGGGGCAACAGCCGGCCGGAGCTGGTGACGCCGTTCCTGGCGCTGGCGCGCGAAAAGACGTCGGCGCGCAAGGTTTCGCTTTAATCGAACGGGGCGTTCGTTATTTAGAATTTGTCGCTGGCAGGCCTGCGGGATAGTCTCAATGTGTAAGCAATTGTACCTACGTTGTTAACACCCGCGCCAATCCCCGAGGGCAACGCCGTGACCGACCTTTCCCTGTTAAGCGAGACCCGTTGGCTCAACTTCATCGACGGCGCAACCGTCGCCGGCGAAGGTGCCGCGCAGCCGATTATCAATCCCGCCACCGGCGCGGTCATCCTTGCGCTTAACGAAGCCGGCGAGGAGCAGGTGATCGGCGCGGTTAACGCCGCGCATCGCGCCTTTGCGCACTGGTCCGCCACCACCCCGGCCTTTCGCGCCGGCATCCTGCTGGAGATCGCGGCCGTCATCGACCGCCACGCCGGCCTGCTGTCCGGGCTGGAAGCGCTGAACTGCGGCAAGCCCCTGCACCAGGCGCGGCAGGACGATATCGCCGCCGCCGCCGACGTGTTCCGCTTTTTTGCCGGGGCAGTGCGTTGCCAGCAAGGACAACTGGGCGGGGAGTATATCGCCGGCCATACCTCGATGCTGCGCCGCGACCCGCTCGGCGTGGTGGCCTCCATCGCGCCCTGGAACTACCCGCTGATGATGGCCGCCTGGAAAATAGCCCCGGCGCTGGCGGCGGGCAATACGTTGGTCTTCAAGCCCTCCGAACATACCCCGCTATCGATCCTGGCGCTGATGTCCCGGCTGGACGGCCTGCTTCCCCCCGGCGTGGTTAATGTTATCTCCGGCCGCGGCGAGACCACCGGCGCGGCGCTGGTCAATCATCCCCTGGTGCGCATGATTTCCGTGACCGGCGATACCGTCACCGGTCAGAAGATCCTCCAGGCGGCGGTCGGCGGCATCAAGCGTACCCATCTTGAGCTGGGAGGCAACGCGCCGGTGATTGTCTGCGACGACGCGGATCTGCAGGCGGTGGTGGAGGGGATCCGCCGCTATGGCTATTACAACGCCGGCCAGGACTGCACCGCCGCCTGCCGCATCTACGCCCAGGCCGGCATCTACTCCCGGCTGGTGGACGCGCTGGGGGAGGCGGTGGCCGGCCTGCGTTATGCCCGGCCCGATGATGCAGACAATGAGCTTGGTCCGTTGATTTCTTCGCGTCAGCGCGACCGGGTGGCCAGTTTTATCGAACGCGCGCTGGAGCAGCCGCATATCTCCCTGGTCACCGGCGGCCAGGCCCACGCCGGCCCCGGCTTTTATTACCCGCCCACGCTGCTGGCCGGCTGCCTGCAGCACGATGAGGTCATCAAAAAAGAGGTGTTCGGCCCGGTGGTCAGCGTCACCCGCTTCGAGGATATCGCCCAGGCGCTGGCCTGGGCCAACGACTCGGAGTACGGCCTGGCGTCCTCGGTCTGGACCCGTGATGTCGACCTGGCGTTTTTCCTGGCCTCGAAGCTGCAATACGGCTGTACCTGGATCAATACCCATTTCACCCTGGTCAGCGAGATGCCCCACGGCGGCCTGAAGGGTTCGGGCTACGGCAAGGATCTTTCCGGCGAGGCATTGCAGGAGTACAGCGTGGTGCGCCATATCATGGCCAAATTCGATACCCGTTTTCCCACCCGCCCCCCGACCCCGAGACAGGAGACAGGCAATGAATAAAATAATGCGGTCAAGCGCCTTATGTATCAGCGTGTTATGTATCAGCGCCCTGGCCCGGGCCGCCGATCTTCCCACCCGGCTGGGTGAAAACGAAGGGCGGGTGGATATCATCGCCTGGCCCGGTTATATCGAGCGCGGCCAGACCGACAAGCAGTATGACTGGGTGACGGCGTTTGAAAAGGAAACCGGCTGCCAGGTCAACGTCAAGACCGCCGCCACCTCCGACGAGATGGTCAGCCTGATGGCCAAGGGCGGCTACGATCTGGTCACCGCCTCCGGGGACGCCTCGCTGCGCCTGATCCTCGGCAAACGCGTCCAGCCGATCAATACCGCCCTGATCCCCAACTGGAGCAAGATCGATCCGCGCCTGATGGGCGGCGTCTGGTATAACGTCGACGGCAAAACCTACGGCGCCCCTTATCAATGGGGACCCAATCTGCTGATGTACAATACCCGGGTATTCACCACGCCGCCGGACAGCTGGTCGGTGGTATTCGAGCCGCAAAACCTGCCGGACGGCAAAAGCAATAAGGGCCGGGTACAGGCTTACGACGGCCCGATCTATATCGCCGACGCGGCGCTGTACCTGAAAAGTACCCAGCCGCAGCTCGGCATCAAGGACCCCTACCAGCTCAATGAAACCCAGTACCAGGCGGTGCTGGCGCTGCTTAAACAGCAGCATCCCCTGATTCACCGCTACTGGCACGACACCTCGGTGCAAATGAGCGATTTTAAAAACGAAGGGGTGGTGGCGTCCGGCGCCTGGCCTTATCAGGCCAATGCCCTGGCGGGCGAGGGGCAGCCGATCGCCACGGTGATCCCGAAAGAAGGGGTTACCGGCTGGGCGGATACCACCATGCTGCACAGCGATGCCGCCCATCCCAACTGCGCCTACCGCTGGATGAACTGGTCGCTGGAGCCGAAAGTGCAGGGGGATGTCGCCGCCTGGTTCGGGTCGGTGCCGGCGGTGCCGGAAGGCTGCAAGGCCAGTACCCTGCTGGGGAGCAAAGGGTGTGAAACCAACGGCTTCAGCCAGTTCGACAAAATCGCCTTCTGGAAAACGCCGATGGCGAAGTGCGACAGCGGCAACGGCGGCCAGTGCGTATCCTACAGCCGCTGGACCCAGGATTATATCGCCATGATGGGCGGCCGTTAGGGCGCCGGTAATTTGCCCGCGGCGCCTGCGCCGGGGCGCCAGCAGGAGGGGCCATGATGAACAGTGCGGTGAGCCTGGATAACGTAACGCGCCGTTTTAACGGCGTTGCCGCCGTGGACGGGGTATCGCTGGATATTCCCGACGGGGAATTTTTCGCGCTGCTGGGGCCGTCGGGTTCCGGCAAAAGCACCTGCCTGCGCCTGATTGCCGGCTTTGAGCAGCCGGACGGCGGCGTTATCCGGCTGCACGGCGTCGACACCGCCAACCTGCCGCCCTATCAGCGCGACGTCAATACCGTGTTCCAGGATTATGCCCTGTTTCCCCATATGTCGCTGCTCGACAACGTGGCCTATGGCCTGATGGTCAAAGGGGTGGGGCGCGCCGAGCGCATGGCCCGTGCCCGGGCCGCGCTGGCGCGGGTGGCGCTGGGCGATGTGCACGATCGCAAGCCGGCCCACCTTTCCGGCGGCCAGCGCCAGCGGGTGGCGCTGGCGCGCGCGCTGGTCAACGAACCGCGCATCCTGCTGCTGGACGAACCGCTGGGGGCGCTGGATCTCAAGCTGCGCGAACAGATGCAGGGCGAGCTGAAAACCCTGCAGCGCGAGCTGGGAATCACTTTTATTTTTGTCACCCACGATCAGGGCGAGGCGCTTTCCATGTCCGACCGGGTGGCGGTATTTAACCAGGGACGCATTGAACAGGTGGATACGCCGCGCCGGCTTTATCTTCAGCCCAGGAGCCGGTTCGTCGCCAATTTTGTCGGCAGCGCCAATGTGATTGGCGGCGAGCTGGCCCGGGAACTGACCGGCGAAAACGGCCTGTTCGCCGTGCGCCCGGAGTTTGCCCGCATCAGCGTAGCGGGCGCGCCCGCGCCGGCCGGCGAGCTGTCGGTTAGCGGCGTTGTGAGCAATATCCTGTTTCAGGGGGCGATGACCCGCTATGAGCTGGTGTTGGCGGAGGGAACCCATTTTTCCGTCAGCGAGACCCATCCGGTACGTTCATCCGGCCAGGAAGGGATTGCCCTCGGCCAGCGGCTGACCGCGTCCTGGTCCCGGGCGGCCATGACCGTCCTCGAGGAGTAAGGAGTATGGCTATGAGCCTGGCCGATCGGCCGCAAACCGCCCGGCGCCCGGGCCGCGCGATAGCGACATTCCTCTACCGCCGGCCGGCGGTGCTGCTGGCGTTACTGCTGCTGCCGCCGCTGATGTGGTTTGTCATCATTTACCTGGGCGCCTTGCTCAGCCTGCTGTGGCAGGGCGCCTATACCTTTGACGATTTCACCATGACCGTGCTGCCGGAGCTGACCGCGGCCAATATCCTCGCGCTGTTCAGTCCGGCCAACTACGACATTATCCTGCGCACCCTGGCGATGGCGGTGGCGGTCACGCTTGCCAGCGCGCTGCTGGCGTTTCCCATCGCCTGGTATATGGCGCGTTATACCAGCGGCCGCTGGAAGGCGTTTTTTTATATTGCGGTGATGATGCCGATGTGGGCCAGCTATATCGTTAAGGCCTATGCCTGGACGCTGCTGCTGGCCCATGACGGCGTGTTGCAGTGGTTTTTACAGCATCTCGGCCTGCAGCCGGCGCTGCAGGCGGTGCTTACCGTGCCGGGCATCGGCGGCAGCACCCTGTCCACCTCCCATTTGGGCCGCTTTATGGTGTTTGTGTATATCTGGCTGCCGTTTATGATTTTGCCGATCCAGGCGGCGCTTGAGCGCCTGCCGCCGTCGCTGCTGATGGCCTCCGCCGATCTTGGCGCCCGTCCGGACCAGACGTTGCGCTATGTGGTGCTGCCGCTGGCGGTGCCTGGCATTGCCGCCGGCTCCATTTTTACCTTTTCGCTGACCCTGGGCGATTTTATCGTGCCGCAGCTGGTGGGGCCGCCGGGCTATTTTATCGGCAGCATGGTTTACGCCCAGCAGGGCGCCATCGGCAATATGCCCATGGCGGCGGCGTTTACGCTGGTGCCGATGGTGTTGATCGGTTTGTATCTTACCCTGGCCAAACGTCTGGGGGCTTTCGATGCGCTCTGATCGCGCGCCGCTGGCGCTGAGGCTTGCCGCCTGGGGCGGTATCCTGTTCCTGCATTTTCCCCTGGGGATCATTGCCCTGTACGCCTTTAACACCGAGGACGCGGCGTTCAGTTTTCCGCCGCGGGGATTTACCCTGCACTGGTTTGAACTGGCCGCCGGGCGCCCGGATATTTTGTCCGCCCTGTGGCTGTCCCTGCAGGTGGCCTGCCTGGCGACCCTGATTGCCCTGCTGCTGGGCACCCTGGCGGCGGCGGCTTTGTACCGGCGGGATTTTTTGGGCAAACAGGCCATCGCCATGATGATGGTGCTGCCCATCGCCCTGCCGGGCATTATCACCGGCATCGCCCTGCTGTCCGCTTTCAAGGCGCTGGATATCAGCCCCGGCCTGATGACCATCGTTATCGGCCATGCCACTTTCTGCGTGGTGATTGTTTTCAATAACGTTATCGCCCGGCTGCGCCGCACCTCTTTTAGCCTGATCGAGGCGTCGATGGACCTGGGCGCCGACGGCTGGCAGACCTTCCGCTATGTGGTGATGCCGGGGCTGTCCTCGGCGCTGCTGGCCGGCGGCATGCTGGCGTTCGCGCTGTCGTTTGACGAAATCATCGTCACCACCTTCACCGCCGGCCATGAGCGCACGCTGCCGCTGTGGCTGATGAACCAACTGGGCCGTCCGCGCGATGTGCCCATCACCAATGTCGTTTCCCTGCTGGTCACCCTGGTGACCATGCTGCCGATACTCCTGGCCTATTACCTGACACGCGGCGGCGAGGGCGTGGCGGGCAGCGGCAAATAACCCAAGGACTCTCCTATGCATGACACATTATTGATAGACGGCAGGTCGGTGACGGGCGCGGGCAAACCGACGCCGGTGATAAATCCCGCCACCGGCGATACGATTATCACCATTAACGAGGCCAGCCTGGAGCAGGTGGACGCGGCGGTGCTGGCGGCGGACGCGGCGTTTGAAACCTGGGGGCAAACCACGCCGAAAACCCGCGCCACGCTGTTGCTGCAATTGGCCGACGCCATCGAGCGCCACGGCGAGGCGCTGGCGCGCCTGGAATCCCTGAACTGCGGCAAGCCGTACCACTGCGTTATCAACGATGAAATCCCGGCGGTGGCGGACGTATTCCGTTTCTTTGCCGGCGCGAGCCGCTGCCTGGGCGGCAGCGCCGCCGGGGAATACCTGGAAGGGCATACCTCCATGATCAGGCGCGATCCCATCGGCGTCATCGCCTCCATCGCGCCCTGGAACTATCCGCTGATGATGGCGGCGTGGAAACTGGCGCCGGCGCTGGCCGCCGGCAATTGCGTGGTGTTCAAGCCCGCCGAGCAGACGCCGCTGACCGCGCTGTTCCTGGCGCAGCTGATGGCGCCGATCTTGCCGGCGGGGGTGGTTAACGTGCTGTTCGGCACCGGCGCGGAAATGGGCGACGCCCTGACCGGCCATGAGCGGGTGCGCATGGTATCGCTGACCGGTTCGATTGCCACCGGCGCGCATATCCTGTCCCATACCGCCGGGGGGATCAAAAAGACCCATATGGAGCTGGGCGGTAAGGCGCCGGTGATTGTGTTTGACGATGCCGACATCGACGAGGTGGTGGACGGTGTGCGCACCTTCGGATTTTATAATGCCGGCCAGGACTGCACCGCCGCCTGCCGGCTGTATGTGCAGCGTGGCGTTTACGATGCGCTGGTGGACGCCTTGGGCAAAAGCGTCGCCACCCTTAAAACCGGCGATCCGGCCGATGCCGGCACTGAACTGGGGCCGTTGATTACCGCTGAGCACCTGCGGCGGGTCAGCGGGTTTGTCGAGCGCGCCAGGGCGTTGGCGCATATCCGGGTGATTACCGGCGGCGCGCCGATCGACGGACCGGGTTTCTATTTTGCCCCCACGGTGCTGGCCGATGCGCGCCAGGAGGATGAAATTGTCCAGCGCGAAGTGTTCGGGCCGGTGGTGACCGTCACGGTCTTTGACGACGAAGCGCAGGCGATACGCTGGGCCAACGCCTCCCCCTACGGCCTGGCCTCGTCGGTATGGACGCGGGATATCGGCCGCGCCCATCGGGTTAGCGCCCGTTTGCAGTACGGCTGCACCTGGGTCAACACCCATTTTATGCTGGTCAGCGAAATGCCCCACGGCGGCCAGAAGCTGTCCGGCTTCGGCAAGGATCTGTCGATGTACGGGCTGGAAGATTATACCGCGGTGCGGCATGTCATGATTCGCCATTAGCCGCGGCTTATCACTCCGGTCGGCGGCGGGAATAGGGTTTTTCGCCGCCGCGCCGGGGCCGCGAAAAAATTGCCATAAAAAGCGCTGCCATCGACATAAAAAGATTGCCGTTCCGCTCCGCGTCTGTTATAAAATTCTGCGTTCAAATATTATTGGCTAAATATCACTGGTCAATTGCACCTATTTAATGCAGGCGCGATCTATTATGGTGCATGGTTATTTTCGCAATAAATCTCCCTTATATTTCCTTTGGCAGTAATCAGCATTTCCGGCCGCGGTTCTTCTCTCTCCCTATGTGAATAACTTTTTTTATTGGTCTTATTTATATTTTGTTCTAAACCTAAGCATGTAGTTACAGTTGGCCCGGACGCTGCATCTGTCAGATCGATATCATATGATATCTCCTTCCAAGGAGCTTATTTTGTCTCGTTCAACCCCCATGCTTACCCCGTTAGAATGTACTCAGCAGGCGCTTTCGTGGATTGAGAAAAAAACGCTGACGCATGATGAGATGGTTAACCTGAATAAGGAAGTGATAAACAATTTTAAAGAGTATGTGAATCCTGGTTTTCTCGATTACCGTAAATCCGTGACGGTAGGCGGGGATTACGGAGCCGTAGAATGGCGGGCCGGCGGTCTTAATACGCTGGTCGACACCCAGGGCAGGGAATATATCGATTGCCTGGGTGGTTTCGGCATATTTAACGTGGGGCACCGTAATCCAAAAGTTCTTTCCGCCGTCGAAAACCAACTGGCGAAACAACCGCTGCATAGCCAGGAACTGCTTGATCCGCTGCGCTCCATGCTCGCCAGGACCCTGGCGGCGGTCACCCCCGGCACGCTGAAATATAGTTTTTTCAGCAACAGCGGCACCGAGGCCGTCGAGGGCGCGCTGAAGCTGGCCAAGGCGTATCAAACCCCGCGCGGCAAAACCACCTTTATCGCCGCCACCGGCGCCTTTCACGGCAAAACCCTCGGCGCGCTGTCCGCCACCGCCAAATCCACCTTTCGCCGTCCTTTTATGCCGATGCTGCAGGGTTTCGATCATGTGCCGTTCGGCGATATCGGGGCGATGCGCGATCATGTCTATCGCTGCCGGTCCACCGGCGCGGACGTGGCGGCGGTTATCCTGGAGCCTATCCAGGGGGAGGGCGGGGTCATTATTCCGCCGGAGGGATACCTGACGGCGGTGCGGGCGCTGTGCGACGAGGTGGGCGCGCTGCTGATCCTCGACGAAGTGCAGACCGGCATGGGCCGCACCGGCCGGATGTTTGCCTGCGAGCACGAAGGCGTGCAGCCGGATATCCTGTGCCTGGCCAAGGCGCTGGGCGGCGGCGTAATGCCGATCGGCGCCACCGTCGCCACCGAAGAGGTATTCTCGGTGCTGTTCGAGAACCCGTTTTTGCATACCACCACTTTTGGCGGCAATCCGCTGGCCTGCGCGGCGGCCCTGGCGACCATTAACGTGCTGCTGAGCGAGGATTTGCCGGCGCAGGCGGCGCTTAAGGGCCAGATTTTGCTTAGCGGTTTCGCCCGGCTGGCGTCGGCGTATCCAGAGTTTATGGTGGAGGCGCGCGGGCGCGGGCTGTTGCAGGCGTTGGAATTCAGACGCAACGATATCGGTTATGCCTTTGCCCAGGGTATGTTCCGTCATCAAATCCTGGTGGCGGGTACGCTGAACAATTCCAAAACCATCCGCATCGAGCCGCCCCTGACCATTACCCCCGAGTATTGCCAGCAGGTGCTGGCGGTGGCGGAACGGGTACTGGACCAGATGCGCGGCAAGGAACCGGCCCATTACAAAACGCCGGCGACGACGGTGGCGCAGCCGCAAACGCAGGCACACATACCGTTCCCCTTGGCCGCCTCGACCGGCCTGACCGCATAAGACGGACCCGCCGTTGGCGCTTGCGGGAGGGGTTGCCGTGTCGGCGCGGGTTTTGCCTAGGCGGCATAAAGCTTACCCCTAGGCGCCCCCCCACCGGTTCGGCATAAATCCCGCGGTAAGCGTCGTGATGCTCAGCCGACCGGCATCACCTGGCGGCCCAGCTGTTCATTGACCACCTGCGCCATGGCCAGATAAATGGCGCTGGCGCCGCAGAACAGGCCTTCATAGCCGGCAATGACGATGATCTGATGATTGCCGGTAATATTGCCGGCGGCCAGCAGGGCGAACAGCACGGTCAGGCTGCCGAACACGATTTGCAGGCCACGGCTGGATTTAAGGGTGCCCAAAAACATAAACAGGGTAAAAATGCCCCACAGCGCCAGATAAACGCCTAAAAATACCGCGTCGCTCGGCTCGGCCAGGCCCATGCGCGGCAGCATCAGAATCCCCACCAGGCTCAGCCAGAACGCGCCGTACGAGGTAAACGCCGTGGTGCCGAAGGTATTGCCGTGCTTATATTCCATAATACCGGCGATGATTTGGGCAATGCCGCCGTAAAAAATCCCCATACTGATAATGATCGAGGTTAAAGGGAAAAAACCGGCGTTATGCAGGTTTAGCAAGACGGTGGTCATCCCAAAACCCATTAATCCCAGCGGGCCGGGGTTCGCCAACTTAAAGGTATGCATATATCCTCAGCAGAAAAAAGCAAAATGAAGTGGACTGACTGTCCTGTTGCGTCCCGCGACGGCGAAGATGGCTCTGCGGCCGAAGGAGGGCTGCGGCATCATAATGACCTTGCACGGCTGAAACAATGATTTAGATTAGTGCCGGGTGATTTTTGCCGGTTTTTGCCGGCCGGAAAAAAAAGGTGCGCCTGGGCGCACCAATATTCTGCCAAATATCAGCAGTATCGGGATAACCTTACCCCTTGCCTTTTACACTACTGATAAATGTTTGCCGCGCCGATGACGATCCCAGCCGCTCCGCTTCGTTGAGCAGCTTCAGCGCCTTATCGATATTACCGTCGCGCACCGCTTGTTTAATGGCTTGATTAAAATAGCTCTCGGTATCGTTAAGCATCGGCGCGGCCGGTCCCGCTGCCGCTGCCGCGGCCTGGGGCGCCGGCGGCGCGGTATTGCCGACCACGACCGGCTGCGTCTCGGGGCCGGAGAAGATCTGGCCGATGGTGATATTGCCGCTCTTCTGTTCCGCCTCCACTTTTAACCTGATGGTGCCGGTGTCGCTATGGCGGCCGATGGGATCGGGAATATCGGGCACCGCATTACCGACGCCCTCGGCGTAGGCCTTGGCCGGATTGGTCATGGTGGTGGTGGTCAGCAGGTCCTGGCGGGTGGTGTAGATCAGCAGGTAGATTTGTTTCTGTCCCAGGGCGGGAGTGAGCTTAAGCGTGCCTTCCAGCCGGTCCATCGACATGCCGCCCGGTTTTTCATAGGGGAAATAGCTGCTGGGGAAAAACGCCGCCGGACGCAGTTGTTCATCCAGCACCAGCACGTTGGGGGCGTAGATCGACTGGCCTTTAGCCAGGCTGCTGAGGGTGATGGCCAGCGATCCGCGGTTGGCCGGCAGCGTAATGGCGGCCACCGGCCCGGTGATATCGCCCATCTGGATGCGGGGCGAGGCGGCGTCGAGAATGATTTCCTGCCTGGCCGGGGGCATCAGCGTCTGCCAGGGCAATTGCCGCAAGGTGGACTGCGGTATCACCGGCGCCACCGACATATCTTGGGGGTTGGTCAGGGTATCCGCCAGCGTGGTGGCCGGCAGGGTGGCGCTCAGTGCGGCCATCAGGCACAGGGAAAGTATTTTTATTTTCATTATTATCGCCTTTTCAGCGTGACGAGCGACGGGCCGTCGCCGGGCAAGTAGCGCCGGCCCGCCAGGTACTATCCCACGCGTCCTACCCCCGGGGGCGGGACGCGCGGGAGATTATTTCCACCAGGCTTCCATCTGCACGCCGAAGGAGACTTCATCATCCTTACCGCGGCTGAAGGTGGTCGAGCTGTTATCGCTATACGCGATGCCGTTGGTAAAACCGGCGTCGTTATTGCCATAACCCCATTTTTCATTCCATTTGGCGTAGGTGGCGAACAGGCGGATCGCCGGACGGGAGAAGATGCTGTCCCCGGCCTGCCACTGCTGCGCCAGCGTCACTTTATACTGATCGTTGCGATCGCTGGTGCGCTGGGATTTGACATTGTCGTAGCCGACTTCCAACAGGGTGCTCATGATCGGGGTCCATTTGTACATCGGGCGTATGCCGACGGTGTACCAGGTGGTGCCGTTATTGTTATCGCGGTCGATATCCTGGTACATGCCGACGTACATCATTGCCCACTTGTCGTTGAAGTCCAGGCCGCCGTGATCCAGCACGCGGATCATATGGCCGTCGTTATCGACGTAGGAGCCGTGCGGGCGCCCGGTATTATCGGTGGTCATGGCGTCGGTGGCGTATTGCAGCACAAACTTGTTAAAGCCGTTGCCGATGGTCTGGGTATGCTCCATCGTGGCCATGGTGCCGTCTTTGGTGGCCCCGTCCGCCAGATTGAAATTGTCCTGCACGTTGGCGCGGCCGTAGTCCACGCCGAATTCCAGCTTGCCGCCGGGGTTGGTTTCCAGTTCGGCGATACGCACGTCGTAGATGTCGTTAATGGTCGGCACCTGGTTGAGCTGGTTATCGATATAACCATAAGAGCCGCCGGACTCGCTGTTGCGCGTGACCGCCAGGGACAGCTTGCCTACGCCCAGATCGATATTTTCCAAACCGGCGCCGGGACCGGAAATGTCCCAGTAGTAGAAGTCGATCATATGGACGTCGTGACGCTGATAGAAACGTTTCCCGGCCCACATATTGGCGCCCGGCAAGGCGTCGATCAGATTCTTGCCCACCACGTTGACTTCGCGGAAGCTGGGTTCCAGCGGTTCGTCATCGTTACGCTGGGAAACGGAGTACCCCACGTTGGTATCGAAGTAGAAGCTCTTGTTGCCTTCGCGCCACAGCTCCTGCCCGAGTTTTAATTCGGCGTAGGTTTCGCATTCGTTGCCGAGACGGTATTTACTGGAGGCGCCGGTGGCCTTGAAGCATTGCTGCTCGCCGCCGCTCCCGGTCCAGCCGATGCCGGAACGGGCATAACCGCCAAAATCCACCGCCATCGCCTGGGCGGAAGCCGCGCCGGCGATGATTGCCACTGACAAAGGTAAAATGCGTAGGTTAGTCATTATTTTCTCCTGATTATTATTGCCTGCGGACAGGCAGACTTATACGCCCGGTTCCTGATGTAACCGTCGGCAGGCGCTGCCATCCTCGCGGAATAAATGGCAGCGCTCGGGCGGCAGGCCGATAGCGAATTGGGCACCCTCGTTTACCAGCACCACGTCATTCTGGCGATAAACCAGATTGAGGCGGAGCGAGGGAATTTGAATATGGATCAGGGTTTCATACCCCAGTTGCTCCACCACCTGCACCACGCCTTCCAGGACGACATCGGCGATGTTGCCGGCCAGCAAATGCTCGGGCCGGATACCCAGCGACATCGTGGCGCCGACCTCCACCCGGCTGCTCTCCACCGGCAGCCACACTTTCTGGCCGTTGTGCAGCGCGATCTGCACCTGGTCGATGGCGATGGCGGTGACTTTTACCGGCAGGAAATTCATCTTCGGCGAACCGATAAACCCGGCGACAAACCGATTTTCCGGGTAGTGATACAGCGCCAGCGGCTTGCCGACCTGCGCCACGCGCCCGCCGTCGAGCACCACGATTTTGTCCGCCAGCGTCATGGCCTCGGTCTGGTCGTGGGTGACGTAAATCATGGTGCGCCGCAGGCGCTGGTGAAGACGTGAAATCTCGATACGCATCTGGACGCGCAGCGCGGCGTCCAGGTTCGACAAGGGTTCGTCTAGCAGGAACACCTGCGGCTCCGCCACCAGGGTGCGGCCGATGGCGACCCGCTGGCGCTGCCCGCCGGATAACGCTTTGGGGCGGCGGTCCAGCAAATGGCCGAGCTGGAGAATCTCCGCCACCTGGTTTACCCGGCGCGTTATTTCCTCTTTTTTCACCCGGGCCAGCTTCAGGCCGAAGGACATATTGCCCGCCACCGACAGGTGCGGATAAAGCGCGTAGGACTGGAAAACCATCCCGACCCCGCGTTCGGCGGGCGGCACGTCATTCATCCGGCGATCGTTGATTTTCAGCTCGCCGGAGGTGATGTCCTCCAGCCCGGCAATCATTCTCAACAAGGTGGATTTGCCGCAGCCCGACGGGCCGACAAACACCACGAACTCCCCTTCGCCGATATCCAGGTTGATATCGCGGGAAATCACGTTTTCACCGTAGCTTTTGCAGATATTGCGCAGCGTCACGCTTGCCATAGACCCGGATTCCTACCTCTGTTTACCCTGCCGCCCGGCGGTGCGGCGGCAGGCTGACATCAAGTGTCGGCAAGTGTGAGGGAAATGCGCGGCAGGGAAATCATCCGGGACGGTTTTTTTCAAGGGGGAGGCGGCGGGATGACGGCAAAGCGCCATTCACGGCCGCGTCGGCGGCGAGCCGGCAAAAACGTGACGGCGGCGGCAAATATCCAGCATGCTTTTTGTGGCTTGCCCCGCAAATTGTCCACGGAGTGTTAATGCGGTCACATCGGGAGGCGCAGGGGCGTAGGACGGGGGAGGATGAGCGCGCCTGAGGTTAAACGCAGTATGTCCGGTGTATAAATTCACCACAGCTTTCCGTGCGCCCCGAACATCGCCGGGCAGGTTGCAGGTGCGATGCCTGTCGGGACCCGCTTTGCGCGCGTTGGGAACGCTGCCACCAGTAAGGATGGAACTATGACCCGCATCAAATGCACTCTCCGTACCCTGGCGCTGTCGTCCCTGATGTCGGCGATGGCCTGTTCTTCAGCGTTCGCCAAAATAGAAGAAGGCCGGCTGCTTATCTGGATCAACGGCGACAAGAGTTACAACGGCCTGGCTGAAGTCGGCAGGAAGTTCGAACAGGATACCGGCATCAAGGTGAGCGTAGAGCATCCCGATAAGCTGGAGGAGAAATATCCCCAGGTGGCGGCCACCGGCGACGGACCGGATATTATCTTGTGGGCGCACGACCGTTTTGGCGGTTATGCCCAGTCGGGCCTGCTGGCGGAAGTGGCGCCGGATCAGGCGTTCCAGGATAAGCTGTTCCCCTTTACCTGGGACGCGGTGCGCTATAACGGCAAGCTGATCGGCTATCCCATCGCGGTGGAGTCCCTGTCGCTGATTTACAACAAGGATCTGGTCGGCGCGCCGCCGAAAACCTGGGAAGAGATCCCGGCGCTGGATACCCGACTGCGCGCCAAAGGCAAAAGCGCCATTATGTGGAACCTGCAGGAACCCTACTTTACCTGGCCGATTATCGCCGCCGCCGGCGGTTATGCCTTCATGCCGGAAAACGGCGGTTACAATATCAAGGATGTGGGGTGAACAATGCCGGCTCCCGCGCCGGGCTGCAGTTTATCGTCGATTTGGTCAAAAGCGGGCATATCAGCGCCGATACCGATTATTCCGTCTCCGAAGCCGCCTTCAACAAAGGACAGACCGCCTTGACCATCGACGGCCCCTGGGCCTGGGGCAATATGGAAAAAAGCGGCGTTCACTACGGCGTGGCGCCGTTGCCTACCTTCCAGGGCCGGCCGTCGAAACCTTTTGTCGGCGTGCTAAGCGCCGGGATTAACGCCGCCAGCCCCAATAAGGAACTGGCGAAAGAGTTCCTGGAAAATTACCTGCTGACCAGGGACGGACTGGATGCGATGAATAAAGACAAGCCGCTCGGCGCGGTGGCGCTGAAAAGCTATCAGGCGGAGCTGGCCAAGGATCCCCGGATCGCCGCCACCATGGCGAATGCGCAACAGGGTGAAATCATGCCCAATATTCCCCAGATGAGCGCGTTTTGGTATGCCGAGCGCAGCGCGGTGGTCAACGCCATAAACGGTAAACAAAGCGTGCAGGCGGCGCTGGACGGCGTGAAGGACCGCATTACCAAATAATCCGCCGGCCGCCGTCACGGGGCCTGCGTTCAAGCGGGTTGTCATCCGCCGTTATAGGAAGGGTTATGTCAAACACCGGCTCGGTTCCTCTGTCCCGCAAGCCCGCGCGCTGGCGGCATCACCGGTTTGTGAAGCGGGCGGTCGTGATTTTTTGCGCCCTGGCCATCGCCTGGATGGTGATACCGCTGTATGCCCGGGGTGAATATCTGTTTGCCCTGCTGACGCTTATCCTGACAAGCGCGGGGCTGGCCGTTTTCGCCAATGCCGGGGCCTATGCCTGGCGCTATGTGTATCCGGGACTGGCGGGCGTGGGGCTGTTTGTGTTGTTTCCGCTGCTGTGCACCGTCGGCATCGCCTTTACCAACTACAGCAGCGTCCATCAGCTGTCCTTTGAGCGCGCGCAATCGGTGCTGCTGGATCGGCAGTTGCAAATCGGCAAAGCCTACGCCTTCAGCCTGTACGGCCAGGGAACCGCATGGCGGCTGGCGCTGGCCGATGCCGACGGCGGACGGTTATGGGTCTCGCCGGCGTTCAGCCTGGACGGCGGCCGGGACCAGACGCTAATGATGTCGCCGAGCGACGCGCCGCCGCCGGGAGAGCGCGGCACGCTCAGGGTGGTAACACAGTATCGCCAGGCCCTCGGCCGGCTGACGCTGCAATTGCCCGACGGCGCCCGGCTGCGCATCAGCTCGTTACGGCAATTTTCCGGCCTGCGGCCGCTGTATACGCTGGGCGGCCAGGACCGCCTGACCGACAGCCGCACCGGGGCCGTCTACCGGCCCAACCGGGCCACGGGTTTTTACCAGGCGGTCGATGCCGAAGGCCATTTTGTCGCCGGGCAGCTCAGCCCGGGTTATACCGTGCCGGTGGGGTGGCAAAATTTTATGCGGGTGGTAGAGGATCAGGGAATCCGGCAGCCTTTCCTGGCCATATTTGTCTGGACCATCGTGTTTTCGTTGCTGACCGTGGTCCTGACGGTGGCCATCGGCATGGTGTTGGCCTGCGTGGTGCAATGGGAGGCGCTGCGGGGCCGCGCTTTGTACCGGCTGCTGCTGATCTTGCCGTATGCCGTGCCGTCGTTTATTTCAATATTGATTTTCAAGGGATTGTTCAACCAGAGTTTTGGGGAAATCAATATGCTGCTGAACGCTGTGTTCGGCATCCGGCCCGCCTGGTTTCAGGATCCGCTGCTGGCGCGGCTGATGCTGGTGGTGGTGAACGCCTGGCTCGGGTATCCCTATATGATGATTTTGTGCATGGGGCTGCTGAAATCCATACCCGATGACTTATACGAAGCCTCGGCCATGGACGGCGCCGGACCGTTACAGAATTTTTTCCGTATTACGCTGCCGCTGCTGCTCAAGCCGCTTACGCCGCTGATGATCGCCAGCTTTGCGTTTAATTTTAATAATTTTGTGCTGATCCAGCTGCTGACCAACGGCGGGCCTGACCGCATTGGCACCAGCACTCCCGCCGGTTATACCGACCTGCTGGTAAGTTATACCTACCGTATCGCCTTTGAAGGCGGCGGCGGGCAGGATTTCGGCCTGGCCGCCGCCATCGCCACCCTTATTTTCCTGCTGGTGGGCGGGTTGGCGATACTGAATGTGAAAACGGCGCGTCTGACATTTGATTAAGGAGGTCCCGGGTGGCTATGGTGCAATCTTCATCGCGTTTCCTGCGGCTGGCGGCGACGCACGTGCTGCTGCTGGGTTTTATCGCCCTGATCGTGTTTCCATTGCTGATGGTGCTGGCGATTTCACTGCGCGTCGGCAACTTCGCCACCGGCAGCCTGATCCCGCAGCAGATATCCCTGGAGCACTGGCGGCTGGCGCTGGGTTTGAGCGTACGGCACGCGGACGGCAGCATAACCCCGCCGCCGTTCCCGGTGCTGCTGTGGTTATGGAACTCGGTAAAGGTGGCGACCATTACCGCCCTGGGCATCGTGGCGCTGTCCACCACCTGCGCCTACGCCTTTGCCCGCATGCGTTTTCACGGTAAAAGCGCGTTGCTTCAGGGCATGCTGATTTTCCAGATGTTCCCGGCGGTACTGTCGCTGGTGGCGCTGTACGCGCTGTTTGACCGGTTGGGTCAGTATCTGCCGTTTATGGGGCTTAATACCCATGGCGGGGTGATCTTCGCCTATCTTGGCGGCATTACGCTGCATGTCTGGACCATCAAGGGATATTTCGACACTATCGAGGGTTCGCTTGAGGAAGCGGCCGCGCTGGACGGCGCCACGCCCTGGCAGGCGTTCCGACTGGTGTTGCTGCCGCTGTCGGTGCCGATACTGGCGGTGGTGTTCGTGCTGTCGTTTATTGCCGCCATTACCGAGGTGCCGGTGGCGTCGCTGCTGCTGCGCGATGTGGATAATTTTACCCTGGCGGTGGGCATGCAGCAGTATCTCAATCCGCAAAACTATCTGTGGGGGGATTTTGCCGCCGCGGCGGTACTGTCCGCCCTGCCCATCACCCTGCTGTTTTTGTTGGCCCAGCGCTGGCTGGTAAGCGGTCTTACCGCCGGAGGCCTGAAAGGTTAAGCCACTGTTGTTGTTCTTGCGTACGTGTCTGTGTCTGTGTCCTGTGTTTTTGGCGACGTTATGTCGCCATTTTTTTGCCGGGCACGAAAATATTGATTTTTCCTGCCAAATGGCTATAATTAAGTATGACATTTGGCAGAAAGTGAGGCGTGCATGAAAATATATACCCCTCCCGTAATGAAAGAGCCCGCACATAGCCTGTGGGCCTCCGCTCATTTGCCGGATGCGTCCGGTCCCGAGCTGCGTCATCTGATGATGGAAGGGCTTGAAGTGTCGGTAATTGATAATATCAGGTCCATCGTCGGCTTCAAAAGGGAAGAATTTTTGGCGACGCTTGGGTTAAGTGGACGCAGCATTGCCCGGCGTAAAGAGAAGCTCTCTCCGGCTCAAAGTGAATCTATTACCCGTTATGTTACCGCCTTTGATATGGCTTTAGCGCTGTTCGGCAATGACTTCCAGAAAACCATTGCCTGGATGAACAAACCTGCCAAAGTTTTAGGCGGCGAAACACCCAATCAGGCGATTGGCACTGAAACCGGTGCCCGTGATGTGGTCAGTTTGATTGAAGGCATTAAACATGGAGTTGTCATGTGATCTTGTATCGATTTTGCCAGAAGCAATATATCGCCACCGCGTGGAGTGGCGTTGGCGCTTTTAACAGCTCGGTGGCAAGATGGAACAGAATGGGTACGCCGATGGTGTATATCTCCTCGGCAGTGTCACTGGCCATTCTGGAAGTATTAGTGCATTTACAGGACGAATCCATATTAGATTTTTATCAGTTAATGAGTATTGACGTACCCGACGATTTCATTGTCAAACTCAATGCGCAAGATCTTCCTGCTAACTGGAATGCGCCGGTGCCGATTCCCGCCACCAAGGATATCGGCACACAATGGTTTCAGGGAAAATCGAGCGTCGGGCTAATGGTGCCTTCCGCCATTGTGCCTATGGAATACAATGTATTGATTAACAATGAGCATCCGGCGTTTGCTGGTTGTCTGGCGTCGGTTACGCCGCTCGAATTTACCTTTGATCCAAGGCTGAACCCCAGCCTCTAACGCAACTGGCGACGCCGGTTGATATCCCGCAGCAGGGCATTGATGCCCTTATCGGCGAAAATCTCCTCCAGGCCGCGCGTCAATTTGCGGCGCCAGTTCGGATACCCATCGCTGGTGCCGGGCACGTTGACCGGCGTGGTGATATCCAGCCAGTCCTCGGGCTGTAATCCCAATAACGCGCTGCCGCTGTCGGCCAGATAGCGGTGAATGGCATGGTTAAGCATGCGCGACATCGGCAGGCCATCGGCCCGGCGCGATACCCGCCGCGGCAGGCCGCCGTGACGGTGCAGGGCGTCCAGCAGCCCCTGGCGCGCGCGCCGTCGGTCCTCATGCAGATAATGCAGCACCGCCGCGTCGGGATACAGTCCCAGCGCTTTGCCAAGGCTGAGATCGCCGGCGCCCCAGTAGCCGCGCAGCGTCGGTAAATCATGGGTGGCGGCGGTGGCCATCGACTGCGGCGGGTAGGCTTCCGGCGGCTGGAAATGATGCCGGGCGTCACGCTCGAAATAGAGCACTTTATAGGAATAAACGGCGCTGTCGCGCAGCCGCGCGAGGATTTCATGCGGCACGGTGCCCAGATCCTCGCCGATCACCAGGCACTGGTTGCGCAGGCTCTCAAGCGCCAGGATGGCGAGCAAATCGTCCAGCGGGTAGTGGACGTAGGCGCCCTGTCCGGCGGTATCGCCGCGTGGGATCCACCACAGGCGCAGCAGCGACATGACGTGATCGATGCGCAGCGCGCCGCAGCCCTGCATATTCGATCGCACAAGATCGATAAACGGCTGGTAGCCGCGGGCGGCCATCACCCGCGGATCCATGGGCGCCAGCCCCCAGTTCTGCCCCTGCGGACCGAGCACATCCGGCGGCGCGCCTAGCGCTACCTCCAGGCAATATAATGCCGGATCGCTCCAGGTTTCCGCGCCGCCGTCGCTGACCCCCACCGCCAAATCGCGGTATAAGCCGAGAGGCATGCCAAGCGCCCGGCAGAGCGCAGAACATTCGGCAAACTGACGGTCGGCCAGCCACTGCAGCCAGAGATAAAATGCGATCTCACCGGCATGCCGCCGGCGGAACGCCTGCGTTCCGGCGCCCTGGCTGGCGCGGTACTCGGCAGGCCAGTCCTGCCAGCGGCGCCAGGACGGATCCCGCGCCAACAGGTACGCGTGCAGGGCGTCAAATTCAGCCTGATGGCGCAGGCTGTCGCCGCCCAGGCGCACAAAAGCGGCAAACGCCAGGCGCTGCGCGTCCTGCTCTCCGCGCAGGCTGAACTGTTGCCAGCACAAACGCAGCGCGGCTAATTTCAGCGCGCCGACCCGGGGATAATCCACCTCGGGAGCGGCGCGCGCCAGCGCCAGCGCTTGCTGCACCTCTTCGCGCGCCCACCATGACCGCGCCGCCGGGCTAAGGTGGAAATCCTCCAGGCTATTGATATCGATATACAGCATATTCAGCCAGCGCCGTGACGACGGGCTGTAGGGACTGGCATCGCCCGGCGTGGCCGGGCAGAGCGCATGGATGGGGTTGAGACCGACAAACGCGCCGCCGCGCCGGGCGACTTCCCGCACCATCGTTTTCAGATCGCCGGTATCGCCGATACCCCAATTGACCGCCGAACGCAGCGTATAGAGCTGGATGCAGGCGCCCCAGAGCTTTTGCCCGGCCAGCAGCGCCCCTGGCTGAAAACAGCGGGGCGGGGCGATGATTACCCGGCAATGCCACTCCCGCGCGCCCTGGCTTAACGTTAACCGGTGATAGCCGCACGCCAGGGTGTGGGGCAGCGATAGCGGCGATCCGGCGCTTATCTCGCCCTGAAGGGTTCCGCCCTGCTCGGTGCGCAGTTGCCAGCGGTAATCGCCCCGGCCGCCGGGCGTCAGCGCCGCCGGCGCATCCCGGCGCCAAACGGCCACCGGCGGCAGCGGGTCCTGCGAGACGGCCGCCAATCCTGACCCGCGCCCCATGGCGTCCAGCAACCGTCGTTTGGTTTGTGCCGAGATGGCCTGCCGCTGGCCCAGGGCATTGATATAGTCGCTGCCGATACCGGCCTGGGCCGATATCTGTTCCAACAAGAGTTCTTCCATTATTTTTCCCGCGGTGGATAGCCGTCGCCCGTTTGCCGCCACCGGCCATCATGACGCGGCATAGGGCGTTTTTCATCCTCCCGGCGGCGGGTTAAAAGGGGAGGAGCGCCAAGGCTGAGTTAAAATTGTGATAGGGCGCAATTTACTAAAATGGGATATGGATAACCTTAGGTAATAATTATTTACATTATAATTACAATGGTTAACAGTTAGTTTTAGCACATTGCCGTGTACCCCTGGGGAAATAAAAACAATGCTAATCCCATCAAAACTGAGACGGCCAGTGAGGCTGCAAAGTGCCGTGCCGCGCCAGCGTTTGCTGGACCGGCTGGATAGCGCGGCGAACTATCGCCTGGCGCTGATTACCAGCCCCGCCGGTTACGGCAAAACGACGCTTATTGCGCAGTGGGCGGCGGCGAGGCAGGATCTGGGCTGGTATTCCCTTGACGATAGCGATAATGAACCGGAGATCTTTGCCAATTACCTGGTGGCGGCGATCCAGCAGGCGACGGGCGGCCATTGCCTGCGCAGCGAAGCGCTGGCGCAGAAGCATCAGTATGCCAGCCTGGGAACCTTGTTTGCCCAGCTGTCGGTGGATCTGGCCGACTGGACCACGCCGCTTTTCCTGGTCATCGACGATTACCATCTGATCACCAATACGGTTATCCATGACGCCATGCGCGGCCTGCTGCGCCAGCAGCCGGATAGCCTCAAGCTGGTTCTGCTGTCGCGCAACCTGCCGTCGCTGGGCATCGCCAATCTGCGGGTGCGCGATCAACTGTTGGAAATCGGCAGCCAGCAGTTGGCCTTTACCCATGAGGAGGCCAGGCAGTTTTTCGCAGGACGCCTGGATATGCCCATCGCAGCCCAGGACAGCAACCGGCTGTGCGACGAGGTCGCGGGCTGGGCGACGGCGCTGCAGCTGATTGTGCTGTCTTCCCGCCAGTCCGATACCCCGGCCAGCAAAACCGCCCGGCGGCTGTCGGGCATTAATGCCGGTCATTTGTCCGATTACCTGGTGGATGAGGTGCTCGATCGGGTCGATGGCGCCACCCGTCGTTTCCTGCTGCGCTGTTCGCTGCTGCGCTCGATGAACGATGCGCTGATTGACCGGCTGATGGGCGAGGGAAACGGCCAGCAGCGGCTGGAGCAGACCGAACACCAGGGGCTGTTTATCCAGCGTATGGACGACAGCGGCGAATGGTTTCGTTTTCATCCGTTATTCGCCAGTTTCCTGCGCCAGCGCTGCCAGTGGGAACTGGCGGCCGAGCTGCCCGAGATCCATTGCGCCGCCGCCGAGGGCTGGCTGGCGCAGGGCTATCCCGCCGAAGCCATCCACCACGCGATGGCGGCGAATGATGTGGGTATGATGTGCCGGATACTGCTTGATAGCGGCTGGACGTTATTTAACCATGGTGAGCTGGCGTTGCTGGACCGTTGCCTGAAGCATTTGCCCTACGACGTGCTGATCCTGCGGCCCAGGCTGGTGTTGCTCAAGGGCTGGCTGGCCCAGGGCCAGCACCGGAGCGCCGAGGTGGCGAGTCTGCTGGCCCATGACAAAGCGGAGATGGCGCGGCGCAAACTCGATCTTGCCCCCTGGCTGGTGGCGGAGTTTAACGCCCTGCTGGCGCAGGTGGCGATAAATACCGGCAAGCCCCTTGAAGCGGAATCCCTGGCTGCCGAAGCGCTACGGTTTTTGCCGCAGTTTAATTATTACGGCCGTATTGTCGCCACGTCGGTGACCGGCGAAGTCGCGCATTGCCAGGGACAGTTGGTCAAAGCCTTGAGCATGATGCAGCAGACCGATCGGATGGCCCGCCGGCATGGGGTGTATCACTACGCCTTGTGGGCCTTGCTGCAGCAAAGCGAAATCCTGATAGCGCAGGGGTATTTGCAGGCGGCGTATGAAATACAGGATAAGGCGTTCGAACTGGTGGGCGAGCAGCATCTGGAACAATTGCCGATGCATGAGTTCCTGCTGCGTCTGCGCGCGCAGCTGCTGTGGTCCTGGGCGCGCCTGGACGAGGCCGAACAGGCCGCCAGCGCCGGGCTGAAGGTGCTGGAAAGCGCCGAACCGCAGCAGCAGCTGCAGTGCCTGGCGATGCTGGCCAAAATCGCGCTGGCGCGCGGCGATTTCGATAATGCCCGCAGCCATCTGCACCGTTGCGAGAACCTGATAAGCGGCGCGCAATACCATAGCGATTGGGTGACCAATGCCGATAAGCCGCGGGTGCTGTTCTGGCAACTGACCGGGGATGTCGATGCCGCCGCGAGGTGGCTGGACCAGACGGTGAAACCGGATAACGTCGATAACCATTTTTTGCAGGGGCAGTGGCGTAATATTGCCCGCGCCCAGATTCTGCTCGGCCAGTTCGACGAGGCGGAAGTGGTGCTCGACGAGCTTAATGATAATGCCCGACAACTGCATTTGGTGAGCGATCTTAACCGTAACCTGTTGCTTAATAATCTTATTTATTGGCGCACCGGGCGCAAGAACGATGCCCAGCGGGTGCTGATGGAGGCGTTGTCGTTAGCCAATCGCACCGGTTTTATCAGCCATTTTGTTATTGAAGGCGAAACGATGGCGATGCAGTTGCGGCAACTGCTGCAGCTCGGCGTGCTGCCGGAGCTGGAACAACAGCGGACCCGGCGCATTTTGCGCGATATTAATGCCCATCATCGCCATAAGTTCGCCCATTTCGACGAAGATTTTGTCCAGCAATTGCTGCATCATCCGCAGGTGCCCGAGTTGATTCGCATCAGTCCGCTGACCCAGCGGGAGTGGCAGGTGCTGGGGCTGATTTATTCGGGTTACAGTAACAACCAGATTGCCGGCGAGCTGGATGTGGCGTCGACCACCATCAAAACCCATATTCGTAATCTTTACCAGAAGCTGGGGGTGGGGCAGCGGCAGGACGCGGTGCAGCAGGTGAAAAAGATGCTGACGATGATCGGTTATGCGGTATAAGGCGCGTATCGATTACGCGTCCGGGCTGTTGACGGCGCCGGCGCTTTTTTTCGTTCGGGCGTGATGGGTAAAGGGGGGCGGTATTACAGTGGCCTCGTGGCGGCTTGAGCCCGGTGGGCAAAGGTTTTGTTTGCGGTCAGCTGAATGTTGCGTCGGGGAGGGGTCGCTTGCCGTGTGCGGGGGAGGCTTATACTGCCGAGGCGGAAGGTTCGCTTGCGGGGGAGGCTTATGCTGCGGCGGTAGGAGGTTCGCTTGCGGGGAGGCTTATGCTTCGGCGGCGGGAGTTTCGTGTGCGGGTAGGCTTATGCTGCGGCGGCGGGAGTTTCGTTTGTGGGTAGGCTTATGCTGCGTCGGCGAGAGTTTCGTTTGCGGGTAGGCTTATGTTGCTGCGGCAGAGGTTTCGCTTGCCGTGCGTCCGGTGGTTATATGTATTGCCTGGCGCCGGCAAGCGAGAGCCTGTTTAGGAATCTGTGTAAACGCCTTTTTATAAATGACCACTTAAACGATCTCCAAATTCTATACTAAAACGATTCAATGCCATCTTCCACTCCCTCACCGGCATCGACCATTTTTTTGACGCCGCCTGGATGGCCAGCCACACCACTTTTTTTACCGATTCGTCTGACGGGAATACCTTGCGTTTTTTAATAGCGTGTCGGATCACGCTGTTTAGCGACTCGATGGCGTTTGTGGTGTAGATCGCTTTGCGAATGTCTTCCGGATAGGCGAAGAATGTCGCAAGGTTAGTCCAGTTAGCCTGCCAGCTCCGGCTTACTTGCGGATAACGGGAGTTCCATACGCTGGCGAACGTCTCCAGCGCCCGCTGTCCCGCTTCCTCCGTCGGTGCCTGGTACACTGCCTTCAAGTCTCGCATGACGGCCCTGGCGTCTTTCCAGGAGACAAAGCGCAGGCTGTTACGCACCATGTGTACGATACAAAGCTGAATGCAGGTCCTCGGGTAGACCGTATTAATAGCGTCAGGAAAGCCTTTCAGGCCATCGACGCAGGCGATAAAAATATCCTGTAATCCCCGGTTTTTAAGCTCGGTCAACACGTTTAGCCAGAACTTCGCGCCTTCGTTCTCTGCCATCCACATGCCCAGCAGTTCCTTTTGGCCTTCAATGTTAATTCCCAACGCCAGATACACGGATTTATTGATGACGCGACCGTCGTGGCGAACTTTTACCACGATGCAGTCCAGGTAAATGATGGGATAGAGCGTATCGAGTGGGCGATTCTGCCATTCAGTGACCTGCTCCAGAACCGCCTCAGTGACTTTCGATATCAGTGCTGGTGAGACATCCGCATCGTACATTTCCTTAAACATCGCCGATATCTCACGGGTGGTCATGCCTTTGGCATAAAGCGCCAGGATCTGGTCATCCATTCCGGTAATACGGGTCTGATTTTTCTTCACTAGTTGGGGCTCGAAGGTCCCTTCGCGATCACGAGGTGTCCTCAGCTCTAGCGGGCCATCACCTGTGGTAACCGTTTTAGAGGAATAACCGTTACGGGCGTTGGAACCCGATTTGAGCTGATTTTTCTCATAACCCAAATGGTGAGTCAGTTCAGCTTTAAGGGCAGCCTCAACACTTAATTTTTTTAAAAACCGATCAAATTGGCTCAGATCCTCAGGGGTTTTGAGACTTTTAGCCAGCTCAGTTGCGAGAGCCTGTAGCAATTTTTCGTCCATAAATTCACCTAATTCTAATGATGGATTGAACATATCAAAATCAGGCGATTACACAATCTTATGTACAGGCTCGCAAGCGACAAGGAGGCCGTACCGCGACGGCCTCCTTGACCTCCGCGCGCCCGGCAGGTCGCGCGTCGCTGCGCGATGCCTTCCGCCGCCCATGCCCCCGTTATGCACCGGCCCGGTTAGCGCTCCCGGCGCAACCGGGCCTTTCGCCGCTCCCGGCGGCTCATGCCGGGGGCACAGGCGCCGTCAGCGCGCTTTATGCCGGTCCCCATGTCGCGGTTCGCACGGCATATTATGAAGCGATAGCGGCGCTGTTGTTTTGGATGGGGGCTAGCGTCGGCATAGGATTGACGGTTATCGAATGCAACACGTATGGAAAACCGTTGGCACAGCGAAAATCAGTCATGCAGTCATGCAGTCATGCAGTCATGCAGTCATGCAGTAAGGCAGTTAGGCATTCATCATTCAGTTTTGAGTTTTAACAGTAAGCATTACGCTTTCAGCCATTAGCCATTAGCCATTAGCCATTAGCCATCAGGCTGTAAACATTAGCGCAAAATGAATACTGAGACTTTTCCCGGTAAGCGCATACCGCTAAGAACCTCAAAACGCTGTTTTACTGGCAGGCGATGGTGTTGACGTGGTGCCGGCATAGAGTGCGCCGGCGGCGCACGTCACGGCTGGATGAGCCGCCGGGAGCGGCGAAAGCCCGGATTGCGCCTGGAGCGCATACCGGGCGGTCCACAAGCCGGGATGGGTGATGCCGGGCACCGCGCAGCGGCGCACGATCTGTCGGACGCGCGGAGGTCAAGGAGGCCGTCGCGGTACGGCCTCCTTGTCGCTTGCCGGCGCCAGGCAATACATATCACCACCGAACGCACGGCAAGCGAAACCTCCGCCACGGCAGCATAAGCCTACCCGCACACGGCAAGCGAAACCTCCGCCACGGCAACATAAGCCTCCTCCGGCCACGGCAACATAAGCCTCCCCACATACTACAAGCGAAACCCTCTCCGGCCTGCCATACCTCTCGCCGCCGGCGCCCCTCCTTTGTCAACAAACCCATCGTACCAGCGGCACACCCTTTCCCCCGCTACCGGCGACGGCTTCAGAAGTGGGTGTTAAGGCCAAGGTAGAAGGTTCTGCCCGGTTCGTTGTAGGTAGCGGCGCCGGCGCCGTACATATAAGCGTTGGTGGCGGCGTTGCCGGTGGTCTGGGCGTTACCGGCGCGGAACTGGCGCTTGTCGAAGACGTTGTCGATGCCCAGGGTCAGGCTGGCGTATTTGTTGATATCGTAGGTGCCGCTCAGGCCGACAATGGCGTAAGGACTGACCTCATTGGTTTCGCTGCCGGTAACGCGTTCGCCCTTGTAGTTGTATTTTTTCGGTTTCTGGCGTCCATACCATGAAAGGGTGGACTGTAGCGACAGATCCTGGCGCGCCTGCCAGCTCAGGGTGGAATTCAGCGTATATTCCGGAATGATCGACAGGTAGTCCCCGGTCTCTTTATTTTTGCTTTCAATGATATAGGTAACATTGTTATTCCAGGAAACCGTTTCGCTAACCGGGATATTCAGCGTACCTTCCAATCCCTGCACCACCGCCTTGGGTACGTTTTCCCAGCGATAGATATCGGACGCGCCGTTGGTCGAGACGCCGGTCGGCACATAACCCGCCTCGATTTTATCGCGGTAGTCATTGCGGAAATAGGTCACGCCCGCCTGGTAGCCGTCGCGTTTAAATTCCAGCCCGATTTCTTTGTTGATGCTGGTTTCCGCCTTGAGATCATCATTACCCAGCAGATAACACCCGCCGGTGCTGGCGGCACAGCCCTGGCCGCGGCTGTAGAGCAGGTAGTTGGGGTTGGTCTGGAACAGGCTCGGCGCTTTATAGGCGCGGGCGATGCCCATTTTCAGGGTGAAATCCTGTCCCAGCCCCTGCGAGAGGTTAAGCGAAGGACTCCAGTTGTCGCCGACGATGGAATGGTGGTCGAAGCGCAGCCCCGGCACCAGCATGGTGCTGTCGGTCAGTTCCATATTATCCTCGGCGAACAGCGAGAAAATATCGGCCGAGGAGTAGGGGCTGCGTCCGGTGCTGGCCACGCCCGGGATAGCGCCGCCCAGGAGGGTCTGGGTATTCGACGCCGGATCCTTCATTTTCTGCTGGTTCCACTCGCTGCCGGCCGTGAGGGTCTGGTTGACCCCCAGCTCAAACGGCACGCTGAGTTCGGTATGCGCCAGCATGCTGTCCAGCTGGATGGTGGAAAAATCATTGCTGGCGAAAATCCCCTCCGTGCCGCCGGCCAGCCCCTCGTCCAGGCGGGTATTTTTTGTGCGCTCATATTGCAGGTAATTAAGGGTGCTGACGCCGCTGTCCCAGGCGCCGCGCCAGGTCAGGGCATGGGTCTGGCGATAGATACGGTTGGTTTCATGGCCGTAGTTGTCCTGCACCAACTGGCTGGTATTGGTGTTCTGGGTATCGCCGGCGTAGATATTGCCCTGGCGGCTGTAGGTGGTTTCATATTCCAGGCTTTGCATCGGCGCCAAATCCCAGTGCAGGAGGGCATCGATATTTTTGTCCCTGACCCCTTCGCGTCCGGCCGGGACAGTATCGGCATAGGTGCCGGTGCGCAGGGACTGATGACCGTCGTTAATATCCTGGGCGTCGGCCTGGGTTTTGCTGTAGCCGCCGGTCAGGCGGAAGCTGAACGCGTCGCTCAGCGGCCCGGACAGGCTGAAGTTGGTGCGTTTGGTCGCGCCTTCGTCGTCATGCTGCGGCATATTCAGGTAGGTATTCCATGAACCATGCCAATCGCGGGTGTCTTTTTTGGTAATAATATTCACCACGCCGCCGGCGGCGCCGTTGCCGTAGCGCGCCGCCGCCGGTCCGCGGATCACCTCGATATGATCGATCATTTCCGGCGGCACCCAGGCGGTATCGCCCCGGGTGTCGCGCTCGCCGCGCCAGCCCTGGCGCACCGAGTTGCGGCTGCTGACCGGCAGGCCATCAATCAGGATCAGGGTATTTTCCGGCCCCATGCCGCGGATATCGATTTGGCGGTTGTTGCCGCGCTGGCCGCTGGTGGAATTGCCGGTCAGGTTGACGCCGGGCATGGTGCGGATGATTTCCGACACATCGCGGGCGGGCGGCCGTTTCCTGATTTCATCGGCGCTGATGGTGGATACGCCAGGCGCCTGGAGATTTTGCTTTGCCGCGGTGACGACGATGGTATCGCCCGCCGCGCTTTTGCCGCCGCTGGTTGCCGTGGCGTCGTCCGTCGTCGCGGAGGTTGATACCGGTGCTGTGGTCGTGCTGTCGGCCGCAGGCGCGGCCAAAGGAAGCGCCAGAGTTCCCAGACCCAGACTGATTAGGGTCGCTAAGGAGTAACCTGAGAATGTGGTATGCATATGTTCCCTGATCTGTAGCCGATCCCGTGACTGCTCCGGCGAAAGCCAGCAGTATGGACGGCCTGCTATGTTATAAATTGGATAAAATAAGCAGTTTTTTCAGCAACTGCCGGCGGCTAGCACGCAATGTTAAATCGCTGTTAACATTACGTTATTCCCTCGTTCGGCCACGCCATTGACAAATAAAACCGACCCTTAATGGAACTTTTACACACTATTGCAAATAGAAATAATTATCAATAGTATTTAGTTTACGTTTTAGATTAAAACGTCTACATTCACGGTTTACATAAGGAATCGCGCCCGGTGAAAAAAATGATGTTGGCCCGCGCCGATGTGGGCGGCGACGACTGGTGGCGGGAGGTGGAACGCCAGGGCGCGCCCTGGGTGGAGGCCGGTGCGTCCGGGCAGTGCGGCGTGATATTCCTGTGGCGCGACCCCGGGGGCGACGAGCGCGCGTCCCCTATCCGCCGGGTATGGATTAACATCAGCGGCGTGACCGACCACCATAGCGATACCGGTCCGCAAAGCCTGGAGCGTATTGCCGGCACGGATGTCTGGTATTGGCAAACCAGTCTCGGCGCGCGGTGGCGCGGCAGTTATTGCTTTATCCCATGCCGGGACGACGGGGCGTTCGGCGCGGCGGCGGCGCCCATGGACCGCGCCGCGCTGCGTAACGCCTGGCGTGGTTTATTTTCCGGCGCGGTCGCCGACCGGCTTAATCCGCTGCGTGCCTGGACCAACGGACGCGGCCATCCGGTTTCCGCGCTGCATATGCCGCTGGCGCCCCCGCAGACGGCCTGGAACGAGTACGACAGGCTTGGCCCGGTGGCCGGGCGCACCCTGCCGCCGCTGCCGCCGCCCGCAGGGCTGGAGCGCCATCGCTGGCATAGCGAACGCCTGGGCAACAGCCGCGATATCTGGGTATTCACCAGCGGACGCCGGCATGCGCCCGGGCGTCCGCTGGCCATCCTGCTGGACGGGCAGTTCTGGGCGCGGCAGATGCCGGTCTGGTCGCCGTTGCTGCATATGACGCGCGCCGGGGTCCTGCCCGAGGCGGTCTATGTATTGATTGACGCCATCGATAGCCCACGGCGCGGGCGTGAATTAACCTGCAACCCTGAATTCTGGCGGGCGGTACGGGAAGAACTGCTGCCGCAGCTGGCAGCCTGGGCGCCGTACCGCGCCGATCCGGCGACGACGGTGGTGGCGGGGCAAAGCTATGGCGGCCTGTCCGCCCTGTATGCCGCCTTAAACTGGCCCGGGCATTTTGGCTGCGTGCTCAGCCAGTCCGGTTCGTTCTGGTGGCCCGACCGGGATGCGGCACAGGCGCGGGACGCCTCCGGCGATGACCGTGGGCTGCCGGCGCAGATCGGGCGGGGCCTGGGCGACGGACTGGCGCTTAAGGTCTTTATCGAGGCCGGCAACCGGGAGCGGCTTATTCACCAGGTAAACGACCGGGTGGTGGAACTCCTGCGCCGGCAAGGGCACCGGGTTGATTACCGGGTGGTGGACGGCGGCCATGACGCGCTGTGCTGGCGCGGCGGCCTGCTGGACGGGCTGGCCGCGCTCTGGTCGCCCGGCCGCTAGCGCCCCCGGCCCGCGCTTCCCGCGTCCATGCCCGGCCTGGCTATTTTCGCCCCGGGCAATCCCCGTCATTGGCGCTATCGCCACAAAATAAGGAGTGCGTTTTGGAACACCCCAACCCCTTCGACGATCCGCAACAGATTTGTCTGGTTTTGCAAAACCGCCAGGCCCAATACAGCCTCTGGCCGGATTTCAGCCCGGTGCCCGCCGGATGGACGCCGGTTTTTGGCCCGGCGCCGCGCCCGGAATGCGGCCGGTGGCTGGAAACCCACTGGACCGATATGCGTCCCGCCGCGCTGCGCGGGGCATAAGCAGCGCAACCCATCGTTTTTAAGGAGTTACCGCCGTGTCAGAAATATCCTTGCCAACCGGCGCCGATGGACAGCCGGCCGAACTGCCGCTGGTGGCGGCGCAGCCCGGTATCTGGGTGGCAGACCAACTTTCCGCGCAGCCCAACGCCTATGCGGTGGCGCACTATATCGAGGTTAAGGGCGATATCGATGAAGGCTGCCTGCTGCGCGCCATCGACCAGGGCATGGGCGAAGCCGACACCCTGCGCATGCGTTTTGCCGAGCGTGACGGCATTGCGGTGCAATGGGTTGACGGCGATCTGACCTTTGACCGTCCCGATTGCGTGGATCTCAGCGCCGCCGGCGACGCCCGGAACGCCGCGCTGGCGCTGATGCAGCAGGATCTGGCGGGAGATCTGCGGGTGCTGAGCGGCAAACCGTTGTACCGGCATCTGCTGATTCGCGTGGCCCGCGATCGCTGGTTTTGGTATCAGCGCTATCATCATCTGATCGTCGACGGCTTTAGTTTTACCGCCATCACCCGCCGCATCGCCGTGCTGTATAGCGCCTTCATGCGCCGGGAAACGCCGCCGCCGTCGCCTTTTACCCCCTTTCAGGGGGTGGTGGAGGAATATCAGGCGTATTATCAGTCGGATGCCTGGCGCCGCGACGCCGCTTTCTGGCGCGAAAAAACCGGCCGACTGCCGGCGCCGGGCACGCTGTCGCTCAAACCGTTGTCCGGCCAGGCCGCCACCACCCATGTGCTGCGTTATGCGCTTGATCTCGATAGCCGGCTGTTCGCCGGCCTGGTCACGGGGGAGGAGCGCGCGCCGGGCATCGCCGATCTGGCCCTGGCGCTGGTGGCGTTATGGTTTGCCCGGCTGTGCGGGCAACCGTCCTATGCCGCCGGTTTTATCTTTATGCGCCGTATGGCCTCGGCCGCCCTGGATGCCACCGGTCCGGTGATCAATGTCCTGCCGCTGGCCGTGACCGTCGGCCCGGGGCAGACGCTGGGCGCCTTGGCCGCCGCCCTGTCCGGCGAGCTCAAGAGCCTGCGCCGCCATCAGCGTTATGATGCGGAACAGGTACTGCGCGACCTGGGCCGCACAGGGGATGAACAACCGCTGTTCGGCCCGGTATTTAATCTGAAGATGTTCGACTTCCAGCTTGATTTCGCCGGGGTGGAGGGCGTGACGCACGCGCTGGCTTCCGGGCCGGTGCGCGATCTGGAAATCGCGCTCTATCTTGGGGAAGAAACGGTAGCGGTGGAACTGGTGGCCAACGCCGAGCGGTATACCGCCGGCGAGCTGGCCGGCCATGCCCGGCGCCTGCCGCTGCTGCTGCTCCAGTTTGCCGCCGATCCCGCGCTGCCATGCGGCCAGGCCGATTTGCTGGGCGAGGCCGACCGCGCGCTGCTGGCGCGCATCAATGATACCGGTAAAACGCTGGCGCCGGATACGCTCGCCACCCTGCTGGCACGCCAGGCGTTGCGCACGCCCCAGGCCGTGGCGCTGGCGGATGCGCGGCGCCGCCTGACCTACGGCGAAACCCGCGGGCAGGTGCTGGCGCTGGCGCAACGGCTGGCGGCGCAGGGGGTACGCCCGGGCGATATCGTCGCCGTCGCGCTCCCGCGCTCGGTATTCCTGACGCTGGCGCTGATGGCGGTTATCGAGGTGGGCGCCGCCTACCTGCCGCTGGACACCGGTTATCCGGACGAGCGGCTGCAACTGATGCTGGACGATGCGCGGCCGCGGCTGATTATCACCTGCGCCGGACAGGCCGCGCGGTTCGACGGCCGCGGCGATCTGTTGCTGTATGAGGCTCCGTTGACCGCGGACCCGCGGCTGCCGCGGGATTTCCCCCGGCCGTCGGCCCATCATCCCGCTTATATTATCTATACCTCCGGGTCGACCGGACGGCCGAAAGGCGTGGTGGTGGCCCATGACGCCATCGTCAACCGGCTGCTGTGGATGCAGGATCGCTATCCGCTGAGCGCGGATGACGCGGTGCTGCAAAAAACCCCCTGTAGCTTTGACGTATCGGTGTGGGAATTTTTCTGGCCGCTTATCAACGGCGCGCGGCTGGTCATGGCGCCGCCGGACGCCCACCGCGATCCGCAGGTGTTGCTGCAGCTTATCGCCGATTACCGCGTTACCACCCTGCATTTCGTCCCCTCGATGCTGGCGGCGTTTGTCGCCTCACTTGCCGATGACGGCGCCATCGCCTGCTGCGCCACCCTGCGGCGGGTATTTTGCAGCGGCGAGGCGTTGCCCGCCGAACTGTCGCGCCTGTGGCAGCGGCGCACCGGGGTGGAGCTGCATAACCTCTACGGCCCCACCGAGGCCGCGGTGGACGTCAGCTGGTACCCGGCCCACGGCGAGACGCTGGCGGCGGTGCGCGGGGCGCATGTGCCGATCGGCTTCCCGGTATGGAATACCGGCCTGCGCATTCTTGACGGGCGGCTGCGGCCGGTGCCGCCGGGCGTTGCGGGCGATCTTTACCTGACCGGCGTTCAACTGGCCCAGGGTTACCTGGCGCGCCCGGAGCTGACCGCCAGCCGGTTCGTGGCCGATCCCGACGGCGACGGCGGGCGGATGTACCGCACCGGCGATGTTGCCCGCTGGCTGGACGACGGCGCGGTGGAGTACCTGGGCCGCAGCGATGATCAGCTTAAAATCCGCGGGCAGCGGGTGGAGTTAAGTGAAATCGATCATGCGCTGCTGTTATTGCCGGGCGTGCGCCAGGCGGTGACCCATGCCCGGGTATTGGGCGCCGCGCCTGATGGCGGCATCGGCGGCGATGCGCGGCAACTGGTCGGCTATCTGGTGGCGCAGCCGGGTGAAAAGCTGCACCCCGAGGCGCTGCGCGACGCCCTGGCCGAACGGCTGCCGGCGCATATGGTACCGGTGGCGCTGGTCGAACTTCCGGCCCTGCCGCTCAGCGCCAACGGTAAACTGGATCGCAAGGCGCTGCCGTTACCCCAGTCGCGTCGGGCGACACGGGGACGAGCGCCGCAAACCGCCATCGAGCGGCGGGTAGCCGCGCTGTTTGCGCAACTGTTGCAACAGGAGATCGGGTCCGTCGATGATGACTTTTTTGCCCTTGGCGGCCATTCCCTGCTGGCGATGCGGCTGGCGGCGGAGCTGCGCCGCGACGTGGGTAAGCCGGTAACCGTCGGACAGGTGATGGTGGCCTCGACGGTGGCGCGCTTGGCCGCGCTGTTTGATGATGAGGTGGATAACGACCCCGGCGATGCTATCCGGCGTTCCGGACTGGACGCGGTCCTGCCGCTGCGCCAGGGCGAGGGCCCGCCGCTGTTTTGCTTTCATCCCGCCTCCGGTTTCGCCTGGCAGTTCAGCGTGCTGCGGCGCTATATCGATCCGCGCTGGCCGCTGGTGGGTATCCAATCGCCGCGTCCGGACGGTCCGCTGCAGCGGTGCGGCACCCTGGAGCAGGTGTGCGACGCGCATCTGCTGACGGTGCGCGACATACAGCCGCACGGCCCTTATCATTTTATCGGCTATTCGCTGGGCGGCACGCTGGCGCAGGGCATTGCCGCCCGTTTACGCGCGGCGGGGGAAACGGTGGCGTTTCTCGGCCTGCTCGATACCTACCCGCCGGAGACGCGCAATTGGGACGCGGTGCAGGGTAAACATGTGCTGGACCCCGAAGTGCTGGAGGAAGTACGGCGCGAGCGCGAGCAGTTCATCGCCGCGCAACAGGGTATTGCGGAGCCGGCGGGGGACGAACAGCGGCGGCTGTTCGATGCCATCGAGGGCAACTATGCGGATTCGGTACGCCTGCTGGCGGCCAGCCGCAGCGCGTATTTTGCCGGAGAAGCCACGCTGTTCGTGGCCCGGCGCACGCTGCCCGCCGCTATGGACGTGCGCCGGACCTGGTCAGATTATGTGGACCGGCTGCGCGTGCACGAACTGGACTGCGCCCATGTGGATATTATCTCGCCCGCGTCGTTCCAGGTGCTCGGACCCTTGCTTAACCAGGCGCTCAGGGAACTGTAGGCGTCAGCCCCGGCCCAGCGGCACGATCATCGGCGTATGGGAGACCGGATCGTCGATGATCATGCAGCGCAGGCCGAATACCGCCTCCACCAGTTCGGCGGTGACGATGTCCACGGGCGCCCCCTGGGCCAGGATACGCCCGTCGCGCATCGCCACCAGGTGGGTGGCGTAGCGGCAGGCGTGATTAAGATCGTGCAGCACCACCACCAGCGTATGGCCGGCGCGGTGCAACTCGCGCATCAGCTCCAGCAGGTCTATTTGATGGGCGATATCCAGCCAGGTGGTGGGTTCGTCCAGCAGCAGCAGCGGCGTTTGCTGCGCCAGCACCATGGCGATCCAGACCCGCTGCCGCTGGCCGCCGGACAGGGTATCCACCGGCCGTTCCGCCAGCCCGGCGACGCCGGTGGCGCGCATCGCTTCCTGCACCGCTTGTTCATCGCGCCCGCTCCAGCGGCTTAACAGCGATTGGTGCGGGTAGCGTCCGCGCGCCACCAGATCGCCCACCGTGATATCCCCGGGCGCGCTGGAGCTTTGCGGCAACAATCCCAGGCGCCGCGCCACCTCCTTGGTGGCGTAGGCGCCGATCTCCCGGCCGTCCAGCCATACGGTGCCCTCGCCGGGCCGCATCAGGCGGCTGAGCGTGCGCAGCAACGTCGATTTGCCGCAGGCGTTGGGGCCGATGATCACCGTCAGTTCACCATCGGGGATGGTGATGGACAGATCGCGGGCAATCACTTTTTTATCATAGGCGAGCGTAAGATTTTCCGCCCGCAGGCGGCTGGACGACGGGGTAAGGGCGCTCATTTTTTTCGCGACTCCCGGATTAATAAGCCGATCAGATAGAGGCCGCCGATGCTGACGGTAACCACCCCGACCGGAAGCTGATAAGGCGTAAACATACGCTGGGCGGCGAGGTCGGCCGCCAGCAACAGCAGCGCGCCGGTCAGGGCCGCCAGGGGGAGCGCCAGGGTTTGGCTGCCCGCCAGGCGGCGTGAAATCTGCGGCGCCACCAGGGCGATAAAGGAAATGGGGCCGGCGGCGGCCGTGGCGGCGGCGGTCAGGGCCACGCCCGCCAGCATCAATCCTAGTCGCGATCTTTCCACCGGCACGCCGAGCGCGCAGGCGGCGTCATCGCCCATTTCCAACAGGCGCATGCGCCGCGACAAAGCCAGGGCCAGGGCAAAGGCCAGGACAATCGGCACGGCCACCGGCGGGCATTTCGCCCAGGTCATGCCGTTAAGCGATCCGGCGCTCCATAGCCCGGCGGTCAGGGCGGATTCCAGCGAGGCGCTGACCACCAGCCAGGTGTTAAGCGATACCAGCAGGGCGCGAACGGCAATGCCGACGATAATGAGCCGGAAGGTCTGGATGCCGTTGCGCCAGGCCAGCAGGTAGACTATGGCGGCGGTCAGCAGGCCGCCGGCAAGGGCCGCGCCGGTTATGCCCAGATAGCTGCTGTTGAACAGCACTATCGCTATCAATACGGCGCTGTGCGCGCCGGTATTGAAACCCATGACATCCGGGCTGCCGAGCGGGTTGCGCATCAACGACTGGAAAATAGCGCCGCTGGCGCCCAACGCCGCGCCCAGCAATAACGCCATCGCCACCCTGGGCAGCCGCCATTGCGTCACGATAACCTGGATATTGTGCGCCGCCGCGCCGCGCAGGGCGTCCACCACCTGCCGGGCCGGAAGCGGGAGCGACCCGGCGCCGAGGGCGTAAATCGCCAGCGCAAGGCAGGCAAGCAGCAGGATGCCGACGGTCAGCGACGTCCTGATCCGGGCGTGCCGGTTCGCCATCATCACCGGCTTATCATCCGGTGGCGGCGTACCAGGGCTATCAGCACCGGCGCGCCGAGCAGCGCCGTTATCACCGATACGCGCAGCTCGCCGGGCACCATCACCCGGCCCGCCATATCGCTGCCCAGCAGCAGCAGCGGCGTAAGCAGCAGCGTCCAGGGCAGCAGCCAGCGGTGGTCCGGGCCGGCTATCCAGCGCGCGATATGCGGCATCATCAGCCCGATAAAGGCTATCGGCCCCGCCAGCGCCGTAGCCGCGCCGCATAACAGGGTAATGGCCGCCAGGCCGAGCAGCTGCGTCAGGCCCACCCGCGAGCCCAGCGCCGTCGCCAGTTCGCTGCCCATGCCCAGGGTATTGAGCGCCCGCGTTAGCCAAAGCGTCAGGCCGGTGCCCAGGACGATAGGCCAGATAACGGCGTTTACCGCCGCCATGCTGCGGATATCCAGCGAACCGGCCTGCCAGAAGCGCAATTGGTCGTAGACCAGGGGATTGAGCAAGGAAATACCGGAGGCCATGCCGTCCAGCACCGCGCCCAGCGCCACGCCCGCCAGGGTGAGGCGAATGGGGTTCAGCCGCCCGCCGCCCGCCGCGCCGATTAACGCCACCAGCAGGGCGGCGGCCAGCGCGCCGGCAAAGGCAAACCACAGGTAGCGATCGATGGAGGCGGCGCCGAAAAAGGTGATGCCCAGCACCACGGCGAACCCCGCGCCGGCGTTGACGCCAAGAATGCCGGGGTCGGCCAGCGGATTGCGGGTCAGGGTTTGCATCAGGGCGCCGGACAGCCCCAGGGCGATGCCCGCCAGCAGCCCGGCCAGCGTGCGCGGCAGGCGGCTCTCGAGGATAATAATACAATCCGGGCTGCGGCAGGCGCCGGTCAGCGCGGGCAATACCTGGTCGGCGGGAATGGTTTTGGCGCCGATAAACAGGCTCGCCGCCATCAATAATGCCAACAGCACGCCGCTTAACAGCAATCCGTAATAATGGCGCATAAAAGACTAAACCATAAATTATATGATAATGATATTTATTATCGTTATTACTCGCAATAACTTATGATAGCATGACTGCTTCCCTGATTGCAGCGCCCAGTGGCGTCGAATTCCCCGGATAGTTAGCGTCTTATGCAAAAACCCTCGTATTTACTCGATATCAGCCTGCTGAAAACCCACCCCGCCTTCCGGGCGGTTTTTATCGCGCGGTTTTTGTCCATCCTGGCGCTCGGCATGCTGGCGGTGGCGGTGCCGGTGCAGATACAGGCCATGACGGGGTCCACCCTGCAGGTCGGGCTGGCGGTGACGCTGGCGGGCGGCGGTATGTTCGTCGGCCTGCTGGCCGGCGGGGTGATGGCGGATCGCCGCGAGCGGCGCGGGCTTATCCTGTTTGCCCGCGCAACCTGCGGGGTGGGGTTTATCGGCCTGTGCCTTAACGCGCTGCTGCCGGTACCGTCCCTGTTCGCGATTTATCTGCTGGCGGTGTGGGATGGTTTTTTTGGCGCGGTGGGGGTGACGGCGCTGCTGGCCGCCACGCCGTCGCTGGTCGGGCGGGAAAATGTCATGCAGGCGGGCGCCATCAGCATGCTGACCGTGCGCTTCGGCGCCATTTTATCACCGGCGGCGGGCGGACTGGTCATCGCCTCCGGCGGGGTGGCCTGGAACTACGGGCTGGCGGCGCTCGGCACGCTGCTGACGCTGTTGCCGCTGCTGCGCCTGCCCAGGCTGGCGCCGCCTCCCCAGCCCCGGGAACACCCGCTGCACGCGCTGGCCGGCGGCATGGCCTATCTGTTTCGTCATAAAACCATCGGCCTGGTGGCGCTGATCGGCGCCCTGCTGACCATGGCAAGCGCGGTACGGGTGCTTTACCCGGCGCTGGCGATAAGCTGGCATATCAACGCCGCCCGGCTGGGGTTGATGTATGCGGCGGTGCCCCTGGGCGCGGCGATAGGCGCGTTTACCAGCGGCCGCGTCGCCGCCACGGCGCGGCCGGGAAGAATGCTGTTGCTTACCGCCGTCATGGCGTTTATCTGCGTCGCGGCATGCAGCCTGATGCCGTGCTACGCGCTGGCGCTGCTGTGTCTGGCGGGCTTTGGTTATTTCAGCGCCATCAACTCGCTGCTGCAATATGCATTGATACAACAGCTGACGCCGGATCATCTGCTGGGCCGCATCAACGGCCTGTGGACCGCGCAGAACGTCACCGGCGACGCGCTGGGGGCGCTGGTATTGGGGGGGTTGGGCACCCTGATGCCGCCGGGGCTGGCCGCCGCGGCGTTCGGCCTGGCGGCGGCCCTGGCGGGGCTACTGCCGGCGCTGGCGCTGCGGGGCCTGCGCGCCGTGGATATGGCGCGGCATCGGGATCAGGGCCGGCCGGCGGATGAAATCCCGCCCGCCGGCCGCAGTGAGCCATAACCGCCATGAATCCCCGCCCGGCTGGGAATGGCCGCGGCATGACGCGGTTAGCCACGCGGCAGGACGGGGAAAGATCACGGCTTGGCGAACAGCTGTTCCAGGCGGGCCAGCACATTGCTGGCGCTGTAGTAATCAAGGCGGAAGGTGTCGTTGCCAAGGGCGTAGACCCGGCGGTTTTGCACCGCCGGCAGATGCGCCAGGAACGGATTGGCCAAGAGCAACCGGGCGCTGGCGTCATCGCCGGCAAACAGCAGGAAGGTTTGCCCGTTCAGGCCGGCGGCCAGGTTTTCGCCGGACAGCTGGACGATGTCCTTGCGCACGCCCATGCTTCGGCCGCCGACGGGGGTGGCGGGCGGTTCGGCCAGCGTAAAGCCCAGCTGGCGCAGCAGCTGGCCCTGCGGCGAATCGGCGGTCCACAGGTTGGCGGCTTTGCCGTCCGGCTGGTATACCAGGGCGGATACCGGCTGCGGCGGCAGCGCCAGATGCTGTTTCAGCGCCTGCCGGCGGGCGTCGAAGCGGGCGATGACCTCCGCGGCCTGCGCTTCATGGCCGGTGGCTTGTCCCAGCTCCCGGGCCAGGTCCTGCCAGCTTTTATCGTCATAATTGACCACCAGGGTCGGCGCCAGCGGCGACAACTGATCGTAAAGGCGCAGGGCCGAATCGCCGCCGGTGGCGGCGATAATAATCAAATCGGGATTCTGGCCGGCGATGGCCTCGGCATCCGGTTCGCCGATGTACAGGCGTTTGACGCCGCGCTGCCGGGCGACATCGCTCCACTGGCGAAAAAAACCCTGCTCGTCCGCGACCCGGTTATTCGGCGTGGTGGCGCCGCTGGCTATCACCGGCGCCCCGATGGCCAATAGCGAGCCGGTAAGGGTGACGCTTGTGGATACGATGCGCTGCGGCATGTGATCCAGGGTAATGGCGCCATGCGCGCCCGCCACCTGCCGCGGCCAGCCGTTCTCAGCGGCGCGCGGGGACGCGGCCGCCAGCAGTAAGGGCAGGGCCATCAGGGCGAGCCAATTGCAGGCGGATCGGTGCCGGGACAATAGAGTGATCATGTCTGGTATTCCTGGGGTAGGGGCTGGTTTTGTCCGCCTTATGATGACAAAAAACGGGCAATCAAATCCACCCTTGCGCGGGTGAGGCAGTGTTTACGTTCATTGACACGGCAGATTCTACGACGTAGTTTATGTGCTATCAATACAAATGATAATTATTATTATTGTGTTTATCATTTGATAATAGCGGAGATCGTCACGTGGAATTTTCATTGTTTCGACAGACAACACCAGGCGACGCGGATGCCATTATAAACGGATTTTTTTTCATGTCGCCTTATCGCAGCTTCGTTACCCAGGGTCGTTTCTGCGCCATCAGCGCGCCCGCGGGCAGGGGTGATCAGCCCGATGGCGTGTTTCAGCGGGAGCTGCGCCACGCCTTCCGGCGCGCCAGAAACGCCGGCATTGAACGGCCGCTGGTGGTGGGGGCCATTCCCTTCGATGCCGACCGGCCCGCGGCGCTGTTTATCCCGCAGCGCAGCCAGGGGTTCGATCGCGAGATGTTTTTGCAAAGCCGGAATGTGCCCGCCGAACCCTTGCCGCAGGTAACCGGCAAAATCGAGCGACCGCCGGAGCGCGACTTTAAACACATGGTGGCGCGGGCGGTGGAGGCCACCGGCCAGCAACGGCTGAGTAAAGTGGTGCTCGCGCGCCTGCTGGATATCACCACCCGGGAACCGGTGAATACCGCGGCCCTGATGCGGCGCATCGCGGCCCAAAATCCCGCCAGTTACAATTTCCATGTTCCCCTCGACAACGGCGCCCTGCTGGGCGCCAGCCCGGAGCTGCTGCTGCGCAAGACCGGCAACCGGTTTTACTCCACGCCGCTGGCGGGTTCCGCCCGGCGCGACGCCGAGCCGGGCCGTGACGCCGCCGCCGGCCGCCAATTGCTGGATTCAGTCAAGGACCGCTATGAGCATCAGCTGGTTATCGACCAGATGCGCGAAGTGCTGGCGCCCTACAGCGCGGGTTTAAACGTGCCGCCCGTACCCGGCCTGGTCAATACGCCCACCCTTTGGCATCTGGCCACCGCCATCGACGGCGAGGTGGCGGACCCCGCCGTCAACGCCCTGGCGCTGGCCTGCCTGCTGCATCCCACGCCCGCGCTGTGCGGCGCCCCCACCGATCGCGCGCGGCGCTTAATCCAGACCCTGGAACCCTTCGACCGCGATCTGTTCGGCGGCATGGTGGGCTGGTGCGACGAGGAGGGCAATGGCGAATGGGTGGTAACCATCCGCTGCGCCAGGGTGGCGGGCAACCAGGTGCGGCTGTTCGCCGGCGCCGGCATCGTGCCCGCCTCCCTCCCCGACGCGGAGTGGCGCGAAACCGGCGTCAAGCTCGATACCATGCTGAGCGCGTTCGGATTGCATTAACAGGAGAGATGATGAGCATTGTATTTAACCGTTGGCCGGATGAGTTCGCGGCCCGCTACCGCGCCAGGGGATACTGGCTGGATTTGCCCCTGACCGATATTATCGACCGCCGTAAAGACAGCGGCGCGCTGGCGGTGGCCTGCGGCGAGCGCCGCCTGAGCTACCGGGATATCAACACCTTGTCCGACCGGCTGGCCGCGGCCCTTGCCCGGCGCGGGCTGGCGGCGGGGGATACCGCGCTGGTGCAACTGGGCAACGTGGCGGAATTTTACCTGGTGCTGTTCGCCCTGCTGAAAATCGGCGTGGCGCCGGTAAATGCCCTGTTCAGCCACCAGCGCAGCGAACTTACCGCCTATGCGCTGCAAATCAGGCCGGCGCTGCTGATTGCCGACCGGCAGCATGGGCTGTTCAGCGATAATGGCTTTATCGATGAACTGCGGCGGCAGCATTCGTCGCTGCGGGTGGTGGCGATGCGCGGCGACGACGCGCCGCAAACAAGTTTACAGGCATTATTCGACGAAGCGCCGGGCGCGTTCACCGCCGCCCCGTCGCCCGCCGACGAGGTGGCCTTTTTCCAGCTGTCCGGCGGCAGCACCGGCACGCCGAAGCTGATTCCGCGCACCCATAACGACTACTACTACAGTATTCGCGCCAGCGTGGACATCTGCCGTTTCGATGAGGATACCCGCTACCTGTGCGCGCTGCCCGCGGCCCATAACTACCCGCTGAGCTCGCCGGGCGCGCTGGGCGTGTTTTACGGCGGCGGCAGCGTGGTACTGGCCAGCGATCCGAGCGCCAACGTCTGTTTCCCGCTGATAGCGCAACATCGGATCACCGTCACCGGGCTGGTGCCGCCCGCCGTGACGCTGTGGCTGCAGGCGATGGAACAATGGGGCGACAGCGGGCAGCTGGCCAGCCTGCAATTATTGCAGGTCGGCGGCGCCAAGCTTGGCGAGGCCCTGGCCGCGCGCATTCCGGCGGAGCTGGGCTGCCGGCTGCAGCAGGTGTTCGGCATGGCCGAAGGGCTGGTGAACTACACCCGGCTGGACGATGACGACGAACATATCTTTACCACCCAGGGCCGTCCGATATCGCCGGATGATGAAGTCTGGGTGGCCGACGGGCAGGGCAATCCGCTGCCGCCGGGCCGCGTGGGACGCCTGATGACGCGCGGGCCTTATACGTTTCGCGGCTATTACCAAAGCCCGGAGCACAACGCCGCGGCGTTTGACGCCGACGGGTTTTATTGTTCCGGCGATTTAATCGAGCTGACGGACGACGGCTACCTGAAAGTACAGGGACGCGAAAAAGACCAGATCAACCGCGGCGGGGAAAAGATCGCCGCCGAAGAAGTCGAAAACCTGTTGCTGCGCCATCCGCACGTGGTGAATGCGGCCCTGGTATCCATGACCGATGCGCTGATGGGGGAAAAGAGCTGCGCCTATATTGTCGTCACGCAGGAGATCAAACCGGTGGCGCTGCGCCGTCATTTGCGCCAGCTGGGGGTGGCGGAATTTAAACTGCCCGACCGTTTTGAACGGGTGGACGCCTTGCCCCTTACGCCGGTGGGCAAGGTCGATAAAAAACGACTGCGCCTGCTGATCGACGCCGCCACCGCCACCCCCGCCACAGGAGAAAAATAAATGGCCATCCCGAAACTGGTTTCCTATGCCATGCCCACTCCGGCGGAACTGCCCGCCAATAAGGTCAACTGGGCCTTTGAGCCGCAGCGCGCGGCGCTGCTTATCCATGATATGCAGGACTATTTCCTTAACTTTTGGGGCGGGGACAGCGCGCTGGTCAGCCGGCTGGTGGAGAATATCGCCGCCCTGCGCCGCTACTGTAAATCGCAGGGCATTCCGGTGTTTTACACCGCCCAGCCGGCGCGGCAGAGCGAGGAAGATCGCGGGCTGTTAAACGATATGTGGGGGCCGGGGTTAAACCAGTATCCCGAACAGCAGGCGGTCATCGCCGCCCTCGCGCCCGACGCCGATGACCAGGTCCTGGTCAAATGGCGTTACAGCGCCTTTCACCGCGCCCCGCTGGCGGATATGCTGGCCGAGCGCGGCCGCAACCAGCTTATTATCTGCGGCGTTTATGCGCATATCGGCTGCCTGATGACCGCCGCCGATGCGTTTATGCGCAATATCAAACCGTTGCTGGTGGCGGACGCCCTGGCCGATTTTACCCGCGACGACCATCTGATGGCCCTGCGTTATGCCGCCGGCCGTTGCGGGCGCGTGCTGATGACCGCCGATTTGTTGCCGGCGCCCATCAGCAAGGCGCACCTGCGCGCGCTGATCCTGCCGATGCTCGACGACGACTGCGGTGATTTGGGCGATGATGACAACCTGATCGACTACGGCCTGGATTCGGTGCGCATCATGACGCTGGCCACCCGCTGGCGGCAGGCGCGCGCGGGGCTGGATTTTGTCGCGCTGGCGCGGAACCCGACCCTTAACGGCTGGTGGCAATTACTGGCGCCGGAGCATAACGTATGACTATCAGCCTGGATTTCAGCGGTAAGCGCGTCTGGGTGACCGGCGCCGGCCAGGGCATCGGCTACCAGACCGCGCTGGCGTTCAGCGAGGCCGGAGCCGACGTGGTCGGACTGGACCGGCGCTTTGCCGGCGACGGCTACCCGTTTCGCACGCAATTGCTGGATATCACCGATGCCCCCCAGGTCGAACGGGTGTGCCGGGCGCTGCTTGAGGAAAACCCACGGCTGGATGTCCTGGTCAACGGCGCCGGCATCCTGCGCACGGGGGCCACCGATAGCCTGGACCTCCAGGACTGGCAAGACTGCATGGCGGTCAACGCCGGCGGCGCGTTTAACCTTTTTCGCCATACCCTGCCGGTCTTTCGCCGCCAGCGGGCAGGCGCCATCGTCAGCATCGCCTCCAACGCCGCCCACGTGCCGCGCGTGGGCATGTCCGCCTACTGCGCCTCGAAAGCGGCGCTGAGAAGCCTGTGCATGACCGTCGGGCTGGAAATGGCGCCGTTCGGGGTGCGCTGCAACCTGGTGTCGCCCGGCTCGACCGATACGCCGATGCAGCGCGGCCTGTGGCAAAGCGCGGATGCGGAACAGCGGACCATTGCCGGTTTTCCCGGGCAATTCAAGCTGGGCATTCCGCTGGGGAAAATCGCCCGGCCGCGCGAGATTGCCGACGCGGTGCTGTTCCTGGCCTCGGAACATGCCGGCCATATTACCTTGCAGGATATCGTCATCGACGGCGGCGCGACGCTTGCCGCCTGATGCCGTTACGGCCCGCCGGGCGCTAATGCCGGCGGACGTGTTTCATCGCCGGCCGGCCTGCTTCAGTGCCAGCCCAGCCGGTTGCTCAATACTAGTGCATGGCGTTTCACCGCCGCGATAATATCCTCGCGCCGCTCGGCAAAACGGCTGGAAAGGGCCGCCACATTCAGCGCGGCCACGGTTTCCCCCTTGGCGTTCAGCACCGGCGCCGCCACCCCCGAACCGCCGATATCCATCTCCTGATCCGACACCGCGAAGCCGTCCCGGCGGGCCTTGGCGATATGCTGGCGGATAAGATCGCGGTCCACCAGGGTATGCCGGGTGTACTGCACGATGCGTTCATGGGCGAGGTAACGCTCGATCTGGCCGTCGTCCCGGGCGGCCAGCAGGGCGCGCCCCATGGCGGTGCAATAGGACGGCAGGCAACTGCCCAACGGCGACTCGTAACGCACCGGTTGGGTGCCGCTGCAACGCTCCAGGGTTTTCAGCCGGCAATCGCGGTTCAGTACCCCGAGCATGATGGTTTCGCCGCAGCCGTCGCGCAGTTCGCGCATCACCGGCCCGGCCAGTTCAATCAGCCTGGCCTCCGGCCCGCAGATCCAGCCCGGGCCGTTGCGGTACGTGTCGCTCAGCGTATACCGATCCGCCTCGCCGCGCACCGCATAGCCGCGCGCCACCAGGGTCGCCAGCAGGTTATGGGTGCTGCTTTTCGGGTAGCCCAACTCGTCCACCACCTCTTTCAGGGCGAGCGGTTTTTCCGCCTGCGCCAGCAGTTCGAGTACTTCCAATACGCGCACCGCGCTTTTGACTTCGTTCATGTATGTGAACCCTATTCTTGTTGCTGAACTTATTTTTACTGTGTTAGAACTCGGAACACAATCTTTTCCTGATACGGGATCCGCGATGAACCAAACAGCGCCGCTGGACCAGATAGCCATCGAGCTTGTCCGCAACGCCTTCCATTCCATCTGCGATGAAATGGCCGAGTCGCTGGTGCGTTCCAGCCACTCGCCGAATATCAAGGAGCGGCGCGACTGCTCATGCAGCGTCTATGACGTGGCCGGCGATATCGCCGTGCAGGCGGAGCATATTCCCATCCATCTCGGTGTGATGGCGGGCGCGCTGCGCCATATCCTGGCGGCGTTCCCGGCGGCGGAGATGGCGCCGGGAGACGTGTTCCTGGTCAACGATCCGTATTACGGCGCCAATCACCTGCCGGATTTTATCGTCGCGGGACCCTTGTTCGCCGGCGGCCGGATGGTCGGCTTCGGCGCCAGCATGGCGCACCATACCGACGTGGGCGGCCTGACGCCGCGCAGCATGCCCGCCACCGCCACCGAAATCTTCCACGAGGGCCTGCGCATTCCGCCGGTGAAACTGGCGGCCGCCGGCCTGGTGGATAACAATATCCTGACCATTATCGCCGCTAACTCGCGCCTGCCCGACGAGCGCATGGCGGATCTCGGCGCGCAAATCGCCACCATCCGCGTCGCCCAGAGCCGCATTGACGAACTGGCGCGCCGCTATGATACCGATCAGCTGCGTTACGCCCTGGCCGAGATTATCCGCCGGTCGGAGGCGGCGACCCGCGCCTGTATCGCCGCGCTGCCCGACGAGGTTTGGTACGGCGCGGCGGCGGCGGATTTCGGCGGCGAGATGATCCCGCTGCGGGTGGCGCTTTCCCATCAGGGCGATCGCCTGAAGATTGATTTCTCCGGCAGCGGCCCGCAGACCAACAGCCCGTTTAATTCCTGCCTGGCCAATACGCTGGCCTGCGTCTACATGGCCATCCGCATCACCCTGGCGCAGGGCATCCCGGCCAACGCCGGCATGTACCGCGCCCTTGAGATCGCCATTCCCGCGGGTTCCATTCTCAACCCCGTTTTCCCGGCGGCCATTTCCGCCGCCACCCAGGTGTCCTATCATACCTTTGAGGCGCTGATGGACGCGCTGTCCGCCTTTGCGCCGGAACGGGTGCTGGCCGGCACCGGCGGCGGCGGGGTGTTTTCTTTCGGCGGCACGAACCCGCTGACCGGCCGGCTTTTTGCCTATGGCGAGGCGCTGGGCGGCGGTTCGGGCGCCAGCAACGTGGCCGACGGCGAGAGCGGCATGATCCCGCCGGTGGCCAATTTGCACGACACGCCGGTGGAAGTGCTGGAAATGAGTTTGCCGGTGCGTATTTTACGTTATGAACTGGTGCCGGGTTCCGCAGGCGCCGGACGCCAGCGCGGCGGCTTTGGCCTGCGCCGGGAATTCCAGGTGCTGACGCCGGTGCGCTGCTCTTTCCAGGTCAGCATGCCCACGCACGGGCCGGGCGGCCTGCTGGGCGGCGGCGCCGGCGCGCCGACGCGCATTACCGTCACCGGGCCGGAAGCCGCGCCGTTGTCCATCACGGGTTTTAGCGAACTCTCCGCGGCGGCGGGCACGGTCATCCGGGTGGAAACGGCGGGCGGCGGCGGCTACGGCCCGCCGTGCGAACGCGCCGCGCCGGCGCGCGCGCAGGACCGGCTGTACGGCTATGGCGATATCCACATCAGGGAGGCTCAGGCATGAGCGGATTACTGGCCGCCGTTGACGTCGGCGGCACCTTTATCGACGTGGTGGTGACCAATCCCGCCACCGGCGAAACCCGCATCGCCAAAGTCCTGCACCGCAAGGGCGATCAGGGCAACGACATCCTGGCGGCGCTGGACGGGCTGGCGCGGCAGATGAATGCCGGCGCCGCCGACATCGATGCCGCGGTGGTGGGCACCACCGTGGTGACCAATGCCTTGCTGGAAGGCGCGCTGGCCAAGACCGCCCTGGTGACCACGGCGGGCTTTCGCGATGTGCTGGAAATTGCCCGCATGACCCGGCCGTCCTCCTATGATTTGCACGCCCGGCGCGCGCCGGTGGTGGCGCCCCGGCATTTGCGCCTGGAGGTGCCGGAACGCCTCGATCATCGTGGCGAGGTGTTGCTGCCCCTGGATGAGGCCGCGCTGGACCGCTGTATCGAACAGCTGCTGGAGGAAAAAGTGGAGGCGGTGGCGGTCAGCCTGCTGTTTTCCTTCGTCAATCCCGACCATGAGCGGCGTATCCTGGAAAAGCTGGCGGTGCTGGGGGTGCCGGTCTCGTTGTCCTCCGACGTGTTGCCGGTATTCCGCGAATACGAACGCACCGCCACCACGGTGCTGAACGCCGCCACCATGCCGGTGATGGCGCAGTTTTTAGCCGGCCTGCAAACCCTGAAAGACCAGGGACCGGCCCGGGCCTTTATCATGGGATCGGCCGGCGGCTGCCTGACCTTTGCCGAAGCCCGCCGTTTCCCGATAAAATGCGCCATGTCCGGCCCCGCCGGCGGGGCGGTGGGCGCGCTGGATCTCTGCGCCCGCCATGGCCTGGGGGAAGCGCTGACGCTGGATATCGGCGGCACCAGTTCGGATATCGCCCTGCTGCGCAACGGCGCCATCCCGGTGACCGACGAGCGGGCGATCGGCGGCTATCCGGTGGCGGTGGCCTCGGCGGAAATTGAAACCATCGGCGCCGGCGGCGGTTCGATAGCGTATCTGGACCGCGCCGGATCCCTGAAGGTCGGGCCGCGCAGCGCCGGCTCGACGCCGGGGCCGGTGAGCTACGGCCGCGGCGGCGAACTGCCCACCGTCACCGACGCGCATGTGGCGCTCAATCGCCTGGGGGTCGACAGCATGCTCGGCGGCGGATTCCCCCTCGACCGGGAGGCGGCCGTCGCCGCCATCGGACGGCATATCGCCGCGCCCCTGGGCGTCAGCTGGCAGCGGGCGGCGCACGGCATATTGCAAATCACCACCGCCAATATCGTGCGCGCCATCCGCGCCATGTCGGTGGAACGCGGTCACGATCCGCGCGCCATGACGCTTATCGCCTTCGGCGGCGCCGGCCCGCTGCACGCCGTCGACGTGGCGCGCGCGCTTGAGATTCCGCGCGTGCTGATCCCGTATTTTTCCGGCGTGTTTTCGGCCCACGGTATTTTGTCGGTGGATATCGCCTATGACGCCCAGCGCACCTGGCTGCGGGAGCTGTCCGCCATCGATGCCCACGCACTGGCGGAACTGACCGACGAGATGCTCGGCGCGCTGCTGGCCCGCGCCGCCGAAGACGGGTTTAGCGCCGGCGACCTGGCCATCGCCTGGTCGGCCGACCTGCGCTATCGCGGCCAGTCCCATGCGCTGACCGTGGCGCTGCCGTCGCCGGACGCGGCGGGCCTGGCCGTCAGCCGCTCGGCGTTTTTGGCCGAGCATCTGCTGCGCTACGGCCACGCCTCCGCCACTGCGGCGGTGGAGCTGCTCAACCTGCGGCTGAAAATCAGCCGGCCGCGCGGGGGCGGCGGCGAGGTCGGCGCCGCGCCCGCGACGGCGGCCGAACCGGCCGGTCAACGCGATATCTGGCTTGATGAGGCCGAATGCGTCGCCTGCCCGGTCTATCAGCGCGCCACGCTGCCGGACCACTGGCGCGCTACCGGCCCGCTGGTGATTGAACAGTTCGACGCCGTGACCGTACTCGGCCGCGGCGATATCGCCGAGGTCCTGCCCGGCACGCGCGCCTTATCGATTCGCATCCACCCACACACCGACTGAAACCATTCACCCGAAGGAGCACCCTATGAGATTTTCTGCTAAGCACGGCGCGGCGCTGATTGTACTGGCCGCCAGCCTGACCGTCGCCGCCCTGTCGGCCCAGGCGCAGGGCCTGACCCAGCTGCGCGTTGGCGCCGATCCCAGCTACCGGCCGATATCCTTCGTCGATCCGTCGGGCAAGCTTATCGGCTTCGATGCCGATTTCGCCGCCGCCCTCGGCCAGCATATGGGGGTGCCGGTGTCCTATGAGGGCATGGCGTGGGACGGTATTATCCCGGCGCTCCAGGGCGGAAAAATAGACGCCATCACCAATCTGGTGATAAGCGACGAGCGCAAGAAAGTCGTGGCGTTTTCCCAGCCGATCATGACGCAAACGATTGTCGCGGTGGTGCGCGCCGACAGCCAGCATCCGCAGGCGACCGCCGCCGACCTGCCGGGGCTTAAGGTCGGGGTGATGGTCAACACCGCCGCCGCCACCGCGCTGCAGGGCATGAAGGGAGTAACGCCGGCCATGTATAACACCGTGGTGGACGCCTATAATGATCTGATGCTCGGGCGCATCGACGTGGTGGCGGTGGAAAGCGTCAACGGCACCTATATTGCCGCCAGCCAGTATGCCGGTAAGCTGAAAGTGGTGCCGAAGCCGCTCACCGACGATGTGAAGCTGAACGGCGTGGCGCTGCGCAGGCAGGACACCGACGGGCTGGCGCAGGTTAACGCCGCCATTGATAAAATGAAGTCGGACGGCACCCTGGCCGCCATCGCCACCAAATGGTTCGGCAATACCTTGAATGTGCCACACTGATTGTACTGCCAACGTTACCCATGAGGTCAACAGATGCCGGAAATGACGGAAACGCCGTCGGTGGAGCCAGAGCCGCCGATCCTGCGGATTAGCCAGCTCTGCAAGTCGTTTAACGGCGTGCCTGTCCTGACCGATGTCAATCTTGATATCGCGCGCGGGGAAACCGTGGCGGTGATTGGCCCCAGCGGGGCCGGCAAGACCACGTTGCTGCGCTGCGTCAATTTTTTAAATACCTACGACAGCGGCAGCGTGACCCTGCGCGGCGAGCAAATCGGCTACCGGCAGTTGGGCAACCGGCGGGTGGAGGATAGCGACGCCAATATCAGCCGGATGCGCCGTAAAACCGGCATGGTGTTTCAGCGGTTTGCGCTGTTTCCGCACCTGAGCGTGCTGGAAAACCTGATTGAGGGACCGACGCGGGTGCTGGGACAATCCCATCGCGAGGCGGTGGCGCGCGCGACCGCGACGCTTGCGTCTGTGGGACTGGCGGATAAGGCCCATGCCTACCCGGCCCGGCTTTCCGGCGGCCAGCAGCAGCGGGTCGGCATTGCGCGCGCCCTGTGTATGGAACCGGACGTGCTGCTGTTTGACGAGGTGACCTCGGCGCTGGACCCGGAACTGGTGGGCGAGGTGCTGGCGGTGATGCGCCGCCTCAGCGAGGAGGGGCGTACCATGCTGATGGTCACCCACGAGCTGCGCTTTGCCCGCGATGTGGCCGATCGCATCGTGTTTATGGAGCAGGGACGCGTGGTGGCCGACCTGCCGGCCCGGCAGTTTTTTGCCGAGCCGCCCAACGAGCGTATCCGGGCGTTCCTGACGGCCAGCGAGGCAAAATAAGCGCGCCGGCGACGGCAATATTTAATCTTGATACAGGATGGCGCGGGTTATGATGGAATTTGTGGCGGCCTATTCGCCGCTGTATTTGCAGGGCGTGCTGGTCGGTCTTTCTTTAACCGTCTTCGCTATGGCGGGCGCCCTGGTCATCGGTTTGCTGGTGGCGCTCGGGCGTTTATCCCGGCGGATGCCGGTGCGGCTGTTTTGTCTGGCGTATGTCACTGTTTTTCGCGGCGTGCCGCCGCTGGTATTGCTGTATCTGGTGTATTTCGGCTTGCCGGCCTGGGCCAGCCAGGCCGGCAGCCCGCTGCTGATAAGCCTGCTCAGCCCGCTGGATAACCGGCTGCTGGCGGCGACCCTGGCGTTTGCGGTTAACGCCGGCGCCTATACCGCGGAAAGCATTCGCGCCAGCATTACCTCGATTCACAGCGAGCAGATGGAGGCCGCCCGCTCCATCGGCATGACCTATCCGCAGGCCATGCGGCGCATTATCCTGCCGCAGGCGCTGCGGGTGGCGTTTCCGCCGTTGTGTAATGAGTTTATCATCGTGCTTAAGGGAACGTCGCTGGCGTCGGTTATCGGCGTTACCGAGCTGATGCGCAATGCCCAGATGGTGGCGTCGGCCACTTTCCTTAATCTTCAGGCCTACCTGCTGGCCGCCGCGTTTTATGTGGTGCTGGTGATCCTGCTGCAAGTGCTCGCCAGCGCCGTCGAACGCCGCCTGAGCCTGCCGAAAGGCTAAGGCGCTACGCTTTACTCTCCTTGCCCCTCATTCCCGCGTCAGGCTTGGGTACGGTCAGCGCCGGCCAAACCGCCATCCAGGTGGCCGCGATGGCGTGCAGATCATCCCGGCTGGCGCCTTCGCGCGCCTGTACCGACATGCCGTGCAGCGCGCAGACCAGATTCTTGGCCAGGCCTGCCGCGTCAATATCCGCCGCCAGCTCTCCCGTCGTCTGGCGCTGGCGGAAAAATGCCAGCAGCATATCCTCCTGCCGGTGATGGCGAGCGCGCAGCATCAGCGCCACGTCGTGCGAGGATGAAGACAGCGCCGCAGAGGTGCAGATTAAAAAGCAGCCCGGCGGCAGCGTCTCATTGGTAAACATCGCTGCGGCGTCGCGCAGGTAATCCCGCAGTACCTCATCCAGCGGGCGGCCCGCATCGGCCAGCAGGTTTTTACCCCGCTCGGCGTACAGCGCGATATAACGTTCGGCGGCGGCGCGAAACAGCCCCTCCTTATTACCGAACGCGCTATAAAGCGTCGGCGCCTTGGCGCCGGTGGCCGCCACCAGATCGGACATGGAGGTGGCTTCATAGCCATGGCGCCAGAACAGTTCCAGCGCTTTATCCAGCGCGCACTCCCGGCTGAACTGTTTTGGCCGGCCCGGTCCTTTGGCGGTTTTGACACACGCAGTCGGATGTGTGTCCATAAAATCCTCTCTTAATGATGGTGACGTATCAGTATATAATTAACGATCATTAAGAAAATTACAAGCACCACGTGGCAACGCAGGGAGGTGACGCATTGCCAGGGGAGTCGTAAAGGGGATAAAGACAAAAAATTTTCAACTTTAATCGTATTGTTATCAGTTGCTTAACTATTAAATTAACGATCGATAATAAAAAGAAGTTGCGTGCCGCGCCGCGGGAGGATAGTATTTAGTTATCGAACGTTAAGAAATTAACGTCGCCAACTGAATCCTGACTAACTTTAGAGAGTACATATCATGAAAAACGTAAAATATGCCGTTGCCGCCATCGCCCTGAGCGTTGTTTCTTTCGGTAGTTTCGCCGCCGACCTGGTTAACGCCGCACCGGCCGACCAACAGCAGGTCGGGGTGATTTCCGCCACCGGCGGCAGCAACCTGTCCTCGCTGGAAAGCCAACTGGCCGATAAAGCCGCGCAGTCCGGCGCCAAGTCGTTCCAGATCACCTCGACTACCGGCCAGAATAACCTGCACGGCACCGCGGTGATTTATCAATAAGTGTGGCCGACCGCGGGGCCTATCCCCCGCGCCGCAGATAAATAACAAACCCACAATCGTTAATTATGCGCTTACCCGCGGATAATGATAATGTCATTTGAATACAGAGAGTCGCTATCATGAAAAACGTAAAATATGCCGTTGCCGCCATCGCCCTGAGCGCTATTTCCTTCGGTAGCTTCGCCGCCGACCTGGTTAATTCAGCGCCGGCCAACCAGCGCCAGGTCGGGGTGATTTCCGCCACCGGCGGCAGCAACCTGTCCTCGCTGGAAAGCCAGCTGGCCGATAAAGCCGCCCAGTCCGGCGCCAAGTCGTTCCAGATCACCTCGACCACCGGTCAGAATAACCTGCACGGCACCGCGGTTATTTATGAATAATATAAAAAGAACGGAAGCGCCGTTTAACCGGCCTTCCGTTCTTTTTTATTCGCTATTATTGCGCCGTCAGCGCGGCGTCTTAATAGTTTCTCCCGCCGTTAACCTCCCTGTTTATCCGCCGCGTTCGCGTGCTCATCGCTTGTCAAATCACTTATTCAAATGAACCCAGATAATCGCTTTTACCTATAGCCAGGCCCTGGTTACGCAGGATGTCATAGGCCGTGGTGATATGGAAAAACAGGTTCGGCAACGCCAGGCGGAATAAATAATCATAGCCGGTGAAGGTTTTCGCCGTACCGCGCATATTCATCACGATGGGCCTTTCGCCGCTATGGGCAAACTGATCCTGGGACAGGCTGTTGAGGTAGGTGATGGTTTTGGCGATACGCTCCTGCAACTGCTCAAAGGTGGTCTCGGTATCGGGAAAACTGGGAATGTCGCCGCCGGACAGGCGCGCCGCGCAGGATTTTGCCGCGTCGCTGGACGACTGCACCTGCCGGGCCAGGCTGAACATATCGGGGGCCAGGCGGGCGTTGACCAGTTGGGATTCGTCGATGCCCTGCTCGGCGGCGTAAGCAACCGCTTTATGCAGCAGCGCGGACAGATTGTTCAGCGCCCGGATAAATACCGGGATCGAAGCCTGGTAGTAGGTCAGGTCATGTTGTGCCGGATTAGCCATTTTTCGTCTTCTCATCGTTATCGGACATCAGGATAGACAGCGGGCCGTTGATTCCGCCCGCCATCAACTTAGGGCGCGGCATCCGGCCCGTCAATGTTTTTTTAACGATCGCTATGAAATGTGATAACCCGGCGGCATTGGTTTCAGGTACGGCATACGCAGGCCAACGTCTCAGCCGGCCCGGTCGCGGGCCAGGCAGGCCAGGCGCCGTTCATCAACCCGCTTGGCGAACCAGGCGGTGGTCAGCTTGCGGGTTATTTTCGGGCTTTCCAGGGTAATGCCCGGCAGTATGGCGCGCGGCAACGGCTGGCCCTGGGTTTTATCGGCCAGGGCAAACACGCGCCGGTAAAGATCCGTTTCTTCAAAATCCAGACGTTCGCCCTTTTCCAGCGCCCGGCGGATGGCCGCGTCGCCGATATCCAGACGCTTGCCGATCGCCCGTACGGCCAGTTCCGTGGCGCTCGCCGCATCCGACCCATAGTTGACCAGATCGCCGTCAAGCGCCAGCTGCTTGCCGGAGAGGCGATTGACGGCATTCTGGAACGCGGCGTTGCGGCTGGCATACCAGCCGGCGTTGAAATCGGCGAAGCGGAAGATCTGCCGGGGATAATGGGTAGGATAGCCGAGTAAATGCACAATGCCGAAATACATGCCGCCGCGCCGGCTGAACACTTCGTGGCGGATCGAGCCCTCGATGGGGTAGGGGTAGCCGTCGGCATGTTCGGCGGCGAAGGCGATGCTGACCTGCATCGGCCCGCCGGTATGGACTGGGTTCAGGTTGCCGAACAGTTTTTGCCCCATCGGCACCATGCCGATAAAGTCCTCGAAAATGCCGCTCAGTTCTTTTTCATTGCGCACGTTGTCCAGGCGTTCGCTATAGGTCTTGCCGTTGGGCGAATTGATATGCAGCGCGGCATGGACCACGATCGCCGGGATATGCGCCTGCGCGGCGCGGCGGTCGATTTCATCCCAGGCTATCTTGCCCAGGCCCGCTACCGGCGCGTCGGCCTGCAGCCCTGATTCCTGCTGGGCTACCGCCAGTACCGAGCAGATATTCTCGCTATTGGGGTCGATATTGCGAACGGCGAACGCCGTATAGATATCCTTGGCCCAGCCCGCGCGATCGGCGGTATTGGCCGGCAGTAACCGGATGATATGCGCCTGGACGTCCGCCGGCTGCGGCTTGGCGGGCTGGCGCTGCTGGCTGCCGCAGCCGGCCAGCGCCAGCAGCAGGGCGATGCCCGCCCAGGGGCGGCAGGCGCGCAATAATGCCGCCGCCGGGCGGTTTCCCGCTTGGCGGGCGATCCTGTCGGCGGCCTGGGCAACAGGTGAAAATGAGATAACGCGGTATAAAAGCATGGCTTTCCTGTTAAACCTGACGGGGACGGCGGGACAACGCACAATGCAGCAGCCCCGAGATAAGCAGCGCCGGCAGGGTGGCGCCCACCTGCGGCAACCAGTGCGACATGGCCTGGTAGACCGCGATGCCGCAGACCCAGGCCAGGAAGGCCCGCCATGACAAGGCGGCGCCCGGGGCCAGGTCATGGCGGCGGCGCACCAGGAAATGTTCCACCAGCACCACGCCGAACAGGGGCGCGAACACCGACCCGATCAGCAGCAGAAAGTTTTCATACTGCGACAGCGGCACCCGCCAGGCTATCAGCGTACAGGCCAGGCCGATAACCAGGGTCAGCGGTTTCACCCGCAGCGGCACCAGCAGCGCCGACGACAGCGCCGCCGAATGGATATCGGCAAAGGCGTTTTCATTTTCATCGATAAGGATAAGCAAAAGGGGAATGCCCATGGCGGCGCCCGATAACGCCACCAGCAGCGCGCTGGTATCGTTATTGCTGACGAACGCCAGGGCATAGGCGCCGCCCAGGGCCATGATCCACAGACTGCCGCACAGATAGCCGGCCAGGGTGCCGAAAAAGGTTTGCCGGGCGCTTTTGCCGAAACGGGTGTAATCCCCCACCAGCGGCAGCCAGGATAAGGCCATGGAAATCACGATATCGCAGCCCGCCGCAAACGGCAGCGTGCCGTCGCCGGGGCTGGCGGCCAGCGCGCCCATATCCGCCCGCCGCCATAACGACCAGCTCAGCCAGCCGCAGGCAATAATCAACAGCCAGATGCCGAAGCGCCGCAGCACCACCCGGATAAACGCCAGCGGCCCCGACAACGCCAGCGCCGTGGCGCACAGGCCGAACAGCCAGGTCCACAGAATGGGATTCGCCCACGGACTGCCGCCGCCCAGGGCGCGCGTCGCCAGCAGGCTGGTCGCGTCACGCATCATCACAATTTCAAACGCGCCCCAGCCGACCAGCTGCAAAAAGTTGAGCAGCGCGGGTACCGACGCGCCGGTGTTACCCAGGCTGAAGGCCATGCCCGCCATGGACGATCGCCCGGTGTCATAACCGATAACGCCTGACAGCGCCAGCAGCACGCAGCCGGCCAGCGATCCGATGGCGATGGCGGACAGGGCGCCCAGCATGCCCAGGCCCGGCGTAAGAAGGGCGCCGGCCTGCAACACCGCCAGCCCCAGGCCTAAAGAGAACCATAAGGAAAAAAGATCCCGCCAGCCCAATACGCGCCCGCCAGGGGCAATCAACCGGTCGGGGGCATAAGTATCACTGTTTTTCATGGGGTTATCTGTTCGCACAAGGATAAGCGAGCATAGCATAGCCCGCGCGCGCCGTCGGCTAATCCCGGCGCCGGCGTCAATCCGGCTTGCCTTGCAGCGCGAGCTGCGTCAGCCACAGGCGGGTATCGAATTCCAACTGGTGATAGCGCGGCTCCATATGGCAGCAAAGCTGATAGAACGCCTTGTCATGCTCTTTCTCTTTCAGGTGGGCCAGCTCATGCACCACGATCATGCGCAGAAAATCCGCCGGCGCGGTTTTGAATACCGTGGCGATGCGGATCTCCGCCTTGGCTTTCAGCCTGCCGCCCTGCACGCGCGATACCGCGGTGTGCAAACCCAGCGCATTCTTCAGCACGTGGATTTTACTGTCCCAGGCGACTTTATTGATCGGGGCCGCGTTGCGCAGGTAGCGGTTTTTCAGCTCCAGCGTATATGCGTACAGCGCCTTGTCGCTGGCGATCTCATGCGCGGCGGGATAGCGCTGCGCCAGCACCGCCGCCAGCCGCTGCTCCGCGATAAGCGTGCGCACCTGGGCGAGGAGGTGCTCCGGGTAACCCTGCAAATAGATAAGTGGTGTCATAAGTGCCCTGTTGCGCGGCAAAAGATGCCGACCCGGCTAAGGGTAACGGATCCCGGGTGTAAAACCAACGGCCGCGGCCGCGTCGCCCCGGTGTTATCGCCGGCCCGTAATGTGCGTCAGTTCACCCTCTACCGCGCTACGCCCGCATGATGTTCCAAAATGAAACCTTATCCGCGCCGCAACGTTCCAAAACGGAACTATTTACGTCGTTATCCCGTCCGGCCAAAGCTGCCTTATAGTCATGATCTATTCCTATTCATCTGGCGGAGCAGCGTATGAAAAAATTAATCAATAGCGTTGAAACGGTGTTGCAGGAACAGCTCAACGGCCTGGTAGAGGCGCATCCCACACTGGCATTGCATCAGGAACCGCTGTTTATCACCCGCGCCGACGCGCCGGTGGCGGGGCGGGTGGCGCTGATGTCCGGCGGCGGCAGCGGCCATGAGCCGATGCACTGCGGTTATATCGGCCAGGGTATGCTGGCCGGCGCCTGCCCCGGGGAAATCTTCACCTCGCCCACGCCGGATCAGATGTATGAATGCGGACAGGCGATTGACGGCGGCCAGGGCGTATTGATGCTGATTAAAAACTATACCGGCGATATCCTTAATTTCGAGACGGCGGCGGAATTGCTGCACGCCAGCGGCACGGCGGTGGCGACCCTGGTGGTCGACGATGACGTGGCGGTAAAGGACAGCCTGTTTACCACCGGGCGGCGTGGCGTGGCCAATACCGTGTTGCTGGAAAAATTGCTGGGCGCGGCGGCGGCGCGCGGCGACTCGCTCGATGATTGCGCGGCGCTTGGGGAGCGCATCAACAACCAGGGGCATTCCCTGGGCATCGCCCTGGGCGCCTGCACCGTGCCCGCCGCCGGCAAACCGTCGTTTGCGCTGGCGGACAACGAGATGGAATTCGGCATCGGCATCCACGGCGAGCCGGGCATCGAGCGCCGTCCGTTTATCTCGCTTAACGACACGGTGGATACCCTGTTCGCCACCCTGATCGAAAACGGCGGCTACCAGCGCACCCTGCGGCACTGGGATCGCCAGGCGGGCGATTGGCGTGAAACCCGCCAGTCCAAGCAGCCGTTGGCAAAAGGCGATCGGGTTATTGCGCTGGTCAATAACCTGGGGTCGACGCCGCTGTCGGAGCTGTATGGCGTCTGGCATCGCCTGGCGGAGCGCTGCGCGGCGTTCGGCCTGCAGGTGGAACGTAAATTAATCGGTTCCTATTGCACTTCGCTGGATATGCAAGGCATGTCCATCACCCTGCTGAAGGTGGATGACGCGCTGCTGGAACTGTGGGATGCGCCGGTCAACACGCCGGCCCTGCGCTGGGGCTGTTAATTTATGGAGGCAATAATGGTTATTACCAGACAGCATATCGTCAGTTGGCTGCAACTGTGCGCCGAGGTGTTCACCGAACAGCGGGACTTCCTTACCCAACTGGATTCGGATATCGGCGACGGCGATCACGGTCTGAATATGAACCGCGGTTTTAATAAGGTACTGGAGAAATTGCCTTCAGTCGCGGACAAGGATATCGGCTTTATCCTCAAGAATACCGGCATGACGCTGTTGTCGAGCGTGGGCGGCGCCAGCGGCCCGTTGTTCGGCACCTTCTTTATCCGCGCCGCCCAAAGCGCCAACGCCAAACAAAGCCTCGATTTGCCGGCCCTGTGCCAGATGCTGAAGGAGGGCGTGGAAGGGGTGGTCATGCGCGGCAAGGCTGAACCCGGTGACAAGACCATGTGCGACGTCTGGGTGCCGGTGGTCGAGCAACTGGAACAGGACAGCCGGGACCACCTGGCGTTGCCCGACGCCCTGCGCCAGGCCGTCGAGCGGGCGCAGCGGGCGCTGGAGTCCACCATCACCATGCAGGCGCGTAAAGGACGGGCCAGCTATCTGGGCGCACGCAGCATCGGCCACCAGGATCCCGGCGCCACCTCGGCGATGCTGATGATCCAGGCGCTTTACCAGGTGACGACCCGTTAGTCGCAGGCCCGGGCGGGCAGGAGGAAAGATGGTCAATATCGTGGTAGTGTCCCACAGCCTTCTTCTGGCGCAGGGCGTAGCTGAGCTGGCTGAACAAATGATCCAGGGCGGCTGCCGGCTGGTTATCGCCGCCGGGGTGGACGACGGCGATCATCCCATCGGCACCGATGCGGTCAAGGTGATGGACGCCATTGAATCGGCGGACGATCCCTCCGGGGTGCTGGTGCTGATGGATCTCGGCAGCGCCCTGTTGAGCGCGGAAACCGCACTGGAACTGCTGGACCCCGCGCTGGCGCAGCGGGTAACGCTGTGCGCCGCGCCGCTGGTGGAAGGCACCCTGGCGGCGGTGGTGGCGGCGTCGGCGGGGGGTAGCCTGGCGCAGGTGAAGGCGGAGGCGCTGGGCGCGCTGGCGGCTAAGGCCCGCCAGCTTGGCGAGCCGGATGACGCCGGCGACGAGGGGACAGGCAAGACGGTAATGCCCGCCGACAGCCAAAGCGTCAGTTGGACGGTGCTTAACCCGAACGGACTCCATGTCCGTCCGGCGGCGCGGCTGGCCGGGGTATTGGCGCCGTTTAAGGCGGACCTGCGTCTTGAAAAGGGCGGGCGCGGCGTCGACCCGCGCAGTCTTAACCAACTGGCGACGCTGCAAATCCGCCAGGGCGATACCCTGCGCCTGCTGGCCAGCGGACCGGAGGCGGGGGCGGCGCTGGACGCGTTTATCGCCCTGGCGCGCCGGGGTTTCGGCGAACAGGTCGACGCGCGCGCCGGCATGACGCTTACCGGCATACCGGTTCCCCCCGGCGGTATTCGCGCGCCGGTGCTGAAGCTGCGTCCGGCCCGTTATCATGCGCGGCCGGAGACGATTTCGCGCCAGCAGATAACCGGACAGCAGCAGCGGCTGCGTTCGGCGCTGGCGGCGACCCGCGGCGATCTGCGGCGGCTGGCGCATCGGGCCGGCGATGCCATGGGGCCGGATCAGGCGGCCATTTTCAGCGCCCACGCGCTGCTGATTGAGGATGCGGATCTGCTGCGGGCGCTGGATCAACGCATCGCAACGGAACTCTCCAGCGCCGAGGCGGCGGCGTCGCGGGAACTGATGGCCATGGTCGACGATTACCGCGCGATGGAGGACCCCTACCTGCGCGCCAGGGAACTGGATATCCGCGATATCCTCAACCGGGTGCTGGGACATCTTGGCGCCGGGCCGGTGGCGCCGCCCGGCGTTGGCGACGGCGACGGCGTGCTGCTGGTGGCCGAGGAACTGATGCCTTCCGAGATGCTTGGCCTGGACCGGCAAAAGGTGAAAGGCATTTGCCTGAGCGCGGGGAATATCTGGTCGCATAGCGCCATCCTGGCGCGGGCGCTGGGCATACCGATGGTAGTGGGCGTGAGCGGATGTTTACAGGCCACCCGCAACGGCCAAACGGCGGCGCTGGACATGGCCGCCGGCACCCTCACCGTCGACAAGCCCGCCGGTGGTAAAAAAGCGGGGACGGAGGAGAGCGAAGACAAAAAGCCGCGCGGCGGCGCGCTGGTTTAACGCCTGGCGCTTTCGCAGCGATGTTTGGCGCGAGTATTTTCCCGGCGCCGGCGGACCCGCCGGCGCTTATTCCGCCTCGGCGCCCGTTTTGAACCGCGCCATTTCCAGGTGGTATTGCTTCACCTTGCGCCAAAGCGTGGTGCGGCCGATGCCCAGCAGCGGTGCCATTTCGTTTAGCTGACCCCGGCATACCAGCGCCGCGCGGATAATCGCCTGGCGCTCCAGGTCCGGAAACGACAGCACCGGCTGCGACGCGGGCGCGTCCGGTTCCACCAGCGCCCGTTCCTGCAGCAAATGCTCCGGCAGATCGTTAAGCTCGATACGATTGTTGCGGCAGGTCATGGCGGCGCGCTCCACCACGCTTTTCAGCTCCTGATCGTTGCCCGGCCAGGGGTACAGGCACAGCTGGCGAATGACGTCCCCGCCAATCTGATAGCGGCACTGGAAATGGCGGCCCAGCGCCTGCAGGCTGTCCTGCACCAGCACGGGAATATCCTGCGTCCGCAGGCGCAGCGGCGGGATATGCAGTTCAAAGGATTGCAGCGTGTAAAACAGCTGGCGGCGAAAACGGTTTTGCTTGACCAGCAGCGGCAGATCGGCGCCGGTGGCGGCGATGACCCGCACATTCACCGGGATCACCCGGTTCGAATTGACGCGCATCAGCATGCCGGTCTTGATGATTTGCAGCAGGGCTGACTGCATTTCCGGCGACAGATATTCCACCTGTTCCAGATACAGGGTGCCGCCGTTGGCGAGTTCGAATTTACTCGGCTGCCCGGCCTCGCCCTCGCTGGCATCGCTGCCCAGAAATTCCCGCGCCATCAAATCCTGCGGCAACGCCTGGCAGTTCAGGGCGATAAACGGACCCTGCGCGCGTTCGCCGCCGTTATGGATGGCCTGTCCCAGACGCTGCTTGCCCACGCCTTCCTCGCCGTGCAGCAGCATGGGATGGCTGCCTTTGGCCGCCTGTTTGCCATAACGCACCAGCCGCCGCATTTCCAGCGACGCCAGCGGCATATCCGCAAAGGTATAACTCACCCGGCCCAGCTGGTTATGCACCAACTGCTGCAGGAGTTCCTGCGGGTGAAGCAGGGCGATAAAACCGCAGCGATCGCCGTCGGGAATAGGCTTTAGCGTCAGCAGCGCCGGGATAAACTGCTGCCGGTTCTCAAACGTGACCTGGACATGGCTCAGCGGGCTGCGGTTATGCATGGCCTGGATCACCAGCGCCGGCAGCGTCAGCAGGGTCAGCACCGGCTTGCCGAGGCTCTCCGTTTCATCGAGGCGCAGCATGGCCGCCGCGCGCGCGTTAAGGTATTGCAGGCAACCGTGCTGATCCCAGGCCAGCACGCCGTCTTCCACGCCGTCGAGCAGGGCGTTGAGCGCGTTAAGGTGGCGGTTGGTTTCGGCCAGCAGGCTGTCGGCGTGCAGGTAATTGCCCACTTCGCGCGCCAGCACCAGCGTCAGCGACAGATCGCTGGCGGCCTTGTCCTCCACCAGGCTGGCCAGCACGATGACCGCCCGCTGGCGGCCGCCGTTGTCGTACACCGGGGCGGCGCAAAAGTGCCAGGGGTGCAGCGCCTGGCGGAAATGCTGTTCTCCCGCCAGTTGCACCGGATAGCCCCCGGCGATGGCCAGCGCCGGCGCGTTGGTGCCGATCAGGCCTTCGGTCCAGTAACTGCCGGGGCCGATGCCCAGCGCCTCCAGCCGGGCCTGGGTAAACGGATGGCCGCACGCCCACAGGGTACAGCCGCTTTCATCCAGGATCAGCAACGCGCAGGGCCGCGACTCCATATACTCATACGCATCCTCCAGCGCCGCCTGTCCCAGCACCAGCAAATCGTCCTTACGCCGGCAAATGGAAGCGAAGGTCACGCCGGCGGCCCGGTGCGCGGGACGCCAGTCGGCGGGCTGCATCAGTTTGCGGCAGCGGCGCCGGGATTCCTCCAGGGCCGGAACGGCGCACGCCGGTTCCCGCTTGGGCAGGTCGTCGCGGCCAGGGTGGGGCAAGGCAGTTTTCAGCACCAAGGTATCGTCTCCCCGGATTAACGGCATCAAGGGAGGTATTACTCCAGAATCCCGGCGGGATTTCTGTTAAGCCTCAGGCAAATATCGCAGGCGGCGATAACGCGGGGGGAGCAACCGCACCGGCGGGGCGCGGTTAGGCAGGGGCTAAAAGTCCTGGCCGTACAGGCTGCCGAGACGTTGGAACTCTTTCATTTCAGTCCGCTCGAAGGTGAGCGGCGTCACCGAAATATAGCCTTCGTCATTCAGCTTCAGCTCGCTGTTCTCCGGGCGTTCAAGGCCGCCGTGCTGCACCCGGATCCAGAAATAGTCCTCGCCGTGGGGATCCTTGGCGGGAATGACCATCATGCCGTCCACATTGCCCATGCCCTGCTTGGTGACCCTGATGCCTTTCACCCGATCGGCGGGCATATCCGGGAAATTCACATTCAGGCACACCTGCCGGTCCCATGTCGCCTGCAACACATGCCGCAGGGTCGGTATCAGGTAGCGCGTGGCGCTATCCCAGTTTACCGGTTGATCGGGATCGCGGTTCTGGCTTAGCGCAATCGAGGGAATGCCCGACAGCATGCCGGTCATCGCCGCGCCCACCGTGCCTGAGAGCAGGGTTTCAAATCCCAGGTTGGAACCGTTGTTGACGCCGGAAAGCACCAGGTCGGGCGGGGAACCGAGCATCGCCTGGTGCACGGCGTAGGCCACGCAGTCGGCGGGCGTGCCATAGACGGCAAACCGCCGCGGACCTTTGTTTATCACCCGCACCGGCTCGCGCATGCTCAGGGAGTTGGCCACGCCGCTTTTGTCCTGGGCGGGGGCGACTATCCACACCTCTTCTGCAATCTCCTGGGCGGCCTTGGCCAGCAGCTCCAGACCGGGGGCGTCGATGCCGTCATCATTGGTCAATAAAACGCGATTCACTTTTTTCATCACAGGGTTGTTCTCCATGGGTCAGGCCAAAAATGAATGAATGTCGAGTTGATTTCGCCACGGGCTCTGCCTGACATCATAAGACAAAAATCACGTGCGCAGGGGATAAAATCTGCGCGGCCGCGCGGCTTCCCGCCCTGGGGCGGGTCAAAAAGCGCAGCGCAAGGGTAAATAAATGGGTTGAATAGGGGATGACAAAAATATGACAAATCAGATAAATAAAGCGGTTACCCTCAACGCACTCGGTGTTTGCCATCAATACGCTTGTTCACCAAGTTGCTGGAGACCATAAGTCCTGGATTATTTCCGCCAATATCCATTAACCATCAGTGATATCACTGCGGGAAATCCGTCGCCAGCGACGCATCCTTCCACGCCGCCAGATCCAGCTTAACCTCGCCGAGTTTCTGATACGCCAGATCCCAGGCAAGATTGCCGGCAAACAGATGCAGCGGCGGTTTTTCCACGGACGCGATCCGGACGATAAGTGCGGCCAGCCTGTCGGGATCGCCGGCCTGGTTGCCCGCCAGGGTGTCCCTATGCAGATCCAGCGACGCCTGGGCAGCGGCGTAGTCGTCAATCTGGCGCTGCGCCACCGCCAGGGAGCCGGCCGAGAGAAAGTCGGTGCGCACCGGCCCGGGGTAGATCACGGTGGCATGGATGCCCAACTCCCGCGTTTCGGCCGCCAGCGATTCCGTCAGTCCGGCCAGGGCGAACTTGGCGGCGACATAACCGCCCCAGCCGGCATAGCCGCCCTGGAAACCGGCAACGGACGCGATATTGATAATGTGCCCTGCGCGCTGGCGGCGCAGCTGCGGCAAGGTCTTGCGCAGTACGTTTAGCGGCGCGAAGACATTGACGTCGAAATTACGGCGCAGTTCGGCGTCGGTCAGCGCTTCCACCGTGCCCTGCAGGCCATAACCGGCATTATTTACCACGACATCGATAACGCCGAACGCCTTTATAGTTTGCTCCACCGCTGCGCCGACGCTGTCCTCGTCGGTGAGATCGGCTTCCAGCGGCAGGAACAGCAGGAACTGGTCGGCGGTGGGCGCCACGGCGCGCTCCAGCGCCGCGCGGTTTCTCGAGGTGGCGGCCACGTTGTGGCCCTGCGCCAGCAGCAGGCGGGCCAGGGTCAGACCGAGGCCCCTGGAGGCGCCGGTAATAAACCAAGTCTTGGGTGGTAGGGTGCGCATAGCAGTTATTCCTCAGGATAATGAAACGGGCCGTCGGTCTGACGGGCGATCGGTTTGCCGACGTCGACGCCGTCCGGCTGGAGAATGACCATGCTATGGTACGGGGTTGTCCGCCGCGCGCGAATATACAGTCCTTTTGATTTGTTGCCTATTTCTCTTTAATTGCTCTTCAAAACGGTTTGCCGCAAAAATTGGCATTTAATTTCAATTTGTGACAGACATTAAAATTTCACATTTTGATAACCAAAAAATGTGACCCACTTCATTCTACTGATTGATGGTGTATTTTATAAAACACCGTTCCAGATATATTCATTTTGTTACTTTCCTTTTGCTTATACATTTTAGCGCCCAGCGGCGAGCTGCCCGTCCGCCCAGGCGTATGCGACCTCTGAAACCCGTCCGGAGTTAAAATAATGAAAACGAATAAATTATTGATTGCACTATCGATAACCCTGGCCACCGCATTGTCCGCCCCCATCGCCACGGCCAGGGTGCTTAAGGTCGCCGAGGTGCAGCCCGACGGCTATCCCACGGTGGTGGCGCTGCAGCATATGGGGGAAAAGCTGAAGCAGGCTACCGACGGTCGCCTGGAGATGAAGGTCTATTCCGGCGGCGTGCTGGGGGATGAAGAGCAGACGCTGCAGCAGGTACAAATCGGCGCGGTGGATATGATCCGCGTTTCGCTGGCGCCGATGACCACCATTGCCCCGGAAACCAGCGTGCTCACCCTGCCGTATATTTTTCGCGATGAAGATCATATGCATAAGGTGCTTGACGGCGAAGTGGGGCAGGAAATCGCCGCCAAGGTCAGTGCGGATCCCAAGGCTAAAATGGTCTTCCTCGGCTGGACCGACGCCGGCGTGCGCAATATGATCACCAAAAAACCGGTGGTGAAGCCGGAGGATCTGCACGGCATGAAAATCCGCGTACAGAACAGCCAGATATCGCTGGCGACGTTAAAAGCCATGGGCGCCAATCCGGTCGCCATGGGCGTAAGCGAAGTCTTCAGCGCCATGCAGACCGGCGTGGTGGACGGCACCGAAAATAATCCGCCGACCTTTGTTGCCCATAATTATATTCCGGTGGCCAAGTATTACACCCTGACCGGCCATTTTATCCAGCCGGAAATGATTTTGGTGTCCTCGCTGGTGTGGAATAAATTATCCGCCGCGGATCAGCAGACCATGCTGAAATTGGGCAAGGAAGCGCAACTGGACGAGCGGCAATTATGGGCCACCTACAACCAGCAATCGCTGGATAAAATGAAAGCCGCCGGCGTGACGTTCCAGAATATCGATCATGATTATTTCATTAAGGCGACGCAGCCGGTAAGAGATCAGTTTGGCAAAGGACATGAAGAATTAATGAAACGTATTGCCGATGTGCATTAATCCTTATCCCTCCCTGCGGCGGGGATAACGTCCCGCCGCCTGCAACCTTTCAGGTGGAACATTATGCCTTTTAATTATTCCCGGTTAATGGACGGGTTGTATGCGATATGTCTGCTGATCGCCAGCATCGCGCTGATGATTATGGTCACCGTGATCCCCATCGGCATCTGCGCCCGTTATTTGTTTGATAACGCCCTGTCCTGGCCGGAGCCGGTGGCGATTGTCTGCATGATTATCTTTACCTTTATCGGCGCGCCGGTGGGGTATCGCGCCAACACCCATATTTCCGTCTCGATCATGACCGACCGGTTGTCCCCGGCCGGAAAGCGTTTCTGCGAGCTGGTCTGCGATATTCTGATGTGCGTGATCTGCCTGATCATGATCTGGTACAGCACCAGCCTGTGCGCCGCCATGTGGGACCAGATGATGGCCTCGCTGCCGGGCTTTTCGTACGGAGAAATGTACCTGCCCATCCCCGTAGGCTCGTTCCTGATGATGTTGTTTGTCATCGAACGCATGATATCCGGGCCCCAGGATCACCGTCCTTTGGTGATGCTGGGCAATTCCCATTAATAAAGCGGAGCGGTGCTATGGATGCGTTAATCTTGATAGGCAGCCTGGTGGTGCTTCTCGCCCTCGGGTTTCCCGTGGCCTTTGCCGTGGGCTTAAGCGCTTTTATCGGCGCGTGGTGGATTGATTTACCGCTGGAGGCGATTGTTATCCAGCTGACCAACGGCATTAACAAGTTTTCCCTGCTGACGATTCCGTTCTTTATTCTGGCCGGCGCCATTATGGCCGAAGGGGGCATAGCGCGGCGAATGGTGAACTTCGCGTACATCTTCGTCGGCTTTATCCGCGGCGGCCTGTCGCTGGTGAATATTGTGGCGTCGACCTTTTTCGGCGCGATCTCCGGCTCGTCGCTGGCGGATACCGCCTCCATCGGCTCGGTAATGATCCCGCAAATGGAGGCGCAGGGCTATCCGCGCGATTTCGCCGCCGCGGTGACCGCCAGCGGCTCGGTGCAGGCGGTGTTAACCCCGCCCAGCCATAATTCGGTGATTTATTCGCTGGCCACCGGCGGCACCGTAACCATTTCCTCCATGTTTATGGCGGGTATCTTTCCCGGCTTATTGCTGGGACTGTGCCTGGTTATCATGTGTATCGGCTTTGCGCGCAAGCGCAATTATCCCAAAGGCGAACTGGTGCCGTTCCGCCAGGCGTTGAAAATATTTGTCGATGCGTTCTGGGGCCTGTTCACCATCGTGATTATACTCGGCGGTATTCTTTCCGGCGTGTTCACCGCCGCTGAATCCGCGGCTATCGCCTGTATCTGGGCTTTTTTTGTCACCATGTTCATTTACCGCGAATTCAGGTGGCGCGATCTGCACCTGCTGCTGTTCCGCACCATTAAAACCGTCACTATCGTCATGGTGCTGATCGCCTTTGCCGCCGCCTTTGGTTCGGTGATGACCTTTATGCAGCTGCCGACGATTATTACCGACTTTTTCCTGAGCATTTCAGAAAACAAATACGTTATCCTGATGTGCATTAATATCATGCTGCTGATTGTCGGCTGCCTGATGGATATGGCGCCGCTGATACTAATCCTGACCCCGGTTCTGCTGCCGGTCACCACCTCGCTGGGTATCGACCCGGTGCATTTCGGCATGATTATGCTGGTCAATCTCGGCATCGGCCTGATCACTCCGCCGGTGGGCACCGTGCTGTTTGTCGCCAGCGCGGTCAGCCAGCAGAAAATGGAGGCGGTGGTAAAGGCGATGCTGCCGTTTTACTGCGTGCTGTTTATCGTGCTGTTGATCATTACCTATGTGCCGATTATCTCGCTATGGCTGCCCGCGGTCACCGGGGTGTATAACGGCAACGGTTGAAGGGTGCGCCGCGATTTCTTAGCAGTACCGGCAATAACTTAGAACCGATCAGTATTGGGCGACGTTTTAAAGATGATGCATGTTGGGCTCTTAGGTATGAACAACGGAGCAGCCTATGAGTACGGCAGTAGCGGCATCTTTACCCTTGCTCGATCTTTCCCGGCTTGATGGCGGCCAGGCGGAGCGTACGGTCTTTTTAACCGAGCTGCGTCTCGCGGCGCGGGATATCGGTTTTTTCTACCTGGCCGGCCATGGCGTGGATTCGCAGTTGCTTGACCAGGTGCAGCGGCTGTCGCGTGAATTTTTTGCGCTGTCCGACGCGCAAAAACAGGCGGTGGCGATGATCAACTCTCCCCATTTTCGCGGCTATAACCGCGCCGCGTCGGAATTGACCCGGGGACAACCCGACTGGCGCGAACAGTTCGATATTGGCGCCGAGCGCGCGCCGCTGCCGCAGACGGAGCGGACGCCGGCGTGGACCCGGTTGCAGGGGCCTAACCAGTGGCCGGCGGAACTGCCTGGGTTAAAACCGGCGCTGCTGCGCTGGCAGGCCGCAATGACCGCGATGTCCCTGCGCCTGCTGCGCGCCTTTGCCGAGGCGTTGTCGCTGCCGGCGGACGCGTTCGATCCCCTGTACGGCGATAAGCCCAATGAGCATATTAAGCTTATCCGTTATCCCGCCCGCAACCAGACCGGCAGCAGCCAGGGCGTCGGCGCCCATAAGGATTCCGGTTTTCTCAGTTTCCTGCTGCAGGATCGGCAAAAGGGCCTGCAGGTGGAAGTGGAAGAAGGTCATTGGACGGATGCCGCGCCGGTTGCCGGCACCTTTGTGGTCAATATCGGCGAACTGCTGGAACTGGCCACCAACGGCTACCTGCGCGCCACGGTGCACCGGGTGGTGTCGCCGCCCGCGGGCGCCGATCGCCTGTCCATCGCCTTTTTCCTTGGCGCCCGGCTGGACGCGGTGGTGCCGCTGTTTGAACTGCCGCCCGCGCTGGCCGCCCAGGCGCGCGGCCCCGCAAGCGATCCGCGCAATCCGCTGCTGCGCGACGTCGGCTGGAATTATCTGAAAGGACGGTTGCGCTCCCACCCCGATGTGGCGCAGCGCTATTACCCCGATATCCCGGCGTTATTATAACGCCGCCAGCCCGCGGGCCAGATCCGCCATCAAATCCCCGGCGTCCTCAATGCCCACCGACAGCCGCACCAGCTGCGGCGTAATGCCGGTGGCCAGCCGTTGCTCCAGCGGAATGGAGGCGTGGGTCATGGCGAAGGGCTGGCTTACCAGGCTTTCGACGCCGCCCAGGCTTTCGGCCAGGGTAAACAGGCTAAGCTGCCGGATAAAGCGATTGGCCGCCTGCGCATCGTCGCCGCGCAGGCGGATGGAAATCATGCCGCCCGCGCCGCGCATCTGGCGCCGCGCCAGCTCATGCTGCGGATGGCTCGCCAGGCCTGGGTAATAAACGTTCTCAATCTGCGGCTGCGTTTCCAGCCATGCGGCAATGCGCAACGCGCTTTCGCTGTGGCGGGCGATACGCAGCGCCAGGGTGCGAATGCCGCGCAGGGTTAAAAAACTGCTGAACGGGTCGAGCACGCCGCCGATGGCGTTTTGCAAATAGGCCAGCCGCTCCGCCAGCGCGGGATTATCCCCCACCACCGCCAGCCCGGCCACCACGTCGGAATGGCCGTTAATGTATTTGGTCGCCGAATGCACCACGATATCGAACCCCAGCGTCAGCGGCTGCTGCAATACCGGCGAGGCAAAGGTGTTATCCGCCACGCTTATCAGGTTATGGCGGCGGGCGATAGCGGCAATCGCCGCCAGATCGGCAAGCTTAAGCAGCGGATTGGTGGGGGTCTCCACCCAAATCATCCGGGTATCGGGTTGAATGGCCCGCTCCAGCGCGTCCGCGTCCTGTGGCTTGACCCAGCTGACGCGCAGGCCGGCGGTGCGGGCGCGCACGTTTTCCAGCAGCCGGTAGGTGCCGCCGTACACATCGTCCACCGCCACGATATGGCTACCCTGATCCAGCAGTTCCAGCACCGTTGAGCAGGCCGCCAGCCCGGAGGCGAAGGCGAATCCCCGGGTGCCTTGCTCAAGCTGGGCGATGGCCTGTTCCAGCGCGTGGCGGGTGGGATTGCCGCTGCGCGAATATTCGTAGCCGCTGTGTTCGCCTGGCGCCGTTTGCGCAAAGGTGGAGGTGGCGTAAATCGGCGGCATTACCGCGCCGGTGGCGTCCGGGGTATAACCGCTGTGCACGGCAAGGGTGGCGATATGGGTCATGCTATTATCCTTATTATGATTATGGAGGTTGCGGTTGCGTCGGGTGTTCAGCACATCATGTTGAAGGCAGGCGGTTGCGCCACGTGTTCAGCACATCGGCGCGGGTGATGAGCCCCAGGAATTGCCCGCCATCCATTACCACCGCCACATGGCCTTGGGCGAAAGTACGCAATAGCGTCGCTTCGTCGGCTTCTTTCGCCAGGGTAATCACCTCCCGCGTCATGGCGGCGTCGACCGTCAGGGCGAACCGCCGGGCATCGGCCCGTACCTGGGTAAGAATATCCCATTCATCGATAAGCCCCACCAGCCGGCCGTTTTCCAGCACCGGCAGTTGTGAGATATCGTACAGGCGCATACGGGCGTGGGCTGTGGCCAGGGTATCCGCCGGCAGGGCGAACACGGTGGCGCCTTCATCGTGACGAAAAGCGATAAAATCGCGCAGATCGCCGGTAACCGGACGCGCCAGCAAACCCTGCTGGCGCAGCCAGTCGTCGTTGAACATTTTGGAGAGATATTTGTTGCCGCTGTCGCAGGCGAAGGTCACCACCCGTTTGGGCGTACGCTGCGCCCGGCAGTAGCGCAGCGCCGCCGTCAGCAGGGTGCCGGTGGACGACCCGGCCAGGATGCCCTCCTTATGCAACAGGGTACGGGCGGTGGCGAATGCCTCGCCGTCGGTAATGCGAAACGCCTGGCTCAGCCGCTCCACCTGGCTGAGCGGCGGCACAAAATCCTCGCCAATCCCCTCCACCAGCCAACTGCCGGCCTCGGGCGCGGTGCCGTGCTCCACCACATCCGCCAGGATTGACCCCGCCGGATCGGCGAGGATAAATTCGGTTTTGGGCGATACCTCGTCAAAAAAGCGCCTGAGTCCGCCCAGGGTGCCGCCGGAGCCGACGCCGACCACGATGGCGTCGATATCCTGATCCATCTGCTGCCACAGTTCGGGCGCGGTGCCCTGGTAATGGGCCAGCGGGTTGGCGGGGTTGTTAAATTGATCGATATAAAAGGCGCCCGGGGTTTCCCCGGCCAGGCGACGGGCGTAGTCCTGATAATAATCGGGGTGTCCCTTACCCACGTCGGAGCGGGTCAGCAGCACTTTCGCCCCCAGCGCCCGCAGATGGAATATTTTCTCGCGGCTCATTTTATCCGGCACCACCAATATCAGGCTATAGCCTTTTTGCGCGGCCACCAGCGCCAGGCCCAGGCCGGTATTGCCGGCCGTGGCCTCGATAATGGTGCCGCCGGGGGCCAGGATGCCCTGGCGCTCCGCCTGCTCGATCATGGCGAGCGCCACGCGATCCTTGATCGATCCCGCCGGGTTTTGGTTTTCCAGCTTAAGAAACAGCCGGCAGATGCCGCTGTCCAGCCGCGTAAGTTCCAGCATCGGGGTATGGCCTATCAGATCGAGAACGGAATCAGGTAATGGCATGGGCAATGTCCTTTAACGTGCCGGGGATGATTTGCGTGGATAATAGAGCTGAATCAAGCCGGTGTTTAAAGAACAAATAACTACTTTATATGCCATAAAGTAATATATTGCTCTGTTTAGACGTCGGGATGTACGGCCGTATAGCGGTAAGGAAAGATAAAATAAAACCTCTTCCGCGCCGGCGCTGGGTCCGGCGACGGCGGGTATCGCGTTCCGGTGCCGGCCCTGCGGCCCAATAGGCAAAAAATGCGTTAGCTTAAACAAAATAAGTATAAGTTGACGCCATACTGAAACACCGGCGTGGTATGAACTATGATCTCCATATCCGGACAGGTGCAACGCGGGGGGAGATATGCGTAAGCCACGTAATGACGATCGCGCCATCATCGAGATGCTAGGCGATGATCAGGAATTCGCCGTGGAATTTTTACATATGGTGTATGGCGGGCTGGACGAGGAAGAAGAGGAAGAGCTTTTCCTGACGGCGCTGCATGGGCTGAAGGCGTCCGCCGGCGATAACGCCCAGGCGCCGGAAACAGCGCCGGGACGCCAGGGCGGTTAACCGGCCGGCACCGATATAACCCTGATAAACCGGGCCGAAACCCGTTCCCGGTGTAGATTTCTGCGCCCGGCATCGCCGCCATTGCGCCGCCGCCGCACGCCACGTTCGCCGCGCCGGTGGCGACGACGGTCCCACCTTTGCGCCCGTCCGGCGGCCATTTCCCCACCTGTTATTTCCCGCAAACGCTCCCGCGACGCAAGACCGGCCCGCCAGGATCAATCCGGCGGGTTTTTGTGATCCAAGATACAGAACGAACACGCATTCCCACGGTGGGTATTTACACCGCCAAAATGACGGTGCTAGTATCTCGTTAAGCATTATACAACCGTGTTCTATAATATAGAACAAATCCACTGACGATTGCCGGTAATGATCCTGATTTTTTGGCCGGTCCGCATAATGCGCCTTCCCACATTCCCGGTTGTAAAAGGTTACTATTATGATTGATAACAAGAAGTTTCGCGGGATTATTCCGCCGGTGTCCACCATCCTGACCCAGGAAGGTCAGCTTGATGAGGCGGGCATGGGCCTGACCATCGACCATCTGATCGCCGCCGGGGTCAACGGCCTGTTTTTCCTGGGGACCGGCGGCGAATTTTCGCAAATGTCGTGCGCCGAACGGCAGACCGTGGCCGAATTCGCCGTGCGCTATGTTAACCACCGGGTGCCGGTGCTGATTGGCACCGGCAGCACCAATACGCGCGAGGCCCTGACGCTGAGCCGCCATGCCCAGGCTATCGGCGCGGACGCCATCGTGGTGATCAATCCCTATTACTGGCATCTCACCGACGCCAACCTGTTGCGCTATTACGGCGACATCGCCGCAAGCGTCGATCTGCCGGTGATTTTATACAATTTCCCTTTCCTGACCGGGCAGGATCTGACGCCGGCCCTGGTCAAGCGCCTGGCCGATGCCCATGGCAATATCGTCGGCATCAAGGACACGATCGACTCCGTGGCCCATCTGCGTGAAATGATTATCACGCTGAAGGATGCCCATCCCGCTTTCTCGGTATTCTGCGGTTTTGACGATCATCTGCTTAATACCCTGTTGCTGGGCGGCGCCGGCGCGATTTCCGCCAGCGTCAATTTCGCCCCCCAGCTCTCCGTCGGCATTTATAACGCGGTACGCGCCGGCGATCTGGCCAGGGCCGCCGAATTAAACCAATCCTTGCTGATGCTGCCCGCGCTGTATGCCATCGACAGCCCGTTCGTCAATGTGGTCAAGGAGGCGATGCGGGTATGCGGACTGGCGGTATCCGATTATGTACTGCCGCCGGCGCAGCCGCTGGATAGCGCGGGCAAAGCGGCCGTCAGGCGGGTACTGCAACGGGCCGGCGTCATTAACCAACAATGATGCGCCGCAACGTTAATGTCGCCGCTACGCGGTATGTTGAATCACAGAGAATGAAGTCATAGCAGCAGGTGAGTAATATTATGTCTATCAATACTATTTTCACTGATGTCGATGCGTCGATATATGATATCCAGACGCACGCGGAAGGGCCCAGGGGGTCGCTGCCGCTGACGCCGGAAATGCTGATGGATTCCCCCAGCGGCAACATTTTCGGCCTGACCCTGAATGCCGGCATGGGCTGGGATCCTAATAAGCTATTGGGTACCGAAGTACTGATCCTGGGTACCCAGGGCGGGATTCGCGATCATGACGGCGCGCCCATCGCCCTGGGTTACCATACCGGCCATTGGGAAATCGGCCTGCAAATGAAAGCCGCGGCGGAGGAAATCAGCCGGCACGGCGGCGTTCCTTTCGCCGGTTACGTCAGCGACCCTTGTGACGGACGCTCCCAGGGTACCACCGGCATGTTTGATTCCTTGCCCTATCGCAACGACGCGGCCGTGGTATTCCGGCGCCTGATCCGCTCCCTGCCGACGCGCAAGGCGGTCATAGGCGTGGCGACCTGCGACAAAGGGCTGCCGGCGATGATGATCGCCCTGGCGGCGATGCACGACCTGCCGACGATTATCGTGCCCGGCGGCGCGACGCTGCCGCCCACCCAGGGTGAGGATGCGGGCAAGGTGCAAACCATCGGCGCCCGTTTCGCCAACCATGAGCTTACCCTTGAGGAAGCGGCGGAGCTGGGTTGCCGGGCCTGCGCATCACCCGGCGGCGGCTGCCAGTTCCTCGGCACCGCCGGCACTTCCCAGGTAGTGGCGGAAGGGCTGGGCCTGGCGTTGCCGCATTCGGCGCTGGCGCCGTCCGGCCAGGCCGTCTGGTTTGAAATTGCCCGCCAATCGGCCCGCGCCGCGCTGGTGATGGGGCGCAAGGGACTCGCCACCAAGGATATCATCACCGATAAAGCCATAGAAAACGCCATGGTCATCCATGCGGCTTTTGGCGGTTCGACCAACCTGCTGCTGCATATTCCCGCCATCGCGCACGCCGCCGGATGCCATATCCCCACCGTGGACGAATGGGCGGCGATAAACCGCCGCGTGCCCAGGCTGGTGAGCGTGTTGCCCAACGGCCCGGTATATCACCCCACGGTAAGGGCGTTCCTCGCCGGCGGCGTTCCCGAGGTGATGCTGCATCTGCGCCGGCTGGGTTTGCTGCATGAGGATGCGCTGACCGTGACCGGCGAAACCCTGGGCGCCAATCTGGACTGGTGGGAGGCGTCGCCGCGGCGCGCACTGTTCCGCGAACGTTTACAACAGCTTGACGGCGTGCATCCGGATGAGGTAATCATGTCGCCGCGCCAGGCAAAGGAACGCGGCCTGACCTCGACCATTACCTTCCCCACCGGTAATATCGCCCCCAAGGGGTCGGTCATCAAATCTACCGCCATCGACCCCTCGGTGGTCGGCGCCGACGGCGTTTACCGCCATACCGGCAAAGCCCGGGTATTTACCGCCGAGTCCGACGCCATCAAGGCCATCAAGCAGGGTCATATCCACGCCGGCGACATGATGGTGGTGATAGGCGGCGGCCCGTCGGGCACCGGCATGGAGGAGACCTATCAGTTAACCTCCGCGTTAAAGCACCTCTCCTACGGCAAGCATGTTTCCCTGCTGACGGATGCGCGTTTCTCCGGGGTATCCACCGGCGCCTGCGTCGGTCATATCGGGCCCGAAGCGCTGGTGGGCGGCCCGATAGGCAAACTGCGCGACGGCGATATCATTGAAATGATCGTCGACCGCGACCGGCTGGTGGGATCGATTAATTTTATCGGCACCGATTCCGCCGCGCTGTCCCCCGGCGAAGGCGCCGCGGTATTGGCGCAGCGTCCCAGCCACCCCGGGCTGCGCCCGCATCCCCAATTGCCCGACGACACCCGGCTCTGGGCGGCGCTCCAGGCGGTCAGCGGCGGAACCTGGCGCGGCTGCGTCTACGACGCCGACCGTATTATCGCGGTGCTCGATGCGGGCGTGAAAGCCCTGGCGGAAAAAACGCATAATTAAATTACTATTCAGATCTATAACGACGAAGCTATTAATAGCTCACTGATATGAAGTGGCAATCTTATTAACAGGATTGCCGCCTCTTTTTTCATATTGTTGTCATGATAGAACATATCTCTGCGCTGACTATAGCTCCAGTGATAATAACCGCAGCCTTATTTCTCTATATAAGGTTGGCGAAAGCGTGTGTCTTTTTTATTAATTGATAACACAATAAAACCGGAGTGAGAGAATGCCTTTAATTATTGTTTCTTTGGGAATAGTAACCCTCTTATTTTTAATCATGAAGTGTAAGCTTAATACTTTTGTTTCGCTGATTATTGTTTCATTCGGCGTGGCGTTGGCATTGGGCATACCGCTGAATAACGTGGTGAAATCCATCGAAGGCGGCCTGGGCGGCACGCTCGGTCATATCGCGCTGATATTCGGTATCGGCGCCATGCTGGGACGCCTTATTGCCGATGCCGGCGGCGCCCAGCGCATCGCCATTACCCTTATCGGCAAATTTGGCGAGAAAAATATCGAATGGGCGGTGGTGGTCGCGTCTTTTATCGTTGGCATCGCGCTGTTTTTTGAAGTGGGCCTGGTCTTGCTGATCCCGATAATCTTCACCATCGCCAAACAGCTGAAGGTGTCAATCCTGCATCTGGGGATTCCCATGGCCTCGGCGCTGCTGGTGACCCACGGCTTTTTACCGCCGCATCCGGGGCCGACGATGATCGCCGGGGAATATGGCGCCGATATCGGTTCAGTGCTGCTGTACGGCATTATTGTCGGCACGCCGACGGTGATCCTGGCCGGTCCGGTTTATAATAAACTGGCCAAAAAAATCGTGCCTGAGGGGTTTAACAAAATCGGCAATATCGATTCCCTTGGCGAATCAAAGCTGTTCAGGCTTGAGGATACCCCCGGTTTCGCCATCAGTATGCTGACCGCCATGCTGCCGGTGATATTGATGTCGTTAGCGACCATTATTACCATGATCCAGCAGGAAACGGGGCTGGCCGATAATACCGCGCTGGCCATTATCCGCCTGCTGGGCAACGCTTCTGTCGCCATGCTGCTTTCCCTGCTGTTCGCCATCTACAGCATGGGGCTGGCGCGCGATATCCCCATCAAAAACCTTATGGCCTCCTGTGGCTCGGCGGTGACCAGCATCGGCATGATGCTGCTGATTATCGGCGGCGGCGGGGCGTTTAAACAGGTGCTGATCGATGGCGGCGTCGGGCACTATGTGGCCGATTTATTCACCGGCACCGCCGCCTCGCCGATTATCCTGGCCTGGGTGGTCGCCGCGATCCTGCGTATTTCGCTGGGTTCCTCCACCGTGGCCGCTATCTCGACGGCGGGGCTGGTCATACCCACCCTGGCGCACAGCGATGCCAACCTGGCGCTGGTGACGCTGGCCACCGGCGCCGGCAGCGCCATCGCCTCGCATGTCAACGACGCCGGTTTTTGGATGATCAAGGAATACTTCGGCCTGACCATGAAAGAGACATTCGCCACCTGGACGGTACTGTCCACCATTGTCTCGGTGGCCGGGTTGGGGTTTATCTTATTACTGAGCCTGGTGGTATAACTCCCGGCGAGTGATGAATGACGATCTTGATGCCGGGAGCGCGGTAACCCTTGTCGCCGTCAGTTCCCGGCCGTATATCCTAATTGCTGTGATAATTCCTGCCCGGCCTGTTTTAATAATTGGATATAGTCATCGAATTCGTTATCGCTGACGCGGGAAATTAAGGTCGAGATACTGATGGCGGCGATAACCTTGCGTTCAACATTCCATATCGGCACGGAAATACATCTTACCCCCTGTTCATTTTCCTGGTTATCGAGGGCATATCCCCGGCTGCGCACCTCGGCCAGTTCCGCTAAAAACCGGCCTTCATCGGTAATGGATTGCGGCGTTTGCCGGGTATAGTCGTAATTCTCCAGCAACGCCTGGATATCCGCCGGTTTAAGAAAGGATAACAGCACTTTGCCGATGGCTGTGGCATGCACCGGCAGCCTGCGCCCGATGCGGGAATAAGAAATTACCGCCATCTTCCCTTCCACTTTATCGATATACACGCCTTCTTTACCGTCAAGAATACCCAAATGCGTGGTCTGGCCGGTTTTAATCGATAATTCAAGCAGGAAACTTCTGGCTTTTTGCCGGATATCAATGGAATTGACCACCAGGTTTCCCCGTTCGACCAATTTCATGCCCAGACGGTATTTGCCGTTTTCATGATTTTGATCGATATAACCCTGCACCTGCAGGGTTTTAAGCAAGGAGTGCAGGGTGCTTTTGTGCAGGCCCATTTTATTGCTGATTTCGGTGATTTTTAGTTCGGTGTCGTGTTCATCGAACAGGTCCAGAATATGCAGGGCTCGTTCAACGGATTGGATGATTGGCATGGCTGACCGCTTGGGAAAAGAATGATACATGTTATGGGCTTGACGGTACTACGTCCGGTCGGGAAAATCAATTTAACCCCATCCGCCGCGCGACGCGTCCGTTTATCGTCTTATGCGATCGCGAACACGGATTTTAAAAAAATAATTTCAAAATCATCTAAATTTGAAAGTTTTTTTGGCGGACGGTCGCTACCTTGTGGCGGTAAATCAGGGGAGAATTCGTTATGACGACAAACATCACTAACAACTCTTTTTACCGTCCCGAGGATAATAATGCGTTCAACACAGGCGTGAACAGAATGTCGGGCGCGCTGCGGTTAGATGATCGCAGCGAAGGAGCGTATGAACAGCCGGGCGTGCCGCAACATATCATCAAAGTCAGTAACCGGCCGGCGGGAAGCCCGTTAGCACCAAACGGCCATCGTGCGTCTGGATTCCTTCCTTTGCCGGTTCAGCCTATCAATCCGGGTGTTGCGGCAGCGCGCGCCGCGGCGGGTTCTTCCATGGCGGTAGCCCCCGGCGCCGCACACAAGACCACCGCTATAAAGGCCATACCCGCTAACGCCGAAACCACGGCAAGCCAGCGCATTAAGATGTTCATTAAGTCGTTATTTACGGCTAAAAATATTAACAAGGCCATCAGAGTGGTGGGCGTGGCCATGACCGCTGCCGCGCTATTCTCCGCCGTGGCGACCTTAGTCGGTGTGGCGGGGGGACCTTTGCTTATCGTCGTCGCGGTAGGTTTTGCCATTGGCGCGCTGGTGAGTTTAACGGCCAAGGGTTTATCCCGCGCTTTCGCCAAGGCTGCGGTTCATGTGGTCAAAAATAAATCCGCCGAAACCCAGGCCAAAACCGGCGGCGCGGTGGCTCTGATGTCGGCGTTTGGCCACAATGCCAGCACCCGTGGAATGCAAACCGCCGCCTACGTTGGCGGCATAGCCGGTTATTGCTGCGCCACAATCGGGAAACCTGAACTGACCAAGGTTTTGTTGGCGCCCATTGGCAAAGCCGTTGGCGTAATGGATACGATGATGTGTGGAACGGCTAATGTGGCTAAACAATGGGGCGCGGCCGTAGGCACCGCCGTGGCGGGCTGTTTGGCATGGTACAGTAATTTGGCGGAGCACGAACTTGGCAAAGTTGCCGATGGCGCCGCGTCTGGCAGCCAAACCGGGGCGTCAGTTGGCCGTTTAATCGATGATTTTATTTTTTCTCCCCTCGGGCTGGGTTTGATTCGCAATATACAAAATCAGTATATCAACACCGCTAAATCCTGGTATTTATTACCCTGGACATCGGAAGAACCCGCGGCCGGTCCCGCGGAATGGCTGGCGGCGATATCCGGGGGCACCCTGGGCGGCGTGACGCAGGTGGCCGATATTTACACCGGGGGGGAAATAACCCGCATAGGCCAGGCGGCCGATACCGCCCGGCGCACCGTATCCTTTGGCAAACTGCTGCGCGCGGCGGGTAATGCGCGGGATATGCGGCCCGGCGGGACCCTCAACGCCTTGCATACCGCCTGGCAAACCGTTTCCTTCGGCAAGATGGTAAGCGCGGTAGGTAATTATTTCGAACTGCGTATTCCGCATCCGGCCTGAATCACGCCTCGGCGGCGGCCAGCAGTTTTACGGCGGTATCCTCATCCGTTACCAGGCCGTTAATCCAGCCGCCGCTGAGCACCGCCTGGATAGCCTGGAACTTTTCCCGGCCGCCGGCAAAGGCGATCACCGGTTTTTCGGGGCGTGTCTGGATAGCGACGCTGGTCAGGCGATCGTCCATTTCGCTTGCCACCCGCTGGCCGTTTGCGCCGATAAAATGGCCGACGATTTCCGCCACTACGCCCGCCTGCGTCAGCCGGTTGACTTCGTCGGTGGTGATAAAACCATCCTTATGCAACGGGCAAAGGTAGTTCATCTGGCCGATGCCGATAAAGGTGACATCCGCCTGCGCCGCCTTATCGGTCACCATGCGGTAGATACGGTGATTACACCACAGCTCTTTATCCGTCAGGTTATCGGCGAACAGCGGCGCCGGCAGGATAAAATATTTACCCTGGGTTTTTTCCGCCATCCATAACGGCACATCGTAACGGGTACAGGAGCCGTCGGAGGCGATGGCGCCGATAAGCGATACGCAGCTATGCTGCGGGCGATCGATGGGCGCCATTTCGTTAATGGTGGCGCGCAGCGCCCGGCCGGAGCCGACGGCGATGGTCCTGGGCTGCGGCTGATCGAGAAACTGCATCATCACCTCCGCGCCGGCCACCGCGATCATGCTGTTAATACTGCCGGTATCCATGCCTCCCGACGGCACCACCAGGCATACCGACAGGCCAAAACACCGGGCCAGCCGTTGGGAAAGCGCCGTGCATTCAGCCACCGGATGGGTGATATTCACCCTGACCAGGCCATTTTCCGACGCCAGCGCCACCAGGCGCTGCGCCGCCTGGCGCGACACCCCCAGCACATCGGCGATTTCATGCTGTGTTTTGCCCGCCACGTAATACATCCAGGCGGCCCGGGCGGCCTGATCCAATTTCCTGTCGATTTTACCCATTGATCATACTCAGCTTTTAGCAGTGGTGGAACTATACCCATCATTTATGGAGGGCGTAAATCGATCATGTGCGAACTGTGAGCTAAAGCTCATTTGATGGGCTATTATTCGATTAAGCTCTCCATCTAGGCAATTACTCATTTTGTGAGCTTATGCTCATCTCCCTTTCGCGAGGTACTATACATTATGACCACTTCACAACACTTTACCTGGATGCACATCGGCGCCGGTTCTTTCCACCGCGCGCACCAAGCCTGGTATCTGCACCGTCTGCTGATGCAGGGCGACGGACGCTGGTCGATTGCGCTGGGTAATATCCGCGACGACGCCAACCCACTGCTGGATATCCTGGCGGCACAGAAAGGGGAATATGCACTGGAAACCGTGACGCCCGCCGGGGAGCGCAGCTATGAAAAAATCACCTCCATCCGCAAAATCATCCCCTGGGACGAGCAACTGTCGGCGCTGGTCGGGCAGGGCGCGAGCGCCGATACCCGGGTTATCTCCTTTACCGTGACCGAAGGCGGTTATTACCTGGATACCCATTTTAAACTCGACCAATCCAACGCGGATCTGCAGGCCGACCTGAAGGGCGGCGCGCGCACGATTTACGGCACCATCGCGCGCATCCTGCAAACCCGCCGCAGCCAGGACACCGGCGGCGTCACCCTGCTCAGCTGCGACAATGTGCGCCATAACGGCGAACGGTTCCGTGACGGCCTGACCGAATTCCTGACCCTGCGCGGCGAGCAGGATCTGCTGGCCTGGTTCCAGGCCAATACTACCACGCCGAACACTATGGTTGATCGCATCACGCCCCGTCCGTCCGCTGATATTGCCGGCCGGGTCAAGGAAAATCTGGGCATGGACGACCGCGCGCCGGTGATGGGCGAGTCTTTCATCCAATGGGTGGTGGAAGACCATTTTATCGCCGGACGTCCGGCGCTGGAAAATGTCGGCGTCGAAATGGTGGATTCCGTGGTGCCTTATGAAGAAGCGAAAATCCGCATCCTCAACGCCAGCCACAGCTGCATTGCCTGGGCGGGCACGCTTATCGGCCAGTCTTATATCCATGAAAGTACCGGCACCGCGGATATCCGCCGCATGGCCTACGACTATGTCACTCAGGACGTGATCCCCTCGCTGACGCCAAGCCCGCTGGACCTGGCGCAATACCGCGATGTGGTGCTGGACCGCTTTAGCAATCCGTATATCCGCGACACCAATCAACGGGTCGCCGCCGATGGCTTCTCCAAGATCCCGGGCATGATCACCCCGACCCTGATTGAATGTTACCGCCGGGGACAGCCGCCCAAGGCCACGGCCGTGCTGCCGGCGCTGTTTTTTATCTTCATGCGCCGCTGGCATGACGGCGAACTGCCTTACGACTACCAGGACGGCATCCTGGACGCGGCGGCCACCCACGCCATGTTCAGCGCGGCCGACCCCGTCGCGCTCTTTGCCCGCGACGCTAAACTGTTCGGGCCGCTGGCCACCGACCAGGATTTTGAAAAATTACTGCGCGAGACCATCACCCGGCTTGACGCCTGGGCGCTGGCCAAGGCCCCGAAGGTCGCCGCTCAGTAACCGCATCAGCCAATAACGAAGGGGAGCGAATATGTATCTCGGTCTTGATTTAGGCACCTCGGAAATCAAAGTAGTGATTATCGATGACAAGGGACAACTGGTCGCCAGTGAAGGCGAACCGCTGACGGTGCAGCGCCCGCATCCGCAGTGGTCCGAGCAGGATCCCGCGCAGTGGTGGGCGGCCACCAACCGCGCCGTCGGCCGCCTGCGCGCGCGGCATACCGATCTTTGGGCGGGGATTCGCGCCATCGGCCTTTCCGGCCAGATGCATGGCGCGGTATTGCTCGACGCCCGGGATAACGTGCTGCGCCCGGCCATTCTGTGGAATGACACCCGCAGCGCGCAGGAGTGCGAACAGCTTACCCGGCTGGCGCCGGAGCTGCATCAAATAGCCGGTAACCTGGCGATGCCGGGGTTTACCGCGCCTAAGCTGCTGTGGGTGGCGAAACATGAGCCGGAGATCTTTGCCCGCGTCAAGACCGTACTGTTACCCAAAGATTACCTGCGCCTGATGATGAGCGGTGAAAAAGTGTCGGATATGTCCGACGCGGCGGGCACGCTGTGGCTGGATGTGGCGAAACGCGACTGGTCGGATTCCTTGCTCGGCGCCTGCGGCCTGACCCGGGATCATATGCCGGCGCTGGTGGAAGGCTCCGCGCCGTCCGCCACCCTGAAGGCGGATGTCGCCCGGGAATGGGGTCTGCCGCCATCGGTGGTGATAGCCGGCGGCGGCGGCGACAATGCGGCCAGCGCCGTGGGCATCGGCGCGGTGAATACCGGCGATGCGTTTATCTCACTCGGCACCTCCGGGGTGATCTTTGCCGTTAACGAATGTTTCCGCCCCAACCCGCAGTCGGCGGTGCATGCGTTTTGCCATGCCCTGCCGGGCCGCTGGCATCAGATGAGCGTCATGCTCACCGCCGCCAGCGCGCTGCGGTGGTTATGCCAGATTCTGCATACCGACGAACCCACCCTGCTGGCGGAGGTGGCCGCGCTGAGTCTTGAGGAACAGCGGCGGGCGCCGATATTCCTGCCTTATCTTTCCGGCGAGCGTACCCCGCATAACGATCCCGTCGCCAGCGGGTCGTTCCATGGCTTGACGCATTCCACGGAGCGCGCGTCGCTGGGCTACGCGGTGCTGGAAGGCGTGGCGTTCGGTCTCGACGATGGCCTGGCGGTCATGAAACAGGCCGGCAGCCATATCGAACAATTTTCGCTGATCGGCGGCGGCGCCCGCAGCCCGTGGTGGGCGCAGCTGATAGCCGACGTGGTGGCCGTCCCGGTGGTAACCCATCGCGACGGCGCGGCCGGCGGCGCGCTTGGCGCGGCCAGGCTGGGCTGGCTGGCGGCGGGCGGCAACGAGGCGGACGTGTGCCGCAAACCGGCAATCCATACCCGTTTCACCGCCGGGACCGACCGCACCGAACAGCTGCAACACCGATTGGCGCTCTACCGGCTGTTCTATCGCCAGCAGGTGGACGCCAGGAAACTGGCGCTATGATCCCGGCCCGCCGGATCGGGCGCCGTATCCGGCGGGCCACCCCCATTCACGCACGCTGAACAGAACAATAAAGACGTTACCTCTACCCTAACGTAAACAAACAGAAGGAAGGATATCGATGAAAAAAGTATTAGCGGGTCTGTTGCTGGCCGTGGCCTCGGTGGCGATATCGGCCCATGCCGAAGATAAAATCAAAGTCGGTTTTGCCAACCGAACCCTCAATGGTGCCTTTTTCAACGGCCTGACAGAGTATATGAAAATCCATGCCAAGGAACGGGGCTATGATTTGATCACCACCGATGCGCGCGGGGATTTGAACAAGCAGATCTCCGATGTCGAGGATATGATTTCCCAAGGCATTAATTATCTGGTGCTCAATCCGCAGGATCCCGAAGCCGGCATGCGTATTACGCAAATCGCTAAACGCGCGGGTATTCCTACCGTTATCCTCGACAGCGATATTTCACTGGATGCGCCGGTGATCACCCGCGTGCAGGCCAATAACGCCAAGAACAATATCGCCATTGGCGAATTCGCGGTCGATCAGTTTGGCAATAAGCCGATGAACTGCGTCATTATCAGCGGCAACCAGGGCAACCTGGTGGGTGAAGCCAGGCGCACCAATTTTATTCGCGGCGTGATGGAAGCGCAACTGCGTAAATATAACCAAACCAACCTGACCATCGTCAGCCAGGGCTGGGGCAACTGGGATCAACAGGGCGGCCTGAAAGCCATGGAAGACATCATTGTCGCCCAGGGCAATAAGATCAACTGCGTCTACAGCGAAATGGACGATATGGCCCTGGGCGCCATTTTGTCGCTAAAAGGCGCCAATAAACTCCAGGACGTAAAAGTATTTGCCCACGACGGCTATAAAAAAGGCCTGGAAGCCATTGAACGCGGCGACCTGCAGGCGACGGCGGCCAATAACCCCAATACGCTGACCAATACCGTGCTGGATGTTATCGCCAAATACCAGGCGGGCAATAAAGACTTCCCGGATTATGTTTACACCCCCACCGTGCTCATTACCAAAGATAACGTGAAACAAGTCTACGATGCTAAATCGCTTTTCTAACGTCTTCCCCCCCCCTTGCCACAAGGGGGGCTGATATGAGGTATGTTCATGGACCAGTATGCAGTCGTTATCGAAAAGGTTAAAAAAAGCTTTGGCGGAGTCCATGCGCTAAAGAGTATTGATTTGAAGGTGAAGAAAGGAAGCATCCACGCCATCGTCGGTGAAAACGGCGCGGGTAAATCGACGCTGATGAAAATCCTCTCCGGTATCTATATCAAGGATAGCGGCACCATCTATATCAACGGTAAAGAGGTGCATTTCACCACGCCAAAACAAAGCCGGGAAAATAATATCGGCATTATCTACCAGGAACTGGCGCTGGCGCCGGATCTGACCGTGGCGGAAAATATTTTCCTCGGCGACCTGGGGTTCGGTGGCCAACTGGTGAACTGGAAAAAAATGAACCAGAAAGCCGGCCGGGTATTATCCAACCTGGGTTTCCATATACCGCCCACCGCGCGCCTGGGCACGCTGAGCGTCGCCTACCAGCAGATGGTGGAAATTGCCAAATCGCTGGCCAGGGACGTCAAGATATTGATTCTTGATGAACCCTCGGCGGTATTATCGAACCGGGAAATCGATATTTTATTCAGCCAGCTGAAATTACTGAAAGGGCAGGGGGTCACCATTTTGTATATCTCCCATCGCCTGGATGAAATATTCGCCATCGCCGACGCCATTACGGTTATCAAGGATGGCGAGACGGTGACCGATCTGGACCCCAAAACCTGCACGGAAGACGACATTATTTCCAGCATGGTGGGGCGTAAATTTGAAAACCTGTATCCGACCAAAAATATTCCCCAGGACGAAACGGTGCTGGAGGTGTACGGCATGTCCACCAAATCGCTGTTAAAGGATATCAGCCTGACCGCCAGGAAAGGGGAAATCGTCGGGCTGGCGGGATTGGTCGGATCCGGGCGCACGGAAATTTCCCGCTGCCTGTTCGGCCTGGACCGCATGACCAAGGGCCGGATTGTTAAAAACGGCAAGGACATCACCATTCGCCACCCGGCCGACGCCATGCGCCAGGGCATCGGCCTGGTGCCGGAAAGCCGCAAAGAGCAGGGCGCGATTTTAACCCGTCCTATTCGGGAAAATATGACGTTATCCAGTCTGAAACGCGTTTGTTATAGGTTTGGCATTATTAATTATCGCAGTGAGCGGGCGTTCAGCGAACAGTCGCGGCAACGGCTGGCGATCAAGCTGGGCTCCGTCGAGGACCCCATATCCAGCCTGAGCGGCGGCAATCAGCAAAAGGTGGTTATCGCCAAATGGCTGGCCACGGAATGCGATCTGCTGATCCTGGATGAGCCCACGCGCGGCGTCGACGTCGGCGCCAAGGTGGAAATTTACAACGTCATCCATGAACTGGCCGAGAAAGGCTACGCCATTATCGTTATCTCGTCGGAAATGATCGAGGTTATCTCCCTCTCCCACCGGGTGTATGTGATGAGCGAGGGATCGATAACCAAAGAGTTGCAGGGCTCCCAGATTACCGAGGAAAACATCATGAGATTCGCCATACCTAAACGTGCTTTAGTGTAGATGAGGAAAAATTATGGAAACGGTAAACAATCCCACTAAAACGACGGGCTTTGCCATGCGAGCCAAAGTGCTGAAATTTTTCGCCAACAACTCCACGTTACTGGTATTTTTCGTGATGTTGATTGTGGCCAATTTTTTATCCGATCGCTTCTATAGCCCGGAAAATATTACCAATGTGCTAAGGCAAAGCGTGCCGCTGGGCCTGGCGGCCATCGGCATGCTGTTTGTTATCCTCACCGGCGGCATTGATTTATCGGTGGGGTCGATCATGGCCCTGGTGTCGGTGGCCGTCGCGCTGCTCATCCCGGAAATCGGCGTGATGCCGGCCATCGTGGCGGGCGCGGGCATCGCCACGCTGGTGGGGGCCGCCGCCGGCTGCCTGGTGACTTTTTTTAATATCGCCCCCTTTATCGCCACGCTCGCCATGATGACCATTGCGCGCGGCCTGGCGCTGATTGCCGCCAAGGGGCAGCCGATTTTCATCGACGATGTATCTTATGTGAATTTCGGCACCGGCTATTTATTGGGACTGCCCCTGCCGGTCTATGTCTTTATCGCATTTGCCATCATTGCCCATTTTGTCTATCAGTACACCGTGTTCGGCCGGTTGGTGATTTCCATCGGGTCCAACGAAACGGCCACCCGTTTCGCCGGTGTGCGGGTCGACTGGTATAAGTTTGCCGTCTATGCCCTAAGCGGACTGGCCTGCGGCCTGGCGGGCGTGCTGGCCTCCACCCGTACCGGCGTCGGATCGCCGGTGATGTCCATCGGCTTCGAGCTGGATGTGATCGCGGCGGTGGTGGTGGGCGGCGCCAGCCTGGCGGGTGGCCGCGGCACGGTGGTCAATACCATTATCGGCGTGCTGATTCTCAGTATCATCTCCAATCTGATGAATTTAATGAATATCTCCGGCTATAACCAACAGGTGGTCAAAGGCGCCATCATTATCATCGCGGTGATGCTGGAAAGCTTTAAATCCCGGGCGCGGGCGTAAAGCCACTTCGGCGGGAAGAGCGGCCAAACCGATCGGGGCATGTGGTTTTGGTGGGCAAACCAGCGCTGGGTGCGGGCGTATGCAACGAGCGTGCATACGCCCGTTTTCGCCTAAAATTAACGCGTCTGCGCAGCGTCGGTCAAGGGGCGGCACTGCTGATAAAGCTCGCGAAAACGCGGGTACAGTTGGTGGTAAAAATCCCGTGCCGCGGCACTGGGCCGGATGACCTCGCCGAAACGCACAAACCGGCTGGCGCCGTTCCAGTCGTCGCTTAGACCCGCTCCAATGGCGGCGGTCCAGGCGGCGCCCAGGCAAGAGCCGGGATGTCCCTCCAGGCGCTGCAACGGCTCACCGAGCACGTCGGCGACAATTTGCATCCACAACCGGCTGCCGGAACCGCCGTCGGAAACGATATAACGACGGGTGGGATACCCGATATCATGTAGCGTGTCGATATGGTGCCTGATGGCAAAGGCGTAGGCTTCCAATAACGCGCGCCAGATATGACCCGCGTCGTGGGACAGCGTCAGGCCGAACAATACGCCGCGCGCCGCCGGATCGTGCAGCGGCGTCTTTTCGCCCAGGAAATAGGGCAGGCATATCACCCCGCCGGCCCCCGGCGGTTTCTGTTGCGCCAGGCTATCGATATATTGATGCAGTGAAAGGCCGGCCTGCGCCGCCGCCGGCCGGTGCTGGCCGGCAAAATTTTCCGCAAACCAGTTTAGTCCCGAGCCGCCGGTGGACATACAGCCGTTCGGCATATACATACCCGGCACCAGATGATAATCAAGAAAAAGGCGCGCATCCGGATTGACCGTGGCGGTGGCGGTCAATATATCCACCGACCCGCCGAATTTCAGCAACACGTCGCCCTCCCGGGTGACGCCTGCGCCCAGCGCGGAGGCAATAAAATCCGCCGCGCCGCCGATAACCGGCGTGCCCGCCGCCAGGCCGGTGAACTTAGTCGCCGCCGGCGATACCCTGCCCAGGATGTCATGGGATCGTACCAGGCGCGGCACCGCCAATCTTGGCAGATGGGCCAGGGCAATCTGTTCGTCGTCAAGCCTATGGGAGGCGATATCGATAAAACCCGCTTCCAGCGCCCAGTTCTGCTCGATGGCCTTTTCGCCGGTCAGCCGCCAGTTGATGAAGTCATAGGCGCCGAATACCGTGGCGATCCTTTGATAGATCGCGGGTTCATGGCGTTCGATCCAGCGGATCTTGGCGGCGACCAACTGCTGGTTGATGCCGTTGCCGCTACGGCGGATAAACGCCTGCTCATCCTGTTCGGCGCGAAGTTCGGCCACTTCCCTACCGCAACGGCCGTCGCTTTGCTGGATGCTGGGGCGCAATAGCCGATCCTCTCCATCCAGTAGCACCACGGCCGGTAACATGCCGGTGATGCCGATGCAGGCGATATCGGTGTTGGTTATGCCGCTACTCTCCAGCAGCTCGCGGCAAATTTCGCCGACGTTGCGCCACCATTGTTCAGGATCCTCCTCGGCCCATCCCGGCTGCGGCGAGGAGAGCCGCACCGGACGGGAAACCAAGCCCAATACGTCATCCGGGAGCCGGATCAGCATGCCGATGGTGGACGTGGTGCCTATATCAATACCCAGTAAGCAGTTCATGCGCCCTCCCGTCAGGCCGCCGTCGCGATGTCAGTTCATTAACGCAGGCTTTCCACCACATCCATAAAGCGCTTGACCCGATCACCGTCCACCGCGTTCCAGGTATAGCCGTCCACCTTGAAATGCGTGCCAATAACCACGCCGCTGGCCATGCTTAACACGTCGCGCACGTTATCGATGGTGGTGCCGGTGTTGGCGAATACCGGCACGTCGGAAACTGCTTCGCAGACTTTACGCAGATGGGATTTATCCGCCGCCTCGCCGGTTATCTGGCCGGAGACCAGAATGGCGTCGGCCAGAGAGGAGAATACCGCGCTGCGCGCGCGCAGCTCAATCGGCCGGCAGTCCAGGGAATGGGCGAATTCGGCGTTGATATTGAACAGCAGTTTCATATCGTCCCGGCCCAGATTATGGCGCAACCGGGATGCGGTGGCGCAGTCGGGCTGCCAGATGCCCATGTCCGAGGCGAACACGCCGGTAAAAATTTCCCGCACAAAACTGGCGCCGGTGACGGCGCCGATAGCGACGCTGGCATTCGGATCCCACAGGTAGTTGACGCCGAAGGGTACCCTAAGCGCCGGTTTAATGGCCTGCACCACCGCCGACATGGCGGCGACGCCTTCCAATGCCGCGTTAAACACATAAGGCCGATCATTTTCGTTGCCGAACATGATGGCGTCCACGCCGCCCGCCTGTAGCTTTTCCACATCGGCCAGCACATCGGCGATCAGTTTATCAATGCCGCCGCCGGCATCGTAGAGCGGGGACCCCGGCAGCGCGCCGATATGCGCCATGGCTATAACCGCTTTGGCTTTATTACCAAAAAAATCAAAAATCATAGGACACTCCAGACGATGTTATCGGGGACCGGTATCCCCGGGCCACATATCAGCAGCCTGCCGACAAAGGCGGAGCGATGACCACCTTAATCCTGGCTGCCTCGAGCGCCAGGGCAATTGCCGGTGGCGGCGAGCTCTCGGTAATCAGCATGTCCACACCCTCCAGCGGGGCGATGTTCACCAGCGACATGCGTTGGAATTTGGATGAATCGCACAGCACCACGGTATAACCCGATCGGTTTAGGTAAAGCCGTTTCAGGTCCACATCCTCAAAGGAGTAGTCATAAATGCCGTCGGCGGTAATGCCGGAAACACCGATAAAGGCGACATCAAACCACAGCTGTTCAAACTGGGCGATGGCGGCCGGGCCGCCCATGGCCATTTCATCGCCGCGCATATGCCCGCCCGCGAGATAAATATCCGGCGCCCCGCTGCTCATACGGTGGGCAATGCGCACGCTGTTGGTGAAAATTTTCATCCGCTGGCGCTCCAGTAGTCTTTCCGCCACCAAATAGGTGGTGGTGCCGACATCCAGCGCCACGGTGCGGTAACCGCAGGCGATATCCGCCGCCATCGCCGCAATGCGGGCCTTTGCCTCGCAATGCTTTACCAGGCGGGCGTCAAAACTGGGCTCTTCGCGATCTATCGCCACCGGCGTAATGTGGTCCGGCAGCACCGCCCCGCCGTGGATCCGCACCAGTTTCCCTTCCGACTCCAGCTCGAGGAGATCGCGTCTGATGGTCATATCTGAAACGTCCAATTCGGCGGCGATGCAGGTAACCGAAACGGATCCCTGCTGCGCCAAGGTCTCGATGATATGTAAATGGCGGTCTTGTGCCAGAAGCCTGGGGCGTTCCGGTTTCGCGTCATAGGCCGAAAACTGTTCTTTATTGGTGTTCATTCCGACATCCATTGCAGCTTAATGTTTGGGTTTGTCTGTCATCAAACAATAATTCACATAATACGGAGAATTATTTTTTTATCAAACATATTTATGTTTTGATTTGTTCGATATTTTGTTGTAGATAATAGTGGATAACTTAGAGGAGCAGCAACATGAGCTATGATATTGCCAGTCCCTATCAGTATCACGATCTGGCCGGAAAGGCCGCGGTAGTCACGGGCGGCGCCACCGGTATCGGCCGGGCCATCGCCGCCGCGCTGGCCGCGCAGCGTGTGCGCGTCGCCATTGGTGATATCGATGAGGTAAAGGCGAAACGCACCGCCGAGGAATTAGGCGGCGAGACGTTTGGTTTTCATCTTGACGTATGCTCCCGCGCATCGGTCACCGCCGGGTTTGCCCGGGTAAATGAGGTTTTTGGCGGTTTTGAGATTTTAGCGGCCAACGCCGGGGTTTCTACGATGCAGCATGCGTTAAAACTCACCGATGACGAATGGGATTTTAATTTTGACGTCAATGCGCGCGGGGTGTTTCTGACCAATCAGATCGCCGCCCGCCAGTTTGTCGGCCAGGGCCGGGGGGTGATAGTCAATACCGCTTCCCTGGCGGCGAAAGTTGGCGCGCCGCTTCTGGCGCACTACTCCGCCAGTAAATTCGCGGTACTGGGCTGGACCCAGGCGCTGGCCCGTGAACTGGCGGTACATGGCATTAGGGTGAATGCCGTGTGCCCCGGATTTGTTAAAACGGGGATGCAGTCGCGAGAGGTGGAATGGGAAGCGGAGCTGCGTTCCGTCGAGCCGGAACGGGTCATCGCCGATTATATCGCGCAGACGCCGTTGGGACGTCTGGAAACCCCCGATGATGTCGCCGATGTGGTGGCGTTTTTGTGCTCGGACGCCGCCCGCTTTATGACCGGTCAGGGTGTTAATGTCACCGGTGGCGTTTATACCGGCTGATAAATACAACAAAAAGAAACATTCTAATCAGATGCGGACAACACTTCTGCGGGATCCGATAGGCAACCGGCGAAAGCGCGCCACCGGTAAAAGCAATCGTTTGCCCCGATGATGGTCGGTTTTGCGTTAACGTCAAAGAGAGGGAATACCATGGCTTCTATTGAACTGCGGCGGGTTTCCAAGATCTATCAAAACAATCAGTACAGCGTACGTGACGTCGACCTGAAGATTCGCGATGGTGAGTTTGTGATCTTTCTCGGCCCGTCCGGCTGCGGCAAATCCACGACGCTGCGCATGATTGCCGGCCTGGAAAGCATTACCTCCGGAGAACTGCGCATCAATGACCAAAATGTTAACCATGTGGCGCCCCGCGATCGCAATATTGCCGTGGTATTTCAAAGTTACGCGCTCTACCCCCATATGACGGTGGCGGAAAACATGGGTTTCGGTTTGAAAATGCGCGGCACCGCGACCGGCGTTATCCGGCAAAAGGTCGCCGAAACCGCCGCCATGCTGGGACTGGACCAACTTCTGCATCGCAAACCGGGCGCCCTGTCCGGCGGCCAGCGGCAGCGGGTGGCGCTGGGGCGCGCTATCGTGCGGGAACCGCAGGCTTTTCTGCTGGATGAGCCCTTATCCAACCTGGATACGCAACTGCGCGCCGAAATGCGCACCGAACTGATAAAACTGCACCGCAGGTTGGGTAAAACGATGGTGTATGTCACCCACGACCAGATAGAGGCGATGACCATGGGTGATCGCATCTGCATCATGCGCGACGGATACCTGGTACAGAGCGGCACGCCGTTGGAGGTTTACGCCAACCCGGCCAATACCTTTGTGGCGCGTTTTCTTTCCTCACCGCCCATCAACCTGATCCCCTGCGTGGTGCGCGCGTGGGCCAAGGGAGTATCTCTTGAGCTGAACGCCACCTGCCGCCTGCGGGTGGCGGATTACGCGCGGGGGGATTACCGGCACTATGACGGACAGCCTGTGATCCTGGGAATCCGCCCGGAAGATTTCCATGCGCGGCAGCTTAACGCCAACTGGCAGCCGGTGATGTTAAAGGTGACGGCTGTGGAAGCCCTGGGGGCGGAGAACATCGTCATCGGCACCATTGCCGATGTCCGGTTCGTGGTGCGGCTTGACCGGCATACTCTGCCGTCGCCCGGGAGTACCATCACCCTCTATATGGACCCCGACCCACTGCATTTATTTGACAGCCTGACGGGGGATGTCCTGCCGCGCCGGGCCTCCCCTCCACTCGCCAGCTAGGCTACACCGAGGGCATGGTATGTTACGCAAAATTGCACTGCATCTTGGGCTGATACTTTCCTGCCTGCTGGTGATACTGCCGCCGTTATGGGCGCTGCGCACGAGTCTGGTACCCGAGCCTATGGCCTACAGCGCCGATTTGTTCCCAGGCTGGTCATGGGAAAATTACCAGGGACTGCTTGAGAAAAACAATTTTCTGGTTCATTACCGCAACAGTCTGATTGTCTCAATATGTTCGGTGATTCTGGCGATGCCGTTTGCCGCCGCCACCGGTTATGCGTTTGCCCGTTTCAGGACCGGCGGACGGGCGGCACGCTTTATTATGCTCGCAACCCAAATGCTGCCGGCGGTGGCGCTGGTATTGCCGGCGTTTGCCCTATTGCGCACGCTCGGGCTGACCAACTCGCTGGTCGGGTTGACGCTGGTGTACGCCGCGCTGAACCTGCCGTTCCTGACCTGGATCCTGATGGGTTTTTTCGAGGGTATACCGGTCGACCTGGAATGGGCGGCCATGACCGACGGCGCCACCGCCTGGGGCGCCTTCCGCCACGTGGTGCTGCCGGTTTCGCTGCCGGGCCTGGCCGCCGCCGCGGTGCTGGGGTTTATTCTTTCGTGGAACGAGTTTCTATTCGCCCTGGTGCTGAGCGGGCCGCAAACCTCGACTATTCCGGTGGCGCTGGCCGCGTTGCAAACGTCCAACGGCGTACAGATTGGCAAAGTGTCGGCGGGGGTGGTAATGGCCATTTTACCGCTGATTATCGCATCGCATTTTATCCAGCGTTTTATCGTCAAGGGCCTGACGTTCGGTAGCGTTAAATAATATAAGCGTTTAATAGTTAAAACCTCACGGCCCATTGTTCTTTTTCACCAGAGAAAATCATCAATCCGACGAAACAGGAGCCGGTCATGTTAATAAAGACAAAAATATTATTCTTATCAGGTTTGGTTATGTTGTCCACCGTTATGGCAGCGCAGGCAAAAGAGGTGGTATTGCGCGCCCTGATGGAAGATGTCCCTGAGACTCATATTATCGAGCAAATGCTGCCGCAATTCGAAAAAGAGAGCGGTATCAAGGTTGAGTTTGAAAAGATCGGCTACGGCGATATGCATGATAAGCTGGTAGCACAATTAATTGCTCCACAAAGTTATTACAATTTGCTGGAAGTGGATTTTCTATGGGCCGGTGAATTTCCCGCCGCGCAATGGCTAACCAATCTCACCCCGCTCATTAAAAAAGATAATTTTGATACGTCGGCGTTTATCCCATCCACCGTTTCACTGCTCAACCACGACAAAGATAAATTATTTATTTTGCCGATGTATAACTATTCCATGGGGCTGATATATCGCACTGATATTCTGGCGGATAAAACGCTACAGCAGCAATACCAGGCCAGCGCCAATAAGGCGTTGGTGCCACCGCAAACGCTTCAAGACTATGTCGCGTTAATTAAATATATTAAAGAAAAACAGGGTATTGCCGGGGCGGCCATGCAGGGGCAACGCGGGGATCCCAACAGCATGGAATTCTCCAACTATCTGTTTGCCGCCGGCGGCGATTACCTGGACCAGGATAATAAGGTGGTGCTCAATAGCCCGGCGGGTAAAAAGGCCCTGGCCTTATATGTCGATGCCATCCAGCATGGGGCCCAAGCTGGCGCGCTGTCCGCCACCCTCGACGATACCATGCGTTTGATGTGCGGCGGCAAGGCCTTCAGCATGATCACCTACTGGTGGATGCTGCCGCAACTGGACAACCAGCAGGCATGCCCGGCCGTGGCGGGTAAACTGGCGCTGACGACGATGCCGGGCGGCCATGGTGAAAGCGGCGGCTGGGGATGGGGCATTCCACATAATGTTTCACCTGAAGAAAAACAGGCCGCCTGGACCTTTATCCAATGGGTGCAAAGTAAAAAAACCGAAACCGAGCGCGCGCTGCAGGGCCATGCGCCGGTGCGCGCCGATGTCTACCAAGACCCGGCGGTGCTGGCTAAATTCCCCTATTACCAAACCGCGCAGCAGGTGGTCGCCAGCGGCAAATCTTTCCCTATCTTCACCTATTCCGCCCAGTATGAGGATGTGCTCGGCACCCAACTTTCCCAAGTGGCCGGCGGCAGCGGCACCGTTGACGGGGCGCTGGCGGAATCCGCCGCCCAGCTTGAAAAGCTGATGAAGAAGTAGAAGTCATTGATGATGCTATCTAAAACCTCCGCAGCTTCCCTGCGACAGACAAAACCCGACCGCGTCGGGTTTGACCGGTTTCGCCTGACCGGCTGGGCGTTTGCCTCACCGGGTTTGACCGCATTGGCTATCGTGCTGGGTTTCCCTGTGCTGTATGCCGTCGCCCTGGCTTTCTCTTCCTTTACCCTGATGCGGCCTGCCCTGGCGCCGTTTGCCGGCATCGACAACTTTGTCGCCGTGCTGAACGATGGGGCATTTTGGGCGGCTGCCTGGTTGACTATTAAATATTCGCTGATTACCGTCACCGGCGAGTTTTTGGCGGGGCTGGGCATTGCTCTAATGCTTAACCGGGTGGTCAGGACCCGGCCGCTTTATTTCGCGTTGCTGACCATCCCGATGGCGATGTCGCCGGTATGCGTTGCGCTGATTTGGCGTATGTTGCTGCAGCCCAACCTGGGTATTATCAACCATGTGTTCGAGTCCTGGGGACTACCGCGCATGGACTGGTTGGGCAATCCGACCCTGGCGTTCTGGAGCATGGCGTTTATTGATGTCTGGCAGCAAATGTCTTTTGTGGTGCTGATCCTGGCGGCCGGTCTTGCCGCGCTGCCACGTGAACCTTACGAGGCCGCCGAAATGGACGGCGCCAGGCAATGGCAGCAATTTTGGTATATTACCTTGCCGATGCTGCGCCCGGTGGCGGCCATCGCCGTGGTCATCCAGCTGATTAACGAGCTGCGAACCTATGATTTGCCTTATGTGCTGACCCGCGGCGGCCCCGGTACCGCCACCGAGGTACTGAGTTTTTTTGCCTACCGTCGGGCCTTCCTCGGCCTGTCGATTAACGAAGGCTCGGCCGCCGCACTGGTATTGCTGCTCATTGTGCTCGCCATGACGGTCATCTTTTTCGCCATGCTGGAGCGGCGTCGTTAATCGCCGGGGCAACCCGCTGTTCCTGATAACGTTACGCCAGCCCAGGGGATTGGCGCCCGGTACGTATGAAGGCAGGTGGCGGCTAATATCGGTATTGGCGCCGGCAACGACTGACGATAGCGGTATATTAGCCGCTATTAGCCGCTACTGGCCGCTACTGGCCGATATGCCGCAGCTTTTTACCCGCCAGCAGGTTGTGCTCTATTTTTTCCAGCGACATATTTTTGGTTTCCGGTATCAGGATAAAGGTGATCACCACAAAGACCACATTAAGCGCGCTGTAGAGCCAGAACGTGGCGGCGGCGCCAATATGTCCCATCAGGGTCAGGAAGGTGGCGCCGATAATCATATTGGCGACCCAGTTGGTGGTGGTGGAACAGGTAATGCCGAAGTCGCGGCTTTTCAGCGGCTGGATTTCAGAACACAGGATCCACACCACCGGCGCGGCGCTCATGGCGTAACCGGCGATGCACATCATGGTCATGCCCACCGCCAGATAGGAAATGCCGGCGGAATGATTGCCGCTATCGATCAATTGCAGGCAAACCCCCAGCAGCAGCGTGCCGACGGCGATGACGCTAAAGCCGATTTTCAGCGCCGGCTTGCGCCCCGCCTTGTCCACCATGCCGATGGCGATAAATGTCGCCAGCACAAACGTCAGACCGACGATAACCGTCGCGATCATTTGTTGGCGGGTGGTGGTGAATCCCGCCAGGCTGAAAATTTTCGGCGCGTAATACATGATGATATTCATACCGGTAAATTGCTGCATTGCCTGCAACAACATGCCGAGAAACACCGCCCGGCGCACATTGCCGTTGGACTTGAATAATGCCCAGCCGTTTTGCTTGAGCTTCAGGCTTTCACGGATATCATTGAGCTCTTGCCGCGCCTTTTCCGAGGTGTCGCGCAGCATCCGCAGTACCTGTTCCGCCTCGATATGCCGTCCCTTGGATGCCAGCCAGCGGGGACTGTTGGGCAGAAAAAACACCGCCGCCAGCAAGACGATCGCCGGGATGCACAGCACGCCCAGCATGGCGCGCCAGTTGCCGCTAGCGCTAAAGGCGGTATCGGACAAAAAGGCCAGCAATATGCCCAGGGTCACCATCAGCTGATACATGGCGATAAGCTTGCCGCGTATGGATTCAGTGGCCATTTCGGACAAATAAAGCGGCGCGGTATAGGACGCGATGCCGATGGCAAAACCCAGCAGCACACGGCTGAGCAACAGGATTTCCGCCGACTGGGCCAGCGCCGAGCCAAGAGATCCGAAGATAAACAGCACGGCGCCGATCATCAGGCTGTATTTGCGTCCCAGACGGGAAGAGAACCAGCCGTTGGCCAGCGCCCCGATCGCCGCGCCCAGCATCATGCTGCTGACTATCCACTCCTGCAATTGATTGCTCAGGGAAAAATGCTCGGCGATAAGCGGCAGGGCGCCGGCAATCACGCCGATATCCAGCCCGAACAACAGGCCGGCCATGGCGGCGGAGAAGGAGATAAACGCATTCATAAAGCGCGCGTTACCGGCCAACGGAATGCCGGTAGCGGCGGCCGGGGAGGGGTATTCGCCAGAGTGTGACATGAAGTCTCCATACAAAGCATAACAACGGCGGTCAGCCGGACAGGTGCTTAACATGGAACCCATTGCCGTTCAGCGTGAGACTTGGTCGGCTAAAGATATAGAGAGTCCTGCTACTTATCGGGTATTTGTGATAGGTGTATCACATTTATCAGCTGGTTAATCCCTACAAAATGGATAAAACAGCTTTACGATTGCCCGCTTTTTTTATGCCGCGCGGCGGCGACCGGACAGACTTTTAATGCACTGGCCGAAGTGCTAAAGTTAATCAAATTGCAGGTATTTCCGTCAGCGGTGGGTTTAAACGCCGCAATTCACTACATCAAATATGGCGGTAGGGCTGTATGGATTTTAAAGATTATTATGCCGCTCTGGGTGTCGAACCCACGGCCGATATTAAAACGATCAAAACCGCGTATCGCCGGCTGGCGCGTAAATATCATCCCGACGTCAGCACCGAGCCCAATGCCGAAGCTAAATTCAAAGATATCGCCGAAGCCTATGAGGTGCTCAAGGACAGCGCCCGTCGCGCCGAATACGATGAACTGCGTAAATATGGTCAGGGCGGGCGCTTCGAGGCACCCCCCGGCTGGCAGCCCGGCGGGCGCGCCGGCGGCCAGGCGCAAAACGATTTCGAGCCGCGTGACTATTCCGATTTTTTTGAATCGGTGTTCGGCGGCCAGGCCCGTGGCGGACAGCGCGCCCGCGCGCCCAGGCGCGGCCAGGATGCTGAAATTGAGGTGGCGGTATTCCTGGAGGAAACCCTTGAGGAGCACCAGCGCACCATCAGTTATCAACTGTCGGCCCCGGTTGAGCGCGGGCGGCAGGGCGCGCCGATCGGCAAAACGCTGAAGGTGAAGATCCCCGCCGGCGTCAGCGACGGCGATCGCATCCGCATCAAAGGACAGGGGCCCGCGGGCAGCAACGGCGGCGACAATGGCGACCTTTATTTGGTTATCCGCATCGCCCCGCATCCGTTATTTGACATCGACGGCAACAACCTGCTGGTCACTTTGCCCCTGGCCCCTTGGGAAGCGGCGCTTGGCGCTAAAGTCACGGTGCCCACGCTCACCGGCAAGATTACCCTTACCGTGCCGGCCAACAGCCAGACCGGCCAGCACCTGCGCGTCAAGGGCAAGGGCCTGGTGAATAAGCAGGGAACCGGCGATTTATATGCTTTGATTAAAGTGGTGATGCCGCCGCAGGCCGACGATCGGGCCCGTGACCTGTGGACGCAGCTCGCCGCGCAATGTGCGTTTAATCCTCGTGCGGAATGGGAGTAAAAGGCCATGACCGATGTCAGGGTTACCCTGGAAATCACGGAAATTTGCCAAACAGCCAGTATTTCCCGGGACGAACTGTTAGAAGTGGTGGCGTTGGGCATTATTGCCCCGCAGGATAACTCAACCGACGACTGGCGTTTCGAGCCGGCGGCGTTGCGGGAGCTTAAGCGGGCGCAGCGCCTGCGCCAGGATTTGGAGCTGGACTGGGCGGGCATTGCGCTGGCGGTGAACCTGCTTGACGAAATCTCCCGCTTAAGAACGGAGAACCGGCGTTTGCATCAGCGCCTGGACCGCTTTCTGATGAAATAATTGGCCGGCGACCCGGCCGGTTACCCCACTCTTTCAGCCCTGGTCCAGGGCTGATATCATTTATTGCCTTATCATTTATCTTCAAATGGTTGAACGTGTCTAATTCGCCGGTGTCCTATAACCGGTCATAAACCATCCTTATGTGGCCCGGTGGGGTTTTAACCTGACTGTTAATTCTATCAGCGGAGCAACGCCATGAGAGCCTTGGTGGTATGTCGGGATAATATCGGCGATACGTTGTTGACCACTCCGCTCATCCGCGCCCTGGCCAGGGAAGGCGGCTACCAGGTCGATGTCCTGGCAAACAGCTACAATGCCGGGGTGCTGGCGCGCAATCCCGATATCGGCAATATCTACGTCTATCAGAAAAGCCACCATCGCGGCGCGGGCGCATCCCGTCTCGGTATTCTCCTGCGCCGGATAAAAATCATGTGGCTTATCCGCCGTACGCATTACGATATTGCCGTGATTGCCAAAAGTCGCTGGGACCGGCGGGTATTAAAATGGGGCACATTGTCGGGGGCCGCCAGGATCCTGGCCCTGGGCGAACTTTCCCATCCGATGATTACCGATTTGGTCACGCCGCCGCCAGAGAGCCGGGAACATCTGGTGCAGCGATTTCACCGTATGCTGGCCCCCCTGGGGCTACGCTCGCCCGCCGGACCCCTGGTGCTTAACGCAGATCCGGCCGCGGTCGACGCGCTGTCGGCACGTTACGGCATCGAGCCCGGCCAGCCGGTCATCGGGCTGCAAATCAGCGCCCGCAGAATTCTGCAGCGCTGGCCCGAGGCTCATTTTGTCGCCTTGGCAAGGCTCATCGCCGCCGCCGGTCCCGGCAGGATCATCCTGCTCTGGTCGCCGGGCGCGGCGGATAATCCCACGCATCCGGGTGATGACGCGTTGGCTGCGCGCATTGTGGCCGCCTGCCGTTTACCTGGTTTGATCCCTATCGCCACCCGATCGCTGGATGAGCTGACGGCGGCCATGCAGCTGTGCGACAGCGTGGTGACCAGCGACGGCGGGGCGATGCATATCGCGGCCGGATTGGGCAAAGGCATTGTCGCGTTATTCGGCGACAGCGATCCGGTATGCTGGGCCCCCTGGCGGGTGCCGCATACGGTTTTGCTGGCAGAGGATAACAATGTGGCGTCTCTGACACCCGGGCGGGTGTATCAGGCGTTGCGCGGGCTCAGGCCGGAAGCGCGCTAGTTTTCCTGGCGCGGCCATCTGCCGGCGCGGGCGGCCGAGACCAGCATCGCCAGGGTTAACGGCCGCGGACCGTCTGGCGGCGTAGCACCGATGCTCAGGCCCAAATGCTGCATTATCCTGATGGGTATCGGACGGTTGTTTTCCGGGAAATAGGCCAAATGGTCGTAGTGGCTGGCGTCGACCTGAAAAAGCAGAAAAAAGTCGTTCATCAGGTGATCGAATTCGTCTTGGGATAAATTCAGATCCTCGCGCAGGGAAAAGGCCGGGCACAGGGGCTTGCTCCGGCCCCAGATATCGGGCTGGCGAAACGGGCTGATAAAATCGAATACCTGCTGGCGCAAATCAGGTTCCATAATGGTATTCGCTCATTGCCAGATCCGGCGTGTTGTCCTGGCCGCGGCGGTAACTCCGGCGCACGGCGGCAAAAACTTCATCGACGGTAATGGCCGTCATCGGGAACGGGCTGTTGGCCAGGTCCGGCGCCAGCGTGTGCAGCGGTTTATAAAACACATGGTGCAGGTGCTGGTCCTGGTAGGGCCCGGTATACAAGGGATTGGCGGTCACGAACAGGCTTACGGTCCGCACCTGCTGCGCAATCGCCAGATGCAGTGGCCCGGTATCGCCGGTTACCAGCGTATCAAAAGTGGTTATCGCGGCGGCAAGTTCCAGCAGGCTGGTTTTACCCACCAGTGAAATTACCCGGCGCCGGTTATCAGTCGGTATCAGGGCCATAAAGTCATCGACCAGGGATAACTCGTTCTTGCCGCCGATAAGCACCACGTCAAGCGTTGAATCCTGATCCATCAGTTTGCGGCTTAACGCGGCGAAGCTCGCCGGCGGCCAGCGCCTGAAATCCCGCGAGGCGCCAAGCTGGAAGCCGACGCGAACCCTATCCAGGGGTTTTGCCTGATGCGGGATGACCACTGGAATCGCCATCCGCACCGCGGTCGTATCGCATCCCAGGGGTTGCAGCAGATTCAGCTTGCGTTGCACGGTATGTCCCTCGAATTTTTGCGAGTAGGCGGTGAGCCAGGGGTTGAGCGCCGGGCTTTCGCTGCCGTAATGATCGCGAAAGATGTAACGGCATCCGGCCAGTACCACGCTTAGGATATCGTAAGGAAAATAGGAGTGCAGGATCACCGCCAATTGCGGACGCAGGCGACGTAATTTATAGATAAAATAGATAATATTATTGAACTTATTGTTCCAGTATATGACCTCGTCAAACAGCGCGCTGTTATGTACCAGTTCCTTATTTTTCGGGCTGGACACCAGCACCAGCCTGGCATGGGGGAATTTTTTCCTGAGCGCATGAATTGCAGGGGTATTAAGAATTAAATCGCCTAGCGCAGTAGTGGAATAGATGACAATACAACTAATGTCATTATTGTTGCACTCGTCCGCCCGGCCTTTTTTATAGCCGCTAAAAAAAGTGTAGCAAGAGAGTATCTTGTTGATAATATTGATCTTATTTCTTTTCATAGCGTTATTTTATTAATAAGAGAATTAAAGGCATAATAACATAACCTGGCCAAAAAATATTCGCTATTATTGCCAGGAAATCGTTAAATTCGTAAATGCTGATGGCAAAACGGAGCGGCCAGAAGAACAGGGTATGCCATTTTTATCGCCAAGTTAAATTAAATAATTTTATATGTTACTTAAATGGCGTTTATACCAAATGCTCCATGAGCTTGTCCTTGGAGGGTTTTTATTTTGGTAAGTTCAATTAATTTTAATTTTAATAGTAACTCTGTCATAAATTAAATAGGGTTTGGCATATCTTGCAATAATATCTGCTTAAATCCATGAGTAACATTACATAATCTACCCGTGAGTTATTTATTCACCCTGTGACTCGACCCGGTCTGGGGCAAAGCAACATTCGTTACAAAAAAAATGTGATATAACCCCATTTTTTGGAGGTACATCACACTTTTAGTGTGATCTGCTTCTAAGTTCTTGCCTTTTTTATAGTCAGGAAGGACTATTGTTACCGGTAACATTTTTTCTTTAGGAGTCAGCGCGTGATCGCACAAAAAAGAACTACCGTCAGGACCGGCGGCGCCATGACCGGTATGGCGGATAAGGCAATATGAGTACCTTAACATTGATTATCACCGCCATCGGGTCGGTGCTTATCCTGCTGTTCCTGGTGATGAAAGCGCGTATGCACGCGTTTGTCGCCCTGCTGTTGGTTTCCGTGGGCACAGGTATCTTCTCCGGAATGCCGCTGGAAAAAATTGCCGATACCATGCAGGCGGGCATGGGCGGGACGCTGGGCTTCCTGGCCATCGTCGTCGCTCTGGGGTCGATGTTTGGCAAGGTTTTGCATGAGACCGGCGCGCTGGATCAAATCGCCGGTAAAATGGTGAAGTGCTTTGGTGAAAGCCGCGCCTTTTTGGCTATGGGCATCGTGGGATTAATTTGCGCGTTGCCGCTGTTTTTTGAAGTGGCGGTCATGCTGCTGATTGGCGTGGTTTTTGCCGTCGCCCGTCGTACCGACGGTAATTTGGTTAAGTTATTGGTGCCGTTATTTGCCGGCGTTGCGGCGGCGGCGGCATTTTTGCTGCCTGGTCCGACGCCAATGCTGCTCGCCTCGCAGATGCACGCGGATTTTGGCTGGATGATTGCCATCGGCCTGATGGCGGCAATCCCGGGCATGCTGTTGGCCGGTCCGGTATTCGGCAGCTTTATCAGCAAGTCTGTTTTTATCCCGGTGCCGGCGGATGTCGCTGAACCGCAGCTGAAAACGGGCGAGCTGCCGTCGTTTGGTTTTAGCGTCTCGCTGGTGCTGTTTCCGCTGATCCTGGTGGGGTTGAAAACCATCGGCGTGCGCTTTGTGGCCCAGGGCGGAACCATGTATCGCTGGATGGAACTGGTCGGTCACCCGTTTATCGCCATCCTGCTCGCCTGCCTGGTGGCCATCTACGGTCTGGCTTATCGCCAGGGCATGAGCAAGGATAAGGTGATGGAGATTTGCTCGGCGGCGTTGCAGCCGGCGGGCATCATCCTGCTGGTGACCGGCGCCGGCGGGGTATTCAAACAGGTATTGGTGGATTCCGGCGTAGGGCCGGCGCTGGGCAATGCCCTGATCAGCACCGGACTGCCGATTGCCGTGGCCTGCTTTGTGCTGGCCGCCGCCATCCGCATTATCCAGGGGTCCGCCACCGTTGCCTGCCTGACCACCGTCGGCCTGATTATGCCGGTGGTCGCGCCGCTGGGGTTCAGCGGCGCGCAGATGGCGGCGCTGTCGGTATGCATCGGCGGCGGCTCCATTGTCTGCAGTCACGTCAACGATGCCGGCTTCTGGCTGTTCGGCAAGCTGACCGGCGCCACCGAACTGCAAACGTTAAAGACCTGGACGGTTATGGAAACCATTCTCGGCACCACCGGCGCGGTGGTGGGCATGATTGCCTTTGCCTTGCTATGATTCCCTCCACGCGGCTTTGCGTCCATAGCCGCGCAAGAGGATGCCGATAGCCACCGCGTAGGCGGGTGCAAATCACACTGTCCGGATAAGACATCTGCCCGCCGCCGGCAATCATTCTTGCCGTCGGCGGGCAGCGCTAATCAGAAGCGATAACCCACGCCCGCGTTAAACCCATTGATTGCCAGTGATTTATGATTATCGCTGGCTTTGAAATGGGAGCCTTCATATCCCACATCCAGCGTCAGGTTTGAAGTGGGGTTAAACTGCACACCGGCTCCATACATCAGGGACGTATTTTTATAGTTAGCCTGGGTTTCTCTTATTACCTTTCCTGTTTTATCATAAGCCTTGCGGTTATAGTCCAATTTATTAAAGTTAACCCCAGCCAGGCCATAAATACTGATAAATTCATTGAATCGGAAAGCCGGGCCGGCGGCAAGAGACAGATAACGGAATTTTTCTTTTTCTTCGCCGGTGCGATAGTTCTGTTTAGGATCAAATGCGGAGTAAGAATCATTGGCGCCCATAAACGTCATGGAAGTAATAATACCGACCGGACTCTCCCCTTCATAACGATACTTGAGATTCGCGCCTTTGGGACGGGAGTCTAAAATTTTACTCTGCGCATACCCCAAAGACAGGGTATGTTCATTAGCGGCGGCGGCAAAACTGGTTCCCAGGGTCGCGCAAGCGGCCAGCGCAAGGCATATTTTTTTCATTATCTCATCCTTAATTAATTTATAAATTAAATATATGCAATTGTTCAATAGTGTTATAACGCGTGAGTATAATAACGTGTTTGAGGGCGAGAATTTTAAACGAAACGTTACACTGAGAAAGAATAAATAAAAATCACCGGGTTAAATTGAACTTCTTGGTAATGCATGTTCATAAAATTGCTTATTAAAGTATTAAGTAATGTATTAACAAGAGAGGATGTTGCCATAAAATTATATTATTTTTATGATTAACCTCTATTGCCTGAATTAAAAAAAGATGACGTCTGTGCATTATATTCCATGCCCCGGCCGCGGTTGAGAGGACCTGGCATCCGCCTTCGACCGTCATTGCCGCTCTCCGCTGTCGAAAGCGGTCCTCGCGCCGGGATGTCCCTGGCGCAACAGCCTTGACAAAATCTGAAAACCACCTCGACACTGGCGTCGCGATTTTTTATAATGGCCATTAATTATTCAATCACCGCAGTTTGGGCCAGAGAGGATGTCATGAGCATTGAACAAGCAGCATGTCTGAAGAAGGGTCGTGGACGCCCTAAGCAGTTTGACCGCGACATCGCTTTGGACAAGGCGCTGGAAATGTTCTGGCGGCATGGTTATGAAGCCACCTCAATGGCCGATTTGGTCGAGGCCACCGGCGCCAAGGCGCCGACGCTGTATGCCGAGTTCGGTAATAAAGAAGGGTTGTTTCGCGCGGCGGTGGAACGCTACGTCAGCAAATTCGCCGAGAAAGGCAAAGCCTTGCTGACACGCCCCGGCAGTTCCATCACCGAAGCCGTGGAAGGTTTTTTCCGCGCCGCGGCGGCCACCTTTACCGATAAGAGCCTGCCTTCAGGGTGCTTTATCATCTGCACGTCGGCGGCGTTGTCCGCCTCCTCGGAGGATGTCGCCGAATTGCTGCGCACGCGCCACCATTTGCAGGAAAATACGCTGCGGGAATTCCTGCTGGCCCGCCAGGCCCAGGACGAACTGCCCGCCGGCACCAACATCCCGGCGTTGGCGAAATATCTGGCCTGCACGCTGCAAGGCATGTCGGTCCAGGCCCGGGACGGCGCAACCCAGGAAGATTTGGACAGTATCGTTTCCACGCTTATGGCGGTCTGGCCGGAATTAATCCGCATCGGCGCGGACTTCAGGCTGCTTGCCGCCGTCGAAGCCTGACTTTTACCCCCGGCGGCCCGTCGGCGCAGCCTGGCCCCCCACCCTTGGCGCGCCGGCCAGGGGGCGTGTACATCCCCCGCCGTGCGCTGGTCCGTTTTACACGGCTGCCTGCGTGATACCACTGATTACCCCAGCATTAATTTTTGCGCCAGCGTACGCATTTCCGCCGCCGGATTATGGCCGATCAGCATAAAATGGTGCTTTTGCGCGCTCCAGTACACCACGTTCATCTCCAGGCGGACTTCGCTTTGCGCGCCGCGGTTAACCGCGCGATCGGCCGTGGTAATACAGAACGCCAGTGGGCCATGGCTAGGGTCCAGATAGGCGATTTGCGCAATGGGCTGGCTATCGTAACGCAGCATCCGGGCAAACTTCAGCTCTATCCCCGGCAGGGACAGGCGTGAAGGCTCAAGCGCCAGGCCCAGCTTGGCGCCGATAGTGCGCAGCTGCCGGTGTTGCAGCGCCATGGATTCGGGCATGTCGGCAAAGGTTTCATTGGTATAAAGCGACATATACTGCGCAACCAGGCCGCGCCAGTTGCCCTCGGGCGCTTCGCCTTCTCCCAGCCCCGCCGACAGCCGTCCGGCCACGCCGCCCACCGCCAGGCACGCTATCGCCGCCGCGATCAGCTGGCGCCGGCTGACGCCATTCCCGCGCGCAGACGACGCCGGCAATGGTGAAGACCCGGCGTACAGCGTTGCCAGCCCGGCCTTTAAGCGGGCCACCGGCGCCTGTTCCAGCAGGCCGGCATAAGCCGCGCCAAACGGCAGGCTGGCGGAATCCAGATGGGCCAGACGCGCCGCCAGCCGTGGGTCCCGGCTGACCTGCTCCTCTATCTGACGGCGTTGTTCCGCGCTGATTTCATTATCCAGGTAAGCCACCAGGGTTTCATCGGAAAACGGCGGAGCCGGGTGTTGTTGTGTCATTAAAAATCCCCCTCTGCCACGATCCGTCCTGACGCGACGGCGGTGTCGTTTGCCAACCGTTGCCGGGCGGTCGCCAGTCGGCTCATAATAGTGCCGATAGGTACGGACAAGGTATGTGCCGCTTCCTGATAGGTAAAACCTTCCACATAAACCAGGAATACCGCATTGCGCTGCGCCTCCGGCAACCGGTTGACCCGCGCCATGACTTGATTCGCCCAAATAGCATTCACCGCGCTATGGTCGTCGGTTGGAACATCGGCGCCATCGATATCAACAAATCCCTGGCCCTGGCGGATTAACCGTGACCTGATCTCATTGACCCATATTGAGTGCAGAATCGTGAACAGCCAGCGATCCAGGGTGGTGCCGGCGGTAAACTGCCCCGCACGCTCCAGGGCGCGCACGCAGGTCGCCTGCACCAAATCATCGGCGATATCCGGTTTGCGCGATAACACCATGCCGTAGCGCCAAAGGCGCGCCAGATGGTGCTCCAGTTCGCCTCTGATCTCGTCTGCTTTCACACTTATCCTCTCACTGCCGGATGCGCTGCCTACAGCTCGGGGTGGCCGTCAATGGCCGCCGCCAGATCGCGATATTCCTCGCATCCGGTACCGCACAGGGTCTTGATCGTGGCCAGCTGTTCCCTGGCCAGGTCCGGACGTCCCTTGATCATATAGGCTTCGCCAAGATATTCGCGTACCTGGGCATAATGCGGATCGAGGGCGATCGATTTCTGATAATACCCGATGCCCTCGTCGGTGCGCCCCAGCTTGCGGGTGGCGTAACCGCGATAATTCCAGGCCTGGGCGGTATTGGGCTGCCTGAGGGTATTCAATACTCCCAGCGCCTCGTCATAACGCCCGGCCTTGGCCAGGGAATAGGCATACCGGGCGCGATCGGCGTCGGATAGCATGCCGCCTTTATCCACCATGCAGCTTTTGGTGCGTGAATCGTAGATCTGTCCCTTGGGACAGGTGGGCGTCGTGGCCGAACTGTCGCCCATGGCGTTCGCCGCGCCGGACAGCAGCAGCATGACGCCGCCCGCCAGCGGCAGGACGCGTTTTTTTAATACCCTTACAGTCGCTGCGTAAGTCATGGTTGGTACTCCGGTGGTTAAGGGGCGGATATCCGGACGTTATTCTGCCGGCGGGAACATTCTTTTCAGCGTATCGTCGCGCAGTACGTAGTGATGGAATAACGCCGCGCAGGCATGCAGGCCCGCAAGGATGATAATGGTCCACGCGGTATAGAAATGCAGCATGCCGAACGTACGGCGCAGCATGGGATCGACGCCGAAAATATCAGGAACAGGAAACAGGCCGAAAAACAGAAAAGGTTCGCCCTGAGCCCACCGGAACAGAAAGCCCAGGGTAACCTGCCCGATCAGCAGCAGGTATAGCGCCCAATGGGTCAGCTTGGCGATACGGTGCAGCCATAATGACGACGAGGCGGCGGGTAATCGTTTCCCGGCCGTACCCCGCCAGATAAGCCGGGCGACAATCAGAGCGGCGAGCATGATACCGAAGGAGATGTGCAGCGACTGGAGCCCTTTACGCCAGGGCGTACCGCGCTCCAGTTGCTCCCATATCTGCGAGCTGGCAAAAAGAAAAATAACGATTAACGCCGTTGCCCAATGCAACGTGATGGTCCATTTATCATAGCGTCGCGAGGGCGTTTTTTCCGACGCGGAAGGTGTGGTTGACATACCTGTATCCTGATTGCCTGGTTGGAATACAGAGTAAACACCTCATCGTGGCAATTTATTCGCTTTTTATAAATTATTTTTCTCACCGGCCTATGACGCTACGGCGTGCTCCCGGCCGCGCTGATAGACCGCCAGATGGGTATAGGCGGCGCAAAGCAGGGGAGTGGCGAGCCCGGCGCGCTGGCCTATTGCCACCAGATCGCCCAGCACCTGCTCCGCCTCCACCTGGTAACCCTGGTTCATATCCCGGTACATGGACGAGGTTTGCGCTGAATTTTTCTGAGTCAATAACGCGGTGGTATGCGCGATATAGTCTTCGCGCCGCTGATAGCCCGCCGAGGTTATCACCGTCAGTATCTCGTTTATCATCGCGCGGGCGAACTGTTCCCCGCCCGGGGCCGCGGCCACCTGGCCGATATTGCCGCGCATCAGGCAGGTAATGGCGCCGAGGCTTGCCAGCAGCAGCCATTTTTCCCACATATCGTTGATGATGGTGGTGGATAACCGGGAGGTAAAACCCGCATCCTTGAACAGCGCATCAAGCCGGCTGATGCGATCGGACAGCGAGCCGTCCAGTTCGCCGTAGGTGAATTCATGCAGCGGGCTTAATTGCACGACCCGTCCCTGTTCGTCAAGGGTGGCGGCTATTTTGCACAACCCGCCGATAACCGCCTGCCCGCCGAAGCGGTCGATGAGGATCTCCAGATGCTTCATGCCGTTGAGTATCGGCATGATAATCGTATCGGCGCCCACCGCCGGGGCAATATCGTTAAGCGCCGCTTCCAGGCCGAAGGCTTTTACCGTTAACAGGATGACGTCAAAGGGGCGGTTGATTTGCGCAGCGGTTATCAGCTGCGGTTGCAATGACGTCTCGCCTGTGGGAGTGACTAACCGCAGGCCGTGATGGCGCAGCGCATCGGCACGCTTGCCGCGCACCAAAAAAGTCACGTCGCGTCCGGCCTGGGCCAGCCTGCCGCCAAAATAACCTCCGGTAGCGCCTGCGCCGACAACTAAGATCCGCATAGTATTCCCTTCTTATTGTTAAATAGTGAAGAACCCCATCATCCGCCAGAAATGGGTGAGGATGCAACTCAGCGCGCGGACATCCCAGGCATCGCATAACCCGGTCTGGGATGGGGCCTGCGCCACGGAGCGGACAGGATACGTTAATCTAAACGCAATGCATGGCGTTAAGAAAATATCTTTCTAGCGGTTGATTATGAAAAATACTACCGTGATAATCCACGCTATTCAGTCTCAATAGCCAGCGTCAGGCCGGGATTTATATTGCGGCGGCAATTACCGCGGGATTATTTTCGCCACCTGCTGTTTGATCCGGTCTGGTCATGAAAATGTCATTTTATTCAATTATAATGAATTTAATAATATGATTTTAAAATAAAATATATTATGCCATTCTTAATAGATTATTGAATCGTATATGTTGACGCTTGGCGGTAAAAGTGCCGGCCGACCTGTTAATCGGCGCATGATGGATGACCCGACATTCGATCCGATAATAATGTCATCGATAAGATAGTATTCAAAAGTTTTGATAATGTTATATGAATTAATATTAGCGGAGATAAGAAATGAAAATCATCCAGATCACCGACAGCCACCTGCGCTCAACGCCTGGCGCGACGATCCATGGCTATAATACCTATGAGGGGTTAACCTCGGTGATAGACGTTATTATTGACCATCATAATTTTGCATGCGAAGCACTGCTGGTTACCGGTGATATCTCTGATGACGGTTCTCACGCGTCTTATCGGCTCGCGCTGCAACAGATGAAAAGGCTGAGTCTGCCGATTTATTATTTGGGTGGTAATCATGATAACGCAATAAATCTGGCTGCGGTATTCGGCGCGGAAAACAACGTCGGCAAGATAGAGGCGTTGTTATGCGACGATTGGCAATTTATCTGCGTCGACACCGTACAAAATAACCAGGACAGCGGTTTCCTGTCCGCGCAGGCGCAGGAGACATTGCGCAGGAAAATCGCCGGCGGTGAAAAAAATAATATCGCATTATTTATGCATCATCACCCCGTTGCCGTAGGTATACCTTTGGTCGATGATTGCATGCTGCTTAACGGCGAAGACATTATCGCCCTCTGTCAGGCTCACGATGAAATCAAGGCGCTGTGCTGCGGCCATGCGCATACAGAATATCAGGAAATACAAAATAATTGCATGATAAGCGTATGCCCGGCGACCTCGTTTCAATGGCAAGACGGCGCCAGAACACTACTCACGGAAAATAAGCGCGGGTTCAACATCCTGGAGTTCGGCGCAACCTATCAGGCCACAACCTTTTTTATATGACTGCCGTTAAGAGATATAACCTGCGCCATACCGTTGCCATCCCTGCAACGCGGCCGGCACTCCCCGCCGTTTACAGCCCGGGCGCTTTCCACATCGAGGTGGTCAGGCCATGATCCACCAAGCCCAGCTGGTCGGCGTACACCGCCTGCCAATTGATTTTCATTTCCTGGTAGCGCTGATGGTTTTCCATGTCGGGCTGGTATTCACGCTCCCAGCGCACCAGGCGCTCGCCGGTTTCGGCCAGCGCCGGATAGATGCCGGCGCCCACCCCGGCGGCGATGGCGCAGCCCAGCGCCGTGGCTTCCTTGACCTCGGGTACTTTAACCATCAGGCCGGTAACGTCGCTGAGGATCTGGCACCATAACTTACCTTTGGATCCGCCGCCGGCGAAAACCAAGGAGGGCGCCTGTACGCCTGAGAAGCGGGCGATCTGCTCCAGATTGCAGGCACAAACGATGGCCGCGTTTTCTTCCAGGGCGCGGAACAGCGTCTGTTTATTGCAGCGATCGGGATCGATGGACAAATTGATAAACGAGGGGGCGGCGTGATACCAGGATTTAAAATGCATGGCGTCGGAAAATATCGGCATGATGCCATGGGATCCCACCGGTACGCGGGCCGCCATTTCCTCCAGCAGGCTATAGGTGTCCACGCCCATGCGCGCGGCGATGGATTTTTCCTCGCTGCAAAAAGCGTCGCGAAACCAGCGCATGGTAAGCCCGGTAAAAAAGCTGATGCACTCGGCCTGCGTCATGCCGGGGATGACATGGGGATTGATGCGGATGTTCATATCCGGATCGGTCATCGGCGCGGGCAGGTTAACCACCTGCTGCCAAAAGGTGCCGCCCAGCACCGCGGTTTGTCCCGGCTGCACGATGCCTAATCCCAGGCTGCCGAGCTGTACATCGCCGCCGCCCATGACGACCGGGGTGCCCGCCGCCAGTCCGCAGGCATGCGCGGCCAGGCGCGTGACCTCGCCCAATAGGGTGCCGGTCTCGCGCACCGGCGAGAGCATGTCGGCGCGCAGGCCGGCCATATCCAGCAGGCTTCGTTGCCAGTCGCGGCTGGAGAGACTCAGCATGCCGGTGGTGCCGGCGTTCGAGGGATCGACCGCCAGTTCCCCGGAAAGCATATAGGCCAGCCAGTCGCTTATCATGGTCAGCGTCGCCGCCCGGCGATACACGTCCGGCCGGTGGTGCGCCAGCCACAACAGGCGCGGCATGGCGCTCAGCGCCAGGGTTTGCCCGGAATACTCATACACCTCGCGCTCAAAACAATAATCGTGCAGTTCTTTCAGCTCGGCCACTTCGCGGCTGGCGCGGGCATCGACGTTGGCGCAGGCCCAGATGGGCTTGCCGTGGCGATCATAGAGCACGATGCCTTCGCGCATGGAGCAGGTGGCCACCGCCCGAATCGCCAGGGGAGGAAGCCCGGCGCGTTGCAGCGCCTGGCGTATGCATCCGCAGGCCAGCTGCCAGTTGTTGTCCAGATCAAAGTCCATGGACCCTGGGATGGCGGGGTCGGAGACGTGCCGCCATTCAGCCTGGCTCACGGCCACCTGATTGCCTGCGGTATCGAAAATTACCGCCCGCACGCTGCCGGTGCCGGCATCGATCGCCATCAGATAATCGCCGCCGGGGGCGGGGTCATTGTGCGTAGGGTTACAGAGTGATGTCATGGTTTTATCTCTGTTTTATCCGCGCCGGGGCGCGTTATGGGTATGGATTACAGCCTATCGAGCATGGCCCTCACCGTACTTTCTTCCGTGACCAGGGCGTTGATATGTTTGCCCGCCAGCGCCGCCAGGATGGCCTCGGCTTTTTCCACGCCGCCCGCCACGCCGATCACCAAGGGAATATTGTCCAAATCCCGCAGCGATATGCCGATCAGTTCCTGGTGGATTGGCATGGCCGCCGTCAATTCGCCGTTTCGCTGCATAAAATAGCCAAGAATATCGCCTACCGCGCCCTTGCGTCCGAACAGCAGCTGTTCCCCCTCGCTGATATAACCGGAACGCATGATGGTGGCCTCGCGCCGCTGGCTTAGCGAACCGATGCCTACCACCGCGATATCCGCGGCGCAGGCGGTCAGCATGACATCCTGTACGCTGCGCTCCTGGCGGAAAATTTCCGCCACGCTTGCCGAGGACGCGCGCAGCGGCGCCGGGATAATGCTGACGCTGCAGGCGGCGTCCAACTGGCCGATGCCGGTCATATAGGGACCGACCCCGCCGGAAAGGGTCACCAGCCTGATCTGCTGCGAGGTGATAAAACCGCTCAGATGCTGCAGCGTGCTCATGGCGGTTTCGCCAAAACCCACCGCCAGCAGTTGCTGCGGTTGAAGCTGCTTCATGATCTCCTGGGCGGCGCCGATGCCGATGCGTTGGCTCATATCCCGCTGCGGCAAGGCCGGCAACACCCGCGCGTGGCGCAAATCGAAACGCTCCAGCAATTGGTTTTCCAGCTCCAGGCATCCCTCGTAACGGGAGTTAATTTGTACGCGGATGACGCCCGACTGGCGGCCTTTTTCCAGCAGACGCGACACCTTGAGGCGGGTCAGCCCAAGCTGCTCGCCAATCTCTCCCTGGGTCATGCCGTCGTGATAATAAAACCACGCTATACGCGCTAACAGTTCCTGCTCGGCCATGCTGCTGTCCGCTGGGTTGAAATGATCCGGATTATTTTTCTTCATATAGAACACTTATTAAAATTTAAATCAATTGTTCAATTAATCACAACGCTAAATTGTGATGGAGACGACAAAAAGACCTTTCCGCCATCTGGTACGGCGATTAATAACCCCGTGATGCACAAAATGTGATCGATCTGGCGGTTTTATTATAACGGCCCAACTAGGATTATGAACAGTTTTGAATTTTAAATTCATTTGTTCATACGCGTCGAGGCAGCATGATACTACCATCCCCGATGGAACCCACGCCGTTGCTCAGCGTGCATAACGTCAGCAAACACTATTCAGGCGTGGCGGTATTAAAAGATATCGCCTTTACCCTGATGCCGGGGCAAGTGCATGCCTTGCTCGGCGGCAACGGCGCGGGTAAGTCGACGCTGATGAAAATCATCGCCGGCGTGGTGGCGCCGGACAGCGGCGCCCTGAGCATCATGGGCGAGCCCTGCCCGTCGCTGACGCCCGCCCGGGCGCATCAGTTGGGTATCTATCTGGTGCCCCAGGAGCCGATGCTGTTTCCCAACATGACGGTTAAGGAGAATATCCTGTTCCGCCTGCCGCGCCATCAGGCCGATAGCCGGAAATTGCAGGCGCTGTTGCACCGCCTGGGCTGCGATCTGCCGCTGCAGGCCGCGGCCGGCACGCTGGAAGTGGCCGACCAGCAGTTAGTCGAGATCCTGCGCGGCCTGATGCGCGACGCGCGTATCCTGATCCTCGACGAACCCACGGCGTCGCTGACCCCCGTGGAAACCCAACGTTTGTTTCAACAGGTGCGCGGCCTGTCCGGTCAAGGGGTGGGGGTGGTGTTTATCTCCCATAAACTGCCGGAGGTCCATGCCCTGGCGGACCGGGTCAGCGTTATGCGCGACGGCGCGATTACCCTCAGCGGCGCCATCGGTGAGTTTACCACCGACGCGCTTATCCAGGCGATCGCCCCCGTGGCGCGTGTGGATAGCCTGCCGGTGGAGCAGAAGATGTGGCTGGAATTGCCGGGACGGCGCCATACCTTCGCCGCCCGCGGGCCGGTACTGGACGTGTCGGGCCTTACCGGCGAAGGGTTTAAAGACGTCTCTTTCACGGTTAATGCCGGAGAAATCATCGGCCTGGCGGGCGTGGTGGGCGCCGGGCGGACTGAACTGGCGGAAACGCTGTATGGCCTGCGCCCGGTCCGCGGCGGGCTGCTACGGCTGGAGGGACGCGATATCGGATCGCTGACGCTGGCCCAGCGGCTGGCGGCCGGGCTGGTCTACCTGCCGGAGGACCGGCAGTCGTCGGGATTGTACCTGGATGCGCCGCTGTACTGGAATACCGCCGCGCTGACCGCCGGCCGCCGCGGCTGGTGGCTGCATCCCCGGCGGGAAAAAGCCACCCTGGAACGCTACCATCGCGCGCTGGGCATCAGATATGCCGATCCCGATCAGCCGGCGCGCACCCTCTCGGGCGGCAACCAGCAAAAGCTATTGATCGCCAAATGCCTGGAAGCGCAGCCCCGTCTGCTGATCGTCGACGAACCGACGCGCGGCGTCGACGTATCGGCGCGCGCCGATATCTACCAGCTGCTGCGCGGGGTGGTGGCGCAGAATGTGGCGCTGCTGCTGATTTCCTCGGATCCGGAAGAGATAGCGCTGCTGGCGGACCGGGTCTTTGTCATGCATCAGGGGCAATTAAGCGCGCCCATGACGGGCGGCAGCGTAAGCGTAGAACACATGATGCGCATGGCCTTTGGCTCCCATGCCCCGGATGAGGAGATCGCGGATGCTTAGACTATTGCAGAATAACCGTGAATTTACCGCCTTGCTGGCCATCCTGGTGCTGTTTGTGCTGCTGGGGGCGCTTGATCGCGGTTATATCGGTTTCCAGACGCTGCTGATGATTTTCAGCAGCGCGCAGATCCTGATGCTGCTGGCGATGGGCGCCGCACTGGTTATGCTGACGCGCAATATCGATGTGTCGGTGGGGTCCATCGCCGGTCTTTGCGCGGTAACGCTGGGATTGTTGCTCAATGCCGGCTGGCCGCTGGCCACCGCCATTGTGTTTACCCTTTTGACCGGGCTGGCGGCGGGGCTGTTTAACGGTGTGCTGGTCGCCTGGTGCCGGATACCCGCCATTGTCGCCACGCTTGGTACCCTGGGGCTGTACCGGGGACTGATGCTGTTGCTGACCGGCGGTAAATGGATTGAAGGCCTGCCGTCCGGGTTAAAGTCTTTGTCCAATCCGTCCTGGTTTGGCGTCTCGCCCATCGGCTGGGTGATCATGCTGTTGCTGGCCGGCCTGTTCTGGCTATGCTCGCGCAGCGCGTTCGGGCGCAACTTCTATGCGGTGGGGGACAATCTGCAGGGCGCGCGCCAATTAGGCGTGCCGGTAAACGCCATCCGTATCGCCGCGTTTGCCGTTAATGGGGCGATGGCATCGCTTGCCGGCATCGTGTTTGCCTCGCAGATCGGTTTTGTCCCCAACCAGACCGGCAGCGGACTGGAAATGAAGGCTATCGCCGCCTGCGTGCTGGGCGGCATCAGTTTGCTGGGCGGCACCGGTACGGTGATAGGCGCCATCCTCGGCGCCTATTTCCTGACGCAAATCGACACCGTGCTGGTATTGCTGCGTCTGCCGGCATGGTGGAATGATTTTATCGCCGGCCTGGTGCTGCTCGGCGTGCTGATTTTCGACGGCCGCCTGCGCCGGGCGCTGGAGTTGAACCGCCGCCGCCAGAAATACGCCCGTTTTATGCCGGCGCCGACGGCGAAGGCCAAAGACGCTAAAAAACGCCCCGGCGGCGGCGCGCGCGCGGCGGCGTCCGGCACCACTAAAAAGAACAGCGGGGTGGCCTGATGAAACCGGCAAAACTAAAAGGCTATGGCTGGGAAGGCGCGCTGATAGTGCTGCTGATAGCGGAAATCCTGCTGTTCGGCGTCATCAACCCGCGCATGCTGGATCTCAATATGCTGTTGTTCAGCACCAGTGATTTTATCGCCATCGGCATCGTCGCCCTGCCGCTGACCATGGTCATCGTCAGCGGCGGGATTGATATCTCTTTCGCCGCCACCGTCGGACTGTGCGCCATCGCGCTCGGGGTCCTGTTCCAGGGCGGGGTGCCCCTGTCCCTGGCGATCCCCTTGACCCTGCTGCTTGGCCTGGCGTGCGGGCTGCTTAACGCCGCCCTGATTCTTTATACCGGCGTGAATCCGCTGGTGATAACCCTTGGCACGCTGTATCTGTTCGGCGGCAGCGCCCTGCTGCTGTCAGGCCTGGCGGGCGCCACCGGGTTTGAAGGCATCGGCGGTTTTCCCGCGGTCTTCAGCGATTTCGCCAACCTGGCGCCGGGCGGCCTGCCGATGCCGCTGCTGCTGTTCCTGCTGACGCTTCTCGGGTTCTGGCTGCTGATGCACCGCACGCGGCTCGGCCGCAATTGCTTTGTTATCGGCCAAAACGCGCGCGTGGCGCGTTATAGCGCGGTGCCGGTCGGGCGCACCCTGTGCGCGGTATATGGCTTGACCGGCCTGGCGTCGGCGGTGGCCGCGGTACTGCTGGTGTCTTATTTCGGCTCCGCCCGGTCCGACCTCGGCGGCGCGTTGCTGATGCCGGCGATTACCGCCGCGGTGCTCGGCGGGGCCAATATCTACGGCGGCTCCGGTTCCATCCTCGGCACCGCGCTGGCGACCCTGCTGGTGGGCTTTTTGCAGCAGGGCCTGCAAATGGCGGGCGTCGCCAACCAGGTCTCCAGCGCCCTGTCGGGCGCGCTGCTGATCCTGGTGGTTATCGGCCGCTCCGCCAGCCTGCATCGGGAACTATTGGCCCGCTTCCTGACTCGCCGGCTGCGCCCGCGGGTTTCCTTATGATGACTATCTCTGAGATCAATGGAGTCGAACATGGATAACAGTATCTGGCGCAATAGAGCAATGGCGGGCGCGTTCCTGCTGGCGGCCGCGGGGTTCGCCACCGCCCAGGCCGCCGAGCGCATCGCCTTTATCCCCAAGCTGGTGGGCGTGGGTTTTTTTACCAGCGGCGGCAACGGCGCGCTGGCGGCGGGCAAGGAACTGGGCGTCGACGTTACCTATGACGGCCCTACCGAGCCCAGCGTCTCCGGGCAGGTACAGTTAATCAACAATTTTGTCAACCAGGGCTACAACGCCATCATCGTATCGGCGGTGTCGCCCGACGGTCTGTGTCCGGCGCTCAAGCGGGCCATGCAACGCGGGGTAAAGGTGCTGACCTGGGATTCCGATACCAAACCGGAGTGCCGTTCGGTGTATATCAACCAGGGTACGCCGAAACAGCTCGGCTCGCTGCTGGTGGATATGGCGGCGAAACAGATCACCAGGGAGCAGGCCAAGGTGGCGTTTTTTTACTCCAGCCCGACCGTTACCGATCAAAATCAATGGGTCAAAGAGGCAAAGGCCAAAATCAGCGCCGATCATCCCGGCTGGACTATCGTTACCACGCAGTTCGGCTATAACGACGCCACCAAATCCCTGCAAACCGCCGAGGGTATCCTGAAGGCCTACCCGGACCTGGATGCGATTATCGCGCCTGACGCCAACGCGCTGCCCGCCGCCGCGCAGGCCGCGGAGAATCTTGGCCGTAAGGGCGTGACCATCGTCGGTTTCAGCACGCCTAATGTCATGCGTCCCTATGTGCAACGCGGCACGGTGAAGACCTTTGGCCTGTGGGATGTGGTACAGCAGGGCAAGATTGCGGTGTATGTGGCGCATGAAATGCTGCAAAAGGGCGACCTCAATGTCGGCGATAAACTGACCATCCCGCAGGTGGGCGCGGTGGAGGTCTCCGCCAACAGCGTGCAGGGATATCAATATGAGGCCAAGAACAACGGCATCGTCCTGCTGCCCGAACGCGTGCAGTTCAATAAAGACAATATCGATAAATACGATTTTTAACCGGTCTGCGTAGGAGACATGATTATGGCTGATTTGGACGATATCAAGGACGGCAAGGATTTCGGCATCGGCGTGGCGCAGCGCAATGTGCCGTTTTTCCTCAAGGGCAGCGGAGCGCTTGACTGGGGCATGCAATCGCGCCTGGCGCGGATTTTCAATCCCGTATCCGGCCGTACGGTAATGTTGGCGTTCGACCATGGTTATTTCCAGGGGCCGACCACCGGTCTTGAGCGGATCGATTTGCACATCGCGCCGCTGTTCGCCCATACCGACGTGCTGATGTGCACGCGCGGCATCCTGCGCAGCCAGGTGCCGCCGGCGGTAAATAAACCGGTGGTGCTGCGCGCGTCCGGCGCCAACTCCATCTTAGGTGAACTGTCGAACGAGGCGGTGGCGGTATCCATTGAAGATGCGCTGCGCCTGAACGTGGCGGCGATGGCGGCGCAGGTGTATATAGGCAGCGAATACGAGCATCAGTCGATAAAAAATATTATCCAGCTGATTGACCAGGGCACGCGCTACGGCATGCCGACCATGGCGGTCACGGGCGTGGGAAAGGATATGGCGCGCGATCAGCGCTATTTTTCGCTGGCGACACGCATTGCCGCCGAAATCGGCGCGCAGGTGATCAAGACCTATTATACCGATATCGGTTTTGAACGCGTGGCGGCGGGCTGTCCGGTGCCGATCGTCATTGCCGGCGGCAAAAAACTGCCCGAACGGGAGGCGCTGGAGATGTGCTATCGCGCCATTGACCAGGGCGCATCCGGGGTCGACATGGGGCGGAATATCTTCCAGTCCGAGGCGCCGGTGGCGATGCTGAAAGCCGTGCAGGCGGTGGTGCACCACGGCGAAAACGCCGAGCGCGCGTATGCGCTGTTCAAAAGCGAGCAACACCCGATAGAAGGGGGCAGGTAATGCATGTGACGCTGGTGGAGATCAATGTCAAAGCCGACAAGATAGACGATTTTATTGCGGTTTTCCGGCAAAATCATCTTGGTTCGATTCAGGAACCAGGCAATTTACGCTTCGACGTGCTGCAGGACGAGCAGGTGCCGACCCGATTTTATATTTACGAGGCGTATCGCGATGAACAGGCGGTGGCGGCGCATAAAAAAACCGCGCACTACCTGCGCTGCGTTGAGCAATTGGCGCCGCTGATGACCGAACCGCGCAAGAAGACCACCTTTATCGGCCTGCTGCCGGAGACGGCGTAAGCTCCCGGCATAAACGGCGGGCGGTCAGGGCTGCCATAGCGGTTCCTGTCCGCTGAGCTTACGGTCAAGGAAAAACGCCGCGCTGATCAGTGCCAGATGGGTCAGCGCCTGCGGCGTATTGCCCAGCGGGTAGCCCCGCTGGTCGAATTCTTCAGCGTACAGGCCGAGCGGATTGGCATAGCTGAGCAGTTTTTCGAATTCGAAATGCGCTTCCTCCAGGCGATCCGCGCGCGCCAGGCACTCTACATACCAAAACGAGCAGGCGGCGAAGGCGCCCTCGCTGCCGGGCAAGGTATCGGATGGCGTGTTTTCGTTATTATAGCGCCGCACCAGGCCGTCCTGGACCAGCGTATCCCTGATGGCGTCCAGGGTGGCGAGCCAGTCGGGATCGGTGGCGCCGACAAAACGGAACAGCGGCATCAGCAGCATGGACGCGTCCAGGTCCTGACCGTGCCGCGTGGCGGTAAAATGGCCTAGCTCATCATTCCAGAAATGCGTCCAGATATCCGCGCGGATATCGGTGCGCGCCTGATCCCAGCGATCGTAGGGCATGGGCAGGGAGCGTTTCATCCCCAGGCGCAGCGCGCGATCGATGGCCACCCAGCACATCAGCCGGGAGTGCAGGAAATGCTGGGGTTCACCGCGCATTTCCCAGATGCCCGCATCCGGCTGGTTCCAGCTGTTGCAGACATGATCGATCATCCTGACGATATGCTGCCAGCCGCGGTGCGAAATAGCCTCGCCATATTTGTTCGCCAGGTAAACGGCATCCATCAGTTCGCCATAAATATCGAGCTGGAGCTGCCGGTAAGCCCCGTTGCCGATGCGTACCGGCACCGACCCGGCATAGCCCGACAGATGCGGCAGGCTGGCCTCCGGCAGTTCGGTACCGCTGTCCAGCCGATACATGACCTGCAGTTTATCCGGCTCAAACTGACTGTTTTCCATGCAGCGGCCCACCCATGTGGTAAAGGCGCCGGCTTCCTCGATATAACCCAGGCGCATCAGGGCATAAACGCTAAACGAGGCGTCGCGGATCCAGGAGGCGCGATAGTCCCAGTTGCGCGCGCCGCCCAGATGCTCAGGCAGGCCGAAAGTGGCGGCGGCGGCAATGGAGCCGTGTTTCCAGGAGGTCAGGAGCTTAAGCGCCAGCGCCGATCGGTTGACCATTTCCCGCCAGCGCCCTTTATAGCTGCTGGCGGCGCTCCAACGCCGCCAATAGCGCAGCGTGGTATCGAAGCATACCCGGGTATTATCCAGATTGACCTGCGGGTCGCGGGCGCTGCCGAAGATAAATTCCGCGTGTTCACCGGCTTTAAGCGTAAAACGGGCCACGGCGGCGGTGCCCGCGGCGGTATGCAGGGGGACGCTGGACACCAGGCGCAGGCTGGGCTGGCCGGGAGCGGTAAACACCACCGTCTCATGGTCCAGGCGGGCGCGGGTGGCCGCGCGGGCATAGTCGTGCACCGGCGCGCAGCGCAGCGTAAAGCATGCTTCGCCCTGAAGCACCTTCAGGCGACGTATAATGCGCGGCATGCGGTTTTCGTCGTCGCAGATCGGCATAAAATCGGTGATTTCCGCCAAGCCGGTAGTGTCCAGCCAGCGGGTTTGCAGGATATTGCTGTCGGGCAGGTAAAGCTGTTGCCTGCGGGCATCCGGCCAATCGGGGGATAAGGTGAAAACCCCGGCCGCGTCGGTATCCAGCAGCGCGCTGAACACGGACGGACTGTCAAGGTCGGGCCAGCAGAAATAGTCAATGCTGGCGTCAACGGCGATCAGTGCGCAGGTCTGTAAATCGCCGATGATGCCGTGTTCCCCAATGCGTCGTATCGCGTCGGTTTGAGGTAAGTCAGCCATGTCCCTGATTTCCTGAAAAGGCGCGTATGCCGCTGGATTGAGTCAATGTAGTACTAACTATAGCGCAGGATGAATGGCCTGGCCTTTGCATCCGCGTTCATGCGCGCCAGTCTATGGGGTTTATGCAGGGATGATTTCAGGCGGCAGGCACGGAGAGCCGGGTTTTGGCATTGATGTTGATCAGCTGGCTGCCGGCGCAGAAAAATTTTTGCGGAATGTAACGATCGAACCCCTTGGCACGGCAAAAATCCACTAGCCCGCTTAAACAGTGCACGCCGGCTTTTTTATACACAATAAGCAATCTATTCTCGACGGTCCTGAACGAGAGGTTAAGTTTTTTGGCTATTATTTTACTGCTCATGGATTGCAATGCATAAAAGATCACGTCCAACTCGCCTTCGGAAAACAGCTGTTCCGGCGGGAAAAAAGAGAAGAACGTGGGACGCTCGCCGTTAATATGTTTCAGCAGGGAAAAATGCTCAAACTTGCGGGCATGGAAAACGGTGCCGATACATTTGCCGATTCTATGGTCAAATAAAGGGAATTTATCAAAATAATAGGGCTGTAGCAGCTGTTCGCCGCCATAACGATGAATTTCCAGGGAACAGAGCCGATCTTTGACTTGCAGCGTGCTGCGGTCATGCTCTTTGAAATGCCAGGCGAATTCGGCAATGGAGGAGGGCAACTGATCGTCCAGGCAGCCTTCAATATTGTGTAACGAGCGCTTTACATTAATAAGGTCATAATAAGCTTTATTTGCATAGGCATAACGAGATTCTGTATCTTTAACGCCCCACGGCTCGCTGGAATTATCCCAGAACATCAAAAGCTGTGGTGATATTTCAATTGCAAATCGCTCGGCTATCCCAGCAGCGCATTTCATATTAACTTCCATTAGTGTGCCACCTAATTAATCACAACTTGTCCATATCCCCATCATAATGTTTAAACATAGTACTGTCCAGAGGGGTAAAAAAGATATTAATAACTGATAAAAATACATTGTCATTATAGAATGCAGGCCGTTAAGCCGAAGGCGCCCGTGTAGCTTACACCTTCATTTTTTTAATTTTAATTAAACGTAAATTATAAAATTAGATATATAACCAACGTATAAACCGCCGATCCCGCATCTGGCGCTATTTACACTATAAGGATATTTGTGATGGAAAAAATCAATATCGCCGCCAATGATTATGCCTGCGCGCGCGTACCGGACGCGCGGCGCTCCGGCTTTCTCACCGTGACCATGATACGCATCGGCATTACCACCACCCTCGGGCAATTTTTGCTTGGGGCGATGCTTGGCCATGCCATGACATTTTACCAGGCGCTGTTCGCGACCTTTCTGGGAAGCCTGATCCTGGAATTCGTCGGCCTGGGGCTGGGACTGGCCGCCGCCAGGGAGGGGTTGTCCACCAGCCTGCTGGCCCGCTGGTGCGGTTTCGGCCAGGCGGGATCGGTGCTGATTGGCGTTGTGATCGCCCTTAGCCTGTTAGGGTGGTTTGGCGTGCAGAACGCCATTTTTGCCCATGGCGTTGATTATATGCTGGGAGGGCGGCTCGGTTTCGGCTGCTCCGCGGTTATTACCGGCATGGCGCTTACCGCCCTGGTCGCCTGCGGTTTTCGCGCCCTGGGCTGGACGGCCATGATATCGGTACCGCTCTTCTTCCTGGTGGTCGGCTGGATCGCGCTGGAGCTGCTGGCCGGCCATGATGTTGCCGCCCTGGTCGCCGCCGCGCCTATCGGCGAACCCATGACCCTGGGGATGGCGGCCACCAGCGTAGCGGGCGGTTGTATCGTCGGCGCTGTCACCACGGCGGATATCAGCCGTTATTGTAAAAACGGCCGGCATGTTTTCTGGATGATCACCGTCTCGATTATCATCGGCGAATTCGTGGTTAACGGTATCGCCATCCTGATAGCGCATGCGCTGGGAACGTCGGACGTGGTCGCGGTGATGACGCAGACCGCCGGATGGGTAGGCGTATCCGCGGTGATCCTGTCGGCGGTGAAAATCAATGACGCCAATTTGTATTCGTCTTCCCTGGCGCTGGCCAACGCTTTCGAAGGCATTACCGGCAGGAAGTTAAGCTATCGCCGGCTGACGATTATCTTGGGTGCCTGCGGCACGATATTGACGCTAATCGGCATTCTGGAGCAATATCAGCATTTCCTTATCCTGATGGGTGTGGTTTTCCCTCCGGTGGCAGGCGTTATGGTTTGTGATTATTATCTGCTGCGAACCAGCCGCCGGCTCCTCGACCAAACGCGCGCCAACCATGCCCTGCCGGACCCGGCATTGACGCCTGTCATCGGCTGGCGGGCCGTTATAGCCTGCGTAACGGGGATCCTGGCCGGCCTTCTCTTTGATGCGGGGATCGCGGCCCTTAATTCGTTAATGGTTTCCATTATTGTCTATTGGATAATATGTACTCTTAAATCAAGGCGCGTTGCCGATGTACAATAACCCTCCCCTGGTAAAGTAAAATGCCATAACATTAACAGGAAGCGTATCAGCGTCCGGAAAAAGGCGGATATCCTGATCGCTTCTTTGATATTCAAAATAATTCTTTATGTGTTTAAGGAAAATGAATATATCGTTCAGGTAAGATTTAACGTAATCTGCCAGCGCCATGACAATACCGGGCTTTATGCCACAATGTGCCCCGTTGTTAATCACTGGTATATCACAATTAGCCGCTGTCCACTAATCCACGTGGTAGAGTACTTTCTACTCGATAATAAATATGTTTTAATACGCAGCTATTTTAACAACATAACACTATACATTTGCCGGTGCAGGAGAAGACGCATGTGTAAATTCAGCCCCTGCTTCTATGAGTTCCTTTTTGATAGTCATGTTGAGTTCATTAGGAAGCCTGATGGAAATACAATAATTTTTGGCGCCTTGAATTTAACCCATACGGGAATCAGGCATATTCCGCAAAAATTGATAATTGTTAATTCGCTTATTATGAGATATTGCGACATTGAATATCTTCCCGAGGGGTTACAGGTGTTTGATGACCTGGACTTGAAAAACACGCCGATCAAGCGATTACCGCAGGACCTGCACGTTGGCGGAAGTATCTTCCTGGAAAATTCGCAGTTGAGCGAGCTGCCGGACAATTTCGAGGTTGACGGCGGATTGGATCTTGAAAATACGCCGATAAGAACGTTACCGAGTAATCTGTGCGTAGGGGGTTATCTGAACATCCAGGGTACCAATATTACCGCTTTGCCTGAAGATCTTTATGTCGGCCAGACTTTGCTGCTTGATAGCGAAAAAATCAGTATGAACGAGGCCTATCGCAATATTTTGGCCAGCGGGATAATATGGCCTAAGGAACGTCAATATATTAACAAGAATGTTAAGTCATTAACAAAGGTAGGCAATGCCGAATCGAGCTACACGCATCGTGCGTTTTTCTAGCTGCGCCGTTCGGCGCGCCCATGGCGGCCTGCTTTTTGATCCTCTTACCGGAAACGCCGTTCCAGGCTGTATTGCATTGGGGGGCCCGGCTTGTTATTAATATTTCTAATAGGGATATTAATAAAATGAGGGTGGGTTATCCCATTCCCGCGGCCTGTTTTATGGAATAGTAGTGGGCAATCTGACCCATACCACCGGTGTTTACCGCCCGGCGTACCGGCGCTGGGAGTCAATTTTCGCCATGGAGAGATTGTCATGACCCATTTTATCAACGGCAGTTGGCGCAGCGGCAAAGGCGATCCTTTTACCAAGCTTTGCCCTGTCAGCGGCGCGCTTTTATGGCAGGGTAACGAAGCGAATGCGCTTCAGGTCGACGAGGCATGTCGGGCCGCGCGCGCTGCGTTTCCCGCCTGGGCCAGGCGGCCGTTGTCAGGACGCGTCGAGCTGCTGCAGGCATTCGCCGGTTTGCTTGCCCAGCATAAAACCGAGCTGGCGAGCGTCATTTCCCGCGAGACCAGCAAGCCGCTGTGGGAAAGCCAGACCGAAGTGCAGGCCATGATCAATAAGGTGGCTATTTCCCTGACGGCTTACCACGCCCGCACCGCAGAAAGCGTCGCGGCGCAGGGCGACGGCCAGACCAGCTTGCGCCACCGGCCGCACGGCGTGCTGGCGGTATTCGGCCCGTATAACTTTCCGGGGCATTTACCCAACGGCCATATCGTGCCCGCGCTGCTGGCGGGCAATACCCTGGTGTTTAAACCCAGCGAACTGACGCCGATGACCGCCGAACTGACCTTGCGTTTGTGGCAAGAAGCCGGACTGCCCCCGGGGGTTATCAACCTGGTGCAGGGCGGCCGGCAAACCGGCATGGCCCTGGCTCAATCTTCTGAGACCGACGGGCTCTTGTTTACCGGCAGCGCCCATACCGGCTATCAACTGCACCGGCAATTGGCCGGCCGGCCGGAAAAAATGCTGGCGCTGGAAATGGGCGGTAACAACGCCCTGATTGTTGAACAGGCGGACGACGTGGACGCGGCGGTAAATGTTATTATCCACTCGGCGTTTATCTCCGCAGGCCAGCGCTGTACCTGCGCCCGCCGTCTGCTGGTTAGGCGCGGTGCGGCGGGGGATGCCCTGCTCGGCCGGCTGGTAAAGGTAAGCGCCGCCTTGCGAATCGGCGCCTGGGATAGCCAACCGCCGCCGTTTATGGGCGGGGTGATAAGCCTGCAGGCGGCGGCCAGTCTTATCGTGGCGCAGGAACAACTGCTGGCTGCGGGCGGCAAAGCCTTGCTGGCCCTGACTCAGCCGCGGGCGGAAAGCAGCCTGCTGACGCCGGGCATTATCGATATCACCGCGGTGCCTGACGCCCCGGATGAAGAATACTTTGGCCCGCTGTTAAGCGTTATCCGCTATGACGATTTTGACCAGGCCCTGCATATTGCCAACAATACCCGTTTCGGGCTGGCCATGGGATTGATATCACCCCATCGCCATCATTTCGACCGGCTATTGCTTGAGGCCCGCGCCGGCATCGTCAATTGGAATAAACCGCTGACCGGTGCGGCCAGCAGCGCGCCTTTCGGCGGCATCGGCGCATCCGGCAACCACCGGCCCAGCGCTTTTTACGCGGCGGATTATTGCGCCTGGCCCATGGCGTCGCTGGAAAGCGAGCAATTGACCCTGCCCGAGCCATTGGCGCCAGGTCTGACATTTCCCGGTTAGCGGCGCGGATGTTTTCAGGCCGGCGGCGCGGGAAAGTAAACCCGGCATCACCCGCCGGCCGGATCCATAATTTGCCGCTGACCGCAGCGTAAATCGCTGCTATGATTGCCGGATTCATGGGTTCACCGTCATCCGGGCGCCCTCGCTCAGCCTAAGGTAGAGATATGGACATCAATAAAAGCTTCTCTATGGCGGCGCTGTGCGCCGTACTAAGCGCCTGCGCGCCGGCGCCGCACCGCGAGGCGCCGGCGCTATCGCAAAGGGCTGCGAGCGCGCCGGCCCTTTGCGGCAAACCGGATGCGGGCGCGGAAATGGATTATTATCAATCCACCAGGCAGGCCTATCTGGACGCCGGGATGGATGATGAATTAAGCACCTATCTTGCCCATACCGCCTCCGCCATGATGAGCTGTATCTGGCATCAGGAATTCGGTCAGTTCGCCGGCAGGACCTGCTCGGTGAAACTGGATTTCAGCGGTACGCGCCCGGAAAAGTCGTTTTCCGGTGATAAGGCGTTGTGCGCCTTTATCGAAAAACAAATTGTCCCGGTCGCCATTTCTCCGCCGCCGGCCTCCTATCTGAAACAGCATCAAGCCATTTGGATTGAGTTCACGCCCGGTTAAGGCGATACCGCCCGCGCTCAGACATTGCGGTTGGTGAACTCCTGGCCCAGCCAGTCTATAAATACCCGCACCCGGGGTGCTAGCTGGCGATTATGCGGATAGAGCACCGCAACCGGAATCGGCGCGGCGGGATAATCCGCCAGCAGCGACGACAGGGCGCCGCTGGCCAAATCGCCGGCCACATGGTAGCGCGGCACCTGGATTATCCCCATGCCCAGCCGCGCCGCCGCCACCAGGCTCTCCGCGCCGGTAACCGAGACCGTGGCCTGCAGCGTGCGGGTGTGCAGGGTGCCATCGATCATGAATTCCAACGGCATAAGGGTACCGGTGGCGGACGAGCGGAAACCGACCATCCTGTGGTCTGCCAGATCCGCCGGCGAAGCCGGCAGGCCGAAACGCTGAATATAATCAGGCGAAGCGCAGGTGATTTGTGCCAGCGCGCCGAGACGCCGCGCCACCATATCGCTGTCTTTCAGGTTGCCGACCCGCAATACGCAATCCATGCCCTCGCGCACCAGATCCACCAGCCGGTCGCCCTCGCTCATGAAAAACTCGATTTCCGGATACCGCGCCAGAAAGCCGGGCAGGCCGGGCAGTAGGAAATGGCGTGCCAGGGTGCCGTGTACGTCTACCCGCAATAATCCCTTCGGCCGGGCGCCGCTAAAGGCGGTCTCCGCATCCTCCACCGCCGCCAGGATCAGCAGGCAGCGCTGGTAATACGCCTCGCCATCCAGCGTCGGGCTTACCTGACGCGTGGTACGATGCAGCAGCCTTACCTGCAGCCGGTTCTCCAACTGCTTGACGGCGTCGGTGGCGGTTGAACGCGGAATGACCAAATCCCGCGCCGCCAGCGTAAAACTGCGCTGTTCAACCACCCGGGTAAATACCCGCATGGCATCGTATCTGTCCAAGGCATTGTTTCTCATTTTCGGATAGTGATGACGAATAATAGGGGATTATCCGGAAAAGAAAAAGGTCCATGCTGTTTTCACCGGCCCCGACAGGGTATGGCCGGCAACCCGACAGGAGAACAGCATGAATAACGCTACATCGCGCGTCGCCATCATTACCGGCGCCTCAAGAGGCATCGGCGCCGCCATCGCCCGGCGCCTGGCCCATGACGGTTATACCGTTATCGTTAATTATTCGCGCCAGCAGCAAGAGGCCGACGCGCTGGTCAGCCAGATCACGCAGGCTGGCGGCCATGCCCTCAGCGCCCAGGGCGACGTCAGCGACCCGGCGACTTTTACCACCTTGTTTGATCGGGCGGAAGAGGCGTTCGGCGGGGTGGATATCCTGGTCAATAATGCCGGCATCATGAACCTGAGCACCCTGGCGGACAGTGACGACGCGCTGTTTGATCGCCAGATCGCCATCAACCTGAAAGGCACTTTTAACGGATTGCGGGAAGCGGCGCGGCGCCTGCGCACTGGCGGCAGCATCGTCAATTTTTCCACCAGCGTCGTCGGCCTGCGGCTTGAAACCTACGGCGTCTACGCCGCCACCAAGGCGGCAGTGGAAACCCTGACCGCCATCCTGGCTAAGGAACTGCGCGGCCGCGCGATCAACGTCAATGCCGTCGCTCCCGGACCAACGGGAACCGATCTGTTTTTAAAAGGCAAACCGCAGGAAGTGGTTGACCGCATGGCCAAAATGGCGCCGCTGGAACGCCTGGGCACGCCGGAGGATGTTGCCGCCGTGGTGGCGTTCCTGGTGGGTGCCGACGGTGCCTGGATCAATGGCCAGGTGCTGCGCGCCAATGGCGGGCTGATCTAACGCCTTTTCAGTCGATTCATTTCATCTTGAAAAGAGGTTTGGCCATGAAACACGTGATCGTGATAACCGGCGCCTCCAGCGGCTTTGGCGCCCTGACCGCACGGGCGCTGGCCGCAGCCGGACATACCGTTTACGCCGGCATGCGTGAAACCACCGGGCGCAACGCGCCGCAGGCGGCTGAAGCCCGGCGCTATGCCGCCGAACAGGGCGTCGATCTGCGCCCTGTGGAGCTGGACGTCGTGTCCGACGCATCGGTGCAGGCCGCCACTGCCGGCATTATCAGGGAGTGTGGCAGGCTGGATGTGGTGATCCATAATGCCGGTCATATGTCGTTCGGCCCGGCGGAGGCGTTTACCCCGGAACAATTTGCCCAACTGTACGATATCAACGTGCTCAGCACCCAGCGCGTAAACCGCGCCGCCTTGCCGCAGCTGCGCAAGCAGGGCAGGGGATTGGTGGTATGGGTGTCGTCCAGCAGCGCCAGGGGAGGCACGCCGCCCTACCTGTCTCCTTACTTCGCCGCCAAGGCGGCGATGGATTCACTGGCCGTCTCTTACGCCGCGGAACTGAGTCGCTGGGGAATTGAAACCAGCATTATCGTGCCGGGGGCGTTTACCCGCGGCACCCATCACTTCGCTCATGCCGGGGCGCCGGCCGATGCGCCGCGCGCCGCGGAATACGATCAGGGGCCCTACACCGGGCTGGCGGAGCAAAGCCTGAAGGGGTTGTCTTCGCTGGAGCCGGCGAATGCCGATGTCGCCGAGGTGGCCAGGGCCATCGTCCGGGTCGTGGATATGCCCTTCGGCACCCGGCCGTTCCGGGTGCATATCGACCCGTCCGGGGACGGCTGCGAGGTGGTCAATGGCATGGCGGACCGGGTGCGCGCCGAACTGTTCCGCCGCATCGGCCTGGAAGACTTATTAAAACCGCACAAGCGGTAGTATCTCAAGGCGCTTATGGCCTGGCATCCATCCTGTTACCGCCGCGACGGATCGCGGCGGTGATGTTCATCAGCTGTAGGGCCATAATGGCAACGTATGGTTCGCGGTAGTTATGGGCATGGGATAAATCAATTCGGTAAGACGGCGGAAATTCTTGACGGAAAAAAGGATATCGAAAAAACACTGCAGGTAATATTCGTCCGCTTCCGCAATATAGTCCTGGTACTCCCTGAGAATATGATAAATTTTTTCTTCAGACTCTTTATCCAACTGCTGCCGGTAGATGCCGGTAAAATCATAGAAATTCATATCGCGAATGATAAGTCGCGCTAAATCACTCAAAATATCGGGTAAAAAAGTGACGTTTCGTTTGATGCGGGCGTTATTGAGTGATTTTCTGATGGTAATAAGCATTTCCACCATATCAGCCAGGCGCCTGGTTTTTGCATAGCCCCGGCGATGTTCAGTAGCGCCATGCCTGTGCGTTACCGGCGCTGGCAATGCTTCACCCGGTTCGACGGTAGAGGGTGAAAAGCGGGTAAACCAATGGGGCTGCCGTTGCCTGATGTTATCTGTCGCCAGATAGGGGCCCAGCTGGATGTTGAGCCTGAGATCATTAGCCAGCACCTGTCCCCGCTGGGAATGAGGCGCAAATCCATCAAAGAGGGTGATTAATTCCATATATCGTACCTGCGCGAGGTCGGGCAGCTTGCTGTTGGCATAAACCAGACCGCGGATAATGTGCGCCATTTCGCGGGGGCGGGAGGGATAAATATTTTGTGGGACAGCCTCCATTTTAAGCGTCAGCACCGCGGGATTATCAGCCGAAGCCGCCAGCGTCCAGGTATTTTGGGTCAGCGTTTTTTCCCTTGCGGCCACAGGAAATTCTGCGATGGCCTCTTCACCATACGTAGTGGTGTTAACAATCTTCTGAAACGCCAGCCTGTCCGACATAACGGGTTCATCAGGCGGCGCGTTAAAAAGATTACCTGCGATCAGGGTATATTGTTCGGACGTGTTTCTTATCGTGAGCTTGCCTTCGGAAAAAGTACCCATTTCTTCGGCCAGGATAATCGAAGGCCCGGTCTCGAACAGCGGGTTAAATAAATTATTGCCTACGCCTGCAAAGCGGCCATCGCCGACGCTGAGTAATAAATGGCTTAAATATAAATCATCATAGAATACCGCGAGCAATTTTCCCGGCTTTATTTTTAACAAATCATCGATTTCCAGCAGTTCGACACCGGCTGACATGTAGCTCTGGCTGGGATAATTTTGACCTAATGCCCGCGTGGTTTTTTGCTGCATATCTTCCGTTTCCTGGGCGCTGAGAAGTTTAGCCTCTTTCAAAATGAGAAAAGGAAAGGTCACTTTCATATGATGATTTTCATCTGTTCGATCAATACGATCATATTCAGCGGTCATGTTACGCGCTGCCGACAAAACGGAAGGGGTATCATCATACTCAGCAGGTAATTTTTCCTTGACATAGCGATAATAATATTTAATCCCTGCGGTTTTATACCATATAGGTTCACGCAGCAAGAACGCGCCTTTGACGTATTTTCCCGGATGTTCCGCCTCACGATAGGGAAAGGCGATAGCCGATTTAATTTTACTGAAATCTTTGTATTTTATCAGGGGGTAATCGTTGCTGATGGTTTTTTTAATCAGATATGCCCATTCGGGTTCATTAAAAACCTGCCGGTCTTCAATGAGCCCGGCTCCGTACGGACGAAGGTAGGTCATATCAACAATATAATTATTCCCATTTATCTTTAAGACTAAAACAATATGATCTACCGGCAAACGATCGTGCTCATTCTGCCATAAGCGTTGCATGCGGTAGGCGACGCCCACTCCCCCATCCAGTGCTAAACCGGTTACAAAGTGGCGCAGCATAATGTTTTCCTCACCGGATCCCTGCGTAAAGACCTCACGGAATTTATGCTCGTCGGCAAGACAATCTACAAAGTCGGTTAACATATTACTTATGTCGCTGTTTTGGTCAAATAAATTTTTCATATGGGTGGTGTAGTCATTTACCATGATTTCTAACATGTAAATGTACATCCATTTATTGTCCCGGTAATGGTCTTTCGTAAATTGTATGGCGCGTAATGGTTCCATGGTAAAAATATCAATTTCTTTATTTATATGCCGGGTTCGACGGCCGGAGCGCATGTATATAGGGAAGCGGTCATTATCCAAAAAATAGGTGGCACTCCATTTGCCTTTATCGTTTTTATACATAGGGATGGCGTAATTGAAATTTATAACCTCGGTCGGTTTGACGACACGCCAGGATTTTATCGCGGCATCCCAAATAACCTGAAAGAAATAATCGTCAATCTCGATAAATTTCTGCGTGGTCCCCTGTCCCTGATCAAGGATAAATGTGCCATCGTTGTTTTTTTGAGAGAGCAAATTTTTATCAATTTTAGCGGACCAAAGAATAAAATTAGTCATTCTTTGCTCCATATTATTTAGAATAAAATTGCTCATCCATGAAATTACCGTGGCCATATTTTTAGATAAGTGATGCTTTACCTGCCTTGAGAATATGGAATGTATCGGCAACGGATTTAGATAACCGATAAGGCTGCTAACAACAGAACCCGAGCTTTTTCTTGCAATAGTGGGTAATTCTTCAACCAGTATTTTTGAAATAGCCCTATTCAGCTGCTTAACGGGCAGGTTATCGATATTGGCAATGTTAAATAAACGTTTGTATAATATCCCGGTTCCTTTGGCCGCACTACCGGTTAATTGCGCGAGCATAAAAGCCAGATCAAAAGTATCGAATATGATTTCTATGCCATTGGGCTGGTTGTCAGCGTCATGCCATTCCTTCCACAAGATTTCATAAAAGGGTATTAACGCCAGCAACTCTTGCCACCATTTTCTTTCTCGTAGCGAAATTTTTAACTGATCTGTTATCTCCTTTAGCATTTGCGTATTCCAGTAGTCCACTATTTCCATCAGCGTCTTATATCCATCTTTTTCTTTTCCCGCCACCAGAACATAATCCGGTGTGGGCATGCTGGCAATGTTTTCTTCTGGTTCAATCAGGAAAAGACTCAATGGCGACATACGCAACGTAGAGTTGTCAAAATGAATATTAAAAAGCTCTAATAAATCATCCGTTGTTATAGATATTTTCCGGCGATTAAGCCAGTTAAGGTCGAAATTGGTTTTTTTATGTTCAGCCCGAATAAAACTAAGTATGACATTCTCAGGAGATATCGATATCTCTTTGATAAATGGAGCGCTAAAAAGAGTGCATGCCATAATGAGTTTATGACTGTAAGTTTTAATCAGGGAAAAAGTGCCAAAGTTATTATTTGGCGCGAAGATATCAGTATTGGGAGATAATGAATTCTGGACGTAATTCCTAGAATAGATTTTAAAAGTATGTACTTCCTTGGGGGGATAGATCATATCCAAATAATCTAATTGCGAACGGGAAAGAATTTTATATGTAAATTGCCGTGCTTCCTGTTGTAGGGAATAAGCTTTATAATGGATAAATTGGTTATAAAAATCCCTGGCTGAATCAAATTCACTCGAGGGTTTCAACTCAAATATTTTTTTGAAATTTTCAACGGATCGCGACTCGAAATCAAGCGCGACCATTTTTTTTGCATCTTGAAATTGCTTGATGATAAATAATGAATTGAGTTCGCTTAACTGATCCGGCCGGACGCGATGATAATCCATGTACCAGTAGATTGACGCTCTCAAAAGCAGTTCAATATCGCCCATAGTAACGCGGTGGAAGTATTGGTTGAGTATGTCCTGCTTTGATTTGTTGCTGGCGTCGCCGGGGAAGGCCATTATCATCGCCATGATTTTTGCTTCCGCCAGCCGTTGCTCATCCGTGTTACTGCCTAACAACACTTGTTCGTGCTGATGCTCGTCGACTATAATTATTAAGGAGGTTTGCAGCTTTTCAAGGAAACTCAACAATAAAATGCATTCCTTGTCATATTTAATTTGATCGAATAAAGTATTAATCCATTGAGGATTATGCGCATAGGCAGGATCGTCCATACGCGCAAGATTGGTGGCCGCGCTTTTCTCAAGGCAATGTAATGTCTCTTGGTAGGGTAGCAAACTTTCATCCTGCCAGCGTTGGCCTGCGTTGTGAGTAGCTAGGCGGGTACGATAAAAAGCGATGTCACGCAGCAACCGGTCGATATGGGGATGATATTTATCACTGCCGTGGATAAAATCCACGATCTGCTTTGCCACCAGCTCGGCTATTTCCTCTTCGCTTAACGGTGGGACCGGCTGGTCAAAAAGATTTCTGTATTCAGTCAGCTCTCCTGGAATAAAAAGATAATTGCCCTGAATGCTTAGACCATTGTTCCTGCTATACTCGAAAATATAATAAAAAAAACGCTTAATAAGAATCCGCTTGAGATTTTTGGGCTGTTCATCGAGCATGTCAATATATATTTCCCGGGAATTGTAATAGATGAGTCTGTCTATTGTTGGGATTGAATCACTAAATAATGATCTTTCGTATTTATGCTGCGCTTCTTGCATTAAAATAAGCATTGTATATTGTTCTCTATACATTTCAACATCGTCTAATGATGATTCTTTAATCAGTTGCAGCAGGTTTTTTTTGGCATCGGCATACGAAATGCCATTTTTAAAATCTATCAATTCACGCAAAAGTTTGAAATTGATTTTTCCCAACGCCTCTTCAATGTGGTGGCTAATCTGAGGATAAAAATCGGCCACCATCCTTTGCTCTTTGAAATAGTTTCTGCTGGAATTTTCATATTTTGTTATTTTTGCTGATGATTTAATACAATCTTCAATATTGTTTTCGATATATTTTTTGATCATTATAATATCAGTAAACTGCACTATATTGTTAAGGTATGAAATATCGTTAAATAGTTCAGTTATTTTGTCGTATAAAAAAATATTGAGATCGTACATCCATTCTAGCGAGTAAATTTTACCTTTCGCCAATGGGATATATTGCTGTTTAATTTCCGTATATAATTCTTTGGCTGCATGATTAGCGATATGTAAGTTTGTTTCACAGATATGATTTTTTCCATTATCGTCGTTTTCTGTTATCGGCGGGTCGGAAAACAAGGGCAAGGCGTGGTCATGCCGCCGCTCAATGTCATCTACCGCTGCCGCGCCGGCGCCAGGTAACAATGTGGGTAGAAAGAACCTATGACGGGATTGCCACAGGGTGGTTAATATGCCGGAGGCACGCAGCGGGGAAGGACCGATATCGCGTGCTTGCGCGTTGGGCCGGTGCCCCGATGCGGCGATTTTTGCTTGTTGCGGCCCCGGTGTGCCCCGGGGTTGTGCCTGGAAAATCCGGCTCGCGTAATAGCCGCTGACCACGCCCGCGAGATGCTCCAGCAGATTGACCAAATTGTCCATCCAGGTGCGGGGCGGACCGGCAAGATCGTCAATATGATAGATCTCCCCATCGGAAAGCAGCCACCGCCCGTCCATTTCCGCGATATAAACACCATAGCCGCCTGGCAAGACAATCTTGCGGGTCGGTATGCTAAGGGATTGATCGGCAATAGTGATGGTAATATTTTTTCCGGTTGTCGCCGTGGATACGCTTTCGGGATGTTTTTTAAATAAAGCCACGCAGGCGTATAACCGATCCGCTTTTAATTTTTGTTCAGCTGTTTCTTCAGTGTCAATACCGTTATGTGGTTTAGATACGCATTCGCGCTGCTTTGACGGCAGATTAGTATAATGTTGGTTCTGAACGTTGTTAATTTTTTGATAGTAATTATTAATTGTTGATGAGTTGGCATGACCGGCGACAGCGACGTTGGATTCTTTTGTTAAAAAGCAATTATATTGGCTGATAGTTGTATTTAACATAGTATCTCCAGTGATTTATAGGCATCTGTGCAGCTTGCCGACGGGAAAAGTAAGCGGGGCGCCATAATATTATGGCGTGCTATATAAGGCATATTGGAGCATGTTAATTAAGAAAGGACAGTGGATTTTTCGTTAATGTATTTGTGATAAAAAAGCGCTTGCTAACGAACGCAAAAAAATGCCGTTGTTTATTGTTATTGCAACCATAGGCGCAGCATGGCCGGCACAGCCGGTAATTGCGACAGCAGGTACAACACCAGGCCGATAAATCCCCCCACCAGCGTGCCGTTGATGCGAATAAACTGCAGATCCTTGCCGATGTTCAGTTCTATTTGCCGCGACATATCGCGCGCGTCCCAGCTTTTTACCGTATCGCTGATATGTTGGGTCAGGAAGGCCGAGAAGTCGGGCGCCATGCGCAGGGCCGCCTGTTCCAGATGCTGGTTTAACGAAGCGCGCAGGCTGGCATCCTCCGCCAGCGTCCGGCCCATCCAGAGGCCGGCGTCGGTCACCTTGCCATGCAATACCGAGTCCGGCCGATCCAGATCGTCTTTCAGCCAGCCGCGCACATCACCCCACAGGCCGCTGATATAGGTATTCAACACCTCATCGTTTTTCAAGTAATGTTTGATTTCCTCCGCCCGGCGGGCAGTAGCGGGGTCGTGTTTTAGCCGCTCGATCAATTTTTGCGCCAGCCGATCGAACCGCCCGCGCAGCTCATGGCCGCGATCGCGGCCAATTTCATCCAGCCAGGCGTTCACCGCGTTGGCCACCGCCGTGGCGCTGTGTTCGCCAAGCCATTCCGTCGGCAAAACCTTTTCTTTCAGCGGATGCTCACGTTTAAGCCATTGGATAATCTGATCGGCGATAAGCGTGCGGGTGGAAGATTTGTTCAGCAGTTTAACCAGTTGGCGCAGCCCCGCGTCCAGCAAATCCTGATGCCGGCCGTCTTTGGTCAGGCTGTCCAGGATGGCGCCGACGGAAACGGACAGGTCGATTTTATCTATCACAGCGTCCAGGGCGCGGCGGATAAAACCCTGGATGCGCCGGTCATCGGTAAAGTCGAGAAAGCCGCGCATCAGCTGCAGGATTTGGCCGCCCAGACGATCGGCGTTGGCGGGGTCGGTCAGCCAGCCGGCAATGGTCTGCGCCGGATCGTGTTTCCTGATAAGGCCGGCAAGGGACGACGTATTGAGGAATTTTTCCCGGACGAACAGCGCCAGGTTATCGGCAATTTTGTTTTTATTGCGCGGAATAATGGCGGTGTGGGCGGCGATGAACGGGATCGGCACCCGCCTGAACAGCGCTACGACGGCAAACCAATCGGCCATGGCGCCGACCATTGCCGCCTCGGCGACGGCCTTGATTCCATCGCGCCAAAAGCCGGGCGGTATAAACAGCGTCGCGACAAATATGCCCGCGGCCACGGCCAATAACAGCAGAGCCACCCGTTTGATTTTTTTCAGTTCCGTTTGTTTAGTCATAAAGTACTAATATCGGCATCCATCAGGCGGCCGTGGCCTTGGCGCTCTAACGCTCGGGGACAGCCGCCGGTGACTGCGCAGAAGAGGCGCACGCCATCGGGCGTGTGAACGACTTCTCGTGCGGTGGTTAACGTTCAGGTTCCTTAAGCGTAGTCGGCATTTCATCCGGCGGTAAACGAATAGGCGGCCGATCCCTTCCTTCGCGCGCCTTGCCGTTAACGCATTCTTATCACCTGCCGGCGCCGGCGTGTTCAAGAGAAGTCTTAACGCGTTTACCCGTGATTTGCCCTACGATACCGTCGGCAACGCCCCCGTCACCGGCAGCCATCGTGCAAGTTTCCTCCGCTGACGGCAACACGCTTGATGGTATTCAGTGTAATATTAGGGGGCAAATAAAATGCCATACAATATTAAACCGTTATCGGCCTAGCGGCGGACGACGGCAGATAATAATCAGTACCGGCAGTTATCTGTGAGCGTCGCATGCACAACAACCGGCGTAGCGGCCACGGCATCGTTGATTTTCGGAATCATTTACTCTATGTATAACTTTTTCTTTCGGACATGTTTGCACCGTTGCGTCCTGATGGTGTTTATCATCGCGGCGGGTTTTTCCCCCATCAATGTTGTCTTTGCCGCCGATCCCGCACCGGCCGGCGCCGCCCCCGCCGCGCCGAAACTGGTGGCCAGCGTGGAATTGCCCAAACTGCAAAAGCAGTTGGACAGCATCAAGCAACGCGTCTCAGCCGCCACCAATGACAATCAGCTGAGCGCGCTGAACGATGAGACGCTGCAATTAGCCGCCGACGCCGACGCGCTGGTGGCCGCCATCCAGCCGGATCGGGCCCAGGTCCAGGCTCAGCTCGATATCCTGGGGCCGCCGCCCGCCGAGGGGGCGATGCCCGAGACCAGCGTGGTCGCCCAGCAACGCAATGCTCTGAATAAAAGCAAAACGCTTATCGACGGGCAGCTCGAACATGCCAAGGCCATCAGTACCGGCGCCACCAACTTATCGGTGCAAATCGTCGATATCCGCCGCAATGCGCTGCGCACGCAGATGGCGCTGAACTCGGGCAGCATCCTGTCGGGTAGCTTCTGGTCGCCGTTGTTCAATACCGCGCCGGAAGACAAGCGGCGTCTGGACAATTTTGGGGAACAGTTAAAAGACGCCTGGCTTGCGGCCTGGGAGCCCGAGTGGCGCTTTGGCTCGGCCGCGCTGCTGATCATGGCGCTGGCCGTCTGGGCGTTGGCCAGTCGGTTATTGGACAAGCTGACGGCGTGGTTCTGTATCAATATCCTGCCGGAAGGGCGCCTGCGGCGCAGTTTCCTGGCCTGCGCCACCGCGTTGGTGACCGTATTCAGCGTCGGGCTGGGGGCGCAGCTGATTTTGCTGCTGTTTCTCCGCCATCCCGATGTCTCGCAGCTGGTGACGGATTTTATCATCGAAATCTTTAAGCTCACCCTGTTTTCGGCGTTGATTGCCGGGCTCGGCCGCGGATTGCTCTCCATCAAGCGCCCCTCGTGGCGGCTGATGGCCATCGCCGATCCGGTGGCCATGGCGATGCGTTCGCTGCCGCCGATGCTGGCGTCGTTTATTCTGGTGTTCGGCGCGGTGGAGCAGATGAATAACCTGGTCGGCACCAGCGTCGCCACCACGATTTTCGGCAACGGCATTTCGGCGCTGCTGGTGGCGCTGACCGCAGGCTACGCGCCGCTGCGCACCAACCGTACCCGGCGCAAGCTTCTGGCCGAAGGCGGGGAGCCGGAAGCGCGCAGGACGCTGGCCGGGCTGATTCACTTGTGCATTACCGTCACCGCCATCGCCATCCTTGTTTCCCTGCTGATCGGCTATATCGCCCTGGCGCGGTTCCTGACATATGAGCTGGTGTGGGTGGGCATTATCCTGTCCTGCCTTTATCTGCTGATCCACCTGGTGGTGGATCTGTCCGATAGCTTGTTTTCCCCTGCCACCCTGGTCGGCCAGCGTATTAAACACTCCCTCGGCCTTGACGACCGCCACCTGGCCCAGGCCTCCACGCTGTTGTCGGCCATCGGTAAAACGGTGCTGATCCTGTTTGCCGCGGTGGCGTTGCTTAACGGCACCTTTGGTTCCACCACCCCGCTGGCGTTGCTGAACAAGGCCATCGATATGTGGGGCGGCAAGGGGCTGGAGAAGCTGAATATCGTCCCGGCGCATGTGATGAACGCGTTGATTTTCCTGGCCATCGGCATCTATGTGCTGCGCTCGGCCAGGCGATGGCTGGATAAGGATTTCCTGCCGCAGACCATGATGGAGCCCGGCATGCGCGCTTCGCTGGTGATCCTGTTCAGCAATATCGGGTATGTGCTGATCGCCCTGCTGACGCTGTCGACGCTGGGCATCCAGTGGAACAACCTGGCGTGGATCGTCAGCGCCCTGTCGGTGGGCATCGGTTTCGGCTTGCAGGAAATCGTGAAGAATTTTATTTCCGGCATTATCCTGCTGATTGAGCGCCCGGTAAAAGTAGGCGATTTGATCACCATCAGCGGCGTCGAGGGGGACATCCGGCGTATTAACGTGCGCGCCACCGAAATCCAGCTGGGCGACAGGTCTACCGTTATCGTGCCGAATTCACAGTTCATTTCCCAGAACGTGCGTAACGCCACCATGGGCAACGCCCAGGGCGTGGCGACCATCGCCCTGACGTTCCCGTTGGATATCGACCCGGAGCAGGTGCGTAATCTGTTGCTTGAGACCTACCGCGATCATGAGTCCATCCAGGATACGCCCGCGCCCTCGGTGACCTTCAGCCAGCTTGGCCCCAGCGGTATTACGCTAAGCGTAACCGGGTTCGTCAGCAGTCCGCGTATCGTGGCGGGCACCAAAAGCGATCTGTTGTTTGACATGCTTAAACGCATGCGCGCCGCCGGCATCGTGCTGTCTACGCCGCAGAAAATGATTTTCGAGAATTCGCCGCCGTCGGCGCCGGGCATACTGGACACCACGGCCCAGTAGCCCGTTAAAACCGCGGCGTCGGCAATGACGGGCCTGGCGCCCGGCGGCGGGGGATCCGTTATGGCATGGCCGCTATGCGGCCGGCCCGGGCAAGGTATCCTGTCCTTCACCCAGCGGCCGCTGCATCAGCAGCGTGTCGACCCAGCGGCCATGCTTAAACCCAACGGCGGCCAGGGTGCCGATAAGCCGGAATCCCAGTTTTTCGTGCAGACGAATGGAACCAATATTGCCGCTGTCGCCGATAACCGCCAGCATCTGGCGCCAGCCGCCCCGCTGCGCCCGCTCGATGGCCTCGGCCAGCAGGGCATAACCTATTCCCTGGCCGCCCATTTCCGGATGAATATAGACCGAGTCCTCCACGGTAAAACGGTAGGCATGGCGCGGACGATATAATCCCAGGTAACAGTAGCCGACCACCCGACCGTCGAGCCTTGCCGCCAGCCAGGGCAATCCCTTCGCCAACACGCCGGCGCGCCGCGCCGCCATGTCCGCCAGGCAGGGTGGTTCGGTCTCGAAAGAGGCGATGCCGTGCAGGACATGCCAGGCGTATATCGCCTGGATGGCGGTCATATCCGCGTCGGTGGCGTCGGTGATGCTTAAGGGGGTAATGGACACGTTATCGGCCTGTCAATCAAATACATCAGGCGTTCAGCATAATGCAGAAATTCCGCGCCGGGTAGCCGCTTTCTCTTATCGACGCCATAAGCAAAACAGGGTACCGCCGCATTTTGGCCCCGGCTAGTCATTTTGTCCCACGCCCGCCGGCATGGCCCGTGCACGTCGGAACACCGCGCCGTAGCGACGCATCCTCGGCAACAACAGCGCCGCGATAAGGCCCAGCAGCGCTGCCAGCGACAGCCAGGCCCCCGGCATGGCCTTATCGCCGCTGGCATGGATGAGATAGCTGGAAACCGCCGGCGTAAAACCGCCGAAAATGGCCGTCGCCAGGCTGTAGGCCATGGAGAAACCGGTGGCGCGCACGTCGGCCGGCATGACTTCGGCAAGCGTGACCACCATGGCGGCGTTATAGCTGGCGTAGAGAAAAGACAGCCACAGCTGGGCCATCATCAGCCGGCCGAACGCCGGGGCGACCACCAGCCAGTGCAGCACTGGATAAGCGGTCAGCAACATCAGGGCGCTACAGGCCAGCAACAGCGGCCGCCGGCCGATTTTATCCGACATGGCGCCCATGACCGGCAGCCAGAACAGATTGGAAACGCCGACGCACATCGTGACGATAAAACTTTGCTGCTCGCTGAAATGCAGCACGCTTTTGCCATAGGTGGGCGTAAAGGCGGTGATCATATAAAACGCCACGGTGGTGGTGGTCACCATAAACATGCCCACCAGCACCAGCCGCCAGTTTTCCGCCATTGAGCGCATGATATCGGCGGTATGGGGATGGTGGGGGCGCTGTTTGAATGCATTGGTTTCCTCCAGCATGCGCCGGATCCAGAACAGCACCGGCACAATCAGGCAACCGATAAAAAACGGTACCCGCCAGCCCCAGGCCGCCATGACGGCCTCGCCAAACAGATGATGCAGCGCCACGCCGAGCAGGGCGGCAAAGATAACCGCCACCTGCTGGCTGGCGGATTGCCAACTGACATAAAAGCCCTTCTTGCCCGGCGGGGCGATCTCGGCCAGGTAAACCGATACGCCGCCCAGCTCCACGCCGGCGGAAAACCCTTGCAGCAGGCGTCCCAGCAGCACCAGCGCCGGCGCCGCCACGCCCAGGGTGGCGTAGCCGGGCACGCAGGCGATGGTCAGGGTGCCGAACGCCATCAGCGCCAGGGTAAGCAACAGCCCCTTGCGGCGGCCGTGGCGGTCGATATAGGCCCCAAGCACCAGGGCGCCCAGCGGGCGCATCAGGAACCCGGCGCCGAAGGTCATCAGGGTCATCATTAACGAGGCGAACGGATTATTATTCGGGAAAAACGCCGCGGCGATGGCGCTGGCGTAATAGCCGAAGACCATAAAATCGTACATTTCCAGGAAGTTGCCGCTGGTGACGCGAAAGACGGTCATGATGCCGGCCTGGTGAATCCCGGCGTGGGAGTCAGGTGAAGACATAATTAATAACCCATGCAATCAAAAACATTTTATTAACATTGCCGCCGGGGTTTAAAAAGTGATCCAAGTCTCATTTATCTTCATGGCTACGTTAACCCCAAAGCAGAGAGATATTTTTGCCCAACCCGCGCATCCGCGACGTATTTCCCGTAAACTCATTGGCGCTGTAATTTTTTTCCGTGGAATTTTTTATCCCGCCCGCTGTCGAAAAAGTCGAACCCGGGAGGAGCCGAGTGCCCGAAGCCCGCCGCGACGCCTGTCGGCGCACGGCTCCGCGCGGTCACTATACTGCCAGTCATAGGAACCTTTTCCGGCATGGAACGAAGATCATTTATCAAAGCTTCATTGGCCCTGGCCGCCTATTGCGGCGTGCCCGCCATGGCATCATTATTCGTGCGCTCGGCGCAGGCCGCCGACACCGTCGCCGACGGCAGCGCAACCGCGTTTGATTTTTCCACGCTGAAGACCATGGCCGCCAATCTGGCGGGGCAGGCCTTTGGCGGTCCTCCGGCAGAACTGCCGAAGACCCTGGCCGAACTGACTCCCCAGGCTTATAACGATATCCAGTACGATGCCAACCATTCGCTATGGCATGACGTCCCCGGCCGTCAGCTGGATGTGCATCTGTTTCATGTCGGCATGGGATTCAAGCGCCGGGTGCGGATGTATTCCGTTGATCCGCAGGCCCATCTTGCCAAGGAGATCCATTTTCGGCCCGAGCTGTTTAACTACCATAACGCCGGGGTGGACACCGCTCAGCTCCAGGGGCGCGATAACCTGGGTTTTGCCGGTTTTAAAGTCAATAAGGCGCCGGAGCTGACCCGACGCGACGTGGTTTCCTTCCTTGGCGCCAGCTATTTCCGCGCGGTGGACGATACCTATCAGTACGGCCTGTCGGCGCGCGGGCTGGCCATCGACACCTTTACCGATCAACGGGAAGAATTTCCTGATTTTGTCGCTTTCTGGTTCGATAAACCGCAGCCCGCCGATACCACCTTTACGTTGTACGCGCTGCTCGACAGCCCCAGCGCCACCGGCGCCTATCGTTTTGTCATCCATTGCGAGGCCGAACGGGTGGTAATGGATATCGAGAAACATATCCATGCCCGCACGGCCATCAAGCAGCTCGGCGTGACGCCGATAACCAGTATGTTCAGCTGCGGCACCAACGAACGGCGCACCTGCGATACCATCCATCCGCAAATCCACGATTCCGATCGCCTGGCGATGTGGCGCGGCAACGGCGAATGGATCTGCCGCCCGCTGAATAATCCCCAGCGACTGCAGTTTAACGAGTACCTTGATGAAAATCCCAAGGGGTTCGGCCTGCTGCAGCTCGATCATGATTTTGACAATTACCAGGATGTGATCGGCTGGTATAATAAGCGGCCCAGCCTGTGGGTAGAGCCGGTGGGCGACTGGGGCAAAGGGTCGGTCAACCTGCTGGAGATCCCGACCACCGGCGAAACCCTGGACAATATCGTCTGCTTCTGGCAACCCGCCGAGCCTATCCAGGCCGGGCAAGAGCTCAGCTTCAGCTATCGTCTGTACTGGAGCGGCGAACCGCCGGTCAGCAGTCCCCTGGCGCGGGTTAAGGCCACCCGTACCGGCATGGGCGGATTCCCTGAAGGCTGGGCGCCGGGCGAGCACTATCCCGCCACCTGGGCGCGCCGCTTCGCCATCGATTTTGTCGGCGGCGACATCAAGGCCGCAGCGTCCCAGGGGATAGAACCGGTGATTACCCCCACGCGCGGCAAGATCGATAATATCGAGATCCTGTTTGTCGAACCGATGGACGGGTATCGTATCCTGTTCGACTGGACGCCGGACAGCGATTCGATTGACCCGGTGGAGCTGCGCATGTTCCTGCGCACGCGCGGCAATGTGCTGAGCGAAACCTGGCTGTACCAGTATTTTCCGCCGCCTCCCGATAAGCGTAAGTATGTCGACGACCGCCAGATGAGCTGACGGAACCGCGTTGCTTGCACCGGCAGCGCATAGGGCGGAGCGGGCAGCTCCGCCCTTTTTCAACGTCCGGGCCATGATGCGCGGCCGATCAGCGGCATTTGGGCCACGCTGAGCCACAATGCGTTATGACCGGGCCTCACCGTAGTGCATTCCTCCCCTCTCTTGCACCAAAAGCGGAAGTATGGCCGCCGCGTACGTTTGCCATCCTGGAAAAAATCCACGAATAACATGATTAATCATACGGTTACCATGAGTGTTTTTTGTGCTCATTATTGGCCCTGTAATTGCTTGCTCTTGTCTATACAAGTCCCACCTTCGCGTTATTTTCTGATGGAGCCGCCGTATGCCTTCCCCCATAACCCTGTCGATGATCGGCATTCGCAAATCCTTTGGCGACCAGGAAGTATTAAAAGGCATATCGCTGGATGCGCGCCAGGGCGAGGTGATTTCCCTATTGGGCGCCAGCGGCTCCGGCAAAAGCACTTTTCTGCGCTGCATCAATTTGCTGGAAACGCCGGATGAAGGCACCGTGGCCATTGGCGGCGAGACCATCGTCATGAAGCGACACCGGCGCGGGCATCAGCAGCCCGCCGATCGGCGCCAGATTGATAAGATCCGCGCCCGGCTCGGCATGGTGTTCCAGAATTTTAATCTTTGGCCCCATATGACCGCGCTGCAAAATGTGATCGAAGGTCCACAGCATGTGCTGAAACGAACGCGCAAGCTCTGTATCGAACGGGGCGAACAGCTGCTGGCGAAAGTGGGGTTATATGATCGCCGCAATTATTATCCGTCCCAGATGTCCGGCGGCCAGCAGCAGCGGGTCGCCATTGCGCGCGCGCTGGCCATGGATCCGGAAGTGATGTTGTTCGATGAGCCGACTTCCGCGCTCGATCCAGAACTTGTGGGCGAGGTGCTCAAGGTCATGCGGGCGCTGGCGGAGGAGGGCCGCACCATGCTGGTGGTCACTCATGAAATGGGTTTCGCCCGCGGCGTTTCCAATCGAGTGGTGTTTATGCATCAGGGCGCTATCGAGGCGCAGGGCACGCCGGAGGAATTATTTAATCACCACCCGTCCGAACGTTTCCGGCAGTTTATCTCCAGTCATCAACAGCGGGCGCAGTAGCGAAGGCAACACGCGCATGGCGCTTTACCGGGGCGGCCTTCCGGCTATCGTTGCCCGTACACCCGGCAGGCGCGCCGTTGGGCAGCATGGCAAGCCGGTATTCCCTAGGGATGTCGGCCCACGCTAAGCCACGCCGGCATAGGGATAGGGCATTGATTAGTCATGATATTGATGTAAAAGTGAGCGATTGCAGGTAAGGTAGGAAGGCTTCTCACTACCTGAACCCATCGCCGGAGGACTTATCATGATGATTAAAGCCGTTACCCGCGCCGCTATCCTGCTCTGCGCCGCGGCAATGATGCCGTTTGCGTGGGCTGCCGCCACGCCGCAGATCAAAAGCCAGGCCCCGGGCTACTATCGGATTATGGTCGGCAATGCGGAAGTCACCGCCCTGTATGACGGCAGCTCCACCTTTCCCCTGACCCTGTTTAAAAACGCCACGCCTGAAGAATTGCAACGTTATGTCGCGCAAGTGGACGGCGACGCGCCCAAGGTGGTTAACGGATCGGTTAACAGCTTTCTGATCAATACCGGCGAACACCTGATCCTGATCGACAGCGGCGGCGGCAAACTGCTGGGCCCGGGTTTCGGTCAGGTAATGGCCAATCTGAAGGCATCTGGATACGCACCGGAGCAGGTGGACACTATTTTATTAACCCATATGCATGGCGATCATATCGGCGGGCTGGTGACCGCCGACGGCAGGCCGGCCTATCCGAACGCCACCGTCTGGGCGGCTAAGCCGGAGGTGGACTATTGGCTGTCGGCAAGCCGGGCCGCCAAGGCGCCGCAGGCGCAGCAGTTGGGTTTCCAGCGCGCGCGGGATATCCTGACGCCGTTGAAAGACGCAGGCAAACTGAAAACCTTTACCGCCGGCAAAGACCTGCTCCCCGGCCTGCAGCCCATTGCCTTGCCCGGCCATACGCCGGGACACAGCGGTTTTGTCCTGGAAGAGGGCGGGCAGCGTATTTTTTTCTGGGGCGATATCGTGCACTACTCCGCCCTGCAGTTCGCCCATCCGCAGCTGGCGGTGGGGTTTGACGCCGACGGCGCCCAGGCGGTGAAAACCCGTGCCGGCCTGTTAAAACTGATGGCGCATCAGAGAACACTGATTGCCGGCGCCCATATCACCTTTCCCGGCATCGGTTATGTCAGCGAAAACGGGCAACAGGGATACCGTTGGACGCCGGTGGGTTATGGCGAGGTACGCTAAACGCGTTGGCCGGGTTAACGCGGCGCGGCCAGGGGATCGTCGTCGAGGATAAAGCGCAGGCGCCGCTGTTCGACACGCACGCGCAGGTGACGATATTTAACCAGGTAGTACATGCCGACCAGCGCGGCGGCCAGTCCCGCGGCGGCGCCGATGCCCATTGCCCAGCGCGGGCCGAACCTGTCGGCCACCCAGCCCACCGCCGGGGCGCCGATGGGGGTGCCGCCCAGGGCGATGGCCAGGAAAATGGCCATAACGCGCCCGCGCATGGCGGGTTCGGTGGTCAGTTGCATCAGGCTGATTGCCGAGGTGGTTAACGTTTGCGCCGTCACGCCGATAAACACCAGCATGACGCTGAACAGCAGATAATTGGGCATAACGGCGGCAAGCGCCAGGCCGAGACCAAAGATGAGGGTATGGGTGAACAGCAGTGAGATGCCGGTGGTGGCGCGCCGGGCGGCGAGCAGCGCGCCGATAACCGAGCCAAATGCCATCGTCGAGGTTAACAATCCGTACTGGCTGGCGCCGGTATGAAATACGCTGACCGACATGGTGGCGATAAAAATAGGGAAATTCAGCCCGAAGGTACCCATTAAAAAGATCATCAGCAGGATGGTCTTGAGTTCCGGCCGGGCCCAGACATAACGAAATCCCCCGGCGAAGCTTCCCGGCGCGCGCATCGTCCGGTCGCGCGCATACAGTTCACCGTGACGCAGGGCATGCAGCGAGCCCAGCACGGCGATAAAGGAGGCGGCATTGATAAGAAACAGCCAGCCCGATCCCACCACGGCAATCAGTATCCCGGCAAGGGCCGGGCCGACCATGCGCGCCGTGTTGAACGAGGTGGAGTTCAACGCTACCGCATTCGGCAGGTCGGCTTGCGCCACCAGCTCGGCGACAAATGTCTGGCGCGTCGGCGCGTCGAACGCCGTGGCGCAGCCCAGTAAGAACGCAAATACATAGACGTGCCATAACTGCACCAACCCGGTCACCGTCAGGAGACCCAGTGCCAGAGCCAAGATGCCCATGGACGCCTGGGTGGCGATCAGGAGTTTTCGCCGGTCGACATAATCGGCGGCGAATCCCGTCAGGGGCAGCAGCAGGATCTGCGGGCCAAACTGCAGCGCCATCACCACCCCGACGGCGGTGGCGTTATTATGGGTAAGTTGCGTCAGCACCAGCCAGTCCTGTGCGGTGCGCTGCATCCAGGTACCGATATTGGACACCAGCGCGCCGCCGGCCCATATCCGGTAATTGACATTGCGTAATGAACGGAACATCCCCGTGGCCGTACCGCCTGGGCCGGTCATGGGCGCGGGTCGTCGACAAGGCGTTGAAGCAATGCTACCGCGTTGGCCAGTTCCCGCTGTTCCTGCGGCGAGAATTTGGACCGCACGGCCTGGAACAACCAGTCCTCCCGGGCCGCCCGATTGTCGGCAACCCACTGCCGGCAGGCGTCGGTCAATGAGAGCAAGGTCTGCCGTCCGTCGGCCGGGTCCGCCGTGGCGCCGACCAGTCCGGCCGTTTGCAGGGCGGCCACGGTGGCGCCCATGGATTGCGGGCGCATGCCCTCGCACCGGGCAAGGCCGGTGACGGTCATGGGGCCCTCGCGCTCCAGGCGGATAATAACGGCAGTTTGCGCCGGCGTCAGTCCGCCCGGCCGAGTTTCCTCGCGCAGCCGGCGTTTCAGCTGGCCGATCAGGACACGAAAATCCCTGACCAGGGTCAAGGTACGCGCGGCATCGGCATCGTTGGGTAGCAATTGGGTTTTCATAACGGAATGAATAGCAGATATACAGGTAAACTACAAAGGTATCCTTCATAAATAGTGCGCGCGGATGTTAATGCCGGTAACTTGTTATGACATTACGGCGCCCGGGTTCAGCCATGGCAACGGGTAAAGCGCAACACCTCAGCCCCTGCCGTGATCCAGGTAGCGACGACCCTGGCCGTCATCGGGGGGCGGGGTGCCGGCGGGCAGCTTGCCGAACCAGCGATAGCGATTGCGGGCGACGGCGTTATAGATGCCGTCTTTGATCACCTGCGGGAAAAAACGCAGGATCAGCAGTGCGCGCCATGGCCAGCCAAGCTCGGCCAGGGCGGCGAAAAAGGCCGTCGAGCGGGTCGATACCTCGCCGTTGGCGATATAGGCGATGGTGCTGAAGTTATCGGTGGGCAATCCGGCCCAGCGCAGAAGATCCTGGCCGGCCGGCGATTGCACCGTGGCCAGATGGATTTTTTTGCGCCGGTCGGCGCGGATCAGAAAACGCACCAGCCGCTGGCATAACACGCATTCGCCGTCAAACAGGATCACCCGCTCGCCGGCCAGCAAATGCGGCGGGGGCGTGAGGCGTTGATTGCGGATAACATAGAGCAGCGGCGCGGTTGATTTGCGTCTGGCGTTTTCCATGATGCTTACCCCCTTAAAACCGATCCCGGCGCCGCGCCACCGGGCGGCGCGGGGTGACTGCCTCCCGCCGCGCCTGCGGCGTCAGCCCTGTAAATCCTTGAGTACCGCCTGTTTGAACTGCGCCATCGGGCAGAACCCGCGGGCATCCACCGGACATCCCGCAATATGTAGAGTGACACGTTGCGGCGGCGCGGAAAGCGACAGCGCACGCGTATTGCGAATTTGCCTGGCGGTGGGATACACATATTCGATTTTCATCAGATCACGATTGTGTCGAGCGTCGTGCCAGCGCTGAAATACCACGGCGCCGCTGATGGGGGTGCGTTCAAACTGGCCCGGCAGTTGATAATCGCCGGTGCGCAGCGCCGCCAGGAGCGAGGCGATATTGGAATCATGACCTGCCAGCACCGTCAGCTTCGCCCGCTGCGCGGCCTGTTGATTGGCATCCGCCGCCGGCTGGACATCCAGGGCGCCGGCGATAAAGCTCAGCAGGGGCTTGGCCGCATTGGCGGCGATGGCCGGCGAGCCGAACAGCGTTTCGTGGTACAGGTTTTTAATTGTCTCCAACTGCCGCCATTGCTTATCGGTGGTCACTTTGCCCCAGGCGACATCCTTAAGCGGAAAGCCTTCATAATATTGCAGCATAAACGCATCGGTGGCGCCGGTGGCGGTGCGCAGCGGGCCGTTGATGCCCGGTTCCCTGCCGGTGGTCAGCGTCACCGACGACGGTTGCGCGGCAAGATCACAGGTATGGTCCCGCAGGCAGACCGTGCTTTGCCGATAATCCAATACGGTTTCCAGCAGGCGGTAGTTCGGCTGCAGCCGCTGGTTCAGGCCGTCGATGCCGCCGTCCCCCGCGTGCCGGTTAACCGAATCCAGCGCGTTTTGCTTAAAGCTATCGGTCACCTCGGCGGTGATGATCGGATTAAACGTCGGATCCATGGTGCCGACGGCGGCCTGATGGGTAACGTCAATGCCGCAGGTGGGAAAGGCGCCGGCGATAAATGCTTTTGCGGTATCAATGGTGCGCGGCAGGCTGTTGGCATAGATAAACACCTGCTGGTCCGCGGGGCAACCCTCCCTGGGAAGCAGGCCGGTTTGCGCCAGCCATTGCCGGAAATACCGGCCGACATGTTGTTCCACTTCGCCGCCCTTGGGGGTGAGCAGTCCGCCGTCGGTTTGCCATACCGGCCATTTTTGCGGCGTCGCTTCCGCCAGCGCGTCGCCATAGTTCACCAGCGGCGCGCGGATACCGTGGCGGCTGAGCGCCACCACTTGCTCCAGGGTATAACCCGCGGGGATCCGGGCGTTGTTTTCGGCTGCCCGCAGGGGGGCGGAAGACATGGCACATTGCAGCGCCAGCAGGCCAAGGGCATAACCGGGGAGTGTTCTTTTCATTGATATTTTCCTAAAAAAACCGATGCCAATTATATGCAGGTAAATATATTCTATTGAATATAAAGTATTTTCAGAATAGTCATTAATAAGGAAAATAGAGGGATCGACGTCACACTGCCGGCACCGCCCCTGACAAAAACACAAAAAGTTACTTAAACCGCCATGCTTACCGGCGTGATCCGGTATAAATTAATCTGGTCTATACTCAGGATCGGCAAAGCGTAGGCGCGCTACCACCGGCCCCGCGTTCTGTTATCCATCCCCTCTCTGTTCCCTCCCTGCCGTGCCTGCCGCTGATGCGCGTCGCATTTGTTTAATTTAAACACGGATGTCCATGTTGCGGCGGGCCACGGCGGGGAGATTTTTTTTCGGAGGAATTATGCGTTACAGTACATTCGGCAATACCGGTTTATTTGTTTCCGAGCTCTGCCTGGGCACCATGACCTTTGGCGGCGAGGGCGGCATGTGGGGACAGATCGGCAACCTGCAGCAGGCGGACGCCGAACGGCTTATCGGCCGCTCCCTGGACGCCGGCATCAATTTTATCGATACCGCCAACGTCTATTCGGAAGGCCGGTCGGAAACCATTACCGGCCAGGCCCTGAAAAACCTGAAGGTGGCGCGGGAAGACGTGGTGGTGGCCACCAAGGTCTTCGGCGCCAGCGGCACCCAGGGCGTGAATTCCTCGGGACTGTCGCGCTTTCATATTATGGAGGGCGTGAAGGCCAGCCTGAAGCGCCTGCAGCTTGATCATATCGATCTCTACCAGGTGCACGGCTTCGACCCTGCCACGCCAATCGAGGAAACGCTGTATGCCCTGGATAATCTGGTGCAGCACGGGCATGTGCGTTATATCGGCGTCTCCAACTGGAGCGCGTGGCAGATCATGAAGGCGCTGGGCATCTCCGCGCGCCTGGGATTGGCGAGGTTTGAATCGCTGCAGGCCTACTACACTATCGCCGGCCGGGACCTGGAACGGGAACTGGTGCCGTTGCTGCAAAGCGAGAAGGTCGGCCTGCTGACCTGGAGCCCCTTGGCCGGCGGCTTGCTAAGCGGCAAATACGACCGCCATACCGCCGGGGTGGAAGGCAGCCGCCGCACCACCTTTGATTTTCCGCCGGTTGATAAGGAACGCGCGTATGACTGTATTGACGTCATGCGCGAAATCGGCGATGCCAAAGGGGTGTCGGTGGCGCAGATCGCCCTGGCCTGGCTGCTGCATCAGCCGGTGGTGACCAGCGTTATCATCGGGGCGAAAAAAATCGAGCAGTTGGAAGACAATATCGCCGCCACCGCCATCACCCTGTCGCCGGATGAACTGGCCCGGCTGGATAAGGTCAGCGCCCTGCCGGCGGAATATCCCGGCTGGATGCTGGAGCGCCAGGGCGAGAATCGTCGCAAGCGCCTAAACGAGGCGAATAAAGCCTAGCGCCTCCCGCCTGGTGCAATATTTGCAGGCATCGGCGCGCGGCATATATCAATGCGCCGCGCCGATGCCAGTAAAAGGCGAATGACGGCGTGAAGCGTCTTAGGGAAGTATTTTATTAATTACTTATCTTCACACTACTTTCATTAAAACAAATATAATATTTTTATTTATGGGCTCTGATAATGAAATCACGTCATTTACAGTGTCCCGCTAGGTAATATTGAGGTTCCCCCCTGTTATAATCAATATCCCAAGGTTCTTTAATGTCCGCTGCCGGAGTTAATTATGCCGCAATGTCCCCTTGCCAGCAGAAATTGCATTGGTATTTATCACAATAAAACCGCCATTAACGTTGCGGATCAAAAATATCAGCGTCAAATCATTCGCTATTTATCCGAGCACCCCGGCGACCCGCTTAAACGCGCGCGCGCGGATCTGCTGCTGCAAAGTTTGCTATTTATAACGAATATCACGGCTCATACGTCGACCCGCATTTTGCCGCCGGTGGCGCATAAAAAGAACACACATTCGCCGGTATCGCCGGCTGCCCCGCTCGCCGCTGAACGCCAGACGGGGAACGCCGGCGATCGCCGCCATTATTGGCACGCCAGCCTTATTCTCGCCCGAACCGATGCGAAAGCGGGTGAGGGGGGCATATTGCCCGCCATGGTCAACCCGGCGTGGATAAAATCCGGCGACGCCGAAATGGGGCGCGGTGACGTAATCGCCGGCCGCTCCACGCTCGCGCGGCGCCAGCGTCGGCATGCGGCATTAAAAACCAGGCATGATCATGGCATAAACCTGCGCGGCCCGTCCGGCGTGGATGATCCGGCGGCCAATAAAGTGAAAGCGCAAACCCGCCGGATTACGGCGTGGCTGATAAAAGAACGTCTCGCCGCCGTTGACGATGTCGCCAATCATATTTACCCCTTGATCAACCGATGTATTGATTCGTTACAGGATAATCCCGGCATATTACCCAGCCTGGCCAGGGAACTGAGCAAGCCGTCGGGTGATTTTGGATCATATCGCGCGGAGCTATTATCTGAAAAACAGCAGCAGCGTATTTTCAGCCAGTGGCTGGATGCGGTGGTCTTTAAACCCGGCATCGGCGAGTTTATTGCCCGCGCCCTGGTGTGCGACAGGTCCGGCGACGATGAAAATCCCCCCTCGCGCACGGCCATAAGGCACCTATTTTCCGCCATCGAAGCTGAGCTGGCGGCCCCCGCCACGGCGCAAGAGGACGCGGCTTCCCCGGACGCGGGCCAGGCGTTAAGCCAATCCGCCCAGCGCTATATCCTGGACAATGTGGTCTTTGCCGACATGCCGACCTTGCGGTTTTATAACGAAACCGCGCCTTTTGCCGGCATGGATGTTGGCAGCGTGGAATGGGTCTATTTGCATGCCGGGCTGCGTTATGCCGACAGCCTGGCGCTGGACGGTTCTCTCCTGTCGAAAGAAGAATTGCTCCAGCTAGGGTATTCGCTGGAAGAGATGCTAAGCGCCGCGGTGATTGATGCCGAAGTGTTGTTTTTATTTGACGCGCCGGCCAGGATTTTTTATAGCCGGCAACAAAGGTTGCCGGCGACAGAACGGCAGGTGGAAAATATCTTCCATGGGACGAATGCCTCCTCTGTTGCCCTCGAGGCGTTCTTTGCCGCCGGCGAAAAATATAAAAACGACCATAATCCGGCGGAAATTTTACTCTCGGCGCTGGGGAAATACCAAACCCGTACCGCATTGTCGCCGGATTTGGCGCAGGCTACGGCGCTGTTCCAGAGTCAAAATGAGGATATTGCCGCTAAATACGCCGTGGTGGACGCATTAATGCTGTCGCGGTTGCTGGAGGATCGGGCGTCGGTGGCGTCTGAATTTATCGCCGGCGCAGCGGTGAGGTTAATATCGGCAAAATTCAGCGCCTTTAAAAGCCTGAAGCATCTCATGGGCGCAAGGCATATTCCCCGACACGCTTATTCCATCGCGCTATTGCCCGAGGTAGACCTGCTGGCCGCGTCCGTGGGGAGCGAAATACGGATTTTTGCCCTGCGACCCTCGCAGGCGGGTTATAGCCTTGAGCGCGTGGATAAGATAACGGCACATTATTATGCGCTGATGACGGACCCCACGACGGCGAGAAAAGATCCGGACTATCAGTTGGAAATTTATGAGAAGGCCGTCAATGCGCCGCTGATGAAAAGTGCCGGCGATACGCTGGGGCCGTTGATCGAAAATTTGGTCATGCGGCATAAGCAGCGGCTGATGGACCAATTGCATCAATTCGGTTTTGAAGAAACGTCATGGGAAAAAACACAAAAGTTCCTGCTGTCACTGGTTCCGTTTCATGATTGCTTAACGGGACTCGAGGAAGGGCGCAGGGAGGCGATCATCCCCTGCCTGACGGACGCGTTTTCCCTGGTTCCCCTGGCTGGGCAGGGCGTGGCGCTATCGGCCCGATTTGCACAACGCGGCGCCATGGGCGGCATAGTTGCCCTGCGCGCCAGCCTCGGCGCCCTGGTTGTGCGCGCGTCATTCAGGGAAACGCTGCGCCGGGCCGGAACGGATGTCGTCCACTTCGCCGTGCTGCCGGCGTCGCGCGAGCTGAACCGCCAGGCCATGATTTCGCTTGGCCTGACGGCCATCAGGGCCATGGATCCCGGCGTTGAACTGGCGGGCTTCGCCGGCGCCCGGACGTTTAAACAGCTGGTCTCCATCGCCGAATTCATGAACGGCCGACTACCGGTATGGCAAAAAATACGCCTGGGGCTTGAACAGCGTCTACCGCCGGTAATGGCGCCGCCCGCTACACCGGTAATAATGGCTCGGCTGGCGGGGCTGGACAAGGAACTGCCGGTGGTAAAACTCGGGGGCGATAAGCTGGCGGGCCAGGACGTTTATGTCCGTTTTAATCCCGAGACCGGCGAAGCCTTCGGCAAAAAATACCAGTTGGCCCTTGGCAATATATTGCAGGCGATACCTTTGCCCATGGCCAAACGGTTGCGAAACATTCTGGAGCAGGGTATGGGCGGGCGGGGCGCGCCGGGGGCGGGGAAAGCATTCGCCGCCGCATCTTCCGGCCAGCCCTATGCCTGGGTCACGGCCCAACACCTGGCGGCATGGGTGGAAAACGCCATCGGTCCATTACCGACCACTACCCTGGCCCTTATCGCGCGGTGGCGCATTTCTGTGCGCCAATGGCGGGGCTATGTAAGCCCGGACGGGGTATTAACGGCCCGGGGGCGCGAGATGTTGCAAAACGCCGCGCCGGTGACATGGCGTCGCATTCTTGACCTGCCGCTTGCTATGCAACAGCGTATCCTGGGTCCTTCCTACCCGGGGACATTAAGCCATACCGGCCTTGCTTCTCCTGCAGCGGATAACGCTCATCGCGTCCCGGCGCTTTTTCCCCGGCAATCCGATTTGCTCCTGGCAAAAGAACATGCCCATTTCAATGACATATGGCATCGATGGGCAGCCGGCGGGAGCAGCCACGAACAGCGCGGCAATGCGGTGGTAACATTGCAGTTCTGCCTGCGAGATAACCTGAAGGAACTTGATTTAAGGGGGTTGGGCCTGAGGTCTTTACCCACGGCATTACCGCCACAGGTGGTGAAACTGAAGCTTAGCCACAATGAGCTGCGACACTTTCAAGGCGTTCCGCTGCCCAATTTAACGCACCTGGATATCAGCCATAATCGTTTTAGCCTGTTACCCCGGGTGCAGGCGGATAAGCTGGAAACCCTTATCGTCCATCACAACCAGTTACAAAAACTTCCCGCCACGCAGGCGCCGAACTTGTCCGAACTTGACGTCAGCTATAACGAGATTAATATGGTCAACCTGATTAGCCATGGGAAATTGATGTCGTTAAAACTTAATAATAATGAATTAACCACGTTACCCGACATTAGCCAGCTGAAATTAAAAAGTCTTTACCTGGACCATAATTTTCTGACCGAGTTGCCCCGGTTACCGGAGACGTTAACTATTTTCAGCGCCGCGAATAATATTTTAGCGCAGGGAATGGCGGTAGTACCGCACAAATTAACCAATCTGGATCTTAGCTTTAATTTAATCAACAAAATACCCCAGCAATGGCAGTTCAGCCAGTTGTTGCATCTGAAACTCAATAACAACCAGATAAGTGATATACAGCGGCTATTGCCGCCAACGCTGATTACCTTGTCGGCAAACCACAACTTTATCATGGAACTGCCGCCAACCTGGCCACCTAAAATAAGGTCTATCGGGCTACAGCATAATGATATCACCACGTTGGCAAACACCCACTTCCCGCCCGGGCTGCGGCTGATCAACCTGAACCAAAACCATATCCAGTCCCTGTCTGAAAACTTGCCCGCCGGCATAAAAAAGATTTTCATCGCCGACAATAAATTGAAAGCCATTATGACCAACGTGCCGCGTGACCTGGAGCTTATCGACGTTAGCAAGAATATAATTAAGCAGCGCCCCGCGCATTTGCCCGTCGAGGTGGAATTTATCAATACCCCTTAGCGGCAGGGCGTGCGCCTCTATTTTATCGCGCCCTGCGCTGTTTCCCAGCCCCCGCCCAACGCCCGGAACAGCATCACCTGATCGTCGGCCAGTTGCGCCTGAGACTGCGCCAGGGCGGCGTCGCTGTCGGCCAGGCTGCGTTCCGCGTCCAGTACATCCAGATAGCCTATTTTGCCGCTGGCGTACAGCCGGCGGGTTTTTTCCGCCACGTCACGGGTTTCTTTACCCGCAGCGCGCAGCGCCTGGTAGCGGTCCAGTTCCCGGGCGTAGTTATTCAGGGCGGTCTCCACTTCCCGCAGCGCGGTCAGGACGGAACCGTCAAAGCGGGCCAGACTGGCTTTTGTGGCCGCCTGGGACTGGGCGATGCGCGCCTGCGCCACGCCATTATTGGGGATCGTCCAGGAAATCAGCGGTCCAAGGCTCCAGCCATAGGTATCTTTTTCGCCGATGCCGTTCATCAAGCCGGCGGAGCTGCCCGCCAGGCCCAGGGTGATTTTGGGATAGAGATCGGCCATCGCCACGCCGACCCGGGCGGTGGCGGAGGCCAACTGACGCTCGTTCTGGCGGATATCCGGACGGCGGCGCAGGAGCGCGGCGCCGTCCCCCATCGGGATAAGCCGGCTGAGGCGGGGCGGCGTCACGCAGTCGGCGACATCACGCGGAAAATCCTGCGGCAGCGCCCCGGTAAGGGTGGCCAGACGGTAGAGCGCGTTCTGGCGCTGGGCCAGCAGGGGCGGCAGGGTAGCCGTGAGCTGTTGCAACTGCGCGCGGGCGCGTACGGTATCCAGTTCACCGGTGCGGCCCGCCTGTAGCAGCCGGCCGGTTAACGCCACCGATTGACGCTGCAGGTCGATAGAACGCCGGGCGGTTTGCAGCCGCAGGCCGGTGGCGCAGATCTCGGCATAGGCGCGGGCGGTGTTCGCCGCCACGTTGATTCTGACCAGATCAAGGGCCGCCCGGGCCGCCTCGCTGTCGGCGTTGGCGGCCTCGATGGCGCGCTGGATCTGGCCGAACAAATCCAGCTGATAGGACAAGTTCAGGCCGCTGTCGTAGTGCCAGGCGTTATCCGGCACATAACCCGGCTGCAATTCGGACAGCCCGGACGGATGGCCGTAATAAGGCCTGGCGTTAACACCGAGCGTGGGATTTTGCGCGCTGCCGGCTTCCCCGAGCAAGGCCTGCTCCCGCTCAAGATTGGCCATGGCGACACGCAGATCGGTATTACGCGCCAGCGCCTGGGCCACCAGGCGGTCAAGCCTGGCATCCCGGTAAAGCTGCCACCAGCGGTCCGGCAGCGGTTGGGCGCTGGCCGGCGCGGCTCCGGCCTGCGCCGGGGCGTTCGTTTTTTCATCCACCAGCGGCAGGCTGCCGGCGCGGGTGACCAGCGTTGATGCGGGAGCCCGGTAGTCCGGCCCGACCGGTTGTAACGAGCAGGCGTTCAGGCCGGCCAGGGCCAGCACTATGGCGCAGGCCGGCCCGAACGGAAATTTTTGATATCCGGCAATCATGGCTTGCATCGGCATGGCTAGCGTCCTTGCGCGACGGGATGGAGGTTAATGATGCCGCTGGACGACCCCGCCACCTCCACGGTAACCGTCTCGCCAGCCACCAGCCGCTGATCCGGCGCTAAAGCGCCGATTTTCACCCGTACGGGGATACGCTGCGCCAGCCTTACCCAGTTAAAGGTCGGGTTCACGCTGGGCAGCAGGTTATCGCCGGTCAGCCGATCGCGTTCGGCAATGCCGGCGGCGATGCTTTCCACCGTACCCTTGAACGGCCCATTGCCGCCCATGGGGATAACCCGGACCGGATCGCCAAGGTGAATGCGCGGCAGCTTGGTTTCCTCAAAATAACCCTCGACGTAAAACGATCCGGTATCCACCAGCGCCATCACCGGTTTGCCGGTGGTGGCATAGCTGCCCTGGCGCAGATCAAGATTGGTCACCATGCCGTCGACCGGCGAACGCACCTGGGCCCGCTGCAGGTTCAGCCGGGCGCTGTCCAGCGCGACCTCGGCCTGGGCCAGGGCGTTTTGCGCCTGGTCGAGCTGGGTGCGGGTGCGTTCCCGTTCCTCCTGCGGGATCAGCGTGCCCAACTGGGCATTGCGCTTGTCCTCGCGCTGGGCCTGGGCGATGGCGATGCGCTGGGAGTTAAGGCCGACTTCCGCCTGCCGCACCGCCAGTTCATAGCGGCTGCGATCCACCACGAATAACAATGCGCCGGCCGCCACGCGCTGGTTATCATGCACCGCCACCTCGGTCACCAGGCCGGAAACATCCGGCGCGATGGGCACCACGTTGGCGCGCACCCGGCCGTCCCGGGTCCAGGGGGCCAGTTCATAATGATCCCATAGCTGCAATACCGCCCAAATGGCCGCCAGCGTCACCAGCAGGGTAATCAATACGCGGATCGCTTGCCGCGAACGTAAGGCAAAAGTGTCGGATTTCATCGTAGGTTATCGCTGCAAAAGATACGTGACATGGGTAATCCCATAAAGTAAAAGGAAATAAACGGCGATATCGAACAAGGCCGGATGCCAGACCCAGCGATAAAAACCGCCCATCGCCAGCAGGCGCCGTACCGCCCAGAATAGCCCCAGCGCGGCCAGTGCCAGCACCATCAGCCAGGGGAAAAAGAGACCATAAAAACTGGCTTCGCCAATCATGGCGCCTCCTCCTTAACGTTCAGGGCGACGGGGGCGTCGGGGAACAGGTTATTGCGCAGCCCCACCAGGGCGGAAATGGCGCTGCGCCACTGCGGGGTGGGTTCCGGCATGTCGAGCATCGTGCCCAGCGCCTGGTCGACGGCACGATGCAACGACACGGCGGGCAGGTTTTCCGCCGAGCGGAACAACTGGGACAACTGGGCGAGCAGCGCGCCGAAGTCCACCGCCGGAAAATGCCGCCGCGCCTGCTGCAGCGCGATGATATTCACCCCCAGGCGCAGATCGCGCAGGGTTTCCCTGGCGACGCTATGGTGCCGGTTGGTTTCGCCCTGGGCGATGCGCGTCACCAGCAGGCCGATGCGATCGATCATCCTGACGGCAAAAATTTGCAGCTGCTGCGCTTTTACGCCCCTGGCCATCGCCACCAGGTCGCGGCGTATTGCCCGGCGGATACGGCGCGCGCTCCAGTCGGCGCCGACAGAGCGAAATAACCGGGTTACCCGCGCCGCCACGAAGGTTCCCAATAACTGGGCGGTGGTGCTGTTGATAAAGCTGGTGACGTCCGCATGGGCGGTATCATGCAGCGACAGGGTGCCCGCCACGCCGAACAGCAGCGGCAGCGCCACCATAAGCAGGGCCGGGCGGGCGCTGTAGCAGCCCAGCACCAGGAACAGCGGCGCGCATATCAGTACCAGCATGCCGAAGTCATGTACCGCGGGCAGCAGCACCAGAATATAAATCGCCGATATGGGAGCCGACAGGAAGGTGTATTTAAGGAAATTATTGATGGCGGGCACCGGATCGTCCATGACGGCGAAAAAGCTGCAAAACACCGCCGCCATCATGGCCGCGGTGGCGCCGTCGGCCCAGCCGATTTGGATCCAGAACACGCAACACAGGCCGATGGCGATAAAGGCCGCCAGCGACGAAAGCAGCGCCATGCCCAGATCCCGATGCAGCACCCGGTTGCCGACGGCGGCCAGGCGGCGCCTGGGCATGACGCCGAGCCGCATGGCGGTGGCGATATCCTGGCGCAGCACTATGCACTCCTGCCATTTCATCACCAGTTCTTCCAGGTAGCTGACCAGCGAAATGCGCAACGCCCGCGACCACGGGCTGTGATTACCGCCGGATTCCAGCCGTGTTGCCGATTCCCTCAGCGCCAGGCGCTGGTCGTGATACTCCGCCGGGGTGAGCCGGACCTCGACGCCGGCCATTAGCGGTTCGTTGGCCGCCAGCCAGGCGCTGATTTGCCGTTGCACCGCCAGCACATCGGGGCTCCAGCCGCCTTCCGCCCGATACAGCGCCTGCAGGCGATCCTCCACCCCGGAGAGCGTGGGGATCAGTTCCGCCACCCGGTCCTGCATGGTACGCATAGCGCCCGTCGTCCAGGCCAGATTGCCGGTATCAAACGGGATATGGGTGGCCAGCAGCCGCAGTTGGGTAATATCCACCGACAGGCGCAGGCGCGCCGCGGAAGTGGCGCCGTCCTCCCCTGCGGTGGGGGGAAGCGGCGCCGGGGCGGAAAAAATATCCTTCAGCCAGCGCCGGGTATCGGTTAAGGTTTTGTCCAGCAGGCCCATGACGCTGCCCGTCAAGCCTGCCGGCAGCACCACGCTGTGTACCAGGGTGGCGCATAAAATCCCCAGGCAGATTTCCTCCACCCGGGTGATGGCGGTATTAAAGATCAAATCCGGGGTCTGTACCGATGGAAAACCGATCAGCGCCGCCGTGTAGCCGGCCAGCATAAAGGCGTAGGAGCGCGGGGTTCTGTCGAGCAGGGAAATAAACAGGCAGACGCTGACCCACAGCGCCATGGCCAGCACCAGCAGCACCGGCGCGTTGGACAGGGCGGGAATGATAAATACCGTGGCGGTGCTGCCGATAAACGTGCCGCACAGGCGGTAGACCGCCTTCGATCGCACCATGCCGGCCAGCGGCTGGCTGACCACATAGACCGTCATCATCGACCAGAAGGTATTGGGCAGCCCGGCGCGGCTGGACAAATAGAGTGCCATCATCGCCGCCGTAAAGCTTTTCAGCGAATAAATCATTTCCGCGCGGGAAAACAGCCTCAAGGCAGGCAACGTCATGGTCATCAGGCCGGCGTGTTGATTAGCGCGTCGTCCAGGGACGAAGATCCGTTGATACCCAGCCGCCGTTCCAGCAGGCAAAAAGTCCGCAGGCATGCGTCAATGTCCGCCTGCGGCACGTCCTCGAACAGCGTGGCGCGAAAGTCGTTCAGCATCGCCTCGATCCGTATCTGGATAGCGCTGCCCGCCGGCGTCAGGTGCAGAACCTTGGCGCGCTTGTCCACCAGGTCGTCCTGGCGCAACACCAGCCCGGCATCCACCAGTTGGTTGAGTGAGCGCACCAGGGAGGGGCCCTCGATCCCTAGTTCTTCCGACAGCCCGCCGGGACGTATCCCTTCGGGATGACGGCCTATCAGCACCAGCGGCCAGGCCATGGCGGAGGAGAGTCCCAGCGGCGCGACCAGTTTATCCGCCTTGGCCCGATAGGCCCGTTGTAGCTGGCCCAGGGCCATGGTCATCGCCATCAGCGCCTGCGCGCGGGTTTTCGGCATAGTCATCGCTATCGTTAGTATGTAATTAGGTAGTTTGCTAACTATATGGTGATCAGGGGCATGCGTCAACGGATCGGCCGCTTTTCGTTATGCAGTCTTTGCCGATTCGGGACTAGGTTTATTACCCATACATAGTGATCATAGCTATCCACTAACGCGTTGTTGCGTACTGATAAGGATGACTACGCCATGCCAGATCCGTTATTAACCGGCCATGTATTGGGAGAGGCGGCCTGCCTGCACGCCGTTGATGATGGGCCGCCGGAAACGCCTCGCTTTTCGCTTGATCATTTTATCCTGAAGACCTATGTGCAGCCCTGCCGCTACGGCGCATATCGCTTTTATCACGGCATGCGCTGGTTTGAACATGCCGATACCGCTTCCCTTAGCGCGCGCATCCATTTTACCCGCTGTCTGGTCGATCGCATCATTGCCATGGACTTGCCCAGGCAACAGCCGCTAACCCTGATTTCACTGGGTGCCGGCGGACTTTTGGCGGAATATGTCATCAGCCGGTTATTAACCGATAAGGGATTTACGCATCTTCGCTGGCGCTGCATCGACGTTATGTATGCCCATGAGGATTTTGCCGACGCCATCAGGGTTTTCCGTGAATGCACCGGCTCTTGCATCGAGACTTTTTCCACCGAGCGGGCGTATCTTGATCCTATGGCGGGCGCGGGGGCTTGGGCGGCAGGCGACAGGGACGACGGCGCCGCCATTGTGCTGTCCATGGCGCCGCCGGCGATAGCGATGAAAGATTTGACGCCGTCGCAGGAAAAACAATTGGCGGGCCAGGTCTGCATGCGCGGGCATATTACCGAAGAGCTGGAAGAAGCCAACTGTGTGAATATTATTTTCGCACTAAACAATAATATAGACAGCTATTATCAAGAATTAACGGCTGTGCTCAAAGGCAGTAATAAACTTATCTGGCTTAATTGTATACTAAAATGCTCTGTGAATGACCAAGGGCATTATGATATGGTCTCCAGCGCTGATACATACGCCGATGTCATTTATAACAGGCTGACAACGCAATTACATCAGCTCTGGAAAAGCGCGCGCCTTCGCACCGCCGGGGCGCCGGGCGATGCCGTCCCCGTGCTTAGCCTGTCGCAGATCATTATAGCGGCGGGGTTGCTAAGGACACGATGGCCGCCATTAAGGGTCATCCACAAGCTGTTTTTATTCAACGATTATGATATCGCGTTGAGCGGGCTGCGCGCCTTTTTTCGCGACGGCAGCCGGTCAACGTTATTTGCTTCTTTTGAGAATAATACCGCGGAGTTTGCCTAAGCGATCGGCAATGGCCGGGTTTAGATATAGACCCGCAAATACTCCGTCAGGCACAATATGGCCATGGCCTGGCCGTAGGGCATGGACGTCAGGGGGATCTGGCGGTAATATTCCAGCTCGCTGCCCATCGCCGTGCCGAACGACACATCGGTCAACTCGCCGTCCTGGTTTATGCGGCCGATGACGCCGCGCACCGCGTTTTCCGCCATTGCCCGGTAGCGCGGGTCGATGTAGCGTTTGCGCAGCGCCTTCAGTATGCCATAGGCAAAACCGGCGGTGGCTGAGCTTTCAAGGTACGACTGCGGCTCATCAAGCAGCGTATGCCACAGGCCGCTCTCATCCTGGCATTTTTCCAGGGCGTCGATTTGGCTGGTCAGTACCTCGAGCAGATAGCGGCGCGTGGGGTCCTGTTCCGGCAAATCCAGCAACTCGATAAATTCCGGAATGGCCACCGTCAGCCAGCTGTTGCCGCGCGCCCAGCGCGCACGGGCAAAATTATGCCGGCCGGCGAAACTCCAGCCGTGAAACCACAGCCCGGTTTCCCGATCCATCAGGTACTGGATATGCAGTAAAAATTGATAGGTTGCTTCCGCCACGAACTCCGGCCGGTTGAGCAATTTGCCGATTTTCGCCAGGGGCAGCACGCTCATCATCAGCGTATCGTCCCACAACTGCTGATGGTTTTCATTGTTATAGACGATATGCTGCAACCCGTTTTTTTCGGTGCGCGGCATCTCGTACATCACCCATTCCGCCCAGCGCTCCAGGTAAGGGCGCCAGGCTGGATTGCCGGTATCCTCATAGCGGTAGGCCAGCGTCAGCAGCGGACACACCGTGTTCACGTTTTTGGTGGGCGTGCCCTCCGCCAGCCTGGCGGCGAACCAGTCGTCGATAATCCCCCGCATCCGGTCGTCGCCGGTTTGCTGGTAGTATTGATAAATGCCGTACAGGCCGATGCCGTGCGTCCATTCCCACCCGGCCCATCCCTTGGTGTCGATGACCCGTCCGTCGTCGAGGCGCAGTAAAAACTCGCCGGTGCGATCCTCGATATTGATCAGGTTATCGGTCACTTTGCCGATCAACCCTTTTAACCGGTCGCGGGGTAACAGATATTCAGGCTGCCGGAGCAACGGGCTGTGTTTTACGCTAAAGATAGTCATGTATGTCGTCCTGCCGATGTCTTTATAGATAGATTAAATCAGGTGCCCGGTGGGCGCGGCTTTTTCCGGCGCGCCTTTATGGCGGTTAAGGTAGCCGATGTTGTTATTGCCCCACAGCGATTCGTATTTCATGCCGGTCAGCGTCTCCACGGTGGCCCGTGCCTCCGGCGTGATCTGCTGCGGCAGCGGATGATTGGCCGCGCGCATTTTTTGCGTTTCCAGCTGCAGGATGCGGTGGGTTTTCAGGTTCAGCTTAAAGCGCAGGGAAATAATGAAACCCGCGGTCAGCACCAGCACCGTGCCGATGCACAGGATGGCCAGGATGGCGTGGCTTACCTGCGGCAACTGCACTTTCTGCCCGGAAACGAACCCCGACAGCTGCAGGAACACCCCCACCAGCATTACCGCCCCGGCCTGGGACGCCTTGCGCGTCAGCGTCATGATGCCGGCGAAGATGCCCTCGCGCCGCTGGGCGGTGATCGCCTCGTCCACATCGGCGATATAGGTGTAGATATTCCAGGGCACATAGTTGATGCCGCCCCGGCCAAGGCCGGCCACGGCCGATACCAGCAGCAGCAGCGAGAACGTGTCGCTCAGGCCGGCGTAGTACAGCACGCCGTAGGAGAGCGCGCTCAGGCCGAACAGGGTGACCACCAGCCGGTAGGACGGCGCCGGTCCGAAGCGGATGCACAGCGGGATCATGCCGATCACCGCCACGAACTGCAGGATCGCCATCACCCCCATCAGGTTGGAGGCCACGGTGGCGCTTTGCATCAGCACGAACACCACATAATAGGTAAACACCGCGTTGAACACGTCCTGGGCGATGTAGCCGCCGAGGTACAGGCCCAGATGCTGGCGAAAAATGCGCACGCGCAGCGTGGAGGACAGTTCGATATGCAGGCGCCGCAGGCTTTGTCCCAGGGTCAGCTGCTGTTTTTCACGCTCAAGCTTTAATACCGCCTCCGATTTCAGCGCCGCCGGCCGCTCCCAGGTAAACAGGTAGACCAGGGTCAGCACCAGCGCGCAGATCACCGCGAACACCACGCTGGCGTAGAAAAAGGAAATGGCGTTGTCCTTGCCGAAATGCGACAGCAGGATGCCGGGCAAAAAGGCGGCCAGGATGGCGGACAGCTGCGCCAGGGCGATGCGCGCGCCGGAGAACTTGGATTTTTGTTTAAAATCGTCGGTCATTTCCGGCACCAGGGTTTCGTAGGGCACCAGGATCATGGTGTAGACCACGTCGAACAGCAGATAGGTCAGCAGGTAATAACCGTAGCCCATGCCGCCGACCCACATCAGGCAGTAGCTGAACACGCAGGGAATGCCGAGCAGGATAAAAAACTTACGGCGGCCGAAGCGCTTGCCCAGCCAGGTGCCGCCGAAGTTATCGGTCAGGTAGCCCATCAGCGGGCTGACCACGGCGTCCAGCACCCGGGCGCAGGCAAAGATAAAGGTGGCCTCGATGGGCGAGAGGCCGCAAAACGTGGTGTAGAAATAAAGCAGCCAGGCGGCGGTCAGGGCGGTGGTGCCCGCGCCCAGGAAATCGCCGGAGCCATAAGCCAGGTATTGCGGTAAACCTATGGAGCGTATTTTCATCGTCATGCTTCCCCGGATAAGGCGTTGACAGGGCATGGTAAAAAACGGTCAACCGACCGTAATCCTCATTGTCGCTGTCAACCCTAGCGCCTGGGGCGGCGAGAAACCTTTCTCCCGTTGCCAGACCCGGTGATTGAATGGCAAAAAAATAAAGAGCGGGGCGATCAAGCTCAAATTTATAAAATTTTATTTCTTTTATTAAGAAACATTGGTTCATTTAATCAGCAAACCCTGTCCGCCGCGGCGCAAACCTACAAAAAAAGATCAGCCACCTCCCGCCAGTCGTTGACCCGGCGATAGCCGCGCGCATGGATATTATGCGGAGCGGTAAACAGGATGCCTTCGCCGACGAAATGCTCAAAATGACGGACATTGTCGTCGATAAGAAAATCGGCGTTGAGGATGCGCTTGTTGCCGCAAAAGACAAAATTCATGGCGCTTAAAAAACCGAAGTGGGTTTGCAGCCAGTTAAACTTGGCGGTAAACGAGGCGGGGAATTCCATGGCGGCGGTAGTGATGAAAACATGGTATTTGCCGCTCAATTCCCGGACCACATCCTGCGCGCCGGCGATCACATCCAGATCGCTGAAAAACGCCGGCTCGCCGATCATCTGGTTGATTTTCTCGCGCAGCGCCGGACGCAATTGCTGAATAGTCTGTCCGGCAAGATCGTTTAAGCCGATATGTTCGCCAAATTCGGCATTAAAATGCCGGATCATTTTGCTGTTGAAATCGGCAATCACCTCATCCATATCTATGGCTATCGTCTGCATGGCTCCTCCGGTTTTTCAGGCCGCGCCGTGCAGCGGCGGGCCGGTATCGTAGAGCACAATACTAGCCCAACAAGCGGGTAATTGGCCACGCTTGTCCCGGCATCACGCGCGCGCTCACTGGAAAAATTGGTTGATAACGCCGACGATCCGGTCCTGCTCTGCCAGGGACATATGATTGTGCAGTGGAATATGGAGCACCGTGGCATGAATGCTGCGGCTGGTAGCGAAACTTATTTTATCCTGGTAGGTTAAGGCAAACTCGTTGGCCCCGTCATACCCTAATATGGGATAATAGATATCAAATTCGATATTCATTATTTTGGCAAAACGTATCAACTCGTCCCGCTTGCCCGCGTTGACCCGGATGGGGAATAAATGCCAGGTGTTGGCCGTTTGTTCGATGGGCAGCGTAATAAATCCGCGATGTTCCAGGAGAGCGAGCTTATTAATATAACGATAAGCCAGGTAAGATCGTTTTAACGCATTCAGGGCAAAAAAAGTTAATTTGGCTAATAACGTCGCCGCCTGGATATTATCCATCCGGCTGTTAAACCCCCAGTTCTGCGCTTTGACGTTTTTTTTACCCTCGCAAAAGCCATGATAGGAAAATTGCCGGGCGCGTTTGGCGATGGCCGAGGAACAGGTCAGCAACGCGCCCGCCTTGCCGAATCCGCCGATGTTTTTAAACGGGTTAAAACTCAGCGTCACCACATCGCCGTAGTTGATGATATCCGGTATGCCGAAACACTGGGCCGCGTCAATGATGACGCGCAGCTCATGATGCCTGGCCTCTTGGGATATGGCGCTCATATTTCTGACGGAGCCGTACAAGCAAACGGCCAGGATGGCCTTGGTGTGCGGGGTGACCAGCCGCGGGATCTCGGTTGGATTGAGATTGAAACTGGCGTCGATGTTGGCGTAGACCGGCTTTGCCCCGATGGAAAATATGGCGTTTTCCGTGGCCGCGAAAGAGTTGGGCGGCACAATGACTTCGTCGCCCGCACCGACGCCGATGGCCTTCAGCGCAATTTTCAGCGCGTCCGTCCCGCTGCTGGTGGCGATGCATGCCGTCGCCCGGTAAGACGCCGCCAGCCGTTTTTCCAGCCGGGTGATAAAGTCGCCGCTGGTGAACTGGCCTGACGCCACCACTTTTTCCATTTCTTCCAGGCAAGCCGCCCGCTCTTTGTCCGAATTAAGCCGGGTGAAGGGGAGGAATGGAATAGGGGCGCCGCTGTCGTATTTGGCTTCGTTATTAATAATACTGATTAAGCCGTCGCTTTCCATAGGTAAATGGGTTGCCCGTGCGTTGGATTTTCCAGTCTTTAATAATTCAAGTGCGTGATGATTAATATCGATAATGTTAAGCATATAGCTTATTCTTCCTTGATGGCCGGGAGAATAACTTATGCCATTAATGTAAAAAAATCATCATAAAGTTAAAATTTTAACGTTATTTTTCGCTCAATGATTTAGCATTAATATACTTAATTATTTGCAATAAATATTATGTTTTTAATATCCATGCGCCGTTTTTCGTTTCCCCGGCCATAGCGGCGGGCGCATCACGTTGGCGGCTTTCGGTACTCCGTATCGGAAATGACCCGCGCCACCAGGGCCAGCGGTCCGATTTTCACCGTGCTCCTGCGCCCGAGCTTGCTTTTGTCCATCAGCAACAGCGACTGCGTGGCCTTGTTGAGCATCAAGGTCTTGTAATCGGCGTTGATCGCGTTCGAATCCCACATGATATCGTCATTATCAATGCCTTCGCAGGAAAAAATAAACAGGTCGATATCAAGGTGCCTGACGATGGAAAACAGCGCTGGATTGACGTAACAGGCATATTTACGCTGCAACGTGCCGCCGGAGCTGACCAGCGTAATATGGGATTTCTTTTCCAGCTCGCTGCACACCCGGACGCTATTGGTAAACACGGTAAGGGGGATGTCAGGCAGCTTTTTGGCCAGGTACCAGCACGTGGTGCTGGCATCCAGGGCAATCACCATATCCTCGTCAACCCAGGTCAGGGCCTGGCCGGCGATATCAGCCTTGCTGTTTAAATGGCTTTTGACGCGGGCATTAAACGAGTCGCCGCTGTCGGGTTTGCCGCGCGCAATGCCTTTGGCCCGGCCATGTTGACGGATGATCAGGCCCTGGTCCTGCAGGCTGTTGAAATCCCGGCGGATGGTTTCCTTGCTGACGTCGAACCACGCCGCCAGTTCATCCACCTTCAGGACCTCCTGTTGGGATATTAACGCCAGGATACCTTGCTGCCGCGTTGATTTCATCTTGCCCTCCCGCTTACCCGATGTCCCGCTTCCGGCGCCCCAGGCCAGGGTGTGAAAGCGGTTGTCGGCATAAGATACGGCAACGGACGGTCAAAATATGGGCGTTACCCCTTTTTTTAATAAGATATTACCGTATTTTGCCCGCTCGCCGGTCATGACGATGGCGAACGCCCGCCGGGCGCGCTCGTAAAAAGCAAACCGGTCGATGCGCGTCACCGGCAGGCGTTCGCCCGCGCCAAACAAGGCCTGCAGGTAGCGGTTTTCCACCGCCGGGTCCAGTTCATCCCCTGCGCCGGGCATCATCATCACCAGCGGCGGCGCATAGCTGTCCAGCTGGAACAGCGGGATCACCGCCGCCAGCAGCGGTCCGATGTCCAGCCCGTCGGCGCGCAGCACCTGCGGGCCGAGGGAATGCCCCGGAAAATGCGCATCGGCGAAAACAATCTCGTCGCCATGGCCCATTTCGGCCAGCGTTTTTAGCAGCGACGGCGAGATAAGCGGGGATATCAGTTTTAACATACATGCACTCCAGTTCGAGGGGATGGGAGCCCGGTCGGGGGCCACTTAATATCGGCATAGTCGCCGCCGGGCCTGAACCATTGATAGCGATAGCCGACCAGGGCGCGGGCATCTTCCGGCGACGGAACATAACCGATGCCGCTCCAGATAAACATCGAGGCGCCCAATACCGTGGTTTCCGCCTCGTCCATCACTTTGATCGGCACCTGCAGCAGGTCGGCCTTGATTTGGTTCCACAGGGCATTGCGACCGCCGCCGCCCACCAGCGTCAGTTCACTGACGGTGAAATGTCCTATTTGCGCTAATAATGCCAGATTATCGCGCAGGGTCACGGCCAGTCCTTCCAGCGCGGCGCGATAAATATGGCCGCGCCGCGCCGCCAGCGCAAGTCCCTGCCAGCTTGCCAGTCCCGCCCCCGCCGCCAGCAGGGAACCGCTCATCCTGACGCCGTCCGCCCCCGGCGGCACCTCGCGCGCCTCGCGAATCATCGCCTGATAGACTTTGCTGGCCGGCGTTGCCGACCAGCAAAGCTCGCGCACCCACTCCAGTACGCCGGAGGCCAGCCATTGCAGGCCGGGATTAAACAGGCCGGCGCAGCTGTCCAACTCGCAGGTGGACCCGGCGATACGCGGCAGTATGCCGGTGTCCACCCGCCGGCTGCGTACCATCAGTATTTCCCAGGTGCCGGAGGACAGCACCGGCTGGTCCAGCCCGGCCCCCGACCCGAACAGGGCAAACTGCGTGTCATGCCCGGCGGCGATCACCGGCAGGCCCGGCGGCAGCCCAAGCCTGGCGGCGGCGGCGGGCAGCAGCGCGCCGATGATATCGCCGGCGTTCACCAGCGGTGGAAACAGCGCGGCGTCCAGGCCGACGGCCGCCAGTATCCGCGCGCTAAAGCATTCGCGCCCGACATCCAGCAGCTGGCTGGTGCCGGCCATGGTGCGATCGGTGGTGAACGCGCCGGTCAGACGGTGGTTGATAAGCGACGAGATAAACAGCCAGGCGCGGGCCTTCGCCAGCAATGCGGGATGATGCTGTTTCAGCCAGATAAGTTTATACAGGGTATTAAAACTGAACTGGCCGACGCCCGATATCGCCTGTAATTCCGCCGGGCTGATATAGCGGGCGATATCGGCCATCACCGGCGCGGTGCGCGGACACTTCCAGCTGATAACCGGATACAGCAAGGCGCCTTGCGCGTCCACCAGCGCACCGTCGACGCCAAAGGTGGTCACGGCCAGGCCGCGCACCCGGCATGACGCCAGTTCGGCCGCCAGGCGGCGGGAGCACTGGCTGAAGCCGTCCATAATGCTGTCCAGCGACCAGGTTTGCCAGTCGGGGTTCTCCGCCGCCGGCAGGCTGGCGTTCGGCATAACCGCCTTGGCGACCGTCCGGCCGTCCGGGGCCATGGCGATCGCCCGGATATTGGTGGCGCCGCAGTCCAGTACGATAACCACATCTTGCTTCATACCGTCTCCCCACTCGCGTCAAGGGGCGGGGCCGGCAATCCCGCGATAGCGCCGGGATCCGGCCGCGCGCCGCCGGGATTATTTTTTATATAACGCGCCGTAGTTGGCGCAGGCGCGGTAATCCTGTCCTTCCGGATCCATGCCGTGGGCGGCCCAGGCGGAGGGCCGGTAGATGTCTTCCGGCGCCACGTTATGCATGCAAACCGGGATGCGTAGCATCGCCGCCAGGGTAATAAAATCCGCGCCGACGTGGCCCACGCTGAGCACCCCGTGATTGGCGCCCCAGTTGGCCATCACCGAGTAGACGTCGCGAAACGGTCCTTGCCCGGTCAGCCGGGGGGCGAACCAGGTGGTCGGCCAGGTGGCGTCGGTGCGTTGGTTCAGCGTATCGTGGACCCCGGCGGGCAAATCGACGCTCCAGCCCTCGGCGATTTGCAGCACCGGTCCGACGCCGCGGATGATATTGACGCGCGTCATGGTGAACGGCACGCCGCCCCGGCTTAAAAAGCATGACGAATAGCCGCCGCCGCGAAAATACTCATGAATGGCCGGGCACCACGCGGTGGCCGCCAGGCACGCCTGGGCGTCCTGTTCTGTTATCTCCCAATGCGGTTTGATGGTGGGGTTGCCCGCGTCATCGGTCTGGCGGCAGGTGCCGTCAAGCGCCGCCGAGCCGGAGTTGATCAGATGGATAATGCCCGCCGCGGCCCGGCCTTCAAGCCGGTGGCCGGTAACCCGTTCCACCGCCTGCGGCGACCAGTAGGTGCGCACATCGGCAAAAATCTGCGCGGTGCCGGTCAGGGCGCGGCCGAACAGCATGGCGGCGGCGTTCAGGCTATCGTTTTCCGTCGCCACCACCATCGGCTCGCGTACCCCGTTCCAGTCGAACGCGCTGTTGAGCAATGCCTCGGCGGTGTCGCCGTTGGGGTACTGATCGGTCCAATGCCGCTGCCCCTGGAAGCCGGCGGCAATGGCGTTATAGCCCAAAGACTCCTCGATAAAGCCCTTGGCCGCCACCTTAGCGCTGCCCTGCATCATGTCGCGGATACAGATCGCCATCAGCAGGCTGTCGCGCAATACGCCGCGGCTTTGCGCGGCATCGCGGCGGTACCGCTGCGCATTCTTGTCCGGGCCGAAACGAAAGGCCTTGTCCGCCCAGGCCAGCGCCAGCGCCAGTTCTTCCTCGTCATAAATGCCCTGATCCATGCGGCGGCGCAGCTCGGTCATATCCACCGCCTGCACCTTCATGCCCAGCCAGGATTCAAAAAAGTCATGATCGACAATGGAACCGGCGATGCCCATGGCGACGCCGCCGATGGACAGATAGCTTTTACCGCGCAGGGATGCCGCGGCAATGCCCGCGCGGGCGAAGCGCAGGAGCTTTTCCCGCACGTCGTCGGGAATGGCGCCGTCCCCGCCGTCCTGCACGTCGCGGCCATAGATGGCGAACGCCGGCAGTCCTTTCTGGTTATGGCCGGCCAGCGCGGCGGCAAGATACACCGCGCCGGGGCGCTCGGTGCCGTTAAACCCCCAGATGGCTTTCGGCCGGAAGGGGTCCATGTCGATGGTTTCGCTGCCGTAGCACCAGCACGGCGTTACGGTAATGGTCAGGCCGATGTTGCGGCCGCTGAATTTGCGCTCGCAGGCGGCGGATTCCGCCATCCCGGCAATGCAGGTATCGGCGATGACGCACGCCACCGGCTCGCCGTTGGGGTAGCGCAGGGACGCGGTTAGCAGGTCGGCGGTGGCGCGCGCCATTGACAGCGTTTGTTCTTCCAGCGATTCGCGGATGCCCAGGCGACGGCCGTCAATAACCGGGCGAATGCCGATGGCCGGCATATCGTCATGCCGCTGTGGGGAAGCTGTTGTCTTGTTCATGGCAATTCCTTGTGACGTTGACGGTTATTTTTTGCCGAACGGATAGAGCAATTTCTGGATAGCCGGATCGTTAAGATTGGTTTGGGTAACGAATTTCACCGGGATATCGATGACCTTGGCCACCTTCTGTCCCTTCAGGAAGCTGTCGAGGGTCTTGATGCCCTGGTAGCCGATCTGGTAGGCGTCCTGGACGATAAAACCCTGCAGGGTATTGGATTTCAGGAAACCGATAATGGCCTCGGTACTGTCGAAACCGATCACCTTGACCTTGCCGGCCAGGCTCAGGCTGTCAATGGCGTTGGCGACGCCCAGCGTCGACCCCTCGTTGGTGGCATAGATGCCCGCCAGGTCGGGATTGGCCTGTACCATATCGATGGTTTTATCCATGGCTTTCTGCGGGTCGCCGTCGCTGTACTGCACCGGCAGCAGGGTAATGGCGGGATATTTTTCCTTGATGGTCTTGGTAAAACCCTCGGTACGCTCTATCGCCGAGGTGGTGCCCGCCACATGGGCGATAATGCCGACCTTGCCTTTGCCTCCCACCTCTTTCGCCAGGGCGTCCGCCGCCGCGGAGCCGGCCTTGACGTTATTGGTGGCGACAAAACTCACCGGGATATCGGAGTTGACGCCGGAGTCGAAGGTGGCGACAGCGATTTTTTTGCTGTGCGCCATTTCCACCAACGGCACCAGGGCGTTGGCATCCAGTGCCGCGAGCAGAATACCGCTGGGCTGGCGCGTGATGGTATTTTCCATCAGTTGGATTTGTTCGGCGATTTGCGTTTCATCGGACGGGCCGACAAAACTGGTTTTTATGCCTAATTCTTTTGCCGCCGCCTCCGAACCCAGTTTTACCGTTTGGAAAAATTCATGCTGGTAGCCTTTGCTCACCACCGGAATAGAGATATCGCCGGTGGCGGCATCAGCGCCGCCCGCGCCGCAAAGCGTGAACAGCGCGATGCCGCACAACCTGATTAATTTCATCATGACAACCTCCAAAGTGATATTTTTACTGTCCAGATAACAGGAACGTCGGTGAATCAGATCTTTTTGCGCAGCGTATCCAGATACACCGCCGCAACCACGACAATGCCCATCGCAACCATTTGCCAGAATTGCGACACGCCCATTAAATTCAGTCCGTTTTTCAGCACGCTCATGATAAAGGCGCCGATAATAGTGCCGCCGATGGTACCGATGCCGCCCATCAGGCTGGTGCCGCCGATCACCACCGCGGCGATGGCCTCAAGCTCATAGCCCACGCCCACCGTCGGTTGTCCGGAATTCAGCCGTGATGCCAGCACCACTCCCGCGATGCCGGTCAATATGCCGCAGAACAGATAAACGAACAGTTTGACGTTCCGCACCTTGATTCCCGATAAATGGGCGGCGTCCTCATTGCTGCCGACGGCGTAGATATACCGGCCGATAACGGTTCTTTTCAGGATATAGGCGGCAATGGCCGCCAGTACGATCAGGTAGATAACCGGATAGGGCAGGAAATCGAACAGCTTGCCCTGGGCCAGGGTTTTAAAACCGGGATATTGCGAAAAATAAATGGCGCGGCCGTCGGTCAGCACCATATTGATGCCGCGCACCGACATCATCAGGCCGAGCGTGGCGATAAAGGGGGGAATGGCCGCCCGGGCCACCAGAAAACCGTTGATATAACCGCACAACGCGCCGCCCAGCGCCCCGCAGAGGATACACAGCGCCAGCGGCAGCCCGGCCGCGGCCCCCAGGCCGATGGCCACGCCGGAAAACGCCACCACCGACCCCAGCGACAGGTCAATGCCGGAGGTAATAATGACGTAGGTTACGCCAATGGCCATGATGCCTATTACCGAGGTTTGCAGGGCGATGGTCATCAGGTTTTCGGTGTTCAGGAAAAACGGCGAACCGAGGCTGAAAAATAGCATCAGCAGAATCAGGCTGAGCAGCGGAGCAAAACGCATCAGCAACGCTTTATTGCTTATTTTTTTATTGGAGCCGTTCTGTAAATATTTGGTTATGCCAATCATGATTTACCCCTCAAGCGTTGCATATTTCATTATATTTTCCTGGGTGGCCTGCGCGGCCGACAGCTCGGCGGTAATACGCCCCTGCCGCATTACCAATATCCTGTCGCACATGCCCAAGATCTCCGGTAATTCAGACGAAATCATAATGATTGATTTACCTTCCGCCGTCAGACGGTTCATCAAATCGTATATTTCGAGCTTGGCGCCGACGTCAATGCCGCGTGTCGGTTCATCAAAAATCAATATTTCCGAATTCTTGCATAGCCATTTGGCGATAATAATTTTCTGCTGGTTGCCGCCGCTTAAATTTACCGCCAGTTGTTCCAGGTCAGGCGTTTTAATACGCAGCTGGCGGCGCAGGCGCTCGCTTTCGGCGTGACACCTTTTGTCGTCGATAATCCCTAAGCCGTTGGCATAGTGCTGGTAACTGCTGAGCATAATATTGGTGCCGACCGACAGGCCCAGCGCCAGCCCGTCTTTTTTGCGATCTTCGGTCAGATAGCCGATGCCCAGGGCGATGGCGCCGTGCACGCTGCTTATTTTGACGCGATGTCCGGACAGGCGTATTTCCCCGTGGTCCATGGGATCGGCGCCAAACAGCGCCCGCGCCACCTCGGTTCGTCCGGCGCCCATCAGGCCGGCGATGCCGAGGATCTCGCCTTTGCGCAGCGCAAAGGTAATATCGTGCAGTACGCCCTTACGGCCGAGATTATGGACGTCGAGCACCACGTCGTCGCCGGGAATGGCGGCCCGGGCGGGGTAGATATCGCCCAGCTCGCGTCCCACCATCATGGCGATCAGCTGTTCGATGCGCACCATGGTGTAATCGACGGTGGCGATATATTTACCGTCGCGCATGACCGTGGCCCGATCGGCGATAAGCGCCAGTTCCTCCAGCCGGTGGGAGATATAAACGATGGCGACCCCCTGCGACTTAAGCAGTTCGATCACCTTGAACAGACTGTCGATTTCACTTTCGGTCAGGGCCGCGGTAGGTTCGTCCATGATCAGGATTTTGGCGTTGACCGAGAGCGCCTTAGCGATTTCCACCATCTGCTGCTGCGCCACGGTCAATTCACGGATGCGCCTGGCCGGATCGATGGTCAGGTTCAGCATCTGCAGGATATTCATGACCGCCTGGCGCTGGGCGACGTCATCCAGGATCCATGGCGCGCGTTGATGAAATTCCCGGCCGATATAAATATTTTCTTCCACGGTTAAATCAGGAAATAAATTGAATTCCTGGTGAATAATGGCAATGCCCAACGCCCCCGCCTGGATGGGGCTGGTAATCGTCACCGGCCGGCCGTCGAGTTCTATCCGGCCCTCGTCGCAAGAATAAACACCGGATAATATTTTCATCAGCGTGGATTTGCCCGCGCCGTTTTCACCCAGCAGCGCATGAACCTCCCCGCGGTTTAAATCGAAGTTAACGTTATCCAGGGCCAATACCCCGGGGAATCGTTTTGTGACATGTTTCATGGTTAACAACGCTGCGGACATGTTGCCTCCGGACAAAACGGGCTCTGGGTGTTTAAACGCTATAGCTAACTCGAGTTAGCTATTTAAGACATGTTTCCCGGATAAACAAAGTATTTATCCCCCTTTTGTGATGGCGATCGGGCCAGTCAGATTAATACACTGATAAAAAACAATTTTATTGACGGTTTATCCCTTCTTCTCGGGCGGGGACGTTACGGCGCGGGGTAATGAACGTGTTTGCCGTAAAAGCCTGCCGCTGGAAAAAATCTAAGGCAGATACGGATAAAAACCTACGGCGGGGGAGAGGTAAGGCCTGTTATGTAAATAAATTGTGAAGTTAATCACTAAAAAAAACGACGGTTAAATGATTTTTCTTCTGCCACGAAAAAAATAGCGGCGGATAAATGACCGTATTAGAGGTTTAGTAAAAAAACGGGCACTTATTAACAATAGACAAAGCAGGTTGACCGTTTACGCCGGTTCTGCGTTTAAACGGACATTTCTATTTAACTTCAGCACGATGAAAAGCGTATGACCATTAAAATAATGTCGATGTTATCACAATTATAATGCTCGTCGACGGCAGGGTAAGTCGTTCAGTTAATTATTACGCGGAAAAATGGCACTTATTAACTTGAGGAGCAATCATGGCAAGAACGACGCTTGCGCACGAGATTATCGCCACGTGTCTGGAGATGACGCGTTTAGGATTGAACCAGGGTACCGCCGGCAATGTCAGCGTCCGCTACCAGGGCGGAATGCTGATTACACCGTCCGGTATCCCTTATGAGCAGCTGACGGAGCAGCACATTGTCTTTGTCGACGGCCAGGGACATGGCGAAACGGACAAGATCCCCTCCAGCGAATGGCGCTTCCACCAGGCGGTATACCAGGCCCGGCCGGACGCCAACGCCGTGGTCCATAACCATGCGGTCAACTGTACCGGCGTGTCGATCCTCAACCGGCCGATTCCGGCGATCCACTATATGATTGCCGCCGCCGGCGGCAGCGATATTCCCTGCGCGCCTTACGCCACCTTCGGCAGCCGGGCCTTGTCCGAACATGTGGCTGCGGCGATCAAACACCGTAAGGCCATCCTGTTACAGCATCATGGGCTTATCGCCGCGGAAGATAATCTGGCCAAGGCGCTGTGGCTGGCCCATGAGGTGGAGGTGCTGGCCGCGTTGTACTTAAAACTCCTGCCGATTATCGATCCGGTGCCGGTATTGTCCAACGATGAAATTGCGCGCGTGGTGGAAAAATTCAAAACCTACGGCCTGCGTGTGGAGCAATAACCGGGCCTTAACGCCGGCGCCGCGCCGGCGTTAATTTCCGTGGCCGCAGGGGGTGCCGGACGCCGGGAGGCGCCGCGCGGCCGCCAGCCATAACGTCTTCAGGGTAGCGTATACGGCTAGCCGTTATTCATAAAATAATAAGCAATATGTCTATAACGTCGCTGCCATTGCGTCGCCCGCCGTGGTGAACAAGACTGACATAAGCACGCCCTATGCCGAGACGGCCGTTTAACCCCAAGCCTCCCGACATGTGCTGCGCCCGCCCGCCGGGTCCCCGGCGAACCCTGGGCGGGTTCCGACAAAAGGTGTGTAGCACTATTTCATTAAACGTTTATTCACCAAAGGTTAACTGAATGAATCGTAAGCTTCGTATAGGCGTCATCGGCGGAGGCATCGGTGGCGCTGCATTGACCGCATCATTGCAGCAACGGGGCATGGAAGCACATCTGTTTGAGCGTACAGCGGCATTTAGAGAAGTGGGCGCGGGGGTGCAGATGACGCCCAACGCGGTAAAAGTGTTAAAGGCCCTTGGCCTGGGCGGCGAACTCCAGCGGTTGGGCTACCTGCCGCTGGCGATTGTCGGGCGCAACTGGCGTACCGGGCGGGAGAAGTTTCGCACGCCATTATCCAGTGCCTGCCCGCAGCTGTTTGGCGCGGAGTTTTATCACCTGCACCGGGCCGATTTGCTGGCCATGCTGGTCGGCCTTATCGACGCGCGGTTGATTACCCACAACGCGCGCTGCGTCTCGGTGCTTAACCATGAGGGGACGGCGGTCGCCCGCTTTGATAACGGCGCGGAGTACGAGGCCGATGTCATCGTTGGCGCCGACGGCGTTCATTCGGTGGTGCGCGGCGCGCTGTTTGGCGACGAAGCGCCGCGTTTTACCGGCCATATCTGCTGGCGCGCCGCCATTACCCTGGGCGAACACGCCGATTTTATCAGCCCGGTTTCCGCCGTCTGGCTTGGCCCCAACGGACATGTCGTGACCTATACCATCTGCGGCGGCCGGGTGTTGAACATCGTCGCGGTCAGCGAAGCCGCCGACTGGATGGAGTCATCCTGGCATTTGCCCAGTAATCGCGACGAGCTGTTGCGCACGTTCAGCGGCTGGCATCCCGAGCTGCTGCGCATTCTGTCCTGCGCGCGAAACGTGCTGAAATGGGGCTTGTTCGATCGGGATCCGATGCCGCGCTGGTCGCTGGGGCATATCACGCTGCTGGGCGATGCGGCGCATCCCATGCTGCCGTTCCTGGCCCAGGGCGCCGCCATGGCCATGGAGGACGGATATGTGCTGGCCAGCGTCCTGGCGGCCAATGCCGGCGATATCCCCCAGGCGCTGCGGTTATACGAGGCGGAACGGCTGCCGCGCACCAGCCGGGTCCAGCTTTCGGCGCGCGAGCGGGGCCGGCTGTATCATTTGTCCTCGCCGTGGCAGCAGTTCCGGCGTGATTTCAGCTACAAGGTCAAGGCCCTGATGAATCCCCATGCGTCCGGCCTGGAAGCTCACTGGGTCTTCGCCTACGATGCCACCGCCTTCAGCCCGCCCGCGGCCACGCCGCCCGATGCGCCGGCGACCGCCACGCGTTCTGTTATGGGATAGGGGGATGTCGCCGGCGCCCTCCGGTCAGCGGGGTCCGGCGCCGTCGCCTGCCCCGGTTGACGTGTTACCCGCCGGCGGCGGCATTGGCCGGCTGGCTTGCCGTCATGGCAACCTGCGGTTAGAATAACCCTACTTTTTCAGTAGCTATCGCCGCCGCAGCGGCAAAAAGGGCGAACGTGGCCATCGACAATCAATCGCGCCAGGGTCTGGACGGCGCGGAGCTTACGCTGTTAAGACGCCTGCATCTCGCATCGGTGGTGGAAGGCTGTACGCTGGTTATCCTGGTGTGCATTGCCGTGCCGTTAAAACACCTCGCCGGCTTTCCTCAGGTGAGTGCGGCGATGGGGCCGATCCACGGACTGGCTTTTCTGTTTTACGCCTGGATGGTGGTGAATACCGCCGCCGGCGGTATGTGGCGTAAAGCCCAGGTGGCGCGCCTGCTGATCCTGGCTTTTATCCCTTTCGGGACGTTTTTTAACGTGGGCATGATTAAACGGCGTGAAGCCGGGCCGGGCGTGGATGGCGTGCCGGTTAAGGAGAAACGGATATAATGACCTATATGCTGATAAAGGCGCTGCATCTGGTGGCGTTCACGCTGTGGATAGGCGGTATGCTGCTGCTGGCGGTGGCGATGACCGCCTGGAAACACACTCCCGCCGCCGAGCGCGCGCCCGGCCTGCGGCTATTCAGCGCCGTGCAGCGTTTTAACCAAACCGTGACGCTGCCGGCCATGATCGTCACCTGGCTTTCCGGGCTGGCGCTGACCCTGATGGGCAATTGGCCGCCGTCCCTGTCGCTTATCATCAAGGTCATCTTTGTGCTGGCGTTATCGGCGCTGCACGGTATGCAGTCGGGATCGCTGCGCCGCAGCCTGGGCCGCGCCGAACTGACGGCCCCGGCCATCCTGCGCCACGCCGCCGCCTTTACCCTGGTGGCGCTTATCGCCTGCGTGCTGCTGATCGTGCTGCAGCCGCTGTAGCGCGGGCAACGCCGCGCATCGCGGCGGGCGATTACCCGGCTTTCAGTACGGCGGCCACCGTATCCCTGATGGGCGTGGTGGCGCGGCCTATCAGCCGGCTCAACTGCCGGCCATCGTCAAACAGCCCGCCCTGCGACGCGCCGGCATCAGAATCAGCCAGCAGCGCGGCAACCGGCCCGGGCAGTCCCGCCTGGCTGAGCAGCGCCTGGTATTCCGATGGCGGCAGGTCGACATATTTCACCGCCACGCCGGACTGGCGGGTAATTTCCGCCGCCAGTTCGGACAGGGTATAGGCGCTGTCCCCCGCCAGTTCATACACTTTACCGGCCTGGCCGTCCAGGGTTAATACCTTTGCCGCCGCAGCGGCAAAGTCGGCGCGCGCGGCCGAGGCTATCCTGCCGTCGCCGGCGCTGCCCGCCAGGGCGTGGTGGGCCAGGGCGGCGGGGACGCCGGCGGCATGGTTTTCGTTGTACCAGCCGTTGCGCAGCAGCACGACCGGCAGGCCGGAATCACGCAGCAGCGCTTCGGTTGCGCGGTGCTCTTCGCCAAGTCCCAGCGGGCTGGTATCGGCATGCAGCAAGCTGGTGTAAGCCAGTAATTCCACCCCGGCGCGTTTGGCGGCGTCGATCGCGGCGCCATGCTGGCGCGTGCGCTGGCCGAGTTCGCTTGAGGAGATCAGCAGCAGTTTCGTCGCGCCCTTAAACGCGCTGTCCAGCGTCTCGGGCCGGTCATAATCGGCCTGGCGCACGTTAACGCCGCGCGCCGCCAGATCCTGCGCTTTTTGCGGCGAGCGCACGGCGGCCACCAGATCCGCGGCCGGATGGGTTTTTAACAGTTCAGCTATCACTAAACGGCCCAGTTGGCCGGTCGCGCCTGTAATAACAATCATCATTTTCTCCTTTGGGCTTCAGAAAGAGCATCATATCCCCTATACTTACTTAAAGTAAGTACTAACAAAAAGGTAAGTATATGAATTTTCAGGCGGCACCCAAATCCACGCTGGCGCGGCAAATGCAGCGCGGCGAATTGCTTGACGTCAATTGCCCGTCGCGGGAGGTGTTGAAACACCTGACCAGCCGCTGGGGCGTACTGGTGCTGATCGCCTTGTCGCAAGGTACCCATCGTTTTAGCGAGCTGCGCCGTAAAGTGGGCGGCGTCAGTGAAAAAATGCTGGCGCAGACCCTCTCGTGCCTGGAGGAGGACGGCCTGGTCATCCGCCAATCCCTGCCGGTGATGCCGCCCCATGTGCAATATAGCCTTAGCGGGCTGGGACTGGAGGTCGGCGCTATCGTGGAACACCTGGCCGACTGGATAGAAACCCATTTGCCGCAGATTATGCAGGCGCGGCAGGCAAAACCGGCGCGGCGGGAAGCGGATGCCCTGGCCGTGCCTGATGCCGCAATGGTCAGCCGCACCGGCAGCGCGCGGCGCTAATAAGACATTTCGCCATATTTTTCACGATATTCCTTGGGCGTGATATCAAACCCTTTTTTAAATACCGAATAAAAATATTGCAAAGAAGGGTAGCCGCACATTTGCGAGACTTCATTGATGGTGAGCGACGTGGAGATCAATAAATTGCGCGCGCTCTCCAGCTTTTCCTCATGGATGACGTTATGAATTGTTTTACTGGTTTCGTCCTTAAACCGTTTTTCCAGGTTGGAGCGGGACATGCCCACCACGTCCAGCACCTGCTCGACCTTGATGCCCTTGCAGGCATGATAGCGGATATAATGCATCGCCTGTATCACCGCCGGATCGCGCAGCGAGCGGAAGTCCGTCGAGCGGCGCTCCATGACTTTCAGCGGCGGCACCAGAATCCGCTGCAGCGGCAGCCGTGATTTATTCAGCAACTGGTGCAGCAGCTTGGCGGCCTGGTAGCCCATCTGGCGGGTGCCCTGGGCGACGGACGATAAGGCTACCCGGGAAAGGCACCGCGCCAGCTCTTCATTATCGATGCCGATAATGCACAGTTTTTCCGGCACGGCGATATTCAGGTGTTCACATACCTGCAGCAGATGGCGGGCGCGGGCATCGGTTACCGCGATGATGCCGGTTTGCGGCGGCAGCGACTGCAGCCAGTCGGCCAGCCGGTTTTGGGCATGCTGCCAGTTATCCACCGCGGTTTCCACGCCCTGGTAGACTATCGGCTGGTAATACTCATCCGCCGTTAGTTTGCGAAACGCCTGCTCGCGTTCGTGTGACCAGCGCTTGCCGCTGCTGGCCGGCAGGCCGTAAAAAGCAAACCGGTTCAGGCCTTTTTCCTTCAGGTGCAAAAAAGCGCTGGCCACCAGCGCATGGTTATCGGTGGCGATATAGTGCACCGGCGGATATTCCTCGGCATGCTGGTAAGAGCCGCCGACGCCGACAATCGGCACCTTGGCCTCGCTGAGCAGCAGTTCAATTTCCTTATCGTCGTAATCGGCAATCACGCCGTCGCCCAGCCACTCTTCAATACGGTTGATACGGCAGCGGAAATCATCTTCGATAAAAATATCCCAATCGCACTGCGACGCCTGCAAATACTCGCCCACCCCCTCGATAACCTGGCGGTCGTACACTTTATTGGCATTAAATAATAGAGTTATACGATAACGTTTTTCAAACATACGGTGGGTTCTCACGAAAATCTGCCGAAGGCCAGCATATACCTTTGAACAATCAGAAAGAATTGACCGGATGTGCGCCAGCTAGCAAATTCATTATAAAGTGCGGGCGAGGCTCTACTCGCCCAAATGCGCCACCTGCTGGTAGAACCGGCGGAATACTTTCCGTTGCTCCGCATAAGCCTCGTGCCGCTCCTTATCCGGCGTATAGCGGGCCTCCAGCGGCAGCGCGGGCAGCATGTCCGCCCAGGACGTCCCGGGGTGGCAGCTAAGCTGCGCCAGACGCGCCGCGCCCAGCGCCGGACCGACGTCGCCGCCGGTGCGGTAGTCCAGCGCCTCGCCGCTGACATCGGCCAGCAGCTGCCGCCAGTATTCGCTGCGCGCCCCGCCGCCAATCAGCGTGATGCTGTCCGGCCGCAGGCCGGTGCCGTGCAGGGCGTCCATACCGTCCGCCAGGCCGAAGCTGACGCCTTCCACCACCGCGCGCGCCAGGTCGGCCGGGCCGTGTTCATGGGTCAGCCCCCAAAACGCGCCGGTGGCGTTGGGATTATTGTGCGGCGTGCGTTCGCCGGAAAGATAGGGTAAAAACCACACCGGCGCCGCGCCGGGGCGGGACTGCGCGGCGGCTTCCAGCAGTGCCGGCACGCTGCCGATGCCGGTCAGGCGGGCAGCCCAGTCCAGGCAGGATGCGGCGCTGAGCATGACCGACATCAGATGCCAGGTCCCCGGCAGCGCATGGCAAAAACTGTGCACCGCCTGCTCGGGATTGCTGAGAAACCCATCGCTGACGGCAAAATAAACGCCGGAGGTGCCAAGCGACAGCATGGCCTGTCCCCGGCGATACAGGCCGACGCCGATGGCCCCGGCCGCGTTGTCGCCGCCGCCGGCCACCACCGGCACCGCGGCCATGCCCCAGCTTGCCGCCACCTGCGGCAACAGGGTGCCGGTCGCCTGGTTGCCCTCGAACAACCGCGGCATCTGCGCCCGGGACAGCCCACAGGCGCCCAGCAGCGCATCGCTCCAGTCGCGGCGCCCGACATCCAGCCACATCGTCCCCGCCGCATCGGACATATCGGTGGCGAAATCCCCGGTTAGACGCAGCCTGAGGTAGTCTTTCGGCAGCAGGACCTTATCCACTTGCGCAAAGATCTGCGGTTCCTGTTCGCGCACCCAGCGCAGCTTGGGGGCGGTAAAACCGGGCATCATCAGGTTGCCGGTAATATCCCGGGAACGGGGCACGTCGTCTTCCAGCGAGCGGCACTGGGCAAAGCTGCGCCCGTCGTTCCACAAAATGGCCGGGCGCAATACCCGCTGCTGCTTATCGAGCAACGTCGCGCCGTGCATTTGGCCGGTCAGCCCGAGGGCGCGCACCCCGCTCAGATCATGCCGGGCGGCCAGGGCGCGCATGGCGCTGTCGGCCGCCCGCCACCACTGCTCCGGGTCCTGCTCGGACCACAGTGGCCGGGGCCGGGAAACGGTCAGGGGTTCCGTATGGCTGCCCAGAATATGCTGCGCCTCGTCCAGCAGAATGGCTTTCACGCCGGAGGTGCCCAAATCTATGCCGATATACATACGCTATCCTTCTGAATTGTCACCGCGCCGCCCCCGCGTTGGCGGGGGCGGCGCGGGTTGACTATAGCGGCCGTCCGCCAGCGCGGACGCCGGGATCGCCGCCGGAGACGTTAGCTGAACAAGACCTGGTTGACGATATTTTCCAGCAGTTCCTGCTGTCCGCTGCGATGCTCCGGCGCCAGGGCGTGCTTGCCGGCGTACTGGGCCAGCTCGGCAAGGGAAAGGTTGCCCTGCAGTATCCGCTGCCCCAAATCGCCGTTCCAGCCCGCGTAGCGCGCCTTCACCATCTGCTCCAGGCGACCGTCTTCGATGAGCTTCGCCGCCACTTTCAGCGCCAGCGCCATGGTATCCATGCCGCCGATATGGCCGTGGAACAGATCGTATTTATCGGTGCTTTGCCGGCGTACCTTGGCATCGAAATTCAGTCCGCCGGTCGTGAAGCCGCCGGCCTTGAGGATTTCATACATCACCAGCGCATTTTCCTCCACGCTGTTGGGGAACTGGTCGGTATCCCAACCGGACTGCGGATCGCCGCGATTGGCATCTACCGAACCAAAGATCCCGAGTGCTATGGCGGTGGCGATTTCATGATGGAACGTATGCCCGGCGAGCGTGGCGTGGTTGGCCTCGACGTTAACCCGGATCTCTTTTTCCAGGCCGAACTGTTTTAAAAAGCCGTACACCGTGGCGACGTCATAGTCGTACTGGTGTTTGGTCGGCTCCTGGGGTTTGGGTTCGATAAGCAGCGCGCCCTGGAAACCGGTTTTGTGTTTATGTTCCACCACCATTTGCATAAAGCGGCCGATCTGCTCGCGTTCCTGGCGTAAATCGGTGTTCAGCAGCGTTTCATAGCCTTCGCGTCCGCCCCACAGCACGTAATTTTCCCCGCCGAGTTTGCGGGTGGCGTCCATGGCGCTGTTGACCTGGGTGGCGGCCCAGGCGAAGATTTCTGGATCCGGACTGGTGGCCGCGCCGGCGCCGTAACGCGGATGGCTAAAGCAATTCGCCGTGCCCCACAGCAGCTTGATGCCGGTCTGCTGCTGCTTTTGCGCCAGCACGTCGGTCAATATGGCGAAGTTATTCAGATAGTCTTTGATGGTGGGACTGTCCGGCAGGATATCAATATCATGGAAACAGTAATAAGGCGCGCCCAGTTTGCTGAAAAATTCAAAGGCCACATCGGTTTTCAGCCGCGCCTGGGCCAGCGCGTCTCCCGCGTGCTGCCAGGGACGGTCGAAAGAACCCACGCCGAACATATCGGTGCCGCCCCAGCAGAAGGTATGCCAGTAACAGACGGCAAAACGCAAATGGTCCTCCATGCGTTTACCCAAAATCTTTTCGTCGGCGTTATAGTGATGAAACGCCAGCGGATTGGTGCTTTGCGTACCTTCAAAACGGATTTTTTCAACTTGATCAAAGAATTGAGACATAATGACTCCTTGGAAACACCAGGTCCGTTCTGAAGCGGACGGGATTTATCAGGCCGGCGGGTAAATATGACGGCACAATAAGCAAATCTGTGCTTGATTCTGGTAATAACGCCCGGCGCGATCAATTACGTTATTTCACATCGCCATTCATGAAATTATTAATTGTGCGCGGGATCACAAGGAATAGGGGATAAAAGCGCTTTTTGGCGGGGAAAATACGGAAGTTAATGTTTGGCCGGCCTTAACCTCACCGGCAAAATAAGGCGCAGCTCACAGAATACGCATTTGAGTAAAATATCATAATGCCGTTGTGAAAATTTGCAATTGCCGCTGCTGATTTCCGACCCTAATACTACATGGGTTAACTCTGTCGCCTCTTGGGCGCCCCTACGCAACATTATTTGTAAAGGTTTGATTCTTATCCGTTGCTCGGCAAGTTCCATTGCTGAATTTGTTCTTATAAAAGTAACATAAGGAATTAAAATGAAACTGAAAACTCTCCTGCTTTCCGCCTGCGCGGCGCTGGTATTGCTAAGCCAGCCGGGCATGGCCAAACAAATCAAGATCGGCATGGCGGTGGACGACCTGCGTCTGGAACGCTGGCAAAAAGACCGCGATATTTTCGTCGCCAAGGCCAAATCACTGGGTGCCGATGTTTTTGTTCAATCCTCCAACGGCAATGAAGAAACGCAAATGTCACAAATAGAGAATATGATCAATCGCGGCGTCGACGTGTTGGTGATTATTCCTTACAACGGACAAGTGTTAAGCAATGTTATTGCCGAAGCGAAACGGGAGGGCATAAAAGTCCTCGCTTATGATCGAATGATAAATAATGCTGATGTGGATTTTTATATTTCCTTTGATAACGAAAAAGTCGGGCAACTGCAGGCGCAAAGCCTGGTTAAGCGGGTGCCGCAAGGTAATTATTTCCTGATGGGCGGCTCGCCGGTGGATAATAACGCCAAAATGTTCCGCGCCGGCCAGATGACGGTGCTTAAACCCTTGATTGACAGCGGTAAGATAAAAATCGTCGGCGACCAATGGGCCGACGGCTGGTTACCTGAAAACGCCCTGAAAATCATGGAGAATGCCCTGACCGCCAATAACAATAAAATTGACGCGGTAGTGGCCTCCAACGATGCCACCGCCGGCGGCGCCATCCAGGCGCTGGCCGCCCAGGGGCTGGCCGGCAAAGTGGCCATCTCGGGCCAGGATGCGGATCTGGCCGGTATTCAGCGGATTAACCAGGGCACCCAGACCATGACGGTGTATAAACCGATCAAGCAGCTGGCCTCCACTGCCGCCGAGATAGCGGTTCAATTGGGCAATGGTGAAAAACCCAAGTCCAACGCCTCCCTTAACAATGGCCTCAAGGACGTCCCCTCCTATTTGCTGACGCCGATCTCGGTGGATAAAAGCAACATAGAGAGCACGGTCATCGCCGATGGTTTCCACAAGAAATCCGATCTGAACTAATCCGCCTGAACGCCGGCTGTCGTCTGTGACGTTAACTGAACCGGGCCGCGCTAAACAGCGGCCCGGTTGCGGAGGTTGATTATCGTGGCATCAAATTTGCTGGAAATGAAAAATATCACCAAGCGGTTCGGCCAGGTCAAGGCGGTGGATAATGTGTCCCTGACCATCGAGGCCGGCCAGGTGCTGTCGCTGTGCGGCGAAAACGGCTCGGGTAAATCGACGCTGATGAAAGTGCTGTCGGCGGTGTATCCGCACGGCACCTTCGAGGGCGAGATCCTGTTCGGCGGCGAACCTCTGGTGGCGCACGGGGTACGCGATACCGAACAAAAGGGCATCGCCATTATTCATCAGGAGCTGGCGCTGGTGAAACAAATGACGGTACTGGAGAATATTTTCCTCGGCACCGAGTGGGCGAAATACGGCGTCATGGATTATGACAATATGTACCTGCGCTGCCAGCGGATGCTGGCGCAGGTCAAACTCAATATCGACCCCGACACGCGGGTCGGCGAACTGGGCCTGGGCCAGCAGCAGCTGGTGGAAATCGCCAAGGCGCTCAACAAGCAGGTCCGCCTGCTGATCCTGGACGAGCCCACCGCGTCGCTCACCGAAAGCGAGACCGCCATCCTGCTCGATATCGTCGACGATTTGCGCAATCACGATATCGCCTGCATTTATATTTCCCATAAACTTAATGAAGTCAAAGCCATATCGGACATGATCTGCGTCATTCGCGACGGCAGGCATATCGCCACGCGTCCGGCCGCGGGCCTGAGCGAAGAGGCGCTGATCACCATGATGGTGGGCCGCGAACTGACGGAGCTTTATCCCCATGAGCCTCACGTGATTGGCGAGGAAATCCTGCGGGTGGAGGGCCTGACAGCCTGGCATCCGGTCAATCAGCATATCCGCCGCGTCAATAATGCCGCCTTCAGCCTGCATAAAGGGGAAATCCTCGGCATCGCCGGGCTGGTGGGATCGGGTCGTACCGAACTGGTGCAATGCCTGTTCGGCAGTTATCCGGGGCGCTGGGAGGGCACGATCCTGCTCCATGGCGCGCCGGTACGTTTCGCCAACTGCCGCCAGGCAATGCGCAGGGGGATAGCCATGGTGCCCGAGGATCGTAAAAAGGACGGCATCGTGCCGGTGATGAGCGTCGGCGCCAATATTACCCTGGCGGCGCTCAACCAATTCACCGGCGGGTTCGGCATGGTGGACGAGGCCGCCGAGCAGGCCGCGGTGCGTGACGCCATCGGGCGGCTGAAGGTGAAAACCGCTTCCCCGGAACTGGCCATCGGCCGGCTTAGCGGCGGCAACCAGCAAAAAGCCATCCTGGCGAAATGTCTGCTGCTAAACCCGGACATCCTGATACTCGACGAGCCGACCCGCGGTATCGATATCGGCGCCAAGCAGGAAATCTACCTGCTGATTAATCAATTGGTGCGCCAGGGCATCGCCGTCATCGTGGTGTCCTCGGAATTACCCGAGGTGCTGGGCATCAGCGATCGGGTGCTGGCGATGCACCAGGGTGTCATTAAAGCCTCACTTATCAACCGCAACCTGACCCAGGAACAGGTCATGGAAGCGGCGCTCAGGAGTGATTCCCATGTCTAAAATTATTCACACCGACGGTGCGGCGATTGCCGGCGGCAGGCGGAAGTCCCTCAACCTGCAGGTGTTCGTCATGCTGGCCGCCATCGTGGTCATCATGCTGTTTTTCACGTTTACCACCGAAGGCTCGTACCTGAGCGCGCGCAATATTTCCAACCTGCTGCGCCAGACCGCCATTACCGGCATTCTCGCGGTCGGCATGGTATTTGTCATCATCTCGGCGGAGATCGATCTGTCGGTCGGCTCCATGATGGGATTGCTGGGCGGGGCGGCGGCGATTTTCGACGTCTGGCTGGGATGGCCGCTGCCGCTGACCATCGCCGTGACCCTGGTGCTCGGGTTGCTGCTCGGCGCCTGGAACGGCTGGTGGGTGGCGTACCGCAAGGTGCCTTCGTTTATTGTCACCCTGGCGGGCATGCTGGCGTTTCGCGGCATTTTAATCGGCGTCACCAACGGGACCACGGTATCGCCCACATCGCCCGCCATGTCGCAGATCGGGCAAAGCTATCTGCCGGGCGGCGCGGGGTTCGGCATCGGGTTTATCAGCCTGGTGCTGTTTATCGCCTGGCAATGGCGCCGGCGCGGCAATCGCCAGCGTCTGGGATTGTCCGTGCCGGCCAAGACCTGGGATATGACGCGCCAGGCTATTACCGCCGTGGTGGTATTGGGCGCCATTTATTTGCTTAACGACTACCGTGGCGTGCCCACGCCGGTGCTGATGCTGGTGGCGCTGATGCTGGCCGGCCTGTTTATGGCGTCCCGCACCGCCTTCGGCCGGCGCGTCTATGCCATCGGCGGCAATATTGACGCCGCCCGGCTTTCCGGCGTGAATGTCGAGCGCACCAAGCTGGCGGTATTCGCCATCAACGGCCTGATGGTGGCGATTGCCGGGCTTATCCTCAGTTCCCGCCTTGGCGCCGGATCGCCGTCGGCGGGCAATATCGCCGAACTGGACGCCATCGCCGCCTGCGTCATCGGCGGCACCAGCCTGGCCGGCGGCGTCGGCAGCGTGGCCGGCGCGGTAATGGGCGCGTTTATCATGGCGTCGCTGGATAACGGCATGAGCATGCTTGACGTGCCCACGTTCTGGCAATATATCGTTAAAGGGGCCATCCTGCTGCTGGCGGTTTGGATGGATACCGCCACCAAAAAACGGGTGTAAGGTCTGTTTCTGCGCCACGGGCCGCCGGCGGGCGGCCCGTTTTTTTATTCATTAACGGTACGCGTTTTTATGGCGTAAAGTTAAACGCAGATTAAATAATATTAAAAAACACACCCAGTAGATTGACGCTTTTATTAATGCCTTCTTAAATCAATAAGAGGATAATCCTGTTTATAAGTATAATGATTTTCAATCAGTTAGCGTGATTAATATATAGTAATTAATAATTAATAGACAAATTAAATAATATATTGCAAGGCATAGTGGTTTTTTACTCCCTCCACCGAGATAATCCGCTGATGATCCTGAGTGAGTTTGTTAACGATATAAAAGCCAATCCTGTTGCCTCCCTGTTGGCGATCGTTATTACCGCCATCGGTTTTGCCACGACCTTCTTAATTCTGCTGCTCTTTATCGACGATGTTAAAATAGACCGGTTTTATCCCGGCGCTGAACGCCTTTACCGCATCGAAACCCTGTTTTGCCCACCCAACGGCGATAAGGTGCGTTCCGCCCAGGCCCCGCTGCCGTTGCTTGACGCGCTGCGCAAACAACCGGGGATTGACCGCGTCGTCTATGCCCTGCGGCTGTTTACTACCGTTCGCAGCGAGGGGCGGTTTGTCCATCGCGTACCGGTGTTCGCGGTCAGCGCAGGCTTCCTGACGCAGCTCAATCCCTACCGCCAAGCCCCCGCCTTGCTTGCGGCGAACGAAATTTATATCACGCCGGCCTTTAACCGCCGGTATCTCGGCCTGGCGTCCCCCGTGGGCAAGACTATCGATCTGGGCGACAAAGGCCGGTTTGTGATCAAGGGCGTGCTTGAACCCCGTTCCGACAGCAGCATCGATATGCCGGCGGTCATTGCCTTCTCACCGGCGGCGATGGCGGGTTATCACGATAAGCGGAGAGACTGGTATCACAGCCACCTGTTTATTTTTATCAGGACCGCCCCGGCCGCGCCGTTTGATAACGCTCTGCTGGATAAACTGGTCGGGCTTCACGCCCCGCCGCTATCCGGGACGCCCATTACTCCCACGGCATTCATTCACCTGCGCGCCAAACCTATCCAGCAGATGCATTATGACGACGGTTATGCCGATGACATGGCCGCGACTATCGCCAAACCCTTGCTGCATGCCCTGTATGCGGCCGCGTTGTTTGTGCTGCTGACCACGGCGGTAAACTATTTTAACGTCAATGCCATCATTAACGCCGCCAAACGGCGCAGCCTGAATATCAAACGCGCGCTGGGCGCGTCGGATAAACAGCTTGCCGCCGAGTCGGTGGCGGTTATCGTGCCGCAGTTTGCCGTCATCTGCGCGCTGGCGCTGTTGATATTGTTCGGGGCGTCCGCCATGTCGCCTTACGTCCTGGCGCTGATATCACATCACAGCGCCGTATTGCTGGCCGCGCTGTTCCTGGCGGTGCTGCTGCTTATCGGCTGCGTGGTGATCGCCGCGCATGTGCTTTATTTCTGCTGTTTTGTTGTATCCGCCGGCGCGGGACGGGCAAATCACCGCCACGAAACCACCGCGGCCTATTACCTCAACCGGCTTACCCTGGTGACGCAACTGCTGATCTCGGGCGTCCTGGTCTACTCCTGGGCCGGTACGGCGGCGCAGAACCGTTACGTCATGCAAGCCGATTTCGGCTATCGCCAAAAGAACCTGCTGACGTTTGAACCCAGCGAACGGCTCCATTCGCTTGAAAGCGTGCGCGCGCTGCAAAACCGCCTCAAAGAGGACGCCGGCAGCGCCAATATCGCCTTGAGCAACTGGCGCCCGTTTGATATGACGCCTACCGCGCTCATTATCCAGCATGCCCGCCAGCAGGCCAAGGATCAGTTCGTGACCGTCAGCGCTCTCGACGTCGACCCTCACTTTACCCGGGTATGGGGCCTTGAAACCCTGGGCGGCGGAGAAAATGCCATTGCCGTAAGCGCCGATCCGGCGGTGCGCCATGTGATTGCCACCCGGGCCTTTATCGGGCTGATGGGGCTGTCTTCCTATGATGAAGCGCTTAACACGACCTTCTACGCCGAGGTGGACGGCGGGAGGCGCCGGCTGCGCGTGCTGCGCGTCGTCGATAACTTTTATCCGGGCGAGCGTACCCGCCAGCCGCCGCCGCTGATGCTGTTCATTAACGATCGGGTGGAAAAGTATGCCGCTATCGGGTTTTCCACCGCGGCGCAACGGGATCGCATCATCTCCGCGCTCAGCGGTTATGGCCTGGCGGACCTGCAGGTGCGCACGGTGGAAGAGCTGCATGCCGAACACTATAAAAACAGCCTGTTGATCCAGGACGTCATCAGGCTGGTGGCTTCTCTTTCCCTGTTCCTGATGCTGGTCAGCGCGATGGTCATCGGGCTGTCGGAGGCCCGGCGGCTCAATCAGACCCTGATGATCATGGCGGCGGTGGGCGGCTCGGTGTCTACCAGCGCGGTCTTTTTCCTGCGGCAAAACATGCTGGCGCTGACGCTGACGTTGTCGCTATCCCTCGGCATCGGGGTTGTGCTCCTGCGGCGCTGGCTGGGCCAATTCGACGTGGTCACCGGTCTGGCCCTTACCTATGCCTTCGCCGCCCTGATGCTCCTGGGCCTGGCGGTGATGGCGGTGATGGTCGCGACCCTGCTGGCCGGCGGCGGCCGGCTGGCGCGCCTGCGGCGAGGGCCACGGCTATGGACGTAAAACTGGATAAAAAGCCCGCCCTGCTTCCGGGCGCCGGATGGATCGCCTGGATCGCCGCCGCGCTGTTGATCCTGCTGTGCGCAGGGCTCTATAAGCTGGCCACCACCGATAATTACCTGCGCCTGCCGTTGGCGAGCGTGGCCTTGCATCCGGTGACGCGCGGGGCCTATACCGACACCCTGGTTACCCGCGCCATCGCCCTCCCCAACGAAAGCGTTATCGTTTCCACGGAGCGCGGAGGGAAGGTGGTCGATATCTATAAAGCCTCTTCCGATTATGTCAAAAAAGGCGAAATTATCGCCCGCCTGTCCAATTATGATTTTGTCCTGCAGGTCACCTCGCGCATCGCCGACGCCACCGAACAGATCAATAATCTGCGCAATATGCGCATGTTATTGGAACGCAACAGCCGCGACACCAAGCTTGAGCTGCAGAAATCCCATTACAACCGGCAGAAGCTGGTCAAGGACATCCGGCGCAATAAAAAGCTGTTTGAAAAAGCCATTATCGAAAAGGCTAAATATGAAGACCTGCTGGATGAGTTAGCGCATTGGGAAAAAACCTGCGCCATTTTGTCCGGACACGATCGGCAGCAGGACCAAATACTGCCGCAGCAGTTCCAGGAAATTGATCGCTCCATCAAACGCCTGGGCAAACTGGTGGATTTGATCAAGGGCGGCCTGGAGCAGCTGATTATCGTCTCGCCCATCGACGGCACCCTCTCATCGCTGGATATCAAAATCGGCCAGCAGATTAAACCCGGCGACAAGGTTACCATGGTCGACAACCTGCATTCCTACTACTTTGAAGCCGATTTCAGTGAATATTACCTGGATAAAATCAAGCCCCAGGCCAATGTCATGGCGCAGGCCGGCGGCATCGAAATCCCCCTGGCCATTGAATCGGTATCCTCGGCGGTGGACAACGGTAAGTTCAAGGCCAGGCTCCGGCCGTCCCAGCCCCAGCAGATTGCCCTGAAGCGCGGGCAATCCATCGATCTGCATGTGTTTCTGAGTACGCAGCAGGACGCGCTGCTCGTCCCTTCCGAAGCGGTGTTTTTCAACGAGGGCCAGGCGCTGGTCTATGTGTTTGATGAAAACGATCGGCGGGCGGTTAAGACGCCGGTGCGGTTAAAGCGGCAGGGCGCGGCACAGGCGGAAATACTCGGCGGGCTTGCCGAAGGGCAACGGGTGGTGACCTTCGCGGATAATGATTACGAAAAATCCAATATCATTGAGTTTGATTGATATGATTACCCTGGAAAGAGGCGGTAAGTTCTACACCACCAAGACCATCAAGACCCTGGCGCTGAACGCGGTAAGCCTTAACGTCGGGGCGGGTGACTTTCTTGCCGTCATGGGGCCGTCCGGTTCAGGCAAATCCACCCTGCTGAACGTGCTGGGAATGTTCGAACCCCTTGATGAAGGCCGTCTGACCCTGGCCGGCGAAAACGTCGCCGCCCTGGGTTATGCGCAGAAAATCGCCTTACGACGGCGGCTTATCGGCTATATATTCCAATCGTTTAACCTGATCCCTTCCATGTCGGTCTATGACAACGTGGTTCTGCCGCTGAAATACCGCGGCGTGGCGAAGGCGGAGCGCCGGCGGCGGGTTGATCAGATCCTGGCGGTATTCGGCCTGACGCATCGCGCCGGGCATTATCCGGCGCAGCTGTCCGGCGGCCAGCAGCAGCGGGTGGCCATTGCCCGCGCCATGGTGTCCCGCCCCGGCCTGATACTGGCGGATGAACCCACCGGCAACCTGGACAGTAAGAACAGCCGCGACGTGCTGGAACAGCTGAAAAACATCAACCGGGAAGGCACGACCGTGGTGATGGTGACGCATTCGCAGGAGGCGTCGAGTTATGCCAACCGGGTGCTGACCATGCGCGACGGGCGTCTTGCATAATGCCGGCGCGGGCATGGCGATAAAAGCCATTGGCATAACGGCATACATTAAAAAGCAAGCTTCAGGGGGTTTAACCGCCGCGGGCATGCCACCCTAATCATCAGTCTGGTCACCACCTGGCCGTAGCGATATGATGAAACCAAAGGGGCTTTGCCATGAAACCAGGTAACACTGCATCCATGATACCCACCGAGCAGGACCCGCGCTGGCAGGCCATCGTCGCGCGCGATAAAGCCGCCGACGGCCGGTTTGTTTATGCCGTCAGGACCACTGGGATATTCTGCTCGCCATCCTGCCCGTCGCGCCTGCCTCTGGCGGCGAATGTGCTGTTTTTCGCCAATGCCGAAGACGCGTTGCGGGCGGGCTTCCGTCCCTGCAAACGCTGCCGCCAGGGCCGGCCTTCGCTAGCGGCGGAACAGGCGGCGAAAATCCAGCTGGCCTGCCGTTATATTGACGGGGCTGAGGGGATGCCGACACTGGCGGAGCTGGCGCAACAGGCCGCCTTAAGCCCGTTCCATTTCCACCGGTTATTTAAGTCCGTTACCGGCCTGACGCCGAAAGCCTATGCCGTGGCCCGGCGTAACCAGCGGGTGCGGCAACGGCTTGCGGGCGACGCCTCGGTGACCGACGCGGTGCTGGAGTCCGGCTTTAACTCCCAGGGCCGTTTTTACGCCGGAGCCGATGCGCTGCTGGGGATGACGCCCACCGCTTACCGGGCGGGAGGGAAGGGCGTTGCTATCGTCTTTGCGGTCGGGCGTTGCTCGCTGGGTGATATCCTGGTCGCCCAGAGCGCGCGCGGCATCTGCGCCATCCTGTTGGGCGACGATGCGCAGCGGCTGGTGGAACAGTTGCAGGATACCTTCCCCCACGCGGCGCTGGCGGGGGACGATGAGGCCTTTGCCCGGCGGATGGCGCTGGTGGTGGGGTTTGTCGATGCGCCGGCCCTTGGCCTGGACCTGCCGCTGGATATTCGCGGCACCGCCTTCCAGCAGCGCGTCTGGCAGGCCCTGCGGGATATCCCGCCCGGGCGCACGGCCAGCTACCTGGAGGTGGCGAAACGCATCGGTTCGCCCGCCGCGGTGCGCGCCGTGGCGGGCGCCTGCGCCGCCAATATGCTGGCGGTGGCCATACCCTGCCATCGGGTGGTGCGCAGCGACGGGGCGTTATCCGGCTATCGCTGGGGGGTGGACCGCAAACGGCTGCTACTGGATAAGGAGGCCAAAGGCTAAGCGGCGTGACGCCACGATCGGCGGCCATATAATACCCGCGATGAGCCAGCCGGGTCATCGCGATGCGGCCCGATGATGCCGGTATCCACCGCCGGCGGCGGCGGACGCCAACGACTTAGCGACGCGAGGAATGTCGCTACCGGTACCGGCGGCGAGGCGTGTTTCCGCTTATTTTGTCTTACCCGGCAGCGCCAGGATACCCCAGGTGATAATCCCCCCCGCCAGTCCCCAAAAGGCGCTGCCGATGCCGAAAAAACCGACGCCGGACGCGGTCAGTAAAAAGGTGACGATAGCGGCATCCCGGTGCGTCTCTTCCAGCAGGGCGCGATGCAGGCTGCCGGCAATGGTGCTCAGCAGCGCCAGCCCGGCGATGGTATGGATAAGCGCCGCGGGCAGGGCGCCGAACACCATGCCGATGGAGCCGCCGAACAGCCCGGCCAGCAGATAGGCCGCGCCCGCGGCGGCGGCGGCCATATACCGGCGCGCGGGGTCGGGATGGGCCTCCGGGCTCATGCAAATGGCGGCGGTAATCGCGGCGATGCATATGGAAAACCCGCCCAAGGGCGCCAGGATCAGCGACGCCAGCCCCGTCCAGGCGATCAGCGGCGAGGTCGGCACGCGATAGCCGGCGGCTTTCAGGGTGGCGATGCCCGGCGCGTTTTGCGAGGCCATGGTCACCAGAAAAAACGGCATGCCGACGCCCATCAGCGCGGAGAGGGTAAAATGCGGCATGATAAAATGCGGGGCGGCGAAGGTCAGCGGCTTACCGGCGAAGGCAATCTGGCCCTGCAGGCCGGCAACGGCCAGGCCGACGCCAAGCGCCGCCACGACGGCATAGCGCGGCGCCAGGCGCCGCGTCAGGAAAAAGGCCAGGCACATGCCCGCCGCCAGCACAAAATGACTTTGCAGCGCGATAAACGCATCCAGTCCGAAACGCAGCAAAATTCCCGCCAGCATCGCCGCCGAAATCGCTTGCGGAATATGCTGCATCAGCCGGGCGAACAGCCCGGTCACGCCACACAGTAAAATCAGTGCGCAGGCAAAGATAAAGACGCCGACGGCCTCGTTAATCGAGTAGCCCGGCAGGCTGGTGACCAGCAGCGCCGCGCCGGGCGTCGACCAGGCGGTGAGGATCGGCGCGCGGTAATACAGCGACAGGCCCAGCGAGGTTATGCCCATTCCCAGGCCCAGCATCGTCAGCCAGCCGCCGATTTGCTCAACGCTGGCCCCCGTGGCCTGGAGCGCCTGAAACACAATGGCCGCCGAGCTGGCATAGCCCACCAGTACGGCGATAAAACCGGCGATGACGGCGGAAAACGAGAGGTCGCGTAATGCGGAGCGAGGCGCCATGCTGATCATATCCTATTGCCGTGCAATGTTATAAATCACCGGGGCCATAGCGCCCCTGTTTCTGGTTGTGTTTTGCAATGTCGCCTTAAAACTTAACATTGTGCGCGACAACACTCAATCGCGAGCGACATACCGGGGAACGGCGAACGTGAAAACGCCGCTGGGAATGTAAAGCTACCGGTAGCATTTAGGTTATTTAATCAAGGTTTAGCCAGGATTGGCTATAATTCCACGATTATTATGAAATAGTCAGATTATGTGCTTATTTTTTGATAATGGCCATTAAATATATATAGTTGAACCGTTTGATTTATTTAAGGATGCTAATATATGAATGTGAATTTCCAATATGAGTCTTTTCAACTCAGTAACGTCATCATCATAAAAAACAATTCAGGTAACTCTGTCAACCTTACAGGCGAGGAAATAAAAAGTGTAATCGAAACGGGTTGCGAAAAAATAAATTTGCATAACTGTTTTACTCGCGCGGGTAATAACGACATTTATATCAAAAGCCAAAGCGGTGCTATATCCATCTCTGAAGGAGATATCCACTGTAATGTTCAATCTCAATCAGGAAAAATCAGCTGTGAACATGTTATTCTGTCTAACGTCGAAACCGACTCTGGAAAAATTAATTTAAAAAATGTCGAAAAGGCCGGATTTATAAAATCAATGTCAGGCAAGGTTACGCTTAATAACTCCATTGCGGACAGTGTGACTACCGCCAGTGGTAATTTGTCACTTGAAAACAAAAGCCATGTAAAAGGTGATGTCATTACTGCAGGCGTTTTTTCAATAAAAGACTCTGTCATAGATAAAACGTTGGAAATATGCTCGAATAATGTCACTATCGGTGCTAACTCAATCGTTAATGAAGTCTATATGAAAAAGTCTAATATAGAAGAAAATTTTATTAACTCTAATTACCAAAAAATCATTAGTATTAATGGAGTCAACTCTGGCAATATAAATATCATTGTTAGTGGCGTTAACTTCCCCCCCGGAAACTTAAACCTTGTTGGGGTAAATAATATTAGGTTCAGCACACAAAATCACGATTTTACCAGCGGACGCATAACTCAACCACAAGAAAATAGCATAACGATAGAAAATGACGCAGTGGTGAAATCATTGAGGTTTGACGGGGATGAATGCACCGTTATATTGAAAGGCAGCGCCCGTTTCGAAGGCGACCGCAATGTACCGGGGCTTACAGTCAAAAACGCATAACCCGCTTTGGCATCCGGTGCTGTTGACGGTAAAACGGCCTCATCGCGCGGCCGTTAACGGTATAACTCCCTCTCCGGTGATTGCAGATTCCGCCTGCTTCGCCAGTCGCCCAGCGTCAGGCTGGCCAGGCGCGCCACGCCCCGGTAGAACGGATGCTCCGTGCCTTGTTCCAGCAATGCCAGGTAGCGTCCCGACCAGGGCAATATATGCTGCGCCAGCAGGGCGTCCAGCACGCTTTCATTATTTTCCGCCAGCCAGGCGGCCAGCATCAGCAGCAGGCCGATATGGTCCTCCGGCTCGCCGTCCTGCTGCCGGGAGGCGATGCCTTCCTGCGCCAGCCAGCGGCGCAGCGCCACGGTGGATTCCCCAAACAGCACGCTTTCCTTATCGAGATAGACCGATCCCCAGGGCGGGGCGGGCAGGGCATAGGGGCCGATAAACAGATTTTGAAAGGTCTCCTCCAAAGCGTCATGCCAAGGCGCGGCCAGGCCCTGGCGAATCAGCGCCGCCGCGTCTTCGACGCCGCTCTCGACAGGCCATTCCCGCTCCCAGCCCGGGGCCGCCAGCGCTTTCAGCAGGCCGGCGTTGGGCGCCGACAGGGGCGGATAATACAGCAAGGCCCCCAGCGTGCGCCCGGTCAGGGCCATATTCACATCATTCATATCATCGCCCCTAACCGGCAATCGCCATGCCCACGGTCATATGCAGGCCGTAAAATACCGCCCGGCCGATCAGTTCGCCGCCGAGCACCAGCACCAGGCCCAGCGTAAGTCCCGCCAGCGGCGGCGTGTTGCCGCGCGCCACCGGCCACAGCCAGCAGGCGAGGCCCAGCGCCAGCAGCAGCACCCGTCCGGCCATCAGCAGGCCATAGTCGGGGATAAGCGCCGAGGCCTGCTGCACCGAACTGTGGATCGCGGCCAGCCCGGCGGCCTGCATCATCACCGCCGCCACGCTTATCATCACCGCGATAACGCTTATCCAGGGCAGGTAGCGCCAGCCCGGCCCGCGGATGCCCGCGGCCTGCAGCAGCAGGTAGCCCAGCAGCGGGCCGCCGATAAACACCGTCAGCACAAAGCCGAGCGGGGTATAGATATTATCCCAGGTGGGCACGGTATCAATCATATAGACCCGGCCCATGGCATAAAGAAATACCAGGCCCGACAGCGCGGTAATCACCAGCCAGATCTTGTTAAGCGCCCGGGGCATGTGGTTAAACACCGCCATCAGCCAGTAGATGCCGCCGAGGGCGAAAAACAGCGAACCGGTGGCGATTTCATTGCTCAGCGGCGAGGCGCCCAGGCGGTTAAGCGCGTTCATGGCGCGCATCGGCGAGCCCAGGTGCATCATCGAGGCGATAAATCCCAGCCCCATCAGCAGCCACAGGAAAAACATGGCCAGATGCACCCGCCGCGCCTGCTGCACCGTCAGGTTGCCGGCCAGCAGCACCATGGCCATCACCAGATAACCGCCGATTACGCTCTGGCCCGCCACGGTAAAAAACATCAGCGGCCATTCATGCCATCCGTTACCCATATCACACCTCCTTTGGATTGGCGAGAAAGCCGGTGGTGTCGCCCTGCGGGCGGCAATTGGCATTGGCTTTGATCACCAGGTTGGGCATGGTGAAATGCGCCGCCGGCAGCGGCGCCACGTCGGCCAGGTCGCCATACTTGTCGCGCAGTTCGCCGATAGGCGCCAAATCCAGCGCGCGCAGCGGGCAGGATTCCACGCAGACAGGTTTTTGTCCCACCGCCACGCGCTCATGGCAGCCGTCGCATTTGGTCATATGCCCCTTGGCCTCGTTAAACTGCGGCGCGCCGTAGGGACAGGCCATATGACAATAGCGGCAGCCGATACAAATGTCCTCGTTGACTACCACAAAGCCGTCTTCGCCTTTGTGCATGGCGCCGCTCGGGCACACTTTGACGCAGGCGGGATCCTCGCAATGATTACAGGCGATGGACAGGTAATAAGCGAACACATCCTGGCGATAGCCGGCGCCGTCCGCCTGCCAGGTGCCGCCGGCATACTCATAGATGCGGCGGAAACTGACATCCGGCCCCAGGTTCTTGTAATCCTTGCAGGCCAGCTCGCAGGTCTTGCAGCCGGTGCAGCGACTCGAATCAATATAAAAACCGTATTGCGTGCTCATTCACTACACCTTTTCGATCTGTATCAGGTTGGTATGCTGCGGATTGCCCTTGGCCAGCGGCGATGGACGCTGCGTGGTCAGGGTATTGATGCAGCCGCCGTGATCGATTTTATCCCCGGCCATATCGGCCTGATGCCAGGCGCCCTGGCTGACGGCCGTCACGCCGGGCAGGATGCGCGGCGTTACCTTGGCGTCGATCCTGATCTCGCCCCGGTCGTTAAAGACCCGCACCTTATCGCCGTTGCGAATGCCCCGGCTTTCGGCGTCGATAGGATTGATCCACACCTCCTGCGGACAGGCGGCCCGCAGCACGTCGATATTGCCGTAGCTGGAGTGGGTGCGCGCCTTATAGTGGAAACCGGCCATCTGCAGCGGAAAACGCGCGCGCAGCGGATCGTCCCAGCCCTCGAAGGTGGGGACATACCGGGGCAGCGGACTGATGCTTTCATCCGCCTGCAGTTGCCAGGTGGCGGCCAGCTGCGCCAATGCCGCCGAATAGATTTCAATTTTGCCGGAAGGGGTTTTCAGCGGATTGGCCGCCGGGTCCGCGCGGAATTTACGGTAGGCGACAAAGTGGCCGTCGGGATCCTGGCGTTTATAGATGCCTTGGGCTTTTAACTGCTCATAGGACGGCAGTTGCGGGTCCTTGGCCAGCATCTTGGCATATAAAAATTGCAGCCATTCGGACTGGGTGCGCCCTTCGGTAAATTTTTGCGCCACATCCGCGCCGAGGCGCCGCGCGATATCGCTGGTGATCTGGTAAATCGAGCGGCGCTCGAATTTTGCCGAGGTGGCGGGCTGGCCGAAAATCAGATACCCCATATTGGCGGCGTAATCGTTGGGGACGATATCCTCCTGTTCGGTGGTCATCAGGTCCGGCAACAGGATGTCGGCGTATTTCGCCGATGAGGTCATAAAGTTTTCAATCACCACGATCATTTCGCAATCGCGCTCGTTTTTCAGGACTTCATGGGTGCGATTGATATCCGAATGCTGGTTGACCAGGGTATTGCCGGCATAGTTCCAGATAAATTTAATCGGCACGTCGAGCCGGTCCTTGCCTTTTATGCCGTCTTTTAACGCCGTCATTTCCTTGCCGCGTGAGATGGCGTCGGTCCATAAAAATACCGGGATCTGGGTTTTCACCGGATTGGTCAATACCGGCAGCCGTTCGATGGTAATGGTGTAGGTGGACTCGCGGGCGCCGCTGTTGCCGCCGTTAATGCCCACGTTGCCGGTGAGGATCGGCAGCATGGCGATGGCGCGCGCGGTCTGCTCGCCGTTGGCCTGGCGCTGCGGCCCCCAGCCCTGGCAAATATAAGCCGGTTTGGTCGCGCCGATTTCACGCGCCAGCTTGATGATCCGATCGCGGGGGATACTGGTGATCCTCTCCGCCCACTCCGGCGTCTTGGCGATGCCGTCGTCGCCCTGGCCGAGGATATAGGCTTTGTAGTGGCCGTTGGCCGGCGCGCCGGCCGGCAGGGTTTTTTCGTCGTAACCGACGCAGTAGGTATCCAGAAACGCCTGATCCACCAGATTTTCACTGATCAATACCCAGGCGATCGCCGACACCAGCGCCGCGTCGGTGCCGGGGCGAATGGGGATCCATTCATCCTCGCGCCCGGCGGCGGTATCGGTATAGCGCGGATCGATAACGATCATGCGCGCGTTGGAGCGCTCGCGCGCCTGCTCAAGATGGTAGGTAATGCCGGCGCCGCTCATGCGGGTTTCCGCCGGGTTGTTGCCGAACATCACCACCAGTTTGGTATTAACGATATCCGAGGTGCTGTTGCCCTCGTTGCTGCCGTAGGTGTAGGGCATGGCGGCATTGATCTGGGCGGTGCTATAGGTACCGTACTGATTGAGGTAGCCGCCGTAGCAGTTCATCAGGCGGGTGATAAGCGAGCCCGACGGTGACGAGCGGGCGAAATTGGCGCCGGTGGCGCCGGAGGAATAATTGATATACACCGCTTCGTTGCCGTAATCCTTGACGATACGCTTGAGATTATCGGCGATGGCGTCCAGCGCTTCATCCCAGCTGATGCGCTGGAATTTGCCTTCGCCGCGTTCGCCCACGCGCTTCATCGGATATTTCAGCCGTTCCGGATGGTTCATCCGCCGGCGCATGGAGCGGCCGCGCAGGCAGGCGCGCACCTGATGATCGCCGTATTCATCCTGGCCGGTGTTATCGGTTTCCACCCAATACACCTCGTCGTCGCGCACATGCAGCCTGAGCGCGCAGCGGCTGCCGCAATTAACCGAACACATGCTCCAGACCACCTTATCGGCCGTTCCCGCGGTCGTTGCCGGGGTAACGGCCGCCCGGGCGAACAGGAAAGGGAGCTGCAGCGCGCTGCTGGCCAACAGCAATCCCCCGGTCGCCACGCCGCCTTTCACCAGGCTGCGCCGGCTGATGGCGGCTTCGCCAAGCAGGGTTAATGTCTTGTTCTTCATCTCTCACCCGTCACATTGCACACACAAAGCGTTGCAGCCCGCAATCCTATAAAGCCTGATAGTTACTGGGGTTACAATTCATGGGAGCATAATGCGCGAAAAACAGGCGGAAAAACTTGTTCCCGAACAAAGTCGCATAACAAAAAGGGTTTTTAAGAACCAAAAGTATGAGTTACGTCTCGTTTTATCATACAAATATGCGGCGCCAGGCCGGCGCATGGGCGCCAGCCACGCGTGATCTTAAATCCAATGATTATCAGCCGTTTGTCGCCGCCGTGGTTTTTCCAGCTTCACATGTTCCCCCGGTCGCATCTATACTGTATGTAAATACAGTATATGGAGTGGCCGTTATGAAGATTTATCCCGCGGCGTTGGGCATCGGCGTACCGCTGCCGTTTTTTGGCGATAAAGTCGCTGCGGGGTTCCCCAGCCCGGCGCAGGATTATGTTGAACATCGCCTGGATATCAACGCCATCTGCGTGCGCCATCCGGCCAGCACCTATTTTGTCCGCGCCACGGGTGAATCGATGATTGAGGGCAATATCCGTGAAGGGGATATCCTGGTGGTGGACAGCGCCCTTAAACCCGACCACGGCAATATTGTTATCGCCTCCGTCGACGGCGGCTTTACCGTGAAACGCCTGCAGCTTCATCCCCGCGCGCGGCTGATGCCGATGAATCCCGCCTTCGCGCCCATTCCCATTACCGAAGACAGCCAGGTGGAAATCTTCGGCGTGGTGACGTTTATCATCTACGCGGCGCTGTAGCCATGTACGCGCTGGTGGATATCAATTCGTTCTACGCTTCGTGTGAAACCGTATTCCGGCCGGAATTGCGCGGGCGCCCGGTGGTGGTGCTGAGCAACAACGACGGCTGCGTTATCGCCCGTTCCGCCGCCGCCAAACGCCTTGGCGTTGCTATGGCCGCGCCCTATTTCAAGATTCGCCGGCTGCTTGAACAACATGGCGTGGCGGTGTTTTCCAGCAACTATGCCCTGTATGCCGATATGTCGCATCGGGTGATGACCCTGCTGGAGGACATGGCGCCGGCGGTTGAGATCTACAGTATCGACGAGGCCTTTCTCAATCTCACCGGCGTCGGCCATTGCAGGGCGCTGGAACAGTTTGGCCGCGAGGTACAGCAAACCCTGTTGCAGTGCACGCATCTGCATTCGGGGGTGGGTATTGCGCCCAGTAAAACGCTGGCAAAGCTTGCCAACCACGCCGCCAAGCAGTGGAGCAAAACCGGCGGCGTGGTGGATCTGTCCTCGCCGCTGCGCCAGCGTAAGCTGATGGCGCTGATGCCGGTGGAGGAGGTGTGGGGCATAGGACGCCGGCTGGGCAAAACGCTGCGGGCGATGGGGATCGGCACGGCGCTGCAACTGGCGGATTCCCATCCGGCGTTTATCCGTAATAATTTCAGCGTGGTGCTGGAGCGCACGGTGCGTGAGCTGCGCGGCGAACCCTGCCTGGAGGTGGAGGAAATGCCGGCGGTGAAGCAGCAGATTATCTGCAGCCGCAGCTTCAGTTCCCGTATCACCCGTTACCAGGATATGCGCGAGGCGGTATGCAGTTATGCCGCGCGCGCGGCGGAAAAACTGCGCGGGGAAAACCAGTTTTGCCGGCAGGTCGCGGTCTTTGTGCGCACCAGTCCGCACGCGGCCGGCGAAATCTATTACGCCAACCAGGCCACCGGCCGCATTCCCGTCCCGACCAACGATTCCCGGGATATCATCGCCCAGGCGACGGCCTGCCTGGATAGCCTGTGGCTGGACGATCGGCGTTATCTGAAGGCCGGCGTCGTGCTGGGCGATTTTTATGACCGGGGCGTGGCGCAGCTCGGCCTGTTCGACCGGTATAAGCCGCACGTTAACGCCGAGGCGCTGATGGCGACCCTGGATAAGGTCAACCGCTCGGGCCGGGGGCAAATCTGGTTTGCCGGCCAGGGCATCCGCCGGGACTGGCAAATGAAACGCGACATGTTGTCGCCGGCCTATACCTCCCGGCTAAGCGATCTGCCCCGCGCGGCGCTCTAGGCCGGCGCCGGCCTGTAAATCCTCCTGGTGCGCGTCGACCCACGCGGCCAGGGACTGTAGCGGCGCCTTCAGCGTCTTACCCAGGGCGGTGACCTGATATTCAACCCGGGGCGGGATTTCGGCGAACGCGGTACGCCGCACCAGGCCCTTGGTTTCAAACGCGCGCAGCTGACGCGTCAGCTCCTTTTGCGTGATGGGGTAGACCCCGCGCTGCAGTTCGCCAAAACGCACCGGGGCGTCGATAACGATCAGCCGGTAGAGGATGGGAATGGCCCATTTGCCGGCCACCAGCTCGACAAAGGTAAGCATCGGGCAGGGCGTTATCGCCGGCGGCGGTAATATTTTTTTCGGTTGCGCAATCGTTCGGGTCGTCATTTCATCCCACTCGCCTCTTTAGTATCCTATTGGTACCTACTATCATTTTAATACTATCTTATAAATAATGGCATTTTTCACCTGTCAGAGAGATAAAAATGCCTCGTTTAGCCGATAAATTTGCCTTGATCACCGGCGGCACCAGCGGTATCGGGCTGGAAACCGCCCGTCAGTTCCTGGCCGAGGGCGCCACCGTCGCCATCACCGGACGCAACGCCGATGCGCTGGCGCGCGCCGCCGCGGATCTGGGCGAACGGGTGGTATGCCTGCAAAGCGACGCGGGCGATGTGGCCGCCCAGCCGCTCCTGGCCCAAGCGCTTGCCACCTTGTGGCCCCGGCTGGATGTGCTGCTGATCAATGCCGCCGACGTGACCCACCGTCCGCTGGAGGAATGGGATGAAGCCGCCTGGGATCGCCTGATGGCGACCAATCTGAAGGGGCCGTTTTTTTTGGTGCAGTCACTGTTGCCGCTGCTGCATGCACCGGCCTCGGTGATTTTATGCGGTTCGGTCAGCGCGCATATCGGCCTGCCGCAAAGCGGCCCGTATGCCGCCAGCAAAGCCGGACTGCTGTCGCTCTCCCGGACCCTGTCGGGGGAACTGCTGGCGCGCGGCATCCGTGTCAACAGCTTAAGCCCCGGCCCGACGCAAACCCCGGCGCTGGAAAAACTGGGCCTGGACGGGGCGGCCTATGCGGCCCTGCTGGCGCAAATCAAGCAACTGGTGCCGCTCGGCAGGCTGGGCACGCCGCTGGAGCTGGCCAAGGCGGCGGTCTATCTGGCGTCCGATGAATCGGCGTTTGTCGTCGGCAGTGAATTGATTGTCGACGGTGGCGTCAGCGGCTTATGATGTGCCGGTGGCCGGATAAGCCCTGGCTTTGCATCAGGGGCGCCGGCGTGGATAAGCACGTTATGATAACGGGTAGCGCTATGATTCATCTGAGGAATATGACCGCCGGGGAATACCCCGATTATCGCCATTTTTTTATCGGGGAATACGCCCGGGACCTGAGCGCCAACCACGGTTACGATATCGGGCAGGGCAGGATCAACGCCATCGCCAGCATTGACGGGTATTTACCGCAGGGGGTGGCGACGCCGGATAACCAGCTGTACTGCATCGAGGCCGGCGACGCGGCGGACCGGCAAGGCGTACCGCCGGTGGCGGGGTATTTATGGATCACGTGCAAAGACGAGGCGGCCTATATCTCCGATTTCTGCATCCTGCCCGCCTGGCGCCGCCGCGGGCTCGGACGCAGCGCGCTGGCGCAGCTGGATCAGCGGTTGCGCGCCCAGGGCGTGACCGAACTGGGGCTAAGGGTGGCGGCCGATAATCCCGGCGCCCGGGCGCTGTATGATGCCTGCGGTTTCCACGTTACCGGGGTGAATATGGTGAAACCCCTGTCGCGCTAGACAATAAAAAACGCGCCCCGCGCCAGGCATTCGCCGTTGATAAAGACCTCGACGGCATGTCTGCCGGCATAGTGCATGCGGGTGGTAAAGTTGCGGATGGACTGGCTGCGGCTAATCTCAACGCTTGCATGCGGCGCCAGCGTCAGGGTTTTCAGTTTGAACACTTTGGCCGATGTGCCGCCGGATTTTTTCACATAGTGGATGGCGTAATCAATCACCAGCCGCTGGGGCAGGGGCGAGGTCGAGCGCAGCCGGAACGCCACGGTCACCTTGTCTCCCAGCCGGATTTCCCCGGGACTCACGCGCATCTCCTCCAGGCTGACCTGCGCCGCCTCGCCGGCGCCGATAAGTCCCAGCGCCCGCCGGTCCCCCTGTTTGATCAGGCTGCGCAACGCGTGACGGGCGATCCAGGCGGTGGGGGGATGATGCAATTCCCATCCCTCCAGCAGGTCCATGACCCACTCGGGATGATCCTTGGTGATATCGTTGAGATGATTCGCCACGGATTTGCGTACGTACAGGCTGGGATCGGCGCGCAGGTTGTCGAGAATGGGTTTCACCGGCGACGGGTCGGCCCGCAGCGCCTCCAGGCGGAACGACCAGGGCAGGCGCGGCCGGCTGCCTTCGCTGGCCAGCCGGCGGACGTGCTCGTCATCGTCGCGCGACCAGCGTTCCATCAGCGCCAGCCCGCGGGACAGATCCTGGCGCAGGTAGGGGCGCACCGCGAATTCCGAGGAGCCGAACGGGGTAAAAAAGCGCAGGGCCTCCATCGACAGATCGTACTCATCCAGCCCGTACATCGCCACATACTCCGGCAATACCAGGGTGACAAAGCGATTGTCCAACCGCGGCGCCAGCCGGCGTAAAATCGCCAGCGCCTGCCCATAGTCCGCCGGCAGGCCGTCGTGCAGGCAGACGCTTACCCGCCGCAGGCGCGCCATCAGCGATAATTGGTCCAGTCCGTCGCCGGTGGCCGCCAGGAAGCGGGCGCCGTCAAAACCGGGGTGGACGGCGGCGGTGTGCGCCGCGATATCGCGCAGCCGGGCGTGGTTAAAGATTTCCTTCAGCGCGGGCGCGCTTTGCTCTGACATGTCACCTGATCTTATGGGAGCGGAGCCAGTTCGCAGGCTAAAGAAAATGACGGGTTTAGGCAAGTCTCACCGTGCGGAAAATCCTTCCCGGCGACAGGAAATGACAAGGGATGATACGCCATGGCGCGATACCCTGGTCCATTCCCGCCTTTACCGCCGGCACGGCGGTAAAGGCGGGAGGGGTCCCTGGCGGTAATTATTGTTTAATGCCCAGCGCATCGCGCATGGTATAGAACAAATCCGTCTGGTCGGTCAGGCCGGCCACGTTGCCCGCATAGGGACCGAAGGCGGCGATACGCAGCTGGGTGCCGGTATGTCCCTGGGATTCGGGGTCTTCAGAATTGCCGTAGCTGATGGCCATCACCGCGCCGTCTTTCGTGGTCAGCGCCTGGGTCAGGCCGGGGGCCTTGGCGTCCGCTTCGATAATCTGGCTGGAGTGGGCGTGATCGGCGGTGACCACCACCAGCGTATGGCCGTCGGCGCGGGCGAATTCCAGCGCCTTTTGCACCGCTTCATCCAGGTCCACCGTCTCGCCGAACTGGCCGCACGGGTTGGCGGCATGGTCCTGTTTATCAATGGATGCGCCTTCAACCTGCAGGAAAAAGCCGTTGGGATGGGTTTTCAGCAGATCGATGGCTTTTTGCGTCATGGCCGCCAGGGTAGGCACCCCGGCGCCGCGTTTGGGATTATCGCTACAGGTAACCGGCGGCTTATCAATATTGCCGTGATAGACGGCTTTCGGGCCCTGCCAGCGCACCGGCATATTGCCCTCGGCAAACAGGCCCAGCAAGGGTTTGTCCTGGTTGGCCAGGGCTACGCCGTTCAGGCCATCCAGGTCGCTCACCAACTGATAGCCGCGCGCCACGGCTTGTTCCCGCAGGGTTTTACCCTGCCACTCCCCGGCCTTGGCGGTTTCGCCAAAGGTTTTGGCGCCGCCGCCCAGCGTCACGTCGGCGCGGGCCGCCAGCAGCTGTTCGGCAATGGAGCCGCGCCCCTGGTTTTCCAGCGCCTGGGTGGGGCAATCTTTACTGGTCACTTCCGGGCCGTAGCATTTGCGGGAGCTGACGTGGGCCACCAGCGCCGCCGGGGTGGCGTCCTCCAGTTCAGCGGTGGACACGTTGCCGGTGGCTTTACCGGCCGCCTTGGCCAGTTCCAGGATGGTCATATGATCCTTGCCGAACACATCGACGCCCAGCGCGCCGTTATAGGTTTTCACCCCGGTGGACCACGCGGTGGCCGACGCCGCCGAGTCGGTGACGTAGCCGGGTTTATGGGTGGTCTTGTCCAGCGCGTAATGGGTGTATTGACCGGTCAGCGGCAGCGCGTCGATCCCGGGGAACGCGTTGCCCGCGCCCAGCGCGTAGTTGCGCGCGGCGGTGATTTCCGAGTCCCCCATGCCATCGCCAATCAACAGGATGACGTTTTTTGCCTGCTGGTTGTTCAGCGCCGCCTTCAGCGCCTCGGTCTGATCGGCCTGCAGGCGGCGTGCGCCGCCGGGCTGGGTAATATCCCCCTGCGCCGCGCGCAGGCTGTCCGCGCCGGCGGCCGATACGCTGCGCGCCAGCAGGCCGTTGCCGCCCGCCAGGGCGAGGGTCAGGACGAGGGAAAGTACGGGTTGGTGCGGATGCGGCATAAAGAAGGCTCCTGTTGCCGGACGAGAAGAAGGGTATGTCTGAATTTATTATTATGTAAGTCTACGTAACCCGGATGTCATTTTTATGACACCCGGAGATAACCGCCGCGGTCAAACTTGGCGAGGTTGTCCGGCAGCAGCTAAGATAGTAAGCACATTAACTAATAATGACTTCTCACCTATTCTACCCGCGCTATATCGGGGAGTGGGTTTTTGCCGCTTAATTTTGCAGGGGTTCGAGATCATGCTGCGAACGGATTATCATCAAAATAAGGATGTACCGGGCATGCCGCAAGTGGAGCAGGGATTTTCCTTTAAGGTGCTGACCATCAATACCCATAAGGGCTTTGCCGCCTTTAACCGGCGTTTTATCCTGCCGGAACTGCGCGAAGCGGTGCGTACCGTGGCGCCCGATATCGTGTTCCTCCAGGAAGTCCTGGGCACGCACGAAAAGCATTCGCAACGCTTCGATAACTGGCCGGTGGTGCCGCAGTACGAATTTCTGGCCGACACCATGTGGGCCGATTTCGCCTACGGGCGCAACGCGGTCTATCCCGACGGCGATCACGGCAATGCGCTGCTTTCCCGTTTCCCCATCACCCGCCAAAGCAATCTGGACGTGTCCATCGACGGCACGGAGAAGCGCGGCATGCTGCACTGCGTGCTGCAGGTGCCCGGCCGTGAGCTGGAGCTGCATATGATTTGCGTGCACCTGGGGCTGAAGGAAGCGCATCGCCGCGAGCAGATGCTGCGCATGAGCAGGCATATCGCCACGCTGCCGGCGGATGCGCCGCTGGTGGTGGCCGGTGATTTCAACGACTGGCGCCAGCGCGCCAATACGCTTTTGCGGCGCGAAGCCGGCCTGGTGGAGGTCTTTACCCAGGCGCGCGGCCGACCGGCCCGTACTTTCCCCGCCCGCTTTCCCCTGCTGCGCCTGGACCGTATTTATGTCAGGAACGCCCGCATCAGCGAGCCGACCTCCCTGGCCAACCAACCCTGGTCGCATTTATCCGACCATGCTCCCCTCGCCGTGGAGATCCATTTATGAATATGAATATGGAGTGGCGCGACGGCAATCGCATCAAGCTGCTGGAAAACGGCGAAGCGTTTTTCCCGGCCCTGTACGAGCGCATCGGCCAGGCCAGGAAAGAGGTGCTGCTGGAGACTTTTATCCTGTTCGAGGATAAAGTCGGCAAGGCGCTGCAGGAAAACCTGATTGCCGCCGCCAGGCGCGGGGTGCGGGTGGAAATCATGGTCGACGGTTACGGCTCGGCGGATCTGTCCGACAGCTACGTCGGCGCCCTTACCGCCGCGGGAGTGCATTTCCGTTATTACGATCCCCGCCCGGCGTTTATGGGCATGCGCACCAATCTGTTCCGCCGCCTGCATCGTAAAATCGTGGTGGTGGACGGCGTTATCGCCTTTATCGGCGGCATTAATTTTTCCGCCGAGCACCTGAGCGACTACGGCCCGGAGGCCAAGCAGGACTATGCGGTGGAGGTGGAGGGGCCGGTGGTGGAGGATATCCATCGCTTTACCCTACAGGCCTTGTATAAGGAAGATCACCATCGCAGCTGGCTGCGCCGGCGCTCCAGGCTGCCGGCCCATAACCGCCAGCCTGGCGAAGCCCAGGCGCTGTTTGTCTATCGGGATAACGATGAACACGATACCGATATAGAGCGCCACTATATCGATATGCTGCGCGGCGCAAAACGCGAGGTCATCATCGCCAATGCCTATTTTTTCCCCGGCTACCGCCTTTTGAAGGAGATGCGCAACGCCGCCCGGCGCGGCGTGCGCATGGTGCTGATTGTCCAGGGCGAGCCGGATATGCCGATCGTGACGGTCGGCGCGCGCATGTTATACAATTATCTGGTGCCGGAAGGGGTGAAAATCTATGAATATTGCCGCCGTCCGCTGCACGGCAAAGTGGCCGTCATGGACGATAGCTGGGCCACCGTCGGGTCCAGTAATCTTGACCCGCTCAGCCTGGCGCTGAACCTGGAGGCCAACCTGATCATCCATGACACCGCCTTCACGCAGCAACTGCGCGACAATCTTAACGGGCTGATTGAAAACGATTGCCGGTTAATTGACGAAAGCATGGTGCCCAAGCAGACCTACTGGCATGTGGTGAAAAGCGTGCTGGTGTTCCATTTCCTGCGCCACTTCCCGGCCTGGGTCGGCTGGCTTCCCGCCCATACGCCGAAATTATCGCTGGTGGCGCCGCCGGTCCAGCCGGAAATGGAAACCCAGGATCGCGCCGAACCCGAAAACGAGGGGGCAAAATCATGACCCGAAAACGCCCCGCCGGTAAACGCCACCGCGCCTGGTCGATGGCTAAAAAAATCCTGACCGGCCTGTTTTTTATCGGCGTCATTATCTTGCTGGTGGTCTATGCCCGCAAGGTGGACTGGGATGATGTGGAGCAGGCCATTACCGGCTACCGGCTCAATGCGCTGCTGATGGTGATTGGGCTGGCGGTGTTCAGTTACCTGCTGTATGGCGTCTACGATCTTATCGGCCGCGCCTATTGCGGCCATAAGCTGGCGAAAAAGCAGGTGATGCTGGTTTCCTTCATCTGTTATGCCTTTACCCTCACCCTCAGCGCCTGGGTCGGCGGCATCGGCATGCGCTACCGGCTCTATTCGCGCCTCGGTTTGTCCAACAGCGCCATCACCCGTATCTTCAGCCTGAGCCTGGCCACCAACTGGCTGGGATATATCCTGCTTTCCGGCATCGTCTGCGCGTTCGGGGTGCTGCATCTGCCGGCTAAATGGGGTATCGGCGAGCTGGCGCTGCGCCTGACGGGCGTGATCCTGCTGCTGCTGATCGCCGCTTATTTTTGGCTGTGCGCCTTTGCCAAACGCCGGCGCTGGACCATCAAGGGCCAGAAGCTGGTGCTGCCGTCGCTGCGCATGGCCGGCGCGCAGCTGGTGGCCTCCTGCGCCAACTGGCTGGCGATGGCCGCCATTATCTACATTTTGCTTAACGACAAAGTCGATTTTCCGCTGGTGCTCGGCGTGCTGCTGGTCAGCAGCATCGCCGGGGTTATCGTGCATATCCCGGCGGGCATCGGCGTGCTCGAGGGCGTATTTGTCGCCATGCTGGGCAGCGAGCATCTGTCCCATGGCACCATTATCGCCGCCCTGCTGGCCTACCGGGCGATCTATTTCATCGCGCCGCTGCTGCTGGCGCTGGTGCTGTACCTGGGCCTTGAAAGCCGCGCCAAGGCGCTGCGGGAAAAAAACCAGCAACGGGAAGCGGCCCATAAGGCGCAAAAGGACGCGCGGGGGGCGCTGGCGGAAGACGCCGGTCACTTACCCGATAAGGGGCCTTTGGCCTGAGCGTGGATTTTGCCGCGAAACACCCAAAAACCAAAGGTGTTGTAGGCCAGGGTGATGGGGATTAGCACCGCGAAGCCAATCAGCACAAATCCCTGGCTCAGGGGCGGCGAGGACGCGGCGCTTATTGACAGCCGGGGCGGGATCATCGCCGGATATACCGCCAGCAGCAGCAGGGCGAATGTCAGCACCACGCCCCCCAGCGCCAGGCACAGCGGCAGCAGGGCAACCCGGGCGGACAGCGCCCGCCGGAATCCGCCGGCGACCGCCAGCAGCAACAGCGCGGCGGGCAGGGTGAAACGCAGATCGGACAGATGCCGGCGGTACTCCTCATGCAGGCCGCCGGTCCACAGCGTCAGCAGCGCAACCAGCGCCAGGGCCAATGGGCCAAGCCGCCGGGCGAGCGCGCGTGCGCGCGCCTGCAGCATTCCTTCCGTACGCCATATCAGCCAGCAGGCGCCCAGCAGCGCGTAACCGGCCATCAGCGCCAGGCCGCAGAATAGCGGAAATACCCCCAGCCATTCCCAGCCGCCGCCGGTATAATGCGCGCCGTCATGGGGAATACCCTGAATAAACGTACCCATGATCACGCCCTGGCCGGCGGCGGCCAGCGCCGAACCGCCCATCAGCATCAGATCGAACCGCCACCGCTTTTGCGGGTCGGCGCGGTCGCGGTATTCAATCGCCATGCCGCGCGCTATCAGCGCCAGCAGCATGAGAAATACCGGCAGATACAGGGCGCTCAGCAGAATGGCGTAGGCGGCGGGGAACAGGGCCAGCAGGCCGCCGCCGCCCAGTACCAGCCAGGTCTCGTTGCCGTCCCAAACGGGCAGCAGCGAGAGCGTCATGACCTGGCGATCCGCTTCGGCGCGGTTGAACGCATACAGCATGCCGACGCCCAAATCGGTACCGTCCAGCAAGATATAGATCAGCACGCTGAAGGCCAGCGCGGCGGCGGATAACAGTTGCAGCGCGGCGGCGGAAAAAATCAGCTCCGGCATAGGATAAACTCCTGCATTCGTCGTGTTACGGGTGTTGCTCCGGCGGCGGCGCGGCGTCCTGGCCCGCGTACGTCGCGCCATCGCCGGTCTGCCGCGCCAGCGACGGCACCGGACCTTCTTCCCCCGGCCGGGGCGGTTGCGCCAGCAGGCGCAGCATAAAGAGCAGCCCGGTGCCGAACACCAGCAGATAAACCATCGCCACGGCGATGGCGGAGGCGATGATTAGGGCCATGGATACCGGCGAGATCCCCTCATAGGTACGCGTCAGGCCGTAGACCATAAACGGCTGGCGGCCGGCCTCGGTAACCACCCAACCGGCCAGCATGGCGATAAATCCCGCCGGCGCCAGCGGCACCATGATGCGCTGCAGCCAGCGCGCGCGCCACAGGGCGCCCCGCCAGCGCAACGCCACGCCCGCGATGCCCGCCAGGGCCATCACCAGCCCCAGGCCCACCATGACGCGAAAGGCGAAAAACACCAGTGGCACCGGCGGGATGTCCTGGGGCGGAAACTCATTCAGGCTTTTAATGGTGCCGGTAAGGTTATGGCGCAGATAGAGCGAGCCAAGTCGGGGAATCGACACCTCCCAATGGTTGCGCCGCGCCGTCATGTCCGGCAACGCGAACAGCCGCATCGGCTCCCCGGCGCCCGGCGGCGGTCGGTCCCAGTCGCCCTCCATGGCGGCCACTTTTTGCGGCTGGTGGCGCAGGGTATTTTCGCCGTGCAAATCCCCGGCGATAATTTGCAAGGGCGCGGCGACGGCCACGGTCCACAGCGCCCAGGAAAACATCACCCGGGCCGCCGGATTGCGGCTGTCGCGCAGCAGATGCCGGGCACCGGCTGCCGCCACCATAAACGCGGTGCCGAGTACGGCGGCCAGCAGCATATGCGCCAGCCGATAGCCAAAGGAAGGATTGAAGATAATCGCCAGCCAGTCCTGCGGGTGGAAACGACCGCCGTCGTCCATCAAAAAACCCGCCGGGGTTTGCATCCAGGAGTTGGCGGAGATAATCCAGAACGCGCTGAACAGGGAACCCAGCGCCACCATGCAGGTGGTGAAAAAATGCAGTTTCGGCCCGACCTTCTGCATGCCGAACAGCATAATGCCCATAAAACCGGCTTCCAGGAAAAACGCCACCAGCACTTCATAAAACATCGGCGGCCCGATAATCGCGCCCGCCCGCGCGGAGAACACCCCCCAGTTGGTGCCGAACTCAAACTCCATCACCACCCCGGACACCACGCCCACCGCCACGTTAAGCGCAAAGATCTTGAGCCAATACCGATACAGGTCCAGATAGACCTGGCGCCGCCGCCATAGCCACAGGCCTTCCAGCGCCGTCAAAAAAAGGGCCAGGCCGATGGTAAAGGCGGCCAGCACGATATGAAAACCTATGGTGAAGGCAAACTGGGCGCGCGCAATCAGCAGCGCAGAAACGTGTTCCATCGGACCCTTGCTTCGGCAGCAATTGCCGTGTTTGACCTCAGGCGTCGCTGGGCTTGCCGGTAAACGAAGAGATGGGTTTATCCACCTCTTCATCCATGCGGCGGCTAAAGGCCTTCATGCCGTCGATAAACGGCGTAATCCCCTGCCAGAAGGCGTCGTCGTTAAGCATCTTATACAGTCCCCGGACTCCCGGCGCATCCTGGGGAGCGTCGTTTCCTTCCCGCGCGCGGCTTATCACATCGACCATATCGCGCACGGCGAACACCATCTTGTAGAATTGACCGGGAGGAAAGGTGGATAACGCCATGGCCAGCACCGACAGGTTTTGGATAACGTTCAGCGAGCCTTCCCGGTTGAGCCCGTTGACCAGCACCCGCGCTATCTGGTTATTGGCGGCCACCAGGTCGTTGGCCAGGCGCAGCACGCCGTGCTCGTGCAGGGTTTGCAGCAAGCGTTCCAGCTCCTCATGGGCATCCGGCCCGATTTTCGGAGCCTCCACCGTATAACCGATAGGTTTAGCCATTAGAATTTCTCCGGATGAGGTTCTTGTTCAGGCGGCGGCAGGTAATCGTCGCGCCGCCATTTCTGCTCCACGGGCACCTTGTCGATGGGGGTACGGGAGCCATAGCGGAAATTATGGCGCGGCAGGGGCGAAACCATGTTCTCCCGGGGCAGCACGGTAAGTTTAACCGCCAGCTCTTTATAGGCGGGGGTATTCACATCCGGATCGTGATGCTCGCCGGTCAGGGCGTTAACGCCGTCCTTGCCCAGATGAATGGGGAGAAACAGGGTATTGCCCTGCACCCGATCGGTAATCACCGCCGGCACCTCGACGGCGCCGCGCCGCGAGGCCAGGCGTAGCCAGGCGCCTTCCTCGATGCCCCGCTCCGCCGCCAGCGCCGGGCTGATTTCCACAAACCAGTCCGGCGACAGGGAGAGGAGGCGACCTCCGCGTCCGGTCTGGTTGGTGGACTGGAAATGCTCCAGCATCCGGCCGTTATTCAGCATTAAATCATATTCGCCGTCCTGCGCCTCGGCGGGCGGCTTCCATTCCAGCGGATAAAGGACGGCCTTGCCGTCCTCGGTATGGAAACCGTCGGTATACAGCAGCGGCGTGTCGGTACCGTCGGCCTTGACCGGCCAAAGCAGCGATTGCCATCCCGCCAGCCGTTCATAGGTCACGCCGGCGAAGACCTTGGCGATACCGGCGGCCTCGGCCATGATCTGCGAAGGATGGGTGTAACCCCAGGGATGGCCCATCCTGGCCGCCAGGTCGGTGAGGATGCGCCAGTCCGGCCGGCTATCGCCGAGCGGCGGCATCACTTCATAAAAACGCTGGATGCGGCGCTCGGTATTCACAAACGACCCCTCTTTTTCCACGCTCGGGCAGCCGGGCAACACCACGTCGGCGAATTCGGCGGTGCGGCTCATAAACAGGTCCTGCACCACCAGAAAATCCAGATTGGTAAACCCCTCATGCACATTGGCGGCATCGGCGTCAGAGAATGCCGTTTCCTCGCCAATCACATACATCGCCTTGATTTTTTTCTCTTTCGCATGCTTCACCATGGTGAAATTATCGTCGCCGGCCTTATCGGACAGGCGGTCCGGCGCCACACCCCAGGCCTTGGCCCATTTGGCGCGCACCTGGGGATCGGTGACCTTTTCATAGCCGGGATAAAAATCCTTCAGGCAGCCGAAATCACTGGCCCCCTGCACGTTATTATGGCCGCGCATCGGGTATCCGCCGGTACCGGGCCGGCCGTAGTTGCCGGTCACGAGCAGCAGGTTCGACAGCGCCGTGCTGGTATCTGCCCCGTGGCTGTGCTGGGTAATGCCCATCGCCCACAGTATGCAGACGGAGGATGCCCGGCCAATCATTTCGGCGGCGTCAATCAACTGCCGGCGCGCGATGCCGGTGATCCGCTCGGCGAACGCCAGGGTAAAAGGCGCCAGGGATTGGCGGTACGCGTCCACCTGGTTTACCCGCGCCGCCAGGAAGTCCGTATCCGCATAGCCATGATCAAACATATAACGCGCCATGGCGGACGCCCAGACCATATCGGTGCTGGAGTTGATGCGCAGGAATAGATCCGCGCGTTCCGCCATTTCGTGTTTACGCGGATCCACGACAATCAGCCGCTGGTCGCGGTGCTTGCGCGCCGCCTTGAGACGGGCGGCGATCACCGGATGATTCTCGGCGGTATTGCTGCCGACGATAATAATCAGCTCGGCCCGTTCCAGATCCTGGATGGAACCGGCGTCGCCGCCATATCCCACGGTGCGGAACAGACCCATGGTGGCGGGGTTCTGGCAGTAGCGGGACGAATTGTCGACGCTATTGGTGCCGATAATCAGCCGGGCGATTTTTTGCGTCAGGTAGGCTTCTTCATTGCTGGCTTTGCTGGAACCGATAAACCCGATGCTTTCGGCGCCGTGGGTATTGCGTATCTCCAGCAGGCGGCGGGCCACCAGATCCAGCGCTTCATCCCAGCCGGCCTTGCGGAAACGGCCGTTTTCACGAATCAGCGGCGTGGTCAGGCGCGCTTCGCTGTTGACGAAATCCCAGCCGAATTTACCTTTGACGCAGGTGGAGATGCCGTTGGCCGGCGCATCCACCATCGGCTGCACTTTCAGGATATGCCGGTCACGGGTCCACATTTCAAACGAACAGCCCACGCCGCAATAGGTGCAGACGGTTTTGGTGCGTTTGATTTCCGGCTGGCGCCAGTGCATATCCATCATGGAGATACCGGTAATGATTTCCGCGCCGGTGGTGTTCTCGAGGGTTTTGATCATATCGATCAGCGGGCGTTTCAGATCGGGAGACATGGCGGTAAACGGCCCGGCGTCCGGCTGCATGGTTTTTTCCATCAAGGCGTTGCAGGGACAGACCGTGACGCAGTGACCGCAGCTGACGCAGCTGGAGCCGGCGATTTTTTCACCACCGTCCCACAGTACGCGCGGATGATCCGCGCTGTAGTCGATACTCAGCGTCTCGTTGACCTCGACGTTCTGGCAGGCGTCCACGCAGCGGCCGCACAGGATGCACTGATCGGGATCGTAGGTGTAAAATGGATTGGAATGGTCCTTCGCATACGGCTTGCGCTCGAACTTATAACGCTGGATGGGGATATGCATATCCGCCATGGTGTTGTGCAGGGTACAGTCGCCGGTATTGTGCTCGCATACCGTGCAATACAGCTCGTGCTTGGCCAGCAGCCGGTCCATGCCCTCGACTTGCGCCGCCCGGGCCTGCGCGCCCCGGCTGTTGAGCACCATGCCGTCACGGGTGCGCAAGGTACAGCCGCGCACCAGCTGATGGTCCTGCTCCACCCAACAGACATCGCAGGTTTTCAGCGGGTCCAGCGCCGGGTGATAACAGACATGGGGCAGGTTGACGCCCCGCGCGGCCAGGAAATCCACCAGCGGCGTATCCGCTTTGCCGGTCAGCGGCACACCGTCAAAAATAATCGTGCAGTCTGTCTGGCTCATCAGGCTACCTCAAATAACAACCACCACCTATCATGTGCATCTTTGCCATGGCGGCCACTAAGATAGTGTTAAAGGTAGTCGTTAATGATTGATGCGCAATAGCCACACCGTTTGCAGATTGTTGCTAATTATTAACAGTAAGGACGCAGGTTATTAACATTTACCTGACGGCTACAGCCTGAACGTGCCGTCGATCACGGTGACCGATTGGCCGGCAATCCACGGCACGCCGTCGATAAAGCGCGCGCTGACCTGGCCGTCGCGCCCCAGGACCGTGCCCTGGCGGACGCGCCAGGACTCGGCAAACGCCGGATTATCAGGAAATCCCTGGGCGTGCAGCAGGCGCGCCAGGCAGGCATTGGCGCTGCCGGTGACCGGATCCTCCACCAGGGCGCCCTGTTCCACCAAAAAGGCCCTGACTTCATAATCCGCCGGGCCGTTTGCCTCGTGCAGGCCATATACCGCCAGGCCGTTCGCTTCGCAACGCTTGAGCAACCGCTCCAGGGCGACGGCGTCCGGTTGCATCCGCAAACAAGACAGCGCGCTGTCGGCCCGGGCCACCAGCCAGCGGATCCCCATGTCCACCACGACCGGCGGAGACCAGGTGACCGTCGTCGCGCCGCCCACTGCGGCGTTAAGCAGGGGGAAATAACTTTCGTTCACCGTATAGATTTTGGCCTCGGGCGCCTGGAACGCCAGCCATCCGGCGCGGGTGATATCAAGGGCGACCAGGCCCACCCCGCACTCCTGGATGAGTCTATCGGCCGCCTTGGCCCTAAAGCCGCTTTCCAGCATCGCATGGGCAGTGCCGAGCGTGGGATGGCCGGCAAAAGGCAATTCTCCTGCCGGGGAGAAAATACGCACATGATAATCGGCGCCGGCGGCCGAAGGCGGCAGGACAAACGTGGTTTCGGATAAATGAGTCCAGCGGGCCACGGCCAGCATCTGCCGATCGGATAAGCCATCGGCATCCAGGATCACCGCCAGGGGATTGCCCATCAACGCAGTGGCGGTAAACACATCGACCTGTTTAAATCGACGCAGCTCGGTCATAACCCATCCTTTTTAACAGTAAGGCGATTATTGCCGATTCTGGCGTGGTTGCAGGATAACTGCAAGGACGGTAAGAGGGATATTGCGCTTTGAGATAACCGCCAGGCCAGGGGAGCGGTTAACCCGCCGCCTCAGCGGACGGGCGGCAAAAAAAACTGCGCCGCCAACTGTCAATAAAAGCACCTGACAGTTGGGGCGCAGCTCTCAATGGGTTTTATACCAGAGGATCGCAACCCTTAGCCGCGGCCCGGTCCGCCGCCATGGTGATAACCGCCGCCGCCGCCATGACCGCCGCCGCCGCCCCAAGGAGGTGGCCACAGGCAACCGCTAAGCGCGGCGCTAAGAACAATAATTCCGACAAATGCTAAAATGCGACGCATTGTTTTGCTCCATATATTAATAATTACGTTACCGTTAGATGATTATCCATTCGTTAAAAGGGGTCAACGGCGGCAACCGTAAAGATATTTGGCACAGATGTTTCTATTTGCGTTTATTGCATGGAAGCGTAAATTTGGCGGAAAACGGCAGGGCTAATTTATTCATTAACATAGGAAAAAGCTTATTTAGGGCTTTTATTTATTTTAATAAAGATATAATTAAGAATATTCCTGACAGAGGATAGCAACGGGCAGGAGAAAAGAAAGCGTTATTTTGTTACAACGTAAAAAAAGCGTTTGCGCGATGATATTACGCAAACGCTTTAGGGAAAATAATGAATGGGCCAAGCCCGGATTTTTTGATGACGCGCCGGTAAAGCGCTATTCATAAACGACCGACGTACTGTGCATATTATTGCGCCCCGACACCGACGTTACCGGATAGGCGCGGTTATCGACGCGTACGGCGCGTTCACTGCCATGACCGGGCAGGGTAGGCAACCCTGTCCTGGCGCCCACGGTCGTCAATACCACCTGGTGAGGCTCATAACGGGCGGTATTGATGGTGTCGGCGGCAACACTGCCGAACGACACCATGGCGGCCAGGGCAACGATACCAAGATTAACTTTGTTCATCATGGCGCCATCCTTATTGGTAAATTACCGCCGTGCCATGCAGGTTATTCTGGCCGGTGGTGGAGGTAATCACAAAAGACTTCGCGCCTTCGGCCGAAGCCTTGGCGGACAGCTGGCTTTCCAGCGAAGACAGGTTGGCGCCGCCGGTGGCGCTGATGACGCCTACCGGCTGCTGACCCGCCGGGGCGGAGGTCGCCAGTTCTGCGGCAAAACTACCGAAAGAGACGGCGCTCAGGGCGATGGCGGCGATGGCATATTTTACGTTTTTCATAATCTTATCTCTCTATGCATTCTGGTTGCAGGATTTGTGGGTCAACGCTATTTGTTAACGTTCGATAAGTAAATACTAGTCCTCCTGGCGGCGTTGATCAACTAAATTTTTAATGATCGTTAATATAATAAATAAGCCATTGTTAATAATAAAAATTTATTTTTATTGTCAACGCTCACTCACTTTGGGTTGGAGAGGCCGCCGCAAGGGAGGAACAGGCATGGCCGCCAAATTTAACATTCTTTGGGCAATGTGACGAAAGGCACTTGTAATTTTTGTAATGATCGTTAATTATATAGGTGCCGGCTGATATCCACAAGGACGTTGTGCAAGCGGCAAGATGCCAGGCATAAAAATGCGATAAGAGAGGATGTTATGAATACCGATCATGTTGCGCCCATACGGAAAGGACGCGGACGCCCAAAACAGTTCGACCGTGACGATGCGCTGGATAAAGCGCTGGAACTGTTCTGGCGCCACGGCTACGAAGCGACCTCGCTGACCGATCTGGTGGAGGCCACCGGGGCCAAGGCCCCGACGCTGTACGGCGAGTTCGGCAATAAGGAAGGCCTGTTCCGCGCGGCGGCCGAACGCTACGTGGCGAAATTCGCCGAACGGGGCAAGGTGCTGCTGGCCGACCCCGCCTGTACGGCGGCGCAAGCGGTTGAAAATTTCCTGCGCGATACCGCGGCGCTGTACACCGACAAAGATTTGCCCTCGGGCTGCTTTATTATCTGTACGTCCGCCGCGCTCTCGTCTTCATCCGACGCCGTGGCGAAACTGCTGCGCGCGCGGCACCATTTCCAGGAAAACATGCTGGCGGATTTCCTGCGCGCGCGCCAGGCCCAGGGAGAATTGCCGGCCGGCACTCATGTGCCCACCCTGGCGAAATACCTGACCTGTATCCTGCAGGGGATGTCGGTGCAGGCCCGTGACGGCGCTACCCGCGCGGATCTGGATACCATCGTTACCACGTTGATGAAAGTGTGGCCGACTCTGGCGCGCATCGGCGCGCCCGCCGCCCGGGATACGGCACAGGTTTAACGGCGCCGCGCCGACCCGGCGCGGCCGAAAAGACAGCGGCGCGACGCAGATAAAGTTGATTCTGCGCAGGGCGCCGGTGTCCTGCGGTACGTAATATGCGTTTATCAGGTCACGTCGTGGCAATTCCGGACTGGATAAATGAACCCATTGATTGCCGATACTCCCACCGCTATTCGTTTCCTGCAGGCCTCGCGGCAAAGCGAGATCGCGGCGTTGCGACGTTTGCTGCAAACCGGCGAACTGGTGGGGGCGGTCAGTCAATTGGTGCATATGCTGCAACGCGAACGTGGCGTAACCACCCTTTACCTGAGCGCGGGCTTGCACGCCGATACGCTTGAAAAACCGGCGCGCGATGCCGTTATTGCCGAGCGTGCCGTATTGCGGCTATTGGGCCGGGAGAAAGGCGTCAATCGACCGGCGTCCGACAGCCAAAGGCTGGGGCGAATTGCCGCGGTATGTTATGCGCTGGGACGTTTGCCAGCGTTACGCCGCCGCATCCGGCGGGCCGGGATCGATCAGGCGCAGGCGGCGGCGGTATTCAACGCGGTGATCCGCAGCCTGCTGGCGCTGGTATTCGAGGCGGCGGATACGGCGGCGGAGCCGGCTGTTTCCCGGGCGTTGATCGCCATGTTCAGCTTTATGCAGGGCAAAGAGCTGGCGGGGCAGGAACGGGCGCAGGGCGCGGCGGTGTTTGCCGCGCGCGCATTTAGCGCCGCCGCCCGCCAACAGTTGCTGGACCTGATTGAAGGCCAGGAGCGGTGTTTCGCCACCTTCGGCGAATTCAGCGATCCCCTTAACCTGCAGCGCTGGGGCGAGATGGCGCGTGACGGCGATTGCGATGTCGAGCGGCTGCGCCGCATCGTTCTCACGGGTAACATCGCCGCGGATCACAGCCTGCGTTGGTATGAGGCGACGACCCGCCGTATCGACCTGATGAAGGGGGTCGAGGACGGACTGGCGGCGGTATTGATGCAATTATGCCGGGCCGGCATCGACGCCGCGCAAGACGCCGCGGGCGACTGGCCGGGAGATGCCGCGCTGGAAGCCCTGCTGGCGCGTCAGATGGACCAACCGGTGGAGTATAGCGTATTCGTTGCCGCCGCCGGACCGGACGACGCCGCTGAGCCGCTGGGCAATAACGGCCTCAGCCCGCAGCTGGGACGATCGGTATTATCTCTCGTCGGGCAACAATCGCGCCGGCTGCGGGAACTGGCCGATGAGCTGGCGCAACTGCGCGCCACCCTTAATGACCGGCGGCAAATCGAAGACGCCAAGCTGCTGCTGATGCGTCATCAGCGGTTAAGCGAGGAAGAGGCCTATAACGCCCTGCGGCGTATGGCAATGAACCAAAATAAAAAGCTGACGGAAGTGGCCGCGGCCATCCTGGCGGTGGAAGAGATATTGACCGGCCGGCCATAACGGCGGGCCGGGGGTAAGCGACATCAGGATATGACTTCGTGTTAAGCCAATGGCGGCGTAGCGCGGGTCAAGGATAAAGGCGTCCAAAAGCATGCAGTCATTGCATGTTTTTGGACGCCTTTTTTTTATGTAAGGACTTTTGTTATGAACAAACCCGTATTAGCTGTCATCGGCCACGGCATGGTGGGCCAGTATTTTCTGGAACAGCTGGTGGCGCGCGAGCTGCACCGGCGTTACCGCATCATCGTCTTCGGCGCCGAGCGCCGCCCCGCTTACGATAGAGTACATTTGTCGGCGTATTTTTCCGGGCGCAGCGCGGGATCGCTGTCGCTGGTGCCCGACGGTTTTTTTGCGTTGCATGACATCGAATTGCGCGGCGCCACCACCGTTACCGCCATCGATCGTCAGCGGCAATGCCTGACGGATAACCACGGCGGAACAACGCCCTACGATCGGCTGGTGCTGGCCACCGGATCCTATGCCTTTGTGCCGCCGATTCCCGGCTGCGATCTACCCGGCTGCCTGACGTACCGAACCCTGGACGATCTTGACGCCATCGCCGCGCGGGCGCGCCAGTCACGGAGCGGCGCGGTGATCGGCGGCGGCCTGCTGGGGCTGGAAGCCGCCAATGCCCTGCGGCAGCTGGGACTGGAAACCCATGTGATCGAGTTTGCCCCGCGGCTGATGGCGGTGCAGCTTGATGAAGGCGGCGCGGCCATGCTGCGGCGGAAAATCGACGCTTTGCAGGTAACCGTGCACACCGGCAAAAACACCCGCCGTATCACCCCTGCCGGCCAAGACGGCCTGCGGCTGGAATTTGCCGACGGCGGGTCGCTTGATACCGATCTTATCCTGTTTTCCGCCGGTATCCGTCCCATGGACCGGTTGGGCCATCAGTGCGGACTGACGCTCGGCGCGCACGGAGGACTGGCTATCGACGATCGGTGCGTGACCTCGGATGCCCATATTTTCGCTATCGGCGAATGCGCCGCGTGGCGCGACGCCTTGTTTGGGCTGGTGGCGCCCGGTTATCAGATGGCGCGCGCGCTGGCGTCATGTCTTGCCGGGGAGAAGGCGGTATTTAGCGGGGCGGATCTCAGTACCCGGCTGAAACTGCTGGGCGTCGAAGTCGGCTCGCTGGGGGACGCCCAGGGCGCCGCCCCGGGCTGCCAAAGCTATCTATGGACCGACGGCCCGCGGCAGATCTATAAAAAAATCGTGGTTTCCGGGGATAAAACCCGCCTGCTGGGCGCGGTGCTGGTGGGCGACAGCGCGGAGTTCAGTACCCTGCAGCAGATGATACTCAATGGCATACCCCTGCCGGAACGGCCGGAAAGCCTGATCCTGCCGGCCGGCTCGGGGGACGCGCCGAAGGCCGCGGGTGTGGCCTCCCTGCCTGACAGCGCCCAGGTTTGCTCCTGCCATAACGTCAGCAAAGGAGATATCCGCGCGGCGGTGGCGGCGGGGGCGCGCGATCTGGCGGCGGTGAAAACCTGCACCCGCGCCGGCACCGGCTGCGGCGGCTGCGTGCCGCTGGTCAGGCAGGTCATGGAATATGAGCTGTCGCAACAGGGCGTGGTGGTGAAAAAAGACGTGTGCGAACACTTTGCCTATTCACGCCAGGAGTTGTATCACCTGATTCGCGTCAACCGTATCCGTACCTTCAGCCAACTGCTGGCGCAATATGGCCATGGCCTGGGATGTGAAATCTGCAAACCGCTGGCCGGTTCCCTGCTGGCTTCCTGCTGGAACGACTTTTTATTGCAACCCGAACATCTGCCGTTGCAGGATACCAACGATCGTTTTTTCGCCAATATCCAGAAGGACGGTACCTATTCCGTCGTGCCGCGCATGCCCGCCGGGGAAGTCACCCCTGCGGGGCTGATTGCCGTGGGCCAGGTGGCTGCCCGTTATAATTTATACACCAAGGTGACCGGCGGCCAGCGCATCGCGCTGTTCGGCGCCAGGATGGAACAGCTGCCGGCCATTTGGCGGGAACTGGTGGCCGCCGGTTTTGAAACCGGGCATGCCTACGGTAAATCGCTGCGCACGGTAAAATCCTGCGTCGGCTCAACCTGGTGCCGCTTCGGCGTGCAGGATTCCACCGGGCTGGCCATCAGACTGGAAAACCGCTACAAGGGCCTGCGCGCGCCGCATAAATTCAAGCTGGGCGTTTCCGGTTGTACGCGTGAATGCGCGGAAGCGCAGGGCAAGGATATCGGCATTATCGCCACCGACAAAGGCTGGAACCTGTATATTTGCGGCAATGGCGGCATGAAACCGCGCCACGCGGATTTATTTGCCACCGATCTGGATGCCGACGGCCTTATCGTCATGATCGACCGCCTGCTGATGTTTTACATCCGCACCGCCGATCGGCTGCAGCGCACCAGCACCTGGCTGGATAATCTGGAAGGCGGCGTAAACTATCTGCAGCGGGTGATCGTCGATGACGCGCTCGGCATCTGCGCCGAGCTTGAACAGGAAATGCAGTCGGTAGTGGCGAGTTACCAGTGCGAATGGCAAACCACCCTGGCGGATGCCGGCCGGCTGGCGTTGTTCCGGGGATTTATCAACAGCGACCGGCCGGATGAAGCGGTGGTCATGATGGCGCAGCGATCCCAGATCCGGCCCGCACGGCCGGAAGAAAAATCGCGGGCGGGCGTAAGCGCGCCGCCCGAGGGCGATGCGCGCTATGAGGTGTCCATGGGGGCGTTGCCAGCCGCGGCAGGAAATGGCCCCGGGCCGTCGTCCGCCGTTGAGGAAACCGGCTGGCGACCGGTGTGCATGCTCGGTGATATCCCGGCCCATGCCGGCATCGCCGCGCGTTTAGGGCAACGGCAGATAGCCCTGTTTTACCTGCCGTCGGCCGCGGGCCCGGCCGGCGGGGAAGGCCGGGTATATGCTTTATCCAATCATGAGGCGGGCAGCGGCGCCAACGTGTTGGCGCGCGGCTTGGTGGGCGATGTCGCAGGCGAGCCGGTGGTGATTTCGCCGCTGTATAAAAAACATTTCCGCCTGCGCGACGGTTGCTGCCTGGAGGATGCAGGCCTATCGGTCAGCGCCTGGCCGGTGGAAATCCGCCAGGGGCGCGTCTGGGTGGCGGCCTGCGCATTGACGGCGCGCGCGCCGGCGCCGGCGGAATAAGGGCGACGTCCGTGGCGGCCCGGGGCCGCCACGGACCGTCACGGCCTACCGACGGTCTTCGTCATGCCAGCCGCCGCCGAGGGCGACGATCAGCTGAACGCTGGCCACCCATTGGGTGCTGCGCAGCGACAGCAGGTTTTGCTGCTGCGACAGGCTGGTATTTTGGGTGGTGGCGACATCCAGGTAATCAATCATCCCCGCCCGGTACTGGTTAAGCGTAACGCGGGCCGATTCCTGCGCGGACTCGGCGGCGCGCTGCTGCGCGGCGGTTTCCGCCTCCAGGGTCGACAGCTCCACCAAATAATTTTCCACTTCCTCAAACGCCGACAGCACGCTCTGGCGATAGCTGGCGACGCTGGCGTCGTAAGCGGCCCGCGCCTGCTCAACGGATGCCTTGGTGGCGCCGAAGTCCAGCAGCGTTCCGCTCAGTTCCGGTCCCAGCGACCATACCCGGTTCGGCATGGAAATCAGATTATGCAGCACCGAACTTTGGAAACCGCCGCTGGCGCTCAGGGTCAGGTCGGGGTAATAGGCGGCCTGCGCCACGCCGACGGCGGCGTTGGCTGCGGCGACGCTGCGCTCCGCATAGGCGATATCCGGCCGGCGTTGCAGCAGTTGTGACGGCAGCGCCACCGGGATAACGGGCAGGGTGGCGGTGAGCCTGGCGGCGGGCAGGCTGAACTGCGCCGGCGACCGGCCGATCAGCACCGCAATGGCGTGTTCAAGCTGCGCGCGTTGCCACTGTAAATCCAGCGCGGAAGCGCGGGCGCTCTCCAATTGGGTCTGCGCCTGCGCCAGGGTGCCGCGGGACTCGCTCCCGGCGCGGTATTTATTCTCGATAATGTTCAGGTAGCGCTGGTAGGCCTCGACGCTCTCCTGATACAGCGCTATCTGCTCATCCATGACCCGCAGCTGGAAATAATCCTGCGCCAGCTCTGATTGGGCGCTCAGGGTAATATTGGCCAGTTCGGCGGCGCTGGCCTGGGCATTGGCCTGGTTTTCCTCCACCGTGCGTCTGAGCTTACCCCACAGGTCCAGCTCCCAGCTGGCGCTGACCTGCGCCTCATGCGTCGTGGCGGCGGCGGTCCGGGTGCCGCTGCGCGTGGTGTCGGCGGTGCCGGTGACCGTCGGGTACAGATTGGCGCGCGAGGCGGCCGTCAGCGCCCGCGCCTGGCGGTACAGCGCTTCATACTGCGCCACGTTCTGGTTGGAAATCCGCACCTGGCCCAATAAGCCGGAAAGCGTCGGATCCCGGTACACCGCCCACCATTCCCCCTTGCCCGCCTCATCCCGCGGCGCGGCCTGCGTCCAGCCCTTCGCCTGTTTAAATTCAAGCGGCACCGTCATCGCCGGCCGCCGGTAGTCCGGGCCCACCATACAGCCGGCCAGGATCAACGCCAGCGCCAGGGGCAGCAGCTTCAGGGCGGGATGTGGGAATATCGTTATCATAAAGTCACTGTTGTCCGAAATCATAAGTAAGAAGGGTGAGGCGCCATCGTCGGGTTACCGGCTTCAGGCCGCGCCGGTTTTGCCAAAACGCCGCCAGGCCCGCTTGCCGGAACGGCTTAGCCGGTCCATATACAGATACACCACCGGGGTGGTGAACAGGGTCAGCAGTTGGCTCAGCGCCAGGCCGCCGGCAATCGCCATGCCCAGCGGGCTGCGCAAATCCGCATCCCCGCCGCTGCCCAGCGCCAGCGGCAGGGCGCCAAAAAAGGCCGCCAGCGTGGTCATCATAATCGGCCGGAAACGCATCAGGCAGGCTTGGGTAATCGCCTGCTGCGGGCTGAGCCCCTGGGTCCGTTCCGCCGCCAGGGCAAAATCGATCATCATAATGGCGTTTTTCTTAACGATGCCTATCAATAACAAAATGCCGATCAGGGCGATCACCGTGAGCTGGGTGCCGGTGATAATCAACAGCAACAGGGCGCCAAGCCCGGCGGAGGGCAGAGTGGACAGGATGGTCAACGGATGGATATAACTCTCGTACAGCATGCCCAACACGATGTAGACCGCCGCCAGCGCGGCGAGTATCAGCCAGGGCATGCTGGAGGCCAGCGCCGTAAAGGCCTTGGCGGTGCCCTGGAAGCCGCCCTGGATGGTGGACGGCAGGCCAATCTGCGCCATGGCCGTCTTGATAAGCTGCTGCGCCTGCTCGAGGGACACGCCGTCCGCCAGGTTAAACGCCACGGTGCTGGTGGCGGATTGCCCTTGATGCGCCACGGATAACGAGGCGTTGGCGCCGCTGAAACTGGCAAAGGCGGCAATAGGGATTTGCTGGCCCTGGCCATTGACCACCATCAGCTCGTTCAGGACCGCCGGATCGACGGTGAACGCGGCGTCCAGGGTCATCACCACATGGTACTGGTTAAGGGTTTTATAACGCGTGGCGATCTGCCGCTGGCTGAAGGCGTTATTGAGCAGGGTATCGAGCATCTGCACGTTCACGCCCAGCCGGGTGGCCTTATCCCGGTCGATATTCAGCATCACCTCCTGGCCGCCGGTCTGGGAATCGGCGTCCACCCCGGTAAGCTGCGGGATCTTTTCCAGCGCCGCCTTGACCTTCGGCGTCCAGAGCCGCAGGGTATCGAGGTCGTCGGCCTGCAGGCTGTACTGGTAAAGGGCGTTGGCGCTGCGGCCGCCGATATGCAAATCCTGCGCCGGCATCAGGAACAGCTGGACGCCGGGCTGGTTAAGACCTTTGGCGGTCAGGCGGTTGGCTACCTCGGCGGCGCTGGCGTCCCGCTGGCTGAAATCCTTCAGGTGCACGAAAAAGTTGGCGCTGTTGCGCGAGCCGAAGCCGCCGCTGCCCATGGAGGAGAGCACGCCGTCCACCGCCGGATCCTGCTGGATGATGCGCGAAAATTCCTGCAGCTTGGGTTTCATGGCCTGGAACGAGACGTTCTGGTCGGCGCGCAGCATGCCCATCAGCAGGCCGGTATCCTGGTTGGGGAAAAAGCCTTTCTGCACCACGGTATAGAGAAAAATATTCAGCATCACGGTCAGCACCAGGCTGAACAGCGTCAGGCGCTGGTGGCGCATGACCCAGGCCAGGGCAACGGCGTAGGCCGCCAGCAGCCGGGCCAGCCCGCGCTCGATCAGCACATAGAGCCGCGGCGGCTTGCGGGTCACCGGCGGCTTGCGCTTGAGCAGCCGGGAACACAGCATCGGGGTGAGGCTCAGCGAGACCACCATCGAAATCAGCAGCGAGACGGTGAGCGTTATCGCGAACTCGCGAAACAACCGGCCGACGATACTGCCCATCAGCAGGATGGGGATAAACACCGCCACCAGGGACAATGTCATCGCCAGCACGGTGAAACTGACCTCCTGCGCGCCGCGGATTGAAGCGCGCACCGGCCCCAGGCCCTGTTCGATATAACGGGTGATGTTCTCCAATACCACGATGGCGTCGTCCACCACGAACCCGGTGCAGATAATCAGCGCCATCAGCGACAGGTTGTCCAGGCTATAGCCCAGCAGGTACATGACCGCGCAGGTGCCGATCAGGGATACCGGCAGCGCCAGGGCCGGGATAATCACCGCCTGCAGGTTGCGCAGGAAGACAAACACCACCGCGATCACCAGTATGACGGCGATCAGCAGCGTTTCTTCGGTATCGCGCAGCGAGGAACGCACGTTAGGCGAGCGATCCACCACCATATGCAAACCGACGTCGCCGGGCAGGGTGGCGGACAGCGCCGGCAGCCGCGCCTTAATGGCGTCGATGGTTTCCAGCATATTGGCGCCCGCCTGGCGGGTCACGCCAATCATCACCGACGGGGTCTGGTTGTAGTATCCGACGTTGTATTTATCCTCCACCGAGTCGTAGACCGTGGCCACATCCCCCAGCCGCACGGCGGTGCCGTTTTGATAGCTGACGATAAGCGCCCGGTAATCGCGCGCCAGATCCAGCTGGCCGTTGCCGTCCACCACCCAGGATTGCCTGTCCCCCTGCAATATCCCCTTGGGTAAATTGCTGGTGCTGTTGGCGATGGCGCTGCGCACAGTATCCAGGGATAAGCCGAAGTGGGTGATCATCTGCGGGCTCAGCTCAATGCGTATCGCCGGCAGCGAGCTGCCCAACAGCGATACCTGGCCGACGCCCTCGACCTGGGCGATTTTTTGCTGGATTTCGCTGGAGGCCAGATCGTATAACTCCCCGCTGGTGCGGGTGGGGGAGGTCAGGGCCAGCACGACGATCGGCGCGTCGGACGGGTTGGCTTTGCGGTAGGTGGGCAGCGAGGGCATGCTGGAAGGCAGCAGGCTGCGCGCGGCATTGATCGCCGCCTGCACATCGCGCGCCGCGCCGTTGATATCCCGGTCCAGGTCAAACTGCAATATCACGTTGGTGGAGCCCTGCCCGCTGCTGGACGTCATTTCGCTGATGCCAGCGATTTGTCCCAGGGCGCGTTCCAGCGGCGTGGCCACCGTCGCGGCCATGGTTTCCGGACTGGCGCCGGGCAGGCTGGCGCTGACCATGATGGTCGGAAAATCCACCTGCGGCAGCGGCGCCACCGGCAGCAGCCGGTAGCCCAGCAGGCCGAGCAGCACAATGGCCAGCGTCAGCAACAGTGTCGCCACCGGGCGAAAAATAAACACGCGCGAGATATTCATCAGCGCTCCTGGCGGCCGTAACGGCGCCATGTCCGCTGCGCGCGCTGTGACAGGCCGTCAAACCACAGGTAGATCACCGGCGTGGAAAACAGCGTCAGCACCTGGCTGAATATCAGGCCGCCGACGATCACCAGCCCCAGCGGCCGGCGCAGCTCGGCGCCGGATCCGTGCGCCAGCATTAGCGGCAGCGCGCCCAGCAACGCCGCCATGGTGGTCATCAGAATCGGCCGGAAGCGCAGCAGACAGGCCTGGTGGATAGCCTCACGCGGCGTAAGATGCTGGTGGTGCTCCGCCTCCAGCGCAAAGTCGATCATCATAATGGCGTTTTTCTTGACGATGCCGATCAGCAGGATGACGCCGATAAGCGCTATCAGGCTGAACTCAGTATCGGCGAACAGCAGCGTCAGCAGGGCGCCCACCGCCGCCGAGGGCAGGGTGGACAAAATCGTCACCGGATGGATAAAACTTTCGTACAGGATGCCCAGCACCACATACATGGTTATCAGCGCCGCCAGGATAAGCCACAGGGTGTTATCGGTGGCGCTCTGAAACGCCGAGGTTTCGCCCTGGTAGCGCAGGGTAATACTGGACGGCAGTTTCAGCTCATCGGTCACGTTGGTTATCGCCTGCTGCGCGTCTTCCAGCGAATAGCCGGGTTGCAGGTTAAAGGAGAGGGTTACCGCCGGGAACTGATTGAGCCTGGCGTACAGCAGCGACCCGGTACGCAGGTGGATTGCGGCGATAGCGGTGAGTTTCACCATGCCGGCTGAGGAACTGGTGGTGGAGCCGCTCGATGCGCTTGATGTCGTCGTGGCGCCGGACGAACCCGAACTGCCCGAGGTGCTGGCCGTACTCGTGCCGTCGGTAAGATTGGTGGCCAGGTAGATATCGTCCAGCGACGCCGGCGACTGCTGGTACTTCGGCAGCACCTCGAGCACCACGCGATATTGATTGGACTGGGTAAAGATCGTCGACACCAGGCGCTGCCCGAAGGCGTTATATAATGCGGTATCCACATCGGCGGCGGTAATGCCGTAGCGCGCCGCCGCGTCGCGGTTCAGTTCCACGTAGGCCACCTGGCCCTGATCCTGTAGATTGCTCACCACCTCGCTGAACTCCGGCCGCCCCGCGAGCGCCGCCACCACTTTCGGCGTCCAGGCGACCAGGTTTTCGCTGTCCGCGTCGTCGAGGGTGAACTGGTACTGGCTGGGCGTGACCTGATCGTTAACCGTCAGGTCCTGCGCGGATTGCAGATACAGCTGGATGCCGGCGATATCCGCGACGGCCTGCTTAAGCTGCGTGATAATCGCATCGGCGCGCAGGTCGCGATCCGCGAAGGGCTTAAGGTTTATCTGCAGCCGGCCGCTGTTCAGGCTGGTATTGTTGCCGTCGATGCCGATGGTCGAGGATACGCTCGCCACCGACGGGTTTTTGAGAATGACATCCGCCAGCCTTTGCTGTCGCGCCGCCATCTCGCTAAACGACACATCCTGCGAGGCCACGGTTACCCCCTGGATAAGGCCGGTATCCTGCGGCGGGAAAAAGCCTTTCGGCACCACCAGATACAGCAGTGCCGTAAGGGCCAGGGTCAATAGCGCCACCAACAGCATCAGGCGCTGGTGATCCAGCACCACCGTCAGCCAGCGATCGTAGCCGGCCACCAGCTTGTCGAACAGCTGCCCGCCCTTGCGGTTGAACCGGCTCTGTTGTTCCGCCGGGATATGGCGCAACAGGTAGGCGCACAGCATCGGCGTCAGCGTCAGGGACACCACCATCGACACCAGGATCGCCACCGCCAGGGTAATGGCGAACTCGCGGAACAGGCGCCCGACCACATCGCCCATAAACAGCAGCGGGATCAGTACCGCAATCAGCGAAAAGGTCAGCGAAATAATGGTAAACCCAATCTGCGCCGAGCCGTTAAGCGCCGCCTGCATCGGGGTTTCGCCGTTTTCCAGGCGGCGCGAGATGTTTTCCACCACCACGATGGCGTCGTCGATAACAAAACCGGTGGCCACCGTCAGGGCCATCAGCGACAGGTTGTTCAGGCTGAATCCGGCCAGGTACATCACGCCGAAGGTGCCCACCAGCGACAGCGGCACGGCGATGCTGGGGATTAATGTCGCGGCCAGGTTGCGCAGGAACAGAAACGTCACCATCACCACCAGCGCAATGGACAGCAACAGCTCGAACTGCACGTCGCTGATGGATGAGCGGATGGTCTGGGTCCGGTCCGATAAAATCGCGATCTTAACCCCGTCGGGCAGCGCCGCCTGCAGGGTCGGCAACTGGGCCTTGATATTATCCACCACCGAGATCACGTTGGCGCCGGGCTGGCGCTGGACGCTGATGACGATGGCGGGCATGCGATTGGCCCAGGCGGACTGGAACGCGTTTTCCTCCGCTTCGTCGATTTGCGCGATATCGCGCAGGCGCAGCGCGGCGCCGTTCTGGTAGGTAATGATCAGGTTGCCGTACTCGGCCGCCGTGCGCAACTGGTCGTTGGCATCAATGGTAATGGAGTGGTATTTGCCGTCGAACCCGCCCTTGGAGCCGTTGACATTGCTGTTGCCAATCAGCGTATCGACATCGGCCAGCGTCAGGTTATGCGCCGCCAGGGCGCGGGGATCCATGCGCACCCGTATCGCCGGCTGATGGCCGCCGGCCAGCGTCACCATACCCACGCCGGAAATCTGCGACAGCTTCAGGGCGATGCGGGTATTGACCAAATCCTGCACCTTGATAAGCGGCAGGGTATCGGAGGTGGCGGCCAGGGTAATGACCGCCGTATCCGCCGGATTGACCTTTTTATAGGTCGGCGGGTTGGGCAGGTCGGTGGGCAGCAGGCTGTCGGCGGCGTTGATGGCCGCCTGCACTTCCTGCTCGGCCACATCCAGCGACAGCTCCAGCGAAAATTTCAGGGTGATAATCGACGCGCCGCCGGAGCTGGTGGAATACATCTGGCTCAGGCCGGCCATCTGTCCCAACTGGCGCTCAAGCGGGGCGGTGATGGACGACGCCATTACGCTTGGACTGGCGCCGGGATAAAGCGTCGTCACCTGGATGGTGGGATAATCCACCTGCGGCAGGGCGGAGGTGGACAGCATCCGATAGGCGAAAATGCCGGCGACCAGCACGCCGATCATCAGCAAAATCGTGGCGACCGGACGTTGGATAAACAGTCGTGAGGGATTCATTGCGCCGTCACGTCCTTGGTTTGCGCCGTATTCACCACCGTCACCTTACTGCCGGTATTGAGACGGTCTATGCCTTCGGTGACCACCTGGTCCCCCGGGGCGACGCCGGACAACACGGCCTGCAAATCGCTGCCGAACGCCGGCCCGGTTTTAACCGCTTTTCGCTCAACGGTGTTGTCGGCCTTGATCACATAAACAAAATCGCCGTCGCTGCTTAACTGCAGCGCCTGGGCGGGAATCACGGTCGCGCCGGCCAGCGTCCCGGTTTGCAGCCGGATGTTGACAAACTGGTTGGGGTAAAGGCTTTCGTCATCATTGGCAAAAATCGCCTTTAGCTTGATACTGCCTGTATCGCTATCGATTTCATTGCTGATAAAATTCAGCTTGCCCTGGCCGAGAGGGGTAATGCCGTCCTGATCGATGGCCGTGGCCGGCAGGGAATTGCCCTGGTGCAGCGATTTCAGCAGCGTGGGTAAATTAACCTGGGGCAGGCTGAAGGTCACCGCAATCGGCTGGGTCTGGGTAATAGTGACAATGCCGGTGGTATCGCTGCTGTGGACCATATTGCCGGGGTCCACCAGCCGCAGTCCCACCCGGCCGGACACCGGCGCGGTAATGCGCGCGTACTCCAGATCCAGCTTGGCGGCATTGATTTGCGCCTGATCGGCTTTGATCGTGCCCAGGTACTGGCCGACCGTGGCGGTTTGGGTTTCCAAATCCTGCCGCGACAGCGAGTCCTGCGCAAACAGGGTCTTGTAGCGCGCCAGGGTCAGCTGGGCGCTTTTCAGCAATGCCTGGTTTTGCGCCAGTTCGCCCTGATATTGCTCCAGGGTGGCCTGGTAGCTCCTGGGGTCGATTTGCGCCAGCAGCTGGCCTTTGGCCACTTTCTGGCCTTCGACGAAATAGACCTGCATCAACTGGCCGTCCACCCGGCTGGTCACCGTGACGCTGGCGTTGGCCACCACGGTGCCGAGCGCGGAAAGATATACTGGCACATCCGCCTGTTTCGCCGTCCCGCTGTGCACCGGCGTGGCCAGGCCGCCCATGCCGGCGCCCGCCCTTCCCGGCCCGCCCGCCCGGGGATCGGCATTCGTGCCGCCGCTATGCCTTGGCAGAAAATAGAACAGGGCGGCTGCAATCAACAGCACGACGATTAACAACAACAGAATATTGCGCCATTTGATTTTACGTTGTGAGCGGATTTTCATGCGATACGGGCGGCCATCAGTGGTCAGGGAATTATCATCGTACTAGGATAAAGTAATTCAGGCCGCGTTATTGTAAAAGTTTCGTCAAAAAGCATTTCACTTATACGGGGAAACAGGCATAACGATAAAGATTCTCCCCGCCATCAGCGCTGCTTTAACCACGCTTTTACCCGAGATAAAGACTCTGCTGAGCAGCACAATGAAGGATGAGAGTGATTGATTTAAAATAACATTAGGTAACCAGGTGCATTAAATATGCAGGCAAATGGCGCGTTGTCACCCCCGGTGTTTGTAAACTTGATAATATAATTGTCGGGTTTTTGCCCTGTTGGCCAATGATGCCGGTAACCGCTGGGAATCGCTGGCTTTTTAATCGCTGCTCACGGATTTTGCGGCATATTGACGGTTGTTTACCCCGGGCTATCATGTTTCACTCTGGTTAAAAATGTTAACGTTATGTTTTTAATGGTGGCGAATCCCCATTTTTATTCGCTATTTTGTACTGCAATTCACGTTTGTTATTGTTATTCCCTACCGCTTATGGAGATAACTTTACTTTTCCCCCGCCGGCTTATTTGACAGTAAGCGTGCTCACTATATAATCCGTTTTAATTTTACAGGGCGTCCCAGCAAAAAATAATTTATGCCTTGGGTGTATGATTGAATATATTCATTTTTTTAATACACAATATATGAAATGGAATTAATATTTTTTCGGCAACGATGCTCACTGTATTGTTAAAATAAAGAATAATTTATTAATTTTTTGATCTGCCCTGCAAATATGGATACCGTATCCTTGTAAGCTGGCGTTAAATGAACCGGGCCTTAATCCTCCAGCATAAATCGTGGTTTGCGGCAGACTTTAACGCTGGGTTGACGCTGGGTTTAAGCATAATCGCCCGGCGATGCATATATAACACCAAGGTGGATTAATGTAATTAACATAAACCCCATCTGGTTACATAAATAATAACTTCTCTCATTGTTAAAGTGGATCATTAATTTTTGTATAGTAGTTTTAATGTAAGGCTATTGTGGGCGGCAAAAGGCTATATGAATAAGAAATGATCGGTGTATTGATGAAATGTGCACAGGTCATGCCCTAGGCTTATCCAGGGGCGAACCGCCATTTTAATCCGTCGTCATTCTCGGGTAGGAAGAAAATATGAGTAATGTATTTAATCGACCGCGTGCCATGAATATTCCACCGACGCCTCTGCCGATCAAAGGGATCAGGAAAGAGGTGGTGAACCATTTTAAAGTCCAGTACAGCTTTGGTGATTTTATCCTTCACTCTACCCGCGTTCTGTTTCATAAAGATCGGAAAATCAGCGTGTCGCCAAAAGAGCTGGGGGTGCTTATCCTGCTGCTGGAATCCGCCGGCGAGGTGGTCAGCAAGGACCGGCTGATCAATGAAGTCTGGTCCGGCGGCAATGTCGGTGAAGAATCCCTGACGCGGTGTATCTATGTCCTGCGCCGTATTTTGCAGGAAGGCAAGCATAACCGGTTTATCGATACCGTTTATGGTAAAGGCTACCGTTTTACCCTGCCTGTTACCCGCGTCACGCCCCGTGAACGCATGACCACGGCCAGCTGCATTTTTGCGGTGCTGCCATTTCACCTGGACGCGCATCTGGATACGCTGGAACTGCATGATGCAATAGTGCAGGAAATGACCGGCTACGCTGCGGCCGGGCTGCACGTTCTGCCTTCGTCGCTGACGCTTGGCTGCACATCACTGCAAACGACCCTGGAATTGATGGAAAAGATCAAGCCGGATTATTACCTGACCGGCTACCAGCTGAGCCAGACAAGCGGGCCGCTGATGCGTGTTGAACTGATGCGCGCGCAGGATCATCTGGTGCTGCACCGGGAGGCGATAAACCTTGACGGCCGGCTGACGGTGGCGTGCATAAACCGCCGTATCAAGCCGCTGCTGTTGAAGCATATTCCCTGTCTGCGCGAGGACGGTCAAACCCTAAACCCCCCTTCGTCCACGCTTGATGCGCGGGCCGTTCACCGTGCGGGGCGCGACGCCTTCCTGGCCTACACGCCGGAAAGCCTGGGCAAGGCCCTGGACCTGCTGCAACAGGGGCGCCGGCAGGCCCCGGATGATATCGACCTGCAATACCATCTGGCGGAATGTTATTTCGCCCTCGGGCAAATGGGCATGATGGATTTTGATCATGCGTTGCGCGAATGCGGCGCGCTGATCGACGGCGTACTGGCGCGCACGGCGGATCACCCCGAGGCGCTGGCGTTAAGCGGGGTGCTGCAGGGACTGAATCGCGCTTTCAGCGAGGCGGCCGAACGGTTTAAACAAGCGCTGGCGATGTCCGGGGATAATCCTTCGGTTAATTATTATTATGCATGGCATCTGCTTATTGTCGGCGACACCGGCAGAGCGCTGTATTTCGCGCGCCAGGCCCGGAAAATGCTGCCCGAGATGATGGCTGTTCAGGTATTGATGATGTGGCTGGAATATTGCGACGGTAATGCGCAGGCGGCGCTGGATATCGCCGGGGGCCAATCACCGGAGGAGCGCGCTCATCCGGTGCTGCTCAGCATGCGGGCGGTCATCCTGTGCAGCGAGGGGCAACCCGGCCGGGCCGCGGAGCTGATCCCCCATCTGATGAACGGCAGCGAACAGGACGGCATTGTCTACCTGAACGCGCTTTATACACGCATGTTCTCGCAGTCGGCGGCGGTCAACGGCGAGCAGGTCGCCACGTTGATGCGGCGGGCCACGCATATGATGCCGTCGGCGCTGCTGCCGGTTATCCTCCAGTGCCAGGGATACCGGGCGGCAAAAAAATGGTATGACCAGCTTTCCAGCACTTCCTCGCCCTGCCTGATGTTATGGCGCAACGACCCCCGGGTTAAACCCCTGCGGGCCGAGGTCCCGGAGTGTTGAGCACCATGCCCGCAGGTAAATATTTCATCGCGCTCGGTTTGCTGTTAAGCGCCACCGCCGTGTCGGCGGACTGCTGGTCGCAGGCGGAACGTCATTTTTCCATCGAATCCAGGCTGCTGCAGGCCATTGCGCTGACGGAATCGAATATGAACCCGCGCGCCACGGGCAAAAACGCCAACGGCACCCGCGATATCGGCCTGATGCAGATCAACAGCCTCCATTTGCCCCGGCTGAGGACGTTGGGCATTGATGAGCAACGGCTGTATGAAGATAGCTGCGTCTCGGTAATGGTGGGCGCCTCGGTGCTCGCGGACATGATGAAGCGCTACGGTTATTCCTGGGAAGCGGTGGGTGCTTATAACGCGGGAACCGCCGCGGGCCGCAAACACCTGCGCATGCGTTATGCCCAACGCGTTTGGGAACACTATAAACGCCTGGATACGAGCAGCGCGCCGGTGATGGCGCGACCGGCTGCATCCTGAATATGTGATTAATCAATATATGCAAATGTATATTAGTCCTGGTTATTAATGTTTTGTTTAACGACTTTCGCTCTGGGCGGTTTTATACATCATTAAATTTAACTCGATGAATCAGATTCCCATCATGATTTATGGAAGACACAAAGGCATTATCATGAGTATCAAGGTTAATCAAAAACGCATGGGGTTAATAATGAACAAAGAGAATATCATATTGCCCCACAGGCCGCTCGCGGAAAATTATAAACAGGATATAACCGAACCCACATGCTGGCTGATGCAAACCCATAATCAGGCGTGCCGCATCCATTTCCAGTCGGGCCAGGAATCCTCCACCCTGAATCTGTCGCAGGATTGGCACGGTATTCTGGTCATGAATAAAATCAACCTGGAAATTATTTCCGGTGCGCCCATCCAGCAGGAGCTGCCTTTATTTGCGCTGGTGAAATTGCAGGTATTTATTGATGAATCACGCCGGGTGTCATTGAAATACGATCCCTTGCAGCCTTGGGACAGCATTAAACTTAACAGCGATCCGCTTATTGCCAACTGCGGCGATGTCGAGCGCTGGCTGTTGACGCAAAGCAACCTGCTGCCCACCGAAATGGGCATGCTGGCATCTTTTCTGCGCCGGACGGAATGGTATTGGCTCATCCGCTTTTTATTAAATGAATCGGTCAGCCACGGCAAAATACATGAGCTGGGCGCGCGTTATGGTTTGTCCTATTCGCATTTCCGGCGGTTATGCCGTAATGCCTTGGGCAATTCAGCTAAAAACGAGCTGCGCGGCTGGCGTATCGCCAGGGCCTTGCTCGATGTGGTCGAAGAGGGGCAAAGCCTGACGGAGGTGGCGATGCGGTACGGTTACGCGTCCTCATCCCATTTATCCAATGATATCAGGGATGCTTTTGGCGTTTCCCCCCGGGGATTGTGGAACATCATCAACAAGAAACTGGAAAAATGAAAGCGCAAAAATTTATACAGCAAAGCCTGATATGTTGGTGCCTGATCGGCGGAATGGTTCCCTTGCTGGCGCAGGCCAATCCACTCACCGGGGGAGCTATCGCCGCCGAAGGTTATGTCGCCAATAAAGACGGCTTAAAAATGTTTTTCGACGCGCTGTCGTCGCGTCTGGGCAAGCCGGTCATTGTCAGCAAGCTGGCGGCGCGCAAGCAAATCAGCGGCGAGTTTGACTTCAGCAATCCCCAGGATCTGCTGGAGAAAATTTCCCAGCAGCTGGGCCTGATTTGGTATCACGACGGCCAGGCGATTTACGTTTACGACGCCAGTGAAATGCGTAATTCGATGATGTCGCTGAATAATACGTCCTTTACGGCGCTGGACAACTTCCTGCGCAAATCCAAGCTGCTCGACAGCCGCTATCCGCTGCGCGGCGATGACAGCAGCGGCACGTTTTATATTTCCGGGCCGCCGTTCTATGTCGATCTGGTGATGAATACCGCCAAAAATATGGACGAGCAGTCCGCCACCGGCATCGGATCCGGTGATGAGAAAACGGCGGTTATCCATCTCAGCAATACCTTCGTCACCGATCGGGTCTATGAGCAGCGCGGAGAAAAAATTACCATCCCCGGCGTGGCCACGGTGATTAACGAACTGCTGAAGGGCGGCACGAAAACGGCCGGCACGGCGGTGCACTCGCTGATGCCGGACGCCATGCCGGCGCCGAAAATGCCCGAGTTCAATCTTGAGGCGCTGGGTGCCGGGACCACGGTCTACCAGCCCCGGTCGAGCCTGGCGGAAGCGCTGCGCGTCGAATCCGCCGCCAGTCCGATCAACGTGATTGCCAATCCCAATACCAACAGCCTGCTGGTCAAGGGTACCGCCAAACAGGTGCAGCTGATCACCAATCTAGTGGCGGCGCTGGATACGACAAAGCGGCATGTCGAGCTCTCCTTATGGATTGTCGACATACAACGGGACGATCTGGATCAGCTTGGCGTCAATTGGCAGGGGAGCGTGAATATCGGCAACCAGTTAGGCGTGTCCTTTAACGGCGGTTCCTATTCCACCCTCGACGGCGCGCGTTTTGTCGCCTCCATCCAGGCGCTGTCGCAGAAAAACCGCGCCAATATCGTCTCGCGTCCGGTGGTGCTGACCCAGGAAAATATCCCGGCGATCTTTGACAATAACCGCACTTTTTATACCCAGCTTATCGGCGAGCGTAACGTCGAGCTGCAGCATGTTACTTACGGCACCATGGTGAACGTCCTGCCGCGCTTTACCGCCGACGGGCAAATTGAAATGGTGCTCAATATCGAGGACGGCAACGAACTCAATGAGACCACGGTATCCGCCGGCAATATTCTTCCCAAGGTCGGGCGCACCAATATCAGCACCGTGGCCCGGGTGCCCCAGGGAAAAAGCCTGCTGATCGGCGGTTATACCCGTGATGAAATCTCCGGGCGTGAGGGCAGGATCCCGGGGTTGGGCAGCATCCCCCTTATCGGCGGCCTGTTTAACTATAAGCAGAATACCCAGTCCAATATGGTGCGTATTTTCCTCATAGAGCCGCGGGAAATCACCGAGCCCCTGCAATCCGACGCCAGCAACGTGGCGGACAGCCTGATTGCCGGCCGCCGATCCGCCCCCTTGCCGGACTGGTCGCGCAACCTGCTGGATAGCCAGAAATGGCGGTAAACGCCACCGGCGGCATCGGCAACGCCGGCGCGTTCAGCCTGCCTGACGCCAGGTTGCCCGGCCGGCAGCCCGGGCAGGATGTCGCCACCAAGGTTAAGGTAAAACGCAGCGCCGCCAGCCTGGTCAAACTGGCGGAACAATCCGGCAAAAGCGCGTCGTCGGCGGCGGCCCAATTCGCCAGCAGGCGGCAGTACGAGAAATACGCGCGGGATACGGAGATGAATTTCGCCCGTATCCTGGAAAACGATGCCATCCCCAAGGTGGATCAGCTGCTGCGTATGCTTAACAGCGGCAATCTGTTCCAGAAGAACGCGTTTTTGCTTTTTGCCCGCTCCCTGTTTCCTGATGATAGTGATTTGGTGGTGGTGCTGCGCGAACTGCTGCGGCGCCGTAAGCTGAACGAAACGGTGGGAAAAGAACTTGCGCAACTGCTGGACGAGGTGGAGGCGCAGGCCGACCCCCGGCTTGTCAACGCCGGCATTAACTGTGCGCTCAAGGCCAGGTTATTCGGGCAGGCCCATCTGGAACTGAATCCGGCGATGTTGCGGGGAAGCTACCGGCTGTTTTTACAACAGGAACGCCGGGCGCTGGAGGAGTACCAGGACTGGATCGCCTGTTATGGACACCAGTATCGCAACGTGATACTGGCGTTTATCGAGGCCGCCCTGATGGCCGATGTGTATGCGGTAACGCCCAGCTCGGCATCGGTATACGGCGATTTTATCGGTAAATTGGGCCAGCTCAGGTTGATACGCTCCGGGGATGATCTGTTTATGAAACAGCTATTATCAAATAAAGTGATTAATGGTTTAAATAAAAGTGAAACGGATTGGCTGATATTTTTATTCTCGCTATTGCAGTTCCCTGAAGATATAGATGATCATCTTCATTATTTAATTGGGGAAACGTTTTTATTGCGCCGCCATGACGAACGCTCCGCTATTTTGCAGCCTCTGTTTCGTGCATGTAAATTATTGCCACATGAATTATTTGTCTGCAATGAATCTGCGCAGCGTATGTTTATTGAGTTCGAATATCTTGCCGGCCTGGCGTATAAGCGCGAAGTCATTGAAAACAGATTAAATCGAAAATGACGGTGAAAGTTCATCGTCTTTGCATGGGATAACGACGTGTTGACAAAATTTCTGCATAATATGCATTCCCGCCCGGAGCTGCTTATCCTGGCGCTGGTGATCATGATCATCAGTATGTTGATTATTCCTTTGCCGACATACTTATTGGATTTTCTTATCGGGCTGAATATCGTTATCGCCGTGCTGGTGTTCATGGGCGCGTTTTACATTGATCGCATCCTGAGCTTTTCCACTTTTCCCTCCGTGCTGCTGATCACCACGTTGTTCCGGCTGGCCCTGACCATCAGCACCGCCCGTCTGATCCTGACCGACGCCGACGCCGGTGACATCATCGCCTCCTTCGGCCAGTTTGTTATCGGCGATAACCTGGTGGTGGGCTTTGTCATCTTCGCCATCGTCACGGTAGTGCAGTTTATTGTCATCACCAAGGGGTCGGAACGCGTGGCGGAGGTCGCGGCCCGTTTCTCACTTGACGGCATGCCCGGCAAGCAGATGAGCATCGACGCCGATCTGAAGGCCGGCACGATCGACGCGGACGGCGCGCGCGAACGGCGCAGCGTGCTGGAGCGGGAAAGCCAGCTGTACGGCTCGTTCGACGGCGCCATGAAATTTATCAAGGGCGACGCCATCGCCAGCATCCTGGTGACGTTCGTCAATCTTATCGGCGGCATGGCCGTAGGCATAAGCCAGCATCAGATGGATATGTCCACGGCGCTGGATACCTACACCATGCTGACCATTGGCGACGGGCTGGTCGGCCAGATCCCCGCCTTGCTTATTTCCATCAGCGCCGGGCTTATCGTTACGCGCGTCAACGGCGACGGCGACAACATGGGCCGCACGATCATGGAACAAATCATGGGCAACCCGTTTGCACTGATGATTACCGCGTTCCTGGCCCTATCGATCGGCCTGCTGCCGGGGTTCCCCTTGCCGGTGTTTATCCTGCTGGCCGGCGCGCTGGCGGCCGTGTTCTATTTCCGCCATCGCAGGCAGCGCAGGGCGCAGGCGGCCGACGTGGATGGCCGTGCCGGAACACTCCCTCACCAGGATGCGCAAGGCGAGAGCGGCATGGACACCCGGCTGAACATTATCGACGATCTTGACAAGGTGGCCGCCGAGACCGTGGCGCTGATACTGGTGGTATCGCGCGCCAATTTTGCCTTATTGCAACAGGAGCGGCTGTGCGAACGCCTGCGCAGCCAGTTTTTTGTCGATTTCGGCGTAAAACTGCCGGAACCGATTCTGCGCGCCGCCGAAAATGTCGATGAATCCACCGTCATGGTCTTGATCAACGAAATTCGCGCCGACGCCTTCACCATTCATTTCGATATGCTGCGCGTGGTCAATGCCTCCGATGAGATTCAACATCTCGATATCGACATGCGCGTCGACAAAGATTGTATCTGGGTGGCGCGCGAGGCCAGGGAAACCCTGCTGCAGCTGGGCTTCCAGCTGCGTCCCGCCGTGGATGAGGTATACCACTGCTTTGCGGTATTGATGTCCCATCACGTCAGCGAGTTCCTCGGCGTACAGGAAACCAAACATATGCTGGACCTGATGGAGAATAAATATCCGGACTTATTGAAGGAGGTGCTGCGCCATGCCACGGTGCAACGTATTGCCGAGGTGTTGCAGCGCTTATTAATGGAGCGCATATCTACCCGCAATATGAAATTGATCATGGAGTCGCTGGCGCTGTGGGCGCCCAGGGAGAAAGACGTCATTACCCTGGTGGAGCATGTCAGGGGCGCGCTGGCGCGTTATATATGCCATAAATTCGCTATTAATAATGAGCTAAGAGTAATTATTCTGTCGGCGGAGGTGGAGGAAACGATCCGCGGCGGTATCAGAAATACGTCGTCCGGGGCATTTTTACACCTGGACCCGTCGGTCTCGGATGAATTAATGGATTTGTTTACCGTAGGTTTAGAAAGCATATTGATTGCTCAAAAAGATATGGTTTTATTAACCTCGGTGGATATCAGACGCTTCGTCAAAAAACTCATCGAGTCGCGTTTTCGCGATCTCGAGGTCATGTCTTTTGGGGAATTAACTGAAGCTGTAAATGTTAATGTTATTAAAAGTATCTAATTAACCTGGAGTATAATACATGTATGTTGATATTGCCGCTTTAGTGCGCGAAGCCTTATTGGGAAATGGTTGTGATCCCAAACTGTTGGCTAATTTTGATAGCCATTCAACTATTGCGCTCGATTTTCATGATTTGCCAAGTATCTACATCAGCAGCCAGGATGAGGATATCTGGTTTTGGTCGCGCATTGCCGAATACGATGAGGCGGCCTTGCAAAAATGCGGATATTCCTTATTGAAGGAACATATGGAAGGCGAAGCGTTTATCCGCAGCCAGCAGTTTCAGTTCGCCCAGAATGAAGGCTATCTGGAATTTAAAGCATTATTACATCCGGACTCTCTGCAAAGCGCGGAAAACTTTAGCAAGGCGTTGGAAGGTTATTTTGAGCGTCTGGAACGTATCATCGAGGTTATGCATTAATGACCGCCCGGATGAGGCTGCTGCGGCGCCAGGCCCAGCCTCTGCGTTTAGCGGGGCCGATTATCGAGGCGGAGCTGCCGGGCGTCGCGGTGGGCGAGATGTGCGAAGTGCGCCGCGACTGGCGCACGGCGGAGATTGTCGCTCGCGCCCAGGTACTGGGCTTTCAGGGCAATCGCACGGTGCTGAGCCTGATAGGCCATGGCCGTGGTTTATGCCGGGATGTGGTTTTGCATCCCACCGGCGCCCAGTTGGGCATTACCGTCGGCATGGACCTGCTGGGCACGGTCATTGATCCCATGGGGAATGTGGTCGAACGGCTGCATTCCCCGGCGCCCGGCCCGCAGCCGGAAATCCGCCCCATCGATATCGACGCGCCCCCGTATCTGGATCGCGCCGTTATCGACACGCCCTTTATTTCCGGGATCCGCGCCATCGACGGCCTGCTGACCTGCGGCACCGGGCAGCGGGTCGGCATATTCGCCTCGGCGGGATGCGGCAAGACGGTGTTGATGCATATGCTGATCGACCGGTCCGAGGCGGATGTATTTGTTATCGGACTGATAGGCGAACGCGGGCGGGAAGTGACTGAATTCACCGAATCCCTGCGCCGCTCAGGCCGGCAGGATAAATGCGTGCTGGTGTACGCCACCTCGGATTTCTCCTCCCTGGATCGCTGTAATGCGGCCAGGGTGGCCACCACGGTGGCGGAGTATTTCCGCGATCGCGGGAAAAAAGTGGTGCTGTTTTTAGATTCCATTACCCGCTATGCGCGCGCGTTGCGGGATGTGGCGCTGGCCTCGGGAGAACCCCCGGCCAGACGCGGCTACCCGGCCTCGGTGTTCGACGCCATGCCGCGTATTCTCGAGCGGCCCGGGAACACCCGTCACGGCAGTATTACCGCGTTTTATACCATCTTGCTGGAAAGCGACGACGAGCCGGACCCGATTGCCGACGAAATACGCTCCATTCTGGACGGACATTTTTACCTGAGCCGCAAGCTGGCGGCGCAAAATCATTATCCCGCCATCGATATATTGCGCAGCATCAGCCGGGTCGCCGGCCAGGTGACCGATGGGCAGCACCAATCCCTGGCGGGCGAAGTGCGCCGCCTGATGGCCCGGCTTGAGGAATTACAGATATTCCTGGATATGGGCGAGTACCGCCCCGGCGAGAACGCTGAAAACGATCGCGCCATGAATAAGCAGCAGGCACTCATGGCCTTGCTGCGTCAGTCCACGCAGGAAAGCACCGACTTCGCCACCACGCTGCGGATGATGCATGCCGTCGTTGCGTAATATCAAAGTCCTCATCGGCCGCTGCGACGCCGGCCTGCGGCGCTGTGATATGCGGCGCATCGCCGCCGAGCGCCAATTGCGGGAGAACGAGGCGCAAGCCGATGCGCTGGGCCAACAAAAAAGCGGCTTGCGGCAATTGATTGAGCAGGAGCGCCCCAGCGGCAGGCTGGACAAAGCCCGGATTTTTTTGTGTCAGCACCGTATCGCGGTATTCCGGCAAAAAATTAAAGAGCTGGAAGCACAGGAACACACATTGCTGCATAAGCGCGAGGAATTCACGCGGCAGCTCTCCGACCTCAAGGCGGAAAAGCAGCATTGGCAGCGTAAACATGAAAAGTACCTGACATGGGCCGAAAAGCAGAAAAAAGCGCTCAGGCTTGCCGGCTTACGTCAGGATGAAAATGAAACGCAGGAGATTATTACATGGTCGCCGTAACTAACTTCGGCCGCGGGCATAATTACCCGGTCAAATTCGTGCAGGATATCAAGGATATTGCCCGCCAGCGGCAAAGCGATGTGAATGAGCGCCAGCGTCTTAAGAAACCATTCTCGCCAACTGAGCACCAGCACCCCGCCGGCGCCTTCATCGCGCAGATGATAGCGCGCGAAGACGGTGTCTTTTCCAGCCTGGGCGCATTATCGGCGGTGGAAACAATGATGGGCATGCATTCGGCCCTGGTGTCTGATCAAGCCCATGCCGAGGGGGCGAATGCCGGCGCGGCCAGTGCCCGCCCGGCCCACGTCTCTGCGTTTCTGGCGCAGCGGAATCTGGGTTCGGCGCCATCAAACCTCATCGCCGGCGGCAGCGAATTACTGCCAGGCCAGGTGGAAGAACCTGGCGCCGCGCCTGCGGGCGATGTGAATAACAGCGCTCAGCCCGGAAAGGGGACGCGCGCCCTGGCTGCACACACGCCGGCGGTGTTAGCGGACGGGAATAAAATAATTGCGCCTGACGCGCACGTCGCAGGCAACCTTGCACCGACCGATGGCACCTTGGGCGAAGCCGCCGATGCGCGCCTGTTAGCCGATTTGCTATCAAGCGCGGCCGCGGGCGCGACAATCCCGGCGAATAATCATGCCGCCGAGGTTAGGGCCGGCCAGCCGGCCGTGGATCGGCCGGCGAACCACGGCCACGAGGCAACGATGCCTCAGCCAAACCAGGCTGCCAACACCGACCGCACCCTGACCTATGCCTTCAGTTCGGTGCCGGGCCATCATCACGTACAGGTATCGGCCGGTCAGAACATCACGCTATTGCCGTCGAGTCAGGAAGTGATTAAGCAAATGGCTACTCATCCTATGCCGGAAAATTACCAGCTGTTGCCCGTGCGGGATGAGCAACACGGGCAACAGCCGAACCAGGATCCGGAGCAGGAGGAGGACGAGTGAGTACACTTTCGCTGCGCAAGCTGCCAAAGGCGCAGGCGTCCTGGCACCCGGCTCTGGCGGGATGGCGGGCGGGCGGCGTCGCTGTCGCTCTGGCATTACCTCCGGCGGCGGGCCCACTGATGATGGTCATCGCCGACGATGGCGAGTGGCGGGCGCTGCTGGATCCCCGTGAATGGCTGGCGCAGACCGCGCCGGCGCTGGCCGCCATGGCTGTCGCCGCCTGCGACGACCGGCAAATCATGGCGTTGTTTAACGCCATGCCCCGGCCGCTGACATTTGCCGACGGCGCGCTGGACTACCGACATATACAGGCGTGGGAGCCTGCTGCGTCTAGCCAGGGCCGCGACCTGGCATTGCCCCGGCTCAGCGCCCGGGAATGCCCGGTCTGGGTGACGGCGCTGGATCGCAGCCGGATCAGGCTGCCGGATCCATCCTGCCACGGCCTGCAGGACCTGCCGCTGGCGGTGGAATTTATTCTTGGCGCCAGCCGGCTGCCGGTGGCAATAGCGCGCGATGTGGCGGTTGGCGATGTGGTATTGATTGCCGCGCTTTCGCGCTATGTGAAATGCCAGGGACGGCGGATAGGACATTTTTGCCAACGAGAGGACATGATAATGATCGATGAAAGCCAAGATGGAATGTATGAAGAATATCCTTTGACGGAGAGTGACCCTGCGCCCTCATTGGATAACACGGCCTTGCCCGGCGTACTGACCGAGCTGCCGCTGAATGTGGAGTTTATTTTGCAGCGGCGCTTCCTGTCGATAGGCGAGGTCAACGCGCTGTTTGCCGGCAAAATTCTGGAGTTAGACCCGGCGTGCGAGCACAGGATCGAGCTGCGAAGCAACGGCCATTTGCTGGCGCGGGGCGAATTAGTGCAATTGGACGATCGCCTGGGGGTCGAAATAATGCAACTTTACCCGGATGATCCCCATGCCTAATGAAATCGGGATAATTGCCTCACTGGCGTTTTTATCATTATTGCCGTTTTTGATTGCCGCCGGTACCTGTTACGTTAAGTTTTCCATTGTATTCGTCATCGTGCGTAATGCCTTGGGGCTGCAACAGGTGCCTTCGAATATGACCTTAAACGGGGTGGCGCTGATATTGGCCATGTTTGTGATGTCCCCGGTGGCGCGGGATGCTTATAACGCTTTTACTGAAGAAAAAGTCCAGTTCAACAGCGTGGAGACGGTGGTCGACTTTGTCGAAAACGGCATGAGCGGCTATAAAGCCTATTTGCAGAAATATGCCGATCCCGACCTGGCGCAATTTTTTGAAAAAGCGCAGTCCCGGCAGGGCAGAGACGACCCCTCCTATGAAGATGAGGAAACAACGCCTTCAATGCTGGCTTTGCTGCCGGCCTACGCGTTAAGTGAAATCAAAAATGCCTTCAAAATCGGCTTTTATCTGTATCTGCCGTTTGTGGTGGTGGACTTGCTGATTTCCAGTATTTTGCTCTCATTGGGCATGATGATGATGAGTCCCATAACCATATCCGTACCTATTAAGCTCATTCTTTTTGTGGTGCTTGACGGCTGGACATTACTCTCCAAGGGATTGATTCTGCAATATATCGATCTCGCTACCTGAAAAAGTATTAATAGGGTATAAAAATGAATGACGTGGTATTTGCCGGTAATAAAGCCTTGTACCTGGTGCTTATTCTCTCCGCGGGGCCGGTATTGGTGGCAACGGTGGTAGGGCTAATGGTCGGGTTATTACAAACCGTATTACAGCTCCAGGAACAGACATTGCCCTTTGGTATCAAGTTACTGTCCGTTACGCTATGTCTTTTTATTTTGTCAGGCTGGTATGGCGAGACATTGCTCGGTTTTGGCCAAGAAGTGATCAGAATGGCGATGAGCCGCTAGCCTATGAACGATTTGTCTGCATGGCTTGATGTCCAGCATTGGCTCAGTGTCATGATTTTAACCTCCGCCAGGATTATGCCGGTGTTTCTATTATTGCCCTTTTTAACCGGCAATATCGTCAGCGTTAATATCCGCATGCCGGTGGCTATCTTTATCGGCGCTTCGCTGTGGCCTTATTCCCTTGAGCGGATGCCGGTGGAAGAAATCAATTTTTGGGGCGTGCTGGCGCAGGAACTGTTTATTGGTTTGATCCTGGGCGTCCTGTTCGCCCTGCCGTTCTGGATTATGCACGGCGTCGGCTGCGTGATTGACCATCAGCGCGGGGCCACCGTCAGCAGCACCTTTGATCCCATGAGCGGGGTGGATACCTCTGAACTGGCGAATCTGTTTAATCTCTTCGCCGGCGCCCTGTTCCTGGCCGGCGGCGGCATGCTGCTGCTGATGGAAACATTCCAGCAAAGCTATCGGCTCTGCGATCCGCTGCAAACCTGCACCCCGGCGCTAAAACCGGTGCTTGGGATCCTGGGCCATTTAATGACCAGGATTATCATATTGGCGAGCCCGGTGCTGGTCTGCCTGCTGTTATCGGAGGTAATTTTGGGGTTGCTATCGCGTTTTGCGCCGCAAATGAACGCATTTTCCATTTCATTGACGATAAAAAGCCTTATCGCATTTGTGGTGCTGATTCTCTATTTCTCACCCTATTTACCCGACGCTTTCAAAACGCTGGCGCCGCATCCCGGCGTATTGGACATATGGCTGAAACCTGATTAACCATGGCAAACAAAACGGAAAAACCAACGCCGAAAAAGAAAAAAGACGCGGCGAAAAAAGGGCAGACCTTTAAATGCCGCGAGTTGATTATCGCTTGTCTGCTGTTAAGCGGTATCGTCTTCCTTACCAAGACCACCACGCTGGCGCCGTTGCTTGAGGCCTACAGAAATATCATTGCCGGCAACTTCCACATGGATATCAAGGCTTATAGTGCGGCCATTATGCTGCTGGGGCTAAAAATAACCCTGCCTATCGTGCTGGTCTGTCTGCTGGCGTCCGCGCTGCCCACTTTGCTGCAAACCGGATTTATGCTGGCCACCAAGGCGCTGAAAATCAATTTCGGCGCGTTAAATCCCATCAAAGGATTTAAAAAAATCTTCAGCATCAGGACTATTAAAGACGGCATAAAAGCCATCCTGCATCTGGGCTGTTTCATTGCGGCGGCCATCATCTTCTGGCACAACAATAAGCTGCTGATCTTCGCCCAGTTGCACGGCACCGTGGGCGCTATGATCACTATCTGGCGGGAACTGCTGCTGTCGCTGGTCATCACCTGCCTGCTGTGCATTATCCTGGTGTCGATATTGGATGCCCTTGCGGACTATTTCCTGCATATCAAAGAATTAAAAATGGAAAAACACGAGGTTAAACGCGAGTACAAGGAGCAGGAGGGAAATCCGGAGATGAAGCACCGCCGCCGCCAATTGCACCGGGAAATCCTCTCGGAGCAAACCAAGGCCAATATCAAGGATTCCCAGTTTATCCTGGTGAATCCGACGCATATCGCCATCGGCGTGTATTACGATCCGGATGTGGTGCCAGCACCATTTATTTCGATTAAGGAGTCTAATCAGCGGGCATTGGCGGTGCGGGCTTATGCGGAAAAAATCGGCGTGCCGGTGGTGACGGACATCAAGCTGGCAAGGAAGATTTATAAGAGCAACAAGTTGTATTCCTATGTTCATCCAGAAGATTTTGAGAAATTTATCGATATCCTTGTTTGGCTGAAAGAAGTTGAGAACGCTTGGCGCGATGAAACCTTAGCGGTAGGCGCGGAACCTCTTCCCGGCGATATGGTGCCGCCATCCGCCACACCTGCGGCCGCAGTGCCAGGGATTGAGCGGCAACTTAACGAATCGGCGGCGAAAGGAACGGATCAATAAAGAACGCCATGGCACTGGCCCGTCAAGGATCGAACTGATTTGTGCATGGGGTTTTTCCGGTGGCGGAAATGCCACCGCGGCCAAAGCAATATTAATTAAGCGATAATTGAAAGTTTTCCATTCCCCTTAATGTTTCAATCAAATCACCATCATTGTCGGTGATAACAAATTCAGGAGTTATATATGAGTGTTGTTGATAACGTCAGTGAAGACCGCATCGCAGAATTGCTGTGGAATGCGGTAAATAGCGGTATTACGTTAAAAGAAGTGCATGATATACCTCAGGTAATGATGGAGGGTTTATACACGCATGCCTATGATTTTTACAACAAAGGGCAGTTGGATGAAGCGGCTACCTTCTTCCGTTTCCTGTGTATCTATGATTTCTATAATCCGGATTATTACATGGGGCTCGGCGCGGTATATCAGCTTAAAAAAGAATTTCAAAAAGCAGCGGATATTTATGCCGTGGCTTTTTCACTGGCGGAAAATGATTATCGCCCGGTGTTTTACAGTGGACAGTGTCAATTAATGTTGAGCAAGGCCAACAAAGCCAGGCAATGCTTTGAACTTGTTATTGAACAATCCCACGACGCGATGTTAAAAAAACGCGCCGAGGTTTATATAAATAACTTGAAATGCCCCATGGACGAACAAAAAGACCCCTCTCAAAGCGAGGATATAACATGACGCAATTCCACGGAATTTTAAATGGATTAAGTGCCATGCCTAATGTCAATAATCGTCTTGACGCCATCGAGAATACCGGTGCTCAAGATAATAATATTAATACACCCTTATCGCGGGAACAGACTCTGACGCTGAATGCTCAGTCACGCCAGGCGACGGAAGCGCTGTTAGCGACCATCAGCGCCAGCAGCGATTTGCAAGCGAATATGCCCGCCGCACAGGCGACCGCGGCTGACCTTCCATTAGCGGCCCCATCCGGTAACGTGCAAACCCCGAACAATAACCGGATATCTTTGCAAGAGATATTCAATACCGTTAAGGAATTATTGGTCGATGTATCGCTGGGGAAACTGGCCGATCGACTGACGCTATTGCTATCGCAAAAAGCGGCATTTGACCTTTTCAATTCTGCTCTGTCAGCGGAATATCAACAGGCAATTGAAGCGAGTCAAATTGCGCTGGATACTGCCGAAGCGGATAGGATTGCGCTGCAAAATGCTGAAAATGAACTGGCGGAAAAGCAACGGGCGCTAGATCGGGCAAACGTGGCGCTGAGTCAATTGTCACCTGAGGATGAAGGCTTCGCGACGGCACAGCAATCCGTGCGCGAGGCGCAGGATGAACTTAACCAGGCCTCTGCGCAACGGGACTTGGCGCAAAGTAAGATGGCTTCGTCTTATCAGGCCGCCAGGGAAAGCATTACAAAGCTGGACGATATATATAACCAAGGCAAAAACGCGAATGCGCTTCCATTGGATGCGACTGAAGTGGATAGCGCTATAAACCGCTTATTAGCGTTAATGAACACATTTAACAAGTTGGTGCAAAAGAACCGCCAGCGGGCATTGGAGGAGGATTCCGCGCTATTCAGGCGCATGCAGGAAAGCCTGCATGTCGAAATGAAACATAAAGCCGCTAAAGCCGCCGAGGATATGCGTAAGTCCGAAGCATTGAATAAGACCATGGGGTGCGTAGGTAAAATTCTCGGCGCGCTTATTACCGCCATCAGCGTAGTGGCGGCGGTTTTCACCGGCGGCGCCAGCCTGGCCCTGGCGGCGGTGGGATTGGCTTTGATAGCGGCGGACGCGATAGGCAAGGCTATCACCGGCGTATCCTTCCTGGAACAGGCTATGCGACCGCTGATGGAAGGGATTATCCAGCCGTTGATAAGCATGCTGTCCAAGGCTATTACCAACCTGCTCGCAAAGCTGGGCGTCGATGCCAACACCGCGGCCATGGTGGGAGCGATTGTCGGCGCTTTGGTTGCTGCGGCGCTCATCGTAGCCGTTATGGTGCTGGGTAAATCCGCCGGCGGTAAAATCGCCTCTTCCGCGCTGGGTAAAATGATAGCCGAAGCCATCAAGAAATTGGTGCCCGATGTGTTGAAAAATCTGGGCAGGCAAACCAGTGCCGCCATTACCGATAGCTTTAAGCGATTGATGGATAAGCTGTCTTTAAAAACCGATCGGCTGTCGAAGGCGACCTTCGCCAATCGGCTGGAAAAGCTTAACAATACCGTGACCTATGGTTCAAGCATGTTTCAATCGGTCGGCTCGATACGCCAGGGCGTCATTCAAAAAAGATTGGCGGAAACATTGGCTGCCTACGGTCTGTTACTTGCGGAAGATAAGCAATGGAAAAAAATGCTGCTGGAAGCCATAGATTATTTTAAAGGGGATATGGAATTAGTCCAGCAACAATTCAGAGAGATGTCCAGCCGCCAGGCTCAAACATATTCAAATACCTTGAGTTTGTTTAGTAATAACAGTCTTTCGGCTTAATTAACAGGAGTAATGCCATGAACGATATAACCCATAACAGCGGAATCAATTTCCATCAGGAAAATATACTGAACACCTCGACGGTAACAGAGCCTGTTGAAGACCGTCGAAAAAACTCATCCGTCTCTTTGACGCCAGAGGCATTGGATATTGCCGCGAGTATTTTCGGTAATAAACTATTATCAGACGGATCACAAATTGTGAATTTACGCCGCCCCGATTCAACGGTCGAACCCGTGACCATCGCAACAATGGAAAAGATGATTAAGACCGGATTAAATCTGATGCCCGCGACGCCGGAGAAAATAATCGCGTCAAGTCATGAGGGTAACAATGATGTCACTATCCATAAGCTGAGTGGTCAAAAACGGATTGAGGCATTACTCGTGGCTTTCAAAGCCCTAAGTGAAGGGAAAGCCGTTAGTAATGGTGAGGTGGCGAGATTGGCGCTACTGGAAAATGAATCGGTAAAAAGCGCCGCCGCAGCGAAGATTAAACAGGGTATGGACGCGTTTACAGGAGGGATGAGCCAAGGCGTAATCGGCGGCGTGATGGCGACAGGCGTGTATAGGAAACAAACCAAAGCGAATAATATGGATCTCGCGACCATAAAACATGATAAAACCGCCCTTATCAAAAAACAGGGAGACCTGAATATTGCCACGATGAAAAGCACGCAGGGCAATATCGATTTGCAGCAGAGGCAGGCAGGACAAATCAGCGCCCAGCATCAATCGCATTTAGATGAGGCGGCTAAGCGGCGTTTAGAACGCGATATTGCAGCCACACAGCATGATATCGAGCTTAAGGACAATAAGACCGCCGCCATCCGAAATGAAGCAAATATGGCTATGGCGGCAGGCCAGCAGTTGCCGGGCTTTATCAATGGCATGACCCAAATGAATCAAGCACACCATGGCGCCGAGGAGTTCCTCAACACGCACTATGCCCAATCGTTCTCCTCTATGTCTGAAACGGCCAGGGCCAATGTTAAAGAACTGGCGGATGCCATGCAGTCGATTCTGGAACAGGTCAAAAAAGTACTGCAAGACAATGTCGCCACACTTGGCCAATTGGCCAGCCGCGCTTAATCTTTCACAGGCGCCGTCTGTAAATTCAGCACGGCGCGAGGCAATCTCTATGACTAGCATCTCTCAATATACCTTACCTCCCCACGGTTTAAATAAGCCTGACTTATCGCCCGCCTCTTTAGATACCTCTCGGGAACACCTCATGAGGACCCAGGCAATAAATGACGGCGAAAGAAGCTCTGGCCCGCCACGAAGTTTAATGAATGTATTTCATTGTCTCGACAAAGTAACAGATAATACGGAGCAGCTGGCAAAGCTCCTTGACGCGCCGAATGCACCAGCACACCAAACGTTGACTGAGCAATTACCCGCCGCGATGCTGCTTATGCGTGATGCCATGGCTAATATCAAGAGTAGCAGCGCCTTATTCGACAATGATCCGGAACTCAACACTCTTAAGAGAAACACTCCTGAACTGGCTGATTTATTGGATAAAGGCCACACGTTAACGTCTACCGAGGACAAGACCAATCCCTGGCTAAGCGGTATGGGGCTGGTGGAAGACTATGTTGCTTATTATCGTACCTATGAAACCGGGACAACGCGCAACACTAATTTTTTTAGCGCCTTCAATGAATTTTTGAAAGTGAAGAGCAAATACCTGGATGTCCGCACGGATGATAAAGGCAATCAATTCATGTACTTCAAACCTGGAATTGAAGCTGAATTGACAGCATTAATCGAAAAATATACCAAAACGGAAGCTGGGATTCTATTTCCTGTTTCCGGGGTCGCCAGTGAAGCGGAGGCGAAATCATGGGCGGAGGAATGGGGATTGGATCCCACATGCGTAAAGCCTAGCGGTAGCGGTTATGTCGTTAGGGTCGATATCTCGCCCCTGCAGTCCATACTTGCGCTTTTCAAAGAAAAAATAGACGAGGGCGGGGGTAAATTTAAAGAGTTGAACTCTATAGAATATAATGCATTTGACAGCGCTTTTAATGGGCTGGCGGAAAAATTAAAAAACCAGGTGCAAATATTCATGACCAAACTGAGTGATACCCTCGGGAGGGTTGAAACTTGGACAAAACAGGTCAATACCTGGATTGAACAGAAAAAAGATCTGCTAATGCGCCTTTTTTCTTAATAACAGCGGGATAACATTGATGATAACGAATTCAATAATTCATATCCCTAATGTGGGAATTATACAGTCAGGACCCGCGGGCAATAAAACGGCTAAACACCAACGTGTCCCGGTAAATTTACGGAATGTTCCTTTACGGATTAATTCCGCCGGCAGGCGGCGTAGCGGGTCTGGGCAGAACACTGCGCCGGAAGAGGCCACGGTCGAGAACTGCCTGAGTGCGCACGAGCGGGCATCGGTAAAGCCGTGTATCAATATTAACGATTTTGAGCGGCAATACCGGCAAAATAGTATGAATGCCCTATTTAACTGCGCCGGGGACCAACGTGAAACATTGGCGCAGCTGTTTCAGAATTCGCGTAGTTTACTGGTCCCAAGCCATCTGGAGCATATTGCCAACGCCCATTTTCTTGCCAGGCAGCTCGGCCCTACCGAAGAATCGGCCGCGAAACTTGACGGCATCATGCATGAATTGACCGACATGATGTTAAAAGATGGACTGGGTGAAAAGTCGGTATTCGGCGGCTACCGTCCTGAGCGGGAAGCGGCCTGCGTACGCCGCCAGAGCCTTGAGGAGGAGCTGGCCTCATTGCTCAACGCAATTCAGGGCGAAGGCGGCGCCGAAGCGGGGGCGCGGTTCATCAATGAAAAAATCAAGCCGTTTGTGGTCGACTATATCGTACAAGAAACGGGGAGCGATGGCGACGTGGTGCAAAAAGAACACATTGCGCAGCTCGTCGAGAAAAACGCCTATCAATGTTTTCAGAATATCCGAGCAGGTATTCAGACTTATCAGGCTTCATCGCTGGAAAAAATCTTTCGTGATACGGATATGATATTAAAGCTGCCCAATTTACTGGCCGCTTTAAATCTCTATAAGGATCATCCGCCGCCATTAAGGACAGGACTGCGAAGCGATGCGGAACAGCAGACAGAAGCCACTCAGCAAAATGATCAGTCCGACAGTACCGATAAGACCGGCGCTACGCAAAAAAACCGGTTAATGCCCAGCGTCGAATTTAACATTAAATATGCGCCGAGAATAACTATTGACGCGTCGGTAAAAATAAACTGGCCGCCAGGAACAGAAAAGAAAGAGGCTGGTAAAACGCAGTCGGTTGATGTGCGGGACAACTTGCAGGATATTTTCGAGCAGCTTAATCAAGCGCCCGATGCCGAAACGCGGGCCGACGTCGGCAGCCCGCCCTCTTTCGCCAAAACACATAGGCCCGCAGCCCGGGGCAGTCATTACGCGCAGGCGGCATTACACGCCGAACTTATCAGCAGCCGAATCCACCCACCTGAGCATAAGCAGAGTATTTTTTCCCAGCCGTTATCGCCCGGCGTAGGACAAAATAACGATCGCTCGCCCGCGAAAAGGGGTGTGACCGTGCAGGAGCCTGCCAACGTCCTGATGAATCCGGGTGCCGAAAAGATATCTTTTACGGCGACGACAACCCAGACCCCGCCCAAGGGGACGGCGCATGGCATTTTCCCGGTCCAGGATAGGGCGCAAGCCGATAAATCCGGCGCGCTATATGCTGCGGCGAAAGAGGTGGCCGAAGCGTTGGGGAATCTTTGGGAGTCTATCCCTGAGTCCGCGTCTTCCTTGTATGCCAATCCGGCACCGGGGAATGGCCGGCCTGATGAGGGCGCCATTTCTGACCTTTATGATAGGGCTCGCAAAAGGGGCGCGGCGCAAAAGGTAACCACTCATGCTGTTTTCGCCGGCCAGGATGCGCCGCAATCCGCTGAGTCCTCCGCGAATAACCTGACCGCGGAAATTCTGCGCCATGCACGGGAAAATCTCACCCCCATTCCGGCCCCAGCCGCTCAATCCACTAAGTCTAGCCCTATGGCGGCCTACCTGATTGAGGCGCGCAACCAACTGAAAGCCACGGTAACCCGGTCCGCCTCCGCCTCCGCCTCCGTGCCGGCGCCGGAGAATGGCCGGATGAAAACAGACGCCCCATCGGTTATCCTGTCCCATCAGGGTGCCCGGCAAGCCAATCATCCCAAGAACGATCATCAGGCGGCGCAGTTTGCTCCGTTAAACCACGATCGCGTAAACCTGGCCGCCGCAAGGGCCGGTTTGAGCAGCACAGGTTATATGCCTCCTTTACGTCAGGCGCAAGTCAATGCTGGCCCCGGCTCATCCACCCCTGTCCCGGCGACCCGAATTAACAAGGGGAAATTTGCTGATGACGAATAATTTGATAACGGGTGTAGCCGTTCCCACCGGCGGTGAATCGCTGCAGCGCGAGCTTTACGCCATGCTGGCCTACCGTTTGGGCCGCAAAGAGTCTGACATTGCCGGCCACCTTAATTTGGCGGCGGAGCTGTATGTCGATTCGCTTGATCTCATGGAAATTGAGATTGGGATAGCGGAAACCTTCGGCGTTGAACTTACAGAAACTGAGTTATTATCAATACGGACGGTTGACGATCTTCAGCGTATCGTCGTCGCAGCGCTTTATGCGTAGCCTCTCACTAAAAACCCCGCGTTAATAAATGATTCATTAACGGGGGTATTTCCAGTAAATAAGACATGTTAACGGCCCTATTCTAATCCGGCGAGTAAAGACTGCTGGCGTTGTTGCGCGTGTAATGTAAATACTGTAAAGTTCTATTTTCGCCATGCCGTGAAATAAGCCATGCTTTTCCATCCCACAGTGTGATCGTAAATAATCAGGGATGGAATTATTTGAAATAATATAGTTAAATAATTCGTTAGGGAATAAATGATTAAATATCTCAGTTTTGATGGATAATTTATCATTTTTTCATCATGAAGTCACCGGCCGCGAGGCGGTAGACTCTTTAGCATGACGAACCCTAGAGTATAAAGAATATTTTACCATGCAAACAGAACAAGGTAAAACAGACCGCCCGGAGAGTGTGGCCATTGTCAGGCTGCTCAATGGTAGTTTGAAGGGTTGCGAATATCCTTTATCCGCGCGGAAAACATTATTTATCGCAGCGGACTGCGGCGCGCTGGAATACGCCGGCGCGTCCCCCTCATTCCCTGAAGACTGCGTGCTGGTCCCCACCGAAGGCGGCGGGGTGAATTTTGAAATTATCCGCACCGACGGCCCGGAACATGGCATTTTGCTGCGCAGGCTGGACAACGACGGCGCGGATGATGTTCCGCTGGCATCCAATCACCCCGTTACCGTGGGCGCGCTGGCGCTGGCGGTAAGGACCGCCGGTGAAACCTGGTCGGAAGACGTCCTGAACTACCGGGCGGGCACGCCGAACACGCCGTCCGCGGTCCCGGCGACAATAAGCAGCAGGCCCGGCAAGCGGGGCATGGCCCTTCTGGCCATCGCGGTTGCCGCCGCCCTGGCGCTGGCGTACCTCTTAACGACGCCGGATGCGCAGCAGCGTGAAATTATCGCCCTGACACAGCAATTTGGCGCTGAACCCGGCAAGTATCAAATATTCCCGGGCCGCGACGGCGTGATGTATGTGCTGGCGGATAATGAGCGCGATGCGGCCTGGGGACGTCAATCCCTGGTGCGTATAAAATCGTCGCAGGCGATAAAAATCAATAGTGAGGATGAGGAAAAACAGCGTATCGAGCGCTGGCTGGGGCAAAATTTCCCCGCTTTAAATCTTCATCAATTGCAATTTGACCGACCGGCGGCGCCGGTACTGTTAGTAAGCAAACAGCGCGGTCAATTGACTGAAACGCAGCGCGACGCTATCAGCAAGGGGTTAATGCGTCTTCTGCCCTATGCTGAAGCCGTCCATTTTGCCGACGTAGACGATGACACCGTGGCACGGCAGGCCGAGGAGGGGATAAAAAAACTGGCGGTGAACTACACCAGAATCGATAACCAGGATAGCGTAATCTTTGTTATTAATGGCGCCATCGACGACGGTGAGCTGCAACGCATCCGTTTCTTTGTCGAGCAATATGCCAGGCAATGGAATGGCAACTATGTCCAATTCGCCATTGAGCTAAAAGACGATTGGCTTAAGGGTAAATCATTCAAATACGGCCATCAGGGCTTTGTGAAAATGACACCCGGACACTGGTATTTCCCTAACATTAAATGAAGAGGATTTTTTTATGAGTACAATCACTGATATTTATTCACGTAATTCAACGGGAGTGAGTGACAAAATGTCAGCCGCGGCAACGGCTCAGCAAGACCTTGAAGCGAATCCCACTGACGAAGCGTTGATATTAAGAGCCAATGGCACCAAGGCGGATTTGTCGACCTTTGTGACCATGTTAAATCAAGCCATGACCCAAAAAAGGGATCTTATTATGGGATTATTAAATGGCGCCAAATAATCGCCGTCTGCATAACGGATTTTATGACCGGCCGGCCATTCTGGCTTGAAAAAGGGTAAGCAGGGACGCTTAGCATGTGAATTTTATTCTTATGCTGCACGATTTTCCGGATTCACACGAAGCCTCATTGTATTTATTAAGCGTAATTATCAAATTAACCAAGGTGCAACATGAACGAAATTGCCAAAATCGGCCCGCCTCACAGCGTTATTCCGGTCATGCATGACGATGCGGTGGAATCCCTCTCTTTCCTGGCATCGAAAGCGGCCGCCACGGCGGTTGACGCCACACAGGCCCGCAACGAGCTGGATAAACCTTTTACCAAGGACATATCGGCGGAGGCGATGCTGCGAAGAAATGCGCTGAGCTCAGATTTTCAGTTGACGATGAACTGGGTCAGTTCACTGGTAAATAAAGGCGTCAACGTCGTGCGCAGCGTGTTGAGTGGACAATGATGTTAAGACCGATATTTTGTGCCGCCCTGCTGGCGCTCTCACTTACCGCCTGCAACGACGAGCCATTGCTTAAAGGCCTGGATCAACAGCAGGCCAATGAAGTGATAGCCACTTTGCAGCGCAATAATATCCAGGCCTCCAAGGCCGATAAAGGCAAGACCGGCTATAGCGTCGGCGTGGGCAAAGCCGATATTCCGGCGGCGGTGGATTTGCTGCGCAGGCATGATTTGCCGTCGCAGCCGCGCATGGAAATTTCCCGGCTGTTCCCCAGCGACTCGCTGGTGTCGTCGCCGCGGGCGGAAAAGGCGCGGCTTTACTCGGCCATCGAACAGCGTCTGGAACAATCATTGCAGACCATGGACGGCGTGCTGTCGGCCCGGGTGCATGTCAGTTACGACATCGACTCGGGCGACACCGGCAGGGCGCCGGCGCCGATGCACATTTCAACCCTGGTGGCCTATCAAAGCGACGTCGACCCAACCCTGATGATAAGCGATATCAAGCGGTTTTTGAAAAACAGCTTCAACCAGGTGGATTACGACAATATTTCCGTGGTGCTCTCCAAACAGGGGCCGCTGCAGCATTATGCGCCGGTAGCGGTCCAGGCGGACGGTTCCGGTCATTTTCTCCGCTTTGCTCCCGCCGCCGGCGTGGCGCTGGCGGTCGCCGTGGCGGGACTGGCCTGGTACCGGCGCCGTGAAAAAGCCTCAGTGAAGCAGGAGACAGACGCTCATGAAGAGCATCGCGCCGCTTGATGCCATACTCTACGATCCGCTGTCATGGCTGCATCCGCGGCGCCTGCCGCTGCCGCCGGCGTTAAACGGCGCCAGGGCGCGCTCGATAATCAACGGCATCCTTATCCAGGCCCATGATTGGTCGGTGGATTGCCCACCGGCCGCCGTTGACGGACCGGCGGCGTTGTTTATCCGCCACTGGCGCCTTATGCCGCAGGCGGCATTGTTGATAGCCGCGCAGCGCCATCGGGCCTCCCTCGCCCGGCAGGGGGGGCTGTTACAGCTGCCGTCCTGGGTGCGGCAATTCGCCGGACTGGCGATTGTCGATTCTTATGGCGACGATATGCCGGTGGCGATACCGGCCGCCTTAATCGCGCGGGGAAGAGGCGAACTGCTGGCGTTCGGCGCGCAATTGCCGCTAGCCATCCGGCAGCGCATCTCCCTGTTATTCTCACCCGAGCTGGATCGGGAAACGGGCGGTGAACCCCGCCCCGCCCCGAGCCCGCTTTTGATAAAACTGGCTTTCCAACATGCCGAAAAATATTCCACTACGCCGGATGCCGCCGATGTCGGGCGGTGTATTGATCAAGAGCCGGCAGCTGGCGCGCCAACGCGAGGCGCTTGATATCGTCAGTGAAGCGCGCCGTCAGGCGCGCTCTCTGGTTAAGCAGGCGCAGGCCGAGGCCGGACAGCTGCGCCAGCAGGGATTCCGGGAAGGGTACCAGGACGGCATGGCGACCTCGGCCGCCGCGGTGGCCGACTATTTATCGCAGGCGCAACGTCTCGAGGCCGAATTGCAATGTCAGGTTAACGCGCGCGCGCGCCAGTTATTGTCCATGGCGCTGGATCACCCGGATACCGTGCTGGCGCTGGTGGATGAATGGCTGGCGTCATTGCCCGAGGCGACAGCGGCCGAACCGATGATCTTGCTGCTGCCGGAAGCGGCGCGAAGATCCCATGCCCTGCTTAGGCAGCGCATCGACGCGGCAGTTCCGGGCGCCGGCCAGATTGAATATCATCGGGAGAACCGCGTCGTGATGAAGTATGGCCATCAGGTAGCCGAGTTCGCCCCCGAAGCGTTTTTAACCGAGGGCGTGCGGCGACTGGGCGGTTTTAACGCTATGGCGCAAGAGTGCCGCCGCCTTACCCAGGCCGGCCTGCGGCGCCTGCATGAGGTATTTTTGCAGCATCATGCCGTGGGCGGCGCGCACCCGGAGAAAAGTGGCTGAACTGTGATCGGCGCGCTAAAGGTATTTGGCCGTTAGGTTACAATTTACCCTGTTTCGCTATCATCAAATAATGAGCATAAGATGAAACCAACAATAATGATAACGATGGTGCTGGCGCTGCTGGCCTCCGGCTGCGCCACCTCCCCCCGCCCAGGCGCGCCGGGCAAGTCGGCGCAGAGCGCCTATCTGGCGCAGGTAGCCAGCCCGGGCTGCCTGGGTGCCTCCGCCATCAATCCCACCCTTACGCCGCCGGTTTTGTATCAGGGGATGGTCAGCTGTATTAAAGCGGGACGACAAGCCGACGCGGTATTTTTATTCGCCATGGCCGGCACCTACTCCTATTTCGACGCGCTGCGCCTCGACACCGACGCCGCCAGGCAGGCGCACTCCTCCATGCTGGGCGAGGCGTTGAAAATGATCAACGCCAACCAGCAGCAGCTGTTTTGGCAATCCGCCAACGGCACATTAGGCAACAGACAGCAGCTTGCCGCCCTGTGCCGGCAGGTCGACGCCATCGGCAAGCCGGTGTATTTCCCGCAGTACGTTATGCAGCCCACGGGCACGGGAGCGGGGGCGGCGATGCCGGCCAACACCGACCCCTTATGGAAAACCGCCATGAACGGTTATCTGCACTGCGCGACGGATGTGATGAGTATCCGTTAAGCGGCGGCCCCTGGCGCAGGCGCCTATGGCTATTGCCATGGCGGAGCATGTACTATATCCGCCATGATAATTAAACAGGGTTAATTTCCCCGCATGGATACACCGTTACCGTTTAATAACAACGAGCCGGTAAATCAACAAATTTATCGCCTGCTGCGCAAGGATATCGTCGAGTGTGTCATTGAGCCGGGCAAGCTGTTATCGGAAAAGGACATCGCCGCCCGTTTCACCGTGTCGCGCCAGCCGGTAAGGGAAGCGTTTATTAAACTGGCCGAAGCGGGGCTGGTGCAGATCCTGCCCCAGCGCGGCACTTTTGTGATGCGGATTTCCGCCAAACGGGTGGCGGACGCGCGTTTTCTCCGCCAGGCCATGGAATGCGCCATCGTACGCCGCGCCGCGCTTAATATTACCGAACGTCAAATCATGCTGCTTGAGCATAATTTGCATCGTCAGGAATTGGCGGCGCAAAATCAGCAGGCGCGGGAATTTTTCGGCCTCGACGATGATTTCCACCGGTTGCTGACGGAAATAGCCGATTGTCCGCTGGCCTGGGATATTATTGAATCCATTAAGGCCACCATGGATCGGGTGCGTTTTCTCAGCCTGGGCCAGGTCTCGCCGCCGCAGGGGTTAATCAGCCAGCATTACAAAATCTTCAACGGCGTCAAGGCGCGCGATGCCGATGCCGCCGAGCAGGCCATGCGCGACCATCTCCAGGAGCTGATCTTTTCCATTACGCCGATTTCGCGGCAGAACCGCGATTGGTTCGATGAGAAATGAGCATCAGAGATTATTTTTTCATCAAGGACTTTAAATTGGCAAAAGGATTGTGGGTTGCCACGCCCATGTCTTTTTGCGCATCCTCGCCCGCGATCACCGTCGAGCCATACAGATCCGCTTCGGTATATTTGGAATGCTCATGATCGTGGCAATACAGGCAGAGCATTTCCCAATTGCTGCCGTCCTCGGGATTATTGCTGTGATCGTGATCGATATGATGCACCGTCAGCTCGCGCAGGTTGGAATAGACAAACTCCCGCGAGCAGCGGCCGCAGACCCAGGGAAACAGCTTCAGCGCTTTTTCGCGATAGCCGGTTTCAAGCCTGGCGTAGTTTTTTGGAATAAAAGCCATAAGGAACCTGTTTTATCGGGATAGGGGACACAGGCTATTTTAAACCCAAAACGGTCTCCCGGGCTACGTATTAACCTACGGCGCGCCAAGAGGGCGGACGGGTCCCGTCAATCCTGGTCGTGGCAGGCGGCGATAAGGTCTATGCTTAAGAAACGTTACCTGAATCGACAGGATCGCCTGACATTTTTAAGCTGAAGGGACGCTGACGCCAATGGATATCACGCATTTTATTTCCGTCTACGGTTATTGGGCGCTGTTTATCGGCTGCCTGGCGGAGGGCGAAACGGTCACGTTGCTGGGCGGCGTGGCGGCGCATGAGGGCCTGTTGCATTATCCGGCGGCGGTGGCGGTGGCCGCCCTGGGCGGCAGCGTGGGTGATCTGGCGTTGTATTTTATCGGTCGCCGGTTCGGTAAGCGGGTATTGCGCCGGTTTAAAAAAGCCCAGCCGAATATTGCCCGGGCCAATCAGTTAATTTTGAAATATCCGCTGTGGTTTGTGGTGGGCGTGCGTTTTATGTATGGCTTTCGCCTGATCGGACCGCTGATGATTGGGGCCAGCAGGCTCGATCCGAAAAAATTTATTCCCCTCAATATCCTCGGCTCTGTTCTCTGGGCGCTGATTTTTGTCAGCCTGGGTTATGCGGGCGGCAGGATTATCGCGCCATGGTTGCAGAAGGTGGATCATCACCTGAAATACCTGTTTTTGCTGGCGGCGCTGCTGGCGCTGTTTTGGCTGCTGCCGCGGTTGATTCGTTACCTGCGCCGGCGCCGGGGAGCCTAGCGCCGGACCGGCGGTGGGCGATTATGTGATTCATTTCTCATCAGGTTATTCACCTGCCCAAAAATTCCGCCGCGCCGTGGATAAATCCTGTGCGGCCGACAGCTGTCGCCGGAATAGGGGTTATTTATACTTATTTTCCATAAATAAAATAATCAATGGATTAATATAATAATGAAAATAACCTGTAACCGACGTACCCCATTCAGCCTGCTGCTGCTGGCGGCATTAACGACCACCTTGGCCGGCGCCGCCCATGCCGCGACCTATGCCTATGTTTCCAACGCCGACAGCGCCGATATCTCCGTCTTTAGCCTGAACGAGGCCGACGGCGCGCTCACGCCGGTGCAAACCCTGGCGGTGGGCGGCACCGTAATGCCCCTGGCATTGTCCCCCGATAAACAGCATCTGTATGCCGGGCTGCGCTCCAAACCCTATCAGGTACTGAGCCTGGCCATTAATCCGGCCGACGGCCGCCTGACCCAGCGCCAGGCGGCGCCGCTGGCGGAAAGCATGGCGTATATTGCCACCGACCGCACCGGCCGCTGGCTGTTTTCCGCGTCTTATGGCGGCAACCTGCTGGCGGTTAACGCCATCAATCAGGACGGCCTGGCGGGGGATGTCCGGCAGATTATCAAGACCGGTCCCATGGCGCACGCCATCAGGAGCGCGCCGGATAATCGCTATGTATTCGCCTCGGTGCTGGGCGCCGACGCCTGGCTGCGCCTGCGGCTGGACGCCAAGACCGGGCAGCTGACCCAGGACCAGGCGCCCGCCTATACGCTGCCGGCCAAATCCGGTCCCCGCCATTTTGTCTTTTCACCGGATAAACGGTTTACCTATCTTATCGATGAACTGGACGGCAAACTGCATGTGCTGGCGTTCAACCAGAACAACGACCGGGTGAAACCGGTGCAGACGATATCGATCCTGCCGGCGGATTTCAGCGGCGATAAACCCTGGGGCGCGGACCTGCATTTAACCCCCGACGGCCATTTCCTGTTTGCCTCCGAGCGGACGTCAAGCACCCTGGCGGCTTACCGCGTGGATAAAAAATCAGGCCGGCTCACCCGCATAGGAACCTGGCCTACCGAAAAGCAGCCGCGCGGGTTCAATATCGATCCCTCGGGTCAGTATTTGCTGGCGGTGGGGCAGTTGTCGCCGCAGATGAGCGTCTATCGCATTGATAAAGCGAGCGGCGCGCTGGAAAGCCTTGGCCGGTACCCGGTGGGCAAAGGGGCCAACTGGATTGAAATGGTGAAATACTGATCGGCGGGACATGACGCCGCCTGGGGGAACTCTCCCCCGGCAGGCGCGATAATAAAGAAGTGCGCCGGCCCCACCCCTGGCCGGCGCATTTCCCGCTCACTTGCCGCCTTTTGGCGCCGGAAACGTCCCGGCGCCGGTAAGGAACATATTGACCGCGCAGCCAACCATTTGCTGGATGCGGGTCAGGCTTACCGGCTGTAAATGGCGTTGAAAGATGCGGTGCTGGATCTCGGCAGTAAGCAATGAAGTGAATTGCAGCGCTTTCACATAGGCGTCCCCGGGACGCAGCTCGCCCCGGTCCATGGCGGTGGACAGCAGGCCCGATAATTTTTCGATGCTCTCCCTCGGTCCGGAATCATTAAACAGCATACCGATATCGGAATGTCCCGCTTCGCCCACCACCATACGATACACCGCGATCGCGCTGCCGTCGTTGGTTAGCACGGCCAACATTCGTTCGCCGAATCGCGTCAGTTTGGCTTTGAGCGGCTCATCGGGCCGTTCTTCCAGCATCAATGCTACGGTGGCATCGGACAGGTGCTGGGTGGCATAGGCGCGTACGACGGCGGTAAATAATTCCTCTTTAGAAGAAAAATACCCATAGAGCGTCGCTTTCGAACCGCCCAGGCGTTTTGCCAATTCGTTCATTGATGCGCGCTCATAGCCCATCTCCTGAAAAAGCTGCGCGGCAGCCTCGACAATCGCTTCGCGGCGCTCGTTAGTGCGTACTTTCATTGTGACTCCCGCAATATAAATAAACCCGGTTGTACATTTTCTTGACAGATAAATGCTAATGATGCAAAACTGAACCGTACGGTACTCTTTAGGAGAGTGTCAGTACCGTACCTCCCGGGGCCGGCGTTGTAAAGCCCCGGCCGGTGGCACGCCAAACCGTACCCGTAAGGATCATACGGCCTATTAACCGCGCCTTCAGTCCGATTATCGGTGGCATTTTATACAGGATTACTGACATGTACACATTTTACCAGGCCTATCGTCCGGCAATGCTGACGCTAACCATGCTATTAGCCGGCTGCGCGGGAAACCCGCCTGTGCAGTACGCCGGTATCGATTCCTCATCACAGCTGCGGCCCAACACCGACGACAAGGCATACCGCATCCCTTACCGGTATTCGGTTCCGGTCGATTGGAATAAATATACCAATATCATTATCGAACCGGTGGTTGTCTACCAGGGCGCGGACGGCCAGTTTGACGATATGCCGCAGAAAGACCGTCTGGCGCTGGCCAACTATATGCAAGATAAATTCAGCGCAGCGCTCAGGCCGCGGTTTAGGGAAGTTATCACCCCGGCGGCCAATACCCTCAGGTTAAAACTGACGTTAACCGGGGCGGATACCACGACGCCGTTTATCGGCACCTTCACCAAATTCGATATCGGCGGAGGCCCCTATAACATAGTGCAGTCCATCCGGGGTAAGGAAGGCTTAATGAACGGTTCCGTGAATTACGCGGTGGAAATTTATGACGCCAACACCCATCAACTGCTGAACGCCTTTGTCGCCAGGCAATACCCGAACGCCATGAACGTCAGCGCCAGCATCGGGGCGCTGAGCGCCGCCGAAGTGGGGATTGATAAAGGCGCGGACGAACTGGCCGCCATGCTGCAATAAGCATGATCCAGGCATAAGGGCCGGCCCGGATCTGCGTTGCGACCGGGCACGGCCTTTATTTTTAGACTACCGGAGAAACGTTATGAACAACCTATTCTTGCTGGGCTTAATTGCCGCCACTTTTCTGTTGAGCGGCTGCATTTGCCTGGGATGATCTGGGCTGCGTCCTTGCCTGATAATGCGCCCGTAATGCCATGCGTTTGATGACAGGCTGGTATCAGAAGGTATAACTCAATTGCGCGACCGCGCCATAGGTGCGGTCTTCACCTACCAGGCCGGTCACATCCAGATGAACCACATTAAAGGGCGACAGGCCAAAGCCGGTGGTAAAGACATTATTATCGCTATGACGCATATCCGCGCGATAGCCGGCACGCAATTGCACCCATGTCCAGGCGTTGATTTCGGCGCCGACGCCGGCGTATTGGTTTTTCTCCCGCGCCGAGAAACCACTGGCAGGGGTCAGGTCGATATCAATGGCGCTGGTGAAAAAACCGTTGCTCCAGGAGGTGCCGGCGGTGATCTGCGGGCGTATGTTAAAACTGTCCCGCACTCCGTCTACCTCTTTGGTCTCGACGCTGCGCGCCACCAGGTTCTGCGCGGCCAGGCCGGCAATCCAGTCCGGTGTGATATTGGCGGACAATCCCAGGTCGATATTGGCCCCGTTTTCCGTGCGCCGGAACTCCTCGTTGCGAAAATCCGCTTTATCGTAGTGGTTGATGGCGACATTGTAATTATAGGTGGCGACGCGCTGCAGCTTCGGCGTAATGCCTACCGAGAAAGCATGATCGTTCAGGGTGAATGGCAGGGCCATGGCCACGCCGTATTCCGTCACCAGCGCGCCCATCCCTTCGGCGCGTGACGTCAGCTTGTCCAGATCCGCCGGCACCGGCCTGATCAAGCCCGCCTGGACGGCGTCAAGGTACGCCAGGTCGCGATTGCTGACATCGGCTTTGACGTTGGCCGTTGCCCAATCCCTGGCGACCAGGGCGAAGGGCAGGATCGGGTTGGGTACGGCAATCACGCCATTCACTCCGGCTTCGGCCTTGCCTTTATCGCCGGAGACCTCGCGCAGGGCGTTCTCAAATCTTTTTATCGAGGCGGGCGAGCCCGTGCCTTTGTTGGCGTCGTCTTTTAATCTATCCCAAGAGGACTGTACGTTATCGAACCCATCCTGCAGGTTATCCGGATCCGACACCCTGACGCCCACGGCCGGGAGGATGATACTGATAGCATCATCCTCGCCGTAGCCGGTCAACAGCGCCGGATTCACCAGCGCCGCCGCGCCGTAATGAGACGATGCCACTCCGGTGCCGCCCATGGCGTCATTACGCGCCTCGCTCCAGGTGCCGGCGGCCAGCGCCGGGGAAATGGACGCCAGCAGGCCGGCGGACAGCAATATATGGGTAATACCGTTACGACTCATCGTGATATGACCTTATCTATCAGAAAAATAAACTGCGGTAAAAGCCATCAATTCATTTCTCCCTTAAATAAATTTCCAGCCGGGTATTTTTTTATCGGCAGCGGAAGGGAATTCATTAATCGTTTGAAACAATCGCGGGCATTCTGACGAATATCAGGCAGGGTAATATATCTACTTAAGCAAAATAGGATGAGCTGACGCGGGGGAATATTGCGCTTTGTTCAAGCGGAAGTAGGGCGGGTGGTTTGGAATGCGGCGTAAAACGTTTTTTGCAAGGGGTAATAAATGATTATTTATTCACAGATGAAATTTTTTTTTATTATATTAATCATTGATAGGATATTGAAAGAACCCGAGGGTGATAAAAAGGCGGATCATCAAGACGCTTGCTGCGCGCAGATCGCTGACAATGATACTGGACAATTGGCGTCCGGCGGCTAGAATAAATACTGGGTATACATACAGGGTAAGCCGATGACAATCGATCTGTTCGAGGATGCGCCGCCGCCGCCGTGGCACGAAACAATCGCCCCCGGCGCGGTGGTACTGCACGGATTTGTCCGCGACCACGGCCCGGCGCTGCTGGCGGCGGTCAATAGCGTGGTGGCGCAGGTGCCGTGGCGGCATATGACCACGCCGGGCGGCCATGTGATGTCGGTGGCGATGAGCTGGTGCGGCAATGGCTGGACCAGCGACAGGCGCGGCTACCGTTATTCAGAGCGGGATTCCCGGACCGGCAAGCCCTGGCCGCCCATCCCGGCTATCTTGATGGCGCTGGCGGATGAAGCCGCCGTAGCGGCCGGTTTTGGCCGTTACGTGCCGGATTCCTGCCTGATGAACCGCTACGATCCGGGCAGCAAGCTCTCCCTGCACCAGGATAAAGACGAACATGACTTTGGCGCGCCCATCGTCTCGGTTTCGCTCGGCCTGCCCGCCGTCTTTCAATTCGGCGGCCTGCAGCGCAGCGACCGCGCCCAGCGTATCCCGCTGGCCCATGGCGATGTGGTGGTATGGGGCGGGCCGTCCCGGCTGAATTATCACGGCATCCTGCCGGTTAAGGAAGGTTTTCATCCGCTGGTGGGATCCCACCGCATCAATATTACGCTGCGCAAGGCGCTGTAATGCTAATTTCAGGCCGCGCGTTTGCCGCTTTTTTTTATCTTTGCAACGCGCGTGCCTGGGGAGTTCTCCGCCTGTATTTTTCGCCATTACCCACATTGATTGCCATGCGTTATATTCACTTTCCGGTCGGGTCGATCGTATTTTTGTTTTAACCCCCTATGAAAATTAGCTGACAAAACCGCTCGAATATTCAGGCGGGCTGGTATAACATCTTTTCAGAGTTATCATACCTTTATAGTGGCTACATTGTTTCCGTTAAGGCAAAGGGCGTTTTATGGCTTTATCTGATTCAAATTCTGAAGATACGCCCAAACAGGACGCCGGTTCGTCACGTATCTCAGGAATGGCGCTCTTGGTTGCCAGCGCCTTTTTTATGGAATTTCTTGACGGAACCGTGATTGCAACCGCATTACCCGATATGGCGAAGGCATTCGGCGTATCGGCCATCGATCTTAATATCGGCATCAGTGCCTATCTCCTGACGCTGGCCGTGTTGATCCCCGCCAGCGGCTGGGTAGCCGAGCGCTTTGGCGCACGGAATGTTTTCAGCCTGGCGTTGCTTATCTTCACTGTCTCGTCGCTATTGTGCGGATTAACGCATACCGTCACGCAATTTGTGCTGATGCGTATTTTACAGGGTATCGGCGGCGCCATGATGGTGCCTGTGGGGCGTCTGGTGGTATTGCGCACCACGCCCAAAGATCAGCTTATCAAAGCCATCGCCACCCTGACCTGGCCGGCGTTGGTGGCCCCCATCATCGGCCCGCCGCTCGGGGGATTTATCACCACCTATGCAAGCTGGCACTGGATCTTTTTCCTCAATGTGCCTCTGGGCGCCATCGCGATCACCCTGGCGTGGATCATGATGCCGAACAAGACGCCGGAAGAAAAGCAGCCTTTTGATGTTATAGGTTTTTTTTCATTAGGCATTACCATGCTGTGCCTGGTGGCCGGGCTGGAAATGTTCAGCCAGGAAAACATTAGCCCCGTTAATGCCGTTGCTTTAATCGTGACCGGCCTGTTAACGCTGGCCTGGGCTATCAGGCACCTGCTGCGCGCCAGGGCGCCTTTGATCCGGCTGCGGCCGCTGTCGGTGCCGACGTTTCGCATTACCATGCGGGGCGGCTTCGTGTTACGCGCCACTATCAGCTCGGCGCCCTTTATGCTGCCGCTGATGTTCCAGGTCGGCTTTGGCCTGGACGCGTTCCATGCCGGCTCGCTGGTACTGGCGGTATTTGCCGGCAACCTGGCGATGAAACCGGCCACCACGCCCCTGATTCGCTACTTCGGTTTCAAAAAACTGCTGCTGGGCAATGGCGTGATGTGCGTGCTGTCGCTACTGTTTTGCGCGTTCCTGACGCCCGAGTCGCCAAAGATGATGACCCTGGTTCTCTTGTTCTGGGGCGGGCTGAGCCGCTCAATGCAATTTACCGGCATCAGCTCGCTGGCTTTTGCGGATGTTCCGCCGCAGGAAATGAGCTCCGCCAATACGCTGTTCAGCACGTCGCTGCAGTTGGCAAGCGGTCTTGGCGTGACCCTCGGGGCGTTGAGTATACGGGTTGGCGCATGGTTAACGGAGATTCTGGCGTTACCGCCCGCGCCGGGCATGGCTTTCCGGCTGGGATTTGTGGTTATCGCGTTGATTACCGCCCTGGCATTATGGGATATCGCCAAACTCGAACCCCATGCGGGCAGGAATGTCTCCCAAAAGGCACGGTAGGCCGCATAACCCCCTCCTCCGGTCTCTCAACGGTTGCCCGTTTTAGAGGCCACCGCTTAACGGCCCGATCGCTCCCCCGTCCCTTGCCGCCGGCGTAGAAAGCCTGCTGCTTTTTTATCCTGGAGAGGCTGCTTAATAGTTTAAATCACAGGAGTTTAATACTTTTTTACAATTGTACCCGCTGCGTTCCTTTATTTTTTAAATAATAAACTATGCTTATAACTGTCACATTAATGATTTTAATCATTCAGTAAAATAGTAATAATGCTTTTATAAGCTCATGCTAATTAATAAATTCCAAGTATGTTGAAGTTAAACTTCGGCGCTGCCTCAGGAGCAGATATGGATAACAAAAATGCCCCGGACTCTGACCGCCAGGATAATGATAATAAGATTATTCCGCTGGCGGAAGAACATGCCGAATTAAACATTGCCAGAGTGGTGGACCGCCGGTTGCGCGTGACGCGCACCACTCACTCGGAAGAACAACTGCTGGCAGCGGAATTATATCAGGAACAAATAGATATAGAGCATATTGCTAAAAATGAAGAACTGGAAGAAGGCAGGTTCCCGCCGATCCGGCAGGAAGGCGATGTCATGATTATTCCTGTTGTTGAGGAGCGGGTTGAAATTATACGCCGCTATATTCTTAAAGAAGAAGTGCATATACGGAAACTGAAAAAGGAGACGCCTTTTCAGGAAAAGGTAAATGTACGCCGTCAGGAAATAAATATTATCAAAGATGATGAAGAAGAACGATAACCGTAAACCCAAGCAAGAGGAGGATTCTACTATGGCCCATGAAAAAATAGTGACCGCTTTTAAGGCGTTACAGCAGGCGCAAGTGGCGAAAGAGAAACTGATCGCAGAAGGTATTGCGGAACATAATATCGATATCATTTCTGGTGAAAGACTGCGGGTAAAAGACAAGGAAATTCGCCATCCCAGCTTCTGGCAGCGATTGTTTGGCGATGATGTCGATGATGATTATGCCACTGAATATACCCGGGCCGTGCAAACCGGCGGGGTTCTGCTGACGGTGCGTGTGCCGAAAGAAGATGCCGACCGGATAGAAACGCTGCTGGATCAGTTGGCGGATGATTACGTTTCTTCCGGCAACACGGATACCCCGGCCTACAATCGCGGGCTGCCAGGCGATACCGGCGCGGTTTATGGCCGTACGGCGAGCGCCGGCGTGGACACGGGCGCGGCCGGCACCATCCCCCCGGTGGCGACCGGCGGGGCGCTGGAAACGGAAAACCGCGAGTCCCTGAAGCTGGCTGAGGAGCAGGTGGAGATCGGTAAGCATCAGGTCAGCGACGGTACGGTACGCGTGCGCCGTTATACCATTGAAGATGAAGTGGCCGAGGATATCTCGTTATATGACCAGCATGCGGATGTTGTCCTGCGCGCGGTGGACGAACCGGTGTATCTGAGCGATGTCGACTGGTCGGAAAAAACCATTGATATCGAGGAATCCCATGAGGAGCCTGTGGTGAATAAAACGGCGCGGGTCAGGGAAGAGGCGGCGATTCGCAGCGAAGTGAACGAGCGCGTGGAAACGGTAAGGGATACGGTGCGCCGCCAGGAAGTCGATGTAGAAAAAAATGACGCGAACCGTTTTGCCAGCGATAAATCCCCCGGCTTGCATAAGTAAATTCCCATCAGCGGCGCTTCGCTGCCCGCGGCTGAGTCATCGGTCTGGCCCGGGTAGTTTGGCGCCCTGACGCCGAACCCGCCGCCCTGGCGGGGCGGCGTTAAAAACTTATGTATCCGCCGTCTGTAAACCTGGCGGCATTGTCCTTCATTACTGTCGGACGGGCTTAAAAATCAGCGCTATGGCTAACAAACCCGCGGTGTCGTCAGGCTGGATTATTTGGCCACATCGGCAACCGGTTCGTGTAATTCAAAGTAATCAATTGATTAATAACATGTATCCTGCGCAAGGGGCGCGCGGCCATTTAACCGTGGACAGTAATTAACGCTGTTTTTATCAACAATTCCTGCTTTGGCTAAGTTATGTAAAGATTTGTTGGTGCATTTGCCATTATATGACTAACATTAAAAAAGCTAATGTTAGGTTGTCAAAAAAAGGCAATCATTGGCGGGCGAACGCAGGATTCTGCTCAATCTGAACTGCGATTACACCATGAGAAGTTTAGCGATAAAGGGAGATTTTCACATGAGCGAAAGACCAATCACTACATCCGATAATTACCATGAGACATGGGTTGAGCCGGTAACCGGTGTCCCGTTGAAACGTATTTCGTGGAGTGCCATTTTCGCTGGTGTCATTATTTCGATGGTGGTCTATTTACTGTTGGCCATACTGGGTACGGCCGTCGGCGCCAGCACCATAGATCCCTTGAAAGAAAATAACCCCTTTGACGGCCTGGGCACCGGCGCGGCCATCTGGACCGGAGCCAGCATGCTTATTGCTATCGCGGCGGGCGCCTATGCCAGCGGGCGTCTAGCCCAGCGCGAAGGGGCGCTGCATGGTTTATTGATGTTCGGTGTGAATACCTTGATTTGCGCCTGGTTCCTTCTGGTCGTGTTGAATAACGCCATGAGCGGCGCCATGAGTATTGCCGGCACCGGTTTGCAAACCATCGGCAGTGGAATATCCGCCGCCGCGCCTTCGGTAACACAAATGGCGAAAGATAAGCTGGCGGAAAATAATATTAATCTCGACAGCGTGCAAAATGAACTTGAAACGACACTGCGCCAGACGGGTAAACCGGAGCTTCAGCCGGAGAATCTGCAAAATAAAGCCCAGGGCGAGGCTAATAATGCCCAAAATCAGGCGTCTGATACCGCTAATCATCCGCAGACAGCCGATACGGATGTCGCTCAATTTATTCAGGGGCTGATCCAGCGCAATGAAACCACCTTCCAGGCCGCCGATCGCGATGCGCTGAAAAACATCATTAAAGCGCGAACCGGTAAAAGCGATCAAGAAGCGGAGCAGATTGTCGATCAGACGGAAAAAAGTTATCAGCAAGCCCGCGCAAAATATGAAGAGCTGAAACAGCAGGCGGAGCAAAAAGCCCGTGAAGCGGGTGATAAAGCGGCGGCCGCTACCGCTAAAGCCAGCTGGTTCACCTTCTTTATGTTAATTGTCGAAGCGGTTCTGGCCGGGGTCATGGGCATGGTAGGGCGCCGCACGCAGCCCCGCCCGGTGACCGAGCGTCAGCGTCCGCTGTAAAGGACCCATAGCGTAACGGCGGGTGAACGTTCTGCCCGCCGTTGATAATCTATAACATGCCCGGCCGTTGTTTTCGTGCAAGCTGGGCTCGCCACAGAAAATCCTTATCATCCGGGCGGCCTGTTCATTTTTCTGCGCTGCCAAAGCCTCAGATACTGCAACCTATGGCCGGATGGCGCCAACGCGCTTTCGTTTCGGCCATCTGGTTACTGTTCAGCGGCCCAGAGTATGGCATCGGCGCCTGCCGGGATACGCATTGGGCTGGCGGGGTCGGTCGCCGCGCGCCATACCGCCTGCGCCACATCCTGTGCATAGGTGATTGGGCCGGACTCGCCGAACGACGCGAACAGGTTTTTCACCAGCTCGGCATAGGCCTCGTGGTCAAGGCCCTCCGTATGGGGCTGCGCGTTATCGGCGAAACGGGTTTCGGGCGATCGGCCCGGCAGCACCAGATGGGCGCGCACGCCAAATTGTTCGACCTCCGCGGCCAGCGACTCGGTGAACGCATTTACCGCCGCCTTGCTCGCCCGGTAAGCGCTGAGCAGCGGCAGCGCCTTATAAGTGACGCTCGACGTAACGTTGACGACGACGCCGCTCTTGCGTTGTCTGAATTGCGGCAGCACCGCCTGGGTCAAGGCCATCGTGCCGAAAGTGTTGGTCTCGAAGATTTCACGCACCGTCGCCATCGGCATGCTTTCCAGGGGCGCCGCCGCGCCGACGCCCGCATTATTGACCAGTACGTCAATCGGCCCGGCAGTCGCCACGGCCCCGCGAATACTCTCTGGATCGGTGACGTCAAGGGCAAGTACGCGCAGGTGTTCGGCAGGCGGCAGGATATCTTCGCGCGGTGTGCGCATGGTGGCGATAACCCGCCAGCCCTGGTCGAGGAAATGGCGGGCGATTTCGAGGCCGAAACCGGACGAACAACCGGTGATCAGGACTGTCTTCATAAAAACTCCTTACTGAGTGGGTGGCGATGTCCCGATAATAGACGCTGGGGATCGTACTCGCTACAATCAAAAGTCCATATTTCATTTGCAGGAGTCCGATATGATCGATCCGCTCGCCGAGGTCGTGACCTTGCTGCAGCCGGGCGCCGGGTTCGCGAAGGTGGTCGTCGGCGCCGGGCCCTGGGCTATCAGTCGTACGGCCGCCGGAGAGCCGTTCTATTGCGTGATCCTTGAGGGCGCGTGCCGCCTCGCGGTGGACGGGCATGCGCCGATCGCGCTGCAATCGGGCGACTTCGCCCTCATCCCCTCGGCCTACGGCGTGGCGATGTCCAGCGCCGTGCCGCCACCGGCCGGCACCGAGACGCTGCCCGTCGAGCTGGGCGCGGGCCGGTTCAGGATTGGCCGCGAGGAAGGCCCGGCCGACCTGCGCATGCTGGCGGGCCATTGCAGCTTTGGCTCGCCGGACGCGGCCTTGCTGGTTTCGCTGCTGCCGCAGCTGATGCACGTGCGCGGCGAGCCGCGGTTGGCCACCCTCGTGCAACTCGTGAGCGAGGAAACGCGCGAGCAACGCCCGGCGCGCGAGGTGGTGCTGGCGCGCCTGATCGAGGTGCTGCTTATTGAAGCGCTGCGATCGACCGCGGGCACGGCGGCGTCTCCCGGCCTGGTGCATGGCCTGACCGACTGCCGCCTCGCGGTCTCAATCCGGGCGATGCATGAGCGCCCGACATATCCCTGGACGGTGGCGGAGCTGGCGAAGGCGGCGGCGCTTTCGCGCTCGGCGTTCTTTGAGCGGTTCAGCCGCGCCGTGGGCGTGACGCCGATGGAATATCTGCTTAACTGGCGCATGGCGATCGCCAAGGATTTGTTGCGCCGTGCGCAGGGCAGCATTGCCCAGATTGCGGAGCGCGTCGGCTACAGCTCCGCAAGTACCTTCAGCGTGGCGTTCACGCGCCACGTCGGGATGGCGCCGACACGCTATGCGCGGCTGTCATCCGCAGGGGAAGGTCAGCCTGGCATGCGTGGCGGAGGCGGCACGTAGCGTGCCCAGGCCGGACAGCACGACCACCACCATAACCAACCCCGCGGCAACGGCCACGCTGAATCCTGCCCGCGCGCCATAGGCGTCGACGATCTGGCCGGCCAGCGCGCCGCCGAGCGCGACGCCGACGCTGATGCCCGTCGTCATCCAGGTCAGGCCTTCGGTGAGCCTGGACGGCGGCAAAATAATGGTGCCGAGATTCAGGACGATGACCATCGTCGGCGCGAAGGACATGCCCGCCACAAAGATCATTGCCATCATGATATAGACATCCGGGGAAAGAATGGGCAATACGGCCGTGAGCGCCGTCGCCAGTATTCCAATAAGGAATTGCCTGTCAATCGCTATGGCAGTCCTTAACGCGCCGAACGCCAGGCCGGCGGTCATCGATCCGAATGCGTAGGCCGCGAGGATAAAACTGGCGGCCGTCGGCCAGCCTTGCGCGTTGGCGAAGGCAACGACGGCCACATCGATGGAGCCGCCAATCACGCCCATCGCCAGCAGCGCCAGCACGATGATACGCAGGCCGGGGAAGCGCAGTGTCGAGATCCCGCGCTTGCCGTCGCTCATCGTCGCCTTCGGCTCCGTGCGCCGCTGCAAAAGAAAGGCCGTCATGCCCCCCGCCAGCAGCAAGACGGCGGCTAGAGGTCCGGCTTCGGCGAAAAGGCCGGTGCTCAGGCCGATGGCCAACGGCGGGCCGACAATATAGGCCAGTTCCGTTAGCACCGAATCAAGGGAAAAGGCGGTGTGTAATTGCGGTTTGCCGCGAAACAGCCCCGTCCAGCGCGCCCTTATCATGGCGGGCATGTTCGGCATCGTACCGGCCAGTGCGGCAAGGATAAACAGCAGCGGAGCGGGTGCCGCCATATGGGCGGCAATCATCAGCGCCAGCAGCATAGTGATACTGAAGGCGGTAACAATGGGCAGTACCCGGCTTTGGCCGTGTTGATCAATGCGTTTCGATACCTGGGGGCCGATAAGCGCGTTCGCCAGCGTAAAGGTGGCCGCCACCGAGCCGGCCAGCCAGTAAAGCCCCCGCTGCTGCACCAACATCGTAATGATACCGATGCCTACCATCGCCTGCGGCAGGCGGACAATGGAACCCGCGATGGCCAAGCCCACGACGCCGGGGGTGGCCAAAATGTCGCGATAGTGATTTGCCATGATTTCTCCAAAATGTCATCCAGCGCCGATTAGAATCCCGTAGTGCCGTTAAGAATGCAAGCAAGCGGGTTAGTCCCTGCCTGATTCGCCGTTGCCGGGGTCACTTTCATAGAAGGGCTGGCTATTGATGGGTGTTATTTGCCGATGGCATTGTTGCTCTTTTGCCGCTATCCGGGGCCTATTGCAGAATGTCTGTTTTTCCTAATGGGTCTCGCGCACATGGATAACCTTGCGCAATTGGGCCACATCCTTCAGGGGCGGCAGGCCGAAGATGCGGGCGTAATCCCTGTTGAACTGGGGAACGCTTTTGTAGCCCACTTCCTGCGCAACAAAGGTGACGCTCTGTTGCCTGCCTAATAACATCGTCCTGGCATGAAGCAGCCGCACGCGCTTTTGATACTGTAACGGACTCATGGCCGTGACGGCTTTAAAATGGCGATGAAAAGCCGAGACGCTCATCGCCTCCCGCTCGGCTAATGACGCAACGATAAACTCTTCGGCGAAATTATGCCTTAACCAGCGGATGGCATTGCCGATACGGGCCAGCATGGTGCCCGGCGAGGCGATGTCCCTCAGCATCCAGCCATGCGGTCCCTTAAGCACATGGTAAAGAATTTCCCGTTCATAGCCCGGAGCCAGCGCGGCGATGTCGTCAGGGGTGGTCATCAGGCGCAGCATTCTGACCCAGGCATCAAGAAGTTCCGCCGTCACGGAGGCGACGGAAAAACCGCCTTCCGGCCTGTTTTTCAGGGCCGAGGGCGGTAAATCATCCAGCAAGGCGGCGACACGCTGCGGTTCTATGGTCAGGCTCACGGCCAGATAGGGCTCCCCCGTCGCGGACGGATGAACCGCGCCCACCGCGGGTAAATCAACCGACATCACAAAATACGAGGCCGGGTCATAGTTAAAGACCCGTTCTCCCACCGTCATCGTTTTGCTTCCCCTGAGGATCAGGTTGACCATGGGCTCATATACCGCGGCAAGCGCCGCTGGCGGAACATTCCCCTGCACCATCGCCACGCGTGGAATGCCGGTTTCCGTGCGCCAGTGACTGGCATGTGCGGCCAGGCCGCACAGCTCGTCAAGCTGGGATTGCAACGCCATGTCCCACATCCTCGGCATCTGTGTTTAAAAAGAGCATAAAGCAGAAACAGGTAAGAATCGAGCAGGAACACGGAAGCGCTTGTGCCGTCCTTCCTTTACTCTCACGTCATGGCTGGCAAAGAGAGAGGAAACATCATGAAAGTTATTCTTATAACGGGCGGAAGCGGCGGTATCGGCGCCAGTACGGCAATCCAGTGCGCGGCGCGCGGCATGGGTGTGATACTCACCTGCCATCATCATGCCGACGCCGCCGGCGGCCACCCTATTTAATGGTTTGGAGAGATTTCATGCTCGATCATATCTTTTTATCGGTGAGCGACCTCGATCGTTCGGTGGCGTTTTACACCGCGGCATTGGCGCCGCTCGGCATTAGGACGCGAGTGGACTATGACGGCCGCGACGGACCGCCGGGGCATCCCGATCTCAAGGGTTTTGGCGCGAACGGGCGTATTTTTTTCTGGCTGCGCGCGGGGACCGCCGCCGGCGGTAGCACGCATGTCGGTTTCGTCGCCGAGAGTGAAGCCATGGTTGACGAGGCCTATGCTACGGCAATGCGCGCGGGAGCCGCCGACAACGGCGCGCCGGGCGCGCGCCTTTATTATGATCCCCGCTATTATGCCGCCGGTGTTATCGATCCCGACGGCTATACCCTGGAATTCGTCTACAAAAGTTGGCAGCACCACCCATCATGAAAACATTACTTATATACGGCGCCACCGGTTATACCGGGCGCATGATTGCCGAACAGGCAAAAGCAGCCGGTCTTGACGTTGTCATTGCCGGCAGAAATAAAGAAAAACTGGCTGAGTTGGCTCAGATATTAAACGTCGGCGCCGCCGCCTTTGCGTTACAACACGGCGAGGCCCTCTCCCGCAGCCTGGACGGCATAAGCGTGGTGCTGAACTGTGCCGGGCCCTTTGCCAGCACGGCGGAACCATTGATGAGGGCCTGTATACAACGCGGAATCCATTACCTGGACATCACCGCTGAAATCAATGTCTACCGGCTGGCGGAGTCACTGCATGACCTGGCTGCCGGGACCGGGAGCATGCTGATGCCCGGCGTGGGCTGGGATGTGGTGCCGACCGACTGTCTCGCGGCGACGCTTGCGGTAAAGGTCCGCGAACCGGTACGGCTGAGAATCGCGCTTCAGGTGGCGGGCGCCATGTCGCGCGGATCGGCGGTGAGCGCCGGGGAAATTATCAGCGCTGGCCTGCTGACCAGGGTTAACGGGTCGCTGATGACCAAAACACAGGCGGAAACCGACTTTTTCGATTTTGGCGCGGGGAAAGTAGCATGCATGCCGCTTTCTTTCGGCGATCTTGTCACTGCCTGGCATTCAACCGGCATCCCCAACATTGAAATGTATGTCCACGTTAGCGGCGACGCCTTTCCTTCAGGGGACTTAACCCGCTTGCCCGATGGCCCCTCGCCGCAAGAGCGCGCAGCCAATCCCGCCCGCGCGGCGGTGGAAATTACGGGCGCCGGCGGCGATAGCCATTATGCCGTCATCGAGACGGTCAATGGCTATTCCTATACGCCGCTCGCTGCCGTCGAAGCCGCGAAACGGGTACTTACCGGCGCCGGCCAACCTGGATTTCAGACGCCGGCGAAAATCTTCGGTGCCGATTTTGCGCTCAGTATTCCGGGAACGCGTATTTTCACCCTCTGACCTTTGAAATCCGGTCCCTGGCGCACCGTTACGAAAACCCCTCCCGAATTAAGTTTAGCGCTGAAGGGGGCCTGTTTTTTCAGCGTGCCGCGAACGCGTAACCGCCTTCTATTTGTAATGAATTCGTCGCTGACAGGCAGATACGCGGCAGTACGGACCATCGCCCGTCGTGATAGCCAACATTTCGTCGGCAAGACAACGCGTTGGTTCCCCGTACCGCGGGTTTTACTGCGGCTGCCTTTTCCCTCAGAACGCGGATTTTCCCGTGGAAGCGCCGCCATCCACGTGCAGCGTTTGTCCGGTAATGAATCCGGCATCTTCCGACAACAGGAAGGCAATCGCGGCGGCAATTTCATCAGGCTTGCCGAAGCGGCCCATGGGAACCGCGGCAAGGTAACGGCGCTCGCCGTCGCTGCCGGGGGCATTGCCGGCGCGAAACAGCGCGGTTTCCGTCGGACCCGGTGCCACGGCATTCACGGTGATGCCGGTTGTGGCCGTTTCCAGTGCCCAGGTGCGCGTGAAGCTCACCAATGCCGCCTTTGCCGCGGCATAGGCAGTGCGTTCGACGGCGCCAAGGACGGTCAGGCTGGAAATGTTCACGACACGTCCCCAGCGGCGCGCCTTCATGCCCGCAAGCGCCGCTTGCGTGGCAATAATGGCCGGATAAAGGTTGACCCGCATCACCTCGGCAAGCTGTTCCAGCGTCACCTCGTCCAGGGGCTGTGGTCTGACCAATCCGACATTATTCACCACGCCGTCAATCTGGAAGCGATCGGCAAGGCGGGCAAATTCCGTCCTCGCCGTTTCAGCCTCGCTGAGGTCCATGGCAACGAAGTGGCCGGGGAAACCTTCCGCCGGGGCGGTGCGGGCTACCCCTATCACCTGGTGGCCGTCCCTGGCCAACCGTGCCGAGAGCGCCAGCCCAATACCTTTGCTGGCGCCGGTAATAAGAAATGTGCGTGACATCGTTTTTCTCCTGCCCCGCCTGGCGCGGGGGTGGTTTTGCTGGTGATCAGGCGCGGTCGTTTGCACGGCGTATGGCGGGCAGCAGATCTCGCGGTTCGGGACGGCGGGTATAATCCGGATTGACCTCGGCATAGACGATAGTGCCGTCCGGCGCCACCACATAGCGTGCCGGCATGGGCAGGGTCCAGCCGGGATCGTCATTGAAGGCGGGCAGATCGTTTTTCAGCTTTTTGTACAGATCAATCAGATAATCGGGTAACGCAAAGCGCAGGCCGAATGCCGCGGCTACGCTATTTTCACCATCGGACAGGATAGGAAATGCCAGTTTATTCTGGCGGACGGATTTGCGGCTGTTGGCCCGGGTTTGCGGGGAGATGGCCACCAGGCTGGCGCCCGCCGCGTAAAAATCGTCCAGCACGGCCTGCAATGCCTGTAATTCCATATTGCAGTAGGGGCACCAGACGCCGCGATAAAAAGTGATGGCCAGCGGCCCTTTTTTGAGCAGCTCAACGGAGGATATCCGGTTGCCGTCGGCATCGTCCAGGGTGAAGGCCGGCGCTTTATCGCCGGCCTGCAACGCCCGTTGCGCGGCGCCGGAAGCAATAAGCTCCGCGGTGGCGCGGTGCATGACGGCAATGTCGGTTGGCGGCATATTGTACGGCGGTTTTCCCGCCTCGAAATCAGCTTTGAACGCATCGAGTTTCATTTGCAGCGACATATTTTTTCCTTTTTGCATAAAAGTGATTATGCGGACCGCCTGGGGCCGTCCGCCGACGGCATGACCAGAACCGAAATCATCGCTATAAATAGCGGGGTCAGTTTTGCCGGGCCATGGCGAGCGCGACGTCCGCTGCGCTGATGCCTTCCAGCGCCAGGCCATACCCGGCCCCTTCATCGACAATGCGGCGCAGTTTTTGCGTTAGGGCGATGCGCGTATAGCGCCCGGTGAGCGGGGGCAGAGCGGCGAGCGATTCGGCTATCTCATGGGCACGGGCCAGCAGGTCGCCCGACGGCACCACTTCATTTACCACGCCCCAGTCCTTGGCGGTCTTGGCGTCCAGTTCCTGCCGGGTGAGCAGGAAATAGCGGGCGCGTATGCTGCCGATAACTTCCGGCCAGAGCAGGTTGACGCCGTCCCCGGGCACGATGCCGAAGTCGAAATGGGGTTTGTCCTGGAATACCGTGGCGGGAGTGGCCAAGACAATATCCGCCAGCAGGACATATTCGGAATGCAGACGAACCGGGCCGTTAAGCGCCGCAATCATCGGTACCTCGATATCCAGAATATTCATCAGCACTTTTTTGCCTTCGCGGAATATTTTGTCGTAGCCGCGGGGTGTGAAAAAATCAAAGCCTTCGGCGCTGATGGTTGCCATAAACGCGTCGCCGGCGCCGGTAAGGATCACCACGCGGTTGTCCGGATCCGCGCCGATGTCATGAAAAAGATCGACAAATTGTTCATGGGTATGGCCGTTGAACTGCAGCGTATCGCCATCGGTATGCAGGGTCACTTCCAGTACGCCGCTGGCGGAGCGTGTCAAACGGGCGTTGGGAAATGAATGGCGATAGTCTTCAAAATGCAACATGGTTTATTACTCCGGTAATGAGAAATCAGGCCTGAGGGACCAGCGCGTTGAGACGTGTAATGGCGCGGCGGACCGCCGGACGCTGGCTCATCTGGTCGTACCAGCGTGCGATATTGGGATGGACATCCAGGGTGACGCCGGCGAATTCGCGCCGCCAGAACCAGCCGAAATGGGCAATGTCGGCGATGCTGTAGATGTCGCCCGCCACGAACCGGCGTTCATGCAACACCCTATCCATCAGGCCGGTAACCCGTTCGGCCTCGGTACTGAAGCGCAGCTCCGCCAGGGGTTGCGGCTCGCTTGCCAGGCGTTTGAAAAATCCCGCCTGGCCGAAGCTTGGGCTCAGCGCCGAGGCATGAAAGAACAGCTGCTCGAAGACCCTTGCGCGTTCGGCGCCGCCGTTCGGCAAGAGCCGGCCGTGCTTTTCAGCCAGATAAACCAGAATGGCCGAGGACTCGGTCAGCACCAGCGGTTCATTCCCTTCGACACCGGCTTCCACCAGTACCGGCACCTTACCGTTGGGGTTCAGTGCGAGGAACGCATCGCCCTTTTGTTCACCCTGTTTCACGTTGATGGGGCGCAGCTGATAGTCCTGAGCCAGTTCCTCCAGCATGATGACGGCCTTGACGCTGTTAGGCGTGGCGAAGGCGTAAAGGTGGTACATGGCAACTCTCCGTACGTTGTGGGCTAGCGTGTGGACAGAGTATCTGCTATTACTACGCAGGAATGGCAGATGGCACGAAGCGATAACGCTCATTCCCAGGGGGAATATATGGATCGGCTGCAGGCGATGATCGTGTTTATTCGCGTGGTGGATGCCGGCTCTTTTTCCGGCGCGGCGAGAATATTAAATATCGGCCAGCCGGCGGTTTCGAAAACCATTGCGCAACTGGAGGCGCGGCTGCAGGTGCGTTTACTGCTGCGTTCAACCCACGGCCTGACGCCCACCGAGGCGGGATTACGCTATTACGAACATGCGCGCGTTGTTATCGAGGGGGCGGATGAAGCCGATGTCGCGGCCAAGGGGATCGCGGCGGGCCTTGCCGGCAATTTACGGATTTCCGCCGCGCCGACGTTCGCCCGCCTGCATGTGATTCCCCATTTGCCGCAATTTATGGCGCAACATCCCGACCTGAGCGTGGATCTCATTTTGGATGACCGGCCCATTGACCTGCTTGCCGAAGGTATCGACATCTCCCTGCGCATGGGCCGGCTTGCGGATTCGAACGCCGTGGCGCGCAGGCTGGCCACCTCCCGTCGTTCGGTGCTTGCCACGCCTGAATATCTCGCCCGGTTCGGGGAGCCGGAAAAGCCCGCCGATCTGGCGGAGCATGAGGCGATTGGTTTTAGCCAGACAAGCGACGTCTGGCGTTTTACCCGCGGCGGCAGCGACATTTCCGTTGCTATGCGGGGACGGGTGCGCCTCAGCGCCGCCGAAGGCATCCGCGCCGCCGTACTTGCGCATATGGGGCTCACCATCGCCTCCGACTGGATGTTTGCCCGGGAATTGGCCAACGGCGGCGTCCGTCGGTTGCTGGAGGCATGGTCGCTGCCGGATATTGATTTATGGGCGGTATTTCCCACAGGGCGGATGACCAGTGCGAAAGCCAGACAGTTTGCGCTTTTCGTGGAAGAGGTGTTAAGGCGATAACAGCCGGGACACAGCAAGGCGGCTGTCGCCGGAAGATCATCATGGGCTGGCTATTTCATCTCGATATACAATATAATATTATATTAATTTATAAATTGTTAACAACTATACCTTAAGGCGTCCGACAGCAGATGAACCACCGGAGCGAGCGGGAAAGGATGCGGTTAGCCGCCGCCAGAACCCTTGGCGTATTAAAATCACTGGCGAACGAAGATCGTCTGCTGCTGTTATGCCACCTCAGTCAGCATGAGTCTTCGGTCGGCGAGCTGGCAAGCGCGCTGGGGATAGTTCAGCCGACGTTATCCCAGCAACTGGGCGTCCTGCGCAGAAAAAAAATGGTTGCCACGCGCCGTGAAGGAAAACAGATTTTTTATCGGATAGGCGACCCGGACATCGTGGTATTACTCAAGACATTATATCAGCTTTACTGCCCGGGACCGGCAGAGGAGGGCGTGGGCAATGATCATTGATATGCAGCACTTCACCCCCGGGCAAAGTTTTGCCGGGGGCCTGCTGATCGGTGGGGCGGCGTGGGTTTTGATCCTGTTTTGCGGCCGGATCGCCGGAATAAGCGGCATCCTGGGCGGCTTATTATCGCTGAAAACCGCCGATCGCGCATGGCGGCTGGCCTTTCTGCTCGGCATGGTCGCATCCCCGCTGGTGTATAAACAATTTTCCCCACTGCCTGAAAGTACCGTCGACGCGTCCTGGCCTCTGCTGATCATTGCGGGACTGCTGGTCGGTATCGGTACCCGCTACGGGTCAGGTTGTACCAGTGGTCACGGGGTCTGCGGCCTCTCACGGTTATCGCCGCGATCGCTGGCAGCCACCGTTACGTTTATGTGTGTTGCTGCGGTGACCGTTTGGCTGAAGGGGTATTTACGGTGATTGCACCCATCCGGAGACGGCAATGAATGTGTTTTTCTCTTTGATCGCCGGGTTATTATTCGGCGTCGGGCTTCTCGTCAGCGGTATGGCGGATCCAGGCAAGGTGATTGGTTTCCTCGATATCACCCGAGTATGGGATCCGTCTTTGGCGTTTGTGATGGGGGGAGCCATCAGCGTCGGTTTTTTGGCGTTCCGTTCCGTAAAAAAGCGTTCGCGCCCGGTCTTTGCCGAGACACTGTCTCTCCCCGACAACCGCCGGATTGATAAGCCGCTGATTGGCGGCGCGGCTTTATTTGGCATCGGCTGGGGCCTGGCGGGTATTTGTCCCGGACCGGCCTTGGTCTTACTGGGCACCGGATCACTCAAGGGGGCCATCTTTGCGGCGGCGATGATAGCCGGCATGGCTCTCTTCGCGCAACGGGAAAACCGCAGGTTAAAGCGTGTTTGAGCATGACTGGACGGCTGGAAGCATTGCCTGAGCGGAATTGAAAAAATGAAAACAGCGGGGGAGTTGTGGACAAACACGCGGCAAAAAATATTCTTTCCCTCTACCAGCGCCATGCTGATGCCTTTGCCCGCCAGCGCTCGCGCACGCTCGTTGAAAAAAGCTGGCTGGATAAGTTCATCACCGCGATTGGCGGGGAGGGGCACATTCTCGATATCGGTTGCGGTAATGGTCAGCCCATTGCCGGGTATTTTATTCAACTGGGTTTTCAGCTCACCGGTATTGATGGCGCCACAGCGATGCTGGATCGCGCCCGCGCGCGTTTTCCCGCGCAGCGCTGGCTGGCGCTGGATATGCGCAAGCTGGCGCTCGGCGAAACCTTTGCTGGCCTGATTGCGTGGGACAGTTTTTTCCATCTCACCCAGCGGGACCAACAAAAGATGTTCCCGATCTTTGCGCGGCACAGCCACCCGGGCAGCGCGCTGATGTTTACCAGCGGCCCAGGGAAGGGGATCGCAATGGGACAATTTGAGGGCGAGCCGCTGTTCCATGCGAGCCTGGCGCCGGAAGAATACCGCGCGCTACTGGATGCGCATGGCTTCGATGTCATCGACATGGTGCCGGAAGATCCCCACTGTTCGGGGCATACGGTCTGGCTGGCGGCAAGACGATAAGGCGAAAGAGGTCAAACCCAGCCGGATAAAGATGATGAATACAGTCCATGGATTGTGGTCGCGAAGCGTCGCCGTGGATTGTTCTTGTGCCGGCCCGCGCCACAACGTCCAAGTCCGCACCCTCTCCATACGCGTGCTGGCCGTACGGAAAGCCGTGAATTTATAGCTTCACGCCGACACTCGCCAGGAAGCCATCCATACGGTCATCAATCTCAGCCTTCGTCTCCGCCCACGCTGGGAACGACTGAAGAAGATTATCGTGCCAAGCGATGAGGTTCGGATATTCCTTGAACGGAAACTTTGCCCGATCGACTTGGGAGAAGGGCGCCGCAATATCAATATCAGCCAAGGTCAACGCTTGGCCAACCATGAACTTGCGGCCTGCAAGATGCTGGTCGAGTACTTTCGCTGCGGCGCGAATCTTACCCTCAGCGAACTTAATGAGGGGCTCGTCCTTCGGTAAGCCCATAACCGTCTTCCCGACCCGCTCATCAAAGATGGTGGTGGTGAAAGTACGCCACTGCTCGCCCGACCAGAACATCCACTGAAGGACCTGAAAGCGCTCCTCCTGCGTGGTTCCGGCCAGCGGCGAATCCACCTTGCTGGCCAGATACAGATTGATCGCTGAAGACTCCCAGAGAATGGTGTCTCCTTCTTCCAGAACCGGTGTCAAACCGTGGGGATTGAGGCGCGATTTGAACTCGGCGGTCTGGCTCTCGCCTTTGAACAGATCAACGTTAACGCGTTCGAGTTCAATGCCCATGATCTTCGCAGCCGTGTTCACGCGACGCAAGCTGCCCGAGCCTGCATCACCATAAATCTTGATTGCCATAATTCTTCCTTTCAATTCGTTTCAATTCTGGACCCTGAGCGGGTGGACGAATGCAGATTCTCATATTCTTCTTGAGAATGAAATTGACGCTAAATGAATACCATCTATTCTTATTTGGAATTATTCGCTGTAGGGTGTTCACAGCGGGCCGTGGCCTGGTCGGCAAGCGCCATCGACATAAAGCGATTCTTTCGGCGATATTCATCGACGATCATGTGTTGATGGTGATGGGAGGGTTTGCGTCGGGAGTCAGAATTCCGCGGGCGGCCATAAAGATCTGCGTTTGCCTGCAGAGCTACGTCGTATAAACAATAAGGTAAGATCGGAACGGTAATGTCTTCTATTCTTCTGGGGAATGAAAATGGTGGATAAGTTGGACACGATGCGGATGTTCGTACGTGTCGTCGAAAGCGGAAGCTTTTCACAGGCAGCGCGGGACCTCAACGTCAGCCAGCCGACCGTCAGCAAACAGCTCGCAGCGCTTGAAGCGCGGCTCGGGACACAACTTATCGCGAGAAATTCCCGTGCCCTTGCCGTGACGCCCGCAGGACAGGACTATTACGAGGCCACCGTCCGCATCCTTCAGGATCTCGACGTTGTCGAAGAGAGAATCCTTGAAGGGCAGTCGGCCCCTTCAGGGCTGGTTCGCGTGACCCTCGCGCCAGCCTTCGGGAGGATGTTCGTTATTCCCCGGCTATTGGATTTCAGGAGTCGTTTTCCCGACGTCGCGATCGAGATGGAAGTTTCCGGGCGGCACGTTGACCTCATCGAGGAGGGAATAGACGTCGCGATCCGTATCGGTCGGCTTTCGGATTCAGCACTCGTCGCCCGGCGCATCGGCGACATGCGGATGATAACCCTGGCCTCCGCCAGCTATCTAGCCCAACACGGTACGCCGCAAACGTTAGACGAACTGCGTAACCACCAGCGTATCGGCTATGTCTACCAGGGCGATATTATTGGCTGGGGTTTCCACGTAGACGGCCGGCAGGTCACGGTCGACGGTGGGGGAGCGTTTCGCACCAATGACGCCGAGCATGTCCGCGGCGCGGTTCTCGCGGGCCTCGGCATCGCCCATCACGCGAGTTGGTTGTTTACGGATGTGCTGGCCTCCGGCGAGGTCGTACGAATTCTGGACCGGCATGCGCCGGCGCCCTTTCCGATCAACGCCGTTACCGCCGCCGGACGGCGCATGCCCTCCCGGGTGCGGCAATTTATCGATTTCCTCGCTGCGATTTGCGCCGCGGAGCCGGAATTAAGGGTCGGCGAGGGCTAAAGCGCCAGGGAGCGGAATGCTCCGGGTCGGCCTCGCTTGATCGTGGGCACAGCTTATGACAGACGGACACGCAGGGTATCTAACGGCTTCGGTTAAAAACAGACGGCGCTGGGCGTACGCTGATATGACTTTCCGTGTCAAACCAAAATCGCTGGTGTGGCCGTTTTTTTTCATAGGCTAAATTTCCTGAGGGCGACGTAGCAGTAAATCCGACGGTGGATCACGCTGATATTCGCGGGTTGGATACCGCATTACAGAGGTCCGTCATTTGAGCCTGCCACTTTCTTACGACGCGAATTAGCGTTGCCCTGCCGCCGCGAAGCGTAGCCGTGGGTTGCTGTTGTACCGGGCTACGCCGCCTTCAGGAAACGCTCTTCGATCATGCCGGTTCTCTCGTTTCTTGTTCTCTTATGCCATCAGTGTGTTATGTGGCTCCAGCGATAGCGACATCGCCAGACGGCCAATATCCCAGATAAAGCCGGCCAGCTCCCGGGCGACGGCCGCAATGGCAAGATTTGCATTCTTCCCTTTTGCAAAGAGCCTGCGGTATCTCCGGCACGTAAGGAGCGTAAAATCCATGATATTCATGTGCGCCATCCGTCGCCGGCCACTACCGAGGCCCTGAGCCGGATCGGTGAGCTGTACGCAATCGAAGCCGACATCCGGGGGCGTCCGGCCGAAGAACGAAGGCGGGCGAGCGAAACGCGCTCCCGGCCGATACTCATCGGTCTGGAGCGCTGGACTCGGGTAAAGCTCACTACACTGTCGCGTCAGGCCGATACGGCCAAGGCGTTCAACTATCTGATGAATCACTGGCCGGCACTGTATTACTACGCCGGTATCACTACGCCGGTGATGGCTGGGCGGAGATCGACAATAATATCGCTGAAAACGCGCTGCGGGGGTGAGCCTGTGCCGAAAAAATTATCTGTTCTTCGGCTCTGATAGTGGCGGCGAACGTGCGGCGCTGATGTATACGCTAATCGGCAGTTGCAAATTAAACGGCGTGGAGCCGGAAGCGTATCTGCGCCATATACTGGCGACTACCGCGGATCATCCCATCAATAAGATCACAGAACTCCTGCCGTGGAACCTCAGTATCCCTGCTGAATAAGCATCAATATGGCCCTGAATTGACGCTTACTGTGATAGTAAAATACAGGAAATTATTAATTAATCGAAAGTAAAAATTTAATTTGTACCTAGATTTTAAATATTCTGCTTAAATGCGATTACACAACCTTTTTGATTAGTTGGATAATGAATATATAGCTCGTTTTATAACAATCAAATATAATCATTTAATAATTGTATTTAATGATTATGCTTTGCTCTCGATAAGGATAAATTTTTCACGACTTATTGTTTAATCTGAGCTTAATGCTTATTCTTGGCATGTTTTCTATAAAAGGAATTTCGGGAGCAAAGAATGACAGTAAGGGAAGTATTAGGGATTGATCTTGGTACGACGAACAGTGCAGCCAGCCTATGGCTGGATGGGCGTCCGGTTCTGGTTCCCAACAGGCACGGTCATTTACTGACGCCATCAGTTGTTGGCCTTGATGACCATGGCAATATTCTTATAGGGCAGAGTGCATATGCCAGATTAATCAGTCATCCCCATATGACTAAGGCGAGCTTCAAGCGCCATATGGGTTCATCCACCAAAATTCAAATAGGTCATTTAAGCTTTCGAGCGGAAGAAATCTCCGCACTTCTTTTACGTCAGTTGAAAGAGGATGTGGAAACCTGGAATAAAGGATCATTTACTGATGCGGTAATAACCGTTCCGGCCTATTTCAATGATGTGCAGCGCAGGGCGGTTAAAACCGCGGGTCAGCTTGCTGGACTCAATGTTGTGCGTTTGCTTAACGAACCGACCGCTGCATCTTTAGCTTTCGGTCTTCTCGAAAATCATGAACAGAAATACCTGACCTTCGATTTAGGTGGTGGCACATTTGACGTCTCCATTATCGATATGTTTGAAGGCGTAGTGGAAGTTCGTGCCAGTTGTGGTGATGTGATGCTCGGCGGTGATGATTTCAGTGAGGCAATTTGCCGATGGATGTTAGAGGTTCATCCCGACCTTGAGCAATACATCCCCCAGATACATCCAAGCCTTCTGGCACAGGCGGAGGCCATGAAACGGAGCATATCTCTCAATAGTAATGGTAAAGCAGAGTTGACATGGGGCGGAAAAGAGTGGCTTTGGTCTTTAGATGAACACCAGTTTGCACAATCCTGTCAACCTTTACTTGAGAGATTACAGCAACCTATTATGCAGGCGCTCCACGATGCGCGTTTTTCACTATCCGATCTCGATCATATTCTGCTGGTCGGAGGTGCTACCCGCATGCCGTTGATTCGCCAAACAGTGGCGCGATTATTTGGCCGATTCCCCCGATATGATCTCAACCCTGATGAAGCTGTTGCTCTCGGTGCCGGCGTGCAGGCTGGCATGATTATGGCTGACAGTGCGGTAGAAGAAATTATTCTCACTGATGTCATGCCTTTTACACTAGGCATAGAAATTGCCAAGCAACATTCTGGACAGCTGGAGGAAGGGTTTTTCCTGCCTTTAATTGAGCGCAACACGTTCCTACCGGTAAGCATCATGAAACGTGTTTGCACTGTATTTGACAATCAAAAGGTTGTGCTGGTCAAAATCTTTCAAGGTGAGGCGCGTCGGGTAAAGGACAATGTCTTCCTGGGTGAAATGTCGGTAGAGGTACCGCCGAAAAAGGCAGAGGAGGTTTCCCTAGACGTGCGTTTCACCTACACCGTTGATGGCCTATTAGAAATTCAATGTAGCCATGATGATGCAACTGTGCCGATATGTATGGTCATCGAAAAAGTTCCTGGGCAAATGAGTGAAAAACAAATCGCAGAAAGTTTGCAGAGGCTATCTAATCTGAAACAAAACCCCCGAGACAATCCTATCAACCGCGCTCTTCTTGACCGTGGAGCTCGGCTCTTCAATGTCCTGCTTGGTGATGAGCGGCAGTGGGCTGACACGGTTATCACTGCTTTCGAGCAGGCGTTAGACAGCCAGGACCCGCGCCAAATTGCCCTTACGCGACAGCGAGTAGAGGCAGCCCTCGATCGCCTTGACGATGGAACGTCATAATGGATATCTGGACGATTCTGAACATTGCGCCCACTGAAGATCTGGCGCTGATTCGGCGCACCTATGCACACCAATTAAAATTGCATCGGCCTGACCGTGATCCCAAAGGCTATCAGCAGTTACGCGAAGCCTTTGAGCAGGCAAAGGCATTAGCGGCTCAGCCCAATTTATCATTGATACCTTTAGACATTTCAGAGAAAAAAATAAAGCAACCAATAGTGAATTCGGTTGAACTGGAGATTTGTGGCAGCAATTGCGCAGGGACACCGTGGCTGCATGTTCCGGTGTCTCCAATGCCTTATACATTAGACGATGTCGCTCAAGTAGCCAAAGACGTCGTGCATAATGAAATGGTGGGATTGCCGGCATTGGATCGTTTGTGGACGCAAATTACTCGAAATGGAAACCTGGAGCAGCAACAGCAATTTCACCAACATTTCGCCATGGCGCTGGCTAATCAGCCAGGGATAATTGAAGGAGATATCGAAACAGTTTCTAAGAGGCTAGGGTGGGGCTGGGAAAAAAATAACACCTATCCAATGTTGCAGCCATTCGTGGTACAGGCAATTGAAACACAAATGCGGCAGACTGAGCTGGCGAGGGTCTGGAAACGCATACAGGTGGACAGTGAATCGGCAAGTTGTAGTGTGCGTCTTGCTAATCAGTTATTACTGAGTGAACGCCAATCATTGCCATTCTGGACGAGGTTGACGCCAAATCTAGTCGCTGATATGCACAAGCAAGCCTCTTTTTTTAAATACAAATATCCTGAATTAGTTACAAGACTTAATCCCGTTATTTTTAATTTTGTGTTGCAACCTCGGTTAGCATTAAATTGGTCTGGCTTGTTCCTTTTTGCTTTCTGGGGGTCTCTTCTTTTATGCATATTACCACATGCGAAGTTAAGCAAGGGGTCGACTTTCCTGGTCGGCCTGGTGGTAGTCTATTATCTATACGGTTGCAATATTGCTCAGATATCTCTAATGCGGCGACCAAGATTGCTTAACGCATACTTGCTGATAGAGTACCTAATTTCAGTAGTCGCTGCCTTAATATTTTTTGGTACGCTATTTTGGCTAGTAATAAAAATGACTACGCCTTTGGGACGGTCTGCACCTTATACTTCAATGATTGGATGTTTTTTTATTATAGTTTTCTTTAGATTATCCTGGCCCAGACATATGCCGGAAATTTGTCGTCCAGGGGGTTTACTAAACCAAGTTTTTTCAAGTCCATGGCGCCTCATTAAGTCGCTTAAATTCTCAATCAAAGGATGGGTGAGTGAATTTGTATTTTACATAATCTGCGCATGTGTAACTCACGAATTGCTTGAATTGTTACCTTAGATTTTGCGTAAAACGGGGGCAGTCCAGTCAGTCAGAGCCATGTGAGGGTCACCCCATTCATCGCACTGAATGACCCGCAATTTGACCCCACATTTTCCAGATACCTAGGGATAAATCAAAACGTATCGGAAAGGGTTCTTACGCTAACCTATTGAATTTAAGATATATGGATTCATAAGAAAGCATAAAAAAGAAATGGTGGTGCCCGGACTCGGACAAAAACGCCGGGAGCGTTTTTGCACAGCGCGTCAGCGCTGGCCCGCAGGGCGAGCCTCATGGATGAGGCGAGTCATCGAACGCCGTTCGATGGAGAGTCCAGACGCCAGAAAGCAAAAAACCAGCTGCTAAGCTGGATTCGCTACATCATGGTGCCCGACTCGGGGTCATCCAGTTTTCTATTAAGTTGAATTCCTTAATAAATTTTATCCCTGCCAGTTGTCAAGATCCGCAGGTTGACCCGTATTTTTGCTTGTAGATCATGAGAGTGGGTCGGTAGTACGGAAATAAGTCCGGTTCGTTCCTTCGGTTCGATTCCCCCTCAATATATATAAATCGTAATGACATTGGCGTTACGGGTTCTGTATAATTAATATCCATCTGGCCAGCCATTGTGCTGTTTAACAAAGCAGATGGGGTTTAGGCTTAGTAAGCAATCAATGCCAGGCGAGCTACGCTTACCACGTCTCGCGCCACGGCCTGACTTCCGTCTCAAAACTCCAACCTTTCCTGGGCTGAGTCGTCATAAAGTAGGCGGCCTCGGCTACTGCTTGCGGAGCAACAAATTCATCTTCAGGTCTGTCAGGCATGCTTTCACGTGTCTTAGGTAGATCAACAATACCGTCAATCACCACAACTGAAACATGAATGCCTTCTGGCCATAACTTACGTGCCATGGATTCAGCCAGACTATGCTGTGCTGCTTTAGCTGGCGCAAATGCCGCTGTATTAGCGCCGCCACGGCGGGATGCCGTCGCGCCAATGAAAACAATATCGCCCTTTTGATTAGCCTTCATTAGAGGAATAATTTGCTGCGCGCACAGCAACGCTCCATAGGCATTGACTCGCCATGCCGATTCAAACTGTTCCGGCGTGATGGATTCAACGTCGGCAAAAACACCGGAACCGGCGTTGAAGATTAACACTTCCGCATGCCCCAGCTCTTTATGAATGGCGCTAAATGCCGTAACTACAGATGTCTGGTCTCCTACATCACATGCATAGGCTTTGGCATTACTGATCTTATTCGCCAGTTCCTGAGTTTTTTCGAGGCTACGCGCTAGCAGGGCAACACTATATCCAGCGTCTGAAAAACGTTTTGCCAGAGCCTGTCCATTCCCGGCTCCTGCTCCGGCAATCACTGCGACTGGGCGGGCGTTCTTATCACTCATGGTTATTGCTCCATTGATAGTTGGCTATGGCTTACCTTTAAAATGCTAGAACATATTTTTATTTTTAGACGTTCATATTACGGAATTGTGTTTTCCATTTATGGAATAATAAAACCATCACTATATAAGATAGTATCTGCTCCGCAGCATTCCTGAATCTATTAGCCCGCTATGAAGGAAATATTAAAAATAAATCATTTGGGTCATTCATGTCAGTTTTTTGGCTGAATAAATTTTTTCATCAGGATGAACATTAACACCATGATAGTAGAAGATGACGTTTTAGGGTTGATTGTTGTGGCTTTTATAACCGGTTTTGTTGTGAACATTATTGGCCCCACAGTTTCTTATTTTAAACATGTGGGGGTAAGCGACTCTGGTTACGGCATGACTTATTGTGACTGCAGCCGTTCTGGTCGCTCTCTATCATCAGGAAATAGGACGGTTTTTCATTCCCTTAATTTTACTTGCCTTTATACTCATCTCAATTTTACGACCTATATCAGTTTCTGTTAAAAGTGACAGGTACTTTCTCTCATCTTAATTTTTGCCGGGCGGCGTAAGATTGCAGCCCTAAATCATCCACCTTTCATTTTAAATGTTCACGTAGGTACTCGATAAATACCTGAACTTTGGCAGGTAACAAACGTGTTTCCGTCAATGCATAGATTGTCACCGCTTCAGCTTCATAGGGCGCTAATATCCTTGTTAAATCATTACGTTTAACATCGTCTGCAACGATGAGTTCTGGCAACACCGCTACCCCTATCCCCATCGTCGCCAGGCGGCGCATCATCCCGATGCTGTTCATCTGGAAACGCCCGGAAGTCCGAACACTCACCTTTTCCCCGCCATGATAGAGATGCCAGCTCGCGGTTTTTTCCGGGCGCATGACAAGGCATTCATGTTCAGACAGGGCTTGTGGTGTGTCAGGAGTGCCTTTTGCCGCAATATATTGTGGAGAAGCATAAACATAACGAGGTAATGCACCCAGTTTACGCGCTATTAGTCCTGAGTCGGGCAGCGCCCCCATCCGGATGGCGAGGTCGAAGGGTTCCGACACCAGATCGACATTTCGGGGAGTAAGGTCGAAATCAAAGCTGATGCCAGGATAACGCTCAGAGAACTGGCAGATGATCGGTGTCAGAACCACGATGGCAAAATCAGCCGGCAGTGAGATTCTTAGCAAACCTTCAGGATTGGCCAACATGGTACCCAGTTGTTCATGCGCAAGTCGGGCTTCATCCACAATACGTCGGCAGCGCTCATAATAAATCTGGCCCGCTTCAGTCAGTTCTATCTTGCGCGTTGTTCGATGTAACAACCGCAGGCCAATGGTCTTTTCCAGCTCCCCAATCTTGCGAGAAAGCGTAGAGTTTGGCATGCCTAACGACTCCGCCGCGCCGCGAAAGCTTTTAGCTTTAACGACTTCAACGAAGTAAGACATGTGATTCAGAAGCTCCATATACATTGTTCCATCAGTGGAATGTTTAATTCTAATTTTAGCTATTTATTCCAAAAATTGGCAGCCTATAATTTAGTCATTCGCACCGAATTAACAAAATCCTTGCGATGTGGTAACAAATGCACCTGCATAAAAACATTATTAAACAATAGGATAATACTGATGAGCTTTGAAAGATTTACCGCTGACAATTCCGCCATGCTGTTGATTGATCATCAGGTTGGTACGATGGGCTGGGCAAAATCGATGCCTTTCGAAGAACTTAAACGTAATGCTCTGATGCTGGCAAAATCGGCTGCCATTCTGGATATGCCCGTCGTGTTGACCTCGAGCATGGAAGAATATGCGCAGGGGCCATTGCTTGAAGAACTGGAAACAATTATTCCAAAAGAATTCAAGGCGCGCATCAAACGCATGGGCATCGTCAACGCTATGGATGATGAGAAATTTGCCGCGGCGGTTAAGGCGACGGGAAGAAAGAAATTGATCATTGCTGGCGTCACTAATGATGTCTGCACCGTGTACCCAGCCCTAACGCTCGCCGCACAGGGTTTTGACATCCAGGTTGTTGCAGATGCAGGCGCATCTCCAACCAAAATGGCGGATGACATCGCGCTGCGCCGTATGGATAAGAACGGCATTACGCTTACCACCACTAATCAGCTCATTGCTGAGCTGGCTGGTAGCTGGGCCACGCCTGAAGGTGAAAAACTGGTTCAGGTCCTCATGGAGTCATTCCAGTAAGTTTGGGCGTGGACAATAAATTCAACTATTGCGATAGCAATTTAGCCTCGTTAACCACTTCCTGGCTGGTCGCGCCGTAATAAGGAATCATCATGGGCAATATGCAAAAAATTTTTCGTAGTAATAAACACCGTCATGGTTCAGGTGGTTTTGGTATCGAAATCCTCTGGCCGGGTATGGTGCAGCAATCTGATGATAGTGGCATTGGCGCCATAGGTCGTATTGACCATGCGAATATAAAGCCGGGTACAGTTATCTCTATGCATCCACATAAAGACGATGAAATCCTGACTTATGTGCGTAAAGGGGAAATGCTGCATCTCGACACCGTGGGTAATGAAGAAAAGATCTCAAATTCGCGTCTGATGCTGATGAATGCGGGCCATACTTTTCAACACGAAGAGCGCATCTTGGGTAAGCATGGCGATTCTATGCAGTGCCTGCAAATTTTTGTGCGCCCTGCTCAGAGCAATCTAAGGCCTCAGGTCCAGTTCCATGATTTTGGCACGCCGTACAGTGAACATGCCTGGAGATTGATCGCTGGGCCAGAAAATGCGCCATTGATCTTCCGGTCCCAAACCTGGTTGCAGGATGCTCGCCTGAGCCAGAATGAAGAGCTATCTTTGCCGAACATTCCCGTCCTTGGCGTTACGAGAATACTTTATGTTTTCGAGGGGCGAGCAAAAATTGGCGATATTGAACTCGAGAGTGGTGAAAGCGTCATCATCAGCGACAATGGGGCACATACTATAAAAGTGGAACAAAATACCGATCTGGTTTTATTTACCACTGATCCAGCCGCAAGGGTTTTCCGTGAAGGTATGTTCAGCGGCAATATCAGGTAAAAACCATTGAATTTGGCGAAACAATATAAGCCTGCCAAAATTAATGGGGTTGGCTTTTTCTAGGTCAGGTCAAATAGCATTGCACTATTTTTTTGAGAGTAGATGATGACATGACTTGCGTCCTGTCTTTAACCATCGTGCCCAGTATTTTCTCTCTGTTTCGCTGCAAGCAAGTTTTGCCGGAGCGGCGGGCATTTCTCTGCTTAACCTTGTAAACCCGTATATCCGCCAGCTCAGGATGCAGTAACAACAGAGTCAATTTGTCAGCCGCTCTGCCGAACCCAGTCTGGAGCGCTCTGCCTGACATCCGGACTTTATAACCTTAGGGAACGTTTCAATTTTCCAGCGATGCTGTACCTTTCCAGCTTTTCCGTGGCCTCAGCCAGACTTGTCATCGGCAGGTCCGTCGGTAACCCAGTATGGCCGGTAAGACCAACGCCGTTCAGTCCATCACCCCCTAGATGGACGATGCCCTCACATCTCATCTGCGGGCCAGTCTGACCGTGGATGACCGGCCCATGACCTCGCCTCGCTTTGAGCCCGATGCCCATCTGCTGTGCGGGTACGGCCAGGCGCTGGCGCGGTGGCTGGTGGAACGTAGATTATCGCCGGACTCGGACAAAAACGCCGGGAGCGTTTTTGCACAGCGCTTTAGCGCTGGCCCGCAGGGCGAGCCTCAGGGATGAGGCGAGTCATCGAACGCCGTTCGATGGAGAGTCCAGACGCCAGAAAGCAAAAAACCAGCTGCTAAGCTGGTTTCTTTAATTCATGGTGCCCGGACTCGGAATCGAACCAAGGACACAGGGATTTTCAATCCCCTGCTCTACCGACTGAGCTATCCGGGCAACGCGCCGCATTAAACCGTATTGACCGCTGTTCGTCAATGGATTTATTGAGGATTTATGCGTAACCCCACTCAATCGCTGACTTTTCAGGCAAAAGAGCGCGCAATTCAGCTCAACGCGCCGTTTTTACGGCACAGCGCCAGCCGCAGGATATCCTCCGCCAAACGGCGCGCCACGGCCACATCCTGGAGCTGATGCTTCACCAGCAGCTTGCTCAGGCAACCCTCCAGGATCAGTTCCATTTGCTGCGCCACCATGGTGGGATCATCGGTTTCCAACTGGTCGAGCAGTTCGCGGGTGTAGGCGTAGGACGCCTGTTTTTGCCGTTCGGCCAACTGATGGATCGGATGGTCGGCGGCCGGATAAAAACTACAGGCGGCAACAAACAAGCAGCCGGGGTAACGCTGCTGGCGCACCTGCTCGTCCAGTACCTTATAGCGCGCCAGCAGCTTTTGCTGCGGGTCAAGGGTCGCATCCAGCAGCAACTGGCTGCGCCAGCCGTCCACCTGCTCGCCGTGATAGCGCAGGCAGTCCAGCAGCAGCGCCTCCCGGTCCGGCCAGTACTGCTCAAGCTCGGCGCGCGGAATCGCCAGGCCGTCGGCAAGCATCTCCAGTGAAACGAGGGTAAAACCTTTTTGTTCCAAAAGGTTCAACGCATAATCCAGTACCTGTTCGCGTTGCACGTATGCCTCCTAAAAGCTTGCGGTTGCCAGTCCCTAGTGTCGGTTATGGGGCGACTTTCTGCAAATGGCGCTGAAAGTCATCGGCATCCAGAAAGCCGGTTACCCTTGAGCCAGGAATTTCCCGTCCCTGGCGGTCGAAAAACAGGATGGTGGGCAGGCCCAACACCCGCAACTCCTTGAGCAGGGCCTGTTGCTCCGGCGAATTGGCCGTGACATCCGCCTGTAATAACGTCAGCTTGGCAAGCTGACGTTTCACCCCATCGGCGGGGAAGGTGTATTTTTCAAATTCTTTACAGGCGACGCACCAGTCCGCATACAAATCCAGCATCACCGGCCTGTCGGGCGCGGCGTTCAGCGCCTGGTTAATCTGCGCGCTGGTGGCGACGCGCCTGAAGACGGGCGCCGCGCCGTCCACGGCGGCATTCACGCCCGCCGTGGGCGAAAATGCCCAGTCCTGCAGCGGCCTGGCCGCCACGACCATCAGCACCAGCAGGATCATTTGCAGCAGTCGGGCGCCGCGAAAACGGCTCTCCCGGCTGGCGAGCAGCGCCCAGGCGAAAAAGGCGACCGCCAGCCCGCTCCACAGCCGCAGTCCCCAGGTATCGCCAAACACGCGCTCCAGCAAAAACACCGGCAGCGCCAGGATAACAAAACCCATGCCTTGTTTGATCTGCTGCATCCACGGGCCGCCGCGCGGCAGCAGGCGGTGGCCGAACACCGCCACCAGGATCAGCGGGATCCCCATGCCCAGGGCATACAGATAAAGCGTCGCGCCGCCGACGGCCAGGTTACCGCTTTGAGCAATATACAGCAAAATAGCGCCGAGCGGCGCGGTGGTGCAGGGCGAGCAAAACAGCCCCGCCAGCGCGCCCATGATAAAGACGCCGGGCAAGGCGCCGCCCCGCTGCCGATTGCTCCAGAGCGTCAGGCGGGTTTGCAGCGCCACCGGCAGTTGCAGGGTAAATAACCCGAACATGGACAGCGCCAGGAGGATAAACAGCGCCGACAGGCCGATCAGCACCGCGGGCTGCTGCAATGCGGCCTGGAACCGCAGCCCGGCGGCGGCCACCGCCATGCCGAGCGCGGTATAGGTCATCGCCATGCCCTGAACATACACCCCGGCAAGCGCCAGCACCCGTCCGGTGCTGAGCCGCGCCGTGCCGGCGCCGAGGATAATGCCGGAAATCAGCGGATACATGGGCAGCACGCAGGGCGTAAAGGCGATGCCGATACCGATAAGCAGTGCCCATAGCGGGGAGAAGGGCAGGGCGCCGGCGTCCGGCGGCCGGGACGGCGTTATCGCCGCCGGTGCGGAAGGGGCGCCGCTGCCGGCAACCGCCGATAACGGCACTACCCGGGTCTCGGGCGGATAGCAAAAACCGGCGTCGGCGCAGCCCTGGTAGGTAACCCGCACCGTCGCGCCGCCGGACGCGTCCAGCAGCGGTACGTTTAACCGCAGGCTGGTGCGATAGATTTGCACGTCGCCGAAAAATTCATCGTGATGGTTCAGCCCTGTGGGCATGGCGGGGTCGCCCAGCCGGGCGCCGGCCGGTTCCAGCTTGATTTGTTGGCGGTAAAGATAATAACCGGGGCGGATCTGCCAGCTCAGCGCCAAATCGGCGCCCTGCTGGTGAAAATCAAAACTAAACGCCTGGTCGGCCGGCACAAAGGTCGTGGCCGGCGAATTGCCGAACAGCGCGGCGGCGGCGGGCGGCGGCAGGCCGATGCCCAGCCATGCCAGCAGGATCAGTGTAAGGACGCGTTGAGCCATGATAGATAATCTGGATCGCCACCCTGGACGGGTAATACCAGTAACTCCGGAGTTTGATAAGGATGGTGTTTTTTAATGCAGGCAATCAGTTCTTGCTGATGGCGGACATGGCTTTTTATCAGCATCTGCACTTCGTCTTCCTGTTCCAGCTTGCCTTCCCAGAAATAAAACGAGGTCGCCCCCGGCAGCAGCGTGACGCAACCGGCCAGCTTCGCGCCGAGCAGGGTGCCCGCCAGCGCCTGCGCGGTGGTTTTATCCGGGGCGGTGCAAAGGATGATGATGATGCCGTTTTCAGCGGCGCCGCATGCGGTGGAGCTGTTTTCAGATGTTTGGGTTTCAGTCGTGTCCGCGGCGCCGGGATCGGCTGCCGGGATACGTTTTCCTGCCGGGAATTTTGCTGCCATGACAACCTCGCGGTATAGCGCCGACCGGCAGTATAACCCGGCCGGCGCTACGGCGACAGCAATGAAAAACGCAAGAGGCTACCCGCGGCTACTCGTTGTCATCGGTATAGCGTACGGCTTTATAGGTCGGATGCATCAGGTTTTCCAGCGAAAAGATGTCATCCAGCTCGGCCGGCGTCAGCAACCCGCGCTCCAGCACCACCTCACGCACGCTTTTACCGGTTTCGGCACAGATTTTACCGACGATATCGCCGTTATGGTGGCCGATAAACGGGTTGAGGTAGGTGATGATGCCGATGGAGTTGAACACATAAGCTTCGCATACCGCCCGATTGGCGGTAATGCCGTTAATGCATTTATCCAGCAGGTTAAAGCAGGCGTTGGTCAGGATATGTACCGATTCAAACATCGCCTGCCCGATAACCGGCTCCATCACGTTCAGCTGCAACTGACCGGCTTCGGCCGCCATGGTAATGCAGGTATCGTTGCCGATAACCTTGAAGCACACCTGGTTGACCACCTCCGGCACCACCGGATTGACCTTGGCCGGCATGATGGACGAGCCCGCCTGCAACTGCGGCAGGTTGATTTCGTTAAGACCGGTGCGCGGACCGGAGGACAACAGCCTGAGATCGTTACAGATTTTGGAAAGTTTTACCGCCAGGCGCTTTAACGCGCTGTGCACCATGACATAAGCGCCGCAGTCGGAGGTCGCCTCGATAAGATCTTCCGCCGGCAGCAAGGGCAGGTTGCTGATTTCCGCCAGTTTCTGCACCGCCAGCGCCTGGTAGCCGTCGGGCGTGTTCAGCCGGGTGCCGATGGCGGTGGCGCCCAGGTTCACTTCCAGCAGCAGCTCGGCGGTGCGCAGCAGGTTTTTATTTTCTTCTTTCAGCAGCACGGTAAAGGCATGGAATTCCTGGCCGAGGGTCATCGGCACGGCGTCCTGCAGCTGGGTGCGGCCCATTTTCAGGATAGTGGCGAATTCCTGCGCCTTGCGCTCGAACCCTTCTCCCAGCTGGCCCACCGCCTCGACCAGCTTGAGGATGGAAATATAGACCGCGATACGGAAGCCGGTAGGGTAGACATCGTTGGTCGACTGGCATTTATTCAGGTGATCGTTGGGGTTAAGGTATTGGTATTCCCCCTTTTGATGGCCCATCAGCTCCAGGCCGAGATTCGCCAGCACCTCATTGGTATTCATGTTTACCGACGTGCCGGCGCCGCCCTGGAAAACGTCGATGGGGAACTGATCCAGGCAGCGGCCTTTATCCAGTACTTCGTCACAGGCGGCGACTATCGTATCGGCAATGGCGCGCGGCAGGGTATGCAGCTCCTTGTTGGCCAGCGCGGCCGCCTTTTTCACCATCACCATGCCGCGAACGAATTCGGGAATGTCGCTGATTTTGGTGTTGCTGATATAGAAGTTTTCAATGGCGCGCAGCGTGTGGATGCCATAATAAGCTTCAGAAGGAACTTCACGTGTTCCCAACAGGTCTTCTTCTATACGAATGGTATTCGCCATGGGTACTTCCTTAATAAGCGATGTTTTTAACGATTGACGCTGGATAATTTCAGATTAATTTTATTATCCAGCGCGTTGCACTGACAATGCACTTGTGCTCATCATTATATGCTGCTTAAACACTGACGCTATTAAGTTGATCACGATTATCTAACAGAATTATTTTAATGGCTTGCCATTCGTCCGGCCTGGGTGCCGGCAGGGCGCGCGGCAAGTCCGCGTGATGTAAAGTGCGGTAAATAACCCGCGCCGACACCCGCGCTTCAGGATACCATAACCACAGGCACGTTTTTGTCATCAGCCCGCCGCCGTCCGCCAGCATCCAATGAGGCGCCCGCGCCGGGCCAGTCAACCCAAGGAGAATTCGGTGCGTTGGATACCCTTATTACTGATATTTCTCGTGGCCTATATAGAGATCACGATTTTTATACAAGTCGCGCATGTCATCGGCGTGCTTTTTACGCTGCTGCTGATTGTGCTGACCTCGTTTATCGGCGTGTCGCTGGTGCGTACCCAGGGGCTGAAGATCCTGGGCCAGATGCAGATCAAGATGGCCAACGGCGAAAGCCCGGCCGCTGAAATGATCAAAAGCGTCTCCATCCTGCTGGCGGGATTTCTGCTGCTGTTGCCCGGCTTTTTTACCGATTTTCTCGGCCTGTTGCTGTTGCTGCCGCCGGTGCAGAATTCACTGACCCTGAAACTGCTGCCCCACCTGCGGTTCCAGCGCGGCGCGGCCGGCGGTTTTGCCTCCCATGATGCGGGCGGCGATACCTTCGAGGGCGAGTACAAACGTAAGGATATTCCGCGCGACGCCATCGAACACCGGCCCGAAGATGATAAATAGATGTTAATTTTTTTGGCACAGGCTGCTTTTTAACGCAATGAAAATACTGAGGTTTTATTTACGGCGGCTAAAAAACAGCCGCTCAGGCAAAAAAATTCTTTTTTTTCCCCTTGAAGCGTAACCGAACGCCCCCATCTTAATCACCACGAGGCAGGGCATGAGGGCATGCCCGGCATTCATCCCGAAACAGATACGGACTTTCTTAAGGAGAGCTTTCAATGAAAATTCGTCCATTACATGATCGCGTTATCGTCAAGCGTAAAGAAGTTGAATCAAAATCGGCTGGCGGCATCGTTCTGACCGGTTCCGCGGCGGGTAAATCCACCCGTGGCGAAGTGCTGGCAATCGGCCATGGCCGCATCCTCGAAAACGGTGAAATCAAAGCACTGGATGTGAAAGTCGGCGATATCGTGATTTTCAACGACGGCTATGGCGTGAAAGTAGAAAAGATCGATAACGAAGAAGTCTTGATCATGTCCGAAAGCGACATTCTGGCCATCGTCGAGGCGTAATTCTCGCGTAATCATCTGAACTGAACGAATTTAAGGGAAATTCAAATGGCAGCTAAAGACGTAAAATTCGGTAACGAAGCCCGCATCAAAATGCTGCGCGGCGTGAACATTCTGGCAGACGCGGTCAAAGTCACCCTGGGTCCCAAGGGCCGCAACGTGGTGCTGGACAAATCCTTCGGCGCGCCTGTCATCACGAAAGACGGCGTGTCCGTGGCGCGTGAAATCGAACTGGAAGACAAGTTCGAGAACATGGGCGCCCAGATGTTGAAAGAAGTTGCCTCCAAAGCGAATGACGCTGCGGGCGACGGCACCACCACCGCCACCGTTCTGGCTCAATCCATCGTCAATGAAGGTCTGAAAGCCGTTGCCGCTGGCATGAACCCGATGGACCTGAAACGGGGTATCGACAAAGCGGTTATCGCCGCCGTCGAAGAATTGAAAAAACTGTCCGTACCTTGCTCTGACTCCAAAGCCATCGCCCAGGTAGGCACCATCTCCGCCAACTCCGACGAAACCGTGGGTAAACTTATCGCTGAAGCCATGGCGAAAGTAGGCAAAGAAGGCGTTATCACCGTTGAAGAAGGCTCAGGCCTGCAGGACGAGCTGGACGTGGTTGAAGGTATGCAGTTCGACCGTGGCTACCTCTCCCCTTATTTCATCAACAAACCGGAAACCGGCGCTATCGAACTCGAAAGCCCGTTCATCCTGTTGGCTGATAAAAAAATCTCCAATATCCGCGAAATGCTGCCGGTACTGGAAGCCGTTGCCAAAGCCGGCAAACCGCTGCTGATCATCGCTGAAGACGTTGAGGGCGAAGCCCTGGCGACCCTGGTGGTCAACACCATGCGCGGCATCGTTAAAGTTGCGGCTGTCAAAGCCCCGGGCTTCGGCGACCGTCGTAAAGCCATGCTGCAGGACATCGCCGTCCTGACCGCCGGTACCGTGATTTCTGAAGAAATCGGCCTGGAACTGGAAAAAGCCACCCTGGAAGATATGGGCCAGGCGAAACGTGTCGTCATCACCAAAGACACCACCACCATCATCGACGGTATCGGCGATAAAGCCGTCATCGAAAGCCGGGTTGCCCAAATCAACCAGCAGCGTGACGACGCCACGTCCGACTACGATCGTGAAAAACTGCAGGAACGTGTTGCTAAACTTGCCGGCGGTGTTGCCGTGATTAAAGTGGGCGCCGCGACTGAAGTTGAAATGAAAGAGAAAAAAGCCCGCGTGGAAGATGCCCTGCATGCGACCCGTGCGGCCGTGGAAGAAGGCGTGGTTGCCGGCGGCGGCGTAGCGCTGATTCGCGTAGCCAACAGCATCACCGATCTGCGTGGCGACAATGAAGACCAGAATGTCGGCATCAAGATTGCCCGTCGCGCCATGGAAGCGCCTTTGCGCCAAATCGTGGCCAACGCCGGTGAAGAACCGTCCGTGATTGCCAACAACGTTAAAGCCAGCAACGGTAACATGGGCTATAACGCGGCAACCGAAGAATACGGCAACATGATCGAAATGGGTATCCTGGATCCGACCAAGGTAACCCGTTCCGCGCTGCAGTATGCGGCCTCTATTGCCAGCCTGATGATCACCACCGAATGTATGATCACCGATCTGCCGCGTGAAGACAAAGCAGATCTGGGTGGCGCCGGTGGCGGCATGGGCGGTATGGGCGGCATGGGCGGCATGATGTAATGCCCCTGTTGCGCTGATAGCGTTAAAAAACCCCGGCTTGCCGGGGTTTTTTTTTGGCAAAAAATTATCAACCGGACCGTTTTTAAGGTATAAACAGGTAGCGGTATGGGCAGGGTAAACAGCGGTTTATGCGCTGACGGTTGCCCAAGGGAAAATATGGCGCACAGCAAAATTTTTGCCGGACATATCACTATTCGAGGATAACGATGCGAATCAAATTTTTACTCTGTCTTGGTGCGGGCACTTTATTATTAGCGGGATGTGCCACTACTAATGAACTGTCCGCCGCGGGGCAGTCGGTGAAGTTCACCGAAGACCAGCCGGGCAGTAATTGCCAGGCGCTGGGCACGGTTACCGGCACGCAAAGCAACTGGTTGTCGGGGCAGGGCGGCGAAGGCAGCTCCATGCGCGGCGCGGCCAACGATCTGCGCAATAAAGCGGCGGCCATGGGCGGCAACGTTATTTATAAGGCCGCCAGCCCGGTCGGCTTTACGGAAACCTATCTCTCGAGTTTTGCCCCGCTGGACAGCAAGATCCAGGGCCAGGTCTATAAATGCCCGTAGCCGCTGGCTTCCTGATGCCGCCCGGCGGCGTCGGGAAGCACGGCTTAGCGCTGGCGTAGTTTTAAATCAAGCAGGGTTTTGCTGTTTTCCCCGCCGATCTCCCGCGCCAGCCGCGGCACCAGATAGCCCGAGACCTTCAACAGTAATTGCTGCATAATCTCCCGGGCTTCATGGTCATCCACCATAAAGTGCGCCGCGCCCTGTACCCGATCTAAAACATGCAGATAATAAGGCAGTATGCCGGCGTCAAACAGCGTTTCGCTCAGGGTCGCCAGCGTATCGGCGTTATCATTTACCCCCCGCAGCAGCACGCTTTGGTTGAGCAGCGTCACCTGCGCCATGCGCAGGTGTGTCATACTCTCGCGCAGCGGCCGGTCAATCTCGTTGGCATGATTGATATGGGTGACCAGCACGACATTGAGACGGCTGCCGGCCAGGCGCCGGCAAAGAGCGGGGGTGATGCGCGCCGGGATAACCACCGGCAAACGGGTATGGATGCGCAGGGTGCGCAGATGGGGAATGGCTTCCAGCTGGCCGATAAGCTCGTCCAGCTCATGATCCTTGGCCATCAGCGGATCGCCGCCGGAAAAAATAATCTCGTTCAGCTGCGGGTGCTGCCGGATATACTCCAGCGCCCCTGACCAATTGGCCCGGTTGCCCTGGTTATCCTGATAGGGGAAATGGCGCCTGAAGCAATAGCGGCAGTTAACCGCGCAGCCGCCCTTGACCAGCAGCAAGGCGCGGTTACGGTATTTATGCAGCAGGCCCGGTACTACGGATTGCTGTTCTTCCAGCGGATCGGTGCTGAAACCGGGCACCTGCAGAAATTCCTCGCGTAGGGTGAGGACCTGTCGCAGCAGCGGGTCGGCCGGATTGCCCGGCTCCATGCGCGCCACGAACGCCCTGGGCACCCGTAACGGGAATAACCGCCGCGCCGCCGCGCCATCGCGCAGGTCCGGATGGTCGCTGAGTTGCAATTGTTGCAAAAGTTCGATGGGATCGGTAATGACATCGGCAAGTTGACGCAACCAATCTTCTCTAGTTGGGGTGTTTCGGGTTACAATATCTGCCATTTTTTTGGCTTAACGACCACGTAATATTAAGAGGACCACCATGGCGTCTTATAGTACCAATGAATTCCGTTCCGGTCTCAAAATCATGCAGGACGGCGAGCCGTGCGCGATCATTGATAATGAATTCGTAAAACCGGGCAAAGGCCAGGCGTTCAACCGCGTGCGCATCCGTAAACTGATTTCCGGCAAGGTGCTGGAAAAAACGTTTAAATCCGGTGATTCCGTCGAGGCGGCCGATGTCATGGATATGAACCTGACTTACCTGTACAACGACGGTGAGTTTTGGCATTTTATGAATAACGAGACTTTTGAGCAACTGGCCGCCGATAAGAAAGCGGTGAGCGACGCCGCCAAATGGCTGGTTGAGCAGGCCGAATGCGTGCTGACCCTGTGGAACGGCGAGCCCATCGCCGTCACGCCGCCCAACTTTGTCGAGCTGGAAATCATCGAGACCGACCCGGGCCTGAAGGGCGACACCGCCGGCACCGGCGGCAAGCCCGCCACCCTGACCACCGGCGCGGTGGTAAAAGTACCGCTGTTCGTGCAGATTGGCGAAGTGATCAAAGTGGATACCCGCTCCGGCGAATACGTATCCCGCATCAAATAACCGTTCAACCGGCATGCCCTGAGGCGTTATCAGGGTCAGGGCAGGCCGGGCGTTTTCAGGCGTGCGGGGAATCCGGCGATTATGTTAGGAAAAACAGTTAAACTGATCGTTATCTCATTAGTCATGTCGGCGACGCTGAGCGGTTGCAATACCGCGCGCGGCTTCGGTGAAGATGTGCAACACCTTGGCGGCGCTATTACGCGTGGTGCCAGCAAGTAGCTCGCAGACATCGTGCAGCCAACATCCAGGACATTTTCCAGTAAATAGTCCTAAAAGTGCGCAACCGGCCATATGTTTAGTATGTTTTGCCGGTTTTTTACTATGCTTAAAAGGCAAGCTTTTATCCACAGCAGTGCTATTTCATTTAGACAAAAAGTGATTCTACAAAAGGAAATCGTTATGTTGAAGAAAAGTATAATTGCCCTTTTATCTGTTCTGGTGTTGTCCTCATTAACGGCTTGTAATACCACCCGCGGCGCCGGTGAAGATATTTCGGCAGGCGGACAGGCCGTACAGCGGGCTGCACAGTAATATACACGGCTGTATTCAGCTAATGCCTCTGTATCCTGGTGAAATAGCCGCTGTCAGCGGGTTATCGGGGAATGAGAACCGATAGTGACAGCGGTGTCGGACTATGACGCGGTCATTTTGATTAAAATGACCGTTTCGTCACATTTAACTAATCGATTAATTAAATTCATTGGTCATTTTGCTAACGGCGGCATAAGATTATCCTTCCTTAGCAGGACGACCTGGTAAGCTGTCTTTTCTTCTGGGGACGACCCCATCGTTATGAGGTCGTCTCACATGTCATGGTTATTACTTATCCTCGCCGGCCTGCTGGAAACTGTCTGGGCCATCGGCCTGAAATATACCGAGGGATTTACCCGCCTGCTGCCAAGCGTGGTGACGCTTATCGCGATGATCATCAGCATCACGCTGCTGGGCCTGGCCATGCGCACGCTGCCGGTGGGTACCGCCTATGCCGTCTGGACCGGGATAGGCGTGGTCGGCACGGTTATCGTCGGCATGCTGTGGCTGGGTGAACCCGCACATTGGCTGCGCATCGCCAGCCTGGCGATGATTATGCTGGGGATCCTGTGCCTGAAGCTGTCGCATTAGGCCGTTTCAGGATTGATCCACCCAGATAAGCCGGTCCACCGCAAAACCCAGCCGGGCGGCGGTAGCGACCAGGTGGTCGCGCGTGGCCTGCGGCAGCGTTTTGGCGCGGGCCAGGATCCAGAGATAATCGCGGTTGGGGCCGCAGACCAGGGCGTAATCATAGCCTTCATCCAGCGCGATCACATGGTAGCCGCCATAAAAAGGGCCGAAAAACGAGACCTTAAGCGAGGCCCGCTGCGGCGAAGCCAGGAAATAGGCTTTGCCGTTGCTTTGCCGGAAGCGTTGCGTGGCCGGGGAATAGCCTTTATTGATGACGTCGAGGCCTCCGTCGTCCCGCAGGCTATACTGCGCCGTGACATGATCGAGTCCGGTTTCGAAACGGTGATCCAGCCGGGCGATTTCATACCAGGTGCCCAGGTAGCGGTTAACATCGAACTTCTCCACCGGCCGGACGCCCGACGGCGGGTTGACGCTGCACGATAGCGACAGCAAGGACGAGGCGACCAGCGCGACGGTTCTCCATAGGGACATACATACTCCATCAATAGCCTGCCTGAACGGTAAGTGTACACCCATTGGCGGTATGCAGGCGGTAAAGCGGCAACCCGCGGACGATGCAGGCGACCGGATTGAACTAGGTTTGTCTGCCTGAACGGATAAAGGTAGACTTCATCCCCTGTTTAACGGGAGAAAAAGTTATGAGCGAAATGGCAAGCTGGTTACCGAGCGCCCCCATCGCTAATCTATTAAAAAGAGCGGTGGTGATGACCCAGCTCCGGCGGTTTTTTACCGACCGCGGGTTACTCGAAGTGGAAACGCCGGCCATGAGCCAGGCCACCGTCACCGATATTCATCTGGTGCCCTTTCAGACGCATTATGTCGGGCCGGGCGCGGCGCAGGGGCTGCCGCTCTATTTGATGACCAGTCCTGAATACCATATGAAACGCCTGCTGGCGGCCGGCAGCGGGCCAATATTCCAGATAGGGCGCAGTTTTCGCAACGAGGAATCCGGCCGGCACCATAATCCCGAGTTCACCATGCTGGAATGGTATCGCCCCCACTACGATATGTACCGCCTGATGAACGAAGTGGACGATCTGCTCCAGCAAATCCTTGATTGCGACAGTGCGGAAACCCTGTCCTATCAGCAGGTGTTTATCCGTCATATCGGCATCGATCCCCTGTCGGCCGACAAGGCGCAGCTGTGCGAGGCCGCCGCCAAACTCGAGCTGTCCGGCATTGCCACGGTCGAGGAGGATCGCGATACCCTGCTGCAGTTATTGTTTGCCATGGGCGTGGAACCCCACATCGGGCGTGATAAACCGACGTTCGTTTACCATTTTCCCGCCACCCAGGCCGCGCTTGCGGAAATCAGTACCGAAGACCACCGGGTGGCCGATCGTTTTGAAGCCTATTTCAAAGGTATTGAACTGGCTAATGGTTTTCGCGAGCTCACCGACGCCGCGGAGCAACGCCAGCGGTTTACCCAGGATAACCACAAGCGCGCCGCGCTGAACTTGCCGCAGCAGCCCATTGATGAAAACCTGCTGGCGGCGCTGGCGCACGGCATACCGGAATGCTCCGGGGTGGCCTTGGGGGTGGACCGGCTGGTGATGCTGGCGCTGAAGGCGGACAGCCTGTCCGAGGTTATCGCATTCCCGGTCGAGCGGGCCTGAGGGCCGTCCCCGGCTCAACAACGGGCATGGCGCGCCGCCGCCGCGCCCGTGACATCAGGCCGGCGGGAAAGAACCTGTCCTGCGCGGCTACAGGGACCCGGATCTGAACGTCGTCGCGCCTTTGGCGGTTTCCATGCGCACCTGGAAAGGCGGGAACGGCATTTCCAGGCCGTGTTCGCGGTAGCCTTCAAGAATCAATTGGTTCAGCTGATGGCGCAGCGGCATGCGGTGGCCCATTTCCGCCGCGTGCACCCGCAGATCGAAGAGCATAATCCCCTGCTGTAAATCCACCAGATAGGCTTCCGGCGCCGGGTTATCCAGCACCAGCGGACAGCGCTGCGCCGCCTGGGTCAGGATGCGGGTGACTTCTTCGCTGTCGGCGTCCGGAGGCGCCGGGATGGTCAGCACGATACGGGTGACGGAATCCGATAGGGACCAGTTAACAAACTGCTCGGTGACAAAAGCCTTATTCGGCATGATAATTTCTTTGCGATCCCAATCGGTGATGGTGGTGGCCCGGGTATTGATGCGGGTGATATTGCCGGTCAGGTCGCGGATGGTCACGGTATCGCCGATGCGGATCGGTTTTTCAAACAAGATGATCAGGCCGGAGATAAAATTGGCGAAAATTTCCTGCAGCCCGATGCCCAGGCCGACGGTGAGCGCCGCCACCAGCCACTGCAATTTCGCCCATTCGATGCCGATCCACGAAAAACCGATCAACGCGCCAATCAGCATCAGCATATATTTGGTGATGGTGGTAATCGCATAGCCGGTGCCCGGCGTCAGCACCAGATGCTGCAGCAGGGCCAGTTCCAACAGGGCCGGTAGGTTCCTGACCAGTTGGGTGGTGATGATCAGCACCAGCACCGCGACCAGCACCGAGGCCAGCGAAATCGACTGGATCCCTTCCTCGCCCTTGATGGTGGAACTCACATCCCACAGCTGGATATTTTCCAGGAAGGCAAACGCCGAATGAATCTCCGACCATAACCAGATAACCGACACCAGGGCGATAAGCGTCAGGAGGGATCGCACCAGACGCAGCGACTGGGCGCTGATAACGTCCAGGTCGACTATCGGCTCATCCACTTCGGCGGCGGCTTCGGAAAGCTGCGACGGCGACAAATCCTCCTCGTGACGGGCGCGTTGCGCCAGCATTTCCGCGCGGCGCTGCTTGGCGCGCTCAAAGGCGATGCGCCGCCGCTGGATAAACATCCAGCGGCGGATGATATGGTAAATGACCAGCAGGAAAAACCAGATCGCCACCGAGGTTTCCAGCCGCGCCAGCAGGTCCTGCGCCGTGGCGAGATGGCCTAGCAGGGCGGCAATCGCCGCGACCAGCGGCGCGCACAGCATCAGGTTCCACAGGGTGCGGTTGACCACGTTGTCCCCGGTGCCGGATTTATCCAGGTAAAGCGGGATGCCGGCCCGTTTCAGGCTGCTGGTCACCAGGCTTAGGGCCGCGCACAGCAGGACAAAGCACAGGCGGCCCAGGGTACTGGAGAATTCGCGGTCATTAAGATTATCGAAGGTGATCAGGGCCATGATCAGCGGCACGATAAGGCCGATGGCCAGTGAATAATAACGCATCGCCCGCGCCACCCGTTTCTCCGGCCAGCCTAGATGCACGATAAACAGACCGCGCGCATGGGCAAAGTGGGCGCTGACCATAAACAGCCACAGCACCGGCACCGTGGCGATCACGCCGTCGCCGATGGCTACCGCCACCGGATAAGGCCACGCATGCTGCAGGCCATAGCCCAGCGCCGCCCACAGCACCGGCAGGGGAAGGGCGGCGGCTATCGACCAGAACACGGTGCGCAGCGTCAGGTAAAAATAGTCTTGATTGACCTTGCCGACCTTACTGGCCGAGCGCTCGAGGAAGGCGTGGTAATGACGGCGGGAACTGATGCTGAAACCGACCAGCGCGATGGCGCAGAACAGCGGGATCAGCGTCTCCTGGCTGGTCGACATCATGACCATGGCGCCGCTGAGCTGGGTGGCGGTATCCAGCGAGACCAAACGCCTGAGATCCTGGGCCACGTGGAGCGGAAACGCGAGGGTGACCGGGCTGACGTCCGCCACCCAGAACAGATAGCGGTGCGCCGCTTCCCGGATTTCCGCCATGGCGTCCACCAGCTGGCTGTTGGCTACCTTGAGCTTCGTCATTTCCAGTATCTGGTTATCGTAGCCGGACAACAGGGAATTGAGCAGCTCGCGCTGGGTACGCAGCTGCGCGTCCAGGATGCGCCGCTGCTCGGGCGTCAGCGGCGATCCGTCGTCCTGCTTGCTTTGATCCAGCTGGGGACGTTTGTTCATCAGATCTTCATAATGCAGGCGGCTTACGCGCAGCTGGGCCATATCGCTGTCGAGCTGCTGCGGTTTGGGCAGATCCGGCAGGCGCGACACCTGGGCGCGCAGCGTCTCGCCGAGCGCCGGCGAATCCCCCAGCCATTGCGCCTGCTCGCGCAGGGTGCTCAGCGCTTGCCTGACCTGCAGCGCCTGCGCCGCGGCCTGGCGCTGCTGGGAGGCGATTAAATCCATACGCTGCGCCTGCTCGTTAAGCGCCACCGACAGTTCGCGGTTTATCTGCAGTTGGCTGGTGATGACGGCGGGCAGGTCGCCGCTTTGCTCCGCCAGCTGTTCGGTGCGCTCCAGCGCGCGCTCCGCCTCCTGCTGGCGGAGACTGTTGAGCCGAAAGCGCAGCGCCTGCAGGTCCATATCCACCCGGTCATGGCGTTTTTTCAGCATATCCATCCGCAGGCGCGACAGTTCCTGGCGGTTGTTGGCGCTCAGTTGCGCCAGCTCCAGTTCGTTGACCCGCGCCCGCCGCGCGGCGGCTTCCGCCTGGATCTGCATGAGGTGCGCCTGCGCCAGCGGCGTGGCGGCGCTGGCGTTCTGTGCCTGCAGCCGCTGTTCGCTATCGCTCAGGGCCCGGCGCGCTTCGGTTTGCTGTTGCGGCAACTGGCCCAGCGAGTCGCTGATTTCCCGGGCCTGTTCCTGCTCCTGTTGCAGTTGACGCGCCAGTTCCTGTAGGTCGCTGCTGGTCTGCAGCACGCGCTGCTCCAGTTCGCTTAGCGAGAGTTTGCCGCTGACGTCGGCGGCTTTGTCCGGTTCGCTGTCGCGTTGATCGCGCAGTTCCCGCGTCAGTTGAGGGAAATTGTCGATGGCGCTGCGATATTGTCCGGCGCGCGCGGCGGATACCTTGCCGTCGTTGATAGACGAAAGCGCGCCCTGGAGGGCGTCGATGATTTCCGCTTGATTCGCCGCGCCCTTATTCGCTTCCGCCTGCTGAAGTTCTTTTTTAACCTGGGCTTCGTCGGGAAAAGCGGCGGCGAATGACGGGGCGGCGAGCAGCCACCCCAGCAATAGGATGATAATCGGGCGCAATCGGGTTCTCTCTGGTTGCTCCGGGCCGGTTAAGGCAACGGACTGTCCGCCTGGACGATGCCGGTGGCGAGACGTTCGCCGACGCGGGTTGCCGCGCGACTGTGAAGATGATCGCCCAGGGAAACGCCGCCTTTGGCAAAAAGGTTCACCACCGTGGAGCCAAGCTTAAACCGCCCCATCTCCTGGCCTTTCAGAAATACCACCGCACCGTCTTCATCCGCCGTCGGATAGCGCCAGCGCTTGATAATGCCGTCGCGCGGCGGCGTCACCACGCCGGACCAGGTGGTCTCGATACTGCCGACAATGGTGGCGCCGACCAGGATTTGCGCCATCGGTCCAAAATCGGTGTCGAATACGCAGATCGCCCGTTCGTTGCGGGCGAACAGGTTCGGTATATTGGCCGCGGTCAGCGGATTGACCGAAAACAGCTCGCCCGGCACATAAATCATTTCCCGCAGGATGCCGTTGCAGGGCATATGCACCCGGTGATAATCGCGCGGCGCAAGATAGGTGGTGACAAACGCGCCGTCGCGAAAGAGCTCGACCAGACGCTCGTTGCCCGCCAGCAGCGCTTCCAGGCTATAGTGATGCCCCTTGGCCTGAAAAACCTGTTCGCCCGCTATCGGTCCCGATTGGGAAATGATACCGTCCGCCGGCATGACCAGCGTGTCGGGATCGCTGTCGATGGGACGCGCGTCATCGCGCAGCGGCCGGACAAAAAAAGCGTTGAAAGTCGGGTAGGCCGACGTATCGGGCTGCTGCGCTTCCTGCATATCCACCCGGTAAACCCGCACGAACAGATCGATGACCAGTTTCGTCAGCCAACCTGCCTGCAGTTCGGCCCCCCAGCCGGCCAATTGGGTCAGCCAACGCTTGGGCAATAAATACTGCAATGCTATTTTGATCCTATCGAGCACAGAAACCTCGTACATGCGTGGGTGAAACAACAACGAACCGGGAGAAATTGTAGCGGCGCTCAGGATAAATGTCAGTGATCCGTTTCGGAAAAGGATTTACGTGTTTTTACCTGCGACATGCTGTCGAGTATCTGATGATAATTCTCGAAACGAATGGCGGAAATGTCGCCGCTCTCCACGGCGGCGCGGATGGCGCAGCCCGGATCGGTATCATGCCGGCAGTCGCGGAATTTACAGTTGCCCAGATACGGCCTGAATTCAATAAATCCCTGGGTGACCTGTTCTGGTTCCAGATGCCATAAGCCGAATTCCCGCACGCCGGGGGAGTCGATAACCTGGCCGCCGCTTTTGAAATGATACATGCGCGCCGTGGTGGTGGTGTGCTGGCCGAGTCCCGAGTTATCGGACACGGTATTGACCACGATCTGCGCGTGTTCAGGAGGCAGCAGGGCATTAAGCAAGCTGGATTTGCCCACCCCGGACTGCCCCGCGAAGATGCTGATGCGATCCGTCAATGCCGCCTCAAGCCCTGCCATCCCCTCGCGCGTCTGGCTCGATACCATCAGCACGCGATAGCCTATCCGGCTGTAGACTTCCATGGTGGCGTCCACCCAGGCCCGTTCCTTTGCGTCCAGCAGATCGATTTTATTGAGTACGATCAGCGGTTCAACCTCCACTGTCTCGCAGGCCACCAGATAGCGGTCGATAATGTTCACCGACAGCTCCGGCAAGATGGCCGATACAATCACGATTTGGTTCATATTGGCGGCGATGGGCTTGACGCCGTCGTAAAAATCCGGCCGCGTCAGCACCGAGGTCCGGGGATGAATCGCCTCAATGATGCCCTTGATGCCCGATGAGGCCTCGCTGCCGGGCCGCCAGACCACCCGATCGCCGGTCACCACCGAGCCAAGAGTGCGGCGCAGGTTGCAGCGGTGTATGATACCGTCCGCGGCTTCCACGTCGGCGTGCATGCCGAAGCGGCTGACGACCGTGCCTTCCTGGGCCTGGCCTAAAAGCGAGTCATCCCAATCGACGCCGCGATCGGTTCTCAGGCGGCGCTGATGATTTGCCTGTACGCGCCGCTGCTGGCCTTTGGACAGTTTATTTTTAGTCACCGTGCCTCACTTGTAGCTCATGAATCGCCCGTGGCGATGAAAACGTCTATGATACACAGTATTCTAACAGAAACGCCGTGAAACCTTAGCAACGAGAAAATCATGCCGGTAAATGACAACAACCTGATTTGGATCGATCTGGAAATGACCGGGCTTGATCCCGAACGCGATCGCATTATTGAAATCGCCAGCCTGGTGACGGACGCCAACCTGAATATCCTGGCGGAAGGCCCGGTATTGGCCGTGCATCAGACGCAAGAGCAACTGGCCGTCATGGACGAGTGGAACGTGCGCACCCATACCGCCAGCGGCCTGGTGGAACGCGTCCGGGCCAGCCGTATCGACGAGGACGGTGCGGTGGCGTTAACGCTGGCGTTTCTGCGGGAATGGGTGCCCGCCGGGAAATCGCCCATCTGCGGCAACAGCATCGGCCAGGACCGTCGTTTCCTGTTCCGCTATATGCCGGAACTGGAGGCCTATTTCCACTATCGTTACCTGGATGTCAGCACGCTTAAGGAACTGGCACGGCGCTGGAAACCGCAAATCCTGGAGGGGCTGACCAAAAACAGCAGCCACCAGGCCCTGGATGATATCCGCGAGTCGGTGGCGGAACTGGCCTATTACCGCGAGCATTTTATTCGTCTTTGATTATTTATCGCCGGCGCCGCGCCGCTCACTGGCCGCGCGGATAAGCCGCTGATGTTTCATTGATTGCCGGTAAAAACGCCATATTGCTGTTTTTATCGGCAGTTGAGCGAAAAGCGCAGATTTTTGCCCGTCGGGGCTTGCAGGGAAAATGTTTTCTCGTATAATGCGCTCCCCGTACCGGTGCAAAATATTGTCGTGGCCGCGTGCGTAATCGGAATATAGCGTCAGCGATAGACGTGGACTTTATCACTCGGTGATAGAGCATAAAAAGCGGGAATAGCTCAGTGGTAGAGCACAACCTTGCCAAGGTTGGGGTCGCGAGTTCGAGCCTCGTTTCCCGCTCCAAACATTGCAACATCGGGTTTCGTCGGCATGACAAAACGCGATGCATAAAGAAAAAATGCCTTCCGGCATAAAAAAGTGATTCAGAATAACAATGCGGGAATAGCTCAGTGGTAGAGCACAACCTTGCCAAGGTTGGGGTCGCGAGTTCGAGCCTCGTTTCCCGCTCCAATTAGTACGTCGCGGGCGCCCGTTCAGGGCGGTGACGGATAGATGCCACAGGGCGAAAGCCCTGTGGCATTTTTCATTGCAGTCCCGGCACGCCCCCCGACATCCCTCCCCGCAGGCAGGCCATACCACGGTCAGCGCCGTGAACGCCTCAGCGCAAAAAGCGTTTTTCAATAGCGCGCATATAAGCATCCCCTTGCCAGGTGATGATATCCTTGACCGCGGGAAGGGTGGCGTCGACATTCTGTATGCCGCCGTCACGGCGGATCTGCGCGAACACGGCGCGCATCGCGCCCGCGGCGGCGCGAATGGCGTGATTGCCGTAGATCACGATGCCCACCTTGCCGCTGGCGGCGATATCGGCCTCGGTAAGCTGTGGATACGCCGTGGGCACCAGCACCAGGGGAACCCTGCCTGTCCAGGCGGCGATAAAGGCCAGGATCTCGTCGGGCGTCTTCTGCCTGGAGTGGATCAGGATGGCGTCCGCGCCGGCTTCCTCATAGGCTGCGGCGCGGCGCAGGGCTTCGTCCTGGCCCAGCCCCGCGATCAGCGCCTCCACGCGGGCGATAACGACAAAATCCTTGTGCCGCCGGGCGGCGATCGCGGCGCCGATCTTGCCCTGGAATTCCTCGATGCGCACCAGTTCCTGGCGGCCCTGCGCGCGCAGGCTGGTGTCCTTGGGAAAGGTCTTGTCTTCCATCACCACGGCCGCTGCGCCGGCGGCCTCGTATTGCGGAATGATGTAGCTGACGTTCACCGCATTGCCGAAGCCGGTGTCGATATCGGCGATAAGCGGCGTCGACACGGTGGCGGCGATGGCGCGCATCATCTCCAGATGGGTGCCCATCGACAGGATGTTGGCATCGGGCACCGCATAGCTCGCCGACAGTTCAAAGCCGCTGCCCCAGATACCGTCAAAACCCGCTTCCTCGGCAAGCCGCGCCGCCAGCGGATTGTGCGCGGCCATGGCGGTAAACAGGCGGCGGCTGTCGAGCGCCGCGCGCAGGGTGTTGGATGTGTGCATTGGTATAGTCCTGATAGCAGTTGACGTGGTTGGATGTTACAAAAAGCAAGGCAATTCGCCAAGGGAATAAGGCCGGCGGCCGGCCCGTCCCGGATAACGGTTCAGGTCGCCGGTCGCGCGCCGTAATGTAAACGCACCACCCGCCCTTCCGTTGCCGTAACGGGTAAATCGCCGTCTACGGTTCGCCGGGGAGAGACAATAAATTTCCGCCGAGTTATTGACTCTCTTAGGGTATCAGTCCATAATCTCGTCCATTCCTGAGCGGGGATTTGTAAAAAAAGCTTTCTATTTCAAATGGTTGAAAGCAGCCGTTTCGAAAAGGCGCCTTTGCTCGGCAGATGTTTTTTATCGGCGGTCGACGTGATGACCCAGGGTCATTCCCGCAACAGACAGCCAGACGTTACTCAGTCACACATAAAGCGGGAATAGCTCAGTGGTAGAGCACAACCTTGCCAAGGTTGGGGTCGCGAGTTCGAGCCTCGTTTCCCGCTCCAACATCAAAATCCGCTTACATTCAATGGCTATCATGCATTTGCGCATCGCGGCGGTTACAGCGCGGGCCAAAATGTTTTGAACAGAGTTATCCACAGCGCAGCCTCGTAATAATAATTTTCCCTTACCAGTGTTCAGATCAAAAGAAAAGTTTAGTCCTTTGATATTTATCAATTAAAATTTATTTAAAAACGTCGGTGGCGCCTATTGCCTTTTTTAGCGTGCTTGATTGCCAACGGTTTTTTAATTTTATCCACAGGCGGGAATTTTTAAAACATTGCGCTATAATCAGCTGCCGCGGCTTACGCGTCGCGAACTAAACCCTTTTCAATCGCCCTTACCAGCCGCTTTTGCTGCGCGGTCTGTACGCTGACCGTCCCGGCGTCCCGCCGCAGCAGTTGCTGATCGATGGCCCAGCGTATATGCACGTCAAGCATGGCGTTTTCGCCCAGCCGTTCCCGCAGGGCGAGCACGACATTATCTTCATAAGGGGCATTGCCCAGGGCTACCGCCACGTTGCGCAGCCAGCGCAAATGGCCGATGCGCCTGATGGCCGACCCTTCGGTAACGCGCAGGAACCGCGCCTCGTCCCAGGCAAACAATGCCAGTAATTCCGGGGTATGCAGTACCGCCCGGGGGCTGAAGTCCGGCTCGTCGGTTAATTGGGAAAAACGGTTCCACGGGCAGATTAGCTGGCAATCGTCGCAACCGTAGATGCGGTTGCCAATCAGCGGACGCAGCGCCTCGGGGATCTCGCCGTCCAGTTCGATGGTAAGATAAGAAATGCAGCGGCGCGCATCCACCTGGTAGGGCGCGACAATGGCGCCGGTGGGGCAGGTGGTCATGCAGGCGACGCAGCGCCCGCATTGTTCCTCCTGGGGCTGGTCTACGGGCAGGGGCAAGTCGATGAGTAATTCCCCGAGGAAAAACCAGGAGCCGGCCTCGCGATTCAAGATTAGCGAGTGTTTACCAACCCAGCCGATGCCGGCCTTGGCGGCCAGGGGGCGCTCCATGATCGGCGCTGAGTCGACAAACGGCCGAAAGTTTACCCCTTGGCACCAATCCTGAATTTTGTTGCCCAACTGCTTAAGACGCCGACGTAAAACCTTGTGATAGTCGCGTCCCAGCGCATAGCGGCTAACATAACCCATACGGGGATTATTCAGGGTACGGGCAAAGGCGGCCCCGGCCGGCAGGTAATTCATCCTGACGCTGATGACCCGCAGGGTCCCGGGCAGCAATTCATGGGGGCGCGCGCGCAGCATGCCGTGACGGGACATCCAGGCCATTTCGCCGTGATACTGGTTGTCCAGCCAGGTTTGCAAGGCGGGCTCATGGGCGGCCAGATCGGTATCGCAGATGCCGACCTGTTGAAAACCCAGTTCCCGCCCCCATTGCTTGATAAGCCGGGCTAATTCCAAAAGATCAAAAGGGTATGACATGGCGGACCATAAAAAGAAAACAAGCTCTGCAAGTTTACCACATTCCGTCTACGGGGCGGAGTGGCTGCGGGGCTGGGAACCGGAGGCGGCGGATCTTGCCGGGGTAACGCTGTATGAATTAATGGAGCGCGCGGGGGCCGCCGCCTGGCGCGCCCTGAGCTGGCTTTATCCATTTGCCGGCCATTACCTGATCCTGGCCGGCCACGGCAATAACGGCGGCGACGCCTACGTGGTGGCGCGCCTGGCCCGGTCGCAACGCAGGCAGGTAACGCTTATCGAGTGTAAGGGGACCCACCCGCTGCCGGAACAGGCCCGGCTGGCGCGCCAGGCGTGGCTGGATGCCGGCGGGACGGTCCTGGGGGCCGACGCCGTCTGGCCGGAGCGGACGGACGTGATTATCGACGGTTTGCTGGGCACCGGCCTGGCGGCGGCCCCGCGCGCGCCTTATAGCACCCTTATCGCGGCGGCTAACGGCCATGCCGCCCCGGTCGTCGCGCTGGATATTCCCTCCGGCCTGAATGCGCAAACCGGCGCGGTGGCGGGGGCGGTGATAAACGCGGCGCATACCCTGACTTTTATCGCCCTCAAGCCCGGTTTGCTGACCGGCAAAGCGCGCAGCGTGACCGGACGGCTGCACTATGACGACCTGGGACTGGCGCCCTGGCTGGCGCGCCAGGCGCCGGTTATGGAACGGCTGACCGCTTCGCAGCTGACGCGCTGGCTCACGCCGCGCGATCCCTGTTCCCATAAAGGGGATAACGGGCGTTTACTGATCGTCGGCGGCGATCGCGGCCTGTCCGGCGCCATTCGCATGACCGGAGAGGCGGCGCTGCGCGCCGGCGCCGGCCTGGTGCGGGTACTGACCCGTGAGGAAAATATCGCATCGTTGCTGACCGCCCGCCCGGAACTGATGGTCGAGCCCCTTAACGACGCGTCCCTGCGCCAGGGGCTCGAGTGGGCGGACGTCATTGTCATCGGCCCGGGGCTGGGCCAGACGGAGTGGGGGAAAAATGCGCTGCGCGTTGTGGAAAACTGCACTAAACCTATGTTGTGGGATGCGGATGCGCTTAACCTGCTGGCATTCAACCCACAGAAACGTCACAATCGTATTATCACCCCGCATCCCGGGGAGGCCGCCCGCCTGCTGAATACTAAGGTAGGCGACATTGAAAGTGACCGCTTACTCGCGGCGAAAAATATCATTAAACGGTACGGCGGCGTGGTGGTCCTGAAAGGCGCCGGCACGCTTATTGCCGACGATGAAGGCCGCATGGCCGTCGCCGATGTCGGTAACGCCGGCATGGCCTCGGGCGGCATGGGCGATCTGCTGTCGGGCATTATCGGCGGTTTGCTGGCGCAGAAACTGCCGCTGTATGACGCGGCCTGCGCCGGCTGTGTCGTGCATGGCGCCACCGCCGACCAGCTGGCGGCGGAAAAAGGAACGCGGGGTATGCTGGCCACGGATTTGCTGCCCGCGTTATCTCAATTTGTTAATCCTGAACGTATCGCATAGAAATCAGACATGGACAAACGTGTATTACCTTTGCCGGACGAAACGGCGACCATAGCATTAGGCGCGGCGCTGGCCGCGGCCTGCCGACAATCCTGTGTGATTTATCTCTATGGCGATCTGGGCGCCGGCAAAACCACGTTTTGCCGCGGTTTTTTACGCGCCCTGGGCTACGCGGGCAATGTGAAAAGCCCGACATACACCCTGGTCGAACCTTATGAATTAACGCCGAGGACGGTCTATCATTTCGACCTTTACCGTCTGGCGGATGCTGAAGAACTGGAGTTTATGGGCGTGCGTGATTATTTCGATCAGGATGCCCTGTGCCTGGTGGAATGGCCCCAGAAAGGCCAGGGAATACTGCCTGACGCCGATATCGTCCTGTCGCTTGAGTATGTCGGCGCCGGGCGCCAGGCGCAGCTGGAGTCCCGATCCGATCGCGGCGCGCATATCCTGGCGCGGCTGGCGTCACGCCGGGAAAATCATTCATGATGCTGAAGATCAGGACGATTTTATTCATTGTGTTCGGGTGCCTGATGGGACAGGCGTTAGCGGCAAACCTCAGCGATATCAATGTGACCAACGGCGACGAGCGCTCGACGGTGACGCTGGGTTTTGCCGCGCAGCCGGTGTATGCCTTCTTTTCACTGCACAATCCGGAACGGGTGGTGGTGGATATCCGCGATAGCGCCGTGGCCCAAGGGTTGCCGCTGAACTTTAACGGCCAGAACATCATCAGCCGCATTCGCAGCAGCCAGGCGCCCGACGCGCAGAGTATCCGGCTGGTGTTTGAACTGACGCGCAAATCGCGCGTGCAGGCCGCCGCCGCACAAGAGAACGGCCGCTATACCCTGGTCTTTACCTTGACCGGACAGCCCCGGCCGGCGCAGGCCAGGCCCGCGCAGGTTACCCCGTCGCCAAATCGCGCGCGTGTTACCCGCGCGGTGACGCCGGCGGCGCAGGACAATCCGTTTGACGGCGCGCCCGCCAACGCGGCGCCTGCCGCACGGGGACCGCGGCGCGCGGTGGCGACCGGCGATCGGGTGGTGGTGGCCATCGATGCGGGGCACGGCGGGCAGGACCCCGGCGCCATCGGGCCAAACGGCCTGAAGGAGAAGAATGTCACCATCGCCATTGCCCGCAAACTGAAAGCGCTGCTGGATGCCGATCCGATGTTCAGGCCGGCGCTGACCCGCGACGGCGATTATTTTATCTCGGTCATGGGCCGCTCCGATGTGGCGCGTAAACAGGGCGCCAGCGTGCTGGTGTCGATACATGCCGATGCCGCGCCAAACCGCAGCGCCAACGGCGCGTCGGTTTGGGTCTTGTCCAACCGCCGCGCCAATAGCGAAATGGGCAACTGGCTGGAACAGCATGAAAAGCAATCGGAACTGCTCGGCGGCGCGGGGGATTTGCTGGCCAACAGCGCCGCCGATCCGTATCTCAGCCAGGCGGTGCTGGATTTGCAGTTCGGCCATTCACAGCGGGTAGGGTACGACGTCGCCACCCGGGTGCTGCGGCAGTTGCGCAACGTCGGCTCGCTGCATAAAGCGCGGCCGGAGCATGCAAGCCTTGGGGTATTGCGTTCACCGGATATTCCATCGCTTCTGGTGGAAACCGGTTTTATCAGCAATACCGGCGAAGAGCGGTTGTTGGGCAGCAGTGATTACCAGGATAAAATTGCCAACGCCATTTATCTCGGCCTGCGGGCGTATTTCGCGTCGCATCCGCAGCAAAACGGTCCGAAGCTGGAGAACCGGCCGCAGGGCGTCAGTTCGGCGATGGATGCCGGCGCCAGCGGCGTGCAGGCGGTGTCGCAATCCACCGCCGGCGCGGTACAGCCCGCGGGCGGCGCGGCGGCATCGGCAACGGTGACCCGCCATACCGTGCAACGGGGCGAGACCCTGTCCGGCATCGCGGCGCAATATGGCGTCAGCATGGCCGCGCTGCGCGATCTGAATAAACTGAAACGGGATGTCGTCTGGGTAGGACAGCGGCTGAAAATTCCGGCGGGCGCCGTGCCGCAACAAACGCAGGCCGCCCGCGCGCGCCGTCATAAAGTGGCGGTGGGGGATTCGCTGACCGGCATTGCCGCAAAATATGGGGTGCGCAGCGATACCCTGAAACGCGTTAATAAGCTTAAATCCGATAATGTCATGTTAGGTCAGACGTTGATTATTCCACCCGCATAATGCCAGAGGTAATGCCGTCATGCCCATTCAGGTGCTGCCGCCACAGCTAGCCAACCAGATCGCCGCGGGCGAGGTGGTGGAACGCCCCGCGTCCGTGGTGAAGGAACTGGTGGAAAACAGCCTGGACGCCGGGGCCACCCGCATCGATATCGATATTGAAAAAGCCGGCGCCAGGCTTATCCGCATCCGCGATAACGGCTGCGGCATCGATAAAGACGAGCTGGCGCTGGCGTTGGCGCGCCACGCCACCAGTAAAATTGTTACGCTCGACGATCTCGAGGCGATCGTCAGCCTGGGTTTTCGCGGCGAAGCGCTGGCCAGCATCAGCTCTGTGTCGCGCCTGACCCTGACCTCGCGCACCGAGGCGCAGAGCGAAGCCTGGCAGGCCTATGCCGAAGGCCGCGATATGGACGTGACCCTGAAGCCGGCCGCGCATCCGGTGGGCTCGACGGTGGAAGTGCTGGACTTATTTTACAATACGCCGGCGCGGCGCAAATTTATGCGCACCGAAAAAACCGAGTTCGCCCATATCGACGAGGTGGTAAAACGCATCGCCCTGGCGCGTTTCGACGTGACCTTTACCCTTACGCATAACGGCAAGCCGGTGCGGCAATATCGCGCGGTGACCCAGGAAGCCCAGCATCTGCGCCGGCTGGGCAGTCTGTGCGGACCGGCTTTTGTGCAGCGCGCGCTGGCGGTGTCGTGGAGCCATGGCGATCTGACCATTCGCGGTTGGGTTGCCGACCCCCGCGGCGGCGGCGAGCTGCCGGAAATGCAATATTGTTACGTTAACCAGCGCATGATGCGCGATAAGCTGATTAACCATGCCATCCGCCAGGCCTATCTGGAGCAACTGACCGAAGGCCAGCAGCCGGCGTTTGTGCTGTATCTCGAGGTGGACCCGCATCAGGTGGATGTCAACGTCCATCCGGCCAAGCATGAGGTGCGTTTCCACCAGGCGCGCCTGGTGCATGACTTTATTTACCAGGCCATTATTTCGGTGCTGCAACAAAGCGCCGCGCCGGCGCTGCCCCTCAATGACGAGGCGCAATCCGCCGCGCACTGGTCGCCGGAAAATCGCCAGGCCGCGGGTAAAAATACCCTGACCGCCCCCGCCACGGCGCCGCTATTCCCCGCCGCCGAACGCCCGGGGCGCGCCGGTGGCCCGGCCCGGGGGGCCGTGTCTGCGGGGGCGTCCGGCAGGGGCGCCCTGCGCGAACCGGCGGCGGCTTATCCCGCCGGCCCCGGTTACCAGAAAAAAGAGGGCGAATTATACCGGCGGCTGATCCAGCCGGGCGCGCCGGCGCGGGAGGATCGCGCGGCAGGGGGGCGTGATGCGCGCCAAACCGCGGCGCTGCCGTCGACCGCCGCGCCGGATGATACCGGCGACGCGCAGAGTTTCGGCCGGGTATTGTCCATTTACCCGCCCTGTTATGCCCTGGTGGAATTTCGCCGGCGCCTGGCGCTTATCGCACTGCCGGTGGCGGAGCGCTGCCTCAAGCGCCGGCAACTGACGCCGGAGGGCGAAGGGCTGCGCGCGCAGCCGCTGTTGATTCCCTTGCGCATGGCGCTGCAAGAGCCCGAAGTGGCCGCCTACCATCGCCATCAGGCTTTATTGACTGAACTGGGGATTCAATTGCAGGTTCATCAGCTTCAGGCCACGCTTAATGGCGTACCTTTACCATTACGCCAACAAAATTTACAAAACTTGATTCCAGAACTGTTAGGCTATCTGTCGGGAAAGGAAGCGGTTTCCACCGACATTATCGCCGGCTGGATCGCCGGCCGGTTGAGCAGCGAGCAGCATGACTGGAGCCTTTCCCAGGCAATCCAACTGCTCGCCGAGGTAGAGCGGCTGTGTCCGCAATGGGTTAAAAATCCGCCCGGCGACCTGCTGGTGATGCTGGATCTCGAGGCCGCCGTAGAGGCCCTGAAGCATGAGTGACGTGATGAACGACGCGCACCGTCCCACGGCCCTGTTCCTGATGGGGCCGACCGCCTCGGGTAAAACCGCCTTGGCCATGGCGCTTTGCCGGCATTTGCCCGTAGAGATCATCAGCGTGGATTCGGCGCTGATCTATCGTGGCATGGATATCGGCACCGCAAAACCCGGACCGGAAGAACTGGCGCAGGCGCCGCATCGGCTCATCGACATTAAAGATCCGGCGCAAGCCTACTCGGCAGCGGATTTTAGCCGAGATGCGCTGCAGGCGATGTCAGAAATCACCGCATCCGGACGTATGCCGTTACTGGTTGGCGGTACAATGCTCTATTTCAAGGCGTTGCTCGAGGGATTATCCCCCTTGCCCCCGGCAAATCCTGAAATTAGGGAACGTATCGCCCTGGAAGCGGGTCTTAAGGGATGGGAGGCTATGCATCGTCAGTTGCAGACGATTGATCCGGTGGCGGCAACGCGTATTCATCCTAATGATCCCCAGAGACTGTCCAGAGCACTGGAAGTTTTTTTCGTTTCAGGTAAAACTCTAACGGAACTGACGAAAATATCTGGCGAAGCATTGCCTTATCGGGTTCATCAGTTTGCGATTGCGCCGCAAAACCGCGAAGAGTTGCATCAGCGTATCGAGCAACGTTTCCACCAGATGCTGGCCGCCGGTTTCGAGCAGGAGGCCAGGGCGCTTTACCTGCGCGGAGATTTGCACGCCGATCTGCCCTCCATCCGTTGTGTGGGTTATCGCCAGATGTGGTCATATCTCTCAGGTGAAATCGATTACGATGAAATGGTGTTTCGTGGGATTTGCGCAACCCGTCAGTTGGCCAAGCGCCAAATGACATGGTTGCGCGGTTGGCGGTCAGTGCACTGGCTCGATAGTGATAAGCCCCATTCAGCCTTAGATACGGTATTACAGGTTGTTAGTGCATAGGTCGGGTGATTGTGTACAATTGAAAAGTACTGAACGCGTTTTTTTTTACATCGTTAATTTTAGAGCCACACATGGTTCTTGTTACAAACAACAAGCACATAAGGAAAAGATAGAATGGCTAAGGGGCAATCTTTGCAAGATCCGTTCTTGAACGCATTGCGTCGGGAAAGGGTTCCGGTTTCTATTTATTTGGTGAATGGTATCAAATTGCAGGGCCAGATTGAGTCATTTGACCAGTTTGTCATTTTGTTGAAAAACACGGTTAGTCAGATGGTTTATAAGCATGCCATTTCTACGGTAGTACCATCGCGTGCGGTGTCGCATCACAATAACAATCCGGCCAGTGGTGCCAGCAGCAGCAATTATCATCATGGCAGCAATCCTGCGGCGCCTGCACAGCCCCAGGAAAGTGATGACGTCGAATAAGGCGCATCCGGCTTAACCATACCGCGGTGCTTTAGCGTGTCGCTGACGCTAAGGCTCCGTTACAACTGCGGATTATCCGTTTGAGAGGTTGTACGCTTGTTTGACCGTTACGATACCGGTGAGCAGGCCATACTGGTTCACATTTTTTTCTCACAAGACAAAGACACGGAAGATCTACAGGAATTTGAGTCGCTGGTATCTTCCGCCGGGGTAGAAGCGTTGCACGTCATCACCGGGAGCCGCAAGGCACCCCACCCCAAATATTATGTCGGTGAGGGAAAGGCCGTTGAAATCGCCGAAGCGGTTAAAACCAGTGGTGCGTCTGTTGTATTATTCGACCATGCGTTGTCGCCGGCCCAGGAACGAAATCTTGAGAGCCTGTGCCAATGCCGTGTTATCGACCGAACCGGACTGATTCTGGATATCTTCGCGCAGCGCGCGCGTACCCATGAGGGTAAGCTGCAGGTTGAGTTGGCGCAATTGCGTCATCTTGCCACGCGCCTGGTGCGGGGATGGACCCACCTTGAGCGGCAAAAAGGCGGTATCGGTTTGCGCGGGCCGGGTGAAACCCAGCTTGAAACCGACCGCCGGTTATTACGCAACCGCATTACTCTGATACTCTCGCGCCTGGAGCGGGTGGAAAAAACGCGCGAGCAGGGGCGCCGCGCCCGCAACCGCGCCGATGTCCCCACGGTATCGCTGGTGGGATACACCAATGCCGGTAAATCCACCCTGTTTAACCGGCTGACCCAGGCGGGGGTGTATGTCGCAGACCAGTTATTCGCCACCCTTGACCCCACGCTCAGGCGTATAGAAGTCGACGATGTCGGCGATACGGTCCTGGCGGATACCGTCGGTTTTATCCGCCATTTGCCCCATGATCTGGTGGCGGCGTTTAAGGCCACGCTGCAGGAAACGCGCGAAGCCACTTTATTGCTGCATATCGTGGATGCGTCGGATGTGCGCAGCCAGGAAAATATCGCCGCCGTGGATGCGGTGCTGGCTGAAATAGACGCGGATGAAATACCGGAATTATTAGTCATGAATAAAATCGATATGCTGGACGATTTTGTGCCGCGTATCGATCGCAATGAGGAAAATGTGCCGGTACGGGTATGGTTGTCCTCCCAGACCGGTGAAGGAATTCCGTTGCTTTTTCAGGCGCTGACCGAGCGCCTGTCGGGCGAGATTGCTCAGCACGAGCTGCGCTTGCCTCCGCAGGCGGGACGTCTACGCAGCAGGTTCTACCAGCTTCAGGCAATTGAAAAAGAATGGATCGAAGACGACGGCAGCATGGGTTTGATAGTCCGGTTACCCATCATCGACTGGCGTCGTCTTTGCAAGCAGGAAAACGAGTTGGCGGACTATCTTGTCTGACCGTCCTTTGGGAACAAAAGCCTGAAGACTACTAATTAAGTAAAATGGAGCTAAAACATGGCGTGGAATCAGCCCGGTAATAACGGACATGACCGCGACCCGTGGGGGAGCAGCAATAATAATAGCGGCAACTCTGGCGGAAATAATAATAAAGGCGGACGTGAACAAGGACCTCCCGATTTGGACGATATCTTCCGTAAGCTCGGCAAGAAGCTGGGTGGGTTCGGCGGCAAGAAGTCACCGGATAGCACCGGCGGCGTCAGCGGTCCCGCGCGCGGCGGCCGTTATGTCGGTCTCGCTGTCCTGGCGGTGGTCATCATCTGGGCCGGCAGCGGTTTTTATACCATCAAGGAAGCGGAGCGCGGGGTTGTCACACGTTTTGGCAAATTCGATCGCCTGGTCCAGCCCGGCCTGAACTGGAAACCCACCTTTATTGATCAGGTGGTGGCCGTGAACGTCGAATCGGTACGGGAGCTGGCCGCCTCCGGCGTGATGCTGACCGCCGATGAAAACGTGGTGCGCGTGGAAATGAACGTGCAGTACCGGGTTACCGATCCCGAGCGCTATCTGTTCAGCGTCACCAATGCCGATGACAGCCTGCGCCAGGCAACCGACAGCGCCCTGCGCGGCGTGATCGGCAAATACACCATGGATCGTATCCTCACCGAGGGTCGTACCGTGGTCAGAAGCGATACGCAGCGTGTGCTGGAAGAAACCATCCGTCCTTACGACATGGGCATTACCCTGCTGGACGTCAACTTCCAGGCCGCCCGCCCGCCCGAGGAAGTCAAAGCCGCGTTTGACGATGCCATTGCCGCCCGCGAAAACGAGCAGCAGTATATTCGTGAAGCCGAAGCCTACGCCAATGAGGTGCAGCCACGCGCCAACGGCCAGGCCCAGCGCATCCTTGAGGAAGGCCGCGCCTATCGGACCCGCACCGTGCTGGAGGCACAAGGCGAGGTGCAGCGTTTCGCCAAGCTGTTGCCTGAATACAAAGCCGCGCCGGAAATTACCCGCGAGCGTCTTTACATCGACTCGATGGAGCGTTTATTGAGCCATACCCGTAAAATTCTGGTGAACGATAAAGGCGGCAACAATGTGATGGTGCTGCCGTTGGATCAACTGCTGCGCAATCCGCCGGCCCCCGACGCCAGCCGTAAGGATACCAGCGCCAGTACCCTGCTGCGCCTGCCGCCGCTGTCCGTCAACGCCGCTGGAGTGGCGGAGCCGGGCCAGAATGAAAACAGCGGTTCCGGTTCCGTCATGGACCAGCGCAGGGCCAACGCCCAGCGTGACACCACCACTCGCGTAGGGAGGGAATAACCGATGCGTAAGCCTTTAATCCTTATTGTTGTCGTGGCGCTGGTGGTGTTGTACGCCTCGTTGTTCGTGGTGCAGGAAGGCCAGCGCGGCATCGTGCTGCGCTTTGGCAAGGTATTGCGCGATAGCGAAAACAAGCCGGAAATCTTCTCGCCCGGCCTGCATTTCAAGATTCCGTTTATCGAAACGGTAAAAACCCTTGACGCGCGTATCCAGACCATGGAAAACCAGGCCGATCGTTTCGTCACCATGGAAAAGAAAGATCTGATTGTCGATTCCTATATCAAATGGCGTATCAGCGACTTCAGCCGGTATTACCTGGCGACGGGCGGGGGCGATGTGTCCCAGGCCGAGGTGCTGCTGAAACGTAAATTCAGCGACCGGTTGCGTTCCGAACTGGGCCGTCTGGACGTGAAAGGGATCGTTACCGATTCGCGTAACCGTCTGATGACCGATGTGCGCGAGGCGCTTAACAGCGGGACCGCGGGCGATGGCGAGGTGGAAACCACCGCGGCGGATAACGCTATAGCGTCGGCGGCGGCGCGTGTGGAACGGGAAACCAAGGGCGCGCAGCCGGCGGTGAACTCGAACAGCATGGCGGCGCTGGGTATCGAAGTGGTGGATGTGCGTATTAAGCAGATCAGCCTGCCGGCCGAAGTGTCGGACGCCATTTTCCAGCGGATGCGGGCGGAGCGTGAGGCGGTAGCCCGTCGCCATCGCTCGCAGGGACAGGAAGAGGCGGAAAAGCTGCGCGCCGCCGCGGACTATGAAGTGACCCGTACGCTGGCGGAGGCTGAGCGTACCGCGCTTATCACCCGAGGCGAGGCCGATGCGGAAACCGCCCGGCTGTTTGCCGACGCGTTTAGCCAGGATCCGGCGTTCTTCGCTTTTATCCGCAGCCTGCGGGCTTACGAGAACAGCTTTAGCAGCAATAACGACATCATGGTGCTGAGTCCGGATAGTGATTTCTTCCGATTTATGAAATCACCGGCCACGACCACCACGACGCCGTTGGGTCGTTGAGTTGCTAAACCCCAGGCACGGTCTCCCTTTAACACGCCTGCCTGGCGATGGGTGTTGGCGGGCCTGCCCTGCCATGGGGTCTCGGTCGGGCGGGAAAGCCACGCCCGATTCGACCCCATCGGCATGGTCTCCCTTTAACACGCCTGCCTGGCGATGGGTGTTGGCGGGCCTACCCTGCCATGGGGTCTCGGTCGGGCGGGAAAGTCACGCCCGATTCGACCCCATCGGCATGGTCTCCCTTTAACACGCCTGCCTGGCGATGGGTGTTGGCGCGGGCCTACCCTGCCATGGGGTCTCCCTTTAACACGCCTGCTTGGCGATGGGTGTTGGCGCGCTCCTGCCAGGGTTAACACGGTATTGTTATCAAGTACGGGCCCGTTTGTACGGGCCTTTTTTTTATGAGGTCGTCATGAATCCTACTGTATGGATGGCGTTGGGGCTGGTATTGGTGCTGGAAGGCCTCGGTCCTCTGCTGTTTCCGGGCGCCTGGCGCAAAATGATCGGCGCCATGACCACGCTGCCGGATAAATTATTACGTCGCTTCGGCGGCGGTCTAGTGGTGGCCGGCGGTGTAATCTACTACATGTTGCGAAGCAGAATGGGAGGATGATCGCACAGATAAAAAACAGTCCGGCCTGAGGTTAAAAAGTACTGAAAGCCCGGGACTGAGATGTTAGAATCCTTTTTTAAGCAATCTGGTGAATTGAGAGATGGGTAAGAACGTTGTCGTACTGGGCACCCAATGGGGTGACGAAGGTAAAGGCAAGGTCGTAGACCTGCTGACTGAACGGGCAAAATATGTGGTTCGCTACCAAGGCGGACACAATGCCGGTCATACTTTAGTTATCAACGGTGAAAAAACCGTACTTCATTTGATCCCCTCTGGTATTTTGCGTGAAAACGTAACCAGCATCATTGCCAACGGCGTCGTATTATCGCCGGAAGCCTTAATGAAAGAGATGGGCGAACTTGAAGCGCGCGGCGTACCGGTACGTGAACGTTTGCTGATCTCCGAAGCCTGCCCGCTGATCCTTTCCTACCATGTTGCTCTTGATATGGCGCGTGAGAAAGCCCGTGGCGACAAAGCCATCGGCACCACGGGACGCGGCATCGGCCCCGCCTACGAAGATAAAGTTGCGCGCCGCGGCCTGCGCGTCGGCGATCTGTTCAACAAAACCACCTTCGCCACCAAGCTTAAGGAAATTGTTGAATACCATAACTTCCAACTAGTGAATTATTATAAAGTGGAAGCGGTGGACTACCAGACCATCCTTGACGACGTTCTCGCGGTTGCCGATATCCTCACCGGCCTGGTGGTTGATGTGTCCGAGCTGCTGGACACCGCCCGTAAAAACGGCGAGCTGATCATGTTTGAAGGCGCCCAGGGCACCTTGCTGGATATCGATCACGGTACCTATCCGTATGTCACCTCATCCAATACCACCGCGGGCGGCGTTGCCACCGGCTCGGGTATCGGCCCGCGTTATGTAGACTACGTGCTGGGCATTGTTAAAGCCTATTCCACGCGTGTCGGCGCAGGCCCCTTTCCCACCGAGCTGTTCGATGACGTCGGCGAATACCTTTGCACCAAAGGCAACGAATTCGGCGCGACCACCGGCCGCCGCCGCCGTACCGGCTGGCTGGACGCGGTTGCGGTGCGCCGCGCGGTGCTGATTAACTCTCTTTCCGGTTTCTGCATGACCAAGCTTGATGTGCTTGACGGCCTGAAGGAAGTGAAAATCTGCATTGCCTACCGCATGCCGGATGGCCGCGAACTTAAGACCACCCCGCTGGCGGCCGAAGGATGGGAAGGTATCGAACCTATCTATGAAAGCCTGCCGGGATGGAGCGAATCCACCTTCGGCGTAAAAGAGTTTGATAAGCTGCCGGAAGCGGCCAGGCGTTATATTCGCCGTGTCGAGGAAGTCACCGGCGTACCGGTTGATATTATCTCTACCGGTCCGGATCGCACGGAAACCATGATTTTACGTGATCCTTTTGACGCGTGATCGCGGTTAAATCGTAAAAGCCAAAAAATGTAACAAACCGGGCATTGCCCGGTTTTATATTTATTATCAATAAGTTAGCCCGTCGGTAGCCCCTGTCTCCTCCCCAGCAGTTGACAAGTCTTATAGCCTGATTGGTTCCTAAAGGTTACTCTTATTACCATCGTTTTCTTGTTATCTGTCCTCTTGTCGCCATGCCCGCTGTTAGGGATAGCAGAAGTGCGGTTAGCAGGACGTAAACCCTGATCAATAATATTGATCTGTTGTAGTGCGGATATAGCGTGGATGTTGTGCGGAACGTGGTTGAATCGTCCCAGCCAGCTGTTTAAAACAGGAAATCCGCCGCTCTACACATTATTGCTTGTTGAATGATATCGGCACAGCAACCTGTTTTGGACAATGGAGGTAGCGCATGTCACAAGATCCCTTTCTCGAACGAGAGGCAGAAAAATACGAATTTCCCATCCCCAGCCGGGAGTTTATCCTGGCGCACCTGGCCAAACGGGAAACGCCCGTCAGTCGCGAAGAGTTGGCGCAGGATTTGGGCATTACCGGCGAAGACCAGGTTGAAGGCCTGCGCCGCCGCCTGCGCGCCATGGAGCGCGACGGCCAGCTGATTTTTACCCGCCGGCAGTGCTATGCGCTGCCTGAACGCCTGGATTTGCTGCGTGGCACGGTTATCGGCCATCGCGATGGTTTTGGTTTTTTACGAGTGGAAGGCAGCAAAGACGATTTTTACCTGTCCGCGGAACAGATGAAAATGGCCATTCATGGCGACGTGGTAATGGCGCAGCCCCTGGTGTCCGATCGTAAAGGCCGGCGCGAAGCGCGCATTGTGCGCGTGCTGGTGCCCAAGACCAGCCAGATTGTCGGCCGCTATTTTACCGACGCCGGCAGCGCCTTTGTGGTGCCCGACGACAGCCGGTTGAGTTTTGATATCCTGATCCCGCCGGAAAGCACCGGCGGCGCGCGCATGGGTTTTGTGGTGGTGGTCGAACTGACCCAGCGCCCCACGCGGCGCACCAAGGCGGTCGGCAAGGTGGTGGAGGTGCTGGGCGACAATATGGGTACCAGCATGGCGGTGGATATCGCCTTGCGTACCCATGATATTCCCTATGTCTGGCCGCCGGAAGTGGAAAGCCAGGTCGCGGAGCTGAAGGAAGAGGTGCCCGAGGCGGCAAAACGCGGGCGGGTGGATCTCCGGAGCCTGCCGCTGATGACCATCGACGGCGAGGATGCCCGCGATTTCGATGACGCCGTGTTCGCCGAAAAGAAACGCGGCGGCGGATGGCGTCTGTGGGTGGCCATCGCCGACGTCAGTTATTACGTCCGTCCCAATACGCCGCTGGACAATGAGGCGCGCGGTCGCGGCACGTCGGTGTATTTTCCGTCGCAGGTCATCCCGATGCTGCCGGAAAAACTCTCCAACGGCCTGTGTTCCCTGAATCCGCAGGTGGACCGTTTATGCATGGTCTGCGAAATGACCATCTCCGCGCAGGGACGGCTCTCCTCCTATAAATTTTACGAGGCGGTGATGAATTCCCATGCGCGGCTGACCTATACCAAGGTATGGCAGATCCTGCAGGGCGATCGGGAACTGCGCGAGCACTACCATCCGCTGGTCAAGCCGATCCAAACGCTGCATGAAATGTACCAGACGCTGGAACAGGCCAGGGTACAGCGCGGCGGCATCTCGTTTGAAACCGACGAAGCCAAGTTTATCTTTAACGCCGAGCGCCGCATCGATCGCATCGAACCGGTGAAGCGCAACGACGCGCACAAACTGATTGAAGAATGCATGATCCTGGCCAATATCGCCGCCGCGCGTTTTGTCGAGAAAAACGACGAGCCGGCGCTGTACCGGGTGCATGACCGTCCCAGCAACGATCATATCACCGCGCTGCGCACCGTATTGGCCGAACTGGGCCTGACGCTGGGCGGCGGGATTAAACCGGAGCCGAAAGACTACGCCGAGATGATGAATATCGTCTCCACGCGTCCGGATCACGAGATGCTGCAAACCATGCTGCTGCGCTCGATGAAACAGGCGATTTACGACCCGGAAAACCGTGGTCACTTCGGTCTGGCGCTGCAGGCTTACGCGCACTTTACCTCGCCCATCCGCCGTTATCCGGATCTGTCTTTGCACCGCAGTATTAAATATCTGCTGGCGAAGCAGGAAGGCGAGGCCAAAGGCCGGTCCACCCCTACCGGCGGCTGGCATGCCGAAATGGCGGAAATGCTGCAGTTGGGCCAGCAAAGCTCCATGAACGAGCGGCGGGCCGACGAAGCGACCCGCGATGTGGCCGATTGGCTGAAATGTGACTTTATGCAGGATCACGTCGGCCAGACCTTCAGCGGCATTATCGCAAGCGTCACCGGCTTTGGCTTTTTTGTGCGTCTGAATGATTTGTTTATCGACGGCCTGGTGCACGTTTCAACCCTGGATAACGATTATTACCGCTATGACAATATCGGCCAGCGCTTGATTGGCGAGTCGGGCGGACGGGTCTATCGCCTCGGCGACGTGGTGGAAATCAAGGTTGAGGCGGTCCATATGGATGAGCGTAAAATCGATTTCTCCCTGATCTCCAGCAAGCGGCAGCCCAGAGGCGCGGGTAAAACCGAACGTGTGCGCACGCAGCAGGCCGCACGCGGCGCCACTGGCGGCACCGGTAGCGACGGCAAGCCGCCGCGCCGCCGCCGCTCCGGCCCAAAGGCGGGTAACTTCGAACCGGACAGCGCCTTTCGGCCGAACGATGGCAAAGGGAGCAAACCTAAAAGCGCGCCGTCCAGGGCGGCCAGCGCAGGCGCGTCGGACGCCGCCACCGGCGATAACCCGCCTAAAAAGCCGTCGGCCAGCAAACCACGGCGCAGCAGGAAAAAAAGCGGCGCAGAAAGCAAGCCGGACCAGCAATAAGTCCGGGCGCCAGCGTGCCGGCGACCGCCGGCAGACCTTAATCCATGGGCCGTTACGGCCCATTCGGTGATAAAAGAGCAACATGAGCGAAATCATTTACGGTATTCATGCCGTTAAAGCTTTACTGGAACGCGATCCGCAGCGTTTTCTCGATGTGTATATCATGAAGGGCCGCGACGATCGCCGCCTGCATGAGCTGGTGGTGGCGCTGGAAGCCAACGGTATCGTCATCCAGGTGGCCAATCGCCAATGGCTGGATGAGGCCGCGGAAGGGGCGGTGCACCAGGGCATAGTGGCAAGGGTGCAGGAAGGGCGCCAGCTGCAGGAAAATGATCTGGAGGGGCTGCTGGCACAGCATGCCGCGCCTTTCCTGCTGGTGCTGGACGGTATTACCGACCCGCATAACCTCGGCGCCTGCCTGCGCAGCGCCGATGCCGCCGGCGTACATGCGGTTATCGTGCCGCGCGATCGTTCGGCGCAGCTCAACGCCACCGCCAAGAAAGTGGCCAGCGGCGCGGCGGAAACCGTACCGCTGATCCGCGTCACCAACCTGGCGCGCACCCTGCGCATGTTGAAGGAACACAACGTCTGGATCGTCGGCACCGCGGGCGAGGCGGATCATCATCTGTATCAAAGCAAGCTGACCGGCCCGCTGGCGCTGGTCATGGGCGCGGAAGGCGAGGGCATGCGCCGCCTGACCCGCGAGCACTGCGATGAGCTGATCGGTATCCCGATGGCGGGCTCGGTCTCGTCGCTTAATGTCTCCGTGGCGGCGGGCGTTTGCCTGTTTGAGGCCGTGCGCCAGCGCCAGCTTCCCTGAATGGGCCTGCCGCCGCCGGCGCCGGACAACGTGGCTGGCGGCGAGCGTCCGGCGCCATGACCCTTCCCGCTTAACGATATAAAATGGCCTCGCCGCGCCAGATGCCGGCGATAACGTCTTCCGACAGCATAATGATCTGATAATAGCGGGCCTGGCGGGCATTGGCCTGCGCGCGCAGCGCAGCTTCGGCATCCATCGGGCTGCCGCGTTCCTCGACGGCGATCCGGCCTATTTTGGTCAAGGTGCCGGCCTGATTGCGGCTGATTTCCTGCGCCTGGGCGGTGGGCGCAGGCGGCGGGACCGGCTTGCCTTCAAGCACGCTGCAGCCCGCCGTCAGCATGCTCAGGAGCAGGATTATAGGGTAAAGTGGTTTCATCAATGTCGGCCATAAAAAAACAACGCAGTGAGATAGAGATAGTATAAAAGAATAATGTGAAGGGGGGGCAATATGGTTGAAATGCATCAGGAGTCCGTCGGCGGTATCGACGTCATCCATGCGGTGCCGGCGGGGGGATACCCGCTGCCGCTGCCGACAATTTTCTTTTACCACGGCTATACCTCGTCAAAAGAGGTATACAGCTATTTTGGTTATGCCCTGGCAAAGGCCGGATTTCGCGTTATCCTCCCGGATGCCGCCATGCACGGCGCGCGGTTTGACGGCGACGAGCAGCAGCGCCTGGCCCATTTTTGGGCAATTCTACGCGCTAATATCGACGAGATGCCCGCCATGAAAACACATTACCAGCAGCGGGGGCTTATCGATGACGGACGCATCGGCGTATGCGGCGCGTCCATGGGCGGCATGACCGCGCTGGGCGCTATGGCGCGCTATGACTGGCTGCGCGTGGCGGCGGACTTTATGGGCTCGGGAGATTATCTGCGGCTGGCGAAAACCCTGTTCCCGCCCGTGGCGCTAACGTCAAGCGCCGGGCAAAAAGAGTTTGAGCGCCAGATGGCCCCCCTGGCCGGCTACGAAGTCTTCCATCAGCTCGAGAAGCTGGCAAACCGGCCGCTGTTGATTTGGCATGGCGAAGCCGACCCACTGGTCCCGGCCACGGAAAGCCGCCGCCTGTACCAGGCGCTGGAGGCGCGTGGGCCTCATCAGGCGACATACCTCACCGAACCCGGCATCGGCCATAAAATTACGGTAACCGCGCTGTCCGCCGCAGTGACGTTTTTCGGGCGGCACCTTTAACCCGGCATCCGGCATCGACGGCCAATAAAAAAGCCCCACAGGGGGGCTAAAATAAACTTACTTTATAATTATTGATGATTCCCTGGTGTTGGGGATTCTATCGCCGCCTTATCCCGGCGCCGCCGGCGACTGTTCACCGTCGCCAGTGATTTATTATTAAACAGTATATGCCAGCGCGCAGGGGAGGGAAATAACACTTTATTGATTGAATAAATCAGTTTTTTTGAACAAAAAACATACATATTGAATAGTTTTTTTGCTAATTAATGCTTTTCTATATAACTGTGCCCGTTCACCGCCGCTTTCCCTGCGCATCGGTCCTTGTATTTGCCGCCGCATAAATGTAAGATTGCGCGTCATTTTTCAGCCGCACAATTATCACGTTCCTTGCTTCCATGGGCCGCGGTTGACCCTGACAGGAGGCTGAATAATCCGTAAGGAGCAATTCTGTATGCGTCATTACGAAATCGTTTTTATGGTTCATCCTGACCAAAGCGAACAGGTTCCAGGAATGATCGAGCGTTATACCGGTGTTATCACCAACGCGCAGGGCATCATTCATCGTCTGGAAGACTGGGGCCGCCGTCAACTGGCTTACCCGATCAATAAACTGCACAAAGCCCACTATGTTCTGTTGAACGTAGAAGCCTCGCAGGAAGTGATCGATGAGCTGGAAACAAACTTCCGCTTCAACGACGCCGTTATTCGCAGCATGATCATGCGCGTTAAACATCCGGTTTCCGAAGCCTCCCCGATGGTCAAAGCAAAAGATGAACGCCGCGATCGCCGTGAAGATTTCGCCACCGAAGCCAACGATGACAATGATGCTGGGGATTCTGAAGAGTAATCGATGATGACGGCGAACCGTCTGATGCTGTCCGGCACCGTGTGCAAGGCACCCATTCGAAAGGTCAGTCCGTCGGGTATTCCTCACTGCCAGTTTGTGCTTGAGCACCGCTCGCAGCAACAGGAAGCCGGTTTTTCACGGCAAGCATGGTGCCGTATGCCCGTGGTGGTCAGTGGAAAACAATCGCAAGAGATTACTCGCAGTATAACGGTCGGTACGCAGCTCACCATCCACGGTTTCATTTGCAGCCATCAAGGCCGCAATGGGCTGAATAAAATGGTCCTGCATGCCGAGCAGATTGAATTGATAGATTCTGGAGACTAGCCAAATGGCACGTTATTTCCGTCGTCGCAAATTCTGCCGTTTCACCGCGGAAGGCGTTATTGAGATTGACTATAAAGACATCGCTACGCTGAAAAACTACATCACCGAAAGCGGTAAAATTGTCCCGAGCCGTATCACCGGTACTCGTGCCAAATACCAACGCCAGTTGGCCCGTGCGATCAAACGCGCGCGCTACCTGTCTCTGTTGCCGTACACTGATCGTCATCAGTAATCGGTCACTGTCCACTAAGACTTTGAGAGGATAAGGTAATGCAAGTTATTCTGCTTGATAAAGTTGCCAACCTGGGTAGCTTAGGCGAACAAGTTAACGTTAAAGCGGGTTATGCCCGTAACTACTTGGTACCGCAAGGTAAAGCCGTTCCGGCCACCAAGAAAAACGTTGAGTATTTTGAAGAGCGTCGTGCTGAGCTGGAAGCCAAGCTGTCTGAAGTTCAGGCCGCGGCCCAGGCTCGCGCCGATAAAATCACTGAACTGGGAAGTGTTACCGTTGCGTCTAAAGCAGGCGACGAAGGTAAACTGTTCGGTTCTATCGGTACGCGCGACATCGCCGACGCCATCACCGCTGCCGGCGTCAACGTCGCCAAAAGTGAAGTGCGCCTGCCTAACGGTGTGCTGCGCACCATCGGCGACCATGATGTCAGCATCCAGGTTCACAGCGAAGTTTTCGCTACCCTGAATGTTATCGTGGTGGCTGAAGCCTAATCGAAAGATTAAGCGATTGATAAAACGCCGGCTTATGCCGGCGTTTTGCTGTCTGGCGCCCGGAGAACGCGCCATGGGCGGTCAACTGCCGGGGGCGAATTTCTGCGCGTTCATGGGGAAGGGTAGCCTGGCCGGGGTTCAGGCCCGCGTTTAATGACGCAGGTAACTGCCGTCGGCCTGCCTGACAAAACGTATGCGGCTGTTGGCGCCGGTTTCAATCGTCAGCGTCTGCACGACACCCTGGGCATTCTGCTGGATTTCCACCTGCTGACCCGCCTGCAAGCTGCTAAGCGGTTTGTCGTCGCCTTCCGCCTGCGCCATCGCGAATACATCCCCTACCGGCAGGTTATGCTCGCGAAACAATTGCGCCAGCGTCTGGCCCTCGACGATGCGATAGCGATGCAACTGGCCGTCGCCGGCGGCGGGCGCCGGGGCCGGAGCGGCGGACCGGTTGTTGTCCACCAGCTCCGCCTGGATAACCGTTCCCTGGCCATTGGCCGCGGTTTTCGCACCGGGGGCGGGCGTGGTATCCGTCGAGGGCGAATAGGGCCAAAGTATCGCCGCCGCGATAATCAACGCGGCAATCAGCACCAGACGGCGATGCAGCGGCGGTAACGGACCCATCCACTGGAAACCGTCGGGTAAGTGCCATACTCTTTTCAGCAGGGTCAGCATTGGCCGGCCTGATGCGTTGGAATCATCATCGGGCAGCAGACGCAGAGGCCACTTCCATTTGAATCCGCCGTAACCCAACGGGGAAAAACGTGGGGTTTTGTTTTTCCCGGGCGAAATTCTGCCCATGATAACCTCTCTTGCAATGGTTTACCTGTTGTAACCCTCGCGAGTATAAAGCGGCGCACAGGGAACCTCCATAGCTTAATTGACCGGTAAGCAAGAAGCCTGCCTGCCCGATGCAGGACTCATATTCATCATAGAGGATTTTACCCCAAACGCCTGCGCTGTTATGCTGCGCCTTTCGCTTTTTACCATTTCAAGGAAAAAACATGAGCGTACCTTCTTTAGACAGCGTGGAAGCCCAGGCCAGTTACGGCATTGGTTTACAAGTGGGCCAGCAGTTGCAGGAGTCGGGACTGGAAGGCTTGCTGCCCGAGGCCCTGCTGGCCGGGCTGAGCGATGCGCTGGCCGGCAATTCCCCGGCGGTGCCGGTTGACGCCATCCACCGCGCCCTGCGCATTATCCATGAACGCGCGGACGCGGTTCGCCTCGATCGCCAGCAGCATCTGGCGGTGGCGGGACAGCAATTCCTGGACGCCAATGCCAAGGAAGAGGGCGTGCGCCAGACGGAGTCCGGTTTGCAGTTTAAGGTCCTGGCGCAGGGCGACGGCGCCATACCGAGCCGCCAGGACCGCGTGAGCGTCCATTATACCGGGCGTTTGCTGGACGGCACGGTATTCGACAGTTCGGTACAGCGCGGCCAGCCGGCGGAGTTTCCGGTTAACGGGGTTATTCCCGGCTGGATAGAAGCCCTGACGCTGATGCCGGTCGGCTCGAAGTGGGAATTGTACATTCCGCACAACCTGGCCTATGGCGAGCGCGGCGCCGGCGCGTCCATACCGCCGTTCAGCGCGCTGATCTTCGAAGTCGAGCTGCTGGAAATCCTCTGATCCCCGCGGGGCGCGTTTGGCGTGCCCCGCCGCCGACACCCGCCGCTAGATTATTCCGATGGCTATTTTGTGAAAAAAAGCTAGTCTGGTGAATATGATGTAATGATCCAGAGGTGAGACATGATTGAACAGATTAGCCGGCTCTCGCGTGAGGCGGGCGCTGCGATTATGCGGGTCTACGATGGCGGTGCGCCCGTCGAGCTGACCCATAAAACCGACGATTCACCGCTCACCGCCGCCGATCTGGCGGCGCATCGGGTTATTGTCGCCGGACTGAAGGCGCTGGCGCCCGATATTCCCATTCTGTCCGAAGAGGACCCGCCGGCGTGGGACGTGCGCCGCGGCTGGACCCGCTTCTGGCTGGTGGACCCGTTGGACGGCACCAAGGAGTTTTTGCGGCGCAACGGCGAGTTCACGGTGAATATTGCCTTGATCGAAGACGGCCAGCCGGTAATGGGCGTGGTGTATGCCCCGGCCACCGATATCCTTTACGCCGCCGACGCCGGCAATGCCTGGAAGATAACGCCTGACGGCGAACGGCTGGCCATCCACTGCAAGGAGGCCCGGCCCCCGCTGGTGGTCATCAGCCGTTCGCACAGCGACGATAGCGAATTACAGGATTATCTGGCCCAACTGGGCGAGCATCAAACGGTGACCATCGGCTCCTCGCTGAAGTTTTGCCTGGTGGCGGAAGGCAGCGCGCAGCTTTATCCCCGCTTCGGACCGACCAGCGTCTGGGATACCGCCGCCGGCCATGCGGTGGCCGCCGCCGCCGGCGCGCTGGTCAACGACTGGACCGGACGCACGTTGGATTACCATCCCCGCGAATCCTTTCTGAATCCGGGTTTCAGGGTGTCGTTGTTCTGAACCGGCCTTAATGCGCGCCGCCTGGCAACAGGCGGTGCAGTAGCGTGGTGACCTGCTGTATCTCGGCAAACGACAGCGCGCCCTCCTTGGCATACCGTACCCGCCCCTGGGCATCCAATACCATGACCGCCGAGCTTTTCGGCTGCAGATGCCACGCCTGCAGTACATTGCCATGGGCATCCAGAATAAACTGGGAACCGGGATAAATGGTCTTGTGATTTTCCACCCAGTTGCGGGCGAACGAGGGCCCGCTGCCGAAGACGGCGTCGTTTTCGTTGATGATTGTCGTCGTTTGGTAATATTTAGCCGGTAAGTTGGTTTTCTTGAGCGCCTCAATCATCGCGGCGTTCATCTCGCTGGCGGAGGATTGGGCGGCAATATGTTGCACCAGTCTGATTTTTCCCGCGAGCTGCGAGCTATCCCAGAATTTATAGCTAAACTTCTCTTTCTGGAGCAGCAATTCGCCTTGTTCGGCGACCGCCACCTTAGGTAGGGTCTTGCCGATAACCAGGCTATGGGCAAGGGCGCCGCAGGATAGCGGCCATGCCAGGAGTAATACGATTAACGGGCAGCGCATGATGCGGCTCCTTTAAGCGAAGGGAGGCCCGGATCGGCGCCGGGCGAGGGGGTTACCACCCCGATCGCCGTATTGCGCCGGATGACCAAGCTAATGCGTTTTCAGCATATTAGTACTGCTGTAATAGATAGGGCTTTTATAGCATTCTGTCAAATTGTGTAAAAGCAGCTCAGTGTTCTGTTGTTGCGTGAACTTAAGCACATATGAAGACTCTTATAAAGTGCTAGTGTGAGTTCCCTTGCCGGGTTTAACAACGCAACGGCAGGACGAGAAAAATAACGGGAGTTGAGTAAAAAAATGAGAATCTTCCATCGCTATAACGCTATCAAGGTAGCAACCTACGTTAAGACTTTATTCCGCGGTCGTATTTATATCAAAGGCTTCGGCGCCTTCGAATTTGATAAAGGCAAGATTTTGCTGCCGAAGGTGCGCGACAAGCAGCATTTCCACGTCATGTCGGAAGTCAACCGGCAGGTCATGCGGCTCCAGTCCGACATGGGCTGACCGGCCCTTTTCCTGATTACCCTGCCCGCAATACGATAATGACCTGCCCCCGGCGACTGCGCGCCCGGGGGCAGGATAAATCGCGCCTAACGGCGGGACGTGGACCGGACTCTCGCCTCAGGCAACGTGCGAGGTGTCCGTCGTCTTGGCCAGCACCAGCGTGGATTTTTCCTCAATACGGGTCACCAGCAGCTGATCGATTTTATAGCTGTCGATGTCCACCACTTCGAATTTATAGCCGCCATAGCGTACAAAATCAGTACGTTTAGGTATCTTGCGCAGCATGAACATCATAAACCCGCCGATGGTTTCATAATTTCCCGCCTGCGGGAACTCATCGATATGCAGCACCCGCATCACGTCGTCGATGGGCGTGCCGCCCTCGATAAGCCACGAATTCTCGTCACGGGTAACGATCTGCTCTTCCAGCCCCTGTCCCACCAGGTCGCCCATCAGGGTGGTCATCACGTCGTTAAGGGTAATGATGCCCACCACCAGCGCGTATTCGTTAAGGATCACCGCAAAGTCCTCGCCCGCGGTCTTGAAGCTTTCCAGCGCTTCCGACAGGGTCAGGGTATCCGGTACGATCAGCGCCGAGCGGATCTGGACGCCGCTGTTCAACGCCAGGCTTTGGTTGCCCAGCACGCGGTTAAGCAAATCTTTCGAATCCACATAACCGACAATATGGTCAATGTTGGCGTCGCAGACCAAAAACTTTGAGTGAGGATGCGTTGAGATTTTTTCTTTTATACTGTCCTCGGTCTCGCGCAAATCGAAATAAATGATGCTTTCGCGCGACGTCATGGACGAGGGCACCGTGCGGGACTCCAGCTCAAACACATTCTCGATGAGCTCATGCTCTTGCTTGCGCAGCACGCCCGCCAGGGCGCCGGCCTCCACCACCGCGTAGATATCATCGGAGGTAATGTCGTCCTTGCGCACCATCGGCAGCTTCAGCATGCGGAAAATGACGTTGGCCAAACCGTTAAACAGCCAGACCAGCGGGCGGAAAACCAGCAGGCAGAAGCGCATCGGGTTGATAATCCGGATGGCGCAAGCCTCCGGTGAAATCATACCGATGCGTTTCGGGGTTAAATCGGCGAACAGGATAAACAGGCTGGTGACCAGCGTAAATGAACAGATAAAACTGATTTGATCGGCCATCTCCGGCGACATAAAACGAATAAGAATGGAGGCGAAGGAAGGTGAGAACGCCGCATCGCCCACGATACCGCCGAGGATAGCCACCGCGTTCAGGCCGATTTGGATGACGGTAAAGAAGATGCCGGGCGTCTCCTGGAGCTTAAGCACGCGTTTGGCGTTGATATTCCCTTCATCCGCCATCAGCTTGAGTTTAATTTTGCGCGAAGCGGCGAGGGAGATTTCCGATACGGAAAAAAATGCGCTCACCGCGATTAATAGCAGGATAAGCAGGATACTGTTTAGCATAATTCGACCACTTCGGGCTGACAGTTATGCCAGCGCGCCTTTGAAGGGCAACGTGTTGGTTAAAGATAACATATTTCAGTCTGTTACGGGGAGCCGAAACGTCATTTACGGCTGCGGGCAGCCTGCAGCGACAATGGTCAGCCCGTTGCGGATACGCGACGTCATCAACTGCCCGACCGACAGTGGGCACAGTATAACAGCAGCCCCCTGGGGGCTGCTAAGATTAATAACGTGATGGTTTCCGGCGTCTTGGCCAGAGCCGGTTTATCAACAGGCCCCGCTGGCGAGATTACGCCTGCGGCGGCATGCATACCCCGATGCCGCCGAGATTACAGTACCCCTGCGGATTTTTGTGCAGATATTGCTGGTGCTCGTCCTCGGCATAGTAGAACGGCGTGGCCGGTTCGATGGCGGTGGTGATGGCGCGCCGATCGCCGGCCTGCTCCATCGCCTGCTGGAAACGCTGTTTGCTGGCCTGCGCCTCGCGTTCCTGCTCCGGGGTCAGCACAAAAATCGCGGAGCGATATTGCGAACCGATATCGCCGCCCTGGCGCATACCCTGCGCCGGATCGTGATTTTCCCAGAAATACTGCAACAGCTCGCGATAGCTGATGATTGCCGGGTCAAACACCACCCGCACCGCTTCCGCATGGCCGGTCTGGCCGGTACAGACTTCGCGATAGGTTGGGTTCGGCGTATAGCCGCCGGCAAACCCCGCCGCCGTGCTGTAAACCCCCGGGATCTGCCAGAACAAACGCTCCACGCCCCAATAACATCCCATGGCGAACAGCGCCACCTCCATATGATCGGGAACGTGAGTCATGGAATGGCCGTTAACCACATGGGTGGTCGCCACCGGCATCGGCGTCAGGCGGCCCGGCAGGGCTTCGCTTTGTGATACAAGCTGGGTTTTATCAAAATTCTGCGCCACGATAGACTCCTGTTGAGACGATTATCGAAATAATGGGCTATTGCCTGTTGTCTTGTACACTTTCTTTACAGACAATAAACGCCAATATTACGTTAAGCTGTAAGCTTATGACTGTATTTTAGGGTAAAAGGACTAAAAACAACCCCAGGGTCGTTTAATAATAAATATGACGGCGATTGTGCGCGTAAGGAATCCACCCGCGGGAAAGTAAGAAAATTCAGGAGCCAGCGTGCCAAATAATCGCCTTCTTTGCCTGTTTTGCATTCTACTGGCTACGCCATGGTCCTACGCCGCCAACGTGCGATTGCAGGTGGAAGGACTGGAGGGAGAATTGCAGCGTAATGTCCGCGCGCGCCTGTCCACCATCGGCGCGGATGAAATCACGGCCGATGCGCGATTCCAGGCGCGCGTCGACGGCGTGGTGCGGGAAGGGCTGCGCGCCCTGGGCTACTACTCGCCGCAAATCGATTTTGAGTTCCGCCCGGCGGTCAACGGCGGACGGCCCGTGCTGCTGGCCAAGGTCGCGCCCGGCCAGCCGGTGAAAATCGCCGGCGTGAACATCAGCCTGCGCGGCGACGCGCGCACCGATAGGGATTACCTGGGCCTGGTGCGGCGCAGCCGGCCGGCCATCGGCAGCGTGCTCAATCATGGCGATTACACCAATTTTATCAGCGGCATGACCGGCCTGGCGGTACGCAACGGTTATTTTGACGCGGATTTCCCCAAGCGGCAGCTTGGCGTATCGCCGGAACGCCACGAAGCGTTCTGGGATGTGATCTTTGACAGCGGCCAGCGTTACCGCTTCGGCAAGGTGCGTTTTCACGGCGCGCAAATCCGCGAGGACTACCTGCAGAATATTCCCGCTATCCGCGAGGGCGACGAGTACAGCGCCGTCTCGCTGGCGGAGCTTAACCGCCAGCTTGCCGCCACCAACTGGTTTAACTCGGTGGTGGTCTCGCCCGATTTCAGCGCCGGGAAAACCAATAAGGTCCTGCCGCTGGACGCGGTGGTAACGCCGCGCAGCCGCAATATTATCGAAACCGGGGTCGGATTTGCCTCCGACGTCGGGCCCCGGGTCAGAACCACCTGGAACCGGCCCTGGCTCAACGACCGGGGCCATAGCCTGCAGACCACGCTGAGCGTATCCGCTCCCGAGCAGGCGCTGGATTTCAGTTATAAAATCCCGCTGCAAAAAAGCCCGCTGGAGCAATATTATGTGGTGCAAAGCGGGTTTAAGCGCGAAGACCTTAACGATACCAAATCCGATGCCACCACGGTCAACGTGGCGCGCTTCTGGGATTCTTCTTCCGGCTGGCAGCGCTCGGTCAACCTGCGCTGGAGCCTGGACCATTTTACCCAGGCCAATGTCACCGATACCACCATGCTGCTCTATCCCGGCTTCACGGTTAACCGTACCCGGCAGCGCGGCGGGCTGATGCCCACCTGGGGCGACTCCCAGCGTTATTCCATCGACGTGTCCGATACCACCTGGGGCTCGGATGTGGATTTTTTCATTCTGCAGGCGCAAAACGTCTGGGTACGCACCCTGGCGGATAAACACCGTTTCGTGGCGCGCTATAACCTGGGCTGGATCGAAACCAATAATTTTGATCGCGTGCCGCCGTCCCTGCGTTTTTTCGCCGGCGGCGATCGCAGCATCCGCGGCTACCGGTTCCGGGCCATATCTCCCCGCGACGAGGATGGCAAGCTAACCGGCGCCTCGAAGCTGGCCACCGGTTCCCTGGAGTATCAATACAATGTGACCGGCAGGTGGTGGGGAGCCACCTTTATCGATACCGGCCAGGCGGTGAATGATTTCCGGCAGACCAGCCTGAAAACCGGCGCCGGCGTCGGGGTAAGATGGCAGTCGCCGGTAGGCCCGATCAAACTGGACGTGGCCGCGCCCGTAGGCGATCCCGAGGAACATGGATTGCAGTTCTACATAGGATTAGGGACAGAACTATGAGTCTTGCAAAAAAAATCGGCCTCGGCATCCTGACCGTTATCGTACTGCTGCTCGGCGCGCTGGCGTATCTGATCGGCACCACCAGCGGCCTGCATCTGCTGCTGAACGGCGCCGCGCGCTGGGTGCCGGGACTGGACATCGTCAGCGTCAGCGGCGGCTGGCGCGATCTGACGCTGAAGGGGGTGCGCTATCAGCAGCCGGGCATGACGGTAAACGCGAACGAGCTGCATCTCGCGCTTGATTTCTCCTGCTTTCGGCACAGTGCGCTGTGCGTCAACGATCTTGCCTTGAGCGGGGTGGATGTGGCGATTGACACCGCCGCGCTGGCGCCGGGCCAGCCGGACGCCCCGGCCGCGGCGCAGGACACCACGGCGATAAGTACCCCCTATCCGCTGATCCTGCGTAATCTCAGCGTCAACGGGGTGCGGGTGCAAATCGACCATACGGTCATCGCCCTGGACAGGTTCCACAGCGGCATGGATTTTCGCGGCAATACGCTTATCGTCACGCCCACGGAGATTAATGGCCTGCTGGTGGCCCTGCCGAAAGCGGCGGCGGTGCTGGCCGACCAGGCAATCGACGCCGTGGCCCAGACCGATGAGCAACGACGCGCCGCCGCCCGCCTGGCGGCCGAAAAGGCGGCGGCACAGGCGCCGCCCTTGGCGGAAACCTTAAAGGCGCTATTCGCCGCCCCCGTGTTGCCCGGATTGCCGGATATCCAGGTGCCGCTCAATATCCAACTGCAGGAACTGCGCGGTACGGACCTGCGGCTTACCGGCGATACCGATATCCAGGTAACAAGCTTCCTGATGCAGGGGCGGACGCTGGATCGGGAGATCACCCTGGAACGCCTGCGCATCGACGCCGTGCAGGGTTTGCTGAGCGCCAGCGGCAAGGCGCGCCTGGAGGGACAATGGCCGCTGGAATTAACCGTTAACACCCAACTGAATATCGATCCGGTCAAGGGCGAGAGGATCAGGCTGACGGTCGGCGGCAGTTTACGCGATCGCCTGGATACCGCCCTGAATTTTTCGGGGCCGGTCAAGGCGCAAATCAATGCCGGCCTGCGCCTGGCCGACAGCGGCCTGCCGCTGGAGGTGACGTTCGCCAGTCCTGGCGCGCAGTGGCCGTTGACCGGCGAACCGCAATATCGCCTGCGCGATCTGGCGCTGAAGGTTGATGGCAAGGCGGTGGATTATACGCTTGCCATGCAGGGCGCCGTCAGCGGCGAGGGCCTGCCGCCGGCGGATATGTCCCTTGAGGGGAAAGGCAATCCCACGCAGTTTACCTTGACGCGCCTGCGCGTGGCGGCCCTGGAGGGAACGACCGATCTGACGGCGGTGATTGACTGGAGCGATGCGGTGAGCTGGCGGAGCGAACTGACGCTCAGCGGCATCAATACCGCCCGGCAATGGCCCGATTGGCCGGCCCGGCTCGCGGGCAAGATTTCCACCCGGGGCAGCATCCACGGCGGCAGTTGGCAACTGCGTATCCCCGAACTGACGCTTAACGGCAATATCAAACAAAACCCGGTGACCGCCCGCGGCTCCCTGAGCGGCAACGCCGCCGGACAGTGGCATATTCCCGATCTCCGGCTGGCGCTGGGGCGCAACAGCCTGGATATCAAGGGTGATTTAAACCAGCAACTGGCTCTCGACGCCGTGCTCGATGCGCCGAACCTGAACGGCGTCCTGCCCGGCCTGGCCGGCACCGCCCGCGGCCGGTTTACGGTACGGGGCGAGCGGCAAACGCCGCAGGTCAACATGGATCTTAACGCCGTCGGACTGCGCTGGCAGTCCCTGGCCGTGCGTCGCATCGCCCTGGCCGGCAATCTCCGCGTTAGCGATATCGTGCGCGGCGACCTGAACCTGCGCCTGGATCAACTCCAGCAGGATAACCTGCTGGTGCGCCAGCTTAGCCTGGCGGTAACCGGCGACGAGCGCCGCCACCAGCTGCGCCTGAATTTGCAGGGCGATCCGATTGCCGGCGAGTTATCGCTTAACGGCGGGTATGATCGGCAGCGGCAGCGCTGGCAAGGCGCCCTGACCCAGACGCGTATCGGCACGCCGGTGGGCGACTGGCGGTTAACCCGCGCCATGACGCTGGATTATCAGCATAGCTCGCAGCGCGTCGTTATCGGCCCCCACTGCTGGCAGAATCCCAACGCCCGGCTTTGTGTTCCCGCCGCCATCGACGCCGGCGCCGGCGGCCGGGCCGCGGTGGTGCTCGAGCGTTTCGATCTGGCGATGATCCGTCCCTTCCTGCCGGCGGACACCGCGCTGAGCGGCCTGTTTACCGGCCGGGCGGAGGTGAGCTGGCAACCGGGCGGCGGATTGCCCCAGGCGCGAATCGCCCTGGTGGGCAGGGGGGTAAAGGTGGTACAAAATGTCCAGGGCAATGCGTTGCCGGTAGCCTTCGAGACGTTAAATCTCAACGCCGGCCTGGATCACGACCGCGCGCGTCTGGACTGGCAGGTGGGCATTGCCGGCAACGGCCAGTTTACCGGCCAGGTGGCGGTGGCCGATCCCCAGGGGCGGCGCACGCTTTCCGGCGACGTTACTATCAGCCGGCTGTCGCTGTCTGTCCTTAACCCCATTTTGTCGCGGGGAGAAAGCGCCGCCGGCATCCTGGACGCCCGTCTGCGCGTCGGCGGCAGCGTCGCCCGGCCGCAGCTGTATGGGCAATTGGGCCTGGACCGGCTGCTGATGCGCGGCAACTGGATGCCGTTTGCCATGAATGAGAGCCGTCTGGCGATGGTGTTCAACGGCACCAGTTCGACACTGCAAGGGGTTATCCACACCACCCATGGACAGCTTAACCTTGGCGGCAGCGCCGACTGGAGCAATATCAGCGCCTGGCGCGCGCGGATCGCCGCCCAGGGCTCCGGGATAAGAATTACCGTGCCGCCCATGGTGCGCATGGATGTCTCACCTGATATTGTGTTGGAGGCCGCGCCGCAGGTCTTTACCCTTAACGGCCGGGTCGATATACCCTGGGCGCGGATCGAGGTGAAGGAATTGCCGCCGAGCGCGGTGGGCGTGTCGCCCGACGAAGTGATCCTCGATAAGCAGCTGCGCCCGGTGGAACAGGCAAAGGTCAACACGGTTATCAACAGCAACCTGGTTATCCATGTCGGCCGCGATGTGCGGCTGGATGCCTTCGGACTGAAGGCGCGGCTGGAGGGCGATCTGAAAATGATCCAGGATAAGCAGGGCCTGGGCCTGAACGGCCAGATCAATATCCCGTACGGCCGTTTCCGGGCCTATGGGCAGGATTTGAGCGTCCGGCGCGGGCAATTGATGTTCGCCGGTCCGCCGGATCAGCCGCTGCTGAACGTTGAGGCCATTCGTAACCCGGATAACACGGCGGATGGTGTGATCGCCGGCGTCAGGGTGACCGGCATGGCGGATCAGCCACGGCTTGAGGTGTTCACCGAACCGGTGAAATCGCAGCAGGAGGCGCTGTCTTACCTGCTGCGGGGCCAGGGGCTTAATACGCCCGGCGCCGACAGCAGCGCGATGACGTCGATGTTAATCGGGATGGGGGTTGCGCAAAGTGGGCAACTTGTGGGTAAAATCGGCGCAGCGTTCGGGGTAAGTAATTTAACCCTGGATACGCAAGGTGTCGGCGACGAGTCCCAGGTCGTGGTCAGTGGTTATGTTGCACCCGGCTTGCAAGTTAAATATGGGGTCGGTATTTTTGATTCATTGGCAACGTTAACGTTACGTTACCGTTTAATGCCGAGACTTTATCTGGAAGCCGTGTCTGGTCTCGATCAGGCATTGGACTTGCTCTATCAGTTTGAGTTTTAACAATGCGAATAATTGTCTACGGTAGTCTGCGACGCAATCAGGGCAACAGTCATTGGATGACGAACGGCCAGTGGTTAGGCGATCACGTGATCTCCGGCTTTGAATTATACGATCTCGGTCATTATCCGGCGGTCGTCCCCGGCACGGGAACGGTATATTGTGAGGTATATCGCATTGATTCCTCGACGTTGGCCGAGTTGGATGCCCTGCGCACCAAAAGCGGCGAGTATAAACGGGCCCTGATCGCGACGCCTTACGGCGGCGCCTGGATGTATGTCTACCAGCGGCCGGTGGAGGGATTGCGGCGGTTGTTGAGTGGGGACTGGGTAAAACGCGCCGAAGAATCCTGAACCTTGAGTGATGGCAAGGAAATGCGCAAACCAGGCTTTGCGCATTTCCTGGACAGGGACAGGCGTAACTTATTTCTTAGCGCGTTCGAAGGAGGCGATAATTTCCGCTTTAGCGGCTTCCGCGTTTTCCCAGCCCGACACTTTCACCCATTTGCCTGCTTCCAGATCTTTATAATGTTCGAAGAAATGGGTGATTTGCGCCCGCAGCAGCGGAGACAAGTCTTCCACGTCTTTCACATTGTCGTACTCTTTCGTCATTTTGGTGTGCGGCACCGCCACCAGCTTGGCGTCTTCGCCGGCTTCGTCGGTCATCTTGAGCACGCCTACCGGGCGGCAGCGAATAACGGAACCGGGTTGCAGCGGGTACGGCGTCGGCACCAATACATCGACCGGATCCCCGTCGAGCGAGAGGGTATGGTTGATGTAACCGTAGTTGCAAGGGTAAAACATCGCGGTGGACATGAAACGATCGACAAACAGCGCACCGGTTGCTTTATCAACTTCGTATTTGATCGGGGAAGCGTTGGCCGGGATTTCAATCACGACGTAAATATCCTCGGGAAGATCTTTTCCTGCCGGTACCAGATTCAAGCTCATGTCAGTTTCCTTAACCTTTCCAATAATAATGGCCTAGCGCCTATTATAACCAAAAAATGCGGTAGTTCACCGCCGAATACTTGCCTGCGGCGAATTAACCGACCCAATCCGGCCTGTGAGGTGACTCACATAACGGATATATAACGGATTGATCCCCGCTGAATCGTTAAAGTCTTCGCCGGTGCCACCGATAACCGATGCAGGGCGGAGTGTACAGCCTCTGCCGGGTGATTTGTATTCATCAACATCTGAAAATGCAGGGGCGGAGCTATGTTGAAAACCATGAGCGTCAAGGTTGGATTACTGACCTGGCTGATCGTGATGACCATTATTTTATTTATTGTCGGTGGTATCGGCATTCGTACCATTCAGCAAAGTTCACGTTCCCTGCAAGCCATTAACCAGGTTCAGGGCGAGGAGCTGGGCCTGTTATCCCGCAGCTATAACGCTTCGCTCAGGGCGCGCACAGAGGCGTCACTGGCGGTAAGGCAGTATGAGACCGGCCTTATCAACGAAGCCCAGGCATCGACGGCCAATGTCAAGGCGTTGGCCAAGCTGGCCGACCAAGATATGGCGGCGTTTCTGGCGACCGGTTCGGTGACCGCCGAGGGCGCCAGGCGCGCCCAGCAGCTGAACCTGGTGTATCAGCGTTATAATGAACAGGGCGTTAAGCCTGTCATGGTCGCCCTGAATAATGCGAATCCGGACGGGTATTATCAGGTGCTGGAGACGCAGCTTACTCCGCTCAGCCTGGAGATGGATAAGGCGCTGGACACTTTTCAGCACTATGCGCTGCAGACCGGGCAGCAGATCCAGCGTGACGCCGCCGATGCCGCCCGTATCCAGTTGATGCTGACGATTGTCGCCTGTGTGCTGGCCCTGGTGTTGTCGGTGATAGCCTGGCTGGCGGTGCGCAGATTTATCCTGCGTCCGCTGGATGGCGCCATTGTCCATCTGGAACATATTGCCGCCGGCTCGCTGTATTATCCGGTGAGCGCCAGTAAAGCCACCGAGCTGGCGCGTCTGAACAATGCGCTGTCGTTGATGCAGGATGCGCTGGCCGGCACCGTGAGCGAGGTGCGTGTGGCGGGCGGCCAAATCGATACCGGCACGCGGGAATTGGCCCAGGGCAATACCCATCTTTCCCAGCGGACAGAAGCCTCCGCCGCGGCGCTTGAACAGACGGCGGCGAGTATGGAGCAGCTGACCCAGACGGTGAAACTGAATGCCGAGCATGCCCGTCAGGCCCATGAGCTGGCCAGGGCGGTGTCCGATACCGCCGACAAGGGGAGCGAGGTGGTCTGTTACGTGATTGAAAAGATGCAGGCGATTACCGCGAGTTCGCGTCGTATCGCCGATATCCTGGGCGTGATTGACGGTATTGCGTTCCAGACCAATATCCTGGCGCTGAACGCGGCGGTGGAAGCGGCGCGCGCCGGCGAGCAGGGCAGGGGATTTGCGGTGGTGGCCGGGGAGGTGCGTAACCTGGCCCATCGCAGCGCGGAGGCGGCGAAGGAGATCAAGGGGTTGATCCAAGAGTCGCAGGGGCGGGTTAACGAGGGGTCGGAGATGGCCCATACCGCCGGCGAGACCATGGATGAAATTTCCGAGGAAGTGATGCGGGTGACCAAGCTGATGCGTGAGATTTCCAATGCCACCGATGAGCAGAGCCGCGGCATTGAACAGATTAGCCTGGCGGTGTCGCAGATGGACGCGGTGGCGCAGCAGAACGCCTCGTTGGTGGAGGAATCAAGCGCGGCGACGCGTTCGCTGCAGGCGCAGTCGCAGCAGTTGGCGAAGAGTATGGCGGTGTTTCAGCTTGAGGAGGTGGCGGCAGTGGCGGAAGAAGTGAGTGACGTGGAGGCGGCGGCCTGAAGGTGTAGTACCGCTGATCTGGCGTTGGCGCGTGCTCCCTTGGACATATCTGTGTTGAGTTCGGCGTTGGCGGGCTGATATGGTCCGGCCATCATGTTGGGCACCCGTGAATATGGATGTCGCCACGGCGGGGGGGGGGTAGCTTGCGGCGAGGGTTATGTCGTTGCGGTAAGGTTTATGATGCCGCGGTGAGGGTTATGTCGTTGCGGTAAGGTTTATGATGCCGCGGTGAGGGTTATGTCGTTGTGGTAAGGTTTATGATGCCGCGGTGCAGGTTTCGCTTGCCGTGCGTTCGGTGGTTATATGCAGTGCCGGGTGCCGGCAAGCGACAAAGAGGCCGTACCGCGACGGCCTCCTTGACCTCCGAGCGGCCGGCAGATCGTGCGCCGCTGCGCGGTTCCCGGCAGCGCTGCATCCCGGCTTTTTGGACCGCCCGATATGCGCTCCCAGCGCAATCCGGGCTTTCGCCGCTCCCGGCGGCTCATCCAGCCGCGATGCGCGCCGCCGGCGCACTCTATGCCGGCATCACGTCAACACCATCGCCTGTGAGCAAATCGGCGTTTTGGGGTTCTTAGCGGTATGCGCTTACCGGGAAAACTACCAGTATTCATTTTTTTAGTGGTTGATGGCTGAAAGCGTATTTTTTACTGCTAAAATTTAACGCTGAATGATGAATGTTTTACTGTTCGACTGCATAACGATAACGGGTAAGGGCATGTCTGAATAACCGGTTTTTCGCTGCGCCAACTGTATTCCCTACTCGTTGCATCCCATATTAGTTAATCCTATGCCGACGCCTGACCTTATCCTAAGCAACAGCGCCGCTATCGCTTCATAACATGCAGTACGAACAGCGACATGTGGACCGGCATAAAGCGCGCTGACGGCCTCCTTGTCGCTTGCCGGCACCGGGCACGCCATATAACCACCGAACGCACGGCAAGCGAAACCCGCACTGCGGCAACATAAGCCCCCCGCAAGCGCCAGCGAAATCCCAGCCAAAGCTGGCCGCTTTCCATTTAAATGCAGGCAAATGCAGGCGAAAAGGTTCGTCTATCTCTGTTACGGCGTGCTGTATACGCAGCAGCCCTAATGGGCGCGCTCTCCCTTGAACACGTCTGCTTTGAGATGAGTGTTGGCGGGCCTAGCGCGCCATGGGGCGCTCGGTCGGGCGGGAAAAGCACGCCCGATTCGACCCCATTGGCACGCTCTCCCTTGAACACGTCTGCTTTGAGATGAGTGTTGGCGGGCCTACCGCGCCATGGGGCCTCGGTCGGGCGGGAACACCACGCCCGATTCGACCCCATTGGCACGGTCTCCCTTTAACACGTTTGCTTTGAGATGGGTGTTGGCGGGCCTACCGCGCCATGGGGCCTCGGTCGGGCGGGAACACCACGCCCGATTCGACCCCATCGGCACGGTCTCCCTTGAACACGTCTGCTTTGAGATAAGTGTTGGCGGGCATACCATGCCATGGGGCCTCGGTCGGGCGGGAACACCACGCCCGATTCGACCCCATTGGCACGGTCTCCCTTGAACACGTCTGCTTTGAGATGAGTGTTGGCGGGCATACCATGCCATGGGGCTTCGGTCGGGCGGGAACACCACGCCCGATTCGACCCCATCGGCACGGTCTCCCTTTAACACGTCTGCGTTGAGTTCGGCGTTAGCGGGCCTGCCGTGCCGCGAGGCGTGGTTATTATTCGTCGGGGAAATCGCGCATAAAGCGCTCAGCGTCGTTGACCATGGATTCGGTGCCGACAAAGAACGGCGAACGCTGGTGGAGCTGTTGCGGCACGATATCCAGGATGCGGTTTTTGCCGTCGCTGGCCTTGCCGCCGGCCTGTTCGGCCAGGAACGCGACCGGGTTGCATTCATACAGCAGGCGCAGTTTGCCCTGGGGATGCGTGGCGGTGCTGGGATAAAGGTAGATGCCGCCCTTGAGCAAATTGCGGTGGAAGTCGGATACCAGCGAGCCGATGTAGCGGGAAGTGTAGGGGCGGTGAGTGGCCTCGTCCATCTCCTGGCAGTATTTGATGTATTTTTTAACGCCGTTGGGGAACTTGATGTAGTTGCCTTCGTTAATGGAATACATATTGCCGGTGGCCGGGAAGCGTACGCTTTCGTGGGAGAGGCAAAATACGCCGATGGAAGGATCGTAGGTAAAAGCGTGGACCCCGCAGCCGGTGGTATAAACCAGCATGGTGGACGAGCCGTATACCACGTAACCCGCTGCGACCTGCTTGCTGCCGGGCTGGAGGAAATCCTCGAGCGTCACCGGCGTGCCCACCGGCGTGACCCGGCGGTAGATGGAAAATATCGTGCCTACCGAGACGTTGACATCGATATTGGATGAGCCGTCCAGCGGGTCCATCAGCACGACATATTTGCCGCTGGTGGAGCGCTCGCCGTCAAAAATAACGATTTCGTCTTCTTCTTCGGAAGCAATGCCCGCTACCTGTCCGCGCGCCTTCAGCGCCGCTTTTAATTTTTCATTGGCAAACAGGTCGAGTTTCATCTGCACTTCGCCCTGGATATTGGATACGCCGCTGGTGCCGAGGATATCCACCAAACCCGCTGTATTAATATCGCGGTGAATGATCTTCGCCCCTAATTTTATCGCGGAGAGTAACGCGGTAAGTTCACCGGTGGCATGTGGAAATTCGTGCTGTTTCTCTACGATAAATTCGCCTAACGTTTTCATATCACTTTCCCTGGATCCAAAGAATGACCATGTTGCTAAGGATGAAAAGCGGTACAATCGATTTTCACTGACCAATTTCACTGACCGATTTCACTGACCGAGTAACAGTCCGGTTAACCTGACAGAGCTAACACTCATCGATTTGCCGCTTACGTATGTAATGCAGTTTAGCTTAAACGAATGCGAGTACATCATCAAATCCGTTTATATCAGTCGGCCGCAGCGGTAGAATGAGCCGCAGTTCGTGTTAAAAAATGGAAAAATTATGCGCATACACATTCTCGGGATCTGCGGCACATTTATGGGTGGGCTGGCGATGCTGGCGCGCGCGTTGGGGCATGAAGTGACCGGGTCCGATGATAACGTCTATCCCCCGATGAGCACGCTGCTGCAGGATCAGGGCATTGTGCTGATCAAAGGTTACGATCCGGCGCAGCTGACGCCCGAGCCGGAACTGGTCATTATCGGTAATGCGATGAGCCGCGGCAATCCCTGTGTGGAAGCGGTACTGGAGCGGGGTATTCCTTACATGTCCGGCCCGCAGTGGCTGCACGATCGCGTGCTGCAGCAGCGTTGGGTGATAGCGGTGGCCGGCACCCATGGCAAAACCACCACCGCCGGCATGGTAACCTGGATCCTGGAGGAGTGCGGCTATCAGCCGGGGTTCGTGATAGGCGGCGTGCCGGGGAATTTTACCGTTTCCGCACGTTTAGGCGACGGCGCGTTTTTCGTGGTGGAAGCGGATGAATACGATTGTGCGTTTTTTGATAAGCGTTCCAAATTTGTCCATTATTGCCCGCGCACCCTGATTCTTAATAACCTTGAGTTCGATCATGCGGATATTTTTGACGATCTGAAAGCCATCCAAAAACAGTTCCACCATCTGGTCAGGCTGGTGCCCGGCAAAGGGAAAATCATCCTGCCCGATAACGACCCGCATCTGAAGCAGGTGATGGCGATGGGCTGCTGGAGCGAGCAGGAATATGTCGGTGAGGAAGGCAGCTGGCGGGCGAAAAAAAGCGCGGCGGACGCCAGCCGGTTCCAGGTCTTCCTGCAAGGCGAGCTGATGGGCGACGTGCAGTGGGATCTGGTGGGCGAGCACAATATGCATAATGGCCTGATGGCGATTGCCGCCGCCCGTCACGTGGGGGTGCAGCCGGCCGATGCCTGCCGGGCGTTGGGATCCTTTATCAATGCCCGCCGTCGTCTTGAGCTTAAAGGGACTGCCAACGGCGTGAAACTCTATGATGATTTCGCTCACCATCCCACGGCAATCCTGGCGACCCTAGCCGCGTTGCGCAGTAAAGTTGGCGGTACCGCGCGTATTCTGGCGGTGCTGGAACCGCGCTCCAACACCATGAAAATGGGCTTGAATAAAAATGAGCTGGCGCCTTCGCTGGGCCGCGCCGACGAGGTATTTTTATTCCAGCCCCAGCATATTCCCTGGCAGGTGAGCGAGGTGGCGGAGGCGTGCGTACAGCCGGCGCATTGGAGCGCCGATGTCGATACGCTGGTGGAAATGATTGTCAAGACGTCGCAACCGGGCGATTACATTCTGGTGATGAGCAACGGCGGCTTCGGCGGCATTCATGAAAAACTGCTGGCGCAGTTAAACCTGAAAGCCGGCCTGGCGGTGTAGGCGCCGTGCGCAAGCCAAAAAAAACCCCCGCAAGCGGGGGAAAAGGTTCGCCGGATAGGACGACGAGAGGGAATCGGCTGTCCGCGTCTTGGGTTATTACTGGACACAGGAATAACTGAGGGCGACGACGGCATAACCGCTTTGACTTCTGGAGTAAACTCTTTCTGCACTGCGTTATTGATTATTTTTTCAAGCCTTGACGAACCCGCCGGCTTTCAGCAATTCAGCCCAGGGCGCGGCGGCAAGTCGCTGCCGGTGCCCTCCATCCATGCGCTTATTTATACAACTCGGCCGTGGCGTGCCAGGTATCATTTTCACGGGCTTCCGTGATGTGGTATGCCGTTGCGCCTTTGGCTTGAGCAGCTTGATTCAGCGCCTGATGGATGTCGGAAGGCGCGCCCGCGATCCCGCCTACGCTTACGGTGCCGAACGAATGCAAGCCGCTGGCCTGATCCTGCGAGATTGATTCTGCGGCGAAGGCGCCGAAAGATAAGGCTGACATTACGGTCATCAGTGATACTGCGGTTTTAATTTTCATGTTTTATACCTCTACTATTCTTTTGACTGACGTTCTTCATGCTGTTCTTTATTGCTGACAACAGGATGTAAAACGTGATGTTCATCACGAAACAAAGTATACACTAGTAACGGTAGGTATTAGTAGTTTGCTCATAATTTATTATGAAACTTTATTTCTGTACTTTCGCATGATATAAGAAAAAGCTATTAAAAGTGATTGAATAATATACAATTAATGTTAAATAATTGTAATTTCAATCAGATAGCGGTTTTTAGCCAAACGTGCTGTCTGGCCGGCTTCCGGCGGTGGAAACCGCCGCGGTGAAACCCTAGAGAGAATATTAGCGGGGCTTAGGGCCACAAAGGCAGCATCATTTGTGGCGTGATGACGCTTTTGCAGCGGCATAAAAGCGATGAAAAGCACGAATGTTAGGCGCTGGCGTTATAACGCGCCCGATCGTCGGCTTAAAGTTCCTGTTCAAACAGAATAAGGATGGCTTCGTAAAGCTGCTTTACGCTAAAACCCTTGGCGGGGGTGGTAAAGATCGTATCGTCCCCGGCTATGGTGCCCAGGATGCCTTCGGATTTACCCAGGGAATCCAGCAGCCGCGCGATAAGCTGGGCGGCGCCGGGACTGGTATGGATAACGATAACCGCGTCGTTGTGATCGACATCCAGCACCAGGTTTTTCAGCGGACTGCTGGTGGTGGGCACGCCCAGTTCCGCCGGCAGGCAATAGACCATTTCCATCTTCGCGTTGCGGGTCCTTACCGCGCCGAATTTAGTCAGCATCCTTGATACCTTGGACTGGTTAATATTTTCAAATCCCTGTTCTTGCAATGCAAAAACGATTTCACCTTGGGAGCTGAATTTCTCTTCCTTAAGCAAGGCCTTAAAAGCTTTCACCAGTTCTTCTTGTTTAAAGTGGTTGCGCATATTTTCCCAAACCAGTAGCCAGTATTGTACGACGAATTATGCATAAATTTGCATTTTTATGCAATAACAATGCGCAGCCACCGCCAGGATGGCCAAATTAAGTCGGCAAAACAATCAGCTTAGCAATATCTATTCAAACCGACCATGACCGGGCTCCCATATTTCATGGCCGTTAAAAGTAAAGAGAATGTTATTAATTTGATGTTGTTTTAACCATTGCTGTCGGTGTAGTGTGGACGCTAACCACGGGTATTGAACGGCGGCGACAGGCATTATCCGGTGAGGTCATCCGGCATGGGAATTCGGGCGGCTAATAGGGATAAAAAAGGGAAGTTAATGCGTCAATTCTCAAATTTGCGATCGCTGATTTGTTTTTACCCGTTTATGTCTCTATGATCATAACCAGATGATTTGACGGCATTTAATTTTTCCTATAATAATAAGGAGATTAGAATGAAAGTCGCAGTTCTCGGCGCAGCGGGTGGCATAGGCCAGGCCCTTGCCCTGTTGCTCAAAACCCAGCTCCCTCCAGGTTCAGAACTCTCTCTTTATGACATCGCCCCCGTAACGCCCGGCGTGGCGGTCGATCTCAGCCATATTCCCACCGCGGTCAAGATTAAGGGCTTTAGCGGCGAGGACGCAACCCCCGCCTTGGCAGGGGCGGACATCGTTCTTATTTCCGCCGGCGTGGCGCGTAAGCCCGGCATGGATCGCGCCGATCTGTTTAACGTCAATGCGGGCATTGTACGCAACCTGATCAACCAGGTGGCGAAAGCCTGTCCCACGGCGTTAATCGGCATTATCACCAATCCCGTCAATACCACCGTGGCGATTGCCGCTGAAGCGCTGAAGAAAGCCGGGGTGTATGACAAACGCAAGCTTTTCGGCGTCACTACCCTGGATATCATCCGTTCCAATACTTTTGTCGCCGAGCTGAAAGGCTTGCGGCCCGAGGACGTGGAAGTGCGTGTGATTGGCGGCCATTCCGGCGTCACTATCCTGCCTTTATTGTCACAGGTGAAAGGCGTGAGCTTCAGCGAGCAGGAAATCGCCGATCTCACCCGCCGTATCCAGAATGCCGGCACCGAGGTCGTGGAAGCGAAAGCCGGCGGCGGTTCGGCCACGTTATCAATGGGCCAGGCGGCGGCGCGGTTCGGCTTGTCGTTGGTGCGCGCCATGCAGGGTGAAGCCGGCGTGGTGGAATGCGCGTACGTTGAAGGGGACGGCGAATTTACCCGTTTCTTTGCCCAACCGCTGTTGTTGGGCAGACAAGGGCTGGAAGAACGTCAATCCATCGGTACCTTGAGCGCGTTCGAACAGCAGGCGCTGGAACAGATGAAGGATGTGCTGAAGAAAGATATCGAACTGGGCGAAAAATTCATCAATCAGTAGCCTGTACGCCGCGACCCGGAACCCTGGGCCGCGGCTGTTAGCGATCGCCATCGCACGTGCCGGCGGTGGGACGCGCCGGTCATCTGCCGGCCTCCGACCCTTTCCCCTTCATTTGGTCCCTTCCTCATCCGGTTAAACGTATTTTACCCCAGCTTATGTGGACATGTTTTTCATCATTTACCAGCATGTCTTATCGGCGATTTCTGCAATTAAAAACGCGTTTTTCCTGCCGCCAGGTTAATTGCCTTACTTAATTATTCTATTGATAAATAGTGTTTATTTTCAGTTTATGGGATAAAAACCAACCACGATCTCATTTTTACATCCGTTGTAGCGCTTACTGCTTTTTTTGTGTTGTAATTGACGTAACGGCAAGCCGTAATGGCTAAACTGCAAAAGCGAACCTATAACGGAACCGTGCCTGGGTAAGACCGCTGCGTTAAAAGGGTTTTACAGGTATTGCGGAATGGAGATAACGAGAGTTATTACCAGACAAGGAGGGAAACGATGGCACTAAAAAAGGAATGGATAGCCACGCATGAACTGATAGGCGTCGGTGGGTTGCCTAAAACGCGCCAAGGGCTGAACCGGCGGGCGCGCGAAGAAGGCTGGCATAAAAGGCGACGCGAAGGGGCACGCGGCAAGGCTGTGGAATATGCATGGCAAAGCCTGCCCGACACGGTAAAAAAAACGCTGTCGCTCCGTTCCGGTACTGCTGAATATAAGGTCTCGCAGCAGGAACCTTCTTCCACCTGGCTGGAAATTCACCGACAGCTCTCCTGCGCGGAACGCGACTTCGTGGTGTCGTTTATTTTAAGGGAGGGCGTTTTAAACCTGTTAAAACGCCTGGATTATCCCGATGAATCCCTGGCGGGACTCGATCGGGAGTAGGAGGGTAAGACCGGCGCGCCCGGGGGCGTATTCCGGCCTGGTTTACTGTCAGCGGGAGCGTATCAGGCTTTTTCTGTCAACCAACTGATTCGTCTTCGGATCAATGTAACGGCTGGGCCAGATTTCCAGTGGGTGTATGCCCAAGGCATTCCCTATCAGCCATTCGCCTTTCGGCCATGGGCGGGTCATGGCGTTCGCCAGGGTTGACGAACTCAAGCCTGCATCCCGAGAGACGGCCGCAAGCGTGGTGCCGCGTTTACGTAACGCTGCAATGATATCGGCGGAGTGCCAATCTTTTATCCTTTCACACATATTCAATCCCTTGCTGCTCACTGAGGGTAGGTAAATGCACTAATTAGCATAAGTAAGTAACCCGTAGTTGATTTCACTATGCCACCGGAAAATTTATAGCACATTTTTTCCTAAAGTTTTTCCACCATTTTCTCAATGATGTCAAATTTTGCTATGGACGTCCCTTTTTGGAATGCAAAAGATATGAAAAAAGCCTGGTTTAAGACCTGTGAACTCATTGGTGTAGCCAAGCTTCCGGGTACCCGGCAAGGCATTACCGCGCGGGCACGGCGGGAAAACTGGATCCGCCGTCCGGTCGTGGGCGTGCAGGGAAAAGGCCTGGAATTCGCCATTGAGAGTTTACCAGCCGAAGTGCAACAAGAGCTCACCAGCCGGCAAATGCAGGAAACGCCCGTTGCCGAATACCTGATCAATCCCGCGCGCAAGGCGCCGGAAAAAGACCCTCTCGGGGCCTGGATGGCTATATATCAGCAATTTCAACCGGAGGAACGGGATGAGGTCATCAGCCTGGTGTTGCGCGAGGGGATTACGGGGTTTCTGACGCGCCTGGGCATGACGCCCAAGCGCTGATAATCACCGGGAACGGATTTGCCGGCGGGTTTCCCGCTATCGGCCGCCGGTTTCCTAAAATTGCCGTTGCACCGCCAGGTGCGCCAGGCTTTCCAGCGCCTGGCGAAAAGGGGTCGGCTCCAGGCAGGCGAGGCAGGTGATGGCGTTATCCGCTTCCGCTTCCGCACGCTGCCGGGTGTACTCGAGGGAACCGCACTGATGCATGGTTTCCAGTACCGAGTCGAGCAGGTGGCGGCCGTTGCCCTGAATAATGGCCTCGCGGATCATCGCCGCCTGCCGCGCGTCCCCGTGGCGCATGGCATGCAGCAGCGGCAGGGTGGGCTTGCCTTCATTCAGGTCGTCGCCGGTGTTTTTGCCCAGGGTCTTGCCGTCGGCGCCGTAATCCAGCAGATCATCGATTAGCTGGAAGGCGGTGCCCAGGTAACGGCCGTAATCCCGCAGGGCGTTTTCCTGCTCGGGGGTGGCGCCGGCCAAAATGGCGGAAGATTGCGCCGCCGCCTCGAACAGGCGGGCCGTCTTGCTGTAAATCACCCGCATGTAGCTCTCGATGCTGATATCGGGATCGTTGCAGTTCATTAACTGTAATACTTCGCCTTCGGCAATGACGTTAACCGCCTCCGACATCAGCGCCAGGACCCGCAGCGATTCCAGGCCGGTCATCATCTGGAAGGCGCGCGTGTAGATAAAATCCCCCACCAGGACGCTGGCGGCATTGCCGAACGCCGCGTTGGCCGTGGCCTTGCCCCGGCGCATATCGGATTCGTCAACCACGTCGTCATGCAATAAGGTGGCGGTATGGATAAATTCAATCAGCGCCGCCACGGTCACATGCTTTTTGCCGTCGTAATGCAAGGCCCTGGCCGCCAGCACGGCTATCATCGGGCGGATGCGCTTGCCCCCGCCGCTGATGATGTAGTGGCCAAGCTGATTGATAAGCGCGACTTCGGAGTTCAACTGCTCGAGGATAATCGCGTTGACGTCCGCCATATCATGTGCGGTAAGTTCTGTAATTTGATCAAGGTTCATTATTGTCTTTAGGCTTTATTTTAACCGTTAGATAGTAACGCTGCTCATGGGGCCAGATGGTAGAAACTGTGTTACTGATTGTACTTGAAAAATGCCAGAGATAAATGCCGGTGAAGAAACTGCGCTTTTTTCGTCTCCTGTATGTATTCTGCACTTGTCATAGGGCGCTTTTTTGCGTAGAATTCGCGCCCTATTGTGAATATTTATAGCGCACTGTGGACGAATCTAAGTTGAGTGCGCGGAAAGCGGAGTTTTTTATGTACGCGGTTTTCCAAAGTGGTGGTAAACAACACCGGGTCAGCGAAGGTCAGACTGTTCGCCTTGAAAAGCTGGACATCGCAACGGGTGAAACCGTTGAATTCGACCAGGTGATGATGATTGCCAACGGTGATGACATTCAGATCGGCGTTCCTTTCGTCAATGGCGGAAAGATTCAAGCTGAAGTAGTTGCCCATGGTCGTGGCGATAAAGTGACGATTGTTAAATTTCGTCGCCGTAAGCACTATCGTAAGCAACAAGGCCATCGTCAGTGGTTCACTGACGTGAAAATTACCGGTATCGGCGCCTAACAGGGGAGCACACTCATGGCACACAAAAAGGCTGGCGGCTCGACTCGTAACGGTCGCGACTCAGAAAGTAAACGCCTGGGCGTCAAACGCTTCGGCGGCGAAGCTGTTTTAGCAGGCAGCATCATCGTTCGCCAGCGTGGAACTAAATTCCACCCCGGCACCAACGTTGGTTGCGGTAAAGACCACACTCTGTTTGCTTTGGCTACTGGTAAAATCCAGTTCGAAGTTAAAGGACCGAAAAACCGCAAGTTTGTCAGCATCGTAGCAGCTGAATAAATTTTCCGTTTTTTGCTGGCCGCGGCTCCGATAGCCCGGCCCAGGCAACACGTCCCGATAACAGAGCAAAGCCCCGCAATTCTTGCGGGGCTTTTTACTTTTCTTTCCGGCCACGTTTCGCGTTAAACACTCATGAAGACAAATCAGCAGGCGGGACAGCAGGCAGGGGTGGGCATCATGCTGGCGCTCACCACCGCAATGTGCTGGGGGGCGTTGCCCATCGCCATGAAACAGGTGCTCACCGACATGGAGCCGTATACCGTGGTCTGGTACCGTTTCATCATGGCGGGTATCGGTCTGGCCGTCATCCTGGCGCCGCGTCGCCAACTGCCGTCGCTAACGCTGTTTTTGCGCTGGCGCTGGCTGTTGATGCTGGTTATCGCCACCGCGGGCTTGCTGGGCAACTTTATTTTCTTCAGTTCGTCGCTGCAATACCTTAGCCCGACCGCGTCGCAGGTCATCGGGCAGCTTTCGCCGGTGGGCATGATGTTCGCCAGCGTGCTGATCCTTAAGGAACGCATGCGCGGCACCCAGATTATCGGGGCGTTGATGCTGATAAGCGGCCTGGTGATGTTTTTTAATACCAGCCTGCTGGAGATCTTTACCCGGCTGACCGACTACACCCTGGGGGTGATCCTGGGGGTCTGCGCGGCGACGGTCTGGGTCTGTTACGGCGTGGCGCAAAAGGTTCTGCTGCGCCGGCTGGCCTCGCAACAGATCCTGTTTTTACTGTATGTTTTGTGTACAATAGCCTTATCCGTCGTGGCCAAGCCCGCGGCGGTGATGCACCTAAGCTTGTGGCAGGTTGCCTGCCTGGTATTTTGCGGTGCCAATACATTGGTTGGTTACGGCGCGCTGGCGGAAGCCATGGCGCGCTGGCAGGCGGCGCAGGTCAGCGCTATCGTCACGCTGACGCCCCTGTTCACCTTACTTTTTTCGGATTTGCTGTCACTGGCCTGGCCGGATTATTTCGCTGCTCCGGCGCTGAATATTGTCGGTTATCTGGGCGCGTTTGTCGTGGTGGCGGGTGCGATGTTTTCTGCGGCGGGCCATCGGCTCCTGCCCGTGCGGGCCAAAACAGGACCGGTGCTGCCCATTAAGCCGCCCGGCAAATGAATTACGGAGAGTTTCCATGAAGTTTGTAGATGAGGCCGCCATCGTGGTGGTCGCGGGCGACGGCGGCAACGGTTGCGTCAGTTTCCGGCGGGAAAAATATATTCCTAACGGCGGTCCTGACGGCGGCGACGGCGGGGACGGCGGCGATGTCTATCTGCTGGCGGACCGGAACCTGAACACCCTGATCGATTATCGCTTCGAGAAATCCTTCCGCGCTGAACGCGGTCAAAACGGCCAAAGCCGGGACTGCACCGGCAAACGCGGCAAGGACATTACCATCAAAGTCCCGGTGGGCACCCGTATCCTCGACCAGGGCACCGGTGAAACCATGGCCGACATGACCCGCCATGAGCAACGCGTCATGGTGGCGAAAGGCGGTTTCCACGGCTTGGGCAACGCGCGCTTTAAATCTTCCATTAACCGCGCCCCGCGCCAGAAAACCGACGGCACCAAGGGCGAAAACCGCGAACTGCAGCTCGAACTGCTGCTGCTGGCCGATGTCGGCATGCTCGGGCTGCCCAATGCCGGCAAATCAACGTTTATCCGCGCGGTGTCCGCCGCCAAACCCAAGGTGGCCGACTATCCCTTCACCACCCTGGTGCCGAGCCTTGGCGTGGTGCGCATGGATAATGAGCAGAGCTTTGTGGTCGCCGATATCCCCGGCCTGATTGAGGGCGCGTCCGAAGGCGCCGGCCTGGGCATTCGTTTCCTGAAACACCTTGAGCGCTGCCGGGTGCTGCTGCACCTGATCGATCTCGCCCCCATCGATGAATCGGATCCCATCGAAAACGCCCGGATCATCGTCAAGGAGCTTGAGCGCTACAGTGAAAAGCTGGCCGCCAAGCCGCGCTGGCTGGTATTTAATAAGATCGACCTGCTCGACCCCGAAGAAGCGGATCGCCGGGCCAAGGCCATAGCCGCGGCGCTCGGCTGGCAGGAACAGTTCTATATTATTTCCGCCGCCAGCCAGCAGGGCGTTAAAGCGCTGTGCTGGGACGTGATGGCCTTCATTAACAGCCATCCCCACGATCTGCCGGCTGAAGAGGCCGCCGCCCCGGTCAAGGTTGAGTTTATGTGGGATGACTATCACCGCGAACAGCTGGAAAAAACCGAGATCGTCGCTGAAGAGGACGATCTGGACGATGACGATTGGGACGAAGATGATGAAGAAGGCGTGGAATTTATCTATCACCGCTGACGGTTCTGGATTTGCCGCGATCCTGCACGGGTTGCATTAATACGCGCCCGGGCGGCCTCACCGCCGCTACAACGCCCCTACCGCTGTTTGCGGGGGGGCGTTTTTTTATGGACGAGGGGGGCGCCAATCAGTTGTTTTGATAGATATCTTTATATAACCGGCTTTCGAAACGTACCAGGGGAATGCGCCTGGCCTTTTGATCCTCGGGCGGCACCGCGTATCCCGAGAGATACTGCACAAAAGCCATGCGCTGGCCGCTGACGGTGGTGATAAAGCCCGCCAGGTTATAAACCCCCTGCAACGAGCCGGTTTTGGCCGAGACTTTACCGTCCACGCCCGCCTCGTGCAGCCCGGCGCGATACATCAGCGTGCCGTCATATCCCGCCAGCGGCAGCATGGAGATGAAATCCAGGGTTTGGTCATGCTGGCCGATATATTGCAGCACCTGCATCATGGTGGCCGGTGAAATCAGATCGTGGCGCGATAAGCCGGAACCGTCGACGATAATGGTATTGCCCAGATCGATGCCGGCCTGCTGGCGCAGGATTTGCCGTACCGCGTCCGAACCGGCGCGCCAGGTGCCGGGCACCTTGAAACGCTCGCGGCCGATGGTGCGAAATACCGTATCGGCAATCATGTTATCGGATTTCTTCAGCATCACCCGTAGCAAATCATGCAGGGGCGCGGAATACGTCTGCGCCAGTATCTTGCCCGGCGCGCCGGGAACGGTTTGACGCAGCAGGGTGCCCCCAACCTCGATACCCGCCTCTTTCAGCTCGCTTTTCAGGATGGCTCCCGCATAGCTTGCGCCATCCTGGATGGCAAACGCCAGCGGCAGGGGTTCGGCGCGCTGGGGCAGGCAGCCGGTCAGGGTAAAGCGGTTCAGCTCGCCCGGCACCACGTCCAGCTCGCAATATTGTGCCTCGGGGGACCCTTTCGCCAGGGTGCGTACCTGGCTGTACATCTGCACCGGGTAATACGAAGCCACGCGGATAAACGCATTATCGCCGGCCTTGGGCGCGCTGTAGAGCGAAACGGAGAAGCAGTTGCGATCGACGATGGCCGCGCCCGGCGGCGCGCTGAAGCATTGGGTCAAGTCATTCCACGGCCATCCCGGGGCTTTGTCGTGGCTGGCGAAGGCGGAGGTGTCGATGAGCAGATTGCCCGAAACCTGGCGGATGCCCTGCTTGCGTAGTTCGGCGACCATATTGCGCAACTGCTGGCGCCCCAGGGTCGGATCGCCGCTAAAACGGGCGATCAGGTTGCCGCGCAGCACGCCGTTGCCGACCGTGCCGTCGCTTTCCAGGGTGGTGCTGAAACGATAGGCCGGTCCCAGTTGCAACAATGCCGCCAGCGCGGTGATCACTTTCTGGGTACTGGCCGGCAGGGCCATCTGCTGGCTGTGATAATCAATGGCCGGCGTGGGGGCGCCGATTTTTTGTGCAATCAATGCCAGGTTGGCGCCGTCGGGTAACAGTTCCGTATAATTTTCCACCGGCGCGCCGTGCGCGGACAGCATAATAACGCCGGTCAATCCTGTGAGTATTCCTACAAAACGCATAATATTGTGCAACGGCAAAGTAACGTGGTGCCATACTACGGTGCAAACAGGGTTAAAGTAAACGATGACCCATCGGGAACTCTGGGTTAAAATACGTATCAAAATGCAAACCAAGACTGACCAGGCTCGTTGCGCCAGGTGCGGTTTTTTTTGCTTTTCGCTTAGGTGGTAGCGCAAACGGCTACGCCGTGACAACATTCAGTACCGTCAGGACGGCGACTATTTTAGCAGGATGTATTCATTTAGAGGTATTGCCATGACACCAATTCCGATGACTTTGCGTGGTGCCGATAAGCTGCGGGAAGAGCTCGAGTTTTTGAAAAGCGTCCGCCGCCCGGAAATTATCAAGGCCATCGCCGAGGCTCGCGCGCACGGCGATCTGAAGGAAAACGCGGAATACCATGCCGCGCGCGATCAGCAAGGGTTCTGCGAAGGCCGTATCCAGGAAATCGAAGCGAAGCTGTCCAACGCGCAGATTATCGATGTCACCAAGATGTCGGCCGGCGGCCGGGTGATTTTTGGCGCTACGGTCACTATCCAGAACCTGGAAAACGAAGACGAGCAGACCTATCGCATCGTTGGCGACGACGAGGCCGATTTTAAACAAAATCTTATTTCCATCAATTCCCCCATGGCGCGGGGTCTGGTCGGCAAGGAAGTCGGCGATATCGCCCTGATCCGGACACCCGGCGGCGATGTGGAATATGAGATTTTGCAGATAGAATATCTTTAATACGCTGAAAAAGCGGAATGAGATGATTTGTAAAGAAAGGAAAAAGGCCGTAAGCGGCCTTTTCCTCTATCGGGGAACATGGCACCTTTTCAGCAGAAAAGGTGTATTCAGCGCGGTAAAGTGATTTTATGGTCTTTACCCGGCCGGTACAGAACCAGGACGCCGCCGATGGCCTGCACGTTGACGGCGCCGGTTTCACGCACGATGGCATCCGCGATAAGCGTTTTGGTCTCGCGTTCTTCCGCGGCAATTTTCACTTTGATAAGCTCATGATGTTCAAGAGCCTGTTCAATTTCTGCCAGCACGCCTTCGGTCAGGCCGTTATTGCCCAGCATGACGACCGGTTTTAGCGGATGAGCCAGGCTTTTCAGGTGCTGTTTTTGCTTATTATTAAGATTCATTTGTCTTTTTTGCTTACGTTGGGATTGAAAACGGTACATTCTACCGCCATCTCATGGTTATCACCAAATCGGTCGTGATTGTATCTGGCGCACGAGTGCCCGCATCCCATCACAAATGCACTCTTTCAGGATAGTTGGAAAACACGATGACCACCAAAAAGCGTTCTGGAAGCTCCAGTCGATGGCTACAGGAACACTTTAGCGATAAATATGTTCTCGAGGCACAAAAAAAAGGACTGCGTTCGCGTGCCTGGTTTAAACTTGAAGAAATACAGCAGGGCGACAAACTGTTCAAACCGGATATGGCGGTCGTGGATCTCGGCGCCGCGCCCGGCGGCTGGTCGCAGTATGTCGCCACGCAAATTGGCAAGAAAGGGCGTATCATCGCCTGTGATATTCTCCCCATGGATCCCATCGTGGGCGTCGATTTCCTGCAAGGCGACTTTCGCGACCCGCTGGTGCTGCAGGCCTTGCTTGAAAGGGTAGGCGAAAGCAAAGTACAGGTGGTCATGAGCGATATGGCCCCTAATATGAGTGGCACGCCGGCCGTTGATATTCCCAAGGCCATGTATTTAGTCGAATTGGCCTTGGAGATGTGCCGGGATGTACTGGCACCTGGCGGCAGTTTTCTGGTTAAAGTCTTTCAGGGAGAAGGTTTTGATGAATACCTGCGGGAAATTCGCTCCCTATTTACGAAGGTAAAGATTCGTAAGCCAGACGCTTCGCGCGCACGATCGCGGGAAGTGTACATTGTGGCGACAGGGCGCAAATTATAGTACCCTACGCTAATTGTTAACACCGTTGTAATATGAGGTTAATCCCTTGAGTGACATGGCGAAAAACCTGATTCTCTGGTTGGTCATCGCAGTAGTGCTGATGTCTGTATTTCAGAGCTTCGGGCCCAGCGAGTCCAATAGCCGTAAGGTGGATTACTCTACCTTTATGTCTGAATTAAATCAGGATCAGATTCGGGAAGCGCGTATTAACGGACGTGAAATTAACGTTACCAAGAAAGACAGTAACCGCTATACCACGTTTATCCCGGTCAATGATCCCAAGTTGTTGGATATCCTGCTGACCCGGAACGTTAAAGTCGTCGGTGAGCCGCCGGAAGAACCAAGCCTGCTGGCCTCGATCTTTATTTCCTGGTTCCCGATGCTGTTGCTGATAGGCGTCTGGATCTTTTTTATGCGTCAAATGCAGGGCGGCGGCGGCAAGGGGGCGATGTCCTTCGGCAAGAGCAAGGCCCGGATGCTGACTGAAGATCAGATCAAAACCACCTTTGCCGACGTTGCGGGCTGCGACGAAGCAAAAGAAGAAGTCAGCGAACTGGTCGATTACCTGCGTGAACCGAGCCGCTTTCAGAAGCTGGGCGGGAAAATCCCTAAAGGCGTGCTGATGGTCGGGCCGCCCGGGACCGGTAAAACCCTGCTGGCCAAGGCCATTGCCGGTGAAGCCAAAGTCCCGTTCTTCACCATTTCCGGCTCGGATTTCGTGGAAATGTTTGTCGGCGTCGGCGCGTCGCGTGTGCGCGACATGTTTGAACAGGCAAAGAAAGCCGCGCCATGCATCATCTTTATCGATGAAATCGATGCGGTGGGGCGCCAGCGCGGAGCGGGCTTGGGCGGCGGTCATGACGAACGCGAACAGACCCTGAACCAAATGCTGGTGGAAATGGATGGCTTCGAAGGCAATGAAGGCATCATCGTTATCGCGGCGACCAACCGTCCCGACGTGCTGGACCCGGCGTTGCTGCGTCCCGGCCGTTTTGACCGCCAGGTGGTCGTCGGCCTGCCGGATGTGCGCGGCCGTGAGCAGATCCTGAAAGTCCATATGCGCCGGGTACCGTTGTCCACTGATATGGACCCGTCGGTTATTGCCCGCGGCACCCCCGGTTTCTCGGGCGCCGATTTGGCCAACCTGGTCAATGAGGCCGCGTTGTTTGCCGCCCGCGGCAGCAAACGCGTGGTCTCGATGGTGGAATTTGAAAAGGCCAAGGATAAAATCATGATGGGCGCCGAACGCCGCTCCATGGTGATGACCGAAGCGCAAAAGGAATCCACCGCCTACCACGAGGCGGGCCACGCCATTATCGGTCGCCTGGTGCCCGAGCATGATCCGGTGCATAAGGTGACGATTATTCCGCGCGGCCGCGCGCTGGGCGTGACGTTCTTCCTGCCGGAAGGCGACGCCATCAGCGCCAGCCGCCAGAAGCTGGAAAGCCAGATCTCCACGCTGTACGGCGGCCGTCTTGCCGAGGAAATCATTTACGGCGTGCAGAAGGTTTCCACCGGCGCGTCCAACGATATCAAGGTGGCAACGTCCATTGCGCGCAATATGGTGACCCAGTGGGGCTTTTCCGAAAAGCTGGGGCCGCTGCTTTACGCCGAGGAAGAAGGCGAAGTGTTCCTGGGCCGCTCGGTGGCTAAGGCCAAGCATATGTCCGATGAGACGGCGCGTATTATCGACCAGGAGGTGAAATCCCTGATTGAACGCAACTATGCCCGGGCGCGCACTCTGCTGATGGAAAATATGGATATCCTGCATTCGATGAAGGATGCCCTGATGAAATATGAAACCATCGACGCCCCGCAAATCGACGATTTAATGGGCCGTAAAGCAGTGCGTCCGCCCGCGGGCTGGGATGATTCGCCGAGCAATCACTCCTCCGACAACGGCGGCACGCCTAAAGCGCCGACGCCGGTGGATGAACCCAACACCCCGACCGGCAACACCATGTCGGAGCAGTTCGGCAACAACTAAGCGCCTAAACAAAGCGTGGTGCCCGTACTCTCCTCCAACAGCCCCGGCTCAGCAGCCGGGGCTTTTTTATGCCTGGCCGGCCGGCGCGCGTCCCTGGTCGCGTTGTGCTCCTGCCGGTGTCCTAATGCGCATCGCAATGCTAAGATATGCCCGCGGCCGTATTCCGGCCTCTTCCCATTACGTTTTTAACGACGATGACGCCAGGACGCCGATTCGCACCACGTATTGCTCAAAGGAGAAAATCGTATGCAACTTCAGCTTGGCCAGCGCGTACTCGATCTGGGTTCCCCGCAGGTGATGGGGATCCTGAACGTCACGCCGGACTCCTTTTCCGACGGCGGCAAGTATCGCCGGCTTGACGCGGCGCTGGCCCATGCGCAGGCCATGGTTGCGGCCGGCGCGACGCTGATTGATATCGGCGGGGAATCCACCCGGCCCGGCGCCGCCCCGGTAAGCGACCAGGAAGAGGCTGACCGCGTGCTGCCGGTCGTCAGCGCGCTGGCGCAGCGGCTGGATGTGGCAATCTCGGTGGATACCTCGCGCGCGCTGGTGATGCGCGAGAGCGCGGCGGCGGGCGCCCATTTGATAAACGATATCCGCGCCCTGCGCGATCCTGGCGCCCTGGAGGCGGCCCGCGACAGCGGACTGCCGGTTTGCCTGATGCACATGCAGGGTGAACCGCGATCCATGCAGCAGGCGCCGCATTATGACGATGTCCTGGCGGAGGTAGATCGCTTTTTCGCCGGGCGTATCGCCGACTGCGTGGCGGCGGGAATCCCGAAAAACAAGCTATTGCTCGATCCGGGTTTCGGTTTCGGCAAGGATTTGGCGCATAATTACCGCCTTCTGGCCCGGGTGGGGGATTACCATCATTTCGGCCTGCCGCTCCTGGTGGGGATGTCGCGCAAATCCATGATAGGCCAACTTAACCAGGCGCCCGCGGAACAACGCGTTATCGGCAGCGTGGCCTGCGCGGTGATTGCCGCCATGCAGGGCGCGCAGATAATTCGCGTCCACGATGTCAAGGCAACCGTCGAGGCGATGCAAATCGTCACCGCGACTCTTTTAGCGAAGGAATCACTATTTGTATGAGTAACCATAAATACTTTGGCACCGACGGTATTCGCGGCAAGGTCGGCGAAAGCCCCATTACCCCTGATTTTGTGCTGAAGCTGGGATGGGCGGCGGGCAAGGTACTGGCGCGACATGGTTCGCGTAAAATCATTATCGGCAAGGACACGCGCATTTCGGGATATATGCTGGAGTCGGCGCTGGAGGCGGGGCTGGCCGCGGCGGGATTGTCCGCCGCCTTTACCGGGCCGATGCCCACCCCGGCCATTGCCTACCTGACCCGTACCTTCCGGGCGGAAGCGGGCATTGTCATTTCCGCCTCCCATAATCCCTATTACGACAATGGCATCAAATTTTTCTCCATCGACGGCACCAAGCTGCCGGATGCGGTGGAGGAGGCCATCGAAGCCGAGCTGGAAAAAAACCTGACCTGTGTGGAAAGCGCCGAGCTGGGCAAGGCAAGCCGCATTGTCGACGCGGCGGGCCGCTATATCGAGTTCTGCAAAGGCACGTTTCCCAGCAACAGCAGCCTGAAGGGATTAAAAATCGTGGTGGATTGCGCCAACGGCGCCACTTACCACATCGCCCCCAGCGTGCTGCGCGAACTGGGGGCGCAGGTGGTGGCCATAGGCTGCCAGCCGGACGGCATGAATATCAACCAGGAGTGCGGCGCCACCGACGTGCGCCTGTTGCAGCGGCGCGTGCTGGAAGACAAGGCCGATCTTGGCATTGCTTATGACGGCGACGGCGATCGGGTGATTATGATCGACCACCTGGGCAACAAGGTGGACGGGGATCAGATCCTCTATATCATCGCCCGGGAAAAACTGCGCCAGGGCCAGCTCAGCGGCGGCGTGGTGGGTACGCTGATGAGCAATATGGGGCTGGAACTGGCGCTTAGGCAGTTGGGTATCCCGTTTGTGCGCGCCAAGGTAGGCGACCGTTACGTGCTGGAGAAAATGCAGGAGAAGGGCTGGCGCATCGGCGCGGAAAATTCCGGCCACGTGATCCTGCTGGATAAGACCACCACCGGCGACGGCATTATCGCCGGATTGCAGGTTCTCTCCGCCATGGTGGGCAATCATATGACCCTGCACGATCTGTGCAGCGGCATGCGTCTGCTGCCGCAAATCCTGGTGAATGTGCGCTTTGCCGGCATCGGCGATCCGCTGGAATCGGCGGCGGTAAAACAGGCGCAGGCGGACGTCGAGATAGCCCTGGCGGGGCGCGGCCGGGTGCTGCTGCGTAAATCCGGTACCGAACCCCTGATCCGGGTTATGGTGGAGGGGGAGGATGCGGAACAGGTTAACCGCCTGGCGCATCTTATTGCCGATGCGGTAAAAGCGGCGGATTAAGCGGCATGGCGCGCGGGCAAGCGCGCTTCCCGCTGCGCGGATGACGTTTTTTTCCGCAATCAGCGCGTTAGCCGCAATTTGCCCTTGCACGACTTAACGGCTTTAGTTAGTATTCACACCCGCTCCAGTCGGAGATTGTGACAACCGGATTGGGGCCATAGCCTAACGCGCGGTTTAACCCGCAAGGATACTGAAAAGATTATGTACGAAGCTCTGTTAGTCATATTCCTGTTGATAGCTGTCGGGCTGGTTGCGCTGATTATGCTGCAACAAGGTAAAGGTGCTGATATGGGGGCCTCTTTCGGCGCAGGCGCTTCCGCGACCCTGTTCGGTTCGAGCGGTTCCGGTAACTTCATGACCCGTGTGACGGCCGTGCTGGCAACGCTGTTTTTTATCCTCAGTCTGGTGTTGGGCAACCTTAGCGGCAGCCACAGCCAGAAAGGCAGCGAGTGGGATAATTTGAACCAGGCTCCGCAAGCGCAAAAGGCACCGTCCGAAGCGCCGGCGAAACCGAATAACGATATCCCGCAGTAATAGGTACCGTTTTATCTGAAGCGACGGGCGAAAAGAAACACGCCGGAGTGAGCAAATGCTGGTATGCCCAAGTGCGGGTGTCCAGGGATGTCGGTGTGCAGAAATGCCGGTATCTCACAATAGCGTCACGGCGTTAAGTAATACCTGAAAATAACCGGTAACCAGCCGGATAAAAAGATAACTGGTTGCGCAATGCAGCGGATGTGAAAAAATCAGTGCCGAGGTGGTGGAATTGGTAGACACGCTACCTTGAGGTGGTAGTGCCCGATTGGGCTTACGGGTTCAAGTCCCGTCCTCGGTACCAAGTTTAAATAGAAGACGTCGCTGGACGTCTTTTTGCTTTTTAAGCACCGTCAAACCGGCGGGCAAACAGGCTTACCCTTCTTCAATTCGATGTTACCCTAATCTTCCCCCTTGAATGACACCCCTCTTTCCCGTGCCGGCATTCATTTGACCATAAGCGATTTATACAATTATACGCCCATGCGATATGAGAAATTAGCAGCGAAATAATTTTACATGGCCGGCTTTGGGCCGGGATGGCGGATCGCGCCAAGAGTATTGTCGCCAAAATGCATCCGAGCATTTAATGAAAAAGTGGGGGAGTAAAATGACAACAGTATCCTTTACGCCAGGGCAACAGCCCCCGGAATACAGGGGTTGGCAAGAGCGGTTAACGCGCACTGAGCAAGATAAAATCGACGCCGCCGCCGCCGGGCGGGCGCTAAAAAACATGGGTTCCGCGTTTGTCGGTAAACTCTCCGGGGCAAAGAATTCACTGCTGACGCTGCGCTCCGGTATTAAACAAACATCCTGGGCGGTTGGACATGGCATGGCGCGTCTGTTGGATAAACTCGCCATCGCCGGCAAGAGGATAGCCGCCGCCGCGCGCCGCTCTTCCCATGCAAGCGTTAGGGATATGCTCACCAAGCCGGTCTATAGGACCGTGCGGCCTGACCATGTTATCGGCCCCTTGCTGAATGACGGCGATTCACTGGCAGTCAATGGTAAAGAAATCAGGGACTATTTAATCAATAACCCCGGCAGTCCCCTTTTTGCCTCCGGCAATATCAAGATTACCGGACACACCATTAGCTTCATGCAGCCGGAGACTATCCCGGGTACCGCGATGACCATTACCGGGCTGACCCTGGATAGCCGGGATAGCCACAGCGGCGAGGTACTCGGCGCGCTAAGGGAGGTTTTGCAGGATCCCAAAGCAATCTTCGGCAGCCTGGCTGAGTTATGCGCAATAATGACCGTGAACGACAAGCTCAACGTCGTGAAGATGCGCACCGCGCAGCTTATCGCTGACCAGTTGAACCAACCGTCGGTGAGGAAGGCATTGGTAACGCCGAAGTACGAATCGGCGATCAATAGCCTGGTGGCATATGACCCCAGAACGGATACCTATAAGCCCTGGTTTACCCCTACGGCGCTTCACCGGAACGTCACGCCGCCCGGCGAACCGGCTTTTGCGGCGCGCGCGCCTGAAAAGCCGGTGGTCCCGCCGCGTCCGCCATGGCTTAGCAACGCCAGGTCAGTGGCGGTTCCAGACCGGACGGCGGGTACTGAGTCCACCATTGCCGGGGGCGTTAATAACGGCGCCGTTAATGCGCCGGTTGGGCGCGCGGGACCAACGGTCCACGATGCCGGCAAGAGCGTGGCAGAGCTGCGCAAGCTATTTGATAAGCCATGACTCTCGCGGTATTGCCTGTGATGGTTGGCCGGGAAAAGCATAGCCGCGCGCGCTGTGCTTTTCGCCCGCGGGTCGACGCTCTCTTCCCATCACCGGATGTCGGCGCGCGCTGAAAGAAGGCTTGCCCGACCGCCGGTGTTATGAAATACTCTGCCTCCCCAATCGCTAACGTCAGCCGCGTGCGGTTTCTACCAGGCGTTGCAGTATCGGTGGTTTGCCGGCGTCATTTTCCGCTAGGAAAAAAACGCTATGGCCCTTAAAAGGCCGTAAATACATGAGATTGGCGGGATCTTTTGCTCAACGTTACCGTTTGTTATGTAATGATAACTTGCTTTTTTATGGTTATCGGCGTAATATTTGCAACGTTTTCAGACGCGGGGTGGAGCAGCCTGGTAGCTCGTCGGGCTCATAACCCGAAGGTCGTCGGTTCAAATCCGGCCCCCGCAACCACTTTCCCTTAGAGTTCTTTTTCAAATATACTGCCCAGTACGTTATACTGTTTGATATCGCAGCGGCGTTTGAAAAAAGATTCTATGGAATGTTGTAAAGCCGCTTTGCGGCTTACAGGGTCCCAGTCGCAAAAAGCCCCGAATTTTCGGGGTTTTTTGTTATTAAACTACAGAAATACTGGGCTTTTTAGCCCTTTTTTTATGTCTTGGGGGTGGGCTTGTCCACATTAGAACAAAAATTGACTGAGATGATCGCCGCACCGGTGGAAGCCTTGGGCTATGAGCTGGTAGGCATAGAATTCATCCGGGGCCGGCAGTCAACGTTACGCATCTATATTGATAGTGACAAGGGTATCACCGTCGATGATTGTGCTGATGTCAGCCGCCAGGTCAGCGCGGTGCTCGACGTCGAGGATCCGATCCAAGTGGCCTACAGCCTCGAGGTGTCTTCTCCGGGCCTCGATCGTCCGTTATTCGCCGCCGCGCATTATACGCAGTTCATCGGTGAAGAAGTCAGCGTGGTTTTGCGCATTGCGGTGCAAAACCGTCGCAAATGGCAGGGAATCATTAAAACGGTTGACGGCGAAATGATCACGGTGACGGTGGAAGGAAAAGATGAAGTGTTCGCTTTAAGCAACATCCAGAAAGCGAACCTGGTACCCCACTTTTAACGTTTTAATGAGGCAACTAGGATGAATAAAGAAATTCTGGCTGTTGTTGAAGCAGTTTCCAATGAGAAAGCGGTTCCGCGCGAAAAAATTTTTGAAGCGCTGGAAACTGCACTGGCTACGGCAACAAAGAAAAAATACGAGCAAGAGATTGAGGTTCGTGTCAATATCGATCGGAAAACCGGCGATTTCGAAACCTTTCGCCGTTGGGTCATCGTGAATGAAGTCACGCAGCCGACGCGCGAAATCACCTTTGACGCGGCGCAGTTTGAAGATCCGGCGGCCGTATTAGGCGGTTACGTCGAGGACGAAATTGAATCCGTGGTATTTGACCGCATCACGACCCAAACCGCTAAACAGGTTATCGTCCAGAAAGTGCGTGAAGCCGAACGCGCCATGGTCGTGGATCAGTTCCGCCAGCATGAAGGCGAAATCGTCACCGGCGTAGTGAAAAAAGTCAATCGCGACAATATCAGCCTCGATTTGGGCAGCAACGCCGAAGCGGTGATTGGCCGTGAAGACATGCTGCCGCGCGAGAACTTCCGCCCCGGCGATCGTATCCGCGGTGTTCTTTATTCAGTACGTCCGGAAGCACGCGGCGCCCAGCTGTTTGTGAGCCGTTCCCGCCCAGAAATGCTGATAGAATTATTCCGTATCGAAGTACCGGAAATCGGCGAAGAGGTCATTGAGATCAAGGCCGCCGCCCGCGATCCGGGTTCACGGGCTAAAATCGCCGTGAAAACTAACGACAAGCGTATCGATCCGGTCGGCGCCTGTGTCGGTATGCGCGGCGCGCGCGTACAGGCGGTGTCCAGCGAATTGGGCGGCGAACGTATCGATATCATCCTGTGGGATGATAATCCGGCGCAGTTTGTCATCAACGCCATGGCCCCGGCCGACGTGGCCTCCATCGTGGTCGATGAAGACAAGCACCAGATGGATATCGCGGTGGAATCCGGCAACCTGGCCCAGGCCATCGGCCGTAACGGGCAGAACGTCCGCCTGGCCTCGCAGCTAAGCGGCTGGGAGCTGAACGTGATGACCGTCGAGGATCTGCAGGAGAAACATCAGGCCGAAGCCCATGCCGCCATCGATATCTTCACCAAGTATCTGGACATTGATGAAGAATTCGCCACGGTACTGGTTGAAGAAGGCTTTTCCTCATTGGAAGAACTCGCGTATGTCCCAATGAAGGAACTGCTGGAAATCGAAGGGCTTGATGAAGAAATGGTAGAAGCGTTGCGTGAGCGGGCGAAAAACGCCCTGACCACGCTCGCCCTGGCGCAGGAAGAGAATCGCGGCGGGGGCAAGCCGGCTGAAGACCTGTTAAGTCTACCGGAGCTTGAGCGCGAAATGGCGTTCAAGCTGGCGGAGCGCGGTGTTTGTACGCTGGAAGATCTTGCCGAACAGGGTGTCGATGACCTGTCAGATATTGAAGGGCTGAGTAGTGAAAAAGCCGGTGAGCTGATTATGGCCGCGCGCAATATCTGTTGGTTTGGCGACAACGCGTAATAAACTGTAGCAGGAAAGGAACAGCATGACAGATGTAACCGTAAAATCGCTCGCCGCAGAAATTCAGACTCCGGTCGATCGCCTGGTACAGCAGTTTGCTGATGCTGGTATCGACAAGACCGAAGCCGATTCTGTGACCCAGCATGAAAAACAAACGTTATTAGCGCACCTGAACCGTGAGCGGGGCAGCGCGCCGAATAAACTCACTTTACAGCGTAAAACCCGCAGTACCTTGAATATTCCGAGTACAGGCGGTAAAAGTAAATCGGTGCAAATAGAAGTCCGCAAGAAACGCACGTACGTGCAACGCGATCCCCAGTCCGCCGAACAGGCGGAAGCGGAAGAGCTGGCTAAACGTGAAGCGGAAGAACTGGCCCTTCGTGAGGCTGAAGAGCGTGCTGCGCATGAAGCCGCTGAAAAAGCCAAGCATGAAGCCGAAGAAAAAGCAAAACGTGCGGCCGACGATAAAGCCAAACGTGAGGCCGCTGATACAGCGAAGCGTGTGGCAGCGGAAAGTGAAAAATTGACCAACCAGCAGACCAATAATATGACTAAGTCACCACAGGCGGTCGAAAAAGCCCGCCGTGAAGCCGAGGCCGCTGAGCTTAGACGTAAAGCGGAAGAGGAAACGCGTCGCAAGGTTGAAGAAAGTGCACGCCTCGCTGTCGAAGAAGCCAAGCGGATGGCGGAAGAAAACGGCGGCACCTGGGTTGCCACGCCGGAACCGACGGAAGAAGATGCCAGTGACTATCACGTCACCACCTCTCATCACGCCCGCGAGGCGGAAGATGAAAACGACCGTAAGGTCGAAGGTGAGCGTCGCGCCCGCACGCGCGGCGGCAAGGCGACCAAACAGAAAAAGACCAGCCGTCTGTCCGAATCCAAGGCCGACCGTGAAGAAGCGCGCGCCGTGGGCCGTAAAGGCAAGCGCAAGCCAAGCACGCTGCAGCAGAGCTTTAATAAGCCCGCCCAGATCGTTAACCGCGATGTGGTGATTGGCGAAACCGTCACCGTTGCCGAACTGGCCAATAAAATGGCGGTGAAAGGTTCCCAGGTTATCAAGGCGATGATGAAACTCGGCGCCATGGCGACCATCAACCAGGTTATCGATCAGGAAACCGCGCAGCTGGTGGCCGAGGAAATGGGCCATAAAGTTATCCTGCGCCGCGAGAATGAACTCGAAGAAATGGTGATGAGCGACCGCGATATCGACGCGGCGGCCGAACCCCGCGCGCCGGTGGTGACCATTATGGGTCACGTCGACCATGGTAAGACCTCGTTGCTCGACTATATCCGCTCCACGAAAGTGGCGGCAGGCGAAGCCGGCGGCATCACCCAGCATATCGGCGCCTACCATGTGGAAACCGAGAATGGCATGATCACTTTCCTGGATACCCCCGGACATGCGGCGTTTACCGCCATGCGTGCGCGCGGCGCCCAGGCGACGGATATCGTGGTGCTGGTCGTGGCCGCTGACGACGGCGTGATGCCGCAGACCATCGAGGCCATTCAGCACGCCAAGGCGGCGAAGGTGCCGGTCGTGGTGGCGGTGAATAAAATCGACAAACCCGAAGCCGATCCGGATCGGGTGAAGAACGAGTTAACCCAGTACGGCGTGATCCCGGAAGAATGGGGCGGCGAAAGCCAGTTCGTCAACGTGTCGGCGAAATCCGGCGTCGGTATCGACGAACTGCTTGACGCTATCCTGCTGCAGGCCGAAGTGCTGGAGCTTAAAGCCATCCGCAACGGCATGGCCAGCGGCGCGGTGATTGAATCCTTCCTGGATAAGGGCCGCGGCCCGGTTGCGACCGTACTGGTGCGCGAAGGCACGCTCAATAAAGGCGATATCGTCCTGTGCGGCTTTGAGTACGGCCGTGTGCGCGCGATGCGCGACGAGTTGGGACGTGAAGTCTCCTCGGCCGGCCCCTCCATCCCGGTAGAGATCCTCGGCCTGTCCGGCGTGCCCGCCGCGGGTGATGAAGCCACGGTGGTGCGTGACGAGAAGAAAGCGCGGGAAGTGGCCTTATACCGTCAGGGCAAATTCCGCGAAGTCAAACTGGCGCGCCAGCAGAAGTCCAAGCTGGAGAATATGTTCGCCAATATGACCGAAGGCGAAGTCTCCGAGCTGAATATCGTGCTGAAAGCCGACGTTCAGGGCTCCACCGAAGCGATTTGCGATGCTCTCGAAGCCTTGTCCACCGCTGAGGTTAAGGTCAAGATTGTCGGCTCCGGCGTCGGCGGCATCACCGAAACCGATGCCACCCTGGCCGCGGCGTCCAACGCCATCATCCTGGGCTTCAACGTTCGTGCCGATGCCTCCGCCCGCCGGGTGGTTGAAGCGGAAAGCCTGGACCTGCGCTACTACTCGGTTATCTATGACCTGATTGATGAAGTCAAACAGGCCATGAGCGGTATGCTGGCCCCGGAATATCGCCAGGAAATCATCGGCCTGGCCGAAGTGCGCGATGTGTTCCGCTCGCCGAAGTTCGGCGCCATCGCCGGTTGTATGGTGACGGAAGGCGTGGTGAAGCGTCACAACCGTATCCGCGTGCTGCGCGACAATGTCGTGATCTACGAAGGCGAGCTGGAATCCCTGCGCCGCTTCAAGGATGACGTCAACGAAGTGCGCAACGGCATGGAATGTGGTATCGGCGTGAAGAACTACAACGATGTCCGTCCGGGTGATGTGATTGAAGTCTTCGAAACCATCGAGATTCAACGCACCATCGAGTAAACCGCCGCGAACATTTATTGATGCAAGGGGGCTTATGCCCCCTGTTTTGTCTGGAGAAATTATAATGGCAAAAGAATATAGCCGAACCCAGCGCGTCGCCCAGGAAATGCAAAAAGAAATTGCCATCATCCTGCAGCGCGAAATCAAAGATCCCCGCGTCGGCATGGCCACCGTCTCCGGCGTGGAAGTGTCGCGCGACCTGGCCTACGCCAAGGTGTTCGTGACCTTCCTTAATGATAACGAACCACAGCAGATAAAAATCGGCATCACCGCGCTGCAGGACGCCTCAGGGTTTATCCGCAGCCTGCTGGGCAAGGCCATGCGCCTGCGCGTCGTGCCGGAACTGACCTTCTCCTACGATAACTCGCTGGTGGAAGGCATGCGCATGTCCAACCTGGTCAGCCAGGTGGTGCAAAAAGATCGCGCCCGCCGCAGCGAAGCCGAACCCGACGAGGGCGGCGAGGGCAAGGAAGACTGATGGGCCGCCCAAGTCGTCGCGGCCGCGATATTGACGGCATCGTATTGCTGGACAAGGGGATGGGCCTCTCCTCCAACGATTTGCTGCAAAAAGTTAAGCGGCTGTTCCACGCCAATAAAGCCGGGCACACCGGCGCGCTGGATCCGCTCGCCACCGGTATGCTGCCCATTTGCCTGGGGGAAGCGACTAAATTCTCCCAGCATCTGCTTGATGCGGACAAGCGCTACCGGGTGGTGGCCCGGCTGGGCCAGCGCACCGATACCTCCGATGCCGAGGGCATTATCATCAGCGAGCGTCCGGTGGCAATCGATCAGGTCCGGCTGGAGCAGGCCCTGGCGCGCTTTCGCGGCGAAACGCCGCAAACGCCCTCGATGTATTCGGCGCTGAAATACCAGGGCAAACCGCTGTATGAATATGCGCGCCAGGGAATAGATGTACCCCGTCCCACGCGTTTGATTACCCTGTATGCGCTGGAGTTGATCCGCTGGGATCAGGATAGCGTCGAGCTGGAAATCCATTGCTCGAAAGGCACCTATATCCGCACGATCGTCGACGATCTGGGCGAAATGCTGGGCTGCGGCGCCCATGTGATTGTTCTGCGCCGCCTGGCGGTGGCGCGTTATCCCGCGGAGCGCATGGTCACGCTGGAACAGTTGCAGGCGCTGGCCGCCGCCGATCCGCTGGCGCCGGCCACCCTCGCCGCGCTTGACAGCCTGCTGCTGCCGATGGACAGCGCGGTGGATGATATGCCCGAGCTCAATTTGCCGCCGGCCGCCGCCGGCCTGGTCAGAATGGGCCAAACGGTCGCCACGGCCGATGCGGCGCGGACGGGTATGGTCCGGTTGACCGAAGGGGTGGAACGGCGCTTTTTCGGCGTGGGGGAAATCACCGAAACCGGCCTGGTCGCCCCCCGGCGGCTGGTGGCCGAACCGCGCGTTTGATTGAGTGCGCGCCTTGCGATCGGGGTGCGCTAAGAGTAGAATAGCGCGGCTTATGAATGGGGTTGCTGAATTAGAGATCGGCGCCTGTGTATTTCACAATAAATCTGGAGTGTTATAATGTCTCTAAGTGTTGAAGCGAAAGCTAAAATTGTTACTGATTTCGGCCGTGATGCCAACGATAGCGGTTCCACCGAAGTACAGGTTGCTCTTTTGACCGCTCAAATCAGCCATTTGCAAGGCCATTTTGCGGAACATAAAAAAGATCACCACAGCCGTCGTGGCCTGCTGCGTATGGTTTCACAGCGTCGTAAGCTGCTTGACTACCTGAAAGGTAAAGATGTCGCACGTTACACCGGCCTGATCGAGCGCCTGGGCCTGCGTCGCTAAGCCAGACAGTTTCGGTAGAAAGGGGCCTTATGTGGCCCCTTTCTTCTAGGGAGCAATAACCTTTCCCGGTAATGCGTTGTTGCTTAAGTAGATTCTTCAATTGCTGACATACGCGCGGCTAATGAGAGACTTTATCCGCAGGGTAAGGATTGTCATTAGTCGCGAGGATGCGATAAGAAGATGGGTTAGTCATCGGTGAGTTTTTCTGATTATGCTCACCCTGAAAAAGGATATCATTTTGCTAAATCCGATCGTGCGCAAGTTTCAATACGGCCAACATACCGTCACCCTCGAAACCGGTATGATGGCTCGCCAGGCGACCGCCGCCGTGATGGTCAGCATGGACGACACCGCGGTATTCGTTACCGTGGTCGGGGCCAAGCAGGCCAAGCCGGGACAGAGTTTTTTCCCGCTGACCGTGAACTACCAGGAAAGAACGTATGCCGCCGGGCGTTTCCCGGGTGGCTTCTTCCGTCGCGAAGGCCGTCCCAGCGAAGGCGAAACCCTGATTTCCCGTCTGATTGACCGTCCGATTCGCCCGCTGTTCCCGGAAGGCTTCCTCAATGAAATCCAGGTGATTGCCACCGTGGTATCGGTCAATCCCCAGGTAAGCCCGGATATCGTGGCGATGATTGGCGCTTCCGCCGCCCTCAGTCTGTCCGGCATTCCGTTCAGCGGCCCGATCGGCGCGGCGCGTGTCGGTTATATCGATAGCCAGTACGTCCTGAACCCGACCATGGCCGAACTGGCCGTAAGCCGTCTGGACCTGGTGGTCGCCGGCACCGCGAACGCCGTGCTGATGGTTGAGTCCGAAGCGCAGCTGCTAAGCGAAGACGAAATGCTGGGCGCGGTGGTGTTCGGCCACGAACAACAGCAGATTGTCATCGACAATATCAATGCCCTGGTTGCCGAAGCCGGCAAACCGAAATGGGAATGGCATGCCCCGGAAGTCAACGCCGCGCTGCAAAGCCGCGTTGCCGCACTGGCTGAAGGCCGCCTGGGCGATGCTTACCATATTACGGAAAAACTTGAGCGCTACGCCCAGGTCAACGCCATCAAGGCCGATGTGGTTGCCGCGCTGCAGGCCGAGGACGACACCCTCGACGAAGGCGACATCAAGGAACTGCTGGGCAGCCTGGAAAAAACCGTGGTCCGTAGCCGCGTATTGCGTGGCGAACCGCGTATCGACGGTCGCGAAAAAGACATGATCCGCGGCCTGGATATCCGTACCGGCGTACTGCCGCGCACCCATGGCTCCGCCCTGTTTACCCGCGGCGAAACCCAGGCGCTGGTGACCGCCACCCTCGGCACCGAACGCGACGCCCAGAACATTGATGAGCTGACCGGCGAGCGTACCGACCGTTTCCTGCTACACTATAACTTTCCTCCGTACTGCGTTGGCGAAACCGGTATGGTCGGCTCGCCGAAACGTCGCGAAATCGGCCATGGCCGCCTGGCGAAACGCGGTGTGCTGGCGGTAATGCCTAAAGCGAGTGAATTCCCGTATACCGTGCGTGTGGTATCGGAAATTACGGAATCCAACGGTTCTTCGTCCATGGCCTCCGTTTGCGGCGCGTCATTGGCCTTGATGGACGCAGGGGTGCCTATCAAGGCGGCCGTTGCCGGCATCGCGATGGGCCTGGTGAAGGAAGGCGACAATTTTGTGGTCCTGTCCGATATCCTGGGCGACGAAGATCATCTTGGCGACATGGATTTCAAGGTGGCCGGCAGCCGTGAAGGCGTGACCGCGCTGCAAATGGATATTAAGATTGAAGGCATCACCCGCGAAATCATGCAGGTGGCGTTAAACCAGGCCAAAGGCGCCCGGTTGCATATCCTGGGCGTGATGGAACAGGCTATCAGCCTTCCGCGCGGCGATATCTCCCAGTTCGCGCCGCGTATCCATACCATTAAAATCAGTCCCGACAAGATCAAGGACGTGATTGGTAAAGGCGGCTCGGTTATCCGCGCGCTGACCGAAGAAACCGGCACCACCATCGAAATCGAAGATGACGGTACGGTGAAGGTGGCGGCGACCGATGGTGAAAAAGCCCGTCATGCCATTCGTCGTATCGAAGAGATTACCGCTGAAATCGAAGTGGGCCGCATCTATAATGGTAAAGTGACCCGTATCGTTGATTTTGGCGCGTTTGTGGCCATCGGCGGCGGCAAGGAAGGTCTGGTGCATATCTCGCAAATCGCCGACAAGCGCGTGGAGAAAGTGTCCGACTTCCTGCAGATGGGTCAGGAAGTCCCGGTTAAGGTCCTGGAAGTCGATCGCCAGGGGCGTGTGCGCCTGAGCATCAAGGAAGCGACCGCGCCCGGGCAGGATCAGGTTGTGCCGGAAGTAGAATAATCAGCACGGAATTAGAGTAGAATAACTGTTAGCGCATTTTACAGCTCCTTACCGGGTAGGGAGCTGTTCGTATCACAAGGGCGGGACGCCTTGTGTTAAGCCGATGGGGGACAGGACGTTCATCCAATGTTTTTCTTCGGGAGTGGGAAATGAGGCCTTACTTGCGCTGGTGGTTCGTTGCGATGGCGTTTATGCTGGCAGGATGCAGCAACATTGATTGGCGTAAAGATGACGTTTTAGCTGTGCCATTACAGCCGACGTTACAACAGGAAGTCATCCTGGCACGCATGGAACAAATCCTGGCGAGCCGGGCACTAACCGATGATGAACGAGCACAGCTATTATATGAGCGCGGAGTGCTGTATGATAGTCTCGGGTTGAGAGCGCTGGCGCGAAATGATTTTTCACAAGCGTTGGCTATCCGGCCTGATATGCCTGAGGTTTTTAACTATCTCGGCATTTATTTGACGCAGGCAGGCAATTTTGATGCTGCCTATGAAGCGTTTGATTCTGTACTAGAGCTTGATCCAACTTACAACTACGCGTATTTAAACCGTGGCATTGCCTTGTATTATGGAGGCCGCTACCGTTTGGCGCAGGATGATCTGCAGGCGTTTTATCGCGACGACCCAAATGATCCTTTCCGTTCGCTGTGGCTTTATCTGGTTGAGAAACAAATCGATACCAACAAAGCCAAAGATGCGCTGACTCAGCGCTATAAAAAAGCGAACAGGGGGCAATGGGGATGGAATATTGTCGAGTTCTACCTGGGGGACATCAGTGAAACTACGCTGATGGAGCGCCTTAAGGCGGACGCAACGGATAACACTTCGCTCGCCGAGCATCTCAGTGAAACTGACTTCTATTTAGGTAAGCATTACCTAAGTCTGGGGGACAAGAACTCCGCTTCGGCGCTGTTCAAACTGACGGTCGCTAACAACGTACATAACTTTGTTGAGCACCGCTATGCATTGTTGGAATTGGCGCTCTTAGGCCAAGGGCAAGACGACCTATCAGAATCGGACCAGCAATAGCTGACGAACTAAACTATTCAGCCCATTACCTTTTTTATCATCTGCAAGGGTGAGGGCTTGTTTGTTCGTTTTAAATCCAATTTGAGCCGGTTCACACTTTTGATGAAAATGAATGAATGTTTTCACGACGAGGTATGTAGACTGGCCGCCATGATGAAATGAGGCACGTGTACATGTCTGAAGTTGAAACCAAAGCAGAAATTAATTTTGCCGATCTGGGGCTTTCCACCCCCATCCTGAACGCCCTGACCGACCTGGGTTATGAAAAACCATCGCCGATCCAGTTAGAATGTATTCCGCAGCTGCTCGCGGGACGCGACGTCTTGGGTATGGCGCAAACCGGGAGCGGCAAGACCGCCGCGTTTGCCCTGCCTTTATTACACAATATCAATGCCGAACTGGCTGTACCGCAGGTGCTGGTGCTGGCGCCGACCCGTGAGCTGGCTGTGCAGGTCGCGGAAGCGATTTCCGATTTTGCCAAGCACATGAAAGGCATTAACGTGGTGGCGCTGTACGGCGGCCAGCGTTATGACGTGCAGCTGCGCGCCCTGCGCCAGGGTCCGCAGGTGGTGGTGGGCACGCCCGGTCGTTTGCTCGACCATTTGAAACGCGGCACCCTCGACCTGTCCAAATTAAGCGGACTGGTGCTGGACGAAGCCGATGAAATGCTGCGCATGGGCTTTATCGAAGACGTCGAAACCATTATGGCGCAGATCCCGGCCAAGCATCAGACCGCCTTGTTCTCGGCCACCATGCCGGAAGCGATTCGCCGCATTACCCGTCGTTTTATGAACGACCCGCAGGAAGTGCGCATTCAATCAAGCGTCACCACCCGTCCGGACATCAGCCAGAGCTACTGGACGGTGCAGGGCATGCGTAAGAATGAAGCGCTGGTCCGTTTCCTGGAAGCGGAAGACTTTGATGCCGCCATCATCTTCGTGCGCACCAAAAATGCCACGCTGGAAGTGGCGGAAGCGCTGGAGCACAGCGGCTACAACAGCGCGGCGCTGAACGGCGATATGAACCAGGCGTTGCGCGAGCAAACGCTGGACCGCCTGAAGGACGGCCGCCTCGATATCCTGATTGCCACCGATGTCGCGGCGCGCGGCCTGGATGTTGATCGCATCAGCCTGGTCGTGAACTACGATATCCCGATGGATTCTGAGTCCTACGTTCACCGTATCGGCCGTACCGGCCGTGCGGGCCGCGCCGGCCGTGCGTTGCTGTTTGTTGAAAACCGCGAACGCCGCCTGCTGCGTAATATCGAACGCATCATGAAGCTGACCATTCCGGAAGTGGAAATCCCGACCGGTGACGTCCTGAGCCAGCGTCGCCTGGCTAAATTCGCCGCCAAGGTCCAGGCCCAGTTGGAAAGCAGCGATTTGGATATGTACCGCGCGCTGCTGGCTAAATTGCAGCCGGCGGAAGAGCTGGATATGGAAACGCTGGCCGCCGCGTTGCTGAAAATGGCCCAGGGCGAACGCCCGCTGATCCTGCCGCCTGATCCGGTCATTAATCGTCGTCCGCGCAGCGAGTTCCGCGATCGTGACGAACGTCGCCCTGAAGGCGCCGATCGCGGTGGCGAACGTCCGGCCCGCCGTGAACGTCGCGACGTTGGCGAAATGGATCTGTACCGCATTGAAGTGGGCCGTGATGACGGCGTTGAAGTACGTCATATCGTGGGCGCCATTGCCAACGAAGGCGATATCAGCAGCCGCTATATCGGCAATATCAAGCTGTTTGCTTCCCACTCCACCATTGAGCTGCCGAAAGGCATGCCGGGCGATATGCTGTCGCATTTCACCCGTACGCGCATCCTGAATAAACCGATGAACATGCAGTTTGTCGGCGAAGCAGTGGCCGCGCCGCGCGGTGAACGCCGTGGCGGCGGTGCCGGTGCCGGTGCGCCGCGTGGCGCCTTTGGCGGCGAACGTCGTGAAGGCGGCAACGGTGCTCCCGCCGGTCGTCGCAGCTTCAGCGGCAGCCGTGAAGGCGGCGCGCCGGCGGAACGTCGTTTCAGCGGCAGCCGTGACGGCCAGCGCGGGCCGCGTCGCGAAGGCGATGCCGCCGCCGCGCCGACCACGCGTCGCCGCGATGCATAATCGCTGAATGATAAAAAAACCCGCTGCGGCGGGTTTTTTTATGGCGGAAGGCAACCCGGCTCGGGGGACAGGGTCAGGTGGGATTTAACAAGCGATTACGCCGTCAGTGCCGACCGCGCCGCCATCGCCAGCTCAAACGAGCGCAGCCGGGCCTGGTGATCAAAAATCTGGCCATTGATCATCAGCTCATCCGCGCCGGTTTTATCGATAATCGCCTGCAGCCCGGCGCGCACCTGATCGCGATCGCCCACCACCGACATGCGCAGCGCCTGTTCCACGCCATATTGCTCGCCTTGCGACCATAACGCGTCGAGGTCCTGCACCGGCGCCGGCAGCGGGCCGGGCCGGCCGCGGCGCAGGTTAATGAACTGCTGCTGCATGGAGGTAAACAGGAAACGCGCGTCGCGTTCGCTGTCGGCGGCCACCACATTGATACACACCATGGCGTAAGGCTGTTCGAGGGAGGCGGACGGTTTGAAATTCCGGCGGTAGAGATCCAATGCCTGCCACAACAGGTCCGGCGCGAAATGCGAGGCGAAGGCAAACGGCAGCCCCAATGCCGCCGCCAGCTGGGCGCTGTACAGGCTGGAGCCCAGCAGCCAGATTGGCACATGCAATCCCTGTCCCGGCACGGCCTGCACCGGTTGGCCCGGCTTCGCGTCGTCGAAATAGCCCAACAGCTCCTGCACGTCGCGCGGGAAATTATCCACCTCGCCGGCCAAATGGCGGCGCAGGGCAATCATGGTACGCTGATCGGTGCCCGGGGCGCGTCCCAGGCCCAGATCGATACGTTTGGGGTAAAGGGTTGCCAGCGTGCCGAACTGTTCGGCAATCACCAACGGCGAATGGTTCGGCAGCATTACGCCGCCGGAGCCTATCCGCAGCGTGGTGGTGCCGCCTGCGATATAGCCCAGCAGCACCGCGGTGGCGGCACTGGCGATACCGGTCATATTGTGGTGCTCGGCCGCCCAGTAACGATGATAGCCCCAGGCCTCGGCGTGGCGGGCGAGATCAAGCGAGCATTCAAACGCCTGCCGGGGCGTGGAGCCCTGGGGTACCGGCGCCAGGTCGAGCAGCGAAAAAGCGATAGGTTGTTGTTTAATCATAAGTAAACTCACAGTCAGTCGTCGCCCATAGCTTTGCGGGCTAATGATAACTATGAGTATTACCCAATTTTCCGCTTTCCGATACTACTAATATTTGTAGGGTTATCGACCGCCGAATCCGCGGCGCACGCCTTGGGGACGCCCGCTACTCCACCAGTTCCAGCCCGGCGATACGCCGCCAGTAGCCGTTGCAGTCCCTGTCGCGCGTCAGCGCCAGGGGCTGCTGTCCCTGCTGGTTGGCCCTAAAACGCTCCAGCATGGCGAGGGTATCCATTCCCTGCGGCGACAGCCGAACCACATCCACCATACCTTGCATGGAGGTCTGTTCGTTAATCAGGTTATAGCAATAGCCGCTTTGGGTCTGGATGCCGTTGAGGACGAATACCCGCTGCTGTTCCTGCGACAAGACCTCGCGCCCCTGCGGATACTTAATGCAGCAGGTTTCACATTCGTCTTTCGGCCGGTTTTCCGAACGCGCGGTAAAACAGCGGGCGGAATAGGCCAGGGGAAGGTGGCCGTAGCTGAACAGTTCCACTTCAAACCTGCCGCGAAAACCGAGCTCGTCGCATTGCGCCAGAATATTGCCCAGCCATTCCCTGGACAGCTCCACCGGCATACACCAGCGCACCATGCCCTGGCGGTGCAGGATGCGCAGGGTATAGGCGTTATAGCAATTCAAGGCGGGACCGGCGACAAACGGCAGCCGGTGTTCCGCCGCGAGGTGCGCCAGGCCGATATCGTTCGCCTCCAGCAGAAACTCGCCGTTGTCCAGATAACGTTTCAGCTCGCTTAATTCCGATGGCGCCTGAATCAGCGCCAGCGTGGAAATCACCACCTGCTTGCCGGCGGACGCCACCGCTTTGGCAAGCGACAGCCAATCGCCGGTTTTCATGGCGCGGCGTTTACTGCAAATGGTCTCGCCCAGATAAATGATATCGGCGCTGCTGTCGCACGCCGCCTGGTAAAAGGCTTCGATATCCGGTTTCGGCCAGTAATAGAGTACCGGCCCCAATGCATATTTCATGTCGGGTCTCCTGTTACTGCCAGCGGCGATGATAGGCGCCAAGCGTGGTTTGCGTTCCTTCGGACACCGCGCCCAGCGCCTCGGTCCATGCGGGCAGCGGCGCAAAATCCTGGGGATTGGCGATACAGCTGTCGATAGCCTGGCGCCAGACCTTGGTCACCTGGCTGACGTAAGCGGGGCTGCGCTGCCGTCCTTCGATTTTCACCGAGGCGATATTGGCCGCCAGCAGTTCGGGAAGCAAAGACAGCGTATTGAGGCTGGTCGGCTCCTCCAGCGTATGATACTTCTGTCCGTCCACGTAATAGCGGCCCTTGCACAACGTCGGGTAGCCGGCGTTTTCGTCCGGGCCGTAGCTGTCGATAAGGACGTTGTTCAGACGCGATTCCATGGCGGAGCCGGTTTGCGTCCAGCGCACGAAACGCGCCGGTGAACAGGCGCCGACGGTATTGGGCGATTCGCCCGTCAGGTAGGAGGAGAGATAGCAGCGCCCCTCCGCCATGATGCACAGGCTGCCGAAGGCGAACACTTCCAGCGGTACCGGGCTGATAAGCGCCAGCTGTTTCACCTGATGCATCGACAGCACGCGCGGCAGCACCACCCGCGCCACGTCAAAATGCTGTTGGTAGAAGCGGATGGCCGCCTCGTTGGTGGCGGACGCCTGCACCGAGACATGGCGTTCAATCTGCGGATAACGCGCGGCGGCGTATTCCAGCATGGCGGGATCCGCCAGGATCAGCGCGTCCGCCCCCGCCTGGGCCGCCATATCCACGGCGCGTTGCCAGCGCGCGTAACCATCAGGGTGGGCAAATGTATTAATGGCGATATGCAGTTTTCGTCCGTGGCGATGCACGTACTCCTGCGCTTCCTGCAGACGTTTGTCGGTAAAATTCAGGCCGGCGAAATGGCGGGCGTTGGTATCGTCCTTCAGGCCGATATACACCGCGTCGGCGCCGTTATCGACGGCAGCCTTGAGGGCCGGAAGGTTCCCGGCGGGACAGAGCAGCTCCATAAAGCTCCCGAATAGTGTGTTGGCATGGGCGCAGAGCGTGTCATGCCGTAAAGGATCATTAGCCAACGGGTTGTTTTAGCAGCAAATGATGCATAGTCGTTATGGCAATTCTAAATAAGGTTGGCGCGGGAAAGATTGATTTGAGGCAGCTTATGGCGTAATGACAGCATTTAAAGCTGCGACGGCTATGCTTAAATAAGCAATCTTTCTTTATGAATAATTGATGTAGACCCCGACTGGTTTTAACCACTGTGGCAAAATAGGCGCAGATTCGTTTAGAGGAGTAGAAACAGTGTTGGAAAAACTACGAGCACACTTGGTGCGCCGGGGGCCGTCGCTGTTGCGCTTGCCGATCACACTGACACCGTTCGCGTTGCAGCGTCAGGTGTTGGAACAGGCGCTGCGCTGGCAGTTTCGCGCAGCGCTGGCCGAGGGTGAACTGGCTTTTCTGGAGGGGCGCTGGCTTAGGATCGAGGTCGAGGATATCGCGCTGGTATGGTATATGACCGTCGAAAATGAGCAACTGAAGGTCAGCCGCCAGGCGCGGGCCGATGTCAGCTTCAGCGGCAATGCCAACGATCTGATCCTTATCGCCGCCCGTAAGGAGGACCCCGACACGTTGTTTTTCCAGCGCCGGCTGCGCATCGAAGGCGATACCGAGCTTGGCCTGTACGTGAAAAATCTCATGGATTCGATTGATCTGGCCACCATGCCGCCCTTGCTGCGCGCGGCGCTGATGCAGATTGCCGCCTTTATTCAGGCCGGCTTGCAGGAGGGCGTGGATGCCGAGGGCATCCACGTATCCCAGCCGTGCTGATACGCGTGGAAATACCGGTGGATGCGCCGGGAATCGACAGCCTGCTGCGGCGGGCCTTCGGGCGCGACGCCGAGGCGGAGCTGGTCCATCGCCTGCGTGAGGATGGGCTGCTGACCCTGGGTATCGTGGCCACGGACGACGAAGGCGGGGTTATCGGCTACGCGGCGTTCAGCCCGGTGTGGATTGGCGGCGAGGATTGTCAGTGGGTCGGCCTGGCGCCGCTGGCGGTGGAGGCCGCTTTCCGCCGCCAGGGCATCGCCCGGCAGCTGATCTATGAGGGGCTGGACACCCTTAACGAGTTCGGTTATCGCGCCGTGGTGGTCCTGGGCGCGCCCGACTATTATTCGCGCTTTGGTTTCATTCCCGCGGCGCGTTCACAGCTGCATTGCCGCTGGCCCGGCGCGGAAGCCGCCTTCCAGCTGTTTACCCTGGCGGAGGATGCGCTGGAGGGCGTCAGCGGCCGGGTGGAATACGCCGAGCCGTTTAATCAGCTGGCGCTTTGACGGCCGGCTGCCCGCTATTTCCCGGAGAGTCTCCGTCGCCGGTACGCCGGTGCGGCTGCAGGCTCGGCCAGATCGCCTCAAGCGTTGAAGCCTGGCTCGCGACCAGCCGCTCCTTTTGCGCCCGCGTCAGCTGCTTGATGCGATACTCCCATCGCAATGCCCCGCCCCGATCGCCGGCCGGGCAGTGGTAGACCAGAAGCAACGGACCTTTGCCGCGCAGGGCCTTGGCGCCGCTGCCGCGTTGGTGCTGAGCCAGCCGCCGGGCCACATCGGTGGTAACGCCGGTATAGAGGGCGCCGCTGGCGGTGCGAATCAGGTAAATATGCCAGCATGGGGTCATGGAATTGCGCCTTAAGCAGCCAAACGAAATCTAGTGGGAAATGGCCTCTTGGGCAAAGAGTCCATGGGTAATATTTCCAGAAACAGCTATGATGGTACCTACTTTAACCGTCAGGCGTAAAGGACGATATTAAGCCCGTAATACGCTGTGCAAGGTTTGCAAAAGTTGCGCATAATTAATTGGACATGTAAGAACGCGTGGCGATATGCTGGTTATAACCTTATAAAGGATAAGAGATTATCGTGCGAACGGACGACCCCCTGAAAGCCATCGTAGCTTACCTGAAAAAGCAGCATGTTTTAACGCTTTGCACCGGCGACGCGCAGACCTTATGGTGCGCCAATTGCTTCTATGTGCTGAACGAACCCGATCTGTCGTTATATATGTTAACGGATCATACCACCCGCCACGGCATCCTGCTGGCGGAGAATCAACATGTCGCCGGCACCATCAGCGATCAGACCGTTACCATCAGTCTTATCAAGGGCATACAGTATAGCGGCGAGGTTAATCAAATCACCGGCGACGCGGCCCAGACGGCGCGCAAGCAGTATACCGCGCGCTTCCCGCTGGCCAAGCTCGCGACCTCGCCCATATGGCGTTTGCGTCTGGATGAAATTAAGCTGACCAACAATAAGCTGGGGTTCGGCACCAAGCTGAGCTGGAAGCGCGAAGACGATGAAGCTGATACAGGCCTGGCCAGTCGCCAGGCCTGAGACCTAGGGCGGATGCCCTGGGTTATTTCTTATTGAGAATACGCAGCGATTCCCGGTTAAACGCCGGTAAATCATCCGGTGTGCGGCTGGTTACCAGGGTATCGTTATCAATGACCACTTCTTTATCAAAAAAGTCGGCGCCGGCATTTTTTAAATCCACCGCCACCGCTTTTACCGTGGTCATTTTTTTGCCGCGTACCGCATCGGCGCTTATCAGCAACTGCGGGCCATGGCAAATGGCGAAAATCGGTTTGCCGCTTTGCGCGAAGGCCCGCGTGAAATCAACAAAACGGTCGTCGCCGCGCAAGGAATCAGGCGAGTGGCCGCCGGGCAACAACAGGGCGTCGAATTGGTCCACATTGACCTCGTCGATGGACTTATCAATGGTCACCTTGGCCTCGCCGCGCTTGCCGGTGACGGTTTGGCCCGCTTTTTTATCGATGGTGATGACCTGGTGTCCGGCCTGCTGATAGGTCTGGGCCGGCGAGGTAAACTCCGCATCTTCAAATTCATCAGTAATTAAGACTGCGATTTTTTTGCTCATCCTGTCCTCCGTCAGATGAATAATGAACTGTCCTAAGCCTAGTGCCGGATTGGCCCGTCAGCAAGTTTGTTTATTAACTGTATATAATATAATCGGTTAGCGTTAATTGACGGCGGGATATTGGGGTAGGCGCGGGTGCGGATTATTAAGATAATACTGAGGGATATTTTGCTGAAATATAAATGTCTCTCCCGGCGGCCTTATAAATAATGGCGGGCCGCGGCATTGAACGCGGCCCGGGCATTCATATCAGGATTCAGCCGTTTGGGTATTTTGCCTAAAAGAATTTAACGGGGCGATTTCGACCGAATTCCTGCCGCGTTTTTTTGCCAAATATAGGGCGCCATCGGCAGCGGTAAGCGAAGCTTCTATATCGCTGTCGGCCATAATGGCAATTCCGGCGCTAAGGGTCACGGTGGTGGAAACCTGATCGTTAAATAAATGCGGGATTTTTAAATCCAGCACGGCCTGCCTGACATTTTCAGCACAGGTCAGGGCATATCCGTCATCGACGTCTATCAGCAGTATCAGGAACTCCTCGCCGCCGTAGCGCACCACGATGTCCCGGGAGCGCACCGCATCGCGGATAGCCACCGCTACGGCGACCAAGGCCTTGTCGCCCATGGTGTGGCCGTAATTGTCGTTGTAGGCTTTGAAATGGTCGATATCCAGCAGCAGAATATAATGGCTGGTGGGGCCGTTGCCCGTCAGGTTGCTGAGCTTGTTTTGCAGGCCCCGGCGGTTAAACAGGCCGGTAAGGGGATCTATCATGCTGAGATCGCTGAATTTTTCCCGTTCTTCGCTGAGCCGGTTGACCAGTTCCGCCGTAAAGGCTTCGCTGCGTTTTTGCATCAGGCTGTGCAGCGTAAAGCTTATCAGCGGCAGCGCAATGGTGAACAGCAAGACCAGGATATGGTTGAACTGATCCAGCGCGATAACCATCAGCGCCGGCGGCAGGCTGTGCAGGCAAAACGCCACGAAATGATCGGCCAGCGAAATAGCGCTGATGAAAAATACCATCATCAGGCTGAAGAGCAGGAAATTATTCTCAGCGGGCTGAAGCTGGTTATAGCGCACGGCGATATGCCAGGCCCAGAGTAAGCCAATAATAATTGCAAAAACATTCAGTTGATGAGCATAATTTCTCATTTTGTAATTACTCATCATTAAAGTAATTACACAAACGATCGCCACCAGTATGGATGGCGGCGTGGGAGAATGGGTATTATTCAGGGCGGTGGCGACATAAAAAACCGAAAAAGCGATATTAAGCAGCAAAAACAATAGCAACGACAGGCGAAGCTTACTCCTGCGGAGTTCTTCATAGCTGTAGGTATTTATCATGTCTTAACTTTTTAGCCCCGGCTGTCCACTATGGCAATAACAGACGACAAGAATTCTGAATAAACTATGATTATTAATAATTTGGTATCGTTATTATGAAAGTTTGGCTTAGAAAATTAATAGAATAATTTAACAGCTTTACACGTGGCTGTCACTCGCCGATGGAGCGTGATGCGAAAACAGGGGAAAAGAAGCCGTAGAGGCTGGAGGGGCGCAGCGTAGCTGCATGCCTGACCGACGCGACGGACTGACGAAGGGTCAGCGGCGCTGCGGTATCTACCGTGAAAAAACGAGCATGAATATGGTGCGAAGGGAGGGACTTGAACCCTCACGTCCGTAAGGACACTAACACCTGAAGCTAGCGCGTCTACCAATTCCGCCACCATCGCAGGCTATTCATCTCATACTTACACGTAAAACTTTTTATTCAGAACAGGCCGCCTGTACCGGGGTACGGCGTGCTTTCGTTCTGGTTACCGATTGGTGCGAAGGGAGGGACTTGAACCCTCACGTCCGTAAGGACACTAACACCTGAAGCTAGCGCGTCTACCAATTCCGCCACCATCGCGTGCAATCCGGCAACATCTTTTTATGCTAATAACATCGTGGTTGTATTTGGTGCGAAGGGAGGGACTTGAACCCTCACGTCCGAAAGGACACTAACACCTGAAGCTAGCGCGTCTACCAATTCCGCCACCATCGCCCGGCACCGGCAAGGCATAAGCCCTGCCACCACGGAGGCGAATTCTAGAGGTTTTAGCGTCAACGTCAATAATTATTTAAACCAAAGCGGGTATTTAGCGCAAAAAAATAGCCGCCGCCGCATCGGCGCGCGCGGCGGCGGCGGGAGGGTTGCCCGTTAGCCGCGTTTGCCGGCTTTATCTTTATCCTTGCCGCGCGAGACGGTATGGACCGCCTGGAAAACCTTGAAGCGGCCATTTTGCGCCAGCACGGCATGGCTGCCGAAAATGGAATCCAGCAAGGCCGGATAGGGCAAAAACGCATTGGCGACGATGCGCAACTGCCCGCCGATGCGCAAATGGGTTAACGCGCCGCGGATCAGGTTTTCGGCCGCCTGCAGATTGGTATGCATGCCGTCGTGGAACGGCGGGTTGGAAATAATCAGGTCAAAACGTCCAGGCATCGCTGAATACACATCGCTGACGACCACGTTGCCGGTCAGGCCGTTCGCCTCGAGCGTGGCCTGGCTTGCGGCCAGCGCCGGCGCGTGTACATCCCCGAGGGTCAGCTTGATGCCCGGCGAGCGTTTCGCCAGGACGGCGGCCAGGACGCCGGTTCCGCAGCCGATATCGGCCACCTCGCCGCTGAGCGGCAGATCAAAGGTGGACAACAGCAGTTGGCTGCCGCTGTCGAGCCCGTCGCGGCTGAATACGCCCGGCAGCGTTTTCACCGTCAACCCGTTGAGCTGATATTCGTTCCAGTAAGACTCGAGGTCGAAGCGCGGCGCTGTTTCCAGCCGGCCGTGATACAGGCCGCAGCGGCGGGCGCTGTCGATTTTCACCAGGGGACAGTAGGGCGCCAGGAACGGCTCGGCGCTGCGTACGCCGCTGCGGTTTTCCCCCACCACGAAGACATCGCTGCCCACCGGCAGCAGCGCGAGGAGGTTGGTGAGCTGGAACTGTGCTTCCGGCTTATTTTTCGGCCAGAAATAGAGTAAAGTATCGCATTCGCGGACAAATTCCGCGTCGGCGACCAGGCCGTACTGCACGGACCCATCGTCCATTTTATCGCGCAGTGCCAGACAGTGGTGATACCAGGCGGTGTGGACACATACGTTTTGGGCGTCCAGTTCCGCCGGCAGGAGATCCTGCACATCGCCGGCGAACAGTACGCGTTTATCTGAAAAAATGTCCTCGTGACGGAGTATGACTTCACTGGCTGGTGTTAATACTGACATGCGACAAAGGCTCCTCATTAATCTGAGCGGGGAGTATAGTGCTTTATTGTCCGATGTTCGATGGACTTTATCGCCTGATGTGCGATGGATTGATATGCAACGACCGCGAATAGGATCAGTATGGCGTCGAGACGAGACTGGCAGTTACAGCAATTGGGCATCACGCAATGGGCGTTGCGACGCCCCGCGTCCCTGCAGGGAGAAGTGGCGGTCGTCCTGCCCGCCGATGTCCGCCTGCTGCTGATAGCCAGCCCCTTGCCGCCCATCGACCATCCCCTGGTGGGCGATGTGGCGCGCAGCCTGGATCTTGCGCCCGGTCAGCTGTATCCGCTCACGCCGGAACAGGTGGCGATGCTGCCGGAAGACACCCGCTGCCATAGCTGGTGGCTCGGGCGCGAGGCGACGCGTCCCCTGTCCGGTGTCTCCCTTTTCACCCCGCCGCTGGCTGAACTGCTGGGCAACGCAGCAGCCAAGCGCGATCTTTGGCGGCAGATTTGTCATCATGAACCAGATTTCCGCGCTGACGGTCTCTGACCTGGCCGCCGCCTGGCATATAGAGCAGGCCAGCCACGCGTTCCCCTGGACGGCGAAAACCTTTGCCAGCAACCAGGGCGAGCGTTACCTGAATCTCAAGCTGACCGTGGCGGATACCCTGGCGGCGTTCGCCATCACCCAGACCGTGCTGGACGAGGCGACGCTGTTCAACATTGCCGTGCATCCGGATTTCCAGCGCCGCGGCCTGGGCCGATCGTTGCTGGAACATCTCATCGCCCAATTGGAACAGCGAGATATCCTGACGCTGTGGCTGGAGGTGCGGCAATCCAACCGGCCCGCCATCGCGCTGTACCGGTCCCTTGGCTTTAACGATGTCACGGTGCGCCGTGATTACTACCCGTCCGCCGTCGGGCGCGAGGATGCCATCATCATGGCGCTGCCGCTGGGGTGAACCGCACCGCCGCGCGCCAGTGCGCACACTATCAATGCGCACTTTCTCCATGTAGAATCTAGCACCAGCGATCCAGCCCATAATTTGTATGTACCCATCGAGAAACAGAAGATGAAGAATGCCACTTACGCCGCGGAAGTTGCGGCTCGGCGCACTTTTGCGATTATTTCGCACCCCGACGCCGGTAAAACCACCATCACCGAAAAAGTGCTGTTATTCGGGCACGCCATTCTTACCGCCGGTACGGTAAAGGGCCGCGGCTCAAGCCATCATGCCAAATCCGACTGGATGGAAATGGAAAAGCAGCGCGGCATTTCCATTACCACCTCGGTGATGCAATTCCCTTACCGGGACGCCCTGGTAAACTTGCTCGATACGCCGGGGCATGAAGATTTCTCCGAAGATACGTACCGCACGCTGACGGCGGTGGACTGCTGCCTGATGGTCATCGACTCCGCGAAAGGCGTCGAAGATCGTACCCGTAAACTGATGGAGGTGACGCGCCTGCGCGATACGCCGATCCTGACCTTTATGAACAAGGTCGATCGCGATATCCGCGATCCGACGGAACTGCTCGACGAGGTCGAACACGAGCTGCGCATCGCCTGCGCGCCCATCACCTGGCCCATTGGCTGCGGCAAGCTGTTTAAAGGGGTTTATCATCTCTACAAGGATGAGACCTATCTTTACCAGACCGGTAAAGGCCATACCATCCAGGAAGTGCGCGCGGTCAAGGGGTTGCATAATCCGGATCTTGACGCGGCCATCGGCGAGGATCTGGCGGCGCAGCTGCGCGAGGAGCTGGAGCTGGTGCAGGGCGCCTCGCACGAGTTCGAAGAGCAGGCTTTCCTGCGCGGCGAGCTGACCCCGGTGTTTTTCGGCACCGCCTTGGGCAACTTTGGCGTCGATCATATGCTGGACGGCCTGGTTGAATGGGCGCCGCCGCCGATGCCGCGCAAGACCAATACCCGCGTCGTCACCGCCGATGAAGAAAAATTTACCGGCTTTGTGTTTAAGATCCAGGCGAATATGGACCCGAAACACCGTGACCGCGTGGCGTTTATGCGCGTGGTGTCGGGACGCTATGAAACCGGCATGAAGCTGCGCCAGGTCCGCACGGGCAAGGATGTGGTGATTGCCGATGCGCTGACGTTCATGGCCGGCGACCGCTCGCATATCGAAGAGGCGTATCCCGGCGATATCATCGGCCTGCACAACCACGGCACCATCCAGATTGGCGATACCTTCACCCAGGGCGAGGACATGAAGTTTACCGGCATCCCCAACTTCGCGCCGGAAATGTTCCGCCGTATCCGCCTGCGCGACCCGCTCAAGCAAAAGCAATTGCTGAAAGGGCTGGTCCAGCTGTCGGAAGAGGGCGCGGTTCAGGTATTCCGCCCGCTGACCAACAACGACCTGATTGTCGGCGCGGTCGGGGTGTTGCAGTTTGAAGTGGTGGTGGCCCGCCTGAAAAGCGAATACAACGTCGAGGCGCTGTATGAGTCGGTCAATGTGTCCACCGCCCGCTGGGTCGAATGCGCCGATGTGAAAAAACTCGAGGAGTTCAAGCGCAAGAACGAACTGAACCTGGCCCTGGACGGCGGCGATAACCTTTCTTATATTGCTCCGAGCATGGTTAACCTCAACCTGACCCAGGAACGCTATCCCGACATCCATTTCCACAAAACCCGCGAGCATTGATCCTCCCGGCGCGGGTTTTTCGCCCGTCCCCGCGCGCCCGCCCTTTTTAGCCGCGGCGTGGGGACGGAATCCACCGCCTTTCCTGTCGCGCCGCGCCTTGCGGCCGGAATGGTTATGTCCGCGCCGGGGTGCGGAATGTTCCTAAATCCTTGCTTAATCATTGGATTTAAGCTTTTTTTCCCGGATAACAATGCAATTTGTTATTTCTAGTCTATAGTTAAATTGTCTCTGACGGAGCGGTTAAATAAGCTAATAAAACCGTGCAAATCAGTATGATACGCTGCTCTTTATCACGAGAGCGGTATTTCTGCATTTTTGGATGCTTCCCCAGCCGAACGCGGGAGGCAGTTAGACCGGCCGCTATTTGTGGCGAAAACACCCTGATTCGGGTGGCAAGTTAAAAAGGAAACATCAATGAATAAGATCACGATGACAAAAACGCTCACGGCTATGGTTTTAGGTTCCATCCTGGCGGCTTCCACCGCGATGGCTAACGATACCATCAAGACAGAGGCGAACAGCGCCGGCGCCAAAATCGATAATACGATGAAGACCGCCTCAAACTATATGGGCGACAGCGCGGTAACCGCCAAGGTGAAAAGCGCGTTGGTCGGCGATAAAGGTATCAACAGCACCGACATTTCCGTGGTGACCAATAACGGCGTAGTAACCCTGAGCGGCTTTGTGACCAACCAGGCCCAGGCTGAACGCGCCGTTACCGCCGCCAAATCCGTTGAAGGCGTGACCTCGGTCAGCGACAAGCTGCACGTGAAGGAAACGACCAACGCTTCGGTGAAAACCTATGCCGGCGACACGGCGATTACCAGCGAAGTGAAAGCCAAGCTGCTTGCCGATAGCATCGTCCCGTCCCGCAACGTGAAAGTGGAAACGTCCGACGGCATCGTGCAACTGAGCGGCCACGTTAAAAATGCCCGTGAAGCCTCGCGTGCCGAAAGCGTCGCCAAAGCAGTTGACGGCGTGAAAAGTGTCAAAAACGATCTTAAGTACTAATCTCTAAAGAACCAACGGTCAATGTCGCTTTGCGTTGCCGGTGCGCAGCGCAGGGCGATACCGTGTACGGCAAAACCAATAGTATTAAGCCGGTCCGGGGCGTTTAACGTCCGTGTTTCCCGGTAACACGAGAATTGTATTTCCATCATTTGGGTAAGGAGAAGCTTATGTTTCGTTGGGGCATTATTTTTCTGGTCATTGCCTTGATTGCGGCAGCATTAGGGTTCGGTGGTTTGGCAGGCACGGCGGCATGGGCGGCTAAAATCGTCTTCGTCGTGGGTATTATCCTGTTCCTGATAAGCCTGTTTACCGGCCGTCGCCGTATGTAGCCTTATCAGCGGGCCCCCGGTCCGTTAAGCAGTAACCGATAGATAGGGTTATTATCCGGAGAGGGAGTCAATACGCATCATGTTGACGACCTCTCCGGAGCGTTTTTCAGGTCCCCGCGCACCACCCCTCCCAGCCGTTAATGCGTGGTTCCCTTTCCTCTCCGCGCACGTGCTAAAGATGCTACTATTTACTTTTCCTCCTCCCTTTTGGGTGCGCCAGGCACGCGCAGGTAATACGCGATGATAAATCCGGTCTTTATCGATACCCATTGCCATTTTGATTTTGCCCCCTTCAGCGGTCACGAAACCGACAGCCTCGCCCTGGCCGCCGCGGCCGGCGTGCAGCGCATTATCGTGCCGGCGGTGGAGGCGGAGCGCTTTGCCGCCGTGCTGGCATTGGCCGACGCCCATGAGGCGCTGTATGCCGCCCTGGGCCTGCACCCCATCGCCATCACCCGCCATGATGACGCCGGGCTGTCGGCCCTGGCGCATCATTTGCGCCGGCCTCATCCACGACTGGTGGCGGTGGGGGAAATCGGCCTGGACAATTATATGGCGGAGCCCATGATGCCGCGCCAGGAAGCGTTATTGGCGGCCCAACTCCAGTTAGCCGGCCGCCATGATCTGCCGGTGATCCTGCATTCCCGGCGCACCCACGATCGCCTGGCGCAGATTTTGCGGCGCCATGATTTACCGCGCACCGGGGTGGTGCACGGGTTCGCCGGCAGCTACGAGCAGGCGGTGGCGTTTACCAAATTGGGTTATTATATCGGCGTCGGCGGCACCATTACCTATGAGCGCGCCAATAAAACACGCCAGGTAATGGCCAGGCTGCCCCTGGACCGCTTGCTGCTGGAAACCGACGCGCCCGATATGCCGGTGTCCGGCTTTCAGGGGCAGGCCAATCGTCCCGAACGCCTGCGCGTGACCTTTGCGTCGTTATGCGCGCTCAGGCCGGAGCCGCCGGAGCAGATTGCCGAAATAATATACCGCAATACCCTGGATTTATTCGGTTTGCCCTGTCAATAGCAAAATTTTCCGGCTGATAATCGGGATCGCACGCATAAATCTCAATCCTTAAGCAGCTTATTATCGTCGATTGTGGAAAAATAGAGCCAGCGCGTAAGGCAGGATGCGTTTACCCTGCGTCTTTGATTCAGGCTTATGCGGTGAGAGGGATCTTTAACGCCCGGAAATCAGCATGGTTCCGGGTCTTTCTTCATGGAACCAAGTCCGCTCGCCAACGTTACGGCGCGTTATCGCGATAGCCATGACGCCCCTTTTACAGATTCGGTTGCTACGTCGCCACACCGAAAAGTTGGAGAGTATTATGATTGATTTAACCGTTGCGGCCCGCCGTGCGTTGGGTCTGATGGATCTTACCACCCTGAATGATGACGATACCGCCGACAGCGTCGTCAGCCTGTGCCGACAGGCGAAAAGCCCGGCCGGCAATACCGCCGCCGTTTGCATCTACCCCCGCTTTATTCCCGTCGCCAGGCGCGCCTTGCAGCGCCAGGGCACGCCGGATATTCGGATTGCCACGGTCGCCAATTTCCCCCATGGCGATGACGATGCCGCCATTGCGCTGGCGGAAACACGCGCTTCGGTAGCCTACGGCGCGGATGAAGTCGATGTGGTGTTTCCCTATCGGGCGCTGATGGCCGGCAATGAACAACTGGGATTTGATCTGGTCGCCGGCTGCAAGGCGCTGTGCGCCGACAGCGGCGTGCTGCTGAAGGTGATCCTGGAAACCGGCGAGCTGCGCCGTCCGGAGCTTATCCGGCGCGCCGCCGAAATCGCCATCGACGCCGGCGCTGATTTTATTAAAACCTCCACCGGCAAGGTGCCGGTCAATGCCACGCTTTCAAGCGTTGAAATCATGCTGTCGGTTATCCATGACAAAGGCGTCGGCGCGCACGTGGGCGTAAAACCGGCGGGCGGCGTGCGCACCGCGGCGGAAGCGGCGGCCTACCTGGCGCTGGCGGACCGGATCATGGGGCCGCTGTGGGCTGACGCCCGGCATTTCCGCTTCGGCGCATCAAGCCTGCTGGCCAGCCTGCTCACCGTATTGGGCCAGGATATGCAGGTCACGGATAACGGTTATTGATCCCCTGATTGAGCATTGGAGAAGGCAATGACAAACCCGCCCGTTTCCGGGCGATAGCCATTTTTGTTTTGCAGGGGGTAACCGTGTTCCTGGCACAAGAAATTATTCGTAAAAAACGCGACGGCGAGCCGCTGAGTGAAGAAGAGATTCGGTTTTTCATCAATGGGGTCCGCGATAATACGGTTTCGGAAGGGCAGATCGCCGCCCTGGCGATGACCGTTTTTTTCCGCGACATGGATATTCGGGAACGGGTGGCGCTGACGCTGGCGATGCGCGACTCGGGCCATGTGCTTAACTGGCAGAACAGCGCCCTGGGCGGGCCGGTGCTGGATAAGCATTCGACCGGCGGCGTGGGTGATGTCACCTCGCTGATGCTGGGGCCGATGATTGCCGCCTGCGGCGGCTACGTGCCGATGGTTTCCGGCCGCGGACTGGGCCATACCGGCGGCACGCTCGATAAGCTCGAATCGATCCCGGGGCTGAATATTTTCCCTGACGATCAGGCGTTCCGCGCGATGATAAAACAGGCCGGCGTGGCGATCATCGGCCAAACCAACTCCCTGGCGCCGGCGGATAAACGGTTTTACGCCGTCCGCGACATCACGGCCACGGTGGATTCCATTGCGCTGATTACCGCCTCGATATTGGCCAAAAAACTGGCCGAGGGCCTGGATGCGCTGGTGATGGATGTGAAAGTCGGATCCGGGGCGTTGATGCCCGATTACCCGCAGTCCGAAGCGCTGGCGCGCGCTATCGTCGGCGTCGCCAACGGCGCCGGGTGCAAGACCACGGCGCTGTTGACCGATATGAACCAGGTCCTGGCGTCCAGCGCCGGCAATGCCCTGGAAGTGCGCGAGGCGGTGCGCTTCCTTACCGGCGAACAGCGTAATCCCAGACTGTATGAGGTCACCATGGCCTTGTGCAGCGAAATGATGGTGTCGTCGGGATTGGCGGCCACCGAACCGCTGGCGATGGCGCGGCTGCAGCAGGTACTGGACAACGGGGAAGCGGCGGAGCGTTTTGGCCGCATGATCGCGGCACAGGGCGGTCCGCATGATTTTATCAGCCGTTATGAGCACTATTTGCCCAAAGCCACGCTGAGCAAGCCGGTGCTCGCCGAACAAGCGGGTTTTATCGGCGCCATGGACACCCGCGCCCTGGGCCTGGCCGTGGTGGCTATGGGCGGCGGGCGCCGGCGCGCCGGCGATGCCATCGACTATAGCGTCGGTTTAACCGACATGGCGCGCCTGGGCGATGCGGTGCAGCCCGGACAGCCGCTGGCGAATATCCACGCCGCCAGCGAAGCCGGCTGGATGCAGGCGGCGGAGACGGTGCGCGCGGCCATTACCCTCACGCCGCAGCCGCCTGAAGCCCTGCCGGTGATTTACCGGCGTATCGCGGCGGATGACTGACGGCGCGGGGACGCTTCCGGCGACGATATCGTTCGCCGGGATACATGCGATTTTTTCTGATCCGCCGGGCCGGGGCCCTTATCCGGCGGGCGGATCAATCAGTTGGAGAAGACAATGAAACGTACCTATATCATGGTGCTCGACTCGTTCGGCATCGGTGCCGCCGCGGATGCGGAAAAATTCGGCGACAGCGGCTCGGATACCCTGGGCCATATTGCTGAACGATGCCAGCGCGGCGAGGCCAACCAGGGCCGCAGCGGACCGCTGCGGCTGCCCAACCTGTCGCGCCTGGGACTGGGGAAGGCCGCCGAGGAATCCACCGGGCATTTTCCCCCGGGGCTTGACCGCGACGCGGACATTATCGGCGCCTATGCCTACGCCAGCGAAATCTCCTCGGGCAAGGATACCCCGTCCGGACATTGGGAAATCGCCGGGGTACCGGTGATGTTTGACTGGGGCTATTTCCCCGATCCCCAGAACAGCTTCCCGCAGGAACTGCTGGACCGGCTGGTCGCCGATGCCGGGCTGCCGGGATATCTGGGCAACTGTCACTCTTCCGGCACGGTGATCCTGGATCAACTGGGCGAGGAGCATATGCGTACCGGCAAGCCGATTTTCTATACCTCCGCCGATTCGGTTTTCCAGATAGCCTGTCATGAAGAACGGTTCGGCCTGCAACGTTTGTACGACCTCTGCGAGCTGGCCCGGGAGATGCTGACCGCCGGCGGCTACAATATCGGCCGGGTGATCGCCCGGCCGTTTACCGGCGATAAAAGCGGTCATTTCCAGCGCACCGGCAACCGCCATGATCTGGCGGTGGAGCCGCCCTCCGCCACGGTATTGCAAAAGCTGGTGGAAGAAAAGGGCGGGCAGGTGGTGTCGGTGGGCAAGATCGCCGATATCTACGCCCAGGTGGGCATCACAAAAAAAATCAAGGCCACCGGCCTGGATGCGCTGTTCGACGCGACGTTGCGTGAAATGGAACTCGCGGGCGATAACACCATCGTCTTTACCAACTTTGTCGATTTTGATTCATCCTATGGCCACCGCCGCGACGTGGCCGGCTATGCGGCGGCGCTGGAGCTGTTCGACCGCCGCCTGCCGGAACTGCTCGCGCGGGTGACCGGCGAGGATATGATCATTCTGACCGCCGATCACGGCTGCGATCCCACCTGGCGCGGCACCGATCATACCCGCGAGCACGTGCCGGTGTTACTCTACGGCCCCGCCATCCGGCCGGGGTCCTATGGGCACCGCCGGACCTTCGCCGATATCGGCCAGACGGTGGCGGATTATTTTGGCCTGACACCCATGGATTATGGTAAATCCATCCTCCAGGCATGAAGGTAGTCAGGATTTTGCCTGTCCCGGCGCGGGCCGGGACAACGTTATTTTTTATTATTGAGTATAAGGAAAACCAACATGGCGACGCCGCATATTAACGCTGAACGAGGTGATTTTGCCGATGTGGTCCTGATGCCCGGCGATCCGCTGCGGGCGCAGCACATCGCCAATAACTTTCTCACGCAACCGCGCGAAGTCAATAACGTCCGCGGCATGCTGGGCTATACCGGCAGCTACAAAGGCCGGGCCATTTCAGTTATGGGCCACGGCATGGGCATCCCGTCCTGCTCCATTTACACCAAGGAGCTGATTACCGAGTTCGGGGTTGAACAGATCATCCGGGTCGGGTCCTGCGGCGCGCTGCGCGGCGATGTCAATGTGCGCGACGTGGTGATCGGCATGGGCGCCTGCACCGATTCCAAGGTTAACCGCATGCGTTTCAAGGATCATGACTTTGCGGCCATTGCCGATTATGACCTGCTGCGCCACGCGGTGGACGCGGCCAAGGCGGCGGGGGTCAATGTGCGCGTCGGCAATCTGTTCTCGGCGGATCTGTTTTATACCCCCGATCCGCAGATGTTCGACGTCATGGAAAAATACGGCGTCCTGGGCGTGGAAATGGAAGCCGCCGGTATCTACGGCGTGGCCGCGGAATTCGGCGCCAGGGCGCTGGCCATCTGCACCGTGTCCGACCATATCCGTACCGGCGAGGCCTTAAGCGCGGCGGATCGCCAGACCACGTTTAACGAGATGATCGAAATCGCGCTGGAGTCGGTGCTGCGCGGCGACGCGGCATAAAGACCACGCGGCCGGCGGCAAGGCGTCAACGCGCTGTTCCGCCGGTCAAGACGCGCAGGTTGGCAACGGCGCAAGGCGTGCCTGATGCGCGCGCTTAGTCGGTTTTGGTCCGCGCAGGATCATCGGGCGTGGCCGCAGCCGGGGCCGGCGCGTCGTTTTCGTCCCCTTTGCGTTCCGCCAACGGCGTGCTGGCGGTCAGCAGGTACGGGGACTGCTGCCAGCGGCTGCGGCGGTTTTGCAGCAGGGTGCGGGCCAGGATAATACCGATGGCCAGCGCCAGCAGAATCATCAGGCGCAGCAGGTTGGTGGTGTTATCCACCTGTTTGGCTTCGGTTTCCAGCACATGGGTATCAAGGGTCAGGCGGATAAAACCGCTGGGCCCGTCCTTATCGATAATGGTACGCACCAGCTGATGGTTAAAATAGCTGCCGGCGCGCTGGTGTTCGATAGCCAGCCGGTCGCGCACGCTAATGGTCTCCCCGGCGCGGGCTATCAGGCTGCCGTCCATGCTGTATACGCTGGCATCCAGGATACGGCTGCCCTGGGTAAGGGTATCCAGTATCGACTGGATGGGGGCATTGTTTTCCTCGCTGTCGGCCATCAGCGGCGCCAGTTGCCCCGCCAGCTGTCCTATCAGGGTGCCGGCCAGCTCATCCACCTGCGCCGAGCGGGCCATTTGATGGCTCAGGCTGAACCAGGACGCGCCCTGCATCAGGAAGACCAGCAGCGTCACGCAGATAAGCACGATGGCGGTGCGGTGTAAACGAAACGAGTGTCTGGCCCGGAGCATGGGATTCCTTTACTATTCTGAACGCTTTATGTTGCCAGAAGCGTCGACGATAGGATAGCTTGATGCGCGATGTTTTATCATGACGGTTATCCATGACTACAGGAGTGATTGATGCCTATTAGTTTGACGTACTGCGATCTCCCCGCCGGGATTTCACAGTGGCCGGGTCTCCCGTTATCATTAAGCGGCGACGAGGTCATGCCGCTGGATTACCGGGCCGGTCATACCGGCTGGCTGCTGTACGGCAAGGCGTTGGATAAATTTTCCCTTACCCGTTTCCAGCGTCGCCTGGGCGCGGCGATGGTTATCGTCTCCGCCTGGCATGTTGAAGACTACCAGGTGGTCAGGCTGGCCGGTCCGCTGACCGGGCTGGCCGCGCAGCTGGCCGCGGAGATGGAGCTGGATGTCGCGCCGTTTGGCAAAACGCCGCATCTGCATGCCCCCGGACTGCTGGTCATGGACATGGATTCCACCGCCATCCAGATAGAATGCATTGATGAAATCGCCAAACTGGCGGGCACGGGCGAGGAAGTCGCCGCCGTTACCGAACGCGCCATGCGCGGCGAGCTGGATTTCGCCGCCAGCCTGCGCCAGCGCGTGGCGACCCTGAAGGGCGCCGACGCCGATATCCTGCGCCAGGTGCGGGACGGTTTGCCGCTGACGCCGGGCCTGGGCTCCCTGGTGACCAAATTGCAAAGCCTGGGCTGGCAGATAGCCATCGCTTCCGGCGGATTTACTTATTTCGCCGACTACCTGCGCGATCGGTTTCACCTGGTCGCCGTGGCGGCCAATGAACTGGGCATCCGCGACGGTAAGTTCACCGGCGAGGTGGTGGGGCCCATCGTCGATGCCGCCTATAAAGCCCGCATGCTGACCACCCTGGCGGAGCGGCTGGAAATCCCGCTGCACCAGACGGTGGCCATCGGCGACGGCGCCAATGACCTGTTGATGCTACAATCTGCTGGCCTGGGTATCGCATATCATGCCAAGCCCAAGGTGAATAAGCAGAGTAAGGTCATTATCCGCCATGCGGATCTGCTGGGCGTGCTGTGTATCCTGACCGGCAATCTCAAGAATGAAGAGCGCTAGGCGGCCGCCATGTGTTCCCTAGGCGGGTCTTCATTGTTTTCTCATTTCCGAGGTCATTGTGGCTAAAGCGGCGAAACGGGCATTTGTCTGTAATGAATGCGGGGCGGAATATCCGCGCTGGCAGGGCCAGTGCAGCGCCTGTGAAGCCTGGAATACCATCACCGAGGTCCGGGTGGCGTCTACCCCCGCCGCCGTGCGTAACGACCGCTTCAGCGGCTATTCCGGCGAAGCCGGCGTCAGCCGGGTGCGCAGGCTGGCGGATATCAGTCCCGAGGAACTGCCCCGTTTTTCCACGGGGTTCAAGGAGTTCGACCGGGTGCTGGGCGGCGGCGTGGTGCCGGGCAGCGCCATTTTGATCGGCGGCAGCCCCGGCGCCGGTAAAAGCACCCTGCTGCTGCAAACCCTGTGTAAATTGTCCGAACAGATGAAAACGCTGTATGTCACCGGCGAGGAGTCGTTGCAGCAGGTCGCCATGCGCGCGCACCGGCTGGCGCTGCCCACGGGCGGGCTGAACATGCTCTCGGAAACCAGCATCGAGCAAATCTGTCTGATTGCGGCCGAGGAAAAGCCGCGCCTGATGGTGATCGATTCCATCCAGGTGATGCATATGGCGGACATCCAGTCGTCGCCGGGCAGCGTTTCGCAGGTGCGGGAAACCGCCGCCTACCTGACCCGGTTCGCCAAAACCCAGGGCGTGGCGATCCTGATGGTCGGCCACGTGACCAAGGATGGCTCCCTGGCCGGCCCCAAGGTACTGGAACACTGTATCGACTGTTCCATCATGCTCGACGGTGATTCGGACTCCCGTTTCCGCACCCTGCGCAGTCATAAAAACCGCTTTGGGGCGGTGAACGAGCTGGGGGTGTTCGCCATGACCGAACAGGGATTGCGGGAAGTCAGCAATCCGTCGGCCATTTTTCTCAGCCGCGGCGAGGAGATGACGCCCGGCAGCAGCGTGATGGTGGTTTGGGAAGGCACCCGTCCCCTGCTGGTGGAAATCCAGGCGCTGGTGGATCACTCCATGCTGGCCAATCCACGCCGGGTGGCGGTGGGCCTGGAGCAAAACCGGCTGGCGATCCTGCTGGCGGTGCTGCATCGCCACGGCGGCTTGCAAATGGCCGATCAGGATGTCTTTGTCAATGTGGTCGGCGGCGTCAAGGTGACGGAAACCAGCGCCGACCTGGCGCTGATGCTGGCGATGGTGTCCAGCCTGCGCGATCGTCCGTTGCCGCGGGATTTGGTGGTATTTGGCGAAGTGGGGCTGGCCGGCGAGATCCGCCCGGTGCCCAGCGGCCAGGAGCGCATTGCGGAGGCGGCCAAGCACGGTTTTCGCCGCGCCATCGTGCCCTTTGCCAATGTGCCGAAAAAAGCGCAGGACAATATGCAGATTTTTGGCGTGAAAAAGCTGGCCGACGCGCTGGACATCCTTGCCGAGCTTGAATGACCGGCGCGTTTACCGGCTGACGCCATGCGGATTTTTGCTTAAGCCATCAGAGGGAGGCGTATGTCGTCATTCGATTACCTGAAGAGTGCGATTAAACAACAGGGATGTACCCTACAGCAGGTCGCCGAGGCCAGCGGCATGACCAAAGGCTACCTCAGCCAGTTGCTGAACGCCAAAATCAAAAGCCCCAGCGCGCAGAAGCTGGAGGCCATCCACCGTTTCCTCGGGCTGGAGTTTCCGCGGCGGGAAAGGAAAATCGGCGTTATTTTCGGCAAGTTCTATCCCCTGCATACCGGCCATATCTACCTGATCCAGCGGGCGTGCAGCCAGGTGGACGAGCTGCACGTGATCCTCGGCTACGACGAGCCGCGCGATCGCAAATTATTTGAAGACAGCGCCATGTCGCAGCAGCCCACCGTCAGTGACAGGCTGCGCTGGCTGTTGCAAACCTTTAAATACCAGAAGAACATCCATATCCACGCCTTTAACGAGCAGGGCATGGAGCCTTATCCGCACGGCTGGGATGTCTGGAGCCGCGGCATTACCTCCTTTATGAAAGAGAAGGGCATCGCGCCGGGGTTTATCTATTCAAGCGAAGCGCGGGATGTGTCGCGCTACCGCGAGCATTTGGGCATCGAGACCATACTGGTCGACCCCAACCGGTCGTTTATGTCGATCAGCGGCGAGCAAATCCGCCAGGATCCGTTCCGTTATTGGGAATATATCCCGACCGAGGTCAAGCCGTTCTTTGTCCGCACCGTGGCGTTAATCGGCGGCGAGTCCAGCGGTAAATCCACCATGGTCAATAAACTGGCCAATATCTTTAATACCAGCAGCGCCTGGGAGTACGGCCGTGAATACATTTTCTCCCATCTGGGCGGCGATGAAATGGCGCTGCAGTATTCCGACTACGACAAGATCGCCCTGGGCCAGGCGCAATATATCGACTTCGCGGTGAAATACGCCAATAAAGTGGCGTTTATCGACACGGATTTCGTTACCAGCCAGGCGTTCTGCAAACGCTATCATGGCCGCGAGCATCCCTTTGTCCAGGCGATGATTGACGAGTACCGTTTTGATTTGGTTATTTTATTAAAGAATAATACGCCCTGGGTGGCCGACGGGTTGCGCAGCCTGGGCAATCCGGTGGATCGCGACGGTTTCCAGCGGCTGCTGGAGGACCTGCTTAACGCGAATAATATTCCCTTTGTGCGCATCGACGCGCCGGACTATGACCAGCGCTTTTTGCAATGCATCGATCTGGTGCGGGACCTGCTGGGGCAACGGTAAGCCTGGCGCCAGCCGCAAGCTAAACTAAACCCCCGCCAAGGTTGCCTGCGTCAATGAAGAAAAAATTCGCCGGTCCAGGGCGCCTCATTGGCATGAGGCGCCCATCGCTGGCGCTATCAGGACATTTTTTTATATTTAATCCGGTGCGGCTGTAGCGCTTCCGCGCCCAGCGTGCGTTTTTTCCACTCTTCGTATTCGGTAAAGTTGCCTTCAAAGAATTCGATCTTGCCTTCATCCTGATAGTCAATGATATGGGTGGCGATGCGGTCGAGGAACCAGCGGTCATGGGAGATCACCATGGCGCAGCCGGGGAACTCCAGCAGGGCGTTTTCCAGCGCGCGCAGGGTTTCCACATCCAGGTCATTGGTCGGTTCATCGAGCAGCAGCATATTGCCGCCCACCTGCAGCAGTTTGGCCAGATGCAGCCGCCCGCGCTCGCCGCCGGACAGTTCGCCGACGCGTTTGCCCTGATCGACGCCCTTGAAGTTAAAACGGCCGACATAAGCGCGGCTCGGCATTTCAAAGTTGCCGATGCGCATAATATCCTGGCCGCCGGACACTTCTTCCCAGACGGTTTTACTGTTATCCATGCTATCGCGGAACTGGTCAACCGAGGCCAGCTGCACCGTATCGCCCAGCGTTACCGTACCGCTGTCCGCCTGTTCCTTGCCGGACAGGATACGGAACAGGGTCGACTTGCCGGCGCCGTTCGGGCCGATAATGCCGACGATCGCCCCTTTGGGGATCGAGAACGACAGGTTGTCTATCAGCAGCCGGTCGCCATAGGATTTCCTGAGGTTTTCCACCTCCAGCACTTTGTCGCCCAGGCGCGGTCCGGGTGGAATAAACAGCTCGCTGGTCTCGTTGCGCTTTTGGTATTCCACATTGTTAAGCTCTTCAAAGCGCGCCAGACGGGCCTTGCCTTTGGACTGGCGTCCCTTGGGATTCTGGCGCACCCATTCCAGTTCCTTCTCGATGGATTTGCGCCGAGCCGTTTCCGATGAGGCTTCCAGCGCCAGGCGCTGATCTTTTTGCTCCAGCCAGGAAGAATAGTTGCCTTCCCAGGGAATGCCCTCGCCGCGGTCCAGTTCCAGGATCCAGCCGGCCACGTTATCCAGGAAATAGCGGTCATGGGTAATGGCCACCACGGTGCCTTCGTAATCCAGCAGGAACCGCTCCAGCCAGGCGACCGACTCCGCATCCAGATGGTTGGTCGGCTCATCGAGCAGCAGCATGTCCGGTTTTTCCAGCAGCAGGCGGCAAATCGCCACGCGGCGGCGTTCCCCGCCCGACAGGGTGGCTATCTTCGCATCCCAGGGCGGCAGGCGCAGTGCATCGGCGGCGCGTTCCAGCTGGTTCTCCAGGTTATGGCCGTCATGGGCCTGGATAATGGCTTCCAGTTCGCCCTGTTCCCTGGCGAGCTTATCGAAATCCGCATCCGGTTCGGCATAGGCGGCATAGACCGCGTCCAGGCGCGTCAGCGCCTGTTTGACTTCCCCAACCGCCTCTTCAATCGCCTCGCGCACGGTTTGCTCTAAATTCAGCTGCGGCTCCTGGGACAGATAACCGATTTTGATACCCGCCTGCGGCCGCGCCTCGCCCTCAATTTCCGTGTCGATGCCGGCCATGATGCGCAGCAGGGTGGACTTACCGGCGCCGTTGAGCCCCAGCACGCCGATCTTGGCGCCGGGAAAAAAGCTGAGCGAGATATCTTTCAGGATATGACGTTTCGGCGGCACGATTTTGCCGACGCGATGCATGGTATAGACGTATTGAGCCACGTTGTTAAGAGCCTCTTTCTATCTGGTTTTAGCTATGCCCCGCGGCCTGCGCGGAGCATGTACGGGCAGTGCGCCAAGTGTCGCAATGGATAAGCGCCCAGTTTAGCCCGTTTTCGCATGCGATCCCAGCCATCACCGGACGATGTTGGTATCGTGCGCCGGCAGCGCGGAGGCCCGTATGCGCCGGCGGGTAAAATACAGCACCGTCACCAGCAAAGACAGCAGGCTGGTGACCGCGGGGATAATCACAATAGAGCGATGATAGGCTAACGTGACGCTGTGCTCGCCGTCGGTCAGGGCAACGCCGACCAGCCCGCTGTCCAGCCGGACGGTGTCCCGCCGTTTGCCGTCCACCAGCAGGTAATAGCCGGCATACATAATATAGGGCAGGGTAACGGTTTGCGTCCCCTGCGCCCGTATGATCATCGCCGGATAGCCCTGGCGATAGGTAGTGCCGATAATGGCGGCTGCGGGGTTGGCGAAGAAAGCGAAGTCGTTGATTTTCAGATGATCGAAGTTCTCGGGGCGCACGTTGTGGTTATTGAGGTAATCATCATAAAGAGAGGACGTATCCACATTCAGATAACGTACGCTTAAGGCCTTATGGATAAGAGGATACATCCCCGCGATGCACAGGCAGGCCAGTAGCATGACCAGCGCTTTTTTCCGCGCCATCATCGCCGCCAGCATGCCCGACGCATGCAAAGCGATGATGGCGGTGGCGCAGGACAGCAGCCGCCACGGAAACTGGATTAATTTTAACACCGGCACGCTATCGGGAATGTTATTCCAGGGTATTAAGTGGGTAGTGGCAATGATAAACAATAAAGCTATTAGGATCATTTTCTTCGACGCGCCGGATTTACCCCATTTCAGATAGGCCACGGCGAGCAGCAGCTGGATAACGCCCACCGATAAAAACATGCCCGGTTCGGATACGCCGTAGGTAGAGGACAGCGACAGCAGGGTTTCCGTCAGGCCGCTGCTGAACTTTAACAGGTCGTCGTACTTAAGCAGCTTGCCGCTGGTGGCGAAAATATCTGAATTATGGATATGATAAAACAAAGGCGCCCAATAAAATGCGCTAATCGAGACGACAATGAGAAACGACATCAGAAAAAAAGTTATATTGGCTTTAATAAAAACTGCCCGGGCGTTGAGCAGGCAAAATAAAACAAAAAACACTAAAAGCACCACCATGCTCGGGATATTGGCTAAAAATACGCCTAAGGCGCTAAACGGCAGCAGCCAGATATCCCGGCGATCGCGGATAAGGGAATTGCAGCCCCTGATAAACAGCGGCATCAGCGACATGGCCAAACTTTCGCCCAAGGCAAAGCGAACATAGATATTGGTCAGGAAATATCCGGAAGTGATAAATAATATGGCGCAGAGCAACCCGGCCTGGGAAGACGAATGCTCTCGTTTCGCGGCATAATAGGTCGAAAAAAAGGCAATGATGAAGAGGAGGAAATACACCATTTTCATCTGGCTAATGATATCAGCGGTATTAAATGTCAGCGCTTTCGCCGCCAAAAACAGCAAGGATGTCAACGGCGGATAAAATAGCTGCCATGAGTAGCCGAATTGCCCGGGCGACCAATAATCAAACAAGGGAGGGAACTGATTGTGCGCCAATTCGTTATTCAACGAAATCATTCTCTGGAAATGAGCGATCCAATCATGCCCGTTCCAAATGCCAATTTCTTTTAACGTTACCAGGAGTATGCATAAAACCAAGAAACTCAGAAAGATAAGCATCAGGTTGTTTTTCAATTTCACTTTCCATCACCTTAAAGCATGTTTGTTGCAAACATCATTCGGTAGTTGCAATTCTTTTAGACCGGGGCAAACAGGCACGGGCCACAGCCCACGGTTGACATGCCCGTGGTAAATAGACGGTTACGCGTTGCGTGCTCAGTTGCGCAGCGTAACCCAACCCCAGAACCGGGTATAGGGGCAACCCGCGTTCGCTACCGTTAAAAATCAGTAATGTGATCCAGCGCGCTGCCGTCGCCGGCCCGCTTTGCGCTTATTATCGCCGCTAAAAAAAATAACCGCGAAAATAATGACGATTGTCGCCGCTGCCGCTGGCATACGCCCGGTTGCTTAGCTAGCATGGTGACAGCAACCGGATTTATGGCAAACTGAATGAATGCGCCGGCGTCCGGAAAAGGACGCGGCAAAAAGACATTACGCTGAGGATAGAGTGGATATGGTCAAGGTGGACGGATGGCGGTATGTGGGCGCGGGTTTTATCTGCGCGCTGGCAAGCCTGGTGGCCGCAACCGGCAGCGCGCACGCGGACTCAATCGATGCGCAGCGCCAGCGCTATCAGCAGGTTAAGCAGGCGTGGGATAGCAACCAAATGGATGTGGTGTCGCAGCTGATGCCCACCCTGCGTGATTATCCCCTGTATCCCTATCTGGAGTACCGCGCCTTGTCGCAGGATCTTTCCCAGGCGAGCACGGCGCAGGTTAAGGCCTTTATGGATGCCAACCCGACGCTTATGCCTGCACGCTCGCTGTCGGCCCGCTTTGTCAATGAGCTGGCCCAGCGCCAGGACTGGCAGGGGCTGCTGGCCTTCAGTCCGCAGCCGCCGAAACCGGTCTCCGCGCGCTGCAACTTTTATTACGCCAAATGGGCCACCGGGGCGCAGCAGGCGGCCTGGGACGGCGCCAAGGAGATCTGGCTCAACGGCCATTCCCTGCCGGAAAGCTGCAACAAATTATTCAGCGTCTGGGATCAGGCCGGGCAGCGCGGGCCATTGGCGATCCTCGAGCGGATGCGCCTGGCGATGAAAGAGGACAATACCAACCTGGTGAACGCGCTGTCGAAACAATTGCCGATTGAATACCAGACCATGGGCAGCGCGCTGGCGGCATTACAGGATAATCCCGCGACCCTGGAAGGCTTTGCCAGAAGCGTGGGACCGACGGATTTAACCCGCCAGGCCACGATTATCTCCTTTGCGCGCCTGGCCCGCGACGATGTGGAAAATGCCCGCGCCATGCTGCCGACCCTGGTGCGGCTGCAGAAAATGGACGACGGCGATCGCCTCGATCTCGAGGAAAGCGTCGCCTGGCGCCTGATGGGCACCGACGCCACGCCGGAACAGGCCGCTTGGCGCGACAACGTTATTTTACGCGGCCACTCCACCGCATTGCTCGAGCGGCGTATCCGCATGTCGCTGGGACAAGGCGATATGCGCGCGGTGGCCGCCTGGCTGGACCGCCTGCCGGAGGACGCCCGCCAGAAAGAGGAGTGGCGCTACTGGCGCGCGGTATTGCTTATCAACCAGGGGCGCAAAAGCGACGGCGAGCCGATACTGCGTGATTTGATGCAGGGACGCGGTTTTTACCCGATGGTCGCGGCGCAGGAACTGGGCGTCAATTATGCCGTCAATGTGGCGCGCGCGGTCGCGCCGGCCCCCGAGCTTATCAAACGGCCGGAAATCGCCCGCGTGCGCGAGCTGATGTACTGGAATATGGATAACCTGGCCAGGAACGAATGGAGCTCCCTCGTGGCCAGCCTGAGCCGGACGGAACAGGAAGGTCTGGCGCGTTACGCCTTTGAACAGCAATGGCCCGACCTGAGCGTGCAGGCGACGATTACCGGCAAGCTGTGGGATCATCTGGAAGAGCGTTTTCCCCTGGCCTGGCATAATGAATTTCGCCGCGCCACCGACGATAAAGGGATAAGCCAGAGTTACGCCATGGCGATAGCCCGCCAGGAAAGCGCCTGGAATCCTAAAGCACTGTCGCCGGTCGGCGCGGCCGGCCTGATGCAGCTGATGCCCGCCACGGCCAAGCATACCGCCGAAATGTTTAATATCAGCAGTTATATGAACACCAGCCAGCTGTTGGATCCGCAAACCAACATCGAGTTGGGCACCACTTACCTGGAATATGTGTACCAGATGTTCGGCCGCAACCGGATCTTATCAAGCGTGGCCTATAACGCCGGCCCTGGGCGGGTGAACACCTGGCTTGGCAACAGCGCGGGGCGTATCGACGCGGTGGCTTTTATTGAGAGCATTCCGTTTTCGGAAACCCGCGGTTACGTGAAAAATGTCCTGGCCTATGACGTCTTTTACCGTTATTTCCTGCGTCAGCCCGCAAAAGTGCTGACGGACGCAGAGTGGCAACGGCGTTACTGAACCGGCGGGGAAAATAGGGTAGACTGCTGTACTCGTTAACAGGTATGGCGGGCGCTTATGAATGACATTACCACCTCCGTTGCCGGCGATGTGCCGCGGCATGAGCAGGAGTGGCGGCATTTTGCCGTGCTGTTGGGGCAGGCTTTTGCCGACGGTATGCATGTGCCGTTGCTGCAACTGATGTTGACCGCCGATGAGCGCGAAGCCATCGGCACGCGCATCCGCATTATCCGGGCGCTGCTGGACGGCGAGATGAGCCAGCGCGAATTAAAGAATTCGCTTGGCACCGGCATTGCCACCATCACCCGTGGTTCCAATAGCCTCAAGGCCGCATCGCCTGAATTAAAACAGTGGCTGGAGCATCATCTGCGGCATTTGCCGGATTAACCGCCGTGGCCGCGGCTGGTCTGGTAGATGGCGTTATTAAACGGCACCAGCGCCAATAGCAGGGCCTGATAATAGACGCTGCTGCGGGTCAGCCTGCCGGCGGTAAACACGCCGATGGCGCCGCCCTGGCGTTTAATATCCGTAATTCCGGTCAATCTGGCCATTTCCTGGCCTAATTCCCGCCCTTCAATGATTCCCTGTAATATACTTTCTGGTAATATTAAGCTGGCGGAGCGAGATTCACCGCGCAGGTGCGTATTTTCAATAACCATCCAGGCAAAGGTCATATTATCTGCAATACCCGCCTCGACACCGACCCAGAAATCCGCCTCGGGACAAACCTGACGCGCGGCCATGACCCGATTCCGCGCCCCGCTGCGGGTTTCGACATCGCCCATGGGCTGCGACGGCACGCCGCTGTCGACATCTATGCCTTCAACGCGGCAGCTGTCGGGCCCGTAGGTGTCGTTAAAGGCCTGGAGAATGGCATTGATTTTAGCCGGGTTAGTCGTTGCAGCCACCACATAATACATAATGTTTTTATCACTCCAGTCATTTTCACGCAGTATAACGGAAAAAAACCATGTTACAGGTCTATCTTGTTCGCCATGGCGAAACAGAATGGAATGCCTTGCGCCGTATCCAGGGACAATCCGACAGCGCGTTAACCGCCAAAGGCCAGCGCCAGGCGCAACAGGTCGCTGAACGCGTGCAGCGTATGGGTATTACCCATATCATCAGCAGCGACCTCGGACGCACGCGCCATACCGCCGATATCATCGCCCGGGCCTGCGGCTGCGATGTTCGCCCGGACCCCCGGCTGCGCGAGCTGGACATGGGCGTGCTGGAAATGCGCGATATCGATACCCTGACGCTGGAAGAAGAAAGCTGGCGCAAGCAATTGGTTAACGGAACGCCCGACGGGCGCATTCCCAAGGGGGAATCGATGACCGAACTGGCGCAGCGCATGCACGCGGCGCTGGACAGCTGCCGTGAACTGCCCGCCGGCAGCAGGCCCCTGCTGGTGAGCCATGGCATGGCGCTGGGGTGCCTTATCAGTACCGTCCTGGGCTTGCCGCCCTATGCCGAGCGCCGGCTACGGTTACGCAACTGCTCTATTTCCCGCATGGACTTCCAGCAAAGCCCTTGGCTTGCGCCCGGCTGGGTGGTGGAGACCGCGGGCGACACCTCGCATCTGGATATGCCGGCGTTGGATGAAATCCAGCGTTAGCGTCGCACCGGTATCAGATATTCACAGCGGATGGTATGCGGCGCGGGCGCATCGGGCGCTCTTTCCTGCGGATAGAAACGCTCGATATCATGTCCGCGGCGGCGGGTCATTTTCATCATCGGCAGGCAGGTGCCATACAACGTTAAAATAAAGCTCTGCAGGCCGTCGGACGCGCCGTTATAAATAAACTGCGCGTAATCGCCGCCGTCCAGCGCGATCGGCTGGCCGTTTTGTACATTATCGGGCACGTCCTGGGGTTCGATGGCGGTGGTATACAGGATCTCCTGTTCGTCATCCTTTTCCTGGCTGGGGCGCGAGTGGTTCAGGCCGTACAGTACCGGCGGAATGGTTTTTGCCTCGCCCAGGTACTGGCGCCAGAACTGAATGCGCAACTCGGTACGGAACGTGGTGATCTGCTCCAGGGTGCAGGAATAGCTTTGCGTCAGGCCCACCAGCTGCATCGGCGGCAGGACGATAAATTGCGGCTGCGGCATTTCCCATTTTTCCAGCCGGATCGGCGGCCGGATGCCGCTGGAGTCCCATTCTTCCGCCCGGCGGTATAACGCGGGCGTCTGGGTGAACTGTTTTTTGAACGCGCGGGTAAAGGTTTGTTGCGAGTCGAACCGGTATTGCAGGGCAATATCCAGGATCGGCCGACTGGTCAGACGCAATGCCACGGCCGCTTTGGATAACCTGCGGGCCCTGATATACGCACCGATGGCATGACCTGTTACCTCTTTGAACATCCGCTGCAAATGCCATTTGGAATAACCGGCTTTTGCGGCGACATTGTCCAGGGACAACGGCTGGTCAAGATGTCCTTCCAGCCAGCTTAACAGATCACGAATTATACCGGCTTGATCCATAGATCATCCTCAAAAAAGCATTTAGGGCACAATGAAAAAAGTTGACGCATGATAGCAATTTTTTTGCAGTTCGACCGTCAAAGATTTATTAGCTAATTAATACCTGCCATGATAGCAGCAATTCACCACCGGTAGTGAAGCCCGTACGCGGTCTTCGCCCCGCCGCCGATCCGTCCATTGAAAAGAAGTCTATCTCTATGAATAAACTGTTTTTTTCCGTATTGTTGCTCGGCTTGACAGCCACCGGCGTCGCCCGGTCCGAGGAAGTCGGCTCCGTTGACACTGTTTTCAAACTCTTTGGCCCCGATCACAAGATTGTCGTGGAGGCATTTGACGACCCTGATGTGCAGAATGTCACCTGCTACCTCAGCCGGGCCAAGACCGGCGGCATCAAGGGAGGATTGGGCCTGGCCGAGGATACCTCGGACGCGGCCATCTCCTGCCAGCAGGTCGGTCCCATTACCCTGACGGATAAAATCAAGAACGGTAAACAGACCGGCAGCGTTGTATTCCAAAAACGCACATCGCTGGTTTTTAAGCGGCTACAGGTGGTTCGTTTTTATGACGCGAAGCGTAATGCGCTGGTATACCTGTCCTACTCGGACCGGGTGGTGGAAGGATCGCCGAAAAATGCCCTGAGCGCGGTGCCGATTATTCCCTGGACCACACAGCATGAATAAAGTCGGTCAATAATAACATCGGGCGCCCATGCGGACGCCCGATGTGGTGATGCCATGGGGCGATTATTCTTCCAGATCGCCGCAGAAACGATAGCCTTCGCCATGGATGGTAGCGATGATTTCCGGCGTGTCGGGGGTGGATTCAAAATGCTTGCGGATGCGGCGGATGGTGACATCCACGGTACGATCGTGTGCTTTGAGTTCGCGACCGGTCATTTTTTTCAGCAGTTCGGCGCGGGATTGAATTTTGCCCGGATTTTCGCAAAAGTGCAGCATGGCGCGAAATTCGCTGCGCGGTAGCTTGTAATGATCGCCGGTGGGACTTAACAATGAGCGGCTGTTGATATCCAGTTCCCAACCGTTGAATTTATAGCTTTCCACCAGTTTGCGCTCTTCGCCGCCACCGCCGAGATTCATGGTGCGCGACAACAGGTTGCGCGCGCGGATGGTAAGCTCGCGGGGATTGAACGGCTTGGTAATATAATCGTCGGCGCCGATTTCCAGGCCGAGGATTTTATCGACTTCATTATCGCGGCCAGTCAAAAACATCAGCGCAACGCTTGCATGCTCACGTAATTCACGCGCCAGCAGTAAACCATTTTTACCCGGCAGGTTAATATCCATAATTACCAGGTTGATGTCGTTTTCCGACAAAATCTGATGCATTTCAGCGCCATCGGTGGCTTCATGAACCATGTAGCCCTCGGCCTCGAAAATGCTTTTGAGGGTATTGCGGGTAACTGACTCGTCTTCAACGATAAGTATGTGCGGGGTCTGCATGTTTGCTACCTAAAATTACTAACAAAATTGGAAGAGGAAGTACAAAAGCCGCGGTTATCTACAACATTGCCCGGGGCATAATGCCGCATCCCCAACGCCATGAGGCTAAAGTACATAAACGTGCTCCAGATGACGAACGACGGATAACCTTGGCACCGCTAACCTGATTTTGGTCCGCTTTTTCTCAAGCTCAAATGCCGTATAGCTTACCCTTATTAACAACACTATAACAGCGCGAAACGAAATTGCCACGCAAGAAAATTTCATTTTGCTGACATATATCAAATTACCGTCCACGACAGCGCGCATTTCCGGAAAATCCCTTAAATACCAGCATATTTAAGCATTTTTGCCAAGAGCGCCAATTCGATTCAGCTTTAACGACGCGGTCTGAAATAGCGGTGGAATGATGATAATATCGGCGTCATTCGCCGCGATTTAAGAGACTCACCATGCAATTGCATATTATCCTGGTATCCCCGGCGCGTCCGGAGAATGTCGGCGCCGCGGCCCGGGCCATGAAAACCATGGGGTTCGGCTCGCTGCGTATCGTCGACAGCCGCGCGCACCTTCAGCCCGCCGCCGCCCGGGTCGCCCACGGCGCGACCGAGGTGTTGGAACGGGCCGTTCATTTCGACACGCTGGCGGCCGCCCTGGCGGATGTGGATTTTACGGTGGCCACCACCGCGCGTCACCGGGCCCGGTTCCACTATTACTGCACCGCCGCGCAATTGCTGCCGCAAATGCAGGAAAAACAACAGTGGATAACGCAGGCGGCGCTGGTATTCGGACGGGAAGATACCGGCCTGACCAACGAGGAACTGGCGCTGGCCGATATCCTGACCGGCGTGCCGATGCAGGCCGGCTATCCGTCCCTGAATCTCGGTCAGGCGGTGATGGTTTACTGTTATCAGCTGGCGGCGCTGAACCGGATTGCGCCTCAGGAGCACCCGCCGGCCATACCCGGGCAACTGGCTGCGCTGCATCAGCGCTTCGATCGGCTGTTCACGCAATTAAGCGTCGGCGATGATCATAAATTAACCGATTGGCTGCATCAGCGGCTTGGACTGGCGACCCAGCGGGACATCGCGATGTTGCACCAACTGCTGCAGGATATAGAAAAAGTATTGCCAGTAAATAATACCACGGCGTAGCGATAACCTGGCGTTTAAAACTATATGAATACGTTTCAGCCACATTATTATATGATTATTGGGCATTGCGAACAGTAAAATTCCGACCGCTGCGCTGAGTGATAAATAGCCAAACGCAAATTAACATTGACTTTTTACGGCAATTGCTTTACCAGTAAGCCATTAAAAAATAATATAGATTGCTTAAGACATGCGTTTTATCAGCCTGAACACCATTATTATTACCACCACCGATACCACAAGTAGCGGTGCGGGCTGACGCATACAGGATAAACAGAAAAAAGCCCGCACCTAACCAGTGCGGGCTTTTTTTTAAGCTTCAATCCAGGAGAGAGAAAAGAAATGCGCGTACTGAAATTCGGGGGTACCTCGGTCGCCAATGCGGAACGTTTTATTCGCGTTGCCGATATCATTGAAAGTAATACAGGTCAGGGACAGGTCGCCGCCGTGCTCTCCGCACCCGCAAAGATCACTAATCACCTGGTGTCGATGATCGACAAGACGCTCGGCGGGCTGGATATCCAGCCCGCCATGAACGACGCCGAGCGTATTTTCTCCGAGCTGCTGCAGGGCTTGTCCCAGGCCCAGCCCGGTTTTGACTTCGCCGCCCTGCGCAAGCTGGTGGATCAGGAGTTCGGCCAGCTTAAGCAGTTGCTGCACGGCATTACCTTGCTCAGGCAATGTCCGGACAGTATCAACGCCGCCATTATCTGCCGTGGGGAAAAGCTCTCCATCGCCATTATGGAAGCGGTGTTCGTCGCCCGCGGTTATGCCGTGACGGTAATAAATCCGGTGGAAAAACTGCTGGCGCAGGGCAGCTATCTGGAGTCCACCGTGGATATCGTGGAATCCACGCGGCGCATTAACGACGCCGCCATTCCCGCCGACCATATTATCCTGATGGCGGGGTTCACCGCCGGTAATGAGAAAGGCGAGCTGGTGGTGCTGGGCCGTAACGGCTCCGATTATTCGGCGGCGGTATTGGCCGCCTGCCTGCGCGCCGACTGCTGTGAAATCTGGACCGACGTGGATGGGGTATACACCTGCGATCCCCGCCAGGTGCCGGACGCGCGGTTATTGAAATCCATGTCCTACCAGGAGGCCATGGAATTATCGTACTTCGGCGCCAAAGTGCTGCATCCGCGCACCATCGCGCCGATTGCCCAGTTCCAGATACCCTGCCTGATAAAAAATACCGAAAACCCGCAGGCGCCCGGCACGCTTATCGGCCAGAGCGATCCCGACAGCGATAATCCGGTTAAGGGCATCACCCATTTAAACAATATGGCGATGATCAATGTTTCCGGCCCCGGCATGAAGGGGATGATCGGCATGGCGGCGCGGGTTTTCGCCGCCATGTCCCGGGCCGGCAGTTCGGTGGTATTGATTACCCAATCCTCATCGGAATACAGCATCAGCTTTTGCGTGCCGCATCATGAGCTGAACGGCGCGCGCAAGGCGCTGGAAGACGAATTTTACCTGGAACTGAAGGACGGCCTGCTGGAGCCGCTCGACGTCATGACCCAACTGGCGATTATTTCGGTCATCGGCGACGGTATGCGCACCCAGCGCGGCCTGTCCGCCAAGCTGTTCGCGGCCCTGGCGCGCGCCAATATCAATATTGTCGCCATCGCCCAGGGATCGTCCGAGCGGTCGATTTCGGTGGTGGTGGATAACGACGCCACCACCACCGGGGTGCGTGTCGCGCACCAGATGCTGTTTAACACCGACCAGGTGATCGAGGTGTTTGTCATCGGCGCCGGCGGCGTGGGCGGCGCGCTTATCGAGCAGATCCATCGCCAGCATCGGTGGCTGAAAGCGAAGCATATCGATTTGCGCGTCTGCGGCATCGCCAACTCGCGGGCGTTGCTGACCAGCGTGCACGGCATCTCGCTTGAAACCTGGCGCGAGGAGCTGGCGCAGGCCAAGGAGCCGTTCAACCTGGGACGCTTGATCCGTCTGGTAAAGGAGTATCATCTGCTTAATCCGGTGATCGTCGATTGCACCAGCAGCGCGGCGGTGGCCGACCAGTACGCGGACTTCCTGGCCGACGGCTTCCACGTGGTGACGCCTAATAAGAAAGCCAATACCGCCTCGATGCATTATTACCGGCAGATGCGCACCGCCGCCGCCAGGTCGCGGCGTAAATTCCTTTACGACACCAACGTGGGCGCGGGCCTGCCGGTTATCGAAAATTTGCAGAACCTGCTTAACGCCGGTGATGAACTGGTACGTTTTTCCGGTATTCTCTCCGGGTCGCTGTCGTTTATCTTCGGCAAGCTGGACGAGGGCATGTCGCTGTCGGCGGCGACGCTGGCGGCAAGGGCGCTCGGTTATACCGAACCGGACCCGCGCGATGACTTGTCAGGGATGGACGTCGCGCGTAAGTTATTGATTCTGGCGCGCGAGGCGGGTTATCAGCTTGAATTGGAGTCCATCGACGTCGAGCCGGTGCTGCCCGCGGATTTTGACAGCGCCGGCGATACCGACAGTTTCCTGGCGCGGCTGCCGGGTCTTGACGACGCCTTTGCCTCTAAAGTCGCCATGGCGCGGGAACAGGGCCAGGTGCTGCGTTATGTCGGCAGCATCCGGGATGGCCGCTGCCAGGTTAAGATAGCGGCGGTGGATGGCAACGATCCGTTGTACAAAGTGAAGGATGGCGAAAACGCGCTGGCGTTCTATACCCGTTATTACCAGCCGTTGCCGTTGGTGTTGCGCGGCTACGGCGCCGGCAATGATGTGACGGCCGCGGGCGTATTCGCGGATCTTCTGCGTACGTTGTCATGGAAGCTGGGAGTCTAAAATGGTTAAGGTGTATGCGCCGGCCTCGATCGGCAATGTCAGTGTCGGCTTTGATGTGCTGGGCGCCGCGGTATCGCCCGTGGACGGTACGTTGCTCGGGGACTGCGTGACGGTGGAGGACGCGGCGGCGTTCAGCCTGTGCAACGAAGGGCGTTTCGCCGGCAAGCTGCCGGCCGAAACCGAGCAGAATATTGTTTATCAATGCTGGGAACGTTTTTGCCAGGCGGTGGGTAAAACCGTCCCGGTGGCCATGCGGCTGGAAAAAAACATGCCCATCGGATCGGGGCTGGGATCCAGCGCCTGTTCGGTGGTGGCGGCGCTGGTGGCGATGAACGCCCATTGCGGTTATCCGCTGGATGAAAACCAGATGCTGACGCTGATGGGCGAAATGGAAGGCCGTATTTCCGGCAGCGTTCATTATGATAACGTGGCGCCCTGTTTCCTGGGCGGCATCCAGCTGATGCTGGAGGAAAACAGTATCATCAGCCAGCAGGTGCCCGGTTTCAGCGAATGGCTGTGGGTCATGGCCTATCCGGGCATCAAGGTCTCCACCGCCGAGGCGCGGGCAATCCTGCCCGCTCAATATCGCCGGCAGGATTGCATCAGCCACGGGCGTTTCCTGGCGGGTTTTATCCACGCCAGCCATACCCAGCAGCCGGCTCTGGCGGCAAAACTGATGAAGGATGTGATTGCCGAGCCTTACCGCACCAAACTGCTGCCGGGATTTACCGAAGCGCGCCAGGCCTGCGCCAGTATCGGCGCCCTGGCTTGCGGCATCTCCGGCTCGGGACCGACGCTGTTTGCGGTCTGCGATCGGGAAGATACCGCGCAGCGCCTGGCCGGCTGGCTGGAGCAGCACTACCTGCAAAATGATGAGGGTTTTGTTCATATATGCCGCCTGGATACCACCGGCGCGCGAGTGATGGGATAACGTATGAAACTGTATAATATTAAAGATCATAACGAGCAGGTCAGCTTCGCGCAGGCGATAAAGCAGGGGCTGGGACGCCAGCAGGGGCTGTTTTTCCCCGTCGATCTCCCGGAGTTCGCCTCGACGGAAATCGACGCCCTGCTGGATCTCGATCTGGTGACCCGCAGCGCGCGCATCCTGTCGGCCTATATCGGCGACGAGCTGCCGTTGGACGTTATCCATAAACGGGTGCAGGCCGCCTTCGAGTTCCCGGCCCCCGTGGTCAAGGTGAGCGAGGATATATCGGTCCTGGAGCTATTCCACGGCCCGACCCTGGCGTTCAAGGATTTCGGCGGCCGCTTTATGGCGCAGATGCTGACCGAAGTCGCCCGGGGCCAGCCGGTCACCATCCTCACCGCCACCTCCGGCGATACCGGCGCCGCGGTGGCGCACGCCTTCTACGGGCTGGAAAATGTCCGGGTGGTGATCCTGTACCCCCACGGCAAGATAAGCCCGCTGCAGGAAAAACTGTTCTGCACCCTGGGCGGCAATATCCATACCGTGGCGATTGACGGCGACTTTGACGCCTGCCAGGCGCTGGTCAAACATGCGTTCGACGACGAGCAACTCAAGCACGAACTGGGGCTGAACTCCGCCAACTCGATTAATATCAGCCGCCTGCTGGCGCAGATTTGCTATTACTTCGAAGCGGCGGCGCAGCTCTCGCAGGAGCAACGCAATCAATTGGTGGTTTCGGTGCCCAGCGGCAATTTTGGCGATTTGACCGCCGGCCTATTGGCAAAATCCCTCGGCCTGCCGATTAAACGCTTTATTGCCGCCACCAACGCCAACGATACCGTGCCGCGCTTTCTCGCCGACGGGAAATGGTTGCCCAACGCCACCGTGGCGACGCTATCCAATGCCATGGATGTCAGCCAGCCGAACAACTGGCCGCGCGTGGAGGAATTGTTCCGGCGTAAGAACTGGCGCCTTGATACCCTGGCCTACGGCTGCGTGAATGACGATGTTACCCGCGACACGATGCGCGAACTGGCGGGACTGGGGTATATATCGGAACCTCATGCGGCTATTGCCTACCGGTTACTGCGCGACCAGCTCCAGCCAGGGGAGTCCGGCCTGTTCCTGGGCACCGCGCATCCGGCGAAGTTTAAGGAAACCGTGGACGCGGTGCTGGGCCAATCGCTGCCGCTGCCCAAGGCGCTGGCGCTGCGGGCGACCCTGCCGCTGCTGTCAAGCCGGCTGCCGGCGGACTTTGGTCAGCTGCGCGCCCTGCTGATGGCCTTGCCGCAGTAATCCGCCACGACCGCCGCCGGTTCAGCCGCCGGCCGGCGCGGTGGTACAGCCGCCATGACCGTACCACCGCGCCGGTTTCACCGCGGGGCATTCGGGCCCGCGCCGCCGTGCGATAGGACGGCCGCGCTATCGCGCATCACGCCCGCCGTCCTAGCGTGCCGGTCGTTTAAAGACCATCTCCGACCCGCTGGATTCCTCCGGCGCATAGGCATAACCGCCGTCATTGAACGCGGCCAGCTGTTCCGGCTGCGTCAGCCGCCGGGTGATGATAAACCGGCTCATCATGCCGCGCGCTTTTTTGGCGTGGAAACTGATCACTTTATACTTGCCGTTTTTTTCATCCAGGAACACCGGCTTGATCACCCGCGCGGCCAACTGGTCCTTTATCACCGCCTTAAAATACTCCCCGGACGCCAAGTTAATCAGCACGTTATCGCCTTGCGCCGTCAGCGCCTCGTTGAGCTTTTGAGTCAGGGTTTTTCCCCAGAAATGGTATAAGTCCGGCCCGGCCGGGTTCGCCAGCCTGATACCCATTTCCAGGCGATAGGGCTGCATCAGGTCCAGGGGGCGCAGTATGCCGTACAGGCCGGACAGCATGCGCAAATGGGTTTGGGCGAAGTCGAAATCCGCCTCGCTGAAACTTTCCGCCGCCAGGCCGGCATAGACATCGCCTTTAAACGCCAGGATCGCCTGCCGGGCGTTGTCGGGTGAAAAATCCGCCCGCCAAGACTGAAAGCGCCCCGCGTTAAGCTGGGCCAGCTTATCACTGATGCCCATCAGGCCGGATAACTGCGCCGGGGTCAGTTTGCGGCACACGCGCATCAGTTTTTCGGCGCGGGCCAGCAGCTCGGGCTGGGTATAACGCCGGGTCGCCAGCGGGCTGGTGTAATCCAGCGTTTTGGCCGGGGAGATAACGATTAGCATGTCGTACGGTTCCTGTCTCTTAAGGGCTGGAGGTCAGCGGGATGATAAGCGGCGGTCATGTTGATTTGCGCGCCGCCGGGCGGTCCCAACTGCCGGGCGCCAGCTGCGCCGCGATAGCGGGGAAATTCGCGGCGTAGAACGTCGGCAGTTTGCCGACCGCGCGCTGGCTATTGTAATCGCGCGCCAGCATCAGGGCGATGCGCGACAGCAGCAGCAGCGCAATCAGGTTGGTCAGGGTCATCAGGCCCATCGCCAGGTCCGCCAGCCGCCATAATACCGGTACTTCCGCCAGGCAGCCCAACATCACCGTCGCCAATGCCACGACGCGCAATATCTGCACCGGCCGTTTGGAGCGATGGCGGAAAAAACGCAGACTGCTTTCCGCGTAGGCGTAATTAGCGATAATCGAGGTAAAGGAAAAAATAAATACCACCATCACCATAAACGGCGTGCCCCACTGTCCCGTCGCCGCCAGCAATGACCGCTGGATCAGGGCGATGCCGCCGAGATCGGGCGCGGCCTGTTCCAGCGCGCCCGACGTCAGGATAATGGCCGCGGTGGCGCTGCAGATGACGATGGTATCGATAAACACCGCCAGCATCTGGATATATCCCTGCGACGCGGGGTGGGGCGGCCAGGGCGTGGCGGCGCCGGCGATATTGGGCGCCGAGCCCATGCCGGCCTCGTTGGAAAACAGCCCGCGCTGCACGCCCTGGAAAATGGCCTGGGAAAAACCATAGCCCAGGATTCCCGACGCGGCCTGCGGCAGGCCGAACGCGCTGTTGAACACCAGCTCCGCCACCGCCCCCAGGCGTCCGGCATGCTGCGCCATCACCCAGGCCGCCAGCAGCACATAGCACAAGGCCATCAGCGGGACCAGCCATTGGGAAAGCCGGGCGATAAGACGCAGGCCGCCGCACATGGCCAGTCCGCTTAACGCCGCCAGGCCCAGCCCCGTCTGGTAAGGCGCGAATCCGCAGGCGTCATGCAGCGACTGCGTAATGGCGCTGGCCTGCACCGCGCTGAATATACCGCCGTAGCCTATGAGTAGAAAGCAGGTAAAGAGTACGCCCATCCAGCGCAGGCCCAGGCCCTTTTCCATATACCAGGCGGGGCCGCCCCGGTAATGGCCGCGGCCGTCGCGCACCTTATATAATTGCGCCAGGGTGCTTTCGAAGAAGGCGGTGGCCATGCCGATAAACGCGGCCAGCCACATCCAGAATATCGCTCCCGGCCCGCCGATGACCAGGGACAACGCCACGCCGGTCAGGTTGCCGCAGCCGATGCGCGCCGCAAGCGTCGTGCATAATGCCTGAAACGGTGAAATGCCCGCGCCGTCGGCGCGGCCCGATCCCTTCAAGATGGAAAACACGTGGCCGAAGTAATGGAACTGAATAAAACCGGAGCGGAAAGTAAACCAAAGACCGGTGCCAATCAGCAGGTAAATTAACACTGAATTCCATAACAAATCGTCGATAAAGTTGAAGAGTTCAGCCATTTATTCCTCGTCTTCCCTGATAAGCGGCGCTTATGCCGACCCGCGGCCGGCAGCGGCCGATTTTATCCTGCCATGGCCGCATAATGCGCTGCCGCCGGGGCGGTGCCATTACGCTGGCGCCTCGCTTGCACCCATGCTTGCGCGTGGTATTATCAAAAAAGGCAGTGCAACGCCATAAGATATGCACACCCTTCACAATGAGATATTCCACCATGACAGATAAACTTAGTGCCCTACGCAAGATGACCTCCGTTGTCGCTGATACCGGTGATATCACCGCCATTAAACTGTATCAGCCCCAGGATGCAACCACCAACCCTTCATTGATCCTGAACGCGGCGCAGATTCCCGAATACCGCGGCTATATCGACCAGGCGGTTGCCTGGGCGCGTGATCAAAGCCGGGACGCGGCGGAACAGGTCAAATACGCCACCGATAAACTGGCGGTCAACATCGGGCTGGAAATTCTTAAGCTGGTGCCGGGGCGCGTTTCCACGGAAGTCGACGCCCGACTGTCCTATGACACCGAGGCAAGCGTCGCCAAAGCCAAAAGCCTGATTAAACTCTACAACGACGCCGGCATCGGCAACGATCGCATCCTGATTAAGCTGGCCTCGACCTGGCAGGGTATCCGCGCTGCCGAGCAACTGGAAAAGGCCGGCATCAACTGTAACCTGACGCTGCTGTTTTCCTTCGCCCAGGCCCGCGCCTGCGCCGAGGCCGGGGCCTACCTGATTTCGCCTTTCGTCGGCCGCATCCTTGACTGGCACAAAGCCAACGGCGAACGCAAGGAGTTTTCCCCGGAGCAGGATCCGGGCGTGATTTCCGTGACGGAAATCTACCGTTACTACAAAGAACACGGTTATGACACCGTGGTAATGGGCGCCAGCTTCCGCAACGTCGGCGAGATTATTGAACTCGCCGGTTGCGATCGCCTGACCATCGCGCCGCCGCTGCTGAAAGAGCTGGCCGCCACCGAAGGCGCCCTTGAGCGTAAACTTTCCTATACGGGCGAGATCAAGCCGCGTCCGGCCAAACTGACCGAGGCTGAATTCCTCTGGCAGCACAACTTGGATCCTATGGCGGTGGACAAACTGGCGGACGGGATCCGCAAGTTCGCCGTCGACCAGGAAAAGCTGGAAGCGATGATCAAAGACCTGCTGTAATCACCGTGGCCCCGGCCGGGCAGGCAAACCGGCGCGGCCACCCGTTTACCAGCACCATTGCGGCCCGTAACGGGCCGTTTTCATTTGTGCGCACGGCGCTTCGCCGTTAAATTGCTATTATGGAAAAAACATGTCGACCGGAGGACGTTCTATGCAAATTTGCCGTATTGGCCTGGTATCCATATCCGATCGCGCGGCCAACGGCGTCTACCAGGATCAGGGCATCCCCGCGCTGGAATCCTGGTTACGGCAGGCGCTGATTTCACCTTTTACGCTGGAAACACGGCTGGTGCCCGACGAGCAGCCGCTGATTGAGCAAACTCTGCGCGAGCTGGTGGATGAAATGGGTTGCCATCTGGTGCTGACCACCGGCGGCACCGGCCCGGCGCGGCGTGATGTCACGCCGGATGCCACGCGGGCGATAGCGGATCGCGAAATGCCCGGGTTTGGCGAGCAAATGCGCCAGATCAGCCTGCATTTTGTGCCCACGGCTATCCTGTCCCGGCAAATGGGGGTGATCCGCAAACAGGCGCTGATCCTGAATCTGCCGGGCCAGCCCAGGGCTATCCAGGAAACGCTGGCGGGCGTCAGGGACGGGCAGGGTAACGTGGTGGTGCACGGCATCTTTGCCAGCATCCCTTATTGCATCCAACTGCTGGAAGGGCCTTATATCGAGACCGATCCCGCGATCGTGGCGGCGTTTCGTCCCAAAAACGCCCGGCGCCCCGACCCGGAGTAACCGCGGCGCGCGGCGGCGGCGGTAAACGCCGCCCCAGGGTGTGAAATTATATTTCCGCGCAGTAAGATTACCTTTACGTTGTATGCTATATTTTTTTCTTTTTTCTCTCTGGCCCGACGCGAATGACTATGCCTGCCGACCCGCAACGCCGATTGAACCGACAGGATTACAAAACCCTGTCGCTTGCCGCCCTGGGCGGCGCGCTGGAATTTTACGACTTTATTATCTTCGTGTTCTTTGCCGGGGTGATGGGAAAACTGTTCTTCCCGCCGGATTTGCCGGAGTGGCTGCGGCAACTGCAGACCTTCGGTATTTTTGCCGCCGGTTACCTGGCACGGCCGCTGGGCGGCATTATCATGGCGCATTTCGGCGATAAAGCCGGCCGGAAAAAAATGTTCAGCCTGTCCATTCTGCTGATGGCGCTGCCGACGCTGATGATGGGCCTGCTGCCCACTTATGAAACCCTCGGCATCACCGCGCCGCTGCTGTTACTGGCGCTGCGCATCCTGCAGGGCGCGGCCATCGGCGGCGAAGTGCCGGGCGCCTGGGTCTTCGTCGCCGAACATGTGCCCCACAAGCGCATCGGGTTCGCCTGCGGCACGTTAACCGCCGGCCTGACCATCGGCATTTTATTAGGATCCTTTGTCGCCACCTTATTAAACACCTTCATGACGCCGCAGGGCGTGCTCCAAGGGGGCTGGCGCATTCCTTTTTTCCTCGGCGGCTTCTTCGGACTGGTCGCCATGTACCTGCGGCGCTGGCTGCGTGAGACCCCGGTGTTTATCGAGATGCAGATCCGCAAAGCGCTGGCGCAGGAACTGCCGCTGAAATCCGTGGTGATGAACCATAAAAAAGCGGTGCTGATTTCCATGCTGCTGACCTGGCTGCTCTCCGCCGGCATCGTGGTGGTGATCCTGATGGCGCCCCTGTGGCTGCAGCAGCAAATGGGCGCTACCCCGTCCCTGGCGCTCAAGGCCAACTGCGCGGCGATTATCGCGCTGGCCGTGGGCTGCGTGATAACCGGCGCCGTCATCGACCGCGTGGGCGCGGGCAAAACCTTTATCACCGGCTGCGTGATGCTGGGCGTCTTCAGCTGGCTGTTTTACCACACCGGCGCGGATCGGCCGTTGCCGCTGTACATCACCTATGCGCTGGCCGGCCTGAGCGTCGGCGTGGTGGGCGGCGTGCCTTATGTTATGGTCCATGCGTTTCCCTCGCCGGTGCGGTTCAGCGGTATTTCGTTTTCCTATAATGTGGCGTACGCCATTTTTGGCGGACTGACCCCGGTGATGGTCACCATGCTGATGCGCATCTCGCCGATGGCGCCTTCCTGGTATGTGCTCGGGCTATCGGTAATGGGGGTGTTGCTCGGCATTTGCCTGCCGTCCGGACTGCGGCATAAGCCGCCGCTGGCCGGTGGATTGAATTCCATCGCCTGATTTTACGTGCGGCGTGAAATAAATAGGTTCCTGTTTGTCATGGCACTTTTGGGAACGATTTAGTCATTTTTATAAAAATGCACTGTATATCAAAGGACTGCGCGCCAGCCGCTCAGCGATGCGCGGCGCCCGGGGCCGCCGGGAGCGCGCAGAACGCTTTTTTTTTCCTGCTCCCCCTTGATGCGCGGCGCGGTGACCCCATCTTATTTGCAACCAACGTTGTTTAACCTGCTGACAAAAACGTGTCGCTGGCTTGAAAAAAAGTTAACCGGCCACATATCAGGTTTACGACCACAACGAATATGACTTTTTAGTGGAGATGTTTAGATGGGTAAAATTATTGGTATCGACTTGGGTACGACCAACTCTTGTATCGCAATTATTGAAGGCTCCAAACCTCGGGTGCTTGAAAACAGCGAAGGCGATCGTACTACCCCTTCCATTATTGCTTACACGCAGGACGGTGAAATTCTGGTTGGCCAGCCAGCTAAACGTCAGTCCGTTACGAACCCGCAGAACACGTTGTTCGCCATCAAGCGTTTGATCGGACGTCGTTTTGAGGATGAAGAAGTACAGCGTGATAAAAATATCATGCCGTATAAAATTATCGCTTCCGACAACGGCGACGCCTGGCTGGACGTGAAAGGCCAGAAAATGGCCCCGCCGCAGGTGTCCGCTGAAATCCTGAAAAAGATGAAGAAGACCGCGGAAGATTATCTGGGTGAGCCGGTTACCGAAGCGGTTATTACCGTGCCGGCCTACTTTAACGACGCCCAGCGCCAGGCGACCAAAGACGCCGGCCGTATCGCGGGCCTTGAAGTTAAACGTATTATTAACGAACCTACCGCCGCGGCGCTGGCTTACGGCCTGGATAAAGAAACGGGCAACCGCACCATCGCGGTCTATGACCTGGGCGGCGGTACCTTCGATATTTCCATCATCGAAATCGATGACGTGGACGGTGAAAAAACCTTTGAAGTGCTGGCGACCAACGGCGACACCCATTTGGGTGGCGAAGACTTCGACAGCCGCCTGATCAATTACCTGGTGGATGAGTTCAAGAAAGACCAGGGCATCGATCTGCGCAACGATCCGCTGGCCATGCAGCGTCTGAAGGAATCCGCTGAAAAGGCCAAGATCGAGCTGTCCTCCGCGCAGCAGACCGACGTGAACCTGCCGTACATCACGGCGGACGCCACCGGTCCGAAACATATGAACATCAAGGTGACCCGCGCCAAACTGGAATCGCTGGTTGAAGACCTGGTAAAACGCACCATGGACCCGCTGAAGATGGCGCTGAAAGACGCCGGACTGTCGGTCGGCGATATCAAGGACGTTATCCTGGTGGGCGGCCAGACCCGTATGCCGCTGGTGCAGAAGACCGTTACCGATTTCTTCGGTAAGGAACCGCGTAAAGACGTTAACCCGGATGAAGCCGTGGCTATCGGCGCCGCGGTGCAGGGCGGGGTGCTGGCCGGCGACGTGAAGGACGTGCTGTTGCTGGACGTCAGCCCGCTGTCGCTGGGCATTGAAACCATGGGTGGGGTCATGACGCCGCTGATCGCCAAGAACACCACCGTACCGACCAAGCATAGCCAGGTGTTCTCTACGGCGGAAGACAACCAGTCCGCGGTGACCATCCACGTGCTGCAGGGTGAACGTAAACGCGCCGCGGATAATAAATCCCTGGGCCAGTTCAACCTGGACGGGATTGCCCCCGCCATGCGCGGTACGCCGCAAATCGAAGTGACCTTCGATATCGACGCCGACGGCATCCTGCATGTGTCCGCCAAGGATAAGAACAGCGGCCGTGAACAGAAAATCACCATTAAGGCGTCGTCCGGTTTGACCGAGGATGAAATCCAGAAAATGGTGCGTGAAGCGGAAGCCAACGCGGAATCCGACCGCAAGTTCGAGGAACTGGTGCAGACCCGTAACCAGGCAGACCATCAGCTGCACAGCACCCGCAAGCAGTTGGAAGAAGCCGGCGACAAACTGCCCGCCGATGACAAAACGGCCATCGAATCCGCGCTGAGCGCGTTGGAAACCGCGCTGAAAGGCGAGGATAAGGCTGAGATCGAAGCCAAGATGCAGGCGCTGATCCAGGTTTCCGGCAAGCTGCTGGAAGTGGCGCAGCAGCAGGCGGCTCAGGCCGGCGCGGCGGAAGCTGGCGCTGAAGCCAATGCGGGCAAAAAAGATGACGACGTTGTCGACGCCGAATTTGAAGAAGTTAAAGATAAAAAATAATCGCCCTTGAGCGGGCACAGCCACGGTGAGTAATGCCGTGGCTGGCAACAGGCACGGGCGTCGGGGAAACCTTACGCCCGTGCAAGCATGTTGAGGGCAGGAAGAGACAATGGCGAAAAAAGACTATTACGAGATTTTAGGCCTTTCCAAAGATGCGGAAGAGCGTGAAATCAAAAAGGCCTACAAACGCCTGGCAATGAAATTCCACCCGGATCGTAACCCAGGGAATGCTGACGCCGAAGCAAAGTTCAAAGAAGCGAAAGAAGCCTATGAAATCCTGACCGACGCGCAAAAGCGCGCCGCGTATGATCAATACGGCCACGCCGCCTTCGAACAGGGCGGCATGGGCGGTGGTTATGGCGGCGGCGCCGCCGGCGGCGCGGACTTTACCGATATCTTCGGAGACGTCTTCGGCGATATCTTTGGTGGCGGGCGCCGCCAGCGCGCCAGCCGTGGGTCGGATCTTCGCTACAATATGGAGCTTACCCTCGAGGAAGCGGTCCGTGGCGTAACCAAGGAAATCCGCATCCCGACGCTTGAGGAATGCGACGTCTGCCATGGCAGCGGCGCCAAGCCCGGCACTTCCCCCGTTACCTGTCCTACCTGCCATGGCGCAGGCCAGGTGCAGATGCGCCAGGGTTTTTTTGCGGTGCAGCAGGCCTGTCCCACCTGTCAGGGACACGGCAAGATTATCAAGGAACCGTGCCACAAATGCCACGGCCACGGTCGTATTGAAAAGGCCAAGACGCTGTCGGTGAAAATTCCGGCGGGCGTCGATACCGGCGATCGCATCCGTCTGTCGGGCGAAGGCGAAGCGGGCGAGCAGGGCGCGCCGGCGGGGGATCTGTACGTACAGGTTCAGGTGCGTCAGCACCCCATCTTTGAACGTGAAGACAATAACCTGTTTTGCGAAGTGCCGATTAACTTCGCCATGGCGGCGCTGGGCGGCGAGATCGAAGTTCCCACGCTTGACGGCCGGGTGAAGCTGAAGGTGCCTGCGGAAACGCAAACCGGCAAGCTGTTCCGTATGCGCGGCAAAGGGGTGAAATCGGTACGCGGCGGCAACCAGGGCGATTTGCTGTGCCGCGTGGTGGTCGAAACGCCGGTGAAGCTTAACGAAAAACAGAAACAGCTGCTGCGTGAACTGGAAGAGAGTTTTGGCGGCCCGAGCGGCGATCAGAACAGCCCGCGTTCCAAAAGCTTTCTGGACGGCGTGAAGAAGTTTTTTGACGACCTGACGCGCTGAATTTTTGCGCCATCGGCGGTGTCTTTCGATCCCCGGCCCAGCGGCCGGGGATTTTTTTTGGCCTTTGCCTGTCCACCCGAGGCTTTCTCCTGCTTAAGCGCTGTTGCCGGTACGACATCGATAATGGCCGCTATAATTTAGGGGGAATAATTCTCTGGAGATAGACGCCATGGCCCGTGCCGCACTCCGCCCGGCAGTCCCCTTCACGCCGTCCGTAGAGACGTACCGACCCGACGAAGAGCAGACCCATCGGCAAATCGCCGACGTATTTAAGCACATCATCGGCAAGACACACCGTGATTTGGGCCATGCCCAGCGCGGCGTCCATGCCAAAAGCCACGCCCTGCTGCAAGGCCGGCTGGTTGTGCACAGCTCCCTGGCGCCTGAGCTGGCCCAGGGTATTTTTGCCAGGCCGCGTAGCTATGACGTGCTGCTGCGTATTTCGACCATCCCCGGCGACGTGTTGCGCGACGGGGTTTCCCTGCCGCGTGGCCTGGCGATCAAGGTGCTGGATGTAGCAGGGGAACGGTTGCCCGGGTCGGAAAACGACCTGACCCAGGATTTTTTACTGGCCACGGGACCCGCCTTTACCGCAGCGGACAGCCGGGCGTTCCTGAAAAACCTGAAACTGCTGGCCGCGACCACCGGTCGGGCGGAGTGGGCCAAAGCTGCCTTATCCGCCGTCCTGCGCCCGCTGGTGCGCGCCCTGAAGACGCTGGACGTCAACACCGGATTGCTGCAAGCCCTGGGCGGCTATCCGCTCACCAATCCGCTGGGGGATCGCTACTTTACCCAGGTAGCCAGCCGCTTCGGTGATTATATCGCCAAACTGGACGTGGTGCCGGAATCGGCCAATTTCCTGGCGCTGGCGGGCAAGGCGTTCGCGCTGGCCGGACGGCGGGACGCGCTGCGGGAGGAGGTGGCGCGCATCCTGGCGCGGGAGGGCGGCGCCTGGACCCTCAGGGCGCAGCTGTGCCGGGATTTGGCGGAAAATCCCGTTGAAGATGCCTCGGTGGCCTGGCCCGAGCAGGATAATCCCTACCTGCCGTTGGCGTCGATTATTGTCGAGCCGCAGCAAAGCTGGTCGCCCGAGCGCTCCCGTGCCATGGACGACGGTCTTTCCTTCCAGCCCTGGCATGGCGTCACCGCCCATCGGCCGCTGGGCGACATTATGCGGGCGCGCCGGCTGGCGTACCCGGTGTCGGTGGCGCAGCGCAGCGACCTGAATCAATGTCCGGTGCATGAGCCGCGCCAGCCCCCGGCGTGCTAAACATCCGCATTACCGGCGCGCCGCGGCGGCGGGTAAACCGGCGGTCAATCCTCCAGCCCGGCCGCCGGGGTATTTTTGCGAGCCGCGCTAAATAACGCGCCGGCGATGTTGGGTTTTTATTTACCTGGCTCCCGCCATCCCGCACAATAAATCCATTGTGCGCACTTCAAGGATATATTGTGTCTTCTCTTATTCACCGCTGGTTAAATCACGAAGCCTCGGGCGGCGTATTGTTGATTTTAGCCGCGTTAATTGCGCTGATCATGGCCAACACGCCGGCGCAGGCGGCCTATGAAGCGCTGATTTATTTTCCCCAGGGCGCCTCCGCCGGCCACGCCTCGCCATTGACGCTGCTTTTTTTGATCAACGACGGCTTGATGGCGATTTTCTTTTTGATGATCGGGCTGGAGGTGAAGCGCGAACTGATGGAAGGCGCGCTCGCCAGCCGCAGCCAGGCGGCGTTCCCCGCCATTGCCGCGCTGGGCGGCATGATAGCCCCGGCGATTATCTATACGCTGATTAACTGGAACACGCCGGCCAATCATGCCGGCTGGGCTATTCCCACCGCCACGGATATCGCGTTTGCGGTAGGCGTGATGGCGCTGTTGGGAAAACGGGTGCCCGCCAGTTTAAAGGCTTTTTTACTGGCGCTGGCCATTATTGACGATTTAGGCGCCATCGTAATTATCGCGGTATTCTACAATCACGATTTGTCGTTAATCGCCCTGGCGGGCGTGGCGGCGACGATTGCGGTGCTGGTGATGATGAACCGCAGCAATGTCCGTCATATCGGACTTTATCTGCTGGCCGGCGCGGTGCTGTGGGGCTGCGTGCTATTATCGGGCATTCATGCCACTCTCGCCGGGGTGATACTCGGCGCCCTGATCCCCCTGCGTTTGCCGTCACGGCCTGGGGCCCCGGCCTCAGCGCCGCAGACCCAGGCGTATTCTCCCGCCCTGGTGCTTGAGCACTATATTCAGCCCTGGGTGGTTTATCTTATCCTGCCGCTGTTTGCCTTCGCCAACGCCGGCGTTGGTCTGCATGGGCTAACCCCCGCCAGCCTGTTGTCGGTGCTGCCGGCCGGCATTGCCGTGGGGCTGGTGCTGGGTAAGCCGCTGGGCATCCTGCTGTTTTGTTTTGCATCCATCAGGCTGGGATTGGCCCGGCTGCCCGACGGCGTGGTCTTTAACCAGATTGCCGCCGCCGCGGTGCTGTGCGGTATCGGCTTTACCATGTCGATCTTTATCGCCGGGCTGGCGTTCGGCGCGCCGGGGGTGAGTCCGGACAGTATAACCTATGCCAAGCTTGGCATTCTGTCCGGTTCGGTGGTGGCGGCGATCTTGGGCTATATATCGCTGCGCCTGGCGCTGCCGATGCATAAGCCCGCCCCGGCCCGCTCCTGACCAAACAGGTTAGCGCCGCGCAACGCTACGCCATCAACGCCAAGCGCGGCGCTGAAGAACCGGAGGCAAACGCCAGATGCAAAAAAACCGGCCGAAGCCGGTTTTTTTAACAAAACACCAACGTAAGAACAGATCTTACTGCATTGCGTTGATACGCGCGGTCAGATTAGATTTATGACGCGCTGCTTTGTTTTTGTGGATCAAACCTTTACTGGCCTGACGGTCCACAATGGGTTGCATGGCAGAAAAAGCATTCTGCGCTGCATCTTTATCACCTGCATCGATAGCCGCGTATACTTTTTTGATAAAAGTACGCATCATAGAGCGACGGCTGGCATTGTGCTGACGACGCTTCTCAGACTGTACGGCGCGTTTCTTAGCTGATTTGATATTAGCCAAGGTCCAACTCCCAAACATGTTCTATGAGACAATTCAAAGGCCGAGGAATATGCCCTTTCGGCCTTCTTTTGTCAATGGATTTGTGCAAATAAGCGCCGCTTGACTACGCAACGCCTGTTACAATGTGATGGCGCAGGATTCTACCAGTTTCAGCGCGCGGAATACAGCCTTAGACGATAAAAAAGCGATTATCTGTAATAAACAAACCAATTCGCGGCGCGGCGCCCGTCGGCCGGGCGGGGAAATGTCCTGTCCGGCAGAATAACCTGCGAAAAAAACCTGGTCGGGCAAAATAAGCATGACTTTCACCGTCGTTACTGTCAAAGATTGGATTCGCGGGTTAACCTTAGCGGCTGTACAAGGTATAATCCGCCGATTTCCTCAGTCTTGAGCCTGCTATGAAGCTTATTCGCGGTTTACATAACCTGCAGGCGCGTCCCCAAGGGTGCGTGCTCACTATTGGCAATTTTGATGGTTTCCATCGTGGGCATCAGGCGTTGATTGCACAATTGCAGACCGAAGGCCGCAAACGCGGCTTGCCGGTAATGGTAATGATATTCGAGCCCCAGCCGCAGGAACATTTTGCCGGCCGGGACGCACCGGCGCGGTTGACCCGCCTGCGGGATAAAGTGAAGTACCTGGCCCAGGCCGGGGTAGACGTAGTATTGTGCGTAACCTTCGATACGCGGTTCGCGGCCATCGGCGCCGAGTCGTTTGTCGCGGAGCTGCTGGTGAAAAAGCTCGGCGTCAGGTTTCTTTGCGTCGGCGACGATTTTCGCTTCGGCGCCGGGCGGCGGGGCGATTTCGCCTTTTTGCAGCAGGCGGGTATCGCGGCGGGCTTTGATGTCATGAGCACCGCCACGTATACGGAGGGCGGTAAGCGTATCAGCAGCACGGCGGTACGGGAGGCGCTTTGCAACGACCAGCTGGTTGTCGCCGAGATGCTCCTTGGCCATCCTTACCGTATTTCCGGGCGCGTGGAGCACGGCGACGAGCTGGGCCGCACCCTTGGCTTCCCCACGGCCAACGTCTCCTTAAAGGGCCGTCCAGCGCCCATTAACGGGGTCTATGCGGTGGAGGTCGGCGGACTGGCGGCGCAGCCGTTGCCCGGTGTGGCCAATATCGGCACCCGCCCGACGGTGGCGGGGCTTCGTCCGCGGCTTGAAGTGCATTTAATGGATATGGCGCAGGATCTTTATGGCCGCCATATAGAAGTGGTGATACGCGCAAAACTGCGCAATGAACAACGGTTTGCCTCCCTTGATGAGCTAAAGCGGCAAATCGCGAATGATGTGGTGAACGGCCGGGAATTCTTCGGACTGACGGCACCCCTCTAAACGCTCTAACCGAAAACGGAACCGAGAATCGAATGAGTGATTACAAAAACACCCTGAATTTGCCGGACACAGGGTTCCCGATGCGCGGCGATCTGGCCAAGCGCGAGCCTGGCATGCTGCAACGCTGGTATGAACAGGACCTGTACGGGATTATCCGTAACGCTAAAAAAGGCAAGAAAACCTTTATCCTGCATGACGGCCCTCCGTATGCCAACGGCAGTATCCATATCGGTCACTCGGTTAACAAGATTCTCAAAGACATTATTATCAAGTCCAAAGGCTTGATGGGCTATGACTCCCCCTATGTGCCGGGCTGGGATTGCCACGGCCTGCCGATTGAGCTGAAAGTTGAACAGATGATCGGCAAGCCGGGCGAAAAGGTCAGCGCCGCGGAATTCCGCGCCGCCTGCCGCAAATATGCCGCCGAGCAAGTGGAAGGCCAGAAAAAAGATTTTATCCGCCTGGGCGTGCTGGGCGAATGGGATCATCCTTACCTGACGATGGATTTCGGCACCGAAGCCAATATTATCCGTTCGCTCGGCAAAATCATCGCCAACGGCCATCTGCATAAAGGCGCCAAGCCGGTGCATTGGTGTATCGACTGCCGTTCCGCGCTGGCTGAGGCGGAAGTCGAGTATTACGATCGCACCTCGCCCTCCATCGACGTGGCTTTCCAGGCGGTCGACGCCGACGCCGTGGCGGCAAAATTCGGCGTGAGCGGGGTTGCCGGGCCGGTGTCGCTGGTGATCTGGACCACCACGCCCTGGACCCTGCCGGCCAACCGGGCGATTTCGGTCCATCCGGACTTCGAGTATCAGCTGGTCGCGGTGGACGGGCAAAACTGGATACTGGCCGCCGACCTGGTGGCAAGCGTAATGCAGCGTGCGGGTATCGCCCAATGGACCGTGCTGGGCAGTTGTAAAGGCGGCGCGCTGGAACTGCTGCGCTTTCGCCACCCGTTTATGGGCTTCGACGTGCCGGCGATCCTGGGTCAGCATGTGACGCTGGAAGCCGGTACCGGCGCGGTGCATACCGCGCCCGGCCATGGCCCGGACGATTATGTCATCGGCCAGCAATACGGCCTGGAGGTCGCCAATCCGGTGGGGCCGGACGGGTGCTACCTGCCGGGGACCTATCCGGATCTCGACGGGCTGCAGGTGTTCAAGGCCAACGATGTGGTGGTCGAATTATTGCGCGCGCACGGCGCGCTGGTGCATGTGGAAAAGCTGGTGCACAGCTATCCGCACTGCTGGCGTCATAAGACCCCCATCATTTTCCGCGCCACGCCGCAGTGGTTTATCAGCATGGATCAGAAAGGGCTGCGCAAACGTTCCCTGGAAGAAATCAGGGAAGTGCAGTGGATCCCGGGCTGGGGACAGGCGCGCATCGAAAATATGGTGGCCAATCGTCCCGACTGGTGTATCTCGCGCCAGCGCACCTGGGGCGTGCCGATGTCGCTGTTTGTCCATAAGGATACCGAGGAGCTCCATCCGCGCACGCTGGAGTTGATGGAAGAAGTGGCCAAACGGGTCGAGAAAGACGGCATCCAGGCCTGGTGGGATCTGGATCCCGCCGCTATCCTCGGGGCTGAGGCGGCCGAGTATACCAAAGTGCCGGATACCCTGGACGTGTGGTTCGACTCCGGTTCGACGCACTCGTCCGTGGTAGCGGTCCGTCCGGAATTCGGCGGCCACGAGCCGGATATGTACCTGGAAGGTTCCGACCAGCATCGCGGCTGGTTTATGTCGTCGCTGATGATTTCCACCGCCATCAAAGGCCAGGCGCCCTATCGCCAGGTGCTGACCCACGGTTTTACCGTCGACGGGCAGGGGCGTAAAATGTCCAAATCCATCGGCAACGTGGTCAGCCCGCAGCAGGTGATGGATAAACTCGGCGGGGACATCCTGCGTCTGTGGGTGGCTTCCACCGATTATACCGGTGAAATGGCGGTCTCCGACGAGATCCTTAAGCGCTCCGCCGACGCGTACCGGCGTATTCGCAATACCGCGCGGTTCCTGCTGGCCAACCTGAATGGGTTCGACCCGGCGCTGCACAGCGTCAAGCCGCAGGAGATGGTGGTGCTGGATCGCTGGGCCGTGGGCCGGGCGCAGGCGGCGCAGGCGGAAATCATCGCCGCCTACGACAGCTATGACTTCCATAACGTCGTGCAGCGCATGATGCAGTTCTGCTCGGTGGAAATGGGGTCTTTTTACCTGGATATCATCAAAGATCGCCAGTACACCACCCAGGCCGACAGTATCGCCCGCCGCAGTTGCCAGACCGCGCTGTACCATATCGCCGAAGCGCTGGTGCGCTGGATGGCGCCGATCCTGTCTTTTACCGCCGATGAGATCTGGGGCTTCATGCCGGGTGAACGCGCCCAGTATGTCTTCACCGAAGAGTGGTATGAAGGGTTGTTCGGACTGGACGCCGGTGAAACCATGAACGACGCTTACTGGGAACAGGTGTTGAAGGTGCGCGGCGAAGTGAACAAAGTGCTTGAGCAGGCCCGCGCCGATAAAATCATCGGCGGGTCGCTGGAGGCCCGGGTCACCCTGTATGCCGAACCGGCCCTGGCGAAAACGCTGGGGGCGCTGGGTGAAGAGTTGTATTTTGCCCTGCTGACGTCGCGCGCCGATGTGGCTGATTACAGCGCGGCGGGAGAGGATGCCCAGCAGTGCGAAGGATTGAAGGGCCTTAAAATCGCCCTGGCTAAGGCCGATGGTGAAAAATGCCCGCGTTGCTGGCATTTTGAAACCGATATCGGCGCTGACGCCGGGCATCCCGAAATTTGCGGGCGTTGCGTCACTAACGTGGCCGGCCCGGGCGAAGAGCGTAAATTTGTCTGATGAGTAAATCCTTAGCATCCACCGGTCTGCGCTGGCTTTGGCTGGCGCTGGTCGTACTGATTATCGACCTGGGCAGCAAGCAGTTGATCATGCAGCATTTTATGTTGCATGAGACGTTGCCGCTGATCCCGTTTTTTAACATTTTTTATGCCCACAACTATGGCGCGGCGTTCAGTTTTCTGGCCGATAAAGGGGGATGGCAGCGTTGGATGTTTGCCATTATCGCCCTGGTCATCGCCGTGGCGTTGATGATATTAATGTACCGTTCAGACAGCCGCCAAAGAATGACCAATTGCGCCTACGCCTTGATTATCGGCGGCGCGCTGGGCAATCTCTTTGACCGCCTGGTGCATGGCGTGGTCATCGATTTCATTGATTTTTATGTCGGTGACTGGCACTTCCCCACCTTCAACGTGGCGGATTCGGCCATTTGTATCGGCGCACTCCTGATCGTGCTGGAAGGGTTTATGCATCCGGCCGATAAAACGGCTAAGCAGAAAGGTTAAGCGGCATGTCCGAACAGGTGCAGTCCGACAGCGCGGTGCTGGTGCATTTCGACCTTAAACTCGAGGATGGCACCATTGCCGAATCCACCCGGCGCGAAAATAAACCGGCGCTGTTCCGTCTTGGCGATGATAGCCTTTCACCGGCCCTTGAACAGTCGTTGCTCGGGCTGCGCGTGGGGGATAAAAAATCGTTTTCCCTGGCGCCGGAGTCGGCGTTCGGGCCGGTTAATCCGGATTTGATCCAGTTTTTTTCCCGCCGGGATTTTATCGAAACCGGCGTGCCCGACGTGGGCACCATTATGCTGTTTACCGCCATCAGCGGTAATGAAATGCCCGGATTGATTCGTGACGTGGCCGAGGAGTCGATCACCGTGGATTTTAACCATCCGCTGGCGGGCCGCACGGTCTATTTCGATATCGACGTATTGGCAATTGATCCGCAGCAGGAGGATAAACATGCGCATCTTACTGGCTAACCCGCGGGGTTTTTGCGCCGGTGTCGACCGGGCCATCAGTATTGTCGAACGCGCGCTGGAGATTTACGGCGCGCCGATCTACGTGCGTCACGAAGTGGTGCACAACCGCTATGTGGTGGAGTCGCTGCGCGCCAGCGGCGCCATTTTTATCGAGCAAATTGACGAAGTGCCCGACGGCTCTATCCTGATTTTCTCGGCCCACGGCGTATCGCAGGCGGTGCGCGCCGAGGCGAAAAACCGCGATTTGACGGTATTCGACGCGACCTGCCCGCTGGTGACCAAGGTGCATATGGAAGTGGCGCGCGCCAGCCGTAAAGGAACGGAAGCCATTTTGATTGGTCACGCCGGGCATCCGGAGGTCGAAGGCACCATGGGGCAATACAATAACCCCAACGGCGGCATGTACCTGGTGGAGTCGCCCAAGGATGTCTGGAAACTGCGGGTGAAGGACGATGCCAACCTGTGCTTTATGACCCAGACCACGCTGTCGGTGGACGATACCTCGGATGTTATCGACGCGCTGCGCGAACGGTTTCCGTTGATTATCGGACCGCGTAAAGACGATATCTGTTATGCCACCACCAACCGCCAGGAAGCGGTGCGCGAGCTGGCCGCCGATGCTGACGTGGTGCTGGTGGTCGGCTCGAAAAACTCGTCTAACTCCAACCGGCTGGCCGAGCTGGCCCAGCGGGTGGGCAAACCGGCCTATCTTATCGATACCGCGGCGGATATCCAGGAAAGCTGGCTGCAGGGTATCGATACCATCGGGGTAACCGCCGGCGCTTCCGCGCCGGATATTCTGGTGCGGGAGGTGATTGCGCGTCTGCAGGGGCTCGGTGGCGAGGGGGCGGAGGAACTGATCGGGCGCGAGGAGAATATTGTGTTCGAGGTGCCGAAGGAGCTGCGGGTGAATGTGAGGGTGGTGGAGTAAGACCGGCTTTTGCTTGCGCCGCATGCCCTGTAAATGACATTTCCAGTCGCCCGCGGCGGTTTGATGCGGCGACGCGGTAAACCTGTTCTTATCGTGCCCCGGTACGTGCAAGAGAGGGGCTTCAAATCCCTTTTGGCGATCGATCAATTTGGCGGCAGTCAAATTGATCGTATTCAATGGGATGTGCCGGTTTTTTATCCCTGTTCTACAGTCTGAACCGGTATTCCGGGGCGCCGACGGCGCTGGTATAAACATGCAGCAACGCGCCGTCGAGCGCGCCGGGAGGATCGAGATTTTTGCCGGCGCTGGTGATAAATAATTCATTACGCCCGGGGCCGCCGAAAGCACAGCAGCTCGGTTGGCGTACCGGTAACGGCAGATCCTCGATTAGCGTCAGTTCGCCATCGCCGATGGCGTAGCGGCTCAGGCAGCCATGGCCGAAGCGCGCGTTGATCAGTTCTCCGGCCGCGGTCAGCGCCGAACCGTCGGGGGTCTTGTCTCCGGCATCGAATACCCGCAGGCGGGCGGTATTGATGGCGGCGGCGTCGCTGGCGTAAAACCGCTTTTCGGCGCTGTCGGCAAACCACACCCGGTCGCCATGCCACGCCAGGGTATTGGGGATGGTGACATGGCCCATCATGCTCCGCGGCCGCGCTTCGCCGGCGGCAAAGCGGTACCAGCCGCCGATAGGACGCTCTTCCGCCAGGTCCATGGTGCTAAACCATAATGAGCCGTCGGGGGCGATGGCCGCCTCGTTTGGCCGGGTGCCGGCGGCGTCGGCCGGGTAGGGGCACAGGAGCTCAAGGCGTGGGGTATCCCGGCCGGCGCTGCTCTTTTCATAGTGATAAAGCAGTATGCCCTGCTGCGCCACGATCAGGAACTGCTCTTCCCGCTCGGTCGGCAGCGCCGCGCTGAACAGACAATCCAACCGGCGCTGTTCGACGTATCCCCGGGAGGGCCAATAGCGCAACAGGCGCTGTTGCAAAATATCTACCCACAGCAGCGATTGGCTACGGCTGCACCAGACCGGCGTTTCGCCCAGGGCGGCGCGATAATCCCCAATGGCCTGGATTGTTGAGGTAAAAAAAGGACTCATCCTGTCTCTCCGTGGCGAGTGTTCGGCTGTAGATATCCAGTATAGCCGCTTCGCGCCGGATCATCCGCGCCCGGCACCGGCCCGGAGATGAATAAACATTCATTTCTCCCGCGCTGCGGCCGCACCCGGCCCGGTCCATTGCCGTGACTGATGAAAGCCGGCTTCTGACATATAATGCTAATTCCAGGGGAAATCCGCTGGCGGCAATCCGGGACGGCGGTTACCCTAAACTGATTTTATCATGCCAACCAACAGAGAGTGTCTATGAGCGTAACACCAGTTCGCATCGCCATCGCCGGTGCGGGCGGCCGTATGGGCCGCCAACTGATCCAGGCGGTACTGCAATCGGAACAGGCGTGCCTGGGGGCGGCGCTCGAGCGCGCCGGCTCAAGCCTGATTGGCGCGGACGCGGGGGAGTTGGCCGGGCAAGGCGCGTTGGGGATAAGGGTCGGCGACAGCCTGGAAGCCATTAAAGATGACTTTGATATCTTTATCGATTTTACCCGGCCGGAAGGCACCCTGACGCATATGGAATTTTGTCGGCTGCATGGCAAAGGCATGATTATCGGCACTACCGGTTTTGACGAGGGGCAGAAGGCGCGAATCGGGCAAGCCGCCGGGCAGATCGGCATTGTCTTTGCCGCTAATTTCAGCGTGGGGGTCAACGTTATGCTGAAATTACTGGATAAGGCCGCCAGGGTTATGGGCGACTATTGCGACATCGAGATCATCGAGGCGCACCACCGTCACAAGGTGGACGCGCCTTCTGGCACCGCGCTTGCCATGGGGGAAACCATCGCCGGGGCGCTGGGCCGCAACCTCAAGGACTGCGCCGTATACAGTCGCGAGGGCCATACCGGCGAGCGTGTGCCCCATTCCATCGGCTTCGCCGCCATACGCGCCGGGGACATTGTCGGCGAACATACCGCGATGTTTGCCGATAACGGCGAACGTATTGAGATTACCCATAAGGCTTCCAGCCGTATGACCTTTGCCAATGGCGCGGTCAGGGCGGCAATATGGCTGAAAGCGCAGAAAGCGGGCCTTTATACCATGGCGGATGTGCTGGATCTGGCAAGTTTATAACTCTATTTTTTACTGCCACCTGAAGTCTGCCATTTTATCACTCTGATTAAATAGAGATAATTTTATTTTATTGGAATTATCTCTAAAAAAATCGTTTTCAATGGAAATGGAAGGCCAAATGGCTTTAAGTTTGGCTTTCAGCGGTTATTTTTCTTGGTGATTGCCATTCTGGGCTGATTATTGCGCTTTCGCGCCTGCGCCGGTTCCTTTTAACAAATTTCTGGCCACGCAACCGGTTACTCATGCCCTAAATGAGTGCTTTTTAGCGGTTTCAAGGTGTGTAACCGGCTTAATTGCCATTATTTAGTAAAAAACATCAGCCCGGGGTGGACAAATGACCAGCTCATCATTAAAATGCGCCCAATTTGCCGAAAATCTACCTTGAAGGTGTTTTTTGCATTGATTAAGATCGTTAAATCTGAATTAATATGCAAATACAATGACTGAATATTCCTTGGAGGGTGTTTTGATAAAGTCAGCGCTGTTGGTTCTGGAAGACGGAACCCAATTCCACGGTCGGGCCATTGGGGCAGCGGGAACGGCAGTGGGGGAAGTGGTCTTCAATACATCGATGACCGGCTATCAAGAAATCCTCACCGATCCTTCCTATTCCCGCCAAATCGTTACTCTCACTTATCCCCATATCGGCAATGTCGGCACCAACGAAGCAGATGAAGAATCGTCCCGCATCCAGGCCCAAGGGTTGGTCATACGCGATTTGCCGCTTATCGCCAGTAATTTTCGCAGTACCGGTTCCCTGTCGGACTACCTCAAGCAAAATAATATCGTCGGTATCGCCGATATCGATACCCGCAAACTTACCCGCCTATTGCGCGAAAAAGGCGCCCAGAACGGCTGCATTATCGCCGGCGACGCGCCTGACGCGGCGCTGGCCTTGCAAAAAGCGCGCGAATTCCCGGGACTGAAGGGCATGGATCTGGCCAGGGAAGTCAGCACCGCCGAGCAATACAGCTGGACCCAGGGCAGTTGGGCGTTGCATGCCGGCCTGCCTGCGCCGGCCGCGCCGGACGCGCTGCCCTACCATGTGGTGGCGTACGATTTCGGCATCAAACGCAATATCATGCGTATGCTGGTGGATCGCGGCTGCCGCCTGACGGTGGTGCCGGCGCAGACGCCGGCCGACGTCGTCCTGGCGATGGATCCCGACGGCATCTTCCTCGCCAACGGCCCGGGCGATCCCGAACCCTGCGATTACGCCATCGCCGCCATCAAAACCTTTCTCGAGACCGAGACGCCGATCTTCGGCATCTGTCTCGGCCACCAACTGCTGGCCCTGGCCAGCGGCGCCAAGACCGTCAAAATGAAGTTCGGCCACCACGGCGGCAACCACCCGGTAAAGGATATTGACGCCAACCGGGTCATGATTACCGCCCAGAACCACGGTTTTGCGGTGGATGAAACCACGCTGCCGGCGAATCTGCGCGTCACGCATACCTCGCTGTTCGACGGTTCGTTGCAGGGATTGCACCGCACGGATAAGCCGGCGTTCTGTTTCCAGGGGCATCCGGAAGCCAGCCCCGGCCCGCATGACGCCGCGCCGCTGTTCGACCATTTTATCGAGTTGATCAAGACTTACCGTTCCCAGGCAAAATAATCAGGAGCAAGACCATGCCAAAACGTACAGATATATCCAGTATCCTGATTCTGGGCGCCGGCCCGATTGTCATCGGCCAGGCGTGCGAGTTCGATTACTCCGGCGCGCAGGCGTGCAAGGCCCTGCGTGAGGAAGGCTACCGCGTGGTGCTGGTGAACTCCAACCCGGCCACCATCATGACCGATCCCGATATGGCGGATGCCACTTATATCGAGCCTATCCATTGGGAAGTGGTGCGTAAAATCATCGAAAAAGAACGCCCCGACGCCATCCTGCCGACCATGGGCGGGCAAACCGCGCTGAACTGCGCGCTGGACCTGGAGCGCGAAGGCGTTCTGGCGGAGTTTGGCGTCACCATGATTGGCGCCACCGCCGATGCCATCGACAAAGCGGAAGACCGGCAGCGTTTTGATAAGGCGATGAAAAAAATCGGTCTTGAGACCGCGCGCTCCGGTTTTGCCCACAATATGGAAGAGGCGCTGGCGGTGGCGGCGGACGTAGGTTTCCCCTGCATTATCCGTCCGTCGTTTACCATGGGCGGGTCGGGCGGCGGCATTGCCTACAACCGCGAGGAGTTCGAGGAAATCTGCGAACGCGGCCTCGATCTGTCACCCACCACCGAGCTGCTGATCGATGAGTCGCTGATTGGCTGGAAAGAGTACGAGATGGAGGTGGTGCGCGATAAAAACGATAACTGCATTATCGTGTGCTCGATTGAAAATATTGACGCCATGGGCATCCATACCGGCGATTCCATTACCGTGGCGCCGGCGCAAACCCTGACCGATAAAGAATACCAAATCATGCGTAACGCCTCGATGGCGGTATTGCGTGAAATCGGCGTGGAAACCGGCGGCTCGAACGTGCAGTTTTCGGTAAACCCTAAAAACGGCCGGCTGATTATCATCGAAATGAACCCGCGGGTTTCCCGCTCCTCGGCCCTGGCCTCCAAGGCCACCGGTTTCCCGATTGCCAAGGTGGCCGCCAAGCTGGCGGTGGGGTATACCCTCGATGAACTGATGAACGATATCACCGGCGGACGCACGCCCGCCTCGTTCGAGCCGTCCATTGACTACGTCGTCACGAAAATTCCGCGCTTTAACTTCGAGAAGTTCGCCGGCGCCAATGACCGCCTGACCACGCAGATGAAGTCGGTGGGCGAGGTGATGGCCATCGGCCGCACGCAACAGGAATCGCTGCAAAAAGCCCTGCGCGGTCTGGAGGTGGGCGTCACCGGTTTTGACCCCAAGGTCAGCCTGGACGACCCGGAAGCGCTGACCAAGATCCGCCGCGAACTCAAAGACGCCGGCTGCGATCGCATCTGGTATATCGCCGATGCTTTCCGCGCCGGGCTGTCGGTGGACGGCGTCTTTAACCTGACCAATATCGACCGCTGGTTCCTGGTGCAGATAGAAGAGCTGGTCACGCTTGAAAACGTGGTGGCGGAGAAGGGCGTCGGCGCGCTGGACGCCGAATTCCTGCGCCAGCTGAAGCGCAAGGGCTTTGCCGATGCCCGCCTGGCGACGCTTGCCGGCGTGTCGGAGGGGGAGATTCGCAAACTGCGCGAAGAGTACAACCTGCATCCGGTCTATAAACGGGTCGATACCTGCGCCGCGGAATTCGCCACCGATACCGCCTACATGTACTCCACCTATGACGAAGAGTGCGAATCCAATCCCAGCCGCGACCGGGAAAAAATCATGGTGCTGGGCGGCGGGCCAAACCGTATCGGCCAGGGCATCGAGTTCGACTACTGCTGCGTCCACGCCTCGCTGGCGCTGCGCGAGGACGGTTACGAGACCATTATGGTCAACTGTAACCCGGAGACGGTCTCCACCGATTACGACACGTCCGATCGCCTTTATTTTGAACCCGTTACGCTTGAAGATGTGCTGGAAATCGTGCGCATCGAGCAGCCGAAAGGGGTGATTGTCCAGTACGGCGGCCAGACCCCGCTGAAACTGGCCCGGGAGCTTGAAGCGGCGGGCGTGCCGATTATCGGCACCAGCCCCGATTCCATTGACCGCGCCGAAGATCGCGAGCGCTTCCAGCAGGCGGTGGAACGCCTGGGACTCAAGCAGCCGGCCAACGCCACGGTGACCACCATCGACCAGGCGGTGGAGAAGGCGGCGACCATCGGTTATCCGCTGGTGGTGCGTCCTTCCTATGTACTGGGCGGCAGGGCGATGGAAATCGTCAACGACGATGTCGATTTGCTGCGCTACTTCCAGACCGCCGTCAGCGTCTCCAATGACGCGCCGGTGCTGCTGGACCGTTTCCTTGACGACGCGGTGGAAGTGGACGTGGACGCCATCTGCGACGGCCAGCAGGTGCTGATTGGCGGCATTATGGAACATATCGAGCAGGCAGGCGTGCACTCCGGCGATTCAGCCTGTTCGCTGCCGGCCTATACCCTTAGCCAGGAAATACAGGACGTGATGCGCCGGCAGGTCGAGCAACTGGCGTTTGAACTGCGGGTGCGCGGGCTGATGAACGTGCAGTTCGCGGTTAAGGCCAATGAAGTCTATCTGATCGAGGTCAATCCGCGCGCCGCGCGTACGGTGCCGTTTGTTTCCAAAGCCACCGGCGTGCCGCTGGCGAAGGTTGCCGCCCGGGTGATGGTGGGGCAATCGCTGGCCGACCAGGGCATTACCAAAGAGGTTATCCCGCCGTATTACTCGGTCAAGGAAGTGGTGCTGCCGTTTAATAAATTCCCCGGCGTCGACCCCATCCTGGGGCCGGAAATGCGCTCCACCGGCGAGGTGATGGGCGTGGGCCGCACCTTTGCCGAAGCCTTCGCCAAAGCCATGCTCGGCAGCCAGTCCCGCATGAAAAAATCCGGCCGGGCGCTGCTGTCGGTGCGCGCCGGCGACAAGGGCCGGGTAGTGGATTTGGCGGCGAAACTGCTCAAGCACGGCTTTGAACTGGATGCCACGCACGGCACCGCGGTGATATTGGGCGAAGCGGGAATCAATCCCCGGCTGGTGAATAAAGTGCATGAAGGGCGGCCGCATATCCAGGACCGCATTAAAAACGGCGAATATACCTATATCGTCAATACCACCGCCGGACGCCAGGCAATCGCGGACTCGAAGCTTATCCGCCGCAGCGCGCTGCAGTATAAAGTGCACTACGACACCACCATGAACGGCGGCTTCGCCACCGCCATGGCGCTAAACTCGGACCCCACCGAACGCGTGATTTCAGTTCAGGAAATGCATGCGATGCTGAAGGGATAGCGGCATAGCGCCATATCCTGGCCAGGCGCGTGGCCGGGATACGGCGGCAAAATACGCTTATCCGTGCGGGACGCTCCAGGAGCGTCCCGATTTTTTTATCCCAGGGCGACCTTGATTCCCAGGGCAATCAGCACCCCGCCCAGCAGCTTGTCCACCAATTTTTGCGTTTTGGCGAGGGCGCGGCGCACGGGACCGCTTTGGATTAATAGCACCAGCAGCGGCCACCAGACCAGCGCCAGCAACAGGATAATACCCGCGTACCAGAGTTTTTCGGCAACGTCCGATTGCACCTGCAGCACTTGGGTAAACACCGCCAGGAAAAACAGTGTGGCCTTCGGATTGAGTAAGTTATTCAAATAGCCCTGGATAAAAGCGGTTTTCAGGCTTACCGGCTGATGCGGGGCATCGTTGAGGCTTATTCTGCCGGCGCCGCGGGATAGCAGCGCCTGGATGCCGATCCAGATCAAATATCCGGCGCCGGCGTATTTCAGCAGGTTAAACAGCCAGGGTGTGGTGGTAATCAGCACTGCCAGTCCGGCGACGCAATACGACATATGGGTGGCGACGCCGCAGATCACACCAAGGGATGTCATCATGGCGGCCCGTTTGCGATAGCGGGCGGCATTCCTGATCACCAGGAAAAAGTCGGGGCCGGGAGAAAGCATGCCAAGGGTGGCGATGGAGGCGACAAACAGTGAGGTTTCTAACATGACGGACTCGGCAATCAACCAGTAAGCGCTACAGGATAACGCTGGCGCAGGGGAAGCGCACCCTCGATTTGGTTCAGCACTTATGTACCGTATCGCGGCAGCGCAGGAACGCGGCGGGACGGGCGCGATCCCGTTGCCGGGAGAACGCCGCGCCGCCGCCGGCGTTTACAGCAGATCCTCCATCCTGAAGCTAAAACCTCCCGTCCGGGACGGTGGTTCCGTCGTTTGCCCGCGTGTTGCCCCATTTTCGCCTTTAAGGATCACATCCGCCCGGCCGCGCCGGGTAACGCACAGGACTTGCCCTTGTTCCAGGGACTCAAGCGCTTGCGCCAGGTTGTTGCGCAGCGCGGTGTAACTGATGGTTTGCATATCAGCATCCAATATAATGATGAATTATCCCTTAGGTTGGCCTTGCTTTGTTCAGTTAAGCTTAACATCGGGCATTTCAAAGCGCGGCGAAATGATGCCGTATAATGTCCAGCCGAGGAACGTGACGATCGCACCCCACATCATCGCCTCTTGCCCGGAGCTGTAGAGCGCATAAAAGCTGTATAGCGCGCCGAGAAAGGCGATGCCGTTGGTGACTCGCGCCCTGGCCGGCGGCAGGCCCGCGGATTTCTGGATCACCACGGTGGCCGCCATCGACAGGATATAAGGAATAATGTTGGTGACCACCGCCAGGTTCACCAGCACGTTGAACTGTTTGTTCAGCGACGGGCTGATGGTCATCAGCGACAGACCGGTCTGGATGGCGACGATGATAAGCATGCCTTTCACCGGCGCGTCCGCCTTATTCGTGTGGGAAAACACCTTGGGAAAATAGCCGGCGTCGGCGGAGGATTTGAAGACCTGGGCGATGGTAAACTGCCAGCCCAGCAGGGAACCGACGCATGACATGATCATCAGCGCCATGATGATTTTGCCGACGAAAGGCGTAAACATATAGGAAAACGCCAGCCCGAACGGCGCGGTGGAATTCGCCAGCGCCAGGTTGGGCACGATGCCGGCGATAACATTGGTGGAGACCACATAGATAACCGCTGCCCCGAGCGTGCCGCCCAATACGGCGATCGGCACGTTGCGTTCCGGGTTTTCCACCACGTCCATATTGGCGCAGGCGGATTCCAGCCCCAGGAACGCCCAAAGCGTCATGGCGATGGAGGAGCCTATGGCCTCGAAAGTGGGGATGGCATGGGGATTCCAGGCGGCCATGTAGGCGGCGCCGCTAAACCAAAACCACCCGATCAGGGAAATGCCAACAACTGGAATAATGACGCCCCATATAGTGATACTGCTGATGTTCCCGGTAATGCGCGCGCCGCCAAAATTGGCCATGGTGGCCAGCCACAGCACCACGATGGTGGCCAGGCAGATGCCAAGCGGCGTGAGGGTTTGTCCCACCAGTTCCGTACCGTAGCCAACGGCTGAAATGGCAATGGCGACATTGGCGATCAGCAGGGAAACGCCATAGGTGTAATTGGCCATGAAGTTACCGGATTTGCCGAAGGCATATTCCGCATAGCCGCCCATCCCGCCGGGCTTGCGGCTGAACATGCCGCATTTGGCGAACGCGTAGGCCAACGCCATCGACCCCAGGGCGGTAACCAGCCAGGAGACAATGGACAGGGTCCCGACCTCCGCCAGTTTGGTGGGCAGCATGATAATGCCGGAACCCATCATATTCACGGCGGTCAGGACGGTGAGCTGCACCACGCCCATTTTATTTTTCGTTTTATTCATGATCATGGTCCTTTTTGTTTATTGTTTAACGACATAACCATAGGCGTGCTGTATTCCATCCCGATCGCGCTCAAGATAAACCCCCTGCAGCTCCGGCGAGAAGCCGGGCAGCAAATTGATGCCTTCCTCCAGCGCCAGGAAATACCGTTGCACGGCGCCGCCCCACACTTCGCCGGGCACCATGCAAAGCACTCCCGGCGGGTAGGGCAGCGCGCCCTCGGCGGCGATGCGGCCTTCCGCCTTGCTCAGCGGCACCAGTTCAACATGACCGCGCACGAACTCGCCGTTGGCATCCTGCGGATTCATCGCCACCCGCGGGAAGTTCCCCTGGCGGAACATGTCCTTTTGCAGTTGTTTAACGTCGTAACTGACATATAAGTCATGCATTTCCTGGCACAGGCGTCGCAGGGTATAACCCTGGTAGCGTTGTCCATGGCTGGCGACAATGGCGGGCAGGACGTCGGATAAGGGCGCATCTTGCAGTATAAAACGTTCAAAACGGGCGATCTGGGCGACCAGGTGCTGCATTTTAGCCATATCTTCCGCCGGCGTAAGCAGGAACAGAATGGAGTTCAGATCGCATTTCTCGGGCACGATGCCGTTTTCACGCAGAAAGTTGGCCAGGATGGTCGCGGGGATGCCGAAATCGGCGTACTCGCCGCTGGCGGTGTCAATACCGGGGGTGGTCAGCAGCAATTTGCAGGGATCGACAAAATACTGGTTTGGCGCATATCCGTCGAACCCATGCCATTTTTCACCGGGCACGAAATTAAAGAAACGCAGGTCCTGCGCCATTTCGCCGGTGTCAAAATCCTGCCAGGGACGCCCTTCCACGCTTACCGGTACAAAGGGCCTGATCATCGAGCAGGTATTCAGCAGGATCTTTCGGGTCTCGATGCCCAGGGCGACACAATCCGCCCACAAGCGTCGGCCGCTTTCGCCGGCATGCATCCTGGCATTGACATCCAGCGCCGCGAACAACGGATAAAAAGGACTGGTGGAGGCATGCAGCATAAAGGCATTGTTAAAGCGCTTATGATTGCAATAACGCGCCTGCCCCTTGATATGCCGGTCCTTTTTATGAATTTGCGAGGTTTGGGAAAATCCGGCCTGCTGCTTATGCACCGACTGGGTCACGATAATGCCCGGATCGTTTTCGTTTAGCTCCAGCAGCAGCGGGGAACAATCCTTCATCATGGGAATAAACTGTTCATAGCCGACCCAGGCCGAATCAAACAGGATGTAATCGCAGAGATGGCCGATCTTATCCACCACCTGGCGCGCGTTATATATCGTGCCGTCATAGGTCCCCAACTGGATAACCGCCAGACGGAACGGCCGGGTTTCGCCGGCGCGTGCGGGGGCCACGCGGCGAATTTGCGCGCGCAGATAATCCTCCTCGAAACAGTGGGCATCGATGCCGCCGATAAAACCGAACGGATTACGGGCGGTCTCCAGGTAAACGGGCGTCGCGCCCGCCTGGATCAAGGCGCCGTGATGAACGGATTTATGATTATTGCGATCGAACAGTACCAGGTCGCCCCGCGCCAGCAGGGCATTGGTCACCACTTTATTCGATGCCGAGGTGCCGTTAAGGACAAAATACGTTTTATCGGCGTTAAAGACTTTGGCCGCATGCTGTTGCGCCGCGCAGGGCGCGCCTTCATGAATTAACAAATCGCCCAGCTTAACGTCGGCATTACACATATCCGCACGGAACAGCGTTTCGCCGAAAAAATCAAAAAACTGGCGTCCCACCGGATGCTTACGGAAAAACTGCCCGCCCTGATGACCCGGGCAGGCAAAGGAGGAATTACCCATTTCCACATATTTCTTTAACGTGGAAAAGAAAGGCGGCAATAATTCTTTTTCATATTTTGTCGCCGCGGACTCCACCTGTTTGCCGTAAAAATCGGCATTGCCGTCGCCCAGCTCAAATACGCCGTTAACCCTTGTCAGGTCATGATTCGCCAGCTCTTCGTGGCAGCCGATGGCGACAAAAATAGGGATGTCGAGACCGGTAAGTTTGATGGCGTCAATGGCGCCGCCATGGGTTTCTGATAAGGATAATACTACCGCCGCAATATCTGAAAAATCTGTATTAAGTATATCAACCGTCTCCCTTTCGCTGTTAAAACATGATTTTACCGCGGCATTGGCGACAATTTTCAAGGGTTTCATTCTATTATATTCTCCTGGAACAGGGACAAAGGATTGCCTTCGGTTAAATAGGAATCGACAGTCCCATAGTTATTTTTTAAGCATAATGATGCGTAATAGTACCTGCCGTACTATTAATAAAATGATGGCCAGAATCATGGCGAATCATCATCTCACAGCCGTGGCGGGCTGAAGATCTTCCGGATGCTGTTCAGTACGGTTCATGGACAATAGCAGCCCGTCAGGATGCGTTAAAACATCTGGCTGGCGGTATTATCTATGGAGAGACGGCAATGACAGTCCCGCAGAAGAGGGTGCCATGTCCAAGGGAAATTTATCTGAAAGAGAAAAAAGAGAAAGAGAAATAGTCACGGCATCGGGGCATCATTAAATGCCTCACTCTGCGTATATGCGCCATTTTCCGGTTATTGTTTTCCATTATGGTTACCTGTTAGTGGGTAAGCAACGAACTGACAGGCGCTATACTATCGGCCATGGAGCCGTTTTCTGTGATCAATCTCATGATTATGGCGGTTCTTTATGGCAGCTATTTAGGCTTTAAAAATAAAAATCCAGCGGCGGCAAGATTGTCTTTTTTAAAACGAAATAAATGGACCGCATGATAATTCATTTCATTTTGGCGGGGGGAATATCTGAAAAACGAGTGCGTAAATTTAAGCAGTTGAATATGATTAAAGACATGTACAGGTAAGGCATCAAAACAGGATTAAATCGCCTCAGCGCCCATGATATTGGATTATCGACCAGGCTACCGTCCCTTGGGCGGTCGCCAATGCTGTTTAACGCGGGATGCCCATAGAAGATCATCTGCATGATAATACGTAATTATTGCATATATCGGAAAGAGGAATATCCAGGCTTTGGCGCTGCGCAGGCGTGGATCGGCCCACGCCGGGGGGATAACGCCACACGCCCGATAGCACGAAATGCTAAACCCTAAAACGCGCCGGTAGATCAGTGTCATGTACAGCATCGGCGTTGAGGAGAAAGCCGGAGGAGTATTGTTTGCCGGGGTAGTTAATTTTATGTAGATATTAAGTTAATTTTTTAAAAGCCCCGCGGCGAATATCACCCGCCGGTATTTAGAACATTATGGCTTTCGTCATGGCATAATTATGGCTTGCCGCCGTTTTTGTTACATGTTAAGAAAAGAGCGTCCATTAAGCGTAGGGTTATCGGAGTGTGGTTGGGTATGGTGCATGTCGATGGGTAGTGAAATAACGCAAGATCAGCAGCGGGTTATCACCCGGCTGTGTATTGAATGCGCGCTCCTGCTGCTGCAGCATGGCGCGGAAAGCATGATCGTGGAGCAGTTGTCGACACGCCTTGGGCGGGCTTTGGGTGTCCAGCGGGTGGAAAGCTCTATTTCAGCCAATGCCATAGTATTGACCACCATTATCAATGATTTTTGCCTGACATCGACGCGCAAAAATAACGATCGCGGCATTAATATGCATGTGGTCACGCAGGTGCAGCATATCGTCATTATGACCGAGCATCGTTTGCTGGATGTCGCCGACGTGACCAAACGCCTGGCCAATATCAAAGCGATGCGCTACCCCCGCTGGCTGATGGTCATCATCGTCGGTCTCTCCTGCGGGTGTTTCAGCCGCCTGAATGGCGGGGGATGGGATGCCTTTGCCGTGACGCTGTTTGCCAGCGGACTGGCCATGTACGTGCGCCAGCTGTTGACCGCCCGGCAAATGAATCCGCTGATCAATTTTTGTATTACCGCGTTTGTCGCCACCTCCGCCTCGGGGCTGCTGATGCGGCTGCCGGTGTTCCAGGGCACGTCGCTGGTGGCGATGCCGGCCAGCGTCCTGCTGCTGGTGCCGGGTTTCCCGCTGATCAATGCGGTGGCGGATATGTTCAAGGGCCATGTCAATACCGGCCTGGCGCGCTGGACCATGGCCAGCCTGCTGACGTTATCGATTTGCATCGGTATTGTCCTGGCGATGGCGGTGTGGGATTTCCGGGGATGGTCATGAATCTGTTGCTGGCGTTACTGGAGGATATGCTGCTGGCGGCCGTACCGGCCCTGGGTTTCGCCATGGTGTTCAACGTGCCGGTAAAAGCGCTGCGCTATTGCGCGCTGCTCGGGGCCATCGGCCACGGAACGCGCATGTTGCTTATCCATTTCGGCATGAATATCGAATGGGCTTCCCTGCTGGCCGCGATCCTGATAGGCATCATCGGCATTCATTGGTCGCGCTGGCTGCTGGCGCACCCGAAGGTGTTTACCGTGGCGGCCGTGATCCCCATGTTTCCCGGCATCTCCGCCTACAGCGCGATGGTGGCGGCGGTGGAAATTTCCCATTTAGGCTATAGCGACGCGCTGATGTCGATCCTGGTTACGCAATTCCTCAAGGCGGGTTTTATTGTCGGCGCGCTGTCGATCGGGTTGTCGCTGCCGGGATTATGGCTATACCGAAAACGCCCGGGAGTATAGGTGTTAGGCGCTTTCTGAATTTTGTGATGGACGTCTGCCGAGGCGCTCGACGGTCGGCGGCAGTTTCCGTATAGTGGCAGCAATTTGACAGCTTGTAAGAGTTTATATGAAAATTAGCCTGATTGCCGCGCTGGCCGTCGATCGCGTGATTGGCCTTGAGAACGCCATGCCCTGGCATCTGCCTGCCGATATGGCCTGGTTTAAGCGCAATACCCTGCATAAACCGGTGATCATGGGCAGGCGTACCTATGAATCCATCGGCCAGCCCCTGCCGGGGCGGTTGAATATCGTCCTTAGCCGCCATCCGGCGGCGGACGACCGCGTCACCTGGGTGACCACGCCGGAACAGGCCCTGGCCGCCGCCGGTGAGGCACAGGAAGTGATGGTGATTGGCGGCGGCAAGATCTATGCGCATTTCCTGCCGCAGGCCGCGCGTCTTTACCTGACGCATATTGATGCCGAGATTGACGGCGATACCTATTTCCCGGAGTACGAACCGGATCAGTGGCAGTCCACTTTCAGCGAATTCCACGATGCCGATGAGAAGAACAGCCACAGTTTCTGCTGGGAAATACTCGATCGCCGCTAAGCGCAGACGTCGGCGTTAACGCCGAATCAACGGCCATCCGGTCGTTGATTCCCTCCCCTTACATAAGCGACGTCGCCTCGACGCCGCTCTCATCCTGGCGATTGGAGGGCTGGATAAAGTAGCGTTTATCTTCCCAGCGCAGCATGGTCAGGTGGCCGCCCCAGCAGCAGCCGGTGTCCAGCGCATACACATTCGCCGGCGTGCCTTTACCCTCAAGCGACGCCCAGTGACCGAAGGCAATGCTGTAGTTCTCCGCCACCGGTCCCGGGATCATAAACCACGGCCGCAGCGGGGCAGGGGCGCTGCCGGGGGCATCCTTGGCAATCATGTCCAGCTGGCCGTTGGGGAAACAGTAGCGCATCCGGGTCAGGGCATTGGTGCTAAATCGCAGCCGCGCCAGGCCGCTTAGCTCGGGCGACCAATTGCTGGGCATATCCCCGTACATAGCGTCCAGAAACAGCGGGTAGCTGTCGCTGCTGAGTATCGCTTCCACTTCCCGGGCGCAGGTCTTGGCGGTGTCCAGATCCCACTGCGGCGTGATGCCGGCATGGGCCATCACCAGTTTTTTTTCTTCGTCCACCTGCAGCACCGGTTGCCGGCGCAGCCAGTTGATCAGCGTATCGGCGTCGGGGGCTTCCAGCAACGGGGTAATACGATCACGGGGTTTATTACGGCTGATGCCGGCGTAGACCGCCAGCAGGTGCAGATCATGATTGCCCAGCACCATCCGCACGCAGTCGCCGAGTTCGCGCACAAAACGCAACACTTCCAGCGAAGCGGGCCCGCGCGCCACCAGATCGCCGGTGAGCCAGAGGGTATCCGCCGCGGGATTGAAGGTCACTTGGGACAACAGTGACGTCAGCTCGTCGTAGCAGCCATGAATATCCCCGATTAAGTATGTCGACATAATTAGTGTATAAGTGTTGGGATTGCTAAGCGAAAGACGGGAATGGCAATACGAAAAGACTGCCCCTCATGATCCAGCATTTCATAGTGGCCTTCCATCGTGCCCAAAGGCGTTTCGAGAATGGCCCCGCTGGTATATTGAAACTCGCTGCCGGGCAGGATGATCGGCTGCTCGCCGACCACGCCCTCGCCCTGGACCTGTGTTTCCTTGCCGTTGGCGTTGGTTATCAGCCAATAACGCCCGACCAGCTGTACGTTATGCCGCCCGAGATTACGTACGGTAATAGTATAAGCAAAGACATAACGCTCCTGTTCGGGCATAGACTGTGTCTCGACATACATACTTTGAACCTGTACACAAACGCGTGGCGAATTAATCATGACAGCTGCTCCTGTTATTCCTGTTGCGAAGGGTGCTCCGCCAGCCAGTTCGCCAGTTGGCAGTACTGCGCCACGGTAATATTTTCAGCGCGCAGGATCGGGTCGATGCCCAACGCCTTTAATTGCTCCGCGGTAAAAAGGTTACCCAGGCTGTTACGCACGGTTTTGCGGCGCTGGTTAAACGCCTGGCTGGTAATGCGCGCCAGCACCTGCAGGTCGCTGACCGGGTAGGGCAGCTCGGCGTAAGGCACCAGCCGTACCACCGCGGAGTCCACTTTTGGCGCCGGCCGGAATGAGGTCGGCGGCACTTCCAGCACGGGAATGATCTGGCAATAATACTGCGCCATCACGCTCAGGCGGCCATAGGCTTTGCTGTCCGGGCCGGCGACCAGCCGGTTGACCACTTCTTTTTGCAACATAAAATGCATGTCGCGGATTGCCTGAGTATAGCCGAAAAGGTGAAACATCAACGGCGTGGAAATATTGTACGGGAGATTGCCGAATACCCGCAACGGCTGCCCCAGCTGTCGCGACAGTTCGGCAAAATCCACCGTCATGGCATCCTGCTGCACAATGGTCAGCTTGCTGTTCAGGAACGGATGCGTCGCCAGGCGGGCGGCCAGATCGCGATCCAGCTCGATGACCGTCATATGATCGATGCGTTCCGCCACCGGTTCGGTCAGCGCGCCGAGGCCGGGGCCGATTTCCACCATGGCCTGATCGGGCAGGGGATGGATGGCGGAGACGATGGAATCGATGATATTGCCGTCATGAAGAAAATTCTGACCAAAACGTTTGCGGGCCAGATGGCCCTGGTGAACAAGTTTACTCATTACGGTTATTTATCATTTTAATGGCGAGATTTAACGCCGTTTTGATGCTGCCGGCCTCCGCCAGACCAGTGCCGGCCAGTTCCAGCGCGGTGCCGTGATCGACGGAGGTACGTATAAAAGGTAAACCGAGGGTAATATTGACCGCGCGGCCAAAACCCTGGTATTTCAGTACCGGCAGGCCCTGGTCGTGGTACATCGCCAGCACCGCGTCGGCATGTTGCAGGTATTTGGGCTGAAACAGCGTGTCGGCCGGCAACGGCCCGACCAGGTCATAGCCTTCCCCGCGCAGGGCGTCCAGCGTGGGGATGATGATATCGATCTCTTCCCGGCCCATATGCCCGCCTTCGCCCGCATGGGGGTTCAGTCCGCAGACGTAGATACGTGGACGGGGAATGCCGAACTGCGCGCGTAAATCACCATCGAGAATGGCGATCACTTCCCGCAGGGTTTGCGCCGTGATGGCCGCCGGCACCGCCGATAACGGCAGGTGGGTGGTCGCCAGCGCCACGCGCAGCGATTCGGTGGCCAACATCATGACCACCCGTTCGCGCCGGCTGCGCCCGGCGAAAAATTCGGTATGGCCGGTAAAGGCCAGACCGCCGTCGTTAATAATGCCCTTGTGCACCGGGCCGGTAAGCAGGGCGGCAAACTCGCCGTCCAGGCATCCGTCGCAGGCGCGCGCCAGGGTGTCCACAACATAGCCGCTGTTGGCGACATCCAGCGCGCCGGGCGTAACCGGGGCGGGGGCGGTAATGGCCAGTACGCTGACGCTGCCGGCAGGCCTCGGCGCCGCCGGCTGCTGCGGCTGATAAGGGTAAAGCCGCAGCGGCAGCCCAAGGCGGCGCGCGCGGGCGAGCAGGACATCCGGATCGGCGCAGACCACCAGTTCCACCGGCCAGGCCTGCTGCGCCAGCATGGCGACCAGATCGGGACCAATCCCGGCGGGTTCGCCGGGAGTGATCGCCAGCCGCGCGTTATTGCGCATCGCCATCCATGATTTTGACGTAGGCGCCGGCACGCTGTTCCTGCATCCAGGTCTGCGATTCTTCGGCGAATTTGCGGTTGAACAGCAGGCGATAGGCCTGATCTTTTTTGGTGGCGTCGGTACGGTCAACCTGGCGCGTGTCGAGCAACTGGATCAGATGCCAGCCGAAAGAAGAATGCACCGGCTGGCTGATTTCGCCTTTCTTCAGGCGCATAAGCGCGTCCTGGAACGCGGGATCGTAAGCCTGCGGAGCGGCCCAGCCCAGATCGCCGCCCTGGTTGGCGGAGCCGGGGTCCTGTGACAGCAATTTGGCCTGGGCGGCGAAATCGGTCTTGCCGCTTTTAATCAGCGCCAGCACCTCGTTAAGCTTGGCTTCGGCCTGCTGGTCGGTCAAGACCACCGACGGGCGCAGCAGGATATGCCGGGCATGGACTTCCGTGACCGAGACCTTTTCATCGCCGCCGCGGATATCGTTGACCTTCAGGATGTGGAAGCCGACGCCGGAGCGGATCGGACCGATAACCGCCCCTTTGGGCGCCCCCTGCAGGCGTTCAGCGAACAGGCTCGGCAATTCTTCCAGCTTGCCCCAGCCCATTTGGCCGCCTTTCAAAGCCTGCGGATCCGCTGAGTAGCTGATGGCCAGCTTGCCGAAATCGGCGCCGCCCTTGATTTGCTGCACCAGCGAGCCGGCCATGGCTTCCGCTTTATCCACCTGCTCCTGCGTCGGATTTTCCGGCAGCGGGATCAGAATATGGCTTAAGTTGTATTGCGCGCCGTTGCCGGTTTGCGCCGCAATCTGCTGGGCCAGGGAATCCACTTCCTGCGGCAGGATGGTCACGCGGCGGCGTACTTCGCCGTTGCGCACTTCGGCAATCAGCATCTCCTTGCGGATTTGCTTACGATAGGTGTCGTAGCTGATGCCGTCATAGGCCAGGCGGCTGCGCAACTGATCCAGCGTCATTTTATTTTGCGCGGCAATGTTGGTAATGGATTGGGTCAGCTGTTCGTCCGTGACGGTAACGTTATTGCGCTGGGCGATGGACAGGATGATATTGTCCATGATCAAACGTTCGATAATCTGACGACGCAGCGTCGCGTCATCGGGCAACTGCTGTTTTGCATCCTGGGCATTGCGTTTCACTGATTGCAGCAGTCCGTCCACATCACTTTCGAGAACGACACTGTTATCGACCACGGCAGCAACTTTGTCCACCACTTGGGGCGCTGCGAACGCGGTTCCGGCGCACATCGCCATGCAGAGAATAAGCGTTCTCCAGTTTTTCATAACTTTTCCATTTATATCAGCCGCATTCGCGGATTCTAGATTAACGTTCGCTGGTCCGAAACGGCCTTAAAACGCCCGTTGGTACGGCAGTATGCCGGAACCCAGCAACTTGTCGGTACCGAGACCGTAATCGCTGCTCAGACCGCGCAGTTGTATATTAAACGTCACGGCATTGTCGTAATTACTGGTGTTACTGTTGTAGTTCCAACTGGTGATCTTGCGATCGTAGCCCACCGTCGCCGCCCAGCAACAGGTGTTGTACTGCACGCCAATCAGCTGTTCGGCGGGCTGGCTTGCCTTGGTATCATAATAATACGCGCCGACAAGCGACCACCGGTCGCGGATTGGCCAGCTGGCGATGGTGCCAATCTGCGCGATCCCCTGCTGATAGCCCGGATGCGAAATGTTGGGCAACATGGCCTGGATATATTCGGGACTGGCATAACGGTAGTTCAATTGAACCATCCGGTTATCGTCGCGACGGTATTCCAGGACCGCGTCGCCCAGCGCCACGCTGTTCAGCCGGGTATCATACTGTACGCCGCCGCGCGCGGCCCACTGGTTATTGATCTGCCAGAAGGTGTCGCCGGCCCAGACGACGCTGCCCGTTTCGGCATCCTGATCCAGGCTGCTGTTGGTCGAACCGGTGCGCGGACGGGTAAAGTAATAGATTTGACCCAGCGAAGCGTTAAAACGTTCAACCAGGGCGTCATCATAAAGCCGGGTGGTTACGCCGCCCGATACCTGGTTGGCGGAGGCGATGCGATCGAGGCCGCTGTAGCTGCGGTCGCGGAACAGGCCCGTATAGTCGGTCTGCAGCAGCGTGGAATCGTACACGTTGATATTGCTCTGGTCGCGGTAGGGCACATACAGGTATTGCACCCGCGGTTCCAGGGTCTGGGTATAATCCTGCGCCCAGTCCATATTCCGTTCAAAAATCATTTTGCCGTCGGTCTTGAACTGCGGCATCACCCGGTTGACCGTGCCGTCCAGCCGGCTGTCGGGATTATTGGTATTGTAAGTATCGAGATTGTCCTGCTGATAATGGGTGGCCATCAGCTTGGTTTCGGTGTTCAGGCTGCCCCAGCGGTTGGCCAGCGGCAGGCTGATGGTCGGTTCGACATGCAGCCGCGTGGCCTCGGGGTTATTGCTGCTGACGCTGGTAAACTTGGCGGCCTGGCTGACGATGCGGGTATCAAACGGGCCGACATCGTTCTTGTAATAGGTGACGTCAAGCTGCGGCGCCGCGCGGTAGGCGCTGCTGTCGCCGAAATTAGAGAATATCTGGAACTGCTTGCTGGCCAGGGTGACGTCCCAGTTCTCGTCGGAATAACCGACGCTGAATTTCTGCGTGGCGTAGCCGTCGGTAGTGGAACCGTACTGCGAGGTCAGATCGGTAAAATAATAGGGATCGCTGACCCGGGTATAATCGACGTTGAAACGCCAGACGTCATCCATCACGCCGTTGTGCCGCCAGTACAGCATCCAGCGGTCGGTATTGCTGTCGGAGGGATGATCGGTGGCGTATTCCGAATCGCTGGGCAACCAGTCGAACTGCACCAGGCCCATCCCCGGCGCGGTCAGGTAGCGGAATTCGTTTTGCAACTGGGTGCCGCGTTTACTCATATAATGCGGCGTAATGGTGGCGTCGTAGTTTGGCGCCAGGTTCAGGTAATAGGGGGCGGAAAATTCAAAACCGCTCTTGGTGCCGTATTTGGCATTGGGGATCAGGAAGCCGGAACGGCGCTTATCGCCCACCGGCAGCTGAAGGTAAGGGCTGTAGAACACCGGCACCTTGCCGATCCTGAAGCGGGCGTTATAGATTTCCGCCACCTGTTCTTCACGGTCGTGGATGACTTCCGAGCCTTGTACGCTCCAGCTGTCGTCCCCGGGCAGGCATGAGGTAAAGGTGCCGTTTTCCAAGACCGTGTAGCGGTTTTGGCCGCGCATTTTCATGGTATCGGCATCGCCGCGTCCCTGGCGTCCCACCATCTGGTAGTCGCCCTGGTAAACGTCGGTGTCCTTGGTATTCAGGTTTGACCAGGCCTTAGGTCCATTGAGTTTGATCTGGTTATCGCTGTAATGGACGTCGCCGGTGGCCGTGGCGGTACGCACCGGGTCTTGCTGGCCGGACTGTGTCTGCTGTAGCTCCACCTGTTTGGCATTGAGCGTGCTGTTGCCCTGTTCCACGTCCACGTTGCCGGTAAACAGCGCGTTATCCGGGTAATTGGCCGTCGTATGGTCCGCCTGGATATGCACCGGCAGTTGATTCGGGTCGCCCGTGACCAGCGGCTTGGTATAGGCAGGCACGCCCAGCATGCATTGATCGGCAAAATCCGCCAACGCATGATGGCTATAAAGCGCCGACCAGATCAGGCTGGCCAGCAATGTAGGGAAACGTTTCTTCATATGCTTTTCGGGTGTTCCGTCATCTTGGGCTTCATGCCGTCAAACGGTCAGAGACTATCTCACTCACCGGAGTTGCGCCAGTGTTAAATCCTGCCGTTTATCCGCGCACCGTTAGGCACAGCGATAAATGACAGGTATGATAAAGCAAATTTGCAGTGACGGCATGATGAATTGAGGAGTATATGCGGTATTGGGGTAAGGTGTTGGGCGTTATTCTGGGTTTTCTATCCGGAGCAGGGTTTTGGGGCGTGGTGTTAGGCTTCCTGATTGGCCATATGATTGATAAGGCGCGCGGTGCACGCGGCGGCGGCGGTTTTTTCGCCGATCAGCAGACCCGGCAGAATGTCTTTTTCCGCACCACCTTTCAGGTCATGGGGCATCTTACCAAATCAAAGGGGCGCGTTACCGAGGCGGATATCCAAAACGCCAGCCTGATGATGGATCGCCTGCGGCTTGACGGCGCCGCGCGCACCGCGGCGCAGCAGGCCTTCCGTGAAGGCAAGGAAAGCCAGTTTCCGCTGCGCGCGTCGCTGCGCGAGTTTCGCCAGGTCTGCTTCGGGCGTTTTGATCTCGTCAGGATGTTCCTGGAAATCCAAATCCAGGCCGCGTTCGCCGATGGATCGTTACATCCCAACGAGCGGCAGGTGCTGTATGTGATTGCCGAGGAACTGGGCATCTCGCGGGTGCAATTCGATCAGTTCCTCAGCATGATGGAGGGCGGCCAGCAGTTTGGCGGCGGCGATTACGCGCAGGGCGGCTACCGGCCCGGCGGCGAGCGCGGTCCCACGCTTGAGGACGCCTGCAAGGTGCTCGGCGTCAACAGTACCGACGACGCCATCGTCATCAAGCGCGCCTATCGCAAGCTGATGAGCGAACATCATCCGGATAAGCTGGTGGCGAAAGGGCTGCCGCCGGAAATGATGGAAATGGCCAAGCAGAAAACGCAGGCCATTCAGGCGGCCTACGATCTGATTAAGCGCGAGAAAGGGTTTCACTGATCGTCCGCCGCATGCATTACGGCGGGCCGCTCAGAAATCCGCTTCGCAGCGGAAATGAATGGGCGAGTGGAAGGCCGGGTGGGTAATGGCCAGCTCCTGGGCATGCAACAGCAGCCGGCCGGCCATGGCCTTGGCCTGCGGCGTGGCGTAAAAACCATCGCCCAGGATCGGATGACCGATAGCCTGCATATGCACCCGCAGCTGGTGCGAGCGCCCGGTGACCGGCATCAGCAGCACCCGCGCGGTGAGATCGGCGTCATAAGACAATACCCGGTATTGCGTTTGCGCCGCCTTGCCGGTGGCAAAGCACACCTTTTGCAGCGGCCGGTTGGGCCAGTCGCATATCAACGGTAAATCAATCAATCCCTCTTCCTGGGCGGGGTGTCCCCATACCCTGGCAATATAGGACTTGCGCGGCTCGCGTTCGCGGAACTGGCGTTTCAACTCCCGCTCCGCCGCCTTGGACAAGGCCACGACCATCACGCCGCTGGTGGCCATGTCCAGCCGGTGCACGGACTGCGCCAGCGGGAATTGCGCCAGGACCCGGGTCATCACGCTGTCGTTATGCTCAGGCAAGCGGCCGGGAACCGACAGCAGGCCGCTGGGTTTGTTGACCGCCATAATATGCGCGTCCTGGTACAGGATATGCAGCCAGGGTTCGGTGGGCGGATTATAGGGTTCCATGCTGCTCCGGTTTGCCCGGGGCGTCGCCCCGGGTAGGTCATGCTTACTGATGGGTCACCACGATCAGGCGAATGGCATCCAGCCGCCAGTTTGCCTGGTCCAACTGCTCGAGCACCTGCTGGCGGTTGGACGCCAGCGTCTCCAGCTCGTCCTCGCGAATCGCCGGATTGACGGCCTTTAACGCCTCCAGGCGATGCAGTTCGGCGCTCAGGCTTTCGTCCGCCTGCCGCCGGGCGTTGTCTATCAATACCTGGGCCTGTTTCGCCACCAGCGCTTCGCTGCTTTGCAACAGCTTATGCACCTCCGGCTGTACCGCGCTGACCAGTTTACCGGCGGTATGACGCTTCACCGCGTTGAGCTGGCGATTAAACTGCTCGAATTCAACCTGGCCGGCCAAATCATTGCCGTTCTGATCAAGCAGCAACCGGACCGGCGTGGCGGGCAGGAAGCGGCTCAACTGCAGTTTTTTCGGCGCGGGCGCCTCCACCACATACACCAGTTCCACCAGCAGGGTGCCCGCCGGCAGCGCTTTATTGCGCAGCAACGATACCGCGCTGGTGCCGCTGTCACCCGATAATACCAGATCCAAACCGTTGCGGATGATCGGATGCTCCCAACTGATAAACTGGGTATCTTCCCGGGACAGCGCCTGCTCGCGGTTAAAGGTAATGGTGCATCCTTCCTCGGGCAGGCCCGGGAAATCAGGCACCAGCATATGCTCCGAGGGTGTCAGCACGATCAGGCTGTCGCTGCGATCTTCCTGGTTGATGCCCACGATATCAAATAAGTTAAGCGCGAAATTCACCAACTGGGCGTCGCTGTCCTGGCCGGCGATGGCATCGGCCAGCGCCTGCGCCTGTTCACCGCCGTTGGAATGCTGCTCCAGAAGACGGTCGCGCCCCTGTTCCAGTTGCAGCTTCAACAGGTCGTGCTGGCGGCGGCAGGCGTGGATAAAGTCATCCAGGCCGTCGAGTTTGGCGGGTTCGCCCAGGTAGCCGATCAACTGCTGGTAGTATTGATCGTACAACGTCCGGCCGGTGGGACAGGTATGTTCAAACGCGTCCAGGCCTTCATGATACCAGCGGATCAGCACCGCTTGGGCCGTTTGCTCCAGATAAGGCACGAAGATCAGGATATCGTGGTTCTGGCCGATGCGATCCAGGCGGCCGATGCGCTGCTCCAGCAGATCCGGATTGAATGGCAGATCGAACATCACCATCCGGCTGGCGAACTGGAAGTTACGGCCCTCGGAGCCGATTTCCGAACAGAGCAGCACCTGGGCGCCGTCGTCTTGCGCGGCGAAATAGGCGGCGGCGCGGTCGCGGTCGAGCAGCGACAGACCTTCGTGGAACACCGCGGCGCGGATCCCTTCGCGCTCGCGCAATACCTGTTCAAGCTGCAGCGCGGTGGCGGCATGGGCGCAGATCACCAGCACTTTCTCCTGCCGGTTTTGCAGCAGGAAATCCATCAGCCATTCGACGCGGGGATCGAAGTTCCACCAGGTGGCGTTCTGGCCCTCGAACTGCTGATAAATCTGTTCGGGATAAAGCATGTTGCGCGCCCGATCGTCCAGCGTCAGTTTACCGCCCATGATGCCGGCCACTTTAATGGCGGTCTGGTATTGCGCGGGCAGCGGCAGCCTGATTTGATGCAGCAGCCGGCGCGGGAAGCCTTTCACCCCCTGGCGGGTATTGCGAAACAGCACCCGGCTGGTGCCGTGGCGATCCATCAACATGGCGATCAGTTCATGACGCGCCGCCTGGGCGCGCTCATCCTCGCCATTGGCGACGGAAAGCAGGGGTTCGATGCTTTGCTCGCCTATCATATCGGCCAGCAGGTTCTTGGCGTCCTTGTCCAGCGCCTTGCCGTTCAGCAGCAGGGTCACCGCGTCGGCTACCGGGCGGTAACGCTGTTGCTCCGCCACGAACTCCTGGTAGTCATGGAACCGATCGGGATCCAGCAGCCGCAGCCGGGCGAAATGGCTTTGCAGCCCCAGCTGCTCCGGGGTGGCGGTCAGCAATAAGATCCCGGGAATACTGCGCGCCAGCTGTTCGATGACCTGATATTCGCGGCTGGGGGCCTCCTCGCTCCAGGAAAGATGATGGGCTTCATCCACCACCATCAGGTCAAAATCGGCGTCGGCCAGCTTTTCCAGCCGCTCGTGGTTACGGCGGACAAAATCCAGCGAGCACAGCACCAGTTGTTCGGTTTCAAACGGATTATCGCTGTCCTGCATGGCCTCGGAGTAGCGCTCGTCATCGAACAGCGAGAACAGCAGGTTGAAACGGCGCAGCATTTCCACCAGCCATTGATGCATCAACGACTCGGGAACGATGATCAGCACCCGCTCGGCGCGGCCGGTGAGCAACTGCTGATGGATAATCATGCCGGCCTCGATGGTCTTGCCCAGGCCCACTTCGTCCGCCAGCAAAACCCGGGGAGCGTAGCGCTGTCCCACTTCGGAGGCGATATGCAACTGGTGGGGAATCAGGTTGGCGCGGATGCCGCGCAGTCCGTTCCAGGCCTGGCGGAACTGCTCACTGTGAAACTTGCGCGCCCGATAACGCAGGGCAAAACGGTCCATGCGATCGATCTGGCCGGCGAACAGTCGGTCCTGGGGTTTGCTGAAGGTCAGCTTGCTGTCGAGCAGGACTTCCCGCAGGGCCGTATCGGCCTGGCCGTTATCCAATCGGGTGCCGATGTAGGTCAGCAGGCCGTCTTCTTCACGCACGGATTCCACGCTGAGCTGCCAGCCCTCGTGGCTGGTGATGGTATCGCCGGGATTAAATATTACGCGGGTGATAGGCGCATCCGCGCGGGCATAAAGACGGTTTTCACCGATAGCGGAAAACAGCAGGGTGACCATGCGGGCATCCTGTGCCACCACGGTTCCCAGTCCTAATTCACTTTCCGTATCGCTGATCCAGCGTTGACCTAAGGTAAAAGGCATAAATTCTCGGCTCGGTGTTATGTTAGGCAAAAATACCGGCAATAGCGCGGCTTACCGCGGCCTGGTGCCACGGCGGTGAAAAATGCGGCAAGAGTGATGCTGAGGTCTGAAAAGGCGCTATGTTAATGGATGAGTGTCGCTTCGTCACCTACCAATCCATCACTTTCGCATCAAAACAGTCCCATCTGACCTGATATAAGCGTAGCAAAGTCATCACGCAGGAAGGGGAGGATGGCATCCGCCACCGGCTGGAGCTGTTTGGCCAGGTAGTGATTATAGTCCGGCACGCTTTGCCGGATTTCCAGGGGCTCGGGACCGTGGGCGGTCATGATATAGCTTATCCACCCGCCGTTTTGGTACTGCTGCTGCCGGCCGTGACGGGCATTATACTCATCGGCGATAAGCGCCGCGCGGGCCTGGGGCGGCACGTTTTTCTGGTATTCGCTTAACCTGCGCCGCAGGCGTTTGCGATACACCAGCAGGGCGTCCAGCTCGCCGGACAGGGTGCGGCGGACATAATCGCGGACAAAATCCTGATACGGCTGGCGCCGGAAGATGCGCTCATACAATTGTTGCTGGAACTGCTGGGCCAGGGGCGTCCAGTCGCTGCGCACGGTTTCCAGGCCTTTAAATACCATGCGTTCGCCCTTGTCGTCCTGTACCAGGCCGGCATAACGTTTTTTGCTGCCCAGCTCCGCGCCGCGAATCGTAGGCATCAGGAAACGGGTGAAGTGTGTCTCGTACTCAAGTTCCAGCGCGCTTTCCAGCCCCATGGTGTCGCGCAGGTGCGTTTGCCACCATTGATTGATATCGCTGACCAGGCGTTGACCGATGGCATTGGCCGCTTCGCTATCGTGGGCGTGCTTCAGCCAGACAAACGTGGAGTCGGTATCGCCGTAGATTACCGGATAACCCCGGGCTTCGATAAGCTCGCGGGTGCGGTGCATAATGTCATGGCCGCGCAGGGTAATGGAGGAGGCCAGCCGGGCGTCGAAAAAACGGCAGCCGGGCGCGCCCAGCACGCCGTAGAAAGCGTTCATGATAATTTTCAACGCCTGCGATAAGGGCCGGTTATTTTCCCGTTTCGCCCGCTCGCGCCCGAGCCAAAGCTCCCGAACGATGTCCGGCAGGCAGTGATGGGTGCGGGAGAAGCGCGCGCCGATAAAACCCGCGACCGTCCCGTCCGGCGCGTCGCCGGCCATGCCTTCGATCAGCCCCACCGGATCAATGAGAAAGGTGCGGATAATAGAGGGATAAAGGCTTTTATAATCCAGCACCAGCACCGAGTCGTACAGGCCGGGGCGGGAATCCATGACATAACCGCCGGGGCTGGCCTGCATCGGTACATCGCCAAGATTGGGCGCCACAAAACCCGCCCGGTGCATTCTGGGCAGGTAGAGCCAGGTAAACGCGGCCACCGATCCGCCGCTGCGATCGGCGGCCAGCCCGGTGACGGTGGCGCGTTCCAGCAGAAACGCCAGCAGGCGGGTATGGTCAAAAATACGCGTCACCAGCTCACAGTCCTTGAGATTGTAGCGGGCCAGCGCCGGCTTATCTTCCTGGTACAACCGGTCGATTTCGTCCATGCGCTGGTAGGGCGTCGAGATATCCTTTCCCTCGCCCAGCAGCGTCTGCGCCACGTTTTCCAGGCTAAACGAGGAAAACTGCCAGAAGGCGGATTTCAGCGCCTCGATGCCGTCGATAATCAGGCGGCCGGCGGCGCTGGCGAAATAATGTCCCGCCTTGGCGCCATGTTCGCGCCATTCCAGCGCCGCGCCGCCGCGCCCGAGCAGCAAAGGCTGATGGTAGCGTTCCGCCTGTTTTTGCAGGATACGTAAATCAAACTGCACCAGGTTCCAGCCGATAACGGCATCGGGGTCATGGTCGGCGAACCACTGGTTCAGGCGCTGGATCAACGCCGCGCGGGTGGGTACGTATTCAAGGAATCCGGACGACCCGGCGCCGGCGGCCGGGGGCTCGCCCAGCATATAAACCCGCCGCTGCCCGCAGCCTTGCAGACCGATGCAATAGAGTTCGCCAAAACGGTTGGTTTCAATATCCAGCGAAACCAGTTTCAGCGCGGGCCGGTAATCAGGCGACGGCTTAAGCCGCGCGTGGGTGATAACGCCGTTTTCCTGCACATGGCCGTCAAACCAGACCGGGGCGGTGATAAAACGCTCCATCAGATAACGCTCCGGTGGGCGAATGTCGGCTTCATACAGCGGTATGCCGGACTCGTGGCACCGTTTTTCCAGCCGGCCTAAATCGCGATAGTGCCGGCAGTAAACGCCGACCACCGGGCGACGATGAAAGTCACGCAGCGCCAGCGGACGCAGCTCGCAGCCGGGGATGGCGGCCGCCAGGGTTTGCGCGCGCGGCAGGCACTCCGCGGGCATAAACGCCACCGCTTGCTGCGGCGGCAGGCTGATTTTCCGCGCGCCGCCATCGGTCGCCAGCCAGAAATCGATGACGGCGCCTTCGGGAGTATCCCGCCAGTGGCGGGTAAGGACAAAACCCTGGCCGGGCAGGGATTGGTCTGGCATGGCGTCTGGATATCCGGTTAAAGTAAATGAAGCGTCGCCTTATCTCGGGCAACCTGATAATTATGATTATTTATACAGTATTTGTCCAGTTGCGCGGCGTCCGGACAAGCGCAGCCAAATCTTCATACAATTGTTACGTTGACCGGCGGGCCTTCTAGCCCTGACAATCCATCGGCTTATAGAAACCTGAGGGGGTTATGCTGGCTTTTTTCGAACACTGGGTTACGCAGTCATTGGCTTTTTCGCTTTTTGCCGTCTCGTTGGTGGCATTTCTTGAATCCCTGGCTTTTGTCGGGCTGTTATTACCGGGTACGGTGATGATGGCGACGCTGGGCGCGCTTATCGGCAGCGGCGCGATGGGATTTTATCCCGCCTGGGCGGCCGGCATTATCGGATGCTTTCTTGGCGATTGGATTTCCTATGTTATCGGCCATGGCTGTAAAAAATCGCTGAAACGCTGGTCTTTCCTGAAAAAAAACCGCGCCACGTTGAATAAAATCGAACATGCCCTGCACCGGCATAGCGTGTTGACGATCCTGGCCGGCCGGTTTATCGGCCCTACCCGGCCGTTGGTGCCGATGGTGGCCGGGATGCTGGACCTGCCGCCCCTGAAATTCGCCTTGCCCAATGTTATCGGCTGCCTCACCTGGCCACCTGCGTATTTTATGCCCGGCATCCTGGCCGGGGTGGCTATTAATATCCCAGACGGACAGCACTCCGGGCAATTCCGTGGCCTGCTGTTAGGCGTGGCCCTGTTGGGCTGGCTGGCCGGCTGGCTTGGATGGCGCTGGTTGCGAACCGATAAACGCCAGGCCGATCGCCTCACCCGCTGGCTGCCGCTGTCGCGATTGCGCTGGCTGGCCCCCCTTTGCCTCCTGGCGATGGCGGCGGCGCTGGTTGCGCTTATCCAGCATCCGCTGATGCCGATCTACGCGGCTCAATTCTGGAAAGTGGTCAGGGTGTGACCGACGGCTTCAGTATTTGGAGAATAAGGTATATATCGCCTTACCTAAATCCGGCTGCGTTCCTATAATCGAGGAAAAATTCTCCGCCAGCACCGTTCCGGTACTGGTGAGTAATTCACGGAACTGCGGGGCGGTAAGGTTTTTTTTATTGGCGATGGCAATACTTGACAGGCATGCCGCCACACCCGCCACGATGGGATTGGCCGGCGAATTGCCGGAAAAATTATTGATGTACCAGGCATTGGTTTTATTGAGCAGCGTGGCATAACCGTATGAGGTCGTTACCACAAAATCACCCCAGCTCGAACTGTCTATGCGCGAACCAAAATTACTGTAGGCGGCCCTTAGTCCCGTCCTTGGGTCGAGGGCTCCGACAATAATAGCGCCTGAATCCCTTTGATGACGATTGAATTTGCCGTTAAGTATCGGATGGTCTAAATTAATCGCGCCATTCCCCGCCGCCTCAATAACGTGGATACCTTTGGATGTTAACGCGGAGATCATATCAAACCAGGCAGGTTCAAATTCGACCGGAAGATAACATTCCTGATTATAATAAGATCTATTTCCTCCTTGATGCTGCATACCTATTTGGATAACGTCTCCCGCCTTAAGACGGTGATAAAGGTTATAGAGATATTGCAGGCCCCGGGCGGCATAACCCACCTTCGCCCGGCTGGCGATCCCCATAATGCCATACCCCAGCTCCAGCCCCGCCATCACACCCACGGACGCGGTATTGTCGCAGCCGACGGTGACGGCGCCTTCGACAATAGCGCGCTCCGGAGGAAGGTTATTATGACCGGTGAACCAGGCATCAGGCTCGTTGGTAATGATGGTGACATTTTCGCCCCTGCCCCCGGCGTAACTTAGACCGGCGGTGCCGTCGACACCGCCGAGCCTGAAGCTATTGAAACAATGCCGGGCAGGCCAAAGATAATATTGTAAAGGGACGAAGTTATAATTTTCCACGCCGTTAAGCGTTTTTGGCTCATCATCAAGGGTGGGTTGCTCGGTGTGAAGAGCGTTATAACTTCTTGCGCCCCGTAGCGATACGGGTTCGGTAGTGGGATAAACCGTCTCGACTGAGCTGAATAGCGCAATGGCGTGAAGTATTTCATTAATATATTCAACAGCGTTGACATTCTCATTAAAAAATTTGATTTTGAAATAGCGATCCAAGCCAAATGTTTTATTCATTTCTTTGGCCGCATCATCACGAGGACTGCCGGATATGTCAAATAAAGGGGAAACTCCCATGGTTTCAAAGTTAAATTTGAGCTCGTGCTCAATTTTTTGCGCTTCTGAAAAGTAATACGCGCCGGCATTGTTTCGTTTAAGTTGAAACACGATGTTAGTGTATTTGACGCCCTGCTGGGCAAAGAAGTCAATTTTTTTAAGAATTTTGTCACTCATTATAGTTAACCCCCGATAATAAAATCGTATTTGACGGTTGACGAATCATCCCGTCATTTATGATGTTTGGTCTGATAAGAAGTAAAATTTGCACAAAGGCATTGCTGCCGCGGTGATTCAGTTTCTCCTGATGTTTAAATTAATGGTTTGCATAAATTTTTAATGAGAAAAAGATGACAGTCACTATTGTCCCTTCTTGCGCAGGGTGCATGACCTACTGTCGCGTAAAGTTAAATTCAGCTGTGTTAAATAAGATTCTTTAAAACTTAATGCAGATTGTACTCAATATACAATAATCGAAGTGGATGTTTAATAAGTGATTTTTATATATGATTTTTATTTAATATAAACTCTAATTGCAATAAATCAAACAACATTCTCAAATAATAGTGTGAAGCAAGTCAATATTTATTCTAATGTTAAATTATCTTAACTTTAAAATGCTATTTATACGTAATTTCTTATTTTTCATTAAATTCAAAGAAAAAAACATGGATAATAATAAAAAAAAGCTTATGTGTGGCGAAAAAACGGCGACCAGCAAAAGTGCAGGCCGGTTTTTCTTCCGCCGCGGAGGGACGTAACAGCAGTGGTTGTAAAACGTAATGGGGGGTGGTGTGATATGTTTGACAATATAATCATGATGTTGTGCGTGGGGTATTCAGTGGGGTGATACCGGGATGGGGCCGGATGGCGGCTTTTTGGCGTGAAAGGCCAGCATCCCAACTCCCTTATAGGCGGGCTGAAACGCTGGCGATAAAAATCACTACTCGTAAATTGCGGGCATTGCCAGGCGGCATGCGAAAACGCATGACGCTTTTCTGCCGTATCTTGATTATTTTATTTATGAGTTTCCCCAGCATTGACGATAAGCTGTTTACAAATACGTTCATTAGTACAACATAATTAAAATGCTATTACTGCCGATGCCTGTAACCACTGGGGTGCAACAATAAGCCCTTACCAATGGATGCTCTGTGGCATTTCCAGGCGACATTTAATTCCATCTCATAATAGTAACAATTTATTTGGCAAAATGTGAATCGGCTCAAGAATGCTATTTTTGGCTATTTGCCGCGATCTTATTCCAGCACGGGAAGCCATCGCGTCATTATGCGGCGCCGGGCATCGGTGATGTTAATCCTCTCCGGCCAACCGCGGGCGCGGGTCCGGCGCGTGCGGCGCAATACCCAGGACGGCGGCTTCGCCGGCTTCGCCGCTCGCCAGGCGCGCGGTCGGGCCGTCGTAATAAATGCGGCCATCGACAATCAGCAGGGTGCGCGGCGCGATGCGCACGGCGTCATCCAGGTTGTGCGATACCATTAACAGGGTCAGGCCGCGGCTGGCGCACACGTCGTCCACCCGTTGCAGCATATCGACACGCAAGGCGGGGTCGAGCGCGGAAAACGGCTCATCAAGCAGCAGGATGGGGCGGTCGCGCACCAGACAACGCGCCAGGGCCGCCCGCTGCCGTTGCCCGCCGGACAGTTGCCCCGGCAGGCGGTCCAGCAGTTTCTCCAGCCCTACCTGTGCCGCCACCGCATTTAACGCTTCCCGTTGCGCCGGAGTCAACGCCAGCCCCGGATGCAGCCCAAGGCCGATGTTTTCCGCCACCGTCAGGTGAGCGAACAGGTTATGCTCCTGGAACAGCATGGAGACGGGGCGCCGGGCGGGCGGGGTGGCACTGTGATCCTGGCCGTTTAACCACAGGCTGCCGCTGTGCAGGGGCAGAAAACCGGCTATCAGGTTGAGCAGGGTGCTTTTGCCGGCACCGCTGGGGCCCAGAACGGCGACCTTTTCTCCCGCCGCCAGCCGCAGGTCAAAACGCATCGGCAAATGTTGGTAAAGATAGGTCGCTTTATCCAGTTTTATCATGCAGCCCCGTGAGTTTCTCGATTAGCGTAAATAATAAAAAGCACAGCGCCAATAGGAACAGCGCGGTAACGGCCCCGTCCTCGCTGCGATAAGCGCCGATTTGCTGGTAAAGATAGAGCGGCAGGGTCCGGAAATGTTCATTGCCGAACAACGCTACCACGCCAAAATCACCCAGCGACAGGATAGAGGCGAATGCCATGGCGCGGCCAATCGGCTGGCGCAGCGCGCGCCATTCCACCCAATGTAGCCGTGTCAGGCCGCGCATATCCAGGGACAGGCATAAACGATTATACCTTTCCGCCAGGTCCAGCATCGGCGTTTCCAGAATTTTCAGGGCGTAGGGAATGGCCATCAGCGCATTGGTCAGTATGACCAATGCATAGGGGGAACGGGGCAATCCCAGGGTATGGGTGGCGATCAGGAAGAAACCGGTGGCCAGCACAATGCCCGGCATCGCCAGGATCAGCATGCCGCTAAGATCGAGCAGCTGCGCGGACCAGGGACGTTGACGCAGCCTCAGCTCGCGGCTGCTCCATAGCAGCATCAGCGTTAGCACCACGCACAGCAGGCCCGCGCCCAGGGCAATGCGCAGCGACGTCAGCAATGCCGACCACAGCGCCGGCTGCGACAGGACCCGCGCCATGCCCGTATTGACACCGCCGGCCACCACGGCCAGCAGGGGCGGCGCCAGCAGCGCCAGCGCCAGGACAATAACCAGCGCGTCGGTCAAACGGCGCGCCAGATTATCGCCGGGATTGCGCCACTGGGAAAAATGCGTCGCGCCGACGGGAAACGCGCGGGTCAGCCGTTGGCTGGACAAGACCAGCCCCAGGCAACAGATCATTTGCACCAGGGCCAGCAGCGCCGCGCGGCCGGGATCGTAGTCATAGCTTAAGGCCTGGTAAATCGCCAGCTCAATGGTGGTCGCCCGCGGTCCGCCGCCCAACGACAGCACCGTGGCAAAACTGGCGAAACACAGCATAAATATCAGCGCCGCCGCAGGCAGCAGTTGACGGCGCAGATAAGGCCACTCAAGAATGCGGAAGAAATGCCAGCCCGCCATGTCCAGCTGCGCGGCCAACTGGCGCTGCTCCACCGGAATGCCTTCCAGCGCCTGCAACAACAGGCGGGTGGCCAACGGCAGGTTAAAAAATACATGGGCCAGCAGGATCCCCCGCAGGCCGTAGGGTGAAAAACCGTAGGGAATATGCAGCCAGAGGCATAGCTGCGCCAGCCAGCCTTGGCGACCATACACGCTCAGGATGCCGAACACGGCCACCAGCACCGGCAGCACCAGCGTCATGGCGCAAAAGCGCAGCAACAGCAGGCGTCCCGGAAACCGCCGGCGGTAAAGCGCCCGCGCCAAAAAAACGGCGGGCAGCACCGATAGCAGCGCCGACAGCAGCGCCTGCCAAAAGGTAAAACGCAGGACATGCCACAGATAGCTGTCCGACAGCACGTCGCGCCATTGGAGCGTCGGCGCGTTCAGCCACAAGGCGCCGACTGCCGTCAGGGCCACGGCCGTCAGCATCAGCGCGGCCAGCAGTCCCGGCCATAACCAGCGCGGTATCATCGGCCAGGCATCATTGGCTGACGGAACGCAACCAATCCTGGGTCCACGCGCCGCGTTTGGCCGCCACGTCATCCGCGCTGAAATTCAGCGTCTTGGCCGGCAATACGTCAAAGCCGGCCGGCAGCGCGGTTTTGATCACCGGATACATCCAGTTGCCTGTGGGAATGGTCTGCTGGAAAGCCGGGGAAACGACAAAACGCATAAACTGCTGCGCCAGCTGCGGATTTTTACTGGCGGCTAATTGTCCGGCCACCTCGACCTGGAGATAGTGGCCTTCGCTGAAGGTCGCCGCCGCATAGTTATCCTTCTTTTCCTCGTTGATATGATAGGCCGGCGACGTGGTATAGCTGAGCACCATGTCCGCTTCTCCTTTCAGGAATAAGCCATAGGCTTCGCTCCAGCCCTTGGGCACGGTAACGGTTTTTTTCGCCAGCCGTTGCCAGGCCTGGGGCGCTTTATCGCCATATACCTGCTGCACCCAGAGCAATAAGCCCAGTCCCGGGGTACTGGTGCGCGGATCTTCGTAAATGATTTTCAGCGCCTGCGGCCCGTCTATCAGCTCATGCAGGCTTTTGGGCGGATTTTTCAGCTTGTTCTTGTCATAGACAAACGCAAAATACCCGTAATCAAAAGGCAGGAAGGTGGGATCATGCCACGCCTGCGGCAAGGTCAGATGAGCGGTGTCGACGTTATGCGCCGTAAAGAGATGCGTATCCTGCGCGGGCTTAAGCAGGTTGTTATCCAGGCCCAGCACCACATCCGCGTCGCTGTTCTTGCCTTCGATGCGCAAACGGTTGAGCAGGGCGACGCCATCTTCCTGCACGACATATTTCAGCTCGCAGCCACAGTCTTTTTCAAAGGCGGTTTTTATCGCCGGCCCCGGGCCCCATTCGGAGGCAAAGGAATCATAGGTATAAACCGTCAGGACGGGTTTTGCCAACGCCGGGGCGGCGGCGAGCAATAGCAGGCAGGGTAACCATTTTTTCAACACTTTGCGCTCCTGGAAAAAAAAAGGCGGCAAAGGCGTTTGAGGCGGCAGCGGGACGCACTCTCAAATCCCTTCGCCGGTATTAGCCGGATCAGGTTCGACGGGTATACTCTCAGCTTGCGCGCCGGCTAACGCTATGCCGGACGCTTCGCACCCCGTTGAGAACAAATGCAAGTGTAATGGTTTTATCCCTGGCTTAACAGCCTGTCTTACGTGTCTAACGTATCTAACGTATCTAACGTGTCTAACGTGTCTTATGTGTCTTATGTGTCTTATGTGTCTTATGTGTCTTGCGGGTCTTGCGGGTCCGGCGGGGCGAACCAGGCGGATTTGAAATCAAACCATCCCAGCGTATTCATCCTGACCCCGCGCATGCTGCGCTGGCCCTGTAGAATCAGCCAATGATGGAACAGCGGGTGCAGGCGATGGCCGGTGATAAGCGATTGGCACCATTGCGCCATGGACAGGCCCTTGCCGCGCCATTTCTCCAGCGCGTCGCTAAGGTCGGCCGGCAGGCAATGATGCATCAGCGGCATCTCGTAAAAGCTGGCGAACAGGGAATAATCCAGCGGCAGGTAAAAATTAGCGCTGCCGAGCCATAAATCGCTCTCGGCCTCACCGTTATGCCAGGTGGCATAATCCACGGTATTGATCACCAGCGCGATGTCCTGCCGGGCCAGCACCGCACCGAGCGCGCGGCAAAGATCATCGAATTCCGAATGGGCGCGATAAACCGTCAGGGTGATGCTGCGCAGCTCCGCGGGCCTTGGCCGCGGTTGCGCGACCCGGCTATGGCGCCAGCGCGGCAGGATACCGTAGGCCGGCGACCAGTAATGCTGGTAGGCCGATCCCGCCTCGGTCAGCATGGCGATGGGATCGATATTTTCACTCAGCCAGCGGCGGGTATCATCGTTTTGCATCAGCGGCGAACGGGCATCAAACAGCAGGAAATAGCAGCCTTCCTCCAGCCGGGTTTCCAATTGACCCGGGGTGCTGTTATCCGCCTGGAGCTGGACGCCGGAATAGCTCAGCTCGGCGGTGAGTTCCGGCAAGATCCAGATATTCACTTCATCAATCAGTGCGCGATAGCCGAAATAATCATCAAAGGCGCGAATCTTCAATAAGCTTTCCCGGTTGTCGATCACCGCATAGGGTCCGGTGCCGACGGGACGGCGGACGAAGTCCGGCATCGTCTCCCATTCCTGCGGCAAAATCATGGCCGGCACGCTGCCCAATAGCCAGGGCAGCCAGTCGTCCGCGGCGGTCAGGGCGACATCAACGGTATTGGGGATGGCGGACGAGACGGCTTTTATATGGCAAAACAGCGGATTTCCCCGCAGGCGCAGCAGCGAGCTGCACACATCCTGCGGCGTCAGTTCCCGCCCATGATGAAAATGGATCGCCGGACGCAGGTAAAAGCGCCATAACAACGGCGAAATTTGCTGCCAATGATGGGCGAGGTCCGCTTCCAGTTCCCCATTTTCCTCATTTATTTTGGTCAGGCCGCTGAAAATCTGCCGCACGATGTGGTTCTCAGAACGCCGCAAAGGACTGCCGGGCAGCAGGTTCAGCAGCGGGCGATAATACAGTACCCGCAATATGTGCTTGCCCTGGCGGAAGCTGCGGCCCAGATGGGAAAGCAGCATCTGGCGTACCCTGTCCTTATCGCCCACCAGTTGGACCAACTGCTCGATGCGATCCTGCTCCAGCAGATCCTCCGCCCGCTGCTGTTGCAACGCCAGGCCGGTATAGTGAAAGGTCAGCTGCGAGCGCTTGCCGCGCCCGGCTGTCGCCTGCCACTGCAGCCAGCCCATTTCCTGCATGGTTTTCAGCAGCGTACGCACATGCCGGCGCGTACAGCTCAGCGCCTGCGCCAGTTCGTTCAGGGTGGTTTCCTGTGTCTTGCCCTGGCAGCTTTGCCACAGGCGGATAAATTGTTGCTGCAGGCGTGGCGAGGACATAAAAGAGGAACACTCCTTAAAAAGTCATCTGTTTTTCTTCCGGTATCTTAAGCCGATACTGGTCGTGTCGAAAGGGCAGAATAGGGATTGTAACGATGAAAATAGCCAATTTGCGCCGGTTTTATCAGCATTATTTTACCGCCATTTGCGGGCGCGGCGTGATCCGTCCCGACAGGGGCCGCAGCGGACAGCGCATGGCGCTGTTGTTACAGGTAACCCAATGGCATACGGATTCACTGTCCGAGCAGGAATACCGGGAGTGGATGTGATGTCTCGTGGCGGGGGGTGATATAAAAGTCCTGCGGTATTTTCGCTTGCCGTAAGTTTGGTTTTATATGTTGAGCCGGGCGCTGGCAAGCGACAAGGGGATGGCAGTCGCGCCATCCCCTTGACCCCGCGCTCCCGGCAGGTCGCGCGCCGCAAGCGGTGCCTTCCTGCGCCGGATCCACCTTTTCGCACCGGCCCGTACGCGCTCCCGGCGCGAACGGGCCTCTCGCCGCGTCCAGCGGCTCGTGCCGGTGGAACCGGCTCCGTCAGCGCGCTCAATGCCGGCCAAAGGGCCGCTCCCCTTATCACCGGCGTTCACATTCCAGGCATTTAAGTTACCGGCGTATAAATTCCCGGCATTTAAGTTACCGGCATACAAATTCCCGGCGTTCAAATAAAGACTTTTTAATTACAGACGTTGGTTTTGACGTTGTACCGGCATAAAGTGCGCTGGCGGCACAATGCCCGGCTGGATGAGCCGCCGGGAGCGGCGAAAGCTAAGGGTCGCGCCGGGAGCGCGTCCCGTGCGGTCCATAAGAAGGGATATTGTGACGCCAGGGACCGCGCAGCGGCGCACGATCTGCCGGAAGCCCGGGAGACAAGAGGGATGGGCTAGCATCCCTCTTGTCGCTTGCCTGCACCAGGCAACAGGGAACGCCGCTGCTAGCGGCAAGAGAAACCTGCTCCCAGCGTACCCACGCCGTCGCCAGCAATCGACACTTAGTGCAAAAACGCCGGCTGGCTCGCCTCATAATCCGCAATCGCGCCTTCATGCTGCAACGTCAGTCCGATACTGTCCAGCCCGTTGATCATGCAATGCTTGCGAAACGCATCGATCTCGAACGGATAGCTCTTCTCGCCGGCAATGACCCGCTGGTGTTCCAAATCCACCGTGAAGGTGATGCCTTCATTGGCCGCGACCAGGAGGAACAGTTCATCCACCTGCTGCGGCGACAACGTAATGGGCAGCAGTTGGCTGTTAAAGCTGTTGCCGTAAAAAATATCGGCAAAGCTTGGCGCGATGATCGCCTGAAAGCCGTAATCGGCCAACGCCCAAGGCGCATGTTCACGCGACGAGCCGCAGCCGAAGTTTTCCCGCGCCAGTAAAATGCTGGCGCCGCGATAGCGCGGTTTATTCAGTACAAAGTCGGGATTGGGCACCTTGCCGGCGTCGTCGAGAAAACGCCAGTCGTTAAACAGATGTTGGCCGAAACCGGTGCGGGTGACCTTTTGTAAAAACTGTTTCGGAATAATGGCGTCGGTATCCACGTTAGCGGCATCCAACGGCGCCACCAGCCCGGTATGTTGGGTAAATTTTGCCATAAAACTGTCTCCTTAATTCAATTCGCGAATGTCGGCAAAATGACCGGTAACCGCCGCCGCCGCCGCCATGGCCGGACTGACCAGATGAGTTCTGCCGCCGCGACCCTGGCGCCCTTCGAAATTACGATTGCTGGTGGATGCGCAACGCTCGCCTGGGTTAAGACGATCGTTATTCATGGCCAGGCACATGGAGCAGCCGGGTAAACGCCATTCAAAGCCGGCGTCCAAAAAGATTTTGTCCAGGCCTTCGGCTTCCGCCTGGGCCTTGACCGGTCCGGAACCCGGCACCACGATGGCCTGTACGCCGGTGGCGACGCGGCGCCCCTTGGCTACGGCGGCGGCCGCGCGTAAATCCTCGATGCGCGAGTTGGTGCAGGAACCGATAAACACTTTATCGATAGCCACGTCGGTCAGGCGGATGCCGGGCTGCAAATCCATATAAGCCAGCGCCTTGGCGGCGGAGTTGCGTTCCGCCGGATCGCTGAACGAGTCGGGCGACGGGATTATCTGGTTAATGGCAATCACCTGACCCGGATTGGTACCCCAGGTGACCTGCGGAGCGATATCGTCGGCGCGCAGGGTGACCACGCTATCGAAGACCGCGTCGTCGTCGGACTTCAGGGTATTCCAGTAGGCGATCGCCTGCAGCCAGTTATCGCTTTTCGGCGCGAACTGGCGGCCCTGCAGATAGGCGTAAGTCGTGTCGTCCGGCGCCACCAGACCGGCCTTGGCGCCCATTTCTATCGCCATATTGCACAGCGTCATGCGGCCTTCCATGCTCAGGGAGGTGATCGCCTCGCCGCAGAATTCCACCACATGGCCGGTACCGCCGGCGGAGCCGGTTTTACCGATGACCGCCAGCACGATATCCTTGGCGGTAATGCCGGGGGCGGCGCGGCCGGTAACTTCAATCTTCATGGTCTTGGCCCGGCCCTGTTTCAGGGTCTGGGTGGCCAGCACGTGCTCCACTTCCGAGGTGCCGATGCCGAAGGCCAGCGCGCCGAAGGCGCCGTGGGTGGCGGTATGGGAATCGCCGCAGACGATGGTCATGCCCGGCAGCGTCATGCCCTGCTCGGGACCGATCACATGTACGATGCCCTGGTAGGGATGATTCAGGTCATACAGCTGGACGCCGAATTCCGCGCAGTTTTTTATCAGTTCCTGCATCTGGATACGGGCCATCTCGCCGCTGGCGTTAATGTCCCTGGTTTGGGTGGAGACATTATGGTCCATGGTGGCAAAGGTTTTTGACGGCTGGCGCACGGGACGGCCCATGGCGCGCAGGCCGTCGAACGCCTGCGGCGACGTCACCTCATGCACCAGGTGACGATCGATATACAATAAAGGCGTTTCTTCCGGCGCTTCGTAGACGACGTGCGCATCATATAATTTTTGATATAACGACTTGCCCATACTCTTCATGCCCCCTGGGTAATATAACCGGCGATAATACTGCCCATCTCATCGGTGCCGACCGCGGCGCCGCTGCCGGCCAGATCGGCGGTACGGTGTCCGGCTTCCAGCGCCTGGTTGACCGCCCGTTCAACGGCGGCGGCGGCTTCATCCAGGCCCAGGCTGTAGCGCAGCAACAGCGCGGTGGACAGGATTTGCGCCACCGGGTTGGCCAGGTTCTTGCCGGCGATATCCGGCGCCGAACCGCCCGCGGGCTCGTAGAGACCGAAGCCTTGTTCATTGAGGCTGGCGGAGGGCAGCATGCCCATCGAGCCGGTGATCATGGCGCATTCATCGGACAGGATATCGCCAAACAGATTGGAGCACAGCAGCACGTCAAACTGGGACGGGTCCTTGATCAACTGCATGGTGGCGTTATCGATATATAAATGCGCCAACGCCACGTCCGGATAATCCTGGGCGATTTCAGTGACGATTTCACGCCACATAATCGAGCTTTGCAGCACGTTGGCTTTATCGATCGAGGTCACTTTGCCGCGGCGCTTGCGGGCGGATTCAAAGGCGATGCGGGCGATGCGCTCGATTTCAAAGCGGTGATAGACCTCGGTATCGAACGCGCGTTCATGCATGCCGCTGCCTTCCCTGCCTTTCGGCTGGCCGAAATAGATGCCGCCGGTCAGCTCGCGTACGCACAGGATATCAAACCCGCGGGCGGCGATATCGGCGCGCAGCGGACAGAAATCCTCCAGACCCGGATACAGCCGCGCCGGACGCAGGTTGCTGAACAGTTTGAAGTGTTTACGCAGCGGCAACAGCGCGCCGCGCTCGGGCTGCTGGGCCGGCGGCAAGTGTTCCCATTTCGGGCCGCCCACCGAGCCGAACAGAATGGCGTCGGCCTGCTCGCAGCCGTTGACCGTGGCGGCGGGCAGCGGGCTGCCGTGGCGATCGATGGCGGCGCCGCCGACGTCGTATTCGCTGGTGGTGATGCGTACGTCAAAACGCTGGCGCACGGCGGTTAAAATTTTGTAGGCCTGCGCCATGACTTCAGGGCCAATGCCGTCGCCCGGCAATACCGCTATATGATATGTCTTACTCATGTTCACACCGTTTCCTGGTAATCCCGTTTATTGTTTTGCCCTTGCAGACGCTGCAGTTCGATTTCGACCTGCCGCGCGCGCCAGATATTGTTCATCACGTGTATCATTGCCTTGGCCGAGGATTCGATGATATCGGTGGTCAGGCCGACCCCGTGGAAGCGGCGGCCGTGATAATCCACCACGATATCCACCTGGCCCAGCGCGTCGCGGCCGTGGCCTTTTGCGGTCAGCTGATATTTCTGCAGCGTGATGGGATAGTCGGTGATCCGGTTCAGCGCCTGGTAGACCGCGTCCACCGGACCATTGCCGGTTGCCGCTTCGGATTTGGTTTCCTCGCCGCACACCAGCTTAACCGACGCCGTGGCCATATCGTTGGAGCCGGACTGGACGCTGAAATAGTCCAGGCGGAAATGTTCGGGTTCTTCCTGCTGCTTGCTGATAAACGCCAGCGCTTCGAGGTCGTAATCGAATACCTGGCCTTTTTTGTCCGCCAGCTTGACGAAGGCGGCATACAGTTCGTCCAGATTATAATCCTGTTCCTGATAGCCCATTTCCTGCATGCGATGCTTCACCGCCGCCCGGCCGGAACGCGAGGTCAGGTTTAACTGCACTTCCTTCAGACCGATGGTTTCCGGCGTCATGATTTCGTAGTTCTGGCGGTTCTTCAGCACGCCGTCCTGATGGATGCCGGAGGAGTGGGCAAAGGCGTTGGACCCCACCACCGCCTTGTTGGCCGGGATGGGCATATTGCACAGCTGGCTGACAATCTGGCTGGTACGGTAGATTTCCTGATGATTGATATTGGTGTGCACGCCCAGGATATCGGCGCGCACTTTAATCGCCATGATCACTTCTTCCAGCGCGGTGTTGCCGGCGCGCTCGCCGATGCCGTTCAGGGTGCCTTCGACCTGCCGGGCGCCGGCCTGCACCGCGGCGATGGAATTGCCGGTCGCCATGCCCAGATCGTCGTGGCAATGCACCGAGATAATGGCTTTATCAATATTGGGCACGCGTTCATACAGGGAGGTGATGATGCCGCCGAACTGCACCGGGGTGGTGTAGCCGACGGTATCGGGAATATTGATGGTGCGGGCGCCGGCGTTAATCGCCGCTTCGACGATACGGCACAGGTTATCGATCGGGGTCCTGCCGGCGTCTTCGCAAGAGAATTCCACATCGTCGGTGTAGTTGCGCGCGCGTTTGACCGACTGCACCGCCATCTCCATCACCTGTTCGAAGCTGCGCTTGAGCTTGGATTCAATATGCAGCGTGGAGGTCGCCAGGAACACATGGATGCGGAACGCCTCGGCGACGCGCAAGGCTTCGGCGGCCACATCGATATCTTTTTCCACGCAGCGGGCCAGGCCGCAAACCCGGCTGTTCTTGATTTGACGGGCAATGGTCTGGACCGACTCAAAGTCGCCGGGAGAGGACACCGGGAAACCCACTTCCATTACATCGATGCCCATTCTTTCCAGAGCCAGGGCGATTTGCAGTTTCTCTTTCACACTCAGGCTGGCCTGCAATGCTTGTTCACCGTCGCGCAGCGTGGTATCAAAAATTATAACTTGTTGGCTCATGATTAATCCTATCTTCGTTTTTGGACGCGGTTTCTGGGCACGTTGCGCGGGCAAAAAAAAACCCGCGCCATGCGCGGGTTCTTTATCTGGGACGTATGAGTCAGCTCTGAACTCCGTGTACCAGCGTACCGCGCATCGACAGTGCGAGTAGTAGTAGGCCTAGTAGACGGAAAGAAGCGAACATGTTAGAGCGGCGTCCCAGTTCATGAATGAGTCATTGTATTTATAGGTACAGGATTCATTGGCGGGTGTCAACCATTCATACGCAATGCTTATCACCGCGCGCATTTCGCGGTTAATCCATGCAAATGTTAAGATGCTGTAATTATCCCGTCCAGCAGCGCGGTGGGTTTTGTGCCGCGTTAAAAGCAGTGTTTTATAGCGTCAATCTCGAGAACGGTAGCGTAAAAATTATTAGCGCCGCCGCGGTGCTGATTTTTGCTATTTGCCTGCCTTATCATCTGGCGTTATCGTTACCGGTCATAAATTAATAACAAAAATATTTCAGGGGCAGCTTTTCCCATCCCTGTGCCAAGCGACAGCGGCCTGTTGCTGCTGCGAAGAACCTACGTAAGCCTGGAGGCAAACCCATGGAGATGTTGTCAGGAGCCGAGATGGTCGTCCGATCGTTAATCGACCAGGGCGTGAAGCATATATTCGGTTATCCCGGCGGGGCCGTGCTGGACATCTACGATGCGCTGCATACGGTAGGCGGGATCGATCATATCCTGGTGCGTCACGAGCAGGGCGCGGTGCATATGGCCGACGGCTATGCGCGCGCCACCGGCAAGGTGGGCGTGGTGCTGGTGACCTCCGGCCCGGGCGCCACCAATGCCGTGACCGGCATTGCCACCGCCTATATGGATTCCATTCCCCTGGTGGTGATTTCCGGCCAGGTGGCCAGTTCGCTTATCGGTTTCGACGCTTTTCAGGAATGCGATATGGTGGGCATTTCCCGCCCGGTGGTGAAACACAGCTTTTTGGTGAAGAAAACCGAAGATATCCCCGGCATCCTGAAAAAAGCCTTTTACCTTGCCGCCACCGGCCGTCCCGGCCCGGTGGTGATTGACGTGCCCAAGGATATCGTTAATCCGGCCAATAAATTTCCCTATCTTTACCCGGACTCGGTATCGCTGCGTTCCTATAATCCGACGGTACAGGGCCATAAAGGGCAAATACGCCGCGCGCTGCAAACCCTGCTGGCCGCCGAGCGTCCGGTTATCTATACCGGCGGCGGGGCGATAACCGCCGGTTGCCATCAGGAGCTGCGTCTGCTGGCCGAAAAACTCAATATACCGGTGACCAGTTCTTTGATGGGATTGGGCAGTTTCCCGGGTACACATCGCCAGAGCCTGGGCATGCTGGGGATGCACGGCACTTATGAAGCCAATATGGCGATGCATCGCGCCGATGTGATTTTTGCAGTCGGGGTGCGTTTTGACGATCGCACCACGAATAATTTATTAAAATACTGTCCGGATGCCACGGTGCTGCATATCGATATCGATCCGGCCTCGATTTCCAAAACCGTTACGGCGGACGTGCCCATCGTCGGCGACGCCCGCCAGGTGCTGGTGCAAATGCTGGATCAGTTGGAGCAGGGCGAGAATACGCAGCAGTTCGACGCGTTGCGCGACTGGTGGCAGGATATCGAACAGTGGCGCGCCCGCCATTGCCTGGACTACGATCACCGCAGCGGCAAGATCAAGCCGCAGGCGGTGATCGAAACCTTGTTCCGCCTGACCGGCGGCAAGGCGTATGTGACTTCGGATGTCGGCCAGCATCAGATGTTCGCCGCGCTCTATTATCAATTTGACCAGCCGCGCCACTGGATTAACTCCGGCGGCCTGGGCACCATGGGCTTCGGGTTGCCCGCCGCGCTTGGCGTGAAGTTGGCGCTGCCCGACGAAACGGTGATTTGTATTACCGGCGACGGGAGTATCCAGATGAATATTCAGGAGTTGTCCACGGCGCTGCAATATGATCTGCCGGTGGTGGTGGTGAGTCTGAACAATCGTTATCTGGGTATGGTGAAGCAGTGGCAGGATATGATCTATTCCGGCCGTCATTCCCAGTCCTATATGGAATCGCTGCCGGATTTCGTCAAGCTGGCGGAAGCCTACGGCCATGTGGGCATTTCCATCCAGTCGCCGGATGAGCTGGAAAGCAAGCTGGCCCAGGCGCTGGCGCAAAAGAATCGTCTGGTGTTCGTGGATGTGATGGTTGACGGTACGGAACATGTCTATCCCATGCAGATTCGGGGCGGCGGCATGGACGAAATGTGGTTAAGCAAAACGGAGAGGACCTGATCATGCGCCGGATTTTATCAGTATTGCTGGAAAACGAGTCGGGCGCGTTATCGCGGGTGATCGGGTTGTTTGCCCAGCGCGGTTACAATATCGAGAGCCTGACCGTGGCGCCGACCGACGATCCCACGTTGTCGCGCATGACCATCCAGACCATGGGCGACGCCAAGGTGCTGGAGCAAATCGAGAAACAGCTGCATAAGCTGGTGGATGTGCTGCGCGTGAGCGAGCTTGGGCAAGGGCAGGGTACTCATGTCGAGCGGGAAATCATGTTGGTGAAGGTGCAGGCCGAGGGCGGCGCGCGCGAGGAAGTGAAGCGCTGCGCCGATATTTTCCGCGGGCAGATCGTGGATGTGACCTCGTCGCTGTATACCGTTCAGCTGGCGGGGACCAGCGATAAGCTGGATGCTTTTTTGTCCACTATTCGCGACGTGGGCAGTATCGTCGAAGTGGCCCGGTCAGGGATCGTCGGGCTGGCGCGCGGCGATAAGGTGATGCGCTGAGCATCGAGTCGTAGGGGCGCTCTCCCTTTAACACGCTTTATGCGGCATCGGTGATGACGGGCATAGCCTGCCATGGGGCCTCGGTCGGGCGGGCACACCACGCCCGATTCAACCCCATCGGCATGCTCTCCCTTTAACAGGTTTTATGCGGCATCGGTGATGGCGGGCATAGCCTGCCATGGGGCCTCGGTCGGGCGGGAACACCACGCCCGATTCGACCCCCTTGGCACGCATTTCCTTGAACACGTCTGCTTTACGTTTGGTGTTGGCACGCTCTTCCTTGAACAAAACGGTTTCTGCTTTGTGTACCGCCATTTCCCCGCCTTACTCGCGCGTCTATTCGCTTCTTGGCGTTTTATGCTGATAAAAGTTGTAGCATAATGATATACCCCGATGAGAATATGGATATATTGGGTCACTGTTAAATCTTTCAGCGCAAAGGAGTCTCTGTGAAACTGGATGAAATCGCGCGCCTGGCAGGCGTTTCGCGCACAACCGCCAGTTATGTGATCAACGGTAAAGCGAAACAATACCGCGTTAGCGATAAAACCGTGGAAAAGGTGATGGCGGTGGTTCGGGAACATAACTACCATCCCAACGCGGTTGCCGCCGGTCTCAGGGCAGGGAGGACGCGTTCCATCGGCCTGGTGATACCCGATCTGGAGAATACCAGTTATACCCGCATCGCCAACTATCTGGAGCGCCAGGCGCGCCAGCGCGGCTATCAGTTGCTGATCGCCTGTTCCGAGGATCAGCCGGATAATGAAATGCGCTGCATTGAACATCTGCTGCAACGGCAGGTGGACGCCATTATCGTTTCCACGGCCTTGCCGCCGGAACATCCATTTTACCAGCGCTGGGCCACCGATCCTTTTCCTATTATCGCCCTCGATCGCGCGCTTGATCCCGATCATTTTATCAGCGTGGTGGGCGCGGATCAGGATGATGCGGAAATGTTGTCGCGGGAACTGCGCAGTTTTCACGGCGCGTCGGTTTTGTATTTAGGCGCTTTGCCCGAGCTGTCGGTGAGTTTCCTGCGCGAGCAGGGCTTCAGGCGCGGATGGGAAGGCGACGCCAGGCAGCCTGATTTCCTCTATGCCAATAGTTATGAGCGCTCGTCTTCGGCGGCGTTGTTCAGCCAGTATCTGGAGAGCCATGACATGCCGCAGGCGATTTTTACCACGTCGTTTTCCCTGCTGCAGGGCGTGATGGACGTGACATTAAAGCGTAGCGGCAGGCTGCCGCCCGATTTGGCGATCGCCACTTTCGGCGATAATGAACTGCTGGATTTCCTGGAGTGTCCGGTGCTGGCGGTGGCGCAGCGTCATCGTGAGGTGGCGGAGCGGGTGCTGGAATTGGTGCTGGCAAGCCTGGACGAGCCGCACAGGCCGAAACCGGGATTGACCCGTATCAGGCGCAGCCTGTTTCGCCGCGGCTCGCTCAGCCGCGCCTGAGGGCCTTGCCCGCCCTCGCCCGCAAGGTGGTTAAGCCCGGTGAAGCCGGGCTGTCGGGTTCCGGCCCGGCGCCAATGCTGCCGGACCGGGTTTGCGGGGTAAATCAGTTAACGTAGCCTTTCACGTGGAACAGCCGGCGGCAATACTCAAGAAAATAGCCATATGCCACGCCCAGAATCATCGACCCTACCGCATTAGACGTGACCGCCGTCAAAATCTGTTGTGAATCCGCGCCGACCGCCAGCAGGATCAGGACATACACCGGCGATTGAAAACTGACATAGGCCAGCAAATCGGCAATGTTACGCGCCCAGAACCGGTTCGGGCCGTGACGGCGCGCCAATCTCAGCACCGCATCGCGATACTGGCCGAACGGCCAGGCAATGACAATGTTGACCGGAACGGAAAGCAATCTGGAGGATAAGGATTGTTGAAGTGTCATGCCGGACAGCAACACCTCAATAAACATCCCCGCGATAAAGCAATACACCACCAAAGCAAATGTGTCAGCCGCAGCCATGCGCAGACGAGATGAGCGCGAAAACATAACGGGTAGCTCCAAAGGAAAAAGGTCGCCGGGTGATGCGTTTACGCATCGGTGATAGTGTTTTGTGGTGTGTATTCTATGTGGCATAGAGTACATCACTGGATGTAAGTAGTTAACTAGCTAATAGTTTTTATTTCAATCATATGAGCAGCTCCTTATGCTTAATTTCCAGCGTTGATGTTCACGTTAAGCTATTTCATTCGGCCTGGAAACTTTAATGATTTATTTTCAATAAGTTATGTAGCGGTCGTTGGCGGAAGGTTTGGATTTGGCGGCAATTGTTCGCGAAATAAATGACAGTCAGCCAATTTCTACAGGCAAAATTTGCGTTAGGAATATTCTGGATTGGCTAATTAAGCTGGACATTCATAAATAAAATTGCGGATAAAATCGCCAGTTTTATCGGTAAATAAAAGTAAAGACCACATTATTAATGTCGGCGCATCTTTATATTTCAAAGCCTGTTTAGGATGGCTTGCGCGACGGCAATTATAAAAAAATTGCGCTAAAACAAATGCACCGCCGTCCAGGCCGATCTGGCGATTGAGCGAGGCGCCGCGGTAAGCGTATAATCGGCGCCGGCGACCCGACGCTCCCTCAGGCGGCTTGGTCTGGGTTTATATCAAAAAATTGCTAATTTTTAATCGAAACACCGCATTTATGAATATCATGATGTTATTAGTGTACTTTTTTGCCCCTCTGCAACTAATTCCCGTCAGAGTTTCTTAATTGATGCATAAATAATCCCATTCTTGCTCGTTAGTAGCTTGACAATGTTTTAATACCATTCGTACACTCTTTTGCGTGGGAATAAGTGGGGTTTCGTGGTGAAAAGGGTTTTTCGGGGGTAAATCGACATATGTTCCGTGGGGCAACGTTGGTTAATCTCGACAGTAAAGGCAGGCTAGCCGTGCCAACCCGCTACAGGGAAAAGCTGATCGAGGAAACGGAAGGATTGATGGTGTGTACCATCGACCTCCACCAACCATGCCTGTTGCTTTATCCCCTGCCGGAATGGGAAGTGATTGAACAGAAGCTTTCCCGTCTGTCGAGCATGAACCCCGCCGAACGCCGAGTGCAGCGCCTGTTGTTGGGACATGCCAGCGAATGCCAGATGGATGGCGCCGGGCGGCTGCTTATTGCGCAAACATTACGGCTCCACGCCGGACTTACCAAAGAAGTGATGCTGGTTGGACAATTCAATAAATTTGAATTGTGGGATGAACAGACCTGGTATCAACAAGTCAAGGATGATATCGACGCTGAACTGTCGGCGCAGGAACCACTCTCTGTGCGACTACAAGACTTGTCACTATAGCTATGGCAGAAACTTATCAACATACCACCGTCTTGCTGGATGAAGCGGTTAACGGCCTGAACCTGCGCCCCAATGGCATTTACATTGACGGCACGTTCGGTCGCGGTGGTCATTCGCGCCTGATCCTGTCCCAATTGGGGGCGGAGGGACAACTGCTGGCTATTGATCGCGATCCCCAGGCCATTGAAGCCGCCCGCGCCATAGACGACCCCCGGTTCAGCGTTATCCACGGCCCGTTTTCCGCCATCGCGGACTATATGTCCGAGCGCGGGCTGACCGGCCGCGTGGACGGCATCCTGCTTGATTTGGGCGTGTCGTCGCCGCAGCTTGACGATCCGCTGCGCGGGTTTTCCTTTATGCGCGACGGTCCGCTGGATATGCGCATGGATACCTCCCGCGGGCTGTCCGCCGCCGAGTGGCTGGCCAAGGCCGGCGCCGACGATATCGCCTGGGTGTTAAAGACCTTCGGCGAAGAGCGCTTTGCCAAACGCATCGCCGAGGCCATCGTGGAAAAAAGTAAGCAGTCGCCGATGACGCGCACCCATGAACTGGCCGAGCTTATCGTTAACGCCAGCCCGTTTCGTGAAAAGCATAAGCATCCGGCGACCCGCAGCTTCCAGGCGATCCGCATTTATATCAATAGCGAGCTGGAAGAACTCGAACGGGCGCTGGATAGCGCCCTTGGCGTATTGGCGCCCGGCGGGCGCCTGTCGGTCATCAGCTTTCACTCGCTGGAAGATCGGCTGGTCAAACGTTTTATCCGCGACCATAGCCGCGGACCCCAGGTGCCTGCGCGCATGCCGTTGACCGAAGCGCAGATCGCCGAGCAGGGCGGCCAGGCGCAGCTTAAGCCGGTGGGCAAAATGCAGCCGTCGGAGCGGGAAGTGGCGGATAACCCGCGCGCGCGCAGCTCGGTGTTACGTTTTGCCGAGAGGCTGCCGTCATGATCGGCGGCGAACGGCACGGCCTGGTCGGCATTATCGGCGGCGATCTGCTGCGCCAGGGGAAAATCCCGTTTATTTTGCTGGTCGCCGTACTGGTGTCCGCGATTCTGGTGGTGACGACCACCCATGAAACGCGGCGCCTGACCGCCCAGCGCGAGCAACTGGTCCTGGAACGGGACGCGCTGGATATCGAATGGCGCAACCTGATCCTGGAGGAAAACGCCCTGGGCGACCATAGCCGGGTCGAACGTTTCGCCACGGAAAAACTGATGATGCAGCATGTGGATCCTTCACAGGAAAATATTGTGGTTCAACCTTAACGCAACCGGATAACTAAACATTTAATGAAAGCCGCGCGAGCGATAAAATTGAAACGCTATGTAGATCAGGCCAGCTTTGTCAGCTGGCGTTTTGCGTTGTTGTGCGGCTGTATTTTACTTGCGTTGCTGGGTCTGGTTTTTCGCGTAGGCTACCTGCAGGTTATCAATCCGGACATGCTGGTGCGCGAGGGCGATATGCGGTCCCTGCGTGTGCAGGAAGTGCCCACCGCGCGCGGCATGATAAGCGACCGTGCCGGGCGCCCCCTGGCGGTCAGCGTGCCGGTCAACGCCATTTGGGCCGACCCGAAGGAAGTGAACGAACATGGCGGCATCACCGTCGACAGCCGCTGGAAGGCGCTGTCCGACGCATTATCCATCCCCCTCGATCAGATGTCCTCGCGCATTAACGCCAATCCCAAGGGACGCTTTGTTTACCTGGCGCGTCAGGTCAATCCGGCCATTGGCGACTACATCCACAAGCTGAAGCTGCCCGGTATTTATTTGCGCCAGGAGTCGCGGCGTTACTATCCGGCGGGGCAAGTTACCGCCCACCTGATCGGTTTTACCAATATCGACAGCCAGGGCATCGAAGGGGTGGAAAAAAGCTTCGACCGCTGGCTGACCGGCCAGCCCGGCGAGCGCACGGTGCGCAAAGACCGCTTCGGCAGGGTGATCGAGGATATCTCCACCGTCGATAGCCAGGCGGCGCATAACCTGGTCCTCAGTATCGACGAACGGCTCCAGGCGGTGGTCTACCGGGAATTGAACAACGCGGTGGCCTTTAATAAAGCCGAATCGGGCACCGCGGTGCTGGTGGATGTCAACACCGGCGAGGTTCTGGCGATGGCCAACAGCCCTTCCTATAACCCTAATAACCTGAGCGGGACGACCAAGGACGTGATGCGCAACCGCGCCATCACCGATATTTTCGAACCGGGTTCCACGGTGAAGCCGATGGTGGTAATGACCGCCTTGCAGCGCGGCGTTATCAAGGAAAATAGCGTACTCAATACCGTGCCTTATTACATCAACGGCCATGAGATCAAAGACGTGGCCCGTTATGCCGAGCTGACCCTGACCGGGGTTTTGCAAAAATCGAGTAACGTCGGCGTTTCCAAGCTGGCGTTAGCGATGCCCTCCTCGGCGCTGGTAGATACCTACTCGCGTTTTGGCCTGGGTAAGGCGACCAATTTGGGGTTGGTCGGAGAAAGCAGTGGCTTATTTCCCCATAAACAACGGTGGTCTGACATAGAGAGGGCCACCTTCTCTTTCGGCTACGGGCTAATGGTAACGCCGTTACAGTTAGCGCGTGTCTATGCCACGGTCGGCAGCCTGGGCATTTTGCGCCCGCTGTCGATTACCAAGGTCGATCCGCCGGTGGCGGGCGAGCGTGTATTCCCCGAGACCCTGGTGCGCACCGTGGTGCATATGATGGAAAGCGTCGCGCTGCCCGGCGGCGGCGGCACCAAGGCCGCCATCAAAGGCTATCGCATCGCCATCAAGACCGGCACCGCGAAAAAGGTCGGTCCCGACGGACAATACATCAATAAATACATCGCCTATACCGCGGGCGTGGCGCCGGCCAGCCAGCCCCGCTTCGCGCTGGTGGTGGTCATCAACGATCCGCAGGCCGGCAAATACTACGGCGGCGCCGTATCCGCGCCGGTGTTCGGCGCCATTATGGGCGGCGTGTTGCGAACGATGAACGTGGAACCGGATGCTCTTCAGACCGGAGATAAAAATGACATGGTAACTAATCGAAAAGAGGGATCAGGTGACCGATCGTAATTTGCGCGAATTGCTCGCTCCGTGGGTGCCCCAGGCGCCGGAGCGCGCGCTCAGGGAAATGACGCTGGACAGCCGCACGGCGGCTGCCGGGGATCTGTTTGTGGCCGTAGCCGGCCATAAAGCGGACGGGCGCAGCTATATTTCCCAGGCTATTGCGCAAGGTGTTGCCGCCGTGGTGGCGGAAGCCGACGGCGAGGCCGCGGATGGCGAGCTGCGCGAGCAGCATGGCGTCCCGGTTATCTACCTTGCCGGACTGAACGCGCGGTTATCGGCCCTGGCCGGCCGTTTTTACGGCCAGCCGTCGCAGGCGCTGCGGCTGGCCGGCGTCACCGGCACCAACGGTAAAACCACCACCACCCACCTGCTGGCGCAATGGGCGCAGCTGATGGGTGACACGAGCGCCGTCATGGGCACCGTGGGCAACGGTTTATTCGGCCAGGTCGTCCCGGCGGAAAATACCACCGGCTCGGCCGTTGATGTGCAGCAGACGCTGTATCAGCTACATCAGCAGGGCGCGGAGTTCGCCGCCATGGAAGTCTCTTCCCATGGCCTGGTGCAGCACCGGGTGGCCGATGTGCATTTCGCCGCCGCCGCGTTTACCAACCTGAGCCGCGATCACCTGGATTACCATGGCGATATGGCCCATTACGAAGCGGCTAAATGGCAGCTGTTCGCCAGCCCTAATGTGGCGCAGCGCATTATCAACGCCGACGACGAGGTGGGCCGGCGCTGGCTGGCCCGGCTGCCTGAGGCGGTGGCGGTATCCGTCAGCCAGCGCCTGCCGTCGCCCTTGCCCGCCCGTTGGCTGCAGGCCACCCGGGTGCAGTATCACGCCACCGGCGTGGAAATCCAGTTTGATTCCAGCTGGGGCGGCGGGCAAATCCGCAGCCGGCTGATTGGCGAGTTTAATGTCAGCAACCTGCTGTTGGCCTTTGCCACCCTGCTGGCGCTGGGCTATCCGCTGGCTGAACTGGCCCGCAAAGCGGGGCAGTTACAGTCGGTAAACGGCCGTATGGAAGTATTTCATGCCGCCGGCAAACCTACGGTGGTGGTGGACTACGCCCATACGCCGGATGCGCTGGAAAAGGCGCTGGCGGCGGCCAGGCAGCACTGCCACGGTAAACTGTGGTGCGTGTTCGGCTGCGGCGGCGATCGTGATAAAGGTAAGCGCCCGCTGATGGGCGGCATCGCCGAACAATACGCCGATCGGGTGGTGATCACCGATGACAATCCACGCGGCGAGGCGCCGATGGCCATCATCAACGATATCCTGGCGGGGCTGCTGAATGCGGGCGGCGCCACGGTGATCCCGGGCCGGGCCGAAGCGGTAACCAGCGCCGTGATGCAGGCCGGCGAGCAGGACGTGGTGCTGGTGGCGGGCAAGGGCCATGAGGATTACCAGCTGATCGGCAAGCAACGCCTGGATTACTCCGATCGTACCACCGTGGCGCGTTTATTGGGGGCGCTCGCATGATTAGCGTATCCCTCGCAACGCTGGCCCCGGTGCTGAACGCGGAATTTATCGGCGCGGACAGCGTTATCAGCGCCGTATCCACCGATTCGCGCGCCGTGGCGCCGTCCGGTTTATTCGTGGCGCTCAAGGGCGAGACGTTCGATGCCCATGATTTTGCGCGGCAGGCTATTGCCGGCGGGGCTATCGCCCTGCTGGTGAGTAAGCGCTTACCGGTGGACGTGCCCCAACTGCTGGTGGCCGATACCCGCCGCGCCCTGGGATTGCTGGGCGCCTGGGTGCGCAGCCAGGTGCCCGCGCGGGTCGTGGCCCTGACCGGCTCGTCCGGCAAGACGTCGGTCAAGGAAATGACCGCCGCCATCCTGCGCCAGTGCGGACGGGTGTTATATACCGACGGCAATTTCAACAATGACATCGGCGTGCCGCTGACGCTGCTGCGCCTGACGCCCGCGGATGATTTTGCGGTTATCGAGCTTGGCGCCAACCATATCGGCGAAATCGCCTATACCACCGATCTGGTCAGGCCGGAAACGGCGCTGGTAAACAACCTGTCCGCCGCGCATCTGGCGGGTTTCGGTTCGCTGAGCGGCGTGGCGCAGGCCAAAGGCGAAATTTTCGGCAGTCTGCCGCCCCAGGGCCGGGCCATTATCAATGCCGATAGCCACGATTGGCCGCACTGGCAGGCGCTGCTGCAGCATAAGCAGGTATGGCGCTTCTCGCCGCAGGCGGGCGACGCGGTGGATTTTTACGCCAGCGACGTTTGCGCTACCCAGGGCGGAGTCGATTTTACGCTGCATTGCCCGTTGGGCGAATGCCGGGTGAAACTCCCCTTGCCGGGGCGCCATAACGTGGCGAACGCGCTGGCGGCCAGCGCGCTGGCGCTGTCGGTCGGCGCCACCCTTGAAGCCGTGGTTCTCGGCCTGGCGCAGCTGAGCGCCGTGCCGGGCCGGCTGTTTCCCATTACGTTGGGCCAGGGCCGGTTGTTGCTCGACGACAGCTATAACGCCAACGTCGGCTCGATGACCGCCGCGGCGCAGGTTTTGGCCGACATGCCGGGTTACCGGGTGATGGTGGTGGGCGATATGGCCGAGCTGGGCGACGGGGAAGAAGAATGCCATCGCCAGGTGGGCGACGCCATACGTATGGCGGGCATTGACAAAGTTTTAAGCGTCGGCAGGCTGAGCCAGGCAATAAGCGAAGCCAGCGGCCGTGGCGAACATTTCCAGGATAAAGCGTCGCTGACTTCCCGTCTGACGCAGTTACTGTCTGAACATGCGGTAATTACCCTATTAGTCAAAGGTTCACGTAGTTCCGCAATGGAGCAGGTAGTGCGCGCGTTACAGGAGAAAGCAACATGTTAGTTTGGCTGGCCGAACATTTGGTCCAATTTTATTCGGGCTTTAACGTCTTTTCGTATTTGACGTTCCGCGCCATCGTCAGCCTGCTGACCGCGTTATTTATTTCGCTGTGGATGGGACCGCATCTGATCGCCTGGCTGCAAAAATTGCAAATCGGCCAGGTGGTGCGCAGCGACGGACCGGAGTCGCATTTCAGCAAACGCGGCACTCCCACCATGGGCGGGCTGATGATTTTAACCTCCATCACCATTTCGGTGCTGATGTGGGCTTACCCGTCGAATCCGTATGTATGGTGCGTGCTGTTTGTGCTGCTGGGTTACGGCGTGGTCGGATTTATCGATGACTACCGCAAGGTGGTGCGCAAGGATACCAAGGGACTGATTGCCCGCTGGAAGTATTTCTGGCAGTCGATCATCGCCATTGCGGTGGCGTTTACCATGTACCAGGTGGGCAAAGGGACGCCGGCCACCCAACTGGTGGTGCCGTTTTTCAAGGACATCATGCCCCAGCTCGGGCTGCTGTATGTCCTGCTGGCCTACTTCGTCATCGTCGGCACCAGCAACGCGGTAAACCTGACCGACGGGCTGGACGGCCTGGCGATCATGCCGACGGTGTTTGTCGCCGCCGGGCTGGCGCTGGTGGCCTGGGCCACCGGGAATATGAATTTCGCCAACTATCTGCATATCCCCTATATCCGTTACGCGGGGGAACTGGTGATAGTCTGTACCGCCATCGTCGGCGCCGGGTTGGGTTTTTTATGGTTTAACACCTACCCGGCCCAGGTATTTATGGGCGATGTCGGCTCACTGGCGCTGGGCGGGGCGCTTGGCACCATTGCGGTACTGTTGCGCCAGGAGTTCCTGCTGGTGATCATGGGCGGCGTGTTTGTCATGGAGACCATGTCGGTGATCCTGCAGGTGGGGTCGTTTAAACTGCGCGGCCAGCGGATTTTCCGCATGGCGCCGATTCATCATCATTATGAGCTGAAAGGCTGGCCGGAACCGCGCGTGATCGTGCGCTTTTGGATAATCTCGCTGATGCTGGTCCTGATTGGACTGGCGACGCTGAAGGTGCGGTAACTATGATGACCGACTATCGGGGTAAAAATGTTGTCATTATCGGGTTGGGACTGACCGGTCTCTCCTGCGTTGATTTTTTTATCAGCCGAAACGTCACGCCCCGGGTGATGGACACCCGTTTTACACCGCCAGGGCTGGATAAGCTTGCCGATAAGGTGGAACGGCACCTGGGCGGCCTGAATGAAGACTGGCTGCTGGAGGCGGATCTGATCGTCGCCAGCCCCGGCATCGCCCTGGCGCATCCGGCCCTGGCCGCCGCCGCCGCCGCGGGCGTGGAAATCGTCGGCGATATTGAACTGTTTTGCCGCGAGGCCCGGGCGCCTATCGTGGCGATTACCGGTTCCAACGGCAAAAGCACCGTCACCATGCTGGTGGGCGAGATGGCGAAAAGCGCCGGCTGGCACGTGGGCGTGGGCGGTAATATCGGCTGGCCGGCGCTGATGCTGCTCAACGAGCCTTATCAGCTGTACGTGCTGGAACTGTCGAGCTTCCAATTGGAAACGACCTCCAGCCTGCGCGCCGCCGCCGCCACCATCCTCAATGTTACCGAGGATCATATGAACCGTTATCCGCTGGGTATGCAGCAGTACCGCGCGGCCAAATTAAAGATTTACGAACAGGCGCGGGTCTGCGTGGTGAATGCCGACGACGCCCTGACCATGCCGGTGCGCGGCAATGACCCGCGCTGCGTCAGTTTTGGCGTCGGCGCCGGGGATTACCGGCTCGATCTGCGCCCGGACGGCCAATGGCTGAGCGTCCGGGGCGAGGATGTGCTCAATACCGCCGCGATGAAGCTGACCGGACGCCATAACCATACCAACGCCCTGGCGGCGCTGGCCCTGGCCGATGCCGTATCCGTCCCGCGCGCGGCGAGCCTGAAGGCGCTGGAGACGTTTACCGGCCTGGCCCATCGTTTCCAACTGGCCTATGAACACCGCGGCGTGCGCTGGATCAATGACTCCAAGGCCACCAATGTCGGCAGTACCGAGGCGGCGCTGCATGGCCTGGTGGTCGACGGCACGCTGCATTTATTGCTGGGCGGCGACGGCAAATCGGCGGACTTTAGCCCGCTGCTGCCGCTGCTGCAGGGCGAACGGATAAGACTGTACTGCTTTGGCCGCGACGGCGCGCAGCTGGCCGGCCTGCGTCCGGAAGTCTCGACGCTCACCGAGACCCTGGAACAGGCAATGAAACTGATTGCCGGCCAATGCGGGGCAGGGGACATGGTCCTGCTGTCGCCGGCGTGCGCCAGCCTCGATCAATTCCGTAGTTTTGAACATCGCGGCGATGAATTCGTGCGGCTGGCAAAGGAGTTAGGCTGATGCATATGCCGGGGCTGAGCCGTTTTGGCGGACTGAAAGATTGGATTATGGGCGTGCGCGATGTCGAGGCGCCCACCAACGTGCTCTACGATCGCACTTTGCTTTGGCTGACGCTGGGCCTTGCCTGCCTCGGTTTTATCATGGTCACCTCGGCGTCGATGCCCATCGGCCAGCGGCTGTCCGACGACCCGTTTTATTTTGCCAAGCGCGATGCCTTTTACCTGGCGCTGGCGTTCGGCCTGTCGCTGGTGACGTTGCGCATACCGATGGAAGTCTGGCAGCGCTACAGCTCGGGCATGCTGCTGATCACCATGGTGATGCTGCTGGTGGTGTTGGTGGTGGGCAGTTCGGTCAACGGCGCCTCGCGCTGGATAGCGCTGGGACCGCTGCGTATCCAGCCGGCGGAATTATCCAAACTGTCGCTGTTTTGCTATCTCGCCAGTTACCTGGTGCGCAAAGTGGAAGAAGTCCGTACCAACTTCTGGGGCTTTTGCAAACCGATGGGCGTGATGGTGGTTCTGGCGGTGCTGCTGCTGGCGCAGCCCGACCTGGGCACCGTGGTGGTGCTGTTCGTGACCACGCTGGCGATGCTGTTTTTGGCCGGCGCGAAGCTGTGGCAGTTCCTGTCGATTATCGGCTCGGGCATTTTTGCCGTGGTGCTGTTGGTTATCGCCGAACCCTACCGTATGCGCCGCGTCACCTCGTTCTGGGATCCCTGGCAGGACCCCTTCGGCAGCGGTTACCAGCTGACCCAATCGCTGATGGCGTTCGGCCGCGGCGAATTCTGGGGACAGGGGCTGGGGAACTCGGTACAGAAACTGGAATATCTGCCCGAGGCGCATACCGACTTCATCTTTGCGATTTTAGGTGAGGAACTGGGGTATTTCGGTGTGGTTTTGGCGCTGTTGATGGTATTCTTCGTCGCTTTTCGCGCCATGTCCATCGGGCGCAAGGCGCTGGAGATCGATCAGCGCTTCTCCGGATTCCTGGCCTGCGCCATCGGGATCTGGTTCAGTTTCCAGGCGTTGGTCAACGTGGGGGCGGCCGCGGGCATGCTGCCCACCAAGGGGCTGACGTTGCCGCTTATCAGTTATGGTGGGTCGAGTTTGCTGATTATGTCTACCGCCATCGTATTATTATTGCGTATCGATTATGAAACGCGCCTGACCAAGGCGCAGGCGTTTGCAAGGGGGCCCCGATGACCGGCAAAACCAGGCGTTTAATGGTGATGGCCGGCGGTACCGGCGGTCATGTATTCCCGGGGCTGGCGGTGGCGCATTATCTGATGGCGCAGGGCTGGCAGGTACGCTGGCTGGGCACCGCCGATCGCATGGAAGCCGATCTGGTGCCGAAAAACGGTATCGACATTGATTTTATCCGCATCAGCGGATTACGCGGCAAAGGATGGCGGGCACAGCTGTATGCGCCGGTGCGCATCTGGCGGGCGGTGCGGCAGGCGAAAGCCATTATGCGCGCCTACCGGCCGGATGTGGTGCTGGGCATGGGCGGTTATGTTTCCGGTCCCGGCGGCCTGGCGGCGTGGCTGTGCGGGGTGCCGGTCGTCCTGCATGAGCAAAACGGCATCGCCGGCCTGACCAACCGCTGGCTGGCGAAGATAGCGACAAAAGTATTGCAGGCGTTTCCCGGCGCGTTTGCCAACGCCGACGTGGTGGGCAACCCGGTGCGCACCGATGTGCTGGCGCTGCCGTTGCCCGCGGAACGCCTGCGGGACCGGCAGGGACCGGTGCGGGTGCTGGTGATTGGCGGCAGCCAGGGCGCGCGCGTTTTGAACCAGACCATGCCCGGCGTGGCCGCCCGGCTGGGCGAGCGCATCACGCTTTGGCACCAGGTGGGCAAAGGCGCGCTGGACGAAGTGAACCAGGCTTATGCCGCGCTGGGACAGACCGGGCATAACGTGACCGAATTCATCGACGACATGGCGGCGGCTTACGGTTGGGCGGATGTGGTGGTTTGCCGCTCCGGCGCCCTGACGGTAAGTGAAATCGCCGCCGCCGGCCTGCCCGCGATTTTTGTGCCGTTTTTGCATAAAGACCGGCAGCAGTACTGGAACGCCCGTCCGCTGGAACAGGCGGGCGCGGCGCGGATTATCGAACAGCCGCAGTTCTCGGTGGACAGCGTGAGCGAGACGCTGGCCGGATGGGATCGATTGACGCTGCTGGCGATGGCGCAGAATGCCCGCAAAGCGGCGATTCCGGACGCGACGGAGCGGGTGGCGCGGGAAGTGGCGGCGGCGGTGAAGGCGGATAACCGCTACGCGCCGGCAATGTGACATTAACCGGACGGGGCCATGGCGCCGTCTGTTGAGAAATCATAATACTTTAAGTGGTTAAAACGTGAATACACAACAACTGGCGAAACTGCGAACTTTTGTACCCGAGATGCGGCGTGTGCGGCAAATCCATTTTGTCGGCATCGGCGGCGCGGGTATGGGCGGTATCGCGGAAGTGCTGGCGAACGAAGGCTATCAAATCAGCGGCTCCGATCTGGCGCCGAATGCCGTGACGCAGCAATTGACGGAACTGGGGGCCACGATCTTTTTTAACCACCGCCCGGAAAATATCAGCGAGGCAAGCGTCGTCGTCGTCTCCAGCGCCATCGCCAGCGACAATCCGGAAATCGTGGCGGCCAAAGAGGCCCGGATCCCGGTTATCCAGCGCGCGGAAATGCTGGCGGAGCTGATGCGTTTTCGCCATGGCATCGCCATCGCCGGCACCCATGGCAAGACCACCACCACCGCCATGGTGGCCAGTATTTACGCCCAGGCCGGGCTGGACCCGACCTTTGTCAACGGCGGGCTGGTAAAGGCGGCCGGCGTGCACGCCCGGCTGGGGTGCAGCCGCTACCTGATTGCCGAAGCGGATGAAAGCGACGCCTCGTTCCTGCACCTGCAGCCGATGGTGGCGATTATCACCAATATCGAAGCCGACCATATGGATACCTACCAGGGCGATTTCGAACTGCTGAAACAGACGTTTATTACGTTTTTACATAATTTGCCGTTTTATGGCCGCGCGGTGATGTGCATGGACGATCCGGTGATTCGCGAGCTGCTGCCGAAAGTGGGCCGTCATATCACTACCTATGGCTTCAGCGATGACGCGGATGTGCGCATCACCGATTACCGCCAGCAGGGGGCCCAGGGCAGCTTTAATCTCCATCGGCAGGATAAGCCGGTGCTGGCGGTAACCCTTAACGCGCCGGGCCGCCACAACGCGCTCAACGCGGCGGCGGCGGTAGCGGTGGCTACCGAGGAAGGCATTGAGGACGACAGTATTTTGCAGGCGCTGTTCCAATTCCAGGGTACGGGGCGCCGTTTTGATTTCCTCGGCAGCTATCCCCTGGATAATGTGAACGGCAAGACGGGCGAGGTGATGCTGGTGGATGACTATGGCCACCATCCGACCGAGGTGGACGCCACCATCAAGGCGGCGCGCGCCGGCTGGCCGGATAAACGCCTGGTCATGGTGTTCCAGCCGCACCGGTATACCCGCACCCGCGATTTATATGAGGATTTCGCCAACGTGCTGTCCGGGGTGGATGTGTTGCTGATGCTGGATGTCTATCCCGCCGGCGAGTCGCCAATCCCGGGCGCCGACAGCCGCTCATTGTGCCGGACCATCCGTGGACGGGGAAAGATCGACCCCATCATGGTGCCGGACATGGAGTCGCTGCCGGAAATGCTGGCGCTGGCGTTGCAGGATAATGATCTGGTGCTGATGCAGGGCGCCGGAACCGTAGGCAAAATCGCGCGCAAAGTGGCCGATAACCATTTGCAGCCCCGACCAATCGCAGAGGGACGACATGCCTGATAACAACCATCCGCCGGGCGGCGTTTTCGTCAACCACCGCGTGCCGTTGCGGCCCGCAGATAGCGTGGCGGGCTGAACTATGTCCCAGGCAGCGATAAACATCCGCAGCCGCGAGGCTGAAAGCGCCGCCACAGGGCGCAGCAACGGCGGCCAGCTGGCGGGGCTGATATTCCTGATGATGGTGCTCGCCACCATCGTCTGGGGCGGCTGGATGGTGGTCGGCTGGATGAAAGACGCGCATCGTCTGCCGCTTTCCCGGCTGGTGGTTACCGGACAACGTTATTACACCACCAACGATGATATCCGCCAGGCGATACTGGCGCTGGGCGCGCCGGGCACGTTTATGACCCAGGACGTCAATGTCATCCAGCAGCAGATAGAACGGCTGCCGTGGATCAAGCAGGCCAGCGTGCGCAAGCAGTGGCCCGATGAACTCAAAATCCACCTGGTGGAATATGTACCGGTGGCGCGCTGGAACGATTTGCATATGCTGGACGCCAGCGGCAAGGCCTTCAGCGTTCCCGCCGAGCGTATCGGCAACCAGCCCATGCCGATGCTGTACGGACCGGAAGGCAGCGAACAGGATGTGCTGACGGGCTACCGCACCATGAATGACGTGATGACCGCCAATAAATTTCAGTTAAAAACGGTCAGTATGAGCGCACGGCATTCCTGGCAGCTGACGCTTGCGGATGATATCCGGCTGGAATTGGGCCGCGACGACCGGGCCCGGCGTTTGCAGCGCTTTATCGGGATTTATCCGGTTCTACTCCAGCAGGCCCGGACCGATAACAAACGCATCAGCTATGTGGATTTGCGCTATGACGCGGGAGTCGCGGTAGGCTGGGCGCCGGCGTTTATCGATCAGCAGCAAAATAGTATTTCGCAACAGAATCAGGTACAGGCTAAATAATAATGATCAAGTCGACGGACAGAAAACTGGTAGTTGGACTGGAGATCGGTACGGCAAAGGTCGCCGCATTGGTAGGGGAAGTTCTGCCCGATGGCATGGTCAATATTATCGGGGTGGGCAGCTGCCCTTCCCGGGGTATGGATAAAGGCGGCGTAAACGATCTCGAATCGGTGGTGAAATGCGTCCAGCGCGCCATCGATCAGGCCGAGCTGATGGCGGATTGCCAAATCTCCTCGGTTTACCTGGCATTATCCGGCAAGCATATAAGTTGCCAGAACGAAATAGGGATGGTTCCTATTTCAGAAGAAGAAGTTACGCAGGAAGATGTGGAGAATGTGGTGCATACCGCCAAATCCGTGCGGGTGCGCGACGAACACCGGATTTTGCATGTGATACCTCAGGATTATGCCATCGACTACCAGGAAGGCATCAAAAATCCGGTCGGTTTATCCGGCGTGCGCATGCAGGCTAAGGTTCATCTGATAACCTGCCATAATGATATGGCGAAGAACATTGTTAAAGCCGTCGAGCGCTGCGGCCTGAAAGTGGATCAGCTGATTTTCGCCGGCCTGGCGTCCAGCTACGCGGTACTGACCGAGGACGAGCGCGAACTTGGCGTCTGCGTGGTGGATATCGGCGGCGGCACCATGGATATCGCGGTCTATACCGCGGGCGCCCTGCGGCATACCAAGGTGATACCGTACGCCGGCAACGTGGTGACCAGCGATATCGCCTATGCCTTCGGTACGCCGCCGGCCGACGCTGAGGCCATCAAGGTGCGCCACGGCTGCGCCCTGGGCTCGGCGGTCAGCAAAGACGAAACCGTCGAAGTCCCAAGCGTTGGCGGCCGTCCGCCGCGCAGTCTGCAACGGCAGACCCTGGCGGAAGTGATTGAGCCGCGTTATACGGAATTATTGAACCTGGTGAACGACGAAATCCTGCAACTGCAGGAGCAGCTTCGCCAGCAAGGGGTTAAGCATCATCTGGCCGCCGGCATCGTGTTAACCGGCGGCGCGGCGCAAATCGACGGCCTGGCGGCCTGCGCCCAACGGGTGTTCCATACGCAGGTGCGTATTGGACAACCGCTGAATATTACCGGTCTGACGGATTATGCGCAGGCACCGTACTATTCTACCGCTGTCGGGTTATTGCATTACGGTAAAGAGTCTCATTTGAGCGGTGAGATTGAAGTGGAAAAACGTACCTCGGTAAGCAACTGGGTCAAACGCATCAGCAGCTGGCTGAGGAAAGAGTTTTAATTGTTTACTTGCGGGGTCATGCTGTGCAGGCGGCTGGCTCCGATGCGACAGGCACAAAACGGAGAGAAACTATGTTTGAACCTATGGAATTAACCAACGACGCGGTGATTAAAGTCATCGGCGTCGGCGGCGGCGGCGGCAACGCCGTTGAGCATATGGTGCGCGAACGCATCGAAGGCGTGGAATTTTTTGCGGTCAACACCGATGCCCAGGCATTGCGTAAAACCGCGGTCGGCCAGACCATCCAGATTGGCGGCGGCATCACCAAAGGTCTGGGAGCGGGCGCCAATCCCGAGGTGGGTCGCAATTCCGCCGAGGAAGATCGCGAAGCGCTGCGCGCGGCGCTGGAAGGCGCGGATATGGTGTTTATCGCGGCCGGCATGGGCGGCGGCACCGGCACCGGGGCTGCGCCCGTGGTGGCGGAAGTGGCCAAGGAATTGGGCATTTTGACCGTGGCCGTGGTGACCAAGCCGTTTAATTTCGAAGGCAAGAAGCGCATGGCGTTTGCCGAGCAGGGGATCGCCGAGCTGTCCAAGCACGTGGACTCGCTTATCACCATCCCCAACGACAAATTGCTCAAGGTGCTCGGACGCGGTATTTCGCTGCTGGACGCCTTCGGCGCCGCCAACGACGTACTGAAAGGCGCGGTGCAGGGTATCGCGGAATTGATCACCCGTCCCGGTCTGATGAACGTCGACTTCGCCGACGTGCGCACCGTCATGTCCGAAATGGGCTATGCCATGATGGGCTCGGGCGTTGCCTGCGGCGAAGATCGCGCGGAAGAAGCGGCTGAAATGGCGATATCCAGCCCGCTGCTGGAAGATATCGATTTGTCCGGCGCGCGCGGCGTACTGGTCAATATCACCGCCGGCTTCGACCTGCGTCTGGATGAGTTCGAAACCGTGGGTAACACTATCCGCGCGTTCGCCTCCGACAACGCGACCGTGGTCATCGGCACCTCCCTTGACCCGGATATGAACGACGAGCTGCGTGTGACGGTCGTGGCCACCGGTATCGGCATGGACAAGCGTCCTGAAATTACCCTGGTGACCAATAAGCAAAACAGCCAGCCGATAATGGAAAACCGCTATCAGCAGCATAATCACGGCATGTCGCCCATACAGCAAGAGCAGAAAATTGCGGCCAAGGCGGTCAACGAGCAAAACTCGCAGGCCGGCAAGGAACCCGATTACCTGGATATCCCGGCGTTTTTGCGCAAGCAGGCCGACTAAATCAGACGAAATTGGGAATCTCCGCTCTTTGTGCTAAACTGCCCCACCGACGTTAGCCTATAATGTGTCGGTGGTATGGATAACATTGCGAGATAAACTGATGATCAAACAGCGGACACTGAAACGTATTGTGCAGGCCACAGGCGTTGGTTTACATACCGGTAAAAAGGTAAAACTGACCCTGCGCCCTGCATCGGCTAACACCGGGGTCATCTATCGCCGCACGGATTTGAATCCTCCGGTGGACTTCCCGGCGGATGCTAAATCGGTGCGGGATACCATGCTTTGCACGTGTCTGGTCAATGAGCATGATGTTCGTATCTCCACCGTCGAACATCTTAACGCCGCATTGGCAGGTTTGGGCATCGACAACATCATCGTTGAAGTCAATGCGCCTGAAATTCCTATTATGGACGGCAGCGCCAGCCCCTTTGTCTATCTGCTGATGGACGCCGGAATCGAGGAGCTTAACTGCGCCAAGAAATTCCTGCGCATCAAGGACAAGGTTCGCGTTGAAGATGGCGATAAATGGGCTGAACTGACGCCGTTTAATGGTTTCAAGCTCGATTTTACCATTGATTTCAAACATCCTGCGATCGATGCAAGCTCGCAACGTTATTGCCTGAATTTTTCCGCCGAGTCTTTCGTGCGGCAAATCAGCCGCGCGCGCACCTTCGGGTTTATGCGCGACATCGAATACCTCCAGTCCCGGGGCCTGTGCCTGGGCGGTAGTTTCGATTGCGCCATCGTGGTTGATGATTATAAAGTGCTGAACGAAGATGGGCTGCGTTTTGAGGATGAGTTTGTCCGCCACAAAATGCTCGACGGTATCGGCGATCTGTATATGTGCGGCCACAATATCATTGGTTCGTTTACGGCGTTCAAGCCGGGCCATGCATTAAATAACAAATTGCTGCAGACCGTCCTGGCCCGCCAGGAAGTCTGGGAAATGGTGACCTTCGAAGACGAAGCCGAAATGCCGCTGGCATTTGCCGCGCCCTCGTTTGTGATTGCCTGACGCACGGGTATTTAGCGCTCTAACGGACTGTTATTTCCCACGACGGGTGGGGTTGGCACCTTCTCCGGCCAGCCCTGCCAGCCGTTCGAGCAGCTTTTGCAGCTTCTCGGGGCTGCGGGCCGCCAGGTGGCGAATCGCCTCGGCGCTCTGCGGGCTTAGCCTGCGTCTTTTTATGTCCTCCCCCTGATCCTTTATCTGCCGCTCGCTGCTGTTTTGCGTGATCAAATGCCCTTTTGTTGCCAGTGTCGGGTTAATCCTGATGTCGATGGATGACAATGATGGTAGAATCTGCGCTCGTAAAGCGGATAATAACCGTGATTGTTCATAGCGTAACCTCATCATCCAACTGGCATTGGCGGTTTCAAGCACCAATACCCCTTGCCTGAAATTGGCTACGCGACACCAGGGTTTCATCGGCGCGGGAAGCAGCGCGGCCACTGCCTGGTTCAGCTTTAACAGCGCCACGGCGCGTTGCTGGATTTGCTGCAGGGTCTGGCGCTCCGGCGTCGCAAGAACAGTAAACAGGGTATCAATGGATTGTGGACGACTGTCGCGCATAACAACTCCGGCGGAATGCATTAAGTAATGGGTATTTTAAATTGTTGGCGACAATTTGGCAGACGTTATTTCTGGCCGCATCTCCTGTTGGGGATGGTCGCGGCCGGCTTTGGCGTGCCTTATGCCCTCAACAGCGGGCAGGAGCAGGCGCAGCTGGCCAATACCCTGCCAAGCCTGAGCCGGCAAAACGCCTGTCACGCCGGCTTTACCCACCTGGCCCTGCTGAAGGACGCGCAGCGCCGTCCGTCGTTTACGGTGGATTATTGGCATCAGCATGCCATTCGCACGGTCATCCGCCATTTGTCCATTGCCTGGGTGGCGCAGCACGCCGGCGTTCCTGCATTGACGGCGGACAATGCCGCCCCGTTAAACCTACAGCGCCAGGTCCTGTTAAGCTCCCTTAGCGCCCTGCTGACCCACGAGCCCAAGCTGCCGGCCGTCATTCGTCATATCGCCCGGGCGGACTACCGGCCCGTTATCGATCATCGTACAGGAATTCGCCTGGCGCAGGTACAGGGAATTCGCGCCGGACCCCTCCGCCTCAGCTAACCGTATATCACGGACTTTTTATACCCCTTACGCATCTATTGGCCGCTGCCTGATAATCAGCGCCGGCCGTGACGAGATTTAAATAATTATGTTATCTAAACTGCTTACAAAAGTTTTTGGTAGTCGCAACGATCGTACCCTGCGCCGCATGAGCAAAACCGTTGAACTGATTAACCGGATGGAGCCGGAGCTGGAAAAGCTGAGCGACGCGCAGCTGGCCGCCAAGACCGTGGAGTTCCGCGCCCGTCTTGAGAAGGGCGAAAGCGTCGACAGCTTACTGCCGGAATCCTTTGCCGTGGTGCGCGAGGCCAGTAAACGCGTCTTCGGCATGCGCCACTTCGATGTCCAGCTACAGGGCGGCATGGTGCTTAACGACCGCTGCATCGCGGAAATGCGCACCGGTGAAGGTAAAACGCTGACCGCCACCCTGCCGGCGTACCTGAACGCCCTGAGCGGCAGGGGCGTCCATGTGGTCACGGTCAATGACTACCTGGCCCAGCGCGATGCCGAAAACAACCGTCCGCTGTTTGAATTCCTCGGGCTGACCGTCGGCATCAACCTGCCGAATATGCCGGCTCCGGCCAAACGCGCCGCCTATGCCGCCGATATTACCTATGGCACCAATAACGAATACGGTTTCGATTACCTGCGCGACAACATGGCGTTCAGTCCGGAAGAGCGCGTACAGCGCAAACTGCACTACGCGCTGGTGGATGAGGTCGACTCCATCCTTATCGATGAAGCCCGTACGCCGCTGATTATCTCAGGCCCGGCGGAAGACAGCTCCGAAATGTATATCCGGGTGGATAAACTTATTCCCCACCTGATCCGCCAGGATAAAGAAGACTCCGACTCGTTCCAGGGCGAGGGGCATTTTTCGGTGGATGAAAAATCACGCCAGGTCAATCTCACCGAGCGCGGCCTGGTGCTGATTGAAGAACTGATGGTCCAGGCCGGTATTATGGAAGAGGGCGAGTCGCTCTATTCCCCGGCCAATATCATGCTGATGCATCACGTCACCGCCGCGCTGCGCGCCCACGTGCTGTTCTCGCGCGATGTGGACTATATCGTCAAGGACGGCGAGGTGATCATCGTCGACGAACATACCGGCCGCACCATGCCGGGACGCCGCTGGTCCGACGGGCTGCACCAGGCGGTGGAGGCCAAGGAGCATGTGGCGATCCAGAACGAAAACCAGACGCTGGCCTCCATCACGTTCCAGAATTACTTCCGCCTGTATGAAAAACTGGCCGGCATGACCGGTACCGCCGATACCGAGGCCTTTGAATTCAGCTCGATCTATAAGCTCGATACTATCGTGGTGCCGACCAACCGGCCGATGATCCGCAAGGATTTACCGGATCTGGTCTATATGACCGAAAAAGAAAAGATCGACGCCATCATCGATGATATCAAGGCCTGCTCCGCCAAAGGGCAGCCGGTGCTGGTGGGGACCATTTCCATCGAAAAATCCGAAGTGGTGTCGCGCGAGCTGGAAAAAGCCGGCATCGAGCATAAGGTGCTGAACGCTAAATTCCATGCCATGGAAGCGGATATCGTGGCCCAGGCCGGTTCGCCCTTTGCCGTGACCATCGCCACCAACATGGCCGGTCGCGGTACGGATATCGTGCTCGGCGGCAGCTGGCAGGCGGAGATTTCCCACCTGGAGAACCCGAGCGAAGAGGACATCGCCGCAATCAAAGCCGCCTGGCAGATTCGCCACGACGCGGTGCTGGCCTCCGGCGGCCTGCATATCATCGGTACCGAACGCCATGAATCGCGCCGTATCGATAACCAGCTGCGCGGCCGTTCCGGCCGTCAGGGCGACGCCGGCTCCTCGCGTTTCTACCTGTCGATGGAAGATGCCCTGATGCGTATCTTCGCGTCCGACCGCGTCACCGGCATGATGCGCAAGCTGGGCATGAAACCGGGCGAGGCCATCGAGCATCCTTGGGTGACCAAGGCTATCGCCAATGCGCAGCGCAAGGTGGAAAGCCGCAACTTCGACATCCGTAAACAGCTGCTGGAATACGATGACGTCGCCAACGACCAGCGCCGGGCTATCTATAGCCAGCGCAACGAACTGCTGGATGTGGCCGATATCAGCGAGACCATTATCAGCATCCGCGAGGACGTGCTGAAAACCGTGCTCGACAATCATATCCCGCCGCAGTCCCTGGAAGAAATGTGGGACGTGCCGGGACTGGAAAAACGGCTGAAGGACGATTTCGATCTGGATATGCCGATTGCGGAATGGCTGGATAAAGAGCCCGGCCTGCACGAGGAAACCCTGCGCGAGCGCATCCTGGAACAAACGCTGGAACAGTATAAGCGTAAAGAGGAGGTGGTCGGCACCGAGATGATGCGCAGCTTTGAAAAAGGCGTGATGCTGCAAACGCTTGATTCCTTATGGAAAGAACATCTGGCTGCGATGGACTATCTGCGCCAGGGTATCCATCTGCGTGGTTACGCCCAGAAAGATCCCAAGCAGGAATACAAGCGTGAATCTTTCGCCATGTTTGCCGCCATGCTGGAATCGCTGAAATATGAAGTCATCAGCACCCTAAGCAAGGTCCAGGTGCGCATGCCCGAGGAAGTGGAAGCCCTGGAGCAGCAGCGTCGTGAAGAGGCGGAGCGCCTGGCGCGCCAGCAGCAGCTTAGCCACCAGCCCGAGCCGATGCTTGCCGACGTGGGTGCCTTGGCCAACACGCCGGTGCATGAGGGACGCAAGGTCGGGCGCAACGATCCGTGCCCCTGCGGTTCCGGTAAAAAATATAAGCAATGCCACGGCAAATTACAGCAATAATATAATAGTGATAGGCTAGGGACGCTGTCGCCTTAGGGTGACGGCGTTGAGCCGTGCTGAGATGATTTTATCGGAGTACCTGTGACAATAACTATTCGCACCATTGCCGTAGGCATTATCCGTAATGCGCAACAGCAGATCTTTATCGCCCAGCGGCCGGCGGACTCGCATATGGGCGGTTTCTGGGAATTCCCCGGCGGCAAAATGGAAGAGGGCGAAACCCCCGAGCAGGCGTTAAAACGGGAACTGCTGGAAGAGACCGGCATCAGGGTCGAACGGGCCGAACTGCTGGCCACCAGCCAGCACCAGTTTGCCGATCGGGATATGGCCTTCTATTTTTTCCTGGTCGAGGACTGGCAAGGCACGCCGTACGGCAAAGAGGGACAGCCGGTGCGCTGGTGCCCCCAGGCGGAACTGCGGGCCGATGAATTCCCGCCCGCCAATGCGTCAATCATCCGCCAGCTTATCGCCGCGACCTGACCTGCATCCGGCCCCGCCCCGGGGCCATATCACTTTCAGCGCTGATCTTCGCTCCAGTCTTCGCTATCGGTAAGCTGCGTATCGCTGGGGATAACTTTTTCCTCATCGGCCCATTCGCCGAGATCAATCAGCTGGCAGCGTTTACTGCAAAAAGGCCGGAACTTGCTCTGCGCAGTCCACTCAACGTCCGCGCCGCAGGTGGGGCAGTTTACTACCATGATATCGTCACTCAATGTTAACTCCTGAAACCTTGCAAATCGGGTCGGCTGTCACGCCAACCGATGCTCGACCCGTTATCTTAACGCAATTGATCAACAGCAGGCCAATTCAAAGGACAAACGGTTCGGCACCACGCCGTTTTCGCTGTCCAGAGATAAGAACCGGATGGCGTAGCGGGTTTTATGGCCGGAAACCTGCGGGTAAAGCTGGGACACCAGCGGGATGCGCATACGCAGCAAATCGGCGTCCTCGGCGTTATCCTGGAAAAAGCCGTTCAGGCTGATCTGGTTTTTAAAGGGTTCCGAATGCCGGACCAAATCCAGCGTAATGGTTAATGCGCTGTGCAGCGGGTCAAATGTTTTCAGCCACAGATTCACCTGCTGATCGCGCACGGTCTGCGGCAGATGAAGCCAGATATGCAGGCCGGGCAAATCAAAGCTGCAGCAGCCGCCGGGAATGGACAGGCGCTGGCGCACCGAGCCGATTAAACGGTCCTCGCGTACCGCCTGTCCCAGGCGCGGCGCGGCCATCAATACTGCGGCGCACTGTTTGAGTTCGCTGCGCAGCGCCCTGACGCGCTCACTGTCGACGCCGGGCACGCCGTCCCACTGCAGCATTTTCTGCTGCTGGCGGTCCAGTTCCTTGAGCATTTCAGTGCGTACATCGCCACGCTCAAGCACATCCAGCAAATCGGAGACGCTGCGAAAAAACGGCAACGCGCTTGAGATGTCAGTCAACGTCGGATAGTTATACAGTTGCTGCAGTAAAAATTCCAAACGCAGCCAGGTGCGCATTTTTTCATTTAACGGATGCTCAAACAGCACCGTGGTCGAGTAGACGTCACTCATTTTAATTCATCCTGTCGGGTTGCTGATGCCGCAAGCTGAAGGTAACGGCGGTGCAGTTTTGCCACCTCGGCCGTTAGCGCTTCGGGACGCCCGCTATTATCTATAATATCGTCGGCACAGGCCAGACGCTGTTGGCGTGAAACCTGCGCGGCAAGAATGCTTTTGACCTGGTCGGGGCTGATGCCGTCGCGGCTTAGGGTGCGGGCAATCTGGATCTCTGTCGGCACATCGACCACCAGTACCCGGTCCGCTTGGGACTGCAATTGGTTTTCAATTAACAGCGGCACCACCCATAATACGTAATGTCCATCGGCGCGGGCCAGTTGTTGCCGGGTTTCTTGTTGGATAAGCGGATGCAGCAAACGGTTAAGCCAGTCCTTGTCGGCGGGTGAACTGAACACGCGCTGGCGCAGCAATGCGCGGTCAAGTCGTCCGTCGGGCAGCAGGATCCCGGCGCCAAAACGGGCCTGTATGGCATGCAGCGCGTCGCTGCCCGGTTCTACAACCTGGCGGGCGATAACATCGGCGTCGACAATCGTGGCACCCAGTGCGGCGAAGGCATTGGCCACGGTACTTTTGCCACTGCCGATTCCCCCTGTTAATGCAACAATATAACGCATACAGTCTACTGACTCCTTACTGTATTCCTTTCTGCCCGTTTGCAGGTAAATTGCTACGATTGTAGCGTATATCGGGCGGTTTTCGCAGTCTTGCCGTAAGAATAATCCGGCGTATGATACCGTCACTGGAATTGGCATTCTGTACCCGAAACTTATAAGCGACCCGTCGCCATTGACCAGGAAAAACCGTTATGCGTATTGAAGAAGATATCAAGTTAGGTTTTAAAGACGTCTTGATCCGCCCCAAGCGTTCTACCCTCAAGAGCCGCTCCGACGTCGAACTGCAGCGTGACTTTACCTTTAAGCACCCCGGGTGCTCCTGGTCGGGCGTGCCCATCATCGCCGCCAATATGGACACCGTCGGCACCTTTCGCATGGCGGAAGCCCTGGCATCCTTTGATGTCGTGACCGCGGTGCATAAACATTATAGCGTGGAGCAATGGCGCGCTTTTGTTGCGCGGGCCCCTGAATCGGTATTGCGGCATGTCATGGTCTCGACCGGCACCTCGGAAGCGGACTTCGTGAAAATGAAGCATATCCTGGCCCTGTCGCCGTTATTGACCTTTATCTGCATCGACGTGGCGAACGGCTATTCCGAGCATTTCGTTAATTTTGTGCAAAAAGCGCGCGCGGCCTGTCCCAATAATGTCATCTGCGCCGGCAACGTGGTCACCGGTGAAATGGTGGAGGAATTGATCCTGTCTGGCGCCGATATCGTCAAGGTGGGTATAGGACCGGGCTCGGTATGCACCACCCGCGTCAAGACCGGCGTAGGGTACCCGCAATTGTCGGCGGTGATTGAATGCGCGGACGCCGCCCATGGCTTAAGCGGCCAGATTGTCAGCGACGGCGGCTGCTCGGTGCCGGGCGACGTGGCGAAAGCCTTCGGCGGCGGGGCGGACTTTGTCATGCTGGGCGGCATGCTGGCCGGCCATGACGAATGCGAGGGCACGCTGGTGGAGGAAAACGGCGAAAAATTCATGCTGTTTTACGGCATGAGCTCCGAGTCGGCCATGAACCGCCATGTGGGCGGCGTGGCGCAGTACCGGGCGGCGGAAGGTAAAACCGTCAAGCTGCCGCTGCGCGGGCCGGTCGAACACTCCATACGCGATATCCTGGGCGGATTGCGCTCGGCCTGTACCTATGTCGGCGCGTCCCGCTTGAAAGAACTGACCAAACGCACCACCTTTATCCGCGTGGCCGAGCAGGAAAACCAGGTGTTTACCCAGCTGTAGCCTGTTGCGGTCCTATAGATGGCTATCATGCGAATGATAGCCATCCTGCGGCCCCACGCCTTAAGTCTGCATCCGCCTGCCTCAGATCCGGTCCGGCGTGTTCCTGCGTATTACCATCCCATCACCGGGACGGCGTCAGCCGTGGCCAAACAGATCGCCCATTTGCAGCAGCGGCAGATAAAGCGCCATCACCAGTGCGCACACCAGAGCGCCCATGATCAACAGCAGCAGGGGTTCGGCCAGCTGCGCCAGCGCGTCGGCGCGCCGTTGCGCCTGTTCCTCATGCATGCTGGCCAGCCGGCGGAATACCTCGTCCAGCGTGCCGGAAAACTCGCCGGTCTTGATAAGCTGGTGGCAATGGCGCGGGAACAGGCGATGGCGATAAAACGCCTGATGCAGCGCATATCCCCGCTGTATATGCCGCCGTAATTGCAGCGCCGCCTCGCGGTACAAGGGATGGCCGAGGGTGCGCGCGGCAATCTCCAGGCCATTATCCAGCGGCACGCCGGCAGGGTGGGTCATGGCCAATGTCTGGAACAACTGGTAGAGCGCGTGATGACGCAGCAGCGTCCCCACCGCGGGCAAATATAACACCCCCGCCTGGAGGCGCCGCCGCCATCGGTCATGGTAATGGCAGAACCGCCGGTAAACCAGGGACAGCAGCGCTACTCCGGTAAACAATGCCGGCGCATGCTCTTCCACGCCTGCCGCCGCGGCCAGCAGGCAGCGGGTCGGCCAGGGCAGGGGCAGATTGATGGCGGCATAGAGCCGGGAGAATTCCGGCAGAATCCATGCCAGGAGCAACCCCATGACCATCGTTGCCATCAGCAGGATAAACGCCGGATAGCGCAGCGCGCCCGTCACTTTTTTTGTTAACCTGCCGAGCCGTTCCTCATGGTCGGCGAGCGCCAGGCAGCAGCGATCCAGCCGGCCGGTCAGCTCGCCGAGCGCCATCATGGCGCAATAAACCGGTGGGAAGACCTGGGGAAAGTCGGCCAGGGCCTGGGACAGGGTGTGGCCCTGCTCGATCTTTTCGCCCAGCAGGCGCAGCAGGCACCGCCAGCCGGCGCGCGGGTGATCTTCCGCCAGCAGCTCCAGACTCTCGCGCAGCGGCAGCCCCGCGCCGAGCAGCGTCGCCAATTGGGCGGTGAGCGCGGCAAGCTGATGCCTGCGCCAATAGCCGGCCCCCAGATAGCCGGCGGTACGCAGGTGAAACGGTTGCAGATCCCGGCGGATCAACTGCCGGCGCGCCGAGGTTTTATCCCGCCCGAGGATCTGCCCGGCACAGGCTTCCCCGGCGGAGGTAACGCCGCGCCAGGAGTAAAGCCAGAAGCCGGTCATGCCGGTTCACCCAGTACCCGCGCCAGCTCATCAAGGGAGGTCACTCCCCGCGCCGCCAATACCAGGCCCGCGCGCCAAAGTCCCGAGGGACCTGGCCGGCCTTTGCGGTTGAACGCCGCGTCGTTCATGGCGCGCCCTGCCGCCTGTGCGGCATTGCATGGGCCGCTTTGGCGACTTTCCCCGGGGTACGCACCGTCATGGGGGGAGGGCTGCGCCGGCAACAAATGAAAAATGCCGCGCCGGCCGGCATAACCCTGGTGGCACTGTTCGCAACCCACGGCATGCCATTGACGGCGAGGCGCCCAGCCCGGCGGCAGCCGCAGCGCCGTTTGTTCCGGCGCGCCTGCCTCGCGGCGGCATAGCGGGCAGAGCTGCCTGACCAGCCGCTGCGCCATCACCAGTAGCAGGGCGGAGCGCACCAGCTCGGCGTCCAGCCCGAACTGGCTAAGACGGGCCACGGCATCCGCGGCGGAGCGGGTATGCAGGGTTGCCAGCACCAAATGACCGGTCTGGGCGGCGTTAACCGCCATGGCGGCGGTCGCGCGATCGCGGATTTCACCCACCATGACCACATCGGGATCCTGGCGGAGCAGGGCGCGCAGCAACGCCGGAAAATCCAGCCTGGCCTTGGCGTTGACCTGGCATTGGGTCATGCCCGGCAGCGACATTTCCACCGGATCCTCCACGCTGCAAATATTCAGCCTGTCGCGCGCCAGGGTATTCAGCGCGCTGTAAAGCGTCATGGTTTTACCGCTGCCGGTCGGCCCCGTGAGCAGAATCAATCCCTGGGGACGGTGCAGCAGGCGCAGGAACCTCCGGCGCAGGGCCGCCGGCATGCCCAGTCGCTCCAGGGCGAGATCTTCCGGCGCCCCGCGCAACAGACGCAGCACCAGCTTCTCGCCGCGCAGTGTCGGCAGTGTGGAGAGCCGGCACGAGCAGTGCCTGTCAGGCGGTCCGAAGACAAATTGCCCGTCCTGGGGCAGGCGCCGCTCGGCGATATCCAGCCGGGCCATCATCTTTAAGCACACCAGCAGGCGCGCAGCAAGTATTGGCATGCAATGGGCGCTTTCCCGCAGCAGGCCGTCTACGCGCAACCGGATGCGATACTCGGCCGCGCCCGTGGGTTCGATATGGATATCCGACGCCTTGAGCGCTTGTGCCTGGTTGAGCAGCGCGTCGATATAATCCCGCAGCGCCGTGTCATCGTAGGTTGCCGTCACCCGCTACTCCTCCGCGCCATCCATGTGAAACAGCGCCTGGCAAGGCCCGAGCAGATGCCGGGCGTTCTCCATGGCGCGGCAGTCGCTGCCCCAGCGCAGCCCGTCGCCGTGCCGTTTGGGCGTCAAGGCCAGGGTCAGGCCCTTCAGCGCCTGTCTGCCGGTCAGGCTGATGACGCCGTCCTGCACCGTGACCCGGTCGACATAACGCGAGGCCATGCCCTCGGGTATGCCGTCCTGGCCCGCCTGGCACTCCCGGACCTCGCCGCGCTGCAACGCGCACAGCTCCACCGCCGATTTATAGGGGGCCAGCATCTGCAGCATATCCGTCATGGCGGCTTTATCCAGATAGCGCTGGTAGCCGGGCAGGCCGATAGCGCTGAGCATGGCGATAATGGCGATTACCACCATTAATTCCACCAAGGTAAATCCCTGTTGATTAAACATGCGTTTCCCTCGCAGCCGATCCTGCCCCGACCTTACCGGCAACGCCTTCGGCCGGCCAGCGGCGGGTCGCCATACGGGATAATGGTTGGCAAAAAAAACGCGATGAGTGACCTGATGTTTAGGAATTTTGCGTAGGATGCCGCAAAATCAAGGATAAGGAGGGGGGAAAGGCCTTCGGAGATGACCGAAGGCCTGTGGTATGGGATGCCCGGCTACTGGAACCGCATCGACAAGTCCAGCGCGCGGATATGTTTGGTCAGCGCGCCCACGGAGATATAGTCCACCCCGGTTTGGGCAAATTCACGGAGCGTGTCCAGCGTGACATTGCCCGAGACTTCCAGCAGGGCGCGCTTTTGTGTGGCCGCCACCGCCCGCTGCATATCGGCCGGCGTAAAATTATCCAGCATGATGATATCGGCGCCGGCGTCCAGCGCCTGGCGCAACTCGTCCAGGGTTTCCACTTCCACCTCCACCGGCACATCGTCGCGCAGGGCCAGTGCGTTGGCCACCGCGTTGGCGATAGAGCCGGCGGCGATGATATGGTTTTCCTTGATCAGGAAGGCGTCCGCCAGCCCCAGGCGGTGATTGCCGCCGCCGCCGCACAGCACGGCGTATTTCAGCGCGGTGCGCAGGCCGGGCAGCGTCTTGCGGGTATCGAGCAGTTGGGTCCCGGTGCCGGCCAGAAGATCAACGTAACGTTTGACCTCGCTGGCCACCCCGGACAGCGTCTGCACAAAATTCAGCGCGGTGCGCTCGCCGGTGAGCAGCAGATGCGCGGGGCCGCTTAAACGGCACAGCGGCTGGTTGACGCGGATCGCATCGCCGTCCTGTACCTGCCACGCGACGGAAACACCGCCGCCGAGCTGGGCAAAGACTTCCTCCAACCAGCGCTGGCCGCAGAAAATACCGTTTTCCCGGGTGATGATAACCGCGCTGGCCTCGCTCTCCTGCCCAAGCAAACGGGCGGTGATATCGGCTTTGGCGTCGGTGGTGCCGCCCAGGTCTTCGCGCAGGGCCTGGGTGACGGATAAGGGGATATCATGCTGAATACGCTCAAGCAATTCGGCCCGGCGGCGTTCGACGTTATAACGGCGTGTCGGCATAAAAAACTCCGAAATAGCGGATAAAGGGAATCGGAGAAACATGCTACTCTGTTGCTGGGATAAGTACCACCGCCGGTCTGCGCGAGGTGAATAATGCGGTTGGAAAATGGCTGGGTGCCGGGGGTCAGGCACGTGTTGTCGCCGCATTGCGATGAGCGGCCCGCGCACGAGGCGCCATCGCTATTGGTCGTGCATAATATCAGCCTGCCGCCGGGCCGCTTCGGCGGCGGGGATATCGACCGGCTCTTTACCGGCACGCTCGATCCCGCGGCGCATCCCTTTTTCCGCCAGGTTTATCAGTTGCGGGTTTCCGCGCACTGCCTGATTCGCCGCGACGGCGAAATTGTCCAGTACGTGCCGTTTGATAAACGCGCCTGGCATGCGGGCGTATCGACGTTCGACGGCCGGGAACGCTGCAATGATTTTTCCATTGGTATCGAGCTTGAAGGCACCGATAATATCCCTTACACCGACGCGCAGTACCACCGGCTGGCCGCGCTGACCGCCTTGTTGATGCGGCATTATCCGATTACGCCGGCGCGCATTACCGGCCATAGCGCTATCGCGCCGGCGCGTAAAACCGATCCCGGGCCGTCGTTTCGGTGGCAACATTACCTGCGGCTGGTTGCTGCGCGCTGCGGGGACATAAAGAAGGAGAGTCAGGGTTCATGACGCTGTTTACGCTACTATTGGTTTTGGCCTGGGAACGCCTGTTCAAGCAGGGCGAGCACTGGCAGCTGGATCACCATCTGGAACGGGTGTTTGTCCGCATCCGTCATGCCTCCCTGGCCCTGACCGTTTTAATGGCCCTGGGCTGGATGATTATCGTGGCGCTGTGCCTGCGGCTGCTGGCTAACTGGTTTTTTGGCGTGCCGTTGCTGGTGCTGTGGATCATCATTTCCCTGTTATGCATCGGCGCCGGCGGCATCCGTAAGCACTATCGGGCCTATTTGCGGGCCGCGGCCGCCAGCGACGGCCACGCCTGCGACGCCATGAGCGAAGAACTGGCCCTGATCCACGGCCTGCCGGTGGATTGCGATAAAGAGGAGCGTCTGCGCGAACTGCAGAACGCCCTGTTGTGGATAAACTTCCGTTTTTACCTGGCGCCGCTGTTCTGGCTGGTGGTCGGCGGCCCGTACGGTCCGGTGGCGCTGGCCGGCTATGCTTTCCTGCGCGCGTACCAAACCTGGATGGCGCGCCGCTCCACGCCACTCAAGCGCGCGCGTTCCGGCATCGATATGCTGTTGCACTGGCTGGACTGGATTCCGGTGCGTCTGGCGGGGGTGGCCTACGCGCTGCTGGGACACGGTGAAAAAGCGCTGCCCGCATGGTTTGCGTCCCTGGCGGATGTGCATACCGGCCAATATCAGGTATTAACCCGGCTGGCACAGTTCTCGCTGGCGCGGGAACCGCATCTGGACGACGTGCTGACGCCGCGCGCGGCGGTATCGCTGGCGAAAAAAATCACCCAGGTGATTGTGGTGGTGGTGGCGCTGCTGACCATCTACGGCGCGCTGGTTTAACGCCGTCAGCGCCACCGCCCGGCGTGGTTATCCGCCCGGCTAACCCGCGGTGTCCGCCGGTGGTTCGCCAAAGCGGGGCATGCCGTCCTCATCCCAGTCAAAGGCTTTAACCCGGGTATGCCGGTTGGGGTCGTACAACGGATCGCCGGTAATTTCCGTATACGGGCGGGCGTGATAGACCAGCACATCCTCGCCCCGTTCCCCAATGGTAAAGCTGTTATGGCCCGGCCCGAACTGCCGGTGTCGCCTATGGGTGCGGAACACCGGCTGCGGCAGCTTATGCCACTGCGCCGGGTCGGTAATATCGGCGTCGGCGTCGGCCCACAGCAAACCGATACAATAATTCTCGTCGGTAGCGCTGGCCGAATAGGTAATAAACAGCCGTCGCCCGTGGCGGATAAACGCCGGCCCCTCGTTAACCCAAAAACCGATGGTTTCCCACGGCAGTTCAGGACGGCTAATCATCACCGGCGCGGTGTTAAGCGAGGTGGGCGTCGCCAGTTCGGCCAGGTAAAGATTGGAGTTGCCCCGAATAGCCGGATCTTTCTGCGCCCACAGGTAATAATGCTTGTCCCGGTGGACAAAATGCGTCGCATCCAGCGAAAAGGTATCGAGCGGCGTTATGATGCGGCCTTTTTCACGCCATCGCCCGGTTAATGGATTGTCATCGGCGCACTCCAGCGCAAACATACGATGCTGGAACAGCCCGTCGACAATGTCAGGCGTTTTGGCGGCGGCAAAATAAATAATCCATTTCCCGTCGATAACATGCAGTTCAGGCGCCCAGATCAGCGCGCTCATTTCGCCGGTGGCCGGCTTGCGCCATATCACCGCCGGCTCGGCCCGCGCCAGGCCGGCAAGCGTGGTCGCGCGGCGGATCTCCAGCCGGTCGTATTCCGGCACCGAGGCGATAAAATAGTAGTACCCGTCGTGATGGCGGTAGATAAAGGGGTCGGCGCGCTGCTCTATCAGTGGGTTCGGCCAATGTCCTTCGGTCATGATAGCGTCTCCTGTTTATTCCGCGGTTTACGGATGTTTGGTTTCCAGCAGGGAGTCCTCGCGCCAGGCGCCCAGTTCATGATAATTCTCCCGGCGTTTTTCCAGATCGTCCTGGATTTGCCGCATCAGTTGCCGATCCACTTTCAGCAGCCTGACCACGCCCGCGGTGATAAGATAACCGACGCCCGGGATCACGGTAAACAGCAGCACGATGCCCTGGACGGCGCCGGGACTTTGCGTGATGGCGTCACCGCGATAGCCATAGGCGGACAGGATAAAACCGACAAAGGCGCCGGCCACCGCCAGTCCGACCTTCAGGAAAAACAAATTGCCGGAAAAGCTGATGCCGGTAATGCGTTTGCCGGTTTTCCACTCGCCGTAGTCATCGACGTCCGCCATGAGCGACCAGTGCAACGGCGAGGGGATCTGGTGCAGGATATTGAGCAGGAAATACATCACCAGGATAAGCGTGGTCAGATGCGGATCAAGGAAATAGAAACCGCAGGAAAACAGCGCCAGGATAATATTGGTCCAGAAAAATACCTTCAGCTTGCAAAAGCGGTCGGTCAACGGTTTGGCCAGCCAACTGCCGATCATCATGCCCACGACCCCCAGGCTGATAAACATACTGGCGAACCCGGAGGTTTTATCCATGGCATAGGTCACGTAGTACATGGTGGCCGCCATGCGGATAAAACCGGGACAAACGTTAAAGAAGGTCAGCAGCAGAATGCGTACCCATTGGTCGTTTTTCCAGATATCGCGCAGATCGGCCTTCAGCGCGTCATGGGTCGGGATCGCCGGTTTAACGCGTTCGCGCACGGTGGCGAAGCAGAATAAAAACATCAGGCAACCGATAATCGATAACACCGTCATCGCCCATTGAAACCCCTTGGCCCGGTTGCCGCCGCCAAACCAATCCACCATCGGCAGCAGGGTGAGCGAAATAATCAACGTCGCCACGCCGACCAGGATAAAACGCCAGGACTGGCAGGAGACCCGCTCCTGCGGATCGCTGGAAATCACCCCCCCGAGTGAACAGTAGGGAATATTAATGGCGGTGTAAATCAGCGACATCAGGAAATAGGTGGCGAAGGCATACACCACTTTGGCGCCGTAGCTCCAGTCCGGCGTGGTGTACATTAAAATGCTGAACACCGCGAACGGCACCGACAGCCACAGCAGATAAGGCCGGAACCGGCCCCATTTGGAGCGCGTGCGATCGGCGATGGCGCCCATGATCGGGTCGGTGACCGCGTCGATAATGCGCACCGACAGCAGCAATACGCCCACCAGGGCCGGCGCCAGGCCGAAAACGTCGGTGTAAAAATAGGCCAGGAACATGGTAATGGAACCCCATACCATATTGCAGCCGGCATCTCCCATGCCGAAACCAATTTTTTCCGTTAATGACAAAGCCTGTGTTTTCATGGATCTACTCTCCGTTGTAAACAAGACATGAAGTACAACAGGCAGTATTGGCCTATTCGGCGTGAAAGGATCGGCAGGATCGGGTTGATGAAATGGACAAACGGGTCATAACGGGAAATTTGTGAAGGCGCCGGCATTTTGTCGCGCAGGCCGGCGGAAAGAACTTTGCGCGGCCAGCCAGGCCGCGCAGAAGGCGGCTTAACGGCTCAGTTCGCCGGACGCGCGCTGATTTTTCTGTTTAAAATAAAAGCCGATGCCGAGCAGGCAAAGCCACACCGGGATCAGGTAGACCGAAATTTCCATGCCGGGGGTCATCAGCATCACCACCAGGATCGCCGCCATAAACAGCAGGCACAGATAGTTGCCGAACGGGTACCACAGCGCCTGGAATTTCGTCACCCTGGCCTGGCGGGCCATGGCGCGGCGAAACTTCAGGTGCGCCAGGCTTATCATGCCCCAGTTGATGACCAGGGCGGAAACCACCAGCGCCATCAACAGGCCGAAGGCTTTTCCGGGCATCAGATAGTTGATCAGCACGCAAACGGCGGTCGCCAGGGCCGACACGCCGATCGCCATGACCGGTACGCCACGACGATCGACCGCCGCCAGCAGCCTTGGGCCGTTGCCCTGGCGCGCCAGGCCGTACAGCATACGGCTGTTGCTGTAGACGCAGCTGTTGTATACCGATAGCGCAGCGGTCAGCACCACCAGGTTAAGGATGGTCGCCACCCAGTCGCTGTTGAGCGCATGGAAAATCAGCACAAAGGGACTGCCGCCTTCCACCACTTTGCTCCAGGGATACAACGACAGCAGAATAGCCAGCGAGCCGATATAAAACAGCAGGATGCGATAGATGACCTGGTTGGTGGCTTTGGGTATGCTTTGCTCCGGGTTATCGGCTTCGGCGGCGGTAATGCCCACCAGCTCCAGGCCGCCGAACGAAAACATGATGACCGCCATCGCCATAATCAGGCCGCTGACGCCATTGGGGAAGAACCCGCCCTGGGCCCAGAGGTTGGTCACGCTGGCGTCCGGGCCGCCGTGGCCGCTTATCAGCAACCAGGCGCCAAACACAATCATCGCGATAATGGCGACGACTTTGATAATGGCAAACCAAAATTCCATCTCGCCGTACACCTTGACGTTGGCGAGGTTGATGACGTTAATGACGATAAAAAATAGTGCCGCTGAGATCCAGGTCGGCAGGCCCGGCCACCAGTAATTCATATAAATGCCCACGGCGGTCAGTTCCGCCATGGCGACCAGTACGTACAGCACCCAGTAATTCCAGCCGGAAGCAAAGCCGGCAAAATCGCCCCAGTATTTATAGGCAAAATGGCTGAACGAACCGGCTACCGGTTCCTCGACCACCATTTCCCCTAATTGACGCATAATGAGAAAGGCGATAAAGCCGCCGATGGCATAGCCCAGGATCACCGACGGACCGGCCATTTTAATCGTTTGGGCAATCCCCAGGAACAAGCCCGTGCCGATCGCGCCACCTAAGGCAATAAGCTGAATATGGCGGTTTTTTAGCCCGCGTTTCAGCGTCTCTCCGCGCTGTTTACCATCCATCGAAAATCCTCTTTTAGTACGGTCTGCGGACCATCCCAGTGTAAAATTGCGGTCTGTAATCCCTGCATTACGTTTTATGTACGTTATATTTTACGTTAGCCGTCGAGCTATTTTTTGTCGCGGGCTGTCGTTGGCACAAGAATAGTGGTATGCAAAAAAGTTTGCACCTGATTTATGGGGTCGGACGGGAAAATACAAAACCCGCATGATCTGACGCATTTTCCAGGAGAGGCGGTAAAAAAAGGATGTTGTAAAAAAAGATGTAGCAACAATGTTATTGTTACACTTTGCCAGGCAATATTTGCTTATTATTTAATCTAAAATATTGGCTCAAACGGTTCAGCTTGGAGGATTGAACGTTGCAAAATGGTTAAATATGTCATTTCTCAAATTCAGTGGATGGAACTGGATAGTTATCAAATTGCAGCACAAGCTTAGTGCAATTGTTTAAATGTGCGGTGTTTCATGATTTAGGTCAAAGCCGTCATGGACAGGAGGTGAATACTTTGTTACTTTAGCGTCACGTTTATGAAATTGGTATTACCAATTGACTCCGCGCCAATCGCAAAGATGATTATAAATGGCCTATAGTAAAATCCGCCAGGCAAAACTTTCGGATGTCATCGAGCAGCAACTGGAATATTTGATTCTGGAAGGGACGTTGCGTCCCGGTGAAAAGCTGCCGCCGGAGCGCGAACTCGCCAAACAGTTCGACGTTTCCCGTCCCTCCCTAAGGGAAGCCATCCAGCGTCTCGAAGGCAAAGGCCTGCTCCTGCGCCGCCAGGGCGGCGGGACATTTGTTCAAAGCAATCTTTGGCAAAGCTTCAGCGACCCACTGGCTGAACTGCTGGCCGAACACCCGGAATCACAATACGATCTGCTGGAAACGCGCCATGCCCTCGAGGGGATTGCCGCTTATTACGCCGCGCTGCGCGGTACGGAAGAGGACCTCGACCGCATTCGCGATTGCCACCAGATTATCCAGCAGGCCCAGGAAAACGGCGATCTCGACGCCGAAGCCGATGCCGTACTGCAGTATCAAATCGCCGTCACCGAAGCCGCCCATAATGCGGTTTTATTGCATTTGGTGCGCTGTATGGGGCCGATGCTGGAAAAAAACGTACGTCAGAATTTTGAATTGCTCTACTCGCGCCGGGAAATGCTGGCGCAGGTGAGCAGTCACCGCGCCGGGATCTTCGCGGCGATAGTGGCACGCGAGCCGGAAAAAGCGCGCGAAGCTTCTCACCGCCATCTGGCGTTTATTGAGGAAATTTTGCTGGACCTCAGTCGGGAACACAGCAGGCGCGAACGATCGCTGCGCCGGCTCCAGCAACGCAAGGACTAAGCCTCCGGCGACGGGAGCTATGCCCTAAATAATTCGAGTTGCAGGAAGGCGGCGACACAGCGAATCCCCGGGAGCTTACTCAAGTAAGCGACCGGGGTGAGTGAGGAATGCCAACGCACCTGCAACTTGAAGTATGACGGGGATAAAACGGCAACGAAATAATGAGCCTGTCTTCGTGTGTTCTAACGCATCGGCGCCAACGAGCACAGGAAGACAGGCTCCAACTAAATCAATTTAATAGCGATAGATAAGGAACACCACCATGTCAGAACGTTTATACAATGACGTGGATCCGATCGAAACACGCGACTGGCTACAGGCGATCGAATCGGTTATCCGTGAAGAGGGTATTGAGCGCGCACAGTTCCTGATTGATCAGGTACTTGATGGCGCGCGTAAAGGTGGCGTCAGCATCGCTGCCGGTGCCTCGGGCCGTAATTATATCAACAGCATTCCGGTTGAAGACGAGCCTGAGTATCCCGGCAATCTGGAATTGGAGCGCCGCATTCGCTCCGCTATCCGCTGGAACGCCGTTATGGCGGTACTGCACGCATCGAAGAAAGATTTGGATTTGGGCGGCCACATGGCGTCGTTCCAGTCGTCCGCCACCATTTATGAAGTCTGCTTCAACCACTTCTTCCGTGCGCGCAACGATCAGGACGGCGGCGATCTGGTGTACTTCCAGGGCCATATTTCCCCCGGGATCTACGCCCGCGCCTTTATCGAAGGCCGCCTGACCGAAGACCAGATGAATAATTTCCGCCAGGAAGTCCACGGCAAAGGCCTGCCTTCCTATCCGCATCCCAAGCTGCTGCCTGAGTTCTGGCAGTTCCCGACCGTTTCCATGGGCCTGGGGCCGATCAGCGCCATCTATCAGGCTAAATTCCTCAAATACCTCAACCACCGCGGCCTGAAAAACACCACCGCGCAGACGGTATACGCTTTCCTGGGCGACGGTGAAATGGACGAACCGGAATCCAAGGGCGCGATCACCATCGCCACCCGCGAAAAGCTGGACAACCTGGTCTTTATCATCAACTGTAACCTGCAGCGCCTGGACGGCCCGGTTACCGGCAACGGCAAAATCATCAACGAGCTGGAAGGTATCTTCGGCGGCGCCGGCTGGGAAGTCATTAAGGTCATCTGGGGCAGCCGTTGGGATGAACTGTTGCGCAAGGATACCAGCGGCAAGCTTATCCAACTGATGAACGAAACCGTCGACGGCGACTACCAGACCTTTAAATCGAAGAACGGCGCCTATGTGCGCGAGCATTTCTTTGGTAAGTATCCGGAAACCGCCGCGCTGGTCAAGGATATGAGCGACGACGAAGTCTGGGCATTGAACCGCGGCGGACACGATCCGAAAAAAGTTTTCGCCGCGCTGCAAAAAGCGCAGAAGACCACCGGCAAGCCTATCGTCATCCTGGCCCATACCATTAAAGGCTACGGCATGGGCGAGACCGCGGAAGGCATGAACATTGCCCACCAGGTCAAGAAAATGAACATCGACGGCGTGCGCTATTTCCGCGATCGTTTCAATCTGTCCCCGGTGGTGTCCGATGAGACCATCGAGCAACTGCCCTATATCACCTTCAAGGAAGGTTCGGAAGAGTATGAATACCTGCATGCCCGCCGCAAGGCGCTGCACGGTTACCTGCCGACCCGCCTGAAGAACTTTACCAAGCCGCTGGAGCTGCCGACCCTGGCGGACTTCGGCGCGCTGCTGGAAGAACAGAAAAAAGAAATCTCCACCACCATCGCTTTTGTCCGTGTACTGAACGTGATGCTGAAGAACCCGTCGATCAAGGATCGCCTGGTGCCGATTATCGCCGATGAAGCGCGTACCTTCGGTATGGAAGGGTTGTTCCGCCAGATCGGCATCTACAGCCCGAACGGCCAGCAGTACACCCCGCAGGACCGTGAGCAGGTCGCTTATTACCGTGAAGACGAGAAAGGCCAGATCCTGCAGGAAGGGATTAATGAACTGGGCGCGGCGTCGTCCTGGCTGGCGGCGGCAACGTCCTACAGCACCAACGACCTGCCGATGATCCCGTTTTATATCTACTACTCCATGTTCGGCTTCCAGCGTATCGGCGATTTGTGCTGGGCGGCGGGCGACCAGCAGGCGCGCGGCTTCCTGATCGGCGGCACGTCGGGGCGCACCACCCTGAACGGCGAAGGTCTGCAGCACGAGGACGGCCATAGCCATATCCAGTCGCTGACCATCCCGAACTGTATCTCCTACGATCCGGCGTACGCCTATGAAGTGGCGGTCATCATGCATGACGGCCTGACCCGTATGTACGGCGAGGCGCAGGAAAACGTCTATTACTACCTGACCACGCTGAACGAAAACTACCATATGCCGGCCATGCCCGAAGGCGCGGAAGAGGGGATCCGCAAGGGTATCTATAAACTGGAAACCCTTGACGGCGCCAAAGGCAAGGTTCAGCTGATGGGCTCCGGCGCCATCCTGCGCCACGTGCGCGAAGCCGCCGGGATCCTTTCCCGGGACTACGGCGTCGGCTCCGATGTCTATAGCGTGACCTCCTTTACCGAACTGGCGCGCGACGGGCAGGATTGTGAACGCTGGAACATGCTGCACCCGGCTGAAAAACCGCGTGTGCCTTATGTCGCCCAGATCATGAGCGATGCGCCGGCGGTGGCCTCCACCGACTATATGAAACTGTTTGCCGAACAAATCCGCAACTTTATCCCGGCCAGCGAATTCCGGGTATTGGGTACGGATGGCTTCGGTCGTTCCGACAGCCGCGAAAACCTGCGTCATCATTTTGAAGTGGATGCGTCTTACGTGGTCGTGGCGGCGCTGGGCGAACTGGCCAAGCGTGGCGAAATCGACGCCGATGTGGTCGCCAAGGCGATCGCCAAGTTCGGCATCGACGCGGACAAAGTTAACCCGCGTTTGGCATAAGAGGTAGAGAAATCAATGGCTATTGAAATTAACGTACCGGATATCGGTACCGATGAAGTTGAAGTCACCGAAGTGCTGGTCAGCGTGGGCGACAAGGTTGACGCCGAACAATCGCTTATCACCGTCGAAGGCGACAAGGCCTCTATGGAAGTACCCTCGCCGCAGGCGGGGGTGGTCAAAGAGCTGAAAGTGGCGGTGGGCGATAAAGTCACCACCGGCAAGCTTATCATGGTCTTTGAAGACCAGGGCGGCGCGACGGAAGACAGCGCGCCGGCCAAGGCCGAGGCGTCAAACGATGCCAAGCCCGCCGAGGCGAAACCGCAGTCGGGCGGCGCAGCGGAAAGTAAAAATGTCGAGGTGCCGGATATCGGCGGCGACGAAGTGGAAGTGACCGAAGTGCTGGTCAAGGTCGGCGATACCGTGGCGGCCGAACAGTCGCTGATCACTGTCGAAGGCGACAAAGCCTCGATGGAAGTCCCGGCGCCGTTTGCCGGTAAAGTCACTGAAATCAAGGTCAATACCGGCGATAAAGTCAGCACCGGTTCGTTGATTATGGTGTTTGAAGTGGCGGGCGCGGGTGGCGCATCCGCCGCGCCGGCCCAGGACAGCAAGCCGGCCGCTGCCGCGCCGGCTCAATCCGGCGGCACGAAAGACGTCAATGTGCCGGATATCGGCGGCGACGAAGTGGAAGTGACCGAAGTGATGGTTAAGGTCGGCGACAAGGTCAGCGCCGAGCAGTCGCTGATTACCGTTGAAGGCGATAAAGCCTCGATGGAAGTCCCGGCGCCGTTCGCCGGCACGGTTAAAGAGATCAAAATCAGCACCGGCGACAAGGTTAGCACCGGTACCCTGATCATGGTCTTTGAGGTGGAAGGCGCGGCTCCGGCCGCGGAGAAGACCGAGACCGCCGCCGCCGCGGCGCCGGCGCCCGCATCGCAGGCCAATAAAAACGCGGCGGCGGCGGCCCAGCCTAAAACCGAGGGCAAGAGCGAGTTTGCCGAAAACGACGCCTATGTGCACGCCACGCCGGTTATCCGTCGTTTGGCGCGTGAGTTCGGCGTTAATCTCGGCAAGGTGAAGGGGACCGGACGTAAAGGCCGTATCCTGCGCGAAGATATCCAGGCCTACGTCAAGGATGCGGTAAAACGCGCCGAGGCCGCTCCCGCAGCCGGCGCCGGCGGCTCTCTGCCGGGCCTGCTGCCGTGGCCGAAGGTGGATTTCAGCAAATTCGGCGATACGGAAGAAGTCGAACTGGGCCGCATCCAGAAAATTTCCGGCGCCAACCTGCATCGCAACTGGGTCATGATCCCGCACGTCACGCAATTCGACGAGGCGGATATCACTGAAGTGGAAAACTTCCGTAAACAGCAGAACGCCGAAGCGGAAAAGAAAAAGCTGGATGTGAAAATCACCCCGCTGGTGTTTATCATGAAGGCCGTGGCCAAGGCGCTGGAGGAACTGCCGCGCTTTAACAGCTCGCTGTCCGAGGATGCGCAGAAGCTGACGCTGAAGAAATACATCAATATCGGCGTGGCGGTGGATACGCCGAATGGCCTGGTGGTGCCGGTGTTCCGCGACGTGAATAAGAAGGGTATCTTTGAGCTGTCGCGCGAACTGGCGGAGATCTCGAAAAAGGCGCGTGACGGTAAACTGACGTCCTCCGATATGCAGGGCGGATGTTTCACCATCTCAAGCCTTGGCGGCATCGGCGGCACGGCGTTTACGCCTATCGTCAACGCGCCGGAAGTAGCGATCCTCGGCGTGTCCAAATCGGCGATGAAACCGGTATGGAACGGTAAGGAATTTACGCCGCGCCTGATGCTGCCGCTGTCCCTGTCCTATGACCATCGCGTCATCGACGGCGCGGCGGGTGCCCGGTTTATCAGTTTCATCAACAACGTAATGTCCGATATTCGTCGTCTGGTGATGTAAGCCCGAGGCCGGCCCCAGGGCCGGCCTGATTGTTTAATGTGACGCTGCCGGTTGGGCGCATTTTCCCCCGGCAGGGCAAACAGGTCACGCGCCGTCCGAACCCGCTTTGCAGATTATTAACATTTCTGTAAACTGGTTTTGATGGAGGCGTCCCGGTGGTATCGGCGCGTTATGCCTTTAATTCGTCAGAAAATTAACGCCTTACCGCTGGTCAAACAACTAAGAGGTCATGATGAGTACTGAAATCAAAACCCAGGTCGTGGTACTTGGGGCGGGCCCGGGGGGATATTCCGCCGCCTTCCGTTGCGCCGATTTAGGTCTGGAGACCGTGCTGGTCGAACGTTACGCGACACTGGGCGGTGTTTGCCTGAACGTGGGCTGTATTCCTTCCAAGGCGCTGCTGCATGTCGCCAAGGTGATTGAAGAAGCAAAAGCGCTAAGCGAAAACGGCATCACCTTTGGTGAACCGAAAACCGATATCGATAAAGTACGTACCTGGAAAGAACGGGTTGTCAACCAGTTGACCGGCGGACTGACCGGTATGGCCAAAGCCCGTAAAGTGAATGTCGTGCACGGAGTGGGTAAATTTACCGGCGCCAACACCCTGGTGGTGGAGGGCGAAAAAGGCACCACCACCATCAATTTCGACAATGCGATCATCGCCGCCGGCTCGCGGCCGATCACCTTGCCGTTTATTCCCCATGACGACCCGCGCGTATGGGATTCCACCGACGCGCTGGCGCTGCGCACCGTGCCGGAAAAGCTGCTGGTCATGGGCGGCGGCATTATCGGCCTGGAAATGGCCACGGTGTATTATGCGCTCGGCTCCAAAATCGACGTGGTCGAAATGTTCGATCAGGTGATCCCGGTGGCGGATAAGGATATCGTCAAGGTCTACACCAAACGCATCAGCAAGCAGTTCAACCTGATGCTGGAAACCAAGGTGACCACGGTGGAAGCCAAGGAAGACGGCATTTACGTCACCATGGAAGGCAAGAAGGCGCCCGCCGAGCCGCAGCGCTACGATGCGGTGCTGGTGGCTATCGGCCGCGTGCCGAACGGCAAGCTGCTTGACGCCGGCAAGGCCGGGGTGGAAGTGGACGATCGCGGTTTTATCCGCGTCGATAAACAGCTGCGCACCAATGTGCCGCATATCTATGCCATCGGCGATATCGTCGGCCAGCCGATGCTGGCGCACAAAGGCACTCACGAGGGCCACGTGGCGGCGGAAGTTATCGCCGGCAAGAAACATTACTTCGATCCCAAGGTCATCCCCTCGATTGCCTATACCGAGCCGGAAGTGGCCTGGGTCGGCGTGACCGAGAAAGAAGCGAAGGAAAAAGGCATCAGCTACGAAGTGGCCACCTTCCCCTGGGCGGCGTCCGGCCGCGCCATCGCTTCCGACTGCCAGGACGGCGTCACCAAGCTGATATTCGATAAAGAAAGCCATCGGGTGATCGGCGGCGCGGTGGTCGGCGTCAACGGCGGCGAGCTGCTGGGCGAAATCGGCCTGGCCATCGAGATGGGTTGCGACGCTGAGGATATTGCGCTGACCATCCATGCCCATCCGACGCTGCACGAATCGGTCGGCCTGGCGGCGGAAGTGTATGAAGGCAGCATTACCGACCTGCCGAACGCCAAGGCCAAGAAAAAGAAATAATCAAGTCTGATTAAGATTGGCTGATGGCTCCCTCAGCTCAGGAGCCGCGCCGGAAATCTAGAAAAATTTTTATACTGTGCAAAAATCCGGGAAAGTTTGCGTTCCTGGATTTTTTTACGCCTATTTTGCCTGGTCCTGCTCTTATCCCCCTTGGAAGCTACCCGAAATCCTCTCTTTGATTAAAGGTTTTCAAGATTATTAAAGATCGGGCAGCGGGCCTTGGAACATACATTTCAATAAACCAGGCATCCGTGGCATAACAGCACATCACGCCCGGCAAGCGTGGCCTGACATTGCATGACATAGCCATGCAGGTTTTACCACCACCCGACGCATCTGCAAATACTGTTATTTTTCAGTGGAATCGCAGCGCAGATATATTAAGAGAAGTCGAAATCCATAATCAGGCTGGATGCCGGTTATACTTGGCCTCCGGGTAATAAAGGTCCGAGCGCCACTAATTTAGCTAACGCATTCCGGAGAAGCGTCCAATCTGAATACAGAATAGTTTTGTCTCTGATCACAAATTTAAGCATGATCGTCTCGAATTGCATATATTAGCAGAGGATAACATAGAGATACTAAATTTTGAAATTGATTAGAATGCAACCAAATGCCATACTCACTGAATATAAACACTTAATATAGCCATGGAATATAAGCATTGTCATATGCCTTTATCCATCTATTTAATTAGAGATGTTATATGAGGTAAGCATAATGGAAATATTAAATAACTTTGCATTTGATGAATTACCGGCAACAAGTGATCTCACTGGTAATTTTGAAGCCAGAATATGTTATGCGCAAAATATTACGTTGTATCAAAGAGCAACCCCGCATGATATCCGTCCGCGTTTGGTGGCCCAACGAGATACCCTATTACTGGTACAGCCCCGAGTAACGCTTCCGCCATCGATTTCCGTAACTGGAACGCGTGCTGATGGCGTTAGACTCGGTGTTTTGGACCTGGTACCCCCTGCTCAGTTGCCGACGGTTGATTCACCTGCTATCACAAATATAATTTATGCTCGCAATATGTGGTCGGTTATATTACCCGCGACTTGGATAAACCCTGGTCTAAGGCTTTTATTTGAAGCCGGCAATCAATCTGGTAGTCTAAATAATATTGTTATTGGTGCTCCCAATGAAGTGATTATCCAAACAATCGATATCGGAATGTTGGTAACCCCCCGCGATCGTTTTGATTTTGCTAATCAGCCCAGTTTACATCGAGATTATTATCAAAAAATTCCCGTTAGCCGTCTTATTGTTGGAGAATACGAACCCATCCATCTTACACGTGTAGTCATGCCAAATGGTGTCATCTATACAAGCCAATCGGCGGACAATGGTAGTTGGCATACAGGGGATATGCGTGAATATATTGGTAAGTTTCTGATATCCCAAGGTATCAATTGCGCAAATTATGGTATTAATAGCTCTGATGGGTCTATTGAAATACCGGATAATTATGTTGCATTTCAAATTACTGCGCATAATTCACGTGGGCGCTATCAGAATGGAATTATAGTACATGGTGGAAGCGGTGGAAATGGAATGCTTACTATCGAAGATTCTTCAGGAGAAGAATGGAGTCATGAAGCAGGCCACGCATATAGCCTCGGTCATTATCCTGGACAATGGCGAGGTTCATCCCATCAACGCCCTAGTGTTAATGGTGTTAACGCCGCATGGGGTTGGGATCGCGATCTTAACCGATTTATCGCCAACTTTTTCTGGGATAAAGGAGGAAACCAAAATTGTTGCGGCGGTAGTATTCCCCCCTTCCAAGGCAACCGTTTTAATACTGATGTGATGGCATCAGGACATGCAAGTTCTCCTTTATCTTATTATGCGTTACATACGCCATATGTCCTTAATGTCATACAAAATTTTATTGAGCGGCACGCTGTTTTCTCAAGCAGTTCACCGACTGGTTTTAAAATTTGGGATCCACAAAGTCTGAGATATATTAATTACGTTAACTATGTCAGGCCACCTAGTGTTATTATTTCCCATCAAGCGCAGTTTAATGCTATAGCCAATGATACCAGTGGCAACTTTATCAGAACACAGCTTATACGCATGGGCATTGTGCAACTAATACCCAGTAACGGTAATTGGATTCGTAATGTTCATCTCCCTACGGCAGACGCACAACTCGAGGGTAGCATCGTTTGGGTAGATAGTGATGCACAATCAGATATGTTTATTATTATTGGTAATCAATCTCATCGAGTCTCATACAGGAATAGTAGTATTTTTATAGTAAGAAATAGGAATTGGATAATACTCGCTGACAATTTACCCTTTAACTCGAATACTCTTGAGATTATTTTACAACAAGAAGAAAAGAGAGCGTGCCCCCATCGTAATAAAAATAATTGTGAAGATAAATGCGATTGTGAACGTGGCTGCGGTTCAGTGTCAAATAAAAATGAAGGAGATTTTGAAAATGCCAATTGTGGCGTTAAAACTGTAAATGGCTTAATTGATCCAAATGTCATGTTGCCCTTTTATCCACCTATTTACACAGATGATACTATTTATCGCATCGACACTCAACAACAATTGACGCGGCTGGGGAATGATCCTTCTGGTGCTGAACTAAGCACTATTTTACAAAGATTTCAAGAAGTTGAAATTATAGTTCGTGATGGTGCATGGACCAGTAATATTAGCTTTCCTGCTGCAAGAGCGATTAGCCTTGGTCGGATTATTTCTTTCACTAACCGGGCAACATGGGACGTGACGGTGATGGTTAATAATACTCCCATTATCTATAGAACTGGGGATTCGACACGCTATGTGGCTGAAAATAATCTTTGGCACTCGCGTGAAAAAAATGATGCGTTAGGAACGCGGGTACCTCGCCAATTTGGCGTTCCGGTAACGACGGTAGTGGGTTATTATGACCCCGAGAGAATTCTACCTACAACTATTTATCCTGCATTGCATGGTGGTTATGGTTTTATTTATTCTTCCTCCCAAAATGTCAGTCCGCTTGAATGCTATTTGCGGGTGACTACGTCAACAGATATTATTCATTATCAATTAGCAAGAGGCCGTATTAACCCTGCTGGAATGAATAAATTCCATATCAATATCAGGCAGATAGACCGGGCCGCCAGAGCGGATATTATTATAAGAAATGTTATTGTTACCTCGTTAACGCTCAACCCTCCAACAACCAGATTGGGTTACACAGTCAATGGATTATCCTCTCGTTCAATGAAGTTTATAAATGGCAAGGCTAATATTAATGAATTAAATAATTTCCCGGAGAAATTATTTGGTTACTTAGCGGAAAATTTTACTGTCAATATTCAGCTCACTAAGACCGATCGGTTGGATATGTTGAAATTGCCTCCTTTCGCGTACAATGGTCAACGTGTGGAGATCGCAGGAAATTCGGGTTCTCCAACAAACGTGATTTTAGACGATAAACAGCAATATATTATTGCGCGTGGTGAAGTCGCAAAATTTATTTTTATAGAGGATGCCTGGCAAAAGGAGATAGATAGCCCAATGAGTTCTCAGGAAAACGCCGCTCTGAATACTGAAAATGATTTATCGTCAGATACCTAAAATCGGCACTCATAGCCGACAACTTCGGGTATATTGGCTGCGATGAGTGCATTTTAATTCAGGTCAAGACTTTTTAAAAACTAACTGAGGTAAATTTTGAATTAACGCACTTATCCATTTTTTGTGGCATCCAAAAATTCGATGCTGCCTATGTCGCTTTCGGGTAGGCGTCCACATCGTATTTTTGGCAACGGTCTGTAGTTGTAACTATAAAATAGTGTTAATTTAACACAGTAAAATCAGCGCCATAGCCTTAACGTTTCAGCTAAAAATTATGTTGCTTAGTTGTAAACAAATTAACAGTACGGTCAAATTCTGTTAGACTGCCGAGAGCAATAAAAGTGAGCAATGACTTATTAAAGCGAGGAGATCGTCGTGCTAGAAGACTACCGTAAGCACGTGGCCGAACGTGCTGCCCAGGGGATTGTGCCAAAACCTCTTGACGCTGCGCAAATGGCGGCGCTGGTGACACTGCTGAAAAATCCGCCGACCGGCGAAGAAAATTTTTTACTGGATCTGTTAACTAACCGTGTTCCCCCAGGCGTAGACGAAGCGGCCTATGTCAAGGCCGGTTTCCTGGCCGCCGTCGCCAAAGGCGACGCGCACTCTCCGCTGCTTACGCCCGCCCGGGCGGTTGAATTGCTCGGCACCATGCAGGGCGGATACAATATCCAGCCGTTGGTTGACGCGCTGGATAGCGAGACCCTGGCGCCGATTGCTGCCGATGCGTTGAAACACATGCTGCTGATGTTTGACAGCTTTTTTGATGTTGAAGCCAAGGCCAGGGCCGGCAATGTCCACGCTCAGCGGGTGATGCGGGCCTGGGCCGACGCCGAATGGTTCCTGTCGCGCCCTGCGCTCGCGGAAAAAATCACCGTGACGGTATTTAAAGTCACCGGTGAAACCAATACCGATGACCTGTCGCCGGCGCCCGATGCCTGGTCCCGGCCGGATATTCCGCTGCATGCCCTGGCGATGCTGAAAAATGCCCGCGACGGTATCGATCCCGATCAGCCCGGCAGCGTCGGACCTATCAAACAAATTGAAGCGCTGAACCAGAAAGGCTTCCCGCTGGCCTATGTGGGCGATGTGGTCGGCACCGGCTCCTCGCGCAAATCCGCCACCAACTCGGTGCTGTGGTATATGGGCGACGACCTGCCTTACGTGCCGAATAAGCGGGGCGGCGGCGTGGTGCTGGGCAGCAAGATTGCGCCGATTTTCTTTAATACCATGGAAGACTCGGGCGCGCTGCCCATCGAGGTTGATGTCTCCGAGCTGAATATGGGCGACGTGATTGATATCTATCCGTTCAAGGGGGAGATTCGCGCCCATGATACCGACCGGCTGCTGGCCACCTTCGCGCTCAATACCGAGGTGCTGGTGGACGAAGTGCGCGCCGGCGGCCGCATTCCGCTTATCATCGGCCGTGGATTGACCGCGCGCGCCCGTGAATCCCTGGGCCTGCCGCCCAGCGAAATATTCCGCCATGCCCGGGCCGTGGTCGCCAGCGACAAGGGATTTACCCTGGCGCAGAAAATGGTCGGCCGCGCCTGCGGCGTGGAGGGCATCCGCCCCGGCCAGTATTGCGAGCCTAAAATGACCTCCGTCGGCTCGCAGGATACCACCGGCCCGATGACCCGCGATGAGCTGAAGGATCTGGCCTGCCTGGGCTTCTCCGCCGATCTGGTTATGCAGTCGTTTTGCCATACCGCCGCCTATCCGAAACCGGTGGATGTGGAGACCCACCATACCCTGCCGGACTTTATCATGAACCGCGGCGGCGTTTCGCTGCGCCCCGGCGACGGTATTATCCACTCCTGGCTGAACCGTATGCTATTGCCCGACACCGTCGGCACCGGCGGCGATTCCCATACCCGCTTCCCCATCGGCATTTCGTTCCCGGCGGGTTCCGGCCTGGTGGCGTTTGCCGCCGCCACCGGCGTCATGCCGCTGGATATGCCGGAATCGGTCCTGGTGCGTTTCAAGGGGAAGATGCAGCCCGGCATCACGCTGCGCGATCTGGTGCACGCCATTCCGTATTATGCCATCCAGCAGGGACTGCTGACGGTGGAAAAGAAGGGTAAGAAGAACATCTTCTCCGGCCGTATTTTGGAAATCGAGGGCCTGCCGGAGCTGAAGGTGGAACAGGCGTTTGAACTGGCGGACGCCTCGGCGGAACGTTCGGCGGCGGGTTGTACCATCAAATTGGATCAGGCGCCGATCGTCGAATACCTCAGTTCCAATATTGTGCTGCTGAAGTGGATGATAACCGAAGGCTACGGCGATCGCCGCACCCTGGAGCGCCGCATCAAGGGCATGGAAAGCTGGCTGGCCGATCCTCATCTGCTGGCGGCGGATGCCGACGCGGAATATGCCGCCGTGATTGAAATCGATCTGGCGGATATCAACCAACCGATCCTGTGCGCGCCGAACGACCCGGACGATGCCCGTCTGCTTTCCGAGGTGGCCGGCAATAAAATCGACGAAGTGTTTATCGGCTCCTGCATGACCAACATCGGCCACTTCCGCGCGGCGGGTAAATTGCTTGACCAGCACAAAGGCCAGCTGCCGACCCGTCTGTGGGTGGCGCCGCCGACCAAAATGGATGCCGCCCAGTTAACGGAAGAAGGCTATTACAGCATCTTCGGTAAAAGCGGGGCGCGCGTCGAGATCCCCGGCTGCTCATTGTGCATGGGCAACCAGGCGCGTGTGGCCGAAGGCGCGACGGTGGTTTCCACCTCTACCCGCAACTTCCCCAACCGATTGGGCAACGGCGCGGATGTCTACCTGGCTTCGGCGGAACTGGCGGCGGTAACCGCGCTGCTGGGACGTTTACCAACGGTGGAGGAATATTTGCAGGCCATTGCTCTGGTGGATAAAACCGCTGCCGATACGTATCGCTACCTGAACTTTGACCGGTTGACGGAGTATACCGACAAAGCCGACGAGGTGATTTTCCAGACGGCGGTGTAACTGGGTAATGCCTGGGATACGCAAACGTAACCCCCGGCGCTTCGATCCCACGGCCAGCCATTGCGGCTGGCCGTTTTTTTAGGGTTGAAAAGCAAAAGCGACTTTAAATTTTCAACGTAAGCTATGTGAAACAACCACCGCAATTCTAAAGTGGGCAAATAGGGTTTATATTTTATGTCACTTTTGATTTACCCGATAAAGTGCAAGGCACGGAGGTCTCTCTATGAATGCAGGCGTTTATCCTTGTTTATTAGCGAACGGCGCAAATTGCGCGCCGGGCGATAATTCCGCACAAAGTTATACCGGCGTTAATCGAATAGGGAATATTTTGAAAAATGTTTCCCATTCTGCAATTTCCTTGCAAAACCTGCCGGTCTCTTTTCCTTTTACTCTGCCGGACGCGCCACCTTGCGCGACGCCCGGAAATGATCACCATGAAGCGACCTCCGCTATGCCGCTGGATCCTGACGCGATGGCGGAAATAGTATTAGCCCGCAAAGATAAAATTATGTATGCCGGGCATTATGCCGCAAGAGGGCGTAAGCAGAAAAGAGAAACCGAGTTGGAAGCAGCCCTGGCGCTCGCCAATAATAATCCGTACGGAGAAGTACCGTTAATTTATGCGGCCAGCGTGGGCATGGGCGAAGTGGTCAAAACGTTTATATCGCAAGGGGTAAGCGTTGAAATAGCCGCAATCAGATGGCCGCATAAAGGGATGTTGCCGATACATGTCGCCACGGTTAATAACCAAAGTGCAGTGGTGGAAATATTACTGGATGCCGGCGCTCAGATCAATGCATGCTGGGTGGGGATGACGGCGTTAATGCTTTCTGAAGAATTCGCCGAGAGTGATATTTCAGTCACCCGGCTGCTTCTGGACAGAGGCATCGATTATGACGCCAGGGATTTTAAGGGCAACACCGCCCTGATGTATGCCGCGCGCTTGAATCTTTATGATCATTTTATGGCGATATTCGCTGCAGGCGCGGACCTTTGGTTGCTGAATAACCGTGGCGAGAGCGTATTTTTGGTGGCTTCACGCGCCTGTGATATGCGCATTGCCGCTTTTTTGCTGGCGCAAGGCGCGGATGTCAATGAAACCGACAATACCGGTTCGACGGCCATGGATTCCGCAAGGGCCATGCATCAGCTGGATATGATTACGCTATTGACGCAAGCGTATCAGAGTAATGACGCGGCGCCGGCGACGGCCGCTGTCGAGACCACCCGTCGCAAGCCGCCGACCACCAGCGCGCCTGCGCCGCCGCAGACTATCCTGCGCCCGCGCGGACGCTCCCCCGGCATTGTACCGCAAACCGGGCTGCCCCATACCCCGGCCAGGCCCGGCATAAGCGACGATATTCCAGACCGGCCCGCGGAACCGCTGACCCCTTTTATGATGGCGGCGAAAAAAGACGATTTGAAATTGATCGATGCCCTGCTGGCAAACCGGACGGATATTAACGAAGTTAACGCCATTGGCCGTACGGCGCTGATGCAAAGCGCCGAACGCGGCGCCAAGGTGACGGTCAATGCGCTATTGCTACGCGGCGCGAACGCTACGCTCGTTGATAATAACGGCCGGGACGCACTATTTTACGCCGCGCGGCGCGGTCATACGCCGGTTATGGCGTTGCTGCAACATCATAGTGCCGCGACGTCCGGCGCCGCGGGTCCCTCCGGCATTAACGGCATAAGGTTTGCTAATTTAATCAATAAAATAAAGCGTTTGAGCCAGTTATTTTTCCAGTAGCTGTGGCTTTTTTCAGGGATAGGTTTTTGTTCGCGGCCAAACGGGTTATACCAATGGTTTATACCTGGCGATGTGGCTGAAGGGCGGGCCGGCGCGTCATTCTCCCCCCCTTTAACGCTCACGAGCGCGGTAAAACACAACATAGCTAACGATCTTATGCCGGTAAACGGGTAAAATAACCGTTACTGTACGGGCCTGCGCAGAAATTATCTGCCATCTCCCGCAATTGGCTGAGTATGGGCGGACGGCTATGGATTACGCGTTTCAACGGGATATCACCGGTCAGGTAAGAGTGACCTTTTCCATGGGGCATGAAGCCGTGGGACATTGGCTTAACGAAGAGGTCAAGGGCAATCTCGTGTTATTGGACGAGGTGGAGGGGCATATCAAGCGGTTGGCCGGCGGCCAGGACAGTTGGCAATGCGTCGGGCATGAGTACACTTTCTGGACCGATGGCGATGAGGTGATAATCCGCGCCAATGAACTTGCCTTTGTGAACGACGAACTGGAGGAAGGCATGAATTATTATGATGAAGAAAGCCTGTCGTTATGCGGGACCGATGATTTTTTGCAGGTTTTACGGCATTATCGCGATTTTAGTCTGTCCCGCTAACCCGCTGGGTATCATCCGATCCGGCTGCGACGTCGTTTGTTTTATTTCTAAATAAGAACGTAACGATAAAAGTTATTCCCAGATTATCCGCCATGGCAACGAGTAGTGAAATTCAAAAAATAGTGTGCCTATGACATGATGGCGATGAAAAAATGATCATCAGGTGTCGCTATGAATTCTAACTCAATTAATTCAGGTGAAATTAATCAAGCTCACTTGGAAGGAACATATCATTCTGCTGATGGCGAAAAGCCAGAAAAAGCATATTGGACAAAATTAAAGAAGCTTTCCGCCTGTGTTAATTTGTCTGTCAACGTACACACAGTAACAAACCCTCCTGCCGGTAATGATGGCGCACATCCGCTTAACCTTTGCCACGACGGCGGTCTAAAACGTCCCGCCGTCGTGGCGCCGGCGGCGCCCGCCGTTTCTTGCGCCGTGACGGCGCAAACGCCATGCGTGCCTGACCACTCGCCCGCCAAAAAAAACAGGCTTGGCCAACCCACGGCGCCGCCCGGTGTGCAGCACCGCGGCCAACAGGTCAATATTGCCCGCATAACGCCGTTGACCGGCCAACCCTCTCCCCTATTCCCGCCTGTGGAGGGGACCTTGCCGGCCTTGAGGGGGGAGCATCGCCAGGAAAAAAGCCTGAGTGTGCTCGTGGCGGCGGCCTATCTGGGCAGGGCGGATATTATCGCGGACATGGATAACCATGGCGTCAACCCCGAGATTTGGCATGGTCTGTTAAGGCGGGCGTTGTGTCATGCCTGCCTCTGCGGCGATGAGGCCTTGGTCCGCTTGTTCCTGAGTCATGCCGGTGCGGAAATCATCAATAGACCTGACTGCGAGGGTATAACGCCGCTGATGTATGCGATTTCTCACAATCAAATACCGGTGGTACGCCTGTTGCTGGCAAACGGGGCTAATCCAGATGCTAAAACCAAACAGGGGTTGACGGCCATGATGTTGGCCACCATGACCGGCAACGATAAGATAGTAGGTTATTTATTGGATTATCACGCCGACATCAACGCCGTTAATTTGATGGGCGCCTCGGCGCTGATGATATCTATTCAATATAATACTGAGCAACTTTTTTATTTATTACTGTCACAGGGTGCCGACCCTTTGCAAAGCGATTACCTGGGCCACGACGCTATGATATATGCCGCCATTTATGGTCGGCCAAGCATAATGATTCATTTGCTTAATAAAAATATCCGCCCTGACATGACGGATAGGAGGGGGTTTACACCTTTAATGCATGCCATTGGTCAGCATCAGGAAACAATAGTAAAAATATTGATAAGCAATGGCGCCAATGTGAATGCGCAGGATATTTTAGGCACCACGCCTTTGATGTTGGCGGCTCATGCCTCCTGTGAAGATATCATCAAAAGACTTATCGAACACCAGGCCGATGTTTCCCTGACGGATTGTCTAAATCGCACGGCGCTGATGTATGCCGCCGTCAATGTCAATGACGTCATTTTAGCTACCCTTTCGCGTCAACCCTGCAATATCAATGCCGGCGATATCTATGGTGACACGGCGCTGGCATTTGCTTTGCAGCGCGGCGATGCCGCGATCATTAATGTCTTGTTGGAACGCGGCGCCGACCCCTTTATCAAAAACGCTTTCGGCTATACCAGCCTGATGTATGCGGCGCGCTATGGTGATAGCGACATTGTCAGGTCACTGCTGGACCGGAATCTTAACGTCAATGATATCGGCTGTGATGGCAGGACGGCGCTTAGCATTGCCGCTGCGCGGGGACATGTCGATATTGTCCGGCTGCTGATTGCGCACGGCGCCAACGGCGCAATAGCCGATAGCCATTGCCAGACCGCCATGGATTATGCCCGCTGTTATGGCCATAGGGCGGTGATTAAATTGCTGGCGGCAGGGGCTCCGGAGAGCGCAGGAAGGGAGGAATATTCCGGCTACGAAGCCTGAGCCGGTCCGAACACCTACCGGCGGGTCATACCACCGGCAGGTTGCGTCCGTAATAAATTTCCCGCATTTCTTTATACAGCAGGTCCGTGATCTCCTTGCGTTCGCTGGGGCTCAGATCTTCCGGCCTGGCATTGAACAGATAATGCTTTAAATCAAAATCCTTCAGCATCATCTTGGTATGGAAAATATTTTCCTGATAGATATTGACGTCCATCATGTGATACTGCGCCTTCATATCTTTCGATAGAAAGTTCTGTATTGAATTGATTTCATGATCAATATAATGTTTTATGCCATTGATATCCCGGGTAAAGCCTCTCACCCGATAATCCATGGTAACGATATCCGATTCTAATTGATGTATCAGGTAATTGAGCGCCTTCAACGGCGAAATCACGCCACAGGTTGAAACTTCAATATCGGCGCGGAACGTGCAAAGGCCGCCTTCCGGATGGCTTTCCGGATAGGTATGCACGCAGATATGGCTTTTATCCAGGTGCGCCACCACCGATTCCGGCAACGGCCCCGGGTGCTCCGATTTATCGATGCTGAGCGGATCGATAGGATCTTCGCTGACCAAAATGGTGACGCTTGCGCCTTGGGGTTCATAGTCCTGCCGCGCGATGTGCAGGATGTTGGCGCCGATCATCGCGCAGGTATCGCTCAGGATCTCAGTCAGGCGATTGGCATTATATTGTTCGTCAATGTAAGCGATATATCCATCACGGTCGTCCGCCGTTTTGGCATAACAAATATCGTAAATACAAAAACCCAGGCTCTTGGTTAAATTATTAAAGCCGTGTAGTTTTAACTTCTGCAATTGAGTTCACCCCCTTATGGCTTGCGTCTCAGCGTGCTGACGACAAGGCATTGAGTAAATACTGCGGCAGGGCAAAGCTGCCGTGATGAATAGCTGCATTATAATAGCGGCATTCCAATTTCGCAGCGGAGAAGCGCGCCTTCAGCGTGGCGGCGTCCAGCTGGCGCAGCGCCGGGTCCTGACTGGCCCAGGCGAAGGTCATCAAACCGCCGTAGTAGGTCGGTATCGCCGCCTGGTAGAAGCTGACATCGCTGAAGTAATGGCTGAGTTTGCGGTGGCTGTGTACCGCCTCGTCCTGCTGTAAAAAACACACCCCGTTTTGGGCGACAAAAATGCCGCCTTCGTTCAGGCAGCGCGCGCAGCCCTGATAAAAATCAGACGTAAACAGGCTCGATCCCGGCCCGATAGGATCGGTGCAGTCGGAGATGATCACATCAAAGGTATCGTCGGTGGCGCCGACAAAATTCACGCCGTCGTCGATAACCAGATGAAAACGCGGATCGTCGAACGAGCCGGCGTTATGCCCCGGCAGATATTGCCGGCAGAAGGTGACGACGCCGGCGTCGATTTCCACCATGGTCACGCTTTCTACGCCGGGGTGCCGGCAGACTTCACGCAGCATGCCGCCGTCGCCGCCGCCAATAATCAGCACCTTGCGGGCGTTGCCGTGGGCGATAAGCGGTACGTGGGCCATCATTTCGTGATAGATAAATTCATCGCGTTCGGTGGTTTGCACCACGCCGTCCAGCGCCATAACGCGGCCAAACGCGGCGTTGGCGAAAATCACCAGATCCTGATGCGCGGTTTTTTCCCGGTACAGGATAGCGTCCACGTGAAAATACTGCCCGAAATTATCATGCAGCGTTTCGTACCAGATGTCGTGTTGTGGCATGTTGGGATGTGACATGTTGAGCTAACCCTCGGCGAAATCCGCCATGAGAAAACGGCGCAACATAATAGCTAACTCCGCCCCACCTTGCACGGATGATTTTCACACAAACAGGATTTAAAACTCTTTATTTTGCGTAGGCGAGCAAACTAAGGGAATTTGTCGCCAGGCTTTCGCATTTCTTCGGCGTGGGAATGGCGATGCCGCTAAGATCGCGATAGCTGTCTTCTCCCAGGGCGCGCATGTCGAAACTGGCATAGTTGCTGAGGTCCCAACGGTTTTGTTGGGCGAAAATCAAGATGGCACGCCGGATTTGTTCATTGGGCATGTCGGTATAACCACAGTTGTTCTTCAGATAAACAAACACGGCGGTTAAATCGGCCATGTCTTCGGCTTCGGGTTCGGATAAGGCTTGTGACGCGGTTGAAAAACCCAGCAGCCCGAGCAACAGCGTCACCAATAGGGTGTATTTCATGTGAAAACCTGAATCATTCGTTATAGGTTGACGTTATCATATTTAATGATTTTCGCCCTAAGTTTTATTCTGCAGCCGCATTTTTGGCGGTGAAAACCGCTTGATGAAAGTATGGAGCAAACCTGGCGGATTGTCCCGCGCGCGGTGGGTAAAACCGCTAAGATTGCTGATACGCGCGGTGGGCTTGAGCGGGTAGGGCGGGCACGAAGAGCCGTGCAAACCTTGTGTCCGCGCATCGCATGCGCCTGGCGGTTATGCTAAAATTCGCCTCTTTTCAACTTTCTGTAATGTGATCCCGCTATGAAACACACCGTGGACGTCATGATTTCCGCCGGGGAAATCGCTGACCGGGTCGCGCAGCTTGGCCATGATATCAGCCTGCATTACCGCGACAGCGGCAGTGAGATGGTCCTGGTCGGCCTGTTGCGCGGCTCTTTTATGTTTATGGCCGACCTTTGCCGCGCCGTGACGGTGCCGCATGAAGTGGATTTCATGACCGCCTCCAGCTATGGCAGCGGCATGAGCAGCACGCGCGACGTTAAGATTTTGAAGGATCTTGATGAGGATATCCGCGGCAAGGATGTGCTGATCGTGGAAGATATCATTGATTCCGGCAACACGCTAAGTAAAGTGCGCGAGATCCTGCAACTGCGCCAGCCGAAATCCCTGGCTATCTGCACCTTGCTTGATAAGCCGGATCGCCGCGAGGTGCAGGTGCCGGTGGAGTGGGTGGGCTTTGCCATCCCCGACGAGTTCGTGGTGGGATACGGTATCGATTACGCGCAGCGCTACCGGCATTTGCCTTTTGTCGGCAAGGTCGTGCGTCAGGATTGACCGCCAGGGGGCGGTCCTTGGCGGTCTCAGGGATGACGCACGGGTAGCCGGCTATTTGCCGTGCTGTTGCAAAAGCGTGGCGATGCCCTGGCGGTAGCGCTGTTCCAGCGTCTCCCGGCTGGTGGCGGAGACGTCCATATTACGCAGCAGGCCGTCGTGTATGCTGTATACCCAGCCGTGCAGCTGCACCTTCTGGCCGCGTTTCCAGGCCGAGCGCATAATGGTGGAGTGCCCCAGGTTGTAGACCTGCTCGATAACGTTGATTTCACATAAGGTGTTGAGGCGATCCTCGGGATGAAGCTCCCCCAGCATTGAGCTATGCTTGTACCACAAATCGCGGATATGCAGCAGCCAGTTGTCGATCAACCCCAGTTCCGGATTGTCGATGGCGGCCTGTACGCCGCCGCATCCGTAATGGCCGCAGATAATAATATGCTCGACTTCCAGTACGTCCACGGCGTACTGCACCACCGACAGGCAGTTGAGATCGGTATGGATAACCAGGTTGGCCACGTTGCGGTGCACAAACAGCTCCCCCGGCTCCAGGCCGGTCAGCCTCTCCGCCGGCACCCGGCTATCGGAACAGCCTATCCAAAGGAATCGCGGCTTCTGGGCCAGCGCCAGACGCTCGAAGAAACCCGGGTCTTCTTCTTTGAGATGCTTAGACCAGGTTTGGTTGTTGCTGATAAGGTCCGTGATGTCTTTCATTGTGGTTTTTAGCCCGTAACGACGTAGTGCGATGCGTTAATATAGGTCAACCGTGCGTTTTTTTAAATCAGTTCGTCACATCCATTGAGAATAAGGTAAGTCGTTATCTATGACATATGCATTGGAGTTGGAGAAGTTGACCAAGACCTACGCAGGAGGCGTACAGGCGCTAAAAGGGATAGACCTTAATGTGGAAGCGGGGGACTTTTATGCGTTGCTGGGACCCAATGGCGCGGGTAAGTCCACCACCATCGGCATCATCAGCGCGCTGGTCAATAAAACCTCCGGCAAGGCGCGCGTATTCGGCTACGACATCGATAAAGATATTGTGAATGCCAAACGCCAGCTGGGCCTGGTACCGCAGGAATTTAATTTTAATCCGTTTGAAACCGTCTGGCAGATTGTGGTTCACCAGGCCGGTTATTACGGCGTGGAACGCAAAGTGGCGGAGAAGCGCGCCGAGAAATACCTCAACCAGCTGGATTTATGGACCAAGCGCGACGAGCGCGCGCGCATGCTTTCCGGCGGGATGAAACGCCGCCTGATGATCGCCCGCGCCCTGATGCACGAGCCTAAGCTGCTCATCCTCGATGAACCCACCGCCGGCGTGGATATCGAGCTCAGGCGTTCGATGTGGGGTTTCCTGCGCGATTTGAACGGCAGCGGCACCACCATCATCCTGACCACCCATTATCTGGAAGAAGCGGAAATGCTGTGTCGCAATATCGGCATTATCCAAAGCGGCGAACTGGTGGAAAATACGTCTATGCGGCTGCTGCTGTCCAAGCTGAAATCAGAAACCTTTATTCTCGATCTGGCGGCCAAGAGCCCGTTGCCGCAATTACAGGGGTATCGCCATCAGCTGCTGGACACCAGCACCCTGGAAGTGGAGGTGATGCGGGAACAGGGGCTGAACAGTTTGTTCGGCCAGCTCAGCTCCCAGGGGGTGCAGGTGTTGAGTATGCGTAATAAAGCCAACCGGCTGGAAGAGCTGTTTGTCACGCTGGTAAAAGACGACCGGGCCAGCAGGAGGGCCAAATTATGATGCATCTTTATTGGATCGCCTTAAAGAGTATCTGGCGTAAGGAAATAAACCGCTTCGGCCGGATCTGGATCCAGACGCTGGTGCCGCCGGTGATTACCATGGCATTGTATTTTATTATTTTCGGCAATCTTATCGGATCGCGCATCGGCGAAATGCATGGCTTTTCGTATATGCAATTTATCGTGCCGGGCCTGATTATGATGGCGGTGATTACCAATGCCTATACCAATGTCGCCTCCTCGTTCTTCAGCGCCAAGTTCCAGCGCAATATCGAGGAACTGCTGGTGGCGCCGGTGCCCACCCATATCATCATCGCCGGCTATGTGGGCGGCGGGGTGGCGCGCGGTATTTGCGTCGGCATTTTGGTTACCGCGATTTCGTTGTTTTTCGTGCCTTTCCATGTGCATTCATGGTGGGTGGTGGCGGTGACGCTTATTTTGACGGCGGTGCTGTTCTCGCTGGCCGGCCTGCTGAACGCGGTGTTTGCCAAAAGCTTTGACGATATCAGCCTGATCCCGACCTTTGTGCTGACGCCGCTGACCTACCTGGGCGGGGTGTTTTATTCCCTGACGCTGTTGCCGCCCATATGGCAGGCCATATCCAAGCTCAACCCCGTCGTCTATATGATAAGCGGCTTTCGTTTCGGTTTTCTGGGCATCAGCGACGTGCCGCTGGCGTTTACGCTGTCGGTGCTGGTGGTGTTTATCGTGGTGTTTTATGCCTGGTGCTGGTATTTGATCCAGCGCGGCAGCGGGCTGCGGACATAGGTAAAGGACGGCGGCGCATTTTTGCCAGAGGATGCGCCGCCGGGCGGCGTCAGGCCACCTGTACCGGTACCGCCTTGGCGGTGCGTTTCAGCTGGTTCTGGTCGTCGAAATAGGCCACCAGAGGCCGATGGCCGCGCGCCTCTTCATCCGGCATCTGCACGTAGGCGCAAATGATCAGCAAATCGCCGACGCAGGCGCAGCGGGCGGCCGCGCCGTTGACGGAAATAATGCGCGAGCCGCGCTCGGCGGCGATGGCGTAGGTGGAAAACCGCTGGCCGTTGTCGACGTTGTAGATATCGATAGCCTCATACTCCAGGATACCCGCCGCTTCCAGAAAGTCCTGATCGATGGCGCAGGAGCCTTCATAGTGCAAATCCGCCTGGGTCACGTGGACCCGGTGCAGCTTACCTCTTAGCATGGTGCGTTGCATAACGTTAAACCTTTGTACTTTCCCCGCCGGGGAGTGAAAACGCAAAATCGCCTTGGGACATCCACGCCAGTATTGACGATAGCCTCCCGGCTGTCCACAGGCCTGAGTGCTGCCCCATTACAACGTTAAATCCACCTGGGCGTTGTCAATTAAACGCGCCTTGCCCAGCCAGGCGGAAAACAGCACCACCGCGCGCGCGCTGTCCACCGTGAGCGGCTGCAAGGTATCGGCGTCGCGAATATCCAGGGCATCCGGCTGCAGGCCGGCCTGGCGCAGCCGTTCCGCCGCCTGTTGCAGCAGGGTATCGGTTTGGCGTTCGCCGTTTTTCATCTGCCCGATAAGCTGTTCCAGCACGCTGTGCAACCGGGGCGCTATCTGGCGCTCCCCGGCGGTGAGATAGCCGTTGCGCGAGCTTAGCGCCAGGCCGTCGGCGGCGCGCACCGTCGGTACGCCGACTATCTCGATGTCATAGCCCATATCCTTCACCATTTGGCGTATCAGCGCCAGCTGCTGGTAATCCTTCTGGCCGAAACAGGCGATATCCGGCTGCACCAGGTTAAACAGCTTACTGACAATGGTGGCTACGCCGCGGAAATGGCCCGGGCGGATGGCGCCTTCCAGAATGGCGGAAAAACGCGGCACATCCACAAACGTCTGGCTGGCGAGTCCGTCCGGATATATAACCGCCGCCGCCGGCGCAAACACCGTATCAACGCCGCGCCGGGTCAGCTTTTCGCAATCTTCCTGCAGCGTGCGCGGGTACGCCGTGAGATCTTCGGGGCGATCGAATTGCATCGGGTTGACGAAGATACTGACGATAACAATATCGGCACGGGCGCGGGCTTCATCCACCAGGGACATATGCCCATCGTGCAGATTCCCCATGGTCGGCACCAACGCAATACGTTTACCTTCCTGCCGCCACTGCTTAACAGCCTGACGCAGTTTCGGCGGGGTTTCGATAATCAACACGCCTATCTCCTGTCGTTATTGAAAACTGTGTTCCAGGCCGGGGAAAATACCCTGCTCGACCTCTTCGATATATAAACGCACCGCCGGGCGGATATCACCTGCCTGGGCCAGGAAATTCTTGACGAATTTTGGCGTCCCTTGGCCGGTAATGCCCAACGCGTCCTGCATCACCAGGATTTGCCCGTCGGTGACATTGCCCGCGCCGATGCCGATCACCGGTATGGCCAGCGCCTCGGTGACCCGCTGCGCGAGCGCCACGGGCACGCATTCCAGCACCAGCAGCTGCGCGCCGGCCTGCTCAAGCGTCAGCGCGTCCTGTAATAACCGTTCCGCGCTGTCGCTGTCGCGGCCCTGCACTTTATACCCGCCGAAGATATTCACCGATTGCGGCGTCAATCCCAGGTGGCCGCACACCGGCACCGCCCGTTCGGTCAAACCGCGCACGGCGTCGGCCAGCCAGCCGCCGCCCTCCAGCTTGACCATATTGGCGCCGGCACGCATCAGCACGGCGGCGCTGTCAAAGGCCTGCGCCGCCGTCGCATAGGACATGAACGGCAAATCCGCGAGCAGCAGGCACTGGGGCGCGCCGCGGCGCACGCACCGGGTATGGTAGGCAATCTCTTCCACCGTCACCGGCAGCGTGGAAGTCTGGCCCTGCATGGTCATGCCCAGAGAGTCGCCCACCAGCATTACCTGAATGCCTTCTTGCTCAAACAGGCGGGCAAAGCTGGCGTCATAGGCGGTCAGGGTGGCGAACTTGCGTTGCTGCTGTTTCCAGGCGCGCAGATGCGAAATGGTGGTCGGTTTCATCATAACCTCGGTCAGGCCGGTAACGCATAATTGAAATGAAGTGGCGCGTTATTCTAAATGAAGGCGGGGACAGGAGATAGTATTGTCTGAGCAAAACGTGCGGCAATGGGGGGATGCGCGGAGAATGGGAGCTTACCAGCGGCGCGCCCGGTGTTCATTATCCCAGAATTCCAGGCCGTTGCGCCCGGTGCGCGCCAGCAGGTCCGCCAGCGCCTCGCCGTCGGGCAATACCAGGTCGGGGGCGAGCTCCGCCAGGGGATAAAGCACGAATTCACGGTGTTTCATATCATAGTGCGGCACCGTCAGCCGGGCGGTATGAAGCCGCAGGCCGCCGAACAGCAGGATATCGAGATCGAGCGTGCGCGGCCCCCAGCGGTCGGCTTTGCGCACCCGCCCCTGCCGCCGCTCGATGCGCTGGGTGTGATCGAGCAGCTGTTCCGGCGTGAGCGCGGTGTCAAGGGCGACGACGGCGTTGAGGTAATCGGGCTGGTCCTGCGGTCCCAGAGGCCGGCTGCGGTAAAAAGAGGAGCAGGCGTTCAGCCGGGTTTGCGGCAATTGGGCGAGGGCGTCCAGCGCGGCGTTAACCTGGTCAAGCGGATCCGCCAGGTTGCTGCCGATAGCCAGCCAGACTCGCGTCATCGGCACGCCGGACAGCGGCGCTGCGCCAGCCATGGTTAAGCCGGATCGCGATGCGGCGTGCGGCGGCGCGGACGGCGCGGACGCGGACGGGCGGTGGCGTCGTCGTCAAGGGTGGTGAGCAGGGACTTCTGCCGCGGCGGCGCGGCTTCCTGGAACTCGCGCCACCATTGGGTCAGCCGTTGCAATTCGGCGCTGTTTTCGACGTCGGCGCGCAGCGCCAGCAGATCGAAGGCCGCGCGGAATTTTGGATGCTCCATCAGCTTGAAGGCGCGTTTGCCCTGGCGGCGCGACAGGCGCAGCTGCAGCTGCCAGATATCGCGCATCAGCGTGGTCAGGCGTTTGGGAATGGCGAGCGAGCGGCACTGTTCGTCAAGAATATCGTTCAGCGCCAGCGAAAACGCGTCGAAATAGGCCAGGCCGCCTTCCTGCGTCAGCTTCTGCGCCTGTTCGAGCAGGGGATACCACAGCATGGCGGAGAACAGGAATGCCGGATTGACCCGCATGTCGTTCTGAATGCGATGATCGGTGTTTTTCAGTACCTGGGTGACCATCTGCTCCATAAAACTGTCACCCTGTTCGGTGAAGTTGCGGCTGATGAGCGGAAACATGGGCTGGAACAGCTGATATTCGCACAGCAGGCGGTAGGTCGGTTCGCCGTAACCGGCCTGCAGCAGTTTAAGCGATTCCTCGAACAGCCTGGCCGCCGGGATATCGCGCAGCAACGACGCCAGGCGCGGGATCGGCTCGGCGGTGGCCGCATCGACGGTCATGTTCAGCTTGGCGGCAAAACGCACCGCCCGCAGCATGCGCACCGGATCCTCGCGGTAGCGGGTTTCCGGATCGCCAATCAGGCGCACCACGCCTTCCTGCAAATCGCGCAGGCCGCCGGTATAGTCGCGCAGCGTAAAGTCGGCCACGCTGTAATAGAGGCTGTTGATGGTGAAATCGCGGCGCTGGGCGTCCTCCTCGATGGAGCCGAAGATATTGTCGCGCAGCAGCATGCCGTTTTGTCCTTGCAGCGCGGCGGCGGGGGCCTGCACCGCCGACCCGGCATCAACGTCATCGGGCACGTGGGTCAGATGATGGCCGCGAAAGGTCGCCACTTCGATGATTTCCGGTCCGAACATGACATGGGCGAGGCGAAAACGCCGGCCCACCAGACGGCAGTTGCGAAATAACTTGCGCATCTGCTCGGGGGTGGCATCGGTGGTAATGTCGAAATCCTTCGGTTTTCTACCCAACAGCAGGTCGCGCACGCCGCCGCCGACCAGATAGGCCTCGTATCCCGCTTTATTCAAGCGGTAAAGCACTTTCAGTGCATTTTCACTGATCTCTTTACGGGAGATGGTGTGCTGATCGCGCGGGATAATCGTCAAAGGGCGTCTATCCTCTGGTGCCGCCGCCACGGTTTCCCGGCTCAGCACCTTACGGCAGAAGTTGGCTACTCGGGTAAAAATAGTACACCTCAATAGTAACAAATAAACGGGAGCAACAAAAAACAGCGGCTAATCATAGCTCACCCCGGGTGTTTTGAGAACGTCTGGGGCGCATGTCGTGCCCGATGGCGAAATCGGTATGGATGCCAGGGACCAATGCATAATAGCCCAGTCTAACATACTCTCAAGGGTCAAATCCCGCCACCCTTGCGCTACCGGTTGATTTAAAAAAACTAATGCGTCGGCAAGCGTTGGCCGGGGGTCCCCCTGCGGCAACGGCGGCGCATGATTCTGCTTGGATAATTTGGCGCCCATGGGCGTCAACGCCAGCGGTAAATGAATATATTCCGGTTCTTTATAACCTAATTGACGGTAGAGTGCCAATTGCCGCACGGTAGGCTCGATTAAATCGGCCCCGCGCACGATTTCGGTCACGCCGAGCGCCGCGTCGTCCACCACGACCGCCAGATTGTAGGCAAACAGACCGTCGCGACGGCGGATAATAAAATCTTCCCGGGCCAGATCGGGGTCGGCGTAGATATCACCGCGCAAACGGTCATGGAAATGTGACACGGGGGCTATCTGGCGCAGGCGGATGGCGGCATTTTGCGCCGGCAGGCCGAGCGTGCGGCAATGACCGTCGTAAATGCCGCCCAGTTCCTGAATGCGGGCGCGGGTGCAGCGGCAATGATAGCTTAGCCCGCGCGCGCGCAAATCCGCCAGGACGTCAAGGTAAGCCGCGTGGCGTTGGGATTGGAAGCATACGTTTCCGTCCCAGTGCAGGCCGTAATGGGCCAACTGGCGTAAAATGGTATCGGCGGCGCCGGGGACTTCGCGGGGAGGATCGATATCTTCGATACGCACTCGCCACTGCCCATGCGAGGCGCGGGCCTGGAGAAAACTCCCCAGGGCCGCGACAAGCGAGCCAAAATGCAAGGCGCCTGAAGGCGAGGGGGCAAAACGCCCCATGTAGGTGCTGTGCGCAGCCATAACTCAGGAAAGGCGAATCCGTACAGTTACCGCGATGCCGTGGTCCGTTCCATGGGCGACATCGCGGCAATCTGGATTGATTTTACCCTGCCATCTGCTTTTCGCGGATTTCAGCCAAGGTCTTGCAATCAATGCATAAATCAGCGGTCGGCCGCGCTTCCAGGCGGCGAATGCCGATTTCCACGCCGCATGAGTCGCAGAAGCCGAAATCTTTGTCTTCTACTTTCTTCAGCGTTTTTTCGATCTTCTTGATCAATTTTCGTTCCCGATCGCGGTTACGCAGTTCAAGGCTGAATTCCTCTTCCTGCGCGGCGCGGTCCACGGGATCCGGGAAGTTGGCCGCTTCATCCTGCATATGCGAAACGGTACGACCCACTTCATCTCTGAGCTGGTTGCGCCATGCGTCGAGGATGCGCTTGAAATGCAGCAACTGGGCCGCATTCATATACTCCTCGCCCGGTTTCTGCTGGTACGGTTCCACCCCGGCGATGGCGAGAATGCTCAAGGAGGATGTCTTACGGTCTTGCCCTTCTTGCATGTTGCTTCTCCTTCATAACACGCACTATCGATCCCCAACGTGGGGAAAAAAACAGGCCGCTATAAATAACAGATGACGTTGAGGTTGGCAATTATTCCTGACGCCTACTTGACAAGAGTGTGAAGAAAGGCGTATCTGGCGGGCGGTTAAACTAAGGAAAAACGGGATGATTTATCCTTTTTTTCCAGAAAAGCCGCCTACGAAATAAATAACGGTAAAGCATTTTTCAGCACAATACCGTCCGGGGATAACTGCGCGCCATAGCAAAATACTTCCACGCCATGTTGCTGCGCCTGCAATACTAAATCGGCATAATGGGGGTCGATGTGCCGGGCGGGCGCCACCCGGGTGATTCCGGAGTGCAACACCGCAAAAAACAGTACGGCACGGTGACCCATTTCTGCCATTGCTTGTAGTTCTCGTAAATGTTTTTGTCCGCGTATCGTTACCGCATCGGGAAAATACCCCCACTCCTGTTGCAGTAATGTGACGGATTTCACCTCAATATAGCAGTTTGCGCGATTTTCCGCTGCTAATAACCAATCAATCCGACTATTTTCTACGCCATAACGCACTTCGGCAGTAAGTGTAGTATAGCCCGACAATTCGGGAACGGCGTCGGCGCGCACCGCCTCCGCCAGCAGGGCGTTGGCGCGCAGAGTATTCACTCCTATCCATTGACCACCGGCGGTTTCAGTTAGTTCCCAGCTATGCGGATATTGACGTTTACGGTTGTCCGAAGTCGAATACCACACTGTATCCCCGGGCACGGCGCAGCCGGTCATGGCGCCGGTGTTGGCGCAATGGATAGTCAGCTCCTCGCCCTCCGGGGTGACCACGTCCGCCAGGAAACGTTTATAGCGCCGCACCAGGCGGGCGGATTTTAATTCTGGACTGAATCGCATGACATTTCCGTATAAGAGTTTTGCCGTCTCCCCCTCTCGCCAGGTCAGGCGAGCGGCCAGCTATCGAGCAGCATATAGCGGGCGCGCCCGTTGTCAAATAGCGAGGCGTACAGGCCGAAACTCCCGACCGCCATTTCCCATCCCGGCGTGCCGGACGGCAGCGCCACCGCCTGATGGGCCTGGCGCAGCAGCGTGACATGGGGATGGTACGGCAGCGGGCTTTGATAGCAGCCGTTGCGGGCCGCCTGCGCGCGCAGCCACTGCGCCAACTGCAATAACCCGCGCGGCGCGCGCTTCATGCCGAGCCACACCACGCCGGAGCCGGGCCAATGTCCGCAATCGTCCAGGGTCAGGGTAAAGGGCTTTTGTTGCAATCTCATGGCGGCGGCGCGCAGGGCCTGTTCTTTGCCGGCGCCCACCTCGCCCAGGAACGCCAGGGTGATATGCAGGTTGGCCGCCGCCACCGGCCTGCCGGCCTCATAGGGAAAACGGGCGGCGCGCCAGTCGATAACCGCCTGGCGGACGCTATCGGGCAGGGCAATGGCAAAAAACAGGCGACGGGTGGAGGTCATGGCGGTCCCGGCTGGTGTCGTGGATGATTGACCGTTTCCCCTGGCCGGCCTCGGTCGCCGATACCAGGGAAACGCGGCGAAGATTCTGTTCTTCAATCAAGCGATGCTACAATGCCCGGCCCAGAATGTTAATCTTTAACGGAGATGTCGTGACGTTATTACCGGTCGCCGCCGTAGTCGATGAGTTGCTGCAAGCGTTGCAAGGCGCCGCGCAGGTTCTGCTGCACGCGCCCACCGGCGCCGGCAAATCCACCTGGCTGCCGCTGGAAATCCTGCGGCGCGCCGGCCTGCCGGGGCGTATCCTGATGCTGGAGCCCCGGCGGCTGGCCGCCAAAAACGTGGCGCTGCGCCTGGCCGAACAACTGGGCGAAACGCCCGGCCAGACCGTCGGCTACCGTATGCGCGCTGAAAGCCGCGTGGGGCCTCATACCCGGCTGGAGGTGGTGACCGAAGGCATCCTGACGCGCATGTTGCAGCAGGATCCGGAGCTGTCCGGCGTCGCCCTGGTTATCCTGGATGAATTCCATGAACGCAGCCTGCAGGCCGATCTGGCGCTGGCGCTGCTGCTGGATGTGCAGCAGGGACTGCGCGCCGATCTGCGGCTGCTTATCATGTCCGCCACCCTGGATGACCGGCGCCTGCTGGCGCTTCTGCCCGCCGCGCCGGTTATCCGTTCCGTCGGCCGCAGTTTTCCGGTGGAGCGGGTTTTTCATCCGCTGCCCTCACAGTCCGTCCCCGTCCAGGCGATTGCCGCGGCGGTCAGCGAGATGCTGTCATCCCATACCGGCTCGCTGCTGTTGTTTTTACCCGGCGTGGGGGAGATTAACCGCGTGCAGGCTTTGCTGTCTCCCCGGGTCGGGGCGGAGGTCGATCTTTGCCCGCTGTATGGCGCCCTGACCCTGGACGAACAGCAGCGGGCCATCCGGCCGGCCCCGGCGGGGCGGCGCAAGGTGGTGCTGGCCACCAATATCGCCGAGACCAGCCTGACGATCGAGGGCATTCGCCTGGTGGTGGACAGCGGGCTGGAGCGGGTCAGCGAATCCGATGCCAGAAACGGGCTCAGCCGCCTGGTCACCCAGCGCGTCAGCCAGGCATCCATGGTGCAGCGCGCCGGCCGTGCCGGCCGCCTGTCCCCCGGCGTGTGCTGGCACCTCTTTAGTCAATCGCAGGCGGAACGCGCGCCGGAACACGGCCGGCCGGAAATCCTGCAAAGCGATCTCAGCGGTTTTTATCTCGAATTACTGCAATGGGGCTGTACCGACCTGCTGACGCTCTACTGGCTCGACCTGCCGCCGGAACCCAGCCTGGCCGCGGCCCGCCGCACCCTGCGCCAGCTGGATGCCGTCGATGGGGCGGAACGCCTGACGTCCCTGGGGCGCAAAATGGCGCAAGCAGGCTGCGAACCGCGCCTGGCGGCCATGCTGTGCCATGCGCGCGACGATGACGATAGCCTGGCGACGGCCGCGCTGCTGGCGGCCATTATCGAGGAACCGCCGCGCGCGGGGTCGCCCGATATGCGCGATGCGCTCGCGCGCCCGCAGTCCCACTGGCTGCGACGCGCCAGGCAACTGGCCAAACGGCTGTCGCCCCGCTGGGGCCGGCCGGACGCGGCGCTGGCGCCCGCGCTGCTGGCCTGGGGATTTCGCGATCGCATCGCCCGCCGGCGCGACGCCACCGGCCGGTATCAACTGGCCAACGGCCTGGGGGCGGCGCTGGCTCCCGACGAGGCGCTGTCGGCGATTGAATGGCTGATCGTGCCGGGGCTGATGCAACTGGGGCAAAATGCCGACGCGGCCATCCGGCTGGCGCTGCCGGTGGATATCGCCGCGCTGGTGGCCGCCCGTCCCGACTGGCTGACGGTCACCACCGCCATGCGCTGGGATGAGGAAAAGGGCAGCCTGCGCGTGCTCAGGCGTGAACAGCTCGGACAATTGATGTTACGCGAGCAGCCGCAGGCCAGGCCTTCCGGCGAGGTGATGCAGCAGGCGCTGCTCAACTGGATTGGCGAGCAGGGCCTGCCGGTGCTCAACTGGGACGGCCCGGCGCAGCAGCTGCGCCAGCGCCTGCTGTGCGCCCGCGACTGGCTGCCGGAGGCGGACTGGCCTGTGGTGGACGACGACGCGCTGCTGGCGGCCCTGCCGCTATGGCTGCAGCCGTCCCTGGAGGGCGTGCATGACGTGCGCGCCCTGCGCCAGGTGAATCTCGGCGAGGCGTTATTGCGCCTGCTGGACTGGCGATTGCGTCAACGACTGGATACTGCGCTGCCCAGCCACTACACTGTGCCCACCGGCAGCCGGCTGCCGGTGCGTTACCAGCACGGCGAGCCGCCGGTGCTGGCCGTAAGGATGCAGGAAATGTTCGGCGAGCAGGCCAGTCCGCTGCTGGCCGAAGGCCGCGTGGCGCTGGTGCTGGAGTTGTTATCGCCCGCCGGGCATCCGTTGCAGATTACCCGCGATCTGGCGGCGTTCTGGCAGGGGGCCTACCGCGAGGTGCAAAAAGAAATGAAGGGGCGTTACCCCAAGCATGTCTGGCCGGATAATCCGGCCATTGCGGTACCCACCCGGCGCACCAAAAAGTATCAGCAGGGTTGATTTCAGAGGTTTCCTCTTCCGGATAAGATGGCGGAGGAACAGAGTAGGCGGGGAATCCGTCGGAAGTATGGAGAATCATAACGATGTCTGGGGATGATCGCGAACCTATTGGACGTCATGGAAGACCGTCCGGCCGTAAAGTGACAAATAAACCGCCAGTGCGACGTCACCGGGACGACGACTACGAAGAAAATGACGATGCTCAGGACGACTATGACGATCAAGAGGAATACGTAATGCCGCCGCGCAAGCCGCCGGCGAAAGGCAAAGCACGCCCGCCGCGCAAAAGCGGCAAGCGGCGCCTGCTGGGATTGCTTATCAAGATTTTCCTGGTGGTGGCGATTTTACTGGTGATCTACGGCGTCTACCTGGATGCGCAGATCCGCAGCCGCATCGACGGCAAGGTCTGGCAACTGCCGGCGGCGGTCTATGGCCGCATGGTGAACCTGGAGCCGGGCATGCCCTACAGCAAAAGCGAGATGGTCAACCTGCTGGAAGGGATGCAGTACCGCCAGGTGACCCGCATAACCCGCCCGGGCGAATTCAGCGTGCGCGCCAACAGCATCGATATGCTGCGCCGTCCCTTTGATTTCCCCGACAGCAAGGAAGGGCAGATCCATGCGGTGCTGACGTTTGATCGCGATCATCTGCTGCAAATTCAAAACCAGGATACGCAGCGGAACTTCGGCTTTTTCCGCCTCGATCCGCGCCTGATCACCATGCTGCAATCGCCCAACGGCGAGCAGCGGTTGTTTGTGCCCCGCGCCGGATTCCCCGATCTGCTGGTGGATACCCTGATAGCCACCGAAGACCGCCATTTTTACCAGCATGACGGCATCAGCATCAGCTCCATCGGCCGCGCCTTCCTGGCGAATATTACCGCCGGGCGCGCGGTGCAGGGGGGCAGTACGCTGACCCAGCAGTTGGTCAAGAATTTGTTCCTGACCAATGAGCGTTCCCTGTGGCGCAAGATCAACGAAGCCTATATGGCCGTGATCCTCGATTACCGCTACAGCAAGGATCGCATCCTTGAGCTGTATCTGAACGAAGTCTACCTCGGCCAGAGCGGCAGCGAACAGATCCGCGGATTCCCGTTGGCAAGCCTTTATTATTTCGGCCGGCCGGTGGATGAACTCAGCCTGGATCAGCAGGCCATGCTGGTGGGCATGGTCAAGGGCGCATCGCTGTACAATCCCTGGCGTAATCCGCAAATGGCGCTGGAGCGGCGTAACCTGGTGCTGAAGCTATTGCAAAACCAGCAGGTCATCGACGAGGATTTGTATAATATGCTGAGCGCGCGTCCGCTGGGGGTGCAGCCGCGCGGCGGGGTGATTACGCCGCAGCCGGCCTTTATGCAAATGGTGCGTCAGGAGCTGCAGGCGAAGCTGGGCGACAAGATTAACGATTTGTCCGGCGTGAAAATATTCACCACCCTGGATCCGATTTCGCAGGACGCGGCGGAAAGAGCGGTGGAGGCCGGTGTGCCGGCCCTGCGCGCCGGGCGCGGCGTCAGCGACCTTGAGAGCGCTATGGTGGTGGTGGACCGCTTTAGCGGCGAAGTGCGCGCCATGGTCGGCGGTTCCCAGCCGCAATTCGCCGGATTTAACCGCGCCATGCAGGCGCGGCGTCCGGTAGGGTCGCTGGCAAAACCGGCCACCTACCTGACCGCGCTGAGCCAGCCGGATAAGTACCGCCTGAACACCTGGATCGCCGATGAGCCCATTTCACTCAAGCAGCCGAACGGGCAGCTGTGGGCGCCGAAAAACTACGATCGCCAGTTTCGCGGCAAGGTGATGCTGGTAGACGCGCTGGCCAATTCGCTTAACGTGCCGACGGTCAACCTGGGGCTGGCGGTGGGCCTGCCGGATATCGTCGCCACCCTGCAAAAACTGGGCATCCCGAAAGAGGTGATTAACCCGGTGCCGGCCATGCTGCTGGGGGCCATCAGCCTCACGCCGATGGAAGTGGCGCAGGAATACCAGACCATTGCCAGCGGCGGCAATCGTGCGCCGCTGTCGGCGGTGCGCTCGGTGATAAGCGAGGACGGCAAGGTGCTTTACCAGAGCTTCCCGCAGGCGGAGCGCGTGGTGCCGGCCCAGGCGGCGTATCTGACGTTATACGGTATGCAGCAGGTGGTGGCGCGCGGCACGTCGCGTTCGCTGGCGGTGAAATTCCCCAATTTCCATCTGGCCGGGAAAACCGGTACCACCAACGATTTGCGCGATAGCTGGTTTGCCGGCGTGGACGGTAAAGAGGTGACCATCAGCTGGGTAGGGCGCGACAACAACGGCCCGGCCAAGCTGACCGGCGCCAACGGCGCGCTGACGATTTACCGCCGCTATCTGGAAAACCAGCCGCCGCTGACGCTTAACGTGATACCGCCCGAGGAGATCAACCAGATGTCCATCGACTATGCCGGCAATTTCGTCTGCAACAGCGACAGCAGCATGCGCGTGATCCCGGTCTGGACCGACAGTCCGCAGGCGCTGTGCCAGGCCAGCCAGGCGGTGGCCCAGCAGCCGGCGCAAACGCCGCCTGACCAGCAGCAGTCGGGCCAGCAGCCGCCGCAACAGGAGCAGCAGGAGGGCAGCGACGGCGTCGCCGGCTGGATCAAGGATATGTTCGGCAAATAGCTCGCCACCCCGGCTTGCCGGGGTGGGTTTGTTGACCAGGCGAAGGAACGCCGGCGATAGGTATTCTGTCGCCGCGCGATGCCTGGCGGCGACCTGCGAGGAAAAATCAGTTGCGATACTGCTAATTATTGAAGGAAACTGCTATTATTGCTTCTTTGAATAATTATCATTTGCTTTATTGGGCTTATGCAAGATATCGCCACACCTCTAGCCAACGCCGCCGCCGCCAGGAACGCTACTTTTGCCCTGGATCAGGTGAGTTTCTCGGTACCCGGACGGGTATTACTCCAGCCGCTGTCGTTCACTTTTCCCCAGGGCAAGGTCTGTGGCCTGATAGGTCATAACGGCTCCGGTAAATCCACCCTGCTGAAGATCCTGGGCCGTCATCATGAGGCCAGCGGCGGCGTGGCGCGCCTGAATGATAAACCGCTGGCGGACTGGGAAAGCAAGGCTTTCGCCCGGCAGGTGGCGTATCTGCCGCAGCAACTGCCGGCGGCGGAAGGCATGACGGTGCGCGAGCTGGTGGCCCTGGGGCGTTATCCCTGGCACGGCGCGCTCGGCCGCTTCGGCAGCGCCGATCGCCGGCATGTGGAGGACGCCATCGAGGTGGTCGGCCTGCCCTCGCTTGCCCACCGTCTGGTGGACAGCCTTTCCGGCGGCGAGCGTCAGCGCGCCTGGCTGGCGATGACCCTGGCGCAGGATAGCCGCTGCCTGCTGCTGGATGAACCCACCTCGGCCCTGGATATCGCCCATCAGGTGGACGTACTGGCCTTGATTAAGCGCATGAGCCAGGAGCGCGGCCTGACGGTTATCGCGGTATTGCATGATATCAATATGGCGGCGCGCTACTGCGATTACCTGACGGCGCTGCGCGGCGGCGCAATGATTGCCCAGGGATCGCCGCTGGAGCTGATGCGCGGCGACGTGCTGGAAACCATTTACGGTATTCCTATGGGCATCCTGCCACATCCGGGCGGCGGCGCGCCGGTGAGTTTCGTGTTTTAATGCGCCGGCGTGATCAGACCCTGGGACGTCTGCGCCCCCAGCGCGCGCCCGGCGCCATTGCGACGGATGAGAGTCCGGGTATTGACGGCGGCCGCCGACGGCTGCTGGCCGCCCTGCTGCTGTCGCCCTTGTGCTGCGGTCTCGCGTCCTGGGGGACCGCGGCCCGGGGTGCGACCGATCGGACGGCAACGGGCGGATCCGTCCCGTCGCTGCCCTATCAGCGCATTATCGCCCTTGAATGGCTGCCGGTGGAGCTGCTGTTCGCCCTCGGCGTTACGCCGCTGGCCGTCGCCGGCACCCGGGATTACCGCTTATGGGTACAGGAGCCGGTGCTTCCGGCCTCGATTGTCGATGTCGGCCAGCGCACCGAACCTAATTTCGAACTGATCACCGCCCTCAAGCCGGACTTGATCCTGTATTCCCAGGGCTACGGGCCGCGCCCGGAACAATTGCGCGCCATTGCCCCCGCCATGGGGTTTAGTTTCACCGACGGGCAGGGACGGCCGCTGACCACCGCGCGCGCCGGGCTGCTGGCCCTGGCGCAGCGCCTGGACAGGATGCCCGCCGCCCTGGCCCATCTGGCGTCCTTCGATCGCGAACTGGCCGAAGCCTGGCCGCGGCTGGCGTCATATCGCCGCCAGCCCCTGCTGATATTTTCCCTGATGGACGATCGTCACGCCCTGATCATCGGCGGCACCAGTTTATTCGGCCAGGTCATGGACCAACTGGCGCTGGCCAACGTCTGGCAGGGAGAGAATAATTTCTGGGGCACGGCAGTGGTGGGAATTGAACAACTGGCGACGCTGCCCCTGGCGCGGGCCATATGCCTGGATCACGGCGACGCCGCGCTGACGGCGCGCGTGGCCGCCACGCCGCTGTGGCAGGCCATGCCGTTTGTGCGCCGGAATATGTTGCGCACCGTGCCGGCCATCTGGATTTATGGCGCCACCCTTGCGGCCCTGCGTTTTTGCCGCATGCTGCAGCAGATGGAAAAACAATGGTGAGGCCATGAACCGTCGTAGCGCGCTTTTCCCGTTTTGTCTGCTGACGCTGCTGGCCCTGGGCGCGCTGGCGCTCAGCGCCTATAACGCCCAGCAGGTGCTGCCGGGCCAGCTATGGGCCGGGGCGCTGTGGCGGCCCGATATGCTGGATATCCGCCAGGTTATCTTCCACTACAGCACCTTGCCGCGCCTGGCGGTAGCGCCGCTGGTGGGCGCCGGCCTGGCGCTGGCCGGCGTGCTGTTCCAGCAGGTGCTGCGCAATCCGCTGGCCGAACCCTCGACCCTGGGCGTCGCCAGCGGCGCGCAATTGGGGGTCACCGTCACCACGCTGTGGCTGCTGCCCGGCGGAGCGCTGACCCAGCAGCTGGCGGCCCTGCTCGGCGCGCTGGTCATCGGCGCGTTGGTTTTCGGCGTGGCCTGGGGGAAACGCATGTCGCCGGTGACCCTGATCCTGGCGGGCCTGGTGCTGAGCCTGTACTGCAGCGCCGTTAACAGCCTGCTGGCCATCTTCCATTACCAGCAGCTGGAAAATCTGTTTTTATGGAGCAGCGGGGCGCTTAACCAGCAGGACTGGGGCCAGGTAAGGTTCCTGCTGCCGCGTCTGGGGCTGGGGCTGCTGCTGGCCCTGCTGCTGATTCGCCCCATGACCTTGCTGGGCGTGGACGACGCCGTGGCGCGCAATCTCGGCCTGGGGCTGTCAACCGCCCGGCTGGCGGCGCTGGTACTGGCTATTGTGCTCAGCGCGTTGTTGGTGAACGCGGTGGGCGTGGTGGGGTTTATCGGCCTGTTCGCGCCGCTGCTGGCGAAGCTGCTCGGCGCCCGGCGCCTGCTGCCGCGCCTGCTGCTGGCGCCGCTTATCGGCGCGCTGCTGCTGTGGTTTACCGATCAGGTCATGGTCTGGCTGGCGCGCGCGTGGCGTGACGTGCCCACCGGCGCGGCCACCGCGCTGATTGGCGCGCCGATCCTGCTCTGGCTGCTGCCCCGGCTGCGCCATGCCGTGGCGCCGGCGCAGCCGGGGCATGACGACGCGCCCCGCCCGGAGCGCGCCAATCCCGCGCTGTGGGCCGCGGGCGGATTGGCGTTGCTGCTGGCGCTGTTGTGCGTGGCGCTGATGCTGGGCCGTAACAGCCTGGGATGGAACTGGGCCGGCGGCGGCGAGCTGCTGCGCCTGCTGCCCTGGCGCTGGCCGCGTACGCTGGCGGCATTAAGCGCCGGTGTGATGCTGGCCGCCGCCGGCACCCTGATCCAGAAACTGACCGCCAATCCCATGGGCAGCCCGGAAGTACTGGGTATCAGCGCCGGCGCCGCGTCGGCGGTGGTGTTGATGATGTTTTGGCTGCCCGGCGATGTCTTTATTTGGTTATTGCCTGCGGGTAGCCTGGGCGCCGCGCTGACGTTGGCGGCCATTTTGCTGGTGGCGGGACGGCGGCATTTTTCCACCCAGCGCATGCTGCTGGCGGGCATAGCCCTGGGCACCGCGTTCACCACGCTGGTGACCCTGCTGCTGGCCAGCGGCGATCCCCGCCTCGGCGGCCTGCTGACCTGGATTTCCGGATCGACCTATGGCGTGCAGGCGCCGCAGGCGGTAACCAGCGCAGTGACGGCGCTGGTACTGTTGCTGCTGGCGCCCTGCTGCCGCCGCTGGCTTAACGTGCTGCCGCTGGGCAGCGCAACCGCCCGGGCCCTGGGCCTGCCGCTGGCGCGCGCCAGGCTGGCTATCCTGTTGCTGGCGGCGGTGCTGACCGCCGGCGCCACGCTGACCGTCGGTCCCTTGAGTTTTATCGGTTTGATGGCGCCGCATATGGCGCGGATGCTCGGCTTTCGCCGGGCGATGCCGCAGCTGGTTATGGCCGCGCTGCTGGGCGCGATGCTGATGCTGCTGGCCGACTGGGCCGGGCGCATGGCGATGTTTCCCGACCAGATCCCGGCGGGCCTGCTGGCGACCTTTATCGGCGCGCCGTATTTTATCTTTCTGCTGCGCCGCCAGGGTCGCTGATGGGAGGGGGCTTACAGCCGGGCAAAACTGCGGCGGGCGGCGCCGATGGTCTGCGTCAGATCCCCGTCGCTGTGCGCCAGCGACATAAAACCGGCTTCAAACGCCGACGGCGCCAGGTAAACCCCTTCCTCCAGCATCATATGGAAAAAGCGTTTAAACCGTTCCACATCGCAGGCCATGACATCCTGATAGCCGGTCACCGCGGGCGCGTCGGTAAAGAAGATACCGAACATGCCGCCGACGTGGTTTACCACCAGGGGAATGTTTTCCGCCCGCGCCGCCTCCAGCAATCCCCGCGCCAGGCGATCGGTCAGATCGGTCAGCGCCGGATAAATGCCGGGGCGTGAAATCTCGGTCAGGCAGGCATAGCCCGCGGCCATGGCAATCGGATTGCCCGACAGCGTGCCGGCCTGGTAAACCGGGCCGGTGGGCGCCAGCGCCTGCATCACCTCGCGCCGGCCGCCAAACGCCCCCACCGGCATGCCGCCGCCGATGATTTTACCCAGGCAGGTCAGGTCCGGCACCACGCCGTAATAGGACTGCGCGCCCGCCAGGGCCACCCGAAAACCGGTCATGACCTCGTCGATAATCAGCAGCGCGCCGAATTCATCGCACAGGGCGCGCAGGCCGGGCAGGAACGCCGGCAGCGGCGGTACGCAGTTCATATTGCCAGCCACCGGCTCGACGATAATGCAGGCGATCTCGCGCGGATAGAGTTCAAATACCTGCCGCACCGAATCCAGATCGTTAAAGGCGCAGGTGAGGGTGTGTTTGGCGAAATCCGCCGGCACGCCGGGAGAACTGGGCTGGCCGAGGGTCAGCGCGCCGGAGCCGGCCTTGACCAGCAGGCCGTCGGCATGGCCGTGATAACAGCCTTCGAATTTGATGATTTTATCGCGGCCGGTATAGCCGCGCGCCAGGCGAATGGCGCTCATGGTGGCCTCGGTGCCGGAGTTCACCATGCGCACCATATCCATGGACGGCACCAGTTCGGTCACCAGGGCGGCCATTTTGACCTCGATTTCGGTGGGCGCGCCGAAGCTCAGGCCGCGCCCGGCCGCCTCGATAACCGCCTCGCGTATCGCCGGATGGTTATGGCCCAATACCATCGGCCCCCAGGAACCGACATAATCGATATAGTCCTTTCCGTCCACATCATACAGCCTGGCGCCGTCCGCCCGCGCGATGAACAGCGGCGTGCCGCCGACGCCGTTAAACGCGCGCACCGGTGAATTAACCCCGCCGGGGATTAGCTTTTGCGCCTGGGCGTACAGATTTTCGGAATGGCTCATGAAACGGCTCCTGAAGAAAGAATAAAACGTTAACCCCGATAGTGTAATAAACTGGCCGGCAATAAGACATCTTTGTTGGGTGCAAAAACGCAAAACCGCCAGCGGCCTTGTCAGCACGGATTGACAAGCATTTTTGTAATACAATTATGCCTGACAGACAGTGTGATAGCGTAAAGTCCGTCGAATACTATGCCAAATAAGGTAGATTGCTCCGATGCCAGAACCCTTTCCTGCCGCGACCTCAGTGCCGGCCGGACGCCTTGCCCGCGTCCAGATGTTCAGCCGGCTCCTGTATCAAGATAAAACCCCGGTAACCGTACTCGCCATGGCCGCTCTCGTCGGTACCCTGGTGGGCGGGGTGGGCGTGGCATTTGAAAAAACGGTTGACTGGATGCTTGCCTGCCGTATCGCCGCCCTGGCCGACTTGCCGCAGCGCTGGCTGGTGCTGGTGCCGGCTGCGTTTTTTGCCTCAGGGGCGTTGGCCATGATCGGCTATTACCTGGTGCGTAAATATGCGCCCGAGGCGGGAGGCTCAGGTATTCCGGAAATTGAAGGCGCGCTGGAGGAACTGCGTCCGGTGCGGTGGTGGCGGGTGATCCCGGTTAAGTTTTTCGGCGGCATGGGTACGCTCGGCGCGGGCATGGTGCTGGGGCGCGAGGGACCGACGGTCCAATTGGGGGGAAATATCGGTCGCATGGTGCTGGATATGGTTGGCATGCGCAGCGCCGAGGCCCGGCATTCCCTGCTGGCAGCCGGCGCGGCGGCGGGATTAACGGCGGCGTTTAACGCGCCCCTGGCGGGGATCCTGTTTATCCTGGAAGAGATGCGGCCGCAGTTTCGCTATAACCTGATTTCAGTCAAGGCGGTATTTATCGGCGTTATCATGTCGAGCATCGTATTTCGCCTGTGCAACGGCGATCGTTCGGTCATCGACGTCGGCAGGCTGGCCGGCGCGCCGGTCGGTACTCTCTGGCTTTACCTGGTGCTGGGAATGCTGTTCGGCGTGGTGGGCGTGGTATTCAATACATTGATATTCCGCGCGCAAGATATGTTTTTACGCCTGCATGGCGGCAAATGCGTCAGATTTGTGATCATCGGCGGCATACTCGGCGGCCTGTGCGGTATTTTGGGTCTGATGCATCCCGAGGCCGCCGGCGGTGGTTTTGCCCTGATTCCCCTGGCAGCGGCGGGGCATTTTACCGCCGGCACCTTGTTGTTTATCTTTCTGGCCCGTATGTTGACGACCCTGTTGTGTTTCGGTTCCGGTGCGCCGGGCGGCATTTTTGCGCCCATGCTGGCGCTGGGAACCTTATTGGGCACGGCTTTCGGCATGATCGGCTGCCAATTATTTCCTGAGTATGCCTTGCAGCCCGGCACTTTTGCGATTGCGGGCATGGGAGCCTTATTTGCCGCCTCGGTGCGCGCGCCCTTGACCGGGATCGTGCTGGTGCTGGAAATGACCGACAATTATCAATTAATATTGCCGATGATTATCACCTGTCTGGGCGCAACGCTGCTGGCTCAGTTTTTAGGCGGCAAACCGCTCTATTCAGCAATCCTTGCCCGTACCTTGCAACGACAAACGCCCCCGCTGCCGGCGGATGCGCGATCGCACGCAGCGATAAACAAAATATCCTAAATGCGCAATACTTGAACGTAATTGACAGGTAGCGGATAATGAACATCCACATCGGGTTGTTATGCCTTCAGCCTGATGATTCTGGTTGGCGCGTTGGGAGTAGAGTAATGAGTGAAACTGCGGTACTGCCTTTACAATTTACCGATTCAGCGGCGAAAAAAGTGAAGCATCTGATAGCGGATGAAGAGAACCCGAACCTGAAATTGCGGGTTTATATCACCGGCGGTGGCTGTAGCGGCTTCCAGTATGGTTTTACTTTTGACGATAAAATCAACGAAGACGATTTGACCATTGAAAAACAAGGCGTTGCGCTGGTGGTAGACCCCATGAGCCTGCAATACCTGATCGGCGGTTCGGTGGATTATACCGAAGGGCTGGAAGGATCACGTTTTATCGTGACCAACCCGAACGCCAAGACCACCTGCGGCTGCGGATCGTCGTTCAGTATCTAAACCCCCGTCGGCACGCGTTCGATGATACCGGTACGGCGCGCCGCACCGGTTTTTTATGTCCGCGTTTCGAGCGCGCGGGTCGGGCCGTTTATTTCCGGTCCTCAAGCGCAAAGGTCGGCAGCTTGAGATGCCAGCGGATCGCCGCCAGCCGGATGCCGAGCGTTATCGCCATGCCCAATACCGACGCGTGCTGGGCGCTGAGGTGGAAAACATGGAAAGCGGTGGTGTGGGCGATGCCGCCGATAATGCAGGCGGTGGCGTAAACCTCGGTACGCAGTATCATCGGGATTTCCCGCGCCAGCACATCCCGGATAATGCCGCCGCCCACGCCGGTGATAACGCCCATGCATACCGCGATCAGCGGGCCGGTGCCGCTGGCGAACGCCTTGTTGACGCCGATGCCGACAAATACCGCCAGGCCGATGGCGTCCAGCACCGGCAGGATCCATGTCGGCAGTTGGCGGGGTTGCCTTATCACCAGTATGGCGACAAAACAGGTGACCATCGCCACCACCAGATCGGTGGGATCCCGCACCCAAAACACCGGGCCATTATTCAGCGCCATATCCCGGATGGTGCCGCCGCCCACCGCGGTGACCACCCCCAGCACCAGCACCCCGAACGGGTCCATGCGCAGTTTGCCGGCCAGCAGCACCCCGGACACGGCGAATACCGCCGTGCCGAGCACATCAAGAAAACCGAGCATCAGCGCGCTCCCGTGGCGGCGGCATCCGCCAGTTGCCGGCACAGCGCCTGCGCCGCCAGCAAAATGCGCGGCCCGCTGCGGTTAAACCAATCCTCGTTCAGCGCTATCACCGGCACGTCCAGCTGCGGCTGCCAAAAGTTCCTGATGGCGGTGACGCGCTCCTCGCCGCCGGCGACGACAATCACCTGCGGTTTACGGCCCAAGACCTGTTCGCGGCCCACCTGCGGCCAGGGAACCGGGCTGTCGGCAAAGATATTGCGCGCGCCGCACAGCGCCAGAATCTGGCTTTGCAGCGTCTGCTTGCCGGCGGTAAACAACGGCTGGGTGCCGAACTGCATGAACACCCGCGCCGGCGGATTGCCGGCGTAGCGGCGTTTCAGGTCCGCCGCCTGCTGGCGCACGGCGCGGGCGGCCTGGTGAGCCTGTTCGGGATGGGGGCTGTAGCGCGCCAGGCCATCAAGCGCGCGCGCCATATCTTCCACGCTCAGCGGATCGAGATAGACAATCGGGATACCGAAGGCGGCCAATTGATCCAGTTCACGCTGCGGATTGCCGCCGCGCCAGGCCAGGATAAGATCCGGCTTTAGCGCCAGCACCCGCTCCACGTTGATGCCCTGCCAGGAGGCGACCTGCTCGAGCTTTTGCGCGGCGGGAGGATAATCGGACCAACTGCTTACCGCCACCAGGACTTCTCCCATGCCGGCGGCATACGCCATTTCGGTGGCGTGGGGCGCCAGGCTGACGACCCGATGCGCCGCCCAGGCCGGCGGGGCGGCCAACAGCGCCAGCAGCAACGCGGCCAGGCCGCGCGCGCGGCTATCGCGCCGGGCCCGCGATCCCAGGGCCGATGCGTGCTTACGGATAGCAAACCAGGCCGGCAGCAGCATGGCCAGCGCATGCCTGTGGATAATAAACCAAGTCGGCGCCGGCATGGCCAGCGCGCGCGTAGGGATAGCCGGGCGCGTCACCCGGATGGGCGACATTACTGCCGCTGTCCGGCCAGGGTCTGCAGCATGGCCGCCACCAGGCGGCTGGACTGTTTGGCCGCCACCGCCAGGAATTCGTCAAAGCTCAGGTGGGACGCCTTGTCCGCCACATCGGAAATGGCGCGCACCACCACGAACGGCACCGCGAACTGGTGGCATACGTGGGCAATGGCCGTGGCTTCCATTTCCACCGCGATAGCCTGGGGAAAAGTGGCGCGGATACGGCTCAGGGGCTCGGCGCCGTTGATAAACGCGTCGCCGCTGACCACCAGGCCGCGCACGGCGTGCTGATCCAGCCGGGCGATGCAGCTCTCCGCCAGCGCGATCAGCGACGCGTCCGCGGCGAAGGCCGCCGGGCACTGCGCCATTTGCCCCGGTGCGTAACCAAAGGCGGTGACATCCACATCGTGGTAACGCACCTCGTCGGACACGACGATGTCCCCGACATTCAGGGATGGGTCCAGACCGCCGGCGGAGCCGGTGTTGATAACATAATCCGGCTGGAAATGATCCAGCAGCAGCGTGGTGCCGAGCGCGGCCGAGACCTTGCCGATACCGGATTTCACCAAGGCCACGTCGACGCCATGGAGCCGGCCGCTGTAAATATCGCATCCCGCCTGCTGCCAGGTGGTGCGGCCTTCTATCTGGTCGCGCAGCAGGGCCACTTCCTGTTCCATCGCGCCGATAATGCCTACTCTCATCTGGTTGTCCTTCTGGTTAAGAAACAGTGGATAATAAATAGTGAATAGTAACGTAGCCGTTTAATTGCCGCCGCCATTCTATCACGGCCGCGGCCGGGAAATAATTGTCGCCGCTGTTGCATTTAGCGGCGGGTATGGGTATCACGGTATAAGAAATCATCCCGGGGAACATGATGTCCGCAATCGACTTTAGCAAGAAACTCAGTTTTCAGCGCCCGTTCAGCCATCCCATCGTCGCCGAGGATGAATATAGCGTCATCCGCCAGTTTGAAAGCGATCGGGGGCGGATTATCAATTCCGCCGCCATTCGCCGCCTGCAGCAGAAAACCCAGGTCTTTCCCCTGGAACGCAACGCGGCGGTGCGCTCCCGGCTGACCCATTCCATGGAGGTGCAACAGGTCGGACGGCATATCGTCAAAGAAATCTTCCACCAGCTCAAACGCGAGCGGCGCATCGCGCCGCTGGGGCTGGAGCAGTTGGAGGCGCCGTTTGAAAGCATCGTGGAAATGGCGTGCCTGATGCATGATATCGGCAATCCCCCGTTCGGTCATTTCGGCGAGGCGGCCATCAACGACTGGTTCAGCCAGCGCCTGGACATCGCCGGCCTGGGCAACGAGGCCCAGGGTAACGATCGTTGCCGGGTCGAGGTATTGCGCCTGCGCGCCGGCGAGGATGACGACAACGCGCTGCGCAGCCGTATCCGGCTCGATTTGTGTCATTTCGAAGGCAATGCCCAGGCCATCCGCATGGTGCACAGCCTGCTGAAGCTGAACCTGACCTATGCCCAGGTGGGCTGTATTTTAAAATATACCCGTCCGGCCTATTGGCGCGGCGCGATACCGGCCGAATTCAGCTATCTGATGAAAAAACCGGGCTACTATCTTGCCGAGGAAGAGTATGTCAAAGCGTTGCGCGAACAGCTGGGGCTGGGGGAATTTCATCGCTTCCCGCTGACGTATATCATGGAAGCCGCCGACGATATTTCTTATTGCATCGCCGATCTCGAAGATGCGGTGGAAAAAAAGATCTTTACCGTCGAACAGCTTTATAACTACCTGCAACAAGAATGGGGCGGCGTGGAGAAAGGCGATTTATTTGAAAAGGTGGTCGGCCAGGCATTCGATAAGATAATGCGCAACCAGGGGCTGCGCAGCGGCGATCAGTTTTTTATGTATTTGCGGGTAAATACCGTGGCACGGCTGGTGCCCCATGCGGCAAAACGGTTTCTCGATAATCTGTCGCCGATATTCGACGGATGCTTTAACCAGGCGCTGCTGGAAGATTCCAGTCCGGCTTACCGCTTATTGAAAATATTCAAAGGCGTGGCCTTCAAACATGTGTTCAACCATCCGGAAGTAGAACAGCTGGAATTACAGGGCTACCGGGTTATCAGCGGCCTGCTGGAAATCTACAACCCCCTGCTGGATATGCCGCTGGCGGCGTTTCGCGAGCTGGCGGCGCAGGATGACCACCGGGACTACATGATCCCCACCCGCCTGTTTCATAAATTATCCACCAAACATCGTCTGGCTTATGGTGAAGCGGTAGCCGGGTTAAATCGCTACCCGTCGCGCCAGCAGCCCATGATGGAATTTTATTATCGGGCGCGTTTAATTCAGGACTATATTAGCGGCATGACCGATCTTTATGCCTGGGATGAATACCGCCGCTTAATGGCCGCGGAGTAAGTCAGGGTTAGCGCAGTATTTGTAAATACGCCCAATACTTTTTTACCATTATGGTTTTTTTGCTACTGAACTTCGGGTTATTTGATTAATCTCACAGATACGACCACAGCAATGGGTCCGCATCATTACCTGATACTTACAGTTGAGACAATGTTAAATGAAAAAAACTTCTTTGGTCCTGAGTGCGCTGGCATTGTGTCTGGGTGTGGCGCTGGCGCCTGTTTCATTGTATGCGGCGGAAACCGCCTCGACCAATCAGCAGCTCCCAAGCCTGGCGCCGATGCTGGAAAAAGTCATGCCATCGGTGGTCAGCATCAGCGTCGAAGGCAGCACCGCCGTCAGTTCGGCGCGCGTGCCCGAGCAGTTCCAGCAGTTCTTTGGCCAGGATTCCCCGCTGTGCCAGGAAGGGTCGCCTTTCCAGGCGTCGCCCCTGTGCCAGGGCGGCGATGAGGACGGCGGCGGCGACGGCGAGGGCAATACCCCGCCGGCCAAGGAAAAATTCATGGCGCTGGGCGCGGGTGTGATTATCGATGCCCAGAAAGGCTACGTGGTGACCAACAATCATGTGGTCAACGACGCCACTAAAATCCAGGTGCAGCTGTATGACGGCCGCCGGTTCGACGCCAAGATCATCGGCCGCGATCCCCGTTCCGATCTGGCGCTGGTGCAGCTGATCGACTTTAAAAACCTCACCGCCATCAAGATGGCCGATTCGGACCAACTGCGGGTCGGCGATTATACCGTGGCCATCGGCAACCCTTACGGCCTGGGGGAAACCGCCACCTCGGGTATTGTGTCCGCGCTGGGGCGCAGCGGGCTGAATATTGAAAACTATGAAAACTTTATCCAGACCGATGCCGCCATCAACCGGGGCAACTCGGGCGGGGCGCTGGTTAACCTCAACGGTGAGCTTATCGGCATCAATACCGCCATACTGGCGCCGGACGGCGGCAATATCGGTATCGGCTTCGCCATTCCCAGCAACATGGTGAAAAACCTGACGGCGCAGCTGGTGGCCTATGGCCAGGTCAGGCGCGGCGAAATCGGCATTCTCGGCACCGAGCTCAATCCGGAGCTGGCCAAGGCGATGAAAGTCGACGCCCAGCGCGGCGCGTTTGTCAGCCAGGTGATGCCTAAATCCGCCGCCGAAAAGGCCGGGGTGAAAGCCGGCGATGTCATCGTCACCATGAACGGCCGGCCCATCAACAGCTTTGCCGCGTTCCGGGCGGATGTCAGCTCGCAGCCGGTCGGCACCAAGGTCCAGCTCGGCCTGCTGCGCGACGGCAAGCCGGTAACCGTCGATGTGATCCTGGAGCAGAGCACCCAGCCGCAGCTTGATTCGGGCAATGTCTTTACCGGCATCGAAGGCGCGGAATTGAGCAACATGGATACCGGCGATCAGCAGGGCGTCAAGGTGGACAATGTCAAGGCGGGCAGCACCGCGGCGAAAGTCGGCCTGAAGAAGGGCGATATCATCCTGGGCGTCAACCAGCAGCCGGTGCAGAATATCGGCGAACTGCGTAAAATCCTGGATGCCAAGCCGCCGATACTGGCGTTAAACGTCAAACGCGGCGATACCACGCTTTACCTGCTGGCGCAGTAATTCCCCGCGTCCGGCTCTCGCCACCAAGACGGCGTCATCACGACGCCGTCTTTTTTTGCCCGAAAGAATGTGATATCCCGCACAAAATAAGCGAGCAAGATCACGCTTTGTGCTTCTGCACAATGTATGAGCGCCAACACCCGGGTATAATAGGGCAAAGGGCTTAACAGAACCGAGGCGGGGATGGCAACGTATCATCTTGATGCGAAATTGGCGCAAGAAATTGTGGCAAGAACGATGCAGATTATCGACAGCAATATCAACGTGATGGATGCGCGCGGCCGCATTATCGGCAGCGGCGATGAAGAGCGGGTCGGTGAACTGCACGAAGGCGCGTTATTGGCCCTGTCGCAGGCCCGGGTCGTGGATATCGACGACGGCGTGGCCCGGCATTTGCACGGGGTACGGCCCGGTATCAACCTCCCGCTGAAAATCGACGGCAATATCGTCGGCGTTATCGGCCTGACCGGCAATCCCAGTCAACTGCGGCAGTATGGCGAGCTGGTCTGCATGACGGCGGAAATGATGCTGGAGCAGGCGCGCTTGCTGCATATGCTGGCGCAGGACAGCCGGCTGCGCGAGGAACTGGTGCTGAATTTAATCCGCGCCGAGGAAGTCACGCCGGCGCTGATCGAATGGGCCCAGCGGCTGGGCATCGATATCAACCAGCCCAGGGTGGCGGCGGTGGTGGAGGTGGACAGCGGGCAGTTCGGCGTCGACAGCGCCATGGCGGAGCTGCAGCAGTTGCAAACGCTGCTCACCACGCCGGAGCGCGATAATTTGATCGCCATCGTATCGCTGACGGAAATGGTGGTGCTGAAACCCGCGCTGAACAGCCACGGGCGCTGGGATGCCGAAGAGCATCGCCGGCGGGTGGATACGCTGTTTTCGCGCATGACCGAAAGCAGCCGCCTGCGGGTACGTATCGCCCTGGGCAATTTTTTCCCCGGCGCCGGCGGTATTGCGCGCTCCTGGCGTACCGCGCGCACCACCATGTCGGTGGGCAAGCAGCGGCTGCCCGAGCAGCGCCGTTATTTTTATCCCGACCTGATGCTGCCGGTACTGCTCGACAGCCTGCGCGGCGGCTGGCAGGCCAGCGAGCTGGTGCGCCCGCTGGCAAAACTCAAGGCCATGGATAACAACGGCCTGCTGCGCCGCACGTTGATTGCCTGGTTCCGCCATAACGTTCAGCCCACGCCTACCTCCAAGGCGCTGTTTATCCACCGCAACACCCTGGAGTACCGCCTCAACCGCATTTCGGAAATGACCGGCCTGGATCTGGCCAATTTTGACGATCGGCTGCTGCTCTACGTGGCGCTGCAGCTGGATGACGAAGCCTGATCCCATCGTCCGCGGCCCACCCCATGTTGCCGGCAAACTCAGGGTACGGCCGGCCGTACCCTTGATGTGTTAACGCAGCATCGCCGGCCGTTTCCGGTCAAAGGTCCAGCCGGGAATCAGATACTGCATCGCCTGCGCGTCATTGCGCGCGCCGGACGGCATGCGCTTGTAAAGCTCATGCTGCCGTTCGATTTGCGCCATATCGATTTCCACGCCGAGCCCCGGTTTCCCGTTGAGTGTGATCGCGCCGTCGACGATTTGCAGCGGTTCTTTGGTCAGATGCTCGCCTTCCTGCCAAATCCAGTGGGTATCCAGCGCGGTGGGCTTACCGGGCGCGGCCGCGCCGACATGGATAAACATCGCCAGCGAAATATCAAAATGGTTATTGGAATGACAGCCCCAGGTCAGGCCCCATTCATCGCACAGCTGCGCCACGCGTATCGCGCCCTGCAGGGTCCAGAAATGCGGGTCGGCCAGCGGAATGTCGATGGCGTTAAGCTGTACCGCGTGGTTTAGCTCGCGCCAGTTGGTGGCAATCATATTGGTCGCCACCGGCAGCCCGGTGGCCCGTTTGAATTCCGCCATCACCTCGCGCCCGGAAAAGCCCTGCTCGGCGCCGCAGGGGTCCTCGGCATAGGCCAGCACGCCGCGCATATCCTGGCACAAATCGATGGCTTCCCTAAGCGACCAGGCGCCGTTGGGGTCGATGGTAATACGCGCGTCCGGAAACCGCCTGGCCAGCGCCGTCACGGTCTCTATTTCGCTGGCGCCGGCCAGCACGCCGCCCTTGAGTTTGAAATCCTTGAAGCCATAACGATCCTGCGCGGCTTCCGCCTGGCGCACCAGGGCGTCGGTGGTCATGGCCGTCTCGCGGCGCAGCCGGTACCAGTCATGGGACGGCCGGCTGGGCCCGGCCTGATAGGGCAGGTCGGTCAGGCTCCTGTCGCCGACATAAAACAAATACCCCAGCACAGGCACGCTGTCGCGCTGCTTACCAGGACCGAGCAGCTCCGCCACCGGCACGCCGAGATGTTGGCCCATTAGATCCAGCAGCGCGGCCTCGAGAGCGGCCACCGCGTTTACCCGCAGTTCAAAGGTCCAGGCGCCCTGGGCGAAAGAATCAAAATCGTTGCTGACATGCCCCTGGTGCACGTCGTGCACGATGCGGTTAAGCGTCGCCAGCGGCTGGCCCACCACCCGTTGCCGGGCGGCCAGCAGCGTGTTTAAAATCACCTCGCCGCCCGGGGCCTCGCCGACGCCGGTATGCCCGGCATTGTCGGTAAGGATGACAATATTGCGGGTAAAATAGGCGCCGTGGGCGCCGCCGATATTCATCAGCATGCTGTCATGGCCCGCGACCGGGATAACCTGCATGGCGGTCACCGTCGGCGCACCGTTAAAATCGCTGTGATCCATTCCCTACTCCTGCGGTTGCAAACTGCTATGTCAAAAAAAACCTTACGCCGTCAGCGGCTTAAGCACCAGGCGTTGAATCTTGCCCACGATAAACAGATAACTCAAAATCACCACCAGGCCGTTGGCGGCGACATAAATCAGGGCGCCGTCAAAGGATCCGGTTTTATTCAGGATATAACCGATGACAATCGGCGTGGTGATGGCGCCGATTTGCGTCACCAGGTTCAGTACGCCGCCGCTCAGGCCGACGATTTCTTTCGGCGCGGTGTCCGCGTTGACCGTCCAGCCCAGCGCGCCGATGCCTTTGCCGAAGAACGCCAGCGACATGGCCGCCACCACCACCACGTCGGAAGTGGTGTAGTTGCAAATCACCATACTGGTGCACATCAGCATGCCGATAATGATCGGCGTCTTGCGCGCCACCGACAGCGAAAATCCTTTGTTAAGCAGATAATCGGAGAAAATACCGCCGAGCACGCCGCCGATACAGCCGCAGATCGCCGGCAGCGCGGCGACAAAACCGGCCTGCAGGATGGACATGCCGCGTCCCTTCACCAGATAGATGGGGAACCAGGACAAGAAGAACCAGGTGATGGCGTTAACGCAATAGTTGGCCAGGTAAATACCCAGCAGCATCCGGCTGGAAAGCAGCTGCTTGATATACCCTATCTGCGGTCCGGCCTCGGTTTTCTGGTGGGCCGCCGCGTTATCCATATCCACCAGGCCGCCGCCGGCGCGGATATACTCCAGCTCCTGCTTGCTGACCTTCGGGTGGTCGAGCGGGCTGTACATGGTCTTGAACCAGACCAGGGACAGCACCACGCCCACCACGCCCATGACGATAAATACGTATTCCCAGCTTACTTCCTGGGTAATCCATCCCAACAGCGGATTGAAGATCACCAGCGCGGCATACTGGGAAATATTAAATATCGCCGAGGCGGTGCCGCGTTCCCTGACCGGGAACCAGGCGGAGACGATGCGGCTGTTGGCCGGCATCACCGGCGCCTCGGCGAACCCGACCATAAAGCGCAGGATAAACAGCATCATCGCCGCGGAGGCGAAGAAGTGCACAAACCCCTGCATAAAGGTAAATATCGACCAGATCAGAATGGCGGCGCCATAGATGATTTTTGAACCAAACCGATCCAGCAGCCAGCCGCCCGGCAGCTGCGCCAGGGTATAAGCCCAGCCGAACGCCGAGAAGATATAGCCCATTTGCAGCGGGTCGAGCCCCAGGTCGGCGGCGACGTGTGGACCGGCAATGGACAGGGTGGAACGGTCGGCGTAATTAACCGTACTGATGATAAACAGGATTGCCAGGATCCAAAACCTGGAGCGGGTTTTGTGGGTGGCGACGGAAATTGAGTTTTCGGCCATGATTCCTCTTCCCGGTAGGGGAATGTGATCGGGATATCGGGTACGTGGGTAGGGCGTCCCGCGTTGCTTTATAGCTATTATCGTCTTATGGTAGCGCTGACATTTTTGTGGCCGATAACTTCCGGCACGGGTAAGCAAGAGCTGAGTATAAGGGGAAGGGGTTGGCCGTACATTGTGCTGATGACTGAATGAAAAGTGGCAAAACAAGGGGTTTTAAGGCGAACGAACAGGGCGGTGTGACCTGGGTCGAAGATCCAGGGAAACTTGTGATCGGTATAACATATCAGTGCAATCGACTGTCGGCCATTTTTTAAAATGGTGTTTCATTTCAAGAAGTTATTATTTTTGCCGTTTCAGGATCGGGGTCACATAAAAGAATCCCGATTAGTGAGATGGCTCACGGCAGGTCATTAAAACGGCAATTTCAGTCCAGATTCTTCGTCAAGGCTTATGCATCTGCATAATGTCAGGGGCTTGCCATGACGTTATAGTCATGCCAGCGTTTCCGTTTGCGACGGTTTTCCGTCTCCGTATTGTGCCCTTTGCCAAGGAAAAAATATGACTCCTGTTATCACCACGATGCAAGTCATCCCGGTTGCCGGCCATGACAGCATGTTGCTTAACCTCAGCGGCGCCCATGGCCCGTTTTTCACCCGCAATATCGTTATTCTTACCGACAACGCCGGGCATACCGGCGTGGGAGAAATCCCAGGCGGAGAAAAAATACGCCAGACCCTGGAGGACGCCGCCGCGCTGGTGGTCGGCCAGCCCCTGGGCGAATATAAAAATGTCATGAGCGCCGTGCGCCGGCAATACGCCGATCGGGATGTCGCCGGCCGGGGCCTGCAGACGTTCGATTTGCGCATTACCATTCATGTCGTCACCGGCATCGAGGCGGCGATGCTTGACCTGCTGGGCCAGTTCCTGGAAGTGCCGGTGGCGGCGCTGCTGGGCGAGGGGCAACAGCGCGACGAGGTGGAAATGCTCGGCTACCTATTTTATATCGGCGATCGCCTGCGTACCGATTTACCTTACCGCAGCCAGGCGGATGAGACCTGCGATTGGTATCGGCTGCGGCATGAACAGGCGCTGACGCCGGCGGCGGTGGTGCGCCTGGCCGAATCCGCCTATGAAAAATACGGTTTTAATGATTTCAAGCTCAAGGGCGGGGTGCTGGCCGGGCAGGAGGAAGCCGCGGCGGTTACCGCCCTTGCGGCGCGTTTTCCCCAGGCGCGCATCACCCTGGACCCCAACGGCGCCTGGTCGCTCGCCGAGGCCATCGCCCTGGGCAAACAACTGCGCGGGGTGCTGGCCTATGCCGAGGATCCCTGCGGCGCCGAGCAGGGCTTTTCCGGCCGCGAGGTGATGGCGGAGTTCAAGCGCGCCACCGGCCTGCCCACCGCCACCAATATGATCGCCACCGACTGGCGGCAAATGGGGCATACCCTGGCGCTGCAATCGGTGGACATTCCCTTAGCCGATCCGCACTTCTGGACAATGCAGGGGTCGGTACGGGTTGCGCAGCTGTGCCACGAATGGGGACTGACCTGGGGCTCGCATTCCAACAATCATTTCGATATTTCGCTGGCGATGTTCACCCACGTGGCGGCCGCCGCGCCGGGAAACATCACCGCCATCGATACCCACTGGATCTGGCAGGAAGGGGACCAGCGCCTGACCAGGGAGCCGCTGCAAATCGTCGGCGGTAAAGTCAAGGTGCCGGAAAAACCGGGGCTCGGTATTGAACTGGATAGGGATCAGCTGATGAAGGGCAATGCGCTCTATCAGCAACATGGCCTTGGCGCGCGTGACGACGGCATCGCCATGCAATACCTGATCCCCAATTGGCGCTTCGATAATAAACGTCCGGCGCTGGTGCGCTAGCGCTGGGCGGCGCCCCGGTCCGCCTTGGGCGTGGGCGCCGTGGCGACAGCCGCAGGCTAATCCTGGGGTAAAAAAAAAGGCCGGGAGCGATTCCCGGCCAACCTATCAAAGTTCATTCACACATAGCAAAGGGTGGTTCAGTGGTGGTAAGGGTAATCAGGTCACCGGCGCCGGGTTGAATACCGACAGGGCGTTATGAATGCCCCATTGATCGGACCAGGTTTTTTTGCGGCCGCTGGCGATATCCAGGATCAGTTCAAACAATTGCCAGCCCACGTCTTCAATGGTTGCCCTGCCGGTGGCGATGGAACCGGCGCTGATATCCATCAAATCAAACCAGCGGTCGGCCAGCGCGTCGCGCGTCGCCATCTTGATCACCGGCACGGCCACCAAACCATAGGGCGTGCCGCGCCCGGTGGTAAATACCTGTATGGTGATGCCGGAGGCAAGCTGCTGGGTACCGCAAATAAAATCACTGGCGGGGGTGGCGGCGAAAATCAGCCCCTTTTTTGTCGGACGCTGGCCGGGGGAGAGCACCTCCACAATGGCGCTGGTGCCTGATTTGGCGATGGAACCGAGCGATTTCTCAACAATATTGGCCAAACCGCCTTTTTTATTGCCCGGGGTGGTATTGGCGCTGCGATCGCTTTTACCATCGTCAAGATAATTATCATACCAGGCCATTTCCTCCAACAACCGGCGTCCCACCTGTTCGTCAGCCGCCCGCGGCGTCAGCAGGTGGATGGCGTCGCGCACTTCGGTCACTTCCGAAAACATCACCGTCGCGCCGCAGCGCACCAGCAGATCGGAGGCAAAGCCCACCGCCGGATTGGCGGTTACGCCGGAGAACGCATCGCTGCCGCCGCACTGCGTGCCCACCACCAGATCGGATACCGGGCAGGTTTGGCGCTGGCGGGTGTTCAGACGCTGCAGATGATCTTCCGCTACCTGCAGAATATCATCCACCATGGACTTGAAGCCCACGTGTTTTTCGTCCTGGAGACGGGTGATGCTCACCCCCGGGCGTTCCACCGCGATGGGAATTTGATCCTCGGTGCCGGCCAGCAGGCGTTCGGGCGGCAATTTTTCGCAGCCCAGGCCAATCACCATGATTTCGCCGCCGAAATTCGGGTTGAGGGAGATATTATGGATGGTGCGAATCGGCACCACCGCGGCGGGCGCATTAATGGCCACGCCGCAGCCGTACAGATGGCTTAGCCCGACCACGCCGTCGACGTTGGGGTATTTTGGCAACAGATCGCGTTCAATCAGTTTCACCACGTATTCAACCACGCCGGCCACGCATTGTACGCTGGTGGTAATGCCCAGCAGGTTTTTAGTGCCGACGCTGCCATCGGCATTCCGGTACCCTTCGAAGGTATAGCCTTCCAGCGGCGGCAACGTCGGCGGGACCTTGGTGGCCAGAGGCAGGGTTTCCAGCGCCGGGGCCTTGGGCATCTCGACCAGCGATTCATCAATCCAGCTGCCCTGTTTGATTTCACGCAAGGCATAGCCAATCACTTCGCCATAACGGACGATATCGCCGCCGATGGCGATATCGCGCAGGGCGACTTTATGCCCTTGCGGAACATGCTCGATTAATTTCAAGCCGTCCGCGAATTGAGTGCCGGCCGGCAAACCATTATTGTTCACGATAATCGCGACGTTATCGTCGACGTGAACTTTGATATACAATGCCTTTTCCGCATTGGTCATTATTGTTGATGACATAAACGTCTCCGCAAATACTAATCTGTTGTTATAACCCGAACCAGCGTTCAGCCAGGATAACAATACGGGTGATGAGGATATTATATGCGGAATAGGGGCACTTCTCATTGTGCAAATGCACGATTTTATAGCGGCTATACCCGGGATTTATTTGTCATATGTTCAGTATAATGTGATAAAGGTCACCCTTCATTCGCGGCAGAATCCACGCCAAAAAATAACGTGACGACCGTCGTGCTTTCACGTGCTCATGTCCAAAAAATCGGTTATTTTAGGCTTAATTGTTGTGCTTATGCACAGTGCCATTTTTCACGATGGTTTTTATACTATGCAGGTCAGTTAAATAAGACACCAACCGGCCTACCGGTGAAATAAAAAGACTCTTACGAGAAAATATTAACTCACGATAAAAAAGCGCAACGCAAAAAATAGTGTGGTAATGATTTTTTGTGTTCCCGAAGTTTATCGCCTGATTAGAGCGTATTCAATGAGCACGACACCTCTGGTTTCAAGTAGAACAAAAACACATGTCCGTTATGTGATTTTATTAATTATCTTCCTGGTCACCGCGGTTAACTACGCCGATCGGGCAACCCTGTCCATTGCCGGTTCCGATGTCGCCAAGACGCTGGGGCTGGACGCCGGGCAAATGGGGCAGATATTCGCCGCGTTTGGCTGGGCCTACCTTATTATGCAAATTCCCGGCGGCTGGCTGCTGGACCGTTTCGGGTCCAAACGCGTTTATACCTACAGCCTGTTTTTCTGGTCGCTGTTTACGCTGCTGCAGGGATTCGTCGGCTTTTTCCCGGTGGCTTACGCGGCGATGACGCTGTTTATCCTGCGGTTTATGCTGGGTTTCTCCGAGGCGCCGTCTTTCCCGGCCAATGCGCGCATCGTCGCCGCCTGGTTCCCCACCATTGAACGCGGCACCGCGTCGGCGATTTTTAACTCGGCGCAGTATTTCGCCCTGGCGATATTTTCTCCTATCCTGGGCTGGCTGACCTATGCCTGGGGATGGGAACATGTCTTCACCGTCATGGGCGTGCTGGGTTTCATCATGACGATGGTGTGGATCAAATATATTCAAAACCCGAATAAACACCCCCGCGTTTCGCAGCAGGAGCTGGATTACATCGCCGCCGGCGGCGCCATGGTCGATATGGACACGCCGAGAGACGGTAAAAAAGACGGCCCGCGCTGGGATTATGTCAAACAGATGCTGACCAACCGCATGATGCTCGGCGTATTTTTCGGCCAGTATTTCATCAACAGTATTACTTGGTTCTTCCTGACCTGGTTCCCGATTTACCTGGTGCAGGATAAGGGCATGTCCATCCTGAAAGTGGGCCTGATTGCCTCGATCCCGGCGTTGTTCGGTTTTGCCGGCGGCGTCCTGGGCGGCGTGGTTTCCGATATTCTGATCAAGCGCGGCCACTCGCTGACCGTGGCACGTAAGATACCGATCGTCGTGGGCATGCTGCTGGCCACCAGCATTATCCTGTGCAACTACACCAACAATACGGTCATCGTGGTGGCGCTGATGGCGCTGGCGTTCTTCGGCAAAGGCTTCGGCGCCCTGGGCTGGCCGGTGATTTCCGATACTGCGCCGAAAGAAGTGATCGGCCTGTGCGGCGGCATATTCAATGTGTTCGGCAACGTGGCTTCCATCGTTACGCCGCTGGCTATCGGTTATATGGTCAAGGAATTGCATTCATTCAACGCCGCGCTGATCTTTGTCGGCTGTTCCGCCCTGGCGGCCATGCTGTGCTACCTGGTGGTGGTCGGCGAAATCAAGCGACTGGTGCTGGTTAAATCCTGATATCGCGGGCCCGGCGTTTTGGGGCCCGCTACTTTCTGTTTCATTGCATAGAGGTAAATTATGAACACTCCACTACTGCCTAACCGTTTTCGCCAGGGGTTACTTCAGGGGGAAACCCAGATTGGGTGCTGGTGCGCGCTGGCAAATCCCATTACCACGGAAGTGTTGGGCCTGGCGGGATTCGACTGGCTGGTACTGGACGGTGAGCACGCACCTAATGACGTCGGCACGTTTGTTCCGCAGTTGATGGCGCTTAAGGGCAGCCACAGCGCGCCGGTGGTGCGTCCGCCAACCAATGAGCCGGTGATTATCAAACGCCTGCTGGATATTGGTTTTTATAATTTCCTGATCCCGTTTGTCGAAACCGAAGAGCAGGCCCTGCGCGCGGTATCCTCCACCCGGTATCCACCCGCCGGCATCCGCGGCGTGTCGGTTTCCCATCGTTCCAATATGTTTGGCACCGTGCCGGACTATAACGCCACCATCAATGACAATATCACCGTGCTGGTGCAGATCGAAAGCCAGGAAGGCGTGGACAATATCGACGCCATCGCCGCTGTGGACGGCGTCGACGGTATCTTTGTCGGCCCGGGCGATTTGTCCGCGGCGCTGGGTTACCTGGGACAGCCGGGCCATGAAGCGGTGCAAAGCGTCATCCGCCATATTTTTGCCCGCGCCAAGGCCCATGGCAAGCCGAGCGGCATCCTGGCGCCGGTGGAAGCCGACGCCCGCCGTTATCTGGAGTGGGGCGCCACCTTCGTTGCGGTCGGCAGCGATCTCGGCGTATTCCGCGGCGGCACCCAGGCGCTGGCCGACAAATTTAAAAAATAACTGACATGGCGCGTCTGACGCGCCCTACACTTTTTATAGCAAGCGTTAAGAGGTAATAGTAATGAAAATTGGATTTATTGGCTTGGGCATCATGGGAAAACCAATGAGCAAAAACCTGCTGAAAGCGGGTTACTCATTAGTGGTACTGGATCGCAATACCGAAGCGGTAGCGGAAGTGGTTGCGGCCGGAGCCACCTCAGCCGACACGGCGAAGGCCGTGGCCGAACAAACCGATATCATTATCACCATGCTGCCGAACTCTCCGCATGTTAAAGAAGTGGTGCTGGGTGAAAACGGCGTGGTAGAAGGCGCCAAAGCCGGTACCCTGGTCATTGATATGAGCTCCATCGCGCCGTTGGCCAGCCGCGAAATCGCCGCCGCCCTGGCGGAAAAAGGCATCGACATGCTTGATGCCCCGGTCAGCGGCGGCGAGCCCAAAGCCATCGAAGGCACCCTGTCCGTGATGGTCGGCGGTGATAAGGCTTTATTCGACAAGAGCTTTGAACTGCTGAAGGCCATGGCGGCTTCCGTGGTGCATACCGGTGATATCGGCGCCGGTAACGTCACTAAACTGGCCAACCAGGTGATCGTGGCGCTGAATATCGCCGCCATGTCGGAAGCGCTGGTGCTGGCAACCAAGGCCGGCGTCGACCCGGAAAAAGTATTCCAGGCCATTCGCGGCGGACTGGCGGGCAGCACGGTGCTGGAAGCCAAGGCGCCGATGGTATTGGATCGCAACTTCAAGCCGGGTTTCCGCATTGACTTGCATATCAAGGATCTGGCCAATGCCCTGGATACGTCGCATGGCGTCGGCGCGCAACTGCCGTTAACCGCGGTGGTAATGGAAATGATGCAGGCCCTGAAGCAAGACGATTTGGGCAATGCGGATCACAGCGCCCTGGCTTGTTATTATGAAAAATTGGCCAAGATTGAAGTTAAGCGGCAATAAATTGGTCGGGCGCCGGACCGGCGCCCTGCGAGGCGGCAAAATAGCTATTTTGCCGGCTTCAGCTCAACAGGCGCAGGTAGTCTATGAAGATAGTAATCGCACCGGATTCTTACAAAGAAAGTTTGTCTGCCTTGGAGGTCGCAACGCAGATCGAACAGGGATTTCGTGACGTGTTTCCCGATGCCCATTACGTCAAATTGCCGGTGGCGGATGGCGGTGAGGGCACCGTGGAGGCCATGGTGGCGGCCACCGGGGGAGAAATCGTCAAGGTCAGGGTCACCGGCCCCCTTGGCGACCAGGTGGACGGCTTTTTCGGCCTGTCCGGCGATAAACAAACCGCGTTTATCGAAATGGCCGCCGCCAGCGGGCTGGAATTGGTGCGCGCCTGCGACCGCAATCCGCTGTTAACCACCTCTTTCGGCACCGGCGAGCTGATCCGCTGCGCACTGGATCACGGCGTTAAACATTGCATTATCGGCATCGGCGGCAGCGCCACCAACGACGGCGGCGCCGGCATGGTGCAGGCGCTGGGCGGCGGGCTGCTCGACGCGCAGGGTCAACAGATCGGTTACGGCGGCGGCGAGCTGGATAAGCTGGCGCGTATCGATATTACCCATCTGGATCCGCGCATCAGGGAATGCCGTTTCGAGGTGGCCTGCGACGTCACCAATCCCCTGACCGGCGATGAGGGCGCCACGGCGATATTCGGCCCGCAGAAAGGCGCGACGCCTGCCATGATCCGGCAACTTGACGCCTCGCTTGGGCATTATGCCGCCATTATCAAACGCGATTTGGATAAAGATGTCGAACATATCCCCGGCGCGGGCGCGGCCGGCGGCATGGGCGCCGGTTTACAGGCGTTTTGCGGCGCGGAGCTGCGCAAAGGTATCGAAATCGTTACCGAGGCGCTGGGACTGGATGCCCTGGTCAGGGACGCTACCCTGGTGATCACCGGGGAAGGGCGCATCGACAGCCAGACCATCCACGGTAAAGTGCCGATTGGGGTGGCGCTGGTCGCCAAACGCTATAACAAGCCGGTGATCGGCATCGCCGGCAGCCTGACCGCCGACGTGGGGGTGGTGCATCAGCACGGCCTGGACGCGGTGTTCAGCGTGTTATATGAAATCTGCACGCTGGAGGACGCGCTGGAAAACGCCGCCGCCAATGTGCGCATGACCGCGCGCAATATCGCGGCTACCATCAAGCTGGCCCGCGAGATGGCCTGATTTACAAGACGCCGGCTAAACGCCGGGGTAAAGGGTGGCGCAGCTTCACGGCGGCCACTCTTTTTTTTTGCGCGGCCTGGCCGGCGGTGCCTAAGCCGTAAGAAAAGGCGCGGACGCCAGGGTGACATTTTCAATTTCATCCAGCATTTCCAGCCACTCCGGCTCCAGCGCCGCCAGCGGCGCGCCCGCGCGCAGTTGGCGTTCGATATCGGCGCAGAGCCGCCTGAGCCTGGGCACGCCGCTGTAGCTGCAACTGCCGTGCAGTTTGTGCACCAGCTCACCGATATGCGGGTCCTCGACGCCGTTTACCACGGCGGTCACCCGTTGTTTTACCTCGATTAAAAAGCTGACCAGCATCCCCAGCAGGTCTTGGGCCAAATCCGGTTTGTCGGCGGCCTGGCGCAGCGCCAACTGCCAATCCAGGGTGGCGTCCTGATTGTCCTGCTCCGCGGTCGCGTCCGCCGTTTGCGCGTGCGGCGAGCGGCGTACCTCTTCGGCGCCATAACGCGCCAGCAGCCGCTGCAATCTGTTTTCGTCGATGGGTTTGGCCAGGTAATCATCCATGCCGGCCTCAAGCAGTTTTTCCCGCTCATTGCCCAGCGTATGGGCGGTAACCGCCACGATGGGCGTTTGCGCGTGGCGCGGCAACTGCCGCATCAGCTCGGCCGCGCGCAGGCCGTCAATTTCCGGCATCTGGATATCCATCAGGATCAGATCCAGCGGATGCCCGTCGGCGTAGGCCAGCGCTTCGCGGGCGTTTTGGCATAAAATGGTGTGTTCCACCTGCTCTTGCAGCAGCGCGCCGATAAGCTTCAGGTTGGCCGGATTGTCATCCACCGCCATGACGGTCAGCGGCAGGCGCGCGGCGCGGGGCGGCGTGACTTGGCTTACCACGGGCCGCGGCCGCGCGCGCAGCAAGGGTAAAAACCGGTTGGCGGAGACCGGCTTCGCCAGGCAGGCACAGGCGCCCATGCGTTTGATCTGCTCAGCCTCCACCATGGCGGGGCTGGGCAAGGCCAGGATCACGCAGCCGGCAATCCCGGCGGCTTCAGTCAGCTCGCGCTTGATATCGATTAACGAGAGGCGCTGCGTCACCGGTTTGCCGATAAGCAAAATATCATAGTGCCCCGCCGGCAGTTGCGTCAGCGTCGGACTGAAACTGACCGTCAGCGGCGTGGCGCGCAGCATATCCAGCGTCGCCTGGGCGGCGGCGGGGTTGGCTTCGACAAACGCCAGGCTTTTATCGCGCAGATGGGCATAATCCGGCGCGCCGTCGGCCCCGCTCAACTGCAGGGGGATATGAAACCAAAAGGACGAGCCGCGGTCGACCTGGCTGTGGAAATTGATATCGCCGCCCATTTCCTTGATCAGTTTCTGGGTAATCACCAGCCCCAGGCCGGTGCCGCCGTGGCGGCGGGTAATGCTGGCGTCCGCCTGGCGAAACGCCTGGAACAGCTGCGACTGCTGACGTTCGGCGATGCCGATCCCGGTATCGTGGATCTGCACCTCCAGCTCCATTTGATGATTCCCGGTGCCGTGTTTTTCAATGCGGATATCGATATTGCCCTGTTCGGTAAACTTGATGGCGTTGCCCAACAGGTTGGTAATGACCTGCTGCAGGCGCAGGGGATCGCCCACCACGCCGTCCGGCACATCCTGCTGCACGTTCAGAGTAATCTCCAGTCCCTTCTCATGGGCGGTCTGCGCCAGCAGGACAATCACCTCATCCAGGGTGGCGCGCAGCGCGAACGGAATGGCCTCCAGCAGCAGCTTGCCGGCTTCCAGTTTGGAAAAATCCAGCACATCGTTAATAATGCTAAGCAGGTTATTGCCCGAACGTTCTATGGTCTGCAGGTAATCCCGCTGCGTCGGCGACAGCGGCGTTTTTAACGTCTGCCGGGTAAAACCGATGACGCCGTTAAGCGGGGTGCGCAGTTCGTGGGACATATTGGCCAGGAATTCCGATTTGATGCGCACCGCCTCCTGGGCGCGTTTTTTAGCCAGATCCAGCTCGACGTTCTGGATCTCCATCTGCTCCAGGGTTTCGCGCAGGTCCGAGGTGGCCTGATCGATATTCTGCTGCATTTCCTCATGATATGCCGTCAGCGACATGGCCATTGAGTTGATGCCGTTTTTCAGCATATCCAGCTCACCGAGCATATACCCCTCCACCCGGCTGTCGAGCTGGCCGCGCCGGATGCGATCGACCGTGCTGACCATATTGCGGATGGGGCCGGTAACATCGCGCATCAGGCGATAGGCGAACAGCATGGCGATACACAGACACAGCAGCAGCAGCAGCGTCGAGACAAAGGCTTCTTTATATTGCTGCAACCGTACCGAATCCAGGTCCAGCTCAATGGTAATATAGCCCAGCGGCGCGATGCGGGCGTCGGCCTGGTTTGCCGGGTCGGGCAAATCATCCTCCGACCAGATGGGCGCGCGCATGATAAGCGTACCGCCCAGGCGCGCCAGGGTCAGTTCGCCGGGCGGCGGACTGCCCGGCGGCAACTGCTGTTGGTTGATATTCTGGTGGTAGTTGGAGGTGGCGAAAAGTTTATTATTGGCATCGAACACGCTTATCGAGCGTACAATATCGGAGTGATGGCGATGCAGCAGGTTGACGAGATGGCGCACCGAGTCGCGGTCATGAAGGGTCATGCCGTAGACGGTTGATACCGCCAGCGGTTCGATAATGCTCGTGCCGGCAGCCACCAACTGATTCTGCAATTCGTTATAACGATGAACGACAAAAAATGCGCTTAGCAGCAAACCGATCAATAACGTCGGCGCCAGAATCAGTATCATCATCCGCGCGCGCAAGCTGTATTTGGTCATAGCGTTCCAATATGGGAGAATGATAACCCGGCTATTCAGGAAACCTGTAACAAGCAATTATGGCGCAATTCTACTCTGCAAACCGTCGCGTGGCGACACAGCAAACCCTGACCGTGACCTGTGACGATCTGGATGGTTTCGGCCAGGGCGTGGCGCGCCACCAGGGGAAAACGATTTTTATCCCCGGTCTGTTGCCGGGTGAGCAGGCCGAGGTGCGCATCACCGAGGACAAACGCCAGTTTAGCCGGGGCCGGGTGACCAAAAGGTTAAACGACAGCCCGGAGCGGGTCGCGCCGCGCTGCCCGCATTTCGGCGTTTGCGGCGGATGCCAGCAGCAGCACATCAGCCAGGCGTTGCAACAGCAAAGCAAGGCCGCCACGCTGCGCACGCTGCTGACGCGGGAAATCGGCGCGATTCCGGGCGCTATCATTTGCGTGGGCGCGGACGCCTACGGCTACCGGCGGCGCGCGCGCCTGGGGCTGGAATACCGCCAAAAGTCCCGCTCCCTGGCCATGGGCTATCGCCAGGCGAAGTCCAGTGATGTGGTGGACATTACCCATTGCCCCATCCTGATCCCGGGCCTGGAGCAACTGCTGGCGCCGTTGAAAGCGGCGCTGGCGCAGCTAAAGGCGGCCAGGCGCCTGGGGCATGTGGAACTGGTGATGGCGGACAACGGGCCGCTGGTGGTGTTGCGCCATCTTGATGTGCTTGACGACGGCGACCGGCGGCGGCTGCTGGACTTCGCCGCGCGCCATCAGGTGATGATGTGGCTGGCAGCGGACAGCGAGTCGCTGGAATGCCTGCATGGCGAGCCGCCGATATACCACATTGACGATTTGCGTCTACAGTTCAGCCCAAGGGATTTCATTCAGGTCAACGCCGAGGTTAACCGCCGCATGGTGGCGCTGGCGCTGGAATGGCTGGCGCCCGGGGCGGATGAGCGGGTGCTGGATTTGTTCTGCGGCATGGGCAACTTTACCCTGCCGCTGGCCAAACGCTGCGCCGAGGTTATCGGCGTGGAAGGGGTTGCGGCGCTAGTGGCGAATGGGCAATATAATGCACAACAGAATTTATTGAATAACGTCACCTTCTTTCATGACAATCTGGAAGAGGACGTGACCACACGGCCCTGGGCCAACCGGGGATTTGATAAAATATTGCTCGACCCGGCACGTGCCGGCGCCCTGGGCGTCATGTCCCATATTGCCGCCTGGGCGCCCCGGCGTATCGTCTATGTGTCTTGTAACCCCACAACACTTGCGCGGGATAGCACTGTGTTGATGGCGTCGGGGTATGTCCCGGCGCGCGTGGCTATGCTGGATATGTTTCCGCATAGCGGACATCTTGAATCGATGACGTTGTTTGTAAAAGATGCCGGCGTCTGTGCAAAGTAGGGAGTGGATATGGTTGCGGTAAGAAGTGCGCATTTGAATACAGCGGGCGAGTTTGTCCCCGAAGACTGGGTTGCCAGTCTGGGTCTTTCCAACCCGCAGTCAAGTGAGCGGCTGGCCGAAACCTGGCGTTATTGCGAGCAGCAATGTAAAGAGCACCCCGAGGCGGCGCTGATCCTCTGGCGCGGCATCGAGATGGTGGAGATCCTGTCCATGCTCAGCATGGACAGCGACAGCCTGTGCGCGGCGCTGCTGTTCCCCCTTGCCGACAGCGAGGTGGTCGAAGAATCGGTGCTCGAGACGCAGTTCGGCAAGAAAATCGTCGATCTGGTGCACGGCGTGCGCGATATGGACGCCATCCGCCAGTTAAAAGCCACCACTAACGACTCCATGGCGCCGGAGCAGGTGGATAACGTCCGGCGCATGCTGCTGGCCATCGTCGAAGATTTCCGCTGCGTGGTCATCAAGCTTGCCGAGCGTATCGCCCATTTGCGCGAACTGAAGGACGCCCCTGAGGACGAGCGGGTGCTGGCGGCGAAAGAAAGTTCCAATATCTACGCGCCGCTGGCAAACCGGCTGGGGATCGGCCAGCTCAAGTGGGAACTGGAGGATTTCTGCTTCCGTTACCTGCATCCGGACGAGTACAAGCGCATTGCGCAGCTGCTGCATGAGCGGCGCATCGATCGTGAGCAGTATATCGATGATTTTGTCGCCTCGCTGCGCGATGCGATGAAAGAGGAAGGGCTGAAAGCGGATATCTACGGGCGGCCCAAGCATATCTACAGCATCTGGCGCAAGATGCAGAAAAAATCGCTGGAGTTCGACGAGCTGTTTGACGTGCGCGCCGTGCGGGTGGTGGTGGAGCGGCTGCAGGATTGTTATGCCGCGCTCGGCATCGTCCATACGCATTTTCGCCATTTGCCCGATGAGTTCGACGATTACGTCGCCAACCCCAAACCCAACGGCTACCAGTCCATTCACACCGTGGTGCTGGGGCCGCGCGGCAAAACGTTGGAAATCCAGATCCGTACCCGACAGATGCATGAAGACGCCGAACTGGGCGTGGCGGCGCACTGGAAGTACAAGGAAGGCGCCACCGCCACCGGCGGCGTGCGCTCCGGTTACGAAGAACGCATCGCCTGGCTGCGCAAGCTGCTGGCCTGGCAGGAAGAAATGGCGGATTCGGGGGAAATCCTCGACGAAGTGCGCAGCCAGGTGTTCGACGATCGGGTCTATGTCTTTACCCCGAAAGGCGACGTGATCGATTTGCCCGCCGGCTCCACGCCGCTGGATTTCGCCTACCATATCCACAGCGATGTCGGACACCGCTGCATCGGCGCCAAGATAAGCGGGCGCATCGTGCCCTTTACCTACCAGCTGCGCATGGGCGACCAGGTGGAGATCATCACCCAGAAGCAGCCGAACCCCAGCCGCGACTGGCTGAATCCCAACCTGGGATATGTCACCACCAGCCGCGGGCGCTCGAAGATCCATAACTGGTTCCGTAAACAGGACCGGGACAAGAATATCCTGGCCGGCCGCCAGCTGCTGGACGATGAACTGGAGCATTTGGGCCTGAGCATCAAGGAAGCCGAAAAGCTGCTGCTGCCGCGCTATAACGTCAATACCCTCGACGAGCTGCTGGCGTCCATCGGCGGCGGCGACGTGCGCATCAACCAGATGATTAACTTCCTGCAGGGCAAGCTGAACAAGCCCAGCCCGGAAGAGCAGGATCGCGCGGCGCTCAAGCAACTGACGCAAAAGCCGTCCGCGGTGCCGCGCTCGAAGGATAACGGCCGGGTGGTGGTGGAAGGGGTCGGCAACCTGATGCACCATATCGCCCGCTGCTGCCAGCCGATCCCCGGCGATGAGATTACCGGTTTCATTACCCGCGGCCGCGGCATCTCCATTCACCGCGCGGACTGCGAGCAATTGGCGGATTTACAGGCCAACGCCCCCGAACGCATTGTCGACGCCGTCTGGGGCGAGAGTTATTCCAGCGGCTACTCGCTGGTGGTGCGGGTGGTGGCCAACGATCGCAGCGGCCTGCTGCGCGATATCACCACTATCCTGGCCAATGAAAAGGTCAACGTGCTGGGCGTGGCCAGCCGCAGCGACATCAAACAGCAGCTGGCGACCATCGATATGGATATTGAAATCTATAACCTGCAGGTACTTGGCCGGGTATTGTCCAAACTTAATCAACTGCCGGACGTGATCGACGCGCGCCGGCTGCACGGAGAATAATATGACCGCGAACGCCATCGATGCCTCGGCCGCCGCCCAGGCCAGGTTGCTGGCCATCATGACCCGCCTGCGCGACCCGCGCACGGGCTGTCCGTGGGACAAGCGCCAGACGTTCGACACCATCGTCCCCTACACCCTGGAGGAGACCTACGAGGTGCTGGACGCCATTGCCCGGCGCGATTATGACGATTTGCGCGACGAATTGGGCGATTTGCTGTTCCAGGTGGTGTTTTACGCTGAAATAGCGCGCGAGCAGGGACTGTTCGATTTTGCCGGCGTCTGCGACGCCATCAGCGATAAACTCGAGCGCCGCCATCCGCATATTTTTGCCCGGCAGCCCGGCGAGGACGGCGCGGCGCCTCCCGGCCAGTGGGAACAGCTCAAGGCGCGGGAACGGGCGGAAAAAGAACGCCTGTCGCCGCTCGACGATATTCCCGACGCCCTGCCGGCGTTGATGAAGGCGCAGAAAATCCAGCAGCGCTGCGCCACGGTGGGTTTTGACTGGACCACGCTCGGCCCGGTGGTGGACAAGGTCTACGAAGAAATCAACGAGGTGATGCACGAAGCCCGCCAGGCGGTGGTGGATGAAGATAAGCTTGAGGAAGAACTAGGCGATCTGCTGTTCGCCACCGTCAACCTGACCCGCCATTTGGGCAAGAAAGCGGAAACCGCTTTGCAAAAAGCCAACCGTAAATTCGAGCGCCGGTTTCGCCAGGTGGAAGAGATTATCCAGGCCCAGGGGCAAACCCTGCCCCAGGCCAGTCTCGAGCAGATGGAAGCCGCCTGGCGGCAAATAAAAAAACGGGAAATCGCCGGGTAAACTCATCATTGCCGCTATGTTAACGATAACGCCGTTTTCGTAGCTAATATACTATAAAATAAGGTATTTATGGCAAGCGGTCATCGACTGGGCCCGCTGATGCGGCCGTTATGCCGCCTGCGCGATTTGCAAAACGAACGTTTGTGGCCGATTCGCGCTTCAGGTATACTGTTTTCCCGTCTTGGTTATTCCGTCTTTACACCTAAATTCTCAGGTTCAGCATGACAACAAATTATATTTTTGTAACCGGCGGGGTCGTTTCCTCATTGGGTAAAGGCATTGCCGCGGCCTCCCTGGCGGCTATTCTCGAAGCCCGGGGACTCAACGTTACCATCATGAAGCTGGACCCCTACATCAATGTGGATCCGGGCACCATGAGCCCTATCCAGCACGGCGAAGTGTTTGTCACCGAGGACGGAGCGGAAACCGATCTGGATCTGGGTCACTACGAGCGCTTTATCCGCACCAAAATGTCGCGTCGTAATAATTTCACCACCGGCCGCATATACTCCGACGTGCTGCGCAAAGAGCGCCGTGGCGATTATCTCGGCGCTACCATCCAGGTCATTCCGCATATCACCAACAACATCAAGGAACGCATCCTTGAAGGCGGCGAAGGCCACGACGTGGTGCTGGTGGAAATCGGCGGCACCGTGGGCGATATCGAATCCCTGCCGTTCCTCGAGGCCATCCGCCAGATGGCGGTGGACGTGGGCCGCGAACACACCATCTACATGCACCTTACCCTGGTGCCCTATATGGCCGCGTCGGGCGAGGTGAAAACCAAGCCGACCCAACATTCGGTCAAGGAACTGCTTTCCATCGGCATCCAGCCGGACGTGCTGATTTGCCGCTCCGATCGCTCGGTGCCCAACAACGAGCGGGCTAAAATCGCTTTATTCTGCAATGTGCCGGAAAAAGCGGTAATTTCCCTGAAAGATGTTGATTCCATTTATAAAATCCCGGCTCTCTTGAAATCCCAAGGCCTGGACGATTATATTTGTAAACGATTCAGCCTGAACTGTCCCGAGGCTAACCTGTCTGAATGGGAACAGGTGGTGTACGAGGAAGCCAATCCGGGCGGCGAAGTCACCATCGGCATGGTCGGTAAATATGTCGAACTGCCGGACGCGTATAAATCGGTTATCGAGGCGCTGAAGCACGCCGGGCTGAAAAACCGCCTGACGGTGAATATCAAGCTTATCGATTCGCAGGATGTGGAAACCCGCGGCGTGGAGATCCTGAAAAACCTCGATGCCATCCTGATTCCCGGCGGTTTCGGTTATCGCGGCGTCGAAGGCAAGATCCTGACCGCGCAGTACGCGCGTGAAAAGAAAATTCCCTACCTGGGCATCTGCCTGGGGTTGCAGGTGGCGTTAATCGAATTTGCCCGGCACGTGGCGGGCATGGAAAACGCAAACTCCACCGAATTTGTGCCAGACTGTAAGTATCCGGTGGTCGCGTTGATTACCGAGTGGCGCGACGAAAACGGCGTCGTGGAAACGCGCACCGAGCAAAGCGATCTGGGCGGCACCATGCGCCTGGGCAGCCAGGCTTGCCAGTTAACCGACGGCAGCCTGGTGCGCAGCATGTACGGCGAGCAGACCATCGTCGAGCGTCACCGCCACCGCTATGAAGTCAACAATATGCTGTTAAAGCCGATCGAAGCCGCCGGCCTGCGCGTTGCGGGGCTGTCGGGGGATAACCGCCTGGTGGAGATTATTGAATACCCGGATCATCCGTGGTTCGTGGCGTGCCAGTTCCATCCCGAGTTTACCTCGACGCCCCGTGACGGCCATCCGTTGTTCACCGGCTTCGTCAAGGCGGCCGGCGAGTACCAGAAGCGTCAGCTGAAATAAATTTGAACAGGCGGGCGGCGCGCGGTCAGGGTATCGCGGGCGGGTCGTCAGGAATTTTGTTTTAACTTGTACTGAGGAAATACTAAATGTCCAAAATTGTTAAAGTCATCGGCCGTGAAATCATCGATTCACGCGGCAATCCGACTGTAGAAGCAGAAGTGCATCTGGAAGGTGGTTTTGTAGGTTTGGCCGCTGCGCCGTCAGGTGCTTCCACCGGTTCGCGCGAAGCGCTTGAACTGCGTGACGGCGACAAATCGCGTTTTCTGGGTAAAGGCGTGACCAAGGCGGTTGCCGCGGTTAACGGTCCCATCGCTGAAGCGGTGCTGGGCAAAGACGCGAAAGACCAGGCCAATATCGACAAGATCATGATCGATCTGGACGGCACGGAAAACAAATCCAAATTTGGCGCCAACGCCATCCTGGCCGTTTCCCTGGCCGCAGCGAAAGCCGCCGCCGCGTCCAAAGGCATGCCTTTGTACGAACACATCGCTGAACTGAACGGCACCGCCGGCAAGTTCTCCATGCCGTTGCCGATGATGAACATCATCAACGGCGGCGAACATGCCGACAACAACGTCGACATCCAGGAATTCATGATCCAGCCGGTTGGCGCTAAAACCGTCAAGGAAGCGATTCGCATGGGTTCTGAAGTGTTCCATAACCTGGCGAAAGTGCTGAAGGCCAAGGGCCTGAATACCGCCGTTGGCGACGAAGGCGGCTACGCGCCGAACCTGGAATCCAACTCCGCCGCCCTGGCCGCCATCAAGGAAGCCGTGGAAAAAGCCGGTTATGTGCTGGGTAAAGATATCACCCTGGCCATGGACTGCGCCGCGTCTGAATTCTACAGCAAGGAAACCGGTAAATACGAACTGAAAGGCGAAGGCAAATCCTTCACCTCCGAAGAGTTCACCCACTACCTGGAAGGCCTGACCAAGACCTACCCGATCGTCTCCATCGAAGATGGCCTGGACGAATCGGATTGGGACGGCTTTGCCTACCAGACCAAAGTGCTGGGCGACAAAATCCAGCTGGTCGGTGATGACCTGTTCGTGACCAATACCAAGATCCTGAAAGAAGGTATCGATAAAGGCATCGCCAACTCCATCCTGATCAAATTCAACCAGATCGGTTCGTTGACCGAAACCCTGGCGGCGATCAAAATGGCGAAAGATGCCGGTTACACCACCATCATCTCTCACCGTTCCGGCGAAACCGAAGACGCCACCATTGCCGATCTGGCCGTGGGCACCGCCGCGGGTCAAATCAAGACCGGTTCCATGAGCCGTTCCGACCGCGTTGCCAAGTACAACCAGCTGATTCGCATCGAAGAAGCCCTGGGCGCACGCGCACCGTTCAACGGTCTGAAAGAAGTGAAAGGCCAGGCATAATTGCCCATTCCCGACTCAGTGCGTCGTTTGCCGGCATGCTGACAGGAAATGCGGATGATGTTTTTATCACTTTTCGCATCTTCAAAAGCCCCATCGTAAAGATGGGGCTTTTTCTTGTCGTTTAATAGGGATTCAGCCGAAATCCACATCTAGCGCCTGATAGACGGCATAGTATGTGTCAGTAGTTAGCCATAATAAAAGAATGACATGGTAACCGCTTTTATTCCATGGCAGTGGAATAAGCATGTTATCTCTTGGTTTTAATGCCGCCGCGTGCTGCCAGTAGGGGGTTTGCGGGTTCAGCATTTCCCAGAACGGCACCGGTTCAAACTGGTCGCGAGAATAAGGCCATCGTTGCGACCAATCATCCTTGGTGATAAACGCCCGATAGCCCCTGGTGGCGCGCAGGACGTAATATAACCATTCTACATATAATTCCTGACCGCGGTTTACCCTGATCCTGGGCCAGGTAAAGGGAATGCCTAAATAGAAAGTCATATCCTGGTCGTCCAAAGACACCAGGCCCCGCCTATCCTGGTGACCACCGCTAAGGATGTAAAAGTCAGAGGGTGGCGTTGAGCTTTCTACATCATCCTGAAATGGTTGGCGAACAGGCCCCGGGAACCGGTCGGGAAAATTTTTTCCCCCGGTTATGGCTTCGGCAAACCAGACTTCAAGATATCCCTGATTGGCAAGAAACTGGGCACGTGAGGGTGGGACCGTCAAGCGGCCAAGGCGGGCCCCATAATCAACGTTTGATTCGCCGGAACATAGCGGGCACTCGGCGCGCTGGATTTTATCTCGCTGACAATGGGCATAGGGTGGGTTAAAGAGACGATGGCCATTACCGATATGATTCACCCTATAAAAACATTTAATATTTGAATTTTTTTTAGGTGGGTCAACTGTTTTTGCTTTATGGTACATAAGCGTCTCCAGATTTACTCGCAACGGAAAATCTTATTATTAGTGTAAGCGTCAGCGAAATGAATGATCTTTACATTAAGTTGAAAAATCTGATAGCACAAATTTCTATAGTTATCTGTATAATTAATTTACTTTTATATGTATGATTTAACCCGGTAATTGTTTTTAAATTGCAGGGCTTATTTCCATGTTAATATACAGTGTTTGAATCAATATCAATATCGAAAGCCTGATAAACGGCATCTTCAAAATCAGCTATAAGCCATAATAAGACGATGACATGATGCCCTCTTTTATTGAAGGGAATGGGAATTGAATGATGCGTTCTTGGTTGTAACTGCGCCGGGAACTGCCAAAAGGGGAACTCTTGGTTAATATTCTCCCAAAACGGACGCAGCTCCAACTGAGCTCGCGTAATACGGGCATTGGGATTCCAGTCGTCGCGGGTAATAAACGCCCGATAGCCTCTGGTGAGCCGTCGCCTATCGTAAAGCCATTCTATGTTTAATATCTGACCGGCGCTCAACCGTATCCTGGGCCATTGACGAATAGCGAACAAGGTGAAGATGGCGATTTGATTATCGGTAAAATTAACTGCACTAATCTCCCCACTTTGGCCGCCACTGAGAATAAAGCCATCCTCGGGCGGAGTTGCACTCCAGACATCATCCTGGAAAGGCCAAAAAACAGCTCCGCCATTGAGATCTGGGAAATTTTTTCCGCCGGTTGCTGTATTGACTTGCAGGGGGCTAAGCCTGCCTAAATCGACCAGGGTTTGCGCACGCGAAGCCGGAGTAACGATAGGCAAGGGTGGCACTGGCGTATCGTCGACGGTCGAGTTTATACAACAGCCTCTGTTGTTATAGCGAATATTATTGGACTGATCCCAATAAGGTGATAAAGAATAACCATCGCGCCAGTTACAACTGTTGCGATAGTCCCTTGAGTAATTGTCGTTAGGATTAACTTTCGATAAATGATCTTTAAGGGTATAATTTTTATTCATGATTTACTCCTGATAAAGCGGAACCGGTATAAATATATGTTGTTTTGATATTTAAGAATTTTGCTGCCAGTTTAAATATCATCGAATAGGCAGTGAACAAAATCTTTTAAAAATATGGGATATAACAGGGTCAATGAGCAAAAGTTCCGGCCCAGCTATAGGCAGATATGTCCGCAGCTGGACCTTTGTTCCAGTAATGGATAACCTAACCGAAATCGACGTCAAACGCCTGATAGATAGCAATAGGCTGATTGGCTACCAGCCAGAGTAAAATAATGACATGATGACCCCTTTTGTTAAAGGGGAGCACTAAAGGCAACGTTATTCGAGGTTGTAAATCGCCTAGGTGCTCCTGCCAGGGAACTCCCTGATTGAGCGTATTGAAGAACGGAACGGGCTCCAGCTGATTACGCGCAATGCGAACTCTGGAATCCCAATTATCACGTGTGATAAACGCGCGATACCCCCTGGTGACTCTGGGTATGGTGTTCACCCACTGAATGGTCAAGGATTGCGCCGGGTTAACCCGTAATCTGGGCCATTGGTTGAAATTGCCGCCAGTCAGGACACGTAATTCCTCATCTGTGGCATTGGCGATATCGCGTGCGTCCCCATTACCGCCGCTGACGATCCGTCCATCAGGCGGGGGATTTGAACTTTCTATATCTGTGTGGAAAGGGAAAAGTACCGGGCCGGCAAATAAGTCAGGGAAATTTTTGCCCCCGGTCATTTCATCAACCAGGAACGGTGGTAAATACCCATTATTGAGCATAATCACCGCGCGCGAAGCCGGTGATACCACGCGACCGCTTTGCGGATCGATTGGCTCGTAAAAAGGGTAGGGAGGAGGATAGCCATAATTCTGCCGGTAATCTCCACCCTGACAGTGATCAGGCCGGTAGGGAAGTTGATTATTGTCTATATAACTCATGATGGGTTCCTTGTTATCAGGTAATTGGGGGAAAATGTAATAAGCCGGTTACATTAGCCAAAATCAACATCAAATGCCTGATAAAAGGCAAAGGGTTGATCGGCAACGAGCCAAAGCAATAGGATGACGTGATGGCCTCGTTTGTTAAAAGGTAACGGCATATCAAATGTTAAACGTGGCGGTAGACTACCCTGATGAGCAAACCAGGGGCTCGCCTGATTTATTTCATCAAAGAATGGGGCGGGTTCAATCTGCGCTCGCGTTAAGCGAACATTTTGCACCCAGTTATCTCTGGTAATAAAAGCACGGTAACCACGAGTAATTCGAGGGGCATCTATCAGCCATTGGATGCGCAATACCTCAGCGGGATTTACCCGCAGTCTTGGCCATTCCGTAAACTGAGGGCGAAAATTAGCAAATTCCGCATCGGTGAAATTAATTCTACCGCGCTGATCAAGATGACCGCCACTAAGTATAAAATTATCCGGGGGAGGCGTTGCGCTTTCAACATCCTCCTGAAACGGAAAGGGTACTTGCCCACCAAATAAGTTGGGAAAATTTTTGCCACCGGTGGTTTGATTTACCGTAAAGAATTCCAAGCCGTTCACATTCAGAAGAATTTGGGCGCGTGAAGCCGGCGACACTACGCGACCGGTTAGCGGGTCGAGCGGCTGGTAAAAAGGGTAGGGCTCCGGATAAATACCGCCACAGGGCGGTTTGACGGGATAAGGATGAGGCGGCTGTTGCGGACAGTCAGGGCGGTAATTTTCAACCGAATTGTGATCGGCGTTGCGATAGGCATCAGGGCGATTGGGATCTTGATTATAATCTATATGGCTCATAGTTAACTCCTGAAATGAAAAGTAATATATTTAGAAATAGTAGGGCCGTACCATTTTCAAAATTATTACACGGTCATTGTGATTGACGGTTCATGATTAATATGTGATTGCAATCATGAATGTTTTTTGTTGCCAAATGCCTTTTATGCTTGATAACCCTCTCGGCTCAACATTGGAATGAGCGTAAATAACGTTAATCCCGCGCCCGGTTGATATAGACGGCGGCAGGACATAATTTCGTTGCGCATTTAATTTGATTAATATCCACATCAAAGGCCTGATAAAAGCCATTATCAATATCCATACGCGGTCGGTTTGGGATTATAGCCTGTATAATTAATTGCAGAGTTGCTGCGATCCTGGTGCTGATCTGATTGGTAATATTAATATGCCGCCGCAGCGCCATCGGCCAGCGGCGGAGTGTTTATTTGGCTTAACCTATATCCACATCAAAACCCTGATAGAATCCGTTCGGCGAATCGGCAGTTACCCACACCATGACAATAATGTGATGACCTCTTTTGTTAAGTGGTATCGGGGCGCTATGAAAAACCCGCGGGATCAACTGGTCACGAAAATTATTGAAGGGAACCAGCGGACTGATATCCTCATAGAAGGGTCTTGATTCGAGCTGCTCGCGGGTAATACGCTGATTGGGGTTCCAGCCGTCACGGGTGATAAACCAGCGATAGCCCCGGGTGACATGCGCCTGTTGATAAAACCATTCCACATTAAATCGCTGGCCCGGCGCTACCCGTAGCCTGGGCCAGCCGGCAAACCGGGGCGCCAGTTGGTTTAGCTCGGCATCGGTAAAATTGACCCTATTACGGTTACCGGTCCTGCCGCCGCTGATGATAAAGCCATCAGGCGGCGGCGCGGCGCCCCAGGCATCGGTTTGAAACGGTGGGGGAGGTGTTCCGCCTGTGGTGGCGGGAAAGTTTTTGCCCCCTTCCATTTCATTGGCTTCCCAGGCCGCCAACAAACCCTCATTGACCAGAAACTGGGCGCGTGATGGCGGGTTTATCACGCGTCCGTGGCGCGCCTCGACTTCCCGGTAATAGTTTTTATCAATGTAGCTGTAACAGTTATCGCGCGGGAAATCCTGCTGGCAAAGCGGAGGCGGATAGTCATGACAGCCGCTTCCTCCCCGGTGAGGGACGTGGCCGCCGTGCCCATAATGATGGGGATCCCGGTAACCGTCCTCATTCCGAGGGTAATTGGCGTAGTCATTCTCATGCTCGCGTTGATCAGGATAATTATCTGGTCTTTCGTTATCATAAGTGCCCATATCTGGCTCCTGTTAGGTCTCAAAAAGAAAAGCGGAATGGCATCCGCGGACTTACCTCTGATACAGGGCAGTATCGTTGAACGCGCGCGAGCGGGGTGTGATGACGCCGGGGAATGGTTTTTATTGCCAGTTGCCTTTTGTGGGGGTAACGCGGCAGTGAGGCAACATTAGGTATTGTGCCGCCGGCAAGAGAAATTTGGTCTGCTTCAGCTAAAATGTAATAATCACCGCCCTTATAGCTAGGCAATTAATCGAGAACATCATGCAGTACCCGCTTAACGAGATTTTCCAGACGCTTCAGGGCGAAGGCTATTTTACCGGCGTGCCGGCGATATTTATCCGCCTGCAGGGTTGCCCTGTGGGCTGCAGCTGGTGCGATACCAAACATACCTGGGAAATGGACCCGCTTCGGGAGGCCCCTCTGGGGGACATTACGTTAAAAACCGCCGACAGCGACCGCTGGGCCACGGTTACGCCGGAGGAACTGCTGGCGATGATTGAACAACAGGGCTATACCGCGCGGCATGTGGTGATTACCGGCGGCGAGCCGTGCATCCACGACCTGTATACGCTGACGCAGGTGCTGGAACAGCAGGGGTTCAGCTGCCAGATTGAAACCAGCGGTACCCACGAGGTGCGTTGCACCAGCCAGACCTGGGTAACGGTGTCGCCTAAAGTGGGCATGCGCGGCGGTATGGCGATTCTGCCCCAGGCGCTGGAACGCGCTGATGAGATTAAACATCCGGTGGCGCGGGAGCGGGATATCGAACAGCTTGATGCGCTGCTGGCCACACTTGAAGACGATAAACCGCGTATTATCGCCCTGCAGCCTGTCAGCCGGCAGGACGCCGCCACGAAATTGTGCATCGCCACCTGCATCGCCCGCAACTGGCGCCTGTCCATGCAAACCCACAAATACCTGAATATCGCCTGATCCGGCGAAACGACAGGCCCGGGCCGGCACCGCCGGGGGCTAAGCCGTTATCCGGCGCGCCGCCGATAGCGCGACTTTGCCAGGCGGATGCCGGAGCCTGTTATTGATCGCCGCGATAGATGCAGCCGGCGGTACAGGTTTCTTTCACCATGATGCCGCTCAGCAGGGGCAGGCGGGGTTTAAGCTGTTGCCAAATCCAGTGGGCCAGTACTTCGCTGGTGGGGTTTTCCAGGCCGGGGATATCATTAAGATAATAATGGTCAAGCTGGTCGAGGATCGGCCGAAACAGCGCCTTGAGCTCGGCGAAGTCGATCACCCAGCCGGTGAACGGATCCACTTCACCGGTGATTTCCACGCGCACCATAAACGAATGGCCGTGCAAACGCCCGCATTTATGACCGTCGGGCACATGCGGCAAACGGTGCGCCGCCTCAAAAGTAAATTCTTTAAATAACGTGGTTACCACTATAGGGCCTCTTGTCAAAACAAACGCTGCATGGTACCGAAATGCGGCTTATGATTCTATGTTATGTGCCGCCAACCCGTAATAAGTTGGCTAAGGGGCCATCAAAACACCATGAACGCGGTCCAATCCTTGCTTTTATTGCTCTCGCCGCGGCGAACCGCCGGGCTGTGGCTGTTATGCGCCCTGACGGCGTGCGCGTGCCGCGTCAGCGCCGCCGGGGGAGAAACGCTCGCCATACCCACGGCCGACGGCGCGATGAGGGTCTATCTCTATCGTCCGATGGCCGATGCGCGCGATATGCCGGTGGTCATGGTGCTGCACGGGGTCAAACGCGACGGCGCCCAGGCGCGGGATCAATGGATCGCCGCGGCCAATCATTACCATTTCCTGATTATAGCGCCCGAATTCCCCGGCACGCGTTATCCCGGCGCGCGGGGCTATATGTTGGGCAATACCGCGGCGGGTCCTGCGGTCCTCCCGGCAGCGCAATGGTCCTATTCCCGTATTGGCGATGTTTTCAACGCGCTGCGGCGCGAGGGCATTACGCGCCGCAGCGACTATCTGTTGTACGGCCATAGCGCCGGCTGCCAGTTTGTCCACCGGATGCTGATGGCGCTGCCGGATATGCCGGCCAGGGCGGTGGTCTGCGCCTCGGCCGGCTGGTGGACGCCGCCGGATCCGCGCCGGTCCTGGCCCTACGGGCTGGCGCGCGCGCCTTTTACCCTGGATGCCGCCCAGGAAGCCCGCTTCTTTGCCCGGCCGACGCTTATCATGGTCGGAGAGCAGGATAGGCGCACCCGGCGCACCGCGATGCGCAGCACCCCGCAGGCCCAGGCGCAGGGAAAGAACCGGCTTGAACGCGCCGGCTGGTATTTCCGGCGTGCGCAATCCCTGGCGGAACAGCAGAAGATGCCGTTTCACTGGCAATTTATCAGCGTATCCGGCGCCGGGCATCAAAGTCCGCTGCTGGTGGATGAGGCGGCCCGCTTTCTTAACCAGTTTAAGTGATAAGTTTTACCGAAATAACTCTTTAGGCTATTTAGTTATTTATTATTGCCATCGCATCCTTTATTGATTGCGTCGCACTGAGTAACCTTACAAACTCTGGTGATCCCTTAATACACGCCCGGCCCTACTGGTACGCACAAGGAAATTCGAACAGCAATGACGACTCAGGCCCCACCAACTTCTTTGCTCCCGCTGAATCCGGAACAACTCGCCCGCCTGCAGGCTGCAACCGGTGATTTTTCGCCGCTGCAGATGGCCTGGGTATCCGGTTATTTTTGGGGGCAGGTCAACCAGACGCCCGTCGCCGGTACCCCTCCGGCGCCCGCGCCGACGCAGGCGCACGCCATTACGCTGCTGTCCGCGTCGCAAACCGGCAACGCCCGGCGGGTGGCGGAACAGCTGCGCGACGATTTGATCGCCGCCAAACTGGATGTCACCCTGGTAAACGCCGGCGATTATAAATTTAAACACATCGCCCAGGAAAAGCTGCTGGTGATCGTCGCCTCCACCCAGGGCGAGGGCGATCCGCCGGAAGAGGCGGTGGCGCTGTATAAATACTTGTTTTCGAAAAAAGCCCCCCGGCTTGCCGATACGCGCTTTGCGGTATTGGGCCTCGGCGATACGTCCTATGAGCACTTTGCCAAGATAGGCAAGGATTTTGACGCGCGTCTGGCCGAGCTCGGCGCCCAGCGGCTGCTGGACAGGGTTGACGCCGATGTTGAATATCAGCCGGTGGCGCAAGCCTGGCGCCGGGATATCGTGGCGCTATTGCAAGCGCGGGTGCCGCAGGAAAGCGCGGCCCGGCACGAGATAACCCTCAGCGGCGCGGTAGATGAAGTCGATTCCACGCCTTATACCAAAGAACAGCCGCTGGTGGCCGCCATTGCGGCGTCGCAAAAAATTACCAGCCGCAGCTCGCTGAAAGACGTGCGCCATATCGAAATCGATCTCGGCGACTCCGGCCTGCGTTACCAGCCGGGAGACGCCCTGGGCGTCTGGTATGAAAACGACCCGGCGCTGGTGGACGAACTCTTGACGCTGCTATGGCTGGACGGCGGACAAACGGTGACGGTGGAAGGACAAACCTTATCCCTCGCCGATGCGCTGCGCGCTCATTACGAACTGACCCAGAACACTACCCTTATCGTCGGGGAGTATGCCGCCATGGCCCGCGACGAGGCGCTGCTGGCGCTGACGGCGGACAAGGAACGCCTGCAGCGGTACGCCCAATCGACGCCGATCGTGGATATGGTGCGCCAGGCGCCGGTGGAACTGGGCGCGGATCAGCTGCTGGCGCTGTTGCGTCCGCTAACGCCGCGGCTGTATTCCATCGCCTCGTCGCAGGCGGAGGTCAGCGACGAGGTGCATATCACGGTGGGCGTGGTGCGTTATGAGGTGGATGGCAGGCCGCGCACCGGCGGCGCCACCGGCTATCTGGCCGACCGGCTGGCCGAGGACGATCGGGTACGCATTTTTATCGAGCACAATAACAATTTCCGCCTGCCGGCCGATACCGACGCGCCGGTCATCATGATTGGACCCGGAACCGGCATCGCGCCGTTCCGCGCGTTTATGCAACAGCGGGAAGCGGATGGCGCCGCTGGCAAGAACTGGCTGTTTTTCGGCAATCCGCATTTTACCGACGATTTTCTCTACCAGGTGGAATGGCAGCGCTACAAAAAAGAGGGCCTGCTGACCGCGATTGATTTAGCCTGGTCGCGGGATCAGCCGGAGAAAATCTATGTACAGGACCGGCTGCGGCAAAAAGGCGCTGAAGTCTGGCGCTGGATCGAGCAGGGGGCGCATATTTATGTTTGCGGCGATGCCAACCATATGGCCAAAGACGTAGAGCAGGCATTACTGGACGTGGTAGCCGAGCACGGTGGCATGGACACCGAGCAGGCCGATGAATTTTTAAGCGAGCTGCGCATCGAGCGCCGCTATCAGCGGGACGTCTACTGATGAGTGAAAAACAACCTACTCCCCCCTTATCCGATAATGAACGGCTGAAAGGGGCAAGCAATTTTCTGCGCGGCACCATCGCCGAAGATTTGCACGACGGGCTGACCGGCGGCTTTAACGGCGATAATTTCCAGCTGATCCGTTTTCACGGCATGTATCAGCAAGACGATCGCGATTTGCGCGCCGAACGCACGGAACAAAAGCTGGAGCCGCTGATTAATATGATGCTGCGCTGCCGCCTGCCGGGGGGGATCATAACGCCGCGGCAGTGGCTGGGCATCGAGGCGTTTGCCGCCGAGCATACCCTGTACGGCAGCGTGCGCCTGACCACCCGCCAGACTTTTCAGTTCCACGGCGTGCTCAAACCCGACCTGAAGCAAATGCATCAACTGCTGCACAGCCTGGGGCTGGACTCCATCGCCACGGCGGGGGATGTCAATCGTAACGTGCTGTGCAGCGCCAATCCGGTGGAATCGGTGTTGCATCAGCAGGCCTATGAGTGGGCGAAAAAAATCTCCGAACATTTACTTCCCAAGACCCGCGCCTACGCCGAGATCTGGCTGGACGGCGAGAAAAGCGAAACCACCGACCAGGAGCCGATCCTGGGGCCTACCTATCTGCCGCGTAAGTTCAAGACCACGGTTGTGGTGCCGCCGCTAAACGACGTCGACGTGCATGCCAACGATCTGAACTTCGTCGCCGTCAGCGACAACGGACAACTGGTCGGGTTTAACGTGCTGGTGGGCGGCGGCCTGGCGATGACTCACGGTGATAATACCACCTATCCGCGCAAGGCCAGCGAATTTGGTTATATCGCGCTTGAACATACCCTGACCATCGCCGAGGCGGTGGTGGGCACCCAGCGCGACTGGGGTAATCGTTCCAACCGTAAAAACGCCAAGACCAAATACACCCTGGAGCGGGTCGGGGTCGACACCTTCAAAGCGGAGGTGGAACGGCGCGCCGGCATATCCTTCGCGCCGATCCGGCCTTATCACTTTACCGAGCGAGGCGATCGTTTCGGCTGGGTGAAAGGCGTGGAAAACCTCTGGCATTTAACCCTGTTTATCGAAAACGGCCGTATCCTGGATTATCCGGATCGGCTGCTTAAAACCGGCATGGCGGAGATTGCCCGCATCCATAAAGGGGATTTCCGGCTCACCGCCAACCAGAACCTGATCGTGGCCGGCGTGCCCGCGCGGGACAAGGCCAAAATCGAAGCCCTGGCGCGCAAGTACGGCCTGATTAACGACAGCGTCACCCCGCAGCGTAAAGCGTCCATGGCCTGCGTGGCGTTTCCCACCTGCCCGCTGGCGATGGCCGAGGCCGAGCGCTTCCTACCGCAGTTTGTCACCAAGGTGGAGGATATCATGTCCGCCCACGGCCTGGGCAACGACGAAATCATCCTGCGGGTGACCGGTTGTCCAAACGGCTGCGGCCGCGCGATGCTGGCGGAAATCGGCCTGGTCGGCAAAGCCATCGGCCGCTACAACCTGTATCTGGGCGGCGATCGCGCCGGTGAGCGTATTCCGCGCATGTACCGGGAAAACATCACCGAAGACGAGATCCTGGCCATTATCGACCAGACTGCCGGACGCTGGGCGGCCGAACGCCATCCGCAGGAAGCCTATGGTGATTTTGTTATCCGCGCCGGTATCGTCAAGCCGGTGGTTAACTCAGCCCAGGATTTTTATGACTAACCCGAGGGGCCACCTATGAGCAGCCTGAACCTGACCGAACTGAACCTGTTGCCGAAAGAAGAACAAACGGCGGCGCTCGCTGATACGAACCGTCAGCTTGAAACCCTGACAGCGCAAGAGCGGGTGGGCTGGGCGCTGGCAAACCTGCCCGGCGAAACGGTATTGTCATCAAGCTTCGGCATCCAGGCCGCGTTATGCCTGCATCTGGTGACCCGCCAGCGGCCGGATATCCCGGTGATCCTGACCGATACCGGCTATCTGTTCCCGGAAACCTATCAGTTTATTGATGAGCTGACCGACAAGCTGGGCCTCAATCTGCGGGTATTCCGCGCGGAACTTTCCCCCGCCTGGCAGGAGGCCCGTTACGGCAAACTGTGGGAGCAAGGGGTGGAGGGGATCGAAAAATACAACCAGATCAATAAAGTCGAACCGATGAACCGCGCTTTAAGCACGCTGAAAGCGCAAAGCTGGCTGGCGGGGCTGCGCCGCGAGCAGTCCGGCAGCCGCGCCCATCTGCCGGTGCTGGCCATCCAGCGCGGGGTATTTAAACTGCTGCCGATCATCGATTGGGACAATAAGCAGGTGTACCAGTATCTCAAAGCCCACGATCTTGGCTACCATCCCTTGTGGGAGCAGGGCTACCTGTCGGTGGGCGACACCCACACCACCCGCAAATGGGAACCGGGCATGAGCGAGGAAGAAACGCGCTTTTTCGGCCTCAAGCGCGAGTGCGGGCTGCACGAAGGTTAACAGCGGCTTCGCCGATAACCAACAACGCCGCCGGAGGCTTAACGTTTCCGGCGGCGTTGGCTATTCGGCATCGACGAGGAGGACGTCAATACCTTTATCGGCGAAAAAATCCAGCAGGGAGGACGGAATGTTATTGTCGGTGATGATTTTATCCACCCGTTCGATACTGATAATCTTATGCAGGCTAATGCGATGGAATTTCGAAGAGTCGGTAACGACGATGATTTTTTTCGAGGCATCGCACATACAGCGGTTCAGCCTGGCTTCGTCTTCATTATGCGTTGTCACTCCCATCAGGGGGTCCAGCCCATCCACGCCTAAAAACAGCATATCGAAATGATAGTTTTGCAACGCGATTTCGGCCTGGCCGCCAAAAAATGATAAGGAGTGCCGCCTGAGCCGCCCGCCGGTCACTAATAAATCCACCCCGGGGGCATCAATCAACGCTTCCGCCACATTCATGCCGTTGGTCATCACGATGACCTCCTCATGATTATGCAGTTGCCGCGCAATTTCATACGTGGTGGTGCCGGAGTCCAGGATAATGGTGCTTCCCGGCGTGATGAGCGACGCGGCCAGTTTGCCGATGCGCTCCTTGATGGTGGCATTTTCCGAACGCTTGGCTTCGATTGACCGCTCCGCTTCCGCCGGGGACGCGGGAGACAGCATCGCCCCGCCATAAGCGCGGGTGGCGACGCCCTGTTTTTCGAGAAAAGACAGATCGTTACGGATGGTCACCGTCGACACATTAAAATCCGCCGCCAACACATTCACCTGCACGCTTCCCTGCGCCTTAAGTTGACTGACAATCCGCTCGCGCCGCGCGCTGGTCGTCATCGTTCTATTGCCAGGGCTCATCACATCGCATCCCTCATCACCACCTCCACTGCCGAAATTTGCCCCGTTGCGCTATAGAACCGCAAAGGAATCCGCCTAATTTCATCACCGCCAAACCTTTCATTCCCTTATGTCTTTCTTATTAACGCTATTGTAGCCACCCCCCAAGATGATGTCGACTGTTTAACCTTTCTTCATCCCCGCGGTGAAACGACGGAATCCAGACCCGACGCCGGCCTTATCCATCCGGCGGCACGTTACCTCCAGGAAAGGGAGGGTAAAGCTATCCATTTCGTTTTCTTATTTTTTGATCTTTATCACAGAGATTGATCTTTCATTTTCTTTCTTTATGGTCATGATGTAATCTTTTTACAACACAACGAAAGATATAAAAGGCAATACTCATGGAAACACAAAGCGCGGCGCTGCAAACGCTGCTGGCCCGGCATAAAGCAGGCCATCCGGTCGGGATCTATGCGGTTTGTTCGGCGCATCCCCTGGTGATTGAAGCCGCCCTGCGGCATGCGCAGGCGGAAAATACGCTGCTGCTGGTGGAAGCGACGTCCAACCAGGTCGACCAATATGGCGGTTATACCGGCATGACGCCGGCCGATTTTTATCACGCCATCATGGACCAGGCCGCGGCGATAGGTTTTGACGCCGGCCGGCTGATTCTGGGCGGCGATCATCTGGGACCCAACCGTTGGCAGGGACTGCCGGCCGCGCAGGCCATGAGCAAAGCGGAAGTGCTGATCGCCGCCTATGTGGCGGCGGGATTTAAAAAAATCCATCTTGATTGCAGCATGGCCTGTCAGGATGACGCCGTACCCCTGAGCGATGAGATTGTCGCAACGCGTTCGGCGCAATTAGCGCAAGTGGCTGAAATCACCTGCCATGACACCTTCGGCTGCCAGGATATTGTCTACATTATCGGCACGGAAGTGCCGATTCCGGGCGGCGCCCAGGAGAATCTGCGGCAGCTGGACGTCACTGCGCCGCAGGCCGCGGCGCGCACAATTACCGCCCATCGCGACGCCTTTGCGCGGCAGGGTCTGGCGGACATCTGGCCCCGGGTCATAGGGCTGGTGGTGCAGCCCGGCGTGGAATTTGATCATACCCAGGTGATCGATTACCAACCCGGGCCTGCCGCCGCGTTAAGCCGGATGATTGATGACTATCCCTATCTGGTCTATGAAGCCCATTCCACCGATTACCAACGGCCCCAGGCTTACCGGCAACTGGTGCGGGATCATTTCGCCATTCTTAAGGTGGGCCCCGCGCTAACCTTCGCTTTGCGCGAAGCGTTGTTTGCCCTGGAGTGCATCGAGGAAGAAATTATCAGCCAGGACCGCTCTGAATTACGCGCCACCCTTGAACAGGTGATGCAAGAGCAGCCCGGGTATTGGCAGCAACATTATCACGGCGATGAAGAGGCTAAGCGATTATCGCGCCGGTATAGTTATTCGGATCGCATCAGGTACTACTGGCCGCATGACAGGGTGCAGCGCAGTTGCCAAAAGCTCATGCAAAACTTGGGGAATCAGGTCATTCCGCTGCCGTTGTTAAATCAGTATTTGCCGGAACAATACGCCAAAGTAAGGGATGGGAAATTAGTTCTCAATCCGAAAGATATTATTATCGATAAAATTATCGATGTGATTAAAGCATATTCATCAGCCTGTCATGAATAATCAAAGGCACGAAAAAATGACTGATTCTGTAAAAGCACCTTATCACCCGGAGCACGCCACGGCGCAGGAAATTATGCAGCAGCCGGCGACCTGGCGCAAAACCCTATTACTGATTGAACAGCAACGGGACCGCATCAATACCTTTTTAACGCCCTTATTGGCCCGTACGGATCTGCGGATTATCCTCACCGGCGCCGGAACTTCGGCTTTTATCGGTAAAATCCTGGTACCGGCGCTGCTGCCAAAATTAAACCTGCGCGTAGAGGCCATCGCCACCACCGACCTGGTCAGTAATCCCCGTGAATACCTGTCCGCTCACTGCCCCACGCTGCTGGTCTCCTTCGGGCGCTCGGGCAACAGCCCGGAAAGCGTGGCGGCAATAGAGCTTGCTAACCAGATGCTGGGGCAATGTTTCCATCTCATCATCACCTGTAATGAACGCGGCCGGTTACACCAGAATTTTGCTCAAAGCGCTAATACCTTGTCATTACTGACGCCGCCCGAAACGCACGATCGCGGCTTTGCCATGACCAGCAGCGTCAGTAACATGATGCTGGCCTGCCTGGCGGTATTTGCGCCCAGGCAGTATAACCTTGCCAGCTTTTTGCCCATTATCGAAAATAGCCAAAATATTATTGAGCAATATCTGCAACGGCCGACCTCATTATTTGGCCAAGATGAATATCATCGCGTGGTATACCTCGGCAGCGGTGGATTGCAAGGTATCGCGCAGGAATCGGCGCTCAAGATTCTTGAGCTTACCGCCGGAAAGATCAGCACCTTTTTTGATAGTCCCACCGGTTTCCGCCATGGACCGAAATCTATCGTGGACGGAAATACCCTGGTCGTGGTGTTTATTTCTAACTCGCCCTACACCAGAAAATACGATCTGGATCTGTTAGCCGAATTAAGGAATGACAACGTGGCGCGCCGGGTGGTTGCCATCGCCGACAGTCCTGTCCCGGGAATAGGCAAGGGCGAATATCTGTATTTGCCAAAGACCACTCATGCCGATGACGCCCATATTGGGTTTTGTTATTTACTCTATGCGCAAATATATGCCTATTTGACATCGCTGCAATCAGGCGCCTCGCCGGATAATCCTTCTCCCAGCGGCGTGGTAAACAGAGTCGTCGAAGGTGTGGTTATTCATAGGCTGGAAATAGAGAAATAAGCTAACCCGCTGCCGCGGTGACCGAATAATACAGCACATGACAGATAATGTCGTTAATCAGGGTATAAATCATGCGTATGGTATCCACAAAATATTTATTGGCACGGGCAAAAACTGAGAATTTTGCCGTGCCCGCGTTTAATATCCATAATGCCGAAACGATACAGGCGGTGCTCGAAGCCTGTCACGAACGTCAATCGCCGGTGATCCTGGCCGGCACGCCCAGTACTTTCAGACATATCTCTTTTAAGGATTTGCACGCCCTTTGCCAATCCTTTGCCGGTACCTTTGATATCCCCATTGCGCTGCATCTGGATCATCATGAGGCCCTTAGCGATATCCGCGATAAAGTTTTTGCCGGCGCCCGCAGCGCAATGATTGACGCCAGTCATTTGAATTTTGCCGACAATGTCGCCTTGGTGCAGGAGGTGACGACGTTTTGCCATAAATATGACTGTAGCGTGGAAGCGGAGCTGGGCAGGCTGGGCGGCATTGAAGATGATAAAAATGTCAGCGCCGGCGCGAGCTTTCTTACCGACCCGGATGAGGCGGTGGACTTTGTTAATCTTACCGGTATCGACAGCCTGGCCATCGCTATCGGCACGGCGCACGGTCTGTATAAAGACACGCCGAAAATAGATTTTGAGCGGCTGGCCATCATCAACGGCAGGATTGACATCCCGCTGGTATTACACGGCGGCAGCGATGTGCCCGATGACTATATTATCCGCGCCGTCAAGCTGGGTATCTGCAAAGTGAATGTCGGGACTGAATTGAAAATTGCCTTTGCCGGCGCGGTAAAAAAATACTTCGCCGCGAATCCGCAGGCGAACGATCCCCGCTTTTACATGCGGGAAGGCATGGATGCCATGAAAGAGGTGGTTTACAGTAAAATCCGCATTTGCGGTTCTGCCGGAAAATTGGCTATCGGGAGTGAATCATGATCTTTCTCGGGGTTGATGGGGGAGGCACCAAAACAGCCTTCGTGCTGATAAACTCGGATGGCGAGATATTGGCGCAGCATGAAGCTTCCACTTGCTACTATTTAAACGTCGGCCGCGAAAACAGCAAAACCATTATCGTCAACGGTATCGCGGAAGTCTGCCGGCGCGCCGAGATCGCGCCGGACATGATTGATTATTCTTTTTTCGGCCTGCCGGCCTACGGCGAAGTCTCGGCGGATGTGCCTTTTCTGGATCAGATTCCCGCCGTGTTGCTTAGCCCGGAAAAATATCGCTGCGATAACGATATGGTTTGCGGCTGGGCGGCAAGCCTTGGCTGCCGGGACGGCATCAATATCGTTTCCGGCACGGGCTCGATCGCCTATGGCGAGCATAATGGAAAAACCTCCCGCTGCGGCGGTTGGGGGGAGCTGTTCAGCGATGAGGGCAGCGCCTATTGGATCGGCTGTAATGCCCTCAATTTGTTTTCAAAAATGTCCGATCATCGGCTGAAAATGGATATTCTCTATGATCTGATTAAAAGCAAATACCACATTGATGTTGATCTTGATATCAATGATCTGGTGTTTAATAAATGGCAAGGAGACCGGACAAAAATCGCGTCGGTTGCCAGGGTCGCCTATGAAGCGGCGGTCGAGGGCGATAAAGAAAGCTATAAACTTTTTTGTACCGCAGCCCGTGAACTCGCCATGATGGTGGATTCGGTGCGCAAAGATCTGGCGTACTCACCCGATGAGACCACCCTGGTTTCGTTTACCGGCGGTGTTTTTAACTGCGGGGATATCATCCTTGATCCTTTTATGCATGAGCTGGCAAATCTCAGCGGTAGCTATTTAGTATGCCAACCAAAATATAATCCCTCAATGGGGGCCGCTATTTATGCCGCAAAGATAAGCGGTAATCCCCTGGCGAACGCTGTTCTCAATAAGCTTAAAATTGGAGAATAAAATGAAAAGCAACTCGTGGATAATCTATACCTTGATGGTGGTATTAACCTGGGGTGTGTGGGGCGGTGTGAGCGCATATCCGACCCAAAAATACAGTTTTCCTGATCAGTGGGTTTATATCATATGGTCAATTACCATGCTTATCCCCTGCTACTTTACGCTAAAAGGAAAAAAGATTGATTTTTCCCCGCAGGCGGTACTTTATGGGCTGGCGATCGGGTTTACCGGTGCGGGCGGGCAGTTATTGCTGTTTAAAACCCTCGGCATGGGTGCTCCGGCTTATCTGGTATTCCCCATTATCTCGATTTCACCCGCAATCACGGTGATAATGTCGCTGGTGCTGTTGAAAGAAAGAATTAATTTTCTCGGTACTATCGGTATTATCCTGGCGCTATTGTCGATACTCGCCTTCAGCATAAGCCAGGGCGATGGTACGACAGTAAGCGGCTCATTGTGGCTGGTGTTTTCAGTTATTATTTGCCTGGCGTGGGGGTTGCAAGCGTTTTTTATGAAAAGGGCGTCCAACAATCACATTGAGGATAGCGCTATCTTCTTTTATATGACGCTAACGGGCCTGATCCTGGCGCCCATCGCCTATGCCATGATTCCTGATAAAAGCGGCAGTTATCCGGCGGCCGCCTATCTTATTACCGCCGCCACCCAGGTATTGAATGCCGTCGGCGCCTTATTCCTGGTGATGGCATTGTCCAGGGGGAAGGCTATCATCGTGGCGCCTTGCACCAATGCGCTGGCCCCGGTCCTTACGGCGGTAATATCATTATTATTGTACCAAACCCTGCCAACCGCTTATGCATTGATAGGCATTATCCTAGCCATTACAGGTTCCACTATCATGGTCTATTCTGAGGAGAAAAGCAGTACCGCGACAATACAGCCCACGCTTTAATAAAAAGCATGGTTTCATTTTATTATTAATTTGCGGACAGTATTGATACCGATTATCTCCGTTGCCACTCAGATCTGATATATGCAAAGGGTAACTGTTTAAAATCAGCCGTTTTACTTTATTATTATGCGCTTTAGGGTAATTGAACCTATTCTTATGGTTGGTTACTGTCATTAATTATAATTTGCTTTCGCTGTAATTCCCGCCATAGAACTGTATTGAATTATGGCGGCCCGGGTATGGGCCTCACCTCGCTGTGATACCGGCATGCGGTTTTCTTACCGCATGCTCCTTATTTCCATCGGGCTAGGATTTAGCCCCCTGCGTCAGTCCTTGCAACAGCGGCCACAACAGTTTCATGCTGTCGCGCGCGCGTTTACCGATTTGTCCGGTCAGGTGGGTATCAAGATACTGGATATTATCGCGCTGGCTCTGGTAACGCGCCATGCCCTGGGGAAAGTTACGACTGGGCTTGCGCTGCAGGCAACTGTCGCCGTTTGTGCCCGAACCCACATCCAGCACCGCGAATCCCGCCTTGGCAAACGGCAGCGCGTCGCTGGCGCAAGCGGCCGAGGTCCTGATGCCGGGGCTTAAGAGCAGCGGGATACCCGCCTGGCGCGCCTGGGCGCCCAGGTTTTTAACCAGTTCCTGCAGGCGGGCGTCGCCGCTGTCCGGGCTGTAATTGACCCGCAGCTTTTCGCCGGCCACCAGGCTGTCGAGGTTGATCACCAGCAGCGTATTGCGTTTTTCCTGCGCGGACATGCGTTGCAGATAATCATCCACGCCCAGGGTTTCCGGCTCCCCGGCGCTGAGCGCCACAAAACGCACGCCCACCGCCAACGTGCCGCGCCCCAACTGCTGCGCCAGACCCAGCATCACGCCGAGGCCGGACGCGTTATCGTCTACCCCCTGTAGCGTCAGGCCGCCCAAATTGTCATTCAGGTCCTTATCGCTGCGCGGCATAAAGGTATCGGCGTGGGCCACTATCAGCACTTCGCCGGGCGCCGCGCCGGCACGGGCGGCGATAACCGAGGTGGCGGTAATTCTGCGCCAGTCGGCTTTGCCGGCGCTGCCGTGGAACAGATAACGGGTATTGAAGGCGCGCAGATCGCTGTGGAAGCCCAGCTCGGTGAACCGACGCTGAAGATAATCCGCCGCCATCAGTTCCGCCGGGCTGCCCGCCATGCGGCCGGGAAAATAGGTAGCGATATAACGAATCTGCTCTTGCGCGTATTGGCTTGGAGTGAAGGCGGCGGCGGGGGCGGAAAACGCCAGCAGGGCGCCGAGGCACAGCGTTAAACGGGCGCGCTTGCTGCGACCGGGGTGAAACATAAAACAGTATCCTTAATAGACGGGAACGGCATCGGTTTTCGCCGCTCAACCCAGCGCTATAGTATGGTACCGCCCCGCGGGCAATACAATTTGTACCCATGGCCGCGACCGGCTGATCGCACGATTCGTTGCCCGCAATCCTCTTGGCGCGCGCGCATGAAAGGCGCCGTTATTCCATTAAAGCAATTGTAATTCCAATTAACTATTTCATAGAACCTAATCGCAAGACGTATAGTCACATTATTGCTAAGCCAAATCATAAAAGGTAGCTGTGGATTATTTACCTCTTTTTGCCGATCTCAGGCAGCGTCCGGTACTGGTGGTCGGCGGGGGCGAGGTTGCCGCACGCAAGATCCTGCTACTGCAGCGCGCCGGCGCACAGGTCAGGGTGGTTGCGCGCCGGCTTTCCCCCGATCTCGGTCGTCAGGCGCAAGCGGGCTATCTCCAATGGCTCGGGGAGAGTTTTGCCGCCGACATGCTGGACGGCGTGTTCCTGGTGATCGCCGCCACCAACGATCGGGCGCTGAACGCCGAGGTTTATGCCGCCGCCGACCAGCGGCATATCCTGGTCAATGTGGTGGACGATCAGCCCCAGTGTTCGTTTATCTTCCCCTCCATCGTCGATCGTTCGCCCATCATGGTGGCGATTTCCTCCGGGGGAAAGGCGCCGGTGCTGGCGCGCATACTGCGCGAAAAACTGGAATCCCTGCTGCCGGCCTTTCTTGGCCCGATGGCGGAGATGGCCGGCGCTTTTCGCGAGCGGGTAAAACAGCATTTTCCGGTCATGGACGCGCGGCGGCGTTTTTGGGAGCGGGCGTTTAACGGGCGTTTCGCCGGCCTGGCGGCGCAGGGGCGGCATGACGACGCCCAGGCGGCGCTGGAGCGGGAGCTTGACGCGCCGGCCGGACAGGCCGGCGACGTGGCACTGGTGGGCGCCGGCCCGGGCGACGCGGGCCTGTTGACGCTGCGCGCCCTGCAACTGATGCAGCAGGCGGACGTGGTGCTCCACGATTACCTGGTCAGCGCCGAGGTGCTGGAACTGGTGCGGCGGGATGCCGAGCTGATTTGCGTCGGTAAACGCGCCGGCGACTTTTGCATGCCGCAGGAAGAGATTAACCGGCAACTGGTCGAACACGCGCGGCAGGGCAAACGCGTGGTACGCCTGAAAGGCGGGGATCCGTTTATCTTCGGGCGCGGCGGCGAAGAGCTACAGGCGGTGGCCGCCGCCGGCATCCCTTTCCAGGTGGTGCCGGGGGTCACCGCCGCCGCGGGCGCCACCGCCTACGCCGGCATTCCTCTCACCCACCGCGACCATGCGCAAAGCGTGACCTTTATTACCGGCCACGCGCGCCGCGGCGGCGGCGATCTCGATTGGCCGGCGCTGGCGGCGGGCCGCCAGACCCTGGCTATCTATATGGGATTGATGAAAGCAGGGGACATCAGCCGGCAGCTTATCCTGCACGGCCGTTCGCCCTTGACGCCGGTGGCGGTGATAAGCCACGGCACCCTGGCCTCCCAGCAGGTGCTGACCGGTACCCTGGGACAACTCGACACCCTGGCGCAACAGGCGTCCACCCCGGCTTTGCTGGTCATCGGCGAAGTTGTCACCCTTCATGATGAAATTGCCTGGTTTGGCGTCCAACAATCGGCGGCGCAACAGCGCGCGACGTTGGTTAACCTGGCTTAAGGATGTAAAAATGGATCAACAACGACATACTCATTTGCGGCAACTGGAGGCGGAAAGCATCCATATTATCCGCGAGGTGGCGGCCGAATTCGCCAATCCGGTCATGATGTACTCCATCGGCAAGGATTCCTCGGTGATGCTGCATCTGGCCCGCAAGGCGTTTTTCCCGGGCACGCTGCCGTTTCCGCTGCTGCATGTGGATACCGGCTGGAAATTCCGCGAAATGTATGAATTTCGCGATCGCACCGCCAAGGCCTATGGCTTCGAGCTGCTGGTGCACCGTAATCCGGACGGGGTGGCGATGGGCATTAATCCCTTTATCCACGGCAGCGCCAAACATACCGATATCATGAAAACCGAAGGCCTTAAGCAGGCGCTGAATAAATACGGTTTCGACGCCGCGTTCGGCGGCGCCCGGCGCGACGAGGAAAAGTCCCGCGCCAAGGAGCGCATCTACTCCTTTCGCGATCGGTTGCACCGCTGGGACCCGAAAAACCAGCGGCCGGAGCTGTGGCATAACTATAACGGCCAGATCAACAAAGGCGAAAGCATCCGCGTCTTCCCGTTGTCCAACTGGACCGAGCTGGATATCTGGCAATATATCTACCTGGAAAACATAGAAATTGTGCCGCTTTACCTCGCCAAACCGCGCCCGGTGCTGGAGCGCGACGGCATGCTGCTGATGGTGGATGACGACCGTATCGATCTGCAGCCGGGAGAAGTGATCAGCCAGCGCATGGTGCGGTTTCGCACCCTTGGCTGCTGGCCGCTTACCGGCGCGGTGGATTCCACGGCGCAGACCCTGCCCGAGATTATCGAGGAAATGCTGGTGTCCACCACCAGCGAAAGGCAGGGCCGGGTTATCGACCGCGATCAGTCCGGATCGATGGAACTGAAAAAGCGTCAGGGTTATTTTTAAGGAGCGATCGACATGAACACGACCATAGCTAAACAGATCGCCGAACAGGGCGGCGTGGAAGCCTACCTGCATGCGCAACAGTATAAAAGCCTGCTGCGCTTTCTCACCTGCGGCAGCGTGGACGACGGCAAAAGCACCCTGATTGGCCGCCTGCTGCACGATACCCGTCAAATTTATGAAGATCAGCTGACCACCCTGCACTCCGACAGCAAGCGCCTGGGCACCCAGGGCGAGAAGCTGGACCTCGCGCTGCTGGTGGACGGCCTGCAGGCGGAGCGGGAGCAGGGCATCACCATTGACGTGGCTTACCGCTATTTCTCCACGGAAAAGCGTAAATTCATTATTGCCGATACGCCGGGGCATGAACAGTACACGCGCAACATGGCCACCGGCGCGTCCACCTGCGATCTGGCGATCTTGTTAATCGACGCGCGCAAAGGCGTGCTGGACCAGACCCGCCGCCATAGTTTTATCAGTACGCTGCTGGGCATTCGTCATCTGGTGGTGGCGGTCAACAAGATGGATTTGGTGGACTACCGGCAGACTGTCTTTGAACAGTTCAAGCAGGATTACCTGCACTTCGCCGAGGAACTGCCGGTGGATCTGAGCATTACGTTTGTGCCGATTTCCGCCCTTGACGGCGATAACGTCGTCACGCCCAGCGTCGCCATGCCCTGGTATAACGGCCCGACGCTGCTGCAGGTGCTGGAAACGGTCGAAGTCATCAATCTTAATGAACAGCAGCCGATGCGTTTTCCCGTGCAGTACGTTAACCGGCCCAACCTGGATTTCCGTGGTTACGCCGGTACCGTGGCGGCGGGCGTGCTGCGGGTGGGACAGCAGATAAAAGTGCTGCCTTCGGGCGTCACGTCCTCCATCGCCCGTATCGTGACCTTCGACGGCGACGTGGCCGAAGCCTGGGCAGGCGAGGCGGTGACGCTGGTCCTGGCGGATGAAATCGATATCAGCCGGGGCGATCTGGTGGTGGATGGCGCTGAAACGCTGCGCCCGGTGCGCAACGCCCTGGTGGATGTGGTCTGGATGACCGACAACCCGCTGGTGGCCGGCCAAAGCTTCGACATTAAAATCGGCGGTAAAAAGACCCGCGCCCGGATAGAAAATATCCAGTATCAGGTGGAGATCAACAGCCTGACCCAGCGCGTGGTCGACAGCCTGCCGCTCAATGGCATCGGTCTGGTGGAGCTGGCGTTCGACGAGCCGATGGCGGTGGATAAATACCCGCATAACGCCGTGACCGGCGGCATGATTTTTATCGACCGCCTGAGCAACGTGACCGTCGGCGCGGGCATGGTGCGCGAACCCTTGGCGGAGGTCTTTACCGAGCCCCGGCGCCACAGCGAATTCGAGCTGGAATTGAACGCGCTGGTGCGCCGCCACTTCCCGCACTGGGGCGCGCGTGATTTGCTGGGTGGTAAATAACCATGGCCGATCGGCATACCCCATCCCCCGCGGCGCCCGACAGCAATATTGTCTGGCACGAACACCCGATAACCCGGGAGGATCGCGAACAGTTGCACCGGCATCAGGGAACGGTGGTCTGGTTTACCGGCCTTTCCGGCTCGGGCAAATCCACCCTGGCGGGCGCCCTTGAACAGGCTCTGCATCCGCTGGGCATCAGCACCTACCTGCTGGACGGCGATAACGTGCGCCATGGTTTATGCAGCGATTTGGGGTTCAGCGAAACGGATCGCCGGGAAAATATCCGCCGGGTGGGTGAAGTCGCCCGCCTGATGGTGGATGCCGGACTGGTGGTGCTGACCGCCTTTATTTCCCCGCATCGCGCAGAGCGCCGGATGGTGCGCGATCTGCTGCCCGCCGGACGCTTTATCGAAGTGTATGTGGACACGCCGCTGGACATTTGTGAAGCCCGCGATCCCAAAGGCCTGTATAAAAAAGCCCGCGCGGGGCGGTTGCCTAATTTTACCGGCATCGACGCGGTTTACGAGGCTCCCGAGCAGGCGGAAATTCATCTTGACGGCCAACAATTGGTAACACATTTGACCGGGCAATTGTTAGACCTGCTGCGTGGCCGCGTTATCATCAGTTCCTGAGAAGCCGCATCGGTATACCGGCCGTCCGGCCGCGTTACCACCAGCCCAGGAAGTGAGAGGTATGCTGAACGTCACCCAGACCAAGCGCGTCATGCCGGCCAAGGTTATCCCCGCCCCGGTAGCCGAACGCGCCGCCGAAGAGCCCGCTTATGGCTTTTGGGGGGCGATGGCGGGGTTTATCTTCTACTGGCTGGCCTTTGCCATTCCCATTCTTACCTATGGCGCCAATGCGCTATTCTTCCTGCTCTACACCTGGCCTTTTTTCCTGGCGTTAATCCCGGTATCGGTGCTGATCGGCCTGGTGTTCAGCGTTCTGCTGACCGGCCGGCTGATCCTGATGATCACCTGCACCGGCCTGGCGGTTTTTTGCCTGTTCTGGCTGGTGTTCGCCTCGCTCACCGGCTGGTAAAGCGTAAGAATGGGGTTACGACGGGTAACAAACCGTAAAAAAGCATTGGAAATGCGCGTAAAAAAGCAGCTTCAGCGTCTTTTCCCCGTCATTTTGGCGCCCGGTGTGGAGTCCTGGCCCAAGTTATGGGATGATTGGGCTGTCTTTTAGGGGGCGGGGATGGGAAAACTTACGCTGTTATTACTGGTATTGCTTGGCTGGCTGCAATATTCCTTGTGGCTGGGTAAAAATGGCGTGCACGATTTAGTCCGGGTCGAGGACGACGTGTCGGTCCAACAGGCCGGTAATGCAAAGCTTAAAGCGCGCAACGATCAATTATTCGCGGAAATCGATGATCTCAACGATGGACAAGAAGCCATCGAGGAACGATCACGCAATGAACTCGGCATGATTAAGCCGGGAGAGAGTTTCTATCGCCTGGTGCCGGATCAGTCTAAACGTCGGACGGCGGCGCCTGCTTCACAAGACAATCAATAATGACCACGTCGGCCGGGGCATTCCCCGCAACCATTGCTATTCTGCCGGCCGCCGGCATCGGCAGCCGCATGGGCACGGATTGTCCCAAGCAATACCTCGCCATTGGTGGTAAAACCCTGCTGGAGCATGCCATCGACGCGCTGCTGCGCCAGTCCTGCGTGCGCCATGTTATTGTCGCCATCAGTGCGGATGACCCTTATTTCACCTCCCTGCCGATCGGCCGCGACGCGCGCGTCAGTCATGTTATCGGCGGGCGGGAGCGCGCCGATTCAGTGATGGCGGGCCTGCGCGCGGCGCGCGGGCGGGCGGGCGACGAAAAATGGGTACTGGTGCATGACGCCGCGCGTCCCTGCCTGCATCAGGACGACCTGGCCCGCCTGCTGGCGATCACCGCCCATACCGCCATCGGCGGCATCCTGGCGACGCCGGTGCGCGATACCATGAAGCGGGCCGGCGGCGATGCCATCGACCATACGGTGGATCGCAACCATCTCTGGCATGCCATGACCCCCCAACTTTTCCCCCTGGCCCTGCTGGAATCCTGCCTGGCCCGGGCGCTGGCGGACGGCGCGCGCGTTACCGACGAAGCCTCGGCGCTGGAGCACTGCGGCTACCGGCCGCTGCTGGTGGCGGGCCGCGCGGATAATATTAAAGTCACCTGCCCGGAGGATTTAGCCCTGGCAGCATTCTATTTGACCCAATTGCAAAACAGCGCCATTGCATAAGCATAATAATAAGGAGAGCCGGTGAAACGTATCCGTATCGGTCATGGTTTTGATGTCCACAAGTTCGGCGGCGAAGGCCCGTTGATTATCGGCGGCGTGCGTATTCCCTACACCCAGGGACTGCTCGCCCACTCCGACGGCGACGTGGCGCTGCATGCGGTGACCGACGCGCTGCTCGGCGCCGCCGCGCTCGGCGATATCGGCAAGCTGTTTCCGGATACCGATGCGGCTTACAAGGGCGCGGACAGCCGTGCGCTGCTGCGCGAAGCCTGGCGGCGCATACGGGAAAAAGGCTACCTCTTGGGCAATATCGATATCACCATTATCGCCCAGGCGCCGAAGATGGCCCCGCATATTCCGCAAATGCGGATTCATCTGGCGGAAGATCTGGCGTGCCATATGGATGATGTCAACGTCAAGGCCACCACCACCGAACAGTTGGGTTTTACCGGGCGCGGCGAAGGCATCGCCTGCGAGGCGGTGGCGTTGCTGCTAAAAGACGCATGATCGCCGACCTCAACCCCCTGAATTTATTCTGGCTGCACGGCAAGCCCGAAGCCACCGGTATCATCAAGGCGCAGCCCGCGGATTTCCAGGTGCTGGAAGATCTCGGGTTCGAGCCTGACGGCGCGGGCGAGCACGTGCTGGTACGGTTGCGTAAAAGCGGCGCCAATACGGTATTCGTCGCCGAAGAGCTGGCCAAATTCGCCGCCATCCCCGCCCGGTCGGTAAGTTATGCCGGGCTCAAGGATCGCCATGCGGTGACCGAACAGTGGTTCTGCCTCCATCTGCCGGGCAAGGAAACCCCGGATTTCTCCGCCTTCAGTCTTGAGGGGTGTGAGGTGGTGCGCAGTACGCGCCATGGCCGCAAGCTGCGCATCGGCACATTGAAAGGTAATGCTTTTGACTTGGTATTGCGTGAGATAAATGATCGGGACGCCGTGGAAGATCGCCTGAATATCATTGCCCGCGAAGGCGTGCCCAACTATTTCGGCAGCCAGCGTTTCGGCCATCAGGGCAACAATCTCGATCGGGCGCTGCGCTGGGCGCGTGGCGAAATCAAGGTCAAGGAACGCGGCAAACGCAGTTTCTACCTCTCAAGCGCCCGCAGCGCGCTGTTCAATCTGGTGGCCAGCCAGCGTCTCGAGCGTCTTGGCCGCCGGCAGGTGCTGGCCGGCGACGCCCTGCAGCTTACCGGCCGGGGCAGTTGGTTTGTCGCCACCGATGAGGATATGCCGGACGCCCCCGCGCGCGTGGCCAGCGGCGAACTGAGCCTGACCGCGCCGCTGCCCGGGGACGGTTTGCCGGGCAGCGAGCGCGAGGCGCTGGCGTTTGAACAGCAGTGCCTGTCCGGCCAGCCGGAATTACTCGGATTATTGGCCCGGGAACGGCTGGAACCGGCGCGCCGCGCCCTGATGCTCAGGCCCGCCGATATGCGTTGGCACTGGCGCGACGACGCCACGCTTGCGTTGTCGTTCGCCCTGCCGGCGGGCAGCTTCGCCACCAGCGTTATCCGCGAACTGCTCGACGCGCCGGCGGACGTTGTCCTGTAAGCCCCCGTTGCCCGGGGCCATCCCGGCCACGGGTATTTTGCGGACCGGCCGGCACGGCAGGCTTCACCGCCGTAGCGTTTCATGCCATTATTACGGTTATTCCCGGCCTGCATCGCTGCCGTTCGTTTTGATGCGCAGGCCGATTTTGCCCAATGGGTGGGCGGCGCGTTAAAAACAATCAATAATTAATAAAGCTAATAATGATATGCGCATACTATTAAGTAATGATGATGGCATTCATGCGCCCGGCATCCAAGCGCTGGCGGCCGCCCTGCGCCAGTCTGCCGATGTGGACAGCGTGCAAATCGTGGCGCCCGATCGCAACCGCAGCGGAGCGTCGAACTCGCTGACCCTCGACCGGCCGCTGCGGGCGCTGAAAGAGGGCAACGGTGATATCGCGGTGCAATCCGGCACGCCCACCGACTGCGTCTATCTCGGCGTCACCGCCCTGATGCGCCCCGGTCCCGATATCGTGGTGTCCGGCATTAACACCGGTCCCAACCTGGGGGACGACGTTATTTATTCCGGCACGGTGGCCGCGGCCATGGAAGGACGGCACCTCGGCTTCCCGGCGCTGGCTATTTCACTGAACGGCGATACCTTTTATGATACCGCCGCGGTCATTGCATGCAGGCTTATCCGGGCGTTGACCCTTGAGCCGCTGCGTACCGGCAGGATCCTGAACGTCAATGTCCCCGACCTGCCAATGTCTGCCATCAAGGGTATCAAGGTCACCCGTTGCGGCAGCCGGCATCCCGCCGCCCATGCCATCCGGCAGCTGGACCCGCGCGGCCGTGAAATATTCTGGATCGGCCCGCCCGGTGAAACGTTCGACAAAGGGCCCGATACTGATTTTGCCGCCATTGAGCAGGGGTATGTTTCCATTACGCCATTGCAGGTGGATTTAACCGCCTATTCCGCTCAATCGGTACTCACGTCGTGGTTGGCCAATGCGGAGGTCAGTTGGACATGGTAAACCGTCGCACCCAGGCCCTGCTCGAACAGCTTCGCCAGCAGGGAATAAGAGATGAACGGCTGTTGCAAGCCATCGAATCGGTACCGCGCGAGCGATTTATCGACGAAGCTTTCGAACATAAGGCATACGACAATACCGCCTTGCCCATCGGCTCGGGCCAGACCATTTCCCAACCCTATATCGTGGCGCGCATGACGGAGCTGCTCAGGCTCCAGCCGACATCGCGCGTGCTGGAAATCGGCACCGGCTCCGGCTACCAGACGGCGATTCTCGCGCACTTGGTGCAGCATGTCTGTTCGGTCGAGCGCATCAAGAAACTGCAGTGGCAGGCCAAACGCCGCCTGAAGCAGCTGGATTTGCATAATGTGTCCACCCGCCATGGCGACGGTTGGCTGGGCTGGCCGTCGCGCGGTCCTTTCGATGCCATTATCGTCACCGCCGCGCCGCCGGAGATACCCTCGGCACTGATGGCCCAATTGGATGAAGGCGGCATTATGGTATTGCCGGTCGGCGAGGATACGCAGGATTTGACCACCGTCACGCGTCAGGATGGCGAGTTTAGGGTGGAAACCGTCGAAGCGGTGCGTTTTGTACCCCTGATCAGGGGAGAACTGGCATAATCGGCAGCATGTTTTTTACCCCTTCATCATTCCCATACGCCCGCGCGATGCCACCTGATATTTCTATACAACTGTTTTATGGCGCCTTCCCCCGGATGTTGCTAGCATTAACAGCATAAAATTAACTTTTCGGAAATAGCTGAAAATACTCTCATTCATGAAGTAATGAGAGAAAATAGGATGTATAACGATAATGTCTGGCATGTTTGGAACGATGATTGGCTTTGCTGCCATAGGGGAGAGATGAGCATGGGAAGCCCGAAATGCTATTGGCGCCGCGTTGCGGTATGTTCAATGGCAAGTTTATGGTTGGCGGGTTGCGCCAGTGATGAGACAGCGGCACCAATCAGTAGCGTGGGCGGCGATAATAACAGCGGTATGACGACATCCGCCCCCGTCCAGAGACCACGGCTGCAACAGCAGCCATCGCAACCGCTGCCGACGCGGCAGCTGCAACCGGTACAGCCGGTACAGCCAGCCCAGCCGAACGTGGTTGGAAGCGTAAGTGCCGTTAACCAATCGTCTGAAGGTAATATTGTTTATAACCGCAGCTACACCTCTATTCCAAAAGGTTCCTATGGCGGTACTACCTATCAGGTCAAGCGCGGTGATACATTGTTTTATATCGCCTGGATTACCGGGAATGACTATCGTGATTTGGCAAAAAGGAATAATATTCCGGAACCTTATGGATTGAATGTAGGTCAAACCTTACAAGTGGGTAACGGAACGGCACCCCTAACCGGGAGCGGAACCGTGGCAGGCGGCGAAGTAAGCGGCGGAGGCATGCTGGCAAATCATAGCAGCGCTACCGTGGCTTCAGGCGCCACTGTCGCTCCAAATGCCGCTACGAATACGAAAATGATGAGCTCGGGTATTGATTCTCAAGCAAACAATGAGTATTCTGAAAATTCAGGTAAACAGAATGTAGGGAAAATGTTGCCATCTAACGGCGGCAAAATGTTACCCACATCGGGAGCAGTTGTTGCAACAACCGCCCCTGTTACCGCACCCGCTTCAACGTCCGGCACTATGATGTCGGGCGGCAGTACGGCGATAACCGGTTGGCGTTGGCCGACGGACGGAAAGATTATTGATAACTTCTCCGCTGCGGAAGGCGGCAATAAGGGTATCGATATTTCCGGTTCACGCGGACAATCCATCCTGGCCACCTCCGGCGGACGAGTCGTCTATGCCGGTAACGCTTTGCGAGGGTACGGTAATCTGATAATCATCAAACATAATGATGATTACCTGAGCGCCTATGCCCATAACGACACGATGCTGGTACGGGAACAACAAGAAGTGAGCGCCGGGCAGAAAATCGCTACCATGGGTAGCACGGGTACCAGCTCGGTTAGATTGCATTTTGAAATTCGTTACAAGGGGAAATCCGTAAACCCGCTGCGTTATCTCCCGCAGCGATAAATTGGTCGGAATATCCAGATATTCTGTCCTGGGATCACGGGTAGGAGCCATAGAATGAGCGAAAACACGCTGAAAGTAACCGAGTTACATGAAGAAGCCGAATTCGACGAGAACGGAGCCGAAACATTTGACGAGAAAGCGTTAATCGATGAGCCCGCTGATAATGATTTGGCGGAAGAAGAGTTGCTGTCTCAGGCGGCCAGCCAACGTGTGCTGGATGCCACGCAACTCTATTTGGGTGAGATCGGATACTCCCCATTGCTTACAGCTGAAGAAGAAGTGTATTTTGCCCGGCGTGCGCTTCGGGGTGATGTTGCCTCACGACGCCGTATGATTGAAAGCAACCTGCGGCTGGTGGTTAAAATCGCCCGCCGTTATGGCAACCGCGGACTGGCGCTGCTGGATTTGATCGAGGAAGGTAACCTGGGTCTTATCCGCGCGGTAGAGAAATTTGACCCGGAAAGAGGGTTCCGTTTCTCCACATACGCTACCTGGTGGATCCGCCAGACCATTGAACGGGCGATCATGAATCAAACCCGTACCATACGTCTGCCGATCCATATCGTAAAAGAATTGAATGTCTATTTACGCACCGCCAGGGAGTTGTCCCACAAGCTCGACCATGAGCCAAGCGCGGAGGAAATTGCCGAGCAGCTTGATAAACCGGTCGATGACGTCAGCCGTATGCTGCGCCTTAACGAACGTATTACTTCAGTGGATACTCCGCTCGGCGGGGATTCTGAAAAAGCCCTGTTGGACATTTTGTCCGATGACAAAGACAGCGGGCCGGAAGATACCACGCAAGACGATGATATGAAGCAAAGTATCGTTAAGTGGTTATTTGAACTGAACGCCAAGCAGCGTGAAGTGCTGGCCCGGCGTTTTGGTTTGTTAGGGTATGAAGCCGCCACGCTTGAGGATGTAGGCCGTGAGATCGGATTGACGCGTGAACGCGTCCGCCAGATCCAGGTTGAAGGTCTGCGCCGCCTGCGTGAAATCCTGCAAGGGCAGGGGCTGAACCTTGAGGCTCTGTTCCGGGAATAACCGCCCGGAAATAAAAAACGGTGAAGGGTAAACCTTCACCGTTTTTTTTTGTTTTATGGTAACCCCTGCGGATCGCGGTGGACCTAAAGCATTCCCTTCAGGCGATAAATCCACTCCAGCGCCGCCCTGGGCGTCAGCGTATCCGGATCAATCCCCTCAAGCGCGGCAACCGCCGGCGGCGTTTCTTCCTCCACCGGCGCCAGCAGCGACAGCTGCGAACCGTCCACCTTGCTGGCCGTGGCGCTGGTGGACAGGTTTTCCAGTTCCTTCAGTTTTTGCCGCGCCCGTTTAATCACCTCGCGCGGCACTCCGGCCAGCGCCGCCACCGACAGTCCATAGCTCTTGCTGGCGGCGCCATCCTGCACGGTATGCATAAAAGCAATGGTCTCGCCTTGTTCAAGCGCGTCCAGGTGGACATTCACCACCCCCTCCATCTTTTCCGGCAGGGTGGTCAGTTCAAAATAGTGGGTGGCGAACAAGGTCATGGCTTTAATCCGCCCGGCCAGGCTCTCAGCGCAGGCCCAGGCCAGCGATAAACCGTCGTAGGTGGAGGTGCCGCGGCCGATTTCGTCCATCAGCACCAGGCTTTGCGGCGTGGCGTTGTGCAGGATATTGGCCGTCTCGGTCATCTCCACCATAAAAGTGGATCGTCCGGAGGCCAGATCGTCCGCCGCTCCCACCCGGGTAAAAATACGATCCACCGGTCCTATTACCGCCTGTGCGGCGGGGACAAAGCTACCGATATAAGCCATCAGCACGATCAGCGCATTTTGCCGCATATAGGTGCTTTTGCCGCCCATGTTCGGGCCGGTAATGATCAGCATGCGCCGCTGGGCGGACAGCGCGAGCGGATTGGCGATAAACGGCTCGCTTAACACCCGCTCCACCACCGGGTGGCGTCCCGCCGAAATTCGGATCCCCGGCTGGTCGGTAAGCGTCGGACACACATAATTCAGCGTTTCGGCCCGTTCGGCCAGGTTGCTGAGCACGTCCAGCTCGGACAGCGCCGCCGCGCATTGCTGCAAGGGGCCGAGATGGGGCAATAGCAGATCAAATAACTGATCATAGAGCGCCTTTTCCAACGCCAGCGCTTTACCTTTGGAGGTCAGCACCTTGTCCTCGTACTCTTTGAGTTCCGGAATAATATAGCGTTCGGCGTTTTTCAGCGTCTGGCGGCGGACATAGTGCATCGGCGCCTGATGGCTTTGTCCCCGGCTGAGCTGGATATAATAGCCGTGCACAGCGTTAAAGCCGACTTTCAGGGTCTCAAGGCCGGTTTTTTCGCGCTCGCGGATTTCCAGGCGGTCGAGATAATCGGTGGCGCCGTCGGCCAGCGCCCGCCATTCATCCAGTTCCTCATGATAACCCGGCGCAATCACGCCGCCGTCGCGCACCAGCACCGGCGGCGCATCGACTACCGCCCGCTCGAGCAAGGTCCTTAATTCGTCAAACAGCCCCACCTGCGCGAGCAGATGGCGAATGTGCTCCGTCGGCTGCGGCGCCAGCAACGCATGGATAGCCGGAAACTGCTGGAAGGCATGGCGCATGCGCGCCAGATCGCGCGGGCGTGCCGAGCGCAGCGCCAGGCGCGCCAGGATACGCTCCAGGTCCCCAACCTGACGCAGCAGCGGCTGCAGCTCGGCGCAGGTCTCCTGCAGGCTGCTGATGGCCTGCTGGCGATGGGTCAGTACGGCGGTATCGCGGGTAGGCATATGCAGCCAGCGTTTCAGCATCCGGCTGCCCATCGCCGTCACGGTATGATCCAGTATTTCCGCCAGGGTATTGTCAAACCCGCCGCTAAGGTTTTGCGTTAACTCCAGATTGCGGCGCGTGGCGGCGTCCATCACGATGCCGTCCTGCTGGCGTTCAAGCGTGATGGCGCGGATATGGGGCAGCGAGGTGCGCTGGGTGTCCTTGACATACTGCAGCAGGCAGCCGGCGGCGCGCAGCGCGGCGCTGGCGCGCTCGATGCCGAAGCCATGCAAATCCCGGGTGCCGAACTGCAGATTAAGCTGCTGGCGGGCGGTATCGAGCTCAAACTCCCAGATCGGCCGGCGGCGCAGTCCACGGCGATGCTCAATCAGCCCCATTTCCTGCAATGTCTCGGGAAACAGCAGTTCAGCGGGGTTGGTGCGCTGCAATTCAGCGGCCATGGCCTCGCGATCGGCCGGTTCGCACACCAGAAAACGCCCGGAGCTGAGATCAAGGGTGGCATAACCGAACCCGGACGCTTCCTGCCACACGGCCGCCAGCAGATTATCCTGGCGTTCGTTTAACAGCGCTTCATCGCTCAGGGTTCCCGGCGTGACGATGCGCACCACCCTCCGCTCCACGGGGCCTTTGGTGGTGGCCGGATCGCCGATTTGCTCGCAAATGGCCACCGACTCGCCCAGCTGTACCAGCTTGGCCAGGTAGGTCTCCACCGCATGGTAAGGCACCCCGGCCATGGGGATCGGTTCGCCGGCGGATTGGCCGCGCCGGGTCAGCGAAATATCCATCAGCTGCGAGGCGCGCCGGGCGTCGTCAAAGAACAGCTCGTAGAAATCGCCCATCCGATAAAACAGCAAGATGTCAGGATGCTGCGCCTTGAGGCGCAGGTACTGCTGCATCATTGGGGTGTGTGCGTCGAAATTCTCTAGTGTACTCATCAGTTTATGATGTCCATTTTATTAAATTTTAAAGAGTTAGTGATATTTGTTGTTCTCATTGAGTTTCACTTTGTCTCATTGGATCTCATGAAATCCTACATTTCGTTTCATAAATGCGTAGGGAGCATGATAACGGAGTCTTTAGGGCAGGAAAACAAGAGGCAAAGCCACTGTCGTTTAAAGCGATAGAAATGATGAAGCCAGGTGACAAAGATAAAGCTGATATTGGCGAAAATCGTGGTTTACGTGTCTCCTGTGGTGCAACCGGGGTTAAGTGATCCTACCCAGATTTGACGGACATGCTGTTAAAAATAAGCTGCGCAATCAATACACGCCCGAGTTTCGCGAGCAAGCGTTGGCACTGGCCGACACCGTCGGCGTGGCTCAAGGTGCCCGAGAACTTAATCTCTATGAATCACAACTTTATACGTGGCGTTCTAAAACCCGCCGGCAGAACAACAACGGTGAGCGGGAACAACAGCAACTCGCCGTGATCGCCCGCCTTAAGCGCCAACTCGCCGAGAAAGATGAGGAATTGGCTATATTCCAAAAGGCGACCATATACTTCGCCAATCGCCTGAAATGAAGTATGTGTTTATGGAAAATCATCAGGCAATATTTAGGGTAAAAAGCATGGCGCGTGTGTTGCATGCTTCTCGCAGTGGTTTCTATGCTTGGCTGGCTCGTCAAAGAGTACCGTCATCTCGCCAGCAGGCCAGGCAAACCCGCGATACCCGAGTCCTTGCTGCATTTAATCAAGCCAAACAGCGTTATGGCGCACCGAGACTCACCCTGGACTTACGCGAAGCCGGTTTTGGCTGGAATCGCAAAACAGTGGCGGACAGTCTACGTCGCCAGGGGCTGAAGGCGCGTGCAGCACGGCGTTTTAAAGCCACGACGAATAGCAATCAGAGTCTGCCGGTGGCCCCCCACCTGTTGAATCAATGCCTTAACGCTGACATTCCGAATCAGAAATGGGTGGGTGACATTACGTACTTGTGGACAGAAGAAGGTTGGTTATATCTTTCTGTTATTATAGATCTTTATTCGCGCGCGGTAGTGGGTTGGTCCATGTCTGAACGGATGACGGCAAAACTGGCCTGCGATGCAATGAAAATGGCGTTACAGAGAAGAAAAAAACCTCGTGGTATCATTGTCCACACTGACAGAGGCAGCCAGCATTGTTCCCGAGATTACAGTAATATCTTAAAAGACAATAAGTTAAAGCCAAGTATGAGCGCTAAAGGTTGTTGTTATGATAATGCCTGCGCTGAAAGCTTTTTCCATAGCCTGAAGGTTGAGCTAAGCCATGGAGAATATTTTGCCAGCAGACAGGAAATAAAAGACGCGGTGTTCAGTTACATTGAAATTGACTATAACCGCTACCGTCGGCACAGTGCCAATGGTAGGCTAAGCCCGGAACAATATGAACGAAAGAATCTCGCTTAGGGCTGTGTCCGTTATTGCTGGGTAGGATCAGAATTACTGGAACTCATTTTTGCGACAAGCACATAAGGAATTGTCATGCTCAAGAAACTCGCGGTTATCGTCTGCATGTTTAGCTTAACGGGTTGTGTGGTCGCCGATATGGATTCCAGCAATTATACAAGCGTCCCTTATGTGCAGATCTTTCAGAAAAAAGGGCAGCACGGTCATACCGATCGTGCGCAGCGAACTCGGGATCTTCATGCCTGTGGCGTGCCTGAAAACGAAAACCCTGACTCGCCTCGCTGGCAACGTGTTGGCGTCGCGCCGGGGCAAACCGTGGATCAGGCATTAGCCCGAGCGCATAAACTTGAACAATGTATGCGCGATAAAGGGTATGACACGCTTGAATTTTCAGAGTGCGGTCCGCTAAAGGCCCCGACAGGAAAATGTAATTAACCATGCTGAATAAAGCCGTACTGTTTTTCTGCACTCTGCTCACTGGTTGCGTGGTCGCCGATATGGATTCCAGCAATTACACCTATTTCCCGTATGCACATACCATTCAGAAACCGGGCCAGCTCGGGCATACAGACGTTGCGCAGCGTACACGGGATCTCTACAGCTGCGGGCTGGATAAAAATATTGCGCCGGATTATTTTAGCCGGAATTATGTTCATCCTGGAGAAAGTCTTGAGCAGCATAAAAATCGTATCGGGAAAATAGAAAGTTGTATGCAGAGAAAAGGTTACATATTGCTTGACTACGGTGAATGCGGTCCGCTGAAAGCCCCGACAGGAAAATGTAATTAACGCTTCGTCTCTATTGATCGCGCTTTTCTGGCCCAACTCCACCGTTGGGCCAGATTATCAGCCTATCGCCTTCGTGAGGATATCCCGTTCCAGCTGTAACCGCTGTACTTGCTGTTTAAGCTGAGTAATTTCATCGAACAGAGCATCGCGCGTATCCTCAGGCGAAGCCACGTTACGTTTGCGCATGGATTGATATGCCTCGTCACCAAGCATTTCATCCTTCCATTTGTACAATACCTGCCGGCTGACGCCAAGCTTCTGTGCGATGACCCGCGCCGGGATGCGGCGCATGCACAGGTCCCTGACCGCCTGCCGCCTCTGTTCGGGCTCAAAAGTAATGTTATGCTTTTTGGTACTCGTGATCATCCGGAGCCTGCCGGGATGCAACTCGTCAATCCGGCGCACCAGAAGCTCACTGCAAGGGTATCCCAGTGTCCTGCAAGTAAAGGGTATCCCAGTGTCCTGCAAGTAAATGCTAAACAACAAGCGTGGGTCAGATAGTGCTCTACAGCAGCCTGTTTTTGCTCGGTCGTATAGCGGGACACCCGCCACTTTTTCCAGTTAATTCTCCTGAGAATTCCCATGCACGAACCCAGCGAATAAGGTTTTTACGAAACGGATACCCCAGCTCGCGAACAACCGGCGACGCTTTTCTGCCATATTTGACATAGAGTTCAACAGCACGGATACGCTCTTCGAACGAATACATGGACTACCTCCAAAGCAGTCCAAGTTTTCGTCCGCACTCCCGGTGGTCATAATTACATCGGTAGCGACACATAGAAATCCCCTCTGTATTCAGATTAGGATAAAATTCTACTTAGGCATGCACTGGTTTTTCGGGGGGATTACCATGGTTGTTCTCATGAATTATCACTCTATCGCAAGGACAATCGCTACATCTTACATTCAGGTCCAGCGCCCATGATAACGGAGTCTCCATGGCAGGGAAACCAGCGGGAATGCCCTATCGTCAAAACCGGCAACGTCCCGCACGTCACCCGACCGTGGTGTGCATCCAGCCCGGTGAGTTGCGACAGCGTCGCCGGCAGGGGCGCTGTGCCGCCGCCGGGCTGAAACCGAAAAACAGCCCAGGTAAATAGCCCGTGCTTTAAGCGACGGCGTCCCAGGGAGGCGATGGCACCCCCTACGCCGGATAGCGCGCCGTTCAGGCCGGTTTTTTCGCGCCGTGCCGGCTGACGATATTTTCCCGCAGCCTATTAATTTCCTGATTGAGCCTCTGCAACTGGGCAAGCTCCATATCGGCGTTGCAAAACAGCGCCTCGGACAGGCACGATGACGGCTCTTCCAGCCGTTGTCCTTTGTCGGTGATGGAGATCATGACCTGCCGCTCGTCCTCGGGATTGCGCACGCGTTCGATAAATCCCTCCGTTTCCAGCCGTTTTAGCAGCGGCGTCAGTGTACTGGTTTCCAGCCCCAGCGCGTCGCCGATGCTGCCGATCGATTGTTTGCCCTGTTCCCACAAGACATTCAGCACCAGATACTGCGGATAGGTCACGCCCATGGCGTCAAGCATCGGTTTATAAAGCCGCTTGATGGCGATGGAGGTGGAGTAAATGGCATAGCAAAGCTGCTCCGCCAGACGGGGACGATGTACCACGGCATGCTCCTTAAGCACCAGTCTGAACAGTATCATACCACCGTTAATCGCTTATTAGCTATCGCGATAACAAATAGCTTGACATCAAAGGGTGTGCTGCTAATGTTAATAGCATATTACTTATCGCGATAATTGTTATTGAGATAATTAATATCCACACCAACTATCAACGAGGAAAACTTTATGCTGAAGAAAACGCTGACACGTCTGGCCGCCGTCATGGCATTGTCTTTCGCCGCCCTGGGCACCGCGCTGGCAAGTCCCGTTAAAAATATTGTCCTGGTCCATGGTGCTTTTGCCGATGGTTCCGGTTGGCAAGAGGTGACCCGCATCCTGGACAAGGCCGGCTATCATGTTGCCATTGTGCAGGAGCCGCAAACGTCTTTGGCCGACGACGTCGCGGCCACCCGCCGGATTCTCGGCCAGCAACAGGGCAAATCGCTGCTGGTCGGGCACAGCTATGGCGGCTTTATTATCAGCGAAGCCGGCCAGGATCCTTCCGTTGCCGGTCTGGTGTACATTGCCGCTCTACAGCCTGAAAAAGGGGAAACGCTTGCCGGTCTGTCAGGCAAAATCCCTCCGGCCACGAAAGGCATCGCCGAAACCGCCGACCATTTCCTCTACCTGAAACCCGAGCTTTATCACGCCGATTTCGCAGCCGATCTGCCGGTGGGCCAGGCCAGCTTTATGGCACGCTCCCAGGTCATGCCCGCCGCCGCTATTTTCACCACGCCTGCGGCGGAACCGGCCTGGAAAACCAAACCCAGCTGGGCGTTGGTCGCGACGCAGGACCGGGCCATTAATCCGGATCTGGAGCGGTTCATGGCCAAACGCGCGCAAAGCCATGTCGTTGAAGTCAAGGCCAGCCATGCGGTCTTCGCCTCACAACCGCGGCAGGTCGCGGCGCTGATTGAGAAGGCCGCGCAAAGCCTGTCCGAGTAACGCCGGCCGATAACGTCACCGCAAATCCAAGCCATTATCCCGGCGGTAAACGGGAAATGGCTTCAACCCCACTGAGTGAAATGCCAAGGCAACACGGATAACCACCGTCGCCATCCGCCAGGCCATGCTGTTCTCCGGCCCGGTAAACAAGGTAGAATCCCCGCGTGCCGTCATGGTGACGGCTCATCAGCAAGAGTTTGTCTCGTTATTGTTCTTATTAAGGAGTTAAAGTGAATCAATTACCCCATTGCCCCCAATGCGGATCCGCCTTCACCTGGCAGGACGCGGAGCACTACAACTGTCCGGAATGCGGGCATGAATGGTCGGCAACGGCGGATGCGACTGCCGCCGGGGAAGGGTTGATCGTTAAGGATGCCAACGGCAACCTGCTGGCGGACGGCGACACGGTTACGGTTATAAAAGATTTAAAGGTGAAAGGCAGCGCCTCGTCGCTGAAAATCGGCACAAAAGTAAAAGGCATTCGACTGGTTGAAGGCGATCATAATATTGATTGCAAAATCGACGGCTTCGGTGCGATGAAGCTGAAATCGGAATTTGTCAAAAAAAGCTGAACGGCAACCGTCGGTTATCCCTGGTTTGCGCCAGTATCAGGGATGGACGGGACCTTGATGGTAAACGAGACGATACCTGGGCGGCGGCTCGGGTGGTTGCCCGTGCCCCCACATCGCGGGTAAAGATTGCCTGCACGTACCCTGTGCAGTGCATGCTCTATCTTAAGATTAATTATTATTTATTTTAAATTACATTCATACCAACTGAAATATATATCTCTGTTCAGGTACATAAGTTATTTCAAGGCAAAAAAGTTTAATTGCATGACAAAAATTAAATCCCACGCCATGATACGCATCGCCCAGACGGGCATGGCCGATATATAATTTCAGGATCTGCCTTTTGCGGACATGATATGTGGAATAAAATAGTATGTTACCTTGCTATCAGATAAATACAGCAGGTTATGGCGCACTGCCTATAAAAGAAGACACGGATGAGGATAAGGTTGATAGCCGGTTTCAGGACAATTCCCATGCGTCACATGCGCTAGAACAATCCCTAAAGTTACAGCAAGACCTCGCCGGTATAGAGGTTGCCACCGAACCATTGATAAAACATGCAACCAGTATTTGCCGCCAGCTGGATGCATTGGCGGGCGATTTATTAGCGACGCTGAAGGCCGATGAATTACCGGACGCGGAACGTATGCAGGATAGCGTAACGACTCTGCTTGAAAAGGGAGGAGACATTACGTTATCCACCTGCCCGGGCACGGCGGAGCATCAACTGGCGTTGCATCTTCGCCATGAGCTGCGTCAGCATCCCGGGGCGACGTTTTATGACCGCGGGCGTGTAATGGTTGATTTTATCGGCGCCGTCATGAGCAATGATTATACCATTGTGACCGGTACCGGTGCGCGTCGCATCGCTAATGTTATTACCGTGGCGACGCGCACCGGCACTATTGTTGCTTTTACTACCCTGCTGCGGCAAATGGTCGGTTTTGCTGTGGAAAAGAATTTCCTCTTGCTGGGCGCGACAGCCTCGTTACCGCCACGCCTGGTCGCGGGCATTGTCTCGATGTTGTTGGGACCCGCGCTTAACCTGGCCGGCGCGGTGCGTGATGAAAGGAACGGCACCGCCACCGTCGTCTCGCGCGCCTCCCGCATTGCCATGGGATTATTAAGCTCCGGCGCGCTGATGCTGGTGGCAAGCCACCGGCCAGGTTTTACTCTTGGAACGCTGATGGGATCCGTGGGGGCGCAGACGCTGACCTATACCTTGATGCGGGATCTGCTTCAACTGTTTTTTCCCTTGCACGATAATGGCGGTCTGAATGCCGGCGGCCTTATCTGTTCCAGCCTGTTTTACGGCCTGGCGCAGGGGGTGCTGGGCGTCGCCATGACGGGGCTCGCGCCGCATTCGGGCGCCGGCTATGTCATGGATGAAGCCGAACGGATCACCAAACAGATGATGGATTGGGCTTCCGCCGCCAGTGCGGCCGCGGTGGTTATACAGCCGAATATTGTCCATGACCTCCTGCGCGGCGCGTTGAATGCCCTAACCGAGGTATTTGACGATCTGCAGCGCCCGGCGCTGATGCGCTGGTTCGCCGCTACGCCGGCAACGCCACTGCTTCGTCGTCGCACCGGCCATTCTTGCGCCCCCAATACACCGACGTCGCGCCGGGAAGGGGTACGCATCGGGCTAAGCCGGCCGCGCATCGGCAACGGCCACTGGCCGACCGCCGGGCAGGCCGCAGAACAATTTCTCACCACCAATGCCATGCGTACCTCCTTCTTTACCGCCGTGACCAGCATCGCCCTGACGGCGGCCTCGGTATTGGGTACCACCCGTTTGACCAATACCGATCAGCTTTTGGTGGTCAATACGCTTATCGCCGCCGTGGTGATGGTGGGCTATCCGGCTTTTATCGCGGCCCATGATAAGCCAGAGGCAACACCTGTCGCCGCGAAGGTGTGAGCAAGGCTAATGTGTTCTTTTGAAAGACGTCGATGTCTGCCCATTCGCTGGCACAGGCCAATCGGCTTCCTCTCGCGGTTGCGACGCGCTGGCTTTCAGCGACGATAGCGCTAATGGTTAGAAAAAAAGCATAAATCTTAACAGTTATAACGTCTCTGCCGGTACAGGACGGGCTGCTATGGTAAATGAACAGTCCGTTCCCCTTCGACCTGGCGCCGCTTGGTTAAAATACTATAATTTTTTTCAATAAACTGATATTAAAAGACTTAATGTAAGTTACTTGCATAGCCATTTGATTAAATTTATTCATCATTTTTTTGATGGAAAAGTTTGAATGGTCCGTTTATGGTTATCTGACAACCTCCGGAAAATAATGACCGGCCCTATTTTTTGATATTCACTGTCCGCTGGAGAATGCCATGGGGTAATATTAATACAGATACAGGCATCCAGCTTGATGCGGCGCGCTGATTAGCCACAAAAGCAAGTTGCATTAATTGATACACCATAATATGTCGCAGCAGCGTGAGAGGCAATCATCCCTGGATTTTTTTGCCAGTCACACCTGTGCCATCGGATAATATCGATCGCGGAAATGTGATGTGAACAGACGTTTTGCCGCCCGGTGGAGTCGATATGCCCATGGCGAAAGTAGTGCGAGTAAAAATTGATGCGCCCTTTGTTATATATTTTCTGATTTGGCAAAATACGCATTTGACAGGCACGCGAAGACTATAATACAACCTATAAATATTGTTGATTTATCATCAGAAAGGGATGATCGGTCATGGCTATTTATTAACTGTTGCTGGGGTGGGGCATGGACGGATCATTGATTTTCTGTCAAGACGCTATTTTGAGATTTCGTTCGGATTATGATGATTTGACGGCTATCCCATTGTTGTCTTTACAGTCGTGCCTGGAGGAAAATGATCCCTTTTTCTTGCTAAAATTTTTTCGTCATCCGGTTATCATTGAGCAAGATACCACTTTATCCCATATGATGCTGGCTATTGAGCCTTGGGCGATAATGTTAGGCATCTATCTTGATATAGACGTTATGGCCTATATTGATGAAGTGAGAAAACCCTCCCAGGCGCAATCCATATTTGACTGGATCGGCCTGCAAAAAGTGACATCGATTCATCGCGCTTATCAGCACCAGGACAGTAAGCCCGGTGACGTTTTTCCAACCTATTCAAACCGCGAACGCATTCCAACCAAGCGGTTTGATATTGAAGTCAACTACAGCGCCAATGGTTATAAAAATAATGATAAAGAACATTATAGTATCAGCGGCGATATCCATACCATCAAAAACGTACCTGTGGTGGTAAGCGACAGACAAGTCTTGGCCAGCTATGGTTATGAAAATGACAATCTCATGAATCGGGAATATGCAGGAGTGTCGGTTAATAATAAAATAAGATATATCCAGGGAGAAATGAATTTTTGTTTTTATGAGGTGATGGAAGCATTATTCAGTGATGGACTATTCTATTCATCCCCGCAGGCCGCAAATGCTAATCTGGCGATGATAAAAAAAATGGCGGAAATGCTGGACAGTAACGAACCCGATGGCCTGGAAGAACATGCCGATGAGAATTCAGATAATACTGACAACGTCTATACCGATAAAAAAATAGCCATCTCTATTGCGGAAGGCGTGCTGGATCCGCTGATCGACCATATCGAAGCAGAAAAAATGTATTGGCGCTACATAAAATCATTGTGTGATTCCAATAGCGAGCGGCCGGTAAGAATCGGCCGTATTGAGGAAGCCAGATTGCCGGAATATCGCTTTTCCAACTTTATCATGGAGGATGTCGATTGAGGCTATCGCGGCGTTGCGTATTCCAGCTAAAAAATATTGACGCCAGTGACGGCGTCAATACACAACAACTTTATTCGTAACGTCGGAAATAGACTTCCAGCCTGGCCTGTAGTTTGCTGAGCACGGTGCTGAACATGAGGTAAATAAATGCTGCCTCAATATACAGTATCAGGGGTTCATAAGTGACGGACACGATACGCTGCGCCGCCAGGAACATTTCCGGCACGGTGATCACCGCCGCCAATGAAGTATCCTTGATCAGCGAAATAAAGGAGTTGGCCAGCGGCGGCAGCGACACAAATACCGACTGCGGCAAGATTACGCGGCGCATGGCCTGGTTGCTGCTCATGCCGATGGCGTAGGCCGCTTCCCATTGTACCTTGGGGACCGACAGTATGGCGCCGCGGATAATTTCCGAGCTATAGGCGCCGACGCTGAGGATAAACCCTATCAGCGCAGCCGGAAAAGCGTCCAGGGTGATGCCGGCGCTGGGCAAACCATAAAAAATCAGGAATAACTGCACCAACAGCGGCGTACCGCGTATCACCCAGACATAAAAGTCCATTATCCCTTTTAGCGGCTGCGGACCGTACAGGCGGATCAGCGCCACCACGAAACCCACCGCCAGCCCGCCGATAAAGGAAAGTATCGCCAGCGGCAAGGTAAACATGACTCCAGCGGCGAACAATCGCCAGAAGGAGTCCAACATCAGTTGTAGCCACGGCGGCATCTGCTAGAACTCCTGCTGCAAAAACATTATTGAGAAATGTCCTGACCGAAGTAACGAATGGCGATGGTTTTATAGGTGCCGTCCGCTTTGACTTCATCCAGCGCGGTATTCAGCGCTTTCACCAGATCGGGCTGATTTTTGCGGATCAGGATGCCTGAAGGGGCGTTGGCGTCCTGGGTGGCGACGATTTTCAGCGGCGCGTCCGGTTTGTGTTTTTTGAAGTCCAGGAAGGACAGGTTATCGTTAAGCGTTGCGGTCGCGCGGCGGCTCAATACCAAATCCAGCGACTGGTTAAAACCGTCGGTGGGCACCAGCTCGGCACCGTACTTGGTGGCCACCTGGGAATAATTACTGGTCAGGCTTTGGGCGGCTTTCTGGCCTTTGAGGTCGTCGAAACTCTTGATGGTCGTATTGTCGTCACGCACGATCAGCACGACTTTCGAATCGATATAGGGCTTAGAAAAATCATATTTCGCCTGGCGTTCAGGCGTAATGCCCACCTGGTTTATCACGGCGTCATAACGCTTGGCGTCCAGGCCGGCGATCAGGCCGTCCCAGCGTCCTTCGATAAACTTCGCCTTAACGCCGAGTTTCGCGGCGACCGCCCGGCCGAGATCAACGTCAAATCCCACCAGCTTATCGCTGCTATCATGGTAGGTATAAGGCGCATAGGTACCTTCGGTGCCGAAGGTGATGGTGCCGGCGGCTTTAATCGCCGCGAGGCCGTCTTCCGCCTGCGCCTGTACTGCGGTGACAAGCAGCGAACCGGCTAAAAGTGCTAATGTCGTTTTTTTCATCGTTATTCCTGAAGTGACAAGGTAAAGGGCGCGCAACGCGCGCATGCCTGAAGATGTCGGGAATGCTAATCCACTTTGGATCTTCCAATAAATGTTATTAAGTAATTAGAAAGTACATAAAATTATAACAGATAGTTTAATAAGAACTTTAGTGCATCAATACAGTGGTTACAAGCGAAAAATGCGGCCTCCGTAACCCGGCCGGTTCAGGTTATACTCAATGGCAACGATAGCCGCGACAGGGGACCTTTTCCCGTTTGACACCCCTGTTATCAGGATGGGAGTATCATGAACGACAGCGATCTTTTAATGCTCAGCACCCGGATTGGGGCGGCGCTGAAACAGACCGGCAGTGTTATCACCTGTGCCGAGTCCTGCACCGGCGGGTGGGTGGCCAAGGTCCTCACCGACGTCGCCGGCAGTTCAGGCTGGTTCGAGCGCGGGTTTGTCACTTACAGTAACCAGGCCAAATCCGAGATGCTGGGCGTCAAGGCCAGTACCCTCGAACAGCATGGCGCGGTCAGCGATCCGGTGGTATTGGAAATGGCCCGTGGCGCGCTGGCGGCGGCGGGGGCGGATTACGCCGTAGCCATTAGCGGTATCGCGGGGCCGGACGGCGGAACGCTGGAGAAGCCGGTCGGCACCGTGTGGTTTGGTTTTGCCGGCCGGCACCGGACGGTGTTCTCGCAGTTGATGCATTTTGACGGTGATCGGGATGCGGTGCGGCGTCAGGCGGTACATTTCGCGTTAAAAACCGTCATAGACACATTTCTCTGAAAATGTACTTGATACTGTATGATTGTACAGTATAATTAGCATCAGTATCGGCATAGATGTTTGGCGAAAAGAGGGTAGCGATGTCGCTCCCTGCTTGATAGGAGTTGAAATGGCTATTGATGAGAATAAACAAAAGGCGTTAGCAGCAGCGTTAAGCCAGATTGAAAAACAGTTTGGCAAGGGCTCTATCATGCGCCTGGGTGAAGATCGTTCAATGGATGTTGAAACAATCTCCACTGGTTCTCTTTCCCTTGATATTGCACTGGGCGCCGGCGGCTTGCCCATGGGACGCATCGTTGAAATCTATGGGCCGGAATCGTCGGGTAAAACCACCCTGACCCTGCAGGTGATTGCCTCCGCGCAGCGTGAAGGTAAAACCTGCGCGTTTATCGATGCCGAGCACGCCCTTGATCCTATCTACGCAAAAAAACTTGGCGTGGATATCGACAACCTGCTGTGTTCGCAGCCCGACACCGGCGAACAGGCCCTGGAAATCTGCGACGCCCTGACCCGTTCCGGCGCGGTTGACGTTATCATCGTCGACTCCGTGGCGGCGCTGACCCCGAAAGCTGAAATCGAAGGCGAAATCGGCGACTCGCACATGGGGCTGGCGGCACGTATGATGAGCCAGGCCATGCGTAAACTGGCGGGTAACCTGAAAAACGCCAATACGCTGTTGATATTTATCAACCAGATTCGCATGAAGATCGGCGTCATGTTCGGTAACCCGGAAACCACCACCGGCGGTAACGCGCTGAAATTCTACGCTTCGGTACGTCTAGACATACGCCGCATCGGCTCCGTCAAAGAAGGCGAAGTGGTGGTGGGCAGCGAAACACGCGTTAAAGTGGTGAAGAACAAAGTCGCCGCGCCGTTTAAGCAGGCTGAATTCCAAATCCTCTATGGCGAGGGTATCAATATCCGCGGTGAACTGGTGGACTTGGGCGTTAAGCACAAACTCATCGAAAAAGCCGGGGCATGGTATAGCTACAACGGTGAAAAAATCGGTCAGGGCAAGGCCAATGCCTGCGTGTTCCTGAAGGAGCGCCCGGAAATTGCGGCGGAGCTGGATAAAAAACTGCGTGATATGCTGTTAAACAGCCCTGAAACGACCAGTTTTGCCGGCGAAAGCGACGATATTGATGAAAGCGCGGCCCGTGAGAGCAGTGAAGAGGCATAATACCGCCCGGGCAGGGGACCGGGGGCGGTTTGTCCCCTGGGTCGCCGGCCTATGAGCACATTGCTCGATCGCGCCTTACGTTTGCTCACGCTGCGCGATCACAGCGAAGCGGAGCTGCGTCGTAAACTGGCGACGCAGCCGGCCGCCAGGCAGAGATTCAAAGCAAGAGCGGTCGTTAAGGCGGCGGATGCGCTGGAGATCACAGAAGACGATATTCAGGAAGTTATTGACTATTGCCTGCAAAATGACTGGCTGGACGATGCCCGTTTCGCCCTGCGTTATGTGAACAGTCGCAGCAAAAGAGGCTATGGCGAACAAAAGATCCGCATGGAACTGTTGCAAAAGGGAATAGACAGGGAAATCATAGATAACGCCTTTACCGAAGCACAAATCGATCGGTCGGCGCAGGCGCAGGATGTTGCCTGGAAAAAATTCGGCCAACCGCTTCCCCCCGATCGGGAGGCCCGGGCCAAAGTGCAGCGTTACCTTCTTTCCCGCGGTTTTTCCTACGATGAGATTCGATCAATTTATATAAATTTTTAATTTGATGGCCTGTGGGATTTTACTTCCCCTCCAAGAAAATTTATCTTATTCCCACTTTTGAGTTCGTGAACGCTACTGTAGCGCCCCAATACTGCGCTATTCTGTTTCCGATCCGTTCGTTTAGCTTGATTCCAGGACAACTATGAGCAAGAGCACCGCTGAGATCCGTCAAGCGTTTCTCGATTTTTTCCATAGCAAAGGCCACCAGGTAGTTGCAAGTAGCTCCCTGGTGCCAGATAACGATCCGACATTGCTTTTTACCAATGCCGGCATGAACCAATTCAAGGATGTTTTCCTCGGGCTGGATAAACGCCAATACCGGCGTGCCACCACATCCCAGCGCTGCGTGCGCGCGGGCGGTAAACATAACGACCTGGAAAATGTCGGGTATACCGCGCGCCACCATACCTTTTTTGAGATGCTGGGTAATTTCAGCTTCGGCGACTACTTCAAGCAGGACGCCATCAACTTTGCGTGGGAACTCCTTACCGGCGCCGCCTGGTTCAACCTGCCGAAGGAAAAGCTCTGGGTGACCGTCTATGCCACCGACGACGAGGCCTATAACATTTGGGCGCGGGACGTCGGCGTGCCAGAAGAACGCATTATCCGCATTGGCGACAATAAAGGCGGCGCCTATGCGTCGGATAACTTCTGGCAGATGGGCGATACCGGTCCCTGCGGCCCGTGCTCGGAAATTTTCTACGATCATGGCGATCATATCTGGGGCGGTCCTCCGGGAAGCCCGGAGGAAGACGGCGATCGGTACATTGAAATCTGGAATTTAGTGTTTATGCAGTTTAACCGTCAATCAGACGGTACCATGCTGCCGCTGCCCAAGCCCTCGGTGGATACCGGCATGGGACTGGAGCGCATATCCGCGGTGCTGCAACACGTTAACTCGAATTATGACATCGACCTGTTCCGTACGCTTATCGAGGCGGTGGCGCAGGTGACCGGTTGCGCCGACCTGGGCAGCAAATCGTTACGCGTGATCGCCGACCATATCCGCTCCTGCGCCTTCCTGATTGCTGACGGCGTGGTGCCGTCCAACGAAGGCCGCGGCTATGTCCTGCGGCGCATCATCCGCCGCGCCGTACGGCATGGCAACATGCTGGGCGCCGGGGATGCCTTCTTCCATCGGCTGGTTGCGCCGCTGATTGACGTGATGGGTCCGGCCGCCGCGGAGTTGAAACAGCAGCAGGCAAGGGTTGAGCAGGTGCTGCAAACCGAGGAAGAACAATTCGCCCGTACGCTGGAGCGCGGCCTGGCCTTGCTGGACGAGGAACTGGGCAAGCTTAAGGGCGATACCCTGGACGGTGAAACCGCCTTTCGCCTGTATGATACCTATGGTTTCCCGCTGGACCTGACCGCCGATGTCTGCCGTGAGCGGCAACTGAAGGTGGACGAAGAGGGCTTTGAGCGGGCCATGGATGCGCAGCGCCGCCGCGCCCGCGAGTCCAGCGGTTTCGGCGCCGACTACAACAGCATGCTGCGCGTGGATAAAGCCACCCGGTTCTTCGGTTATGACGAAGCGCAGCATACCGGCACCGTGGTCGCGTTGTTTCGCAACGGTGAGCCGGTGCAGTCCATACGCCAGGGTGACGACGCCGTCGTGGTCCTGGACGAAACGCCGTTTTATGGCGAATCCGGCGGCCAGGTGGGCGACAAGGGCGAGCTTAAGGCCACGCAGGGGCTGTTTACGGTCGACGATACGCAAAAGTACGGCCAGGCGTTCGGGCACGTCGGCCGGCTGGCCATGGGCGAACTCAAGGTCGGGGATGCGGTGAGCGCCAGCGTGGACGAAGCGCGCCGCTCCCGTATTCGCCTTAACCATTCCGCCACCCACTTGTTGCACGCGGCGCTACGGCAGGTGCTGGGCTCCCATGTGGCGCAAAAAGGCTCTCTGGTCAACGATCAATACCTGCGTTTCGATTTCTCCCACTTTGAAGCGATGAAACCCCAGCAGATCCGTGCCGTGGAGGATATCGTCAACCAGCAAATCCGCCGGAACCTGCCCATCGAGACCGAGATCATGGATCTGGAGGCCGCGCGCGGCACCGGGGCCATGGCGCTTTTCGGCGAGAAGTACGACGCCAAGGTACGGGTGCTGCGCATGGGTGATTTCTCCACCGAACTGTGCGGCGGTATCCATGCCAGCCGCACCGGGGATATCGGCCTGTTCCGCATCATCTCCGAATCCGGCACCGCGGCCGGCATCCGCCGCATTGAAGCCGTGACCGGCGAAGGGGCTTTAGCCAGCCTGCATCAGCAAAGCGATTTGATTCATGGCATCGCCCAGTTGGTCAAAGGGGATAACCAAAGTCTGGCGGATAAGGTAAAAGCCCTGATCGAGCGCTCCCGGCAGTTGGAGAAAGAGATCCAGCAGCTCAAAAGCCAGCAGGCGGCGCAGGAAAGTTCGGCGCTGTCCGGCAACGTTAAGCTGGTTAACGGCGTGAAGCTGCTGGTCAGCAAACTGGATAACGTTGAACCCAAGATGCTGCGCACCATGGTGGATGATCTGAAAAACCAGCTGGGGTCGGCGGTGATTGTGCTGGCGACCGTCGCCGATGATAAAGTCAGCCTGATCGCGGGCGTCACCAAAGATTTAACCGACCGCGTTAAGGCCGGCGACCTTATCGGCCAACTGGCCCAGCAGGTGGGCGGCAAAGGCGGCGGCCGGCCTGATATGGCCCAGGCCGGCGGTACCGACGTCAAGGCGCTGCCCGCGGCATTGGCCGGCGTAGAGGCCTGGCTGGCGACTAAAATCTAAAGCGGATAAGAATACGTTATGATAAACGCCATAGCTTTCTGTTAAGTTATGGCGTTTGGATTCGTATTATCCGCTGAGTCAAAAGTTAGGCGCGAAGCTGGTCATATCGACTAAACTTATACCAGATGTTGAAAGTCGTCAGCCTGCTGGCATTTTATGTCGCTTACATGACTTACGTTTTCACGGTATATGATGGATAATGGCGGGAAACTGAGAGACCCGACTCTTTTAATCTTTCAAGGAGCAAAGAATGCTTATTCTGACTCGTCGAGTTGGTGAAACCCTCATGATTGGCGATGAGGTAACGGTTACGGTTTTAGGAGTCAAGGGCAACCAGGTACGTATCGGTGTCAATGCGCCTAAAGAAGTCTCTGTTCACCGTGAAGAAATATACCAGCGTATCCAGGCTGAAAAATCACAACAGAATCCCTTCTGATCTTTTCAGGCGCCTTGCTTGCGCGGGGCGCTAATCTCTCCTTTCCTGCTGTAAAATCATTTAATTTTTACTGATTATTTCTACATAAAATCTTTACCAACAGCTTGCATTTTCCCGGATAAGGGCGGTGCCGGGCGTTATTGTGCTGTCAATCTGGTCAAGTTGCATGGCTTTTGCGCAAACGCTCGCCAGACGGGAAAAATTGTTTGACTTATCAGGCCGGGAAAGTAATATGTGCGCCACGCAGTGCCGATGAGCTTTAACATCGGCGCGTAGGTGAGGTGGCCGAGAGGCTGAAGGCGCTCCCCTGCTAAGGGAGTATACGGTCAAAAGCTGTATCGAGGGTTCGAATCCCTCCCTCACCGCCATTATTTAAGAATGCATCCATAGCTCAGCTGGATAGAGTACTCGGCTACGAACCGAGCGGTCGGAGGTTCGAATCCTCCTGGATGCACCATTAATTGACCTGTTGCACGGTCAGGAAAAAGCAGTTCTATTACTACAATGCATCCATAGCTCAGCTGGATAGAGTACTCGGCTACGAACCGAGCGGTCGGAGGTTCGAATCCTCCTGGATGCACCATTTTTTATATTTAGACCCTCTGCTTTACGGCTTATCTTATTTGCATCCATAGCTCAGCTGGATAGAGTACTCGGCTACGAACCGAGCGGTCGGAGGTTCGAATCCTCCTGGATGCACCATGTCGGTGCTTCTGTTGTTCCCAGCGCTGCTCGCGCATTGTCTACGGCCTCGACGTTTCCCCCCTCTCTATGTTATTTGCCTGGCTTGCTTTCCCTGCGGCGTATCGGTGATATTCCTAATTTAACGCGTGCCACTCTTTCCCCCTACGGCATTCGCCCCCGGTCCGGCTCGCCGCAATACAGAAAAAGCGACAATTTTATGACTTTGCGTTACAGTAAAGGCTTATTTTTAGCATCAGGAAACGACGATGTACGATCGGTACGCAGGGTTGATCTTCGATATGGACGGCACGTTGCTCGATACTGAGCCGACCCATCATAAAGCCTGGCACCAGGTGCTTGGTAAACACGATATGCATTATGATGGTGCAGCCATGGCCGGCTTAAATGGATCGCCAACCTGGCGTATTGCCAAAACCATTATCGACAACCATGGATCCAGTATGGATCCTTACCTGCTGGCGCTTGAAAAAACCGCGGCGGTGGAATTGATGCTGCTGGACAATGTCCGGCCGTTGCCGTTAATCGAGGTGGTGAAAGCCTACCATGGCAAGCGTCCCATGGCGGTGGGCACGGGCAGCGAGCATCGCATGGCCGTGTCGCTGCTGGAACACCTCGGGCTATTACACTATTTCGACGCCATCGTCGGCGCCGATGATGTGACCCGGCATAAACCCTTTCCTGATACTTTTTTGCGTTGCGCCGAGCTGATGGGCGTGGCGCCAGGAAAATGCGTCGTCTTCGAAGACGCTGATTTTGGCATTCAGGCTGCCCGCGCGGCCGGCATGGCATTTGTCGATGTGCGGATGCCATAAAAAAACCTTGACGCCATGGTGGCCGGCTTGCCATTGTCATCGCCTGGCGTGCGGCGCCGGCATAAACCATGCTGCTGCCTTCTTATCGCCGCCGCCGTGGCGGCCTGGCGTCCGGTTAAGCGCAAAGCCCGTAATGATCTCTTTATAGTTGGGAAAAGCATTACATTAGGACCTATCAATCCGGTTAACATTTCCGGGACTCACCTGATGATGAATGCGTAAATGATAACGATAGATAGCGATAAACGAGCAGATTCAATTATGCTTACCCAATACAAAATTAACTGCGGGAGGTCAATTTGATCCCGGACGTATCTGAAGCACTTTCATGGCTGGAAGCCAATCCTCATGCGTTGGAGGGGATTCGCCGGGGTGTGGAGCGCGAAACCTTGCGCATCACCGCCAATGGCCGTTTGGCGCAAACCCCGCATCCGGAATCACTGGGCGCGGCGTTGACGCATAAATGGATTACGACGGATTTTGCCGAAGCATTGCTCGAATTTATCACGCCCGTGGACGAAGATATCGATCACCTGCTGGCCTTCTTGCGCGACATCCATCGTCATGTGGCGCGCAATCTTGGCGAAGAACGCATGTGGCCGATGAGCATGCCGTGTTTTATCGATCATAGCCAGCCGATCGAACTGGCTCAATACGGCTCGTCCAATATCGGGTGTTTCAAGACCCTGTACCGCGAAGGCCTGAAGAACCGTTATGGCGCGCTGATGCAGATCATCTCCGGGGTACATTATAATTTTTCGCTACCCCTGGCGTTCTGGCAGGCACGGCTGGGCGTCACGGATGAGCTCAGCGGCAAAGCGGCGATTTCCGACGGGTATCTGCGCCTAATCCGCAACTATTATCGCTTCGGCTGGATAATACCCTATCTGTTCGGGGCGTCGCCGGCGGTCTGTTCTTCATTCCTTGACGGCCGCGAAACCGATTTGCCGTTTGAACGCTCGACATCCGGCATGATTTACCTGCCGTTCGCAACGTCGCTGCGACTGAGCGATCTGGGTTATACCAATAAGTCCCAAAGCCAGCTGGGGATTACCTTCAACCGGATTGACGAGTATATCGCCGCCCTGAAGCGGGCCATCAAGACGCCCTCGGCCGATTACCAGCGTATCGGGTTGGAAAAGAACGGCAAGCGGCTGCAAATCAACACCAACGTACTGCAGATCGAAAACGAACTCTATGCGCCGGTACGCCCCAAGCGTGTGACCCAAAAAGGCGAATCACCTTCCGACGCGTTAGAGCGCGGAGGCATCGAATATATCGAAGTGCGGTCGCTTGATATCAATCCCTTCTCGCCGATCGGCATTGACGAACAACAGGCGCGCTTTCTGGATCTTTTCCTGATTTGGTGTACGCTGGCTGAGGCACCGGAAATGAGCGCGGAGGAGGTGCTGTGCACCCGCACCAACTGGAATAAAGTCATTCTGGAAGGACGCAAACCCGGCCTGACTCTGGGGGTAGACTGTGGTTCACAGCAGGAGCCGCTGGCCGAGATCGGCAAGGCGCTGTTCCGTGATTTGCGCCGTGTGGCGGTCATTCTTGATGGCAATAACCATAATTATCACTACCGCCAGGCCTGCGATAACCTGGTGGCCGGTTTTGACGATCCGGCCCTGACCTTCTCGGCGCGCATTCTTGCGGCGATGAAGGAACATGGCATTGGCGGCCTGGGCTTGATTCTGGCGAATAATTATCGTCAGACCCTGTGCGATGAGCCGTTGGAAATACTGAATGAAGAGCTGTTGGCAAAGGAGCAGGCGCGTTCCTGGCAACGGCAGCGCGAGATTGAAGCGGGTGATAGCGTAAGTTTTGAGCAGTTTGTTGCGCAGCATAACGCCGGCTGAAAAAGAAAAGGCCACAGAGGACTGTGGCCAAATAAACATCTCTGAATACAGGGATGATGATAACAAATGCGCGTCTTTCACTAATTCAGACTCGCGCCAAGGAAAAAAGTTTCCTTACAATGGTAAAAAAAATTAATTTTTTCTAAGAGGAGGTGACGTATGCCACTACTGGATAGCTTTACCGTAGACCACACCCGCATGGCAGCCCCAGCGGTTCGTGTTGCGAAGACCATGAAAACTCCCCATGGCGATACCATCACCGTCTTTGATTTGCGTTTTTGCCGGCCTAACCTGGAAGTGATGCCTGAGCGCGGCATTCACACCCTGGAACATTTATTCGCCGGTTTTATGCGTAATCACCTGAATGGCGACGGTGTGGAAATCGTCGATATTTCCCCCATGGGCTGCCGTACCGGCTTTTATATGAGCCTTATCGGCGCGCCGGATGAAGTGCGTGTCGCCAACGCGTGGAAAGCCGCCATGGCCGATGTGCTGAAAGTCACCGACCAGAACAAAATCCCCGAGTTGAATGAATATCAATGCGGCACCTATCATATGCATTCCCTACCGGAAGCGCAGGAGATTGCCCAGCATATTCTGGACAACGATATCCGGGTGAACCATAACGAGGAACTGGCGCTGCCGAAAGAAAAGCTGGCAGAGCTGCATATCTAAACCCGAGCAGTGCCCGCGGGTGTGATGGGCAAGACAGCTACGCTTCACCCTCCTTGCCCATGATACCCGCCCCCGGCCTGTGGGCCGGTTTAAGCTAGGCTTCGTCCACGCCCTTTTTAAAGGCCTTCAGCGGCGTAATGCGCACCTGCTTGATCATATTGTCCTGCACCGCCATGATTTCAATCTTGTAGCTATCTATCTGGGTATGCGTGCCCACCGGCGGGATATCCTGCAGCGCTTCGAGCAGCATGCCGTTAACCGTGCGCGCCTCGGCTTCCGGCAGCGTCCAGTTAAAGGCTTTATTCAGTTCGCGGATATTGGCGCCGCCGTCGATCAAGACCGACCCGTCGCTTTGCGGTATCACTTCCTCCGCCAGGGTGGGGGACATGGACGTGGTAAAGTCGCCGACAATCTCCTCCAGTATGTCCTCGACCGTCACCAGTCCCTGGATATCCCCGTATTCATCGACGATAAGACCGACCTTTTCCTTGTTCCGCTGGAATTTCACCAACTGGATATTCAGCGGCGTGCCCTCGGGAATGTAGTAGATCTCATCGGCGGCGCGCAGCAGGTTTTCCTTGGTGAATTCCTGCTTCTCCGTCATCAGGCGGTAGGCTTCGCGCACCCGCAGCATGCCGATGGCATCGTCGAGATTATCGCGGTACAGCACGATGCGTCCGTGGGGCGAGTGGGTCAGCTGGCGGATGATATTGCGCCATTCATCGTTGACGTTGATACCGACAATTTCATTGCGCGGCACCATAATGTCGCCGACGCTCACCTTTTCCAAATCCAGTACCGAGAGCAGCATGTCCTGGTTGCGCCGCGAAATCAGCGAGCGGGACTCATTGAAGATGGATCGCAGTTCATCCTTGCTCAGGGCGTCGTTCAGATTAGACGGGACTTTAATGCCCATGATGCGCATCAGGAGGCGGGTAATGATATTCAGCAGCCAGACCAGCGGCATCATGATTTTTTGCAGCGGCGCCAGCAGCAGGCTGCTGGGCAGGGCAATATGCTCTGGGTACAGCGCCGCCACCGTTTTTGGCAGCACTTCGGCGAACAGCAGGATGACAAAAGTCAGGATGCCGGTGGCGATCGCCACGCCGATATCGCCGTACAGGCGCATGCCGACGATGGTGGCCAGCGCCGAGGCCAGGATATTCACCAGGTTATTGCCAATCAATACCAGGCTCAACAGTCGGTCGGTACGGCGCAGTAACTTCTCGACGCGCCGGGCGGCGCGGTTGCCCTGTTTGGCCAGGTGTCGCAGGCGGTAACGGTTGAGCGTCATCATGCCGGTTTCAGAGGCCGAAAAATAGGCGGACACCAGTACCATAATCACCAGGATAATTATCAGCGTACTGGTTGAAACATGTTCCAACGTGGGCATTCCTTGTAGGGGTGAATAAAGCGGTTAACGACCAGCCGTAACGGGTGGTCGTTGACTTCTCGCTAGCCGGCCAGAATATTCTGCCAAATGCGGCTGCCGAAATAGGCCAGGGTCAGCAACAGCACGCCGACCAAACTCAGCCATACCACGCGGCGCCCGCGCCAGCCTTTACGATAATGGCCCCACAATAAAACAATATAGACCAACCAGGCGACGAAGGAGAGCACTGCTTTATGCAGATTCTCACCGCTGAACATATTTTGCATATACAGCAGGCCGGTGCTCAGGGTCAGCGTAAGCAGCACCACCCCGACCTGGGTAATATGGAACATCTTGCGCTCAATGCCCATCAGCGGCGGCATATCGGCGCTGAATGTCAGCCGTTTTGTCTTGAGCAGATGATCCAGCCAGGCCAGTTGGAAGGCGTATAAAGCGGCGATGATCAGCACCGCATAAGAAAACAGCGCCAGGCCGATATGGATCAGCAGCCCCGGAGTGGCCTCGAGATGGGTGATAAATTCGCCGGGCATCAGGGTGGAGGCGGCCAAATGAATCATGGCGAAAATATACACCACCGGCAGCAGAAACCAGCCGCGGTTACGCGCGGCGACGATGGTCATGACAATGGCTATCAGCAGGCTCACCAGGGAGCCGATATTCAGCAGGCTCAGGTTCTGGCCGGCATGAACGCCGAATATACGCAAATACAACGTGCAGGCGTGGCAAATCAGCGCCACCGCGGCGGACAGCAGCGCCAGGCGGCGATAGGCGTCGTTCCTGCGCAAAACGGTGGGCAGGATCAGGCCGAGACTTACGGCGTAGGCAACAAAAGCCAGTAGGGCAATCCAGGACATATCGCAAATAGGCTTTGGCAAGGAATAAAGAGGCGACCAGTATAGCCTCAGCGGCGTCCCGCACCAAACGTTCTCGTCGCGGGGCAGCGATCTGCCGCTGCTTCGTGTTATACTCGCCGGCAATAATGTCGCACAAGCGGCCGGACTCCAGGTTGAGTAAAGAACGATGTTTGAAAATTTATCCGACAGATTATCGCGCTCGTTGCGCAATATCAGCGGCCGGGGCCGCCTGACAGAAGAGAACATTAAAGATACCCTGCGCGAGGTGCGCCTGGCGCTGCTCGAAGCCGACGTGGCTCTGCCCGTGGTGCGTGATTTTATCAATCGGGTAAAAGAGCGCGCGGTCGGGCAGGAAGTCAATAAAAGCCTGACGCCGGGCCAGGAATTCGTCAAAATCGTGCGTACCGAGCTGGTCAGCGCGATGGGCGAGGAAAACAGCGAACTCAACCTGGCGGCTCAACCGCCGGCGGTGGTGCTGATGGCGGGCCTGCAAGGGGCCGGTAAAACCACAAGCGTCGCCAAGCTTGGCAAATACCTGCGCGAAAAGCATAAGAAAAAAGTGCTGGTGGTGTCCGCCGACGTTTATCGGCCGGCGGCCATCAAACAGCTGGAAACCCTGGCTGAGACGGTGGGCGTGGATTTTTTCCCGTCCGATGCCGGCCAACGGCCCATTGATATCGTCAAGCAGGCGTTGCAGCAGGCAAAGCTGAAATTCTACGACGTGTTGCTGGTGGATACCGCCGGCCGTTTGCACGTCGATGAAGCCATGATGGACGAGATCAAGCAGATCCACGCGGCCGTGGTGCCGGTGGAGACGCTGTTCGTCGTCGACGCCATGACCGGCCAGGACGCCGCCAATACCGCCAAGGCGTTTAACGAGGCGCTGCCCCTCACCGGCGTGATTCTGACCAAGGTCGACGGCGACGCGCGCGGCGGGGCGGCGTTGTCCATTCGCCATATCACCGGCAAACCGATTAAATTCATGGGCGTGGGGGAAAAAACCGACGCCCTGGAGCCATTCTACCCGGAACGCATCGCCGGACGGATCCTGGGCATGGGCGACGTACTGTCGTTAATCGAGGATATCGAAAGCAAGGTCGACCGCGTCCAGGCTGAAAAGCTGGCTAATAAGCTGAAAAAGGGCGATGGTTTCGATTTAACCGATTTTCTCGACCAGCTTAAGCAAATGCGTAGTATGGGCGGCATGGCCAGCATGATGAGCAAGCTGCCCGGCGCCGGCCAACTGCCGGCCAATGTTAAATCGCAAATGGACGACAGCGTCCTGGTGCGCATGGAGGCTATCATCAATTCCATGACGTTCAAGGAGCGCGCGCAGCCTGAGATTATCAAAGGGTCGCGTAAACGCCGTATCGCCACCGGCTGTGGTTTGCAGGTGCAGGACGTAAACCGTATGCTCAAGCAGTTCGACGATATGCAGCGTATGATGAAAAAGATGAAGAAGGGCGGAATGGCGAAAATGCTGCGCGGCATGAAAGGCATGATGCCGCCCGGATTCACCGGGCGTTAACTATCGATTGCTTTTTGCCCCAAAACGCGTAGAATTTCGGAGCTTTTTATACTACTGCTTTAAATGGCAACTGGGCCCCGTTCCTCGATGGGGCCCGGTTGTTTTATTAACTAAAGAGGATGTTATGGTAACAATTCGTTTGGCACGTGGCGGCGCAAAAAAACGCCCGTTTTATCAAATCGTCGTGACTGACAGCCGCAATGCGCGTGATGGTCGCTTTATTGAACGTATTGGCTTCTACAACCCGATCGCTTCCGGTCAGGCTGAAGGCCTGCGTTTAGACCTGGATCGCATCGAGCATTGGGTCGGCCAGGGCGCCACCGTTTCAGAACGCGTTTCTGGTCTTATCAAAGACGCGAAGAAAGCGGCTTAAAGGATCTCGGTGGCGGCTATGAGCAAACAAATCCGTACCGCAATTCCCACCAACCCCATTATCGTGGGCAAAATGGGATCGACGTATGGCATTCGCGGTTGGCTCAGAGTGTTTTCTTCCACTGAAGAATCCGAAAGCATTTTTGATTACCAGCCCTGGTTTATCAAACGGGCGGGTGAGTGGCAGTGTATCGAGCTGGAAGGCTGGAAGCGCCACAGTCAGGATTTGATCATCAAGGTCAAAGGCATGGAAGACCGGGAAGCGGCGGCTCTGCTGACGAACTGTGAAATCGTCGTGGATTCAACGCAGCTGCCGGCTCTGGACGCGGGTGATTATTACTGGAAAGACCTTACGGGTTGCCGGGTAGTAACCACTGCGGGCTACGAGCTGGGCGGCGTCATTGATATGATGGAAACCGGCTCTAACGATGTCATGGTGGTAAAAGCCAACCTGAAAGATGCCTTCGGTATCCAGGAGCGGTTGATTCCGTTCCTCGACGGACAGGTTATCAAAAAGGTGGATCTCGGCGCTCATGTGATTGAGGTCGATTGGGATCCAAGTTTTTGAGCCCCGGTGGTAAAACAGTGATAATGGGTGGAACGGCGTTATGTGGATTGGTGTTATCAGCCTGTTTCCCGAAATGTTTCGCGCCATCACTGATTACGGGGTAACTGGCCGGGCAGTGAAAAACGGCCTGCTGAGTATGCAGTGCTGGAGTCCGCGTGATTTCACGCACGACAGGCATCGTACCGTGGACGAACGCCCGTATGGCGGCGGACCGGGCATGCTGATGATGGTGCAGCCCTTGCGGGACGCGATTCACGAGGCAAAAAAACAAGCAGGCGCCGGGGCGAAGGTTATTTATCTTTCCCCGCAGGGACGTAAGCTCGATCAGCAAGGTGTGAGCGAGCTGGCCGCCAACCCGAAGATGATTCTGGTGTGCGGCCGTTATGAAGGTATAGACGAGCGGCTGATAGCCACCGAAATTGATGAAGAATGGTCAATCGGTGATTATGTGCTCAGCGGCGGTGAATTGGCGGCCATGGCGCTGATTGATTCCGTCTCCCGGTTTATTCCGGGGGTATTGGGTCATGAGGCCTCGGCGGCGGAGGACTCCTTCGCCGAGGGCTTGCTGGACTGTCCGCACTATACCCGTCCCGAAGAGTTGGCAGGCATGGAGGTTCCGCCGGTGTTACTGTCGGGCAACCATGCGCAGATACGCCGCTGGCGTTTGAAACAGTCACTGGGCCGTACCTGGCTTAGAAGACCTGAACTTCTGGAAAGCCTAGCTCTGACTGACGAGCAAGCAAAGTTGCTGGCTGAGTTCCAACGGGAATATCAGCCCGAGCGACAAAACTAATAGGGGTATGCCAGCCTTGTTGCTGACAGCCCGAACACTCAGTTTACCTAGGGTAAGAGACCTATTATGAGCAACATTATTAAACAGATTGAAGAAGAACAGATGAAGCAGGACGTACCTGCATTCCGTCCGGGTGATTCCGTGGAAGTGAAGGTATGGGTTGTTGAAGGCAGCAAAAAACGTCTGCAGGCATTCGAGGGCGTGGTTATCGCTATTCGTAACCGCGGTCTGCATTCTGCATTCACTGTTCGCAAAATTTCCAATGGCGAAGGTGTTGAGCGTGTGTTCCAGACTCATTCACCGGTTATCGACAGCATCACGGTTAAACGCCGTGGCGCCGTGCGTCAGGCCAAACTGTATTACCTGCGTGAACGTACTGGTAAGTCTGCGCGTATCAAAGAACGTCTTAACGCCTAGTACGCTTTCGCAACATCCGAAAGCATTTAGTTATCAAAGGCCGGCCGGTAGGCCGGCCTTTTTTCTCTTTTTTACCTTACCCTGCAAAAAATTTCTGTATTGGTTTATTACGTGATCCAGCGACCTGTAATCCTCGTCTGTGCTGTTTTCACTGTCCCGCGCTAAGGCCTCTCAGGCAATCGACAGGGTCGATTTGCGCGCTGCCGGACCCTCACCCCGCCATATCGTTAGCGCACGATAGACATTCCTTCGGCGCTATCGGGAATACTCCTGTTTTGCAGCGGATGGCGAAAGCTGATTAAAGGGAGTGGCCGAAGGTGATCACCGATTCCGATCTGACTTTGCGGCGTGCGCGGCGGCACGTTGTTCAATGGGTTTATCGTAAATATATATTTACAGTAAAATGATTTTAGCCTGAAGTTTACGTCCACATAGAGGATGGGTAAAATCAGCCTATGCGGTAAATTTGTTATAATATATTGTAAATAAAGGTTTTTTGTTTGATGGGGTAGGGCGGTGTTCGCGCGGTGTCGCCCCGTTTACGCGGATGCTAAAAAGGAATACGATTGGTACCATAATATTTACACATATGGATTGAAAACTTTACGGAGCATGGTATGGTATAGCCCATACGCAGCGGGAATACGCTTTTGCGACCCGCGGCAATAACCTCTGGTCAGGACTTCTCTCATGCAAAAAGACGCGCTCAATAATGTTCATATCCTTGATGAACAAGTGATGATAACGCCGGAAGAACTAAAACGGCAGTTCCCTTTAACCGATGCCGAGCAGCAGGCTATCGCCACGGCGCGGCAAACCATTGCCGATATTATCCACGGCCGCGATCCCCGGCTGCTGGTGGTATGCGGCCCCTGTTCCATCCATGACCTGGATTCGGCGCTTGACTATGCCCGGCGGCTGACGGAACTGTCGGCGGAGCTGAGCGATCAGCTGTATATCGTTATGCGCGTCTATTTTGAAAAACCCCGCACCACCGTGGGCTGGAAGGGCCTGATTAACGACCCGTACATGGACAACTCCTTCGACGTGGAGGCCGGCCTGAAAATTGCCCGCGGCCTGCTGCTGGATTTGGTGCGCATGGGCCTGCCGCTGGCCACCGAGGCGCTGGATCCGAACAGCCCGCAGTATCTTGGCGATCTGTTCAGCTGGTCCGCCATCGGCGCGCGCACCACCGAGTCCCAGACCCATCGTGAAATGGCCTCCGGCCTGTCGATGCCGGTCGGTTTTAAAAACGGCACCGACGGCAGCCTGGCGACCGCCATCAATGCCATGCGCGCCGCCGCCATGCCGCACCGCTTTGTGGGCATCAACCAGGCGGGGCAGGTAGCGCTACTGCAAACCCGCGGTAATCCTGACGGGCACGTCATTCTACGCGGCGGCAAGCAGCCCAATTACCATGCCGCCGACATTGCCGACTGTGAACAGCAGATGGCCAAGGCCGGTCTTAACGCGGCGCTGATGATTGATTGCAGCCATGGCAATTCCAATAAAGATTATCGTCGCCAGGGCGAGGTGGCGCAATCGGCGCTGGCGCAAATCAAGGCGGGAAACCGTTCCATTATCGGCCTGATGCTGGAAAGCCATATACACGAAGGCAACCAGTCCTCCGAGCAGCCCCGAGCCGCTATGCGCTATGGCGTATCGGTAACGGACGCCTGTATCAATTGGCAAAGTACCGATACACTGTTACGACAACTGCACAATGAACTGCGCGGCGTCCTGGCGGGACGGCTGGCGGGAGAATAAGAGCGTATGGTAGCGGAGCTTAACGCGTTACGGGATCAGATTGATGAAGTGGATAAGTCCTTATTAGCTTTGCTGGCCCGGCGGCTGCAGCTGGTGGCCGAGGTGGGCGAGGTGAAAAGCCGTTACGGTCTGCCGATTTATGCCCCCGATCGCGAGGCGGCCATGCTGGCGTCGCGCCGGCAAGAGGCGGCGGCGCAGGGTGTGCCGCCTGATTTGATCGAGGATGTGCTAAGACGCGTGATGCGCGAATCCTATTCCAGCGAAAACGATAAGGGTTTCAAATCGCTTTGTCCGCAGCTGCGACCGGTGGTGATTGTCGGCGGCGGCGGCCAGATGGGCGGGCTGTTTAAAAAAATGCTGCAGCTCTCCGGTTACCAGGTCAGGATCCTGGAACAGGATGACTGGGCGCGGGCATCGGAACTGTTGGCGGACGCGGGCATGGTGATCGTCAGTGTGCCCATCCACCTGACGGTCGAGGTCATTGAGCGCCTGCCGCCGTTGCCGGAGGACTGTATCCTGCTGGATCTGGCGTCGATAAAAAACGCACCGCTACAAGCGATGCTGGCCGCCCATAACGGGCCGGTTTTGGGACTGCATCCCATGTTCGGTCCCGACAGCGGCAGCCTGGCCAAGCAGGTGGTAGTCTATTGCGATGGCCGGCAGCCTGAGGCCTATCAATGGCTGCTGGAACAAATCCAGGTATGGGGCGCCCGGCTGCACCGCACCAGCGCCGTGGAGCACGACCAGAATATGGCGTTTATCCAGGCGCTGCGCCATTTCGCCACCTTTGCTTATGGCATGCACCTGGCGGAAGAGAATGTCGAGCTGGAACAGCTGCTGGCCTTGTCGTCGCCGATATACCGCCTGGAGCTGGCGATGATCGGACGCTTATTTGCCCAGGATCCGCAATTGTATGCGGACATTATTATGTCCTCGGAAAGTAACCTGGCGCTGATTAAGCGTTATTACCAGCGCTTCGGCGAGGCCATTTCCTTGCTGGAGCAAGGGGATAAACAGGCGTTTATCGCCCGCTTTAAAAAGATAGAGCATTGGTTCGGCCGCTACGCCCAAAGCTTTCTGGAGGAAAGTCGCTTGCTGCTGCGCCAGGCCAATGATATCCGCAAATAGCCGGGTTCAACCAACGCAGGGCCATGTGATATGGCCCGTTTCATGTCAGCGCCAGTGAGCGCGCGATTTATTGTGGATCGACCGGCACCACGTTTTCCGACGGGTAGCAACCCAGCACTTTCAGCGACCGGGTGATGGCCTGTAGCCCGATCAACGCCTTTTGCATCGCCGCGCCGCGTAAATTAGCCTGTACGTCGATATAAAACATCTCTTCGCGCGGATTGCCGTGAATGGGCCGCGACTCCAGCCGCGTCATCACAATACCCTGATCGCGCAGCACCAGCAGCGCCTCCACCAGCGCGCCGGACTGCTGGCCGGTGGCCATAATCAGGGTGGTCTTGGCCGGTACCTGCTCGGACACGTCAATCGCCTTGCGCGCCAGCACAATAAAGCGGGTGAAATTTTGCTGTTGATTGGCCAGATTGTGTTCCAGCACCTGCAGGCCGTACAACGCGCCGCCAGGGCCGCTGCCGAGCGCCGCCGCATGCGGGGAGCGCAGCGCCGCCACTTTTTCCATGGCGGCGGCGGTGCTTTCGCAATACTCAATCTTCCACTGCGGATAGCGGCTGATAAACTGGCTGCACTGCTGGAACGGCTGCGGATGGCTATACACCACCTCTATTTGGTCGAGACTGCTCTCGCCGGTGACCAGCATACAGTGATCGATGGGATTGGTCAGTTCCCCCACCAAGGAGAGATGGGTATGTTGCAGCAGGTCGTAGACGTCGTTAATGGATCCTGAGCTGCTGTTTTCAATGGGCAGCACGCCATAATCGGCCTGGCCGGTCTCCACCATCTGGATGATGTCGGGAAACTTCTGGCAACCGCATTCCACCACCTGATCAAAATAGCGTGCGCCGTATTGCCGCGCGGCCAGATGTGAATAAGAGCCTTTCGGCCCCAAAAAAGCGATGCGTGCCGAGCGCTCCAGGGTTTGGTTCAGGTTGGATTGCAACAGTGCCTGCTGGGTCAGCACGGAATCTTCGATAATCAGCTGAAACAGCCGCGTAATATAAAATCCGTCGAGATTGAGTTTTTTGCCTTCCGTGACCAGGTGTTCCAGCAGCATCCGTTCACGTTCCTTATCGCGGATGGGACGGTGGGTGGTTAATTTGCTGCGCGCCACGTCGAGCGCCAGCCCGCGTCTTTCCGCCAGCAGTGATAACAGCTTTAAATCCAGTGCGCTGATGCGTTCGCGCAGTGCCAATAATGGGTTGTCGCTCATGTTGTTAGCTACCTTTCAATCGGTCATAAAAAAAGCCTCCTGTTTTCAGGAGGCTTTTTTGTTCGTCTTCGTATTCTTTCTCATAGGACGACGGCCTCCCGTTCAGGGGAAGATAAAAAAGAAGGCGAAGAAAAACGGTGTGGTATGCATGGTATCGACTTTGTAATTATCCGGAGGCTTACAGTAACCGCTGGCTTTTCATTCTGTCAATATAAAACGCGCCATTAAGGCGCGTTATGATCGTTGTATCGGCTATCCAGGCCTGCCCGCTGCCGGGATGGGATCATCGCCCGGCCGGCATGCGGTTATTCTTCGACAATGTTTGTCGCGGCGGTCTTGACGCATTCCGCGGCGCGGCGGGCTTCGCCCTTATGCTGTACCTTATTGAGCTGGCGTTCCAGCTTGGTAATCAGTTCGTTGATGGCAGCATACATGTCCTGGTTGCTGGCGCTGGCGACTAATTGCCCGTTAGGCGTATTGAGGGTGGCATCGGCCACAAATCCCTGAGGTTGCTTGGAGAGGATTATATGAGGATTTATCAGTTGGGTCTGCCATTTAGCCAGTTTAGCCAGGCGTTCTTCCGCATGTTGACGAATGGCCGGAGTAATATCCATTTGCTTACTGGTAATATTGATAATCATATCACTACCTCTCTACCTATTTCCGTCTACGTAATTTAAGCATACCCCCAGAATGACGGGAAAGTGTGATTTATGTCACTTATTTTTCGGGGTTGAGCGGGCGATCACAGGTTTTGTGACACCCTCGCGCTAAAGCGGGCGCGAGGCTTGAGTGTTGCGGATGAATGGGGCATTATCGAATGGATAAGTCAGGTGGCGTCCTGTCGATTTATCCCGCCCAAGCCCTCCCCAATTTCCTTTTTAATGCCCCGTCCTGACCAAAAAAAACGGTAGCCGAAGCTACCGGGATTTCGTTGTCGGCGTGCGCCGGTAATCAGGCTGGATTGGCGCTGATGACTTTTGCCACTTTGTCGGCCTGTCCCTGAAGCTGCAACTGCCGGTAAGCATTTTGCATCAAAGGCAGCGCGTCGCGTGTGGCCTGGGCGTCGGGGAAATCACGCAGCATCTGCTCGACCCGGTTGACCACCGCGACATAGGCGCCGCGTTTGGTGTAAAACTGTACGACGGCCAGCTCATACTTAGCCAGGCGATCCTTCAGATAAACCAGACGTTTGCCGGCATCCGTGGCATACTGACTGTTCGGATAGCCGCGAACCAGTTGCGTAAAATCACGATAGGCCGCGCGGGCATGCTCCGGGTCGCGGTCGGAACGATCCACGCCGAAGAACCCTTGCAATGCGCTGTCGTCCAGCGCCATATCTGTCAGGCCACGCATGTAGAGGACATAGTCGACGTTTGGATGCGTCGGATTCAGGCGCAGAAAACGATCGATCGAGGCTTGGGCTAAAGTGAGATCCGCCGATTTATAATAGGCATAAATCAAGTCAAGCTGAACCTGCTGCGCATAGGGACCGAACGGATAGCGGTTATCCAGTGCTTCCAGTTCCCTGATGGCTCCCTTATAGTTGCCGTCCTGCAATTTGAGCTGTGCGGAAGCATAAATCTCGGCGGGCGGATTATCCGGAACGGGATCCTTGGAACTGGAGCAACCGACCAGCATCAGGCTCAATGTGGCTGCTGCCACCAGATATTTCATACGCATCATGACGTTTTGCTTATCCTCGAGTGTTATTCCGGGAGACTGTCCGTTAAGCTCCCGAATGAGACCAGCTACAATAGCATATTATTCTAAACGGCATTGCCGTGAAAACCCTTTGATAACGAAGAAGCTGCATATGGCACAACAACTACTACTCACCGGTGTGGTGAATGAATCACAACTCGGGCAACGATTAGATCAGGCTTTGGCCGAAATGTTCCCTGATTATTCCCGATCGCGCATAAAAGTCTGGATTCTGGATGGACTGGTTCAGGTTAACGGGATCGTGCTCCCAACGCCGAAAGAAAAGGTGCTGGGAGGAGAAAACATTGAAATCAATGCGGTTCTTGAAGAGGACACGCGCTGGGCGGCCCAGGATATCGCCCTGAATATCGTCTATGAAGACGACGATATCATGGTGCTGAATAAACCCCGCGATTTGGTGGTGCATCCCGGCGCCGGCAATGCCGACGGCACTATCCTGAACGCGTTGCTGCATTATTTTCCGCCGATTGCCGAAGTTCCCCGGGCCGGCATCGTCCATCGCCTGGATAAGGATACCACCGGGCTGATGGTGGTCGCCAAGACGGTTCCGGCGCAGACCCGGCTGGTGGAATCCCTGCAGGCGCGGGAAATTACCCGTGAATATGAAGCGGTGGCCATCGGCAATATGACCGCCGGCGGCACGGTGGAGCAGCCGATTTCCCGCCATCCCAGCAAGCGTACCCATATGGCGGTGAGCCCGATGGGCAAACCCGCGGTCACCCATTATCGCATCATGGAGCATTTCCGTGTGCATACCCGTCTGCGGCTGCGGCTGGAAACCGGCCGCACCCATCAGATCCGGGTGCATATGGCGCATATCAACCATCCTCTGGTGGGCGACCCTTTATACGGCGGCCGGCCGCGTCCGCCCAAAGGCGCCTCCGACGCCTTTGTCGCACTGTTGCGCGGCTTCGATCGCCAGGCGCTCCATGCCACCATGTTGCGCCTGTATCATCCCATCACCTCCATTGAAATGGAATGGCATGCGCCGCTGCCGCAGGATATGGTGGATTTGATCGCTGCGATGCAGGCGGACGTCGCGATGGCCAACGAGCAGATGGAATAACCATGAGCCGGCCGATCGTCCCCGACTGGCCCGCGCCCGCCAACGTGCGCGCCTGTTCCACCACCCGCCGTGGCGGGGTAAGCCATCCGCCCTACGACTCGCTTAACCTGGGCGATCATGTCGGCGACGATGCGGACGCGGTGGCGGAAAACCGGCAACGGCTGATTGCGCTGGCGGGACTGCCCGCCGCGCCGCGCTGGCTGCAACAGGTCCATGGCACCGACGTCGCTACGCTGACCGGGGACGCGCCGGCGCTTAACCAGGCCGATGCGGCCTATACCCGCGAGATCGGGCAGGTCTGTGCGATCATGACCGCCGATTGTCTGCCGGTGCTGTTCTGCGATCGCGCCGGCACGGAGGTGGCGGCCGCCCATGCGGGCTGGCGGGGTTTATGCGCCGGCATCCTGGAAAATACGCTGGCGGGATTCCATGCCGACGCCGGTTCGATCATGGCCTGGCTTGGACCGGCCATCGGCCCGGCCTCGTTTGAGGTCGGCGCTGAGGTTAAGGCGGCGTTTGTTGACCGGGATCCGCAGGCTGCGGACGCTTTTCTTCCCCATGGCGATAAATATCTCGCCGATATCTATCACCTGGCCCGATTGCGGCTGCGCGCCGCCGGCGTTGGCCAGATCTATGGCGGGGATCGCTGTACTGTGACCCAGGCAGCATCATATTTCTCCTATCGGCGCGATGGTGTCACTGGACGTATGGCAACTTTGGTCTGGCTGATATAATCTCTTTCACCAAGACGGTCCATGGCGGATAAGCGGTATCTCCCACTTATTTGGCGAAATATCCTTGAATTTTAAATAAACGACCTTATTTAATCTCCAGTAGCAATTTTGACCAATATGGGAGGAGTTATGCGCTTGGATCGTCTTACCAATAAATTCCAGCTTGCCCTCGCCGACGCTCAATCACTAGCGCTTGGGCGCGACAATCAATTTATCGAACCGCTTCACGTCATGCAGGCCTTGCTTAACCAGGAGGGCGGCACGGTGCGTCCGTTGCTGCAATCCGCGGGCATCAACCCCGGGCCGTTGCGCACCGAGATTGAAAAAGCCATCGAGCGCCTGCCCCAGGTGGAAGGCACCGGCGGCGACGTGCAGCCTTCCCAGGATCTGGTGCGGGTACTGAACCTGTGCGACAAACTGGCGCAAAAACGCGCCGATAGTTTTATTTCGTCCGAACTGTTCGTGCTGGCGGCGCTTGATTCGCGCGGGACCCTGGCGGATTTGCTCAAATCAGCCGGCGCGAGCACGGAAAAAATCACCCAGGCTATCGAGCAAATGCGGGGCGGGGACAACGTGAACGATCAAGGTGCCGAAGATCAACGGCAGGCATTAAAAAAATATACCATCGATCTGACCGAGCGGGCGGAGCTCGGCAAACTGGACCCGGTTATCGGCCGTGACGAGGAAATCCGGCGCACGATCCAGGTCCTGCAGCGCCGCACCAAGAATAATCCGGTGTTAATCGGCGAGCCGGGGGTGGGTAAAACCGCCATCGTCGAAGGACTGGCGCAGCGTATCATTAACGGCGAAGTGCCCGAAGGCATGAAAAACAGCCGGGTGCTGTCATTGGATATGGGCTCGCTGGTGGCCGGGGCAAAATATCGCGGGGAGTTCGAGGAACGCCTGAAAGGGGTGCTGAGCGATCTGTCGAAACAGGAAGGCCACATTATCCTGTTTATCGATGAGCTGCACACCATGGTCGGCGCCGGTAAAGCCGACGGGGCGATGGATGCCGGCAATATGCTTAAACCCGCGCTGGCGCGCGGCGAGCTGCATTGCGTCGGCGCCACTACGCTCAATGAGTACCGGCAGTATATCGAGAAGGACGCCGCGCTGGAGCGCCGGTTCCAGAAAGTATTTGTCGCCGAACCGAGCGTGGAGGATACCATCGCCATCCTGCGCGGCCTGAAAGAACGCTATGAGCTGCATCACCATGTGCAGATCACCGACCCGGCCATCGTGGCCGCGGCGACGCTGTCCCATCGCTATATTTCCGATCGGCAACTGCCGGATAAGGCTATCGACCTGATAGACGAAGCGGCCTCCAGCATCCGTATTCAAATGGATTCCAAACCGGAGGCGCTGGACCGTCTTGAACGGCGTATTATCCAGCTTAAGCTTGAGCAACAGGCGCTGAAGAAGGAATCCGACGACGCCAGCATCAAACGGCTGGAGATGCTGGAAGCCGAACTGTCGCAGAAGGAACGGGAGTATTCCGAACTGGAAGAAGAGTGGAAAGCCGAAAAAGCCTCGCTTTCCGGTACCCAGTCCCTGAAAGCGGAGCTGGAGCAGGCGAAGCTTTCCATTGAGCAGGCCAGGCGGGTAGGGGATTTGGCGCGCATGTCCGAATTACAGTACGGTAAGATCCCCGAACTGGAAAAACAGTTGGCGGCGGCGGCCCAGGCGGAAGGCAAAACCATGCGCCTGCTGCGCAACCGGGTCACCGATGTCGAGATTGCCGAAGTCCTGGCGCGCTGGACCGGTATTCCGGTCTCGCGCATGCTGGAAAGCGAACGTGACAAACTGGTGCGCATGGAACAGGAACTGCACCATCGGGTCATCGGCCAGAACGAGGCGGTGGAGGCCGTGTCCAACGCCATCAGGCGCAGCCGCGCCGGATTGGCGGACCCCAACCGGCCCATCGGTTCGTTTATGTTCCTCGGTCCGACCGGGGTGGGTAAAACCGAGCTGTGCAAAGCGTTGGCGACCTTCTTGTTTAGCAGCGACGACGCCATGGTACGTATCGACATGTCGGAATTTATGGAGAAGCACTCTGTTTCGCGGCTGGTGGGCGCGCCTCCGGGATATGTCGGTTATGAGGAAGGCGGTTATCTGACGGAAGCCGTTCGCCGCCGCCCTTATTCGGTTATCCTGCTCGATGAAATCGAAAAGGCGCATCCCGATGTGTTCAATATCCTGCTGCAGGTGCTGGACGACGGGCGCTTAACCGACGGTCAGGGGCGTACGGTGGATTTCCGCAATACGGTGGTGATCATGACCTCCAACCTGGGGTCCGATATTATCCAGGAGCGGTTTGGCCAGATGAACTATCAGGAAATGAAAGATATGGTGCTGGGTGTGGTCAGCCATCATTTCCGTCCGGAATTCATTAACCGGGTCGATGAAGTGGTGGTCTTCCATCCCCTGGGTCGCGAGCATATCGCTGACATCGCGCAAATCCAGCTGCAGCGTCTGTACAAACGGTTGGAAGATCGCGGCTACAGCATGACGCTGAGCGCCGAGGCGCTGGCGCTGCTCAGCGAGGAGGGGTTCGATCCGGTATACGGCGCGCGGCCGCTGAAACGCGCTATCCAGCAGGAAATAGAAAACCCGCTGTCGCAGCAGATGTTGTCAGGTACGCTTATCCCGGGCGTCCCCATCCGGCTGGAAGTGGAAAACGGCCATATCGTGGCCAGGCAATAACCGCATATCGCAATAACCTGGCAAAAAAGCCCCGCCGTGTTCTGTTCACGGCGGGGCTTTTTTACTATGTCCGGCCTGCTGTTTGGTCGCACCGGGCATTCATATCCGTATCGATCGCCACCGTCCCCGTGATGCTTGGCTTGACCCCGGCCGCTTGACCGCGCCTTCTGCGGGCTGGATAAAACGCCGTTTACCCACGTTTTGCGCTAATATTGAGCACTTGAAATTTTTTTTCGAAATAGCCCTTGTCACCTGCGAGAAAGTCCCTATAATGCGCCTCCACTGACCGGGAACAAACGCTAACGCGATGCCGGGTCGGGAAGGGAAAAGCGCCCGGTTCGGGCAAATAAAAGCTTGACTCTTCAGCGGGAAAACGTAATATACGCAACCCGCGCCAGGTGAGATTGATGCACGCTGGCCATGCTCTTTAACAATTTATCAGACAATCTGTGTGGGCACTCACAAGACCGTATCGAAACACAAAAATACCAAGTCTTGAAGAGTGAACAAACAGTTAATTCATAAGATTAACAGTATGACAATCTTTGAGCATCAAGCTTTTAATTGAAGAGTTTGATCATGGCTCAGATTGAACGCTGGCGGCAGGCCTAACACATGCAAGTCGAGCGGCAGCGGGAAGTAGCTTGCTACTTTGCCGGCGAGCGGCGGACGGGTGAGTAATGTCTGGGGATCTGCCTGATGGTGGGGGATAACTACTGGAAACGGTAGCTAATACCGCATAACGTCGCAAGACCAAAGTGGGGGACCTTCGGGCCTCACGCCATCGGATGAACCCAGATGGGATTAGCTAGTAGGTGAGGTAATGGCTCACCTAGGCGACGATCCCTAGCTGGTCTGAGAGGATGACCAGCCACACTGGAACTGAGACACGGTCCAGACTCCTACGGGAGGCAGCAGTGGGGAATATTGCACAATGGGCGCAAGCCTGATGCAGCCATGCCGCGTGTGTGAAGAAGGCCTTCGGGTTGTAAAGCACTTTCAGCGGGGAGGAAGGCGATAAGGTTAATAACCTTGTTGATTGACGTTACCCGCAGAAGAAGCACCGGCTAACTCCGTGCCAGCAGCCGCGGTAATACGGAGGGTGCGAGCGTTAATCGGAATTACTGGGCGTAAAGCGTACGCAGGCGGTCTGTTAAGTCAGATGTGAAATCCCCGGGCTTAACCCGGGAACTGCATTTGAAACTGGCAGGCTAGAGTCTCGTAGAGGGGGGTAGAATTCCAGGTGTAGCGGTGAAATGCGTAGAGATCTGGAGGAATACCGGTGGCGAAGGCGGCCCCCTGGACGAAGACTGACGCTCAGGTACGAAAGCGTGGGGAGCAAACAGGATTAGATACCCTGGTAGTCCACGCTGTAAACGATGTCGATTTGAAGGTTGTGGCCTTGAGCCGTGGCTTTCGGAGCTAACGCGTTAAATCGACCGCCTGGGGAGTACGGCCGCAAGGTTAAAACTCAAATGAATTGACGGGGGCCCGCACAAGCGGTGGAGCATGTGGTTTAATTCGATGCAACGCGAAGAACCTTACCTACTCTTGACATCCAGAGAAGTTTGCAGAGATGCGAACGTGCCTTCGGGAACTCTGAGACAGGTGCTGCATGGCTGTCGTCAGCTCGTGTTGTGAAATGTTGGGTTAAGTCCCGCAACGAGCGCAACCCTTATCCTTTGTTGCCAGCACGTAATGGTGGGAACTCAAAGGAGACTGCCGGTGACAAACCGGAGGAAGGTGGGGATGACGTCAAGTCATCATGGCCCTTACGAGTAGGGCTACACACGTGCTACAATGGCGCATACAAAGAGAAGCGAACTCGCGAGAGTAAGCGGACCTCACAAAGTGCGTCGTAGTCCGGATTGGAGTCTGCAACTCGACTCCATGAAGTCGGAATCGCTAGTAATCGTGGATCAGAATGCCACGGTGAATACGTTCCCGGGCCTTGTACACACCGCCCGTCACACCATGGGAGTGGGTTGCAAAAGAAGTAGGTAGCTTAACCTTCGGGAGGGCGCTTACCACTTTGTGATTCATGACTGGGGTGAAGTCGTAACAAGGTAACCGTAGGGGAACCTGCGGTTGGATCACCTCCTTACCGAAATAGATACTAGATTGTGTAGTGTCCACACAGATTGTCTGATAACTGTAATGAGCAAACAGCTCGTATGGTTTTTTTTGCGAAGCAGCACTGCTTCGTGATCCTATCTTTGTCCCCTTCGTCTAGTGGCCTAGGACACTGCCCTTTCACGGCGGTAACAGGGGTTCGAACCCCCTAGGGGACGCCATATCCCGCTGTCTATTTCAGAGCACACTCTTATGAGTATGCTGCGAAATACATGCTCTTTAACAATCCGGAACAAGCTGAAAATTTGAAAAAAACATGCTGAGCAAAATCAGTATGCGATTCTCTCAAAGCAAGCAAACCTAATAAGGTCGCCGTGTCGATGGTGGCCTTGTTGAGGGATGAGCGAGAAAGTCCCGGCCAAGGCGCACGGCGCGCAGCCAGCGGAGTGGACTGTATGTCCATGAGCATGGCGAGCACCGCGCAACACCGGCAGGGGCCTTTCGCAGCCATTCCGAAGACACTTTAGGGTTGTGAGGTTAAGTGAATAAGCGTACACGGTGGATGCCTAGGCAGTCAGAGGCGATGAAGGACGTGCTAATCCGCGAAATGCGCCGGTGAGCTGATATGAAGCGCTATCAGCCGGCGATGTCCGAATGGGGAAACCCAGTGCAATTCGTTGCACTATCATTACGTGAATCCATAGCGTATTGAGGCGAACCGGGGGAACTGAAACATCTCAGTACCCCGAGGAAAAGAAATCAACCGAGATTCCCCTAGTAGCGGCGAGCGAACGGGGAACAGCCCAGAGTCACCATCAGCATTTGCATCAGGAGAACGGTCTGGAAAGTCCGGCAACACAGGGTGATAGCCCCGTATCCGAAGGTGCAAGTGCTGTGAGCTCGATGAGTAGGGCGGGACACGTGATATCCTGTCTGAAGATGGGGGGACCATCCTCCAAGGCTAAATACTCCTGACTGACCGATAGTGAACCAGTACCGTGAGGGAAAGGCGAAAAGAACCCCGGCGAGGGGAGTGAAATAGAACCTGAAACCGTGTACGTACAAGCAGTGGGAGCCTTGATTTATCAGGGTGACTGCGTACCTTTTGTATAATGGGTCAGCGACTTATATTCTGTAGCAAGGTTAACCGAATAGGGGAGCCGTAGGGAAACCGAGTCTTAACTGGGCGTTAAGTTGCAGGGTATAGACCCGAAACCCGGTGATCTAGCCATGGGCAGGTTGAAGGTTGGGTAACACTAACTGGAGGACCGAACCGACTAATGTTGAAAAATTAGCGGATGACTTGTGGCTGGGGGTGAAAGGCCAATCAAACCGGGAGATAGCTGGTTCTCCCCGAAAGCTATTTAGGTAGCGCCTCGTGAATTCATCTTCGGGGGTAGAGCACTGTTTCGGCTAGGGGTCCACCCCGGATTACCAACCCGATGCAAACTGCGAATACCGAAGAATGTTACCACGGGAGACACACGGCGGGTGCTAACGTCCGTCGTGAAGAGGGAAACAACCCAGACCGCCAGCTAAGGTCCCAAAGTCATGGTTAAGTGGGAAACGATGTGGGAAGGCACAGACAGCCAGGATGTTGGCTTAGAAGCAGCCATCATTTAAAGAAAGCGTAATAGCTCACTGGTCGAGTCGGCCTGCGCGGAAGATGTAACGGGGCTAAACCATGCACCGAAGCTGCGGCAGCGATACCTTCGGGTATTGTTGGGTAGGGGAGCGTTCTGTAAGCCTGCGAAGGTGGCCTGTGAGGGCTGCTGGAGGTATCAGAAGTGCGAATGCTGACATAAGTAACGATAAAGCGGGTGAAAAGCCCGCTCGCCGGAAGACCAAGGGTTCCTGTCCAACGTTAATCGGGGCAGGGTGAGTCGACCCCTAAGGCGAGGCCGAAAGGCGTAGTCGATGGGAAACAGGTTAATATTCCTGTACTGGGTGTGACTGCGAAGGGGGGACGGAGAAAGCTAGGTTCGCCGGGCGACGGTTGTCCCGGTTTAAGCGTGAAGGTGGAAAAGGCAGGTAAATCCGCTTTTTTATTCAACACTGAGGCGTGATAACGAGCCACTACGGTGGTGAAGGAATTGATGCTACGCTTCCAGGAAAAGCCTCTAAGCTCCAGGTCACATCGAATCGTACCCCAAACCGACACAGGTGGTCAGGTAGAGAATACCAAGGCGCTTGAGAGAACTCGGGTGAAGGAACTAGGCAAAATGGTGCCGTAACTTCGGGAGAAGGCACGCTGGCATTAGGTGGAGGGACTTGCTCCCCGAGCTGAAGCCAGTCGCAGATACCAGCTGGCTGCAACTGTTTATTAAAAACACAGCACTGTGCAAACACGAAAGTGGACGTATACGGTGTGACGCCTGCCCGGTGCCGGAAGGTTAATTGATGGGGTTATCCGCAAGGAGAAGCTCTTGATCGAAGCCCCGGTAAACGGCGGCCGTAACTATAACGGTCCTAAGGTAGCGAAATTCCTTGTCGGGTAAGTTCCGACCTGCACGAATGGCGTAATGATGGCCAGGCTGTCTCCACCCGAGACTCAGTGAAATTGAACTCGCTGTGAAGATGCAGTGTACCCGCGGCAAGACGGAAAGACCCCGTGAACCTTTACTATAGCTTGACACTGAACATTGAGCCTTGATGTGTAGGATAGGTGGGAGGCTTTGAAGTGTGGACGCCAGTCTGCATGGAGCCAACCTTGAAATACCACCCTTTAATGTTTGATGTTCTAACTCCGGCCCATAATCTGGGTCGAGGACAGTGTCTGGTGGGTAGTTTGACTGGGGCGGTCTCCTCCTAAAGAGTAACGGAGGAGCACGAAGGTTAGCTAATCACGGTCGGACATCGTGAGGTTAGTGCAAAGGCATAAGCTAGCTTGACTGCGAGAGTGACGGCTCGAGCAGGTGCGAAAGCAGGTCTTAGTGATCCGGTGGTTCTGAATGGAAGGGCCATCGCTCAACGGATAAAAGGTACTCCGGGGATAACAGGCTGATACCGCCCAAGAGTTCATATCGACGGCGGTGTTTGGCACCTCGATGTCGGCTCATCACATCCTGGGGCTGAAGTAGGTCCCAAGGGTATGGCTGTTCGCCATTTAAAGTGGTACGCGAGCTGGGTTTAGAACGTCGTGAGACAGTTCGGTCCCTATCTGCCGTGGGCGTTGGAAGATTGAGAGGGGCTGCTCCTAGTACGAGAGGACCGGAGTGGACGCACCACTGGTGTTCGGGTTGTCATGCCAATGGCATTGCCCGGTAGCTACGTGCGGAAGAGATAACCGCTGAAAGCATCTAAGCGGGAAACTTGCCTCGAGATGAGTCTTCCCTGTGGCTTTAAGTCACCTGAAGGGACGTTAAAGACGATGACGTTGATAGGTCGGGTGTGTAAGCGCAGCGATGCGTTGAGCTAACCGATACTAATGACCCGTGAGGCTTAACCTTACAACACCTAAAGTGTTTGACGCGAAGAGAGCGTCGCCCCCAGGGGCGGCGAGAGAATTTTCAGCGAAGTTCCGGATAAAGGCCGATGGTCATCAGTAGCAGGATGACGGTTGGTAAACGAATTTGCCTGGCGGCACTAGCGCGGTGGTCCCACCTGACCCCATGCCGAACTCAGCAGTGAAACGCCGTAGCGCCGATGGTAGTGTGGGGTCTCCCCATGCGAGAGTAGGGAACTGCCAGGCATCCATTAAGACCAATACCTTGAGCGAAGCGAAAGGCGTTGTGAAGTAACCCTGGCAGTTCGCTACTCGAGTAAGAGAGTAGGACAACAGGCGGAGCCTGTTGAACGCCGCTTGCGGCGGCCCGAAGGGGGCCTGACGCAGTCAGGCATCAACTGCCAGGCATCCATTAAGACCAATACCTTGAGCGAAGCGAGAGGCGTTGTGAAGTAACCCTGGCAGTTCGCTACTCGAGTCAGAGAGCAGGACAACAGGCGGAGCCTGTTGAACGCCGCTTGCGGCGGCCCGAAGGGGGCCTGACGCAGTCAGGCATCAACTGCCAGGCATCCATTAAGACCAATACCTTGAGCGAAGCGAGAGGCGTTGTGAAGTAACCCTGGCAGTTCGCTACTCGAGTCAGAGAGCAGGACAACAGGCGGAGCCTGTTGAACGCCGCTTGCGGCGGCCCGAAGGGGGCCTGACGCAGTCAGGCATCAACTGCCAGGCATCCATTAAGACCAATACCTTGAGCGAAGCGAAAGGCGTTGGTCAAGCACCGCAAACGGTTTTAACAGGCGTTGACCCCGCAAATGTTATGTTTGGGTGTAGTACCGAATCGTGGTGCGGTAGTTCAGTCGGTTAGAATACCGGCCTGTCACGCCGGGGGTCGCGGGTTCGAGTCCCGTCCGCACCGCCACCCTAAATAAGGCCCTGAACATATGTTCAGGGTTTTTTTTATGCCTGATGTTACCCCTGCTATCTCACGACAAATATTTTCCCTTCCTCACGCACCATCCCCGCTGGGCAAACTCCAGGGTAAAATCATTATTTATCATAGATCTTTGACTAATTAATGCGGCCCATTAATAACAGGCAAATCGTTAGGCGGCGGGGCAAACAGGCGCATGGCCCCGGTTAAAACAAATTTTATGGTACAATGAGTGAAACCGATGCCGTATTGTGCTTCGGCGTTGAATTTAAAAATTAAACATTCTATAAAAGATCATGATCGTAACAATGTCTGTGGATAAAAAATAGCTGTCCAAATGAATCCATTAATCATGACACAGACGCAAAAGAAACAGTTAAATAGGCGGTAACCGTGGCAAAAAAAACATATTCAGTCAGGTATGTTGCGGGACAGCCGGTTGAGCGTATTTTCCCCCCACTTGCCTTCAGTCGCCTTGGTCAAGCGTTGCCTCCCGGCGAGCCGTTGCCGGGATCCAAGCTATTGCGGGTAATGGTCTGGAACATCTACAAACAGCAGCGTGCTGATTGGCTCTCCGTGCTGCAAGGGTTCGGCAAGGATGCCCAACTGGTATTATTGCAGGAGGCACAAACCACGCCGGAGCTGGTGAGGTTTGCTACATCAAATTATCTGGCGACCGACCAGGTGCCGGCACTGATATTTCCGCAGCATCCGTCGGGTGTCATGACATTGTCCGCGGCACATCCGGTTTATTGTTGCCCGCTGCGCGAGCGGGAACCGCTGCTGCGTTTGGCGAAATCCGCCCTGGTCACCGTTTATCCCCTGTATGACGGGCAACTGATGATGGTGGTCAATATCCATGCGGTTAACTTCAGCCTGGGCGTGGACGTCTACAGCAAGCAGCTGGGGCCGATTGGCGAGCAAATCCTGAATCATCAGGGACCGGTGATCATGGCGGGTGATTTTAATGCCTGGAGCCGGCAGCGGATTACAGCTTTATATCGTTTTGCCGATCGGATGACGTTGCGCGAAGTGAAGTTTATCGACGATCAGCGCCGCCGCGCTTTTGGCCGTCCGCTGGATTTTGTGTTTTACCGGGGGCTGAAAGTCACCGAGGCATCGGTACTGGTCACGCAGGCCTCGGATCATAATCCGCTGCTGGTTGAGTTTGAACCCCATAAGCGCACCGATAAATCGGTGCCGGAAACCAAAATCGTCGGAATACCGAATGCCGGTTAGGTGAGCGGGGCATGATCCAGGCATAAAAAAAACAAGCACCGCGGTGCTTGTTTTTTTATGTGCCGTAACCCGTCAGGAGTCGGTGGCTTTGCCGTTGACAAACAACGTCAGCTTCAGGCCTGGCTGCAAGGTGCCGGCATTATCCAGCGCGCCGTTCCAGCGCTTGACGTCCTGTATATCGACACCGTGCCGTTTGGCAATGCTGGACAAGGAATCACCCTTACGTACCCGGTAGGTGATGCTGCCGCCGTTATTGGCCACCGGCAGCGCCTGTCCGGCTTTGCCGCCGAGGCTATTGTCCGCCACCTGCAATGTTTGCCCGACTTTCAGGCTGCTGCTGGTACGCAGGTTGTTCCATTTCAACAAGTCGCTCGCCTTCACATTCAGACGTTTGGCAATGCCCGACAAGGTATCTCCGGAACGTACCTGGTATTTCGCGCCGCTGACTGCCGTATCCGCCAACTGGGTGGATTGCTGCACCGCTGCGATGTCGCCTACCGCCAGCGAATCCCTCAGCTGTGTGGCGTGGGCTTTGGGCAACATAATGTAATGCGGGCCGTTTGGCGCGGTTACATTACGCTTGTAGCCGGTATTGAAGCTTTTCAGCTTCGTTAACGACAAACCCGACATTTCCGCCGCCTGGCTCAAACCTATTTGCTGACCCACTTCCACGCGCGCTAAAGCGCGGTCGTCATTGCTTTTCGGCAGGGCGACGCCGTATTGTTTGCTATTCTTAATAATATTACTAAGCGCAAGCATTTTCGGCACATAGATAGTGGTCTCGCGCGGCAATGACAGTGCCCAAAAATCGGTGGGTTTCCCCTTCGCTTTATTGGATTTCATCGCCTGAATGACCCGTCCTTCACCGCTGTTATAAGCAGCAATCGTCAACAACCAATCGCCGTCGAACATGCGATTGAGACGTTGCATCATATCGAGTGCAGCGGTGGTGGACGCGACGACATCGCGACGACCGTCATACCATTGGTTTTGCTTTAGGCCATAATTCCTGCCAGTTGTGGGCACAATCTGCCAAAGGCCAGCCGCGTTTGAGGCGGATGTTGCCTTAGGGTCAAAAGCGCTCTCCACTATGGGTAGCAGTACCAGTTCCATCGGCATTTTTCGTTGCTTAATCTGCTCGACAATCCAGTACATGTACGGCTCTGCCCGTAATGTTACATCGTGGAGATAGCTCTTATTACTTAAATAACGCTTTTTTTGCTCGCGGATCCGGGCGTTTTCCGGTATCTGCATCTTCAGCTCGTCGCTAATGAAGTTCCACAAATCAGGCTGCGCGAGGCTTGAATCTCCAAGCCATCGCGCCGAGATCGCTCGGCCGTCTGTGTACTTTCCTGCTTCACCTTGACCTGCCGAAGAAACACTCTGTGCATGCTGTTCGGGAGGTGAGTCGGCCGACCTGGACGACTGACAACCCACGAGCAAGACCGAGGCGATTAAGATCGCATGAGTCTTCATTCTGTATGTCAATAGTTGCTTAAAAGACAAGCAATAATACTTTGAACATTCCGACATTACAACCTAAACCTTCAGAAATGATCCTTCTTCTCCCGTAATAAGGCAAAAATACGCCATTCCTCGTGCAGTGCATGATGTGGGTCTAACTTTCTTTGTAAATCAATGTCATGGCAACGTAAGAATAGGTTAATTTTACCCTCTAAATGTAGTTTTGAGGGCAGGCTGGCTTGGTTTTTTGCCCGTAACTGCTTAATTTCACGCTCATAAGCGGCGATCGTTGTATCTTCGGGTAATATCGACCGCGCAAAGGCCAGATTGGCTAAAGTATACTCATGCGCGGCGCAGAGCAATGTCTCGGGTGGTAGTTGTTTAACTTTTTGAAAAGACTCATACATTTGCTTTGGCGTGCCTTCGAATAAACGCCCGCAGCCGGCGGAAAATACCGTGTCGCCACAAAATAAATAGGGCGCGCTATAAAATCCGATATGTCCTAATGTGTGGCCGGGCAAGGCCAGCACGGAAAAGGACATATTAAGCGCTTCCACCCGATCGTTTTCCCCGACAATATGGTCGGCGCCCTTGGCGGCGGTCTCCTGCGGTCCATAGACCGGGACATCGAAATGCCGGCGCAGCTCCGGCACGCCGCCCACATGATCCTGGTGGTGATGGGTTAAAAAGATAGCTTTCAGCGTCAGGCGCCTGGCGGTCAGTTCAGCGATGACCTGCGCCGACTCGCCGGGGTCGACGATAATGCATTCCTGGGCGTCGTTATGCAAAAGCCAAATGTAATTATCCGCAAACGCGGGAATACTGATAAGATTCATTGATCACCTCTGTTCATTTTTTCTTATGGCACTTAGAAGATAGTCAAACATGAAACCAGCGCAAATTACGCAGCCTATCATCGCGCCAACCTCATGGGATGACCTCCCATACGGAGCTAACTACCGTCGGGCGCTGGAGACCAGCCTGTTGCCCTGGTGGCCCAAATTATTCGGTTTTCATCTCATTAAAATAGGCGCGCTCAGCGGGGACATCGATACCAGTGAATGCGCTATTTCACATCAGGTCAATGTCGGCATCAAAGGTGATAACCTGGACGTCATCGCCGATCCCTTTCAATTGCCGTTCGCCAACAAATCCACCGACGCCTGCCTGCTGGCCCACACGCTGTCCTACACCTCGGATCCGCACCGTCTGCTGCGGGAAATCGACCGGGTGTTGATTGATGACGGCTGGCTGATTATTACCACGTTCAACCCGGTGAGTCTGCTGGGCATCGGCAAACTCTGCCCAATCGTGCAGCGCCGGCAGCCCTATCGCAGCCGGATGTATACCCAGATGCGGTTACTGGACTGGCTTAGCGTGCTGAATTTTGAAGTGATGCACCGTTCGCGTTTCCAGGTGCTGCCGTGGCGTCGCCGGGGCGGGCGTCTGTTGAGCGAGCATCTGCCCGCTATTGGATGCCTGAGCATGATTGTCGCGCGCAAACGTACCTTCCCGCTCACGCTCAATCCCCTGAAAAGCAAAACCCTCAAGGCGTCGCTCCGGCGCACGGTAGGCGCCGCCAGCCGGAGCAACTGATGCGCCCGCTATTTTTCCGGCTGGTAACCGATATCGTCGAACGCCGGATTGCACGCCGCGCTGCGGGCAAGCTCGTCGCAGCGTTCGTTTTCCGGATGGCCGGCATGGCCCTTTACCCAATCCCAGCGCAGGACATGGGTTTGGATAGCTAAATCCAGCCGCTGCCACAGATCAACATTTTTGACCGGTTTCTTTTCGGCAGTTTTCCAGCCGCGCTTTTTCCAGTTATGAATCCATTGGGTAATGCCCTGGCGTACATACTGGCTATCGGTGCTGATAACCACTTCGCAGGGGTCTTTAAGCGCCTCCAGCGCGACAATGGCCGCCATGAGTTCCATGCGGTTGTTGGTGGTAAGCCGGTAACCGGCGCTGAATATTTTTTCATGCTGCTTATAGCGCAGTATGGCACCGTATCCGCCCGGGCCGGGATTGCCCAGACAAGATCCATCGGTGAAAATTTCTACCTGTTTCTGCATCTCTGGTAGACTACCTTCATGTTAAAAAAACCAAGTCTGACATAAATGAACGCAACGGGCACTGGAATTACGCGCCAGATTGTTCTGGATACTGAAACCACCGGTATGAACAAACTGGGGGTTCATTACGAAGGTCATAAGATCATCGAGATCGGCGCGGTCGAGGTCATCAACCGTCGGCTTACCGGCAGGCACTTCCATGTTTACCTGAAGCCGGATCGGCTGGTCGACCCGGAAGCCTATAATATCCATGGCATCAGCGATGAATTCCTGGCGGATAAACCCACGTTTGAGCAGGTGGCGGACGAATTTATCGAGTTTATCCGCGGCGGCGAGCTGGTCATCCATAACGCGCCCTTCGATATCGGCTTTATGGATTACGAGTTCGGCAAGCTTAACCGCGGCATTGGCAAAACCGATACCTTCTGTAAAGTCACCGATAGCCTGTTCCTGGCGCGTAAACTCTTCCCGGGCAAACGCAACAGCCTGGATGCGCTTTGCGATCGTTATTTGATCGATAATACCAAGCGTACCCTGCACGGCGCCTTGCTTGACGCCGAAATCCTGGCGGAAGTGTACCTGGCCATGACCGGTGGGCAGACGTCGATGCGTTTTTCCATGGAAGGGGAGAGCGGGCGACGCAACGCTGACGGCGGCGAGAATATTCAGCGGGTGGTGCGCGCGCAGTCGCAGCTAAAGGTTATTTATGCCAGCGAGGAAGAAATGGCAGCCCATGAATCACGGCTCGACCTGGTGAAGAAAAAGGGCGGCAGCTGTTTGTGGCGACCGGAAAGCGAAGAGCAAACACACTGATATCCCCTATTCCGGCTGAATAAACAACGTTATGTCCAAATAATCGCCAAACAACATATTGCCGGGTGAAAAGCATTGACGGCGACCGGCGCTGACCGTACTATTCGCCTCGCTTTCCCGACAAAGCACATGTGCGGTGTGGTAGTTCAGTCGGTTAGAATACCGGCCTGTCACGCCGGGGGTCGCGGGTTCGAGTCCCGTCCACACCGCCAACTAATTCCCAATGGGCTGCTGCGTTTACGCTGCGGCCCATGTTGTTTTTTAACACCCTTGGCGAGCGCGCGGCGTGTTTCTGGTTAACCTCTTTTGCGATAGCGCGGCGTGTTTCAGGCGCCGCGCGATGTCACGATAATAGTCCAGGCGCCCGTCAGCCTGCGTATTGGGCAATGCCGTTGCCAAACGACCAATTCTCTTTCTTTACTTCGATAAGATTAATAAACACATCCTCGGGCGATACGCCCAGCGCCTCGCGCAGTCCACCGGCAATGGTTTTGTAGAGCGATTTTTTCTGCTCGATGCTGCGGCCCTCATTCAGGGTAATCTGGATGATGACCAGCTTATCCGTACGGTTAATGCCGAGGTAACCGGCATCATAAATAAAATGATCGCCGTCGTGCTCGCCGAGAATCTGGAAATTATCATGTTCGGGCACATTGATGGCGCTTTTCATCGCCTGATAAACGACTTTACCCACCCGGCCAATATAGGTCGGGTCGGGATTTTTCTTGATATCGATACGAACCAGCGGCATAACGTTCACTCCACGGCAAAATTGAAGAATATCCGGCCATCCGACTATCCATGGCCGCGAATGCAGCAATAGTAGGGTATGACCCCACGCCATGCAAGAGCACGTTCCCCGGAGGGTATACCGGCAGTGCCGTAGCGGATGGCGGGTGGGCAGGCGGCGGTATTTCTGCGGGTGAGAGAACTATCAGCGCCTTTTTGCAGACTAAACTTAGACACCGGATCTTTAAAAGGAACTGATCATGAGTGAAGCGACCGACAAAAAAAGTTTTTCGTTTAATAAAAACTATCCGCGCGACCTGATCGGTTATGCCGGCAAGCCACCTCACGCCGCCTGGCCGGAACAGGCCCGCATAGCAGTGCAGTTCGTGCTGAATTACGAAGAAGGTTCCGAAAACAGCGTATTGCACGGCGATACGGGATCCGAGCAGTTTCTGTCGGATATTATCGGCGCGGCAAGCTACCCCGAGCGCCATATGTCCATGGAATCTTTATATGAGTACGGATCCCGTGCCGGTTTCTGGCGCATCCAGCAGGAGTTTGAACGGCGCGGGTTGCCGCTGACCGTGTTCGGCGTAGCTATGGCGTTGGCGCGTAATCCCGCGGTGGTCGAGGCCATCAAAGGCGCGGGTTACGATGTGGTCAGCCATGGCTGGCGCTGGCTGCATTATCAGGGGATGGACGCCAAAACCGAGCGCCAGCATATGCAGCAGGCGATAGACACGTTAACCGAACTGTTCGGCAAGACGCCGCTGGGCTGGTATACCGGCCGTGATAGTCCCAATACCCGCAGGCTGGTGGTGGAACATGGCGGCATTCTCTACGACAGCGATTATTATGGCGACGACTTGCCCTTTTGGACTCAGGTGGCCTGTACGGACGGCTCGGTAAAACCGCATCTGATCATCCCTTATACCCTCGAGGCGAACGATATGCGGTTTAACACGCCGCAGGGATTTAACAGCGGCGAGCAATTTTTCACTTATCTTAAAGACAGCTTTGACGTGTTGTACGCGGAAGGGGAAACGTCGCCGAAAATGATGTCGGTGGGGATGCATTGCCGGATACTCGGGCGGCCAGGACGTTTCCGCGCCCTGCAGCGTTTCCTGGATTATGTGCAGCAGCATGAGCGGGTCTGGATTTGCCGCCGGCAGGACATCGCCGATCACTGGATAACCCATCATCCTTTCGCGGCCGGGCATACCACGCCGGAAGATAAACCGGCCTGAAATCCCTCCCGCGCGCTCTCGGCCGGCCAAGCGCGGGGAGGGCCGTTTCAGCTCATCTGGCTGATATGCGCGGCGACAATGCGCCAGCCGCAGGCCAGTTTGACCCAGGTCTGGGTTTGACGACCGATCTTATCGTTGCCAGAGCGGGTAAATTCGGTGCAGGCCACCGCCAAATCATCGCCAAAGGTGGTGATGGCCGTATTTTGCAACACCCGATCCAGGCCCGCCGGCGACCGCGCCGCCCGGAAAGCCTGGATGGCCTCGATACCGTACAGGTTTTCACCGGCGCCGTACCTGACGGTGCGGGGATCGTGCCAGAACAGCTCGTCGAGCGTGGCGACATCATTCGTGATCAGCGCTTGTTCATATTGGTAAAAGGCGGCGTTAACTTCCGCCAGGATGGCCGGACGATCGATATATTCACTTTTCATGCTGCGTTTACTCTTGCTATGGTCACGTTGACAATGCCGCGCTGCTCCGGTGCCCAGGGGTAGCGGCTAGAGTAACATTGCCGGGGTCCGCCGGTATCATTATCTTTACTCAATGCTGGATTAAGCAAGAGACGTTCCAATATAACCGCGGGGCACGGCCCGGGCGGGCGCAGACGCACGCCAATGGTGCGCCGGTGAATGAGGTTTTTTGGTGCGCGGGTGAGTGATGTTGCGCTGTAATGGTGCGTTGCCTGCCGGAGAGTATGCCGTTGCGTCGCCGCCCCATAGATATTGCGCGCATCTTGCCCGGCGCATTATGCAGGCTATGGCGCGCAAATGCCGGCAATCCACCGTGGCCGCACCATGGCACGGCAGTTGCACAGGGCAGTTGCATAAGGCAGTTGCAGTAGTTATCGCCATCCAGGCAAGCGTTACGGTTCAGGCGCATTCTTTATGCCGCTCATCCGCCCCGGCGCGGTGCGCCGGCCTGCGAAGCGGCGGGCTGTGCCGGACGGCGATCATCTCTTTATTGTTCCGCGTCGATACAGGGTCGCGGCCCAGCGTGGGACTGACAACCGGCAGAGGAGACGGCCTATGACGCTCGATGAATTTAATCAGGCCCCGCAGTCGGCGGTGGCGGAGCTCCTGCTCGCCTGCGCGGCTATCCCCGCCTGGGCCGGGAAAATCGTGGCGGCCAGGCCGTTTACCTGCGTGGATCAGCTGCTGGCGTTTGCCGGTGAGCTGGCGCTGGCCTGGCGCGCGGAACAGGTGGACCTTGCCCTGGCGCATCATCCCCGCATCGGTGAACGCCCCGGCGGCGATAGTGCCGGCGCCGGACATTCCCTGCGCGAGCAGGCGGGGGTCGATCCTGCCGACGCGCGTCTGGCCGCCGATTTGCGGGAGGGCAACCGGCGCTACGAACAACGCTTCGGGCAGGTGTTCCTGATCCGCGCCGCCGGGCGCAGCGGTCATGAAATCCTGGCGAACCTGCGCCGCCGCCTGGATAATAGCCCCGAAGAGGAAACGCGCGAAACCGCGCTGCAGTTAAGGGAAATCGCCCTGCTACGTTTGCGCAAGGAGCTGGAGGAATGTTGATGACCGGTTGCAAGATTACCACCCATATCCTGGATACCTCACGGGGCACGCCGGCGGTACAGGTGAAGGTGAAACTGGAAAGGGAAAAGTATTTCACATGGGAGGCGATCGCGCGGGGATTAACCGACAGCGACGGCCGGCTCACCACGCTAACGCCCGACGGCATACCGCCGGGACATTACCGGCTTAGCGCGGCATTCGGCGCCTGGTTTGCCCAACAGGGCATCAGCGCCTTATACGGCTCGGCAATAATCGATTTTTTTGTGCGCGAAGAGCAGGACCATCTGCATTTACCCCTGCTGATCAATCCCTACGGCTGGTCCACCTACCAGGGCAGTTAAGCCAGGCCGGCGGCACCGGGCGCGGGCGCATCAAGCGTAAAGCTATCGGCGTCGAGCCAGGCGGGAAACGCCGCGCGATACTCGCGCAGGCTGGCGAGGGACAGAGTGGCATCCAGGCGCTCGGCCCGCCCCGGCCCGCCCTGGGCCAGCACGTTACCCGCCGGGTCAATAATCATGCTGTCGCCGCTGTACTGATGACCGTTGCCGTCGGTGCCGACGCGGTTGCAGCCCGCGACATAGGCCTGGTTCTCGATGGCGCGGGCCGCCAGCAGGGTTTGCCAGTGAGACGCGCGCGGCGCCGGCCAGTTGGCGACATACAGCGCCAGATCGTAATCCTGGCGGTTGCGCGACCATGCCGGAAAGCGCAGGTCATAACAAACCTGCGGCAGGATGCGCCAGCCGCGCCAGTCCACCACCACCCGCTTTTGTCCGGCCTGGTAGTGATGATGCTCATCCGCCATGCGAAACAGATGGCGTTTATCATAAAGATGAACCCGACCCTGCGGTGCCACCAGCAAAAAGCGGTTCACCGCGCCCTCCGGCGTGCCGATGGCCGCGCTGCCGCCGATCATGGCGCCGGTGGCGTCGGCCCATTGTTGCAGCCACGCCACCACCCGGCCCTGCGGCAGCGCGCGGCCGGCCGCTTCCATGGCGAAGCCGGTGGTGAACATTTCCGGCAGGATAATCAGATCGCGTCCCTGGGCGTCGGCCAGCAGGCCGTCGAAATGAGCCAGGTTAGCCTCGCCGTCCATCCAGGCCAGAGGCTGTTGCAACAGGCTGATATTCAAAGTTGACATAAACGCTCCGCGGCGGCATCAAGGGTGGCATCCTGTTTGGCAAAACACAGCCGGATCAGTTTGTGGGCAAAGGGATCGGCGCAGAACACCGACAAGGGAATGGCGGCAACGCCGACGTTCACGGTGAGCCACCGGCAGAACGCCACATCATCCATATCCGAGACCGCGCTATAGTCGGCCAGCAGGAAATAGGTGCCCTCGCAGGGCAACAACTCCAGCCGGCTCGGCGCCAGCGCCTGCACCAGGTGATCGCGCCGGTCGCGGTAAAACGCGGGCAACTGTCGCCAATGTTGCGGCTCGTCGCGCAGCATATCGGCCAGCGCCAGCTGCGCCGGGGTATTGACGGCAAAGGTCAGGTACTGATGAATCTTACGTACTTCGGCGCTGAGCGCCGCCGGAGCCACGCAATAACCTACCTTCCAGCCGGTCATATGGTAGGTTTTACCGAATGACGAGACGGCAATGGCGCGCTGGCGCAGCTCGGGGTGCGTCAGCACGCTGGCATGGCCGCCGGCGGCAAAACAGATATGTTCATACACCTCGTCGCTGAGCACATAGATTTCCCGCCCGGCGATGGCCTGCCAAAGCGCAGCGAAATCGTCGTCCCGCCATACAGTGGCGGAGGGATTATGCGGCGTGTTCAGGATCACCAGGCGGGTGCGATCGTTAAGCTGCGCGCCAAACGCCGCCCAGTCGACGCGAAACGACGGCGGCGTCAGCGCAATGTGCCGGGTCACGCCGCCGGCCAGGGTGACCGCCGGGGCGTAGCTGTCATAGCTGGGATCAAAGCAGATCACTTCATCACCGGCGCGCACCAGGGCGCTGATGGCGGCGAACAGGGCTTCCGTGGCCCCGGCAGTGACCGTAACCTCCTGATCCTGGTCTGGCCGCCAGCCGTACAGTTGTTCGGTTTTATCGGCAATCGCCGCACGCAGCGCAGGTACGCCGGTCATCGGCGCATATTGATTAGACCCTTGGGCCACATGGTACGCCAGCCGCGCCTTAAGATGTTCCGGGCCGTCAAAATCCGGGAACCCCTGCGAGAGGTTGATGGCCTGGTGCTGCTGCGCCAGCGCGCTCATCTGGGTGAAAATAGTGGTGCCCAAGGCGGGGAGTTTGCTTTGCGGAACGTAGATGCTGCTCATGGCTAATTACCACTCTTAAAAGCCGGTTTTTACCTCAATATAACACGCTCAGCATAATTAACAATCGGGACGTTTAGATGGTTAAACGGCTAAATCCGCCGTTGGGCGAGTTTTATATCGCAGCACCTAAACGGCGCAAAAGCGATAACATACTCTCACTCTTCTGTTTTTGGCCCGATGACATTTCAGTCGGTCAAAACGACTGAATTAATAGGACAAATTTTTTCGGCAGCATGCGGTGCTTAAAAAGGCCACTATAATTGCTTCTTTGAACCGCAACGGAATGAGAGACAGATGATTAACGCAAAAAGAATCGCAGCACCCCTGGTTATCGGCTTTGGGCTGCTTTCCGGTTTTGCCCAGGCGGCGACCCAGACCTATGCCATGGATCCCGCGCACACCTCAGTGGTGTTCTCCTGGAACCATTTTGGCTTTTCCAATCCGACCGCTGATTTTTCAAACGTTACCGGTAATATTCATCTGGATGATGCCGACATCGCCCGTTCGACGGTGGATGTATCTATTCCGGTTGCCACGGTGGATACCCACGTCAAGGCGCTGACGGACGATTTCAAGGGTAAGGACTATTTCGATCTGGCCGCTTACCCCCTGGCCACGTTCCGCAGCACAAAAATCGTCAGCGAGGGCGCCAATAAATATAAAGTTTACGGTGAACTGAAAATTAAAAATATCACCAAACCGGTGATCCTGGACGCGGTGCTGAACAAAAAAGGCGAGCATCCGATGGCGAAAAAACAGGCGGTCGGGTTTAATGCCACCACCACCATCAAGCGCTCTGATTTTGCCATGGACAAATATGTGCCTATGGTCAGCGACGCCGTGGCTATCAGCATTTCCACCGAGGCCCTGGTGAAGTAACGGTCATGGCGTGAATGCAACCCCACCGGCCGGCGCCAGGCCCGCCGGTGCAAGCGCCGCCGTTGGGCGCAGCGCCGGCGGGCATAGTCTTCGCCGTCGTTGCTTCGCCGTTGCTTTTTGCGGCATCACCATTCCATCCTGGCTCTAAACTGCAAATTCCATGTGGTAACGCAAGGGCACGGGATTAACTTCGCTTCTCGTGGTTTAGCCGATCCGGTAAACTGATGGCTGGGATAACGATTAAATTAGCCAGCCTATACCGAGGGAACCATGTATCAGGACTTGATTCGTAGTGAACTTAACGAAGCGGCGGCAACGCTTGCCAAATTTCTCAGCGACGATCGCCATCTGCAGTCGATAGAAGACGCCGCCATTATGATTGCCGATTCTTTTAAAGCCGGCGGCAAGGTGCTCTCCTGCGGCAACGGCGGTTCCCATTGCGACGCCATGCATTTCGCCGAGGAACTGACCGGCCGTTATCGCGATAACCGCCCGGCGTATCCGGCCATCGCCATTTCCGATCCCAGCCACCTGTCCTGCGTCAGCAATGATTTTGGCTACGACTTTGTCTTTTCACGTTACGTGGAAGCGCTGGGTAATAAAGGCGATGTCCTGCTGGGCATCTCCACGTCCGGCAATTCGGCCAATATCATCCGCGCCGTGGCGGCGGCCCGCGCCAAAGGCATGAAAGTCATCGTGCTCACCGGCAAGGACGGCGGCAAGATGGCCGGCACCGCCGACGTGGAAATCCGTGTGCCGCATTTCGGTTATGCCGATCGTATTCAGGAAATCCATATCAAGGCGATCCATATCCTGATCCAACTGATTGAAAAAGAGATGGCGGCGGGCGCGTAATTACGGCGTTCAGACGCCCTGGCATAGGAGACGGGTCATGTGCGAACTGCTCGGGATGAGTGCCAATGTACCGACGGACATTTGCTTCAGCTTTACCGGGTTAGTACAACGCGGCGGCCGTACGGGGCCGCACAAGGATGGCTGGGGTATCACCTTTTACGAGGGCATGGGCTGCCGGACCTTCAAGGATCCGTTGCCGAGTTTCAATTCGCCTATCGCCCGGCTGGTGCAGGATTATCCGATTAAATCCTGCGCGGTGGTGTCGCATATCCGCCAGGCCAACCGCGGCAAGGTGTCGTTGGAAAATACCCATCCGTTTACCCGCGAGCTGTGGGGACGCAACTGGACCTTCGCCCATAACGGCCAGCTGCGGGGGTTTCGCCAGTTGGATACCGGCTGTTATCGCCCGGTGGGGAAAACCGACAGCGAATATGCCTTTTGCTGGCTGCTGGCCAGGCTGGCGGCGCGCTATCCGCGCACCCCGGCTAACTGGCCGGCGGTATTTCGCTATATTGCGGTGCTTGCCGGCGAGCTGCGGCAAAAGGGCATCTTCAATATGTTGCTGTCGGACGGCCGTTTTGTGATGGGGTATTGTTCCACGAATCTGTATTGGATCACCCGGCGGGCGCCGTTTGGCAAGGCGACATTGCTTGACCAGGATGTGGAGATCGATTTCCAGCAGCAGACCACGCCAAACGACGTGGTCACCGTTATCGCCACGCAGCCGCTGACGGGGAATGAAACCTGGCACAAGATTGCGCCAGGGGAGAGCGTATTATTTCGTTTCGGAGAGCGCGAACTGTGAAATCACCGGGGTGCCGCTGTTTAACTGCAGCGGCGCGTTGATGGTGTATTGACCGTTGACGACCGCCACCGCCGGCGGCTGGTGGTAGCGGGCAAAATAGGCATAACCCGGTTCAAGAGAACGCCAGAAAGGATAATACGTCGAAAAACGGTGGCGCTGCAGGTTTGCCTCGGTCATCCGGAACGGGAAAATATGGATATTGACCTGGGCCTGTCCGTTTTGCAACGCGGCTTCCACATAATGATAAATTTCGGCGATATATCCATCGGTCATGGCATAACAGCCAATAGAGCGGCAGTCGCCATGGATCATCAGCATCGCGCCGGAATAGCCTTGCGATTGATCGTAGGCGTTGGGAAAACCGATATTTATCGCCCGATAATAATGACTGTTCGGATTTAGGTTACGGTTGGTAATTGAATAAAACCCTTCCGGGCTTTTAAAATCCCCTTCCCGGCGTTTCGGACCCAGGCCGCCGGAGAAATTACAAATGCGGTAGCTGCCCAGCATGCGGTATTCATTACCCATTTTGGCATACAGTTCAAGCGTTCGTTCTTCTTTGAAGATCTGAATAAAAACCGGTGAGCCTAATAGTTGTGCTTTTAATTCTTTCGATACCTGCGTCTGCGCCTGCTCACTGGCATAACTGACGGACGTCATGGCCGGTATACAAAACAATATCGCAAACAACAGTGCGATTTTGCCCATTATCATTCCTGCGTAGTCAAAATAATAAAGATGCCGGGCAACGGGGCGTTGTCGGCGGACCCTTTAAAAAACGGCAAGTAAAACAACTAAAACAGCGACAAGATATCACTGCCTGTATATTTATCAAGATACGTTTTGTATAAATTCGTCGCCTTACTGTATACTTGTACAGTTAAGGGGGATAAATGCGTAAAATCATACATGTCGATATGGATTGCTTCTTCGCGGCGGTGGAAATGCGCGACGATCCGACTTTACGCGATATCCCCATCGCCATCGGCGGCCGGGCGGACCGGCGCGGGGTCATCAGCACCGCTAATTATCCGGCCCGGGTATTCGGCGTGCATAGCGCCATGTCGACCGCCATGGCGCTGAAACTCTGCCCGCATTTAAAACTGCTGCCCGGGCGCATGGCGGCCTACAAAGAAGCCTCGGAACATATCCGGCATATATTCAGCCAGTATACGCCGCTGATTGAACCGCTGTCGCTGGACGAAGCTTTCCTGGATGTGACGGACAGCCATCATCACAGCGGGTCGGCTACGCTGATGGCCCAGGCCATCCGCCGCCAGATTGCCGACGAGCTGAACCTTACCGCCTCGGCGGGCGTGGCGCCGGTAAAATTCTTAGCCAAGATTGCTTCGGACCTGAATAAGCCCAACGGACAGTATGTGATTACTCCCGGGGACGTGCCGGCTTTTCTGGCGCAGTTGCCGTTAGGCAAAATACCCGGCGTGGGTAAAGTCACCGCCAAAAAACTCGCCGACATGGGCTTAACGACCTGCCTGGATGTACAACGCTGTGACCTGGCGACGCTGCTGCGGCAGTTTGGTAAATTCGGCCGGGTGATCTGGGAGCGTTCACAGGGTATCGACGAACGGGAGGTCTCGTCCGATCGCCTGCGCAAATCCGTCGGCGTCGAGCGCACGCTGGCGGAAGATATCGTCGCCTGGGTGGAGTGCGAGGCCATTATCGAACAGCTTTATCCGGAACTGGAGCGACGCCTTGGCCGGGTCAGGCCGGATCTGCATATCGCCCGGCAGGGCATTAAGCTGAAGTTCGCCGATTTCCAGCAGACCACCCAGGAGCATGTCTGGCCGAAGTTGAACAAAGAGGATTTGCTGCATATTGCGCGGCAGGCCTGGGAGCAGCGGCGCGGCGATCGCGGCGTGCGGCTGGTGGGGCTGCATGTGACGTTATTGGATCCGCAAATCGAGCGTCAGCTCATGCTTAATTGGGAAGACGATTTGCGCCACCGGCCTCTTCCCTGAGGCGCGGGGGCGTTACGCTTTAGTGCTTTTCAGGAATGGCTTTCAGCAGCGCGGTAAGCAATATCCAGTATTGGCCGACGCTTTTAATATGCACCTGTTCATCCGGGGAGTGCGGTCCTGTAATGGTCGGCCCGATGGACACCATATCCATGCGCGGATAGGGTTTTTTAAACAGACCGCATTCAAGACCGGCGTGGATCACCTGGATATTGGGGGTTTTGTTAAACAGCTTCTGGTAGGTCTCGCGCACCAGATGCATCACCGGCGAATTGGCGTCCGGTTTCCAGCCCGGGTAGCTGCCCTTGGCGGCTGTTTCGGCGCCGGCCAACTGGCCCAGGGCGGTGAGCGTGCCCACCACCTCTTCCTTGCCGCTGTCGATAAGCGAGCGGATCAGGCAGCGAATCATCGCTTGATCCGTCGCCATCGAGACCACGCCGACGTTCAGCGAGGTTTCCACCACGCCTTTGACGTCGTCGCTCATGCGGATCACGCCGTTGGGCGTGGCGTTAAGCAGGGCGATAAACCGATCGCCGCAGGCTTTGGTCAGCGCCTGCGCGTCCGACGTCGCCGGCTCAATCTCAATCGCCAGTTTCTTTTCAACCGCCGCCAGTTCGGCCTTGATGACCGCAAGGTATTCCTGCGCCAGGGCGTTCAGGCTCTCGGCGTTTTCCTGCGGCAGGGCGAGGGTGGCAAAGGCCTCGCGCGGAATGGCGTTACGCAGCGTGCCGCCGTTAAGATCCAGCAGGCGGATATCCAGCTTTTGCGCGTGCCGGGACAGGAAACGGGCCAGCAGTTTATTGGCGTTGCCCAGTCCCAGGTGGATATCGCCGCCGGAATGGCCGCCTTTCAGTCCTTTAACGGTCAGCTTGAGGATCTGGTAGCCGGCCGGCACCGCCTCGCGCTCAAGGGGCAGGACGGTTTTAAAATCAACCCCGCCGGCGCAGCCCATATAGATTTCGCCTTCTTCCTCGGAATCGGTATTGATCAGGATCTCGGCCTGCAGCCAGCCCGGCTGTAAACCAAAGGCGCCCGCCATGCCGGTTTCCTCGGTCATGGTCAGCAACACTTCCAGCGGGCCGTGCTGCACACTGTCGTCGGCCAGCACCGCCAGCGCGGAGGCCATGCCGATACCGTTATCGGCGCCGAGCGTGGTGCCGCGCGCCTTGACCCAGTCGCCGTCGACATAAGGCTGGATGGGATCGGTGGTAAAATCATGGATGGTATCGCTGTTTTTCTGCGGCACCATATCCAGATGCGCCTGCAGCACCACCGGCTGGCGTTTCTCATACCCCGGCGTGGCGGGCTTGCGCAGCAGGACATTGCCGACCGCGTCGCGCTCCCCATGCAAGCCTTTTTCCTGCGCCCAGCGCAGGATATGGGTAGCCAGCGCTTCTTCATGATAAGAGGGATGGGGAATCGAGCAGATCTTGGCGAATATCTGCCATAACGGCTGAGGTGAAAGTTGAGTCAGTTCAGACACGATAAAAACTCCTGTTACAACGTAAGACCCGGTCTGGTCATTAATAAACAGCCCGCAGACGGTCGGATGGTTACCAAAGAGAAATAAAGAATACCACTTTACTTTGCCCGGGTGGGAAACCGCGGTTAAAAAGGGAGGTAGCGCTGGTATTTCGGCGGTGGCGTCTTTATAATCTCGCGCAACCTTTTTTCCCTGTACTTTTAAGCCGACCCAATCCGGCTGGGACAGCATTTATGAGCGAAAAATACGTCGTAACCTGGGACATGTTGCAAATTCAGGCGCGGAAACTGGCCCAACGGCTACTCCCCGCAGAACAGTGGAAGGGCATTATCGCGGTCAGCCGCGGCGGCCTGGTCCCGGGATCGCTGCTGGCGCGCGAGCTGAATATCCGCCACGTGGACACCGTTTGCATCTCCAGCTATGACCATAACAACCAGCGCGAACTCAAGGTGCTTAAACGCGCCGAGGGCGACGGCGAAGGCTTTATCGTCATTGACGACCTGGTGGATACCGGCGGCACCGCCAAAGCCATCCGCGATATGTACCCCAAAGCCCATTTCGTGACGATTTTCGCTAAGCCCGCCGGCCGGCCGCTGGTGGATGACTATATGGTCGATATTCCTCAGGACACCTGGATCGAACAGCCATGGGATATGGGCGTGGTGTTTATTCCCCCGTTAGTCGGTAAATAAACAGCGGGGAAATAGTCCGTCGCACCCTCGCCCCGGGTTGGCTTCACGGCCGTTAATCCGGGGATGATTCCCGACCGCACGCCCGGCACCATGCCGGGCGTTGGTTTATTTGTCGCGCAATGAGCAATCTTGCTAATATAACCCCTCATTCATAGATTTTGGCTGATGGAGGCAATAGCTCAATGAGCGGCACCAATCTGAGCGAAGTACTGTTTAAACCCACGTTCAAGCAACAGGAAACCTCGACACTGGTCACCCGGCCGCGCCATATCGGCAGGCAAGCCGCCATCCTCGCCGCCCTCGAGGGCACCAACCCCGGTAATTGGTATCGCATGATCAACCGCCTGCTGTGGATTTGGCGCGGTATCGATCCCTGGGAGATTGAAGAGGTGCTGGCCCGTATCGCCGCCAGCAAAAGCGAAAGGACCGACGATCGCCTGCTGGATACCGTGATCGGCTACCGGCCCGGCAACTGGATTTATGAGTGGTCCCATCAGGGCATGGCGTGGCAACAGCGCGGCATGGATGAGCCGGATGCCGCGCTTGCCGGGCGGCATTGGCTGCAGGCGGCCAATTTCTACAGCGTGGCCGCGTATCCCCATTTGTGCGGCGACCTGTTGGCGGAACAGGCGCAAACCCTGGCCAACCGCGCCTGGGAGGAAGCCGCCTCCCGGCTCAGCTATGAGCTGAAAGCGCTGACCTTCCCCGTTGCCGGCGGCGGCAGCGTGACGGGATTTTTGCATTTGCCGGCGCAGGGAAAAGGCCCGTTTCCCACCGTACTGGTGTGCGGTGGCCTGGATATGCTGCAAAACGACACCTACCGCCTGTTCCATGACTATTTTGCCCCGGCGGGCCTGGCAATGTTGACCATTGATATGCCGTCCATCGGTTTTTCGTCGAAATGGACCCTGAACCAGGATTCCAGCTTTCTCCACCAGCAGGTGTTAAAAGGCCTGGCGGATATTCCGTGGGTCGACCCCAGGCGCGTCATGGCTTTCGGGTTTCGTTTCGGCGCCAATATCGCCGTCCGGCTGGCGTATCTGGAGTCCCGGCGCCTGCGCGGCGTCGCCTGCCTCGGACCGGTGGTGCACGCGCTGCTTACCGATCCGGCGCGCCAGGATCAGGCGCCGGATATGTATATGGACGTGCTGGCCAGCCGCATGGGCATGGCCAACGCCTCGGATGCGGCGCTGAAAATCGAGCTGAGCCGTTATTCGCTCAAGATCCAGGGACTGCTGGGCAGGCGCTGCCCAACGCCGATGCTGTCCGGCTTTTGGGATAACGATCCCTTTAGCCCGAAGGAAGAGGCCGCGCTTATCGCGTCGTCATCGTTGTCCGGCACCTTATTTCGCATAAAATCGGCGCCGGTGTATCAGAATTTTCATCGGGCGCTGCTCGAAATCCGCGACTGGCTGGCAAAATGTGACTAAGTAAGTTTGCTTAATCCTATAGATTTGCTACATAAAGAAGTCAGTATTCATTTTGAGGCATTTGAGGTTATCAGCATGGCGTTAGTAAGTGGACATCCGAAAAGCAGGTTGATGAAAGGATTTACCGCGCTCGGCCCCTATATCCGCGAAGGGCAGTGCAGCGACAATCATTTTTTCTTTGATTGCCTGGCGGTATGCATCAATATGCAGCCCTCGCCGGAAAAACGTGAATTCTGGGGATGGTGGATCGATCTGGAAGCTGAAGAGAACCGTTATACCTATGCCTATCATCTGGGCATGTTCGATAAAGCGGGTCGCTGGAATGAGGAAAAAATCAGCGATCCGGCGGTAATCGATAAGCTGGAAAGTTCGCTGCGCGCTTTTCATACCCGCCTGCGCGCTTATATCCTGTCGCTTGAGATGACGCTGGAACCGGCGGATAACTTCAAAGAAGAGCCCTTTGTCCTGAAAGACTAACGCCATCACGCACCTGCTTTTTATCTTATTTCGCGTTATGCTGGCGGGCATAACGCTTTTTCTTTTTATAAAGACCAGGCACGCCTTTTTAACTTTATTACGGTAGATATGTTATGGATGGCAGCCAGACATTGGTTGTGAAGTTGGGCACCAGCGTTTTGACCGGCGGATCGCGCCGGCTTAACCGCGCCCATATCGTCGAGCTGGTGCGCCAGTGCGCGCAGTTGCACGCCGCCGGCCACAGGATTGTGATTGTCACTTCCGGCGCCATTGCCGCCGGTCGCGAGCACCTGGGCTATCCGGAATTGCCCGCGACCATTGCGTCAAAACAGCTGTTGGCCGCCGTCGGCCAAAGCAGCCTGATCCAGCTCTGGGAACAGCTGTTTTCCATTTACGGCATCCATATCGGCCAGATGCTGCTCACCCGCGCGGATATGGAAGATCGCGAGCGTTTCCTCAACGCCCGCGACACGCTGCGCGCGCTGCTGGATAACCGCATCGTGCCGGTTATCAATGAAAACGACGCGGTGGCCACCGCTGAAATAAAGGTGGGCGATAACGATAATCTCTCGGCGCTGGTGGCCATTCTGGCCGACGCCGATAAACTGCTGCTGCTGACCGACCAGGCCGGGCTGTATACCGCCGACCCGCGCACCAACCCCGACGCTACGCTTATCACCGAGGTCACGGCCATTAACGACGCCCTGCGCGCCATTGCCGGCGACAGCGTCTCGGGCCTGGGCACCGGCGGCATGGCGACCAAAATCCAGGCGGCGGACGTCGCCAGCCGGGCCGGCGTCGATGTGGTCATCGCCGCCGGCAGCAAGCCGGGCGTGATTGGCGATATGATGGCGGATCGGCCGGTGGGCACCCGTTTCCATGCGCAGCAAATGCCGCTGGAAACGCGCAAGCGCTGGCTGTTCGGGCCGCCGCCGGCAGGGGATATCACCGTCGATAACGGCGCGCTGGCGGCGATCCGCGAGCGGGGCAGCTCGTTATTGCCCAAGGGCATCCGCTCGGTGGACGGCGATTTCTCCCGTGGCGTGGTGGTGCGTATCCGCGGTCTTGACGGCCAGGATCTGGCCCATGGCGTCAGCCGTTACAACAGCGACGCGCTGCGCATGATCGCCGGCCGCCATTCGCAGGACATCAGCGCCATCCTCGGCTACGAGTACGGGCCGGTCGCCATCCATCGCGACGATATGATTATTTATTAAGGAGTAGCTATGCTTGAGCAAATGGGCAAAGACGCCAAAGCGGCATCCTGGCAACTGGCCGTGCTGAGCAGCGCCGACAAAGACCGGGCCCTGCTGGCCATCGCCGATCGCCTGGAAGCGCAAAGCGGGGATATCCTGGCGGCCAATGCGCTGGATATGGCCGACGCGCGGCAAAACGGCCTGAGCGATGCCTTGCAGGACCGTCTGCTGCTTACCCCGGCGCGTTTATCCGCCATCGCCGCCGACGTGCGCCAGGTTTGCCGCCTGACGGATCCGGTCGGCCAGGTGATCGACGGCCGCCAACTGGACAACGGCCTGAAGCTGGAACGACGCCGCGTACCTTTGGGCGTGGTGGCTGTGATTTATGAAGCGCGCCCCAACGTCACGGTGGACGTGGCGGCTTTATGCCTGAAAACCGGCAACGCGGTGATCCTGCGCGGCGGCAAAGAGACCCACCGCACCAATGCCGCCACCGTCAAGGCTATTCAGCAGGCGCTGGTGGACTGCCAGTTGCCGCCTGGCGCGGTACAGGCCATCGATAATCCCGATCGCGCCCTGGTGAACGAACTGCTGAGGCTCGATCGCTACGTGGATATGCTGATCCCGCGCGGCGGGGCGGGGCTGCATAAGTTATGTCGCGAAAATTCCACGATCCCGGTGATTACCGGCGGTATCGGCGTATGTCATATCTATGCCGATGAGACCGTCGATATTGAGCCGGCGCTCAAGGTTATCGAGAACGCCAAAATCCAGCGTCCCAGCGCCTGCAACTCCCTGGAGACTCTGCTGGTGCACGAGGCTGTCGCGCCGGCCTTCCTGAGCCGTTTAAGCAGGCATATGCACAGCCTAGGCGTGACGCTGCATGCCGACCACGGCGCGCGGCCGTTTTTGGCCGACGGTCCGGCGGCCTGCGTGCCGGTGGAGGAGGCCAATTATCAGGATGAATGGCTGTCTCTGGATTTGAACGTCAAGGTGGTGAAAGGCTTTGACGAGGCGGTCGATCATATCCGCAGATACGGCACCCAGCATTCGGATGCCATTCTCACCCAGTCGCTGGCTAACGCGGAACGCTTTGTGCGCGAGGTGGATTCGTCGGCGGTATATGTCAATGCGAGCACTCGCTTCACCGACGGCGGCCAGTTCGGCCTGGGCGCGGAAGTGGCGGTAAGCACCCAAAAGCTTCATGCGCGCGGCCCGATGGGTTTGGAAGCGCTAACTACCTATAAATGGGTTGGGTATGGGGATAATCTCAGCCGGGCGTGACAGCGCTCAGGTGTTGATGGCCTTAGCGCCCGCCAGGACCGGACGGGGACGGGCGCCGGTGGCGGCAATCGCTCCTGTGGCGCGGATACCGGCCAGGCCCCTAGTGCGTTAAGACGCTTATCGTGATAGCAGGCGCTTACTTCTATCATTACCGTCAGGCGCCGCAACTATTCTCGGCGGCGCCTGACGATGCGCAGGCGGCCGGGCCTGTTTTTTGGCAACGCCATCGCGTCCGTTCTTTTATTCCAACCCATCATCATACGCGCTGAATATTCCCCGGCCCCGTTCTATAAACTCCAGGGTATTGCCCTCCGGGTCATCCAGGAAAAGCGTGCCGATACCGTTATCCAGCTGGCCGGCGCCGTCGGTGAGATAATACACTTCCATCGTGACGGACATCTGGTATGGCTGGAGTCCTTGTGCAAGCAGAAAGCCGGCGCAGCGGTTAAGGTCACCCACCTGGAAGGCGATATGCCGAGATGGATCGCGTGGCGCCAGCGTGCCGTTCGACGGCATCAGGTGCAGGCAAAAGCCCCGGCCGGCGTTCAGCCAGTTACGTTTAATGGGGTGAGGCCGCATGCCGAGCGCGTCGCGATAATATGCCAGCATAAGATCCATATCGCTCACCGCCAGTGCGGCATGATGGATGCCTTGCAGTTGCATTGATTCCTCCGGGCAGCGCTGACAGAGTCCATCAGACTTATGGGAAAATAATAGTTAGTACTTACTATAGAGCATCCTGTCAGCGATGACGCGGCGCGGTATGGCAGGATAAGTGGCGATAATGTAGGCGCGGGTTGATCTTAAACGGCTATTTGCTGTTTTTATCGGCATACGCGCGCCCGCCTATTGACTCTTTGACCGCTTTTGCATAACGTGTCCCACCGAGATTCATCCCGCATGACACAGCTTCATCATGCCGATATAGCTCAGTTGGTAGAGCAGCGCATTCGTAATGCGAAGGTCGTAGGTTCGACTCCTATTATCGGCACCATCTTTCTCCATAAAATCATTAAGTTACCATTACGATGTTTTGCTTTATTAAACACTATTGTGCAGTTTTGCGCGTTATAGGTGTGGCAAAATTGTGTGATCTCTTCCCATTAAACAGGACCAGGCTAAACTGGAGTTTTCTGCCACACTTCTCATACTAAAAGGGGGGATCCGGGCATGAAAAAATCCAAGTTTACCGAGGAACAGATAGCGTTTGCCTTGAAACAGGCGGAAGGCGGCACCCGCGTGGCGGAAGTGTGTCGCAAGATGGGCATTTCTGAAGCGACCTTTTTCAACTGGAAGAAAAAATTTGGCGGCATGGGCGTGGCTGAACTGCGGCGCTTGCGCCAGCTGGAAGATGAAAATCAGCGGCTAAAACGCTTGGTGGCGGATCTGAGCCTGGACAAAGAGATGCTGCAGGATGTGCTAAAACGAAAGTTTTAAAGCCTGCCCGTAAGCGTGAAATTGTCCATTTTTTGCTTGACGCTTACCGGGTAGGCATTCGTCGCGCCTGCCAGACGATCCCCATGAGCCGCTCGGTTTATCACTACCGTTCTTGCCGTGATGACCGGGTGCTGACCATGCGGATCAGGGAGATTGCTGAAACCCGGTTCCGTTATGGCTGCGAGCGAATACATGTACAGCTCAGGCGCGAAGGCTGGCGAGTGAACCACAAAAAAACGCACCGCATATACTGCCAGGAGGGGTTAAATTTGCGGTGCAAACGGCCCCGGCGCCATGTGACGGCGGCCCACCGGCGTGAGAGGCCGCTGCTGTCAAATCCAGATCAATGCTGGAGCATGGATTTCGTTGCTGATAATCTGTTTAATGGGTGCCGGTTTCGGGCGTTAACTGTGGTCGATAATTTTAGTCGGGAATGCCTGGCGATCCATGCCGGCCAGTCGCTCAGGGGCAAGGATGTGGTGGCGGTACTGGAGCATCTGAGGTTGATGCACAATCGTGTGCCGTTAAGGATCCAGGCCGACAACGGCAGCGAATTTATCTCAAAAGTGCTGGATAGATGGGCGTACGAAAATAAGGTCACCATGGACTTCTCACGCCCCGGCACGCCGACGGATAACCCGTTTATCGAATCGTTTAATGGCAGCCTGAGGGATGAATGCCTAAATATCCACTGGTTCCTGTCGATGGAAGATGTGCAGGAAAAGCTTGATCGCTGGCGGGAGGAATATAACCATGACAGGACACATTCTTCATTAAATGATCTGACTCCGGCGGAATTTATCCGAAGTCACCAAAAACGGCAAATCCTCTCATTTAGCCATGATCAGGATATGGGGGGAGGTCAATTTTTATGAGTATTAGAGGAGGCAGATGCATTTTAAGTGGCCTATATCAGACAGCCACTTAATCTGAAATCTAAACAACGGTAGGTAATTAAAATCTATACTTCTTAAGAAGATCTTTATGACGTTCGACTTCTTTTGAATACCATTTGAGACTCCATGACCAGCTATCCTCTCTGGGTTTACAATCCGTGCATTTATCACAATTTGATTGTTTGAAGCTATTACCGAAATCATAGCTGCCAGTACTATCATATAATTGACTTAATAAATTTCCGGTTCCTTGTGCATGTCTGTGCTTTAAGCAGATCAAAAGATGCATGCCACCTAGAGAGTGCATTCTCAATGATTGGGCAAATATTCCTCCGGGACGATAATGAACAAATAAATGCTCACAATTTTTCATTATATTTGTGGGGTCATAATTGGCAAATCCAATTTTAAGGAATTCATGATGTTCTCCTTGTGGGTCATCCGGATCCATTCCTAGATTTTTGGCCATGCTTAAGAAGTATTCTTTTTGCTCTTCCGTTGTAAGATCATAAAAATTTTTTTGATTGTCAAGACTGATAACATGATTTTCTATTTCTGACAAAGCTTTATCAAAATCAGGAAATGTTGAAAGAATCATCTCTCTATGAGGTTGGGTCGCTTTAGGATTTTGTTTAAGCAATGTGGCAGTAAGTAAGTATAGTTTTTCAATTTTTTCAATATCTTTTGAAATTATACAATATGTCATTACTAATAATGACATTCTTTCATTCCAATCATCTAGAAAATCAATTGTTTCCTTCGAGCCTCGTGCTTCATGGATTCCTTTGAATATTAAAATCGACGCATAGATATCAACAAAAAAATCTGCAAGTATGTGATACTGCTCGTTTCTTGTCATTCGATTACATAACTCAATGATCTTTTGTAGGGATATGCAGCAATCTCTATACATTATTTGAGTTTGATCATTGAAAATATAACGCTCCAAAGATTTTTCTTCAAAGTGATTGACTGAATGATGGGTCGCATGGAGTTGATCCAGCTGAGCCTTAAATTTTGCTCTCCGTGATTTACCTAAAGCAATTAATCTGTGAGTCCGGCTTCTTTGCTCTCTGGCTAATAGTATTAAATGCTGGCAAATATAAAAATTTTCTCTGTAAACTTCTCTTTTAATATTAGTATAAGGAGAGACTTGGAATGCTTGTAAGTAATATAAAACTGCGATAAATCTATCTTTTGCTGGAACTATTGGTGAATGACTTATTTCGTTAGAGCGTTCAAAAACAGCATCATATTTTCTTTCAGATAAAAGATTATCCAGCTGCTGGTGATACGCTTTATATAATGCTTCACCTATATCTTCAATTTTCTTATCGAGAGTTGAAGGACTAATGATTGGATATCTGACAACAGAATCTTTAAGCCCCTTAATGTTCAAGTAATCCCAACAATCTATGGCAGCGTCTAATATTTTATTTGCTGATGCTATGCCTTTTCTGACCAGTGTATTTTCAATTGGGATATGAACTTGAACTGTATCATTTTGATTAGATTTTGATGCCTTTTCTCTCAACGTCTTATTGTTTGTTATGGGGAGCCAAAATATTTTCTCTGATGTAATTTCTACTACAACTAAAATAACAGGCACTTTGAATTCAAAGTAATATCTCAAACGCTCTGTTTTCAGTGTAAATGATAATAAGCTATTATCATGAATAAAGGTTGAGTTCTCTTCACCCTTAATCTGAACTTTGAAAACACTCTCTTTCCCAAGAGCTTTGCCACTACCATCTTTGAGTTCAATTTCTCCATCAATACCAAAATCATTTTGATCCTCTTGACTTCGGAAAATCCAATGGCTTGGTAAGTTGTATTCAAAAATACGCCCGGCTTCAGTTCCAATCTCTCCTGCGTTCATCAGGCCCCTCAATCTTGTTTTTTTCTTGTGGTTTTATAATACCATGCTCATGCAATAAAACAGTAACTCACCTGCAGCTATTGCTCTTACCTCCACTAAGACAATGCGGATGGTAGCAATATCAATCTTCACTCAAGCAGCGTTAGGCTCATGCTTCTGGTGGGCACGCCACTGCTAGACAGCATCCGCTATTGTGCGGCATGTTCAAAAGGAACTCCCGGTAAGTAATAATCTCACATTACGAACACAAAAAATCTATTGGGGGTATTTTTGGGGGTATGACCAAAGACGCAACAGGTTATTTGTGTTAATAATCAATAATATAATTGATAGATTTTGTTCCTATTATCCCTTCAAACTCTTCCCAAGTCTACCGAAATAAATTAACAGCCCGTATACTACGCAGTGTAGCCCGTTTCTTATCTCCCATTATCTACCAGACTGATCTTCCCCGCAGTAATCAGGACCAGGCTAAACGGGAATTTTCTGTCCCCCTTTTCTTTAAAAAAAACAATCCAGACATGAAAAAGATCCGCTGTACCGAAGAGCACATTGCTTTTGCCCTGAAGCAGGCTGAAACCGGCCCTCGCGCGGGCTATTTCATGCCTGTCATCCAGCCGTCACCTTCCTCACCTATTCTCACCCTGTCATTATTTAATTGCCCCATTTCGTTTTCGCCCGCCATCTGGTGGGCTTTTTTATGCGGGCAATGTCAAATGTCAAAGCCTACGCTCAATGCTATCTATGACGCTGACAGTCCAGGGGCCGTATCTGGCTGGATTGATTAGAATGTCTGTGCCCGTCTTCAATCATTACCTCTTCTTCGGGGAGGGTTTAGCCTGCCGGAATTCTGCTTTTAACGGGAGAAAAAATCGGTCTTGGGTCAATCTCGGGATAATGGCAAGTTTAATTAACTATTTTCTGTCTGACGCCGATAGTTAAGGGCTGCTGAATGGTTTACGACATGCAGCCCTTCTATCCGGCACATCTCAGGTGAAAATAAATATGACAATTACACAGCGTCTGTTCTTGGTCTTTTCTCTGCTGTCAGCCTCACTTATTGCCCTGGTGATTGTGGCCGTTCTGGTAGTAACAGGATTTCAGGCACGTTTTCAGTATGTCCAGAGCAATACTGTTCCTTCCATTATCGACTTAAGCAAAATGGTGGATGGCAGCAACCAGCTGATTATCTGGATGTACCGGCATCAGAGCGTAACCGACCCGGCCAGACAAGCCAAAGTTGAGAAAAAACTCAGCGAGCTGGTAAGTAATCTGAAGTCTCTCAATCAGTTCTATCTGGATAACGAAATTTCCAACGACAGCGACCGGCAAATGACGGAGGCTGGCCTGGCCAGCATACAAGATATCCAGAACAAACTGCCGGCCTTCCTGAAAGGCTCCCGTGAGCAGAATAACGCGGTCTCCCTCGGTGAGCTCCAGGGCGACGCCGGTGTAGGTGAAGCCGCCCGCGGCCTCATCGCCGGCTACATGAAGCAGTTGCAGTTGAACGTAGACGTCGGTGAAACGCTCAAAAATCAGAATACCCAAATCTATCAGTTGACGTTACGGGGCATGATTGGCGGGTCGGCACTGGTGATCCTTATCCTCGGCTTATTCAGTGTGAAGACGATAACCGGTATCCGCAGAAACCTTAACGCCATGCGTTCCACCATGGAGAATGCCAGTTCCCGCTTGGACCTGACCCTGCGGGCGGATGATTCACGTAAAGACGAAATTGGCCTGACGGCAAAAGCATTCAATGCCCTGGTGGAAAATGTTGCCGCCTCGCTGTTGTCCGTGAGCGCGTCCTCCCAATCCGTCACTACGGCCTCGACGCAGATATCGGCAGGCAACGAGAACCTTTCGTCCCGTACCGAAGAGCAGGCTGCCTCCCTGGAGCAGACGGCGGCCAGCATGTCAGAGTTGAGTGAAACGGTACGGCAGACTGCCGAAAATACCGGTATGGCAAGCCAGCTTTCACAGAATGCCCGCCGGCTCTCGGAAGACAGCTCAGCTAAGGTCAGCACCATGCTGGGCACAATGTCCGATATCAGGAACAGTTCTGCAAAAATTACCGATATCATCTCGCTTATTGAAGGTATTGCTTTCCAGACCAATATTCTGGCGCTGAATGCCGCAGTTGAAGCGGCGCGGGCCGGGGAACAGGGGCGCGGATTTGCAGTCGTTGCCGGTGAAGTCCGTAGTCTGGCACAGCGCTCATCGTCTTCAGCCCGTGAGATCAAAGTGCTGATTGAGTCTTCCATGAGTTTCGTGGAGAAAGGGGCGGGTCAGGCGGAAGAAGTCGGGCAGAATATGGCCGGTATGAAGGACGCAATCAGTCAGGTCGCAGACCTGGTGAATGAAATCGCGGCCGCCGCTAAAGAGCAGATGCTGGGTATTGGCCAGGTCCACCAGGCGGTTAACCAGATGGACGACGTGACGCAGCAGAATGCGGCACTCGTACAGGAAGCCTCGGCCGCCTCGCACTCGCTAATGGAGCAGGCCACCGTCCTCAATCAGCTGGTAGCCACGTTTGTTATCGAATCACCGTCAACGGGAAAATTCCCCTCCGCGCTAAGCCCGGCAGGAGTGGCGAAATCGTCACCTTACGGACTGACAACGAAGAAAAAGACAGCGGAGACGGAAGAAGGCTGGCAAAGTTTCTGACCCGTGTAAAAAAGTCAAGATGAGGCGGCGGGATTCAGAACCCTGCCTCATGCAACTCCGTGGATGATCACCGATAAAAAAAGCCCAGCATGACGGCTGGGCCTGATGCTCAATATTGCCATGTTACCAAAGTCCGATGATCTTCCACCAGAAAGCGCCCAGTATTGACCATACCAACACATTAAATAAGGTCACGATAAAACCTAACTTCCACCACTCCCTTTGTCCTATATATCCTCCAGCAAAAAATATTGCCGCCGGGCCAGACGAATAATGCGTAATGGCCTGATATAAAGAAGAGCAAAAGGCTAATAATAAGCATACCAGCATCGGCGGTGCGCCCACAGCAATGCCTACGGTTATAAATGCTGGATACATGACGAGAATATGCGGGATCCCCCCCGCAAAGAAATACGCAGAAAAAACATAGATGCTGACCAGTATGATCAATACGGGCAGAACCGGCATACCCGATAAGCTGACCTGTACCCAATCCGCAAATACCTTAAAGAAACCTGATTTTGATAAATTTTCCGCCAAGCCGTACATACCGCCCAACCACACCAGCGTGTCCCAAGCGCCACTTTCATTGATCACGTCCTTCCAGTCGATGACTTCCGCCAGCAACATAAGACAGACGCCGGCCAGGGCAATAACGGTCGCGGAGATTTTAGTCATTCCGCTGGTGCCCCAACCGATAATGGTCAATACCAGGATTATGCAAAGTAAAATTTCTTTAAAAGACATTTTGCCCATGGCCTGAAGCGACGATTTGGCAATCTGTTTGGTTTCCGGAGTCTGGTTCGATTCAGGTGGGTAAATCTTGTGCAGCAAATACGGCATGATCAACAGACAAAACAGCGCCGGCACAAACGCCGCCATTGCCCATATGCTCCAGGAAATTTCTATGCCCGCGATTTTGGAAGCAAACGCCACCATTAACAGATTGCCGGCTTGCCCCGTTAGGGTCAGGCAGGCGGCAACGCTGTCGACTTGTACCACCGTCTGCACGAGGTACGCCCCCAGTTTCCTGGCGGAGCTGCCGGGTTTAGAGCCGCTGACCTCCGCTACGCTTCGGACAATGGGAAACATGATGCCCCCACAGCGCGCGGTCGCCGAGGGAACGCAAAAGCTTATCAGGACATCGCTGAATGCCAGGGTATAGCCAAGCTTAAGGGAACTGCTGCCAAAGCGCTGCAACAAGGCATAAGCAATCCGGTTGCCCAGGCCGGTTTTAATCAAGCCGCGTGAAAAGAGAAACGCAGCGACGATAAGCCACACCACATCGGCACTGTAGCCGACCAGCACCCCTTTGACATCCAAAACGCCAAACATCGCCGCGACAACCAGGGATGCAATGGTAATAACCCCCAACGTCAGGGGCTGCAGCATAAAACCGAAAGCGGTGGAAAAAAATATTGCAAATAAATGCCAATTTTGAGGCGTAAACCCAATCGGGATGGGAATATTCCAAATGATGGCGCCAAACAAAACGCAAATGCCGATCCTGGCCCATTTTTTCTTAAGGGCAGAATGGTCAGGCATTTTTTCAAGCATGACAGCGCTCATAGAGAGTTCCTTGTAAGTATATCTATGTGCAAAAATATCCCTTCATAAAAAATGAATAATATAAAAGCAAATAGACATGAGAAGCTTTAGGCGAAAATAACAGTCACCATAGAGATGAATTATTTTACCGGCGTAATAGCCTGCCCTTCTTCGAAATAGCTTCTGATATTACGCACCGCTAAGTTTGCCATATCAGTACGGGTCTCAACGGTGTTGCTTGCCAGGTGGGGGGTAAGGACAACGTTGTCAAATTGGAACAGCTCACGCGGGATAACGGGCTCGTCTTCAAATACGTCTAGCCCCGCACCCAAGATGTCCTTATTATTTAATGCCTCGATCAATGCCGCAGTGTCGACAACAGTGCCGCGGGCGATATTTACCAAGATCCCGGATTTACCCAAGGCTTGTAATACCTCTTTGTTTATCGCATGGAAAGTTTCAGCACCACCCGGTAGGGTCAATACTAAAAAATCACAGGATTCCGCCAGCGCCACCAGGGTATCGAAACGTTTGAAGTTTTGTTCTTTGGAATAGGGGTCATAAAAATGTATTGGCATGCCAAAACCCTGCGCCCTGGTTGCTACCGCCTGCCCGACATTGCCCAGGCCGGCAATACCGCATATTTTGCCGTGCATCCGCGAGGCGGAAGGAAATTGTCCATTCAACCAGGCTTTAGAACGGGAAAACCGATCGGCCTCGCAAATACGGCGAGAGACGCTTAACATCAGCGCCAAACCGGTATCCGCCACACATTCACTGAGTACCTTCGGTGTATTCGTCACCACCAAGTTACGCGCACGCGCCGCATCCAGATCGACGGCATCCAGGCCAACGCCAAAAATCGACACCATCTCCAGCTGAGGCAAGGCATTGATAATTCTTCTATTTATTCCAAGATGGGATCGGGTCACCACCCCGCGTATCCGCGTGGCGGTTTGGCTTAATAATTCTTCTTTGTCTTCCGTCAACCAATAATTATGTATGGTAAATGTCTCTGCCAGTTCGTCCAGCATAACCGGGGGAAGAGGCGAAATAACCATTACTTCTATTTTTTTAGTGTCCATGACATATCCCGTTTAAAGTTTAAAGCGACATAACGTGACGGCTAATCCGGCGCAGCGAATTATCCTAATCCCATGATGATATAAATTAACATTTGCAGGCAATGTGACTAATAACACCCCAAGCAATTAACATAAGGATGGGTAACATCGACATTTTGATACCAGAAACAGCCGTTGTTTATAATCGATCAGCATCCATATTATCTTTTCATTATTTAATTGCAGTCACTATGCAAAGATATGTAAACAACAGCATTGGGCAAAAGCTCAAAGATAAATTATAAAATTGGTACATAAGCCAAGATAATTTGATGCAAATCCCAAATTTGAACAATAAATTTGAATTTACGTTATATTGGAAAAATATGCGTAATATGTCGCATCATTTTTAAAATAAATGATATTTTGAAAATTTATATCAATTATATGATAGTCATCACATATAAATGTTAATTGATTTATGGTTTACTTGTGTCCATGTGTTTACCGTCTCATTTTGTTATAACCGTATCGCGTTACCCTGGTTAAAAAGAAATAGTGCCGATGCGCTTGCTCAAGCGCGATGATAAAGGCTGCACGGGGCCAATGAGGGTACCTGCGCGAGGTTTACGGATTTTAACAGTCAACCCGCGGCGGGCTGTTTCGCTCAGAGTGTAATAGAGAGTCGCAATGGGTTTGTTTTCGTGATATCGGTCACTGATAAGCGGTCAATTGCCTAGATTGTCGCGCTGATCAATTTTTAAAAATGTGCATTTGCATAACCGTTGGGCCAGCAATTTGATTTATACTTAATATACTTCAGCATTATCGCAGTAACATTGGCAAAAAAAAGTGCACGGTAAATACCCGGCAGAGGGAATAATCTCCTGCGGAGCTTGTTTCTGACGATCTTCCGTTTTAGGTGCGATTTATATGGGATGCCGCGGCAAAAAACGTCTTAGTGTAAATGTAATGTTGCATTTGTTTTGCGGTGGTTTAACGCCATGGCACAAACGAGGGTTGTGGGTGTAATAACATCTGTTATGTCTTGCGGATTGTTTATGCTTACTGCCGGTTGATGACGACGTCATGATTCATTCTGAAGGGATACGCAATGATATTCAGTAAACTGGCCGACTGGAATAAAGAACAAAGCGCATTTCATCCGGTGTTCAATACAATAATAGATTATATACGCAACAATGATTTAGCCGGTCTTATGGTGGGTAAACACATCATAATTCCTGATAAGCTCTTCTTTTTTATGCAATCGTACGACACCATTGACCTGAGTGAATGTAAACCGGAATCCCATGTGGAATATGTTGACTTTCAGTATTTGTTGTCTGGGGAGGAAAAGATTGGCTTTTCTCGCGTGGATGATGGCGTAAAGATAACAGAAGACAAAACGCCAGGTAGCGATATGATTTATTACGACCTCAACACTCGGCAAGATGTTTTAACCATGGGGCCGGGGGAGTTTGGTATTTTTTTTCCTGATGATATCCATCGGACCCGAGGCCGTAGCGGTAATGATACATCCATACTAAAAGCGGTTTTCAAAATCCACTTGAGCATGTTGGTATAATTCAGGTAATGCAATTTACAGGAGATAGGTATGTCCGAGTCAATACAGCAAGTAGAAAACGCCAGGATAGCGCTCGTCACGGGCGCCGGTAGCGGTATAGGCCGAGCCGTTGCTTTGGGATTGCTCCAGGACGGATTTACCGTTGTTCTCACCGGGCGGCGCATTGAGCCCCTGCTTGAAGTCCAGGATGCGGCAAAGGCGGCGGGACAGCAGGCGATTGCCATAACCGCAGATGTTCGCGACCCTGAAAGCGTGGAAGCGTTATTTGCCCAAATCGCGGCACGGTATGGCCGCCTTGATGTGTTGTTTAATAACGCGGGCGTCAATGCGCCCGCCGTTCCAATGGATGAATTGCCCTTGGACAAATGGCTCAATGCCATCAATACCAATGTCACCGGTGTATTTCTTTGCGCCCGCGCGGCCTTCGGTTTAATGAGGAAACAAACGCCCCAGGGCGGACGTATCATCAACAACGGTTCGATCTCCGCACATACTCCCCGGCCCTTCACCGCGCCCTATACTGCCAGTAAACATGCCGTCTCGGGTTTGACGAAAAGCATTGCTCTGGACGGGCGCGCGTTTAATATCGTTTGCGGCCAGATTGATATCGGCAACGCGTTGACCACGTTGTCGGAACGGATGACCAGAGGCGTTTTGCAAGCGGATGGACGCACGGCGGCGGAACCGATGGTCGACGTTAAATATATTGCTGACGCGGTGCGCCACATGGCGGCTTTACCTTTATCTGCAAATATTCTCACTATGACGGTAATGGCCAGCAATATGCCCTTTGTCGGGCGCGGATAAACCGGCGCTCAGTCTTAATCATTATTGCCTGGGACCCCGGCGCTATCAGGGACGATGAGGCTGTACCATAGCGCGCTTATCAACGGGGTTCTCAATCACTGCACCTATTGTCGCAGGCCCGGCATCCTCCTCCGGGCCTGCAAGCGTCAGTCGTTCAGCTTTACCTCACTGATGTCTTGAATAAATATGGTAAAATATCAGTCAATTACTCCAGATGGCGTCACGCATTACTAGCGTGGGAAAACGCGCAGGACATCTTTTGACGGCGGCGGTTATTTTGCTTTGCTGAACGCCCAGGTTGACCCATGACAAGGCGGCACCCGCGTGCGGCCCTTTATAATCAGGCCCGTTTGTTTTCTTATTGGCGTGCAAGCATGGCTTATCAACTTAATCTCAATTGGCCCGAGTTTTTAGAGAAATATTGGCAAAAACAACCCGTTATATTAAAAAACGCCTTCCCGGATTTTGTCGATCCCATTACGCCGGACGAATTGGCCGGCCTGGCGATGGAGGCAGAGGTTGACAGCCGGCTGGTCAGCCATGCAAATGGCCAGTGGCAGGCCAGCAATGGGCCGTTCGAGCATTTTGATAATCTGGGAGAAACCGGCTGGTCGCTTTTGGCCCAAGCCGTTAACCACTGGCATGCCCCGTCTGCCGAGCTGGTGCGTCCGTTTCGCGTGCTGCCGGACTGGCGTTTAGACGACCTGATGATTTCTTTTTCCGTGCCGGGCGGCGGCGTCGGACCGCATATCGATCAGTACGATGTCTTTATCATCCAGGGGATGGGACGCCGCCGCTGGCGTGTCGGCGCTAAACTGCCCCTGAAGCAGTTTTGCCCGCATCCGGCGCTGCTGCACGTCGAGCCGTTTATGCCCATCATTGATGAAGACCTTGCGCCCGGCGATATTTTATACATTCCGCCCGGTTTTCCGCACGACGGTTTCACTCACGAAACCGCCCTTAACTATTCCGTAGGCTTTCGCGGACCAAACGGCAGGGATTTAATCAGCAGCTTCGCCGACTATGCGCTGGAAAACGATCTGGGCGGCGAGCACTACAGCGATCCTGATTTAACGTGCCGGGAACATCCGGGCCGTGTCGAAAATGCTGAATTGGACCGTCTGCGCGCGATGATGATCGAGATGATCAATCAGCCGGAAGATTTTGCCCAGTGGTTTGGCCGCTTCGCGACGACCCCGCGCCACGAGCTGGATATCGCGCCCGCACAGCCGCTCTACAAGGAAGATGAGATTGTCGGCGCCCTTATGGCGGGCAAGGTTCTGACGCGCTTGGGCGGCTTGCGGGTCCTGCAGGTCGGCGAGAGCTTTTTCGTCAACAGCGAACGGCTGGAAACGGCCGATCCCGCAGGCGCCGACGCCCTGTGCCGCCACACCCTTATCGGTAAGGAAGCGCTGGGCAAGGCGCTGGACAACCCGGCTTTCGTTACGGCGTTAACCGCGCTGGTTAATCAGGGTTATTGGTTCCTTGACGAATAGATTACAGGCGCCGTGAATGGCATTTTCAGGGATGTCCGCGCACCAACGCATCGACGCGACAGGGCATTGCCGGCGGAGAAACAGCGGTAATGATTACCAAGGCTGCTTGGAGCGGGCCCGGCAACGATCGTCACGGGCAGTGTGGGTGAATCCAGGAAGGAAAGGGGCGCTGGACACGCCCCATGATCTTATTTGCTGCGGCCCAGGATAAAGCCGAGCAGCAGTCCGATGGTGCCGATGGCGGCAAGTCCCACCAGCGGGTTTTCACGGACATGTTCCCTAACACCGGCAGCCGCATCGTTTAATGCTTCGGAGACTTTCGCCGTGGCCTGCCTGGCGGCGCCTTTAGCTTCTTGTTCGGGGGAATCTACGGCCTCGCCGAATTTTTTCTGGGCAGCCCCAGCGAATTGTTCTGCTTTGTTCTTTGCCTTGTCGGCAACATCACCGATGGTATCATTATTGGTTTTTGTGATCTCAGACATAACTTTCCCTCCTTTAATTATCGACAAGAATAAGCGTAGTTAAGTTTTGCTAATAGACATAATCGCAGGCCAGCTTTCGGACTATTGGAATATTGCAAAGCCCATCCCGGGTCGGCGGCATGGCCGCTACGCTGAAAAGGCCTTGTCCAGGCGAGCATACCGGCAGTCAGAACCGCGGCTGGAAACGGGCAAAAGAAATGTGGGCGATAGCCCAGGCTTGTCCCTGGCCGGATGGCGGGTTCTGCTGACGATTCCACGGTGGCGTAACTGGCGTTACTAAGGCAATAACCGGCCACCGCTTTGCGCCTGCGCAGCGTCAGGCGACTGGGGTCATCGCCAGGGGGATCTGCGAAAACGCTGATCATGGCGGTATTCAGCGGATAATGCCTTATCCTTAACGGCATCGATAAGCTGCTGTAAAAATTAATATAATCCACCGCGGTGCATCTATAATGCACTATCGCAATGCACTATCGCGAACAATACTCTGGTACTGTTTAACGCCACTTAAGATAAATAGTTATATCTTCTAAGGTGTTAATCTTATTTAAGCGCAGCGGTAATATTTAATTTTTATTAAAAACAGATAGCTAGTTAATAATTGTAAAAAATAATACATGACGGGTTAGCGAAAATTTCGCCATGTTCTATAGTATGGTAAAAGAAAGGTAAGCTTTGTTTAAGTCTCTCCCGCCATTTTGCCGCGAGACGCGTTATTCATGGATATGCTTTGTTAGTGACAGGCATTCGGCGTCTGTATTTCTGTTTTAAATAAAAAATATCAATTATTTGAATTTTGTTATCCGGCAAGTCAGCGGGGTCTTCATGCCCCATGCCTGAATATTAGTTAGAACGCATAATTTCCACGGCCGATTAACAAAGAGATAAAGTTTTAATATCTAGAGGCGGCGGCATGACTATTTTCAGCAGTTTTTGGCAGGCGGGATTTGAAGCTGCGGATCATCGCAACCGGCTGGGTGAAACACTGGCATTAAACGAGGCAACCGGGCACATAGAACGCGTTCTGCAGGATTATAACGCGTTAAAAGCATTTAATATTACAACGGTTCGAGAAAGTGTCGGCTGGCGCCTGGTTGAAAGTAAGGAGGGTTATGATTTTTCTTCCCTGGCGGTCCGGATGGCAGCGGCAAATAAATCAGGGATGCAACTATGCTGGACGATATGCCATTACGGTTGGCCGGAAGATATTGATGTGTTTTCGCCAGACTTTGTTTCCCGCTTCGCCCGTTTATGCGGCGCCGTGGCCGCGTTTTTACGGCCTTATTATTCCCATGCCCCCGTCTATTCGCCGATAAATGAAATCTCTTTTACCAGTTGGGGTATTTCGGTGGGGTTATTTCCATGTTCCGCGCCGCCCGGCGTGGAGATAGGAAAATCAAGTAAACGCCAATTGGTTCGGGCAAGTCTTGCCGCATGTGATGCTATTTGGGCAGCGGATCCCCGGGCGCGGATTCTACATTGTGACCCGATTATTTTTACCGTGGCTTCGGATAGCCGCCCTGAGGGGATGCGGCAGGCCGCTGATTGGCAAGCCGCCCAGTTTGAATCCTGGGACATGCTGTCAGGCGTTAGCGCGCCTGAATTGGGCGGCGCGCCGCGCTATCTGGATATCATTGGAGCCAATTATTATCATGATAACCAATGGGAAAGCGAAAATAACCAACGGCTCTTCTGGCATTTGGGCGACCCGCGGCGCCGTCCCCTGCACGATATGTTACAAGAGCTCTACCATCGCTACAAACGACCCCTACTCCTGGCGGAAACCAGTCACGTGGGCAGCGGACGCGGAGCCTGGATAGGCCAGATTGCCGCCGATATCGCCCAGGCGCAAATAGCGGGAGTCGAGCTGCTGGGCATTTGTCTTTATCCCATTATCGACCGACCTGACTGGGAAAATAAGAACGTCTGGCACCATAGCGGATTATGGGACCTCGACCGTGAGGGGCCGGACCCGCTGGCTCGGATACTGGATGCTGTTTATGCCTCTGCTCTCCTGCGAGCCCAGCATATGCTGGCGCTTTTCCAAAGACAATTAGGCGTATTAGCAAGCGCCGGAGAAAATACTTATATTATGAAAAATATATACGTTTTTAGCCATCTGCGGTGGGATTTCGTTTTTCAACGCCCTCAGCATCTCATGACGCGCCTGGCGCAACATTATCGCATCTTTTTTATAGAAGAACCTATTTTCTCTCTGCTGGAACCAGGCCTGAATATAACGACCCCGGCGCCGAATATCACTGTTGTCCAGCCGCATACGCCTATACAGGCTGCAGGTTTCCATGATAGCCAGATTCCCTATATTCAACAGCTTCTTGCTGAGTTAATGCCAGAAAACGAGATGCCCATCGTCTGGTTTTATACGCCTATGGCGTTGCCGTTACTGGCTGTCTTTACTCCTGCGCTGGTTATTTATGATTGCATGGATGAGCTGTCTGCATTTGAAAAAGCGCCCAGACAACTTATGCAACGCGAATCCGCCTTGCTGGCGCGTGCCGATATCGTTTTTACCGGCGGTCCCAGTTTATATGCCGCCAAGGCGGGGCGACATCCTAATGTGCACTGTTTTGCCAGCAGCGTGGATACCATTCATTTTGAACAAGCCCGGGACAGGACAAATCATCATCCGCTCCAGGATCAACTGCCCCATCCGCGGCTGGGGTATTTCGGCGTGATTGATGAACGCATGGATCTGGCTTTGCTTGCGGCCCTGGCGGATGCGCATCCGCAATGGCAGTTGATAATGGTTGGGCCGGTAGTCAAAATAGATCCTGCTTTCCTTCCCCAGCGGCCTAATATTCATTACTTTGGCATGCAGCCTTATCAGGCATTGCCCCAGTTTCTTGCCGGGTGGGATGTCTGCTTAATGCCTTTTGCCCTGAACGCATCAACGCGTTTTATCAGCCCGACCAAGGTGCTTGAATATATGGCGGCGTTATTGCCGGTGGTGAGCAGCGCCATTACCGATGTTGAGGAACCTTATGGTCATGTCGTCGCTATCGGACAGGATCACGCAGGCTTTATTCGCGCTTGTGAAGACGCGCTGGCGATACCGCCGGCATCCCGGGCAATGCAACAGCAGCAAATGAAAGCCATTGTTGATGCGACCTCCTGGGACAAAACAGCGCAGGCGATGCATGAGTTAATAGAAAATGAGCTGACCGTTTCGCCATCTCGTCCTACAGCGGACACGCCTGTCGCGCAGGCGGAGCAAGGATTGCCGGTAACGCCGGCTTTACGGCTGACGCCGCCCCACCCGGCAAGCGCATCGCCGGTCCGCTGTCTTATCCTCGGCGCGGGGCCGACGGGGCTGAGCGCTGCATATCATTATGGTTCGGGGGCCCTGCTGCTTGAACGCAACAAGACGGTAGGCGGATGGTGCCGTTCCGTCGAAGATCGCGGCTTCACCTTTGATTATGCAGGGCATATCATGTTTTCCAATGATCCCTATGTCCTCGCCATGTATGACATGCTGTTGGGCGATAATATCCATTGGCAAGAGCGTGAGGCATGGATTTACACCGACGGTATTTACACCCGTTATCCCTTTCAGGGCGCGTTGCATGGACTGCCGGCCGCTATCATAAAGGAATGTATCCTTGGGGCGATAGCGGCGCGTTATGAACCGCCCGGCGGCGGCGCGCCGATGCTAAAAGAACGCTGCGTTACCCATGGCGTGGAGGAGCATGGCACGCATACGGACTGCTGCGCCGATGGCGCGGTACCGGATTTTGTTCTTGGCCGCGCCACCGACCGGCATGGACGGAAAGAAGATTTTGAGCAGTTTATCTACCGGACCTGGGGTGCGGGCATCGCCAGGCATTTCGCCATTCCTTACAATAAGAAATTATGGACGGTTCCGCTCGCGGATATGGAAACCTCCTGGCTGGGCGGGCGTGTGCCGCTGCCTGACCTGGCGCAAATCATTGAAGGCGCCCTGGGGTCGACAGCCAAGCCCATGGGACCTAATGCGCGCTTCGGGTATCCGCTGCGTGGCGGCTTTCAGGCGTTGATGTCGGGTTTCCTGCCGCATATCGGCGGTACGGTTGAAACCGGCGCCGAGGTGAAGCAAATCCTGGCGCACCAGCATATCGCCGTCCTGGCCGACGGCAGGCAATACAGTTATGAGCAGTTGATCAGCACCATGCCGCTGCCGGAATTGATACGCATCATCGGAGACGAGGTTCCTGTAGACGTCAGGGCGGCGGCGGCCGGGTTACGCCATGTGTCGGTCCGCTGCGTCAACCTGGGTATCGGTCGCGCAAATTTGACCGATAAACATTGGATTTATTTTGCCGGCAATACCGTTTTTCATCGGATTTTCGTCCAGGGCAACGCCAGTCCCTTATGCAACCCTCCCGGCGGGTGCGGATTGACCTGCGAAATAAGCTATTCACCGCTCAAACCGCTCCCCGCAGAAGGAAAACAGCTTATCGACAGGTGCATCGCCGAGTGTATTGCCGTGGGGATGTTTAGCGCGGAGGATACTGTTATCACGGCTAACCAAATTGACATTCCTTATGCCTACGTGATTTACGATCATGCCCGTGAACAGAATATTGCCACGGTGCGTCAGTGGCTATTGCTTCACGATATCGTGCTGTCAGGGCGCTACAGTGAATGGGAGTATTATAATTCCGACCATGCTTTCATCGCCGGGAAAACAGCGGCTGAAAAGGTGAAAAGCCGTGCCTATCGGCAGGGCGCGGGATCCTAGGAACGGATGATGCTAAGGTTAAACATATCACTGCCGGCCGGCGTTATCGTTTACGGGCGCTACCCTGTATGCTGACGTTCTGGCCGCGGGCTATTGTGGTGTTTAACAGGAGTTTTTTATGCTGGGCATTATCAGAGTTTTAACCCATGACGATCGGGCCTTTGTGGAAGAGCATGGCCGTCTGATCCAACAGCAATATGGGACGATATCCCTGAGTCGTTGCATCCCCGACCAACGCCAAGGTATTTATGACGATGCCAGCCAGTCCTTGGCAATACCGAAAATTATCGCGCTGGGACAGGCGCTGCAGGCGGAAGGCTGTAATGCCTTATTCCTGAGCTGTGCGGCCGATCCGGGACTGGCGGAACTGCGCCGGGCGGTGACCATTCCCGTCATCGGCGCCGGCAGCGCGTCCGCAAGCGTGGCCGCCATGCTTAAACGTCCTGTGGCGGTGATGGGGATAGGGGCCGGCGCGCCGGCGCCGTTTAAACAACTGCTTGGCGAAGCGGTGGTTTATGCGCGGCCGGAAGGGGTTTTCAACACGACGGATCTTCTCAGCGCGCAGGGGCGGGAAAGCGCGCTGGCTTGCGCCGATACGCTTTATCGCCAGGGCGCGGAAGTCATTGCTTTTTCCTGTACGGGGTTTTCCACCATCGCCCTGGCCGACAGCATCCGCCGTCATTTAGGCAAGATAGCCATTGATGCGGTCAGCGCGGCGGGGTTGTTTATCAGCCAACTGACGCCGCGTTAAAATCACCTGTCGCCGGCTCCTGGCGCTAGGTTAAAGAGGGGGGGGGCCGCTGTTTTCATCAGGGCATAGCTCAACAGAGCCGATGTCTATGCCCTCGGATGTGCCGTGCGCGGCACCGGGTCGGGGCGTTATTTTTTTTGCCGCTGGCTGCGGTAGGTGTCCAGCACCACGGCCACAATGATGACCGCGCCGGTAATGACCCGTTTCGTCGGTTCGCTTGCGCCTATTTGCGCCAGTCCCGCCGCCAGCACTGAAATAATCAAAGCGCCCAGGAAGGTGCAAATGACGGAACCGCGTCCGCCCATCAGGCTGGTGCCGCCGATGACGACGGCGGCTATCACCTGCAGTTCCATACCCACGCCGCCGTTGGGGTCCGCCGCTTCGAGACGGGCGACCTGGAACAGCGACGCCAGGCCGGATAATCCCCCCATCAGGGCAAATACCGCGATTTTATAGGGACCGGGATTGATTCCCGCCAGGCGTACGGCTTCCTCATTGGTGCCGATGCCAATAAGATGGCGGCCGAAAATGGTACGGGTTAATGCCAGGTGCCCTAATAAAATCACCAGGGCGGCGATCACAAACGATGGCGAGATCCCAAGGACAATCGGATCGGCCAGATAATCAAAAATTGAACCGATATAGGCCGTCCGGGAATCGGTTAATTGATAGGCCGCTCCCCGCGCCATTTCCAGCATGCCCAACGACACGATAAACGAAGGGATACGCCAGAAGACCGTGATAAATCCGGTAAGCGAGCCCACGAGCGTCGCCAGCGCCACGCCCGACAGCGCGGCAAGCCAGGGATTCCAGTGCAGATTGAGGTAGGTGACGCTGACAACGGCGGCGGCTAATGCCAGCAGCGAGCCCACGGAAAGATCGATGCCCGCGATGATCAACACAAAGGTCATCCCTACCGACATCACCATTAAATCCGGGATCTGATTGGCAATGGTGCTGAAGGTATTCATGCTTAAAAAATGATCGCTGAGAAAGGAAAACAGCACGATCATCGCCAGCAGCGCGCCGATCAGTCCCAGATAACTGCTCAGGCCCCGCCAGGTAGAGGGCGATAACCTTTTTTCCGCCTGTAGTGATTCCCTATTCAGCGGCCCGGTGTGATGAGATAATGGTGTTTTACGCATCGAGTGGTTTCCCTGGGCCGGCCTGGGTGGCGGCAACCTTTTCTGTTTGTTGATAGCCGGAAAATGCCGCGGCCAGAATACCGTCCTGCGTCCAGGCGCCGCGTGTAAACAGGCCTGCTAATTTCCCGGCGGAAAGGACGGCGATACGGTCGCAAATCAGCATTAATTCGCGCAGGTCGCTGGACACGACGATCAGGCCTTTGCCGTCCTGGGTTAGCTCATTCATGAGTAAATAGATATCCCGTTTGGCCCCCACGTCTATCCCGCGCGTTGGTTCGTCAAATAAAATGACGTCGCAGTTGCGCTCCAGCCAGCGGCTGATCAGCACCTTCTGCTGGTTGCCTCCGGACAAGCTTTCGACCGGCTGGCCGCTGCCCGTGGCGCGAATGCCCAGGTTGTCGATGTGTTTTTGCGCCAAACGCTGTTCATGGCGCGCGTTGACCACGGAGAAGCGGCTTATTTTATCGCGGTTTCCCAGGGAGATATTGGCGGCGATAGACTGCGGCAATAGCAACCCCTCGCCTTTGCGATCTTCGGTAACCAGCGCAATCCGGTGGCGGATCGCGTCGGCGGGGGAGCGAAGGGTGACCGGCAGCAGCGGATCGCCCACGGATAATTGCCCGTGCTCCACCGGGTCCGCACCAAATATGGCGCGCAATAATTCGGTCCGTCCCGCGCCAACCAATCCACCGATCCCCAGGACTTCGCCACGATGCAGGGTCAATGAAACGTCCTGGATAATATGACCCCGCCTGAAGTGCTCTACTTTTAAAATGGGCGCGCCCTGCCGGCGCGCGCTGATATCCAGGGTACTTTCCAGATCGCGACCCACCATTAACGACACCAGTTGGTCGCTGCTGTAGCGTCTGATATCGTCTGTGCACACGACATGGCCATCCCGTAAGACGGTAACATCGTCGGCAATCATCGCCAGTTCATCCAGACGATGGGAAATATAGATAAGCGAGACGCCGCGCTGCTTAAAGCGCTTAATTTGGCTGAACAATAATTCGACTTCGCGACTGGTCAGCATCGCTGTCGGTTCGTCTAAAATAAGGATGCGGCTTTCACCGATTAAGTTACGGGCAATCTCAATCATTTGCTGATGGCCCAGGCCAAGTTCACCGACCAGCGTATCCGGGTCAATCATTTGCAGGCCCACCAGCGCCATTACCGGCCGGGCCATGTCGCGCAGGCGTTTGCGATTGATCCAGCCCGCGCGGTGAGGTAATTGATCGATAAATAAGTTTTCCGCCACCGAAAGGGTTGGCAGCAGGTTGAGCTCTTGCATCACCATGCGGATACCTCTTTTTTCCGCGTCTTTTCTGCTCGCCGGCGTATAAGGCTGGCCCTGGTACAGCATAGTGCCCGTGGTGGGTATGACCAGGCCGCCGATTATTTTGGATAACGTGCTTTTACCCGCGCCGTTTTCACCCGTCAGCGCCAGGACTTTTCCCGGGTATAATTTCAGGTTCACATCCGTCAGCACCGGCTCGCTATAGGTTTTGCCGATACCCTTTATTGCTAGAATTTCATGCCGGTCTGTCATATTCAGGGTTATCCGGTGATGGCAGCATAACTGCGTTAACGGGCGGGTCAAAATACCGGGAACAGGTGCGCTTTGTTTGGCGCTAACCCTTGGCGTTTAACGCTGCCGCGGCGTGAGCGGCAACGTTAAACCACAGGGATATTCCGGTCCCAGGCATCAGCACCGCTCAGCGGCCCGGGTGTTTATTGCTTGACGATCAGTTTGACCGGCGTTTCTACGCTGCTGGCCAGTTCGCTTTGCTTTTTCCCGTTTTCCAGGGCGGTTAACGCGGCATTGATACCAAAAACCGCCTGCTGAGAGGCAAACTGATCGGCGGTCGCCAATACCCGCCCATCGGCCAGCATCGGTTTGATCGCCGCGATATTGTCATAGCCCACCACCTGGACCTGGCCCTTTTTCCCGGCTGCGCGAACCGCGGAAACCGCGCCCAGCGCCATATTATCGTTATCCGCCAATAACGCCTTGATATTGGGGTATTCGCTTAACATCGCCGCGGCAATGGCATTGGCATTATTAATCTCCCACTGTCCGGACTGTACCGACACGACTTTTATGCCTGCCTGCGCCATGGCATCCTGGTAGCCCTGCGTGCGCTGCTGGGAATTGGTCGAGGTAGGGATGCCTTCAATAATGCCCACCTGATCGCCGGCCTTAAGATGTTTTGCTAAATAATCCCCGATGCTTTTAGCGCCTTTACGGTTATCCGGGCCGACAAAGGGCACATTTAAGCCTTTGTCCTTCAGAACGGCGGCATCAAACTGATTATCGATATTGATAACAATAATGCCGGCATCAATCGCTTTTTTAACCACGGGTACCAGGGCTTTGGAGTCCGACGGGGCAATAATAATGGCGTCCGCCTTTGACACAATCATCTGTTCCACAATTTGAATCTGATTAGCTGTGTCGGTTTCATTTTTAATGCCGTTGGAAATAAGATCGAATTTATCGGCATGTTGTTTCTGGTAATCTTTCGCACCCGTTTCCATCGTCAGGAAAAATTCATTTGCCAGTGATTTCATGACCAGCGCGATCTTGGGTTTGTGATGCTGCGTGTCAGCGGCGGAAACCGGCAACGCAGCGGCGGCGGAAAACACCAGTACCGCAACGGCACCTATAACTTTAAGAAATGGTACATTTTTCATGAAATTATCCTTTCTAGAGAGACACTATAAAGACAACAGCGTTGCGGTTGCCACAGCCCTGTTGTGCGTATACCCCGTTCCGCCGGCAACGGTACGCAAAACGTGGGTATAAATGAAAAGACCTCCTTTATCGGTGAAACAGCCAATAAGAATCTATTGTTGCATTCGATGATAAACCAGCGAGCTGTTCGGCATATTTGATGCCCCTTTACGCTCGACTTTCAGGGAGGCGAACGCGCAGGCATATCGCACGGCATCGGTTAATTTTTTACCATTGGCTATGCATCCGGCCAATGCGCCGGTAAAAGCATCTCCCGCGCCGCTGGTATCCATTACCGCTGATTTATAGGCGGGAACATAGGTAAAAATATCGCCGTCAAATAATAAACAACCCCGCTCGCCGAGCGTGATGATGACACATTTAGCCCCTTGGTTATGGATGCTTTTCGCCGCGGTTTTTGCTGAATGAATATCGGTGATTGCGATGCCGGACAGCGCTTCCGCCTCGATTTTATTCGGCGTGATAATATCAATTAAATGCAATATTTCCTTCACTTCCGAGACGTAGGGCGCAGGATTCACTACTATTACGCACTGAAATGATTTAGCTTGCATAATGGCAAAGCGGGTAATGGGAAAATTATTCTCCAGCTGGGTTAAAAATACTTTACAGCTCTGGATGATATTTAAATCGAATAAAATATCTTCTTGTGTAAAGGTTTCGTTGGCGCCAAGGTCGATGCTGATCATGTTATCGCCAGTGGTATTGGAAACCCAGACAATGGCGATCCCCGTGGCAGCTATTTCATTTTCAAAAATAGTGAACGAGGAAATTTCAGTATTGGTAATGTATTTTCTCGCTTTCTCTGAAAATTCATCCATTCCCAATTTTATTGCCAGATGAACGTTATTATTTATTTTCGCTGCCGCCACCGCCTGATTGGTTCCTTTGCCGCCGGCATAAAAATGAGTGGACGATGACCGGATGGTTTGACCTATTTGCGGCAACATCATTGTTTCCGATACTATATCGACATTGAACGAGCCGAGAATATAGATGCCGTCGTCGAGAAGCTTTTCTTGTTGATCGGATTCCGTATAAGAATCCATGCTGCTGTCACCCAGGCCTTTGAGAATGGTATTGATGACGGATTTCTCAAAGAGTGATTCATCAGCGACCTCAGCTAACTTAGCGCCGCCGTGAAATAGCATGCAGTTGGCATGTGAACTCAATTCTTTCAGATCATTGCGAATGGTGCGCGTAGTGACGCTTAACTCTTTCGCCAGCTCTGCGACATAGACATTTTTATCCCTCACCAGCTTAACTCGAATCGCTTTTTGTCTTTCGCTTTTGTTCATCAAGTCTTACCCCGGAACCCATAATATGAAATGAGGAACGGTGTTTATCACGCAAAGCTCATAAAAAAGCCTAAAAAAGGGAAAATTTTTTTCCGATTACCGTTTAAACGGCAAGATCAGGAGATGCGTCACATAATAGCATTGGCGCAAGGAGCGACTGGGTTTGGAATAACCCGGGCGCAATACTGGCGTGTCATTGGGACGAGGGCAAACCGTTTTTATTGTGCCCGGGAAAGGGTGACGCAGGGAGCGCCGATCTGGCCGGTACCGCCATTGATAACGATTTTCATCATTGCCTACCTCGCGCCCCGGCCACGGGGCGCTTTGTCGTGATATGACGAAAGCCGCGAATCGGCCGCCTTAACGCAAACCCGCCTTGTCGAGACCGAATACCTTGTCGGCCGAACCCGGTACGGCCCGGAAAGCCACGCCGGCGCGATTCCAGGCGTTAATCGCCATGACGGCGAAAGTCAGATCGGAAATTTCCTTTTCGGAAAATTGGCCGCGCACGTGTTCATAGAGCTCATCCGGCACATCGCCCGACAGTTTGGTGAGGGATTCGGCCCACGCCAACGCCGCGCGCTCGCGCGGTTGGAATAGGGGGGATTCGCGCCAGATTGCCACGTGATGCAGGCGCAGCGCGGACTCTCCGCGGATGGTCGCCTGTTTGATATGCATATCGAGACAGAAACCGCAGCCGTTAAGCTGGGAGGCGCGCACCTCGATCAAATCGATAATTCCCTCCTCGATGACGCCGTTTCGCACGGCGGCCGAGAACGCGATCAATTGCTGATACTGCTCGGGGGACAACTGGGCATAATTGAGACGTTGGGTCATTTGTCATTTCTCCGGGTTATTAAGGATATTTGTTATCCTTATGGATATATAATATCCTTAATTAAGCGCCTGTAAAGCTGCGCCGCAGCGAGACGGCGGCATAGGGGCTATAACCAAAAGTATGGAGCGACCTTATGGACATAGTATCCGCCTTGCGCAGCTTTCTGCGCGTCGCCGAAACCGGCTCGTTTTCCGCCGCCGCCGCCGATCTGGGCGTCACCCAGCCAGCCGTTTCCCGGCAGGTTTCGGCGCTTGAAAGCCATTTAACGATCCGGCTGCTGCACCGGACCACGAGCGGTCTGGCGCTGACGGCCGAGGGGGAACGGGCTATTCCTTTTGCGCTAAGGGTACTGGCGGCCGTCGACGAACTGGGCGACGCGGCCGGCCTGGGCTGCGCCGCCGCCTCGGGCAAGGTGCGCCTGAGCGTGCCGGGGCCGCTGGGGATGTATCTGGGCGGGCTGCTGGCGCCGTTTCTGGCGGCCTATCCCGGTTTGTCCGTTGAACTGGTGCTGCGGGAAAACCCGTCTGACCTGCTGGAAGAGGGGATTGATCTCGAGGTCCGGCTGGGGCCGGTGTTGGCGAATGGGCTGATCTGCCGGCATATCGGGTGGACTACGGCGTTTCTTGTGGCGGCGCCATCCTATCTGTCCCGGAGCGCCGCGCCAAGCGCGCCGGCGGAGTTACAACACCATGAGTGTCTTTACTACAACCGCGGCGGGGAGGGCATGACCTGGTCTTTCTCCGACGGTTCGGCGGAGACGGCCGTGCGGGTGGCGCCAAGGCTGATTTCCAATAATGCGCTTGCGGTGTACCGCGCGGCGCTCTCGGGTGCGAGGCTGGCGATCCTGTCCCATCTCGTTGCCGGCCCCGATATCGCGACGGGCCGGCTTATCGCCGTGATGCCAGGCTTTCCGCCGTCCCGGTTGCCTATGCATGTGGTCTATCTCTCGCGCCGCAATATCCCGCTGCGCGTCAAGGCGGTGCTGGATTTCCTGATGACGGCGGTAGGGGCCGATCCGGCGATGTCCCGGTAGCATGGTGAAAGGACAGCGGCGCGGGATATGGCGTACGCGGTGTCAGCCGGAGTGTTCCAGCAGCCAGTCCATGGTGCGTTTGAGCAGGTCGTCCGGGACATCCTCGGCCAGGGTCAACGCGAGGGAAGCCAGGCTTACGCCCGCGAGGGAATGGCGCCAGGCCGCATCGGCATCCCACATGATGCGCGCTATCGGACAGGGTTTGCTGTCGCAGGTTCCCTTTGCCCGGCAGGGGTTGTTGCCCCGTATTTCATTGCAAATAAACGTCTGGCGTTTACCCTCGACGGCTTCGACGATATCCAGGAAGGTGATCTCAGACGGCGCCCTGGCCAGCCGGTAGCCGCCGCCCGGGCCGAGCGTGGTCGCGACCAGGCCGGCTTGGGAGAGACTTTGCAGCGCTTTCGACAGATATTCCTTCGGCAGGCCGTGAAATTCCGCCAGGGTTTTCGTGGACAAATAGCGTTCCGCCGGCATACCGGCGAGCAGGGCGCAGCAATGGAGGGCCCACTCGACCTGACTCTTGAGGATCATGATTTTATCCGTTACAACACAACGACGGTTACGGATATATAATATCCGTAACTGAGACGTTTTGTAAATATGCCGCCCAAGTAAACCTATTCTGAGCTATTTTTTTGAATAATGGTTCTAACGATACAATCAGCGTAAGGGAGGATCACAATATGCGTCCGGAATTTATCAGGCATTGGCGTGAGCTGGAGGGTGACGACGTGGCGGCCTATGAAGATAGCGGCGAGCGCATGTCGATTGGCGCGCCGTTGGGCCGAATGCTTGGCCTTAGCCGGATTGGTATTCATCACGAACGGCTGCCGCCGGGGCGCCGGACCACCTATCCCCATGCTGAAAGCGCGGAGGAGGAGTTTATCTATGTGCTGGAAGGGCATCCGCATGCCTGGATAAACGGCGTTATGCATCAGCTCTCGCCGGGTGAAGCGGTGGGATTCCCAGCCGGCACAGGCATCTGCCATACCTTTATCAATAACAGCGAACGGGAAGTCCGGCTATTGGTGGTCGGCGAGGCGTCCAAACCCGATAACAGGATCCATTACCCAAAAAACCAGCAATATGAATTGACGCGCAAAGACCGCTGGGTGTCACCGCCAGAGCAGGAATTTGGCGCACATGAGGGCATGCCGGACCGGCCGGAGGGCCAGTCGTAATCAAGATACGATTTGAGTCAGCCGGGGGCCGGATTCAGATAAGCGATGCAGGGCCATTCCCTCTGGTCAAAAAAGGGGCTCCAGGGCAAGAGCGGTCGCATGGGCATGCGTTTGGGATTGCCTGTATCATAAGGCCCCCGGTTGTGCCGGGTTAAAGCGGCTTAAAGAAAGCTGCCGGTCTTTGCGGGCGCGGCGGGCGATATCCGCGTTGGGATCGCCGTTAAAACCATGGAACCCGCCGGGGTAAACGTTCAACGCTACCGGCACGCCCGCGCGGATTAACCTGCGGGCATACTCCAGATTTTCGTCGAGAAACAAATCCAGCGTGCCCACCCCAATCCAGGCTGGCGGCAAACCGCCCAGGTAATTCGCTCTCGCCGCCGCCGCATACATGCAAATATCCTCGCCGCCCGGCTCGGCGCCCAAATACGACTGCCAGCCGAAACGGTTGCTTTCCCGCGTCCAGATAAATTCGCCGGTTACCGGATTAGGATCGGTCTCCACCACCGTGCGATCATCAAGCATCGGGTACATCAGGTTCTGAAAAGCCAGCGCCGGTGCGCCACGGTCCCTGGCGAGCAGCGCCAGCCCGGCGGCCAGTCCCGCGCCGGCGCTGTCGCCCATCACGCCGATATGCCGGGGATCGACGCCCAGTTCACCAGCGTATTGCGCCATCCAGGCCAGCGCGGTAAAACAATCTTCCAGCGGACCGGGGAAGCGCGTCTCGGGCGACAGCCGGTAATCAACCGAGACAACGACGCAATCCTGCCGGCTTGCGGTGAGGCGGGTAAGCGGCAGCGATTGTTCCGGGCTACCCATCAGAAATCCGCCGCCGTGGATATGCAGGATGCCCATCCGGCCTTTTTTCACCGCGAGCGGAGCGATAACCATCACCCGCACCGGCGGCGCGCCGTCCTGCCCGGGGATTGAATGTTCGGTCATGGACAGCGCCAGCCCATCGTCGCGCGCGGCGTTGTCCAGCGCGGCCGCCTGCCGTTGGGCGCGCATCGCCGGCAGGACCTGGGCATCAAGCGCGGGATGTTCCAGTTGTGATAAGAATGGCTGCAGTTCGGGATCGACTAAATGGTAAGTACTCATCCGTGAAGGTCCTTCGGGCGGGTTTACGCTAAAAAATAACACCGCGGCTCGCCGGGAAGCAAGCCGCGGCAGAATTTAACGCTTAACTTATACCTTTACCACCTTCAGCAGATGATCCGCCAAACGCAGGCTTGATGCCGCGCCGGTAAGCGTGGGGTTCATGCAGGAGGTGGAGGCATCACGCTGGTACCGGCAATAAACAGATTAGGGTGATCGTGAGAGTGGCAATGACTGTTTACGACGGAGTGATTGATTATGTTCACGCTGGAAAAAGACAGCTTCGGGCAAACGCCCAAACCTAAGGCCTTCGGTATCCGATAACCCTGGCGATAAGAGGGGGTATTGCGCCTCACGCGGCCGGCGCTGAATGTTCTATTATGGTGTATCACTGCCCCGTTATGGGGCATCGTCCGCCGGTACATTTGATTAACGCCTTGTTATTGCTATTTATTGCAAATTGGCACGTTTCTTTCATATTCCTTCGTGTCAAGCCGGGGCACGGTCCCATAAGTCTTGTGAAAATTTAACCTTTACAGGTAATGAAGCCTGATCCCCTTTGCGGGTGGTCAGGCTTTTTTTTTGCGAGGAAGGCAGCAGATGCGCGCAGTGATTGAGGTCGGTATCTTACTTTCCACCGAAGGCACCTACCGCCATATGGCGGAAAGCGCGCTGGCCGGGATGCGTCACGCATTGGCGGAAACCAATGCCGATCCCTGTTTCCCGTATATCCTGAACGCCACCCATATCAACCCGGCGGGTAATCTTAGCGCCTATAGCGCGGGGGTCGAACGGCTGATAAGCGCCGGCGCGCGGCATATCTTCGGCACTATCACGTCCGCCAGCCGTAAAGAAATCATTCCCGATCTGGAGCAACATAATGCCCTGCTGTGGTACGGCTGTCCGTATGAAGGATATGAGAGCAGCGAGCAGGTTATCTATCTGGGCGGCTGTCCCAACCAGACATTATTGCCGCTATTGCGCCTGGCGCTGGGGGAATTCGGCAAACGCGCCTGGCTGACGGGATCAAACTATGTCTGGGGCTGGGAAAGCAACCGCATCGCCCGGGAAGCGATCGAGATTGCCGGCGGCGAGGTGCTGGCGGAGAAATACCTGCATCTCGGTCATACCGCGGTGGAGGAACTGGCGGAGCAGACCCTGCGGGCCGCGCCGGATTTTGTACTCAATAACCTGGTTGGCGAGTCTTCTTATGCCTTTTTACGCCGGCTGGATCGGCTCTGCGCCCAGGCCGGCCGGATGTTGCCGGTATTAAGCTGCAACCTGACCGAAGCGGAAACCAGCCAGTTGGGGGAAATACGCGCGCTGCGGCTGCTCTCCTGCGGTCCGTTTTTTGCCGCCACCAATACCGCCTTCTGTCATCGGCAACAATTGCTGCATGGCTGGACCCGTTTTTCCCACTATTACACCGGGGCCTGGCTGGCGGTAAAACTGTTCGCCAACGCCCTGCAACAGTCCATGGACAGCGATCCGGACGCCATCCGCCGAGCGCTGTATCTTAACGGGCAACAAACTGCCCTCGGCGCCCTGTCTGTCTCGTCACGCAATAACCACACGTTTTTGCCCTGCCATATCGCGGAACTGCGCCACGGCGCGTTTCACCTGCTGTACAGCGAGTCGCACCCGGTCGCGCCCGACCCGTATTTAACGGCGACGGATCTCCAGGCTGCTTTTGCCCCGGCATCGACGCGGCCCGTATTGAGGATCGTAAAATGAAGACACTCTCCCCTCCGGATTTTGACACGCGGCCGCTGTTATTAGTGGATTGCGACCCCCGCACGCTGGCGACGTTGGAAAAATGCCTGCCGCGCATGGGCGGGCGCTGGGTTACGCTTTGCGCCGACGGCCCGCTGCCGCCTGGCCCTGTTTGCGCCGCGCTGGTGGAGCTGGAATATTTCGCCAGTCCCAGGACCCTGGAGATGCTGCGACAACGCGCGGTGCCCATCGTGGTGCTGACGTCCCATGAGGCTTTATCGCAAATCCAACGGGCGCTGGTGCTCGGCGCGACCGCGCTACTGCCGAAACCGATTAATCAACGCGCCATCTATACCACCCTGATGATGGCTATCGGCCTGCGCCACCAGCTTACGACGCAGGAGGAACAACTGATGCAGCTACGCCTGCGCGTCAGCGCCATGCCCGTGGTGAGCCGGGCCGTCGCGGCGCTGATGGTGGACGGTAACTGCGATGAACAGCAGGCATGGGCCGGGCTGCGCGGCGAAGCCATGCGCCACAACCTGCGTATGGAAGAGGCGGCGGAAAAATACCTCGCTTTCCGGCAACAACAACGGTTGGGAGAAGGTTAACCATGTTATTGCGTTTATACCGCCGTCCGATGCTGTTGCTGTCCGTGCTGTTTATTGTGCTGGTGATACTGGCGGCGCTGTTCGCCCCCTGGCTGGCCCCGTTCGACCCGGATGAGCAGTTTGTCGAGGGCCTGAGCCTGGACGGCGCGCCGCTGCCGCCGGATCGCGGCTTCTGGCTCGGCACTGATTTGCTGGGCCGAGATCTGCTCTCAAGGCTTATCTGGGGGGCGCGCACCTCCCTGCTGGTGGGCGTGGTCGCCAATGGCATGGCGGTGCTGATTGGCGTGGTGGTCGGTCTATGCGCCGGCTATATCCAGGGGCGCATCGGCAATCTGCTGATGCGTATCACCGATTTGATGATGGCGTTTCCGGCGCTGCTGCTGGCTATCGCCCTCGCCGCGATTTTCCAGCCCAGCGTGTGGATCGTCGCGTTGGTCATCGCCATGGTGAACTGGGTCCAGATTGCGCGGGTGATCTATGCCGAAACCGTCGCACTCAGCGCGCGTGATTTTGTCGCCGTGGAGCGCACCATAGGCGCCGGACCGTGGCGAATCCTCATCGTGCATCTGATTCCCCACCTGGTGCCCACCATTCTGGTCTGGGCCACCCTCGGCATCTCCACCACCGTATTGCTGGAAGCCACGCTCTCCTTCCTGGGGGTCGGGGTACAACCGCCGATGGCGAGCTGGGGCAATATCATTTTTGAAAGCCAGACCTATTTTACGTCGGCGCCCTGGCTGGTATTCCTGCCTGGCGCGGCAATCGTATTGCTGTCGCTGGCGTTTAATATCGTCGGCGACGCCCTGCGCGATGCGCTGGATCCCACCCTGAAACGAGGTCTGTGATGCCGTTTATAAGCCGTCGTTTGCTGCACGCCGCCCTGATTTTATTAGGTGTGACCTTTATCAGCTATATGCTGCTGTTTTTACTGCCCGCGGACCCGGTGCGCCAGATTGCCGGGCGCAGCGCCACCCCGGAAGTGATCGCCAGCATCCGCCATCAACTGGAGCTGGACCTGCCGTTCTGGCAGCAATATACCCACTATCTGCTGCGGTTGCTGCATGGCGATCTCGGCCGTTCATTTATCCAGCGCAGCGAGGTGAGCGCGCTGATTTCCGCGCGCATCGGCCCGTCCCTGGAACTGATGGCGGCGGGGATCCTGTGCGAACTTTTACTTGGCATTACCCTCGGCACCCTGGCGGCGGTCAAACGCAATACCCTGCTCGACAAACTGCTGATGGCCTTCTCGTTTATTGGCGTTTCCGCACCGCAATTTATCGCCGCGATGCTGTTTCTGTATCTGTTTTCGGCGGTGCTTGACTGGTTTCCGATGGGTGGCTACGGCGGTTTTAGCCACCTGGCGCTACCGGCGCTGACGCTTGGCGTGCTGGGCAGCGGCTGGTATTCGCGCATGCTGCGCTCAATGATGATTGACGTCCTGCATGAGGATTTTGTCCGTACCGCCCGGGCCAAAGGATTAAGCCGGGCGCGGGTGCTGTTCCGTCATGTGCTGCCCAACGCCGTATTGCCGCTGATCCCGATGATTGGCATTGATATCGGCATCTTCCTGGGCGGGCTGGTGGTGGTGGAGTCGGTGTTTGGCTGGCCGGGGATCGGGCAATTGGCCTGGCAGGCGATCCAGCAGGTCGATATTCCGGTGATTGTCGGCGTTACCACGGTATCTGCGGTGGCGATTGTCGGCGGCAACCTTATTGCGGATCTGCTGCTGCCATGGGTGGATCCGCGCATTGATATCAAGAACTCGAGGGGAAGACCATGAAAAAGCGCTTAGTGATGATGGCGGTGGCGGCGGCATGTTTCGCCGGGGCGGCCCATGCGGAGGAGGCGACGCAGGGCGGCAATGCGGTGGTCACGTATCAGAATGACGTGGCGACGCTTGATCCGGCGATTGGTTATGACTGGCAAAACTGGTCGATGATCAAAAGCCTGTTTGACGGCCTGATGGATTATAAACCGGGCACCACCGACCTGGTCAACGACCTGGCGGAAAATTACACCGTCTCTGATGACGGGCTGGTCTATACGTTTACGCTGCGCAAAGGCGTGAAGTTCCATAACGGCCGCGAGATGAAGGCTGCCGACGTGAAATACTCGCTGGAGCGCACCGTTAATCCGAAAACCCAAAGCCCGGGGGCCGGGTTCTTCAGCTCCATTGCCGGCTACGATGATATGGCGTCCGGTAAAGCGGAACACCTTGCCGGTATTGAAACGCCGGACGATTATACCGTCAAGATCACCCTCAAGGCGCCGAATGCCACCTTCCTGCATGTGATGGCGCTGAATTTCGCTTCTGTCGTTCCCCATGAAGCGGTGGAACAATGGGGCGCGGATTTCGGCAAACATCCGGTTGGCACCGGGGCCTTTGCGTTGAGCACATGGAAGCTTGGCCAGGAGCTGGTGTTCAAGAAGAATCCCAACTACTTCCGCAGTGGTCTGCCGCACCTTGATACCATCACCTTTGAAGTGGGGCAGGATCCCTCGGTGGCCCTGCTGCGCCTTGAGCGCGGGGAAGTGGATATCGCTGGTGACGGCGTGCCGCCGGCCCGGTTCCTGCAATTTAAGCAAGACCCCAAATATAAGGGGCTGCTGGTGACCGGCGATCAGCTCCAGACCGGTTACCTGACCATGAAAACCACCCTAAAGCCGTTCGATAACCTGAAGGTGCGTCAGGCGGTCAATATGGCCATCAACAAAGATCGTATCGTGCGCATTATCAACGGCCGCGCCGTTGCGGCCAACCAGCCGCTACCCCCGGCGATGCCCGGCTATGACACCGCCTATAAAGGGCTGGGTTATGACGTGGCGAAGGCCAAACAGCTGCTTGGCGAGGCAGGGTTTGCCAATGGTTTCAGCACCGAACTGTATGTGATGAATACCGATCCGCAGCCGCGCATCGCCCAGTCTATCCAGCAGGATCTGGCCAAGGTGGGTATTCGCGCCAGCATTAAATCTCTGGCCCAGGCCAACGTCATTGCCGCAGGCGGTTCAGCCGATCAGGCGCCGATGGTCTGGTCCGGCGGCATGGCGTGGATTGCCGACTTCCCGGATCCATCCAACTTCTGGGGACCGATCCTCGGCTGCGGCGGCGCGGTGGATGGCGGCTGGAACTGGGCGCGCTACTGTAATAAAACCCTGGACGCCGAAGCCGAAAAAGCCGACAGCATGGCCAAACCCGATCAGCAGGACGCGCGTATCGCCGCCTGGCGCAAAATTTTCATCAGCGCCATGGATGATGCGCCCTGGGTGCCCATTTTTAACGAAAAACGTTTCACGGTACGTTCCGCCAATATGGGCGGGGAGGACGCGCTGTACGTCGACCCGGTGCATGTTCCGGTCAACTATGACTATATCTGGAAAAAATAATCCGCCTGGCGGGCCGGCCGGCACCGGTTCGCCGCTATTGAAGGAGAGATGGCATGTGTCAAAACTGCCTGGTTAAAACCATTCATCACGCGCAGCACCATTTCGGCTGGGATAACAGCCTTGTCCCCGAGGCCCGCGTCGCGTCCGGCACCACGCTTGAGTTTCACTGTCTTGACTCGTCCAACGGTTTTTTCACGCCGCAATCCACCGCCGCCGATGTCGGCGCCATGCCGTTTGACAAAATCAATCCGGTTAACGGTCCTGTATACGTGGAAGGCGCCTTGCCTGGTGATGTGCTGAAAGTGACTATCGACGCCTTCCGCCCCTCCGGTTTCGGCTGGACGGCCAATATCCCCGGCTTCGGGCTGCTGGCGGATCAGTTCACCACGCCGGCGCTGGCCTTATGGCATTACGATAAAACCACGCTGGCGCCCTGCGCGTTTGGCCGCCATGGACGGGTGCCGCTGAAGCCTTTTGCCGGCACCATCGGCGTGGCGCCGGCCGAGGCGGGCCTGCATTCCGTCGTGCCGCCCAGGCGGGTGGGCGGCAACCTGGATATTCGCGATCTCAACGCGGGTTGTACCCTTTACCTGCCGGTGGAAGTGGAGGGCGCGCTGTTTTCGATCGGCGATACCCATGCCGCGCAGGGCGACGGCGAGGTGTGCGGTACGGCGATTGAAAGCGCCATGGACGCGGTGGTGAAACTGGAGGTGGTAAAAAACATGCCGTTGGCCACGCCGCGTTTTTCCACCCCAGGGCCGGTGACCGATCATCTCGACAAGGCGGGATACGAGGTATTTACCGGCGTAGGTCCGGATCTGATGACCGCCGCCCGTGACGCGCTGCGCTACTGTATCGACGCCCTGTGCCGGGAGCAGCATATGAGCCCGGAGGATGCCTATATGCTGTGCTCGGTCTGCGGCGATCTCCGCATCAGTGAAATTGTCGACATGCCGAACTGGGTGGTGTCGTTCTACTTTCCGAAACTGGTTTTACAGTGAGGTACTTGCGATGCAGCCAGCCCTGATTTCAGTGGAGCGTCTGTCAATTGAATTCGGCTCCCGCCGGGTGGTGGATGATGTCGGCTTTGCATTATTGCCGGGCAAAACGTTGTGCATCGCCGGGGAATCGGGCAGCGGCAAATCCCTGGCGTCCCTGGCCATTATGGGGCTGCTGCCCAATGAGGCGAGCGTGCCCGGCGGGGCCATTGTATTTGACGGCCGCGATCTGCTGAGCCTGTCGGATCCTGAGATGCAGCCGCTGCGCGGCAAGCAGATCGGCATGATTTTCCAGGAGCCGATGACCTCCCTTAACCCGCTGATGACCGTCGGGCAACAACTGGAGGAAACGCTGCAACGCCATGAACCCTTCGATCGCCGTGCCCGGCGTATGCGGGTCGTGGAGATGCTGGACGCGGTAAAATTCACCCAGGTGGAAAAGCGTCTTAAACAGTACCCGCACGAACTGTCCGGCGGGATGCGCCAGCGGGTGATGATTGCCATGGCGATGCTGTGCAAACCCCGGGTGCTGATTGCCGATGAGCCGACCACCGCGCTGGATGTCACCATCCAGGCGCAAATCCTGCAGTTAATGCGCGAGCTGCAGCGGGAGTTCAATACCAGCGTATTGCTGATCACCCATGATATGGGGGTGGTGGCGGAAATGGCGGATGACGTGGTGGTCATGAACCAGGGACGCATCGAGGAGCGCGCCCCGGCGGCGCAGCTGTTCCACGCGCCGCGGGCAGCCTATACCCGCAAGCTGCTGGCGGCGGTGCCGGTGCTGGGCAGCGCGCCGCCGATTGCCCCGGTGGAGCATGCCGAGCCGCTGCTGTCGGTAAACCGCCTGACGGTACGTTTCCCGGTGCGCCGGGAGGGCTTTAGCCCGCGCCGCCAGGTCTTTGCGGTGGATAACGTCACGTTTGATCTCTGGCCGGGAGAGACCTTAGGCATTGTGGGCGAAAGCGGTTGCGGTAAGTCCAGCCTCGGCAAGGCGCTGATGAATATGGTGCCGTTCGAGGGCAGCGCGCGGCTGGCCGGGCAGGAACTTAACGGCCTGCGAGGGGACGCGCTCAACGCTGTGCGCCAGGAGATCCAGATGGTGTTCCAGGACCCGTACGCCGCGCTTAATCCACGCCAATCGGTTTTTGAACTGGTGGGGGAGCCGATGCTTATCCATCAGCGCATGCGCGGGGAGGAAAGACGCGCGCGCGTGGGCCAGCTGCTGGAACAGGTCGGGTTGCCGGCCGGTGTCATGGATCGCTATCCGCACCAGTTCTCCGGCGGCCAGCGGCAGCGTATTTGCATTGCCCGGGCGCTGGCGCTGAACCCCCGGCTTATCATCGCCGATGAATCGGTATCGGCGCTGGACGTGTCGGTGCAGGCGCAGGTGCTGGCGTTGCTGGAGGCGTTGCGCGGGGAGTACCGGCTCAGCTATGTCTTTATTTCCCATGACATGGCGGTGGTTGAGCGCATTTGCCATCGGGTCGCGGTCCTGTTCGCCGGCCGGATTGTCGAGATTGGCCCACGGGATCAGGTATTGCATCATCCGCGTCATCCCTACACCCGCCGGCTGCTGAGCGCGGTGCCCATGCCGGACGTCAGCCAAAAACGGGATTTCCACAGTCTGCTGACCGATATGGCCCGCCCGGACCCCATCAAGCCGCTTGGCTGGCAAAGTCCGCCGCAGCAGTTTACCGACTACGGCAACGGACACCTGGCTGCCTGTTAAGCATGACATGGCCGCGAGCGGCTGTGTCGTTCGCGAAGCAGCGGTCCTGAGCCGCAGATGAGGGATTACCCAATCTGTCATCTGCCCGCCATGTCGTTGTCATCGATGCTGTTTATGGTCGGAGGAACGCATTTGGAGGTGTTCCTATGTTTAGCATGGAAACGGTGCTTCAGGATCTGAACCCACGGCATAAAACCGCGCCCTGGCAGCTCAGGCTGCTGAAATGGCTATTTCGCGAAAAAGAGTTTCATCAGTTAGCCGATAATTACCGGCATCTGAAGGGACTGGACATGGTGGAGCAGATCCTTGAATTTTTAAATATCCAGTGCGAACTGACCGAGCGCGATCTTGAGCAAATCCCCAGCTACGGTCCGGTCGTGGTGGTGGCCAACCATCCGATCGGCACCATCGACGGGCTGGTGTTGCTGCGCGCGGTCGCGTCGGTGCGCAGCGATGTCAAGGTGGTGGCGAACCGGCTGCTGTCGCGCGTGGAATCGTTAAGCAGCCTGATGATCCCGGTGGATAATATGGGCAACCGCACGCGCCGTACGCAGGTGGCGCTGATGCAGGAACACCTCGATAACCAGGGCGTGCTGATCGTGTTCCCGGCGGGAGAAGTCTCGCGTCTTGGCAGCAAAGGCGTACGTGACGGCTGCTGGCGCACCGGTTTTATCCGTCTGGCCGCCAAAAGCCGTGCGCCCGTCGTGCCGGTGCATATCGGCGGCGGCAACAGCGCGTGGTTTTATCTGTGTTCGCTGCTTTACCGCCCGCTGTCCTCGCTGTTATTGGTGCGGGAGATGTTCCGCCAGCGCGGCAACCGCCTTAAATTACATATCGGCGCGCGCATACCCTACGCCAACTGGCATGATGGCCATACCGACGTCAATGTCCTGGCCGGACGCTTTCGCCGTCATGTTTACCGCATCGGGCTGGGTAAAGACGGTTTGTTCGCCACCGAGTCGGCCATTGCCCGCGCCGAAGATCGCGCCGTCCTGAAGCGCGCGCTGTCCGCCAGCGAAACGCTGGGCCGGACGCCTGATGGCAAAATCATCTATTTATACCGGCGCGCCGGCGAAGAGTACGTGCCGATATTGCGCGAATTGGGCCGTCTGCGGGAAATCGCCTTTCGCGCCGTCGGGGAAGGCAGCGGCCGCCGCCGCGATCTCGATAGCTATGACGACGATTATTATCACCTGGTGCTCTGGGATCCGCAGGAGCTGGAGATCATCGGCGCCTACCGCTTTATTCCCACCGCCGGGCACATTAAGCAAAAAGGCATTGCGGGTCTCTACAGCCAGAGCCTGTTCCATTATGGCCATGAAATGGATCCCATTCTCGATCAGGGTATCGAGCTGGGGCGGAGTTTTATCCAGCCCCGGTATTGGGGCAAGCGCGGCCTGGATTACCTGTGGCTGGGGATTGGCGCGTATCTGGCTACCTATCCGCAATACCGCTATCTGTTCGGCCCGGTGTCGATTTCCGGCGGCCTGCCGCTGGCGGCGCGGGATATACTGGTCGCGTTTTACCGACTCTATTTTGCCCCGGCGCTGCCGCTGGCGACATCGCGGCGGCCCTATCCGGCGTCGCTGCCCGAGGTGCTGGCGCAATTTACCGGGGATGATTATCAGGCGGATTTGCAAAAGCTGAAGCAGCTGTTAAGTCATTTTGGCTGCAGTATCCCGCCGCTGTACAAACAGTATTCTGAACTGTGCGCCACCGGCGGCGTGCAATTTATCGACTTCGGCAGCGACCCCGCGTTCAACAACTGTATAGACGGACTGGTGCTGGTTGACCTGACCCAACTCAAACCCGCGCGTTATGCCCGCTATATTGGCTTCCATAACGCCGCGCTTAAGCAGCCCGCTTAACCGTCAGTCTTTTCCCACCACCGGGTGAATGCCTGCCCCGGGCGGTCCAGCAACACGGCTTCGCCAATCACCGGCGTCAAGAGTCTGTAGGTTTTATCCCGGCTGGCGGCGGACAGGCGGATGTACGGATCGTCCCAGGCATGGTTGGACATGCAAAACCGCCCGGAGTGACCGGCTAACAGCGCGCCGGCGCGCACGTCCGTCGCCGCCAGGGCAACTTGCTCAGGCATCATATGAATGTACTTCCAGCTCTTGTCGTATTGCCCATTCTCCATAATGGCCAGGTCGACCGCGCCAAAGCGGTCGCCTATAGCGGCAAAATGCGGCCCGTAGCCGCTGTCGCCGCTGTAGAAAACCCTGCGGGCCGGTGTTTCCAGCATAAAGCTGGCCCACAACGTTTTGTTGCGGGCCAGGCCACGGCCGGAAAAATGACGGGCCGGCAGGACATGGACGGTAAAATCGGCGGCAAAAACCCATTCCTGGTCCCAATCCGATTCATGGATAATCTCCGGTGAGAACCCCCAATATTCCAAATGCGCGCCGACGCCCAGCGGGCAAAGGATGGTTTTTATTTTTGTCCTCAGGGCGGTCAGGGTGGGATAATCCAGATGATCCCAATGATCGTGGGAAATAATCAGGTAATCGATCTCGGGCATATCCGCGGCGGAATACGGATAGTCGCCCTTAAAAGCCCGGTTAAAAACAGAAAAGGGCGCGGCGTAGGCGCTGAATACCGGGTCTATCAGGATCCTATGGCCGCCAAGCTGCATAAAATAAGACGAATGCCCCAGCCATAGCACTGTATCCTGGCCGGCATCAAGCGCTTTCAGGTCTGTTTTCACCATCGGCAGGGCACCCGCGGGTTTCACCCGTTGACGGCTACCGAAAATAAATTCCCATAACAGCGCCACATATCCGGCGCCTTCTGTCAGCTGGGGCGTGGGCAGTGGGTTACGAAACTCGCCGTCGGTGAAGTTAACGGAGGCGCTGATACGCTCCAAACGCTTTCCCGCAGGCAATTTACCGAATGCCGGCAGAGAAAAAAAAGAGGAAAAACCGCTGGATCTGTCTGATAACATGGTGATCACGACCGTTGGGCTAACGTTCTATTGGCGGAGTATGCCTTGGCGCTACGGGCGGGCATGGTAAAATGGCTTGAATATGAGTGATTACATACTCATTATAGGGGGAACGGATTTACCGTCAATATGATCTTGCCCGTTGCGGCAAAAACCGTTGATTGCCGGACGATAAGGCGGCAGGGGTCTATCTTTTGATGACGAAAAAGGAGGGTGCCGCGTGGCTCGCCCGAAAAGTGAAGAGAAAAGGCTTGCCCTGCTTGAGGCCGCGACGGTGACGGTCGCGGAGTTTGGGTTGGGCGCGTCCACCGCGCGCATAGCCGTAAGGGCGGGTGTCGCCGAAGGCACGCTGTTCCGGTATTTCGCTACCAAAGACGACTTGCTGAATGCACTCTACCTGCACCTCAAGCAAAACCTGTGCGGAGCGATGATGCTGGATTATAACCGCGCCGGGCCGATTAAGGAGCGCGCGCGCGCTGTATGGAACAGTTATATCGAGTGGGGCTTGGTTAACCCAGCCGCTAATAAAGCGATGCGCCAGCTGGCCGTGTCTGAAAAGATAAGTCCCGCCACTCTCGCCAGCGTGGCCGAACTGTTTCCGGATTTAAAGGCGCTGTCCGATGCCTGTTTTTTCAATCATGTTTTTATAACAGGGCAGTCGGCTTTTGCCGAGGCGATATTTATGGCGCTGGCGCAAACCACGATGGAATTTGCAGCGCGCGGAACGGATGAAATCGCGGCCTACAAGGCGGCAGGATTCGATGCCATGTGGCGGGCTTGCGCCAACGAGCAATGAACCGCGCCGCGCGCCAGGCAAAGAGATTCATCAGGGCGGATAAACCCCGGCACGGCGTCAGGGCGTGTATTCATCCAACGCTTTGCCAATAGGATATTGATATTATGTTAGCACGCTGGTATAGCTTTATAGGATGCGAACGGCGGCAATAACACGTCGTGCAGCGGCAGTCGTGCGCATGTCCCGGTTTTTAGGGCCGTGGAAAGGCGGAGGTCAAGGCGATGGTATGGGCATGTTTTATTAGCGAGGAAAAATATGACCGAAAATAAATGCGAATTAACTTACTCCCAGGTAACAACGCTGTGCTTTATGGCTTTTTTTATCCTGGCCGCGGGCATCTGCTGGATTCACGTCTGGCCATAAGCTGATCGCGTATCAGCGTCGCCTGTTCGGTTAGCCCGGCGGTGGCCTTGTCTCAGGATGCTGCATCCGCCCGGATGTAGCCAATGCCTTGCGTCCTTAATTTGTCGTCATTCCCCCTCTTTGTTCACCGCGCAAAAATAACGCCGGCCGTCGTTGACATAATAGATGTCGATCAACATATAATCGAAATTAGATGTCAGTCATCATCTAAATAACGTGGCAACGCATTATCCGCTCCGCTAAATCATAACAACAGAGACAGGGGAACAACCATGGGTTTACTGCAAGGTAAGGTGGCATTGGTTACCGGCGGCACGTCGGGCATCGGCAGGGCCAGCGCTATCCTGTTCGCCCGCGAAGGCGCGCGGGTGGTGTTAACCGGGCGGCAGGAAGACGCCGGGCGCGCCGTGGTGGCCGAGATTGTCAAGGCGGGCGGCAGCGCATTATTTATTGCGGCGGACCTGACGCGCACAGAGACTATCGCCGCGGTCATTGAGCAGGCGGCGGCGCATTACGGCAGGCTGGACTGCGCGTTCAATAATGCCGGCGTGTCCGGCGGCGGTCCGATAGACTCTCTCGACGAAGCGCTGTGGGATCGCGTTCTTGACACCAACCTGAAAGCGGCGTTCTTTTGCCTGCAGGCGGAAGTCGCTCAGATGAAGCGTCAGGGAGGCGGCGGCGCGATTGTCTTTAACGGTTCGGTACTGGCGAACATCGCCCAGCCCGGGACGACGGTTTACAGCGCCAGCAAAGGCGGCATAGTCTCGCTCGCCCGCGCGGCGGCCGTGGAGTTTGGGCCGGCCGGTATCCGGGTGAATTCCATTAATCCGTCCATCACCCGCACGCCGATGACGCAGGGCCGTATTACCACCGATGAACAAGGCAACGCCTCGCATCCCTATGCCGTGGGCATCCCGCTGGGACGCATGGCGGAACCGGAAGAAATGGCGCAGGTCGCGTTGTTCCTGCTATCGGATCGCGCCTCCTATGTGACGGGACAGGCGCTGGTGGTGGATGGCGGCCAAAGCGCGATGTAACAAAAGGGAAGAAGGCCGGCGCGATGTCGCAAAACTGACGCCGGCAGATAAAGCCGTTCAGGTTTGAAAACCGACCTGCCGGTGATACGGCAAGGCTTACAAATCCATAATGATTTGTTTGACGACGCCGATGATCCGGCAGTTGCCGTTTACTTCGAGCATTTTATAGTTGGGATTGAGCGGTACCAGATATTTAAACGGGCCGTCGGTGGTGAATTTTTTCAGGGTGGCTTCGTTGCTGCCTTCCAGTTGGGCGACCACGATCTTACCGTTGGCTTCATCACTGCCGCCAAAATCGGGATCGACCACGACCACCGAACCGTCGGGGATACTGGGCGCGCCATGGGGATTGGTCATGGAATCCCCCCTGACCTTAAGGGCAAAAGCGAACTCCGACACCGAGGCCGTGGTATAAATCCAATCCCTGGCATCATCGAGGGTGACGGGTTTTTCCGATTCGGTCCAAATACCGGCCTGCACCCAGGATAACAACGGGATTTCCTTAATGCCGAAACGCGCGGTTGGCGGCAGGGGCGGATGCCCGGCGCCGGCTTCCCCTTTACCGTCCACAAGCCAGGCGGGGCGACACTGCAAGGCTGCGGCCAGCGCCTGGAGATTGGCGCCGCCGGGCTGGTAATCTCCCGACTCCCATCCCGTCACCGTGACGCGGCTGACCCCCACCAGGTTGGCCAGGACCTGCTGGGTGATGTTTAACTCTTTGCGCCTGGCACGAATGCGATTGCTCATTTCCATGTCGGTTATCCTACCATTATCTGATGTAAGTTTTATTGACTTTTTTATGTCAGATATCCTACTATTTAAAGGTCAGTATATCTGACATCAAGGTCTTTATGAAGCAAAAAGACAACATATCCTACGCATGATGTCGGGGGTGCGGCCTCCGGACATAAAAAAGCACCCCGGCAACCCTCGCCCGGCGCGGTGCTGGAGAAGGAGGTACCCACGATGACGGAACTAATAACAGCAATCACCCTGGCCAAGCGGCTGGAGAGCCGCCGGTTATGGCGGCGCGCCGCGCGCCAGTGGCTGGCGGTAATCGATATTACGCCGGATACGCATGAACGCCTGCGCGAAGGATTTATCGCCCGTAGGGAAAAATGCATTACGAACGGCAACTGTTTTTGCGGCGATTACGGCGGCATCAGCGAGGCAAGGATCATTGAGCAATGAACGTCCGCCGGGGATTGTCCCTGAACGGGGGGCAAGCTCTGCGCGACAGGTGGAGAACAGCGTATGCCCGGGAAATTGACTACCGCAGGAGCCTATTCTATGTCCGGTTTTCTTATCGCTATCGGCAACATCGGTACCTGGCTATGCCATCTGGACTGGGACAAAATCGCCATCATCCTCGGGGTGGTGATTGGCATAGCCACTTATTTCACCAATCTGTATTTCCAGCGGCGGCAGACCAAAGCCATTGAGCGGGCCGCGCAGAAAGGCAATACCCTTATTCCGCCGTTGTAACGCCGGGGCGCCGGGCGATACCGGCACCCAGGCTTGATTAACCGGGGGAGGGCGCGGGACTACCCGCATTGTCCGGGCTGGACCTATGGGATTTCATCGGAGAGGGGACATGATAACGTAGCCCCGGCGGGCGCCGGGGCATGCGGTTGACTCCCTGTTATTCTGCAAGGGTAAGCCATTCCGCCGAGTCATCGAACATTTCCTCAACGATGCGGGCCAGGATGGCTTTATCGCTTTTGCTGGCATCCGTATCCAGGCCGTTGCGCTGCATCGGCTTGATGTTGACCTCGGCGTCAGGGAAAACCTGCTGTACGCGTTTGGTCAGCTCGGCCAGGATAAGACCGCCGGCGTCGGGCAAGGCGGTAAAATTTCTTTTGTCGTAAATCAGTTCAACATGCATGGTCTATCCTTTTATTTATACTGGGTAAATATACAGTTTTTTCCGGAGCGAATGCAAGTTGCTTTGACGGTTTCTCGCGGTAAAAACGGCGCCGCGTCGATCGGGGCGGCATTGAGCCGCCGTGTTCGGGCGTAATCATGGCGCCGGCCTGCCTGGCGGGGTATACTTTTACGGTGCGCTAAATCCTGTTCGCCGCTGTAATTACCTGATTTTTGATGGTAACCGAATCGCAGGTATGCCTGGGAAAACATATGATTAATCCAATTTACCGATTGCCGGTGTTGATCCTGCTGGCCGGCCTGGCCGTCAATGCGGCCGCGGCTGAAAAAGAATGCCCCGCGGCAAAAAAAAATATCAATGACAGTAATAACCTCATCATGCTGAGCGGCACCGCCAAAGGCGACATCCGGCTGGTGGTGGCGGGGATGGTGGGAAAAGATCTGGATGAACAGGCCCGCTCAAGCATCAGTTTCGACACCTGCGGCGCCCTTATCGAGGAAGCGTACGATTACCACAAAACGGAGGGCCGCATGACCCTGCGCATGTCCAATCACACGGTAAAATCCGCTGATGGCTGGGAGAGCGAGTACGATATCGCCATCATTCTCGATCAAGACGGCAAGCCAACGCTGGTTAACCATAAGCAGGGCAAAAGCCGGTTTTTTACCGGTAAAAACGGCGTGATCACCTCCTCGACCGATGCCTTTACTATTAACGAGCGGCCCGGATTTACCACCGGGACCTATGACTACGATAATAATTTGCGTCTGGTCAAAAGCACGGCGCGGGGCACCGACGCGTTCAGCAACGATGAATATATTTACGCCTATGATAAAAAAGGTTATTTCATCTCGATGCGTTCGAACCATGGTCAAACCCGTTATCAGTATGATGCCGACGGCAGGGAGGCGGGTTCTTTCTCGGTGTCACGGACGCCGGTAAGCCAGCTCACCAAAGTGGAGCAGTGCCAGCGCAACGACGACGTGGGCAACTGCATCCTGAGTTATGGCAGCGACACGGAAATTTTACCGCAGTCGATTATCAGACGACACCGCAGCACGGCCACGCAATACCAGTATTGGGACAGCGCGGAATCACATTGATTTTCCTGTGACCTTAGGCCTGCATATTCTTTTTGCCGGCATCGAGCCGCCATTATCTTTTGGCGGCGGATGGCGGCTTACTCTTTTCGTTCCTAATCTTGATAGGTTGACCCGGAAATTGATGGCGCCCGCCAGGCGTTCTCATGCCCCGTATGCAATGCTGACGATAGCGTCGGCGGCTCTTATCCCAACTCACCCGAAAAAAGGATCAGACAACATGAGCACTATCACAACCGATGACGGGACGCAGATATTCTATAAGGACTGGGGCACCGGCCAGCCGGTGGTTTTTTCCCACGGCTGGCCGCTGACCGCCGATGCCTGGGACAGCCAGATGATGTTCCTTGCCGACAAGGGCTATCGGGTTATCGCCCATGACCGGCGCAGCCATGGCCGGTCGGCCCAGACGTGGGACGGGAATGATATGGATACCTATGCCGATGATCTCGCGGCCCTTATCGCCAGCCTGGATCTGCAGGACGCCATCCTTATCGGCCATTCCACCGGCGGCGGGGAAGTGGCGCGCTATATCGGTCGCCATGGTACCGGACGCGTGGCCAAAGCGGTGCTGATAAGCGCGGTGCCGCCGCTGATGCTGCAAACGGCGGCGAATCCCGGGGGCGTGCCGATAACGGTTTTCGACGGTATCCGGGCCGGCGTGTCGGCGGATCGATCGCAATTTTATCAAGATCTCGCCGTCTCGTTTTATGGTTATAACCGCGACGGCGCCAAACTCTCCCAGGGGGTGATAGATGCTTTCTGGCTGCAGGGGATGGCGGGCGGCATCGCCGGGCAATATGCCTGCATCAAGCAGTTCTCGCAGACGGATTTCACCGAGGATCTGAAAAAATTCGACGTGCCGACCCTGGTGCTGCAGGGCGATGACGATCAAATCGTGCCGCTAGAGGTTTCGGGCCGTAAATCAGCCAAGATCATTCCCGACGCCACGTTAAAAGTATTGGCCGGCGCGTCCCACGGTATGTGTACCGTGGATGCCGATAAGGTGAACGCCGCGCTGCTTGAATTTCTCCAGGCCTGATTTCATCAGCGTTTTTTTGCCAAAAAAAAAAGCTGCCGCGGCAGCTTTTTTGACGTCATGGAAATTAATACATGGCACCGGGCGGTACGTCTTTCACGGTATTAACGTATGACAGCAGAATTTTTTTCAGGAATTTACGGAATTTCATATGCTTTCCCTCACCAGGTTTGTTCGCCTGTAACGTGTTTGCGTTTGATGAGGTAATAATATGACCTCCGTCACATAAATGCAAATATTTGTGATGCGCATCACATAAAAAAGAGCATTTTTTTACAATCCCGGCGACGTGTTTTAACACATCGCGTCAATCCGGGGCGGGGATTATAACAGCGGGGTCGCTTTGTCATTTTCATCCACCGCGACAAAATTAAACTGCCCCCGCACCACTTCCTCCCGGCCCGCCGCGTACATATCTTCAAGGAAAATGGCGACATCCACGGTGATGCTGGTCCTGCCCACCCGGCTTACCCTGCCCACCAGCTCGATAATGGTGCCGGAAGGAATGGGCCGGCTGAAGGTGATTTTTTCCGTGGATACCGTTACCAGCCGTTTGCGGCAGAAGCGGGTGGCGGTGATAAAGGAAACCTCATCCATCCATGCCAGGGCGGTGCCGCCGAACAGGGTCGAATGATGGTTTATGGTGGTGGGAAACACCACCTTGGCGACGGTGGTGGTGGATTGCAGGATTTTTTGCTTTATTTCTGCGCTTAACTCATCGTGCATAGCAATACCTTCACATCTTTTTAACAAGTTAGTGAAGTGATTATGCCTGATATCGCGCGCGCATCCCAGAGGTGCGGCAGGGCCGGAGTTCAGTTCGCCGCTAGACGATACTGTTGATAACCCCGCCGTCCACCCGCAGCGCCGCGCCGGTGGTGGCCGATGCTTGCCGGGAGCAGGTATATACCACCAGATTGGCCACTTCCTCGGGGGTCGCCAGCCGTTGGATAATAGAGGTTGACCGGTGGGTGCGCACAAAATCGGTTCCCGCCTGTTCAATACTCACGCCCGCATCCCGGGCGGAATCCTTCAGCATCTCGCGCACGCCTTCGGACAGCGTTGGGCCGGGCAGTACCGAGTTTACCGTGACCCCGGTGCCGGCGGCGAGTTTGGCCAACCCGCCCGCGACGGCCAGCTGCGCCGTTTTGGTCACCCCGTAATGGATCATTTCCGGAGGGATATTAAGCGCCGACTCCGATGAAATAAACACGATGCGCCCCCAGTCGCGTTCCAGCATGCCTTGCAGGTAAAAACGCGCCAGTCGTATGCCGGACATAACGTTGGTCTGGAAATAACGCTCCCACTCATCGTCATCCACGTCGAAAAAAGGCTTAGGGCCGTAAATGCCGGCGTTATTGACGATAATATCGGCGGCGGGTACGGCGCCGGTAAGCGTAGCCACGCCCGCCGCATCGGACAAATCAGCCGCCACGCCTTCAACCGCCGCCTGCGGCACCGTGTGTCGCAACTGGCCCAGCGCCTTATCTACCGTGGCCTGGCTGCGGCCGTTAATCACCACTGACGCGCCGGCGCGCGCCAGCCCAGTGGCGATGGCAAAACCGATGCCGCCGGTGGAGGCGGTGACGATGGCGCGTTTTCCCGATAAATCAATATGCATAATACTCTCCAGAAAAAAATGCGAGGACATGGCGCGGGACAACCTGTTCACCAGCTTATCTCCGCCGGCCGTAAGACGCGACAATAAGTTCGCTTCTGATGATGCTGAAGGTGCGCGTCTGAATGAATGATAGGTCATGATGGTTGCGGCGTTAAGCGGGGCAAGGCGAACCCGTGCGTCTTTGTGACGCGGTCCTCACGCGGCGCCGGCGATATCGGGCAGGCAAACTGCCGTCGGCCTGCGGTTATGCCAGGTTTTCAGCCAGGAAGTGCAGTAGCCGTTTGATGCGGGGCGGCTGGAATTTATTCCGATTATACAGGGCGACAAGGGGCGCCGGTTCGATAAAATACTGATCCAATACCGTCACCAGCCGGCCCGCGGCCAGGTCTTCACTGATATCCAGGATCGACTTATAAGCGAATCCGTATCCCATGACGGCCCATTTGCGGCTGATGTCGTCGTCATTGGTGGTGTAGGCGGGGGTCATGGTCAGCTGCCGCGGCATTTTTGCTTCATCGCGATACACCCATGGCTCCTGATTGCCTAAGGTATTAATCAGGGCAATGGACGGCAATGCCTGCAGATGGGGGGGCGCCAGCAGTGGATCCAATTGCGCCAGCAGCGCCGGAGCAACGCATACCACCCGATGACTGTCGGCCAGTTTATAGGCCGTCATGCCGGCGTCGTCGTGCTGTCCATAGCGGATGGCGATGTCAATGTCGTCGCCGATCGGGGCGGTCGTGGCATCGGCCAGAGAGAGAATAAAGTGTATTGCGGGAAAGTCTTGGCGAAAGCGCTCCAATAAGCCAATCAGACGATTGCGGCCAACGTCGGAGGGGGCGGTAATGCGTATCGCGCCCTTGATGTCATCCTTGCCCGAACGCAACAGCTCGGTGACGTCATTAAGCTGTTCCACGGCGCGCTGGCTATAGCTTAGGAACAGCTTGCCCTCGTCGGTCAGCCTGAGCTGGCGGGTGGTCCGTTCAAACAGGCGCACCTTGAGACCGGTCTCCAGACGCACGATGCAGGCGCTCGCCGCCGCCGGAGAACAACCGAGCTTACGTCCCGCCGCCGAAAAACTGCCCAACATCGCCGCTTCGATAAAAAGTCGCAAATCACTTAAACGTTCCACTCATTATCCTTAATCTCATCTCTTTTACATTAGCATCCTTTATTATGCTGGATGACGGCGGAATTCGCCTCATTCCGCCGTTGCGTTAATTCCCCATCCCAACATAAGGTATTGACAACGGCTAATCTAGCGTATAAGGCCAGCGTCTTGACGCGCGCGCTCGGCCGCCAGCCGCGCCCTGAAATCATTCAGCGCGCTAATCTCTCGCCGCAGCGCGTTTGCCCGCGCCGTCTGCCCGCGCCGGACCGGGCTTATGTCGGTACCGGGAATCAGCCTGGCCAACGCCGCCAGCAGCTCAGGCAGGGGCTGGTTTTTGTTCTGCCTGACAAAATGGCTAAGCGCGACATAAGTCAGCGGAATATAAGCTGATTCATTATGCACAATCATGCGTGGATGACGGCGGTAGAAGCCCAACAGCTGGATTTTCGCATCCGCGACAATCTCATTTTCCCGGCAAGTGCCTTCACGGGCCAGCGCCTGCGCCGGCCTGAAACGACGGTCCTTCGCCCGAACTCCCGCGGCCGGCGGCAGGCCGCTTAGCCGCCCGGCGCCGATATCCGCGAAAACGCCCAGGGCGGCACTGACAAAAGAAATATCTGACCATCGCATATCAACTTCCTCTGAAATGAGTCACAGTGGTTGGTTCTGGGTTATCCGCTGATGCAGCAGGTCATCGACGATAAGCAGGTCCTGCCGCCAAAGCGCGCATGCCTGGTCCAGGTCATCATTAATGCCGGTTAACCTTTGTTCGCGCCTTGTTATCGCCCGGCCGACAAAATAATCCAGTGAATCCAGCAGGGCGGCGGCGGCGCGGGCGCGGGCGGCGGCGAGCCCCCCGGGATAGCACGCGATCAAATCATCCAACTGCCGTCGTACTTCCCCGCGCAGCGCGTTGTTTCTGTCGCCGTCCATAAGATGATCTTCCAGGGACAGCGTAATAAGGCGGGGAGGATGGGGCAGCAGCGGCGCCAGGCTGTTTTCCAATGCGCAACGGGTTGTCTCGCGCGGTTTCCCCTCCTCGTCATGCAGTATCATTATCAGCCGTCGCCCGAGATCGGGAAAACGGTGCTGCAAGGCGGCCAGAAAACGGATTTCCGGCTGAGCCAGCCCCGGCTGGCCCGCGCCGTGGACATACAGGATCCAGTCCGCGCCGATAGCGCCGGCCAGCGCGCCGGCGGGGGAGTCGTTGATATCGTCGATAAAGAGACAGCGGCGGGAGGGGTGATCAACGCCGCTTTTTTCTGGCGAATGGCGGTCGCTCAGGGCCGTGCGCGCATTACCGCTGATGGCGGCAGGCAATACCTTCTCCAGGACGCGTTTGCCCGTACCGCGTAAACCGCACAGCGCGATACGGTGTTCGGATAACGGACGAGCATGATTTGTCCGAAATTCCCGATAAAAAATGGCAAATTCAGGATCTTCTTTGCATAAGTAGTGCAAATTATCGCGCTCAGTCCTGTTCATTCTTCATGATTTCCCATGACATACTTAAGTTCCGCTAAGGTTATCGGCAGACCTTGCCTGATGTTTAACCTTCTGTTGCCCGGGGATGGCAGGAATGGTTCGATAATGCCGGGTCGAAAGCCCGCCGACCCTCATGAGCCATGAGGTTTTTGCTTATCAATACGGCGAGATATAAAACTTCAGGCAAGAAATAATTTTACTGAGCGGCTAATAAGGTTGATGTCTTCTCCCATTTGTATTATGGCACTGATATTATTAGTTTCTCTTGGCGTTGACATGTGCTCATTGCGTGCCTGTAGCAATCTTTCATGCAAGTATTGCCCAAGCGCTGTTTCAGCAGGGAGATCCGTAATAAATGTCTCTTCCGACAGGCTATGGGCCAGGGCCAGATATTTACTCATAAAAGGCACGACGAGATATTTTAGCAGATGGTTGCCTGGACTAAATACGTTGGCAAACATTTTGTCTAGACATTCCCGCAGACGTTCGGAGATGCTCTCCAGTTTATCCTGCAGGCGGCGGGTTTTCCCGGTGTTAAAATGCGAACGTTGATCATAGATGTCCGTTGCAAAGATAACACCCATTTCTTTCATGATACTAAAATAAATAGGCGCGGTTATTATGGTTTTTTCAGGGTTGTTCTTAATGTAATCTTGCACCAGATAATGTAATTCAGCATAGCTTTTAATAAAATATAAATAATTTTTATCCCTTCGGTTATGGTATTTTTTTTTAACCTTGTGCGCCGACTTTCCCGCCAGGGCAAAAAAAAGGGCTAGACTGCGCTGCGAATATTCCTGCTCGAAACTGTCTGTTCCCATTCCCTTGGCGGCAAGGAGGGCGCGGACATCGCCTTGCGGCGCGTTTGTTCCGCGGTCACCCGGTGTATCAACGGCGGCGACTGGTGCGGCGCCGCTATCAGCGCGCGATTCATCGCCGGCCATAGTGACGTGGCGGGTAAAAAGGGGAACAGGAGCGGGTCTTGCCAGGACCAACGCGTTCCGATAGTTATTCTGCCGTGGCTGTGTTTCCCTGCCGCACAGGTTGGCGCCATAAGAAAACGTGCAGGCAATACTCGTTTGCGAAATAATGTTACCCATTATGCTCCGATGGCGTTTAAGCGAACCACTATCAATAAAATAATATGATTGTAGTTTAAAAATAACCGTTATTGTATTTTGCCATGCCTGTTGTCAGGTCCTGCATGGGATATTAACAGAGGGAAATAACTTCGTAAACGCCGGTAATGACAAGAATATTGCGCGGACGATCATCCTACGTAATGAATTATAGATGATTATTATATTTTTTATAAAATCAGGATGGTATTTTTTTAATGCCTCCAGCGCCGGCGGTACACCTATAACCTGATCTTTTGTCGTGGTGCTTGCTGAGGCCCCTTATCTCATTTCCCGCCATTCTATTGCCGTTTTAATTCGTTGGTTGCGCCGCCGGGGTGATGAATACTGACAAAAAAACCATCGGGGTAGACGCCATGTCAGAGCCAGGAAGAAAAACCGCGCACTATTTGCATGACGGCCAGCGCGATCGCATCAGGCAACTGGCGTCCACCCGATTGTGGCGCTGGGAACTGCCGACCTGGGGCCTGATCGCGCTTATTTATGCCGGGTGGTTCGGCACGGTGCATTACTGGACGGCGCTGGGGCCGTGGGTCGGCACGCCGCTGCTTATCTGGTTCACTACCTGGTATCTGTCGCTGCAACATGAGCTGATTCACGGTCATCCTACGCGCCTGCCGTGGCTGAACCAACTGTTTGGCCTGCTGCCGCTGGCGGTATGGTATCCCTATGGCCTGTACCGCGATTCACATTTGCGCCATCACCGCGACGATCATTTGACCGATCCGGCGGAGGATCCCGAGGGCTATTATTTCAGCGGCGAGAGCTGGCAGGGATTTTCCGCGTTCCGGCGGCGTCTGGTCCGGGTACGTAACACCTTGGCCGGACGTGTGCTTATCGGGCCGGCGCTGGATATCTACCGCGCGCTGCGCGGCATGGTGGCGGCCGTGGCCGGCGGCAATCGCCGCGCTGTCGGGATGTGGCTTATGCATGGCCTGCTGCTGCTGGCCCTGCTGCACTGGGTGGCGTCATCGGGTTTGCCGGTAGGGTATTTTCTGCTGGCCATAAGCTATCCGGCCCTGGCCATCACCAAAATCCGCTCGTTTATGGAGCATCGCGCCGCCCGCGATCCCCAGGCCCGCTCTGTTATCAACGAGGCGGCGTGGCCCTGGCGGTTGCTATTTCTTAACCTGAACTATCATTTAGTCCATCATGATTTACCCGCCGTGCCCTGGTATGCGCTGCGCCGGGTCTATCTGGCCGATCGGGCCGCCTATCAACGGCGCAACGGCGGCTTTGTCGTGCAGGGTTATGCTGAATGGCTGGGCGAGTACGCCTTCAGGCCGGCCGAGGTCGAAGTACATCCGTCATCGTTGGGCGACACCAGGCTTTCCGGGATGCCGGAACCTGTAAAGGACGCTTTTATTGCCGGAGCGGGATATCCACCGCAATGATGCCGGGATGGTCTGCAGCGCGTTGATTTACCATTGGATAAAGTATGCTGTGGCGAGGAGTAAGCCGGGAAAAGGGTTGGGAAAAACAGGATGATGAAGCGGGTAGGATGCCCCGAACCGAAGTTCGAGGCGTAAAGTCTAGCTCATTGCTACATGAAACCGACGCAAGTATGGACCTAAATACCGGATCCGTAAATACGCATAGCGACAATTTTCGCATCCCGGCGGGTGATTGCTCAGCAACTGTTCAATACAGGCGGTAATGACGGACATGAAGAGCGGGCCTGGCCGCCGGCGGGCGTAAAAAAAGCCCGCACAGAGGGGCGGGCAAAGACTTCACAGCAAATCAAACAGCTTAGTTGATGGATGAGTTCGATGGCGTAAAGCTGGGTATCGCCTTCATTTTAATCATAGCCAGTACAAATAAACATCAGTACAACCACTTTCAAAATTACTAATTGAATCATGTGGCAATAACTTAATTACTTCTACGTCTATACTGATTAACAACGTCGGCGATGGGCCGGTTTTAACGCTATAGGGGTGAAGTAAAGGTGCGACTGCTGACCTGCCTGTTGGTTCTGGTGGTGTTGTTAACGGCATTAGCCCCCCGTATCCGGCCCCTGCTGCCGCCCGGCTATGACCCTTTTTTGCCTTTGTCGGTCAGCGATCCGCCGACGTTTATCACCCGCTACAAACTTAAACGGCTGGCTGCCGATCCTCCGGCCTGCCTGGCGGCGCTTGAAAGGGCAAGCGCCGCCGGACGCCTTTCTTTCAGCAAGGTCGCCGATACCACCGGACCTTGCCCGCTATTGTCGCCCGTGAGGGTGCGCGGGTTCGGCCCGGTCGGGCTTAGCTCCAGTTTTCTCGCCAGCTGTCCGCTGGCGCTGAGCAGCGCCATGTTTGTCGGCCAGGCGGCGGCGCCCCTGGCGGCGGCAGGTCTTGCGTCTCCTTTAGCTCGGATTGATCATCTTGGCAGCTATGCGTGTCGTAACATCTATCACCGCAGCGAGGGGCGGCTTAGCGAACATGCAGGCGCGCAGGCGCTGGATGTGTCAGGCTTTATCCTCGCCGACGGACGGCGCATTACGGTGTCGCAACAGTGGCGGCGCCAGGATCCGGCCGGTGATTATTTACGTGACGTGTTTATGCAAAGCTGCGCTTTTTTCGGCAATTCGCTCGGTCCCGATTACAACGCCGCCCACGCCAATCATTTCCATTTCGGCATGCGCGGTTTTGGCGTCTGCCGCTAGACGCGGCATTTTGATTAACGGCCGTCCGGCAGCCCGCGCGCAGAGCGGGCGGCGACGGTAATGGCAATAAAGCCGTGGCTGACATTGAAGACAGGGCGCAAAAGGAGCATTCTGGCAAAGCGCGCCGGCATTTTTTAACCCTATTGCCGGAAAGCCTGGGATTGCGTTAATAAGACTTTTTATTACATATGCCCCGTCGCCATAGGCCGGCGGGGACGGTTAAACAGCAGGTTTTGTCCTGTAGGGCATTTAAGGTAATTGTATGGTCCGTAAAACTCCCATAGAGCGATATCGCAACATCGGCATCAGTGCGCATATAGATGCCGGCAAGACCACCACCACCGAGCGTATTTTGTTTTACACGGGCGTCAGCCATAAAATCGGTGAAGTGCATGATGGCGCCGCGACGATGGATTGGATGGAGCAGGAACAGGAGCGCGGCATTACCATTACCTCAGCTGCCACGACAACCTTCTGGAAAGGGATGGCCGGTAATTATCCGGAACATCACATTAATATCATCGATACTCCCGGGCATGTGGATTTTACCATCGAAGTGGAACGTTCGATGCGGGTGCTCGACGGCGCCGTGATGGTCTACGACTCGGTGGGCGGGGTGCAGCCGCAATCGGAAACCGTGTGGCGCCAGGCCAATAAATATAAAGTGCCGCGCATCGCGTTCGTCAACAAAATGGATCGCACCGGAGCGGATTTCTTCCGGGTCCAGACCCAGATTGCCAAACGCCTGAAAGGCGTGGCGGTGCCGATCCAGATTCCCGTGGGTGCGGAAGAGGGTTTCCAGGGCGTGGTCGATCTGGTCAAAATGAAAATCATTGTCTGGGACGATACTACCCAGGGGGTTAAGTTTACCTATCAGGATATTCCTGAAGATTTGCTGGCCCCGGCCCAGGAATGGCGCAACCATATGATGGAAGCGGCGGCGGAAGCCAGCGAGGAACTGCTGAATAAATACCTCAATGGCGAAACGCTTACCGAAGACGAAATCAAGGGCGCCATTCGTAAACGGACCATCGCCAATGAAATTGTGCCGATGCTGTGCGGCAGTGCGTTCAAAAATAAAGGCGTTCAGGCGCTGCTGGATGCGGTGGTTGATTATCTGCCGTCGCCCATTGATGTGCCGGCAATAAGCGGGCATGACGAGGACGATAAGGAGGCGGAACGTCATTCCAGCGATACCGAACCGTTCTCCGCGCTGGCGTTTAAGATCATGACCGACCCCTTTGTCGGCCAGCTGATCTTTTTCCGGGTTTATTCCGGCGTGATTGCCACCGGCGACTCGGTTTACAATCCGGTCAAGGGAAAGAAAGAGCGTTTGGGCCGGCTGCTGCAAATGCATGCCAATGAACGTAAAGACATTAAGGAAGTGCATGCCGGCGATATCGCCGCCACCGTGGGCATGAAGGATGTGACCACCGGCGATACCCTGTGCGATCCGGATCATCCGATTATCCTTGAACGTATGGTTTTCCCCGATCCGGTCATTTCACAGGCCATCGAGCCTAAAACCAAGGTCGATCAGGAAAAAATGGGTATTGCCCTGGGGCGTTTGATGCAGGAAGACCCGTCGTTTCGCGTCAAGACCGACGAGGAGTCCGGACAGACCATTATCTCCGGCATGGGCGAGCTGCATCTGGAAATCCTGATGGAGCGTATGCGGCGTGAGTTCGGCGTGGCGGTGACGGTGGGTAAACCGCAGGTGGCCTATCGTGAAACCATCAAAAAGACCGTGGAAGAAGTGGAAGGCAAGTACGTTAAGCAGACCGGCGGCCGTGGGCAGTATGGGCATGTGGTGTTGAAAATCGAACCGCAGCCGGCGGGGAAAGGGTATGAATTCGTCGATGCCATCAAGGGTGGGGTGGTGCCGCGCGAGTATATTTCCTCTATCGATAAGGGTATTCAGGATACCTTGACCTCCGGCGTTTTGGGCGGTTATCCGGTGGTGGATGTGAAAGCTACGCTGTTTTTCGGTTCCTATCATGAGGTCGATTCCAACGAAAATGCGTTTCGTATGGCGGCGTCGATGGCGTTTAAAGATGGGATGCGCCAGGCGCAGCCAATTCTGCTGGAGCCAATGATGGCGGTGGAAGTGGAAACGCCGGAAGATTTCATGGGCAACGTGATGGGTGATTTGTCGTCACGGCGCGGTATGGTGCAGGGGATGGAAGATATTCTCGGCAGCAAGCTTATTCGTGCCGAAGTGCCGTTGGCGGAAATGTTCGGTTATTCCACCACGCTGCGGTCTATGTCGCAGGGGCGCGCCACTTATACCATGGAGTTTAAGCACTATTCGGAAGCGCCAAAAGCGGTGGCCGAGGCAGTGATCAAAACCCGCGGTAAGTAACGCTATATATGCCCGGTGATGGCGGGCTTATCGTGCCATGGGGCCTCGGTCGGGCGGGAAAAGCACGCCCGATTCGGCCCCATCGGCACGCTCTCCCTTTGACACGCTCGTTGCAGGATTTGTGTTAGCGGGCCTACCGCGCCATGGGGCCTCGGTCGGGCGGGAAAAGCACGCCCGATTCGACCCCATCGGCACGCTCTCCCTTTGACACGCTCGTTGCAGGATTTGTGTTAGCGGGCCTACCGCGCCATGGGGCCTCGGTCGGGCGTGAACACCACGCCCGATTCAACCCCATCGGCACGCTCTCCCTTTGACACGCTCGTTGCAGGATTTGTGTTAGCGGGCCTACCGTGCCATGGGGCCTCGGTCGGGCGGGAAAAGCACGCCCGATTCGACCCCATTGGCACGCTCTCCCTTTGACACGCTCGTTGCACGATTTGTGTTAGCGGGCCTACCGCGCCATGGGGCCTCGGTCGGGCGTGAACACCACGCCCGATTCAACCCCATCGGCACGTTCTCCCTTTGACACGCTCGTTGCAGGATTTGTGTTAGCGGGCTTATCGTGCCATGGGGCCTCGGTCGGGCGGGAAAAGCACGCCCGATTCGGCCCCATTGGCACGCTCTCCCTTTGACACGCTCGTTGCAGGATTTGTGTTAGCGGGCCTACCGCGCCATGGGGCCTCGGTCGGGCGGGAAAAGCACGCCCGATTCGGCCCCATTGGCACGCTCTCCCTTTGACACGCCTGCATTGAGATCGGGGTTGGCGGGCATACCGTGCCATGGGGCCTCGGTCGGGCGGGAAAAGCACGCCCGATTCGACCCCATCGGCACGCTCTCCCTTTGACACGCTCGTTGCAGGATTTGTGTTAGCGGGCCTACCGCGCCATGGGGCCTCGGTCGGGCGGGAAAAGCACGCCCGATTCGACCCCATCGGCACGGTCTCCCTTTGACACGCTCGTTGCAGGATTTGTGTTAGCGGGCCTACCGCGCCATGGGGCCTCGGTCGGGCGGGAAAACCACGCCCGATTCAACCCCATCGGCACGCTCTCCCTTTGACACGTTCGTTGCAGGATTTGTGTTAGCGGGCCTACCGCGCCATGGGGCCTCGGTCGGGCGGGAAAAGCACGCCCGATTCGGCCCCATTGGCACGGTCTCCCTTTGACACGACTGCGTTGAGATCGGGGTTGGCGGGCATATCGTGCTTATCTTGAGCCGGGTTTCGTGTCAGAACCGGTATTTCACGCCCACTATGCCGGTGGTGTCGCTGTAGCCTTTATTGCCAACCTGTTGTGCAACGTTGCCCCAAAGATTAACATTGCGGTTAATTTGTCCTTCCACCCCGAGCTTAAGTTCTGCGATATTGGCCGCGCCGTCTTGGCTGACTGTTATCCCATCCATGCTGACGCCAAAATCATCCGAATTGTGGATCCAGTTAGCCTCGACATAGGGCTGAAAGGCCCGATCCTTGTCGTTGTCCCGCTCACTGTAAGTGTGCATATAGGCTTTAACGCCCAAACGGGTCTGGATATTGCCGTCACCTTCTCCCGATACCCTGGTGCCGTTGGCTTCGGTATGATCGTCGGCTTTGACGCCCATCCAGATGGCCTGGGCCTGGGGCTGGACATAATAGGTGGTGTTTTTAGCGGCGTTTTCGCCAACCTTAACGGTATAACCGCTTTCAAGCGAGGCGCTGGCTCCTTTGGACTTATACTCTTCATCGTTTAAATCCTGGCCCGACACCCTATTGTTAAACCAGCCATATTGTGTCCAGCCGTCGATATATAAACCCGTTTTGTCCATCGCATTGGCGTACCAGGTCGCGTAGATACCCAGGCTATACCCGTCGACAGCACTGTTTGCACTGTAGCCGGATACGCGTGACCCGGTATTACTTTTAGCATTGCCGTAGCCGGCCATAACACCTAATCGAATACTATCGAGGCTGCTGCTGCTCCACTGGCCGATATCGCCGCCCAGTTGCAGTACATAACGATTGCTCTGGGTCCTGAGCTGGCCGCCGTCATCACGGGAACGGTTATGACCGCCTTCATTGATTAGCCACAGACTGGTGGACTTGTCCTCGCCCGTCAGCGCGTCGGTATAGTGAGCCATGCCCTGACGATTATCCAAACGGGTGGCGAATAGGGTATTGGCGGCGGCCAGATTGGCGGTATAGCTCCCTGCCTCCGGACGTTCAACCCGTCCCGGTTCTGGGGTGGGGACGGGTTCTGGCGATGGGCCGGGCCCCGGATTCGGATCCTCGACCGAGCTATGCAAATACCAGTTCGCGGCATCAGTTCCGGCGCCGCGCGTCAGGGTATAATCATAGGCGCCCGCCACAATACGGCCTGATTGCAAGAATTCACCGTCCGAGACGCCGTTGACCGAGATCAGTTCAATACCGTCCACGGTGGCGCCGCCGCCGCCGCCGGCATTATTGACGCTGACCAGGGTCGTGCCGGACGTATTACCGCCGATAATCAGTCTTTCAGTCTTTGTCGCATCATCAGATAACCGGGCATTAAAATTAAGACGACCGTTATTGCCGGCATAATCACCCGTCACGTTAAGTACGGTTCCGCCATCACCGTTAAGGTTAATGGTACCCGCATTGTTCATGCTGGCGATAGTTTGGTTAAAACCCTGTAAATTCATCGTCCCGGCCGGGGCGACGGTATAGGCCGACCGGCTGCTGAAGGCATTAGCGCCTCCGGCGACTAACGTTGCGCCGTGAATAACGGTATCGCCGGTGTAGGTGTTTTCGCCGGTGAGAGTCAATATGCCGTTATTAACATTGACTATTAACGGCGCCGCAGACCCGGTGTTTTTAATATTGCCCGTTAACCGCCACTCCCCATCGCCATTTTTGGTCAGGGTTTGAAAATCGGTGATATCGCCCGACAGCAGATCCGCGGCGGGCGGCGATCCGGCCACGCTATTGAGCACCAGGGCATTGGCGCCTTCACCGCCGCTGATATTACCTGTAAGCGTCGATCCTCCTTCAAGGGTTAAACGGTCATTACCGGGACCGAAGGCGATATTGCCGATAATTACCCCGCCGGTATGGTTGGTCAAGGACACCGCGGTGCCGGAGCTGCCGATAACCGTATTTGCCGGGTCCATGGCTCTGAGGGTACCGTAGTTGTCAATAACATTGCTGCCGATGTCGGGATCGGCGGATGCAAACCAGATTGCCGATCTGCCCGCGCCTTGAATTAAACCGCGGTTGGTAATGCTATTTCCGCTGCCCATGACAGTAATTGCGTCATTTGTGGGTGACGTCCCGAGGCCCAAGACCTGGGCGCCGGTTTCTACGTTTAAGTTGTTATTATTGTTAAACTCAATGGTATTGTGACCCAGCCCCCACGCACCGGCGCCGGATAGGCCATCCGTGTCGTTTTGCACCGTCGCGCGTGCCTGAATGGCAATCGTGGCGCCCGTGTCAAACGTGATGGCGGTGACTGTACCGGTTTCAATCCTGGCGGCAGGCAGCACCAGAAGATTCACATCATTCATCCCCGGGCCGTTGCCGACGGTGTCGGTTTGTACCGACAAGTTGGTACAGGTGGTGGTTTTGCCATTCGTCGGCGGGGGGGTACACGCCGCCCAGGTGTTGCCCGGAGCGGTAAAAAAAAACCATATAGCGGCCATCATTATTATATTAAATTTATTTATTATTTTTAATTCAAATTGTCTTGTTATAGTAATAAATAAAGCTAAAGCATCACTGGTAAATCGCATCGCTACAGTTGTTTTGCGCATCATTACCGGTCCTTTCAGAGATAGGGTAAAGAGGGTTCGTGCGCCAGGCGAAAATATTTGACCCTGTGTTCTGGCTTAATTCACGACCCGTCCGGCTGCCGGTGCGCTCGACCAAATAACATCTAATGCGCGCGTAAATATCCGGCATTATATATTTAAATAAATAAAATCCACTTATGATTGCTATCCCTGCGATAAAGTAAAATTACTGACACGAGACAGGCCGAAAGAAATAGAATAGCCAAAGAGTATGGTTTCAATAATTAGAATTATTTTTCAGGGGCTAAATATAAATAGATAAAGTTAGTGTAGGCGCTGGAGGTTTTTTTTCCAAGAATTTATATGGCGGAATAATTTGCCGTGGCATGAACATAAATAACCGGCGTGAGTGTTGATTACCAGCGCGGTACGATGCCATGTCGGTCTTGATTGCGCGTTGTCAATAAAGAAGCCCACGCTAAGCGTGGGCCCAGACTGCTGACAACGATGCGCATACCCTGAACGCGGGTATGCCGGGCAGGGAACGTAACGCGGCGACCCGGCCACCCTGCTTATCGGCCAGGCTACAGCCGGCCTCTTCCCCGCGGTCGGCGGCGATCAGACAAAATCATCGTCGTCGCTGAAGCCATCGTCCACGCCGAAGCTGTCATCCGTGCCAAAACCGTCATCTGTACCGAAGCCGTTGTCCGCGCCGAAACCGTTATCGGCATTGGTATCGTTGCCATAATCATTATTGGCGAACGTATCATCAGTGCCGCTGGCGCCAGGGAAAGGGTTGCCAGAGACATCATTGAAGGTATCGAGATTGTCGCTGGAGAAATCCTGGTTGGTCAGGGGATCGGTGGCGGCATCCAGGGGCTGATCGATAACATTGACTATCTCCTGCGGCTGGCTGTTATGGAACATGCCGGTAAGCATGTTGCCCAGCACCACACCGCCGGCGACCCCGGCGGCGGTTTGCAGCGCGCCGGCCAGAAAGCCCCCTCCGCGCGGCGCCGCCTGCGGCTGGTTATATCCCTGAGCATAACCGTTGTATCCGGGCGGCGGCGCGGCCTGGCCGCCATAGCCGGGAGCCGGTGGCTGCTGCTGGTTATTCCAGGCGGGGGCGGGCTGCTGCGCACGGGCGTTCCGGGCCGCTCCGCCGCCAAACAGGTTGCTGAGAAATCCTCCCTGGCTTGGCTGCGGCGCGTTTTTCAAGGCGGTAAGCTCGGATTCCAGCTGCTGTACCTGCTGGTGCAGGCGCTTAAGCGCGGCTTCCTGGATCAATATCGACTGCGCCATATAATAAGGGGCTGCGGGCTGCTGGCGGATAAATTCCTGGATTTGCCGATCCGCTTCGGCGTCGCGGGGGCCGGCTTTCTGCTCCGCCTGTTTCAGACGCTGAAAAAGGCCCTCGATAATACGTTGCTCTTCTGATTGCATGGTAATGACCCTATAACCTTGTTCACATGCGCAACGGGCTGCGCTTTCTTTAAATCTAGTCTCATATTGGCGAATCATAAAGGCGCCATGCGTAAAGGTTTTTAGAAATGTGTTACCAGTCCACACACCGGGCGGGGGGATGCCGGGAAAGTGTGCCGGGCCGGCCGCGTTTTTTTTGTGGTCGACAGACCGGCGGTTAATAACTATTTGATACTCCTTGTTAAACCCCGCGCCGCCAACCCGCCCGGGATATGTGCTATATTGGCCAGCCAGACTCTTTATCTGACCTTAGAGAAAGCGCCCATGGCCGACTTCATCCGACCGCTACTGAAACTGCCGCAGGGCGCCGACAAACTGCTGCTGCATTCCTGCTGCGCGCCCTGCTCGGGGGAAGTGATGGAAGCGCTTAGCGCTTCCGGTATCGACTACACCCTCTTTTTTTACAATCCCAATATCCATCCCCAGCGTGAATACCTGATCCGCAAGGAAGAAAATATCCGCTTTGCCGACCAGCACCAGGTGCCCTTCATCGATGCCGATTATGATACCGACAACTGGTTCGCCCGGGCGAAGGGTATGGAGCGGGAACCGGAGCGCGGGATCCGCTGCACCATGTGTTTTGATATGCGTTTTGAACGCACCGCGCTGTATGCCTATGAACAGGGTTTTAGCGTCATCTCCAGTTCGCTGGGCATTTCCCGCTGGAAGAATATGCAGCAGATCAATAACTGCGGCCAGCGCGCCGCCAGCCACTACCCCGGCATGCGCTATTGGGATTACAACTGGCGCAAGCAGGGCGGGGCGGCGCGCATGATCGATATCAGCAAGCGCGAGCAGTTTTACCAGCAGGAGTACTGCGGGTGCATTTATTCGCTGCGCGACAGTAACCGGCACCGCAAATCGCAGGGGCGCGATATTATCCGTATTGGCGTCAACTATTATCATTACCAAACGCCGGAGAGCGAATGAGGGGAGGAATAGCCGCCCGCCATACCGCCGGCGCGCGCCGGCGAATAATATTATTATTTTTTTGGGTTGCCGTTCCAGGGTTAAATTTACCATAGAGTAAAATGTGTTAATTAAAGGATCGTTATTGCCCATGGCGTTTAATAATTGCCTATTTTTCGCAACCGATAAACAGCAATATTGCCCTGCTTGCCACCGCCGTAACATGTAATTATGCCGTTCATACCCCAAGGCGTGCATTTCATTCCTTATTAACGGTATCTCATGCCGCATTTAGACCGTCTCGTTAACCGCGCCTTTATAGTAAAGCCAGTTAACCCGTTTTACGGGCATCGATTCTAAAAGAATTGTTAATGCGAGGCAGAATATGAATACGCAATATGCGACCCACCTGCGGTGGCTTACATTGTTCGGGACCATTATGACCCAGTTCGCCCTGGGGTCGGTTTATACCTGGAGCCTGTTCAACGGTCCGTTGGCCGATAAGCTGCATCAGCCTGTCAGCCAGGTGGCGTTTGCGTTCGGACTGCTCAGCCTGGCGCTGGCGCTGGCGTCGTCGGTGGCCGGCAGGTTTCAGGACCGCTTTGGCGTGCGTAACGTTACGCTGGGCGCTGGTGTTTTGCTGGGCGCGGGGTTTTGCCTGACCGCGTATGCCGGCAACCTGACGATGTTGTGGCTTTCCGCCGGTCTGCTGGTGGGGTTTGCCGACGGCATCGGTTATCTGATGACGTTATCCAATTGCGTAAAATGGTTTCCGGAGCGTAAAGGGGTGATTTCCGCCTGCGCCATCGGCGCTTATGGTTTGGGCAGCCTGGGATTTAAATATATCAACAGCCGCCTGCTGGCCCAATACAGCCTGGAAACCACCTTTATGCTTTGGGGACTGATTGCCATGTTGCTGGTCATCGCCGGTGCCTTATTAATGAAGGATGCGCCGCAACAAAGCGTGAACAAGACCCGGGCAACACGCGATTTTTCCCTGGCGCAGTGCGTACGCATCCCGCAATACTGGTTATTGGCCCTGATGTTTTTAACCGCCTGCATGAGCGGGCTGTATGTGATCGGCGTAGCGAAAGATATTGGCGAGAATCTGGTGCATTTAACCCCGGCGGTTGCGGCCAATGCCGTGACGATTATCGCAGCGGCCAACCTGGGCGGACGCCTGGTGCTCGGCGTGCTGTCGGACCGGATGTCGCGTATGCAGGTCGTCTCGCTGGCGCAGGGAATTTCACTGCTCGGCATGGCGCTGTTATTGTTTGTGCATCTCAGCCCGGTCTTGTTTTTTATGGCGATTGCCTGCGTGGCCTTCAGCTTCGGCGGCACCATTACGGTATACCCGTCGCTGGTCAGTGATTTCTTCGGCCTGAACAATCTGACCAAAAACTATGGCGTGATTTACCTGGGCTTCGGCATCGGCAGTATTATCGGCTCAATCGTGGCCTCGCTGTTCGGGGGATTTATCGTCACCTTCCAACTGATCCTGGTGCTGCTGGTTATTTCGCTTATCATCTCCTTAACCTTGCATCAGCCCGGTGAAAAAATACGCTTACGGCTGAATGAAGTAACGGGTAAATAACTATATCCGGAATAATTATCTATTATCTGTAAGCCGACAGTCCGCCTGGCACGGTCTGTCGGCTTTTTTTGAAAGTATTCTTAATCAAATTACGTTTTAATCCTTTTTCATTATTACCGGCGCGTGAACAAATAATAAGAATGATTATCCTCAACCGCCTTGCTGGAAATAAAGGTTACAGGATAATTCTCATTCCCTTTATAGGTAAAGGAAGGATTAACCATGATGAAAGAACCCGCCGCCGGTGGAGGCATCTTGGCCGGCATGGCGCGGCAAAACGGTGGCGGTGATATCGGCGCCCTGGGCCGGGCGCTGAAAAAAATCATTGCCTGGCTGCGCGATCTCTTCAATAGCGACTAGCCGGCGGCGCTGCGCTTACCCGCTTCATCATCTCCCTTCGCCGGACTTCACAGCCGGCGTTTAGCTGCTAGGCTTAATCATAGCACTCCAGACTGTATGGTCTTTAACAAGAAGGAGCCTATCGTGGCCTATCAAGAAGTGATGTCGTTAACCGCATTGCCGGAATTGGCACCCAAAAAAATCAGCCTGGGCGATACCGATATTCTGTTGATAAAAAAAGGAGATCGGGTTTTCGCCCTCGAAGCCACCTGTCCCCATTCCGGCGCTCCGCTGGAAAAAGGCGCGCTTTGCGAAGGCAAGATTATATGCCCCTGGCATAAGTCGGTATTCACCATTGAGGAAGGCGCGCTGTGCGAACCTCCCTCCCTGCGCGATTTAAAGCGTTATCCGGTCAAAATTGAACAGGGCAAGCTCTGGGTCGACCCGCAGGCGGAACCGGGCGCGGGGCCGCTGGATAAGGTGACGACCCAGGATGCGCTGGTGGTCCTGGGCGTCGGCGCCGGCGGTAGCGCCGCCATTAAGGCGCTGCGCGAAAAGGGTTATCACGGTCGCCTGGTGGTTATCGAACGTGAAAAACAGGCGCCTTACGATCGCACCACCTTGTCCAAATTTGTTCCGCAGGGAGATATGGATATCGACGAGGTGCCGTCGCTCCTGGACGATGATTTTTATCAACAGCAAAAAATCGAGCGTATTAACGGCAACGTCGAAAAACTGAGCGCCGCCAAGCATCAGCTGCGGCTGGAAGACGGCACGATGATTCCTTATCGCCAGCTGTTGCTGGCCACCGGCGGCATCCCGCAGCGCCCCGATTTGCCCGGCAAGGCGCTGTTCGGCATCCAGGTCCTGCGAAGCTGGGAGCAGGCCGCCGTGCTGGTAGACACCGTCGAGAAGGAAAAACGCCTGGTGATTATCGGCAACAGCTTTATCGGCATGGAAGTCGCCGCGGCGTTCCGTAAGCAGGATGTGGATGTGACGGTGATAGCCGAGCATCCGCTGCCGTTCGAGAAACAGTTCGGCAAAGAGCTGGCGAGTTTCTTCCGGCGGCGTCACGAGCAGAAAGGCGTGAAATTTGTCGAAGGCCTGCCCGCGGAGTTTACCGGCGAGCGTCAGGTGGAGGCGGTAGTGTTGAAAGACGGTACGCGCATCGAGGCCGATTTGGTGCTACTGGCCACCGGTGTGGCGCCGGCGACCGGGTTTATTGACGATCTGCCGCTGAATAAAGACGGTAGCCTTAATGTGGACGCCTCCATGTCGGCGGGCCAGGATATTTTTGCCATCGGCGATATCGCCACGTTTCCGCTTAACGGCAAACCCACGCGCATTGAACATTGGCGTGTGGCCCAGCAGCATGGCCGCGTGGCCGCAAGCGTGATGGCGGGTCAGGATGAGATCTATGATTCCGTACCGTTTTTCTGGACCCAGCATTATGGCGTGCGCTATGAGTATCTTGGCCATGCCGGGAAATGGGATACCATCGACATGACCGGCTCGCCCGATAACGATGATTTTGTGGCGCTGTATGCCCTCAACGATGAACTGGTGGCGGTGGTCGGCACCGGTCGTATGCGCACCACGGGTACCTTGCTTATCAAGATGAGGGAGAAACTGACGCTGCAGCAGGCGAAACGCATCGTGGCGGAAGTGGTGGAGCCGGAAAGCTAACCGAGGCCGCCGGCCCGGGCGTGCCCGTCTGGGAGGGCCTTCCTGAAAAACTGTCCGTTGCGCGGGCGCGATCGCCGGTCTTTTTTTGCCGGTTCCGGCCGACGTAAGGGACAATCCTGTAATTAATATGGTATGTAATAAGCTGGCATGCGGCGGCCGCGGGGCGTCGCATGCCCGGCCCGCGACTTTTCGCCCAAAGGCCGTTCGCCGGTTAGTGCGCGTGCGAAGTCAATGCTATGATGCGCAGCTGGACTGAAAAAGTCGTTGGATAAAAGGATATGCGGTTAATGACACAGCCCATTTATTTGGTTGGCGCTAGGGGATGCGGTAAAACCACGGTTGGCCTCGCGCTGGCCGGGGTGTTGGGATTTGAGTTTATGGATACCGACCAGCTGTTGCTGAGCACCACCGGCCGCAGCGTGGCGCAGATCGTCAAGAGCGAGGGCTGGGCGGGATTCCGGGCAAGGGAAAGCGCTATCCTGCGCGCGATTGCCGGCGGGCGCAAAGTGATCGCCACCGGCGGCGGCATTGTGCTGGCGGAGGCCAATCGCCGGTTTATGCGGGCGAACGGCACGGTCATTTACCTCCATGCCCGGCCTGAGGTCCTGGCGCGGCGCCTGGAGGCGTTTCCCGAGGAAGACCAGCGGCCAAGCCTGACCGGGCGGCCGATTGCCGAGGAGATCGCTGAAATCCTGCTGGCCCGGGAAGCGTTATACCAGGATGCGGCCCACCATGTGCTGGATGCGTCCTCTTCCCCGGAAGCCGTGGTGTCGGCGATATTGCAGCAGCTCCACCCCTGCGCCGCCGGATAACGCGGCGCCATGCGCAACCCCGGGGATTGACCTATACTTACCCGACCAAATCATAAAATAAGGAAGTGATTATGGCGAGTAAACCCCCTTATCCCCGCGAAGCCCATATCGTTAAAAAAGAGAAGGGGCCGCCGGGTAAAACCAAGACGGTGTTTGAGCTGCGGGCCGATCATCCCAAGCCCGACACGCTTATCAGCGAGCATGATTCCGAACACGAGGCGCTGGACGCGAAAGCGCGCTACCAGGGCGAAGACAAGACCTGAATTCCCTGCCAGCCGGATCGGAACACTGCTTCCCGGTCCGGCTAATTATCTTCCCCTAAGACGGTTATTTTCTTTTTTCTCGCCGGTGAATCCGCCGCGCTTATCCGCGGGTATTTTTTTGCACGCCGGCCGGCATTTCCCGGTAATAAGGCGTGACAAATCAACGATCGTGCTTTTACTATGAAGTACTGAAAATATTATCGAAAGGAATGGATCTATGCTGAATGTAAATGAGTATTTTGCCGGGAAGGTAAAGTCCATTGGTTTTGATTCCGCCAGCATCGGCCGCGCCAGCGTGGGGGTGATGGAAACCGGCGAATACACATTCACCACGGCACAGCCCGAGGAAATGACCGTCATTAACGGCGCGTTGCGGGCATTGTTACCGGGCTCCCACGATTGGCAGGTCTTTATGCCCGGCGAAAAATTCTTTGTTCCGGCGCAAAGTGAATTTATTGTCCAGGTGGCGGAAGCCAGCGCGTATTTATGTAAATATATGAGCAAATAATGGGGCAAAACCGCGGGCAGGCTATGGTTTGCCCCGCAATGCCGGCAAACCGGCGCATAAGTCGCCGGGCAGGGAGAACGGAAAGCATAACGCGTCATGGACTCATCCGCCGGTAGCGTAGTGGTCCTGGTCCAAGGCCACAGGCGTTGGACCGCACAATGGCGCGCACGGATGGGCGCCATCGCTGCGTGTCCGGGCGCGGCCCCGCTAAAAACAGCACGGCTTCACGGTGTTGTTACCCGTCTGATCCTGGCCTCGTCACTCCCGCCAGCAACCTTTTTCAGCGCTGGGCTTCGCCGCCCAGGGCAACGGTCAATTCTTCAATAAGCGTCGCCAGTTCGCCGGTCATCAGGATAAAATCCGCGTCAAAACGCTGGGCAAAATCCTCGCGATCGATATCGTCGTTCTGTTCGCGTAAGGTATCGGAAAACTTAAGGCGCTTGATTGTGGCGTCGTCGGCCAGGATAAACTGCACCCGTTCCCGCCAGTCCAGCGCCAGTTTGGTCACCACCTTGCCGGCCTCGATATGGGCGGCAATTTCGTCGCTGGCCAAATCCTGCTTTTTACAGCGAATGATGCCACCGTCCTCCAGCAGCGCCTTGAGTTCGGCCTCGTCCTGCACCAGGAATCCGGCCGGCGGTTCACCGCCGCGCACCCACTGCGTCAGGGTCAGCTCAATGGGGTTTTCCAGTGTCAGGGGCACCACCGGCAGCGAGCCGAGGGATTTACGCAACAGCGCCAGGGCATCCTCGGCTTTCTTGGCGCTGGCGGCGTCGACAATCACCAGGCCTTTGACGGTGTCCAGCCAGATGAACGTCTGGCTGAAGCGGCTGAACGCGCGCGGCATCAGGCTGAATAACACCTCATCCTTCAGCGCGTCTTTTTCCGTTTTGCGCAGCTTACGGCTTTGCTCGGTTTCCAGCTTATCGATCTTGCCGTTCAGCTCTTGCTTGACCACGGAAGACGGCAGGATTTTTTCTTCTTTGCGCACGCAAATCAATATCTGGTCATTAACGGCATGGGTTAACGCGTCGCTTTTGTCGCCCAGCGGAGATACCCAACCCGACTTGGCCATATCCTGGCTGCCGCAGGGGGTAAATGATGAGGCCGCCAACTGTTTTTCCATCTCTTGCGCCGACAGCGTAATATCGCGGTTCAGGCGGTAAATCATGATATTTTTAAACCAAAACATAAAGTGAGATCCCTGATCCGGCACGTCGGTAAGCGTGCGGGTTAATCAAACGCAGCGCGCATGATAGCGCATCCCGGCGCTAAAATCGGCAAAAATCAACCTGGCCGCGGCGTCTACAGAATGTCCGCCAGGGCGGCGGCAAGATACTCCACCCAGGCCCGGACCTTGCCGGGAATAAAGCGCGCGGCGGGATACACCGCATGTACCGCCATCGGCGGAAAATAATAGTCGGGCAATACGCGTACGAGGGTTTTGGCGGTTAACTGCCGGCGGATCAGCGGTAACTGGACGCCGCCTATCCCGAGTCCCGCTTCTATGGCCTGGATAAGCGTAAAGGTATTATTGGCCAGGAACACCGGCCGGACGGTCAACATCTCCGCGCCCCTGGGGCCCAGCAGGGTGAGTCCGGCGCCGTCGCCACGGCCGCTGTAGCGAATGTAAGGACGATCGGCTAATTCCGCCAGGGTTTGCGGCGCGCCCTGCCTGGCAAGATAGCCGGGCGCCGCGGCCAGGACGCGCTGCAGGGTGCCGAGCCTGCGCGCCACCGTGCCGGCGGTGCGCAGTTCCCCGAGACGTAGCGCGACATCAATTCCCTCGCTGATCACATCCGCCACCCGATCGTCCAGCAGCAGTTCGATAACGATATCCGGATGGCGCTGCTGAAAATCAAGCGCCAGCCGGGCGATATACTGCTGGCCGAGGCCCGTCGGCGCATGGATGCGCAAATGACCCTCCAGCCTCTGGTTCAGCCCCCGCAGCGTCTCTTCCGTTTCATTTACCGCCGCCAGGATCTGCCTGGCCTGCAGATAATAACGGCTGCCGCTTTCCGTCAGGGTGACGGAGCGGGTAGTGCGATAGAGCAATAATGTGCCCAGCAGTTTTTCCAGGGCGGCCACCTGCTGGCTTACGGCGGGCTGCGTCAGGCCCAGATCGCGCGCTGCCGCGGACAGGCTGCCCAGCTCGGCCACGCGCGCGAAGGTATGCATCGCGGTGAGTTTATCCATGGTGTTCCGTTTATTAGTTTTACTTATAACTGATAGTGGTTATGGTCCTATTATCACTTTTTTGCTTATCAATTATAGTGACGCATCGTCTTTTTTCAGCGGAGAAAACACATGCAAAATAATCGGATTGCCCTGGTGGTGGGCGCCAACGGCGTTATCGGCGGCCGGCTCGTCGCGGAACTGGAATCCCGGCGGTGGCAGGTTATCGGCCTGTCGCGCCGCGGCGGCCGCGACCGGCCCGGCGTCAGCTACCTGGCGGTGGATTTGCTGGACGCGCAGGCGACGGGCCGGGCGCTGCGCCCGCTGACCGGCATTACCCATATTTTCTACGCCGCCTACCAGGATGCGTCCGACTGGGCGGGACTGGTTGTTCCCAATATGATGATGCTGAAAAACGTCGTTGAGGCAATCGAGCCGGTTGCCGGGAAACTGGAGCATGTCAGCCTGATGCAGGGCTATAAAGTCTATGGCGCGCACCTGGGGCCGTTTAAGACACCGGCGCGGGAAACCGATGCGGGACATATGCCGCCGGAATTCAACGTGGCGCAACAAACCTGGCTGGAGCAACGCCAGCGCAATAAACGCTGGACCTGGTCCGCCATCCGGCCGGGGGTGGTGGGCGGTTTTTCCCTGGGCAATCCGATGAACCTGGCCATGAGCATTGCCGTCTATGCCTCCATCTGCAAGGCGCTGGGGTTGCCGCTGCGTTTTCCCGGCAAACCGGGCGCTTACCACGCGCTGATGGAAATGACCGATGCGGGGCTGCTGGCGAGGGCCACGCTCTGGGCCGCCACCGAGCCCCGTGCGGGCAACCAGGCGTTTAACATCAATAACGGCGATCTGTTCCGCTGGAGTGAGCTGTGGCCGAAAATTGCCGGCTATTTTGAATTGGATCTGGCGCCGCCATTGCCCATGCCGCTAAAGGAAGTCATGGCGGATAAAACGGAACTCTGGCGGGAATTAACCCGCCGGCACCGTTTATCCGCACCGGATTATCAGGCGGTGTCGGGCTGGCCGTTCGCCGATTTCGTGTTCTCCTGGGATTACGATATGTTTGCCGACGGCAGTAAGGCGCGCCGCTTCGGTTTTCATGATTTTGTCGACACCGAAGCGATGTTCTACGCCTTGTTCGATGAATTCCGCCGGCGCCGCGTTATTCCGGGCGCACCGCATAACGCGCCTCCAGCCTGCTGATGCCCAGACCGTTGATCTTTTTCACTTTGATTTGCACCGGGATGCGTTCCTTCATGGCGTCCACATGGCTGATGACGCCTATCATCTTGCCGGTGGCGTTAAGCGAATCGAGCGCATCCAGGGCAATATCCAGCGTTTGGGCGTCCAGCGTGCCGAAGCCCTCGTCGAGAAACAGCGAATCAATCTGGGTTTTGTGGCTGACCAGGTCCGACAGGGCCAGCGCCAGCGCCAGGCTCACCAGAAAGCTTTCGCCCCCGGAAAGGGTGCGGGTGTCGCGCACGGCATCCGCCTGCCAGGTATCCACCACTTCAAGCTCCAGCTCCGCCTCGGTTTTGCGCTGCAGCTGATAGCGGCCGTGCAGGCGGGACAACTGCTGGTTCGCCAGATAAATCAGGTGCTCAAGCGTCAGACCCTGGGCGAACTTACGGAACTTGTCGCCCTCTTTGGAGCCAATCAGCTCGTTGAGATAGCTCCAGTCGGCGTAGCGGCCTTCGCCCGCGCTGATTTCCGCCATCAGGCTCTGCTGATCGCGCTGGCGCTGGCGGTGGCTTGCCAGTTGCTGCTGTAGCTGGCCTTGCCGCCGCGCCAGCTCCCATAATAATGCCTTAATATCGGCCAACGTTCGCTCCACGGCGGCAGAGTCGGCAGCCTCGTCTAGGGTGGCGGGACGATCGTCATGGTGTTGCCGCAGCGCCAGCTCCGCCTGCTGCCACATCACCTCCGCGCGCTGCCGCTCTTCCTTTATTTTCTCGCGCAGCTCACGCAGCCGGTCCCGCTCCTGCCCGGGCAACAGGGCCGCCTGCAGCTCGGCCAGCCCGGCGTACGGGCTGTTTGCCAGCGCCTGCCGCAGCGCCGTCGCCGCCTGCTGCGCTTGTTGAGTCAGTTCCTCAAGCCGCCGCCGCTGCGAGCGGATTTCACCGGCCAGCAGATGCAGCTTTTCCTGCGCCTGCTGTACACTGAGTTCGGACTGCCGCCGGTCCCGCTCCACTTCCCCGGCCCGTGTGCTCAGTTGGGCGTTGAGCTGCGCCACGCTGTCATCGCCGGCCAGTTTGCGGCGTTCTTCACGCGCCAGGCGCAGCGCGTTGCCGGTTGTCTGCTGCCGCTGCGCGAGGTCGGCCAACTGTTGCGCCAGTTCGGCCTGGGCTTCCCGGTGGCCGCGCAGTTCGCCTTCCAGCGCGATAAGGTCGTTTTTCAGCGTCTGTTCGCGCTCTTGCTGGTACTGCCACTGCCGCCACTCCTCCTGGCGTTCGGCCAGCCAGGCGTCAACCGCGGAATCCGCCGGCAGGGTCAGTCCCAGTTGGGCGAGAGCCTCGCTGCTTTGCGCCGCCAGTTCGTCCATCCGTTGCTGTTGTTCCTGACGGCGCTGCTGCGTTTGCCGCAGACGTTGGGTCACCGCATCCTTCTGCTGGGCATTCAGCGCCAGACGGGCGTCGAGCCGTTGCCATTCGCCGTCGGCCTGGGCAAGGGCGTCGCGGGCCGCCTGCAGCCCCTGGTTGTCCTGTTCACGCGCCTCCAACTGCCGGGCCAATGCCTGCTCATGCGCGTCCTGCTCAGCCAGCCAGGCGGCGGCGTGTTCGCCGGGCGCCAGATCCAGCCCGGCGGCGGCCTGTCGCCAGGCGTCGTCCAGCAACGCCAGTTCCTCTTGCAGGCGTACCTGTTGCGCCGTCGCCTGGCGCTGCTCCTGCTGCAGCATCTCGAGACGGGTAAACGCCGCCACCACTTCGGCCTTGAGCCGCTCCACCTCCGGCAGCAGTTCCTGCCGCCGCCGATCGGTGTGTTGCGGCTGCAGGTCCTGGTATAGGGCGATGCCGGGATGCTCGGTGGCGCCGCATAGGGGGCAGGGATCCCCCGGTCGCAACGCTCCGCGCAGTTCCCCGAGCGAGACGATATGCATTTCCAGGCGATGGCGCGCGGTCATTTCGTCCAGCAGGGCGGACTTATCCGCCTCGGCGCGCCGCAGCGCCGCCAGCGCGGCGGTAATATCGTCGCAGTCGCGTCGCAGTTGATCTTCCCGCGTGCGGTTGGCCGCCAGATCGCGGCTTACACGCTCCATTTGCGGCAGCAGGGACGACATCAGGGCGCGCCGGCCGCGCTGCTGCTGGCTGTGCTGCCAGTCGGCGCGCAGCGCGGCCAACGGGAACCGGGATTCCTGCTCATCGTGCAGGCCCTGACGTTCCGCCAACTGCGCCGTGAAGGTCATTACCCGTTGCCGGCAGGCCTGCGACGCGCTGAGTTCCTTCTGGCGCGCAATATCGAGTTGTTCAAGTTCCTGCGTGATTTGCGCGCCTTGCCGGGCCAGTTCGTCGATGTCGCGCTGTTCGCGCCGGCGGCGGGCAAACAGCTCGCGCCAGAGGGGGAGCTGCCCGCCCCATTGCCGGCAGGCGGCATGCTCAAGCAGATAGCGGGCGACAAGCTGCGCCTGTTGCCCGGCCTCCTGATGTTGTTGTTGTTTCAGCGCCTGCAGCGCCTGTCGTTTCCGCTGCTGTTCCGTTTGGGCTAACCGCTGTTCCTCCTGTTGCGCGGCCTGTTGTTCCAGCCCGGCGATTTTCTGGTCCAGCGGCACGAGATGGTCGTTTATCAACTGCTGTTGCGCCAACTGATGCCGGGCGTGCTGCTCCCAGCGCCGCCGGGCGGTATCCGCCTGCTCCCGCAGCGGTTGTAGCGCCTGCTGACTTTGCAGCTCCAGCGCGCACGCGCGGGCGAGCTCCTGCTCAGCCCGTTCCAGGTCCACGGCGCTGCGTTGCCGATCGTCGAGCAGGGGGCGCAGGGATTCCGCCGGTTCGCCGCGCGCCAGTCGCGCCAGCGGCGCCTGTGCTTCCTGCGCCGCCGCCTGCGCGGCCTGGCGCTGGGCCTGCGCCTGCGCCAGGGCGCCGGTCAACTGGCGCTGCCGCTCCAGCCAGGCGTGATGCCGTTGCGACTGCGATTGTTCGGCGTTCAGCCGGGCCTGCTCCAGGCGCAGGCTATCCAGCTCGGCGTCAAGTTCCCGCAGTTGGGGTTCGCTCAATAGTTCGATGGCGGCGGCGCGCGTACGCAGTGCCTCCAGTTCCCCGCGCACCGTTTTATGGCGTTCGAAAATTTCAGCGGAAATGCGGCCGTAGATATCGGTGCCGGTCAGTTCCTCCAGCAGTTCGGCGCGATTTTTCGCATCGGCGTTTAAAAATGCGGCGAAATCCCCCTGCGCCAGCAGCACCGATTTGGTAAAACGCGCGAAATCCAGGCCGGTCAGTTCGGTGGTCAGGCGCAGCTTATCGCTGATTTTATCCGCCAGGATGGCGCCGTCGGCCAAACGCGCCAGTTCGACCCTGGCGTTTTGCAGTTTGCCCTGCGGGCTGTTTTTCGCCCGGCGCTGGCTCCAGAAGGCGCGATAGCCCACGCCCTTGACCGAAAACTCGACTTCCGCCAGCGATTCGGCGGTCAGCCGGGTCATCAATTCCTGGCCGGGCAACGCGTCCAGGCGGGGCGTGCGGTGATACAGCGCCAGGCAGATGGCGTCAAGAATAGTGGTCTTGCCGGCGCCGGTGGGACCGGTAATGGCAAACAGGCTGGCGCGGTCGAAGGGGTCGGCGGTAAAATCAATTTTCCACTCGCCCCTGAGCGCATTGATGTTTTTCAGCCGCAGCGTCAGGATTTTCACCGGGCGTCTCCTTTGGTTGCGGCATCCGGCGCCGGCGGGTTTTCCGCCGCGGCGCCTTGCTGTACGTCCGCCGTTACCTGGCGATAGAGCAAGCGTATGGCGTCCAGGTTCTCCGGCGCGGGGGAGGGGATCAGCGCCAGGCGCCGCTCAAACACGTCCCCGGCGCTCAGTTCGACCAGCGTTTCCCGTTGCCGGCGCGCCAGTGCCGACAGCCGCTGCTCGCGGTTACGGCGCAACAGCACGATTTCCACCGGCAAATCGGCCGCCAACTGCTGGATACGCTGCTGGATATCATTCAGCCAGGCGTCTGTCACCACCTCGATATCCAGCCAGACGGGCGTGGGCCCCGGGTAATCGCTAAACGAGCGCAACTGCGCCTCGATGTCCGCCAGGTCGCCTTTTATCAGGCGCAGGGCCTGGGTTTCCGGGATCAAAACCGGGGAAATGTCCGCCACGCCCCCGGCGTCGAAACTGACTATATTGATCTGCTTGGGCTGCCCGGTCTCATCAAAACTCAAGGCGATGGGCGAACCGCAATAGCGGATATGCTGCTGTCCGCCCACGCACTGCGGGCGGTGGATATGGCCGAGGGCGATATAATCCGCCGGAGGAAACAGCTGGGCGGGAAACGCGTCCAGGCTGCCGATATAAATATCGCGTACCGAATCGGTGGTGGCGGCGCCCACCGTGGTCAGGTGTCCGGTGGCGATAATCGGCAGCCGGCCGGGCAACCGGGCGCGCAGGGCCAGCGCCCGGTCATATAGCGCCTGGTAATGTGCGGCGATGGCGTCCATCAGCGCCCGCTGTTTATCATCCCCCGATTCTCCGGCGCGGCTGGTCAGCACATCCCGCGGGCGTAAAAAGGGGATGGCGCACAGTATCGCCCCCGGCTTTCCACTACGATCGTTAAGTACAAAAACCGGTTGCCCGCCGCTGTCTTCGCGGTCGCCGTCGGCGTTGTCGTCATCGTCCCGGGCGCCGAACCCGCCGCCGGCGATAACCCGGGTATGCATGCAGGCCAGCAGCGCCCGGGATTCGTTCAATGTCGCCACCGCGTCATGATTGCCCGCCAGTATGATCAGCTGGCAACCGGTCGGCTGCAACGCCACCACGAAACGGTTGAACAGTTCGCGGGCATAGCTGGGCGGGGTGCCGGTATCAAAGATATCGCCGGCCACGATCACCGCGTCGATATCCCGCTCTGCCACCTGCGCCACCAGCCATTGCAGGAAGGCGCGATGCTCCCGGGCGCGGTTTTTGGTGAAAAACGACTGACCCAGGTGCCAGTCAGAAGTGTGAATGATCCGCATGACGCTCCAGCCAGAGTGCAAAAGTCAGGGCGAGAGTATAAACCTTACCCCGGGCGATGCCGACGTAAAGCTGTTAATTTGGCAACCCGGGACGAAAAAAAACCGCCATCCGCTATGCTTCTGGCACGATGGGCTGATTTTAATAAATCTGTCATAAAAGTGACGCATAATGCCCGGGCACGTTAACCGCAGAGATTAATGGCAGGAAAAAATGGCAAAACGCATATTAGTCGTGGAAGACGAAGCGCCGATTCGTGAAATGGTGTGCTTCGTACTTGAACAGAATGGCTTCCAGCCCATCGAAGCCGAAGACTACGGCACGGCGGTCAGCCGTATGGCGGAGCCTTATCCGGATCTGGTATTGCTCGACTGGATGTTGCCAGGCGGTTCGGGAATACAATTTATCAAACATATGAAACGCGAGGTATTGACCCGCGATATTCCGGTCATGATGCTGACCGCGCGCGGCGAGGAGGAAGACCGGGTGCGGGGGCTGGAAGTGGGCGCCGATGATTATATCACCAAACCGTTCTCGCCCAAGGAGCTGCTGGCCAGGATCAAGGCGGTGATGCGCCGTATTTCGCCGATGGCGGTGGAAGATAAGATTGAACTGCAGGGCCTAAGCCTGGATCCGTCGTCGCACCGGGTAACCTCCAACGAACTGGCCCTGGAGATGGGACCGACCGAATTTAAACTGCTGCACTTTTTCATGACCCATCCCGAGCGGGTATATAGCCGGGAACAGTTGTTAAATCATGTCTGGGGCACTAATGTGTATGTTGAGGACCGGACGGTTGATGTGCATATTCGCCGCCTGCGCAAAGCGCTGGAAACCGGCGGTCACGATCGGATGGTGCAGACGGTCCGCGGCACCGGCTATCGTTTTTCCGCGCGCTATTAGCGCGGTATAAGGGGAGCTCTGCCGGTGCTGGAACGTTTATCCTGGCGTAAGATTTTGCTGGAACTGGGGCTGTTTTGCCTGCCGGCCCTGCTGTTGTCGCTTTTTGTCGGCCACCTGGCCTGGCTGTTGGTGGCGGCGCTGCTGGCCGCGCTGGTGCGCAACTATTATTACCAACTGCGGCTGTCCCGCTGGTTATGGGTCGATCTCCGGCATACGCCGCCGGAAGGGCGGGGAAGCTGGGAACCGCTGTTCTATGGCCTGCATCAGATGCAGTTGCGCCACCGGCGGCGGCGGCGTGAACTGGCGACATTGTTCAAACGCTTTCGCAGCGGCGCGGAAACCTTGCCTGATGCGCTGGTGATGTTGACCGACGACGGCCATATTTTCTGGTGCAACGGCCTGGCGCAGCAGCTGCTCGGGTTTCGCTGGCCGGAAGACAACGGCCAGCATATCCTTAACCTGCTGCGCTATCCTGAATTCAACAGCTATATCCAGGGCCAGTCGTTCGAGCGCCCCTTGACCCTGCTGCTCAATAAGCAACGTTACGTTGAATTCCGCGTGATGCCCTATACCGACGACCAGCTGTTAATGGTGGCCCGCGACGTGACCCAGATGCGCCAGCTGGAAGGCGCCAGGCGCAACTTTTTCGCCAATGCCAGCCATGAACTGCGTACGCCGCTGACGGTGTTGCAGGGATATCTGGAAATGATGAACGACCAGGATATGGATGAAGCCATGCGCGCCAAGGCCATCCACACTATGCAGGATCAGACGCAGCGCATGGAGCGCCTGGTCAAGCAGTTGCTGGTGTTATCCCGTATCGAGGCCGCGCCCCAGGGCGAGGTCAATGAACGCGTCGATATTCCGGCCATTCTCAAGCGCCTGCAGCAAAGCGCCGGGGCGCTCAGCCAGGAACGGCATGAGATCGTGTTCCGGGTTAATGAACAGTTGCTGGTGCGCGGCAATGAGGATCAGCTGCGCAGCGCGATGTCGAACCTGATATACAATGCGGTCATCCATACGCCGCCGGGCACCCGCATCGAGGTGTGCTGGCAGCGTACCGCTGAGGGCGCGCAGTTTCAGGTCAGCGATAACGGGCCGGGCATCGCCCCGGAGCATTTACCGCGCCTGACCGAGCGTTTTTACCGGGTTGACAAAGCCCGTTCGCGCCAGACCGGCGGCAGCGGCCTTGGGCTTGCCATCGTTAAGCACGCGCTCGGCAATCATGACGCCCATCTTGATGTTATCAGCGAGCCGGGCGCGGGTACCCGCTTCTTTTTTACCTTGCCCAACCGGTTGATTGTCCTCCCCGTCCTGGCCGAAAATAACCCCACTTCTCCTTCACGTGTCAAATCCCGATGATAAAAGCAGTAAAAACCCTGGGCTGGCTGCTCTGCCTGCTGTTGACCCTGCCGGCGGCGGCGCGGCCGCTGTCGGTGCTGTCGGGTAGCCTCACCAGCAGCGGTTCCGATACGCTGGCGAATATGATGGCCCTGTGGGCGGCGGATTTCAGGCATGACTATCCGGATGTCGGCGTGCAGATCCAGGCGGGCGGATCGGCGACGGCGGCGACGGCGCTGGCCGCGGGAACGGCGCAAATCGGGCCGATGAGCCGCATGATGAACGCGACTGAAATCGCCGCGTTCCAGCGCCATTACGGCTACCCGCCCCTGGCGGTGCCGGTGGCCTTGGATGCGCTGGTGATTATAGTCAACCAGGATAACCCCCTGCCCAGGTTGCGCCTGCGCCAGTTGGACGCCATTTTTTCCATCACCCGCAGCTGCGGCGACGCCCCTGCCGTCACCCGCTGGGGGGAGCTCGGCCTAACCGGGCGGTGGGCCGATATGGCCCTGCTGCGCTATGGCCGCAATTCCGCCTCCGGTACCTATGGCTTTTTCCGCCAGCGCGTGCTGTGCGGCGGTGACCTGCTGGCATCGGTCAATGAACTGCCCGGGTCGGCTTCGGTGGCGCAGGCGGTAAGCGCGTCGCGCAACGCCATTGGTTACGCCGGCATGGGGTTTCATACCGCCGGCGTGCGGATCCTGCCGTTAACCGACGAGGCCGGCCGCCAGGTGACGCCGGACGAGTCGGCCTTGCTTAACGGCGACTATCCGCTGGTGCGCTATCTCTATATTTATCTGAATAAGCCCCCTGATACCCCATTGGCGCCGGTCACCGCCGCCTTTATGGACCGTATTTTGTCGCCCCAGGGCCAAAGCCTCGCCCGCCAGGGCGGCTACCAGCCCTTGCCTGAACCCATAAGGCTACAGGCGCGCCGGGATATCGGGCTGCAATGAGGTGTGTCGGCAGGGTGGGCCGTCGCCCGCGGGTGATCATGAATAATGTTCAACACGGGTGAATTTTCTTCGCCATGGCGATGCGCCGCCGCGTGCTAGTATGGATGCGGGCATTATAGACGTCCGGATGTCTATATGTCACCGACGGAAACTATTGCCCACCGGGAATGTTTACATCCTGAACTATTCACTAAATCTTATTATCTTGCGGGCCTTGTCCAGGCCGGCAAAATAACGCCGGAGTTCAAACATGCAAAGAAATACGCCTCCCTTTCGCGCTGATGTGGTGGGCAGCTTATTACGCCCCGAGGCGATTAAGCAGGCCCGCAAGCAGTTGCAGCAAGGGGCCATTACTCCCGCGCAGCTGCGTGCCGTCGAGGATACCGAGATCCGCCGGGTGGTGGAACTGCAGCGCGGTCTGGGGCTGCAGGTGGTCACCGACGGCGAGTTTCGCCGCGCCTGGTGGCATTTCGATTTTTTTGAGGGGCTGGACGGGGTGGAAGGCTACGACGTCGACCAGGGTATCCAGTTTTCCGGGGTGCAGACCAAGGCGCGCAGCATTAAGGTCACCGGCAAGGTGGCGTTCCGCCAGCATCCGATGCTGGCGGATTTCCGCTATCTGCGCAGCGTGGCCGGCGATGCGGTGGCTAAAATGACCATACCCAGCCCGAGCGTGATGCATTTTCGCGGCGGGCGCGGTGCCATCGACGCCGGCGTCTACCCTGATCTGGCGGCGTATTTCGCCGATCTTGCCCAGGCCTGGCATGACGCTATCCGCGCCTTTTACGATGCCGGCTGCCGTTACCTGCAGCTTGACGATACCGTGTGGGCCTATCTGTGCTCGACGGACCAGCAGCGCCAGATCCGCGAGCGCGGCGAGGATCCGCGGCAATTGGCGCGCATTTATGCGGATGTGCTCAATCAAGCGCTGGCGGGCAAACCGGACGATCTGGTGGTTAGCCTGCATGTTTGCCGCGGCAATTTCCGCTCCACCTGGATTTCCGAGGGCGGTTATGAGCCGGTGGCGCCTATCCTGTTCGGCGAGGTCAAGGTCGACGCCTTTTTCCTGGAATATGACACCGAGCGCGCCGGCGGTTTTGAACCGCTGCGGTTTATCAAACCCGGCCGCCAGCAGGCGGTGCTGGGCCTTATCACCTCCAAAACCGGTGAATTGGAAGATCCTGAGGCGGTGCTGGCGCGCTTGCGCGAGGCCACCCGTTATATCAGCCTGGACCAGCTGTGCCTGAGCCCGCAGTGCGGCTTCGCCTCGACGGAAGAAGGCAATAGCCTGACCGAAGCCCAGCAATGGGACAAACTGCGGCTAGTGCTGGATGTTGCGGGCCGCGCCTGGTAACGCCAGCGCCCGGCTATCCCGCCCGCGGCAAAATACCGCGGGCGGGCATGGTCGCCGCGGGTTAAGGGGCGGCCCGGGGGTGCCACCGGTATCCATGCCTTTCTGTTATAGTTAAAAGCGCGTCCCTTCAACTATCTTGTAGCAGAAATTACCCAGGCTATGAAAGTATTCACTGCTTTTAGGGTATTTTTTTGGCTTATCATTCTGCTTTTATCTTCAACTATTGCCTTACCGCGCTTTAAACGTTTAAATTGCGCCGGTTATTGCATGCTTCACGCCGTTTTGCACCCTTTTAGCGCTCCGGTCCCGGCAAACAGGCCATTACGCCATGGCCCGCGAGATATCCCGCTGCTGTTGGTGATGTCATAACCGGCATGAGTCGTCATAGGTTTTACTTATTTTTCGCATCCAGACAGGCATTACATTATTCCATGAGCCAGCGTTTAAGCATCAGAGATATCCTTGCCCTGGGTTTTATGACCTTCGCCTTGTTTGTCGGCGCGGGCAATATCATTTTCCCGCCGATGGTGGGATTGCAGTCGGGCCCTTATGTCTGGTGGGCCGCGGCGGGGTTCCTGATTAGCGCGGTTGGGCTGCCGGTACTGACGGTGATTGCCCTGGCCCGGGTGGGGGGCGGCATTGACGCCCTCAGTTCCCCCATCGGCAGAAAAGCGGGACTGCTGCTGGCCGTGGTATGTTATCTGGCGGTGGGGCCGCTGTTCGCCACGCCGCGCACCGCGACGGTATCCTTCGCCGTGGGGCTGGCGCCGTTTACCGGCCAGGGGGATCTGCCGCTGTTTCTTTACAGCCTGGTCTATTTTGCGCTGGTCATCGCCATCTCGCTCTATCCCGGCCGCTTATTGGATACGGTCGGGCACATCCTGGCGCCGCTGAAAATGATTGCCCTGGCGGTCCTGGGCATCGCCGCGCTGCTGTGGCCGGCGGGCAATCCCATTCCGGCGACCGACGCTTATGCCCATATGCCGTTCTCCAACGGTTTTGTCAACGGCTACCTGACCATGGATACCCTGGGCGCCATGGTATTCGGCATCGTGATTGTCAATGCGGCCCGCTCGCGCGGCGTGAACGACGCCGCGCTGCTGACCCGCTACACCATACTGGCCGGGCTGATAGCCGGCGTCGGGCTGACGGCGGTCTATATCACGCTGTTTAAACTGGGTTCGGGCAGCAGCGTGCTGCTGCCGTCGGCGCAAAACGGCGCCGAAATCCTGCACGCCTACGTCCAGTATACCTTTGGCAATGCGGGCAGCGGCTTTCTCGCCATCCTGATTTTCGTCGCCTGCATGGTGACGGCGGTGGGGCTGACCTGCGCCTGCGCCGAGTTTTTCAGCGAACATCTGCCGCTCTCCTACCGCACGCTGGTGTTTATACTCGGTCTGTTTTCCATGCTGGTGTCCAACCTTGGGCTGAGCCATCTGATCCAATTCTCCATTCCGGTGCTGACCGCGATTTATCCGCCGTGCATCGTGCTTATCCTGCTCAGCTTCACGCTGCGCTGGTGGCGCAGCAGCACCCGGATTATCGCGCCGGCGATGCTGATAAGCCTGGTCTTCGGCTGCGTCGATGCCGTCAAGCTCTCGTCATTCCAGGTCTGGCTGCCCGCGTGGATACAGCACCTGCCGCTGTCGGCCCAAGGCCTGGCCTGGCTGCCGCCCACGCTTACCATCGGTATCCTGGTTGCGTTCTATGATAAATACGCCGCGCATCATAAGGCCACCGTCCGGTTATAACCTTTGCGCGCATTATTCACCGCGGGTCGTCCCGCGGCTATTTTTGACTGAAAAAACAGGGTAAATGGGTCATGCAACAACAACCCTCCGCATTAAAACGGGGTCTTACCACCCGCCATATCCGATTTATGGCCTTAGGTTCCGCCATCGGCACCGGGCTGTTTTACGGCTCCGCCGACGCCATTAAAATGGCCGGCCCCAGCGTACTGCTGGCGTATATGATTGGCGGCGTGGTGGCGTATATCATCATGCGCGCACTTGGCGAAATGTCGGTACACAGTCCCCATGCCGGGTCCTTCTCCCGTTACGCCCAGGATAACCTTGGCGGGCTTGCCGGCTATATTACCGGCTGGACCTACTGCTTTGAAATCCTCATCGTCGCCATCGCCGACGTCACCGCCTTCGGCATCTATATGGGCGTCTGGTTTCCGTCGGTGCCGCACTGGGTCTGGGTGCTGAGCGTGGTACTGATAATCGGCGCCATCAACCTGCTCAATGTCAAGGCCTTCGGCGAAATGGAATTCTGGTTCTCGTTCTTCAAGGTGGCCACCATCATCCTGATGATCGTGGCCGGGTTCGCCATCATTATCTGGGGGCTGGGCAACGGCGGACAGCCCACCGGTATCCACAATCTCTGGTCCAACGGCGGTTTTTTCAGCCATGGGATAATGGGCATGATCCTGTCGCTGCAAATGGTGATGTTCGCTTATGGCGGCATTGAAATTATCGGCATCACGGCGGGCGAAGCCAATGAACCGGAAAAATCGATCCCTAAGGCAATCAACTCCGTGCCCTGGCGCATCCTGGTCTTTTATGTCGGCACGCTGTTCGTCATCATGTCCATCTATCCCTGGGACCAGGTGGGCACCGAAGGCAGCCCCTTTGTGCTCACTTTCCAGAAGCTGGGGATCCATACCGCCGCCGGCATTCTGAATTTTGTGGTGCTGACCGCCTCGCTGTCGGCCATTAACAGCGACGTATTCGGCGTCGGGCGCATGCTGCACGGCATGGCCGGCCAGGGACACGCGCCCAAGATGTTCGCCCGCGTATCGCGTAACGGCATCCCCTGGGTCACGGTGCTGGTGATGATGTTCGCGCTGCTGCTGGCGGTTTACCTGAATTACATCATGCCGGAAAATATTTTCCTGGTGATCGCGTCGCTGGCCACCTTTGCCACCGTCTGGGTGTGGATCATGATCCTATGCTCGCAAATCGGCTTTCGGCGCAGACTCGGCCCACAGCAGGCCAAGGCGCTGGCATTCCCCCTGCCGGGCGGCGCGCTGACCTCGGCGGCGGGTGTATTGTTCCTGCTGTTTATCATCGGCTTGATCGGCTATTTCCCGGTGACGCGTATTTCGTTATATGTCGGCGGGATCTGGATTGTGCTGCTGCTTGCCAGCTACGCCCTGATGCAACGCCATAAAAACCGCCGCCTGGCAACCGCCCGCTAGGCCCGCCCACACCGATCTCAACGCAGACGTGTTCAAGGGAGACCGTGCCAATGGTGTCGAATCGGGCGTGGTATTCCCGCCCGACCGAGCGCCCCATGGCATGGTATGCCCGCCAACACCGAGCTCAACGCAGGCGTGTTCAAGGGAGAGCGTGCCAATGGGGTCGAATCGGGCGCGGTGTTCCCGCCCGACCGAGCGCCCCATGGCACGGTATGCCCGCCAACACCGCGCTCAAAGCAGACGTGTTAAGGGAGACCGTGCCAATGGTGTCGAATCGGGCGTGGTATTCCCGCCCGACCGAGCGCCCCATGGCGCGGTATGCCCGCCAACACCGAGCTTAAAGCAGGCGTGTTCAAGGGAGAGCGTGCCAATGGGGTCGAATCGGGCGTGGTGTTCCCGCCCGACCGAGCGCCCCATGGCGCGGTATGCCCGCCCACACCGAGCTTAAAGCAGGCGTGTTCAAGGGAGACCGCGCCAATGGGGTCGAATCGGGCGTGGTGTTCCCGCCCGACCGAGCGCCCCATGGCGCGGTATGCCCGCCAACACCGTTCCTAAAGCAGACGTGTTCAAGGTAGACCGTGCCAATGGGGTCGAATCGGGCGTGTTATTCCGCCCGACCGAGCGCCCCATGGCACGGTATGCCCGCCAACACCGCGCTCAAAGCAGACGTGTTAAGGGAGACCGCGCCAATGGGGTCGAATCGGGCGTGGTATTCCCGCCCGACCGAGCGCCCCATGGCACGGTATGCCCGCCAACACCGCGCTCAAAGCAGACGTGTTAAGGGAGACCGTGCCAATGGGGTCGAATCGGGCGTGGTATTCCCGCCCGACCGAGCGCTCATGGCATGGTATGCCCGCCAACACCGAGCTCAACGCAGACGTGTTCAAGGGAGACCGTGCCAATGGGGTCGAATCGGGCGTGTTATTCCGCCCGACCGAGCGCCCCATGGCACGGTATGCCCGCCAATACCGATCTCAACGCAGACGTGTTAAGGGAGACCGTGCCAATGGGGTCGAATCGGACGTGGTATTCCCGCCCGACCGAGCGCCCCATGGCGCGGTATGCCCGCCAACACCGAACCCAAAGCAGAGCGTGCCGATACATCAATTGTATTCAGGCATAAAAAAACCGCCGGTTATCCGACGGTATTTATCGCTCGCGCACTTTAAGCGCGCAAAATCAACAGACTATTACAAACGGCTGGCGTTTTCCGACAGATACTTCGCCACGCCTTCCGGCGACGCGCCCATACCTTCCTGGCCTTTTTCCCATTGGGCCGGGCACACTTCGCCATGTTCCTCATGGAACTGCAACGCGTCAACCATACGCATCATTTCATCAATGTTACGGCCAAGCGGCAAATCGTTGACCACCTGATGACGCACCACGCCCTCTTTATCGATCAGGAACGAACCGCGCAACGCAACGCCGGCTTCCGGATGTTCGATACCATAGGCCCGGATGATTTCATGCTTAACGTCGGCCACCATCGGATACTGCACTTCGCCGATGCCGCCTTCGTTCACCGGGGTTTTACGCCAGGCGTTATGAACGAACTCGGAGTCAAAGGACACGCCGATGATTTCCACGCCGCGTTTCTGGAATTCAGCATAACGCTTGTCAAAAGCGATCAGCTCGGACGGACACACGAACGTAAAATCCATCGGCCAAAAGAAGATAACGGCGGGTTTGCCTTTGATATGGCTTTTCAGATTGAAATTTTCAACGATTTCACCGCTGCCCAATACAGCTGCGGCGGTAAAGTCTGGGGCTTGACGGGTTACCAGTACCATGAGTACTCCTGTAAAAAGCGGTTAAGTGAGTTGCTAACAAAAGAAACAAAACGAGGGCCAGTATAAGGTCTCGCGCCCGGGTGTAAAAGGCCATGGCGCCAATCGGTGAGATAGCTTTGACCAATTGAAGCGCTTATAATTCAACATTTATAATACAAAATAACCCCTTCCGGTGAAAGGGCAAAATCGCTAACGATGAAGCACAAACGAAACTTACAAACTCCCGGCTCCCCGGCCCGCCATTTGCATTAAATCCGGATATAAACGCCAGAAGCAGGCTTCCAGCGCCGTGTAATGCAGTTCGATTTCAGGAAAGATGCCGCTTAGCGCCACAAGCCTGGGGCGACGGCTGGCCATACCGTTAAAGACCGGCGCCAGAAAACCCAGCTCGGCATAACGCTCCAGCCAGCGCTCGCGCCACAAATAGTCATTCAGCGCTTGAAAGGACTCCGGCGTCCCCGGCAGGGCGGGCTTTATTTCACCTTCAACCCGCTGCACGAAACGCCGCAGCGACACTTCAGGCTCGACCCGCCGCCAATGACGCGCCAGGAAATGATCCCACACCACATCCAGCGCAATCGGCGCCACCCGCCGGTAATCGGCGCTGAACAATGCCTTGGCGGCCTTCACTTCGGGATGGCTATCGGTAATGACATCAATCCTGCGATGCATACGAATGCCAGCCGCCACAGGCTCCGGAAACTGGCCGTCGGGATTGCCGCGGACAAAGTCCGCCATCAGGTTGCCCAGTAATGAGCTTTGCGCCAGGGAGGCGAGATGAAGATGGGCAAGAAAATTCATGCCATGAGTATAGGTTAAAAAAGGTTGGCATCCGCTTATTTCTTGCAGGCGCCGCCGCATAGCCCTAGACTAAGCCGCCTGTTTTTTGCGTAAAGTGAACCGAAATGCGAGTGGCCGATTTCTCATTTGATCTTCCTGAAAACCTGATTGCCCATTATCCCCAGCCGGAGCGCAGCGCCTGCCGCCTGCTCTCCCTCGACGGACCGACGGGCGGGATAAGCCATGGCGTATTTACCGATCTGCTGGATAAGCTGCGCCCCGGCGATTTGCTGGTATTCAACAATACGCGGGTGATTCCGGCGCGGCTGTTCGGCCGCAAGGCCAGCGGCGGCAAGATCGAAGTGCTGGTGGAACGGGTGCTGGACGAACACCGCGTACTGGCCCATGTGCGCGCCTCCAAGGCGCCCAAGCCCGGAAGCGCGCTGCTGCTGGGCGACGATGAGAGCATCAGCGCCACCATGGTGGCCCGCCACGATACCCTGTTCGAGCTGCGTTTCAACGAAGAACGGGACGTCTTGACGCTGTTGAACGATGCCGGGCATATCCCCCTGCCGCCCTACATCGACCGCCCGGACGAAGCCGCCGATCGCGAGCTGTACCAGACGGTCTACAGCGCACGTCCCGGCGCGGTGGCGGCGCCCACCGCCGGCCTGCATTTCGATGCGCCCCTGCTGGACGCGCTGCGCGGCAAAGGCGTCGAAATGGCATTTGTCACGCTCCATATCGGTGCCGGCACCTTCCAGCCGGTGCGCGTCGCCCAGCTTGAAGAACACGTCATGCACACTGAATACGCCGAAGTGCCGCAGCAGGTGGTGGACGCGGTACTGGCCTGCAAAGCGCGCGGCAACCGGGTGGTGGCGGTGGGCACCACCTCGGTGCGATCGCTGGAAAGCGCCGCCAGGGCCGCCGGCGATGGACCCCTGGCGCCATTTTTCGGCGACACCGATATCTTTATTTACCCCGGTTACCGCTTTCGCGTTATCGACGTGCTGGTAACCAATTTTCATTTACCTGAGTCAACCCTGATTATGTTGGTATCCGCTTTCGCCGGTTACCGGCATACTATGGCGGCTTACCAGGCGGCGGTTAACGAACGCTACCGTTTCTTCAGCTATGGCGACGCCATGTTCATCACCGCCAATCCCCGGGCGGCGCAGGAAAGCATCGGGGAAGCATAACCGGCCGGGCGGGGCTATCCGCCGGGCTTTTTTTTGCCGGGACAATAGGGTGCCGGCAATGACCGCATCGGACTGTTTATCCGGTGCCGGAGGACGAGTGAAGTATCAATTAATCAACACTGACGGCCTGGCGCGCCGCGGGCGCCTGACATTCGAGCGCGGCACGGTGGAAACCCCGGCGTTCATGCCCGTGGGCACCTACGGCACGGTAAAAGGCATGACGCCTGAGGAAGTGGCCGAAACCGGCGCGCAGATCCTGCTGGGCAATACCTTTCATCTCTGGCTGCGGCCGGGGCAGGAAATTATGAAACTGCACGGCGACCTGCATGATTTTATGCAGTGGCACGGCCCGATCCTAACCGATTCCGGCGGCTTCCAGGTCTTCAGCCTGGGGGATATCCGCAAGATTACCGAAGAGGGCGTGCATTTTCGCAATCCGATTAACGGCGACGCGATTTTCCTGAGTCCGGAAAAATCGATGGAGATCCAATACGATCTCGGCTCCGATATCGTCATGATCTTCGATGAATGCACGCCTTTCCCGGCCGAGCACGACTACGCGAAAAAATCGATGGAAATGTCGCTGCGCTGGGCGGCCCGCTCGCGCGAGCGTTTTGATCAACTGCAAAACAAAAATGCGCTGTTCGGCATAATCCAGGGCGGTATTTACGAAGATTTACGAGATGTATCGGTAAAAAGACTGGTAGAGATAGGCTTTGATGGTTACGCTGTGGGCGGCCTGGCTGTGGGCGAGCCGAAAGCGGACATGCATCGCATCCTGGAGCACGTCTGCCCGCAGCTCCCGGCGGATAAACCGCGTTACCTGATGGGCGTGGGCAAACCGGAGGATCTGGTGGAAGGGGTGCGGCGCGGTATCGACATGTTCGATTGCGTCATGCCTACCCGCAACGCGCGCAACGGCCACTTATTCGTCACCGGCGGCGTGGTGAAGATCCGCAACGCCAGCCATAAAAGCGATACATCGGTCCTGGATGAGCATTGTGATTGCTACACCTGTCGCAATTATAGCCGCGCGTACTTGCATCATCTCGACCGTTGCAACGAAATACTGGGTGCCCGTCTGAACACCATCCACAACCTGCGGTATTATCAGCGTCTGATGGCAGGTTTACGCCAGGCCATCGATGAGAGTAAATTAGGGCGTTTCGTGGAAGAATTTTATGGTCGGAGGGGGTTACCCGTTCCGCCGTTAGCCGTTGAGTTATATAACAATGAGGGAATTTAAATGAGCTTTTTCAGTTCTGACGCCGCCGGCGCAGCCACCGGCCCGTCCCAGGGAAGTCCTTACTCTCTGGTGATCATGCTGGTGGTGTTTGGTTTGATTTTCTATTTTATGATCCTGCGTCCGCAGCAAAAACGCGCCAAAGATCATAAAAAGCTGATGGATTCCATCGGCAAGGGTGATGAAGTGCTGACCACCGGCGGCCTGGTCGGACGCGTGACCAAAGTCGCGGACACGGGCTATATCGCCATCGCGCTCAACGATACCAACGAAGTGGTCATCAAACGTGATTTCGTGGCCGCCGTTCTGCCGAAAGGTACGATGAAAGCGCTGTAATTAACGATTTTCCCGAAGGGAACTGCCGTGTTAAACCGTTATCCTTTATGGAAGTACATCATGCTGATCCTGGCGCTGGTCGTCGGGCTGCTGTATGCGCTTCCAAACCTATATGGTGAGGATCCGGCCGTACAAATCACTGGCGCGCGCGGTGCCGCCGCCAGTGAGACGACGCTGGTCCAGATCCAGAATGTGTTAAAAGAACAAAATATCACCAGCAAGTCTATTGCGTTGGAAAATGGCGCCATCCTGGCGCGCTTCAGCAATCCGGACGTGCAGTTGCGCGCCCGCGAGGCGTTGTTAAACGCGCTTGGCGAAAATTATATCGTTGCGCTTAACCTGGCCCCGGCCACCCCGCCGTGGTTATCGGTGCTGGGCGCCGAACCGATGAAACTGGGCCTGGATCTGCGTGGCGGCGTCCATTTCCTGATGGAAGTGGATATGGATACTGCCCTGGGCAAACTCCAGGAGCAGACCATGGATACCCTGCGCACCGATTTGCGTGAAAAAGGGATCCCCTACGCCACCGTGCGTAAAACCGACAACAATGGCACCGAAGTGGGCTTTCGCGACGCGGCGGCCCGCGACCAGGCGGTTTCCTACCTGACCCCGCGCCATCGCGATCTGGTGTTCAGCAGCGTCGGCGACACCGGCCTGCGCGCCGTCATGGCGGATACCCGCCTGCGCGAGGCGCGGGAATACGCGGTACAGCAGAACATCACCATCCTGCGTAACCGCGTCAACCAGCTCGGCGTGGCCGAACCGCTGGTGCAGCGCCAGGGCGCCGACCGTATCGTGGTTGAACTGCCGGGCATCCAGGACACCGCGCGCGCCAAGGAAATCCTCGGCGCCACCGCCACCCTGGAGTTCCGCCTGGTCAATAGCACGGTAGACCGCACCGCGGCCGCCAGCGGCCGGGTACCGGGGGATTCCGAAGTGAAATCCACCCGTGACGGCCAGCCGGTCGTCCTCTACAAACGCGTTATCCTCACCGGCGATCATATTACCGACTCCACCTCCAGCGCCGATGAATATAACCGCCCGCAGGTCAATATCTCGCTGGACAGCACCGGCGGCACCAATATGTCCAACTTCACCAAGGACAATATCGGCAAGCCGATGGCGACGCTGTTCGTGGAATATAAGGACAGTGGTAAAAAAGACGCCAACGGCCGCTCGATCCTGGTGAAACAGGAAGAGGTTATCAACGTCGCGACCATCCAGTCGCGCCTGGGCAACAGCTTCCGCATTACCGGCATCGATAATCCGAATGAAGCGCGCCAGCTCTCGCTGCTGCTGCGCGCCGGGGCTTTGATTGCGCCGATCCAGATTGTCGAGGAGCGTACCATCGGTCCGACCCTCGGCATGCAGAATATTACCCAGGGGCTGCAAGCCTGCCTGTGGGGACTGGTGGCGTCCATTGTCTTTATGGTGGTGTGGTATCGTAAATTCGGCCTGATTGCCACCACCGCGCTGGTGGCCAACCTGGTGATGATCGTGGGCATCATGTCCCTGCTGCCGGGGGCGACGCTGACCATGCCGGGTATCGCCGGGATCGTGCTGACGCTTGCGGTGGCGGTGGATGCCAACGTGCTGATCAACGAGCGCATCAAGGAAGAGCTGAAAAACGGACGATCGGTCCAGCAGGCAATCCATGAAGGCTATCGCGGCGCATTCTCCAGCATCGTTGACGCCAACGTCACCACGCTGATTACCGCCATTATCCTGTATGCGGTCGGCACCGGCTCTATCAAGGGCTTTGCCATTACCACAGCGATTGGGGTTGCCACCTCGATGTTTACGGCGATTGTCGGCACGCGTGCCATCGTTAACCTGCTTTACGGCGGTAAACGCATCAACAAGCTGTCAATTTAGGAGTGGGCTGTGGCTCAGCAACATAGTGTTGAAGATTTGAATTACGGCCGTAGAGTCTATGACTTTATGCGCTGGGATTATGTGGCGTTCAGTATCTCGATTACGCTGCTGGTCATCTCGATCGCCATCATGTCGGTCAGGGGGTTTAACTGGGGCCTGGATTTCACCGGCGGTACGGTGATTGAACTGAACCTGGAGAAAACCGTCGATCTGGACGCCATGCGCGACGCGCTGGAGAAAGCCGGTTTCAAGGAGCCGCTGATCCAAAACTTCGGCAGCAGCCGCGATGTGATGGTGCGCATGCCGCCGGTGCAGGATGGCGCGGGTCAGGAACTGGGCAATAAAGTGCTCGGCGTGATCAACCAGACCTTCGAGCAGAACGCCGTAGTCAAACGCATCGAATTCGTCGGGCCGAGCGTGGGCAACGATCTGGCGCAGGCCGGCGGCATGGCGCTGCTGGTGGCGCTGATCTCCATCCTGATTTACGTCGGCATCCGCTTCGAATGGCGCCTGGCGCTGGGGGCGGTGCTGGCGCTGGCCCATGACGTGGTGATCACCATGGGGGTGCTGTCGCTGTTCCACGTGGAAATCGACCTGACCATTATCGCCTCGCTGATGTCGGTCATCGGTTATTCGCTTAACGACAGCATCGTGGTCTCGGATCGTATTCGTGAAAACTTCCGCAAGATCCGCCGCGGCAGTTCTTATGAAATCATCAACGTGTCCCTGACCCAGACCTTAAGCCGGACCATCATGACGTCGGCCACCACGCTGATGGTGGTGCTGATGCTGTTTATCTTTGGCGGTCCGATATTGGAAGGCTTCTCGCTGACCATGCTTATCGGCGTTTCCATCGGTACGGTTTCCTCCATCTATGTGGCTTCCGCCCTGGCGCTGAAGCTGGGAATGAAGCGCGAACACATGATGCAGCAGAAAGTCGAGAAAGAGGGCGCCGATCAGCCTTCGCTGCTGCCATAAAAGGCGCTGCCGGCATGACATTCAGGAACCCCGCAGCAGCGGGGTTTTTTTATGGCCGTTTACCGGCGGGCGGGCGCGGCTACTGCCGCGACAGTGGTTTTACCGCATCGGGGGCGGGCGGTGTCTCGGGGGCGTTGCGGATGATATCGCGCAGGCGGACAAAGCCCACCTGTTCCGGCGTCAGGCCGCTGAGCCGCAGCTCAAGCGTGGCTTCCGGTTTCGGCAGCAGGGAAGCCGGCACCACGATCGGCTGGCTAAGCGTATCGGCGGTCAGCGGCTTGCCGGAGGCGGGATCCACCTGGCCCCAATCGACCACCGCATGGAACGGGGGCAGCGCCGAACCGTCCGCGGTGCGGATGCTCAGCAGCGCCCGCGACCCGTTGGCCTCGGTTTCCACCGCGCCCAGGCTGACCTGCAGCCTGCCGATAGCGCTGTCCACCTGCGCCGCGGCCTGCGCCGCCGGATAGAGATAAACGCCGCTGGTGGACTGCTCATTGAGCGCGTTTTGCTGCATCAGCGCCGAGGCCTGATCGTTGAGGTATTGCAGGCGCTGGTTAAGCTGGCCGATTTCCTTTTTCAATTCGGGGATTTTAGGGTTCGGTTGTTGCGCGCAACCCGCAAGGGACAGCAGGGCGAGGGTGGCGTAAAGCGAACGATAACTGATTGTCATAGCAACAGTTTCCTTTTTCTGTCAGTTAAATACAGCTTAGCCCGGAACACGCGGAAAGTCATGAAATGTTAGCAGGCGGGGATACCGAATCCCGCGGTTACCGGCGGCGGCCCTCTTTGTTGTCGGCGCGGTTCGCGCTAAACTACCTTATCCGTTTCAGCCGCGCAGGACGCCTTATGCATTGTCCCTTTTGTTCCGCAGTCGATACCAAGGTCATTGATTCCCGCCTGGTGGGTGAAGGCTCCCAGGTCCGGCGCCGGCGCCAGTGCCTGGTCTGCAATGAGCGCTTTACCACCTTTGAGGTGGCGGAGCTGGTCCTGCCCCGGGTTATCAAGAGTAACGAGATCCGCGAGCCCTTTAATGAAGACAAGCTGCGCGGCGGATTCCTGAAAGCGTTGGAAAAGAGGCCGGTAAATTCCGACGACGTCGAAATGGCTATCAACCATATCAAATCCCAGCTGCGCGCGACCGGGGAACGGGAAGTCCCGAGTAAAATGGTCGGCAACCTGGTGATGGACGCCCTGAAAAAACTCGACAAAGTGGCGTATATCCGTTTTGCCTCGGTATACCGCAGTTTTGAGGATGTACGCGAATTTGGCGAAGAAATCGCCCGCCTCCAGGATTAAGGACCACGCTATGCCGCTTGATGAACTCTACATGGCGCGCGCGCTGGAGCTGGCGCGGCGCGGCCGCTTTACCACCGCGCCCAATCCCAACGTCGGCTGCGTCATTGCGCGCGACGGGCATATTGTCGGCGAGGGCTACCATCTGCGCGCCGGCGAGCCCCATGCCGAAGTCCATGCCCTGCGCATGGCGGGCGACGCGGCGCGCGGCGCCACCGCCTACGTTACCCTTGAGCCCTGCAGCCATCACGGCCGCACGCCGCCTTGCGCCGACGCGCTGGTGGCGGCCGGGGTGGCGCGGGTGGTGGTGGCGATGCAAGATCCCAATCCCCAGGTTGCCGGGCGCGGCATGTATCTCCTGCGCCAGGCCGGCGTATCGGTTGAGCACGGTCTGATGATGAAGGATGCCGAGGCGCTGAATCCGGGGTTTCTCAAACGCATGCGCACCGGTTTTCCCTATGTGCAGCTCAAGCTTGCCGCCTCCCTTGACGGCCGTACCGCCATGGCCTCGGGTGAAAGCCAGTGGATAACCTCGCCCCAGGCCCGCCGGGATGTGCAGGTTTTCCGCGCCCAGGCCGGCGCCATTTTATCCAGCGCCGCCACGGTATTGGCAGACGATCCCGCCCTCACGGTGCGTTGGGACTCACTGCCGCCGAGCATTCGCGAGATGTATCCCCAGGCATCGCTGCGCCAGCCGTTACGGGTGGTTATCGATAGCCGGAATCGGGTTACGCCCCGGCATCGTCTGGTGGCCCAGGCCGGACAGACCGTGCTCGCCCGTCTGCGGCCCGATTCGCAGCCATGGCCACAGGACGTCGAACAGCTGACGGTGCCCGCCGCCGCAGGCGCGCCGGGCGGAACGGCGCATATCGATATCGTGGCGCTGCTGATGTTGCTGGCCCGGCGCCAGGTAAACAGCCTGTGGGTCGAGGCCGGCGCTTCGCTTGCCGGCGCCTTGCTTGACGCCGGGGTGGTGGATGAACTGATCGTCTACCTGGCGCCCAGGCTGCTCGGCGCCGGCGCGCGCGGGTTATGCGACCTGCCGGGACTGGAGACATTGGCGCAGGCGCCGGCGTTTGACTTTACCGACCTGTGCCAGGTCGGGCCGGATATCCGCCTGCGGCTTAAACCGCGCCACGGGCAGTAATTGGCCCGAGCAGCGGGCAAAAGAATATGTTAGAATCCGCCCCCTTGTGGGCAATTACCGCCATTTGTCAATTGAAGGAAAGCCATGAACGTTATTGAAGGTGTTGTCGCCACTCCGGATGCCCGCATAGCGATTGCGATTGCGCGCTTTAACCACTTCATCAATGACAGCCTGCTGGAAGGCGCTATTGATGCCCTCAAGCGTATCGGCCAGGTGAAAGACGACAATATCACCGTAGTCTGGGTACCGGGCGCCTACGAGCTGCCGCTGGCAACCCGCGCATTGGCCAATAGTAAAAAATTTGACGCCGTGGTGGCGCTTGGCACGGTAATCCGTGGCGGCACCGCGCATTTTGAATATGTCGCCGGCGAGTGCAGCTCCGGTTTATCAGACGTCGCCATGAGCAGTGAGCTGCCCGTGGCCTTCGGCGTGCTGACGACGGAAAGCATTGAACAGGCAATAGAACGGGCCGGCACCAAAGCCGGCAACAAAGGTGCGGAAGCAGCGTTGACCGCACTGGAAATGATTAACGTACTGAAAGCTATCAAAGCGTAAGTAAAGGGGAAATTCGTGAAACCTGCTGCTCGTCGCCGTGCCCGTGAATGTGTCGTTCAGGCGCTTTACTCATGGCAGTTATCTCATAACGATATCGCGGATATTGAAGTCCAGTTCCTCGCGGAGCAGGATGTCAAGGATGTGGATATCGCTTATTTTCGCGAGCTGTATACCGGTACGGCGACGCATGCAGCGGAGCTGGATCAGCTTATGGCACCCTACCTTTCACGTCAGCTTGACGAGTTGGGCCATGTGGAGCGCGCCATTTTGCGCCTGGCGCTGTATGAATTAAGCAAGCGCCTGGACGTGCCGTATAAAGTGGCCATCAATGAGGCGATTGAGCTGGCCAAGACCTTCGGCGCGGAAGAAAGCCATAAGTTTGTCAACGGCGTGCTGGACAAAGCGGCCCCGCATATCCGTCCCAACAGGAAGTAACGTTTTTCCGGCCGGTTCTCCGGCCGCGGCCCTTTTCCGCAATAACATAGACAACACTATTTGGATAGGTTATGGCCTGTGGCGAATTTGACCTTATTGCCCGCTATTTCAATCGCGTAAGAAGCGTTCGGCGCGATGTGGTACTGGGCATCGGCGATGATTGTGCACTGCTGTCGGTTGATGAAAAACGACTGATAGCGGTCAGCACCGATACCCTGGTGGCGGGTATTCACTTTTTGCCGGATATCTCTCCCGCCGACCTAGGTTATAAATCCCTGGCGGTAAATCTCAGCGACCTGGCCGCCATGGGCGCCGATCCCGCCTGGCTGTCGCTCGCCCTCACCTTGCCCGACGTTGATGAATCCTGGCTGGCCGCCTATAGCGACAGCCTGTATGAACAGCTGGATTATTACGGCATGCAGCTGATCGGCGGCGATACCACGCGCGGTCCGCTCAGCCTGACGCTGACCATCCATGGGCTGATCCCCGCGGGGCGCGCCATCACCCGTTCGGGCGCGCGCATCGGCGATTGGATCTACGTCACCGGTACCCTGGGCGACAGCGCCGCCGGCCTGGCTATCCTGCAAAACCGGCTTGATGTCGATTCGCCGCGGGACCGCCAATACCTGCTGGGGCGCCACCTGCGTCCCCAGCCGCGCATCCTGCAAGGGCAGGCGCTGCGCGATCTGGCCAGTTCGGCGATCGATATCTCCGACGGCCTCGTCTCCGACCTGCGGCATATCCTCGACAGGAGCGAATGCGGCGCGCGCATCCATTTGGACGATCTGCCTTATTCCACCGCCCTGCGACGCCACGCCACGCCGGAGCAGGCGTTGCGCTGGGCCCTGGGCGGCGGCGAAGATTACGAACTCTGCTTTACCGTGCCCGAAATAAACCGCGGCGCGCTCGATGTCGCCTTAGGCCATACCGGCGCCGATTTTACCTGCATCGGCCAGATTGGGCCGCGTAGCGAAGGCCTGCAATTATTGCGCGATAATCAGCCGGTCACGTTCGATTGGCAAGGTTTTGACCATTTTAATCAGGAGTAAGCCATGACCATGGAAATGGCCCTTGCCAAAGGGCGGGTAAGGCTGCGCAATCCCTGGCACCTGCTGGCCACCGGATTCGGCAGCGGATTGTTTCCCTGGATGCCCGGCACCGCCGGCTCCCTGGCGGCAATCCCCTTATGGTGCCTGATAATCCAGCTTCCCTGGCAGCTCTACTCCCTGGTGGTCATGTTAAGCATCTGCCTGGGCGTTTATGCCTGTCACCAGACCGCCAGGGATATGCGCGTGCACGATCACGGCTGCCTGGTCTGGGATGAATTCGTCGGCATGTGGATTACGCTGATGGCCTTGCCGGTCAACGACTGGCGTTGGGTAGCGGCGGCCTTTGTGCTGTTTCGCGTGCTGGACATCTGGAAACCCTGGCCGATCCGCTGGTTCGATCGGGAGGTGCATGGCGGCATGGGGATCATGATTGATGACATCGTGGCCGGTATTATCGGCGCCGGCATAATTTTCGCCGTGGGCCATTACTGGCCGCTGTTCCTGACCTGATGTATCGGTACGCCTGGCGCCGGCATGAACCCGATACGTCGGTGGAGGCTACCGGCATGGGGCGGCGAATCCGCCGGGCGGCATCAGGACGGTACCCCGCCCATGGCGGGCGGGGTTGGCCGCCGGTTAGCCCACCGGCGGCGGATCATTGAAAACCGACCGGATAATGCGGGGCGTAGGCGGTTTCCAGCTCGGCAATGTCCTGCTCATCCAGGATAACGTCCAGGGCGCCGACCAGGTCGTCAAGCTGTTCGGCGCGTGACGCGCCGACGATCGGCGCGGTAACCGCCGGTTTGCTCAGCACCCACGCCAGCGCCACCTGCGCCCGCGACACGCCCTTGCTGTCGGCGATGGCCGCCACGCGTTCGGCTATGCGGGCGTCGGCGTCGGCGCTGTTATCATAGAGCGCCTTGCTGACCAGGTCCGACGCTTCCCGCGCGGTGGTTTCGCCCCAGGGGCGGGTCAGCCTGCCGCGCGCCAGGGGGCTCCAGGGTAGCACCGCGATCCCCTCGGCCCGGCACAGGGGGTGCATTTCACGCTCCTCCTCGCGCTGGATCAGGTTGTATTGATCCTGCATGCTGACAAAACGGGTCCAGCCATGCAAATCGGCGGTATACAAGGCGCGGGCAAACTGCCAGGCGTACATCGACGACGCGCCGATAAACCGCGCCTTGCCGGATTGCACCACGTCGTGCAGCGCCTCCAGCGTCTCCTCCAGCGGCGTGTCGTAGTCCCAACGGTGGATCTGCAGCAGATCGACATAGTCGGTGCCGAGGCGGGAGAGACTGTCGTCGATGGATTGCAGGATATTGGCGCGCGACAGGCCGCCCGACAGATTGCTCATGGGGAAAAAGACCTTGGTGGCGAGAACGATGTCCTCGCGCCGCGCGAAATCGTTTAACGCCCGCCCGACGATTTCCTCGCTGCTGCCGTCCGAATAGCTGTTGGCGGTATCGAAGAAATTAATACCCAGCTCCAGCGCCTGCTTTATCAACAGCCGTGAGCTTTCCTCGGGCAGGGTCCAGGCATGCTTGCCCCTTGTGGGTTCGCCAAAGGTCATACAACCCAGGCACAGGCGGGATACGCGAAGATCGGTCTTGCCAAGCGTGGTAAACTGCATGTTTTTCTCCTGAGGGTGATGTTAATCATTACATTATAGTCAGATTGTTATGGGCGGCGGGGTGATTGCCATCCAGCCCCCGGGCCGGCAAACCCATTAATGCGGTTTTCCTTGACCCATTGCATGGAATCTTACCTCTTCATTAAGGATGATTGTGCGACTTACTCTCAACCCCTCGTCACTATAAACGCGTAGTACATTGAACACCGGGAAATTATGTCTAAATCTAATAAGTTAACAACCTTTATCCTGGCCTTTATGCTGCTGGGCATCGTCATGGGCGCCCTGGTGCACCAGTTTGCCAGCGCGGAGAATGCGCACGCCTATGCGGACAATATTGCATTATTAACCGACATCTTTCTGCGCCTGATTAAGATGGTCATTGCGCCGCTGGTATTTACCACGCTGACGGTAGGCATCATGAATATGGGCGATACTTCGGCCATCGGCGCCCTGGGCGGCAAAGCCTTTCTCTGGTTTATCTCGTCCTCCGTGGTGTCCATTTTGCTCGGGCTGACGGTGGTCACCCTCATGCAGCCCGGCGCCGGCCTTAACCTGCAAATCCCCGCCCAGGCGGTGGATACCGGCCTTGCCGCCAGCGGCATGTCGTTCAAGACCTTTATTGCCCATACCTTCCCCACCAGCATCGTTGACGCCATGGGGCATAACGAAATTCTGCAAATCGTGGTGTTTTCGTTATTCTTCGGCATCGCCGGGGCGTCGCTGGGGGAGAAATTCAATAAACCGCTGGCGGACGGACTGAACGTGGTCTCCCATATCATGCTGAAGGTGACGGGCTATGTGATGTATATGGCGCCGCTCGCCATCTTTGCCGCCGTGTCGTCGGTTATCGCCAACGAAGGGTTGGGCATCCTGAAAAGCTACGCGTCGTTTATCGGCGGCTATTACCTGGCCATCGCGCTGTGCTGCGTGCTGATGATAGGGTTCTGTTACCTGGTGTTGAAATCCGCCACGTTTCGCCTGCTGAGCATGCTGAAAGAGCCGGTGATCCTGGCGTTCACCACCAGCAGCTCCGAGGCCGCCTATCCCAAGACCCTCGAGCAGCTGCGGCGTTTCGGCTGCCCGAACAATATCGCCTCGTTTGTGCTGCCGCTGGGGTATTCGTTTAATCTGGTGGGGTCGATGATCTACTGCTCGTTTGCCGCCATGTTTATCGCCCAAGCCTATAACATCCGGCTCACCGGCGCGGAAATCACCATGCTGATGCTGACCCTGATGCTGGCGTCCAAAGGCATTGCCGGCGTGCCGCGCTCGGCGCTGGTGGTGCTGGCGGCCACCATTCCAAGTTTTAATATCCCGGTGGCGGGTATCCTGCTGTTGATGGGTATCGACCATGTGCTGGATATGGGACGCTCAGGCATCAACGTCCTGGGCAACGGTATCGCCACCGCCATGCTGTCGCGTCCGGAAACGGAGCCTGAAGCATCGGGCGAATGGCAGGAAAATCACTGAAAAATAGCCCGCCACCACCGCGCTTAAAGCAGACGTGTTCAAGGGAGAGCGTGCCAATGGGGTCGAATCGGGCGTGATTTTCCCGCCCGACCGAGCGCCCCATGGCGCGGTATGCCCGCCACCACCGCGCTTAAAGCAGACGTGTTCAAGGGAGAGCGCGCCGATGGGGTCGAATCGGGCGTAATTTTCCCGCCCGACCGAGCGCCCCATGGCGCGGTATGCCCGCCACCACCGCGCTTAAAGCAGACGTGTTCAAGGGAGAGCATGCCGATGGGGTCGAATCGGGCGTGGTTTTTTCGCCCGACCGAGCGCCCCATGGCGCGGTATGCCCGCCGGCACCGCGCTTAAAGCAGACGTGTTCAAGGGAGAGCGTGCCAATGGGGTCGAATCGGGCGTGGTTTTTTCGCCCGACCGAGCGCCCCATGGCGCGGTATGCCCGCCACCACCGCGCTTAAAGCAGACGTGTTCAAGGGAGAGCATGCCGATGGGGTCGAATCGGGCGTGGTTTTTTCGCCCGACCGAGCGCCCCATGGCGCGGTATGCCCGCCACCACCGCGCTTAAAGCAGACGTGTTCAAGGGAGAGCATGCCGATGGGGTCGAATCGGGCGTGGTTTTTTCGCCCGACCGAGCGCCCCATGGCACGGTAGGCCCGCCGGCACCGGGCTTACCTAAGGCGCCGCGCCAAACCCTCAGGCCAGCCAGCGCTCAATCCGGGCTTGGATCCCGGCGCTGTCCAGCCCGAGCGCGGCGCGCATTTCCTCCTGGCTGCCCTGCGGGATAAACCGATCGGGCAGGCCGATATTCAAGACCGGCACCAGCAGCCGCTGGTGCATCAGGAATTCATTCACGCCGCTGCCGGCGCCGCCCATGACGGCGTTCTCCTCCAGCGTCACCAGCGCTTCGTGGCTGGCGGCCAGTTCCTCGATAAGACTTTCATCCAGCGGTTTAACAAAACGCATGTCCACCAGGGTGGCGTTTAGCGCGTCGGCGACGACGCGCGCGTCGGCCAGCAGGGTGCCGAAGTTAAGGATGGCGATCTTTTCGCCCTGGCGGCGGATGATCCCCTTGCCGATGGCCAGCGGCGCCAGCGGCGCCAGCGCCGCGCCGGTACCGCTGCCGCGTGGATAACGCACCGCCGACGGCCCGTCCTGATAGTGATAACCGGTATGCAGCATCAGCCGGCATTCGTTTTCATCGCTCGGCGTCATGATAACCATGTGGGGCACGCAGCGCAGGAAGGATAAATCAAACGCGCCCTGGTGGGTCGGCCCGTCGGCGCCGACGATGCCGCAGCGATCGATGGCGAACAATACCGGCAAACGCTGGATGGCCACGTCATGGATCAGCTGATCGTAGGCGCGCTGCAAAAAGGTGGAGTAAATGGCCACTACCGGTTTATAACCGCCGATGGCCAGGCCCGCGGCGAAGGTCACGGCATGTTGTTCCGCGATGGCCACGTCGAAATACTGGCCGGGGTACTGCCGCGAAAAGCGCACCATGCCCGAGCCTTCGCGCATGGCGGGGGTGATTGCCATCAGTTTATCGTCAGCCGCCGCCGTCTCGCACAGCCAGTTGCCGAAAATCGCCGAATAAGTGGGCAGCCCGCCGGCGCTTTTGGGCAGGGTACCGGTCTCGGGATCAAATTTCGGCACCGCATGCCAGCTGATGGGATCTTTCTCCGCCGGGGCGTACCCCTTGCCTTTTTTGGTCATGATATGCAGGAACTGGGGGCCTTTCATGGCGCGCATGTTTTTCAGCGTATGCACCAGTCCCAGTACATCGTGCCCGTCCACCGGGCCGATATAGTTGAATCCCAGTTCCTCGAACAGCGTACCGGGCACCACCATGCCCTTGATATGTTCCTCGGTGCGCTTGACCAGCTCCTTAATGGGCGGAATGCCGGACAGCACCCGCTTGCCTCCCTCGCGCAGGGTAGAGTACAGCTTGCCGGAAAGAATCTGCGCCAGATGGTTGTTCAGCGCGCCGACGTTTTCGGAGATCGACATTTCGTTATCATTGAGGATCACCAGCAGGTCCGACTTGATATCCCCCGCATGGTTCATCGCCTCGAACGCCATGCCGGCGGTAATGGCGCCGTCGCCGATGACGCACACGGTACGGCGCCCTTTGCCTTCATGTCCGGCGGCCACCGCCATGCCGAGCCCGGCGCTGATGGAGGTGGAGGAGTGGCCGACCGACAGCACGTCATAGTCGCTTTCGCCGCGCCAGGGAAAAGGATGCAGGCCGTCTTTCTGGCGAATGGTGCCGATCTGGTCGCGGCGTCCGGTCAGGATTTTGTGCGGATAGGCCTGGTGGCCGACATCCCACACCACATGATCAAACGGGGTGTTATAGACATAATGCAGCGCAACGGTAAGTTCCACGGTACCCAGACCCGAGGCGAAATGGCCGCTTGAGCGGCTGACGCTGTCCAGCAGGAACCGCCTCAGCTCGTCGCAGAGCCTCACTAAACTCTCTTTCGGCAGCAGCCGCAGCTCGGCGGGTACTTCGGCTAAGGCCAACGTCGGGTACTTCGTCAGATCAATACTCATCGGATACTCATATCTGGGATGGAAAAAGACGCTTTTTTTTACTTATCGCGTTCAATGACAAACCGTGCCAGCGCGTTCAGGGCCGACGTATCATAACCCAGGCTTTCGACATGCGTTAAAGCCGCCAATGACTCCTGGATCAGATCATGTGCCTTGGCGCGCGCGTTATCAAGCCCCAGCAGCGCCGGGTAGGTGCTTTTGCCCAGCTGTTGATCCGCGCCCTGGCGTTTACCAAGCGTCGCGGTATCGCCCACCACGTCGAGAATATCGTCCTGGACCTGGAACGCCAGGCCGATGGCGGCGGCATAACGATCGAGGAAGGACAGGGCCGCACGGCCCGGTTCCCCGGCCGCCAGCGCGCCCATGGTTACCGCCGAGCGGATCAGCGCGCCGGTCTTATAACGGTGAATGGTCTCGAGATCCGCCAGGTTGACCGGCGTCACTTCCGCCGCCAAATCCTGCGCCTGGCCGAGGCACATGCCGGCCGCGCCGCTGGCCTGGGCCAGCGCCGAGATCATCGCCAGGCGATCCCGCGTCGCCACCGACGGCATCGGCGCGTCGGCCAGAATGGAAAACGCCAGGGCTTGCAGCGCGTCCCCGGCCAGGATGGCGGTGGTTTCACCAAATTTAATATGGCAGGTCGGTTGACCGCGCCGCAGGTCGTCGTCGTCCATTGCCGGCAGGTCGTCATGGATGAGGGAATACGCGTGGATGCATTCCACCGCCGCCGCCGGCGCGTCCAGGTCCGCCAAAGGCAGGCCGAACAGCTGGCCGGTACGGTAAACCAGGAACGGCCGCAGGCGCTTGCCGCCCAGTAACGCGCCGTGGCGCATGGCCTGGGTCAGCGGTTCCCGGGGATCCAGGGAAGCGAAAAACCGGTCCAGCGCCCCGTCGACCCGCAGATGGCAGGCCTTTAGCTGCAGCGCGAACTCCATGGTTTATTCCGCGTCCGGGGTAAACGGCGTCAGCGGCGCAGTGTTCTCGTCGCTAAGCAATATCTGCACCCGCTGCTCCGCCTGCTGCAAGGTCTGCTGGCCGTGGCGCGCCAGCTGCACGCCCTGTTCAAATGCGTTCAGCGCCTCTTCCAGCGGAAGCTCGCCTGATTCCAGGCGGGTGACAATCTGTTCCAATTCTTTTAGTGCAGTTTCAAAACTGGCGGGCTGTTCGGTTTTTTTCGGCATAACGATTTTTTCACCAACGTAAAGGGCATGGCATATGAAAACAGACAACGTTAGCCCAGAGTGCGATGATAAGCAAATTGGGCTCAATGCCGCGGCGTAAAGTGATATACTGCGCGCCTCGGATGCTAAGGGTAATATCCAGGCGTACTGCGCCGGATTATCCCTATCTTATTATATGACGTGTTCCGCTACGTTACCTTTTTCTTCTGATCACATAACGACTATCGCCATGAAGTTTATCATCAAACTGTTTCCGGAAATTACGATAAAAAGCCAGTCGGTACGGTTGCGCTTTATTAAAATTCTCGCCAGCAATATCCGCAACGTCATGAAACATTATGACGAGTCCCTGACGGTGGTGCGTCATTGGGATCATATCATCGTACGCGCCAAGGACGAGAGCAAGCGCCCGGTTATCTGCGAGGCGCTGACCCGTATTCCCGGCATCCATCATATCCTGGCGGTGGAAGAACACACCTATACGGATATGCACGACATTTATGTGCAGACGCTGGCGCAGTACCACGACCGGCTGGTGGATAAAACATTTTGCGTGCGCGTAAAACGCCGCGGCACCCATGAATTTACTTCGCAGGATGTGGAACGCTACGTCGGCGGCGGCCTGAACCAGAACGTGTCCGGCACCCGCGTGCGGCTCAACCATCCCGAAGAAACCATCCACCTGGAAATCGAAGACGATCGCCTGCTGCTTATCACCGCGCGCTATGAAGGCATTGGCGGATTCCCTATCGGTACCCAGGAAGATGTGCTGTCGCTGATTTCCGGCGGTTTCGATTCCGGCGTTTCCAGCTATATGCTGATGCGCCGCGGCTGCCGGGTGCATTACTGCTTCTTTAACCTGGGCGGCGCGGCGCATGAAATCGGCGTGCGCCAGGTGGCGCATCATCTCTGGAACCGCTACGGCAGTTCCCACCGGGTGCGGTTTATCGCCATTGATTTTGCCGCCGTGGTGGGCGAAATCCTGGAAAAAGTCGATGACGGCCAAATGGGCGTGGTGCTCAAGCGCATGATGATCCGCGCGGCATCGGAAATGGCGGAACGCTTCGGCATCCAGGCGCTGGTGACCGGTGAAGCCCTGGGGCAGGTCTCCAGCCAGACCCTCACCAACCTGCGCCTGATCGATAACGTCTCCGATACGCTGGTGCTGCGGCCGCTGATTTCCCATGATAAAGAGCAGATCATCAATACGGCGCGCGCCATCGGCACCGAGGAATTCGCCAAAACCATGCCGGAATATTGCGGCGTAATTTCTAAAAGTCCGACGGTCAGGGCCGTAAAGCATCGTATCGAGCAGGAAGAAGCGCATTTTGACTTCAGCGTGCTCGAACGGGCGGTGGCGGAGGCCAGCAGCATCGATATCCGCGAAATCATCGAGCAGACCCGCCAGGATGTGGAGGAAGTGGAAACCGCGGCCGACGTCGGCGGCAATGATATCGTGCTGGATATCCGTCCGGTGGACGAGCAGGAAAGCCAGCCGCTGCTGATGGACAACATCGTGGTCCAGGCGCTGCCGTTCTATAAGCTCGGCACCCAGTTCGGCACGCTTGACCAGAGCAAGTCCTATCTCCTGTACTGCGAGCGGGGCGTCATGAGCCGGCTGCAGGCGCTGTACCTGCGCGAGCAGGGCTTTCACAACGTCAAGGTTTACCGGCCTTAAAGCCGCGTCCCGGCCGTTTGCCGTACGCTAAATACGGCAAACGGCAAGCGTGTTCGCCATCGCCGTCCGGGATCCCGGCGTGAGTTACCCGGCGAAATCCCGTATGCCCGCAGGCAGCACCAGCTGCGCCGCCACTTCCGCCGCTTTGCTGCCGCCCAGTAGCAGCCCGATAATATGCAAGGCAAACTCCATCGCCGTACCCGGACCCTGGCTGGTCAGCAGGTTCGCCGTTTTATCGTAAACGACCCGCTCGTCCCGCCATTGCGACGCCGGGATCCGGTCTTTCAACGCCGGGAACCCCGTTAACGCGGCATCAGGAAACAGGCGATGATGTACCAGCACCAACGCCGGCGCCGCGCAGATGGCGGCAATCAGTCTGCCGGCGCGACTTGCCAGGCGCAGGCAATCAATCAGCGCCGCGCTGTCGCGCAGGGCCTCGGCGCCCTTGACTCCGCCCGGCAGGACGATAACGTCGAACGCCCGGCCGGCCACCGTCGCCAGCGGGGCATCGGCCAGCAGCCGTACCCCGCGCGAGCAGACAATCCCATGGCTCGCGTTGCCCACGCCCGCCACCGTTACCTCAATGCCGGCCCTGACCAGGAGATCGATCACGGTCACCGCTTCGGTTTCTTCACTCCCAGTCGCCAGACATACCATCGCCGAGACGCCCATAGTGGTCCTCCTTCTGTTTGATCAGCTCATACAAGCGCTGGTTTTCCGGTACGCTCAGGCCATGTACCCGCGCCCGCCGCACCAGGTAACCATTAATATAGTCAATCTCGGTATGACGCTGGGCGCGAATATCCTGCAGCATCGACGACGTATTGCCCGCGGTGCTTTTAATGGTTTGCCCAACGTAAAACAGCAGGCTTTCATAAGAAGTATGGTATCCCTCGCGATCCATGACCATCGCCACTTCGCGGCACAGCGCTTCGATCTGATCGATATACTGTTCTATCTCGCCGTTACGGCACTCATAGGCCGCCGTCAGCGGGTTGATGACACAGTTGGCGGCCAGTTTAAGCCAGCAGGAAGCGGCGATATTGTTATGCCAGGCCACATCCGGCAACGCCTCGTGCAGCTTTTCCGCCAGGTGGCTGATGGACTGCGCGTTTTCCGTCAGCGGGCCGATACGGGTGGTACCGTTATAGACATGGATAATGCTGCCGCTCTCGCTGCGATAAGCCGCGTGGGTGGTGATGCCCTGCAACAACGGCTGGGTAAGCGCAGGCAGCTCTTCGCGGGTGCCCAGGCCGTTATGCAGCAATAAAATGGCGCAGTCCGCCCTGAGCTGCGGCAACAGCGTGCGGATGGCGCCGGAAACCTGCCAGGCTTTCAGCGTCACCAGCAAGAGATCACTCCCGGACAAAAGCGCGGCGTTGTTGGCGGGCAACTGATGCCGCACGTTCTCCCCCAGGGGCGTCACCACATCCACCGTACAAGACGACTGCGGCACGCGCAGCCATCCCTGGACGTTGTGCCCCTGGCTCACCAGTCCGGCCAGCCACAACTGGCCGATGGCGCCACACCCGAGAACGGTAATATTCATGTTTTAACCTTTGCTATGCATTAAGCCAACCAGCGCCTGCCTGCGCGTAGATTGCTCTGATTATAGACATATTCGCTGCCTATCAAGGGCCGTTTTAGGCCTATTCATTTTTTTGCCGACGCCGCGGACAGTATTTTGTATCTGGCAAACCAAGCGGGTATGATGCTAACCAAAGAATGGCAGCCGGAGACACATTATGCCCTCATTTGACATCGTTTCAGAAATAGATATGCAGGAAGTTCGCAACGCGGTGGAGAATGCCAGCCGCGAGCTCACCACCCGCTGGGATTTTCGCAACGTACCGGCAAGTTTTGAGCTCAATGAAAAAAACCAAAGCATCACCGCCACCAGCGAATCCGATTTCCAGGTGCAGCAACTGGTCGAGATCCTGCGGGAAAAATTGGCCAAACGCGGTATTGAGGGCGGGGCGATAGAGCTGCCGGACGAGATGGCGCGCAGCGGCAAAACCTATAGCGTCGAGGCCAAGCTCAAGCAAGGCATCGAATCCACCCTGGCCAAGAAGCTGGTGAAACTGATCAAAGACAGCAAGCTGAAGGTACAGGTGCAAATCCAGGGCGAGCAGGTACGGGTTACCGGCAAATCCCGCGATGATTTGCAGGGCGCCATGGCGCTGGTCAAAGGCGGAGAGCTGGGCCAGCCGTTTCAGTTTACTAATTTTCGCGATTAAGTGCTGGGCTGACGGCAGGGCGACTTGCCCATTTTAATCTATATAACTTAATAAGATAGGCGTCTGTTATTAAATAGAGCGGGCGCGGTTTTTAGTTTTAGCGTATCAAAAAATGCCGCCTGAATACCCTTTTTTGCATAATCAATGCATGCCTATTGAAATGAATCCCTCTGTTTGCTATCACTATGGGGAATAGATATCTTTGTAGAGGAACGAGTAATATTAATTAAAAAGTCACTCTATGTAAAATTTATAACATATCTGTTTATATAACATAAATGTATGCATTGATTTTACAGTGATCTTCTTTAGCGTTTTTAACTTAACAGAAAATTATTTAAACGATTGGTGGCATTAATGTGTGAAGTCTAACGCCAAGGCTTAATGTCGTTTTGGCGTGGGCATCACAATGCTTTCCCCAAGAGTTAGCGAGTCGACAGTATTTATATGCTTTAAGCCTTATTTCTTAATTTCTATAAATTTTTTCACGCGGGAATAAATGATTATACCTTTCTCACATTACGCGAAAAGTACTTATACCGTTTGTTACTCACTGTGAAAAATTTGTCATAATAGCAACAGTAGGTGAGGTGTCATCATGAGTAGACAATTTTCATCCCAGGCATTTAATTATAGCGATGCCAATCAAACCACGGTCAATCCGCGTACCGGCATGTTTAATGTTTATTTGCCCTTAGTGAACTTGGTGGGCAATGCGGGATTAGGGCCCGTTTTCCAGGTCGCGCTCAGCTATAATGGGTTTGGTAGCTTTAATTATGGTTTTGGCTTAGGATTTCATCTTGGCTATTCTTATTATGATACTGCCTATGGGATTTTAGTACTGAGTTCAGGTGAACAATATAGTGTCATCGAAACCCCACAAGGCATTGAGGTGATACAAAAAAAACTGACTAACTTCCATTTTGTTAGAACAGAAAACGGTTATCGGATTATATGGAAAAATGGCATAGTGGAAGAATTAGGCAGCCCGCAAAAGATGGACACGTTCAAAGTTGTCCTGAGGATTTACAACCCTTTTGGTTTAATGTTGATGTTTCAATGGGATATTGTCGACTCCAATACGATGCCTAAGTTGACTTCCATAGTCGACAATGATTTTGGGACCTTAAGAATTGATTATTTCAATCAAAGTGGTCTCCCCGAAGATCGGCTTACTTTAATAACTGCCTGGCCGGGCACCCAAGAATCTATTTCGTTCGCATTACGATTTGATGACCATAATAGTCTTAGCGAAGTGTTGACCTTAAGCGAAAACGAAATATTGGCGAGTTCCGAATTTGAATATACTAATTTTCTTCATTACCGCTTACTTACAAAAATGCATGCCGATCCTGATATTACGTATGAAATAACCTATGAAGATAGCGCAACGGTCTTCCCTACTAGCGCGTATTTACCGGCATTACCGAGAGTATCGAAAAAGGTAACAAGCATCGGCGGTAAAACTCCCCTCATCACCAGCAACTACACCTACTCTTTATCCAATTTTCTTGGCGGTCACTCCCCTGAACAATTTTGGGTACACTATCGTGACTATCTGCTTGAGCATAGTCAGTATCTTTTTGATTATCAATACTATCAACATGAAGAATATACAAACGGTGCTGATACCATTAGTATTCGATATGTATTTGATGTATTGCATAATGATATAGAAGTGATAAAAACGGTAACGCGTGACTCAAAAAGCTATGTCACTAAAAAAGAAACTGTGTTTAATTCTAATTTGACAGAGCCTTTTGATGCCCAGCCCAGTCAATATCAGCTGGCGTCCACTCAAAAAATAACCTACATATCTCCGGATAAAATCACCAGGGTGGAAACTACCGAAACGCGCTACGACGAAGGCGGCAACCTAGTTTGGCAGCAAAATCCCGATGGTATGATTATCGAAAATGAATATTATCAGAATAATAAGGAGCATCCAGAGACATTAGATCCCTGGGGGTTTGTACGCTATTTATATAAACAAACCATCAAACCTTCTAGTCGGGAATTTATTACTGAATATACAGTGACAGTACATGAATATGAAAGTTTTCCCTCAATAGATAATGCACCGGCCGCCTGGTCCATTGTTCCGAAAAAAAGCCACTTTTATGCCCATGAATCGGTGAAATCAGAAGAGGTACTTATCACCAGCGAGGAACTATTCTATATAAGCAGCCCTCTTAACAACAACCCAATGCATGGCAGGCTAGAACGGAGGGTCAAAACGTTTATCGATGGCGATCACAGCTATCCCGCCACCACACAATTTACCTATTTCTTGTCGGGTGTTATTTTAGTCATATCCAGGGATGACACCGGCTATGATGGCCTAGCCTATGCCACCGCCAGCAGAACCTCTTCTTGCACCGGACGCGTGCTGTCAGAAGTCGATGCGCAAAACAGTCAACACAATTATGACTATGATTTGTTGGGCCGTTTAATCCGGCACACGCAAAATCCCGGCACCGCCTATCAACGTATAAGCACACTAGATTACTACATAGAGAGAAACTGTGACGGTAATTTTGGGGTGACAACCACCACCGATGCTTCCGGCAATAAGATACGCAGCTGGTTTGATGGTCTAGGAAGGCCAGTTAAAAAGGCATCCAATAATATTGATCGCGCCGAAAGCGATGAATGGTTTGAGATCGAAAGTAAGGAATATAATGCTATTAGCCAGGTTTTATCTAATACCCTGACTGACCACTTTGTTCCCACACCTGATGAAATAGAAGAAAGCGTAAGTATTACAGCTACCATGGAATATGAACCTTGGGGAAATGTCAGCGTGATAAGACGCAGTGACGGAACCCATGAGGAAATACAGTTTGATCCGATTAAACTTCAGGCAACCTTGAAAAAATACAGTTCCACCGATCCTAATAAAAAACTTGGCGATATCAGGATCGATTTTAATATAGGGATGCAACCGCTAAAAAAATCATGTATTAGTCTTGATGGCAGCGTTTATTCTGAAACTAGCTCAAGATATGATGGCTACGGCTTGCTGCGTGAGTACAAAGACGAAAAAGGCTATGTCACCCATTACGAATATGATGCGTTTCATAGGCAAGTTATGGTAGGTTTGCCTGATAAAAATGCAACTTTACGAAAGTATGCCGTCCATACTGATAAACCCTGCGTAACCGAAGTTAGTGTACAAGATATACAGGAAAACGTGACGATATTAGGCACTCAGGCATTCGATAGTTTGGGACGTTTGAAGGAGTCCGTTTCTGGCGGGCGCAGATATACTTATGAATATATTGGTGCTAATCCTAAACCTAGCGTAGTAACCACCCCGGCGGGACAATCACTTGAATATCAATATATTCCAGAATTGGGCAATGTGGTCAGTTTAGTAGCCGATCGAAGTCTATACAAAGTATATTCCTGGAATACCCTGGCCGGGAAAATACAAGCTTCGACAAGTGAAAATGTTGACTATCCGGTAGGCCGGGGGCGGATTATGCAACGCTGGTTTTATTCACCTTCTGGGCAACTTGGGCAAGAAGATTTTTCTTCTGACATCAACGCTAGTATTAGATTCGATTGGACATTGTTGGGCGCTGAAAAAAAAGGTAGTCTGTCAGGGGATAATCCATCATTCACTTATGAACGTTCTTTTTGGTACTCTAAACAAACAGGTCAACAAATATTAGGTCAAAATATTAATTCTTACACTAAAACGGATTACGATGATTTTGGCCGCGTGGCCGAGTTAAACCATACCGATGGTTATGTTGATTTTTACGTTAATACCAAATTTTCCTATGATGAGTTCAGTCGTGAGTATAAACGTGAAATTGTTATGGGAGCGGATTTTCAAACCAATTTCAAGGAAACGAAACTAACAATAGAATATTTTTATGAACGAAATGGGAATATTCTTGATAAAAAGATCACTTTGGATGAAAAACTTGTAAACCATGAATTATACGAATATGACGAGTGTAACCGGCTTATTCATATGAAAAGTGAAAGCCAGGAGTTTGCCACGGATGCTTATGGTCAACAATTTGATGAACAGAATTTTTCCTACGATGCATTGAATAATATGACCCGCTGTCACACGCATTTTTTTTATGGAGATGATTATGCGGAGTTTCATTATGACAATCCGGATGATCCTACTCAATTGACCTCGGTCTCACACAGTGCTCCAGTCTATCCCCCGTTAATTTCACTCCACTATGATGCTAATGGGAGAATGGATGTGGACGAGGCGGGGCGTACATTGCAGTACGATATTCTCGGGCGGCTAGTAAAAGCCCATTCACCTGAGCATTCAGGTAATTATGATTATGATGGCATGGATCGCCTGGCAAAAGAAGAAATTGATCATCAGCCGGTGAGTAACATTATATACGAGCATAATACACCACAGTTGAAACGTGATGCTGATGCCAATGATACTGCCTGGGTTGCTAAATGGTTAAAGATATCAAGAGCCAACGGCTTTTTTGAAGACATGGCAGAAATGGCGAGAGATAGATTGCTAAATGTAGTTTTAACCGGCCGCGTAAGTTTTGACGTTACTGCCACCTTTAATACCGAACTCCATTTGTACACCCCATGGGGTTACCGTCAAACGGAGGATCCAGCCTTGCCGGGATTTAAGGGTGAGCTGCGCGATGCTATTACCGGCGCTTACCCATTGGGCAATGGCTACCGTTCATACAACCCGATTTTAATGCGCTTTAACAGCCCCGACAGCCTCAGCCCATTTGGTGCGGGGGGCATAAACCCCTACGTCTATTGCAACAATGATCCAATAAACGGCATTGATTTGGATGGTCACTTAAGCAGAAGATTAGCATTTACCGTTTTATTTAGTGTGATAGGGTTAGTGTTAGCCATACCTACCTTCGGCTACTCATTGGCGGCAGCCACCGCGGGCGTGATGGCCTTATATGGGGTGGCAGGTTTACTTGAGCTCACCTCCGCCGCGACCGGAATTGCTTCGGCTGCTTTAGAAGGATCGAATCCGCGTACATCAGCTATTCTCGGTTGGGTTTCATTAGGGACAGGCCTCGGTGGATTCGGGACATTGGCCGGTGCGGCGACGGCAGGTGCGAAGTTGTCGGTACTCGCTACTCAAAGGGCGGCATTGGCTGCTGGTGGGGAAATGTTAGGCGAAGATTTTATTATATTCAGAGGGTCGCAAAATTCCGAAAGATTAATCATTGACGCCCATGGGGCTCAACCTTTTTTTAGTAAAGATTACTTAGAAATTCCTGAAGGTACAGCTATAAGGTTTTATGGTCGAGAAGGTAGATCGCTCAGTGATCCTGGCTTAAGCAGCATCATAGATGACATGTTTTTACCACAGGATATTGCCCTTGCAGACTCAAAAGTGTTTAATTATAATATTATGCATTATCCAATCGAAGAAAGTCTGGGTATTAAAAATGATGCTTATGAGATATTATTTGAGCTTGTTCAACGAGAGAAGGTGGACGTTGCTTTCCCCATACAAAGATCTAGTCTCTTTCCACCAAATTTAAATGGTCTTTTCACTGAGCTGGAAAAGGCTGGGCTGCGCTATAAATATGTTGATGGCATCTTTTGCAGAATTAATCCATGGAATCGTTTTTTTGCGGGCACAGATTTTGCTATAAGTCGCTAAGCCTGATTTTTTGCTAACTTGAATGATCAGCACCTATATTATATTTCGTCTAGCGCACCATAGATCAAAGTAAATGTGGTCACACCATTTCTATCAGCCGCTCAAGCTCGCCGCGGCTGATTTTTTTGGTATCAATTTTGATATAAGCGCTCCGTTCGCCTTGAACCACCACCACTTCGGTTACCCCAGGCTGCGCTTTCAGTCTTTCCGCCAGCGCGCCATCTTTAACCGCCAGTTCCGACAAGGTAATCCGCAGGCTGCTGACATAAGGCGGTTCCTTAAGCGAAATGCTGATAACCCACCACATCGCCGCCAGCGCCGCGCCAAAGGTAAATACCAGCCACGCCCCATGCCATTGATACAATAATCCCCCCAGGCTGCCGCCGGCCGCCACGCCAAGAAACTGGCTGGTGGAATAGACCCCCATGGCGGTGCCCTTGTAACCCGCCGGCGCTTCTTTACTGATAAGCGAGGGCAGGATGGCCTCCATCACATTAAACGCCAGAAAAAAAATCTGGATGCCGGCAAATATCGTCCACAAATGCTGCCCCGCGGCCAGCAGCACGATTTCCGCCAGCAGCAACAGGGTAATGCAGATCATAAATACCCGCTTCATCCGCCGCTTAACCTCGGCGTAGATGATAAATGGCACTACCGCGGCAAAGGATACCAGCATGGTAATAAGATAGACTTTCCAATGATCGGCGGGCGCCAGGCCGGCCTTGGCCATCATCGGCGGCAGGGCGACGAAACTCGACATCAGCAGCGCATGCAGGCAAAAAATGCCGATATTGAGCTTAACCAGCTGGCCGTTGGCCAGCACCTTGCTAAAGCTTCCTCTGACGATGCCGGACTCGCGGTTAAGCATATGGCTATCCGCCGCCGGTACGATGGCCAGGGTGATGATGATACCCGCCAGCGCCAGCAGGGTGATTCCCCAAAACAGCGCATGCAGGCCCAGGGCATGGGTGATTATCGGCCCCAGCACCATGGCGATGGCAAAGGTGACGCCGAAGCTGACGCCGATAAACGCCATGGCTTTGGTGCGGTTCTGCTCGCGGGTTAGATCGGACAGCAGCGCCATAACGGCGGCGGCGATGGCCCCCGATCCCTGCAGCGCACGCCCTAAAATGACGCCCCAGATCGAATCGGTGAGGGCGGCGATAACGCTGCCCAGGGCAAACACCAGCAGCCCGCCGATAATCAGCGGCTTGCGGCCGACCCGGTCGGAGATCAGGCCGAAGGGTACCTGGAATAGCGCCTGCGCCAGGCCATAGATGCCGATGGCCAGCCCAATCAGGGCTTCGCTGGCGCCTTGTAATGCCATACCGTAAGTGGTCAGTACCGGTAGCACCATAAACATGCCCAGCATGCGTAACGAGAACACCGTACCCAAGCCCCAGGTGGCGCGCAGTTCGCTGCCGGTCATTTTAGTATCGTTCATTACTACCTCAAGAGAGCTACCCACATCATTTTAATGCGCCGTGCGAACCGGGTAAACGGAACGTCTTTTAACAGATGTAACAGATGGCGGCGAAAGGGTGTCGATGGCGGGGCAGGGGGCTGGCAAAACCGGGGCTTTGCCAGCCATAGGTCAATGCGGATTTTACCAGACGTACGATAACAGGCTGTTGCTGGCCGGGACCATAAAGTCCACGGACATCATCACGCTCAATGAGGTGATCGCCACGATGGAGAAAATAAACAGCTTGCGCGCCCAGACCTTGTCGTCGTTGGCCGATTTATAGCCCTGCAACGCCATGCCCAGCCACCAGACGCTGACCGCGGCCGCGACGATAAAATATTTATAGCCGGCGTAACCGCCCAGGGTCAGCATCAGCGTCGCCACCATAAACCCGATAATATACAGGGTAATATGGTTTTTGGTCACCGATATGCCGCGTTTTACCGGCAGCACCGGGATTGACGCCGCCTGGTAGTCCTTGAAACGGTAAATGGCGATGGCGTAAGAATGCGGCATTTGCCAGAGACTGAAAATCAGCAGCAGAATCAACGCGCCCATATCGAACCGGCCGCTGACGGCGCAGTAGCCGATAACCGGCGGCGCCGCGCCGGACAAACTGCCGATAAGGGTGCCATAAACTGACTTGCGCTTCATATACAGGCTATAAACGCCCACATAGACAATAAAGCCCGCCACCGCCAGCCACATGGCCAGCGGGTTGGCCGCCACGTACAGCAGCACAAAACCGGCGATACCCAACACAGTCGCGTAAACCAGGGTCACTTGCGGGGAGATAAGTCCTTTCACCAGGACCCGGTTCTTGGTCCTTTCCATTTTCTTATCAATGTCCCGGTCGATAAAGTTGTTGAAAACACAACCCGAGGCGACCACCAGCGAGACACCGATTAAGGTGGCGAAAAATAAGGCATGGTCAATTTGGCCTTTGGAGGCCAGCAAAAATCCGCCGATGACAGAAATTAAATTACCGAAAATAATTCCTGGTTTTGTTACTTGCAGGTATTGCTTAATCATCAGGATTACGCTCGGTTAATGGCTCATCAGGTTGTAGTTCAGATGCAGCATGACCCACAGGGAACCGACAACCAGAATGGCGATGATGAGTACGGCGAAGACCAGCGCCACCACGTTCCACCGCTGCTCGGAGGAGCGATCCAGATGCAGGAAATACACCAGGTGGACCATGATCTGCACCACGGCGCACAGCGCCAGTACGGCAATCAGCGTGGTCTTGGTCGCCGAGCCGTTCATCACCATGACAAAAGGAATGACGGTCAGGATAATCGACAGGACAAAACCGATGAGATACGACTTCAGGCTGCCGTGGCTGGCGCCGCCGTGCCCGGTTGTTGCATGACTACTCATTACATGGCCCCCATCAAGTACACCACGGTAAAGACGCATATCCAGATTACGTCAAGGAAATGCCAAAACAGGCTCAGGCACATCAACCGGGTCTGGTTGGTGGCGGTGAGGCCGCGTTTCGCCACCTGTACCATCATTACCGCCATCCAGATCAGTCCCGAGGTCACGTGCAGACCGTGCGTCGCCACCAGGGTAAAGAACCCCGAGAGGAAGCCGCTGCGGTCCGGGCCGTTGCCTTCGGCAATCAGGTGATGGAATTCATACAGCTCCATGCCGATAAACGCCAGTCCGAACAGGAACGTCAGGCCCAGCCAGGCGTTAACCCGGCTTTTATTGCCCTGGTTCATGGCAAGTATCGCCATGCCGTAGGTAATGCTGCTGAACAGCAGGCAGAAGGTTTCCACCAGCACAAACGGCAGTTCAAAGATTTCCTTACCCGACGGACCGCCCGCGGTGCTGTTAACCAGTACGGCATAGGTGGCGAACAGCGTGGCGAATAAAATACAGTCGCTCATCAGGTAAATCCAGAAGCCGAAGACCTTAATCGCCCCGGCGTCGTGGTGCCCATGGCCGGCATGGGCGTCTACATGATCGTGATTATGTAAGATCTCAGTTGACATTATTCAGGCCCGCTTCGCTGATTTGTTCAAAATGACGGTTTTCGATGCGTTCCACTTCCGCGACGGGCACGTAGTAGTCCACGTCTTCCTTGAAGCTGTGCACAATCCAGGTAACGATCATGCCGGCGAAGCCGATAATCGCCAGCCACCAGATATGCCAGATCATGGCAAACCCGAAGAACAGGCTGAACGCCGCGATCACCACGCCCGCGCCGGTGTTTTTCGGCATATGGATCGGCTCGTAGGACGCCGGTTTCTGGTAAGCGGTGCCGTCTTCCTTCATCTGCCAGAAGGCGTCGCGGTGATCCTGGACATCCGGCACCACGGCAAAGTTATAGAACGGCGGCGGCGAGGAGGTGGACCATTCCAGGGTGCGTCCGCCCCACGGGTCGCCGGTCAAATCGCGGTTCTGATCGCGCTGGATAACGCTCAGCACAATCTGGATGACCTGGCACAGGATACCGAGCGCGATTAACGCCGCCCCGCCGGCGGCAACCAGCAGCAAGGCATGGAACTGCGGGTCAATCTGCTGGCTCAGGCGACGGGTCATGCCCATGAAGCCCAGGGCGTACAGCGGCATAAAGGCGACATAGAAGCCGACGATCCAAAACCAGAACGCGCGTTTACCCCATTTTTCATTCAGGGTGTAGCCGAAGGCCTTCGGCCACCAGTAGGTCATGCCGGCAAAGCAGCCGAACACCACGCCGCCGATGATGACGTTATGAAAGTGGGCAATCAGGAACAGGCTGTTGTGCAGCACGAAGTCGGCGCCCGGCACCGCCAGCAGCACCCCGGTCATGCCGCCGATGGAGAAGGTGATGATAAAGCCGACGGTCCAGAGCATGGCCGAGTTAAAGACGATACGGCCCTGGTACATGGTAAACAGCCAGTTGAAGATTTTAACCCCGGTCGGAATGGCGATAATCATCGTCATGATGCCGAAGAAAGCGTTGACGTTGGCCCCGGAGCCCATGGTGAAGAAGTGATGCAGCCACACGCAGAACGACAGGATGGTAATGGCGATGGTGGCCCATACCAGGGACGTATACCCGAACAACCGCTTTTTGGAGAAGGTGGCCACCACTTCCGAGAACACGCCGAACACCGGCAGCACCAGGATATACACTTCCGGATGGCCCCAGGCCCAGAACAGGTTGACATACATCATCATGTTGCCCCCCATGTCGTTGGTAAAGAAGTGGGTGCCGAGGTAGCGGTCCAGGGTCAGCAGCACGATGGTCACGGTCAGGATCGGGAAGGCGGCGATGATCAGCACGTTGGTGCACAACGAGGCCCAGGTAAAGACCGGCATTTTCATCATCGGCATGTTCGGCGCGCGCATCCGCATGATGGTGGCGAAGAAGTTAACGCCGGTGAGGGTGGTGCCGATACCGGCTATCTGGATACTCCAGATCCAGTAGTCGACCCCGACGCCGGGACTGTACTCCTTGCCGGCCAGCGGCGGATAGGCGACCCAGCCGGTCTGGGCGAATTCGCCGATGCCCAGCGAGACGTTAATCAAGATCACGCCCACCACGAAGAACCAGAAGCTCAGCGAGTTCAGGAACGGGAAGGCCACGTCGCGCGCGCCGATTTGCAGCGGCACCGCCAGGTTCATCAGGCCGACCACGAACGGGGTGGCCATGAAGATGATCATGATGACGCCGTGGGCGGTCACCACCTGGTCGTAATGGTGCGGCGGCAGGAAGCCGGCCTCGCCGGCCGAGGCCAGCGCCTGCTGCGAACGCATCATGATGGCGTCGGCGAAGCCGCGCAGCAGCATGACGAACGCTACGATCATATACATGACGCCGATTTTTTTATGATCGACGGTGGTGAACCACTCTTTCCAGAGATATTCCCATTTACCGAAATACGTAATGCCTGCCACCAGCGCCGCGCCGATGACGATAATGGCGGCGACAGTGATCATAATGATCGGTTCGTGGTACGGAACCGAATCCAGCGTTAATTTTCCCAACATCGTAGTTATTCCTCGGTTCCCGCGTGAGAGTGCTCACTCATGCTCATGTCCATGTCCTTGTCCTGGGTCATGTCCATGCTCTTGCCCTTGCCCATGAATTTATCAATCACCGCATGGTACAAGTCAGGCTTAACGCTGGAGAAATACTCAACCGGATTGAATTCGCTGGGCGCGGCCAACTGTTCGTAGGCATCCATGGTGGTGAGCGTTTCCGGCGAGGCTTTAACTTTGGCCACCCAATCATCAAACCCTTGCTGGTCCGGCGTGGCAATGGCCTTGAATTTCATGCCGGAGAACCCCCTGCCGCTGAAGTTCGACGAGATGCCGTCATAGGAGCCGGATTCGTTGGCAATCAGATGCAGCGTGGCGTTCATGCCCGCCATGGCGTAGATCTGGCCGCCCAGGCGCGGGATAAAGAACGAATTCATCACCGAGTTGGAGGTGATTTCGAACCTGACCGGCACGTTGGTGGGGAAGGCTATCTGGTTGACGGTGGCGATGCCCTGCTCAGGATAAATGAACAGCCACTTCCAGTCCATGGCGACCACCTGGATGGTGATGGGCTTGGCGTCGGAGGCAATCGGCTTGCTGGGGTCCAGCGCATGGGTTGATTTCCAGGTAAGGAGCGCCAGGAAAATAATGATCAGGATCGGGACAGTCCACACCACCAGTTCCACTTTGCTGGAGTGGGACCAGTTGGGGCTGTACGTCGCCTGGGTATTGGACGCGCGATATTTGATGGCAAAAACCACTGCCATGACGATTGCAGGTACAACCACTAATAACATCAGCCCAAGGGCGGTGAGTATGAGTGAACGTTGCTCCAGTCCAATCTGTCCTTTGGGATTCATTAACGCCATATCGCAACCGCTCAGCAGGGCGGAGGCGCAAAACAATGACAGAATCCCTAAACTTTTATTGTATTTCCTGAGTCTCATCTAACGACCTCAATAAAAAAAAGGGCTTTAATGTCGTTTCTTGTGTGTGGGCATTTTACGGGAAGGTTGCAGTACTGTAAACACGCTTAAGCTTTTGTCAGAAACATGTTTCCGCTTTTTGCAAATGAAATCTTTGGCAACCGAAATTATAACAAAACATGAATACCCACAAAGGCTTAGAGAGAAATAAACCAAACCGCCGCTTTATCCGCCTTAGAAAGAATAACACCGCAGTTTTAGTATCATTGCATTAACAATGCGGTAGCATTTTTAGACAAATAAACTACAAGCCGGCAAATATGACCGCTTGAAAATAGTAGATTGACTAAATTGTCACATTACTGGCATAAAAAAATATCGTATTCCGATACAAAAAATATGTCCCCGCTATCCGGGCTATTTTTTCGCCAGTTATTGCGTCGGCAACACAACGCTTATTTTTTAATCGACTCAAACGGCGTTTTTGGCGCGCCGCATTGATATAAAATCGCACCAGCACCCGCTTAGTATACCCAAAGCCAGCAACATCGCCCCTGATTCCCACAAAAAACCTGTAATGGACCCGGACGCCAGCCATCCCAGGGCCTGCAGCGCCAGCAGCAGCAGGCTTATGACCAGCAGCGCCGCGCCCAGCATCAGCAGCCGCAGCGCCCAGCGATAGGGACCGATAAAACCGTCGCGCCGCAGGAAACTGTCGGTTTCCTGGGTAAACCGCAGGGTTTCACGGCATAACAGCAGCAGGAGCAGGCCGGGAAACGCGGCGATGATGGAAAAGACATAGAACCAGGCCCAGCCATGGAGCTCCACGAACCAGCCGGCGATGGGGCCGACATAGACCCGGCCCACCGCCGACAGCGCGGACAGCAGGGCAAACTGCGTGGCGGAAAAGGACTTGTTGCATAAAGTCATCAACAACGCCACGAAGGCTGCGGTTCCCATGCCGCCGCAAAGATTCTCGACAAAAATGGCCGCGCCCATGGTCAGGATATGCCGATCCGTAACCGCCAGCAGCCAGTAACCGGCGTTGGAGACCGCCTGCAGCAGGCCGAACAGCATCAGGGCGCGAAACAGCGACAGGCGCTGCATCAGCAGGCCGCCCGCCAGGGTGCCCACCACGGTGGCCAGCAGGCCGAGGGTTTTGTTGACCACCCCCACTTCCCCGGCGGCAAAACCGACGCCGCGAATAAGGAACGTGGTGCTAAGGCTGCCGGCAAAGGCGTCGCCAAGCTTATAAAAGACAATCAGCATCAGGATAAGCCACGCGTTATTGCGGCCGAAAAAATCCTTCAGCGGCGCCACCACCGCCTGTTCAAGGGTCGGCGGCGCGGGAACCGCGTCGTCCGGCTCCGGCGCCAGCAGGGCGACGATCACGCCGATCAGCATCAGTCCGGCCATCAGCCAGTAGGTGGCCTGCCAGCCCAGCAGCCGATCCGCCAGCCACAGGGCCAGCCCGCCGGATACCAGCATGCCGACGCGATAGCCCAGCACCGACACCGCCGCGCCGGTGCCGCGATCCTGCGGCGCCAGGAGATCGGTTTTATAGGCATCGAACACGATATCCTGCGAGGCGGAGCAAAACGCCACCCATACCGCCAGCAGGGCCATTAGCATCAGATCGCGCGACGGATCCCGGGTGCCCATGGCGATAAGCCCGGCCATCAGCAACAGTTGGGTTATCACCAGCCAGCCGCGCCGCCGGCCCAGCAGCGGCGGCTGGTATCTGTCCATCAGCGGCGACCAGAGAAACTTAAACACGTACGCCTGCCCCACCAGCGAAAAGAATCCGATGGTCTTTAAATCGACATCGGCCACCGTCATCCAGGCCTGGAGCGTGCCTGATGTGAGCGCGAGCGGCAGCCCCGAGGCGAAGCCCAGGCACAATAACATGAGGGATCGCGGCTGGGCGAGGGTGGCGAGGCTGAGCTGGTGATTAGGCATGGGCGGCTTTCTGCTGTCTCATTGGCGTTGCGGGACCGGCGGCTGCCCGCCTGAACGCGGGCAGGATAAGGCAAAAATTACTGGGCGTTTTGTTTAATAAAGTTGGTGATACTGGTGTCCTGCGCCATATCGCTGATGACATCCCCCAGCACGCTGTTCACCGCATTGGTGATTTTTTGATTGCTGGCGACAAACGCGCCCTGGACATTGTAGGTGGACTGGTAATGTTTTATCTGTTTATTGCCGTTTTTCGCCTGGGCAATTATCGAGATATCCGCGCTGGTGGTGATGTTATAGCGCACATTGCCTTGGGATACATCCGCATACAGTTTGTTGACGATAATTTGCAGGTCGACGCCGCCGTTCGGTCCAACCATATAGCCGCGGGCGGTCATCTGTTTTTCCAGCACTTCCTGCAGCAGGAAGCGCAGGTCGCGCGACGGGGTGAGGACGACCAGTTCGCCGTCGCGGTTCACCTTGGCCAGCGCCTGGTCGGTGCGCTGATCGGCGCCGTTGACGCTGACGGTGGCGCCGCGAATCATCGGATCCTGTTGCGGCAACTCGATTTTAGGCGTGATGTCGAGGGTGTTGCTCTTGCCGGCGCAGCCGGCGAGCAACAGCGCGGCCAATAAGGGGAAAAACAATTTTTTAAGCATAATCGCCTTCTCAATCATTAAGATGCATTAGGGGTGAGAGATATTGCTCTCATCATATCATCGCCGCTGGCCGGGGGAAGATCTGAATCACGCTAAATTGCGTCATGGTCAGATCTTCCCGCTGTGGCGGGGGCTCGGCAAAAAAATGTCTTTTTAACCGTTTCGTCACTCCATATACTGTTAAATCCGACTGAAGTTTCGGCTTTTTAAGACAAAAATTTATGATAATAGTGCTATGAGTTAATAAAAAGTCAGCTAAAGTTTAATTGACGGTGCAGGGCACGCGGCCTACGCAGTAAGGAGAATGAAATGTTTCGCGAGCAGATTGAAGCAAAAATAAGGGCGGCGTTTGATCCGATTTTCCTGGAAGTCGTGGACGAGAGCTACCGGCATAATGTGCCGGCGGGTGCGGAAAGCCATTTTAAAGTGATCGTGGTGAGCGAAAACTTCATTGGCGAGCGCATCTTAACCCGCCATCGTTCCCTGTATGCCGTGTTGGCGGAAGAACTGGCCGGCCCGGTTCATGCGCTTGCGCTGCATGCCTATACCCTGAAAGAGTGGACCAGCCTGCAGAACGCGGTTCCCGCGTCGCCGCCGTGCCGGGGCACCCGGCTTATCGCCTGAACTGATTACCTTTTATTTGCGTCCGCCGTTGGCGGGCATGCTCTCCCTTAAACACGCCGTGATTCGCTGCGGTGTCGGCGGGCCTAGCATGCCGTGGGGCACTCGGTCGGGCGGGAACACCACGCCCGATTCGACCCCATCGGCATGCTCTCCCTTAAACACGCCGTGATTCGCTGCGGTGTTGGCGGGCCTGGCATGCCATGGGGCGCTCGGTCGGGCGGGAAAATCACGCCCGATTCAACCCCATTGGCACGCTCTCCCTTTAACACGATTGCTTTAGGTTTGGTGTTGGCGGGCATACCGCGCCATGGGGCGCTCGGTCGGGCGGGAACACCACGCCCGATTCGACCCCATTGGCACGGTCTCCCTTGAACACGTCTGCTTTAGGAACGGTGTTGGCGGGCATACCGCGCCATGGGGCGCTCGGTCGGGCGGGAACACCACGCCCGATTCGACCCCATCGGCATGCTCTCCCTTAAACACGCCGTGATTCGCTGCGGTGTCGGCGGGCCTGGCATGCCGCGACACCCGGTTTTTTTGAATTTTGTGCGCCATGGCGCTCTGTATGCGGCAATTTTCGCACTGTTCTCGACTCATAAACTCTATGCCGCTATAATGCCGCGTCTTATATTTCCGGAATGTATTCGGGATGCTTCTGACGACGACGGGGAACAGGTATCTGTTCACTCAGACCTCCCGGTTCTCAGAGGCCATTTTCACGTCAGTGGACCTGGATGACCGCTTCTTTGAAAACGGGTTCTGGCGTTGACCGAGCACTGTGATTTTTTGAGGTAACAAGATGCAAGTTTCTGTTGAGACCACTGAAGGCCTGGGGCGTCGTGTAACAATTACCGTTGCCGCCGACAGCATAGAGCAAGCGGTAAAAAGCGAATTGGTGAATGTCGCCAAGAAAGTTCGCATCGACGGCTTCCGTAAAGGTAAAGTCCCCATGAACATCGTTGCGCAGCGTTACGGCATGTCGGTACGTCAGGACGTACTCGGCGATGTTATGCAGCGCAACTTCGTCGATGCCATTATCCAGGAAAAGATCAATCCGGTTGGCGCGCCCAGCTATATACCCGGCGAGTACAAGGCCGGCGAAGATTTCACCTTCAGCGTAGAGTTTGAAGTCTATCCGGAAGTGGAGCTGAAAGGCCTGGACGCCATTGAAGTCGAAAAGCCGATCGTGGAAGTTAACGACGCCGACGTCGATCAGATGCTGGAAACCCTGCGCAAGCAGCAGGCGGACTGGAAAGAAAGCGATGCCGCCGCGACAGCGGAAGATCGCGTCACCGTTGATTTCTCCGGTACCATCGACGGTGAGGAATTCGACGGCGGCAAGGCCAGCGATTTTGTCCTGGCAATGGGACAGGGCCGCATGATTCCCGGCTTTGAAGAGGGCGTTGTCGGCCATAAAGCCGGCGAGTCTTTTGATATCGACGTCAATTTCCCGGAAGATTACCACGCGGAAAATCTGAAAGGCAAAGCGGCCAAATTCTCGATAGTGTTGAAAAAAGTCGAAGTGCGCGAGCTGCCTGAACTGACCGAAGAATTTATTAAACGTTTCGGCGTAGCCGACGGTTCCATCGAAGGCCTGCGCGCGGAAGTGCGTAAGAACATGGAACGCGAACTGAAAAACGCCGTGCGCAACCGCGTGAAGAACCAGGTGATCGACGGCCTGATCAACGCTAACGAAATCGATGTGCCGGCCAAGCTTATCGACGGCGAAATCGACGTGCTGCGCCGCCAGGCGGCACAGCGCTTCGGCGGTAATGAAAAGCAGGCGCTGGAGCTGCCGCGCGAATTGTTTGAAGAACAGGCGAAACGCCGCGTGCGCGTAGGCTTGCTGTTGGGCGAGGTTATCCAGACCAATGAGCTGAAGGCGGACGATTCACGGGTGAAAACCCTGATAGAGGAAATGGCCTCCGCTTATGAAGACCCGCGCGAAGTGATTGAGTTTTACGCAAAAAATCAGGAAATGATGAATAATATGCGTAACGTCGCTTTGGAAGAACAGGCGGTTGAAGCCCTGCTGGCCAAGGCCAAAGTGGTTGAAAAACCCACCACGTTCACCGAACTGATGAATCAGCCGACCGCGGCCTGATAAACGACCGGCCCAACGTATTCCCGGCCGGTCGATGTGTTTGTCATTAAAAGCCCGCCATCAACCGATGGCGGGCTTTTTGTTGGTTTGTGCTTCACGATGATAACTTTCAGTAATTAACGCTATATTAAAAGAGGATGCGATGCTAAAACTGGATTGGCGCCGCGCCGCGCCGGCAAGACAATAACGAAAACCGTTAAAGAAAATGCGGCGGGCGCTTGAAAAGGGACGTTTCATACCCCAATTAGCTATATAGATGGGATTATAAAGCCCAGACAATGATACGTCCCTGGCTGATTACATCCGTCCGACACCAAGGCGGCCCGACGGCTTGAGCATGGCGATCGCGCTTCATCTCAAGTAGAATCGGAAAATATAAAGACGCCGAGCGAATTTTATCTAGGAGACGATAATGTCATACAGTGGCGAAATAGAACAACAAGCACCCCATATGGCCCTGGTGCCGATGGTGGTTGAGCAGACTTCACGCGGTGAGCGTTCATACGATATCTTTTCCCGCCTGCTGAAAGAACGCATCATTTTCATGACCGGCCAGGTTGAAGATCATATGGCCAATCTGATCGTGGCGCAGATGCTGTTCCTGGAAGCGGAAAACCCGGAAAAAGACATTTATCTGTATATCAATTCACCGGGCGGCGTGATTACCGCCGGCATGTCGATTTACGACACCATGCAGTTTATCAAACCGGACGTCAGCACGTTCTGTATGGGACAGGCCGCGTCCATGGGCGCGTTTTTGCTGACCGCTGGCGCCAAGGGCAAACGTTTCTGCATGCCGAACTCGCGGGTGATGATCCATCAGCCGTTGGGCGGTTTCCAGGGCCAGGCCACGGATATCGAGATTCATGCCCGGGAGATCCTCAAGGTCAAGGCGCGCATGAACGAACTGATGGCCAAACATACCGGCCGCTCTCTTGAATCGATAGAAAAAGATACGGAACGCGATCGTTTCCTCTCCGCCGAAGAGGCGGTAGACTACGGTTTGGTTGATTCCATATTAAGCAAACGCGATTTGACGGCGTAATTCTGAATACCGATAGACTATAGTTACAGTATTGAGTCATTCGAGTAGACTAACACCACTCAAACGCCGGTTTTACGTTAAGCAGTCGCGTTGCCGCCGTGGTTGGCCTGCGGGACAAAGACTAGAGAAAGAGGTTTACTGATGACAGATAAGCGCAAAGACGGTTCAGGAAAGCTGCTGTATTGCTCTTTCTGCGGTAAAAGCCAGCATGAGGTGCGTAAGCTGATCGCAGGGCCGTCAGTGTATATCTGCGACGAATGTGTCGATTTATGCAATGACATTATTCGCGAAGAGATCAAAGAGGTGGCTCCGCATCGCGAACGCAGCGCTCTGCCGACGCCCCATGAAATTCGCCATCACCTGGACGATTACGTTATCGGCCAGGAAAAAGCCAAAAAAGTGTTGGCGGTGGCGGTGTACAACCACTACAAACGCCTGCGTAACGGTGATACCACTAATGGCATTGAGCTCGGCAAGAGCAATATCCTGCTGATAGGCCCCACCGGCAGCGGTAAAACGCTGCTGGCGGAGACGCTGGCGCGCTTCCTGGATGTGCCCTTTACCATGGCGGATGCCACCACCCTGACCGAAGCGGGTTATGTCGGCGAGGACGTGGAGAACATCATCCAGAAACTGCTGCAAAAATGCGATTACGATGTGCAGAAGGCGCAGCGCGGTATCGTCTATATTGATGAAATCGATAAGATCTCACGCAAATCGGACAATCCGTCGATTACGCGCGACGTGTCCGGCGAGGGCGTGCAACAGGCGCTGCTGAAACTGATCGAAGGCACCATCGCCGCCGTTCCGCCCCAGGGCGGACGCAAGCATCCGCAGCAGGAATTCCTGCAGGTGGATACGTCCAAGATCCTGTTTATCTGCGGCGGCGCGTTCGCCGGCCTGGACAAGGTGATTGAGCAGCGTGTGGATACCGGGCGCGGCATTGGTTTTAGCGCCACGGTTAAAGGCAGCGCCCAGAAGGCGTCCGAAGGCCAGTTGTTGACGAAGGTCGAGCCGGAAGATCTGATTAAATTCGGTTTGATTCCTGAGTTTATCGGCCGTCTGCCGGTGCTGGCCACGCTGAATGAACTGAGCGAGGACGCGCTGATCCAAATCCTGAAAGAGCCGAAGAACGCCCTGACCAAGCAATACCAGGCGTTGTTCAATCTGGAAGGCGTGGAGCTGGAATTCCGCGACGAAGCCCTAACGGCTATCGCCAGGAAAGCCATGGCGCGCAAAACCGGCGCCCGCGGCCTGCGTTCCATCGTGGAAGGCGCGCTGCTTGAAACGATGTATGAACTGCCTTCGCAGGACAGCGTCGAGAAAGTGGTGATCGACGAAGCGGTAATTGAAGGCCAGTCGGAACCCTTGCTGATTTATGGTAAACATGAAACCCAGCAGGCGTCCGGTGAATAATCCATCAGTTGAATGATGATATTCGGCAAAAAGTAAAAAAGTGGGGGATTCCGTCCCCCATTTGTTTTTCCGTTATCCCGGCTGTTGAATGTAAAAGATTCGCCCCCATATACTCAATTACCTATTTGTTGAAACTGGGCAACGGCCGAGTTTTGCGAATCCCCTAAACCTGGCGGAAGCTAAACTAAGAGAGAGCTCTATGAATGCTGAGCGTTCCGAACGCATAGAAATCCCCGTATTGCCTCTGCGCGATGTGGTGGTCTATCCGCATATGGTCATCCCGTTGTTTGTCGGGCGGGAGAAATCGATTCGGTGCCTTGAAGCAGCCATGGATAGCGACAAAAAAATCATGCTGGTGGCGCAGAAGGAAGCCTCTACGGATGAACCGGGTATCAACGATCTCTTTTCAGTCGGGACCGTCTCTTCGATTCTCCAGATGCTGAAGCTACCCGACGGTACGGTTAAAGTACTGGTCGAGGGGTTGCAGCGCGCCCGCATAACCACTTTGTCCGATAGCGGCGAGCATTTTGCCGCCCAGGCTGAATATTTTGCCACGCCCGAAATCGATGAGCGCGAACAGGAAGTCCTGGTGCGCACCGCGATTAATCAGTTTGAAGGCTATATCAAGCTGAATAAAAAAATTCCGCCCGAGGTGCTGACGTCATTGAACAGCATCGACGACGCCGCGCGCTTGGCCGATACCATCGCCGCCCATATGCCGCTCAAATTAAGCGACAAGCAGTCGGTGCTGGAAATGGCGGACGTTACCGAGCGGCTGGAATACCTGATGGCGATGATGGAATCGGAAATCGATCTCCTGCAGGTCGAAAAACGTATCCGCAATCGCGTCAAGAAACAGATGGAAAAAAGCCAGCGCGAGTACTATCTGAATGAGCAAATGAAAGCCATCCAGAAAGAGCTGGGCGAAATGGACGACGCGCCGGATGAAAACGAAGCGCTGAAACGCAAGATTGAAGCGGCAAAAATGCCGAAAGAGGCGCGGGAAAAAACCGAAGCCGAGCTGCAAAAATTGAAAATGATGTCGCCGATGTCCGCCGAGGCCACGGTGGTGCGCGGTTATATCGACTGGATGCTGTCGGTGCCCTGGCATACCCGCACCAAGGTCAAGAAAGATCTGGTCAAGGCACAGGAAGTGCTGGATAAGGATCATTATGGCCTTGAACGGGTCAAGGACCGCATTCTCGAATATTTGGCGGTGCAAAGCCGGGTCAGCAAGATAAAAGGGCCGATCCTGTGCCTGGTAGGACCGCCGGGGGTGGGTAAGACCTCGCTCGGACAGTCGATTGCCAAGGCCACCGGGCGCGAGTACGTGCGCATGGCATTGGGCGGCGTGCGCGATGAAGCGGAAATTCGCGGTCACCGTCGCACCTATATCGGCTCCATGCCCGGTAAGCTTATCCAGAAAATGTCCAAGGTCGGCGTAAAAAATCCGCTGTTCCTGCTCGACGAAATCGACAAGATGTCGTCGGATATGCGCGGCGATCCGGCTTCCGCCCTGCTGGAGGTGCTGGATCCCGAGCAAAACGTGGCGTTCAACGATCACTATCTGGAAGTGGATTACGATCTCTCCGATGTGATGTTCGTCGCGACGTCCAACTCGATGAATATCCCGGCGCCGCTGCTCGATCGTATGGAAGTGATCCGGCTGTCAGGCTATACCGAGGATGAAAAGCTGAATATCGCCCGCGAACACCTGCTGCAAAAACAGCTCGATCGCAACGCGTTGAAGGCAGGCGAATTAACCATCGACGACAGCGCCCTGGTGGGCATTATCCGTTATTACACCCGTGAAGCGGGCGTGCGTAACCTGGAACGTGAAATCTCCAAGTTATGCCGTAAAGCGGTTAAGACGCTGTTAATGGATAAAAGCGTCAAGCATATCCATATCGACGGCGACAACCTTAAGGATTACCTGGGCGTCCAACGCTTCGACTACGGCCGCGCCGAGGGCGAGAATCGGGTGGGACAGGTTACCGGCCTGGCCTGGACCGAAGTGGGCGGCGAACTGCTGACCATAGAAACCGCGTGCGTGCCGGGAAAGGGGAAATTAACCTATACCGGATCGCTTGGCGAAGTGATGCAGGAGTCCATCCAGGCGGCGCTGACCGTGGTGCGCTCAAGGGCGGATAAGCTGGGCATTAATAACGATTTCTACGAGAAACGCGATATTCATGTCCATGTGCCGGAAGGCGCAACGCCGAAAGACGGCCCCAGCGCCGGTATCGCCATGTGTACCGCCCTGGTGTCCTGCCTGACCGGCAATCCGGTGAAAGCCAATGTGGCCATGACCGGCGAAATCACCCTGCGCGGGCTGGTATTGCCGATCGGCGGATTGAAGGAAAAACTGCTGGCGGCGCATCGCGGCGGCATCAAGACCGTGTTAATCCCTTACGAGAATAAACGCGATCTGGAAGATATGCCGGCAAATGTGATCAACGATATGGATATCCACCCCGTGCAACGGATTGACGAGGTCTTGACCCTGGCCTTGCAGAATGCGCCTTTTGGCATGGAAATCGCCACCGCGGCGGCAAAATAAGCGCGTAAAGTAACATATACCGCTAAAAAACGGGCTGGCAGGTGAAATCCCACTTGCCAGCCTTTTTTTGTACCGTTAAGTTAGGTAGCTGGCGGCTCTGGTCGGTATCCGGCTTTGGCTTGCCATGCTATAACAGGCTTGATATAACAGCTGCGCTGTCGCGTTTAAGGAAAATTCCGCCGCGACGAGAGAATTCAAGAGGGGATGAAAGAGTGAATAAGTCACAACTGATCGACAAGATTGCCGCAGGTGCTGATATTTCCAAAGCGGCTGCCGGACGTGCATTGGATGCCATTATTGGTTCCGTTACCGAAACGCTGCAACAGGGAGATGATGTTGCGCTGGTGGGTTTCGGCACCTTTACGGTGCGAGCGCGTGCCGCCCGTACCGGCCGTAATCCTCAAACCGGTAAAGAAATAAGTATCCCGGCTGCCAAAGTACCCGGTTTCCGTGCCGGCAAAGGATTGAAAGACGCTGTCAACTGATTGTTGCACCGCTGTTTTTCGCGTCAAACTATTACCTGACGCAGGGGAACGGGTAGGGTAGAATACAAGGCGCATCTTTTTTGATGTGCCTTTTTTGTTTTTATTTTTCCCTGACAGTTGCGCATTTCGGTTGTCAGAGGAATAGCTTTAGCGCGCAGCAGCTCTCGGAGCTACGGCATGAAGGCGGATCTTACTGCCGGCGCAAAGGTTTCATTCATATTACAGCGGAGTGTTGTCACACTATGATGGACAATTTACGCGCGGCCGCCAATCACGTCGTGCTCAAAATTATTCTGGCCATTGTCGCCATTTCATTCGTGCTGACCGGGGTAGGCAACTATCTGATTGGCGGCGGCGGGGATTACGCCGCGAAGGTGAACGGCCAGCAAATCAGCCGTGCCCAGCTGGAACAGGCGGTGCAAAACGAGCGCAACCGCCAGCAGGAGTCGCTGGGGGACAGTTTCTCGGCCCTGGCCGCCAACGAAGGCTACATGCTTCAGATGCGCCGCCAGGTGCTGTCGCAGCTGATTGATGAGACCCTGCTGGACCAATATGCGCAAACCCTGGGGCTTGCCGTTAGCGATCAACAGGTCAAGGAGGCGATTTTCGCCATCCCGGCGTTTCGCACCAACAACAATTTCGACAATGAAAAATACCGCTCAATCATCGCCAGCATGGGATTGACGCCGGATCAGTATGCGCAGCTGATGCGCAAGCAGTTATTGACGCAGCAGCTGATCCAGGGGCTCGGCGGCACCGGTTTCCTGCTGCCGGAAGAGACCAACCGGCTGATGGCGCTGGCCATCCAGGAGCGTCAGGCGCGCCTGGCGACGCTCGATATCAACGCGCTGCTCGCCGGGCAAACCGCTTCCCCGGAAGAGATCCAGAACCACTATAACCTGAATAAAAACACCTATGTCCAGCCCGAGTCGTTCAAAGTGTCCTATATCGCCCTGGATGCCGCCTCGATGCAGGCGAAAACCACGGTGAGCGAACCGGAAATCCAGGCCTACTACGACCAGCATAAAGACCAGTTCTCACAGCCGGCGCGTAAACGTTACGCCATAATCCAGAGCAAAACCGATGCCGACGCCCAGGCTATCCTGGCGCAACTGCAAAAAGGCGCCGATTTCGCCGCCCTGGCCAAACAACGCTCCACCGACATTATTTCCGCGAAAAACGGCGGTGATATCGGCTGGATGGACGCTGACGCCACGGTGGACGAGCTCAAACAGGCCAACCTGACCGATAAGGGCCAATTGTCCGGCGTGATCACCTCCTCGGTGGGCTTCCTGGTGGCGAAACTGACCGATATCCAGCCGGAGCAGGTGAAGCCGCTGGCCGAGGTGCACGACGGCGTAGCGGCGAAAGTGAAACAGGAAAAAGCCATCGACGCGTATTACGCCTTGCAGCAAAAGGTCAGCGACGCGGCCAGCAACGATAACGAATCCCTGGCGTCGGCCGAAACGGCCGCGGGCGTCAAGGCGGTGCAGACCGACTGGTTTACCCGCGACAGCGTACCGGAAGCGTTGAACGCCGATGCCGTGAAACAGGTGCTTTTCGGCGGTTCGCTGCTGGGCGTCAACGGCGCTCCCGGCAACAATTCCGATGTGATCACCGTCGACGGCGACCGGGCTTTCGTTCTGCGCCTGGCCGAGCATAAACCGGAAAGCACCAAGCCTCTGGACGCGGTGCGCGCCCAGGTGGAAAACCAGGTGAAACGCCAAAAGGCGCTGCAACAGGCCCGCATCGACGCCGAAAAAATTCTGGCGGCGCTCAAGCAGGGTAAGGGCGCCGAGGCGATGAAAGCCGCCGGCCTGAGCTTCGGCGAGGTGAAAACCTTTGACTCGACGCGGCAGAACGATCGTTTGACCCAGGCTATCTTCACGTTGCCGCATCCGCAGCCGAACGCCTCCTCCTACGGCATGTCGGAGGATGAACAGGGCAATATCGTCCTGGTGGCGCTCGATAAGGTCGCGCCGCGCCAGCTTGATGAGCAGCAGCGCGGCCAGGTGGTCAGCCAGCTTAGCCAGGGCATGACCGGCGTGACGTTCGACGCGCTGCTCAATAACCTGCGTACCGAAGCCAAGATCAAGATGGGCACCGGCGCGCAAATGCAATAACGCTCATAAAAATACTGAACATAGTGTAATGACCAAAGGCCGCTTTCGCGGCCTTTTGCATGGTTCAATTTCCCTGGTTGCCGTGGTAATACCCTTAAGGCAACCTGCCTGCCGTGCCGGTATCTCACGGCATAACGTGTGGTTATCCACGACTCAAGGCAAGCAATCACAAGGACGTCATGTTATGAAAACTCCAATGAAACGTACTCTGAGCCTGGTGTTACTGACCAGCCTGTTCGCCCTTTCGGGCATCGCCTGGTGTTCGGTGGCGGACGGGGATAAATCCGGCGATGCCGTTGTCGTCAGCCATGACGGCGCAGGGGAAAAAGCCGCTAAGGTTCCGGCGGACGGCGGCGGTGCCAGCGACGGCATCATCAAGGTCATCGGCGCCACGGAGCACGGCGACACCAGCGACAGCGGCAGTGAGGGCGACAGCGCGGCCACCACCCTGTCCGCAGCGGCGACCACGCCGCCCGTATCCGGCGAAGCGGCCAAAGAAGACGCCGCCGAACCGGCCGCAGGCCAGGACGCGACGCAAACGGCGTCGGATACCGAAGATAAAAGCACCCAAACGGATGACTTCGGCGATGAAAAAATCAATATCAATACCGCGTCGGCTGAGGACATGGTGAGCGCGCTGAAAGGCATCGGGCCTAAAAAGGCGCAGGCCATTATCGACTACCGCGAGGCTAAGGGACCCTTTACCCATACCGACCAGTTGAAAGAAGTCAAAGGCATCGGCCCATCCACATTCTCGCAAATCAAAGAGTTAATCATCGTGGAATAAAACAGGGGATCAATACTGACATGCCGGCCGGGTTTCAGCGCCAGGGGAAAATGTTTTCCAGCGCCGACCCCCGGCCACAGGCGATGCGCCAATATTAAATTTTTATGACAGTGTGGACATCGGGCCGTATCTTTCCTAAGTTAGTGACTCTTCTATCAATAGGAAAGCACTATGAGTGAGACAGCTAATTTAACGATTAAATTGCCTCTCGAGCTAAAGGAAAAATTGAAGTCCTTGGCCGCGAGTAAAAGCGTTTCCATGAGTGCGGAAATCAGCGCAAGGCTAGAGCGCAGCCTGGACGGCACGATTGAGGATGACGTTGAAGGCGGGGTCGAGGCAAAGCGCCACGCTAAAAACGCGGTACACAAAGAGCATGTCGCCGCCGATGTTGATAATCAACATACCGAAGAACTTACCGAGCAGCCTTTTACCACCGGTGAAGTAAAAAAGCTGCGCGCGTTACTGAATGCCAACACTAAAAAAAAATCAAAGAAAAAATAGCCAGAGGCCATTTGACCGGGCCGTCGAGTTAACTGCGGTCATAACATAACGTTATTTGTGAATCAGAGGGGAAGATATACCCTCTGATACCAACGCCTGTCTTCAATCCATCAGTCTGCCCACCTCACCTTGTTCCCGCACCATGGCGCCACAGCCGCTAACGACGGCAAAGACTGGGCGCGCGGGTAGCATGATTATGGCAGCGACGTTTTGGCTTTCATCGCCGCCATGACCCTTTCCCGATGCTGCTGATAGTCCGCCAGGCCCTTGGCGCGCAGATGGCACGCCGCGCAGGTGCCGCAACCATCCCCTTTGATGCCGTTATAGCAGGTCAGCGTTTCCTGACGCACCAAATCCAATTGCCGGTAATAATCGGCCAGCGCCCAGGTTTCGGCTTTATTCAGCCACATCAGCGGGGTGGCGAAGCGGATGTCGCGGGCCATGCCCAGGATGACGGCATTGTTCAGCGCCTTGACGAACTCATCGCGGCAGTCGGGATAACCGGAAAAATCCGTTTCACACACGCCGGTAATGACCGTTTGCGCCCCCACCTGATAGGCATAAATGGCCGCCAGGGTGAGGAACAGAATATTACGGCCCGGTACAAAGGTACTGGGCAAAGCGTCGCCGCCGGCGCCAGGGTCAAACGCGGGCACCGGAATATTCTCCCGGGTCAGGCTGCTGACCGCCAGATCATTTAACAAACCGGCGTCGATGACTTTGTGCGCGCGGGCGCCCAGCTTGAGCGCCAGGGCGCGCGCTATGTCGATTTCAGCCCGGTGCCGCTGGCCGTAATCAAACGTAACGCAGTGCACCTCGTCATAGTGCGTTAAGGCCTGGATCAGGCAGGTGGTTGAATCCTGCCCGCCGCTAAAAACCACCACCGCTTGTGTCATTGTATTACTCAATTTAAGGGGCCACGGCCCTTATGGTAACGCCTCCGTGGCCATTTGGCATCTTTCCCGCACCTAGAGGGCCGTCAATGTATCCTGCCAGGGACTCAGATCGCCGATATGTTCACGCACCCACTCCATCTGATAATAGGTGTCATGGTAGCGTTCCCCGCCGTCGCACAATATCGTAACGATGGCGCCTTGCCTTCCTTCGGCGCGCATCCTGACGGCCAGTTGCAGCGCGCCCCACATATTGGTACCGGTGGACGCCCCCACCCGGCGGCCGAGGATAGGCTCGAGCCAGTAAAGGGTGGCGATGGTGGCGGCGTCGGGTACCTGGATCATTTCATCAATCACATCGGCAATAAACGACGGCTCCACGCGCGGCCGGCCGATGCCTTCGATCCGGCTGGCTATGCTTGCGGTGAGCGCGGCGTCCCGGTGATGAAAATATTCAGCAAAGACGGAATTCTCCGGATCGACCACCACCAGCCGGGTGTTATGACCCTGGTAGCGAATATAGCGCCCGAGGGTGGCCGACGTGCCGCCGGTGCCGGCGCTCATAACGATATAATCGGGTTCGGCGCAGGGCTCCTGCGCCATCTGGCGAAAAATGCTTTCCGCAATATTATTGTTGCCGCGCCAGTCGGTGGCGCGCTCCGCGTAGGTAAACTGATCCATATAATGGCCGTTTAACTCGTGGGCCAGGGCTTTGGCTTCGTCATAGATCATGGCGCTATGCCCGACAAAATGGCAGCGGCCGCCGTAAAAAGTAATCTGTTCAATTTTACGTTTAGCCGTGCATTCCGGCATGACGGCAATAAAAGGCAAGCCGAGCAGCCGGGCAAAATAGGCCTCCGAAACCGCCGTGCTGCCTGACGATGCCTCGATAATGGTGGTGCCCTGCTTTATCCAGCCGTTGCACAAGCCGTATAAAAACAGCGAGCGGGCCAGCCGATGTTTCAGGCTGCCCGAGGGATGGGTGCTTTCATCTTTCAGATAGAAAAAAATGCCCGGAAACGCCGGCAACTGAAACCGTATTAAATGCGTATCGGCGGAGCGCTGGAAATCAGACTGGATTTCGCTGATGGCCTGTTTCACCCAGGGCGCGGTCATAATAATTATCCTTAAAGCGGAAGGAGGGGTTCACAGCATAGCGGGGATGAAGAAAAAATAAGTTGCCTTTTTCACTCGATTAACGTGTGATAAGAGAAATATTTTCTCCAAAAGATACTTATGCTAGATAAAACTGACCGCACATTACTCTCATTGCTGCAGCAAGACTGTACGCTTTCGCTTCAGACGCTGGCGGATGCGGTCAACCTGACCTCCACACCATGCTGGAAACGTCTTAAACGTCTCGAGGAAACCGGTATCGTGCGCGCTAAGGTGGCGCTGCTGGATAATGAAAAGCTGGGGTTGGCCTTGACCGCCTTTGTGCTGATTAAAACACAGCAGCATAATAGCGACTGGTATCAGGCCTTTGTGGCGCAGGTTAAAGGAATGCCGGAAGTGCTGGCCTTTTATCGCATGGCCGGCGAGTATGATTACCTGATGCAGGTGGTGGCGAGCGATATGAAGAGCTACGACAACTTTTATAAGCGGCTGGTGAACGGCGTGCCTGGCCTCATCGATGTGACCTCGAGTTTTGCCATGGAACAAATCAAAAATACCACCGTATTGCCGTTATAATTTATCTTTCGCTGCGGCGGGTCACTTTCAATAGGTCTGGAATAAAACTGCGTGAGATTATTTGCACAATTAGGTTGGTATTTTCGCCGCGAATGGCGACGTTATCTGGGGTCGGTCTTACTGTTGATCATTATCGCCATACTGCAACTGATCCCGCCCAGACTGGTCGGGGTTATCGTGGACGGCGTGACGGAGCATCGGGCCTCCACGCGGATGATCATGATGTGGCTGGGCGTCATGGCGTTTACCGCCGTGCTGGTATACCTGCTGCGCTACGTATGGCGAGTGCTGCTGTTCGGCGCCTCTTATAAGCTGGCGGTGGAGCTGCGCGCCCGGTTTTATCATTTGCTCAGCCATCAACTGCCGGGTTTTTATCTGCGCCACCGCACCGGCGATCTGATGGCGCGCGCCACCAACGACGTGGACCGGGTGGTATTCGCCGCCGGGGAAGGGGTGCTGACCCTGGTGGACTCGCTGGTGATGGGCCTGTCGGTGCTGGTGGTGATGAGCGTGCAGATAAGCTGGCAGCTTACCCTGCTGTCGCTGCTGCCGATGCCGGTCATGGCGCTGCTGATTAAACACAACGGCGATGAGCTGCACCGGCGGTTTAAAACCGCCCAGGCGGCGTTTTCGTCGCTCAATAACCAAACGCAGGAAAGCCTTACCGGCATCCGCATGATCAAGGCCTTCGGTCTGGAGGGATACCAGTCGGAGCGGTTTGTGCAGGTGGCCGCCGACGCCGGCGCAAAAAATATGCGCGTGGCGCGCATTGACGCGCGTTTCGATCCCACCATTTACCTGACCGTCGGCTTTTCTAACCTGCTGGCCATCGGGGGCGGCAGTTGGATGGTGATGAACGATCTGCTGACGCTTGGGCAGTTAACCAGCTTTATTATGTATCTGGGCCTGATGATTTGGCCGATGCTGGCATTAGCCTGGATGTTTAATATTGTCGAGCGGGGCAGCGCCGCCTATAGCCGGATCCGCCAAACGCTGGACGAGGCTCCTCAGGTCAGGGACGGTAAGGAAATGCTTCCCCCCGGACGCGGCGTCCTTGAGGTTGACGTCGACAGCTTCAGCTATCCGCACACGCCGCAGCCGACATTGAATAATATCCATTTGCGGCTGGCGCCGGGACGGGTGCTGGGTATCTGCGGCCCGACCGGCGCCGGTAAAAGCACGCTGTTATCGCTGCTGCAGCGGCATTTTGACGTGACCCGGGGCGAGATCCGTTTCCACGGTATGTCCCTTGCCGATGTCTCCCTTGATCAGTGGCATAGCCGCCTGGCGGTGGTCAGCCAGACGCCGTTTTTATTTTCCGATAGCGTGGCGCGTAATATCGCCCTCGGCCGGCCGGACGCCACCCGGGAGCAAATCGAGCGGGCGGCGACCCTTGCCTGCGTGCATGAGGATATCCTGCGGCTGCCGCAGGGCTATGAAACCGAAGTGGGCGAGCGGGGCGTGATGCTGTCCGGCGGGCAAAAACAGCGTCTGTCCATTGCCCGCGCCCTGCTGCTGGAGGCGGAAATCCTGATATTCGACGACGCGCTCTCCGCCGTGGACGGGCGTACCGAACATACCATCTTGCGCAATCTCAGGCAGTGGGGCGAGGGACGTACCCTGATCATTACCGCCCACCGGCTGTCGGCGCTGAATGCGGCCGATGAAATCGTCGTGCTGCGCCACGGCACCCTTGCCCAGCGGGGCGAACATCAGCATCTGCTGCAGGAAGAGGGCTGGTATCGGGATATGTTCCGCTACCAGCAGTTGGAAGCAGCGCTCAGCGCCGATCCGGACGGGCAGGAGGCGGCCGATGCGTAAATGGCAAACCCTGTGGCCGACGCTGAAACGGCTGCTGGCCTACAGCCGGCCTTACCGCAAACCGCTGACGCTGGCGGTGGTCATGCTGTGGCTGGCGGCCGGCGCGGAAGTCGCCGGCCCGGTGGTGATCAGCTTTTTTATCGACCGGGTCGTACCGCTGAAAACCTTTCCGCCGCTGCTGGTGACCGGGCTGGCACTGGGTTATATCGCCCTGCAGATGGTGTCCGCGTCCCTGCGCTACTACCAGGCGCTGTTGTTCAACCAAACGGCGCTCGACGTGGTGCAGCAACTGCGCACCGAGGTCATGGATGCCGCGCTGCGCCAGCCGCTGAGCGCGTTTGATACCCAGCCGGTGGGCCAGCTTATCTCGCGGGTGACCAATGATACCGAGGTGGTCAAGGATCTTTACGTCACGGTGATGGCGACGGTGCTGCGCTGTATCGCCCTGGTGGGCGCCATGCTTATTGCGATGTTTATGCTGGACTGGCGCATGGCCGCCATTTCGATGGTGATCTTCCCCGTGGTGGCGCTGGTAATGACGGTGTATCAGCATTTCAGCACCCCGATCGTGCGTCGCCTGCGCGCCTATCTGGCGGATATCAACAATGGCTTTAATGAAGCGATAAGCGGCATGAGCGTCATCCAGCAGTTTCGCCAGCAGGGGCGTTTCGGCCAACGGCTGGCGCAAGCCAGCCACGCCCATTACCTGGCGCGGATGCAGACCCTGAGGCTTGAGGGCTTTTTGCTGCGCCCGCTCCTGAGCCTGCTGTCGGCGTTGGTATTATGCGGCCTGCTGATGCTGTTTAGCTTCAGCCCGGCGGGCACCGTCGGGGTCGGGGTACTGTATGCCTTTATCAATTATCTCGGCCGCTTAAATGAGCCGCTGATTGAACTGACCACCCAGCAATCGATGCTGCAACAGGCCGTGGTGGCGGGCGAGCGCATCTTTGAACTGATGGACGGCGACCGGCAGCAGTACGGCGACGACGACCGGCCCTTGAGCAGCGGACGTATTGATATTCGCGACCTCAGCTTTTCCTACCGCGATGCCACGCCGGTATTGCGGCATATTTCCCTGTCGGTGCCATCCCGGCGCTTTATCGCGCTGGTGGGGCATACCGGCAGCGGTAAAAGCACCCTGGCCAATTTAATGATGGGCTATTATCCCATCAGCGAGGGTGCGCTATTGCTTGACGGCCGGCCCATCGCCAGCCTGTCGCACCGGGTGCTCAGACAAGGCGTCGCCATCGTCCAGCAGGACCCGGTGGTCATGGCGGACACTGTATTCACCAATATTACCCTGGGGCGTGATATCAGCGAATCCAGGGCCTGGCATGCCCTGGAACAGGTGCAACTGGCGGAACTGGTCAGATCCATGCCGGGCGGCATCCACGCCGGCCTCGGCGAGCAGGGCAATACCCTGTCGGTCGGGCAAAAACAGCTGCTGGCCATGGCCAGGGTTCTGGTCCTCACTCCGCAAATCCTGATCCTCGACGAGGCCACCGCCAATATCGACTCCGGCACCGAGCAGGCGATCCAGCGGGCGTTGGCGGCTATCCGCCACCAGACCACCCTGGTGGTTATCGCGCACCGCTTATCCACCATTGTCGAGGCTGACGAAATTCTGGTGCTCCACCGTGGCGAAGCGGTGGAGCGGGGCTCCCACGAGGCGTTGTTAACGCAGCGGGGCCGCTATTTCCAGATGTATCAACTGCAGCAGGCCGGCAGGGCGCTCGCCGCCGACGTCAGGGTGGCCGGCGCGGGGCACGGCTGACGATGTGCGACGGATGTGCCGCCCGTGGGTAGCCGCGGATAAGCATGCTGGGCGCTTAAGCGCAGCGCGCACCGGGATTGAGCATCCCGGCGCCGATATTCCCCCTTCTGCACCGTAATCTGGCGTAGCGCACTAATACAGTGCGCCTCGCTGGTGTATTTTTGCGCGTCGTCGGAGCCAATGCTGCGCCTGAGGCGGGTTTTGCTGTATCGGCGGGCGTCCAACGGTAAATTTCTATTTCAAAACATTTGTGGCACATGCTTTGCTTTACTCAGGCGTAGCGATCGCGAGTTCAGATCCAAATTCTTGAGGGGGAACATATGAAGCTGGTAACCGTGGTGATTAAACCATTTAAATTAGAAGACGTGCGAGAAGCGCTTTCTGCTGTGGGCATTCAAGGGCTGACGGTCACCGAGGTCAAAGGCTTTGGACGGCAAAAGGGCCATGCAGAGCTGTATCGCGGGGCCGAATACAGCGTTAATTTCCTGCCCAAGGTAAAAATTGATATCGCCATTGCCGACGATCAGCTAGATGAAGTTATCGATGTCATCAGTAAAGCGGCGTATACCGGAAAGATCGGCGACGGCAAGATTTTTGTTGCTGAGCTACAACGGGTCATCCGGATTCGTACCGGAGAGACCGACGAAGCAGCACTTTAACGACACACACGCGCGAATTTTGTGGATAGGGATGAATGAAAATGAAGAAACTTGTCTCATTGACCAGCCTCGGCGCAGTAGCATTGTTGCCGACATGGGCCATGGCCGCAGCGCCTGTTGCTGACAAGGCCGATAACGCTTTTATGATGATAAGCACCGCTTTGGTGCTGTTTATGACTTTACCGGGGATTGCCTTGTTTTACGGCGGCCTGCTGCGCGCCAAAAACGTGCTGTCGATGTTGACCCAGGTTGCGGTCACCTTCGCCATGGTCTGCGTGCTGTGGCTGATTTACGGTTACTCCCTGGCCTTTAGCGAGGGCAATCCGTTTTTCGGCGGGTTCGGTTGGACCATGTTGAAGAATATTGAGCTGACGGCGCTGACCGGTACGTTCTATCAACTGATCCACGTCGCGTTTCAATGTTCGTTTGCCTGTATTACCGTCGGTCTGATTGTCGGCGCCCTGGCGGAACGTATTCGTTTCTCCGCGGTGCTGATTTTTGTGCTGGTATGGCTGACCTTTTCCTACCTGCCGATGGCGCATATGGTTTGGGCAGGCGGTTATCTGGCGGCGCAGGGCGCGCTGGACTTCGCCGGGGGTACTGTCGTTCATATCAATGCGGCGAGTGCCGGTTTGGTGGGTGCCTATATGCTGGGCAAACGCTCAGGTTTCGGCAAGGAAGCGTTTAAGCCGCATAACCTGCCGATGGTCTTTACCGGTACCGCGATCCTGTATGTCGGCTGGTTCGGCTTCAACGCCGGTTCCGCCAGCGCTGCCAACGAAATTGCCGCACTGGCTTTCCTCAATACCGTCATGGCTACCGCCGGCGCCATCCTGTCCTGGGTGTTTGTTGAGTGGATGCTGCGCGGCAAGCCTTCCTTGCTGGGCGCCTGCTCCGGTTGTATCGCCGGTCTGGTCGCCATCACTCCTGCCGCCGGCACCGTCGGCGTCGGTGGCGCACTGGTCATTGGCCTGGTGGGCGGCGTAGCCGGGCTTTGGGGTGTGGTTGCCCTGAAAAAATGGCTGCGGGTGGATGATGTCTGCGACGTATTCGGCGTGCACGGCGTGTGCGGTATCGTAGGCTGCCTGCTGACCGGCGTATTCACTTCCGCCTCGCTCGGCGGCGTGGGTTACGCTCAGGGTGTTACCATGGGGCACCAGCTCTGGGTTCAGCTGTTCAGCGTGATCGTCTGTCTGGTCTGGTCCGGCGTCGTGGCCTTTATCGGCTTCAAGATTGCCGATATGGTGGTGGGGCTGCGTGTGTCCGAAGAACAGGAACGCGAAGGCCTGGACGTCAACAGCCATGGCGAAAATGCCTATAACGAATAATTTTCTATGCAGCGCCGGGGCACGATAACCGGCCATGGAAAATCAGCAGGGGCGATTTATCGCCCCTGTTTTCATTTGCGCAAAGCGCCGGGCGGGCCGGGTGGGTTCACACCCCATGGTGCCGCATCACGCCTTCCTGCGCCGTCGAGGCTACCAGCACCCCGTCGCGGCGGAAAATCTGTCCGCGCACAAATCCCCGCGCGCCGGACGCCGAAGGGCTTTCTATCGCATATAACAGCCAATCGTCAAAACGAAAAGGGCGATGGAACCACATCGAATGATCAATGGTGGCGATTTGCACCCCGGGCTCAAGAAACCCCACGCCATGCGGCTGGAGCGCTGTGGGCAGGAAGTTAAAATCGGACGCGTAGCCCAGCAGGAATTGATGGCATTCACGGTCATCCGGCAGTGTGCCCGCAGCCCGCAGCCAAACATAACGCACGGGTTTTTCCACGGCGCCTTTAAACGGGTTATGGAAAACAACCGGACGCATTTCTATCGGCTTTTCACCGGTCAGTTTTCGCCGCAGCGGCTCGGGCAGGCCGGCGGCCAGAGGCAGCGCGATATCCCGCTCCGAGGGCAACCCCTCGGGGGCGGGCACCTGGGGCATCGGGCTTTGGTGCTCAAAGCCCGTTTCTTCCGCCTGAAACGAGGCCGTCAGGTAAAATATCGGCAGGCCCTGCTGAATGGCGCTGACATGACGGGCGCTGAAACTGTTGCCGTCGCGCAGCTCGGCCACCTGATAGACAATGGGCAAGCTGACGTCGCCTGGGCGTAAAAAATAGCTGTGAAAGGAATGGACATGCCGCGCCGGGGGGACCGTCTGCCGCGCGGCGTACAAAGCCTGGGCCACCACCTGCCCGCCGAAGACCCGCGGCAGGCCCAAATCCTCGCTTTGACCGCGAAAAAGGCCTTCCTCCAGCTTTTCCAGGGTGATCAGATTCAATAGATGATCGATTTTACGGGTCATAACTACGCTCCAGTAACCAGGGTCTTCACTGCGGGTAAACGCATGACGGGTGCCGGCATAGCGTCGGGGCACCGAACCTCCCAGGCCGGCCATGACAGCCCGCTTTAATGAGCATAACCGCAAACGTGTCCGGTGCGAATGCAACCGACAGGAAAATATCAGGATTCTGTGCCATGATTAAATCATTAGGTGGTTCAGCCACCAAGACTTCACCGCCGCTTGGTATCGGTGAAATGATGAGCTAATAATAAGAAGGAGAGATAAATCATGAAACTCTGGCAAGTAGTAGGTGGCGCTGCGCTAGCGGTCACCTTGGCGGGATGCGCTGATAAAGGCCATCAGGTGGCTACCCCGGCGTTCAAAACCCCGGGCACCGCTGAACAAGCCGAAGCGTTAAGGCAACCCAGCGTTTCCGGCACCGTTTGGATCAGGCAACGGATCGCATTGCCTCCCGACGCGGTATTGACCGTAACGCTGTCCGATGCCTCGATAAGCGATACGCCGTCTACCGTCATTGCGCAACGTGTGGTACGCACGGAAGGTAAGCAGGCGCCGTTCAGCTTTGTGTTGCCGTTTAATCCGGCGCAAATACAGCCCAATGCGCGCATCCTGCTAAGCGCGGCGATTACCGTCGATGGCCGGTTAATGTTTATTACCGAGCAGGTGAAGACGGTTATCAACAACGGCGGCACCAAACAGGATCTGACGCTGGTGCCGGTGGAAGCCGTGGCCATGCCGACACGCGCCGCGGCGGCATCTACCGTGCCGCTGACCTCTCCCACCCAGGTGGCGCCGGCCAGCAGTGTTCCCGCGCCTAACCAGTTGTAAGGTCTCTTGGGATGGTGCTAAACGCCGCGGTGTTGGCGGCGTTTATGCCGGCTAAAGCGTCGCGTGCCTGGGCACAACGGCTTGAGACGTTACTGAACAACACTGAACAACGCCTCTGGTGGCGATAGGTTGAGTGTCTCACAGGGAGGTGAGACGCGCTCACGCCCTAGCGCCATGGCGACAAATCATCATCCCCGCCAAGACTAAGGTATTTAACGTGTCGCGGCCTCTCCTCTCCCTGGCCCGCTGTTCCAGCCTGGCCGGCGTTTTACAAGACCCAGCGATAGCGGGACAAGTCGATATTACCGCCGCGCCCGAATTCCACGCCCTCCGCTTCCAGGGCGGTTCTCTGCCGTTCATAACCCTCGCCTGGCAGTGAAATGCCGCCGTGCCGGTTAACCACCCGATGCCATGGCAGGCGGCTACCCGCGGGCAACCGGCTCAGTATGCCCCCGACCTGCCTGGCGGCGCGCGGAGATCCCGCCAGCCGGGCCACATCGCCATAGGTGGCAATGTGGCCGGAAGGAATGGCGGCGACAATCTGGAATACCCGCTGGCGAAACGTATCAATTGGTTCATTCATCGTATGGCACAGAATTCATTAAGCCCAAGGCAGCATATTGGCATAACCCGGCAGGGTCAAAAAGGATTTAAAATAGGGCAGGGCCACGGCGCGGATGGCGATTGCCCAAGAAAACAGCGCTTGGCGCGTATCGGCTTGCAATTGCGCGGGGCATCATTGATAATGCCCCGCGCTCGGGAAAAACGAGCCGTCAATGGAGGCCCCGTTGGTGCTCCCGCAACACTAACTTGTGAACTCGGTCAGGTCCGGAAGGAAGCAGCCGTAGCAGGCGACGTGTGTGCCGGGATGTTGCTGGCGGGGCCTCCACCCAATCAAACGCCCCACCATTATTCTCCCATTTTTCATCAATGCTTCTTTATGGATGCCAGGTCCGCTGTTTTTTCAACCAGCCGCCGTTATTAATTAGTCGATAGCCCGGGCCAATAGGATGTTCTATGGCGCTTGTCGATGAAATAACGTCCGTTGATATATTGCCGGGAAAAATTAAAGGATGGAATACCTTGCATAATAGCGTCTATTAAAATAAAGCACTGGCTATCCGGCATTACGCCGTGATAGCTGCTATGGCATATTTATTCGTGTTTTTATTACCAATCCAGGACATGCCCGGGGCGCGTCAACACGCATAAGAGCGCACGTTTACACTTGGGGAGCGCGATAATCTGCGTCACAACACGGAATAGCCGGTGATAAAAAAGGAGTGATAAATACACCTATATGAACATAAATTTTTATTAATGTTGATATTAAGTATCACTTAATGGCTGTTTAACGAACATACTTCCAGACCGACACCGGAACTTTATCATAGAGTTTGTCCATGGTCAGTTCCGCGAGACGATGGTCGGCCGCAGAGTTGAATATCTCCAGTTCGTCGTCGGACAGTTCATATTTGTTTTTCTCTATCACCCGCTCCAGCGTCTCCAGGGTTCTGCATTTGCGTAACCGCATTAAATAATCGATCTTGTTCATATTGGCCTTTTGGGTTCTCTCATATGTTAAAATATCATTTACTATTTCAGGAAATACAGAGTTCAGTCTCTGAGAAAGTTCCGAATAGCCGTGAACGGCTTTTGCGCCACCGTTGCACATCCAGATTATTGATACCGTAGCTGCTAAATAAGGTAAAAGTATCGTCTAGGAAGGTTTCTACATGATCGACCAAATCGCTTTCATTATGATGTTTAAGCTTAAAAATGACCACATAAGATGCAATATGGTCGATTAATTCATTCATCTGTAAATTAATCGCCGATGCCGGGTCATTAACCCACCCATGGTAGCTATCGCCCAAACTGGCAATGCCCTCATCATACAGATTGCCACAGAGGTATTTAAGCTGTGCTATATCATGTCGTTTGGGTGAATACTCATCCATATCAGCCCTCCTAACGCTAAACAAATTACCGTCATCTTTAAGATGGGATTGAGGCACGCCCACGTATCATCGGCGTTCCCGCGCCCTATTTAAAGATAGAAGATTTTATGCAGTTTGGCACTATCAGCTTACATTATCTTACCGTCATATCCTATTGCAATTTCATTAACACTAATTGCACAAACGGTGAAAGCCTGTGGGCGACGATGGTTACCAGCAGTCAACGTGGTGGTGATAAAGCAGCTATTTGCACACAGCAAGCAACGGGTAAACACTCATTTCCGCCGCTATGGTATTTATTATATTTATTTTTACCATTTCTTGTCGCAATACTCATCCCTTATTGCCATAAAATTATGACAATACGTTGCTAAACCGTTCAAACCCGGCGGTTCCTTAACAGTTAAACGCCGGAGGGATGTTGGCAAGCCTCCCAGTACGTGATATGTTATATTATAACATTTTATGAAAGGCATGTTTTCATGCGATCCTCTATCAGCAAAACCACCGACCCCACGCCTGACAATCTGATGTGCGCCTCCGGGTTACGGCGCATAGGATTTGGTCTGGCCCTGCTGTGTGTCCTCTGGCTGGGTATCTTTTGGGCATCCTTATTGCCATGATGACATTTGAACAGTTATGTATCGGCTACCACGGGCACGCTATTATCGACGCCCTGGACGGCAAATTCGAGGCCGGCAGCCTGACCGCGGTTATCGGCGCCAACGGCACCGGTAAATCGACCCTGTTGAAAACCATTGCCGGACTTTTGCCGGCTATCGGCGGCAGCCTTTCGTTCTCGGCAGGGCAAAAACCCCGTATCGCCTATTTACCACAGCAGTCAGAGCTGGACCGTCAGTTTCCGTTGCGGGTGTTTGAAGTGGTCGCTATGGGCTGTTGGCCGGCCATCGGATTGCTGCGGCGTATTAACAAGACGGCCATGGCGCGCATCCATGACGCCCTGGATCGCGTCGGTCTGGGATCAATGGCAACGAGCCCGATTGAAATACTATCAGGCGGCCAGTTCCAGCGTATGCTGTTCGCCCGCCTTCTGGTGCAGCAGGCGCCGCTGATATTGCTGGATGAGCCTTTCAGCGGGATTGACAGTCCAACCTGCGCATTATTGATGGATGTCATCGACCAGCTTCATAAGGCCGGCCACACCATTATCGTGGTACTGCACGACGACGCCCTGGTGGTCCGTCGTTTTCCACAAACCCTGCTGCTGTCCGGCCGGCACACGCGCTGGGGGGCGACAGACGCGATCCTCGCGGACGCGTTTTCTCCCCGGGCCGCCTGGTCCACCGATCGTTGCTTCCATCAGGCCGCATCATGATCCTTCACCTCTTATTCGACCCCTTTCTCTCGCTTGGATTTATGCGGCGTGCGCTGGTGGCCTGTTTTGCCCTTTCGCTCAGTTCCACTCCGCTGGGGGTTTTCCTGTCGCTACGCAGGATGAGCCTGGTGGGGGATGCCTTATCACACGCGATATTGCCCGGCGTCGCCATCGGTTATCTGCTGTCGGGCATGTCGCTGATGGCCATGGGCATCGGCGGATTTATCGCCGGATTACTGGTCGCGGTGCTGTCCGGCTGGGTGACCTCGCTCACCGTCCTGAAGGAAGACGCCAGCTTTGCCGGTTTTTATCTGGGATCGCTGGCCCTGGGCGTGACCTTGGTATCCCTGCGCGGGTCCAGCGTCGATTTGCTTCATCTGTTATTTGGCACCGTACTGGCGGTCGATAGCCAGGCCATTCTGTTTGTCGGCCTGATTGCCACCGTTACGCTGCTTTGCCTGGCGCTGATGTATCGCGCGCTGATTATTGAGGCCTTCGACGCGGCGTTCCTGCGCATAAACGTTCGCGGTTATCCCCGCCTGATCCATGCCTTATTCCTGGCGCTGGTGGTGCTTAACCTGGTGGCGGGTTTTCAAATTCTCGGCACCCTGATGTCGGTGGGACTCATGATGCTGCCGGCGGTGGCCGCCCGCTGTTGGTCCGGGCATCTGCCGGGCACGCTGCTGATAGCGTTGTTGATTGGCCTGCTTAGCGCCTGGGTAGGGCTGCTGTGGTCGTTCTACGCCTCGATTCCGGCGGGCCCGGCCATTGTGCTTACCGCCAGCCTGATCTTTTTTATTTCGGTACTGTTAGGACCGCGCGGCAGTTTCACCATGATTTTGCGCCGGCATTATTTCACTGCCGGCAAGGCAAAAAAATAACCTGCGTGCCGCCATCGCCGGCCGCGCCGGCGGCAAACAAAAGGCCTCCAGCGGAGGCCTTTGACCGACTGAGTAACCGGCGCCGGTTATTTTTTCTTTTTCCCGCCCTGGACCGCCTTGAAGCGGGGATTGGATTTGCAGATGACGTAAATGCGGCCGCGACGGCGAACGACTTTACAATCCGGATGACGCGTCTTGGCGGAACGCAACGAGCTTAATACCTGCATGATAACCACGCCTCTTCTAATAATGACTACTTGGTGAAAAAACGGCCGAAGCGTTGGTTAAAGCGCGCGGTGCTGCCTTCTTTATCCACGATCCGCTGCTTGCCGGTGTAATAGGGATGGGATTCGGATGACACCTCCACCGTGATGTAGGGGAATGTTTTCCCGTCCAGCTCCACGGTACGGTCGGTCTTGATGGTCGAACCCACTTTAAAATAAGCATCCGCGCTGGTGTCGTGAAACACCACGGTACGGTAGTCGGGATGGATGCCAGGTTTCATATCTCACCTCATTTAGTTATGTTATATCATAACTATTATCCTCTTTTTCGCCATCGGGTCAAGCCCCCTCAAGCCGTCGGCCTAAGCCAGGCATAAAAAAAGCCGCTTGCGCGGCTCGGGACTTGACTGAACCATCAGGCCGCGTCAACGGCCCGATGGTTAAACGGTGCTTAACGGTGCGGATTATCCAACTGAGGATTATTCACCGGGCGATCCTGTTCCCGCTGTTCGTCGCTTTTGTTACCGAAGCGGCGGCGAACCACGACAAAAAACACCGGTACGAAAAATATTGCCAGCAAGGTGGCGGTGATCATACCGCCGATTACCCCGGTGCCGACGGCGTTCTGCGAGCCCGACCCCGCGCCGGTGCTGATGGCCAGCGGCAATACGCCGAGGATAAAGGCCAGCGATGTCATCAGGATGGGACGCAAACGCATGCGCACCGCCTCTAATGTCGCCTCAACCAATCCCTTGCCTTCCTTGTCCATCAAGTCCTTGGCGAACTCGACGATAAGAATGGCGTTTTTCGCCGACAGCCCGATGGTGGTCAGCAGCCCCACCACAAAATAGACGTCGTTATTCATACCGCGGAAAGTGGCGGCCAGCAGCGCCCCGACCACGCCCAACGGCACCACCAGCATCACCGCGAAGGGGATGGACCAGCTTTCATACAACGCCGCCAGGCACAGGAACACCACGATCAGCGAGATGGCGTACAGCGCCGGGGCCTGGTTGCCGGATAGCCGTTCCTGATAGGACATCCCCGTCCAATCGTAGCCTACGCCGGCGGGCAGCTTAGCCACCAGTTCCTCCATCAGCGCCATGGCTTCACCGGTACTCTTGCCCGGCGCCGCCTCACCCTGGATTTCCATCGAGGGCAAGCCGTTATAACGCTCCAGGCGCGGCGAGCCATACTGCCAGTGCGAGGTGGACACCGCCGATAACGGCACCATCTGTCCATTGGTGCCGCGCACAAACCAGTTGCCTATGTCCTGCGGCAGCATACGGTACTGCGCGTCGCCCTGGACATAGACCTTTTTGGTTCGGCCGCGATCGGTAAAGTCATTGATATAGTTACCGCCCAGGGCCGCGCCCAGAGTGGTGTTGATATCATCCAGCGAGACGCCCAACGCCGAAGCCTTCTCCTGATCCACATCCAGCTTGAACTGCGGCGTATCCTCCAGGCCATTTGGCCGCACGCCCACTAAGGTATCGGGATGCTGCGCAATCATACCGAACAGCTGGTTACGCGCCTCGGTAAGCTTGGCATGCCCCAGGTTGTTCTCATCGATTAACTCGAAGTCGAAGCCGGTAGCATTACCCAGCTCAACGATGGCCGGCAGGTTAAACGCCAGGGCGATACCGTCCTTTATCTGAGAGAATTCCCCATTGGCCCGGGCAATGATCGCCGGGACCTTATTTTCCGCCCCTTTGCGCTCATCCCAGCTTTTCAGGCTGACGAACGCGATGCCGGAGTTCTGGCCGCGCCCGGCAAAACCGAAGCCGTTAACGGTAAAGACCGAGTTGACGTTATCCTTTTCTTTCGTCAGGTAATACTGGGTCATCTGGTCCAGTACTTTCTGGGTGCGCTCCTGGGTGGCCCCGGCCGGCAACTGCGCCATATTCAGGAAAACCCCCTGATCCTCCGACGGCAGGAAGGAGGAGGGCAGGCGAATAAACAGCAGCGCCATGCCGACCACAATCAGCAGATAGATGATCAGGTAGCGTCCGGTGCTGTTAAGGATATGGCCGATACTGTCGGTATAATGATTGGTGCTTTGATCGAACTTTTTATTAAACCAGCCGAAGAAGCCTTTGGTGGTGCCGTGATCGCCTTTTTTGACCGGTTTTAATATGGTGGCGCACAGCGCCGGGGTCAGGATCATGGCCACCAGCACCGACAGTACCATCGCCGAGACGATGGTAATGGAGAACTGGCGGTAGATGGCGCCGGTCGACCCGCCGAAGAAGGCCATCGGCACAAATACCGCCGACAATACCAGCGCGATGCCCACCAGGGCGCCCTGGATCTGGCCCATGGATTTGCGCGTCGCCTCCTTGGGACTAAGGCCTTCCTCGCCCATGACGCGTTCGACGTTTTCCACCACCACGATAGCGTCATCCACCAGGAGCCCTATCGCCAGCACCATGGCGAACATGGTCAGGGTATTAATGGTATAGCCGAACGCGCTCAGTATGGCGAAGGTGCCCAGCAAGACGACCGGCACCGCAATGGTCGGGATAAGCGTAGCGCGGAAGTTCTGCAGGAACAGATACATGACCAGGAACACCAGGATGATCGCTTCCACCAAGGTCTTCACCACTTCCTGGATGGAGATTTTCACAAACGGGGTGGTGTCGTACGGATAAACGACTTTTAATCCCGTCGGGAAATCCGCCTGCAGCCGGGCCAGCTCCGCTTTAACCGCGTCGGCGGTATCAAGGGCGTTGGCGCCGGTGGCCAGTTTAACCCCGAGCCCGGCGGCCGGTTGGCCGTTGAAGCGCGCGATAACGTCGTAGTTTTCCCCGGCCAGTTCAACCTTGGCCACGTCCTTCAGGCGTACCTGCGAGCCGTCGGCGTTGACCTTGAGCAGGATTTTGCCGAACTCCTCGGCGTTGGTCAGGCGGCTTTGCACAATGATCGAGGCGTTCAACTGCTGGCCTTTAATCGCCGGCGCTCCGCCTAGCTGTCCGGCGGCAATCTGGTTGTTCTGAACCGTCAATGCGCTAACCACATCCACCGGGGTAAGCTGGAAGTTGTTCAGTTTATTGGGGTCCATCCAAACACGCATGGCATATTGGGCGCCGAATAGCTGCACTTCGCCCACGCCCTGCGTACGGCTTATCGGATCCTTGATTTTGGAGCCGACATAATCGCCGATATCCTGCTGGGTGGCATTTTTATCGTCGCTGATAAACCCGGCCACCATCAGGAAGCTGGCGCTGGACTTCTGTACCTGCACCCCCTGGCTCTGCACGGCCTGGGGCAGCAGCGGCATGGCCAACTGCAGTTTGTTCTGCACCTGCACCTGGGCGATATCCGGATTGGCGCTGGAATCGAATGTCAGCGATATGGTGGCGGTACCGGATGAATCGCTGCTGGACGACATATACAGCAGATGATCGATACCGTTCATATTCTGTTCGATAATCTGGGTTACGCTGTCCTGCAGGGTCGTCGCGTCGGCGCCCGGATAGGTAGCGGTGACCCGGATGGTCGGCGGCGCGATGGCCGGATACTGCTCGATGGGCAGCTGCAAGATAGACAGCAGGCCCGCGAGCATAATAATGATGGCAATCACCCATGCAAAAATGGGGCGATCGATAAAAAACTTAGCCATATCGTTTACCCGTTCCTATTAAGACTTTTTGGCGGCGTCAGGCTGCGGTTGTGCCGGTTCATCAGTCGCTTCCTTGGCCGTGACCTGCACACCCGGCTTGACTTTCTGCAGGCCGCTGACAATCACGCGGTCGCCTTCCTGTAAGCCGGCGGTGACCAGCCATTTATCGCCGATCGCCTGTTGGGCGGTGATTTGGCGTACGGCAACCTTATTGTCAGGACCCACCACCATTGCGGTCGCTTCGCCTCGGGGATTGCGGGTTATGCCCTGCTGCGGCACCAGTAACGCATTGTCGTTGGTCCCTTCTTCCAGACGGGCGCGGACAAACATACCGGGCAGCAGGCTATGCTGCGGGTTGGGGAAAATGGCGCGCAGGGTGATGGAGCCGGTGGTTTCATCCACGCTGACATCGGAGAATTCCAGGGTGCCGGGCTGCGGGTATTCGCTGCCGTCTTCCATCAGCAGCCGCACGGCCGCTTTTCCGTCCTTCTGTTTGAGGGCGCCGCTGTCGAGTTCCTGTTTTAAGCGCAGGAAATCGTTGCTGGACTGGGTTACGTCCACATAGAGCGGATCCAACTGCTGAACGGTGGCCATGGCGGTGGTCTGGCCATTGGTGACCAGGGCGCCTTCGGTATAGGCGGATTTACCGATGCGGCCGCTGATAGGCGAGGTGACCTTGGTGTAAGCCAGGTTGATGCGCGCGCTTTCCAGCGACGCTTTGGCGGCAAGCACCGCGGCGTCGTTCTGCTGCATGGTGGCGACCGCCGTATCGTAGTCCTGACGGCTGACAAAGTTGGTGGCGATCAGTTTTTTATAACGGTTGACGGTGACACGGGCGATATTGGCATTGGCCTGCGCCTGGGCTAAGTCGCCGTTGGCGCTGTCATACGCCGCTTTATAGGTTGCCGGATCAATTTGATAGAGGGAGACGCCGGCCTGCACGTCGCTGCCTTCGACAAAATTGCGTTTTAAGATAATGCCATTAACCTGGGGCCGGACTTCGGCAACACGGAAAGCGGCGGTACGACCAGGCAGATCAGTTGTGACATTCAATGATTGTTTTTTTACCGTCACCACACTAACTTCCGGGGCCTGTTGCTGATTTCCTGCCTGTTTAGCGTCTTTATTGTCACATCCAATGAGAATAAAGCTGCCTGAAAGCATCAGAACGGCTGCCAGAGGCAAAATCCCTCTGTTTTTGTTCATAGATAAACCTCAAGAGTCCGATTTGAAAAAATTGATCAATTGATCACAAGCCTACAAACCCATTGCTGCGTAACAATTAGCCTTATGCTATGGTACATACATTCGCGAATGTATGTAAATCTAAAGACAACCAAAAAAAGCGCTATGGCACGAAAAACCAAACAGCAGGCCCAGGAAACGCGCCAGCATATTCTGGATGCCGCAGTCCAGGAATTCTCAATGCGCGGGGTTTCCGCAACGTCGCTCACCGATATCGCAACGGTGGCAGGGGTAACCCGTGGTGCTATTTATTGGCATTTCAAGAATAAAGTCGAGTTATTTAATGAGATCTGGCATGCCGCTGAAGCTAGGATATTGGCATTAGAGCTAGAGTATCAGGCAAAATTTCCCGACGATCCACTACATGTCTTAACCGAGACATTGATTTACATTCTGCAGTCCACCGTATCCAATACCGAATGGCGCGCCTTAATGGAAATTGTTTTTCATAAATGTGAATTTGTCGGAGAAATGGAACTGTTCCAGGAAGTCCGCAAAGGATTATACGCCGAATGTTATGAACGCATTGAAGAGACGCTCAACCGGTGCATAGAATGCGGTCAACTGCCGGCCGGTCTGCACTGCCGCCGCGCCGCCATCCTGCTGCGCGCCTATATGACCGGGTTGATGGAAAACTGGCTGTTCGTGCCCGGCACCTTTGATCTGGCCGGCGGCTCCCGCATCCTGATCGCCGCCTTTATGGATATGCTGCGGCTAAGCCCTAACCTGCGTCACGACCCGGCGGCGCTGCCGCAGTAGCCGCCCGGCTGGGGCAGGGTTATTCTTCCCCGCGGCGCGCCTTGATGACATAATCGTTTTTCACAATTTCCAGGGCCGCCAACACCAGCTCCGGCTCCATATCGTTACTCTCCAGCAGCATAATCAAATCGACCGCCAGTTTAATCTCGGGGGATTCATCTTCCAGCGCCACAGGTCTCTCCTGAATGCGTTGTCGAGTAGACGAAAACTACCAGTATAGATGAAAACATGAAGCAATTTATAATGAGCGAATAAACAAAATGTGACAGCACGTGCTATCAACCCTTTTCCAGTCCATTCTCCCTGCGCTCGATCAGACGCTCAATGCGCGCCAACGCCTGCCGGCAGCGGGCCAGCCGGCCTTCAAGGGCGGCGATTTCCTGTTGCAACTGCTGGGTACGGGCATAATCGCCCGTGCTTTGCCGCAGGCTGTCCCGGTCGCGGATCATGGACAGCAGCCGGCGCTCATAGTCCTGATGTTCATTCAGCCGGGCGTAATAATCCACCGGCGCGGCCTTGGCAGGCTGGCCGCGCCGCAAGTCCTGTGTGGCCAGTTCCCGCGCCAGGGCGGTCATTTGATCGATAAGCCGCTGCGCCAGCCAGGCCACCCGCTCGGTGTAACCCTGCTCGACGGTCAGCGTCAGGCGCTGCAATGTCTGGCGGCTTTCGGCCAGATAGTCGTCAAGGCGGGTTCCCCGGCTCTGGAAAAGCTGGTGGTCAAAGCGGGACTGGGACACCGTCTCCTGTCCGGCCGCCTCGATCCGCCCGGCCAGCGTGTTGAACTGGTCGCTTAACGTGACGAGGAGCTTGGATGAATGCACGCCCTTCTCCTGAGTAAAAACCGCGAAAAAAAAGATATTAACCTGTCGCCGCCATGATACCGCGTTCGCGCCTGTCCTGAACAGCGCGCCGGCGGGCAAAGAAAGATGAAAATATTCCGGGGCCGCGGTATGTTAACAGGGATGCAAAACCGGTACGGAATAGGCCGGAAATCACGCCGTGCGTCCATGGTTGACTTTACGCAACAAAAGGCTAAATGAGTCGCCCTCGGTGGTTGCATTTTTCCGCCAGTTTGCATAGATTTGAGCGCTTTCGTGCGCGGTCGGTCCTGCCAGCCCATGTTAAAACGCGATGTACCGTGGTTGTTCAGGATAACGCGTCCGCGCGGATTATGATTTCTTTCGTTTCAGGCGCATACATTATGACCGCGATGGCCGAACAGCTAGCATTGATCAAAAACAGTATCAAAACGATTCCCGATTACCCCAAACCGGGTATTTTTTTCCGGGATATCACCAGCCTGCTGGAAAATCCCCAGGCCTATGCCGCCAGTATCGAACTGCTGGTGAATCACTATCGCGGCCACGGCTTGACCAAGGTGGTGGGCACCGAAGCGCGCGGTTTCCTGTTCGGCGCGCCGGTGGCGCTGGCGCTGGGGCTGGGATTCGTGCCGGTGCGCAAGCCTGGCAAGCTGCCGCGCGCGGTGCTGAGCGAAAGCTACGAGCTGGAATACGGCGTCGATAAGCTGGAAATCCATCAGGACGCCATCGCGCCAGGGGATCGGGTACTGGTGGTCGACGACCTGCTTGCCACCGGCGGTACTATCGAGGCTACGATAAAATTAATCCGCCGGCTGGGCGGTGAGGTCAAGGACGCGGCGTTTATTATCAACCTGGCCGATCTCGGCGGCGAAGCGCGCCTGCAGCGCCTGGCCGTCAATAGTTACAGCCTGGTGGGTTTCGCCGGGCACTGATCATATCAGCCTCGCGCTCCGGTGCGAGGCTGTGTTAGCATGACCTCCCTGTCCACCGACATATTTCGCGACCCATGAGCTATCAGGTTCTTGCCCGTAAATGGCGTCCGCAGACGTTTTCAGATGTAGTAGGTCAGGAACATGTTCTGACGGCGCTGACCAATGGCCTTTCACTGGGCAGGGTCCATCACGCCTACTTGTTTTCTGGTACCCGCGGCGTCGGCAAGACCACTATCGCCCGCCTGCTGGCCAAGGGGCTTAATTGCGAAACCGGCATCACCGCCAGCCCTTGCGGTCAATGCGCCAACTGTCGTGAAATCGAGCAGGGCAGGTTTGTCGATCTGATTGAAATCGACGCCGCCTCGCGCACCAAGGTGGAGGACACCCGGGATCTGCTGGACAATGTGCAATATGCGCCGGCGCGCGGCCGCTTCAAGGTCTATTTGATCGATGAAGTGCACATGCTCTCCCGGCATAGCTTCAACGCGTTGCTGAAAACGCTGGAAGAACCGCCGTCCCATGTGAAATTCCTGCTGGCGACCACCGACCCGCAAAAGCTGCCGGTAACCATCCTGTCCCGCTGCCTGCAGTTTCATCTCAAGGCGCTGGATATCGGCCAGATTCGCGCGCAGTTAGAGCATATCCTGCGTGAAGAGAATATCGACAGCGAGCCGCGCGCCCTCCAGCTACTGGCCCGCGCCGCCGACGGCAGCCTGCGCGACGCCCTGAGCCTGACCGATCAGGCAATCGCCATGGGTATGGGGCAGGTCACCACCCAGACCGTGGGCGACATGCTGGGTACCCTTAACACTGAACAACCCCTGGCGCTGATAGAGGCTCTGGCGGCGGCGGACGGCAACGCCATGATGGCGCAGCTGGCCCAGTGCGCCTCCCGCGGCGTGGACTGGGAAACCCTGCTGGTGGATATGCTCCAGCTGCTGCACCATATCGCCATGGGTCAACTGGTTGCGGATGCCCTGGATGACGAGGATGACGCCGCCATCGCGCCCCGGCTGCGTGAGCTGGCGCGGATCGTTCCCCCGGCGGATTTGCAGCTTTATTACCAAACGCTGCTGGTGGGACGCAAAGAGCTGCCGTTTGCCCCCGATCGCCGCATGGGGGTCGAAATGACCCTGCTGCGCGCGCTGGCGTTCCACCCGCGCATCATTGATCTCACCCCGCAGGCGGGGGAGAACACGGAAAAAAAAACGGCTGAATCCGTCGCTCTAGCTCCGGAACGTACAAATAACCGGCAGCCGGCGCCCGATAACGCGGTTCCCGCGCCTGGTCGTGGCCGGCAAATGACGCCGCATAACGACGCGCCGCCGTCGGATCAGGTCAGGCCGACCCCTGAGGTACACACCGCGCCGCCGTCGGATCACGCCAGGCCGACCCCTCAGGTCAACGCCGCGCCGCCGTCGGATCAGGCCAGACCGACCCCTCAGGTAAACGCCGCGCCACCGTCGGATCAGGCCAGGCCGCCGCGCCTGGAACATGGCGCGCCGTCGCCGGGCCATGCCGGGCAGGCGGTTTCCATCCCCACGCCCCAAATGCGGGACGATGCCGGCGCCGATATGCCGGATGACTGGGTCAGCGCCGCCGAGCAGTACGCGAATATGGCCGGCGACCCGGCATCCGACGATGCCGGTGATGATAGGTACGCTTATCAGGCGGATGACGCGGCCGGGCATGTTCCCGCGCCGGCCTCCGCGGATCGGCCTGCGGCGCCGGCGTCGCTGCCGGACAGTACCGCGCAATTGCTATTGGCGCGCACCGCGTTATTACAACGCCACGGCAACCAAAACGTAAAAAAGAACGATACATCGCCGGCCAGGCCACGGCCCGCGAACAGCGCCCTGGAGCGCCTGGCCACGGTCAGCGAACAGGCCCAGCAGCGGCAGGCCGCCGGCGGCAAGGAGCCAGGGACCGCCAAAGCCGTCAAACCGGAGGCCTATCGCTGGAAGGCCAGTATTCAGACCACGCAGGACAGCGATCCGGTGGCGACGCCCAAGGCCCTGCGCACGGCGCTGGAGCATGAAAAAACGCCTGAGCTGGCGGCCCGCCTGGCCGAGGAATCCATCGTGCGCGATCCTTGGGCGGCGCTGGTGGACAGGCTAAAGATCCCCAAGCTGGTACAGCAACTGGCGTTAAACGCCTTCCGGGAAGATCTGGCGCCGGGCAAGGTCTGCCTGCACCTGCGTTCCGCGCAGCAGCACCTTAATTCCCCCATTTCCCAGGGAACGCTGGCCGAGGCCCTAAGCACAGAACTCGGCGCTCCGGTTGAATTAACCGTGGTGACAGATGATAATCCGGCGATACGTACCCCGCTGGAATGGCGACAGGCCATATATGAAGAAAAATTGATGCAGGCGCGCCAGGCGATTATCGCGGATAATAATATCCAGACGCTTCAGCGTTTTTTTGATGCCGAATTGGATGAAGATAGCATCCGTCCTGTTTAACTGCCGCACGGCGCGTAGAGAGATGCCGCCTGCGGTTCGACGCTACGAGAGAGGGAAATGTATGTTTGGTAAAGGCGGAATGGGCAATCTGATGAAGCAGGCCCAGCAGATGCAGGAAAAAATGCAGCAGATGCAGGAAGAGATCGCCCAACTGGAAGTTACCGGCGAATCTGGGGCAGGCCTGGTCAAGGTTACCATCAACGGCGCGCATAACTGCCGTCGTGTTGAAGTCGATCCCAGCCTGCTGGACGACGACAAGGATATGCTCGAGGATCTGATCGCGGCGGCTTTTAACGACGCGGCGCGCCGTATTGCCGAAACCCAGAAGGAAAAGATGGCTACCGTCTCCAGCGGCATGCAGCTTCCTCCTGGTTTTAAAATGCCGTTCTGATGCAAACCAGTCCATTGCTAGAGGCGTTAACCGAAGCCTTGCGCTGCTTGCCCGGCGTCGGGCCGAAATCGGCCCAGCGCATGGTCTTCCAGCTTCTGCAGCGGGATCGCAGCGGCGGTATGCGTCTGGCGCAGGCGCTCACCCGCGCCATGTCTGAGATCGGCCACTGCGCCGATTGCCGGACGTTTACCGAGCAGGACATCTGCACCATCTGCGCCAATCCCAGGCGCAGGCAAACCCGGCAGATCTGCGTAGTGGAAAGCCCGGCGGATATTCATGCCATCGAGCAGACCGGGCAATTCGCCGGCCGCTACTTTGTGCTGATGGGGCATCTGTCCCCGCTGGACGGCATCGGTCCGGACGATATCGGCCTGGATCGCCTGCAGGAGCGCCTGGAAAGCGAGGATATCGCCGAGGTGATCCTGGCCACTAATCCCACGGTGGAAGGCGACGCCACCGCCAATTACATTGCCGAGATGTGCGCCCATTTTGAGGTCCTGGCTACCCGTATCGCCCACGGCGTGCCGGTGGGCGGTGAGCTGGAAATGGTCGACGGTACCACGCTGTCCCATTCGCTGGCGGGACGCCACCCGATTAAATTTTAAATCGGCGGCGCGTCCGCGCCGTCTTTTCCGCCCCTTTTTTTACCTTTTGTGCTTGAATTCCTGCGCCGCAATCCCCATCTGTTCATCATTGCAGTATCTACACCCGCCTGATTGATAGCTATTTGGATTGAGGTAAGTATAAATATGAAAGGACAAGAAACCCGCGGATTCCAATCTGAAGTTAAACAATTGCTTCAGCTGATGATCCACTCACTTTATTCCAATAAAGAAATTTTTATACGCGAACTGATCTCCAACGCTTCGGATGCGGCGGATAAACTGCGTTTTCGCGCTTTATCCCAGCCGGAGCTCTATGAGGGGGACGGCGAGCTACGGGTACGCCTGTCAAGCAACAAAGAAGCACGCACCCTGACTCTGAGCGACAACGGCATCGGCATGACGCGCGAAGAGGTTATCGACAATCTGGGTACGATCGCCAAATCCGGCACCAAGGCTTTCCTTGAGTCCATGGGTTCGGATCAGGTCAAGGACAGCCAGCTGATCGGCCAGTTCGGCGTCGGGTTCTATTCCGCTTTTATCGTGGCCGATAAAGTCACGGTGCGCACCCGCGCCGCCGGCGCTTCCGCCGATGAAGGGGTTTTCTGGGAATCAGCCGGTGAAGGCGATTACACCATTGCCGATATCACCAAACCCGAACGCGGCACCGAAATCACCCTGCATCTGCGCGAAGGCGAAGACGAATTCCTCGATGACTGGCGTTTACGCAGCATCATCAGCAAATATTCGGATCATATCGCCCTGCCTGTCGAGATCGAAACCCGCGCCCAGGCGGAGGCCGTGGACGATGAAGCCGCCGATGCCGATGCCGCTAAAGAAGAAAAAGAAGCCACCGTCACCTGGGAAAAGATTAATAAAGCCCAGGCGCTGTGGACGCGCAGCAAGGGCGAAATCAGCGACGAGGAATACAAAGAATTCTACAAACACCTCTCCCACGACTTCAGCGATCCCCTGATCTGGAGCCATAATCGCGTCGAAGGCAAGCAGGAATATACCAGCCTGCTGTATATACCGGGCCAGGCGCCGTGGGATATGTGGAACCGCGATCATAAACATGGCCTGAAGCTCTATGTCCAGCGCGTCTTTATCATGGACGACGCCGAGCAGTTTATGCCTAACTACCTGCGCTTCGTCAAAGGCCTGATCGACTCCAACGATCTGCCGCTGAACGTCTCCCGTGAAATCCTCCAGGATAACCGCGTTACCCAGAACCTGAAAAGCGCGCTGACCAAGCGCGTGCTGCAGATGCTGGATAAGCTGTCCAAGGACGATGCCGAAAGCTACCAGAAATTCTGGCAGCAGTTCGGCCTGGTGCTGAAAGAAGGCCCGGGCGAGGATACCGCCAACGCCGAAAGCATCGCCAAGCTGCTGCGCTTTGCGTCCACCCATACCGACAGCTCGGCGCAAACCGTATCGCTGCAGGATTATCTGGGACGCATGGTGGAAGGCCAGGAAAAGATCTATTACATCACCGCCGACAGTTACGCGGCCGCCAAGAGCAGCCCTCATCTGGAACTGCTGCGCAAAAAGGGCATCGAAGTCCTGCTGCTTTCCGACCGCATTGACGAATGGATGATGAGCTACCTGACCGAGTTTGAAGGTAAACCATTCCAGTCGGTAAGCAAAACCGACGCCACGCTCGACAAGCTGGCCGACGAAGAGACCGCCGAGGAACAAAAAGACGCGGAAAAAGCGCTTGAGCCGTTTGTCACGCGCGTCAAGACTTTCCTGGGCGATCGCGTCAAGGACGTGCGTCTCACGCACCGCCTGACCGATACCCCGGCCATCGTCACCACCGCGGCCGACGATATGACCACCCAAATGGCGAAGCTGTTTGCCGCCGCCGGCCAGGCCGCGCCCGAGATCAAATACATATTTGAACTCAATCCGGATCATGCGCTGGTCAAACGCGCCGCCGACATTAACGAAGAGAGCCACTTCAACGAATGGATTGAGCTGCTGTTCGATCAGGCGCTGCTGGCGGAACGCGGCACCCTGGACGATCCTAACCAGTTTATCCGCCGCATGAACCAACTGCTGAGCGCATAACGCCGCGCGGGTATATTTACCAGCACACTAAGGGCCAGGTTAACCTGGCCCTTATACTATGGAAAAACATGCGCCAAACCGAACTCAACGCAGATCTGTTCAAGGGAGGGCGTGCCGATGGGGTCGAATCGGGCGTGTGTTCCCGCCCGACCGAGCGCGCCATGGCGCGGTATGCCCGCCAACACCGAGCTTACAGCAGACGTGTTCAAGGGAGACCGTGCCAATGGGGTCGAATCGGGCGTGGTGTTCCCGCCCGACCGAGGCCCCATGGCGCGGTATGCCCGCCAACACCGGGCTTAAAGCAGACGTGTTCAAGGGAGAGCGTGCCAATGGGGTCGCATCGGGCGTGGTGTTACCGCCCGACCGAGCGCCCCATGGCGCGGTATGCCCGCCAACACCGGGCTTAAAGCAGACGTGTTCAAGGGAGACCGTGCCAATGGGGTCGAATCGGGCGTGGTGTTACCGCCCGACCGAGCGCCCCATGGCGCGATATGCCCGCCAACACCGGGCTTAAAGCAGACGTGTTGAAGGGAGAGCGTGCCAATGGGGTCGAATCGGGCGTGGTGTTCCCGCCCGACCGAGGCCCCATGGCGCGATATGCCCGCCAACACCGGGTTTAAAGCAGACGTGTTCAAGGGAAAGCGCCCCATGGCGCAGTATGCCCGCCAACACTGCGGTTAATGCAGACGTGTTCAAGGGAGAGCGTGCCAATGGGGTGGATTCTGAAAGCGCCGTTAAACCGTCTCTCCCTGCGCCCTTTCCTTGAGGAAACATACCCAGTAGTGGTAAGGTTTAGCGTTTTCTTATTTTTTTACATTTGTTAGCAAGGGGATTTACGCAATGCGTATCATTCTGCTGGGCGCTCCGGGCGCTGGTAAGGGCACTCAAGCACAATTCATTATGGAAAAGTACGGCATACCGCAGATTTCCACCGGCGACATGCTGCGCGCCGCGGTAAAAGCGCAATCCGAACTGGGTAAAAAAGCCAAAGCTATCATGGACGCCGGCAAACTGGTCACCGACGAACTGGTGATTGCGCTGGTCAAAGAACGCATCAAACAGGACGACTGTCGCAACGGCTTCCTGCTCGACGGTTTTCCGCGCACCATTCCGCAGGCGGACGCCATGAAGGACGCCGGCATCAACGTCGACTATGTCCTGGAATTCGCCGTGCCGGATGAACTGATTATCGATCGCATCGTCGGCCGCCGTGTCCATGCGCCGTCGGGGCGCGTCTATCACGTCAAATTTAATCCGCCAAAACACGAAGGCAAGGATGACGTCACCGGCGAGCCGCTCACCACCCGCAAAGACGATCAGGAAGAAACCGTGCGCAAACGCCTGGTGGAATACCATCAGCAAACCGCGCCGCTGATTGGCTATTACCTGAAAGAAGCTGAAGCCGGCCACACCCAGTACCGTAAAATCGACGGCACCCAACCGGTCGCCGCCGTCAGCAAAGAACTGGCCGCGATCCTGGGCTGATTACCGCGCATTATACGCCAGGCGGTATCTACGCCTGGCGCCTCTTGTCCGCCGCGCCTCCGCCAATGCCCCTCTCCCCACGATCATCGCCCTGCCGCCTATCGTAATGATTTGCATCCCCGGCGCCGATAACAATTTCCGGCCGCCACTTTTGCGCTACAATAACTTGGCGATAACCGCCGGTTAATCCCTTTTAAATACAGGGAATTGGCTTATTGACCATATAAGGAAGGGCAGGGAATGAAACAGGAAAAATATGGCGTGCTGATGGTAAACCTGGGCACGCCGGAGGCGCCGACACCCCAGGCCGTAAGGCGTTACCTGGCCGAATTTCTCAGCGACCGGCGCGTGGTGGATACCCCGCGTATCCTGTGGTGGCCGTTGCTGCGCGGCGTCATACTGCCGCTGCGCTCACCCCGGGTAGCCAAATTGTATAAAAGCATCTGGATGGAACAAGGATCGCCGCTGATGGTATTTTGCCGGCGCCAGCAGGCGGCACTGGCCGCCGTATTGCCGGACGCGCAGGTGGAGCTGGCGATGAGTTATGGCAGTCCATCGCTGCCGGCGGCGCTCGAACGCCTGCTGGGGGCCGGTATCACCAAACTGGTGATCCTGCCGCTCTACCCGCAGTACTCCAGTTCCACCAGTGCGTCCATCTGGGATGCAGTGGCGCGCATCCTTGGCCGCTACCGGTCCCTGCCGTCCATCAGCTTTATCCGCGACTACGCCGAGCATCCGGCCTATATCGCCGCGCTGGCGCAAAGCGTCCGCCGGTCTTTCGCCGAACACGGCGAACCGGATCGCCTGGTGATCTCGTTTCACGGCATCCCGCAACGCTACGCCCGCGAAGGGGACGACTACCCGCTGCGCTGCGAGGACACCCGCCGCGCGCTGGTGGCCGCGCTCGATTTTCCGCCGGAAAAGGTGATGATGACCTTCCAATCGCGCTTTGGCCGCGATCCCTGGCTGACGCCGGCGACCGATTTGACACTCAAAGACCTGCCGGCGCAGGGCATCCGGCATATCCAAGTGATATGCCCGGGATTCTCCTCCGACTGCCTTGAGACGCTGGAAGAAATCAAGGAACAGAATCGTGAAATTTTCACCCACGCCGGCGGCGACGCCTTCCACTATATCCCGGCGCTGAATGACGACCCCGCCCACATCGACATGATGCGCCAACTGGTCAGCGAGCAGTTGCGCTAAGGATCAGTAGGGGATTTTGGCGGCGTCCAACTGGAGCAGGGCAATCATGCTGGATGCGATTTCCCGCTCGCCCATCACCACCCGGGTGGCGCCGCGTTCGGTAATATACGCCACCTCGTCGTCATAATGCGCGCGCACGATAATGCGCAGATCAGGGCGTTTTTCCCGCGCCAGGGCGACGATTTCCCCGGCCTCGAACCCATTTGGGATGGTCAGCAACAGCCAGCTGGCGCAGTCCAGGCGCGCGAGGGACAGTATTTCCGGCTTGGCGGCATTGCCCAGCACGACATTGATTCCCTGGCCGCGCAGCGTATCCACACGCGCCCGGTTATGTTCAATCACCACCATCGGCATGCCCGCCTCGGCCAGTTTCGCCCCGATCAGGCTGCCGACCCGGCCGTAACCGACCAGCAGCGCGTGATGACACACTTCCATCGGCTGCTGGATCTCCTCCCCGGCCTGCCTTTCGGCGGTTTTTTCGTCCTCGCTATCATGCCGTGCCAGATAGCGCTCAAGCAGGGCAAACATCAGCGGGTTGATCATAATCGACAAAATCGCCCCGGCCAGCACCAGGTTCTGCCCCTGCGGCGATAACATGCCAAGTGAAATGCCGAGTCCCGCCAGAATAAAAGCGAACTCGCCTATTTGCGCCAGGCTGACTGAAATGGTCATGGCGGTACGACTGGAGTGACCAAAGATTTTTACCAGCGCAAACGCCGCCGCCGATTTCCCGACCAGGATAATGGCCAGGGTGGCCAGCACCGCCAGCGGCTCGTGGATAACGATCAGCGGGTCGAACAGCATACCCACCGAGACAAAAAACAACACGGCAAACGCGTCCCGCAGCGGCAATGTGTCATGGGCGGCGCGATGGCTTAGCTCCGATTCATTCAACACCACGCCGGCGAAAAACGCGCCCAGCGCAAACGAGACGCCGAACAATTCCACCGCGCCGAAGGCGATGCCCAGCGCCATGGCCAGCACCGACAGCGTGAACAGCTCACGGGAGCCGGTACTGGCGCTTTTCGCCAGTACCCACGGCACAATCCGCCGCCCCACCACGATCATCAAAGTAATAAAGGCCGCCACTTTGCCAAGCGTCAGCGCGAGATCCAGCCACACCTGCCGCATCGTTTCGCTTTCGCCGCCGAGCAGCTTGCCATAGGCCGGCAGCAAGACCAGCGTCAGCACCATGACCAGATCTTCGACAATCAGCCAGCCGATGGCGATTTGGCCACGCCGGCTATCGATAAGCTGCCGCTCCTCCAGCGCGCGCAGCAGCACCACGGTGCTGGCGGTGGACAGGCATAGCCCGAACACCAGCCCATTGGCCAGGGTCCAGTCCATGACCAGGGAAAAGGTCATGCCCAGGAGCGTTGCCACCGCAATTTGGGCGATGGCGCCGGGAATGGCGATGGATTTCACCGCCATCAGGTCTTTCAGCGAAAAATGCAGCCCCACGCCGAACATCAGCAAAATCACGCCCAGCTCGGCCAGTTCGGGGGCCAGCGACGTATCGGCGACGAAACCGGGGGTATGCGGACCGACCAGCACGCCGGCCGCCAGGTAGCCTACCAGGGGTGAAATGCGAAAGCGGTTAGCCAGGATGCCCAGCAGGAAAGCCAGGACCAGTCCTCCCACGATGGTATTAATGAGCGGTGTGGCATGATGCATCCCAACTCCTTCATTAAGGGGGGTTAGAAACAAAGTTTTACATATTGAGTTTATGGTATTCGATGGGGCTTTGTGTAGGAATTTATAGCAAAGAGGCGAAAAAAAGCTTTTGCGACGAAAAAAGGGTCAAGACGAAAGTTTCATCACTTTTTTACGCTATTACCGTGCGGGGCAAGGCCTGTGGTTTCCCAGCGAAACAGTTTCGTGGGAAACAAAAAACACTTTTAGCTATTATCAGGCAGAAAAGCGGTCAGAATGCCTAATAAAGGCAAATACGAGCAGATTTGGTAGACATATTCAATGCTGGTGCTATCGGCGATATGGCCAAGCACCGCAGCGCCAAGCCCGCCCATGCCGAAGGCGAAGCCGAAAAACAGCCCCGATACCATGCCGATCCTGCCCGGCAGCAGTTCCTGGGCATACACCAGTATGGCGGAAAAGGCCGAGGCGATGATGACGCCGATAAACAGGGTCAGCACGCCGGTTACCGCCAGGGAGGCATAAGGCAGCATCAGGGTAAACGGCGTGACGCCGAGGATCGAACCCCAAATCACGTATTTCCGGCCGATGCGATCGCCCACCGGCCCGCCGATAACGGTGCCGACCGCCACCGCAAACAGAAACGCGAACAGATGCATCTGCGCCGCCTGTACCGACAGGCCGAACTTATGGATCAGGTAGAAAGTGTAATAACTGCTGATGCTGGTGAGATAAAAATATTTGGAGAAGATCAGCACCAGCAGCACGGCAATGGCGCAGGCTACCCGCCGGGACGGCAGCGGCGATGCGCTGGCCGCCTGGGCGCGTTGCGGCGCGGGCGTCCTGATGGCGCCGCGGTACCATTTGCCCACCTGCAGCAAGATGATGGTGCCCAACAGCGACGCCAGCGCAAACCAGGCCAGATGCCCCTTACCATAAGGCGCTATAAATACCGCCGCCAGCAGCGGACCGAGCGAGGCGCCGAAATTGCCGCCGACCTGGAACAGCGACTGGGCCAGGCCATGGCGCCCACCGGACGCCATGCGCGCCACCCGGGACGATTCCGGATGAAAAACCGACGAGCCGGTGCCGACCAGGGCCGAGGCGACCAGCACCATTGGAAAGCTGGTCGCCGCCGCCATCATCAGGATGCCGCATAAGCTAAAACCCATGCCGATGGGCAGCGAGTAGGGCTGCGGATATTTATCGGTAAAGCCGCCGATAAGCGGCTGCAGCAGCGAGGCGGTAATCTGGTAGGTGAGGGTAATCATACCGACCTGGGTAAAACTGAGCGCAAACGACGCCTGCAGCAGCGGGTAAATCGCCAGGATCAGCGATTGCACCATATCGTTGAGCAGATGGGCGACGCTGATGGCAGCCAGGACCGGGAACAGCGTGCGCCGTCCCCCCGTATGCGCAGACAGCGAATCGGTGGCGCGTAACGTCATGCGAGTGGCGCACCCTTATCCTGGCCGTCGCGTTTAGCGATATCGGCAAATGTCGCCGACAGCAGCTGGCGCAAATCAGCCGGGCTGAGTTCAATATCCAGGCCGCGTTTGCCGCCTGAGACGAATATCGTGGCAAATGCCTGCGCCGGCGCGTCAATGACCGTCGGCAGGCGTTTCTTCTGTCCCAGCGGGCTGATGCCGCCGACCAGATAGCCGGTGGTCTTTTGCGCCAGCAGGGGGTCGGCCATTTCGGCTTTTTTCGCGCCCAGCGCTTTGGCGACTTTTTTCAAATCCAGCTGCAGCGCCACCGGCGTCACCGCCACCGCCAACTGCCTGGCCTCGCCGTTCAGGGCCACCAACAGGGTTTTATAAACCTGGGCCGCGTCAAGTCCCAGCTTGCTGACCGCTTCCGCGCCAAAATGGGTTTCATCGCTATCATGCTGGTAAGGATGGAGCGTGAATGCAATATGGTTTTTTTCCAATATATTAACCGCAGGCGTCATAACATCGTCCCGAATACCAATAAGATACTTAATGAATAAATAATAATTCAGGTTAACGTAGTCGCGGCAAGGGGTAAATGCCCCGCCGGACAAAAACTCAACGCCGCAGCAGCGAGGGCAGGCTTTGGGCGCCGTACAAATGCAGGGCGCCCACCGCCACCACATAGCCGCCGGCGGGAAGGTCCTGCAACTGCTGTTTCCAGCGCAGGTTGCGTTCGGTCATCAGATAATGATACAGATCCGCGCTGAAGGTGGCGGGAAAGGCTTTATCCAGGTTGACCGGCCTGCTGTCGAGCCACCAGCCGATCATGGTCTGCAACAGGCGCGCATTGGTATGCCAATGGCGCAGGGTATCCTCCAGCAGGGCGTTCCCCTGATCCGGAAGCTGCAGCAGCAGGTCCAGCTGTTCCTGCGGCCCTTCCAGTTCAATGACCGGCTTGCCCATGTCCCTGGCCGCCTGGATCAGCTGATAATCGATGCCGTAGTCCGCGCGCAGCCCCAGCCGCTCGGCCTGGCGCGCCTGCAGCATCAGGGCGATCTGCCAGGCGGGCAACGCCGACAGCGCCTCCCCGTCCAGCTGATATTCGGCGCACAGGTCGCTGAAAATGCGATAGTGGTCTGCGGACAGACGATCCCTGAGCGGGGTAGCCACCGGCGGCACCGACGTCAACGGCGAGCCGGCGGTGATATCCGCTTCCACCACCAGCGCCGTGGCCTGGCGCAGTAGGGATAGCAGGCGCGCGGGCAGCGGCGCCATATCACGGGTGCCCATATGGATGCTGCCCACCATATGCAGCCGGCGGTGATCGGACAGGCTGACGTCCATGCCGGGCCAGGCGTACTGCTCCGCGGGCAAAAAACCCAGCAGGGTCGCCATGCGCCGTAATAAGCTCCTCATTGCATACCACTCCCGTTGCGTGACAAGTCCTTAACGTTAACATCATCGCCCGTGTAAGGCGTTACGCTTTGGGCTTAAAGCGTATCAGGCGGTTGGCGTTGCTGACCACGGTAATGGACGATAAGGCCATGGCCGCGCCGGCCACCACCGGGCTGAGCAACGTGCCGGTAAAGGGATAGAGGACGCCGGCGGCGATGGGAATACCCAGGGCATTATAGATAAATGCGCCAAGCAGGTTTTGCTTCATATTGCGCAGCGTGGCGTTGGCTATCGCCAGCGCATCGGCTACCCCGTGCAGGCTATGGCGCATCAGGGTAATGGCAGCGGTTTCAATCGCCACGTCGCTGCCGCCGCCCATGGCGATGCCGACTTCCGCCTGCGCCAGCGCCGGGGCGTCATTGATGCCGTCGCCAATCATGGCCACCCGGTGTCCGTGGCGTTGCAGCGTTTTAATCGCCTCCGCCTTGCCGTCCGGCAGGACGCCGGCGATCACCCGGTCGATGCCGGCTTCCCTGGCCACCGCGCCGGCGGTAGCCGGGTTATCGCCGGTCAGCATCACCAGGGAATAACCCAGGCCATGCAGCCGGCGCAGCGCGGCCACGCTGTCGTCGCGCAGCGGATCGCGGATGGCGAACAGCGCCGCCGCCTTGCCGTCCAGCGCCAGCAATACCGGCGTGGCGCCCTGCTCAGACCAAAAGGCGACCCGCGCGGCAAGGCCGGCGATATCGACCTGCTGTTGTTGCAGCAGCGCGCTGTTGCCAAGCAACGCCCGCTTCCCCGCGACGTCGCCGCTGACGCCCAGGCCGCGCAGGGTGCGGAAATCACCAACCCCGGCCAGCGCCCGCGCGCCGGCATAGGCCACCAGGGCGTGCGCCAGGGGATGGCTGGAGCCTTGCTCCAGCGCGGCGGCGATCGCCACAACATCCTCCAGGACAAAACCGGCCGCCGGTTCGGCCGCCACCACCCGCGGCCGCCCCTCCGTCAGCGTGCCGGTTTTATCGAATACGAGGGTATCAAGGGTGGTGGCATGCTGCAGCGCGTCGGCGTCGCGCACCAGCACGCCGAACTCCGCCGCGCGACCGATCCCCGCGATAATAGACATGGGCGTGGCCAGCCCCAGGGCGCAGGGACAGGCGATAATCAGCACCGTGGTGGCGATCACTAGGGTGTAGACCATCTGCGGCTGCGGGCCCACCAGATACCAAATGGCCGCGCTGATCACGGCTATCGCCACCACGGCGGGAACAAAGATGGCCGAAATGCGATCCGCCAATTGGCCGATGGCCGGTTTGCTGCTCTGCGCCTGGCGTACTAAACGGATAATCCGCGCCAGCGTCGTCTGGCTGCCGATGGCGTCGGCCCGGAACAGCACGCTGCCGTCCTGCGCCACGGTACCGGCATGGATCTTTTCGCCGGCGGATTTATGCCGTGCCGCCGGTTCGCCGGTCAGCATGGACTCATCCAGCCAGATCTCGCCCTGGGTAATCTCGCCGTCCACCGGCACCCGGTCGCCGGTGGTCAGGCGCAGGATCATGCCAAGGCGCACCTCGGCCAGCGGCAGGGCGCGTTCGCCGTCGGCCTCGACCACCCGGGCCATGGGCGGCGTCAGATCCAGCAGGCGTTCCAGCGCCTGGGACGAGCGCTGGCGCGCGCGCTGCTCCAGGGCGTGGCCCAGGTTAATCAGCCCGATGATCATCGCGCTGGCCTCGAAATAGAGGTGCCGCGCCATCATCGGAAACACGTCCGGCCACAGCGCGACGCTGATGGAATAAAGCCAGGCGGCGCCGGTGCCCAACGCCACCAGGGTATCCATGGTGGCGCTGCCGGTTCGCAGGCTCTTCCAGGCGCTGCGGTAAAAATGACCGCCGGCGATCGCCATCACCACAAGCGTAGCAACGCCGATGACCAGCCACAGCGGACGGCTTTCCGGCGTCAGCGTCATACTGCCGCCGAACAGTCCCCACGCCATCAGCGGCACGCCCAGCGCCAGGGCCAGCGCCGATTGCCAGCGGAAACGACGCGTCGCCTGGAGCGCCGTCTGCTGCTGGCGCTCCCGCCGCAGGGCGTCATCCTGGATAATTTCCGCGCCGTAGCCGGCGCGCGCCACGGCGGCAATCAACGCGTCGCCGTCGGGCGCTCCCAGCACCAGGGCGCTACGCTCCGCCAGGTTGACCCGCGCCTGCCCAACGCCAGGCACCTGCTGTAAGGCCCGTTCAACGCGCAGGACGCAGCTGGCGCAGCTCATGCCGCTGATAAGCAGATGCAGGCTGTCATCGGTATCGGTACTTACCGGAGCCGTTGCCGGAGGTAATGTCGCCGCTGCCAGAATATCCGGCGCTGAAGTGTTGCCTGTCAGCGGCTCAGTTTTTGGGTGGGCGATATTCCCCGCAAGGATAGCCTGATAGCCAGCCTGCTCCACCGCCCGGATAAGCGCCGCCGGATCGGCCGCGCCATAAACGCCGGCGTGATCCAACGTGACCTCGGCGGCGTTGACGCCCGGCACGGCGGCCAGCGCTTTACGGGTAGTGGCTACACAATGGCCGCAGCTCAGGCCGGAAAGCTGGAGTTCGGTATCGGGCCGGCCCGCGGGCGCGGCCTCGTAGCCGGCTTGTTTGACGCTGGCGATAAGCTCCGCCGCCGTCGCGGCGCCGGTGACCGTGGCATAATCCAGCGCCACCTGGGCGCTTTCCACGTCATCGCGTGATTCCAGGGCTTCCCGGACCCGTTTGATACAATGTTCGCAGGAGAGTCCCTGCAGGGCGAGCACAATGGTCTGTGACATTGAAAACTCCTTGGTGGAAAAGGCGGCGGGTCGTTACCGGCGGTAATAAGGGTGCCGAACTGATTGACTGCGCCGTGGAAAAGTCGTTGTAATAGAGCTTAAACCTTGCCGCAAGGGGAAGGTCAAGGGGGAACCATGAATATCAGCGATGTGGCGAAAAAAACCGGTTTAACCCGTAAAGCGATCCGTTTTTATGAGGATAAGGCGCTGGTAACGCCGCCGGTGCGCCGGGATAACGGTTATCGCAGCTATAACGCGCGCCATGTGGAGGAGCTAACGCTGCTGCGCCAGGCGCGGCTGGTGGGATTTAACCTGGATGAGTGCCGCGAGCTGGTGGCGTTGTTTAACGACCCGCTGCGCCACAGCGCCGATGTCAAGGAACGCACCCTGCGTAAGGTCAAAGACATCGAGCACCACATTGAGGAACTGGAGGCCATGCGCCGTCATTTATTGATCCTGGCGGAAAGTTGTCCCGGCGACGATAGCGCCGAATGCCCGATTATCAATAACCTGTCGGGTTGCTGCGCCGCCGGCGCCCGCCGGGAATAACGACCCTGCTACCTGCCGCGGGCCACGGCGGGCGGCCTCATGCGTGTTCATGATAAGGACGCACCCGCAGGGTAATGCCTTCCACCGCGATCACCTCGACCGTGGCGCCCATGGCCAGATCCGTATCGCAGCGCGCGCGCCAGGTGCTGTCGCCAATGCGTACCCGGCCCACCCCGTTCACCAGGGGTTCCGCAAGGGTGGTCTTGACGCCGACCAGCTGTTCTCCGCGCCGGTTCAGCAGCGATGCCGGATACGCTTTGGTGCGCGAGCGCAGCCAGTACCACCATCCCAGCGCCGCGCAGATAGTCAGCAATGCGAAGGCCACGCCCTGCCACTCCCAGCCTAGCGGCACGGCCCATACCACCAGCCCCACCAGTACGGCGGCGACGCCGCTCCACAATAAATATCCGCTGGCGCCCAACATTTCCGCGGCCAGCAGCAGGCCGCCGAGCGAAATCCAAAACCAGTGCGGATGGACGACCAGCGCGGCAAGCATGGTTATTTACCCCGGCCGGTTTTGCTCTCGCCAAGCAGTTCGGCGATGCCGCCGATGGCGCCCATCAGATTGCTGGCCTCAAGCGGCATCATGATAACCTTGCTGTTGTTGGCGGAGCCGATATGCTTTAGGGCATCGGTGTATTTCTGCGCCACAAAGTAGTTAATGGCCTGGATGTTGCCCGCGGCGATGGCCTCGGACACCATTTTAGTGGCCCTGGCTTCCGCCTCGGCGGCGCGTTCGCGGGCTTCCGCCTGCAAAAATGCCGCCTGCCGTTCGCCTTCGGCGTTGAGGATCTGGGACTGTTTTTCACCCTCGGCGCGTAAAATGGCCGCCTGGCGCACGCCTTCCGCTTCCAGGATATTGGCGCGTTTGGTTCGCTCGGCCCTCATCTGGGCGTTCATCGCGGCGATCATCTCGACGGGCGGGCGCACATCGCGGATTTCGATACGGGTGACCTTAATCCCCCAGGGACTGGTGGCTTCATCGACAATATGCAGCAGACGGGTATTGATGCCGTCGCGCTGCGACAGCATTTCGTCCAGCTCCATGGAACCGAGCACCGTACGGATGTTGGTCATGGTCAGGTTAAGGATGGCCTGCTCGAGGTTGCTGACTTCATAGGCCGCGCGCGCCGGATCGACCACCTGGATAAAACACACGGCGTCGATGGTCACGTTGGCGTTATCCTTGGAGATGATTTCCTGCGAGGGAATATCCAGCACCTGTTCCATCATATTAATCTTGCGGCCTACCCGGTCCATAAACGGCACCACCAGGTTCAGCCCGGGTTTTAAGGTAAGGGTATAGCGGCCGAAACGCTCAACCGTCCATTGGTATCCCTGAGGGACAATTTTTATCCCCGCCCAGACGATGATCAGGGCCAGGACAATAATAATTGGGATTACCGTCAGCATGGGTGAAATCTCCATGGTGAAATCTCCATTTCATGAGAGAAAATAATAACGCCATCTAGCGCGGCCGGTGCGACATCTTCTTCACACGTATTTAGCATGACACACTCTTTTCAACACTAATGTAATAGTACGCTTTTGCCGGGGCAAAGACGCGCCAAGCGGGGGGAATCAGTGACGCAGGCACGCATTTCATGCGCGCCCGGCGGCATAAGCAGAGTGTAGCCGGGCGCCATTGGCCCGGGGAACCCTTAGTAGAGCAGGGAATAAAGCTGGCGGCGGTATTTGGCGGCTAAGGCATCGCCGGTGCCGAGCGCGGCCAGGATATCCATCAGGGTCTTGCGCGCATCGCCGTTGGCGGCGGCAAGATCTTTACGCAAATGGCCGATGAGCAGTTCCAGCGCTTCTTCATTGCGGCCGACCTGGTGTAATTGCAGCGCCAGTTGCACCGCCAGCCCCGCGTCCGCCGGGGCGTTTTGCACCTGCTGTTGCAGCAACTGTATTTCCGGCGTATCCGCCGCCTGCTTCATCAGTTCGATTTGCGCCATCAGGCCCTGGTAGCGCGTGTCCTTATCCTGCAGCGGAAAAACCGCCAACACGGCTTCGGCATCCTCGGTGCGCTTGAGCTGAATATAGGTTTCCGCCAACAGCAGGCCCGCCTCGCTGGATTTGTCACTCAGCTGCCAGGCTTCCTTGAGCAGGGGCAGCGCTTCGGCATACTGTCCTTGCTGCATCAGATCGCTGGCCTCGGTCATTTTCAGCTGCGCCGGATCGGGCAGGGCGCGAAGCAGCAGTTCGCGAATCGCCTCTTCGGGCTGCGGTCCCTGAAAACCATCCAGCGGCTGCCCGTCTTTGAACAGATAGAGCGTCGGGATGGCGCGCAAGCCGAACTGGGCGGCGAGCGCCTGCTGGGCGTCGCAATCCACTTTGGCCAGGACGAACTGCCCGGCGAATTCCTGCGCCAGTTTATCGATAACCGGGGTCATCTGCTGGCAATGCGGGCTGCGTTCCGACCAGAAATAGAACAGCACCGGCTGCGACATGGACAGTTCGAGCGTCTGCTGTAGGTTTGCTTCGTTAATATCAATAATGGTGGCTTGAGCTAACATGAAATTCTCTCTCCCGTTTTAGCACTATATTGGGGCATCTTTCCCCGCCTCAATGGCTGGCGCGTAAAATCATATCCAGGCAACGGCCCGGCAGCCAACGGCGCAGCAGGGACAAACCGCTGGCGACCAGGGTCACCGGATAACGCAATCGGGGGCGTGGATGCTCCAAAGCATGACGTAGTTTGGGCAGTATAGCCTCTGGCGGCAATGTAAATCGTGAGGCGATGCCGGGATTGGTCACCGGTTTATCCGCCTGCGACTGGTTTACATTGCGGGTAAAGGCGGTGCTGAGCGGCCCCGGCTCAATCAGGCTCACGCACAGACCGGTGCCGTGCAGTTCCATGCGCAGCGTATCCGACCAGGCTTCCAGGGCAAATTTACTGGCGGCGTAGGCGCCCCGTCCCGGGGTGCTTACCAGCCCCATTACCGAACTGGTCTGGATGATGCGCCCCTCGCCGTGGGGCAGCATGGCCGGCAATAGCCGCTGCGTCAACTGATGGGTGCCGAAAAGATTGCTGGCGAACTGCTGTTCCAACTGGCGGCGGGAAAGGCTTGCCAGCGGTCCGTATACCCCGCATCCGGCATTGTTGAATAAACCGTACAGCCGCTTGCCGCAGAGGTCCAGGATGCGCGCCGACGCGTCGTCGACGCTGCGCTCGTCGTCAAGATCAAGCGCCAGCGTTTCAAACCCGGCGGCGGCCAGGCGGGCGACATCCGCCGGTTTACGGCAGGTCGCCAGCACCCGATAGCCGCGCCGGCGCAGGTCCTGCGCCGCCACCCAGCCGATGCCGCTGGAACAGCCGGTGATAACGACGGTTTTTTGCATAACTTTACCCATTGGCCGCTCCGCCGGAGGCGAAATCATGTTTAAGTAGGGGCAGCAGCCTGGCGGACATCCATTCGGCAATAAAAGGCTGCGCATCCGCGTTGGGATGAATGGCGTCATCCTGCATCCATTGTGGCTTCAGGTACACCTGTTCCATAAAAAAAGGCAATAACGGCACGTTATATTGCTGCGCCAGCGCCGGATAGATGGCGCTGAACGACTCGGTATAGCGCCGGCCGTAATTGGATGGCAGCCGGATTTGCATCAGCAGGGGCTGCGCGCCCGCCGATTTAACCTGTGATATGGCCTTGGCGAGATCGCCGGCGATTGACGGCGGCGGGAAGCCGCGCAGGCCATCGTTACCGCCCAGCTCAATCACGACCCAGCGCGGCTTGTGCAGCGCCAGCAGGCCCGGCAGGCGCGCCAGTCCTTGTGTCGCGGTGTCGCCGCTGATGCTGCCGTTGACGACGCGGATATTGTCCGACTCCTTGCGCCAGCGATCGTTAAGCAGGGACGGCCAGGCCTGCGTCGCCGGCATCCGGTAGCCGGCACTAAGACTATCGCCCAAAATCAATAAGGTGTCTGCGGCGTTTGCACGTACACTCAATAACGCCATCAGGAAAAGGAAGAGAAAATGCCCGCGGAAAACGTTCTTGAAGTTCATCATCTTAATAAACACGTCGGTCAGGGAGAAAACCAGATCTCCATCCTTACCGGAGTTGAGCTGCTTGTCAAACCCGCCCAGACAATTGCCCTGATCGGCGAATCCGGATCCGGCAAGTCGACCTTGCTCGGCATTCTGGCCGGCTTGGACGACGGCAGTGAAGGGGAGGTGCGTTTATTGGGGCAACCACTGGCGTCGCTCGACGAAGAGGCACGCGCCAGGCTACGGGCCAAAAGCATCGGTTTTGTCTTCCAGTCGTTTATGCTGGTGCCCACCCTGACCGCGTTGGAAAATGTGCAACTGCCCGCCCTGCTGCGCGGCGAAAACGAACGTCAAAGCCGGGAGCAAGCGCTGGAACTGTTGGATAAGCTTGGCCTGGCGCGGCGCCTGGGACACCTGCCCGCCCAGCTTTCCGGCGGCGAGCAGCAGCGCGTGGCGCTGGCCCGCGCGTTCAGCGGCCGCCCGCAGGTGCTGTTTGCCGATGAGCCGACGGGCAACCTGGATCGTAAAACCGGCGATCGTATTGCCGATCTGCTGTTCTCGCTTAACCGGGACAACGCCACCACGCTTATCCTGGTCACGCATGATACGCAGCTGGCGGCGCGCTGTGAACGACGCCTGCGCCTGCAGGACGGTCAATTGCTGGAGGTGGCATGATCGGTCGCTGGTTCTGGCGTGAATGGCGTTCACCGTCGCTGCTGATTGTCTGGCTGGCCATGACGTTGTCCGTTGCCTGCGTGCTGGCGCTGGGCAATATCAGCGACCGCATGCAAAAAGGGCTCGGCGAGCAAAGCCGCGAATTCCTGGCCGCCGACCGGGTATTACGCGCGTCGGGTCCGGTGGCCGAGGGCTGGCTGCAGCAGGCCGCGAATGACGGCCTGGCCGTAAGCCGGCAGATCCGCTTTATGACCATGACTTTCGCCGGCGATAATGCGCAACTGGCCGATGTCACGGCCACCGACGCCCTCTATCCGCTGTACGGCACGCTGACGACCCGCCCGGCCGGCCTGCGTTCGCAACCGGGGACCGTCCTGGTGGCGCCGCGGCTGATGGCCCTGCTGGGGCTGAAAATCGGCGATCCGCTCGATGTGGGCGATGCGACGTTGCGCATCGCCGGCGAGCTTATCCAGCAGCCGGACAGCGGTTTTAATCCCTTCCAGACCGCGCCGGCCATCGTCATCAACCTGGCGGATGTGGCCGCCACCGGCGCGGTACAGCCGGGCGGGCGGGTCAGTTGGCGCTATCTGTTTGCCGGCGATCCGCCCGCGCTTGAGCGTTTCGAACGCTACCTGACGCCGAAGCTCGACGCTTCCCAGCGCTGGTACAGCATGGATGATTCCAGCGGCGCGCTGAATTCATCCCTGGAACGGTCGCGGTCCTTCCTGGTGCTGTCGGCGCTGCTGACGCTGTTGCTGTCGGTGGCGGCGGTGGCGGTGGCCATGGGGCATTACTGCCGCAGCCGCGGCGATCTGGTGGCGGTGCTGAAAACCCTGGGCGCCGGCAGGCGCGCGCTGATGAAACTGGTGGTCGGCCAATGGCTCTCGCTGCTGGTCTTCGCCGGCGTCAGCGGCAGTATGATCGGTTTATTATTTGAAGCGGCCCTGATGCGGATGCTGGCGCCGGTCCTGCCTGCCGAACTGCCGCCCGCCGGCGGCTGGCCGTGGTTATGGTCCCTGGGGGCGCTGGTGGTGATTTCTCTGCTGGTGGGGCTGCGTCCTTATCGTCAGTTGCTGGCAACCCGCCCCCTGCGCGTGCTCAGGCGCGACGCTACCCAAACCTTCTGGCCGCTGCGTATCTATCTGCCGGTAATGCTGATTATCGTGCTGGCCCTGCTGCTGCTCACCGTCGGCGCCAACGGCCTGTTATGGTCGCTGGCCGGCGGCATGGGCGTCCTGTCCCTGCTGCTGGCAGCGGTGGGATGGGGCGCGTTATGGCTGTTGCGTCGCCTGGTGGTCCGGCGTTTGGCGCTGCGCCTGGCGCTGAATCGCCTGCTGCGCCAGCCCTGGATAACGCTGACCCAACTGGCGGCGTTCTCGCTGTCGTTTATGCTGCTGGCGCTGCTGCTGGTGATGCGCGGAGATTTGCTCGATCGCTGGCGGCAGCAGTTGCCGCCGGAAAGCCCTAATTACTTTTTGCTGAACATGACCGGCGATCAGGTGCCGCAGGTCAGGGACTTTCTGCAGCGCAACGGGGTAGCGCCAGGCACCTTTTACCCGATCATCCGCGCCCGGCTGACGGAAATTAATCACCAAAAAGCCACCGACCTGATCCATGAGAACGATGCGGGCGGACGGACGGTAAACCGCGAGCTGAACCTGACCTGGCTGGAGCAAAAGCCCGATCACAACCTGCTGGTGGCGGGCGTTTGGCCGCCGGGGCCGGGGGAAGTCTCCATGGAACAGCAGGTAGCCGACCAGCTCAAGCTCAAGCTTGGCGATACGCTCACCTTTACCGGCGATACCCAATCCTTCAGCGCCCGGATCACCAGCCTGCGCAAGGTGGACTGGGAAAGCCTGCGGCCGAATTTTTTCTTTATTTTTCCTCCGGGCGCCCTGGACGGCCAGCCGCAAACCTGGCTGACCAGTTTCCGTTATCAGGGCCCCGCGGCTTTTCCGGCACAGCTAAACCGCCAGTTTCCCACGCTCAGCCTGCTGGATATCGGTGCCATTCTGGGACAGATCGGCCAGGTTCTGCAACAGGTCAGCCGGGCGCTGGAAATCATGGTGATACTGGTATTACTGTGCGGCGGGCTGCTGCTGCTGGCGCAGGTACAGGTCGGCATGCGCCAGCGCCAGCAGGAATTGGTGGTCTATCGCACGCTTGGCGCCGGGAAAACGCTGCTGCGGGCCACGCTGTGGTATGAGTTTGCATTATTGGGACTGGTATCCGGCGTGGTGGCGGCGGCGGGCGCGGAGGTGGCCCTGGGGCTGTTGCAGCGTAAAGTGTTCGATTTTCCCTGGGAGCCGGATTATCGCCTGTGGTGGATGGTTCCGCTGTGCGGCGCGCTCTTGCTTTCCGCCTGCGGCACCGTGCTGGGGCAGCGCCTGCTGGGGAAAAAAGGCGCTCACCGGCAATATCAGGGCTAATTTTTACAATATGTGAACATTAATGAAACAATTGATGTTCAACAGAGTGACAACCCGGTTGACAGTTACCGGCCGTCTACTGCACAGTAACGGCCTGGTACACCATCATTCCGCAGACCCACTCTGCCCAACTGAAGCACCTGGAAGTGTTTCCCGGAAATCGTTTTTTTCCGCCTATGCTCCCGGATGGTGCCGACGGTGAACGCAACGGTCCCGCACTCTTCAAGATAGTTGCAATCGCTATGATATAGAGGAGTTAACGTAATAAATGTCCACAACCTCGAAGATCGTCTATACGCTTACTGATGAAGCCCCGGCCCTGGCCACCTATTCCCTGCTGCCGATCATCAGGGCGTTCACCCAATCCCTGGGCATCGCGGTGGAAACGCGCGATATCTCGCTGGCCGGGCGCATCATCGCCAACTTCCCGGAATACCTTAACGAAAATCAAAAAATCGCCGATCACCTGGCCGAGCTTGGCCAACTGGCCGTCACCCCCGAAGCCAATATTATAAAATTACCCAATATCAGCGCTTCGCTGCCGCAGCTGAAAGCGGCCATCAAGGAACTGCAACAGCAGGGCTACAAGGTGCCGGACTATGTGGATGAACCCGCCACGGACGCCGAAAAAGAAGCCAATGCCCGTTACGATAAAATCAAAGGCAGCGCGGTAAACCCAGTGCTGCGCGAAGGTAACTCCGATCGCCGCGCGCCGCTGTCGGTGAAAAATTATGCCCGCAAGCATCCGCACCGGATGGGCGCCTGGTCCGCCGACTCAAAATCCCACGTTGCCCATATGAGCGACGGCGATTTTTACGGCAGCGAAAAATCCGCACTGATTGCCGATAACGGCAGCGTAAAAATCGAGCTGGTGGGCAAAGACGGCGCGGTACAGGTACTGAAAGCCAAAACCGCCGTGAATGCCGGTGAGATTATCGACGCGTCGGTGATGAGTAAAAAGGCGCTGCGCCGCTTTATCGCCGAACAGCTTGAGGATGCCAAAAAACAGGGCGTGCTGCTGTCGGTGCATCTGAAAGCCACCATGATGAAAGTCTCCGACCCCATCATCTTCGGCCAGTTTGTCGCTGAGTATTACCAGGATGTGCTGGAGCGCTACGCGGACGAACTCAAACCGCTGGGCATTGATGTCAATAACGGCATCGGCGATCTGTACGCCAAGATCAAGGCGCTGCCCGCCGACCGCCAGCAGGAAATCGAACAGGCCATCCAGGCGTTGTACCAGGTGCGGCCGCAGTTGGCCATGGTCAATTCCGACAAAGGCATCACCAATCTGCATGTGCCGAGCGATGTCATTGTCGACGCCTCGATGCCGGCGATGATCCGCGACTCCGGCAAGATGTGGGGCGCCGACGGCAAGCTGCATGATACCAAGGCGGTGATCCCGGATCGCTGCTACGCAGGCGTATACCAGGTGGTGATCGACGATTGCAAACGGCACGGCGCCTTCGATCCGACCACCATGGGCAGCGTGCCCAACGTGGGCCTGATGGCGCAAAAGGCCGAGGAATACGGCTCGCATGATAAAACTTTCCAGATCAAACAGGACGGTGTAGTCAAGGTTACCGACGAGCAGGGCAACGTGCTGCTGGAACAATCCGTCGAGGCCGGCGATATCTGGCGCATGTGCCAGGCCAAGGATCTGCCTATCCAGGATTGGGTGAAACTGGCGGTTAACCGCGCCCGTGAATCCAATACTCCGGCCATCTTCTGGCTCGACCCGGCCCGCGCCCATGACGCGCAAATGATCCGCAAGGTGGAGCGTTACCTGAAGGATCACGATGTCAGCGGGCTGGATATTCGCATTATGTCGCCGGAAGAAGCGACCCAGTTCTCCATCGATCGCATCCGCCAGGGCAAGGACACCATCTCGGTGACCGGCAACGTGCTGCGCGACTACCTGACCGATCTGTTCCCGATCATGGAATTGGGCACCAGCGCCAAGATGCTGTCCATCGTGCCGCTGATGAGCGGCGGCGGCCTGTTTGAAACCGGCGCCGGCGGCTCGGCGCCAAAACATGTCCAGCAGTTCCTGCAGGAAAACCACCTGCGCTGGGATTCCCTGGGCGAGTTCCTGGCGCTGGCGGCGTCCCTGGACCATGTGGGCAGCACCCGCGCCAACGCCAAGGCGAAAATTTTGGCGAAAACGCTCGATCAGGCCAACGGTAAATTCCTGGATACCAACAAATCGCCTTCGCGTAAAACCGGCGAGCTGGACAATCGCGGCAGCCATTTCTACCTGGCGCTGTATTGGGCGCAGGCGCTGGCGGGGCAGGATGAGGATGCCGAGCTGCGCGATCAGTTTGCCCCCTTGGCGAAAACCCTTGCCGAACACGAAGGCCAGATTGTCGCCGAGTTAAACCAGGTGCAGGGCAAGGCGGTTGATATCGGCGGGTATTATCATCCGTCGCCGGAATTGGCCAGCCGGGCCATGTGCCCAAGCGCCACGCTTAATGGCGCGCTGAAAGATTTTATGGTCTGATGCGCAAAGCGTGATGTTATTTGGGGGACAATTTTGCCGGCGGTGTGATGCATGCCGCCTGGGCAACTATTTCATGTGCAAGGCTTAGGTGTATTCCTGTATTGCCTGCGCCGGGCAATACAGGGGGCGCTCGATGCATGGCCGGCGGAAACCCCACCGGCCTGGCATGAACTTCACCGCCCCCGCCGGGGCCTTTTTAAGTGAGTCTCTCCGCGATCTTTCAGCCCAATTCGGCCAGTTTTTGCCGCGCCCATTCCAGCCCGCTGTAATACTCCACTGGTAGCATTGGAGCGAGATGTTCCAACGCCAGGCTCAGCGCGGCGGGATCGCTATGGTTAAGATTCAGGTGGCCGACCTTACGCCCCGGGCGCACCTCTTTTTCATACCAATGCAGATGGACCAGCGGCTCGGCCAGCCATTCGGCGTTGCAGTCGGTGCCGATAAGATTAACCATCACCGACGGTGCCGTGACGGCGGGTTTAGGCATCGGCAGGCCGAGGATGGCGCGCAGGTGCAGCTCGAACTGGCTGATGGACGCGCCGTTTTGCGTCCAGTGCCCACTGTTGTGCACCCGTGGCGCCAGCTCGTTAATCAACAGATCATCGCCGTCGATAAAACATTCCATCGCCATCACGCCGACATATTTTAGTTCATGCATTATTGCCGAGAGCATGCTCTCGGCCCGGCGCTGCAATCTGTCGTCCGGCCGGGCAAAAACCACGCTGGTGCGCAGGATGCCGTCCTGATGCAGGTTATGCGTCAGCGGATAAAATACCCTGTCGCCGTTATGGCCGCGGGCGCCGATCAGCGAAACTTCGCCGGAAAAGGCGATACCGCGCTCAACGATACAACTGCCGTAGCACTCCTGGGGCAGCGCCGCCTCTTCGCCGGGTACGAGACGCCATTGGCCGCGCCCGTCATAGCCGCCCACGCGCCGCTTGACGATGGCCAGGTCGCCAAAGGAGGCAAACACCTGCGGCCATTGCGCCGCCGCGGTCAGTTCTTCCCAGGGCGCGGTGGCAAGCCTCAGGCTGTCCAGCAGCTGTTTTTGCGTCAGCCGGTCGGCAAGCCGCGGGAAAATATCGCGGTTAACAAAGGCATTATGCTGGGCCAGCTCGCGGGTAAGGGGGGTCTGCGGCCAGCGCTCGATCTCGGCGGTAATCACGCTTTGCGCCACCGGCACCGAGCCGGGATCGGCGTCAAGCCCCACCGGGAAGACTGCAATGCCCAGCGGCTCGCCGGCCTGGCGCAGCATGCGCCCAAGCTGGCCGTTGCCCAGGATACAAACCGGTTTCATGCTTCCTCCCGCGGATCGGGATGCGCCAGCACCTCGTCAGTCTGCGCCACACGCCAGGCCGCCAGCCGGGCGGATAATTCCCGATCGTGCAACGCCAGGATCTGCGCCGCCAGCAGTGCGGCGTTGGCCGCGCCGGCCTTGCCGATCGCCAGGGTACCCACCGGCACGCCGCGCGGCATCTGGACAATGGAATAGAGGCTGTCGACGCCGCTTAATGCCGCGCTCTGCACCGGCACGCCAAGTACCGGCACCAGCGTTTTTGCCGCCAGCATGCCGGGCAGATGGGCGGCACCGCCCGCGCCGGCGATAATCACTTCAAACCCGGCGGCGGATGCCTGTTCAGCAAAGCGGAAGAGCTTGTCGGGGGTGCGATGCGCCGAGACGATCTCCACATGACAGGCAAGCTGCAGCGTGGCGAGAATGTCAGCGGCGAATTGCATCGTGGCCCAGTCGCTTTTGGACCCCATGACGATGGCGATTTTTGCCGGGGCAAGATTGGATTGCATGCGCGTGGTGCTCCTGTAAATGTTGCCGACCGCTCTCCCACAGCCTGCGCCGCAATGCGTCCGCGCAGGCTATCAGAAAGAAGAGGGCGTAGAGCATATCATGTGCGCCTGGAGAGGAAAACGGTTGCGTAGCCGCCGGCGCTATAAATTGCGCCGCTTAATCGAAGGGGAACTCAATCAACTCGACGCTGGCCCCGGTAACCCGGATCATCGACCCCTGAAGATGCCAGGCGCCCAGTACCGCGCGATGGGCGATGCCCGCCGCGGTCTGCACGGCATGGATCGCCGGCCGGTGGGTATGGCCATGGATCATCCAATCGGTCCCATGACGCACAAGCGCGGCGGTAACCGCCTCTTGGCTGACGTCCATAATCGTCTGGGATTTCGTCATATTGGCGCGCTGGCTGCTGGCCCGCATCCGTCCGGCAATGCGCAGGCGCCATCTCAGCGGCAGCGCCAGGAACAGGCGCTGCAGCCAACGTTGATTGATCCGCCGGCGGTAGCGTTGATAAGCCTGATCATCGGTACACAGCGTATCGCCGTGCAGGACCAGCACCGACCGGCCGTACAGGGTAAGCAGTTGTTCTTCCGGCAGCAGCGTCATGCCGCTGGCGGCGGCAAAATCCCGGCCCAGCAGGAAATCCCGGTTGCCGTGGATAAAAAAACAGGGTATTCCCCGAAGCGCCAGCGCATTCAGCGCCGCGGCTATCTCGCCGTGCAGCGGGGAAGGGTCGTCATCGCCAATCCAGGCTTCGAACAAATCGCCCAGGATATAGAGCGCGTCGGCGTGGACGGCCTGCCGTTGCAAAAAATGCAGAAAACCGGCGGTAATCGCCGGTTCCTGGACGCTAAGATGAATATCCGCAACAAACAGGGTTGCCATGGCAACGATTTATTCGTCTACGGTCACGCCGGTTATGATCACATCTTCTTTCGGTACATCCTGATGCGGGCCGCTGTTGCCGGTCGCCACGTTTTTAATCTTATCGACTACATCCATACCGTCGGTTACTTCGGCGAAAACGCAATATCCCCAACCGTCCGGGCGTTCGGAACGGAAGTTCAGGAAGTCGTTATCCACCAGGTTAATAAAGAATTGCGCGGTGGCGGAATGCGGATCGTTGGTGCGGGCCATGGCCAGGGTGCCGCGATTGTTCTTCAGGCCATTGTTGGCTTCGTTTTTCACGGTGGCGCGGGTTTTTTTCTGCGTCATGCCGGGTTCAAAACCGCCGCCCTGGATCATGAAACCATTAATAACGCGATGGAAAATGGTATTATCATAAAAGCCGTCACGGCAATAGGTCAGGAAGTTCTCAACGGTTAACGGCGCTTTGTCGGCGAAGGTCTTAATAACGATATCGCCGTGATTGGTATGAAGAGTGACCATAAATAGTTGTCCTACGAGTCGGTAAAAGAGTTGCTCACACGAAGTGATCAAGCAGACTGGATTTATAACATAAGTCTGCCATGGAGTCAGCATTCACCGCAGCGGATGACCATTTCTGTTATTCTGGCAAGCCAGGCCGTGCTGTTGGCCGGGGATAACCCGCCGTTTGAAAACCAGGGCCCCGTCCTTGCATTACCGACGCCTTCAGGGTTCAATACGCTGTTGGAAAATACCCTGTCTCAACTTGTCGCTATACACACGTACCCGTTAACACCATGGAATGAATGTCGATGCTGAAGATTTATAATACCCTGACACGTCAAAAAGAGGATTTCCAACCCATTCATGCCGGTAAAGTCGGTATGTACGTGTGCGGCATCACCGTTTATGACCTTTGTCATATCGGCCACGGCCGGACGTTTGTCGCCTTCGACGTCGTTACCCGGTACCTGCGTTTTAAAGGTTATGAGGTGAAGTATGTGCGTAACATCACCGATATTGACGACAAGATCATCAAACGGGCCCATGCCAACGATGAAAGCATCGATACGCTTACCGGCCGTATGATCGCTGAAATGCACCGGGACTTCGACAGCCTGAATATTCTGCGTCCGGATGAAGAACCACGCGCGACCTTGCACATGGCCGATATCATCGACATCGTGGCGGTCTTGCTGCAAAAAAACCATGCCTACCAGGCCGCCAACGGCGATGTCATGTTCGCTGTGGACTCCGACCCCACCTATGGCGTGTTATCGCGTCAGGATCTCGAGCAGTTGCAGGCCGGCGCCCGGGTGGATATCGACGATGTCAAACGCAACCCGATGGATTTCGTCTTGTGGAAAATGTCCAAGGAAGGCGAGCCCAGCTGGCCGTCGCCATGGGGACCGGGGCGTCCGGGCTGGCATGTGGAATGCTCGGCCATGAACTGCAAGCATTTGGGCAATCATTTCGATATTCACGGCGGCGGTTCGGACCTGATGTTTCCCCACCACGAAAACGAAATCGCCCAGTCGAGCTGCGCCCACGAAGGGCCTTATGTCAATTATTGGATGCATTCCGGCATGGTGATGGTCGATCGGGAAAAAATGTCCAAATCGCTGGATAACTTTTTTACCGTGCGCGACGTGCTGAAATATTACGATGCGGAAACGGTGCGGTATTTCCTGATGTCCGGCCATTACCGCAGCCAACTGAATTACAGTGAAGATAATCTCAAACAGGCCAGATCCTCCCTTGAGCGGCTTTACATCGCCCTGCGCGGTACTGATGCAGCGGCCGTGCCCGCCGGCGGCGAGTCGTTTGTCGACCAGTTTACCGCCGCCATGGATGATGATTTTAATACGCCGGAAGCGTATTCGGTGTTGTTCGAGATGGCCCGCGAAATCAACCGCCTGAAGGTGGAAAACCCGCCTGCGTCGCTCGGGCTGGCAGCGGCGCTGCGCCGGTTGGCGAATGTCCTGGGCTTGCTGGAACAGGATCCCGAGCAGTTCCTGCAAAACGGCGCCCGGGTGGATATCAGTGAAACCGAACAGATCGAGGCGCTGATCAAGCAACGTAACGATGCGCGCAACAATAAACAGTGGCAACTGGCGGACGAGGCCCGCGCAAAACTGACCGAACTGGGCATCGTATTGGAAGACGGCGCCGGCGGCACCATCTGGCGGCGTGGATAATAGCGCCGCGTTGCCGGGGCTGAAGGCGGGTTTGCGCCGCGGCATGCGCCAGCAATAAGCGTTGTTTCTTACGGCTGCGGATACGGCAAGGGCGCGGTTTTTCCGCGCCCTTGTTGTTTATAGCGCTTCACGCCCCGGCGGCATACGGATATCCTGCGCCGGGCCGATAGCGGTTCATTCGACGACTTTCACCACCTGTCCTAAAAATTCCACCTGCTGCCCGGTGACGATCTTGCATCGCTTGCGGGTTTCCATCGCACCGTTGACCTTGACCTGCTGACCATAAATGGCGGTTTTAGCCGCCGCGCCGCTGTGACACCAACCCTGAATCTTCAGTAAATCGCACAGTTCAATGTACGGATGGCCGTCAAGTGAGAAAGTTTCCATCGTGTTCCGCCGTTAAGATGCTGTATCGTGAAAGTCTTCACATGCCTGCAAAGTGTTTTGAATAAGGGTCGCGACCGTCATAGGACCGACGCCGCCGGGTACCGGCGTAATATAGGATGCGCGCTGCGAAGCCGCCTCGAAGGCCACGTCGCCCGCCACCTTGCCGTTGGCAAGACGGCTGATGCCGACATCCAGCACCACGGCACCGGGTTTAATCCATTCGCCGGGAATAAATCCGGGTTTGCCCACCGCCACCACCAGCAGGTCGGCATATTCGATATGACGCTGGAGGTCCCTGGTAAACCGGTGGGTGACGGTGACGGTGCAGCCGGCCAGCAGCAGTTCCAGGCTCATCGGCCGCCCGACGATGTTGGATGCGCCCACCACTACGGCATTCACCCCGAAGGTCTCGATCTGATAACGTTCCAGCAGGGTGATGATGCCGCGTGGGGTGCAGGGCCGCAGCAATGGCGCCCGCTGGCACAGGCGGCCGACATTATAAGGGTGGAATCCGTCCACATCCTTATCCGGCGCAATGCGCTCCAGCACGTTGATATTATCCATGCCCGGAGGCAGCGGCAGTTGCACCAGGATACCATCAATCGTCTTATCGGCATTAAGCGTATCGATAAGCGCCAGCAGTTCGGCCTCGCTGACCGTGCTCGGCAATTCATAGGAGCGGGAGACAAAACCGACATCCTCGCAGGCTTTGCGCTTATTGGCGACGTAGATCTGCGATGCCGGATTTTCCCCGACCAATACCACCGCCAGTCCCGGCGCGCGTTTCCCGACGCTCAGGCGTTGCCGCACCCGCACGGCCACTTCATCCCTGACCTGCTGAGCAATAGTTTTACCATCAATAAGTTTAGCGACCATCAGAATCGGCAATCCATCAGTGTAATCATGCTGAGATGGGGGGTATTTTGGCAGAAGCGCGGCCCGCTGTCAGGCACTGAATGAAATCCTTTTGTCCAGCGAACCACCCGTTGTCATAAAAGCCATTGACTCGACCGGTCCGCTCCGTATAATCCAATCCGCGTTATCCAGCAACTTCCCGCAGTGCGCCCTTAGCTCAGTCGGATAGAGCAACGGCCTTCTAAGCCGTAGGTCACTGGTTCGAATCCAGTAGGGCGTACCATTCGGATTCAAATTATCCGCTGTGATACTGAACACGCTGCGAATCAATGGACGATATAGGTGTGTAGCCGCCGCCATAAATTTTGCTTTATACCTGGTAGCGGTTGACTCTTATAGGTTTCCGCATCCCCGCGAGTCACCCACGATACTGCCCCGCGGTTCAATGAAATCACAGTGCCAGAACCCGTACCGCTATTTTGCGCCATTGATTCCCCCCATTAATAACGGCAAGACTAAATCCAGCCAATGCCACACCGTGGCAATGTATAAAAATTACAGGCAGTCAGCCCACATCAAACTTTCAGCTTCTTGCATGATATCGGGATTATCCCGTCCTGCCGCTAAAGTAACGCTTATGCTTGAAGCCTGCATTCCGATGGCTTGATTTTTTTGTAAAAAACATCTAAAAACATCTAAAAACATCATGTTGTAATATGTTATTAAACAAAAAGACATGAGTGTTATCCATTTATAGGTGAGCTTATGGATATAAGTATTTGATATAAATGTATTTTTATGTCAGCGGTACTGCGTTTAGGGACGGGTTTTCTTCGGCGCAGAAACTAAAAAATGGGGTATCAACGCGGGTTTGTTAGGAACAGTAAAAGCAATATGCCAGTCTCTGGAATAGGGAGGTAAAATTGTCTGGTAAATCCCGGTGGATAAAATTCATATGTTTTATGTGCCTGATGTCTTGCTTTTCACAAGCATTTGCGAACGATTTGGATCTCTATTCATTAGATACCGCCTCCTTTGCGTATCACATTTATGCCCCGAAGGAGGGGGATAACCAGTACTTTAAGAACCAACTGGTTGCCATAGAAAGAAAAGTGCATAAAAATTCGGATTACAGTTTTTTTGCCGGTACTTTTATCAATAGTGAAAGTAATAGATGCGTATTGCTGGGTATGGGAAAAAACTGGGTAAGGCGCAACCAGTGGAGCTTTGAAGGGCTATACGCCTACGCGGGGGAGTTTGTATTTACGCCCTTTGAGCGTTGTGGCGATGATGGGTTCTACCAGGATATTAAACGGGCAACGGGTATAGGCTTCGCTCCCTATATATATCATGGCGTTAAGTATGATGTGAATAGCCATGTCAGTGTAAGGTCGGGGATTCTTCTGCCTGGTATTGTTATCATGAGCCTACAGCTAAGATTTTAATCGTGAGGTTAATCGCGCAGGTCTGGTCGACATCTCCGCGTCATTCAAAATGATGCGGAGGTGTTCATGCGCTGTCCATCGTATCCCAAGATGTTTAATAACCAGGGCTCCCGCCTGAGGTCCGTTTTTTCCGGCGACAACGGCCAAGGCAGGCGGGTTCACCTGCTTTGTCTTGTGCAGGGTGTCCATTCCAGCGACTATTATGACTGGCGGCTACAGCCGCGTTTTTTATTGGAAAATGTCGATGCGACGGAATAGCCTAATTAAGAAAGGCAAAAGCGTCTCTACGGAAATAACGTAGCGGAAGAGGCTGAATAAGATCCTTTACAATAAATAGGCGACAATGTTAAGCCAAAGAATAAGGCGTTTGCCGTGCTCGAGGCAGACGCTGTCTCCTTTCACCACCCACATAGGTTTTCCTCTTTGCCCATCGGGTTGCCGAGTTCAAAACGCATCCTATACGCAACGGCAACATCACGTTTGCAATAGGTTAACCTTCTACAGAAAACTGCGTTGCCGGTAACGTCTGGCGGCAGATGCACCATCGCGTGCCGCCGGCGAAGACATCGTCTATAATGCCATGGTTTTGATGGTAGGCAGTACAGGATTTTGTGGGTAATATCGTCGGATGTTGCTTGATAATACTGAAAAACCTTTAGGCTTTTAGCCCGTTTGGCGAAACCACTGCGCAGGGCTGTGGCGGCTGTGCTTCACTACCGGCCATAGGTTTTTAACGGCGGTCTGTAAATGATTTTCGGCATGCCAGCCAGCCAGCGGTGCAGCGACAATAAAGATGATTATACTGGTAGCACGACTCTTTTTACTTTGGACACAGCCATGAACAATTATGCACTAATACAAAAGGCCTATGAAGACTATATCATTTCGCGCACACATTATTGGGACCATCTCCATGGCGCTTTACGCGGTTTTGTCCCGGGATTCCTCGACTATTTAGGTATTGAAACAAACCTTTTTTATCTTCCTGATGGGTCTGAAGGAAGTTATATCGCCATCGGCGAGGGGATAAACAAGGAGTTCTTAGTCAAGGACGCCCAAGAATTAAACAAGTCGAAAGAGTTGTCTATCGCTTTTACCATACGCATCGCATTAGAAGACACCAATGATAAAAGCAACAACTCTTATTATTATTTTGCTTGCAAGTTTTTGAAGCGAAATGATAAGTTTTTTTTCTTTTTCACCGATCAAACCATTGGTGAAGTGAATGTGGATGTGAGGGAGGATGAGACCGGGGAGTTTAATCCGGTTTATAAAAAAATAGTAGATAACCTTTTGGATAAGCTGCATACAAGCACCTTAGTATAAAGAAGCGCGTGCCGGAGACTGCGTTATCTTTTCACCCACTCGCGCAGCCGTTGGATGTGCCAATAGAGCGCGGGGATGATAATGATGCCGAGGGCGGTGGCCAACAGCATGCCGCTAAAAACCGTTACCCCGATAATGCGCCGGCTCATCGCGCCGGCGCCGGTTGCCAGCACCAACGGCATGACGCCGAATATAAATGAAATGGCCGTCATCATTACCGCGCGAAAACGTTGGCGGGCGCCGTCCAGGGCCGCGTCGGAAATGCTGGCGCCTTCTTCCCGCCGGGCTTTGGAAAACTCAACGATCAGTATGGCGTTTTTCGCCGCCAGCCCGATCAAAAGCACCAGACCGATCTGGGCGTAGACATCGTTGGCGAAGCCCATGGCAAAAAGCCCCGCCACCGCGCCGGCCATGGCAAACAGCACTGATAACATCACTACCAGCGGAATACTCCAACTTTCATACTGCGCCACCAAGAATAGATAGGCAAAAACCAGTGCGGCGGCGTAGATAAATACCGCCTGCCCGCCGGCATACTGTTCCTGCCAGGACATGCCGCTCCAGGCATAGCCATAACCCGCGGGCAGCGTTTGCCGCACAATCTTTTCCATGACGTTCATCGCCTGGCCCGAGCTTATGCCCTGCGCGGCCGAGCCGTTGACCGTCACCGCCGGAAACTGGTTAAAATTGGCGATAAACGGCGCGCCCAGTACCGGACTCAGACGGACCAGATTTGCCAGCCTCACTAAGGCGCCGCTATCGCTGCGCACGCTGATCTGCCCGATTTGTTCCTGCCGCTGGCGAAAATCCATGTCGTTTTGCAACTGTACGTTAAACATACGGCCGTTATGGGGAAAATCGCCTACGTTCACTCCGCCCATCGCGCTTTGCAGCGTGGTGAAAATGCGGCTCACCGGCACTTGCAGCAGGGCGGCCCGCTCGCGGTCTATACTCAGGCCTACCTCAGGCACCGAGGCGCTGAAGGTGGTAAATACCCGGCTTAGCCGGGGATCCTCGTTGGCGGCCAGGATCACGGCGCCGGCCACCTGTGCCAGCGCCTGCGGTGATTGGCCTTCCAGCGCCTGGATGCGCAAATCGAAGCCGGAGGCGCTGCCCAGGCCGCTGATGGCCGGCGGATTAAACGCCATGATCATCGCCTGGGGTAGGGTGGATAGCTGGGCCTGGATTGTCGGCAACACCTGGTCGACATGCGCGCGTTCGCCCCAGGGTTTCAGCAAGACGAAGGCGAAAGCGGTATTGGGCGCGCCGCCGCCGCTAAGCAGGCTGTAGCCGGTAATTTTAATGACATCCGCGACGGCGGGATTCGCTCGTATCAATTGATATGCCTGGTCCATGACCCGCTGCGTACGGGACAACGAGGCCCCGTCCGGAAGCTGTACGTTAACAAAGAAAAATCCCTGGTCTTCATCAGGCAGGAAAGCGCTGGGCAAGCGGCTATAGCCGAACCAGGTGAGCGCGCCCACCGTCAGTAATATCACCACGCTGATCGCGGCGTGTCGCCCGGTCATCCGGGCGAGGCGGACATAACCGTCGCGAATGGCGTTCAGGCCGCGATTAAAACCGCCAAATATGCCGGTTACCGGCGGTTCGCGCCGTGATAGCAAGACGGCGCACAGTGCCGGGGTGAGGGTGAGGGCGTTGATGCTCGACAAGATGACTGCAGCGGACAGCGTAATGGCGAATTGCCGGTATAGCTCCCCGGTAATGCCGGGCAGGACGGCGATAGGCACAAATACCGCCAGCAGTACCAACGTGGTGGCGATGATGGGACCGGCGATTTGTATCATTGCCTGGCCGGTTGCCGTCGACGGCGTCAGCGTTTCATCCTGCGACATCAGGCGCTCCACGTTTTCCACCACCACAATAGCGTCATCCACCACTACCGTCAGCGCCAGGATAATGGCGAACAAACTGAGGGTGTTGGCGGAGTAACCGAAGATAAACAGCACGGCAAAAGTGCCCAGCAAGGACACCGGTATCGTCAGCGCCACGATAAAGGTCGCACGCAGGCTTTGCAGGAATAAAAAAACCACCGCCAGCACCACCACCAGCGTCAGTCCTAGCGAGATCACGATTTCATCGAGGGTGGCGGTGACCGTGACGGTGGAGTCATATTTAATTTCATAGACCAGGTCCGGCGGGAAGGTGTGCGCCAGCCGCGCCATTTCCGTCCTGACCGCATTGGCCACATTCAGCGCGTTGGAGCCCGGCGCGGCGTACACGCCCATAAAGGCCGCGTCCGTTGAGTTCAGCGCTGAGTTAACCTGGTAATTCTGCGCGCCCAGGTCCACCCGCGCCACATCGCTAAGCCGCACCATGCCGCCTTGGGAATTGGTGCGGATAATGACCTGGGCAAACTGCGCCGCGCCCAGCAGACGTCCCTGGCCGCTGATGGTCAGGGTACGCTGCTGGCCGGAGCTGATGGGCGGCGAGCCGATTTGACCCGCGGCGGCCTGGATATTCTGATCGCGCAAGGCCTGGATGATATCCTGTACGCTGACGTTAAGCGCCTCCATGCGCTGCGGATCCAGCCAGATGCGCATACTGTAATCGCGAGCGCCGAAGATTTGCACGTCGCCGACGCCGTTGATACGGGCGATGGCATCACGGATACGCAGGCTGGTAAAATTACTGACGAACAGATTGTCATGGCTATGCTTAGGCGAAAATACGTTCACGCCCAGCAAAATATTCGAGGAGCGCTTACGTACCGTCACGCCGTTATTATTCACTTCGGCGGGCAGCTGCGCGCTGACCTGGGCAATGCGGTTTTGCACCTCCACCGCCGCCATGTCGGGATCGGTGCCGGTGGCGAAAGTGATATTGAGCTGGTAGCCGCCGCTATTCGCGCTGTTGGATTCCATATAGAGCATATGGCTGACGCCATTGACCTGGGCCTCGATGGGGGAGGCCACGGCTTCGGCCACATCCCGGGCGCTGGCGCCGGGATAAGTGGCGCTGACCGAGACCACCGGCGGCGCGATAGTGGGAAATTGTTCTACCGGTATGACGGTTAAGGCGGTTAGCCCGACAATTGCGGTCACCACCGCGATAACAATAGCGAACTTCGGTCGCCGGATGAAAAAATGCAGCATGGCGCGTCCCTTACCTTGAGGTATCGATTGATGGGGCGGCAAGGGTGGCGTCGACCTCCATGCCAGGCCGTACGCGCTGCAAGCCGTCGACGATAACCCGTTCACCGGCGGTCAATCCTTCTTTAATCTCATATTCCTGCTCAAACTGGCTGCCGGTAACCACCCTGCGCACTTCCACCCGCTGGCGGCCGTCGACCACCAGGACAAAAAAACCCTCCCGGTCCTGCTGTAGCGCGGCGATAGGCGCCATGACCACCGGCTGCGCGGGGCCGGCCACCAGCGCGACGTTGACCACGCCCCCGGGCAGCAGCAGATGACGGGGATTGGCAAAACGCGCCCGCACGGTGATGGTGCCGGTCTGGCTGTCAATCTGGTTATCCACCGATTCAAAAACCCCGGGTTCCGCATACTCCTGGCCATTGGCCAATTGCAGGCGGGGGGTATAACCGCTGGCGGACAGATCTTCGGCGTCGCCGGTATGCCGGTAGGCAACGGTGATATAGTCACGTTCATTGATGGCCACCGCCACCCGAATGGGGTCAAGCTGGACGATATGCGCCAGCGCACCGCTCGCCGGGTTGATGAGGCTGCCGGTATTGAAATGACTGTGGCCGATGCGCCCGCCGATGGGCGCAAGGATGCGGGTAAAACCGAGCTGCAGTTCCTGCAGGCGCAGGGTAGCCTGCGCCTGTGACAGCGCCGCGTTGGCGGTGTCCCGCTGCGCCACCGCCGTATCAACATCCGCGCGGCTTACGGATCGCTGTTCCCCCAGGCGCTGTATCCGCGTCAGATTGACCTGGGCGTGCCGCGCGCCGGCATTGGCGCTGTCCACTTGGGCCTGGGCCTGCGCGACCGAGGCCTGGTGCAGGGCGGGATCGATCTCGAATAAGACTTCGCCAGCCGTGACCAATTGTCCGTCGGCGAACTCCCTGCGGGCGATAAACCCTTCGGTGCGGGTCAACACATCCACCGCTTGGATGGCCTCGATGCGCCCCAGGTAATAATGGACGCGCTGCGGCGCCCGTTGCTCAATCATCGCGATGGTAACAGCCGGAGGCGGCGCGGCCGATAACGGCAATATCGTCATGGCGGTGGACAGAAACGCAGCGATATTAAACAACACCACATATTGTTTATTTGACATTATTTCTACACTCATTAATTCATAAGTTATATTTTTGGAAATCGAGATGCTATTCACACTTCACTATTTCATTACACTGGTTATAAAGAGAACGTTAAACTTACCGATAGATAAACGCTGGCTTGCGGTTATTACCAATAAAAACTGTTCGCCTGCCGCGGGCGCCGATCAGGTAAAAGGGAATAAGCTTCGCGCTAATCGGTTTTATTGCGCGTCCATAACAATTTTGGCGTTAATCCTTTTCAACATATAGGGATAAAAGGGATTGGACGCGAGCCGCATTAAGGAGTCCAAACCTACTACCAGCACCGCCCTTTCGCCGCGGGCGGCAAACGCGCCCAGACTGATGCCATATTGATCCTTCGGCTGCGGAAAGCGCCCGTAGAGCGAATCGTTCATCGGGAAGGGCAGCGCCACGTGCGAGAGGGAAAAAATATCCGCCGGATACTGAATGCCCAACAGCTCGGTCGACTCTTCCGTCTGGCCGGCGAGCGTAGTGCGTGCCAGCGTATCAAGGCTATCGGAGGAGACATTGGTGACAATGGTGGTGGTATAGCGGCGCGGCGGCGGCGGTAACAGGCGCGACAGCGCCAGGTAGGAGGAGGTGCGCAGCAAGGGACCGAAGCTTTCTGCCTGGTTCAAATCGAACAGCACCACTTCACTGCCGTTCGCCGGCAGATGCTCAAACAGCGCGGTAATCACGGCGCGGGTGCTGACGGTAGAATCCATTACCGACTGGAAAGCCAAGATAGGCGGCAAGGCGTCCAGGCGGTTATTCGCGGCGTCCTGGGTGATCTGCTGCTGTAGCGCGCGTGTCAGCTCAAAGGATTGCCGGCCGCCATTGACCGGAAAAGAGTTATATTTAAACGGGTTAAATTCGGGCACGATACCCAGCCAGGCCGCCTTGGCGAACGCGGGGAACAGGGCCGGCCACCCCGCCACGCCGGCGAAGCGGGCAAAACGGGTTACGCCTATCATGGGCGATAGCAAAATGATCCGTGTTGGTTTCGTCAGGTGCGGATTCTCCAGCGCGTCGAGCGCGTATTTCATGGCCAGCGCTCCGCCGTTGGAAAACCCGACGATATGTAACGGCGCATCGCCGCCTAGCACCCTGGCCTGGCGTACCGCCAGGCGGGTAGCCGCCATCCAGTCTTCCCATCGCACATCGGTCAGCGCGCCGGGCACCGTGCCGTGCGCGGGCATACGGATGCCGATGGCCACAAAACCCTGCCGGCGGTAGCTTTCCGCGATATGGCGCAGGCTATAAGGCGTGTCGGTCAGGCCGTGCAGCAATACCACCGCCCCCTTGGGCGTTCCCTCCGGCATCAATATATAAGAACGGTTCCAGTTAGTGGCAAACCGATCGGGGAAAATCGGGCTGCCGGAAAAATAGCGGTTTAAGGGTGTCTGCTGGCTGATATCCAGTTTATCCGTTACATTTTCCCGCACGGACTGGAAGAGTTTATTCTCGGCGGCGATATAATCGGCCCAGGTCGCCTTATCAATCTCATCGGCGTGCATATCCTGTGGCACGTACGTGTGCCACAGCTGGAGTTCCGGACCGCGTTCGGTCTCATAGATCCTGATGGCAAACGCAGCGAGACCGAGAATAACCGCAACCATGAGCAAACGGACCATCCATCGGCGGAACATGCGCAAAAGCATAATGATAACTCCCTATAAAACGACATCGCCCCGGCAGTGGGGCAGTGGCCGGGTTAGCGTGGTGAAACCGTGACCCTGCCGCCGCCCGAGGCAATGGCGACACGCTGTCCGACAAAAAACTGGCTGGGGCCCTGTGCCTGGGCGACAATAATCGTCGAACCGTCGTCGCGGCGGATTTCAAGCTCTACGCCCGCGCTGCGATTGGCGGCGCTTTGTATCCCCGAGCCTGCCGCCGCTCCGCCTACGGCACCCGCGGCGGTGGCCAGGCCGCGGCCCGATCCGCCGCCGATGGTGTTGCCTAAAAAGCCGCCGATAACGCCGCCGCCGATGGTGCCGGCAGCGTTTTCGCCATTACCGCCCTGTATCGTGATGGGGCGTACGGAAATTAATGTGCCGTAGGTGACGGTATGGATCTGCCTGGCCTGCGCGGCGGTGAAGGTATCGCCGGATGAGGTGCGGTTGGCGGCGCATCCGCTCAGGACCGCCAGGGAGACGGCAATGATGAGTGATATTCTGGTCATTATGCACCTCTGTTATTTTTGACTTTATACGGCATAGGCGAAATTATGCGTAGGGTTATATTCATATTAAATAGTTTTAATAAAGCACGCGTCGTATAGGTTATCCATAATAGACGTTGGCTTTAGTCATGATGGCCAGGCGCCTGCGGTGCTATCCCTAATATAAAATGTTCCGGCAACGGCGAAAAAAGCCAGCCCCCCGCCCATGACAAAGGATGATAATATGGCTGTGTATGCATCAGATTAATTAATAAATAGGATTATGTAATTATTGTTGCCGGCGAGTAATACTCGCGCTTGCCACTATATAAGCATTATTTATTACACGGTTGTGAGATATTGATCATAATAGCGGGTGAGATGCCGCACTATTTTGCCTCGGTCGGCGCCGGGGAGCCGGGCGGCGAATATGCCGCTGTCCGTAGCGTTTAAACGCGGGGCCGGGTGTTATCTGTCGCTTGCCGTGGCGGCGGCGATAATTTAGAATCGATCGTTATGAAAACCTTAAAACCCTCTGCAGGCAAGCCGCGCGGCCGGCCGCGCTCTTTTGATCGCGAGGCGGTATTGGATCGGGCGATGCGTCTGTTCTGGCTGCGCGGATATGAGTCCACTTCCATGGCCGAGCTGCTGAAGGTCATGCAGGTTACCACGCCCAGTGTTTATAGTGCTTTCGGCGATAAAGAGCATCTGTTCCTGGAGGCTATCGCACGTTATATCGATGGTCCGGCCCGGTATCAGGCCGAGGCGTTGAAGGAAAAGACCGCGCGGGCGGCGGTTGAACGCATATTGAGCCAGGCGGTTGAGAGTATTGCCGATACCAGTACGCCGCCGGGATGCATGCTGGCCCTCTCGGTTATCAACTGTTCCGCTGCGTCGGAGCCGGTGCGGAAAATCGTTAACGAGGCCCGGCAGGAGACGGAGCGCGCGCTGTGCCGGCGCATCGCGCAGGGTATCGCCGAGGGCGACGTCCCGGCGCAGACAGATGCCGGCGCATTGGCCGGCTTTTTTGCCACGGTGCTGTATGGTTTGTCCATTAAGGCCAAGGAGGGTATTTCGGCGCATGAAGCTCGCGCCGTGGTGGATACCGCCATGCGGGCATGGCCGGCAAACCCGCGCTCCCTTTAACACGTTTGCATTGCGTTCGGCGTTGGCGGGCCTAGCGCGCCACGGGGCGCTCGGTCGGGCGAAAACCCCACGCCCGATTCGACCCCATCGGCACGCTCTCCCTTTAACACGTTTGCATTGCGTTCGGCGTTGGCGGGCCTAGCGCGCCATGGGGCGCTCGGTCGGGCGAAAACCCCACGCCCGATTCGACCCCATCGGCACGCTCTCCCTTGAACACGTTTGCATTGCGTTCGGCGTTGGCGGGCCTAGCGCGCCATGGGGCGCTCGGTCGGGCGAAAACCCCACGCCCGATTCGACCCCATCGGCACGCTCTCCCTTTAACACGTTTGCATTGCGTTCGGCGTTGGCGGGCCTAGCGCGCCATGGGGCGCTCGGTCGGGCGAAAACCCCGCGCCCGATTCGACCCCATCGGCACGCTCTCCCTTTAACACGTTTGCATTGCGTTCGGCGTTGGCGGGCCTAGCGCGCCATGGGGCGCTCAGTCGGGCGAAAACCCCACGCCCGATTCGACCCCATCGGCACGCTCTCCCTTGAACACGTCTGAGTTGAGTTCGGTGTTGGCGGGCCTAGCGCGCCATGGGGCGCTCGGTCGGGCGAAAACCCCACGCCCAATTCGACCCCATCGGCACGCTCTCCCTTGAACACGTCTGAGTTTAGTTCGGTGTTGGCGGGCCTAGCGCGCCATGGGACGCTCGGTCGGGCGAAAACCCCACGCCCGATTCGACCCCATCGGCACGCTCTCCCTTTAACACGTTTGCATTGCGTTCGGTGTTGGCGGGTGTCAGATTTGCGCCTGGCCGCCGTCGACGAACAGTTCGGCGCCATTGACGAAACTTGCCGCATCCGAGGCGAGGAATACTGCCGCCTTGCCGATTTCATCCGGATGGCCCACTCTTCCCAGGGGCACCAGCGCCGCGAAGCTGTCCACCAGGGCCTGCTGCTGATCGGACTCCACCAGGCCCAGCAATCCCGGTGTTTTGACCGGACCGGGACTTAAGACGTTAACGCGGATATCCTGTCCTTCCAGATCCTGTATCCAGCTGCGGGCAAAATTACGGATGGCGGCTTTTGTCGCGCTATAGACGCTAAAGTTTTTCCCACCGATAGCAGAGGTGGTTGAGCCGGTAAGGATCACCGACGCGCCTTTTGCCAGCAGGGGCAACGATTTTTGTACGGTAAATAGCACGCCTTTCACGTTGATATTGAACGTGCGATCGTAGTGTTCTTCGGTAATATCGGCCAGCCCGAGTAGCTCACCGCCGCCGGCGTTAGCGACCACGATATCCAAGTGTCCCTTGTGTTCCTTGATGCGGGCGAAAAGGTTATCAAGCGCGCCGAGGTCGGCGACGTCGGCCTGGATGCCGAAGGCGTTAGAACCCAGTTCGGCCAAGGCGTCATCCAGCTGCGCCTGGCGGCGCGCGGTGATAAAGACAAACGCGCCTTCATTGATAAACTGCCTGGCAATGCCCAGTCCGATTCCGGTGCTGCCGCCCGTGACCAACGCTATCTTACCTTGGAGTGATTGACTCATGCTGTCACCTTGGTTGTAAGTTAAGGGAAAATCCCGGTTGTGGTTCCGTATAAGGAGATACTTTAATTTCGTAATTAACGTTACGAAATTAAAGGGTGGGAATGTGCACGTCAAGGCTTTTCATATCAAATGTTATGAAATTAGTGAGAATGCTTTGTTAAATAATGAGCAACCCTTCCCGGCCATAACGGCGGTAGGCGCTAACGAGGAAAGGGCGTCAGACGGCGGGAGAATGATGGGGCGCCGCCTGTGTCAGTACGGTGGCGCAATCGATGATAGCCGTTAACTTTTGGTTTCCCGGGTGACCCAGCCGGCAATTTCCTGGTAGGGAACGAACATCGTCTGATTCCGCTTGGGATGCGTCGCGGTGAACACCCCGACTATCGCGCCATCCTGCGCATAAACCGGACCGCCGCTCATTCCCGGCACGCCGCCGGCGTCGCTCAGGCCGACCAGGCAACTGGTGCCGGGTTTATCCCACCAGCCGAACTCCTTTAACACACCGCTTGAAGAGGTTGGCATCGCGGTATAGGCGTTGTACCCATACAGTCTGAGCTTATCGCCTTTGCCCGCCGTCTCAAGCTTGGGCAAGGCGCGTCCGGTATTATCGTGGTAGATAATGGCCACATCGCACAGAGGGTTGTAAGCCTTTACCTTGACCATCATCATCTTCGCTACATGTCCGGCGGTCAGGCTGTACTTCGCGGTGAGGGGAAAGCTGGAGCCGATGGCCCCCGCCAGGACGGGAATGCCGATAAAATGGAAGTCCGCTTTATTTTCCGCGGTCTGATCAACTTTGTAATGGCCGACACCGGTACATGCCGATAACAACAAAGGAAATAAAGTAAAAAGAATGTTAATTTTCATCGTTGCCGCTTCATCATTGTTCTGGTGATAAAATTGATCGGCGAATTGATCAAGCCTGGCTAATATGTCTTGCCAGTAGGATTAACGGCTTAAGGTGAGAATTCTTTAGCCTGAAAATCGTAATTATTATTTTTTTATATTGGCGTCATAAAAAATGATGGCGATAGCGTATAAAGAATAAATAAAAAAATTAACTTAAGTCAAATAATCAAATCATAAAGTCCTGTCGCGCCGTCTTATCGCTGCCATGGGGAATTCAATCTATGAAACTGAGTGTAACATTATGATTTAAATGATTTTTAAGTAAAGGTATCAATGATGAAAATCATTCAGTGCTGGAATAATAAAGACGTTGCCATCGCGGGTTACGGATAGTGCGAAAAAACATGCCGGGGATAACGTTAATAACATTTCACAGGAAAAGGCGGCAAGGTGAAAATTAATATTCCCGTAGTGGATAGGTTAAATCGGCAGTGGCTAATGCTGAATAAAGTCAAATTTTTTCTCTATCTGCGGGAGTTTATTCCCAATTGGTTATCACAATGATAATCGCTTCACCCTTCTTTTTTATCGGGTGGAGACTTCAGTAACAAGGGGATTGGCAACGGGATTAACCGGCAATATCAAATAGTGTTTAGGCGGAGTTAATGACGGGAACGCTAAGATTTTTGTTTCACTAGGAGATCAAGGTGATAAATAAAAAATCTTTCGCGGGCCTGTCCCTCGCGGTGGCGTTGATGCTGGCCGGCTGCGCCGACAGGGTGGGGATAACCGATCGCGGCGGCTATGGGGTCGATACGTCTATAGCGTCGTTAAACCAGGATGAGAGAGTGCGCTATCTGGTTATGCATTATACCGCCGTTGATGATCAGGCGTCGCTGGCTTTGCTGACACGGGGCACGGCAAGCGCGCATTATCTGGTATCGTCCGCTCCCCCGCTGATCAACGGCAAGGCGGTGGCGCAGCAGCTGGTGCCCGAGGACAAGCGCGCCTGGCATGCAGGGATAAGCGAATGGAACGGGCGTAGCAATCTTAACGATACCTCTATCGGTATCGAAATCGTCAATCCGGGTTTCACCGAATCGGCCGCGGGGAAGCGTTGGTATCCCTACGCCCCCGAACAGGTCGAGCTGGTGGCGCGTTTGGCTGAAGATATTATCCGGCGCTACCAGATACGCCCCGATAACGTGGTGGGGCATAGCGATATCGCACCGCTGAGGAAAACCGATCCCGGCCCGCTGTTCCCCTGGGCCCAACTGGCCGAGCGCGGCATCGGCGCCTGGCCAGATAAACACGTAGTGGATAAATATCTGGCGGGCAGGGCGCCGGAAGCTGACGCGCCGGTGGCTAACATCCAGCGCGCCTTGGTTAAATACGGTTACAGCCTGCCGCTCCATGGCAAGGCCGATGAGGAAACCATCCGGGTTATCAGCGCATTCCAGATGCATTTTCGCCCCGCAAATTTTTCCGGTCGGGCGGACGCTGAAACCGAGGCCATTGCCCTGGCCTTACTGGAAAAATACCGTGCATAATTATCCTGCCCCGTCCGTTCGTCCAGCCCGGGCGGGGATACAGCATGCGCAGGCACAGTGCAGGCGACGGGTAAATGCTTTCATCTTGTCCCCTGCAGCGGCGGATCAGCCGCCTTATCGGCATAATTCTGCGCGATACTTACACAATCACTCACACAAACGGTGTGTAATCAGGTAAAATAGAATGTCGTTTCAGGCGAAAAATGAAAATGCGGAGGTATACCTGTCATGAATTCGAGTAATCAGCAACCTATCGAAACCAACACCAAACCCATCACCACAACGTTGTCAGGCGTCATTACCAAGTCCCCGAGCCGTATCAAAGGCAACACCGGCCGCCCTATGGTAAAAGCGACCATCCTGGCGGAAAGCGATAAGCGCAGCTCGTATCCCCTCACCGTGGTCGGCTTCGACATCATGGCGCTGGAACTGATGGCGCATTTACGTGGGGAACGTCTGACCATTACCGGACGCATGGAGTGGAACGGCGGTTATTCCATCGTCGCGGATCAAATTATCGCCGTCTGATGAACTACCCCTTCGGGGGCACTTCTTCAGGTCTGGTAGTCAGTGCTGTTGTCCCTACTGCGTTTGTTTATCCTGCAGCAACCTTCAGGCTTCCAACTAAAAAAAGTGTTCACCGCCACAGCGAAAGAGGCCGTTTGGCCACGAGCCTTCTGTTATCCCGTGGCGTGCGATAAATTATTTTTAGCTTGCTTATTAATGATTTGCACGGCTCCGTTTCGATGTATTTAGCATATATGTTCATTTATGCAACATTTAGTGGTTGAAAAATTAATAATAGAAAAAGTGCTTGCTATCACCATCGCACTATGTGTAAATAGCGTCATCGGTTTGTAGTACAGACCTATTTATGAATGTCATTTTAGTAAAGTTGTTCCGGTAAAGACGATATTTCAATATACCGTATCTCCGAGGAATTTCCTTCTCTAGTGCTCCCATAAGTAAATCCTGACAAGCAGACCACAATCGCCTTATGGCGGCCCTATTAAAAGGAAACAACAATGTCTAATAAAATGACCGGTTCAGTAAAATGGTTTGATGCTGGTAAAGGTTTTGGTTTCATCACCCCTGCTGACGGTAGCAAAGATGTGTTCGTTCACTTCTCTGCAATCCAGAGCAATGATTTCAAAACCCTGGACGAAGGCCAACAGGTCGAGTTCAACATCGAACAAGGCCAGAAAGGCCCGTCTGCAACTAACGTCGTTGCGCTGTAATATACAGCTGAGGCTGTGGTAAGGTTCTTGCGATAGCGATGATGGCCCAGGCCGGAGCAGTCAAGTAACCCTAACCCAACCCAAAGATTCCGAACCCCGACTCTGTCGGGGTTTTTTTATGTCTTCGCGAATTTTAATGCTAAAATTCCGCTTCGACTTAATAAGGATATGGGTATGACGAAAAATTGTGTCTGGGGTCTGCTGGCATTGACCCTGAGCGGGTGCGCCGGTTATACCGACTATCCCTCTGCGGCCAAAACCGCCGCGCCTGCGGACGTGGCCGGCGTGTGGATGACCACCGGGCCGCAAAAGGAGCTGGCCGATCCGGCCGCCATCGCCACTTTTATCGTGACCCGGTCGGGCGACACCCTTGATTGCCGTCAATGGCAGCGCACCATCGCGCGGCGGGGCAAGCTGACCTGGCGCGGCGACAATCTGTACAACGTCAATGTCAAGAACGAGTACAGTACGGTGACCGTAAACGACGGCGTCATGAAATTCAGCCGCTTAACGCTGCATCGCGTGCAAAAGCCGACCGTCGAATGCCAGGCCTTTGTGGTCTATCACGATGGCGACTATGCCTTTGCCGATGAGGCCGTCGCCAAGCCGCAGCCGGCTAAGACCCATAAGAAGGCCAGCGGCGTGGAAAGACGGCAAAAATAGTCATCGGCGGCTATGGCTTCCCATAGCGCCGATGCGGGCGTTATGGCGCGCTAATGCTGCAGCCGGCGTGCGGGTTCTTAACCCGCACGCCCTAATGCCACTGCTTCAACACCCCGGCGCGCCGCCGGTTCCGGCCCTTTTTGCATCCCATCTTCATTAAGGTCATTCAACCAAGGGTGATCACCAGCTTGCCCGCGGCATGTCCTGCGGCGCTGCGTTTATATGCCTCTGCGGCTTGTTCAAGCGGGAATGTCTTATCCAGAGGCATGTGGAACACGCCTTCCGTATACAGCCGCGCCGCTTCGGACAAGACCCGTTCAGGATGGTTCTGTGGCGCGAAAGATCCCTGCGCCCCGTGCAGCGGCGCGGTGGCATCAACAATGGAAAGAACGCGGGAAGGATCGCCGACCAGCGCGATAAGCGTGGGAAGGATGCCCGGGCCGGCCAGATCGAGTGCGGCATTGACGCCGGCCGGCGCGATGTGGCCGATTCTTTCAACCAGGCCCGGGCCATAGGTTGTCGGGACGGCGCCGAGCCCGCGCAGGTATTCATGCTTCGGGGCGCTCGCGGTGCCAATGACGATGATCCCGCGGTAACGTGCGAATTGGATTACCGCGGAACCAACGCCACCGGCCGCCCCGTTCACCAGCAGCGTTTCGCCGGCCTTCACGCCAACCTGCGCAAGAATGCGCGTCGCGGTTTCGACCACCACCGGGAAACCACCCGCCTGCGCGAACGGCAGGCCGTCGGGCTTGCGGGCCCAATGGGTCAGAACCGCGTATTGCGCCGCCGTGTTAATGCCGTAGCCGAAGACGGCATCGCCAAGGCTAACGTCGGTACTGCCTTCGCCGACTTCATCCACCACGCCCGCGCCCTCGACACCGATGCCCGAAGGCAGCGCAATAGGCCGGCCGCGCCAGCAGCCGGCCCGAAGCTTCATGCCGTCCGAAGGGTTGACGCCGGCGGCCCGGACGGCAATCCGCACCTGGCCGGGACCGGCGTGGGGTTCGTTAATATCCGCCACCTGCAGGACTTCGGGACCGCCGTATGCGCTGAATTGCACTGCTTTCATAAAAAACTCCCCTGGAAAAACGCAAGGCGAGCGGCCTTGGTTATGCGTTGACGGTAAAAAAAACTGGCGGCACCAGACGGATTTGCGCACGCAGGTCTGCGGCGCTTTTGGCAATGTGCGGTCGCCTGGCGTGCGCGCGATTCCCTGGCGGACGCGCGGGTTACACCTCTCTGTCGGTATTTTATATACTCAGTATAAATAAATACTGAGTATATATAAAGGCCTGTGCAAAAATCAGCCCGGCCGGGGTTTCTGGCCAGCAACCGTAAACGGTCTCCCATAGTGCAAACCAGGGCCGTGTCGAGGTGGCTAAAATTTAAATTTGAATAAAATTATTTAAAATCAATAAATTATAATAATGGCATTCAAATTGCTTCCACGAAGGAGGGCTTGCCAATAAAAGGACATTACGATGAAAGCGATTATCATTGGTGCGGGGATGGGGGGCGCCAGCGCGGGCATCGCGCTGCGCAATGTCGGCTATCAAACCGAAATCTATGAAGCGGTCACGGATATCAAGCCGGTGGGGGCGGCCATTTCCATTTGGCCTAATGGTGTTAAATGTCTGAATTTTTTGGGTCTTGGCCCACAGATAAAAGCCCTTGGCGGCGATATGGCCACTATGGCATACGCGGATTATCGTACCGGGCGAATCCTGACCCGTTTTCCCCTGCGCCCGCTGGTGGAGCGCGTCGGTGAGTTCCCGTATCCCACCGCCCGCGCCGAGCTGCAAGCCATGTTATTGGATGAATTCGGCCGCGAGCGCGTCTTTCTCAATAAACGCCTGACGCGCATTGAGGATAATGGCTCCCAGGTAACGGCATGGTTTGCGGACGGCAGCGCCGCTACCGGCGATCTGCTTATCGGTGCTGATGGCACCCACTCTCTGGCGCGGGATTATGTGCTGGGCCACCGGGTGGCGCGGCGCTATGCGGGCTACGTCAACTGGAACGGCCTGGTAGCCGTCGACGAGGACATCGCGCCGGCTAACCAGTGGACCACGTTTGTCGGCCAGGGCAAGCGGGTATCGCTGATGCCGGTGGCGGGCCGGCGCTTTTATTATTTTTTTGACGTGCCGCTGCCAAAAGGGCTGGAACAGGAGCGCGGCCGGGCGCGGGAAGCTTTACGGGAGTATTTTTCCGGCTGGTGCGCGCCGGTGCAGCGGTTGATAACGCAGCTGGATCCCTTGGGCGTCAATCGGGTGGAAATCCATGATATCGAGCCGTTCAGCACCTTTACGCGCGGTCGGGTGGCCCTGCTGGGCGACGCGGCCCATAGCACCACGCCTGACATCGGGCAGGGAGGCTGCGCGGCGATGGAAGACGCCGTGGTACTGGCGCTGGCGCTGCGCACGCATTCTCTCGGCATTGAAGATGCCCTGCTGCGCTACCAGGAAAAGCGGGTGGAGCGGGTCAGGTCGCTGGTGCTGAAAGCCCGCAAGCGGTGCGATATTACCCATGGCAAAGATCCCCAGGCCACCCGCCGCTGGTATCAAGATCTGGAAAATGAAACCGGGGAAAATATTCTTACCGGCCTGGCCGACACCATCTTAGGCGGACCGCTGTAGGGGCAGGGGGCTTGCCGTGACGGTCTGAGGCGGAAAACCGTGGCGCCTGAATGTCGGTTTTTCGCCTGTAATCGTTATCAACTATGTCCGGCCAGGCGGGACGGGAAGATAACCTATTGTCATTTTTGGTAAATCCGCCGCCGGCGTATGGTAATATATCTGCAGAATCGCTAGGCTGGGCAGCCTAAGAAAATAAGCGCCTTTTATCGTTACCTCCTGTGCGGATGTCTGATGACTGAGAATACCTGTTTTGGTTTGCCCGCGCGCTTGTTGGGATGCTTGAGGTCGCCGTCAATGCCGCTCTTCGCCTCCTTTAGCAATAAACCATGAGATCTTCGCGCTGATAGCATCCGGCGATTATTGGCTTAACGATCAGGACCAGGATTGATGGAGCGCCTTGAATGGTGTTCCCAACAACTTTATGAAGAATCAATGAAATGGCATACCCGCAAAAATTTTCGCTTTCGCTCCTCCACCCGCGTTACTGGCTGACCTGGTTCGGCCTGGGAGTGCTTTTCCTGTTGGTGCAACTGCCTTATCCGGTGTTGCATACCCTGGGCGGCTGGCTTGGCCGTTTATCGATGCCATTCCTGAAACGCCGGGCCGCGATTACGCGCCGTAACCTGGAACTCTGTTTTCCCAATATGGATAAGCAGAAGCTCGAGCGGACTATCATCAATAATTTCACCTCCGCCGGCATGGGCTTAATGGAAACCGGCATGGCCTGGTTCTGGTCGGATGCCCGCGTTAAACGCTGGTTTGACGTCTTCGGCCTGCACAATCTGCAGCGGGCGAACGAACATAACCAGGGGGTTATGGTCATCGGCATCCATTTTATGTCCCTTGAGCTGGGCGGACGCGCCATGGGGCTGTGCCAGCCGATGATGGCCATGTACCGTCCCCATAATAATAAAGCCATGGAACTGGTACAAACCTGGGGCAGGATGCGGTCCAACAAGGCGATGCTGGACCGCAAGGATTTACGCGGCATGGTCCATTCGCTCAAGCAGGGCGAAACGGTCTGGTTTGCTCCCGATCAGGATTATGGCCCGCGCGGCAGTATTTTTGCCCCTTTCTTCGCGGTTGACCAGGCGGCTACAACCCGCGGCACCTATACGCTGGCCCGGCTGGCACAGCCGAAGCTGGTGCCGGTGGTGCTGATCCGTAAAAAGAACGGCAAGGGGTACCGTCTGCTGATCCAGCCGCAGCTGGAAAATTATCCGCTGGACGATGAAATGGCCGCAACCTGCTATATGAATAAAATCGTCGAACAGGAAATCATGCGCGCGCCTGACCAATACCTCTGGATGCACCGTCGCTTTAAGACGCGTCCGTTGGGCGAATTGTCCCTCTATATATAAGTGCGGCGTGGCCGGGCACGGCGTCAGTTTTGCCTCCCGGCCGGTGACGCAGGCCGATCGTTTGAAATAACGCCAATTCACCTCTTTTATCCTGCCATCGCGCCCTGCGGATGTTCTTATACTAGCGGCTTTAATATCATGAGTTCATGGATCCGCGAAAATGCATATTACGCACTATAGGGCCTGGGCAATGGTTTTCCTATTCAGCGCGCTATTCTGGATGACGATGATAAGCGCAATTTATTTGTTGCTTAAAAGTTAATTTTTGTAGAGCAAAAGCGATAATTGTTGCCGAGAAGGCGGTGTTGACGACAATATGCTGCGGCGACAGTGAGATGGCTTCTTTTAGGATTAATCCTAAAATATAGTCCGGATCCATTGTAAGCGCCAAGAGTGCGAAATCAGTGCCAAAATACTAAAATTTATTTTATAAGTACGCTGAAAAGACTCGTTTTTTTGTGTTTATCCCGGCTGGGGACCCGTAGGCGGGTGATAAGAAAACCGCGGTGTATTAATTTTTGTTACCAATATTACAAAAAATTACCAGTACACCTGCCGTGTCGATTCGTTACACTATCAGCCTTTCGTTACTCGCTGGTTTAAAAACCTCAAAATCATTTGATAGGTAAATTATGTTACGCAATGGCCGCTCTCGGGCAGTATGGCTTCTGACTATCCTGGGAATGTCCCTGGCTAGTTTTTCGACTTTTGCTGATACGGATATCTTTACCGCACTGGACGATCCTTCCACTGCGAAAAAAAGTTTCGACGGCAATCTTCAAGCCGGCTACAACGCGCAGTCCGGCAACTCCACCAGCTCTTCACTGGCGGCAAGCAGCACCATGACCTGGTTCCAGCCGACCAATGCCTACAGTATCTGGGCCGAAGCGGCAAATAACTCAACCGATGATGAACGCTCTTCGGAAAAGTATCAGGCCGGTGCGCGTGCGCGTCATAATTTGGATGATGATAATTTCCTGTTTACGCAGGGCAGCTGGTTAAGCGATCGTTTCAACGGTTATCGCTCGCGTTCAACCCTGACCGCGGGTTACGGCCGGCAGGTCTTGAACGGACCGGTCAGCCACCTGCGGTTGGAAGCGGGTCCCGGCGTAAGGCACGATGAATTCCAGGGCGGCGGTCGCCAGACCAAGGCATTGGCCTACGGTGCGGCATCTTATGCTTATCAGCTGACCGACAGCACGCAATTTATCCAGGGCGTTTCCATTCTTGGTAACGAGGATATCACGGCGAATTCCGAAACCGGGCTGAGCGTGGCCATCAATAGCCATTTTGCGTTGAAGATGACCTATGATGTCACTTATAACAGCACCACGCCGGATAGCGCGCCGAAACACACCGATACCAAGACGGCGGTTTCCCTGGTCTATAATATGCAATAGCAGGCTGATGCCTGGTTAAAATCTTATTTTACTATTTCTTGTCACGTTTTAGCGATCTTAAGCTGGACAAAGGGCTTGCCACTTGCTGTACTACTACCCGACACAGAGTTTGTGTCTATCATTTATTGAAAGGTAAGTTTGATGTCTAAGATTAAAGGTAGCGTTAAGTGGTTCAATGAATCTAAAGGATTCGGTTTCATTACTCCTGAAGATGGCAGTAAAGATGTGTTTGTTCATTTCTCCGCCATCCAGAGTAATGGTTTCAAAACGCTGGCCGAAGGCCAACGCGTTGAATTTGAAATCACTAACGGCGCCAAAGGCCCATCGGCTGCTGACGTTACAGCTATTTAAGATAGCCAGTATTCTGAAAAACCCGCTTAATGCGGGTTTTTTTTATGCCTGAAATCCCGTAATCGCCGAACTGAGCGACAAGGTGTTAAAGGGAAAGCGGCCCATGGCACGGTAGGCCCGCCAACACCGAACGCAATGCAGGCGTGTTCAAGGGAGAGCGTGCCGATGGGGCCGAATCGGGCGTGGGGTTTTCGCCCGACCGAGCGCCCCATGGCACGGTATGCCCGCCAACACAGAACGCAATGCAGGCGTGTTCAAGGGAGAGCGTGCCAATGGGGTTGAATCGGGCGTGTTTTTTCGCCCGACCGAGCGCCCCATGGCACGGTATGCCCGCCAACACCGAGCTCAAAGCAGACGTGTTCAAGGGAGAGCGTGCCAATGGGGTCGAATCGGGCGTGTTTTTTCGCCCGACCGAGGCCCCATGGCGCGGTAGGCCCGCTAACACAAATCCTGCAACGAGCGTGTCAAAGGGAGAGCGTGCCGATGGGGTCGAATCGGGCGTGGGGTTTTCGCCCGACCGAGCGCCCCATGGCACGGTATGCCCGCTAACACAAATCCTGCAACGAGCGTGTCAAAGGGAGAGCGTGCCGATGGGGTCGAATCGGGCGTGGGGTTTTCCCCCGACCGAGCGCCCCATGGCACGGTATGCCCGCTAACACAAATCCTGCAACGAGCGTGTCAAAGGGAGAGTGTGCCACCTTATAACGGCACCGGCGGGCCGAACAGATTCACCAATCCCACCGCCAACAACGTCATGGCAAGCGAACCGACCAGATTCAGCAGAATATTCACCCCCGCCCAAAGCATCTGCCCGGTCATCATCAGGGTAACCACTTCCGCCGAAAAGGTAGAAAAAGTGGTCAGGCCGCCGCAAAAACCGGTGGTGATAAACAGTTTCCAGAACGGGTCGATATGAGTGAGACGGAGAAACAACGCCATAAACAGGCCGATGATAAAGGCGCCGACCAGGTTAACCGCCAGGGTGCCGACAGGAATGGCAAAACCGCTGCCGCTGAGCTTCAGGCTGAGCCACCAGCGCAATACGCTGCCGATCCCCCCACCAATAAACACGGCTGATAAAAGGGTAAACATAAGAACCTTTTTAATTAATTTAAGGAATGAAAAACTCAGCAGGGCGAACACAATGACTACGTCCCCCAACCCGAGCAGGTAAACGTAGACATCATCAGCCAAAAACGGCGGTTAAAGGAGGAATGTCATCTCCTGGCGCGATTATACATTACTTTCCTTTACTGAACAGTATTGTCGTCGCCATGGCGGCAGGCCAACTGGATGGCATCGGCCACCAGCTCGACCCGATCGGCTTCCAGCAGGGACGTCGATACCCGGATAAAGCGGCTGGGTCCGATACTATGCCGTTTGCCGGGCATCACCGCGATACCGTGAGCCGCCAGTGTCACCAGGGCATATTGCTCCGACGGCACCGGGATCTGGATGCTCAGCCCGTCCCGATCCGGCAACACCACCCCACGCTGCGCCAGCGCGCGCAACAGCGCCCGGCGGCGCTGGGCATAACAATGCCGGGCGGCGGCAAGCGTCTGCTGGGTAATGCCATCGGTCATCATCCAGGCCACCGCTTCCTGCAATATCCTGCTGGTCCAGCTGGCGCCGAAGTTACGTACCGACTGAATACGCCGGATGATATCACTGGAAGCGGAGATCACCGCCAGCCGCAAATCCGGGCCATAGGCTTTGGAAAATGAACGTACATGCACGGTACGCTGCGGGTAAATATTGCCCAGGCTGTGGACCGGATGCGCGGACAGCTCGCCGATGCCGTCATCCTCAATTATCAGCGTCGCGCAGGCGCGCAGTAAATGCGCCATATCGTCGGCGCGCTGCCGGCTAACCGTATGGCCGGTTGTGGAATGGGTGCGCGGTTGGTAGATAAAAGCTACCGGACTACGCCTGAGCGCCGCCTCAAGCCCCGCGGGGGTAGGGCCTTGCCCATCGCAGGGGACGGCGATAATGTCCGCGCCCACATTATCCAGCATATCCAGCAACCGCGTGGCGGTGGGATCTTCAATCGCCACCGTGGCGCCGGGCATAATCAGGGTTTGCAATGTTTGGTACATGGCGTCAAAACCGCCGTCCGCCGCGAGGTAGGCCTCGGCGGGATAGGGCCAGCGCGGCGCGATGGCCTGTTGCAATACCTGGCTTATCGGTTCGCGCCGGTAGCTGTTGAGGTTTATCGCCCTCCCGCCGCGCAGCAGCGCCTCGCGCAGATCCGGCAAATAGGCCGGATCGGGCGCGGCCAGGGTCAGGTCGGCCATGATATTGTCGCCGAAATTGCCGATGGCCTCGAACCGCACCGGCCGCGGCGTGACGATATTGCCGCACACCCATACGCCGTTGCGCCCGGCGCCGGCGATGACTTTTTGCCGCCGCAGCTGCCCCCAGGCGGCGGATACGGTTGCCGGGCTGACATCCAGCAGGCCGGCCAGTTCGCGCACCGCCGGCAGCTGTACGCCTACGGCAATGGCGCCGCTGCCGATAAGCGCCGCGGTCGCCAGCGCAATACCTTTAATCGTCCGATCCTGGATGCGTTCGGCCAGCCAGCCGGCCTCAAGAGCATTATCCATAAGAATAAACTTTGTACAGTAACAAAGTTAACATTGTACATTGAACAAAGTGGTTTTAGTATCGAAATTAATCAATCGAAACCAAAATGGTCTACAACTGTTAATGTCCGGTAAAAGAAAGCACGCCGGCATGGGGGAACAACGTGGCATACACTATCAGGCTGGCGGTCAGGGATTGGGATTATTTTACTCCCCTGGCATTGGGCGATCTCAGGCCGCAAGGTTTTTCCCTGGAAATCCATCGCGTGGGCACGCTGGTGGACTCCATCGCCACCAGCGCCGACTTTGACGCCGGCGAAGTCTCGTTCAGCCGGTATGCCCAGGCGGTCGCCCGCGGCGATAACTCCCTGCTGGCGCTGCCGCACTTCCTGATGCGCGGGTTCCGGCAACGCTGCATCATCACCACCAAGACCAGCCCGCTGACCACCCTCGGGCAACTGCGCGGCAAACGTATCGGGCTGACCGGCTGGCAGGATTCCGGCAATACCTGGACCCGTACCCTGCTGAAGCGCGAAGGGGTGGGTATCGATGACGCCACCTGGTATGTGGGCCGTTTGACAGACGATCATCCGGTGGTCGACCGCCTGGCCGGCTTCGGCCGCGCGGGGCGTATCGAGGCCGCGCCCGGGGAGCGGCCGCTGCTGACCTTATTACGGGCGGGGGAGCTGGACGCGGTATTCACTCCCTTTATGCCGAACGGATTTTTTTCCCCCGCCTCGGATCTGCGCCAGTTGCAGAAGGATTTTCGCCAGGCGGAACTCGATTATTTTAACGCGGTGGGGTATATCCCGGGAATCCATGTGCTGGGCATCAAGCCGGCGCTGGCGCAAGCCCATCCGGAGCTGCCCCAGGCGCTGAGCGATATCATTACGCAGTCGGCCCGTCTGTGGCACGACAAGCGGGTCAAGTATGCCGATACCACGCCCTGGCTGATGGACGATCTGGCGCGTACCGCACGCGACCTGCCGGCGGACTGGAATCGAAACGGTTTTGACGCCAACCAGCGGATGGTGGCGGACTTTGCCGCTGAGCTTTTTGAGCAGGGACTGACGTCACGTTGCCTTACGCCGACGGAACTCTTTCCTTACCCATTATCATAATCTGCAGGAGGACGGACAATGAAAGTCGCATTAGGACAATTTGCAGTGAGCCGGGAATGGGAAACCAATTTAGCAACCTGCCTCGACCTGATGGACCGCGCCCTGGCGGGGGGCGCGGATTTGCTGGTGCTGCCCGAGGGCATCCTGGCGCGGGATATCGCCGACCCGGATTTAGTGCTTAAGTCGGCCCAGCCGCTGGACGGGCCGTTTGTCAGCACGTTGTGCGCCGCCAGCCGGGGCACCCAGCTTACCACCATGATGAGCGTGCACACGCCCACCGGCGACGGCCATGCGTTTAATGTACTGATCGCTATTCGCCACGGCGAAATTATCGCCCGCTATCGCAAACTGCATCTTTACGACGCGTTTGCCGTGCAGGAATCGAAAAACGTCACGCCCGGCAGCGAGGTGCCGCCGCTGGTGGATGTGGCGGGCATGAAAGTAGGGCTGATGACCTGCTATGACGTGCGTTTCCCCGAACTGGCGCGCCGGCTGGCGCTGGATGGCGCCCAGGTGCTGGTGCTGCCTGCCGCCTGGGTCAAGGGGCCGCTGAAGGAAATGCACTGGGAGGTGCTGGTCACCGCGCGGGCATTGGAGAACACCTGTTATATGGTGGCGGTGGGAGAATGCGGCGAGCGCAATATCGGCAACAGCATGGTTGTCGATCCGCTGGGCGTTGCCATTGCCCATGCCGCCGAAGCGCCGGCGCTGGTGTTCACCGAGCTGGACGCCGAGCGGGTCGCCCATGCGCGGCGGGTATTGCCGGTGCTGGAAAACCGCTGTTTTGCCGCGCCGCAGCTGCGTGAGCGCTAAGACGCGAGCTGCAATCATCACTAGGTTATCGACATCAGGGGAAATGTAATGAATGTAATGAAAAAACGGCTGGTTGCCCTGTTCTGCCTGGCGCTGTCGGGCGGCGCGCTGGCGGATGACGCGCTGCCGGTGCAGGCGCTGGATACCGCGCTGCACGCTAAGTTACCCCAGGATATCCAGCAGTCGGGCCGGATTATATCCGTTAATAACGGATCGTTCCCTCCTTATGAGATTGCCACCAGCACCCATTCCCTGGACGGCGCCAGCGCCGATTTAGCCCAGGCGCTGGGGCAGCTGCTGGGCGTTAAGATCGAACACGCGTCGGTCAGCGGTCTGTCCGGCGTGTTGAGCGGCATTAATTCCGGCCGCTACCAGATGGCTATCGGTCCGATCGGCGATTTTCCCGACCGGGAACAGAAAAATGATTTTATCGATTTTGTGCAGGAATTCGTGGTGTTCGCCGTGCCTAAGGGCAATCCGGCCGCCATCAACAGCCTGATTGATACCTGCGGCAAGCGCATCGCGGTCATGGCGGCCGGTTCAGCCGAGCAGGTCATCCGCAAACAGTCCGCCACCTGCGTCGCTGCGGGCAAGGCGCCGGTGACCGTCGCCTCCTTTACCGATCAGCCCACGTCGGTGCTGGCGGTGCGTTCCGGCCGGGTCGACGCCTTTTTCTCCTCCCAGGCGCCCCTGACCTATTTTGTGGCGCAAACCAACGGGCAGTTGGAATTAAGCGGACAGGGTAAAGCCAATGGCTTTGGCGATCTGTTCCAGGGGTCGGTAGTGCCGAAGGATTCGCCGTTCGGCGCGGTGGTGCTGGAAGCCTATCAAAAATTGTTTGCCAACGGCACCTATGCCGCCATCATGAAAAAATGGCATCTGCAGGACAATATGCTCAAGGCGCCGGGCCGTAACCTGGCCAGCAATCCAGGTGCGAAACCATGACCGGACGTGCTACCGATGCCACGCCGACGCCCGCGGACACCGAGCGCGACGTGCGTTATGCGCGTCCGCCGGGGCGGCTGGGCCATATAGTGTTATGGGTAGTGGTGTTGTTGATTGCCGCCGATGTGGTCTGGGTGGTCGCCAACAACAAAAACTTTGAATGGCACGTGGTCAGGGCCTGGTTTACCGAGGCGTCGGTGCTGCGCGGTCTGGGCGTAACGCTGGGCCTGACGGTGATCTCCATGGTGCTCGGGGTGCTGCTCGGGTTGCTGCTGGCGGTGGCCCGTCTGTCCGATCACCGGCTGTTGCGCGGGCTGGCGGGCCTGTATATTTGGTTCTTCCGCGGCACGCCGCTGCTGGTGCAACTGATTTTTTGGTACAACATGTCGACGCTGTTCCCGCATGTGACCCTCGGGTTGCCGTTTGTCGGCCCGGTATACGCCAGTTGGAACACCAACGATCTCATTACTCCCCTTACCGCCGCCATTGCCGGCCTGGCGCTCAACGAGGCCGCCTATATGGCGGAGATTATTCGCGCCGGGCTGCTGTCGGTGGATACCGGCCAGGTGGAAACCACCCAGGCGTTCGGCATGAGCCGCAGCCGGGCGTTGCGGCGCATTATTATCCCCCAGGCCATGCGGTCGATTATTCCCCCCACCGGCAACCAGCTGATCAGCATGATTAAAGCCACGTCGCTGGTGAGTGTCATCGCCATGGGCGATTTGCTCTATTCGGTACAGTCGGTCTATAACCGCACCTTTGAAGTGGTGCCGATGCTGATGGTGGCGGTGATCTGGTATCTGATCATTACCTCGGTGCTGAACGTGGCGCAGTCCGCCATCGAGCGTTATTACGCCCGCGGCACCCGCCGCAGCGAGACGGTGACCCGGCGGCGCCAGGCCGCGCCGGCGGATAGCGTGGCAGGAGAAAAATAATGGTTCAGCAAACTTCCGTTCCGCTGGTACGCGCCCGGGACGTGCACAAGAGTTATGGCGATCATGAGGTGCTTAAGGGTATCAGCCTGGACGTGTTGCCGGGCGAGGTGGTGGTGATCCTGGGACCGTCCGGATCGGGGAAATCCACCTTTTTGCGCTGTATTAACCATCTGGAAGATATGAACCAGGGCTCGATTATCGTCGGCGATCACCAGGTGGGCTACGAGCTGCGCAAAGGCGTGTTGCATAAATTGTCCCCGCGGGCCATTGCACGCCAGCGCCAGGAAATCGGTATGGTTTTCCAGCAGTTTAATCTTTATCCCCACATGACGGTGCTGCAAAATATTATCGAAGCGCCGATCGGCGTACATAAACAGAGCCGCCGCGACGCCGTGCGTTACGCGCGCGAGCTGTTGCAAACGGTGGGACTGAGTGAAAAGGCCGACGCCTATCCCCGCCATCTTTCCGGCGGCCAGCAACAGCGGGTGGCTATCGCCCGGGCGCTGGCCATCCGGCCTAAGCTGATGCTGTTTGATGAGCCGACTTCGGCGCTGGATCCGGAGCTGGTGGGCGAGGTGCTGGCCACCATGCGCAGCCTGGCGGATCAGGGATTGACGATGATTGTGGTCACCCATGAGATTGGCTTTGCCCGCGAGGCGGCGGATCGGGTGGTGTTTATGGATCAGGGCGTGGTGGTGGAGGCGGGGCCGCCACAGGATGTGCTGGTCAATCCGCAGCATCCGCGCACCCGCGCTTTTCTCAGCCGGTTCTTGTAACCGGGCCGGGGCGTAGCGGGAATAACGCCCCGGTATGTAAATCTGTTACAGATATCTCTTGTAATGCAGGGGCAATAGCGGTAAAAAGCGATTAACATGTATCAATCGCTGGTTTTATCAGCAAGCGTTAAGCAAGAAGGTGAGTATGGAAGGTTTAAGTATTACCAAATTATTAGTCATCGGCGCCTTGATTGTGCTGCTGTTCGGCACCAATAAGCTGCGCAGCCTGGGCGGCGACCTGGGCGCGGCTATCAAAGGTTTCAAGAAAGCGATGGGTAGCGATGATGCGGTCGCGCCGAAAACGCAGGCTGATGATACCGTGGCGCCCCAGGTTACAGAACGTAAAGAGTAAACCTGGCGCGGAAAAGGATGGTTATCGCAACCATCCTTTTTTATTGGCCGCAGTCAGAATGTAACCGGATATGTCGCCGGTTATTTTACCTCAATGCCCTTGGCCTGCAGGTCCGCATGGTAGGACGAGCGCACGAACGGACCGCACGCCGCATGGGTAAAGCCCATGGCCATGGCTTCCGCTTTCATCTCGTCGAATTCCTGCGGACTGACGTAACGCTTCACCGCCAGGTGATGACGGCTGGGCTGCAGATACTGGCCCAGGGTCAACATGGTCACGCCGTGGCGGCGCAGATCGCGCATGACGTCAACGATTTCCGCGTTGGTTTCGCCCAGCCCCACCATCAGTCCGGATTTGGTCGGCAGGTCGGGGTTGGCTTCCTTGAAACGCTCGAGCAGTTTCAGCGACCAGTTATAGTCGGCGCCCGGGCGCACCTGGCGGTATAGCCGGGGCACATTTTCCAGATTGTGGTTAAACACATCCGGCGGCGCCGCGTTGAGAATTTCCAGCGCCCGATCCATCCGGCCGCGGAAATCCGGCACCAGCGTTTCAATCTTGATGGAGGGGTTTTTCGCCCGGATGGCGGTGATGCAATCGGCAAAATGCTGGGCGCCGCCGTCGCGCAGGTCGTCGCGGTCCACCGAGGTGACGACGACGTAGCGCAGCCCCATATCGGCGATGGTCTGGCCCAGTTTTTCCGGCTCATTGGCGTCGGGCTGGGTTGGACGGCCATGGGCGACGTCGCAGAACGGGCAGCGGCGGGTGCAGATGGCGCCGAGGATCATAAAGGTGGCGGTGCCATGGTTAAAACACTCGGACAGGTTGGGGCACGACGCTTCCTCGCAGACGGAGTGCAGGCCGTTTTTGCGCATGGCGGCTTTAATACCCTGGATACGCGTGGAGTCCGACGGCAGTTTAATCTTCATCCATTCCGGTTTGCGCAGCATCTCCTGACGCTCGACCGCCACGGTTTTAATCGGGATTAAGGCCATTTTATCGGCGTCGCGGTATTTAACGCCGCGTTCCATCTGTATCGGTTTACTCATAATCTCGCAGGTCCCGTCCCGAATGTGCCAGCATGCAGGTTATCACACACGCTGTTACGTGATTGTTCAACTAAATTTGATAAAACATCAAAAATTATAACATGGTTAACCGTTCGCTTTCAGCCCAAAAAAGCGATTATTGCTGGATTGCGTCCGCAAGGGGAGGGTAATCCTCCAGATACCAGGGCAGCATGCGGGCCGGCGGATTGCCGAGCCGTTGCAGGAAGACCCCGGTCAGCACCGGCGCCACGTCGTCCACGCGGGTGCCCGGCGCCAGATCGCTTACCTGGGTCATGCGCAGTCCGGCGTAGCCGCAGGGATTGATTCGCAGGAAGGGCGAGAGATCCATGGCGATATTCAGCGCCAGTCCGTGAAACGAACAGCCTTTGCGGATGCGTAATCCCAGCGAGCAGATTTTATCATCATTCACATAGACGCCCGGCGCGTCCGCGCGCGCGCGCGCCGCGATGGCAAAACGCCCCAGGGTCTCCACCACCGTTTCTTCCAGCAGGGTCACCAACTGGCGCACGCCCAGCCTGCGGCGTTTAAGGTTAAGCAGGACGTAGAGGATTTGCTGGCCGGGGCCGTGAAACGTGACCTGGCCGCCGCGATCGCTCTGGATAACCGGAATGGCGCCCGGCGCCAGGATATGTTCTGCCTTGCCGGCCTGCCCCTGGGTAAATACCTGCGGATGCTGGACCAGCCAGATTTCATCCGGCGTGGATTCGTCGCGGCGATCGGTGAAGACGTGCATGGCCTGCGACACCACGTCATAGGGCTGCAGGCCAAGCTGGCGGATTATGATGGTTTCCTGTGGCACAGGCGACTCCCGGTTTACAAGACCATGCGGACCTGTTCGATATTGCCCAACTCCTCATAGAGCGCTTCGACCTGCTCGATATGGGTGGCGGTAATGGTAATGGACACCGCATGGTAATTGCCTTTGCTGCTCGGCTTGACCTGGGGGGTATAATCGCCCGGCGCGTGGCGCTGTACCACTTCGACCACGCGATCGACCAGTTCCGGACGCGCGGTGCCCATCACTTTATAGGTAAAGGAGCAGGGGAACTCAAGCAGTTCATTCAGTTTGGTTTTCATTGGGACTCCGGTAGCGTGACTGCCACTGCATCTGGCGGATATTTGCGGCGGGTAGGATGGGTAAGAAGAATAACGCGCAGCGCCGGGAAGGGATTTACGGCGTCTTTACGATCCTGCCCATCGTGCCCGTGGGCACGGCCTGGCCATCAAACTCACTCCCGCCGGGGCGGGAGCGCTCTATTACTATTATATGGGGGCTGATTTGCCGCTGACAAGCCGTGGCGGCATTAAGCGAACCAATGATGGAACATCAGCTTGATATAATCCACGATGCGGCTGAAAATATTGCCTTCCTGCACCTGGTTCAGGACCACCAGCGGATGCTGATCGATGGTCTTGCCGTCCAGCTGGAAGTTGATGGTGCCTACCTGCTGGCCTTTGGCAAGCGGTGCATGCAATTCCTTCTGGCTTAGAGTATAGCTGGCTTTCAGATCTTTCATGCGGCCGCGGGGAATGGTCAGGTAAGCATCGCTATCCACGCCCAGCTTGACGCTGTCGGTATCGCCGAACCACACCGGCTCGGCGGCAAATTCCTTGCCCGCCTTCAGCGGCGCCACGGTTTCAAAGAAACGGAAGCCCCAGGTCAGCAGCTTGCGGGTTTCGCTTTCGCGGCCCTTGGGCGAATGGCCGCCCATCACCGCTGAAATCAGCCGCATCGGACCGTCGGTGGCCGAGGCGACCAGGTTAAAACCGGCGGAGTCGGTGTGGCCGGTTTTGATGCCGTCTACGTTCAACCCGGTATCCCACAGCAGGCCGTTACGGTTCATCTGCCTGATATTATTGAAGGTAAATTCTTTTTCTTTATAAGTGGCGTATTCTTCCGGCACATCGCGGATCAGGGCCTTGCCGATCAGCGCCATATCGCGGGCGGAGCTGTACTGGCCCGGGGCATCGAGGCCGTGTACGGTTTCGAACTGGGTATTTTGCAAGCCCAGCGCTTTCACGTAGTTATTCATCAGGCCGACAAACGCGTCCTGGCTGCCGGCGACGTAATCGGCCATGGCCACGCAGGCATCGTTGCCTGACTGGAGGATAATGCCGCGGTTAAGCTGCGATACCGGCACGCGATCGCCGGGTTTAAGGAACATCAGCGACGAACCCTTGAATACCGGATTGCCGGTCGCCCAGGCGTCCTTATTGACGGTGATGATATCGTTAGGGGTGATCTTTCCCGATTTTATCGCCTGGCCGATGACGTAGCTGGTCATCATTTTTGTCAGGCTGGCCGGATCGCGACGGGTGTCGGCATTTTGCTCCGCCAGTACCTTGCCGGAGTTGTAATCGATCAGGATATAGGTTTCGGCATCAATTTGCGGCACGCCGGGAATCATGGTCTTCAGATTCACATCGTCGGCGTAGCTATTGGAAAGAGGGATCAGCGCAATAAGGGTGCTTAAGGCTAAGCGCCTGAATAAAAGATGGCTCATTACTTTATTCATGTCAGGACAACAGCATCCGTGGGAGTAAGTTAAAATCGTGCCACACTATAGCAGAAGTAAAAAAGGCCGGCATCAGGCAATCCGTAACCTGGCGGGGAGAACCTTTTAAGAATGTTTCAGCCGGCCCGCGCCCCGGCTATTCCGTCGCCGTAGTGATAAACGATTGCTGCTGCGCTTCGCTGACCAGGCGCTGCTGCAACCCGGCGGCCTGCTGCCGGGAGCTGAACGGCCCCAGTTGCACACGGTACAGCGCGCCGTTGGCGGTGACCTTGCCCGGCACGCCGAATTTCTGGCTCAGGCTTTGCTGCCAGCTGATTGCGCGCTGGCGGTCGCCAATAGCGCCGACCTGGATCACGTAGCGGCCGGAAGACGCGGCCGGCGACGCCACCGGCGCGACGACGGCCGTGGTATGCGTCGTAGCGCCCGCTGAAACGGGCGGCGGCTGCGTGACGTACGGCGGGGCGACGACGGCCGTGCTATGCGTCGAGGCGCCCGCGGAATAGGATGACGGCTGCGACGCCACCGGCGCGGCGGCGGTGGGTTCGGGCTGGCTGGATTCAATCACGCCGGGCGGCAGTGCCGACGGGGCGCCGAGAAAACCGTGACCGCCGCCACCGCCGGCGGCTACCGGGGCGCCGGTGGCGTCATCGTCCGCCGGCGCGTTTGCCGGCACCGGATCGGCAACCGGGCGGACCGCGCCGCTATCGGCTTCGGGCGTGGACGATTGCATGACCGGGGTACCCATCGCGCCGGTGCCCAGATCGGGCCGCGGCGGCAGCGCGTAGTTCTGTTTAGCCACCACGGTGCCGACGGTGCCGGGTCCGGACAGCGTGCCGTCCGGCGCAACCTGGATAAAGTCGACGCGTACCTTGCTGTTATTGGAGATGTTCAGCCGATCGCCCGCCGCGCGCGACAAATCGATAATGCGGCCGGGCGTGTAGGGACCCCGATCGTTGACCCGCACCACCAGCTGGCGGCCGTTGCTGATATTGGTCACCCGCACATAGCTTGGGATGGGCAGGGTCGGATGCGCGGCGGTCAGGGCGCCGGCATCGAACTGTTCGCCGGTGGCGGTGACGTTGCTGCCGCTGGATTCCGCGTCATACCAGGCGGCCAGGCCGGTTTCGCTGTAATTCTGCGGGTTTTTGATAATATGGTAAGTCTTGCCGTTGACGTCATAGTCCTGGTTGGTGGCCGGGTTATACGGCTCATAGCGCGGCTCCACGCCGCTTATCTCCACCACCGGCCCGTTGTAGGCCGCGGCGGGCGCCTGCTGCTGCTGCGTCGTCTCTGTCGAGCTACAGGCCGTGAGCAATAACCCCATCACGCCGATCCAGTGCCATTCCTTCCGCATTGCTCACCTCTATAAGTTTTTAGACAACATTTTCCGATGAGTATGTATCGACATGACGATACCAAACCCCGCCATCAGCACGATTAATGCCGAGCCGCCGTAGCTCACCAGCGGCAGCGGAACGCCGACCACCGGTAAGATACCACTTACCATGCCGATATTCACGAATACATAAACGAACAAAATCAGCATCAAACCCCCGGCCATCACCCGGCCGAAGGTGGTCTGCGCCTTGGCGGCGATCACCAGTCCGCGCATGATTACGCACAGGTATAACGCTAAAAGCACCAGAACGCCAATCAGGCCCAGTTCCTCGCCCAATACGGCGAAAATAAAATCGGTATGGCGCTCCGGCAGGAATTCCAGCTGGGACTGCGTGCCGTGCAGCCAGCCCTTGCCGCTCAGCCCGCCGGAGCCAATGGCGATTTTGGACTGGATAATATGGTAACCGGCGCCCAGCGGGTCGGTTTCCGGATCGAGCAGCATCATGACGCGATCGCGCTGGTAGTCATGCATCAGGAAGAACCACAGGATCGGAATAAAGGCCGCCACCAGCAGCGCCGCCACCCCGATCAGCTTCCAGCTCATGCCGGACAGGAACAGCACGAACAGCCCCGAGGCGGCGATAAGGATGGCGGTGCCGAGGTCGGGCTGCGCCGCCACCAGCAGCGTGGGCAGGAATATCAGCACCAGCGCGATGGCGGTATTTTTCAGCGAAGGCGGACAGCTGTCGCGGTTGATAAAGCGCGCCACCATCAGCGGCACCGCGATCTTGGCGATTTCCGAAGGCTGGAAACGCACAAATCCCAAATCCAGCCAGCGCTGGGCGCCTTTACTGATCTGGCCGAAGGCGTCCACCGCCACCAGCAGGATCACGCTGATAATGTAAAGGTAGGGCGCCCAGGCCTCATAGACCCGGGGCGGCACCTGCGCCAATACCAGCATCACGAGCAGGCCCATGAAAATCTGGCCGATTTTGCGCTCCATCATGCCGACATCCTGGCCGCTGGCGCTCCACATGACCATGGCGCTGTACGCCAGCAACAGCGTGATCAGGAATAGAAAAGGCACATCGATATGGAGCTTATTCCAGAACGCCCCGTTTTGCTGGTTATCGGTCATGGCTAATCACCTTCAGTGCCGGGCGGAGCAGGCTGCTCGGCCGGTAAATCCGTCGTATTGTCGCCCAGCATGATATGGTCCAGAATCTGGCGGGTAATGGTGCCCACCGCCGGACCGATACCGCCGTTCTCCAGGATCACCACCACCGCCACTGTCGGCTTGTCATAGGGGGCGAACGCGGTCATCAGCTTATGATCGCGCAGATGCTCGGCGATCTTGTGGGCGTTATACACTTCGTTGGCCTTCAGGCCATACACCTGCGCGGTACCCGATTTGGCGGCTATTTTATACGGCGCGTCGGCAAAGCTTTTGCGCGCGGTGCCGTTGGGCCGGTTGGCGACGCCGTACATGCCGTCCTTGGCCACTTCCCAATAACCGGAATGCGGGTCGCCGATCTGGGTATGTTCCGGCTGTTTATAGGGGACCAGCTGGCCGTTTTCCCGGGTACTGTACAGCAAATGCGGGATACGCACCGCGCCGTCGTTAATCAGCGACATCAGGGCCTTGGACATCTGCACCGGCGTGGCGGTCCAGTATCCCTGGCCGATGCCGACCGGAATGGTATCGCCCAGGTACCAGGGCTTCTTGAAGCGTTTCAGTTTCCATTCACGGGTCGGCATCACGCCGGAGCGTTCCTCGGACAGGTCGATGCCGGTATAGGAGCCGTAGCCGAACTTCGACATCCACTCCGACAGCCGGTCGATGCCCAAATCATAGGCCACCTGGTAGAAAAAGGTATCCGCCGATTCCTCCAGCGCCTTGGTGACGTTAAGCCGGCCGTGCCCCCATTTTTTCCAGTCGCGATAGCGTTTATCCGAGCCGGGCAATTGCCACCAGCCCGGATCGAACAGGGAATAGCTGCGGTTAATGGTGCCCAGGGTCAGGGCGGAGACCGCGATATAGGGCTTGACGGTGGAGGCCGGCGGGTAGACCCCCTGGGTGGCGCGGTTGATCAGCGGACGATTTTCATCCTGCAGCAGGTTGCGGTAATCCTTGCTGGTGATACCGTCGACAAACAGGTTGGGATCGTAGCTGGGATTGGATACCAGCGCGCGGATGCCGCCGTCGCGCGGGTCGGCCACCACGACCGCCGCGCGGCTGCCCGCCAGCAGTTTTTCAATATAAGTTTGCAGGTGCAGGTCCAGGGTCAGGTAGATATCCTTCCCGGCCTGGGGCGGCTGTTCATGCAATTGGCGGATAACCCGGCCGCGGTTGTTGACTTCCACCTCTTCGTAACCGGTCTTGCCGTGCAGGGTATTCTCGTAAAAGCGCTCGATGCCCAGCTTGCCGATATCGTTGGTGGCGGCATAGTTGGCCAGGATGCCGTCCTTGTCCAGCCGTTCCACATCTTTATCATTGATTTTGGAAACATAGCCGATGACATGGGTCAGCGCCGAGCCGTAAGGATAATAGCGCCGCTGGTAGCCTTTGACTTCCACGCCCGGAAAATTAAACTGGTTTACCGCAAAGCGCGCCTGCTGCACCTCGGTCAGGCCGACTTTCAGCGGCAGGGAGGTAAAGCGGTGGGAACGGCTGCGCTCTTTTTTGAAATTGGCGATATCGTCGTCGGTCAGATCGACGATCGGCCTGAGCGCATCAATGGTCCCCTGCAGGTCATCCATTTTTTCCGGCATCAGCTCCAACTGATAAATGGTACGGTTCAGCGCCAGCGGGATGCCGTTGCGATCGTAAATGATGCCGCGGCTGGGGGCGATAGGCACCAGCTTGATGCGGTTTTCATTGGAGCGGGTGCGGTAGTCTTCAAAACGGGTGATTTGCAGGTGATAGAGATTGGCGATCAATATCCCGCTTAACGCCAGGATACCGAGAAATGCCACCAGCGCCCGGCGGACAAACAGTGCCGACTCAGCTGAATAGTCGCGAAAGGGGTTATGATCTATTTTCATTCCGCGGGGTTATTTCACTCTATACATCTTCACCGGTTTATTCCCGGTGATATGGATGGTTGGTGGTAATGCTCCAGGCACGATACAGGCTCTCCGCGACTAACACCCGAACTAACGGATGAGGCAAGGTTAACGGCGATAACGACCAGCTTTGCTCCGCAGCCGCCTTGCACGCCGGCGCCAGCCCCTCGGGACCGCCGATCAGCAGGCTGACGTCACGGCCGTCCTGTTTCCAGCGTTCCAGTTGTTGCGCCAGCAGCGGCGTTTCCCACGGGACGCCCGGGATATCCAGCGTCACGATGCGGTTTCCTTTGCCCACGGCCGCCAGCATCAGTTCGCCTTCTTTTTCCAGGATGCGGCCGATATCCGCATTCTTGCCCCGCTTGCCGGCCGGAATTTCATTCAGCTCGAACGGCATGTCCTTGGGGAAGCGGCGCATGTAATCGGTAAAGCCGGTTTGTACCCAATCCGGCATTTTGGTGCCTACCGCGATCAGCTGGAGTCTCACCGGTCAGCTCCAGAGCTTTTCCAGTTCATAAAGACTGCGGCTTTCCGCCTGCATGACATGGACAATCACGTCGCCCAGGTCGACCACGATCCAATCGGCGACCTTTTCGCCTTCGACGCCCAGGGGCATCAGGCCGGCGGTGCGGGACTCCTGTACGACATGATCGGCAATGGACATCACGTGACGGCTGGACGTGCCCGTGCAGATCACCATACAGTCGGTAATACTGGATTTACCGCGTACGTCGATGGAAATAATATCCTGGCCTTTCAAATCATCAATTTTATCAATGACGAAATCTTTGAGCGTGTTACCTTGCAAAGGTTCCCCCTTCGGTGTGCTTTGCATGCGTTGTCGCGATGGACACCGCAAATGTAGAGGTTGGCTGCCTGGCGGATATGCCAGAACTGACTGACCGGGATCTTACGGCCGGGACCGGCACGCCATAGGCGGCGGGCGGGAGAAAGCCTAAGCTTCAGCCGAAGAATTAAGCCGCGCAGTATAGCATGGGCCGCTCACTAGCGATATAAGCCCTGTTCATCAATATAACGTTGCACCGATGGCGAGAGCATATCGTTACAGCGCAATCCGGCGTGGCGGCGTTCGCGAATCAATGAGGCGGAAATCGACAGCTCCGGCGTCGGCGCCAGATAGATAAGCCCGGCGGCCTGCCGGTGCAATCGGCTGATATCCTCGGTTAACCGGGACTCGAGCCAGGCTTGCAATGCCGGTGTCGCCATCTTACCGCCATATCCCGGCCGGGCGCAAACCAGCAGATGACAGGTATCGAGCAGTTCGAGGCCCCGGTGCCATTGCGGCAGGGTCAGCAGGGAATCCTGGCCGATGATAAAACCCAGCGGCGCGTCGGCGCCGCGCTCGCGGCGCAGGGTTTCGAAGGTTTCCACCGTCCAGGACGGATTGTCGCGCCGCAGCTCGCGGTCGTCGATATCAAACAGCGAGCCTGCGGTGTCGGCTATCGCCAACTGCACCATGGTCAGGCGCTGCTGCGCGCTGGCCTCAGGCTGCGGGCGGTGGGGCGGCACGTTATTGGGCAGCAGGGTGATGCGCTCAAGACCCACCAGCCTGGCGAGCGCGATGGCCGGTTTGATATGGCCGTAATGAATCGGGTCAAAAGTGCCGCCGAAAATAGCGGTCAGTCGTCCGGCCTGCGCTGCGGCGCGGGGCGTGGTGTCGGCGATATCAGACATTTATCAGGGTCTCGGGCAGTGATTTGCCGCACAGCAGCAGGGAAAGAGCTTCCAGATCGGTCCAGACCGGATAGCCGTAATCCTGCTTCAGGGCGATTTCCATACTGGCCATCAGGCCGACCGCCTGATGCAGCTGGCGGGATGACAGGCGCTGCAGTGCCTGGGTCAGCAGCGCCCGGCGATTTTGCCAGACTTTATGCTGATCAAACAGGGCGCGCAGCGGCATGCGTTGCATATCACGATGCAATGCCAGCAGCGTTAATACCTCCCGTTGCAGGCTGCGCAATAGGATTACCGGCTCGCTGGCTTCCTGGCGTAACTGCCGCAGGATGTGCGCCGCCCGTTTGCTCTTGCCGCCCAACAGCGCGTCCACCCAATGGAAGGGGGTAAAATGCGCCGCGTCGTTAACCGCCGTTTCCACCCGCGGCAGGGTAAGGCTGCCGTCGGGATAGACCAGCGATAAACGCTCCAGGGCCTGAGACAGCGCCAGCAGGTTGCCTTCATAGCAGTAGCACAGTAGCTGGCTGGCCGCATCGTCCAGCGTCAGGTTCATGGTTTTGGCGCGCGTCGCCACCCAGCGGGGCAACTGCGCCTGCTCGGGCGTGGCGCACGTGATGAATACCGCATCCTTGCTCAGCGCCTTGAACCAGGCGCTGTTTTCCTGCGCGCGCGTCAGGCGGGCGCCGCGCAGCATCAGTAACAAATCCGGGTGGAGCAGGGTGGAAAGCAGTAATAATTTTTCGCCGATAGGAGCGCTGGCGCCGTTTTCCGGCAGGATTAACAGCAGGGTCTGGCGGCTGGCGAACAGGCTCATCGCCTGGCAAAGACTGAAAATGTCATCCCAGTCGGTGGCGGCGTCGAGCGTAATGCTGAAATGCTCACTGAACTGATGCGATTGCGCCTGGCGGCGAATCGCATCCTGACTTTCCTGCAGCAGCAACGGATCGTTCCCGAACAGCAAATAGCAGGGGCGCAGCGTTTCCTTCAGCTGCGCGCCCAGCTGTTCCGGGTAAAGCCTGATCATTGCTCTTCCGTGGCCGAGGTCGGCGTTTGAATGACTTCAATGCCCGCGGCGCCGTCCGTGTTGGTAGCGGTGGTTCCCTTGGCGCCGGTGACGGCATTGGCCCGCGCCGTTTTTTGCAGCGTGGCGTCCACGGCGCCGTTGGCTTCAACCGCGGCATGGACCGCCAGCAGTTTGCGCACTAACTGCTGCGCCGCCTGTTCACGCAGTTCCTGGCGGATAATGTCGTTTTCATTGTCCTTGGCAAGCGCGGTGAGCGGGTTGTCAAAGAACGAACGGAATACCCGGATGCGGATGGGGAAAATATCCTTACCCGGCGTCAGCACCTGGGCCTCCACCTCAAGCACCAGCTGGTATTCGGCGGCTTTACCATCCTGGAACACCGATACCGTAGAACGGTCTTCCATCGAGCTGGTAAGGCGCAACGACGGCAGGGTTTTGGCCCGCGGATCCTTGTCCTTGACGATGGTGACGTCGCTGAGCCGCAACTGGGCGCGTACGGCCCGGGTCAGCGGTCCGTAGGGATCGTAGCTGCTAAAGGTTAAGGTCTTTAATTCATTTGGCACTTTTGTGGTGCCGCGCAGATGAAAACCGCAGCCCGCGGTAACCAGCACCGCGAGCCCCAGCAACAACGCTATAGTACGATGTCGCACAACGCCTCCTTGTCTTAACCCACAACCAGGTTAAGCAGTTTGCCAGGCACGTAAATCACTTTACGCACCGTGAACCCTTCCAGGTGTTTCGCCACCAGGTGTTCCTGGACGGCGCGTTCACGCACCAGCGCTTCGTCGGCGTCGGCGGGAACGGTAATTCTTCCGCGCAGTTTACCATTGACCTGGATAACCACCAGCTTCGCTTCCTCTACCATAGCCGTTTCATCGGCAACCGGCCATGGGGCGCTGTCAATATCGCCTTCGCCGCCAAGCGCCTGCCACAGCGCAAAGCTGGCGTGAGGGGTAAACGGATACAGCATGCGCACCACCGCCAGCAGCGCTTCCTGCAGCAGGGCGCGATCCTGCGCGGTGTCCTGCGGCGCCCGCGCCAGCTTGTTCATCAGTTCCATAATAGCGGCGATGGCGGTATTGAACGTCTGGCGGCGGCCGATATCGTCGTTGACCTTGGCAATGGTTTTATGCAGTTCGCGGCGCAAATATTTCTGCGCCTCGTCAAGGGCGGCCACATCCGGCCGGCCGGCGGCGCCAAGCTGCGTATGATCGTAGACCAGTTTCCACACGCGCTTCAAAAAGCGGTTGGCCCCTTCGACGCCGGACTCTTGCCATTCCAGCGTCATTTCCGCCGGCGAGGCGAACATCATAAACAAACGCACGGTATCGGCGCCGTATTTTTCCACCATGATCTGGGGATCGATGCCGTTGTTTTTCGATTTGGACATCTTGCTCATGCCGGCATAGACCAGCTCGCGGCCATCCTTATCGGTGGCTTTGACGATACGGCCTTTTTCATCGCGTTCCACCTCGACATCCGCCGGCGAGATCCAGATCTGTTCGCCGCCGCTACCCAGGTAATAGAACGCGTCCGCCAGCACCATGCCCTGGCACAGCAGGCGTTTGGCCGGTTCGTCGGAACTCACCAGGCCGGCGTCGCGCAGCAGCTTATGATAAAAGCGGAAATACATCAGATGCATGATGGCATGCTCGATGCCGCCGACATATTGATCCACCGGCAGCCAGTAATTGGCGGCGGCGGGGTCCAGCATGCCGCTGTCGAAGTGCGGGCAGGTATAACGCGCGTAGTACCAGCTCGATTCCATAAAAGTATCGAAGGTATCGGTTTCGCGCAGCGCCGGCCGGCCGTTGACGGTGGTTTTCGCCCATTCGGGGTCGGCTTTTATCGGACTGGATATCCCGTCCATGACCACATCTTCCGGTAGCAGCACCGGCAGCTGATCGTCCGGGGTCGGGATGACGGTGCCGTCTTCCAGGGTGACCATCGGAATAGGCGCGCCCCAGTAGCGCTGGCGCGAAACGCCCCAGTCGCGCAGGCGGTAATTGACTTTACGCTCGCCGACGCCGGCCGCCACCAGCTTATCGGCGACGGCGTTAAAGCCCGCGGTATGGTCGAGACCGTCGAATTCGCCGGAATTGAACAGCACGCCTTTTTCAGTCATGGCCTGCTGGCTTAAATCCGGCTCGGCGCCGCCGGCGTCCAGGATCACCGCTTTAATCGGCAAGTGGTATTTCGTGGCGAATTCCCAGTCGCGCTGATCGTGGCCGGGCACCGCCATGACCGCGCCGGTGCCGTATTCCATCAGGACAAAGTTGGCCACCCATACCGGCACGGATTCGCCGCTTAGCGGATGAATGGCGAACAGGCCGGTCGCCATGCCTTTTTTCTCCATGGTCGCCATGTCGGCTTCGGCCACTTTGGTATTGCGGCATTCGGCGATGAAGTCGGCCAGAGCCGGGTTGGCGGCCGCGGCCGCCAGCGACAGCGGATGCCCGGCGGCGACGGCCAGGTAGGTCACGCCCATAAAGGTATCGGGACGGGTGGTGTAGACCGACAGCGTTTCCTCGCTGTGCGCCACCTGGAAGCGGATTTCCACCCCTTCGGAGCGGCCGATCCAGTTGCGCTGCATGGTTTTCACCTGCTCGGGCCAGCTTTCCAGGTTGTCCAGGCCATACAGCAGCTCATCGGCGTAGGCGGTGATTTTCACGAACCACTGCGGTATTTCCTTACGTTCGACCTTGGTGCCGCAGCGCCAGCAGCCGCCGTCGATCACCTGCTCGTTGGCCAACACCGTCTGGTCATGGGGACACCAGTTGACCGCCGAGGTCTTTTTATAGACCAGGCCCTTTTCGTACAGACGGGCAAAGAACCACTGCTCCCAGCGATAATATTCCGGCCGGCAGGTGGTGACCTCCCGGTCCCAGTCATAACCGAAGCCCAGCAGTTTTAGCTGGGTTTTCATATACGCGATATTGTCGTAGGTCCAGGGCGCCGGCGCCGTATTGTTCTTGACCGCCGCGCCTTCCGCCGGCAGGCCGAAGGCGTCCCAGCCGATGGGCTGCAGCACGTTCTTGCCCTGCATGCGCTGATAACGCGCGATAACATCGCCAATGGTGTAGTTGCGCACATGGCCCATATGCAGGCGGCCGGAGGGATAGGGCAGCATGGAAAGACAGTAATATTTTTCCTTGCCCGTATCCTCGGTAACCTTGAAGGTGTGGTGTTCATGCCAGTGAAGCTGGACGTGGGATTCTATCTCTTCCGGGCGATATTGCTCTTGCATGGCAGCCAGTGGTCCTATAGTGAAAATACAGCTACGCTCGCGTTGTCTACCGAGCGTTGATAACAAAAGATCCGCATAGCATAGCTGATAAGCAACGGCGGCAACAACACCCAGCGCCGCCCGGATGCGTATTTCTGCCACATAAGCCCGGATCCGGCCGAATTATTGCGTTGCGCCATGCTTTATACCGAATGAGTTTACCGTTATAGGCTAAAATTATCAGCATGATACCAATTTAGTCCCGGCCAGAAGGCCATTTCGGGTGATGCTGGCGGAAATCAGGAGAAGACGATGGATAAGGTGGCGCAATATTACCGCGAATTGCTGGCCTCGCTGAGTCAACAGCTTGAGCAGGGCGAAAGGAATATCGATACGCTGGTCGAGGATGCGCGCCTGCGTTTGCAGGCCACCGGCGATTTGACGCCGGCGGAAGTGGAGAACGTTACCCGGGCGGTGCGCCGCGATCTGGAAGAGTTCGCCCGCAGCTATGATGAGAGCCGCACGCAGGATGACGACAGCGTGTTTACGCGGGTCATCAAGGAGAGCCTGTGGCAGGAACTGGCGGACATCACCGATAAAACCCAGCTGGAGTGGCAGGAAGTGTTTAAAGACGTCAGCCATCACGGCGTCTACAACAGCGGGGAAGTGGTGGGGCTGGGCAACCTGGTGTGCGAACGTTGCCATCATTCGCTGGCGTTTTACACGCCGGAAACGTTGCCGCTTTGCCCGGAATGCGGGTTTGATCAATTCCACCGCCGTCCGTTCCAATAGCGGCGCGGCCTGCCCGCAGCGTGGCGACAGGCCGCCGCGGGCGGCTAGTGCAGTATTTTCGCCAGGAAGTCGCGGGCGCGATCGGTTTGCGGATGCTGGAAGAACGCTTCTTTGTGCGTATCCTCGACGATTTTACCTTCGTCCATAAAAATCACCCGGTTGGCCACTTTGCGGGCAAAGCCCATTTCATGGGTCACCACCATCATGGTCATGCCTTCCTGCGCCAGCTCCACCATCACGTCCAGCACTTCATTGATCATTTCCGGGTCCAGCGCCGACGTCGGCTCGTCAAACAGCATCGCCACCGGATCCATGCACAGGGCGCGGGCAATGGCCACCCGCTGCTGCTGGCCGCCGGAAAGCTGGCCGGGGAATTTATTGGCCTGCACGGACAATCCCACCCGCTCCAGGAGTTTCAGGCCTTTTTCGCGCGCGGCGTCCTTGTTGCGCTTAAGCACCTTCACCTGCGCCAGGGTAAGATTGTCGATGATCGACAGGTGCGGAAACAGTTCAAAATGCTGGAACACCATGCCCACCTTGGCGCGCAGTTGGGCCAGGTTGGTGCGCTTATCGTTGACGGCGATATCGTTGACCATAATCTGGCCGCGCTGGATTGGCTCCAGCCCGTTGACGGTTTTGATCAGCGTCGATTTACCCGACCCGGACGGACCGCAGACCACGACGACCTCGCCGGTTTGCACTTCGGTTGAGCAATCGTTCAGAACCTGAAAATGACCGTACCATTTAGAAATATTTTTCAGGGAAATCATCAAACCGTCCTTTTCTTCAAATAATTCACCAGCAGGGAAGCGCTGAGGCTGATTACAAAATAAACCGCGCCGGCAAACAGGATCATTTCCACCTGCGTGCCGTCGCGCTCGCCCACCGACGACGCGGTGCGGAAAAAGTCCGCCAGGCTTAGCACATACACCAGCGACGTATCCTGGAACAGGACAATGCCCTGGGTCAGCAGCAGCGGCACCATGGCGCGAAACGCCTGGGGCAGCACCACCAATTGCATGGACTGCCAGGGCGTCATGCCCAGCGCCAGCGCCGCGGAGGCCTGGCCGCGTGAAATACTGATAATGCCGGCGCGGATAATCTCCGAGTAATAGGCGGCTTCAAACAGCGAAAAGGCCACCATGGCTGAAATCAGCCGGATATCGGTTTGCGGCGACAGTCCCAGCACCTTTTGCAAAAAGCTCGGCACAACGAGATAAAACCACAACAGCACCATCAACAGCGGTACCGATCGAAACAGATTAACGTAAAGTTTGGCGAACCAGCTGACCGGCCACAGCGGCGACAGGCGCATGACCGCCAGCACGGTGCCCCAGATAATGCCGAAGAACACGGCGGTAAAGGTGATTTTCAGCGTCAGCGCCATGCCCTGCAGCATATACGGCAGGCTGGGGACAATGGTACTCCAGTCAAATTGGTACATCATTTACCTCCTATATGACCGGGCAGACGTACTTTTTTCTCCACCAGATGCATGGCAAACATGATCACCGCGTTAATAATCAGGTAGCCGAGGGTTATCGCGGTAAAAGACTCGTACGCATGGGCGGAATAATCCAGCAGCTTGCCCGCCTGCGCCGCCATATCCACCAGACCGATGGTGGAGGCCACGGCGGAGTTTTTCACCAGGTTAAGCATTTCCGAGGTCATCGGCGGCACAATCACGCGATAAGCGTTCGGCAGCAGCACGTAACGATAGGTTTGCGGTAGGGTCAGGCCCATCGCCAGCCCGGCGGCCATCTGTCCGGAGGCCAGCGACTGGATGCCGGCGCGTACCTGTTCGCACACGCGGGCGGCGGTAAACAATCCCAGGCACACCATGGAGGAGACAAAAAACTGGACATTCGGGTCCAGGCCCGACTTAAACCACGTGCCGATATTGACCGGCAACAGCTCGGGAACCACCAGATACCAAATGAAGAACTGCACGATCAAAGGAATGTTACGGAATAACTCGACGTAACAGGTTCCTAAAGCGGAAAGAAAACGATTTGGAACGGTACGCAGGATGCCGAACAGCGAACCGACCAGCAACGCGATAATCCAGGCGCAAAACGAGACGGCGATGGTGACTTTAAATCCCGCCCACAGCCAGCCGAGGTAGGTGGTGTTGCCAAAAGGGGCCGCTTCAAAAAAAATGCCCCAGTTCCAATCTATTGACATAAAAAACTCCGGTAAAAAAGGGTAGCACCGCTACCCTGAAGATTGACGAAGACCTTGATATCCGCAGCGCGGGGAACGACCGCGCTGCGTCTGTCTGTCCTGGCCTCCTGCAATCGAGAGGGCGGGGAGTCACCCGCCCTTATTGTCGTTATTAGTTTACGGCTTTATCGTTAGGGGCTTTGAACAGCGCTTTGACGTCATCGGACATATCGAAATTCATATTCAGGTTTTTCGGCGGAATCGGCTGTTTAAACCAGGTGTCATACCATTTTGCCGCTTGGCCGGAGGTCTGGATGGAAACAATAGTGTCGTCCACCAGCTTTTTAAACTGCGGGTCGTCTTTGCGCATCATGCAGCCATAGGCTTCTTTGGACTGCGGGGTACCGACGATATCCCATTGATCCGGGTTCTTGGACTTGGCGCGTTCGCCCGCCAGCAGGGCGTCATCCAGCATAAAGGCTTCCGCGCGCCCCGTTTCCAGGGTACGGAACGAATCGCCGTGATCCTTGGTGGAAATGATGCGCATCTTCATTTGTTTTTCGTCGTTCAGCTTGTTGAGCAGCATTTCGGACGTGGTGCCCGCGGTGACCACCACGGTCTTGCCGGCGAGGTCGGGGAAGTCTTTAATGGCGCTGCCCTTTTTCACCGCGATACGGGTGCCGATCACAAACAGGGTATTGGAGAAATCCACCTGCTTTTGACGTTCCAGGTTATTGGTGGTTGAACCGCATTCGAAATCGTAGGTACCGTTTTGCAGCAACGGAATACGGTTTTGCGAGGAAATAGGCAGGTACTTCACCTGCAGGGAAGGTGCGTCAATTTTCTTTTTAATCGCGTCCACGATGGCATCGGAATAAGCCTGGGAGTAACCCACCACTTTTTGCTGGTTGTCGTAATAGGAAAAAGGAACGGACGATTCCCGATGGCCCACCACGATCACGCCGTTATCTTTGATTTTCTTCAGGGTGCCCGTCAGGTCTTCCGCATGGGCCATACTGCCGGCCATGCCCAGTACCAGTAATGATAAAGCCAATTTGCGCATTTGCATTTTCCAACTCCTTTGCTGTCACTACGGCGCTCAAGGGGTAAGCGCGCCGCAATCATGAGTATCACGTTAAGCTTTGGAACCAGCCTAAAGCGTAAAATCAAAACGGATTACCGTTAAAAAATAGCCGAATGTAAATGTTTTGAAATGAAAAAGTTTTCGTTTTGTGAGTTCAGACGCACCAAAGCGTGGCGCATGACGCCTCATTGCACAATCTAAGTGCGATAAGCGCACCATTGCAGCGCACGGATGGCAAAAATCACTCATAAAAAAACAGTTTTTAACGACATTCGCAACGTTATACAGCAAAATCCATGCCAGACAAATTATTTGCCCCCGAACGGAGCAGCGGCGGAATCAGGCCGGCTGCGCGCCGGCGGCCGACAGGGCGACATGGGCTTTAAAGATTTCCAGCGCGCCGGGCAGCAGAGCGGGGTCGACATGTTTCGCGTTGTCCCACAGTCCGGCGAAGCTGATTGCCCGACCGCAGTGAATAAAGACCTCTTCCACCCTGATAATAATCACGCTTTTCGCCGGCTGGCCGTTGTGGGCAAAACGCAGGCAAAGCGCCGGGTCGACGGAAATCCGCGCGCGGCCGTTGACCCGGAATCCCTCCAGCCAGCCGGGGATGAGAAACAGCATGCCGACAAAGGGATTGTGCAGGATATTGCTAAGGCCATCGAGGCGATTGTTGCCGGAACGATCCGGCAGCAGCAGCGTTTTATCATCCTCTACCTGGACAAACCCTGGTTCGCCTCCTTTCGGCGAGCAGTCAATGCCGCGTGCGCCCTGCGTGCCGAGGATCATGAACGGCGACAGGGCAATCAGCCGGCGGGCGTAGGCATCAAGATGATCGATCTGTTTTTGCACCACCGCTTTGTTGGGTTGGGCATAATGCTCGCGCAGCTGGGCGGGATCGGTTAGCAGATAACGGGAATCGGGATTCATTCAGAGGCTCTTTGGTCAATATGTCACGAGGATGTTACAAGTGGCACGATAACAGCAATGAGTTTGATTAACAATAATTAGCACGCGCATTAGGGCTGCGGCGCCGGACCCAAGGCAGACGCGCTAAAGAGGGCGCGGGCCACATTTTTGATATAGGGCTGCCGCGAATGTAGCACGCCATAACAGAGAAAGATGAACCTTTGCTCCTGAATTTAAATATGAAGCAGCCAGCCGTGGTGGGGCTTTGCTTGGTTTCGGGGAGGCTGATGTTGCCGTGGTGATGGTTTCGCTGGGCGTATGTTGCCACGGTGCGGGTTTCGCTTGCCGTGCGTTAGGTGTTCATATGTCTTGCCGGGTGCCGGCAAGCGACAAAGAGGCCGTACCGCGACGGCCTCCTTGACCTCCGCGCGTCCGGCAGATCGTGCGCCGCTGCGCGGTCCCCGGCATCGCCCATCCCGGCTTTGGGACCGCACGGGACGCGCTCCCGGCGCGGCCCTTAGCTTTCGCCGCTCCCGGCGGCTCATCCAGCCAAGATGCGCGCTGCCGGCGCACTCTATGCCGGCACAACGTCAACACCATCGCCTGTGAGCAATGTAGCGTTTTGGGGTTCATCGCGGTATGTGATTACCGGGAAAAATAGCAGTATTTATTTTGGGCTGAAGTCTGCAGTATAACGGCTGATGGCTGATGGCTGATGGCTGATGGCTGAAAGCGTAATGCGTACTGTTAAAACTTAAAGCGTAAGGTTTAAGTTGCATGAATGATGAACGCCTTATTGCATGACCGCATGACCGCATGACCGCATGTCCAACTTTTCGTCGTGCCAGCTGCATCCCATACCTGTTGCATCCCATCACGGTCGATCCTAAGCCGACGCCAGTCCCATCCTAAGCAACAGCGCCGCTATCGCTTCATAACATGCAGTACGAACAGCGACATGTTGACCGGCATAAAGCGCGCTGACGGCGCCTGTGCCCCCGGCATGAGCCGCCGGGAGCGGCGAAAGGCCCGTTTGCGCCGGGAGCGCATAACGGGCCGGTGCATAACGGGGGCACAGGCGGCGGAAGGTATCGCGCAGCGACGCGCGACCTGCCGGGCGCGCGGAGGTCAAGGAGGCCGTCGCGGTACGGCCTCATTGTCGCTTGCCGGCACCCGGCAAGACATATGAACACCTAACGCACGGCAAGCGAAACCCGCACCGCGGCAACATAAGCCTCCCCGCAAGCGCCAGCGAAACTCTCACCGCGGCAACATAAGCCTCCCCGCAAGCGCCAGCGAAACTCTCACCATGGCAACATAAGCCTCCCCGCAAGCGCCGGCGAAACTCTCACCATGGCAACATACGCTTCCCCGCAAGCGCCAGCGAAACTCCCACCATGGCGACCTAAATCATGGCTACTAACGCGCCCGGCGGCCAAAGACCACGGCGGCAAACCCCAGCAGCAGCGTCAGCACCCACAACGGCCAGTCGCCAAAGCGTGCATAAGGCGTCAGTCCGGTTGTCGGCGTTACGCGCGTGCTTAACACGTCGCGGGTAAACTGCGGCAGCATCGCTTCGATGGCGCCATCGGCGCCGATCACCGCGGTAATACCGTTATTGGTACTGCGCAACAATGGCCGCCCCAGTTCCAGCGCGCGCATGCGCGCCATCTGGAAATGCTGCCAGGGGCCGATGGAATGACCGAACCACGCGTCATTGGAAATGGTCAGCAGGAAATCGGTATCCGGCCGGAAGTTATCCCGCACCTGCGAGCCGAGCACGATTTCATAACAAATGGCCGCAGTCAGCTTCATGCCGGCAACGCTCAGCTGCGGCTGGATATAATTGCCGCGGCTGAATGACGACATCGGCAGATTGAACAGCGGCGCCAGGGGACGCAGCAGGGTTTCCAGCGGCACAAATTCACCGAACGGCACCAGATGATGCTTGGCATAACGATTCGGGCTGGGGTAGCGGTAAGGCGTTTGCTCCCCCAGTACCAGGATACTGTTAAAATAATTATAGCCCGACGCTGTCCTGCGGGTGTCGATAATGCCGGTGACCAGGCTGGTCCGCTCTTCACGCAACAGCGCATCCAACTCGGTCAGGAACGGCCCCTGGGCGGTTTCGTCATCCGGTATGGCCGATTCCGGCCAAATCACCATCTGCGCCTTGCCCAGGAACGGACGGGTATGGCTTAGGTACACGTCAAGCGTCGGCCGTACCTGGTCGGGTTCCCATTTCAGCGATTGGGCAATGTTACCTTGCACCATGGCCACAGTCACCGTCCTGGCATCCTGCGGGGCATACCAGTGCAGTCCGCGCAGCGGCCAGGGCAGCAACAGCACCGCCAGCGCGCAAATGCCGGCCAGGGGGGCGCGCAGCGCCACGGCGGCCACCGCCAGGCCGCTCGCGGCCATCAGGAAAAAGGTCATGGACTCGACGCCGAACAGCGGCGCCAGCCCCTTCAGGGGACCGTCGATTTGCGTATAGCCGAACTGCAGCCACGGCAGGCCGGTCATCACCCAGCCGCGCAGGAATTCCGTCACCTGCCACAGCACCGGGGCGCCAACCGCCAGCCGCCACAGCGAGGTGCGCGGCCAGATGCGCGCCAGCACGCCGCTAAACAGCATCGGATACAGCGCCAGGTACGCCGCCAGCAGGGCCACCAGGCCGATATTCACCGGGACGGGCAGCCCGCCGAACTGGTCGATACTGACATAAATCCAGCGCATGCCGGTGCCGAACAGCCCAAAGCCCCAGAAAAAACCGAGCCAGGCGGACTGCCGCACCGTGCGGTTAAGGGTCACCGCCAGCAACCCGGCCAGCGAGACTAACGCCGCCGGCCAAAAGTCATAAGGTGAAAACGCCAGGGTACCGCAGGCGCCGGTCAATAACGCCAGCAACGCACGTACCCACTGGCGCTCAAGTCGCAATGCGCTCGCCATGTAAGGTTTATTCTTCCATTATCGGTTGGGGTGAGTCGTCGGGGATTTTAACATGAACCTGGATGATACGCCGACTGTCGGCCATGGCGACCTTAAAAATATAACCATCTATTTCAATGGTTTCACCACGGGCCGGCAGATGGCCGAAGGCTTGCATCACCAGTCCGCCGATGGTGTCCACTTCTTCGTCGCTGAAGTGGGTGCCGAAGGTTTCGTTAAAATCCTCAATCGGCGTCAGCGCGCGGATGGTGAAGGTATGGCGGTTAAGCTGGCGGATATCCCGGTCTTCCTCGTCATCATATTCATCCTCGATTTCGCCGACGATCAGCTCCAGGATGTCTTCAATGGTGACCAGGCCGGAAACGCCGCCGAACTCGTCAATCACAATGGCCATATGGTAGCGCTGGGACCGGAACTCCTTCAGCATGCGATCGACGCGTTTACTTTCCGGCACCACCACGGCGGGGCGCAACACTTTATCCATACTGAACGGCTGCGAATCGCTGAGCATAAACGGCAGCAGATCCTTGGCCATCAGGATCCCCTCGATGTGATCCTTGTCTTCGCTTATCACCGGGAAACGGGAATGCGCGGATTCAATGATCACATCCAGGCACTCTTCCAGCGACTGGTTGTTTTTCAGGGTCACGATTTGGGAACGCGGGATCATGATATCGCGTACGCGCTGCTCGGCGATATCCATAACGCCTTCGAGCATATCGCGGGTATCGGGATCAATCAGCTCGTTTTGTTCGGAATCACGGATAAGCTCCAGTAAATCATTGCGATTTTTTGGCTCGCCGTGAAACAGCTGATTAAGGATAAGGGTAAAAAAGCCCTTTTTGGGACTGGGGCTGTCGTTGCTTTGCGAATGGTCGTCGCTCATGGCGTTTAGTTAATTTCACTCGTAGTGGATAAATGGATCGTATAAACCGGCCCCGCTCCGGGGCCGGCGTCGTTTATCAGTCGTCTTTTTCGTTCAGATAGGGATCGGGATAACCTAACGCCTGCATGATGTCGGCCTCCAACGCCTCCATTTCCTCGGCTTCCTCATCCTGGATATGATCATACCCTAGCAGATGCAGACAGCCGTGGACAACCATATGCGCCCAGTGCGCCTCCAGCGGCACGTCCTGTTCGCCGGCTTCCCGTTCCACCACCTGGCGGCAGATGATCAGGTCGCCGAGCAGGGGAAGCTCCACCTGTGGCGGGGCTTCAAAGGGAAACGACAGTACATTGGTCGGCTTGTCCATGCCGCGGTAGGTCAGGTTCAGCTCGTGGCTTTCCGCGTCGTCCACCAGGCGGATGGTGACCTCGGCCTCGTCCTGGAACTGCGGCAGCACGCCTTCCAGCCAGCGCATAAAGGTTGCTTCATCGGGCAAACCGGCCGGATCGGCGCAGGCGACCTGTAAATCAAGGATGACGCCGCTCATTTGGCCGGCTCCTGGTTATCGCCGGCGGCCGGCGGGATATTCCCGTGGTAAGCGGCCTGCGCTTCACGCCGGCGCTGTTCGCCCAACGCGTCTTTACGCTTTTGATCGGCCGCTTCCCAGGCTTCATACGCCACCACGATGCGCGCCACCACGGGATGGCGCACCACGTCCTCGCTATGGAAGAAGTTGAAGCTGATTTCCTTTACGTCGGCCAGCACTTCGATGGCGTGCCGCAGGCCTGATTTCGCATTGCGCGGCAGGTCGATCTGGGTGATATCGCCGGTAATGACCGCTTTGGAATTAAAACCGATGCGCGTCAGGAACATCTTCATCTGCTCGATGGTGGTGTTCTGGCTTTCATCCAGGATGATAAAGGCGTCATTCAGGGTACGACCGCGCATATAGGCCAGCGGAGCGACTTCAATCACGTTGCGTTCAATCAGTTTCTCAACCCGCTCGAAGCCCAGCATTTCGAACAGCGCGTCATACAGCGGACGCAGGTACGGGTCGACCTTCTGGCTGAGATCGCCGGGCAGGAAACCGAGTTTTTCACCGGCCTCCACCGCCGGGCGGGTCAGCATGATGCGGCGTATTTCCTGGCGCTCCAGCGCATCCACCGCCGCGGCCACCGCCAGGTAGGTTTTACCCGTACCGGCCGGACCGACGCCAAAGGTAATATCATGATCGAGTATATGGGCGATATACTGCGCCTGGTTCGGCGTACGGGGTTTGATAACGCCCCGCTTGGTCTGGATATGCACCGCTTTGCCGAAGTCCGGCACGCTTTCGGCGGTTTGCTCCAGCACCCGGCTCTCTTTGATGGCCAGGTGGATTTTTTCCGGCTCGATATCGGCGACAACACCGCGCACCGGAGCCGTGTCCACGTACAGCGTCAGCAGGATATTGGCGGCGGCTTCCACGCACAGCGGTTTGCCGACCAGTTTGAAAACGTTGTCGCGACGATTGATTTCAATGCCCAACCGGCGCTCAAGTTGTTTGATATTGTCATCGAACGGCCCGCAGAGGCTCATTAAGCGCTTATTGTCCGCAGGCTCCAGCATGATTTCTTTAGTGTCGACGTTCAAACTTTTCCTCTGGGCCTTTCAGGCCATGTTAGGGAGTAGATTATGGCTGACCATGTTCATAAATGAAGGAAACCGTCACCAGCGTCAAGGACGCGGATCATTAAATTAATATTGGGGCACGATAAGTGAAAAGCAACCGGGGGTGAAAAGGCAGAACCGGGCGGCGGGGGAGGCCGCCCGTTAACGGGCAGGGAGGGTATCACGGCTGGAAGGTCCCGACGCCGAGTTCATTCTCTTTGCGGGTGCGCGCAATCACCGAGGCCGGGCTTTCGCTCACGCGCAGGCCCATTTGATCTTCGGTGCGCACGACCACGCCGCGCAGCGAGTTCGGATTGACATCGACGATCTCGACATCGACAAACTTGCCGATCATGTCCGGCGTGCCTTCAAAGTTCACCACGCGGTTATTTTCAGTACGGCCGGCCAACTCCATCACGCTTTTGCGCGAGGTGCCCTCCACCAGGATGCGCTGGACCGTGCCCATCATCTGGCGACTGAACTGCATCGCCTGCTGAATGATGCGTTGCTGCAGTATATGCAGCCGCTGCTTTTTCTCGTCTTCGCCGACATCGTCCACCATATCCGCCGCCGGCGTGCCGGGACGCGCGGAGTAGATAAAACTGTAGCTGGTATCGAAATTAACATCGGCGATAAGCTTCATGGTCTGCTCGAAGTCGGCCTGGGTTTCCCCAGGGAAACCGATGATAAAATCGGAACTCACCTGGATGCCGGGACGCGCTTTGTGCAGTTTGCGGATGATGGATTTATATTCCAGCGCCGTATGGGCGCGTTTCATCATGGTCAGGATGCGATCGGAACCGCTTTGCACCGGCAAATGCACAAAGCTGACCAGCTCCGGCGTGTCGCGGTAGACGTCGATGATATCGTCGGTGAATTCAATCGGGTGGCTGGTGGTGAAACGCACGCGATCGATGCCGTCGATGGCCGCCACCAGGCGCAGCAGTTCGGCAAAGGTGCAGATATCGCCCTCGAAGCTGGCGCCGCGGTAGGCGTTGACGTTCTGCCCCAGCAGGTTGACCTCGCGCACGCCCTGGGACGCCAGTTGGGCTATCTCGAACAGGATATCGTCGCAGGGACGGCTGACTTCCTCGCCGCGGGTATAGGGCACCACGCAAAACGAGCAGTACTTGTTGCAGCCTTCCATGATGGAGACAAACGCGGTGGGGCCCTCGGCGCGCGGTTCCGGCAGCCGGTCGAATTTTTCGATTTCGGGGAAGCTGATATCCACCACCGGGCTGCGCGTGCCGCGCACGTGGTTGATCATTTCCGGCAAGCGGTGCAGGGTCTGCGGCCCGAAGATAATATCGACATAATGGGCGCGCTCGCGGATATGCGCGCCTTCCTGGGAGGCCACGCAGCCGCCGACGCCGATGATCAAATCCGGATTGGCTTCTTTCAGCGCCCGCCAGCGGCCCAGTTGATGGAATACCTTCTCCTGCGCCTTTTCACGAATGGAACAGGTGTTGAGCAGCAACACGTCCGCTTCTTCGGCGTTATCCGTCAACTGGTAGCCGTGGGTGCTATCCAGCAAGTCGGCCATCTTCGATGAATCGTACTCGTTCATCTGACAGCCCCAGGTTTTGATATGCAGTTTTTTTGTCATCGGCTTGCCATTACTTGATGCATTATTTTAGGGTGCGAAAAAGCCCTTCGGCTCATGCAGGGCGCGTATTGTAATCCTTTGGCGTGGTTGTGACCAGAGGGCTGAGCCTTCGCTCCTCTTTCATAATGAAAAATTGCGGTACACTAAGCAAATGTTTAATCACAGACACAAGCATAGCCGAGATGAACACAAACGAAATAGCCTATGATGCGGTGGTGGCGGGGGGCGGCATGGTCGGCGCCCTGGCGGCGTTAATGCTGGCGCAGGGCGGTATACGGGTGCTGGTGCTGGACCATGCCCGGCTGGCGGAGCCCCGGCCGGATGCCCCGCCTGATTTGCGCGTTTCGGCTATCAGCTGCGCGTCGGCGGCGTTGTTGCGCCGCGTGGGCGCGTGGGACCGTATCGATTCCCATGTCCGCGTACCCTACCGCCGCCTGGAAACCTGGGAATGGGCGCAGTCCCAGGTCACCTTCGACGCCGCGGCGCTGCATTTGCCGGAACTCGGCTTTATGGTGGAAAACATCCGGCTGCAGCGGGCGCTGTGGCAGGCCTGCGCCGACTGCGGCAATCTGACGCTGCGCGCGCCGGCCGCCCTGGCGAAAATGCGTTATGACGGCGGCAACTGGCGCCTGACGCTTGATAACGGCGAAACGGTTGGCGCCCGGCTCCTGATCGGCGCCGACGGCGCCCGGTCCAACGTACGGCAATGGGCTGGCATCGGCACCGTCGGTTGGCAATATCGCCAGTCGTGTATGCTGATAACCGTCGCATGCCCGTACGGCCAGCAGGATGTCACCTGGCAGGAATTTACCCCCGACGGTCCCCGGGCGTTTTTACCGCTCTACGATAACTGGGCGTCGCTGGTGTGGTATGACAGCGCGGCGCGTATCCGCCAGCTGCAGGCCCTGCCGCCGGCGGCCCTGGAGCGCGAGGTGCTGGCCGCCTTTCCCACCCGCCTGGGCGCGGTGAAGGTGCACGCCGCGGGCGCTTTTGCGCTGGTGCGCAGCCATGCCAGGGACTATGTCCGGCCGGGCCTGGCGCTGATCGGCGATGCGGCGCATACCATAAATCCGCTGGCGGGGCAGGGCGTAAACCTGGGCTTTCGCGACGCTGAAGCGCTGGCCGCGGTGGTGATTGGCGCGCGCGATCATGATGAACCCTGGGACGAGCTGCGCATCTTAAAGCGCTATCAGCATCGCCGTTACGGCGACAACCTGCTGATGCAAAGCGGCATGGATCTCTTCTATAGCGCCTTCAGCAACCGGCTGCCGCCGGTCCGGCTGGCGCGCAACCTCGGCCTGTTCCTGGCTCAGCGCGCCGGCCCGCTGAAAGTCCGGGCGCTGAAATATGCCCTGGGTCTCTGACTGGCGGTAGCGTCGGGCGTTGTCAGCAAAAAATGAGCAATATATTGCTCATTTTTTTTCATTTAAGATTTTTTTGAGCAAAATAATTGCCATTTTAAAAACGTTAGCGCTAAAAGAGCAAAACATTGCTCATTGAAGGTGTCCATGAAATTGACTATTGAAATTTTTGTCGAAGGAAGATGGCAGGACGCCGCGTCTATCACATTTTCCGAACCTGACCAAGGACGCGCGAGTTTAACGTTACTCGGTTACGCGTTTGATTATGCGCTGGAATTCATGGAACGGGATGATGAGCATGCCTGTAGTAGCAATTTGCCTGCGGTACTCATGGAAAACTACCGATCAAGGCCTGCAGTCAACCTAACAAGATAGCGCTCGGTTGCGGTCAGGCGTTATTGCTCCCGTGGGAAATATGCGCATTAAGGAATCCTTAACCGATTTACCCGCGGTTAAACAAATTAATCAAATTCGGTTTACCGTACAGGATGTGGCCGAGCGGAATACTGATTTTTTAGAATACGCACAACAGATGGGCGCGGCGGGCGGTGGCGCCACTGGCGCTGGTGAGGAGGCGCCAAAACTATTATTACGTTGCTCCGCCAACGACGAAATCTGGATCGATACTTTTCAGGATGACGACCAAAATCCAGATTAACATCAGCCGTCGTACTCTATCCGATATCGAACGAGACCAGGGCAGCCAGTCGTTGTCGATATTAAACCGGGTATTTAAGCCACTTGGCCTTAAGATAGGCTTATTGCCGCGCAGTCAGCATTTGATGCGCGCGCTGCTGCCAGGCGGACCAAAGGACGCTTAGGCGATCTTATCCGGCGGGCTTTTCATGCCGGACGGCACGGAAAACACCGCCTGCGCCTGCGCTTAAGCGATAATAGAGGCGTGGACAATCAGCCGGGATGGCGCTTTCCCCCGCATGTCCCGCTAAGCGCCGGGCCGGCCGGCGCAGGTGGGCGTTACATCGCCAGGATTTTCTCTTTTTGCACGCTGAATTCCTGATCGCTTAAAATGCCGCGTTCTTTCAGCGCCGCCAGTTTTTCCAACTGGGTGATCACGTCATATTGCGCACGGGTGCCCGCCGCCTGCCGCATCTGCGGCTGCTGGCTGAGCGTTTCCCGTGCGATATTCACCATATTGGTAAACGGGGTGACCGCGCCTTTCATCACATTCTCGATGGTATAGTTTTGACCTGTGGTGCTCAGGGTAATGCTGCCGGTCATCATCTTGGTGCGCCCGCTTACGGAAACCACGCTCGCCAGATCGACGAAAACCTGCTTCAGACCGTAAACCATGCCTTTATCCAGGAAAATAATCCGGTAGTTGGTCAGGGTAATCAGCCAGGTATTGCCGCCCATCAGGCCCGTTGCCACCGCCAGCGGTTTTTCATCGTCGGCCAGGATCGCCGGAAGATGGTAAAACTCTTTTTTGGTGCCGAAGGGCATATCGCCCACCAGCTTGGCCAGGCGCTTATATTCTATTTTCAACTCTTCAATACTTGCTGTTTTAAAGTTAATCATCATTGAGTCCCAATGAATAATGGTCAATTTATCATTTGATCGTGCTTGAATTTACCTTATGTAGCGCACCACCAAAGACGAGAACAGCTCCCTGAAACCTGCTTAATTAAACGACTAGCTCGGGCAACGATCTTTTTGTGAAAGGCCACATGCCGTTTCCCGCGCGAAATCGTCGGTGATTGTGCCCTTAACAATATGGCCGATACCATGATCTGGGATTACTTGCGCCGCGTTTAGTTGCAAAATAATTAGGATAATCCTGATTTTTTTGCTAACGCGCGGCGACGGGCTGATACCCTTTGCAAGGATGATCTGAAAGGAAGGGCAGAAGGCACGCATAAAAAAAGCGGGGCGATGTCTTTCGACAATCGCCCCGCTTTTCGCTGCTTGCGCAGTCTTTGTATGGCTGGGGTACCAGGATTCGAACCTGGGGTGGCGGAATCAGAATCCGCTGCCTTACCGCTTGGCGATACCCCAAAAATGTGGTGGCTACGACGGGAATCGAACCTGTGACCCCAGCATTATGAGTGCTGTGCTCTAACCAGCTGAGCTACGTAGCCGAATTATACTTAAAAATTCGGGACTTACAATACTTTTTAAAAACTTTTTCAACTTTTTTTTGGCTGGGATACCAGGATTCGAACCTGGGGGTGGCGGGATCAAAACCCGCTGCCTTACCGCTTGGCTATATCCCAATCATCCAAACGTTTTTGCAACTTTTCCCGCTTGCAACCTCGCCCGGGCGAGGTTAATGGCTGGGGTACCAGGATTCGAACCTGGGAGTGGCGGGATCAAAACCCGCTGCCTTACCGCTTGGCTATACCCCATCCGCTGCGTAACCGAAATCATGGTGCGGGAGGCGAGACTTGAACTCGCACACCTTGCGGCGCCAGAACCTAAATCTGGTGCGTCTACCAATTTCGCCACTCCCGCAAAGTATGGTGGCTACGACGGGATTCGAACCTGTGACCCCAGCATTATGAGTGCTGTGCTCTAACCAGCTGAGCTACGTAGCCATCTTTCCGCGTGACCTTCATTCGGCGTTGCGGGGCGCATTATGCGTAGTTGCAGAAATCCAGTCAACACCTTTTTTCGGTAATCAGGCTTTGCGCATGCTGTTTGTCTGGCTTATGAGCAACCTGATGATAAAAACCGCATAAGGCCTGATTTTCCTATTCAAACAAATAAAAACCGGGCCGTAAAGGCCCGGTGAGTTTGATAATAACCCTAAGCTCAAAGCAGACATGTTAAAGGGCGCGCGACCCATGGCGCGCCAGGCCCGCCAACGCTGAACTCAACCCGGACGTGTTCAAGGGAGAGCGTGCCAATGGGGTCGAATCGGGCGTGGTGTTCCCGCCCGACCGAGTGCCTCATGGCATGCCAGGCCCGCCAACGCTGAACTCAACCCAGACGAGTTCAAGGGAGAGCGTGCCAATGGGGTCGAATCGGGCGTGGTTTTCCCGCCCGACCGAGCGCCCCATGGTGCGCTAGGCCCGCCAACACCGAACTCAACCCGGACGAGTTCAAGGGAGAGCGTGCCAATGGGGTCCAATCGGGCGTGGTGTTCCCGCCCGACCGAGTGCCTCATGGCATGCCAGGTCCGCCAACGCTGAACTCAACCCAGACGAGTTCAAGGGAGAGCGTGCCAATGGGGTCGAATCGGGCGTGGTTTTCCCGCCCGACCGAGTGCCTCATGGCATGCCAGGTCCGCCAACGCTGAACTCAACCCGGACGTGTTCAAGGGAGAGCGTGCCAATGGGGTCGAATCGGGCGTGGTTTTCCCGCCCGACCGAGTGCCTCATGGCATGCCAGGCCCGCCAACGCTGAACTCAACCCGGACGTGTTCAAGGGAGAGCGTGCCAATGGGGTCGAATCGGGCGTCGTGGTGTTCCCGCCCGACCGAGCGCCCCATGGTGCGCTAGGCCCGCCAACGCCGAACTCAACACAAACGTGTTAAGGGAGAGAGAGCATGCCAATGGGATCGAATCGGGCGTAGTTTTCCCGCCCGACCGAGTGCCTCATGGCATGCCAGGCCCGCCAACACCGGACCTAACGCAGACAAGTTAAAGGGAGAGCGTGCCGATAGCTTTAGTACGCGGACTGATGCACACCCACCGCCCGTCCCGACGGATCGTCCATATTTTTAAACGACTCATCCCATTCGATGGCCTTCGCCGAGGAACAGGCCACCGACGGACCTCCCGGCACACACTCCGCCGCGCTTGGCAACGGGAACAGCTCCGCGAAAATTTCCCGGTAAAAATAAGCCTCTTTAGACGTCGGCGTATTGTACGGGAAACGGAAATGCGCGTTAGCCAATTGCTGATCGGTAATCTGCTTGCCGGCCATTTCCTTCAGCGTGTCGATCCAGCTATAGCCCACACCGTCGGAAAACTGCTCTTTCTGCCGCCAGGCAATGCTTTCCGGCAGGTAGGACGCAAAACATTCGCGCAGTACATGCTTTTCAATTTTGCCGTGTCCGCACATTTTATCCTGCGGGTTAATACGCATCGCCACGTCAAGGAAGTTTTTATCCAGGAACGGCACGCGCGCCTCCACGCCCCAGGCGGACATCGCCTTATTGGCGCGCGCGCAGTCATACATATGCAGCGCCTGCAGCTTGCGCACCAGCTCTTCATGAAACTCTTTGGCGTTCGGCGCCTTATGGAAATAGAGATAACCGCCGAAAACCTCGTCGGCTCCCTCGCCAGACAACACCATCTTGATGCCCATCGCCTTAATTTTCCTCGACATCAGGTACATCGGCGTCGAGGCGCGGATGGTGGTGACATCATAGGTCTCGATATGGTAAATCACGTCGCGGATGGCATCCAGGCCTTCCTGCACGGTGAAATGCACTTCATGATGCACGGTACCCAGATGGGTAGCCACTTCCTTGGCGGCGCGCAGATCGGGCGAGCCTTCCAGGCCGACGGCAAAAGAGTGCAGCTGCGGCCACCAGGCCTCGCTGCGCGCGCCGTCTTCCACCCGCCGGGCGGCATACTTCTTGGTGATGGCGGAAATAACCGATGAATCCAGCCCGCCGGATAACAGCACGCCGTAAGGCACATCCGACATCAAATGACTTTTGACCGACTCTTCCAGCGCGTCGCGCAGCGCCGCTTTATCGGTAGTGTTGTCCTTCACGTTGTCATAAGAGAACCAATCGCGGGTGTAATATTCGCGGATTTCTCCGTCCTGGCTCCACAGATAACTTCCCGGGGGAAATTCCTTAATGCTCAGGCATACCGGCACCAGCGCCTTCATTTCCGACGCCACATACAGCGTGCCGTTTTCATCATGCCCCATATATAGCGGGATAATGCCCATATGGTCGCGGCCGATCAGGTAGGCGTCTTTCTCGGTATCATACAAAATGAAGGCGAACATACCGCGCAGATCGTCGAGGAAGGCCGGTCCTTTTTCCTGGTACAGGGCCAGGATCACTTCGCAGTCGGAACCGGTCTGGAACGCATAGCGGTCCCCCAGCTCCTGGCGCAGCGCCTGATGGTTATAAATTTCGCCATTCACCGCCAGCACATGGGTATGCGCGGCGTTATATAAGGGTTGCGCGCCGGTATTGACGTCGACGATGGACAGGCGTTCATGGGCCAGGATGGCCTGGTCGCTGGCAAACACTCCCGACCAGTCGGGACCGCGATGACGCATCAGGCGCGACATTTCCAGCGCGGTTTTACGCAGTTCGCTCGGATCCGATTGCAAATCCAGTACACCAAAAATAGAACACATTCTCTTTTCCTTAGGCCGGTCTCGGGGCTAATGCTTTGCTGTTGACATCGATTTAGCACTAAAATGACACCATTATTCAAGATCAATCAATGAAAAAAGCCATGCTGCTGGTGATAATTCATTTTTAAGCGGCTAATTATCAATAATCATCAATAAAAGAAGGGAAAACACCGGCAAATTTGACCGATCGTAAATGCCATAAAACCCGATGACCCGGCAATCAGCTGTTTTCCAGCAGGCGCTGGAGCAATACGCCGTTAAGCATCGCGCGCTTGACCAGCGCAAAGGCGCCGATGGCGGAGCCGTGATCCAGCGCGGAAATCACCACCGGCAGATTTTGGCGAAAACCGTTCAGCACCTGATTATCGATACAGCGCTGCACCGCCGGCAGCAACACCTTATGGGCTTCGGTAATCTCACCGGCCAGCACCACTTTTTGCGGATTGAACAGGTTAATGGCGATGGCCACCGCTTTGCCCAGGTGATGACCCACCTGCTCGATAACCTCGCAGGCCAGCGTATCGCCGCGATTGGCGGCTTTGCAAATGGCGCCGATCTGGCAATTATCCAGCGTCAGCCTGCTGGGGTAGCCCTGGTCGAGCAGGTGGCGCACCCGCTTTTCAATGGCGCCGTTGGCGGCGATGGTTTCCAGGCAGCCGAAATTGCCGCAATGGCAGCGCTCGCCCAGCGGGTCGACCTGGATATGGCCGATTTCCCCCACGTTACCGTTGCTGCCGAGAAAAATCTGGCCGTTGACCAGGATCCCGGCGCCGGTGCCGCGGTGCAAACGAACCAAAATGGAATCCGCGCAGTCCTGTGTTGCACCAAAATAGTGCTCCGCCAGCGCCAGACTGCGAATATCGTGGCCGACAAAAGCGGTAAGATGAAAGCGTTTTTGCAAATTTTCCACCAGCGGCCAGGCGCTCACGCTGATATGCGGCATATAACGCACCACCCCGGAATACGGATCCACCAGGCCCGGCAGGATCACCGAAATGGCGATGAGCTCCCGGGATTTACGCTGGATCTGCTCCAGGAAACGCGCGATGGCGCTGAACAGCGCCGCTTCCAGCGCCTGCTGCGTGGTTTCCGGCAGCGGGGTGAATTCTTCATACAGTGATTTGCCGGTCAGATCGTAGAGGGTGATGGTGGTGTCATGGCGACCGAGACGCACGCCAATCGCCTGGAAGGCGCGGGTTTCGGCGACGATGGAGATGGCGCGCCGGCCGCCGGTGGAAGCCTGCTGGTCCACCTCGCGGATCAGTCCCCGCTCCAGCAGCTGACGGGTGATTTTGGTGATGCTGGCCGGCGCCAGCTGGCTTTGTTCGGCAATCTGGATGCGCGAAATCGGCCCCGACATATCGATCAGGCGGTACACCGCAGCGCTGTTGAGCTGTTTGACCAGGTCAACGTTTCCTATCGGGGCGTGTCCGCCTGGGGTCATCGGTTTATTACTCGCTCATCAGAGAACTTCGTCGCCATTAACGATAGTCCTGGTTATCCGGTAATCGCGGGTGAACGCCGTCAGGTTAGCCACCTTGCCTGCCTGCAAGGTACCCAACTGCGCCGCCACGCCCAGGGCCTGGGCCGGGTAAAGGGTCGCCATGCGCAATGCTTCATCCAGCGCGATACCGGCGAATTCCACGCTGTTGCGCACCGCTTCAATCATCGTCAGCGCCGAACCGCTCAGGGTGCCGTTTTCATCCAGACACAGGCCGTCCCGGTAGTATATTGTTTTACCGGCAAAAATGAACCGATCAATCTGGTTATCGGCGCCGGCGGGCGCGGTGGCGTCGGTGACCAGCACCAGTTTATCGCCCTTGATGCGTTTGGTGTTGCGAATATTGGCGTAGTTGACGTGCAGTCCGTCGGCGATGATGCCGCAATAGAGCGACGGCGTGTCGTAAATTGCGCCGATAAGCCCGGGCTCGCGTCCGGTAAGGGGCGGCATGGCGTTGAACAGATGGGTGGCGAAGCCGATGCCGGCGGCAAAACCCGCTTTCGCCTCATCATAGGTGGCGTTGGAATGACCGGCCGACACCATGATGCCCGCCCGGCTCAACCGGCGGATAATCCCGGCGTCGACCTGTTCCGGCGCCAGGGTCAACTGGGCGATGACATCGGCGTTGGCGCACAGGTAATCCACCATTTCCGGCGAGGGCTTGCGCATCAGCGCCGGATCGTGCGTGCCTTTTTTTATCGGATTCAGGTAAGGCCCTTCCAGGTGCAGGCCCAATGCCTGGTGCTTATGCTGCGCCAGGAATGCGCGCATCACCTCGACGGCGCGGCGCATAAACGCATCGGTGCTGGTAATCAGGGTGGGCAAAAAGCTGGTGCAGCCCGATTTGACATTGGCGCGCTGCATGATTTCCAGCGTTTCCACCGTCAGGGCGTCCAGGGAATCATTGAACTGCACGCCGCCGCAGCCGTTAAGCTGCAGGTCGATAAATCCCGGGGCCAGGATGGCGCCGTCGAGATCGCGCCGCTCAATATCCGCCGGCAGCGAATCCAGCGGGCAGACCGCGTCGATTGCCCCGTCATTGATGATTACCGCATGATGTTCAAGGACTTGGAGACCGGTAAAGATCCGGCCGTTGGTAAATGCGTACATCGTTCGCTCCCGGTTATCAATCAGCTGTTTTTCAGGCTCAGGGTACTGGCGGCTTCCAGTTCGCGGAAATATTTTACCGTCTTCACTTTCAGCTCCATGGTGGAGGGTTCGTCGCACACCATCACCGCTTTAGCATGAAGCTGCAGGCAACTTATTGTCCACATATGATTCACGTTGCCTTCCACCGCCGCCTGCAGCGCCAGCGCTTTGTTGTGGCCGATGACCAGGATCATCACTTCTTCGGCGTCCAGCAGCGTGCCGACGCCGACGGTCAGGGCAAAACGCGGCACCTGCTCGATATCATTGTCAAAGAAACGGGAATTGGCCCGGCGGGTTTCCAGCGTCAGGGTCTTGACGCGGGTGCGCGACGCCAGGGAGGAGGCGGGTTCGTTAAAGGCGATATGCCCGTCATTGCCGACGCCGCCCATAAACAGATGGATCTTGCCGTACGACTTGATTTTTTCTTCATAGCGGCGACATTCCGCGTCGATATCATCGGCGTTGCCGTTGAGCAGATTGATGTTTTCCCGCGGAATATTCACGTGATCGAAGAAATTGCGATGCATAAAGGTGTAATAGCTTTCCGGATGGGCGGCGGGCAGGCCGACGTACTCATCCATGTTAAACGTCACCACGTGCTCGAAGCTGACCTGGCCCGCTTTATGCATCTGAATAAGATATTTGTAGGCTTCCAACGGCGTGCTGCCGGTGGGCAGTCCGAGAATAAAAGGGCGTGCGGCGGTGGGTTTGAAGGCATTGATGCGCTCGACGATATGACGAGCGGCCCATTTGCCGACGTCGGCGGCGGTTTCTAACGGAATAAGTCTCATGACTGACCTCTTTAATAGATAAAAACGGGTGTCCGCAGCGGTGTTAACAGTATAACGTTAGCGCGCAGGCATTACATAGCGGGAGCCAGGGCGCTCTGACCGCACTGCAAAAGTATAAGCTGATTATTCGCGATGCAAAATAAGTTTGACATATTTAGTAGAATAAGTCACAAATCTTACCGGTTCAAGGTGATTCTAATCACATAATACCGGTAATTAATTTGCGTTGAAAATTAAACTTTCTACACTGCGTATGAGCAGCTTCGTCAGGCGCGGTTTTTCGCAGGCAAGGGTTAGACAGCCTACATTGTGGGTTGATCGATAAGGTCAAAAGGGGAATCAAGGTGAATATACTCAGTTATCTTCAAAAAATAGGCCGCGCGTTGATGGTGCCGGTGGCAACGTTGCCCGCCGCCGCCATCCTGATGGGCGTCGGTTACTGGATCGACCCGGTGGGCTGGGGCGGCGGCAGCGCCTGGGCGGCCTTCTTTATCAAGGCCGGATCGGCGATTATAGAAAATATGTCGGTGTTGTTCGCCGTCGGCGTGGCCTACGGCATGTCCAAGGACAAAGACGGCGCGGCGGCCTTATCCGGCCTGGTCGGCTTTCTGGTGGTCACCACGCTGTGCGCGCCGGCTTCCGTGTCGATGATCCAGCATATTCCCCTGGCCGATGTGCCCGCGGCCTTCGGTAAAATCAATAACCAGTTTGTCGGCATCCTGGTGGGGATTATCTCCGCCGAGCTGTACAACCGCTTCAGCCATGTCGAGCTGACCAAGGCGCTGTCGTTCTTCAGCGGACGGCGGCTGGTGCCGATCCTGGTGTCCTTCGTCATGATCCTGGTGGCCTTTATCCTGATGTACGTTTGGCCGCTGGTGTTTAACGCCCTGGTATCGTTCGGCGAGCATATCCAGCAGCTCGGTTCGGTGGGGGCCGGTATCTACGCCTTCTTTAACCGGCTGTTAATCCCGGTGGGATTACACCACGCGCTGAACTCGGTGTTCTGGTTCGACGTGGCCGGCATCAACGACATACCCAAATTTTTCGGCGGCCAGCAGTCCATTGACGCGGGCACCGCCATCGTCGGTATTACCGGGCGTTACCAGGCCGGATTCTTCCCGATCATGATGTTCGGCCTGCCGGGCGCCGCCCTGGCCATTTATCAATGCGCCCGTCCGGAAAACAAAAGCAAGGTGGCCGGGATCATGATTGCCGGCGCGTTTGCCGCCTTTTTTACCGGGATCACCGAACCGCTGGAATTTTCCTTTATGTTCGTGGCGCCGGTACTGTATTTCCTGCATGCCCTGTTAACCGGGCTGTCGGTATTCATCGCCGCGCAAATGCATTGGATGGCGGGGTTTGGTTTCAGCGCCGGCCTGGTGGATATGGTGCTTTCCTCGCGCAATCCGCTGGCGGTCCATTGGTATATGCTGATCCCGCAGGGACTGGTGTTCTTTGTTATTTACTACCTGGTGTTCCGTTTTACCATCAAACGCTTCAACCTGCTGACTCCTGGGCGTGAACTGGCGGTCGCCGGCGACGAAAGCGACGGCTATAACGTCGACGTCGAACCGGCCATGGCCACCACCAGGTCCGGTGAAACCCAGGCGCTGGCCCGCCGTTACATCAGCGCGGTGGGCGGCTCGGAAAACCTGACCGGCATTGACGCCTGTATCACTCGTCTGCGGCTGAACGTGAAGGATTCGTCGCTGGTCAACGATTCCCTGGCAAAAAATCTCGGCGCCCAGGGCGTTATCCGTCTTAATAAGGAAAGCGTGCAGGTGATTGTCGGCACCCGAGCCGAAATTATCGCCGGCGCCATGCGTACCGTGCTGGCCGAAGGGCCGGTCGCGGCGTCGCGCTCCGTTTCCCAACCCGCGGCGGTGCAGCCGGCCGCGGTGGTTCATGAGCCGGTGGCGCGGCCGGTGGTGGTTAGCCTGACGTCGCCGATAACCGGTGATATCGTACCCTTGGATCAGGTGCCGGACGAAGCCTTCGCCAGCAAAGCGGTGGGTGACGGCGTCGCCATCCGCCCGACCGGGAAACTGGTGCTGTCGCCGGCTAACGGCACCTTGGTCAAGGTCTTCGGCACCCATCACGCGTTCTGCCTGGAAACCGACGCCGGCGCCGAAGTGATTGTGCATATCGGCATTGATACCGTCGGACTGCAGGGCCAGGGTTTTACGTCCCTGGTGGAAGAGGGCAGCAAGGTCACCCAGGGGCAGCCGATACTGGAGCTGGATCTGGACTATCTCAATGCCAATGCCCGCTCGATGATAAGCCCGGTGGTGATAAGCAATATGGATGAGTTTGGCGCCATTACCGCTATCGCCAGCGGCGCGGTGGTCGCAGGGGTAACACCGCTGCTGGATGTTACCGCCAAATAAGGCCGCCCTCGTTACCCGGCTCCGGCGCGGTTCGCGCGCCGGAGTCCGTTTCTCCCCGACACGGCGTTATTCCCCCGATTCTGTTCCCGGTTATCCTCCGGCGCAGTTGCGCCTATGCTAATATAGCCTCCCGGTTACCCTCCGGCGCAGTTGCGCCTATGCTAATATAGCCTCCCGGTTACCCAGCCTGTCCGTCAGGGCGACAGGACGGCCGCGGCACCGCGCCCGGCGCCATAAGAATTTCTGCAACTAACGGTTGTGTCGGGACGTGGCTTGTTGGAACATAAGCATAATGAATGTCGTGCGTTCGCGTAGAGGAAATGCAATATGAGTGAGGCAGAAGCCCGCCCAACTAATTTTATTCGTCAAATAATTGACGAAGATTTGGCAACCGGTAAGCACCATTCGGTGCATACCCGTTTTCCGCCGGAGCCTAACGGCTATCTGCATATCGGCCATGCCAAGGCCATTTGCCTGAATTTCGGCATCGCCCAGGATTACCAGGGCCAATGCAATCTGCGCTTCGACGATACCAACCCGGTGAAAGAAGATATCGAATTCGTCGATTCAATCAAAGAAGACGTGCAGTGGCTTGGTTTTAAATGGAGCGGCAATATCCATTACTCCTCCGATTATTTCGATCAGCTGCATGCCTATGCCATCGAGCTTATCAATAAAGGGTTGGCTTATGTGGATGAGCTTTCACCCGACGCCATTCGCGAATACCGCGGCAACCTCACCACGCCCGGCCGGAACAGTCCGTTTCGCGATCGCTCGGTCGAGGACAACCTGGCGCTGTTTACCATTATGCGCAACGGCGGTTTCCCCGAGGGCAGCGCCTGCCTGCGGGCTAAAATCGATATGGCCTCGCCGTTTATGGTGATGCGCGATCCGGTGCTGTACCGCATTAAATTTGCCGAACACCACCAGACCGGTTCGAAGTGGTGCATCTATCCGATGTATGACTTCACCCACTGTATTTCCGACGCCCTCGAAGGCATCACCCATTCGCTGTGTACCCTGGAATTCCAGGATAACCGCCGTTTATATGACTGGGTGCTGGACAATATCACTATCGATTGTCATCCCCGTCAGTATGAATTTTCGCGCCTCAATCTTGAATACGCCATTATGTCCAAGCGCAAGCTGACCCAACTGGTGGCGGAGAATATTGTCGAGGGCTGGGACGACCCGCGCATGCCGACCATCTCCGGCCTGCGGCGCCGTGGTTATACCGCCGCGTCCATTCGTGAATTCTGCCGGCGCATCGGCGTCACCAAACAGGAAAACAACGTGGAAATCGCCGCGCTGGAAGCCTGTATCCGTGAAGATCTCAATGAAACCGCGCCGCGCGCCATGGCGGTGATCGATCCGGTAAAACTGGTGATAGAAAACCTGCCGGCCGGGCACGAGGAAACCGTGACCATGCCGACGCATCCCAATAAACCCGAGATGGGCGAGCGCCAGGTGGCTTTTAGCCGCGAGATTTATATCGATCGGGCGGATTTTCGCGAGGAAGCCAACAAACAGTACAAGCGCCTGGTGTTGGGCAAGGAAGTGCGCCTGCGCAACGCCTATGTGATCAAGGCGGAGCGTATCGACAAGGATGAGCAGGGCGAGATCAGCGTCATTTACTGCACCTACGATCCGGAGACCCTGAGCAAGGACCCGGCGGATGGGCGCAAGGTTAAAGGGGTGATTCATTGGGTCTCGGCGACCCACGGCGTCCCCGCCGAGTTTCGTTTATACGATCGCCTGTTCAGCGACCCTAACCCCGCCTCGGCGGATGATTTCCTCGCGACGCTGAACCCGGAGTCGCTGGTCATCAAACAAGGCTTTGTGGAGGCCAGCGCGCTTGAGGCGCTGCCGGGCAAGCCCTACCAGTTTGAACGCGAAGGGTATTTCTGCGCCGACAGCCGCTATTTCAGCGTGGAAAAACCGGTGTTTAACCGCACCGTAGGCCTGCGCGATACCTGGACCAAAACCGCCGTTTGACGCCGCGCCGGCGCCGCGGTATCGACCGCGGCGCTGCGTGCGACGCGTAGCCTAACCGGCGGCGCACGCCGCCTGCGCGACCCGCAGTCCCAGCCTGGCGGCGCCGATGGCGCCGTTAAACGCCGACGAGGACGCTTTGGCAAAAATGATTTCCTCATAGGGCAACGGCTTGCGAATAAAGTCGCCGGCCCTGGCAATCAGCCGATCGTAGGGGAAATCCACCATATCCATCACGCCGCCCCCCAGCAGGATATGATCGGGATCAAACAGGTTTACGCCGGTGGCAATCGCCTTGGCCGCCGTGTCGATAAAGCCGGTAATATAGCTATCGCCATGGGCGCAGGTGAAAATATCGGACAGCGCGTAGTCATGCGCCGCGCCGTGATACCATCGCGCCAGCGCCACGCCTGAACAGGCGGTTTCCAGGCAGCCTGTATTACCGCAGCCGCAGCGCGCGCCGTCATCGCCCAGGGGAATGTGCCCCAGTTCGCCGGCCACGCCATGCGCGCCGACATAAGGCGCGCCGTTGAGCCAAATGGCAAACCCGAACCCGGTGCCAAGATAACATCCCAGCACCAGCTTATCCCCCAGGCGCTGCTCGCTCACGTCATAAAACAGCTGCAGGTTTACGTCACGCTCAAAGGCCACCGGGCATTGCAGGCGCCGCTCCAGTTCTGCCGCCAGATCCACAAATTCGCGGGTGGCGCAGGGCAGGTTGGGCGTGGACATGATGGTTTTCCTATCCCGGGCTATGGACGCGGGAAAGCCAATCATCACTGCGGCGACCCCGGCGCCGCGCTGGACGAGAAAGCGGCCGATAAAAGCCGACAATCCTTCCGCCAGGCCGCTTTCCACTACCGGCAGAGTGCGCTCTTTCGCCGTGACCAGTACCTGGCCATCGGGCGATAACAAACAGATGCGGATATGGGTGGCGCCCATATCCACGCCGACTATCACCAACCGCCTGTTTTTCATCTTAGCTGGCCTCTTTCCGCGCGTCCTGGATTTGGTCGGTCATCATTTTCCACGCCTGGTGGATATCCGGCGCATTATTAAACAGGCCGGAAGAACCGACGATAAAGACATCCGCGCCCGCCGCGATCAGCGAACGGTAGGTGCGCTGGTTGCATGAACCGTCAATTTCAATTTCATACCGCAAACCGTGGCTCTCGCGGTATGCCTTGAGCTGGCCTATTTTTTCCAGCATTTCGGTGATAAACGGCTGGCCGGCAAAACCGGGATCGACGGTCATGACGGTAATTTTGTCCGCCAGATGGATATAATATTTCATCATCTCCACCGACGATTCAGGATTGAGTATCAATCCCACGCCCAATCCCAGGGACCTGATCTTCTCAATAAGCCGAAAGGCCTGGCCGGACAAGGTTTCCGGATGAAGGGTAATCATGCCGGCGCCCGCCTTCGCCAGGCTGTCGATATAATCTTCCGGATGGGTGACCATTAAATGGCAATCCAGGGGCTTACTGGCGAGGCGCTTGACCTGCTCGACAAAAAACGGCGACAGCGTCAGATTGGGCACAAAATGCCCGTCCATGATATCGATATGGATATAATCCGCATGACGATCGATAAATTCAATTTGCTCTTTAAACTTTAATAAATCCATGCACATTAAAGAAGGGGATATCTTCATATCGGTTACCTATTTACTGATAAGTCGATCTAAAGCCACGGCGGCGATAATCAATCCCCCCATGACAACTAATTGGTAATACGTTTGCACCTGAAGAATATTAAGGCCATTGTTAATCGTGCCAATAATTAAACCACCAATTACCACCGAGAATATTCGTCCCTTGCCGCCAAAAAAACTGGTGCCGCCGATAATGGCGCTGGCGATGGCATAGGTCTCAAAGCCAATGCCGGCCAAAGGCTCGGCCGCGCCCAAGCGCGCGGTGGATACCACGCCGGCGAGCCCGGCGCAGATGCCGGAAATAATAAACACTACCAGCATATGGAATTTAACGTCGATACCGGAAAAAAATGCCGAATTTTTGTTGCCGCCCAGGGCGTAAATATTTCTGCCAAGCCGGGTGCGCGCGGTAATAAACCACAGGATAACCGCAATGATCAAAGCAAAAATCACCGGTACCGGAATACCCAGTACGCTGCCGGCAAAGAAGTTAACAAAGCCGAATGAGAAGCCGTACACCGAGTTGGCATCGGAAATGACCAGGGTGATGCCGCGAAAAATAGCGTTGGTGCCGAGGGTAATAATAAAGGGATGCAGGCCGGTCCAGTTAACCAGGCAACCGTTGATGGCGCCCAATAGCCCGCCGACCACCACCCCGCCAATCAGCGCGGCGGAGACCGGGTCAAGACCCGCCAGCATCAGCTTGGCGGTCACCATGCCCGACAAGGCCAGGATAGCCCCCACCGACAGGTCGATGCCCGCCACCAGGATGGCGAAAAACTCGCCCATGCCAATCAAGACCGTTACCGAACTTTGTACCAGGATCTGGGTAATATTGTTGGTTTTCAGAAAATATTCACTGGATATAGAGCCGAATATGGCAACAATAATCGCCAGGATAAAAAACGTGCCGTACTGATCCCAGAATTTCTGGAAGTTAAAGGTGGCCTTCTCCATTTTTATTTCCCTCAGCTTTGTGGCAGAGCCCATGTCATAATATCTTCTTCCCCGATACTCTCATTGTTGTCAAGAATATGGGCTAATGTTCCTTCGCAAAATATTGCGATACGGTCGCATACGGTGATGATTTCCGGCAGTTCGGATGACACCATCAATATGGTTTTTCCCGTGGCGGCCAATGTGCGCATCACCTTATAAATTTCCGCCTTGGCCCCGACATCAATGCCGCGGGTAGGTTCGTCAAAAATAATAACCTCCGGCTCGCAGCAGAGCCATTTTGATATCAATACCTTTTGTTGGTTGCCGCCGGATAACTCAGTGATATTTTGGTCCACCGAGCTGCATTTTAGCGATAGCAGCCGCCGCTGCGTTTCCGCCAACTGCCTTTCCTTATCCGGATTAAATAATCCCAGAGCACCTTTATAGCCGCCATCCTTAAGGCTTTTGCTGATGGCGATATTCTGCGCAATGGAAAAATTATCAAAAAAGCCGTTTTCACGCCGGCTTTCGGTGATATATCCCATGCCCTTCTTCAGGGCGTCCAGCGGCGAAGTGGGCGTGATATCGACATTATGCAGCATCACCTTGCCGCTGCTTTTCGGTTCAACGCCGAAGATGCAGTTCATGAATTCGGTGCGTCCCGACCCCACCAGTCCGGCAAAACCCATGATTTCGCCCTTTTTTACCTGGAAGGAGACGTGCTTGACCCGGCGTTTATCCCGGCTGGTGATATTCTCCACCGCAAAGATGATATCGGCGTCCCCCGTGTCGCCGCCAACCTTCTCCTTAAGGGAGCGAAAGCGGTTTTGCAGCTCGCGCCCGACCATCAGCCGGACAATATCATCGTTGGTCACCTGTCCCATCTGCCCGGACGCGACGCTGCTGCCGTCCTTTAGCACCGTATAGCGGTTGCAGATGCGGCGTATTTCGTTAAGCTTATGCGATATATAGACAATCGCCGTGCCGTCCTGGCGCAGCTGGTTCATGATCAGGAACAGATAATCCACTTCGTTATAGGTCAGGGAAGAGGTCGGCTCGTCCATGATGATCACCCTGGCGTCCAGCATCAGGGTCTTGGCGATTTCCAGCATTTGCTTTTGGCTGATGGACAGGTTGCCCACCTTTTCGTCAAGCCGTATTTTCAGCCCCACGCGCAGCAGCATAATAGCCGCTTTGGTACGCATGTCGTGCCAGTCCACCACGTTTACGCCGAACACTTTTTTTACCGGCAGACGGCCGATAAATAAATTCTCCAACACGGTTAATTCATCGATAACGCTTAATTCCTGGTAAATTATACCAATGCCCAATCTGGCAGCGACTTTATGATCGAGCTTCGCGTACTCGACATCATTAATTATTATTTTCCCCGCCGTCGGTTCATAAATACCGGAAAGTATTTTCATCAAGGTTGATTTGCCGGCGCCGTTTTCACCTAATAAAGCATGTATCTCATTAGGGTATATTTCCAGGTCAACTGATTGCAACGCCTGGACGGGACCAAAGAATTTGGCGATCCCCTCCATTTTAATATATGGAGTGCTCATATTACTCTCCGGATTAATGACAAGACGGCGGGAATAGGCGGTCTTGCGGCACCTGGACTATTTGGTGACTAATATAGAATCGACGGTTTCAATTTTCGGCTGGGCATCAAGCGCAATCAGCTTGCCCGCTTTCACCGTATTCACCAGGATGGCCAGGCCGTTGGCGCCGATTTCCGCCGGATTCTGGGCCACGGTGGCGGTCATCATGCCCTGGGCGACCATCTTGCGCGCCTCGGGAATACCGTCGGTGCCGACCACCAGGATCTTGCCGGTCTGTCCCGCGTTGGCCACCGCCTGCGCCACGCCCATCGCCATGGTATCGTTGGCGCAGTAGAAGGCCTTCAGCTGGGGATGACGTTGCAGCACATTGGTCGCCACGTCCAGCGCCTTGATGCGATCCCAATCCGCCGGCTGGCTGGCCACCAGCTTGATATGGCTGTTGGCCTTGAACTCCGCGGTCGCGCCGTTGCGCCGCGCCTCGCCCGAGGCGTTGCCGGCCTTGCCTTCGATAATGGCCACTTCGCCGCCCTGGGCGCCCAAGCTATCGATAATAAATTTGGCGCCTTTCGCGCCGACCGCGACATTATCGGTGGTGATAAAGGCTTCGACGTTGCCCTTGGCCTTGGCCAGGCTGGCTAAATCGATTTTTTCGTCGAGGTTTACCAGGTGAATCCCTTTCTGATAAGCCTTGGCGACGGGAATCACCAGATTCACCGCCGATAAAGGCGCAAAGGCGATGCCTTTATAATTCTTATTGGTTAAATCCTCGAATAATTGTAATTGCGATTGGAAGTCGCCTTCCGACGGTGACGCGAATATATCCACCGTCACGCCGAGATCCTGGGCCTTTTTCTCAATGCCTTGTTTCATCTCTACCCAGAAAGGGTTGGATAATGTTTTAAGAACAACGGCGTAATCGGCTGCCGCGTGGACCACGGTGGACAACATCAGTCCACAGGCGGCGCCACCGGCCAATTTAAGAAATTTATTCATTATTCTATCTCCAAAAGAGAATTATTTATAATCACGCTTCAGGTACTTGGTAATGGAACTCGTTTTTTCCAGGTTTTTATTCGCCAGCTCGATATCCTGCCGCGCTACCGAGACATAAAACGCATCCAGCAGCGTAAGCTGCAAAATACGGGCCGAAGCGTTTCTGCCTAATAACGGCGTTTCCGGCGCCGGTGAACAAATATTAAAATCAGCCAGCTGGGCTATGGGGGAATTGCTGCTATGGGTAATACAAATGATCTTGGCCCCATTATCCTTGGCAATCGACACCACCCGTTTCAGATCGCTGGTGCGGCCCGAATGGGATACCACTAACGCCACATCGCCCGGTTGCAACAGGGAGGCCGACATCATCATCAAATGCGCGTCCAGGTAGGCATTGCAACGCAAGCCGATTTTCAGGAATTTATGCTGCACGTCCGCGCAAATGGAATTAGAGCCGCCGACGCCGTACAGCTCGCGCTGATGGCCGGCAAAAAAGCATTGGGCCGCCTGCTGGATGACGTTGGCGTCGACTATCGCCTGGCCTTCGACAATGGTGCGCACGGTCAGGTTAAACACCTTGTTGACCACATCCTCCGGGCTGTCGGTGGGCGAGAGTTCGGCGGTGATATCATGGTCGGCATGTTCGAAGTACTCGACGATGGCGCTGCGCAGCTGGCGAAAGCCGCTGAAACCGAGAATTTTCGACACCTTGACAATCATGGCTTCCGACAGGCCCAGACTCAGGGCCACCTCTTTGATCCCCGAGACGTCGGTGAGGTTGCCGGGTGATAAAAACCACTCCACTATCCGGCTTTCGTTTTCAGTCATGCCTTCTTGTTTAATACGAATATAAGGAGCAATGCCTATGCCGCGCGGCATATCGTTTTGCAGTTCCGCATCATTCATCTGGATTATCTCTGGTGATTAACATTGCCTGTCACTATATCACCATGGCGAAAGTTTAAAATCTGCTGCGAACTTCACGTTTTTTATTAATTTATAAATTAACTTTTTGTGTAAAAATCGAGTCACCGATCCGGGTTAATTTCAGGAAGGTATTTTTGGCTATATTAATTCAATAAAATCATATAATTAAAATGTATCTTTTGTTGTCGCTTACTGCTGGCAGCGAAAAATAGCTTTATCATAAGATTCACAGAATAATTTACCCGGTGAAAAAATCGCAATAAAAACGCTGTCGTTTCAATGGATTACGCAAATGAGCCCAAAATAGCGTCCCAGGGCCTCTATTTATTCTTTATTTATTTTTATTTTCTGTGAAGTTTTCTGGAGTTTGCCGGCGGTGAGCACGGCGGTGATTGGCGGATACGACGCTTGTCGACGCGCTTCGGGAAGGAAACGTTACCAGGGAAGGGGACGGGCGGCGTTTAGCCTCATTGAAAAAATCGTTGCAGGGTGAGAAAGCGGCGCGATAACAGCCGCTTTGGAGAAACGGACCGCGCCGCGGTTATTCTTTTACGCCGTTGAGCATATCGGCGTGATCGTGCAGCGTTTCGTCTTCGCGGCAGTTGCCGATTTCACAATGCCCATACAGATATAAGCTATGGTTGGTCAGCTTGATATTGTGCCTTTTGGCAATATCACGCTGGCGCGCTTCGATGAACTCGTCGCGAAATTCGATAACCTTGCCGCAGTCCAGACAGATCAGGTGGTCATGATGATACTGTTGCGTCAGTTCAAAAACGGATTTGCCGCCTTCAAAATTGTGGCGGGTTACGATACCGGCGTCGTCAAATTGGTTTAGCACGCGATATACCGTGGCCAGGCCGATTTCCTCACCCATATCGATCAGTTTTTTGTACAGATCTTCCGCACTGACGTGATGGCATTCCGGATCTTGCAACACTTCCAGAATCTTCAGTCTGGGAAGGGTGACTTTCAGGCCGGCCTTCTTCAATGCAATATTATTGTCAGTCATGCGGGTTTAGTCCTGTTACTTTGATAATCTGATTGTAGGCTAGCTTAGCCTATAACATCGGTCGGCCCGAAAAATGTGACGCCGTCTCATTATAAGACTGCCTGTCCAAAATGAAAACCGCGCCTTGTTAACAACTATAGCCCGTTTCGGGGGGCGAATTCTGCAACATTTTGCTAAAAAGGGTGGAACCGCTGCGCTATTGTACCGCGTTGTGGATAAAAGTTAAAAACTTGTATCTATTAATTTGAAAGGATTTAGTTATCAGTGAGGTTGGCGGCGCCGTCCCGACGCCATGACGGCAACCGATTCTCTTGCCGGGCGCCGCGGCGGCGGCACCCTCCCGCACGGCTTTACTTTAGCTGAGTTGCAATTCAGCGCTGATTTGCTTCACCCAGCCGTCCACGCGTTCATTGGTCAGCTCGGGCTGGCGGTCTTCGTCAATGGCCAGGCCGATGAAGTGATTGTCGTCCGCCAGTCCTTTCGACGCTTCGAAATGATAGCCGGCGGTGGGCCAGTGACCGACGATGGTCGCGCCGTTGGGCTCGATAATGTCGCGAATGGTGCCCATGGCGTCACAGAAATATTCGGCGTAATCCTCTTGATCGCCACAGCCGAACAGCGCCACTTTTTTGCCGGAGAAATCTATTTCTTCCAGGGTGGGGAAAAAATCATCCCAGTCACATTGCGCTTCGCCGTAATACCAGGTCGGGATGCCGAGCAGCAGGGTGTCGAACCGCGCCAGGTCTTCTTTACTGCTTTTGGCAATGTCATGAACTTCGGCAACATCCGCACCCAGTTGCTTCTGAATCATTTTGGCAATATTTTCGGTATTGCCGGTGTCACTGCCAAAAAAAATGCCTACAGTTGCCATGAGTTTGAAAACCTCTTAAATATTATGGATATGTTCCGTAACAGAATCAGCGATGCTCTGCGGCAATCATAGCAGACCCTTATGCGGGGAGAAACTCGCCGGCCGGGTTTTGTCGCAAATTTGCCCCGTCCGCGGCCTTGGGCCCTGGACGGGATGGCGCTTTACCGGGCCGGCAAGTTTATTCCGGATGCGGATCCGCGCCTTGTTGCCGTTCAAGCTCGGCCAGTAAAATCAATTCGATCAGCTCGCTGCGCGACAGGTTTTGCCGGTAGGCCAGCTCATTTAACGCATCCACCGCCTCGGCGTTGATTTTCAGCTCCACCCGGCGCAGGCCGCGCTTTTTATCCCGGCGCAGCTGGTTACGCTTGTTGATGCGCAACTGCTCATCGCGGGACAGGGGGTTCGTCTTCGGTCTTCCCGGGCGCCGCTCATCGATAAATAAATCCAGGGTGGTGCGGTCCGTTTGTTCTTTTGCCATAGGTCATGAAGGGATTGTGCATCAAGAAGCAGGCGGGCAAACCCCGGCCGGCGGCGTGGCTGGCTACGCCGTCGGACGCGCATCGCCCGTAACGTTATGTTTTATGTACGCCGGGGCTGCCATAAAACACAGCGGGCCATGTTACCCCAGCCCGGTAGCAAACGACAATATTAAACTCGCCGGCGCTAATCCCGGCGGCGGCCCGGCCTATTCTTCCAGGAAACGGGCCAGGGCGCGCATGACCGCCGCGGGTTTCTCCGCATGAACCCAATGACCGGCGCCGGCGACCACATGCGCCCGCGCCCGGGGGAACTGGCGTTGGATCGCCTGGCGGTAACCGTCATCCAGATAGGGCGATTTTTCACCGCGGATAAACAGCACCGGCCCTAGCCAGGGCGCCGACTCCCGCCAGCCGATAAGCGCCGGATAGTTATCCCACAGCGCCTCGACGTTAAACCGCCACCGGCCCTGGTGAAAGGATTTCAGCAAAAACTGGATGGTTTCCTCATCAAGGGCGTCATGGCGCATGAGCGCCGCCGCCTCCGTGCGCTGTGTGACGCCCGCCGCCTCGACGCGCCTGAGCGCGGCGAAGACGTTGTCATGGTGGCGGGTGGGGTAGGCCACCGGCGCCATATCGATAACCGCCAGCCGCGCAACGCGGCCGGGCGCCTGGGCGGCGAGGGTCATGGCGACCTTGCCGCCCATGGAATGGCCGATGAGGTGACCGGCGTCGATATGCAACGCATCAAGCAATTCGATCACGTCCCGGCTCATGGCGGCGTAACCGGCATCGTGGTCATGGGGGGACAAGCCGTGATTGCGCAGATCAATCTGCAGGGTGGCGTGGTGTTCCCCAAGCGGCCTGGCCAGCACGCCCAGGTTATCAAGGCTACCGAACAGCCCGTGCAGCAATATCACCGGCAGTGCTTCACCCGGCTGCCGGGCAGGTTGCAGACGATAGTGTAATTTCATCCTGATCCTCATGGCGATAACAGAGCCTGATAGCCTATCATGAGTTATCCGTCCCGCGGCCGTAAAAAAAGCGGCGGCGCCAGGAAGGCCCTCGGGGGAAATTCCGACTTTTTACCGAAGCCGGATACTAGCGCTATTCGCGGGGCAGGTTTAGCTTGTATAATCCTTTTGATTGATTTATGAGAAGAAAGCCCCGGATAAAGATGAAAACAATTGAAGTCGACGAAGACCTTTACCGCTATATCGCCAGCCATACGCAGCATATCGGCGAAAGCGCCTCGGATATTTTACGCCGGATGCTGAAATTTAATGCTCAGGCCAGCGCCGCAGCGCGCAGCGCGCCGCCGCCGGAAACGCCCCTCAAGACGCAGGCCGTGTCTGCGACCCGCGATCGCGTGCGCGCCATGCGTGAGCTCCTCCTTTCCGACAGCTACGCCGAGCAGCGCAAGGCGGTTGATCGTTTTATGCTGGTGCTGTCCACCCTGTATAGCCTGTCGCCCGCCGAATTTACCGAGGCGGCGGATATCCTGCACGGCCGCACCCGTACTTATTTTGCCGCTGATGAGCAGACATTATTGCAAAATGGCAGCCATACTAAACCCAAGCAGGTAGCGCAAACGCCCTACTGGGTTATCACCAACACCAACACCGATCGTAAACGGAGCATGGTGGAACACATTATGCTGGCAATGCAGTTCCCCGTGGAACTGACCGATAAAGTTTGCGGTACCATTTGATCAACAGCAGGCAAGGGAGAAGCACCGATGGCTAATAGCCCCCGCGCCGGGCAGCCCGCCCGGCAAAGCGATTTAATCAATGTCGCGCAGTTAACCTCGCAGTATTATGTGTTGCGTCCGGAGCCGGGCAACACCGCGCATGCGGTAAAATTCGGTACTTCAGGCCATCGCGGCAGCGCGGGGCGCCACAGTTTCAATGAAGCCCATATCCTGGCCATCAGCCAGGCCATTGCCGAAGAGCGCGCCAGGCAGGGCGTTACCGGCCCGTGTTATGTGGGCAAGGACACCCATGCGCTGTCCGAACCGGCGTTTATTTCGGTATTGGAAGTACTCAGCGCCAACGGCGTGGAAATCATCGTCCAGCAGGACAACGGCTTTACCCCGACGCCGGCGGTGTCCAACGCCATCCTGACGCACAATCGCGCCGGCGGCGCCCAGGCCGACGGCATTGTCATCACCCCGTCCCATAATCCGCCGGAAGATGGCGGCATCAAATACAATCCGCCTAACGGCGGACCGGCGGACACGAATCTGACCAAAGTGATCGAAGAGCGCGCCAATGCCCTGCTGGCGGACGATTTGCGGGGCGTTAAGCGCCAGTCGCTGGACGCGGCCTGGAACAGCGGCCATATCCATGCGCAGGATCTGGTGCAGTCCTATGTGGCGGGGCTGGCCGAGGTCGTGGACATGGCGGCCATCAAAAAAGCGGGACTGAAACTGGGCGTCGATCCGCTGGGCGGGTCCGGCATTGCCTATTGGCAGCGCATCGCCGAGCATTACCAACTCGATTTGACGCTGGTGAACGAGCAAATCGACCAGACCTTCCGCTTTATGTATCTCGACCACGACGGCATTATCCGCATGGACTGTTCGTCCCAATGGGCCATGACCGGCCTGCTGTCGCTGCGTGATAAGTTCGACCTGGCCCTGGCCAACGATCCGGATTACGATCGGCACGGCATCGTTACCCCGGCGGGTCTCATGAACCCCAATCATTTCCTGGCGGTGGCGATCAACTACCTGTTCCAGCACCGTCCGCAGTGGGGCGTCGACGTGGCGGTGGGCAAAACCCTGGTCTCCAGTGAAATGATTGACCGGGTGGTGGCCGATCTGGGCCGCCGTCTGGTGGAAGTGCCCGTCGGGTTTAAATGGTTTGTCGACGGCCTGTTCGACGGCACCCTGGGTTTTGGCGGCGAAGAGAGCGCCGGCGCCTCGTTCCTGCGTTTTGACGGCAAGCCCTGGTCCACGGATAAAGACGGTATCATCATGTGCCTGCTGGCGGCGGAAATTACCGCGGTCACCGGTAAAAATCCCCAGCAGCACTATGATGAACTGGCGCAACGTTTCGGCGCGCCCAGCTATAACCGCATCCAGGCGTCGGCCACCCACGCGCAGAAGGCCGTTTTGGCCAAGCTGTCGCCTGAAATGGTCTCTGCCAGCACCCTGGCCGGCGACCCCATCACCGCGCGCTTGACCGAGGCGCCCGGCAACGGCGCGTCCATCGGCGGCCTGAAGGTGATGACCAAAAACGGCTGGTTCGCCGCGCGGCCGTCCGGCACCGAGGAGGCCTACAAAATTTATTGCGAAAGCTTCCTGGGACCTAAGCACCGGGAACAAATCGAACGCGAGGCGGTGGAAATCGTCGGCGAAGTACTGGCCGGGGCACAATAAGGCCCGCCCGGCGGTCGGCGCATCTCGCGCCGCCGCCATACCCGCCGTTACGGGGGAGCTTTCATTATCCAAGGCGCTGATTTATCAGCGCCTTTTTTTGCGTTTCAGCGCCGCCAGGCAGCCGGTGATACTGGCGCGCAGATAAAAAAATCCTCATTTAGATATATCTTTTATTGCTTTTTTTTTGTTATGCGTTAATTTAGATATATCTAAATAACCGGGAGAGAACCATGCTTTATCATCATCATTATGCCTTGCACGACCGTGGCGGTATGCATGGCGGCAGGGGACACCATGAGCGCCACGGGCACCATGACGGCGAACACAGGACGCAGCGTCTGTTCGGCCATGGCGATCTGCGCATGATCCTGCTGGCGCTGGTGGCCCGCAAACCCAGCTACGGCTATGAGCTGATCAAGGAAATCGAGCTGGCTTCTTCCGGGTTGTACATTCCCAGTCCAGGCGTAATTTACCCGACCCTGAGCCTGCTGGTGGATCAGGACTTCCTGATGTCGGTCACCGCCGAAGGCCAGAGCCGTAAGAACTACCAGATTACCCCGGCGGGCGAGGAAGAGCTGGCCGGGCATCAGGCGGCGATTACCGCCCTGTTCGAGCGGCTCGCCCAGGCAGGCAAACGCGGGGAAGGCAGCCTGATCCCGGGCATAACCGACAGCATGCGGCAATTAAAGGGATTGTTACGCGGCAATATGCTGCGCGCCGACCTGACGCCGGCGCAGGTCGAGCGGATAAACACCGCCTTGCTGGAGGCGGTTAACACTATAGCGCAGGTGCTGGCGGCGCCGGCGGAGGAAAATCATGGCGGGATATAAATACAGAATTACCGTGGCGCCCATCGCCGATAAACACGGCCAGCCGCTGGAAATGCCCGCGCTGTCGTTCGAGGTTGAAAACCACGATGAAATCCTGGGCATCGCAACGCGCTTACAGGAGCGGGAGGATCTGGCCTTCGGACCTGAGAAAACCGCGTCTTTCGCCATCGGCCTCAAGCTGTTCTCGGAGGTGATGATGGAATATCGCAAACATCCCTTGTTTGCGCCGCTGCGTGAACCGTTTCGCGATTTTATGCAGTTGTTGAAGAAGGGACCGGGCGCGGCGGGTTAACGCCAGGCTGATACAGCCGCCTAGGGCATAAAACGGTAACCGATGCCGGTCTCGGTCAGCAGGTGGTTGGGCTGGGCCGGATCCCGCTCCAGCTTTTGCCGCAGATGGCCCATGTAAATGCGCAGGTAATGGCTGTGTTCCACCGCGTTGGGCCCCCAGACCTCGCCCAGCAGATAACGTTGGGTGAGGACCTTGCCCTGATGGGCAATCAGGACGGCCAGCAGGCGGAATTCGATGGGCGTTAAATGCAGCAGCTCCCCGTCACGCGTCACCTGGCGATTAGCCAGATCCACGCTGACCGCCGCAAAATTCACCGTCGCGGGCTTTTCATCGCCGCGCAGCGGACGCCGGAGCGCGACGCGTACGCGCGCCAGCAGTTCCCCGATGCCGAAGGGCTTGGTCAGGTAATCCTCCGCGCCGGCGTCCAGAGCATCGATTTTATCCTGTTCGTCGCTTCTGGCCGACAGCACCACGACGCTGATTGAACTCCACAAACGTAAATCGCGGATAAAATCCACGCCGTTGCCGTCCGGCAGCCCCAAATCGAGCATGATGAGATCCGGTTTGCGGCTGGCCGCCTCAAGCAAGCCGCGCTCCATGGTGGCCGCCTCAAATACCCGGTAGCCTTCGCGTTCCAGCGCCTGGCGGACAAAACGGCGGATGGCGTCCTCATCTTCGATTATCAGGATATTGGCGGTCAGGGTGCTCACGTTTCCTCCTGTGGCGTCATAGCGGGCGGGCGCGTCCAGCGGCAGGGTAACATAAAAAAAGCGCCTGCTCGCCTGGGTATTATCCGCGTATATCCCCGCGCGGTGAATCTTTATCTCTATACGATCCCGCGTCGGCCGGGGAACATTGCCGCAACCGCGCAAAGCGTGCGGCGCGGCGCGTAAAATTACGCTAAACAAGACGCTTTATGGGCTAAAAAAGCGCACTCTTCGTGCTACGCCGGCATCGGCGGCCCGCGCTTTAACCTGCGGGACTTTTGTCGCAAACCCGCCGCGGGTCCGGGGATAATCGTCTACGCTTTGCTTAACGATCGATTATATGTGGGAGTCATGCATGGGCAATAAAATCCCCGTCGGCATCAGCGCCTGCCTGATGGGAGAAAAAGTCCGTTTTGACGGCGGACACCGCCGCTTCGCGTTTGCCATGGACGAACTGGCTCCCTACGTGCGTTTTGCGCCCATCTGCCCCGAAATGGCCATCGGTTTGCCCACCCCCCGGCCGGCGCTGCGTTTGGTCAGGGACGAGCAGGGCCGCATCGCCATGCGCACCGGCAAAAACCAAAACGACGACGATCTGACGCAGCCGATGCAGTCGTTTTCCGCGCAGCAGGTGCAAAAGCTGGGCGATCTCTGCGGATACATCGTTTGCGCCAAATCGCCCAGTTGCGGGATGGAACGGGTCAGGGTCTACGATCGCGCCGGCGCGCGCAAAAACGGCGTCGGCCTGTATACCGGGGAACTGATGCGGCAATTGCCTTGGCTGCCGGTGGAGGAAGATGGCCGGCTGCACGACGCGCAACTGCGCGAGAATTTCGTCGCCAGGGTTTATACGCTGTACGAGTTTAATCAACTGCTGCAACAGCCCTTGACGCGCGGCGGGCTCATGGCGTTCCACAGCCGTTATAAATTGCTGCTGCTGGCTCATTCCCAGCCGCAGTACCGGCAGATAGGGCCGTTTGTCGCAGCCATGGATCGCTTTGCTACGCTTGAAAGTTTTGCCCTGGAATACCGTAACCGACTGATGGCGCTGCTGTCGAACAACGCCACACGGCCGAACCATACCAATGTCCTGATGCATGCGCAGGGCTACTTCCATCGTTACCTGACGCAAAAACAGCGCCAGGAGCTGACGTCGCTCATCGACAGCTACCGGCAGGGCATGCAGCCCCTGCTGGCGCCGATTACGCTGCTTAAGCATTATATGGCCGAATATCCTGACGCCTGGCTGGCGCAGCAACGCTATTTTGAACCCTATCCGGAAGCCCTGCGGCTACGTTACGGGCATTGACCGCCCTTTACCGTTATCAAGGAAGAACCCATGAAAACACATCTCGTCTGGCTGCGCGCGGATTTACGCCTCCACGATAACCCGGCGCTCTATGCCGCCTGCCGCGATCCTGACGCCAGGGTGCTGGCGGTCTATATCGCCACGCCGGAGCAATGGCGCCTGCACGGCATGGCGCCGCGCCAGGCGGCTTTCCTGCTGGATAATCTGGCGGCGCTGCGCCATGGCTTGACGGCGCGCGGCATTGCTTTGCATTACCATCAATGTCCCGATTTTAATGCCTCGGTGGCATGGCTCACGGATTTCTGCCGGCGGCAACAGGCCGGCGCGCTGTTCTACAACTATCAGTACGAATTTAACGAGCAGCGGCGCGATCGCGCGCTGGAGCAGGCCCTGGACGGCCAGGTGATATGCCAGGGGTTTGATGACGGCACGCTGCTGCCGCCCGGCAGCGTGCGCACCGGCGACAGCGGCATGTATAAAGTGTTTACCCCGTTTCGCAACGCCTTTCTGCGCAAGCTGGCCGATGTCGATCCGCAATGCCTGCCCGCGCCGTCGCGCCGGATAAACGCGGCGCCTGATACGGCGGACGGCCTGGCCCCGTTTGATTATCCCCGGCAGGCGCCGGGGGAGGCGTATCCCGCGGGCGAGGACGTCGCGCTGTCGCGGCTGCGTACCTTTTGCCATCAGCAAATGCAGGACTACCGCAAGATGCGCGATATTCCCTCCCAGGACGCCACCAGCAGGCTGTCCGCCTATCTGGCGCTGGGCGTACTCTCCCCGCGCCAGTGCTATAATCGCCTGCGCAGTGCTTATCCCCAGGTGCTGGAACATGCCGACAGCGGCGCGTTTACCTGGCTCAATGAGCTGATCTGGCGTGATTTTTATCGTCACCTGATCGTGGCATATCCCGCCCTATGCAAGCACCAGCCGTTTATCGGCTGGACCCGCCATGTGGCGTGGCGCCGGGATGACGTCCTGCTTGCCGCCTGGCAGCAGGGCAATACCGGCTACCCCATCGTCGATGCCGCCATGCGCCAGATGAACCAAACCGGATGGATGCATAACCGGCTGCGCATGATTACCGCCAGCTTCCTGGTAAAAGATCTGCTTATCGACTGGCGCGAAGGCGAGCGGTATTTTATCTCCCGGCTGATTGACGGTGACCTTGCCGCCAATAACGGCGGCTGGCAATGGGCCGCCTCCACCGGCACCGACGCCGCGCCGTATTTTCGTATATTCAATCCCACCACCCAGGGACGCCGCTTCGATGAAAAGGGCGTGTTTATCCGCCGCTGGCTGCCGGAGCTGGCGGCGGTGCCGGACAGCTATGTGCATGAACCTCACCGTTGGCCCGGGGCCGGCCACGCCGGACTGGATTATCCCCGGCCGATAGTTGATCATGGCAGCGCACGCCAAACCACCCTGGCGGCGTATCAAGCCGCCAAAAACCTGGGGCTGAGTTCCGGGACGGGGTAAACGTCGGGGTTCTTGCGACAGAAGGTATTCTCAGTATGCGTAACAATGAATTGGAACAACTTATCCATCGGCATCTCAACAGCGTTTCCTTCCAGGACTATGCGCCCAACGGCCTGCAGGTAGAGGGGCGCGCCGAGGTGCAACGTATCGTCACCGGCGTTACCGCCTGCCAGGCGCTGCTGGACGCGGCGGTGGAACATCATGCCGATGCGATCCTGGTGCATCACGGTTATTTCTGGAAGAACGAGCCACCGGTCGTTACCGGCATGAAACGCCGGCGCCTGAAAACCCTGCTGGCGCACGATATCAATCTGTTTGCCTGGCATCTGCCCCTGGACGCCCATCCTGAGCTGGGCAACAACGCCCAACTGGCCGCCTTGCTGGATATCAGCGTCAAGGGACAGCTGGAGCCGCTGCTGCCGTGGGGTGAGTTGAATCCCGCCGTCAGCGCGCAGGAGCTCCTTCGCCGGTTGGAAATGCGCCTTGAGCGCGAGGTATTGCACTGCGGCGATAACGCGCCGGCGCTGATCGCGCGCCTGGCCTGGTGTACCGGCGGCGGGCAGGGGTTTATCGAACAGGCGGCGCGCGCGGGGATGGATGCGTTTATAACCGGCGAAGTGTCGGAGCAAACCATCCATACCGCCCGGGAAATGGGACTGCATTTTTTTGCCGCCGGCCATCACGCCACCGAACGGGGCGGCATCAAGGCCCTGGGCGACTGGCTGGCGCGAACGCATGGTTTTGACGTGACGTTTATCGATATTCCCAATCCGGCTTGACCGGCGGCTATTACATTTTGCCCGGAAACGCTTTACAGTACCTGCAAATAAACCTTTGGTTAACCGGCTTATAATTTTCTTAAAAAGTACATAGCGAAACCGTAGCCGGCGCCGAAACAGGTCTTCAGGAGGTCTGGTTGCAACGGGCTAGATGTTATTTATTAGGTGAGCGCGCCGTGGTGCTTGAGCTGGAACCCCCGGTTACCCTGGCGAGCCAGCGGCGGATCTGGGGGCTGGCCGCACGTCTGGCGCACCACGACGAGGTGCGCGAGGCCATTCCCGGCATGAATAATCTCACCGTGCTGCTGACCCATCCCCAGCAGTCGGCGCTGGATGCCATCGAGCGTTTGCAAATGTGGTGGGAAGAGAGCGATGCCATCACCCCCGAAGCGCGCGAGGTGGAGATTCCGGTGGTTTACGGTGGCGAAAGCGGCCCGGATTTAGCCTGGGTGGCTGAGCAAACCGGCCTGTCGCCGCGGCAGGTGGTGGAGCGCCATGCGGGTGCGGCGTATATCGTCTATTTTCTGGGTTTCCAGCCGGGATTTCCCTATCTGGGCGAATTGCCGGAGATCCTGGCCGTCCCTCGCCGCGCCGAGCCGCGCTTGTCCGTACCGGCGGGGTCGGTCGGCATCGGTGGTAAACAGACCGGGGTTTATCCGCTGGCCACACCCGGCGGCTGGCAAATTATCGGCCGCACGCCGCTTAAGCTGTTTGACCCGCTGAACACATCGCCGACGCTGCTGCTGCCCGGTGATAATGTGCGCTTCGTGCCGCAAAAGGAGGGCGTATGTTGAAGGTTATACACGCCGGCATGATGACCGCCGTCCAGGACGGGGGGCGCACCGGCTACCGTAACCTTGGCATCAGCCAGGGCGGGGTGCTTGATCTGCCGGCCATGCAAATGGCCAATCTGCTGGTGGGCAATGACGCGCAAGCCGCCGTGCTGGAAATTACCCTTGGCCAATTCAGCGCCGATATTACCGCCGCGGGCTGGGTGGCCCTGACCGGCGCGGATTGCCATGCGCAATTGGATGGCCAACCGGTCTGGACCGGCTGGCGCTTCCAGGTCCAACCTGGCCAGACATTGAAGCTGGGAACGCCGAAACACGGCATGCGCAGCTATCTGGCGGTGTCCGGCGGCTTCGACGTGCCGGTGGTGCTTAACTCACGCAGCACCGATTTGAAAGCGGGATTTGGCGGCCACCAGGGCCGGATGATTGGCGACGGCGATGTACTGCGCGCCGGCCAGCCGCGATATCAGCCGACCCGGCAAATGGGTATCAGGCAACTGCTGTTCGGCAACCGGGTGCGCGCGTTGCCCGGCCCTGAATACCGTGAATTCAGCGCTGATTCCCAGGATGCCTTCTGGCGTTCCAGCTGGCAGCTCAGCCCCCAAAGCAATCGCATGGGGTATCGCCTGCAGGGCCCGACGCTTATCCGCAATACCGATCGCGAGCTGTTTTCGCATGGTTTGCTGCCGGGAGTGGTGCAGGTACCGCACGGCGGCCAGCCTATCGTGCTGATGGCTGACGCCCAGACGACCGGCGGCTACCCCCGTATTGCCTGCGTTATTGCCGCCGATCTGTTCCATCTGGCGCAGATCCGCCTGGGCGAGCCGATCCATTTTATCCAGTGTACGCTGGAAGAGGCCCAGGGGGCCTGGCTCGATCAGCAGCGTTACCTGGAGCAGATCGCCTGGCAGCTTGAACTTACCCGGCAGCAGGAGGTACCGTCTACGCCGCCGGCCGGAACACGCGCAAAGGTGAACTAATGGATCTCAACGCCGATTTGGGTGAAGGCGGCGCGCACGATGAAGCGTTGCTGCAGCTGATAAGCTCGGCCAATATTGCCTGTGGATTTCATGCCGGCGATGCGGACACCATGCGCCAGTCGGTAACCTGGGCGCTGCGCTATGGCGTCGCCATCGGCGCCCACCCAAGCTTTGCGGATCGCGAAAACTTCGGCCGCAGCGCGATGGCGCTGCCGGCGGAAACCGTTTATGCCCAGGTGGTGTATCAACTGGGCGCGCTTGCGGCTATCACCCGTGCGCAGGGAGGGCGTATGGTCCATGTCAAACCGCATGGCATGCTCTATAACCAGGCCGCGCGCGATCCGGCCCTGGCGCAGGCCATCGCCCGCGCGGTCAAAGACGTCGACCCGTCCCTGCGCCTGGTGGGCCTGGCGGGGAGCGAACTGATCAAGGCCGGCGAGCGCCTGGGGCTTACCGTCAGGCACGAGGTCTTCGCCGATCGCCATTACCGCCGGGATGGCAGCCTGGTGCCCCGCGGCGAGCCGGACGCGCTGATTACCGACGCGGACCAGGCCCTGGCGCGTACGCTGGAGATGGTACGCCAGAACCGGGTCCGCACGCCTGCGGGCGAGTGGATCAGGCTGCGGGCGGATACCGTCTGCCTGCATGGCGACGGCCCCCACGCGCTGGCGTTTGCCCGGCGCATACACGCCTGTTTTCTCGACCAGGGCATCCCCATCGCCGCGTCATGACCGCGCGCTTGCCCCGCTGACCAGGCATGGCCGCCGGATCAGCGGCGTCGCGTTATTACCCTCTTGTCTTCTATAGGTATTCCCTATCTCCCGCGCCGCTGATTTATTGGTAATCTGACGCCCATGGGCCCGTTGTGCCACTCATTCTTTTTATTCGTCTTCGAGGATCTCATCATGCAACAGGCGGTAAACCTTTGGCCTTTATTGGGCATCCTGGCGATTATCATAGGATTTTTGCTGCGCGTGAACGCTGTGCTGGTGGTCATTATCGCCGGCGTCATCACCGGCCTTGCGGCGCATATGCCCATCACCGCCATCCTGGAAAAACTCGGTTCGGGATTTTTAGCCACCCGTAACCTGGCGTTTATTTTATTGATCCCCCTGGCGGTAATCGGTTTGCTGGAGCGCCATGGCTTAAAGGAGCATGCGCAGCACTGGATCGCCAAAATCAAGCGCGCCACCGCCGGGCGGCTGCTGATCGTGTATTTACTGGCGCGCGAACTGACGGCGGCCATGGGCCTGACCAGCCTGGGCGGTCATCCGCAAATGGTGCGCCCGCTGCTGGCGCCGATGGCCGAAGGCGCCTGCGAAAACCGCTATGGCGATTTGCCGCAGGACGTACGCTACCGCCTGCGCGCCATGGCGGCCGCCACCGATAACGTCGGGTTATTTTTTGGCGAGGATATTTTTGTCGCCTTCGGCGCCATTATTTTCATGCACAATTTTATGCTGGAATCGGCCGGCATCCAGACCGAACCCTTGCATATCGCCCTGTATGGCATTCCCACCGCCATCTTCGCCTTCCTGATCCACGCGTTTCGCCTCAGGCGCATGGACCAGCGCCTGGCGGCACAGCTCACGGCGCTCAACCAGGCCGCATTACAGTCGGCGGGGAGCGAAAAATGACGTTTCAACAAAACTATCTCTATTGGCTGGCGGGCGTAGTGCTGCTGATTGTCGCGGTGATGTCGCTGCGCGACAAAGCCAACCCCCGGCGCTGGCTGACGGGCGTTTTCTGGGGGCTTTACGGGCTGGTGTTCCTGGTTGGCGACTGGAGCTATGCGCTGACGGCGCGGTTTCTTGGGCCGGGAGCCGATGCGCAGCGCGCGCTGCATATCGGCGTCGGCGTGCTGGTGATCCTGATGGCGCTGATTGCCGGTTTCGGCGGGGTACGGCTGGGCGGCTATCATCGGCGCAGCGCGCAAGAGCGTGAAGAAAGCGCCCGCCGCCTGGGCAATCGCCTGTTTATTCCGGCGCTGGCCATCCCGGTGGTGACGGTGGCTGGCGTACTGTTGTTCAATAACCTTCCCGCGCTACAGCACGGGCTGTTCGGCACCGGCAATAACGCCACCCTGGTGACGCTGTTTTCCATGACCTGCGGCTGTATCATCGGCCTGCTTCTTGCCCTGAGGTATACCCACGACCGGCCGCTCCAGTCGGTACAGGAGGCCAGGCGTCTGCTTGATTCCATCGGCTGGGCCTTTATCCTGCCGCAGATCCTCGCCACCCTCGGGCTGCTGTTCACCAGCGCCGGCGTCGGCAGCGCGATTGCGCACCTCACCGAAACCTATCTGGCGGTAAATAACCGTTTTATCGCGGTGGCGGTATTTGCGGTGGGCATGGCGGCGCTGACCATGATCATGGGCAATGCCTTCGCGGCGTTTCCCATCGTGGCCGCCGGCATCGGTATCCCGATCCTGGTGCTTGAGCACGGCGGCAACCCGGCGGTGATGGCGGCGGTCGGCATGTTTTCCGGCTACTGCGGGTCGCTGATGACGCCTATGGCGGCCAATTTCAACCTGGTGCCGGCGGCGCTGCTGGAATTACCCGACCGCTATGCGGTGATCAGAGCGCAAATACCCACCGGCTTAACCCTACTGGCGGTCAATATTTTCCTGCTCTATTTTATGATGTAACGGGCTAAGCGCCGGCCCTGAAAAAATGACAAGATAAACAGCGATAAAAAAATACTCTGTTGAAAAATAGCGGTGCTGATAGTCGTCGACAATACGAGGGAGTGGAGTATGAAAACCGTCCTGCTGACCGGTTTTGAGCCTTTTGGGGGCGAACAGATCAATCCCTCGTGGGAAGTGGTAAAACAATTCCATCAACGTCGCCTTGGCGACGCCACCGTTATCGCCTGTCAACTGCCCTGTGTCTATGGCCGCTCGGTGCACATGCTTAACGACCTGATTGATCGCCACCGGCCCGCGCTTATCCTGGCGGTGGGGCAGGCGGGCGGCAGGGCACGCCTGTCGGTGGAGCGTGTGGCGATTAATATCGACGATGCGCGCATTGCCGATAACCTCGGACAGAAGCCCATCGACGAGCCGATCATTAACGGCGGACCGGCGGCCTATTTCGCCACCGTACCCATCAAAGCCATGGTCCAGGCCATGCGTGATGCGGGCGTCCCGGCCGAGGTATCGCAAAGCGCCGGCACCTATGTTTGCAACCATGTGATGTACGGCCTGCTGCATCGCCTGGCCCAACTGGACTATGGCGCCAGGGGAGGATTTATCCATACGCCCTACCTGCCGCAGCAGGCGGCGGCGCTGGCCGATGCGCCCAGCATGGCGGCGGATATCATAACGATGGGATTGGACATTGCCATCCGCACCGCGCTGCAAACCGACCATGATGTAAAGATTAGCGGCGGCGCGCTCAGCTAAACCATAAAAAAACGCCGCGTAAGCGGCGTCTGACATGCCAGGTCCGCTAACGCTGGACTCAATGCAGACGTGTTCAAGGGAGACCGTGCCAATGGGGTCGAATCGGGCGTGGTGTTCCCGCCAAACCGAACGCCCCATGGCGCGTTATGCCCGCCAACACCGAGCTCAAAGCAGACGTGTTCAAGGGAGAGCGTGCCAATGGGGTCGAATCGGGCGTGGTTTTCCCGCCCGACCGAGCGCCCCATGGCGCGGTAGGCCCGCCAACACCGGGCTCAAAGCAGACGTGTTCAAGGGAGACCGTGCCAATGGGGTCGAATCGGGCGTGGTTTTCCCGCCCGACCGATCGCCCCATGGCGCGGTAGGCCCGCCAACACCGGGCTCAAAGCAGACGTGTTCAAGGGAGACCGTGCCAATGGGGTCGAATCGGGCGCGGTGTTCCCGCCCGACCGAGCGCCCCATGGCGCGGTAGGCCCGCTAACGCTGGACTCAATGCAGACGTGTTCAAGGGAGACCGCGTCAATGGGGCCGAATCGGGCGTGGTTTTCCCGCCCGACCGAGCGCCCCATGGCGCGGTAGGCCCGCCAACACCGGACTCAATGCAGACGTGTTAAAGGGAGAGCGTGCCAATGGGGCCGAATCGGGCGTGGTTTTCCCGCCCGCCCGAGCGCCCCATGGCGCGGTAGGCCCGCCAACACCGGGCTTAAAGCAGACGTGTTCAGGGGAGACCGTGCCAGTGGGACCGAACCGGGCGTAGTGTTCCCGCCCGATCCAGCGCCCATGGCTCGCCAGACTTATTTGATCTGCGATGTAAATTCGCGTTTATCATACCCGGTATACAGCTGACGCGGACGCGCAATCTTAACGCCGTCGTCATGCATTTCCTTCCAATGGGCAATCCAACCCACGGTACGCGCCATGGCGAAAATCACGGTAAACATGGTCGACGGAATGCCCATGGCCTTCAGGATAATACCCGAATAGAAATCCACGTTCGGATACAGCTTCTTCTCGATAAAGTACGGATCATGCAGGGCAATATGCTCCAGCTCCATAGCCACCGCCAGCAAATCGTCAGACAGCTTCAGTTCCTTAAGCACTTCATGACAGGTCTCGCGCATCACGGTGGCGCGCGGATCGTAGTTCTTGTAAACCCGGTGACCGAAGCCCATCAGACGGAAAGAGTCGTTTTTATCCTTGGCGCGTTCAATAAACGCCGGAATATGCTCGACGCTTGAAATCTCTTCCAGCATCCGCAGCGTCGCCTCGTTGGCGCCGCCATGAGCCGGGCCCCATAACGACGCGATACCCGCGGCGATACAGGCGAACGGATTGGCGCCCGACGAACCGGCGGTACGCACGGTGGAGGTGGAGGCGTTTTGCTCGTGATCAGCGTGCAGGATCAAAATACGGTCCATCGCGCGTTCCAGGACGGGATTAACCACATACTCCTCGCACGGCGTGGAGAACATCATATGCAGGAAATTACCGGCATAGGAAAGATCATTGCGCGGATACACAAACGGCTGGCCGATGGAATATTTGTAACACATCGCGGCAACCGTGGGCATCTTGGACAATAAACGGAACGCCGCTATTTCGCGGTGGCGCTCGACATTAACGTCCAGCGAATCATGATAAAAAGCCGCCAGCGCGCCGGTCACGCCGCATAATACCGCCATCGGATGCGAGTCGCGGCGGAAGCCGTTGAACAGACGTGTAATCTGCTCATGCACCATGGTGTGGCGGGTGACGATATCGCGGAATTCGTCATACTGCTCCCGGGTCGGCGCTTCGCCGTTCAGCAGGATGTAGCAGACTTCAAGAAAATTGGAGTGTAGTGCCAGTTGATCAATAGGATAGCCACGATGCAATAAAACGCCTTCGTCACCGTCAATATAGGTAATTTTAGATTCACAGGATGCGGTGGAGGTAAAGCCGGGATCAAAGGTAAAATAACCTTTGCCGCCCAGGGTGCGGATATCGATTTCTTTGGCACCCAGGGTTCCGGTCAATACGTCCAGTTCGATTGGCGCTTCACCGGGTAGGTTCAGCGTCGCTTTATTGTCTGCCATTACAATCTCCTTAGCGCTTTTATGATAAATCTCCCACCGTGGAATACCGGCATGCCCGCGGGGCCTTGCGCTTTTATTGTCAGTCCGTCGCTCCGACTTAATGCAATGCAGGGCACAGAGCGTGAGGATGATGCAAGTTATTCCCGTTCAGGATGAAAGAACGGCGGTTCCCGGTTGTTGAAGATTTACTGATATTAATTTTAGCTAGTTTAACGGAAGTCTTAACCGCGAAGTTTAAGACTCGCTTCACACTGTTGCATAATCTTTGTCGCGGCGAAAGCGTCTCGGCCATTACTTGCATCGGTTATAGCATATCCGCCGCGCCATTTGTAATTGAATTGTTGCTTTTTTGTCAATGCGGTTATATAGATTTAAGGTAATTGTAAAATTCGTGACCCAGGTCACTAAACAGCCTAAATGTTACCAAACAAATTGTAGGGTAATTGTAATCATTATGTGAAAGCCATATACTTCACAAAGGTCTCCGGAAGTCCCTGTTGTAGGAGCACCCAGCGTTATTTAACGCGTCATTTAAGCACAAGGGATTTGTTTATTGAGCACATGACGTGTCATGGTTAGCCTTAACGCTGTCTGAATCCACCCAGGACCGGAGGAAGGAAAAATAATAATAGCTGTGTGGGCAAAACCGTGAAAAAACAAAGGCCTGTCAACCTGGATCTGCAAACGATCCAGTTTCCTGTTACTGCGATAGCTTCTATTCTCCACCGTGCCAGTGGCGTCATCACGTTTGTGGCCGTCGGCATTCTGCTCTGGATCCTCGGATTGTCGCTTTCCTCCGCCGAAGGTTTCGCCCAGGCCGCCGCCATCATGGATAGCTTCTTCGTCAAATTCATTATTTGGGCCATTTTAACCGCGCTGGCGTATCACGTCATCGGCGGAATTCGCCACATGCTGATGGATTTCGGCTATCTGGACGAAACATTTGCCATGGGTAAATTAACGGCAAATGTTACATTTGTGATCACAATTGTGCTGTCAATACTTGCGGGAGTACTCGTATGGTAAGCAATGCTTCGGCACTGGGACGTAACGGAGTTCATGAGTGGTTATTGGTTCGCGCTTCCGCCATCGTAATTTGCCTGTACATCATCTACCTGCTTGGGTTCGTCGTTTTCGCCGACAGCCTGACCTACGATGTCTGGCGCGGTTTTTTCGCCTTACCCATGACGAAAGTCTTTACCCTGCTGACCCTGTTCTCCGTCCTGGTGCATACCTGGATCGGCATGTGGCAGGTATTAACGGATTACATCAAAGTATTGGCGCTGCGCCTGTTGCTGCAACTGGCGATTGTGATCGTATTGTTGGTGTATTTACTTTATGGAACCGTCGTGGTGTGGGGTGCGTAAATGAGTTTGCCAGTAAGAGAATTTGACGCTGTAGTCGTCGGGGCCGGCGGAGCCGGCATGCGCGCCGCGCTGCAGATTTCCCAAATGGGCCTCTCCTGCGCCCTGGTTTCCAAAGTGTTTCCAACCCGTTCCCATACGGTGTCGGCCCAGGGCGGCATTACCGTCGCCCTCGGCAATACCCATGAGGACGACTGGCAATGGCATATGTATGATACCGTCAAGGGCTCCGACTATATCGGCGACCAGGATGCCATAGAATATATGTGCAAGACCGGCCCGGAAGCGGTGCTGGAACTGGAGCATATGGGGCTGCCGTTTTCCCGTCTGGACGACGGCCGCATCTACCAGCGCCCCTTCGGCGGCCAGTCGCTCAACTATGGCGGCGGGCAAGCGGCGCGTACCGCCGCCGCCGCCGATCGCACCGGCCACGCGCTGCTGCACACCTTGTACCAGCAGAACCTGAAAAACCATACCACCATTTTTTCCGAATGGTATGCGCTCGATCTGGTGAAAAACCAGGACGGCGCCTTCGTCGGCTGCACCGCGCTGTGCATTGAAACCGGCGAAGTGGTCTACTTCAAGGCCAAGGCCACCATTCTGGCCACCGGCGGCGCCGGACGCATCTATCAATCCACCACCAACGCCCATATCAATACCGGCGACGGTATCGGCATGGCGCTTCGCGCCGGCGTGCCGGTGCAGGATATGGAAATGTGGCAGTTCCATCCCACCGGCATCGCCGGCGCCGGGGTACTGGTCACCGAAGGCTGCCGGGGCGAGGGCGGTTACCTGCTCAACAAGGACGGCGAACGCTTTATGGAACGTTATGCGCCGAACGCCAAGGATTTGGCCGGCCGCGACGTGGTCGCCCGTTCCATTATGATCGAGATCCGCGAGGGACGCGGCTGTGACGGCCCGCTGGGGCCGCACGTCAAGCTCAAGCTCGATCATCTGGGCAAGGACGTCCTGGAGTCGCGCCTGCCGGGTATTCTGGAGTTATCCCGTACCTTTGCCCACGTCGATCCTATCAAAGAACCGATCCCGGTTATCCCCACCTGCCACTATATGATGGGCGGCATTCCCACCAAAGTCACCGGACAGGCGGTAACGGTGGACGCCCAGGGCAACGACGTGGTGATCCCCGGCCTGTTCGCGGTGGGTGAAATTGCCTGCGTATCGGTACACGGCGCCAATCGCCTGGGCGGCAATTCCCTGCTGGATCTGGTGGTGTTCGGCCGTTCGGCGGGCATGCATCTGCAGGAATCCCTGGCGGAGCAGGGGGCGTTTCGCGATGCCAGCGACGACGATATCGACGCGTCTCTGGCGCGCTACAACCGCTGGAACAACAATCGCACCGGCGAGAACCCGGTGGATATCCGCAAGGCGCTGCAGGCCTGCATGCAGAATAATTTCTCGGTGTTCCGCGAAGGCGATGCCATGGCCAAGGGCCTGGCCGAGCTGAAAACCATCCGCGAGCGGCTTAATGACGCGCGCCTGGACGATACCTCCACCGAATTCAATACCCAACGCGTGGAATGCCTTGAGCTGGACAACCTGATGGAAACCGCGTATTCCACGGCGGTGGCCGCCAATTACCGCACGGAAAGTCGTGGCGCCCACAGCCGCTTCGATTTCCCGGATCGGGATGACGAGCATTGGCTGTGCCACAGCCTGTATTTGCCGGAAAGCGACACCATGACCCGCCGCGAGGTGAATATGCAGCCGACATTACGCCCGGCGTTCCCGCCGAAAGTGCGTACCTACTAAAGGCAGAGGGCTTACGTAATGAAAGTTGAAATTTCGGTTTATCGCTATAATCCTGATGTCGACGACAAGCCGCGCATGCAGGACTACCAGCTGGATGTGGACGAAGGCCACGACATGATGGTGCTGGATGCGCTCATCCAGCTGAAGGAACAGGATCCGACCCTGGCGTTTCGCCGTTCCTGCCGCGAAGGAGTCTGCGGCTCCGACGGCGTGAACATGAACGGCAAGAACGGCCTGGCCTGCATCACCCCGCTGTCCGCCCTGCGCAAAGGCGATAAAAAAGTGATCATCCGTCCGCTGCCCGGGTTGCCGGTGGTGCGTGATTTGGTGGTGGACATGGGCCAGTTCTATGCCCAGTATGAGAAGATTAAACCTTACCTGTTGAATAACGGCAGGAATCCACCGGCCCGGGAGCATTTACAAACGCCGCAGGAGCGCGAAAAACTGGACGGATTATACGAATGTATTCTTTGTGCCTGTTGCTCGACCTCTTGTCCCTCCTACTGGTGGAACCCGGATAAATTTATCGGTCCGGCCGGCCTGCTGGCGTCCTACCGTTTCCTGATTGACAGTCGCGACACCGAAAGGGCGGCGCGGCTGGATGAATTGAACGATGCTTTCAGCGTATTCCGCTGCCACAGCATCATGAATTGTGTCAGCGTATGTCCCAAAGGACTGAACCCGACCAAAGCCATCGGGCATATCAAGAGCTTGCTGGTACAGCATAGCGCCTGATAGTAAAGGCAAATACGTTACATGTTAACCACGGCGAAAACTGAAGCTAACAAGCTTAAGGGATCATAATGCAGAACGGCGCAATGAAGGCCTGGCTGGATTCCTCCTACCTGGCGGGGGCGAACCAGTCCTACATAGAGCAGCTCTATGAAGATTTTTTAACGGATCCTGACTCCGTGGACGACAGCTGGAGTTCGATTTTTAAACAGCTGCCCACCGCCGGCGTCAGCCCCGATCAGCTTCACTCCAAAACCCGGGATTATTTCCGGCGCCTGGCTAAGGACGCAACCCGTTATGCGTCTTCGGTCAACGACCCGGACAATGACTCCAAACAGGTTAAAGTCCTGCAGCTTATCAATGCGTTCCGTTTCCGCGGCCACCAGCATGCCAACCTTGATCCGCTGGGATTATGGAAGCAGGAAACTGTGCCTGATTTAAATCCGGCTTTCCATAATCTGACGGAAGCCGATTTCCAGGAAACCTTCAACGTCGGTTCCTTTGCCATCGGCAAGGAAACCATGAAGCTGGCCGACCTGTATGACGCGCTGAAACGCACCTATTGCGGTTCCATCGGCGCCGAATATATGCATATTACCAATACCGAGGAGAAACGCTGGATCCAACAGCATATCGAATCGGTGGTGGGGCAGCCGAGTTTCGATCGCGACGAAAAGAAACGGTTCCTGAGCGAGCTGACGGCGGCCGAAGGCATCGAGCGCTATCTGGGCGCCAAATTCCCCGGCGCCAAACGTTTTTCCCTTGAGGGCGGCGACGCGCTGATCCCGATGCTGAAGGAAATGATCCGTTATGCCGGCAAGAACGGCACCCGGGAAGTGGTGCTGGGCATGGCCCATCGCGGCCGGCTGAATGTGCTGATCAACGTACTCGGCAAAAAGCCGCAGGACCTGTTCGACGAATTCGCCGGCAAGCATAAAGAACATTTGGGCACCGGCGACGTTAAGTATCACCAGGGTTTTTCTTCCGACATGGAGACCGAGGGCGGCATCGTCCATCTGGCCCTGGCATTCAACCCATCGCATCTGGAAATCGTCAGCCCGGTGGTGGGCGGTTCGGTGCGCGCGCGTATCGACCGGCTCGGCGAGCAAAGCAGCAAGATGGTGCTGCCGATAACCCTGCACGGGGATGCGGCCATCAGCGGGCAGGGCGTGGTGCAGGAAACCCTGAACATGTCCAAGGCGCGTGGCTATGACGTTGGCGGCACGGTGCGTATCGTGGTCAACAACCAGGTCGGCTTCACGACGTCCAATCCCCATGATGCCCGTTCCACCCAGTATTGCACCGATATCGCCAAGATGGTCCAGGCGCCGATTTTCCACGTCAACGCCGACGATCCCGAAGCGGTGGCGTTTGTGACCCGCGTGGCGCTGGATTTCCGCAATACCTTTCAGCGCGACGTGATGATTGATCTGGTGTGCTATCGCCGCCACGGCCATAACGAGGCGGACGAGCCCAGCGCCACGCAGCCGCTGATGTACCATAAGATCAAGAAACACCCGACGCCGCGTAAGATTTATGCCGATCGCCTGGAACGCGATCATGTCGCCACGCTGGAAGACGCGACCGAGATGGTGAATCTCTATCGCGACGCGCTCGACCGCGGCGAGTGCGTGGTAAAAGAGTGGCGGCCGATGAATATGCACTCCTTTACCTGGCAGCGCTTCCTCAATCACGACTGGGACGAAGCCTATCCCAGCGAAGTCGAGCCCAAACGCCTGCAGGAGCTGGCCCGCCGGATCAGTGAAGTGCCGGAAGGCGTGGAAATGCAGCCGCGGGTGGCCAAAATCTATAGCGATCGCGCCCTGATGGCCGCCGGCAGCAAGCCTTTCGACTGGGGCGGCGCCGAAACCCTGGCTTACGCCACTTTGGTCGATGAGGGCGTGCCGATCCGCCTGTCCGGCGAGGATACCGCGCGCGGCACCTTCTTCCATCGCCACGCGGTGGTGCATAACCAGAAAAACGGCTCCACCTATACGCCTTTGGCGCATGTGCACAACGGCCAGGGCACCTTCCGGGTATGGGACTCCGTGCTGTCGGAGGAAGCGGTGCTGGCGTTTGAGTACGGTTATGCCACCGCCGAGCCGCGCACCCTGGTGATCTGGGAAGCGCAGTTCGGCGATTTCGCCAACGGCGCCCAGGTGGTGATCGATCAATTCATCAGCTCCGGCGAGCAGAAATGGGGACGGATGTGCGGGCTGGTGATGCTGCTGCCCCATGGCTATGAAGGGCAGGGGCCGGAGCACTCCTCGGCCCGCCTGGAGCGCTATCTGCAGCTGTGCGCCGAACAGAATATGCAGGTCTGCGTCCCCTCCACGCCGGCGCAGATTTATCATATGCTACGGCGCCAGGCCCTGCGTAATATGCGTCGGCCGCTGATTGTGATGTCGCCGAAGTCGCTGCTGCGTCATCCTCTGGCCATCTCCTCGCTGGAGGATATGGCGTACGGCAGCTTCCTGCCCGCCATCGGCGAAATCGACGACCTGGATCCCCAGGGCGTCAAGCGCGTCGTGCTCTGTTCTGGTAAAGTTTATTATGATTTATTGGAGCAACGGCGCAAGAACGGGCAGCAGGATGTGGCCATCGTGCGTATCGAGCAGCTATACCCGTTCCCGCACCAGGCGGTGCGGGATGCGCTGCAACCTTTTGCCCATGTCCAGGACTTTATTTGGTGCCAGGAAGAGCCGCTTAATCAGGGCGCCTGGTATTGCAGCCACCATCATTTCCTTGAGGTGATTACTCCGGGTGCATCGCTACGTTACGCGGGACGCCCGGCTTCCGCCTCGCCGGCGGTTGGGTATTTGTCCGTGCACCAGACACAACAAAAAAATCTGGTCAATGACGCGCTGAACGTTAATTAAATATAAGGATAGATAATGAGTAGCGTAGATATTCTGGTTCCCGATCTTCCTGAATCGGTTGCCGATGCAACCGTCGCCACCTGGCATAAAAAGCCCGGCGATAGCGTCCAGCGTGACGAAGTGCTGGTGGAAATCGAAACCGACAAAGTGGTGCTGGAAGTTCCCGCGCCCGAGGCGGGCGTGCTGGATGCCCTGCTCGAGGATGAAGGCGCTACCGTCACCTCCCGCCAGGTGCTCGGACGCCTGCGTCCCGGCGACAGTTCCGGCCAGGAAACTTCGGAAAAAGCGCAGAGCAAGGAATCCACCCCGGCGCAGCGCTACACCGCCGGCCTGGAGGAAGAAAATAACGAAGCGCTGAGTCCGGCCATTCGCCGCCTGATCGCCGAACATGATTTGAAAGCCGATGAGATTAAAGGCAGCGGCGTCGGCGGGCGCATCACCCGCGAGGATGTGGACAAACACCTGGTCGCCAAAAAAGCCGAACCGGCTCCCGCCGCGGCGCCGGTTGCCAAGGCGCCGGCACCGGAGCCTGCGGTTGCCGGATTGGGCAACCGCAGCGAAAAACGCGTGCCGATGACCCGTTTGCGCAAACGGGTCGCCGAGCGGCTGCTGGAAGCCAAAAACAGCACCGCCATGTTGACCACCTTTAATGAGGTCAACATGAAGCCGATTATGGATCTGCGCAAGCAGTACGGCGATGGCTTTGAAAAACGCCACGGCATCCGCCTCGGGTTTATGTCCTTCTATATTAAAGCGGTGGTGGAAGCCCTGAAGCGCTTCCCGGAAGTTAACGCGTCCATCGACGGCGAAGACGTGGTCTACCATAACTACTTTGACGTCAGCATCGCGGTATCCACCCCGCGCGGGCTGGTCACGCCGGTATTGCGCGACGTGGACGCGCTGGGCATGGGCGATATTGAAAAAGCCATAAAGGAACTGGCGGTTAAGGGGCGCGACGGCAAGCTGAAAGTGGAAGAGCTGACCGGCGGCAACTTTACCATTACCAACGGCGGCGTATTCGGTTCGCTGATGTCCACGCCCATTATCAACCCGCCGCAAAGCGCCATCCTCGGGATGCATGCCATCAAGGATCGGCCGATGGCGGTGGGCGGCCAGGTGGTTATCCTGCCGATGATGTACCTGGCGCTGTCCTACGATCACCGTCTGATCGACGGCAAGGAATCGGTAAGTTTCCTGGTCACGGTCAAAGAGATGCTGGAAGACCCGACGCGCTTATTGCTTGATGTATAGCAATCGTCGGCCGCGGGCCGGGAAACCCCGGGCCGCGGCCGGCAGGTTGCCTGCGGGACGTAGCGCCAAGGCGCCTACGGAAAGCACCACTCGAGGGCGGCTGAAGTGCGCCGCCGCCGACACTCCCAGACGAAGATGGAAACAACATCATGAACTTACATGAATATCAGGCAAAACAGCTGTTTGCTCGGTATGGTCTGCCTGCCCCCACGGGTTTTGCGTGCACCACGCCACGGGAAGCGGAAGAATCCGCCTCCAAGATCGGCGCCGGTCCCTGGGTGGTAAAATGCCAGGTTCACGCCGGCGGCCGCGGCAAGTCCGGCGGCGTCAAGGTCGTTAACAGCAAGGAAGAAATCCGCGCCTTTGCCGAACACTGGCTGGGCAAACGCCTGGTGACCTATCAAACGGACGCCCTGGGCCAGCCCGTCCACCAAATCCTGGTGGAAGCGGCAACCGATATCGATAAGGAACTTTACCTGGGCGCGGTGGTTGATCGCGGTTCCCGGCGCGTGGTCTTTATGGCCTCCACCGAAGGCGGCGTGGAAATTGAAAAAGTCGCGGAAGAGACGCCGCACCTGATTCATAAGGTTTCCCTCGATCCCCTGACCGGCCCCCAGCCGTTCCAGGGCCGCGAGCTGGCGTTTAAGCTGGGCTTGTCGGGCAAGCAGGTCGGGCAGTTCACCAAAATCTTCATGGGCCTGGCCGCGCTGTTCCTGGAGCGGGACCTGGCGCTGGTGGAAATTAATCCGCTGGTTATCACCAAGGAAGGCAATCTGGTCTGCCTGGACGGCAAGCTGAGCGCCGACGGCAATGCCCTATTCCGCCAGCCGGAGCTGCGGGAAATGCGCGATAAGAGCCAGGAAGACGCCCGCGAGGCCCAGGCGGCGCAGTGGGAACTGAACTACGTGGCGCTCGACGGCAATATCGGCTGTATGGTGAACGGGGCCGGCCTGGCCATGGGCACCATGGATATTGTTAAACTGCACGGCGGTTCGCCGGCCAACTTCCTGGATGTGGGCGGCGGCGCCACCAAGGAACGCGTTACCGAGGCTTTTAAGATCATTTTGTCGGATGAAAACGTCAAAGCGGTGCTGGTGAATATTTTCGGCGGCATCGTGCGCTGCGATCTGATTGCCGAAGGCATTATCGGCGCGGTGGCGGATGTGGGCGTCAACGTGCCGGTGGTGGTGCGTCTGGAAGGCAACAACGCCGAGCTGGGTGCTAAAATCCTGGCCGAGAGCGGCCTGAATATCATTGCCGCCACCAGTCTGACCGACGCGGCACAACAAGCGGTTGCCGCGGTGGAGGGAAAATAATGTCCATTTTAATCGATAAAAATACCAAGGTTATCTGCCAGGGATTTACCGGCAGCCAGGGCACGTTTCACTCCGAGCAGGCGCTGGCCTACGGCACCAAGATGGTTGGCGGCGTCACGCCGGGCAAGGGCGGCACGGAGCATTTGGGCCTGCCGGTGTTCAATACCGTGCGTGAGGCCGTGGAAAAAACCGGCGCTACCGCCTCGGTTATCTATGTGCCCGCGCCGTTTTGTAAAGATTCCATTCTCGAGGCGGTGGACGCCGGCATTGAGCTGATTATCTGCATTACCGAGGGTATTCCGACCCTGGATATGCTGGTGGTGAAAGCCAAGCTGGAACAGAGCGGCTCACGGATGATTGGGCCGAACTGCCCGGGCGTTATCACCCCCGGCGCATGCAAGATTGGTATTATGCCCGGCCATATCCATAAACCGGGCCGGGTCGGTATTGTGTCGCGTTCCGGCACCCTGACGTATGAAGCGGTGAAACAGACCACCGATACCGGGCTGGGGCAGTCCAGCTGCGTGGGTATCGGCGGCGATCCGATCCCCGGCTCGAGCTTTATCGATATCCTGAAATTGTTCGAACAGGATCCGCAGACCGAGGCGATTGTGATGATCGGGGAAATCGGCGGCAGCGCGGAAGAAGAAGCCGCCGCCTATATCAAGGATCATGTCACTAAACCGGTGGTGGGGTATATTGCGGGCGTTACCGCGCCCAAAGGCAAGCGTATGGGGCATGCCGGGGCGATTATCGCCGGCGGCAAGGGCACGGCGGACGAGAAATTCGCCGCGCTGGAAGCGGCCGGGGTAAAAACCGTGCGCAGCCTGGCGGAGATTGGCACCGCGCTGAAAACCCTGTTGTCATAAGTGCGCCGCGCCCGTTGACACTTTTGTTTGGGATCGGTGTTGGCGGGCCTGGCATGCCATGGGGCGCCCGGTCGGGCGGGAAAAGCACGCCCGATTCGACCCCATTGGCACACTCTCCCTTGAACATGTTTGCTTGAGGCTCGGTGGTGGCGGGCATACCCTGCCATGGGGCGCTCGGTCGGGCGGAAACACCACGCCCGATTCGACCCCATTGGCACGCTCTCCCTTTAACACGCCGCGTTGAGATCGATGTTGGCGGGCATACCGTGCCATGGGGCGCCCGGTCGGGCGGAAACACCACGCCCGATTCGACCCCATTGGCACGCTCTCCCTTTAACACGCCGCGTTGAGATCGATGTTGGCGGGCATACCGTGCCATGGGGCGCCCGGTCGGGCGGAAACACCACGCCCGATTCGACCCCATTGGCACGCTCTCCCTTTAACACGCCGCGTTGAGATCGATGTTGGCGGGCATACCGTGCCATGGGGCACTCGGTCGGGCGGGAAAAGCACGCCCGATTCGACCCCATTGGCACGCTCTCCCTTTAACACGCCGCGTTGAGATCGATGTTGGCGGGCATACCGTGCCATGGGGCGCCCGGTCGGGCGGAAACACCACGCCCGATTCGACCCCATTGGCACGCTCTCCCTTTAACACGCCGCGTTGAGATCGATGTTGGCGGGCATACCGTGCCATGGGGCGCCCGGTCGGGCGGGAAAAGCACGCCCGATTCGACCCCATTGGCACGTTCTCCCTTTAACATGCCGCGTTGAGATCGGTGTTGGCGGGCATACCGTGCCATGGGGCGCCCGGTCGGGCGGGAAAAGCACGCTCGATTCGACCCCATTGGCACGCTCTCCCTTGAACACGTCTGCTTTAGGCGCGGCGTTGCCGGGCCTGGCGCGCTATGGAACTAATTGAACTGGTCGGTTCAGTTAGGCATAATGGGTGCCATGGGCAGACAAAAAAAATTCAGTCGTGAGGGTGTGCTGGATAAGGTGATCCCCGTCTTCTGGCGGCACGGCTTCGCCGGTACCACCCTGGCGCATCTCGAAAAGGCGAGCGGGGTGAATAAATCCGGCCTTTACGCCGAGTTCAGGGATAAGGACGACCTGTTCCTGGCGTGTCTGCGCCACTATATCGATCGGCGCGCCGTGCATGCGGCCTTAAGCGCCCGCCCCCAGGGCTGGGGCAATATCGAGGCGTTTTTGCGATTGTCCTGCGGCTCCCCGGAGCCTCAGGATAGCGTTTGCCCGCAAGGTTGTCTGGCGGTTAACTCCATGCGTGAATTCGCGCTGTTGCCGGCCGGCGCCATCGACATCATTACGCAACTGCGTGAAACGATACGCCCGCTGCTGGTGGAGAATATCAGGGCGGAGGAGACGCGCACCGACGCGGAGATCCTGGCGGAAATGGTGTCGGTATTTTTTTCGGGTCTGTGCATTGAGCAGAACCTGCAACGGGGGTTTGCCGATACCGACCGTAAAATAAGGCGGTTTATGCAGGCGCTGCGTACATTGTAGGCGGCTTTTATCCGCCGTTTCACGCCCGATCGCCGGATCGAGGTGCACAACCTCCTCGCCGTTTCCCGCCGCCCGCCGTGCAGCATGATGCATTAGCCGTATCATCGTATTGGCGCCCTCGCCCGAAGCATCTGTCACTTCCTTTTTTTATTCGTCGCCTCATCACATTTATTGCAAATTAAATTCATCATTATCATAGCGCGCTTCTATTGCATGATTAGGCCATCCAATAATGCTAACGTAACAAATAAAAAATATCCCTTGGGTTTTATTTTCTTTTAACTTAATTTCGCGATCTTATTAATTACAGTTTTTTAACATTAACGCTTTTATAGAATAAATAAATAACAATATTTAACATACGTGGTGAAAAATTGCGATAAATCAATGATTTTTGATGGCGTTTTATGTTCAAATCAGGATAACTTGCGCTGGCGCAATTTTACTGCCGATGTCGGGTAAGGCCGGATTTGATCGAGAGGTGATTTCCTAACCTGCATCACGAAAAAAGGTATTTATCCTGAGTAAGTAGAGGGGTACTATATGGTTGGTTTAAATCCGGTTAGTGCGTTTCATTAAAATCCGTCGTCGGTTTACCGCTTAGACGCCTGGGCGTTGTTTTTTGGCCGGCCGAACCGATTGTCGGGAACAATTATAAACTCTTTATTATTCACCGCGGGTTGTTGCGTCGCTTTGTTTCGCCAGGGCGCCAGATTACCGCACGTGGGAACCATCCTGCGAGGAGCAAGGAGTCAACATGTTTGATGTCGTCGAACTGTCACGGTTACAGTTTGCCCTAACGGCGATGTACCATTTCCTGTTTGTCCCACTCACCCTGGGGCTGGCGTTTTTATTAGCCATCATGGAAACGGTGTACGTCCTGTCCGGCAAAAAAATCTATAAAGATATGACTAAATTCTGGGGCAAGTTGTTTGGTATCAACTTTGCCTTGGGGGTAGCCACCGGGCTGACCATGGAGTTCCAGTTCGGAACCAACTGGTCGTATTTTTCCCACTACGTCGGCGACATTTTTGGTGCTCCGCTGGCCATCGAAGGATTAATGGCCTTCTTCCTGGAGTCCACCTTTGTCGGCCTGTTCTTCTTCGGCTGGGATCGCCTGAGCAAAACGCAGCATCTGACGGTTACCTGGATGGTGGCGTTAGGTTCCAACCTGTCCGCACTGTGGATACTGGTGGCCAACGGCTGGATGCAAAATCCTATCGCGTCGGATTTCAACTATGAAACCATGCGTATGGAAATGGTCAGCTTCGCCGATCTGGTGCTCAATCCGGTGGCGCAGGTAAAATTCGTGCATACCGTGGCCGCGGGCTACTGTACCGGCGCCATGTTTGTCCTCGGCATCAGTTCCTATTACCTGCTTAAAGGCCGGGATATCGCCTTCGCCAAACGGTCTTACGCCATCGCGGCGGCGTTCGGCATGGCGGCGGTGTTGTCGGTTATCGTGCTGGGTGATGAATCCGGCTATGAAATGGGCGACGTGCAAAAAACCAAACTGGCGGCCATCGAGGCGGAATGGGAAACACAGCCGGCACCGGCCGCGTTTACCCTGTTTGGCATTCCCGATCAGACCATCCAGCGCAATAACTTCTCCATCCAGATCCCTTTTGCCCTGGGCATTATCGCGACCCGTTCGACGGATCGCCAGGTGACCGGCATCAAGGATCTGATGGTGCAGCATCAGATCCGTATCCGCAACGGCATGAAAGCCTATGAGCTGTTGCAGCAGCTGCGCGGCGGCCATGCCGATCCGGCGGCGCGCGCCCAGTTCAACGCGATAAAACAGGATCTGGGCTATGGCCTGCTGCTGAAACGCTATACGGATGACATCCCCAACGCGACCGAAGAGCAGATCCAGAGCGCCACCAACGACTCTATCCCGCGCGTGGCGCCGCTGTACTTCTCCTTCCGCATCATGGTGCTGGGCGGCGTGCTGATGCTTCTTATCATCACCATGTCCTTTTGGAGCGTGGTGCGTAACCGTATCGGTCAACGGCCGTGGCTGCACCGCGCCGCGCTGTACGGCATTCCCATTCCCTGGATCGCCATCGAAGCCGGCTGGTTTGTCGCGGAGTACGGCCGCCAGCCCTGGGCTATCGGCGAAATACTGCCGACCGCGGTGGCCAATTCCAGCCTGACCGCCGGCGATATCCTGTTCTCCATGGGGCTTATCTGCGGACTCTATACCCTGTTCCTGGTGGCCGAAATGTATTTGATGTTCAAATATGCGCGCCTGGGGCCTAGCAGCCTGCATACCGGCCGCTATCATTTCGAGCAGCCGACGCTCGCCACGCAGAAAGTCTATTAACAGGAGCCTACGCCATGTTTGACTATGAAGTATTACGCTTAATCTGGTGGGCGCTCATCGGTGTCCTGCTGATAGGCTTTGCCGTAACCGACGGTTTCGATATGGGCGTCGGCATGCTGATGCCCCTCCTTGGCCGAACGGATAACGAACGCCGGGTGATGATCAATACCATTGCCCCGCACTGGGAAGGCAACCAGGTCTGGCTGGTCACCGCCGGGGGGGCGCTGTTCGCCGCCTGGCCGATGGTGTACGCCGCGGCGTTTTCCGGCTTTTATATCGCCATGATCCTGGTGCTGGCTTCGCTGTTTTTCCGCCCGGTGGGTTTTGATTACCGTTCCAAGATAGAAGATCCGCGCTGGCGCGGCATGTGGGACTGGGGCATCTTTATCGGCAGTTTCGTGCCGCCGGTGGTGATCGGCGTCGCCTTCGGCAACCTGCTGCAGGGCGTACCTTTCCACGTGGATGAATACCTGCGCCTGTTTTATACCGGCAATTTCTTTCAATTGCTGAACCCCTTCGGTTTGCTGGCGGGCATTGTCAGCCTGGCGATGTTTATCGGCATGGGGGCGACCTATCTGCAAATGCGCGTCAGCGGCGATCTGCTGGTGCGGGTGCGTACCGTCGCGCAAATCAGCAGCCTGGTATCCATGGTGGCATTCCTGCTGGGCGGCGTGTGGCTGGTTAACGGCATCGACGGTTTTACCATCACTTCGGTCATCGATACCAACGCCGTGTCCAATCCGCTGAATAAAACCGTCGCGCACCAAGCCGGCGCGTGGCTGGCGAATTATCACAGCTTCCCGCTACTCTGGGCGATTCCCGCGCTGGGCGTATTATTGCCGCTGCTGACCTTGCTGTTTTCCCGGCTCGGCAAAGGCGCATGGGCGTTTATTTTCTCGTCGCTGACCGTGGCGTGCATCATCCTGACCGCGGGGGTTACCCTGTTTCCGTTTATCATGCCGTCGAGCACCATGCCGGAAGCCAGCCTGACGGTATGGGACGCCACCTCGAGCCTGCTAACGCTGAAGGTCATGACCATCGTCGCCGTTATCTTTGTGCCGATTGTGCTGCTGTATACCATCTGGTGTTATTACAAGATGTATGGCCGCATTACCAAAGAGCATATCGAACAAAACGCGCATACGCTGTACTGAGGAAGGAGCTGAAAAATGTGGTATTTTGCCTGGATATTAGGAACGCTGCTTGCCTGCGCCTTCGGTATTATTACGGCCCTCGCGCTGGAGCATCATGAAGATAGCCAGCCGGGCGTCGTCGGGTCCGACGGTGAGCGGGTAGAGAACGACCTGAAGTGATCAGGTCCGTTACCGATTTCCTCTACCGCCTGACCGACAGCAGCCCGTTGCGGCTGCTGTCGCTTATCATGGCGCTGGCGCTTGCCGGCTGCGTCTTCTGGATGCCGGCGCGTTTTGCCTCCACCACCAGTTCGCTCACCGCCTGGCATAATCTGTTGATTGTCTGGGCGGTATGCGCAGGCGTTATCCACGGCGTGGGTTTTCGCGCGCGCCGATGGGGATGGCGGCTGGCGTTTTTGCCGCTGGCGGCGATAGTGGTGCTGGCCATCGCGCTGGGTTATTTATTTCTCTAAACAGCCAAGCGAAACAACGCTGTTTTATGAGCGTTGTTTCAGCGACCGCATTTCACCGCACAGCCTTTGCGAATAAAGCCCGTCGCCGCAATAGGTTATTTCACTATTCCCGCATTTCATTAACACAACGGGTATAATGCCGGGTCCTTTTGTCAGCACTTGCGCTATATTCTTTACATTGCCCGCCCCACGCGGCGCCGGTGCCCGCTTTATCCATAATTATTTTCATTCATCCGAGGTAATCCATTCCAAACGGGGTTGCTCTTGCGTATAGTAAGCACCGTTGTTTTGCGTTGCTGGGATGTACAGTGAGTAATACGTTATTCCGATGGCCGGTACGCGTCTATTATGAAGATACGGACGCCGGGGGTGTGGTTTATCACGCACGCTACGTGGTTTTTTACGAAAGGGCCCGTACCGAAATGCTGCGCCAGCATAATTTCCATCAGCATGCCTTCCTCAGCGAGAATATCGCGTTTGTGGTAAGGCGCATCACGGTGGACTATCTCGCCTCAGCGCGTCTGGACGATTTGCTGCAAGTGGAAAGTGAAATCGTCTCAATGCGCGGTGCCTCTCTGACTTTTGCGCAACGCATCCTGAACGCTGAAGGGCAACTTCTCAGCCAGGCGGATGTTTTGATAGCCTGTATTGATCTACACCAAATGAAGCCTGTCGCGCTTCCTAAGTCTATTGTCGCGGAGTTCAAGCAGTGACTGACATGAACATTTTTGATCTGTTCCTGAAAGCAAGCTTTCTGGTTAAACTGATCATGTTGATTTTAATGTGCTTTTCCATTGCATCCTGGGCGATCATCATCCAGCGCACCCGTATTTTAAACACGGCCACCCGCGAGGCGGAAGCCTTTGAGGACAAATTCTGGTCCGGTATTGAATTGTCCCGCTTGTATCAGGAAAGCCAGACCCGCCGCGACGTGCTGACGGGATCCGAGCAGATTTTTTATTCCGGCTTTAAAGAATTCGCCCGTTTGCACCGCGCCAACAGCCATGCGCCTGAAGCGGTGGTGGAAGGCGCCTCGCGCGCCATGCGGATTTCCATGAACCGCGAGCTGGAAGCGCTGGAAACCCATATTCCTTTCCTCGGCACCGTGGGCTCCATCAGCCCGTATATCGGCTTGTTCGGCACCGTCTGGGGCATCATGCATGCCTTTATCGGCCTGGGCGCGGTTAAGCAGGCCACCCTGCAAATGGTTGCTCCCGGTATCGCCGAAGCGCTGATCGCCACGGCCATCGGCCTGTTCGCCGCTATTCCGGCGGTGATGGCCTATAACCGCCTTAGCCAGCGCGTGAACAAGCTGGACCAGAACTACGACAACTTTACCGAAGAGTTCATCGCCATCCTGCATCGCCAGGCCTTCGCCAGCAGCGATAGCGCTAAGTAGAAGGAGGGGAGAACATGGCCCGCAGACGTGGTCGGAATCAAATTAAGTCGGAAATTAACATTGTTCCACTGCTTGACGTGCTGCTGGTGCTGGTGTTGATTTTCATGGCGACGGCACCCATTATCACCCAGAGCGTCGAGGTGGATTTGCCCGACGCGACGGATTCAAAAGCGGTCAGCAGCGATGATAATCCGCCGGTGATCGTCGAAGTATCGGGCGTTGGCCAGTACAGCCTGGTGGTGGATCACAACCGTATGGAACAGTTGCCGCCGGAGCAGGTGGTGGCCGAGGCGCGCTCGCGCATTACGGCCAATCCCAAAGCGGTATTCCTTATCGGCGGCGCGAAAGACGTGCCTTATGATGAGATTATCAAGGCGCTGAATTTGCTGCATCAGGCCGGCGTGAAGTCGGTGGGCCTGATGACCCAGCCCATTTAACGGCATGCTGATCATGCGCGATTTAACTGGCAAATCTGTTTGTGGGAATCGATTGTGGTAAAGGCAACCGAACAGAACGATAAGCTCAAACGCGCCATTATTATTTCGATTGTTCTGCATATTCTCCTTATCGGGTTACTGGTCTGGAGTTCCTACACGCAGACTCTCGAATCCAGTGGCGGCGGCGGAGGCGGCTCGTCCATCGACGCGGTTATGGTCGATCCCGGTGCCGTGGTGCAGCAGTATAACCGTCAACAGCAGCAGCAGACGGACGCTCAGCGCGCGTCGCAGCTGCGGGAAAAACAGGCGCAACAGCAGGCGGAAGAGCTGCAGCAAAAGCAGGCCGCCGAGCAGCAGCGCCTGAAAGAATTGGAAAAAGATCGGCTGGCGGCGCAGGAAGCGGCGCAGCAGCAGAAAGAACAGCAGGCGGAGCAGCAAAAACAGGCCGCGGAAGCCGCTAAACAGGCGGCGGAACAAAAGCAGCAGGCGGAAGCCGCCACCCAGCAGGCCAAGGAACAGCAGAAGCAGGCGGAAGCCGCGGCAGCCCAGGCCAAGGCCGAGGCGGCGCAGCAGGCCAAAGCCGCCGCCGAAGCGAAAAAACAGGCGGAAGCCGAGGCCAGTAAACAGGCCGCGGCGGCTGCGGCGGCGGCGAAAAAGCAGGCTGACGCGGCAGCGCAGGCCAAGGCCGAGCAGGCCGCCAAGGCGAAAGCCGTAGAAGACGCGAAAAAAGAAGCGGCCGCGGAAGCGGCGGCCGCCAAGGCGGAAGCCGCCAAAGCCGCCGCCGCCGAAAAAGCGGCGGCCACCGCCAAGGCCGACGCGGCCAAAGCGGCCGCCGCCAAAGCCGAAGCGGCCAAGGAAAAAGCAGACGCCGCCGCGGCGGCCAAGGCCGAACAGGCCGCCAAGGATAAAGCCGCCGCCGCGGCTGAAGCCAAGGCCGCCGCAGCAGCAGCCAAAAAAGCGGCCGGGGATGCGAAAAAAGCCGCCGCCGCCGCCGCTGCAAAAGAGTCTAATGAAGTCGATGATTTACTGGGTGGTTTGACCGATTCGAAAAACGCGCCCAAAGCCGGCGGCGGGCCAACCGGGGGCAGTAAGCCGAAAGGCACGGGCGCGAGCAAGGAGAGCGGGGCGTCGGGCGCGGAAATAAATAGTTACGCCGGTCAGGTTAAAGCGGCCATCGAAGCGAAGTTTTACAGCGATCCTTCATTCGCCGGCAAGACATGTGTGTTGCGCCTGAAGCTGGCTCCTGATGGCATGGTCATCTCGGTCTCTTCCGAAGGGGGCGACCCGGCCTTATGCCAGGCGGCTGTCTCGGCGGCGAAACTGGCTAAAATACCGAAACCGCCAAGCCAGGCCGTTTATGAAGTATTCAAAAATGCGCCAATTGATTTTAAACCGCAATAATGGGTAAAGAAGTCAAAATATACCGGTGATGGTTTAAGATTTAGACTATGTTGTCTACCTGATGTATATGGTTTTGTTTACGTGGTTTAGTTAAAATTCTGCTAATTTATCGTGGCGTATCGCCTCGGTATGGGAGATGAAATGAAGCAGGCATTTCGAGTAGCGCTAGGTTTAATGATTTTATGGGCATCCGTGCTGCATGCGGAAGTGCGAATTGAGATCACGCAAGGGGTTGACTCGGCGCGGCCGATTGGCGTGATTCCGTTTAAATGGGCGGGACCGGGCGCCGCGCCCGAGGACATCGGCGGCATTGTCGGCGCGGATTTGCGCAACAGCGGTAAATTTAACCCGATCGATGTGGCGCGTATGCCGCAGCAGCCCGCTACGGCCGCCGAAGTCACACCGGCGGCATGGACCGCCCTGGGTATCGACGCGGTTGTCGTGGGGCAGATCCAACCCAGCGCCGACGGTAATTTTGTCATCTCCTACCAACTGGTTGATACCTCCGGCAACCCCGGCGCGGTATTGGAGCAAAACCAGTTTAAAGTGAAAAAATCCGATCTGCGTTACGGTGCCCATGCCGCCAGCGACGGCGTTTTTGAAAAATTGACCGGGATCAAGGGCGCGTTTCGCACCCGTATCGCTTATGTGGTGCAAACCAACGGCGGGCAGTATCCTTATGAGCTGCGCATAGCCGACTATGACGGGTTCAACCAGTTTGTGGTCCACCGGTCTCCCCAGCCGCTGATGTCGCCGGCCTGGTCGCCTGACGGCAGCAAGGTGGCCTATGTGACGTTTGAAAGCGGGCGCTCGGCGCTGGTGGTGCAGGATGTCTATAAACAAACGGTAAGGCAGATTGCCAGCTTTCCGCAGCATAACGGCGCGCCGGCCTTTTCGCCGGACGGCTCCAAGCTGGCCTTCGCCCTGTCGAAATCCGGTAGTTTAAATATTTATGTGATGAATTTAGGCTCCGGCCAGATAACGCAAGTGACCGACGGTCGCAGCAACAACACGGAGCCGACCTGGTTCCCGGATAACCAGACCCTGGCGTATACCTCGGACCAGGGCGGCCGTCCGCAAGTGTATAAAGTGGGTATCAACGGCGGTAGCCCGCAGCGCCTGACCTGGGAAGGTTCCCAGAACCAGGACGCCGACGTGAGCGCGGACGGTAAGTTCCTGGTCATGGTCAGCAGCAACGGCGGCGCTCAGCATATCGCTAAACAAGATCTGGCGACGGGAGCCGTGCAAGTTTTAACGGCCACGTTCCTGGATGAAACACCTAGCCTCGCACCCAATGGCACCATGGTTATCTACAGCTCTACACAAGGGATGGGTTCCGTGCTACAGCTGGTTTCGATTGATGGGCGTTTCAAAGCGCGTCTTCCGGCGACTGATGGACAGGTCAAATTTCCTGCCTGGTCTCCGAATCTGTGATGCATGTGTAAATATGTATGGCAAACTATAAAAGGAAAATGAGATGCAACTGAACAAAGTGCTAAAAGGGCTGATGCTGGCCGTGCCTGTACTGGCTATCGCCGCGTGTAGTTCCCACAAAAGCGCTAACAATGGCGCAGATTCTGCCATGGGCGCTGGCACTGGTATGGACAATGCGAGCGGTGCCAATTCTTCTTCCGAAGAACAAGCGCGTCTGCAGATGCAAGAACTGCAACGGAACAATATCGTTTACTTCGATCTTGATAAATACGATATCCGTTCTGATTTCGCCCAGATGCTGGACGCACATGCTAACTTCCTGCGCAGCAACCCATCCTATAAAGTGACCGTAGAAGGTCATGCGGATGAACGCGGTACGCCGGAATATAACATCGCCCTGGGCGAACGTCGCGCCAATGCCGTGAAGATGTATCTTCAGGGTAAAGGCGTCTCTGTCGACCAGATCTCTATCGTATCTTACGGTAAAGAGAAGCCGGCTGTGCTGGGACATGACGAATCGGCTTATGCCAAAAACCGTCGTGCCGTACTGGTATACTAAGAGAATTGCATGAGCGGTAACTTCAGACATTACCTGTTAAGTCTGTCGTTGCTGGTTGGCGTAGCGGCCCCTTGGGCCGCTACCGCCCAAGCGCCAATCAGTAATGTCGGCTCCGGCTCGGTGGAAGATCGGGTCACTCAACTTGAGCGTATTTCCAACGCTCACGGTCAGCTATTAACTCAACTTCAGCAACAACTCTCCGACACTCAGCGCGATATCGATTCCTTGCGGGGTCAAATCCAGGAAAGCCAGTACCAGCTTTCGCAAGTGGTGGAGCGCCAGAAACAAATCTATCAGCAAATGGACAGCCTGAGCAGCAAAGGCGGCCAGGATGCGGCTGCGGCCACGCCTGACAGCGGTGCGGACAACAGCGGCGCGGCAACCCCGTCCACTGGCGCCAGCGCCGATGCGGCGGCTCCTGCGGCCTCTTCGGCCGGCGGCAGCACCGGTGACGCCAATACCGATTACAACGCGGCGGTGGCTTTGGTACTGGAGAAAAAACAGTACGATCAGGGCATCACGGCATTCCAGAATTTTGTTAAACGTTATCCGGATTCAACCTACCAGCCCAATGCCAACTACTGGTTGGGTCAGTTGAATTACAACAAAGGTAAAAAGGACGATGCGGCGTATTATTTTGCCCTGGTCGTTAAAAATTACCCCAAATCACCCAAAAGCTCCGAAGCCCTGTTTAAAGTTGGGGTAATCATGCAGGAAAAAGGCCAGACCGACAAAGCCAAGGCCGTTTACCAGCAGGTTATCAAACTTTATCCCAACACGGATTCTGCCAAACAAGCGCAAAAACGCCTGTCCAGTCTTTGAACCATTCAGGCCTCTTGCGGGTATTACCCGCCGGATTCAGGCCTGGATGCTCGAAGATCAAGCAGTTGAACGCTATTGTGCAAATTTAGGTTGCGCAGAAAATTTTAGAAAGTAATATATGCCGCCGTTGCCACGGGAAAGCGTGACATCCCGGGCGCCAGCAAAATACGGATATCAGGGTCGTTAGCTCAGTTGGTAGAGCAGTTGACTTTTAATCAATTGGTCGCAGGTTCGAATCCTGCACGACCCACCAATTTTGCAGATATCAAGCTTTATGAACACCGTCGCTAGTGTGGTATAGCGCAGGAGTTGTGCCAGATTCGAGCCTGCGCAGGTTCGAGCCGAGCGCAGCGAGACAGCGTTGCCGGTACGGCAACGACCCGGAGGGCGAGGCCAAGGCCGAGTCATCCTGCACGACCCACCACTATCCGGTCGCCACACAGTAAATCCCGCCAAGGGGTCGTTAGCTCAGTTGGTAGAGCAGTTGACTTTTAATCAATTGGTCGCAGGTTCGAATCCTGCACGACCCACCATTGTTATAAAATTCCCCAGGTTTGTTCCACTATACGTATTTACATAGCGCACTCGTCGTGCGGATGAGAACCTGCGCAGGTTCGAGCCGAGCGCAGCGAGACAGCGTTGCCGGTACGGCAACGCCCCGCAGGGCGAGGCCAAAGGCCGAGTCATCCTGCACGACCCACCATTATTATAAAGTTCCCCAAGCTTGTCGCCATTATCCGTATTTACATAGCGCACTCGTCGTGCGGATGAGAACCTGCGCAGGTTCGAGCCGAGCGCAGCGAGACAGCGTTGCCGGTACGGCAACGACCCGCAGGGCGAGGCCAACGGCCGAGTCATCCTGCACGACCCACCATTGTTATAAAATTCCCCAGGTTTGCCTCCACTATACGTATTTACATAGCGCACTCGTCGTGCGGATGAGAACCTGCGCAAGTTCGAGCCGAGCGCCGCGAGACAGCGTTATCCACAAGAATTTTGCGACACTGCGCCCTGTATCGCACATATCGACTGGTGCGGCGCCGTAAAATCCATTAATGTTTTGCCTTCAGCGCCTGCCTGCATACCAAAGTCATATTAACTAAACAAAAACACAAAAAAATACAAAATTAACAGGACATTTGGTTAAAAATTGATTATTTTGTTTAGTATATAAAACACACGCGCTGCATAGACTGTGCAAACGCCTTTAACGGCGCCCAGCCCATGCGCGGGAACACAGCAGGATATAAGCAATGAGCGAAGTGTTGGATGTCAATGCGGCCATCTATCCTTTCCCACCCAAACCGCGAGCCCTGAACGCGGATGAAAAAGAATTCTATTACGCCAAGATCGCGCGCTTGCTGAAACAGCGCAACGCCGTTATGGTCGCCCATTATTATACCGACCCGGAAATCCAGGCGCTGGCGGAGGCGACCGGCGGCTGCGTGGCCGATTCGCTTGAAATGGCGCGGTTTGGCAGCACGCATCCCGCCACCACGCTCCTGGTGGCCGGCGTGCGGTTTATGGGGGAAACGGCGAAAATCCTCAGCCCCGAGAAAACGGTGCTGATGCCGACCCTGAAGGCCGAATGTTCGCTGGATCTGGGATGCCCGGTGGAGGAGTTCAGCGCGTTTTGCGCCGCCCATCCGGACCGCACCGTGGTGGTCTACGCCAATACCTCGGCGGCGGTTAAAGCGCGCGCCGACTGGGTTGTCACCTCCAGCATCGCCGTTGATCTTATCGAGCATCTTGATAGCCTGGGGGAAAAAATCATCTGGGCGCCGGACCGGCATCTCGGAAGGTATGTACAAAGCCAGACCGGCGCGGATATTTTATGCTGGCAGAGCGCCTGCATCGTCCATGACGAGTTCAAGACCCAGGCATTGCTCAATATGAAACGGCTTTATCCGGACGCGGCGGTGCTGGTACACCCTGAATCGCCCCAGGCCATTGTCGCCATGGCCGATGCGGTCGGGTCGACCAGCCAGCTGATCCAGGCGGCAAAAACCCTGCCGCAGCAGCAAATGATCGTCGCGACCGATCGCGGCATATTTTATAAAATGCAGCAGGCCTGTCCGGATAAAACCCTGCTTGAGGCGCCCACCGCCGGTGATGGCGCCACCTGCCGCAGCTGCGCCCATTGCCCCTGGATGGCCATGAACGGCCTGAAAGCCGTCGCTGACGGCCTTGAACAGGGCGGGGCTGCCCATGAGGTCCATGTGCCGGATGAATTGCGTGTCAAGGCGCTGGTGCCGTTAAACCGCATGCTGGCTTTTGCCGCCGAGCTTAAGGTACGGGTTACCGGCAACGCTTAATGATGATGGTGGGCATGGGCCAGCCCGCCGCCGTCGTTGATACCGCAATCGTCCTCGGGGCAGTTGCGGTATTCCATCTGCACGGTGGCATGGCTGATGTGATAATGGTCCAGCAGAAAATGCTGGATTTGATGCAGCAGCGCATCATGATCATAGGGCGGAATCACCTGCGCATGCAGGGTCATCACCGGTTTTTCGCCCACTTGCCAGATATGGACATGATGGATATTGCGCACCTCGGGAATATTCAGCGACAGATCCCGTTTCAGTTTCTCGATATCTATGCGGCTGGGCGTGCCCTCGAGCAGCTCATGGAGGCTTTCGCGCATCAGCCGCCAACCGCTGCGCAGCACCAGGCACGAGACCAGGATGGATAAGATCGGATCGATGGGCATCCAGCCGGTCATCAATATCACCACCGCCGCGATAATCGCCCCGACCGATCCCAATAAATCCCCCAGCACATGCAGCGCGGCGGCGCGCAGGTTGATGTTTTTTTCACCTTCTCCCCCATGCAGCAGCACGAAAGACAGCAGGTTGGCCAACAGGCCGGCAACGGCGATAATCATCATGGTCCAGCCGGCCACCGGATGGGGTTGGTAAAAACGCCGTATCGCCTCCCAGACAATCAGCGCGGTAATCAACAGCAGAGCCAGCGCGTTCACGAAGGCCGCCAGGGTGGTCAATCTCAGGTAGCCGAAGGTATGGCTGCTGCTGGGTTTACGTTGGGCGAACCGTACCGCCAGCAAGGCCATCAACAACGCGGCGGCGTCGGTCAGCATATGCCCCGCATCGGCCAGCAGCGCCAGCGATCCCGACAGCAGCCCGCCCGCCACTTCCACGGCCATAAAAACAGCCGTTACGGCAAAGGCCGCCATCAGGCGTTTATTATTGTTGTTCGCCTGCGTCCCATGCTCCTGGGCATGGGATGGCGAAGGGTTATGTGTCGATGCCATGCATTTTCCTGTAAAAGCGCAACCTGTCTACCAAGATAGTAGCCGAGAAACGAAGGGTTGCCGTAGGGATTTCTCAGGTTATTATGGTAACGGCGGCGGTAATAATAAATGCCGCGGGCGGCGGAACGTTGCGCCGGTTTGGCGCCTTGATGCTATTCTTTATAACAAACGCGCTGGATAATGCCGCTCAGCAGCCATAATACATAAAAAAAGAAACCAGGCGGTAACCTGATTTCTCTTGAAAAAGCTGAATAATAAAGCAGGGGGAAGCCTGCCGGGTTCAGTTTTTAATTGGTGGTGCCGTCGGTTTTAGTGGCCTCGGTAGTGCCGCTTTGGCCGGTTTCAACTTTGGAATTGGTGTCCGGGCAACGGCCGTCTTTACACATGGTATTTTTGTGTACCTCGGAGGCGTTTAAATCAGAGGTGGCGTCGGTGCTGCCGGTCTTGGAGGTATCGGTGCCGCCGGTATTGATTTTGTCGTTGCTGACGCCATTTGGCGCGGTATTCTCTTTAGAACCGGCACCGCCAGATTGGTTTTGCTGGCCATTATTGGAATTGGTGCTGCCGGCTGCTGTGGAATCTGCAGCCATGGCCGCACCGCTGCCCAGGGTCATTACAGCGGTAATAAACAACATTGCCATTTTCTTCGTGGTAGTGGTTTGCATATTATTTTCCCTCTTTCGTGCCAGGGGTGATTATCAAACCCGCATTTTGACATGTTTAGCGGGCGCAAAACCTCACCGAGGCGCACCCAATGGCCTCGCAAGGAAATGGTAAGCCGAAAGAGCGGGGCTTTTAAGTTCCCGTTATCGTTGGCTTATCACTATTTAAGGATAGCCAAGAATCGGGAGTTATCAAATTTCAAGGCAATTTACTGGCGAAAGGCTTGAAAGCATGTGTACAGTATCAATCCCGCCAGTGAGATTAAACGGCAAAAATTCAAGATGTTATGAATAAGCGCAGCCGCGTGGAGAGAAAACGGACCCCCTATGAATTACCTTAACGACGATCTAAGAATTAAAGATATTAAAGAGTTACTGCCGCCGGTGGCGCTGCTGGAAAAATTCCCCGCCACCGAGCGCGCCGCCAGGACGGTATCAAGCGCCCGCGCCGCAATTCACAAGATCCTCAAGGGCAACGACGACCGCCTGCTGGTGGTTATCGGCCCCTGCTCGATTCATGATACCGCGGCGGCCACAGAATATGCCGCGCGTTTGCTTGCTTTGCGCCAGCAGCTGAGCGGCGATCTGGAAATAGTGATGCGGGTATATTTTGAGAAGCCGCGCACCACCGTAGGCTGGAAAGGGCTTATCAATGACCCGTTAATGGATAACAGCTTCCAGATTAACCAGGGCCTGCGCATTGCCCGTAAACTCCTGCTGGATATTAACGATACCGGCCTGCCGGCGGCCGGCGAGTTCCTGGATATGATCACCCCGCAGTATGTCGCGGACCTGATGAGCTGGGGCGCCATCGGCGCGCGCACCACCGAGTCACAGGTGCATCGCGAGCTGGCCTCAGGCCTCTCCTGTCCGGTGGGTTTTAAAAACGGCACCGACGGCACCATCAAGGTCGCCATTGACGCTATCAATGCCGCCGGCGCCGCCCATTGTTTTTTGTCGGTGACCAAGTGGGGCCATTCCGCCATCGTCAACACCAGCGGCAATAGCGACTGCCATATCATTCTGCGCGGCGGCAGGGAGCCCAATTACAGCGCTCACCATGTTAACGCGGTAAAAGTGGGGCTGGCCAAGGCCAACCTGCCCGCCCAGGTGATGATAGATTGCAGCCACGCTAACAGCAGCAAGCAGTACAAAAAACAAATGGAGGTCGCGCAGGATGTCTGCACGCAGCTGACGGCGGGCGAAAAGGGCATTATCGGCGTCATGGTGGAAAGCCACCTGGTGGAGGGTAACCAGAGCCTTGAGAGCGGTGAACCCCTGGTTTATGGCAAAAGCATTACCGATGCCTGCATAGGCTGGCCGGATACCGAAGCGATGTTAAACCAATTGGCCCAGGCGGTACGGGCACGGCGTCTGGCGGCGGGCCGGGACGTTAACCCTGCTGCCTGAAAGGATATTGCCGGATGATGCTTATCCGGCAAATAACGCGGATTTGCGGCGTTTATTCTCCCGGCGCGGGCGCCGGGAGGATTTACAGGGTTATTTCGCTTTACCCTGGTTGGCTACCGCGGCGGCCTTGGCGGCGATTTCCGCGGCGTTGCCCAGATAGTAATGCTTCACAGGTTTCATGTTTTCGTCGAATTCATACACCAGCGGTACGCCGGTCGGGATATTCAGCTCAAGAATCTCTTCTTCGCTCATATTATCCAGAAATTTCACCAAGGCGCGGATCGAGTTGCCGTGCGCGGCGATAATAACGCGCTCGCCTTTTTTCATGCGCGGTAAAATTGTATCGTTCCAGTAGGGGGTGACGCGCTCAATGGTCAGCGCCAGGCTTTCAGTGGTCGGCAGCTCTTCCGCGGTCAGTTTTGCGTAACGGGGATCGTGGCCGGGGAAACGTTCGTCATCGCGGCTCAATTCCGGCGGAGTGACGGCAAAACCACGACGCCATTGCTTTACCTGTTCGTCGCCGTATTTTTCAGCGGTTTCCGATTTGTTCAGACCCTGCAACGCGCCGTAATGGCGTTCATTCAGGCGCCAGGATTTTTCCACCGGCAGCCAGGCCTGATCCAGTTCGTCCAGAATGTTCCACAGAGTATGGATGGCGCGCTTTAAAACGGAAGTATAAGCAAAATCGAAGATAAAACCTTCTTCCTTCAGCTGCTTACCCGCTTGTTTCGCTTCAGTACGGCCTTTGTCGGACAGATCGACGTCCGTCCAGCCGGTGAAACGATTTTCATTGTTCCACTGGCTTTCACCGTGTCGTACCAGAACCAGTTTCGTTACAGCCATCGCTTGACTCCTTAAAGTCTAAAGATTTTTATGAATACTATTAGCATTATATTGCCTGGCCGGGTGGGGCGGCAACCGCATAAGGTCAAACATAGCGAAATAAATGGTTCAGCGATAGCAGTCAGAGCGCGACAAACTGATAACGGGTTGATGAATGATAAGTTTCACCGGGTTTTAGCCAACAATCCGGCTGTGGCCATTCCGGATGGTTAGGGCTGTCCGGCAGGAATTCGCTTTCCAGCGCCACGCCGCTGTAGTTCTGATAATCGCCGCCCTGGCGCGCCGGCGTGCCGGCCAGGAAATTGCCGGTATAAAGCTGTAGCGCCGGCGCGGTGGTATACACTTTCAGCAAGACCTGATTATCCGCCGACCACAACTGGGCAGCCGGCGTCTCGCCGTCAGTGCAAGCGGGGTAGAGCAGATAGGCGTGATCATAGCCTTTCATGCGCTGCTGATCGCGATCGCGCAGGAAATCCCTGGCGATGGTCTTGGGCTGGCGAAAATCCATGCCGGTATTTTCCACATCGGTTAACGGCGCGCAGGGAATGCCTTCGCTGTCCACCGGCAGGTATTGCGTGGCGTAAATCTGCAGTTTTTGCTGGCGCACATCGCTATTGGCGCCGTCCAGATGGAAATAAGCATGGTTGGTCAGGTTTACCGGGCACGCTTTATCCACCGTCGCCCGATAGTCAATGGCCACCTGGCCGTCGTCGTTAACGGTATAGCGCACTTCGGCGACCAGATTACCCGGAAACCCCTGATCGCCGTCGGCGGATTGCAGCCGGAACAGCACTGAGGTCTGGGTATGTTCGACGCATAACCAGCGGCGGGCGTGGAATCCCTGCGGACCGCCGTGCAGCTGATGGGCGCCCTGATTGGCGCTGAGCGGCCAGGTGCCGCCGCTACGGGTCAGGGTGGCATTGGCGATACGGTTGGCATAGCGGCCGACGGTGGCACCCAGGTAGGCCGTCTGGCGGGTATATTCCTCCGGCGACGGACAGCCCAGGAGCACCTCGCGCTTATTGCCGGATTTCAGCGGCAGCTGGCACGAAAGCCAGGTGGCGCCCCAATCCATCAGCGTAATCTGCATCCCCTGTTCGGTTCCCAGGGTGACGCATTGGAATGGCTGGCCGTCAGGGGCGATACCTGATTCATACTCTTTTAGCATATGGCTGTTCCTTCACTCGCGTGACATACATAAAACGCCTCTTTCAGGCCGGTTTTTTGCTGATACTGGCTGGCGACCGCCTGGCGCACCGCGTCAACGAGGTCCGTCGGCATCAGCGCCACCACGCATCCGCCAAAACCACCGCCGGTCATGCGCACGCCGCCCCGATCGCCGATTTCCCGCTTCACGATGTCCACCAGGGTATCGATGGGCGGCACGGTAATCTCAAAGTCGTCGCGCATCGAGGCATGGGACTGCGCCATCAGGGTGCCCATCAGGGTCAAATCGCCCGCGGCCAGGGCATCCGCCGCCGCCAGCGTGCGCGCGTTTTCCGTCAGGACATGGCGCACGCGCTTAGCGACAACCGGATCCAATTCATGCTCAACGGCGGCGAACTGGCTTAATTCCACATCGCGCAGCTTATCGGCGGTAAAAAAACGCGCGCCGGTTTCGCATTGTTCGCGGCGGGCATTGTATTCACTGTCCACCAGACCGCGTTTGACGTTGGAATTGATAATCACCACCGCCACGTTATCCGGCATCGGCACCGCGCGCGTGCCCAGGGTGCGGCAATCGATCAGCAGCGCGTGGTTATCCTTGCCCAGCGCGGAGATCAGCTGATCCATAATGCCGCAGTTACAGCCGACAAACTGGTTCTCCGCTTCCTGGCCGTTCAGCGCCAGGGCGACGTTATCCAGCGCCAGGTGATAAAGCGTTTGTATCGCCTTGCCCACCGCCACTTCCAGCGAGGCCGACGAGCTTAAGCCCGCGCCCTGCGGGACGTTGCCGCTCAGTACCAGATCGGCGCCGCCGAAGTGCGGGTCGCGTTGCTGTAAATGTTTGATCACGCCGCGCACATAATTGGACCATTGCTGGGTCGGATGAGACAAAATTGGCTCATCCAGGGAAAAAATGTCTTGCTCGCCGTCACAATCCACGGCAATAACCCGGATTTGACGATCATCACGTTTTGCCGCGCTTACAACCGTGGCGTAGTCAATGGCGCACGGCAGTACAAAACCGTCATTATAGTCGGTGTGTTCGCCAATCAGATTAACGCGCCCGGGAGCCTGTACCGTGAGGGTGGCGTCATAGCCGTAGGTCTGGCGGAAAACAGCTTCGGTGGTGTTTTTTAAGGTCATTGTGCTACTCCGGATTCCCGAAAATGAATATCGCTGACCGCGCGCAGGCGATCGCTGGCTTGTTCAGCGGTCAGGTCACGCTGGGTTTCCGCCAGCATTTCATAACCAACCATAAATTTCCGCACCGTTGCCGAACGTAACAGGGGCGGATAAAAGTGTGCGTGCAGCTGCCAGTGGCTATTGTCCTGCTCAAGATAGGGCGCGCCGTGCCAGCCCATCGAATAAGGAAAGGAGCAGTTGAACAAATTATCGTAACGGCTGGTCAGCTTTTTAATGGCCACGGCCAGATCGGCGCTTTGCGCGGGGTCCAGGTCGTCCAGACGCAACACATGGGCCTTGGGCAGCAGCAGGGTTTCAAACGGCCAGGCCGCCCAGTAGGGCACCACCGCCAGCCAGTGTTCGGTTTCCACCACCGTGCGCGCGCCGTCCGCCAGTTCCAGCTTCAGGTAATCCATCAGCAGCGGGGAATGCTGCTGCAAGAAGTAGTCGCGCTGCAGCCGGTCTTCGCGCTCGGCCTCGTTGGGCAAAAAGCTGTTGGCCCAGATCTGGCCGTGCGGATGGGGGTTGGAGCATCCCATGGCCGCGCCTTTATTTTCAAATACCTGCACCCAGGGATAGCGCTGTCCCAGATCGGCGCTTTGTTCCTGCCAGGTCTTGATCACGGCTTCCAGCGCCGGCAAAGATAACTCCGGCAGGGTTTTGCTGTGATCGGGGGAAAAACAGATAACGCGACTGGTGCCGCGCGCGCTTTCACAGCGCATCAGGGGATTATCGCCGGCCGGGGCGTCCGGGGTATCCGTCATCAGCGCGGCAAAATCATTGGTAAATACGTAGGTGGTGGTGTAGTCGGGGTTTTTATCGCCCGATACGCGGGTATTGCCCGGACAGAGAAAACAGTCGGGGTCGTGCCGGGGCAACGTTTGCACCGACGGCGTTTCCTGCTGGCCCTGCCACGGGCGCTTGGCGCGGTGCGGCGAGACCAGAACCCATTGTCCGCTGAGCGGATTGTACCGCCGATGGGGATGATCGACGGGGTTAAAATGTTGCATACTTTCTCCTGAAACTCAATCCGGATAACCGTTCGGGTGGCGCGACTGCCAGCGCCAGGTATCGGCGGCCATCTCTTCCAGCGAGCGGCTGACCCGCCAGTGCAAATCACGCGCGGCTTTATCCGGCGCGGCCCAATAGGCGGCCAGATCGCCTTCGCGGCGCGGCGCGAAATGATATGGCACCGGTTTGCCGCAGGCGTTGCTAAAGGCTTTCACCACGTCCAGCACGCTGTACCCGACGCCGGCGCCAAGATTATAAATATGGGTGCCGGGTTTATCCCGCAGCGCCTTCAGCGCCGCGACATGGCCGTCCGCCAGATCCATGACATGAATATAGTCGCGTACGCCGGTGCCGTCATGGGTGGGGAAATCATTACCGAAGATGGCCAGTGATGGACGGCGCCCCACCGCAACCTGGGCGATAAACGGCATCAGGTTGTTGGGAATGCCCTGCGGGTCTTCGCCCATATCGCCGGAGGGATGGGCGCCGGCCGGATTGAAATAGCGTAATAATGTCATGCTCCACTCCGGCTGCGCGCGCTGCGCGTCCGCCAGGATCTGCTCGACCATCAGCTTGCTGCGGCCATAGGGGCTGGAAGGCTGGCCGGTGGGAAGGCTTTCGTCATAGGGGACCACGGGCTGATCGCCGTATACGGTGGCCGAAGAGCTGAAGATCAGGTTCCTGACGCCCGCCTCGCGCATGGCGGCCACCAGCGTCAGGGTGCCGCAGACATTGTTATCATAGTAGTCGATGGGTTTTTGCACCGATTCGCCCACCGCTTTCAAACCGGCGAAATGGATCACGGCATCGATGGCATGCTCGGCAAAAATGCGTGCCAATAACGCCTTATCTCGGACATCGCCGTGGTAAAACGCGGGTGTTATCTTGCTGAGGCGCGCCATTGTTTCAAGCACGCTGCGTTTGCTATTGCTCAGGTTATCCAAAATGACCGGGCTGAAACCGGCAGCGCTCAACTGCAGGCAGGTATGACTACCAATGTAACCGCTACCACCCGTGACTAATATAGACATTTATGACTCCTGTAACCTTTCATCGCGGTAAATTAGCATGGCTAAAACCGAAAAAAGGTGATCGTACCGATAAAAAATGAAATCGATTACACTCAATATTAGCGCATTTTCGCGCGCCATGCCTCAGGCAAAATCAGAGGTTGGCCAGGATAATCACGAAGGAATGAGGAAGGCCGGCCGGAAAAGGGGAGAGCGTTCCCACCGGCCTATCATCCGCATCGCCGCCAGGCAGGGCGGCGATGCGGGGTTAACGTCGCGCCGGAGCGCTAACGGCGCAGGTCATCGATCTGATAGCGATAGGCATCATCCTGGGGGACGAACGTCAGCCGGTGAGTAATACAGTGCGGGGCATCTTCCGCGTGATGGGAAACAAACAGCAACTGCGTTTCGCCTTCGCCGATCAGCACGTCGATCCAACGGCGCACCAGCTGCCGGTTAAGGGGGTCCAGCCCTTGCAGCGGCTCGTCTAGAATCAGCAGGGCGGGGTGCTTGACCAGGGCGCGGGCGATAAGCGTCAGGCGCTGCTGTCCCCAGGATAAGCCGTGAAACGGCGCATCCGCCGTCGCCTCCAGCCCCAGCAGTCGCAGCCATTGGCCGGTCAGCTGCTGCTGGCGGTCGGACACCGCCTGGTAGACGCCGATGGAATCAAAAAAGCCGGATAAAATCACGCTGCGCGCGCTGGCGCTGACCCGGTAATCCAGATGCAGGCTGCTGCTGACATAGCCGATATGCCGTTTAATATCCCAAATCGTTTCGCCGCTGCCGCGGCGGCGGCCGAACAGCGTCAGGTCATTGCTGTAACCCTGGGGATGATCGCCGGTTACCAGGCTGAGCAGGGTTGATTTGCCGGCGCCGTTCGGCCCGACAATTTGCCAGTGCTGGCCGGGCAATACCTCCCAGTCAAGATGATGCAGGATCGGCCGATCCTGGTAGGAGACCACGCCGTTGCGCAGGGTGATCAGCGGCCGGTCGGCGGGCAGGGCGACGTTTTGCCTGGGCGCTTCGGTTTCCGGCAGGCGCATGCCGGAAAGGGATTCCGCGTGCGCCAGCTGCGCCACCAGCGCCTCGGCCAAAAGCGTGGCGCGATCGCCGGTACAGGTTAAGGCGCAATCCACCAGGATGCCGACGTTATCGATATAGTCGGGGATATCGTCAAACCGGTTAAGCACCAGCACCAGGGTCATGGACCTGTCCGCCAGGACGCGCAGCATATCGCCGAGCTGCGCCCGGGAGGCGACATCCAATCCGTCGAAGGGCTCATCCAGGATCAACAGGTCCGGCCGGGCCATCAGCGCCTGGCACAGCAGGGTTTTACGCGTTTCACCCGTCGACAGGTATTTAAAGCGGCGCGATAGCAAATGCGTTATGCCAAACCGCCCGGCCAGTTCATGGCATAACGCCGCGTCACTGATATCCTGCTGAATGATTTCTGCGGTGGTACGCCCGGTGTCCTCCTCGCCATCGCTCAGCAGATCGGTATTGTTGCGTTGCCATTCCTGCTCGACCAGTTTTTGCAACTGCTCCAGTGAAAGCCGGGAGATGCGTTGATAATCGCTTTGCCTCAGGCCGGACAACACCGCCAAATCACCGGCCAGGGCGCGGGCCAGGGCGGACTTGCCGCTGCCGTTGGCGCCGACAAAGGCCCAGCGCTCTGCGCTGCGCAGCGTCAATTCTCCGATAGTTAACCGGCGTGTATCGCTAAGACGAAACGACCCTTGCGAAATATGCAATGACGACATTGATTGTTCCTTTTTATGCAACTTATGTCGTCAGCATCTTTTTTTTACCGCCTAAAGTCAATGCACAGGCGCGCTTTCAGCACAGCGTGGCGATGATGACCTGGTCGGCGTTAAAATATGCTGTGATTGGCAGTCCCGCCGACAAATGTTGTTCGGCCGCCGCATTTTTTGGCAAGGTGGCGCAGACGATTTCCCCGCCGGCAAGCTTCAGCAGCGCCTCGTCGTTCTCCTCGCCTTCTTCCAGATGGGCCAGGGTGCCGTGCAGGACATTATCGGCGCCGGGGACGGCGACATGGCCCGCGCGCACCGACACCCAGGGCGCTTTGATAAGCAGCAGCACTTCCTTCCCCGGCGCCAGCTGCAACCGGTCGGCGCTTTGCTGCGTCAGGGCCACCGCCAGCCGTGTGCGCCCATCCGCCAGCAGGATATCGACGTGTTGCTGCACCTGCTGATGGCTGCGCGTGAGCACGGTGCCGAAAAATTGGTTGCGGGCGCTGGTCTGCAGCGAAAAGCGCGAAATGGCCGCCAACAGGCTATCAAGCGGTAACGGGTCGTCCTGCAGCACGTCAAAGGCCTTTTGCTGGATTTGTCCCAACAGGTCGTAAAGCTGCAGCAGCCGCTCCGCATACCGCGTCAGAGTGGCGCCGCCGCCGCCTTTGCCGCCGGTGGCGCGTTCCACCAGGGTCTGCTCCGCCAGTTCGTTCATGGCGCTGATGGCGTCCCAGGCGCTTTTATAGCTGATGCCCGCCAGTTTTGCGCCCTGGCTGATGGAGCCGGTGTGTTTGATCTGCTTGAGCAGGGCGATGCGCCGCGGATCGGCAAAAAGGCGTTGCTGGAGTTTCAGGGTTAAAAGAATTTCGGCCTGCATGCCTGTGCGCCTTGTATGAGATTAAACGTTGCGCTGGGTGACGCGCGTTGATGGCTACGAATTGTCGCCGATCTTACGCCGGCGGGCAAATGACCTGTCGCCGCGCGTGCGCTTTCTGCGGGGTATAACATAAAAAGCCTAAGTTGCCGCGCCATAAACTGGTATAAAGGGGGATAAGCATAGCAACATCGCCGGCGGCAGCGGCATGATACGAGGTGAAGATGTTAGAATTACTGGAAAGTTTGCTAATGGTAGTGCTGATGGTGCCCATCGTGATGGTGATCATTCTTGGATCAATCTATGGCCTGGGCGAGCTGTTTAACATTATCTCGAAAATCGGCCAGCCTAAACAGAAGCGTGATCCCCATGCCGATGATAAGCGCGGTGCCGATGCGCATTAATGGTGACGGGCCTGTGCCGCTTTGGTGGTAATCATTCGCGCGGTGAGCCTGTTTTGCCAATAAAGCCCCGTTTCGGGGCTTTTTCATGCCGGTTTATCAATGAAGTTATTATCGGTAACCCGAAAGCATCTACGTATCTGTTGTTCTTTATTTATTGTGCGGGATTGCCTGGAAGAGAGTTAAGGATATTTTCTTTTAGGTGTATGCCGCCGGTGGCGCCTGTATCAATAAGTAAGTGATGGATGACTTCACCGTTTATATTTAATGTAGTTAATGGCTCACAAATATTACTAAATATGATATTGCTTTTTACAGCATAACACGCAGGCGCAGTTAACATTATTACCATGAGTAAGGATGATCTTAAAGCGGTATTCATCATTTTCTATTCCTAAATGCGTTGCCAGTACTTCAATACTAATGCCCATTTCATTCAGTGTTCGTCGGGACCATGCGCCATTTTTTCTATGCTTTAGTCTAGGCGCTCGGTAGATTTTCTTTTTCGTTAAACATTCATTTAAGATTCAGTGATAGTATCATTTTTGAACGAAGCATGATTTTAGCGTATGCAATAGCGACGTTAACGAAACAGAAATAAAATATTCTTAATCATTCGTTGACCAGTTTCGTTAATTGTATGGTGTGAAATTCTTTGATTAGCAATATATCTGGGAAACATAATAATGGTTAGCCAGCACTCTTTCGAGGAAATAAAGAACGCGATTTTTTCAATTTCCGGACATATGGGAATCGATCAGACTGAGCTGCTTAATGCCCGGGACGATCAACATGCCGATGAGATCTTTAATGAACGCCTGACGCGCCTTCTCGCCAGCTATGCCGATGCCAGGCTTGCCGCGCGGCGCAATGATCGCGCGATGCTCAAAACATCGCTATTGCAGGCCAAGCTGCGCACTATGTCGTTAACCACCTTCTTTACCGCCCTGGAAGATGACTGCATTGCCCTGTTGTCCTTATGCGATGCCGCCGCTATACCCGCCGGTCAGGATGTCGACGCGGTATAAGGTTACAACCGCCATAAACGCGGCGAAATAAGTTGTTTCCGGCGAGAAATAACACGGTGAGATTCATATTGAACAGACCGGCCATCAGCCATTGACAATGCGGGGTTCCCGCCTAATTCGCGTCGAAAATGGTATCGCGGCACCTGTTTACCCTTCAAGTCCATCCCAGGCTTTACTTGCACACTTTCGGCTAATACTCTGTTGGCGTTGAAGTGATGTTTTAACGATCAAAGAGGATGTGATGGAACAAGCGGAAAAGGGCAAACAACGGCTGGCGGTGCTATTCGGCGGGCAATCCACCGAACACGAAGTCTCGTTACGGTCGTCCATTAACGTGATTAATGCGGTCGACAGGCACAAATTTGATCTGACATTAATCGGTGTCGATAAGCGTGGCCGGTGGACCCTGTGCAATGAAGCCGATTACCTGCTTTATCCCGACGACCCGGCGCGGATAAAACTGGCTCCCTCGGCCCGTTATCTGGCGGTGGTGCCGGGGCAAAACGCCGCGCAGCTGATTGATATCACCAGCGGCGAAGCGCTGCCCGCCATTGATGTGGCTTTTTCCGTGCTGCACGGCGGCGCCGGCGAGGATGGATCCATCCAGGGATTGCTGCGGGTTCTGGGCGTGCCCTTTGTCGGGCCGGATGTTCTGGGTTCCGCGGTCTGCATGGATAAAGACATGACCAAACGCGTGCTGCGCGACGCGGGCCTGCCGGTGACCCCGTCGGTCACGCTCCACCGCACCGATTCCGCCACGGCGGACTTTGATGCTATTGTGGGACAGCTGGGGCTGCCGCTGTTTATCAAGCCGGCCAGCCAGGGATCCTCGGTTGGCGTCAGCAAGGTCGTGGATGCCGCCGGATTCCGGCAAGCGCTGATTATGGCCTTTGCCTTTGATCACAAGGTCCTGGTTGAAACGGCTATCGATGGGCGTGAAATCGAGACGGCGGTATTGGGCAACGACACCCCCGCCGTCAGCGTCTGCGGCGAGATTGTCGCCAATGACGAATTTTATGCCTACGATACTAAATACCTCAAGGGCGGACAGGCGGAACTGGAGATACCGGCGCAGCTGGATAGCGCCGTTAGCGATGAAATACGCCTGATCGCCCAGGCCGCCTTCCGGGTGCTGGGCTGCGCGGTCATGGCCCGGGTGGATTTTTTCCTGACGCGGGAGCAGGAGATCATCATCAATGAAGTGAATACCATCCCCGGTTTTACCTCCATCAGCATGTATCCAAAATTATGGGAAGCCAGCGGGCTGGGTTATCCGCAACTGGTGGATAAACTGATTACCCTGGCGCTGGATCGCGCCCGGGACGCGGCCGCTATCAAAACCGACCGATAGTCACTTCTTCCCGCGGTGTTCCGGGCCAGGGCACCGCGGCGCGTTTTTTTTCGCCTGCCGTAACCTTTCATTAATCCCTACAATAACTAATGACAAAAGTGATCGTGCGTTATATTATTTTTTGCATAACGATCATTCAAGGTGAGCTATGACTACTTTACGTTCTAAATGGATTGCCGGTGCGGCATTTACCGCGGCGCTGAGTGTGCAGTTGCTGGGCTTTCAGGCGCTGGCCGCGCCGGCGGCGGATAAAGTCACGGTATTTGCCGCCGCGTCGCTGACCAATGCCTTGCAGGATATCGCCAAAAATTATCAACGGGATCATAAAGTCGAGATCGTTTCGTCTTTTGCCTCTTCCTCTACGCTGGCGCGCCAGATAGAGCAGGGCGCGCCGGCCAACATGTTTATCTCCGCCGACCAGCAGTGGATGGACTACGCGCAGAATAAACAACAGATTGTCACCGATACCCGCTATACCCTGCTGGGTAACGAACTGGTGCTGGTGGCGCCGACATCAAGCGCCCTCAAGCCGTTCACCATCGATAAAAAGACCGACTGGACATCGTTGCTGAAGGGACAGAAACTGGCGGTTGGCGATCCGGATCATGTGCCGGCGGGCATTTATGCCAAGGAAGCCTTGCAGAACCTGGGCGCCTGGGATCAGCTGTCGCCGGTGATGGCCCGCGCCAGCGACGTACGCGGCGCATTAGCGCTGGTTGAACGTGGGGAAGCGCCGTTGGGTATCGTCTATGGCTCGGATGCGCTTTCCAGTAAAGGGGTTAAAGTCGTGGCCACGTTCCCGAAAGACAGCCATAAACCGGTGGAATATCCCATGGCGCTGATCAAGGATAACGCCACGCCGGCGGCCAAGGCCTTTTATGACTACCTGAAAACCCCGGCGGCATCGGCGGTGTTTAAACAGAACGGCTTTACCCCGAGATAATGCCGCTGACCGAGTACGAGTGGCAGGCGGTTGCCTTAAGTCTGCAAGTATCGCTCCTGGCGGTTGCCTGCAGCTTGCCTTTTGGCATTCTGATGGCGTGGATACTGGTGCGCTGGCGCTTTCCCGGCAAGGCGTTGCTGGACGGTATTATCCATTTGCCGTTGGTGCTGCCGCCGGTGGTGATCGGTTATCTGCTGCTTATCGCGCTCGGGCGCCGGGGTTTTATCGGCGCATGGCTGTATCAGCTTACGGGTTTCAGTTTTAGTTTCAGCTGGCGCGGCGCGGCCCTGGCCTCGGCGGTGGTGGCGTTCCCTTTGATGGTGCGTGCCATCCGCATGTCGCTCGAGGCCATCGATCTGCGGCTGGAGCAGGCGGCCCGTACCTTGGGCGCCGGCCCTTGGCGGGTGTTTTTCACTATTACGCTGCCGCTATCCTTTCCCGGTATCGTTGTAGGGACGGTACTGGCTTTTGCCCGATCGCTCGGCGAGTTTGGTGCCACCATCACCTTTGTTTCCAATATCCCCGGGGAAACCCGCACCATTCCACTGGCCATGTATACGCTCATTGAAACGCCCGGCGCGGAAGCGGCGGCGGGACGTCTGTGCGTATTGGCCATTATTCTGTCGCTGGTGTCGCTGCTTGTCGCCGATTGGCTGGCCAAATGGGGCCGCAGGCGGCTGGGGGGCTGATGCTCGAGATCGATATTAGCCAACGGCTCGGCGAGGCTACCCTCGCGGTCAAGGCCGACGTACCCGCCAGCGGCATTACCGCTGTGTTTGGCGTTTCCGGCGCCGGCAAGACCTCGCTGATCAATGCCGTGGCGGGCCTGACGCGCCCGCAGCGCGGGCATATCATCCTTAACGGACGCACCCTGTTTTCCTCCGAACGGCGCATTGCCCTGCCGCCGGAGAAGCGGCGGATCGGCTATGTTTTCCAGGACGGCCGGCTATTTCCACACTATCGGGTGCGCGGCAATTTGTTTTACGGCATGGCGGCTTCGATGCGCCCGGAGTTCGACGCCATTATTTCATTGCTGGGCATCGGTCATCTGCTGGGACGTTTTCCCCTCACGCTTTCCGGCGGCGAAAAACAGCGGGTCGCCATCGGCCGCGCGCTGCTGAGCGCGCCGGAAATACTGTTGATGGATGAGCCGCTGGCGTCGCTGGATTTGCCGCGTAAGCGCGAGCTGTTGCCTTACCTGGAGCGTTTGGCCGTCAAGGTGAAAATCCCGATCCTGTATGTGACCCACAGCATGGAGGAAATTTTGCAATTGGCGGAACGCGTGCTGATCCTGGATAACGGCCAGTTGAAAGCCTTCGGCAGCCTGGAGACGGTATGGGCCAGCAGCGCGCTGCGGCCCTGGCTGCCGCGCGAAGAGCAAAGCAGCGTGCTGGAGGTCAGGGTGGATGAGCAGCATCCGGACTACGCCATGACCGCCCTGTCGCTCGGCCGGGAGCGGCTGTGGGTGGGCAGGGTGGCGTTGCCGCCAGGCAGCGCGCTGCGCATTCGTGTCGCCGCCACCGATATTTCCCTGGTGATGGCGCCGCCCGCGCGCAGCAGTATCCGCAACATCCTGCCCGCCACCGTGCGCGAATGCCTGACGGTGGGAGACCAAATTGAGGTACGCCTGGAAATCGACGGCCATACGCTTTGGGCGCGGATCAGTCCCTGGGCCAGGGACGAACTGGCGCTAGCCCCGGGCATGGCGCTTTATGCGCAGATCAAAAGCGTATCGATCAACGCGTAAATACGGCCGCGCCCCTTTCCTGTCCGGCCCATGGCCCCCGGACGGGAATGACCCGGCGTCGCGTGATGACGCTGTCCGGTTTAACCGTCCGCTGCGTTAACCCAGTACCCGCTGGTAGATGAAATCGGCGATGGCCGTGGATTCATTATCGCCGATAGTGACGTCGGCCCGCGCCTTGATGGCGTCATCGCTGTTGCCCATCGCCACGCCCAGGCCCGCGGCTTCCAACATGCTCAGATCGTTATAATTGTCGCCAAACGCAATGACCTGATCCATGCTCCATCCTTGGGATTCCACCCACTGCTGCAACAGCTTGCCTTTGCTATTGCCCGTTTGGGCGATATCCACCTGATCGTGCCAGGACCATTCGCAGGCCAGCCCCATTTCCTGCTCCACCACCCCGGCGAAGGCGCGAAGCTTTACCGTATCCGGATAGGAGGTGGCGAATTTCCAGATGGCGTTTGCCTCTTCAGCCGCCGCGAACAGGCTGTCCACCTGCAGCAGGTTCGGCCGTTGCGCCTCCGGCAGGGTAGCGGCCCAGGCCTGCGAACGGATCACGTGATCGCTGGGTTGTTCGTAGATCATCGCGTCATCCACGTAAATCAAGCCATGGATATCATATTGCTTCAGCAGTTCCAGCACCCGCCGGGCCTGAGCTTTCTCAAGGGGGTTGGCGGTGATGACTTTTTTTTGCTGGTAATCATAGAGATAGGTGCCGTTACAGCATATGGCGGGAGTGCTAATCTTCAGCGCCTGGTAGAAAGGATGGATTGCCACGTGATGGCGGCCGGTCACCACCACCACCTCCATCCCCGCCGCACGGGCATCATTCAGGGCCTTAAGCGATTGCGGCAGAATTCTTTTTTGTCGATCCAACAAGGTACCGTCAAGATCCAGGGCTATTACGCGATAGGTCATAGTTTTCTCATTATGCGGATAAGTAAAGTCATGCCAGATGGTACACCGTAAGCCAGGTGACGAAAACCGTGAAAAATGTCGGTGGATAACAAACAACAACAGTGAGATGCTAACCGGAGAGCCCATTATTCACCTATTATCAATGCTCAAGGCGCTAATGCAAATAAAGGAGAACCCATGAAGCAGATCGTCTATGTTGCCAGTCCCGAAAGTCAGCAGCTGCATGTCTGGCAAATGGATCAGGAGGGCCAGTTGAGCCTGCTGCAGGTGGTTGACACCCCGGGGCAGGGACAGCCGATGGCGATAAACCCGGCTAAAACCCATCTCTACCTCGGCGTGCGTCCTGATTTTGGTGTCGTCAGTTACCACATCGATGAACAGGGCCTGTTGACCGAGGCCGCTATGGCGCCGCTGCCCGGCAGCCCCACCCATCTGAGCACCGATCGCCAGGGGCGTTTTCTGTTCTGCGCCTCCTACAGCAAAAGCTGCGTCAGCGTCAGCCCCATCGATGAAAACGGCATCGCCGGCGCGCCGCTGCAGGTATTGGACGACCTGGTTAATTGCCATTCCGCCAATGTCGATCCGACCAACCGGATTTTATGGGTGCCTTGCCTGAAGGAAGATCGCATCCGCCTGTTTGATATCGCGGCCTCGGGCCAGCTGCAGCCGCGCCGGCCCGAGGCGGTGAACACGGTCAGCGGCGCCGGACCGCGCCACATGGTGTTCCATCCCCACCGCCCCTATGCCTACTGCCTCAATGAGCTGAACAGCTCGGTCAACGTCTATGCCCTGGATGATGCGGGAAACACGCCGCGTATTATCCAGACGCTGGATCTGATGCCGCCGGGATTCGCCGATACCCGCTGGGCGGCGGATATCCATATCACCCCGGACGGACGTTACCTGTTTGGCTGCGATCGCACCGCCAGCGTCATCACCCGTTTTGCGGTATCGGAAGACGGCAGCACCCTGGATGTGCTGGGCTACCAGCCCACCGAAACCCAGCCGCGCGGCTTTAATATCGATGCCGCAGGCCGCTTCCTGGTCGCCGCCGGGCAGAAATCGGGGCATATCGGAGTCTATCGCATCGAAGGCGATACCGGCGGGTTAACGCCGCTGGCGCGCTACCCGGTGGGGCAGGGACCGATGTGGGTGTCGATCCTCGAACGCTAATCCCAGCGTGTTGAAGACAGCGTGCCCCATGGCGCGGCAGGCCCGTTAACACCGCACCTAAGGCCGACGTGTTCAAGGGAGAGCGCGCCAATGGGGTGGAATCGGGCGTGGTTTTCCCGCCCGACCGAGGCCCCATGGCGCGGCAGGCCCGTTAACACCGTACCTAAGGCCGACGTGTTCAAGGGAGAGCGCGCCAAAGGGGTTGAATCGGGCGTGGTTTTCCCGCCCGACCGAGGCCCCATGGCGCGGTAGGCCCGTTAACACCGCACCTAAGGCCGATGTGTTCAAGGGAGAGCGCGCCAATGGGGTTGAATCGGGCGTGGTTTTTCGCCCGACCGAGGCCCCATGGCGCGGCAGGCCCGTTAACACCGCTACCTAAGGCCGACGTGTTCAAGGGAGAGCGCGCCAATGGGGTGGAATCGGGCGTGGTTTTCCCGCCCGACCGAGGCCCCATGGCGCGGCAGGCCCGTTAACACCGCTACCTAAGGCCGACGTGTTCAAGGGAGCACGCGCCCGCTAATTATATGTGACGGTCAGCGACGCCTTGCCCAATGAATGGAAATGCACGTTAAACCCCACCACTGCGCCGCTGGCGTGCTCATCCACCTCAATGCTCTCAACGTCCAGCGCGTGTACGCTAAACTGATAACGATGGGTATCGCCCTGCGGCGGCGCCGCGCCGCCATAACCCGCTTTACCGAAATCGGTACGACACTGTACCGCCCCGGCCGGCAGGTTCACCAGCCCGGACCCGGCCCCCTGCGGCAGCGCCCGGGTATCGGCCGGCAGATTGGCCACCAGCCAATGCCACCAGCCGGAGCCGGTAGGCGCATCGGGATCGTAAACGGTAATCACAAAACTCTTGGTTCCCTCGGGCGCGCCGTCCCAGGCCAGATGAGGCGAGATATTCTCGCCGCTATAGCCCATGCCGTTAAACACATGGCGCTCAGGCATCTTTTCGCCATCCCGCAGATCGTTACTGCGTAACGTAAAAGCCATATCCGCTCCTTATCAGCAATTTAGCAATTTTAATACATTCTGCGCAGTGGCCGCCGACGAGCCGGGATTCTGGCCGGTGACCAGATGGCCGTCTATAACCGACAATGACTGCCAATCGTCGACCTTCTGGTAATCGCCGCCCAGCCGTTTAAGCTCATCCTCCACCAGGAACGGCACCACCTTGGTTAACTGCACCGCTTCTTCCTCGCTATTGCTAAAACCGGTTACCCGTTTCCCCGCCACCAGCGGGGTGCCGTCCGGCTTTTTAACATGGCGCAAGACGCCGGGCGCATGGCAGACAGCGCCTACCGGTTTACCGGCGGCAAAGGTATTTTCAATCAGGGCAATCGAATGCCGATCTTCCGCCAGATCCCACAGCGGGCCATGGCCGCCGGGATAAAATACCGCGTCAAAATCCGCCGCGTCCAACGTATCGAGTTTCACCGTATTCGCCAAGGCCTGCTGGGCCGCGCGATCGGTACGGAAACGCTCGGTATCCTGGGTCTGGGCGTCGGCGTCGTCACTTTTGGGATCAAGCGGCGGCTGTCCGCCCTTGGGCGAGGCCAGGGTAATCTCGATACCTGCGTCGTGGAAAATATAATACGGTGCCACCAGCTCTTCGAGCCAGAAACCGGTGGGCTTGCCGGTATCGCCCAATTTATCGTGCGAAGTCAGGACTATTGCAACTTTCATCGATTATCTCCGTCGTTGGGTCATCGTAATAAGAAGGGGCGTTCAAGTAAAAACGCTATGGCCGATCGCTACCCACCCGCACCACCAGCTTGCCGAAGTTCTTGCCCTCCAACAAGCCGATAAAGGCCTGCGGCGCTTGCTCCAGCCCATCGACGATGTCCTCGCGCATCCGCACCTTGCCTTCGCTCACCCAAGGCCCCATCGCCTGGATAAATTCGTCGTAACGGTGGCCGTAGTCCAGGGTAATGATATACCCCTGCATCCGTATGCGTTTGCGCAACAGCAGCGCCTGTAAATAGGGCAGGCGATCCTTGCCGTCGGGCAAGTTTTGCATATTGTAGTTGGCAATCAGCCCGCACAATGGGATACGGGCGGAGGTATTGAGCAGTGGCAGCACCGCATCGAACACCGCGCCGCCGACGTTCTCGAAATAAATATCGATGCCGTCCGGGCAGGCCCGCGCCAGCTGGCCGGCGAAATCCGCGTCGCGGCGATCGAGGCAGACGTCAAATCCCAGCGTCTCCACCGCGTAGCGGCATTTATCCTTGCCGCCGGCGATACCCACCGTGCGGCAGCCCTTCAGCCGCGCCACCTGGCCGACCACCGAGCCTACCGCGCCGCTGGCGGCGGCCACCACCAGTGTTTCGCCGGCTTTAGGCTGGCCGATATCCATCAGGCCCATATAGGCGGTAAAACCGGGCATACCCAGCACGCCCAGCGCCCATGAGGGATGCTCCAGAAGATCGCCCTGAAGCTTTTTTACGTCGCTGCCGTCGGTCAGGGCATAATCCTGCCAGCCGCTGTAGCTCAGCACCCACTCACCGGGCACAAAATCAGGATGGTTGCTGGCCTCGACGCGCGCCACCGTACCGGCGCCCATCACCGCGTCCAGCGCCACCGGCGCCGAGTAGGATTCGGCGTCGTTCATCCGCCCGCGCATATAGGGATCGAGCGACAAATAAACGGTGCGCAGCAGCACCTGACCCGCGCCCGGCTGCGGTACCGCGGCGGTTTCCAGACGGAAATTATCCGGCACCGGCGCGCCCGCCGGACGGGAGGCTAGGACAATGCGCCGGTTGATGTGTTTATTCTGGTTCATCTGATTTCCCTGTTTTCTTGTTTAAAGACATCAGGCCAAGTGTTGATCATAGTGCATGGTCCCTTAGCCTGCTCAGCCGGCCGCCCTTATCATCAGGGGCACTCAGGCGGAAAAATGGGCCGGTTCGTCCAGCGACGCGGCAAGCGCGCTTATCAGCTGGGACAGCTGTCGTTCTGGCATAATATAGGGCGGCATCAGATAAATTAAGCGGCCAAACGGGCGGATCCACACGCCGCGGTCGACAAAAAAGCGCTGCAGCGCCGCCATATTAACCGGCGAACGCGTTTCAACCACGCCGATGGCGCCCAGCACCCGCGCATCGATCACCTGCGGATGGTCACGCAACGGCAGCAGCCCCGCCTGCAGTTGCCGTTCAATCGCCGCCACCTGCGCCGGCCAATCGCCTTGTTCCAGCAGCGCCAGGCTGGCGTTGGCGGCGGCGCAGGCCAGCGGATTGGCCATAAAAGTCGGGCCATGCATAAAACAGCCCGCCTCGCCGTTGCTGATGGTATCGGCTACCGCGCGGGTGGCCAGGGTGGCGGACAGGGTCAGGTAACCGCCGGTCAACGCTTTGCCCAGGCACATGATATCCGGCGCGACGCCGGCATGCTCACAGGCGAACAGCTTGCCGGTGCGGCCGAAACCGGTGGCAATCTCATCGGCGATCAGCAGCGTATCGTAGCGATCGCACAGTTCACGCACCCGCCGCAGGTAGGTGGGATGATAAAATCGCATGCCCCCGGCGCCCTGCACTATGGGTTCCAGGATCACCGCCGCCGGCCGTTCCCCGCCGGCCAGCAGGGCGGCAAGCTCATCGGCATCCTCTTCCCGCCACGCTTCGCCAAAACGGCACTGCGGCGCCGCGACAAAAGAATGTTGCGGCAGGTAACCCTGGTATAGCCGGTGCATGGACGTCTGCGGATCGCACACCGACATGGCGCCGAAGGTATCGCCATGATAGCCCCGGCGCAGGGTCACCAGGTGTTTGCGGCGCTCGCCCCGCGCCTGCCAGTATTGCAGCGCCATCTTAATCGCCACCTCCACCGCCACCGAGCCGGAATCCGCCAGGAATACACATTCCAGAGGCGCGGGCGTCATGGCGACCAGGCGACGGCAAAGCGCCACGGCCTGCGGGTGGGTAACGCCGCCGAACATCACGTGGGACATCTCCTGCAGCTGTGCGGCTACCGCCTGGTTGATGGCCGGATGGTTATAGCCATGGATCGCCGCCCACCAGGAGGACATGCCGTCCACCAGCCGGCGGCCGTCGGCAAGCTCCAGCTCGCAGCCCGCGGCGGCGACGACCGGATACACCGGAAGCGGGTGGGTCATGGAGGTATAGGGATGCCAGATATGGCGTTGGTCGAAAATCAGATCGTCGGCAATCATCAATGAGTTGTAAACCGGAATAGAGAATATTTGGTTGACAGTATAACGGCTTGACTTACACTAGCGAAACTATTTTAAGCCGGTAACGCGAGACGATAACCCCATGCAACATAACCCGCGCTGGACATTGCAGCAGGCCCAGGCTTTGTTTGCCAAACCCTTTATGGATCTTATGTTTGAAGCGCAGACCGTTCACCGCCAGCACTTCGATCCCCATCAAATCCAGGTCAGCACGCTGCTGTCGATCAAAACCGGCGCCTGTCCGGAGGATTGCAAATACTGCCCGCAAAGCGCCCGGTATAATACCGGCCTGGCGGCGGAGCAGCTGATGCAGGTGGAACAGGTGCTGACGTCGGCGCAAAAGGCCAAGGCCGCCGGCTCCACCCGGTTTTGCATGGGCGCGGCCTGGAAAAACCCCCGCGATCGCGATATGCCCTATCTGGAGCAAATGGTGCAGGGCGTCAAGGCCATGGGCATGGAAACCTGCATGACCCTGGGCATGCTCAGCGAAACGCAGGCGCAACGGCTGGCGGCCGCCGGCCTGGATTTCTACAATCATAACCTGGATACGTCGCCGGAATTCTACGGTTCGATCATCACCACCCGTACCTACCAGGATCGCTTGGATACCCTGGATAAAGTGCGCGGCGCGGGCATCAAGGTCTGCTCGGGCGGCATCGTCGGCCTGGGTGAAACCATCGCCGATCGCGCCGGCCTGCTGGTGCAGCTGGCCAACCTGCCGGAGCCGCCGGAAAGCGTGCCGATCAATATGCTGGTTAAGGTCAAGGGAACGCCGCTGGCGGAAAATGATGAAGTCGACGCGTTCGATTTTATCCGTACCATCGCGGTGGCGCGGATCATGATGCCCCGCTCCCATGTACGCCTGTCCGCCGGGCGCGAGCAGATGAGCGAGCAGACCCAGGCGATGTGCTTTATGGCGGGCGCCAATTCCATTTTTTACGGCTGCAAGCTGCTGACCACGCCCAATCCCGGGGAGGATCAGGATCTGGCGCTGTTTCGCAAACTCGGCCTTAATCCGCAGCACCACCACACCGACGCGGGAGATAACCGGCGCCAGCAGCAGCTGGCAGCACAGCTGCTGGCGGCCGATACGCCGCAATTTTACAACGCGGCGCGCTGATGGACTGGGCTGACAAAATCGATCGGGGCCTGCGCGAGCGGCAACAGGCCGATGCCTACCGCAAGCGCCGGGCCGTCGCCGACGGCAATCACCGGCTGCTGGAATACCAGGGGCGCCGCTATCTGAATTTTTCCAGCAACGACTACCTGGGCCTGGCCCGCGATGCGCGGCTGGTCGCCGCCTGGCGCCACGGCGCGGCGCGCCACGGCGTAGGCAGCGGCGGCTCCGGCCATGTCACCGGCCACAGCGCGTGCCACGAGGCGCTGGAGCAACGGCTGGCCGCCTGGCTGGGCTACGAGCGCGCGCTGTTGTTTACCTCCGGCTATGCCGCCAACCAGGGGGCGATCTGCGCGCTGGCGGGCAAGGACGATCAGATCCTGGCGGATAAACTCAGCCATGCCTCCCTGCTGGAAGCCGCGTCGCATGCGCCGGCACAGCTGCGCCGTTTCCAGCATAATGACGCCGGTTCCCTGGCGCGGCTGGCGCAAACCTCGTGCCCGGGCGTGCGGCTGGCCGTCACCGAGGGCGTATTCAGCATGGACGGCGACGGCGCGCCGCTGGCCGCCTTGCACCAGGTTATGGGCGACGCCGGCGGCTGGCTGCTGGTTGACGATGCCCATGGCTTCGGCGTCCTCGGCGAGCAGGGCAGGGGCAGCGCCTGGGCGCAGGGGTGCCATCCGGAACTGCTGGTGGTGACCTTCGGTAAAGCCGCCGGCGTGGGCGGCGCGGCGATATTATGCGCGCAGCCGGTGGCGGAATATCTGCTGCAGTTTGCCCGCCATCTTATCTACAGCACCGCCTTGCCCCCGGCCCAGGTGTGCGCTATCGACGCGTCCCTGGACGCCATCATCGCCGGTGATGCGCTTCGCGCCCGCCTGCAACGCAATATCGACCGGTTCCGCCAGGGCGCCGCCGGGCTGGGTTACCCGCTCGGCCGATCGGACACCGCTATCCAGCCGCTGCTGGTGGGGGATAATCAGCTGGCGCTGCGCCTCAGCGCCAGCCTGCGCGAACAAGGCTGCTGGCTTACCGCCATCCGACCGCCAACGGTGCCGCCGGGCGGCGCCCGGCTGCGCATCACCCTCACCGCCGCGCATCAGGATGCGGATATCGATAAATTACTGGAGGCCCTGGATCATGCACACCGATGCGCATAAAGCGGGCATCGCCCGCGCCTTTAGCCGCGCAGCGGTGGGGTACGAACGCCATGCCGCCCTGCAGCGGGACAGCGGCGAACGTTTGATGGCGCTGCTGGGCGAACAGCCGGGGCGCCGCCTGCTGGATGCCGGCTGCGGCACCGGCTGGTTCAGCCGCCGCTGGCAGGAGGCCGGCAGCCGGGTGGTGGCGCTGGATCTCTCGCCCGCCATGCTCGCCGAGGCGCGGCGTAACCTATCGGCCGCGGCCTACCTGGCCGGCGATATCGAACGTTTGCCGCTGGCCGACGCCTGTGTGGACATCTGCTTTTCCAACCTGGCGGTACAGTGGTGTGACGACCTGCCCCGGGTACTGGCGGAGTTTTATCGGGTCACCCGCCCTGGCGGCCTGATTGCCCTTTCCACGCTGGCCGAGGGATCGCTTGGGGAATTGCAGCAGGCCTGGTCGCAGGTGGACCAGGCGGTCCATATCAACCGCTTCCTGACGGCCGGGGCGATCGAGCGGGCGTTTTCGCCGTACCGCCACCGGCTGAGCGCGGCGCGCCATACCCTGCATTATCCGCATCTGTCGGCGCTGCTGCACGGCCTGAAAGGCGTGGGCGCAGGTTACCTGCGCGGCGGACGCACCCCCGGGCTGACCGGGCGGCAGCGTCTTGTACGTCTGGACGCGGCATGGCAACGGCAATCGGCGGGTTTGCCGCTGAGTTATCAGCTGATCTACGGCCTGATCTATCGGGACTGATTATCATGACGAAACGTTTTTTTATTACCGGCACCGATACCGATATCGGTAAAACCCTGGCTACCTGCGCCTTGCTACAGGCGGCGAAACGGGCCGGATGGCGCGCCGCGGGCTATAAGCCGGTAGCCGCCGGCTGCCGGCAGACCGCCGACGGCGCGCGCAACGACGACGCGCTGGCGTTGCTGGCCGACAGCGGCATCAGCCTGCCCTATGCGCAGGTCAATCCGCTGGCCCTGCTGGCGGCGACCTCGCCCCACCTTGCCTGTAGGGATGAGGGCCGCACCCTTGATCCGGCCGTCATGTCGCAGGGATTGGACCGACTGGCGCGCCAGGCGCAGTGGGTGTTTGTCGAGGGCGCGGGGGGATGGTACACCCCGCTTGGCGACGCCCTGACCTTTGACCAATGGGTGGCGGCCGAGCGTCTGCCGGTGATCCTGGTGGTCGGGCTGAAGCTCGGATGCATTAACCATGCGCTGTTGACGGCGCTGGCGATACGCCAGTGCGGACTGCCCCTGGCGGGGTGGATCGCCAACGATCTCTCGCCAGCGCCGCACCGGCGGGCCGACTACCTGGCGACGCTGCGCCAGCGGCTCGATGCGCCGCTGTTGGGTGAAATACCCTGGCTGGCGGATCCGGGCACGGCTGCGCTTGCGGACTATATCGATCTTGGGCCATTGCTGGCGCGGCACGGCGCGCAGGGGGACGTTAGCGGTACGGACGGGAACGGGGAAGGCAGGAGATGACAAGCACCGCCGGGACGTTAATGGCGCTGAATGTCCCGGCCGTGGGGAAAAACCGCATGATAGCTTGCTGTGAAATGAGGCATAAACCGGCGTCTTATATTCGTCATTGATCTTTTATACGGCAAGATAGGTCTGGATAAGGCTTTCATCCAGCTGATCCAGCGTACCCTGCGCGACGTTACATCCGCCTTCCAGTAAACAAAACCGATCGCCGATGGCCGGCGTAAAGGGCAACTGCTGTTCCACCACCAGCAGCGTCAGGCCGAAATCGCGCTGCAGCCGCCGGATATTAACGCCTATCTCCTCCACGACCGACGGCTGGAAACCCCCGGTAGGCTCATCCAGGATCAGCAGTTCCGGTTCCAGCACCAGCGCGCGGGCAATGGCCAGCTGCTGTTGCCCGCTTTCCGTTAAATCCCCGGCGCGCTGATGGCGCATATTGTGCAGTCCCGGAAACAATTCGTACACCATCGGGGGAACCTGGCGGGTTTTATTGCGGCCCGCCAAGAGGGCGACGCGCAGGTTCTCATCCACGCTCAGCTGCGAAAAGACCTGGCGGCCCTGGGGCACATAACCGATCCCCAGCGCCGCGCGCCGCTCCACCGGATGCTGAAGTAAGTTCAGTTCCGCCTCTCCGGCCTGTTGCCAGGTTACGGTGCCGCTTGAGACCGGCAGATGACCCATGATACAGTTGATTAAAGTGGTCTTGCCGACGCCGTTGCGTCCCAAGACATAGGTACAGTGGCCGGCGGGCAGTTCCATGCTGATGTCCCGCAAGATCTGCTTTGACCCAAAAAACTGATTCACCGCGTGCAAACGTAACATAAGAATCCTTCCTCCCTCTTTTCACTGTTATTTCACATTCATGATGGACGGTATCCTGTCGCTTGCGACTCACGGCTATCCGCCAGGCTTTAGCTCTTGCCAAATTTAGCAAGCAACTATCAGGCCAATCTTGGCGCAGCCGCGCACGAGAGGGGGAGGGGGGAGCATCGGGGCGGGGCGGGGGTACGCCGGCACAGCGAATCCGGGTAGGGCCCGTTGCAACCACGGCCTTTTGCCCGCTCACGGTGCCGGGAAAGTTTTCCATGGTGCAATTCAATAATCCGCGGCTAAACAAGCACTATACCGGTGCGTTAGCGGCTATTTTTGGTTAAAGACATTGACGCATTTGCTGGCAGGCATTAGTCCTTTTTGGCATAAGAAAAGTCTTATTGCAGATGAAAAATAGCTAAAAAAAGCCTCATTTGTCATTTGCCTGTCATCAATGTCGGCATTGCGGAACTCACGCCGCCAGCGGGGCGGTAAGACTTATCCACTATTCCTGTGGATAACCGTGTGCATTAGGTTTAGAAAAGCCCGGCTAGACGAGAGCGGGCGCGGCCTCGTGGAGATTTGCCTGTATTCTCCACGTTTTTTTTAAATGTTATAAATACAAACGCTTAATTAAAATCAAGCGAATTTATAGGAGGCGCATCACCGATGTGTCAAATTGCATCATTAGGTGCCTCTTTATTAATTTCATAACGATTTGTAATAAAATCACCCCTGGTACGATCCTGTCGGATCGAACCGTACCGGCCGATGGGTCAATACTCTTGCACCCTTGAGCGGATAGCGTATTATAATACTGGTTTTGTATCCAGTGCTATCGCGCTGGTAAAATCGCCGCTCTGTTTCCATACTCAAACATGTTCCTCAGCAGGTAGCCCACGAGATATGAGTAAAGCGTTTAAACTGCAGTCAAGTTTCAAGCCGTCCGGCGATCAGCCGGAGGCGATACGTCGTCTGGAGGAAGGCTTGCTGGACGGCCTGGCCCATCAAACGCTGCTGGGGGTAACCGGTTCAGGCAAAACCTTTACCGTGGCCAATGTGATTGCCGATCTGAACCGGCCCACCATGGTGCTGGCGCCTAACAAGACGCTGGCCGCCCAGCTGTATGGGGAAATGAAGGCGTTTTTCCCGGATAACGCGGTGGAATACTTTGTTTCCTATTACGACTATTACCAGCCGGAAGCCTACGTGCCCAGTTCGGATACCTTTATCGAGAAAGACGCCTCGGTGAACGAGCATATCGAGCAGATGCGCTTATCCGCCACCAAGGCCCTGCTGGAGCGGCGCGATGTGATTGTGGTGGCGTCGGTTTCCGCCATCTACGGCCTCGGCGATCCGGACGCCTATCTGAAGATGATGCTGCATCTGACGCGCGGCATGATTATCGATCAGCGCTCTATCCTGCGCCGTTTGTCGGAACTGCAATACACCCGCAACGATCAGGCGTTTCAGCGCGGCACGTTCCGCGTGCGCGGCGAAGTCATCGATATCTTCCCGGCGGAATCCGATGAAGTAGCGCTGCGGGTGGAGCTGTTTGACGACGAAGTCGAGCGCCTGTCGCTGTTTGATCCGCTGACCGGCCAGGTGGATCAGGTGGTTCCGCGCTACACCATCTATCCGAAGACCCACTATGTCACGCCGCGCGAACGCTTGCTGCAGGCGATGGAAGATATCAAGGTCGAACTGGCGGATCGCCGCAAGAACCTGCTGGAAAATAATAAGCTGCTCGAAGAGCAGCGCCTGTCGCAGCGCACGCAGTTTGATTTGGAAATGATGAACGAGCTGGGTTATTGCTCCGGGATTGAAAACTACTCACGCTTTCTTTCCGGACGCGGGCCGGGCGAGCCGCCGCCCACGCTGTTCGATTACCTGCCCGCCGACGGGCTTTTGATCGTTGATGAATCCCATGTCACGATACCGCAAATCGGCGGCATGTACCGCGGCGACCGCGCCCGTAAGGAAACCCTGGTGGAGTATGGCTTTCGGCTGCCCTCCGCCCTGGATAACCGGCCGATGAAATTTGAGGAATTCGCCGCGCTGGCGCCCCAGACCATCTACGTCTCGGCGACGCCGGGCAAATATGAACTGGAAATGTGCGGGGGCGACGTGGTCGATCAGCTGGTGCGGCCGACCGGCCTGCTCGATCCGCTGATCGAAGTACGCCCTGTCACCACCCAGGTGGACGATCTGCTCTCTGAGATCCGTAAACGGGTCTTGATCAACGAGCGGGTACTGGTCACCACCCTGACGAAACGCATGGCGGAAGATTTAACCGAATATCTTGAGGAGCACGGCGAGCGCGTGCGTTATCTGCATTCGGATATCGAAACCGTGGAGCGCGTCGAGATTATCCGCGACTTACGCCTGGGCGAATTTGACGTGCTGGTGGGCATCAACCTGCTGCGCGAAGGGCTCGATATGCCGGAAGTCTCCCTGGTGGCCATCCTGGACGCCGACAAAGAGGGATTCCTGCGCTCCGAGCGTTCGCTTATCCAGACCATTGGCCGCGCCGCGCGCAACCTTAACGGCAAAGCGATCCTGTACGGCGATAAAATTACCCCTTCCATGGCCCGCGCCATTGATGAAACCGAGCGCAGGCGCGTCAAGCAGCACGCCTATAACCAGGAACACGGCATTATTCCCCAGGCGCTCAATAAATCGGTGGCGGATATTATGGAGTTGGGCCAGTCGCCGGCCCACGCCAAGCAGAAAAAACGCAAGGCAATGGAAGCGGCGGCCCATTACGGCGACATGACGCCCAAGGCGCTGGATAAAAAAATCACCGAGCTGGAAGCAAAAATGCAGGCGCACGCGCAAAATCTGGAGTTCGAGGAAGCGGCCAGCGTGCGCGACGAAATCCACGCGCTGCGCGAGCATTTTATCGCCATATCCTGATCGGCCGCGCCGGCTCAGCCCAGCGCCTGCAGGGCGTGGTCCAGCGCCGCGCGCAGCAGAAGACGGTCGTGATGATGGGGCACGTCCGCGGCGGCCAGGGGCTGGCGGATCAGGAGACGATCGCGGATGCCGCTGGTATCGGCGGACGGGCCCGTGACCAGGGCGGCGATGATCGGTTGCCGGCCGATGGCCTGCTCCATCATGGCCAGTTTCTGCTGCAGGCTCATGTTCGCCGCGGCCAGGCTCAGTTCCCGCCCCAGGTTATCGATAAAGACCATGGGCGCCTGGGTCCGGCGCAGCGCCTGGGCTAAATCGGGCAGCAGCAGCAGCGGCATCAGGCTGGTCAGAAAGCTGCCCGGACCTATCAGGATAAGATCCGCCGCCGCAATAGTCTGCAACGCCTCGCGGGTAGCGCTGACCTGCGGGGTAAGCCGCAGGCTGGCGGGGAGTTCGGCCAGCCTGTCCACCGCCATTTCGCCATGGATGGTTTCCCCCGCGCCGGTGATCGCCAGCAGGTCCACCGCCTGCTCCGACATGGGGATTAGCAGGGCGTCCACCTTGAGCATATTGCGGATCAGGTTGATGGCTTCCAGCGGGCGCACGCTCAGGTTATCCAGCGCTTTCAGCATCAGGTTGCCAAGGTTATGGCCGGCCAGTTCACCCTGGCCGTTAAAACGGTATTCAAACATCGCCGCCGCGATGCTGGGTTCTGAAATCAATTGATTGAGGCAATTGCGGGTGTCGCCCCAGGCGATGCCGCCCTCTGACTGGCGTATCCGCCCGGTGGAACCGCCATTGTCGGTGGTAGTGACAATGCCGGTCAGGCGCGACCCCAGCGGGGAAAGGGCGGACATCACCCTGCCGAGGCCATGTCCGCCGCCCAGTGCCACCACCCGATCGAGATCCGCCAGGGTGCGATTACGCATACCTCTCCTTGCAACCACGTGATAAAACCCCCGGCGCCCGCAGGCCAGGTACGCCGCACGCCATGGCCGGTGGTAAGCGCGCCGGCGCCGGGCGGGGTTCTTGTTATGCTAAACATAGCCGATGGCGCGGCAAAAGCGAAATGCCGTCGCCAGATACGGGTTGCGGCTCGCACTATCATGATATTGCCAGGGTAACGACGGAGAGAAAGGCGCATGATTTCAACGCTATATATTTGTTTATATAGCGAAATTTCTCCTTGCGGCCATAGCGTCCAGTAACAATTAGGGCTAGAATAATTTTCAACCAGGTTTTACCGCGCTGATGACGGCGTCGGGAAGGCCAACTCCTAGCCTTTACGCCTAAGTGGCTCCTGCGAGCGATATGGCGTTCAGGCCGTGGCGACAGCCACCAGGGTGCAGGATAGAAATGTCCGCATCTCCCGTATTTGGAAAGGTGTTTAACGGTGCCAGAACTTATCGATGCGTTTGCGCGCAAGTTTTACTATTTGCGCCTGTCCGTCACGGACGTCTGCAACTTTCGTTGTACCTATTGTTTGCCCGACGGCTACCGTCCCAACGGCAATACCAATAAAAGTTTCCTGTCGCTGGATGAAATCCGGCGCGTCACCCAGGCCTTCGCCGAACTGGGCACGGAAAAAGTGCGCCTGACCGGCGGCGAGCCGTCGCTGCGGCGAGATTTCCGCGATATCATCGCCGCCGTGCGTTCCCATCCGCAAATCCATACCCTGGCGGTTACCACTAATGGCTATCGGCTCGAGCGCGATATCGCCGGCTGGCGCGACGCCGGACTGACGGCGCTGAACGTTAGCGTCGACAGCCTGGACCCGCGCCAGTTCAGGCTTATCACCGGCCAGGACAAGTTCCGCCAGGTGATGGCCGGCATCGATGCCGCCTTTGCCGCCGGCTTCAGTAAGGTCAAGGTCAATACCGTGCTGATGCGCAACGTCAACGATATCCATCTTGACAGTTTTCTCGCCTGGATAAAAACCCGGCCCATCCAATTACGGTTTATTGAACTGATGGAAACCGGCGACGGCGGCGAGTTGTTCCGCACCCGCCATGTGTCCGGCGACACAATTCGCCGGCGGCTGGAGCCGATGGGCTGGGAACTTCAGCCGCGCGGACGCAGCGACGGCCCGGCGCTGGTGTTCCGCCATCCGGATTACGAGGGCGAGATCGGCCTTATCATGCCTTATGCCAAGGATTTCTGCGCCAGCTGCAACCGCCTGCGGGTATCCGCCGTCGGCGATCTCCATCTTTGCCTGTTCGGCGAGGACGGCATTCCGCTGCGCGACCTGCTGGGGGACGATCGGGGGCTAGACAGGCTCAAAGATCGTATTTCGGGCGGCCTGCGGCTGAAGAAGCAGACCCATTTCCTGCATGAGGGCAATACCGGCGGTACCCGCAATTTGTCATTTATCGGCGGTTAAGGAAGAGTATGTCATCATTTACCCATATTAACGCCAGCGGCGAAGCCCACATGGTGGATGTCTCCGCCAAAGCCGAGACGCTGCGCGAAGCCCGCGCCGAGGCGTTTGTCACCATGTCCGCGGAAACGCTGGCCATGATCGTCGATGGCCAGCATCATAAAGGCGATGTCTTCGCCACCGCGCGTATCGCCGGCATCCAGGCCGCCAAACGCACCTGGGAACTGATTCCGCTTTGCCATCCGCTGGCGCTCAGCAAGGTCGAGGTCCACCTGACGGCGGAAACCGCCCGCCACCGGGTGCGCATCGAAACCCTCTGTCGCCTGACCGGCAAGACCGGCGTGGAGATGGAAGCATTGACCGCCGCCTCGGTGGCGGCGCTGACTATTTACGATATGTGCAAAGCGGCGCAGAAGGATATGGTTATCGGGCCGGTCAGGCTGCTGGCGAAAAGCGGCGGCAAATCCGGCGTTTTCACGGCGGAGGCATTATGATAACCGTGCTGTTTTTCGCCCAGGTGCGGGAGCGGGTGGGGGTCGAAAGCCTGCGGCTTGATGATGACTACGGAAGCGTTGAGGCGCTGCGCCTGTCGCTTATGGCGCGCGGCGACCGTTGGGCGCAGGCCCTGGACGCCGACCAATTGCTGACGGCGGTAAACCAGGCGCTGGTCCCGCGTGAGCATCCGCTGGCCAGTGGCGATGAAGTGGCGTTCTTCCCGCCAGTGACCGGGGGCTGAGCCGCTATGGATGAGATGACAGACACCCGTATCAGCGTCGGCCCGCAGTCCTTTGATATGGCGCGGGAGTACGCCTGGCTGGCGGACTGCGCTGACGACGGCGCGGTGGTGACCTTTACCGGCAAGGTACGCAACCGCAACCTGGGCGACGAGGTCAGCACCCTGACCCTCGAACACTACCCCGGTATGACTGAAAAGGCCTTGGCGGAAATCGTGGCGGAGGCCCGGCAACGCTTTGCGCTGCGGCGCGTCACGGTCATCCACCGGGTCGGCGCGCTGGCCACCGGCGAGCAGATCGTGCTGGTCGGCGTCAGCGGCGCCCATCGCGGGGCGGCGTTCGCCGCCGCCGAATTTATCATGGATTACCTGAAAACCCGCGCGCCGTTCTGGAAACGTGAAACCACCGACCAGGGCAGCCGCTGGGTGGATGCGCGCGACAGCGATCGCCAGGCCGCTGACCGGTGGCAGGCCTCCTGAAGAGAACCTCGCACCGGTGATTTTGCGCCGGGCCTTTGATTCGGCCCCCGGTTTTTGTGGTATGCTGTTTTCAGGTGGGTCGCCTTCGCGGCCTGTGTTTTCCGTTTACGTTAAAGGTGACAGTCATGGACCGATTTCCCCGTTCCCAGGGTTCGATAGTTGAACGCGCTGATGCCGGCATCCAGCCTTTTATGGCCCAGGTTTATGGCTGGATGACGTGCGGATTATTATTAACCGCCTTTGTTTCCTGGTACGCCGCCCGCACGCCGGCGGTGCTGAACCTGGTGTTTTCCAGCCAGATCACCTTCTTTGGCCTGATTATCGCCCAGCTGGCGCTGGTGTTCGTGATCTCCGGCATGGTCAACCGCCTCAGCGGCACGGTGGCCACCGGGCTGTTTATGCTCTACTCCGCCCTGACCGGGCTGACGCTGGCGAGTATCTTTATCGTTTATACCGCCTCGTCCATCGCCGGCACCTTTGTGGTGGCGGGGGGCATGTTCGGCGTGATGTCTATCTATGGTTACACCACTAAGCGTGATTTAAGCGGTTTCGGCAGCATGCTGTTTATGGCGCTGATCGGCATCGTGCTGGCGTCGGTGGTCAATATCTGGCTGAAGAGCACCGCGCTGATGTGGGCGGTGACCTATATCGGCGTGCTGGTGTTTGTCGGTTTGACCGCCTACGACACCCAGAAGCTGAAAAACATGGGCGCCCAGCTTTCCATCGACGACAAGGATCAGTACCGTAAATATTCCATTGTCGGCGCGCTGACCCTGTATCTGGATTTCATCAACCTGTTCCTGATGCTGCTGCGTATTTTCGGCAACCGCCGGTAAGACTGGCCGACCGGGCGCCCCATGGCGCGCCAGGCACGGATCACCGATGCTGCATAAGGCATGTTAAAGGGAGAACATGCCAATGGGATTGAATCGGGCGTGGTTTTCCCGCCCGACCGAGGCGCCATGGCATGGTATGCCCGCTATCTCCGATGCCGCATAAAGCGTGTTAAAGGGAGAGCGTGCCAATGGGGTCGAATCGGGCGTGGTTTTCCCGCCCGACCGAGGCCCCATGGCATGGTATGCCCGCTATCTCCGATGCTGCATAAGGCGTGTTAAAGGGAGAACATGCCAATGGGGTCGAATCGGGCGTGGTTTTCCCGCCCGACCGAGCGCCCCATGGCGCGGCATGCCCGCCAACGCCGCGCTTAAAGCAGACGTGTTCAAGGGAGAGCGCGCCAATGGGGTCGAATCGGGCGTGGTTTCCCCGCCCGACCGAGCGCCCCATGGCACGGCATGCCCGCCAACGCCGCGCTTAAAGCAGACGTGTTAAGGGAGAGCGTGCCAATGGGGTCGAATCGGGCGTGGTTTTCCCGCCCGACCGAGCGCCCCATGGCGCGGTATGCCCGCCAGCACCGACTTAACAACGATCCTGTTAAAGGAAGCCGAAAATGGATCTATCCCTGCAGCTTGCCAACTTTCACCGCCTCGATCTCATCGGTCCGCCCACCCCCCTTGAATTCCTCCCGCGCTTATCCGAGCACCTGGGACAGGAAATCTACATCAAGCGCGATGACGTGACGCCCCTGGCCATGGGTGGCAATAAACTGCGCAAGCTGGAATTTCTCGCCGCCGACGCCCTGCGCCAGGGGGCCGATACGCTGTTGACCGCCGGGGCCATTCAATCCAACCACGTACGGCAAACGGCGGCGGTGGCGGCTAAGCTCGGCCTGCACTGCGTCGCGCTGCTGGAGAACCCGATCGGCACCCAGGCGGAAAATTATCTTACCAACGGCAACCGCCTGCTGCTGGATCTGTTCGACGTCGAGGTGATAATGTGCGACGCCCTGGACGAACCGGATCGGCAACTGGCCGATACCGCCGAACGCCTGGAAGCGCAAGGGTTCCGCCCCTATGTGGTGCCGGTGGGCGGCTCCAATGTGCTGGGCGCGCTCGGCTATGTCGGCTGCGCGCTGGAAATAGCCCATCAGTGCGCCGGCCAGCTCGCCCCCGGTTATGTCGTCACCGCCTCGGGCAGCGGCGGCACCCATGCCGGACTGGCGCTGGGCCTGCAGGCGCTGATGCCGGAAACCCGGCTTATCGGCGTAACGGTTTCCAGGACCGACGCGCAGCAACGTCCGAAAGTGGCCGCCTTGCAGCGGCAATTGGCCGACGCGCTGGAATTCACCGCGCCGCTGGCGCCCATCCATCTTTGGGATGACTATTTCGCGCCCGGATACGGGGCGCCGAACGATGAAGGGCTGGCGGCCGTCAAGCTGCTGGCCAGGCTGGAAGGGATGTTGCTCGACCCGGTTTATACCGGCAAAGCCATGGCCGGGCTTATCGACGCCATCGACCAAAAACGCATCGGCCCGGAGCCGGTGATATTTATCCATACCGGCGGCGCGCCGGCGCTGTTTGCCTATCATCCCGGCGTATAAATGCCGTTGCCGCGCCCGCGGCGGCGTTTGCCTGATGCGGCCGGCGCGCGCTCATGATAATCTGCGCCCTGGGTTTTAAACAGTCGCCCCGCGGGGATAGTGACACGCGCTGATACGATCGGGAGTCGTAATGAGTACTATTGAAGTCAAGCAGCTGGTCAAGACCTTCAACGGCCAACGGGTGCTGAACGGCATCGACCTGTCAGTGAATACCGGCGACGTGCTGGCCATTGTCGGCCCCAGCGGCTCCGGCAAGACCACCCTGCTGCGCAGCATCAATTTACTCGAGGAGCCGGACAGCGGCACCATCCAGGTCGGGTCGATCGTCATTGACGGCGCCAGGCCGCTCAGCGCGCAAAAACGGCAAATCCGCGCCTTGCGCCAGCAGGTGGGCTTTGTCTTCCAAAGCTTTAATCTGTTTCCCCACCGTACGGTGCTGGAGAACATTATCGAAGGACCGGTGGTCGTCAAGGGCGAACCGCGCGCCGAGGCTATCGAACGCGCCCGGGAACTGCTGGCCAAGGTGGGTCTGAGCGGCAAGGAAGACGCTTATCCCAAGCGCCTCTCCGGCGGCCAGCAGCAGCGGGTGGCCATTGCGCGCGCGCTGGCCATGCGCCCCGAGGTGATCCTGTTTGACGAACCCACCTCGGCGCTGGATCCCGAACTGGTTGGCGAAGTGCTGAACACCATTCGCGCGCTGGCGGAAGAAAAACGCACCATGATTATCGTTACCCATGAAATGAGCTTTGCCCGCGATGTGGCCGACCGGGCGATATTCATGGACCACGGCGTTATCACCGAACAGGGGCCGGCCAAGGCGATTTTTACCCATCCCGAGCACGAGCGAACCAAACAATTCCTGGATAAGTTTATTAATGCCCATTAATGTTTAGAGCATTTTTCTCTGGTTTTTCAGCAACAAAAGCCATGCGGGACGCCGGCTGGGCGGGGTAGATTACAGTTATTTACCTGATACCCATCCCATTTTGCCGGTAATTTTGCTACAATCCGTTCAATAGTTTTTGTCCGTTCACCATGGTAAGGCTTTGCCTCCCATCTGATTATCCCCCTGAGCGCAGACTGGACAGGCGACGTCGGGGCGGATCTGGAGTTTTTCATTATTATGTCATTTGAATCACTTGGCCTAAGTGCCGAGATTTTGCGTGCGTTATCCGAGAAGGGCTATGACAAGCCGACTCCGGTACAATCCCAGGCTATCCCGTTTGTGCTGCAAGGCCGCGATATCATGGCCAGCGCACAGACCGGCACCGGTAAAACCGCCGCGTTTACCCTGCCTATTCTGCAACTGCTGACCCAGCAGAGCCCGGCGGTGAAAGGTCGCCGTCCGGTACGGGCGTTGATCCTGACCCCGACTCGCGAGCTGGCCGCGCAGATTGGCGAAAATGTCGTGGAATACAGCGCCCATCTTTCCATCCGTTCGCTGGTGGTTTTCGGCGGCGTGAGCATTAACCCGCAGATGATGAAGCTGCGCGGCGGCGTCGATGTGCTGGTCGCCACCCCCGGCCGTCTGCTGGATCTGGCGCAGCAGCGTGCCGTCGATCTGTCCAGCGTGGAAATTCTGGTGCTGGACGAAGCCGACCGTATGCTGGACATGGGCTTTATCCACGATATTCGCCGCGTCATGAAACTGCTGCCGGCGAAAAAACAGAGCCTGATGTTTTCGGCCACTTTCTCCGATGACATCAAGGTGCTGGCCAATACCCTGCTCAGCAATCCGGCCGCGGTTGCCGTCGCACGCGACAATATCACCGCCGACCAGATTGAACAGCGTGTCCACCTGGTGGACAAAAAGCGCAAACACGAGCTGCTGTCTTATATGATTGGCAAGCACGACTGGCGTCAGGTGCTGGTATTTACCAAGACCAAGCATGGCGCCAATAAACTGGCGGAAGCGCTGAATAAAGACGGTATCACTTCGGCGGCGATCCATGGCAATAAAAGCCAGGGCGCACGTACCCGCGCCCTGGCCGATTTCAAAGCCGGCCAGGTGCGCGTGCTGGTGGCCACCGATATCGCCGCGCGCGGCCTGGATATCGATCTGCTGCCCCATGTCGTCAACTATGAGCTGCCGCTGATTGCCGAAGACTATGTGCACCGCATCGGCCGTACCGGCCGCGCCGCCGCCACCGGCGAGGCGCTGTCGCTGGTCTGCGTTGATGAACTCGGCCTGCTGCGCGATATCGAACGCCTGCTGAAAAAACCGATCCAGCGCATCGCGGTGCCCGGCTATGAGCCGGATCCGACCATTAAGGCCGAGCCGCTGCAAACCGGCCGCGGCAGCCGTTCCGGCGGACCGTCCCGTGGCGGCGCTTCCCGCGGTGGCCCGTCGTCCGGTAACGGCGGCGGCGCCCGCGACAGCGGCAACAGCGCGCGCGAAGGCGGAGCCCGCGAGGGTCGTCCGCCCCAGCGCCGCCGTACAGGCGAAGGCGCCTCGCAGCCGGGACGTGGCGCCGCGCCGCGCCGCCCGGCCGGCGGTTCCTCCGCTTACGCGGGTTCAGGCGCACGCGACAGCCGCGGCAAGAAATAAGCCGCGCCCCCTGGCCTGAAGCCCTGGTTTGACCCAGGGTTGCAGGCGGATCCTGGCGCCGCTTACCCGCGTTGGGCATCCGGTCATGCGACCGGCGGTATCCGCCCCGTATTTACCCCTGACACCCGATCAGCAGACCGCCCGCGCAAGCGCGGCGGTTTTTTTATAGGCGCCATTTGCCGCCGGGCAGGGCGGTAAAAGCGTTGATTTTGCCACCCCTCATCACCTACTATGGCGCTTCTTTCCGGCCGGGTACTTTATGCGCGTATTATTGGCACCGATGGAAGGCGTTCTCGATTCGCTGGTGCGGGAACTGCTTTGCGAGGTTAACGATTACGATCTCTGCATCACCGAATTTTTGCGGGTGGTGGACAGCCTGCTGCCGGTCAAATCCTTTTATCGCCTCTGTCCGGAACTGCATCATGCCAGCCGGACGCCCGACGGTACCCCGGTGCGGGTTCAGCTGTTGGGTCAATATCCCGAATGGCTGGCGGAAAACGCCTGGCGCGCGGTGCAGCTCGGCTCGCTGGGCGTGGATCTCAACTGCGGCTGTCCCTCCAAGACCGTAAACGGCAGCGGCGGCGGGGCCTCGCTGCTGAAAGATCCCGAGCTTATCTACCGGGGCGCCAAGGCCATGCGCGCCGCCGTACCGGCCCATCTGCCGGTGACGGTAAAAATCCGCCTGGGGTGGGATACCCCGCACCGCAGCATGGAAATTGCCGACGCGGTCCAGCAGGCGGGCGCCACTGAACTGGTGGTCCACGGCCGGACCAAGGAAGACGGTTACAAAGCGGAATGCATCGACTGGCCGGCGATTGCGGCAATCCGCCGGCGTTTAACCATCCCGGTGATCGCCAACGGTGAAATCCGCGACGGGAAAAGCGCCAGCGACTGCCTGGCGGTAACCGGCTGCGACGCGGTGATGTTGGGGCGCGGCGCGCTAAGCCTGCCGAACCTGAGCCGGGTAATAAAATATCGTGAACCCAGGATGCCGTGGCCGGACGTGGTTGATCTGCTGCAAAAATATGTGCGCCAGGAAAAGCAGGGCGACACCGGCCTGTACCATGTGGCGCGCATCAAGCAATGGCTGGGTTTCCTGCGCCAGGAGTATGACGAGGCCGCCACGCTGTTTGGCGACATCAGGGTTTTAAAAACCTCCGCGGACATCGCCCGGGTGATTGGCCGCCAGACGCAAGCCGGGAGCCGCTGCGCGTAACCATGCCGCCGCCATAGGCATTTTTTCCCTTCAAAAAGCCAACGTTTTGCTATGGTTATACAGGGTGTTAATCGGGGTTAACCCGGCTTTGCCGCCGGCATGGCGCGCGGGTCCGTTTGGCGGCGCCAGGCCCACCGCGCAAGACCATAAACCTGATGGCCGTAACCCTCAAGGCCGCTATGGCCCATCGACACACTCTCCCTTTAACCTGTGGTGCATCAGGAGTATCTATGCTGCGTCGTCTGCTGTCCTTTCCCGGTATTACCGGTGTGGTTATCGCTCTTTTCGGCCTGGCGTTTATCGGGCTGGGAACCTGGCTGGCGACGCTTGGCGGCACGTTTTATTATCCGCTGGCTGGTGTGGCGCTCACCGCCTCGGGGATTATGATTGCCCGTCGGCAGGCGGCCGGCTGGTGGCTGTATCTGCTGGCCTTTATCGCCACCCTGGCCTGGGCGGTCTATGAAGTCGGCTTTGACGGCTGGCAATTGCTGCCCCGCCTGCTGGTGCCGGCGCTGCTCGGCTTGTGGTGCAGCATGCCGTTTATCACCCGGCCGGTATTCCCGTTGCGTTCCGACAGACGCCGGGCCACGGCGGCCGGGGTGATCTACCTGGCCGCTATCCTCGGCATTTTTGGGGCCGGCTTCCACGTCACCGAGACCCGGTTTGTCCATAACGCGGCGGTTGCGGCGCCATTGCCGCAAACGGCGACGTTCCCGGACGCGCAGCGTAACCAATGGCTCTATTACGGGCGCAATGCCGCCGGCGAGCGCTTTTCCCCCCTGGCGCAATTGACCCCCGCTAACGTCGGCCAATTGCAGCCCGCCTGGCGTTATGATACCGGCGATCTGCCGCGCGAGGGCGAGGATAAGGACGGCCGGGAATTTAATTTCGAGGTAACGCCGATTAAGATCCGCGATCGTCTGTATCTGTGTACCCCGCATCGTCGCGTTATCGCGCTGAACGCCACCACCGGCAAGCCCATCTGGAGCTATGACCCGCATACGGATACCGCCGCCAACGAATATCTCGCCTGCCGCGGCGTGGCGTATTATGCCGCGCCGGCCGATACGGGACAGGCCTGCGCCCGCCGCATAATCACCACCGCCGGCAATGCGCAAATGATGGCGCTGGACGCGGATACCGGCCGCCCTTGTGACGATTTCGGCGATCGCGGATTTGTCAGCCTGACCGACCAGATGGGCGATGTGCCGCCCGGCTTTCATTTTATTACCTCGCAGCCGCTGGTGGTGAAGGACCGGGTGGTGCTGGGAGGGTGGATTTACGACAACCAGGCGCGCGGCGAGCCGTCGGGCGTAGTGCGCGCCTATGATCCGGTAACGGGCAAACTGGCCTGGGCCTGGGATATGGGCCGGCCGGATCCCACCGCGCCGCTCAAGCCGGGCGAGACCTACACGCGCGGCACGCCGAACGGATGGGGCACCTATACCGCCGATACCGATCTCGGGCTGGTGTATATCCCGCTGGGCAACGCCACGCCTGATTACTACGGCGCCGCCCGCCGTCCGTTCGATAATAAATACTCGAGCGCGCTGGTCGCGCTGGATATCGAGACAGGCAAGGAGCGCTGGCATTTCCAGACCGTGCATCACGACGTCTGGGACTTTGATTTGCCCATCGGCCCTTCGCTGGTCGATTTGCCGTCGCCCGACGGCGTCGGCAGCGTGCATGCGCTGGTGCAAACCACCAAAATGGGCCAGCTGTTTTTGCTGGACCGCGCCACCGGCAAACCGCTGGCGCAGGTCATTGAAAAACCGGTGCCGACGCAGCCCTTGCTGCCGGGCGATACGCTGTCCCCCACCCAGCCGGACTCGGTGGGTATGCCGAACCTCTCGCCCGCCGATTTGAAAGAGCAGGATATGTGGGGCGCCACGCCGCTCGATCAGCTGTGGTGCCGCATCCAGTTTAAACGCGCCATCTATCATGGCCAGTACACGCCGCCCACGCTTGGCACCACTATCGCGTATCCCGCCTTTGACGGCGTGATGGACTGGTACGGCGCCTCCATCGACCCGGCGCGGCACCTGCTTATCGCCAATACCAGCTACATCCCCTTTACGGTGGAGACCATGCCCGCCGCCGAGGCGATCAACAAGGGGCTGATGAAACCCTGGGCGGGCTGGGGCAGCAAACAGCCCTATCCCAAACCCAAAGATTTTTCCGTCGGCCCGCAGTACGGCACCCCGTACGCGGCGGTGGTCAAACCCTGGCTGACCCCGCTCGGCGCTCCTTGCAGCGCGCCGCCCTGGGGGAAACTGGTGGCGATTGACCTGCAGACCCGGAAAATCGCCTGGGAGCGACCGGTGGGCACCACGCGGGATATGAATATCTTTAATACCCATACCAATGCGCCGTTGCCGACCGGTATCTTCAGCATCGGCGGCAATATCATCACCGCCGGCGGCCTGGTCTTTATGGGCGCCACGGCCGATAACTATCTGCGCGCCTTTGACGAGGCTTCCGGCAAACAGCTTTGGCAGGCGCGCCTGCCGGCGGGCGGCCAGGCGACGCCGATGACCTACCTGGGCGGGAACGGTCGCCAATATGTAGTGATTGCCGCCGGCGGCCATGGCGGCCTGCGTACCGAGCCGGGAGACGCCATCGTCGCTTATGCCCTGCCCAAGGATGCGGCGCGCTAGGCTATCCCACGCCGGACCGATTTCTATCCGGCCGCGGGACGCTAACGGCATGACGTCGGCCGCACCCTCCTTCGCACGGCCCTATCCGGCGTTAAAGGAACTATATTACCGGCGGTTCCTTGTCTTTTTCACCGGCAGGCTCTATTTTACGCTCATCCCCGCCGTGCCGGGTGCCCGGGGCCCTTGCCGCGGGCCAGCCGGTTATCGCCACGTTTACTAAGGTCCGGCCAGACACATGCGTTTTCTCCATCCCGTTAAGCACTATTTTACCGCGCGGCCCCGGCTGCTGATCGCCATCGCCGCCGGCGTGATCTGCTACTGGTGCCTGCCCGCGCAGTTTTCCACGCTGCTGCGCCTGATGATAAGCTGGAACGCCCTCGCCTGGCTGTATTTAGTATTCCTGTGGTGGGAGATGATGCGCGCCGGGCCGGAGGATATGCACGCCATCGCCTTGCGCCAGGACGAAAGCGCCAGCACGGTGCTGGCGTTGGTGACCTTGACCTGTATGGTCAGCGTACTGGTGATTCTGCTGGAGCTGAGCACGGTGAAACAGCTTTCGGGTTCGGTGAAAGCCTGGCATTTGATCCTGACCGGCGTGACGCTGGTGGTCTCCTGGGCGCTGCTGCCCACGGCGTTTGCCATGCACTATGCCCATCTGTTCTACCGCGATCGGGATGTTGCTGAAGTGCCGTTGCTGTTTCCCAAAGACCCGGCAAAACCGCTGTACTGGGATTTTCTCTATTTCTCGTTCACCATCGCCGTCGCCTCGCAGACCGCGGATATCGCCACCGGCACCACCGAGGCGCGCAAGGCGGCGCTGCTGCAATCGGTCATCTCTTTTATCTTCAACCTCGCCATCCTCGGCCTGTCGATAAACGTCGGCGCCGGCCTGCTGGGATAGCCTTGCGTCCATCGCCTGGCGCCTGCGGCGCCGCCCCGGCATCGTAGCGCGGTAGCTTCCGCGGCCGGGGATCTTGATTCCGTCATCTCATTGTCTTAAAACTGTCAAGCATGGCCCTTAGCATAGGGGCCACTTGCTGAAGCTGTGCAGAAGTCTATTTATGTTAAAACGCCTGTTTCCCTATTTGCTGCTCGCGCCCACCCTGATATTTTTAGCCGGCTTCACCTATTTTCCCCTGTTGCGCTCGCTGGTGGATAGCCTGTATGACTCGCGGCTTGCCACCGATAACCCGCCCTTTGTCGGCCTGGATAATTTTGTCCGCCTGTTCCAGGACCGGGTGTTCTGGCTCTCGGTCGGCAATAATCTGCTCTATATCCTGGTGACGGTGGTGCCCGGCGTGATCCTGGCGCTGTCGCTGGCGGTCTGGCTGGCGCGCAATACCCGGTTCAACCGGCTGCTGCGCGCGGCGTTTTTTTTCCCCACTATTATCCCGCTGGTCAGCGCCGCTACGCTTTGGACCTTTATCTTTATTCCCAACCTGGGCCTGCTGGACTATTACCTGGCTAAGGTTGCCGGCCCCATGGGCATTAATTACCTCGGCATGGGCAATAGCGCGCTGTTTGCCCTGGCGCTGGTCGGCATCTGGAAATTTGCCGGCTATTATATGCTGTTTTTCCTGGCCGCCCTGCAAGGCCTGCCCGCGTCGCCGCGCGAGGCGGCGCTGATGGAAGGGGCGTCGGAACGCCAGATATTCTGGTACATCCAGCTGCCGCTGCTCAGGCCGACGCTTAACTTTGTCATCATTATCGCCCTGGTGTATTCCATTACCCAAATCGATCATGTGGCCATCATGACCCAGGGCGGACCCAATCACGCCAGCTCGGTGCTGTTGTATTACATCCAGGATCTGGCCAATAACAGCCATGATTTCGGCAAAGCCTCGGCCGCTACCTTTTTTACCGTGGTGGCGCTGTTTGTGATTTCCATCCTGAATCTGCGCACCCTGGAAAAAGGGGTGCACTATGAGCGCTAACCCGTCGTTTCCGCTGCGAACCTTATCCCTGCTGCTGGCGTGCGCCGCTTTCCTGTGGCTGTCGCCCCTGCTGTGGATGTTTTCCGCCGCCATCAGCCCGGACAGTTTTTCACCCGCGATGGCCTCGCTGGTGCCGCGCCGGCCGCTGACGCTGGCCACGCTTGCCGGGGCCTGGGACAGCGCAGACTGGCTGCGGCTGTATGCCAATACGCTGATTTTCGCGCTGGGGACCTTCCTGGTACAGCTGGTCACCATCACCACCGCCGGATATGTGTTCGCCTACCATGAATTCCGCGGTAAAACCCTGCTGTTTTACCTGCTGTTGATCCAGTTGATGATCATGCCGGTGATGCTGATGGTGCCCAATATGATGACCCTGCATCAGCTTGGCCTGCTCAACACCCTGACCGGCGCCATGATGCCGTACTTCGCGTCGGCCTTCGGCGTCTTCCTGATGCGCCAGGCCTTTCTGAATATTCCGCGCGAACTGGAGGATGCGGCCCTGATGGAAGGCAGCCGCTGGTGGCAGGTGGTGCTGTATGTGCTGCTGCCCATGACCCGTCCCGCGCTGATGGCGTTTGCCGCCGTGACCATTACCTATCATTGGAACGAATTTCTCTGGCCGCTGATGGTGCTTAACGATCCCGATAAGCAGGTGCTTACCGTGGGGCTGGCGTCTTTTGCCATGGGGGCGGAATCCGGCGGGCAGTGGGGCATGATCAGCGCCGGTTCGCTGATGGTCTGCCTGCCGCTGATGGTGGCGTTTATCTTATGCCAAAAGCACTTTCTCAGTGGTTTTGGTTTTTCCGGTATTAAATAAGGGGATAGCGATGTATCTCGCCCAATTGTCCGACATGCATTTCCGCAGCCGGGGCGCCCGGCTGTATGATTTTATCGATGTTAACGCCATGAACGCGGAAATCATCAACCGGGTCAACGCCCTCGCGGAACGTCCCGACGCGGTCATCATTACCGGCGATATGGTCAACTGCGGCGAACCCGCTGAATATCGCCTGGCGCGCCATATCCTCGGCCAGCTTGACTATCCGCTGTATCTGATCCCCGGCAACCATGACAATAAGGCCTTGTTTCTGGACGCCTTCAGCGAACTGTGCCCGCGGCTGGGCCACGATCCGGACAATATGGCCTATGAAGTCGATGAGTTCCCGGTGCGTCTGCTGTTTATCGATACATCGGTGGCCGGGGCGTCCTGGGGGCACCTGAGCGATTTTACCCTCGACTGGCTGGAAAAGAGGCTTTCCCGCGACGATAAGGAAAGCTATGTGTTTATGCACCACCCGCCGGTGGCGTTCGGCTCGGCGCAGATGGATCCCATCGCCTGCCGCAACGGCGAGGCGCTGCTGGCCCTGATAGAACGGTTTCCGCAGCTGACCCGGGTATTCTGCGGCCATGTCCACCGGATGATCGCCACCCAATTTCGCCAGGCGCTGATTTGTTCCGCGCCCGCCACCGTGCACCAGGTGCCCTATATGCATACCGATCCGCGTCCGCTTTACAGCCTGGAGCCGGGAGCCATGATGATGCATAACCTGGTGCCGGGCGTCGGCCTGGTGACCAGCTACCATTCCCTGGCCAATTACGCCGGTCCCTGGCTCTACGACTCGCGCATCAGTTGTCCGGGCGAGGGTTTCTGATGTCGGCCATTGTCGTCCAAGGCTTAGGAAAAAAATTTGGCGGGACCGATGTTCTGCGGGATATCGATCTGGAGATCAGGGACGGGGAGTTTCTGGTGCTGGTGGGACCGTCCGGCTGCGGCAAAAGCACGCTGCTGCGCCTGCTGGCCGGGCTGGATAGCGCCACCAGCGGGCAGATTCTGCTGGATGGCGTGGATATCAGCGCGCGTCCGCCCCGGGAGCGTAACTTTTCGCTGATCTTCCAGAATTACGCCCTGTTTCCCCATCTGACCGTCCGGGACAATATTCTGTTCGGCATGAAAATGCGCGGCGAGCCGAAGGCGCAGTTCCCGCAGCGGGTCGAGAAGGTCGCCGGGCTGCTGCAACTGCAGGCGTTGCTGGATCGCAAGCCGGCGCAGCTGTCGGGCGGCCAGCGCCAGCGGGTGGCCATGGCCCGGGCCATCGTGCGCGAGCCGGCGCTGTTCCTGATGGACGAGCCGTTGTCCAATCTTGACGCCAAGCTGCGCGGCGAAGTGCGCGACGGCATCATGGCGCTGCACCATACCCTGAAAACCAGCACCGTCTACGTGACCCACGACCAGATCGAGGCCATGACCATGGCCGACCGGATCGCGGTGCTCAACGACGGGCGACTGCAGCAGACGGGCACGCCCGAGGCGCTCTACCGGCAGCCGGCCAATATGTTCGTGGCCGGCTTTATCGGTACGCCGGCGATGAACATCCTGCGCCTTCCTGTGCATGACCAGCAGGTCTGGCTGATGGGGCAATCGATTGCCCGGCTGCCGGACTATGGTGAAGACGCGGTGTTTTTCGGTATCCGGCCGGAGCATTTGACGGAACACCCGCAGGAACCGGGTGCGGCGCTGCGGGGCCGGGTGCTGCGGCGCGAACTGCACGGCGCGGAATACCTTATCACGCTGGATACCCCGGCGGGGCGGGTGCAGTACCGTCGGGAAAACCGCGGCGCGGTTGCCGCCGTAGGCCAGGACCTGAACCTCTCTTTTTCGTCCCGCGACAGCTATCTGTTCGCGGTGTCGAGCCAACGCAATTTATTACAGGAGCAGTAAATGAAAAGATATGGCTGGCTAGTGATGCTGACCGGCATGGCGTTAAGCCATGGAGCGCTGGCGAAAGACACCATTGATTTTATGTTCCCGGCGCCGGTGGACGGCAAGCTGACCACCGAGATGACCCGCGTCATCAGGGAATACAATCAGTCGCAGGATCAGGTGGAGGTACGCGGTATTTTTACCGGCAACTACGACACCACCAAAATGAAGGCCGAATCGGCGGCCAAGGCCGGTTCGCCGCCGGCGCTGGTGATTATGTCGGCCAATTTTACCGTCGATCTGGCGCTGAAAAATGAAATCCTGCCGATGGACGAATTGTTTAAATTTGCGCCGCAAAAGCAGTCGGCCACCGACTTCCTGCAAAAAAACTTCTTCCCGGCGGTACAACAAAACGCCCAGGTGATGGGCCAGACTTACGCCATTCCCTTCCACAACTCCACGCCGATTCTGTATTACAACAAGGACATGTTTGCCAGGGCGGGCATCAGCCATCCGCCGCGCGACTGGGCGGAACTGGTGGCGGATGCCAAAAAGCTGACCGATAAAAATACCGGGCAGTGGGGCATCATGATCCCTTCCACCAACGATGATTACGGCGGCTGGATGCTCTCGGCGCTGACCCACGCCAACGGCGGTAATTTTAATAATGCCGCCTATCCGGGCGAAGTGTATTACAACAGCGCCAGCACGCGCGGGGCGTTGCAGTTCTGGCAGAACCTGGTGTATCGCGATGAGGTGATGCCGGCGGGAGTATTGAATTCCAAACAGATAGGCGCCGCGTTTTTCTCCGGCAAGCTGGGCATGGCGCTGCTCAGCACCGGGGCGCTGGGGTATATGCGGGAAAACAGCCGCGATTTCACCCTCGAGGTCGCGATGCTGCCGGCCAAGGAGCGGCAGGCGGTAATTATCGGCGGTGCCAGCCTGGTCAGTTTCAAAGGTATCAGTGAAGCGCAGAAAGAGGCGGCCTACCGGTTTATGACCTACCTGGTCAGCCCGGAGGTCAACGGCGCCTGGAGCCGTTTTACCGGTTATTTCGCCCCGCGCATGGCGGCCTACGACACGCCGGAAATGAAAGCGTACCTGGCCCAGGACCCGCGCGCGGCGGTGGCGTTGCAGCAGTTGCAATACGCACATCCCTGGTATGCCACCTATGAGACCGTGGCGGTGCGCCAGGCCATCGAAAACCAGCTGGCATCGCTGGTGACCGACAAATCGCGCAAGGTGGACGACGCGGCGCGCGATGCCCAGCAGGAGGCGGACGGGCTGATGAAACCCTATGTGGATCAAACGGCGCTGAAACTGCCGTAAGCACTTTATATTTCAGCGCGCGCCGCTTACGGCATCCCGTTGCGGCCATGGGCCAGATAGCCCGGACGCTGGCTGAGCCGTTCATAATAAGCGTTGACGGCGGGCAGTTCCGGATGGGTGATGGGGGTGGAGAACCAGCGGTTCACCGACAGGCCGATGGGAATATCCGCCAGCGTAAAGGCGTCTCCCGCCACGTAAGCGCCGGTGGCGGCCAACTGCCGGTCGAGGATGGTCATCGTCCCCGACCAGGCGGCGATCGACCCGGCAATGCGCTGCGCGTCGTTATGCGTGGCGAAGCGTTTTACCAGGGCGGTGAAGGCGTAGCTCCAGGACGGGTTGAGTTCGGCGGCCTGCCAGTCGATCCACTGATCCACCCGCGCCCGGCTTTTCGGCGGCGCCGGATATAACGCCTCGCCCCGGTAGGCCCGGGCCAGATAGCGGATAATGGTATTGGACTCCCACAACACAAAATCCCCGTCCAGGATGACCGGCACCATGGCATTGGGATTTAACGCCAGAAAAGCCGGGTCATGGGGATCTTTAAATCCGCTGCCCCAGTCTTCCCGTTCAAAATCGATACCCAGTTCCACGCAGGTCCATAAGACCTTGCGCACGTTGATGGAAGTTGACTTGCCCAGAATTTTCAGCATAGATGTCCTTCTAGTCGCCACGGTGCCGGTGAGATCGATATGGCATAATGGCATTGTTTTTCGCCAGATTAAATAGCCCGCGCGCGCCATGCCTATCCCGTCGTCCGGCGGGTTGGCGCATTTCCCCGCCGTGCGCGGCGCCTGAACTTGCAGCATAAGAGGGTAATATGACCACGGCATTACTGATTATTGATATGCAAAACCATATTCTCCACGGGCTGGCCGATGCGGCTCGCCAGCCGCTGCTCGATCGGCGGTTAGGCGAGGTGGCGCAGCGGCTGGCGGCATTGCAGCTGCGGGCGCGCGCCGCCGGGGCGCCGGTTATCCTGGTGCAGCACGACGGCGACGGCGATCACCGGCTGGCGCGGGGCGGGGAAGGGTGGCGCATCCGTGCGGACCTGGGGCCTGCGCCCGGGGATATCGTGGTGCATAAGCGCAGCTGCGATTCCTTTTATGCCACCGATCTGGCCGATTGTTTGCAGCGCCTGGGCGTCACGCGCCTGGTGGCGGGGGGATGCATGACGCAGTTTTGCGTCGATACCACCGTACGCCGCGCGGTTTCCCTGGGGTATGACGTGGTCCTGGCCGGCGACGGCCATACCACCGCGGACAGCGGCGCCCTCGGCTTTGCACAGATCATCGCCCATCATAATGCCCTGCTGGACGGATTTAACGCCGGGCCGCATAGCGTCAGCGTACGCCCGGCCGGCGAAATTGAGTTTTAAGGCGGTAATCGTCCCGCGCCAGGCCTATTGATAACAGGTTACCGTCATGAGGAAAGAATGATGCAGCAGTCCTTGATTATCGTCATGCCGCTTTACCCCGGCGTTACCCAGCTGGATTTCACCGGCCCGCACCAGTTCTTTTCCCGTCTGCCGGATACCCGGGTGATTGCCGCCTCGACGGCCGGCCGGCCGGTAAGCGCCGACGGCCTGGTATTTTCCGGCCTGGCCGATCTGGCGGCTATCGCGCGGTGCGATATCCTCTGCGTGCCGGGCGGCGCCGGCAGTACCGAGATGATAGCGGACCCGGTGTTTATGGCCGATATCCGCCGGCTGGCCGGCGGCGCCCGCTATATCACCTCGGTGTGTACCGGGTCGCTGATCCTGGGGGCTGCGGGGCTGCTGGTGGGTAAACGCGCCGCCTGCCACTGGGCCTGGCGTGATCTGTTAACGCTGTTCGGCGCCATACCCGACGCGGGCCGCGTGGTGCAGGACGGTAATATCATCACCGGCGGCGGCGTAACCGCGGGCATGGATTTTGCGCTGGCGGTGATTAACCAGGTCTTCGACCAGGCGACCGCCGAGGCTATCCAGCTGGGACTGGAATACGCGCCGGCGCCGCCGTTTAACGCCGGCCGGCCGGAAACCGCCCCCGGATCGGTGCGGGAACCGGTGGCGGCGCGTATCGCCGCCACTGTGGCGACGCGTCAACCCGTGGTTGCAGCAGCGGCCCGCGCCATGTTCGCCGCCCGGGACGGAAAATAACCGCCCGCAGGCGGCCATGCCGCGCGGCGGACAGGTCCGATCCGCCGTGCCGGCACGCAAGACGGCATCAAGGATGGTGAAAGGGTATGGCGAGCATAAGCCGTGCCCGCAGCCGCCGCGTGCCGCGGATAAACAGATCGGTGTCATTCATGGCTCGCGCCAGCGTTAACGCGCCCTGGATACCGGCGACGGTGTCCTCGGCCAGTTCGCCCGCCGCCGGAACTGCGACGCCGGCCCGTTGCAACGCCTGTTGCAGCGCGCTTATCCAGTGGTGGAAATACACGCCGATAGCATGGCCAAATCGATCGCGCGTGCCGTCCAGGGCAAAGGCCCCCATCAGGCAGATGCGCTGTCCGGACAGGAAATACGCATCCACCGCCCGCCACATGCCGTCAAGCGCGTCCGGCGCGTTATCCCGCGCCAGCGGCTGGAAAATGTGGCGGTGAAACCACGCCTCGACCTGGGTGAGCACCGCCGCCGCCATGGCGTCTTTGCCGCCGGGAAAAAAGTGGTACAGGCTGCCTTTGCCCAGGCCGGTGCGTTCGGTGATACGGCTCAGGGACGCGCCCTCGAAGCCGCATTCACGGAAAACGTCGGCTATTTGCGCTACCAGCGCCGCGCTATCCGCGTTGTGGTCGATCATCTAGAGGCCAAAGTCGGACAGACCGGGGTGATCATCCGGGCGCCGTCCCAGCGGCCAGTGAAACTTGCGGTCGCCGTCGGCGATGGGCAGATCGTTGATACAGGCAAAACGGCGGGCCATTAACCCCGCGGTATCGAACTCCCAGTTTTCGTTGCCATAGGAGCGAAACCAGTTGCCGCTGTCGTCATGCCATTCATAGGCAAAACGCACCGCAATGCGCGCGCCGGTAAACGCCCACAGTTCCTTGATCAGCCGATAATCCAGTTCTTTAGCCCATTTACGCGTCAGGAACGCCACCACCTCGTCGCGGCCGGTGACGATTTCCGCGCGATTGCGCCATTGCGTATCAAGGGTATACACCTGCGATACGCGCTGCGGGTCGCGGCTGTTCCAGCCGTCCTCCGCCATACGGACTTTAGCGGCGGCGGTGTCAGGGGTAAAGGGAGGGACCAGGTTTGCCATGATGGATGCCTTGTCAGGAGAACGGGAATCCTGACTGTACCAATCGGTACAGCGCCGGGCAAGCTATTTTTGTGGCGCGGGCAGGGAGCGGTCAGCGCTACTACCCCGCCCGGGGACGGCCGGCGGAGACGGTCAGTTTACCTGCCATTCCGGCGGCGTATGGGAAACCACATACGTGGCGATATCTTTCAGGTTATCCCAGGCTTCGCGCCAGGAGACCATTTCAACCGACAGCGTGATACCCAGCAGTCCGGTGACAAACCAGCAGGCCATGCTGATGCCGACGCCGCTGAAAATAAACGCCAGCGCATTGTGGCTGCTTTTACGGCAAAAGACATTTAACGTGCTGGCGAAAAACATCATCACCGCGCTGAGCAATTCCCAGCGCATCATCACGAAGCCTGCGGCAAGAGTACCCATGACAACCCACCCCCCATTTGTAAGATGGTCTAATTTTCTCCTGTTTGGTTGCATTGCGCTACAAAAATATGTGATCCAAGACACATTTTTAGGCCGATTTGTGCTTGCGCCTAAGATTGTGGCGATTTATTAGTCAATTGCACCGGCGCGTTTCCCGACTCCGCCGGACCAAAAACCGGGTAGTCGGGCAGCGTCATATTCTGATACGGCTCCCAGCCGCCGCCGAGCGCTTTATATAACGCCACCAGATCTGTGCCGGTCTGCACCCGCGCGCTGGCCGCCTGCTGCCGGGCCTGCGCCAGCTGCCGCTGGGCGTCCAGCACGTTGATAAAAGTGCTGATGCCCTGGCGATAGCTGGCGCTGGCGAGATCGAAGGCATTCTGCAACGAGGCGGCCGTTTGCTCCAGCCCCTCGACCCGCTGCCGATCGGTGCGGTAGCTGACCAGGGCATTTTCCACATCCTGCAGGGCGGTCAACACTGCCTGGCGATAGGCAAGCGCTTCATTGGCCTGCTGTACGCGCGACAGTTTCACGCTGGCCACCAGCCGGCCGCCCTGGAATATCGGCAGGGAAACCTGGGGACCAAAGCTGTAAAAATGGCTGCTCCAGTGGGTGAGATAGTCCGCATCGGTATTGCGCATCCCGAACTGCCCGGTCAATGACAGATCGGGAAACAACTGCGCCACCGAAACCCCGATATTGGCGGTGGCCGCATGCAGGTTGGCTTCCGCCTGGCGGATATCCGGCCGCCGGCGCGCCAGCGTCGATGGCACGCCCACCGGCACCGCCGCGGGAACCGCCGGCAGGGGTTTGACGGGCGCCAGCTCGTGATCCAGGGTGCCGGGAGGCTGGCCCAGCAGCACCGCCAGGCCGTTCATGGCCTGGCGCTGCTGCGCTTCATACTGGGGCAGTTGCGCCCGCAGCGAACCAAGCTGGGCGTTGGCGTTTTCCACGTCATACTGCGGGGCCAGGCCGTGCTGCTGCTGGCTGCGCGTCAGTTCCGCCGATTGCTGGGCCACCGCAATTTGTGTTTCCAGGGTAGCGGCCACGCTCTGCGCGCCGCGCAACTGCAGGTAAGTCCGCGCCACCTCCGCCTCCAGCGAGACCAGCGCGTCGTTGCGTCCTTCGACCGCGGCCTGGGTTTGGGCGTTCGCCGCCTCCACCGAGCGACGTACCCGGCCCCACAGATCAATTTCCCAGCTGGCGTCGAAACTGCCCTGGTAAAGATTGACCGGCTTGAACAGGCTATCCAGCCCTGAGGCAATCTCCGGGCTGGTATTTTCATCGCTGAGGTTGACGCCGGAGGATTCAAGTTCACCCTTCAGGCCCAACTGCTGCCGGGTAGCCTTGGCGCTGGCGTTTACCGCGGGCAAACCGGCCGCCCCCGCCTGCACGCTTTGTTCACGCGCGCCGGCGATGCGCAGCACCGCCTGTTGCAGCGAAAGGTTGCCGGCGATGGCGCGCGCGATCAGGCTGTCGAGCTGCGGATCGTTGAAACTGCGCCACCAGGACGGGTCCGGCTGCGACGCCAGCGTGACCGCGGCGCCGGATTTATCGCCGGCCGGCGCAAAGGCGGCGGGGGTGACGGGATGGGGCGGCTGATAGTCCGGTCCTACCGCGCAGGCGGCCAGGACGAACGGCGCCACGCCGAGGCTGAAACGCCCTATCAATGAGCGATGCCGCCGCCGGGCGGCCAGGAAACAAACCGGCATATCAATGTGCTCCCGCATTGCCTTCGCTCTTGACGGGCGAAAGCAACAGACAAAAAGGTATAAGGATAAACGCCACCACCGCGCACAGGGAAAAGACGTCGATATACGCCAGGATCCGTGATTGGGATATCATCTGCTGATACATCTGGCCGGTCGCCAGCTGCATCGGATCGCCTATCTGGTGGGAAAAATCGCGGATTGCCGCCGCGGTGCGGTTCAGCGTCTGTTGAAACTGTTCGTTAAGCGGCGACATATTATGCACCATGGCGGCGCTATGGGCCTGGGATCGCTCGGTGATGGCCGCGGTGGACAGCGAAATGCCCACCGACCCCGCCACGTTGCGGAACATGGTAAACAGCGCCGAGGCGTCTGCATTCAGCCGCGGCGCCAGCGTGACGAAGGCGACGGTGGTCAACGGCACAAACAGGAAACCCAGCCCGATGGACTGCGCGCTGCGCATCATCACCAGGGTATTGAAGTCTACGTTGGGCACCAGATGGCGCGAATAGATAAACGACAGCGCCAGCAGCAGGAAGCCAAAGGCCACCAGCCAGCGGGTTTGCACGATCGGCATCAGCTTTAATACCAGCGGGATCGACAGGACAATCAGAATAGCCCCCGGCGACAGCACCAGCCCGGACAGGGTGGCGGTATAACCCAGTTCCTGTTGCGCCAGTTGCGGCATCACCACCGAGCTGCCGTAGAGGATCATGGCCATGCCGGCCATCAGCAGGCAGGCCACGGCGAAATTACGATCCTTCAGGCAGCGCAAATCCACCACCGGCTTTTTGGCATACAACAGCCAATAGACGGCGCCGACGATGCCGATGACGGTAAGCAGCGCGAACAGCCGGATAAAACCGGAGGTGAACCAGTCGTCGTCCTCGCCGCGGTCCAGCATTACCTGCAGGCAGCCCAGGCCCAATGCAATCAGGCCGATGCCGGTAAAGTCGATGCTGAGTTTTTTACCTTTCACCTTACGCTCCCAGGGGGGATCCTCCAGCAACTGGTAAATGGCCAGCAGGGTCAGCACGCCGACCGGGATATTGATCAGGAACACCCAACGCCAGCTGTAGTTATCGGTGATCCAGCCGCCGAGCGTCGGACCGACCACCGGCGCCACGATGATGGCGATAGACGACAGGCCGAACGCCTTGCCGCGATCTTCCGGCTTGAAATAATCCAGCAGTACCGATTGCTGGATCGGCTGCAGCCCGCCGCCGAAAAATCCCTGCAATACGCGAAACAGGATCATTTGCCACAGCTCGGTGGCGATACCGCACAGAAACGAGCACAGGGTAAACATGGCAATGCACAACAGGAAATACTGTTTACGGCCGAACACCCGGCTGAGGAACGCCGAAATAGGCAATACGATGCCGTTGGCCACCAGATAGGAGGTCAGCACCCAGGTGGATTCATCGTAACTGGACGACAGCGTGCCGGCGACGTGGGGCAGGGCCACGTTGACAATGGTGGTGTCGAGGATTTCCATAAACACCGCCAGCGTCACCACCATCGCCACCAGCCAGGGATTGCTGGCCGGCTGCCAGTTGCGTTCACCGCTCATTCCAGCAATACCTTCGGCGCCACCGACAGGCCCAGGGGCAGGGGGGTATTGGCGTCCAGTCCGCTGTCGATAACGATTTTCACCGGCACGCGCTGAACGATCTTGACGAAGTTGCCGGTGGCGTTTTCCGCCGGGAACGCCGAGAAGCGGGAGCCGGTGCCCTGCTGCACGCTGTCCACATGGCCCTGCAGCTTCATATCGGGAAAGGCGTCGACGGTAATCTCCACCTTATTGCCGGGGCGCATGCGTTCGAGCTGCGACTCTTTGAAGTTCGCCATTACCCAAATGTCGGGCGAGACCACTGAAAACAAGGCGCTGCCCGCCTGCACCAGCATGCCGGGCTGGACATTACGCCGGGTCACATAGCCGTCGAACGGCGCGCGGACATCGGTATAGGAAAGGTTCAGATCGGCGGTTTCCAACTGGGCCTTCGCCTGGCGTACCTGCTGCTGCCGGGCTTCAACCGTGGCCTCGGCCTGGTTGATCTGCAGGGCGACCTGCGCGGCCACCTCCACCTGGGCGCGGGCGCTGGCGGCATCCGCGCGCGCGGCGCGCACCTGGGCGCTGGCGGTATCGATATTTTGCTGGGTGGTGGCGCGGGGATCCACGCCGCGCTGGCGGCGGAATTCCGCTTCGGCATTTTGCAGATTGGCGTCGGCCCGCGCCTGTTGGGCCTGGGCCTGGGCCAGTTGCGCCGGGTACTGCACCCTGGACAGCGCCAATTGCGCCTCGGCCTGGTGAAGCTGCGCCTCGGCCAGCCCCAACTGGGCCAGGGCCTGATCGTGCTGGGCACGATAATCCCGCGCATCGATTTGCAGCAGCAGGTCGCCTTTATGCACCCGCTGGTTATCCCTGACCGCCAGGTTAACCACGTAACCGCCGACTTTCGGCGCCACGGTCACCGCGTCGCTTTCGGTAAACGCATCATCGGTGGTTTCCTGGTTGCGGGTCGTCAGCCAAAAATAGAGGCCGACCACAATCAGGATCAGCACCACCACCCCAAGGATAATCAACGGTTTTTTACCGGGGCGCTTGCGCTGCGTTTCTTGCGCGCCGTCGCCGTCATCCCCGTGTGCCTCGTTGTCGCCGCCGGCGCTATCCCGTCCTGTGTCGTTATTCCTGCGGGTGTTCTGGTCGGCCCGATCCTGACTTTTTGGCGGCAGGTCGCCGCTGTCTTGTGATTGCCGGCCCGCCTGGCCGGCGTTTCCCTGTTGGTCATCGCCTTGGGCGGCGGCGCGCCTGGGCAATGCGTTATTGGATTCGCTATTGTTATTGCTGTCCATAGGCCTCATCAAAATATCGGCAGCGGAGTGCTGCGCCGGTGTTAAACAAGGGGTTAAGGGGGTAGTGAAACGAATTATAGCAAAGGGAAAAAAAGTCGCGGTTTTCCTGTGCTTGCCGTGGGGGCGTCAACAGGTGATTTATAACCTTATAAAAAACAATTAATTATCCTATTTGGTTTAAAAAGAAAGCCCGCGCGCGGGCAAAAAATGGGAAAAGCGTTAAAATTTATGTCAGGGCGTCAGGGTGCCGCTGGCGAAGAGCTATATGCCGGCCATGACGCGCTGCGATTCTCATGTCGCCGCCGTGGCAAAGGCAGGCGTAAACCGGGGTGTTTTAGGATTTTACTCATCCTGAAAATAAACACGATTAAAAAATATCATTTCTACGACGTTTAGAGTCAATAATGCTTTTCTGGTCTGTTTTATATCATAAATTAATTGCATTCAGAGCCTGAACGGCACATATTAATTTCCGGATTTAAGCCAAATAACCCTGCGTCAGTGCGCCATATAAACGCGGGTTGGCGATGGTTTTATTTTTTTTCTGGCGGCTGTTTTATCCTGAAACGGCGCTGTGCTTTACTTTTATGGCATTAATAAAAGCGCCCAGTCAATCTTTTAAGCTGATTTAAACAGGGTTTGTTACGCTATTTTTTCTGCCATGCTTCCGGGTAACAAGGATTATTTACGTTAACAGGAAGTTCACCGTCCGGGTATTGACGAACTGCTCCGTCTGTCAATTGTTACCGTGGCAAACCGTTAATGACACCCCCTGCGGGATACCGTTAATCATGACCAAGACCGCCATGCCCGCTATTGCCGCCGCCTTCCCCCTGCGTGATGATGACCCCGCGGGCGCGTTGCTGGCCCTGCCCGGGCGCAGCCGGGTGCGCCGGGTGATTATCCTCACCTATCCCGGCTGCTTTCTCGGCGAAATGGTCAAGCTGCTGGAAATGCTGGCGGGCTTAAACGATTTTGCCGTACGGCACGGCGGACAAAAAATACACTTCGTTACGCAGATCTACTCGGCGGTCGGCGGACGTATATCTTCGCCGGCCAGCCGGTTAATCCACGCGGAAACGCTGACGGTGCGCGGGCCGGTTCCGCTCAGTCCCGATCTGCTGATCATCGCCCACGGTACCCGGGCGGCCGCGGCCGCGCCCAATGAATTGTTATCCCGCTGGCTGCAGGCGGCTTGTCCCGGCGCCGGACAGATCGTCGCGCTTGGATCCGGCGTGCTGCGCCTGGCGGCGGCCGGGCTGCTGGACCATCGCCAGGCGACCACCCATTCCGCGCTGGCGCCGTATCTTGCCGAGCATTATCCGCTGGTCAATGTCAATATGCCGGCGGCGCTGCAAATTGACGGCAATATCCTGACCACCAGCGAACATATCAATTTGCGTGAACTGGCGTTGCTGCTGCTGAAAGGGCCGTTGCCGTTGGCTCGTCCCACCCAGGACGGCGAACGAATGCTGCGACTCGGCGATAATACCCCGGTCACGGCGCAGATATTCACCCGTCATGACACGATAGCCCATCGGGTGACGCTCTGGTGGCTGAAGCATATTGACGAGGATTTAAGCATGGAGCGATCGGCGCGGTTCATGACCATGAGCGAGCGCAGTTTTCGCCGCCATTTCACGCTCGAGGTGGGCTATTCGCCGTATCTTTTTTTGCTGCTGCTCCGGTTGGAATTAGCGCGTCAGGCACTGCTCGACAGCGCTTTGCCCATCGACAAGATCGCCCGGCGCGGCGGATTGCACGATGGCCAGCAACTGGCGCGCATGTTCCGCAAGTTTTTTAACGTCAGCCCGCACCAATACCGCACGCAGCCCGGCACGCTTACGCCCACGCTTGATTACCCCTTGTATGCGGCCCTGTTTGACGGCCGCGCCATTCCCTCCTGGCTGCGGGAATTACAGGAAAACGCCGTTGTTGAGTAACCGCATTGGTTAATACCGGCAAAATCAAAATATAAACTGTAATTCATTCTATATAAGCTAGCGTAAAATAATGGTCAATCCAGCCGCTATTATTCCATTCGGCCATTATCCCGCGCAATGGTTAATATTTTCCGCAGACAAAATGATTATTAATGGTTTTGGCCGTTAAAGCAGGTGTTCCGTCCGGATTTGCGATGGTTAACATTACCGCGCCTTCTTTTTAACGGTTAAAATAACCGCGAGAAATGGCCGGTTTAACGCGCCAAATCCATTCATATCGCCTATCGCTTCTTTCAAGGAAATATCATGTCCAGCCAACGTCTTTTTAAAGTCGGTGCTTTGTCTCTGTTGTGCCTCGGCGCCACCGTGGCGTCTTCCGCTTTCGCGGCCGGTACGGCCACCACCAATATCGCGGTTACCGCCGAGGTGCAGTCAGCCTGTACTATCGCCACTACCGCCATGGCATTCCCGGCCTATACCGGTACCGACGCGGTAGATACCACCGCCACCTTATCGCTGACCTGTTCTAACGCGGCGCCGTATACGGTTGCGCTGGGCGCGGGCACCGGCACCGACGCCACCACCGCGGTGCGCGTCATGACCGGTTCAGTGGCCGGCTCGACGCTGAACTACGGCTTATACCAGAATATCGAACATACCACCAACTGGGGTGAAGCCACCGGCGACGATACCGTCGCGGGCGTCGGCACCGGCGGTGAGCAGAATATTACCGTGTACGGTGAAATCGCCGCCAACCAGCTCACCTCGGCGGTCGGTGACTATACCGATACCGTCGCCGTAACCGTTACCTATTAATACAAGATCAGCCACTATGCCCCGTAACAATCATTTTATCCGGGCGCTTATGCTGGCAAGCCTGTGGGCCATCGTGCCCCAGGTTTCTGCGCAGGCATTGGCTATCGTTCCCATCCGTCAGGATCTGTCGTCCGCGCACCGATCCGCCAGTTTTACCCTGACCAATAATGCCGATACCCCAAGCGTTATCCAGATCCGGGGATACAGCTGGGTGCAAAAGGGTAATAACGACAGCTTCGTCAGCACCAACAAACTGTCGGTAAGCCCGCCGTTCGCCACTATTCCCGCCGGAAAATCACAAACCGTCAGGCTGCTGCTGCGCGAGCCGGCAAGCAAAGGCGAGGAATCCTATCGTATTATTTTTGATCAGATCCCCGATCGCGCCAACGCGAAAGTGCAACTGGCGATACGCTTTACCGTGCCGGTATTTTCCCTGAGCGCGGAGCCGGCGGCGGCGGATGTGCAGTGGCGGATTGAGCGCCAGGGCGACGGCATGATGCTGGTGGCGAATAACCTGGGCCTTAAACACAGTATGCTCTATAACGTGAGCGCCACCACCGTCGGCGGCGAACGCTTGAAGCTGACCGGCCCCGGCATGCCCTATATCCTGGCGGGCAATCAACAGCACTGGCTTATCAGCGATCCCAAACATGTCTTGACCACCGGGACCCGGATACATGTGCAAAACCCCGGTCCCCAGGATAAATCGGATCAATGGGTCAATGTCGGCCCGACGCATTGACAGCCGCCGGGCGGCGTCGCCGGCCAGGACGCATGCTGGCCCTGGCGCTGCTATGGCCGATACTGGCGTGGGGCGCGGAGACGGCGCCCGCGGCAGATGCCGGCCAAAGCCTGTTGCTCAATGTCGTGGTTAACGGGCGCATCCACGATAATATCCAGGAAGTCGCCGGCAAGCCGGGCGCCCTGCTGCTGACCCGCGCGCAGATTACCGCCTCCGGGCTGAAACTCACCGGCGCCTATACCGACACCGGTGGCGGCCTGATTGCGCTAAACAGCATCCAGGGCTGGACCTGGCGGCTGGATGAAAACGCCCAGATGCTGTTTTTACAGGTGCCGTCCGGCGACCAGATTGCCCAGCAGTTTTCGTCGGATAGCCTTTCCCCGGACGACAGCGCGCCCCACAGCGATCGGGGCGCGGTGCTGAACTACGACGGGCAGGTGACCGAGTATCATGGCGAAGAGAGCCATAGCCTGCTGGGCGATCTGCGGCTGTTCGGCGATAGCGGCGTGCTGGCCAACAGCGCCATTCAAACCCATAGTCCTTATCTCGACCGCACGGTTCGGCTGGAAAGCACCTACAGCTATTCCGATGTCGCCACCCTGCGTACCTGGAACGCCGGCGATTATATCAGCGGCGGCCTGGACTGGACCCGTCCCGTGCGCATGGGCGGCATGCAGATGACCACCAATTTCGGCCTGCGCCCCGATCTCGTGACGTTCCCCCGTCCGGGCATCAGCGGCGAGGTGGCGGTCCCGTCGTCGGTGGATATCTACGTCAACGGCCTGCATCAGATGACCCGCCAGGTGGATGCCGGGCCGTTTGACATCACCTCGCTGCCGGTAACCACCGGCGGCGGCGACGTCTCCATGGTGGTGAAGGACGCCAACGGCCGGCAGACCACGCAAACCCTGCCTTTTTACGCCAGCAACGCGATGCTGAGACAGGGACTGGAGTCCTTGTCGGTGGAAGCCGGCACGGTGCGGCGTGAGTATGCCAGCCGGTCCGCCGATTATACCGGCGGCGCGGCCTCGGTGAGCTACCGGCGGGGTGTATGGCCGGCGGTGACGCTGGAGACCCATCTGGAAGCCACGCAAAAACTGGTGATGGGCGGCGGCGGCGCCAATTTGCTGATCGGCGATGCGGGGGTATTGTCCGGTTCCCTGGCCGCCAGTCGTTATGGCGAAAAACAGGGGCAGCAGTACGGCATCGGTTTTTCCCATATGATGCACAGCTTCAGCTACGGCTTTAGCGCACTCAGGGCGAATGCCGGCTTTTATGATATCGCCGCGGCCTATGGCGACAATACCGCCGGCACCACCCTGCGCGCCAGCCTTGGTTTCCCGGTCTATCCCGGCAACGGTTCGTTCGGCCTGGTCTATGCGCGCAAATTAGTTAATTACTACAACAGTTATAATTATGAGTCCCAACGGATAAGCACCTCGACCCTCTCGGCCACGTATTCGGCCCCGCTGCCGGTGTTGGCGGCGTTTGGCTATATCACGCTATTACATGATTTTGATTACGATAAGGGCAATAGCCTGTTTGCCGGCATCTCCATCCCTTTCGGCGCGCGGGCGAATATCAGTACCAGCGTAAGCGTCGGCCAGGGCGACAGCACGCAAACCTTGCAGGCGCAGCAATCAGCGGTACGGCACGGCGATATTGGCTGGAACCTGGCTGAGCAGCACGGCGCGGTGTCGCGGCAAAATGCCGGGCTGGAATATAAAGCCGACTGGGGGCTTATCGGCGCCGACGCCGAGCAGGGCAATGACGGCCACGCGGTCCGGGCTTCCGCCCGCGGCTCCCTGGCGGCCATCGGCGGTCATGTTTTTGCCGCCAATACCATTCAGGACAGCTTCGCGCTGGTGGATACCGACGGCTTACCCGGCATAACCGTCCTGCAGGAAAACCGCCCGGTGGGCAAGACCGACGGCCATGGACTGATGTTTATCGAGGATATCCGCGCCTACGAAAGCAACCGCCTGTCCGTCGACCCCAATGATGTGCCGATGGATGTCGCCCTCACCAATGACGTGCTGATGGTCAGGCCGGGCGATCGCGCCGGCGTGATCGCCCGCTTTCCCATCCGCCGCAGCCGCGGCGCCACCCTGCTGCTGGTGGACACGCAGCGGCATCCCCTGCCGCTCGGCAGCGTGGCGACCCTGGTGGACAGCGGCGCCCAGGCCATGGTCGGCTACGACGGCCAGACGTTTTTCGAGAATCTGGCGGAACACAACCGGCTTAAGGTCGAAACGTCGGGCAGGCCCGATTGTACCCTGAGCTTCGATTATCATCCCCAGGCCAATGTGCTGCCGCAAATCGGCCCCCTGACCTGTAATACGGGAGCCTGAATATGTTTTTAACACGCGTAAGGGGTGCCTGGTTCGTTATGCTTTGCGCCCTGTTTTCCGGTCCGGCGCTGGCCTACGATTGTTCCATCGCCGCCACGCCGCTGAGTTTCGGCGCGCTGGCGGGGGTCGACGGCGCCACGCGGCAGACCACCGCCACCCTGACCGTGGTCTGCCGCACCGGCGCGGCGGCGGCCAACGTCAGTTACCGGATTTTGCTTGACGGGCCGGCGGGGGAGGGGCAACGGCAAATGTCGGCCGGCGGTCATAACGCCGGTTATCAGCTCTATACCTCCGATAATTACCAGCAGGTGTGGGGAAACGGCGGCGGCGGGGCCATTACCGACGGCTACAGCCTGGCGGCCAACGCCACGGTAACCCGTACCTACACCGTTTACGCCAGGATGAGGGCCGGCCGCGACGATCGGCCGGGAAGCTATATCGCCACTACCCTTGTGCAACTGCTATATTAAACGCCAGGGGCGGCACGGTGTCGCCCGCGCCGGGCCGAGGTTGTCCGGCGGGAAAAAGGATATCCACGTTCATGGCTTTCGCACAACGACAGCTTGGTTATGCCCTGGTGCTGGGCTCGCTGGCCGCGCTCGGCCCCTTATGTACCGATTTTTACCTGCCCGCCCTGCCGCAATTGGCAGGCTCGCTTGCCACTAATACCGCCTCCGCGCAGCTGAGCCTCACCGCCGGCCTGCTGGGCCTGGGGGCCGGGCAGCTTATTTTCGGCCCGCTCAGCGATAAGCTGGGGCGCATGAGACCGCTGCTGTTTTCCCTGCTAATACTGCTGCTGGCCTCCATCGCCTGCGCGCTGGCGCAAAATATCGGCCAACTGCTGGCCGCCCGGCTGGTACAGGGGCTGGCCGGCGCGGGCGGCGCGGTACTGTCGCGCGCGGTGGCGCGGGATTTGTACAGCGGCATTGCGCTGACCCGGTTTTTTGCCCTGCTGATGCTGGTTAACGGGCTGGCGCCCATCGGCGCTCCGGTTCTGGGCGGCGCGCTGCTGGCCTGGCTGGACTGGCGCGGATTGTTTATCGTGCTGGCGGTGATGGCGTCGGCGCTGCTGGCGCTCAGCGCCTGGCGGCTGGAAGAAACCCTGCCCGCAGCCAGGCGCAGCCAGGCGCCGCTGCTCAGCGTTTTCGGCGGCCTGGGACGCCTGCTGCGACAGCGGCAGTTTATGGGGCTGTGCCTGACGCAGGGGTTCAGCATGGCGGGCATGTTCGCCTATATCGGCGCCTCGCCCTTTGTCTTGCAGCAGCTCTATGGCCTGAGCCCGCAGGACTTCAGCTTTTGTTTTGCCGTCAATGGCCTGGGCCTGATTGCCGCCTCGCAGATCGCCGCGCGCACCAGCGCCAGGATCGGCGAATACCGGGTGCTGACCTGGGGGCTGGGCGTGGCGGGGACGGCCTCCACCGCTTTACTCTTGTGCGGCCTGTTCGGTTTGCCGCTGTCCTTTATCCTGGCGGCCCTGTTTTTTTCGGTTATGATCAACGGCCTGATCGGAACGCTGGCCTCCTCACTGGCGATGCAAACCCAGGGCCAGAATGCCGGCAGCGCCTCCGCCATGATTGGCGTGGCGATGTTCGCCCTCGGGGCGGTAAGCGTCCCCATTACCGGCATCGGCGGCACGTCGGCGGTGACCATGGGGATAACCATCTGGGGCTGCCATATCATTGCCGGCGCGCTTTTCCTGCTACTGGTCAATAGAAAAGCCCCGCGTCTGCGGCCCGAATAAACATATTGCCTGTAAAAGGTAATTAACTCCGTTTACCGGAAAAAAGCCGGGCAATTGCCGCTATTCCCCGCCGATCGCCCGCTAAGCAAAATTGGCGGGCGATATCGCTGAATATTGCCTGTTTGTTATTCATTAATAGGTCATTAATTGATTAATTATGGTGAAATAATATCTTCTGCGATGTTGCGCAATGCTGAAAGTTGTCAATCAAGGCGCCGCCTTTTTTGGTGACAAAAAAATACAGGCGTTAAGCGATTTTCGTTTGGGGAGAATCGGATATACTATGTCGTCATCAACTGCGGTCCCGCAGTATCTTTCAGGTAATGGCTAATGTTATCTTTTTTTCGTGTCGCTTGTTTTGGCGTGTCTCTTTTAACGCTTACAAATGTGATGATTAACGATGCACAGGCCGCCGTCGACGCACAGGCGGCGCCCCTGGTTTCGCCGCTGGTAATTGCCTCCGGCAGCGCGATTGTTTTTGATATGACGGATAATCACCTGCTTTATTCTTCCAATGCGGATAAAGTGGTGCCTATTGCCTCGCTGTCGAAGCTGATGACCGCCATTGTGGTATTGGACGCGCAGCAGCCCATGGATGAAATAATTTCCGTGGATATCCATGAAACGCCGGAATTAAGGGGGGTGTTTTCAAGGGTGCGCGTAGGCAGCGAAATTAGCCGGCGCAATATGCTGCTGCTGGCGCTGATGTCTTCGGAAAATCGGGCCGCCGCCAGCCTGGCGCATCATTATCCCGGCGGTTATTCGGCGTTTATCGCCGCGATGAATGCCAAGGCGCGCTCATTGGGCATGATGAATACCCATTATGTCGAGCCTACCGGTTTGTCATTCAATAACGTGTCGACGGCGCGCGATTTGTCAAAATTGCTTATCGCCAGCCAGCAATACCCGATGCTTACCGAACTCAGCACCACGCACGAGACCATGGCGACGTTCAGCAATCCGTCCTATACCCTGCCGTTTCGCAATACCAATCATCTCGTTTATCGTCCGGACTGGACCATACAGTTAACCAAAACCGGCTTTACCAATCCGGCGGGGCATTGCCTGGTAATGCGCACCGTGATCAATCATCGCCCGGTGGGACTGGTGGTATTGGACGCCTTCGGTAAATATACCCATTTTGCCGATGCCAGCCGCATCCGCAATTGGCTGGAAACCGGCCAGGCCACGGCGCTGCCGTCGCAGGTCTATCCGAAAGCTCCGGCGCTGCGCTCCACCCGCTCGGCCTATAAACCCGCGGCCCATCGCGCCCTGGCCAATAATAAACAGTCCGGCAATAAAGCGCTGAAACGCCATGCGGCGGGGCAAACGGCGAAAAAGGCCGGCAACGTCAACGCTCTCCAGACGGCTGCCGCCCACAAGGCCAGGCGCGGACAAACGGCCGCCGCCGGTAAAGCCAAACCCGGCCAGACGGCGTATAAAAAAACCAAAGCCGCCAAGCCCGGCCAGACGGCATTTAAGAAGTCCAAAACCCATCCGTCCGGACAAACGGCGAAAAATGGCGCCGGCGATCGGGACAAACAGGTCGATTAAGGTGCCAACCGCGGCCGGCGCTACTCCGCCCGGCCGCGCAGATCCGCAATAATCTCTCCCTGGTTCGCCGACTCTTCCTCATGCGAGGCCTCGCACCACTTCTCGGCCAGCGCATCCTGATACCATTGCGCCAGCGCGGGCAGCGCCAGCATGGTGCGGCACCATGCCTGCGCGGCGGCCGACAGCGGCAGGTCATAGGTCTGCACCCGGAATACCACCGGGGCAAAAAACGCATCCGCGGCGCTAAATTCGCGGCCCGCCAAATACGGCCCGCCGAAACGGGAAAGCCCCTGTTGCCACAACGCATCCAGGCGCGTCAGATCGGCGCGCAGGGCGTCGGGAATCGCCCGCAAACGCACCCGCACGCCGCAGTTCATCGGGCACAGGCTGCGCAGCGTGCCGAACCCGGCATGCATTTCCGCCGCCGCGCAGCGCGCCCAGGCCCGGGCCTGGCGTTCTTCCGGCCAGATGCCCGCATGGGTATCCGCCAGGTATTCGGCGATGGCCAGCGAGTCCCATACCGCCATGGCGCCGTCATACAGCACCGGCACCCGCCCGGAGGGCGAAAAATGCGCGAAAAGAGGGTGATTGTCGCCCGACTGGAAAGGATGCAGCGCCTCGTCAAACGGAATATCCAGCGTCTTCATCAAGAGCCAGGGACGCAGCGACCAGGACGAATAATTTTTATTGGCAATATGCAATTGATACACGATGTCACGCTCCGTTGCTGTCGTGGGGTGGTAAGCCGCTGCCCAATACGCGCATCCCGCCGGCCTGCCGGGCCGCTACCTGGCGGCGGCCCGGCAGGGGGTCAGGGTAATGCGAAAACGCGGCGTTGGCTGACCGGGCAGCAGGCCGGTGTCGACCGTGCCCTCCGCGCGCGCGCCCATGCGCTGGTAAAAGCCGGCGGCAAGGGGATGGCAATCAATGAGCAACCGTGCGGCGCCGGCCCGGTGGGCGGCGTTGATGGACCAGCCGAACAGCATTTTGCCGATGCCGGTATTGGCGTTGTCCGGCGCCACGAACAGCCGTTCGAGCAGGGCGATTTCATCCTGGAGCAGCAGCTGGGCGGCGCCAAGCAAGGCATTGCCGGCCTCGGCGACGCAAATCAGCGAGTTTTCCATATCCGCCGGGCGAAAAGTCAGCTTATCGCGGCAGGATTGCCGCAACGCGTCGTCATAGCCCAATAAGGCTGTTGACTGCACGCAGAGCTCGGTGAGTCGGCTCAACTCATCGATACGGGCCGCTCTGAGCCGGAACATCAACGGTTTTCCGTCCGACAGCGGTAAATCCGCAGGATAAGGTCGGTAGCGCGCCGGGCATCTATGCCCGCGGCCAACGGCGTATCGCCCCGCGTAACCGCCCGCTCGAAATCCTCGAGCACCGCTTCGTGGCGGGAGGTGTCGGTCACCGCCGGGTTGCTGGCGCCGTCATCGGGCGCCGGTTCCGCCTGCTCCGCCGGATTGTCGAGGCCGGCGATGTGCCAGGCGCTGATCCGGTCGTTCAGCAGGGTAAAGGTGCCTTTTTCACAGCTGACCTCCAGGCGCGGAGGGTATCCCGGCGGGGCGCAGGTGGAGGCGACGATGGTGCCGATCATGCCGTCGGCATGGCGCAACACCACGGCGCCGTGATCTTCGGCCTCCATCTGGTGCGCGAAGGTGTCCAGCTCTCCCTGCACCCGTTCCGGCATGCCGAAAAACCAGATGTAGTTATCGATATTATGGCTGGCCTGCTGGATAAAGACCCCGCCGCCGTCAACGGCGTAGGTGCCGCGGTAGGCCGCGCTGTCGTAATACGCCTGATCGCGCCAGAAGCGGCAGCTCAGGTCGGCGGAATAGATTCGGCCGAACGCCTGCTGCTCAAGCAGGCGTTTAATGGCCCGGTTGTCCGGATTGGTGCGGCGCTGGTAGCTCACGGCCAACACCACCTGGTGCCGCGCGGCAACCCTTATCATATCGTCCATGGCGGCCTGGGTGATATCCAGCGGTTTTTCCACCAGCACATGCTTGCCCAGCTGCGCGGCCTCGATGGCGCTTTGATGATGCAGTGCGTTGGGCGTGGTGACGATAACGGCGTCAAACGGCCGATCGACTTGCGCCAGCGCCGGCCAGCAAGGTAATGCGCCAACGGTAGCGCCCGCCGCTTTGCTGCGGGATATATACCCCACAGCTTCGCTTGCCGGCAATGCGTCCAGCGCCTTGAGATAGGTGCGGCTGATGTTACCTGTACCCACGATGACATATTTCATAACAGAGTCGATGCCTTGTTGAAAAATGAAGAACCGATCGTCCCTGAATATCACGATTGCCGCTGAAGCGCGGCCGGCCTTGCCATCGGGCATCGGACGGCGCCGCATAACGGATTGTCAACGCCTGTATAGACCGATCATGACTTGTAACACTGCCAAGCAGTATTGCAAAGGTCATCGCGCTTGCCAAGCCCCCCGTGAAGGCGGCGCACGCCTGGGGGCGGAAAGCGTCGCCGTCAGGGCTGCTTTTGCTCCGCGCCGGGCTCGCGCCAAAGCTTTAGCCTGGAGGTCTTGCCGATGCCGGGATTAAAGGTATTGGTGGGATCGATCTGCCGGTAGAACGCCGCCAGCTGCGGCTTGGCCTGGTAAAGATGGCCAACGTTGTGTTCGGCCGGATATTCGGCGCCGCGTTGATTAAGCAACGCCAGCATCCGTGCTTTCAACGCATGGCTGTCGACCCCCTTACGCACAATATAATCCTGATGAAAGACGTGGCACATGAAATGACCGTAATAAAGCTTGGCCACCAGTTGCCGGTCAATGTCCGGCGGCAGGGTTTCGAACCACTGGGTTTCATTGCGCGGCAGGGCAATATCCAGGGCCAGGATATCCTCCACCTCATCGCTGTGTACCGCATGATAGCGCACCGCGGCCCCGGCGGCGGCGAAACGGTGCAGGAAAGCCTTGCCGCCCTCGTCGTCGGTGCAGATAAAATAATCCCCCGGCTCCACGGCAAAAAAGTTTTTCAGGTAGGCCTCGGCCTCGTTAATGCCGTCGCCGGACATTTTCAGCAGCAGATGATGCTCATAACGCTCTCGGAACGCCGTCATGCGCGGCGGCAAATGCTGCGGCCACAGACGGCTTGCCAACTGCAGGAAACGATCGCTGAGCTGCGGCGGCAGCCAGGCCTGGGCGTTCAGCGTGGCGTCGATACGGCCTTTTAGCTGGAACAGCCACGGCATCCGGTCGGTGCCGAGCCGGTTAATCATGATAAAGGTGTCTTTGCCGTAGGTGGCGCTGATATCGTAACAATCGCGATGCATATACTCGCCCGCCACCGGCAGGTTGGCGAAGCCGGACAGGACGTCGCGGCGCAGCCGGGCCAGGACCTGCGGGTCGTTGGTGCCGATGTAGAAGACCTGCTGGCGTTCCTCGGCGGGAAACGTATCCAGGCGCACGGCGAACACCGCCACCTTACCGGCGCTGCCCGACGCCTCGAACAGCCGGCGCTGGTCGGCGTTAAATCGCGACGGGGTGGCGGCATCCACCTGGCGCACCCGTTCGGCGTAATCATGATCGGAGCAGGCATGCCCGGCCGGTTGAACGTCCGCCGCCGAATATTGCCGGTTCTCCAGCCGGGTGAGGATCTGCTCCGGCGTGGTGCCTAAATCGATGCCTAAATGGTTGACCAGCCGCAATTGGCCGTCTTCATCTCGCTGCGCGAACAGCGCCATTTCGGTATAGGCCGGGCCGCGCTTGACCAGCGATCCGCCGGAATTATTGCAAATGCCGCCGATGACCGACGCGCCGAGACAGGAGGAGCCGATAACCGAATGCGGTTCCCGCTTCAGGGGCTTCAACGCCTTTTCCAGCGTATAAAGCGTACTGCCCGCCAGGGCCACTGCCTGCCGGCCCTCGTCGATCAGCTGTACGCCATCCAGGCGCCGGGTGCTGACCACCACCACCTCGCGATCGTAATCGGAGCCGTTGGGCGTGGAGCCTTCGGTCAGGCCGGTATTGGCCGCCTGCATGATAATCACTTTGTCGGCGGCCACGCAGGCTTCCAGCACCCGCCACAGCGAGAGCAGCGAGTCGGGCAGCACCACCGCCAGGGCCGGGCCGCTGCCGGAGCGGAATCCCTTGCAATAACGCTGGGTCTGGCGGCTATCGGTCAGGACATGACGCTTACCGACGATGGCGGTAAGCCGTTCTAAAAACGCATGCGATAGATAAGGCGAAGTGTGCGGCATAACGATATCCTTTTCTCTGCGAAGCAAACTGATTTTATACCCACGGACGGGATACGGACTCATGTAAACTGGCGCATATGGATAATGAATATACGCCCGGAGCGGCGTCAATGTGAACATAATGAGAAAGGCGCTTTGCCGGCAGCCGGTCCGGCCGCCGCGGCGTCGCCGGACGCATCCCGGGCGCGCGGCCGATTAACGATATTCTTATCCAGAAACAAACGCTTTCAATAATTTAACCTTACCCACTCGCGTTCGTGATGGTCTACACTGAGCACTGCGATGCCTTATGGCATATTAACCAGAATATCCGTAGCGGGCGCCGGGCCCGGTACGCTTTCGCGAGTATGAGAACAACGATATGAAATGGCTGTGTTCACTGAGCCTGCTTGCAGCATTATCGCTTCACCCCGCCCTGGCGGACGATACCCAGCTTCCTTCTCCCGATTTGCCCCGCGACGCTTATGTTAACGCGCTGCTGCAAAAAATGACCCTGCAGGAAAAAATCGGCCAGCTGCGACTTATCAGCGTCGGGCCGGAAAATCCGAAGGAAGCCATCCGGGAGATGATCAAAAACGGCCAGGTGGGCGCTATTTTTAATACGGTGACCCGCCAGGATATCCGCCAGATGCAGGATCAGGCCATGCAATTGCCCCGGCTGAAAATCCCGCTTTTCTTCGCCTATGATATCGTCCACGGCCAGCGCACTATTTTCCCCATCAGCCTGGGGCTCGCCTCCAGCTGGAACCTTGATGCGGTAGCCACCAGCGGACGCATCGCCGCCTATGAGGGCAGCGAAGACGGACTTAACATGACCTGGGCGCCCATGGTGGACGTCACGCGCGATCCGCGCTGGGGCCGGGTCTCCGAAGGGTTGGGCGAAGATACGTTCCTGACTGCGGAAATCGGCCGCACCCTGGTGCAGTCCATCCAGGGTAAGAATCCGGGCGATCGCCACGCGCTGATGACGTCGGTAAAACATTTTGCCCTGTATGGCGCGGTGGAGGGGGGACGTGATTACAATACGGTCGATATGAGCCCGCAACGCATGTTCCAGGATTATATGCCGCCTTATAAAGCGGCCCTTGACGCGGGCAGCGGCGGGGTGATGGTGGCGCTGAATACCGTAAACGGCGTTCCGGCCACCGCCGATGCCTGGCTGTTAAAGGATATTCTGCGCAAGCAATGGCATTTTACCGGCATCACCATCAGCGATCACGGCGCCATCAAGGAATTGATCAAACACGGCGTGGCCAGTTCGCCCATCGAGGCGGTAAAAATTGCGCTTAACGCCGGCATCAACATGAGCATGAGCGACGAATATTTTATCCGCTATCTGCCGCAGCTGGTGAAAAGCGGCGGGGTCAGCGAGCAGGAAATTGACGAAGCGGTACGCCACGTGCTCAATGTCAAATACGATATGGGCCTGTTCCGCGACGCTTACAGCCATTTGGGCCCCGTGGGCAGCGATCCGCAGGACACCAACGCCGAAAGCCGCCTGCACCGCGACGCGGCTCGCCAGGTGGCGCGCCAGTGCCTGGTATTGCTGAAAAACCGCCTGCATACCCTGCCGCTGAAAAAACAGGGCGTTATCGCCGTGGTGGGGCCGTTGGCGGACAGCCAGCGGGATATCATGGGCAGTTGGTCCGCCGCCGGGCGGCCCGAGCAATCCGTCACCCTGTTGCGCGGAATACGCAACGCCGTGGGGGACAAGGCCACCGTGGTGTATGCCCGGGGCGCCAATATTACCGATCATAAGGATATGCTCGCTTACCTGAATTCCTACGATCAGGCGGTGAAGAACGACCCGCGCGCGCCGCAGGCGATGATCGACGAAGCGGTCAAGGCTGCCCGCAAAGCGGATGTTGTCATCGCGGCGGTAGGGGAATCCCAGGGCATGGCCCACGAGGCGTCCAGCCGTACCAATATCACCATTCCAGACAGCCAGCGCGCGCTTATCGACGCGCTTAAGGCCACCGGCAAGCCGCTGGTGCTGGTGCTGATGAACGGCCGGCCGCTGGCGCTAGTGCGTGAGAACCAGCAGGCGGACGCCATGCTGGAAACCTGGTTCAGCGGCACCGAGGGCGGCAACGCCATCGCCGATGTGCTGTTTGGCGATTACAACCCGTCCGGTAAACTGCCGATGTCCTTCCCACGTTCGGTGGGGCAGATCCCAACCTATTATAATCACCTGCCCACCGGGCGGCCCTATCTGGCGGACAAACCGGATAAATACACCTCGCATTATTATGACGAGGCCAACGGCCCGCTTTATCCGTTCGGTTTCGGCCTGAGCTACACCACCTTCGACGTATCGGCGCCGGCGCTGTCAAGCACTACGCTTGGGCGCGACGGCAGTATCACCGTCAGCGTCACCCTGACCAATACCGGCCATCGCGACGGCGATACCGTGGCCCAGCTCTACGTACACGACATCGCGGCATCGTTAAGCCGTCCGGTGAAGGAATTAAAAGGCTTCCAGAAAGTGTTCCTCAAGGCCGGGGAAGCAAAAACGGTGACGTTCAGGCTGGATGCCGCCGCGCTGAAATTCTATGATCAGCAGATGCGGTTTGCCGCCGAGCCGGGCGAATTCGAGGTGATGGTGGGGCTGGATTCCGCCCGGGTCAAAACCGCGAGGTTTACCCTGCAGTAATCATCCTACCGTGAGCCTCAAGGGCCTGTCGCTGCGGACATGCTTTTTTGCAAAATATGCCGCTGCGTAACGTTTATTCCCCGCCGTTGCGCAGATTTTTACCATCATTGCCGTTAAAATAGGCGTTTGCAGGGGCTTAATGAGACACTATCATGGCGTTTACCGAAGTCGTCCTCGTCAATGAGCGCGATCAGTGCGTGGGCAGGATGGAAAAACTCCAGGCGCATCGCGAGGGGCTGCTTCATCGGGCGATCACGGTATATCTCTTTAATCCACGCGGTGAGCTGCTGCTTCAGCAGCGCGCCGCCGGCAAATACCACTGCGGCGGTTTATGGAGCAATACCTGCTGCGGCCATCCCATACCCCACGAGGATACCCAGACCGCGGCCCAGCGCCGCCTGCATGAGGAAATGGGCCTGCGCTGCGTCCTGACGCCGGTGTTTAAGCTGCAATACCGCCTGCCGCTGGCCAATGGGCTGATAGAACATGAATTCGATCATGTTTTTTTCGGCGTCAGCGCGCAGGCGCCGACGCTTAATCCAGAAGAAGCCATGGCCTGCCGCTACCAGCCATTGCCGGCGGTGCTGGCGGATATCAAGGCGCGTCCGGCGCGGTACACGCCCTGGTTCAGGCTGACGCTGGCCGCCATTCCAGGCCATATAACCGAATTTATGCGCCTAAAGCGCGCCGGTTAAGGTTATTCTGCCCGCGATCTCCCCGCGAGCCTTAATGTTGTCTCCATACTTTCGGTTCTATTCTTATGCTTTCTTTTTTAATGAATAAATTCTAATTTGAACTATTCTTTCAAGAACATAATATCCGTTCAACCGCTGCGGATAATTTACCAATACCTCTGAGGGGAATGAAAATCATGGTCAATTTTTTTCATCACGGACGAGCGCTGTGTCTTGCCGCAGCCATGCTGGGTATGACCGCCGGCGCTCAGGCGGCCGATTCGCCGGTGCGGGTGGGATCGAAGATCGATACCGAGGGTTCGCTGCTCGGCAATATCATTGTCCAGGTTCTGGAGTCCCACGGCGTCAAGACCATTAATAAATCCCAACTGGGCACCACCCAGGTATTACGCGGGGCCATCACCGCCGGCGAAATAGATATCTACCCCGAATATACCGGCAACGGCGCGTTTTTCTTCAGCGATGAAAAAGATCCCGCCTGGAAAGACGCCAACGCGGGTTACCAGAAAGTCAAAAAACTCGATTATGACAAGAATCATATTGTCTGGCTGGAACCGGCGCCGGCGAATAATACCTGGACCATCGCCATCCGCGAGGACCTGGCCAAAAGTAAAAATATCAATTCACTGGCCGATTTGGGCGGTTATCTGAAAGCCGGCGGCAAATTCAAGCTGGCCGCCTCGGCGGAATTTATCGAACGCCCCGACGCCTTGCCCGCCTTTGAAAAAACCTATGGCTTTAAACTGCAGCAGGATCAGCTGCTGTCGCTGGCCGGCGGCGATACCGCCGTGACGCTGAAGGCCGCCGCCGAACAGACGTCCGGCGTCAACGCCGCCATGGCCTACGGTACCGACGGGCCGGTGGCCGCGCTCGGGTTGCATACCCTGGCCGATCCGCAGGGCGTACAGCCTATTTACGCGCCGGCGCCCATCATCCGCGAGGCGGTGCTCAAACAGCATCCTGATATCGCGGCCTGGCTGAAACCGGTATTCGCCTCGCTGGATACCCAGACGCTGCAAAAGCTCAATGCCGGCATCGCGGTGGAAGGACAGAATGCCAGCAAAGTGGCGGCGGATTATCTTAAACAAAAAGGGTTTGTCAAATCCTAACCCTCCCGGCGCCGGGGAGAGCCGCCCTGCGTGGTTAAAAACCGCGTCCTGCTGACCCTGTCGCTATTGGCGATTGCGGCGGGCGTTTGGCTGCCTTTTGTCAACTATGCGCCGAACCGCCTGATGTCAGGCCAGGGCATCGGGCTGGCCGCCCTGCTGGGCGGTGGGTGGTTACTGCTGCTGGCGCCGGTTGCCGCGCTGGTGGCGCTGTGTTTTGTCGCGCCCTCGCGTCGCGCGCAGCTGGCGGTTATGCTGCTGGCGGAGGTATTGCTGTGGTGCCTGGTGGCGCTGGCCGGCGACGCGGCCACGCAATTGGCCGGGCGGGGCGGGCATCTGGCGCGCACCTCGTTCGGCAGCGGTTTCTGGCTGCTGCTCGCGCTGTGCCTGCTGATTGCCGCCGACGCCATCGGCCGCGCGACCGCCAGTCATACGCTGCGCGTCGTGGCCAATGCGCAAATCTGGCTGCCGCCGGTGGCGCTGATCTGGACCGGGCGGCTGGATCAACTGTCGTTATTTATCGAATATGCCAACCGGCGGGAGATTTTCCAGCAGGCGCTGGGCGAACATCTGACCCTGCTGTTCGGCACCCTGGTGCCGGCTATCGTTATCGGCATTCCGCTGGGGCTGCTTTGTCATCGCTCGGCGCGCTGGCGCCCGGCGCTGTTTTCCACCCTCAACATTATCCAGACGATACCGGCCATCGCCCTGTTCGGCCTGCTGATTGCGCCGCTCAGCGGCCTGGCCGCCGCCTGGCCGTGGCTGCGCGACGCGGGGGTAGGCGGTATCGGCCTGGCGCCGGCGCTGATTGCCCTGGTGCTGTACGCGCTGCTGCCGCTGGTGCGCAGCGTGAACGCCGGGCTGACGCAGGTACCCGCCGAGGTGATTGAAACCGCGCTGGGCATGGGCATGACCCGCGGGCAGATATTCCGCCGTATTCAGGTGCCGCTGGCGCTGCCGGTGATCCTCTCGGGCATCCGCATTATCGCCGTGCAGACCGTCGGCATGGGCATGATCGCCGCCCTGATCGGCGCCGGCGGTTTCGGCGCGCTCATGTTCCAGGGCCTGCTCAGCAGCGCGCTGGAGCTGGTCTTGCTTGGGGTGATCCCGGCTATCGCGCTGGCGGTGCTGGTGGACACGTTGTTTAAACTGATCATCTCTTTTCTTGAGACGGTACACCAATGATTCAATTTCAACATGTCAGTAAAATTTTTCACGGCAAACCGGCGGTGGAAGACCTGAACCTGAACATTGCCGAAAGCGAGTTTACCGTGCTGATTGGTACTTCCGGCTCAGGTAAGTCCACCACGCTTAAAATGATTAACCGTTTAATTGAACATGACCAGGGCAAGATTTTGTTCGCCGGCGATGAGATCCACAGTTTTAAACCGCAGGAACTGCGCCGGCGCATGGGTTACGCCATCCAGTCCATCGGCCTGTTCCCGCATTGGACGGTGGAGCAGAATATTGCCACCGTGCCGCAGCTGCTGAAGTGGCCGAAGGCTAAAATACGCGATCGCGTCACCGAATTGTTGGAACTGCTGCATCTGGACGCGGCGCAGTTCCGCGGCCGTTATCCCCACCAGCTTTCAGGCGGGCAGCAGCAGCGGGTGGGCGTGGCGCGCGCCCTGGCCGCCGATCCGGAGGTGCTGCTGATGGATGAGCCTTTCGGCGCGCTCGATCCGGTTACCCGCGCCGCGCTGCAGGCGGAAATTGCCCGTATTCACCAATTGTCCGGCCGCACGGTGGTGCTGGTGACGCATGATATCGACGAGGCATTGGCGCTGGCGGACCGCATTGTCTTGCTTGACCAGGGGCAGGTGATCCAGCAGGGTACGCCGCGTCATTTACTCACCCAGCCGGCCAATGTCTTTGTCAGGGATTTTTTCGGCCGCAGCGATATCGGCATTAAATTACTGGCGCTGGGCGCGGCGGGGAGCCATGCGCGCAAAGGCGAGCGCTTGCCCGGCAAACCGATAGCGGCCGCCATGACCCTGCGCGAGGCCCTGTCGGAGTTTGTCTCCCGCCAGACCGAACTGCTGCCGGTGGTGGATGAGCAGGGCGCATCGCTGGGCGTGCTCCATTTCCGCGATTTGGTCAAACCCGGGAAGGAGGAATAGCATGCTGCGCCGGGTAATTACCGATCCGCTGTTATGGTGCGCGCTGCTGCTGCTGGCGCTGATGTTCGGCATGACCAGGCTGGACTGGCTGTTCTCGCAGTTGTTTCCGGCGCTGGATCGTCCGGTCTATCTGCAGGACAGCTTTGCTTCGCTGGCCTGGGCCCATGTCCAACTGGTATTGCTATCAAGCCTTATCGCCGTGGCGATTGGCGTCGGCGCCGGTATCGGCGTGACGCGGGCGGCCGGCCGGGAGTTTCGCTCGCTGGTGGAAACCATCGTGGCGGTCGGCCAGACCTTTCCGCCGGTGGCGGTGCTGGCCGTCGCCGTGCCGGTGATGGGCTTTAGCGAACAACCGGCGATTATCGCGCTGGTGCTCTACGGCCTGTTGCCCATTGTGCAGGGAACCATCACCGGCATTGAAACGGTGCCGGCATCCATTCTGGAAACCGCCACCGGCGCCGGCATGAGCCGCTGGCAAATATTGCGCCGGGTGGAGCTGCCGCTGGCCGCGCCGGTTATCATCACCGGCATCCGCACCTCGGTGATTATTAATATCGGCACCGCCGCCATTGCCTCCACCGTGGGCGCCAAAACGCTCGGTTCGCCGATAATCATCGGCCTGAGCGGCTTTAATACCGCCTATATTCTACAGGGCGCGATGCTGGTGGCCCTGCTGGCGGTCATCAGCGATATGCTGTTCGAACGCTGGCTGCGCTGTTTTCACCCTACCTGATGGCCGCAGGGACGTCCTCAGCTATGGACGATGACGATATAACCGGCCAGCATGACGCCGCCGATGGCGCCGAGGGCGCACAATGAGATCAGGCCGAACACGCCCGCTTTGATAAGATTCATACCCTTCCTTAAGGTCGCGATTCACTTCATTATAAGTGCTGCGCGCAGCGATACAAGCGCGATGGGGCGGCGCAGGTTACACCCCAGGCGTGGCTTATGCGCCTCAACCCGCCCGCGGCCCCTGGCCGTCTGGGCTGGATCCAGGTTCCAATACCGGTTGATAACTGCAGATATATACAGCATAAGGCTGACGCCGGAGCCGGTCTGTGGGACAATAACCCCATCCCGTATTGAGAAGATAAAGGCTCATGCCGCTGTCCGTCGCTACCAAAGCGCAAATCCATGATTGGTATAAAGCGCTGCAAAAACATATCCCGGATTTTATATCCCGCACGCCGCAGCGCCAGATGATTGCCGAAGTGGCGAAAGCGCTGTCCGGGGATATCGAACGCCATTTAGTGATTGAGGCGCCCACCGGCGTGGGGAAAACGCTGTCTTATCTCATCCCCGGCATCGCCATCAGCCGCGCCGAGGATAAGCCCCTGGTGGTCAGCACCGCCAACGTGGCGCTGCAGGACCAGATTTTCAGTAAAGACCTGCCGCTTTTGAAAAAGCTGATCCCGGATTTGAAATTTACCGCCGCCTTCGGCCGCAGGCGCTATGTCTGTCCGCGCAACCTGGCGGCCATGGCGGCGGACAACGTATTCCAGGGCGACCTGAAGCTGTTTCTCGATGACGGCCTGGTCCCCGCCGACGGTAAAGAGCGCACGTTATGCGGCAAAATGCAGCAGGACTTGGCCCGCTTCGCCTGGGACGGCCTGCGCGATCATTATCCCAAATCGGTGAGCGACGGGCTGTGGGGTAAACTCAGTACCGATAAAGCGAACTGTCTCGGACGTAATTGCCATTATTTCCGCGACTGTCCGTTTTTTATTGCCCGCAAGGAAATTGAAAGCGCCGATGTCGTGGTGGCCAACCATGCGCTGGTGATGGCGGCGCTCGACAGCGAATCGGTACTGCCCAATCCCAAGCATATGCTGCTGGTGCTCGACGAGGGGCATCATTTGCCCGACGTGGCGCGGGACGCGCTGGAAATGAGCGGCGAAATCACCGCCGGATTTATCGCCCATCAGCTGGAGCTGTTTATGCGCCAGACCGAACAGACCCTGGCGCAGTTCAAGCCGGCCAAGCCGCCCCTGCTCAGCGGCGGTGAACGCCTGAAGAACCACTGCGCTGAAATCCAGGAACTGGTGGCGCTGTTCGAACGGCAGGCGGTCTCCGTGCTGCCCAGGGACAGCGTGGCGGGGGAGTTTCGTTTTGCCATGGGGCAACTGCCCATCGCCATGAGCGAGCTGGCCGCGCGGCTGTTCAAGCTTACCGACGCGCTGCGCATGCTGACCGAGTTCCTGCTGAATGATTTGAGCGAGAAAACGGGCAAGCAGGATATTGTGCGCCTGCACCAGGCGCTGCTTCATACCAGCCGCACCCTGGGTTATTGGGAATCGGCCAGCAGGTTATGGAAGCTGGCGGCGCAGGATAAGGCATCCAATACGCCGATCTCCAAATGGCTGACCCGTGAAATGTCCGATGGAGGCGCGCATATCTTCCTGCACTGCGTCGGCATCCGCGTCAGCGATCAGCTGGAAAAGCTGCTCTGGTCGAAGATACCCCATGCGGTGGTGACCTCCGCCACCCTGCGATCGCTTAATAGTTTTGCCCGGCTGCAGGAGCTTTCGGGGTTGCAGGAACGGGCGGGGGATCGTTTTGTTACCCTCGGGTCGCCGTTTGATCATCGCCATCAGGGCAAACTGGTGATCCCGCAGATGCACAACGAACCGGTGATGGCGCGGGAGGGCGAACATCTGGCCGAAATGGCGGCCTTTTTCCGCGCTGAGCTTGCCGCCGGCGCGCATCGCGGCATGCTGGTCCTGTTTGCCAGCCATCGCGCGATGCAGCTTTTCCTGACCCATGTCGTCGATCTGCGGCTGCAACTGCTGGTACAGGGCGACCAGCCGCGCTATCGCTTAATTGAAGAACACCGCCGGCGCGTGGATCAGGGCAAGACCAGCGTACTGCTTGGCCTGCAGTCCTTTGCCGAGGGGCTCGACCTGAAGGGCGAACTGCTGACCCAGGTGCATATCCACAAAATCGCCTTCCCGCCCATCGACAGCCCTGTGATCCTGACCGAAGGGGAGTGGCTGAAAACCCAGAAACGGCATCCGTTCGAGGTGCAAAGCCTGCCCAGCGCCTCGTTTAACCTTATCCAGCAGGTGGGGAGGCTTATCCGCAGCCATGAATGCACCGGTGAAATCGTTATCTATGACCGGCGTCTTATCACCAAATCCTACGGCGCGCGGCTGCTGGCGGCGCTGCCGGTCTTTCCCATCGAGCAGCCGCCGATGCCGATGCCGGCCGATGCCAAGCCCGGGACTGTCACGGCCAAGGGCTGAGAAACCGGCGGGCGGCTGGATGAGCCGCCTGTTCAGGCACGGCTTTCATTGTCCAGCTTTTGCGCTATGGCATGTTCCGCGGCCAGGGTAACCCGCGCCACCAGCCCCGGACAGTTAAACAGCCTTTCGTACACCCGGTCGGCAACAGGGCGAATAAGGTCAGGGCAATCCATCTGATGGTTATTCATATACAGCCTTACCACCGCGACGGTGGACGTTGCGGAGCCGTTCTCAATGCGGGTGATATGGGCATATTGGCGCCAAATTCCCGTTTTGGTCATGGCCTGCTGGATAATATCCCGGTTAAACGTCGGGGTAAGATTCAACGGCTTATTTTCCTTAAGCCGGGCGTCCATGACCTGATCGATGGTTTTATTTATCTGCGCCGGAAGATAAAGTGCAAATTCATTTGATTTCCATTCTAGTTTATCTTTTTGTTCTTTCAATAAACCGGATTTCATTTCTTTCACTATGCCTTCCGCGGTTTGGCTAATAAAGGTTTCGCGATCGACCGGTCGGTCGTGTAATAATTCCAGCGGCAGATGCCTTTTCAACTGAAGCTGGTCGTAAGCGGCGTCCCTGTTTTTTTGCGCGGCGCTAAGATCATAACGTTTACTGTTACAACCGACGAAGGCCGGTATAAAAGATTTAACCCCTCGGCCTGGCGAGGAACCGCCGCCGTTCCTTGACTCTGACGCGGCTACGCTATCGTCGTCTTCCGCTAGCGCATTATAGCTTTCCTCGCTATCCATGCTGGATTTAGCTGCAGCCCTTGCCGAATAGCTCCTGATATTAACCAGTTTTTTGATCACGGACGTTAATACGTGGGTCCTGAGTGTAACCTGGCCCTCACTCCATGATGTGATTTTCGTAAAGAAGGAGGAATTCATACCCGTTATATGCATAATGTTTTCCTGATAATAAATAACAAAATAGAAAGGTTAAAAAAGTCATTTTTTTATATCATGCATCAATGTTGCATTCGATGTTTTTACTACCCATTGAGCGTTATCTACAAGTCCGGTTATAAAAGAGAGCCATTTTGGCCTTTTTAATTAAACTTCAGTAAAGAATATTAAATTTTTAGCGGCAAGGCGTGCCGCGCGAGCGACGGGCCCAGACCGGACATAGGACAGGTTATGCGCGGCATGGTCGCGGCGACGCTGAACCCGGTTATCCCTATCCCGGCGCTGTATTTGCTAGGAATAAGTTGAAGCACTTTATTAGCGCGTTAATGAAAGGTATTGTGGATTGAGACATCCGCGTGATCGCGGCGGATGGCAGAGGTTGAACTTTACATGCGTATTGGAAACGGTCGGTTATGGATTATAGCAAGGTCATAAAAGAAGTCGGACGGGGAAAAAATCATGCCCGCGATCTGGAGAGATCCACCGCTGTTGCACTCTATCGCGCCATCCTGGCCGGAGAGGTGCCGGAGCTGGAGCTCGGCGGGCTATTAATTGCCTTTCGTATCAAAGGCGAGGCCGAAGAAGAGATGCTGGGCTTTTATGAGGCGATGCAGGAGCGGGTGATGGCGCTGCAGGCGCCGGCGGATATGCCGCCGCCGGTGGTTATTCCCAGCTATAACGGCGCGCGCAAGCAGGCCAACCTGACGCCATTGCTGGCGATGGCGCTCGCGCGCCTCGGCTTTCCGGTCGTGGTGCACGGCGTTACCGACGATCCGGGCCGGGTGACCAGCGCGGAAATTTTCCGCGCCCTGGGCATAGCCTGGCACGATAACTCCCTGGCGGCGCAAAGCGCGCTGGTCATGGCGCGTGCGCCGGTATTTATCCCGGTGGGCCATCTGTGCCCGGCGCTGGACGCCCAGTTAACGCTGCGCTGGCGCATGGGGGTACGCAACAGCGCCCATACGCTGGCCAAACTGGCGACGCCGTTCCATCATCATCTGCACTGGCGCCTGTGCAGCGTATCGCATCCGGAATATATCACCCGTATCGCCGCCTTTTTCAACGCCATCAACAGCAGCGCCCTGCTGATGAACGGCACCGAGGGCGAAACCTACGCCAATCCGCAGCGTCTGGCGAAAATCTATGCCCTGCACCAAGGGCGGCAGCAGGTCATACTGGACCCGCTGGCCCATCCGCTGCCGCCGCTGGAAAATCTGCCGCGCGCGCGCGACGCGCTGACCACCGCGCGCTGGACCGAAGCCTGCCTGCGGGGCGAATTCGCCTTGCCGGAGGCTATCCGGCTGCAGTTGGCCGCCATATTGCTTGCCACCGGGCAAGCTCCCGCGCTTGACCAGGCGCTGGCGACTGTCGATCGCGCGATACCCCACGACTGACGGCGTACCCTGAACCAGAGCGGCATGGGCAAGCGCCTTTTGCCCTGACTGAGAAATGAAGCAATACCTGTTATCAGGAGATGTTATGCAACAGGCAGTAGCGTATTTTAACGCGCTGAACCGCGATTACCTGGCGGTTCATCAGACCAAGGAAGACCTTTTCTGGCAGCATTATATGGCCATCGGCGGCGAGGACGTCGCGGATCGTTTCGCCGCGGCGGAACAAGCGTATAAGCGGTTTATCGCGGCGCCGGCGCGCCCGGCGGAAATTCGCCGTCATATCGCCGCGCTGGAACTGCTGCCGCCAGGCCGGGAACGTGACGACACCCTGCACGGACTGCGCGGCTGGTTGCGTTTTTTTGACTGCAACGTGATTGAGGATGCCCGGGCGCAGACCCTGATGGATGACCTTATCGCCGCGGAAAACGACCTCTACGCCCGGCGCAAAACCCTGGCGCTGACCCATATCAACGATAAGGGCGAACGGGTGGCGGCCTCGTTGGGCGAACTGATGACCAATCAGGCCAATAACGCCGATGAATCAGCGCGCCAGAGCTCGCAGCAGGCGCTGCGCGAGCTGGAGCAATGGCTGTTGCATAACGGTTTTCCGGCGCTGGTGCGCCTGCGTAACCGCTTTGCCCGCCAGATGGGCTATCGCAATTACTTTGACTATAAGGTCAATAAAACCGAGCGGATGACGCCGGAACAGCTGTTCGCCATTCTGGATCGGTTTGAACGGGAGACGCGGGAGGGTAATTTACGCAGCCTGCGGCAATTGGCGGCGGTAAAAGGCGAGAACGCGCTGCAACCCTGGAATATCCGCTACCGCACCGCCGGCGACGTGACCCGCCAGCTGGATCCCTACCTGCCGTTTGCCGAGTCCCTGGGCCGCTGGGTGGACAGCTTTAAACGGCTGCATATCGGCTTTAACGGCGCGCGGTTGCAGCTCGATCTGCTGGTGCGCAAGGATAAGTACGAAAACGGTTTTATGCATGCCCCCGTGCCGCCGTTCCGGCGCCAGGGCGAGTGGGTCCCGGCGCGCATCAATTTTACCAGCCTGGCCAAACCGGACCAGATCGGCAGCGGCATCAGCGGTATCAATACGCTGTTTCACGAGGGCGGGCACGCGGCGCATTTTGCCAATATCCGCCAGAACGCCCCGTGTTTTTCCCAGGAGTTTCCGCCCACCTCTATGGCCTACGCTGAAACGCAGTCCATGTTTTGCGACAGCCTGCTGGACGACGCCGACTGGCTGAAACGCTATGCCCTTAACGGCAACGGCGAGCCGCCGCCGGACGCGCTGATCCAGGCCGCCATCGCCGCGCGCCAGCCTATGCGCGCCTTTAACGAGCGCCATATCCTGCTGGTGCCTTATTTTGAATGGGCGCTGTATCAATGGGACGATGACCAGCTGACGCCCGACGCCATTACGCGGCTGGCGCGGGAAACAGAACAACGCATCCTGGGGATTGACGGCAGCCCGCGGCCGACGATGGCGATTCCGCATCTGTTATCGCAAGAGTCCGCCTGTTCTTATCAGGGCTATCTGCTGGCGCTGATGGCCGTGGAGCAAACCCGGCAGTTTTTCCTTAAGCGCGACGGGTATCTCACCGATAACCCGGCCATCGGGCCCGATCTTGCCGCCCATTACTGGCATCCGGGCAATAGCGTCGCCCATGACGATACGCTCAGGAGCCTGACCGGGGAGGGATTTAATCCGCTGTATTTGGCGGCGGCCTGCAACCAGACGGTGGATCAGGCTTGGCGTCAGGCGCAGGAGACCATCGCGCGCGGGATGGCGCGGCCGCAGCCGGCCGCCGATTTTGCCCTGGACGCCGTCATCACCGTTATCGACGGCGAGCGGGTGCTGGCATCCAACGCGCAGGGCGATGAGCAGATGTGCCGGGAGTTTGCCGCGGCGATTCGTCAGGCGTATTGATCCGCGGGTAAGCCGCTGCGATCAGTTTTTATGATAAACCGGGCTGTAGCCTTCGATAGCCTGGTTTTTTTCCGGGGAAAAAACCTGGCGCGGGCAATTGCCGGCGGTACTGGCGGTGGTTTTATTGATGCAGGCGCTGTCCGCGCGCGGGTTGCGCGGCATATCCGGCAGCCGATAGGCGGGCAGGGCGTAAGCCGCAGCGCTGAGCATCACAAGCAGACTGGCAAGGATTGTACGTTTCATAATAATCACGCTGTAAATAATATCATATCGGATGCTTATGATACGCTTGTTACATGGATTTTACAGCCGTGATTATTGATAAATTGCATCAGTAAATTTGATGGACAGTGACCGGCGTGTCTTGACGGACAAAGCGGCCGCCGCCCTGGGGTTAACGCGCGGGGCGATCGTCCGGACGCACTTTATCAAAGCGCTGCTCGTCCGAAATGCCGTAATACGCGCTCGGCCCTCCGGCGCGCAGTATGGGATGCGCGGCGGCGGTTTGGTATACGCCCTGCTCATTAAACAGCTTTTTATCAATATGTACCGCTACGACTTCACCCAATATCAGCCAGCTTTCGATTAATCCGCCCTGGGCGTCCTGCAACTGGATGCATTGGGTTAACTGGCACTCAAAATTGACCGGGCTTTCGGCGACCCGGTGCGCGGCCACCCGCGTTCCCTTGATGGGCGTTAGGCCGGCAAAGCTGAATTCGTCCTGTCCCGCAGGCAGCGAGGCGGAGCTGTTATTCATCGCATCGGCCAGTTCGCGGGTCGCCAAATTCCAGACAAACTCCCCGGTGGCGGTGATATTGGCCACGCTGTCCTTCCAGCCGACGCTGCAAAATCCGATGATCGGCGGATGGTAGTTAAAACCGTTGAAAAAACTATACGGCGCCAGGTTGCGCTGCCCTTGCTTATCGACCGAGGCAATCCAGCCGATAGGCCGCGGACCGATAATAGCGTTAAACGGATCGTGCGGCAGGCCGTGCCCGTGACGCGGTTCATAATAATAACGGGAAGATGAACTCATGGTTTCTCCAACACTATGGACATTTACGCCGGCGACGGGCATCGGCTTCTGTGCCGCCGGTAGCGGGCTTCGCACCGTGGTTAACACGTGGGATCGCGTGGGAAAGGGCGGCAATCCCCGGCGTGGCGAGGTGGCAATAATAGTGTACTCAGGGAGCGCTCAGCGCAACTGGCTGTCTTTACTTCCCCGGCGGTTATAGCCACTGTGGGCCAGCTGTTTTTTATCTTGTTCGGACTGGCAATGCACGCACAACTGCACACCGGGCAACGCCGCGCGCCGCGCCTGCGGAATAGGTTCGCCGCACTCCTGGCAATGATGGGCGCTTTCTCCTTGCAGCAGAGCGCTGCGCGCCCGCTGCACCGCGTCGTTGATGGTGGAATCGATTTGATCTTGTACCGCGCCTTCCGGCGCCCAGCCGCTTGCCATGGGATCGCTCCTCCCGTTAAGCCGGTGTGAAAAGTCAAAAAAGCCGGCAAGGTCATTACGCTGCCGGCTTTTGCTGCATTCAACTGATTAGCCGGCGCTAGTGCATCGCACCCACCGGCGAAGCAAAGTATTATTCGATATTAGACTCGATAAACCACAAGAATTTATCCAGATCGCGCGAAGCGGCGGTCAAGATATCAGCCGTATCTTCGTCGTCTTCTGCTTCGGAAATCGCCTTGCGGGTGTCGTTCGCCACCACGCCATAACGATCCGCCAGCGCTTTCAGATGATCCTGAACGCTGTGGATATTGGTCGGATAGCTGGTCAGCGGGGTCTTGTCATTGGTGACCTGTACGGTACCCAAGGCGACGCCGCCTAGCTGGACCACGCGTTCGGCGATGGTGTCCTGATGATCCTGGATAACGGTACGGAAACCATCAAGCATTTCGTGTACCGCGATAAAATTCGCGCCGCGCATGTTCCAATGGGCTTGCTTGGTGATCAGCGCCAGGTCGACATACTCGATCACCAGACGGTTTAACAGCGCGATACTGGAGACCTTGACCGACTCTTCCAGATCGTTACGCGTATAAATAAGTTCGGAAGATTTCGTTTTAACCAGTTTAGCGGTACTCATCATTAATCATCCTCTTAATTGATCATTATTAATTTCGTTCAGGCATAAAGTATAACAGCGTTTCGCAATCCTGCATCCTATCACTCATATCGCCGATACCTCTCAGTGTCGCCACCGCTGAACGCATTAAACAGCTTAGCAGGATAAAAGACATCAACCATGAGAGTACTCCCGGCATCACAACCGCGTTTTGTTGTTTCGGGCCGGTAATACAAATGGTTTTCATTTAAAATAATGCCTCTAATAATTATTATAGCAAAAAGTCTCTGGTTCAGCACAGCGTGCCGCAGAAACAGGCGCTGAAAATCAGGCAGAACGGCTTTGAAGGGAGATGCATTTAGTGTTCCAGAATGCCGTAATAACATAATTAAATAGTAGTGGCGGTTTTTATGAGCAGAAAATATGAGGGCGGCGACATGGGTTGTGAAAAAAAATCACGCGCATTGCACGATAGTGGTCTATTTTTTAGTCATTCAGTTCGGATTAATCTGGATATGTTGTAAGGATACGTAAAGTCTGATTTGTGACATATAGCACAAAACATAAGTAAAATGAATGGGATAGAAAGCTTTGAAAACTTATGTTACACGATACGTTTACTTGGACAACATTTATTAAGCAGAGTTTCGTGCTACTTTTTGTTATATTTTCATGGTTAGGACGTAAATTCACATTTGAGGTGGTTATGAACAAAATTGCATGTCTTTCAGCGTTAGCTTGTGTATTGGCAGTAGCGGCGGGTTCGGCGACTGCGGGCGAAAGCACCGTTTCCGCGGGTTATGCCCAAGGTGATATGCAGGGCGTCATCAACAAGGCATCGGGTTTTAACCTGAAGTACCGTTATGAAATGGATGATAGCGCGCCTTGGAGCATGATCAGCTCCTTCACCTACCTGGAAAAGAACCAGGCTGAACAAGGCACCTACGAAAAAGGCACTTACTACGGCATCACCGCCGGTCCGGCTTACCGCATTAACGATTGGGCCAGCGTATACGGCGTAGTCGGCATGGGCGTGGGCCAATTTACCGACAACGCGCAAGACGGCCGCGATTCACACCGCACCAGCGATGTTGGCGTAGCATACGGCGCAGGCTTGCAGTTCAACCCGATGGAAAATGTCGCGTTTGACGTTTCCTACGAACAAAGCCGCATCCGCAGCGTAGACGTTGGCACCTGGATCGCAGGCGTTGGTTACCGCTTCTAATTTCCCTTCTGCGATCGGGCGGCGCCGGTTTTCCGGTTAACGACCCCGGTGTGGACATGATAAGCATGGCTGAGCATTTCAGCCATGCTTTTTTTTTATCCCGGCCGCGCCCTCCCTGCTTGGACGGCGACACTTGTCCCGTATCGCCCATCCACCCTCCGGCCCGTATCAGGGCGCGCATGCTGTTTATCGAGCAGCTGCGTTTTTATATTCTTCCTGCCGCCAGAGCAGTATTTTAAAGAAGGGCAATGGTGAGCCGGGAATAATGGGCTATGGCATGCCACACCGCTATAGTGTCTCTCTTTTATCCTGCCTGACGGGACGCCCTTATTTATCGGTTATGCATTATTAGCGGTCGCCCTGGCGGGATGCTGGCGAAATGACACTGTATTTATCCTGCTCGGCGGGTAAATAAGGTATACCCTTATGATATGACAACCCTGATATTTATTGATGATGTTAATATGACAAAATATTAAATCAAATAATAATGCCTTATATTGGTTAGCGGGCCGAAAGAGGCGCGTAAGTGGCGGCTATCAGGGGCCGTTTTGCCGGCCGCGAACGCGGGCCGCGGAGCGCTAACCCGGCTCGGGGCCGCGCCGGGCACGCCAATTTTAATGCTTATGGCCATGGGTGCACACAGAGAGAGCAATTTTACAGCGGAGTGTGGCATAATGTGGTTAATGTCACGTTTTTAATGAAGAGTACCTCCTTTTGCTAATCTGTAACAACATCACCATGCAATTCGGTAGCAAACCGCTATTCGAAAATATTTCCGTTAAATTTGGCGGCGGCAATCGCTACGGCCTGATTGGCGCCAACGGCTGCGGTAAATCCACCCTGATGAAAATCCTGGGGGACGACCTGGTGCCCAGCGGCGGCCATGTCAGCCTTGACCCGAATGAACGCCTGGGCAAGCTGCGCCAGGATCAGTTTGCCTTTGAACAGTATACCGTGCTTGATACCGTCATCATGGGCCATGCCGAGCTCTGGGCGGTGAAAGAAGAGCGCGACGCCATCTACGCCATGGCCGAGATGAGCGAGCAGCAGGGCTATCGGGTTGCCGATCTCGAAGTACTGTACGGCGAGATGGATGGTTATACCGCCGAGGCGCGCGCCGGTGAGCTTCTGTTGGGCGTCGGCATTCCTCTTGAGCAGCATTACGGTCCGATGAGCGAAGTGGCGCCTGGCTGGAAACTGCGCGTGCTGCTGGCGCAGGCGCTGTTCGCCAATCCAGATATTCTGCTGCTTGACGAACCTACCAATAACCTGGATATCAATACCATCCGCTGGCTGGAGCAGGTATTGAACGAGCGCAACAGCACCATGGTCATTATTTCCCATGACCGGCACTTCCTGAATATGGTCTGTACCCATATGGCGGATTTGGATTACGGTGAACTGCGCATCTATCCCGGCAATTACGACGATTATATGACCGCGTCCACCCAGGCGCGCGAACAGCTGATGTCCGGCAACGCCAAGAAAAAGGCGCAGATTGCCGAATTGCAGTCCTTTGTCAGCCGCTTTAGCGCCAATGCGTCCAAATCACGCCAGGCAACCTCCCGCGCCCGCCAGATTGAAAAAATCAAGCTGGACGAGGTGAAGGTGTCCAGTCGCCAGAATCCATTTATCCGCTTCGAGCAGGATAAAAAATTGTTCCGCAACGCCCTGGAAGTACAGCAGCTGACCCAGGGTTATGACGGCCAGCCGCCTCTGTTCAGTAAAATAAACCTGATGCTGGAAGTGGGCGAAAAGATGGCGGTGCTCGGTCCCAACGGCATCGGTAAAACCACCCTGCTGAAAAGCCTGGTGGGCGAGCTGCCGCCGGTGGGCGGCACCATCAAGTGGTCCGAGAACGTCAGCATCGGTTATTATGCCCAGGATCATTCCAGCGAGTTCACCGAAAACATTAACGTGTTTGACTGGATGAGCCAATGGAAACAGCCCAGCGACGACGAACAGGCGGTGCGCAGCATCCTTGGCCGGTTGCTGTTCAGCCAGGACGATATCAATAAACCGGTCAGCGTCTTATCCGGCGGCGAAAAGGGCCGCATGATGTTCGGCAAGCTGATGATGGAAAAACCCAATATCCTGCTGATGGACGAACCTACCAACCATTTGGATATGGAATCCATTGAGTCGCTGAACTCGGCGCTGGAACTGTACCAGGGGACGCTGATATTTGTGTCCCATGACCGCGAATTCGTCAGTTCGCTGGCGACGCGCATCCTGGAATTAACGCCGGAAAAAGCGATAGATTTCAGCGGTAACTATGAAGATTACCTGCGCAGCCAGGGTTTAAACTAAGCTGATGACGGTTTAAACGCCGTTTTAAGCGCCGGCCCTGGTTGCGCGGGGCCGTTCCATTTCTCCTATTGCCGCGCAGTGTTCGCCGGAGCAACGCCGCCCGCGCCAAACGCGATTTCCCTCTCAGCCGGGCGACGCCGTCCCACACACGGCGCAATGCGGATCCCGCGGCAGCACCATCTCCCGAAACTGCAGCGTCATGGCGTCATACATGACCAGCCGGCCGGCCGGCGGCTTGCCGAACCCTGTCAGCAGCTTGATAGTCTCCATGGCCTGCAACGAGCCGATAATGCCCACCAACGGCGCCATCACGCCGGATTCCGCGCAGGTGAGGCTGCCTGCGCCGAACAATCGGCTCAGGCAGCGATAGCAGGGTTCGCCGGGCTGGTAGGTAAAGACGCTGATTTGCCCCTCCATACGGATCGCCGCACCGGACACCAGCGGCGTCTGGCGGGTAAAACACAGCCGGTTGAGCTGCTCGCGCGTCGTTACGTTATCGGTGCAATCCACCACGACGTCATGCTGCGCGATAAGCTCGGTCAGCGACTCGTCGTCCAGGGCGGCGTTGCGCGTGGCGATAGTGACATGGGGGTTAACCGACGCCAGGGCAAGGGCGGCGGAATCGACTTTAGCCATGCCGATGCGCCGATCGTCGTGCAGTATCTGGCGTTGCAGATTGGACAGCGCCACAATGTCGAAATCCAGCAGGGTGAGCCGTCCTATGCCCGCGGCAGTGAGATACAGCGCCGCGGCGCAGCCCAGCCCGCCCAGGCCCACCACCAGCGCACCCGCGTTTTTCAGCCGTTCCTGGCCGTCAAAATCAAAGCCGCGCAGCATGATTTGCCGGTTGTAGCGCAGCATTTCCGCATGAGTTAATTCGTCCGCCACGGTCCGGCCCTATGATAACAACAGATGATTAAAGGGTTCGATATCCACCCATTCGCCCACGGCCACGTCATCCTGCTCGGCCGGCAGCACGATAAAACAGTTGGCGGCGCTGAAGGAGCTGAAAACATGGGATCCCTGCGCGCCGGTGCCGGCGACCTCGATATCGCCGCGGGGCGTGGTATGGAACACGCCGCGCTGAAAATCCATCCGGCCGGGCGTTTTTTTAAGCCGCGTCAGCGTTCTGGCGCGCAGCCGGGCGGGTAACCGCCAGTGCGCCCGCCCGGCGAGCCTGGCTATCAGCGGCTGCACCAACTGGTAAAACGTCACCGCCGCCGACACCGGATTGCCCGGCAGGCCGCAGAACCAGGCGTGCTCCAGACGGCCGAAGGCAAAGGGTTTGCCGGGTTTCATCGCCAGTTTCCAGAAGCTGATTTCACCCATTTCTTCAAGGATAGTTTTGGTATAGTCCGCTTCACCCACCGACACGCCGCCGCTGGTAATCACCAGGTCGGCCCGGTTGTCCGCCTGGCGGAATGCGGCGCGCAGGGCCTGGGCGTCATCGGCGATAATGCCCAGATCGATAACCTCGCAGCCCAGCTGGCGCAGCATCAGGCGTACGGCGAACCTATTGGTGTCGTGGATTTGCCCGGCGGCCAGGGGCGCCCCTATGGGCTGTAATTCGTCGCCGGTGGAAAACAGCGCCACCCGTGGCCGTCGCACCACGCTGATGTCCGCTATGCCCAGCGACGCCAGCAGCGGCAGCTCGCTCACCCCCAATGCGCGACCGGCGGACAGGACCTGGTCACCCAGGCGGATATCGTCGCCGATACGGCGAATATTCTGTCCCGGTTTTACCGGGGCGGTAAAACACACCCCATCGCCGGATAATTCGGCCTGCTCTTGCATTATTACCGCCTCCGTCCCGGGGGGAACGGACGCGCCGGTCATGATGCGCACCACGCTCCCCGGCGGCCAATCGGCCGCGAAGGGCTTGCCGGCAAACGCTTTACCGGCTACCGGCAGCGGCGCGCCGGCGGCGATATCGGCCAGGCGCACCGCATACCCGTCCATGGCGGAATTATCAAACGGGGGAACGTTTACCGGGGAAATTACCGCGGCGGCGGTGATGCGCCCGGCGGCGTCGGTCAGCGCCAGCGTTTCGCGTCCGGCGAGCGGCCCGACCCGGGAAAGCATTTTTTCCAGCGCCTGTTCAAGCGTAAGCAGGGACGAATTCAAGGATGCCATATCAACTCCTGTAGCGTCGGCCGTTAATCCAGCGGCCGGAAGGGCAAGTATGCCGTGGCTTATTATGCCAGAAAACCTATGCCAAAAAATAAGGCGGGGAAGTAAATGCGCAAGGGATTGGCTTTGCCGCTTTTTAGCTAAGCTTAAGCGGCGATTTTACCTAACGAAAGGCCATTATTGTTGATGCCGTCAATAGTGACATTTCCGCTTTACACTGGCGGGCTGGGTTAATATAGTCAAAAATAATAACTAAATAGTTCTATGTCACATTTATTTAATTAACAACTAAAGATTGTCCGGGGCCTTCGCTGCTTCGCCAGCCGGACGCCCCGTCCCTTGACCACCGATTGCAGGGTACGTTATTTGATGAGCAAAGCAGTCATAGTTATCCATGGCGGCGCCGGCGCCATTGCGCGCCAGGCCATGAGCACCGAGAAAGAACAGCACTATCGCCAGGCGCTGGCCGGTATCGTCGAGCGCGGACAGGCTATCCTGGCGGCGGGCGGCGCCGCCCTTGACGCGGTGACCGAGGCTGTGCGCCTGCTTGAGGAGTGCCCTTTGTTCAACGCCGGCAAGGGCGCGGTGTTTACCCACCAGGGCGGTCATGAGCTCGATGCCAGCATTATGGACGGCCACACGCTTGCCGCCGGCGCCGTATGCGGCGTGACCCATATTCGTAATCCCATCCTCGCCGCCCGCGCGGTGATGGAGCACAGTGCGCATGTGATGTTTACCGGCGATGGCGCGGAAGCCTTTGCGTTTGCCCGCGGCCTGGAGCGGGTGGAACCGGAATTTTATTATACCGCCGAACGCTACGCCCAACTGCAGCGCGCCCTGGCCGATGACGCCGGCGCCATTCTCGATCATGATGCCCCGTCAGGCGGCGATCCCCTGGATCCGGACCGAAAATTCGGCACCGTGGGCGCGGTGGCCTGCGATAGTTTCGGCCATCTGGCGGCGGCCACCTCCACCGGCGGCATGACCAACAAACAGACCGGCCGGGTGGGAGACTCGCCGATTATCGGCGCCGGATGCTATGCCGATAACGCCACCGCCGCCATCTCCTGTACCGGCAGCGGTGAAGTGTTTATGCGCGGCGTGGCCGCTTATGACGTGAGTGCGCGCATGGCGTACGGCGGACTATCGCTCCAGGAAGCCGCCGGGCAGGTGATTTTCGATAAGATCCTGGCTCTTGGCGGCTCCGGCGGGCTGATTGCGGTGGATGCCGCGGGCAACGTGGCGCTGCCGTTCAATAGCGAAGGTATGTACCGCGGCGTCGGTTATGTCGGCGCTACGCCCGATATCGGCATCTACCGCTGATGGTCGATCCTATGGCAACAGGACGCCATCCGGTTCCGTCACCGGCGGCAGCGCCCGGTTTACCGGAGGAACAGGTATTGTCGGTGCGTGACCTGAGCGTGCATTTTTCCCATGAAGGCCAGCGCATCGAGGCGGTGCGGCGTATTTCATTTACCATCAACCGCGGCGAGACCCTGGCGATTGTCGGCGAGTCCGGCTCCGGAAAGTCGGTCACCGCCTTATCGATTATGCGGCTGGTGGAGCTGGGCGGCGGCCGGGTGGACAGCGGCGTCATGCTGTTTCGTCGCCGTGGCGGCGAGGTGCTTGATCTGGCCCGGGCCGGCCAATCCACGTTGCGGGGCCTGCGCGGCGCCGATATGGCGATGATTTTCCAGGAGCCGATGACGTCGCTGAATCCGGTGTTTCCGGTGGGCGAGCAGATAGCCGAATCCATCCGCCTTCATCAGGGCAAAGACCATCGCAGCGCCCGGCAGGAGGCGCTGCACATGCTGGATTTGGTGCGCATTCCCAACGCCGCAAGCATGCTCGATCGCTATCCCCATCAACTCTCCGGCGGCATGCGCCAGCGGGTGATGATTGCCATGGCGCTGTCGTGCAAGCCGGCGCTGCTGATTGCCGATGAGCCCACCACCGCCCTGGATGTGACTATCCAGGCGCAAATCCTGCAGTTGATCCGCACCCTGCAGCGTGAAATGCAAATGGGGGTGATGTTTATCACCCATGATATGGGCGTGGTGGCCGAAATGGCCGACCGGGTGCTGGTGATGTATCAGGGCAATGATGTGGAGTCGGCCCCGGTCGACACGCTGTTCGCCCACCCCCGTCACCGCTATACCCAGGCTTTGCTGGCGGCGGTGCCGAAGCTGGGTTCGATGGCCGACAGCGATTTCCCGGCGAAATTTCCGCTGCTCAACCCACAGGACGCCGCGCCTGCGGATATCGAGGTCGCGGCCAGGGCGCCGGATTCTCCCGCGCTAAGCGCGGCCAAGGGGCAAGATACCGTGCCGCCGCGCGCCGCGCCGATTTTGCAGGTCAAGGATTTGGTCACCGGTTTTGATATCCGCGGCGGTATTTTCAACCGTGTCCGGCGCCGGGTGCACGCGGTGGAAAAAGTCAGTTTCTCCTTGTATCCCGGCGAAACCCTGGCGCTGGTGGGCGAATCCGGCTGCGGAAAATCCACGACAGGCCGCTCGCTGCTGCGCCTGGTGGAGAGCCAGAGCGGCGATATTATTTTCAACGGCCGGTCGATTACCGCGCTCACGGGACATGAATTGCAGCATCTGCGCCGCGATATCCAGTTTATTTTCCAGGATCCGTACGCCTCGCTCGATCCCAGGCTCACCGTCGGTTATTCGATTATGGAACCGCTGCTGGTGCACGGCGTGGCGCAGGGCCAGGAAGCGCAACGGCGGGTGGAAACGTTACTGACGCGGGTAGGGCTGCTGCCCGAACACGCCCAGCGTTATCCCCACGAGTTTTCCGGCGGCCAGCGCCAGCGTATCTGTATCGCCAGGGCGCTGGCGCTTAATCCTAAGGTGGTGGTGGCCGATGAATCGGTCTCGGCGCTGGATGTCTCGATACAGGCGCAGATCATTAACCTGATGCTCGATTTGCAACGTGAATTCGGCATTGCCTTTTTGTTTATTTCCCACGATATGGCCGTGGTGGAGCGGGTCAGCCATCGGGTGGCGGTCATGTATCTGGGGCAAATCGTCGAGATCGGACCCCGTCGCCAGGTTTTCGCCAACCCGCAGCATCCTTATACCCGCAAATTAATGTCGGCGGTGCCTGTTCCCGATCCCACGCGCCGCCGGCCGGAACATGCTTTACTGGTAGATGAGATTCCCAGCCCCGTCAGGGCGCTGGGAGATGAACCAATCGTTGCGCCGTTGGTTAAGGTCGGGGAGGGGCACTATGTGGCCCGTCATCCGATCGGCGGCGCCTACTGACAGGGATATTCTTGGAGAGTGCAACCTTATGATAAAAAACACGGTTAAGCGTAATATGCTTATCGCCTCGGCGGTGATGGGCGCGTGGGTATCGGTACCGGCCTGGGCGGCCAAGGACGCGGTGATTGCGGTGGGTTCCAACTTTACCAGCCTGGACCCGTATGACGCCAATGATACCCTGTCGCAGGCGGTGGCCAAGTCGTTCTACCAGGGGCTGTTTGGCTTCGATAAGGATATGAAGCAGGTTAACGTATTGGCGGAAAGTTATCAGGCCAGCGCCGACGGCCTCACCTATACCATCAAGCTGCATAAAGGCGTGAAGTTCCAGGACGGTACTGATTTTAATGCCGAAGCGGTCAAGGTGAACCTGGATCGCGCCAGCAATCCGGACAACCATCTCAAGCGCTACAATCTGTTCAAAATGATCGACAAGACCGAGGTGGTCGACCCGTTAACGGTAAAAATCACGCTGAAAACGCCGTTCTCGCCGTTTATCAATAATTTGTCCCATCCGGCGGCGGCGATGATTTCCCCCGCGGCGCTGCAAAAATACGGCAAGGAAATCGGCTTTCATCCGGTGGGCACCGGCCCATACGAATTTGAGGTGTGGAACCAGACCGATTTTGTCAAAGTGAAGCGTTTTGACGGCTACTGGCAAAAAGACGCCGCCAAGCTCGACAGCATCACTTGGCGACCGGTGGTGGACAACAATACCCGCGCGGCGATGCTGCAAACCGGCGAAGCCAATTTTGCCTTCCCGGTCCCTTACGAACAGGCGGCCTTACTGGCAAAAAGCACGAAGCTGGATGTGGTGTCGGCGCCCTCCATCCTGCAGCGCTATATCAGCCTGAATGTAACGCAAAAGCCGTTTGACGACGTCAGGGTGCGCCAGGCCGTGAACTACGCCATTAATAAAGACGCGCTGATCAAAGTCGCCTATGCCGGTTATGCCGTGCCCGCCGAGGGGCCGCTGCCCGCAGGCATTGATTATGCGGTTAAATACAAACCCTGGCCCTACGATCCGGCCAAGGCGCGCGAACTGCTGAAGGAAGCCGGTTATCCGGACGGGTTCACCACCACCCTATGGTCATCGCACAATACCAGCACCTTCCAGAAGGCGCTGCAGTTTACCCAGCAACAGCTGGCCCAGGTGGGGATTAAAACCACCGTTACCGCCATGGATGCCGGCCAGCGCGCGGCCCAGGTCGAGGCCAAAGGGGTGAACGAAACCGGCGTGCGCATGTTCTATACCGGCTGGTCCGCGTCCACCGGCGAGGCCGACTGGGCCCTGACGCCGCTGTTCGCCAGCACCTCCGCGCCGCCTGCCATCTTCAATACCGCCTTTTACAGTAATCCGCAGGTGGATAAAGATTTGACCGAGGCGCTGAAAACCACCGACCGCGCCGAGAAAACCCGGTTGTATAAAGACGCGCAGGATAAAATCTGGGCTGACGCACCCTGGGTATTCCTGCTGACGGAAAAAATGCTGTACGCGCGCAGCAAGAATCTGACCGGTTTTTATGTCATGCCGGACAGTTCATTTGATTTCACCCACGCTGATATGAAATAACCCGGCAGAATGCTGAATTATTTTATTAAGCGCTTATTGGGGCTGATCCCGACCCTGCTGATCGTCGCGGTGCTGGTGTTCCTGTTTGTCCACCTGCTGCCGGGCGATCCGGCCAGGCTGGCGGCGGGGCCGAACGCCGATGCCTCGGTGGTGGCGCTGGTGCGCCAGGATTTGGGGCTGGACCGGCCCTTGCCGGAGCAGTTTGTCCATTTTATCGCCAATGCCGTACGCGGCAATTTCGGCACCTCGCTGGTGTCGAAACGGCCGGTCAGCGCCGAGATAAGCTCGCGGTTTATGCCCACATTCTGGCTGACCGTCGCCAGTATGGCGTGGGCGGTGATTCTGGGCATGGCGCTGGGCATCGTTTCGGCGGTATGGCGTAACCGCTGGCCGGACCGCATCGGCATGACGCTTGCGGTCTCGGGGATTTCTTTTCCCGCCTTTGCGCTGGGCATGCTGCTGATGCAGGTGTTTTCCGTCGGCCTGGGCTGGCTGCCCACCGTGGGCGCGGACACGCCGCGGCATTATATCCTGCCCGCCATTACTCTCGGCGCGGCGGTGGCATCCATCATGGCGCGCTTTACCCGCGCCTCTTTTGTCGAGGTGATGCAGGAAGACTATATGCGCACCGCCCGGGCCAAAGGCGTGGGCGAATTCTGGGTGGTGGTGAAACACGGCCTGCGCAACGCCATGATTCCGGTGGTGACCATGATGGGCCTGCAGTTTGGTTTTCTGCTGGGCGGTTCGATCGTGGTGGAGGCGGTATTTAACTGGCCCGGACTGGGACGTTTGCTGGTGGATTCGGTGGAGATGCGCGATTATCCGGTGATACAGGCCGAGGTACTGCTGTTTTCGCTGGAATTTATCATTATTAATTTACTGGTGGACATGTTATATGCGGCAATCAATCCGTCTATCCGGTATCAGTAAGGACCGGCGATGAAATTCTGGCGACGAAACGCCGCCCTGGCGGCGATGCCGGTGCTTAATCCTCATCGCGTGCGCACGCCGTGGAGCGAGTTCTGGCGGCGCTTTAAACAGCAGCCGCTGGCGCTGGCGGCCGGGGTATTTGTGCTGCTGCTGATAATCAGCGCGTTATTGGCGCCCTGGCTGGCGCCGTTTGACGCGGAAAACTTTTTTGATTATGACCGGCTTAACGAAGGGCCGTCGGCCATGCACTGGCTGGGGGTGGATTCCCTGGGGCGCGATATTTTCAGCCGCATCCTGATGGGCACGCGCATTTCGCTGGCGGCGGGCTTTTTTTCCGTCTTGCTCGGCATGGTCATCGGCACGGTGATGGGCCTGGTGGCCGGGTTTTATGAAGGCTGGTGGGACCGGCTGATTATGCGGATCTGCGACGTGTTGTTTGCCTTTCCGGGTATTTTGCTGGCTATCGCCGTGGTGGCGATTATGGGCAGCGGCATGGCGAATGTGATTATCGCCGTGGCGATTTTCAGCATTCCGGCGTTTGCCAGGCTGGTGCGCGGCAATACGCTGGTGCTCAAGCACCAGACCTTTATTGAATCGGCGCGCAGTATCGGCGCGTCGGACCGCACCATCCTGCTGCGCCATATTCTGCCGGGGACGATGTCTTCCATCGTGGTGTATTTTACCATGCGTATCGGCACCTCGATTATCACCGCCGCCAGTTTGTCATTCCTGGGGCTGGGCGCGCAGCCGCCGATGCCTGAATGGGGGGCGATGCTGAATGAGGCGCGGGCGGATATGGTGACGGCGCCGCATATTGCCATTTTCCCGAGCCTGGCGATTTTTTTGACGGTGCTGGCGTTTAATTTGCTGGGGGATGGGTTGAGGGATGCGCTGGATCCTAAGTTAAAGAATTAAGGAGAAGGGTGCCCTGGCGGGGGCCGCGTGCGCTTTTTGGGCTTTTACTGGTGGCGCTGATGGGGTGGGTTTGCGAGGCGGAGGCTTCGTTTGCCGGAGTGGGGTTGTCAACGGGGGAGGTGGGGATTTCGCTTGCCGGAGTGGGATGTCTGCGGGTGAGGTGGGGATTTCGTTTGCCGGAGTGGGGTTGTCAACGGGTGAGGGGGGCGCTTGCCGGAGTGGGATGTCTGTGGGTGAGGTGGGGATTTCACTTGCCGCGGGCGGCGGTGTTTTATGGTGCCCCGTGCGGGCAAGCGACGAGGGGCCGGCAGTCGCCCCGGCCCCCTCGACCCCCGGGCTACCGGCAGATCGCACGCCGCTGCGCGGTGCCTTCCGTCCCGGCTCCCGCCCTGCGGCCCGCACGGCACGCGCTCCCGGCGCGGGCCTAAGCTCTCGCCGCATCCCTGCGGCTCGTCCGGTCGTGAACCGTGCCGTCAGCGTGCTTGATGCCGGTCCAACGTCAACGTCAAAATCAACGACCAAGTCAAAGTCAATGTCAAAATCAACGACCAAGTCAAAATCAAAATCAAAGTAAAAATCAAAGTGAAGGTGAAGGTCAAAAGCAGGTGGCAATAGAAAATGGCACTATCTATAGCAAGAGCCAGTGCCAAAAATAAATGCCATTGGCAGAAGCGGCAGTCAATGATAAAAGCAACAGCCACGGACCATTACCCGCAGTGCCAATCCTTCCCTATTTCCCATCCCAGGCATCGATTCTCTCCTCCCTGATCTTCACCTTGCCCTCATCATTCACCTTAAAGTAATCCTGCGCCATGCCCCCCTCCCAATCGCCATAGCTGGGATTGGGCAGCACAATATATTTGCGCCCGAATTCCTCCTGGTGACGGTTAACAAAATCCCGCCGTTGGGTATTCAGTTTATGATAGGTCTCGCCGCTGAAATCATTCAGGTTATCGCCGACATACACCACGATATCATAGCCCTGTTTTTCCACCGCCGCGAAACGCTCAACCTTATTGGAGCTGCCGCCGGTAGGTTTCAGTAATACTGTTTGCGGGCTGACGTCGGCAAAACCCAACGCCTTGAGATTATCCACCGTGGCGGTGTAGTCAGCCTGCGCGCGGTTGGAGACATAAAAAATACGACCGCCGTGCTCCAGCACATAGTGGGAGAACGCCACCGCGCCCGGCAGCGCCTTGGCCTCGCGCGCCTGATTCCATTTGCTCCAGGTAGCGTCGGTAAAGGGCTGGTGATGCTTGATCTGCCAGCCGGCGTAGGCGCTGTTATCGATCATGGTCTCATCCAGATCCACCACCACCGCCTTCTTCAGGCCGGGGCGGGCTTTGGCTTGGGTAAATGCCGTTTCGGCGGTATTGAAAGCCTGGTAGGACAGGGCGCTGATTTCGCCCGATTGCTGCATCCAGTTAACGGCAAATACCGTTTGTTCCGTGAGCTTTTGCTGTGCCGTCTCAGGCGCGGCGGCTTGCTGATGAGGAGCGCAGCCGCTTAGCAGCAGGCTGAGGGTCAAAGCGGCGAACCCGCATTTTACAGTATGCATTGTTTCTCCTTGTCGTATCCCGAAACTGTCTATAACTCAACCCATCGAAGCGGGTAATCTCAGTGTTGTCTGGCAGGGGGTATCAATTTTCAAGATAACTTAGTTATTTATAAATTAATAACATGCAATTTATTAATTATGAAACTAAAAACATCGTGCGATTGGGCACGGGAACCACGCGAGGGAATAACGGTAATGTCAGTAAGTGTAAATCCGGCGGTGATTTATCGCGCAACCGGCGGGTCATTTCTACGCTTAAGGGGAACGATAAAATGGAGAGAACACCATGCGTTGGATAACACCTCTGCTGCTGTCGGCCGGCCTGGCGTTTTTCAGCGGCCGGCTCATGGCGGCGGAACTTCAGGTCACCCAATTGCTCACGGGTATGGATCACCCCTGGTCCCTGGCATTTTTGCCGCGGGACGGCGGTATGTTGATTACCGAACGACCGGGACGGCTACGCTACTGGCAGCCCGGCCAGCCCCTTTCGGCCCCCATCGCCGGCGTGCCAAAGGTCTACGCCCACGGCCAGGGCGGGCTGTTCGATGTGGTCCTGGCCCCGGATTTTGCACAGTCGCGGCGCATTTATCTTAGCTATGCCGAAGCGGGCAAAGACGACGCGGGTACGGCGGTCGGGTATGGCCGTTTATCGGAAAATAATCTGCAACTGACCGATTTTAAAGTGATTTTCCGCCAGCAGCCCAAACTGTCCAGCGGCGAGCATTTTGGCGGACGGCTGGTATTTGACCGGCAAGGATTTCTGTTTATCAGCCTGGGCGAAAATAATCGCCGCCCCACGGCGCAGGATATGACCAAACACCAGGGCAAAATCGTCCGTTTAACCGCCGATGGCGAAATACCGCCGGATAATCCTTTTGTCCACGACGATAATGCCCGTCCGGAAATCTGGTCCCTGGGGCATCGCAATCCGCAGGGAATGGCATTAAATCCCTGGACCGGCGTCATCTGGGAGAATGAACACGGCCCTCAGGGGGGCGATGAAGTGAATATCATCACCAAAGGCGCTAACTTTGGCTGGCCGATCGCCACTTACGGCATTAACTACTCGGGTTTGAAAATCCCCGAAGCGCAGGGCGGTGTGGTCGCGGGCACGGTGCAACCCGCCTGGTATTGGCAAAAATCGCCGGCGATAAGCGGTATGGCGTTCTATAACGCCGATCGATTTCCGCAGTGGAAGAACTCGCTGTTTATCGGCGCATTAAAACAACAGGCGTTAATCAGACTGACGCTAAAGGGAGACGTTGTGAAGTCTGAACAACGCTTGCTGGAAGACCGCCATGAGCGCATCCGCGATGTGCGCGTGGGACCCGACGGCTTCGTCTACGCGCTCACCGACGAGCGGGACGGTAAATTACTCAGGCTTGGGCTGGAATAACCACCGGCCTGATAGCCGATGGCTGCGGTATCTGAACAGCGTAACGCACGCATGACGGGCAACGGCCGCCACGGGGATCGGGCGCTTCCGGCCGGGCCCGCATCGCGTCATCATGCCGATCGGCAGGCCCGGGTTAGCTCAGCGGCAGCATGACCCGCGTCTTGAAGGCATGACGGGAAGAAATGGCGTCATACCAGGTTTGCAGATGGGTACGTGGTTTGCGCTCGATATCAAGCGTAAACCAGTTATACGCCAGGCATCCGATGGGAATGTCGCCGATGCCGAATTTTTCCCCGGAAAAATAGGGGTGTTTTTCCAGAGCGGTTTCAGCGATATCCAATAATTCCTCGCATCGTTTAATGCCGTTTTCTATCAATTGTTTATCACGCTTGGCCGGTGGCGTGCGGATAAGATTGATATACACCGGCTGTAACGCCGGCGACAGGCTGGATAACGTCCAGTCCATCCATTTTTCAGAGGCGGCGCGTACCGCCGCATCCGCTAATAGCCACTGGTCCTGGCCGAATTTTGCCGCCATATAGCGTACGATGGTATTGGATTCCCAGAGCACCAAATCGTTATCATCATCCTGCAGGCAGGGCACCAGGCCGTTGGGATTTAACGCCAGGAACAGCGGATCCTTGTTTTTACCGTATTCGCCGCCAGCCGGTATTACGTTGAACGCCAGTTCAAGTTCCGCGGCGCACCACAGTACTTTTTTCACGTTCACTGAATTCTCACGACCCCAGATTGTCAACATTGCGCCTTCTCCGTTATATTTTTCTAAATAGTTGGGCAATCTTCAGCGTGGCCTAACAGGGGGTTATGCCGTAAAAAAACCGGTTTACCTGCTCCGCCTTTTATCGCCGTATTAAGCCTGATTTTAGCGCATAAAAAGAAAATGAGCTTTTCCCGGACATATCTTCATGGTTTAACCGGTCTTCATAAATTATAACCTGTAAACTATTGCGCTAATTGATAATTATCTAAACATGCATCTTTAAACGATATTTTGTTTCAAAAAAAAATAGCGCGGCAAGAATCCGCGATGTCCGCCTGGGAATTATGCTTTAATCTTGGGTTTTACGGCCATTGGCCGGGTCCATTCATTTAGGGAAAGGTATCGTTATGACAGTGATAAAAATCGTGCGCGCGGTTTTATCCGTAGGGCTGTTTGCCCTGGGGTTGCAATTGGCCCAGGCGAACAGCGATCCAAAAACCATTGTCTTCGGCGTCGCGCCGGGTCCTTATGGGGATATGGTGAAGCAGGCCATCAAGCCTGAGCTGGTAAAGAAAGGCTATACGGTGGAGGTGCGGGAGTTTAGCGACTATGTACAGCCGAATATGGCATTGGCCAACGGCAGTATTGACGCCAATCTTTTCCAGCATACGCTGTATCTGGAAAAGTTTGCCGCCGACAAAAACCTGAAGGTGAGTAAACTTATCACCGTGCCCACCGCCAGCATGGGTTTCTATTCGCATAAAATCACCGCCATCCGCGAGCTCAAAAAGGGCGATATCATCACGCTATCAAATGATCCCACCAACCTGGCGCGCGGCCTGCGTTTTCTGGAAAAACTGGGTCTGATTAAAATCAAGGCGGATATCGACCCCACCAAAGCCTCCGAACGCGATATCGCCCTGAATCCGCGCGGCCTGGTATTCAAGCCGCTGGAGGCCGCCCAGTTGCCGCGCACCCTAGACAGCGCCAGCGGCGCGCTGGTCAACGGCAACTTTGCCATTGCCGCGGGCCTGAAGATGTCATCGGCCCTGGCGCTGGAAACGCTGGATGAAAATCTGAAAAATGTCATTGCGGTACGCACCGACGATTTGGATAAACCTTTTGTCAAAGACATCAAGGCCGCGGTGGAATCGCCGGCGTATGCTGCGGTGATTAACCAACCCGGCTCGATGTTCAGCCAATTCCAGAAACCCGAATGGATGCAGGCCGCCCCCCAGGTTAAACCCTGACCAAGCCCCTGCCGGCACTCTTGTTCGGCAGGCGGTTTTCCGCTTTGGATGTGATTTTGGAGTATGCGGATAATGATTCAGTTAGACCATATCAGCGTGGATTTCCCACAGGGAAAGCAACCGGGCGCCCGTGCGGTGGACGACGTCAGCCTGCGGATTAAACGCGGTGAAATCTACGGTATCGTCGGCGCCAGCGGGGCGGGCAAAAGCACGCTGCTGCGCACCATCAACCTGCTCCAGCGGCCAAGCGCCGGCGAAGTTATCGTTAACGACGTCCGGGTCAGCGCGCTTTCCGGCGGCGCGCTGCGCCGGCAACGGCAAAAAATCGGCATGATTTTCCAGCATTTTAACCTGATGCATACGCGCACGGTGGCGGCGAACGTCGCCTTCAGCCTGCGGGCGGCCGGCAAATCCTCCGGTGATATCGCCCGGCGGGTACCGGAAATCCTGGCGCTGGTGGGCCTGGCCGATAAGGCGGCGGCCTTCCCGGCACAGCTTAGCGGCGGGCAAAAACAGCGGGTCGGCATCGCACGCGCCATCGCTAACCAGCCTGAGGTGTTGCTGTGTGACGAGCCGACCTCGGCGCTGGATCTGGAAACATCGGCATCAATACTGACGCTGCTTAAGGAAATCAATGTCCGCCTCGGCATTACCATTGTATTGATTTCCCATGAAATGACGGTCATCAAGACCATCTGCGACCGCGTGGCGGTGATGACCGGGGGGAAAGTGGTGGAGGAAGGGGCGGTTTTTGACATTTTCGCCACGCCCCGGCACGAATTTACCCGGCAACTGGTTTCGCATACCTTTAATCTGGAGCTGCCGCCCCGCTTAATGCAGGATTTACGCGGTACCCTGTTGAAAATATTGTTTGTCGGCGCCTCCGCCGAGCAGCCGGTGCTGTCGGATGTCGCCACGCGTTTCGGCGTGTCGGTGAATATCCTGCACGGAAAAATTGAGTATATCGGCTACCGCGCGTTGGGCGTGCTGGTGGCGCTGTTAACCCATCCCACCCGGCCGGAACAGGTTGCCCTGGCGGTCACCTATATCCAGGAAAATACCGCGCGCGTGGAGGTGCTGCATGGCTGATTTATGGCTCGATCTTTTTGCCGCGTTTGGCGAAACCTTCCAGATGGTAGGGATCGCCACGCTGTTTGCCATTATCGGCGGCCTGCCGCTGGGCTTTCTCATCTATGTCACCGACCGCCATCTGTTCTGGCAAAACCGCGCCCTCTATCTTAGCGGCACGGTGCTGGTAAATATCATCCGTTCGATACCCTTTGTCATCCTGCTGGTGCTGCTGCTGCCGTTAACGCAATTGTTGCTGGGCAACACCATCGGGCCCATCGCCGCGGCCGTGCCGTTATCCGTGGCGGCCATCGCGTTTTATGCCCGTCTGGTGGATGGCGCGCTGCGCGAAGTGGATCCCGGCATTGTCGAGGCTGCCGAAGCCTTTGGCGCCAGCCCGATGCGCATCATCTGCACGGTGTTATTACCGGAGGCGCTGGCGGGTCTATTACGAGGGTTGACCATCACCCTGGTCAGCCTTATCGGCTATTCCGCCATGGCGGGGATTGTCGGCGGCGGTGGGGTGGGCGACCTGGCCATCCGTTTTGGTTATTACCGCTATGAAACCAACGTTATGATCATTACCGTGGTGGCGCTGGTTATTTTAGTCCAGATAGTCCAGGTGTTGGGCGACGCCCTGGCACAACGCGCCGACCGGCGCAGTAAACGCTAAACCGCCGCCCGCCGTCAGGCGGCGGTAAGATAAAAAAATGTAAAAAGAGCTGAAAATTGATCGCCGTTGCGGCAAAGTTGAACTGTTTCGCATAGACTTAATGTGTTTGCACGGCTGACAAACCAGCACACAAATTTAAAACGGGTATGATGATCAGGAACATCGCTATGTTTATGGTTTTGCCCATCATCCCAAGGTATGGCTTTGTCATCAAACTCTGTTGGGATCTCTACCGTGAGTAACGCGGTTACCATTGTTGAAGGGATACTCTGGCCACGCCATGAAGAATGACATTTTTCCACAAAAAAAAACCACCCTGACCCTGGGCGCACTGCTGGTGCTGGCCCTCATCCCCGCAGCCCGGGCCGATACGCCGCCCGCCGCGCCGGAAGTAAACGCCAAGGCGTTTATCCTGATGGATTATCAAAGCGGCAAAGTGCTGGCGGAGTCAAATGCCGATCTGCGTCTCGACCCCGCCAGCCTGACAAAAATCATGTCCAGCTATGTGATTGGGCAGTCCCTGAAGGCCAAAAAAATCACGGAGCAGGATAAAGTCACCATCGGCAAGGATGCCTGGGCCACGGGTAACCCGGTACTGCGCGGTTCGTCGCTGATGTTCCTGAAGCCCGGAGAGCAGGTCTCCGTGGCGGATCTGAACAACGGGGTGGTGATCCAGTCGGGCAACGATGCCAGTATCGCCCTCGCGGATTATGTCGCCGGCAGTCAGGATGCGTTTGTCAGCCTGATGAACAAATATGTCGACGTCATGGGATTGAAAAATACCCATTTCCTCACCGTGCATGGGCTGGATGCCGAAGGGCAATACAGCACCGCGCGGGATATGGCGATCATCAGCCAGGCGCTGATTCGGGATGTCCCGGACGAATATGCCCTGCATAAACAAAAAGAATTCACCTATAACAAGATTAAACAGCTCAACCGCAACCGGCTGTTATGGAACAGCAATCTCACCGTGGACGGCATCAAGACCGGTTATACCGATGGCGCGGGCCATAACCTGGTGGCGTCGGCTATCACCCCTGGCGGCATGCGGCTGATTTCGGTGGTGCTGGGCGCGCCCACCGACGGGGTGCGTTTTCGCGAGAGCGAAAAAATCCTCACCTGGGGCTTCAATTTTTATGAAACGCTGACGCTGATTCCCGCCGGCAAACCCTTTACCCGCCAGCGGGTCTGGTTCGGCGATCGCAGTGAGGTGGACTTGGGCGTGGCGCAGGATGCGTCTGTTACCTTGCCTAAAGGCCAGATGAAAAACCTGAAGGCGTCATTTACCCTGGCGTCTCCTCATCTTGAGGCGCCGCTGGCTCGCCACCAGGTGGTAGGAACCATTGATTTTCAACTGGACGGCAAGGTTGTCGAACAACGCCCGCTTGTGGTGCTCGATGAAGTGCAGAAAGGCGGCTTTTTCCGCAACATCTGGGATTGGATCCTGCAGACCATACACGGCTGGTTTGGCAAATAGGCCGTCTCGTCTTCCGTTATTATGATGCCTCCCAGCGGGAGGCATTATCCCACCTTATTCCAGCAGCTTATACAGAATCGCCGACAGCGCGATAAAGCCTATGGCCCAAACAAAATAATTGCTGGCCGCGCCGCGATAGCGGGCCATGGCCGGCACCTTGGCTATGGCATACATGGGCAGCAGAAAAAGCAGCATGGCGATAATCGGGCCGCCCAGCATTTCAATAATACCCAGGATGCTGGGGTTGATGGTCGCCACCAGCCAGGTCGACGCCAGCATAAACAGCCCCGTCAGCCGGTGCAGTGTAACCTCATGGACGGTTCTGCCCGGCTTGCGCAGCGCCTTATCCAGCAGGCTGATAAAGCCCTCGCTGGCGCCGAGGTAATGGCCGAGGAAGGATTTGGTTATCGCGACAAACGCCACGACCGGCGCCAAAAAACCGATAAAGGGATTGTTGAAGTGATTGGCCAGGAAGGACAGGATGGAGATATTTTGCGTTTTGGCGTGCGCCAGGTCCTGGGGCGAGAGGCTAAGGACGCAGCTGAAAACGAAAAACATCACCGTCAGCACCATCAGGATGTTGCTGTATAATAAAATGCGCGAGCATTTTTGCTCGGCGTTATCGCCGTATTCCTTTTTTTTCGACATGGCGAAGGCGGAAATGATGGGTGAATGGTTAAACGAGAATACCAGCACCGGCACCGCCAGCCACAGGGTATGCCATAACCCGCCGTTTCCTGTGCCGCGAAGCGGCAGGGCGGTATGGAAAATGTCGGTGCTCCAGTGCGGCACCAGGAACGCGCCCAGGAACAACAGCACCGCGACAAAGGGGAATACCAGCATGCTCATGACCTTGACGATAATCTCCTTGCCCAGGCGGATGACGGTCATCAGGCCCATGATCAAGATCAGCGACAGCAGCGCGCGCGGCGGCGCGGTAAGGTGCAATTGATGGGTAATAAAACTGTCGACGGTATTGGTGATGGCGACGCCGTAGACCAGCAGAATGGGGTAAATGGCAAAAAAATAAAGCAGGGTAATCACCTGGCCCGCCCGGGCGCCGAAGTGTTGCTCAATCACGTCGGTAATATCCCGGCACGCGCCGTCGCCCGACAACACCAGGCGGCATAAAGCGCGATGGGCGAAAAAGGTCATGGGGAACGCAATCAGCGCCATGATGATCAGCGGCACCAGGCCCCCGATACCTGCATTGATGGGCAAAAACAGCACCCCGGCGCCGATAGCCGTGCCATAAAGCCCCATCATCCAGACAGCATCCGTTTTGCTCCAGGATGCCGACGCGGTCCGATGGGCCAGTGTTTCCGTGGTGGCTTGAGTTGTATCCATTATATCTCCAAAAAACAAAGCGGAACGAATAATATATAAACTGCAAAGGCTTATTACATAGCCGCTTTTATTGCAATAGCAGTTACGAAAAACAGTAAGAGCGAGTCATCAGGTAAATAATATTGGGCGGTGAGATCAGATGGACATAATATAGAATTTGTTCGGGATATTCATGCGCTATGTTGATTTTTTTGATCTAAGTCGATTATTTAATGGTGCAGTACGGGTTAGGTTAATGCGTAATAATAATAACTCCTGCTATAATATTTGTAATGGTTCATTAACGTTAAGGTTAACTAACGCTTTAATATAATGATATTTTTTGGCATTGGCGGCATTTTTTTTCGACCTGCCGCCGTCATGAGATTAATGCCTGCCCAATAGCCTGCACCCCTATAACGCTATTATGCGGCCAAGCACCTAATGTCGGCATTTATTATTGCTGTTATTATGAATTATCTTTTAATTAATTTACTGTAATTGAATTAGTCATTTTTCGTGGAATAATAGGGGATAATACGGCCCCGGCCCCGGCCCCGGCCCCGGCCCAGCGACCAGACTAAAAAATCGCTGTCCGGCCTGCAGGTGGCGACGTCAGCGCAGGGGCGCAGGTTGTAGCGGGGAAACCGCCGCTCGATGCGCCAGGCAACCGTTATGACCGGGGGAATGGCGGACAATAAAAAACCCGAAAGTCTTGAACCTAATAGGCGGGACGATCGGGCTCCTCAATTTGGGGACATCAAAGAAAAGCAGTGGCACATATTCAGACTGCGGCCATAAGCGAAAGTTCTGCGTTAGATCAAAAAAATCTCATTTCCGAACGGCGCCATGAGCGCCGTGCTTATGCGTCGGCGCCCGCGCCGTACGGCAGCAGCCGGCAACGCGTACGGCCGACCCGGCGCGCGCGGCCGGTGGCTGCTGTTTATGTAAAAAAATTAATGTAAGAGGGCGGCGTGTCATCATAAGAAAAAACTGAAATTTTCATTTTATTGCCACGCCGCCATGGATAGAAAAGGTCTGATGGTGGCAAAAAGCGTTTCAGCGCCGCGCCCTGGGCAAAAAAAGAAATTATTTTATTTACCGTAAAAAAGTCAGGCTAATGACAAGGTTGGAAGATTATCATCGGTATTATATGTCCATCGGGGTGTGATTGTTCTCTCACAATGAATAACAAAATTTCATTCTTGCGTAACAAATCAGCCACCTTAATAAGCATGGGCCATAACTTTATTGTTACCAGCAACTGTTTGATAATTATGAGATTATAAAGTATATTCATTAGAATAAAATCTTAGAATACACAATTATTGCCGCCAGGTAAGCGTCCCGGGATTTGACGGTTACCGGACGTTCGCCTTTGGCGCCGTTTTTCCCTCGACGCCGGGAAAATATACGTCATTTTATCGCGGTAAACATTTTCTGCCGATGACCGGCGGCCGGGGATGATCTGGGCGGCATTCATCACCGGGAAATCGCGTTTTTTTCTAGGGCGTTTTGATCACAGCGTGAATTATGGGAGGCAAAAATGGCGCTCTACCGGCATTGGGCTGGAACCATAAGCAGTGCTGTACTGTTCGGCGTAATCTTTGCCAGCCAGGTCAGCGGCTTCGAAGTGATGAAGACCGGGGATCACGGTGCGGCATTTGGCCTGCTGCTGTTTTTACTGCCCGGCATCGTCGGCAGCCTGCTGTTGCATGAGAATAAAATCATCAATCCGATCGTGGGCGCCCTGATCGCTTCGCCTTTTTGCCTGCTGCTGTTTTACCTCGGACATGGTTTATCCATCAGCCTGTGGTATCAGCTTGCCTACATGTTAAGCGCGGTATTCTGGTGCGCCTGCGGCGCGCTGGGGTGTTACTTTGCCGGCGTGATATACAAAGGGGCGGCGCATTGACGGCGGCATAAAAGAATAAAGCCAGCCCGGGCTGGCTTCCATCGCAGTGATGCAGTAATAAAGCAGTGCGGATTATTGCTGGTAAAGACTGAGGTTTTCTTTCGCGTAAGCTTCAAAATCAGTGCAGCCGCCGATATGAACCTGATCGACGAAGATTTGCGGCACGGTTTCCACGGGTTTGCCGACGGTTTTCGACAGGTCGGCCTTGGATATGCCTTCCGCATGGATATCGACATAACGGAAAGAGAAGTCATCCCGTTCAGCGGTCAGTTTTTCAGCCAGCTCTTTAGCGCGCACACAATAAGGACAGCCCGGACGTCCAAAAATGACAGCAAACATATACACTCCTTAACGCATAAAAGAAAAAACGAAACGAATCTTTGCACTCGGTTATGCTTTTCGCTGTCAGCTACTATGCCTGTGACCTGCGTCAAAAAAAAGCAGAAAATACCTTTTAGTCCAATGCATCCCGCCTATCTGTTTCATGCGCGAGCAAACCGTCCCGGGACGCTAAACTTTTCTCGACCCGCGCCCGCGGGCGGATTATTATGAGCCGGTCCACTATGATCAATCTGGGTAAACCGTGAAAATAGCCATTTTATCCCGGGACGGCACCCTGTTTTCCTGCAGGCGACTGCGGGAAGCGGCCGAATTCCGACGTCATAGCGTGGATATCATCGATCCGCTCTCCTGCTATATGAACATCAATTGCGACGCGCCCGCCATTCATTACCGCGGCAATCGCCTGGCGCATTACGATGCGGTTATCCCGCGGATCGGCACCGCCATCACCTTTTACGGCACCGCGGTCTTGCGCCAGTTTGAAATGCTGGGCAGCTATGCGCTGAACGGTTCTTCGGCCATTACCCGCGCCAGGGATAAACTGCATTCCCTTCAACTGCTGGCAAAAGAGGGCATCGATCTGCCGGTGACGGGCTTTGCCGATTCCCCGGACGATACCGGCGATCTGATTGCCATGGTGGGCGGGGCGCCCCTGGTGGTGAAGCTGGTGGAAGGCACTCAGGGCATCGGCGTGGTGCTGGCTGAAACATCCCAGGCCGCCAAGAGTGTTATCGACGCCTTTCGCGGCTTGAAGGCGCAGTTTCTGGTGCAGGAATATATTCAGGAGGCGAAAGGCTGCGATATCCGGTGCCTGGTGGTGGGCAACCGGGTGGTGGCGGCTATCGAACGCCAGGCCGAAGCGGGAGATTTCCGCTCCAATCTTCATCGGGGCGGTTCGGCCCGCAAAATTGTCATTACCCCCCGGGAGAGGGCGGTGGCCATCAAGGCGGTCAGCACTTTGGGGCTTGATGTGGCCGGCGTCGATATCCTGCGGGCGCGGCGCGGGCCCTTGGTGATGGAGGTCAATGCCTCGCCGGGCCTGGAAGGGGTGGAAACCGCCACCGGCACCGATATTGCCGGAATGATGATTGAATACATCGAACAGCACGGCCAGAAAATGTTAAAACCGGGCAATACCTTGTAAATCCACCGTACCCGCGGCAAAAAGGGCATTTTCAGATTTTGTCCCGGGGGGCGGACATTGGTCTGACCTATGGTGATTAATGAGAAAGCTATCTATTAAAAATCAATATGATGTTGTTTGCCGCGCAATAGCGCGCCGCGCGCCGCTACGCCCGGATAACCGGCCGGGCCGACTGTTAAAATAATTTCCTGCGTTTGTCCATGGCACCTTTGACGATTATTCCGTAAGCTATGCCCCGTTTCGCATTTTTCATTTAGAGGTTGGCCTTCATGGATTCACTTGTTGTCCCGGATCTGGACATCCTTAGACGCTGGCTGGAAAAGCTCAGCCTGACGTTTTTCGAGTGTGACTCCTGCCAGGCGTTGCATCTGCCGCATATGCAAAATTTTGACGGTATCTTCGATGCCAAAGTTGATTTGGTCGATAACGTCATTTTATTTTCCGCCCTGGCGGAGGTGCGTCCCACCGCGCTGATAGCGCTGGTGGGGGATTTAAGTCAGATAAATGCCAGTTCGCTGACGGTGAAGGCCTTTATCGATATTCAGGACGATAACTTGCCCAAGCTGGTGGCGTGCCAGGCGTTAAGCATTGAGGTGGGCGTGACCTTTGGTCAGTTTAAACATTTTATGCAGCAGTCCGAAGAACAGATTTCCATGCTGATTCTGGAAGCGCGTGCCAATGATTTGCTGTTTATTGACGGCGAAGAACAGCCCGCCGACGCCAAAAATACCCTTCCGGTTATCCATTGATCTGCCGCCTGCCGCAGGCGGCGTGCCCTCCCGGTACCTTCCCATCATTTATGCTGTCGTTGCGCCCGCGCGAGCGCAGATCCTTTGTCATTTATGCGTCCAATACCAGATTTGTTCACTAATTAGTGAATAATTAATCGATTAAAGCCATTTTTTTTGCGGATCGCTGGCGTCGCAGTGGCGCTGCGGTTATGCTTGCGATGCTGCGCGTGATCCGTCGGACAACCGTTTTCATAACGTTATCTCCCCGCGCGCGTCCGCGGGGGATCGGCTATTCACGGTGCCGCCAACAGCCGCTGCGCTTATTTAAGCACTGTATACCGGCGACGTTATACAGAAATATCTTTTATTGACCGGGATTTGGAGGAAGCAACGGATGTTCACCCAACGTAAAAAATGGTTGTCGGGTATAGTTGCCGGCCTGCTGATGGCTGCGTCCGTCACCGCATCAGGTGCGGAACAAAAAACGCTGCATGTCTATAATTGGTCGGATTATATTGCGCCGAACACCGTGCCGGATTTTGAAAAACAAACCGGCATAAAAGTCATCTATGATGTTTTCGACTCCAATGAAGTATTGGAGGGTAAACTGATGGCCGGCAGTACCGGCTTTGACGTGGTGGTGCCTTCCGCCAGTTTCCTGGAGCGACAGTTAACCGCCGGGGTATTCCAGCCTTTGGATAAAAGTAAACTGCCGAATTATAAAAATCTGGATCCGGAATTATTGAAACTTATCAGCCAGCACGATCCTGATAACAAATATGCCATTCCCTATATGTGGGCTACCACCGGCATTGCCTATAACGTCGATAAGGTCAAAGCCATTCTGGGCGCGGACGCGCCGGTAAACAGCTGGGATCTGGTGTTAAAACCGGAAAACCTGGCGAAGCTGAAAAGCTGCGGCGTTTCATTCCTTGATGCGCCCTCGGAGATATTCGCCACCGTCCTCAATTACCTGGGCAAGGATCCGAACAGCGCCAACGCCGCGGATTATACCGGGCCGGCCACCGATCTGCTGTTAAAGCTGCGCCCCAGCATCCGTTATTTCCATTCCTCGCAATATATCAACGATTTGGCAAATGGGGACATTTGCGTTGCCATCGGCTGGGCCGGCGACGTGATGCAGGCGGCAAATCGCGCGAAGGAAGCGAAGAACGGCGTTCATATCGCCTATAGTATTCCTAAGGAAGGCGCGCTGGCGTTTTTTGACGTGCTGGCGATTCCGGCCGACGCCAAAAATACCGACGAGGCCTATCAGTTCCTTAATTTTCTGATGGACCCCCAGGTTATTGCCCAGGTCAGCAATCAGATATTCTATGCCAACGGCAATAAAGCGGCCACGCCGCTGGTCAATGAAGAGGTGCGCAATAATCCCGGCATTTATCCGCCGCCCGAGGTGCGCGCTAAATTATTTAGCCTTAAAGTTCAGCCACCGCAAATAGACCGGGTTATCACCCGTGCCTGGACCAAGGTAAAAAGCGGCAAGTAATCTGCCCGCCGCAGGGTTGACATTATGCTAACCAACAGGCGGTTTCATACCGCCTGTTATGCTATTTCAGAGACGGTAGACGATTAACGATTATCCGTTTCTTCTGTTCCGGAGAGTCATGTCAGTGAACGATGCCATACCCCGCCCACAGCCCAAAACCCAGAAAATGGTAACGCCATTGCTGGAGATTCGCAATTTGACCAAAACCTTCGACGGCCAGTCGGCGGTCGATGATGTCAGTTTAACGATCTATAAAGGGGAAATGTTTGCTTTATTGGGCGCGTCAGGCTGTGGTAAATCCACGCTGCTGCGGATGCTGGCGGGCTTTGAACAACCCACCCATGGCCAGATTGTGCTCGACGGCCAGGACCTGTCCCATATGCCGCCGTATCAACGGCCCATTAATATGATGTTCCAGTCCTATGCGCTGTTTCCGCATATGACGGTGGAACAGAATATTGCCTTCGGCTTGAAGCAGGATAAACTGCCGCGCGCCGAGATTAAGCAACGCGTGGCGGAGATGCTGGCGATGGTGCATATGCAGGAATTCGCCGCCCGCAAGCCCCATCAGCTTTCCGGCGGCCAGCGCCAGCGCGTGGCGCTGGCGCGCAGCCTGGCTAAACGGCCAAAGCTATTGCTGCTTGACGAGCCGATGGGCGCGCTGGATAAAAAATTACGCGACCGCATGCAGCTGGAAGTGGTGGATATCCTGGAACGCGTCGGGGTGACCTGTGTGATGGTGACGCACGATCAGGAAGAGGCCATGACCATGGCCGGACGCATCGCCATTATGAACCGGGGCAAGTTTGTGCAAATCGGCGAGCCGGAAGAGATTTATGAGCACCCCAACAGCCGCTTCAGCGCCGAATTTATCGGTTCGGTCAATATGTTCGACGGCCTGCTGGTTGAGCGTCACGACGATGCGCTCATTATCCAAAGTCCCGGCCTGGTGCACCCGCTGCAGGTGAACTCCGATGTCTCGGTGGTTGACGGCGTGCCGGTGCATGTGGCGCTGCGGCCGGAAAAAATCATGCTGTGCGAGGAGGTGCCCGCGGACGGCTTTAACTTTGCCGTCGGCGAAGTGGTCAATATCGCCTATCTCGGCGATCTCTCCATTTACCATGTGCTGCTGCAAAGCGGCCAGACCATCAGCGCGCAGCTGCAAAATGCGCACCGTTACCGAAAAGGCACGCCGACCTGGGGGGATGAAGTGCGTCTCTGTTGGGATGCGGACAGCTGTGTTGTGCTGACGGTATAGGACAGGGGAACATCATGTCTGCATCTGACGAAAAATTACTGCCCCCGCCGGCCGTCGATCGGGTCAACACCCCCCGCATCTTGACAAGGCTGCAGATGCGCCATGGGCGCAAGGCGGTGATTTTTCTGCCGTACCTGTGGCTGTTGCTGCTGTTTATGCTGCCGTTCCTGATTGTTTTCAAAATCAGCATGGCGGAGATGGCCCGGGCGATCCCGCCCTACACCGACCTGGTCAGCTGGCTCGACGGTAAGCTGGATATCTCGCTGAACCTGGCCAATTACCTGCAACTGCTGGACGATCCGCTGTATATCGAGGCTTATCTGCAATCACTGCAGGTCGCGGCCGTTTCCACCTTTTTCTGCCTGCTGATAGGCTACCCGATGGCCTGGGCGGTGGCCCACAGTAAACCCTCGACGCGCAATATCCTGCTGTTGCTGGTTATCCTGCCGTCGTGGACGTCATTTTTAATCCGGGTCTACGCCTGGATGGGGATCCTGAAAAACAACGGTATTCTCAATAACGTCCTGCTGTGGCTCGGCGTTATCGATCAGCCGCTGGTGATCCTGCATACCAATCTGGCGGTATATATCGGAGTGGTCTATGCCTATCTACCGTTTATGATCCTGCCCATTTATACCGCGCTGACGCGGCTGGATTATTCCCTGGTGGAGGCATCGCTCGATCTCGGCGCCCGGCCGATGAAAACCTTTTTCCAGGTGATTGTTCCCCTGACCAAAGGCGGCATTATCGCCGGCTCGATGCTGGTGTTTATTCCGGCGGTGGGCGAATACGTGATTCCGGAGCTGCTCGGAGGCCCCGACAGCATCATGATCGGGCGCATTTTATGGCAGGAATTTTTCAATAACCGCGATTGGCCGGTGGCGTCCGCGGTAGCGGTTATCATGCTGCTGCTGCTGATCGTGCCGATTATGTGGTTCCATAAACATCAGAATAAAACCCTGGGGGATCGGGCATGAATACGCTACCTGTCGTGCGTTCGCCCTGGCGCATCGTGATTTTAATCACCGGGTTTACCTTTTTGTACGCCCCGATGCTGATGCTGGTTATCTACTCGTTCAACAGCTCGAAACTGGTCACGGTATGGGCCGGATGGTCGACGCAGTGGTATGGCGTCCTGGTCAATGACCAGGCGATGCTAAGCGCCGTGTCGCTCAGCCTGACGCTGGCGGCCGCCACCGCCACCATGGCGGTGATCCTGGGTACCCTGGCGGCGGTGGTGATCGTGCGTTTCGGCCGCTTTCGCGGCGCCAACGGGTTCGCCTTTATGCTGACCGCGCCGCTGGTGATGCCGGATGTGATAACCGGCCTGTCGCTGCTGCTGCTGTTCGTGGCGCTGGGGCACGCCATCGGCTGGCCGGCGGAGCGCGGCATGTTCACCATCTGGCTGGCGCACGTGACGTTTTGTACCGCCTACGTGGCGGTGGTGGTCAATTCCAGGCTGCGCGAGCTGGATGCCTCCATCGAGGAAGCCGCGCTGGATCTGGGCGCCACGCCCATCAAGGTGTTTTTTATTATAACGCTGCCGATGATTGCCCCGGCCATAGTATCCGGCTGGCTGCTGGCCTTTACCCTGTCGCTCGATGATCTGGTCATCGCCAGTTTTGTCGCCGGTCCGGGGGCCACCACGTTGCCGATGCTGGTGTTCTCAAGCGTCAGGATGGGGGTAAATCCGGAAATCAATGCCCTGGCCACCATCATCCTGGGCGTGGTCGGCATTATCGGCCTGATCGCCTGGTGGCTGATGTCCCGCGCTGAAAAGCAACGCCTGCGGGATCGCCAGCGGGCGGCCCGTGGCTGATTGCGCAGATTACTGCTAGTCTTTATCCGTGTGCCGCTGTTTAATACGGCGTAATAACAAGGAGAAAGGCCATGTCGGACATCCTGAGGGATGGCAATACGGGCCCGCTGCATTGGCGTATGCTAAAGCGCGCCGCGGCGGAACGGACGCGCTGGCGCGGTAATGTGCCGGTGGCGGTATTGGTCGCCGGCAGCGCCATCGTCGCCACCCGCTGCCTGGGCATGCTGATGTTGACCAGCAACCTGGGCGTGGAGGGGGTGCGCAGCTTTATCGAGACCAGCAGCCGCTCGTGGGATTTGACGCTGCTGTTTCTGGCAAGCCTCACGGTGCTGTTCGTCGAGTTGCGCTGCGGATTTGCGGTGATGCGCGGTCATTCCTGGGCGCGCTGGTATTTTGCCGGGTGCCAGGGCCTGAGCGCCGGCTATTTGTTCCTGGCCACCTGGAATGGTTTTTATCCTGAAATGTTCGCGCTGCCGGGCGCCAGCGCCGCGGAGATCTCCGGCGAACTGCTGATGCATAAACTGCCGGATATGGTGATCGTGTTGCTGTTATTCGCGCCGATCTCCAGCCGGCGGTTTTTTAAACGCGGCCGGTGATTTTTACCTAAAACCGGTGGTACAATGCGCGCCCGTTTAACCGGCCAGAAAACCTATGCATTGCGAACTTTTCAGCGCGGATCGTTGCCATTCCTGCCAGTGGCTGGATAAGCCCTATGCGCAGCAGCTGGCGGATAAACAGGCCGCCCTGGCCGGATTATTGTCGGCCATGCCCGTGGCGCAGTGGCTGGCGCCGGTGGCTTCGCCGCCCGCGGCGTTTCGCAATAAGGCGAAAATGGTGGTAAGCGGCAGCGTAGAACGCCCGGTGCTAGGCATCATGGCGCGGGACGGAGAGCCGCTGGATCTCTGCGCCTGCCCGCTTTACCCCCCCACCTTCGCGCCGGTATTCGGCGTGCTTAAGCACGTTATCGCCCGCGCCGGCCTGACGCCTTATCACGTGGCGCGCCGGCGCGGCGAGTTAAAATTCCTGCTGTTGACCGAAAGCCGGCATGACGGCGGCATGATGCTGCGTTTCGTGCTGCGCTCGCAGGCCAAGCTGGACGCGCTGCGCGCCCAATTGCCCTGGCTGCGGGAGCGTGTGCCCCAGCTTCAGGTGATATCGGTGAATCTCCAGCCGGTGCATATGGCCATTCTTGAAGGTGAAACTGAAATCATCCTGACCGAGGATACCGCGCTGGCGGAACGGCTCAATGATGTGCCGCTGTTTATCCGCCCGCGCGGTTTTTTCCAGACCAACCCGTCGGTCGCCGCGCGCCTGTATGCCGCCGCCCGGCAGTGGGTCGGCGAACTGGAAATCAGCAGCCTGTGGGATTTGTTTTGTGGGGTGGGGGGGTTTGGTTTGCACTGCGCGCGCCCGAATATGCGCCTGACCGGCATTGAAATCAGCGCCGAGGCGATAGCCAGCGCGCGCCAGTCGGCGCAGCTGATGGGGCTGACCCAGGTGATGTTCCAGGCGCTGGATTCCACCCAGTTCGCGCGCTCAAGGGCGGAGGTGCCGGATCTGGTGCTGGTCAACCCACCCCGGCGCGGCATTGGCGCGGATTTATGCCGCTATCTGGAGAGCATGGCGCCCCCGTATATTCTTTACTCCAGCTGCCAGGCGGAAAGCCTGGCCCGGGATCTGCAGGCCCTGCCGGCATACCGTATCGTCAAGGCGCAGTTATTTGATATGTTTGCGCATACCGCCCATTACGAGACGCTGGTTCTGCTGCAACGCATTCCCTCAGTTACGTCGTTCAAACCGTAACGCCCGATGCTCGATCAAACGCATCAGCAGGGTCAGCACGCCGTTAACGCACAGATAGATAATGCCTGCGGCGCCGAACACCATGACGTCGTAGGTGCGACCATACATTAACTGCCCATGGCCCATGATATCCATCAGGGTAATGGTGTAGGCCAGCGAGGTACTTTTAAACACCAGCACCACTTCATTGGAGTAGGACGACAGCGCCCGCTTGATGGCGAACGGCATCAATAAGCGCAGGGATTGCAGGCGCGACATGCCCAGCGCCGCGCATGACTGCCATTGTCCGGCGGGAATGGCGCGCATAGCGCCGGTAAAGAGCTGGGTGCTGTAGGCGGCGCTGTTAAGCGCCAGCGCCACCATGGCGCACAGCCATGGCTGCGAGACCAGCGCCCATAACCAGGGAATGGCGCGCAGGGCGGCGAATTGCCCGGGCCCGTAATAAATCAAAAATATCTGCACCAGCAGCGGCGTGCCGGTGAACAGGGTAATGTAGATTTTGATTAACGGCGTCAGCACCGGCGTCTTCAGGCTGATAACCAGGGTAAACAGCAGCGCCAGCAGCAAGGCTATGATGATGGCGCACAGCGTCAGCGTCAGGCTGGTGGGCAGCCCCTTCAGCAGTTCGGGCAGGTAGGCCAGCATCAGGAATCCCTCGTCTCGAAACGGGTGGAACGGCGCTCGAACGCCCGCAGGATGATCTGGCTGAACAGGGTGATGACCAGATACACCGCCGCCGCGACCAGGTACCAGGTAAACGGCTGCTGGGTGAAACTGACGATACTTTTGGTTTGCAGCATCAGGTCATTAACGCTTATCAACGACACCAGCGCGGTATCTTTCAACAGCACCAGCCATTGATTGCCCAGACCAGGCAGCGCATGGCGCCACATCTGCGGCATCACCAGGCGGAAAAAAACCGTGCTTTTTTTCATGCCCAGCGCCTGGCCCGACTCCCACTGTCCCTGCGGGATGGCTTTCAGCGCGCCGCGCAGCGTTTGCGAGGCATAGGCGGCATACAGCAACGCCAGGGCAATCACGCCGCAGACAAAGGGACTGACGTTAAAGTTATCAATCGGCAGGCGCACCGGAATACGCGCCGCAATCAGGTTGAGGCTAAAGCCGTCGGCAAGTATCACCAGCAGCTGCGAGGCGCCGAAATAAATAAACAGCACCACCAGAATTTCCGGCAGGCCGCGCAACAGCGTCACCACGGCGGTGCCGATAAGCCCCAGCCATCTCCAGCGGACGGATTCCCAGGCGGCAAAACACATCGCCAGAAACAGCCCGGCCACCAGCGCGCACAGCGCCAGGCCGACGGTGGTCCCGGCGGCGCTGGCTATGGGTTGAAGTTCATTCATGAAAGGCGATTACTGCTTAAACCATTTCTGGTAGATAGTCTGGTAGGTACCGTCTTGCTTGACTTTATCCAGCGCCGTATTGAACTGGTCGCGCAGCTCATTATTGTTCAGGCGCATGGCAATGCCCAGGCCGGTGCCGAAATAGGCTTTATCGGTGATTTTATCGCCGACGGTGGCCAGGTCGGCGTCTTTCTTCAGCCATTCATTGACCACGGCGGTATCGCCGAAGACGGCGTCCAAACGGCCGTTTTTCAAGTCCAGGATGGCGTTCTGATAGCTGTCGTAAGGCACGGCGGTGATTTCAGGATGTTTATCCAGCAGGAATTTCTGATGGGTGGAGCCGTTCTGCATGCCGACACGCTTATCTTTCAACGCGGCCAGATCGGCGAATTTGCCTTTTTGCGCCACGAAAATGGCGGAGTTTTCATAATAAGGCTGGCTGAACGTCACCTGCTGCAAACGGTCCGGCGTGATATCCATGCCTGAGATCACCGCGTCGAAACGACGGAATTTAAGGCTTGGGATCAGGCTGTCGAAAGCCTGGTTGGTAAAGGTGCATTCGGCTTGAAGCTGTTTGCAGAGCGCATTGGCCAAATCGATATCAAACCCCTGGATTTTGTTATTGGCATCAACAAATTCAAACGGAGGATAAGAGGCTTCCGTGGCGAAACGAATGGTCTGCGCCGCGGCGGCGGAAAACGTCATTCCGGCCAGCACTGCGGCAATAATCAATTTTTTCATTTTTTTATTCCAACAATTAATGCGACAAATAGTGAGCAAACGCCTCGGTGTGGGGGGTGGCGAAATGCGTGGCATCGCCTTGTTCCACAATGTGGCCGTTTTCCATATACACGATGCGACTGGCAGTCTTACGCGCTACCTCTACTTCATGCGTTACAATCACCTGCGTGATGCCGGTTTGGGCCAGTTCACGAATGATGCTGACGATTTGTGCGGTAATTTCCGGGTCCAGCGCCGCGGTCGGCTCATCAAACAGCAGCACCTGCGGTTCCATCATCAGCGCCCTGGCTATCGCGACCCGTTGCTGCTGGCCGCCGGATAAATGCAGGGGAAAACGATCGGCGAAATCGGTTAAACGCAGGCGATCGAGCAGCTTGTCCGCCCGTTCGTTGGCCACGGCGCGCGACAGGGCGAGCACCCGGCAGGGCGCCTCGATCAAATTCTGCCGCACGGTTAAATGCGGCCAGAGGTTGTATTGCTGGAATACCATGCCGACGTTTTGACGCAGTTCGCGAATGGCTTTCTCGCCGGGCGCCTGGATAAAATCGAAATGGTTGCCGGCGATCGACAACTGACCGGCGCGGGGCATCTCCAACAGGTTGAGTACCCGCAGTAAAGAACTTTTACCCGCCCCGCTGGGGCCGAGCAGCACCAACGTTTCTCCCGCCGGGCAGTCAAGGGTGATATCAAACAGCGCCTGGGTGGCGCCGTAAAAACAGTCAATGCGGTTTAGTTGAATACTCATGCGAAGAAACTGAATAGCCATTAAGGCGGCAGATGTTAACGTCGACAGCCTGTCGATGCAATCTGCCGCGATTAAAATTTACATTTAGGGGCGTAATAATATCACGAACAGCACAAAACGTCATTCCTCACCGCCGGATTGCCGCGATGTGCTGCATTTTAGCCCAGCGGGCAGCGGGCGCAGCGCCCGCTGGCGCCCGCAGCAGCAAGAACCGCTGGCTGCGCGCGATTAACGTTCTTCCAGCGTTTGGCGCAGGGTGCCGGCGGGATGGGGAGATAGCGTGCCAAGGTAGCGTACGTCGTCCAGCACCCAGCAGTTGCCTTCGCGGATCATCAGCACTTCATCCTGCCAGCGCACCGATTGGCCGTTGCTGCCCTGGCTGCGGGACAGGTCTACGCGCAGGGGGATATTTTTCGCATCGGTATTGAGGATACGCGAGGCGCTGTGAACCTCGGCCGTGGCGGGTCCGTCGGCCTGGCTGCTGAAGATATCCCCGGGCGGCAAGGCGGTAAGCTTGGCCTGCGCTTTACGATCCGTGGTCAGTACGTGGAACAACCGTTCGCTGAGGTAGGGGCGGTACTGCCCCAGCTGCGAGGCGCTGGGTTTGCCCTGCGGCTGCGCGATGCGCAGATTGTAGAACGCCTGCGCCACCGTATCCGGCCCGCCGTCGACGCAGGGTGCGCTGCGCGTGCCGATATCCTTAAACGCCGGATCGACCTGGGTGCATGCGGCAAGAATCAATGCCAGCGGCAAGAGGGCATAAAGCTTATTGTTCATTATTAACCTTCACGATAGAGGATGGCGAGAGATCAGTACCATCGAGTATAATTAAAAATCAGATGGTTGTGTGAGGACCGGCACGTTTGGCTAAAGACGGGGACGCGCCAGGCCCGGTTAAGATGGCGCCTGGCGTTATTCTGGCGGGCAATGGGGTGGGATAGCGGTCTTAAAATCATTTTATCCCAAGGTATTGTGCGGGTGAATATCTTTATCATCCTTGGAGAATGCGCTTGCATTAAATTTCAAGTGGATGTTATTGCTCAATTTTTCCTGATATTTTTTTAATCTGCATTAATTCAGGGCAATCGGCGGGTATTTCATCATTTTTGCCGTCTTGCGGTGGCGCCTGTAAATCATCAATTTCTTTATGGATTAACGCGCCTGTAGCGGTTTTTAATCCTTGGTCTTGTCAAGACCGGAAAATCCCGAGCGCTGCTTTCGCGCCGAGGGGAAAGGATATTTATCAGCCGCGGCATGCGTTGCTGGCGACAGCGTTGAAAATAATTAAATGGTAAACAGGATAGCCGGCCCGATACCTGGCGTATATCATTTACAGCGCGTCACCGTCGGGTGATATGACTCAACAGGATTAGGTGCTTGATGGATATTGGCATGATGAGCAGCGGCGCGCCGGGCTGTCCGGCCGGCGGGCCGAAACCAACGATGCCATGGTGGGCCATGACCCTGTTAATCCTGTGCATCGCCGGCTGCCAGCAGGCAATAACACCGCCGGCCCATGAGGCGGCTTACCGGGTGGACGATTCACGGCGCGCGCATGGCGCGGATGAGCGGGTGCAGTTTTTAGTCATCCATTATACCGCCGAGGATTTTGCCGCGTCGCTGAGCACCCTGACCGCCGAGCAGGTCAGCGCCCACTATCTTATCCCGGCGGTGCCCGGAGGGGCGCCGGGCGTACCCACCGCGCTACGGCTGGTGGATGAGTCCCGTCGCGCCTGGCACGCGGGCGAAAGCTATTGGCGCGGACGCACACATCTTAACGATACGTCGATTGGCATTGAAATCGAAAACCACGGGTACCGGCGTACCCTGACGGGCGCGCGCGCGACCCCCTATCCCCCGGCGCAAGTCGCACTGGTCATTGCCCTGAGCCGCGATATCATCCACCGGTATCATATCCTGCCAGGCAATGTCGTGGGGCACAGCGATATCGCCTGGCGGCGCAAACAGGATCCCGGCCCGTTATTCCCCTGGCGGCAATTGGCGGCGGCGGGCGTTGGCGTCTGGCCGGATACGCGGCGGGTAGAGCATTACCTGGCGGGGCGCGACCCCAACTCGCCGGTGGCGATGGCGGGCATAATGACCCGGATGGCGCAATACGGTTACGATGTAGCGCCGCAACTGCCGGCGGCGCTGCAGCAAAAAGCGCTGGCGGCGTTCCAGATGCATTTTCGCCCGCGGGATTTCCGCGGCCTGGCGGACGCGGAAACCGAGGCGATCCTGGATGCGTTACTGGAAATACACGCCGGTGAGCGGGGCGCCGGATAGCTGTGCCTGATGGCGCAGGAATTCCTCCCAGCAGCCCACCACCTTTTCCAGATCTTCACGGCTGATATTTAAATGGGTGACCAGGCGGGTAACCGTGCCGGCGGCCACCACGATATCATGCTGTTTCATCCAGGGGCCGAGCTTGGCGGCCAATTCCGCCGGCTGGCGGATAAACAGCATATTGGTTTGCGCGCCCGGGGCCACGATCTCAACGCCCAATGCCGATAGCCGCTGTTCCAGCCAGCGGGCGTTATCATGATCCTCGCGCAGCCGCTGCACATTATGCTCAAGGGCGTAACGGCCCGCCGCCGCCAGGATCCCCGACTGACGCATCCCTCCGCCCACCATCTTGCGCCAGCGCCGGGCCTGGTGGATATAATCCGCGCCGCCGCACAGCAGCGAGCCCACCGGCGCACCCAGTCCTTTTGATAAGCAGATAGTCAGCGTATCGCAATATTGCGTGATTTCGCTGAGCGGGATCTGCAGCGCCGCCACGGCATTGAAAATGCGCGCCCCATCAATATGCAGCGCCAGACGGTGGTCGCGGGTAAACTGCCAGGCCTGCCGCAGGTATTCCTGCGGCAGCACTTTACCGTTATGGGTATTTTCCAGGCTTAACAGGCGCGTGCGGGCGAAATGAAAATCATCGGGTTTGATGGCCGCCGCCACCTTATCCAGCGGCAGGGTGCCGTCGGCGTCGGCGTCCAGCGGCTGTGGCTGGATACTGCCCAACACCGCCGCGCCGCCGGCTTCGAAGCGGTAATTATGCGCCTGCTGGCCGACGATGTACTCTTCCCCGCGCTGGCAATGCGTCAGCAAGGCCACCAGGTTGGCCTGGGTGCCGCTGGGGAAAAACAGCGCCGCGTCTTTGGCGCTGAGCCGGGCCCCGTCGGCTTCGAGCGACGCCACGGTGGGATCGTCGCCATAAACATCATCGCCAACCTCGGCTTCCGCCATCAGCCGGCGCATGGCGGCGCTTGGCAAGGTGACGGTATCACTGCGTAGATCAATCATGCTCACTCCGTTACGTTCTTGATACGGGCGTTAACACCTGTGCCCTAATGATGCCGCCGCCCGGCAAAGGGACCCTGATGCCGGGCGTATCATACCGGGCCCTAGCGCAGCCAGTTGGTTTTGGCCAATTCTACCACTTCATCGCCGCGGCCGTTAATGATGGCCCGCAGCATATACAGGCTGAAACCTTTTGCCTGTTCGAATTTAATCTGCGGCGGCATGGCCAGTTCTTCCTTGGCGGTAATCACATCCACCACCACGGGTCCGTCGGTGGCAAACGCCTCTTCCAGCGCGGCGTCAAGATCGGCGGATTTTTCCACCCGGATGCCCTTGATCCCGGCGGCGCGGGCGATGGCGGCAAAATCAGGGTTCTGCAGGTCGGTACCGTCGGTCAGATAGCCGCCCGCCTTCATTTCCATGGCGACAAAGCCCAGCACGCTGTTGTTGAAAATCACGATCTTAACCGGCAGCTTCATCTGCGCCATGGATAAAAAATCGCCCATCAGCATGGTGAAGCCGCCGTCGCCGCACAGGGCGACCACCTGGCGCTTGGGATAGGCCGCCTGAGCGCCCAGGGCCTGCGGCATGGCATTAGCCATGGAGCCATGGTTAAAAGAGCCGATAAGCCGGCGCTGCCCGTTCATTTCCAGATAGCGTGCCGCCCATACGGTCGGCGTACCCACATCGCAGGTGAAGATGGCATCGCGGGCGGCCAGGCGGCTGACCTGCTGCGCCACGTACTGCGGATGAATAGGTTTATTGCCGTTGGGTTTGGCCAGGGCATCGAGATCCCCCCTGGTGGCGTGATAATGCTCCAGCGCCTGATCAAGATGATGGCGCCCCGTTTTCTCCGTCAAGCGCGGCAACAGTACCGCCAGCGTGGATTTGACATCGCCGACCAGCGCCATGTTCACCGCGCAATGGGCGCCCAGGCTGCCCGGATCGATATCAATCTGGATGATATTGGCGTTGGTGGGATAAAAGGCGCGATAGGGGAAACGGGTCCCCAGCAGGACCAGCGTATCGGCGTTCATCATGGCATGATAACCGGACGAGAAGCCAATCAGGCCGGTCATGCCGACATCATAGGGATTATCCCACTCCAAATGCTCCTTGCCGCGCAGCGCATGGACGATCGGCGCCTTGAGCAGTCCGGCCAGCCTGACCACTTCATCATGGGCGCCGGCGCAGCCGCAGCCGCACATCAGCGTGATATTTTCCGCCTGGTTCAGCACCGCGGCCAGTTTTTCCAATTCGCCCACCGGCGGGACGCTCAGGGACGGCTGCGGGGTATACCATGACGGCTGATAGTCTTCCGGCGCCGGTTTCAGCGCCACGTCCCCCGGCAGCACGATCACCGAGACGCCGCGGTTGAGAATGGCCTTGCGCATGGCGATGCCCAGCACCTGGGGCAGTTGTTCCGGATTGGAAATCAATTCGCAGTAATGGCTGCATTCGCGGAACAGTTCTTCCGGGTGGGTCTCCTGGAAGTAGCCGCTGCCGATTTCGCTGGAGGGAATATGGGCGGCAATCGCCAGCACCGGCACCTGATTGCGGTGGCAGTCATACAACCCGTTGATCAAATGCAGGTTGCCCGGCCCGCAAGAGCCGGCGCACACCGCCAGCTGACCGGTGACATGGGCTTCCGCCCCGGCGGCGAAGGCCGCCACCTCTTCATGACGGGTGCCCATCCATTGAATAGTGCCCATGCGATTAAGGCTGTCGCTCAGGCCGTTAAGCGAATCGCCGGTGACGCCCCAGATACGTTTAACGCCGGCTTGCTCGAGGGTTTTGGCAATGGCTGCCGCAACGGTTTGTTTCATGGCTTTCCCCTTTAAAATGAGTCGGGACTAAGACAAAAAAAATCCCATGCCGGTAAAGCTTAGTCCTTTTAAACGGGGAAGTGCAGTGCCTGGCCGGTCAGGCGGAGAATAGCGCGATAAGAACCGGCGCCAGCAGGCTCAATAAAAAGCCGTGCACAATGGCCGCCGGCACCACTTCCAGGCCGCCGCTGCGTTGCAGCACCGGCAACGTGAAATCCATCGACGTGGCGCCGCACAGGCCCAGGGCGACGCTGCGGCTGCGGCGCATCAGTCCGGGAATCAGCATGATGGCCAGCAGCTCGCGTATCAGATCGTTAAAAAATGCGGCGCTGCCCACCACCGGGCCAAAGGCATCGGTCATTAAAATGCCGGAAAGGGAATACCAGCCGAAAGCAGAGGCCATGGCCAGTCCGGTAAGCAGGGGCAACCCAAGGATCATTGCCGCGCCAGCGCCGCCGAGCATCGCGCTGGCAGCCACCACCAGGGCGATATTGGCGCCGCGCCGGTTCAGCAGTATCTGCCGTAGCGTCATGCCGCTGTTGCGCAACTGCATCCCCACCAGCAGCAGCAGCAGGATCAGGGCGAATTCGCTGGCGCGCGAGGCGACGCTGAGCCAGCGCCATTGGGTCAGGCCTATGGCAAATCCCGCCGCCACCACCAGGCAGAGCTTGAGCGAATCCATGGCCATGCGCAGCCGGGAGGGAGGCGTGTCCTGATGGGTGGGCGCCGGCCAGGGCGCGCGCTTCTCCAGCCACCACAGCGCGGCGCCGTTAACCGTCAGGATGCACAGGGCGCTGATGCCGGCATACCAGGCAATCAGCAACAGGTTGCTGGCCAGGTTATCTAAAAATGCCAGGCTGATGCCCATGAAGAACAGAATGATATAGACCATCGCGCTCAACAGGCGGTTGACGGCCCGCAGCACCCCTTGGCGCAGGCGTGGCAACAGGTAGCCGAGGAGTAAAGGAATGAGAATAATCAACAGGCCGGAATACATAGTGGGGTCACATCCTTTTGTGCGGCGGGGAAAGCTGCCTTAAACTAACCAAAACCGGGATAACTGTAAAGGCGGCGTGGGGCGATGGTGTCTTGCGCGGATGAACGTGATAAGTACGCACGGCGCTGCCGCCTGGGACCAGGCGGCAGCCGGCTAGTCCCTGGCGAAATGCGCGTTGATTTGTCGGGCAAGCTGGTCCAGCAGCTCATATCGGCGTCGGTATTCGGCGCGTTTTTTGCTGGGCACTGTTTCCAGAGGCTTGCGCGGGATGCTTAATGGCAGATGGAAATAACCCTGTTCGTCGCGTTGACCATTGAGGGATAGCCAGAAATTGTCGTAGTCAGCGTGCAGGAACCGCCTTTTTTTAGAAGAGTAACGCCGCGCCCGGTACATATGGCTATTATTGCCCACGGCGAGAATGCGCTGGATATCCAGGTTGGCCGCCAGCAGCATTACCGTCTCGAGCGCCAGCCGCTTGGGAAACAGGCCGTGGCAGGATTTTGTGGCGGCATGTATCGCCTCGTGGGCCACCTGCCGCCCCGCCCCCTGCAGGCCGCCGATAAAGAGCGTGGCACCCTGGCCGGGGGTAATGGCAAAGGTTATCTCGGCCAGCATGACATGGTGTTCATCGGTAAGCAGCACGGTGGCCTCGCCTTCGCGGTTTAAATGGTCCAGCGAGTCGAGGCGCAGGTAAAAACGCCGCCCGTCCCTGGCCGCAAGCTCCGCCAGGATGATGCCTGCGCCCGTCAGGTGTCCGTTGAGCAGGGACGGGGGGAGGTGCGCCTGGGTATAGGTGTAGTGAAACAGCAGGGCGTCCAGCCGTTGTTTACGGCGCATGTTCGCGGCGAGATAGGGGCGGTGCAGCTTACAGGGCAGCCCCGGCTGTGAGGCGAGCATCTGCGGCAACAGCGGGGATTGCGCCAGGTATGCCAGCCAGGGCGCGGAATACGCGAACGTGCAGAGATAGCGGAGCATGAACTTGCAGCGATAAACCGGGCGGGCCCAAGCCGCGCCCGGCATCAGCTTGCCGAAAAACAGGGCCAGCGCCAATTGCCAACCGGTTAATGAATCCGGTTTTTCCAGACTGGATACAAGCTGTGACATATCTGTATGACCTGGTTAAAACAAAAGCCTATTTCAACAAGGCCTTGTTAAACGGTTGGTCAATATGGCGGGGGGATGAAGAAGAGATAATAACTTGTTTACCATATGTTTATGGTGCAGGGCTTGGACCGCAGGATATCGCGTCAGCCGGGGGTGAGATGGCGGGAGGAGGGAATCAGCGCGCGCGGGGAAAACTTAAGGCGATTTAGTGATTGCTACTGATATAATTATGCTTGCGTCTTAAAAGAAAAATGTTATACCTTGAGTATGCAGGGACCAGCTTGCGAAAAAAATGCCAGCGATTCACTGGCATTTCACTAGCATCCTTAGGCATTAATCGCGAGGCGCGTCATCAGGCAACAGTCTCGGTTTCAACAGGCACAATCAGACTCGCATGGTTCCCCTTGGGACCCTGATGAACGTCGAATCTGACCACTTGCCCGGCTTTGAGCGTGCGATAACCGTCCATTTGGATTGTTGAGTAATGCGCAAATATATCCTCGCCGCCGCTTTCAGGACAGATAAACCCAAAACCTTTGGCGTTATTGAACCATTTTACTTTACCCGTCTCCATGCTTCTACATCCCTCGCAACCGAATCTTATATGTGATGAGGATTGTTGACGTCGTAAGCCTGATTGGTCAAAACAGCAGCGGCTTACGCAAGTACACTCTAGAGGATAGGAAGCACAGGTCAAGAGGATGCTGGAGGAGTTGGCTGATGATATTACTAAACTTTGAAGCAGGTAACGATATTGACGCTTTTTTGACAAAATCTCAAGGCGCCGGTCGCGATCAAAATCCTATTATTGTTATAGGTTTTAGCAGGCGGCGGTTTTGAACATCTAATGGTAGACTGTTAACCATGATGGGGCTGCGCTCCGGGGTAGTCGGCGGTTGCAGCGGTATATCAAGAAAGAGCAACGTATTGACGGAAAGGCGATGGGTAACACAAGCGAAAGGCCAGGCGAACAGAATTTTGCCGAAGACCTATTGAAAGATGCGGTAAAACCCCCATCAATGTATAAAGTGATACTTATCAATGACGATTACACTCCGATGGAATTTGTCATTGACGTACTGCAAAAGTTCTTTTCTTATGATGTTGAACGTGCAACGCAACTGATGCTTACGGTTCATTATCACGGCAAGGCTATCTGCGGAGTCTACACCGCCGAAGTCGCCGAAACCAAAGCCGCTCATGTTAATCGTTATGCCCGGGAAAATGAGCATCCGTTGCTTTGTACGCTGGAAAAGGCCTGAACAGGCAATCAATTTGGGGAGGTGCCAATGCTCAATCAAGAACTGGAACTCAGTTTAAATATGGCTTTCGCCAGAGCGCGCGAGCACCGGCATGAGTTTATGACCGTGGAACATCTGCTGCTGGCATTGCTCAGCAACCCTTCTGCGCGGGAAGCGCTCGAGGCGTGCACGGTTGACCTGGTGGCGTTACGCCAGGAGCTCGAAGCATTCATCGAACAGACCACACCGACCTTACCGACCAGTGACGAAGAGCGCGATACGCAGCCTACGCTCAGCTTCCAGCGCGTATTGCAGCGCGCGGTGTTCCATGTCCAGTCATCAGGACGCAGTGAAGTCTCCGGCGCCAATGTCCTGGTTGCTATTTTTAGCGAACAGGAGTCCCAGGCGGCCTATCTGCTGCGTAAGCATGATGTCAGCCGGCTCGACATAGTGAATTTCATCTCCCACGGCACCCGTAAAGATGAAACGCAGGCACCCGGCCCTGAAAATCCGGTTAACGAAGAGCAGGCAGGCGGGGAGGAGCGTATGGAAAATTTCACTACCAATCTTAACCAACTCGCCCGGGTGGGCGGGATCGATCCCCTGATTGGCCGTGAGCGGGAGCTGGAACGTACCGTACAGGTATTATGCCGTCGCCGTAAAAACAACCCGCTGCTGGTGGGCGAATCCGGCGTCGGTAAAACGGCGATTGCGGAAGGCCTGGCCTGGCGCATCGTCCAGGGCGACGTGCCCGAGGTTATCGCCGACTGCACGATTTATTCACTCGATATCGGCTCGTTGCTGGCCGGCACGAAATACCGCGGCGACTTCGAGAAGCGCTTCAAGGCCCTGCTCAAGCAGCTTGAATCGGATAAAAACAGCATCCTGTTTATCGATGAGATCCACACCATCATCGGCGCCGGCGCCGCTTCGGGCGGTCAGGTCGATGCGGCTAACCTGATCAAACCGCTGCTTTCCAGCGGCAAGATCCGGGTCATGGGGTCCACCACCTACCAGGAATTCAGTAATATTTTCGAAAAGGATCGGGCGCTGGCGCGTCGCTTCCAGAAAATTGATATCACCGAACCGTCGGTGGAAGAGACCGTGCAGATCCTGACCGGGCTTAAGCCAAAATATGAGGCCCATCATGACGTGCGTTATACCGCCAAGGCGGTGCGCGCGGCGGTTGAGCTGGCGGTGAAATACATCAACGATCGCCATCTGCCCGACAAGGCCATCGATGTTATCGATGAGGCGGGCGCCCGCAGCCGGCTGATGCCGGTGAGCAAACGTAAAAAGACCGTTAACGTGGCGGATATCGAATCGGTGGTGGCGCGTATCGCGCGGATTCCGGAAAAAACCGTCTCCTCCAGCGATCGCGATGTGCTCAAGCACCTGAACGAACGCCTGAAGATGCTGGTGTTCGGACAGGATAAGGCCATTGAGGCGCTGACCGAAGCGATCAAGATGAGCCGCGCCGGGCTGGGCCAGGATCATAAGCCGGTAGGTTCCTTCCTGTTCGCGGGTCCGACCGGCGTGGGTAAAACCGAAGTCACGGTGCAACTGGCGAAAGCGCTGGATATCGAGCTGCTGCGCTTTGATATGTCCGAATATATGGAGCGTCATACGGTCAGCCGGCTGATCGGCGCGCCTCCGGGATATGTGGGCTACGACCAGGGCGGCCTGTTGACCGATGCGGTCCTCAAGCATCCGCACGCCGTGCTGCTGCTTGATGAAATCGAGAAAGCGCATCCGGACGTGTTCAATCTGCTGCTGCAAGTGATGGACAACGGTACGCTGACCGATAACAATGGCCGTAAGGCGGACTTCCGCAACGTTATAGTGGTGATGACCACCAATGCCGGGGTGCAGGAAACCACGCGCCAGTCTATCGGTATGATCCAGCAGGATAACAGTACGGATGCCATGGGCGAGATCAAGAAGATCTTTACCCCCGAATTCCGTAACCGCCTGGATAACGTGATTTGGTTTAATCACTTGTCGCCGGAAATCATCCAATTGGTGGTGGACAAGTTTATCGTGGAACTGCAGGCGCAGCTGGATGCCAAGGGCGTGTCGCTGGAAGTTAGCGATGAAGCCCGCGACTGGCTGTCCACCAAAGGCTATGACAAGTCCATGGGCGCGCGGCCGATGGCCAGGGTGATGCAGGAGAACCTGAAGAAGCCTTTGGCCAACGAACTGCTGTTCGGGTCGCTGGTCGATGGCGGTTCAGTCACCGTAGAGCTGAACAAGGACAAGAAAGAGCTGACCTACCATTTCCTCAGCGCGCAAAAACGCAAAGCGGAAGGCGTGGTCCACTAAACCCCGATCAGCGGGTAACTGGCAAGATAAAAAGGCGATGCGCTGCATCGCCTTTTTTTATTCCCCCAGCGGAGCGGCGGCGGACGAGGTCCGGCTGCGCGACAGGGAGCCGGGCCGTGTTCCGGCACCGGCAGGTATCATTATGGAGTATCAGGTCGGCGCGGATAAGCGCCCGCACGGCGCATATCGGCGGTAAGGAAGCCTATCAGCGGCTACGGAAGACAATGCGGCCTTTGCTCAGGTCGTACGGGGTCAGCTCAACAGTGACTTTGTCGCCCGTCAGGATGCGGATATAGTTTTTGCGCATTTTACCGGAGATATGAGCGGTTACCACATGCCCGTTTTCCAATTCCACACGGAACATGGTGTTAGGCAATGTATCCAGTACCGTGCCTTGCATTTCAATATTGTCTTCTTTGGCCATCGAATCCTCTAGGTTTAAATACCATAGTTTTTAACCGGCAAGATAATGCCGAAAAACCCTCATTATGTAAAGAAGTGATGAAGAACGCCGCATTATTCACAACGATCAGGGTCGCTGTCTACGCTGCCGGCAGAGAGGGTTTGTGGTTGCCAGCAATGGGGTGCCAGCGTTAAAGGGTGTAACTGACTCAGCAGGGTCAGATAGTCGCGTCGCGGTATTTCCCGTGCGCCTAACGAGGCCGTGTGTGAGTTCAATACCTGACAGTCTATCAGTTTTCCCCCTTGTTGCCTAAAGAAACGGCAAAAAGTCAGCAACGCCGTCTTGGACGCGTTGTCCCGGCGGCTGAACATGGATTCGCCGCAGAACAGGGCGCCCTGCGCCACGCCGTACATACCGCCCACCAGTTCATCGCCCTGCCAGACTTCCACCGAGTGAGCCTGTCCCAGGGCATGCAGGCGGCGATAGGCCAAAACCACCTCGGGGCCAATCCAGGTGCCTTCTATGCCCCGTTCGGCGCAGGCGGCGATCACCTCGGCAAACGCCTGGTTGAGCGTAACGCGAAACGGGCTGTGCCTGAGAAAACGTTTCAGGCTGCGGCTGATATGGAATTCCTCCGGGAACAGCACCGCGCGGGGATCCGGCGACCACCACAAGATGGCATCCCCCGGCGAGTACCAGGGAAAAATGCCCAGTTGATAGGCGGCCAGCAGGCGCTCTGGGGAAAGATCCCCGCCGAAGGCCAACAGCCCGTTGGGTTCATGCAGCGCGGATGTCGGCGCGGGAAATCGTATTGAATCCGGAGAAAGCCGGTACAGTCGCATGGCGCTTATTTTTTATTCTCCTCAACCGTCCGCTTTAGCGATAATTATACGCCACCCGGAGAGTGATAACGAAAATACCGCCCCTTTTCCGCCATCAGCGTCGCATGGGAGCCTTGTTCAGCGATCCCGCCCCGATCCATGACATAAATTCTATCCATCATATCCAGGCCCTGCAGCCGATGGGTGATAATCACCAGGGTCTTGGCCCGGCCCAACTGATGCAACGCGTCCAATACACGCCGTTCGGTGGCGGCGTCCAGCCCTTCGGTCGGTTCGTCGAGCAGCAGCAGCGGCGCGTCGTGGAGCAGGGCGCGGGCGATGCCGAGCCGCCGCTGTTCACCACCGGATAACTGCCGTCCGCCTTCGCCCAGCCAGGCGTCGAGGCCGTGGTTTTCCAGGAGCTTGTCAAGCCCCAGGCGCGAGAGGATATGGGCCAGCCGCGCGTCGTCCGCCTGGGCCGCGCCCAACAGCAGATTGTCGCGCAGCGTGGCGTTGAAAATATGCACCCGCTGGGGCACCACGCTCATCATGGCGCGCAGCGCCGGTTCGCTCCAGCGCGCCAGGGATTGGCCATTTAACAGAATTTGCCCGCGGTCCACGTCCCAGGCGCGGGTCAGCAATTGCAGCAGGGTGGATTTGCCGCTGCCGGTGTGGCCCAGGATGGCGATATGTTCTCCCGCGTTTATCCGCAACGACACCCCGGCAACCGCCGGCAGCGGCTGATCGGGATAACGGAAACCGACGGCGTCGAGAACCAGCGCGGCATCGCCGCCGGCCGCCGGTCCGCCGGCCGGGAAAACCACCGCCGGGTCGCGGCCGATGACGTCGGCGATACGTCCGGCCGAGGCGATAACCTGGCCGAGATGCTGAAAGGCGCCGGCTACCGGGCCAAGCGCTTCGAACGCCGCCAGCGTGGTAAACACGAACAACGCAATCAGCGCGCCGGGATGACTGTCGCCGCCGATGCCGGCGGCGGCAAGCCACAAAATCAAGGTGACCGCCATGCCGGTTATCAGCGTCAGCATCCCCTGCGCCAGGGCGGCCAGGTTGGCCTGCTGCCGCTGACGTTGCTGCCAGCGCCGTTCAGTCTCGTCCAATTGCCCGCGGTAGCGCGCGGCGGCGCCGTAAACCGTTAGTTCGGCATTGCCCTGCAGCCAGGTGGCCAGGTGCTGCCGGTAATCGGCGCGCAGCCGGGTTAGCGCTTCCCCCACCGGCTTCCCGGCCCGATAGAACAGCGGAGGGACGATCAGCAGCACCGCCAGCATGATTGCGCCCAATGTCAGGGCCAGGGAGGCGTCGAGCCAGCTTAGCCCCACGGTGACCACCAGAATCACCACAAAAGCGCTCAGCAGGGGCGAGAGGACGCGTAAATAGAGGTGATCCAGGGTATCGACATCCGCCACCAGGCGGTTAAGCAGCTCCGCCTGGCGAAAACCGGCCAGCGCGCCGGGGGAAAGCGGCAGGATTTTTTGAAAGGTGTAGATGCGCAAATGCTGCAAGACGCGGAAAGTGGCGTCATGGCTGACCACCCGTTCCGCCCAGCGGCCGGCGGTGCGGGTTATGGCTGCGCCGCGCACCCCGGCGGCCGGCAGCATATAGTTAAAGCTGTATAAGCCCGCCATGCCCGCCAGCGCCGAGCCGGCCAGGAACCAGCCGGACAGGCTGAGCAGGCCGATGCTGGCCAGCAGCGTGACGATGGCCAGGAGCATGCCCAGGGCAATCTGGCCGGCATGGCGGCGATACAGGGCCAGGAAGGGGAATAATACGCGCATAGTCAGAGTCCTCCGCGACGATAGGCCAGCAGGTCGGCAAAGGGGCCGGGTAAAGAGGCCAACTGCGCATAGCGTCCCTGCTGCACGATTTGGCCGTTGCCCATGACCCAGATATCATCGAAATCGCGGATATCCGCCAGTTGATGGGTGACCAGTATCGTGGTGTGCCGCCGGGATGCCCGGTCCAGCGCCGCCGTGACCAGCTTTTCGCTGTGGGCGTCCAGGCTGGCGGTCGGTTCGTCGAGCAGCATCAGCGCCGGGGATTGCAGCAGGGCGCGTCCCAGGGCGACACGCTGCGCCTGGCCGACGGACAGGCGCGCGGCATTGTCGCCAAGCACGGTATCCAGTCCCTGCGGCAGCAGCGGTAAAAATTCGCTGATATAGGCCTGCTCCACCGCCTGTTTTAGAATGGCGGCATCCGCGTCGGGCCGCCCGAGCAGGATATTATCCTTCAGCGTCGGCGCGGGCAGGAACGGGTCTTGGCTGATCCAGCTCAGTTGGCTGCGCCAATGCGACGGCGACAGGTCGCGCAGCTCATGGCCGTTAACGCGCAATGAACCCTGGTAGGGCAGGAATCCCAACAGCACATGTAACAGCGAACTTTTGCCGGCCCCGCTTTGCCCGACGATGGCCAATCGCCGGCCGGGTTCCAGCGTGAAATTCAGCGGGCCGGCCAGCGCCGTGCCGTCCGGCGCCATGATGACCAGCTGTTCGGCGCGCAGGCCGATGGGGCCCAGGACGGGCGCGGCGAGACCCGCGCCCTGCGACTGCACGTCGGTCTCGATAAAGGCAACCAGCGATTCCGCCGCGCCCACCGCCTGGGCCTTGGCGTGGTAAAAAGCGCCTAAATCCCGCAGCGGCTGAAAAAACTCCGGCGCCAGTATCAAGACCAGGAAACCGGCGAACAAGGTGACGCCGGTGCCGTAGCTGCCGAAGTGAAGCTCGCCGAGATACGAAAAGCCAAAATACACCGCCACCACCGCAATGGAAATCGAGGCAAAAAATTCCAGCACGCCGGAGGAAAGAAACGCCAGCCGCAGGACTTCCATGGTACGTAAACGGAAATCGTTGGTGGCGCGGCTGATATGCTCGGTTTCCGCCTGCGCGCGATCAAACAGTCTTAGCGTTTCCAAGCCGCGCAGGCGATCGAGGAAATAGCCCGACAGCCGGGCCAGCGCCAGGAAGTTGCGGCGGTTGGCGTCGGCGGCGCCCATCCCCACCAGCGCCATAAACAAGGGGATCAGCGGCGCGGTGCAAAATAATATCAGCCCGGCCATCCAGTTCACCGGGAACACCGCCAGTAAAATCAGCAGCGGCACCAGGCCCGCCAGATACATCTGCGGCAGATAGCGCGCATAATAATCCTGCATGTCCTCAATCTGCTCAAGCAGAAGGCTGCTCCAACTGCCGGCGGGTTTGCCCTGGATCCAGGCGGGGCCCAGCAGTTCCAGCCGATCCAGCACCTGGCGGCGTATTTCCCGTCTCAGCACCTGTCCGGCGATAAAACCGACCCGCTCGCGCAGCCAGCCTGCCAACGCCCGCAGCGCAAACAGCGCCGCCATGGCGATAAACCAGCCCGTAAGCGCCTCGCGCGGCTGCTGCCCGACAATCAGCGCCTGCAGCAGATAAGCCAATACCCAGGCCTGGGCGATGATAACCAGGCCGCTCAGCAGGCCCAGCAGTAAAGAGAAACGAAGCCAGCGCTTTACCAGCGCGCTTTGCGACTTGAGCCAGCGGACAAGCACTTGCTGTCGGTTTTTATTCATTGAAGACAATTTCAGCCGGTGTGATGTGTATGTAAGTCGAAAATCCCATGTGGGGAAGCGAAAAGCCGGAAAAGGGCAGGCGTTCTCCAGCGTGCCGACATATTACCCTGTTGCGGCGGAGGTGAAAATAATAATGACATTTATCAGGGGACCTTTGCCTGCGGGCGCAACGGCATTTCAGCCGACTGGACGGCGCCGTGGGGATATGAAATTCTGCCGCTTTTTCGCATGCCATGAGTTGGGCGTTTTCATGGTATGCCGGGCGCCGGCATGCGACAAGGGGATGGCAGTCGCGCCATCCCCTCCCGGCATCAAATATCACATAAAACAAAAAGAAAGCGTTAACGTTGCAAACAGTGGTTTTGACGTTGTAACGGCATAGCGTGCGCTGGCGGCACAAAGCCCGGCTGGATGAGCCGCCGGGAGCGGCTCAAGCTCAGGGTCGCGCCGGGAGCGCGTCCCGGGCGGTTCAAAAAACGGGCTGGTTGTGGCAACAGGAACCGCGCATCAACGCCGCGCCTCGAAACGCCCTTACCGATCGTTTACCGGCACCAACCCGTCCAGATAACGTTCAGCGTCCAGCGCCGCCATGCAGCCGGTGCCGGCCGAGGTAATCGCCTGGCGGTAGATATGGTCCATCACGTCGCCCGCGGCAAATACGCCCGGAATGCTGGTCTGGGTGGCGTTGCCCGCAATACCGGACTGTACGCGGATATAGCCGTTCTCCAGCTCCAGCTGGTTGCCGAAAATCGCCGTATTGGGATGATGACCGATAGCGATAAATACGCCGGCGACCGCCAGCGTGTCGACGGCGCCGCTGACGACGTTCTTCAGCCGCACGCCGGTCACGCCCATTTCATCGCCCACCACTTCTTCCAGGGTGCGGCCGGTATGCAGCACGATACTGCCGCTGGCGACCTTATCCATCAGGCGATCGATGAGGATTTTCTCCGCGCGGAAGATATCGCGCCGGTGGATCAGATGCACCTCGGTGGCGATATTGGACAGATACAGCGCTTCTTCCACGGCCGTATTGCCGCCGCCGACCACCGCGACTTTTTGCTGGCGGTAGAAGAAACCGTCGCAGGTGGCGCAGGCGGATACGCCTTTGCCCTTATAGGCTTCCTCCGACGGCAGGCCGATATAGCGCGCGGATGCGCCGGTGGCGATAATCAGGGCGTCACAGGTAAATTCACCGGTATCGCCGGTCAGCCGGAAAGGGCGGTTTTGTAAATCGACCTGGTTAATATGATCGAAAATGATTTCGGTGTTGAATTTTACGGCGTGGGCGTACATGCGCTCCATCAGCGAAGGCCCGGTCAGCCCTTCCGGATCGCCCGGCCAGTTCTCGACCTCGGTGGTGGTGGTCAGCTGGCCGCCTTGTTCCATACCGGTTATCAGCACCGGATGCAGGTTGGCGCGGGCGGCATAAACCGCGGCGGTATATCCCGCCGGTCCCGACCCCAGGATAATTAATTTACTGTGTTTCGCCGTAGACATATTTTCCTCGTTTAACTCACCGCTTAGATCCCAACTCGTCGATGATAAGAAAGTTACCAGACAATGAAAAGGATGCAAAAAGTTGTTGGCGATTTTTATCATCGTTATGGACTATCGATAGGCGGATTTTACCATCAATTAGGACATTATCGGGCTAAAAAGAGCCCTTAAGCCCCGGACAATGTGTTTCCGCAGGATTTAATCGGCATGTTGTTCTGATTTTTATCGTTTTACTTTGACAATACGCTGCGCTTTTGCGAAAACATCAGGGTAAGGAAAATGATGCGTTGGTTTCGGACAGGCAGTTAGCAAGGCAGTTGAAACAGTTGGCCCTAAAATAAAACAGACAACGGGTCTTAAAGCAAACCCTGATACATTGAAGTCGGCAGGGGTGTGGCAAGCACAGGGAAGGTACTAAGAGAGACAATAATAATGGTAGACAATAAAAAGCGCCCGGGAAAGGATCTCGATCGTATTGACCGTAACATCCTCAATGAGTTGCAAAAGGATGGCCGGATATCAAACGTCGAACTTTCTAAACGGGTTGGATTATCCCCAACACCTTGCCTGGAACGCGTGCGCCGTCTTGAGCGCCAGGGTTTCATCCAAGGGTATACCGCTTTACTTAATCCACATTATCTTGATGCGTCTTTACTGGTGTTTGTGGAGATTACCCTTAACCGGGGTGCGCCCGATGTGTTTGAGCAATTCAATACCGCCGTACAAAAGCTGGAAGAAATTCAGGAATGCCATTTGGTTTCGGGTGATTTCGACTATCTGCTGAAAACGCGGGTGCCTGATATGTCGGCCTATCGTAAACTGCTGGGCGAGACGCTGTTGCGCCTGCCGGGGGTCAACGATACGCGTACCTACGTGGTGATGGAAGAAGTGAAGCAGAGCAACCGGCTGGTCATTAAGACACGCTAAGTCATAACACAGGTGCAAATTTCACGTTTTATGGTTACACTCCTGTGCATTCATACAGTTTCAGCGCCGGCGGCATGACGGCCGGCGCTGTTATTAAGCTATTATATCGGTTATATCGGCATAGATAACCCTGGAGAGCCTTTCTTGAGCCAGGAATATACAGAAGATAAAGAAGTTGAATTGAAAACGCTCAGCAGCAGTCGCCGGTTACTCGAGGCTGTTCTGATTGTCATGGCGATTTTTGCCCTCTATTTGATGATTTCCCTGGTCAGTTTCAACCCTTCCGACCCCAGTTGGTCGCAAACTGCCTGGCATGGTCCTATCCATAACCTGGGGGGCGGCATCGGCGCCTGGTTTGCCGATACGCTGTTCTTCACCTTCGGCGTGCTGGCCTATGCCCTTCCGCCGCTGATGCTGATTTTCTGCTGGACGTCGTTTCGCCAGCGGGAAGAGCAGGACTATGTGGACTATTTTGCCCTATCGCTGCGGCTGATTGGGACGCTGGCGCTGATCCTGACCTCATGCGGCCTGGCCGCGCTCAATGTCGACGATCTCTATTACTTTGCCTCGGGCGGCGTGATCGGCAGCCTGCTCAGCAACGCCATGCTGCCGTGGTTTAACGGCATCGGCGCCACCCTGACCCTGCTCTGCGTATGGGCGTCCGGCCTGACCCTGTTTACCGGCTGGTCCTGGCTCACCATTGCCGAAAAAATCGGCGGCGTGGTCATGGGTTGCCTGACATTTATGTCGAACCGCTCCCGCCGCGACGAGCGGGACTACGACGACGAGTACGATGACGAAGACCTGGAGGCCGCAGGGGACGACGCGGTCCGCGCCGAAGCGTTGGACGCGCTTGACCCGCTGCTGGCGACCTCCGGCCCTGATGCCGCCGGGACCAAGCCTGATGCCGCTCCCGCGGCTATCGGCACGGTGGCGGGGCCTTCCGCCACGTCCAGCCATCCGGAGCTCGCCGAGCAGACCGGCGACCCGCTGGCCGTCCCGCCGCCGGGCGCGGTGTCGCCGCCGGTGGCGGCCCCTGCGGCCGGCCCCGCGCCTGCCGCCGTCTACTCCCAGCAGCCCGCCGCGCCGGCTATCCCGCAATATCGTTTTGAGTTGCCGGACGCACCGTCCGTTCCTCCTTCCCAGGGCGGCTTTCCCGATGAAGACGATGATGGTCCGCAGATGGGCGACTGGCAGCACGACGGTGACGAATCGCACACGCCATACGATTTCAACGTGGCGCAGCGCAGCAGCGGGCAGGTCACTGCTTCCACGCCGCCTTATGACGCCGCCGCGCTGACCTTTATGCCGGCGTTCAGCGCCACCAGCGACGAAAATCCGCAGGTCAAGCAGGGCATCGGTCCTGAATTGCCGCGTCCTAACCGGGTACGCATCCCCACGCGCCGGGAGCTTGCCTCGTTTGGCATCAAGCTGCCGTCGCAGCGCAACGCGACGGCGACGGCGCAGCAACGCCCGCAGGAAGAAGACGCGCTGTCGCAGGCGCCGCAGTCCGAGGAAGAACAAGCCGCCGCCCAGCAGTCGGCGCTGCACCAGGAATTTCTGCAGCAGCAGGAACAACGCTATGGTGCGGCCGGGACCGAGGGCGACGACGAGGAAGAAGATGCCTGGCAGCAACAGCAGCTGGCCGCCGAATTTCAACGCCGGCAGGAGATGCGTTACGTGGCGGACGCCGACGAACGGGCCATGCCGACATCGCCGGTTTCGCCGCCGGCCGGCATTGATGCGCCTGCGGCGTTCGCTCCGCCGCCGCGGGCCGATCGGGTGGATGATACTCTCGCAGCCCGGTTTACGCCCTCCACGCAGCCTGGTCACGAGTTCGGTTCCGGCGCGTCGACCGCGGCCGGGCATGTTCCCGGCGGTTATGACGAGCAGGCTCATTCCCGCGCAGAGGATTATCCGGCCGACGATGAGGACGCGCTGTCGGACGGGCATGTCCAGCCTTCGGCACGGCTAGGGGCAGGCGCCGCGCCGGCGCCATTGCCGTCGCCGGTGGGGGCGCGCGCGGTGGTTCAGCCGGCGGCGCCCGCCATGGACAGCCTGATCCATCCCTTCCTGATGCGTAATGAACAACCGTTGCACAAGCCCACCACGCCGCTGCCGACGCTGGACCTGTTAACGTCGCCGCCGGTGGAGGACGAACCGGTGGATATGTTCGCGCTGGAGCAAACCGCGCGGCTGGTTGAAGCGCGGCTGGCGGACTACCGCGTGAAGGCCGAGGTGGTCGGTATTTCTCCCGGTCCGGTTATTACTCGCTTCGAGCTGGACCTGGCGCCGGGCGTGAAAGCGGCGCGCATCTCCAATCTGTCGCGGGATTTGGCGCGCTCCCTGTCGGCGGTGGCGGTGCGGGTGGTGGAAGTGATCCCCGGCAAACCTTACGTCGGCTTGGAATTGCCGAACAAGCGCCGCCAGACGGTATACCTGCGCGAAGTGCTGGATTGCGATAAATTCCGCGAGACCGTCTCGCCGCTGGCTATCGTGCTGGGCAAGGACATTGCCGGCCAGCCGGTGATTGCCGATCTGGCCAAAATGCCCCATCTGCTGGTGGCCGGTACCACCGGGTCAGGTAAATCGGTGGGGGTCAACGCCATGATCCTCAGTATGCTGTATAAAGCGACGCCGGAAGAGGTGCGCTTTATCATGATTGACCCGAAAATGCTGGAACTGTCGGTGTACGAAGGCATTCCCCACCTGCTGACCGAAGTGGTCACCGACATGAAAGACGCCGCCAATGCCCTGCGCTGGTGCGTGGGCGAGATGGAGCGCCGCTATAAACTGATGTCGGCCCTGGGGGTGCGTAACCTGGCCGGCTATAACGAACGTATTGAACAGGCTATCGCCATGGGCCGGCCGGTGCCGGATCCTTTCTGGAAACCGGGCGACGGCATGGCCGATTCGCCGCCGATGCTGGAAAAACTGCCATATATCGTGGTGTTGGTGGACGAGTTCGCCGACCTGATGATGGCGGTGGGCAAAAAGGTGGAAGAGCTGATTGCGCGTTTGGCCCAGAAAGCCCGCGCCGCCGGCATCCATCTGGTGCTGGCGACCCAGCGGCCGTCGGTTGACGTGATAACCGGCCTGATCAAGGCCAATATCCCGACCCGTATCGCCTTTACCGTGTCCAGTAAAATCGACTCCCGTACCATTCTCGATCAGTCGGGGGCGGAATCATTGCTCGGCATGGGCGATATGCTGTACCTGGCGCCCAACTCTTCCATACCGGTGCGTGTGCACGGCGCCTTTGTGCGCGACCAGGAGGTGCACGCGGTCGTAAGCGACTGGAAGGCCCGTGGCCGGCCGCAGTATATTGACAGCATCACCAGCGCGGGCGAAGAGGGTGAGGCCGGTCCCGGCGGCATGGACAGCGACGAGGAACTGGATCCGTTATTCGATCAGGCGGTGCAGTTCGTGGTCGACAAGCGCCGCGCCTCGATTTCCGGGGTGCAGCGCCAGTTCCGCATCGGCTATAACCGCGCCGCCCGCATCATCGAGCAAATGGAGATCCAGGGCATCGTCAGTTCGCAGGGCCATAACGGCAACCGTGAAGTACTGGCCCCGCCATCGCCGGATTAACGCGCTGGTGCCCATGACAGGCCTGCTTTGACCGCCAGGGGGGTAACCCCCTGTGCAAAGATGCGTAAAGCGGCAGGTTTTCAGAGGATTGGCCTATGCCTTCCCGTCATTGTTCCGATAAAGTTAAGCCTATCAGGGTGCCGCCTTCCGGCCGGTCTATTTCTTGCCGGCCCGGATGTAGCGCCTTTCATTTTTCAAGGAATGCTTATAATGAATAAAAGGTTATTAGTCGCTTGCCTGCTTAGCGCCGTGGTTGCCGCGCCGGCGCTGGCCGATGATGCCGGCGCGCTGCAAAGCCGCCTGAATCGGGTCAACAGTTTCCATGCCGCATTCACCCAGAAAGTGACCAGCGCGGACGGCGGCGCGGTGCAGGAAGGCGAAGGCGAACTGTGGGTAAAACGGCCGAATCTGTTTAACTGGCATATGACCGCGCCGGATGAGAGCCTGCTGATTTCCGACGGTAAAACGCTGTGGTTTTATAATCCCTTTGTCGAACAGGCCACCGCCACCTGGCTGAAAAACGCCACCGGCAATACGCCGTTTATGCTGATTACCCGCAACAGCCCGGACGACTGGCGGCAATACAACGTCAAGCAAACCAACGATCGGTTTGAGCTGACGCCCAAGACCGCCAGCGGCAACCTGAAGCAATTTACCATCGACGTCAGCGCCAGCGGCACCATCAACAGCTTTACCGCCGTCGAGCAGGACGGGCAGCGCAGCGCCTACCAGCTGAAAAGCCAGAATAACGGCCAGGTGGATGACGCCAAATTCCGTTTTACCCCTCCCAAGGGCGTGACGCTGGACGATCAGCGTCAGTGAGGTAAAAATGAGCAATCTGTCGCTTGATTTTTCCCATAACGAATTCCAGCCGCTGGCCGCGCGCATGCGCCCCAGAACGCTGGAAGAATATGTCGGGCAGCAGCATCTGCTGGCGCCGGGCAAGCCGCTGCCGCGCGCCATCCAGAACGGGCAACTGCACTCCATGATCCTGTGGGGGCCGCCTGGTACCGGAAAAACCACGCTGGCGGAGCTGATTGCGCGTTACGGCAACGCCGATGTGGAGCGTATTTCGGCGGTGACCTCGGGCATCAAGGAAATCCGCGAGGCGATCGAGCGCGCGCGCCACAATCGTGATGCCGGCCGCCGCACCATCTTGTTCGTCGACGAAGTGCATCGCTTTAATAAAAGCCAGCAGGACGCCTTCCTGCCGCATGTGGAAGAGGGCACCATTACCCTGATTGGCGCCACTACGGAAAACCCTTCGTTCGAGCTTAACTCCGCGCTGCTCTCCCGCGCCAAAGTTTACCTGCTGAAGTCGCTTACCGCCGGGGATATCGAACAGGTGCTGGCCCAGGCCATGACCGATACGGAGCGGGGCTATGGCGGCCAGAATATCGTGCTGCCGGACGAGACGCGCCGGGTGCTGGCGGAGTGGGTGAACGGCGATGCACGCCGCGCGCTCAACAGCCTGGAAATGATGGCGGATATGGCGCAAACCGATGCCCAGGGCAACCGGGTGCTTACGCCGCTGCTGCTGAAGGAAATTTCCGGCGAGCGCAACGCCCGTTTTGATAATAAGGGCGATCGTTATTATGATTTGATTTCGGCGCTGCATAAATCGGTGCGCGGTTCCGCGCCGGACGCGGCGCTATATTGGTATGCGCGCATCATCACCGCCGGCGGCGATCCGCTTTACGTGGCGCGCCGCCTGCTGGCCATCGCCTCGGAGGATGTGGGCAATGCCGATCCGCGCGGCATGCAGGTTGCCCTGGCGGCCTGGGATTGTTTTACCCGCGTCGGTCCGGCGGAAGGGGAACGGGCGATTGCCCAGGCGATTGTCTATCTGGCCTGCGCGCCAAAAAGCAACGCGGTTTACACCGCTTTTAAAGCCGCGATGCATGATGCCCGCGAAAACGCCGATTATGATGTGCCAGAGCATCTGCGCAACGCCCCCACCAAGCTGATGAAGGAAATGGGGCTGGGCGCCGAATACCGCTATGCCCATGATGAACCGAACGCCTATGCCGCCGGCGAAGACTATTTTCCCGAGCAGATGGCGCACACCCGCTACTACTATCCAAGCCCGCGTGGACTGGAAGGAAAAATTGGCGAAAAGCTTGCCTGGCTTAGCGCGCAGGATCAAAATAGCCCAACAAAACGCTACCGATAACCAGGCCGTTGCGGTAAGGTTAGCGATAGAAAATCCGTTGCCGCGATAGTCACTGACGGCGTCGCGAAGTCATATACATCAATCTGATAACAATAAGCACAGGACTAGCATGCTCGATCCCAATCTGCTGCGCAATGAGCTAGACGCAGTTGCCGAGAAACTGGCTCGCAGAAATTTTACCCTGGATGTCGATACGCTGCGTAAACACGAAGAGCGGCGCAAGGTACTGCAGGTCGAAACCGAAACATTGCAGGCCGAGCGTAATTCCCGCTCCAAACTGATCGGCGCGGCGAAAGCCCGTGGCGAGGATATCGAGCCATTGCGCCAGGAAGTCAACGGATTGAGCGATCGCCTCGAGGCGGCCAAATCCGAACTGGATATTTTGCAAGCCGCCATCCGCGACGTGGCGCTGTCGCTGCCTAATATTCCGGACGACCGCGTTCCCTCTGGTAAGGATGAAACCGAAAACGAAGAAATCAGCCGCTGGGGCGAACCGCGCCGCTATGATTTCGACGTGCGCGACCATGTTTCCCTGGGGGAAATGGCCGGCGGGCTGGATTTCGCCGCGGCCGTCAAGTTGACCGGTGCGCGTTTTGTGGTGATGAAAGGGCAGATTGCCCGCCTGCATCGCGCGCTGACGCAATTTATGCTCGATTTGCATACCGAGCAGCACGGCTACCAGGAAAATTATGTTCCTTATCTGGTAAACCACGCATCGCTGTTCGGTACCGGCCAATTGCCGAAATTCGCCGGGGATTTATTCCATACCCAGCCCCTGAGCGAAGAAGCCGACACCAGCGCCTATGCCCTGATCCCCACGGCGGAAGTCCCGCTGACCAACCTGGTGCGCGACGAAATCCTGGAAGAAGACCAACTGCCGCTGAAGATGACGGCCCATACCCCGTGCTTTCGTTCCGAGGCCGGCTCCTACGGCCGCGATACGCGCGGGTTGATCCGTATGCACCAGTTTGACAAAGTCGAGCTGGTCCAGGTGGTGAAACCGGAAGATTCCATGCGCGCGCTGGAGGAACTGACCGGCCATGCGGAGAAGGTGCTGCAACTGCTGAACCTGCCTTACCGCAAGATCCTGCTGTGCACCGGCGACATGGGCTTTGGCTCGAGCAAGACCTACGATCTGGAAGTCTGGCTGCCGGCGCAGAATACCTACCGGGAAATTTCCTCCTGCTCGAATATGGGCGATTTCCAGGCGCGGCGCATGCAGGCGCGCTACCGCGCCAAAGAAGATAAAAAACCACGCCTGGTGCATACCCTGAATGGCTCCGGCCTGGCGGTGGGGCGCACCCTGGTGGCGGTAATGGAAAACTACCAGTTGGCCGACGGGCGCATTGAAATCCCGGCGGCGCTGGCGCCGTATATGAACGGCCTGACCCATATCGGCTAATCACCACTGGCGTTCTCCCTTTAACACGTCAAGTGCAGGTGCGGCGTCAGCGGGCTTACCGCGCCATGGGGCCTCGGTCGGGCGAAAATACCACGCCCGATTCAACCCCATTGGCACGCTCTCCCTTTAACACATCAAGTGCAGGTGCGGCGTCAGCGGGCTTACCGCGCCATGGGGACTCGGTCGGGCGAAAATACCACGCCCGATTCAACCCCATTGGCACGCTCTCCCTTTAACAGGGCAACCCTACGTTCGGTACCCTGATTTTTATCCCGGATGAAGTATGCGATGTTGGCGTCAGCTGCGTCATGTGGCCGCTAATTGCCTGAACACTATCAAAAAATGCTGGCGCTTATTTCGCCTGATTGACTTTTTTTACCGTAGTGGCATGATGCGCCCAATTCCTGCGCGTTGAGTCCGGTTTATTCATCATGTCCGTCTATTCCCGCCCGGTGGTAATGCTACTCACCGGGTTGCTGTCGTTGACCATTTCCATCGCGGTATTAAATACCCTGGTGCCGCTGTGGCTGTCCCACGAAGCCATGCCCACCTGGCAAATCGGGCTGGTCGGCTCTTCCTATTTTAGCGGTAACCTCGTGGGGACCCTGCTGGCGGGAGCATTGATTAAAGCGGTGGGTTTCAACCGCAGTTATCAGTATTCATGCCTGCTGTTTGCCGTCGCGACACTGGGGCTGGGCCTTTCCATCGGTTTTGGCACCTGGGTGCTGTTCCGGTTCGTGGCCGGCATCGCCTGCGCGCTTATCTGGGTGGTGGTGGAAAGCGCCCTGATGCGCAGCGGTACTCCCCATACCCGCGGGCAACTGCTGGCGGCGTATATGATGGTGTATTATATGGGCACGGTGATCGGCCAACTGCTGCTCAGCGGCGTCTCCACCGCATTGATATCGGTATTGCCCTGGGCGACCACGTTGATGATTGCGGCGGTGTTGCCGTTATTGTTCAACCGCATCGAGGGGCAGGGCATGGATGCCCCCCGGATCGCCATCTGGCCGATGCTGCGGCGTCGCAACGCCCGCTTGGGGATCAACGGCTGCATCATCTCGGGCGTGGTGCTGGGGTCGCTGTATGGCCTGCTGCCGCTTTATCTTTCCCATCAAGGGCTCAGCGACGGCAGCGTGGGATACTGGATGGCGCTGCTGGTCAGCGCGGGTATTCTCGGCCAGTGGCCTATCGGCCGGCTGGCGGATCGCTACGGCCGCCTGATGATTTTGCGGGTACAGGTGTTTATGGTCATTATCGGCAGCCTGTCGATGCTCAGCCACGCGGCCATGGCGCCGGCGTTGTTCCTGCTGGGCTGTTCGGGTTTTACCCTTTATCCGGTGGCGATGTCCTGGGCCTGTGAAAAGGTCAGCCCGGATGAGCTGGTGGCGATGAACCAGGCGCTGCTGCTGAGCTATACGGTCGGTAGCCTGCTGGGGCCGAGCGCTACGGCATTACTGATGCAACGCTACTCCGACCGCGTGCTGTTCGTTATGATTGCGCTGGTGGCGCTGGTTTATCTGGCAATGCTGTTGCGCAAACCGGATCATCATCAAACCCCGGTGGCGACGGCCTGAATAAAACAGGGCCCCGGTTGGGGTCTTGCGGTTGCGGTCAACCGGTGCGTTTTGGTCGTGGTAGGCGGTTTGCCGCGGCGGCGGCTGGCGGGGGGAGGCGTATGTTGCCGCGGAGTGGGTTTCGCTGGGGGCTTGCGGGGCGGTGTATGTTATCGCGGCGTGGGTTTCGCTGGGGGCTTGCGGGGCGGTGTAAGTTATCGCGGCGTGGGTTTCGTTTGGGGCTTGTGGGGCGGCGTATGATACGCCGGAGTGGGTTTCGCTTGCCGTGCGTTAGGTGGTTATATGTAGCGCCGGGCGCCGGCAAGCGACAAAGAGGCCGTACCGCGACGGCCTCCTTGACCTCCGCGCGCCCGGCAGGTCGCGCGTCGCTGCGCGATGCCTTCCGCCGCCCATGCCCCCGTAATGCACCGGCCCGGTATGCGCTCCCGGCGCAACCGGGCCTTTCGCCGCTCCCGGCGGCTCATGCCGGGGGCACAGGCGACGTCAGCGCGCTTTATGCCGGTCCACATGTCGCTGTTGGCCATGCGTTTTATGAAGTGGCTGCGGCGCTGTTGCTTGGGACAGGACCGGCGTCGGGATAGGATTGACCATTATGGGATGCAATGGGTGTGGCATGCCGCTGGCGCTGCGAAAAGCAGGTCGTACAGAGGTACACTTATCGGTCAGGCAGGCATATATTAAGGCAGCAACGTGTTTATCATTCAATATTAAGCTCTAAGTTTTAACAGTAAGCATTACACTTTCAGCCACCAACCACCAACCACCAACCACCAGCCACCAGCCACCAACCACCAAGCACCAACCTTCACCTACAAGCCGGTAGTCTCCGACCTAAAATAAATGTGATGTTTTTCCCGGTAAGCGCATACCGCTAAGTACCCTAACACGTTGTTTTACCTACAGACGATGGTGTTGACGTTGTGCCGGCATAAAGTGCGCCGGCGGCGAGCATCACGGCGGGATGAGCCGCCGGGAGCGGCGAAAGCTAAGGGCCGCGCCGGGAGCGCGTCCCGTGCGGTCCCAAAGCCGGGATGGGCGCTGCCGGGAACCGCGCAGCGGCGCACGATCTGCCGGACGCCAGGGAGTCCAGAGGGACCGTGCGTACGGTCCCTCTGGTCGCTTGCCGGCGCCAGGCAATACATAGCCCCCTCAAACTAAAGCAAGCGAAAACCTCACCCCGTGACACACACCACCTCACCCCGTGACACACACCACCCCGCCGCCGCGACATCCCCTCACCAGCCCAGCGTTAAACAACCCAACATACCCAATCCCCGAGCGTAGCGCCCCATCAAGGCGGCCGGTGCGCCAACCGACGCAAGGCCCCGGTTTGGGCCCGGTCAATTAGCTGCTCCGCGGCAGCGGACTCAGGTTAAGCACCGCGCTGTCCATATCCTCGCCGCGCTCGAACCGCCAGCACCGGGTATGATAACGGGCAACGCTGTTACGGTGGGCGACGCTTATCAGGGTGATCCCCGGAAGCCGCTCCGTCAGCAGGCGGTACATCAACTGTTCGTTTTCATCATCCAGCGCGCTGGTCGCCTCATCCAGAAACAGGATATCCGGTTTGATCAGCAGCGCGCGGGCAAACGCCAGTCGCTGCTGCTCGCCCGGCGATAGCCAGTGGCTCCAGTTGGCCTGCTGGTGCAGCATGGGTTGCAAATGACCCAGACGACACAGGTCCAGCATCGCGCGCATATGATCTTCTGTAAAGTGATCCGGCGCTTCCGGATAACACAGCGCTTCGAGCAGGTTACCGATAGGGATATAGCTGCGCTGCGGTAAAAACAGCACTTTTTTGCCCGCCTGCAGGCTGATATTCCCGGCGCCATAAGGCCAGATGCCGGCAATGGCCCGCAGCAGGGTGGACTTGCCGCAGCCGGAGGGGCCGGCGATCAGCACCCGTTCGCCCGGGGCGATGGCTTGCGTGGCGTCGTGGAACAGGACACGACCGGAGGGGATGGTTAAACTCAGGCCGGTCAGCGCCAGGGCGGTATCCGTCGCGTCGTCGCGCGTAATGGCCGTCTTCTGGCTGCTGTGACGCTCCACCGCGGCGTTAAACCCCGCCAACCGGTTAATACAGGCTTTCCAGTTGGCCAACTGATTAAACGCGTCGATAAACCATGACAGCGCGCCCTGTATTTCACCAAACGCCGATGAAATCTGCATCAGCGTGCCAAGCTGGATGGCACCGGAAAAATAACGCGGCGCCGCCACCAGGATCGGGAAAATAATGGCAAACTGACCATAGAAATTGCTGGCCACATTCAGCCGCCGGCTAACGCGCATAATGGACCACCAGTTAGCGCGGATGGCTTCGAACTTGTTGTCCAGCAGGTTCGCTTCCCGGGGTTCGCCCTGGTAAAGGGCAATGGCATCATTATTTTCGCGAATACGAATCAGGCCAAACCGGAAATTAGCCTCAAATTTTTCCTGTTGGAAACCCAAACGCACCAGCGGTCTGCCTACATACCAAATCAGCAGCGATCCCAGCCCGGCATATAATATGGCGAACCACACCATATACCCCGGCACGGTAAACAGATGCCCGCTCAGGGTAAACGACAGCGGTCCGCTCACCGACCATAAAATGGAAATAAAAGAAACAAAAGTCACCACGCTTGAGAGCAAACCCAGGGCCAGCGACAGGGTGCCGCTGGTCAGCGCGTTCAGGTCTTCGGCGATACGCTGATCCGGGTTATCGACCGTCTGCTGTTGCTCGGTATGGTAATAGGCATGATGATGCAGCCATTTCGCCATATATTGCCGCGTCATCCAGCGCCGCCAATACATTTGCAGGCCCTGGGTGAGGTAAATTTTATAGATGGAGATCAGGATAAATAACAATGCCAGCCAGGTGAACCTGATCAGCTGGCTTTTGAACACCGCAAAATTTTTATTTTGCAACGCGTCATAAAATACCCGGTTCCATTCATTGAACAGTACGCTGATATACACCGTGGACAATGAGAGGATAATAATCACCGCCAGCATACCCCAGGCGCGCCATTTTTCCTCAGAACGCCAAAACGGCTTAATCAACTGCCAGATTTCCCGCCAGCCCGCAGCTTTAATGGGTGAAGCTTTCATAGTTAACGTATCGTTTTCAATTGTTCAAAAAGGCAATAATACGGCATAGGCTCCCAGTTCTCTAAAAATAATGAGCCTGTTTAGCACCTAAAGGTGTAACAACTCCTGTCGTGAAAAAAGAAGACCTTACACAGCCCGGTTATACCAGGCGTCTTATGCGGGATATCACCGGCGCCGCGAAACGGCGTGGCCCGGAGCGATACCGGAGCAAGAGGGGCGGGGGCGGGATTTGGGATGAATGACCGGGTATCATCCCGGCCGGCCGTGAATGCGTGGTCGATCATATCCCCCGGGGGCAATGGGGGACATCATCAGTACATCACTTTATGGCCATAGCCGGCCAGGATATTCTTCACGCGTTCCATGATTTCCGTAGAGGGCGGCTTAACGCCGTCGAGCTTGTACTCTTCACCCATGGCAATCCATTTATGCTTACCCAGCTCATGGTAGGGCAGCAGCTCGATTTTTTCGATATTGGCCATGTCCTTGGTGAACTCGCCCAGCATATGCACGGATTTATCGTCGTCCGACCATCCCGGCACCACCACATAACGGAGCCAGGTACGCTTGTTGATTTTTTGCAAGTAGCGCGCAAAATCCAGCGTGCGGTGGTTGGACACGCCCACCAGGTTTTGATGGATATCGTCGTTCATTTCCTTGATATCCAGCATGACCAGGTCGGTGACGTCCAGCAGTTCGTCAATGACCGGATCGTAGCGCCGGACATAGCCATTGGTATCCAGGCAGGTGGTAATGCCCTCGGCATGACAGGCGCGAAACCAGTCGCGCACAAATTCCGCCTGCAGTATGGCTTCCCCGCCGGATGCGGTAACGCCGCCGCCGGACGCGTTCATGAAATGACGGTAGGTCACCGTTTCCTTCATGATTTCTTCGACCGTGATTTCCTTGCCGCCATGGGTATCCCAGGTGTCGCGGTTATGACAGTAGAGACAGCGCATCAGGCAGCCCTGGAAAAAAATGATGAAGCGGATGCCGGGGCCGTCGACGGTACCACAGGATTCAAACGAATGGATGCGACCAAGTACTGACATTGCGGGGTTTTCTCCGTTTGATTAAAAAAGGCCCCACTTTCGTGGAGCCTTTATTTTACGCCTTTTCAGACGGTGAGGGAAATTACATTGACGCGGTGAAGGTACGGGTGATGACGTCCTTCTGCTGTTCTTTGGTCAATGAATTGAAGCGTACCGCATAGCCGGACACACGGATGGTCAGGTTAGGGTAATCTTCCGGATGTTCCATGGCTTGCACCAGCATTTCACGGTTCATCACGTTCACGTTCAGATGCTGACCGCCTTCGACGCCGGCTTCATGATGGAAATAACCGTCCATCAGGCCCGCCAGGTTGGCCCTGCGCACATCTTCATCTTTACCCAATGCTTTGGGCACGATGGAGAAGGTGTAGGAAATACCGTCTTTCGCATAGGCAAACGGCAGTTTGGCAACCGAGGTCAACGAGGCGACGGCGCCTTTCTGGTCACGGCCGTGCATCGGGTTGGCGCCCGGTCCGAACGGCGCGCCTGAACGACGTCCATCAGGGGTATTACCGGTCTTCTTACCATAAACCACGTTCGAGGTGATGGTCAGGATGGACTGGGTCGGTACCGCGTTACGGTAGGTCGGCAGTTTCTGAATTTTCTTCATGAAACGTTCCACCAGGTCGCAGGCGATGTCATCGACGCGTGAGTCATTGTTACCGAACTGCGGATATTCGCCTTCGATATCAAAGTCAACGGCCATGCCTTCGGCATCACGGATAGGCTTAACCTTGGCGTACTTGATGGCGGACAGTGAGTCGGCGGCAACGGACAAGCCGGCGATACCACAGGCCATGGTACGGTATACGTCGCGGTCATGCAGCGCCATCAGCGCGGCTTCGTAGCTGTACTTGTCATGCATATAGTGAATGACGTTCAGCGCGGTGACGTACTGTTTAGCCAGCCAGTCCATGAAGTGGTCCATGCTGCTCAGCACGGTATCATAGTCCAGTACGGCATCCATGATTGGCGCGGTTTTAGGGCCGACCTGGATTTTGGCTTTTTCGTCCATGCCGCCGTTGATTGCGTACAGCACCATTTTGGCCAGGTTGGCGCGGGCGCCGAAGAACTGCATTTGTTTACCGACAACCATCGGGCTGACGCAACAGGCGATAGCGTAATCGTCGTTGTTGAAATCAGGACGCATCAGGTCATCGTTTTCATACTGTACGGAAGACGTATCGATAGACACCTTGGCGGTGAATTTCTTCCAGCTGATCGGCAGTTTTTCCGACCACAGGATGGTCATGTTCGGTTCAGGAGCCGGTCCCATGGTGTACAGGGTATTCAGGAAACGGAAGCTGGTCTTGGAAACCAGGGTACGGCCGTCAACGCCCATGCCGCCCAGGGATTCGGTGGCCCAAATCGGGTCGCCGGAGAACAGTTCGTCATATTCCGGGGTACGCAGGAAACGGACCATACGCAGTTTCATGACCAGGTGGTCAATCAGTTCCTGTGCTTGTTCTTCAGTGATTTTGCCGGCTTTCAGGTCGCGTTCGATAAAGATATCAAGGAACGTCGAGGTACGGCCGAAGGACATGGCGGCGCCGTTCTGGGATTTCACCGCGGCCAGATAGCCGAAGTAGGTCCACTGCACGGCTTCCTGCGCGGTGGTTGCCGGAACGGAGATGTCGCAACCGTATTTGGCGGCCATTTCCTTGATTTGCGCCAGGGCGCGATGTTGTTCGGCGATTTCTTCACGCAGACGGATAGTCGCTTCCAGATCTTCGCCGTTTTCCATTTTGCTTTGCAAAGAGGTGAACTGGGCGAATTTATCTTTCATCAGGAAGTCGATGCCGTACAGGGCGATACGACGGTAGTCGCCGATGATGCGGCCACGGCCGTAGGCATCGGGCAGACCCGTCAGGGCCCCGGTTTTACGGCATTTCAGGATGTCCGGAGTATAGACATCGAACACACCCTGGTTATGGGTCTTGCGGTATTCGGTAAAGATTTTCTTGATTTCCGGATCCAGCTCACGGTCATACGCTTTGCAGGAGCTTTCAACCATCTTGATGCCGCCGAACGGAATCAGGCCGCGTTTCAACGGCGCGTCGGTTTGCAGGCCGACGATTTTTTCCAGGCCCTTGGCGATATAACCGGCGTCATGGGAGGTAATGGTAGAGGCAACATCCGTATCAAAATCAACCGGCGCATGGGTGCGGTTTTCGGTTTTGATGCCTTCCATAACCTTGCCCCACAGTTCCGTGGTGGCGGGAGTAGCACCTGCCAGGAAGGCTTCGTTGCCTTCATAGGGGGTATAGTTTTTCTGGATAAAGTCACGAACATTGACTTCATTCTGCCAGTCGCCTTTGCTAAAACCTTCCCAAGCAGTGGCTAGTTTTGTGTTCAGATCGGTCATTGTATACCTACCTTCTAATGTGGATTTCTTGAAACCCGGCTTTACGATGCGAGACAAACAGGTTAATGCTTGTTCCCACCGCGCAGATAAATCATCCAGTACGTCAACCCTACCAGTAACCCCCCGCCGATAATGTTGCCGATGGTAACCGGTATCAGATTATCGATGATAAAGTTGCTAATGGTCAGGTGTGAAAACTGTTCTGGTGCCATCCCAACGGCCTGCCAGAATTCCGGCGCTGCGAAATTCTTGATAACGATGCCCAGCGGGATCATAAACATATTGGCGATGCTATGCTCAAAACCGCTGGCAACGAACATCGCGACCGGGAAAATCATGGCGAACATTTTATCCGTCAGGCTGCGGCCGGAATAACTCATCCACACCGCCAGGCAGACCATCAGATTAGCCAGGATCCCCAGACATACCGCTTCGATAAAAGTATGGTGCATTTTATGATCGGCGGTTTGCAAAACGTTAAGGCCCCACGCGCCGTTTGCCACCATATGCTCACCGGAGAACCAAATCAGGGCGACGAAAAACAACGCGCCGAACAGGTTGCCGATGTAGACGTTGATCCAGTTGCGAACCAGCTGTCCCCAGGTGATGCGTCCGCTGGCTTTCGCCACCATGATGAGCACCGTGGAGGTGAACAGGTCGGCGCCGCAAACCACCACCAACATTAATCCCAACGAAAAGCATATACCGCCGATAAGCTTGGAGATGCCGTAAGGCATGGTGCCGGCACCGGTGGTAGCTGTAATATAAAACGCGAAGGCTATGGAAATAAAAACGCCGGCGGTAATGGCCAGAAAAAACGTTTTTGACGGTTGCTTGGTTGCTTTATAGACGCCCGCCTCTTCAGCAACTTTCGCCATGGCATCGGGTAATTTCAGGTCAAAAGGGTTGTCAGACTTCACACAAACTCTCTCGTTGGATTAATTAACGACCTAATTCTAACAAACGAGTATAGAGCAAAAATTGATATAGATCATAATGGCCCAAACTTAATCCCCCTTGACAGGCAAGATAAGACGTCTCATTTATTTCAAATATTTGATAAATAAAGAAAAAATAAATTTTAATTATTACATAAAGATTTGAAGACCACATTTTTTGTACATTTTGACGCGTTATGGAATAGCCATTAATGTGGGTAATTTGTTTCATCCGGACCTATTATTTTGCCGGATTTTACTTTCCTGAAACAATGACGCTAAAAAGGAAACGTCAATAATCGCGCGGTTATCTTCATCGCGGCTTCCTATTTATGGCTCTACTATACGCGCAAGGCACAAAAAATGCAGGGTTATCTTGTGGCCCACGGGCACGGCGGGCCGTCGTCATGGCCGCCGGGCGCGGTGCCCGACGGTCGTGCATGTGATGCCGGGATGTTCACCGTCCCGGCGCGGCGGATCGGCGGTTTGCAGCGGCGCGCCGGCGTAACCTTATGCCGGGCGCCAATAGCGGCGTTTGGCCGCCTGCAGCTTTTCATAGGCGGCAAGCAGGGCGCGGTGGGTGGGCAGGGCGTGCAGGTCGCTGTCGATATCGAATAAGCCGTAAAAACAGTTTTCGCCCTTAAGCGCCGCCTGCGCGCGCTCAAGCGTGGCCTGGCCGTACATGCGCGCAAAAGCGGCAACATACTGCCCCAGCTCGCGGTCCGGTTCCTGGGTCAGCAACAGCAGGCTATGCAGGCAGCGGTAAAAATTTTCGCGTTCCGGCGTAAAAACCGATGCATTGAAGTCCCTGGTCCATTCGGTCCACATCAGCGCCTGCTCCAGGTCGCCGCCCGCCAGCGCCAGCATCACCTTCAGCTCGCCCACGCGCAGGGTAAACCAGCCGTTATCCCTGCCGGTCGCCAGCCCCAGCAGTTCCCGGACGCGGGTGAAGTCGTCCAGCCCTTCGTCGTCCAGTTGCTCTATCAGCGCCAGGTAGCGCTGCTTCGGCCAGCGGCTGCCGGGCAGGCTGGTCAGGGTGGCGCGCAGATGGGCGGCCATGGTGTTATTGGCCAACAGCAAGTCTTCAACCGGATAGATATCCGACATCCCGGGCACCAGGATGCGGCAGGCATACACATCCAGATGCTCGTAATCGGCGATATAGACTTCGGCGTGCAGGCGCTGGAAAATGGCCATCAGGGTGGTGAATTCGTCCCCGGTGCTGCCGCTGAAGTCCCAGTCGGCAAAGTCGTAATCAGCATCCTGCTTAAACAGATCCCAGGAAATCAGGCCGCTGGAGTCGATAAAATGGGTTTCCAGATTGGTCTGCTCCGCCACTTCCTCGTCGTCAAAGGTCGGCGGCGTGAACACATCCAGGTCTTTCAGGCTGCGGCCCTGCAACAATTCGGTTACCGTGCGTTCCAGCGCCACGCCGAAGTCCGGATGCGCGCCAAACGAGGCAAAGCAGGTGCCGTTGGCGGGATTAAACAATACCACGCACATCACCGGATACAGCCCGCCCAGCGACGCGTCATAGGCGAAAATCGGGAAGCCCTCCTCTTCCAGGCGGGCGATGGCCTCGATCACGCCGGGATAGCGGGCCATTACCGCCGGCGGGATAGCCGGCAGGCTTATGGACTCGGCGATAATCCGGTTCTTTATATGGCGCTCGAACACTTCCGACAATGCCTGCACCCGGGCTTCATTGGCGGTATTGCCCGCCGACATGCCGTTGGAGACATACAGGTTGCCGATGATGTTCACCGGGATATACACCGTTTGCCGGTCGGACTGACGCTCAAACGGCAGGGCGCAGATGCCGCGCGCGGCATTGCCTGATTGCAGGTCGACCAGCGCGGGCGCGGTCAGTTCCTGCTGCGGATCGTAAAATGCCCGCAGGCCATCGTCGAGGATACCCGACGGCAAACGGCCATCGGCGGGCAGCGCGAACCATTTCTCGTTGGGATAATGCACGAACCCGCCATTGGCAATACTGGCGCCGAGATAAAAATCGGCAAAAAAATAGTTGGTGGACAATCGCTCGAAATATTCGCCCAGCGCCGACGCCAGGGCGGCTTTTTTACTGGCGCCCTTACCGTTGGTAAAACACAGCGGACAGTCGCGATCGCGGATATGCACCGACCACACGTGCGGCACGGGATTGAGCCAGGAAGCCTCTTCGATATTAAATCCCAGCGCGCCGAGCTGCTGGTAAAAGCGGGCGATGGAGTCTTCTAGGGCGGCGTCTTTACCGGGAATAAATGTTTGTGACATGCAGGTTCTCTTTTTATTGTCTTGAAAGGCGCATAATACGGTGTTTTCTGCCGTGCCTCCATGTATTCCCCCGATCGTGAGCGCGGCAGCGGCCAGTTTTATCCGCCCTGGCGCCGTTAAGACCGGGTGCGGGTGGCGGCGCTGAAATTACGCCCGATAAGCAATAACCGTTGCGACGCCCCGATGCGAGTGATAAAAACGATAGAATGAGTATTAACGAATTTTTTGGCCAACGTGGTGGATGGAAATGAATCAGGTGTTTAATTTTAGCGCCGGTCCGGCAATGATACCGGTGGAAGTCTTGCGGCGCGCGGAGCAGGAACTGTGCAACTGGCACGGTCTGGGTACGTCGGTGATGGAGATAAGCCATCGCAGTAAGGAATTTATCGAGGTGGCCCAGGAGTCCGAACAGGATCTACGCGAGCTGCTGAGTATTCCGGACCATTATAAGGTGCTGTTCTGCCACGGCGGCGCGCGGGCTCAGTTTGCCGCGGTGCCGCTCAATCTGTTGGGCGACAGCGCCAGCGCCGACTATATCGACGGCGGCTACTGGGCGCACAGCGCCATAAGCGAAGCGCAGAAATATTGTGACCCGAAGGTTATCGACGTCAAAACACGGATTGACGGCCTGCGCGCGATCAAGCCCATGCGCGAATGGAACTTATCCGCCGACGGCGCCTACGTGCATTACTGTCCGAACGAAACCATCGACGGCCTGGCGATTGATGAATTGCCTGATTTCGGCGATAAAGTGGTCGTCGCCGATTATTCCTCCACTATTTTGTCCCGTCCCCTGGATGTCAGCCGTTTTGGCGTGATCTATGCCGGCGCGCAGAAGAATATCGGCCCGGCGGGCCTGACGCTGGTGATTGTGCGTGACGACCTGCTGGGCAAGGCGCGGCGCGAGCTGCCGTCGGTGCTGGATTATAAGGTGCTGGCGGAGAATGACTCCATGTTCAATACGCCGCCCACCTTTGCCTGGTACCTGTCCGGCCTGGTATTTAAATGGCTGAAGGCGCAGGGCGGACTGGTGGAAATGGACAAACGCAACCAGGCCAAGGCGGATACATTGTATCATTACATCGACCAAAGCGATTTCTACCGCAACGATGTCGCCCCGGCCAACCGTTCGCGCATGAACGTGCCCTTTTTACTGGCGGATGCGGCGCTGGATAAACTGTTCCTGGATGAATCCGTCGCGGCGGGGCTGCACGCGCTGAAAGGCCATCGCGTCGTGGGCGGGATGCGCGCTTCCCTGTATAATGCCATGCCCCTGGCGGGCGTCGAGGCGCTGGTGTCCTTTATGGATGGATTCGCCCGGCGCCATGGCTAACTCCGTACTGACGGGCAGGATGGGCCGGGTCGTTAAGCCGCGGTAAATACCGCCTTGGAAACTCCGGCGCGCCGTTGCGGCTCTCATCCGTGAGAGCCGCCCTGCGGGTCAACGCCTGTGCGTTATTTTAAGGCGTTCCCGGCGCGCCGCGCTTTGCCCTCCTTGCCTATTACCCCCGCTTCACGCTGTTGTGCGGGTTTACAATCGCCTGAGTTTTTGTTTTTGCTGGAGAACGCGCTTCACATGCTGGAATCCCTGACCCTACAACCGGTGGCACTTGTCGATGGCACCATTAATCTTCCCGGCTCGAAAAGCGTTTCGAACCGGGCGCTGTTGCTGGCGGCGCTGGCCGACGGCACCACCCGCCTGACCAATCTGCTCGACAGCGACGATGTGCGCCATATGCTCGATGCCCTGGCCGCGCTCGGGGTCGTCTGCCGGTTAAGCGACGATCGCAGGACATGCGAGATCGATGGCCGGGGGCAGGCCCTGACCGCGCCGGCGCCGCTGTCGCTGTTTCTCGGCAACGCCGGCACCGCCATGCGGCCCCTGGCAGCCGTGCTATGCCTGGGCCGGCATGACATTACCCTGACCGGCGAGCCGCGCATGAAAGAGCGTCCCATCGGTCATCTGGTGGATGCCCTGCGCCAGGGCGGCGCGGAGGTGGATTACCTGGAGCAGGAAAATTACCCGCCGTTGCGTTTGCGCGGCGGTTTTCGCGGCGGCGATATTACCGTCGACGGCAGCGTGTCCAGCCAGTTTCTCACCGCCCTGCTGATGACGGCGCCGCTGGCCGCCGGGGATACCACCATCCGCATCAAAGGCGAGCTGGTTTCCAAGCCGTATATTGATATCACCCTGGCGTTGATGAAAACCTTTGGCATACAGGCGCGCCATGACGACTACCGGGTGTTTTACCTGCAAGGCGGCCAGAGGTATAGCTCGCCGGGCGAGTATCTGGTGGAGGGCGATGCCTCGTCCGCGTCTTATTTCCTGGCGGCGGCGGCCATCCGCGGCGGCACGGTGCGGGTTACCGGTATCGGCAAAAACAGCGTGCAGGGCGATATCCGCTTCGCCGATGTGCTGGAGCGCATGGGCGCCACCATCCGCTGGGGCGATGATTTTATCGAATGCCGCCGGGGCGGGCTGCACGCCATCGATATGGACATGAACCATATTCCCGACGCCGCCATGACCATCGCCACCACCGCCCTGTTCGCCGACGGCGGCACCACCACCCTGCGCAATATCTACAACTGGCGCGTCAAGGAAACCGACCGGCTGGCGGCCATGGCCACCGAGCTGCGCAAAGTGGGCGCCGGCGTGGTGGAGGGCGAGGACTATATCGCCATCACGCCGCCGGCCAGGCTGATATCCGCCGCGATCGACACCTATAACGATCACCGTATGGCGATGTGCTTCTCCCTGGTGGCGTTGTCCGATACCCCGGTGACTATCCGCGATCCGAAGTGCACCAATAAAACCTTCCCCGATTATTTCCGCCAGCTGGCCGCCATCAGCACCCTGGCGTAACCCGCTTTTCCCGTTTATTCACCGGCCGTGCGGCGCGCCGGTGAATGAAAACGCGCGCGCGGTGTCTTAATTTCACGATCCTGACGCCGAAGGGTAACCGTTATTCCTTATGATGCGTATAATGCATCATAGTAAATTCATTATTTATGGAACCAGAATCAAACCGCTGAGAGGAGAAAACAATGACAGCAGTAGTCCCGGTGATCACCATCGACGGACCGAGCGGTGCAGGGAAAGGCACGCTGTGTAAAGCATTGGCGGAAGCATTAGGGTGGCATCTGCTGGATTCGGGGGCCATTTACCGCGTCCTGGCCCTGGCGGCGTTGCACCACCAGGTCGATATCAACGCGGAGGAAGCGCTGGTGCCGCTGGCGGCGCATCTCGACGTACGCTTCAAGGTACAGGCGGGCGAGCTGGAAATCATCCTCGAGGGCGAGGATGTCAGCGGTGAAATCCGTAACGAAGAGGTGGGCAATACCGCCTCCAAGATTGCCGCGTTTCCCCGGGTGCGCGAGGCCCTGCTGCGTCGGCAGCGGGCATTCCGCGAGGCGCCGGGCCTGATTGCCGACGGCCGGGATATGGGCACCGTGGTGTTTGCCGAGGCGCCGGTGAAGATTTTTCTCGACGCGTCCTCGGAAGAAAGAGCGCACCGCCGCATGCGGCAGTTGCAGGAAAAGGGCTTTAGTGTTAACTTTGAACGCCTTTTATCCGAGATAAAGGAAAGGGACGAACGCGACAGGAACCGCCCGGTGGCGCCGCTGGTTCCGGCATCAGATGCTCTGGTACTGGATTCCACCCGCATGACTATCGATGAAGTGATAGCTCAGGCATTGGCGCATTCACGGCGTATACTGGCGTTGTCGTAGCCTTGGAAACAACTACCCCGTTGCAGGGACTGGCAATAGGGCGTGTAAAACAACCCCATCGAGCAGGATGCCGGATGGACGTTAATCAAAAACACCTGAAGATTATCAAATATGACAGAATCTTTTGCTCAACTCTTTGAAGAATCCCTGAAAGAAATCGAAACCCGTCCCGGTTCCATCGTGCGCGGTACCGTTGTTTCCATCGATAAAGATGTCGTACTGGTTGACGCCGGTCTGAAATCCGAATCCGCTATTCCTATCGAGCAGTTTAAAAATGCTCAGGGCGAGCTGGAAATCAAGGTTGGCGATCAGGTCGACGTCGCGCTTGACGCGGTGGAAGACGGTTTCGGTGAGACCCTGCTGTCTCGCGAAAAAGCCAAGCGCCATGAAGCCTGGTTGATGCTGGAAAAAGCCTACGAAGAAGCCGCGACCGTTACCGGCATCATCAACGGCAAAGTGAAGGGCGGTTTCACCGTCGAACTGAACGGCATCCGTGCGTTCCTGCCGGGTTCGTTGGTTGACGTGCGTCCGGTACGCGATACCCTGCATCTGGAAGGCAAAGAGCTTGAGTTTAAAGTTATCAAGCTGGACCAGAAACGTAACAACGTGGTGGTTTCCCGTCGCGCGGTGATCGAGTCCGAAAACAGTGCGGAACGCGATCAGCTGCTGGAAAACCTGCAGGAAGGCATGGAAGTTAAGGGTATCGTCAAGAACCTTACCGACTATGGCGCGTTTGTCGATCTGGGCGGCGTCGATGGCTTGCTGCATATTACCGATATGGCCTGGAAGCGTGTTAAGCATCCGAGCGAAATCGTCAATGTCGGCGATGAAATCACCGTTAAGGTCCTGAAATTCGACCGTGAACGTACCCGTGTTTCCCTGGGCCTGAAACAGCTCGGCGAAGATCCTTGGGTGGCTATCGCCAAACGTTACCCGGAAGGCACCCGCCTCACCGGCCGCGTGACCAACCTGACCGATTACGGCTGCTTCGTTGAAATCGAAGAAGGCGTCGAAGGCCTGGTTCACGTTTCCGAAATGGATTGGACCAACAAAAACATCCATCCGTCCAAGGTTGTTAACGTGGGCGACGTGGTTGAAGTCATGGTTCTGGATATCGACGAAGAACGTCGCCGTATCTCCCTGGGCCTCAAGCAGTGCAAAGCCAACCCATGGCAGCAGTTCGCCGAAACCCATAATAAGGGTGACCGCGTCGAAGGCAAGATCAAGTCAATCACTGACTTTGGTATCTTCATCGGCCTGGACGGCGGCATCGACGGCCTGGTTCATCTGTCCGACATCTCCTGGAATGTTGCCGGCGAAGAAGCCGTGCGCGAATACAAGAAAGGCGACGAAATCGCGGCCGTGGTCCTGCAGGTTGACGCAGAACGCGAACGTATTTCACTGGGCGTGAAGCAACTGGCTGAAGATCCGTTTAATAACTACCTGTCTTTGAACAAGAAAGGTACCATTGTTACCGGTAAAGTCACTGCAGTTGACGCTAAAGGTGCTACAGTTGAATTAGCTGGCGGCGTTGAAGGTTACCTGCGTGCTTCCGAAGCATCGCGTGACCGCATTGAAGACGCTACCCTGGTCCTGAACGTGGGCGACGACGTTGAAGCTAAATTCACCGGCGTTGATCGTAAAAACCGCGTTGTCAGCCTGTCCGTTCGTGCTAAGGATGAAGCTGATGAGAAAGATGCTATCGCCACTGTGAACAGCACCAACAAGCAGGAAGATACAAGCAATTTCTCCAGTGCAATGGCTGAAGCGTTCAAGGCAGCTAAAGGCGAATAATAATGGGGGAGCGGCGAGACGGCCGCTCCTGGACGGTAGCTAAGTTGGGTCGTGTTCCTGCTTTATCCGCTGGAATGCGCACTTGGAGGAACTATGACCAAGTCTGAACTTATTGAAAGACTTGCTGGACAGCACGCTCATATCCCGGCAAAAATCGTCGAGGATGCTGTGAAAGAGATGCTCGAACATATGGCGACCACCCTCGCCGGCGGTGAGCGCATTGAAATCCGTGGTTTCGGCAGTTTTTCACTTCACTACCGTGCACCGCGTGTCGGACGCAACCCTAAAACCGGGGATAAGGTTGAACTGGAAGGCAAATATGTCCCCCATTTCAAGCCCGGCAAAGAGCTGCGCGACCGCGCCAATATTTATGGCTCATAATGCCTGCGGGCGTTGACCCACCGGCGTTGTAAGCCAGCCGCAAACAAGACACCTTCGGGTGTCTTTTTTTATGCCTGGACGTCAGCGGCGGTGAAAAAAGCGCCGCCGGTTGCGCCAGGGCAAATGCGCGCTTGCGCGCAGCCTGGCGCGCCCGGCTGTTAAGGCTATCTTATTGTCCTGAAGCGGCATCGCCTTATCGCATACCCCTGATGGCGGCGACCGATGGCATGGACAATACTCGGCGTCACTGTCATGTCGCCAGGATGGCACGCCGATGATTGCCGGACCCTATTACTGATGCCGTTATCCGTTAACCATATGGCGTTTTGCGCCATAGCCGGCATAGTGCCCTTGGGCTTTTTACCCGTATTGCCGGCCCCCACCGCGCTGCATGGCGTTGCGCTGGCCGCCTGGGTCTTGCTGTTATTTCCCGCGCCAGGGTGCCGTTTAGCGGCGGTATTTCTGGCCGCGTTCGCCTGGAGCGGTTTTTGCGCCATACAATTACTGGAGCAGACGGCGCTATTATCCCAACCCAGGGCTATCGTGCGCGCCCATATCGTCAGTATCCATCATGGGCATAACCCGCGCGCGGGCGCGGTGATTAAAATAACCCAGGCCGGGGGCAAACGGGTGTTTCCTCCGGTCCATGCCGCCATCAGCTGGGCGTCGCTGCCGGAGCGCTGGTGTGCCGGGCAGCAGTGGAAAATGATGCTGAAGCTGCGTCCCCAGCATAGCCGGCTCAATCAGGGCGGTTTTGACAGCCAGCGCTGGGCCGTCGCCAATCATCAACCGCTGGTGGGCCGGGTCGTCAAAGCCAAAGTGGAAGACGCCCGCTGCGGCTTGCGGCAAAGGCTTATCGACAACGCCGCCGCCCGGTTCGCCGATCTGCGCTGGCCGTCCATTTTACTGGCGCTGGGGTTTGGCGAAAGCCGGGGCATGCCGGAGGATCTACGCCTGCTGTTACAGCAAACCGGCACCGCACATCTGATGGCCATATCCGGCCTGCATATTTCACTGGCGGCCCTGTTTGGCTGGCTGCTGGCGCGCGGCGGCCAGTTTGTCCTGCCCGGGCGCTGGGTCGGCCCGGTGATGCCGCTGGCGATCGGCTGGCTGGCCGCGGCGGGGTATGTATGGATTTCCGGCGTGAATTTTCCGGCCATCCGCGCGCTGCTGGCGCTGACGCTATGGCTCCTGCTGCGTATGCGCGGCGTGTGCTGCGGGGCCTGGCAGGTTTGGCTGTGGTGCGTGGCGCTGATAGTGGTTACCGACCCGCTTAGCGTGCTGTCAAGCAGCCTGTGGCTGTCATGCCTGGCGGTGGCGGCGCTGATTTTCTGGTTTCAGTGGGCGCCGCTGCCGGCGCGTTTCCAGTCCGGGCTGCGCTGGGCCTGGCTGCGCTGGATACATTTGCAGGCCGGCATGACCCTGTTGCTGCTGCCGCTGCAATGGGGATTATTCCACGGCGTTAATCCGCTGTCGCTGCCTGCCAACCTGTGGGCGGTGCCGCTGGTGTCGTTTATCACCACGCCCCTGATCCTGGCGGCAATCTGCCTGGGCATGCTGCCGCCGCTGAGCCGTCTGCTGTGGTATCTGGCCGACCAATCGCTGACGCTGGTCTTTATGCCGCTGGCGCCGCTACAGCGTGGGTGGCGGGATTTGCCGGAAACCGGCATCCTGTGGAGCATCGGCGGCTGGCTGGCGGTGATTATCTGGCGTTTCGGCTGGTGGCGCACCTATCGACTCAATATGCTGGTGCTCGGCGCGCTGCTGCTGGCGCCGCGCGACAGGGCGGATCGGCCTCGCTGGCGGTTGGATATGCTGGACGTCGGCCACGGGCTGGCGGTAGTGGTGGAGCGCCATGGTAAAGCGCTGATATATGATACCGGCGCCGGCTGGCGCGGCGGCGATATCGGCAAAGCGGAAATCCTGCCTTATCTGGCCTGGCGCGGCCTGTCGCCGGAAGGTATTTACCTCAGCCACAGCCATCAGGATCATATCGGCGGGCTCGGCACCCTCAAACGGGCGTTCCCGGGGGTGCCGGTCGCCAGCTCTTACCGCGGCAATGGCCATCTTCCCTGCGTCGTGGGACAGCGCTGGCAATGGCAGGGACTGACGTTCAGCGTCCTGTGGCCGCCGGCGCAGGTTAAAAAAGCCGGCAATGATGATTCCTGCGTGATCAAAATAGAGGACGGCGCGTTCAGCGTGCTGTTAACCGGCGATATCGAGGCGCCGGCCGAGCGGGCCTTGCTCAGGACCGCCCGCGGCCGGCTGCGCGCCGATATTCTCCAGATCCCCCACCACGGCAGCAAAACCTCGTCCACCCGGGCCTTTTTACGCGCGGTGCGTCCAGCGGCGGCGCTGGCGTCGGCGGCGCGCTTCAATCCCTGGCGCCTGCCCGCGCCGCTCATCAGGGAGCGTTACCGGCAGGAAGGCATCGCCTGGCATGATACCGCCCGCTCAGGTCAGGTCAGTATTCATTTTTATGACAATAATTGGGTGATAAAAGGATATCGGGAGCAAATTATGCCACGTTGGTATCACCAGTGGTTTGGCGTCCACGCCGATAATGAGTAGAATGGTCGGCTATTTAGACTCAGCGCTGGTTAAATGCATGCTTAATGATAAAGATCTCTCCACCTGGCAGACGTTCCGTCGCCTATGGCCGATGATCTCCCCTTTTAAGGCGGGCCTGATAGTCTCTGCCATCGCCCTGATACTGAATGCCGCCAGCGATACCCTGATGCTGTCATTACTCAAGCCGTTGCTGGACGACGGGTTCGGCAAAAGCGACAACAGCATCCTGGTGTGGATGCCGCTGGCCGTTATCGGCCTGATGGTGGTGCGCGGTTCAACCGGTTTTGTTTCCAGTTATTGTGTATCCTGGGTATCCGGCAAAGTCGTGATGCAAATGCGCCGCCGGCTGTTCAGCCATATGATGGGCATGCCCGTGTCCTTTTTCGATCAGCAATCCACCGGTACCCTGCTGTCGCGCATTACCTATGATTCGGAACAGGTGGCCTCCTCGTCATCCAGCGCGCTGATTACCGTTATCCGCGAAACCGCCTCGATTATCGGCCTGTTTATCATGATGTTCTATTACAGCTGGCAACTGTCGCTGATCCTGGTGGTTATCGCCCCCATTGTTTCCATTGCCATCCGCCAGGTGTCGAAACGCTTTCGCAATATCAGCAAAAATATGCAGAACACCATGGGGCAGGTCACCACCAGCGCCGAGCAGATGCTGAAAGGCCATAAGGAAGTATTGATTTTCGGCGGCCAAAAGGTCGAGAACGAACGTTTCAACCATGTCAGCAACCGCATGCGCCAGCAGGGCATGAAAATGGTTTCCGCCTCGTCGGTCTCCGACCCGGTGATCCAGTTTATCGCCTCACTGGCACTGGCGTTTGTCCTGTATGCCGCCAGTTTCCCGAGCGTGATGCAAAACCTGACCGCCGGCACCATTACCGTGGTGTTCTCATCCATGATTGCGCTGATGCGCCCGCTGAAATCGCTCACTAACGTTAATTCCCAGTTCCAGCGGGGCATGGCCGCTTGCCAGACCCTGTTTGCCATCCTGGATATGGAGCAGGAGAAGGATGAGGGTACGCTGGAGATCGAACGCGCCGAAGGCCATGTTGAATTCCGCGACGTCACTTTTTATTACCCTGGCAAAGAAACACCCTCCCTTGAACATATCAGCCTGACCATCCCCGCGGGCAAAACGGTGGCGCTGGTCGGGCGTTCCGGATCCGGCAAATCCACCATCGCCAACCTCCTGACGCGGTTTTACGATGTCCAGGAGGGCGCGGTGTTGCTGGACGGACATGACCTGCGGGAATACAAGCTGTCATCGCTGCGCGATCAGGTGGCGCTGGTCTCGCAAAATGTGCATTTATTTAACGATACCATCGCCAACAATATTGCCTATGCCCGCAAGGACCGGTTTTCGCGCGAGGAAATCGAGAATGCGGCCCGCATGGCGTACGCCATGGATTTTATCGCCAAAATGGATAAGGGCCTGGATACGGTCATCGGTGAAAACGGCGTGCTGCTGTCCGGCGGACAGCGGCAGCGCATCGCCATTGCCCGCGCGTTGCTGCGTGATTGCCCGATCCTGATCCTTGACGAGGCCACCTCGGCGCTGGACACCGAATCGGAGCGCGCCATCCAGAAGGCGCTGGACGCGCTGCAAAAAAACCGCACCTCGCTGGTGATTGCCCATCGGCTGTCGACCATCGAAAAAGCCGATGAGATCCTGGTGGTGGAAAACGGCCGTATCGTGGAGCGCGGTTCGCATCAGGACCTGCTGGCGCAGAAGGGCGCGTATGCCCAACTGCACCGGATGCAGTTCGGCAATGATTGATCGCATCTGGTTCGGCGGGTCGAAACTGTATTGGCTGCTGCTGCCGTTATCCTGGCTATACGGCCTGGTCAGCGCGCTGATAAAGCTGGGCTATCGCCTGGGATGGCGTAAAACCTACCGCTTCCCGGTGCCGGTGGTGGTGGTGGGCAACCTGACCGCCGGCGGCAACGGCAAAACACCCGTGGTGTTGTGGCTGGTGGAGCATTTGCAGCGGCGCGGCTGGCGGGTCGGCGTGGTATCCCGCGGCTACGGCGGGCGGGCCGACGGCTACCCGCTGCTGCTGGACGACAATACCACCAGCCGACAGGCGGGGGATGAGCCGGTGTTGATTTTCCAGCGCACCGGCGCCGCGGTGGCGGTGGCGCCTAAGCGCGCGGACGCGGTGGCGGCCTTGTTGGCCGGACGGCCGCTGGATGTGATTATCACCGATGACGGCCTGCAGCATTATGCGCTGGCGCGGGACATCGAATGGGTCGTGGTGGATGGCGTCAGGCGTTTTGGCAACGGCTGGTGGCTGCCGGCGGGCCCCATGCGCGAGCGGGCCGGCCGGTTGAAACGCGTCGACGCCGTGATTGTCAACGGGGGCGAGGCATTACCGGGTGAGATTCCCATGCGCCTGGTGCCGGGCGACGCGGTCAATTTGGCCAGCGGTGAAACCCGGCCTGCCGGGCAACTGCGCTCGGTCGTGGCGATGGCGGGCATCGGGCATCCGCCGCGGTTTTTCGCCACCCTGCGCGCCCTTGGCGTGGTCACCGAAGGTGAAATTGCCTTCGGCGATCATCAGGCTTATCGCCTGGAGCAATTGGCGCCGCTGGCCTTGCCGCGCCAGACGCTGTTGATGACGGAAAAAGACGCGGTGAAATGCCGCGCTTTCGCCCAGGCCAACTGGTGGTATCTGCCGGTAAGCGCCCAGTTGCCGGAGCGGGACGCGCAGGCGCTGCTGGCGCCTATTGAGCAGGCGATTATCGCCTGGCGGCAAAAGCGCTAGCGTCAATCACGCCGGAACCGGGCGGGCTGATAAGGGGGCGTTTTTTTGGCGGCGAAAAAACAATCGGCCCGGTCATCAGGGATGATCGGGCCGAGAGAGCGATGTTATTTTTTGCTTAGCGGCTAAAATTAGCAAACAAAGCAATTATTTTATTTAATTTTTTCATGGCAGGTTTGTCTCTTAAATGTCTAAAGTGTGATGTAGCTCACAAAAAATATTACGCCGTTCCTGTGCCTGGATCAACCCTATTTTGCAAAAATGTTAATAGCCTGCGTCAATCGTTGTGACGTCAATTACAGCTAATCGCCGTAACCATTCCCGCCCGCCGCCGCATTATGCTATTCTCTGGGCCATCGACGCATCGCAGGGTGTGTATGCTGGAGGAAACATGGATCACCGTTTATTGGAAATCGTGGCGTGCCCGGTATGTAACGGCAAGCTGTATTTTAATAAAGAAAAACAGGAACTCATCTGTAAATCGGATGCCCTGGCCTATCCGGTCCGGGACGGTATACCGGTGTTATTGGAGAGCGAGGCCCGCGCCCTGACATTGGACGAGACAAATCAATGAGTTTCGTGGCTATCATTCCCGCGCGGTTCGCCTCCAGCCGCCTGCCGGGCAAACCCCTGGCGGATATTAACGGCAAGCCGATGGTGGTGCATGTCATGGAGCGCGCGCAGGAATCCGGCGCGGACCGGGTTATCGTGGCGACCGATCACGCCGGCGTGGTGGATGCCGTCCGCCAGGCCGGCGGCGAGGTTTGCATGACCCGTCCCGATCATCACTCCGGTACCGAACGCTTGGCGGAAGTGATCGACCGCTATCAATTTCCCGATGACCAGATCGTCGTCAATGTGCAAGGCGACGAGCCGCTCATCCCGCCGGTCATTATCCGCCAGGTGGCTGATAATCTGGCCCATTGCCAGGCGGGCATGGCCACGCTTGCGGTGCCCATCACCACCGCCGAGGAAGCCTTTAATCCGAACGCGGTCAAAGTGGTGATGGATGCCCAGGGTTTCGCGCTGTATTTTTCCCGCGCCGCCATTCCCTGGGAACGTGAACGCTTCACCGTTTCCCGGGCGACCATCGGCGACACCTTTTTGCGCCATATCGGCATCTATGGCTATCGCGCCGGTTTTATCCGCCGTTATGTGGGCTGGCAACCGAGCCAGCTGGAGCAGATTGAGATGCTCGAGCAACTGCGGGTACTGTGGTATGGCGAAAAGATCCATGTCGCGGTGGCGAAAGAGGTGCCGGGCATCGGCGTCGATACGCCGGAAGAGCTGCTGCGCGTGCGCGAACTGATGCGCCATAACCGCTGATATTCCGCTAAATCTTGATCTGAAACGAAGAAGTTTGCCGGTGAAGCCAGCATGATGGCCCGTGTTTGTTATTCACACGTTTGTCCATTATATAAAGGTTGAGTCTGTCATGGAACAGTTGAAAGCTGAGCTAAGCGCAGTATTGGGGGAATCCCTGAGCCGTCTGGAGCGGATCAGCGAACAGCCTTATGCGCATCTTTATGCTATGTATGATAAGGAAGGACATCCGCTTTCATTGCTGGCAAAAAGCTATATCTGCCAAGGCATCGCACAGCAGGAGGCGTACAAGCTTTCCATGCTGGCCCGCGAGGGCGAAGTGCGGTTGCCCACGGTCTACGGGCTGGTGGTAACCCAGCAGGCGCCGTATAAGGAACTGCTGCTGATGGAACGCCTGCGCGGGGTCTCGGCGGAAGCCCCAACCCGTACGCCGCAGCGCTGGGAGCTGCTGAAAGATCAGATTGTCGAAAGCATGCTGGCCTGGCACCGTATCGACAGCCATGGCTACGTCGGCACGGTGGACAGCACGCAGGAAAATACCTGGCCCAACTGGTATGCGCAACGCATCGAAGTGATTTGGTCGACGCTGCTGAAAGTCTCCGCGCCGCTGCTGACCTATGAAGACCGCAACCTGTTGTTCCGCACCCGCCAGAGCCGTGAAAAACTGTTTGCCGATTATCAGGAAAACAGCGTGCTGGTGCACGGCAACCTCACGCTGCGCAGCATGCTCAAGGACCAGCGCACCGATCAACTGCTCGCCATGCTCAATCCCGGCACCATGCTGTGGGCGCCGCGCGAGTACGATTTGTTCCGCCTGTGCGAGGACGGCATGGCGAACGAGCTGCTCTACCATTACCTGAGCAAGGCGCCGGTGTCGGAGGCGTTCCTCTACCGGCGCTGGCTATACGGTATCTGGGAAGCGGCGGCGCGCTATATCCACACCGGGTTGCTCGACCGCGCGGTATTCGACCTGGCCGGTCGCGAACTCGTCCCCTGGCTTGATTAAACGGACGTGCGCCGGCGATAGCGCCCGCCTTGCGCGGCGCTATCGCCCCGGTACGGCGGCATCAATCAGGATGCCGGCGCGTCGCTGTCGCCGGTTATTTTTTGCCAGGCGCGTCCCAGGGTTTCATACCAGGCGCGGTCGGCATGCCCCAGCCATAGGGGCGACGGCAGCACCTTTTCCCACGGGTTTAACGGACTGTCGATCGCCAGCTGGTTGGCCGGGGCAGGGATGGGGGTCAGCCCCCGGGCCCGGAAAAACCCCATGGCGCGTGGCATATGGTTGGCAGACGTGACCAGCAAAAACGGCGCCTTGCCCACCAGGGCGGCTACGCTTGCCGCTTCCTGGCGGGTGTCGCGCGGCGCCTCCAGCACGATAATATCTCCCGCCGGCACCCCAAGGCTTTGCGCCACCCTTGCCGCCGTTTCGGCGCTGCTGACGGGATTGCCCGGCGCCGCCGCGCCGGTAAATACCATTTTGGCGCCGGGATGGTCATGATAAAGACGAATTCCTTCGGCCACCCGCGGCAGGCTGTTGTTAATCAGGTTGGAACTGGGCGCCCATAAGGGATTAAAGGTGTAGCCGCCGCCCAGCACCACCACGTAGGCGATACCCGGCTGGCGCCCGTGATAGGTGGGGTATGCCGCCTCCAGCGGCGCCAGCAGGCTATCGGCCACCGGTTGCAGGCTCAGCAGCAATAAAACCGACCAGCCCAGGGTCACCAGACCCTTACCGGTCCGCTGCCAGCGCGTGAACCACAGCAGTAATAGCCCGGCGCCCATGAGCAAAATCAGCAGCGGCAGCGGCAACAATAACCCGCCGACGATTTTTTTAAGGTCAAAAAGCATCGGAAAACGCTCCAATTGGATGAAATGTAGTCAACCAGGCGCAATCCGGCGCCATAAAGATTCATTCTAAGTCAGCCTGTGACAAAATAGTCAATTCACGGCGGGTTTATGGTAAAAACGCCTTTCCCGTCCGTCGTGCCCGGAGCATTGATTATGCAGGACCGCAATTTTGACGATATTGCTGAAAAATTTGCGCGCAATATTTACGGCACCACCAAAGGGCATATCCGCCAGGCGGTGGTCTGGCAGGATTTAGAAGGATTGCTGACGCGGCTGCCCGCCCGCCCGCTGTATATCCTCGATGCCGGCGGCGGCGAGGGCCGTATGGCCTGCCAGCTGGCGGCCCTGGGGCACCGGGTGCTGCTGTGCGATCTGTCGTCCGGCATGATTGAGCGGGCGCGGCAAGCGGCGCAGGAGCGGTCTGTGATGGATCGCCTGCAATTTGTGCAAAGCGCCGCGCAGGATATCGCGCCCCATTTGGAAAGGCCGGCCGATCTGATATTGTTGCATGCGGTATTGGAATGGGTAAGCGAGCCGCGCGCGTTATTGCAAGGGCTGTATGATTGCCTGGCGCCGGGTGGCGCTCTGTCATTAATGTTTTACAATAAGCACGGTCTGGTCATGCGTAATATGATCCTGGGCAATATTGAATTTGTCGCCGCCGGGATGCCGAAACGAAAAAAACGCTCCCTGATGCCGGACCATCCCTGCGATCCTGAACAGGTGTTCGGCTGGCTGACCGCCATGGGCATGACGCTCAGCGGCAAAAGCGGTGTGCGGGTGTTTCATGACTATCTGCAAAACAAGCAGCAGCAACAGGATGATTTTCCGGCCTTATTGGCGATGGAACAACGGTATTGCCGGCAGGAACCCTTTATCAGCATGGGGCGCTACATCCACGTCATGGCGCATAAACCCTCCCTGAAGGATGAATTATGAGTGAATTTTCCCAGACTGTACCGGAACTGGTCGCCTGGGCCCGGAAAAATGACTTCTCGCTCTCGCTGCCCATCGAGCGGCTGGCGTTTGTGCTGGCCATCGCTACGCTTAACAGCGAACGCATGGACGGTGAAATGAGCGAAGTCGATCTGGTGGACGCCTTTCGTCACGTCAGCCAGGGGTTTGCGCAGACCAACGAAACGGTGGCGGTGCGCGCCAACAACGCCATCAACGATCTGGTGCGCCAACGCTTGCTCAACCGCTTTGTCAGCGAGCTGGCGGACGGCAACGCCATCTATCGCCTCACGCCGCTGGGTATCGGCATCAGCGACTACTATATTCGCCAGCGTGAATTTTCCACGCTGCGGTTATCGGTGCAGCTTTCCATTGTCGCCCAGGAATTGCAGCGTGCGGCCGAGGCGGCGGAAGAGGACGGCGATGAGTTCCACTGGCACCGCAACGTATTTGCCCCGCTGAAGTATTCGGTGGCGGAAATTTTCGACAGCATCGACATGACCCAGCGCATCATGGACGAACAGCAGCAGTCGGTGAAGGACGACATCGCGGCGCTGCTCAACCAGGACTGGCGCGCCGCCATCGCCAGCTGCGAGCAGCTGCTGTCGGAAACCTCCGGTACCCTGCGGGAACTCCAGGATACCCTTGAGGCGGCGGGGGATAAGCTGCAGGCCAACCTGCTGCGCATCCAGGACACGATCCTCGGCCATCAGCATCTGGCCTTTCTCGACAAGCTGGTCTTTGATCTGCAAAACAAGCTGGACCGGATTACCAGTTGGGGACAGCAGGCGATAGATCTATGGATCGGCTACGATCGCCACGTGCACCGTTTTATCCGCACCGCCATCGATATGGATAAAAACCGGGTCTTCGCCCAGCGGCTGCGCCAGTCGGTACAGAACTATTTCGACCATCCCTGGGCGCTGACCTATGCCAACGCCGACCGTCTGCTGGACATGCGCGACGAGGAACTGGCGCTGCGCAGCGAAGAGGTGACCGGCGAACTGCCGCCGGACATGGAATATGAAGAATTCAACGAGATCCGCGAGCAGCTGACCGCCATGATCGACCAGGCGCTGGCGCAGTACCCGCAGCAGCATCTGCCGCTGGATCTCGGCCAGGTTATGCGTGATTACCTGGCCCGTTTCCCGCGCGCGCGCCATTTCGACGTCGCGCGTATTTTAGTTGATCAGGCAGTACGTCTGGGTGTCGCCGGATCAGACTTTTCCGGATTACCGCCGCAGTGGCAGGCAATCAACGATTACGGTGCTAAGGTACAGGCCCATGTCATCGATAAGTATTGAAGAAACCATGCCGGTCAAGCTGGCAAAAGCCCTGTCGAATCCCCTGTTTCCGGCTCTCGACAGTCTGTTGCGCTCCGGCCGCCATATCGGCGTCGAGGAGTTGGACAACCACGCGTTCCTGATGGATTTCCAGGAGGAGCTCGAGAGCTTTTACCGCCGCTACAATGTGGAACTGGTGCGCGCGCCGGAAGGCTTTTTTTACCTGCGCCCGCGGTCCACCACGCTGATTCCGCGCTCGGTTCTGTCCGAGCTGGATATGATGGTGGGTAAAATCCTGTGTTATCTCTATCTCAGCCCCGAGCGCCTGGCCCATGAAGGGATTTTTACCCAGCAGGAGCTTTACGACGAACTGCTTGGTCTGGCGGACGAAAACAAACTGCTTAAGCTTGTTAACCAGCGTTCCACCGGCTCCGATCTCGACCGGCAGAAGCTGCAGGAAAAGGTGCGCACGTCGCTTAACCGCCTGCGCCGTCTGGGCATGGTGTGGTTTATGGGCAACGACGCCTCGAAATTTCGCATTACCGAGTCGGTGTTTCGCTTCGGCGCCGATGTACGCAGCGGCGATGACGCGCGCGAGGCGCAGCTGCGCATGATCCGCGACGGGGAGGCGATGCCCATTGAACAGGCCTTATCGCTAAATGACGAGCAGGACGACGACAATGGCAATCTTAATGACGGATCGTCGGAAAGCGCCGAGGATGAACTGGCATGATTGAACGTGGTAAATTTCGCTCACTGACATTGGTTAACTGGAACGGTTTTTTCGCCCGTACCTTTGATTTGGACGGGTTGGTGACCACCCTGTCCGGCGGCAACGGCGCGGGCAAGTCCACCACCATGGCGGCTTTTATCACCGCCCTGATCCCGGACCTGACGCTGCTCCATTTCCGTAATACCACCGAAGCCGGCGCCACCAGCGGTTCCCGCGACAAGGGGCTGCACGGCAAGCTGCGCGCCGGCGTCTGCTACGCCGCGCTGGATGTGATCAACTCCCGCCATCAGCGGGTGCTGGTGGGCGTACGGTTGCAGCAAATCGCCGGGCGCGATCGCAAAGTCGATATCAAACCCTTTATGATCCAGGGGCTGCCGGTCGCGGTTATGCCTACGGAAATCCTGACCCAGGCGGTAGGGGATCGCCAGGCGCGGGTCTTGAGCCTGCAGGAACTCAAGGAGCGGGTGGAGGAAACCGAAGGCGTACAGTTCAAGGTGTTCAATTCCATTACCGACTATCACGCCCAAATGTTTGATTTAGGCGTTATTCCGCGCCGTCTGCGCTCGGCCGCCGATCGCAGCAAATATTACCGCCTGATTGAAGCCTCGCTGTACGGCGGTATCTCCAGCGCCATCACCCGCTCGCTGCGCGACTATCTGTTGCCGGAGAACGGCGGGGTGCGCAAAGCGTTCCAGGATATGGAAGCGGCGCTGCGCGAAAACCGCATGACGCTTGAAGCGATACGCGTTACCCAGTCCGATCGCGACCTGTTTAAGCACCTGATTTCGCAAGCCACATCCTACGTGGCGGCCGACTACATGCGTCATGCCAACGAGCGGCGCATCCATCTTGACCAGGCGCTGAGCCTGCGGCGCGATCTGCTCGGCAGCCGCAAATCGCTGGCAGTGGAACAATACCGCCATGTGGACATGGCGCGCGAACTGGAAGAAACCACCGGCAGCGAATCGGATCTGGAAACCGACTACCAGGCGGCCAGCGACCATTTAAACCTGGTGCAGACCGCCATGCGCCAGCAGGATAAAATCAGCCGCTATCGTGATGATATCGACGAGCTGACCTTCCGGCTGGAAGAGCAAAACGAGGTGGTGGCCGAGGCCCAGGACCTGCATCAGGACCATGAGGCGCGCGCTGAGGCCGCCGAACTGGAAGTCGATGAGCTGAAAAGCCAACTGGCGGATTACCAGCAGGCGCTGGACGTGCAGCAAACGCGCGCCATCCAGTATCAACAGGCGTTGCAGGCGCTGGACCGCGCCCGCGAACTTTGCGGCCTGCCCGGACTTAGCGCCGTGGACGCCGAGCGGGAGCTTGACGTCTTCCAGGCGCGGGAGCAGGAAGCCACCGACGTTCTGCTCGGGCTGGAACAAAAACTGAGCGTGGCCCAGGCGGCGCACGGCCAGTTCGAACATGCCTTTAAACTGGTGACGCAAATCGCCGGGCAGGTGGCGAGGAGCGAAGCCTGGCAAACCGCCCGCGAGCTGCTGCGCGATGCGGCGTCGCTCACGCATCAGGCCGAGCGGCTGCAGCCGTTGCGCAGCCAGCTTGATGAACTGGAGCAGCGTCTGCGCGAGCAGCAGGAAGCCCAGCGCCTGCTGACGGAATTCGGTAAACGTATCGGCGCCGATTACCAGCCGGACGAGCTGGAAGCGGCGCAGCAGGAGCTGGAAGCGCGGGTGGAAACCCTGTCGCTCAGCGTATCCGAGGCGGGGGAGCGGCGTATGGCATTACGCCAGGAGCTCGATCAGATCCTGCAGCGGCTGCAGTTGCTGACGCAACGCGCGCCGGCCTGGCTGGCGGCGCAGGATGCGTTGACCGCGCTTGAGGAACAAAGCGGCGAGCGGCTTGAGAACGGCTCGCACGTCACCGAATATATGCAGCAACTGCTGGAGCGCGAGCGCGAAACCACCGTGGAGCGCGACGAGGTGGCGGGGCGCAAACGCGCGCTTGAAGACCAGATCGAGCGGCTAAGCCATCCGGGGGGCGGCGAGGATCCGCGTCTGGCCACCCTGGCGGAACGTTTTGGCGGCGTGCTGTTATCGGAAATCTATGATGATGTCACCTTTGACGACGCGCCTTATTTCTCCGCGCTGTATGGACCCTCGCGCCACGCTATCGTGGTTCCCGACCTGTCGCGCATCCGCGATCAGCTTGACGGCCTGGACGAATGTCCCGACGATCTCTACCTGATCGAGGGTGACCCGCAGTCGTTCGACGATAGCGTATTCGGTATCGAGGAGCTGGAAAGGGCGGTCCTGGTGAAGGTGGCCGATCGCCAGTGGCGGTATTCCCGTTTTCCGGCGGTGCCGCTGTTCGGCCGGGCGGCGCGCGAGAAACGCCTGGAAATCCTTAACGAAGAGCGCGACGCGCTGGCGGAACGGTACGCCACCCTGTCGTTTGACGTGCAGAAAATCCAGCGTTTGCACCAGGCGTTCGGTCGTTTTGTCGGCACCCATCTGGCGGTGGCGTTTGAAGACGATCCCGAGGCCGAGATCCGCCGCCTGGGTGGCCGGCGCGGCGAGCTGGAACGCCTGCTCAGCGATCATGAGGGCCAGAACCAGCAGCAGCGCCAGCAATATGAACAGGCGCGCGAGGGGCTTGGCCTGTTGAACCGACTGATCCCGCGCATCAGCCTGCTGGGCGACGAGACGCTGGCCGATCGTCTCGACACCGTGCGCGAAGAGTGGGAAGACGCCCAGGACGCGGTGCGTTATTTGCAGCGCCACCGCGATGCGCTGGATCAGCTGGAGCCGCTGCTTGCGGTATTGCAAAGCGACCCCGAGCAGCACGAGCAGCTGCAGGCGGATTACCAGCAGGCGCAGCAGGCGCAGCGCCAGGCTAAGCAGCAGGCGTTCGCCCTGACCGAGGTGGTGCAGCGCCGCGCCCATTTCAGCTATTCCGATTCCGCCGGCATGCTGACGGAAAACTCGGATCTGAACGACAAGCTGCGCCAGCGCCTGGAGCAGGCGGAGGCCGAGCGCAGCCGGGCGCGCGACGCCTTGCGCCAGCATCAGGCGCAGTTGACCCAGCTAAACCAGGTGCTGGCCTCGCTGAAAAGCGCCTACGACGCCAAACGGGATATGTTTGCCGAGCTGACGCAGGAACTGCAGGATATCGGCGTACAGGCCGATGCCAGCGCCGAAGCCCGCGCCAAGGAGCGCCGCGATCAATTGCACGCCGCCCTGAGCCAGAACCGCAGCCGGCGCAACCAGTTGGAGAAACAGCTGACCTTCTGTGAAACGGAGATGGACGCCCTGCGCAAAAAACTGACCAAGCTGGAGCGCGATTATCATCAGATGCGCGAGCAGGTGGTGACCGCCAAGGCCGGTTGGTGCGCGGTTATGCGCCTGGTGCGGGATAACGGCGTCGAACGCCGGCTGCACCGGCGCGAACTGGCCTACCTGGAGGCGGAAGAACTGCGCTCCATGTCCGACAAGGCGTTGGGCGCCCTGCGCCTGGCGGTGGCGGATAACGAGCATCTGCGCGATGTGCTGCGGCTGTCGGAAGATCCCAAACGGCCGGAGCGGAAAATCCAGTTTTTTATCGCGGTTTACCAGCATCTGCGCGAACGTATCCGCCAGGATATCATCCGTACCGACGATCCGGTCGACGCCATTGAACAAATGGAAATTGAACTGAGCCGGTTGACCGAGGAATTGACGGCCCGCGAACAGAAACTGGCCATCAGTTCCAAGAGCGTATCGAACATTATTCGCAAAACCATCCAGCGCGAGCAGAACCGCATCCGCATGCTCAACCAGGGATTGCAGGCGGTCAGCTTCGGCCAGGTGAAGAGCGTGCGGCTGAATGTGAACGTGCGCGAAGCCCACGCCACGCTGCTTGATGTGCTGAGCGAGCAGCAGGAGCAGCATCAGGATTTGTTCAGCAGCAACCGGCTGACTTTCTCCGAGGCGCTGGCGAAGTTGTATCAGCGTTTGAATCCGCATATCGATATGGGGCAGCGCACGCCGCAGACCATCGGCGAGGAATTGCTGGACTACCGCAACTATCTGGAAATGGAAGTGGAGGTCAACCGCGGCGCCGACGGCTGGCTGCGCGCGGAGAGCGGGGCGCTGTCCACCGGCGAGGCCATCGGTACCGGTATGTCGATCCTGGTGATGGTGGTGCAGAGTTGGGAAGAAGAGTCCAGCCGCCTGCGCGGTAAGGATATTTCCCCCTGCCGCCTGTTATTCCTTGATGAGGCGGCGCGTCTTGACGCTAAATCCATCGCCACGCTGTTTGAGCTGTGCGACCGGTTGCAGATGCAGCTGATTATCGCCGCGCCGGAAAATATCAGCCCGGAAAAAGGCACCACGTATAAACTGGTACGTAAGGTATTCAATAATCAGGAACATGTGCATGTGGTGGGCTTGCGTGGGTTTGGCGGGGATATTCCGCCGGTGCCGGCGGTCGTTGCGGCGCAGGAAACCTCCTGAGGTGCTGGCCAGCTCTCCCTGTAACACGCCTGCTTTAAGTTCAGCGTTAGCGGGCCTACCGTGCCATGGGGCGCTCGGTCGGGCGGGAAAAGCACGCCCGATTCGACCCCATTGGCACGCTCTCCCTGTAACACGCCTGCTTTAAGTTCAGCGTTAGCGGGCCTGGCCTGCCATGGGGCGCTCGGTCGGGCGGGAAAAGCACGCCCGATTCGACCCCATTGGCACGCTCTCCCTGTAACACGCCTGCTTTAAGTTCAGCGTTAGCGGGCCTGGCCTGCCATGGTGCGCTCGGTCGGGCGGGAAAAGCACGCCCGATTCGACCCCAACGGCATGCCCTCCCGTGACCATGCCGGGTTTAGGGCGGTTTTTTTATGCCGCGCCGGGGTAAACAGGCGCACCGGAGAAACGATTACACATTAAGCCGCATACAGACAGCGCAGAGTTGGCTTTCTGCTTATATACTAAGGTAAAGTTGAGTGTAAATAATAAGACGATAATAATTAACAATTCTGCATACAGGGGACATGGGATGTTACTCACCAATTATGTGTTATGGCGACGTGGGCTTCTCGCTTGCCTGCTGGCATCAAGCCTGATCCCGCTGGCCGTCCGCGCTCAGGTGGCCACCGCCCCCATCATGCCGGATACCAAGACGCTGGGCCACAGTCCGTCCGCATTGGCGGCGGTGCTGCCCGCCGGCGTCAAGCCCTATTATTCCGCTGAGCTTAACGCGCTTTATGCCGCCCGGCATAACCAGCCCATGTGGCAGGATCGCGATGCCATCCAGCAATTCCAGCAGCAACTGGCCGAACTGGCGCTATCCGGCGTCCAGCCGCAATTTATCTCCTGGGCGCAATGGCTGACCAATCCCGATATCAGTCCTATGGCGCGCGACGTCATCTTGTCCGACGCCATGCTCGGCTACCTGCAATTTGTCACCGGGGTGGAGCAAAACGGCGAGGTCTGGCTTTACAACAACAAGCCGTATCGCCTGGCGCCGCCGCCGGTACTGGCGGTCGAGCACTGGCAGCACGCGATTAAAGACGGCGGCATCACGCGTTTTATAGCCGGCCTGGCGCCGCAGCACCCGCAATATCCCAAGATGCACCAGGCGTTGAAAACCATGCTGACGGATAATCATCCCTGGCCCCAGCTCAATGGCAATGAAAGCCTGCGCCCCGGGCAGCTAAGCGATGATATCCCGGCGCTGCGCGAAATCCTGCACCGTAGCGGCATGATATTGCCGGCGTCGGCCACCCCGCTGCCCACCGCCGATAATATGCCGGCGGATGTGCGCACCACCCCTCCGGTGACGGATGGGCAGCAGTCGGTGGTGGTCAGCCCGGCGGCCGATTCCCTGGCGCCGTCCGCTTCGACGTCCGATCCGGCCGTGGTGGCGACGGTCGACCCGCAGGATAAGGCCTATACTCCCGATCTGGTGGAGGCGGTAAAACGCTTCCAGAGCTGGCAAGGGCTGACGGCCGACGGCGTTATCGGCCGCCAGACACGGGATTGGCTGAACGTGTCGCCGCAAACGCGGGTGACGCTGCTGGCATTGAACATACAGCGCCTGCGGCTGTTGAATAACCGTATCAATACCGGTATCCAGGTTAATATCCCCAATTTTTCGCTGGTGTATTATCAGCAGGGCGCCCAGGTGCTTTCATCCCGGGTGATTGTCGGCCGGCCAAGCCGCAAAACCCCGCTGATGCGCAGCGCGCTCAGCAGCGTGGTGCTGAACCCGCCCTGGAATGTCCCCACCTCGCTGGTGCGGCAGGATATCGTCCCCAAGGCGATGCGCGATCCCGGTTACCTGCAGCGCAACGGTTTTACCGTTCTGTCGGGCTGGAGCAGCGACGCCGAGGCCATCGATCCCGGCACCCTGGACTGGGGCATGATTTCCCCTGCCCATTTCCCGTTCCGGCTGCGCCAGAATCCGGGCGCCAACAACGCGCTGGGGCGGTATAAGTTTAATATGCCCAGTTCGGACGCCATCTATCTACACGATACGCCCAACCATAATCTGTTCCTTAGCGATATGCGCGCGCTCAGCTCGGGCTGCGTGCGGGTCAACAAGGCGTCCGACCTGGCCAATATGCTGCTGCAGGACGCCGGCTGGGGCGATACGCGGGTCAGCGCCACGCTCAAGGAAGGCAATACCACCTATGTGCCGATACGCCACCAAATTCCGGTGAATCTGTTTTATCTTACCGCCTGGGTGGCTGATGACGGCAAACCACAATTTCGTACAGATATTTACAATTATGATTCCGCGATAAAAGTAGGGGCCAAAAGCCTGGCCAATGCGCAGCGGCTGCTGCAATAACCTGCTGAACGAATGAGAATTATTTACGGCCGGAGCGATAACGCGCCGGCCGCCTATTCTGTGAACCTTTGCAAACCTTGACAAAGCGTTGGTTGACTGCACCAATAACTGCGGTTATGGTTCCCGACGGTGCGCTTATGTGCAATACGTTCGTTTCCTTATGCCGATTGGTTATTTCGCTCATGGATCATATAAATCATCACCGCCGCAAACTCTTGACGTTAAGCTGTGCCGCAATGGGTGTCGCCTTGCTGCCCAGTACCTCCTTTGCCATGCTTTCTACGCCCAGGCCCCGTATTCTCTCGCTGAATAACCTGAACACCGGAGAAACATTAAAAACCGAATTCTTTAATGGTAAAGGGTATAATGCCTCGGAATTGTCGCGCCTTAATCATTTTTTCCGTGATTACCGCGCCAATAAAGTGACGAGTATCGATCCGCGCTTGTTTGATCATATCTACCGCCTGCAAATGATGCTCGATACCAACAAACCGGTACAATTGATTTCAGGTTACCGTTCGGTGGACACCAACAACGAACTGCGCGCGCACAGTTCCGGGGTGGCCAAGCACAGCTACCATACGCTGGGTAAAGCGATGGATTTCCATATCCAGGGCGTGCAGCTGAGCAACATCCGCAAGGCGGCCATGAAAATGCGCATGGGCGGGGTAGGCTATTATCCCAGCAGTAACTTCGTCCATATCGATACCGGTCCGGTTAGAGCCTGGTGAGCCTGTTATCGCCGGGCCCCGGGTAGCGGCGGCAGGCGAAAACAGAGAGTAATGAAGTATGATGAAATACCATATTGTCCCGGTTACCGCCTTCAGCCAGAATTGTTCGCTGATATGGTGTGACAAAACCGGCGAAGCGGCGCTGGTCGATCCCGGCGGCGACGCGGCCAGGCTTATCGCGGCGGTGGCGGAAAAACCGGTTGCGATAAAACAAATTCTGCTGACCCATGGCCATCTGGACCATGTCGGCGCCGCCGCCGAGCTTGCGGCCCATTATGGCGTGCCCATTGTCGGCCCGCAGCGCGAAGATCTTTTTTTACTGGCGGGGCTGCCGGAGCAAAGCCGCATGTTCGGCCTGGATGACTGCCGGCCCCTGACGCCGGATCGCTGGCTGGAAGAGGGCGACGAGGTCCTGGTCGGCGAAGAGCGTTTCGCCATCCTGCACTGCCCGGGCCACACTCCCGGACATATCGTATTTTATAACGCCGCCGCGCATTTTATCCTGATGGGCGATGTGCTGTTTTACGGCGGGGTTGGCCGCAGCGATTTTCCGCGCGGCAATCATCAGGATTTAATCAATTCTATTCGCACCAAACTCCTGCCCCTGGGCGACGATATCGATTTTCTGCCCGGCCATGGACCTATGTCCACCCTTGGCCATGAACGCCTGACCAATCCTTTCCTGCGATAAAAAAAACCGCCGGTTAAGGCGGTTCAGACTGTTGACGGACCCGCCTCCTGCTTATTCTTAATCAATGAGCAGGAGGCCGGTGCTTTCGCTGCCACCGGGACAATCCGGCGTCCAGGCGACGCGACATCCGCCACCCCCGCCGCCAAAACCGCGCCCGGTCAACAGACATCACCCCGCCGGCAAACCTTGCCGATGCCCGTAAACGCGCACGTTATACGATTGCACGCCGTTAAAGCACCGCCACGATGGCTTCGCATAATTGCGCCATATTCCCGGTGGTCATGCCCGCCACATTTACCCGGCCAGAGTTCACCGCATACACGCCGAACTCGCTGCGCAGCCGCAATACCTGATCTTTGGTCAGGCCGCTGAACGAGAACATGCCGTTTTGCGCATTGATAAACTCGAAATCCTGCTGCGCGCCTTTTTCCCGCAGGGTATTGACGAACAGCTGGCGCATGCGCCGTATACGCTGGCGCATTTCGGTCAGTTCCTGCTCCCACAGCGCCTTCAGCGCCTCGTTGCCTAGAATGGTGGCGACAATCGCGGCGCCGTGGGCCGGCGGATTGGAATAATTGGCGCGAATACAGGATTTTAGCTGGCTGAAGATCTTGTCGGCGGTGTCGGCATCGGCGCCGACCAGGGTGCAGGCGCCAACGCGCTCATTATACAGACCGAAATTTTTGGAATACGAACTGGCGATAATCATTTCCGCATGGTTCTCGGCAAAGATACGCAGGCCCTGCGCATCTTCTTCCAGCCCATGGGCAAACCCCTGGTAGGCGAAATCAAATAACGGCAGCCAGCCTTTGCTCCGCGACAGCTCGGCCAGGGTACGCCATTGCGCCTCTGTCGGGTCGATACCGGTGGGGTTATGGCAGCAGCCGTGGAATAACACGACGTCGCCGGCCTGGGCCTGCTCAAGGCTTGCCAGCATGCCGGCGAAGTTAAGCTGGTGGCTGACGGCGTCGTAATAATCGTAGTCGGCGGTTTCAATACCGGCGGCGGCGAAGATATTTTTATGGTTCGGCCAGGTGGGGGTGCTGATCCAGACGCGCCGGGTCGTGGTGTTGCTGGCCAGGAAATCCGCGGCGACGCGAAGCCCGCCGGTGCCGCCGGGCGTTTGCGCCGTGCGGGCGCGGTTGGCGCTGATAATCGTGCTGCCGGTGCCGAACAGCAGCGTTTGGGTACAGCGGGCGAACGCCGGCAAGCCGTCGATGCCGAGATAATTTTTGGTGACTTCGTTTTCCAGCAGCAATTGTTCGGCTTTTTTGACGCTGGTGAGCACCGGTGTCTGGCCGGTTTCATCTTTATACACGCCGATGCCCAGGTTGATTTTATTGGGCCGCTCGTCGGCACGGAAAACGTCCAGCAAACCAAGGATAGGATCGGCGGCGGCCAGGGGGATAGTTTCAAACATTATGAAGGGTTCCAGAAGGTAACTAAAGGTGAGCGTAGAGTGTTATCAGGTTACCGCCAGAAACTTGCTTTGCCAACAGGCTGGGGAAAAAAACGCTGTGACGGCGCAAGGGAATTTACCGGAAAAGGGCAAATGGACGGCATTGGCGGAAAAAAACAAAAAAAAAGCGGGGCAGCCACCCCGCTTCTTTATCTTGACCTGCAGTTATGATGCGCTGCAAGGACGTCCGTGTCGGCTTAGAACTGGTAAACCAGGCCCAGTGCCACGGTGTCGTCGGTACCCATGCCCAGCTTGTTGTTGTCATCAACTTTATTGATGATGTAGTCAACATAGGTGGACATGTTTTTGTTGAAGTAGTAGGTAGCGCCAACTTCGTAGTATTTCAGGATATCAGTGTCGCCGATGCCTTCAACATCTTTCGCTTTGGACTGGCCGTAAGCGATGGACGGACGCAGACCGAAGTCAAACTGATACTGGGCAACCAGCAGGATGTCCTGGGTTTTATTGGCAAAGCCATCAACACCGGTAGTCACGCCGCCAGTGGTAACCGGCGCGGTGATACGGGTTGCGTTACGGGTTTCGCCGTAGGTGGCAGCCAGGTAAATATTGTTAGCGTCATATTTAACCGACGTTGCCCATTGTTCGGCACGGTCGCCCTGGCCAATCGGCGAGGCGTTCTGCGTTTCGGTACGATCGGAGGAAGCATAAGCGCCTACGATGCCTAAGCCGATAGGAGAAACGTATGATACGGAACCGCCGTAGCCGTCGCCGTTAGCGCGGCCGAAATCAGCGCCGGTACGTTCGTTTTTGCCCTGGTATTGCAAGGCAAAATCCAGGCCGTCGGCCAGGCCGAAGAAATTGGTGTTGCGGTAGGTGGCAACGCCGGTGGTACGGCCGACCATAAAGTTATCGGTGTACGCGGTATCACCGCCGAACTCCGGCAGCATATCGGTCCAGCCCAGGGCGTCATACACTACGCCGTAGTTACGGCCGTAATCGAATGAACCGTAGTCACCGAATTTCAAACCGGCAAAGCCCAGACGGGTTTTGTTGCCGTCTTGCGCGTCGGTGCCGCCTTCAGTGTGGTTGGCGTTAAACTGGTATTCCCACTGGCCGTAACCGGTCAGTTGGTCGTTAATCTGGGTTTCGCCTTTAAAGCCGAGACGCGCATAGGTCTGATCGCCGTCGCCCGCAAAGCTGTTGTCGTTGTCGTTAGAGAAGTAATGCAGGCCGACAGCTTTACCGTACAGATCCAGTTTGTTACCGTCTTTATTATAAACTTCGGCCGCATTAGCCGCGCCAGCAGCCAACAAGGCCGGAATTACCACTGCAAGAAGATTGCGCTTCATCATTATTACTACCCTCATTGGTGTTATTCGGACACCTGCCACTGCCGCTAACATTTCTAGATGAAACATTATTGAGAGTTTGGTGTCTTCCTGTGTCTGCACGCAGTGTTCCATTCGTGGACCTGTTAATCCACATGGAAAATGCTACAAAGGTCGCAATGATGTTTCAGTGGGAAACCGTGTGTTACAAAATGTAAATTTCACGGAACTTTGTGAGAGAACTCAAACTTTGAAAAGATAAAGGCCAGCATCGCTGGCCTCCAGAAGTTATATATATGTTTTTCTTATATTTTAAGAAGAAAATTAGAAGTTCGCATTGCGCGGGCTGCGTGGGAAGGGGATTACGTCACGAATATTTTGCATTCCTGTGACATAAACGATCAAACGTTCAAACCCGAGTCCGAAACCCGAATGCGGCACGGTGCCGTAACGACGCAGATCGCGGTACCACCAATAATCTTCTTTATTCAGCCCCATTTCCGCCAAACGATCGTCAAGCCGGTCCAGACGTTCTTCACGCTGTGAACCGCCGATGATTTCGCCAATTCCCGGCGCCAGCACATCCATGGCGGCCACCGTTTTGCCGTCGTCGTTCTGACGCATATAAAACGCCTTGATGTCTTTGGGGTAATTTTTTACCACCACCGGCGCTTTAAAATGTTTCTCCGCCAGGTAGCGTTCATGCTCGGAGGACAAATCGACGCCCCATGAGACCGGGTTTTCGAAGGGCTGGCCGGAGGCGATTAAAATCTCCACCGCCTCGGTATAATCAACCTGGGCAAAATCGGATGCCACAAAATGTTCCAGGCGGGTAATGGCGTCCTTATCCACGCGTTCGGCAAAAAATTTCATATCGTCGGCGCGCTCGGTGAGCACCGCCTGGAAGACATATTTCAGCAGCGCTTCCGCCAGGCCGGCGATATCATCCAGATTGGCGAAAGCGACTTCCGGCTCCATCATCCAGAACTCGGCCAGATGGCGGGTGGTATTGGAGTTCTCGGCGCGGAACGTCGGGCCGAAGGTATAGACCTTGGATAGCGCGCAGGCATAGGTTTCGGCATTCAGCTGGCCGGAGACGGTCAGGAACGCTTCCTTGCCGAAAAAGTCTTCATCAAAGTTAACCTTGCCCTGGGCGGTGCGCGGCAGGTTTTCAAAATCCAGCGTGGAGACGCGGAACATCTCACCGGCGCCCTCGGCGTCGGATGCGGTGATAAGCGGCGTGGAGACCCAGAAGAAGCCGTGCTCATCCATAAAGCGGTGGATGGCCTGCGCCAGGGTATGGCGCACCCGGGCGACGGCGCCGATCATATTCGTGCGCGGGCGCAGGTGCGCCACCTCGCGCAGATATTCCACGCTGTGGCGTTTCGCCGCCATCGGATACGTGTCGGGATCGTCCACCCAGCCCAGCACGTCCACTTTGTCCGCCTGGATCTCGAAGCGCTGGCCGCCGCCCAGCGATTCGGTCACCCGGCCGGTGATCGCCACCGAACAGCCGGTGGTCAGGCGCAGGATGTCCGACTTGTAATTCGGCAGAGTATTATTTATGACGGCCTGTAAAGGATCAAAGCAGGAACCGTCATAGACGGCGAGAAAGGAGATACCGGCTTTAGAATCTCTCCGGGTACGCACCCAACCATATACAGTGACTTCACTGTCAGCCGGTATGCGCCCTTGCAGTACATCGACTACAGGCACTACGCTCATAAATGACTCTCTTAACTCATTGTGATGGGGGATTAAACATTATCGCCGCGGCGAAAGCTGTAATATGTTACTTGGCGGGCAGAAGGACACAAGCGAAAATCATCATTTAATGACAGATTTTGCCTGCGGGCGCAAACAATCGCCGGGTAAGGGGAACAATGAGGCGCGATGCGCGCGCCGGAAGAGGAGCCGGCGCGGGGTAGGGCAAGCATCAGCTGGCTTTTTTCACCAGCGGTAAATCAAAGGCCTTGCGCAGCGCGCGGACGAACTCTTTATCCTGGCACATGCTTTTACCGGGGCTGTCGGACAGTTTCGCCACCGGTTTGCCGTTGCACTCCACAAGCTTTATCACGATATTCAGCGGCTTAACCGCCGGGATATCGCACGTTAGCCGGGTGCCGATACCGAACACCAGGTTAATCCGCTGCCAGAAGTGGCGATACAGCGCCAGCGCCTTGTCGAAGTCAAGGCTGTCGGAAAAGACCAGGGTCTTGGTCAGCGGGTCGATCCCCAGCTTCTGGTAATGGGCAATCGCCTTCTCTCCCCATTCCACCGGGTCGCCGGAATCATGGCGCAATCCCTGGTAGCGCGTGGCAAAGCCGGCGCCGAAATCACGCAGGAACGCATCCATGGTAATGCAATCGGTCAGGGCGATGCCCAACTGATCGGGATATTCGTCCAACCAGGCCTGAAGCGCGGCGCGCTGGCTATTGGCCAGTACCGGACTTATCTGCTGGTGGGCCTGAAACCATTCATGGGCCTGGGTGCCCACCGGCGTTAACGACAGCCGCCGGGCCAGATCGTAGTTGCTGGTGCCGATGAGATAAGGGAAGTCCCGCTGCAGTTCGCGGACCACATCGTATTGGACCTGGCGCGAAAACCGCCTGCGGGTGCCGAAATCCATCAGTTTGAAACGGGAGATATCGATATCGCGGCTGCGGTCGCGGAAATGCTGCAGTTTTTGCCGCAGCTGCGTCAGCGCCATGTCGCGCACATCGAAAGGCGTGCGCCGGCGATGGACCACTTCGCTGATGACCGCCAGCAATGGCACTTCCCACAGGATCACCTCACGCCACGGGCCGGTAATGCGGATATCGAGCTTGCCGTTATGATCGCGCACCCGCACCTGGCGCGGGTCGAACCGGAACGCGCGCAGCCACGCCAGATAATCCTGGTGGAAAAAAGGCAGCGCCGAGAGAAAGGCGAATTCCTCGTCGCTCAGCGCCAGGTTACGCATCAGCTCGATTTGCGCGCCGATTTCGGCGGCGTATTCGCCCAGCATATCGTCGCCGCGGCAGCGGAACTCGGCGGTACCCGTAACATCATGGTAACGATGATAAACCGCCTGCTGCATATGCAACTTGTAGGCATCAGTGTCAAGTATCGACGTTAAAATCGGCTCAATGGCTAAAGTCATGGCGCGCTACAGCATCCTCTTGCGACACATAAATACAGTCGGATAAATGGCAAATCGACTGAAGTGTACCCGGCTTGTTCTGTAAGTGTAGTCACATCAAATCATAAATGGCGCTGCAACGTCGAGGCTTAAACGTGCCGTCCGGGCTGAAACGACATGATAAAACCCGTGGTGCAGCGTCACGATCTTTTTCAACCCCCTGCGCGGGCATTTTAACGGGCCATGCCGCTTAACAATGGCAACATGGTCTTAACAGGAATAGACTTATCACAGAGAAATCAATGACGATGCCAAAAGGTTAATTATGACTCAACAGCCGCTAGCAAAATACCGCCATGATTATCGTGCGCCGGATTATACCATCACCGATATCAGCCTGGAGTTTGATCTTAACGCCGAAACCACTACGGTAACGGCGGTCAGTAACGTTGTCAGGAAAGGACCGGCGGGAGCGCCGCTGGTATTAAACGGCGAGGACCTGCAGCTGCTTAACGTCAGCATCGATGGGCAGCCTTGGGCGCACTACCGTCAGGAAGGGCCGCTGCTGGTGATTGAACAGCTGCCCGGGGCGTTTACCCTTACCATCGTGAATGTGATTCATCCGGCGCAGAACTCGGCGCTGGAAGGGCTGTACCTGTCCGGCGACGCCCTGTGCACGCAATGCGAGGCGGAGGGTTTCCGCCATATTACTTATTATCTGGACCGCCCGGACGTGCTGGCGCGCTTTACCACCCGCATTATCGCCGACAAAACACGCTATCCCTTCCTGCTGTCCAACGGCAACCGCATTGACGGCGGCGAAATGGCCGACGGCCGCCATTGGGTGGTCTGGCAGGACCCGTTCCCTAAACCCTGCTATCTCTTTGCCCTGGTGGCCGGTGATTTCGACGTGCTGCGCGATAGTTTCACCACCCGTTCCGGACGCGAGGTGGCGCTGGAGCTGTTTGTCGATCGCGGCAACCTGGATCGCGCCGATTGGGCGATGACCTCGCTTAAGCAGGCGATGCGCTGGGATGAAGCCCGCTTCGGCCTGGAATACGATCTCGACATCTTTATGATTGTCGCCGTGGATTTCTTTAATATGGGCGCCATGGAAAACAAGGGATTGAATGTGTTCAATTCCAAATATGTGCTGGCGCGCGCTGAGACCGCCACCGATAGTGATTATCTGAATATCGAGCGGGTTATCGGCCATGAGTATTTCCATAACTGGACCGGCAACCGTATCACCTGCCGGGACTGGTTCCAACTGAGCCTGAAGGAAGGGTTGACGGTCTTTCGCGATCAGGAATTCAGCGCCGATCTCGGCTCGCGCCCGGTGAACCGCATCGGCAACGTGCGCGTGATGCGCGGCTCGCAGTTTGCCGAGGACGCCAGCCCGATGGCCCACCCGATTCGTCCCGAGAAGGTTATCGAGATGAATAACTTCTATACCGTGACGGTCTATGAAAAGGGCGCGGAAGTGATCCGCATGCTGCATACGCTTTTGGGCGAAGAAAAGTTCCAGGCCGGGATGCGGCTGTATGTTGAGCGCCACGACGGATCCGCCGCCACCTGCGATGATTTTGTCAACGCCATGGAACAGGCTTCCGGTATCGACCTGACCCAGTTCCGCCGGTGGTATAGCCAGTCCGGTACGCCGGTATTGTCGGTGCGCGATGACTATAACCCCGAGTTGCGGCAATATCAGCTGCACGTCAGCCAGATGACCCCGCCGACCGCCGATCAGGCAGAGAAACTGCCGTTGCATATTCCGCTGGATATCGAGCTTTATGATATCCAGGGCCAGGTGATTCCTTTGCGGCGCGACGGCCGGCCGGTGAACAATGTGCTGAATATCACCGACGCGGTGCAGACGTTTATTTTTGACGATGTGCCGTCGTTGCCGGTGCCGTCGCTGCTGCGCGGATTCTCCGCGCCGGTGAAGCTCGATTACCCCTATAGCGATCAGCAGCTTACCTTGCTGATGCGTTTTGCCACCGACGAGTTTTCCCGTTGGGACGCCGCGCAGAGCCTGCTGTCGATTTATATTCGCCTGAGCGTGGCGCGCGTGAGCCAGGGCCTGCCGCTGAGCCTGCCGCTGCATGTGGCCGATGCCTTCCGGGGCGTGTTGCTCGACCCCTCCCTCGACCCGGCGCTGGCGGCGCAGATCCTGACGCTGCCCAGCGAAAACGAGATGGCGGAATTATTCAGCGTTATCGATCCGGCGGCAATCCATGAAGTGCATGAGGCGCTGATCCGCTGTCTGGCGACGGAGCTGGCCGATGAGCTGCTGGCGGTTTACCAGGCCAACAAGACGCCGGTATACCGGGTCGTGCACGCGGATATCGGCAAGCGCGCTTTGCGCAATATTTGCCTGTATTACCTGGCGTTCGGCGAACACGATCGGGCGATCAGGCTCACCACCGCGCAGTATCACGCGGCGGACAATATGACCGATGCGCTGGCGGCGATGTCCGCCGCCGTGGCGGCGCAGCTGCCGTGCCAGGCGACGCTGCTGGCCGAGTTCGACGAGCGCTGGCATCATGACGGCCTGGTGATGGATAAATGGTTTACCCTGCAGGCCACCAGCCCGGCCGACGATGTGCTCGCCCAGGTTAAATCCCTGCTGACCCATCGCTCCTTCAGCCTGAACAACCCTAACCGGATCCGGTCGCTCATCGGCGCGTTCAGCGCGGGCAATCCGTCGGCGTTCCATGCCGCCGACGGCAGCGGCTACCGCTTCCTGGCCGAAATCCTGGTCGAGCTTAATACGCGTAATCCGCAGGTGGCCTCAAGGCTTATCGAGCCGCTGATCCGGCTGCGGCGTTACGATGAGTCGCGCCAGGCATTGATGCGCGAGGCGCTGGCGACGTTGCAGGCGCTGCCGAACCTGTCCGGGGATTTGTATGAAAAAATCACCAAGGCGTTAGGTTAGCCCGGCGGCGGCGGGGTTATGGCGCCCCGCCGACGCGCCATAACCCCGCCGCAAGGGGGCTTTTTTGATCTGGCGCGAGCGATCGCGCTTTTTTTACGCCGTTTGATTTCTTTTCCGCGCCCGATACTTGATAATACCGCCCCGGTTGCCACCGGGATATCAGGAGACGATATGTTTTATCCCCTCATCAGACAGGCTTTATTCCAGCTCGATCCAGAACGTGCCCATGAATTAACCTTCCAGCAGTTGCGCCGAATTAGCGGCACGCCATTCGAGTTTCTGGTGCGCCAGTCGGTGCCGACCAAGACGGTCAATTGCATGGGGATAGCGTTTAAGAATCCGCTGGGACTCGCCGCCGGCCTGGATAAAGATGGTGATTGCATCGACGCGCTCGGCGCCATGGGTTTTGGCTTTATCGAGGTCGGCACGGTAACGCCGCGTCCGCAGCCCGGTAATGATAAACCACGCCTGTTCCGGCTTGTCGAGGCGGAAGGGCTGATCAACCGGATGGGATTTAACAATAAAGGCGTGGATTATCTGGTTGAAAACGTTAAAAAATCCCATTTTGGCGGCGTGTTGGGAATCAATATCGGCAAAAACAAGGCGACGCCGGTGGAGCAGGGCAAGGAGGATTATCTGCTGTGCATGGATAAGATATATCCTTACGCAGGCTATATAGCGATAAACATTTCCTCCCCCAATACCCCGGGACTGCGCACGCTGCAATTCGGCGAAGCGCTGGACGATTTATTGTTGGCGATTAAGAATAAGCAGTCCGAACTGCAAAAGTATCACCACAAATATGTTCCGGTTGCGGTCAAAATAGCCCCCGACCTGACGGACGAAGAGCTGGTCCAGGTTGCCGACAGCCTGGTCCGTCATAATATCGACGGCGTCATCGCCACCAACACCACCACCGACCGGCACCTGGTGCAGGGCCTGAACCATTGCAACCAGACCGGCGGGTTAAGCGGCCGTCCCTTACAAGCGCGCAGTACGGAAGTGATTCGCCGACTGTTCCGTGAATTAAACGGCAAATTGCCCATCATCGGGGTAGGGGGAATTGATTCCCTGATCGCCGCGAGGGAAAAAATGGACGCCGGCGCCGCGCTTATTCAAATATATTCCGGCTTTATTTTTCACGGTCCCCGTCTGATTAAAGACATTGTTACCCATATTTGATCATTTTTTTCTCATTAAACGGCTTGGGGGGTTTATTTATTCCCCAGGCTCGTTTATCTTTTATCCGTTTGCTGTTAATTTATCCGTAGAATTATTTTCTAAACGCTAAAATTCTTTGCAGGATATTTCATAATCGATTGCGACGTGATGAAAGGATTTAAAGATGAAATTCACTCCCGGCGATAATTGGCGTTGGTTTTATGATGCCGAGCATGATCGGATGATGCTGGATCTCGCTGACGGTATGATATTCCGTTCACGCTTTTGTGCTAAGACACTGACGCCCGATGCGTTTAGCGAAACGGTATTCTGCGTAGACGACGCCGCGCTCTATTTTACCTTAGCCGAAAAGTGTCGGGCGCTGCCGTTAAAGGAAGAACAGCAGGCGGAGCTTATCCTCAATGCCCTGGTGGCATTGCGCTTCCTGAAACCGCTGATGCCGAAGAGCTGGCATTTCCGGCCGCAGCCCACGCCGTTGAACTGGCATCCCGTGATGGGCGACGACGTGCTGGTGCGCCTGAATGACAATGGCGAATATGCGCGGCTGCTGGTGGCGGAAGCGGGCGATAACGCCAGCCTGTGCGTGCTGGCGCAGGCGCAGCTTACCCTGGCCGCGCGTAAAATCGTGCTGGGCGACGCCATTAAAATAATGCACGACCGGTTATTACCTTACCCGCGCCAGGACGATATCCAGTACGCCGCCGCGGTGTAGCCGCCATTCGGCGTATGCGGGGCGCGTATGCCGCCAGGAAGTTAGCCAAGACGCAAATCGCTTTTGGGTATGCAACTGCAGGACAGCACCTGGCCGGGTTCTTCGACCGCGCTGGCTTTCAGCGGCGCGACCTCGCCTTCAAGCAACCTTACCTTGCAGGTGCCGCAGATGCCTGCCCGGCATGAATAAGGAATGCGAATCCCCTGCTGCTCAAGCTGCTCCAGCAATACCTGCTGGTTATTGCCGCGAAAGCGCCGTCCCTGGTAATCAATCATCACCTGCCGCTCGCCGTCCACCGGCGCCGCCAGGGTTGCGCTTACCGCGCCGCCTCCGTAACGCCTGGGCTCCTGTTCCGCCAGTATTTCAATCATGTCGCCGGCGCGGATGATGCCGCTGGAGCGCGCGATCAGATTTTGGCCGAAATCCACATCGCCGTTATCGGCGGTGCGGTAGCCCTGCAAGGTGCGTAAAGGCTCCGTCGCCGGGTGTTTACGGCCCAGTTCCACGCTCACGGTGGTGAGCACGCAGCGGCTGCAGGGCTTGACCGCCTCGAACTCGACGTCGCCGATGCGAATGCGCCGCCAGCCGTCCTCGGCAAAAGGCGCCGCGCCCGCCGCCACCAAATTCGGCCGGAACTGGGTAATATTGATGCCGGCGGGACAGCGCCCCTGCAAATCCCTGAACGAGGACTCGCCGATCAGCAAAAAGGGATAACCGTCGGCAAACGACAGCGGTATGCCGGGATAGCGTTTGACCCGCCGGTGGCTTTGCTCCCCGGTCCAGCGTAGCTGCACCGCGCGACCTAAATAGCCGCTTAACCAGTTATTGATGGCCTCGGGTGCCACATACGCGGTAAAATGGTTGCCCCAGACTTCGGTGGGGCGGCCGTCAGGCGTGAAATCGGCAAAGCGCGCCAATATGCTTTGTCCGTCCGGCGCGCCAAGGTGCAGGCCGTTTTGTACCATCACCGGCGTAAACAGCACCATTTGCGGATATTGGCGGGCGGTAATAAAAGTACCGTCCGGGTCGGTAACCATAAATATCCGGTCAAAGGCCAGACCTTCGGCGCCCGCCAGCGCATGGGATACCTGCAAACCGCGCATTGATTTCACCGGATGAATATATAACCGCGATAAACTGACCACTTTGCCTCCCTGCCGGAACACTCTGTTGGGCCAACTTTATGACAATGGGTCGGGATTAGCTATAATGCCCAACGATTTTTCTTTTTGATGATAAGTGACATGATGAACGCACTCTTTGCCAGTACGGCACAAGGTTTAGAAGAACTGTTAAAAAGCGAGCTGGAAGCACTGGGTGCGCTCGACTGTAAAATAGCCCTGGGCGGGGTGCACTTTCACGGCGACGATCGGCTGCTGTACCAAAGCCTGCTCTGGAGCCGCCTGGCTTCGCGCATCCTGCTGCCGCTGACCGATTTTGACGTTTTCAGCGATGATGACCTCTATCAAGGGGTGCGGGGTATCGACTGGCCGGCGATTTTTTCGGTGGATAAGTCCTTTGTCGTGCATTTCAGCGGCACCAACGAGGCTATCCGCAACAGCCAGTACGGCACCCTGCGGGTAAAAGACGCCATCGTCGACAGTTTCGCCGATGCCCTGGACCAGCGTCCGGACGTGGCCAAACAGCAGCCGGATATCCGCGTGCAGGTGTTTTTGCACCGCGACCATGCCATGGTATCGCTGGATCTGAGCGGCGGCGGGCTGCACCAGCGCGGCTACCGCGACGGCGCGGGCCAGGCGCCGCTCAAGGAAAACCTGGCGGCCGCCATCGTGCTGCGCTCCGGCTGGCAGGCGGGCACGCCGCTGCTGGACCCAATGTGCGGCTCCGGCACCCTGCTGATCGAAGCGGCGCTGATGGCGGCGGATCGTGCGCCCGGCCTGCTGCGTCAGCAATGGGGCTTTTACGGCTGGCGCGGCCATAACGAATTCCTGTGGCAGGAAGTGCTGGACGCGGCGCGCGCGCGCGCCGCGGCGGGGGCCGGCGCCGTTTCACGCTTTTTTGGCTCCGACAACGATGCGCGCGTGCTGGAAAAAGCGCGCGCCAATGCCCGTCACGCAGGCATCGCCGATCTGATCACCTTCTCGGTTAATGATGTGGCTAATCTGGCCAACCCGCAGCCTGACGGCCCGACCGGCACGGTGATCAGCAATCCGCCCTATGGCGAGCGGCTGGAAAGCGAGCCGGCGCTGATCGCGTTGTATAATCTGCTCGGGCGCATCATGAAAAGCCGGTTCGGCGGCTGGCGGCTGTCGCTGTTCAGCGCGTCGCCGGTATTGTTAAGCGCGCTGCAATTACGCGCGGAGCGTTCATTTAAAGCAAAAAACGGCCCGCTGGACTGCGAGCAGAAAAACTACCTGCTGGCCGAGACGCCGAACGTGGCGGTCGCCCGCGACATCGCGCCCGATTTCGCCAACCGGCTGCGTAAAAATATCCGCGGCCTGGAAAAATGGGCCGCCAAGCAGCATCTGGATTGTTATCGTCTTTATGACGCCGATTTGCCCGAATATAACGTCGCCATCGATCGCTACAGTTCATGGGTGGTGATCCAGGAGTATGTGGCGCCAAAAACCATTGAGCCGGAAAAAGCGCGCCAGCGACTCTACGACGCCATCTCGGCGACCCTGTCGGTGCTGGATATCCCCGCCAGCCAACTGGTGGTGAAGGCCCGCGAGCGGCAGAAAGGCAAAAGCCAGTACGAGAAGCTGGCGCAGAAGGGCGAATTTCTGCTGGTGGACGAATATGACGCCAAACTCTGGGTCAACCTGACCGATTATCTGGATACCGGTCTGTTCCTCGATCATCGCATCGCGCGTAAAATGCTGGGCGAGATGAGCCGCGGCAAGGATTTCCTCAACTTGTTCGCTTATACCGGCAGCGCCAGCGTGCATGCGGGCATCGGCGGCGCGCGCAGCACCACCTCGGTGGATATGTCGCGCACTTATCTGGAATGGGCGGAAAAAAACCTGCGCAGCAATGGGCTGGTCGGCAAGCAGCATCGCCTGATCCAGGCTGATTGCCTGTCCTGGCTTGAACTGTCGCAGGAAACCTTCGATCTGATTTTTATCGATCCCCCCACGTTCTCCAATTCAAAACGCATGTCTGAAAGCTTCGACGTGCAACGGGATCACCTGGTGCTGATGAAAGATCTGAAAAGATTGTTACGCCCGGGCGGCACCATGATGTTCTCCAATAATAAACGCGGTTTCCAATTGGATGCCGAAGGATTACAGGCCCTCGGCCTGAAGGCGCGGTCCATCACCGAGCAAACACGCTCCCAGGACTTCGCCCGTAATCGCCATATTCACAACAGCTGGCTGATAAGCCATGCCGATCAGGATCAATAAACGCCATGTCATTAATCAGCCTTTCCGGCGCCTGGCTATCGTTCAGCGATGCGCCGTTGCTGGATAATACCGAGCTTCATATAGAACGTAACGAACGCGTCTGCCTGGTCGGGCGCAACGGGGCGGGCAAATCCACCCTGATGAAAATCCTCAGCAAAGAAGTGCCGCTGGACGACGGGCAACTGATTTTCGAGCAGGATACCATCGTTGCCCGCCTGCAGCAGGATCCTCCGCGCAACGTGAGCGGCAGCGTGTATGATTTCGTCGCCGAGGGCGTGCAGGAACAGGCGCAAACGCTGAAGGCCTACCATGCCGTTTCCCATCTGGTGGAACAGGATCCCAGCGATAAAAACCTGATGGAAATGGGCCGTCTGCAGGAGATCCTTGACCACCAGAATTTATGGCATCTGGAAAAACGCATCAACGAAGTGCTTGAACAGCTGGGTTTGACCGCCGATACCGAGCTGTCGGCCCTCTCGGGCGGCTGGCTGCGTAAAGCGGCGCTCGGCCGGGCCCTGGTCTGCGAGCCCCAGGTCTTGCTGCTGGATGAACCGACCAACCATCTGGATATTGAAACCATCGACTGGCTGGAAACCTTCCTGAAAAGTTTCCCCGGCAGCATTATTTTCATTTCCCATGACCGTTCGTTTATCCGCAATATGGCGACGCGCATTGTCGATCTGGATCGCGGCAAGCTGGTGTCCTGGCCAGGCAATTACGACAAATACCTTGAAGGCAAGGAAGAAGAGCTGCGGGTACAGGAACTGCAAAACGCCGAGTTTGACAAGAAACTGGCGCAGGAAGAAGTGTGGATCCGCCAGGGCATCAAGGCCAGGCGCACCCGTAACGAGGGCCGCGTGCGCGCGTTAAAGGCGCTGCGCAATGAAAGAAGCGAACGGCGCGAGGTTATCGGCAGCGCCAAGATGCAGGTGGAGGAAGCCACCCGCTCGGGTAAAATCGTCTTTGAAATGGAAGATGTCAGCTATCGCCTGGCGGATAAAGTCTTGGTCAGCGGCTTCAGCGCCCAGGTACAGCGTGGCGATAAAATCGCCCTGATCGGCCCTAACGGCTGCGGCAAGACCACGCTGTTAAAACTGATGCTCGGCCAACTGCAGCCGGACAGCGGACGCATCCACTGCGGCACCAAGCTGGAAGTGGCTTATTTTGACCAGCATCGCGCCGAACTGGATCCCGAACGCACGGTCATGGACAACCTGGCCGAAGGTAAACAGGAAGTGATGGTCAACGGCCGTTCGCGCCATGTGCTGGGTTACCTGCAGGATTTCCTGTTTCACCCCAAGCGCGCCATGACGCCGGTAAAAGCCTTGTCCGGCGGCGAGCGCAACCGGCTGCTGCTGGCCAAATTGTTCCTCAATCCCAGTAACCTGCTGATTCTGGATGAACCGACCAATGACCTGGACGTCGAGACGCTGGAACTGCTGGAAGAGATGATCGACGGCTACCAGGGCACGGTGCTGCTGGTCAGCCATGACCGTCAGTTCGTGGACAACTCGGTGACCGAATGCTGGATTTTTGAAGGGGAAGGTCAAATCAGCAGCTTTGTCGGCGGCTATTTCGACGCCCAGAACCAGCGTCGCAATATGCGCTCGCTGCGCGCCGCGCCCGCCCATGCCGAAAAAAATCGCGTCGCCGAGGCGCCAAAGCCGCTTAATGCGAAGCGCGTCCCCGCCAAATTGAGTTATAACCTACAGCGTGAGCTGGACATGTTGCCGCAGGAGATTGAACGCCTGGAGCAGGAAATCAATGCCCTCCAGGCCGAAATGGCGGACGCGGATTTTTTCAGCCAGCCGCACGAAAAAACTCAGGCGGTGATTGCGCGCATGGCCGGCGCCGAACAGGCGCTGGAAACGGCCTTTGCCCGCTGGGAAGAGCTTGAAGCGTTAAAGAACGGACCAAAAGAGTGACATGAACCCGATCGGGAACGGTGGGAATCCCGATCGGGCCGCCAAACGGCATCGGTGCTATGAGGAGAAATGCATGTGTTCTGCCGTCCATCACCCTAAGTACGTGCTTTGTCCGCATTGCGATCTGCTGGTGGCCCTGCCGGAATTGACCGACGGCCAGAAAGGCGTCTGTCCCCGCTGCGGCAATACCCTGATAAGCCGCTGGTCCAACCCGCGCCTCCAGCCGGTGATGTTTGCCATCAGCGCGCTGATAATGCTGGTGCTGGCCAATTTATTTCCTTTCGTCAATATGAAGGTGTCGGGCATCGGACGCCAGATTACCCTGCCGCAAATCCCCGGGATCATGGTGGCGGATCATTTCGCCAGCCTGGCCAGCCTGTTCCTGTTGTTTGTCCAGCTCATCCCCGCGGTATGCATGGTCGCCATCATCCTCCTGTGCCTTGGGTTTCCCCTGTCGTTTCGTCTGAAGGCTTTCCTGGCCAAGTCGTTGTTCGCCCTGCGCGCCTGGGGCATGGCGGAAATTTTTCTGGCGGGCGTGCTGGTCAGTTTTGTCAAGCTGATGGCCTACGGCGATATCGGCGTAGGCATCAGCTTTCTGCCGTTTTGCCTGTTCTGCCTGCTGCAGCAGCGGGCATTCCAATGCATCGATCAGCGTTGGCTATGGGATAACATCATGCCGGCGGTGTCGCCGGTGACCAGGGTGCGCCCGGGGGTCGGCGGCCTGGCGCAGGGGATCCGCGCGTGCAGCTGCTGCACCCTGATCCTGCCCGCCGGACAGCGTACCTGCCCGCGCTGCCGTACCCGTGAGCACGCCAGGCGGCATAACAGCCTGCAGTGGACCATGGCGCTGCTGGTGACCTCCATCATGCTGTATATCCCGGCCAATATCCTGCCGATCATGATAACCGAAGGCTTGGGCAGCAAACTTAACTCGACGATTATCGCCGGGGTGATCATCTTGTGGGATGACGGTTCCTATCCGGTGGCGATGGTGATTTTTATCGCCAGTATCATGGTGCCGACCCTGAAAATGATCGCCCTGGCCTGGCTGTGCTGGGATGCGCGCGCGGACAGAGGCCGGCGCGACAGCGAGCGGATGCATTTTCTCTATGAAATCGTCGAATTTGTCGGCCGCTGGTCGATGATTGATGTCTTTGTGATCGCGGTGCTGTCCGGGCTGGTGAGGATGGGGCAGTTAATGAGTATTACACCGGGCATCGGCGCGGTGTTATTTGCCATGGTGGTGATGATAACCATGTTTGCCGCGCAGATGTTCGACCCGCGTCTTATCTGGGATCGGACCGAAAGTAAAAACCAAAAGGAGTCTTCCGTTGACGGACAATAAGTACGACGTCGCCCAGGTGGAGAAAATCAAGCGCTGGTCGCCGGTATGGATCATTCCGATCGTGACGGTGTTGATAGGCGCGTGGATCCTCTATTACCACTTCAGTCACCAGGGTAAGGTCATTACCCTGACCACCACCAGCGCGGAAGGTATCGAGGCCGGCAAAACCGCCATTAAAAGCCGCAGCGTCGACGTCGGCATGGTGGAAAGCGTGGTGCTAAGCGATAACCTGCAGCAGGTGGAAATCAAAGCCCGCATCAATAACGGCATGGAAAAGCTGTTGCGCCGCGATTCCGCGTTCTGGGTCGTCAAGCCACAGATTGGCCGCGAGGGAATCTCCGGCCTGGGAACCCTGTTGTCCGGGGCCTATATCCAGCTGCAGCCCGGCGCCAACGCCGAGGACGCCGACACCTTTAATCTGCTTGACTCGCCGCCGCTGGCCTCGCCGGATGCCAAGGGTATTCGCGTCGAGCTCGACAGCGACCAGTCCGGGCAGCTCAATGCCGGCGATCCGGTGCTGTTCCGCGGCTTCAGGGTCGGCACGGTACAAACCAGCTACTTCGATCCGCAACAGCGCAAAATGCGCTACCAGCTGTTTATCAGCGCGCCTTACGACAGCCTGGTAACCACCAACGTGCGTTTCTGGAAAGACAGCGGCGTGGCTTTTGATATGTCCGCCCAGGGAATGCGGGTGGAGATGGGGTCGCTGACCACCCTGTTCAGCGGCGGCGTGAGTTTTGACGTACCCACCGGCTGGGATCTGGGCGATCGCGCGACTGAACACCAGTCCTTCCAGCTGTTTGATAATAAGAACAGCATCTCGGATTCGCTGTATACGGTGCATAAGGATTATCTGCTGTTCTTCAATGATTCCGTCCGCGGCCTGCAGCCTGGCGCGCCGGTCGAGTTTCGCGGCATCCGCCTGGGCACCGTCGCCCAGGTGCCGTTCCTTGAGACGGCGATCAAGCAGGCTATCGATGATAATTACCAGATACCGGTGCTGATCCGCATTGAACCAGACCGCCTGGCCGGCAAACTGGGCGACAAATTTGATATTAATTCCCGCATCAAGGAAGCCGGCGAGCACGGGCTGCGCGCCTCGTTAAAAAGCGCCAGCCTGCTGACCGGCTCGCTGTTCGTCGATCTTGATTTTTATCCGCAGGCCAAGCCCTGGGACGGCGAAAAAGTCGTTAACGGTTATCCGGTGCTGCCGACCACCAGCGGCGGCCTGGCGCAAATCCAGCAGAAGCTGATGCTGACTCTTGATAAGATCAATAGCCTGCCGCTCAACCCGATGATTAATGAAGCCACCAGTACCCTGGCGCAAAGCCAGAGTACCCTGCGCGAGCTGCAAAAGACGCTGAAATCGGTGAACCAGATTACCGGTAGCCAGTCGATGCAGCAATTGCCGCAGGATATGCAGCGTACCTTGCGCGAACTGAACAGCAGCATGAGAGGGTTCCAGCCCGGTTCCCCGGCCTACAATAAAATGGTGGATAATATGCAACGACTCGATCAAGTTCTGCGGGAACTGCAGCCGGTATTGCGCACGCTGAACAACAAGAGCAACGCGCTGGTGTTCGAGGCCGATAGCGGCAAAGATCCGAAGCCGAAGAGGGCGAAATGATGAGAAAAGGGATTCTGCTGGCGCTGGCGTTATTGCTGACCGCCTGCGGCGGCAACAGCGACAAGCATTATTACCAACTGCCGGTCGCGGCCCAGGACAACGCCGGGCAGGGACTGCCGTCCGCCGGCGTCACGCGGCATATATGGCTCTCCCGGGTTAACGTGTCGGATTATCTGGCCGGCAGCGGCGTAGTCTACCAGCAAAGCGACGTGCGCTACGTCACCGCCAGCAATAACCTGTGGGCCAGTCCGCTGGAGCAGCAATTGCAGCAAACCATGATCGCCCATTTAAGCAATCGGCTTCCCGGCGTGCTGGTGTCCGCAAGCCAGGGGCAGGGAGATCAGGATACGCTGGAATTCAACGTCACCGGTTTTCACGGCCGTTACGACGGGCGGGCGGTTATTCAGGGCGAGTGGGTATTGACGCATAATAGCCAGGTGACCCGCCACCCGTTCATCCTGACGCTGAAACAGGACCAGGACGGCTATGACGCCCTGGTCAGGACCTTGGCGCAGGGCTGGCAGCAAATCGGCCAGGAAGCGGCCGCACAAATTTCCCGGCTGCCTTAATAACAAAACGTTCTAAAACCAAAACGCGCCTCGGCAGGTTAAGATTCCTTAACTCTCCAGGCGCGCAGTTCAGCCGGTTTTCAGTAGCTTAAGCTGCCTGTAACCGCCAACCTTTTAGGCAAAATGTGCCCATTATGCATTTTTGGTATGACGCTTTTGTGAAATGCTGCGTTGATTTCTTACTCTTTTATCGCTAAAGATAAAGGGTAATTGCAGAAATGTGATTACCGTTTTCTTTCCACCAAACAAGATGAGGGAAACACGGCATGAAGAGACAAAAACGAGATCGCCTTGAACGCGCACATTCACGTGGTTATCAAGCGGGATTATCCGGACGCTCAAGTGAGATATGTCCTTTTCAGTCCCTGGATGCACGGTCTCACTGGTTGGGAGGTTGGCGAAAAGCCATGGAGGACAGGTCGGTGACGTTGTAAGCCACTTGTCAGCAAAGGAATTGACCTCCGCTTTCGCGGAGGTTTCATATCCAGGCGCTTAGAATGCGCCGGTATCTTTAAACAGACCGACTTTCAAATCGCTTGCGGTGTATATAACCTGACCATCGCACAGCAGCTCGCCATCCGCAAGACCCATCACCAGGCGACGGTTCACTACCCGACGGAAATGAATACGATAAGTGACCCGCTTAGCGCTGGGCAGCACCTGTCCGGTAAATTTCACTTCGCCCACGCCTAAGGCGCGGCCTTTGCCTTCACCGCCCAGCCAGCCGAGGTAAAATCCCACCAACTGCCACATGGCGTCGAGCCCCAGGCAGCCGGGCATCACCGGGTCGCCGATAAAATGACAACCGAAGAACCACATATCGGGATGAATATCCAATTCTGCTTCGACGTAACCTTTATTATGGCTGCCGCCGTCTTCGGTCATTTTAACCACGCGGTCCATCATCAGCATGTTTCCCGCGGGAAGCGGCGGGCCTTCTTTACCGAATAATTCCCCGCGGCTACAGGCAAGCAGGTCTTCTTTTGTATATGAGTCGCGTTTATCTACCATGTTATCCAAACCTTTATTAATGAATCACGCACATTAACCAACATCCTTACCCGGGACAAGTCCATCAGCTCTGATTGAACCAGTTAAGCCAGCGGAATCCCCAGGGTAAACGCAGGCGTTCGTGCTGATTAATATAAGCGATGCGCTCGCGTATTGAAGCAATCAGATTGGGCTTCTGCTCGTGATCGTAGGGGATCCCGGTCAGCAACTCCAACGCCTCATCAATGGTCTCCACCGGCCAGATATGGAATTGCTCATTCCGCACCGCTTCGACCAATTCTTCGTGCAGACACAGATGGCGCACATTGGCGGCGGGAATAATCACGCCGTGCGAACCATCAAGCCCGCGGCTCTCGCACAGGGCAAAGAAACCTTCGATTTTTTCATTCACGCCGCCGATGGGCTGGACGCGGCCAAACTGATCCACGGATCCGGTAACGGCAATCTGCTGCACTATCGGTTTGCCGGACAGGGCGCTTATCAGGGCGCTCAATTCCGCCAGCGACGCGCTGTCGCCGTCCACTTCACCGTAGGATTGCTCAAACACCAGCGACGCGGAGAAGGGCAACTGCTGGTCCAGTTCCAGGGACGCCATCAGGAAGGCCTGCATGATCATCATGCCTTTGGCATGAAGATTGCCGCCGAGCTCGGCCTTACGTTCAACATCGTTGATTTCGCCGTCGCCGAGATGGACTACGCAGCTGATGCGCGAGGGCTCGCCAAACGGCAGGGGATGGCCCGGGAAATCCAGCACCGACAGCGCATTGACCTGGCCGACCATGGCGCCCTCGGTTTCAACCATGATCTGTCCTTCCGATATCTCATCCTGCATGCGCTCGGTAAGATAACTTTCACGCCAGATCCGGGTCCGGTTGCTGTTATACAGGGCCTCGGCGGTGATGGCTCCCTGCTCGCTATACAGCACCGCTTCCCTGAAACGCCGGGTCAGCCAATGCGGGCAAAGCGGCAGTTGGTACTGATCGCCGCTGTAGCGCACCGCCTGCCTGACCATTTCCGGCCAGGCGTCAGGGGTCAGCTGCGGCAGCGCCAGGGTGCGCAGCAGGCTGTTGACGTAGGCGCACCAGTTCTGCATATCCTCGGCCGCCAGGATCTTTACGTCGGACTCAAATTCGGCATACAACGCCAGTTTGGTCAGATCGGGTTCCAGATCGTTCAGGTCGGCCAGCGACTCGCGATCGCCAATGATCACCAGGCGCAGATCGAGCGGCATCGACGGTATGGACACCGGCAGCGGACGGGTTTCGTCCAATGCCAGCCAGTCGAAACGCTGCTGCAATATCATCTGCTTGAGACGCAGCCACATTAACGGCTGGCTGGCCAGGGCCTTGGCGCCCAGCACCAGCACCCCGCCATTGGCTTCATGCATCTTGCCCGGCTGCAGATCAAGTACGTCGCGGTAGCACCTGACGCAGCCGAATAACTGCTCATGTTCAATCCAGGGCTGGTACAGCCCCCTGGCGCGCCCGGCAAAATTATCGTCGCGCCGGGTGGCGGGCTGCACTGTCACGCCATTACCCGTAATGACATACCGGCTGCCGATAATGCTTTCGCCCTGGGGCAGCAGCTGTTTAACCGTCTCGGTGATTAACTGGAAATATTCCTCATCTTCCTGCGCGGTAAGCAGCAGAAAACGGCTCGGCGAGCGGGAGTGGCAAAATTGCGTCAGGCCGTCCATCAAACGAGGCTGCAGCACATCCATGGGTGCTGGCAGTGGCTGGGAGGGTTGGGCAAACACCGCTTCGAAAGGCGAAAGCTCGGGAATTAAATATTTCCATTCTAATTGTTTAATGGTCAAGGTAATCGGTAACGTCGCTAAACAGGGAAACGGGGATTATACAAGAATTCCCCTCTCCGAGTCTCACGCATCTTGCATTCATCGGCGATTCAGGGAAACTTGTCGCCGTGTATGATTAAAAAATAGGCGGAATGAAACGAATGTTAGAAATTTTACGCGCGGAACTGCTATTATCGGTCTAACGTTACACGGTCACGGGTGGGCGATATATGAAATACCAGCAGCTTGAAAATCTGGAAACCGGATGGAAATGGACCTATCTGGTAAAAAAACATCGTGAAGGTGAACGAATCACCCGGCATGAAGAAAATAGCGCGGCGGAGGAAGCGGTCGCCACCTTGATGCTTTATGAGCATCAACCGGACAACATCGTTCTCTGGATCCGGGAGAATATGAATCCTGCGCTCGACAACCGGATGAAGCAGACGATACGGGCAAGACGCAAACGTCATTTCAACGCCGAGCATCAGCACACGCGCAAAAAATCCATCGACCTGGAATACCTGGTATGGCAACGGTTGGCGGCCCTGGCGCAGCGGCGGGGTAAAACCCTCTCGGAAACCATTGTTAACCTGCTGGAAGATGCCGAGCGTAAAGAGAAATACGCCACGCAGATGTCTTCCCTGAAAGAAGATTTGAAAGCCATCCTGGGTGAAGAGGGCTAGCGGGGAAATAGGGTGGGACGGACAATAAAAAACCCCGCCAGGCGGGGTTTTTTTATGAAGCTGACAACACTTAAGCCTGCGGCTGTGTTACCACTTCTTTGATACCTTTCACTTCGATTTCTACGCGACGATCCGGTGCCAGGCAGTTGATCAATGCTGCACGCGGTTTCACGTTATCGCAAGTATTGCCGGTGACGGGGTTAGATTCGCCCATGCCACGTGCGGAAATCTTGTCGGAAGGGATACCCTTGGATACCAGGTAGGTCACTACGCTTTGCGCACGAGCCTGAGACAGTTTCTGGTTGTATTGTTCAGAACCGATACGGTCGGTATAGCCCAGAACGACAACAGAACCGTCTTTAGGATCCATCGAGCTCAGCTGGGAATACAGCTGATCCAGAGCCTGCTGGCCTTCAGGTTTCAACTGAGATTTGTTGAAGCCGAACAGCACGTCGGAACGCAGGGTAAAGTGTTTGGTCTGGACAACAGGAGCCGGTGCAGCGGCAGGAGCCGGTGCAGGAGCGGCAACTTCATCTTGACCGAAACGGTAGGAAACACCTACGCTCACGAGAGCATTGTCAGGACGGGCGCCAACGGTACCGGCATCACCGATATTGTTGGTCCACTGGTATTCCAGACGGGTTGCCCAGTTTTTGGTTACTGCGTATTCAAGACCTGCAGCCGCCAACGGAGAAACGCCAGTGTCGTTGTCGCTCAGACGACCACCGGCTCCATTAGCATAGTTAGCTTTGGAGTCAGCACGCCATACCATACCACCCAGACGGGTATAGATATCCAGGTCATCGTTAAGCGGGTAGCTCAGTTTAGTGGTCAACTGAATGCCCTGGGCTTTAAATGCACCGTTATCAACGCTGCCTTTATAGGCCATACGACCCAGCCAGTCATAACCCAGTTCAAACCCTAAGTAAGGGTTAGCCTGGTAACCAACAAAAGCACCTGCGCCGATTTGATCGTTGCGGGTTGGGCCATTGCCGATGCGGCTGTCATAACCGTTACCGTAGAACCCGGTATCGTGATACTGGGACCAGCCCAGTTTACCACCGGTGTACCAGGTGTTGTCTTTCGGAGCGGCTTGCGCTACGGTCGCGAAACCCGCCAGTGCCACTGCAAGTGCGATAGCTGTCTTTTTCATTTTTTGCGCCTCGTTATCATCCAAATAGGCAATGAGCTCTTAAAGCTAATTTAAATATTCCATTGCCAGTGTCCATGCTCTGGGTTTGTACATCGCCCTTAAAAGGCGTTATAGAGCAGCCCTGGCGAATTAAAGTCTACAACGAAGTAGGAAACTTACAAGTAAGATGTAGTAAGCCGCTAATAAAAAACAGCGTTTCATATAGGCTTTATTGATGATAGGGACGAAAAAAGTGATATCGCTTTAGGCGCCGTTGCGGGCGGGGAACCGCGTATATACTGGATTGTTCTGAGTTACAGGGGCGGAAATCACAAGATGCGACGCCCCTAATGAGATTAATCTTAAATTTACTTAATGATACAAAGTAGAATGAATCTTTAAGCCTGAAAACTGTCCAGATTTCCGGCAAACCTCATTTTGCGGGTACATGATGAACCCATAAGTGCCGCCATGCTGCGCTGCGTCACGCAGGCGAATTTTCTCATCCGCCGTCAATTCCGTCGGAAACCAGCCCAAAATGACGCTGTAATTCCCCGTCCAGAGTGCTTTCTCCATGGCGGCGACGGTATCGAACGCGGTGCGATGGCGCAACTGCACCATTTTTTCCAGGGGCAGGCCCGACTGTTCAAGCCAGGGGCGGCTCAATCTGCGAGACGACGTAAGCCAGAGCAGCCAGCGCGACTGCGTGCCCAGCAGACGCAGCAACGGCAACAGAATATTCCCCACAACCGGCTGATCCTCGAAATAAACCACTTCGCTGATAAAACCCTGCTCCGGACGGGCCGTCGTGCTGTCGATCGGCTGTTCACCCTGGCTTGGCTGCGTCCGAGAAGAATTGGCATGGTATTGAGTCTGCATTTTGTGTCCGCCCCTGTGTCACTGTATAAAAACACAGTATAGAGGTTTGGCGCGAAAATCAATCAAAAATTTAATGACCTTCGCAGAATTGCCACTTAATGATCGTCGCGCCGAGATTAAGTTGAAAACCGCTGGGAAAATACCGTATTTTTATGGGCTGTTGCGAATTTTGAGTAAGGAATCTCGCGGTCCACAACAAGGAGAAGTTCATGGAAGTACTACATAAATGCCGCATTGCACAGGCTAAAAACTGCTTTTCTCCCTTGGGTGATATTTCCACCCGTTCACAGTTCGGCGGGTACAGCATCGCCGCCGATAAAATCATGTTCGGCCTGATTCTGGACGGCGAACTGTACCTGCGCGGCACCCGGCAAAGCGAGCATATCTACCTCGGGCAGGGAATGAGCCGGCTGATTTATACCAAACGGGGCCTGCCGGTGGCGCTTAACTATTATCACGTCGATGAACGCCTGTGGGAAGACGTACACACGCTGCTGGACCTGGCGCGCCGCGCCATCGACGAGGCCAGGCAGGAAACGCGCATCAAGGCGGCCAGCTTGCGGTTAAAGGATTTGCCCAATATCGGGCAGGGTATCGAGCGCCTGTTATGGAAGGCCGGTATCAGGGATATCGATGCCTTGCGCTATTACGGCGCCAAAAGCAGCTATTTGAAACTGCGTAAAATCAAGCGGAACCTGGGCGTCACCGTGCTGCTCGCGCTGGAAGGGGCATTGTCCGGGCGCCACTATGCCGCGTTGCCCCAGGTCCAGCGCAGCGAGCTTCTGGACTGGTTTTCACGGCTCCCCTGCCGCTAGCAGCCGGTTAATGCATGCCGCCCGGCGGCGGCATGCGGCGCCGTCACTGTTTTTCTATGTGCTGTTTACGCTCAATCAGTTCCGGCAGCAAATCAAGCAACAGGCTGATTTGCTGCAAAACCAGCTGTTCCCTGGCTTCCGGGTCCGGCAACAGCCGCTGGATGCGCGCGATAAGCCGTTCCCGTTCCTGTTCCACCCGCTGCGCGAAATGCTCCTGGCATTGCAGCGCGTCGTCCACATAACAGACGGCATCGTCCAGCACCGCCATCAGCGCCGGGTCAACAATGCGCTCCCGGTGCGCGCCAAGCGTCGAGATGTAGCTCAGCAGGGTGTGATTCAGGCACAACAGGCGAAACGCCGACTCCAGCAGCTCGCTGCGGGTTCTCGGCTCCGCCGCCATATTGGATACCACCGAGGCCAGCTCCGCGTCGCGGTTATGGGCATCCCGCCGCGCTACGCGGTATTCCAGGCGGTTATCCCTGCCCTGATGATACTGCACCAGAATGGCGTCAAGGTAGCGGCAGTTGGCCGCGAGGCTGTTGTTCACCACCACCGGCAGGCGGCGAAAACGCCAGTCCGGCCAGATAAAGCTGACCGCGGCCCAGGCGATGGCGCAGCCGACAAAGGTGTCGAACACCCGCGGCACCGCCACATCGAATCCCTCGCCCAGCAGGTTAAAACACAGCATCACCAGCAGGGTGATAAACATGGTCGCCTGGGCATATTGCACGTTGCGAAAGGCAAAAAACAGCGTACCGCTGACCACGATCAGGATCAGTTGACCTTCGATGGACGGGACAAAATAGAGGATCGGCAGGCCGATAAGGATACCCGCCAGCGTGCCGATTATCCTTAACGCCAGCCGGCGACGCGTCGCCTGGTAGTTGGGTTGGCAGACGAACAGGCTGGTCAGCAGGATCCAATAGCCGTAACGCATCCCGCTGAGCTGGATAAAGGCATAACCGACGCACAGCACCAGCGACATGCGCACGGCATGGCGAAACAGCGCCGAGTCCGGGCTCAGGTTGCGGCTGATGCGCATGCGGATATCGCTCCAGCCGGTCAGCTTATCGTCGGCCAGATTGTTCTCTTCCGGGCTGTTGCGGGCAACCGCCTGTTCCGACTCAATGGTGGACAACTGCGCGTCGATAGCGCGCAGGTTGTTCAGCAGATGTTTCAGCGCTTTTATCTGGCTGGGCGCCACGACACGGCCGATAGCGGCATCCAGATGACTGAAGGCGCGTTCGAAACGGCTGTCGTGCTGGTAGGTCTGGTGCAGCAGGATCGATTGTGATAGGGCTTCGCAGGCGCGTGCCTGCATCGCCAGCAGCCGCTGGAAGCGGAATAGCACGTCGCTGTAACGCAGCTGTTCGCGCAATTGCCGGTATTGCACATGGGACGAACTGGCCCGTTCATGAATATCCTGGGCCACAAAATAATAATGCAGCGTACGGCGGGTGCCGCGCTGGCCGCGATCGCCGCGCAGCCGGGTCAGCAGCGACGCTTTGGTTTGATTCAGCGCCTGCACCAGATTGCCGTTCGCCATCGCCACCTCGATAAGCGCGTCGTCGTCGTCGTCTTCGGTATCCGGGTCGAACAGGTTGGCCTTGGCATCAAGATAGTGCGCCAGGTGGCTATAACAACGGGCCAGGTTATCCTGCAATGGCCGGATGGGAAACAGCAGATGGCCGAACAAGGTCAGCAGGTTGTACCAGATGGCGCCCGTCAGCAGTAACGCCGGCTGCAGATACCAAGTCTGGTACATGGCGGCCCCCAGCATGGTATACACGGCGATCAAGAGCGCGCCGAACGCGATGGTGGCGTAACGCTGTCCGAGTGCGCCCAAAAGAATAAAACCGCAGGTGGAGCCGGCCAGGCCGATACCGAATAGCCAGGGATAAGGAAACAACAGTTCAATCGATACCGCGGCGATGAAAAAACTCACCAGGGTGATAAGCAGATTGCGCAGCCGGCCGCTTAGGCGATCGTCGAGATCCGCCAGCGCCGCGGCAACCACGCCAAGGGTAAGGGGAATGGTGAGCGTGGCCATATCCAGCCACCACGGCAGCGCCGCCGCGCCGCTCAACGCAATAAAAATCCGCAGGTTGTAGCGCCAGCGGCTGCTGAAGGCAAAACGCCGCAAGCCCGGTGCAAATGTCAGCACACTGTATCCCACACTCTATCCTTATGATGGCTTCAACGGTAGAAACGGCGGTCCGGATGCGCACGCAACTGCTCAGCAAGCTCGACGGGAACCACACGGCGTCCCACCGGCCATAGGGCGATAACGGCCAGCTTAAAATTGGCGATGCCCGGGGGAATGCCGATAATCGTCAGGCATTGCGCAATGCCGGTAAGAATATGCGACAGGCACAACCACCAGCCGAACAGGACAAACCACACCACGTTAAGCAGCGTGCCGCCCGATGACAGTACCGCGCTGCGGTTTTCCGGGTAAAGTTCATCCACATGCACGGCGGTATTGCCGAAAGGCAGCAGGGAGAGTTTGGTTATCTCCCAGCAGGAGCGGGTAAAAGGCAAGCTGAAGATCAGCACCACGCTGAGCACGGTGGCCAGAAGCCACGCCAGCGTGGTAAAAAAACCACCTAAAACAAAGTTCAGAATATTAAGTAAAGTACGCATAGTCCCCAAAGTGTCAATTCACAATTCTGTTATTAAAACCGTTTATCCCGACAGGATAACGGTTATTCTACCCTGATTTCCAGGCTGGAGCAGAACAAGTTAAAATGGGTACACTACGTCCCGACGCATAAACGATACGGAACCCGGGCATACCTTTATGGAACTGAAATCCACCTCGTTCGGCAAGCACCTCGCCCAGCATCCCTACAACCGGGTGCGGCTGCTCCATGCCGGCGTCGAGGTCAGCGGCGATAAGCATCAATACCTGATTCCTTTCAACCAAATCGTCGCCATCCATTGCAAGCGGGGTATCGTCTGGGGAGAACTGGAGTTTGTGCTGCCGCAGGACAAGGTGGTGCGCCTGCATGGCACCGAATGGCAGGAGACGCAGCGCTTTCACCATTATCTGCAGAAGGCCTGGCAGGAATGGAGCCGCGAGATGAGCGGCATCTGCGCCACCGTCCTGCATCAGCAGATCACCGCCATCGAGCAGGCGACCTCCCGGGACAGCTGGTTTGCGCTGCATCAACTGGCGGCTTTGCAGGAAAGTATTCGTGAAGCCTTCGCCGCGTTGCCGCTGCCGGTGACGCGCCTGGATGAGTTTGAACCCTGCCGCGCGTCTTATCACCGCTGTCTGGCGTGGCTGGAGCAGGGGCCGGCAATGGTGGCGCAGCGCAACCAGCAGTGGAGCGAAAAAATGCTGATAGCGCATCAGGATTTTTTCAATACCGTGGAAAGCTCGCCGCTGAACCTTGCCCAAAGCCGCGCCGTCATCAATGGCGAAAACGCGTTATTGGTATTGGCAGGGGCGGGCAGCGGCAAAACCTCGGTGCTGGTGGCGCGCGCCGGTTGGCTGTTGCGGCGTCAAGAAGCGTTGCCGGAACAGATCCTGATGCTGGCATTCGGCCGGCAGGCGGCGCGGGAAATGGACGAGCGCATCCGGTCGCGATTGCAGGTTGACGGGGTCAAGGCCTGGACTTTCCATGCCCTGGCGTTGTTTATCATCCGCCAGGGCAGTAAAAAGGCCCCGGTGGTAAGCGCATTGGAAACCGATACCCTGGCGCGGCGCAAATTACTGGTCGCCCATTGGCGTGAACAGTGCGCGCAGAAAAAGGCGCAGGCGAAAGGATGGCGGCAATGGATCGCCGATGAACTCGGTTGGGAAATTCCCGCAGACGATTTTTGGCACGATGAGCGCCTGGCCCAGCGCCTGGCGGTGCGGATAGAGCGCTGGATAGGCTTGTTGCGCATGCACGGCGGCAGCCAGGCGCAAATGATTGAACAGGCGCCGGAAGAGATCCGCGATCTGTTTACCAAACGTGTCCGGCTGCTGGCGCCGCTGTTAAAGGCCTGGAAGCAGGCGCTCAAGGACGAGGGCGCGGTTGATTTTTCCGGCCTGATACACCAGGCGGTGGATATTTTGCAAAAAGGCCGCTTTATCAGTCCCTGGAAACATATCCTGGTGGATGAGTACCAGGATATCTCGCCCCAGCGCGCGCGACTGCTGGACGCGCTGTATCAGCAAAACCGCAGGACGTCCCTGTTTGCCGTCGGCGACGACTGGCAGTCCATCTATCGGTTCAGCGGCGCCGAGCTTGCCCTGACCACGTCCTTTGGCGAGCGCTTTGGCGCAGGCGCGCTGTGCGCGCTGGATACGACCTACCGTTTTAACCAACGTATCGGCGAAGTGGCCAATGCGTTTGTGCTGCAAAATCCCCATCAGTTGAAAAAACCGCTTAACAGCCTTGCCAAGGGGACCAAAAAATCGGTGATGATTCTGCCGGGCGACGCCCTGGATGCGCTGCTGGACAAGCTCAGCGGCTACGCGCGCCCCGATGAGCGGATCCTGGTGCTGGCCCGTTACCACTATCTGCGCCCGGCGCAGCTGGATAAAGCCGCCACCCGCTGGCCGACGCTGAATCTTGATTTCATGACCATCCACGGCAGCAAAGGGCAGCAGGCGCAGTATGTGATTATCCTGGGATTGGCGCAAGGTAAGGACGGCTTCCCCGCGCCGGCGCGGGAATCGGTGATTGAACAGGCGCTGTTGCCGCTGCCGGAAGATTTTCCCGACGCCGAGGAACGCCGCCTGTTATATGTCGCCCTGACCCGGGCAAAAGAGCAAGTATGGCTGCTGGCGGATAATGAACATCCGTCGCCCTTTATCGATGAGCTGGCGCGCCTGGGCGTGCCGAAGGCCAAAAAACCCTAACCGTGGGGCCAGGGGCGCCCGGCTGGGGGATGGCCCTGGCCCGTGCCTTATTGTAAACGTTCCGTCAGGTAACGCTGGTAATCCGGGATCTCAATAGTGATTTCCCCGCTGAAGAGTGCCGAGCTGATAAGCAGGTCGGCGGTGGAGCGGTTGGTGGCGACCGGGATATTCCACACCGTGGCCAGGCGCAGCAGCGCTTTAACGTCCGGGTCGTGGGGCACGGCGTTCAGCGGGTCCCAGAAAAAGATCAGCACATCGATTTTCCCTTCCGAAATCAGCGCGCCCACTTGCTGGTCGCCCCCCATTGGGCCGCTGAGCATACTGTGCACCGGCAGGCCGGTGTTGCGCTGCACCAGGTTGCCGGTGGTCCCCGTAGCGTAAAGAATATGCTGCGCCAGCAGATCCTTATTGATTTCCACCCAGTTCAGCAGCGACTGTTTACAGTGATCGTGCGCCACCAACGCAATATGCTTACGTACGGCGATGGTGCGGTTAATTGACTCCATTTCCTGTCCCTTCAATAGAATAGTCTGTCTATAGACTACTGAAACTCCGTTTCACTGCAAAGCGGTAAACCGGCATTACGATAAAATAAACCCCGGCCCGGATATATCGTGCCGGACCGGCCTTGGGCGCGCCCGGGGCCAGGGGAAGACAACCTTATCCGCGGTTAGCGCCAATGGTGCTACGGGGACGCGTCCGGCTGCGGCTCCCGGTTAAGATTGTAACCACGCAGGGCGTCCAGCAATGCCTCCCGATCGGCGATAAGCCGGCTGAACGTGGCATCGATGGCGTCACCGTTCTGATCAATCAGCCGCATTAGCGGCTGGCGGCTGAAACGGTCGCGTTGCTCGGGTGTGGCCAGGGGCGGCAGTTGGAAAGTTAATTGCCGGGCATTGCGGGTGTGGAACTGGACAACAATATAAGGTGAGGTATAGGCATGCCGGCTTGCCGTGGCCGCAGACCCCCGGTCGCTGACGGTGAGCACCAGTTGATGGCGGCCCCGCGCCAGCTCCAGGCTGTCGGCGCCCCGCAGCAGCGTGCTGCCAATGGGCGCGCCGTCGACAATCAATAACTCAATCTCCGCGGGCAAACGCAGCGTCGTCGCCAGGACCGGGAAAACGGCAAACAGGCCGATCCCGAGAACGAGGGCGATCAGGAAACGCATTCTCTCTCCTTACTACAGCGCTGGCTTCATGAAGCGGAACTGATTAGCAGATAATAATGTTTTTGTATCATTTAGTCACAAATAATTTTATTTTGAAATCATTATACCGGTTCGTTTTATCAAGATTTTTGTGCCTTGGTATACACTTAACTCAATAAATGCAACCGGAGAAGCCTCATGACCGATAGTGATATTGCCGATATTCTGACTTCTGTAAAGACTATTGCCTTGGTGGGCGCCAGTGATAATCCCGCCCGGGCCAGCCACGGCGTCATGGCGTATTTACTCCAGCAGGGATATCAGGTGTTCCCGGTTAACCCGGCGCTTGCCGGCGGGGAAATCCTGGGCCAAAAGGTCTTCGGCAGCCTGGCGGAGATTCCGGTCAAGGTGGATATGGTGGATGTGTTCCGGCGTTCGGAAGCGGTCTATGATCTGACCCAGGAAGCCATCGCCATTGACGCCAAGGTACTCTGGATGCAATTGGGCGTGATTAACGAGCAGGCGGCGGTGCTGGCGAAGAATGTCGGCATGAAGGTGGTGATGGATCGCTGCCCGAAAATTGAAATCCCGCGCCTGGGATTGACAAAATAGACACCGGTTTTTTCAGCGCCATGGATTGTGCGGCTGCTTGCAGCGCAGCACTGCCTGTAAGGGGCTGACTGCGGCAACGGCGGGCGGGGCCCGCCGCAAGCCGCTGGGTCAGTTTCTCAGCCGGGGCGCCTGGAGCTGTTGGCGGATAGATTCCGCCAGATCGTCCAGGGTGGGCTGTTCGGGATGTACCGGCGTCGCCTCGTACCCCAACTGGATTTCAGCCAGGTAGGTATGGACCGGCTTTCCTTCCTCGTCCTCCATAACCACATGGTACCAGGGCGCGGAACGCAGCTTATCGTCAGCCGCAATTTCATCCAGAGAAGGTTTTTCCAATGAGTATTCAGGATCGACATCGATGACAACGCCTAAATATCCCAATAACTTATGACGAACCTGTTGTCCGATTCCAAATTTGCTGGCTATCATATCAATCCCCCGCGATGTAGTACCTGCGCGGCATAGTGTAGCGTTCTCAACAATGCCGCGAAATGCGCCCGGTATGGCGTCATGGTAAGTGCCTAAATACCGCCTTATCTTAAATATGGGGGATAAGTGGGCGATTTCAAGGGGGGACGCGCTAACGCCATCAAATGACGCGACAGGCAAATCCTTTCAAATAGAGTCCTTCAGGGTAGGGCGCCATGACCGGATGGTCGGCCGCCTGGCGAAACTGCTCGATAAACTGCATATCCCGGTGGGCATCCAGCGCGGCGTCGGCGATGATTTTCTGGAACAGATCGGTGGTCATCAGGCCGGAACAGGAAAAGGTTAATAAAATGCCTTCCGGCGCCAGTAATTGCATAGCCAGCATATTAATATCTTTATAACCGCGACAGGCGCTGGCCAGCTGGTTTTTATTTTCAACGAATTTGGGCGGGTCCATGATGATCATATCGAATTGCCGTCCCTCCTCGCGATATTTACGCAGCAGCTGAAACACATCTTCACGGACAAATTCGGCTTTATCCACATCAAGATGGTTGAGTTCAATATTGCTTTTAGCGATATCCAGCACGTGTTGGGACGTATCGACGCTGGTGACCTGCAGGCAGTCCCCCAGCAGTACCGACACCGAAAAGGCCCCGGTATAGGAAAAACAATTTAATACCCGCCGGCCGGCGGCATATTTACGTGCGGCCAGGCGGCTATCACGCTGATCAAGATAAAAACCGGTTTTATGTCCCTGCGTGATATCCACCAGGATCGCCATATCATGCTCGCTAATGGCCAACAGTTCCGGCGGTGTCTCGCCGACAATCACCCCGCTGGCTAATTCGAGGCCCTCTTTTTTCCGTACCGAGACATCGGAACGATCGTAAATAGCGCAATCGGGGTAACAACGTTGCAGCGCCAGCGTCAGCGTCGGCCGGTGATACTCCGCGCCGGCCGACAGCAGCTGCAAGACAAAAAAACGGCCGTAGCGATCGATGGTAATGCCCGGCAGGCCGTCGGATTCGCCGGCTATCAGCCGATAAGCATCCAGCCCATCCCTGGCGGCCAGCCTGGTGCGAAAATCCTGGGCAACATTCAGGCGGCGGACAAAAAACTCGACATCGATTTCTTCGTCGGCGACAAACGTCCAGACGCGGGCGCGGATTTGCGAGGATGGCGAGTACGCCGCCCGGGCCAGCCAGTTGCCCTTATCATCACAGATATCGATGGTTTCGCCAGACTGGGGTTTGCCTTCCAGGCGGTGGACGGCGCCGGAGAAAATCCAGGGGTGGCGGCGGAGCAGTGATTTTTCACGGCCTTTGGCCAGGAAAAGACGTTTTGTCATCATAAGGTATACTAAACCTGAGAAATGGAGCGCCATTTTGCGAATAAGCGCAGTCAATTGCAAACATTAGCCGACGCGAGGGGGAAATGATGGACAAGGTATGTACCGCCGTTTACGTCTATGGTGTAGTGCAGGGCGTAGGGTTTCGCTACTCAACCCAGCATCAGGCAAGACAACTGGGTCTCTCGGGTTATGCCCGCAATCAGGACGACGGCGGCGTCGAAGTCATGGTCTGCGGTGAACCGGCGCAGGTGGAAAAACTGCTGGCGTGGTTAAAACAGGGAGGGCCGCGCGGCGCGCAGATCGAGCGTATCCTGACCGAGCCGAAAAACGCCGCCGATTTTAACGGATTCCAAATCCGTCATTGATTCAGATGCAGTTGACCGGTTTAGGCAATCCGGCGATTTTGGTTGCCTGCTTGGCCGGCCCCTGCGGAAATAACCGGTACAGGTAGCGGCTATTGCCTTTCTCTTCACCGTATTTCTGCCCCATGGCTTTGACCAGCATCCGGATGGCGGGGGAGGTATTATATTGCAAGTAGAAGTCGCGCACGAAATGAATCACCTGCCAATGGGCTTCCGTCATCTCGATGTGTTCCCGCAAGGCAATCTCCCTCGCCAGCGCCTCATGCCAATCCGCGCTGTTTTTCAAATAACCCTGCGTATCGGTCGCTATTTCCACGCCATTAAACTGCATCACATCTTCCCGTTATCAATAAACGATTGCGCATCCATAATAACAAATTTTGTTCTGTTGAAAAACAAAACCCCGCCGAAGCGGGGTATCGGGAAGGGGCCGTGCCAGCGGTCAATTATTGCGCATAACGCCAAGAATGCTCAGCAGGCTGACGAAAATATTGTACAGCGAGACATACAGGCCCACCGTCGCACGGATATAGTTGGTTTCGCCGCCGTGGATGATATTGCTGGTTTCCCATAAAATGGCACCCGACGAAAACAGGATAAACAGCACGCTTATCGCCAGGGACAACGCCGGAATTTGCAGGAACAGATTGGCGATTACCGCCACCAATAGCACCACGAATCCCGCCATCATCATGCCCGACAGGAACGACATATCCTTGCGAGTGGTCAGGACATAAGCGGAACAGGCAAAAAAGACCAGCGCGGTGCCGCCCAGCGCCACCATGATCACGTCGCCGGCGCCCGAGCTAAGAAGCATGCTCAGCAAGGGACCCAGCGCATAACCCAGGAAACCGGTAAACGCGAAAGCCGCCACGATTCCCGCCGGGCTGTTAGCCAAGCGGTAGGTCAGGAACATCAGGCCATAAAACCCGACCATCATCAGGATAAGGCCCGGCGCGGGTAATTGCAGCAATGTGCTGGCGGTGGCCGTCAATGCCGAAAAGCCCAACGTCAACGACAGCAGGAAATAAGTATTACGCAGCACTTTGTGTGTGCTTAATAGCGAATGCTCACGCGAGTTTGTCGCGACCAAACGATCCATGGGATAGCCTCTTAGGGTGTATTGACAGGTATTCGATTGTCAGATTAATAGGTTGCCGGCGCCCGGCAAAATCGTTTTACCCTTCTTTACGCTGCGGACGCGGGCGGCGGCGGCTTACCGCCCGGCGATGCGTCAAAAGACTATAAAATACTCTCCCGCATCATTATGGATGAAATTTCAAGCGATTGGATCAAAACGCGCTTTACAACAGAAACGACTCTGTTTATAGTTCGCCTCGTTGCGGAGGAGTGGCCGAGTGGTTGAAGGCACCGGTCTTGAAAACCGGCGACGCGCAAGCGTTCTAGAGTTCGAATCTCTACTCCTCCGCCATCTTTCCCTGTATTTTCCGCCCCATCCCAAACACTATCCCAATACAATACCAGGCAGTCCGGCCTCCTGCGGCGCAATACTTATTTTCCGGACTTACCATGCGTCCTTGTCCGGCGCTAGGCGTTGTTATGGTAATCAAGGGGGATGCCATGCGTCTTTATGGTGCACAGGCACGATGCAAACGGGCTGCAACCCTGCCGTCCCGTCCGGAGAAGCGCGCTAAAAGAAGACAGTGTTCGCCATAACTTATTCTTATTTAACTGTAAACTTTGCTTAATGGTTAAATTTAAGTAAAACGATATTTTTTGGTCTGCTTCTTGCATTAATTCTCTTCGTTAGTTATGGCAAAGCTGCGACGGAGGCAGAAATGAATTTAAGACGACTAAAATACTTTGTGAAAATCGTCGATATCGGTAGCCTGACACAGGCGGCGGAAGTCCTGCATATTGCACAACCCGCGCTAAGTCAACAAGTTGCCACGCTGGAAAGTGAACTCGACCAGAAATTGCTGGTGAGGACCAAACGGGGGGTAACGCCCACCGAAGCCGGCAAAATTCTTTATTCGCATGCCCGGGCTATTTTACAACAATGCGAGCTTGCGCAAAAAGCCGTCTGCAACGTTGACCAAACCTTGAATGGGCAAGTTTCCATCGGCCTGGCGCCGGGTACGTCATCTTGTCCGCTTATCATGCCTTTGCTGCAATCCGTCAGAGACCAATATCCGCAGTTAACGGTCTATCTGCATGAAAATAGCTCTACGGTGCTGAATGAAAAGGTGAGTAGCGGGCATCTGGATTTAGCTGTTCATTATGACCCGGCCATTTATTCAGGCATTAATAGCCTGCCGTTGCTAAAGGAAGATCTGTATTTGGTGGGCACCCAGGACAATCCTGGCAAAAGTATCGAATTGCACGATGTCGCCAGCCGGCAATTGTTCCTGCCATGTGATTTTTCGGCTATCCGCAAACGCGTGGATGAGGCTTTCTCCTTAAGGCGCCTGAGTGCGAAAATCATCGGTGAAATAGATTCCATCGCCACATTGACCGCCGCGGTGGCCAGCGGCATGGGCGCGGCGGTACTGCCAGAATCCACCGCCTCGGCCGTAGTGCGTTCGGCGAACGCCTGGATGTCGCGGATCGTCAGCCCTGGTTTGCCTTTACCCCTCACCTTGAACATGTCGTCGCGCTTGCCCCTTTCCCCTTCGGCTACTGTGGTCAAGAATCTGCTGACGTCCCTGGCGACTTCCGCAAAACCCGCCCAGGAAAAACAGGCATTGCTGCTGGCCAGCTAGCCTGAGTGGACCTAGGCAGCCACAACGAAACGGTCACCCGGGTATCAACGGGTGCCGTTTTTTTTTACCGGTTATCCACATCACGCGTGTCCTGGACGCTATGCTGTCCACTATCAATATTTGCTTGATATAAATTAATCTAATCAATTAATATGCTAAAAAATGCGAGCCGCTTTAAACGTTATTAAAGCGCGCTCGCACCCGATTTCATTAAAGGAACCCTAATGAACAGCTTATTGTCCCAATTGCTGATCACGCTTGCCCAAAAAGAAGCGGCGGAAAAAGAACTGCACGCCACGGTTGAATCGCTGGAAATATTAGTCGCCGCGCTGATTTCAGCCCTGGCGCCGGCTCAAAAAAAGGATGTTATCACCACGGTGGAAACAGCCCTTGACGAGATGCGGCAACGAACGGATATTGCCTACAAATCCGATCTTGATCTGCTCGGCAGCAATATCGAGCGCATCACGGCCGTGGCAAAACGTCGTTGACAGCGCACGGTTTTCAGAACCAACCGGCATTCACTTTGTGTCTGGCGTTATATTTTTTTATATATAGCGCTATGGGGGCCCTCGCCCATCAGCCCGCTTGTGTTGCCGCCAGAAGCCGATAAAACGAGGGTTTTCTTCAGGGAAGAAATATTTTTCACTATTTAAAGTACTATTTTTAGAGAGATATTATAAATTGTTTTTTTGAGCGAGCATTCCTGGCCCTGACGAATATACTATTTTTAAGATTGAGATAATTATTGGGTCTTGCGAATAGGCCGCTCAGCTGTAGTTTTTCATTAGTAGGTTGATAATTATGAAGACACTAGGGTTAATCCTCGAAAATGCACTGGAAGAAATCTGCGCGGGTAAAAAATTGTTTCTCCCCGAAGCCGGTACTCAGGAAGCAATGGACGCCTTTCAGTCGATAGCCAAAGCTATCAGTTATGCGGACAGTGAAGGATTGGTGGAACATTGCCAGTTTGGCATTGCCGATTTTACGGAGCGATTAACCTTTTCCAAGGTGCTGGTGGCAGGCGGTATAACAGAGCTGGGCTATGAGTTTTTGCGCAAGCGTTACGACAGCGACCGCCAGCAGAAAGTGAGTTAATGCCGTTGCTGGTTAGGTTACCCGTTTGCAAAACCACCAGGGCCAACTGGTGCTTGGCAGCAAAGCCAGTTGCGTAAATTGTCATGTCTGATCGTGGGCAGCTCAGCGAGAGGTGACTCTCAGGGCGCCACTGATATCGGGATGGCGGCGTCGTTGGCACCGCTACAATGAACCCTATAGCACCTGACGTATTAAAACGGCACTGTTAAGCGGGTGTTCTGACGCCTACCTCACGTATTGCCATACGGTTGGGGGGACCTTGTCATACAGTTTTCCCATCGTCAGCTCCGCAAGGCGGTGATCCGCCGCACCGTAGAATTCGACCAGTTCCGCTTCCGGCAGTCTATCCTTCATATGTTCGACGACTTTTTCCAGCGTTTCAACCGTATTGCAGCGCCTCAGCCTCATTAAAAAATCAACTTTACCCATAAAATTGCATTTATCCGTTAAAAAGAGATGATAATCTCAGAAAATGAATTGGTTATGATTGCCGGGATATTATCAGCATCAAAATACCCGCGCGGCGAATCGGAATAAAATACGCAGCCCGTTTACCTTCTTCCGGGCGTTAATCATCAGCGTCTGGTAAACATGCATCTTGGATCTATGTAATATAGAAACTAACCATTCATTACCGGCATAGCCGTCCCAAAGAGGGCTAGCATAACAGCTTCTTGGCAGCTTGGATAATAATCGCTATAAAAATATCCATTTTGCGAGGGATATTAAGTTTTTAAGCGGGCGTCTATTATAAGTTACATTAGATGATGCAACGGGAAAACGATATAAACCCTATAGTTAGCATGGGGATAGGGTTGAAATGTTATAAAAACCTTTCGCGGTTAATTTATTTTAATAACAGAGAGCCCACGGCTCGAGGTAAAAATAAAATAAGGTTTTAATATTTAATGTCACTTTTTTTGATTTTCTTTCAATGGCCTTTTACTAAATTAATTACTCTGTTTACCGGCGACTAACACCGGGCCAGCGTTTTCGTTATGAAGGCTAATGATGCCAAGGCCATCTGCACTCTATCGCGCCGGCATGGCAGTGCCCGGTGTGGCATCGTCTGTTTGCTCCTGTCACCGGGCAGATGTTTGCGAGGGTTATAGACCTCTAAACGTTTTTTCGTTCAACCCTTTCCTCACCCCAAAAAAGCGTGTCTTTCGAGGTTTTGGCGAAAGCGATTTCCAGCGCTTCATCACTGCCATCTTCCCAAATTTTCTGCGCCAGGGCCTCATCGTTATCAGCGACCTGGAAGATAGCTTCGGCAATTTCAAGGGACGTTTCCCGAATCTCAGCCCATGCTTGTATGTTATCCGCCATGGTTTCTCCTTAATGCGTTTTATAAGGTGGGTGGGTGCGAGGCATATACCTATTAATGATACAACCTGAACTATAGTGCAATTACGGGCAGACCGCCTTCCAGCCCGCATGGCCTGACAAGCGGCGCCGTGTTGGGGAACGGCGCTCGCGGCTGGCGCAACAAGGCGGGTCAGGGATCAGCTTTTCATTTTTAACGTAATACCGGCGACATATTCGCCCTGGTAACGGGCAATATCCAATTCCGGGGCCGAAGGCTGGCGCGATCCGTCTCCTCCCGCAAGCGTCGACGCGCCATAGGGCGTCCCTCCCCGCACCTGCGAGATATCAAACAGCTGTTTAGCGCCGTAGCCGATAGGCACCAGAATAAAGCCGTGATGGGCAAGCGTCGTCCAGGTAGAGGTAATGGTATGTTCTTGTCCGCCGCCGGTGCCGGTGGAGGTAAATACGCTGCCTATCTTGCCGTAAAGCGCTCCGGCGGCCCATAAAGCGCCGGTTTGGTCGAGAAAAGTACGCATTTGGCCGCTCATATTGCCAAAGCGGGTAGGAGTGCCAAAAATGATGGCGTCATAATCGGCCAGCTCCTGCGGCCTGGCTTCAGGGACATCTGGGCTGGATTTTCCTCCCGCCTGCGCAAACAGGTCCGGCGGCATGGTTTCAGGCACCCGTTTTACGGTGACCTCGGCGCCGCTTACCTTGCGCGCACCTTCGGCAACCGCCTGGGCCATGGTGGCGATGTGACCGTACATAGAATAATAAAGTACCAGAATCTTAGCCATATAAGTGCTTCCTTATCGGTGAGAAGATAGGGCATCAGCCTGCTGATGCCTTGATCGGTGGGATGATAGGGTATCGCCTGATCCTGCCTGATGAATCCGCCTGATTGTCTTTAACCATAATAGTTTAGCCACACTATGCAAATGAATTATAATGGATTGGTTTTGCGGTGGCTGGCCTTACGATGAAAAGGGTATTCATAAAGCCGATAAATGATAATAAATATTTCTGATTCCCAGGGGCAATAGTAATGCCTTTCGATAAAATTTATTTAGGTTCAATGCATTACATTAGCCCGTTGAAATAATAAAGTTTTTTCATCGGTGTTTTGTTTCATATTATTAATATTTTGCCTGTCGGCTGCAGGATTAGCTATACTGTTTATCAAGGCGTTGGTAATACGCTGTTTGATTTTGTGAACCAGCGTCTTAATGAAGATAATGCTTCAAGATGATTATCTTCATTATGCCCTATGATTCTCTTAACTTAACTCGGAGGTTAACAATGACCGAACATCGTGGCGGTTCAGGTAACTTTGCGGAAGATCGTGAAAGAGCATCAGAAGCAGGCAGGAAAGGAGGTCAGCACAGCGGGGGAAATTTCAAAAATGACCCGCAGCGTGCGTCCAGAGCCGGTGAAAAAGGCGGCCGCAGCAGTAATAGCGGACGCCAGTCTTAAACCGCAATGGACATGACCACCGGCCGCCGGGGAAACCCGGCGGTTTTTTTATGCGTCAAAATTTTTTTGCGAGCAGCGGGTGCTGGTTATTATTGGGAAGCAGGCCAATTCAGGTTCGACCCCACGGTTTTTCACAGGCGAGCCGGTCGCGCGTATTATGCCGGCAGATAACTGACGGAATGCTCCGGGCTTTCGCTTTTCGCATCAATCACTACACTCCATAACCCGCTGTATGGCACGCCCAGATAGGCTGTCGCCCGGTTGCTGACCCCGGGGATATCGCTGAATCCCAGGGCGGATGGCTCGGTAGGCTGCTGATTTTCACAGAGCAAATGAATATTGCATTTCTGGGAACAATGGACAACAACCGTGTCGCCACCAAATAGTTTCAGCCGCGTGCGAATAATGGACATGGAAAAACTCCCGATCTCAATGATGAATTTTAGATAATGCAGCATTTGCGTGAAGCGCATCACTGACATAACCAACAAACCACTGACCTTATAAAATCATTGAGTGGGCATAAATTTAATGACTTTAATCAAATTTTGTTGAGTTTAAAAAAAATAGTTGAATAAAAGCGCCCGCACTTGTGACAAGAGCGCGTCGTGACGTACAAAACCTGTCAATGGAGTCGCATATGGCCTGGCACGATCCTGTCCTTTGCCCATCATAAGGCCTTATGTACCCTGAAAGGTAACTGTCATCATGTCCTGAATTTTTCTCTGGTGCCAACGCCCGGCACCGGGCCGGCCCTTTCCGCCAACCCGGGATGTTGACCGGCGCTTATTGCCTGGCGCCGGCGTTGTGTGCAGGAACATCTATGCCTGCATCTTATGCCGGCGGGCAGATCCCGTCGTTTATGTTTACCTGCGCTTTGCACATTACCCTCTTTGTCGTAAGCAAAAAACGGTGGGGCGTCAGGCCAGCTAACCGGTGTGTGCCAGCGTAATGGCCAGTCATCGCGTAACAGGTCAGAACTCACCGACCTATAACGGCTTTATTATGCTTAGGTTGAACTCTGGTCAGGTAGATATAGACGTCAAAAATAGCACGCTGCGAGATAGTGAGGACTTAAAAATTTAATGGACGTTATGCATTTTATTCTTTTCAAAAAAAACGGTTCGTTACGTGTTGAAGGGGAATGCCATATTATTAAAAAAAATTATATTGTCGTGGCGGACCAGAGAATTATCACCGGTAAACAAGATAATGACGATGCAGTCTTTATCCGCTGTTACCCGGCAGACTTATTACACTTACGTCAGGATATTATTTTCGAGGAAAATTCTCTAACAGATTCTAGGTATGCAAATAAAATCTTGTATCGGTCATTCCCTATTGATAGTTTGATTATCGAAAGTACAGAAAAACTCATGCGTATGGCAAACAGTTTACCGAGCTGCTTTTTGTACCTCTATTGCCTTGGCATTGACAAATGTTATTTTTCGCACCTGTTGCGTCAATTTGTCGGCGTCAATATGAATAATACGTTACTGGACTTTTTTGAACAAAATTACCTGAAACAGTGGGCCGTGGCCAGATATGCCAGGGAGCTGGGCATTTCCCCCCCAAAATTGAACGTTGTCTTTTATCAACAATACGGGATGCCGATCAAACAGTGGTTAATGGAAAAACGGCTCAAGAAAAGCGGTGAGCTGCTTCTCAGCACCACGCTGCGCGTGGCGGATATTGCTCTGGAGTGTGGTTTTAGCAGCCATGCACATTTTTCCGCCTTATTCCGCAGGCGTTTCCAGATTTGTCCGTCGCTATTTCGTATCATGGCAAAAAAAACCGCAAAATGATCTGTCATCAACATGGCTAATATGTAATCGCCTTTGTTAACAAGTGGTTAAGTGTGGCCATAATTCCACCAAATATAAGCTGCCAAACGCGTGTTTGCGCATTTTTGTTATAAAACACCACGAAGCGTTTGACAGGAGGGCTCAACTAGAGAATAATGCACGGCGTTGGGTCGTTAGCTCAGTTGGTAGAGCAGTTGACTCTTAATCAATTGGTCGCAGGTTCGAACCCTGCACGACCCACCAACAACCCCCTCCCTGTTGTGATCTGTATTACAATTTTAGACTCACCAAAACCCCAATATCGCCTCACGTCAATCCTGTATCCGCCAATAAAAATACCGCACATTATTTGTTCGGCTTATTATTTAAGCAGGCATAACATAATGTATGCGAATATCCTGGAAGTGTCGATATCGCTATCAGGCCAACTTTTTTAAATCCATTATGGGTTTGTGGGAGAAGGTTTTTGTCAATTTCCCAGGTTGTCGTCGTGTGAATGAATGACTGCATGCTGATTAAAATCTAATCAAAAGTCAATGTTTACCTGATGCCTGCTTCAGCTGACCGCGAGTTTCAGCAAGCGTCGTGAATAGGGTAAGTATGGCCATATCACAAAGGCGTTGAATCCGGCGCTATACATGATCTGAAGGTAAAGTTTTCGTGGGTGCCAGGCTGTTAAAGGCGTGGGAGTTGCAAAGTTTAATGCCCTTTCGCAAAGTGAAAGGGCATCGGTGATTGCTCTATTTTAATTTTACAGGCATGGATAAGTCCTTAAACATTTATTAAAATAGAGAATAAATCCGGGTTATAAGAATCTTGGGCAGGAGATTGCCATAACCCGCGGTGGGCAGAGATGAGCGGCCATTATTTATGGCTGCTGGAACCGCCTTTTTTACCAGCTTCAGATGCCTTTTCAGGATTATTTTTGAAGCCACCGCCGCCGCTGCCGCTCTTCTGGCCGCCTTTTTTACCCGCTTCCGACGCTTTTTGTTTATCATCAGAGAAGTTACCGTTACTACCACGATGTTCTGCCATAATACTCACCTAAATTTATTAAAAACGATTAATAAGATTCATCTGAAGAATGGCAATAAAAATAGCGCCAAACCCAGATGATGAGTTGGTGGTATAAGTAATCCTTATCACCAGTAAATAAAGGTTAGAAGAGCTGGCGGAAAAGCGCAAATTTACATTTTGTTTGCGAATAATCTTACCATTTTTATATGGTATTGATTCCTTGTAGAAAATTTAAGTTTTGATCAATACCGCTAATAACGTTACTCCGTTGAATTTACATAGCAATATGAATTATTTTTATTGGTAAGTATTTGGCATTATGTTTTAATTCAATAATATCAATGCGTTAACTTTAATATAATTTTAAGTAATTATCTAAATGGAAAATTATTATTTATAATAAGTACTATGTTTAATGACATTTTCACTTAGGGAAAATACTGTCAAGCGCACGCAGGGTTGGCGTAGCGCAGCGCAGGATCAGGAATGTGCTGGATAGCATCAGAAAACTGGCAACGAGGAAAAATATCAAATTGCGGCCAATGGGCCACTAGCTGGACATAAAACCGGATGGCGGAAATAAGCGGCATCCGGTATAACGTTTAACACATACCTACAAAAAATGAATTATTTATGTTTATTTTCGTGGGATTTTTTGTTTTGTTCTCTGTCATGACCCTGCTTGGTTTGTGCGGGTTGCGCGTTGCCTGCTTCGTTGCCGGCAGACCGGTTTTCGTTCTTGCCGTTCTTTAGCTCAGCAGTGGACGCATTGTTTTTTTTGCTTGAATTTTCAACAGGTTTCTTGGACATGCTTATTCCTTAACCATAGATAACGACATTTGCCACTCTAAATGGGTTGGCCTACGAATACTGCGCCCTTCAGCGGCCGTTATTATGGATGTAGATCAATTTTTTTGTTATTGACGGGATTTCTTAGCAATGCCGACGATGTGTTTTATGCTGTGACTCTCTGGTTCTCGTGGCGGTGGGAAGCAAACCCCAGGCAATTACAGGCTTATGTTATGAATAGTGATGCGATACCGGTCGTTACTGTCAGGCGTTCACGCTGGCCCATCCTAAAAAAGATCTCTTGCAAAATAAAAAGCTAAAGATTATAGTGTATAATAATTATACTTGTTATTATTTTATGGTTGATTTCGCATCATGTCATGCCTGTTTATGATATTAGACATATAGTATGGTTGCGTCGTAGTTTGTTTTCCGGCGCAGGGTCTTTTACTCGACATAAGCATTCAGATGACTAACCACAGCAGTCGTATTATCCTCGATAAATCCCTTGCGACAGAAGGCATTACATCTAAAGTCGATCGTTGGCGCTCGGGTGTTAACGCCGCCTTGCTTGAATCCAATTTTTCGCATAGCCAGGCTGAACAGCTTACCTGGAGTGTCGAGGCTCATCATTTTGATGTGTTTATTTGCGGGCGACTGCGGTCTACTGGCCAAAGTCTCATTAATTTACCGCACAAATATGATAATTTAAATGACCATTTTATTTTGATGGTCGTGGTAGAGGGGGGTATTGAAGGCAAAGCGGGGTATGTTGATATTGAGCTTTCCCCTGGGGATATTATTTTACTCGACGTATTGCAGCCGATTAAAATGCAGATGAAAGAAGGGCGCAAGTCGAATTATGTCGATGTCCTTTACGTGGCTATCCCGCGCGCGCTGCTCTCGGAAATTGATGATTGCTGTCAACTACACGGAAAAATAATTCCCCAAAAAGATTTCCTGAGCCGCCTTATCGCCACTAATATTGCCGCCTTGATGAGCCACAGTGCTAATTTCAGCGACAGTGAGGTAAACCAGGTTGCAAGGCCTGTGATCGACTTTGTTATTTCAGCCATACGCTCTACTCACGCAATCATTCAGCCCATCATGATGGACACGAAAATACATATCATCACGCGGATTTGCGACTTTATTCAAGAGCATCTCCGTTTGCCGGCGCTCGGCGCGGAATTGATCTGTCAAAAATTCGGTTTGTCGCGCTCCTCGCTTTACCGGTTGTTTGAACCTTTTGGCGGCATTGTCGCCCATATCCGCAAAAAGAGAATCGTCGCCGCAACGCGAATGTTACTTAAACCGCAATATCGACAGTGGAAGGTGGCCGAAATCGCCTATTACTGGCAGTTTGAACCGGCCGCGTTTAACCGTCTGTTTTTCTCCGCTTATGGCCTGACGCCCAACCAGGCGCGCAAAGAGCATCACGAATTGTGGGCGCTGGAAAATATGAACGAATCGCAAGTAGTCTGGCTACGCTCACTTTGAAGGCCAAGGTTCGGCTCACTATCATCCAAGCCCTGGCGTTCGCGTTATCGCAGATTCATATCAGGGTTTGGTACTCGAACCGCAAGAACAGGTTACCAGGCTGCTGCAAGTACAATTTCCGACATTTTGCGGGCTGCCTTGTGGCACCGGATCGGAAGAGGCCCGGGGTTCAACGCAGCCAGTAAGAATCGATCCCGCCAGCGCAATCATCGCTAAAAACAATGCCTTTTTCATCGTTTACTCCTGCCATTTTTTTTGATTATAGCCTGCTTTTAATTAAATCCAGTATGGATTTCGCCATGAAATCAATACGAAAATAAGATTGATAGCGGTAAGGCGGTCAACCCGCGGCATAATAGCGTTGCCAAACGATGATCACCAGCCAGGCGGCGGCCGTCCAGCATAAGACCGCACCAAATAAGGCATAGGGCAGCCGCCAGGAACCGATAAGAAAATACAGGGAGATAAGATAGATCAGGTAGGGGATCACCGCCCAAATGCCGAACAGGATGGTGGTGCGCAGCGCATCGATGCCGCGCTCGCCGCCGACAATATAATGCGCGATAAGCGCAAAGGTGGGAAAGAGGGGAAGCAGTCCGGCAAGATAATAGTTGCGCGTTTTTGACAGCACCCCGATTAATACGACAATTGCGGCGCCCAACAAGGCTTTCAGTAATAAATTCATGGAATCACTAACGTACTTGAAGTCAGGATTGGCATTTTAGCATGGTTTACTTCAGGTCCGCTGTGGCCTATGGCGCTTACCCTGGCATCGGTTAAGAGGCACCCTGCCAGGGTATGCGCCTGAACGACTACTGCTTATAGGCGTACTTGATCTGTTTTATCGTATTGCTGAAGACATCCGCCTGCGCCGGGTCTTCCAGCTCGGTGATATATTTTTCCATCTTGATAATGACTTTGCCCGCGTCGGCTTGTCCCATGGCTTTGAGTATCAATGTCACCATGGCCTTCATGCAATTGAGCTCCTGCGCCAGAACGGCGTTATCATTGTCGGTGGAAAATTCAACATTGCCCATTGGGTCTCCTGGAATTTAATGTGGTCTCGGTCGATCCGGTTGCAGTGGCAAGGCCGTATCAACACCATTTCAGTGCCAATTATAACAGATTTGTTTTGGATATTTAACGAAACACCGGAGTATCTTCAGTGAAGAGGTTAAAAAATTTGCTCCCGCCAGGGATATAATTTACCGCGGGCAAAGCGGCATGGGCCGGCGAGGCATTCATCCGCAAGCGGCAATATGCGCTCGATAGCGTAAAATGTAAGTTCGAAAGTAATAACTAATTAATATTTTAATGAATATCTTTTCAAAAAGTATGATTTATTGATATGTAATTTTATAATTATTTTTTTTAATTCATTGTTTTTAATGTCTTTTCACTATTTTGCGCGACGGTCAACTTTTAGGCGATATAAACTGTGGACTGAATACCAATACGGAGGGCGAGGGTAGCGCCATCAAAGGATTGTGAAACAGTCAAGCGAATGTTGTTAAATTCTCTTGCCGTAGCTTAACCGATCTGTCTAAAATGAGTATCAACAGGTGGCACTGCTGAATTTTTATAGTATAAGCGGATATCTATATTCATTATTTACTTAAAAAGCAGTAATATTAAGTCATAAATATTTGATTCGCTTTACATCACTCCCTTTTTTTGGAGATTTTATCTTTGATAAGCGTTTTTCTTGTTGATGACCACGAATTGGTGCGTGCAGGGATACGCCGTATTCTTGATGATATCAAAGGTTTTAAAGTGGTTGGCGAGGCGCAGTGCGGTGAAGATGCGGTAAAATGGTGTCGCAGCAACTGTGTAAATGTCGTGCTGATGGATATGAACATGCCGGGTATTGGCGGTCTGGAGGCTACCCGTAAGATCATACGCTTCTCACCTGATATTAAAGTTATCATGCTCACCATTCACACTGAGAATCCATTACCTGCTAAAGTAATGCAGGCGGGAGCCGCAGGTTATCTAAGCAAAGCGGCGGCGCCTCAGGAAGTGATTTGTGCCATCCGCTCCGTCAATGCAGGCAAACGCTATATCGCTTCTGATATCGCACAGCAAATGGCCTTGAGCCAGCTCGAGCCACAGACTGAGACCCCGTTTGAATGTTTGTCCCAACGCGAGCTGCAGATCATGCTGATGATCACGAAGGGGCAAAAAGTGAATGAAATTTCAGAACAACTCAACCTGAGTCCTAAAACGGTTAATAGCTATCGTTATAGAATGTTTAGTAAACTTAACATCGGTGGAGACGTTGAGTTAACACATCTGGCCATTCGGCACGGGTTGTTTAATGCGGAGAGTTTATTAAGCAGTGACTGACAGCTTCAATCCTAAAGAATTTCTTAAAACCGTCACCAGTCAGCCCGGCGTCTACAGAATGTACGACGCTACGGACACTGTCATTTATGTCGGCAAGGCAAAGGACCTGAAAAAACGTCTGGCGAGTTACTTCCGTCTGCAGGTTTCCAGTCGCAAAACCGAAGCCTTGGTCAAGCTCATCGCCCAAATCGACGTCACCATCACCCATACCGAGACCGAGGCGCTGTTACTGGAACATAATTATATCAAGTTGTTCCAACCGCGTTATAACGTCTTGCTCAGGGATGATAAATCCTACCCGTTGATTTTCCTTAGCAGCGATACGCATCCGCGCCTGAGCTTTCACCGCGGCGCCAAGCATGCCAAGGGCGAGTATTTCGGTCCTTTTCCCAACGGCTACGCCGTGCGGGAAACGCTTGCGCTGTTGCAAAAACTGTTTCCCATCCGGCAATGCGAGGACAGCGTTTACCGCAACCGTTCCCGCCCCTGCCTGCAATACCAGATCGGGCGCTGTCTGGGGCCGTGCGTTAAAGGACTGGTGAGCGATGAGGAGTACCAACATCAGGTTGATTATGTCCGCTTGTTTTTATCCGGCAAGGATCAGCAGGTCCTGAATCAGCTGGTCGAGCGCATGGAGCTGGCGAGCCGGGCGTTGAATTTTGAAGAGGCCGCCCGGGCGCGCGATCAGATACAGGCGGTAAGACGGGTCACCGAAAAACAGTTTGTTACGGGGGATCATGAGGACCTGGACGTTATCGGCGTGGCGTTCGATGCCGGAATGGCGTGCGTGCACGTGTTATTCATCCGGCAGGGCAAGGTCTTGGGCAGCCGCAGTTATTTTCCTAAAGTGCCGATAGGAACCGACCTTTCCGAAGTGGTGCAGACGTTTGTCGGTCAGTTCTACCTGCAAGGCAGCCAGATGCGGACATTGCCCGGGGAAATTCTGCTTGATTTTTCCCTGCCGGAAAAAGATTTGTTATCGGAATCGTTAAGTGAACTGGCCGGTCGTAAAGTCCACATCCAGTCCCACCCCCGCGGCGATCGCGCGCGTTATCTGAAATTGGCGCGTACCAATGCCGCAACGGCGCTGGTGACAAAGTTAGCGCAGCAGTCCACGATTCATCAGCGTCTGGCGGCGTTGGCGGAATTGCTGGGCCTGGATGCCATCAAGCGGATGGAATGTTTTGACATCAGTCATACCATGGGGGAACAAACCATTGCTTCCTGCGTCGTATTCGACGCCAATGGACCCGTGCGGGCCGAGTACCGCCGCTTCAATATAGAGGGCATTACCCCTGGGGACGATTACGCGGCCATGACCCAGGTATTGCGCCGCCGCTATGGCAAGGCGCTGGAGGAAAGCAAGATTCCCGATGTGGTGATTATCGACGGCGGCAAGGGACAATTGGGGATGGCGATTGATGTGTTTGCCCAGCTGGATGTGCCCTGGGATAAATCACGTGTTATTTTGTTGGGGGTGGCCAAAGGCACCGACCGTAAGGCCGGGTTGGAAACGCTGTTTTTCAAAGCCCACGGCGAAGGCATATCGCTGCCGCCTGATTCGCCAGCCCTGCACGTCATCCAGCATATCAGGGATGATTCGCATAACCATGCGATTACCGGGCACCGCAACAAACGCGCAAAGGTCAAAAATACCAGCGCGTTGGAATTAATTGAGGGTGTGGGCCCTAAACGTCGACAAACCCTGTTAAAATACATGGGCGGTTTGCAGCCTTTACGGAACGCAAGTCTTGAGGAAATTGCTCAGGTGCCCGGTATTTCGAACGCATTGGCAGAAAAAATTTTTAATGCATTGAAACACTAACGGCGATGTAGCAACATACTCGTTATCTCCGTCCAGCCAGATAGTTAACGTGGCATTATGCAATTGAATATACCGACTTGGCTTACATTGTTGCGTGTCGTAATGATACCTTTTTTCGTCCTGGCTTTTTACCTGCCTTTCTACTGGGCGCCCCTGGCCTGCGCGTTGATCTTTATCCTGGCGGCGGTCACTGACTGGTTTGATGGCTTCCTGGCACGTCGCTGGAAGCAAACGACGCGTTTCGGCGCGTTCCTGGATCCGGTGGCGGATAAAGTCATGGTGGCCATCGCCTTGGTCTTGGTGGCGGAACATTTTCATTCCTGGTGGATAACGCTGCCCGCGGCGACGATGATCGCTCGTGAGATCATTATTTCGGCGCTGCGCGAGTGGATGGCTGAGATTGGCAAACGCAGCAGCGTCGCCGTTTCCTGGATCGGCAAGGTGAAAACCACCGCCCAGATGCTGGCGCTGGTTGCATTGCTCTGGCGCCCCGAGCAGATCGTCACCGGTATCGGCATCGCCGCGCTTTATGTTGCCGCGGTACTGACATTCTGGTCGATGTTTCAGTATTTGAACGCCGCCCGTCATGATTTGTTCGAACACTGATCGAAGCGCCGTAAAAATCAACAAACAGGCGCCTGGGCGCGATAATTCTATTGACTCGCTACGTCAGGTCAGTAGAATGCAACGCATCGAAAGCAACGACCGATTGCCAGACGATAACAGTAAAAATTAGTAAGTTAAAACAAGTAGCTTTCATCGATGCGGGAATAGCTCAGTGGTAGAGCACAACCTTGCCAAGGTTGGGGTCGCGAGTTCGAGCCTCGTTTCCCGCTCCAGATGTACAACGAAGCCTTTTTAAGAGGCAGCAAAGGCGCGTTGGCAGAGTGGCCATGCAGCGGATTGCAAATCCGCCCACCTCGGTTCGACTCCGGGACGCGCCTCCAATATGTTATTCCCCGACGCCCGGGTGGTGGAATCGGTAGACACAAGGGATTTAAAATCCCTCGGCTTTATGGCTGTACGGGTTCAAGTCCCGTCCCGGGTACCACACCAGAATTCGTAATAAAAACAAAGTAGTATGAACAAGTTGATACCGCCGATAGGCGGTTTTTTTATGGCTGTGGTTTGACTGTCGTAATAGCATTTCAAAATAAAAATACTAAAGCTCCTCTCATTTCCCAATGATCTGCGACCTGCAATAATAGCTGTCGAGTTGATAAATAAGCGCGGTTTAACCGGGCTACTCAAGCATCTTTACCCCAAGCTATGGGCGAGTAGCGCAGTCATCAGGCTGCAACCAACCGGTGTAGCTGTGAGGTATCAACTTCTTTCTGGGCTACCCAAAGGCTGTAATTGTCTTGGAGATTGAGCCAGAATTTCGCCGAACTGCCAAGTACCGCTGAAAGTTTCAGGGCCATTTCTGGAGAAACCGCAGAATGACCGCTCACCAGCCGTTGTGCGGTGGAAGGGGCGACATGCAGTGCGCGGGATAACTCACGAATGCCGATATTAAGATCGTCCAGGGTTTCTGCAATGATTTCACCTGGGTGCGGCGGATTAAACATAGTCATCAGTGATAATCCTCATAATTAATGACATAGGCGTTGCCATCCATAAATTCAAATGTAATGCGCCAGTTGCCCGTAACGGTTATAGACCATTGGCCTTTCCTGTCCCCAGTTAGCGCGTGAAGGCAATATCCCGGCCGATCAATATCTTTGATATCTTCCGCCGCATCGATAACCGCTAGACGTAGGCGGAGTTTACCAGACTGCTGCGCGTTGATACCTGCGGTTGACCCTTTCTCAAAAAACAGGCGCAATCCTTTGTGCTTAAAGCTTTTAATCATGAAGTGGCTCTGGGTGTTGCGTACTAAGGAACAATATAACACTGTTCCTCAGCACGCAACACTTCTTTGATTGTATGCTAGCGGGGGAGTGGCGGGAATGAGTATCTTCATTCAAATAGTAACTACACAATCCGCATCAGCCCAAATTAACCCGCCATCATGATTTGCAACCGGCTGATTATACGTAACTCTATGATTTCAATATCATACTGAGGGTTTTTAAATCCCTCGGCTTTATGGCTGTACGGGTTCAAATCCCGTCCCGGGTACCACACCTGAATTCGTAATAAAAACAAAGTAGTATGAACAAATTGATACCGCCGATAGGCGGTTTTTTTATGCCTGGGATTTGCCGCCAAAACCAGAATATGACTACATCCTGACAATACTGATTTATTGTGACGATGATATCGCCTGAAATATTAGATGAATACACTGATTTTGCAAAGATTGAACGCCACGGAGGCCATGCGGTGACGCCATGATCCGCTGGTATTCAAGCCACGTTTACTTTTTTAGGCCGACCGCCAAGCTTGCCATTCGCCTTTGAGGCAGCGCGTTTCTTCTCGGAGGTCGCGGAACCTCCTTTGCGGCCAAGTTCGCGTGCCATCCATTTGCTGGTTCCTGTATAGCCATCCATTATCGCCGGGATAAACACATCGGCGTCAATAGCCGGGAAGTAAAGTCCGTTCCCCAGAGGCGTAATCTCTATGTCTGTCAGTTCCGCAGCGCTAGCAGTGCTTAATCCCTGAACAATCGCCGGCGGTATGGCCAATTCGATACCAGATACTAATGTTACGATGACGCGTTGCGATTTGGCATCATAGCGGGCCGCAATGGCACGTAACGGGCTATTCATCGTTTCCTGGCCGCGCTGCACGGCTGCATCGATTTGTGTTTTAGTTGCCATGGATTTGCTCCCATGCTGACTGTAGTTGTGGCAGTTGTTTAAGAAGCTCCTTCTCGATCTCCGCGAGTTCCTTAGGTTTTACGCCAATCATTTCTCTCAGCTCAATGTTGTCTTTTAGCAAAACAAAAACAACCTGGCCATTGGTTCCTATAACATGTACATGCGGAGGTAAATGATCCATGGTGTAAATCATCACCCGCCATCCTTTAAACCTGAAAATTGTTGGCATGGGCAACCTAAACCTAAACGTTTGGGTTATTTTAGATGGCATTTTGTAAGAATGCAATATGCGGGATGCGCTAGTGAGAATGGCAGTTTAGCGCTGAATAATGACTACCGCCGCCGCAATCACCCAGATAAACCCATATGATGGTTTATAAGGTGCTGTATTTATTCAACGCCTTGATTTATATAAAGCTATGAAGGTTTTTAAAATCCATCGGCTTTATGGCTGTACGGGTTCAAGTCCCGTCCCGGGTACTACCCGGAATTCGTAATAAAAACAAAGTAGAAAAGCAGGTTGATACCGCCGATAGGCGGTTTTTTATGCCTGGGGTTTGGCTTTCATAATATCATTTCAAAATAAAAATACTAAGGCTACTCACTTTGTCCCAATGATCTGCGACCTGCAAAAATAGCTGTCGAGTTGATAAATAAGCGCGGTTTAACCGGGCTACTCATGCATCTTTACTCGCGAGACACACAAGTGCAGGGAAGCTATGGGAGAGTACCGCAGTCATCAGGCTGCAACCAACCGGTGTAGCTGTGAGATATCAACTTCTTTCTGGGCTACCCAAAGGCTGTAATTGACTTAGCGATTGAGCCAGAATTTCGCCGAACTGCCAAATACCTTTGAAAGTTTCAGCGCCATTTCCGGAGAAACCGCAGAATGACCGCTGACCAGCTGTTGTGCGGTGGAAGGGGCGACATGCAGTGCGCGGGAGAATTCACGAATGCCGATATTAAGATCGTCCAGAGTCTCTGCGATAATTCCTCCGGGCTGCGGCTGATTAAACATACTCATCAGTGATAATCCTCATAATTAATGACATAGGCATTGCCATCCATAAATTCAAACGTAATGCGCCAGTTTCCCGTGACGGTTATAGACCATTGGCCTTTTCTATCCCCGGTAAGCGCGTGAAGGCAATATCCCGGCCGGTCAATATCTTTGATATCTTCCGCCGCATCGATAACTGCTAGACGTAGGCGGAGTTTACCAGACTGCTGCGCGTCGATGCCCGCAGTCGACCCTTTCTCCAAAAACAGGCGCAATCCTTTGTGATCTGCGCCCCAGATTTTGGACATTCTATGTTGCTTCCCCAAGACGGAATGGCGTTCAGCGCCCCGCCAGTTCTACTCTCCAGAACTAAAGTTAAAGCTGGTTCAGCTTGCTCTACAACCAGGTACATCCGTTGCCGAGGTCGCTCGGCGTCACAATGTGAATGGCAATGTCCGGTTCAGGTGGATACGCCGGTTCGAGTGTGAAGGATAGGTTACCCGCCATCAGCCCAAAGCCGGCCACACCCCGTCCGCCCCCACGCTTTTACCTGTCCATATCACCGAAAACCCCGCGACGCCTGCGGCCCCGCAGAAATCTCCGCTGGAGCACCCCTGTTCCTGTGAAATCACATTTCCCCGGGGACGGATGATGGTGACGGCACCTTCGGCCGCGTTGCTGACCGTCCTGGTTCATGAGCTCATGCAAGGCCCGCAATTATGCTCGGCTTACCGGCGGGCACCTGTATCTGGCTGGTCGCCGGCCAGACTGACATGCGAAAGGGCTTCCAGGGCCTGGCCGGCCAAGTCGTATCCGCCCTCCAGCAAGACCCGCTGTCCGGCCATGTCTTCGTCTTCTGGGAAAAACGCGGCAACCTGACAAAGGTGTTTTGGTCGACCGGGGACGGCCTGTGCCTGCCGGCAAAACGCCTTGGGCGCGGCCGCTTGGTCTGGCCGCAATCCCGGGAGGGAAAAGTCTTCCTGACGCCAGCCCGGTTATCGATGCTGTTTAAAGAAATAAATTGGAAACAACCGGAACGCACTTCGTTTAACCTGGCGATATTGTAATAACCCGATAGCTTCCCTTAACATCCTGGCATGAAACGAAAAAATCATGCCTTGCCTACTGATGTGCCCGCGCTGCAAGCGCTGGTACTGCAACAACAAACGCTGGTCGCGCAACAACAGGCGACCATCGCATCCCTGCACAATGACCTTAACGCACGCAAAGCAGAAATCGACCGCCTGCTGGCGCAACTGGCGAAACTGCGGCGCCTGTACTTCGGCCGCAGCTCGGAAAAGGCCGGGCGGCAGAGCGTCCGGCTGGAGCATCGCCTGGAAGCGCTACTGACGGAAGAGACGTCCCAGTCTGCGCGTGTCGAGGACCCGGCGGTGCCGCCGGCCTTACGCCCCTCACCGGTACGTCGGCCTTTACCGTCACACCTGCCGCGTGAAGAGCGCTGCCTGGAGCCGCACGAACCGGCCTGTCCCGCCTGCGGCGGCGACCTTAAGCCGCTGGGCGAGGATGTCAGCGAACAGCTTGAGCTGATTAAAAGCGCGTTCAAGGTGATAAAAACCCGGCGTAAAAAGAAAGCCTGCGCCCGCTGCGATGTCATCGTCCAGGCGCCGGCGCCGTCGCACCCCATCGAACGTGGCATCGCCGGCCCGGGCCTGCTGGCGCGCGTGATGACGGCGAAATACGCCGAGCACTCGCCGCTATATCGACAATCGGAAATCTTTGCCCGTCAGGGCGTCACACTGAGCCGGGCCACCATGGCCGGCTGGGTGGGGTTGTGCAGTAATCTGCTGGCGCCGCTGGCCGACGCGGTATGCGACTATGTTATGGACACCGGCAAGGTGCACGTCGACGACACGCCGGTGGACGTGCTGCAACCCGGCAAAGGTAAACCGAAAACCGGCCGGCTGTGGGTCTATGTGCGTGACGACCGCAATGCCGGTTCGCGACTTCCACCCGCGGTGTGGTTCACCTACAGCCCGGACCGCAAGGGGATTCATCCGCCAACGCATCTGGCCGGGTTCAGCGGACTGTTGCAGGCGGATGCGTACGCGGGCTTCAATCCGCCATACGAAGAAGGCCCTATCCGCGAGGTCGGCTGCATGGCCCACGCCCGGCGTAAAATCCATGATATCCATGTTCGCCATCCGTCGCCAACCACCACCGAAGCCCTGCAGAGGATCGGTGAACTGTATGCTATCGAAGCCGACATCCGGGGGCGCCCGGCCGAAGAACGACAACAGGTGCGCGAAGCGCGATCCCAGCCGTTACTGATGGGCCTGGAGAGCTGCATCAGGGAAAAACTCACCACATTGCCGCGACAGGCCGATACGGCAAAGGCGTTCAACTATCTGATGAACCACTGGCCGGCGTTGTGTTACTACGCCGGCGATGGCTGGGTGGAGATCGATAACAATATCGCGGAAAATGCGCTGCGGGTGGTGAGCCTGGGCCGCAAGAACTATCTGTTCTTCGGTTCGGACAGCGACGGTGAACGGGCGGCATCGGCAGTTGCAAGCTAAACGGCGTTGAATCAAAAGCGCATCTGGGTCATGTGCTGGCGGTTATTGTGGAGCATCCTATCAACAAGATCAAAGATCTCCTGCCATGGAACCTCGAAATCCCTGCTGAGTAACTGTCAATACGGCGCTGGGGGCCGCATATTGCAAAACGGAGGTAACACATAGATATAAAGGCTCTTGACCGCAATGTGATATTGCCGGCAATACTGTGGTTTGGATAATCCGCTGCATTGCCAGGCTTAAATATGCCGCAGTTGCTCGGTGCGGGAATGCCTTTTTGCCATGATAGATTTCACAACAATTGAAAAGGGTGAAATAAGAATGCGTTAACAAAAATCATCAACAAGGCGAGATGCCGGGTCGCTTACGTTATCTCCGTCCATGCATTTAATTGAAGATTAAATACCCTGTCTGCAGACTTAATCATCTCTGGCCGGTGAGCAACAAAAATCCGTGTTATTGATAGGTGGCCAATCGAGCTAATTATTTTTTTTTCATTTTCAATGTCGAGGTCACTAGTTGCTTCATCAAGCAGCAAGATATCCGGTTGTCGATATAGGGCTCTGGCAATGGAAACTCGCTGAAGTTGCCCGCCTGATAGAGTCCCGCTGATATCACCAATCATTGAATCATATCCCATTGGCATTGCGCAGATCTCTTCGTCAATCGCCGCATGGCTTGCACATTCCGCCATTCGCTTTACATCTGGGGAATCTGAGAAACTAGTGATATTATTTTGTAAAGTTCCGGCGAGCAACTTATCATCTTGCATGACAAAAGCGATATGCTCCCTAATAGCTTTTTTCCCGAGATTGAACATATTCATCCCATTAATAAAAATGCTACCATCGGTGGGTTCATATAAACCAGCCAATACATGAAGAAATGTTGACTTTCCACAACCCGATGGCCCAATAATGGCTATACTTTCTCCAGGTTGAACGTCTATATTTATCCCTTCAAATAGATAAGGTTCGGATGGGGAATGACGATACGACAGATTGCGGACTGTGATATACCCATTTACTTGCAACTGTGGTTTATCTTCATCATTTGGTTCTACAGGAGATATGGCAATATCCGTCAGGCGTTGACTGTGCATAGATACCAGACAAAAGGCAGAAACTGCATTTACTAGTTTTACTGTACGAGTTATCATCATATCTGAGTAAAGCATCACAGCTAATAAGGTACCAGTAGTCATCCCATTATCATATCCTATAGCACCTACGATAAGCACACAGATACCGGCAAAACCGATTAGAAGCACAGCTATAGTGTTAGTCAAAAGATCAAGTTTAAAAAGTTGATTTCCTGCCTTTGTACTATTAATAACGTGATTTAACCACTCTCGTCGACGAATAGGGGTTAAGTTAAGCATTTTAATGGTTTTAATAGCCCTAACGGTCTCAAGAAAATGTGATGATTGAACCGCTTCGAAAGAGATATGTTCAATTTTTCGAGTCCGGTATAAAGAAAATAAGCCCGCCTTAAGCACTACATATGCGGTTGCGGCTGTGAGTGGGCCAATAGCCAAGAGAGGGGAATAAATCAGAATTATGATTATTGAAATGACAATAACAATTGCGTCGAGTATTGAGGCTACCATTTCAGCGGTAAATGCTTCTTGTATAGCAGTCAGAGACTGGAAGCGTGATGTGATGTCGCCTATATGGCGCTTTTCGAAAAAAGGTAGGGTCAATCGGATGAGTCGATTGAAAAACATCTCAGCCCACTTTACACCAAGCGTACAACGAAGATTCATTAGTACCAAAGCTCGAATTACCGAAAATACGGACTTTATCAGTAGCGCAGAGATGACTATTAACCCTACAAAAATTATTCCTTCAAGATCAGATGAACGAATTAGCGTGTCGATGGTGAATTTTGTTGCAGCTGGCACTGCAATAGAAAGCAGTTCAACTAAAACAGAGAGCGCCAGAACTCCGGAAACGATGCGTATTAAACCTCTTATTCCGGAGAAAAGATCTGACACTTTGACATTCATTTCAAGTGGTTTTTTGTCAAATGCCTCAGCGGGCCATGCTTCAATCATGATACCTGTGAATTTATCTGATAATTCGCGCAAAGAAATTTTTCGTCGACCCATACTGGGATCATGAATAATGACACCTCGATGTGTCATTTTAGCTATTACTACAAAATGATTAAATGACCAGTGAATAATAACTGGGCGGCTTAGCGAACGCAGTTCGCCAAGTTCTATTCGCGAAGCACGGGCCGTCATTCCTACTTGTTCAAATGCCCTTATGAGTTCACTTAATGTCATGCCGTGACTGGCTACGTCATGTAAAAAGCGTGCAGATGCAAGGTCAAGGCGTTTGCCGAAATAGCCAGCTATCATAGCCAAACATGCTAATCCACATTCATTCGTTTCTGATTGTAAAATAAGAGGTGTTTTCTGCCAGGAAAATAACATTTGTTAATTCTCAGTCATAATACGTTTGATAATTTTATTTATAGGTAAAAATATCCATGCCCAAATGCGTCGACGCGTAGTTAATATGTCAGCATGAACTTCTACACCAGCGGGTAGTACTTGTATCTTGGTATCGGGCACAATGAGTAAGCGAAAACGCCGGTTGCTTCCTGTCAGCGCTTCTGGGCTAGCGCTGATATCTGCAACGCTGCCGGGCACTTTACCAAACCTTTCCCACGGTAATGATTCAACTCGCATCATTACCTGCTGGCCGGTTTTTACTTCTGGTAACGCAGAAGGAGGAAGCCACATTTCAACGTACGGTTTAGCATTTTCCGGAACTAGAACGGCTGCAATTGTGCCAGTATTAATTCTCTGACCTTCCAATATATTTAATGAGGCGACGATGCCATCGATAGGTGCCACAATGTAGGACTCAATACCAACCGAAGCATTGATAACTTGTTGCTGTAGTGTCACCAGCTGTTGACGCATATCGGTAATGGCTTGTTTCTCCCGTGCTACCGAATGGGCCAATTCGTCGAGTAATTGAATACGCTCCCCTTGCACACGAGTTATGTTAATGCGATACCTGTGTAGTTGAGCAATTGAATTATGGTATTCGTTTTCACGCTCATTTTTTTCTTGTACGGTAGTGATACCTTTTTGGAGAAGCTGCAGATAACTTGACATACGCTCATTTAATCGGATACTACGCCCTGACTCAAAGTCAATCGCTGCTTTAATAGCTGTTATCTCCTTTTCTTTAATACTGATTTTTTCACATAAGCGTTGACGCTCTCCTTTTATCTCTCTATGCCGGTCAACCTCTCTTTTTTGAAGTTCAACAATTTGGCGTTGCGCAGCATCCAGTAATGATTGATTAATCCCGCCTCCAACGTAGGCAACATCCCGCGAAAGCGTAGCGATTATATCTCCTTTTTTTACCATATCTCCCCGCAGTACCTCGATACGGCTTATAACACCATCTTGATTAAAAATAACCTCAGTAGCAGAAGGAGTATAAATTACTCTACCACTTACTGGTACTCTTTGTGTATAGGTAGTAAATAATAGAAGTATACATATCAATAATACACCAAGGGCAAACCATAGGGAGGTCTTTAGCACTGACGGCGTAGAAATACTAAAATCACCTAGCCACGCGTTATTTTTGTAGTGCAAAGCTTCAGGGCGGAAAATGGAATTATCATTATTCATAATACTAACGACTGATGTAGAGCATACGCCCTGACATATCAACAATCACCTGATGACCACGCATGAATCCCATGCCTAGTAATCCATCAAAATCAAGTTCTTTAGACGTTACACTCGTGGTTACAATTGCTAAATCATCACGTTCTTTTCCCTTTTTATCACGAAGGGTTATTTTTGCAACTCTACAGTCTGCATTGGCTGCTTTGGGCTCAATAGCATTACAACCAAAGAAACGGGTTTCACTAGGTATATTATCGGAAAACAGGAATGAGTGGCTGGCGCCAGTATCAACAATCAAATATAAAGGTTTTTCGCCCACGTATGCTCTAATGCGTAACCCCGACTCCGTTCTCTCGATCGGATAGGATGACCATTTACTAAGATCAGAAGGTAATTTTTCCAACATTTGTAATCGATGGTTTTTAAAGTCCATAAGAAATGAACATTCTTGAAAAATACCGAGCCCCATCACTTCATTAACAGGACTCTTGTCTCCCATGGAAAATCCCCATGGTTTGAAACTGACGGCCAATACATTATTGAAAATAATATTGGAAATGCGCAATTTTTTTATTTTCCAAGCGTTAACCTGATTTTCTGAACCCGTTATATCTTTGATTCGGAGTGGAGCTTGATGAATGACTTCTAAGCTTGGATTAGCAATTAATTTTTCCAAATCATATTGATTTATATGTATACCTTCGCCGCTTCCAGTATCCAGAGTTAAAGTGTGATACCTATCGGCTATCTGGACGTCAACCATTGGCAGGCCACGTTTATCGTACCGTAACCGCATGACATCATTATGAATATCAGCCACACAAATGTTAGAAAAAAACACCATCAATAAGGGATAAATCTTCATCATAATTAACTATCCAGGTTTTTCATAATTGTATTTTCGGATACTCCGCAATCGAGTAAATGCGATGCTGCCCGACTCATTATTTTCCTGATAGAAGGGCAAAAAACGGTTTCACGGTTAAAATCGTCAGCTTTTGAATAACGTTGAATATGGCGACCCCCTCCACATATTTTTTGCCAGATACAGTCAGTACAAACGAGGGGTAATTTATCATTGACGGCCATATATTTCTGCATCTGCCATGAGGAAATAGCTTCCGATAAAGACAGATCACGAATATTACCAATTGATGTAAAAATAGGATCGTTGGTAGCTCTGAGTGTATCGTCAACATAAAGTTCACCCTCTGATCCGACAGTGAAGGCAAGGGTATCACTTTCTGGGTTTCTCAATCCTAATACTGGGCTTAAATCTGAATTTAACATGGATTGTATATGGGTATAGAAAAAACGTACATATACATTACTGTCTGCATCAGAAAAAAATTCATCGATTGCTGAGCAATAAAAATCCGACAAACCCTCTGGATCCTTACAGGTATCATGCGTTTCATCTGGAATAAGGAAATCTATTTTTTTACAATGCAACACATCGACAAAATGGCGGTAAATTTCTGCTCCATTTACCAAGGAATTAGCAACACACAAAATACCGGGTTCATCTATCAGTCTTCCGGCTTGCCACGCATCCTGCAACATCACCAAGCCTTTCACCGTACCTTCGTAGGTGCTGCGGCCCTTCCTGTCCAGGCGGTGTTTATCATTGATGTGTTTAGGCCCATCGATAGAGACACCAACGCTGATATTATTATTAGAGAAAATATCGATCCACTCTTCGTCAATAAGAATGGCATTTGTTTGGCAAGCAAGATGTAGCCTTGATTTTTTGTAGTTTCCTGATAGAAAAACGCGGCAAGCACTATCAAACTTCTCCTTTCCGATCATCAGTGGCTCGCCTCCGTGAAAATCAATTTGAATTGTTTCTATGTCGTACTCATGAGAGGCTCGCTCAAGGAATCCCGTTAAGTCTTTAATGATGTCAGCAGAAATAATAGGTCTTGAGTTTATTGCTATGTCGTTTCCCAAATTGAAAACGTAGCAATAGGTACAATTAATGTTACATCTTTCACTTACCTTTAGGATTATTTCAAGATGTTTTATTTTAATCATTGATATCGCCCCCCTAATGGAAAATAGATGCAGGATGGTTTTCCACGCTGCATCTACATCAATTAAAATTTCTTGTCCCAGCGAGCGAAGGCATTAACCCAACCACCAGAAATGCTATCTAACATAGCTTGAGTTAGTGCTTTCTTAGCATTTTTGTTATCTGCAACAATAGTTACTGCGGCTTTGTTAAAAGTAATTTCTTTCATTAGTTTAGACATAATTTAACTCCATTATTTTATTCGCATCAAGTTTGATACGCAACACTACTATTTATCAAAGACTGTTGGAGATAAAGTCTTTTTGTGAAACATTGGCGTTTATTGATTGATTGTTCATATTCAATTATACATATTGAGTCGGAATGTGGTCTGGCCCGAATTGCACTGTGATAAAAAAATAACTAATATATGCAATCCTATGATATAAATTTGAAATAATATTTTTGATCTAAAAATATCACTTTTCTTATAGATATATTCCCTTGCCGGTTCTGAACGGTCTCAGCAAGGAAGCTGAATCCCAGAAAATCAAATAGGGTCCGCTCCGCATTGCCCGCTCGCTAGCCATCACTACAAACACTAGCCGTGTCTTTCTCGGAACAAGTTGCAACCGACAAGCGGTTAGGCATCTTAAATATCGGAAAGCGTAAGCCCAGTTCCATCTGTTAATTGCCTGTCAAGTTGTTGTAGATGATGTCCAACAATCGGGGCGCAGATCAATACAGATGGGCACCAAGGTTAACTAACGGCTTCGGTTAAAAACAGACGGCGCTGGGCTTGATCTCTTCTGACTACATAAAACCCTAAACCACCTCTCTTTGGCACAATCATTTGCAACCAGCAATAATAACTTTACCGTTGATAAAGAAGCGCGGTTTAACCTGGCTACTCATGCATGTTTACCCACGAGACATACTCGTCAGGACGCTTTGGGTGAATAGCGCAGCCGTTAGGCTGCAACCAATCGGTGCAGCTGTGAGGTATCGACTTCTTTTTGTGCTACCCAAAGGCTGTAATTGACTTAGCGATTGAGCCAGAATTTCGCCGAACTGCCAAATACCTTTGAAAGTTTCAGCGCCATTTCCGGCGAAGCCGCGGAATGTCCGCTGTCCAACCGTTGCGCGGTGGCGGGGCGGCATGCAGCGCCCGCGAGAACTGATATCAAGAGCAATGGACGCTGGTGATGATGCCTTCCTTGTTGGACATAAAGTTCAGCCGTTTCGGATCAAAGTCCATAGTGACGGCTTGGCCGGGCTTGATAAGGCGCATGGGCATTGAAAAACGCATACCGTCCAGGACGCTTTCGGGTTTGCCGATCAGGTTCCTGAAATTGTTAGCCATGCAGGTGTCATCAGCGGTAAGCGGTTTGACCGCGCTTTGCGTGGCGGCTGATTTTTCTGCACCGCTGCAGGCGGCAAGCGAAAAGGCGGTAAGCAACGCGGCAAAAATTGTGGTGTGCATGCAAAGTCCGGTACGCCGTTTCATGTTTAATCACTCCTTATTGGTTTTTTTCATCGTGGCGCAAGTTTGCAAGCCCGCGTGCGGCACGATGATGCTATTTTCGGTTAATCAGTGCCATGATTAGCACCAGGGCGGGCATCAATACTGCGTCAGGTTTTCTATGCTAACTCAATAATTAAACAAATAAAGAAGCGTATTATGTATAAGGCTTTATTTATTTTATTCAGCATGGTGCTCGCAACCATGCTGGGGGCTGTTCAAGTAGCTACGCACGCAGCACTAACGACGGGCATATGATGGTAACCGAGTGTAAACCCGACATTGATAATGATACGGGCATGATCCGTTATACCGATGCCCATGGTAATGAACAGCAGAGCAATAAAAATGATGTTAAGCAGATGCTGAAGATTAATTGACCCTCCAGCCCCGGGGTAGTAGCGGACATGGACGCCGTCCCGTGGGCGCGGATGTTGTCAGAGGATAAGTGGCCGTCGTCTCCAGTATTGCCCGCACACCGCCGGACATCGTGTCCTTCTGACGGCGGTGGATACATTCTCCCGCCGCCGGCTCGATGTGCAGGCTACGGCAGCCGCCGTCATCTCAGCCTACCGCCAGGGCGATAAGAACACATAGCGTGAATAAGCCGAGCAAAAACATATGCCAATCGAATTTGACTTGCATAGTCGTTACCTCCCTTCGCGTCAGTCGCTTTATCATGGCTGATTAACGCGCTACGTGCTGTGACTTATTTACCAGAATCAAGGCGGCGTCATGGCAGGCTATAACCAGGGGTGCGCCGTCGGCATGCCGTCAGCGGGTCGGGAGAGGTGACCTGGAGGCTAAAGCAGGACAGAGTGCTGTTTTAACTCGGGCCAGCGGATGGCGCTTCGGGCGATGCGATTGCCGGACGACGGTGAAAATGGGTGTTATCTGCCGCCGCTATTTCAGCCTGATGGTCATATCCCATGACATGTCGGCTACCTTTATCCTTTTCCAGCTGTATAACAATGTCGTCCAGAAGGTGATGCGGCGATGCCGTACTGAGGTTTTAAGGCAAAACGTATGGCTGATAAAATACCCATGCTTGCTTAAGATCCGGCTCAGGCTTTTAACCCGCCTTTCGTTAAGCAAATGCGTACAAAAACTGACCTGCGCGTAATTGTTGGTATGCAAATAATCTAATGTCCTGATAAATGATCTTATCAGCCTTATGGCGTGCTTCGGATCGGTCGGGATAGACGACGGCTTCATATGCAGAGTGACATGATTGGTCCGTTTGTCGATAAACTCATAGGATTCAAAGTGACCAGTCATGGATTTTATTCTGTAAATCAAAAAGATGATGACTGTTAGACCGATTCCTGACCCAATAAGCACAAACGCCGCATATGCCATCTTGATGACCTTGAGTGAATGAATTCTCTGTTATATCGGCACCGTATTGTGAAGATTGAAAACATACATAAAAAAATAGTAAGAAACCGGATCATATCGCCAATGCATGGCAATGGCTCGGTGGATCCATCACGCCCGAACGGATGCTAACCCGCGCGAGCCTTCCCCTGCCGTTGCCGCTTCCCTCGGAATACAGCGCAAACAGGATCATGCCTTACATAATAATGACGGGCAGGCTTGATCATGGTTAATGCTAAGGATTACATTGATTGGTAAAGACGTTGTGGCCATGAGGACAAACGTCGGTATCCGCAGGAATGATTCTGAACAAGGAGCCCGCAGCCCCACTACAGCCCGTTAACAGTAGCAGGCTTAATGCAATGGGGAGGATGAGTAATTTCATCGTAAATCCTGGCAAGTGGCAATGATCAAATCATAGCACTTATACCGAACAGATTGCGGGTCGTTTGTCAGTGTCACCTTATCCGGTGCGGAAAGGCCGGGCAAGGCGGGTATTGCTTTCAACGCTACGGCCGCACGATTTGTCCTGAGAGGATGCAATCGTGACGATATATCAACTTAACATCCCAGAGGCTGAAAAGGGACGGCATAATAGATCACTAAAAATTCTTTTTATTAACAAACTACCAAAACATTTTAAACAAGATGCCGCCAAAGATAATACCGCCAAGTACAAACAGCCAGCAGATGCGTAATAATACGTCATCGGTTTTTTGGGTTATGTCCATCATTTTTCCTTAGCTCAATTGTGATATCTGTCACTATTTTATGAGTAACTTTTGCTAAAAATAGTGACGTGCATCACATATACTTAATTTGTCATACAATTCTTGAGGAGAGTTATCCCGTTTGAAGCTGCTGAATCCTGTGCTTGGGTTTCGGGGCGGACAGGATGACCCAGCAACAGCCGGTGACAGGAGAAAAAAACGGGCATAAATGCCCGTACGCCAAAGGAATCAGTAGGAAACCAAAATAAAACAAAGGAATGCGGTAAGACAATCGCATAAAATGATTAAATATTTATTAAACATAATTAAATTGGCTATATTTTAATGATTATTGAATAAAAGTAGCGCCGGGATGGCAACCAGACCGGCAATAGAAACATGAGAAGAATATTAACGATATATATGCTATTGCAATTAGCGTATTAATGATGAGTAATTGTAATTAGGGGCCGCTTACGCGCTGATGAATGAGCGTATTCTTTTACCGCGCGAATAACGAAAAATGCTAACAGCCCGGCGCTGGCTGGGCTGTAGCGACAGGTTAGGCGAAAAACTCTACCTTTCCGCCGTTCAGGTGATACATGGAACCAATGATTTTTATAGTGCCCTCGGACTCAAGTTTATGAAGAATATCGCTTTTCCTGATTTCCTCAATAGTGAGTTTTACGTTGGTCGCCGCTACCGCATCGACAAATTCATCATTACTGCTCACCCTCTCCTTGGTATATTCTGTTTTATCAATGGCTGGTTTGATTTTATCCAGCAGACCCGTCAGGTTACCCAACTCAACATTATCGATAGCGCCTTTCACCGCGCCGCAGGCAGTATGCCCCATGACCACAATAACTTTGGCCCCGGCCGCAGCACAGGCGAACTCTAGGCTGCCGAGAATATCGGCATTGGAAATATTGCCCGCGATCCTGCTGTTAAACGCTTCTCCAATGCCCGTATCCAGGATGATTTCCGCTGGCGCGCGGGAGTCGATACAGCTGAGAATCACCGCCGACGGATACTGTCCAGCCGCGCTGGCGCGTTTTTGCGCCAGGTAGTCATGTTGATGCGCTTTCCCCGTTTGAAAGCGGATATTGCCTTGCTTGAGACCCTCGATGATTTGATCCGGGGTCATCTTATCGCGCTCTGCTTTACTCAATGCGGCTGCATAGGATAGTGAGGGCAAGCCCATGCCTACAACGCCCGCTATCCCTAAAACGGAAAGACCCGCGGCGCGTTTTAATACGGTGCGCCGAGCTGGTTCGGCTGAATGCGGTATATCGGTTTGCATTATAAACTCCTGTAGCCAGGATAATCCCAACGGCTGAGTGAAGTGAAATGAAAGTGGTTTTACCCGGGCAGGGTGACACTGCGTTTTGAATACGGACGCAAATGAACCTTACCGAATAAGTTATTATCATAACGTCATAACCGCATTTATTTCATGAAGATTTCATTTTTAAACAACGCATTGTGTTGTTTTTTTATTAATTGGAATGTATGTCACGAATATTGTCTATATAAGGTAATTTATTTAAATGCTACATTTATATTATTGTTGGATTTTATTTTCTAATGTTTAATTTTTTTTATTCTGAATTTCAATGAATGAAATCAATATATTTATACCCTAAGTAATAATAACGTTCACCTTTAGCCATTGGTAAAGGATGCTATCGGCGAGCCGCCGTGCCGATACAGGCATGAAGGGGCGATTCACCGCGGGGTTGTGCGCCGGCGTGGCTATGGGCCGCGCGCCTGGCTTGCGGTTAATCTCTCTCCCACTAATCCATAAATTAAATTTACCGGCAATGTTCACCCGCAGTGATGACATCGCGATTATCCAGCGCAGGTTTTATTAACATCGGCAAAGCGACGTGGTTAACGAGGGGTTTTTCGGGGGCAAGCAAAAGCGCGCAACCCGGCGTCCATGCCAGGGTTGCCGCGGGGCGGTTTAGTTAATCGTACCGGTCTGCTGGGTTTGGCCTGCTGGCGCGGTCGTGACCGCAGAGGCTGAGTCGGGCGCGACGGCCTGGGTGTTGGTGTCAGGCGCGGTGATGGGCGCCGGCGCCGCCTCCGGGGCTGGCGTCGTGGCGCCGGACGCCGATGCGCCGGAGCCTTGGGCGGAATCCGGTGCCGCCGCCGGGGTATTTTCCGCCGGTGCGGCAACTGGCATCACCACCGGCGGGGTGGCTGTGGCGGCAGATACGTTTACCGGGATGCCGGCGCGATTTTGCAGGGCGGCATTAACCAAATCCTGATTGACGACCTGGTCGACCAGCACTTTGCTCACGCTCACCGGCAGAGTAATGGGCACCGGCTCGTTAGAATTGAACTGCTCTTCTGTGGAAGACAGGGGATTATGCACTTCGAGATAACGGGTGCCGTCAGGTTCAACGGTCGCTTTAACCGGTTCGTCGATAAATTGCACCCGGGTGCCGACCGGGACATGATCGAAGAGATATTTGATATCGTCGGCACGCAAACGTACGCAGCCGTGGCTCACGCGCAGGCCGATGCCGAAATTGGCATTGGTGCCGTGGATGGCATACAGGCGGCCGACATAAAGCGCATACAAACCCATCGGATTATCCGGGCCGGCCGGGAAGACTTCGGGCAACGTTTCGCCGCGCGCCGCGTATTCCGCATGCATCGCCTTGGTCGGCGTCCAGGTTGGGCCATTTTTCTTGCGTTGTACGCTGGTCACCCAGTTAACCGGCGTATCTTTGCCCAGTTCGCCGATGCCGATGGGCAATACAACTACCGTATTGGTGCCTTTGGGGTAGTAATAAAGACGCATTTCCGCGCTGTTTACCACGATGCCCTCATGCGGCGTATCGGGCAAAATCAATTGATGGGGAATAATCAGCTTGCTGCCCGGCAACGGCAGGAAGGGGTCGACTCCCGGATTGGCCTCGATCATATTGCTCAGGCCCATCTGGAACTGCGCGGCAAAATGCTCCAGCGGTAACTTGCTGTCCTGGGGGATGGCTATTTCCAGATTTTCCCCTACCAGGCGGCTGGTGCCGGCCGGAAGAGGGTATACCACGGCAAAGGCTGAGTGACTGAAGGCAGCCATTGCCAGAATTACCGTAAAGATTGCACGCATATTCATTTTCATAGTTAGTCAGATGTTATCGCCACACTGGCAGTAATTGGAAAGTTTATTCCGGCTCGCGGATGACCGGATGGGCATTATATGTTCACAACGGCCAAAGAGGGAAATAATATGTGTAACCTTGGGTACAGCAGTCTGCTGGCGGCAAGCGGCGCGGCGCTGGGACATGGCCCCGCGCGCCTTGGATATTGTTATTTTCTTACAGCGGGTTACAGAGAAAATAAGAGCATTATCCATGAGCCAACATGTGGTGATCATGCTGCACGGCATGGGAAGTCAAGGCGACGGTATGGCGCCGTTGGGCGGCATCTGGCGGCCAAATCTGCCGGAAACGGCGTTTGCGGCGCCGGACGCGCCTTTTTCTTTTGAACAGGGACCGGGCCGCCAATGGTTCAGCATTACCGGCGTCACGGAACAAAATCGCCCGGAACGGGTACCGGCGGTCAGGCCCGCATTCGATGCCACCCTGAGCCGGCTGATGACGGAACACGGCCTGGCGGGACGGGTGGACTGGGCGTGGACGTCGCCTCCTATATTTTGCCCGGGCTGGGCCATAGTCTGAACGCGGACGCCGTGGCGATGGCGGGACGTTTTATCGCCCGGATACTGGCGGCTGGGCAATGACATCCGGTTATTGCGCGCCGGCGCTCCTTCAGTTTAATGCTTGAAGCGCGGCGCCGGATGTGGCTTATTACTATTAACCCCCCGATTAAACAGGATGTGGGTCGACGGCACAGGGCCTCCCGGCAGCGGGCGGGCCTGGAGCGGGAAATCATCGGGAGAGGCATCAGCACGGGATATAATAAGCGTCTAATAGCTGGCAGGAGGAAATATGGCACTGCACGAATGGGAACGCCGGTTTAAAGAGTATTTGGAGAAACACTTTCCGCAAGACGATAAAGCGCACGATCTCGCCCATTTCAGCCGCGTATGGCATACCGCCCAGAAGATAATGCATCTCTCGGCCGCCGATGAATTAACCGTTCTAACGGCGTGTTATTTTCATGATGTGGTCAACCTGCCGAAAAACCATCCGGATCGTCATCTGGCATCCAGGCGAGCCGCCCGGGAAACAATAAGGATCCTGGCGCAGCACTTTCCGGATTTTCCGGCCGGCGCTTACCCGGGCGTAGCCCATGCCATCGAGGCCCATAGCTTCAGCGCGGGCATCACGCCCGAGACCCTGGAGGCGAAAATCGTCCAGGACGCCGACCGGCTTGAATCGTTGGGCGCCATCGGCCTGGCGCGGGTATTTCATGTGGCGGGGCAATTGGGCCGCGGCCTGTTCCATGCGGAGGACCCGCTGGCCCTGCATCGCCCGCTTGACGATACCAGTTATACCTTTGATCATTTCCAAACCAAATTGCTGACCCTGGCCGATAGCATGCAAACGGAGATGGGGCGCAGAATGGCGGCCTACAACATTGATTATCTGGTCACGTTTATGAGTAAGCTGTGCGCGGAGCTGAAAGGGGAGTACTACCAGTTGGATGAAGAGACCCTGGCGCGTTTTCGTGTGCGGTCATAGCCCCCGGGGCCGCCGGTTCTCCGGCGCGGTTCGCCATGAGCCGGACGCCGGGGGAAACGCTATTTCAGCAGTAACGGAGGACGACTGACGATCTTGGGCAGGTGCGGCATTAGCAGGCTGGAATCGATCCATTTATCGCCATCCCAGCGATCGGTGCTATTTAACGGCGCCAGCAGCGTCATTGACGGCGGCAGCGCGGTGAGGAAATCAATGCGGATCGTCACTCCGTCGCTAATGCGATAAGCGGTCTGGCCGCGTAAATCGGCCACCGCCTCCCAACGCTTACCGTCCAGCGATCTGACCAGCGCCATATTGGCTGCGGGCAATACCGGTTTGTCCTGATAGCTAAAGGCGGGCAGTCGCGCCCCGGCGCAGAGATGTTCCACGGTGGCGCAAAGATATTCCCGCGTCACCGGATGGGCGCAGTACGCGACAATCCAGCCGGAATGCAGCGCCATGCCCTGTTTATCAAGCTTGGCATTGGCAAAATCGGTTGAGTATTTATTTTTCTGGATCATGGCGTCGTCAGGGTCAGTTATCGCTGCGTTATGCGGTAGGCTACTGGCCCGCCGCATCACCGGATAATAGTGAATAGGCGTTAAGTATCGGGCTAATTTATCAACTTGTCATCAAAAATTCACGGCAAAAAAATTCATTTTAAAAAGTACTATAGCGTGCCATTCCCAATATAAGGCATGTGTAAGGCGCAACAGCGGTTTTAACCCATATGGGCAAGGCGTTCGCGTTGAGCTTGTGTCTCTTCAATTTCTTTTACCCTTTGGGCCTTTGACGTATGCCATCATGGCTTGTACGCTGGAAGGACAGGCAGCCGGCCTGGCCCATCCCCGGCCCGGCCGATAACCGCCCACGGGCGAGGAGGAGTGATATGGCTTTTGAAACCGGCGATGTGGTCCAGCCGATTAAAGGCGGACCGGCAATGAGCGTGGTTAAGGTAGAAAACGGCATCGTATTCTGCGGCATGATGGATTCCGGCGTGGAGAACGCGAAACAGTTCAAACCGGAAGAGCTATCGTTGTATAAGGAAGACGGCGACTTCGGGGTTTGCTGACATCAGCCTGTCCGCGGCGCCGCATCCCGGCGCGGCCCCGCGGATAATTCACGCGGCGCTGCGGACGTTGTCCCTTGCATCGCATCAATGATTCGCTTATTTTATAAGCGGTTTGCCGCCAGGTTACCCCGGCAGGTCTTCTTGTTAATATTCTGTAGAATAAAAAACCCGTGTGAAAAAGAGCCGTTTTGTTCAGCGCGACAGGGCGTATCGGGAAACGCTGGGTGACGCTCAGTTCGCGATTGCGGTACTGGCCATAGCAGCGGGTACGCTTATCAGCTTTGTCATGGTAGTGACGCTGTGGATTATTTAAGTCCGCAGCGGCAAATGGAGGGAACAGACATGGAAAACAGCAGTCTGGATGATACCAAACTGATCGCCATTATCGGGTTGTTAATATCGGTCTTAATTGTGGTGTCGGTATTATTCGGCATCGCCTATTTTTATGACGTAAGGCATAACCCCCCCGCGGTGGATGCCGGCGCCTGTTATAACGCTAACGCACGGGCGGAATCTTCGCTTTAATCCGCCCCTTGCCGGCGGGAAGGGGCGGCCGGCAAGGGCGCCCAGCCGGTTATCCGGCCACGCGCCGTGCCGGCATGCGTGTTCGCCCCTGCATCAGGCCGGCATGGCCCGCTCATCAGGCAGGCTATCTTCAAGCAGGCCTTTCAGGCGTATCTGCTGGCTGCGAATTTCCAGCGCCAGGGGTTCATAGAGCGAACGGCAGCCGTTGACATCCTGCATGCCCAGCAACCCGAACGGCTGATGCTTCTCGCCGCTCCAGCTACGGTAGTCCGCCACCGGATAAATACAAATCCCTTCCACCGCCACGTCGTTTTTCATGGCCAGGACGGTTTGCTCGAAGATATAGCGCATCCAGGGTACGCGCATATCGCTTTGCGCGCCTGTTTCGGCGATAAGCAGCGGCCGCTGATAGCGCTGGGAGATTTCCCGCAGGATGGTGGCGAAAGGCCGGTAGTGGCTGTCTTCGAAATCGATGGCCCCGCCCTGGTGGAACCATTGGTTACCGGGGCGGTAATTAACGCCCAGAATATCCAGGTAGCCAGGGCCGCCGCCAAGCTCCGGCCGCAGTTTGCCGCTGAGCATATCCCAGACGTCAAACTGGGCCAGCCGCAGCGTTTCCGCATCCAATTCCTGCTCGGGCATGCCCTCGGGCGCATTGATATGCACCACAGGCTCAGGCTGGAGGAAGCGCGCCGATGGGTCCACCGCGCGAATGGCGTCAATGGCGGCCAGGGTCGCCTTGACCAACTGTATTTTCAACGCCTTGCCTTTATTAGCGGCCATGGGCTGAATATGCGCCATGTCGCCGCCGGCCCAGGCGAGGAAAGAAATGGCGTTTATCGGCGTATAACAGGGCGCCGCGATGCCTTCGTCGCGCACCCGCGCGGCCACCGCGCCGGCAAAACGCGCAAAGCGCTCGATAAAGTCGGGTTGCCATACATCGACATGGTCCGGCCAGCCGAAATGGCACAGATCCCAAATCACCTGGACGTGGTTCACCTGCGCGGCATGCAGCATCGGCAAAAAGCTCGACCAGTCGTATTGGCCGGGAACCGCTTCGATCAAATGCCAGCGCAGGCCGTCGCGCACGGTGGTGAGGTTCTGTTCCGCCAGCTGCGCATAGTCCTTCGCGGCCAGCATCTCATGGCCACTGGAGAGAATCAGGTCCAGGCGGCGCCCGTCACCGCGCACCTCGGTCGAGCAGTCAAAGCCCCCCTGCAGGAAGCTTTGGAACAGCGACGGTTTATACATGGGTGGTATTTCATGCGTGATTTGATCTTGCATCGGACTTCCCCCCTTTCCATGACAGCCTTTACCTACCGAGGCCGTACGACATATCATTTAAAGTAGACAGGTTACGATCAATAAGGTTCTGGCTATCGCCTACTTTGCGATCCTCATTACAAACTTAGCGGGCGCACAACCGCCATCATTATCATCCGGGCAGGCAATTGTCCGGGGCGCGGCTATGATGAAATGTCTTCCTTTATACTGACATGGAGTATTATGGCCTCTTCTTTTTCTTCGGGCTTTTTTTATGCAGCGACTTAACGCGCGTATCGGCCAAGCCATTTCGCGTCTGACGCACGTCCACCCCGAACAATCCGGCATCTATCCGCTGTCGGACGGCCTGGATGCTTTTGCCGCGCGCATGAAGCTTGCCGATTTGGCCGAGCAGACCCTGGATCTGCAATATTATATCTGGAACAAGGACATGTCCGGCATGCTGATGTATAGCGTGGTGCAGCGCGCGGCGGATCGCGGCGTCAAGGTACGGTTGCTGCTTGACGATAACAATACCCGCGGCCTGGACCAGATTTTGCTGGCCCTCGACCAGCATCCGAATATCGAGGTCCGTCTGTTCAACGCCTTCCAGACCCGCACGGTGCGGGCGTTTTCCTACCTGACCGATTTTTCGCGCCTGAACCGGCGCATGCATAATAAAAGTTTTACCGTTGATAACCAGGCCACGATCATCGGCGGCCGCAACGTGGGCGATGCCTATTTCAGCGCCGGCGGCGAACAGTTGTTTACCGATCTCGACGTGCTGGCGATAGGGCCGGTGGTGGAGCAGGTGGGACGCGATTTCCAGCGCTATTGGGATTGCCCTTCGGTTTGCCCTGTGGCGCGCGCGGTACGCTCTTCCCGCCTGGGCGGCAAGAACAGCATCAGCAGCATGATGGGACAGATCAGTTTAAATCCCCACGCCGAACGTTATGTCAAACGACTGGAGAGGGCGGATTTTTTTGTCCAGCTGCAGGCCGGCAGCCTGCCTTTTATCTGGGCCAGGACGCGGCTGCTCAGCGACGACCCGGCCAAAGCCCTGGGGCAGGTTGCCGATCATGGCCTGCTCACCAGCCGGATAAAAAGCGTTATTGATGAACCGGAACAACGCCTGGATATTATTTCACCCTATTTTGTGCCCACCAGGGCCGGGGTGGAGCAGTTGGCCGCACTCGCCGCCAAAGGGGTGAAAATTGCGGTTCTGACCAATTCCCTTAACGCCAACGACGTGGCGATTGTGCATGCCGGTTATGCCAAATGGCGCAGGGCGTTGCTGACCCATGGCATCGAGCTGTATGAACTGAAACGCAACAGTTCGGAACAGCACCAGCCGCGGGACCGCGGCCTGACCGGTAAATCCGGCTCCAGCCTGCATGCCAAGACGTTTAGCGTCGACAGCCGGGAGGTTTTTGTCGGTTCATTTAATTTTGATCCCCGCTCCGCCATGCTCAATACCGAAATGGGCTTTGTTATCGGCAGCGAAGAGCTGGCCGAAACCATACACCGCTTGTTTATCGGCACCCTGCGCCAGAATGCGTACCAGGTTTGCCTGGATGAACAGGGAAAAATGTATTGGCGCGAATATCAAGGGGAGCGCGAGGTGATTCACCGGCGGGAACCGGCCACCAATATAGTGGAGCGCTGGCTTATTCGCGCGCTTTATCATTTGCCGGTCGATTGGCTATTATAATCGGCAGCCGGAAAGCGGCCAATATGGCTAATACAATGTAATAAGATTTTTCCTATAAAACCGGTGAAATAAAATAATTTGCCGCCAGGGCGCGGTCGGTGGGAAAGGCCGCCCGCGCCTTTTCCCCGGTTAAGGGGCATTCAGCGGCTTTAAGGTCCTCTTTTTTTAATAACTTTGCGTTTATGTCAAAAATGATTAACCCCCCGCTGGTGGGTCAGGTAAAATCAGCGGGCGGTACCGATTGTTGGAATGTGCTGTTTTAGACTATCTTTTACCGGTAGATGAGCTTGCTTTATAGCCTATTGATCAAACGCTGACCCGGTAAGGGAAAGGTGAGGAACGATCGCTGTACCGTGCTGTCCGAGAAGTGATTTATCAATTAAAATTGCTTTGAATGATTAAGAGCACACGCATAGGGGGGGATGTGCCAAATAATAAATTTTTCGTCAAGTTACCCAAAGCGAGTCTCCGTTTGCTGGGAGCAACGGTGTTGTTGTCGTTATACGCTTTGCCTTCATGGGCATTTACTATTGACGATGTGGCTAAACAAGCGCAGGAACTGGCTGGTAAAGGTTATGAGGCGCCTAAAAGCAATTTGCCTTCTCAATTCCGTGAAATGAAATTTGCTGATTACCAGCAGATTCAATTCAACCATGAAAAGTCATACTGGCACGATCAGCAGACCCCGTTCAAACTGGAGTTTTACCATCAGGGGATGTATTTCGACACGCCGGTAAAAATCAACGAAGTGACGTCCTCCGCAGTCACCGAGATTAAATATACTCCGGACCTGTTTACCTTTGGTTCGGTGAATCATGATCCCGAACTGGTGAAGAACCTGGGTTTCGCCGGGTTTAAGATCCTCTACCCGGTCAATAAGGCCGACAAGAGCGATGAAATCGCCAGCATGCTGGGCGCCAGCTATTTCCGCGTTATCGGCAAAGGGCAGGTCTATGGGTTATCCGCCCGCGGCCTGGCCATTGATACCGCGTTGCCTTCGGGCGAGGAGTTCCCGCGTTTCCGTGAGTTCTGGATTGAACGGCCGCAGGCGAACGATAAACACCTGGTGCTTTACGCCCTGCTGGATTCACCGCGCGCCACCGGCGCTTACCGGTTTGTCATCTATCCGGGACGCGATACCAGCGTCGATGTGCAGGCCAGGGTTTTCCTGCGTGATAAAGTGGGCAAGCTGGGCCTGGCGCCGCTGACCAGCATGTTTTTATTTGGACCTAACCAGCCTTCGCCTACCATGAACTATCGCCCGGCGCTGCACGATTCCAACGGGTTGTCCATCCATGCCGGTAACGGCGAGTGGATCTGGCGCCCGCTGAATAATCCCAAGCATTTGTCCGTCAGCACTTTCCAGGTGGAAAACCCACGTGGTTTCGGTTTATTGCAGCGCGGCCGTTCCTTCTCCGAATATGAGGATCTGGACGATCGGTATGATCTGCGTCCCAGCGGCTGGATTGAACCGCACGGTGACTGGGGCAAAGGGCACGTTGAACTGGTGGAGATTCCCACCGCCGATGAAACCAACGACAATATCGTGGCATTCTGGACCCCGGAAAAATTGCCGGAAGTCGGCAAACCCTTTGATATCGCCTACCGGATGCACTTTTCCCGCGATGAGGATAAAATCCACACTCCCGAGTTCGCCTATGTGAAACAAACCCTGCGTTCCGCCGGGGATGTCAAGCAGTCCAACCTGATTCGCCAGCCGGACGGCACCACCGCGTTCCAGGTGGATTTTGTCGGGCAGCCATTGCGGGATCTGCCAGACAATACCCCGGTGGCCTCGCAAATCAGCGTGGGCGATAATGCCGAAGTGGTCGAAAACAATGTCCGCTATAATTCAGTGACGCACGGCTGGCGTCTGACACTGCGCCTGCGCGTGAAAGATGAAAAACAACCCACCGAGATGCGCGCCGCATTGGTGAACGGCGATAAGACATTGACCGAAACCTGGAGCTACTTGCTACCTGCCAATGAATAATTTAACTGAACCCGGCCTCGATTATATCGAGGCTTTGCCCCTTTCTGCCGAGCAAAAAGGCACTTTGCGCGCACAGGTGCCGCCGGATGGCAGTCAGTCCCTCGCATCCCTGCATGTTGATCTCGGGGGTTCCGCCCCCGGTATCGACCTTCCCGCAGATGAAGACAACGCGGCGCTGTACTCGGTAAAGTCCAGGCTGAAAATGGCCTGGCCGGACGCCGCCAGCCGCGACGATGTCGTGGTGGAGGATAGCCAGGGGCGCACCGCCATCAAGGCCATGCCCACCATTACCCGCACGCCGATGTTTCCCGAACCCTGGCTGACCAACCCCATCGTGCGCTATTGGGACGCGATGCGCGGCCACACCCGTGCGCCGCGCCACAAGCAGGAAGCGGCCCGCGAAGAAGGCAACTGGCGCCGGGTAGGGACGATACGCCGTTATATCCTGCTGGCGCTGACGCTGTTCCAGACCGCCATCGCCACATGGTATATGAAGACTATTCTTCCTTATCAGGGCTGGGCGCTGATCGATCCTATGGATATGCTGAACCAGGACTGGCTGCGATCGCTGTTGCAACTGCTGCCGTATATCCTGCAAAGCGGCATCCTGATCTTGTTCGCGATATTATTCTGCTGGGTTTCGGCCGGTTTCTGGACCGCCCTTATGGGGTTTCTGCAGTTGCTGATCGGCCATGATAAATACAGTATTTCCGCCAGCACCACCGGCGACGAACCGCTCAATCCCAAGCACCGCACCGCGCTTATCATGCCCATCTGTAACGAGGACGTGGAGCGTGTGTTCGCCGGTCTGCGCGCCACCTACGAATCCGTGGAAGCGACCGGACAGATTGAGCATTTCGACGTTTATATCCTGAGCGATAGCTATAACGCCGACATTTGCATCGCCGAGCAAAAAGCATGGATGGAACTCTGCCAGGAAACCGGCGGATTCGGCCGCATATTCTACCGCCGCCGCCGCCGGCGGGTAAAACGTAAAAGCGGCAACATTGACGACTTCTGCCGCCGCTGGGGCAAGCAATACAGCTATATGGTGATCCTGGATGCCGATAGCGTTATGAGCGGCGGTTGCCTGACCAACCTGGTGCGGCTGATGGAAGCCAATCCGAACGCCGGCATTATCCAAAGCGCGCCGAAGGCGTCCGGCATGGACACGCTGTACGCGCGCTGCCAGCAGTTCGCCACCCGGGTCTACGGTCCACTGTTTACCGCCGGGCTGCATTACTGGCAACTGGGCGAGTCCCATTATTGGGGGCATAACGCCATTATCCGCGTCGAGCCTTTTATCAAGCATTGCGCCCTGGCGCCGCTGCCGGGTGAAGGCTCCTTTGCCGGCTCGATACTGTCGCACGACTTTGTCGAGGCGGCGCTGATGCGGCGTGCCGGCTGGGGGGTCTGGATAGCTTATGATCTGCCCGGCAGCTACGAGGAACTGCCGCCCAATCTGCTGGATGAACTTAAGCGGGATCGGCGCTGGTGCCAGGGGAACCTGATGAATTTCCGGTTGTTCCTGGTGAAGGGCATGCATCCGGTTCACCGGGCGGTATTCCTGACCGGCGTCATGTCCTATTTATCGGCGCCGCTGTGGTTTATGTTCCTGGCGCTGTCCACCGCGCTGCAGGTGGTGCATACCCTGATGGAGCCGCAGTATTTTCTCCAGCCGCGCCAGCTGTTCCCGGTGTGGCCGCAATGGCGGCCTGAACTGGCGGTGGCGTTGTTCTCCACCACCATGGTGCTGTTGTTTTTGCCCAAGCTGCTCAGCGTTATTTTGATCATCGCCAAGGGCGCCAAGGAGTATGGCGGGGCGGCTATCCTGTTTTGCTCGATGCTGCTGGAAATGCTGTTCTCCGTGCTGCTGGCCCCGGTGCGCATGCTGTTCCATACCGTATTCGTGGTCAGCGCCTTCCTGGGCTGGTCGGTACAGTGGAACTCCCCGCAGCGTGACGATGACGCCACGCCCTGGAGCGAATCCTTTGTACGCCACGGTCCTCAGATGTTGTTAGGGCTGGTATGGGCCAGCGGCATGGCCTGGCTGGATTTGCGTTTTCTCTGGTGGCTGTCGCCCATCGTGTTTTCGCTGATCCTGTCGCCTTGGGTGTCGGTATTCTCCAGCCGGGCCAATCTCGGCCTGGCCTCACAGCGCGTCAGCCTGTTCCTGATCCCCGAGGAATACTCGCCGCCGAAGGAACTGGTCGATACCGAAACCTATTTGCGGCGCAACCAGGCGCGGGCGCTGGCCGACGGTTTCCGCCATGCGGTGGTCGATCCGGCTTACAATGCCCTGGCGGTGGGAATGGCCACTGCGCGGCACGGTATCAGCCAGGCTATCGAGCGCGTGCGTGACGAGCATGTGCAACTGGCCCTGCAAAGCGGTCCCGACGCCATGAGTGGTCCGCAGCGCCTGGCCGTGATAAGCGATCCGGTGGTCCTGTCGCGTCTGCATTTGCGCGTATGGTCGCGGCCGGAAACCTGGCTGGCCTGGAAGAAAAGTTAACGTCTTCCCGTCCTATACTTAAGCCGCCCTGATGGGCGGTTTTTTTTTGTCCTGATAACGGCGATGACGCCTGTTACGGTAACCGGCGGTTTCATCGGGCAAAAATAAGACGGCGTTAGCATTATTTGCTACTCGGAAGGCGCCGCTCGCCGCTAAAATTTTGGCCTTTGCGGAATAACGGGGCGCCTGATGCAATACGACATGTTGTTTATACTCAAAAAAATGGGCTCCTTTGTCTTATATGCGGCGGTGGTAGCGGCGTTTACGTCATTTTTGTTTATCGATCTCCACTTCCTGCATGATATCGTCAAGGAGTCCTCCCTGACCGAAGTCGCCCAGGAATTGGTGCTGGCGGCCATCGTCGCCCTGCACCTGTGGCTGATGCGCAATCCGGCGTTACGCGCCAGCAGCCTGCTGGTGGCGGGGTTCTTTGCCTGTATGCTGGTGCGTGAAATGGATTTCGCCTTTGATGCCATCCGCCACGGTTCGTGGTTTTGGGTGGCCACGGCGATTGCGCTGGTTTGCCTGGCCTTTGCCGCCGCGGATGCTAAACGCGCGCTGCGCGGACTGGCGGGATATTTCGGACATCCCAGTTATGGCCTGGTTTGCGCCGGCCTGCTGAATGTGCTGGTATTCTCGCGCCTGATGGGCATCGGCGGGCTTTGGCGCTCGTTGCTGGATGAGAATTACCTGCGTGCGATAAAAAATGCCGTGGAGGAGGGCAGCGAACTGTTCGGCTACTGCCTGTGCCTGCTGGCGACCCTATCCTATACGTTGGATAAACAGCGATCCGGCCGTGCCGAGCCTCACCGGCCGGTATAACACCCGCCGCCCGCTACCGGCTCTACAGGGATGACACCTCGCTATGGGTAGGATTTTGCTGTTAACGCTAGTCCTGTTCCTGCTGACCGGTTGCGGCAGCATCATCAGCCGCACGTTTCCGGGACAAGGCCACGGCCATCAATATTACCCCGGCGTGCAGTGGGATTTGCGCGATACGCCCTGGAAATATATCACCATCATCGATTTGCCGCTGTCGATGGTGGTGGACACGATATTGCTGCCGGTGGATATGCGGCACGGCCCCTATCGCTAGTCGCCGCGCCGCCGATGGATTTTCCCCACGGGCTTGGCCGTGGGTTTAACGTTCCTCCCACTCGTCCGCGGCGGCTTGTCCCTCCTCGGTGTCCAATGACGGCTCATACTGATACTCACCTTCGTCCCATTCGTGCAGCGTGTTTTCTTCCTGCCATTCGGCGCGCAGCTCCGCTTCGTCGAAATCACCGTCGAAAATCGCCTGGGCGGCTTCACCGATGCGAAACGGCAGGGCCTCGGCGGCCTCGTTTTCATCGGCCATAAATTCAGCTTCCCACATAATCTCGCCGTCCCGCATGATATATTTTTGCAGGCTGAACTGATGTACCGCAGGGTCTTCATCGTCATTGCTGTTTTCACGGGAAGACTCGATAAACTCTTCCCGCGCCATATCGATGGCTTCTTCCAGAGTTGCGTACATGCTCATTATGGCTCTCCTGTGATCGTCGGTGTGGTCTGACTGTCGCCTCGCCCTGTTCGGGCCTAACAGTAATTGTTGTCGCAGTCTGGAAACTTTCAAGTCGGAATGGATATCAATCTTTGCTAGCGGGTCAAAGACGGGGAAAACGCTACGGCGACACGCAACGGTTCGCGTAATGGAGGCATTACGGGGTGTAAGACACTGCATGAAATGTGAAGGTTAGGTAAAGGTTTGGCAAAAACGGGCGGGAAAGGCTTTGCGGCGGACCGGCACGCGCTACAGTAAAAGCTGGAATCGTCCTAAGGAGTAAAAAGCATGTCTGCTAGCCGTAAATCATTGTTAAGCGCCGCGCTGCCCGCTCTGGCCTGCACTGTCGCCGCGCTGAGTTTTTCCGTCCTGGCCGCGCCCGCGGCGCCGGACCAGGAGCCCGCCGCCGCCATGCACCAGGAAGGACCGGGCGCGGGTTATCCGATGCCGATGCTATTCCAGCCTCCGGGCCGGCTGCCGCCGCATGAGCCGGGCTTCTGCCGCGGCGGGGAACTGTTCTGCGCGGCGGTGCAAACCGATAACCCGGCCGACACCCTGCAAAAGCTTAACGGCATTTTACCGGCGGCCAACGGCGGCCATTATCGGGTGCGGGTTTCGGTGGAGCGCGTACCCGAACATCCGATGGACAAGGGGCCTCATCCGGCCACGGATACGCCGCCGGCGTCAGCCGGCTAAGCGCTGGCGTTATTCACCGGGTATGCGTATGCGGGACGGGCCGTATTGCAAACTCCACCATGAATAGGCCACGTTAAACAACACTACCAGCGCGGTTACGCAAAATACCGCGCGGTAGCCGTAGCTGGCGGAGACGACGGCGCCGATCAGCGGGCCGCTGACGTTGCCCACATCGCGGAAAGATTGGTTATAGCTGAATATCCGGCCGGCGACCTGATTGGTGCAGTTATAGATAAGCAGGGTCTGTACCGCGGGCAGCAGGGCGCCGTCGGTGGCGCCGAGCAAAAAACGCAGTATTCCCAATTGCAGGGGAGACTGCACGAATGCCATCGGGATCAGCAGTACGATGGAAAGCCCCAGCATGGCGATCAATATCCGCTCCGGACCGATTTTATCACCCAAGCGTCCCAGTCTCGGCGCGCTGATAAGGGCCGCCACGCCAGGTACCGCCGCAATCAGTCCGCTGATAAACGCCAGGTTCTGGATATTGCCCGCCAGTTCGCGGACATACAGCGTCAGGATGGGCGCGATGGAGCCGGTGGCCACCTGGATAATCATGGTAGTGACAAACAGGCTCAGCACCAGGCGGGGTTTTTTCAGCGAAGCAAACACCTGCCGGGCGGTAAGCATGTCCTTTTTCAGCACCGGCGTGAAGCGCTCCTGCACATAGATAAGCGTGGTGATAAAGCAGATAAACAAGACCAGCGCAGTGATAAAAAATATCAGCCGCAGGCCGTAATGGTCCGCCAGCAGGCCGCCTATCAGCGGGCCAATCAGCGCGCCGCTGACGGCGCCGGTGGAGAGCGTGCCCAGGGCCCACCCGCTTTTATTGCGCGGCACCTGGGTGGCGATAAGAGCGTTGGCGTTGGGCACAAATCCCCCCAACAGGCCCAGCAGCGCCCGCAGGATCAAAAATTGCCACACATTCTGCGCCATGCCCATCAGCACCATCACGATCGACATGCCCAGCGCCGAACGCAGCAACATCAGCTTACGTCCCCTCCGGTCCGCCAGCGCGCCCCAGAACGGGGACGCGATGGCCGAAAACAGAAAAGTAATGCTGAATACCGCCCCCGACCAGATATTGAGTTCCCGGGCATCGGTTACGCCGAGCATTTCAACATAGAGCGGTAAAAAAGGCATGATCAGGCTAAAGGCGGCGCCGGTGAGAAAACAGCCGAGCCAGGCAATATACAGATTACGTTTCCAGTTGATGGGTTCCGGTACCGGCGTCATAACATCCTAATAACAAAGATAACGGCGGTCAGTTACGTTGACAGGGCACGAAGGCGTTCTCGCCGGGAATTGAGCAGTAGCGTGAAAGTATGCGCTCAAACGGGGCATGGGGCAATTTGCGGGGCATGTTTTGCACCATCCGGCGGGGGCAAAACGCCGCGCTCGGCGTCCTTGGCAGCCGCAACGCCCGCGGGTAAAACGGGTGTCCGGACAGCGCCGCCGCTTCGCCGTCAGTATAGCGACGGCTGGCCCGGCGGCCGGGTCTTGAAGCGGCGGTGGAGCCACATATACTGCTCGGGCGCCAGCAGGATGGCCTGCTCCAGCACCTTATTCATGTGGGTCGCCGTGGCCACGTCGCTGTCAACGGGCAGGGCGTCCTCATCAGGCAGGATAAGCAGCTCATAGCCCCGGCCGTTCGGTAAACGCCGCGGCACAAAAGGGATAACCGCCGGTTTGGCGAGTTTGACCAGCACATGGGTGCCCGACGTGGTCGCCGCTTGCTCAATGGCAAACAGCGGCGCGAAGACGCTGCTTTTCGGGCCGTAGTCATGATCCGGCGCGTACCAGATAATTTCGCCGTTTTTCAGGGCGCGGATCATGCCCTTGACATCCGAGCGGTCCAGCATTGATTTATTGGAGCGCATGCGCCCCCAGGTTTGCAGCCAATCAATCAGCTTGTTGTTGTTGGGGCGATAGACGCCGATGCCGGGATTGTAAATGCCGAAGATGCGCGCGCCCAGCTCCAGGGACAAAAAATGCAGGCCGATTAGCAGTACCCCTTTGTTATGCTGGCGGGCCAGATCGATATTTTCCAACCCGGACACGTGAAATAAGCGCTTGACGCGCCAGTCGGGCCAAAACCACCCCATGCCGGTTTCAATCAGGCCCATCCCGACGGATTCAAAATTTTTGATGAGCAGCGCTTCTCTTTCCGTACCTGAAAGATGGGGGAAGCAGAGCTCGAGATTGCGTCTGGCGATATGGACGCGGCGCTTGAGAAAATGCATCGACAGGCACCCCAGGCTGGTGCCGAGACGATAAAGCAGCGGATAGGGCAACAATACCACCAGGTATAACAGGCCGATGCCAACCCAGGTTATCCAATAACGGGGATGCAGCAAAGAACGGTTAAAAGTTGGAATATGTGTCATGGGATCTCGGCATCTTAGGTGTAAAAAGCGGAATTACCGGCCAAAGACGATATTTCCGCCATACTACATTTTATTCTGGCATCTTTTTCAAAAAGGGGAAATAAACAGCCCGGCAAACAAAGTTAAATTTTCTCAAGTGAGCACATGTTGCGCCGGGCATACGGCGCTGTGCCGCCGGGTTATTCCTTGAGAAATAAATCCTTCACATAATGCGGCTCGCTGCGCCAGTACTGTTTGGGGCCGTGGACCTTGGCGCCGAGTTTCGCCGCCGCATGCCAGGGCCAGCGGGGATCGTAAAGTACGGCGCGCGCCAGGGCAATCATATCCGCCTCGCCGGTGGCGACAATGGCTTCCGCCTGCTCGGGTTCGGTGATAAGCCCGACCGCGATAGTATTCATGCCGGTGGCTTCTTTAATCTGCCGGGCAAAGGGAATCTGGTAGCCGGGACCGACCGGGATTTTCTGCTGCGGCGACAATCCGCCGCTTGAGACGTGGATGTAGTCGCAGCCCAGGTCTTGCAGCGCCCTGGCCAACGCAATGGATTGCTGGATATCCCATCCGCCTTCCACCCAGTCGGAGCCGGAAATACGCACGCCCACCGGGATATCGGCGGCTACCGCCGCGCGTACCGCCTGGAAGACTTCCAGCGTCAGGCGCAGCCGGTTCTCCAGGCTGCCGCCGTATTGATCGGTACGCCGGTTGGCGAGCGGCGAGAGAAATTGATGCAACAGGTAGCCATGGGCCGCATGTAGCTCAATCAGGTCAAAGCCGATGCGCTGCGCGCGCAGGGCCGCCGCGACAAAATCGGCTTTCAGCGCCTCGATGTCATCGCCGGTCATGGCCCGCGGTGGAAAGTCGGACGCGGCGAACGAAAGGGCGGATGGCGCCAAGGTTTGCCAGCCACCCGCGTCGGGATGGATATTGTCCCCGCCTTCCCAGGGGACCCGGGTCGACGCCTTACGCCCGGCATGAGCCAGTTGTATCCCCAGCGCGATGGACGAATGCTGCCTGACGGTTTTTACCACGTCCGCCAGCGCCTGTTCGGTACCGTCGTCCCAGAGGCCGAGATCCCGCGGTGATATGCGCCCCGCGGGCGCGACGGCGGTGGCTTCCACGATCAGCAGGGACGCGCCGGACAGCGCCAGGTGCCCCAGGTGAATCTGATGCCAGGAGGTTGCCTTGCCTTCATCGGCGGAATATTGACACATCGGCGCAATAACGATGCGGTTGGCCAGGGTAAGCCGGCCGATGTCATAGCGGGAGAAAAGCTGGCTCATTACATTGCCTCTATATAGTAACCCTAATAAACATTTGATTAACAATGTTCGCTATAATGGCGATTTGTTATGTCATAACCATGGTATTATGTAACGTTAGCAAGTTAATGTGCTTTTAAACCAACGATAAATGCTTTTTTCCCCAGCGACAGGAAAGTACACCATGCCAGTGTTACATAACCGCGTATCGAACGACGAGCTCAGGGCGCTGATGCTGGCCGAAACCGAGCCGCGCGTTACTCTCTCTTTTTACAAATATTTTCGTATTGCCGACCCGCGGGCCTTCCGTGATGATTTGTATCAAGTCATGACGGGGTTGCGCGTGTTTGGCCGCGTCTATATCGCCGCTGAAGGGATAAATGCCCAGGTCAGCGTGCCGCAAAATCGCTTTTCCGCCTTTAAAACCGCCCTGTATGCCGCCGATGCGTCCCTGGACGGGCTGCGGCTGAATATTGCCCTGGATGATGACGGCAAATCCTTCTGGGTGCTGCGCATGAAGGTTCGGGAACGCATCGTTGCCGACGGCATCAGCGATCCGACCTTTGACCCATCCAATGTCGGCCATTACCTGAATGCCGAGCAGGTCAACGCCATGGCCGGCGATCCCGAAACGGTATTTGTCGATATGCGCAACCACTATGAATATGAGGTCGGCCATTTCCAGGACGCCATCGAGATCCCCTCGGATACTTTCCGTGAGCAGTTGCCGAGGGCGGTAGAGATGCTGGCAAAGGACAAAGACAAAAATATCGTCATGTATTGCACCGGCGGCATTCGTTGCGAAAAAGCCAGCGCCTATATGCGGCATCATGGTTTTGCCAATGTCTATCATGTGGAGGGCGGCATCATCGAGTACGCCCGGCGGGCCAGGGAGCAGGGCTTGCCGCTGAAATTCACCGGCAAGAATTTTGTCTTCGACGAGCGCCTTGGCGAGCGTATTACGCCTGATGTCATCGCCCATTGCCACCAGTGCGGGGCGCCCTGCGATACCCATGTTAACTGCAGGAACCAGGGGTGCCATCTGTTGTTTATCCAATGCCCGGACTGCGCGCAACGCTATCAAGGCTGCTGCAGCCCCATCTGCCGCGACGAACTGGCGCTGCCGCCGGAAGAACAGCGGGCGCGGCGTGCGGGCCGCGAGAACGGGATGAAAATCTTTAATAAATCGCGGCAGCGTTTATCGTTGACCCGCCCCGAGGATCGGCCTGAGGAAAACGGCGGCCGTTAAAGCCGCACGCGGCGCAAGGCACGGGCTGCCCGCCAGCGGCGGGTAAGCCTTATCCGAAGCGCCGCAGCCGGAAGGGTGAAAGGTCAAAGCCGCTCTCGCGTCCGGCGGCAAACCCGGCGGCGATTTCGCCCAGCACGCTGGCGAATTTAAAGCCGTGGCCGCTCAGGCCGCTGATGATCAGCAGGTCGTCGTTGCCGGGCAGGGTATCGATAATAAAATCCTCATCCGGCGAGAGATCGTAGGTACAGGCTTCGCCGCTCAGGCAAACGCCGACCCCCGGCAAGAAATAGCGCAGAAAACCAAAGGTTTCATTGCCGTCCGCCGCATGGCTGCCGAAAGGCGTGCGCTGTCCCGGCTCGTCGATCATCTGCCCGCCGTCGTGTTTACCCACCTTGAGTTCGTTTTTGATGGCCGGGAAGCCATAATATTGACTGCCGTCCGGCGTCAGGGCGGTAAACGCCGGGAAATGATTGTCCTCGCTGAAGCGCCCGTCGGCCTGATGCCAGGAAAACACCTTACGCACCGGTTGCACCGGCAGCGACGGCAGCAGGGTTTTCACCCACGTGCCGGCCGAGACCAGCAGCTTATGCGCCTGGTAGTGGCTGCCTTCCACCGTGGTGATGTCGAAGGTCATGGCGCCATGGCTGATATCGGTAACGCCGCAGTTAAACAGCTGGGCGCAGCCAGCCTGCTCGGCCAGGCGGATATAAGTGGCCACAGCCAGCTCCGACTTGAGATAACCCGCCTGGGGTTCAAAGACCCCAAGATAATCATCCGGCAGGCTGAACGCCGGCCAGCGGGCGACAACCTGGCCGGCATTGAGTATTTCGCACGGCAGTTTATAGGCGTGGGCGCTGTCGATGGCCCGTTTGATAAACTCCGCCTGGCGCGGTCCCAGATTAAGTACGCCGCTGCGGTGAAACACCGGCGTGCCGCCCCGCGCCGAGAGCTCTTCCCAGAGCGTTTGCGCCCGCAGCGCCAGGGGAACGTATTTTTTCCCTTCGCCATAGGCATGGCGGATAATGCGTGTATCGCCATGATGGCTGCCGCCGCGGTGGGGGGGGAACGCGGCGTCAATCATCAACACATTGAGGCCGGCTTCGGTAGCGTAAAACCCTGCCGCGGAACCCACGGAACCGCTGCCGATAATAATCAGATCGTATACCATGCTCATTTTTCCTGCTGGGCCCCGCTCAAACCCTCAGGTCGAGGATACGGGGAAAAATCTGGAATTAGGAGGGCATTGTCATCTGGCGGAAACATGGCCCCAGCATAATAAAAAAAACACCCGGTGCAAAGCAGCGGGTGCCTGAGGGGTAGTGGTCGAGATTAATGTTTTCGGTGATCAATATCGTGATATTCCGTTGCTTCAATTTTGGCGATGCCCGCTTCAAGGATCGAAATCAATTGCTTCGCGACATCTGTGGTCAGCCATAGGGTTCTGTCCACTTCCGCATCTTCGGTGGCCTGGCTGGGGGAATTGATGTAATGCAGGCGGATCATCATGGCATTGTAGGCGTCTACGGTGCTGATGTCCCAGCCGACCAATGGATGGGTATGGATTATCTCGTTTTTTCTGTCCATAAATACCCCTTTTTCTGACTCGTTTAATAAAACAAAGAGTGTCTTTGAGGCTCAGTGCGGCTCCATTTTAGCGAGCAATTTAAGTATACCCTTGTTTGTCACTTTTTTTGCTAATTGAACGATTTTTTTTAACTTTTGTACTATTTCGTTAAACGCGTCATCAGAAATAGCGCGAGGCCACGACGTATTGGCTACCGTGGGCGGGGTGGGCGTGTGGATGGAATTAGACGGCGGCGGGCGGAATTACCGGGCCGATGCGTTTGGCCAGCTCTTCGGCCAGCTGGGCGAAATATTTTTGCATGATCGCATCGCGGTTTTGGTTTTGGGATTCCAGCATCAGGTTGTGGATGAGTAACTGATTGGCTTTTTCATCCAGGCTGAATGACAGGTAAGAAAACGCGATCTCCAGTACATTAAGCCTGCGCTGCTGCTCGCCAATTAATGCCAGCAGTTCGCCGAACGTCATTGCTTCTTCAGGTTTATTGGCAATCATATAGGCATTCTCCCCGGGACGGTTTGTGCACAATGCGCTGCTTGGGGTGATTACAGCCCAGAAAAACGCATTTGCCAATAGGGGAAGCGCAAAAATTCGCTAAAAGCGTCGTTTAACAGAATTTTTGGCATAAAAAAGCCGGGAATGAATCCCGGCGAAGCGACAGTACAAACTTCTTATTATTGAGAGTCAAACCAATCGTCGGCGCTTTCCCACGTTTCTTGCAGGATATCGGTGATCAGCGCCTTGTCTTCTTTACTGCCTCCCATAACGCTAATACCGTTGGTGCCCGCATAGCGCACCTGGACATGGGAATCAGTAAACTGTTTATCAATCCGGGCCGTAAATTCCTTGGTCAATGCCTCAAGCGCGCCTGCGGGAAGCGGTGTCGCTTTAGCAAGAGTAATTTCGATACGCATATTTTTTCTCATAGTATCAACGCCTGTTTATTTATACAGTGTCGCCGTCGCCAGTGCAAGCGCCAACAGGCTTTTATTTTACGGCGGATACTGATAAAGCCCATCGGCATCGACTTGCGTCCATCAGGCTTCCACCCACCAGTGCAGCGCCTGTCCGGCCAGAAACGGCACCAGGACGTCGTCGCCCAGCGGAATACTGTCCGGCTGCAGATGGGTATGCCGACGCAGGGTAATGAAATCATCGTTCGGCGGCAGCCCATAAAAGCGTGGGCCGTTCAGCGAACAGAACGCTTCAAAGTGCGCCAAGGCGCCGATTTCCTCAAATACCGTGGCATAAGCGGCGAGAACGTTAGGCGCATTAAACACGCCGGCGCAGCCGCAGTCGCACTCTTTGCGGTCGCGGCTGTGCGGAGCCGAATCGGTGCCCAGGAACAGTCGATCGCAGCCCCCGGCAACGGCGGCGCGCAGCGCTTCCTGATGCGTATTGCGTTTCAGGATCGGCAGGCAGTAGAGATGCGGCCGTACTCCGCCCACCAACATATGATTGCGGTTGAACATCAGGTGCTGCGGGGTGATGGTGGCGGCCAGATGGCTGTCCGCGGCCAGTACATACTGCGCCGCTTCGCGGGTAGTGATATGTTCCAGGACAATTTTCAGCGCCGGAAAGCGCCGGCGTACCGGTTCCAGGATCCGATCGATAAAACACGCCTCGCGATCGAAGATATCAATCTCAGGCGCCGTGACCTCGCCGTGGATCAGCAACGGCATGCCGATTTCTTCCATGGCGCCGAGCAGGGGGTAAATGCCGGGAACACTGGTCACGCCGTGGCTGGAATTGGTGGTGGCGTTGGCCGGATATAATTTCGCGGCGCTGAAAACGCCTTGCTGGAATCCCGTCACTAACTGCGTTTTATCCAGCGTATCGGTAAGGTAGCAGGTCATCAGAGGCTGGAAACGGTGGCCGGCGGGCAATGCCGCCAGTATCCGCCCGTGATACGCAACGGCCTGCTCTATGGACGTAATCGGCGGCGTCAGGTTCGGCATCACGATAGCCCGGCCAAAGACGCGGCTGGTATAAGGCAATACGGTACGCAGCATATCGTCGTCGCGTAAATGCAGATGCCAGTCGTCGGGACGGCGGATATGGAGTTCTGTCGGCTGTGCGGTCATGAATAAGGCTCCGGCTATTGAGTACGGACAAACGGGTCAATGTCAGATTAACGGCGGGGTATTAGAATAAGCATATCGGGCGGAAGTTGCATTATAAAAAAACCCGCCGCAGCGGGTTTGGATGGCAATATCAGTCGTCGTCCTTCGGCGTTGGCCGGGTCGCCGGGGCGGCGGCCTGATTTGCGGCCGCGTGGCCGCCCGCCGAACCGCGTCCCTCGAACCGGTACTCCGGACGCTGCCACTGCTTCACAGGCTCGGGGGCCGGGCTGTAAACGGGCGCAGGGGCCTTGGTCATGGGGGCGCTGACATGCTGTTTAAGAATGGGCTGCGCCTTGTCGTCTTCTGGCTGGCCTTCCTGCTGTCCGTTCGGGATAGCGGGGGCCGGTTGCGGTTGCCCGTCGGCAACCGGCGTCGGCGCCGCGTGGGCCGATTGCGCCCCGGCGGCGTCCGCCGCCGGGGATGCCAGGGCCGGTTGCGTATCGGCGACGGTAGCGTGCGGTGCCACCGGGGCGCTGACCAGCGGCGCGGCTTCCGCTACTTGGCGTGGCGGCGACAGACGCGATACCTGCAAGGCGGCAATGATATCATCGGAAAGCAGGACAACGGCCGGTTGGCTCGCGACAGCCGGCGGCGTTACGCTTGCCGGCTGTTCCTGTTCCGTCAGATCCGGGGCCAGCGTGGCAAACGACGCGGCGTCGGTATCCGCCACGGACGCGGCCGGTTGGGCTGCGGCCAGGGTGTCCTGCGCCACGCCGCGATCTTGCGCCTGGATGACATCGGGTACCTCATCGGCCGCCGCCAGTTGGGCCGGGGTCGGCTCAAGCGGAACCAGGGTCGCCGCGGGCAATTCCTGCGGCGCCAGGGCGTCGGTGGTGGCGACGCCTGCCGGCCCGGCGACGGTGCTGCTGTCGACAATGCTGTCGAGGGCGCTGGCCACGTCGCGGTCACGGGTGTGCTCGTTGCCGCCGCCCTGGCTGCCGGTAGCATCGGCGACCTGTGGCGGCGCGGTGTTTTCCGCCCCCGCCGTGGTCGGTTCAGGCAGCGGCATGACGTTTACCGCGGTCGTCGCGACAGGTTCCGGCAGTTCCGTCACCGTCGACGGGTTTTGTTCAAAACGTTCGACAGGCGTGATGGGATAGCTGATCCAGACCTTGCCGGACGCCATCTCGGGAGAGGCCACCGCGCCGCTGAGCGGCATCGGCGATTGCCCAAGATAACGCTCGTCACGATAACGGCGGCGACGCTGGCCGCTGACCCGCAAATGGCGCGGGGAGCGGCGCGAACGGCGGGGCAGGCCCGCTTCGTTGCCGTTGCGGCCTTCCTGCGCGCTGTTGTCCAGCCCTTCGGGCGCCGGAGCGTCCTCGGTTTGGAACATGATGTCAGGGGTCGGCGCGCTGCCGGCCTGGAACTTGATATCCGGCTGCGAGCCGGTGTCTTCGCGGACGCTTTCGCCTGCGGCGGCGACCTGCGTAACGTCGGCCGCGTCATCGGTGACCCGCACTTTCTGGGACAGATTGCGACGCTGGCGGCGCGGAACGATAGGCGTCGGTTTATCGTCATCGTTCACCGGTTCGGCCAGGGCTACGGCTTCGGGCTCGATCATCTCGGGCTCAGCCTCAACCTCAACCGGCAGGGGTTTGGCTTCCTGCGGCTGGCGCTTGTCTTCCTGGCGACGGCGCGGACGATCGGCGCGCGGTTCGCGGCGTTGCGTCTGCTCCTCCTCGGTCTGCGGCTTCTCGGCTATCACGGCGTCAAGCATCTCGGTCTCGACCGGCGCGTTCTGGCGTTTGCCTTTACTACGCGCATCGTCACGGGGTTCGCGGCGTTCGCGCGGTTCACGGGGCTCACGCGCTTCACGCGGCTGGCGTCCTTCCTGCGGCGCGCGCTGCTCACGCTCGCCGTTGCGATCGCGGCGGACATTCTGGCGGCGCTGGCCGCGGCGATCCTGCTGCTGGCGACGCGGCGCCTCGGCGGGTTCGGCTACGGCAGGGGTCTCTTCCTTCGGCAGGACCGGTTCGGCGGTTTTTACCGAGGTATCTTCCTCAGGATCGCTAAACCAGCTTTTTAGGCGGTTTACCGCGCGGCTGAATAACCCGGCGGAAGCCGGCTCAGCGGATTTTTCGGGCTTGGCGACGGCCTTGACGCCGGTTTCCCGGGCTACCGGCGCGGGTTCCTCAATCACCGGCTCAGGCGACATCGGCGGCGAATCCGGCATAACGAAAGCAGCCAGCGCGGGTTGTTCAGGCAGCTTACGCTCGGCCGCCGGTTCTTCGGACGGCTGGGCCATTTCCGCTTCGTGCAGTTGCGGCAACAGATAGCTCAGGGTTGGCGCTTCTTCGCCCTTGCGCACGCGCAGCACCGCGTAATGCGGGGTTTGCATTTGATCGTGCGGCACGATAATCGCCCGCACGCCGCCCTGGCGGCGCTCGATGGCGTTGACCGAATCACGCTTTTCATTGAGCAGGTACGAGGCAATCTGCACCGGCACGATGGCATGCACCTCGTGGGTATTCTCTTTCAGCGCCTCTTCTTCGATAAGGCGCAGGATGGATAGCGACAGCGACTCGTTATCACGAATGGTGCCGGTACCGCCGCAACGCGGGCAGACATGGTGGCTGGATTCACCCAACGACGGGCTCAGGCGCTGGCGCGAGAGTTCCAGCAAACCAAAACGCGAGATGCGGCCGATCTGGATGCGCGCGCGATCCTGGCGCACTGATTCACGCAGGCAATTTTCCACCTCGCGCTGGTGACGCACGGGGGTCATATCGATAAAGTCGATAACGATAAGGCCGCCCAGGTCGCGCAGGCGTAATTGACGGGCTATTTCGTCGGCGGCTTCCAGGTTGGTGTTAAAGGCGGTTTCCTCGATATCGCCCCCGCGGGTGGAGCGGGCGGAGTTGATATCGATGGCGGTCAGCGCTTCGGTGGTGTCGATAACGATGGAACCGCCGGACGGCAGGCGCACTTCGCGCTGGAAGGCGGATTCGATTTGCGATTCAATCTGGTAATGGCTGAACAGCGGAATTTCGCCGCTGTACAATTTAATTTTGCTGCTGAAGTCGGGGCGGCCGAGGGAGGCGATATGTTCTTTCGCTTTTTCGAGCACCTTGGGATTGTCGATCAGGATTTCGCCGATATCCGGACGCAGATAGTCGCGGAAGGCGCGCACGATGACGTTGCTTTCCTGATGAATCAGGAAGGGCGCGGGACGTCCTTCGGCGGCTTTTTTAATCGCTTCCCAATGCTTGATGCGAAACGCCAGATCCCACTGCAGCGCATCGGCGGATTTACCCACGCCGGCGGTACGGACGATAAGGCCCATGCCGTCGGGGAGTTCCAGCGACGACAGCGCTTCCTTCAGCTCAGTGCGATCGTCACCCTCGATACGACGGGAGATGCCGCCGGCGCGGGGATTGTTCGGCATCAGCACCAGATAACTGCCGGCCAGGCTGATAAAGGTGGTAAGCGCGGCGCCTTTATTGCCGCGTTCTTCCTTATCAACCTGGACAATGACTTCCTGCCCTTCACGCAGCACGTCCTTGATATTGGGGCGGCCGTGGGAGGCGTATTGCGCGGGAAAATACTCGCGGGCAATTTCTTTCAGGGGAAGAAATCCGTGTCGCTCGGCGCCGTAATCGACAAACGCCGCTTCAAGACTTGGCTCAATACGGGTGATTTTACCCTTGTAAATATTAGCTTTTTTCTGTTCATGACCCGGGCTTTCAATATCCAGATCATACAGCTTTTGGCCATCTACCAGAGCAACGCGCAACTCCTCTTGCTGAGTCGCGTTAATTAACATTCTCTTCATCTTAACTTACTCTTTTTTATGCATTGGCATCAGAGCTGCGGGCAAAAAAACGCATGACCGGGCGATAACCGACGGCCCCGTGACTTGTCGCGAGCCGTCAACCTCACGGTTGTCGCTCGCAGAGGGGCGCATTGTTTCGGTAGCCTGTTTTCAGAGAGAAAGACAGCGCATTTACAGCGGGAATAGCGTCTGATAACGGTCGCCAGAACGAATTCCTTTTGCCGGCCAAGCTGCAATCCGCAGCCCGCTAACTGCCTGATTAATCACTACGTCTTACGCCATTGCTGCGTGTATGGTTGATCAGGCAAATTTAAAAATTCCACGATTTCTCGCCTTTAACGAGCGCAGAGTGGAAAGTTTATGCATTATTCCACCGCTGACACCTATATAGCAAGGCGACTTTACCTCTTGGCAACAAGATTCCGACTTATGGTTACATTTCTGCCTGGCCTGCCTGCTGCGTAGCCGAAATCCACCCGAAAAACTTTTTTACCAATTAAAGCACAGTTAAGCACAGAAAAAGGAGTGGCGCTATGCTGGCGGTATATTTAGAATCGCGTCCCATGAATGAAAATAATGCAGGCGTACAGTTTATAACCGTTTCCGCGGATGAAGCAGGCCAGCGGATCGACAACTTTTTGCGTACCCGATTAAAAGGCGTACCGAAGAGCATGATTTATCGTATCGTGCGAAAAGGGGAAGTGCGGGTCAATAAAAAACGGGTCAAGCCCGAATACAAGCTGCTGGACGGCGATGAGCTCAGGATTCCGCCGGTGCGTCAGTCCGCGCCGGATGAAAACACCGTTTCGCCGCTGCTGGACAAAGTGGCGGCGCTGGCGGAAGCGGTGCTGTATGAAGACGATCACCTGCTGATTTTAAACAAGCCTTCCGGTACGGCGGTGCACGGCGGCAGCGGCTTAAGTTTCGGCGTCATTGAAGGGCTGCGCGCGCTGCGCCCCGATGCCCGGTTCCTGGAACTGGTTCACCGCCTGGATCGGGATACGTCGGGTGTGCTGCTGGTGGCCAAAAAACGATCGGCCCTGCGTTTACTGCACGAGCAGCTGCGCATGAAAGGCATGCAGAAGGACTATCTGGCGCTGGTCGCCGGAGAGTGGCCGTCGCAGACCAAGACGGTCAGCGCGCCGTTGTTGAAAAATATCCTCGCCAGCGGCGAGCGCATCGTGCGGGTGGGCAGCGACGGCAAACCCTCGGAAACGCGCTTCAAGGTAGAAGAACGTTTTGTGCACGCCACCCTGGTAAAAGCCAGCCCGGTGACCGGCCGCACGCACCAGATACGCGTCCATGCCCAATATGCCGGCCACCCGATTGCCTTTGACGATCGTTACGGCGACGCGCAATTTGATCAACAGCTCAAGGGATCGGGCCTGCACCGGCTGTTTTTACATGCCGCGGCCCTGCGCTTCGATCATCCCGCCACCGGCGAGACCATGCGCATAGAGGCGCCGCTGGATAAAGGCTTGCGCCATTGCCTGGTTTACCTGCGCGCCAACGATAAATAAGGCGGCGCGCAGGAAATGGGGCGACGGTATCGCCATCCCGCCGGCGGTTGCTGCGGCCCTGCTAGCGCAAGCGCGCCTGCGCGTCCGTGAGCAGGGGATTGATGCCCTCGTTGCGCAGCATCCCGCCAAGCGCAATCAGCGGCAGGCCGATCAACGCATTGGGATCGCGCCCTTCCAGCGCGTCGAACAGGCTGATGCCCAGCCCCTCGCTTTTGAAGCTGCCCGCGCTGTGCAGCGGCTGGTCCAGCGCCACATAACCCGCGATTTCCGCCTCGCTCAGGGTGCGAAGAGTGACATGAAAGGGTTCTACCGTACGCTGGATCCTGCCCGTCAGGCTGTTAAGCAGCGCCAGGCCGGTATAAAACGTCACGCGCCGGCCGCTGGCTTGCCGTAGCTGGCCGACGGCGTTTTCGTGCGTATGGGGTTTGCCGGTAATGCGGCCCTCAAGCACGCAGCACTGATCGGAGCCGATAATCAGATGAGCGGGGTATCGGCCGGCCAGCGCGCGGGCTTTGCCCTCGGCCAGGCGCAGCACCATGTGGTCTGCGGATTCGTCCGCAAGCCTGGTTTCGTCGATGTCCGGCGCGACGGCGATAAACGGCAGGGTTAATTTTTCCATTAGCGCCCGGCGAAACGGCGACGATGAAGCCAAGACAATTTTGCACATATTTTTTCATCCAACGATGGCGTATTTCCGTGCGTCATTTTAAACTGTTCGCCGCTTCGGAAGCGAATATTGATAAAGGCAGGTAAATATGGCCTTTTTCTTTGACTCTATGCCGTTACAAAGTTAATATGCGCGCCCTATGCAAAAAGTAAAATTACCCCTGACTATCGATGCGGCCCGTACTGCACAGAAACGCCTGGACTATGCTGGTGTCTATGCGCCTGAGCAGGTAAAGCGTATTGCCGAATCCGTGGTAAGTGTGGATAGTGATGTTCAGGCGTCGTTGTCATTTAATATTGATAATCAGCGCCTGGCGGTGATCGATGGCAGTGCGGACGTAGCGGTGACGCTGCTGTGCCAGCGCTGCAACCAGCCGTTCGCGCATCAGGTGCACACGACATTTTGTTTCAGCCCGGTTGTCACCGACGAACAGGCTGAGGCATTGCCGGAAGCGTATGAGGCGGTTTATGTCGATGGTTTTGGCGAGATAGACCTGCTGGCAATGATTGAAGATGAAGTTATTCTTTCGCTGCCGATCGCACCGGTTCATGATACTGAACACTGTGAAGTGTCCGACGCGGAGCAGGTGTTCGGCAAGCTGCCGTCCGAGGTTGAAAAACCTAACCCGTTTTCCGTATTAGCCAGTTTAAAGCGAAAGTAATTTAAGGAGTAAGGTCCATGGCCGTACAACAGAATAAACCCACCCGTTCTACCCGTGGCATGCGCCGTTCACACGACGCGCTGACCACCTCTACCGTATCAGTGGACAAAGTCTCCGGTGAAACCCACCTGCGTCACCACATCACCGCCGACGGTTTCTACCGCGGTCGCAAAGTTATCGCCAAGTAATTCCAAGGCGATACATTGATACGTCTAACCCTGGCGTTAGATGCTATGGGCGGCGACTTCGGTCCCGCCGTGACAGTGCCTGCTGCATTGCAGGCACTGGCTTCTCATCCGCAATTAGCATTGCTGCTTGTCGGCAGTCCCGCTGCGATAAATCCTTTACTGGCAAAAACTGATTCCGTTCTACTTGAGCGATTGACGGTTGTTCCCGCCGAATCTGTTATTGCCGGTGACGCCAAACCATCCCAGGCCATCAGGGCCAGCCGCGGCACCTCAATGCGCATCATGCTTGAGCTGATCAAGGATGGAAAGGCCCAGGCCTGTGTCAGCGCCGGCAACACCGGGGCGTTGATGGGGTTGGCGATAATGTTGCTTAAACCGCTGGACGGCATCGAGCGTCCGGCGTTGATGACCGTGCTGCCGCACCAGCAGCGGGGCAATACGGTCGTGCTGGACCTCGGCGCCAATGTGGCATGCGGTGGCGAGATGCTGGCCCAGTTCGCCATTATGGGCGCGGTGATGGCGGAGGATATCGTGGGCGTGGCTAACCCGCGGGTGGCGCTGCTTAATATCGGCGAGGAGGAGACCAAGGGTCTCGATAATATCCACCAGGCCGCGGCGATACTGAGAAGTATTCCGTCAATCAACTATATAGGTTATCTTGAAGCCAACGAGTTGCTGACAGGGAAGACCGATGTGCTGGTCTGTGATGGGTTTGTCGGCAACGTCACATTAAAGACCATGGAAGGGGTGATAAGACTTTTTCTGTCTTTGCTTAAATCCTCAGGGGACGGCGGCAGGCAGGGTTGGCTGATGAAACTTGTCAAACGCTGGGTGAAAAAACGCCTCGCGCGCCAATTCGGCCATCTTAATCCTGACCAATATAATGGCGCTTGCCTGTTAGGTTTGCGTGGCACGGTGATCAAAAGCCACGGGGCGGCGAATCAGCGCGCGTTCGCTGTCGCTATCGATCAGGCAATGCAAGCGGTGGAGCGGCGGATTCCCGAGCGGATTGCCGCTCGCCTAGATGCGGTATTACCCAAGAGTGATTAAGCGTACATGTATACAAAGATTCTCGGTACCGGCAGTTATCTGCCGGCACAAATAAGGTCGAATGCGGACCTGGAAAAAATGGTCGATACCTCCGACGAATGGATCGTAACGCGTACCGGTATTCGTGAACGCCGTATCGCCGGGGTGGATGAAACCGTTTCCACCATGGGTTTCATCGCCGCGCAGCGCGCGCTGGAAATGGCGGACGTCGAGGTGGGCAAGATCGGTTTGATCATCGTCGCCACCACCTCGTCGAGCAATGCTTTCCCCAGCTCGGCGTGCGAAATCCAGCATCATCTAGGCCTTCGGGACGCCATCTCTTTCGATATGGCCGCGGCCTGCGCCGGTTTTGCCTATGCCCTGAGCGTGGCGGATCAATATGTTAAACACGGCGCGGTGGATTATGCGCTGGTGATCGGCTCCGATACCCTGAGCCGCACCCTCGATCCCAGCGATCGCGGTACGCTGATCCTGTTTGGCGACGGCGCGGGCGCGGTGCTGCTCGGCCGCTCCGAACAGCCTGGCATTTTATCGACCCATTTACACGCGGACGGGCGCTATGGCGATCTATTGACCCTGCCGTACCACAGCCGCATCGATCCGACGGCCCCTGCGTTCCTGACCATGTCGGGCAATGAAGTGTTCAAGGTGGCGGTGACCGAACTGGCCCATATCGTCGATGAAACCCTGAACGCCAATCAACTGGACCACTCGGCGCTGGACTGGCTGGTGCCGCACCAGGCCAACCTGCGTATCATCACCGCCACGGCAAAACGCCTGAGCATGAGCATGGATAAGGTGGTGGTGACCCTGGATCGGCACGGCAATACCTCCGCCGCCTCCGTACCGCTGGCGTTGGACGAGGCGGTGCGCGACGGCCGTATTAAGCGCGGGCAGCTGGTGATGCTGGAGGCGTTCGGCGGCGGCTTTACCTGGGGCTCGGCATTGATTCGGTTTTGAATTAACAGGAATTAAAAAAAAATGACAATATTGGCAATGGTATTCCCGGGCCAGGGATCCCAGACCGTCGGTATGCTGGCGGAACTGGCGGCACAATTTCCGCTGGTTGAGGCCACCTTCGCAGAAGCGTCCGCCGCTTTAGGTTATGATCTCTGGCAGATGACCCAGCAAGGCCCGGCGGAAGAGCTGAATAAAACCTGGCAGACACAGCCGGCGCTACTGGCGGCCTCGGTGGCCATCTGGCGCGTCTGGCAGCAGCAGGGCGGACAACAGCCGTCATGGCTGGCCGGCCATAGCCTGGGCGAATACTCGGCGCTGGTCTGCGCGGAGGTGCTTGATTTCGCCCAGGCGGTGCGGCTGGTGGAACTGCGCGGCAAACTGATGCAGGAAGCCGTGCCCGCGGGTATCGGCGCCATGTCGGCCATTATCGGCCTCGACAATGCCGCCATTGAGCAGGCCTGCCGCGAGTCGGCGCAGGGACAGGTGGTGTCGCCGGTGAATTTCAATTCTCCCGGACAGGTGGTTATCGCCGGCCATAAAGAGGCGGTCGAGCGCGCGAACGCGGCCTGCAAGGCGGCCGGCGCGAAGCGTGCGCTGCCGCTGCCGGTCAGCGTGCCTTCGCATTGCGCGTTAATGAAACCCGCGGCGGATAAGCTGGCGCTGGCATTGGCGGACATCGCCTTTTCCGCGCCTAGGGTGCCGGTGGTGAATAATGTCGACGTGGTGGCGCAGACGGATCCGGACGCGATACGCCTGGCCCTGGTGCGCCAGCTGTATAATCCGGTACGCTGGACTGAAACGGTGCAATACCTTGCCGCGCAAGGGGTCGACCAGGTGCTGGAAGCGGGGCCGGGCAAAGTGCTCACCGGCTTGACCAAACGCATCGCCGACACCCTTTCCGGCGCGGCGGTAAACGATCCGGCGTCGCTGGCAGCGGCGCTTGGGCAATAATCATGGGGAATGCAATGAGCTTTGAAGGTAAAATCGCCCTGGTCACCGGCGCCAGCCGCGGAATCGGTCGCGCTATCGCTGAATTGCTGGCCGAACGCGGCGCAACAGTCGTAGGCACGGCCACCAGCGAGCAGGGCGCCGACGCCATCAGCGCCTATCTGGGCAACCGGGGCAAAGGGCTGCAACTTAATGTCTCTGACATCGCATCCATTGATTCTCTTTTAGAGAAAATGCGCGCAGAATTTGGCGAAGCTGATATTTTAGTGAATAATGCCGGAATCACGCGTGATAATCTTCTGATGCGCATGAAAGAAGACGAATGGCAGTCTATCCTTGATACAAACCTGACATCCGTTTTCCGCATGTCCAAGGCGGTAATGCGCGCGATGATGAAAAAGCGTTACGGCAGAATCATTACTATCGGTTCTGTTGTAGGCTCTATGGGTAACGCCGGGCAAGCGAATTATGCCGCCGCCAAAGCCGGATTGATCGGTTTTAGCAAATCGTTGGCCCGTGAAGTCGCCTCGCGCGGCATTACGGTAAACGTGGTGGCGCCCGGTTTTATTGCGACTGATATGACTGATGCGTTGACAGATGACCACCGTGCGGACATTTTGTCCCGGATTCCGGCAAATCGTCTTGGCGATCCGAAAGAAATTGCCAGTGCTGTTGCTTTTTTCGCCTCTGACGAGGCGGCATACATTACCGGTGAAACGATACATGTCAACGGCGGCATGTATATGCTGTAAAAAGCACGAAAATCATTTGCGTTATTTGTGGTAAACACCGCAAAATAGCATAAAATCGTGGTTTGACCAGCCGGGATTTAGTTGCATCTTTTTCAACATTTTATACACTACGAAAACCATCGCGAAAGCGAGTTTTGATAGGAAATTTAAGAGTATGAGCACTATCGAAGAAAGCGTTAAGGCAATCATCGCTGAGCAACTGGGTGTTAAGAAAGAAGAAGTCGTAAACAATGCTTCTTTTGTCGATGACCTCGGCGCTGATTCTCTCGACACCGTTGAGCTGGTAATGGCGCTGGAAGAAGAATTTGATACAGAAATTCCGGACGAAGAAGCTGAAAAAATCACTACTGTCCAGGCAGCTATTGATTTTATTCAGGCAAGCCAGCAGTAAGCGAACATCCCTAGGCGGTCATTCGACCGCCTAAGTTTTTTGTCCCACACAGTGTCTTTTTTCCCTCCTTGGAGGACAAGCGTGTCTAAGCGTCGAGTAGTTGTGACCGGACTTGGCATGTTGTCTCCTGTCGGCAATACCGTAGAATCTACGTGGAGCGCGCTCCTAGCCGGACAGAGTGGCATCGGCCCGATCGACCATTTTGATACTACTGCCTATGCAACACGTTTTGCTGGCTTAGTGAAAAATTTTAATTGTGAAGATTATCTGTCGCGCAAAGATGCGCGCAAGATGGATATTTTCATACAGTACGGCATTGCGGCCGGCATCCAGGCCATGCAGGATTCCGGCTTGGTGGTCACCGAGGAAAACGCGCCGCGTATCGGTGCGGCTATCGGCTCGGGCATCGGCGGGTTGGGATTGATTGAAGAAAATCATACCGCCCTGGTGAATGGCGGACCGCGCAAAATCAGTCCTTTTTTTGTGCCTTCCACCATCGTCAACATGATAGCCGGGCACCTGACCATCATGTGCGGACTGCGCGGACCAAGTATCTGCGTGGCGACGGCCTGTACCACGGGTGTGCACAATATCGGCCATGCCGCCAGGATAATCGCCTATAACGATGCGGATGTCATGTTGGCCGGTGGCGCTGAAAAAGGCAGCACGCCCTTGGGCGTCGGCGGTTTCGGCGCCGCGCGCGCGCTGTCTACCCGTAATGATAACCCGCAGGCGGCCAGCCGCCCCTGGGATCGTGACCGTGACGGCTTTGTGCTGGGCGACGGCGCCGGCGTCATGGTGCTGGAAGAGTACGAGCATGCTAAAAAGCGCGGTGCGAAAATTTACGCCGAAGTGGTGGGTTTTGGTATGAGCAGCGATGCCTATCATATGACCTCGCCGCCGGAAGACGGCGCGGGGGCGGCGCTGGCCATGGTCAACGCCCTGCGTGACGCGGGCATCACCCCGTCGCAGGTCGGCTATATCAACGCGCACGGCACGTCCACGCCGGTGGGTGATAAAGCTGAAACCTACGCGGTGAAATCCGTGTTCGCCCAGGATGCGTACAAGGTCATGATCAGCTCCACGAAATCGATGACCGGGCATTTGCTGGGCGCCGCCGGGGCGATAGAGTCTATTTTCAGCATACTGGCGCTGCGCGATCGGGCTATTCCGCCCACCATTAATCTGGACAACCCTGACGCCGAGTGCGATTTGGATTTTGTGCCCCATGAAGCTCGTCAGGTGCCTGGAATGGAATATGCGTTATGCAACTCATTCGGTTTCGGCGGCACCAACGGGTCACTGGTATTCCGCCGGATATAATCGTAGAGTGATGCCTAATGGCCCGTTTATCGGGCCATTTTTTTATCATTGCCGCATCGGCGACCGCTTACCAGGTGAACTATGTATTGGATCAACGGAAAACCCCGGCGCCAATTGCCCGTAAACGATCGCGCCACCCAATTCGGCGACGGTTTTTTTACCACCGCGCGCATACGCGCGGGTGCGATCGATTTACTGCCCTACCATCTGGACCGGCTGGCCGAGGCCGGCGAGCGGTTGTTGTTTGCGCCGCTGGACCGCGGGTTATTAACCAGCGAAATGCGCCGGGTGGCGGAACTCCGACAGCAAGGCGTGCTCAAAGTACTCATCAGCCGCGGCAGCGGCGGCCGGGGGTATAGCGCGGCCGGTTGCGATGCGCCGTTACGTATTATGTCCCATACGGCCGCGCCGGCGCATTATGTCGCCTGGCGCGAAAGCGGCGTCAGCCTTGCCCTGAGTCCAGTCAGATTGGCCCGCGGTCCGCTATTGGCCGGCATAAAGCACCTTAACCGCCTGGAGCAGGTATTAATCCGCGCTCACCTGGAACGGGATGCCGTCGCCGAGGAGGCGCTGGTGCTTGATACGCAGGGTTTTATCGTTGAATGCTGCGCGGCGAATATTTTCTGGCGCACCGGGGATCGGGTTTATACACCGGCGCTGACCCATGCCGGCGTGGCGGGGGTTATGCGGCGTCATATCATGCGCTTGCTTGCGGCCTCGCCGTTCAGCCTGCAACAGGTCGAGGCGCCGGCCGCCGCGCTCGATGACGCCGAGGAAGTGATCATTTGCAATGCGCTGATGCCGGTATTGCCGGTCAACCGTATCGCGCAGCGCCGCTATCCCGCCAGGGCCCTGTTCGACTTCGTCAGCCCGCACTGTTAACTGAGTTATTGCATGAAAAAAACGTTTTTTATCGCCATTATCCTCCTGCTGGCCGCCGGCATCGCGTTTTGCCTGTACCAGGTCAAGCATTTCGCCGCGTCGCCGCTGGTCATTAAACAAGAGACTATTTTTACCTTGCCCGCCGGCACCGGGCGCGAGGGGCTGAAAACCGCGCTGCGCCAGCAGCATATCGTCAAGCGTACCCGCTGGCTGCCAGCGCTGTGGCAACTGGAGCCGGAGCTGGCCAGCTTCAAGGCGGGCACCTACCGGTTTATACCCGGCATGACGGTGCGCCAGATGCTGGCGTTATTAGCCAGCGGCCGGGAAGCCCAGTTTTCCATCCGTTTTGTCGAGGGGTCCACGTTTAAGGAGTGGCTGGCCATCATCGCCAAGGCGCCTTACCTGAAACATACCCTGGACGGGGTGGCGGCGGATCAGGTAGCCGGCCTGCTGGGCCGGGAGCCATCGTCCACGCTGGAAGGGCGCTTTTATCCCGATACCTATCTGTATACCGCGCAAACCCCCGATATCGCTTTGTTAAAGCGCGCGGGACAGCGGATGGATAAAACGCTGGATGAAGTCTGGCGGGACAGGGCGCCGGGACTGCCGTACAAGACGCCGCTGGATTTGCTGACCATGGCCTCGATTGTGGAAAAAGAGACCGGTGTGGCGGACGAACGCCCCAAGGTGGCCTCGGTATTCATCAACCGCCTGCGCCTGAGCATGCGCCTGCAAACCGATCCCACGGTGATCTACGGCATGGGCGAGAGCTATAAAGGTATCATCAGCAAGCAAGACCTGGCGACGCCAACGCCGTATAATACCTATTTGATTACCGGACTGCCCCCCGCGCCGATCGCCATGCCGGGACAGGCGTCGCTTGAGGCCGCCGCGCATCCTGCCAAGACGTCGTATCTTTATTTTGTCGCCGACGGCAAGGGCGGCCATATTTTCAGCACCAACCTGGCAAGCCATAATCAAGCCGTACAGCAATATCGTGAAAGCGTAAAGGAAAACCATGGACAGTAAATTCATCGTGATTGAAGGGCTTGAGGGCGCCGGGAAAACCAGCGCCATCGCCGTGCTGGTGGAGACGCTCAGGGCCCGTGGCATCACTGATGTGGTTTTTACCCGCGAGCCGGGCGGAACCCCGCTGGCGGAAGCGTTGCGCCGCTTAATCAAGGACGGTATCGACAACGAGCCGGTAACCGATAAAGCGGAACTGCTGATGCTGTACGCCGCGCGCGTCCAGTTGGTGGAGAATGTGATCAAACCCGCGCTGGCGCGTGGCGCGTGGGTTATCGGCGATCGCCACGATCTCTCATCCCAGGCTTACCAGGGCGGCGGCCGCGGCGTGGATCCGCAGCTGCTGACGGCGCTGCGCGACCTGGTGCTGGGGGATTTCCGCCCCGATTTAACCCTGTACCTGGATCTCCCTCCGGCCATTGGCCTTCAGCGCGCGCGGGCGCGCGGCGAGCTTGATCGCATCGAGCAGGAGTCGCTGGCCTTTTTTGACCGCATCCGGGCGCGTTACCAGGCCCTGGCCGCGGCGGACGCGCGCATCGTTACCATTGACGCCAGCCGTTCGCTGGCGCAGGTTAGCGACGCGCTGCGCGCCAGCCTGAACCGCTGGCTGGACGCGCCGGAGTCCCGGCCGTGAAATGGTATCCGTGGCTGAATACGCCCTACCGGCAGATTCTCGCCCGCTATCAGGAGGGCAAGGGCCATCACGCTTTGCTTATCCATGCGCTCAAGGGCAGCGGCGTGTCATCGCTGTTCTATGCCCTGAGCCGCTGGCTCATTTGCCAGCGGCCGGACGGCATCAAAAGCTGCGGCCATTGCCACAGTTGCCGCCTGATGCTGGCCGGCACCCACCCCGATTTTTATCAGCCCGAACCGGAGAAAGGGCGTTTGAGCCTGGGGGTGGATAATATCCGCCAGATTATCGACCCGCTCTACCATCATGCGCAGCAGGGCGGGGCCAAGGTGGTCTGGTTGCCCCACAGTGAAATACTGACCGAGCCGGCGGCCAACGCATTGCTCAAGACCCTGGAAGAACCGCCTGACCGCACCTTTTTCCTGCTCGGCTGCCGCGAACCGTCGCACCTGTTGCCCACCCTGCGCAGCCGCTGTCTGTACTGGCACCTGCCGTCGCCGGAAGAGCCGGCCGGCCTGCGGTGGCTCCAGCAGCAGGGCATCACGGCGCAAGAGCAGGCGCGCACGGCGCTGCGGCTTACCAGCGGTGCGCCGGTCGGCGCCCTGGAGCTTCTGCAGCCGGGCCGCTGGGCGGAACGTGCGGCGCTGTGCGACGGGCTGGGCCGCGCGCTTGCCGACGGCGATTTTCTGAGGCTATTGCCGCTGTTAAACAAGGACAAGGATGACGAACCGGTATACTGGCTGCTCAGCCTGCTCACGGACGCCCTGAAATGGCAACAGGGCGCCGCCGGGTTTATGCTCAACCAGGATCAGCTGGCGCTGGTGGGCGAGCTGGCCGCGCGATTCCAGCCCGGCGCCCTGCATCATCAATTGCAGCAGTGGCTCCAGTGCCGGCGGCAGTGGCGGGAGATTGCCGGTGTTAACCGCGAATTGTTGCTGACCAATCAATTGCTTAACTGGGAAAACGGCGCGCCGGACGGGCGCACCCATCCCTGGACTCTATAAAAAGGTAATGTCATGTTTTTAGTCGATTCCCACTGCCATCTTGACGGGTTGAATTACGAGACCCTGCATCGCGATGTTGCCGACGTGGTGGCCAAGGCCAAGGCGCGCGATGTTCATCTGATGCTGGCTGTGGCCACCACCCTGGCGGGTTTTAGCAAGATGAGCGAACTGATCGGCCAGCGCGACGAGGTGCTGATGTCGTGCGGCGTCCATCCGCTGAATCTGGATGAGCCCTATGATTTTGCCGAACTCAGGCGCCTGGCCGCGGGCGACAACGTGGTGGCCCTGGGCGAGACCGGGCTGGATTATTTTTACCAGCAGAATAATAAGGCCGAACAGCAGGCGGCGCTGCGCGAGCATATCCGCATCGGCCGGGCCGTGAACAAGCCGGTAATCGTGCATACCCGTTCGGCGCGGGAAGACACGCTGGCTATCCTGCATGAAGAACGGGCGGGGGAGTGCGGCGGCGTCCTGCATTGCTTTACCGAAGATATCGCCACCGCCAAGACCCTGCTGGACCTGGGTTTTTATATTTCGTTTTCCGGCATCGTCACCTTTCGCAACGCCGAGGCGCTGCGCGAGGCGGCGCGCTATGTTCCGCTCGACCGGCTGCTGGTGGAGACCGATTCGCCTTATCTGGCGCCGGTGCCGTATCGCGGCAAGGAAAACCAGCCGGCCTATGTGCGGGACGTGGCCGATTTTATGGCCGGCCTGAAAGGCGTGACGGTGGAACAACTGGCGCAGGCCACCACCGCGAATTTCGGCCGGTTGTTTCATGTTGATCCCGCGCGCCTCGCCGCGCATAGTTGAGTCCGGCGGTATTTCCAGCGCGTAATGGGGTGAAATAAACGCGCGCCGGGGCGGGTTGCGGATGTTTTAATCACCTCGCGCGTCATGGCCATGGGCGCCGGTGTCATGGCGCGTTTGGCCGGCGTCAGTGAAACGTGATTATCATCAAACACCCGGTCGGCGATTTATTTTACACTGCGTAATAAATACAACCCCAGCGGTTCATAAGACAAAAAGCCAGCGCAATTTGAGCTCGCGCCCTGGCGCGGGCGGATCCGGCATTATTACTAGGAGCATTCATCATTATGTTTAAGAACGCATTCGCCAACCTGCAAAAAGTAGGTAAATCGCTAATGCTACCGGTATCCGTATTACCGATTGCCGGCATCCTGCTCGGCGTCGGTTCCGCTGAATTCAGCTGGATACCCGCCGTTGTTTCCCATGTCATGGCGGAGGCCGGCGGTTCGGTTTTTGCCAATATGCCGTTGATTTTCGCCATCGGCGTGGCGCTGGGGTTCACCAATAATGACGGCGTTTCCGCCCTGGCGGCGGTAGTGGCCTACGGCATCATGGTGAAAACCATGGCGGTAGTGGCGCCACTGGTTCTCGGCCTGCCGGCGCAGGAAATCGCCGCTAAGCATCTGGCCGACACCGGCGTATTGGGCGGCATTATTTCGGGTGCCATCGCCGCTTATATGTTCAATCGGTTTTACCGCATCAAGCTGCCGGAATACCTGGGCTTTTTTGCCGGTAAACGTTTCGTGCCGATTATTTCCGGCCTGATCGCCATCCTGCTCGGCGTCGTTTTATCCTTTATCTGGCCCCCGATCGGGTCGGCCATCCAGGACTTCTCCCAATGGGCGGCATACCAGAACCCGGTGGTGGCCTTCGGCATCTACGGCTTGGTGGAACGCGCGCTGGTGCCTTTCGGCCTGCATCATATCTGGAACGTGCCGTTCCAGATGCAGGTGGGCGAGTTCACCAACGCCGCGGGCCAGGTGTTCCATGGCGATATACCGCGTTATATGGCGGGCGACCCCACCGCAGGCAAGCTGTCCGGGGGCTTCCTGTTCAAGATGTACGGACTGCCGGCCGCCGCGATTGCCATCTGGCATTCGGCTAAACCGGAAAACCGCGCCAAAGTGGGCGGCATCATGATTTCCGGCGCGCTGACCGCATTCCTGACCGGCATTACCGAACCGATTGAATTCGCTTTTATCTTTGTGGCCCCCATTCTTTACGTGATCCACGCCATCCTGGCGGGCCTGGCGTTTCCTATATGTATCCTGCTCGGCATGCGTGACGGCACCAGCTTTTCCCACGGCCTGATCGACTTTGTGGTGCTGAGCGGCAACAGCAGCCGCATTTGGCTGTTCCCGGTGGTGGGTATCCTCTACGGCCTGGTTTACTACACCCTTTTCCGGGTATTGATTGTCAAACTGGATTTGAAAACGCCCGGCCGTGAAGCGACAGGCAGCCAGCAGATCGCCCAGGGCGGCACGGAAATGGCGGGAGCGCTGGTCAAGGCGTTCGGCGGCCGGGACAATATCACCAACCTGGATGCCTGCATTACCCGTTTACGCATCAGCGTGGCGGACATTTCCAAGGTGGACCAGCCAGGGCTGAAATTGCTCGGCGCGGCCGGCGTGGTCGTGGCCGGCTCCGGGGTACAGGCGATATTCGGCACCAAGTCGGATAACCTGAAAACCGATATGGATGAATATATGCGCCATAGCGTGTCATGATGGCGCTATAACGCGTGCGGCAGTACCACAGGGAGGCGAAGGCCTCCCTTATAGTCTGCCGATAACATGTGCGCGCCATTGATGCTTTTGCCCACCGTGCCCGCGCGTACCGTCCCTCGCTGTAATAAAACCATCCCAAGGTTGAAATAATGGGGGTAAGTCGCTCATACTCCATGCACTAACCTGTTTTGATACAAGGAAAGATGTCATGGCTGAAGAAACTATTTTCAGTAAAATTATTCGCCGGGAAATACCCTCGGAAATCGTTTACCAAGACGAACTGGTTACTGCCTTTCGTGATATTACCCCCAAGGCGCCAAGCCATATCCTGATCGTACCCAATATCCTGATCCCAACCGTAAACGACGTTACCGCCGAACACGAGGCGGCGCTGGGCCGCATGTTTACCGCCGCCGCCAAAATTGCCCGGCAGGAAGGCATCGCCGAGGACGGCTTTCGCCTGATAGTCAATTGCAACCGCCACGGCGGCCAGGAAGTCTATCATCTGCATATGCATCTTCTCGGCGGCAGGGCGCTCGGTCCGCTGGTGAATTTTTGAGCGGCCGCAGGGCGATGGGACACACAAGCAATCGGGGAGGCCTATGCGTTTTACGCCGCCGTTTTTAGCCATGCTGCTGCTTATCACGGGTTGTACCGCCAGTCATAACAAGACGCTGATGATTAACGATCGGCAGACGCTGATTATGGATCCGTCGGTAATGACGGCCGGGATTACCGCCGAAGCGCCCACCATCGGCGACGACCAGGGCCGCCGCCGTGCGCACGCCACGATCGGCAACGGACAGGATCATGCCGTTACCGTCAATTACCGGTTTTATTGGTACGACCCGCAGGGTCTGGACGTACTGCCTTTCCCCGCTACCCGTACACTGGTGATCCCGCCGGGCGCCGATGTCACCGTTGAATCCATCACCGGTAATCTCGAGGCCAGGCGCGTTCGCCTCTATCTGTTTTTGTAACCTATGTTTGAGTGATGGATGATGAAAAAGTATCTCTTTGTCGCATTAGCCGCGCTGGTGCTGACCGGATGTCCGACGCGCGCGCCGGAACCGGAGCAGCCGCCCGCCACTATTGAACCGGCCCAGCCGGTGCCGGCGCCTGAGCCGGTTCCGTCGCAGCCACAGCCGCAGCCGGTACCGCAGCCGCCTAAGCTCAGGACCCTGGATTGGCCGGCAAGCGTCGCGCCGCTGGTCAAGCAAATGCTTGGCGCCCAGGGGATCGCGCCTGGCAGCGTACTGTTGATCAATAGCATGAAAAACAATACCAATGGCAGCATACAGACCGGCAAAGCTACCGCCGCAATCTACAGCGCCCTGGCGGCGGATAAGACCTTTACCATCATCAGCCAGGACCAGATGGCGTCGGCCAAGCAGACCCTGGGACTGTCGGTGGACGATAGTCTGGAGTCGCGCAGCAAGGCGGTAGGGTTGGCGCGCTATCTCAATGCGCAATATGTGCTTTACAGCGACGCCAATGGCGATGCAAAACTGCCCGACATCGAGATGCAGTTAATGCTGGTGCAATCCGGCGAGATTGTCTGGTCGGGTAAAGGGCTTGCGCAAGAGTAGCGTCTCCCTTGATGTTCTGTTGACGCAGGTGCCGGCGATGAATGTCGCCGGCCGGCGGGTGGCGCCGGTGCATGGCCTGACCGGCGCCAGCTGGCGGGTCAGCGCCGCGGGCGGGGATCTCATCGCGCGGGAAGCGACGCCGTCTGAATGGCTGCTGGGCGTGGACCGGCGGCGGGAATATCGCCTGCTGCGGCGCTTGCCCGCCGGCACCCCGGCGCCAAAGCCGCTGGCCGGCACGGCGCAATGGCTGCTGTTGGAGTGGCTGGCCGGGGAATGCCTGACGCCGGCCGGGTGGCAGGCGGCGGTTGCCGGAGGCCAGCTTGCCGCCGTGCTGGCGCAATTGCATCGCGGGCCGCGCCACGGCTATCCTATTGCCCTGCGGGCCCGGTACGCCGCCTACTGGCAGGCCAGCGATCCGGCGCGCCGCTGTCCGGCCTGGCTGCGGCTGCAGCAGCGGTTTATGCGCGCCAAAATGCCCGCGCCGCTGTGCTGCGCGCCGTTGCATATGGATATCCACCCCGGCAATGTGCTGCGCGCGCCTGACGGCGGGCTGCGGCTGATTGACTGGGAATACGCCGGCGACGGCGATATCGCCCTGGAACTGGCGGCGCTGTTTCGCGGCAACGGGCTGGACGAAGGTCTGCAGGCGGATTTCCTGCGCGCCTACCAGGCCGGCTCAAGCTCCCCTGGCTATGCCACGGCCGTTCTCCGGCGGCGCATTGCCGCCTGGGCGCCGTGGGTCGATTACCTGATGTTGATGTGGTATGAAGTCCGCTGGCGGCAAACGCGCCAACGGCATTTTTTGCGGCATGCGGCGCCGCTGCGCCGCCATTTGGGTTTACCGTTTTGAACGAGGTTGTCGTGGGTCCATTGATGTTAGATGTCGCCAGCTATGAGTTGGATAACGAAGAGCGTGAAATATTGCAGCACCCGATGGTGGGCGGCGTGATTATTTTTACCCGCAACTATCACGATCCCGATCAGCTGGCGGCGCTGGTAGCGCAAATCCGCCGCGCGTCGCGCCAGCGGCTGGTGGTGGCGGTGGACCAGGAAGGGGGCCGGGTACAGCGTTTTCGTGAAGGATTTACCCTGCTGCCCGCCGCCCAGGCGTATGCGGCGCTGCGCCCCATGGCGCAGGCGACGGCCCTGGCCCGCGACGCCGGCTGGCTGATGGCGGCGGAAATGACCGCCATGGATATCGATATCAGTTTTGCGCCGGTACTGGATATCGGGCATGGCAGCCTGGCTATCGGCGAACGCGCCTTTCACCATCAGGCGGAGCCGGCCATCGAGCTGGCGGAAAATTTTATCGCCGGCATGCATCAGGCTGGCATGAAGGCCACGGGCAAGCATTTCCCCGGCCACGGGGCGGTGACCGCCGACTCGCATAAGGAAACGCCCGTCGACGGCCGTCCCCTGGACGAGATTCGCGCCCATGATATGCACGTCTTTACCACGCTTGTCGCGCGCGGCGCGCTGGACGCCATTATGCCCGCCCATGTGGTTTATACCGAGGCGGACCCCCTGCCGGCCAGCGCTTCCGCTTTTTGGCTGAAGACGGTTCTGCGCCGCGAGCTGGGCTTTGCCGGTATTATTTTTTCCGATGATCTCTCCATGGAAGGCGCGGCGGTGATGGGGGGCTATGCCGAGCGGGCGCAGGCTTCGCTGGATGCCGGCTGCGATATGATTTTGGTGTGCAATAACCGCGCCGGGGCCATCAAGGTGCTGGATAATCTGTCACCGATCAAAGTCGACGTTCTCGAGACGTTATACCATCGGGGAGTGATTTCCCGTAAGGAACTGCTCGGCTCCACGCGCTGGCGGCAGGTGCATCAACAGCTTACGCTGCTGGGAGCGCAGTGGGCCGAGGAAAAACAGCGGCGGATAGAATTCCCGGACCACTGACGTTCAGCGTCCGGACTTATTGAGCGACGAGGATAGTGATGATTATCTATTTGCATGGTTTTGATTCCAACAGTCCCGGTAATCATGAAAAAGTGCTGCAGCTTCAGTTTATCGACCCCGATGTGCGGCTGATAAGCTACAGCACCCGTCATCCACGCCACGATATGCAGCATCTGTTAAAAGAAGTGGACAAGATGCAGCAACTGACCGATGACGAGCGTCCGCTGATTTGCGGCGTCGGACTGGGTGGGTTCTGGGCGGAGCGCATCGGGTTCCTGTGCGACATGCGCCAGGTGATCGTTAATCCGAATTTATTTCCGGATGAGAATATGCCGGGCAAAATCGATCGTCCGGAAGAGTACGTGGATATCGCCACCAAATGCGTGGAGAACTTCCGCGAGAAAAACCGCGACCGCTGCCTGGTGTTGCTTTCGCGCAATGATGAAGCCCTGGACAGTCGCCGCAGCGCGGCGCTGCTGGCGCCGTTTTACGAGATTATCTGGGATGAGGAGCAAAGTCATAAATTCAAAAATATCGCCCCCCATGTGCTGAGGATCCAGAGTTTCAAGGCGCTGGGTTAAGCGCCCCGGCCAACCGGCATCAGGGCGCCTGTGCGCGGGTGCCCGGTTGCGTTTTTATTCTCTGCCTTATTAGGCCAAAATTGATTTATATCAATTTTGGTATGACCAAATGACCCTTCATGGTAATCTTGCAGCAACAACAGTTTATTTGAAGGTAACCACGTGTTTTATAAGGGTATTTATCTTTACTCTTAGTTAACGATTGGTTTACATTTGGAGGTTATTTTGTCATTACCCCTGAAGCAGATTGTTATCGTTGGCGGCGGCGCCGGCGGCCTGGAACTCGCCACCCGTTTGGGATCCGCCTTGGGCCGCAGTAAAAAGGCGGACATCACCCTGGTGGATCGCAATCACAGCCATTTATGGAAACCTTTGCTGCACGAGGTGGCCACCGGTTCGTTGGATGAAGGCGTAGATGCCATCAGCTACCTGGCCCATGCCCGCAATCATCACTTTTTTTTCCAGATGGGCAGCCTGAGCAATATTAACCGCGACGATAAAACGCTGCAGCTGGATGAAATCCGCGATGCCCACGGCGATCTGCTGGTGCCGGTGCGCCAGCTGCCTTATGACATCCTGGTGATGGCGCTCGGCAGCGTATCCAACGACTTCGGCACCGCCGGGGTGAAGGAAAATTGTATTTTCCTCGACAATCCCGCGCAGGCCCAGCGGTTCCATAATGAAATGCTCAATCTGTTCCTGAAGTTTTCCACCCAGCCGCACGGCCCGGATGAGCGCGTGAATATCGCCATCGTCGGCGGCGGCGCCACCGGCGTGGAACTGTCGGCCGAACTGCATAACGCGGTTCAGGAATTGCACAGCTACGGGTTTAAAGGCCTCGATAACCAGGCGCTGAACGTGACGCTGGTCGAGGCGGGCGAGCGTATCCTGCCGGCGTTGCCCGCGCGTATTTCCGCCTCGGCTCACCATGAGCTGGGGAAAATGGGCGTCCGGGTCCTGACCAAGACGCTGGTGACCAGTGCCGGGCCCGGCGGGCTGACCACCAAGGACGGCGAGTTTATTCCGGCGGAACTGATGGTGTGGGCGGCCGGCATCAAAGCGCCGGATTTCCTGAAGGATATCGCCGGGCTGGAAACCAATCGCACCAATCAGCTGGTGGTGACGCCCACCCTGCAAACTACCCGCGATCCCGCGATTTTCGCCATCGGCGACTGCGCGTCCTGTCCGCAACCCGCCGGCGGGTTTGTGCCGCCGCGCGCCCAGGCCGCGCACCAAATGGCGAGCCGGGCGTACGCTAATATCCTGGCGTTGTTAAAAGACCGGGAACTGAAACCCTATGTCTACAAGGATCACGGCTCCCTGGTATCGCTATCCCGGTTCAGCACCGTGGGCAGCCTGATGGGCAATCTGATGCGCGGCTCCATGATGATAGAGGGCCGTATCGCCCGCGCGGTGTATATTTCTCTGTACCGCATGCATCAAGTGGCCCTGCACGGCCTGTTCAAAACCGGGCTTATCGTGCTGGTGGGGCGGATTAACCGTGTGATCCGGCCGCATTTAAAACTGCATTAATTGCAGGCAGGCATTCCCTCTGATACGGCTGCGCCGGGTTCGGCGCCAGCCTGCCGCCGGGCAGGAAAATCTGCCCGGCTAATGCCTCTGCGCCCCCTTTCCCTGCAATATGCCAAGCTGACGCGGCAATTACACGGTTTTCGGCGCTAACATATTGTATTAGCAATGCTTACCCTTAGCATAAAACGCCGATAATGGCGCTTAAACCCCTAGGAATTATCCCAAACTGGCTTTGGCGCATGCATAAATGCCCTATTTTGGCTATTAGTCTTATTGCCGCTGTCGCCTGCTTTGTGCAGACTTCGGTTCATCCGGTGGGCGAATCACGCACGCCGTGCCGGAGGAGTCCATGAGTTCCGTTTTGCGCTAGCGTCCGGAGAGGGCCGGCAGTCATTAACCCAGGCGTAGTTAGCGTAATCGACTGCCTCTGGGATCCGGTTGCTGCCAGTGAATGCGTGGGTTATTACTTCAGGAGGGTTTCCCATGAATAAATCAATGTTGGCCGGTGTCGGTATCGGGATCGCCGCGGCGTCAGGGATTGCGGCGGTTGCCGGACTGGATGTGTTCTCCTCTGGTCCGCGATATGCGCAGGTAGTCACGGCAACGCCAATCAATGAAACCATTAAAACCCCCCGCCAGGAATGCCGGAATGTCGCCGTTACCCATCGCCGTCCGGTGCAGGACGAAAATAAAATCGCCGGTTCTTTGCTCGGCGCGGTGGCGGGCGGCGTCTTAGGGCATCAGTTCGGCGGCGGGCGCGGCAAGGACGTGGCGACGGTGGCGGGGGCGCTGGCGGGCGGATACACCGGCAACCAGGTACAGGGCAATCTGCAAAATCGCGACACCTATACCACCACCCAGCAGCGCTGCCAGACGGTTTATGATAAATCGCAGAAGCTATTGGGTTACGATGTTACCTACAAGATCGGCGATGAACAGGGTAAAATCCGCATGGATCATGATCCAGGCACGCAGATTCCCCTGGATGGCAAAGGCCGTCTGGATTTGAACAAACAGGTCTAGTACCGCAATCGCCACAGCGCCGGTGGCCGTCATCCGCATCGAGCCGCTGCGTGACTGCCCGGGACAAGCCGTCCGGGCAGTCACGGACTCAGGCGGGAACCTGATGTTGATCCAGTCCCGCCAGCAGTTGATCCACATACTGCAGTCGTTCCAGCCGTTCCGGCAGTGGCTTGATGAATTTCAGCCGCGTCGGGCCGTCGAGACGGAAGGTCTTGGGATCGCGCTGCAGCAGGCCGATAAGATAGACCGGATCCACGGTGTTTTTCTCGCTAAATTCAATAAACCCGCCTTTTTCATTGCCCTCGATGCGTTTGATACCCAGTTTGCGCGCCCGTTGCCGCAGGCCGGCGATATCCAGCAGATGACGCGCCGGATCGGGCAACAGCCCAAAGCGGTCGATCAATTCCACCTTCAGCTCTTCAATTTCCCGGGTATCCGGCGCGCTGGCGATGCGTTTATAGAAAGATAAACGGGTATTGACGTCGGGAATATAGTCTTCCGGCAACAGGGCGGGCATGCGCAGCTCCACATCCGTGAGCTGGCTGGTTAAATCCTCCAGCGAGGGTTCGCGCCCGGCCTTGAGCGCGTCCACCGCGCTCTCCAGCAGTTCCATATATAATGAAAACCCAATGGTTTGCAACTGGCCGCTCTGGTCTTCTCCCAGCAGTTCGCCGGCGCCGCGAATTTCCAGATCGTGGGTGGCCAGGGCGAAACCCGCGCCCAGATCCTCCAGCGACGCAATGGCCTCCAGGCGTTTTAACGCATCCTGGCTCAGGGCCTTGGGCGGCGGGGTCAGCAGGTAGGCGTAGGCCTGGTGATGGGAGCGCCCCACACGGCCGCGCAGCTGGTGCAATTGCGCCAGCCCGAAATGGTCGGCGCGCTCGATGATAATGGTATTGGCATTGGCGATATCAATACCGGTCTCAATAATGGTGGTGCAGACCAGGACATTGAAGCGCTGGTGATGGAAATCATTCATCACCCGCTCCAGATCCCGTTCCCGCATCTGGCCGTGGCCGATGGCGATACGTGCTTCCGGCACCAGTTCCTGCAGGCGATGGGTGGCTTTTTCAATATTTTCTACATCGTTGTACAGATAATAAACCTGCCCGCCGCGCAGCACTTCGCGCAGGATAGCCTCGCGCACCACCAGGCTGTCGTATTCGCGCACAAAGGTTTTTACCGCCAGCCGGCGGGCGGGCGGCGTGGCGATGATGGACAGATCGCGCATACCGCTCATGGCCATATTCAGGGTACGCGGGATGGGCGTGGCGGTCAGGGTCAGGATATCCACATCGGCGCGCATCGCCTTGATGCGCTCTTTATGGCGCACCCCGAAGCGATGTTCCTCGTCGACAATCAGCAGGCCCAGATCGCGCCATTTAATCTCGTTTTGCAGCAGCTTGTGGGTCCCTATCAGGATATCCACCTTGCCGTCGGCGGTCTGCTCCAGGACCTGGGCCTGATCCCTGGCGCTGCGAAACCGGGAAATCATCTCGATGCGCACCGGCCAGTTGGCGAAACGATCGCGGAAATTATCGAAATGCTGCTGGGCGAGCAGGGTGGTCGGCACCAGCACGGCCACCTGCTTATGATTCTCAATGGCCAGGAACGCGGCGCGCATCGCCACTTCGGTTTTGCCGAACCCCACATCGCCGCACACCAGGCGGTCCATGGCCAGAGGCTGGCACATATCGCTTAACACCGCGTTAATCGCCTGTGCCTGGTCGGGCGTGGGCTCAAAGGGGAAACCCTCGCAAAACAGCTGGTAATTCTCGCGGTTTTGCCGGAAAGCAAAGCCCACCTTCGCCGCCCGTTGCGCATAGATATCCAGCAGTTCGGCCGCCACGTCGCGCACCCGTTCCGCCGCTTTCTGCCGCGCGCGCGACCAGACGTCGCCGCCGAGCTTATGCAGGGGCGCGTTCTCCTGGGCGCCGCCGGAATAGCGGCTGATCAGATGCAGCGAGGAAACCGGCACATACAGCTTATCGTGGCCGGCATAGGTCAGGATCAGGTACTCGGCCTTGATGCCGCCGGCTTCCAGGGTGGTCATGCCGCCGTAGCGGCCGACGCCGTGTTCCAGGTGCACCACCGGCTGGCCCGGATGCAATTCCGCCAGGTTGCGGATCAGGGTATCGGCATTAATGGCGCGGCGGTTATCCTGACGCCGCCTGCTTACCCTTTCCCCCAGCAGGTCCCCTTCGCATATCAGGGCGCGCCCGCGGAACTGATCGATGAAACCGCGTTCGCTGGCGCCGATAATCAGGTAGTTGCCGGGGCCTTGGGCATCATCGAGCCGGGCGATTAATTTGGGGTTGATCTTGATGCGCGCCAGCAGTTCCTGCAGCGTTTCGCGCCGTCCCTCGCTTTCCACCGAAAAAATCACGCAGCCGTCGAACTGCTCGCAGAACCGGCGTAATTTATCCATCGGCGCTTTGTTTTGCGCCTCCACCGCCAGGTCCGGCAGCGGCTGATATTCCATATTGATATTGGCGGCTTTCGCGTCCAGCCGCTCGCCGATCAACTGTACCCGCGGCCAGTTTTTCAGCTCGCTGAACAGCCCGTCGACCCGTAGCCACAGCATTTCGGGCGCCACCAACGGCCGCATCGGGTCCACCCGGCGGTTTTCATAACGCGCCACGGCATCCGCCCAGAACCGCCCGGCCCCGGCTTCCAGATCGCCGGTATTGACCAGCAGGGTATTGGCGGGCAGGTAGCTGAACAATGCCGGCAGCGGTTCGCTGAAAAACAGGGGTTGCCAATATTCGATGCCCGGAGGCAAGGTGCCCTTGCTCACCTGCTGGTAGATATGCTCGGCGTCGCGCCGGACCTCGAACTGTTCGCGCCATTGGCTGCGGAACAGCTCAATGGCCGTTTTGTCGGTGGGAAACTCATGGGCCGGCAACAGGTTTATCTGATCCACTTCGTGCAGGGTGCGCTGGCTGTCGACATCAAAAATGCGCAGGCTGTCGATTTCATCATCGAAAAAATCGATCCGGTACGGTTCTTCGCTGCCCATGGGATAAAGATCGAGCAGGGCGCCGCGCGTGGCGTACTCTCCGTGCTCCATGACCTGATCCACGCTGCGGTAGCCGGCCTGCTCCAGCTGCGCGCGCAGCTTGTCCCTGGAGAGGCGCTGGCCTTTTTTCATCACCAGCGCGTGGCCGTGCAGGAATGAATGGGGGCATATCCGTTGCATAAGGGTATTGATCGGCAGGATAATGACCCCGCGATCCATGGCCGGCAGTTGATATAATGTCGACAATCGATCGGATATGATTTCCTGGTGCGGGGAAAAATTGTCGTAAGGCAGGGTTTCCCAGTCGGGCAGGGTGATCACCGGATGGCGCGTAAACTGCCGGATTTCGTCGTGCAGGCGCAGGGCGTTTTGCATATCCGGCGCCACCAGCATCACGGGACCGGGGTAGCGATCGACAATGGCGGCGCATTCGACGGCGCAGGCGGCGCCGGTGAGTTGACCCAATAAACGTTGTTCACCGGGTTTAGTGGGTAAGGTATAACGATATTGTTCGGACATAAACAGTGGTCAGATCTCTTCTCTTGCGCCGGGGCCAATACGATATGGACTATGGCGAAACGTGCGTGCATTGAGCATGATGGCTTATGTTAGGCAGCCTAACAAGAATAAAAGCCGGCGGTAGCGGCGGTTAGTAGTTCCATAATAGGGTACGACCCTTTATTATCCTTGATCACTTTGCTTTGGCAACCGGCATCCAAACGGAATTCAATGTATCAACCTGTCGCATTATATATTGGCCTGCGCTACATGCGCGGGCGGGCATCAGACCGCTTCGGGCGCTTTGTCTCCTGGCTATCCACCATCGGCATTACCCTCGGCGTCATGGCGCTGGTCACCGTATTATCGGTGATGAACGGCTTCGAGCGCGAGCTGGAAGGTAACATTCTCGGCGTCATGCCCCAGGCATTGATTACCACCCCCGGCGGCTCGCTTGATCCTAAACGCATTCCGCCCTCGGCGCTAGGTGCGCTTAAGGGCGTCAGCCGTATCGTGCCGCTGACCACCGGCGACGTGGTGCTGCAAAGCGCGCGCAGCGTAGCCGTCGGGGTCATGCTGGGCGTCAATCCGCAGGATCCCGAACCGCTGGCCCGCTACCTGGTCAACATCCATATGGATGCGCTCCAGCCCGGGAGTTACCAGGTTATCCTCGGCGAACAGCTGGCGGGACAACTCGGCGTGAAACGCGGCGATCAGCTGCGGTTAATGGTGCCAGGCTCAAGCCAGTTTACGCCGATGGGCCGCATTCCCAGCCAACGCCTGTTTACCGTGGCCGGCACCTTTGCCGCCAACAGCGAGGTGGACCAATACCAGCTGTTGACCAACCAGCAGGACGCCTCGCGCCTGATGCGCTACCCGGCCGGCAATATCACCGGCTGGCGCCTGTGGCTGCAAAAGCCCCTGGACGTCGAGGCGGTCAGCCGCCAGCGGCTTCCCGAAGGCACCCAATGGAAGGACTGGCGCGAGCGCAAAGGCGAGCTGTTCCAGGCGGTGCGCATGGAAAAGAACATGATGGGCCTGCTGCTGAGCCTGATAGTGGCGGTGGCGGCGTTCAACATTATCACCTCGCTCGGCCTGCTGGTGATGGAAAAACAGGGTGAGGTGGCCATTCTGCAGACCCTCGGCCTGACCCGGCGCCAGGTGATGCTGGTGTTTATGGTGCAGGGCGCCGGCGCCGGCATTATCGGCGCCCTTCTGGGCACCGGCCTGGGCGTGCTGCTGGCCAGCCAACTGAATAATTTAATGCCGGTGATCGGCGCTTTCCTCGATGGCGCGGAGCTGCCGGTCGATATCGACTCACTGCAGGTTGCCACCATCGCCGTGCTGGCGATGGTCGTGGCGCTACTGTCCACGCTTTATCCTTCCTGGCGCGCGGCCGCCGTTCATCCCGCTGAGGCTTTACGTTATGAATAATGCTCCTTTGTTGCAGTGTAACAATTTGAGTAAGCGTTACCAGGAAGGCAAGTTGTTTACCGATGTACTGCGCGACGTGTCCTTTTCGATGCTGCCGGGCGAGATGATGGCCATCGTCGGCAGTTCGGGCTCGGGTAAAAGTACCCTGCTGCATTTGCTCGGCGGCCTGGACGAGCCGACCTCCGGGGAGGTGATTTTTGAAGGCCAGCAGCTGACGGCCTTATCCTCCCAGGCGCGCGCGGAGATCCGTAACCGCCGGCTGGGGTTTATCTATCAGTTCCATCATTTGCTGCCGGATTTCACCGCGCTGGAAAATGTCGCCATGCCGCTGCTTATCGGCGGCACCACGCCGCAGCAGGCAAAGGCTACCGCGCGGGAAATGCTGGCGTCGGTCGGGCTGGATAAACGCGGCCATCACCGTCCCGCCGAGTTATCCGGCGGCGAGCGGCAGCGGGTGGCGATAGCGCGCGCCCTGGTCAACCATCCGGCGCTGGTGCTGGCCGACGAGCCTACCGGCAACCTGGATCAGCGCACCGCCGACAGTATTTTTGAACTGCTGGGCGAACTGAATATGCGCCAGGGCACCGCGTTTTTAGTCGTCACCCACGATCTTCACCTGGCGCGGCGCCTGAACCGTCAGTTGGAAATGCGCGACGGCCAGCTGCGGCGGGACGGCGACCTGCTGGGAGCGCAGGAATGAGGGGATTTCCGCTTTCGTTGCAAATTGCGCTGCGTTTTAGCCGCGGCCGGCGTCGCGGCGGCATGGTGTCGCTGATTTCGATTATCTCCACCGTCGGCATCGCGCTCGGCGTGGCGGTACTGATTATCGGCCTGAGCGCCATGAACGGCTTTGAGCGCGAATTGAATAACCGTATTTTAGCGGTAGTGCCGCATGGCGAAATCGAGCCGGTTAACCCGCCTTTTACCGACTGGCCGGCGATATTAACCCGGATTGAAAAAGTGCCGGGCATCGCCGCGGCGGCGCCCTACATCACTTTCACCGGCCTGGTGGAGCGGGGCGTTAAGCTCAAGGCCATCCAGATCAAAGGCGTCGACCCGCGGCAAGAGTCCAACCTGAGCGCGCTGCCGCGCTATGTCCAGGATAATGCCTGGCAGGCGTTCAGCGCCGGTAAGCAGCAGATCATTATCGGCCAGGGGGTGGCGCAAGCCCTGGATGTCAAGCAGGGCGACTGGCTGACCGTGATGATCCCCAACAGCGATCCGCAGATGAAATTGCTGGAGCCAAAGCGTATCCGCCTGCAGGTGAGCGGTATCCTGGCGCTCAGCGGCCAGCTGGATCACAGCTTTGCCATGGTGCCGCTGGCGGATGCCCAGCAGTACCTGGATAAAGGCCAGGACGTCAGCGGCATCGCCATTAAGGTGAATAATCCCTTCATCGCCAATAAGCTGGTGCGGGACGCGGGCGAGGTGACGAAAACGTATGTGTATATCCGCAGCTGGATGGGCACCTACGGTTATATGTACCGGGATATCCAGATGATCCGCGCCATCATGTACCTGGCCATGGTGCTGGTGATTGGCGTGGCGTGCTTTAACATTGTTTCCACGCTGGTGATGGCGGTTAAGGATAAAAGCACCGATATTGCGATATTGCGCACCCTGGGCGCCAAAGACCGCTTAACCCGTGCTATTTTTATTTGGTATGGCCTGCTTGCCGGCCTTACGGGCAGCCTGAGCGGCGTGGTGGCCGGCGTGCTGGTGGCGCTTAACCTCACGGATGTGATTAAAGGGATCGAACGTTTGCTGGGGCATAATTTATTATCCGGTGATATTTATTATATCGATTTCCTGCCAACCGAACTGCATTGGCTTGACGTGGCGATCGTGCTGGGCACGGCGCTGCTGCTTAGCCTGCTGGCCAGTTGGTATCCGGCGCGGCGGGCCAGCCGTATCGACCCGGCAAGAGTGCTCAGCGGTTTATAAACGCCTTGCGGCCTATCCGTGCCATGCATTAAGGAATCAGCAGCATGCGTATTCATCGCCGGTTAATCCGGTTTCGTAAAAGTAAACGGCTCAGGCAGCAGCGATTGCGCTCACGTATTTTTCACCGTGACACCATGGCGGTAACCAAGATGAAAAAACCTTTTGTAGTGGTGCTTACCGGCGCCGGGATCTCGGCTGAATCGGGTATTCGTACTTTTCGCGCCGCCGATGGCCTGTGGGAAGAGCATCGGGTCGAGGATGTCGCCACTCCTGAGGGCTTCCAGCGTAACCCGCAGCTGGTGCAGGCGTTTTATAACGCCCGCCGCCGCCAGCTGCAGCAGCCGGAAATCAAGCCCAACGCCGCCCACGTGGCGCTGGCGGAGCTGGAACAGATGCTGGGCGATAATTTTCTTTTGGTCACGCAGAATATCGATAACCTGCACGAACGGGCCGGCAGCCGGCGCGTGATCCATATGCATGGCGAACTGCTCAAGGTGCGCTGCGTCAGCAGCGGCCAGATTATCGAGTGGACCGACGATATTACGGAAACCGACCGTTGTCATTGCTGCCAATTCCCGGCGGTGCTGCGTCCGCACGTGGTCTGGTTTGGCGAAATGCCGCTGGGCATGGATGCCATATACGACGCCCTTGGCAAAGCGGATTATTTCCTGGCGATCGGCACCTCCGGCCATGTTTATCCGGCCGCGGGGTTTGTCCATGAGGCGCGAATAAGCGGGGCCAGGACGGTGGAGCTCAACCTCGAGCCCAGCCAGGTGGAGAGCCAGTTCGAGGAGCGGATTTACGGTCCGGCGAGCGAATGCGTGCCGGCATATGTGGCGCGGTTTATTGAGGGCTTTGTGGAGCAGCGGGGATAAATCGGGACGCTGTAGCGCGTTGAGGAGAATTGCCGCTGCCAGGGATTGGGACGCGCGGCGAGGGTAAGGTTTGCTTTGGGCTTGGTCGGGATCTGGTCGTTCGGCGAGGGTTTCGCTTGCCATGACTGCGCCAAGGGCAAAACCTGTCCCGCGTTACAATGCTTATTGAAGCGCCCGGCCTGAGGTTTTATTCGTATCGGTCTTCTCGATGGCGTCAGGATTAAACGCCATTTCATTACGAAAAAGCGATATATTACGACGGAAATATTACTGTCGCCTACGGTGAAAAATTATAAAAAGCCTATTAATTAAAATATAATGCTTAATTAAAATGGTCCCAGAAGACTCTCCTACATCAATAACTGCGAGCCGCACCATTGCCTGTCCTGCGCATTATCTCATTCAGCCTGCGCAATCAATTATTGACATTCCTCACATTTTCTTTACAAACCCATAATGTTTTATTGCTTATATATCAATAGGTAAAGCATTATTTTTTAAATTGTGAAGATAAATTGTTGGATATTAATTAATTTCATGTTACAAAAATTTATGATTCGTTTGGCTCGTTTGTTTTTTTTTACTATAGGAATATCTGGAGATAAAAATGAAAAAGGCTGCTTTTGGCTTGATGATGGTACTCGCGCTTACAGCTTGCTCGGGTGGAATGATGGGAGGGGAAGATAAGTTCAGCACATCTTACGTTGAGTCTCATATTATCAAGGGTAAAACCACGCAACAGCAAGTTCAAAGTTTGTATGGCGTACCGGATTCAAATGAGAAATCATCCAATGGCGTCACCTGGGTTTATCATAAAAACGGCGCGCTAAGCGATGCATCCAGTTTAACCGGTTTTATTCCTGGTACCGGCGCGATTTCCAGTGCCCTAGGATTGGCTGGTACAGCCAGCTCAGCCTCTTCTCAAGCTAACAAGGTATCAGGGAAAATGAGCGGCAATACTGAAATCCACGGCAATCGTTTCTATGTCACCTTTGATAATAATAATATTGTGGACTACTGGAGTCTAAATTAACTGTTATATCAGTGGGTAAATACGTGCAGGCGGTGCGAAAGTCTGGTCCTGCAAGACAGTATTTCCACAGACTTGCCTAAGGTCATCAATCTGATTTTATTTTTGATGTTGATGTTGATGTTGACCTTGACCTTGACCTTGACCTTGACCTTGACCCGGCATCAAGCGCGCTGACGGCAGGGCGGACGACCGGACGAGCCGCAGGGAGGCGGCGAGAGCACGGTTCGCGCCGGGAGCGCGTACCGTGCGGTCCCAGGGGCGGCAGCCGGGACGGAAGGCACCGCGCAGCGGCGCGCGATCTGCCGGAAGCCCGGGATTCGAAAGGGCCGGGGCGACTGCCGGCCCTTCGTCGATTGCCCGCACGGGCCGACATACGCCGCCCCGCTGACGGCAAGCGAAACCTCCCCCAGCCAACACACGCCACCCCGCTGACGGCAAGCGAAACCTCCCCCAGCCCACATACGCCGCCCGCTGACGGCAAGCGCAACATCCCCCAGCCAACACACGCCACCCCGCTGACGGCAAGCAAAACCTCCCCCAGCCAACACACGCCACCCCGCTGACGGCAAGCGCAACATCCCCCAGCCAACATACGCCGCCCCGCTGACGGCAAGCGCAACATCCCCCAGCCAACATACGCCACCCCGCTGACGGCAAGCAAAACCTCCCCCAGTCAACACACGTCCCCCCAATGACGGCAAGCGCAACCGCCGATCCCAGCCTACACACTATATGCCCCCCGCAGGCTGCCAATGGCATTCTCCGGCAACACCCCTTTCCCGCCGCGATATAAAATCATGCTTCAGGTCAAACCCCGCCGGTTTAGGTTCTGCCGGCAAACGGAATACGCTATGCTTAGGCAATTATGCTTTTTTGCAGGTCAAAACCATGAAAACTGACCTGACACAATATTTGCAAAATCATCGCTACCCATAATAGGTGCCAGTGATGCGACAGGCGGAAAAAATGGACAAATTACTCGATCGTTTTCTACATTACGTTTCCATCGATACCCAATCAAAACCGGGGGTTAAACAAGTCCCCAGCACCGAAGGGCAATGGAAACTGGCTCATGTGCTGCAGGAAGAGCTGTCCGCCCTGGGATTTGAACAGGTGACATTAAGCGATCATGGCTGCCTGATGGCGACGTTGCCTGCCAATGTCGCCTGGCCGGTGCCGGTTATCGGCTTTATTTCCCATATGGACACCGCCCCGGATTTTACCGGCAAACATGTCAATCCGCAGATCGTCGAGAATTATCGCGGCGGTGATATCGCCTTGGGCAACGGTGATGAAATACTCTCGCCGGTAATGTTTCCTGTTTTGCATCAGCTGATGGGCCATACCCTGATCACTACCGACGGCAAAACGTTGCTTGGGGCCGACGATAAGGCCGGCATAGCGGAAATCATTACCGCTATGGTGCGCATCAAGGAGAAACAGCTGCCCCATGGCGATATCCGTATCGGCTTTACCCCCGATGAGGAAGTCGGCAAAGGCGCGCAGTTTTTTGATGTCGAGCGTTTTGGCGCCCAGTGGGCCTACACCATGGACGGCGGCGGCATCGGTGAGCTGGAATATGAAAACTTCAACGCCGCGTCGGTGCTGGTAAAAATTGTCGGTAACAACGTGCATCCCGGCACCGCCAAAGGGGTAATGGTGAATGCCTTGACGCTGGCCACGCGCTTTCACCAGCGCATGCCCGCCGACGAAACGCCCGAGGCTACTGAAGGCTACGCAGGTTTTTATCACCTGAACAGTATGAAAGGCAGCGTCGATCGGGCGGAAATGCATTATATCGTGCGTGATTTCGACCGTCAGCGTTTTGAAGACCGCAAGCAATTTATGATCACCACCGCCGAAGAACTGGGGAAGGGGCTACACCCGGATTGCTATATCGAACTGACTATTGAAGACAGTTATTACAATATGCATGAGCAGGTGGCGCAGCATCCGCATATCATCGAGCTGGCGCAGCAGGCCCTGCGCGATTGCGGTCTGGAACCGATAATGAAACCGATCCGCGGCGGCACCGACGGCGCTCAGCTGTCGTTTCGCGGGCTGCCGTGTCCGAATTTATTTACCGGCGGGTATAACTACCATGGCAAACATGAATTTGCCTCGCAGGACGGCATGGAAAAAGCGGTGCGGGTGATTATGCGCATCGCCGAGCTGACCGCGTTGCGCGCGAAAGGCCTGCCGCATAAGGCATAACGAAAAAGCCCGGTGGAAACCGGGCCTGGTGTACGTCGGCTTGCAGCGGGTTTGACAGCAGCAACCCCCGCTACGGCGCTTCAATCCCTCGTTTTAGTTCTTGAAATACCAATAGCCGCTATTGATCAGCGCCGTCAGCAATGCCAGGAACGAAGGATCGTCCAGCGCCGCGCCAAACTGCGCGCCGCTAATGACATAAGCGCCGGCCAATACGGCCAGCGCCTGTTTATGCTGGGTGACAATCTGTTCGCCGTTGACATAACACTCTTCGCCAACTTTTAATACGCGCAGGCCGCCGAGACGGTGCAATTGGTCGCCCTGTTGCAGCAGATCGTATATTTCGCCGGCCTGGTAAGGCGGTTCCGGCGGGGCGATATCCAGCTCATGGCGCGACTGGGAAATAAACTCGCCAAACCAATGATTAAATCTGTCCGGCTGCTGAACCAGATCCATCATCATGGCGCGCAGCGCATCGATCTCCTCCGGCAGAACGGCGGACGGGTCGGCGCGCGGTGTCAGGGTGGGATCGCTATAGCGTTGGCTGCCCAGTTCCTGCGCCAGGACATAATCGGCAAAACCGCTGACCAGCTCACGGCCGCTGGGGGCGCGAAAGCCTACCGAATAGTTAAGCGCATTTTCCAGCGAATACCCTTCGTGCGGATAACCGGGCGGAATATACAGCATGTCGCCCGGCTCCATTTCTTCATCAATAATGGCGTCGAAAGGTTCTACCTGCAGCAGATCCGGATGTGGGCTGTGCTGTTTCAGCGCCTTTTTATCGCCAACCCGCCAGTGACGACGGCCCTGTCCCTGGATAATAAACACGTCGTACTGATCAAAATGAGGGCCGACGCCGCCACCGGGCACGGCGAAAGAGATCATCAGATCATCGATCCGCCAATCGGGCAATTGGCGGAAAGGGCGCATCAGCGCGGCGGAAGGTTCATGCCAATGGTCGACGGCCTGGACCAGCAGGGACCAGTTGGTCTCGCTCAGTTTATCAAAACTCTCAAAAGGCCCATGGCTGACCTGCCAGCGCCCGTCCTCATGGCTGACCAGGCGGCTGTCGACCTCGGTTTCCATTGCCAGGCCCGCCAGTTCATCCGGCGTTAAGGGATCGATAAAATTCTTGAAAGCGCGTTTAATGATGACCGGCCGCTTTTGCCAGTAGCGCTGTAAAAAGTCATTCCAGTCAAGATCGAGTTGATAATCCATAGCCTATTCCACCGTGAGGGACCCTGTCTGGATTATAACGGAAGCCGGTAGGCTACGGGGGTTAAATTATCCGACATGCCGCAAAATACCGCTATAAAATAGGCCAAGGACGCGCTTCTTTATCAAAATATAGGCCGCTTGCGTAGATCAGTCGTCGTCCTGGTAACCCTGCTGGCGCTTGAAGATCACTTCCACCAGGGCGCCCCCCAGCGCGCTTTCGCCGACGATGATATCGCCCTCATATTGCTCCAGGATTTCCGCCGCAACCGAGAGACCCAGGCCCTGTCCCGGACGCAGGGTATCGGCGCGCTGACCGCGCTTGAAGATCAGGGTGCGTTTAGAAGCGGGAATGCCAGGTCCGTCGTCTTCGATAAGCAGGTGCAGCTCTTTTTCGTTCGCGCGCGCGCTGATCTCGACAAATTCCAAACAATATTTACAGGCATTGTCGAGGATATTGCCCATCACCTCCATGAAGTCGTTCTTTTCGCCGATAAAGGTCAGTTCAGGGGAGATGTCCAGTGAAATGGAGACCCCCTTGCGCTGATACACTTTGTTGAGCGCCGAGCACAGGCTGTCCAACAGCGCCGGTACGGAATGCAGTTCGCGGCTGAGCACGTTATGATCGGAATGCACGCTGGCACGGTGCAGGTAATAGCCGATTTGCTGCGAGATACGACTGATTTGCTCCAGCATGATCGGTTCCACCAGCTCGATATTGGTTTCCCTCCCGGTGCGCAGGGAGCGCAGCGTCGTCTGCAGCACCGCCAGCGGCGTTTTCAGACTATGGGTGAGATCCGACAGGGTGGAGCGGTATTTTTGGTAACGCTGGCGCTCATTGTTCAGCAGAATATTCAGGTTGCGCACCAGAATGCCCAGTTCGCGCGGCGGATTTTCATCCAGCCGGTCCCGTTCGCCGCCCTCCAGTTCGCGGACCTGCTGCACCAGGTCCTTGATCGGGCGCAGGCTCCAATGCGCCGCCAGCCACAGCAGCGGCACCACCAGCAGCAGGTTGGCCAGCAACACATAGCTGAACCACTCCCAGACCAGGTCGGTGCGCTGCAGTTCATGGGGAATGGTATCCACCACCACGATGGTCAGCGGGGGCAGCCGCCCGGTCGCCGGGTAACGATTCACCGCCACCGAGTGCGTCAGCGCGTTGCTGTCGCTGCTGTCGAAATCTTTCAGTTTGTCCTGCGCGGTGGGATTGTCGCCCAGCACCGCGCTGCTGGTGCGGGTATCGGTATCCAGCTCGAAATAGCCGGTTTTCGCCAGCCACTCGGGTTTCAGCCGTGTTTCCAGGGCCGGCACATAGCGCTGGCGCCAAAGGATTTGGCCTTTATCGTCATAGATGAGCACCAGGGCGGCAAAGTTAATGTCGATGTTGGGGGGAACGGCGATAGTCAGCTGGTTGTCTTTCCACTGCGCCAGGCTGAAGAACAGATTGCTTTCACCGCGCAGAAGGCGAAACGAGGTTTTGTCAAAGCTGACGCTGTAGCCGATGACCGCCACCATGCCGTAGCATAAGGAAAGCGCCAGAACCACGCAGGCGGTAGCCAGCAGGAATCTGACGCGAAGCGAGAAGGGCTTCTTATGTTGATAAGGGAAGTGGGCCATAGATCTTAATTAACATCAAAACGATAACCCTGCCCACGAACCGTTGTGATCACTTCATACGGATAATCGGCCTGCATTTTTTTTCGCAATCGCCCCATCAGGACATCGATAGTGTGACTTTCGCGCAATTCCGCGTCGGGATAAAGCTGCAGCATCAGGGAGTCCTTGCTGACTACTTTGCCGGCGTTGCGGATAAGCGTCTCGATGATGGTGTATTCAAACGCGGTCAATTTGATATGTTCGTTATTGATCATCAGTTCGCGGCGCGACAGATCAATCTGGAACGGCGGCAGGGTAATGACCTGCGAAGCCAGTCCGCTGTTGCGGCGCATCAAGGCCTGCATGCGCGCCACCACTTCTTCCAGATGGAAAGGCTTGGTCACATAATCGTCCGCGCCCGCTTCCAGCACGGTGACTTTATCTTGCCAGCCCTCGCGCGCGGTGAGTACCAGAATGGGGATTTTTACCTGATGGGTGCGCCAGCGGCGTATCAGGCTCAAGCCGTCTTCATCGGGCAGGCCGAGGTCGACAATGGCGATATCAGGTGGGTGTTCATGCAAAAAATAATCCGCCTCTCTGGCATCGGCGGCGGCATCGACCTGATGACCCATTTCACGCATTTGTACTGTCAGGTGATGTCGAAGAAGAGAATTATCTTCTATAACCAGAACTCGCATCGCAACTCCTAAGTTAAAGCACCAGTAACGAGCCTGAATCACCCGTCTCTGCCAATCTGTAAAAACAATCCCCTGGGCTGATGGACGTCTTTTGGGAGAGTATCCCAGAGGATGGCTAAACTTATGTTCAACGGAGCTTTAACCGGAGCGTTTGCTAGGGCATTTCACACGCCGGGCATTATTTCAGCTCATCGACCATGGCAACGGCGCGTCCGATATAGTTGGCCGGCGTCAGCGTCTTCAGCCGGGTCTTTTCCTCTTCCGGCAGCGGCAGGCCGTCGATAAAGGCCTGGATGCCGGCGGCGTCAACGCGTTTGCCCCGCGTTAACTCCTTAAGTTTTTCGTAGGGTTTTTCAATGCCATAGCGGCGCATCACCGTTTGGATCGGCTCCGCCAGCACTTCCCAGTTCTGATCCAGCTCCGCCAGCAAACGATCGCCGTTGACTTCAAGTTTGCCGACGCCCTTGAGCGTGGACTGGTAGGCGATTAAGGCATAACCGATGCCGACGCCCAGGTTACGCAGCACCGTGGAGTCGGTCAGGTCGCGCTGCCAGCGTGAAATCGGCAGTTTGCCCGCCAGATGGCCCATGATGGCGTTAGCCATCCCCAGATTACCTTCGGAGTTCTCAAAATCGATCGGATTCACCTTGTGCGGCATGGTGGAAGAGCCGATCTCACCGGCCACGGTGCGCTGTTTAAAGTGGTTCAGGGCAATATAACCCCAGATATCGCGGTCGAAATCAATCAGGATGGTATTAAACCGCGCCATGCAGTCGAACAGTTCGGCTATATAGTCATGAGGCTCGATCTGGGTGGTATAGGGATTCCAGTGAATACCCAGCGAGGTGACGAATTCCTCGCTGAACCGGTGCCAGTCCACCTGCGGATACGCCACGATATGGGCATTGTAGTTGCCCACGGCGCCGTTGATTTTACCGAGGATTTCCACCTGCGACAGCTGCCGGTACTGACGCTCCATACGATAAGCCACGTTCGCCATTTCCTTGCCGACCGTGGACGGGGTGGCGGGCTGTCCGTGAGTACGCGACAACAACGGAATATCCCGGTACAAATGCGCCAGCGCCTTGATGCCGTCGATGATTTTACGCCAATAGGGCAGGATCACGTCCCGGCGGGCGGTTTGCAGCATCAGCGCATGCGACAGGTTGTTGATGTCTTCCGACGTGCAGGCGAAATGGATAAATTCGCTGACCGCGTGCAACGCCGGTACCGACGCCACCCGTTCCTTGAGGAAATACTCCACCGCCTTCACATCGTGATTCGTGGTGCGTTCGATGGTTTTGATGCGCGCGGCATCCTGTTCGCTGAAGTTGGCGGCCAAATCATCAAGGTAAGCGATTGCGTGGTTGTCAAATGCCGGGACTTCGCTGATATCGGCGCATGCCGCCAGTTTTTGCAGCCAGCGCACTTCCACCTGGACGCGGAATTTCAGCAAGCCATATTCACTGAAAATAGCGCGCAAGGCGTCGACTTTGTCGCCGTAGCGGCCGTCAACGGGGGAAACGGCGGTCAGTGAGGATAATTCCATCGATTGCGACTCCTGGGATAAGATTTCAACATTGTGCAAGGATTTGCCGGGCCTGTTCAAACAGGCGATTGCGGGCGAACATCAGTTGCAAACGGCCGCCGCCCACCTGTTGCCACAGCACGGCGGAACGAATGCCGGCCAGTAACGCTGCGCGCACCTTGGCCTGTACCTGCAGGTTCTGCAGCATGGCCGGGGCGCCGGTCACCTGGATACGTGGACCCAGCGGGCTGATGACGTCGACATAAATTGACGCCATGGCGCTTATCAGGGTCTCTGACATTAATTCGAAATGAGACAGCTGGCGGTCAAGCTGGCCGATGCGCTTCGCCAGTTCGTCCAGGGCGCCTTTATTGGCATGCAGTTTACGCTCCAGCACCATCAGGCTCAGGGTATAACGCGTTATCTCCGCTCCCACGCCTTCGCGCGAGGCGTTAAGCATGCCCGCCATGGCTTCCAGCCCGGGCTTGAGATTCGCCGGCCGGTCGCCGTATACCCTAAGCGTCGTGGGCGGGTTAAGATCAAGCAGGCTGCGCAGCGAGACTTCGAGCGCGTCGTCGTCGCACACGCCCTTATTGGCCAATTGCCGGACTAATAACGCGCTTTGGCAGATCCCGGCCAATGCCAGCGTAATATCATAATAATTCTTAGCCAAGGTTACTCCTGTACACTTCCCTGATGATGCGGCGGCGTTTAATCACGCATGGGGGCATTCAGCCGCCGGCCGGACTTATCCCGGCGATAAAATGGTTGTCGTGTCTTTGCCGCCGATCATGCCACAAATCGCGTGGTAAACCCAGATCAGGATCACTCCTGCAGCGGCAACCGGGCCTCGATAACGCCGCCGCCCAGGCACAGTTCACCCAGATAGAACACCGCCGACTGTCCGGGCGTGACCGCGGCCACCGGCGCGTCGAACAGCACGTTGATCCGCCCGTCCGCCAGCGGCTCGACCAGGCAGGGCACATCCTGCTGGCGGTAGCGGGTTTTCACCACGCAGCGCAGGGGACCGGCCAGGGGCCGCCTGTCCACCCAGTTCAGTTGCCCGGCGACCAGGCCCACCGACATCAGCCGCGGATGCTCATGGCCTTGGGCCACCACCAGGATGTTATCATCCATCAGCTTGTCCACCACATACCAGGGCTCGTCATTGCCGTCACGGGTGCCGCCGATGCCCAGCCCCTTACGCTGGCCCAGGGTGTGGTACATCAGCCCCTGGTGCTCGCCGACCCGCTGTCCGTCCACGGTCAGGATCGGGCCGGGCTGGGCCGGCAGGTAGCGGCCGAGAAATTCGCGGAACCGGCGCTCGCCGATAAAGCAGATGCCGGTGGAATCTTTCTTGGCCGCGGTGATAAGTCCCAGCTCCGCGGCGATGCGCCTGACCTCCGGCTTGGCCAGTTCGCCCACCGGGAACAGGCACTGCGCCAGCTGGCTGTGGCCGAGGGTATATAAAAAATAACTCTGGTCTTTATTGTCGTCGAGACCGCGCAGCAGCTGGCTTTTACCCGCCTCATCCCGGCGGCGCACATAGTGGCCGGTGGCGATGAAATCAGCGCCCAGGTCCTCGGCGGCGAACTCCAGGAAGGCTTTGAACTTAATTTCTTTATTGCACAGCACATCGGGATTGGGCGTGCGCCCGGCCTTATATTCGGCCAGGAACAGTTCAAACACGTTATCCCAGTATTCGGCGGCGAAGTTCACCGTATGCAGGGGAATGGACAATTTATCGCAGACCGCCTGCGCATCGGCCAGATCGCTTGCCGCGGTGCAGTATTCCTCATTGTCGTCCTCCTCCCAGTTTTTCATAAACAGTCCCTCCACCTGATAACCCTGCTGCTGCAACAGGTAGGCGGAAACGGAGGAATCAACACCGCCGGACATACCGACGATCACTTTAAGCTGACTGTTTTCTGACATGGGATTCTCACAAACGGGCGCGCGCGCCTTGATGTCACATTGCGCGCTGATGATACGAGGGGGCGGATTTTACCACGCCAGGCACCCCGCGCGCCACCGCGCCGGGGTGACGGAAAGAGCGTTAGAGTGCGAAGGGCCATTGAAACGCGGCGAGCATCTCCAGCGGATAGCGTTTATCCTGTTGATAGCACAGGATGCTTTGCGCCACCAGCGGCGAGCGCAGCAAATCCGAGGCCAGGATTTCATCCGCCGGCAGCCACAGGCAACGATCGATATCGTCGTCTTGGGGAATGGCGGTCATGCGCTCTGGTAAATCAATGGCGAATAAAAAACGCAGAAACGGTGTCTTATCGGGCGCGATCCATTGATGGATGCGCAGCAGGGCCTGGGGCTGGGCGTGGATGCCCGCTTCCTCGTACAATTCGCGCCGCGCGGCCTGGATGATGGTTTCGTCCGCCTCCAGATGGCCCGCCGGCTGGTTCCAGCGGGGATTGCCATGAATGGTTTCCTCGACGATAAGGAAATGATTTTCCGCCTGGACTACACAGGCAACGGTGACATGCGGCTTGAACATGCGCGCTCCTTAACGCTTGCGGATTGCGGGATGCCCTGGTCGGGCATCCGTGATGGTACTTTTGCTTACAACTGCACTTCACGCCACTCGCCCGGCGCCAGGTCCGCCAGGGTCTGATCCGCCATTTGATAGCGGATAAGCCGCAGGGTAGGGTGGCCGATATGGGCGGTCATGCGCCGGACCTGACGGTTACGGCCTTCATATAAAGTGATTTTAAGCCAGCAGGTAGGGATGGCCTTGCGCTCGCGGATAGGCGGCGTGCGCGCCCAGAGCCAGGCCGGCTCCTTCACGCGCTGCGCGCCGGCGGGCAGCGTGGGGCCATCGCTTAAGGTGACGCCGGTACGCAAGAGTTTTAACGCGGCGTCTTCCGGCTCGCCCTCCACCTGCACGTAATAAATCTTAGCCGTTTTTTCCGCCGGCTGCGTCAGCCGGGTCTTTAATTTGGCGTCGTTGGTCAGGATCATCAGTCCTTCGCTGTCGCGATCCAGGCGCCCGGCGGCGTAGATATCCGGTACCGGGATATAGTGTTTCAGCGTCAGGCGTCCGGCGTCGTCGGTAAACTGCGGCAGGACGTCGTAAGGTTTGTTGAATAAAATGACGCGCCTTGGCCCCCGCATCGGGGCGGGAGGACGGCGCGGACTGAATCGGGAAAGGCTATTATTTTTGATAAAAAGCTCGCCATAAGTGTGCGGTGGAGGGGATTGGCGGCATTATACTGCAAAACGGCCAGAATGCGGTTAGCTTTGGCGGGGCTAGCGAATGTCAATCTTATGCATCCCCTCAACGCCCAGCAACTGGCGATAGACTTCCACCGGTTTATAGCGGGTGCGCATCATGACTTCCAGCGTCATTTTGCAGTCTTTGGCGTCGTTCTCGTTACGTACTACCGACGACCGCACCACACGGATATGCAGTTTTCTCAAGGCCTGCATGGCGAGTTCAATGCTGGCGGGGGACAGCGACAGCATGATCATATAGCGCCGCCCGATAAGCCGGTTGCTTAATTGGCGAATGCCCTCGAGCACCAACAGCGTCATCAGGGTGCCGAAAATGCCGATGGCGTACATGCCGCTGCCGACAATCAGTCCGATGGCGGCGGTGACCCATAGCCCGGCCGCCGTGGTCAGGCCGCGGACGAACTGCTTATTGAGCATAATGGTGCCGGCGCCGAGAAATCCGATGCCGCTCACCACCTGGGCGGAGATCCGGCTAGGGTCGAGGGTGATATTATGGCTGTCCGCCAGAAGGTCGGCAAAACCGTATTTGGAGACAATCATAAACATCGCGCTGCCGATACATACCAGGATATGGGTACGCAACCCCGCCTCCTTGGCCCGAAGCTGGCGTTCCACCCCGATCAATGCGCCTAACCCGCCGGCCAGGGCGATACGCAGCAATAATTCGGTATCCATGTTATCTCCTTAAACATTGATATTGCACACCCGTCAATTTGATGCGGATACAGGCTAAGTATCGGATTTACCGGCGGGTTCATCAATAAAGGAATATGTTGAAATTTGTTACCAAACCGCTTGCGGCGGTCAGGGGCGTTCTCGGCGGGAAATGGGACACGGCCTTGTCATTAATATAATGCCGATTATAAATACCATTGTAATATTCAAACCATCTGTGAGCCAATGTATCTTATTAAGGTAAATATTTGTCAACGCTGTATAATGCTGACATGAACCCTTCTCGGTGAGAATGGGCATAGATTTAAAATATGATGATTTTCAATAGTAAAAAAAGGAGAGGCCCGCTTGGGTGTAAATTAAAGGGGGAAAGGAGACGTATAAACTTTGTTAATATATGGCCACCGTTAAATTAAGTTACATTCACCCGATATCAGTGGATGCCGTCCTGGCCTACTCTTATTTTTACCGCTATACCGTTCTGGTGTAACGCTGTTATTACCAAGCCTCGATGATCGCACCGCGCCGGCACCAGAAAACGGCGCGGGGGCCGATGATCCCGTCTCACTGAGGACCTGATTATGAAACTATTACCCTATCTATTTACCGCCATCGTCGCCGGTATCTCTTTTTCCAGTCAGGCTGCGCAGGAAATCAACCAGCAGCAGGCGGCCGGGCATCAAAGCATCGGCACGGTGTCAGTGTCCGGGCTGGCCGGTTCCACCGACGACGCGGTGCACGCGCTGCGGCAAAAGGCCAGGGAGGAAAATGCCCCTTACTACCGTATTATCGGCGTGGATAACCCGGGTGATTCCAGCACGTGGTCGGGCGATGCCGAATTGTATCGCTGAATATTTCGTGACGACGCGCCCCGCGCCTGCGCGGGGATACGCGCCGGTGATCCCGGCCGGTAGACCCGCGGCAGCGTGGCTGTCCCCGGCCGGCATTATCAACACGCTTCCTGTCTTTTATATCCCGGCGTGATTTACTGCGGCGCCGCCGTCTTTTCCTGCAATCCTGGCTCCAGTACCTTTATCTGCGGGAATTCCCTTTCGGTAAATAAAATATTTTGCGTGGGTATCGCCAGCTTGATATCCATTTTTGCCAGTTCCTCCATCAGGCGAATATTGATTTCCTGCTGGATATCCATGTATTTATTATAATCGGCGCTGGCGACGATATGCACCACTTCATAGGTCAGGCGGAAATTATCGAATGACAGGAAATGCGCGCGGTCAAAACGGGTTTCCTCAACCTCTTCGATAATGCGTTTAATCATCGGCCCCACCAGGCGCAGCTTATCCGGGGGCGTGGAATAGGCCAGGCCGAAGGTGAACACGATGCGGCGTGTCTGCATGCGCTTATAGTTATGGATGGTCTGCTGCAGCAGTATGGCGTTGGCGCAGACAATCTGTTCGCCGCTCAGGCTGCGGATACGGGTGGTTTTCAGCCCGATATGCTCGATGGTGCCGGCGATATCATTGAACACCACGAAGTCGCCAATAACAAAGGGCTTGTCAAAACCGATGGCCAGCGAGGCGAACACATCGCTCAGCACGGTCTGGATCGCCAGCGCAATGGCGATGCCGCCGACGCCGAGGCTTGCCACCAGCGCGGTGATATTGACGCCCACATTGCCGAGGATGGACAGCAGCATCAGCGCCCATATCAACAAACGAATCATTACCCCCAGGATCACCATGGTCACGGTATTGCGCACCGCGCCGGGCTGATTGACCACCTTTTGCGACCAGACATGGGCGGCGCTGTCCAGCCACAGGGCAATCTGGATGGCGAATACCAGGAACCAGCCGTGCGCCAGGGCGCTGTGCCATGTGCCGGGCAGCTCGATAAAACGCATGCTGATCAAAAACGCGGTGCACAGAATCAGCAACCGCTTGGTGTTGTCCAGCATCTCAACCGCAATTTGGTACAAGGCGCTGTGCCGCCCGGTGCTCCACTGCTTCACCCGGCGACCCACCAGTTGGATCGTGCGCGAGATAATCCAGTGGATGATCAGGGTGGCGGCGATAATAATGGCGATGTTCAGCCAAAAATCGCCGGAGGTGATAAGGCGGAAAAAATTCAGGTTCCTCAACATCTCCATTCGGTGTCTCCCAAGTTGACCATCAAAAATACAAACCCATTATAAAAATTATAGTGATGACAAAGTGGCACATCATCAGCGAGGCGGCAAATGGGGGCTGTGCACGCGGTCAGCCGTACAACCGCTGATGATGTTTTTTGCGTTGCTGGTAATCCTCATCCGCGCGCAGCAGATCCCAATAGTGTTTAAATACCGCGGCGGCATCGGCTTTTTGCCTGTCAACGATGTAAGGCAGCACGGTACCGTCGGCGGCGTATTTTTTGCCGCCCTGATGATTGGCGTAACGCCGGGCGCGGGTATAGCCCATCTGGATAAATTTGCGCGCCATATCCATGCCGACAAAATCATCCTGGCGGCGGTATTGCTCGAAAAGAGCATGGATTTTTTCCGCCGATGTTCTGGCGATAGCGGCGTTTTTAAAACGCCAGTGCGGCAGAATCTCGCTTTTATAAGGCTCGACCAGCAGTACGCCCTGCTCGCCGCGGCCTACCTGATACCGTTCGGGATGGCGGCGGAAATCCGTATTGGCAAAATCCTGTTGGTAATTAAAGGGGCACATAACGTAGTACGATTTCTGAGGTTTTTCTAAGGATAGCCAAAGGGTAAAAAAATGTCTCTCCAGCCGCCGCCCAGACGTCCCGCCGCGTTCCGGAAGATTCCGGCTGAAAGGCTATACTTTTGAAACCGACAATTGTCCTGAAACGATAAAGATATTCGCGTCGGTTTATCAGAGGAGAGCACCATGACTCAGTCTGCAAGCAACGTCGCCGTGGTCACGGCATCGGACTCGGGGATCGGCAAAGCCTGTGCCATCGCCTTGGCAAAACAGGGTTTTGATATCGGCATTACCTGGCATTCAGACCAGCGTGGGGCTGAGGATACCGCCGGTGAAGTGTTAAAACTTGGCCGCAAGGCCCAGGTATTGCAGCTGGATCTGACCCAGTTGCCCGCCGCGGCGGAGGTTATTGACCAGTTCAGCCGGTCTTTCGGCCGTCTTGATATGCTGGTAAATAATGCCGGGGCCAGTGCCGGTGCGCCGTTTCTGGATTTGTCCTACGAAGATTGGCGCTCGACGTTCTCCATTGTGCTGGACGGCGCTTTTCTTTGCGCGCAGCGCGCCGCAAGACACATGGTCAAACAAGGGCAGGGCGGGCGGATAGTCAATATCACGTCGGTTCATGAACATACCCCATTGCCCGCGGCCGTCGCCTATACGACGGCAAAGCACGGGCTTGGCGGCCTGACCAAATCCATGGCGCTGGAATTATCTCCCTACGGCATACTGGTCAACTCGGTGGCGCCCGGCATGATAGCCACGCCAATCAATGATATGCGCGAAGAGGATGCCTGGACCGCCAAAGAGCCCGGCATCCCTTTGGGACGCCCGGGCCATGTCGATGAAATAGCCTCGATGGTTGCCTGGCTGGGGTCCGAGGGCGCCGCCTATACCACCGGACAATCGTTTATTATCGATGGCGGCTTTATGCTGGTGAATCCCCAGTTCAAGGCGCAAAAAGCGCAGGCAGGGAAATAAGCGCCGGTACACCCTAAAGGTGCGTTCAGGAAACGGCATCGGCCTGAAGACGTCAGGCGCTATTTAAGAGCATGGCTACTTTTATGCGTCATCTATCTCATGTATGGTTATAAATATACTTCGTTTTCTCCTGTGACCTATGCCTATTTCGTTATTGCTGCATGTCGATATCCCCGCCGCGTTCCGTCCCGCCTTCGAGCAGGCCGGTTTCCGCCTGTGTCCCGCGTTGCGCGAGAACGAGCATAGTCCGATCCTGCCGGCTGAGGGCAGCATAGACCCCGCCAGGGTGGAGGCCGTGCTGACTATCGGCTCCATCGGCCTGAGTGCGGCGCATATCGCCGCGTTGCCTAACCTGCGGCTGATTTGCTGTCAGGGGGTGGGATTTGAAAAGATCGATCTGGACGCCGCGCGCGGGCGCGGCATTATGGTCACCAACGGCGCCGGCACCAACGACACCGCCGTCGCCGACCACGCGGTGGCGCTGCTGGCGGCGATAGTGCGCAATATCCCCGACCTCGATCGCGCGGTCCATCGCGGGGAATGGCAGCAGGCGCGGCGAACCCGGCCGCAGTTGACCGGGCGGCGCGTGGGGATCTTGGGTCTGGGCAATATCGGCCTTAAAATCGCCCAACGCTGCGCCATGGGGTTTGATATGGACGTGGCCTACCATAGCCGCACACCGCGCGCCGACAGCGATTACCGCTATTGCGCCAGTCTGGACGCGCTGGCGCGCTGGGCGGATTTCCTGGTGGTATGCACGCCGGGAGGCGCGGCGACCCGGCATTTGATCAATGCCCAGGCGCTTACGGCGCTGGGTGCGGACGGTTTTTTGGTCAATGTGTCCCGCGGCAGCGTGGTGGATACCGGGGCGCTGATCGCGTGCCTGCGCCGCCGCGCCATCGCCGGCGCCGCGCTGGATGTGCTGGAGGGTGAGCCGGAAGTGCCCGCCGCGCTGCTGGCATTGGACAATATTATCCTGACGCCCCATGTGGCCGCGCGCTCGCCGGAGGCGCTGGACGCCATGTTTGAACGGGTGCTGGAGAATTTAACCCGCTTTTTCGCCGGCAGGCCGGTGTTGACGCCGGTGCCGGGCATGGCGATATAATCTTTCAGGCTCAAGACGCTCAACGTCTTTTTGTCATAATAAGGAACCGGCATGTTGGATTACCGTGAACTTATCAGTCCTCCCTCGCTCATGCTCGCGTTACAACAGGAAAGCGACGCGCAGGCCCTTTTTGACCTGGTGCATGCCGAGCGTCAACGGCTGGGCCGCCATTTGTCCTGGCCGCCGCTGATTAATAACGTCGGCGATACCCTGGCCAATATCCGCCATAACCGCGCCGATTTCGCCGCCGGCCGTTCGGCTGTGTATGTGGTGCGCTGGGACGGGGATATCGCCGGCATCCTCTCCTTTAACACTATTAATGATAAACAGGCGGAAATCGGGTATTGGCTGGCCGCGCGCTTTGAAGGCAGGGGCGTGATGTCGCGGGCCGTTAAGGCATTGATGTCCTGGTATGGCGAAACGGGCAAGCTGGACACTTTTATCATCCGCTGCGGGGTGGCAAACCGCCCCAGCAACCGGCTGGCCCAGCGGCTGGGGTTTGAATTCGATTATTGCCAGGTGCGGGCGGAAAAAATCGGCGATCGCTATGTCGATCATAATGTCTATTGCCTGCAGTATCGACCAGGCCAGGACTAGCGGTCCGCTTTAGCGGATGGCCCCGCCGCGCAGGCGGATATCCTCCATGAGCCGGGTTAGCACCGACGCCGACTGGCGCAGGCCGTCGTGCTGGTATTCATTGGTCACCCAGGCCTGCAGGTTGCCGACCCTGGCGGCGGTATCCAGCGATAGCCCGGCATCGACAAACATATCGTCGTGATAGATAGCCGCGGCCACCGGCACCTCGTTGGCCGCCAGCCGCAGCGGGTCGTACAGGGGCGGATAGCCGCCGCGTTCGGCCAGTATCCCGGCCACCTCGCGGAAGGGGCGCAGCGATCGGATCTCTTCGAACATCCAGGGATACATCATTTCACCGGTGAACAGCAGCGGGCGGCGCTGCGGGGAAAATTCGGGAAACGACGCCCGGATGCGCTCCGCGCTCCAGCGGCTGGCCTGTTCGCCTTGGCCGTAGATAATTTCCTGCAGCACGGCGTAGAGCGGGTTACCGTCATAGGAGGTCAGCGCCATGACCGCGGCGAGGAAATGGTCGGATAAGCGCGTTTCCTCCACGTCGCTGAAGGCCTCCTCCACCAGCCAATGAATATTTTCAAACCCCGGCGCCAGGCCGAAATCGTTGCCCAGGGTTTGCAGGCGGCGCACGCTCAGGCGATCGCCGTCCGGCAGGTGGATATCCTGCGCCGCGATAGCGTCCGCCAGCCGGGCGATGCGCGCACCATCATCCGGGTAGCGCCGATAGTACTTCTCATTTTTTGCGGCGACCCGGGGATAGGTGCGGCGATAGACTTCATCCGCATCGGCGTCCAGCCCGGCCAGGCCGCCGGTAATATAGCAGGCCGCCAGGCCTTGCGGCGCCATGGAGAGGTAGCTTAAGGCGATAAAACCGCCATAGCTTTGTCCAAGGATTTCCCAGCGGCCGCCGCCGAATACGCGATCGCGCAGGTATTCGTAGTCGCGCACGATACTGTCGGCGCGAAACAGCCAGAGATAATCCGCGGCGGCGCCGGCATGCGCAAACGCGGCCAGGGTGGCGGTTTCCACCCGCGTGCTGCGGCCGGTGCCGCGCTGGTCGACCAGGATCACGCGGTGGGTTTTCAGCGCCTGCGCAAGCCATACCGGCCCGCCGGCGGACGGGCGCGGCCCTTTGCCGCCGGGGCCGCCCTGGATATAGGCCAGCCTGGGTAAATCAGCGTCGCGCTGCATCGGATCAACCACTTCTCGGGCGAACACCTTGATGGTACGGCCGTCGTCGGGATGCGCCCAGTCCAGCGGCACCGTGACCAGGCGATCGCGGATCAGCATGCCGGGAATAATGAATTCGGACAATATCAACATCGTCTCCTTATGGAATAAATGACCGGATAATGGGCCGGGGCGGGGTGTCTACCGGGATGCGCCGGGTCTCGCCGAAGGCAAGGGCCGGGGAAGCTCGCGGCGAAAACCCAGCCCGATAATGCGCCCGGCGATCGCCGGCACCCAGGGCTGACGCCGCATCCAGCCGCCGATGGCGGATGGTTTGCGCGCGGGATCCCGCGGCCGGCTGTTTTTGCCGGTGAGCATAATTTGCAGCGATTGTAACGCCCAGGTGGGAAAACGCCTGCGCCGCTGCACCTTATTTAACTGACGCAGGGTGACCCGGCCCCGCGACAGCGGAAAGCTGAGAAGGTTGGCCGTCGCCACGGCATCCTGGATGGCCAGATTGACGCCGACGCCGCCGATGGGCGACATGGCATGGGCGGCATCGCCGATGCACAAGACCCCCGGCGCGGCCCAGCGCTGCAGACGATCGATGCGTATCACCAGCAGTTTAAGCTGCGACCAGTCGGCGACGGCGCCGGCCAGGCGGTCATAACCGAACGGCGCGACCTCCGCCACCCGCCGCAGCAGGGCCGCCAGTCCTTCCCCGCGCAGGGTGTCAAAACTGCCTTTGGCGATGCTATAGCCGCACTGCCAGTAGTCGCCGCGATCGAGCATGATAAAATTATTTTTCGGGCCGCCGTGGCCGCTGGCCTGTTGCGTGTCGTCGGCCTGCTTGGGCAGTCGCAGCCATATCACGTCGCGCGGCGCGCCGAATTCACGTACCGGCAGGCCGGCGGCGGCGCGCACCATGGATTGCCGTCCGTCGCCGCCCACCACCAGGGCGGCATGGATACGCAGCGTGATACCGTCCGGCCCGGTCGCCAGCACGCCGCGCACTTGCCCGCCGGCAGTAAGCAGTTCCCGCGCCGTGGTGGCGCGCAGCAGCGTAAAGCACGGCAGGGCTTCGGCGCGCTGCGCCAGGAAATTAAGAAATTCCCACTGCGGCATAAACGCCATAAATTTACACCGGGTCGGCAGGCGGGAAAAGTCCGCCAGGGTCACGGTCTCGCCGTGGAATTCGCCGCGCAGTTTCTCCACCCGCTGGTGCGGCAGCGCCAGGAAGTCCGTCAGCAGACCGAGATGATGCAGTATCTCAAGCGTCGAAGGATGAATGGTGTCGCCGCGGAAATCGCGCAGGAAATCAACATGTTTTTCCAGCACCGTGACGGCGACGCCGGCCCTGGCCAGCAGGTAGCCCAGCATCAGGCCGGCCGGCCCGCCGCCGACGATACAGCAGCCGGTATGGATATCCGGCCGGGGCGAGCCGCCGGTGGACAGGTCGGGACGGGAAGGATTCACAGCCATAATAGGTGCCGCGGCAATAAAAAGATGATAATTGATGATACGTATCAATTATCATCTTGCAAGTGAATCAGCGCCAGAACGGGCCGGCGCCAGGATGCGGCTTACCGTTTTGCGGATAGGGGGAAGCCGATATCGGCCAGGGTAATAGCGCCCTCGTCGGCCGACATCGGGCCGATAAACCGCAGCAGCTTCTGATATTTGGTGCCCTGATCAAGGGTGCCATCGAGGAGGATGTGAATTTTTTTCTGCGCGTCAATCAGATGGAGGGTATCGCCGGCTTTGACAATATTGACGGCGTGCCCGTCCACCGAGCTGAACAGCTTGTACCAGGACGGTCTCCTCAAGGCCACTACCGCATTAATATCGCCGCAATTCTTGAGTTTATCGGCTAACTGCGCGACCGAGTCGTATCGCGTCATGGCGACGTCCTGGCAGGTTTCAAACGTATTGAGGCTACCGCCGCGCATATCGGGTATGGCACCGTGTAATATGCCCGTTTTAAACGTGTCGGCCACCGCGGTGGCGCATGACACGCAATTGGTTTGACCCACGCCATGAAACCCCAGCCAGGAGGCGACGGTGGCCAGCGGCCTTAACCAAAACGGCGGTCTGCCGCGGTGGTTAACCTCCATGAGCAGCGTATCTCGGATATAGGTTTCGAGACGGATGTTATAAATGGCATTTTTCCCCGAAGATTGTCGAAACTCTGGCGGTTGAAGGCCACCCGGCAGCTCGGTATTGCGGCAGAGCGCTTTAACGGGAGACGTGTCGCCCGTGTATGGCGCCGGAACCTCAAAAATGCAAAATTCATCCTCTACGTTGTGCTTGTCAGAGTCGCAGGTGAATTCCGCATTTTGCAACGTATGCTGCACTCTGACCGTTGACCTATCATCGGCGTACGCCGTGTCCGGCTGAGGGTTGCGCGCCGCGCTAAGGCCCGAGAAGGACGAACCCGCTGCAATCTTTTCCTTTGGCTGGGTGCTGCCGGACGCGGTGTTATTAGCCCGCTGGCCGACAGGTCTCTCCGGATTAGCCACAGAATGTGATGTGCTACGATGATCTCCTTTATTCGGTAAAGGGATCCCGGCGTTCTTAATAGTGTTGAATTTTTCAATTAACGGAGTGGCGATAATAGTGCCATTCACTATCAATGGGTGTGTTTTACGGAAATTTTCAATTTGCATGGTAACTATTTCTTCAAAGTAATAAACCATGGCCTTAATACGCTAAAACTAACGCGGAGTAAAATAAATCGGGTTTTATGTAAATTGAATTTACTGTAAATAAATTATCGAGGTAAATAAATACAATATTTGATTAAGGTATCATGCAATGATTTTTTGGCGGCGGCGGGCGATCAAAATGATAACCCACGCTGATAATACAGCGCCGGTTATCAGAAAATATCATACTATTATTTGCCGGTCTTATCCTGCAGCTGCGGCAGGCCGCTGTTGTCGCTGGCGGACAGCAGGCCGGTGCTCATATAGTTGATCAGCTTTTCGCGGGTATCGGCGATATCCAGGTTGCGCATGGTCAACTGGCCGATACGGTCTTCCGGCGAGAAGACGGAATCGCCTTTTTCCATGGTCAGGCGCTCCGGCATATAAGTCAGGTTATCCGATACGGTATTAAGAATGGAATAATCGTTGCCGCGGCGCAGTTCCAGCGTGACTTCGCCGGTGATCTCGCTGGCGATCCAGCGCTGCGACGAGTCGCGCAGCATCAGCGCCTGGGAATCGAACCAGCGGCCCTGGTAAAGCAGGCGGCCGAGCTGGCGTCCGTTGGCGTGATATTGCGCGATGGTATCCTCATTATGGATGCCGGTCACCAGGCGTTCGTAGGCGATATGCAGCAGCGCCATGCCGGGGGCCTCATAGATGCCGCGGCTCTTGGCTTCAATAATGCGGTTTTCAATTTGGTCGCTCATGCCCAGACCGTGGCGGCCGCCTACCCGATTGGCCTCCAGCATCAGCTCAACCTGATCGCTGAAGACGACGCCGTTAATCGCCACCGGCAGGCCGCGCTCAAAGCGCAGCGTCACTTCTTCCGCCGTGACCCGCACGCTTTCGTCCCAGAATTTGACGCCCATGATCGGATTGACGATTTTTACGCTGGAATTCAGGAACTCCAGTTCCTTGGCTTCATGGGTGGCGCCAAGGATGTTGGAATCGGTGGAGTAGGCTTTTTCCGCCGACATTTTATAATCGAACCCGGCCTGGGCCATAAATTCCGACATTTCATGGCGCCCGCCCAGCTCATCGATAAAGTCGGTGTCCAGCCAGGGTTTATAGATTTTCAGCTCGGCATTGGTCAGTAAACCATAACGATAGAAGCGCTCGATATCGTTGCCTTTGTAGGTGCTGCCGTCGCCCCAGATATTGACCCCGTCTTCCTTCATGGCGGCCACCAGCATGGTGCCGGTGACGGCGCGGCCCAGCGGTGTGGTGTTAAAGTAGGTGACGCCGGCGGTGCTGTTGTGAAAGGCGCCGCACTGCAGCGCGGCGATGCCCTCCGCCACCAGTTGCCGGCGACAATCGATAAGGCGGGCCTTTTCCGCGCCGTAGGCCAGCGCCTTGCGCGGGATGGCGTCGTAATCGTCCTCGTCCGGCTGGCCCAGATTGGCGGTGTAGGCATAAGGGACCGCCCCTTTCTGGCGCATCCACAGCAGCGCGGCGCTGGTATCCAGGCCCCCGGAGAAGGCGATACCTACGCGTTGGTTGACCGGAAGGTGCCTGAGAATCGTTTCCATTAATTAAGCCCTATAAGAAAAGTACAGCAAAATGTGCCATCGCCCGTCATCGCGTCACCCCTGGGATCCTCAATGCGAGCCAATCCTTTTTGCCATCAGATGATACCTTCATCTTAAGGAAACTGAAGCGTAAACGCTACCCTGCAATGCATTGCCCGCGCGCCGGCGGCGATGCGCCGGTTTTTATCCCGACGGCCCGCTGCGGGTAGGGGGCGCTTGGCAATAGAACCTTGGGGGAGGAAGCCATGAAAGAATAAGGGGTGGGAAATAATAAAGAAAATATTCCACCCCGTGTCGCCACCGGGTGGAATAGCTTTTGCCTTTGTAAGGATAATCCTATTCTTAATGAAATAGGCGCAACCGTTTTCTGGCTTTGATTTCGGTATATCTGTTGGGTAATCTTGTTTTGCTTTTATTTTTTTGATGCATTAATAATGAAAATACCATTAAAACCATTAACAAGATTAAACCTATTACAGGTAAAATGATTTGCATTTTATCACCTAGTGCAATATTAACGTAATCTAACTATGCTGTGTATCTAATGATATAACCTGCAGTAAACGCAGCATGCCCACAACCTGCCGCGCAATGTGCGGCAACCAGCATCCTACTGACGCAAAGTGTACGTAATCAAGGGTGGGGGCGCATACCCTGTTTACGGTATTCTCCTGATTATAATAAAGACGCTAGCCCAAAAACGGCAGATATAACGCCACTTCGGTACCCCCCGCTCCACCCTGTACCCTCAGGCGCACGCCAAGCTTACTGGCGCGCGCATGCATGCCCGCCAGTCCGCGCGAACCCGGCCGGATAAGATCGGGCAGCATGCCGTGGCCGTCGTCGGCGACCCGCACCATGACCTCATCGCCTATCGGTTTGACCTCGATGCGGATCCGGGAAGGCTGCGCATGTTGCAGCGCGTTATTAATGGCTTCCTGCACAATTCGCAGTATGGATAGCGCCGACGCCGGCGTCAGGTAGTTTAGGGCGGGAATGGGCGCCACATCCCATTCCAGGGCAATGCCCAGCGCCCTCAGGCGCGGCTGCAGCCGAAAGCGCAGGTTGCCCAGCAGCGGCAGCAGATCATGCTCGGCCAGGTCCAGCGAGTCGATAATCAAACGCAGGTCCTGTAACGACTCCTCGATATGGCGGGCCAGTTCCTCCGGGTCGGTGTCGCGGCGGCGCGCCAGGCGCAGCGCGGTTATCAGCTGCGCTCCCATGCCGTCGTGCATGTCCTGCAGGATGCGCGCGCGTTCGGCGATAATTGCCGCGCGCTTTTCGATCTGGCTGCCTTCACGATCGATGATAAACCGCTCGGCAAAAAAATAGATCATGACAAAACAAAACGGCAGCGCGCCGACAAAACTCCAGCGAAAACTGTCCCAAGGCAACCATTCCATAATAATCAAATAAGACTGGGCGACGCTGAGCGTCCATATCAGCGCGGTCAGCGACAGGGCGATAAGCTTTACCGAACGGGTTGACCAGCCCCGCGCCAGCAGCAGGGCGATGGGCACCAGGCGCAGCAGTACGTGGGGCCAGGTTATCAGCCAGGCGCGATCCGTCGCCTTGCCCAGCAGCATCAGCGCCACGACGCTGATAACCGTCAGCAGGGTGAGGCCATGCAGCAATGGGGGGAACCAGCGCAGCCGCGCGCCGCAGAGGCGATAACCCGCCACGCACAGCGCCCAATACATAATGGTGGTGATCATCACCCGCAACCCTTCCTGGGCCCCGAGGGGAATAGCCAGGTCGGCGAGATAGGCGAGCAGCGTGGCCAGCGAGGCCAGCAGGGCGAATTGGATGATGAACACGCGCTTTTGCCGCCAGGTGTAGGCCACCAGGAAACACAGGGAACCGGCAATCAGCACCAGAAGGACATAGGGGACGATGACCTGCAAAAGATACCGCTCAAACCACAGGTCACGCAGCGCCAGCGCGGGCCCCAGGCGGATGGCGGAAAGCCCGCTGCGCAGCGCGCTGTCCCCTTCCAGCCTGACGGCCAGCTGATTGGCGCCGCTGCGGAACAACCCGGCCGGCAGCACGATATATAATGGCGATTCCTTCATGGGTTCAACGTGGCGGCCAGCGGCATCGTTGAAACGCACGCCCGGGTTAAGCAGCGAACCGTTAAGCCAGACTTCCCCGGCCACTGATAGATGCGGCAGGTATAAGGCCAGCGGCTGCGCCGGCGGCGCGTCAAGATGGAAATCCAGCCGATACCAGGCAATGCCGCTAAACGCCGGGATGCGCAGACGCCAGTTATCCGGTAATGCTACCGTCTCGCCATGCCGTGCGGGCGGCGTGGCATCGCGGCTGTAGATAAACTCCGCGCGATCCAACAGCCGCGTTGCCAGCGCCGCGTCGGCGCCGCCGGCCGGGGAAGAAGACGCACCCGCAGGCGGGGTCAGGCTTAGCAGCAGCGCCAGCCCGGCCCACAGCCCGCGTCGCCGAAGGAGCGGGCGCATTAGATCAAGCCCTGGTTCCGCGCCTGGATAATGGCCTCCACGCGATTATGAACGGCCAGTTTGCTATAGATATTCTTGATATGGGTGGCGACGGTATGCGTCGAGATATTCAGCATGCGTGCGGATTCCGCCACGGTAAAACCCTGGGAAATATGCCGCAGGATATCGATTTCCCGCGTCGTCAGGCCATCCGGGCGCACCGCGGCGCTGGATTTTTCCGCCGGTTCGAACCGTTTAAGCAAATGGCGGGCGATCTGCGGCGATAGCGGGGCGCCGCCGGCGTGCACCAGCTCCACCGCCCGGGCGAATTCATCAATGGCGGTATCTTTGAGCAGATATCCGCGCGCGCCGGCCTCGATGGCGCGGATAACATGGGCCTCGTCGCCGAAGATGGTGGCGACCAGCACCGCGGTGCGCGCCGCCTGCTGCTGCAGCGACTTAATCAATTCAATACCGTCGCCGTCATGCAGGCCCAGATCGATGATGGCGACATCGGGATCGGTATGCCGCAGCAACGCCCATGCCTCGCCCAGGGTGGCGACGCTTCCCGCCAGGGTCAGGCGGGGATGGCTTAACACCATGGACTCGAACTCCATGCGCATGGGTTCGTCGTCTTCAACCAGTAAAACCTTAATGCTGGAAGTATTCATGATTACGCCAAGGGGTAGCATTTAAATTAATAAGCCCAAAGAGGATGGGGAATGGTCTGCTCCTGGAGTGACCCTCCTGACACCAGGCCGGTTTAATTATTTTTGGTGATGAAATCGGCGGATCCAGTTTTACATGGAATGGCGGCATTGTGAAGAACCCGGTAACGGCGGGTTAACATTCTTATCGCTATCTTTACTTCATCAGGCTGGCGGCAACGCGTAGTTGAGGCGCATGGCGAGGGGCATCCGGTTGGCGATGATTTTTGTGCGAAATAATCTGCTAATGCTGATGTTGAACTAAAGAGAATATAGCGTTTTATCACCGGCGCAGGGGCAATGTAAAAGCCGTCGCTTTCAGATTAACCTCAAGTGAAAATGTCCGGATGGCGCCGGTATCGGTTTTGGCACTTAACGCGCGCCGTCTTGTTCCTTCTTTTGCCCGTTCCGCCGGCCCCCTCAGGACCCTGATCCCCGCAATGTCATTATCAGCATTTCATTAAGATTACAAAAACGATCAATGATATTTCATTTCAAAAGAAATAACTTTCAAAACGTGACGTATATCTAACAAACCATAACCTAAGTCGCCTATCTTAAGCAGCGCAGTATATCGACGCCCGTATTGCCAAAGGTGCTTTTCCTTGTTTGTACCCCGAAATGGAGAAAATTATGATTGACGTGATCGCCCACGGCGCCGAGTGGTTTATCGGCCTGTTTCAAAAAGGCGGTTCGGTGTTTGTCGGCATGGTTACCGGCATCCTCCCGCTGCTTATCAGTTTATTGGTCATTATGAATGCCCTGATCGTTTTTGTGGGCCAGAGCAGGATTGAACGTCTGGCGCAGCGCTGCGCGGGTAATCCGTTGTCGCGGTATCTGCTGCTGCCGGTTATCGGCACCTTTGTCTTTTGCAATCCGATGACCTTAAGCCTCGGCCGCTTTATGCCGGAAAAATACAAACCCAGCTATTACGCCGCCGCCTCTTACAGCTGCCACTCCATGAACGGCCTGTTTCCCCATATCAACCCCGGCGAATTGTTTGTCTATCTCGGCATCGCCAACGGGCTGACCACGCTGAACCTGCCGCTGGGGCCGCTGGCGGTCAGCTACCTGCTGGTCGGCATGTTCACCAACTTTTTCCGCGGGTGGATAACCGATCTGACCACGTCGATTTTTGAACGCAAAATGCATATCCAACTTGATCAGCATGTCCGCTTGTAATCCCAGGAGAAGGCGATGAATACATTTATCCGTATTGAAAAAGGCGAAAGCGGCTGGGGCGGGCCCTTGCTGATTGAGGCCGTGCCGGGCAAAAAAGTGGTGTACATCACGGCGGGCACGCGTCCGGCGATTGTCGATCGCCTGAGCCGGCTCACCGGCTGGCCGGCGGTGGACGGATTCAAGGAAGGGGAACCGCCGGCGGATGAGATAGGCGTGGTGGTGATTGACTGCGGCGGCACCCTGCGCTGCGGCATTTACCCCAAGCGGCGCATTCCCACGGTCAATATCCATGCCACCGGCCGCTCCGGTCCGCTGGCACAATTTATCCTGGAGGACATTTATGTCTCCGGCGTGCGTGAGCAGAATATCCAACTGCTGGCGGATGATGATACCCAGGCGGCCAACGCGTCGCCGCAGCCGCAGGCCGCCAACGAGCGCGTCAGGGATACCGGCACGGCGGCCAAGGGCGCCGGCCGTGATTACGACACCAGCAAAAAAATTACCGAGCAAAGCGACGGGCTGCTGGCGAAAGTCGGCATGGGCATGGGATCGGTGGTGGCGGTATTTTTCCAGGCCGGGCGCGAAACCATTGATACCGTGCTGAAAACCATACTGCCCTTTATGGCCTTTGTCTCCGCGCTTATCGGCATCATTATCGCCTCGGGACTGGGTGATTTTATCGCCCACGGCCTGACGCCGCTGGCCAATAGCCCCATCGGCCTGGTGACGCTGGCGTTGATTTGCTCCTTTCCCCTGCTATCGCCGTTTCTCGGCCCGGGGGCGGTGATAGCGCAGGTTATCGGCGTCCTCGTCGGCGTACAGATAGGCCAAGGCCATATTCCCCCCCATCTGGCGCTGCCGGCATTGTTCGCCATCAACGCCCAGGCGGCCTGCGATTTTATCCCGGTCGGCCTGTCGCTGGCCGAAGCCAAGCAGGATACGGTCCGGGTAGGGGTGCCGTCGGTACTGGTCGGTCGTTTCCTGACCGGCGCGCCGACCGTTCTGCTGGCCTGGGCGGTATCCGGTTTTATTTACCAATGAAGTCTTTTGATGAGGGCGTTTGTATGCAGACGATTTACCAGACCACCTTTACCCGCGTCGGCGAAAACGCGCGCGAGTCGCTGGCCGACAATATGCTGATTACCTTCCGCGAGGGCGCGCCGGAAGATATCGAGTCCTACTGTTTTATCCACCGCCACGGCGATATGCAGGGCGAGCTGCGGGCCGGCGAGACGCTGACCCTGGCGAACGAGGCGTTCCCCATCACCGCGGTGGGCGACGTGGCGACCAGTAACCTGCGCGAACTGGGCCATATCACCATCCGTTTTGACGGCGCCGGGCAGGCGGAATATCCCGGCACCGTCCATGTCGCGGGACCGACCCCGGCCGATATCCCCGTCGGCAGCGTATTAGCCATTTTGTCTTGATTTATTATTCTGTAGGAGCACGTGTATGAAGCAGGTTGCGGTAGTCATTGGTGGTGGTCAAACCCTCGGCGCCTTTTTATGCGCAGGGTTGGCGCAGGCCGGTTACCGGGTGGCGGTGGCCGATTTAAATGCGCAGCATGCCTGGCAGGTGGCGGCGGATATTAACGATCGCCTGGGGGAGGGAACGGCATTTGGTTTTGGCGCGGACGCGACGAATGAAGAGAGCGTGACGCGTCTGGCGCAGCAGGTCGACCAGCAGTTCGGCCAGGTCAACCTGCTGGTGTACAGCGCGGGCCTGGCCAAGGCGGCGCCCATCACCCAGTTTGCACTGGTGGATTTTGATCTGTCGTTGCAGGTGAACCTGGTGGGCTATTTCCTGTGCGCGCGCGAATTTACCAAACTCATGATCCGTGACGGCATCGCCGGGCGGATTATCCAGATAAACTCCAAGTCGGGTAAAGTGGGCAGTAAGCATAATTCGGGCTACAGCGCCGCCAAGTTCGGCGGCGTGGGACTGACTCAATCGTTGGCGCTGGATCTGGCGGAGTACGGCATCACCGTTCACTCGCTGATGCTGGGCAACTTGCTTAAATCGCCGATGTTCCAGTCGCTGTTGCCGCAATATGCGAAAAAGCTTGGCCTGCGCGCGGATCAGGTCGAACAGTATTATATCGACAAGGTGCCGTTGAAACGCGGCTGCGAGTATCAGGATGTGCTGAATATGCTGCTGTTTTATGCCAGTGACAAAGCCTCTTACTGCACCGGGCAATCCATCAATATTACCGGCGGGCAGGTGATGTTCTGACCCGCACCCACCCCGCCGGAAGCCTCCGGCGGGGCAATTATTCCTGGAGGAGATGCCCGGATGAGTGCAACGGCGCTGCTGGTGTCAATCGCGATCGTGGCCTGGATAGGCCAGATTATCCTGGGCGGATGGCAAATCCGCAGTTTCAACCGCGCTTTCGACGCCTTGTGCCTGCGGGGACACGTGGGCGTGGGCCGTTCCGCCGGCCGCTTTAAGGCCAGGGTGGTACTGGCGCTGGCTTTTGACGGCGAGCAGCGGGTATGCGATGGTTTTATCCTGCGCGGCATCACGGTATTTGCCCGGCCACGGCGGCTGACGGCGTTAATCGGCCTGTCAAAAGCACAGCTCATTCCGTATGTCATATTTCCGCGCGATCCGGCATTGCAAACCGCGCTGTCTTTAGCGATTGAACCGAAATGAGGATATTTTCATTTTAAAAGCTGGTATCTTTCATTTGGAATGGTATTCAAGGTATAATCTCCGTCAGTGGCTATTTCGCCAATCGATTCGGAAATTGTTATGAAACCAAAGCAACGCCATGCGGCAATTCTGGAATACCTGCAAACGCACGGTAAAACGGCCGTGGAGGATCTTGCCAGTCGTTTTGCCACCACGGGTACCACTATACGCAAGGATTTAACCCTGCTGGAAGAAGAGGGGGCGGTTATCCGCACCTATGGCGGGGTAGTATTAAGCCGGGAGGAGGGCGATCAGCCCATCGACCGCAAGACCCATATCAATACCGCCAAGAAAAAGCAAATCGCCCGCCGGGCCGCCGGCCTGATTAACGACGGCGATTCCCTGATCTTCGATGCCGGCAGTACCGTGCTGCAAATGGTGCCCTATCTGGCGCAGTTTAATAATATCACCGTGATGACCAATAGCCTGACGATTGTCAATGAACTGGTAGAATTGGATAACGATCAGACCATCCTGATGCCGGGGGGGACTTATCGTAAAAACTCGGCATCGTTTCACGGCAGCCTGGCCGAAGCGGCGTTTTCCCATTTCAGTTTCGATAAATTGTTTATCGGCGCGGACGGGGTGGACCTGAACGCGGGCGTGACCACCTTCAACGAAGTCCACACGGTTAGCCAGGCCATGTGCCGCGCGGCGCAGCAGCTCATCCTGCTGGTGGATTCCTCTAAATTCGGTCGTAAAAGCCCCAACGTGGTCTGCGAACTGGACGCCGTCCATCTGCTGATCACCGATCGCGATATTAACCCGGTGTACCTGGCCGCGCTGCGGGAGAGGGGCATTGAAGTGATGCTGGTGGGAGAAGACGATGAGTGACCGGTTGCTGGCGTACGCGCGGGAAACCCTCGATATCGAGATCGCCGAAGCGCGGCGCCTGCGCGACCGCCTGGACGACAGCGTAACGCGCGCCTGCCGGCTGTTGCTCGGCTGCCGGGGAAAGGTGGTGATTTCCGGCATGGGCAAATCGGGGCATATCGGTAAAAAGATCGCCGCGTCGCTGGCCAGTACCGGCACGCCGGCGTTTTTTGTCCACCCCGCCGAGGCGCTGCACGGCGATTTGGGCATGATAGGCAGCCAGGACGTGGTGGTGTTTATCTCCTATTCCGGCCGCGCCCAGGAACTGAGGCTGATTTTGCCGCTGCTGGCCGAAAGCGGTATCCCGGTGGTGGCCATTACCGGCAACCTTGATTCACCGCTGGCGCAGGCCGCCGCCTGCGTGCTGGATATCAGCGTTGAGCGGGAGGCCTGCCCGATGGGGCTGGCGCCCACGTCAAGCGCGGTGAACACGCTGATGATCGGCGACGCGCTGGCGATGGCGCTGATGCGTTACCGCGGATTCGATGCCGAGCAATTCGCCCGATCGCATCCCGGCGGCAGCCTGGGGGCCAGTCTGTTGAACCGGGTGCATCATGTCATGCGCCGCGACGACCGTTTGCCCAGGATCAAGCAGCAGGACAGCGTGCTGGACGCCATGCTGGAACTGAGCCGAACCGGTCTTGGCCTGGTGGCGGTATGCGATAGCGAAAATCGGGTAGCGGGCGTATTTACCGACGGCGATCTGCGCCGCTGGCTGGTGAAAGGACATGGACTGGACGAGTGCGTCGGGCATGCCATGACCCAGCCGGGCTATCGGTTGCCGCAGGAATGGCGGGCCGGGGCGGCGCTGGCGGCGTTGCACCAGCACCATATCACCGCCGCGCCGGTCGTGGATACCGAGGGACGCCTGGTCGGCGCGCTTAATCTGCACGATTTGCATCAGGCGGGGATCGGCTGACCGGGCGCGGCTATAATCCATCGCGGTATTATTACCCACGGCAGGTTGAACTATTTTCCTCATGCTTTTATTTATCAACCGCGACAATATTGCTGTCGGCGTCATCAGATTAAATAACATGATACTTTTTTGACTATCTCTATCAGTTTATTTGATTAGATGCCGGAGAGGATATCGGTTAACGTAGCCCTACATTGTGACGAATATTATTGAAGATAACCCTTATGCTTACTGCTATTAATAACGGATTTGCACGTTTCGTGGATGGCCCCAACGCGGGTAAGCTTCTGTTACGCCTGACCTTCGGCATATTACTGTTATTTCATGGTTACGCCAAAACCCAGCATGGCGTCGGCTGGATCGCCGATTTATTGCAAAGCCACGGGTTGCCCGGTTTTATCGCCTATGGCGCCTTTATCGGCGAAATTATTGCCCCCATCATGATTATTGTCGGGTTTATGACCCGGCCGGCGGCGTTTATTATCGCTTTTAATCTGCTGGTGGCTACCCTGCTGGTTGGCATGGGGCATTTTTATAAACTCACGGATGTCGGCGCCTGGGCATTGGAAACGGAAGCGCTCTACTTTTTCGGCGGCCTGGTGATTATGCTGATAGGGCCGGGTAAATATGCCGTCATGAAAAACTGATCTTCCGGCGCGGCCGGCGAATAGCCGCTGGCCGCGCCTGGCATTAAAAGGGTAACGACAGGCGCAGGGCCAATGCCGCCAGCGTCACCAGCAGTACCGGCAGCGTCATTACCACTCCCACGCGAAAATAATAACCCCAGGAAATGCTCAGATTCTTTTTTGCCAGCACATGCAGCCACAGCAAGGTGGCCAGGCTGCCGATGGGGGTGATTTTAGGCCCGAGATCGCAGCCGATGACATTGGCGTAAATCATCGCCTGTTTAACCACGCCGGTGGCGGTGCTGCCTTCCACCGACAGCGCGCCGACCAGTACGCTGGGCAGGTTATTCATCACGGAAGATAAGAACGCGGTCAGGAATCCCGTGCCGAGCGTCGCCACCCACAGGCCCTGGCTGGCGAACCGGCTTAACAGGGCGGACAGCGCATGGGTCAGACCGGCGTTGCGCAGGCCATACACCACCAGGTACATCCCCAGGGAAAAAATAACGATTTGCCAGGGCGCGCCGCGCAGCACCCGGCCGGTATTGATGGCGCGGCCCTTTTTCGCCACCACAAACAGGATCAGCGCGCCGGCGGCGGAGATCAGGCTGACCGGAACGCCCAGCGGTTCCAGGCCGAAAAAGCCCCCCAACAGCAGGATCAGCACCACCCATCCGGTACGGAAGGTGGCCGGGTCGCGAATGGCATCCTTCGGCGCAGGCAGGCGCGCGACGTCATAATTTGCCGGTATTTCACGCCGGAAAAACAGGTGCAGCGTAATAAGGGTGGCGGCCACGGCGGCAATATTGACCGGCACCATGACCGAGGCATAGGCATTAAAGCCCAGTTTAAAATAATCGGCCGAGACGATATTCACCAGGTTCGATACCACCAGCGGCAGGCTGGCGGTATCGGCGATAAAACCCGCCGCCATGACAAACGCCAAAGTGGTGCTGCGCTTGAACCCCAGCGCCAGCAGCATGGACATCACGATTGGCGTGAGGATAAGCGCTGCGCCGTCATTGGCGAACAAGGCGGAAACGGCGGCGCCCAGCAGAATGGTATAGCTGAACAGCAGCCGGCCACGGCCGTTTCCCCAGCGGCCGACATGGAGCGCCGCCCAGGAAAAAAAACCGCACTCATCGAGCAACAGACTGATAATGATAATGGCGATAAAGGTGGCGGTGGCATTCCATACTATCCGCCACACCACGGCGATATCAGCCACCTCTACCACGCCGCTCGCGAGCGCCAGCCCGGCGCCGAGCATGGCGCTCCAGCCGATGCCCAGTCCCTTGGGCTGCCAGATAACCAATACGATCGTGAAGATAAAAATTGTTACAGCCGCAGCCATGGCGCCCCGCTTAATCCGCTAAATAAACAGCGGCGGACAGAACATGGGTTGCCGTAAGGCCGCTGAACTATCGGTAGAATATAACCGCTGGAGGGCGAAAATCCTTTTTTTTTTAATCCATCATCCGCAAAATTTTATTTGCTGATGACCCTTAACGGCAGCAGCAGCGGCAGCACGCCGATAAGCAACAGCGCCACGATATTCAGCGCGGGAACGATACCAATACGATCGCCGAGCGCGCCGTAGACGATAGGCATCAGGGCTCCGCAGCCAAGGGAGATGGTATAAAAAATGGAAAAAGCGCGGGTTTGCTGGCCGGGTTTGGCGAGTTCCGCCACGGTGCCGTACAGGATGGAAGACGTGCCGTTTAGCGCGATGCCTAAGGGAATCAGCAACAGATAACTGGCGGTTAACGGGGTAAATAACAGAGCAATAATAAGCGCGGCGGTGAATATTTCACTGACGGCCACGGTGCGTAATACCCCAAGCCTGGGCGCCAGTGCGCCGCAGACTAATTTGCCGCAGGCGCCGCCGATAAAAATGGTGGTCAGCGCGAAGCCGACGCCGGCGGGCGTCGCGCCCTTGGCGGCCAGTAAAAAAGGCAGGAACGTCAGGGTGCCGGCGCGCGTGGCGTTATCCAGACTGCCGATAACGCATAAGGAGATAAAGGCTAACCGGCGTCTGGCCTCGGGGACGCGGGGCAGCGGCTGATAGGCGGCGCCTTCCCGTCCCGGCGACGGCGCAACGCCGGCTTGTCCGGCAACGCGTTGGGGCAACAAAAAGCGCAGGCCGACGGCCACCAGGATGCCCGTAACCGCGATGACCCGTACCGACCAGCCCCAGGCGATGAGTAACAATAAACCAGAAATGGCGCTGGGAATCAGGCACTTGCCGACATCGCCGAAAAAGTTATAGGTGCTTAGCGCCAGCCGGGTCTGCCGGACGGTAAAATACTGTGAAATATAGCTTGATGCCAACGGGTGCTGCACGCTGGCGCCCATGCCGCCCACGATAATCAACGCCATCAGTGGCAGGATGCCGCCGGAGAAACCATATAAAAATAACGCCGCGGACAACAGCAGCGTGCCGGCGATTAACAGCCTGCGCTCGCCAAACGCTTTGCCCAGTTCGCCCGCCGGAATCTGCCAGACGGCCAGCGAGCCGGAAAACAGCGTCTTGAGCAGCCCGATTTGCATCATCGACAGGCCGAACTGCTGCTGCCACACGGCAAACAGCAGGTAGTGCATGTCGGTCGCGCCATCATGATATAAATGCGCCAGGCTGGCCGCGCCCAGCACTTTGCGGCCGGCGCGGGCGACCGGTAAAGCCTGTTCAGGGGGGTTATCTTTCACAATGGTCATGACAATCCAGATTGGTTAGAAAACATGCCCGCCCGCCCCGGCGTTGCGGCGCGCGCCGATCAGCCGGCAAGATGGCAGGCAACATGATGCCTGTCGCCGACGCGGCGATCAATCGGCAACTGTGTAAAGCAGCGTGGCATCGCGTGCGGGCATTTGCCGCTGAAGACGCAGCCCCGGCCCGTATGCGGCCCCGTATCGGCGCGGAGGGCGGGCGTGGCGGCGACGGTTTTCAAACGCGGATGCGACGGCGGTATCGAGGCCAGCAGATAGCGGGTATAGGGATGCCGGGGGTCGGCAAACAGCGCATCCGCCGGCGCTTCCTCCACCAGGCGTCCCCGGTACATGACGCCGATGCGATCGGCGATATGGTGCACAACGCTGAGATCGTGGGCGATAAATAAGTAGGCAAGACCATTTTCCCGCTGCAGTTCCAGCAGCAGGTTCAGGATCTGCGATTGAATCGAAACATCCAGCGCCGAGACCGGCTCGTCGCAGACGATAAGCCGGGGATTGAGGATCAGCGCCTTGGCGATGCCCACGCGCTGGCGCTGTCCGCCGGAAAATTCGTGCGGATAGCGTTTGGCGTCCGCCGGGCTGAAACCCACCCTGGCGAGCAGTTGCCCGACGCGGGCCTCGCGTTCGGCGCTATTACCGATACCGTGGATAATTAACGGCTCCGCCACGCTGTAACCGATGGTACGCTTGGGATCCAGGGAGGACAGCGGATCCTGGAATATCATCTGTATATCTTTGCGCAGGGCGCGCAGGGGCGCCGCCGACAGGCTGAAAATATCGCGGCCGGCAAAATCGGCGCGCCCCGCGCTGGCGTCGGTGAGCCGCAGCAGCGTCCTGCCGGTCGTGCTTTTGCCGCTGCCGGATTCACCCACCAAGGCGTAGGTTTCCCGCTCATCAACATGAAAACTAACGTCATCCACCGCGGTGATCCAGCGAGTGCGCAGACCCTGGCGGACTTTGAATTTTTTCGTCAGGTGACTAACGCGCAACAGCGGCGGCGGGTAAACGGCAGTTGGGTTCATAATACTGTTTCCCGGTCGAGTTCTTCGGCTTTCCAGCAGCGCACGGCATGACGCGAAGCCTCCGGGCCGGCGGTCGCGCCGCCATCCCTTATCGCCGCCAGCGGCGGATGACGCCGGCATATGGCGCCGGCAAACGGGCAGCGGGGGGCGAAGCCGCAGCCGGCCGGGCTGTCGGTAAGCGGGGGCACGCTGCCCTTGATTTCCGTCAGCCGGGATTGACGCGCGCCGCGCAGCGACGGGATTGCCGCCATCAAACCCCGGGTATAGGGGTGCCGGGGCCGGTCGAATAAGGTCATGACGTCGGCTTCCTCCACCACTTCACCCAGATACATGACGATTACCCGCTGGCACATTTGCGCGACGACCGACAAATCATGGGTAATCAAAATGATGCCCATGCCGTTGGCGGCCTTAAGCGACTCCAGCAACTGCAGGATTTGCGCCTGAATCGTCACATCCAGGGCGGTGGTCGGCTCATCGGCGATAAGCAGCGCCGGATGGCAGGCCACGGCCATGGCAATCATCACCCGCTGGCGCATGCCGCCGGAAATTTCATGGGGATAAGCGGCGCAACAACGCGCCGGATCCGGGATGCCCACCTGTTCCAGCAGCGCCATCACCCGCGCGGCCCGCTGCCGGCGGGACAGGTCGGCGTGCAGTTGGAGGCTCTCGCCGATCTGGCGGCCGACGGTAAAGAGCGGGTTTAAACTCGACAGCGGATCCTGGAAAACCATCGACAGGGTATTGCCCTGGATGGCGCGCCGCTCGCGCTGCGATAGCGCCAGCAAATCGCGGCCGTTAAAGCGTACGCTGCCCTGCGCCTCGGTGATGCGGGGGTCCAGCAGCCCCATAACGGCTTCGGCGGTGACGCTTTTACCACAGCCGGATTCGCCGATAATGCCCAGGGTTTCATGCGCCTTCACGGCGAAAGAAATACCGCGCACCGGCCTGACGACGCCCTGTTCAGTGGCTATTTTGACCACCAGGTCATTCACCGCCAGCAGCGGGGCGCCGGGTATCATACTGTCTGCCATAACGCTAAGGCCTGTCTCTTAACATGCCCAACACGCGTCGCGGCAAGGGGCGGATGGTGGGATCCAGCAGGTCGCGCAGGCCGTCGCCGAGGATATTAAGGGCTAAGATCAGGATAACGATCGAGATGCCGGGAAAAAAGGTCATCCACCAGGAGGTAAAGATCACTTTTTTACCCTCCAGCAGCAGATTGCCCAGGCTGGGCATCGGCGCCGGCACACCGGAGCCGAGAAAACTTAACGCCGCCTCGGTAAGAATGGCCACGGAAAAAATAAAGGTGATCTGCACGATAAAGGGCGACATCACATTCGGCAGGATATGGCGCCAGATCATGCGCCCGTCGGTGGCGCCCTGGGCCCTCAGGCCCTCGATATAATTCTTTTCCTTAATCACCAGCGCCGCCGAGCGCACCACCCGCGCGATGGAGGGGATATATACCAGTGACAGCGCCAATACCACATTCAGGGTGTTCGGCCCCAGGATGCCGACGATGGCAATGGCCAGCAACAGGGAAGGGAAGGCAAACAGGCCGTCGCAAACGCGCATGGCGATCAGATCCACCGGCCGGTACCAGGCGGACAGCAGGCCGGTTATCAAGCCGAATACCCCGGCGGCCGCGGCGACCGACATGCCCACCAGCAGGGAGATGCGAATGGCGTAGGCCACGCGCGTCAACACATCGCGGCCAAAGTTATCGGTGCCGAACCAATGCTGCGCGGTCGGGCTTTTTAACCGGCTGAGCGGATCGAGGGCATAAAGATCGTAGGGGCTGAAATACCCCGCGGCCAGTGACAGCACGACCAGCAGCAGCAGTATCACGCCGCCGGCCAGCATCATTTTATGACGCGACAATCCCGTCATGGCGCGGCCCTCCTGGTTGCCATGGCGCGGGCGCCATGCGTTGCGAAAAAGCGGGGTGGCGGCGCATCACGCCTTCACCTTAAGGCGCGGATCGATCCACCCAAACGACAGATCGACCAGCAGGTTAATCATTACGTAGCTGGTGGTAATCAGCAGCACCGACCCCTGGATCACGGTAAAATCCCGCCGCTCGATGGAATCGATAATCAATGACCCGACGCCGGGAATGCCGAACACGCTTTCAATCACGATGGCGCCGGTGATAAGCGATCCAAAGGATTCGCCGCAGATATTCAGTACCGGGATCCAGGCGTTTTTAAACGCATGGCGCAGCAATACCCCCCGTTCGGGAACGCCTTTGGCCCGCGCGGTCTTGATGTAGTTCTCATGAAGCACGTCCAGCATGACCGCGCGGGTCATGCGCGCCAGCAGGGCGGCGATGCGGATGGCCAGCGCCAGCGCCGGCAGGAACAGGTAATGCAGGTTTTGCCACAGGCTGAGTTGGCCGGATTTATAGCCGATCACCGGAAACCAGCGCAGATGGACGGCAAAAAAGAAAATCAGGAACAGGCCGAGTAAAAAGCCCGGAATCGACAGCCCGAAGGTCGCCAGCGCCATAATCAGGCGATCGGTAAAGCGCCCGCGCCGGTAAGCCGCCGCGATGCCGCCCAGGATACCAAGCAGCATGGCCATGCCCTGCGCCAGCAACGCCAGCGATAGCGTGGGTTTAAGATGCTGCATGAACAGCGTGATCACGCTTTCCCGCATAAACAGGGAGTAACCCAGATCGCCTTGCAGGATGCGGGAAAACCATAGCCAGAACTGTTCAACCAGCGGCCGGTTAAGGCCGAGCCTGGCGCGCATCGCCAGTACGTCTTCCGGCCGGGCGTCATTGCCGAGAACCACCAGCACCGGATCGCCCGGCGCAAGATGCACCAGGCAGAACACCACCACCGCCACCACCAGCAATACCGGGATCAGCGCCAACAGCCGGTGTAACGCATACCATACCATTTGTTTATCCTTGCCCGCCGTAACCGGGCCGGCAGCGGGCCGCTAAAAAACCGACCGGGCAAAGGTTATTTATCCGGGACCTGCACATTCCATAAAATCGGGCCGATCAGGTCCGCGTAGCCCTTGACGCCGTCCTTGACGGCAATGGGTTCAGGCTGGGTATGGCCCAGCACAATCACCGGCAGGTATTGCCAGGTCAGGACGTGCAGCTTGTCCACCAGCGGTTTGGCATCCTGTAGCGAGGGCGCCTGCTTAATGCGATCCAGAACGCTGTCGATGTCCGGGCTGTTGGACCAGCCGGGGAAATTGGCCCGCGAGTCGAGGAACGGATATTGATGCAGCACCTGGCGCATGGAGAATTCCAGGGCGCAGAGGTCGAAATTTTTCGGGTCCTGGCGGCGCTGCAATACCGTCGGCCAGTCATAGACATCCAGCCGGGATTTAACGCCGATTTGTTTCAGCACCTGTTGGGCCACGATCGCCAGGTTGTAGAGTTCGGCATATTCCTTGGTGGCGATAATCACCACCTCCTGCCCCTGGTAGCCGGATTCCTTGACCAGCCTGCGGGCCTCGTCGAGCTTATTGACGTTATAGTAAGGTTTGCCGGCCCCGCTATACCAATCCACCTGCTGCGGAAATCCCAGGGAGGAATCGGCGCTGAAAAAACGCGGGTCGCTATAGCCGGCCAGCAGGACGCTGTTGACATCCAATGCGGTATTAAACGCCTGGCGCAGCTTGACGTCGGCGAAGGGTCCGGTTTTCTTATTGAACAAATAGGTGATAAGCGAACCGCCGGATTCCGGGGCAAATAACTGAATGCCCGGCGCCTGTTTAAGCTGGTCGATATTATCCTTGGGCAGGTTAAACACCAGATCGTACTCGCCGGTCAGCGCGCCGGCCAGCCGGGTGGATTCATCGGTAACATACCGGAAAAAAATATCTTTCACATAGGCGTTCTTTTTGCCCGCCAGGCCGCTGGCCGGTTCACTGCGGGAAACATAACCGTCAAAGCGGGCGAGATGCAGATATTCGCCCTGTTTGAACTCCGCCAGCCTGTAGGGGCCGGTGCCAATCAGCTCGGTCACCGGGCTTTTCGTCTCGTTGGCCTTATCTATGATGCTTTTTGGCATGATGGCGGCAATATTCTTCACATCGGCCAGAATATTCAGCGTGATAAGCGACGGCGTTTTCAGGGTCAATTGCACGGTCAACGGGTCGATTTTAGTAAAGGCGGCGCCCGGCAGGTTGGCTTTACCCTGGGTGGACAACGCCAGCCAGCGGTTCATGGAGGCGACAACGTCGTCCGCGGTCATCGGCTGGCCGTTCTGGAACACGATATGGTCGCGCAGGGTAAAGGTATACACCAGCCGATCGTCGCTGAGCTGGTAATGATCGACCAGTTCCGGCACCGGCTCGAACTTATCGTTAATCACGAACAGCTCTTCGAAAATATGACGGTCGACATCCGAGGTGGCGTTATTGGTGGTCAGATAAGGATCCAGGGTGCCGGGCCGGTTGCCGTAGGCGATATTCAGGGCGCCGCCGCCGGTGGCCGGGGCGGTGTACCCGGGCAGGGCCGCGCACAGTAAAAACAGGGCGGCATGGAACCGCATGGTATTGATTAAGCTCATGCTTGCTCCTGCTTGATACGTTCGAGCAGATGCGCGTCGGTCAGCAGCCGGTAGCCGGTTTTAGCCAGCACCCGGGCGCCGGTCACCAGCGCCTGGTAGCCGCGTGGGGAATTGGCGGCTTCGCGAAACGCCGCCGTATGGCCTATCAGGTCATCGGGACCTATCTTGATATAGGGATGCGCGGTAGGCACGGCATGGCTGATATCGCCGGCGTCGGTGGACCCCAGACCTTCTTTAGGCGTGAGATCCACCTGTTCGCCATGGGCGGACAGGACATCCAGCAGCAGGGTATTCAAGGTGTGGTTAATGCGAAAATCGCGCGGACCCACCTGGTGTTCTATCTCCACGCGCGTGCCGGTGGCCAGCGCCGCCCCCTCGGCAATGGCGCGGATGCGCGGCTCCAGCGCTATCACTTCCTCGCGGGTATTGGCGCGGATGTAATAATGCGCCGCGGCGAATTCCGGGATCACATTCGGGGCCTGGCCGCCATCGGTAATAATGCCGTGTACCCGAACGCTCGCCGGCAGCTGCTGGCGCAGTACGCTGATGCCGTTATAGAGCAGCACCACCGCGTCCAGGGCGTTGATGCCCAGATGCGGGGAACTGCCCGCATGGGAAGGCTTGCCGTAAAAATTAAAATAAAGATGATTATTGGCAAGCGACGGGCCCGACAGGCGCGTGCGGCCGGCGGGATGGATCATCAGCGCCGCGTCCACTCCCCGCAGGAAGCCATGTTCGACAAAACGGGCTTTGACATTGCCGTTTCGCCCGCCCGGTCCCTTTAGCCCGCCTTCCTCCGCCGGGGTGCCCAATACCACGATTTTGCCGCCGGTTTCCGGCAAGGTTTCCGCGAGCGCAATGGCGGCGGCGATGCTGGTCACGCCGATAATATTGTGTCCGCAGGCATGGCCGATGCCGATCAGGGCGTCGTATTCCGCCAGATAGGCCACCGTCGGCCCGGGTTTGCCGCTATCCCTGACGGCGTGAAATGCGGTTTCATGCCCGGCCACGTTGGATGTCACCGTAAATCCCGCCGCGGTCAGCAGGCCGGTAAGGATCTTATTGGCGTAATATTCATTATTGCCGGTTTCCGGATGCGCATGTATATCCTGGCTGACGGCAATATACGTTTCCCGCTGCCGATCAATGGCATCGTCAATCCGTTTGATCAGGGTATCGGTGGTCATGGGTAACCTCATAATGAGATAAATAGTATTAGGACATGCGCAAAACCATACACTATTTCGCAATTGAGCTTAAAATGAAAATAGCGCATAACCTTAGTGAATTTCTGGACGAAGGTTGCCGTGCGGTTATTTTTTAGAAATAAGCGGAATATTACCAAAGCGCCCAATTCGTGGGGTCCTATTATTTGGTTATAATCAAGTCAAAAATATAAAAAGTATAAATTTCAGTCTATTGAAAAGAGATTGATGAAATAATATTCTCTTTTTCTACAGCGTTGACGGAAGAGAAGAAGAATTATTTTTCACGACTGCCTAATTTATCGCCATATCGACGGTGTTGAGCGTATTGGCCGGCATATAGTCAGTTATTCACTTTGAATATTCATATCTTAGCTAAATAAGGCAGAGCCTTTGCCTTTATACTGTGCCCCGTGCTACTGGCCTAACAATAAAATGACTCGCTTTCATTTCACAGGATATTTTATGCATAAAATAATAACGGCGGCGTTTGGCGCGGCCGGCTGGTTAATGTCATTATCCCCGTCCTTTGCCGCTGCGGCGGTGCCGCAGGAAGTGCGGATTGCCTACAGCGGCGGTTCGCAAGTGCTGATGTTGGCGAAGGCGGACGGCAGTCTGGAAAAAGCGCTGGGCACCAAGGTGAAGTGGGTGCAGTTCGCCTCGGGCGCCGATGCGCTGAATTATTTCGCCAGCGATGCCATCGATATCGCCAATTTTGGTTCCAGCCCGGCCACCGCCGGCATCGTGCGCAAGCTGCCGGTGGAAATCGTCGGCATTTCCGGCGTCATTGCCACCTATGAGCGCCTGATCGGCAAACCGGGCATCAATAGCCTGCAGGATATCGAGGGCAAACGTGTGGGCTACCCGCCCAACTCCACGTCCCAGTACGCGCTGGAAGCGGCGATAGCAGTGCATAAACTCGATCGCGGCAAGATTACCCTGATCCCGCTGCGCCCGGCGGAACTGGTGGCGGCCTGGAAACGCGGCGATATCGACGCCGGTTATGTCTGGGCGCCTTTTGCCCAGGAGCTGGAAGCGTCCGGCGGCCATCAGGTGTTCGCCACCAAGGATCTGCAAAAGGACGGTTATCTGATTTATAACAACTACGTGGTACGCAAAGCCTTTGCCCGGCAATATCCTGAGATCGTGGCCAACTTCCTGAAGGTACATCAGCAAAAGGTGGATGAATTCCGCCGCGACCCCGATGCCGCCGCCGCCATTGTCGCCCGGGAAGTAGGCGCGCCCGTCACCACCGCCACCAATACCCTGTCCGGCCTGGAATATCCCTCCATCGCCGAGCAGGGCACCGCCGCCTGGCTGGGCGACGGCACCAATACCGACGGCAGCGGCATCGGGCAGGCGGTGAATAAGACCGCCCATTTCCTGGAGAGCACCGGCGAGGTACGTCAACGGGATATCCCGGCCACCTGGAGCGGGGCGATTAATTCCAGCTATATCCGCCAGGCCGCGGGTAAATAAATACCGTTATGAAAGTTGTTCATCATCTTGCTATCAGCGTCGTCTCGGTGGCGCTGTTTTTCCTGCTCTGGCAAATCGCCGGGGAACGGCGCTGGGTCGACCCGCTATTGCTGCCGCCTTTGTCGGATCTGGCAGAAACCACGGTTGAGCTGTTGCGCGACGGCTACCGCCAGGTGCCGCTTTGGGAGCATATCGCGGTGAGCCTGGCGCGGGCGCTGAGCGCTTTTGCCGTCGCCATCGTGTGCGGCATCCCGCTGGGTCTGCTGATGGGGTTGTCGGCGCCCATCGCCGCCGCGCTCAACCCGTTTGTGCAGTTTTTGCGGCCCTTGCCGAAAATCGCCCTTATTCCGCTGGCGGTGGTCTGGCTGGGTATTGGCGAGTCGTCGAAATTTTTCCTTATTTTTATCGCTACTTTTCTGAGCGTGGTGGTGGGTGCCGCCGCCGCGGTGGAGCGCATCGGCGATGCCCGCATCCGCGTAGCGCAGACGCTGGGCGCCTCGCGCCGGCAGATTTTCTGGCGGGTGGTCTTGCCGGATACCTTGCCCGAGCTATTTACCAGCGTGCGGCTGTCCATCGGCGTCGGCTGGACGTCGCTGATTGCCGCCGAACTGGTGGCGGCTACGTCGGGCCTGGGGTGGATGGTGATCAACGCCAGCGCCTATCTGCGCACCGATATCGTGATGATAGGCATCCTGCTGCTCGGCGCCATCGGTTATATGCTGGATCTGGCGATCGTGGGAGTACAGAAATGGCTGGTGCCCTGGGCGGGGAAGGACGCATGACGGCACATATCGCTGTTGAACATATTACGCAGGTTTTTACCGGCAGGCAGGCGCCCCTGACGGTGCTGGACGATGTCTCGCTGTCACTGGCCGCCGGGGAGTTCGTGGTATTGCTCGGCCCCTCCGGCTGCGGCAAATCCACCATCCTGAATATGATTGCCGGCTTTACGCCGGTACGGCAAGGGCGGATCTTGTGCGCGGGTCGGCCGGTCAGGGGGCCGCATCCCAGCCGGGGCATGGTGTTCCAGCAGCCCAATTTATTTCCCTGGCTGTCGGTGCTGGCTAACGTCACCTTCGGCGCGCGCATGGCGGGCCGGAAAAAGGCGGCGGCCGATGCCGACGCCAATGCCTGGCTTCAGCGGGTGGGACTGGCGGGTTTTGAACAGCATGCGCCCTGGCAGCTGTCCGGCGGCATGAAGCAGCGGGTGGCGCTGGCGCGGGCCTGGCTGCCCGACCCCGACATATTGCTGATGGATGAACCCTTCGGCGCGCTGGACGCGCAAACCCGGATGATGATGCAGGAACTGCTGCGCGCCGCCTGGAAGCAAACCGGCACGACGATTTTATTTGTCACCCACGATGTGGAAGAGGCGCTGTTTCTCGCCGACCGTATCCTGGTGATGTCGGCGCGGCCGGGGAAAATCGTTGAGGAAGTGCGGGTGCCGTTCGGCCCGCAGCGGGATATCGAGACCCTGGCGCAGGCCCCAGGCTACAGCGACATTAAACAACAGGTGCTTCACCGGGTGCGGACCGAGGCCCGGCGCCATATGCTGTAATGGTGCCCGGCGCGGGAGCGAATCCGGCGATTGCGCCCGCGCCGGGTAAGGATGGCGCAGCATCCGCCCACGCGCCGGGCGGGGCGCTACCGGGACAGCGGCTTCGGCGCGCCCAGTCGGGTGGCCAGCAGGGACAGGCCATAACACAGCAGGTAATAAATGACGCCGATAAAGATAAAAATCTCGGTGGGATAGATCTGTTCGCGGTTATTGACCTGGCCCGCCACGGTGGTCAGCTCCGGCACGTTAACGATAAACGCCAGCGAGGTATCCTTGATCAGGGAGACCATCAGCCCGATATAAGACGGCAGCAGATTGGGCATGGCCTGCGGCAATAAAACCCGGCGCAGGATTTGCCACTCGCCCAGTCCCGAGGCAAGGCCCGCTTCCACCTGTCCCGCAGGCAGGGCGTTCAGGCCGGCGAGCGTGGTATGCATCACCGCCGCCGAGGTAAACCAGGCCAGGGCCAGAATCACCGTCAGCGGACCGGGTATCGAGCCGCCGAACAGGATGGGCAGCAGGAAAAACAGCCAGAAGATAACAAAAATCAGCGGAATGCCGCGAATGATTTCAGCCCAGATAAACAGCGCCCGGCGCGTCCAGCCCGGATAGCGCCAGGCCAGGCACGCCAGCGTGACGCCGAGCGCCAGCGCCAGCGCGCCGGCGCACAGCGCCATCATCAGCGTCAGCAGCACGCCGCCCGGCTGGCCGTCGGCCAGGCGTCCCCATAGCAGGTAGGTCAGGTTAGCGAGGATCACGTCGATATTAAAGGTCATGGCGCGCTCCGCTTATCGGGTTGCCGGCCGGCGGCGCATCGAGGCCGGCCGCCGGCAACAGCGGTTGCCTGCCGTCGCGGCGCTTTGGGCCCACATATATCAGCAGGGATCCCATCGCCACGCCCAAGAGCAGATAAAGCCCGGTGCCCACCGCAAACGCCTCAAGCGCGTGGGCGTTAAAACTCTCCACCCGGCCTATCTGATAGGTCAATTCGGCGAAGCTGATGCCGCTGGCCAGCGACGAAAGCTTCATCAGGTTCAGGTATTGCCCGACCAGGGGCTGCCAGGCATTGAGCAGTCCCTGCGGCAACAGCACATGGCGCAGGATTTGCCACTGGCTGAACCCTTGCGATAGCGCGGCCTCCGTTTGTCCCGGCGGCACGGAGTTCAACCCCGCCTGGATTTCCTCCAGCAAAAACGCCGCGCAGAACAGCGACAATCCCCAGGCGGCGCAAAGGAATTCCGGCGCCAGCCACAGGACGTTGCCCGGCAGAATCGACCAGGGGTGCATATCGCCGATGTACAGGCGCACGCCTTGCGGCAGCGCGCCCCAGGCGGCAAAATACCAGAACAATAATTGCACCAGCAGCGGCGTGTTGCGAAACACCGAGACAAACGCCGCCGCCAGGGCGCGGCCAATCGGCCCCGGCGCCAGGCGCAGCGCCAGCATCAATAGGGTTATCAGCGTCGCCGCCAGGCAACCGAACAAGGTGACGTACAAGGTGGCGGCAAAGCCGGACAGGATCCATTGCCAGGGCTGGCCGGTCAGCACGCCGGCCCAATCCAGGTGCCAGGCCATCAGCTCTCCTCCAGGCGCGCATGCAGCGGATTAAGCACCTTCTGCAAAAAACGCTGCGCGCGCGGATGCACCGGCGCGCTGAAAAAGGTCTCCGGGTCGGCCTGCTCCAGAATGACGCCGCCGTCCATAAACACCACCCGATCGGCTATTTCGCGGGCGAAGCTCATTTCATGGGTGACCACCACCATGGTGATGCCGCTATGGGCCAGTTCCTGCATTACCTGCAGCACTTCGCCGATCATTTCCGGGTCCAGCGCCGAGGTCGGCTCATCAAAAAGAATCAACGTCGGGTCCGTGACCAGGGCGCGGGCAATCGCTACCCGCTGCTGCTGGCCGCCGGACAGTTGGGCCGGCAGAAAAGACGCCTTATCGCCCAATCCCACCCGCTCCAGCAGACTCTGCGCTTTGGCATGCGCTTTCGCTCGCGTCCAGCCGTGCACGGTGATCAGCGCCAGGCTGACATTATCCAGGGCGTTAAGATGGCCGTAGAGATTAAACTGCTGGAACACAAAACCGATATGGGTGCGAAGTTCACGCAGCGCGCGGCCTTTCAACGCCGAGGTGGGATGGCCGTCGATCAGAATTTCACCTCCGCTTACGGTTTCCAACTGGTTGATCAGGCGTATCAGGGTGGATTTCCCCGACCCCGAGGGGCCGCAAATCGCCACCACCTCGCCGCGTCCGACGCTGAAATCCACCTGGCGGATCACGTAGTGGGGGCCGAAAAATTTATCAACCTGGCGGAACTCGACGGCGGGGATGGCATGTGGGGCAGGGGTATCCGCCACCGGGGCGGCGGATGGTTGCAGATTGTCGTACTGGGATTGCATTGATTCAGCCTGATTATTTCGCTGTTATGGTAAACAGACGCGGTTGAGGCGATTTGGTCTGGGGTCCGAACCAATTATTATAGATGGAGGTAGCCTGGCCGTTTTTTTCCAGTTTCAGCAGCTCGTTATTAACGAAGGTCAGCAACGCGGTCTCGTCTTTTTTCACCCCGACGCCTATCTCTTCTTTACTCAGCAGCTCCGGCAGCACTTTATATTTGGCTTTATCCGGCGCGCCGTCGAGCAGGCCGGCGAGGATGGTGCTGTCCTGGGTGATGGCCTGCACGTTGCCGTTGCGCAGCGCCGTCAGCGCCAGCGGAATATCATCATAGGACAAGACGCGCGCATTCGGGAAACGATGATGCAATTCCTGCTCGCCGGTGGTGCCCTTTACCGCGCCGATACGCGCGTTGGCGTAACCGTCCAGTTTATCAGGCGAGTTTACCGGCACCAGGAACTGCTGCCCGGTGACAAAATAGGGAATGGAAAAATCAATGACCTTGGCCCGCTCCGGCGTGATGGTAATGTCGGCCACGATAATATCGGCTTTACCCGACTGCAGCAGAGGAATGCGGTTGGCCGGATTGGTGGGCACCAGCTCCAGCTTCACGCCCAGCGCGTCTGCCAGCGCCTTGGCAAAGTCCACGTCGTAGCCGACGATATTATGGGTTTTGGCATCGACGGAACCAAACGGCGGGTTGGAATCGAAGGTGGCGACACGAATAACGCCGGCCTGCTTGATATTGGCCAACTGGTCGGCATGGGCGGCAACGGAGACGATACTGCCTAACGCTAACACAGTCAGCAGCGATAACGCTGAAGGCCGGCTATTAATGAATAAGGCCATTTGCTTTTCCTTGATATAATTTTAATATAATTTAACCACTTCATGGGGTTATTCCATGGCGCTGGTTTTCTGCTGAGGAATATTACATAGGCAACGATAATTAACCACGTATAAAAAAGCATATGTTTATCACCACTAAGCATAAGAATAACTTATGACCTATCGGGCCAGTGGCCGGCGGGCATTTATGCCAGTGAACACGGGGCGTGGGCGCGGCACCGCGCGCGATTTAAATAAGAATAATAATTATTACTCAAGACAATAAGAAATGAATTGAAGCCGGTGGCGCGGGATATTTTATCAAACCGCAGCATGAGGATGTTTAATAAATAACCATCGCTGCGGCATTTTATCGCCGGGACAGGGGCGGCAGGCTAAACCGGCGGGCGCTATCACCGGCGCTGCAACCCCCGTCCGGTGCCAGGGGGTTAATTTGTCGCGGGAGCGGATAAGTTCAGTCTGCCGACGGTCTGCTCAAACTGCGCCTCATCGCCCTGCGGCAGTTTTTTGAACGACACCTTGCCGCGATACACGTCGGAGTCGATTTTAACGATGTTCGGCTGGGTGCTCAGGTTGCCGACGGCGACACAATAATTGGTTACCTGGCTCAGCGATGGATCCCAAATATCGGCCATTTTATTACAGTCATCAATCCATAAAAATTTATCCCGGGCATTCAATTTCGCCAATTGCTGTTTTAACGGTGCGGATAAATACACGTCGAACATCGGCTCAATATTATTTTTATCAATTTTTAAAATCAACGGTATTTTAAATTGAACGCCGGAAAAGCCGATGGTTTTGGCATTTACATCAATTTTATATTTTTTTATCTTGGTCGGGAAATCCCACTGCCGGATAACATCCGGTATCCATGCGGTTATCTTATCATCGAGATTTAAAAAATAGGTTGATAACGATGTGGAGGATAAACTGCTCCGGCCCAGGCCGATATAGTTATCGCCCCCCAGCACATCCAATACAGTCGCGCCGTTATCCAGCGTGCTGCGCTTAACATTACTGACCTGGGGCTGCTCCTTGTCGCCGCGCAGGATAAAGAACAGATCCTTTCTGTCGTGCTGATTTAAAATATCATAGGCGGTATTGTTCATGGCCAGGTGATCGGAAGACACCACGATCACCGTATTTTTGAAATAGCCCGATGCGCGGATTTTTTTGATAAGCCCCGCGATATGCTCCTGGCTGCAGGCCACGGCGCTTAGGGAGCTGTTTTCCATATTGTCATACGCATAGGAGCGATTGGTGCAGGATCGCGAAATATATCCGTCCGGATGATGGGTGTCGACGGTCAGCGCAAATAAGGCAAACCGCTGTTTTTGTTGCGACAGCGCAATAAATTTATCATAGACCAGATCCAGCAGGGTATCGTCATACCAGCCCCACTCGTTGCGGTAGTCGGGATCCTTGACCAGTCCCTTAAGCTCCTGGAAACCATAGATATGCTCAAAACCATGGGACTTCAGGAACAGGCCTTTACCGGCAAACGCCATATCGGCCCCCTGGTAAAAATAGGTATCGTAACCGGAAGCCTGCAGTATATCGCCCAGGCAAATATCATGGGGGTAAAAGGTCGATAACGAACTTGAGGCATTGCCGTCAAAGGGGGCGAATAACGGAATGCCGCACTGCGACGCCACCATTCCGGCAATGGTGTAGCCGGTGCCGGGCAATTGGGTAGTATTGCTGAAATCTATAGCATCGTTTTTCTGACTGTTAAGCTCGGTGGTTAAACCGGCAAAGGCGTCCTGATCGAAATAGGTTCTTTCCAGGCTTTCGGCATAGATATAAATAAGGTTGGGGCTGTCTTTCGCCAGTGTTTTGGACGGGGTTCTGTAATAGGTATTAAAGTCCGTATCGCCGCTTGCCAACTGGGATTTAACCAGGCCGGCAATTTCACCGCTGGCCGGCGTGGCAATCACGGCGACCACGGCCAAAACGAGAGCCAGCAGGCCGTAAGCCGTACGGCCGCCGCCGGCTTTTCTGAATAGCAACAGCCATGACATCAGGCTGAACACCAGCAGGGAAGCCAGGATGAAACCGGCAAAGGGCAGGATGTACTTGCCTAATCCGGCGCCGGTTAAACTGCTGGTCAGGGTATACAGCACCGAATCATTGATGCCGGCGCCGGTAAAGTAATTACTGGCGACCCTGACTAAATTAAGCAGAATATAAATACCTAAAACAAACAGCACTAATGAAAACAAATATTTATTTTTTTTGGCTTTCGTTGAATAAATAATAACCGCCGCTATAAATAATACTATCGACAGGGTTTCCGCTGACATTGTTCTCCCTCCATCGGGCAGTAAGGGAAATACCTCCGGCTATAGCAGCAGCGTTTCAAGGCGGTCTTCCGGTAAGGGATGGGTGATAGTTATCTGTATAGCAATTAATCCGCTACGGCGCGAGATTTCATTACCGTTTTGTGACAAGCCGCGCCGGCGGGTGGTGCGGGTAAAAAGAATTGAACGGCGAAATACAAGAAATTATTTTTTTAATCAATTGATTTAAAACAGTAAAACTTCACCGCTCGGCTAAAAAGCAGGAGATGAATTCTTTTTGCGTTGACAAAAAGTTACATTTTTTTTACAGCGGAAAGCCCGGTGGGCGCGGGGAAAACGACGCAGCGGCCCTCATATCCGAGAGCCGCGCTGGCAGGGGTTTATTTAGGCAATGAATAGGCCTGGCGCGCCAGGAGCTTCCAGGCGCCCGCCGCATTTTTCTGCCATACCTGCATGACGCCGATTTTCACTTCGCCCGGCTTGCCGCCGTCTGCGGTTTTCGCCTGCAGGATATGCCTGACGATGGCCACGTCGCCGTCGACCTGCACGGTTTGGTCTTTGAGATCCAGCGTCAGGAATTTGGATTGACCGGTGACGATGGCATCGACAAATTCGGCGTTGTTCTGGATTTTACCGCTGGAGTGGCCGTAGCTCAGCGTCGGCGCGCCCACTTTCTCCAGATCGGCTTTCTTGGCGCTGACCATGGCCTGACGCATGGTTTCCACCGCCTTGGTTACCGCCGTGGCATCGGCGCTTTGGGCGAAACAGCTGCTGCTCAACAGCAATGAAAGAAGGGCCGCGCCTGCAATTTTATACATGGTTATTCCTTACCAGTGACATCGTTAAAGAGGGGCAATGCTAACCAATTTCATGAGGTTACCGTTGTGACTGATCTCATGTATTTCAAAAAAAATAGTTTTTATTTATTTTTAATAAAACATTGTTTTGAAATTATCTCAAGCAATTGTCCGCGGAACATTGTGCGGGATGGCGGCAAGCGTTTCAATGTGATTAAACTCACAATTTTTGGCATTAATAAATTATTACTACCACGGCAATCTGTGCCACCGGGTGTAAACCCCTGATTGACATTGCGTGGCGGTCATAGCAATCAGAAAAGATCAAAAAACTCGGAAATTATTAAAAGCACGGGATTTTTGCGGGGCAGGGGAAATTTACTGAGTGGAATGATGGCGTTACACACAGCACAAAATCAGGCCGGCAATTGCCGGCCCTCACCCTGATGTGTGTTCTATTCTTATAAAGTGTTTAGTTATTCTAAACAACTCTGATGTTAAGTGATGCTAAACAGATTATCAAGCTAACTTTACTCATATTTGAAGATGATTCCAAAACGCCTGAAAGAAGCCCGGCACAGGGCCCAGCTGACACAGGAAAAGCTGGCGGTCATGGCTGGCATCGATGAGTCCACCGCCCGTTCCAGAATTAGTCAGTATGAAAATGGGATATATCGTCCCAATTTTGAAACCTGCTGTGCGTTTGCCCGCATCCTGAACGTACCCGAATGCTATTTCTACACGCTGGACGATGAGTTTGCCGCCGCGCTGCTGGCGCTGTATGTCTCGCACGCGGCATCGGCCAATATGCGTCTGGCGTCGAATGAAGGAGAAGAAGAAAAAGAAGAAAAAGAAGAAAAAGACGCTGCCGACTGGCAAAAACGGGGTTAAGCCTACCGCCGCCAGGCCATCTTAGACCTAACCCTTTCCATTGCCGTATCGAGGCGTAGCAACGTCTCGCAGCCGCCATCCCGCCCCGCGTAAGCCTTGCCGTTCCGGCCAATTCCTTAAATGTGTTAAATTATTTCTTGAATCAATAAATAAGAAAGATAATAATTCTCATTTAGTTTCAATTTCATTCACCTGTCAATGGAAAGATATAATGAGAAGGGTCTTGCGCTTAACACGTTCCACTCTGCTGTGTTCACTCGCTTTCGCGGCGCCGTTATTCACCTATGCCGAGGATACCCTGGTGGTTACCGCGGCCCAGACGGCCGACAGCGCCGATGCGCCGACCCGGGGCTACACAGCCAACACCAGCCGCGGAGCGACCAAAACCGATCAGCCGCTGATTACCACCGGCCAGTCGGTGTCGGTGGTGACGCGCCGGCAAATGGACGATCAGGCCGCCCTGACGGTGAACAGCGCGTTGAATTATACGCCGGGGGTATTTACCAACTTCGCCGGCGGCGCGACCCGCTACGAGACCGTTTCCCTGCGCGGATTCCACGGCGGCGATACCAATAATACCTTCCTGGACGGCCTGCGGTTGATGAGCGACGGCGGCAGCTATAACAACCTGCAAATCGATCCCTGGTTCCTGGAGCGCGTCGATGTGATTCGCGGTCCGTCGTCGGCGCTTTACGGCCAGACCATTCCCGGCGGCCTGGTGATGATGACGTCCAGACGCCCCCGTTTTGCCAGCGAAGGGCATATCAAGCTGATGGCCGGCAATAACGCCACCACCGGCGCGGCGTTCGACTATACCGGCGCCGTCAGCGATCAATGGGCGTTCCGCCTGACGGGCATCACGCGCCATAGCGATACCCAGTACGATCACCAGCGCGAGGAACGCTATGCCATCGCGCCGTCGCTGTTATGGCAGCCGGACGGCAACACGTCGCTGCTGTTAAAAGCCTATCTGCAAAAAGATCCGTCGGGCGGTTATCACAGCGCGGTGCCGGCGGACGGCAGCCTGTACGCCAGCAGCGGCGCCAAGCTGGACCGCGGGTTTTTTGACGGCGAAAGCAGCCTGAATACCTTTAAGCGCCGCCAGCAAATCTACGGCTATGAATTCGACCATAGCATCGACGACGTCTGGTCAATCCGCTCCAACGGCAGTTATACCCATGCCAACGTCGACCAGCAGCAGGTTTACCAGATTGGCTGGAACAGCGATCGTACATTGCTTAACCGCTATTATTCCGGCGAATCGTCCTCGCTTGCCGCTTACGCCATGGATAACCAGCTGGTGGCCGATTTCAGCACCGGCGACCTACAGCATAAAGTGGTGCTGGGCGGTGAATACCATGAATATACCAACGACCTGTGGGACGACAGCGCCTACGCCACCCCGCTCAATGCGCTCACCGGCGTCAGCGGCGGCCCGGGGCTGTTCACCGACTACGGCCTGACCGTGCCGGGCGTCACGCGCGTCGATGCCAAACGCCGCTACTCACAAAGCGGGGTCTATCTGCAAGATGAGATGACGCTGGATAAATGGCACCTGGATCTGTCCGGGCGCTACGATCGCATCGTGGCCAAAAATACCACGTTCAATACCGACACCACCTACCGGCGCCAGGACGATCATATCAGCGGCCGCGGGTCGCTGCTGTATGCCTTTGACAGCGGCATTTCGCCTTATGTCAGCTTTAGCCAGGCCGTCACGCCGCAGGCCTTGTCCGGCGCCGACGGCAACCTGTTGAAACCGACCACCAGCGAGCAGTACGAAGCCGGGATAAAATACCAGCCCCCCGGTACTTCGTCGCTGTATACCCTGGCGATTTACGACCTGACGCAAAAAGATGTGGCCAACCGTATCGTGCAGGGCAGCTATTATGTCCCGGCGGGCAAGGTACATTCCCAGGGGATTGAACTGGAGGCCCGCACGCAGCTCACCGAGCGTCTGGCCGGCATAGCCGGCTATACCTATAACCGGGTACGCTTCAGGGACGCCGTGGACGGCAACGACGGCAACACGCCTTATGTCACGCCGGATCAGATGGCGTCGCTCTGGGCGCAGTACCAGGCGGATTACGGCATCAACCTGGGCGGCGGGGTGCGTTATATCGGCCGGCAGTGGGCAGATAATGAAAACACGCGGCGCGTGCCGTCGGTGACCCTGCTGGATGTTTCGCTACGCGCCGATCTTGCCGCCTGGAACCCGCAGTGGAAGGGGGCCTATGTGCAGCTTAACGCCAATAACCTCACCGATCGGAAATACGTGGCGGCCTGTTATGGCACCGGCTATTGCTATTGGGGCGCGGAGCGCTCGCTGGTGGCCACCGTGGGCTACGATTTCTGATCAACAGGCAAAAGGCACGGGCCGGGGCAAGGATGTCCAGGCGCGTCAAGGGGGAGGGGAGAGGTAAAATAGGCAGATGAGGGGGGGCGGGTTTCCCGCCCGCCCCTATACAGGATTACGCCGGAACGTTTTTCAGCACCAGCCGCTGGATTTTACCCACCACCAGCAAATAGCACAGCATCGACATAATGGCCGAGCAGCCGACAAAAATCAGCGCGCTGTTAAACGAGTGCAGATTCTTGACCAGAAAACCAATCAGCAACGGGGTGACGATGGAGGCGACATTGCCGAACACGTTGAAGATGGCGCCGCACAGGCCGATCACCTCTTTCGGCGCGGTATCCGCAATCACCGGCCAGCCCAGCGCGCCGAAGCCTTTACCGAAGAATGCCAGCGCCATCAGCGCCACCACCAGCACCGTATTATCGGTGTAGTTGCAAAGGATCATGCTGGATGCGAGCAGCATGCCGAACACGATCGGCGCCTTGCGGGCAAAGGTAAGCGAACAGCCGCGCTTAAGCAGGAAATCCGACACCACGCCGCCCGAAATACCGCCGACAAAACCGCATAACGCCGGAATGGAGGCGATGATGCCTACCTTAAGGATGCTCATCCCTTTTTCCTGCACCAGATAGATGGGGAACCAGGTCAGGAAGAACCAGGTAATGGTGTTGAGGAAATACTGGCCGAAAAAGATGCCCAGCATCATACGGCTGGTGAGCAGTTGCTTAACGTAGTTCCATTTCGGTCCGTTATCCTTCGCCTTTTTGCTGTCCATATTGACCACGCCGCCGCCCTGCTCGATATAATCCAGCTCGGCGCGCGACGCGTAGGGGGATTCAAACGGGTTATGGACAAATTTTATCCACAGAAACGTCAGGATAAAACCGATGACGCCCATGACGGTAAAGACGTGTTTCCAGCTCCACGCATAGACCAGCCAGCCCAGGAAAGGCGAAAAAATCGCCAGGGAAAAATACTGCGCGGCGTTGAAAATCGACGACGCCGTGGCGCGCTCCTTGGCCGGGAACCACGCGGCGACAATGCGGGCATTTGCCGGGAAAGCCGGGGCTTCGGCGAAACCCAGCAGGAACTGCAGCATAAACAGCGAAAAGACCGCCATCGGCACCGACAGCACTCCGACAAATCCTTGCAGCAGGGTGAACAATGACCAGAAAAACAAACTGTAGCTATAGACTTTAATCGACCCGAACCGGTCAAGCAGCCAGCCGCCGGGGATTTGCATCAACAGATAGGCGATGCCGAACGATGAAAAAATCATGCCCAGGTTGACCACATCCAGCCCCAAATCGTGGGACACCGCTGTGCCGGCTATCGACAGGGTAACCCGGTCGGCATAGTTAACCGCCGTAATAATAAATATAAATAACAGCACCACATAACGTACATGGGTCCTGCCTTTTTGGTCCAAAGTGGACTCGATTGCCATACGATGTCTCCGCGTTAACGCTGCGCGCCTAAGGCATTTATTCCCGGCGAATTGTCGCCGCCGCCATAGGCCTCATAATTAAAATACTGCCTGTCGGTAGGGGACTGGGTATACGTTGAATGGGTATCGGCGCGATACGTAAAAAAGAAGAGGTATCAATCGCCATCCGTAATTTGAGCAGGCAGTATAAAAATGGCGCCAGGGTAAGTCATTATGCAAATGACCAATATTAGAGCCGGGATTAGGACTATTTTTGTGGGAACATGGAGTCTGTGCGGTGGATCATAAATATGGGTTTTAGATAATTTTTAATTTTAATATTGCGATGGTGATCACAATTTATAGGTATTTCGCCGCATAATAAATTAAAAAATTATGGAGAGAGATGTTTTTGCCCAACTGCGGCATCCCTTTTTCGGCCGGGTTAGTATTCCACGATTAGTTGATAAATTAAACTAAATTTGTAATGGCGTGGATATTCTCCGTACGGCAAAGCACGGCATTATTCATATTCATAATAATGAAATGCCGTTTTAATTTAAAAACACCGGTAATTATCACGCTGATATCGGCAATAAGCGCAGGCGCGGTCAACGGTCGGCGCACGGTGAATCCGCGGGGGGAATGAACCGGGCAGCCTGTTTCCCCCGGCGCGTTAGCCGCAGGAAACAGGCGTGATTTACGGGCCATGCCGGCCCCGGGTAGGATCAATAAGGCGCGTCGGGCGTGGTGATGCGGATCAGCTTTTCATTGACGAATTCATGAATCCCCGCCGGGGATTGTTCGCGGCCATAGCCGGAGTTTTTGGTGCCGCCAAACGGCAGCTCCGGGGCAATACCTGTGGTATGGTTGATATAGACCATACCGGAATCGATTTGCCGCGCCACCGCCACGGCCCTGGCGGTATCGGTGCCGAAGACGGTGCCCCCCAGGCCGAAGATGGAGTCGTTGGCCAGCGCAATCGCCTGCGCCTCGTCCTTGACGGCATACACGCACAGCACCGGTCCGAAGATTTCCTCGGCGTAGGCCGCCATGCCGGGTTTGATGCCGGTGAGGATGGTCGGTTCCATATACGCGCCCGGCCGGTCCACGCGGTGGCCGCCGTAGATCAGTTTGGCGCCTTCCTTCACTGCGGTTGCCACCTGCTCAACGATCTCCCCGGCCGCTTTTTCACTGCTGAGCGGGGCGAGCTGCGTGGACGGATCCAGCGGGTCGCCGATCCTGATCTTTTCATAAATGGCCCGCGCCTTGGCGATAAATGCCTCGGCGACGTCTTCCAGCACGATAATACGCTTGGGCGACACACAGACCTGGCCGGCGTTCCATAAACGTCCCATGGCGGCGGTTTTTACCGCCAGATCAAGATCGGCATCCGCCAGCACCACAAAGGCGTCGCTGCCGCCGAGCTCCAGGGTCGATTTCTTGACATGTTTGCCGGCCTCGGCGGCAAAGCTTGATCCCGCCGCCTCGCTGCCGGTCAGGGACACGCCCTTGATGCGCTTATCGCCTATTAATTGCGATACCTTGGCGCCGGGCACGAACAGGTTAGTGTAAACGCCCACGGGCGCGCCGGCATCGATAAAGATACGCTCCATCATGGCCGCGCACTGCGGTACGTTGGAGGCGTGTTTCAACACCATGGTATTCCCGGCCATGATATTCGGCGCCGCCGAACGGGTGATCTGGTAGAACGGGAAATTCCAGGGCTGCACGCTCAGCAGCACGCCGAGGGGGTCATAGCTGAGAAACGCGCTGCCAATCCCGGTTTCCAGGGGCTTGTCGGCCAGGAACCGTTCGCCGTGATCGGCATAATAATCAAATATATCGGCGCACAGTTGCACTTCGCCCACGCCTTCGGCGTGCAGTTTGCCCATTTCAATGGTACACAGCTTGCCCAGCTCATCCTGGCGATCGCGCAAAATGGCGGCCACGTTATGCAGCAGTTTGGCCCGCTCGGCGAACGGGGTTTTTTTCCATTGCTGGAAGGCGGCGTCGGCGGCGGCCAGGATCTGTTCGATCTGCTGGTCGGACATAACGTCGAATTGTTTTTCGATTTTATTGGTGGCGGGATTAACCGTTTTGATCGACGACGATGCGGCTGTCTGTACGCTCATGATAATGCTGTCCTTATGAAACGACCGGTGATGTGAAGGATCTAACGCCATATCCTGTGCATGCAGTATAGTCCCCCACGGAATTATTCCTCAATGTATTACCCTATCGAAGCCATCGGCCGATTGACGCCCGCACGCGTGTTTTCATGCCCGCTCCCGCCCGGAACAGGCGGTTAGGTCGCGCGCCGCGCGCTTATGGCTTGATGTTTTTTTCTAATGATATACTATACCCCCCTATACTATATTTTCTTACGGGTCGGGAAATGCCTCGTTCAGCTGAAGATAAAAAACGCGTCCTGCTGCGGGTCCGGCGCATCAAAGGGCAGGTGGAGGCGCTGGAGCGCGGCCTGGAAACGGGCGTCGACTGCGGCGCGCTGCTGCAGCAGATCGCCGCCATCCGCGGCGCTTCCCACGGCCTGATGTCTGAAATTATGGAAATTCATATCCGCGACGAACTGGGCGAGGAAGACCTGACGCCGGCGCAGAAGGCGGCCCGGCTTAACGATGTCGCCAGCCTGGTGCGTTCCTATTTGAAGTAATGACGCCGTCGACGGTAAGATGTCGACCGGTGCTGTTTATGATTGGAGAACCTTTATGAAATCTCGTGCAGCCGTTGCCTTCGGGCCGGGCCAGCCTCTCAAAATCGTTGAGATTGACGTTGCGCCGCCGCAAAAGGGCGAGGTGCTGGTGAGGATTACCCACACCGGCGTCTGCCACACCGACGCTTTCACCCTGTCGGGAGACGACCCCGAAGGGCTGTTTCCCGCCGTGCTGGGCCATGAGGGCGGCGGCATTGTAATGGAAGTGGGCGAAGGCGTAACCAGCGTCAAGCCCGGCGATCATGTCATTCCCCTGTATACCGCCGAATGTGGCGTCTGCAAATTCTGCACCTCCGGCAAGACCAACCTGTGCCAGGCGGTACGCGTTACGCAGGGTAAGGGCCTGATGCCGGACGGCACCACCCGTTTTTCCTATAACGGTCAGCCCCTTTATCACTATATGGGCACCAGTACCTTCAGCGAATATACCGTGGTGGCCGAGATTTCCCTGGCGGTGATCAATCCCCAGGCGCCGCTGGAAAAGGTCTGCCTGCTCGGCTGCGGCGTCACCACCGGCATCGGCGCGGTGCATAACACCGCCAAGGTCAAGGCCGGCGACACCGTCGCCATTTTCGGCCTGGGCGGCATAGGCCTTGCAGCGATCCAGGGCGCGGTGCAGGCCAAGGCCGGGCGGATTATCGCCGTCGACACCAATCCGGGTAAATTTGATCTGGCCCGCTCGATGGGCGCCACCGATTGCATCAATCCCAAGGATCATGCGCGGCCGATCCAGGAGGTGATTGTCGAACTCACCGACGGCGGCGTGGATTTTAGTTTTGAATGCATCGGCAACGTCGATGTTATGCGCGCGGCGCTCGAGTGTTGCCACAAGGGCTGGGGCGAAAGCATCATTATCGGCGTAGCCGGCGCCGGCAAGGAGATCCGCACCCGTCCGTTCCAACTGGTTACCGGCCGGGTATGGCGCGGGTCCGCCTTCGGCGGCGTCAAGGGGCGCACGCAGTTGCCGGGCATGGTGGAGCAGGCCATGGCCGGTGAAATCAATCTCGATCCCTTTATCACCCATACCCTGCCGCTGGAGCGGATTAACGACGCGTTCGATTTAATGCATGAAGGTAAATCCATTCGCACCGTAATCCACTTCTGACGCCGTCCCACGCGCCGTCGCTGGATGTAACGCCGGCGGCTCGGGGGAGGCTTATAGCCCCCGCGGCGAGGGTTCGTTTGCCGTGCGTTAGCGGAAGGCAAGGCTTATGCCGCCTCGGCGACGGTTCGTTTGCCGTGCGTTAGCGGGAGGCAAGGCTTATGCCGCCTCGGCGAGGGTCCGTTTGCCGTGCGTTAGCGGAAGGCAAGGCTTATGCCGCCTCGGCGAGGGTCGGTTTGCCGTGCGTTAGCGGGAAGCAAGGCTTATGCCGCCTCGGCGAGGGTTCGTTTGCCGTGCGTTAGCGGGAGGCAAGGCTTATGCCGCCTCGGCGAGGGTTCGTTTGCCGTGCGTTAGCGGGAGGCAAGGCTTATGCCGCCTCGGCGAAGGTTCGTTTGCCGTGCGTTAGCGGAAGGCAAGGCTTATGCCGCCTCGGCGAAGGTTTCGCTTGCCGTGCGTTAGCGGGAGGCAAGGCTTATGCCGCCTCGGCGAGGGTTCGTTTGCCGTGCGTTAGCGGGAGGCAAGGCTTATGCCGCCTCGGCGAAGGTTTCGCTTGCCGTGCGTTCGGTGGTTATATGGCGTGTCCGGTGCCGGCAAGCGACAAAGAGGCCGTACCGCGACGGCCTCCTTGACCTCCGCGCGTCCGGCAGGTCGTGCGCCGCTGCGCGGTTCCCGGCATCACCCATCCCGGCTTTGGGACCGTCCGGGATGCGCTCCCGGCGCAGCCCGGACTTTCGCCGCTCCCGGCGGCTCATCCCGCCATGATGGGCGCTGCCGGCGCACTCTATGCCGGCACCACGTCAACACCATCGTCTGTGAGTAAAACAGCGTTTTTAGGTTTCTTGCGGCATGCACTTACCGGGAAAAATATCAGCACCCATTTGGGATATGAGCTAAGAGATAAAAGCTAAAAGCTAAAAGCTAAAAGCTAAAAGCTAACGCTTACTGCTAAAACTCAAAACTCAATATGCAAAACAGAATAATGAATGTCTTACTGCCTGACTGCATTTTGCTGTGCCGACGGCATTCCATCGCCATTGCATCCCTAATGGTCAATCCTATGCCGACGCCAGTCCCTATCCTAAGCAGCAGCGCCGCAGTCACTTCATAAAACGCTTGGCCAACAGCGACATGTGGACCGGCATAAAGCGCGCTGACGGCGCCTGTGCCCCCGGCATGAGCCGCCGGGAGCGGCGAAAGGCCCGGTGGCGCCGGGAGCGCTAACCGGGCCGGTGCATAACGGGGGAACTGGCGGCGGAAGGCATCGCGCAGCGACGCGCGACCTGCCGGGCGCGCGGAGGTCAAGGAGGCCGTCGCGCTACGGCCTCCTTGTCGCTTGCCGGCGCCCGGCACTGCATATAAACACCGAACGCACGGCAAGCGAAACCCCGGCCGTGGCAACATAAACCCCCCAGCTCCGGCGATAAAAATCCCCCGCCGTGGCAACATAAACCCCCCAACTACGGCGATAAAAATCCCCCGCCACGGCGACATTCACCCCAGCGGGCATCCTTATTGCCAGACCGCACCCGCCCCATGGCGCGCTTGCAATCAAAAAATAAGCCCCGCAGGCCCCGCCCGCAACGCAGACGCGTTAAAGAGTGAGCGAACCCGCCAAATCCCGCTATTTCCCATACGGCAAATAATGATTGCTCAGCATGCATTTTTTGAGGCTGTAAAACTCGCCCGGCGGTGCTATTTATAATCCCAGGTATTTCATCGAAAGTTATGCGGGCCATCATGACGAATTAACGCAGGGCGTTTTAATCGCATTGGTTTTAAACCACGAAGATAGCAACGCCTTATTGTATTTAACCTCACAAGGCTGGATGGGGATTATCCGCCAAGGCGGACTATTGCCCGGCACTGGCAGACCGATGAAATAAACATAATTCTATTCCATCCGGAGAAATATAATGTCGCAAACAGAGGCATGGGAAAAACTTGCCAATAAAGAATTGGGACGGCTGGGCAAAAGCGTCGACGATTTAACTACCCTCACTGCGGAAGAAATCAGCATCAAGCCGCTTTACACCGCCGACGACCTGTCCGACCTGGAGGTCACCGGTTCGCTGCCGGGCATGGCGCCCTTTGTGCGCGGTCCCCGCGCAACGATGTACGCCGCCCAGCCCTGGACCATTCGCCAGTATGCCGGGTTTTCCACCGCCACTGAATCCAACGCCTTTTACCGCCGCAACCTGGCGGCCGGCCAAAAGGGGCTCTCCGTCGCCTTCGATTTGCCTACCCATCGCGGTTACGACTCGGATAATGAACGCGTGGCCGGCGACGTCGGCAAAGCCGGCGTGGCTATCGACAGCGTCGAAGACATGAAAATACTGTTCGACCAAATCCCGCTGGATAAAATGTCGGTGTCCATGACCATGAACGGTGCGGTGATCCCCATCATGGCGTTTTATATCGTGGCCGCCGAAGAGCAGGGCGTGCCGCCGGCAGCGCTGACCGGTACCATCCAAAATGATATTTTAAAAGAATACCTTTGCCGCAATACCTATATTTATCCGCCCAAACCCTCGATGCGCATTATTTCCGATATTATTGCCTACTGTTCCGGCAATATGCCCAAATTCAACACCATCAGCATCAGCGGCTACCATATGGGCGAAGCCGGGGCCAACTGCGTACAGCAGGTGGCGTTTACCATCGCCGACGGCATTGAATATATCCAGGCGGCGCTGGCCGCCGGCCTGGATATAGATGACTTCGCGCCGCGCCTGTCGTTTTTCTTCGGCATCGGCATGGACCTGTTTATGAATGTCGCCATGCTGCGCGCCGCCCGTTATTTATGGAGCGAGGCGGTAAGCGGTTTTGGTTCCACCAACCCCAAATCCCAGGCGCTGCGCACCCATTGCCAAACCTCGGGCTGGAGCCTGACGGAACAAGACCCCTACAATAATGTCATCCGCACCACCGTCGAAGCGCTGGCGGCGGTACTGGGCGGCACGCAGTCGCTGCATACCAACGCCTTTGACGAGGCGCTGGGGCTGCCCACCGATTTCTCCGCCCGCATCGCCCGCAACACCCAAATTATCCTGCAGGAAGAATCGGCGGTGTGCCGTACCGTCGATCCCCTTGCCGGTTCGTATTATGTGGAAAATCTCACCGACCAGGTCGTCAAGGCGGCGCGGGAAATTATCCGCCAGATAGGCGAGGTGGGCGGCATGGCCAAAGCCATTGAGGCCGGCCTGCCCAAGCGCATGATTGAAGAAGCCTCCGCCCGCCAGCAGTCGCTTATCGACCAGGGCAAACGGGTGATTGTCGGGGTGAACAAATACAAGCTGGCGCAGGAAGACGCCACCTCGGTGCTGGAAATCGATAACGTCAAGGTGCGCCAGGAACAGGTCGAACGCCTGCGGCAAATCCGCGCCGCCCGCGACGGCGGCGCCGTTGCCGACGCGCTCGGCATGATCAGCCGGGCGGCGCGCGACGGGGGCAACCTGTTGGAAGCGGCGATCCACGCCGCGCGGAGCCGCGCCACGCTCGGCGAAATTTCAACCGCCATCGAGGACGCCTTCGGCCGCTACCTGGTGCAGACCAACTGCGTGACCGGCGTTATCGCCAACAGTTACCACCAGAGCGCGGAAGGCGCGGCGGAATTTGATCAGATCAAGGCCGCCACCGACCGCTTCCTGGCCGAACAGGGGCGCCGCCCGCGCATTCTGGTGGCTAAAATGGGCCAGGACGGCCACGACCGCGGGGCCAAGGTGATTGCCAGCGCCTACTCCGACCTCGGGTTTGACGTCGATCTCAGTCCGATGTTTTCCACGCCGGAGGAAATCGCCAAGCTGGCGGTGGAAAATGACGTGCACGTGATCGGCGCCTCTTCGCTTGCCGCCGGCCATAAGACGCTAATTCCGGCGCTGGTGGCTGCGCTGGCCGGCTACGGCCGTCAGGATATCAAGGTGGTGGCGGGCGGGGTGATACCGCCGCAGGATTATGATTTCCTCTACCGCCGGGGCGTGGCCGCCATCTACGGGCCGGGCACGCCGATGCTGGCCAGCGTGCGCGATGTGCTGGATAAAATCGGGCTTTGCCATGCTTAGCGCCGGCCAGTTGGATCAGACTGTCGGGCAATTGCTGGCGGGCGATCGGGTGGCCCTGGCGCAGGGGATGACGCTTATCGAAAGCGTCCACCCCGCGCATCAGGCGCTGGCCACGCAACTGCTCGACCGCATCATGCCCCATACCGGCCGGGCGAAACGGCTGGGTATTACCGGCGTGCCGGGCGCCGGCAAAAGCACGTTTCTCGAGGCCCTGGGCGGTTACGTGCTGACGCTGGGCCTGAAAGTGGCGGTTATCGCCATCGACCCCAGCAGCCCGCTCAGCGGCGGCAGCATCCTCGGCGATAAAACCCGCATGTCGCTGCTTTCCCGCGCGCAGCGGGCGTTTATCCGCCCGGTGCCCACCGGCGGCTACCTGGGCGGGACCAGCCGCCGTACCCGCGAACTGATGCTGCTGTGCGAGGCGGCGGGCTATGACCTGGTGATCGTGGAAACCGTGGGGGTCGGGCAAAGCGAAGTGGATATCGCCCAACTGGTGGACTGTTTTCTCTCGCTGCAGCTGGCCGGCGCCGGCGATGAACTGCAGGGCATCAAAAAAGGCATTATGGAAATGGCCGATATTATCGTCATCAACAAAGATGACGGCGATAACCGCGCCCGGGTGGCGCTCACGGCGCACATGTACCGGGCCTCGCTCGCCATCATGCGGCGCAAATATCCGGCCTGGACGCCGCCGGTGCTGACCTGCAGCGCCCTGGAAGCGCGGGGCATCGCCGAGCTCTGGCGCGCCGTCGGCGATTTTTATGATCGGATGGCGGTGGATAACGGACTGATGGCGCTGCGCAAACGCCAGCAGCTGGATGCCATGCGCAGGCAGATCGAGGAAAACACCCTGGCGGCCCTGTTCGCCCGCGGCGATATCCAGGACCGGTACCGGCAGGCGCTGGAGCAGGTGGAAAACCACCGCGTATCGCCGCGCGCCGGCGTGGACAGCGTCACCCACTTTATTGTTGAAAAATTAAACCATTAAGGGAAATGAATTATGGCGTACGAATTTGTCAAAGTGCTGATCGAAAACCGGGTGGGTATTATTGAGTTTAACTATGCCAAAAAGCTTAATGCGCTGAGCGCGGTGTTTATCCGCGATATCCTGCAGGCGCTGGAAGATCTGAATAATATCGATATCCGCTGCGTTATCCTGCGCGCGCCGAAAGGCTCCAAGGTTTTCTCCGCCGGCCATGATATCTATGAGTTGCCGAAAACCCGGCGCGACCCGCTGGCCTACGACGACCCGCTGCGCCAGATCACCCGCGCCATCCAGAAATTTCCCAAGCCGATTATCTCCATGGTGGAAGGCAGCGTCTGGGGCGGGGCGTTTGAACTGATCATGAGTTCCGATATCATTATTTCCAGCAACCTGTCCACCTTCTCCATGACCCCGGTCAACCTGGGCGTGCCCTACAACCTGGTGGGCATCCATAACCTGATCCGCGACGCCGGTTTTCATATCGTCAAGGAGCTTATCTTTACCGCCGCGCCGATCTCCGCCGAACGGGCGCTAAACGTCGGCATTCTTAACCATATCGTCGATCCATCCGAGCTGGAGTCCTTCACGATGCGCATGGCCTGCGTGATTGCTGAAAAGGCGCCGCTGGCGGTGGCGGTGATCAAGGAAGAACTCCGGGTGCTCGGCGAAGCCCATACCCTCAATTCCGATGAGTTCGAACGTATTCAGGGGCTGCGCAGGGTGGTGTACGACAGCCAGGATTACCAGGAAGGGATGGCGGCCTTTATGGAAAAACGCAAGGCGAATTTTATCGGCCACTAAGCCGCGCGGTGAACCGGCGCAAGGAGTGATCAGGATGAACCAGGATTTTACGGTAATGACGGCGGATGAAGCCGCGCAATTAATCTCCCATGGCGATATGGTGGCCTTTAGCGGCTTTACCCCGGCCGGCGCCCCCAAAGCCCTGCCCGCGGCCATGGCCCGGCGGGCGATAGCGCTGCACCTGCGGGAACAGCCTTATCGCATCAAACTGCTCACCGGGGCGTCCATCGGCGCGCTGGCGGACAACCAGCTCGCGGAAGCCGACGCCGTGGAGTGGCGCGCGCCGTACCAGACCGCGCCTGCGCTGCGCGATAAGATAAACCAGGGCGCGGTGAATTTTGTCGACCTGCATCTGAGCGAAGTGGCGCAAATGGTCAATTACGGCTTTTTCGGCCCGATTGATATCGCGGTTATCGAAGCCTCGGCGGTGACCAGGGAAGGTCGGGTGTACCTGACCAGCGGCATCGGTAACGCGCCGGTCTACCTGCAGCAGGCGCGGCGGGTCATTATTGAGCTTAACGACTATCATTCCCCGCGCATCCGCGAGATGAGCGATATCGTTTCCCTCGGCGCGCCGCCGTTGCGCACCATGGTGCCGATTTTCCATACCCTGGATCGGGTTGGGGAAAATTATGTGCAAATCGACCCGCAAAAAATCATCGCCGTGGTGCCCACCCATCTGGCGGACCAGATTACCGAGTTCGGCAACGAGAATCCGCTGTGCCTGCAAATCGCCCGCAACGTCGAGCAGTTTCTGCTGAAGGAACTGCACGCCAAACGCATTCCCGACGGGTTCCTGCCGTTGCAGAGCGGCGTCGGCAATATCAACAACGCGGTGCTGAAGGTGTTGGGCCGGAATCCGGATATTCCGCCGTTTATGATGTATTCAGAGGTGCTGCAGACCTCGGTCATCGAACTGCTCGAGCAGGAGCGGATTATCGGCGCCAGCGCCTCGAGCCTCACCGTGCCGCCCTCGGTGCTGGAGCGGATTTATCAGAATATGGACTTTTTCAGCGAGCGCATCGTGCTGCGGCCGCAGGAAATTTCCAATAATCCGGAAATCATCCGCCGTCTGGGGGTCATTGCCCTGAATGTCGGCCTGGAGTTCGACATCTACGGCCATGCCAATTCCACCCATGTGGCCGGCGTCAATTTAATGAACGGCATCGGCGGCAGCGGCGATTTCGAGCGCAATGCCTATCTATCCATCTTTATGGCGCCGTCCATTGCCAAGGGCGGCAAGATCTCCACCATCGTGCCGATGTGCTCCCATGTGGATCACAGCGAACACAGCGTGAAAGTGATTATCACCGAACACGGCGTGGCCGACCTGCGCGGGCTGTCGCCCATCCAGCGCGCCGAGGCCATTATCGGCAACTGCGCCCATCCGATGTACCGGGACTATCTGTATACCTACCTGGCGCGGGGTAAAAGCGGCCATATACATCACGATCTGGCCCATGCCTTCGATTTGTACCAGAACCTGGAACAGTACGGCAGCATGCTAGTGTGAGGACGGCGGCTCATCGGCGGTGGTGCCGTTGCGGTCATGCTCAATGGCAGCCACCAGCCGGCCGATGGTTTTACAGTTGCGCAGCGAATAGAGATATTCCGGCATGTACATCGGCTTATTGGGCGCGTCAAAGTATTTCAGACTGGCGGGATTGACAAACCGGTAGGCGAAATGGGGCACCACCGTCAGGAATTGCCCGCGGCTGACGGCGCTGATCTTGGCCAGGAAGCTGTAGGGACGATAGATAATGGTGGGGGTAATGCCGGCATAACGGAAGTGCGAGTCGATAAGCGACTCGAAATTGGCCCGGTGCTGGAACCGCATCTGCAGCCAGGGCAGGGTATGCAGCAGCACGCTGGCCTGCACATTGTCATGGATGCGCGATACCAGGAATCCCAGCCGCAGCGGTTCAAGCGGCGTTATCAGCATGCTGGACATTTCGGCGATGCGCGTCGAGGCCTGCTGCGGCGAGATAATCATGTCCACGTCATGGTCCAGCAGGCCGGAAACCAGATCGTTTTCATTAAAATCGAAGGGTTTGGTGGTAAAGCCGTCAAACTTGTCGCCCAGGCTGATAAGCTGATCGAAGATCATCGTCGGGTAAGCGGTGTCGATGCCGATAACGCAGTGTTTCTGATGGTGGCTGGCGGCCAGCATGATATCCGCGTCGATGCTTGCCAGACGCTGGTAGATGGGATAAAGCATCTGGTACAGCTCCTGCCCGGCCTTGTTCAGGCTGATGCTGTTATCGGTGCGCGAGAACAGCTCATAACCGACCATCTCCTCCAGCGCGGCGATGCTTTTACCGAAGGGCGAGGCGGTCATATGCAGTTTTTCGGCGGCTTTGGCGATATTGTTGGTCTGGGCCAACACGATAAAATTCACCAGCTTCTTGGAAACAAAAATACTCATAAGTGCTTTTCACGCCCTGCCGCCGATACGTCTGTCCCGCCGCCGCGCCGCCATGGCCGGAAAAAGCCCACGACAAAACGGCCGCCACGCCATGCCTGGTTTAGAAGTAACAAAATCCCGGCGTGCGAAACGAGAAAGCCATCACACATTGCCGTCCTTGACGATTTTTTGCTATCGGCCATGCCCGCGCCGCCGGCGAACCGAACGGTCAGGCCCGGCGCAGCTCCGCGGCGTAGCGGCGGAAGATAAACAGGCACCATGCCAGGGACACGATAGCCAGCAGGGCGCCGAGATAGCCGATATACGCCAGATCCGCGCGCAGGATAAACTGGTTGCCCAACAGCGCGCCGGCGCCGATGCCCAGATTGAAGATGCCCGAGAACAACGACATGGCCACATCGGTGGCGTCCGGGGCCAGCGCCAGTACCTTCACCTGCATGCTCAGGCCGATGGCCATAAACGCCATGCCCCAAATCACGCTCAGGCCGGCAAAACTGATTTTATACCCGGCGGCGGGCTGCAGAACCAGCAGGCAGACGACCACCAGCACGATAGACGTGACCAGCAGGGCGGTGGGATATTTATTGCTGCATACGCCGAACACCACGCTGCCGATAATGCCCGAACCGCCGAAAATCAACAGCAGTAAGGTGGTGTAATCATCGCCCAGCGCCGCCGCATGGCGGATAAACGGCTCGATATAGCTGTAGACGGTGTAATGCGAGGTGACGATCAGCACCGCCAGCAGGTAAAGCGACATCAGCGCCGGGCGTTTTAGCAGCATGGGCACGCTTTTCAGCGAACCGGAGTGCTCGCTGGGCAGCTTGGGCAGCAGTTTGATAATAAAGACCAGGGTCGCCAGGGCGAAAATGCCAATCACCAGGAAGGTGATGCGCCAGCCCAGCAACTGGCCGACAATGCGGCCCAGCGGCAGTCCCAGCACCATGGCAAGGGCGGTGCCGGTGGACAGCATGCTCAGCGCCTGGGTTTTTTTACCCATCGGCGCGACGCGGATCGCAAGCGATGCCGTAATAGACCAGAATACCGCATGCGCCAGGGCGATGCCGATTCTGGATAGCACCAGTACCGTGAAGTTCCAGGCCACGAACGAGAGGATATGGCTGGCGATAAACAGGGCAAAGATCATCACCAGCAGGCCGCGCCGCTCAATATGGCTGGTCAGCAGCATAAAGGGCAGCGACATCAGCGCCACCACCCAGGCGTAGATGGTCAGCATCAGCCCGACCTGGGCGGTCTCCATCTGAAAACTCTGGGCGATATCGGTCAGCAGGCCGACCGGCACGAACTCGGACGTGTTGAAAATAAAGGCGGCAAACGCGAGGGTAATGACTCTTAGCCAGGCGGTCGAACGGGAAACATCTGGAGTATTCATTGAAATCAGCAGGCTATTTTTTACGATCGATTGGTTAACGTTCAATCAAGGTTAGACGAGGTCCGGCGGTTCTATCTGCAAGACGACGTGCTGGCGCGGTAATGATAATAAAATGAACGGCTGCCAAATGCCTAACGTTAGTTGCCGCCAGGCCGAAAAAGTCTTTTTTACGCTTTCAATTCATTAACCATTCAATTACAGAAAGTTAATCTATCCTCTTCGGCCGCGCCGCGCGCCATTTGTCCTGACGGGAGTGGATATGATCTTGCGAAAATACATCATGACCTTTTGCGCCGCCGCGCTCTGCGTCGCCGGCACGCTGATCCCGCCGGCCATCGGCGCGGATTTGCTGGCGCGCGTTAAAGCGGAAAAAGTCCTGACCGTGGCCACCGAGGCCCGCTACGCGCCTTTCGAAATGGTGCGCGACGGCAACATTATCGGCTTCGACGTGGATCTGATGCATCATATCCTGCAAAAACATTTGCCGGGCGTGCGCGTCAGGCAACTGGATTTGCCCTTTCAGGGCATCCTGCCCGGGCTGGATGCCAAAAAATTCGATTTCATGATCACGGCGATGATGGTGGACCGGCCGCGGATGGCGCGTTTCGCGTTTACCGTGCCGGTGGGCGAATCCACGGTGGCGCTGCTAAAGCGCGAAAACGACGCCGCGCTGACGACGCTTGCGGATCTGAACGGTAAGGTGGTGGGCACCGTGGCCGGCTCGAGCCACCTGCGGGTGCTGCAGGCGGTCGACCAGCGGCTGCGGGAACAGGGCATGACGGGCGTTAAAGAGATCAGGCAATACATCGCCTTTGACGAGGCCTATGCCGACCTGGCCAATCAACGTCTTGATGGCGTGGCGCAATCCCTTGCCAATCTCGGGCCGCTTATCAAGAGCCGCCCCGGCGTGTTCGCCGTCATGCGGCCGATGCTGGGGCCCACCACCTATTTCGCCTGGGCGGGACGCAAGGACGCCGACAGCGCCAGCCTGGTGAAACTGTTTAGCGACGGCATCGCCGAGGCCAACCGCGACGGTACCCTCAAGCACCTGCAGCTGAAATGGTTCGGCGTGGAAACGCCGCTGCCGCACGATAAAATGCCGGTACCCGATGTGTGACAAGGCGCGCGGTATGGACGACTTAACCGAGTTTTGCCACCTGCTCGCCTCCTGGCTGCCGATGCTTGCCGGCGGGGCGGCAACCACTGCCTCCCTCAGCGCTGCCGCCATGCTATGCGGCTTTTTCGCCGGCACCGGCATTTATTGTTTGCAGCGCGCGCGTCGGCCTGCTTGCCGCGGCCTGGCCCGCGCTTATGTCAGCGTGTTTCGCAGTACGCCGGTGCTGGTCCTGGTGCTGCTGTGCTATTACCTGCCCGGCGAACTGGGCGTTGAGGCCGGCGCCTGGGCCGCCGCCGCCGTGGCGCTCACCCTTAACAGCGCGGCCTATCAAGCGCAAATCCTGCGCGGCGGTTTTGCGGCCGTTCCCGCCGGGCAACAGGATGCCGCCCTGGCCTGCGGCCTGGGACCCTGGCAGGCGTTCTGGCATATTCGCCTGCCGCAGGCGCTGCGGCCGACGCTGCCGGCGTTTATTTCGGAGATGATTGATGTGATCAAAGCGTCGGCGGTGGTCTCGGTCATCGCCATCACCGATGTTATGCGGGTCGGGCAGCAACTGGCGTCCGCAAGCTACCGGATGCTGCCGGCCTATCTCGCCGTCGCCCTGGTCTACCTGGTGATGACCAGCCTGCTGGCCCTGGCGGGCCGCCATCTGGAACAGCGCTGGCGCAAGGAGCCTTCGTGAGCGATATCCTGCTGTACCTGCCTGATTTTGCGCAGGCCATGGCCATGACCCTGGCCCTCAGCCTGAGCGCGGCGACGGCCGGCGCCCTGGGCGGTTTTACGCTGCAGGCGCTGTGCAGCCGCTGCCGGCTGCTGTACCCGCCGTGGCGCGTTTATGTGTGGCTGATACGCGGCACGCCCTTTGTGGCCCAGCTATCGGTGATCTATTTTGGCCTGCCGGCGCTGGGGGTGATGCTCGGCGCGCTGCCCGCCGCCATTCTTTCGCTGACGCTCTACAGCGCCGCCTATTTCGGCGAAATTTTCCGTGGCGCCTGGTTAAGCATCGGCCGCGGGCAACTGGACGCCGCCCGGGCCCACGCCATCTCCCCATGGCAAAGTTTCTGGCATATCGAGACCCCGCAGGCGCTGCGTTTCAGCCTGCCGCTGCTGTGCAACCAGGTGATTTTAACCGTGAAGGAAAGCGCGGTGGCATCGATTATCACCCTGCCCGAGCTGACCATGGCCGCCGGACGCATTGCCGCCAGCACCTATAGCTATTTTTTGCCCTATGCCCTGCTTATCGCCGGTTACTGGCTGCTGGCGCAGGGGATAAGCCTGGCCGTCGGCTGGCTTGGCCGCCACTTATTTTCCGGAGGATACCCCTATGACCGGGCAACCCATCCTTGAACTGCGCGGCGTCGGCAAGTCTTTCGGCGCCCGGAGGATACTGAACGATATCACGCTGCAGGTGCGCGCCGGTGAGGTGATAACCCTGATCGGGCCGTCGGGATCGGGCAAGACCACCGCGCTGCGCTGCATGAACTTCCTGGAGGCCTATGACCGGGGGGAAATTTTGATCAAAGGCCGCCTGCTGGGCTATCGCGGCCCGGGCCGGGCGGCAGGGGATCGGGACGGCGCCGCGGGTATCGCGCGGGTGCGGCGTCCGTTGGCCATGGTGTTCCAGCAATTCAACCTGTGGCCGCATATGACGGCGCTGGAGAATGTCGCCGCGCCGCTGATCCTGGGAAAAAGGCGGCCGCGCGCCGAGGCGCGCCGCGCCGCCGCCGCCGCGCTGGCGCAGGTAGGCATGGCGGAGCATGCCGGCGCCTGGCCGGCCCGGCTGTCGGGCGGCCAGCAGCAGCGTGTCGGCATCGCCCGCGCGCTGGCGCTGGAACCCGAGCTGCTGCTGCTGGATGAGCCCACCTCCGCCCTGGACCCGGAGCGGGTGGAGGAAGTGCTGGAGGTTATCGGCGGGCTGGCGCGCCAGGGCATCACCATGATCATGGCGACCCATGAAATGTCCTTTGCCGCCCAGGTATCCACCCGGGTGGTGTTTATGGCCGAAGGCGCCATCGTGGAAAGCGGCGAGCCGGGGCGGTTGTTCCGCCACCCGGCGACCGGGCGCCTGACATCGTTCCTGGCGCCCTGGCTGCGGCGCCCGCTGCAATTTGGCGGCCCCGAAGACGCAGAACCTAGGGCGCCGCGCGGGTGACGCGGTTTTTTTTTACCGCGGCCCGCTTTAGGGCGGAGCAAATCACGGTAACATAGTGGCGCGGCCTGACGGCGACGCCGGATAAAAGGAGGTTTATGCGCCGCAGGAAGGTATATTGGCACGGTATGCGTGAATGATAGCGACGAGGGTTTATGGATTATCCGCTGACCAGCAACACCCAGCAACTGAAGCTGATTAACGTTGCCCATGTCATTGAAACGATGAAAGCGCTTCGGCGCGGCACCAAAGCGACCGTGGCCCAGGCGACGGGCCTGAGCTTGGCGACCTGCGGGACGATATTGAACAGCTTATGCGCCAGCGGTGAAATATTGCACGAGGCGCTTGAGGCGTCCAGCGGCGGACGACCTGCGCAGCGTTTTATCTATAATGAGCATTTTTTTTATGTGTTCAGCCTCGCGGTGGCGGGGGAGCATGGTCATTACGTCTACGGCTATACGCTGACCACGGCTATCGGCACCCTTGTCGCCGGCGGCCGTGAAACGCTGCCCAGCGCCGATACCGCCAGCGTTATCGCCTTTATCCACGGCAAAACGGCGCAATACAACGTGCGCGCCATAGGTATCGGCCTGCCCGGCGTGATAGTGGACGGGCGGGTGCTGACCTGCGATATCCCCGCCTTCGAGGACGTGGCGCTGCGCGATATCCTGGCGGCCAGGTTCGCCGCCTTTATCCGCATCGGCAACGATATGAATTTTACCGCCTACGGTTTTTATAAAAACCGGCGCCTGAGCAAAGACCAGCCCCTCGCGTACCTGATGTTTCCGGAAAAACACTGCCCCGGCTGCGGCATTATCGTCGGCGGCAAGGCGCTCGAAGGCGCCACGCAGTTTGCCGGCGAAATTGCCCATTTGCCCTGCCTCAACCGCCCCGGCGCCGGGCGGGCACTGGCGCGCACCGTGGCCGATACGGTTATTTCACTGATTTCCATTATTAACCCCGGCACCATCGCCGTGACCGGCGCGGGACTCGGGCCGCAGATGACGGCCGATATTTTTCGCCTGTGCCAGAAAACCATCCCCAGGCAGCATGTGCCGGACATCATCTACCGCGAAAGCATGGATGACGACTATCTCCGGGGCATCGCCGAAATGACCCTGGGAAGCGCCAATTACCAGCGACTGTTCGGCGCAAGCCGGCGATAGGTCATCCACCAACGCTCGATAAGGGGATAATACGGATCGTGCCGGGCGTCAGGCTGATCCGGGGCGTATTGCCAGGGTTTGTCCAAGATAAAATGCAGGTTTTTGACCTGCGGCATCCGCCACATGGCCGCGTGGTGAACCGATAGCGTTTTCAGGGCGTTATAGCCGTACGGCAGCGCCAGCCAGCGGCCCTGGAAATACGCGTTGAGCAAATCCTGCTCGGGAAAGGGATACGCGGCGAGATCGGTAATGGCGGCCACCTGGCCGGCCAGTTCGTCATAGGTTTTTTCCCCAGGCGTCAATACGATAATACCCGAATTAAAATACGGCGAAAAATCAGCGGGCAGCGCGGCGGGGTTGGCGCTGTAGGTATAATAACAGTTTGCGGGTACCCAGCTTTTGGGATAGGTGGCAATATGGTTGGGATTGCAGCGGCAGGCGTGGCAGGCGGCGATCCCGCCCGCCGGCAGGGGGATATCGAACAGCTCGTCCATGTTTTTCAGCGCCAGCATATCGGCGTCGAGCAGCACCAGCCGGCTGAACCCGGTCAGGCGCCAGGCGCACAGCTTGCTCCATACCTCGGCGAAACGGGCGTAGGCGTAGCCGCCGGCCACCCCGTCCCGCGGGCGGAGCGGGGTAACGGCGCGCACATCGCAGCCCTCGGCCGCCAGGTCGTCACGGATCTGTTGGCCAATCCCGGCGGTCACCATGACCACCAGCGGATAACGCGTATGCGTGTCCTGTAATGATTGATGCAGCGTCCTGACCCCGGCCAGGTAAGCGGGATCGGTCAATAAGGTTATCCAGGCTTTCATCGTCGTTCCTCGGGCCATATCACGCGGTCATGACGTGAAGAGATCCGCGATAAGCGCGTTAGTGAATTTTCCGTGCGGATCGAGGGCGGCTTTCACCTGGCGGAACTGTTCCCAGCGCGGATAGCGCTCGCGCCACTGATAAAGGGCGGGATGGTAATATTTTCCCCAATGCGGCCGTCCCCCTTCGTTTGCCAGCAATTTCTCCACTTCATTGAGAAAATGCACGCCGTCCCGCGACAGGGTGCCGTCCTCGGCGTAATACACCACAAAACCAAAAAAGCAGGTGGCTTCGCCATGTGCGGGACTGAGCCATGCGCTCGAGGGACCGGTACAGCGCAGGATCACCGGGTAATGCATATGGGGGTGCGTTTGCCGGTACCAGCGTTTTATCTTCTGGATCACCTCGCCCGCGCGGCGAAACGGGATGCCGATTTCAATATTGATTTGCGGTGTAGCGATACCGCGACAAAACAGCTGGTAGACGTCGCCGGTAATGTCGGAAAAATCCTTGAAACGCGCCACGGTTTTAAACGGCGTGCCGTCCCGGCCGCGGATTTTGGTATCGGTACGCATATGGCCCAGCGTGCGCTCCACCGTGGCGTTCATCGATTGATCGCCGGCGGAGAGCGACAGGGTGCGGCAGCCGTTTTCCCGGTAGCGTTTTCCCTCGGCGTCATTGGCCTCGCGGGCGGACCAGACGTGGACTTTGTCCTCCTCGGGAAACCACCACGCCTTGCTGAGCGGATAGCCTTCATTCCAATCGTACAGCAGGGATTCAAGCTCGCCGGCGCCGCAGGCGCTTTTGAAACAGGTGAACAGCGTCGCCGGTATCGTGCGCAGCGTGACTTCGGTCACCACGCCCAGGGCGCCAAGCGCCAGTTGCGCGGCGCCGAAATAAGGGTGATCGCGATCAAAGCCGGCGATGCTGCCGTCGGCCAGCACCATGCGGATATGCAGCGCCTCATCGGCGATGGAGCTTTGCCCCAGTCCTTGCCCATGGGTGCCGGTGGCCATGGCGCCGGCCAGGGTTTGCAGGGCAATAACGCCGGGGGAGGAGGGCAGCATGCGGCCCATCGCCGTCAGGGTTTGATAAACCTGCTGCAGCGTGGTGGCCGCGGCGAAAGTGACCGTATCCGCGGTCGAGTGGATAAGCCCCTGCATTTGGCCGGCATCCAGCAGCATATCCTGCGGCCCGTCGGCGCGCAGCAGGCTGCCGGTGGACAGCCGGCTGCCCATGATCCTGATTTTACCGCGCGCATCGGCGACCAGCGTCTGCAGTTCCGCTTCGCTCCCCGGCCGGCGTACGTTCGCGCGCGGGCCTAGCGTGGCGTTTTGCGCCCAGTTCCAGACCTGCCGATCGCTCGCTACCGGTTGAGTGTGTCTTGGGGGAAATTGTTCTTCGGCGTAGTCCAACATTGCACTCCTTTTGCAATAAAAATCTATTTCATTATTCAGTGTAGCCCAGACCCTCTGGCCCGGCTTGCGCCGGCGTTATTCCAGGCGGATCAGCGGCGCGCCGAACTGGATGCTGCGCTCGGTGGGCAGTCCGTCGAATTTAATGGAATAGGCGCTTTCATACCCGTCCACCGCGATGACAGTGCCGCAGCCAAAGACGCCATGGGACACCCGATCACCCGCCCGAAAGCGGGACGCGCCGGCGGCGGGCAACGCCGCGTCCGCGGTCATCACATTGTGTCCGCCGCTCATCAGCGCCTGATCCAGCGGAACATCAAACGCCACGTTCTCGCTGCCGGCATCAAAGATAAACCGCGACGGATATTTGAAAATACCGTCATTGGCCACCCCTTCCGAGTCGCTCAGATACAGCCCGTCCATGGCGCGGGTCATGGCGACATAGGCCAGGCGGCGCTCCTCCTCCATCTCTTGCGCGGAGCTTATCTTGCGCCCGGGAAATACCCCTTCGTTCAGGCCGCAGACAAACACATACGGGAATTCCATACCCTTGGCGCCGTGAATGGTCATCAGCTTTACCGTGTCGGTCTTGCTTTCATTATCCAGACTGGTAAACAGCGCAATCCGCGCCAGGAAGTCCTCGAGCGTCGCCTCTTCGTCTTCGCCTGCGGCCTGCACCGCGCGTTTAAGCTCCGCCACGTTATCCAGCCGCTCCTGATCGCCCTGCAGGCGCAGGAAAGCCTCATAGCCGCTCAGATCCAGCAGCGTCTGCAGGGTATTGTCCAGCGACCACCCCGCGCGCTGCGCCCGTACCTGTTCGATGGCGGCCACATATTGCCTGACCCCGGTGCCCGTCAACAGCGCCGCGTCCAGGTTTTCCTTCAGCGCCTGGTACAGGGACAGGCTGCGGGCCTCGGCATAGGCGGCCAGCGTCTCCAGTCGTTTTTTACCGAATTTGCGCGCCGGCACGTTTACGGTGCGCAGAAAGGCCACGTCGTCGCCGGCGGTCACCATACGCAGATAGCAGATCACATCCTTGATTTCACGCCGGCCATAAAACTCGATACCGCTGAATATTTTGTAGGGCAGGCCGCGGTCGATAAACCGTTCCTCCAGGGCGCGCGTCAGGTAATGGGCGCGGTACAGAACGGCGATATGATTTGGCGGCACGCCGGTATTGCGCAGCCGGGTAATTTCGCCGGCGATCCATTCCGCTTCCAGCTTATCGCTTTTGGCGTGAAAATAGCGCGGCCGCCAGCCGCCGGGCTTCACCGCGTGCAGCGTCTTGGGAAACCTGACCTCATTCTTTTCAATCAGGCAGTTGGAGGCGGCCAGGATTTCCGGGGTGGAGCGATAGTTGGTGCCGAGCGCGATGGTTTCCGCCCCCGGATACGCCTTGTCGAAATCCAGGAACAGGCGCAGATGGGAACCGCGCCAGGAATAGATGGTCTGGTCGGGATCGCCGACGATAAACAGGTTGCCGTGCCTGCCCGCCAGCAGCCTGGCCAGCTTGTACTGCCGTTTACTGACATCCTGGAACTCGTCCACCATGACGTACTGCATCCGGTTTTGCCATTTTTGCCGCACGGCGGGAAATGTCTCCAGGATCCAGGTGGCGAAATTAATCAGATCGTTAAAATCGCAACCAAAGCATTTCTTCTGCTCATACAGGTAGCGCAGGAAGATTTCCTCGTCGCGATCCCGGGCATCGGCAAAGCGCGCCTTCAGCTGTTCGTTGTCGAGCTGATAAATATCGTCGATATAGGTGGTGGCATACAGTTTTTTGGCTTCCAGCACCTCGTCCAGGGTGCGTTTCACGGTGGTGTCGCGCAGCGTCAGTCCCATATCGGCGAAAATCTTCAGCAGGATCTGCTTCAGGTCTTCCATGTCGAGGATAATAAAGTTGCGCGGATAGTTGAGCAGATGGATATCTTCTTTCAGCAACTGTACGCAGAAGGCGTGGAAGGTGCAGATAGTGCCGAGATCCCGATCGCCCAGCACGGCGCGCACCCGCCGCTTCATCTCATTGGCCGCCCGGTTGGTGAAGGTCACGCACATGATATTCCTGGGCGCGATGCCAAGCGTCGAGACCAGGTAGCAGTAACGTTCCGTCAGGGTGCGGGTTTTGCCGGTGCCGGCGCCGGCGATGACCCGCAACGCGCCTTCGGTGGTGACCACCGCCTGGCGCTGTTCTGGATTCAGGGTAGCGAGGGCGCCGGCCACGGACGGCGCGTCGCCGGCGTCAGAGTTTGGAGACAAAATCACGGCGTTCCTCACCGGTATAGACCTGGCGCGGCCGGCAGGTTTTCAGCGGTTGGCTGTGCATTTCATTCCAATGGGCAATCCAGCCGGTGGTGCGTCCTACGGCGGTAATCACCGTAAACATGGACGACGGCAGCCCCATGGCCTTGAGGATCAGGGCGGTGTAGAAATCCGCGCTGGGGTAAAGTTTGTTTTCCAGGAAAAAGGCATCGGTCAGCGCGATGTGCTCCAGCTCCATGGCCACCTGCAGCAGGTTGTCCTCCATGCCCAGCGCATTGAGCACTTCATGGCAGGTTTTGCGCAGGATGGCGGCCCGGGGATCGAAATGGTGATAGATGGAATTGCCGAAGCCCATCAGGCGAAAGGAGTCGTGGCGATCTTTCGCCCGGTTGACAAACGCCGGGATGCGGTCGACGGTGCTTATCTCCTCGAGCATGCGCATACAGGCTTCGTTCGCGCCGCCGTGCAGCGGTCCCCACATGGACGCCAGGGCCGCGGCGATGCAGGCGAAAGGATTGGCGCCGGAGGATCCCGCCGTTCTGACCGTGGTGGTGGACGGGCACTGGCCATGGTCGGCATGCAAAATCAGGATGCGGTTCATGGCCCGCTCAAGCACGGGATTCACCTCGTACTTTTCCGCCGGGATGGCGAACAGCATATGCAGGAAGTTACCGGTGTACGACAGCGCGTTGCGCGGATAGACCGACGGCTGCTCAATGGAATATTTATAACACATGGCCGCCACGGTGGGCATTTTCGACAGCAGCCGCAGCGCCGCCAGTTCCCGGTCCTCGGGCTTGCCCACATCCAGCGCATCGTGATAGAACGCCGCCAGCGCGCCCACCACCGCGCACATCAGCGCCATGGGATGCGAATCGCGGCGAAAGCCGCTCAGCATACGGGTCATCTGCTGATGAATCATGGTATGGCGCGTGATGGACTCGGTAAAGCGGTCATATTCGTCCCTGGACGGCGCCTGGCCGTGCAGCAGGATATAACAGACCTCGGGAAACGTGCAGTGCTCGGCCAACTGGTCGACCGGAAAACCCCGGTGCAGCAGGATGCTGTTGCGCGCATCGATATAGGTGATGGCCGACTCGCAGCCGGCGGTATTCACGAAACCCGGGTCGTAGGTGTAGAGATCTTCCTGGCGAAACGGGCTGATATCCAGGGCCGCGGGGCCATACGAACCGGCATTGAAATCCAGTTCGATGGAACGTTGCGCGTCAAGCGCGAGGGTGGCTTTGTTCTCGGTCATGTTTAAATCTCCAGCCTGGATCTAATGGAAAAAAATAAATGCGATGCGCGCCCGTATACCAGCAGGGTCTAATGATTTCACATTACTCGCGTGGCGCGGACTTGACCAGAGCGGAGATAAGCGTAGCTGAATTAACGCATGGCGTCGCGTGAATGAGAAGGACGGCGCAAACCGGCGCCGACATGTTTTTATGCCGGCATAAGCCGGCATCGTGTTCAGGCGGATCCCCGTCGCTGACATGGCGGAAGATTGCCGGCCGTCAGTTGAGCCAAATCTTCTGGTCGTCTTATTGCTCCGGCACTTGCGCCTCCAGCTCCTCAAGCCAGATCCGGGCGTTGCCGTCCGACGGCGCGCGCCAGTCGCCGCGCGGCGACAGGCTGCCCCCGGCGGTGACTTTCGGCCCGTTGGGCGAGGCCGAGCGCTTAAACTGGCTCAGGGTGAAAAAGCGCACCAGGAATACTTTCAGCCAGTGCCGTATTTCCGCCAGCGGATAGGCGCGGCGTTTCTCCTGCGGGAAACCCGGCGGCCAATCGCCGGCGGCGGCATCCCCCCAGGCGTGCAGCGCCAGAAAGGCGATTTTTGACGGCCGGAAGCCGTAGCGCAGGGTATAAAACAGGCTGAAATCCTGCAGATCGTAAGGGCCGATAAGGGATTCAGTGCTTTGCAACCCGCCGGCGTCGTCGGCGGGCACCAGCTCCGGCGAGATTTCCGTCGCCAGAATGGCCTCAAGCGTGGCCATGACCGGCGCCTCGAACTGGCCGGACGCGATCACCCAGCGAATCAGATGCTGGATCAACGTTTTCGGCACGCCGGCGTTGACATGGTAATGGGACATCTGGTCGCCGACGCCGTAGGTGCACCAGCCGAGCGCCATTTCGGACAGGTCGCCGGTGCCCACCACCATGCCGTTTTCGTGATTGGCCAGGCGGAACAGGTAATCGGTGCGCAAACCCGCCTGTACGTTCTCAAATGTCACATCATAGACCTTTTCGCCCCGGGCAAAGGGATGGCCCAGATCCTCAAGCATGCGCTGCGCGGCGGGGCGGATATCGATTTCACGGTGGGTGACGCCGAGCGCGTTGATAAGGCTTGCGGCGTTGTTATGCGTGCCGGCGCTGGTACCGAAGCCGGGCAGGGCGCAGGCGATGATATTTTCGCGCGGCAGCCCGAGCCGGTCCGCCGCCCTGGCGATCACAATCAGCGCCTGGGTGGAATCCAGGCCGCCGGAGACGCCGATCACCAGCCGTTTAATGCCGGTGGCGGTGATGCGCTGCGCCAGGGCGGCGACCTGGATGTTATAGGCCTCGTAACAGTCCTGGGCCAGCCGTTCCCGATCGGCGGGCACGAAGGGAAAACGCTCCACCCGCCGCTCGAAGCCGATATCGCGGGCGACGGGCGCCAGGTCGAATGAAATCCGCCGGAACGCGCCGACCCGCGCTTCGTGGGTACGGCGGTTATCGTCAAAGGTGCCCATGCGCATTCGTTCCTGGCGCAGCAAATCCAGATCGATATCCGCCACCGCGCTTTGCCCTGCCACGGCGAAGCGTTCGGTTTCCGCCAGCAGGCTGCCGTTTTCATAAATCACGCACTGGCCGTCCCACGCCACTTCGGTGGTGGATTCGCCGGTGCCCGCCGCGGCATACAAATAGGCGGCGAGACAGCGCATGGATTGTGACCGGCACAGCTGGCGGCGGGTATCCGCGCGCCCGATGGTGATGGGGCTGCCGGACAGGTTGGCCAGCACGGTGGCGCCGGCCAGCGCCGCTTCGGCGCTCGGCGGGATCGGCACCCAGAAATCCTCGCAAATCTCCACGTGCAGCACGAAGCCGGGCACATCCCGCGCGCTGAATAGCAGATCGGGACCGAAAGGCGCTTCCTGGCCGGCTAATGACAGGGTGCCGCGCGCCATATCCCCCGGCGCGCACTGCCGCCGTTCGTAAAATTCCCGATAAGTGGGCAGGTAGGATTTGGGCACCACCCCCAGCAGGCGGCCGCGGTGCAGCACCAGCGCGGTGTTATAGACGCGCCCGGCGTGACGCAGCGGCGCGCCTACCACCAGCACCGGCGTCAGGCCGGCGGTAGCCGCGAGCAGTTCCGCCACCGCGCGCTCCACCGCGTCCAGCAGCACATCCTGCAACAGCAGGTCTTCAATGGAATAGCCGCACAGCGATAATTCGGGGAAAATGGCCAGCGCCACGCCCCGGGCGTCAAGCCCATTGGCGGTCTCGGCTATGGCGCGGGCGTTGACCGACGGCTCGGTAAGGGCGCAGGGCAGGGTGCAGGCCGCCACGCGGGCAAAACCATGCTGGTAGAGGGAATGGAAGTTGTTTGACATAAGCGGCTCTTCTCACGTTGGACTGACGGTCATCGCAGAATAAACCCACTATAGCAGAAGGAGACGCCGGTTCGGCAACACCCGGCTGATTGCCCCGGCGCGCCAATTATCGTCGTCATGCGGTATCAAGGCGTCCGTCCCGTAAAGAACAGACACCCCGCGCGCGCGGCGCTAAAGCAACACGCGGGACGGGAGGCGTTTTAGCCGGCGGGGAATAAAAACGGATTAATGCCGCTGCGGCTAAAGCCTTTTTCTTCCAGTTTGGCATCCAGGATAACCGAGGCCAGATCGTCGGCCAGGCTTTCGGCGCAGGCCTCCTTATCCTGGCGGATCACTTTCAGGTAGCTGCGGCAATGACCGCAGCTTTCCGCGGTTACCGCCGCCTGGGTAGCGTCCAGCGACCAGTAGGCCAGGTCGTCGGTCTGCTCGCAGCTGCTGCACACCGCCCGCACCAGATGCCATTCGCTTTCGCACAATGCGCAGTGCAGATAGCGCAGGCCGGGTACGCCGCCTTTGCCGTGGATGACGCTTGCCGCCGGTGCGGTGCCGCAGAGCGGGCAATATTGCCGCCGGCCGCCGTCGGCCACGGCCTGGCCGCCGATCCGCCCGGCCAGCTGCGCCCAGTACAGCGACAGGGCCGCCCATACGAATGGCGCGCGGGCGCTGTCCGCCCGGGCAAAATCCCCGCTCAGCAGTGCCTGCGCCTCGGCCTCCAGCATACTGTCGGGCAGCGACGACAGAGTGTCCAGCGCCTGGCGCACGGCGGGCGCGGCGTCGGGCAGCAGCAGCGCGATGAGCGCCCGCAGCATGTCGCGCCACTGCGGCGTGCGCGCAAACGTCGCCGCATCCAGCGCAAGCGCGCCTTCAGCCGCAGCGGGCGGATTAACCCCGTCCGCCAGCGGCCGGGTCTCGAGCACCCGGCGCTGCGCCCGCGCCACGCCGGCGGCAAAACGCAGGTAATCACCGAACGGGTGATCCGCCGCCAACTGCAGCAGCCGATCGGCGCGCTGTTGATACAGATGCGGCAGGTCGGCCGCCAGCAGCGGCCTGATCGCCGATGTGGCGGCTATCTGGCGGGCGGATAAGCGGTGTTCGGGCACGATATGGATTGCCATCAGCGCCCCTCCTTGCGGCTGGCCGCCGCCAGGGCGTTTTTTTCCTGCAGCTCGCGATACCAGCGCGGATGGTGTTTTTTCGCCCAGGCCGCCGGCACCCAACCTTCCACCATAGCGGTAATGGTGCCCTTGACCCACAGGGCGGCATAGATATGCACCATAATCACCATAATCAATCCCACCGCCGCCAGCGAATGCACCAGCAGGGCGGCGCGGATAAGCGGGATGGGGAAATACCCGGCAAACCAGGGCCGCCAGATCATCACGCCGCTTACCAGCAACAGCGCCAGGCTGATAATCGCCGCCCAAAACACGCATTTCTGGCCGAAATTATACCGCCCGGTGTCGCCGACTTCCTGGTTAAGGGCGATTTTATGAATGTTCTTTGCCCAGTAGATATCATCGCGATTGATCAGGTTATGCCGCCAGTAACGCAGGAACATCAGCATAAAGGCGCAAAACATCACCACCCCGGCAAACGGATGCAGGATCCTGGCCAACTGCGGCGTGCCGAAGATATTCATCAGCCAATTGAACGAGGGGAAAAAAAAGCCCAGGCCGCTGAGCGAGACCAGGACAAAGCAGAACGCCACGATCCAGTGATTGATCCGCTCCGGCGCGCTGTAGCGCACAATCCGCTGTTGCTGTTTCATTTTCGTGGCTCCTGTTCGTGATCAGGTTCGTCATGCTGATGGTTATCGTCATCTTCGGCGCGGTTCGGCCCCACCCCGACATAATGGAATACCGTGGCGGCGAAAATGGCGGCGAAGCCGACGGCGGCCAGCGGTTTCCATACCCCTTTCCAGAAGGTGACCGCGGGACTGATGGCCGGGTTGTCCGGCAGGCCGTGGTAAAGCTGCGGCCGGTCCGCGTGATGCAGCACATACATGACGTGGGTGCCGCCGACCCCGGCCGGATCATACAGGCCGGCATGATGAAAACCGCGGGTATTCAGCTCGGCCACCCGTTCCGCCGCCAGGGTGGTCATATCCTCTTTGCTGCCGAAATGGATGGCGCCGGTGGGGCAGGTCTTGACGCAGGCCGGCTCCTGGCCCACCGCCACGCGATCAACGCACAGCGTGCATTTATAGGCGCGGTTGTCCTGCTGATTGATACGCGGCACGTTGAACGGACAGCCGGCGATACAGTAGCCGCAGCCGATGCAGTGCTCGGACTGGAAATCCACGATGCCGTTGGCGTACTGGATGATAGCCCCTTCCGCCGGGCAGGCCTTCAGGCAGCCCGGGTCGGCGCAGTGCATGCAGCCGTCCTTGCGGATCAGCCATTCCAGCCGGCCGTCCTGTTCCACCTCGGAAAAGCGCATCACCGTCCAGGATTTTGCGCTCAGGTCGAGGGGATTGTCGTAGACGCCGACGTTGATGCCCACCTCGTCGCGCAGATCGTTCCATTCCGAACAGGCCACCTGGCAGGCTTTGCAGCCGATGCAGGTGGTGACGTCGATAAGCTTGGCCACCGGATCCTGGAAATCCCGCGCGCGCGGCGCGGGGGTCAAACCGTTGGTGGCGGATTTACGGATAATATCCTGTGATTGCATTGCCATGTCCTATCCCCTATACCTTTTCCACATTGACCAGAAAGGCCTTATATTCCGGCGTCTGCGAATTGGCTTCGCCGACGTGGGGCGTTAGGGTATTGGCAAGGAATCCCTTTTTGGTGGTGCCCTCATAGCCCCAGTGACAGGGGATGCCGATGGTATCGATTTCCCGGCCGTCCACCAGCAGGGTGCGGATCCGTTTGGTCACCACCGCCTTGGCCTTGATAAAGCCGCGCTTGGAGGTAATCTTGACGCTGTCGCCGGCCTTGATGCCCTTGCTGGCCGCCAGCTTCTCGCCGATTTCGATAAATTGCTCCGGCTGGACGATGGCGTTGAGGCGCGCATGCTTGGTCCAGTGGCGGAACAGCTCGGTAATGGAATAGGTGGTGGCGACATACGGAAAATCGGCGGCCACGCCCAGGCGCAGGCGATCGGCGGCGAACAGGCGCGCCGCCGGGTTCATTATCACCGCGGCGTGCAGCGGATTGGTGCCGATGGGCGATTCCGCCGGTTCATAGTGTTCCGGGAAGGGGCCGTCCACCAGCTTATCGATGGCGTACAGACGGCCCATGCCTTCGGCCTGCATGATAAAAGGACCCACGCCGCTGCCCGGCGCGGCGTTGCCGTAGTCGGGAATATCAATCCCGGTCCAGCGGGCGCCGTCCCAGTGGATCAGTTCCCGTTTCGGATCCCACGGTTTGCCCTGGGCATCGGCCGAGGCGCGATTATACAAAATGCGGCGATTTTGCGGCCATGCCCAGGCCCAGCCGGGCGTGCAGCCCAGCCCCGACGGATCGCTGTTATCGCGCCGCGCCATCTGGTTGCCCTGCTCGGTCCAGCTGCCGGCGAAAATCCAGCAGAAACTGGCGGTGGATCCGTCATCGCGCAGCTGCGAGAAATCGGCCAGCTGCTGGCCTTTTTTCAGGATAACCGTACCCTGGTCGTCCTTCAGATCCGCCAGCGCGCGGCCGTTGCTTTCGCGGGCCAGTTCCTCCGGCGTCGGGTCAGCGGGATCGTGATAATCCCAGGCCATATTCATCAGCGGCGCCGGATTGGCTCCGCCCTCGCGGGCGTACAGCGCGCGCAGGCGCAGGAAAATCCCCGCCAGGATCACCCCGTCGTTACGGGCTTCTCCCGGCGGCTCGGCGCCTTTGAAATGCCATTGCAGCCAGCGCCCGGAGTTGACGATGGTGCCGTTCTCCTCGGCAAAACAGCTGGAGGGAAGCCGGAACACCTCGGTCTGGATGGCGGCCGGATCGACGTCGTTAAATTCGCCGTGGTGCTGCCAGAAACTGGAGGTTTCCGTCGCCAGGGGATCGATGATGACCAGGTATTTCAGTTTCGACAGCGCGCCGGAGGCTTTATTTTTATCGGCAAACGCCGCCACCGGATTAAAGCCCTGGGCGATATAACCGTTGACCTTGCCCTCGCTCATCATCTGCGTAAAGTTAAGGGCGTCGTAGCTTTGATCCCATTTCGGCAGCCAGTCGAAACCCCAGTCGTTGTCTTTGGTGGCGTTGGCGCCGTAAAAGCTTTTCATCAGGCTGACAAAAAACTTCGGCGTGTTTTTCCAGTAATTCACCTGATCCGGCAGCAGGGCCTTGGGCGTCGCCTGCGCCAGGTAGTCGGCGAGGGTGGTCTGTTTTTCCGAGGGCAGGTCCATATAACCGGGCAGGCGCAGGGACAGCAGGCCGAGATCGGTATACCCCTGGATATTGGAATGGCCGCGCAGCGCGTTGACGCCGCCGCCGGCCATGCCGATATTGCCCAGCAGCAGTTGAATCATGCCGGCGGTGCGGATAATCTGCGCGCCGGTGGTGTGTTGGGTCCAGCCCAGCGCGTACAGGATGGTGGCGGTTTTGTCCGGCGCGCTGGTTTCACCCAGGATGTGGCAAATCTTCAGGAAATCCGCCTGCGGAGTGCCGCAGATGCGCGCTACCATTGCGGGGGTGTAGCGGCTGACGTGCTCTTTAAGCATATTCCAGACGCAACGCGGATCGGTTAAGGTGGCGTCGCGCCGGGCAAAGCCGTTGTCATCCAGCTGGTACTGCCAGGAGGATTTATCATAGCGGTGCTTGTCGGCGTCGTAGCCGCTGAACAGGCCGTCGTCAAAACGATAGGCTTCGCCCACCAGCAGGCTGGCGTTGGTATAGGCTTTCACATACTCCATCTGCACTTTATTATTGCTCAGCAGATAGTTGATTACCCCCAGCAGGAAGGCGATATCGGCGCCGGCGCGGATGGGCGCGTAAAAATCGGCCACCGAGGCGGTGCGGTTAAAGCGCGGATCGACCACAACCACCTGGGCATGGTTCTTGGTTTTGGCTTCCATCACCCATTTAAAGCCGACCGGATGGGCCTCGGCCGGGTTGCCGCCCATCACCAGCACCACGTCGGCGTTTTTAATATCCACCCAGTTATTGGTCATGGCCCCCCGGCCGAAGGTCGGCGACAGGGCGGAGACGGTAGGGGCATGGCACAGCCGGGCCTGGGTATCAATGGCCAGCATGCCGAGCGCGCGGGTGATGCGCTGGTCAAGCATGCCGGTTTCATTGCTGGCGGCGGACGAGCACAGCATGCCGGTGGTCACCCAGCGGTTCACCGTCACCCCGGCGGCGTTTTTCTCGACGAAGTTGGCGTCCCGATCGGCCTTCATCAGGCGGGCGATGCGCTCGTAGGCGTCCTCCCAGCTGATGCGCTGCCAGGTATTCGAACCGGGCGCGCGGTATTCGGGATATTTCAGCCGCTGGTCGCTGTGGATAAAATCCACCAGGCCGGCGCCCTTGGGGCACAGCGATCCCCGGCTCACGGGATGGTCCGGGTCGCCCTCGATATGGAAAATCGCGGCTTTGGCGTTTTTGGCGCCGTCGCCCAGGCTATACATTAATATACCGCAGCCCACGGAACAGTAGGTGCAGTTATTCCGGGTCTCGTGCGCGCGCAATAACTTATATTGACGGGTCTCCGCCAGCGCGATATCCGGCGCAAAACCCAATGCGGCGGCGGCGGTGCCCGCCATTCCGCCCGCGCAGATTTTAAAGAATTGCCGTCTGCTGAATTGCATGAACGCTCCTGAATACGACATGTATCACATTATAATTCCGTGAAACAAAACCCGGATTTACAGTGACGGGCCGGGTTATGCGCTGCGCTTAGAGAGAGTGCTTTACGCCTTATTTTTTGTGTGGGTATTATCATTCAAATTAACGGGGTTGCAAATGCTTTTCACGGTTGTTAAAGGAAATATTAAATTGTTATTGGCGGGAAAATAACCACCGCGCCTGTCCTCCCGCCGGACGTCCCGCCATGACCGTCGCGGCACCGCCGTTTTTGCCGATAAGCGCTAACCTTGGTAAAGTTATGCTAAATCGCAGACAAAAGGATCGTTAACATGAACACGCTTCCCGTCGTTGCCGTGCTCGGCCTGGGCGCCATGGGCCATGCTTTTGCGGCCAATCTGGTTAAGAAAAACTTTACCGTCCGCGGCTGGAACCGCACCCCCGGGCGCGGCGAGGATCTGGAGGCAGCGGGCATGACGCTGTGCGATTCCGCGCGGGAGGCGGCCGGGAACGCCGACGTGGTTATCGTGATGCTTACGGACGCGGTGGCCACCGAAGCGGTGATCACCGGCGGGGACGGGATACTCGCCGCTCTGAAAGCGGGCGCGGTACTGGCGCAGATGGGCACCATCGGCGTCGAGTCCACCGACCAGCTTTACCGGGCCGTCACCGCGGCGCGTCCGGACGTGGTGTTTATCGACGCGCCGGTATCCGGCACCAAGGCCCCGGCCGAAAACGCGCAGATCACCGTGCTGGCCGGCGGCGATCGCGCGCGCGCCGCCGCCGTCGAGCCGGTATTCGCCGCCATCGCCAGGGGCACGCAATGGCTGGGGGCCGCCGGCGCCGGCGCGCGCATGAAACTGGTGGTCAACGCCTGGCTGATTGCCATGATGCAGGGCGTGGCGGAGAGCGTCGATCTGGCGCAGGCGCTGGGATTTTCACCGGATAATTTCTGGGATGCGCTGGAAGGCGGCCCGCTGGCGGCCCCCTATGTGAAAAACAAACTCGCGATGATCAAGGCCGACGACTATACGCCGCAAATGCAGCTGTCGCTGGCGCTCAAGGACGCCAATCTGGCCCTCGACGCCGCGGGGAACCGCGCCATGCCAGGCCTGCGCACTATCGCCGGCGTATGGCGCCAGGCGGTGGACGCGGGTCTTGGCGCCCAGGATATCGCGGTGGTGTACCGTTATCTGGGCACGAAAAAATAGCCCTTGCCGTCCTGCCGCCGGCAGGCGCCGGGACAAGGGCGCGCCGGTGGACGCGGGCGCAATCAGCTGTTTGCGGGGCACGACGGCCGCGGCATGATCCGGCTGCGCCGCCGGATGGCCAGCGCCAGCGCCATCGCCGCCAGCGATAAGGCGATGATGACCGTCCCGTAAATATTGGCCGTCGCCAGCAGGCCGGCGCGGCGCACCAGGAAGCCGGCGGCAATGGCCGGCAGGCTGTTGGCGAGATAGCATTCCACATAAAACGCGGCCATCAGTCCGGCCCGCTCGGCGGGGGCGGCCTGCGCCATCACCGTGCGCAGCGCGCCGAGAAAACCCGCGCCGAACCCCACGCCGGCGATAACCGATCCGGCCAGCAGCACCGATGCCATGCCATGGTTGGCCCCCAGCAGGATCGCCAGCACGCCCGCCACCAGCATCACGGCGCCCGCCAGCAACGAGGCGAAAGGGGTACGGCCACGGGTCGCCATAATCGCCGCGGCGCCGCTGAGCGTCAGCGCCGCCACCGCCAGTCCGCCCAACCAGACCGACGTAGAGTGGGTAACCTTGGCGATCAGAGACGGCATCAGCGACAGATAAAAACCGCCCAGCATCCAGATGGCGACATTGACCGGCGTTACCGCCAGCAGGGCGCCGCGCGCCTGCGCGGGAATAACCACGCTGGGCCGCAGCGAGGCCCAGGCCCCATGACGGCGCACGGCGGTTTCAGGCGTGCCCCAGGTCAGCGCCGCTTCGGCCGCGAAGACCAGCAGCAGCAGGGCATAGACCAGATGCAGCGGCGCGGGCGCGAACTGCAGCAGCGCGCAGGCGCCCAGCGCCCCCAGGGCCATGCCGGTCATCGGCGCAATGCTATTGGTCAACGCGCCGCGCTCATGATGCAGGTCCAGCAGCGCCGCGCCCAGGGCCGCCGACGCCAGTCCGGTGGCCAACCCCTGCAACGCCCGCGCGATGATAAGCCAGACGGGGCCGGCGGCGCCGAGGAACACCCCCATGGCCGACAGCTCCAGCAGCAGCGCCAGGCCGATGACCGGACGCCGGCCGATATAGTCGGACAGGGCGCCGGCGCTCAGCAGCGACGCCAGCAGGGCCAGGGCATAGGCGCTGTAGATAGTGGTCAGCAGCAGCGGCGAGAATGCCCACGAGGCCTGGTAAAGCCGGTAGAGCGGGGTTGGGGCGCTGGACGCGGCGTAAAAGGTTATCAGCGTGGCGGTATGTACCGCCGCGGCTAAATCAGGCTGGAAACGGCCCGGGACGGTGCGGTTTGACGCGGTAACGGTTGATTTGGGCATGGCGGTGCTCGTATAATAAACGCAAATTATTAGCTTTTATACATCCTAGAGGATACCCGGCACTAACGCAAATATTTTGCTTTAGTGCCGGGCGGCAGTACCCTGCGGCGCGCCTGGGACGCCGGCGGTCATCCTCTGGCAGGAACAGGAGTCATCAGCCATGGCTGACAAAAGTGGTGTCCGTCCCGGCGGCCGCAGCGCCCGCATACAGGCGGCGGTGCACCGGGCGGTGCGGGAATTACAGCAACAGGAAGGGCCAGGCGAACTGACGGTGCCGGCCATCGCCGCCCGCGCCGGCGTGACGCCGTCCACCCTCTACCGGCGTTGGGGCGATCTGGCGCAATTATTATCCGATGTCGCGCTGGCGCGGGTGCGTCCCGATGGCGAGCCGCGCGATACGGGGTCGTATCGGGGAGATCTGCGCGCGTGGCTGGAACAATACATCGATGAATTGGCCTCCGAGACCGGCCGGGCCATGATGCGCGATATCCTCGGCTGCGCCGCGCCGGGCAACGCCGGGAAATGCGCGGAATTTATCCGCCAGCAGCTCGATGTTATCCGCGACCGCGCCCTGGCGCGCGGCGAGGCGATTGTGGACAGCGATACCCTGATTGACCTGGTGGTGGCGCCGGTGGTTTATCGCCTGCTGTTTTCGCTATCGGCGCCTTCCGTTGAGCATGCCCTGGCGCTGCTGGACCATACGCTGGGCGCCGCCCCCAGGCGCGTCGGGTGACTTTTTGCCGGCTCCGGGCGGCCGCGCCGGGGGCTAAGCCCGACCGTTCGCCGGGCTATTTAACCGTTCGCCCGCGTATATGACCGCTTAATAATAATTTGCCTCTTTTTTCATCCATTCTGGCCTAGAGTACGCGCACATGTACCCTATAACAGAAGACCGCATCGAGATGAAAAATAATATCCTCAAGCATATCCCCTGGCTTATCATCGGCATTATCGGGGCCTGCTGCCTGGCCGTCGTGGCGTTGCGCCGGGGCGAGCATGTCAGCGCCCTGTGGATCGTGGTGTCGTCCGTGGCCGTTTATCTGGTGGCTTACCGCTACTACAGCCTGTATATCGCCACCCGGGTGATGGGGCTGGATCCCACCCGTTCGACGCCGGCGGTGGTCAATAACGACGGCCTGAACTACGTGCCGACCAACAGGAACGTCCTGTTCGGCCATCATTTCGCCGCCATTGCCGGCGCCGGTCCGCTGGTCGGACCGGTACTGGCCGCCCAGGTGGGCTACCTGCCGGGCACCATGTGGCTGCTGGCCGGGGTGGTTATCGCCGGCGCCGTGCAGGACTTTATGGTGCTGTTTATGTCCTCGCGCCGCAACGGCGTGTCGCTGGGCGAGATGATCAAGGAGGAAATGGGCCCGGTCCCCGGCACCATCGCCCTGTTCGGCTGTTTCCTGATTATGATTATTATCCTGGCGGTGCTGGCCCTGATCGTGGTGAAAGCGCTGGCCGAAAGCCCGTGGGGCGTGTTTACCGTCTGCTCGACGGTGCCCATCGCCCTGTTCATGGGCATTTATATGCGCTTCCTGCGCCCCGGACGGGTGGGCGAAGTGTCGGTTATCGGCGTGGTGGGGCTGCTGCTGGCCATTTGGTTTGGCGGCGTGATTGCCCACGACCCGTACTGGGGACCGGCGCTGACCTTTAAAGACACCACCATTACCTACACCCTGATTGGCTATGCCTTTGTTTCCGCCCTGCTGCCGGTATGGCTTATCCTGGCGCCGCGCGACTACCTGGCCACCTTCCTGAAAATCGGCGTGATTATCGGCCTGGCGGTGGGGATTGTCATCATCAATCCCGACCTGAAGATGCCGGCGATGACCCAGTTTATCGACGGCACCGGCCCGGTATGGAAAGGCGCGCTGTTCCCCTTCCTGTTTATTACCATCGCCTGCGGCGCCGTATCCGGTTTCCATGCCCTGATTGCCTCAGGTACCACGCCCAAGCTGCTGGCCAGCGAAAGCGATACCCGTTTTATCGGCTATGGCGCGATGTTGATGGAATCATTTGTCGCCATCATGGCGCTGGTGGCCGCGTCGATTATCGAACCCGGCCTGTACTTCGCCATGAACACCCCGCCGGCGGCGCTGGGCATCACCATGCCCGACCTGCATCGCCTCGGTACCTCGGACGCGCCGCTGATCCTGTCCTCGCTGCGCGATGTAACCACCCATGCGGCCGCCACCGTCAGCTCCTGGGGTTTTGTTATCTCCCCAGAGCAAATCATGCAAACCGCGCAGGATATCGGCGAGCCTTCGGTGCTTAACCGCGCAGGCGGCGCCCCGACGCTGGCGGTGGGCATTGCCCATGTCTTTAATAAGATCATCCCGGGCGCCGATATGGGCTTCTGGTATCATTTCGGCATTCTGTTCGAGGCCCTGTTTATCCTGACGGCGCTGGATGCCGGCACGCGTTCCGGCCGCTTTATGCTGCAGGACCTGCTGGGCAATTTTGTCCCGTTCCTGAAAAAAACCGACTCGCTGCTGGCCGGCATGGTGGGCACCGCGGGCTGCGTGGGCCTGTGGGGCTATCTGCTGTACCAGGGCGTGGTCGATCCGCTGGGCGGGGTAAAAAGCCTGTGGCCGCTGTTCGGCATCTCCAACCAGATGCTGGCCGCCGTCGCGCTGGTATTGGGCACCGTGGTGCTTATCAAGATGAAACGCACCCGCTATATCTGGGTAACGGTGGTGCCGGCGGTTTGGTTGCTGATCTGCACCACCTGGGCGCTGGGGCTTAAGCTGTTCAGCCAGAATCCGCAGCTTGAAGGGTTCTTGTACCAGGCCAGCCTGTACAAGCGCCGCATCGCCGAGCAGGGCGCCGGGCTAACGGAACAACAGATTAGCAACATGCATCACATAGTCGTCAATAACTACACCAATGCCGGCTTAAGCGTCCTGTTCCTGATTGTTGTCTACAGCATAATCTTCTATGGTATTAAAACGGCGCTGAAAGCCCGCGGCAACGCCGCGCGCACGGATAAGGAAACGGCGTATGTCGCCGTGCCGGAAGGGGGTATCATCACCTCAAGCAGCCACTGATACGGCATCATAAGCCCTGTCCCGCATAACCGGTGGTTATGCGGGCGTTTTTACACTGGAGATACCGCATGTTTGGAAATTTGGGTCAGGCAGGTAAGTATTTGGGACAGGCTGCCCGGATGTTGGTCGGTATTCCGGATTATGATTATTATGTCCAGCATATGAAGACCAATCATCCCGATCAGCCGGTCATGGACTACGAAGCGTTTTTCCGCGATCGTCAGGAAGCGCGCTACGGCGGTAACGGCAAGGGCGGTTTTCGCTGCTGTTGACACACGAGGATTCGAGCATGGACCAGCCGCTGCCGGCCACCATCCTGACCGGCTTTTTCGGCGCGGGGAAAACCACCCTGCTGCGCCATATACTGCATGCCGACCATGGCGAAAAGATCGCCGTGATAGAAAATGAATTCGGCGAAGTCCCCATCGACAATACCCTCCTGGGCGATCGCGCCACCCGCATTACCACCTTAAGCAACGGCTGTATTTGCTGCTCCAGCGCCAACGAGCTGGCGGATGCCCTGCTGGATTTACTGGCGGGCATCGATCGCGGCGAGGTCGATTTTACCCGCCTGGTGATTGAATGTACCGGCATGGCCGACCCGGGACCGGTGATCCAGACCTTTTTTTCCCATCCGGTTATCAGCGAGCGTTTCCTGCTTGACGGCGTGATCGCCCTGGTGGACGCGGTGCATGCCGACGGACAGCTGAACGAGTTCGCCCTGGCCCAGGCCCAGGTGGGATTTGCCGATCGCATCCTGCTCACCAAAACCGATATCGCCGGCGAGAGCGGCGATTTGATTGCGCGCCTGCAGCATATCAACGCCCGCGCGCCCGTGTACCGGGTGGTCAACGGCGAGATAGGGCTGGATCGGCTGTTTAACGTCGAGGGTTTTATCCTGAATGATAACCTGACCGTGGCCCGGCCGCGTTACCGGCCGCTTATCGAGCCGCAAAACGCCATCCGCTCCATCGTGGTGAACCTGGCGCGGCCGCTGGCGCTGCAGACGGTATCGGACATTATGGAAGGCCTGCTGGCGACCTATGCCGATAATCTATTACGCTATAAAGGCATTTTAGCCATCGAAGGCGACCCCCGGCGCCTGCTGTTCCAGGGGGTACAACGCCTGTATAACGCCGATTGGGACCGGGAATGGCGCGATGACGAGCAGCCGGCCAGCGTGCTGGTGTTTATCGGCGTCGGACTGCCGGAGTCCGAGATCCGGGACGCTTTCGCCGCGTTCAGGTAAGCCGGCGTTTAACGTGCAAGGTAAGAGTATTGCCGCCTGGCCATCGCCTCAGGCCCGCCCGTGAACCGGGCGGGCCTGATTGTTTTAAGGACCAGGCCTGGACAGCTGGGGCGCCGCACGGCAGGGGGATAAAAGGCGCTGTTCCGGCTGATGCGAAGATTCACACATTGTTGTGAAAAGCGGATAAATGATTAAATATACTATTATCAATTAGTTAATTCCAATTAAGCGCTATAATTCCGTTACGCTTTTGTGATGGCCATCATCTCAATGTGAAGCCAATACGTACAAAATTTCACACATGTTCACAACAACCCGGATGACAGGAAATGACGTTATCGTTAGGCGTTATTGCTGATGATTTTACCGGCGCCACCGACATCGCGAGTTTTATCGCGCTGGCCGGTTGGCGCGTGGTCCAGCTTAACGGTATCCCGCAGCAGCCGCTGCCGCTGGAAGACGTTGACGCGGTGGTGATTTCCCTGAAGACCCGCTCCTGCCCGGCGCCGGAAGCCATAAGCCAGTCGCTGGCGGCGTGCCGGTGGTTGCGGGTACAGGATTGCCGGAAGATCTACTTTAAATATTGCTCCACCTTTGATTCCACGCCGCACGGCAATATCGGCCCGGTTACCGATTCCCTGCTGGCCGAGACCGGGGCTGCGCTTGCCATCCTGTGCCCGGCGCTGCCGGTCAACGGCCGCACCGTGATCCACGGCTATCTGTTCGTCAACGGCCGGCTGCTGAACGAATCCGGCATGCAAAACCATCCCCTCACGCCGATGACCGACGCCAATCTGCTAAGAGTGATGGACGCCCAGGCCGCGGGTGAAACCGGGCTGCTCCCGCTCGCGACGCTGCGCCGGGGGACCCGGGCCGTGCGGGAGCGTCTGGAGGAACTGCGGCGCGAGGGGCGGCGCTATCTCGTTGCCGATGTGCTCGACGACGCTGATTTGACGCTTCTGGCGCAAAGCCTGCCGGACGACGTGCTGCTGACCGGCGGTTCGGGCCTGGCCGGCGCATTGGCCGCGCTTTCGCCCCGCGACGGCGACAGCGCGGCGGCGCAGGCCGTGCCGCCGGCCACGGGTCGCGCCGTGGTGCTGTCGGGCAGTTGCTCGCGCATGACCAATACGCAGGTTGATCACTATCGCCGCCAGGCGCCCGCCCGGGCGATCGACGTCACACGCTGCCTGGAGAACGGCGCGCTGTATGCGCGGGAGCTGGCGCAATGGGTGATGGATCAGCCCCCCCGGCCGGCGCCCATGCTGTTCGCCACCCAGGCCGCCGACGTGGTCAGGGCGGTACAGGCCCGCTACGGCGTCGCCGCCACCGGCGCCGCCATCGAACGATTGTTTGCCGATATCGCGCTGTCCCTGTTTCAGCAGGGTTTTAGTAAATTTATTATTGCCGGCGGCGAGACCTCCAGCCTTATCACGCAACGGCTCGGCGTGAGCGGCTTTGCCATTGGCCGGACTATCGCCCCCGGCGTGCCCTGGGTCAGGGATATCGAGCGGCCTTTATGGCTGGCGCTGAAGTCCGGCAATTTTGGCGAGACAGATTTTTTTAACCAGGCACAGGAGCTTTATCAATGACGGAAGCCGAATTACGCGCACAAATGGCGACGCTGGCCCATTCCATGTTTATGCGCGGCTACAGCAGCGGCGGGGCGGGAAATCTCAGCTGCCGCCTGCCCGACGGCGGTTTCCTGGTGACGCCCACCAACTCCAGCTTCGGCGCCCTGGACCCGGCGACGCTCAGCAAACTCAACGCCGCGGGAGAACATATCGCGGGCGCCAGGCCGTCCAAGGAATCGGTAATGCACCTGAATTTTTACCGGCGACGTCCCGATATCGGCGGCGTGGTGCATCTGCATTCGCCCGCGCTGACCGCGCTGTCCTGTATGCCCGGCCTGAACGCCGAGAACTGCCTGCCGCCGATAACGCCCTATTACGTCATGCGCGTCGGCAAGCTGCCGCTGGTGCCGTATTTCCGCCCCGGGCATCCCGGCCTTGCCGAGGCGATTGGCGATCTCGCCCCGACGCATAACGCCATGCTGCTGGCTAACCACGGGCCGGTAATCGGCGGCGCCGGCCTGCTGGAAGCGGTGTTCAACGCGGAAGAACTAGAGGACACGGCGCGTCTGTATATTACACTGCTACCTTATGGCATGGTGACATTAACAGGTGAACAAGTTGCAGAGCTGGAACGGACCTTTAAAAAAGCCTAACGCGGGGCGTCGCGATGTTGCCCGATGAACGCCGTAATTTTATCTACAGCCACCTGCATCAATATGCCCGGGTGACCATCGGCGATCTGGCTAAATTGCTGGATGTGTCCCATATGACCATTCGCCGCGACGTGCAGTTTATGGAGAACGAGGGCAAGGTTACGGTGATAAGCGGCGGGGTTAAACTCAACGAGGCGCTGAAACAGGAACTGCCCTATGTGGAAAAAGCGTTATTGCATCACCGCAGCAAACGCCATATTGGCGCGGTGGCGGAAATACTGGTTGAGTCGGGGCAGGTTATATATCTGGACGCGGGTACCACCACCTTTGAAATTGCCCGCTGTATCGCGGCGAAATTAAAAAAGATAACCATTATTACTAATGATTTCACAATTAGTGATTTTTTAATGAAAATGCCGCACGTCAATTTATTTCATACCGGCGGCCAGGTGGATATGCGCAATCGATCCTGCGTCGGCAATAGCGCCGCGCAGTTTATTCGCGGCCTGAATATCGATATTGCATTTATCAGCACCAGTTCCTGGGATATTGAACACGGCCTGTCCACGCCCGACGAAGGCAAAGCCCAGGTCAAGCAGGCGGTGCTGGCCTCCGCCAGGCGCAATATCCTGGTGACCGACAGCAGTAAATACGGCAAATATGGCATGTTCCATATATGCCCACTGGCGCAGCTGACCGATATTATTTATGACGATCAGCTGCCCGATGACATTGAAAACCGATTACGGCAGCTGCCGATCCGGTTACATAAAGCCATTAGTTAGGAGCATGCCGGAAAGCCTATGGGAAAAAGTCATATACCGTTAAGCCAATAATTTATAACACACCGCGCCAATCATTCTTGGGCGATTAAAAAATAATAATGATCTGTACTCTATCTGTCCGGAGGGGATATGCAATTCGATATTTCGCAATTTTTTGCTTTAATCAGCGCCATTGCCTTGTTAATTGTACTTATTACCTATTTTAAATTTCATCCTTTTTTAGCCCTGATAATCACCGCCGGATTTTTAGGACTGGCGGCGGGCCTTAGCCCGACGGCCACGATCAAAAGCTTCGAAAAAGGCTTCGGCGGCGTATTGGGATCCACCGGGCTGGTGGTCGGGCTCGGCACCATGCTGGGCGGATTATTGCTGGAATCGGGCGGGGCGGACAAAATCGCCAATACCTTTATCCGCCTGGGGCCGGTGCGCGCCATACCGGCCACTATCTGCGTCGCGGCGTTGATAATCGGCCTGCCTCATCTGTTCGACGTCAGTTTCGTGATGCTGGTGCCGCTGGTGTACGCCATTGCCTGTCGCACCCATAGCCAGCTGCTGCGCATCGGCATTCCCATGGCCGCCGGTTTGTACGTGGCGCACGGTCTGTTGTTGCCGCACCCGGCGCCGACGCTGGCCATGACCACCTATCATGCCGATGCGGGCATGGCGATGTTTTTCGGCCTGATTATCGCGGTGCCCATGGCGGCCTTGTCCGGCCCGGTATTCACCCATTTCGCCATGAAATACTTTCCGGAGCTGGGGCGCCAGAGCTTCGGCGCCGGGGACGCGCAGGAAGAACAGCAGGCCGGCAAAACCACCCGCAGCCCGTCGTTCTGGCTGGCGATGCTGACCATTCTGCTGCCGCCGCTGTTAATGATGACGCGCTCGCTGTGCATCGGCTTTATCAGCAAGGAGAATCCGCTGTATGAAGCGGTTAACGCCATCGGCGACCCGATTGTTTCGCTGTTGATCGCAGTGCTGTTCGCCCTCTACGCCCTGGGGATACGCAGCGGTTTCACCATGGCGCAACTGCAGAAGATGCTCGGCAAGTGCCTCGGCCCCTGCGCGGTGATTATCCTTATCCTGGGCGCCGGCGGCGGCCTGAAAGAGATGCTGCTGGCCACCCATGTCAGCACCCTGATCGCCGATTGGGCGGTACACTGGAATATTTCGCCGCTGATCCTGGCCTGGCTGGTGGCGGCGCTCATCCGCATCGCCATCGGCTCCGCGACGGTTGCGGTGGTCACCACCGCAGGGATTATCGCGCCGCTGGCCGCCAACAGCGGCGTCAACCTGGAACTGCTGGTCTTGGCCACCAGCACCGGCGGCCTGATGCTGTCGCACGTTAACGACTCCGGTTTCTGGCTGTTCAAAGAATATTTTCATCTCACCGTGGGCGAGACGCTAAAAAGCTGGACGTTGCTGGTTTCCTTCCAATCGGCGCTGGGACTGGCGTTTGTCCTGCTGCTTAACCTGATTGTCGGCTAACGCCGCCCTACATTTAATCCGAGGTAAGCGTAATGAACTACGAACTGTTATTTGACGAACTGAAAGGGCGCCGTATCCGGCTGGCCATTACCGGCGCCTGCGGCGGTTTCGGCCGCTCGCTGCTGGTCCAGTGCCGCAATATTCCGGCCATCGATATCGTGGCGCTGTGCGATATCAATACCCAGGGCACGCGGGATCTGCTCGGCGATCTGCGCTACCGCCATGATAAAAACCGGCTGTGCGGCACGCCGGCGGAAGTCGCGGCGGCCCAGGCCGCCGGGGAAACCGCCATTATCAGCGACTTCGCGCTGCTGGACGCCCTGGATCTGGATATGGTGGTCGAATCCACCGGTAAACCGGATATCAGCGTCAGCATCGCCGTCAGCGCGTTAAAACGCGGCGTCCACGTGGGTATGGTCAGCAAGGAAACCGATTCGGTCGCCGGCCCCTGGCTTAATCAACTGGCGCTTAAACACCACGCGGTCTATACCACGGTGGACGGCGATCAGCCCAGCAACCTGATTGGCCTGGTCACCTGGGCCAGGGTGCTGGGGCTTGAGATTATCGCCGCCGGCAAGTCCAGCGAATATGACTATATCTACCATCCGGCCACCGGCAGGCTGGATTATACCAGCACCCAGGTGGACGCAACCGCGCTGGCCGATCTGTGGCAGTTGGATGAACAGGATATCAAAGGCACGCTGCGCCGGCGGGCCGAGGCCTTGGCGATGCTGCCGCAAAGCGCCACCCCCGACTATTGCGAAATGAACGTGGTGGCCAATTCCATCGGGTTCGTGCCCGCTACGCCGGCGCTGAATTATCCCCTTTGCCATATCGGCGAGCTGGCCGATATCTTTATCCCCGAGGAAGACGGCGGTATTTTGACCCGGACCGGCGTGGTGGATGTATTCAACTGTCTGCGGCGTGATGACGAGGTCAGCTTTGGCGGCGGGGTGTTTATCATCGTGCGCTGCCAGGACCCGGAGACCTGGCGCATGCTGGCGGATAAAGGTCATGTGGTCAGCAAGAATCTGAAATACGCCTGTATTTACCTGCCGTACCATATTATGGGACTGGAGTCGCCGCACAGCCTGTTTTCGGCCGTTCTGCACCGCCGGGCGTCCGGCGGCGTTAACCAGCAGGTCCATGCGGTGATGGCGGGTTTCGCCGAGCGGCCGCTGAAAAAAGGCGAAACCCTGAGCATGGGCGGCCACCATCACTCCATTGAACATGTCAGCGCCCGCCTGCTGGCCAGGGCGGATGCCAAAGGCGTCGCGCCGTTCTACCTGCTGGCCAATAAAACCCTGACGGCGGATGTGGCCCAGGGGGAGCTTATCCCGCTGTCCGCGCTGCCGGCGGATGATTCGCTGCTATACCAGGCCTGGCAGCAGACCGGCCTGTGATTCCACGGCCGGCTGACAAGAACGCACGCCCGGGAAACCGGGCTTTTTTTTATGGCGTACACCCGCCCCGGCGGCCGTCAGGGGTATAACATATCCGGACGGAACAGCCCGCGCCGGCTGATAACCTTGCCGGCCACCATAAACACGCCGTCGCCGGTATAGTGCAGGGTTTGCGGGTGTTTTGGCGTCGCCGCGGCGTGCGCCTTGACTATCTCGAAAATAAAAAAATGATACCGGTCCACCATGGCGTCGTCATGCAGGCGGCATTCAAAATGCGCGTGGCATTCGCGGATAAGCGGCGCCTTCACCCGGCGCGCGGGCGCCGCCGTCAGGCCGAAATGGCTGAATTTATCCATATCCGCCCCGCTGGTATTGCCGATGCCCACGACGGTATCGGTCAGGGCGGTGGTGGGCAAGTTGATCACGCACTCGCCGCTTTGGCGGATCAGGTCAAAGCTATGATTGCCGCCGGAAATCATACAGCCGACCAGCGATGGGGAGAATTCCAGCACCACGTGCCAGCCCAGGGTCATGATATTGGTTTTGCCCTGCCAGGCGGAGGTAATCAGGACAATGGGCCCTGGTTCCAGATAATATCGCGCCCGGCTGACCGGGAAATCGCTTTTACGGGGAAATGCGGTCATGTCAGCTCCTGTAGCAGTTTTGTTTGCGCCTGCTCTAAGGGTAACAGCTGATGGGCGGGAGGAAGAGATACTGTACCGCCGCTCACGGGACAGGGCATAAAAGGAGGCGATCCGGCGTGCCGATGTGATACCCTTTTATCCATTACATCGCAGGTACCGTTATGAAACTCACGCGTTATACCGATTATGCCGTCAGGGTGATTATTTATCTTGGCGCCCATCAGGGCCAATTGTCGTCCATTGCCGAAATTTCGCGCCAATACGCGATTTCGCATAATAACCTGATGAAAGTGGTGCAGGATCTGGCCCGGCTGGGTTATATCGACACCCTGCGCGGGCGCAACGGCGGCATCCGGCTGGGCCGCGCGCCGCAGGATATCAATATCGGCGCGCTGATCCGCCACACGGAGAAAGGCGACGCCCTTATCGACTGCGCCAACTGCGTTGTCGCGCCGGCTTGCGGCCTGCCGGGGGTGCTGGCCCGGGCCACCAATGCCTTTTACGCCGTGCTGGACGGCTATACCCTGGCGGACTTATTAAGCCGGCGGGGGCAAATCGAAGAACTGTTCACCCTGATCGATATCGAAGGCTAAACACGCTGCCATAATCTTATTTACCGTTAAAACAAGCGGTTGCTTCATCCCTGCGCCGTATCGTCTTTTTCCCGCGCCGCCAAATATTGCGTTATATCAAACAAGTGGTGGATAGCGGCAAAAGCCCTGTCATTCCCGTCCCTCCGCGTTTAACCTTAAACATGTATTTAAAATGAATAATATAAGGAAGCGATCATGTTTTGTGTGCAATGTGAACAAACCATCCGTACCCCGGCCGGCAACGGCTGCTCCTATAGCCGGGGTATGTGCGGCAAAACGGCGGAAACCTCGGATCTGCAGGATCTGCTGGTGGCCGCGCTGCAGGGCCTGTCCGCCTGGGCGGTCGCCGCGCGCGGGCTGGGGATTATCGACCATCGCATAGACAGTTTTGCGCCGCGCGCCTTTTTTTCCACGCTGACCAATGTCAATTTCGACTCGCCGCGCATCGTGGCCTATATCCAGCAAACCCTGGCGCTGCGTGATGAGCTGAAAGCCCGCTGCCTGCGGGTTGAACCGACGGTTAACCCCGGGCATCCGCTGGCGGAACTGCAATGCCCCTCGCTGACGCTTGCCGATTTGCAGGCGCAGGCGCAGCGTTTCGCCCTGAATACGGATAAGGACGCGGTAGGCGAGGATATTCACGGCCTGCGTTTGCTGTGCCTCTACGGGCTGAAAGGCGCGGCGGCCTATATGGAACATGCCCATGTGCTGGGCCAGTACGATGAGGATATTTACCGCCAGTATCATGACATCATGGCGTGGCTGGGTACCCGGCCGGCCGATATGGGCGAGCTGCTGGCGCAGTCGATGCAGATCGGCAAAATGAACTTTGCCGTAATGGCCATTCTCGATCGCGGCGAGACGCAGGCCTACGGCAACCCCGTACCCACCCGCGTTAACGTGCGGCCTGTGGCGGGTAAAGCCATCCTGATTTCAGGCCATGATCTGAAGGATTTGCGCCTGCTGCTGGAGCAAACCGCGGGGCAGGGCATCAATATTTACACCCACGGGGAAATGCTGCCCGCCCACGGCTACCCGGAACTGAAAAAGTTCGCCCACCTGGCCGGCAATTACGGCAGCGGGTGGCAAAACCAGCAAACGGAATTCGCCCGTTTCCCGGGGCCGGTGGTGATGACGTCCAATTGTATTATCGATCCGACCGTCGGCCACTATAACGACCGCATCTGGACGCGCAGCATTGTCGGCTGGCCGGGCGTTAAACATCTGGACGGCGAGGATTTCGCCCCGGTGATCGCCCAGGCCCAACAGATGGCCGGCTTTCCCTATGATGAAATCGAACACCTGATTACCGTCGGCTTTGGCCGCCAGACGCTGCTGGATGCGGCCGATACCGTTATCGACCTGGTGGCACGCAAAAAACTGCGTCATGTGTTCCTGGTCGGCGGATGCGACGGTAGCCGCGATGAGCGCAGCTACTATACCGATTTTGCGCGCGACGTTCCCGATGACTGCCTGATCATGACGCTGGCCTGCGGCAAGTATCGCTTCAATAAACTGGATTTCGGCACCCTTGAGGGCCTGCCGCGTCTGCTGGACGTCGGCCAGTGCAACGACGCCTACGCCGCCATTATGCTGGCGGTAAAACTGGCGGAAAAACTGGGCTGCGGAGTGAACGATCTGCCGCTGAGCCTGGTGCTGTCCTGGTTCGAGCAAAAGGCGATCGTTATCCTGCTGACCCTGCTTTCGCTGGGCGTCAAGAATATCTATACCGGACCGACGGCGCCCGGTTTCCTGACGGAAAACCTGATGGCGGTGCTTAACGAGCAGTTCGGCATGCGCTCGATTACCACCGCGACCCAGGATCTGCACACTATCCTGGCCGCCTGAACCGGACATAAGGAGAGGCTTTCATGACGACGCCGTCATCGCTGTGCCCGTACCGCATGCAGGTACATCATATCATCCAGGAAACGCCCGATGTCTGGACGCTGGCGCTGATAAACCATGATTTTTATCCCTACCAGCCGGGGCAGTACGCCCTGGTCGCCATCAACGATAGCGAGGACGTGCGCGCCTATACGCTGTCCTCCGCGCCCGGCGCCAGCCGGTTTATCACCCTGACCGTGCGCCGGCTGGCGGACGGCGCGGGTTCAGGCTGGCTGACGCAGGACGTCAAGCCCGGCGATAACCTGTGGCTGTCGGCGGCGCAGGGCGATTTCAGCTGCCTGCGGCATGTCGATAACCGCTACCTGTTCCTGGCGGCGGGCTGTGGCGTCACCCCAATCCTATCCATGTGCCGCTGGCTGGCGGCCAATCGCCCGCAAGCGGATGTGCGGGTTATCTACTGCGTCCGTTCGCCGCGGGATATCATCGCCGCGTCCACCTGGACGGCGTTAGGGAAATGGCTGCGGCTGACGGTGTTCGCCGAGCAGGGCGCCGCCGGAGATATCCTGCCCGGCCGGCTGGCGCGCGACGCGCTGCGCGAACTGGCGCCGGATATCGCCGCACGCACGGTAATGGCCTGCGGCCCCGCGCCCTGGATGGCGCAGCAGGAGGCGGACGCGCTGGCGCTGGGCGCAGGCCGCTTCCTGCAGGAGCGGTTTCATACGTCGCCTGCCGACGCCGGCGCGGGCGGTGGAGCCCGGCTGAAGATCACCCATCCCCGCCCCCTGCAAACGGTGGACGCGCCGGTGGGCGTGTCGCTGCTGGCGGCGCTGGAGTCCAACGGCATTAGGGTAAACGCCGCCTGCCGCGCCGGGGTGTGCGGCTGCTGCAAAACCCATATCGCGCAGGGAGACTACCGTACCACCAGCACCATGACGCTCAGCGAACAGGACATTGCCGCCGGCTATGTCCTGGCGTGCAGCTGTTATCCGCAGGGTGATATCGTTATTGCCTGAGTAACCGTCTTGCCGGGCCACGGTTTTGTCCGGTCATGGCCCCATTATTTTTGTTTTAGGGCTGCGGCGCGGGCAGCGTGCCATGGGCAAATGGCCAGGCATTGACTCCTGCATTTACATGTAAAGCGGCTGACTTGGCGGGGGGCGCCGGCGGCTTGCGTGGGGCTTATATTGTCGTGGGGAAGGTTTCGCTTGCCGTGCGTGAGGGTGCCATGCGTTAGGGTGCGCCAGGGCATATGTCGCCTTGGGGAAGATTTCGCTTGCGGTTTGCGGGGAGGCTTATGTTGCCTCGGGGAAGGTTTCGCTTGCGGCTTGCGGGGCGGCTTATGTTGCCTCGGGGGAAGGTTTCGCTTGCCGTGCGTGAGGTGTTCATAGGTATTGCCGGGCGCCGGCAAGCGACAATGAGGCCGTACCGCGACGGCCTCCTTGACCTCCGCGCGTCCGGCAGATCGTGCGCCGCTGCGCGGTTCCCGGCATCACCCATCCCGGCTTTTGGACCGCACGGGACGCGCTCCCGGCGCGGCCCTTAGCTTTCGCCGCTCCCGGCGGCTCATCCAGCCGCGATGGGCGCCGCCGGCGCACTCTATGCCGGCACCACGTCAACACCATCGCCTGTGAGCAAAACAGCGGTGTAAGGTACTTAGCGGTATGCACTCACCGGGAAAAACAGCGCTATAAATTTGGCCAATTTGGTATAAGTCTCGCAGCCTGCTAGCTATAGCTCACTGCCGCACGTTTATGCCTGACGCCTGTCTACAGGGTGGTATGACTATAATTGCCGGCAGCATGAAATACCGACTTCCTGACTTCCTGACTCAATGACTTAATGACTTAATGACTTAATGACTTAATGACTTAATGACTTAATGACTTAATGACTTAATGACTTAATGACTTAATGACTTAATGACTTAATGACTGCTGGCTGTGCGAATGCCGTCTGCATTGCATTACCATATGAATGCTGACGGCATGTAAAATGGAGCCTGTACATAAGATTGTGTAATCGCCTGATTTTGATATGTTCAATCCATCATTAGAATTAGGTGAATTTATGGACGAAAAATTGCTACAGGCTCTCGCAACTGAGCTGGCTAAAAGTCTCAAAACCCCTGAGGATCTGAGCCAATTTGATCGGTTTTTAAAAAAATTAAGTGTTGAGGCTGCCCTTAAAGCTGAACTGACTCACCATTTGGGTTATGAGAAAAATCAGCTCAAATCGGGTTCCAACGCCCGTAACGGTTATTCCTCTAAAACGGTTACCACAGGTGATGGCCCGCTAGAGCTGAGGACACCTCGTGATCGCGAAGGGACCTTCGAGCCCCAACTAGTGAAGAAAAATCAGACCCGTATTACCGGAATGGATGACCAGATCCTGGCGCTTTATGCCAAAGGCATGACCACCCGTGAGATATCGGCGATGTTTAAGGAAATGTACGATGCGGATGTCTCACCAGCACTGATATCGAAAGTCACTGAGGCGGTTCTGGAGCAGGTCACTGAATGGCAGAATCGCCCACTCGATACGCTCTATCCCATCATTTACCTGGACTGCATCGTGGTAAAAGTTCGCCACGACGGTCGCGTCATCAATAAATCCGTGTATCTGGCGTTGGGAATTAACATTGAAGGCCAAAAGGAACTGCTGGGCATGTGGATGGCAGAGAACGAAGGCGCGAAGTTCTGGCTAAACGTGTTGACCGAGCTTAAAAACCGGGGATTACAGGATATTTTTATCGCCTGCGTCGATGGCCTGAAAGGCTTTCCTGACGCTATTAATACGGTCTACCCGAGGACCTGCATTCAGCTTTGTATCGTACACATGGTGCGTAACAGCCTGCGCTTTGTCTCCTGGAAAGACGCCAGGGCCGTCATGCGAGACTTGAAGGCAGTGTACCAGGCACCGACGGAGGAAGCGGGACAGCGGGCGCTGGAGACGTTCGCCAGCGTATGGAACTCCCGTTATCCGCAAGTAAGCCGGAGCTGGCAGGCTAACTGGACTAACCTTGCGACATTCTTCGCCTATCCGGAAGACATTCGCAAAGCGATCTACACCACAAACGCCATCGAGTCGCTAAACAGCGTGATCCGACACGCTATTAAAAAACGCAAGGTATTCCCGTCAGACGAATCGGTAAAAAAAGTGGTGTGGCTGGCCATCCAGGCGGCGTCAAAAAAATGGTCGATGCCGGTGAGGGAGTGGAAGATGGCATTGAATCGTTTTAGTATAGAATTTGGAGATCGTTTAAGTGGTCATTTATAAAAAGGCGTTTACACAGATTCCTAAACAGGCTCGTAAAATGGTATGTATGACTTGCCTGTCGCTGTGCCTTTCGCTTCTTTGTCTACTACACCTTCGCCTTTCACTTAGCCCACAGCGGCGCCGATGCCCTATACATCACATCGCTGACCGCGACCTATGTCCCGGCATAAAGCGCGCTGACGGCGCCTGTGCCCCCGGCATGAGCCGCCGGGAGCGGCGAAAGGCCCGGTTGCGCCGGGAGCGCTAACCGGGCCGGTGCATTACGGGGGCATTGGCGGCGGAAGGCATCGCGCAGCGACGCGCGACCTGCCGGGCGCGCGGAGGTCAAGGAGGCCGTCGCGGTACGGCCTCATTGTCGCTTGCCGGCGCCCGGCAATACATATGAACACCTCACGCACGGCAAGCGAAACCTTCGCCGAGGCGACATATGCCCTGGAGCATCCTAACGCATGGCACCCTCACGCACAGCAAGCGAAACCTTCCCCGAGGCAACATAAGCCTCCCCGCAAACCGCAAACGACACCCCCGCCGCGGCAATGTCGCCCGCCCCCGGAACCACCATTCCCCTTTACGGCATGGCATCGCGCCATGATGGTTAAAATTACCGGCCCGGATGGGCAGGGGCGCGCCGGCGATCGTAAACGGTTTTGTTGCCATCATGTTGCGGAAAGTTATCAGTTTGCGAGGCACATCGCCTAACCGACCGGCTTCAGCGGCTATGCTTAGGTGAAAATTCGCTATGGATTGACAACCGCAACGGAACAGAACATGAAAATAATCGCCCTGGGAGAATTGCTGTGGGATTGTTTTCCCGGCGGCCGCGAAATCGGCGGCGCCGCGGGAAACTTTGTCTATCACGCCACACAGGCAGGCGCCGACGCCCGGCTGATTTCCGCCGTGGGGCGGGACAAGGCGGGCGATGCGCTGGTGAGCGAACTGGCGGCGCGCGGCGTTCCCGGCCATATACAGCGCAGCGCCCGTTATCCCACCGGCACGGTGGAGGTGACGCTGGACAGGCGCGGCGTGCCGCACTACGACATTATCGGCCCGGTGGCCTGGGACGATATCCAATCGGACGTCACGCTCTTCAACCATCTGCGCACCGCGGATGTATTGTATTTCGGCAGCCTGGTGCAGCGCTACGGCCCCAACCAGCGGCTGCTGCGCCAGTTGCTGGGTCTGCTGTCGCCGCAGGCGAAAATCCTGGTGGACATCAACCTGCGCGCCGGCCATTACCAGCCGCCCACCCTCGGTTTTTGCCTGCGTCACGCCCACCTGCTAAAGCTTAATGACGAGGAACTGCCGGTCATTGCCGCCCTGTTCGGCCTGCCGCGCGACCCCGAGGGGTTCTATCAGCATTTGCGGCGCCATGAACAGCTCGAGATGCTGATATATACCCGCGGCGATAAGGGCAGCCTGCTGCTGCGCGGCGATGACAGCCACCGTCATCCCGGCCTGAAAGTCACGCCGGTGGACACGGTCGGCGCCGGCGATGCCTTTACCGCCGTTGCCGCCGTCATGGCGCTGCGCGGCGCGCCGCTGGCGGACATTAACCAGGCGGCCAACACAGTGGCGGCATATGTCTGCACCAGACCGGGCGCCATGCCGACGATGCCCGCCCATTCCGGCGGGTAGGGCGCGCGCCGCAGTGTTATGGCGGTTATGCGCATGAAAAGCCGAGATCCCGTTGGAATCAGTTAAAATAGCAGCGTAGTTAAGGGCGTGCAGGCTATTGGCTTGGGCGAAATAAGCCGCCGGCGCTATTGTAAGGATCCAACCATGATAAATAAAATTCACCTGTTGCAAGGCGATATCACCACAATCCCCGCGGACGCCATTGTTAACGCCGCCAATTCTTCCCTGCTCGGCGGTGGCGGCGTGGATGGCGCCATACACCGCGCCGGCGGGCCCGCGATCCTGGACGAATGCCGCGACATCAGAAACCGGCAGGGCGGTTGTAAGACCGGCTGCGCCGTGATTACCGGCGCGGGTAATCTGCCGGCAACGTATGTGATCCACGCGGTTGGCCCGCACTGGAGCGATGGTAAACACCAGGAAGCGGAATTATTGAAACATACCTACCTGAGCTGTTTTGCACTTATCGAACAATACCCGATCAAAACCGTTTCATTCCCCAATATCAGCACCGGCGTCTATCACTTCCCCAAGCGGTTAGCCGCTGAGATTTCGTTAGAGGCTATCGCCGCCTGGTTAGATACTTATCCGGTGATCGAAGCTATTCATCTCGTGTGTTTTGACCCGGAAAATTTCACCCTCTACAGTGATTTACTAAAAAATAAATATACTGATAATTAATCATTTTATAAGCGGCTGGTTGTCCTTGGCGCTGCTCATGTCCAGCCTCTCGTCGACCGCGGACGGTAGCGCAACGCCGGATTTTTTAAGGCGTAATATGACCCGTCATCATGACGGTTACCGTTGCGCCAGTTGCTGCACCTCAGCCCATACGCTGTCATCCGCGGGGATGCCGTTGGCGGTGAAATACGCCCGGTTTTTCATCGACGTTTCCCCTGGAAAGAACACCTCACGCTGATTTTCCGCCGGTTCCGACGTCTTGACGTACTGGGCGACGCTTGCAGCCATATTTTCGCTGAATTCTTTGCCGCCGAAATGGGTGGGATCGAATACCATAAAGACCTGGCTCGCGCCGGTGCAACTCCCTTGCTGAATGTTATCGATCTCATTCGTTGGCGCGCCCGCCGTCAGGAAAGCCGCCATTGTGTCCAGCAGCACCGCCATACCGGAGCCTTTCCAGTAACCGGTGGGCAGAATACGCATTGACTCTTCCACCGGCCCCGGTTCATCGGTGAGATTGCCGTCTTTATCAAATCCCCCCGGAAAAGGCAGTTTTTCCCCTTTCAGGCGCGTCACCTGCAGCTTGCCATAGGAATACTGCGACATCGCCATATCAAGGACCAGGGCGCCTTCTTTCATCGGCACCGCCATGACGAAGGGATTATTGCCGAGACGTGGTTTTTTCGCCCCCCACGCGGGCATGCAGGATTCGGTATTGGTCCAGCACATTGCCGCATACCCATTCTCAGCGGCTTTCCAGCCATAGGTGCCGCCGCGCATCCAGTGCGTCGTGTTGCGTAGGCCCACAATGCCGGCGCCATGCTCGGCGGCCAGCGCCATCGCTCGTTCAACTGCAAACAGGGCGTTGGTGATGCCGATACCGCGCTGTCCGTCGTAAATTTCGATACTGCCGAGGGATTTGACTTTTTCAGGCGCGGCGTGGATATCAACCCACCCCTTGTTGACATAATCGATAAAACGCGCGACGCGGTTAAGGCCATGCGAAAAAATACCGTCACAGCTGGCTTGCGTATGAACCTGAGCGCAGGTATCCGCCTGTACTTCATTTAAACCGGCATTCAGGAACGCCTGTTTAACGGTGTGTTTCATTTCGTCAAATGTCACCAGTGGCATAGCATCTCCTGTTAACAACGAATCGGTTTCCAAGGCATGCCTGAGGGCTGCCCGTAAAGCTCAAATTACGTGCGCCGGTACTACCATACAAGTATGTGAAAGTAAAAATCAGCATGGCATCACAAAATTAATCGTCTATTGCATGGATTGCAGACGTGACCCTACCGGGGATTGATAGCCTTATTTCTCATAACGTCTGTAGCGAAAACAACAGGACGGCCCATCAGGCAGCAAGCGCCGGCGCTGTCGATAAGCGACAAATATGGCGGCCTGCTTTATCATTTCAGCTCAGCGTGAGGGCCAGCAAGGGCTACGGGGACTGGAATCTGCCGGGCCGGAACGGCGCCAGCATGGGGTGCAATTCACCGGTGGCGATTTCCCGGCCGAGCAGTTCGCCGATAATCAATGCCAGCGTGGCGCCTGAATGGGTAAAGGCGACATAGCACCCCGGGGCTTGCTCAAGCTCGCCGAGTACCGGGAAACCATCGGCGGGAACAGGTTTCCAGCCGGCTTTATAACCGGCAAGCTTAAGCGGTGAACCGGTATTCAGCACGTGATCACCCTCGGCTAACAGCTGTTGCAGGACATCGTCCGGCACGGTGCAAACCCCATGCTCATCTTCTTTGATATCATCGGTACACCAGCCGTGTTCCACCGCCAGCGTATTGCCGGGATTGGGCCGCATGGCCACCCTGGGGGTATTCAGCACCACGGCGGGGCGACTGTCCGCAGGCTGGGTAATGGCAAGCATCGATAACACCGACCCATCCGGCAGAGAGATGCCCATACCGGCCAACACCTGGACGGTGGAGGGGCCGCAGGCCAGCAAGACTTTGTCGCACGCATAGTCGCCTTTGCGCGCTGAGGTGACGCCGTTTGCCACCCCCCGCGCATCGATCAGCGGCACGGTTTTGCCCGCATCTTCGATAATGGCGCCACCACGTTCGCTAAATTCCGCCGCCATATGGGCAATCAGATCGGGCAGGCTGACCCAGCCTTCCCCGGCATTATAAATGCCATGGGTTTTGACCGCGCCGGGGACGATGGCGGCATCGAGCCGGTTAAGATCATCAGCCTGAATAAGCACGGAATCATAGCCGCGCCGTTGCTCAATCGCATGCCATGCCAGCACTTCATCTTCATCAGACCAGAATATCCCGCCATCGAATTTTAGCCAGTCTACCGCGGGATTGCTGCGGTACAGGGTGCGGTAGCGATCGATGCCCGCCATCCTGAGCCGGTAATAATGGTCAGGCCAGGGGCCCGCGGCGTTTAACCAGGAAAGTGAACGGCCCGAAGCGCCGGAAGCCAGCTTTTTTTCCGTCAATAAGCTGACCTGCATCCCGGCGCGCGCCAGGTGCAGCGCGCATGACATCCCGATCACTCCGCCACCGATAACGGCTATTTTCATTCTTACCTCCCTCTGGATGAGCCACTATGCATTCCCCTTAACCATAGCCGTAAAAAACCGCGCGCCGGTAATAACCTAAACTTATCCCGGAGGCAACGCTGGGAAAAATGACGGGTTAAATTCACGGAATAGTTTATTTTGAAAAGAATGATAACGGTATCGCCAAGGGAGTTTTTTAAAATGGCTGATTTATATGAATATAATAATTATATTGCTTATTTGACTGTTCTCACAAAATAAAAATATCACATAAATTACAATTTTTGTAAAGTTTTCCGGCTGTGCCTTCCTCCAGCGCAGCGCGGCCGCGAACATCGTTTTAACCCAGAGGCGAAAAATGAAAATAGCGATTGGCTGTGATCACGTCGGGCTGATTCTCAAGCCGGATATCATTGAATTCCTGCAATCGGCATCGATTGAAGTGATTGATAAAGGAACGCATTCCTCCGATCGCACCGATTACCCCTTATATGCCGAACGGGTCGCCGGCGCCGTGCTGTCAAACGAGGCGGACCTGGGCATCCTGATCTGCGGCACGGGCATCGGCATTTCCATCGCGGCGAATAAAATCGACGGCATCCGCGCGGTGGCATGCAGCGAACCGTATTCCGCCAAACTGTCGCGTGAACATAACAATACCAATATCCTGGCTTTCGGCTCGCGTGTCGTTGGCAGCGAGCTGGCGAAGATGATCGTCGGGCAATGGCTGGCGGCGGAATTTGAGGGCGGGCGCCATCAACGGCGGATTGATTTGATTAAGAGCCTGGAGCGGGGCGCATCGCTGGATAAAAATGACCGCCACGACGGTTAGGAAAAACAGCGGCGCTTAATCACTCACGGCAGGGTCGTCTATCCTTAACAGTTCAGCGGCACATTCTGAACGCGAGGATTATGATGACCCAGTTAACCAGCGATTTTTTTGTCGAACGCCTGCAGGCATGGGGCGTGACGCGTATTTATGGCTACCCTGGCGACGGTATCAACGGTGTGCTCGGCGCATTGCAGCGCGCCGGGAAAAACGGCCGGGGCATCGAATTTATCCAGGTGCGCCATGAGGAGATGGCCGCCTTTATGGCCTGCGCCCATGCCAAGTTTACCGGGGAGCTTGGCGTCTGCCTGTCCACCGGCGGCCCCGGCGCCACCCATCTGCTTACCGGGCTGTACGACGCCAAAATGGATCATATGCCGGTGCTGGCCATTTCCGGCCAGGCGGAAGCCACCGCCCGGGGTGCAAATTATCAGCAGGAGCTGAACCTCGATCGTGTTTTTGCCGATGTGGGCAATTTTGTGCAGGAAGCCGCTACCTCCGCTCAACTGCGCCACCTGGTCGATCGCGGCGTGCGCATCGCCGTGGCCCAGAACGGTGTTACGGTGCTGATTTTACCGAAAGACGTACAGGACGAACCCTGGCAGGAGCCGCGGCAGGCGCACGGTTTTACCCGTTCCGGCCCCGGCTACCAGCGCCCGCGCGTCGTGCCTTATCCGGCTGATTTACAGCGCGCGGCCGACGTGCTGAACGCGGGCAAAAAAGTGGCGATCCTGATTGGCGCCGGCGCGCGCGCCGCCGCCGTGGAGGTGGTACAGGCCGCTAATCTTCTGGGCGCCGGGGTGGCGAAAGCCCTGCTCGGCAAGGACGTGCTGCCGGACGATGCGCCCTTCGTCACCGGCGCGATTGGGCTGCTTGGCACCAAACCGTCATGGGATATGATGCAGCAGTGCGATACGCTGCTGATGATAGGCACCGGTTTCCCCTGGGCGGAGTTCCTGCCCGGTGACGGCCAGGCGCGCGCGGTGCAAATTGATATCGACCCGTCCATGCTTGGGCTGCGTTATCCCGTGGAGGTAAACCTGCACGGCGATGCGGTGGAAACGTTGCACGCCCTGCTGCCGCTATTGACGCACAAAGCGGATCGCGGCTGGCAGGAAGATATTGCCCGTAATATCAAACAATGGTGGCAGACCCTGGAAGAACGCGCCATGGCCAAGGCTAACCCCGTCAATCCCCAGCGCGTGGTGTGGGAAATGTCGCCTTTATTACCCGATAACGCCATCGTCACCTCCGACTCGGGCTCCTGCGCCAACTGGTATGCCCGCGATTATCGGGTCAAGCAGGGACAGCGCTCCTCGCTGTCCGGGGGCCTTGCCTGCATGGGCGCCGCGGTGCCTTATGCCATCGCGGCGAAATTCGCCCATCCGGCGCGACCGGTGGTGGCCCTGATCGGGGATGGCGCGATGCAGATGAACAATATGGCCGAGCTGATTACCATCCAGAAATATTGGCAGGGCTGGCAGGATCCCCGGCTGGTGATTTGCGTCTTCAATAATGAGGATTTAAACCAGGTGACCTGGGAACAACGGGTGATGGAGGGCAATCCACGCTATCCGGCCACGCAGTCGGTGCCCAACGTCGGTTATGCGCAGTTCGCCGAGTCGCTGGGACTGAAAGGCCTGTATGTCGACGATCCCGACGCCCTGGCGCCGGCCTGGGCGGCGGCACTGGCCGCCGACCGGCCGGTGGTGCTGGAAGTGAAAACCGACCCCGAGGTGGCGCCGCTGCCGCCGCATATCACCTGGCAGCAGGCCAAGGCCTTTATGTCCTCGCTGGCAAAGGGCGATCGCGGCGCGGGGCAGGTGATTGCCGATACGGCGCATCAAATCTTCGACGGCATCCTGCCGGGTAAAAAAGCCTAGCGCCGGTGGCGCGGCGCTGCGGCAACGCCGCCGTCAAGGGTCCGGCAGGCAGCGTTGCCGCTAGGTGCCGGCGCCCGGCGCGGCCGCTCCGCTTTTACGCAGCCGGGCGGCCAGTCCTTTTAGGAAATAGCGCAGGAACTGGTCGCCGCACAAACGGAAATTTTTATGATCCGGCGCGCGCAGCATGGCGGTCAGCTCCGGTTGGGAAACCTTGAAATCCTGTGACTGCAGGATATCCCGGATATCGTCGGTCTTCAGCGCAAAGGCGACGCGCAGCTTTTTCAGGATAATATTATTATTGATTTTACGTTCAATTTTCGGCGCCGGCCGGCTGTCGTCCTTGCCGCGTTTATGGATAATCAGGCCATGGAGAAAATACCCCATCACCACATCCGGACAGGGCAGGTAGCCCGGTTCGTCTTCTTTTTTCACAAACGCCGCGATTTCCTGCGGCGTAATCACTGTGTCCGCCAGGGCCAGAATGGCCAATAAGTGGTCATTATGCAGGTTCAGCATATAGCGCACGCTGCGCAGCACATCGTTGTTCATCATTACCGGATTTTTCCCGCGCTCCAAGGTGTATGGCCGGCAGTATAAAGGTATCCGCCGGCGAACGCGAAATTGTTGCGTCCGGCATGCCGGACGCCGGAAAAGTGCCCACCGCGGCGTGTGTGACAATGTCACTTAAGCGGCGGGCTAGGCGGGGCGCCCGGCGGGGTGATTGTTACACCGTCACTACTAGCGAAACGGCGGTTCGTTGAAGGTGCGCAGCTTGCGTGAGTGCAGGCGATCGCCCTCGGCGCGCAGCTGTTCGATGGCGCAAATGCCGATTTGCAGATGCTCGGATATGGCGCCCTCATAGAAGCGGTTCGCCTGCCCCGGCAGCTTGATTTCGCCGTGCAGGGGTTTGTCGGACACGCACAGTAAGGTGCCGTAGGGCACCCGGAAGCGATAGCCCTGGGCGGCGATGGTGGCGCTTTCCATATCCACCGCGACCGCCCGGCTGAGATTAAAGCGCAGCGCCGAGGCGGAATAGCGCAGTTCCCAGTTGCGGTCATCGGTAGTCACCACCGTGCCGGTGCGCAAACGCTGCTTCACTTCTTCGCCCGGCATGCCGCTGACCATCTTGGTGGCGTCGTAGAGCGCGCGCTGCACTTCGGCGATGCTGGGGATGGGAATATCGGGGGGCAGCACCGCGTCCAGCACATGATCGTCGCGCAGGTACGCGTGGGCCAAGACGTAATCGCCGATGGTCTGGCTTTCGCGCAGGCCGCCGCAGTGGCCGATCATCAGCCAGGCATGCGGGCGTAGCACCGCCAGGTGATCGCAGATGGTTTTGGCGTTGGACGGGCCGACGCCGATATTGACAAGCGTAATCCCCCGGCCCTGGCGCGAGATCAGATGATACGCCGGCATTTGATGGTTTTTCCAGGCCAGGTCCGATACCGCCTGCTCGGGGTTGGCCGTATCGGCGGTGACAAAGGTGCCGCCGGCGCAGGACAGCGCCTCGTAGGGGCTGTCCGGATCGGCAATCTGGCTGCAGCCCCAGCGCACGAACTCATCGACATAACGCGTGTAATTGGTAAACAGCACAAAGGGCTGGAAATGCTCCACCGGCGTGCCGGTATAGTGCCGCAGGCGCGCCAGGGAAAAATCGGTGCGCAGCGCGTCGAAGTGGGACAGCGGATAGACATTGCCGGAGGTGAACAGCCCATCGGCGGTTTCATCGCCGATTTGCGCCAGCTCGGTGGTGGGGAAATGCTGCGCTATTCCGGCGCTCATCGAGCGGTCCAGGGCCAGGTCCGATCCGTCGATAACATACGGAAAGGGAATTTCCAGCCGCGACGGCACCACATCGATGGTGGCGGCATATTCCCCCGCCAGCAGCGCCAGTTGCTCCGCCAGATAGCGACGAAACAGCGCGGGACGGGTAATGGTGGTGCTGTAGCAGCCGGGATGGGTAAAGCGGCCGAAGGCCCGGGCCTTAGGATTGCCGGGCGTCACGCCGTCCCAGGTGACGCGCAGTTCGGGATAGCTGAACGCCCCCCCGGCGCGCGCCTGGGCGTCGGGCAATCGGCCCTGGGCGATATAGGCCTTGATGGCCTCGCGCAGCGCCGTCACCGCGCCGTCATACAATTCATCGAGTTTATCAAGCGCCTGGGAGGCAGTGAGGTTTTTTCCTGCATCGTTATTGTTCACCATGACTCCTTTAGTTTCCAAATGCCCGCTCGGGAGCAATATTGTCCATCATAGCATCGCATGGCATTATTGCAGACCGTCGCGGCAGGAAGAAAAACGTAACGGAAAACGCATTTGCCCCTTTCATACGCCCGGGATTATTTTTCTGTTTGTTCGCGCCAGGCAATGGCTTACCATAGACACCAACTTAATTAGCGTGGTTTATGGATCTCCGATGCGTTACCTGGCGACACTGCTTCCCCTGCTCGCTTTACTTTCCGCCTGTAGCAGCAAGCCGAAGCCGGCGGAAAATCTTCCTATCGGCAGCCCCGCCCAAGGCGGATTCCTGCTGCGGCCGGAGCATACCGGCCCGCTCCTGGCCGGGGATTTTGCGTCTAACCCGGCCACCGAGGCTTTTATCGATAAAATGGTGCGCGAGCACGGCTTCGATCGCCAGCAGTTGCATGATGTCCTGGCTCAGACCCAGCGCCTTGACTGGGTGCTGCGGCTGATGGATCGCCAGGCGCCGGTCGGCCTGCCGCCGTCGGGCCCGAACGGCGCCTGGCTGCGCTACCGCAGTAAGTTCATTACCCCCGACAATGTGCAAAACGGCGTGGCGTTCTGGAACCAGTATAGCGATGCCCTGGAGCGTGCCCGCCAGGTCTACGGCGTGCCGCCGGAAATTATCGTCGGCATCATCGGCGTGGAGACCCGCTGGGGCCGGGTCATGGGCAAGACGCGCATTATCGACGCCCTGGCCACCCTGGCCTTTGCCTATCCGCGCCGCGCCGATTATTTTGCCTCCGAGCTGGAAACGTTTCTGCTGATGTCCCGCAGCGAAGGGGACGACCCGCTGGCGCTGCGCGGGTCCTATGCGGGCGCCATGGGCTACGGGCAGTTTATGCCCTCGTCGTTTAAAAGCTATGCGGTTGATTTTGACGGCGACGGCCATATCAACCTGTGGGATCCCGTGGACGCCATCGGCAGCGTCGCCAACTATTTCAAGGCCCACGGCTGGGTCGAGGGCGGCGCGGTGGCGGTGCCCGCCAGCGGCCAGGCGCCGTTCCTCGACCAGGGTTTCCAGACCCGTTATCCGGTAGCCACCCTGGCGGCCACCGGCCTGAGCCCGCAGGGATCCCTCGGCGGTTATCAGGAAGCCAGCCTGCTGCGCCTGGATTTCGGTACCCAATATCAATACTGGTATGGACTGCCCAATTTTTACACCATTACCCGCTACAACCACAGCACCCATTACGCCATGGCGGTATGGCAACTGGGCGAGGCGGTCGGGCGGGCGCGCCAGGGCGGCGCGGGCCCTCTGGTCACCCTGTCGTCCAGATAACCACCGCGTTGGCCAGGGGATGCGCTAGCCGTCCGTCGACCGCGTCACGTTTTCCCAGTCGTCGATCTGCGCCGCATAATCCTTAAGCTTGGCGCGCACCAGGGCCAGCGCGTCGCTGCCCAGCAGCAGATGCGCCGGCGGCCTGGCGCTGGCGATCAGCGCCAGGATGGCATCGGCCGCTTTCAGCGGGTCCCCCAACTGGCGCTCGCTTTTCTCTTCCCGCGCCTTGCGCATGGGATCGAACAGCCCATCGTAATCGGCAATGCTCCTGGGCGAACGCACCATGGAGCGGCCGGCCCAATCGGTACGGAACGAACCGGGCGCCACGGCGGTGACCGCGATGGAAAACGGCGCCAGTTCTTTGCCGAGCGTCTCTGAAATCCCTTCCAGCGCAAACTTGCTGCCGCAATAGTAGGCAATGCCCGGCATGGTGATAAAACCGCCCATGGAGGTGATATTGATAAGGTGCCCGGCGCGCCGTTTACGCATATACGGCAGCACCGCCTTGATCATGGCGACGGCGCCGAACACGTTTACGTCGAACTGGCGGCGCATTTCCTCCAGCGGCGATTCCTCCAGGATGCCTTCATGGCCGTAACCCGCGTTGTTGACCAGCACGTCGATGGGGCCGACGGCGGATTCAATGTCATCCACCACGCGGTTAACCGCGGCAACATCCGTGACATCCAGGATGCGGCCCACGGCATGCGCCGGATCCCGCGCGATAAATTCCCGCCTGGCCGCGTCACCGCGCACGGTCCCGACGACGCGATGACCCGCCGCCATGGCCCGCCCGGCCAAGGCATGACCGAAGCCGCTGCTGACGCCGGTAATAAAAATTGTTTTTACATCACTCATAGCCTGCTCCCCTGATTGGATATTCAATCCGGCCGGCGCGGCAAGGATCATCGTCCCGAACCGGGAGAGGTCTTAACCGGCGCCGCCGGTGATTTGCATAGTAATAGGATTGGCAGCGAATGGAGATGCCCTTTAGTCGGCATATGTTGCCTGAAACTATAAATATGCTATTTTCTCAGGCTAGGGTATTCAATCAGAGCAGAGCGGACGGCGCCCATGACAATTGACCATTTTGCCGCGAATGACCGCCAGGATCGCATCGTGGCGTTACTGGCTAAACTTGCGCCCGCGGAGGGCTATACGCAGTCGCCGTTGCCGGATGTGCGCTTCCTGCGTTCCGACCGGCCGCTTAGCCGGGTGCCGGTGCTGTACGATCCGGGTATTGTTATCGTCTGCCAGGGCAGAAAGCGGGGATACCTTGGCGACAGGATCTACTGCTATGACGCCCGGCACTACCTGGCGGTGGCGGTGCCGGTGCCGTTTACCATGGAAACGGACGCCAGCGCGCAGGAGCCGCTGCTGGCCATCTATATGCACCTGAATTTTACCGTCGCCGCCGACCTGATGCTGCAGATTGACCAGCTGAAGACGGACGCCGGACCCCCGGCCAAACCGGAAAGCCTGATGTCGACGCCGATGGACGGCAAACTGCGCGACGCCGTGCTGCGCCTGCTGGAAGCCATGGGCGATCGGATGGAGGCGGAAATCCTCGGTCCGGCGCTGATGCGGGAAATCTATTTCCGGGTGTTGAGCGGGCCGCAGGGCGGGGCGCTGCGATCGGCGCTGGCGATGCGCGGACAGTTCGGCAAGATTGCCCGGGCGATCCGCCGCATTCACGCCACCTTTAACCGGCAGTTAACGGTTGAGCAGTTGGCGAATGAAGCGGGCATGAGCGTGCCGGGGTTTTTTTCCCACTTCAGGGCGGTGACCCATACCTCGCCGAAGCAATACCAGAAATCCTTGCGCCTCCATCAGGCCCGCCTGCTGATGGTGCGCAACAATATGACCGCGGCGGCGGCATGTGTCGAGGTAGGCTACGAAAGCGCATCGCAGTTCAGCCGGGAATTCAAACGGCTGTTCGGCCTGAGTCCGGTGGACGAGGTCCGGCGCATGAAAACGCATTTTGCCGTGCCGCCGGCGCAGCCCGCCGGACTCTATATCTCGTCCCATTAATAGTAAGGGCTGACATCCTGCCGGCGGCGCAGGATTTTTCCCCACGGCGTTACTTGATCAACCCCAGATAATGGTGGGGTTGGCGCATCGCCACCAGGTCCTTGCGGCGCGTGACGTTGGTGGGATAAGCGCCGCCGGCGGCCGACGCGGTATCGATGGTTTGCGTCGCCGTTCCCTGTTCCCGCCACATCACGCGCTCCTGCCTGGGAAAGACGAAGGTTTCGGGTTGGAATACGCCGCTGAAGCCTCCCGCGTCGCCAGCTTCGTTAATGCTGTTGGCAAACGCGAGATAGACATTATTTTCACCGGCGCGGGTACGCAGCAGATGCCAGTGGAGCGGATCGGCGCCGGTGGGGATCGGGTAATTTTGCCGTACCCGGCTGCCGGGATGCGCGCCGGTAAAGCCGTCTTTCAGCGCGGCCGAGCAGGCGAGGATATCACAGCCCATCAGCGCCAGGATCCTGCCCGGCTCCGGCAGCAGCGCATCATTGCCCAACATCAGGCCGATACGGCCCAGGGGGGTGTCGAACGCCCGCCAGTCATCGCCGGCGTTGGCCCATGCGCGGTCCTCGGCGGACAGATGCATCTGGCGATAGCTGCCCACCATGCCCGCGGGACCGAGCAGAAGCTGGGTGTTGTAGCAGCCGTTATCGTCCCGCTCCGCCATGCCGATCACCAGATGTACCCGCAGGGTCATCGCCAGGCGGATCAGCGCGCCGACCGCCGCATCGTCAAGCGGCAGCGCGCCGGCGCCGCCCGCGAGCGGCCCGGTCAGCGCACGCTGCGGGAAGACCACCAGTTCGCTGCCATGCCGCTCCGCCGCCTCCCGCGCCATGGCGCTGATGCAAGCCAGGTTGTCGGCCACCCGGGCGCCCGGTGAGAACTGGGCCACGCTGATGCGGCTGGTCTTACCGGCAGGCAGGGGACGGTGGCCGTACAGGCCGAAAAAATCCTGCGGATTCCACAGGAAGCTGTCGCTGAGCAATTGATGATAACAATCGGGGCGGCGCTGGCTGAACACCGGCTCGCCCAGCACCCGGCGCTCACGGCTGCACGCCAGGTCTATTTCCCCCAGCGCGATGCCGTCGCCGTAATCCACCACCGCCGCAATGCGCCCGTCCGGTTCGATAAGGCAGCTGCCGCCGCTGAACTGCACGCCGCGCTCCAGTCCCCAGCGGTTGCTCTCCAGCAGATAGCAACTGTTTTCCATGGCGCGGCTGATCCAGTAAGGGGCCGGGGCGCGCTCCGCCAGCCAGTTGCTGATATGGCAGATAATATCGGCGCCGTCCAGGGCCAGCAGGCGCGCGGTTTCGGGAAAATGAATATCCATGCACACCAGCATGCCGATGCGGCCAATAGGCGTATCGAAGACCTGATGCCCGCGATCGCCCGCCGCCGCCCACTTGGGTTCGGAAATATAGGGATGGCTTTTACGGTGGGTGCCGACGATCCCATCCGGACCGATAAGCACCGCGCTGTTGTAATAAAGCGTGGTTTCCTCATCCACCTCCGGCATGCCCAGCACGATATAACACCGGTAGCGCGCCGCCAGCGCGGCGAAGCGCGCCGTCGTGGCGCCCGGTACGGGTTCCACCAGCGGCGCTATCTCCTGCCGGTCATACCAGCAGTAGCCGGTCGTGGCCATTTCCGGCGTGGTAATCAGCCGGGCGCCCCGTTGCGCGGCCTCTTCCACCAGTGCGAGCAGGCGTTGGATATTGTCTTCTTTGCACGCAAGCGTCGGCTCAAACTGAACGGCGGCGGCAAGATAAGGGTGTGCAGGCATGGTTATCCTCTTCATCAGTCAGTGTGTCGCCGTCATGACGGCGTGTTATTTCCGGCCGCCGGGCGTGCCGGGCGTCGTCCAGGAAAAGATATCGTTGGCCTGGATCAGGGCGCGGGCCATCTCCTCCACGGTGATGCGTTTATCCATGGCCTGATGGCGCAGGATCTCATACGCCTGCTCCTCGCCGATGCCGTGCATGCGCATCAAAATGGCCTTGGCCTCGCCGACCTGGCGCAGGCCCAGCACTTTTTTCTCCAGGCGCTCGATACGGTCGGACATCTGCCGCCGCCGGTGGGCGTGATGCAGCGCGAACACCATGGCCGAGAGCAGGCCGGTGGCGCGCACCGGCGTGGTGAGCGTGGTGCCGGCGCCCAGCCGCAGCGCGGTATCGATAAACGTGGGGTTTTCGTACTCGATCACCGATATCAGCGCATGTTTGCCCAGGTCCAGCCACGGCACTTCCGGCTCCGGCAGATCGGATCGCAGCGCCAGGAAAATCAGGTCGGTATCCGCGGGCAGGTGTTCCGGCACCGGCCAGAAGGCGCGCACCTTGAAACCCATGCGGCGCAGGTGATTGGTCAGGGTTTCGCCGTCCTCGTTATCCGGATGCAGCACCGTACAGCGGATGCCGCGGCTTAATAACAAGGCGTCCGCGCTGGTGCGCGACGTATTAAGGCGCATTGGGCGGCTCCATTTTCGTCTGTTTGGTGATCCAGTCGCCCTGGATCTGATGCGTCATATACGGGTCGGGCGCCACCCGGCGACGCGACTCCTGGAGAATGGTGAACTGGCCGGCCGCGTTCGCCTGGCCGATACGCGGGTAAAGGCTGGTGTGCTGGTTGAGCGGATCGATGCGCACGCGTCCCTGGGGCGCGTCGTATTCGCAGCCACGCAGCGCCGGCATCAGGCGCGACAGCCGATCGCTGCGGCATTCCCTGGCCGCGCGCGCGAAAAGATGGACCTGGCTGTAGGACGCTTCCCAGTTCATATCGGTGGGAATATCCTCTCCGAACTTGGCGTGGAAACGGCGCAGCGCCGCGGTATTCGCCGCGCTCTCCACGCTTTGGAAATAGGTGGCCGAGGTAAAATGGCCGACGCCGAGCGCCGCGCCCATGATGGCGATTTCAGTTTCAGAGGTGTTCAGGCTGCCGATGGGCATGCGTTCGGGGTCGATGCCCGCGGCATGATAAGCCTGGTAAAGAAAAGGCACCGTCTGGCCGACCACGGTACTGAAGATAAAATCCGGCCGCTTGTGTTTTATCTCCGCCATGATGGGCGGAAAGGCGTCGTAACTGGCGTCCATCGGCAGATAGCGCTCGCCCACCACCGCGCCGTCCGGCCGCTGCAATATCAGCTCCTGCATATTGCGGTTGCATTCGTAGGGGTAGACATAACGCGAGCCAATCATATAAACCCGCGCGCCAAAACGGCTGGCCAGGTAGTCCGCCAGCTGCACGCAGTTCTGGTTGGGGGCGGCCCCGCCGTAAATGATATTCTCGGAAAATTCGAACCCCTCATAGAACTGCGGATAGAACAGCAGACGCTGGTATTTCTCCACGACCGGCGACATGGCTTTACGGCTGCTGGATGTGTAGCCGCCGAAAATCACGTTGACGTTGTGTTCGACAATCAGCTGCTCGGCCAGCTGGCGGAACCGGCTGTCCTGCGAGTGGGGATCGAGATGGATGGCATTCAGCATCCGGCCGTGGATCCCCCCCTGCTGGTTGACTTCTTCGATGGCAAGCGTGGCGCCGCGCATTTGCGACTGCTCCTGCGCCGCCGTCACCCCGAGGGTGGAGTAGAGTAAGCCAATATTAATCGGTGTTGCTGAACCCATGTGCACCTGCTTGTTGGCCGGGACGGAACCCGGTGGAAAGGGTCGGAAGCCGTATCCCGGCACGCGCCCGCGCCGGGACGTAAAGAAACTACGCCAGCAGATGTTTATCGAGCATGGCGCCCACGGTGTATTTCGGATCCACCATATTGCCCAGGCGGACTTTGCCGCACTGGCTGAGCAGCATATAGGCGTCCCACTGCTCGAAGCCGAAATCTTCCACCAGCCAATAGATAAGGTCGCGATAGGCGATGCGGGTGGCGTCTTCCAGCGGGCGGGCGCTGCCGATGCTCATGATCGAGGTGGCATTTTCCATGCGCGGCCACGCCAGCCGCCAGCCTTTGATAAGATCGACCCGGATGGTGGTTACCGAGGCGTATTCCACCGCGGTGCCGCAGATTTCGCCGTCGCCCTGACAGGCGTGGGCATCGCCGATAAACAGGCGTCCGCCCGGCGAGCGTACCGGCAGATAGGTAATGCTGCCCGGACCGATATCCGGCACATCCATATTGCCGCCATGATTATCCGGCGTCAGCGAGTTGATGGAGTCGATTTCAGGCGAAACGCTCAGCGTGCCGATATGCGGTTTATAGGGCAGGGTGTGGCGTTGGCTCCAGTAGACTTTTTCCCCGTCGAGCTTGATCATGCGCACTTTTTCCGGCAGGGGATCGTTGAGCATGGCGGTAAGATCGGTGCCGGTCAGCCCGCCGAAATGCGGGATCATGGCGCAGATGCCATACGGGTTGGCGCCGCGCGGCAGCATGGATTCGATATGCACCGCCAGCACATCGCCTTTCTCCGCCCCGCTGACCATGATCGGGCCGTTTTGCGGATTCAGAAACGGCATCTTCAGCAGTTGGCTGGGGATATCCTGCTCCGAGCTGATGGCGCCCTCAAAGGCATCGCGCGTATCGACAATCACCCGATCGCCCGGTTCTATGGTCAGCACCGGCGTGGAATAAGGTCCGATAGTGTAGTGAAATTCTTTCTGCATCTCTTCCGTCAGATGATGTGTGACGGGCGTGCGGCCGGAACCGACGCCGCGTTGGTACATAATTGAATCGTCAAGCCATTTCATCAGGTCGTCCTCTTCTCAATCATAATGGGCCCGGCGCGGGCCGTCGGGGTTAAAGCGCCAGGTGGCGCCGCATGATCTGGTCATCGCAGAGCTGGGATTTATCCAGCGTGTCGACCACCCGGCCTTTATCCATCACGCAGCAGCGCCGGGCCGCCCGCTGGATCATGGCGATATCCTGTTCCACCAGGATCACCGCCACCCGCAGTTCCTGCGCGATGCGCAGCAGCGTGTCGGCGATGATATGGACAATCGAGGGCTGTACGCCCTCTGAAGGCTCGTCGAGCAGCAGCACTTTCGGCGCGCCGACCAGGGCGCGCGCAATCGCCAACTGCTGCTGCTCGCCGCCGCTCATGGTGCCCGCTTTCTGCCGCAGCCGCTGGCGCAGGATCGGAAAGTAATCCAGCACCTGCTCCAGCAGGCCATCGGCCAGCTCGCGGTGCTCGCGCACGAACTGCATGCCGACGCGCAGATTTTCCGCCACCGTCAGGCCGGCGAAAACCTCGCGCCCCTGCGGCACATAGCCGATGCCCAGCCTGGCCCGACGCTGGGGGGCGGCGGCGGTGATATCCGTTTCCCCCAGGAATATGCTGCCCTGGCTGAGCGGCATCAGCCCTATCAGCGCGCGCATCAGCGTCGTTTTACCCACACCATTGCGCCCGATAATGCCCAGCACCTCCGCCGGGTAAAGCGATAAACTCGCACCGTTCAACACCAGGCTGCCGCCGTAGCCGCCGCTGACCTGGTTGACTTGCAAAAGGACGTCATTCATCCGGCTTTCCCCAAATAGATATCCGCGACATCGTCGCGCGCCAGCACCGCCGCGGCGTCGCCGTCGGCGAACACCCTGCCGCCGTGCAGCACGGTCACCCGCGAGGCAATCTGGCGCACAAAGGTCATATCATGTTCCACCACCATCAGCGTCAGCCCGTCCCGCTGCATCTGCTTGATCAGTTCGCCGGTAAGATAGGTCTCCTCGATCGAGAGACCGGCCACCGGTTCATCCAGCATCAGCAGGCGCGGTTGCAGCGACACCGCCATGGCGATTTCCAGCCACTGCTTTTTGCCGTGGGAAAGATTACCCGCCGTCTGGCGGACTTCGGCGGTCAGCTTGAACCGCTCCAGCAGTTCATCCACGCCGGCGGCATTCGGGCGCGCCTCCGGGCGCAGATGGCTTAGCGACAATTGCAGATGCTGCGCCACGGTAAGGTCGGCGAAAATGCCGGGAATCTGGAACTTAATACTCATTCCCATGCGTATGCGCTGGAAGGGGGCCAGCTTATCCAGGCGCCGCCGGAGAAAATGAATCTCGCCGTCGCTTGGGGCGTGCTCGCCGGTCAGCAGTTTAAAAAAGGTGCTTTTACCGGCGCCGTTCGGCCCGATAACACAGCGCACCTCGCCCTGGCGGATTTGCATATCCACGCCGTCGATGACCCGGATGCCGCCGAAGCGTTTGCTTAATCCCCGGCTTTCCAGGATGGGTTCCCGATCCGTTTGGTCCGCCCTATCAAGACTCATCATGCGTCTCCTTATCTCTGCCGGCGGCGCGCGTGATTTTCCCGCCCAGCCAGGGCAGCAGGCCGTTTGGCGCCGCCAGGACCACAAACAGCAGAATGGCGCCCAGCAAAATCATCGCGTATTCGCTGCCGTAGATGGCCAGCCATTGGGACAGCCATACCAACAGGGCGGTTATCACCACGGTGCCGAAAATATTCCTGCGCCCGGCGGTCGCCACCCAGATAACCGGCATGGCGGCCGCGGTCAGACCCATCGAAGAGGGGGTGATATACGACCCCCACAAGGTATAAAGCGCGCCGGACAGCCCCGACAACACGCCGCCCAGCACAAACACCAGCAGCTGATAGCGGCGGATGTCTATCCCCAGCATTTCCGCCCGCCGCGGATTTTCGCGTATTGACGCCAGCGTCAGGCCGAAGTTTGAGCGTAGCAGCCCGCGCACCGCGGCATACACCGCGGCCAGCAGCAGCACCACCAGGTAATAAAAGGCATTGTCCTCCAGCGGGATCGACGCGCCGTCAAACCACGGCAGCGCCAGCGGCGGCATGCCGGACATGCCGTTGAAGCCGTTGAGCCGCGCGGTGCCGATAGCCCATTGCGGCCCCGCGGTCTGCGACATAAAGGTTTCCATGACCAGCGTAAACGACAGGGTGACGATGCCGATAAAAATGCCGGTCACGCCGCCGTAAAACATCAGGTAGCCCAGCGCCGCCGCGACGGCGGCGGCCACCGCCAGCGCCACCGCCAGCCCCGCCCAGGTGGAGAGGGCGCCGTCGCCGAAATTCAGCGTCATGACGCCGTAGGTATAGCCGGCCAGTCCGAAGAACGCCGTCTGGCCGAAGGAGAGGATGCCCGCGTGGCCCCACATGGCGGCAAGGCCAATGGCGCAGAATGTCCACAGCAGGAAATAGGAAAAGTCACCGACGGTGGCGCCGTCGACCACCAGCGGCAGCGCTAATGCCGCCGCCAGCACCAGCAGGGCAATCGTTGCGCGCCGGCCGCAAGCCGGTCTTGTCGCGGCGTCGGCCGCGGGGGAGCGGGATAATAAGGTCAAGGTCAGCTCCTATCGGTTGCGGGTAAACAGGCTGCCGACGCCGTTGGGCAGCAGGCGGATAACCAGTACGGCGGTAACCAGCAGGCCGATTTGCCCGGCGAGCTGCCCGTACCATGAATTCAGGCCGGTTTGAATGGCCCCCAGCGCCACCGCTGCAGGAATGGTGCCAACCAGCACATTGGCCCCGCCCACCACCACCGACACGAACGCCTGCACGATAAAACTGCTGCCCATGGTCGGGACGGCGGTCAGCGTCGGCGCGTAAATCGCCCCGGCCAGACCGGCCAGCCCCGCGCCCAGGGCAAAGGTCAGCGTATAGATGCGGTCGGTTTCCAGTCCCAGGCAGGAGGCCATGCGGGCATTCTGGATCGTGGCCCGGGCGCAGACGCCGTAATTGGTATGGAAGAACAGGGCATAAAGCAACAGCAGCACCGCGATGGCGATCAGCGGCAAAATGGCGCGGTAGGTGGCAAAGGAATAGTCGCCGAGCGTAAAGGAGCCGAGCGGGGTGGACAGCCCCTCGAGGGACGGGCCGGCGATCAGCAGCATGGCCTGCTGCACGATCAGGCTGATGGCCCAGGTCGCCACCACCGAATCATGCAGCCGGCCGTAAAGATGGCGCACCACCAGGCGCTCTATTACGCCGCCGGCAAACGCGGCCGCCAGCGTGCCGAGCAGCATCGATACCGGCAGGGGCAGACCGGCCTTGGTCATCAAGATGGTGACATAGGCCCCGCACATGATGAACTCGCCATGCGCGAGGTTAATCACTCCCATCATGCCGAAAATCACCGCCAGCCCCAGCGCCGCCAGCACCAGATAAGCAAAGTTATCGCCGAACTGATAAATCATTGAATAGATAAACGAGAGCGTGAACATCCGCTGGCCATCCTCATCAATAGGAATAACGTCGGGGAAGGCCGCGTCCCGCGGCGATTTCCCCGTTACAGTCCCGCGTTACGCCTTGGGCGGATTGGACGGGGTGTACTGGCTGGCGTCGGGTTTCACCGGCAGGTTGCAGCCCGCGTCCCCCAGCCAGTAAGGCTTGATATCGTTCCATACCTTCGGGATTTCGATGGAGTGATCGGCCTTCACATGCGCCAGGTAGATGGTATGGCTCAGATGGTGGCTCTTTGGATCGATGCAGACTTTGCCGGAAGGACCGTCGGTACAAATATCGCCGCTTTCCAGCGCCTTGCGCACCGCCGTCATATCGGTGCCGCCGGCTTTTTCCACCGCGGCCTTGTAGAGGTAAACGGCATCGTAGGCGTTGGCGGCCTCCTGATTGATATAAGGCTCGTTCGGGTATTTGGCGTGGAAGCGTTTTTTGAAATCGTTACTGGCGGGGCTGTCGACTTCCTCGATATAGTTGGCGGTGACATACATATCCTTCAGCGCCGGCGCTTTAAACCTCTTGTGTTCGTAAGCCTGGCCGACGTTCACCGAGCTGCCCATCGGCAGGTTGAGTTTGGCCGCCGCCGCCTGCTCGTAATAGGAGGATTGGTTGGCGCCGACCAGCAGCGTCATCACAAAGTCCGGCTTGGCTTTCTGGATGTTCTGGATGGTCTGGCCGAACTGCGATACGCTCAGCGGAATAAACTCTTCGCCCACCATGGTGCCGCCGTTTTCCTTAACGATCTTGCGCACCCATTCGGCGGAGATCTGCCCGAAATTATAGTCCGCCGCGATGGTGTACACTTTTTTGCCGTACTTCTCCATCATCCAGGGGATCAGGGTCGAGAACTGCTGTTCAGGCACCGCGCCGGTGACGAAGACGTTGCTGTCGCATACGCCGCCCTCGTACTGGTTGTTGTACCAGTAGAGCTGTTTTTCGCGGTCCATGATCGGCCTGATGGCTTCACGCGAGGCGCTGGAGAACGCGCCGAAAATCACATCCACCTTGTCGTTTTTAATCAGGCGGCGCGCCATTTGCTGAAAGCGCGTATTGTCCGATTGGGTGTCATATTTCACCAGTTCAACCGGGCGTCCCATGATACCGCCCTTGGCGTTGATTTCTTCCACCGCCAGCTCCGTGGCGTGGATCTTAGGAATAACGGGCAGGGCGAAGTTGCCCGACGCGTCTTCCAGCAAGCCGATTTTAATCGCTTTTTCCGCGGCGCCCGCCACACCCGGGCAGGTTATGGCCAATGCGGCCGCCAAGGCGAGTGAAAGCGTAGCGTAGTGACATTTCATTCTGGACATAGTTACCCCGGGCGTTGAAGGTCTGAAAAAAAAGCAAAAAAAAACCCAGCAACGTCACATGACATTGCAGGGCTCTATTGCCATAACCACAAGCCGACATCGTTGGCGTTCTTGCGGATAAGTCAGGCTCACTATAAGAAGGAAAATATGGCGTTGTCAACGCCGTTTTTTCAATAAAAAACAAGGGGTAAAATTATCTCTCCCTGCACCGCGACAGGGATGGCGCTGCACGGAAACCGCGCATTTTTCTCCCTATGTCCCGGCGCGCCTAACCTACTGGCGCCACAGGTAAAACCCGCCGCCGCCGCCAGGACGGCGCGCCGCGGTCGCCGCGGGCGCGGGCGGGGATGTTAATACCTTGCACCGTTATGGCGATTTTTGCTCCCGGACGCCGGCCCGCCGCCGGCTTAAGCCGGCCACAGGCGGCAAGCATTAACATTTCCTCAACATCTTTACATAGCTTGACAGTAAGGCAAAATGGTAAAGTCGCTCTATACTTTTGACCTATAAACTTTTCTTACCGAATCACGCCATTGAACACAAAAACGTCCGCGCTGCTACTGACACCGTTGTTTCTGTTACCGCCGGCGGCGGTATGTTTTGCGCAAGCCGCCGGCACCGGGACACCGGCTGGCGCCCCGAACGGCGGCGCGACCGCCGCTTCGCCGTCCTCGACGCTGATGGTGGTGAAACCGCGCAGCGGCCTGTCCGAGCTGTATACCCCGGCGGCGGTCAGCGTCGTCGACGGCCAGGATTTGCGCAACGGCAGCCCGCAGGTGAACCTGTCGGAAGGACTGGGCAGCGTGCCTGGCCTGCAAATCCAGAACCGGCAAAACTATGCGCAGGATCTGCAGCTGTCGGTGCGCGGCTTCGGCAGCCGTTCGATGTACGGCGTGCGCGGGGTGCGGATTTATGTGGACGGCATTCCGGCCACCATGCCGGACGGGCAGGGACAGACCTCGAATATCGATCTTAACTCGGTGGATAAGGTGGAGGTGCTGCGCGGCCCGTATTCGGCGCTGTATGGCAACGCATCCGGCGGCGTGGTGAATATCGATACCCAGACCGGCGCCCAGCCGGCGACGCTTGAGGCCGGCACCTACTACGGCAGCTACGGCACCTGGCGCAACAGCGTCAAGGCCACCGGCGCCACCGGCGACGGCACCCAGGCCGGGGACGTGAACTACGCGGTATCCGCCTCGCGCTTTACCACCCACGGCTTTCGCGATCACAGCGCCACGCAGAAAAACCTGGGCAACGCCAAGTTGGGCGTGCGCCTGGATGACGTCAGCACGCTGACGCTGATGTTTAACAGCGTGTCCGTGGACGCCGGCGATCCGGGCGGCCTGACGGCGGACGAATGGCATGACAACCCGCGCCAGTCGCCGCGCGCGGACCAGTACAACACCCGCAAGACCCTGGACCAGACCCAGGCGGGGCTGCGCTATCAGCGCGAGATGGGCGCCAATGACGAATTGACCATGCTGGCGTACCATGGCGAGCGCCATACCACCCAGTACCAGTCCATTCCCCTGTCGGCGCAGCTCAACCCCAACCATGCCGGCGGCGTTATCGTGCTGGAACGTAAATACCAGGGCATAGACACGCGCTGGCGCCACCAGGATAACCTGGGGCCGGTACCGGTCACGCTTACCGGCGGGCTGGATTATGAAACCATGACCGAGCGGCGCCAGGGGTTCGAAAACTATCTTGCCCGGGACGACGGCATCACCTACGGGGAAAAGGGCGCCCTGCGGCGCAACGAGAAAAACCGTATGTGGAATCTCGATCCCTACCTGCAAACCACCTGGAACCTGACCCCGCGCTGGACGCTGGACGCCGGGCTGCGCTACAGCACGGTCAGCTTTGATTCCCGCGATTACTACATCACCGGCGCCAACGGCGACGACAGCGGCAGCGCCCGCTATCATCGCCTGCTGCCGATGGGCTCGCTGAATTATGCCGTCAACCCCGCCTGGAACCTGTATTTCTCTGCCGGGCGCGGTTTTGAAACGCCCACCATTAATGAACTCTCCTACCGCCCCGACGGCCAGCCGGGCCTGAACACCGCGCTAAAGCCCGCCACCAGCGATACGTTTGAACTGGGCAGTAAGACGCGTATCGGCTACGGCTTGCTGACCGCCGCCGTGTTCCAGACCAATACCGACCACGAACTGGTGGTCGCCGAGAGCACCGGCGGGCGCACCAGCTACGCCAATGCCGGCAAAACCCGCCGCCGCGGCCTGGAGCTGGCGCTGGATCAGCAGTTTGCGCTGGACTGGCGGCTGAAAATGGCATGGACGCTGCTGGACGCCACCTACCGCAACGCCACCTGCGCGTCCGACAGCTGCACGCCGGATGAACGGGTGCCGGCGGGCAATCGCCTGCCGGGCATCGCCCGCAATATGGGTTATGCCGCGCTGGAATGGCGGCCCGAGGCGGGGTGGCATGCGGGGGCCGAGGTGCGTTATATGAGCGCTATCCAGGCCGATGACCAGAACAGCGCCCAGGCGCCGTCCTATACGGTCGCCAGCCTGAATACCGGCTACCGGGTGAACTGGCGTAAATGGTCGCTGGATGTGTTTGGCCGGGTGGATAACCTGTTCGATCGCCGCTACGTCGGCTCGGTGATCGTCAATGAAGGCAACGGGCGCTATTTCGAGCCGGCCGAGGGCCGCAACTGGGGCGGCGGCGCGACCCTAAGCTACGTTTTTGAATAATCATGGCATAACAAGAGCTATTTGACCTATCTAGCTTAATCTTTACATCATCGACATGACATTTTGGTAAGGTGCATCCTATGCAAAAACAGACAGTGTTATCACGGACACTCGTCATACTGACGGCATTATTCGCCGCGCTGAGCGGCCTCTACCTGCTGATCGGCGGCGTTTGGCTGGCCACGCTTCACGGCTCGCCGTATTACATCATCGCCGGCCTGGCGATGCTGCTTACCGCCTGGCTGCTGTACCGGCGCCGCCCCGCGGCGCTGTTGCTGTACGCTATTTTCCTGCTCGGCACCACGGTTTGGGCGCTCTGGGAGGTCGGCACCGATTTCTGGGCGCTGACGCCGCGTCTGGACGTGACGTTCTTTTTCGGCCTGTGGATCGCGCTGCCCTTTATCTACCGCCGCCTGGCGGCCAGGGACGCGCTGGCGCGCGGCTCCCTGCTGGCCTCGCTGCTGATTACCGTGCTGGTGCTGGTCTACGCGGTCTTTAACGACCCGCAGGAAATCAACGGTACCCTGAGCGCCGACCAGACGGCGTCCTCCGCCCAAAGCGCCAACGGTATCGCCAACGGCGACTGGCCCGCCTATGGCCGCACCCAGGAAGGGACGCGCTATTCGCCGCTCAACCAGATCAATGATAAAAACGTCGGCCAGCTGAAGGAGGCCTGGACGTTTCGCACCGGGGATATGAAAACCGCCGCCGATCCGGCGGAGCTGACCGATGAAGTGACGCCGATTAAAATCGGCGATCTGCTTTACCTGTGTACGCCGCACCAGAAGCTGTTTGCCCTGGACGCCGCCACCGGCAAAGAGAGATGGCGCTTCGACCCGCAGCTGAAAACCGATCCGTCGTTCCAGCATGTCACCTGCCGCGGCGTGTCCTACCATGAAACGCCGGATGCGGCGCAGGCCAACGCCGCGGGCCAGCAGCCGGCGCTTTGCGCCCGCCGCATCTTGCTGCCGGTCAACGACGGCCATCTGTATGCGCTGGATGCCCAGAGCGGCAAACTCTGTCCGGATTTCGCCGACAACGGCAAGCTGAACCTGCAAAACAATATGCCGTTTCCCAAAGCCGGCGGCTACGAGCCTACCTCGCCGCCGATCGTCACCGGTAATGTGATCGTGATTGCCGGCGCGGTGACCGATAACTATTCCACCCGCGAGCCGTCAGGGGTGATCCGCGGTTTTGACGTTAACAGCGGCAAGCTGCTGTGGGCGTTTGATCCCGGCAGCAAGGACCCCAACATCATTCCGGAAGGCGCGCAGCTCTATACCCCGAACTCGCCCAATTCCTGGGCCCCGGCCGCCTATGATGCCAAGCTGGATTTAGTCTATCTGCCGATTGGCGTCGCCACGCCCGATATCTGGGGCGGCAACCGTACGCCGGAAATGGAGCGGTTTGCCAGCGGCCTGCTGGCGCTGAACGCCACCACCGGCAAACTGGCCTGGTTCTACCAGACCGTGCATCACGATCTGTGGGATATGGACGTGCCGGCGCAGCCGACCCTGGCGGATATCACCGATGAAGGCGGCAATAAGATACCGGTAATTTATGTGCCGGCGAAAACCGGCAATATTTTTGTGCTGGATCGCCGTACCGGCAAAACGGTGGTGCCGGCGCCGGAAACCCCGGTGCCGCAGGGCCCGGCCAAAGGCGATCGCCTGTCGCCCACCCAGCCGTTCTCGGAATTGACCTACCGTCCCAAGCAAAACCTGAGCGGCAAGGATATGTGGGGCGCCACCATCTACGATCAGCTGATCTGCCGCGTGATGTTTCACCAACTGCGCTATGAGGGGCCGTTTACGCCGCCTTCCGAGCAGGGCACCCTGGTGTTCCCCGGCAACCTCGGCATGTTTGAATGGGGCGGTATTTCGGTTGATACCGACCGTCAGATTGCCGTCGCCAACCCGATGGCGCTGCCCTTCGTCTCGAAGCTTATCCCGCGCGGTCCGGGCAATCCGATGGAGCCGGATGAGGCCAAGGGGGGGACGGGTTCCGAAGTCGGCATCCAGCCGCAATACGGCGTTCCTTACGGCGTGACGCTGAACCCCTTCCTCTCGCCGCTGGGTTTCCCCTGCAAACAGCCGGCGTGGGGATATATCTCCGCCCTGGACCTGAAGACCAATGAGGTTGTCTGGAAAAAACGCATCGGCACCGTACGCGACAGCTCGCCGCTGCCGCTGCCGTTCAAAATGGGCATGCCGATGCTGGGCGGCCCTATTTCCACCGCCGGCAATGTCGCCTTTATCGCCGCCACGGCGGATAACTACCTGCGCGCGTTTAACGTGGCCAATGGCCAGGCGCTATGGGAAGCGCGCCTGCCGGCGGGCGGCCAGGCCACGCCGATGACCTATGAGGTCAACGGCAGGCAGTACGTGGTGATCGCCGCCGGCGGCCACGGTTCATTCGGCACCAAGCTTGGCGATTATCTTATCGCCTATGCCTTGCCGGACGCGAAATAATATCCTCCGGGGGCCGGCTATTATATTAATAGCCGGCCCCCGCGCCGCAATGGCCCGTCATCGCTAAATAATGGTGGACCCCTGAGTATATTCTTAATAAACCCCGCCGCCGCTTTCATTATTTCCCGCCAGCGCAAGGCTATTATTTATTGCCGCAATGTTATTGATTTGTAATAATAAATATTAAAACCATTATTTAATGCCGCGTTAAGGATAAATAAGCCCATCGGCTGAAATAATAATAAAGTTTTTGCACCTCGGGCCGATTGAGCTGAAGCCCCCGCGTCTATTTATCCGCCTATTAATGAGGTGCAGATGAGAATTAACAATCCCGTTACTCTCAGTGAGTATAAGATTGACAGTGAAACAACATTACAATCCGCAACCGATCTCCAGGGTACTATTTTTTATGCCAATGCGGCGTTTGTCAGCGCGTCTGGATACCACTATCAGGATTTAGTTAATCAGCCTCATAATATTGTCCGCCACCCCGATATGCCGCCTGCGGCGTTTGCCGATATGTGGCATACGCTGCGGGCGGGGCATTCCTGGTCGGCGCTGGTCAAAAACCGCCGTAAGAACGGCGACTTCTATTGGGTACGCGCCAATGCGACGCCGACGGGCCATAACGGCCAGACCACGGGGTATCTCTCGGTGCGCATCGCCCCGACCGCCGAGGAGGTCAGACAGGCGTCGGCCTTATATCAGGATATGAATTCCGGCAAGGCCGGTCGCCGCCGCCTGGCGCTGTACCGGGGACTGCTGGTGCGCACCGGTTGGCTCGCGCCGCTGTCGCTGCTGCAAAAAATGCCCCTGCGCTGGCGTTTACGCCTTGCGCTGCTGATGGCCGCCGCGCTGCCCGCGGTGGGCGCCGGCGTGTTCGCGCTCGGACCGGCGGCGCTTGGCGCCGTCACCCTGGGCGGATTGGCGGTGACCTCCGGCTGGCTGCACCGGCAGGTGGGAAAACCCATTGCCGTCATCCTGGCGCAGGCGCAAAGACTGTCGTCCTGCCAGAGAGGGGAATATGTCTATTTCAACCGGGTCGATGAAATCGGCTACCTGCTGCGCAGCGTTAACCAGATGGGCCTGAACCTGCGCTCCCTGACGGACGACGTCAGCGGCCAGATCAAGGATATCAGCAACGCCAGCGGTGAAATCGCCGCGGGGAACCGGCAGTTGAAAGTGCGTACGGAGCAGGCGGGCGATAACCTGCAGCAGATTATCAGCGCCACCGAGCAGCTGATGGCGAGCGTCGGCAACAGCGCCGACAGCGTTAATGAAACCCGGTCGCTGGCGGCAATGAGCAGCAGCGCCGCCGAAGAGGGCCGGGAAAGGATGACCGAGGTCATCAGTACCATGGGCGCCATCAGCGATTCCAGCCGCCGCATCGTCGATATTATCGCCGTTATCGAAGGGATTGCGTTCCAGACCAATATCCTGGCGCTTAACGCCGCGGTGGAAGCGGCCCGCGCCGGCGAGCAGGGCCGCGGGTTTGCGGTGGTGGCCGGCGAGGTCCGCCTGCTGGCGCAGCGATCGTCCATGGCGGCCAGGGAAATCAAGGATCTGATTGAAACCAGCGTGGAGCGGATAACGGACGGGAGCAAACTGGTGCAAAACGCCGGCGACACCATGGATAATATCGTCCAGCAGGCGGGCCAGGTGGCGAGCCTTATCGGCGAGATCAGCACCTCCTCGCAAGAACAGACCATGGCCCTGACCCTGATAAGCCAGTCCATCGGCCAATTGGACCAGACCACGCAGCAAAACGCGGCCATGGTGGAGCAATATGCCCAATCCGCTGAAGAATTGTCCCATAGCACGGTACGCCTGGCGGCGGCGGTAAACGTCTATCGCCCCCATCAGGAACCGCGCGCGGCGTCGCCTTCCCTTGCGCGCGGCGGGTCCTGACGCCGCCGTTTTCCGCGCCGGCGCGGCGGCGGCCGGGCCACCGGCGCTGTTGCTAACCGCTTGATTAATTCGCCGCCGCCAGCGATATTGTTAGCGGTGGCGGCGGGTCTTCCCGCCGCCGCCACGTTTGGCGTTGCCGCTTTCGGTAGCGTCGCTATTGCGCCGGGCAAATTTATAACGCTGTTTTAGCAAACAATCGCTTATTAAACTCCCCGCATTAACCGGCCCGGCCGGGGGCATGTCCTTCGGCCGGATCAGTCTGTTCATTACCGGATAACAGGATTGGCCATGCATTCTTCCGCTTCCGCCAGCTCGGACTCGCTGCTGCGGCATCCGTCTTTTGTCGCATTCTGGCTGGCCCGCACCGGCTCCGCCTTCGGTTTCCAGATGCTGTCCATCGTGGTGAGCTGGCAAATCTATACCATGACCGGACGCGCGTTTGACCTCGGCCTGATTGGCCTGGCGCAGTTCCTGCCGTCGGTGCTGCTGGCGCTGCCCGCCGGCCATGCTGCCGACCAGTTCGATCGCCGGCGCATCGTATTATTCGGCCAGATAACCGAATGGCTGGCCATTGCCGCGCTGGCGGCGCTGACCCTGATGCATTATGCCAATGAGCTGGCTATCCTGGGCCTGGTGTTTTTTATCGCCGTGGCCAAAACCATGGAGGCGCCGGCGCTGCAGTCGATGCTGCCGGCGCTGGTGCCGCCGTCGATGCTGGCGCGCGCCATGGCCGCCAATGCCGCCTCCGGCGAGGCCGCGATGATGGTGGGTCCGGCGCTGGGCGGTTTTCTTTATGTCGCCGGGGCCGGTACGGTGTATATCGCCATCGGCGCGCTGTACCTGGTGTCGATCTGGATGGTCGCCCGCCTGCGCTACGAGCAGGCGCCGCCCAAACGCGTACCGGCCAGTTTCGCCACCCTTTTCGCCGGGGTGCGCTTTATCCGCGCCCGCCCCGATGTGCTGGGGGTGATCTCGCTGGACCTGTTCGCCGTGCTGCTGGGCGGCGCCACCGCGCTGCTGCCGATTTTCGCCAAGGATATCCTGCATACCGGCCCCTGGGGCCTGGGGCTGCTGCGCGGCGCGCCGGCGCTGGGCGCGCTGCTGGTCGGTTTCTGGCTGAGCCGCCGGGCGCTTGAGCGGAACGTGGGCATGATCATGTTCCTGTCGGTGGCCGGGTTCGGTATCGCGACCCTGGTGTTTGCGCTGTCCACCGCGCTCTGGCTGTCGCTGCTGGCCTTGTTCGCCCTCGGCGGCTTCGATATGGTGAGCATGGTGATTCGCGGCGCGCTGGTCCAGCTGGATACCCCCGACGCCATGCGCGGCCGGGTCAGCGCGGTCAATTCGATATTTATCAATACCTCCAACCAACTGGGCGAATTCGAGTCCGGCCTGTTGGCGGCATGGCTGGGCGCGGTGCCGGCCGCGGCCCTGGGCGGTATCGGCACCCTGGTGGTGGTGGGACTGTGGATGGCCTGGTTCCCCAATCTGCGCCGGCGCCAGCGGCTGCATAACGAGGAAAGGATGCAGGAAGGGGCCGCCGATACCCTGTAGTGGGCGGGCGGAAAAATAAGTGCGGTGGTCGCCCGGGTTTCTTCCATACTGTCTTTATCCTGTTAATGATGGAGTCCCGGATGCACAACCCGACGCTGATGCAGTTTTTTCATTGGTATTATCCCGCCGGCGGTACCCTGTGGCATGAAGCCGCCGAACGGGCGGGCTGGCTGGCGGACATCGGCATCAGCCTGGTATGGCTGCCCCCGGCCTATAAAGCGGATACCGGCGCGCAGTCCGTCGGTTACGATACCTATGATTTGTTTGATCTGGGCGAGTTCGATCAAAAGGGCGGGCGGGCCACCAAATATGGCGACAAAGCGGCGCTGCTGGCGGCCATCGCGGCGCTGAAATCCCATCATATCGGCGTATTGCTTGACGTGGTGCTGAACCATAAAATGGGCGCCGACGAGCAGGAACGCATTCAGGTCAATCGCGTGGAAATCGAGGACCGGGAAGAAATAGAAGACCAGGCGATAGATGCCACCGCCTGGACCCGTTTCACCTTTCCCGCCCGGCAGGGCCAATATTCTCAGTTCGTTTGGGATCATAAGTGCTTTAGCGGCATCGACCTGATAGAGGATCCCGCGGAAAAAGGCATTTTCAAAATCGTCAATGACTATACCCGCGACGGCTGGAACGAAGAGGTGGACGACGAACTGGGTAATTACGATTATCTGATGGGCGCCAATATCGAATTCCGCAATCCGGCCGTCACGGCCGAACTGGCCCACTGGGGCCGGTGGGTGATGAATGAAACCCATTGCGACGGTTTTCGCCTGGATGCGGTCAAACATATCCCCGCCTGGTTTTACCGCGACTGGATCGACAAAATCCAGGCCGATGCCGCGCAGCCAATGCTGGTTATCGCCGAGTACTGGTCGCATAAAACGGCGATCTTGCTGCAGTATCTGGAGCAGGTGGCGGGGAAAACCATGCTGTTCGACGCGCCGCTGCAAATGAACTTCCATCATGCCTCGACGCAGGGCGCGGAATTTGATTTGCGGCAGGTGTTCAGCGATACCCTGGTGGCCGCCGACCCGGCCCATGCCGTCACCCTGGTGGACAATCACGATACCCAGCCGCTGCAAGCGCTGGAGGCGCCGGTGGCGCCCTGGTTCAAACCGCTGGCCTATGCGCTGATACTGCTGCGCGAGCAGGGCGTGCCGACGGTGTTTTATCCCGATCTGTTCGGCGCGTCCTATGAGGATAAAGACCAGGAGGGCAATGTCCGCGCCATCGAGCTGCCGGCGATCCCGGGGCTGGAGGCGTTAATCCGCGCGCGGCAGTTGTACGCGCACGGCCGGCAGACCGACTATTTCGACGATGCGCACTGCGTGGCCTTTCACCGCCACGGCACCGGCGAGCGGCCGGGCTGCGTGGTGATCATGTCCAACAGCGGCGAGGGCGAAAAACGCCTGCGGCTTGGCGCTGATTTTGCCCATGGGCGCCTGCGGGATTACCTCGGGCAGCATGAGGCGACGGTGACGCTGGATGAGACCGGCGCCGGTATCTTCAGATGCCGCGCCGCCGGCGTCAGCGTTTGGGTTGATGCGGGCTAAGCGGCTATCGGGTCCGCGGAAAACCGCGCTGTCATAGGGCGCATGGCGCCGCATCGTTATCCCATCATCAGCGCCTCCAGCGCGCCGAGATCCCTGGCGTTCCCCAGGTTTTTCAGCCCGTCGAACAGGGCGGCCGCGTGATCCAGGTCCGTGCAGCAGTCGATAAATTTTTGCCTGCGCTCGCCTTCGCTAAAAGGTTCCGCGTTGCTGCCTTTCGCCAGGCGGCGCTCGGCTTCCAGGCGGCGTCCGTCGCGCAGGGTGAGGGTAACGCGGTGCGGCAGCTTGTCGCCGGCCGGGACAGCGGCCTCTTGCTGCGCGCTGTAGGCGCGCATGCTGACGCGGGCCAGGCGCGCCGGATCGCTTTGCCGCGCTACCCGTGCGGGGGTAAAATCCTGTACGCTCAGCGCGCCGTGGCGCAGCCAGGTATCGACGCAATAGTGCATTGAGAAACGCGCCTGCATCTCATTTTCCGGTACGGTATAGGCCAGGTTGCGCCGGTTGGCGATGCCGACCAGCGTTTCTACCGAGACCACGTCGGCGTCGGTAAAATCATGGGCCTCCCGCAGGTCGGACAGCGTATCGACAATCATATGCGTCGAGCCGCAGCAGGGATGGCGCTTGGGCATTACCCCCACGCCGTCAATACTGTGCAGCCGGGTGCCGAGGATGGCCGGGATGTCCCAGCCGGCGGGCGCGGCGCCGCCGAACATTTCACCAAATCCCTGCGGCGCCTCGAGGATATCGATTCTGCCGCGCATGCCCTGTTGCGCCAATACGGCCGCGTCCACCGCGTTGCGGGCCGCCCAGCCCGCATGCAGCGGTTTGATGGGCGTGCCGAACTGGCCTTTGATGCCCGACGCAAAACTGACGGCGTTGCTTAAGGCGCGGGCAATGCCGTCCTGGTCCAGGCCCATCAGCCAGGCGACGCCCGCCGCCGTGCCGATGCAGCCGACCGTCGACGTGCCGTGCCAGCCGGCGGTGTAGTGCGCAGGCCCCACTCCCGCGCCGATAAACGCCTGCGCCTGCAGGCCGATCAGATAGGCGTCGATCAGTTGCCCGCCGCCGGCGTCGAGTTCATCCGCCACCGCCAGCAGCGCCGGCACCAGTACCGCCGAGGCGTGACTCATGCCCGGCCCGAAGTTGTCGTCATAGTCGATGGCGTGTGCCGACGTGCCGTTGATAAACGCGGCAATCGCCGCCGGGGCGCGGCCGCCGCCGATCACGCGCGCCCGGCCGCCGTGGCGCAGGTACATCTCGCCCGCCGCCCGCACGGCGAGCGCGGAAAAATCGCGCCGCCCGGCATAAAGACAGGCCAGCGTGTCGACAATCGCCAGGCGCGCCCGCTCCCGCGCCGTGTCGCTGAACCCGGTCTGGGCGCGGCTCCAGGCGGCAATGGCTTCAATCACGTTCATGTTTGTTCTCCCGAAAGTGCGGCCAGGAACGCCAGCACCGCATTGATTAACTGGCCGAATTGGAAACGGTTGACCTCGCGCCCCGCGATGTCGGTATTCACACGGTGGACCACCACGGCGTCCAGGGCGGGCAGTATCAGGCAGTAATGTCCCCCCGCGCCGTAGGCGAAATAGCTGCCGCTTGGGAGTAGGCATCCGGGCAATGCCACGCCGTCACGGGCCAGCCACCACATATAGCCGTAGGCACCGCGATCGCCGGCGTGGGAATAGGGCAGCAGGCTCTGGCGCACCCATTGCGCCGGGATAATCTGTTTGCCCCGCCAGTGGCCCTGTTGCAGAAACAATTGGCCGAAACGGGCCAGATCGCGGGTCGACAGGCGAAACGGATAGGCCGCGTGTCGCGAATGCGCTCCCGGTTCCATCCAGCCGTCCTGCGGCCTGAAGTCGGCCATACCGATCGGTTGGGCTATCTGCTCGAAAAACGCCCGGTGGATATCCATGCCGGCCAGCTGTCGGTAAGCGCTGCCCAGGGCGTTGAAATCCCAATTGTTATAACTCCACCGGCAGCCCGGCGGCTGGCTGTGGCGCGGGGGTTTGATCCGCGTCATCCACGGTGTTTCATAGTTGGCCGGGTGGTAGATACCCGATCGCGCCGTCAGCAGGTCATAAAGCGTGGCGCTGCGCTCAACGTCGCTCAGGGCGTTTATATCGTTGATATCGAGGGCGGCCAGCGTCAGCGATACGTCGAAGCCGCCGCGCGCTACCTGGATGCCGATAAGCGCGCTGAGAAAGCTTTTGCGCATGGAATGGCAAAGAAAGCGCCGCCGCATGTCGCCATATTCCAGCAGGCTAACGCCGCCGCGCAGGATCAGCAGCGCGTCGCTGTCCAGGCTGTCGCAGCGCAGCAGCAGGGCGTCCCTGGCCTGATTTGCGTGAGTCGTCGTCATAATAACCGGCTCCTGGGCGCTAAAGGCTGCTGGCGGCGAGAAACTGCCGGGTGTAGGGCTCGGTCGCCTTGGCGCCCCGGATATCGTCGGCGGTCATCTCCTCGATCAGTTTGCCCTGGTGCATGATGGCCACCCGATCGCATAAATGGGCCACCACCGCCAGATTATGCGTGACCATCAAATAGGTCAGGTTGCGCTCGCGGCGCAGGGTTTTCAGCAGGTTGAGGATTTCCGCCTGCACCGACACATCCAGCGCCGATGTCGGCTCGTCCAGCAATAACACCTGCGGCTCGATAATCAGCGCCCGGGCCAGCGCCACGCGCTGCCGCTGGCCGCCTGAGAGCTGGTGCGGATAGCGATAGCGAAAGGCGTCGCCGAGGCCCAGGGCATGGAGCACGTCGGAGATACGCGCCTCGCGCCGATCCATGCCGTGAATCACCAGCGGCTCCAGCAGGGTGTGATACACCATCTTGCGTGGGTGCAAAGACGCGTAGGGATCCTGGAATACCATCTGGATCCGGCGGTAAAACGCCTTGTCGCGCACCGGATGCTGCTCGCGGTTCTGGTAGAGGATGGCGCCGGTATAATGGGCGTTCTGGCCGGTCAGTGCGCGCAACAGGGTGGATTTGCCGCAGCCGGATTCACCGATCAGGCCGTAGCTTTCGCCGCGCGCGATGCTGAAGGAAACGCCGTCCACCACCTGCTTGCGCAGGCGCCCCTTGCCGAAGGCGATGCCTAAATCGACGGTTTCGATCATCCGCTCGGCGGCAGGCGGCGGGGTATAGTCCTGCGCCTGGGCCGGCGCCGGGCGGGAAGGGTCGTTTATCGCGCAGGTCATCAGCATTGTTCTCCATAGCGATACACCGGGCCGGTCAGCCATGCCGGATCGCGCGCCGGGATCGCCAGCATATCCACCGGATGGCGCAGATCGGGCTGGCTGGCAAGCAGCGCCCGGGTATAGGGGTGCCGGGCGTTATGCAATTGATCGGCGGCGATTTCCTCCAGAATGCGCCCGCCGTACATGACCAGCGCCCGGTCACAGAACTTTTCCACCAGGCCCAGGTCGTGGGTAATAAACAACAGGCCGGTTTTACGCCGCTCCAGCAGGGCGTCAAGCACCCCCAGCACCTGCTGGCGCACGGTGACGTCCAGCGCCGATGTCGGCTCGTCGGCGATGATCAGATCCGGTTCGGGTATCAGCATCATGGCAATCATGATGCGCTGGCCCATGCCGCCGGAAATCTCATGCGGATAAAGCCTGAAAACCCGCTGCGGATCGCGGATGTTCACCGCGTCCAGCATCAGCAGCGTCTTGGCCCGCGCCTCGTGTTCGCCGACGTTAAAGTGGGTACGGTAGGCCTCGTTGATCTGCTGCCCGACGCGCATCAGCGGATTAAGTGAAAATTTAGGATCCTGCATTATCATCGAAATGCGTTTACCGCGGATTTTGCGCATCCCACGCTCGCCGGTAAGCAGGAGGTCGGTATCGCCCAGCCGCATTTTTTCGGCGCTGACGCGGGCGCCCCGCGGCGTGAGTTTCAGCAGTGCGCGCCCGGTCAGCGATTTACCGGAGCCGGATTCACCGACCAGGGCCACTTTTTCGCGGCCGATGGCGAACGAAATATCGCGTACGGCGTGGTGTTCCCGATGAGGGTCTTTAAACACCACGTTGAGGTGGCGCACTTCCAGCAGGGTATCAGTCATGGCGCAGATCCAGAACGTCGCGCAGGCCGTCGCCGAAGAGGTTAAAGGCCAGGCTGGTGAGAAGAATCGACAGGCCGGGAATGGCGGCAATCGTCCAGTTGGTCATCATGAACTGTCGCCCCGAAGACAGCATCGCCCCCCACTCGGGACTGGGCGCCTGCGCGCCTAGCCCCAGAAAACCAAGGCTGGCGGCAGTGAGGATAATCCCCGCCATGTTCAGCGTCAGGCGTACCACTACCGACGGCAGGCACATGGGGATGATATGGCGCAGGATAATGCGCATCTGCGATGCGCCCTGCAGGCGCACGGCGGCGACGTAATCCATTTTGCGGATCGACAGCGCTTCCGCGCGCGCCAGCCGGGCGATGGGCGGCCAGGCGGAGAGCGAAATGGCGATGATGGCGTTTTCGATGCCGGGTCCGAGCGCGGCGACAAACCCCAGCGCCAGGATAAGGCTCGGGAAGGCCAGGAAGATATCCACGATGCGCATCAAGAGGGTATCGGCCCAGCCGCCGAGGGTGCCGGCGATGGTGCCGACCAGCAGGCCTATCGGTCCGACGATCAGCGCCGACAGGAAGGTGATGTACAGCGTAATGCGCGCGCCGTAGATCAGGCGGCTGTAGATATCGCGCCCGAGTTCGTCAGTGCCGAGCCAGTAGCCGGCGCCGGGCGCGGCAAGGCGCAGCTGCAGGTTTTGCGCGTAGATATTATGGGTCGCCAGCCAGGGGGCGAACAGCGCGGCGACGGTAATGATCATCATCACCGCCAGGCCGAACAGCGCCGGGGTATTGCGGCAAAAACGGCGCCATTGATTGAGGCTCTGCTGCATACGCGCCTGCCAGGGCGTCGCGGGGACGGGGGCGTCCAGCCAGGCGCGCAGCGCGCGGCGCGACTGCCGGGTCAGCCGGGGTTTAGCCGAATCGGTCATGATTGCTCCTGACGGGTGCGCGGGTCGAAAATGCGGTAAAGCAGATCGCAAAGCAGGTTAATCCCCACGAAGATACTGCCGATCAACAGTGAACAGCCGACCACCGCGTTCATATCGCCGGCCAGCATGGCGTTGGTCAGATACCGGCCGAAACCGGGCCAGGCGAAGACGGTTTCGGTCAGCACCGCGCCTTCGAGCAAAAAGGCGTAGGAGAGCGCCACCACCGTCACCACCTGCACCGCCACGTTGCGAAACGCATGGACCCATACGCTGCGCGCCCATGACAGCCCCTTGACGCGGGCGGTGATGACATATTCCTGCGACAGTTGTTCAATCATAAAGCTGCGGGTCATGCGGCTGATGTAGGACAGGCCGCTGAGGCCGAGGATCGACGCCGGCAGGATCAGATGACTGAATACGTTGCCCAGCGCCGCCCAGTTGCCGGCAAGCAGGGTGTCCACCAGATAGAACCCGGTCACGCTCTTCACGTCGAATTCATAGATAAAGTCGATGCGCCCCGGCCCGCCGATCCAGCCGAGCGTGGCGTAGAACAGCACCAGTCCCATCAGCCCCAGCCAGAAATTCGGCGCGGAATGGCCGAGCAGGCCGATAAAACGGATGCAGTGATCAAACCAGGTATTGCGGTACATGGCGCTGAACACGCCGGCCGGAATACCCAGGCAGGTGCCGATGATCGCCCCCAGGCTCGCCAGCTCCAGGGTGGCGGGAAATACCCGGCCGATATCCTCGATGACCGGGCGTCCGGTGGTCAGGGCGTTGCCGAAATCCAGCCTGGCGACGTGTTGCAGATACAGTAAAAATTGCTGCCACAGCGGTTTATCCAGCCCCAGCAGGCGATACATTTTTTGGTAGGCTTCCTGACTGGCGTTATCGCCCAGCACCGCCACCACCGGATCAATGGGCAGCAGACGGCCGATAAAGAAAGTTAGCGCCGCCAGTCCCAACAGCGTGCAAAGCACGGAAACCAGCAGCTTGCCCAGCCGCGCGCCGTGCCCGCCCAGCCTGAGCCAGAGCGGGTCGGCCGGGTGTTCGGCCGTGGCGGCCGGATCGATTAGCGACATCGGTGACTCCTTGCGTGAAAACGACCCTATCGTCGTGGTTATTTAGCCGCCATGGCGTAATACACGCGAAAACCGTTCCAGGTCCAGTCCTTCACCTGTTTGGTCAGCCCGGCGGTGTTGTACATCTGGAACATGATCGCCATCGGGCCCTGCTGCATCTGCTCTTCCTGCAACTGGTGATAGCGCGCGATACGTTTTTGATCGTCCGGCTCCAGCAGGGCGTCGGTGACCTGCTGGTTCATCGCCGGGTCAAAATAGGCCGCGCGCCAGCTGGGATATTGCGTATTTTTGGCCTCCTTGCCGTTGTCCGGATTGAAAACCAGGCGCGAGGCGTTGCCATAGGCGTCCGGTACCGAGGTCTGCCACGCCATCATGGCGCTCTGGAACTCACGTCCGCGCACGCGGCTGAACAATTGGGCGTTGGCCATGCTTTCAATCGTGAGTTTCACGCCGATTTTCGAGGCGTTTTCCTGGGTGCTTTGCGCGATGGGGGCGGAGTGCGGCAGGGTGCCGATAATCAGTTTGGCGGTAAAGCCGTTGGGATAACCGGCTGCGGTTAACAGCTGCCTGGCTTTATCGAGATCGAGCCTGAACGGCTGTCCGGCGTCTTTATCCAGCGCGCCGTAGGCGCCGAGCTGGGCGAAGCTGGCGCGGGGCACGCCGAGGTACGGCATCACGGTGGACGCCAGCCCCTGGTAATCAATCAGGTAACGCATCGCCAGGCGCACCTGGGGATTTTTGAAAATGGGATCCTCATTGTTAAAGGTCCAGAAAAACAGCTGCGGCTTGAGCACCTTATCGACGCGCACCTGGCCGCCCTGGTCCAAATCACGCAGGTCGTCCGGCGCAAGGTCGCGCGCGATATCCACGTCGCCCTGGGTCAGCAGTAAACGCTGGGTGCCGGTTTCCGCCACATGACGGATCAGGATGCGCTGCAGTTTGGGGGCGGCGCCCCAATAGGGCTTATTCGCCTGCAGCATGACGCCTTCACCGGCGTTCCAGCGCATCAGCTGGTAGGGACCGACGCAGGCGGTATGGGTGGTCAGGTATTTATTGCCCATATCGCCGTTAACGGCGTTTTGCTCGACCAGCGCGCGATCAAGGGTGGTGGAGACGTTATTGGCCGCAATCGCCTGCAGCACCAGGTTGGCCGGATACGACCGGTCGAAGGTCATCACCAGCGTATTGTCGTCCGGTGCCGTGATACGCTGGGTAACGTTGTCTTTGTTAAAGCCGAATTCGGTCAGGGTGGCTGAATTGCCGAAGCCCAGCAGCACCACCCGCTGCAGCGACCAGGCGACATCCCGCGCCGTCGCTTTATTGCCTGACGGAAACGCCAGCCCGCTGTTGAGATGGAAGGTGATTTGCCTGTGGTCCGCCGCAATGTCCCAGCTTTTCGCCAGGCGGGGTATCACGTTGGCTTCATCTTTGGGGTCGAAATCGACCAGCGTATCGCAGGTGTTCTTAATGATTTCATTGGTGACCACCTCCCCGATCTGCGCCGGGTCAAAGGTACTGATGGCATCGATATTCCATGCCATCACCAGTGAATCCGGCGGCGTTTGCGCGTGCGCCGCCGGGGGCGGCAGGGCGTATCCCAGCGTCAGCGCGATCAGGGTGTTCAGGGTACGTCTGCGGGTAGTGCGCATAAATTCCGCTCCTGTGAAGAGAAATGGCGAATCGCCGAAAATGCGCCGCGGCATGACGGCGACGGGACAGACAAAAACCGTCATTCGGCCGGGCGCGGTTGCAGCGGCGGTTGCACGTCGGCGGGAATAGGGCAGACATAAGGCGTTTGCGCGGTGAGTTCGTAGTGCGCGGTTTTCGCCTGCGCCAGCAGGACCTTATCGGTCAGGGTATCGATGGCGGTGGCGGCCATCACCTTGGCGGCGTAGGCCAGCCCCTTATGCGCGGCGGGCATCATGCCCTGCGCGGTCAGTTGCCAAGAATGGCCCGGCGTGCCGATGGCGTAGGTGGGGACGTGGGCCTGTACGGTCGGCAGCACCCAACTGATGTCGCCAACGTCGGTGGAGCCGAGCATCAGTTCGCCGGCCGCGTCCAGGGGCACGATGAATTCGCACAGCGCGGCGGCCTGGGGCGGTGTTTTCATGCCGATGCGGCGATAGGCGCTCTGTATATCCTCCGGGGACAGGGTGGCCTGGATGTCGGCGGCAAAGGCTTTGTCGGCATCGTCGAAGGCGAGGGGACCCAGCAGGTCGAAATTACGCTGCATGGCGTCCTCCAGCGGTTCGTTGCCCAGCAGGTTGGCGACGGCGCTCATGATGCTGATATCCACCGTAGTCTCGGTCATCATCGCCGCGCCCGCCGCCACTTTTTTCACCCGTTCATTAAGGGCGAACATGGCATGGACGTCACGGGAGCGGATAGCGTAACGTACCGCCGCGCGCGCCTGCACCACGTTCGGCGCGATGCCGCCGGCGTCGAGCATGGCGTAGTGAATGCGCGAATCAGAGGGCACATGTTCACGCAGGTAGTTGACGCCGACGTTCATCAGTTCGACCGCGTCCAGCGCGCTGCGGCCCAGATGCGGCGACGCGGCGGCATGGGAGGCGCGGCCGTGGAAAACAAAGTCCATACGGGTATTGGCCAGGGATTCGGCGCGCGCCACTTCGCTGAAGGCCGACGGATGCCAGGTAATGGCGATATCCACGTCGTCAAACGCGCCGGCGCGGGCCATAAAGGATTTTGCCGCGCCGCCTTCCTCCGCCGGGCAGCCATAGTAACGTACACGGCCCGGCGCGCCGGTTTGCGCCAGCCAGTCCTTAATCGCCGTAGCGGCGAGCATGGCGGCGGAGCCGAGCAGGTTGTGACCGCAGCCATGGCCGTGGCCGTTGCCGGGAATCGGTTCCGGACGCGCGATGCCGGCGACCTGGCTCAGTCCCGGCAGCGCGTCGTATTCACCCAGTATGGCGATGATCGGACCGTCCTGGCCGGCTTCCCCCATGACGGCGGTGGGAATGCCGGCGACATTTTCCGTGACGCGAAAACCCTGGGTCTTGAGCATGTCGGTATGTTCGGCCACCGAACGGTATTCGGTATAGGCGATTTCAGGCATGCCCCAGATACGATCGCTCAGGGCGGTGAACAGGTTTTTCTTTACATCGACCAGGTTCCAGACCAATGCTTTCTGCTGCGCTGTTGCGTTATTCACCTGAATATCCTCGTGCCGGTGGATGGGGTTGTTGTTGATGTGTCGGGCCGGAAAAATAATGGGAACCCGTTCAGGATGTGGATATCGGCGGCAAAGATCCAATGAGACTTTCAACTGGCCTATTCCAAAATTGCATAGCGTGCCGCGGCATGGTTTTGTGGCGTTAGGGGAAATTATTTATTTGATATATAGTGTTTTTATCACGGAAATAATCGCCCGCCCCGGCCGTTGAAAGGCAGGGAAACAGTGGATCGCCAGGCTGATTAAACCGCCCGGCGCGTGGGCGCGGCTCAGGCTGCCGCGTGGGTCCGGTGCAGCAGGGCGGCCCGGTTCCACAGGCGCTCGGCCTGGATGTTGCGGAATTTTTCCAGCCGGTAAAGGCGAATGCCGGCCTGGATATCCCAACTGCGGTCGCCCGCGCGGATCAGGGTACCGGCGGCGAGTTCTTCATCGATCAAACTTGACGGCAACCAGGCGGTGCCGCAGCCGGAAATCGTCATGGCCTTCAGGCCGCTGGAGATTGAATTTTCATAAATGGTCTTCAGCGGCAGCGGGCGCGTGGCGAACAGCGCGCTCAGCGCATGGGCGAAAAATGAGCGTTTGCCATAGCTAAGATAGGGGATAGGCGCCTGGACGCCGTCGGCGGCCCGGCTCTCATCAATGGGATAAAGCGGCTTGCCGCCGCTGTCCGGCGCGCAGACGGCGATGGCCCGTTCCTCGCCCAGTTCGAGATAAGGAAAACGTTGCAACTGTTTCATCAACGGCACGGAGTCGTGCGCGTAGGTCAGTAAAAAATCGGTTTCACCGTCGAGCAGGAGGGAGATATTGCCGCTGAAGGAAGGTTGCTGATCGCATAAACGGATATAGCCGTATTGGTGGGAGGGTTCGACGGCGTTAATCCAGGACGGAAAAAACGTCAGCGACAACGTATTCAGCGTGGCGAAATGCACGATGGCGTGCTTATGCATATGACGCTCGCGGATATCGTTGCGTAGCCGGGTCATGGAAAACACCATTTCCGCCGCGGTTTGCAGAAAATCCTGCCCCTCTGCCGTCAGGCGGATCGGGTAGGCCTTGCGATCAAACAGCGGCACGCCGAGCCACTCTTCGAGCTGCTTGATCCGGCGGCTTAGCGCGGACTGGGTAATGTTTCTCTCATTAGCCGCCCGCGTAAAGCTATAGCACTGAGAAACGCTGAGAAAATCTTCCAACCATTTCAGTTCCATCGGATAACCCCTGGCTAGTTATGATCACCCTATCTATGGGAGAAAGCGCATTGCGCCCGGGTCGTTGCTTGAGAAGCCATATGGCGACTTAACCTGCAGCAAGATCCACGCCAACGGCAAAAAAGAATGAGTGTCTTTGTTTTTCAGGGGATTACGCGAACAGGCCGGCGTAATGCTTGTCATGGCCCGGCTTGGCGGCGGACGGGTTGTCGCGCGCTGCACCGTCAAGGGGCAGCGCGCGCGCGGTTATTGCTGAAAGCGTATCGCGTCGATAAACAGGGCAAAGGCGGTGGTATGCTGTTTACGGCTGGGATAATACAGGTAATATCCCGGGAACGCGGGGCACCAGTCTTCCAGCACCCGGATCAGCTGTCCGCTCGCCAGGGGTTCTTGCACCGTATCATCCGGTACGAATGCCAGACCGAATCCCGCGATGGCGGCATCAATCCGCTGACGCAGGCAGTTAAAGGTTAACTGGCCGTCGACGCGGACCTTTAGCTCATGGCCCGCTTTTTCAAATTCCCAGGCATATTTGCCCCCGAGTGTGGGCAGGCGCATATTAATGCAGCGGTGATGCTGTAATTCCTGCGGCGTCGCCGGTATGCCATACCGGTCCAAATACGCGCCCGCGCCGACCACCGCCATTCGCATCATCGGCCCGATACGCACGGCGACCATATCCTTGGCGACCTGTTCACCCAGGCGTATGCCGGCGTCATAACGCCCGCTGACGATATCCGTCAGGCTGTTATCCACGGTAATTTCCACATTGATATCCGGATACCCCGCCAGGAAGCGTTTCAGGACCGGCCACAGGACATAATCCATCGCATGTTCTCCGGCGCTTATCCTGATATTGCCCGCCGGCTGGTCACGCATTTCACCCAGGGCGTCCAGCTCGCTCTCGATGTCGGCGAAGCGCGGACCCAGCGAATGGAGCAAGCGTTCGCCCGCTTCGGTCGGCGCCACGCTGCGCGTGGTGCGCGTTAACAGCCTGAGCCCCAGGCGCTCTTCCAGGCTGCGCATGGCGTGGCTTAGCGCCGACTGGGAAACCCCCAGTTTCGCCGCCGCTTTTGTGAAGCTGCGTTCCTTTGCCACCACCAGGAAAGAAATGAGGTCATTGAAGTTTTCTCGTAACATTACGCCGCCTGCGTTGTGCGCATCATTTGCATTGCCCTTATTCTATACATATATGCCTGGCTGCGTTCAGACCTCAGTCCGGGAGATTGCAACAACATTTATGAATCCATTTCATAAGCTCATTTCCTTCGCGCCGCTAACCCCGCCACCGTCCTTCTGCTAACGTTAACGGGCGATTGAAGATCACCCGGCGCAAAGCCGCCCCGCCTTAAGGTATTGAAAATAACCTATACCAGGGCTTTTCATGAACAGCACGCCATCCCCACGGTCTCGTTCGCCAGCGTCGTGGCGTTTGCCATCCGCCAGACGGGGATCTTAACGAAATCCTGTTCCGTCCGACCAGCCAGGAACTTTAAGGAGTAAAAAATGCAAAAGAGAAAACTCGGCAACAGCAATCTGGAAGTCTCGGCGCTGGGCCTGGGCTGCATGGGCCTGAGCCATGGCTATGGCCCGGCGAAAGACCGGCCTGAGGCCATCGCGCTTATCCGCGCCGCGGTTGAGCGCGGCGTGACCTTTTTCGATACCGCGGAAGTGTACGGTCCCTTTACCAATGAAGACGTGGTGGGGGAAGCGCTGGCGCCGTTTCGCCATCGGGTGGTGATTGCCACCAAATTCGGTTTCGACCTGCCGAGTCCGGACGGCAAACAGCACCTCAACAGCCGGCCGGAGCATATCCGGCAGGTGGTCGAGGCGTCGCTAAAGCGCCTGCGGACCGAGGTGATTGACCTGCTTTACCAACATCGCGTCGATCCGGACGTCCCCATCGAGGATGTCGCCGGCACGGTGAAACAGTTGATCCAGGAAGGCAAGGTGAAGCATTTCGGCCTGTCCGAGGCGGGCGCGCAGACCATCCGCCGGGCGCACGCGGTCCAGCCGGTTACCGCCCTGCAAAGCGAGTACTCCTTATGGTGGCGGGAGCCGGAGCAGGAGATTTTACCGACGCTTGAGGAGCTCGGCATCGGTTTTGTGCCCTTCAGCCCGCTCGGCAAGGGGTTTCTCACCGGCGCCATAAGCAAGGATACCGCCTTCGACGGCAACGACTTCCGTAATATCGTGCCACGCTTTACACCCGAGGCGCGTGCTGCCAACCAGGCGCTGGTGGACGTGCTCGGCGAGCTGGCGGCGGGCAAGCAGGCCACGCGCGCGCAGATAGCCATCGCCTGGCTGCTGGCGCGCAAACCCTGGATTGTGCCCATCCCGGGCACGACAAAACTGCACCGCCTGGAGGAAAACCTGGGCGCCGTCGAGGTGATTCTCACCCCCGATGATTTGCGCGCCATCGAAAGCGCCGTGGCGAATATCAGCGTACAGGGCGAGCGTTATCCGGCCGACATGCAAAAGAACGTCGGCCGCTGAATGCGCGGCCGGCGCCGCAACGGCTGCGCAATGTCGACATCCCCGCCGGAGGGGCGGGCTGTGGGTTAATATACCAGCGCCTGCCCGTCCTTGCGGCTTTCAGTGGCGGCGATATACACGCCCTGCGCGTCGCGCATAATGGCCTGGGCGCCGCCGAAGCTGTGGATCTGCATCGGGTCCTCGACGCTTATCTGGTGTCCCATGGCGCGCAGGGCCGCCAGGGTATTGCGGTCCAGCGACGGTTCCACCATCACCTCGCGTCCTTGCACCACCCGCCAGCGCGGCGCGTCAATGGCCGCCTGCGGGTTTTGCCGGTGCTGCATGATGCGCAGCGCCATCTGGACATGGCCCTGCGCCTGCATGGATCCCCCCATGACGCCGAACGACATCAGCGGCTGTCCGGCGCCGTCCAGGGCAAACGCCGGGATAATGGTATGGAAGGTGCGCTTGTTGCCGGCGAGGCAGTTGGGATGTCCCGGCTCCAGCACAAAACTGGCGCCGCGGTTTTGCAGGCTGATGCCGGTGTCCGGCACCACCACGCCGGACCCGAACCCCATATAATTAGACTGGATAAAGGATACCATCATGCCGCCGGCATCGGCGGCGGACAGATAGACCGTGCCGTTTTGCCGCGGCGCGCCGAAGACAAAATCCCCCGCCCGGGCGGGATCGATTAACGCGGCGCGCTGTTGCAGGTACGCATCGCTTAATAAATGCCTGGCCTCGAATTCCATATGATCGCTATCGGCCACATAACGCTCCAGGTCGGCCAGCGCCAGCTTCATCGCCTCAATGGACAGATGCAGCGCCGCCGCCGAGTCGGGAGGATAACGGCCGATCCCGCAGTGCTCCAGGATGCCCAGGGCTATCAGGGTGGCGATGCCCTGGCCGTTGGGCGGCAATTCATGTACCGATCCGCCGGCAAAGGGGCGCGAGAGCAGCTCGACCCATTCGGGCCGGTGGTTGTTTAGGTCCTCAAGCGTTAGGCCTGCGTTATGCTGGCGGGCGAAAGCGGCGATTTTCGCCGCCAATTCGCCGCGATAAAACGCTTCGCCCTCGGTTTGCGCGATCAGTTCCAATGTCCTGGCCTGGGCCGGATTACGGAACAGCTCGCCGATGGCCGGCGCGCGTCCTCCGGGCGCAAAACACGCCATAAATCCCGGCTGGCCGCCAAGACGCTCGACGCCGCGCTGCCATAACGCGCCGATCAGGGGCGATACCGGAAAACCGTCGCGGGCATATTCGACGGCCGGCTGCGCCAGCGTCGTCAGCGGCAGGGAGCCGAAGCGGCGGGCGAGTTCCACCCAGCCGGACACCGCACCGGGTAGGGTGACCGCGTCCCAGCCCAGTTCCGGCACGGCCGGCAGATGGGCGTAATCTTCATATTTCCAGGCGGCGGGAGAACGGCCGGAGGCGTTTAAGCCATGCAGTTGTTTGCCGTCCCAGACGATGGCGAACGCATCGCTGCCGATGCCGCAGCCGGTGGGTTCCACCACCGTCAGGGCCATGGCGGCGGCGACGGCGGCGTCCACGGCGTTGCCGCCCAGCAGCAGCATGCGCAACCCCGCCTGGGCCGCCAGCGGCTGGGAGGCGCAGACCGCGTTGCGACCCATCATCGGCGGCCGCAGGGAGGGGTAGGCTACCTGGAAATCCAGTGGTGATGTCATCGTGTAATCCTGTGTTGGTTAATTGTCGCGCGGATCCAGCGCATCGCGCAGCCCGTCACCCAGCAGGTTGAAACCCTGGACGGTAAAAAAGATCGCCAGTCCGGGAAAAATCGACATCCATGGCGCTTGTTCAAGGTAATTTTTCGCGGTATTGAGCATGGCGCCCCAGGAGGGAGAGGGCGGCTGTTGCCCCAGTCCCAAAAACGACAGGCTGGCTTCGGTAATGATGGCCGAGGCGATGGCCAGCGTCGCCTGCACCATAATCGGCGACAACACGTTGGGCAGCACATAACGCAGTACGATCCAGCGGTCGGGCAAGCCGATGGCCCGGGCGCCCTCGATATACTCCTCGTTGCGGATGCTCATCACTTGTCCGCGCGTCAGGCGGGCGAAAATCGGCATCACCGACAGGCCGATGGCGATCATCGCATTGATAAGGCTCGGGCCGAGAAACGCCCCCAGAGCGATGGCCAGGATCAAAAACGGACAGGACAGCAACGCCTCGATAACACGGGAGATAACGCCATCCCATATTCCCTGCCAATAGCCGGCGACCAGCCCCAGCGGCACGCCGATAAATATGGCGATAATCACGGAAATACAGCCGGCCATCAGCGAGGTGCGGGCGCCCCAGATAAGGCGGGACAGAATATCGCGGCCCAGTTCGTCGGTGCCGAGCCAGTAGAGCGCCGACGGCGGTTTGCGTACCGTCAGAAAGTTGGCCTTGATGGGATCGAAGGGCGCCAGCCACGGCGCCAGCAGGGCGATGATGACAAAGATCAGCACGATGGCCGCCCCGATCACGGCGCTTTTATTGGCGATGAATTTTTTAATCGCCCGGCTGCCCGCCCTGGGCGTAGCCGGCGCGGCCGCGCCGGTGAGCACCTGCGACATATTATTCTCCTCTCATGCGCGGATTGATCAGCACGTACAGCACGTCGGCCACCAGGTTAAGCAGCAGGAAAGCCATCGCCACCACCAGCACCACCCCCTGCACCACCGCGTAATCGCGGTTGAACACCGAATCGACAATCATCTTGCCGAATCCCGGTATGGTGAAGACCTGCTCGGTAAGCACCGCGCCGCCAAGCAGCTCGCCAAACAGCAGCGTAGTGAGGGTGACGATGGGCACCAGCGCATTGCGCAGCGCGTGTTTGAGTATCACCCGCCCGGGCAGCAGGCCCTTGGCCTTGGCGGTGCGGATATAGTCCGCTTTCAGCACCGCTATCATCGCCGCACGGGTATGGCGCATCAGCGTCGCCGCCAGCCCGGTGCCGAGCACCAACGCCGGCAGCAGCAGGGTGCGCAGGTTTTGCGCCAGGTCTTCGGTCAGCGGCACGAACCCCGAGGCCGGCAGCCACTGCAGCTTGACGGAAAACAGCAGGATCAGCAGCACCCCCAGCCAGAAGTTGGGGATGGAGATGCCGGACAAGGCGATAAAGTTGGCGCTGTAATCCACCCAGGTTCCCCGGCGCACCGCCGCGATAATACCGGAGGTGATGCCGAGCGCCATGGCGATGATCATCGACAGCAGCGTCAGTTCGACGGTCACGGGCAGCTTGCTGGCGATAAGCGTGGTCACCGGTTCCTGGGTGCGCAGCGAAATGCCCAGGTTGCCCTGCAGCGCGTCGCGCAGCCAGTAAAAATACTGCGCCGGTATGGGGTCGTCCAGGCGGTATTTAGCGCGCAGCATGGCGATTACCGCCGGGTCGCGCTCTTCGCCGGCCATGGCCACCACCGGGTCGCCCGGCAGCAGTTTTTGCAGCGAAAACACCATAATGCTGACTAAAAACAGGGTGGGTATCGCCAGCAATACGCGCTTGCCAATCAGTTCTAACATCATCGCTCCCGGATTCTCGACGCGCTACGGCGCCAGTTGCATACCCGCCAGGCGGATCAACCCGTCGGGATAGGGTTTGAATCCCGTTATTTTTTTCGTCATGCCGAAAATGCGCGGCTCGAAATACAGATAGGCCAGCGGCATATCCTGCTGCAACTGCGCCACCACCTGGCTATAAAGGACTTTGCGTTTGGCCTGGTCGGAGGTGGCGCGGGCTTGTTGCAGCCAGTCGTCCACTTGCGGGTTGCTGTAGCGCCCGTCATTCAGGTTGCCTTTGCTGTGGATAAACGAATAGATGCTACCGTCCGGATCCGGGCGGCCGGACCAGCCCGACATGCTGACCTGGAAATCTCCCCGCTGCTGGCGATCCAGCAGCGTGGCGAATTCAGAGGTTTGCAAATGGACATTAAACCCGGCTTCGCCGGCCATGGCCTGGATGACCTGGCCCACCTGCTGGGCATCCGGTCTGTTGGCCACCAGGAGGGTGGTTTCCACCGGCGTGGCGACCCCGGCGGCGGCCAGCAGGGATTTGGCTTTCTCCACATCCCGCGCCGGCACCGGCAAATCCACATGGTAAGGGCTGACGGTGGAGAACGGCTGGTTAGCCGGGGTGTATTGCCCCTCGAAGGCCACCTGGTTAATGGCGTCGCGATCCAGAGACAGGGAGAACGCTTCGCGTACCCGCGCATCCTTGGCAAACGGATCGCTGGGATTGGCCTTGCCGTTGGCGATATTAAAGGTCAGCCCCATATACCCAAGCCCAGTCACCTTGGCCAGGGCGAGCGTGGGATTGGCCTCGACGGTTTTCACATCGCTGGCGGCAATGCCTTCGGTCAGATCCAGATCGCCGGCGCGCAGGTTGGCCAGGCGCACCGAGGAGTCGGGAATGGGCATAAAAATCACTTTATCGAAGTGGTAGGCCTGTTTATTCCAGTAATTACCATAGCGCGTCAGCACAATGCGGTCCTGCTGCACCCGGCTGTCAAACTGGTAGGGACCGGAGCATACCGGGTGCGCGGCGAAGTTCTCCTTTGCGGCGGCCTGGGGCGCCAGCATGGTGCCCGCCCGGTCGGTGAGCTGGGAGAGCAGCGCGGCGTCGGCGTTCTTCAGGTGAAACGTCACGCTATAGGGGCCGGTGGCCTCGACGGACGCCACCGAGGACAGTTCGCTTTTGCGCAGCGATCCCGGCAGGGTCAGCGCACGATCGATATTAAATTTCACCGCCTGCGCGTTAAAGGCTTCGCCATCCTGAAACGTCACGCCCTGGCGCAGGTTCATGGTCAGGGTTTTGCCGTCATCGCTGTACTGCCAGTCGGTGGCGAGGCCGGGCACCACCTGCAGCTTTTCATCCACATCCACCAGCCGGTCGCACATGGCGGCGAAGACAAATCGGCCATAATAGGTCCGGGCCAGGTGGGGATCGAGCATGTCGGGGTCGCTGCCCAGACCGATACGTAAAATGCTTTCGGCATACGGCTGGCCGCTGACGCCAAGCAACACCAAACCACTCAGCGCGGTATAAAGCTTGTGACGGGAGTTCATGAGCATAGATTCCTTGTGGCAGTTAGGGTTTACGGGCCGCGGCGTCGACAAACAGCGCGCGCCGCCGCAGGAAAGCCGCCGACGGCGGCGCCATGACGATAACGCTGCGATCGCTGTTCAGTTCCCGCCAGCGGTGACACGCCACCTGGCGCCGATCGCCGGCGGGTTCCAGCGGCGGTTCATGCTGCCGGCAGACGTCCCTGACGTGGGGACAACGAGTATGGAAACGGCATCCCGACGGCGGCTGCGACGGGTTGGGCAAATCCCCCGTCAGCAGCGGTCCGGATTGCCGGCCGCCTGGGGTTAACTGGGGCGCTGAAGCAATCAGCGCCCGGGTATAGGGGTGCAGCGGCTGATCGAAAATATCATCGGCGGCGGCGATTTCGACGATTTGCCCCAGGTACATCACCGCGACGCGATCGCTCATATGGCGGATTACAGCCAGTCCGTGCGCCACCACGATCAGGGTCAGGCCGAACTGTTCTTTCAGGCTCTCAAGCAGGTTGACCACCTGCGCCTGTACCGACACGTCCAGCGCGGAAACCGGCTCATCCCCCAGCAGCAGCGTGGGTTTGGACGCCAGGGCGCGGGCGATGCCGATGCGCTGGCGCTGCCCGCCGGAAAATTCATGGGGAAACCGCCGGGCGTACAGGGCCGGCAGCCCGACGGTGCGCAGCAGTTCGGCCACCCGTTCGCGCCGCTGCGCCCGGGAAATCCGCTCATGCAGCCAGATGGGCTCGCCGACAATCTCCTCCACCGTCATGCGCGGATTAAGGGAGGCGAACGGATCCTGGAAAATGATTTGCAGCTCGCGCCGCAGCTGGTTCAACTGCCCGGCGGGCAGCATGCCGATATCATTGCCCTGGTAGAAAACCCGCCCTTCGGTGGCCGTCAGCAGGCGCAGCAGCAGCCGGCCGAGAGTGGATTTGCCGGAGCCGGATTCGCCGACGATGGCCAGGGTTTCGCCCGGCCAGACCTTCAGTGATACCCGATCCACCGCGTGCACCTGGCGCTGGCGGGTAAACAGGCCTTTGGGGCCCTGAAAGATTTTCGTCAATGCCACGCTTTCAAGGATCGGCTGGCTCATGCTCTGGCTCCCGGCGCGAAATGGTGTTCAAGCGGCGCGTAAAAACACGCGGCCTCATGGCCTGCGGCGACCGGACGCAGATCGGGCCGGGAACGGTGGCAGCGTTCGTCGGCGAACGGACAGCGGGTAGCGAAGCGGCAGCCGGCGGGCATGGCGTCCGCGGTGGGCACCGACCCCGGAATGGTGGCCAACTTGCCGATGCGGGCCGACAGGCTGGGCATCGAGGCCATCAGTCCGATGGTGTAGGGATGCTGCGGGTCGCTGAAAATGTCGTCCACGCTGCCGGTTTCGACAATTTGGCCGGCGTACATGACCGCCACCTGCTGCGCCACTTCCGCCACCACGCCGAGATCGTGGGTAATCAGTAAAATGGCGGTGCCGGTGTCCTGCTTGATTTGGTTAAGCAGGCTGAGGATACCGGCCTGGATAGTGACATCCAGGGCGGTGGTGGGTTCGTCGGCAATCAGCAATTGCGGCCGGTTGATCAGCGCCATGGCGATCATCACCCGCTGGCGCATGCCGCCTGAAAGCTGGTGCGGATACGACTTCAGGCGCAGCTCCGGCGCCGGAATCTGCACCAAAGCCAGCATCTCCCCGGCGCGCGCCATGGCCTGGCGATAGCTGCCGCCCTGATGCCGCATCACCGCCTCCGCCAATTGGTCGCCCAGGGTAAACGCCGGATTAAGGGACGTCATCGGCTCCTGGAAAATCATGGCCAGCTGATTGCCGCGCAGGTTGGCGTATTGCCGCGGCGACAGAGCGCGCAGGTCGTGTTGGTTAAAATACAGTTCCCCCTGGTCGATGCGGGCGCTGTCGGGCAATAAGCCCATTAACGCCAGCGAGGTGACGCTTTTGCCGCAGCCGGATTCGCCCACCAGCGCCAGGGTCTCCCCCGGCTGGATATGTAGCGAGATATCGTCGAGCACGCTGGCCGGCGAGCCGTGGAAGCGCACCCGCAGATGGGCGATATTCAGCACCGGCGGCGCGGGGGATGTGGGGATCGTCATCAGGCTTGAGGCTCCTTGTCGATGGACAGGACAGTGATCAGCGCCTGTTGCAGCGCCAGAAGATGTTCGGTCATGACGGCGGCGGCCTCCTCGGGCCGGCGGGCCTGGAGATAGCGGATCAGGCGCTGGTGCTGCCGGTTATAGTTGTCCAGCCGCGCCGGGTTGCGCGCCTTCTCGCGCTGATGGCGCCAGCTGTCGTCGCGGCGTATGGCGTCCAGCGCGTCAAACAGGCCGAGCAGCAGCCGGTTGCCTGCTGCTTCGGCCAGCGTCCGGTGGAAGGCGCTGTCCCACAGTTCGTGCTGATCGCTGTCATCGGTTGCCAGCACCTGCATCCGCTCCTGGAGGCGCGCCATCAGCGCCAGCTGTTCCGGCGTGGCGCGCATGGCGGCCAGGCGCGCCAGCCCCGGCTCCAGCTGCAGACGGGCTTCCATCACCTCCAGCAGCGTCGATTGGCGCGGCAAGCCCTGCAGCACCAGCGGTTGCGATGGGGCATCGGGACCCAGGAAGGTGCCCTTGCCCTGTTTGCGCCACACCCTGCCTTCCATCTCCAGTACGTCCAGCGCGCGGCGGATCTCCCGGCGCCCGACCTGATAGCGTTGCGCCAGCTCCCGCTCAGTGGGCAGCGGCAGCTCAGGCGCGGGGTGTTGCAGGATCAGCGCGCGCAGCTGTTCCAGCGCGGAGAAGGACGACGGCTGTTTTGTCATGACTCACACCCTGATTTGCCATAATCGTGTCGATAACGCCCTGATGGCGCGCTGTTCCGCCGGAACGCACGCCATCACTCATTACCTTTCATCACCATCAAGCACAAATCGAACCAATTTTTTATTGGTTCGCTCTTTTTTTAATCGAACGTTGCAGATGACTGGAATTTCAGGGGATTTGTTGCGGGCGTGCGAAGTGCCCGGCCGTCAATGCCGGGGATATCATTAAGGCAACCGCCATGGAGGGAGAGGATGCACCACGGGTGGGCACACCACGCACCGCGCTGCATCAGGAATTGCCGCTCTCAGGCTAACCGCCGCCCTGATGCCGGGACGACGGTTAGCGCCGGCGTCAGTATCTTTCCAGCCAGTGGGCGTAGGGGGCGGGCAGCGTCCAGGAGGGACGTTCAATCTTCAGTTCACGGGCGGCGTAATAACTCCAGTGGGGATTGGCCAGATGGGCCTTGCCCACCATGACCAGATCCAATTGCTGGTCCTGAACGGCTTTTTCGGCCAGGTCCGGCGTACCGAATCCCCAGGCGGAGGCGACCGGGATATCCGCTTCCCTGCGCACCCGCTTGGCGATCGGGCCCATAAAAGCCGGTCCCCAGGGAATAGTGGCGTCGGGGGTGGAGAACCCGATGCTGACGCTGAGCATATCCAGGCCGGCCTGTTTAAAGCGCTTGATCAGATCAATGGATTCAGTCAGAGTCTGCTCGTCGCGCCCGTCGAACTCCAGCACGCCGAACCGGGCGGTCAGCGGCAAATGTTCCGGCCAGACTTCGCGTACCGCCGCCAGGGTTTCCAGCAGGAAACGGCCGCGGTTAACGGCGCTGCCGCCGTACTGGTCGTCGCGCTGGTTGGAATGGGTCGAGAAGAAGCTCTGGGCCAGGTAGCCGTGGGCGAAATGCAGCTCCAGCCATTCGAATCCGGCGTCGCGCGCCCGGCGGGCGGCGGCCACGAAATCATCACGCACCCGGGCGATATCGTCAAGCGTCATGGCCTTGGGCACTTTCGGCAAATTGGCGCCAAAAGCGATGGCGGACGGCGCAATGGTCTGCCAGCCGCGCGGGTCGCTCTCGGCGATATGGTCATCGCCCTCCCAGGGCCGGTTAGCGCTGGCCTTGCGGCCGGCATGGCCGATCTGGATGCCGGGCACCGCGCCCGCCGCTTTGATGGCCCGCACCACCGGCACAAAGGCTTGGGCCAGGGTATCGTTCCAGATGCCGGCGCAGCCTGGGGTGATACGCCCCTCGGGGGAGACCGCGGTGGCCTCGACGATCACCAGCCCGGCGCCGCCGCGGGCGAGGGCGGCCAGATGGACCTGGTGCCAGTCGTTGATCAGGCCTTCATCGGCGGAATACATGCACATGGGCGGCACCGCGATGCGGTTGCGCAGCGTAACATCCTTGAGTTTAAAGGGTTGAAAGAGTGCTGACATGGTTCGGGTTCCTGTATTTGTTGGCGCGATGATTTACTGTAGCCTTATTCTGTAATTCGATAATATTCGAATTATGGCTTTTTGACAAGCCGTTTGCTATAGTCGCCCCATGCGCCCCTTTAAACATCCGTCGATAAATGAATTCGCTCTCGAACGCGTGCTTTACGCCTTGAGCGACCCGTTGCGCCTGGACATCGTGCGCCGCCTGGCTCAGTTGGGCGAGGCCAGCTGCGGCGAACTGGACGGCGGCCGCCCCAAATCCAGCGTTTCCCATCATTTCCGCGTGCTGCGCGATGCCGGGCTGGTCTATACCCATAATGTCGGCACCACGCACATCAATACGCTGCGCAGCGATGATATGCAGGACCGCTTCCCCGGCCTGCTGACGACGATCCTGGCGCAGCATTAACCGCCCCCCGCTTCGCCAATATCGCCTAATGCGCCCCACCACGGCCTGAATTTCCCCTTTTCCGTTTTCGCGGCAAATCTGTGATCGCCATCTTATTGACCAAAAAGCAACTGTGAATAACATCACATTAATCTTTCATTAACATATCTACCATTGGTATTACCACTGGTTAAGGCTGATGAATGACAGATGACGATTAAACGCGGGAACGGGAAACAGGACACCGGCAACGGCTACGATCGGGTCGTCGGATTTCTGCGCGAGCAACTGCTGTCGGGGGAGCTCAAGGCGGGGGACTGCCTGCTGCCGGAGCGTGAGCTTTCCGCCCGGCTCGGCGTAAGCCGGCCGGTGCTGCGCGAGGCCTTGCGCGCCCTGGCGATGATTGGCGCGGTGGAGATCCGCCATGGTATCGGCACGGTGGTGAAAAAACCCAGCGTGTCGATTCTGGGTGAATTTTTCACTTTTGTACTGGCCCATCAGGCGGATGTGATTGACGACGTGATGCAGGCGCGTATTGCCATTGAACGGCAGGCGGTGCGCCTGGCATGCCGCCGGGCCACGCAAGGGGATTACGATCGGCTGGCCGAATGCCTGCGCGCCATCATCGACACTATCCATACCCCGGAAGTCGGCGGCCTGGCGGATTTCCACTTTCATGAAGCTATCGTGCTGGCGTCCGGCTCGGCGACGCTTATCAGTATTTACCAGTCCATCAGCGCGCTGATGATGCGTTCGCACCTGGACCGGCGTGAACAGATTATCCAGGTGGACGGCATCGAGGAGTTCCTGATCGATCACCACCGGCTTATTTTTGCCGCCATCGTCGGGCGCGACGAAGCGCGCGCCGACGAACTGCTGGCCCGCCATTTCGAGATCGGCGCGGACTTTCGCCGCCGCGCCACCATCCGCATGGCAGGCGCGGCGCCTTTTACCGACTAAACCACGACCGCAGAAGGAAACCCGAATGAATATCGTTATTGGCAGCGATCACGCCGGCTTCCGGCTGAAGCTGGAACTGGCCGACTGGCTGCGTGCCGCCGGCCATGAGGTGGACGACATCGGCAGCCACACGCCCGACCCGGTCGACTTTCCCGATATCGCCCATGCCTTGTGCGCTAAGGTGCGCCAGGACGCCGGGCGCCGAGGCCTCCTGGTGTGCGGCACCGGCGTGGGCGCGGTGATCGCCGCCAACAAAATCAACGGCATCCGCGCCGCCGTGTGCCACGACATCCATTCAGCGCACCAGGGGGTGGAGCACGATGATGTCAATGTGATGTGCATGGGCGCGCAAATCGTCGGATCGTGGCTGGCGCGCGATTTGGTCGACGCGTTTTTGCAGGCCCGGTTTGTCCGCGATAAGGACTTTGTCCGCCGGGTCGACAAACTTAACCGTCTTGAACAGCAGGACTGATCCTGGGGGAGGCAATCACATGAATGATTTAACACCAAAAGGCAACGTCGGTTTCCTCGGCCTGGGCGTCATGGGACGCGAGATGGCGCGTAACCTCGCCCAGGCCGGCTTTAGCGTGCGCGCCTATGATGTGCTGCCGGCGGCCGTTGCGGCGCTGGCGGCGTATGGGATACAGCCGGCGCGGGATATGGCGCACGCCACCGCCGACGCCGATATCGTGATCTCCATGCTGCCCGACACGCCGCAGGTGGAAGCCGTGGTGCGCGGCGACGGGGGACTGTTGGCGTGCCCTCCGCGCGGCGGCCTCTACGTGGATATGAGTACTATCGCGCCGGAGGCGACGCGCGCCATGAGCCGGGCGCTGGCGGCGCAGGGCGTGATCATGCTGGACGCGCCGGTATCCGGCGGGCCGGCGGGGGCGAAAAACGCCGCCCTGAGCATTATGGTCGGCGGCGACGCCGCGGGATTCGCCCGCGCCGAACCTTTCCTGCGGGCAATGGGCACCACCATTAACCATGTCGGGCAATCCGGCGCCGGTCAAACGGTGAAACTGTGCAACCAGCTGATTTGCGCCATCAATATCCAGGCCATTTGCGAGGCGCTGGCGCTGGGGCGCGCCTATGGCATCGATCTTGGCCAGATGCGCGAGGTGCTGCTGGGGGGGTCGGCGGCGTCCTGGATGCTCGACAAACTGGGCTCGGCCATGATCGGGGGCGATACCTCCGCCGGCTTTCGCATCGATTTGATGATGAAGGATTTGCGTCTGGTGCTGGACGCGGCGCGAGAGCGTCCGGTGCCGCTGCCGGCCACCGCGCTGGTGGCGACGCAATACCAGGACGCGCAGGCCCACGGCGAGGGATCTAACGGCAACCAGGCGCTGTTCAGGGTTTACGACCGGATCACCGGGCGGGAAACGGCGGCGGCGACAAAATAGGTAGCGGGTTATGAAGCTTGATTTCACGGCGATATTCACGCAATGGCAGATGCTGAGGGACGGCGCGCTGCTCACCGCCGAGCTGGCGGTCATCACCACCGTTTTCGGTTTTCTGATAGGCACCTTATGCGCGGTGGCGCGCCGTTCCGAGTGTGCCTGGTGTTCCCGTATCGCGGGGGTGTATATCGAAGCCATTCGCAATACGCCGTTTCTGGTGCAGATCTTCCTGGTGTATTTCGGGCTGTCCAGCCTGGGTTTTTCGTTTACGGCGTTCACCGTCTCGGTGATCGCGCTGACGATAAACGTCGGCGCCTATACGGCGGAGATCATGCGCGCCGGCTTTGAGTCCATCCATCCGGGGCAATGGGAAGCGGCGGAAACGCTGGGGTTATCCACCTGGCAGCAATATTGGCATGTGGCGCTGCGTCCGGCGATAGAACGGGTTTATCCGTCGCTGACCAGCCAGTTTATTCTGTTGATGCTCGCCTCGTCGGTGACGTCGCAGATTTCGACGGAGGAACTGACCGCCACGGCCAATTTTATCCAGTCGGAGACCTACCGGCCGTTTGAAACCTTTTTTGTCGTCGCCGGTATTTACCTGGCCCTGTCGTTCCTGATGCGATTTGCGTTCTGGCTGGTGGGGCTGGCGGCTTTTCCCCGCCGCCGCCGCCTTGGCACCCCGCTTTGAGGAGCGAGACATGAATTCTTCCCTTAATCCCGCGCATATTCAGTTCCTGCTGCAGGGCGCCTTCTGGACCCTGATCCTGTCGTTGATGGCCTTCGGCGGCGGCGGCCTGGTCGGTTTCCTGGTGGCCCTGGGGCGTATCGCGCCGCTGCGCGGCGTGCGTTTTCTGGTGAGCGCCTATGTCCAGCTTATCCAGGGCACGCCGCTGCTTATCATTATGTTTATGATTTATTTCGGCCTGCCGTCGCTGGGGTTCAGTATTTCCCCGTTGTTTGCCGCCGGGGTGTCGCTGACCCTGTACGCCAGCGCTTACCTGGGGGAAATCTGGCGCGGCTGCCTGCAGGCGGTGCCGCGCGCGCAGTGGGAAGCGGCGGAATGCCTGGCGCTGTCCCGCGCCCAGCGCCTGTTCAAGGTGATACTGCCGCAGGCCGTGCGGCTGGCGACGCCGCCCACCGTGGGATTTTCGGTGCAGATCATCAAAAATACCTCCCTGGCGTCGGTGGTGGGTTTTGTCGAGCTGGCGCGGGCCGGGCAGCTTATCAATAACTCGATCTTCGAGCCGTTTATTACCTATCTGATTGTCTCTTTGCTCTATTTTTGCCTGTGTTTTCCGGTGTCGGTATTAAGCCGCAGGCTTGAACGCCGCGCCATGGTTAAAAAAACGGCGCGGCAAAACGCGGCGCTGACCAGAATGGCCTAAGCGTTAAAGGAAATCATTATGTCGATTATCGTGCTTGATAAGGTGCAAAAAAGCTTTGGCGCGGTGCCGGTGCTTAACGATGTGTCTTTTTCCGTGGATCGGGGGCAGGTGGTGGCGTTGATTGGCGCCAGCGGGTCGGGGAAAAGCACCGCGCTGCGCTGTATCGATCGGCTGGAGAAGATTAACGGTGGCAGCATCGAGGTGTGCGGCCATCGCGTCGAGGATCCCCATCTTGACCTGCGTAAGCTGCGTCAGGATGTCGGCATTGTGTTCCAGAGTTATAACCTGTTTCCCCATCTCACCATTGAGCAAAATATCACGCTGGGGCCGATGTCGGTTAAAAAACAATCGAAAGCCGACGCGCGGCGCCTGGCGCATTCGGTGCTGGAGCAGGTGGGTCTGGCTGATAAGGCGGATAGCTATCCGGAGCAGCTTTCCGGCGGACAGCAGCAGCGCGCGGCCATCGCCCGGTCGCTGGCCATGAAGCCGAAGGTGATGCTGTTCGACGAGGTGACCTCCGCGCTCGATCCCAAGCTGACCGGCGAAGTGCTGCGTGTTATCGAACGGTTGGCGGGCAGCGGGATGACCATGATCATGGTGACGCACGAAATGAATTTTGCCCGGCGCATCGCCGACAAAGTGGTGTTTATGCACCAGGGCGCCGTGCATGAAAGCGGCGGCGCCGCCATTTTAAAACAGCCCGCCACCCCGGCGCTGCAGGATTTTATCGCCAACGAGCTGTAGCCGGCGGCGTTGGCCCGTCAGGTAACCCTGGAGAAAACTATGCGATATATGAAACGATTGGCTTTGTTGGGCACCCTGTTTTTGTGGCTGGCGTTTAATCCCGCCGCGGCGGCGACCAACGCCTGGCAGGAGATCAAGGAGCGGGGCACGCTACGGGTGGCGACTGATTTGTCCATTCCCCCTTCCGGGATGCTGGACGCCAGCCTGAAGCCGATAGGGTCGGATGTGGAAACCGCGCAGTTGCTGGCGCAGGATTGGGGGTTGAAACTGCAGTTTATCGAGACCACCGGTCCGACGCGGATCCCCAATCTGCAAACGGGTAAGGCGGATATCGTCATATCAACCCTGTCGGTAACGCCGCAGCGGGCGCAGGTAATCGATTTTACACGCGCTTATGCCGGATTGCGGTCGGTTATCGGCGCGCCCGCGGCGACGAAAATCGGCGGCTGGGACGACCTGAAAGGTAAAGCGATTACCGTGACGCGCGGTACCACCCAGGATACGCAGCTGAGTACGGAAGCGGCAAAACGGGGTTTTACCGTGCAGCGTTATGACGACGACGCGACGCTTGTGACTGCCGCGGTGAGCGGGCAGGCTTTTGCGGTGGCGACGTCGGCCACCTTGGTTAACCAGATAAAAAAACAGAACCCGAAGCTGGCGTTTGAGCCGAAAATGACCCTGCAGGTGTTCGATTTGGCGATCGGGGTGCCGAAAGGGCAGCCGGAGCTGAAAGCCAAACTGGACGAGTGGATTGCCGCCAATCTGAAAAACGGCAAACTGAACGCTATTTATCAAAAATACCATGGCGAGCCGATCCCGCCGGAAATCATTAATCGATAGAATGCCGGACCAGCGACTCGCGCGTGATCTCGGCGATGGCGCGGGCGCCGGTGAGGGTCATGGCCACGCGCATTTCCTTGTCGATAAGCGTGAGCAGGTTGGCCACCCCCTGTTCCCCTGCCGTTGCCAGGGCATAGATATACGCGCGCCCCAGCAGCACGGTGTCGGCGCCCAGCGCAATCATGCGCACCACGTCGAGGCCGTTGCGAATGCCGCTGTCGGCGAGGATAGCGATATCGCCTTTGACCGCGTCGGCGATGGCGGGCAACGCGCGGGTGGAGGAGAGCACGCCGTCGAGCTGGCGTCCTCCGTGGTTGGACACCACGATGCCGTCCGCGCCGAAGCGTACCGCGTCCCGGGCATCCTCCGGGTCAAGTATGCCTTTGATGATCATGGGGCCCTGCCAGAATTCCCGGATCCATTCCAGGTCGCTCCAGGAGATGGACGGATCGAAGTTTTTCGCCAGCCAGCCGATATAGTCTTCCAGGCCGGTGGGTTTGCCCACATACGCGGAGATATTGCCGAGCACGTGGGGACGTCCGCGCACCCCGACATCCCAGGCCCAGGCGGGATGGGTTATCGCCTGCAGATAGCGGCGCAGCGCCGCGTTCGGCCCGCTCATGCCCGAGTGGGCATCGCGGTAGCGGGCGCCGGGAACCGGCATGTCCACCGTGAACACCAGCGTCGAGCAACCCGCGGCCTTGGCGCGCTCCAGCGCGTTGCGCATAAAGCCGCGGTCCTTGAGCACATAGAGCTGGAACCACATCGGCTGTTTTATGGCGGAAGAGACCTCCTCGATGGTGCCGACCGAGACGGTGGACAGCGTAAAGGGGATGCCCTTGCTTGCGGCGGCCCTGGCGGCCTGGACCTCGCCGCGCCGGGCATACATGCCGCAAAGTCCGACCGGGGCGAGGGCGACCGGCATGGCGAGCCGCTGGCCGAACAGCGTCGTCTCCAGGCTCAGCTGCGACATATTCCTGAGCACCCGTTGCCTGAGCGCCACCTGCGCCAGGTCCTCGACATTGCGCCTTAAGGTGTATTCGGCGTAGGCGCCGCCGTCCAGGTAGTGAAACAAAAAGGGCGGCAGCTTACGTTGGGCCGCCGCGCGATAATCGGTTGCAGCTGAAATGATCATGTATCCTGTTCTCGCATCATGTCGGTGTCGGTATCCTGATAAGCCAGGCGGGTAACGCGCGCCTGCCGGGCTTCGTCTTCGTGCAGGGCTTTCAGCGTGGTATGGACGCACTCCAGATGTGTTATCGCCGCGCTGCGCGCGCGTTCGGGGTCGCCGGCCAGTATGGCCTGCAGCAATTCATGGTGTTGTTCGGTTAATTTGGCGAAAATCACCGGCACCGTATACATGCGCCGCCGGCTTTGCATTACCGAGGATTGCAGCAGCTCGAACAAACCGCGCATGGTTTGCAAAAGCACCAGGTTGTGCGAGGCCTCGGCAATGGCCAGGTGAAAACGCACGTCGGCCTGCGCGGCCAGATCGGGATCGTCGCTCTCGCTGACCCGCAGCGTGGCGTCAAAACACACCCGCAGCCGCTCCCTGTCGGTGTCGGTGGCGCGCCGCGCAGCGTGCCATGCGGTGCTGGCCTCGATAGCCAGCCGCGCTTCCAGTACGTCATAACGATAATCAGGATCCTCGGCCATCAGCATTTTCAGCGGCAGGACGATGCGCTGCCCGGACCATTGATGAAAATCATCCTGAACGTAGGTGCCGCCGCCGCGACGGCTGACCACCCACCCCTGGCTGCTGAGTTGCTGGATGGCCTCGCGTACCGATGAGCGCGATACGCCAAGCTGGGATGCCAGCTGGCGCTCGGCCGGCAGGCGCATGCCCGCGGCCAGCCCGCGCTCCGCTATCAACTGCTTGAGACGCAGGGCGATATGGTCGGCCACGCGGATATCATCAGGTAAGGTCATGGGATCATCCAAGGCAAAATATACGCCTGCAGGGTAGTGATAGCCCCGACGATACTGCAAAAAATCAGGCTGTGCTTCACCGTAAAGCGAAATAAATCCGGCTCATGGCCCACCAGCCCCGCCGCCGCGCAGGCGATGGCGATGGACTGCGGCGAAATCATTTTGCCGGTGACGCCGCCGGTGGTATTGGCCGCCACCAGCAGCACGTCGGATACGCCGATCTGCTGCGCGGTGGTGGCCTGTAGCGCGGCGAACAAGGCGTTCGAGGCGGTGTCGGACCCGGTAAGGAATACGCCCAGCCAGCCGAGGAACGGCGAGAAAAAGGTAAACGCCCGGCCGGTATGCGCCAGGGCCAGGGCCAGCGTCGCGGACAGGCCGGAATAATTGGAAATAAAGGCAAAGGCCAGCACCATGCCGATGGAGTAGATAGGCAGCGCCAGATCCCGCAGGGTCTCTTTAAATGTCGCCAGCGCCGCGCGCGGCTTCATGCGCAGATAGGCGATCGAGATAAAGGCCGCCACCATAATGGCGGTGCCGGTGGCCGAGAGCCAGTCGAACTTATACACCGCCGGGTACGGCAGGAACGTCGCCACCACCGGCGGCGTTTTTGCCACCAGCTTATCCAGGAAGGGCACGGAAATGCTTACCACCCAGCTTTGCAGCGGGCCGCCGGCGGCAAACAGCGCTTTAAACGGCGGCACGCTCCAGAGGGTTACCGTGGCGGTCAGGAAAATAAACGGCATCCAGGCGCGGACGATTTGCCCGGCCGTATAGGTCACGGCCGGCGCCGGCTGGGCCGGCTGGCCGCCGTCGCTGAACCGGAAGATGTGCGCCGGATGCCAGACGCGCAGGAACAGGGTCAGGCATACCAGCGATACCAGCGAGGCGATAATATCCGGCAGTTCGGGCCCGATGAAATTCGAGCTCAGATACTGGGCCAGGGCGAAGGAGATCCCCGCCACCAGGACCGCGGGCCAGGTTTCCCGGATCCCGCGCCAGCCGTCCATGATCGCCATGATCCAAAACAGCACGATAATGGTCAGGAACGGCAACTGTCTGCCGACCATTTGCCCGATAGTAAAGGGGTCGATATTGGCCACTTGCCCGGCGACGATAATCGGCACGCCCATGGCGCCGAAGGCCACCGGCGCGGTATTGGCGATCAGGCATAAGCCGGCGGCGTACAGCGGCTTAAAACCCAGCCCCACCAGCAGCGCGGCGGTAATGGCCACCGGCGCGCCAAATCCGGCGGCCCCCTCCAGGAACGCGCCGAAACAAAAACCGACAATCATCATTTGCAGGCGCTGATCGGGGGTAACCGACAAAATAGAGGAGCGGATGATATCGAACTGGCCGGTCTTGACGGAAATCTTATAGACAAAAACGGCGGCGATGATAATCCATGCAATCGGCCATAAGCCGTAGAAAAAGCCGTAAACCACCGAGGCCAGCGCCCGATCGAGCGGCATGCGGAACAACAGCAGCGCCACCAGCAGGGCCAGGATGGTGGTAATAGTGCCCGCCAGGTAGCCTTTCAGGCGTAATTTAATCAGCGCAAAAAAGAAAAACGCGATGGGAATCACGGCGACCAGGCTCGATAGCCAGATATTGCCGAGCGGGTCGTAATTCTGTGGCCAGATTGGCATGTCATGCTCTCCTGTGACTTGATGTCCGTCGGTGGGTATGCGCCGGGCCGCCCGGGCGCGTCCTGCCCGGCGAATAGGGTTGGCGCAGACAGCAAACTTGGCCTTGGTCATGAAAAAAATGTGAATGAAATGGTCGCCAACGGGCTGGCTGTTACACAAAATTGGTCCTACCAAAACATTTAAGCAATTCTCTTGATACATAAAATTAATGAATCGATAACAAATAGCAACGCTTCATGGGCTTTTTTATTGATTTGCCTGCAATAGTCACAATTTTTTTGTTATTGGTCGGACCAAAAGGCGTGGCGTAGTGTTTCGCAGCGGTACATTTGGGCGAGGATAGGCGGGAGACCATCTTGACGCGGGCCGGTTGCCGCGCGGCGTGCGGGAGAGGCTGCGCGCATGATGCCGGCCGACCTGTTGCGAAGCTGCGCGTAATATCGCCCTATATCCGCGCTTTTCCACGTAGAATATAAGGCGGTGCGCGCTAGAAATTAATGATAAGGCGCCAGTAGTAAATTAATCGTTGGGCGCGCGCACAGGTCGTGCAAATTAATATCGGGATATAATTGTTTCAGCTCAAGATGGAAGGAGACCAATTGGATGGAGGACAGGCCGCGATGGAAAAAATTATCATTCAGCGACATACCGTCAATATTTATATAATGACCCAAAATATCTATTAATGGATGATTTAAGGCGTCTTTTCCCGGCGCGTTTTTTTGCCCCATCACAATGTGCTCCATTTCTTTGATCTTGGTTTTGGTCATGGTGATCAAGGCTTTTTTATCCAGCTTGCCGCTGATGGAATAAGGCAAATCGTCAATAGGATAAAAATAGCGCGGAATCATATAATGACCCAGCTCATTTTCAAGTTCCAGGCGAATGGCTCCCGTATCAATCCCTTGCCCAGGCTTGTCCATTTTCAGCCAGCCGACGATCACCGATTCATCATCCCCATCGCCTTCCAGGACAACGACAGCCGCCGCCGCGACGCCGGCACATTTCTCCAGGGCGTCCACCACTTCGGCGCAGTCGATACGGTACCCGCTGACCTTATAAAAATCGCCATCCCGGTACAGGTAATTCAGCACGCCTTCCGCATCGATTAGACCGATATCGCCGGTATCATAAAAACGCCCCTCTGTCTGCTCGCCGGGAAGAGCAATGAATTTTTCGGCGGTCAGGGCAGGGTTGTTAAGGTATTCCAACGCCACCCCGGCTCCGCCGATGAAAATATTACCCGGTTCCCCCGCCTTCATCTCGCGCCGCGCGTCATCCAGAATTTTTATCTGCGTATGGTCGATTGGACGACCGATGCGGTTATCGCCGGCGCGGGTGATGACATGCGCCGTTGACCAGACGGTGGTTTCCGTCGGCCCGTAGAGGTTGCATAACCAGCGCGCGCGCGCCGACAGCCGGGCGGATAACTGCCGTCCCAAGGGTTCTCCTCCCACCAGGAGCCGGTTGAATCGCCAATCATCCTGCAGATAGGGTAAAAGACATTTGAGCATGGACGGCGTCGACTGGAAAATATCGGGCTGACAGCGCATTAACTGCCACGCAATCTCCTGGACTGAATGCGTTTGCGCATCGTCGAGCAGAAACAATGTCCCGCCGTTGGCCAGCGGCACGGCATACTCCAGGTAGAACATATCAAACGACACCGAGGTTGCCGACAGCCAGCGGGTCTCGCCGCCGGCCTCGAGCAACCGGCTGAAACTGTTGATCAGGTTACTGCACCCCCTATGCGCCACGCTGACCCCTTTCGGCTCGCCCGTGGAGCCGGAGGTATAAATACGATAAGCCGCCGGCGCCGGATTTTCCGCGGGAACGGGTTTTATCTGCGCAACGGCGCTAAAGGTCGCCACATCAGCCCCGTCCGCGCCGCCGATATGACCCGCGCGGCTGTCGTAGGTCAACAGGCAGGACGAGGCCGCCAAAATTTTCATCACGCGGCCTGGCGCGGTGCAAATATCCAGCGGGATGTAGGGTACCCCGAGGTAATGGCAGGCCAGCAAGGATGCCATCAGTTCCACACCTCGCGGCAGGCACAGGAGAATGCCGTCCGTTTTGGCGTCCATTTTATGCGCCAGCTGTTGCGCATAATGGCCGGCCATGTGCTGCAACCGGGCGTAGCTGATGGATTGGTCATTCACCACCAGGGCAATAGCCTGCGGAGTGCGCTTCGCCGCGGCCTCGAAGGCATGAATAAAATGCATGTTTCCAGCGCAAGGGGAATTACTCACCATTCTCGAATCTCCATTTCATAATAACGCAGTTAATATCAACGTGATTAACGTTGTCACACCGATAACGCCGGTTACAACGCTAATCAGCGCTATAATCAGCAATTATAATGTGCAGATTAATAATTATGCTTAATAAAAAATATCGCTGCCTCCTTAAATGCCCGCCTGCCGGATAAGGGCTATGACACCCTGGCTGCGGCAGGCGTTAATCAGTTATTCACTGAAAACTTAAATGTAAAATGCTATTTTCACAACCCGGCAGTGGCGGTTAGGCCATAATAAATACAAGCTGCTAAAAAAACGTATTCCTGAAAATTTAACGCTAAAAAAATAAGTAAAATGGCGGAATAAACCAGCATATGGCAATATTTGTGCTTTTTAAAAAAACATATTAATTAATTAGTATTGGTTTTTATCCACTGCCGGGCTGGTAGTGGGCAAGGCAGGCTGATGGGCAACCGGCGGGCTTCCCGCCACGGGGCGCCGGATGCGCGGATCGATGATTATTCGTCGCGGCCAGGGCGCCGTTAAGCGGCGCCGCCAGCGCCGGCGCTTATTGGCAGTCGGCTTTATATTCGTATTTATCGGCTTTTTGACGATCGTTTTCAGTAATGGTCACCAGATCGGTCAGCGTCTGTTTCGGCACCGGCTTGCCGGCCAGCAGCGCCAGCGCGGTGGTAATGACCGCTTCGCCTTCCTGTTTGGGGTTCTGCGCAATCAACACGTTGATGGTGCCGTTTTTCAGCGCGCTCACTTCGGCGGTGGCGGCGTCATAGGCCACCACCTTGACTTTTTTCGCCGCGCCCGCCTGGCGCAGGCCGGTTACGGCCCCGATGGCGCCCTGATCGTTGGTGGAAAATACGCCCGCCAGCCGAGGATGGGCGGAGAGGGTGGAGGTGATGATTTCCGCCGCCTTCTGCGGGTCGTCGCTTTGATACTGCGGGCCGAGGTAGGTGATACCGGGATAGGTTTTGATCTGTTCGGCAAAACCTTTTTCACGCGCGTCCTGGGCGCTTGAGCCCGGCGGCTGGGTAATAACCAGCACTTCGCCTTTGCCGCCGAGCAGCGTATTCATCGCCTCGGCGGCCATTTTACCGCCGCGCTCGTTGTCGGAGATGATTTCCGTCGCCAGGAAACCATTGTCATTGAGCGTCTGGTCGACGGTCAGCACTTTTGCCCCGCGCGCCGCCAGCTGTTTCATCGGCGCCACCAGGGCCTGCGCATCGGTCGGCACAATCGCGGCCACCGCCGGCGCGGTCGCCGTAACGGCGTTCACCACCGGGATCTGGCTGTCGGCGGCAAACTGATCGGGGGCGGAAACCTGCAGGGTAACGCCCATCTGCCGTGCTTTTTCCTGCGCGCCGCACTGTAATGCCTGATAAAAAGGACTCCCCTTCACCCCCAGGACCAGCGCGACGGTATGATCTTGTCCGGCGGCCAGGGCGGGAGGCGCCAGCGCCAGGGTTAAGGTCGATAAAACAGCGAATGCCATGGTGTTACGCATCATGATTTCCCCTTAGGAAGTGATTGAAACCTGAGTTGACTGATAATAAAACCGTGCCTGCGGGCGGAATGGCGAACCGCGTGGTGGCCATGCGCGCACGGCGCATGGCCATGGCGTGCGAAACCCCGGCCCTTCCTATTCGCGACGCAGGTCAGGCAAACGTGCCTGTAGCGTGACCTGCGGTTAACGTCGATCCCGGGCCCGGCGTTTGAGCTGATCAATCCAGACCGCCAGGATCAGTACCATGCCCATCGCCACGGTTTGCCAAAACGGCGGGATGCCGAGGATGACAAAACCGTTTAGCAGGATAATGGGGATAAACACCCCGATAATGGTTCCGGCGACGCTGCCGATGCCGCCGAACAGGCTGGTTCCGCCCAGCACCACGGCGGAGATGGTCGCCAGGTTATCCATGGCGTGGCCGCCGATGGTGGTGGTGGAAAAACGCGCGTTGGACATGATGGCGGCCACGCCCGCCAGCGCGCCGGAAATCATGTAAATGGCGACCAGGCGCGCTTTAACATTGATGCCCGCGCGCCGCAGCGCTTCCAGGTTGGAGCCGACGGCAAAGACATGCAGGCCGAAGCGGGTGAGGTGCAGTACAAAAGCGGCGACGGCCAGCACCGCCACCGCGATCAACACCAGCACCGGAATACCGGCGACGGCGCCGCCGCCGACCACATCCACCAGCTTTTCCGGCATGGCGCGCACATCGATGCCGCCGGAAAATACCTGCGCCAGCCCAAGCGCCATGCCGAAGGTGCCGAGGGTGACAATCAGCGCCGGGATTCTGGCCACGGCCACCAGGAAACCGTTGAGCGCGCCCCACAGCAGCCCGGCCGCCACCGCCACCAGGCTGCCGGCGGCAATCACGCCCCAGCCGGCGTCGGTGGTGCCGAAGGTATTGCCCGCCTGGCCTGAGAGAGACAGCATCGCCTGGGCGGAAACCACCGAGGAAAACACCAGAACCGCGCCCACGGATAAATCAATGCCGGCGGCGATGATGACGTAGGTTTGCCCCACCGACAGCACCAGCAAAATGGCGGCGTTAATGGCGATTTGCGCCAGGTTGTAGGCCGAGCCGAACTGTTCGGGGCGCAGCACGCCGAACAGCGCGATAAGCGCTATCAGCAGAATAAATATCCAGCCGCCGCCGATCAGCCGCGCCAGCGTATCACGCGCTCCGGCGGGGTGTTCAGCGCCAGGCGCCGGTTTATTTACTAAGGTTTTGTTCATGGCGCCGCCTCCGCGCTGCCGTAGGTGCCGCTGGTCATGGCCGACACCAGATCTTCCACCCGCAGGCCCTTGGTCGGCATCTGCGCCACGCTTTTGCCCAGGCGCAGCACCTCGACCCGGTCGGCGATTTCCAGGACCTGCGGCATATTGTGGCTGATCAAAACCACCGCCAGGCCGGCGTCGCGCACCTGGCGCACCAGCTGCAGCACCCGCTCGGTCTGGACGACGCCGAGCGCGGCGGTCGGTTCGTCCATAAAAATCACCCGTCCGGCCCACATGGCGGCGCGGGCAATGGCCACCGACTGGCGCTGGCCGCCGGACAGCGAGGAAACCGGCACCGACAGCGAGCGCAGATTGACGCCCAGGCGGGCGAACTGTTCCACCGCTTTGCGGCGCATGACGGCGCGGTTGAGCATGCCCAGCCTGCCCAGCGGGCCGCCGCGCAGTTCCTCGCGGCCTAAAAACAGGTTTTCCACCGGCGTCAGCTCCGGGGCCAGGGCCAGATCCTGATAGACCGTGGAGATGCCGCTGTCCTGGGCCGCCCCCGGCGAGGCGAACGCCACCTCGCGGCCGTCGATTTTAATCACGCCCTCATCGGGCCGATCGGCGCCGGAGAGAATTTTCGTCAGCGTTGATTTCCCCGCGCCGTTATCGCCGATCAGGGCGCAGATTTCACCGGGATAGACGCGGAAATCCACGTGCTCCAGCGCCCTGACGCCGCCGAAGTGTCGGCTGATGGCCACGGCTTCAAGTACCGGGATGGTCATTTTCGTGTTTCTCCACCGCAAGACCAATGTTATTGGCAAACGCGAACCACTGGTTGTAGGCCGCGCCCGTCAGGCCGGACCAATACTGGAAGGCGGCTTCCGCGTCGGGAAAATTCCACACTTCGACGGTCTCGAAATCATGCTGGCCGCGAATATGGTAGCGGCCCATAAACCGCGCGCCGTCGGTCGCCGCCCGATCGGCAAGCGCTTGCCACCGGTCCCGCTTTTCCTGTTGTTCGGCATCGGTCAGTAAATACCAGCGCGGGCGCGGGCGGGCATAATGGATCCAAATACTCTCTGACATAGGGGGCTCCTTAAGCGCCGGCGGGCAACAGCAGGTCGGCCAGCGGGCGAACCTTGCCGGTGACGTGGCGTGAGGTGGTGAATTTAAAATCCGCGGCGTCCTGATGGCCGGTAATGGCCCGGGAGACAGTGTCCAGGCTGTCCGTTTCCCAGATGCCGAGGTGATGCCAGCTATGCGCCCAGTCCAGGCGATGACGGCCGGCGATATTGATATTCAGCGCCAGATCGCCTTTAAACGCGACGTCGCATTCAGCGTCATATTCCGTGCGTTCGGCGGGCGTCGCCTCGCACCAGGCGTCGTTCCATTCCCACAGCGCCATAAACCCCCAGGGGCGCCGGATATCCGCACCGCCGCCGTTCACGGTGGCGAATTCACGCGGACCTAACAGCCACTGGGTGGCGAACAGCCGCGACCAGCCCGCCTGTTCAAGACGTACGGTTCCCGCCAGAGCGGCGTCAAGGGACGGCGCCTCAAAGGCGCCGGCCATATCCCATTCGTGCAGGGCGCCGCTGTCGAGCGCCGTCGCCGGGAGGGTCTGGTCGGCCGGCGTAAACATGGCGCGGAAAGACAACAGCCAGCCTTCGCCGCGCAGCTGATCCAGCAGCGTCATCAGCGCCTGATAATGTTGCCGCTGATACACCGCGTCGCCCGCGTCCGTCTGGCGTTTGGCCAAAAATGCCACCACGCAGCGCGCCGAGGTCGACGGCTGGGAAGAGAATACGTCGGTTTCACCGGTCAGCAGCGTCATTTGCCCTCCCGCACCAGCATCACCGCCTGCATTAACTGCGCCACGCGGCGGGCATCCACCGGTTTCCACCAGGCGCCGTCGTGTTTTAGCCATTGGCCGATAATGGCGCCGTCGGCCGCGCTGAACAGCGCGGGCACCTGGGCCGGCGACAGGCCGGAACCGACGATAACCGGTAAATTGGTGCCGTTGCGCACGTCGTTCACCTCGGTCGGTTCGGTGGGCGATCCGGTGCGGGTGCCGGTGGCGATCAGCACATCGGCGTCGAACCATTCCGCGTCGGTGGCCTGCTCGGCGATGCCGCGGTCGGCGGTAATGGCATGGGCGCCAAACTTGACGTGCACGTCGGCGAAAATGGCGACATCGCGGGCGTCGATCATCGACCGGTAGCGCATCGCTTCCGGCGCGGGACCGTTGATAAAGCCCTCATTGGCCACATAGGCGTTGACCCATTGATTGACCCGTACCCAGCGCGCGCCGACCGCCTTGGCGATGGCCAGCGCGGGAATGGCGCCGTTGGCCACGCAGGTGATGCCGATGGGCGTCGCCACCGCGGCGCGCACTTCCATGCAGGCGGCGGTCAGCGCGGCCACCGTTTCCGGGCCGATATTTTCCGGCCGGCAAAAGGGCAGATCGCTGGCGTTTTCAATAATAATGCCGTCGATGCCGCCCTGCGCCAGGGTTTTGGCGTCGGCGACGGCGGCGGCGAAAATGTCTTTCATTGCCTGCCCGTTATAACGCGGCGCGCCGGGGAGGGCCTGCAAATGTATGACGCCTATTACCGGTTTTTTTACCGGGAACAGCGCGGCAAGCATGTCGGGTTTTTGGGGAAGTACCTGTGGTCCGGCCATCTTATCTCTCGTCTGTCGGGGCGCGGGCATCGCCATCGGGCATGCCGGCGCGTTGATAATGCATAAGCTGTGCGTGGCTGGGGTAGGAGGGCTGCGCGCCCATGCCCCCGCAGCTGTAGGTGGCGGCAAAGACCGCCCGCGTAAGCGACTGGTGTAGGGATTCGCCCGCCAGGCGCCCGGCGATAAACCATCCGGCCAGGCAATCGCCCGCGCCGGTGGTGTCCACGATGACCGGGTCGAAGGGTACGCGGGCGTTCACGTCATGAACCGCGGAGACGTAGCGCGCGCCCTGCGGGCCAAGGGTGCACACCACGGCCGTTACGCCCAGCGCCAGCAGCCGCGCCACGGCGTTATCGCCCAGCTGGCGCAGCGCGCGCTGGTTGCAAAACACCACCTCGGCGCCGGACAGCAGGGGATAGAGGGGTTCCAGACCGCCGGCGAAGGTGGCGGGCTCCAGGTCAATCGACCACTTGCAGCCGGCCCGGCGGCACTGTTCAATCAGGGGCCACGCCCCCTCGCCGTACACGGCGGTATGCACCCAGTCGATACCGCGTAAATCGAGGGCCTGCACCCATGCCAGGCTGGGATACAGCGAGACGCCCGGCTCCAGCAGCAGCCGTTTTTCGCCGTGCGGCTCAAGGAGGATTACGGCGCGGCAGGTCCGTCCGGGCCTTTTGCGGCTGATAATCCGCAGGCCGGATTGTTGCAGGCCCCGCAGCAGGGGATCCGCCACCAGGTCGTCGCCGGTTTCAACGGCGAGCGTGACGTCCGCGCCCGCCAGGCGGCAGGCCAGGGCGGCGTTGCTCACCACCCCGCCGGCGGACTCGCTGTTGATGCGCGCCAGGACTTTTTCGTCGGGCTGCGGGATATGATCCATGCCGAAGGTGGTATCCAGGCTGATATCGCCGACAAACAATCCTTTGCCGGCCATCATGATTTACGCACCAAATCGATGGTAAAGCTGTAGCGATCGGCGCGGTAATGCACCGTCACATATTCCACCGGGCGCTGGTCCGCGTCGTAGCTCAGGCGCCGGGCGACCAGGCAGGCGGATCCCCTGGCCACTTGGAGGGCGCGGGACAGTTCGCCGTTGAGCAGGGCGGCGCTGATGGTTTCCTGGCCGCCGACGATGCGGCAGCCGCACCGTTGTTCCAGCCAGACATACAGCGACTGGCGGTCAAGGTCGCCGGCCCCGGGCGTCGGGTGATGGACAAAAAGGGCGGGCGACAGCCAGCTGTGGGAATACGCCATCGGCATGTCATCGGCTTTTAACAGCCGGGTGGACATAAAGGCTTTTTCGTTGGGCTGCAGGCGCAGGGCGGCGGCAATATCGGCGGGAGGAACCGCCATGCGGGCGCCGAGGGTCTGGTAGCCGGCGCTGAAACCGCGCCGCTGCATATCTTCCGCGAAACTCGACATCTGGCTCAGCGGCTGGACCACCTGCGGCGGCAGCACGATGGAGCCTTTACCTGCGCGGCGGCTGATTAAGCCCTCCTGCTCAAGTTTATCCAGCGCGGTGCGCGCGGTGGTGCGGCTGACCCCGAACACCTGGTTAAGCAGGGTTTCCGAAGGCAGGGCCTCGCCGGGCTTAAATCCGCCGAATTCGATTTCACGGCGTAATCTGTCTGCGATTTGCCACCATAATGGCTGCGGGCCGGAAACAAGCCCATGCTGATCCCAATGCATGTTTATTCTTTCTGGTTGCCGATAGGTTGTCATGATAATTGAATGACATGACAATCCCTGTCAACCGGCTAATTCACAGAAAAATCATTAAAATCAATAGGGTTGGTGCAACTGAAGGGTAGGTGCATTTGCTTTTTTATCGTCAGGAAACAGTGAATTAATACCAGACATTTGACCGTCGTCGGCGCGGATTTTACGGCGGCAATGCCGTCATAGGAAATTAGTATGATTGTGATCTCCGTGTTAAATCGGGCAATGCGCGCGGTCAACACGCGCCCATCCGCCATGCTTTGCGCGCATAGCGACAATAGCAACCGGCATTAGCCGCCGGCGCACCCCGGGGCTACAATCGCCGCGACATCCGAACCAGTATCCCCGGGGTAGATAATAATGAAAATTCTCGACGTGGTTGAAATCACCAAACCCATTGCCTCGCCTATCCGTAATGCCTATATCGATTTCAGCAAGATGACCACCAGCCTGGTGGCGGTGGTCACCGATGTGATTAAGGACGGCCGGCGCGTGGTGGGCTACGGCTTTAACTCCAATGGGCGCTATGGCCAGGGCGGCCTTATCCGTGAACGTTTCCGCGACCGTATCCTGCGGGCGGATGCCGACGCCGTGCTTAACCCTAACCGCGATAATCTCGATCCCCACCGGATTTGGGACCTGATGATGGCCAATGAAAAGCCGGGCGGCCACGGCGAGCGTTCCGTGGCCGTGGGCACGCTGGATATGGCGCTCTGGGACGCCACGGCGAAAATCGCCGGCCAGCCGCTGTTCCGGCTGCTGGCGGACACCCACGGCGTAGACGCCAATCCCCGCGTATTTGTCTACGCCGCCGGCGGTTATTATTATCCCGGCAAGGATCTTGTCGCGCTGCGCCGGGAGATGCGCGGCTATCTGGACCGCGGTTATACGGTGGTGAAGATGAAAATCGGCGGCGCGCCAATCGACGAGGATCGCCGCCGTATCGCCGCCGTACTGGATGAGATCGGCGACGACGCCCGTTTGGCGGTGGACGCCAACGGGCGCTTTGATCTGGAAACCGGCATCGCTTACGCCAAAATGCTGCGCGAGTATCCGCTGTTCTGGTTCGAGGAGGCCGGCGATCCGCTGGACTATGCCCTGCAGGCCGCCCTGGCCGGCTTTTACCCGGGCGCCATGGCGACGGGTGAAAATCTGTTTTCCCACCAGGATGCGCGTAACCTGTTGCGCTACGGCGCCATGCGCCCGGACCGGGATTATCTCCAGTTCGACTGCGCCTTGTCGTATGGCCTGGTGGAGTATCTGCGCACCCTGGCGGTGCTAAAGGAGTTCGGCTGGTCGGCGTCGCGCTGTATCCCGCACGGCGGTCATCAGATGTCGCTGAATATCGCGGCGGGGCTGGGGCTTGGCGGAAACGAAAGCTACCCGGATTTGTTCCAGCCCTACGGCGGTTTTCCGGATGCGGTGACCGTCGACAACGGCTATATCACGATGCCCGAGCTGCCGGGCATCGGGTTCGAGGGGAAATCCGAGCTGATAAGCGTGATGCGCGCGCTGGCCGAATAATCGCCCGCGCGCCCGGTAACGCCTGATACCGCGCCGGCATGGCTGTCCGCGCATCCCGCGTCAGCGCGGGCCCTGGCCGGCGATGGCCTGCCATAACCGCTCCGCCGCCCGGGTCATCGACGATGCCGGGCGGAACACCCTAATCTGCACCGGTACCTCGAGGCGCCGGTCCCGTACCGCCGCCGCGACCAACGCGCCGCTGAGCAGATCCGCCTGCGCCAGCGTCCTGGGCAGCCAGGCCACGCCGTCTCCGGCCCGGGCCATGGCGAGCAGGGTGGCGGCGAGATCGGAGGTAAAAACCCTGTCCATTTTTGCCAGCTGCGCGGTCATGTGCCGTTGGGTGGCGATTATCCGGCCCAGCCCTGAATCAGTGCTGTAGGACAGGTACGGTATCGGCCGGGCCATGTCGTCCAGGGACCATTTCGGCCGTTTGCCGGTGGCGTCGGGCGCGCAAAGCGGCAGCAGGATATCCTCGCCGACCTGGACGCTGGTAAAGTGCGCGTTCTCCAGCCCGCGGCCGGCATCCGAATGGGAATGGCACAGCAAGAATTGCGCATCGCCGCGCAGGAACAGGCGTTCGCAGGCCAGCAAGGTGTCCGACACCAGCTTTACCTGGCCATCCAAAGGGGTGATGCCGCTTTCACGCAGCCAGTGGGGGAAAAACAAAGAGGACAGCGAATGGGTTGCGCAAAAAATGATCATCTGCGCGCCTTTGCCCGCCGCTTCCAGCGTTTTCGCCCGCAGATCCTGAATCGCGCGCAGAAGGGCCACCGCCTGCGGGTGGAACACCTCACCGGCGGCCGTTAGCCTGACGCCGCCCCGGCTGCGTTCAAACAACGGCGTGCCGGCCCACTCCTCCAGCGCCTGAATGCGCCGGCTGAACGCCGGCTGCGTCACATGCCTCAGCTCCGCGGCCCGTGAAAAATTCAGGCTCTCGGCCAGGGCCGCGCAGTCTTCAAGCCACGCCAGCTCAATGTGGGGATGATTCATCATACCTCGGCTCCATGGCGTCCGACGCCTCTTGTCAGCATGCGCTGCCGCCATTATCGCACAGCCGGCGCGCACTTTCCTGATGACAAGTCGGCGCACTCTGTGCAGGATGAGATTTATTTATCCAGGGCAACAAATCTGATGAGTGTGAAAACCGCCTCCCTTGAGAACCGCATCCGTCAATGCTGGGAGCAGCTTTCCAGCCATGAGCAGCGGCTGGCTGACGTGATTCTGGCCGCGCCGGGCCAGCTGGCGATGAATACCGCCACCGAGCTGGCGCGCAGCGCCGGCGTCTCAAAAGCCACCACCACGCGTTTTTTCCGCCATCTGGGCTATGACAATTACGACGCGGCCCGGCGGCAGGCGCGCGATATGCAAAACAGCGGCTCGCCCCTTTACCTGCAGCAATTTCAATCCGGCTCGCCGCTGGATGCGGTGATCCAAAACCATCTGGAGCGCGAGGTGGCCAACCTGGTCAATACCTACCGCTCGCTGGACGCGCAGCAACTGGGCGACATCACGCAAGCGGTCGCAGGCGCCCGCCGGGTGGTGGTGATGGGCTGGCGATTCAGCCAGACCATTGCCGCCATGCTCTATCGCGATCTGATCCATGTTCACCACGACGTGAGGCTGCTGCCGCGCGCCGGCGATTCGCTGGCGGAGCACCTTGCCGTGCTGGGGCCGCTGGACGTGGCAATCTGCGTCGGCCTGCGCCGCCGGATGCCCGCCCTGGAGGCGGCGATGAACGCCATGGCGGAGCTGCGGGTGCCGATGCTGTACCTCTCCGACGTCCTTTCCGGCAAACCCTCGAAACAGGCGACCTGGATTATTCGCTGCCACACCGAGGGCAGCCTGATCTTTGACAGCACCGCGTCGCTCTCGGGGGTATGCAACCTGCTGTGTTCGCTGGTGGCGCGCGAGCGTGGCAAAGCCCGCAACGATCAGCTGGCGCTGATCGAATCCGTGCACCAGTGGCTTGATGAGCTGGAATAACCGATCGTCATGGTGCAATAGCGCAAGATTTTGCCCGGGGATGGTGCGCCGGCGGCGCGGCAACCGCCGGTCCGGCGCGGCTGTAAACGACCGTTAAGAAACAAAAGAAATAAAATATAAGTATAAAGAAACAATAGTTTCATTCTGATTTTATACAGAAAAAAGGGTTTCTCCCCCGGCGCGGATAACGATGGCGGTAAAAAGTGGCATGAAAGCTGCCTAATTGCTAGACATCGCCACCACACCAGGATATGACCCTTATGAATAAAATCGCCTTTTTCGCCGCCGCGCTGCTGACCTTAGGATCTTACTGCGCCACGGCCCAGGCGGATACGCTGGCCGATATCAAATCCAGCGGCAAAATGACCGTCGGTATCGATCCCACCTTTCCCCCCTACGAATACACCAACGACCAGGGCGAGGTGGTCGGCTACAGCGCCGCCATTATGCAGTCGGTAGCCAAAGAACTGGGGGTGAAACTGGAGTTTCAGAAAACCGCCTTCAGCGGCATTATTCCCGGGCTGATCTCCGGCGCCTTCAACGCCGAAGGTTCCTCCCTTAATGTCACCGCCGAGCGGGCGAAGAAGGTGCTGTTTACCGTGCCCTTCAGTAAAACCGTCAACGGTATCCTGGTACGCCAAGCCGACGCGGGCCATTTCAGCGCCAAGCCATTGAAAGTGGAAGACCTGGCGGGGCTGCGCGGCGCGGCAAAAAGCGCCAGCGTGCCGGAACAACTGCTGAAAACCTTTAATGACCAACTGGCGGGCAAAGGCCTTAAACCTATCATCATCATCAGCGTCGATACGCTGGACCAGACCGTCAGCACCTTGATGACCAAACGCGCCGACTTTGTGATTGACGATATCGCCGTGCTGGCGCCTGTCGCGAAAAAATATCCCGGCAAGGTGGCGCAGGTGGGCGAGATAGGCCCATCGCAGTGGATGGCGTGGGCCACCCGCAAAGAGGACGCCGCGCTGAACAAGGTTATCAGCGACCGTATCCTGGCGATGCAGAAAACCGGCGAACTGGCACAGCTGCAAACCCAATACCTGGGCACCACCTTTACGGTGCCGGCCGATAATTTCATTCCGCAGGAGTAAGGCATGTGTCAGCAACAGGTTCATGTCCCCGCCGGGCACGGCCGGGCATTCACCGTCCGTAAAGGGCAATATCTCACCATTATCGACAGCGAGGGGCAGCAGGCGGCGGATTTTGTGGCGGTAAACGCGGCGAATCCCGCCGAGAAGCTGTCGCCGGTGCATACGCGCCAACACCTGCGCTCGCTGTTCTTTAAGCCGGGCGACGCGCTTTGGTCAAGCGATAACCGCGCCATGTTGCGTATTATCGACGACAGCATCGGCATTCACGACGCCAACGTGCCGGCCTGCGACCGTACTCGGTTCAGCGTGGACTTCGGCGTCGAGGGGCATCGCAACTGCGTCGATAACCTGCTGGAAGGCATGCGCGGCTTTGGCGTTACCTACTACAGCCTGCCGGAACCGTTCAACCTGTTCCAGAATGGCCCGGTCACCGCCGACGGCCGAATGGAGGTGACCGATCCGCATAGCCGGGCGGGGGACCGCATTACCTTCCTGGCATTGTGCGATCTGGTCTGCGCCGTGTCGTCCTGTCCGCAAGACATTATTCCCGGCAACGGGCTACAGGTGACCCCCATCGATATCCTTATCTCCGATCAACCCAACGCCGGCGAGGCCTGATATGTTACTGATGAAAGAGGATGTTGCCGCCCAAAAAACCGCGCGCTCGCTGGCGGAGCCGGTCGTGGTGACGCCGGGCGCGGCGGGTGCTATCCGCGTGGTGCGCGGACAGTTGCTGCGCATCACCGCGCTGGGCGACGGCGCGGTCGCCTCGCTATTTGGTTTCAGCGTCGACGATCCGGGGATCTGGCTGTCGGTGCATCACACACGCGTCTTTAGCAACAGCTATCTGCTCGGCTCGGGCATGCGTTTGGTCAATAACCGCCGCCGGCCGGTTATGGTGCTCGGCAAGGATAGCGTGCGCCGCCACGATCTGCTGCTGCCGGGTTCCACCACGGCGTGGCTGGCCGGGCGCGGTTATGCCGGGCAACAGGGCTGTATGGACGCGGTGGCCGCCGAACTGGCGCGCCTGAAGATGCCTGTGCCGAAACTGCCCGACCCCGTCAATTTGTTTATGCATGTAGACCTGGAACGCAATGGCGCTATCGCGCCGCGGCCTAATGAGACACGGGCCGGCGACAGCATCACCTGCCGGGTGGTGATGGATACGCTGTTTATCGTCAGCGCCTGCTGCACAGGGATCGAGGGTAATGACCGTCCGGCGCCGCTGCGGCTATCGGCGGCGGAAGCGTTGACCGATTTTCCGGCTCAGTGAGGTAGCCATGGGGCTGGATGCTGAGGTCAGCGCCGGATTGCCGGAGCTGGCGCGGGGCCTGTGGGTCACCCTGCAACTGACGATGCTGGCGGCGCTGCTGAGCCTGGCGCTGGGCCAGTTGGGCTGCTACCTGCAGTTGCGGCGGGGCGGGGTACCGCGTTTTGCCGGCCGGCTGTATGTCAGCCTGATGCGCGGCACGCCCGCCATCGTCCAGCTGTTCGTGGTGTTTTTTACCTTGCCCAGGCTCGGGCTGGGCGGGCAACCGCTGCTGGCGGCGACGATCGCCATCGGCATGAACAGCGGCGCCTATGTGGCGGAAATCCTGCGGGTCAACCGGCGCCTGGTCACGCCAGGACAGCTGGAGGCGGCGCGCACGCTCGGGCTTGGACGCTGGCTCACCTGGTGGTATGTGGTCAATCCGCAGGTGATGCGCGCCAGCCTGCCCATGCTGGTCAACGAATTTACCCTTTTGCTGAAAACCACGCCGCTGGCGTCGGTGGTGGCGCTGACCGAGCTGACCTACGCCGGGCAGATCGTCATCGCCCGCAGCTACGAGCCGGCCCAGGTGCTGCTGCTGGTGGCGCTCGGCTATCTGCTGATTGCCCTGCCGCTGCTGCGCGCGGCGCGTTATCTCGAAGGCAAAGGGAGACCGGTATAATGGACTGGCATGCCATTGCCTCGTCGGCTCCCGCGCTGTGGGCGGGGATGCAAATCACGCTGTTGCTGAGTCTTATCGCCGCATGGTGCGCGGGGCTTGCCGGCGCGCTGCTGGCGTGGTGTCTGCTGCGCGCGCCGCCTTTCTGGCAGCCGCTGCTGCGCGCCTATCGCGCGCTGACCCTCGGCCTGCCGCTGCTGGTGGTGATTTATCTGCTGTATTTTGTGCTGCCTGAATATGGCATCACGTTCTCGTCGCCCACCGTGGGCGTGCTGGCGCTGACGTTCTATTACGCTCCCTATGTCGCGCAGGTGATCCTGGCCGCGATGGCGGCCCTGCCGCGCGGGCAGTGGGAAGCCACGCGGGTGCTGGGTTTAAGCCGGACCCGCGCACTGGTGGACGTGGTGCTGCCGCAAACCCTGCCGCAGATGCTGTCGCCGCTGACGGGCCTGCTGATTGGCCTGATCAAGGACTCGGCGCTGCTGTCGATTGTCTCGGTGCGGGAATTTATGTACGCCGCCAAGCAGGCCATCTCGGCCACCTACGCCCCGCTGGAAATCTATCTGGCGGTGGCGCTGTGTTATTGGCTGCTTAACAATGTTATCGACATTCTGGCCCGGCGGGTGGAGCGGCGCATGACGCGCTATAGCCGCCGTACGGCGAATTAACCTGGAGAAGACCAATGGAAGCACAATTTACCTGCCGCGATGAGCGGCTGATCCCCGCCCGCCACGGCAAGGCGATCCGCCTGGCCGCGGGTGAAGCGGTGCAGTTGATTAACCTGCACGGCACCCAGGTGGCGGACTGCTGGGCTTATAACGCCCGCGACGTGGGCGAGTACATGTGCATGGAGGCGACGCGGGTCTGGAACCAGCGCCTGAATCCGGTGGTGGGCGACAGTTTTATCACCAATCAGCGCCATCCGATCCTGACCCTAGTGGCGGATACCTCCCCGGGCGTGCACGACACCTTTATGGCGGCCTGCGACGCGCGCCGCTATGAGCTGCTGGGCTGCACGGAGCCGCATCGCAACTGCCACGATAACCTGCATCAAGGACTGGCGGAACTGGGCGTTGCCCTGCCGCACGGCAATCTCGCCTCGTTTAATGTGTTTATGAATATTCGCGTGCAGCCGGACGGCATCACGCTCAGCACGCTGCCGACGGTGACGCGTCCGGGGGATTACATTATCCTGCGCGCCGAAATGGACTGCTACGTGGCGTTTTCCGCCTGTCCACAGGACATCGTCAGCATCCAGGGGCAGGGCGATAACACGCCGCGCGACATGCTGTTGCGTATTCTCACCGGCGATTTTCCCGGCGGGGAGGTGAAAGGGCCATGGATACCGGAGACGGCGGCGCCGAGCACCCGGTAATACGCGTGGCGTGGCTTGGCTCCGGCCGCGTCGCTGGCGGCGCGGCACGATAGGCGGGCGTTAGCTGGCCGCCTTCAACGGGAACCCGCCGCGGGTATCCTGGTGCATTAAATTGAGCAATAAACGCATAAAACGCTGGCCGCTGGGGGGCAGGGGATGCCCCCGCAGCGACAGCAGCGAAAACGTCACTTCATAGGCGAACGTCTGCGCATCCGCGACTTCAACAAAACAATAGAACTGGGACAGCGTCTGCACGTAATGGGTCGGCAACAGTCCCACATAACCGCCGGCGGCAATCAGGGTGGCGACCGCCTCCAGTCCCGAGGCAACGGCCTTGCGTTTCATATTAAGCCGCTGGCTTAACCGGGAACTGTAGGGATCGCGATCGCGGGTGACCAGGACATAATTCTGGTCAATTAAATCCGCCATCCCGGGCGACGGCTGGCCGAAGGGGATGGCCACGTAGAGGCGGAACGCCTCCTTGAACAACGGCACGCTTTGCAACTGCCGGTTGGTCTCCGGCATGCCGCTGATGCCAATATGCAATTGCCGGTCAAGCATGTGCGTGAGCAGCGAATCATGCTGATGGATGGACAGATGCACGGTGACGTCCGGCGCGATGGAGCGGAATGCCGCCAGCGCCTCGGACACCTTGGAGCCGGAATTGGACAGGCAGTTATCGGCGATGCCGATAGTCAAATCGCCCGCCAGGATATTACGCGCGTCGTTCAGATCGTCACGTATTTTTTTCAGCGTATCGTCCGCCAGGCTGGATGCCCTTAAGACACTTTCACCGAATAGCGTCAGTTGAAAACCGGCCGGCCCGCGAAAGCAGAGTTTTTCACCCAGCCTGGCCTCCAGGTTCTGGAGATGGCGACTGATGGTGGACCGCTCGATGTTCAGCGCCTCCTCGGCCGCGGTCAGACCTCCGGCCTCGGCGACCATGCGGAAGATGCGCAGCAGTTTAAGATCGGCCTCCGTCAGAGGCGGCACGGGTTTAAGATTTTTGGCGGATTGATTCATGTTTCGCTGCCTAACGTCGGGGCTACATCGGAAGGCGCGCTTAACGTGCGCCCTGAGAGCGGTCAGAGTGGGTCTAACAACGGACCCTGCAACAAAAACGTGCGCAAAAAACGACGCGCAAAATACAACATGCAAAAGACAATATGCAAAAGACAACATGCAAGATAAATGCCATGCCGGGAGACGACGGTGATGCGTCACCGCCGGCCACGGCTGCTCTTTATCTGAGCAGGCATGCCCCATCCTGGGGCTCGGGAGCGGGCCGGATGCATGTTGCCGGCGAAAAGGGTGTACGCCATACACGCATAGGTTCACCGGCGGTTACCAAGCGCGGCCGGCAACCGATCTATACTCCCAAGCGTTACCCATCCTTCAGGAGCAGCACATGTCGCAACCCCTTACCGTTCCGCCCTCCTACGGCCCCCAGGGCTTCCTGCGATCGCCGGTGTCCACCGATCTCGACCATCTGGACGCGCATATCGCCATTATCGGCCTGCCCTACGGCAATGCCTACGCCCCTCATGCCATCAGCAACGATCAGATCCATGCCCCCGACGCAGTGCGCGCCGTAAGCGACACCGTCAGCAAGGGCAAGGATCAGTATGATTTCGACGTCGGCGGCCCGATCCTGGATAACCGGCCGATCAAGCTGGTGGACGTGGGCAATGTGCTGGCGGATCCCGCCGATCTTAGCAGCCATACCCCGCGCGCCGAGCAGGCGATCCGTAAAATCCTCGCGGCCGGCGCCATGCCCATTACTCTGGGCGGCGACCACGGCATCCCCATTCCCATCCTGGCGGCGTTCGAGGGCCGGGGGCCGATTACCCTGATTCAGATCGATGCGCATATCGACTGGCGCAATGAGGTGAACGGCGTACGCAACGGTCTTTCCAGCCCCATCCGCCGCGCGTCAGAAATGGCCCATATCGGCGAAATCTTCCAGATCGGCATTCGCGCCCAGGGCAGCGCCCGCACCGAGGAAGTGGACGCGGCGCTGGCCTATGGCGCGCATATCATTCCCGCCTTCGAGGTCCACGACGCGGGCATCGACGCCGTTATCGACCGCATCCCCGACGGCGGTCAATTCTATATCACCATCGATGCGGACGGCCTGGATCCTACGGTGATGCCCGCGGTGGAAACCCCGGCGCCGGGCGGCCTCACCTTTCATCAGGTGCGCCGCCTGATCCATGCCCTGGTACGCAAGGGCAGAGTGGTGGGCATGGATATCGTCGAAATTACCCCCGCCAAAGATGTGAATCATATCAGCTGTATTACCGCCGCGCGCCTGATGGTGAATGTGATCGGCGCGGCGGTGCGGGCGGATTATTTTGTCACGGCGCAGTCTTGACGCCACCTTACCGGTCCTCAATGGGAGTTAATCATGCGTAAAACCCGTCACCTGTTTATTGTCCGGCTGGTACTGCTGTGCGCCGGCCTTGGGCTGCTTGCCGGCCAGGCCTCGGCTGAAACCGCGCTGGAAAAAATCAAACGCACCGGCACCGTTACCGTCGGCACCGAGGCGGCGTTTCCCCCCTTCGAGTTTGTGCAGGATGGCAAAATCGTCGGCTATGGGTCGGATATCCTGGTGGAAGTGGCCAAGACGCTGGGAGTGAAGGTAAAACAGCTGGATCTGCCCTGGCAGGGCATTTTGCCGGGGCTGCTGGCCGGTAAGTTTGATTTCGTCGCCACCACGGTTGGGATTAACGAAGAGCGCGCCAAGCGTTATGCCTACACCCTGCCCATTGCCAACGGCGCGCCGTATCTGCTCAAGCGCAAGGGTGACGCATTGGCCAAGCTGGCCGATCTTAACGGCAAGGTGGTGGCAACCCAGCTGGCGTCGTCCACCGAACCCGTGGCGCGCGCCCTGGACGCCAAACTGAAGGCCGACGGCGGCGCGGGGTATAAGCAGCTCAAGCTGTTTACCGATTTCCAGGGAGCGTATATGGCGCTGGCCAACGGCGAGGTGGACGCGGTGGTGCAATCGTTGCCGAGCCTGGCGGTATTGGTAAAACAGCGGCCGGATACCTTTGACCTGATGACGGCGATTCCCAACCAGGGCGGCTATGACTACCTGGCCTGGGTCACCCGCCCGGAAGATAAGGATTTGCGCGATGCTATCTCCGGCGTTATCCGCAGCATGCGTGATGACGGGCGCCTGGCGACACTTCAGCAAAAATGGTTCGGTTTTACCATGGACATCCCGGATAGCGGCTATCTTCCCCCCGGCGCGCAATAATTTTCGTTAAACCGAACGCGGAGACCCGGCGATGAAATTCAGTTGGCAAACGTTATTTTCCAGTTTCCCGCCTTTACTGGAGGCGGCATGGGTCAACCTTAGCCTGGCCGTGATTATTTTTTTGCTGGTGCTGGCTTTCTCAACCGGGTTTACCCTGTTGCGGGCGAAAAAAATCGTCTGGCTGGGGAGGGCGTCCGCGGTGCTGATAAGCTTTGTGCGCGGCACGCCGCTGCTGATCCAGATTTTTATTTGTTATTACGTATTGCCGGCCCTGGGGTTGGACCTCAGCCCCGAGGCGGCGGGCATAATCGCCATTACCCTCAACAGTACCGTATTCCTGGCCGAAGCCATGCGCGGCGGCCTTGCCACCCTCGATCCGGGGCATATCGAAGCCGCCGCGGCGCTCGGCCTGCCCCCACGCGCCATATGGCAATGCGTGGTCTTACCGCAGCTGTTCCGGCGGATGATTCCGGTCATTGTCAACGAAGCCACGATTATCGTCAAAGGCACCGCCTTGCTATCGGTCATTACCGTGGTGGACGTGCTGCGCACCGCGCAGCAAATTGCCGGCGGTAATTACCGGCCGTTTGAAACGCTGCTTGGCGCGGCGCTGATTTTTCTGGCGATCAATCTGGCGTTCAGCGCCATCGGCAGCTACCTGGAGGCCAGGGCAGCGGACGCCCGGGTATAACGTATGCATATTGATTTCACCGTGCTTTATCCCTACTGGCCGCTATTATTGCAGGGCGCCGGCCTGACCCTGAAAATCACGCTGATAGCCTTTGCCATCGGCTACCTGCTGGGCATGGCGGTGGCGCTACTCGGCCTGGTGCCGCTGCGGGTGGTGGCCGCGCCGATCGGTCTCTATATCGCCTGCCTGCGCAGCGCGCCGTTTATTATTTTTCTGTTCGTGGTGTATTACGGGTTGCCCTATACCGGCCTGCGTCTGCCGGCCGAGGTGGTGGGTACCCTGGCGCTGGCGCTCTATGCCAGCGCCTACTACGGCGAGATCCTGCGCGCCGGCATCCAGGCTCTGCCGCGCGGCCAGTTTGAGTCCGCCCGGGCGATAGGCATGTCGCCTGCGCAGGCCATGCGCCATATTATCGCGCCGCAGGTCCTGCGCGCGGTGGTGCCGCCCACCACCAATATGACGCTGACCATGATGAAGGAGTCGGCGGTGCTCAGTTCCATCACCGTGCCGGAACTCACCTATCAAGGCCTGGTGGTGCAGGGCGCCACCTTCGCGCCGTTCGAGGTGTTTATCGCCATTACCGCCCTGTACTGGCTTATCGCCGCGCTTGTCGCCGAGATTGCCCGCCGCGTGGAGCTGGGCGGCGGGCAACCCAGCCGCCATGCTATCCAGCGCAGCGCCATTGCCCGGCGCTACCTCTCCCTTGACTGGCGGAACATGCCATGAATAATCCGCCCGCTCTGCGCGTCACCGCTGTCAGCAAACGCTTTCGCCAGGTCTGCGCCGTTAATCAGGTGTATCTGGATATTGCCCCGGGTGAAATTGTGGCGCTGATTGGCCCCAGCGGCTGTGGCAAAAGCACGCTGCTGCGCTGCGTGACCTGGCTGGAAACGCCGGATGAAGGTTTTATCGAGATCAACGGCGCCCCTTTCGGCCGGCGGCGGGAAGGGGAAATCATCCGCCACCAGTCCCGGCGCCAGATCGATATGTTGCGTCCCCGGCTGGGGATGGTATTCCAGCAGTTCAATTTGTGGCCGCACCTCACCGTACGCGAAAACATCGTCACGCCGCAACGGGTGGTATTGGGCCGCGGCGGTGAACAAGCCCACGCGCGCGCGGAACGGCAAATGGCGCAGTTTGCGCTGTCCCAGGTAGCCGACCGCTATCCCTGGCAGCTCTCCGGCGGGCAGAAGCAGCGCGCCGCGATTGCCCGGGCGCTGGTGATGGACCCGGCGGTGATGCTGTTCGACGAGCCCACCTCGGCGCTTGACCCGGAGCTGGTGGGCGAGGTGCAGACGCTGCTGCGCTCGCTGGCGCAGGGCGGCATGGCCATGCTGATTGTCACCCACGATATCCGTTTTGCGGTGAACGTTGCCGGACGCCTCGCGTTTATGTGCGAGGGCGGCATTGTCGAGGAAGGGCCGGTGTCACAGCTGGTCGGTTCCCCGCGCGATCCCCGCCTGCGGCAGTTTCTGACCCTGACCTATGCGTCGGGGCGCGATAATCCCTCTACCCAGGAGTAACATCATGTCCCGAGTCAACCGGCCGTTTGTCGGCATTCCTTCGTTTTTACGCGCCAGGATTGCGCCTGATATCACCCAACTGGACGCGGCCATCGCCATATTGGGCATTCCCTTCGACGAGGGCTCGCCCTTTATGCCCGGCACCCGTATGGCGCCGCGCTCCCTACGCGAGCACTCGCTGCGTTTTTGCAGCGAGCATCGCGGTTATTATTCCCCGGAGGAAAAGCGGGAATTCCTCGGCGAGGAGGTCCGCGGCGGGCTGATCGTGGACGCCGGCGATGTGGATATCCATCCCACCAATGTTGAAAAAACCTTTGAGCTTATCACCGACGCGGTTAAGCACATCCTGGACGGCGGCGCGCTGCCGGTGATCCTGGGCGGTGACCATTCGATTACCTACCCGGTGTTCCGTGCGTTTGACGGCGATATCCACGTACTGCATTTTGATGCCCATACGGATTACGGCACGCTGGAGCAGGATATGCAATACACCAACGGCCACGCTTTCCGCCATGTGGTGGAGCGGGCCAAGGCCAGCAGCCTGACGCAGATTGGCATCCGCAGCCTGCGCCACAGCGCGGAAATCGTTGAGCAGGTGATTGAGGGGGGAAACCGGGTGATTCCGATGGGCGAGTTCCGGCGCATCGGGCCGCAGGGTATCGGCGCGCTGCTGCCGGAAAACGCCAGGGTGTATGTCAGCATCGACGTGGATGTGCTGGATATGTCGCTGGTGCCGGGCTGCGTCTCGGCGGAGCCGGACGGCATGACCTACGCCGAATTGCGCGACAGCCTGAAGACGATAGCCGAACGCTATCAGGTGGTGGGTTTTGATTTTGTCGAGGTCAACCCGCTGCTGGATGTCGGCTCCGGCGTGACGTCTTACCTGGGCGCGCACGTGGTAATCGAGTTCCTTGGCAATATCTGCGACCAGCCGCGCTGGCGCGAGTCACGGCGCGCGCGGGAAGGCGCGGCGGAATAAATAATAGATTGCCGGCGGGATATCAGCGCGCCGGCCTCCCTTTTTCAGCCGAACGTTGTTAATCTGGGGCAATCCCGTGACGACGGTCACGGCCGTTCATCTTTTACAAGGCGAAGACATGTCACTGTCAGACGATGGCGCGCTGCCGCCCGGCCCCGATGATGCGCCGCTGATGCGGTCCGGCGTGCGCGATCTGCGTTTTTCCGCCATCCGCGAGGTGGCCAACGCCGCTATTGGCCGCGAGGATATCCTGCCGTTCTGGTTTGGCGAACCGGATCGCAGCACGCCGGAGTTTATCTGCGCCGCCGCGCAGGCGTCGCTGGCGGCGGGGGAGACGTTTTATACCCCCAACCTGGGCGAGCCGGCGCTGCGCGAGGCGCTGGCGCGTTATCTGTCGTCCTGGCACCGGCCGGTAGACGAAAACCGCATTGCCGTGACCAATTCCGGCGTGTCGGCGCTGATGCTGACGGCGCAGGCGCTTTACCGTCCCGGCGACCGGGTGGTGGTGGTGACGCCGGTGTGGCCGAACCTGGTTGAAATTCCGAAAATTCTCGGCGCGCGGGTGGCGGAAGTGCCGCTGCGGCTGCTGCGTGAACCGCAAAACGTCTCCCGCTGGCACCTGGATATGGAGACGCTGCTTGCCGCCCTGACGCCGGGCACGCGGGCGCTGGTGATTAACTCGCCGAATAATCCCAGCGGCTGGGTAATGTCGGCGGCGCAGCAGGCGATGGTGCTGGCGCATTGCCGCCGGCACGGTATCTGGATTGTCTCCGACGAGGTCTACGGCCGCATAGTGTTTGACATGCCCGCAAACCGCTGTGCGCCGTCGTTTCTTGATATTGCCGATGCGCGGGATCGACTGATCGTGATTAACAGCTTTTCCAAAAGTTGGATGATGACCGGCTGGCGGTTGGGATGGATGGTGGTGCCCGATACGCTAATCGAGGATATGGGTAAATTAATCGAATATAACAGCAGCTGCGCGCCGGCATTCGTGCAAAAGGCGGGCTTGGCGGCGGTCAGCCAGGGGGAGGCGGCGCTGCGCGACACCCTGTCCCGATTCCAGGCCTCGCGGGATTTTCTCTACCGCGAACTGAGCGCCTTTGCGCAAATAGAAACGCCCTTGCCCCAGGGCGCCATGTATCTTTTTTTCCGTGTGGCGGGGCTGCGGGACAGCCTGGCGCTGTGCAAGGCGCTGGTGGCCGACGCCGGGCTGGGGTTGGCGCCGGGGAGTGCGTTCGGCCCGGCGGGCGAGGGCTGTATCCGCTGGTGTTTCGCCAGTTCGCAGGACAGGCTAGCACAGGGGGTGGCAAGGCTGCGCGCGTTCCTGGCCACGGGCTTGGCAAAGCAACCACGCTGAGTGGCGCGGCATCCTGCCTCCCGGCGGAGCCAGGGTTTGCCCCTCATGTCGCCAACCGCGAGGGGTAAAGCGGCCGATGCCGGCCCCGGCAATGTCCTCGTCCTGCCGACGGCGTCAGGCGTCTAAGATAATTAGCGCTGGGCGGCGGGTTACCCCGTTCATCCGCCGAGATCGGACATTCAGCCCAAATGCGTATGCCGCTCCGGCGCCGGCCCGGTGTCCATTGCCGCAATGCCTTGCACAATGCCGCAGCCATCCACCCGCTGTTCCCGCTGGCAGCGCCGGCGCAGGTCGGTAAGCTGCCCCTTAAGCTGGGTAAGCTCTGCGATGCGCGCCTCCACGTGGGCGATATGCTCCTCAAGCAGATGGTTGACCGCGCCGCATCCGGCATCGGGCTTTTCAACCAGATCCAGCAACTGGCGAATTTCCCCGTGGGTCATATCCAGCACGCGGCAGTGGCGGATAAACCGCAGGCGCTCCACGTACTGCGGCGTATAGCTGCGGTAATTGGCCGCGGTGCGCAGGGGGGCGGGCAGCAAACCCTGTTTTTCATAAAAACGCACGGTTTCCACCGTGCAATGCGCCGTTAACGCGACTTCACCGATTTTCATCACGGGCTCCTTTATTATATGGCTTGACTCTATAGTAGCTTCAGGGTGTGCAATACGCCATAACGGATGCTAACAGGAGCACAACATGGCTTTTCAGCGCATGACCCCCATCACCACCCCCCGCGACTGCTGTCGCGCCCGTGTTTCAGGGCCATTAGGCCAGGATAACCCGCCTCAGCCCTGCTGCCGGACGGATGCGGCGCACTCCGCCACCGCCAGTGCGGCCAGTCCGGGCGCGGCCGGCTTTCCCGCCGGCAGCCTGATCAGCCGCCTGTATATCGCCCAGATGGATTGCCCGACGGAAGAGGGCATGATCCGCAAGGCGCTGGGCGGTATGCCCGGCGTGCAGGGCATGGAGTTCAACCTGATGCGGCAGGTGCTGACCGTCGCTCATAGCGAAGGCGCCCTGCCCGCCGTCGAGGCGGCGATCCGCGCGCTGGGCATGGACAGCAGCCCGGTGGTGGACGCTCGGCCGCCGGAGACGCCGGCGGCTAAACCCTGGTGGCCGCTGGCGCTGGCGGGCGCGGCGGCGCTGGGCGCGGAAGCGTGCCACTGGGCGGGATGGCCCCAATGGGCGGGGGCGGTATTGGCGCTGGCGGCCATTGCCGTCTGCGGCCTGGAAACTTACCGGAAAGGCTGGATTGCGCTGCGCCACGGCAATCTGAATATCAATACGCTGATGAGCATCGCCGTCACGGGGGCGATGTTGATTGGCCAATGGCCGGAAGCGGCCATGGTGATGGTGCTGTTTACCCTGGCCGAGCTTATCGAGGCCAAATCCCTGGACCGGGCGCGCAACGCCATCCGCGGACTGGTGCAGCTCAGCCCTGAACTGGCGACGGTGCGGCTGCCGGACGGCGGCTGGGCCGACGTGGCCGCCGGGGATATTGCGCCGGGCCGGATCGTGCGGGTAAAACCCGGCGAGCGCATCGCTCTCGACGGCGTGATCACGGACGGCGCCTCAAGCGTGGATCAGGCGCCCATCACCGGTGAGAGCCTGCCGGTGGAAAAAACCGCCGGCGATACGGTGTTCGCCGGCACGATTAACGGATCGGGCGCGTTTGAGTTCCGGGTGACGGCCGCCGCCACCCAATCCACCCTGGCGCGCATTATCCATGCGGTCGAGGAAGCGCAGGGCGCGCGCGCGCCCACTGCGCGCTTTATCGACCGGTTCGCGCGGATCTATACGCCGGCGGTGTTTGTCCTCGCCCTGGCCATCGCCCTGGGGGCGCCGCTGTTGTTCGGCGGCGGGTGGTACGAATGGGCCTACCGGGCGCTGGTGATGCTGGTTATCGCCTGCCCGTGCGCCCTGGTGATCTCGACGCCGGTGACCATCGTCAGCGGCCTGGGCGCGGCCGCCCGCCACGGTATTCTGATCAAGGGCGGCGTCTATCTTGAGGAAGGCCACAAGCTCGCCTGGCTGGCGCTGGACAAGACGGGCACCATTACCCATGGCAAACCGGCGCTGACCGATACCGTGCCGCTGGCGCAAGGGGAGGGGCGGGACCCGGTGCTTGTCGCCGTCGCCATCGCCTCCCGCTCCGATCACCCGGTCTCCCGCGCCGTGGCGACGGCGGACCGGGGCAATGACGCGCCGCCGCCGGACGTCGCCGATTTCGGCGCGCTGCCGGGACGCGGCGTGCGCGGCACGGTGGACGGCGTACAGTACCAGCTTGGCAACCATCGGTTGATTCATGAACTGGGGGTGTGTACGCCCGAGCTGGAGGCGCGGCTTGGCGCGCTTGAGGCGCAGGGCAAGACCGTTATCATGCTCAGCGACGGCGAACGGGTACTGGTGTTGTTCGCGGTGGCGGATACCGTAAAGGAAAGCAGCCGCGCCGCCATCAAGGCGCTGCAGGCTCTGGGCATCAAAACCGTGATGCTGACCGGCGATAACGCCCATACCGCCCGCGCCATCGCCAGCCAGGTCGGCATCGACGAGGCTCTGGGCGATCAACTGCCGGAGGACAAGCTGCGCGCGGTGGAGGAGTACGCGCGCCAGGGCAAGGTCGGCATGGTGGGCGACGGCATCAACGATGCCCCCGCCCTGGCCAGGGCCGATATCGGTTTTGCCATGGGGGCGGCGGGCACGGATACCGCCATTGAAACCGCCGATGTGGCGCTGATGGATGACGACCTGAATAAAATAGTGCGCTTCGTGCGCCTGTCGCGCACCACGAGCCGGGTGCTGGTGCAGAATATTACGCTGGCCCTGGGCATCAAGGCCGCCTTCCTGATCCTGGCCATGCTGGGCATGGCCACCATGTGGATGGCGGTGTTCGCCGATATGGGGGCCAGCCTGCTGGTGGTGGCGAACGGACTGCGCCTGACGCGCCAGTAGCGCCGGCGGCCGTTTTCCGCCGTTCGGGCGCAGCGCGGTCACTCCTGCCGCGCCTGGACCTCCGGCGCGGCGCGATCGAACAGTCCGTTTTTCAGGATGTTCTCGGCATAGAGAAAACCGATGCCCATCACCTGCTGTTGCCGGCTCAATCCGCCCACCAGAATCTGTGTCGCGTTGTCTATGGCGGTCTCGGCGTGATCGAAGGGATTATAGCGGGTTTGCTCATGGATGATCGCCAGCCAGTCGGCGCCGAATTGACAACTGCGGCCGTAGAGATAAATACGGTTGATATTCAGGATATTGAGGAAATTATACAGGCTCAGCCCGATCGCCCGCGCCGCGTTCTGCACCAGCAAGCGCACCGACGGGTTGCCGGCGTGGAATTCACTCAGCAGCCAGGCGGTGGTGATCTGCTGGTTTTCCAGGTCGTTGTCCGGGGTCATTTTTAACTGCATCCTGACCTTTTTCTTCAGGGAAGAGAGCGAGGCGATGGTCTCCAGGCAACCGTAGCGCCCGCACGAGCAGGCCGCCCCGTCGGGATCGATAATGGTATGGCCGATCTGGCCGCTGCCGAACAGCGTACCGCGATAGATGTCACGATCGATAACGAAGGATGAGCCGATGCCGTAATCGACGTTGATAACGCAAAAATCACCGGCGTTAGCCCGGTTCTGCCATTTCTCCGCCAGCGCCAGCATCACGCAATCATTGTCCATCAACAACCGGGTAGCCAGTTTCTCTTCCAGCAGATAACGCAGTTCAACGGGCTCGTGCCACAACGCCTGGGGCATTCTTTCCGACACGCCGGTGCGCGGATTGACCTGGCCGTGGATGGACAGCGCAATGCGCAGCGGCGTCTGTGGATCATGCTGGCGATATCCATGGTACTGCCGCTCGATTTCCTGCGCCAATTGCCCGGGCGTGGCAATCCGCGCCGGCTGCTGCCGCAGGGGCTGCAGCGGCCGGACCAGACCATCCACCAGGACGCTTTCAATCAAAAAAGGCGAGATATTCAGGCACAGGATATTGCCACGGGTGGCGATCTGGAAGCTGCCGCTGTTGTTGCCGCGCTTGTGCAAATTGCGTGCTGAACGGCACAAATAACCCTCCGCAAGCAATTCATCCAGAATATTGCTCACCGCCTGGATGCTCAATTGACTTAATCGTGCCAGCGTAGACTTGCTGGCGATTTTTTCGCGGTATAAGTGGCTGATTATTACTGCTTTATTATGACCGCGCATCATATGGCTGTTCATGCCGCAGAGGTTCATTCACTCAACTCACTTAACTGTATTGCGTGACCGCTTGACGAATATTGACCACAAACTGTCCTTTATACTGCCTCCTCTGATTTGTTTAATCAAAACTTTAATTGAGGCGGCTATGACAGGTACAGTGAAGATGTGGCGGGAAAGCGTGTCGATTCCCACTTACCTGACCGGTGGGCAGGATACGCATCCGATGTTTCTGGAACATCGGGTGTACCAGGGATCGTCCGGCGCGGTCTATCCCTACGGCGTAACGGATACCCTGACCGGGGAAAAAGCGCCGCGGGAATATCAGGCGCTGTGGCTGGAAAACGATTATCTGCGGGTCATGCTGTTGCCGGAACTGGGGGGGCGTATCCAGCGCGCCTACGACAAGATCAAACAGCGCGATTTTGTTTATCACAACGAGGTGATTAAGCCCGCCCTGGTGGGCCTGCTCGGGCCGTGGATATCCGGCGGCATCGAATTCAACTGGCCGCAGCATCACCGGCCGACCACCTATATGCCGGTGGATTACCGGCTGCAACAGCACGAGGACGGCGCATGCACGGTCTGGCTGGGCGAGCTGGAGCCTATGCGCGGCCTGCAGGTCATGACCGGGTTTACCCTGTATCCGGATCGGGCGTTAATCGAAATTTCGGCCAGGATCTTCAACGGCAACGATACGCCCCGTCATTTTTTATGGTGGGCGAATCCGGCGGTAAAAGGCGGCGACGATCACCAAAGCATCTTTCCGCCCGATGTCACCGCGGTATTTGATCACGGCAAACGCGATGTATCCACGTTTCCCATCGCCGCCGGCACCTACTATAAAGTCGATTATTCCGCCGGGGTGGATATTTCCCGTTATAAGAATATCCCGGTGCCCACCTCGTATATGGCCTATAAGTCGGACTACGATTTTGTCGGCGCTTACAGCCATGATGAGCAGGGCGGCTTACTGCATATTGCCGATCATCATGTGTCGCCCGGGAAAAAACAGTGGACCTGGGGCAACGGCGAGTTCGGCCGCGCCTGGGACGCTAACTTGACCGACGCCAATGGCCCCTATATTGAATTGATGACCGGGGTATTTACCGATAACCAGCCGGATTTCAGCTGGCTGGATGCCGGGGAAGAAAAGCGCTTTGTGCAGAATTTCCTCCCTTACAATACCCTGGGCACGCTGCAAAACGCCAATACCACCGCCGCCCTGAAACTCGAAAGAACCGCGGCGGGATTGATATGGGGGCTCTACGCGGTGGCGATACTGCATGGGTATCGTTTGGTTATCCGCGACCAGCGCCTGCCTGCGCCGCTACTGGATATCACGGTGGACCTGACCCCCACCCAGGCGTTACAGGAAGAATTAGCGGGCGATTTTTCCGGCCGGTTGTCCATCGAACTCAGGGATACGCAGAATAACGTGGTCCTCAGCTACCTTGAGCACCAGCCCACGGACGCGCCTTTGCCGGCCCCGGCCCAGCCTCCGCGCCCGCCCGCCGATATCGACAGCGCCGACGAAGCCTGGTTTATCGGCCAGCACCTGGAACAATATAACCATGCCGGACAGGGCGCGGACGAGTATTACCGGCGAGGGCTGGCCCTGGACGCCGGCGACTACCGTTGCAACCTGGCGCTGGCGATAAAAGAGTATAACCGTGCCGGCTATGAGCAGGCGATCGCCTATGCCGATGCCGCTTTAGCCCGTAGCCATCGCCTGAATAAAAATCCGCAGGACGGCGGCGCCAGCCTGATACGCGCCTGCGCCTGGGAACGCCTGCGGCAATGGGATCGCGCCTATGAAGATTTTTATCGCGCGACCTGGAGCGGCAACGGCAAGGAAGGGGGCTTTTTCGGTTTGGCGCGCATCGCCGCCCGCCGCCGGCAGTGGCGGGACGCGTTAGCCTTTGCCGACCAGAGCCTGCTGAGCAACGGCGCCAATTATCCGCTGCTGGCGCTGAGGGCCGTCCTGCTGCAACGCACCGGCCGGCCGGCTGAAAGCCTGGCGTATATTGAACGGCAACTGCAGGTCTATCCCCTGCATTATGTGCTGTTTGCCCTGCGTTATCTGTTTGATAACCAGGAAGCATCGCTTGCCGAGCTGCGCCGGGTCACCGGCGATCGGGGCGTTAACGCCCTGGGCATCGCCACTACCCTGCTATCGTTCGGCCTGCGTGACGAGGCCCTCGCCATCCTGACGCTGCTCGACAGCCGGGAAACCCTGCCGCTGTATTTACGCGCCGTCCTGGCAAAAGGGACGCTTTCGCCAGGGCAATACCTGGCGTTACTGCAGCAGGCGCGGGATAACTTCGGCCGCTTGGTGCGGTTCCCCAACCAACTGGCGGAAGTGGCGATGCTGGAACAACTGCCTGAGTGCTATTTCGCCCAGTATCTGCTGGGGTGCTTCCATTACAGCAAACGCAACTACCCGCGGGCGGTGGACTGCTGGCGGCGCAGTCTTGCGCTGCAGCCCGCTTTTGCCGGCGTCTGGCGCGACCTGGGGGTTTTCTATTTCAATAAGCAACAGGATCGCCGGCTGGCCGCCCGCCATCTGGAACAGGCGTTCACCCTGGCCCCCACCGACGCGCGCCTGCTGTTTGAAGGGGATTGCCTGCGCAGGTTATGCGGGGTCAAACCGGCGGAACGCCTGGCAAAACTGACGGCGCATATGCCTGTGGTCCTCCGGCGCGACGACCTGATTGCCGAGCTGCTGAGTTTATATAATCAGCTCGGGCAACCGGAAAAAGCGCTGTCGGTGCTGTTGTCCCATGTCTTCCACCCCTGGGAAGGCGGCGAGGGCAAAGTGACCGCCCAATACCTGATCGCGCAGCTTCGCCAGGCCCATGGCGCGCTTGCGGCGGGTAAGCCGCATACCGCGTCCTTAAGCCTGCAGGCGGCGCTGCGCTATCCGCCGAACCTGGGGGAAGGGCGGCTGGTGGGGCAAACCGACAACGATATTTACTTCTGGCTGGGCATTTGCGCGCAGCGCCTGGGGGACGACGTACAGGCGCGGGCGCATTTTCAACGGGCGGCACGGGGCAACGGCGAGGTCAATGAAAGCCGTTATTACAACGATCAGCCGGTGGATTATGTGTTCTACCAGGGCGCGGCGCTGGCGCGCCTGGGCCGCGTCCGGGAGGCGCACGACCTCTTTACCGCCCTGCGGCACTGGTCCGACGCCGCCCTCGACCGGCCGGTAGCGACGGACTTCTTTGCGGTATCCCTGCCCGATTTAGTGGTGCTGGACAATGACCCGGCACAAAACCACCGTCAGCACTGCCTGTTTGTCGGCGCCCTGGCAGCCCTCGGGCTCGGCGATACCCTGCGCTGGCAACAGCAGCTCGACGCCTTGCTCGCCTGTAATCCCAACCATGATAAGGCGCAGTTATTCGCGGTGTTGGCCCCTACGCTGACCGGCGAATTGCAGGACTGCTCACAACAAAACCAATAGGGGTGGTCTCATGAAAAGCACAAGTCCGTTGAATTTACCCTACGTCTGGGCTATCTGCCTGGTGGCCGCCTGCGGCGGTCTGCTGTTCGGTTATGACTGGGTGGTGATAGGCGGCGCCAAGCCGTTCTATGAAGCCTATTTTGGTATTACCAATCCGGCCCAGTCCGGCTGGGCGATGAGTTCCGCCCTGGCGGGCTGCGTGGCGGGCGCCATCGCCTCCGGCACCTTGTCCGAGCGCTTTGGCCGCAAGCTGCCCCTGCTGCTGGCGGCGGTGATGTTTACCCTGTCGGCCTGGGGCGCGGCGATGGCGCATAATTTCTCTTTATTCGTGGCGTTTCGCATTATCGGCGGGCTCGGCATCGGCCTGGCGTCGGCATTATCGCCGATGTATATCGCCGAAGTCAGCCCGGCGGAAAAACGCGGTATTTTTGTCGCGGTGAATCAGTTGACCATCGTTATCGGGGTGCTGGCCGCCCAATTGGTGAATCTGATGATCGCCGAGCCGGTGGCGGCGCATGCCGGCATGGCCGACATCGCCCAGTCCTGGAACGGCCAGATGGGCTGGCGCTGGATGTTCGGCTCCGGCGCGGTGCCGGCGGTGGCGTTTTTGCTGCTGCTGTTTATGGTGCCGGAGTCGCCGCGCTGGCTGGTGAAAGTGGGCCGTTTCGACCAGGCGGAAAAAGTGCTGGCCAAAATCGGCAACGCCCAATACGCCCGCACCATGCTGGCGGAGATCCGCCAGTCCATGGCCGGGGACGATACCCGCCGGGTACGGTTGCCGCAGTTGTTCTCCCGCCGGGTAAGGCCGGTGATGATCATCGGCATCGTGTTGGCGGTATTCCAGCAATGGTGCGGCATTAATGTGATCTTCAATTATGCGCAGGAAATTTTCGCCTCCGCCGGATTCGATATCAACGATACGCTCAAATCCATTGTCGCCACCGGCCTTATCAACCTGATTTTCACCCTTATCGCCCTGCCGCTGGTGGATAAGCTGGGCCGCCGCAAGCTGATGCTGCTGGGGTCGCTGGGGCTGACCATTATCTACGGTTTAATCGCCGCCGCCTACGCCATGGGCATCCTGGGCCTGCCGGTACTGTTGCTGGTATTGGTGGCCATCGCCATTTACGCGTTGACCCTGGCGCCGGTCACCTGGGTACTGCTGTCGGAAATCTTCCCCAACCGGGTACGGGGCATGGCGATGGCGGTCGGCACCTTTTCCCTGTGGGTGGCCTGTTTCCTGTTGACCTACACCTTCCCGCTGTTAAACGCCGCGCTGGGCGCGTCGGGCAGTTTCCTGCTCTACGGCGTTATCTGCCTGGCGGGTTTTACCTTTATCTGGCGCAAGGTGCCGGAAACCAAAGGCGTCACGCTGGAGGCGCTGGAACAACGCTTCGGCGACCAGGCGGAGCTGGATTATGAACAGCATCACGCTAAGTAACGAGGCGCTCGTCTTGCGGTGCCGGGCGCAGGGCGGCGCGGTATTAAGCCTGGCCACCCGCAGCGGGATCGCGATCCTGCGCCCGGCACGGGATCCCCTGGCGCCGCCGGGGGAGTGCGCCTTATTCCCGATGCTGCCGCTGGCGAACCGGGTGGAGGGCAATGCGTTCAACTGGCGGGGGCGGACGATCACCTTTCCCCGCTCGCCCTGGGACGAACGGTTTTTTTTACATGGCGACGGCTGGCTGTCGGCCTGGACGGTGGCGGACTCTGCGCCCGACGCGGTGGCGTTTTCCCTCTCCCGCACGCTGACGGACATCTGCCGTTACCGTGCGCAGCTGAGCTATCAACTGCGGGACCATGCCCTGCTGGCCACCCTGAGCATCACCAATACCGATGCCCAGACGTTTCCTTTCGGGCTGGGGTTTCATCCGTTTTTTTGCAAAACCCCGGCCATGACGCTGTGGTTTCAGGCGCGGGGCTACTGGCCGGAGCGCGCCCATCACCTGCCGGCGGACTGGCGGGAAGAGGTGCCCAGCGGCTGGGATTTCGCCACGCCCCGCTTGCCGGGGGCGGGCTGGATGAATAATGCCTTTTCCGGCTGGACCGGCAGGGCGGTATTGCATGATGCCGGCAGCGGCGCCACCGTTACCCTGGACAGCGCGACGGATATCCTGATGGTCTATCAGCCGCAAAACAGCGATTTTATCTGCCTGGAACCTCAAACCCATCCGGTGAACGCCCATAACCAGCCCGGCATGCCGGGACTGGCGGTGCTGGCGCCGGGCGGGACCCTGCGGCTTGCCATGCGCATCGGCTGGGCCGGGACGACGGCGCGGCGGCGGTCCTCCCCGGGCTAACCGGCGTCACGAAGGCAATCCGGGCAGCGGCGATACACTATCTTGCTAAAGGGAGTTGTTTCCCGCAGTAAAAAGCCATTAACATGCAAGCTTATGTTTGTTATGGCAGGGTTAACAATGAGTGACGCGTACGTTTCAAATGCCGAGATGGCGGCCCCATTAACCATTTATGAAGAAGATTTATCGGTTCGCATCGACGCCTTGCCGGCAACCGCCGGCCTGTGGCGGTTTATCATACTGCTGGCCCTGGGCGGTTTTTTTGAGCTGTATGATTTGTTCCAGACCGGCTATATCAGCGGCGGACTGGTGGCGGAAGGCATTTTCCATACCGGCGCGCAGGGGGTGTTCGGCGTCTCCGATCAGGCGGCGTTCGCCTCGGCCACCTTCCTCGGCTTGTTTATCGGCGCCAGCCTGCTCAGTCCGTATGCCGACAGGTATGGCCGCCGGCTGACCTTTATGTTCGCCCTGGCCTGGTACGGCCTGTTTTCGTTATGCCTGGCTTTTCAGCATCAGGCGGAGTGGATTATTTTCCTGCGTTTTATGGTGGGCGTAGGGTTGGGCATCGAACTGGTGACCATCGACACCTATCTGGCGGAATGGACCCCGGCGGGTCTGCGCACCAAGGCGTTCGCCTTTTCGTTTTTCATCCAGTTCCTGTCGGTGCCCGCGGTGGCGCTGATGTCCTGGTGGCTGGTGCCGCAGACTATTTTCGGCTTGACCGGCTGGCGTTATGTGGTCATCGCCGGGGCCGTGGCGTCGCTGGTCATCTGGCTGGTGCGCAAGAAATTGCCGGAATCGCCGCGCTGGCTGGTGCAGCAGCGGCGCTACCGCGAGGCGCGCGAGGTGATGTTGGAGATGGAAAGACGCTGCGGCATTACCGCCGCCGTTGATTTCCCCCGGCGCGACCAGGCGCCGGCGACGGCGAAAGCCGGCACCTTCCGGGACATCTGGTCCGCGCCCTATCGCGGCCGGACCCTGATGCTGTCGGTGATGAATTTTTTCCAGGCCATCGGCTTTTTCGGTTTCGGCAATTGGCTGCCGGCGCTGCTGGCGGGCCGGGGCGCCACCATTACCCACAGTCTGCTGTACGCCTTTTTTATCACCCTGGCGTATCCGCTGGGTTCCCTGTTATGCAGCCTTTACGCTGATAAAATGGAAAATAAATGGCAAATCGTTTTATCCTGCCTGGTGACCGTTATTTTCGGCGCGCTGTTCGCGGTGCAGAATAATCCGCTGCTGCTTATCATATGCGGTTTTTTTGTCACCTGGTCCAACGCCTGGCTGACCTACAGCTACCATTCCTATCAGTCGGAGGTGTTTCCCACCTTTATCCGCGCCCGCGCCGTGGGGTTTTGTTATTCCTTCAGCCGGCTGTCGACGGTGTTCAGCAGCATCATTATCGGCCTGTTGCTGCAGCATGCGGGCGTGCAGGGCGTCATCGCGTTTATCGTGGTCAGCATGCTGATTGTGATGGGCGTGATTGCGGTGTTCGGCCCGAAAACGCGTGGTCTTGATCTGGAAGATATCTGATCTGATGCCGCCTCGTCACGGGCTATACGATCAATCCGCGGGTGTCGCTGCGGATCTTCGCCCAGCGGACGCTTTTTCAGAAATGATATGTGCCTTGGGCGCCGGCGTGGCCGCGTCCCAGATAGCCGATAATCTGGTGGACGATGTCATATACTGGGCATCTTCTCGAACTTTTTGCGATAATCGCGTGGACTGACGGCCAGATGATGGCGAAATATGCGGGAAAAATAGAGCGGGTCGTCATAACCCACCGCCAGCGAAATCTGCGCAATGGACAGATGGGACTTCTGCAATAAATCGCAGGCGCGGGAAACGCGCTGCTTTTCCCGCCAGGCAAAGATGGTTTGTCCCATTTCGCGCTTGAACAGATGCGCCAGGCGCGACGGCGATAAAAATGTCATGCGCGCCAGATGATCGATGCGGATTTCTTCGTCAATATGTTCATTGACGTACTGGCAGAGCGACTTCACCCGGGGGTCGAGATTATGACGATTGCTTATGGGCTGCCGCTCGAAGCACATCAGGATAATGCGTTCCAGGGCATTCATCGCCAACGCGTCCGCCAACGATTCGTTGGCCGCGTTGTGGTGGATGACCTCCTTAAACAGCAAGGTCATGTCCTCGACATTGTCATCCAGCCGCAATCTGCCGATGCCATCCCCGGTTGCATCCCAATGCAGCCAGTCGATCCAATAGGGGCGGGGGATAAAGTAAATCCACAGATGGTCCCAGGCGTTGCTGCCCTCGGCCCGGCCGTAGTGATGAGGAATGCCGGGGGGGAACAGCAGCATATCATCCTGGCGACAGATAAAAGGCTCGGAGGGGGTATGGATCAATCCTTCGCCCTTCTGCGTCAGATGAAGCATATATCCTTTCATGCCGTTGGGCCGGTTTATGAAAAAGTCCAGCTTGCTGCCGGGTGAAATTGGCGTGAACCCCGATACCATATAGGCATTGAAGGTAAAACTTTTCATCAGCGGCGAAAAATTTACCATATCGGCATCATTCATCTTCACCATGGGTAATCCCCGATATCCTGTCTGTCCATTGCATTATGATAATAGCTACAATATCTGTTTATCTGTTTATCTGTTTTTGCGCCCGGTATCAATCAGGGCGATAGCGCCCTGCCGATAAATCCACCGCCAGATGGTCATAGATAGCATCCAATTTATAAAAATACAAAATCAGTAAATTAATTGCCGCCAGGATAAGCGGGAAGAAAATAAACATAAACTCGATGGTATACACCACGCTTTGCGGTTGGGCGGCGGCGCCCCCGCTGACGAAACCGACGGCGCCGAGTATCCAGCCGACGCTGGCGGTGCCAAGCCCCATGCCGAGGGTCTGGCCTAGGGTGCCGGCGCTGAACAGGATCCCTTCCAGGCGCAGTTTGGTGGTCCATTCACCATAATCAATCGTATCCGCCAGAAAGGCGAACATGGTGGCGCCGATACCGCAAAAGCCCACGCTGCGCACCGCGGTGGAGATGATAATAAACAGCGAATCCTGCTTATTTAATAACGGGATCAGATAGGCGACGCAGCATATCACCAGTCCCAGCATGGCCAGTTTGCGCTTGCCCAGGTGCTTCATCAGCATGGGGATTACCAGCAAGGTAAGCAATCCTGGGATGTATTGCGCCATGCTGATATAGGATATAAGCGTAACATCCTGCAGAATATATTTGGAATAATAAACGCTCACGGTCGTCAGCGCCGTCAGGCTGGTAAAGGTAACCAGCAGGTAACAGAAAATCATGATCCAGTAACGGTTGGCGCGCATCGAGCGCACTACCTGTCCCGCGGTAATATGGCGGGTATTGTCCTGGCGCACCGGCCGTATCCTTTCCCGGGTGCCCATACCGGTTATCAGCAAAAACAGCGCGGTAAAAAAACCGTAAATGCCGAATACGATGATCCATGACGTGGCCGAATTGCCAAAGAAAGCCACTAACGGCAGGGTACAGACGCCGACGGTCAGTGAACCGCAGGTGGAAAGCCCTTTGCGGAATACGCTGAGGATACCGCGTTCATAAGCGTCGCGGGTGATCAGCGCCAGCATGGATCCATAGGCGATGTTATTGGCGGTAAAAAAGATGTTGGCCAATAGGTAGGTAACGCAAACGTAAGCCACCTTGGCGCCGTAGCTAATATCCGGCACGGTCGACATCAGGAACGCCGACAGGCCGAAGGGCACCGCGGTCCATAACAACCAGGGGCGGGCTTTGCCGTAGCGGGTGTTGGTTTTATCAATACGAATACCGATAAATATACATATTACGCCGTCAAGAGCACGGGCGAAAAACATCAGCGAACCCACCACTACCGCGGAAACGCCGACAACATCAGTATAAAAATACGCCAGAAAGGTCACCATCATGGTATACGTCAGATTGGTGCCATAATCGCCGATTCCAAAAGCCAGCCGTTCGGAAAACCTGATTTTCTCTAGGTCCTCGTTTTGAATTCTTTCGCGCATTACTCCTCCTCCACCAAAATAATGGCAACGTCCCAGTCATTGAGATTTATAATGTCGCCTTTTTTTACCGCATTATTATTCAACAACGTTGTTCCCCGGCGGCACGGCACGGAAAATTGCTGCGGTTGATGTGAATAGTTCAGATAGAACAGCACCGTTTCACCCCGGCGCGTCTCGGCGCGTTTGCGGATCACCGGGAAGCGATGTCCGGACAGTTCCGCCGCCAGCGGAAGATCGCCCAGCACATAAGCGTACAGTTGTTCCAACGCGGCCGGCGAAAGCGGACAGCCGATATACACGGCGGAACCTTTGCCGTATCGGTTGCGGGTAATTGCCGCATATTTACCCCAGTACTGATGCTGGTAGCGTGCGATCACTTCAACGCTTGGGGTGTCGGCTTCCAACAGCTCCATCCAGTCCTCTATCCTGGCGTCTACGGCGTTTAATTGCAGCACATCGGAACTGAGAGACACGCATTCCGGCGCGGCAAACAGCTGATAGGTCACGCCGCAGGCCTCAGAAATAATGCCGGGTTGGGGTAGGGTCCTGACCTTCAGATGCTCGTTGGCAAAGCCGGATTTAAAGGAGTAGATCATGTGGCCGCCCGCGGCGACATATTGGTTTAGGCGGGTCAGCACCGCGTCCGATGCCGCGTAGAGTAGCGGGGCCACCAGTAAATCGTAGCGGTCGATGCGCGCATCGTCGGCGCTGAGAATATCCACTTCGATATTAAGACGGTATAAAGCGTCATAATATGCGCGGAACACATCATTATACTGATGCTCCGTGGGTCGGCCAAACTGATGACCCCGGTAAGGATGCCAGTCAATAGCCGTCAGGCTATCATTACTGACCAGCAACGCCACGCGATTGGTTTTTTTCAGGCCCACAAGCGCCGGCGACAATTGCGCCAGCTCTCGCCCGATACGTTGCGCTTCATGATAAACCGGGTTGGGCCGCAGATCGTGGCTAAGCAACCCTTTCCAATAGGTTTCATAGGAATTGTGAATGGAGTGCCAGTGCCAGTAGCCCACCAGCCTGGCCCCGGAGGCGATATGGCTAAAGGCTTGCAACCGCAACTGGCCCGGATAAGGCGTCCATTCCTTGAAGGCCTGCGCCTGCGTTTCCAGCACCAGGTAATTATCGTCCTTTGTGGTACGGGCAATATCGCCGGCAAAGGCGATTTCCGCCCCGGTCAGGCGATCCTGGCTGGGATGATAAACATCAATGCCGGTAATAGTCAGCGTAGCGGCCGCCGCAAAATGGTCCACTTCACTTCGGATGCCAAAAGAATATGTGCGCCAGTCAAAATCGAAATTATGGGTAATAAACTGCGCGTCTGATTTATATTCTCCGACAATACCTGCCTGCCAGTGGAGAAATTCCGTAACCAGCCCGCGCTGGAACTTTTGAAATTCCGCTCCCAGGCTGGCATTGATGGTGCCCTCCACGGAAGGGAAATCCTCCCAGGCATCGACGCGGTTGCTCCAGTAATCAAGACCGAACGCTTTGTTTAACCGATCAAGATCGTTATTAAAAATTGATTTCAGATATTTAACGAAATCTTGCTGCACATGGCTGCCGGATGTTTCGTAATATTTTGTTTCATTATCAATTTGAAAGCCAATCACGGCGGGATGATGTGCTGTCGCCGCCATCAGCTTGCGAATAATTCTTTCCGCATATCGCAAATAAATAGGGCTGGTAATATCCATTTTTTGTCGAGGCCCGTATTTATTGATGCCATGAGGCGTCGTGGCCATTACGGAAGGATGTTTTTTTACCAGCCATGCCGGGATGGCGTAAGTGGGTGTTCCTATTATAACGGCAATGCCGTTTTTATGCATTTTATCCATTACTGTCAGTACAGATGAAAAATCAAATATGCCATCCTGTTTTTCGTAAGTACTCCAGGTGCTTTCCGCTATACGTACATAATTTATTCCAGCGTCTTTCATCATCTTGATATCATCATCAAGTCTTTCTTCTGGCATATATTCACGATAATAAGCGACGCCATATAAAAATTTATCCATTAATATCCCTTAGTGGCGGTGATTGCTAGGGCTAACATATCCCAATTGCTGCTGATAAAAATTAAATTAGCTGCCGCAGACATAGAGAAAACTGCTGCCGGGAATTTGTTATGATCCGCGTCACAAAACGCCAATGCCGGCCACGCGGCCGCCGCGCGCGCCTGGTCATGCCCAGTCCGTGCCGGGTCGGCTGGCTTTTCACTCTTGACTACAAAAATAGCGGGGGTTTTGGCTTAAGATTTTTGTAGAAGGTTATCAACGATATCACTGTAAAAAGACATGGCGCCGGCGGCAAGGTGCTAAGCTTTTATTTGTTGCCTGCCAAGTCCCGCCTCTACTTGCCCGCCCCGGGGGCGGGAAGGCGGTGGTGGTTGGCTTTACGGAGCTTAAAAGGAACGTCTTGCCATGTCTTTAACTCTTTATCCCCGCCATGGTTTCATTACTGCGCCGTCAGGCGCTGGCACGCGATGCTGACGTCAGGAGAGACAGCGCCCGATCCCCTAAGCCGGTTCCAGCCCGCCACCCGGGACTGGTTCGCGGCCACCTTCGACGCGGCCACGCCCGCGCAGCAGGCGGCCTGGACGGCGATTGGCGCCGGCGACAGCACGCTGGTCATCGCGCCCACCGGTTCGGGCAAGACGCTGGCGGCCTTTCTGCACGCCATCGATGGATTGTTCCGGGAGCGCGAACGCGACCCCGGCCGCGCGCGCCAGACCGCCACCCGGGTGGTTTACATTTCGCCCATTAAGGCGCTGGGCGCCGATGTGCGGCGCAACCTGAGCGTGCCGTTGGATGGCGTCAGCGCCAGGCGCCGGCGGCGCGGCGATCCCGAGGTGACGCTGACGGTGGGTATGCGCACCGGCGACACGCCCGCCGCTGAACGCGCCGGCCTGCAAAGACGGCCGCCGGATATCCTGATCACCACGCCCGAGTCGCTGTATCTGATGCTCACCTCCAGGGCGCGCGAGACCTTGCGCGGCGTGACCACGGTGATTATCGACGAGATCCACGCGGTGGCCGGCGGCAAACGCGGTTCGCATCTGGCGCTGAGCCTGGAGCGCCTGGATGCTTTGCTGCCCGCGCCGGCGCAGCGTATCGGCCTGTCGGCGACGGTGCGCCCGGTGGAACGCGTGGCCCGTTTCCTGGGCGGCGCGCTGCCGGTGACGGTGGTTAACCCGCAGTCCAGGCGGCCCCTTGCGATGCGCATCGTGGTGCCGGTGGAGGATATGACCGCGATACCGGCGCGCGACGACGCCGCGCCGGAGATGCGGGCTACCGGGCGCGCGGGGTCGATCTGGCCGCATGTGGAAGCCAGCATCCTCGAGCAAATCCTCGCCTGCCGTTCCACCATTGTCTTTACCAATTCCCGCGGCCTGGCCGAGAAACTGACGGCCAGGCTCAATGAACGCTATGCCGAGCGCGCCGCCGTCTCGCCATTGCAGCAGGAGACGGCCGCACATTATCTCTCTAATTCGGGTGGCACCGGCAAGCGCGCCGCCGGCGAACCGCCGACCGTCGCCCGGTCCCATCATGGCTCGGTGTCGAAAGAGCAGCGGGCGGAAATTGAAATGGCGCTTAAATCCGGCGAGCTGCGCTGCGTGGTCGCCACCTCCAGCCTGGAACTCGGTATCGACATGGGACTGGTGGATCAGGTTATCCAGGTCGGCGTGCCGCCAACGGTCGCCAGCGCGCTGCAGCGGGTGGGGCGCGCCGGCCATCAGGTGGGCGGCATTTCTTCCGGGGTGGTTTATCCGCGAACCCGACGTGATGTGATCGATGCCGCCGTGACGGTGGAGCGCATGCTGGCCGGACGGCTGGAATCCGTGGCGCCGCCGCGTAACCCGCTCGATGTGCTGGCGCAGCAGACCGTGGCCGCGGTGGCCATGGAACCGCTGAATATCGAGGAGTGGTTCGTGCGGGTGCGGCGCGCGGATCCGTTTCGCGCCCTGCCGCGCAGCGCCTTCGACGCCACCCTGGATATGCTGGCCGGCCGCTATCCGTCGGAGGCGTTCGGCGAGTTTCGCCCGCGGCTGGTCTGGGATCGGGCGAGCGGTTTGCTTACCGCCCGCCCGGGGGCGCAGCAATTGGCGGTGATCAGCGGCGGCACCATTCCCGATCGCGGCATGTTCAGCGTCGTCTTGCCGCAAGGCGAGGAAAAAAGCGGCGCGCGTCGGGTCGGCGAGCTTGACGAGGAGATGGTCTACGAGTCGCGGGTCAACGATGTGATAACCCTGGGCGCCACCTCCTGGCGCATCCAGCAGATTACCCACGATCAGGTGGTGGTGGTCCCGGCGCCGGGCCGCTCCGCCCGCCTGCCGTTTTGGCACGGCGACAATGCCGGCCGGCCGGCCGAACTGGGGGAGGCCATCGGCGTCTTCCTGCGCGAGGCGGAGGCGGCGACGGCGGGCATCCGCGGCCCGTTGGCGCAGGACCACCCGCTGGCGGCGCGGCTTAAGGCCGCGGGTCTGGATGATAACGCCATCACTAATCTGGTCGAACTGGTGGCGGAGCAACGCGACGCCACCGAGGTGCTGCCCACCGATCAAACGCTGGTGATTGAGCGCTGCCGCGACGAGAGCGGCGACTGGCGGGTCATGCTGCACTCGCCTTATGGCCAGCGCGTGCACGGCCCCTGGGCGCTGGCCATCGCCGCGCGCGTCCACCAGCGTTTAAAAGTCGATCCCGCCGTCGTCGCCAGCGACGACGGTATTATTGTCCGCATACCGGACAGCGTCGGCCGACTTCCCGGCGCGGAACTGTTTGTGTTCGATCCCCACACGCTGCCGCAAATCGTCACCGATGCGGTGGGACAGTCGGCGCTGTTTATCGCCCGCTTTCGCGAATGCGCGGCGCGCGCCTTGCTGCTGCCGCGTCGGCGCCCCGGCAAACGCTCGCCGTTGTGGCAGCAGCGCTTGCGCGCCGGTCAGCTGCTGGAAATTGCCCGGGAGCATGACGATTTTCCGCTGATCATCGAGACCGCCAGGGAATGTTTGCAGGACGTATATGATCTGGGGGCATTGCAGGCGCTGATGCAGCGCATCAATGACGGCGCGGTGCGCATGCGGGAGGTTACCACCGAGATCCCCTCGCCGTTTGCGGCTAATCTGCTGTTCGGCTATGTCATTGAGTTTATGTACCAGGGCGATGCGCCGCTGGCGGAACGACGGGCGTCCGTACTGTCGCTGGACAGCGGCCTGCTCGGCGAACTGCTGGGTCAGGTGGAGCTTGGCGAGCTGCTCGACCCCCGGGTGGTGGAACGGGTCGGTCAGGAATTGCAGCGCACCGCCGCCGCTCGGCGCGCAAAGGGCGCTGAAGGGGTGGCCGACCTGTTGCGCGAGCTCGGTCCCCTGTCGCGCCCGGAAATCGCCGCGCGCCTGGCCGATGGCGACGGTGCCGGCGATTATCTGGCGCAGCTGGCGGCGGCGGCGCGGATTATTCCCGTACGCATCGCGGGCGAGGCGCGCTGGGCCGGCATAGAAGATGCCGCCCGCCTGCGCGATGCGCTGGGGATAGCTTTACCGCCGGGCATTCCGGCCGCGTTTTTGCAGGCGGCCGGCGATCCCCTGCGCGAGTTGCTCAGCCGCTATGCGCGCACGCACGCGCCTTTTACCCCAGCGCAGGCGGCGGCGCACTTTGGGCTGGGCGTGGCCATTGTGAATGAGCAACTGGAGCGCCTGCGCGATCAGGGCAGGGTGTTACCCTGCAACGTCGCGGGCGGGCCCGGACCGGACACCGACACCGGCGCGCCCGCCGACGGCGGCCAGCAGCGCCGGTGGGTGTGGGATGAGGTATTCCGCCGTTTGCGGGCGCGCTCTTTGCAGGCGGCGCGCGAGGCGACCCGGCCGGTGCCGCGCGAGGCCGTGGTGCGGCTGGTGCTGGAGCGCCAGGGCGTACTGACCGACGCCGCCGCGCCGGCGTCGGATCCCGACCCGTCCGCCGCGCTCGGCGCATTTGAAGGCGTCGAGGGCGTCGCCCGGGTCATCGAGCAACTGGCGGGGGTCGCGTTGCCGGCTTCACTGTGGGAACGCCAGATTTTGCCCGCCAGGGTCCATGACTATCATCCGTCGATGCTGGATGAGCTGATTGCCGCCGGCGAGGTGGTTTGGGCCGGCCATGGCGCGCTTGGCGACGACGATGGACTGGTCTCCCTGCATCTGCGCGAAAACGCCGGCGCAACGCTGCCGCGGGTGAATGATGAGGCCGGCACGTCAACCGCCTCCGCGCTGCAACAGTCCATTCTCGCCGTGCTGGCCGATGGCGGCGCCTATTTTGTCCGTCAACTGGCGCCGCTCGTCCAGGCGCGCCTGGCGGCCGGGCCCGGCCAGGAGGCCGGGGCGGAAATAGCGCCCGCTGAAATGGCGGAAACCGTTTGGGATCTCGTCTGGCAAGGCCGTCTCACCAGCGACACCTGGTCGCCGCTGCGCGCGCTGACGGGGATACGCCCGCCCACCCGTTCGCGCCCGGCCCGCGTCCCACGGCACCGGCGCCAGGTGGCGGGCTGGGTACCGGTGTGGGCGCCGGCCAAACCGATATCGGCGCGGAACGCCCGGTTCGGCGATGCGGTCCTGGCCGGCCGCTGGTCATTGCTGGCCGGCGAGGCGGCCAGCCCGACCCTCAGGATGCTGACCCAGGTCGAGAATCTGTTCGACCGCTATGGCGTGGTAAGCCGCGGCGTGGCGATGGCCGAGCAGGTGCCGGGAGGCTTTCCCGCGCTGATGCCGGTGCTGCGGCGGATGGAAGAGGCGGGCCGCGTGCTGCGTGGGCGCTTTATCACCGGCCTGGGCGCCGCGCAGTTTGCCGATAAGGACTGTATAGAACGCCTGCGTGAATTGGCGCAAACGGATGCGGCGTCCGGCGAACCGGTGGCGCTGTCGGCCAGCGATCCGGCCAATCCCTTCGGCTGGCTGTTGCCCTGGCCGTCCAACCCGGCAGACCTGCGTCCGGCCCGGCGCGTCGGCGCCATGGTGGTGATCTGCAACGGCAGGCTGGCATACTATCTGGCGCAAAGCGGCCGCCAGCTGTTAACCTTTATCGATAACGACGACATCGGATGGCGGGCCAGCGGTTTGCGCGCGCTGGCCGCCGCGCTGCAGCGCGAGAAACGCCGCGTGTTTACGCTTGAGGATGTCGACGGCCGGCCGGCGCATGGCAGCCCGGTCGCGCACGCTTTGTCCGCGGCCGGCTTCTCGCGCGTGCCCAGGGGATATGCCTGGTACGGGTGAACCGGGCGCGCGGGGAGGGCCACGGCGCGGTATAGCGCCTGTGGCGCCCCAGCCCAGGTTCCGCAGGAAGGGTTGGCAAGGCTTGCCGCACCCGACCTGGCCTTGCCATGCCGCCGCCCTGATTTACCGCCGCGCCAGTATCAGCCCGCCGGTATCCGCCACTGCCCGGTATTCGCCATAATCCGCCAGGGCAAGGTGGCGAACCCGCATCGGATGGCGGTGCGTCGCCGTGATGACCACCACCCTGGCCCCCGCCGCTTCAGCCGCGGCAATCCCGGCCGGCGCGTCTTCGAATACCAGGCACCGGCCGGCGTCGACCCCCAGCCGATCGGCGGCCATCAGGTAGCAGTCAGGCGCGGGTTTGCCGCGGACCACGTCTTCGGCGCTTATCAGCAGCGCAGGCACCCTCAGTCCGGCGGCCCGCAGGCGGCGCAAGGCCAGTTCCCGCGGGGCGGATGTAACGATAGCCCAGCGGTCCGGTGGCAGCACGGCCAGGAAATCCGGGGCATGGGCAATCGGGACGATGCCGTCGGTATCCTCGATCTCCGCCTGGGTGATTGCCCGGGCCTCGGCCTCGGGGTCGACGCCCGGCAGGTTCAGGCGGCGAATGGTTTCGACACTGCGCACCCCGTGGATGGTGGGCAGAAACGTCGCCACGTCCAGCCCGTGCCGCGCGGCCCAGCGCGACCAGACGCGTTCGGCCGAGGCAATGGAGTTGAGCAGGGTGCCGTCCATATCGAACAGGAAAGCGGCAAAGCGCTGGTCTGTGTACATAGTCTCTCCGGGATAGGTTTGCGGCGCCCCGCCTATGGCGCCGTTGCGGGCGGGACAATCCGGGCGTATGCCAGTATCAACGACAGTCTCGGCAAGATCAACGGCCGCAATAGCCGACATGCCAGCGCCGCAATATCAGGCGGCCGTCTTTTACCTCATTCCCCCCCGGGCCCGTTAAATGGCGCGCGCAGGCGGTCAATCGGTGAAGTCGGTCGCTTGCGCCGTTCCCTGCCAGGCATCAATGTCTGCACGCACATCCTGCATCTTCTGCAATGCCAGTTCATTGGCGATGCCTTACGACGCACCCGTAATGAACCCTATTTTCTCAGTTGTTTTCATGATATGTCCCTTGATTAAGGTCATGGCCACCGCGCCGACGGGATAGCCTGCTTTGTCCATGCTGGACGTTTTGCGTGATATTCCGGATATCCCGCGCACCCCTTGCAACTGCGAAGGGTTGATAAAATCAGTAGGGACTGGCCGTGGGTCGAACGACGATTTCGCTAACGTCGACATCGTCGGGCTGCGCGATCGCATAGGCTATGGCGCGCGCGACGGCATCCGGCGTTAATGCGATGCGGCGGAATTCGCGCATGGCGTTGCGGGCCGTTTCGTCGGAAATCTGGTCGGCCAGTTCCGATTCGACCACGCCCGGGCAGATAACCGTTACGCGGATCGCGTCGGACTCTTGGCGCAGGCCGTCGGAGATGGCGCGTACCGCGTATTTGGTTGCGCAGTACACCGCCGCCGTGGGCGATACCGACAGCCCGCCGATGGAAGACACGTTGATCACCTGGCCATGGCCCTGCTGCGTCATGACGGGCAGCACCGCCGCGATGCCGTGCAGGACGCCGCGGATATTCACGTCGATCATCCGATCCCACTCGTCCACCTTGCGCGCGGCCAGAGGCGAAAGCGGCATGACGCCCGCATTGTTGACGATGACGTCGATGCGGCCAAAGGTCTCTTGGGCAAACCTGGCAAAGTCATCGACGTCCTTTGCCGACGTGACGTCAAGCGCCCGAAAGCAGACCGAGCCGCCGCTGGCCTGGATCTCCCCGGCCAGCGCGGCCAGCCGCTCCGTGCGGCGGGCGCCGATGACGAGCTGGTGTTTCTGGCTGGCGAGAAGCCGCGCGGTGGCCTCGCCGATGCCGCTGCTGGCGCCGGTAATAAGGATGACTTTGGATTCTGTAGTTACGGCCATAATGGCTGACTCCTTTTCAGTGGGTTATCTCGCGGCGCAGCACCATGCCGGCGTGGTATAAAACGCCGTCACGGAAGTTGCCGTCGGCGGAAAAGCCGGTATCGTCGCAATACAGGATATGATCGCCTTCAATGCGGTAGCTGCCCCGATAGGCGCTTTTGCGCGTGCCCCGGGCCTCGTCGTAGCGGCCGTTGGCAAGCAGCTCATGGCGAATGTAGCCATCGGCTGTCACCCAAACGCCGACGTACCTGTTGTGATTCATGACGGCTGCCTCCTGTGTCCTGGCAACAATAACGGGCCGAAGGCCTATAGTAGGAGTGGGGCGCCGTTGCGGGAATAGCCATGGCTATTGCATCATTGCCTATTCCTATTGCGCTGGTGATTTATTTCCCTTAAGGTTGGCGAAACGATGGCTGATTCCTCTGAACGGCCGCAACGGGAGACGATGGCATATGGCGGCAATCGAGGACACCACCACCCAGCGGATGTCGGCGCTGCTGACGCAATTGGCGCCCAATGAGGGCTACACGCTGTCCGCGCTGGATGCCGTTCGCTTTATGCGCTCGGACCGGCCTTTGGGACGAACGCCCGTTTTATATGAACCGAGCATCGTGATTGTTTGCCAGGGACGTAAGCGCGGCTTTCTTGGCAGCGATGTTTATGTTTATGACGCCCAGCATTACCTGGTATTGTCGGTGCCCTTGCCCTTTTCCACCCAAACCGAGGCGAGCGCATCCGAACCGATGCTGGCCGTCGCCATAAGCTTAGATCTGACGCAAGTGGCCGATTTGATGTTGCAAATAAATCATTTGGGCCCACAGGCCGTGCCCGGCATACCCTTGGGTATCGCCTCAACCCCGCTGAGCGGCGCATTGGCCGATGCCACGCTGCGATTGCTTGAAATCATGACCTGTCCGCGCGACGCGCACATATTGGGCCCCGCGGTGGTGAGGGAGATTTATTACCGCGTACTGGTCGGGGAACAAGGGGGCGCCATGCGGGCGGCTTTGGCGCATCAGGGCCAGTTCGGCCGCGTTGCCAAGGCATTGCGCCGGATCCATGCCGATTATGCGCAGTCATTGGATGTCGCGCATTTAGCCGGCGAAGCCGGCATGAGCGTGCCTGCCTTTCATGCCCATTTCAAGACGGTGACCCAAACATCGCCCATCCAGTACATCAAGTCGACGCGATTGCACCAGGCCCGGCTACTGATGATCCGTGATGGCCTGACCGCGGCATCCGCTTCGTCCCGGGTCGGCTATGACAGCCCCTCGCAGTTCAGTCGCGAATTCAAGCGATTCTTTGGCCGCAGCCCCATGGAAGAGGTTCGCGATATGAAGGCGTCGTTTTCGTTGTCCCCCGCAAAGCCCCTTTCCGAGTTTACCCTGGCGCACTGAGCGCCGTTCCCGACGTCCAGCAATACCCTGACGCATCCACACGACTGGCGGCGATTCGGTTAGCCGGTTTCCGGTTAACCTTTACCGGATTTGTACTTTTGCATCCGTCCATGCCTTGGTTAGAGTTATACCTCTGTTTAGTTATTGGATAGTCAGGTAAAAGTTAATGGATGCCTTAATTCCGGTAGTGGATCACGCGGTGATTAACGTCGCGGGCAAGCTTGATGAAACGCAGCGATTATTTACGCTTTTAGGGTTCCAGTTGACGCCGCGCGGTCACCATTCCCTGGGCTCCAGCAACCATCTGGCCATTTTTGGCGAAAACTATTTTGAGCTGCTGGGGTTTGAGGCGGGCAACGCCGATAAACGCCAGGACCTGTGGAACGCGCCCCTCGGGCTCACCGGCCTGGTGTGGAAAACCACTGACGCCGATGCGGTCTACCGCCATCTGCAATCCGTCGGTCTGGCCGGCGATCCCCCCGCCTCATTTTTCCGTCCCGTGACGCTGCCCGACGGCAGCCGGCCTGAAGCCCGTTTTCGTACCGTCAGGCTGGCCGCCGGGCGGATAAAAAACGGCCGCAGTTTTTTTTGCCAGCATGAAACGCCGGAACTGGTCTGGCGCGCCCCATGGCGCCGGCATCCCAACGGCGTCGTCGATATCAGCGCCTTTGTGATTGCCGCGGCCGACCCCGCGGCGGTGGCCGGCCTTTACGGCACGCTGTTTGGTCATAAGGCTATTCATGACGACGGCCAGGGCGGCTATTGGCTGCAGGCGGACAAAACCCGGGTGCGATTTATCACCCCGCAGCGGGCCGCCGGGCTGTATGGGCCGGTCCCGGCAGGCGAAAACGGCGCCGAGCGCATGGTGGCGCTGGAATTTGCGGTCTCGTCGCTGAGCGCCACCACCGACTATTTTCAGCGCAGCGGCATCCAGACCTTATCCCCGGCGCCGGATACCTTGCTGGTTAGCGCCGACCGCGCCTTCAATGTCGCCCTGCTGTTCGCAGCCTCTTGATTTTCTTTATTTTAAGGTCCGTTAAGCATGAAAGCCATCGTATTACGTGAACATGGCGGTAACGAGAAGCTGCGGTTGGAAAACGCTTTTCCCGATCCCATCGCCGGCAGGGGGGATGTGGTGCTGCGCGTGCGCGCCTCCTCACTCAATTACCATGATGTGTTTACCCGGCGCGGCATGCCGGGCATTACGCTGCCCCTGCCGCTGATTATCGGCCTGGATGTGGCCGGCGAGATAGTCGCCCTGGGCGAAGGGGTGACCGGTTGGCATATCGGCGACCGCGTGGTGGTGGACCCGATAAACCGGGTGGACGGCGGGCTGGTGGGCGAGACCACCCACGGCGGCCTGGCCGAACTATGCCGGGTGCCGGCCCATCAGCTGATCGCTTTGCCCGATGAAATCAGCTTCGCGGAAGCGGCGGCGCTGCCGGTGGCCTACGGCACCGCCCGGCGCATGATGGTGACTATCGGCCAGATACAGGCCGGGGAAAAGGTCTTGATCCTCGGCGCCAGCGGCGGCGTCGGGGTCTGTTGCGTGCAACTGGCGAAGCTGGCCGGCGCGCAGGTGATTGCCTGCGCCGGCAGCGAGGAGAAAGCCGAACGCCTGCGCGCCGTCGGCGCCGACCATATCATCCGCTACACCGAACAGGACTTTGCCAAAGAAGTGTTCCAGCGCTTCGGCAAGCCCGCGCGGTCGCGCCACGCCGCCGTGCCGGGCGGCGTGGATGTGGTGGTCAATTTTACCGGCGGCGATACCTGGGTTAAATCCCTGCGCTGCCTGCGCGTGGGGGGGCGGCTGCTGACCTGCGGCGCCACCGCCGGTTTTAATCCCGTCGAGGATTTGCGCTACATCTGGACCTATGAATTGCAGATCCGCGGCGCCAATGGCTGGGAGCGCGATGACCTGCATCAGTTGCTGGATCAGGTGCGCGACAAACGGCTTAACGTCCTGATCGATCGCCAATGGCCGCTGGAGCAGGGCGCGCAGGCGCTGGCCTCGCTGGAGCAACGCCAGGTGATCGGCAAGGTGGTGGTGGTATGAGCGCGCGGCTGAGCAAAACGCAAATCGAGGAAAAGTTCCGATTATCGCCGTTTATCGCCTGGCTGCAGCTGCGCGTGGAGGCGGTGGATTACGATCAGCAGACCCTGACGGTAACGGTGCCGATGCGGGCGGAGTTCGAGCGCAGCGCCGGCAGCGGCCAGTGGCATGGCGGACCGCTGGCCTCGATTATCGATACCGTCGGCGACTTCGCGCTGGCGATGATGGTCGGAACCGGTTTGCCCACCATCAATTTTCGTGTCGATTACCTGCGCCCGGCGGTGAATACCTCCCTGCGGGTGGTGGCCCGCGTCAGGCGCTCAGGCCGTACCGTCGGCGTCGCCGACGTGGACGTATTTAACGGACAACAACAATTACTGGCTATCGGCCGCGCAAGCTACGCCACCGGCGTTGCACAACCGGGAGTTTCATCATGAACGGACATTTTTCACGGCGTAAATTCCTCGGCATCCTGGGGGTGGGGGGATCGCTTGCGGCGTTGTCCAGCGGCATCCCCGGCCTGGGGCTGGCGACCAACGCCAGCGCCGCCGAGGTGGCGGGCGGCGCGGCGCGCCGCGGCGGTACCCTGGTCATCTCCTGGGGGGGACTTGAGCCTCAGGCGCTGTTTGTGCCGGGCGGCGGCGGTTCGTCGCCTTTCCAGACGTCAACCAAAATACTGGAGCGTTTGCTGAAGCTCGACAATACGCTGCATTTTCAGCCGGCGCTGGCCGAATCGGTGGTGCCTGCCGCCGACTATAAAAGTTATGACATCACCCTGCGCCAGGGAGTGAAATGGCATGACGGCGCCGATTTTACCGCGGACGACGTCGTCTACAACGTTGTCGAGCATTGGAAGGCCATTTCAGCCGGTATCGCCCTGAAAGCCCTGAACGCCGCCACCGTCCTGGATGCCCATCACGTACGGCTGAGTTTTGATCATCCGGTCCCTGAATTTTTCCTCAAATCCATACTGGCGGGCCAATACCAACTGCTGCTGCCGAAACATTTATACGCGGGCAGGGACATTCTGACCCATCCGCTGAATAACCAGCTGGTAGGCACCGGCCCATGGATTTTCGATAAATGGACGCGCGGCAGCTATGTGCAATACCGCCGCAACGATAGCTATTGGTCGCCCGGCCAGCCCTATCTCGACAAACTGCTGGTCAGGTGGTGGAGCGACGCGGCGTCGCGTACCGCCGCCCTGGAAACCGGGGAACTGGGACTCGGCTATTCGAACCCCGTGCCCGCCAGGGAAATCGACCGCTTGCTGAAAACCGGCCAGGTGGTGCTTGATACCAGCGGGTATGAAAACAGCGCCTGGACGGTAACGGTGGAGTTTAACCAGCGGCGCGAGGTGGTTAAGCGCCGTGAAGTGCGCCAGGCGATCCTGCATGGCATCGACCGTGATTTCATCGTCAACACGATCTATTTTGGTCGGGGGAAACCGGCGGTGGCGCCGATTTTCAGCAGCAACAGCCTGTTTTTCACCGACGACGTGCCCCGCTATGAATTTGACGTTAAAAAAGCGGCCGCCCTGCTGGATGCCGCCGGCCTGCCGGTGAAAAACGGCAGCCGGTTTACCGTCAACCTGCTGGCGGCGGCCTGGTTCGAGGAGAACGCCAAGCTGGGCCAATACCTGAAACAGGCCCTGGAAGATCTCAATATCACCGTGCGGCTCGATTCGGTGGATCGCGCCACGGCGCTGAAACGCATTTACAGCGATTACGATTATGATATCGCTATTTCCAACTTTACCGCCCCGCTGGAGCCGGTACCGACGGTAACCCAGTTTTTTACCAGCGACGGCATCGTTAAAGGCGCCGCTTTCCGCAACGCCACCGGCTATAGCAATCCGGCGATGGACGACTTGGTAAGCGCTATCACAGTGGAGGTGGACGAGGCCAAACGCCGCGCATTGATCCAGCAATTTTCCCGGCTGGCCAGCACCGACGTGCCCATCGTGCCTCTGGTGGAAATGCAGTCCTACACCCTGGCGCGCGCCAACGTCCGCAACTTCACCACTGATGCCAATGTCCAGGGCACGTCCCTGAACGACGTCTGGCTGGCGGGGTAGCGGCATGATGCGCATTATTCTGCGCCGCCTGTTGCAAGCGGTGCCGCTGCTGCTCGGGGTGGTCATCATCAATTTCGTATTGATGAAATGCGTGCCCGGCAGCCTGCTGGACGTGATGACCGCAGAACAGCAGGTTACCGACCCGGCGATGATCGAGCGGCTGCGCGCGTTATACGGGCTGGATCAGCCGGCCTGGCTGCAGTTGCTGAAGTATATCGGCGCGGTGGCCCGGCTGGATCTGGGTTTTTCCTACCGGCACAACCTGCCGGTGCTGGACGTCATCTTATCCCACCTGCCCGCCACGTTGCTGCTGATGCTGGCAAGCATCGCGGTGGCCCTGCTGGTGGGCGTCGGCGCCGGCGTGCTGGCCGCCATAAAAGTCAACAGCGCCTGGGACACACTGATATCGGCGCTGGCGGTGCTGTGTTTCGCCGCGCCGGGTTTCTGGCTCGGCATCATGATGATTATTCTGTTCTCGGTAAAACTCGGCTGGTTTCCGGTGGGCGGGATGGAAACCATCGGCGCCGATGAGCGGCCCTGGGGACGGGTGGCGGATATCGTCCATCATCTGGTGCTGCCGGCGCTGACCCTGGGCCTGTTTTATGCCGCGACCTACGCGCGGGTGATGCGCGCCTCGATGCTGGAAATCGCCCAGCTGGATTTTGTGCGCGCCGCCAGGGCCAGGGGCCTGAGCCGGCTGCGGGTAATAACCGGGCATATGATGCGCAATGCCCTGTTGCCGGTGGTAACCCTGTTCGGCCTGCAACTGGGCACCGTGCTGGGCGGCAGCGTCGTGGTGGAATCCGTGTTCAGCTGGCCCGGCATCGGCCAGGTCCTGTTCGACAGCGTGATGAGCCGCAATTTTCCCGTGGTGATGGGGGTGCTGGTGCTTAGCTCGCTGGTGGTGATCGTGGTGAATATCCTGGTGGACGTGGCGTATTCCCGCCTGGACCCGCGGATTGGGAGCTGAAATATGTCTGTAGTCGTCCCCCTGTTGCCCGCCGCCGCGCCGCGCCTGGCGCTGCTGCGCCGGTTTTGCCGCCATCGCGGCGCGGTATGCGGCGCGCTGATTGTGTTGGTCATCGCCGCCGCCGCGCTGCTGGCGGGCTGGCTTTATCCCGTCGACCCGCTGCGCATTGTGGCCATGCCGGAGATTTGGCCCTTTACCGATTGGCGCTATCCGCTGGGCACCGACTCCCTGGGTCGCGACATCACGGCGCTTATCGTCCACGGCGCGCGCGCCACCCTGCTTATCGGGCTGGTGGCCAGCCTGGTGGCCACCACGCTCGGCGTGGCCGTGGGAGCCGCCGCCGCCTGGTTTGGCGGCTGGATCGACGAAGTGCTGATGCGCATCGCCGAGCTGTTCCAGATCATTCCCAACGTGGTGTTTGTGCTGACCGTGGTGGCGGTGCTGGGCCCGCGGATAGAAAACATTATTATCGCCGTCGGCCTGGTTTCCTGGCAGCCCATCGCCCGGCTGACCCGGGCCGAATTCCTGTCTTTCAAGGATCGCGAGTTCGTGCTCGCGTGCCGGGCCTGCGGCATGGGCAATCTGCGCATCGCCCTGGGCGAAATCCTGCCCAATGTCATGCCGCCGGTGATCGTGCTGTCGTCGCTGGTGGTTGCCGGGGCGATCTTGTACGAATCCGTTATCTCCTTCCTCGGCCTTGGCGATCCCAATCTGGCCAGTTGGGGCCGGCTGGTGGGGGAAGGGCGCACGCTTATCCGCTCCTCTTGGTATATCTGCGCGGTGCCGGGCGTGGCGATTATGCTGGCGGTGCTGGCGCTGAACCTGATTGGCGACGGGCTGAACGATGCCCTGAACCCGAAGCTCAGGGATCGCCTATGAGCAGCGTGCTGGAGGTCAGCGACCTGCGCGTCGAACTGCGCGGGCGCCAGGGCAGCGTGACCGCGCTGGACGGTATCTCCCTGGCCCTCGCGGCTGGCGAAACCCTGGCGGTGGTGGGCGAGTCGGGCTGCGGAAAATCCCTTACCGCGCTGGCGCTGATGGGGCTGCTGCCCACCCCCCCGGCGCATTTGAGCGGCGGAGAAATACGGTTTGAAGGACAAAATCTGGTGGCGCTGGGCGAAAGGCGGATGCGGCAACTGCGCGGCAATCGGCTGGCGATGATTTTTCAGGACCCGATGAGCTCGCTTAATCCGGTGAAAACCGTCGGCGATCAGCTGGGCGAGGTCTTGCGGGTGCATTTAGGTCTGTCGCGGCGCGAAGCCTGGCGCCGCGGCGTCGCCCTGTTGGAGCAGGTACATATTCCCGACCCGGCCAGGCGCATGGATGAATATCCGCATCGATTATCGGGCGGCATGGCGCAGCGGGTCATGATCGCCATGGCCATCGCCTGCAAGCCGGCGGTATTGATCGCCGACGAACCCACAACCGCCCTGGATGTGACCATACAGGCGCAAATACTGGCGCTGCTGCGGGAGCTGCAGGCGGATACCGGCATGGCGCTAATGCTTATCACCCACGATTTGGGCGTGGTCGCGGCCATGGCCCAGCGTGTGGCGGTGATGTATGCCGGCAAAATCGTCGAGGAAGCGCCGGTGCTGGAACTGTTCGACTATCCGCTGCATCCCTATACGCAGGGACTCTTGCGCGCCACGCCGACCCCGGGACGGCCGGATGAGCGGCTGGTGGATATCCCGGGACGGGTGCCGGCCCTGGCGGAATTACCCGCGGGCTGCGCTTTTGCGGCGCGCTGCCGGCAGGCAACGCCCGCGTGCGCCCTGCAGCGGCCGGAGCTGACGCCTCTGCGTCCGGCGCACCGGGCCGCCTGCCTGGTGGCGCAGGCGCAGGCGCAGCCCGCGCCGCTACGCTGGGTCAACGGAGGCCGGCACTGATGAAACCATTGCTTAGCGTAAACAATCTGCAGGTTGGTTATCCCACCCGCGACGGGCGGGTATTCGCCCTGTCTGGGGTGGATCTGACCCTCAGCCGCGGTGAAACCGTCGGGCTGGTGGGGGAGTCGGGCTGCGGCAAATCCACCCTGGGCAAGGCGGTGATGCGGTTAATTCCCAGTACCGGCGGCAGCATACATATCGGCGATGCCGACATTACCCATTTAGGCCGCAAAGCCTTGCTACCCTATCGGGCGGATATGCAGATGATGTTCCAGGACCCGCAGGGGTCGCTTAATCCGCGCCAAAGCGTGGGAAAAAGCATCGGCCGGCCGCTTGAGGCGGCGGGCTGGCAGGGGGCGGCAATCCGGCGGCGGGTCGGCGAGCTGCTGGAACTGGTGGGATTGCCCGCGGCGGCGTCCTCACGGTTTCCCCATGAGTTTTCCGGCGGCCAGCGTCAGCGCATCGGCATTGCCCGGGCGTTAATCCTGGAGCCTAAGGTTATCATCTGCGATGAGCCGGTCTCCGCCCTGGACGTATCGGTGCGGGCGCAGGTGATTAACCTGATGCGCGATATCCAGCAGCGCACCGGCGTGGCCTACCTGTTTATTTCCCACGATCTTTCCGTAGTGGAATATATCGCCGACCGGCTGCTGGTCATGTACCTGGGACGCATCGTTGAGAGCGGTCCCACGCGCCAGGTGTGGGCCAAACCCGCCCATCCTTATACTTCCGCGCTGCTGGCGGCGGCGCCGGTGGCGGATCCCCGCGCAGCGCGCGGCCGCAACCTGCTGACGGGCGAATTGCCCAGCCCAATTTCCCCGCCGCCCGGCTGCCCGTTTCACACCCGCTGCCCGCGCGCCAAAGAACGTTGCCGGGTGGAGCGTCCGTCGCTGCGCGCCGGCGGCGACCAACGACAGGTCGCCTGCCATTTTCCCTTATTTGACGTTGACGCCGCGCAATTACCGCCACCGGCGTTATAAAGGAGTCGCTATGCCGTTTCATCACCACAACCTGGGCGATCTGATCGTCCGCCGCGGGGATTTACAGCGTGATGCGCTGATTGACCTGGGCGATCCCGCCCGCCCGCGCCATTGGAGCCATCGGCAGATTGATGAGCTGGCCGGCGGCGTCGCCCGCTACCTGAGCGATCTTGGCCTGCCCCGGGGCAGTACCGTCGCCATCGCCTCGCTTAACAGCGCGCAATACATTGCCGCGTATTTCGGCATTATGCGGGCGGGGCTGGTCGCGGTGCCGCTCAATATCAAAGTACCGATCGAGACGCTGGAATACCTGGTGGCCGACGCGCAAATTCGCCTGGCGTTTGTGGACGAGGCGCGTTACGCGCTTTTAAAAGGCAAACTGCCGCTGGTGAACTTTGACGGCGACGGCGAGGACGCTTTCCGGCGGCGTATCAAGCCGCAGGCTTTCGACACCGTGCAACCCCTGCCGGGGGAGGTGGCGATGATTCTTTACACCTCCGGCTCCACCGGCCGGCCGAAAGGCGTGCCGCTGACCCACCAGGGGCAGCTGTGGGCGCTGGAGGCCACCCGCAGCGGCGGCGTGGAGCCGGACGCGCCGCAGGCGCGTTACCTGTTGGCGCAGCCCTTGTTTCATATGAACGGCTTATTTCTCACCAAACGGGTCTTTGCGGTTAATGGCTTGCTGGTGGTGCTGCCGGCATTCGACGCCCAGCGCTATGCCGCCGCCCTTGCCGATTACCGTATCAATATCGTCACCGCCGTGCCGACCATGTTCGCCCGGCTGTTGCGCGATCCGCGCCTGCTGGCCGGGCGGGATTACTCCGCCCTCAACCGCCTGATGCTCGGGTCCGCCCCCATGTCGCTCTCGTTGCTCAACCGTATCCAGCAGGCGTTTCCCACGGCGACCATCACCCACGGTTATGGCACCACCGAGGCGGGGCCGGCGGTGTTCGGTCCTCATCCCGACGGGTTGCCCACTCCGCCGCTGGCGCTGGGATACCCGCTTGCGGCGGGAGAAGTGAAGCTGGTGGACGGGGAAACGGAAAACGACGGCGTGCTCTGCATGCGCAACCCGGCGGTGACCCCGGGTTATCTCGGTCTGCCGGAAAAAAGCAGCCAGGTGTTTCGCGGGGGCTGGTATTACAGCGGTGATGTCATGCGACGCGATGAACAGGGATTTTATTATTTTACCGGCCGCGCGGATGATATGTTTGTCTGCTCCGGCGAGAATATTTTTCCGGTGGAGGTGGAGAAAACGCTTGAGTCCCATCCCCATGTGCGTCAGGTCTGCGTGGTACCGCTGCCCGATGAGGAGCGCAGTCAGGTGCCGGTGGCGTTTGTGGTGCTACAGCCCGACAGCGCCCTGAGCCCGGATGCCTTAAAGCAGTATGCCCTCGCGCACGGCCCGGCCTACCAGCATCCGCGGCGTATCGCCTTCCTGGCCGAATTGCCCTGGGCGGGCACCAATAAAGTGGACCGCCATGCGCTGACGCAACTGGCGCGCCTGCTGGAGGCGCGCCAGGGGTGGGATAACCCCCTGGCAGCGACGGAGCCGGACCATGCCTAAAATAGCCCTGGTCACCGGCGCCAGCCGCGGTATCGGCCGGTCCATTGCGCTGGCGCTGGCCCGACAGGGCGTGGCGGTGGCCGTGCATTATCGCCGTGCGCGGGAGGACGCGGCGCGCGTGGCCGATGACATTGAACGGGCGGGCGGCCGCGCCTTTATCCTGCAGGCGTCGCTGGAAGAGAGCACGGGCGCGCAGCTGCTGATGGACCGCCTGCAGGCTGAGTTGACCCGGCTTTTCGGCGCGCCGCGGTTTGATATCCTGGTCAATAACGCCGGGCAGGGCGGACGGGCGGCTATCGCGGAAGTCACGCCGCAGCAGCTGGCCGATACGCTGCAGGTCAATTTTATTTCGCCGTTTTTCATTATCCAGCGCGCCATCCCGCTGCTGCGGGACGGCGGGCGGATAATCAATATTTCCTCCATGAGTACCCGGGCCGCTTTCCCGGAAATGGCGGCCTATGCGCCCGCAAAGGCGGCGCTGGAAAGCCTCGGCGTGTTGCTGGCGGCTGAGCTGGGAAGCCGGGCCATCACGGTGAATGCCGTATTGCCGGGCGCGACCGCCACGGCGATGAACCCGCGCGCCGCCGATCCGCGGTCCGCGGCGGTGATCGGCCAAAGCGTGGCGCTGGGCCGGGTGGGCCAGCCGGAAGATATCGCGGAGGTGGTGGCGTTTCTGGCCGGCGAGGGCGGCCGCTGGATAACCGGGCAGCGCATCGACGCCAGCGGAGGCCAGCGATTGTAGCCGGCCCCCGGCGCCGCGCCTGAGCGCCGGCCGCGCGCCATCGGCTCCCCGCTCAGCGCCGCAGCTTATGCAGCGTCTCATGCGCCAGGCGCGTGAAATAGCGCGCCGCCGGGGCGATGAGCGCTTCCGCGGGATCGAAACGCGGATGATGCAGGCCGAAGGCGCTGGCCGAACCGATATTGACGAACGCGCCGGGCAAGCGGTGCAGATAAAAGGCAAAGTCTTCGCCGCCCATCAGCGGCGGCAGATCGTGGACCCGATAACCCTCCCGGGCCGCCACGTCCTTGGTGAAATCCGCCCATTCAGCGCTGTTTACCAGTACCGGCGGCCCGGCGTGCCAGCGCAGTTCGGCATGGGCGCCGAAGCCGGCGGCGATATGTTCAATCAGGCGGGTGATTTTTTCCGGCATCCTGGCCCGGACCGCCGTATTATGGGTGCGCACCGTGCCCTCAAGTTCCACCTGCTGCGGCAGCACATTCCAGGTATTGCCGCCGTTGATGCGCGTGACGCTTAACACCACCGATTCCAGGGCGCTAAAGGCGCGGCTGGGCAAGGTTTGCAACGCGGTGATGATATGCGCCGCCAGCACGATGCTGTCGACGCCTTCCTCGGGACGGGCGGCATGGGCGCCTTTACCGTTAACCAGGATTTCAAAGCGATCGACGTTGGCATGCAGCGGTCCGGAACGGGTGCCGAATTCGCCCACCGGTAAATCGGGGGCGTTATGGCCGCCGAAGATCACGCTCACGCCCTCCAGCGCGCCGGCGTCGATAAGTTGCCGGGCGCCGTCGAAGGTTTCCTCGGCCGGCTGGAACAGGATCCGGACTTTACCGGCCAGATCGGCCTCCCGCTCCTTCAGCAGCAGCGCGGCGCCCAGCATAATCGAGGTGTGGATATCATGACCGCAGGCATGCATGACGCCGGGGTTACGTGAACTGAACGGCCGGTCCGATTGCTCATCAATGGGCAGGGCGTCGATATCGGCGCGCAAGGCGACGATCGGCCCGTCGCGACGGCCGATTTCCGCGACCACGCCGGTGTTCAGCGCGAGCGGCAGGAGAGGGATGTCCGCTTCGCTTAACCATTGCCTGATTTTTTGCGTCGTCTGGAATTCGTGATTGGATAATTCCGGATATTGATGCAGCTCCCTGCGCCAACCCACCAGCTTCTCCCCGAAAATATCCGTTAAAACCTCAGATGTCATGGTCTGTCATCCCGCAAAGGCTATTTCTTTTGTCAGACAAAAAAGCTAACAACCCCGCCAGCGCGGGTCAAAGATTAAATATGGCTGAGCTTAGGCATGAAATGGAAAAGCAAGGACGGGCGTCACCCGGTAACAGGGCGAATATTTGGCCGCGCATCCTACCCTGGCCCTATCACGCAACCTGCGCCCGGCAGTACACATTTAACTCACATTTTAATTACATCTGTCTGACTTATGCCGTCGTTTAATGGCGATTATGCGAAAACTTCATAACGAAAGCCCTGGCGGAGTAAAGCCTTTGATGAGTCTCACGGTTTAGCCGGTGGCTCTCCAGTAGGATAAGGATATGTATTATTCAGTGGCTAGAGAACTATTATGGAAACACAACTTTTACATGAATTCGTTTTATTATCGAAAACACTGAATTTTAGTAAAGCCGCGCAGCAGATGAATATCACCCAGCCGGTATTAAGCCGGCATATGAAATACTTGGAAGAATATTTTGGTGCTAGTTTTTTTAAACGCGATACACATAAAGTCGAACTGACCACCGCGGGGAAATTATTTACCGAAGAAGCAGGGAAAATATTATTACAGTATGAGACGTCCATATCGGCGATCCATTCTTTTACCGGCAAAAGCCGGCGCCGGCTTGCCGTGACGTTTCTGGGGGAAGCCATCCAGAAATTCTTGATTACTTTCCTGACGCAGTTCCGCGCCACCCATAGCGATATCCTTATAGAATGCCGCGACAGCGAGCTGGATGAGGCCCTCGCGTTACTGGATAATCACGCCAGCGACATGGGATTTCTTATCAGGCCTAATTTTATGGCCAATGAATCGAGATTTTGCACGCTGCCTTTTCAAACCGATCCGCTGTGCGCGGTGGTCAATAAATGCCATCCCCTGGCCGGACGCGGCAGCGTTTCTTTGCGCGAGGTCAGCGAATGGCCGATAATGCGCATTGATCCACGGGAATTTTCCTTGTCCGATGAATACAGCACCCGTTTCTTGACCATTCGTAACATTGATTTCACCCTGGATAAAGAATACCCCAATCTTAAGACCTGCTGCTTTAACCTGGAATTTAGCGACCGCGCGGTGCTCCTGATGCCCAGGCACCGCGGATACCTGACCGGCCAGAACTGCGTTATGCTGGACATTGCCGAACAGGACTGCTGGTTTAACCTGGAACTGGTGTGGGACAGCAAAAATACCAATCCCTCGGTGGCCATATTTTTGAAAGAGTTTAAATCTTTCTTAAAACAGTAAATTAAGATGCCATCCCGCTTACCCTCCCCAATGCGCTATATCAAACCTTCATTGCATTTTATCATATAGCTATATATCTCTTTATGGTCCTCTTGCGCGTAATATTTAGCCTCCTCTTTCCGCCTGTGAAAGAATTTAATTTCCTATTGATAAATATGCTGAATATAGTCCAGTTCCCTTAACGGCAATCGGCATGCGCAATACGCTATTTTCTTGTTTTTTATGATGCGGGTCACCTATGTTCTTCAGGCAAAATCTGCGCCTGCGGTAACATCGCCACAATGGTTATGTCGAAAATGCATAGCCGGAAAAATAAAAAGAATTTCCACCATTTGTACAGCGATGGTACGTTTTTATTGCCCGAAAGCACCGGACCGAAAATGTATATCACATCATTTAACTTGTGTTGCTTCCAAGAGATTCTAATAAAGCTATAAAGGAGTAAACCATGGCGATTAAAGCCAATTACGAGTCTGATCACGGAAAACGAAAAGAAATGTCCCATAAGGAATTGGGAACAATTCCCCATATGCGTTTCGAAGAGTATGCGGAGAAACTGAAACACTGCTTCACCATGAAACGGGAAAACGGCATTCTCGAAGCCCGGCTGCATACCAACGGCGACAGCCTGCAATGGGGGGCGCCCGCGCACCAGGCTCTTCACTACTTTTTCGACTGGGCCGGCAGGGATCCCGATAACGAGGTCATCATCCTGGGCGGGACGGGAAAGGACTTTATGAAGGGCATCGGCCGGCTTGACGATAAGGGCAACTGGGGCCCGGCAACCGAGTTCAACTCCGCGCCGGAAGAAGCCTGGAAGATGTACGAGTATCAATACTATGACGGTACCAACGATATCGAAGGTCAAGTATTCGATGTGGAAGTGCCCACCATCGGCGTATGGAACGGCGCCGCTTTCCATACCGATCTGGTGCTTTTCAGCGATCTTACCCTTTGCACCGAAGATGCGTGGACCACGGATATGCACTTTCGCGTCAACATGGTGCCCGGTGACGGCATCGGCATCGCCTGGCGGGAACTGATGGGCCGCAAGAGATATGCCTATGCGGAACTGACCGGCGAGATCATCACGGCCCGCAAGGCCCTGGCCCTGGGGATGGTTAACGAGATCTGTCCGGATACGGAATCCTGCTACGCGCGGGCGCAGGAAATCGCCGAACTTATTATGCGTACCGGCAGCCGCGTCACCCGCCGCATTACCACTCAGCAGCTCAGAAAAGCATGGAAAGAAGATATCGCCAATGAGCTGCGCAACGCCTTCTCCACCGAAATGTTCGTCACCGCCACCGAACACAGCCCCCACGAAGTCAATTACTGGCACTGGGCGCACGAAGAGGCTGAGCTGGTCAAGGCGGCCGAGAAGAAAGGCAAGGTCATACGTCCGCGCGTCAACGGCGGCCAGGAAGAAGACGAAATCAGGTAACAGGGCCGATCCGGCAATGGATGAACCGCCATTGCCTATCGCCGGCGGCGGCCAGTCGCCGGGTCGCCGTACCGGAAAACGACACGGCGCATTTGATTATTGTCGCCGCGGCACCGTTGCCGGCGGCGCGCGTACCGGCACGTCACGTTGCCTGCCGGTGCGTCCGGGCATCCTTTTGCCGGCAAAAATTCCTACCAATCGCAAGCGGGGCAGGTCCATGAATACAGGGAACGACGTCATCATATCCGCCGCATTGACCGGCGCGGTGACACCAAAAGACATCAATGAAAATATTCCGCTGACGCCCGAAGAAATTGCCGCGGACGCGTACCGCTGCTGGCAGCGGGGCGCCGCCATCGTTCATCTCCATATGCGCGACGATCGGGGGCTGGGTACGATGGACAGCGGAAAATTTGCCGAAACCATCCGTCTGCTGCGCGCCCGCCATGACTGCGATGTGATTATCAACTGCACCACCTCCGGCGACCATCGGGCCAGCGATAAGCAGCGGCAGGAGCATGTGGCCAACCTGAACGGGATAGAAATGGCGTCCTGGGACGCGGGTTCCTTTAACTGGATGCCCGGCGGCGTGTTTATCAATTCCCCGCAGTTTTTAGGCGCTCTCGGCGAGGTGCTGACCGCCCGGGGCATCAAACCCGAAGTGGAGATTTTCGATGCCGGCATGCTGGGCATCGCCGGGTATTTTCTCGAACAGGGCAAGCTGGCCGGGCCGCTGCATTATCAATTCTGCCTCGGCGTGCCGGGGGGAATGCCCGCCACGGTAGAGAACCTGCTTTATCTCCGTGAGCACATCCCTCCCGAGGCCACCTGGTCGGCATTTGGCGTCGGCAAGGCGCATATGTCCATGCTGTACGCCGCCATAGCGTTGGGCGGGCATGTCCGCGTGGGGCTGGAAGACAACGTCTATTTCCGCAAGGGCGTAAAAGCGTCCAATGCGCAGTTGGTGGAGCGCGCCGCACAGGCAATCCGCTTGTTCGGCAAAGAGGTGGCCACACCCGAACAGGCAAGAAAACTGCTGGGGCTCCGGCCGTTATAAACCAGGCCTTACCCGGGCCCGCCCAGCGGGTCCTGCAGGCATGCAAAAGAAGGTTGTTATGAGAGACGCAGTCATAGTATCGGCGGTTCGTACCCCGGTGGGTAAATGCCGCGGCGTGTTGGCGGCGGTACCGGCGCATATCCTGGGCGCACTTACCGTCAGGGAAGCGGTGGCCCGCGCGAACATCGAGCCGGAAAGCATTGATGATGTGATATTCGCCAACCTGATGAATAACGAAATCAATAATATGGGCCGCATGGTGGCGTTGGAGGCCGGGCTGCCGGTTTCCGTACCGGGGATAACTCTGGACCGTCAGTGCGCCGCGTCGCTGAACGCGCTGGCCTACGGCGCTATCCAGATCGCGGCCGGTTTCGCCGACGTTATTGTCGCCGGCGGGGTGGAAAGCGATTCCCGCCGCACCTGGCAGCTGGAAAAAACCGACAGCGCCTATGCGGTACAGCCGCCGCGCTTTGTCGATATCCATACGTCGCCGGATAGTCTGGGCAACCCGCCCATGGGCATCACCGCCGAAAATGTGGCCGCCAGGTACGGTTTGTCCCGCCGCCAGCTTGACGAGTTCGCGTTGCGCAGCCACCGGCTGGCCGGCGCCGCCTGGCAGGCGGGCCGGTTTGAGGAGCAGATTGTGCCGGTGCCCGTAACCGACAAAAAAGGCCGGCAAACCCAGGTGTCGCGCGATGAGCCGCTGCGCACCGATTGTTCCCTGGACGCCCTGGCTTCCCTGCGGCCCAGTTTCAAACAAGACGGCGTGGTGACCGCCGGCAACAGCTCGCCCATGAGCGACGGCGCCGGTGCCATGGTGCTGATGGAACGTTCGCTGGCGGAAAAAAACGGCCACGCGATCCTGGGCGTCTTTCGCGGCTACGCGGCGGCGGGAGTGGATCCCAACCTGATGGGACTGGGACCGGTTCCCGCCACCGCCAAACTGCTAAAGCAGGCGGGACTGGCGGTAGGCGATATCGATTTATGGGAGCTGAACGAGGCGTTCGCCGCTCAATCGCTGGCCTGCATCCGGGAAATCGGTATGGACCCCGCACGGGTCAATCCCAATGGCGGCGCCATCGCCCTGGGACATCCCCTGGCGGGCACCGGGGCAATCCTCACCGCGAAAACCCTGTATGAAATGAAGCGCCGCAACCTGGACAAGGCCGTTATCGCCTTCTGTGTCGGTGGCGGCCAGGGCGTGGCGGTTTTGCTGACGAGGAATTAATCATGCCGGGAAAATATGCCTTAGCCGATGACATCACCCGTCTTTTTCAAGACGGCCAGACGCTGATTTGCGGCGGGTTCGCCAATTGCGGCGTACCCAATCACCTGATCCAATGCGTGATAGACAGCGGCGCCAGGCACTTCACGCTGATTGCCAACGATTCGGGCGACGCCGACCTCACCATCGGCCGCCTGATTCATCACGGTCTGGTGGATAAGCTTATCGCCTCCCATATCGGCCGCAATACCGAAACCGTGGCGCTGGTGGCGGCGGGAAAACTCCAACTGGAACTGGTGCCCCAGGGCAGCCTGGCGGAGCGGATCCGCTGCGGCGGTTCGGGATTGGGGGGCGTTCTGACCAAAACCGGCCTGGGTACCGTAGTAGAGGAAGGGAAACACCGGGTGGTGGTAAACGGAGAACTGTATTTGCTGGAAACCGCGTTGCGGGCGGATATCGCCCTGGTGCGCGCCCGTACCGCCGACCCGCTGGGCAACCTGACCTATCGCGGCACCATGCGCAACTTCAATCCACTGGTGGCCAAGGCGGCGAGGGTAACCCTGGTGGATGCGGACATGCTGGTGGACCTGGAGGAATACGGCATGGATCGCATCGTGACCCCGGGCGTCTATGTGGACAAGATCCTGACAACGCGAGGAGAAAGACAATGAATGCCCGTGAAAGGATAGCAAAGCGTGCCGCAGGGTATTTTTCCGCCGGCGATGTGGTCAACCTGGGCATCGGCATTCCCAGCCTGTGCGGCGACTACGCGCAGCCCGGCGTAATGTTCCATACCGAAAACGGCCTGGTGGGCATGGGTCCGCTCACTTCGGGCATGCTGGCGACGGAAGGATTCTGCAATGCCACCGGCATGCGTTTTGCGCCGGTGCCCGGCGCCAGTTCATTCGACAGCGCGGAGTCCTTCGGCCTGGTCCGTTCCGGCAAACTGGCGGCGTCGGTGCTGGGCGCCCTGCAAGTGGCGCAAAACGGCGATCTGGCCAATTGGGCCCAGCCCGGCCGGGTGTTCGGCATGGGCGGGGCGATGGACCTGGTGAACGGCGCCCGCAAGGTCATTATCACCATGGAGCTTTGCGCTAAAGATGGCGCACGCAAAATCGTCAACGCCTGCAGTTATCCCCTGACGGGCAAAGGCTGTGTCAATCATATCGTTACCGAACAGTGCGTGATTGACGTTACCCCGGACGGGCTGGTGCTGGTGGAACTCCTGGCGGGATTGACCCCACAGGACATCCAGCGTCAGGTCGAGCCGCGGCTGATTGTGGCCGATGTCTTGAAAACCATGGAAATATAGCGTCCGGAGGACACCGTGATAAAAAGCGCTCCAGGTAGATTTGCGCCAGATCACGACACGGGCGATGACGTCGAAACCGGGGCGGAAAACCGGCAACCGTGCGCAACATCCCGATAAACCCACTACGCATCCCCGGGCGCGGCCCGACTGCGTACAACGAGCTGACCATTATGACTGGGCAAGAAAAACACCTGGCGCTGCCACAGAAGACTGTCGATCTTACTACCCGGGGGGACGATCATCTTTCCGCCACCAAAAGCAGTTTCGGCTTCCATGGATGGACCATTATCTGTTTCCAGGCCCTGATGTTCTGGCTGGCCGCGGGCGCCGTAACGCATGGCTTGAATGTGATCCTGCCCGCCTTATCCAACACCTTTAACCTGGAGTACAACGCGCTGCTGGCGCTGGCGACCCCGGCCTCCTGGGCTTCAATCCTGGCGGGGCCCCTGTGCGCCAAGCTGTGTGAAAAGAAGGGACCGAAATTTAATATCGTTTTCTGCCTTATCGCCTGCGGCTTGTGTTTCGGCCTGCTGGGCTACTGGGGGACGCTAACCGGTTTTACCGTACTGTTTGCCGGGGTCTGTTTTTTCGGCACCGGTTTCGCCTATCTGGGCGGAACCGCTCTTATCGCCAACTGGTTTATCCGTAAACAGGGCCTGGCGCTGGGCTGGTGCACCATGGGGCAAACCTTTTCCAGCGCCTTTTTCGTGCCGGTGCTGGCCGGGTGTTTCTCATGGTTTGGCGTGCATAACGGCTTTTGGGGCGTCTCGCTGCTGATGTTCGCCACCGCGCTGCTGGTGGCGCTATTTGCCGCCAACAAACCGGAAGACATCGGCTGCGCGCCGGACAATGCGCCCATTACCGCCGAGGAACTGGCCGAACGGATTCGCGCGCATTCAGACTACATTTGCCCGGTCACCACCGGTCAATTGCTTCGCATGAAGGACGTCTGGTTCATGGGCATCGCCACCGGCGGTATCTATATCATGCTGGTGGGGGTGGTGAGCCAGATTGTGCCCCGCCTGATGGGCATGGGATTTGAACTGGGCACCGCCATCTTCTATATGACCCTGGCTGCGCTGTTCGGCACCTTCGGCGCCTATGGCTGGGGCTGGCTAAACCAAAAGGTGGGCATTAAAGCGGCCATCTCCATTTACACCTTGTGGTGGATGGTATCGGTGGTTATCAACATCGTCCAATTTAATACGCTGACCCTGTGGATTTCTCTGTTGATGATAGGTTTTAGCCTGGCGGGCGCCACCAATTTAAGTACCGCGCTGATTGCCACTAAATTTCCGCGCAGAGCCTATATCCGGGCCATCGGCATTATCGCGCCCATCCAGTCCATTGTACGCTGCTTCGCATTTTCCATTCTGGCGCTGGGATTGACCTATCTGGGCGGATATACCGGCGCTTATCTCCTCTTGGTAGGGGTCGGCGCCGTGACATTGATTTTGATTTGGCAAACCGATGTGACGCCGATAGGAACATTGACGCCAACATCCGGCGAACACCCCGGCCTTCGTTAATGGCGAAAAGAGAATCAAATAGGTTTTTACCCGAACCTGAATAGGATGAATTTTATCAAAAACAACCGCCGGCAATGTGCCGGAAATAATAATTGCCGCGATTATTCATCGGGATAAAGCGGACGCTGATTAAATCGTAACAGGCATTCTAATAAGACAGGGTTTCCTGGAGAAATATAATGAGATTCAGCAGGAGGTCAATATGACGGGAAGTGTTATTGCCAGTGCCGTGCGTACCGCAATCGGTAGCTTTGGCGGCAGTCTGGCGTCGCTGGCCGCCCCCCGGTTGGGCGCGCTGGTGGCGCTGGAAAGCCTCAGGCGCGCCGGTATCCCGCCCGATATTATCGACGAGGTTTTCCTGGGTAATGTCCTGCAGGCGGGATTGGGCCAAAACCCGGCCCGTCAGGCGATGCTGCATGCCGGCATTAATGAAAAGACCCCGGCGACCACCGTCAATGTCGTCTGCGGGTCCGGCTTGAAAAGCGTCATCCTGGCGTCCCAGGCTATCGCCGCGGGCGATGCGCAGATTGTCCTGGCCGGCGGGATGGAAAATATGTCGGCGGCGCCTTATCTGTTGGATAAAGCCCGCTGGGGCTACCGGATGGGGGAAGGCGCCATTATCGACAGCATGGTGCATGACGGACTGTTTTGCAGTGTTAATCAATACCATATGGGCATCACCGCGGAAAATGTCGCCGTCCGTTATAACATCAGCCGGCTGGAGCAGGATCAGATCGCCCTGCGATCGCAGCAGCGGGCGGTGGCGGCCATTGGCAACGGCGCGTTCCGTAATGAGATTCTGCCCGTGATCTTGCCCGGAAAAAAAGGCGACATTATTTTCGATACGGATGAACATCCGCGCGGGGATGTCAGCGCCGAGGGCCTGGCCAGGCTGCGTCCGGCCTTTGCGCCTGAGGGCAGCGTCACGGCGGGGAATGCCTCCGGCATCAATGACGGCGCGGCCGCGCTGGTGGTAATGAACGAAGCCCGGGCCCGCGCACTCGATATCAGGCCGTTGGCGCGGATCCGCGGTTATGCCACCTGCGGCGTCGACCCGGCGTTTATGGGTATCGGGCCGGTGCCGGCGGTGCGCGCGGCACTGAAGAGGGCCGGTCTGGGTATCGGTGATATTGACCTGTTCGAGGCCAATGAAGCCTTTGCCGCGCAGTTCGCCGCGGTGGGCCATGAGCTGGGGCTGGATGAAGACAAAACCAACGTCAATGGCGGCGCCATCGCCCTGGGCCATCCCATCGGCGCCTCCGGCGCCAGGATATTGGTAACGCTGCTCTATGCCCTGGCGGCCCGGGACAAAACCTTCGGCGTGGCAACCCTGTGTGTCGGCGGGGGATTAGGGGTGGCGATCGTGGTGGAACGCTTGTGACATATGTCTTACCGTCAGGGGGAAAATAGGGGCTTAAAAAATAAAAACGGGAATAATTTAAGGCCGAGTACAGGTCTTAATTCATAAATGCATTAAAAATACAAAAATGGATGATTACTGTTTTTACGGGCTGGTTTTATATCCCGGCTTTGACGATATTTTTTATAGCCAGGATTGAAAACCGACATAATAAGTGCGGCGAAGTTGGAAATGACGCGTAATAAAGCCAATTGCAATCATTTTAGGTCATGTGCCCGATAAATTCGGACGTGGATTAATATTGGCACTAACTTTGCTCAATATCGCGGGTAGATAAAACTTATATAAGCGGAACGATATTCTATGAAAAACGATTACGTGAAAAAAAGCTTATCAGCACTGGTTGCGCTCATTCTGGGCTGCTCTGCGGGTCTGTCGGCCAACGCGGCTGTTACCGCCGGCGATTATACGGCTGCGGCCAAAGGCAAGGAGAGTGATGTCAGGGTCACGGTTTCCATTGATCAAGCGGGAACGATTAAAAATATCGTCGCCGACGCATCCGGAGAAACCCCTGAACTGGGCGGCGTGGCGGGACCTCTGGTCGCCAAGTCCATCCTTGATAGGCAAAGCCTGGACGTGGACGGCATGACCGGCGCCACCGAAACCAGCGATGCCGTTAAGCAAGCCGCCAAGGCGGCCTTGCTGAAGGCCGGCGCGGATATCGGCAAATACACCAGCGTATCGGCTAAAACCGCAGACCCTGTCGCCGATGAGGAGAAAACGGTGGATGTGGTGGTCATGGGGGGCGGCACTTCCGGCACCGCCGCCGCGCTGGCCGCGGCGGAAAAAGGCGCTAAGGTGCTGGTGATTGAGAAATCCGCGGTGGTGGGCGGCAGCGGTAATATGGCCAGCGGCTTTTTTGCCGTGGGATCGGCGCTGCAAAAATCCTTAGGGATGAAATATACCCCGCAGGATCTGACGCACCGGCTGCTGGATTATAACCACTTTTTATCCAATGGCCCGCTGACTAAAGCCATTGTGTATAAATCCGGTTCAACGGCCGACTGGATGGAACGGCACGGCGTGAAGCTGGAAATCAAGACTGCCGTTAAAGACACCAACCAATTGCAGCAGGCGCACATGGATGATCCGATCAAGTCCGATATTTACCACCATTATCTCAATACCAATGCCGCCTATAAAAGCCTTTATGCCGCCTTCCAGCAATACGGTGGAGAAGTGCTCAAAAGTACCGCTGTGACAGCATTGATTCAGGAACAAGGCGGCAAAGTCACCGGCGTGACTGCGCAAAAGGCGGACGGTGGCAAATTAATCGTCCACGCCAAGGCGGTTATCATTGCCAGCGGCGGGTTCGGCGGTAATGAAAAATTAATACGGGACGTGATGGATACACCGAATATTCATATCCTGGCTTGGCCGAATCAGGGCGAAGGTATCAAAATGGCCTGGACCGCCGGCGGGGCGGAATGGAACTTTCATTCCGCATTGATTCACGCCTGTAAACTGGTGGGAATTACATCGTCGGCCTCGGCCGATAAAGGCAATGCCGAAAATGACAGCCCTCTTATTTGGTTACTAAAATCACCATTATTATGGGTGGACGCCAATGGTGAGCGATTCGGCGATGAAGGCCTGGTGTATGATTCGGCTTACTGGGCCAATGTGTCTTATTCGGTGGGCGGTAAATATTACATAATTCTCGATAATCAGACTTTGAATGCCTATACCAAAAAAACATTCCCCTTTCCTTTATCCGGCGCCGGCCCGGCCAATCCTCCCAAGGGCGGCGATTTCACGGCGCTGGCGGATGCCGCCGTCGATGGGGGTAAAAGTAAAAATATTTTCAAAGGACAGACCCTGGAGGAACTGGCAAAAAATATGGGTGTGGAAGCCGGCCAATTGGAGAAAACCGTTTCCCGTTATAACGATCTGATCAAAGCCAAAGTTGACGCGGACTTTGGCAAAAAACCGGATTATCTGATTTATCCGGTGAAAACCGGACCCTTCTATGCATTTGAAACCCAGGTGGTGAGTTTAAGCAGCATCGGTGGGGTAAGGGTTAACGCCAAATTACAGGTCACCGATATTAACGCCAAACCTGTCCCGGGATTATATGCGGTGGGCAATGTCGCCGGAGGTTTTTACAGCGGACCCTCTTATCCGCCTTATGAAGGCTTAGCTAATGGCTTTGCGCTGAATTCAGGCCGCATTGCCGGGGAAAACGCGGCGGAAACCATCGCGGCCGCTCATTAATATCAGCAGGGCGAGAGGGCTAAACAGTGTCTTCAAACTGTACCCTATACAGTCAAATGGGCTGGTGAAATACAGGAGCATAATACCTTGCTTCAGGATACCGGCAAGGGATGAAGCATTGCTCGCGCATTATATTTAAATAAGGGGTCGTTATGGGCGTGTCGCGTCGCGGGTTTATTATGGGAATAGGCGGAGCCGTGCTGGCGGCCAATTCAATTAACCGTATTCTGGCGGAGGTCATTAATCCGCAAACTCTCATTGTGGGTAATATCCGCTACGGCATGATCCATGACGAAACCCGCTGCATTGGCTGTCGTGCCTGTGTCCGGGCCTGTCACAAAGTCAATAATGTTCCGGAGGAAGTCACACGGCTGGATATTCTGGATAACGGCACGTACCGGGAGATGGATAAAACCTCGCGACAGTTCAAGCGTAAATCCTGCCAGCATTGCGATAACCCGCCGTGCGTTGCGGTTTGCCCTACCGGCGCTTCTTATAAAGACGCTACAACGGGCATAGTTGATGTCCACCACGATCGGTGCGTTGGCTGCCGGTACTGTATCGCCGCCTGTCCCTATCATGTCCGCTTCATCCATCCGCTGACGAAAACGGCGGATAAGTGCAATTTTTGCCGGGATACCAATCTGGCCGCCGGCAAGCCCCCCGCCTGCGTGGCGATCTGCCCGGTGAAGGCGCTGACCTTCGGTAATCTGGACGATCCCGACAGCGATATCGCCAAACTTATCGCCAGCAAAACGGTATACCGTGAAAAAGTTTATTTAGGCACTCACCCCAAGCTCTATCATATCGCCGGCAAATTTGGAGAGATACGAGGATGAACACTGCGTTTCATTTCGCTACCCTGGTCTGGGATTGGCCCATTGCCATTTACTTATTATTAATAGGTATTTCATCAGGCATGGTCATCATAGCCGTTTTGCTTAAAAGGCAACTCCTCGTGGCAAATGCCGGCAGCGACGGCATTATCAAGGCGACGGTAGTTATTGCGCCTTTAACGGTTGTTCTTGGGCTGGTGATCCTTATTTTCCATTTGGCGCGTTCGTGGACTTTTTGGTATTTGATGGTGTTTTATAATCCCCATTCGGTTATGTCGCTGGGGGTAATGTTATTCCAGGTTTATATGGCGGTGCTCATACTCTGGATTATCGCCATCTATCAGCAATACCTCCTTGATATGATTAAATCAAGATGGCTGAAACGGATTATTTTTTTCATCGCGGGATGGGAACGCCGGCTTGATATGGCGGTATTTTTGTTGGCCATTCTGCTCGGGGTCTATACCGGCTTCCTCTTGCTGGCCCTGAAATCCTATCCGTTATTGAATAACCCGGTATTGCCTCTGCTTTTCCTGGTCTCCGGCCTGACATCCGGGGTGGCCATGGCGATATTTTGCGGACTGGCGTTCTGTAAACAATCGGTTTATTCGCCGTCCCTGGCTTTTATTCATCGACTGGAACCGCCGCTTATCTTGACCGAGCTTGGCCTGCTGGCGGTTTTCTTTATCGGCCTGATTTTTGGCGGCGGACAAAAGGAGGCCGCGGCATTAAATGCCCTGAGCGGTTTTTGGGGGGCCGTGTTTTGGCTTGGCGTGGTGGGACTGGGTATGGTATTGCCTATGGCTTTAAGGTTGCTGTGCGCAGGCCGTATCACCTCCCATAAAGTTTATTGGCTATCGATGTCGGGCGTCGCATTGTGCAGCGTGTTTATGCTGCGCATGTTTATATTGTATGCGGGACAGATGGTAATGGCATAAATGAACAACTTAACCTGGCTTGTGAGCGTTGCATCATTAACTTTTTTTATGCAATCTTTGGATACCACCATGTTATATCTGGCTATCCCCTCCATGGCGCAGGCATTACATCAGTCCTCCCTTAGCATGGGGATGGTGGTGGTGTCTTATATGCTGACAGTGATGGTTTTTACGCCGGTATGCGGCTGGCTGGCGGATACATACGGCTATCGGCGAATCTATCTCTTAGCGTTGGGCTTATTTAGCCTTGGCTCGTTTTTGTGCGCCGCGGCGGATACGTTAACCGCCATTATCCTGGCGCGTTTTTTACAGGGCATTGGGGGAGCGCTAATGCTGCCGGTGACGCGCGTGGTCATTTTAAAAACGACCCTCCCGGCGGAAAAATTATCCGCCTTAAATAAGATCACGTTATTGGGGTTGGGCGGAACGCTGCTGGGACCGCCGCTAAGCGGACTGCTGATAACCACATGCTCCTGGCGCATGATTTTTCTGGTAAATATTCCTCTATGCCTGATCTGTGTCGTCCTGGCAAAAAAATATATGCCCGAACAGCTAACATCAAGTATGCGGGGAAAATTCGATACCATAGGATTTATGCTGGTGGTACCGGCATTGTTATTAATCTTGCTTGGCTTGTTGGGCATCGGTAAACACTATTTTACCGGAATGTGGGTAATTATATTCTTCCTAATAGCAATGCTGTTGTTATATCGCTATAAAAACCACCAAGATAATACCAATGATCCGCTATTCACTCTTTCGCTGTTTCGTCACAGAACCTTTGCCGTAGGCATAGCCAGTAATATTTGCGTGCGGATTTTTATAGCGTCGGTACCTTTAGTCCTGTCGCTGATGCTGCAACGGGAATTAAACTATTCACCGAGGGGTGTCAGTATCATTATGCTGTCGCTGGCGTCGGGTTCGATAAGCGCCCGGTTCCTGCTGCGCCCGGCATTGATATGGTGCGGCTACCGGTGTTTGTTGCTTATCGCGACGACGGTAAGTGCTGCGTTAATCTATTCTTTGACTCTTCCTGGGCTGAACGGTTCGCTGGATAGCGTCGTTATATTGATATTTATTCTGGGGGTGTTTACTTCTGTCCTGTATGCCACCATGAATACTCTGACGTTCAGCGAGTTAACTGATGAGACCTATCACGCCGGCAACAGCTTGCTGATACTGAGCCAGCTGCTTTCAATCATAATAAGCGTTACGTTAACATTTACGGTGCTTCATTATGTTAACTACGCCGCTAACGCCAGGGGGCTGGAAAATTACCATGTGTCATTTTTATTGATGAGTTTTGGTTTGTTTTTATGTTGCTTTATTTTTTTACGCCTGGATAAAAACGATGGCGATGTTTTTGTGCAGGAAACGCAGAAGTAATAACGCGGTTATTTAAAGAATAATCCTGACTGCCAGTAATATTAGGTAGTTATGACATCTGATGTTTTAACAAAATGTAATTATCGATGATAACCAGAGCCGGAAAAACAACGCGCTGCTAGCGCGCCCGGAATAGGGCATGCTATCGCGGTTGGGCCGTCATTGAATATATTCGTGGCCGGCCGTTTCCGTCCTATTACCTCAATGGGATAGAACAATGAAAATAACGCCTCATAATATATGGAATAGAATGCTATGTTCCGGCGCGATCGCCTGCGGCATAGCGCTGACGAGCAGCGCGGCGTTTGCCGCCAGCGACGCGGAATCTTCAGGACGGCCGCTGTCCGATGCCGGGGGATGGCTGTCGGAGCACGGCGTTACCCCACATATCATGGCCTCTCAGCTTTGGCTGGGCAACCCCAGCGCGGGGACTTCCACCGACGAGCAGCAGGCCTACACGATGTTTTTTGCCGGCGCGGATTTCGATCTCGATCGTATGGGATTCATACCCGGCGGCACGGTCCACTTTATGCAACTATGGGTGCCCTTCGCCCATAATACTCTCTATGGCAATAACGCCGGCGGCATGTTGGCCGGCGATCCGCCGCCCTATATCCCCAAGGTCTCGCATTTGCTGCGTTTCGGTTATGAACAGCTACTGTTTAACGATCGGCTCTCCATTGAACTGGGCAAGAGCAATCCCGGCCAGTTTGTCGGTTTCAGCAACTGTAACGTGCCGTCGTCCTGTATAAATACCGTACTGAATAAAACCGCGGGGTTCGCCCCCGCGCCTTACGCCGGCTGGGGCGCACGCGCCAGCTATCACTTTACGCCGGCGCTGGAGTCCAATATCGGTGTCTGGCGTACCTACCAGGCGTTTCCGTTCACCAACGGCTGGGAACGGTGGGACGACGACTTAGATACCGGCAGTACCCTGCTGGTCGCTAATTTAGCGCGGCGCGCCAGCTGGCGGCAGGAGCCCTATCCCTTCAACTGGGAGGTCCTGGCGTTCCACAATAATTTGCAATACAACGATGCCTACGCCACGGTGAACGGCACCTCGAAGGTATACGACGGCAGCTCGGCGGTGATTACCCATAAAGGGGTTTCCGGCTTTTATCTTACGGCAAAAAAAGCCTTATGGCGGCGTGATGGCGGGGCCGATCCCCACAATCCCGCGCCCAGCGCCGTAAGTCTGCACGGCAGCTGGTCGCAAACCCTGCAATCGGATGCCTACACGGGAATAGCCACGTTGGCTGATGTCGGGCTTATCTGGTCGGGCCCCTGGCAGAGCCGTCCCGATGACAGCTACGGCCTGACTTTCCGCTGGGGCAGGCTGACGGATGGCGAACACCGTTATTTGCAGGATATGTACGATTCCCAGGGAGGAACGGGGTGGCAGGTGCCGCGTAACGAACAGCAGGTCAGTATCGACGCATCCTTTATGCTCACGCCGGAGGTCAATTTAACGATGACCGGGTCTCGGGTCTGGAACAACACCAATTACCAGTATGCCTATACCAACGTCAAACCAGAGGATGGCTACACATTCTGGATCCAGGTCAACGTCATGCTGGAAAAACTGCTTGGTCTGTGAGGGCTGCGAACAGGGAAAACTGCCGGCCCGTCCTGGCGCCGGCAAAATGTGTTTACGGTTATCATTGCTGATGGCAAATCATATTCGTATCCGTACCGAACCTTCTGCGTCCCAGCCCCATGGATTGCATTTTCCTGACGATGGTGGGCTGGGATACGCCCAGGGCGGCGGCAATATGATAGGTGGTTTTATATTTATCCTGGGCCAGCGCCAATACAGTCCTTTCAATTTGCGACAGAATATCCGGCAGGGTATGGTGAAGACGCAGCTGCCTGGCGCAAAAATTCAATGCTTCGTCATCCAGATGGTCAGGTTGCGGATGCTGTTCATTCTTGCATAGCAGCGGAGAGATGATTTCTTCGGTAATGAAATTTTCCTCGGAACAAATATACAAATATTCAATGATGTTTTCCAGTTCGCGGATATTGCCCGGCCAGGCGTAATTGACTAACAGTGTCAACGTCGGGGCGGGGAATCTGATTATTCTGTTATAAAGAGCATCAAATTTATGCAGGAAATATTCAGTCAGTAACGGAATGTCGCTTTTTCTTTCCCGTAAAGGGACGAGATGAATCGGAATAAGGTTAATGCGGTAAAAAAGATCTTCACGGAATTTTCTCTCGGCGACTTTTTTATCCAGATCGGCATTGGTGGCGGCAATGACGCGGACATTAAGTTTGACAGGTTTAGTTCCGCCTAAGCGGACGATTTCTTTTTGCTGCAAGACGCGTAACAATTTCGCCTGGGCCTCGAAGGGTAAATCGCCGATTTCATCCAGGAATATTGTTCCGCCGTTGGCCTGCTCAAAAAAACCGGCTCGTCCTGAACCGGCGCCGGTGAATGCGCCTTTTTCATAACCGAAAAGCTCACTTTCTATAAGGCTGACCGGTATTGCCGCACAATTAAGCTTGATAAAAGGCCGGTCTGCCCGCGCGCTTAGTTTTTGGATATTCTCAGCCACCACTTCTTTACCTGTGCCGGATTCTCCGCGTATTAAAACGGATGCATCTGTTTTTGCGACCCGCAGCATAATCCGCTTCAGTTCTTCCATCGGTCTGCTGACACCGATAAAATTAGCGAAAGGTGGGGAAGCCGGCCCTGTTATTTTTTCCAATGGTTCATGATAGGATTCGAATGAATAAATCGGATAGTTGAATTTGGCATGCAGTTTCTGGAAAAAAGATTGCGCATACAAGATAGACACCACATGTTCAATCTCGTTTTCCTCATCAAGCACCGGCATACCTGACACAAAAGCCATTTTTTCCGGTAACAGATGATGAACAAAAAACGCCATGGCCTCTTTCTTTTGTTTGAGGACTTCGGTGGTAATCGCGCTTTTGAAATATTTTCCTTCTTTAATAATATCGTCAATGCTCCGGCCAAGGATGGCATCAGCCTCTATGATGGGGTTTTCCCGCAGGTAAGCCAGGTTAATATATTCCGTTACGCCGCTGGAGTTGGTTATGTAGATAGGGCATTCCAGGGTATCGACGATTTTCTTAAAATCTATCCCAGCCTCGTTAGCCGTTTGGAGAAAATTTGCGCTGGACATGATGGGCCTCTTGAAAACCGGTGATGGTAAAACAGACTATACCGGCTCAAGGAACCAGCGAATGTTAGATCAAGTTATAAATAAATTTGATGGCAGGATATGTGAAAGAAATCACATATCGTTCCGGTATTAAACAGCATTTTTATTTATGTTAAGAAGTCATAAATCAGAGGTAAAGATATTGAAATAAGATCCAGCATATTAGGCAAAAGCATCTCTTTGTCTCTTATATTGGCGATCGATCGGGCTTCCCATCGCCTCCATGGGCGATAGGTGCGCACATCGCCGCGCCCCATCAGGGCGCCCGCCATCAACCGGCAGGCGGATGCGCCACCAGACGCAGGAGCGTGACTTCAGACGGTGCGGCCAGTCGTATCGGCGGTCCCCAATAGCCCGTGCCGCGGCTGGTGTATACCCAAAGATCGTTGAGCTTGTCCAGCCCGTGTACGAACGGCTGCTGCAAACGGACAAAGAACTGCCACGGCAGGAACTGGCCTCCGTGCGTGTGGCCGGACAATTGCAGCGTGAAGCCCGCTTCCGAGGCGGCCGTCGCAGAGCGTGGCTGGTGGGCAAGCAAAAGCCGGAACAGGATATCGCCCGGGGCGCCGCGCATGGCTTTCTGCGGATCGCTTGCGTGCGCCGGGTCGAAGTTGCCGCCGCTGTAATCCGTCACGCCCGCCACGATGGCGCGCGCGCCGCCGTGGTTAACCACCACATGTTCGTTCATCAACACCTGGAAGCCAAGCCGGCGAAACTCAGCGATCCAGGTATCCGCGCCGGCATAATATTCATGATTGCCGGTGACGAAGAAGGTCCCGTGCCGCGCCGATAACGCGCCAAGGGGGCGGGTATCCGCCTCGAGCTGCGGCACGGATCCATCGACGACATCGCCCGTCACAGCAATCAGGTCCGCTTCAAGCGCATTCACGGTTGCGACGATTTTCTCGACATAGCCGCGTTTAATGGTCGGGCCGATGTGGATGTCGCTGATCTGCACGATGCGAAAGCCGTCCAGCCCCGCCGCCAGTCCCGCGATAGGGATGTCGATAATTTTCACCGGCGCATTCCGGCGCGCGTTGTAAACGCCCAACAGCGTGAGGAGTATGGCAACGAGCGGTACGCACAGCGCGCTGACGGCGGTGAACTCCGCCGTCGCCGCGGTGACGCCCGGCAAACTGTCCACGGCATGCAGCAAAAGCAATACTATATCGCGCAGCGCTGTCAGCACCAGCAGCGACGAGAAGAAACCCATCGTGAGTAATCCCGCCCACGCCAGCCGGTCCGACAGCGGCTGTTTTTTTATATTGCGCGCGGCCATGCCGACCGGGATCAGCACAGCAGACATCGCCAGCAGCAGCGCCGCGAGCCATTTGAATGGCGTGCCGACAGGCAAGGCGGCAATGAGCCGCACGCCGATATACACATGCAACAGCGTGACTATGCTGATGAGGCGAATGAAAAATGCGGAACGGAGCATAGATAATCTTTCCTTGTTACATGATATCACCTCTCCAAGGATAACCGAATTCACTCTCCCGCGTCAGCGTCTGACGTTATCCCCCAGCGGGCGGCGGGGCACTGCTGACGCCGTTTAAGGACGTGCAGATGCCTGACGGTATAGCCGGTTATGACGGCACAGAGACGGCCGGCGGGCATAGGCCGGGCCGCCGCAGGAGGGCAATGGTATTGTGAAGGAGATCAAATAATAGTTAAAACACGGTTTCATTTTTTTATAGTTCGGTGGAGAGTGCTCAGTGTTTAACGGGAAAAGTAGTGTCTAGTGTCTAACTATTCCTTCCGGGCATCGTTTCTCTTACGGATTGTCACCATGACCATGTCAGCAAAAGATAAACTGTACCAGTCCATATTGACCCATTATTCGGGCAATCACAGCGGTTTTACCGCGCTGGATTGCGCGAATTTAGTGCCGATCGGCCGCAGTGTAATCAGTCATTATCTCAATCGGTTATGCGATGATGGGAAATTAATCAAAGAAAACACCCGGCCCGTACGTTTTTTTGTCAATACGGCACAAACGCGATCCGTGCTGGCGCGGGTGGAAAAAAAAGCACTGGATGCCTTCAGCCGTCTGATTGGCGTTGAGGGAAGTCTGGCGCAAGCGGTATTAATGTGCCGCTCGGCGGTAGATTATCCCACCGGCGGCCTGCCGGTGCTGCTGGCCGGTGAAAGCGGGGTGGGTAAAAGCCATCTCGCCAGCGTGATATATGACTACGCGCTGGAACGGGGCGTTATCGCGGCTGATAAACCGCTTATCGAGCTGAATTGCGCCGATTATGCCAATAATCCTGAGCTATTGTCCGGCACATTATTTGGTTATATCAAGGGGGCGTTCACCGGCGCCGACCGGGAGAAGCGCGGCGCCTTCGATGAGGCGGACGGCGGTTTTTTATTTCTTGATGAAGTCCACCGGCTCTCCGCCGAAAACCAGGAAAAGCTGTTCCTGTTTATGGATAAAGGCTATTTCTACCGCCTCGGTGATAATCGTACCCGTCGTCCGGCCAGCATTCGGTTTATTTTCGCTACCACAGAAAATATTGATACCGTGTTGCTCAATACTTTCCGCCGCCGCATCCCGGTGCGCGTCACGCTGCCGAATTTCATCTCACGTCCGCTCACTGAACGGGTGGCGCAGGTCGAGTATTTTCTGCATTGCGAGGCACGCAGCCTGGCAAGGGATATTCATCTGGATGCCGCCCTTATGCATCAACTGGTCATGTCGCCGATCAGGGGCAATATCGGCGAATTGAAAAACCAAATTAAGGTGATGTGCGCCAGCGCATGGAGCGACGGGGATAACGCGAAATTTATCACCCTGAGTTCGCCGCACCTCCATTCCGGCGGCGGTGAAATGCTGCTGATTTCCCACCGTGACCGGGCCGGTAACGTTGATGTGTCGATGTTGCTGCCTAAAGCGATGCGCGATGACGTCATTTTCAAAGAGTTCTGCCACAGCGGCAATACGCTGTTGCTCAATCGCAAGCTGGAACAATTGCTGACGACGATCGGCGGCGTTCTGAATCCGGCCTCGCCTTACAGCGGTTATGTCTGGCAAAACACCATGCATGCCATCAATGAGCTGGAGAACTTAACCGGCCTGACGTTCAGTCAGGATCACCGCAAAGCTGTCTGGCTGTGCCTGAATTACGCGTTACATCATGCCGGCGGCGCAGCACAGGCCGATGAACTGCGGGCGATAACCGATTATGTTTCCAGCAAGGCGCGGTTGCTGGCCGGTGAGTGCGTAGACCTGTTGCGACAGCACGTCGTTAACGAGGCTTTTTTACTGTTGCCGCCGCTGCTCGGCAGCGCATTTAACACCCTGGCCGGTGACGATGACCTCATCCAGGGGGTGATTGTTTCCCACGGACGCTCCACGGCGTCCAGTCTGGCGGGTATCGCCAATCAGCTGACCGGCGGTTATATATTTAAAGCTTTCGATATGCCCAACGCGACCTCGACACGCGAGATCATTGATATGCTGATCAAGCACCTGGACGCCATCAAGCAGAGCGCCGGATTGATAATCCTGGTGGATATGGGGTCGCTGAAGGCGATTTATGAGGAAATAAAACTCCATCTGCATGGCGAACTGCTGGTGATCAATAACGTCAGCACCGCCATGGCGCTGGATATTGCCTCAAAGATCCAGTCACGCCTGGCGATGAAGGACATTATCGACAGCGTCAAAGGCGCCTATGAAGTGGAAACCCGCTACTACGCCGGCGTGCTGCCGGGAAATAAAATTATCATTACCTGTATTTCCGGCGAAGGCATCTCGCACAAACTCAAAGATATCGTGCAGCGTTATCTGGCCTGCGATCAGATTGATATCGTCACTATGGAATATGACGATGTGAAATGGAAAATCGCCCGCTCTGACCCGGCGCTGAACGGCACGCGGCTTATTATCACTACCACCGATCTGGATGCGGGCTATATTCCGCTGTTAAGCGTGGAACAACTGATTAAAGAGAAAACCGCCGTATTGCGCCGCGACTATTTTACCGATCTGCTGACCTCGGACGGACTGGAAACAATGATTGACGAGGTGGTTAAATTATTTACCGTGGAAGGCGTTGCCGGCAGGCTTAACTTTCTCAATCCGGTGGTGATCATTGATGAGGTGGACGCGGTCATTAAGCAGTACGAATCCTTTTATAAAATACATTTCGAAAGTTATCTGCGCATTAATTTATTTATGCATCTTGCCCTAATGATTGAACGCGTCATGGTCAATGCCGGGATGCGTAACCGTGATGACGCGCAGCTAACCGCTGACCAACACGCCTTTGTCGCAGGGCATGACACCTTTTTCCTGGCGCTGAACCGCAAATATCACATCGCGCTGCCCGTCACCGAGGTTCTGATGATTTATGAAATCATGGAGCCCTGGATCGCCCCGCAGCCGGCGTGACCCTGTCCTTTGGCCTTGCGGCATACTTTATCGTCGGGCACATGTTTCCACACTCGGTTTTCCAGTGCGTTAAACAGAAATATTAGTGTGGAAAACTATAATTAATCCTTTGTTTTTAAAGAAAATATATTTAATGGCATAGCTCTTGCATTGCCAGGGCGGGTTATCAGTAATCATTTAAGGAAAGCGGAATGCGAGAGGTCTTTATCGCCAGTCATGGCCAGTATGCTAAAGGCATTATTTCCGGGCTTGATTTACTTATCGGCAACGATCATGGCGTCACTCCCATATGCGCTTACTGTGGCGACATTGGCTCCACGGCTGATTTGACGCGGCGCTTCAACGCTATCGCGTTGGAAGCGGCGCGGCGCGGCAATGAGCTGGTGCTGTTTACCGATATGAAAGGCGGTAGCGTTAATAATACGGCGATTCAAGTGATGATGAATTTTCCCCATATGCATGTGATTAGCGGCGCTAACCTGATCATGCTGATGGAGTTCTGCATGTCGGAACTCGCGGAAACGGCGGCGCGCATCGCGGAAGCTATCCATATGGCCACCCAGGCCATGCAGTATATGAATACGCTGCCGGAAATTGTCAGCGCGCGCCAGAATCTGGGCGGCGCTAACCGCGATGACGATGATTTCTTCGCCGCGGAGGAAAAGCAATGAGCGTCGTGCTTGAATCCCTGGACCCGCGTTACGCTGCGGGGCAATCCTATTTGACGCCGGCATGGCTGCAGGCCGCGATTGGCGACGTGCTGAAAAGCATCAATGCCATGTTGCCGCGTTTTACCGCCACGTTCCCAGCGGCCAGCGCGCGGGACGGGCGTTACCCGGCGGTAGAGAAAGTGGACTGGACCGAGGGCTTTTGGACCGGCCTTCTATGGCTGGCGTGGGAGGTCACCGGTGACGACAAATACCGCCGCTGCGCGCAAGGGCTGCTGGTAAGCTTCGAGGAGCGTCTCGACCGGCTGATCAAAGTGGATACTCACGACCTGGGTTTTCTGTATCTGCTTTCCTGCGTCAATGCCTGGACGCTGACCGGCAATGAACGTGCGCGCGACCTGGCGTTACGCGCCGCGGAATTGCTGTACCGCCGCTTTAACCCCACCGCAGGCGTTATCCAGGCGTGGGGGGATTTAAGCGATCCGACGCGCCAGGGGCGCATGATTATCGACTGTAATCTGAATGTGCCGTTGCTGTTCTGGGCGGCGAACGAAACCGGCAACCGGCAGTGGCGGGAGGCGGCCCGATGCCATTTGGCGCAGGCTTCACGTTATCTGGTGCGCGACGACGCCTCCACCTTTCATACCTTCTACCTGGATATCCACAACGGGCAACCGTTGCGCGGCGATACCCATCAGGGGGTCAGCAATGATTCCTGCTGGTCGCGCGGGCAGGCTTGGGGGATGTACGGCTTTGCGCTCGGCTTTAATCACACCGGCGATGCCGCCTATACCGAGCTGTCGCGCAAGCTGAGCCACTACTTTCTTAACCGCTTGCCTGATGACTATGTCTGTTATTGGGATTTGATATTCAAGCCGCAGGACCACGCATTCCGTGATACCTCCGCCGCCGCGATCGCGGTGTGCGGGCTGGCCGAATTACTGAAACAACTGCCGCTCAGCGATCCGCTGCGCCCCGCTTATATCAACGCTATCGGCCTGCTGATGCGCAATCTGCACCAGCATTATTTCGCGCATCATGAAGACGGCCTGCTGCGCGAGGGGGTATACAACCATGGCCGCAATATGGGCATTAATGTGCCTAATCTCTGGGGCGATTATTTCTATTTCGAAGCGCTGGTGCGCCTATCCCGTATCTGGACACCCTACTGGTAAAGACGAATAACAGGAGAAAAAAACATGATTTCATTGGTTCGTATTGACGATCGATTAATCCACGGCCAGGTGGCGGTGGTATGGACTAAGCACCTGGGCGTGAACCGCATTCTCGTGGCGAACGACCAGATCGTGGCCAACGACGTGCAGAAAATGTCGCTGCGCATGGCGGCGCCGGATACGGCGAAATGCGCCATCATGGCGGTTAAGGACGCCGGGGATACCCTTAACGATCCGCGCTCCGCGGACATGAAAATCCTGGTGATCGTCAACAATGTGGCCGATGCCCGCCGCCTGATTGAGCAAGTACCCGCCATCAAGCACCTGAACGTCGCCAATTACGGACGTATCACCGATAACCTGGCGGCTAAAACCAAAATCAGCGACACCGTTTATGTGACGCCGCAAGACGTGGCGGATTTCCTCGCCATTGCCGGGTGCGGCGTAAAAGTGGACTACCAGGTGTTGCCTTCCCACCCGGTGAAAAATCTCATTGAGATGCTTAATAACGCCTGAAAAGCGAGGACAGTATGTTAACTCCGGCATTACTTGTTGCTCTGGTGATGTATATCGCCAAATTCTTCGACCACACCCTCGGCCAGCCGTTAATTGAACGTCCGCTGGTCTGCGGCGCCATGGTGGGATTGGTGTTGGGCGATTTTCAGCAGGGCATCATTATCGGCGCCAGCCTGGAACTGATTTTCCTCGGCACCATCACTATCGGCGGCTCGGTGCCCGCCGATCTGGCGGTGGGTTCGGTGCTGGCCACCGCCTTTACCATCCTGACCCATGCCGAACCGGCGGTGGCCGTGGCGCTGGCATTGCCGATAAGCCTGCTGGCGGTGTTTGTCTACCAGGTGCTGAAGCTGGTGTACACCGCGCTGGTGGAAAAATATGACGCCCTGCTTGAACAGGGCCATGATCGCGCGGCGCTTGGCCTGACCTTCGGCATGACGATGTTTTATGGCGTGCCGTTTGCGATCATCGCCTTTTTCGGCGTGCTGTTCGGCACCGACGTTATCCGCAGCCTGGTGGAGAACATCCCCGGTACCGTGATGCGCGGCATGACCGCGGTGGGCGGCATCCTGCCGGCGCTGGGGTTCGCCATCCTGCTTAGAGCGCTTTGGCATCGCAATATCGCCGCCTTCTTTTTTATTGGTTTTGCGCTGGCGGCGTATTTGAAACTGCCGATCATGGGTATCGCCATTATCGCCGCCTCCATAGCGGTTTACCTGTGCTTTAACGAATTCAATCAACTCAAATTAAACAAACAAAACGCCGGCAATGCGCATGCGGTTTCCGTCGACGATAAGGATGGGTTCTTTAATGACTGATATCCAGATAAGAGACACTGTCGCCTATAGCAGCGATAAAGACGAAAAGAAAATGTTCCGCCAGTTATTTATCCGCCAATTCCAATTGCTGGGGGCGATGAATTTTACCCGCATGGAGGGCTTGAACTATGGCTGGGCGCTGGCGCCGATGCTGCGCAAAATCTATCCAGAGCCTCATCGCTATCTGGATGCGCTTAAGCGCAATAGCCAATTTTTCAATACTAACCAGCATCTGGCGCCGTTTATTATGGGTTTGACGTTATCGATGGAAAAGGAGAATGCCGGTAATCCGGTATTTGATACCTCGAGTATTAACGGCATTAAAGTGGCGCTGATGGGTCCATTTGCCGGTGTAGGCGACTCATTTTTTTACGGCGTGCTGCGTATTATCGCCACCGGCATAGCCATTGGCTTGTCTTCGCAGGGTAACCCTCTCGGGCCGCTGTTGTTCCTGCTGATATACAACATTCCCAGCTATTTGATTCGATATTACGGCGGGGTCATGGGCTACCGGCTCGGGTCGAAATATATCGCCGAGGCCACCCAATCTGGGCTGCTGGGGTGTATCACTAAGGCGTCCTCCATCATGGGGTTGATGATGGTAGGGGCGATGAGCGCCTCGATGGTAAAGTTCACCACCACGTATAAAACCACCATTGCCGGGCAGCCGTTCGTGTTGCAGGAGATCCTCGATAAAATTTGCGTTGGGTTGATTCCGCTCCTGCTGGTGCTGGTTTGCCTGCGTCTGCTGAATAAAAAGGTCAGCCCGAACAAAGTGCTTATTGTCCTGATTGTGCTTGGCTTCGCCGCCGCCGGCATCGGCATTGTCTAACCCCCATCCCCTTTTCATGCGAAGAGGGGATGACTTATGGACTCAGGATATGCTTTGTCACGCCGCCTGCTTTTCCAACCAGCCTGAAAAATTTTTGCACGTTTTCTCCCGTGGCCGTTGGCAACGGCTTTCCGCGCTATGCCGGCTTTACCCGCGTATCGTGACGCAGGATATGCTGGCGCAGGAATTACCAAAGCTGGCGCAGGTTGAGGTGATCTTCTCAAGTTGGGGAATGTTTCCACTGAGCGAACGGCAGCTCGATCAATTACCAAAACTGAAAGCGGTGTTTTACGCCGCCGGGACGACGCAAACGTTCTCAGCGCCATTGCTGTCGCGGGGGATAACCGTGGTCAGCGCCTGGCGGGCCAACGCCGTGTCGGTGGCGGAATTTTGTCTGGCGCAGATCCTGCTGGCTTGCAAAGGCTATTTCCGTAATCATCGCGACTATGGCGCTCCCGCGGTATTTGATGACCTGAGTAACCGGCATCCTGCGCCCGGCGCTTATGGGGAACAGGTGGCATTGCTCGGCGCCGGAGCGATAGCACAAACGTTAACCGGCTTGCTGGCGCCATTCGAGCTTGACGTCGTCAGCGTGCCGTCGCGCGCTGCGCGCCGGACGGTATCGCTGGAGCAGGTGTTTGAAACGGCGTTCGTTATCAGCAACCATCTGCCGAATCGTCCCGATAATGTCGGCGTGCTGAATGGGAGTTTGTTTCGCCGCATGCGCCCTGGGGCGGTGTTTATCAATACCGGGCGCGGCTTACAGGTGAATGAGCCGGAGCTGATTGAGGTATTCAGCCGGCGCCCGGACCTTACCGCGTTGCTGGATGTCACCAAACCGGAACCACCCGCGGCCGATTCGCCACTCTACCAACTGCCGAATATCCAATTAAGCAGCCACATCGCCGGCGCGTTGAATCATGAAACCCAGCGCCTGGCTGACTGTGTACTGGCGGAATTCAGTCGTTGGCTACAAGGAGAAGCCCTTTGCCATCAGATAATGACATAACCGCTGCTGCGAGAGGTAGCTGCTATCGCCTGGTCGTTTTTGATCTGGATGGTACGGCGTTGACCCCGCAAAAAAAACTCACCCCGCGGTTCAAAGACGCGGTACAGCGCGCAGCCAAGCTTGGCGTCACGATCGCCCTGGCCTCGGGACGTTCATTGGACAGCGTGCGCAATGTGCTGCGGCAATTACCGTTGGGCGATATGCCTGGTTACGTCATCGCCTGTAACGGCGCTATTATCTGGAGCCAGCAACAAAGACAGTGTATTGCCGAGGAATGTCTCGAGCACCGCGATGTCCTGATATTGAGTCAGCTCGGCCGGCGGTTGGGGTATGCCTGCTATATGCTCGAAAATAATCAGCTACTGACTGATTTTCCGCTCACCTCAGACGCGGGCGGGCATCTGTTTAGTCAACTGCCGGTGATGACATTGCCAGACGGTTGGCAGAATACGCCGCGCCGCCCGCCAAAAATGATGTTTATCGAGCAAAAGGAAAAAATCGACGCGTTACCGATATTGATCCCTGCGGATATCGCCGGATGCTATCATTTTGTTCGCAGTGAGCCTAACTATTATGAAGTGATGAAAAAGGGCGTACATAAAGGTTCCGCCTGCCGAACTTTGGCCGCACGTCTGGATATTCCAGCGAGGCATATTATCGCAGTGGGCGATGAACAAAATGATAAAGAAATGCTTTTCTTTGCCGGCGTAGGGGTGGCAATGGGCAATGCTGCGCCAGAAATAAAATCACTGGCCGATTGGGTGACGGATAATAACGAACATGATGGGGCGGCAAAGGTTCTTGAGCATTTTGTTATTAACAGTAAATTATATGAGTGTGATTAGGTTCAAATTTAGTGTTGATGATTGCCCTGAGTTTTTTTAAACACAATGTTATAGCGGACGTATTATTTTTGGAGTGTAGAAAAAATAACGATATATGCAAATAACCCATTGTAAATAAAGCAATTAATAATCTGGCATAACAATTGCTTTATTGTCATGTCGGCGAAAAGTTTTAACTTTATTTCTTTTAGCCGATAAGGATAAGGTAATGAATTTTTTGATGAGATAAACAATATCGTTGTCATTTAATAAGCTGATACACGGAATGGCTGTTTCCGTGGGTCCCTGTTTATCACAAATGATCAAACAAAAATAAGAGCAGGATAGAATATGAAAAAAATAACTTTTCTGGCCATAGGTCTGCCTGTGGCCTGCTGTACCCTGAACGCCATGGCATCCGCTACCTGGATCGATAACCGTTATGCACATACCACCGCATCAGAGAAAAACCAGTATAAAATTGGCGCCGGTCATATTTTTGATAATGGGGCTGGTGTGCTGGTCTCGTCAATGTATGATTTGGGCCAGGATTTCGGTCAGTTGAGAAGTTCTTTTCAGGAATATGAGGGATGGTATCCGGTACCTTTAGCCGATAAATGGAGTATTACCCCAGGCGGCTTAACGGATATTGATAGTGGCGGCACCAAACTGGCGCCCTATGTCAGCCTGGATTATAAATTCAGTAAAGTTTTTAATGTATCAACGCGTTATCGTTATAATCACATGACCCACCAGGAAAGGGACTATAATAATGAAATGGATTATAATGATAGTCATCAAATTGATCTGTTCCTGAACTATCAGGCCACGGATAAATTATGGCTACAGCTTAATCCTGAGTTTTTCATTAATACCGGCGATTATTATGCTTCCAATGGTAAAAAAACCCATTGGGAACCGAGCATTGTCGCCCGTTACCGTGTTAATCAGCATTGGATGCCCTATGCGGAAGTGGCATGGCTGGACCAGGATCAAAATAATGATAATCAGGTGCGGTTCCGTTTAGGAATTCGCTATTATTTATTCTGATAAAGGGGGTGGGTGAGCGGCCCACCCAAACGCTATGAGAGTAAAACAGGTGGCGCTATTATTGGCGCCGGGATTTGAAGAGGCCGAGGCGATTATTATCCTTGATGTGCTAAAGCGGCTTGATATAGCGGTAACCATGCTGGCCTGCTGCGCCACTCGCACGCTGGTCAGCTACCACGGCCTGCATGTAACGGCTGATGCGTTAATCAGCGAAAGTCCAACGGCGCTGTACGACGCGGTCGTGATCCCAGGCGGCCCCCTCGGGGCGCAAAACCTCGCTGAGAACCAGGCCGCGATCGATTTTATTCGTCGCCATGATAATGCGGGAAAATGGCTTTGCCCGCTATGCTCAGCGGCCGCACGCGTCCTTGCCCCGCATAAGCTGTTAAAAGGACGCCGTTATGTCTGTTCCGGCACTTTGTCGGCTACCGTTACTGACGGCGTGTATGTCGACGCCCCGGTAGTGGAAGACGGTAATTTATTAAGTGGACGGGGGCTGGGGACGGCGTTCGATTTTGCCTTTTCCATTGCAATGCGTTTAACCGGCGATGAGGCGCGGATACGCCGGCAGGCCGAACATATTTACCATCGCTTATCCCTTGGGCTGTAGCGTCTGTGGGGCGGATTTTCCGCCCCCGGCGTTATTTTTTCTTAACTGTAAAATAGTCAAAGTGGATATTTCCGTTGGAATGGTGATTCGTTGAAGCCGCATAGATACCCATTTTAGCGCCGACCCATTTTCCCGCGCCGGCGGAAAACCGTGGCGATACCGTTGCCCAGGCCTGCCCTGCGGCGTGATAGCGGAAATGGCAAATCCCGTCATCGCCGACATCGCAGGCCAGCGCCAAAAGCCGATAATCGGTGACATCAGCGACCGGCACCCTGTGCTCCGTCAAGATACCGCGCTCGCTTATCCAGCCATGGCGCAAGCCAAGCCATAGGCGCTTTTGTTCTAGATACAGCGTCAGCGCGGCGTAGCGTTCTCCATAAACCATCAGCCCGCCTTCATCCCCGGGTTGCAGAAAGTGCGGGGTAACGCCGCAGCACACGGAAAAACGGACGGCTGGAAATTTCTGCAGCAGGAGCTGTGGCGTCGTATATAACGCCGGTACGCCATTCCAGGCAGCTAAGGGCGCGCAGCGCAGCCGTAGCCCCGGCCGGCCGGGGCTTATCCAGTCGTCAGCGGGATTGGCCTGCCATTGCCACTGCTTACCGGGGCGGCCGTCGGCAAAATCATCGCTGGACTGGATTTCGCCGGGGCAGTAAGGCAAATCGGGTATCGGATGTATGAGCACCGGTTGCCCTTTGCCGGGTTCGTCGCTGGTCTCGCCGATCAGCGGCCAGCCGTCGTCGAGCCAACGCAGCGGCTGCAAATGAACTATCCGGCCATACAGGCCTTTATCCTGAAAATGGAGAAACCAATCCTCGCCATTCTCCAGCGCCACCCAGCCCCCCTGATGTGGACCGTTAACAGAGGTGTCGCCCTGGTGCAGTACATCGCGACTTTCCCACGGCCCCTGAAGGCGGGCGGCGCGCAGCACGGTTTGCCAGCCGCGTTTTACTCCGCCGGCCGGAGCGAATATCCAGTATTCGCCTGCGCGTTTGTACAGCTTTGGCCCCTCAAGCGTCGGATGGGAGGGCGTGCCGTCAAAAATAATCTGCCCGTCATCCAGCAAACGCGAGGCATCTGGCGTCATCTCGATTAACTGAAGCTTATTTTTGATGCCGCTGCGGCTATAGGCGAAGGCATGGACCAGCCATGCGCGGCCGTCGTCATCCCAGAACGGGCAGGGATCGATCCAGCCGGACACTTTTTGCAGGCAATGCGGCGCGCTCCATTCCCCCAGCGGATCGGTGCTGTGACAGACAAAAATACCCTCGTCCGGGGTACTGAAAAAAACCCAATAGCGCCCGGCATGATAACGAATACTGGGAGCCCAGATGCCCTTGCCGGGTTGCACTGCGTTATAGCTGGCAAACGGCAGCCGCGGCACCACATGGTTGACCAGCGTCCAGTGGATCAAGTCGCGCGAGTGCAGCAGGGGCAGGCCGGGAACGTGATTAAAACTGGACGACACCAGCCAAAAATCGCCGCCGGTCCTGATGATATCCGGGTCGGCATAGTCGGCGTGGATAATGGGATTTTTATAAAATAAAGACATTGGCCTGTTCGCTGTTGTGTAGAACCTGACAGGATGAGAAGCAATTTTTACGCCAAGAATTAAAATTCATATATATCAATATATTGAGATTTATCGTGACCAGTAATCGCCCTGGGCGGCCTTGTGTTGAATGCCTGCGCCTTACAACTTACTCGCGAAAACTCAGCGTGACCTTAAATGCCGCGGCCGGGGAAACAACAACCCTGTTATGGGTTGCGCTGAACCGGATATCTCCTTTCTCAAGGACGGCTCTTACCTGTGCCAGGGACGATACCCGAAACTCCAGTGCGCTCATTCTCGTTTCCCCGGTGTAATCCTCCGGCAGGGCGATAAACGCCTGTCTGGCTTGCTCGGGAGTGATAAACCGCAGCCGGGTTTTCCCCGCCTGCAGGAAATATTCCCCGCCCATTTTGCTGAACTCATGTTGCGGCCCGAACATCTGCGCATAGATCTGCATGGCGTTTTCCGTATCGTCCGCCACCATCACAAACCCGCAGAGATCCTGCACGCCATTCGGATGTTGCTGCCACGCTGGCTGCCATACCGCATCGGGCGTCAGATGCTGGCAGAAAAAACTGAAACCGTTGGGGATCCGGCGGGCATCGATACGGGTGATGCAAAACCGGGCTTCAACAATGCGGCTATCGGGCAGGGTAACCCGGCGGGAAAAAGCGGTCGGCGGCTCGGCTGCCAGCCGGCAGGCTTGTAACTGCCGAAAGGCCGCACCGGCATCGCCCGTTTTCCAGACCAGACCGGCTAAGCCCAACGGCGGTTGCCACAAACCTTTAGCGGCGCCGGTGTTATCTTGTTCATAGCCCAGCAGTTCCAGGTAGTTTTCGCCAAAAATCGCCAGATGATTACTCGAACCCATCGAGTGATGCCCGCGTGCGGTCAACTGAAATCCCAGGCGGAGAAATAACGCCCGCGCGTCGTCAAGATGATCGTCAACATTGATCACCGCGTGATCGATCACCGGGGTTAACTGAGACATAGCCTATTCTCCCAATCTGTTTGTATTGGCGTCGTTGAACATGGGGTGGAGGATAAAAGCATGGTTTACGCGGTGCGCCCTCCAAAGTAGAGTTCGCTCATGCGCGCATCGCTAAGTAAATCACGGGCATTGCCGGTCAGCGCGACGTTGCCGAGCGCAAGAATATAGGCGCGGTCAGAGATATGCAGGGCTTCCATCGCATTTTGCTCGACCATCAGAATAGTGACTTTTTCCAGCTGGCGGATGGCCTGAATCGCGCTGAATACTTCGTCGAGCATTTTCGGTGACAGCCCGGCTGAAGGCTCATCCAGCAGCAAAATGGCCGGTTCGGGCATCAGCGCGCGGGTGAGGGCCAGAATCTGCCGTTCGCCGCCGGACAGCGCCGAGGCCGGCGCCTGCCATTTTTTCCGCAACAAAGGATACATTTCGCAGAGTTGTTCCATGCGCCGTTTACGTTTGGCCGGCGGCAAAAACTGGCCGCCGGTTTGCAGATTTTCCGCCACGCTCAGGCTGTTGAACACATTATCGAGCTGCGGAACAAAACCCAGCGAGCATTCGCGGACTTTGCGGTGGATCGGGATGCTGCCGGTTTCCTCGCCGTTAAGACGAACCTCGCCATGGCGCGGCGTCAGAAACCCGGCGATGCATTTGAGCAGGGTGGATTTCCCACAGCCGTTCGGCCCGAGCAGGGTGACGATTTCCGCCTGGGAAACGTCCAGCGAAATGCCCTGCAGAATATCCACGCCCGGGGTGTAACCGGCGACGACATCATGAATTCTGATCATACGGCCTCCTTCAGGGCTCGGCTTGCGCCGCCGAGATAGGCATCCAGCACTTCCTGGTTTTTAGATAAATCATCGGGATGGCAACTGGCGACGATATGCCCGCGATCCAGCACAATGCAACGCTCGCAAAGCGATGTTATAAAGTGCATATCATGCTCGATGATAACCAGTGAAATACCGTTGCCGCTAAGGGTTTGCAGCGTCGCCACCAACTCCTGACGCAGTGTCGGGTGTACGCCGGCCATCGGTTCGTCAAGCATCAGGATGTCCGGATCGCCCATCAGCGCACAGGCAATGCCCAGCAGTTTTTTCTGGCCGCCGGAAAGCGCCGCAGCGGGCAGATCCCGTACTTTGGTCAATAGCAGTGTGTCGAGCAATCCGGTGGCTTTCATATGATCTTTCCTCTCAGCCCGCCGCCCGGAAGGCAGTGAAAACAGCCCGTTCCAGATACCGTGATGACGGGTGCCGGCGGCCATCACCACCTCCATGACCGTCATTTTCGCCGGCATGGCCGGGAGCTGGAAGGTGCGCGCAATGCCTGCCCTGATGATGCGGTGTGGGGGCATTTTGTCGATGCGCTCTGCGCCGGCGGTAATCGTGCCGCTGTCGATGGCGGTAAACCCGGAGATCGCGTTGAGCAGGGTGCTTTTTCCGGAACCGTTCGGCCCCAGCAGCCCCAGGATCTCGCCTTTTTGCAGGCTAAACGTGACCGATTTCAGCACCTGATTGCCCCCGAAGGCTTTGCTGATGTTGTCCACGAACAGAGATATCGTCATGGCATGATCCTCAGCTTTTCCGGCAGAATACCGCCCGGACGCAGTAACAATCCGATCAGCATCACCAGCCCCACCAGCCCGAGGCGCAGCGCGCCGGTCAGATCAGAACTCATATGCAGCCAGTCTTTGGCGAAGGGAATAAAGTTGTATAACCCTTCGACCACCACCACCCCAGCCAACACCCCGCGCACATTGCCGATGCCGCCGATCATCACCATGCTCCAGATAAGGAAGGTTTCGGAAGAAAGCAGGTAATCCGGGCTGACGTAGTTGGTGTACCAGGCAAGCAACATCCCTGCGATAGCGCACATTACCGCGCTGCACATCAGTGCCCGGCATTTGAGCCACAGCAGTGAATATCCCAGGCACATCGCCAGTTGCGGCTGTTCGCGCATCAGCCGTAAAGCACGCCCGAACCGGCTGTTGCCCACGCGTACAGAGATAACAGTACAAAGCGCGATACACAGCAGGACCAGCACGGTGAAGATCAGTACATCCTGTTGTTGCAGACCCGTAGACCACGGCGCAGAAATGTTGCCGATCCCCTGGCCGCCGCCGGTCAGTCCTTCTTCGTTGATCACCGCAATACGGATGATTTCCGCCAGCGCCAGCGTGGCGATCCCCCAGTAATCGGCGGAAAGCTGACGCCCGAGCAGCGCCATGGCGGCGGAGACCATCATGGCCAGCACGATCCCGGCCGGGATCACCAGCCATAAAGGCAAGGAAAACTGGCTGCCGATCCCGATGGCGTAAGCCCCGATACCGACAAACGCGATATGACCGAAGTTGAGCAAACCGGCATAACCGGCCTGCAGGTTAAGCGCCAGCGCAATCATCGCGTAAATGCCGGCGATGCAGAAAATATGCAACAGAAATTCAGACACGGCGCACCTCCCGGTTGAATAAGCCATAAGGGCGTAGCAGCAGGGCCAGCAGCAGCATCACGAACGACGCCGCGTTAATCCAGGTAGTTGGCATAAACACCATTTCCTCGCCATACAGCCATCCCCAGTTAATGTTGGTGACCAGTGTTTCCGTCACGGCAATCAGCAGCGCGCCGAAAATGGCGCCCATCGGGTTGCCCAGCCCGCCGAGAATGGCGGCTGCCAGTACCGGTAGCATCAGGTCATTTCCCTGGTTGATATACGCGCTGCCGTTCATGGCGATCAACGCGCCGCCGACGGCGGCGATCATGCCGGCGATCATATTGACGGTGTGGATGATGGCTTTGGCATTCAGACCGGATGCCGCCGCCAGCTCGCGGTTACTGGCCAGCGCGCGAATGGAACGCCCCTGCGGGGTGAAAAACAGTAAAAAGTTGAAGATAAGAATGATGGCGACCGTGGCGACGAGGCTCCAGCATTCGTCAGCGGAAATGCGGATTTCGCCCCACTGCCAGGTATTGCCGATCGGCAGGTGATAGCTGACGGGCGCCGATCCCTCGACGCCTAATATCAGTGCAATCATGACCATCGAGACGGCGAGGGAGCCTATCATGGCATTCGCCGCCCCGGCGTTAAGCAGGCGCTGAAACACCCAGTGATGCAGCAGCACGGCTAAAATGCCGCACGACAGCGCTGAAAACAACACCGCCAGCGAAAAAGGCATGCCCATTTTCATGCCGCCGGCGGTCAGGAAGGCCCCGACCATGGCGTACTGTACATGGGCGATATTGGCAAACCGTACCAAACCGTAGACCAGGCTCAGCCCGAGCGCGACCAGGGACAAATCGGCGGTGCGGATTAGCGTATCAACAATAAACTGCAACATGATGCTTTCCTGAACAAAATGACACAAGGAAACGATCGCGGCCGGTGACCTTAGCGCGCTACGGGTTCGCCGTTAAAGGCTTTCACCTTCAGGTAAGGTTGGGTCTGGCGCTGATTATCAGCGTCCAGATTCAGCGTGCCGGTTATGCCGGTAAATGTCGGCGCGACCGTTTTCATGGCGGCGATCAGCGCCGCCGGGCTGGCGTCGTGGGCTTTATCGATGGCCGCCGCAGCCAGCATGATGCTGTCATAGGCGTAGCTGCCGTAGACGGAACGGGGTTTTTCGTGGAAACGCTGCTGATAGTTGTCGCCGTAACTCTGGCCGTCGGTTTTTTGCGCCATGCCGGACACTTCCATGCCGATCTGCCCGTTGGTGTATTGCGCCGGTGAATCGGCAATCGCCATGGTCAGATACATGCCATACCACGGCGTTTTGCCCATGCCCAGTTCCCAGGCTTCACGGTTCAGGACGATGGCGTCCTGGCCGTAGCTGGTGTAGACATAGGCGTCAGGTTTGGCGCGGGATAGTTGCTCCAGTTCGCGGCGGTAGGAAGGCTGGCCGCTGGCGTACAGCACTTTCGCCGTCACTTTACCGCCCAGCTTTTCAAACGCCTGCCTGAACTGCTGCGCCATGCCCTGGCCGTAAGCGCCATCCGGCGCGATAAAAGCGACATTGTGATAACCCTGTTTCCACACGTCATCGGCGGAAAAACGGGCGGAAAGATCATCCAGGCCGATCACGCTGTAAGAGGATTGGCCAATTTTTCGTACATCCGCGCTGGTGCCGGAAATGTTGATGTGGACCAGATTGTTCTTCACCAGATACTGGCCGATGGGAATGGTGACGCTTGAGGAAAAATCGCCCACGACCAAGGGCACTTTATCCACCTGGGTGAGTTTCCTGACCGCATTCAGCCCTGTTACCGGGCTTCCCGCCGAGTCTTCCACCACCACATCCAGCTTTTGTCCCGCGACGCCGCCTTTGGCATTGAGCTTCTCAACGGCCAGTTCAATACCACGACGCTGATCTTCACCAATGCTGGCGCTGGTACCGGTTAAGGGCAGGATGGCGCCCAGTTTGATATCGGCTAAAGCGGGAGGAACGGCGCTCAGCAACGGCAGGCTGGTCAACGCAGACAGAATAACGATACGGCGAAAGCGGGTTTTCATTAGTGTTCTCCGGAGCTTTTAGTACTACGATAAAGTGAATAAACAAGTGAATACACTTATGTTCAAAGGCAAGTTTTATGCCATGTGTACACTTATTAAAAAAACAACGCGTGAAGGGGGGGGCAAAAAGATCAAATAATGAAGGAAAACAAAGGAAAAAGGTGTAATGAAAAAGGTTAAACCGGGCAGGGCGCTATGATTCATTTATCCAGATTTAAAATATCTCTTTCCGCGACAGGACTATTTTTTCACTTTTTTAGAGCAACAGTCGCACTGCAATAGTGCAACTTGATAATTAATGGATAAATAATAGGCTTAAATAACATATTATTATTAATTACCTGATATATAAGTATTAATTAAAGTGAACGCAAAAGTGTATGCAAACATGTGTTGAGTGGAATTTATTCCTGTGATATCACTTTAAACATTACCTATTATTGAATATCTGCTGCAATGTTAAATATTGAGTATTAGCACGGTGTCAGCAAAAAAATTAAGCGCAACAGGAGACTCAGTGATTGTTCCAAAGAAAAAGCCCCGCAGTGCCGACAGCGTTGAGAAGGTTTACGAGAAGGTCAAACTACTGGCTATCGACTACCACTTCCGACCGGGCGAACGTGTTAATGAGGTCGAGCTGTCCGGCCAGCTCGGTGTGTCAAGAACACCCGTACGGGAAGCGCTGAACCGCCTGTCGAAAGAGGGTTTTATGCGTTTTGTCCCCAATCGCGGATTTTATGCCCGTGACATTACGCCGGAAGGCGTGCGCGAATTATATGAAGTACGCATGGTGATTGAGCAGGCGACATTCCGCTTTGCCTGCCAGCGCGCGACGGATGAAGAAATCGCCGTGACCGCCGCTATCTGGGAAGCGATCAGCGACAAACAGCCGGACGCCGGTGAGATCACTGACTGGACGGAAATAGCCAAAGCCGATGAGAAGTTCCATATGGAAATTGCCCGCATCTCGCATAACTCGCGTCTGTACGAGATGCTCGACAGCCTCAACTCACTCATCCGTTTCTTCCGCCGTATCGATCTGGAAACGCCAAGTCGCCGGATTAACGCCTACGATGAACATGTCGACATTATCTCCGCGCTGCGTCACCGCGATGCTGTCAAAGGCGCGCAGTTAATTGAACGGCACGTCTCGCTCAGCGCGGAACATGCGGTTGAAGTGACGAAAGAAGGGCTGGCACGTATTTACTTCGGTAAAAAACAGACGCTGTGACGTTGTCGCCGGATTTGTGAAAAAACCGATATATCAATGCAGATCACCACAGAGGATCTATGGTCGTCATTTCCCAACACATTATCGACCAGGCAAAACAGTTGCGCCGTGAATTCCACGCCCGGCCTGAGCTGGGTCTGAAAGAACACGGTACCGCCAGGAAAATCAGCGAACGTCTGTTGTCCTTCGGCCTGGAAGTACACAGCGGCATTGCCGAAACCGGTATTGTGGCGACGCTGCGCAACGGCGCAGGGCCATCGATTGGCTTACGCGCGGATATCGATGCGCTGCCGATTCAGGAACTGAATGATTTTGCTCATATCTCGCAAAACCCTGCCCTGATGCACGCCTGCGGTCACGACGGACATACCGCCATTTTGCTTGGCGCGGCGCGTCATCTGAGTGAAAACCGTCATTTCCGCGGCACGGTGCATTTCATTTTCCAGCCTGCTGAAGAAAATGCCGGTGGCGGGAAGATGATGGTGGATGAAGGGCTGTTTGAACGCTTTCCGATGAGCAGTGTTTACGCGCTGCACAACTGGCCGGGTTTGCCGGTCGGCGACGTCGCCGTTAGCCAGGGGCCGATGATGGCCTCCCAGGATAATTTCTATATCACGCTGACCGGAAAAGGCTGCCATGCCGCCATGCCGGAGCTAGGCGCCGATCCGGTGGTTGCCGGCGCGCAACTTATTTTGTCGCTGCAAAGCCTGATTTCACGCCGCTTATCGCCGCTGGAACAAACGGTGATCAGCCTGACGCAGCTTCAGGCGGGGGAGGCTATCAACGTGATTCCCGAAACGCTGTATATGTCCGGTACATTGCGCTGCCTGAGCAACGAAACGCGCGTCACCTGCTGGCGGCTGATTGAAGAGTACGTCAACGCCGTGCCGTTGCCCTATGGCGTGCGAGGCGAGGTCCGCTGGGAATGGGGTTATCCGGTGACAAAAAATCATCCGGAGCAGGCGGAAGCGGTGCGCGCGGCGGCGCTGCATTCCCCCGGCGTGACGCGGGTGCATTTCAATAATGCGCCGTCGATGGCGGCAGAGGATTTCGGCTATCTGCTTGAGCGATGTCCCGGCGCGTATTTCTGGCTGGGCGCCGATGGCGCAACCCCTTCTGCTTCCCTGCATAACGCGCGTTATGACTTTAACGACGATCTTATCCCGCTGGGCATCGGTATATGGGCAACGCTGGTGAACAGATTGCTGAAAGACTAATTCTCACACTGTTTTCATTTTTACGGAGTCAATTATGAGTCAGATTCATTTTGTCGGCGCCGGTCAGATGGCGGAAGCTATTATTCGCGCAGCCCTGAGCCGCCAGGCCGTTTCGGCCAGCCAGATTACGCTTATGGATATTGATGCCGGGCGCATTGCCGCGCTGCGCGAGCGTTATCAGCTTGCTTCGCCGCTGAATGACGGCGAAGCGCTGGCGGCGGCGGAATACATCGTGCTTGGCGTCCGTCCGCAGGACGATATTGCCGGCGTGGCGAAGCATATCTGCCAGCTCGCCTCGCCGCAGGCGACCATCATTTCGATCATTGCGGGCGTTACCCTTGAACGCCTGGGCACATTGTTCGGGGCTACCCGCCCGATTGTGCGCACCATTCCCAACACCCTGACTGACACGGGTTTTGGCTACAGTGGCGTGGTGTTCAACCCGCACGTGCAACCCGAGCCGCTGATGCCGTTTCTGGAAAGTTTCGGCAAAGTGATGCTGCTCGAGGAACGGCTCATTGACGCCTTTACCGGTTTTGCCGTCGCCGGGGTGAATTATGTGTATTACTTTATTGAATCGCTGACGGATGCCGGCGTGTTGAGCGGATTGTCGCGGCCGCAGGCCAGTAAAGTGGTTTGGGAGAATCTGATCGGCGGCGTGGAAATGCTGAAAGCCAGCGGGAGGCATCCGCGTCAACTGATGGACATCAACAATTCGCCTGCCGGTGTGGGAATCAACGGATTGTACGAACTCAACAACAGCGATTTTGCCGCGGGGTTGCAGCGCAGCGTGATGACCGCAGTCAGAAGAACGACGGAGCTTTCTAAAGGTTAGACCGACTATAAATAAAGCCACCGGGCCCTGTTAAGCCAGGGCCCGGTGGTTCTGCATCAGAATTGATAAGACGCGCTGACCGAGAAATTACGCGGCTCGCCGTAAACGTAGTTGTTCATATAGGTGTAGTAGGTACGGTCAAACAGATTATTAACGTTTGCCTGTATAGCTACCTGTTTGGTGACCTGGTAGCGTGCAAACAGGTTCGCCAACGGGTAGCTGCTCTGATAAACGCGCCGGGTGCTGCCATCCGGCCCGGTCACATCTTCAAACACGCGGTTCTGCCAGTTGATGCCGCCGCCAATGGCCAGGTCCGGCAACATGGGCATTTGATAACGCGTAAACAATTTGAAATCGGTTTGCGGCTGGTCCGGATTATAACGGCCCTCTTTATCGCGCGCGACATAACGCGTCGCGCCAAACGTCAACTGCAGATTATCGGTGAGCGCGCCGTTCAGCTCAAATTCCGCCCCTTTGCTCCGTGCTCCCTTGGTTGCCTTGTAGGCCTGCTCACTGCTGTTATTGACATAAACACCATTCTGTTCAGTACCGACGCTGTTCTGCTCGATACGGAACACCGCGACCGAGGCGGTCAGGCGCCCATCCAACCAGGCGGATTTCAGGCCGGTTTCATAGCTTTTACCGGTAACCGGCGACAGATAGCGGCCGGCGCTGTCGCGATAGGTCTGCGGCTGGAAGATCGAGGTATAGCTGGCGTAGGCCGACCAGGTATCGTTAATGTCATACACCAGGCCCGCGTACGGCGTGATGTTGTTTTTTTCCATATCGCCGCTGCTGCCGTTGGTGCTCCATTGGGTATAACGCGCACCCACAATCAGCGCCAGCGGGTCCGCCAGAGAGAAGCGCGCGGCGGTATACGCTGATTTCTGGCGGATCACATCATCCGCGTTCAGATACCAGCCCTGCCATTCCGGCTCGGCGATATTGCCATTCCAGCCATTGTTAAACGCGCCCATATCGCTGGCGGCGATGTTGTAATTGTCGGGATCGGTAATGCCGTCCTGGCTGTAGGTGGCGTTATGCTGGCGGCTGTAGCTGATTCCGGCCATCAACTGATGCCGGCGACCAAACGCCTTGAACGGACCGCTGGCGTAGCCATCCACGGAGGTCAGTTCACGCTTGCCTCGGTCCATGCTGCCGTAACCGGTCACACCTTCGCCGGTGCTCTGGTCCGGATAATCCATGACATAGAGCAGAGTATCGCTAAAGGTGTTCTGGGCGTGGGTACCATTAACGTGGATGTTCCAGCCGTTATCAAAGCTATGTACCAGGTCGGCATACGCTTTGCGCGCGTTGGTGTGATAAGACGTCCAGTCGGCGGAGGAGTTCAGGCTGCGGTTGTAGTGCGTCAGTGAACCATTGCTGTAAAACATCGGCAGGCCGCCCCAGGTGGGGTTTGCGGTGTCGGCGTCCTCATAGTCGTAGCCAAGCGATAGGGTGGTGTGATCAGTGATATCCGCATCCACCACGCCATAGAGAAATTTTTTGTTTTTCCGATATCGGTCCAGCCAGCTGTCCTGATCCTGGTAGCCTGTCACCACACGACCTCGCACCGATCCATCATCATTCAGCGGGCCGGCGACATCGGCAACATAGCGTTGTTTGTTCCAACTGCCATAGCTGGCGCTTACCGTGCCGGTGGGCTCTTTGCTGTCCGCATGCTTACGTACCATGTTAACGGACGCCGATGGGCTGCCTGCGCCGGTTATCAGGCCGGTGGCGCCGCGTACCACTTCAATACGGTCATAAATCGCCGTATCTGAAGCGGCGTCGCCGTAGTTCCACGCATCGCCAACCGAAGTGGGAATGCCGTCAAAGGTGAAGTTGGTGATTTTGAAGCCGCGGGAAAAATACTCGGAACGTTCGCTGTCAACCAGGTTGCTGGTGATACCTGTGGTGTTATTCAGCACATCGGTAACGGTTTGCAACTGCTGATCCTGCATACGCTGCTGAGTTATCACGCTGACCGACTGCGGCACATCGCGTGGCGTCAGCAGCAGTTTGGTGCCAGCGCGCGTGGTCGGTACCTGGTAGTCCTGTTTCTGTTCTGCAATCTTGTTGTCGGGGCTTGCGTACACCACCAGCTTCTGCTGGTCATCGCCGGTGGCTGTCGTGTTGTCTGTTTCGGTTGCCTGCGCCGGCATTGGGTTGAGGAGGGCATGTGCCACCATTGCCAGCAACGACATCGTGAATGTTTTACGGATGTCGGACGCGCGTGATTCAGCGCGAGTTTCCTTGCGATTCAAAGACATAACCTTACCCGTCAGAAATAAGCGTGACCCGCTGTCATAATGCTTTTGTTGTTATAGGTGGTGACCCCGAAATAGCGGGAGAGGATTGCCATTGCGAAGCACGGACAGTAAAAACATACACTAGTTGAGAATACCAATGATAATCATTTGCCTTAATAATTATTAAAAAGTTTCATTTCGAAATGTAAATGGACGCGGCTTTGCACGCCCTCGATCGATTGGATTTGCTTAGTTTTCGCGAATGTGTATTATTCTCATTCATTCTTTGACCTGTCCGCGCGGCGATAGCCCGCCGGAAACCGTTCATCCATTGATGGAGTACAGAATGAAATCGTTTTTCAGTCCGGGCAAAGCCGCGGTTGCTGCTGCGGTCGTTGCCTCTTTAAGTCTGACTGCTTGCCAGATGCCGGCCAAAAAAGCGGAAAGTCCGGTGGCTGCTGCTGCGGCAAAACCGGTTGATCAGGCAGTTAAACAGCGTGTATTGGGCGATGGGCTGTATGAACTGGCGTATTCCGCAGCCGCCAACGCATTGTATGTTGCCAGTGCGCAGAGTTTTAAGGACGTGAACGGCGGCATACTGTATCGCCTCGACCCGACTACCCTAACGACCAAAGGCGAGACCCATACCGATCTGAAAAACTTCGGCATGGCCATCGATGACGAAGGTAGCCTGTTCTATACCACCAATTCACTGGATGGTAGCCTGTCCAAAGTGGATGCGCAGAGCGGCAAAGTGCTGCAACGCTTGATGTTGGGTGGCGGTAAAGATAAAGACGGCGATGCGGTCGGCGCACGTGAGATATTCCTGCACGGCAACGAGTTGTATGTCGGTCGTGTGGCTGATCCGGGCTTCATTACCGTGATCGACACCCACTCTTTCAAAGTAAAAACCACCATCAAAAACGCAGGGAAATGGGTGACCGGCATTATCTATTCGCCGCTGACCGATCGCATTTATGCCGCCAATGGCGCGGGTGAGATTGTGGTTATCAATCCGCGCAGCCACAAAATTGAGCAGCGCTGGAGGCCGGATAATGGCCAAGAGTATCTGTTTCTCAATATGGCGGAAGACCCGGCCACCGGTCGCCTGTTCGTCACCGATGACTCGAAAGCCAAAACCACGCTGGTGCTTGATGAGCGCACAGGCAAAGTGATTAAACGTATTGAAGGTGATGCGTTGGGGATTAAATTCAACGCCAAACGCAATGAGATTTACATCAGTCAGCGTGGGTCGAAGAAAGTGTTGCAACTGGATGCCACCAGTTATGCGCTGAAAAAGAGCTGGTCGTTCGACACCCATCCGAACAGCCTGTTGGTATCAGCGGACGGTGAAACGCTGTATGTTTCTTTAAAACAGGCGTTTAACAAAGATAATTCTACCCCAGGGCCGGATAGTGTCGCGCGTATTGCGCTGAATTAAATCCGCCAGAGGAGGCCTGAGGGCCTCCTTAACATGCCGTTATCGGCGCGTTTTTCCGACTGGTTACTCATAAATGCTAATCTCCCCACCATCGTCGATAGGGTTATTTTTATTGGGCTTGGCGCCGTTTTGCGTCATAGCCAGCGCGATAATGGCGCCCAATAAGGCGATGCCCAGAATCGAGGTATGAAATAGCGTCGAAAGCAGAAAGCCCAGGTATCAGGAGGCGTCGCGGTACCGAGGGTCGCCTCGCCCATAAATACCCGTTCCAGGCTGGCGCCATAAGAATGCCCGCGTTAATATCGCCGGGCATCCAGCCCACCAGCGGCGCCAACACCAGCGGGCGGTTCAGTATCGAACTGGCGAATGCATAATCACAATAGCCCGGCAGCGTCACCAGCGAAACACCCACAGCATGCGGGAAGCTGTGACCGATAATACTCGTTCGAAAACACAAACGAGATCGGCATCACAATAATATTCTCATTCAATATGTGATCTCACCCGCAATTAATAACCCCTGGGGCATGATGTTTTAAAATTGTCCAACCAGGCGGACAAGCTTTAGTATTGTTGTTATTTTCCAGGGCCACTATATTCATAATCATTGATTGGCTGTAATGCTCCTCTGGCAATGACGAATCACAGAGGATTTTTAACCGCAGGCTTAAAAAATAATCACCAGTAAATTTGACGCAAAATGAAAGGGTAATATGATGCAACCACTTACCTCGCGACAAAATAGATTATTAAAATACCTACTGCAACGCCAAGAACACGTCACTATTAAACACATTGCGGAATATCTGGAGGTGTCCGAAAAAACCGTCCAGCGCGATATGCAGTATGTTGAATCCTACCTGGCGGCCTGGAATATCTACCCGGAAAGAAAAGTCGGCGCCGGTATCATATTGACCGCCGACGACGAACAGTGCCGGATCTTGCTCGACCAACAGATTGTGTTTGACGATGAGGGATTCGATGCCCTGGTCAATAACACGCGTCGGGTGAAAATCGCTTCCCAGCTGCTCAGCGACATGCCGCGTGAAACCTCCATCAGCAAGTTGTCCGAACGCTATTTCATCAGCAGCGCGTCGATTGTCAATGATTTAAAGCTGATTGAAAGCTGGATACGGCCGCTGGGACTGACATTGATCCGCAGCCAAAGCGGCACCCATATCGAAGGCAGCGAAAGTAACGTGCGCCGGGCGATAGTGTCGCTGATTAACGGCGTGATGAACCACAAAGAACCGGGCAGCATGAATCATTCGCGTCTCGATCCAGGCAGTCACCGGGCGTTAACCCACTATTTCGGCGCAGACGATGTCGATTTCGTCCAGCAGCTATTGCAGGATATGGAACTGCAGCTCTCGTATCCGCTGGGGGAGCCTTATTATATTAATATTTTTACCCATATCCTGATCATGATGCATCGCATGGCGCTGGGCAATGCCCTGATGCTGGGCGATGATAAAGTATCCCAACAGGTGGATCGGCATATTTTCGCTATCGCGCAAAAGATGATCCGGCAAATTGAACGGCGGGCGGGCAACCGCCTGCCGTCGGACGAGGTATGGTTTATTTATCAATATATCATCTCATCCGGCATTGTCATGGAAGAGCGCGCCGATCATCCCGCCGTCAGGAATCAATTCTTTGATGGCGAATCCCGGCGTTTGACCATGAGCCTGATCGCTATTTTTTCTGATTTAATCAGTGTTGATTTACGTACCGACAAATTACTGTATGACGGGCTGCTTATCCATATTCGCCCGCTGCTTAATCGGCTCAAATACGATATTCGCATCCGCAACCCGCTATTAGATGATATCAAAAACGAATTGCATGATATTTATCACATTACCGGTCTCGCTACTGAGCAACTCTCCCGTGGCAATCAGCTGCAACCCATAGCCGGCGATGAAGTGGGTTATTTGACGGTGCATTTCCAGGCGGCGATGGAGCGGCAGATCGCCAGCAAGCGCATTCTGGTGGTGTGTTCCAGCGGTGTCGGCACTTCGCATCTATTAAAAAGCCGCATCCTGCGCGCGTTCCCTTACTGGACCATTGTCGGCGTGGTGTCCGCCAGTAATATGCTGGCTTTTAGCCAGCAGGAAGAAATTGATTTGATTATTTCCACTATTCATCTGGAAGAACAAAAAATTCCGATAATTTATGTTTCGGCTTTTTTTAATGACGATGACATCAGGCGCGTCACCGATAAAGTGATAGTCAGTAAACTGCATCAGGCGGTGGGACAGTTTTCCGCAGCTGAACATTAATTTTTCATCATTCGAGGTGAAGTAGATGGACATTACGAAAATTCTCAATGCTAATCGCGTTAAATTAACCATGACCGCCAAAAATAAAGAAGAAGTGATTCAGGAGTTGACTGAAGTGCTGTATGACGACGGCGTCATTGTCTCTAAAGAAGAATTTATCCGTGATGTCTGGTTGCGCGAGGCGGAAGGCTCAACCGGCTTTGAGAATCATATCGCCATCCCCCATGGCAAATCCTCGGCGGTAAAACAGACGACGCTGGCCATCGGGCGTACGTGCGGGGATATTCCCTGGGAAACACTGGATGGCAGCCAGGTCCGCTGCATTATTCTTTTTGCCGTGCGTCTGGAAGATCAAAATACCACGCATATCCGCCTGCTGTCTCAGGTTGCCAGCGCGCTGGCCGATGATGAGGTGATTGCTCGGCTGTTAAGCGAGACCAATCCCGATAATATTATCCGACTGTTCAGTCAATACGCAGAAACAGACCTCTGTTAACCCTTATTAAGACGAGGCACAAAATGAAAATAGTTTGTGTAGCCGCCTGTACGGCGGGGATTGCTCATACGTATATCGCCCGTGAGAAGTTATTTAAAGGCGCCAAGGCGCTAAATTACGATATTAAGGTTGAAACCCAAGGCACCATAGGTACCGAAAACGAATTAACCGCCGAGGAAATTTCCGCCGCCGATGTTGTTATATTGGCTGTAGATATCAAAATTAAAGGCGAGGAGCGGTTTAAAGGAAAACCGGTCGTTCGGGTGAAAACCGACGTTGTGATTAAGTCCCCGGCTAAATTTCTGGAAAAAGTGGCGAATTCATTGGAACGCGCCTGACTATTAATTTTTTCGGGACAAACGTAATGAAAAACAACCAAAGTCAACTTGGCCAGGAGATAAAGGGGCATTTGCTTACCGGTATTTCCTGGATGATTCCGCTGATTGTCGCCGCCGGCATTTGCATCGCCCTCGGCCAGGTCATCGGCGGAACCGACGTGGCGCATAAAACCGGCAGTTTCGCCTGGATGTTGAATCAAATCGGCGGCTGGGGCATGGGCCTGATCGTGCCGCTTATCAGCGCCGCCATCGCGTACTCCATCGCCGACCGGCCGGGCTTTGCCCCGGGCCTGATCGTCGGTTTTATCTGCGGCCAGATCCAGACCGGTTTCATCGGCGGTATTTTAGGCGGTTTTTTAGTTGGTTACACCGTGCTGCTATTGCGTAAAACCATCAAGCTGCCCCCGTCGATGCAGGGCCTGATGCCGGTGATGATCCTGCCGGTGCTCAGCACCCTTATCGCCGGCCTGCTGATGATGACCTTTATCGGCCAACCGATTATCTGGCTACAAAAAACCCTGATCCATTTACTGGAATCCATGCAGGGCGGCTCGAAATTTATGATGGGGGCCATCCTCGGCGCCATGGCCACCTTCGATTTCGGCGGGCCGGTCAATAAAACCATGTCGCTGTTTGCCGACGGCATGCTGGTCGACGGCATCTATGGCCCGGAGGCGGTGAAGTTTGTCGGTTCCATTATTCCGCCGTTCGGTATCACGCTCTCTTTCCTGCTGACCCGCAATAAATATACCCGGGCGGAAAAAGAGGCGCTGAAAGCGGCGTTCCCAATGGGAATCTGCATGATTACCGAAGGCGTCATCCCCATCGCCGCGCGGGATTTGCTGCGGGTGGTGGCCAGCTGCGTGGTCGCCTCGATGCTGGCCGGCGGACTGATTATGGTGTGGGGCGTGGAAGCGCCGGTCCCCCATGGCGGCCTGTTCGTGGTGCCGCTATTTACCAAACCCCTGATGTTCTGCCTGGCGCTGGGCATCGGCACGGTGGTATGCGGCGTCATGCTCTCGCTGATTAAAAAGCCCGTCACCCAGGCGGATGAAGAATTTGACGATGTGGAAGATCGCGGCGTACGCGACGAAGACATTAAATTCACCCTCGAATAAACGGGAGACCTTATGTACAGCTCAATGAAAACCCTGATTAACGATGCTTATCAGCGGCACTACGCCGTGTTGGCGATTAACTGTTTTAACCTGGAAACCGCCCGGGCGGCGATCGCCGCCGCCGAACAGCGCCATGCGCCGCTGATATTGAACGTCTATCAGGGCCATTGCGGCCATTTCCCGCCGCGGGTCGCCACGCCGCTGGTCAATGCGCTGGTGCAGCGGGCCGCGGTGCCGGTGGCGTTGAGCCTGGATCACGGCAAGGATTTCAGTTTGATCGGCCAGGCATTTCGCGCCGGTTTTACCGGGTTGATGATCGACGCGTCAAGCCAGCCGCTCGCGGATAACATCCGCCACACGGGGCGGGTGGTGCGCATGGCGGCCACCGATGGGGTGTGCGTGGAAGGGGAATTGGGCCATATCGCCGATGCGCCGGTGTATGACCTGGCCAATGCCGCGGTGAAAATGACCCGGTTGGAAGACGTGGCGCCCTTTATCACCCGGACCGGCATCGATTTGCTGGCGGTATCGGTGGGCACCGCGCACGGTATTTATCCCCAGGGGGTGACGCCGACCATTGATTTCGACCACCTGGCGGCGCTGCACGGCGCATCGTCCGTTCCTCTGGCGCTGCACGGCGGCAGCGGCACCCGGGCCGAGGATATCCGCCGCGTCAGCCGGCACGGCGTGGCCAAGATTAACGTCGGCGCCGCGGTATTCGATGCCGGCAAAACCGCCCTGCAACAGGCCCTGAAACAGCATCCCGCCGCCGAATTGGCGGATGTGCTGGCGGTCATGGAATCCGCCTGTCGGGAGGTGGTGTCCGAGTATCTCACCTGGTCGGGGTCGGTAAACCAAGCCTGACCCCGATCGCCATCTGATTTTCGCAGTTCACACCGGCGATATTCACCGGTGCGGGGAAGCTTTACCCCAAATTAAACGTTTACAGGAGAATAACGATGTTGATTTCCATGCACGAAATGCTTAAACCGACCCGCGAGCACCGTTTTGCCATCGGCGCGTTCAACGTAGCCGACAGCTGTTTTATCCGGGCGGTGGTGGAGGAGGCTGAAGCCAGCAATACGCCGGCGATTATTTCCATTCACCCCAGCGAGCTGGAATTTGTGACTGATACGTTTTTTGCCTATGTGCGGGAAAGAACCCTGCGCAGCCCGGTGCCCTTTGTGATTCATCTCGATCATGGCGCCTCTATCGCCCACGTGATGCGGGCGATTCAGTGTGGTTTCACCTCGGTGATGATCGACGGTTCGCTGCTGCCCTATGAAGAAAATGTGGCGCTGACCGCGGAAGTGGTGAAATTGGCACACGCGGTGGGGGTATCGGTGGAGGGCGAACTGGGCACTATCGGCGACACCGGTACTTCGGTGGAAGGCGGCGTCAGCAAGGTCATTTATACCGAGCCGGCGCAGGCGGAGGATTTCGTCAAACGCACCGGCATCGACTCGCTGGCGGTGGCGATCGGCACCGCGCACGGTATCTATCCCAAAGATTTGAAGCCGGAACTGCAAATGCATATTCTGCGGGATATTTCGCAGCGCGTGGCTATTCCGCTGGTGCTGCACGGCGGGTCCGCCAACCCCGACGCCGAAATAGCCGAAGCGGTGACGCTCGGCGTCGGCAAGATCAATATTTCCAGCGATATGAAGTTCGCCTATTTTAAAAAAGCCCGCGAGGTGCTGAGCCGCGAAACCTGGTGGGACCCCAACGCTATTTATCCGGAACCTATCGCAGCGGCTAAGGAGGTGATTCGCTATAAAATGTCCTTATTCGGCTCCACCGGTAAAGCCGCGCTGTATTAATTCCCCGGGCAGGCGGCCGACGCCTGCCCGAACGCCTGCCCTGGAACCCTTTTATTATCGACGGGACGCCACCATGAGACATCTGGGACTGGATATCGGCGGCACCAAAACCGAAACCCTGGTGCTTGACGCACAGGGGGCGGAATTATACCGCCACCGGGCCGCGACGCAAAAAGACAGCTATCAGCAATTTTTATCCCATCTCAGCCAGCATATCGCGTCGCTTAAACGGCGTTTCGGCGCGCCGATGTCGGTGGGCATCGCTTTGCCCGGCGGCGTTTCGCCACTGAGCGGCCTGATTAAAAACTCCAATATTCTGCCGCTCAACGGGCAACCCTTGCTGCGGGATTTACACCAATGTCTCGGCCAGCCCGTCGCCATCGGCAACGACGGCAATTGTTTCGCTCTGTCGGAGGCTGTGGACGGGGCAGGCCGACGCCATGACATTGTGTTTGGCATCACCCTTGGCACCGGGTGCGGCGGAGGGCTGGTGATCGATAAGCGGATAATTGCCGGCCATAACGGCAATGCCGCCGAATGCGGCCATATCCCGCTGCCGGGCTTTTCTGTGCGTACGGACGGCGCCGAGGCACGCTGTTATTGCGGGCAGCAAAACTGCGCGGAATCCTTTATTTCCGGCACCGGTTTTGCGCATCGCTACTACGTATCAATGGGCGTCAGGGCCACCGCGCGCGAGATTATAGCCTTGGCGGCCCAGGGCGATGCCGCGGCGGCGCGGCATTTCGAGCGCTACCTCGACCAATTGGCCCGGGTGCTGGCCGCCGTCTGCAATCTGGTCGATCCCGGCGCGATCGTGCTGGGCGGCGGGCTGTCGAATGCCCTGGCGCAGCGTACGGATCTGGAGGCACGCGTGGCCCGTTATGTATTTACCGATCGTTTTACCACCCAAATCGTACCGGCGACGCATGGCGACAGCAGCGGGGTGCGCGGCGCAGCCTGGCTTGGCCGCGACGCGACGCGCTGACCACGATGTCGCAGTGCTCACAGCTAACCTGCGGGCGGATATTCGGCAGATTGAATGCCACTACCGCGCAACGATTAACGTCGACGGAAATACGCCGGGCGGGAATAAATGGCGATGCGGCGGGCGCGGTATCGGTATTATTAACGTTATTCAGCCAGTACTAAAAATTACGGATAGTTATAGCCTGCTGTTCACCATAATGCTGTTTAGCTAATCCGCTGTGCTGCCATGCATCAATATGTTGTTGCTGTTCGGTGCGACTGTGCCGCTTTATCATGATCGAATACATGCCGGTAAAGGGGTGAACAGAGCATGTAATAACGGTCATCAAGCAACAAGGCGAGATGCCCGATTGCTTGCAGATAAAATTATCTGTTGGACTACTGACTCTGTTTTCGTGTTCTGCTCTCTGATTACAACGCCGCAGGCACGTTTATACGCCCATCACCCGGGCCATGATGGCCTGATGCAACCAGCGTGGCGTAGCCCAGGTCAGTAATGTTATCGCTTTATTCCCCACACCGGGAACAATGCTCATACGTCCGGCCTGAAGTGCCCGGATGCCTGCTGCTACCACGGGTTTAGGCTGCATCATCACACGTTTTAATGCGGGGGTGAGTTTCTGTCTGGCTGTTGTGGCAAAACCGGTATCAGACATTCCCGGGCAAAGTGCGGTGACAGTGATACCGTCGCCTATCAGCTCACGGTGCAGGGCATCAGAAAACCGGAGTACATAAGCTTTTGCCGCAGAGTAAACAGCAAAATTTTTTACGCCCTGATAAGACAACAGGCTGGCGACCATCAAAATATGGCCGTTGCGCCGGGTTCTCATATCCTCAGCAAAGAGCCGTGTGATGGCTGTCACACTCACGATATCCAGATTAATCATGTCCAGCGTCTCATTGAGTGGTTGATCCAGAAAGCCGCCCTGTAAACCTTGGCCAGCATTATTAATAAGAGTATCAACCACAATATTTCGTTCCTTTAATCGACTGTGCAGATCGCTGATAGCAAACATATCGGATAGATCTACCTGTTCAACGATAACTTCAATTTTGTAACTTTCGCGTAATTCCTGTGCCATAGATTCAAGCTTAGTCAGTCGCCGTGCCACCAGAATGAGCGATTTTCCCTGAGCGGCAAACTGACGCGCAAACTCTTCACCAAATCCGCCGGAGGCCCCGGTAATAAGTACCCATTCCATATTGATGGTTGTCATGTTAATCACTCCAGTTGCGTCGTGTAAGGTGTGCCGGAAGCTATTGCGTTCACCGCGTACGGTTACGTTATTGGCCGGTGCTATTTTCTTTAATAAAGGCTGTACTTTGTCATTGCCGTGAAACCCTACATATCCCTCACTGGTCATCTACGGCTGAATACCGGCCAAAAAATCAAATTCCGCATCGTTAGTCATTACGCAGGCCTGGCCCAGCAGGGAACAAAAACGCTGTGTTTTTTCACTGGCGTTTGTCAGGAACACTATCGGTTTATCGATTTCTTCGCCATAAGCCAGCCTTATCCTGACGCAGTCAGAATGTCGGAACAAAGCGCGCAGGGTCTGACAGGAAACATCCGGTACCAGAGAAATTAATGTCTGTGTACTGCGCATTTTCAGCCGCTTTGCCATATCCGCTAAAGCGTGGGGGGCAACGCTGAGAATGATGATTTCAACTTCATCTGTTACCGCCTGATGATCGTCCAAGGTCCAGCATGGGAATGCCCTTGCCAGCCTTTGAGCCCGCTCACCGTTTCCGGGCGAGAGAAATACCTGCAGGTCGGGCACGGCCAGAAATAATGCTGTTATTATTTTTTCGGATAACGCATCTACACCAAGAATCCCTATCCTGCTCATGACGCCCCCGGCTATCAGTATCTTTACGCTGTGTTATCAGCGGTAAAAGTGGGCCACCTCTGCGGCGGTAAATGCAATCGGGTCCCTGAAAATAGGCTGCATCTCATGGCGTCTCCGTTTGGGTTGCTGGCGGCTGCCAGCCTCCTCCGAGCGCCCTGAACGCGGCGACAGCGGCGCGGGCAGACTCAGTCTGAGCCTGCGCACGGGTGTCGGAAGCCTGCAGCAGAGTTTCATCATCATGGAGAACATCAATCAGACTCGCCGTCCCTTGCTGGTAGGCGATAAAAGACGACTGGCGAGCGCTTGCCAGGGCGTTTTCACCGCTCATCAGCAAGCCGGTCTGCGTTTCACGGTTGACCAGAGCGGAGAAGGCATTTTCAACATCTTCAGTGGCGCGTAACACCGAAAGACGGTAGGCGGCGAGCGCCTCCGCTTCCTGGCCTTTCGCCTGGTCTATCTGGGCGTTGATACGGCCAAAGTCGAAGAGCCGCCAGCGTAGTCCCAGTATTCCTGCCGACTGGCTGGCACCGCTGGAGAATAGATTGTCGCCGGATATGGCCGTTGCGCTGCCGAGTAATGCACTGAGTGAAAACGTCGGATAGTACTCACTGACGGCGGCGCCTATACGTGCATTGGAGGCCGCCAGATGGCGCTCCGCCACGATAATATCGGGTCTGCGGCGCAGCAGGTCGGCAGGTGTGCCCGTTGCGGTGATCTGCGGAGCCTGCGGAATGGCCTCCTGCGTAGCCAACTGGGTGCGATGGGTGCCGGGCGGCGTGCCAAGCATAACGTCTAATGCATTCATCGCGGTATCAATGCCTGTCCGGAGAACCGGCACGGTAGCCTGAACCTGTGCCAGTGCCCCTTCGGTCTGGCGCACCTGATACTCGGGAGCCAGTCCTTTATTGTGGAGCAGTCGCACTTTCTCCAGCAGCGCCTGTTGCGTGCTGATCCGCTTATTCGCGATGGCCAGCCGGGCCTGTAACCCGCGCAGGGTGATATAGATATCAGCGGTCTGGGCCGCAACGGCAAGGCGGGCCGCGGTAACGCCTGCCTCGGAGGCCTGATAATCAGCCAGCGCGGCCTGGCGACCGCGTCGCAGCCCCCCAAAAATGTCAATCTCCCAGCTGGCATTCAAATCGGTTTCATAGCTGTTGCCGTAGCGATTATAATCCGGCGTTGAGCTGAGGACCTGGCCCAGCGGCGTTTCGACCGACTGATACGCCCGCGCGGCCTGTCCGCTGACGTTACCGGAAGGCAGGAGGGCAGCGGTTGCCGCGCCAAGCCCGGCGCGGGCCTGTGCCATTCTGGCCGTTGCCTGAGCGAGATCGAGATTCTGGGCGAGCGCGTCAGACACGAACGTACTTAACAGGGGGTCGTTAAAACCTTCCCACCAGACAGCAAAACTGGCGGGGCGGGATACATCTCCCTGCGTCACGGCAGGCTGAGAAAAAAATTGCTTTGAAAGCGGTGCATCGGGACGATGATAATCCGGCCCGACGGCACAACCTGCCAGTAAGCCGGTACTTACCGCCAGGGCAAGAGTACGCAGGAGGAACATTGGTATGCCTTGAGTCAATTTTGTATTGTGACTACATTACCAAATGGTCACGTGTTGTCAATCAGGGGCTATTGAGCTAAGCTGGAAAAATGACAAAACACACAACTGTACATCCCCCACGGGGACCTTCGGACCACAGCGTCCGGGATCAGGTCGTGGAAGCCGCCACGGAGCACTTCGGGCATTTCGGCTATGAGAAAACCACCGTGTCAGACCTGGCTAAAGCAATTGGTTTTTCAAAGGCTTATATTTATAAGTTTTTTGATTCCAAGCAGGCAATCGGCGAGGTGATCTGCTCTAACCGGCTGGACATGATCATGGCGATTGTCAATTCAGCGATCGCCGGGGCGCCGACGGCATCCGAAAAGTTAAGGCGCCTGTTCAGGGCGCTCACTGAAGCCGGCAGCGATTTATTTTTTCACGATCGCAAGCTCTATGACATCGCGGCTGTGGCAGCGCAGGATAAGTGGCCTTCCGCTGAAAGGCATGAAGAACGTTTGCGGCAACTCATTCAGCAGATCATTCAGGAAGGGCGGCTTATGGGCGAATTTGAACGGAAAACGCCGCTCGATGAGGCTGCCCATGCGATATATCTGGTCATGCGGCCTTATATCAGTCCGGTACAACTGCAATACAACCTGGAGACGGCCCCGGCGGCCGCTGCACTTTTGTCCTCACTCATACTGAGAAGTCTCTCGCCTTAAATTGTGACTATTGACATTATTGGTCACTAGTCTGAGAATGGGGTTACTGTCCTGTTGACTTCATTAAGGGAACCCATGCTCAGGCTTAAACCCGCCACCTTAGCTGTTTGCCTGCTGCCGCTTGCCCTGGCGGCATGCGGCGACACTACCGGCGCCGACGATCCACGTACTCAGCCTCCTCTGGTCAGGGCTGCGACCGTGGTGAGCGCCGTCGACGTCTCCCGCGCATTCACCGGCGTTGTTGTCGCCCGTATTCAAAGCGATCTCGGCTTCAGGGTACAGGGAAAAATTCTCGAACGTCTGGTGGATGCCGGTCAGGCCGTTAAACGCGGTCAGCCGCTGATGCGTCTGGATCCCGTGGACCTGGGCCTGCAGGCCCAGGCGCAGCAACAGGCTGTCGCGGCTGCGCGCGCGCGCGCCAGACAAACTGCTGATGACGCAGCCCGTTACCGTGGTCTGGTCGCTGCCGGTGCCGTTTCCGCATCGGCCTACGATCAGATAAAGGCCGCGGCAGATACTGCTAAAGCTGAGCTCAGCGCTGCCCAGGCTCAGGCTAATGTGGCGCAAAACGCGACGGGTTATGCCGTGTTGCTGGCCGACGCCGATGGGGTGGTCATGGATACGCTGGCTGAACCGGGTCAGGTGGTCAGCGCCGGGCAGCCTGTCATCCGGCTGGCCAGGGCGGGCCAGCGCGAGGCCATCGTACAGTTACCTGAGACGCTAAGACCTGCGCCGGGCAGCGAGGCACAGGCAACGCTATACGGCACCGGTAATCAGCAGGTTGCGGCAAAACTTCGCCTTCTTTCCGATGCGGCTGACCCGGTGACGCGCACCTTTGAGGCGAGATATGTGCTGGAGGGCGCGCTGGCTAATGCCCCGCTGGGTTCTACCGTGACGCTTCACATTGCCGAAGACAAAACTACGCTGCCGGTCATGCAGGTGCCCTTAGCGGCACTCTATGATCCTGGTAAAGGGCCGGGCGTCTGGGGCATTTCCGGTCAGCCCGCAAGGGTGTCCTGGCGACCGGTTCAGGTGCTCGGCCTTGGGGATGACGCTGCAAGGGTGACCGGGAGTCTGAAGCCGGGTGAACAGGTGATCGCTCTGGGGGCGCACTTGCTGCATGACGGTGAAACCGTACGCACGGCGCAGCAAGGCGATGACAGCGTTGCGGGGAGTAAGCCATGAGTAGCGGGCGCTTTAATCTCTCGGCGCTGGCCGTTCGCGAGCGATCCATTACCTTATTCCTGATTATCCTGATTACGATCGCCGGTATTCTGTCGTTCTTTGCACTGGGGCGGGCAGAAGATCCCCCGTTTACCGTAAAACAGATGACGATTATTTCCGCCTGGCCGGGTGCGACAGCGCAGGAAATGCAGGATCAGGTGGCCGAACCGCTTGAAAAACGTATGCAGGAGCTCAAGTGGTATGACCGTAGTGAGACTTATACGCGTCCGGGTCTGGCGTTCACCATGCTATCGCTTCAGGACAGCACGCCGCCTTCACAGGTTCAGGAAGAATTTTATCAGGCGCGTAAGAAGCTCGGTGATGAAACAAAGAACCTGCCGGCAGGCGTCATCGGGCCGATGGTCAATGATGAATTTTCCGACGTGACCTTTGCACTCTTTGCGCTGAAGGCGAAAGGGGAGCCGCAGCGGCTGCTGGTCCGCGACGCGGAATCGCTGCGCCAGCGTCTTCTGCATGTGCCGGGGGTTAAGAAGGTCAATATTATTGGCGAGCAGGCCGAGCGCATCTTTGTCTCCTTCTCGCATGACCGCCTGGCTACGCTGGGCATTTCTCCTCAGGATATTTTCGCCGCCCTCAACGGCCAGAACGTACTGACGCCAGCCGGTTCCATTGACACCAGCGGACCGCAGATCTTTATCCGTCTGGATGGCGCCTTTGACAAACTGGAGAAAATCCGCAAAACGCCCATCGTCGTTCAGGGCAGGACGCTGCAGCTTTCGGACGTGGCAACCGTTGAACGGGGTTACGAAGATCCGGCGACCTTCATGGTCAGAAACCAGGGCGAACCGGCACTACTGCTGGGTATCGTTATGCGTGAGGGGTGGAACGGTCTGGATCTGGGTAAAGCGCTGGATGCGGAAACGGCTAACATCAATAAGGGCATGCCACTGGGCATGACGCTGACGAAGGTTACCGATCAGTCAGTCAACATCAGCTCCGCCGTTGACGAGTTCATGATCAAATTCTTTGTCGCGCTGCTCGTGGTGATGGTGGTCTGCTTCGTCAGCATGGGCTGGCGGGTGGGGGTGGTGGTCGCCGCTGCGGTGCCGCTGACGCTGGCTGTGGTTTTTGTGGTGATGGAGGCTTCCGGCAAAAACTTTGACCGCATTACGCTGGGTTCCCTGATCCTGGCGCTGGGATTACTGGTGGATGATGCCATCATCGCCATCGAAATGATGGTGGTGAAGATGGAGGAGGGCTACGACCGCATCAAAGCTTCGGCCTATGCCTGGAGCCATACGGCCGCCCCCATGCTTGCCGGCACGCTGGTCACGGCCGTCGGGTTTATGCCCAATGGGTTTGCGCAGTCCACCGCCGGTGAATACACCAGCAATATGTTCTGGATAGTGGGTATCGCCCTGATTGCTTCCTGGGTGGTGGCGGTGGTGTTTACGCCTTATCTGGGCGTGAAAATGCTGCCAGAGATCAAAACGGTCGAGGGTGGACACGCGGCCATCTACGACACGCGTCATTACAACCGCTTTCGCCGCGTGCTGACCCGCGTCATCGCGCGAAAATGGATCGTGGCCGGTACCGTTATCGCCGTCTTTACTGTCGCTATCCTCGGTATGGGGCTGGTGAAAAAACAATTTTTCCCCCCCTCCGACCGGCCGGAGGTGCTGGTAGAAGTACAGATGCCTTATGGCACCTCTATTGAGCAGACCAGCGCCGCAACGGCGAAAATCGAGGACTGGTTGAAAAAGCAAAAAGAGGCAAAAATCGTCACGTCCTACATCGGGCAGGGTTCGCCGCGTTTTTATCTGGCCATGGCGCCAGAGCTGCCCGATCCGTCGTTTGCGAAAATTGTCGTGCTGACGGACAGTCAGGAGGCGCGTGAGACGCTCAAGTTTCGACTCCGTGACGCGGCCGCCGGCGGGTTGGCTCCTGAGGCGCGCGTGCGCGTGACTCAACTGGTGTTTGGTCCGTATTCACCTTATCCGGTAGCTTACCGTGTCATGGGGCCAGATCCCACCAAACTGCGCGAGATCGCAGACCAGGTGGAAACGGTGATGCAGGCCAGCCCGATGATGAGGACCGTCAACACCGACTGGGGTCCGCGGGTGCCGACGCTGCATTTTACGCTCGCTCAGGATCGCCTGCAGGCGGTGGGATTGACATCGAATACCGTCGCTCAGCAGCTGCAGTTCCTGCTCTCCGGCGTACCCATCACGTCGGTGCGTGAAGACATCCGTTCAGTCCAGGTCATGGGACGCGCCGCGGGGGATATCCGTCTCGATCCTGCAAAAATAGCCGGCTTTACGTTAGTGGGTGCTGCCGGTCAGCGTGTCCCGCTGTCGCAGATAGGCGATGTCGAGGTGCGAATGGAAGATCCTGTCCTGCGTCGTCGTGATCGTACCCCCACCATTACCGTGCGCGGTGATATCGCCAACCACCTGCAACCGCCGGATGTCTCTACGGCGATTCTGAAACGGTTACAGCCCGTCATCGGCACACTACCGGCCGGATATCGTATTGAACAGGCTGGCCCGATCGAAGAATCTGGCAAAGCCACCAAAGCAATGGCGCCGCTGTTCCCGATCATGGTGGCCATGACGCTGCTGATCATCATCCTCCAGGTGCGGTCAATGTCGGCGATGGTGATGGTATTCCTCACCGCGCCACTGGGGTTGATTGGGGTGGTGCCAACGCTGCTGCTCTTCGATAAACCTTTTGGTATCAATGCGCTTGTGGGGTTGATCGCGCTGTCGGGCATTTTGATGCGCAATACCCTGATCCTGATAGGGCAGATCCATCACAACGAGCGGGAAGGGCTGGCGCCATTCCATGCGGTAGTCGAGGCGACGGTGCAGCGAGCCCGACCGGTATTGCTAACGGCGATGGCGGCCATTCTGGCGTTTATACCCCTGACGCACTCGGTGTTCTGGGGAACGCTGGCGTATACCCTGATTGGCGGGACGCTTGGCGGCACCATTATCACGCTGGTCTTCCTGCCCGCAATGTATACCATCTGGTTTAGAATACGTCCCGATCAACAGGCGTCCGCTGAAAACAAATCTACGACGTAATACAGACTGCATGGGGCCCCTGGCACGACGGGCAATAGATGAAATGATGAGGATCCAAGCGGTTTATTCTCCTCAAAGAACGCAAGAAAACCAGCGGCTTGAGGTCGCCGCCGCAGGCGGACAGGCCGGCTCGTGCGGCCCCAGGCAGCGCTCTTCGCGCGGCAGGTGGGCCGGACGGGGCGACGGGCCGGAGAGTGGCGTTAAGGCCGCCCTGTAACGACGCGATGGAGGCCTGGGTGGCAGGGCTTAGCTTTTAAGCGCGACGCAGGCGGCGGCTATACGGCGCCCCGCCTCGGCAACGGTGGCATCATCGGTGGCGATGGAAAGGCGGAAATAAGGTGACAAGCCATAAGCGCTGCCGCCAATGCCTGATACGCCGCGCTCCAGCAGGTAATCAAGCACGTCCGCCTCGTTTTCCAGCCGGCGGCCGTCCGGTCGCCGTTGCCCCAACAACCCCGCGCAACGGCAGAATACAAAAAAACTGCCTTGGGGCGGCAGCAGTTCCAGTCCATCCACGGCGCTAAGATGTTCCACCAGCGTATCCCGGCGCCGCTGATAGCTGGCCACTTGCGGCGGCAGGAAATCCAGGCCGCCTTCAAACGCCGCCAGGGCCGCCGCCTGGCTCACCGAGCTGGCGCCCGAGGAGATCTGCGACTGGGTGACCACCATGGCCTGCGTCAACGTGGCCGGACCGGCGCCGTAGCCGATGCGCCAGCCGGTCATGGCATAGGTTTTCGACACGCCGCCCACCAGCAGCGCGCGGTCGCGCAAATCCGGCGCGACGTTCAGCAACCCGATATGCCGGCGGCCGTCGAACAGGATATGTTCGTACAGTTCATCCAGCATCACCAGTACCTGGGGATGGCGGCGCAGCACCGCCGCCAGCGCCTCCAGCTCCTGGTGGGTATAGACCGCGCCGCTGGGATTGCCCGGGGTATTCAGCACCAGCCAGCGGGTACGCGGCCCGATGGCCTGTTCCAGCTGCGCCGGCAGCAGCTTGTAGCCCTGCTCCAAAGGGCAGGGCAGGAAACGCGGCTCGCCACCGTTAAAACGCACGCTGTCGGGGAAGGTGGGCCAGTATGGGGTAGGTACCAGCACGTCATCCCCATCATCCAGGGTGGCGGCGAATGCGTTGAAAATGATTTGCTTGGCGCCGTTGGCGATAACCACTTCCGCCAGGGGATAGATCAGCCGGTTTTCCCGCGCCAGCTTGCGCACAACGGCTTCCCGCAGTGCGCGCACCCCGGGGGTGGCGGTGTATTTGGTTTCACCTTTGGCGATGGCCCGGTAAGCCGCCTGCTTGATGGCGTCGGGAGTATCGAAATCCGGTTCGCCGGTTGTCAGGTCAAGGATATCCACCCCGGCGCTTTTTAATTCATTGGTACGTTGCTTGGCGGCGGCGTTGGCGGAGAGGGTCACCCGCTGGACACGGCGCGAAAGTTGGATACTCATTGTGGTTCCTCTGAAAAACGTTCTTTACGGGCGGGGCTCTTGGGCCGCGCTCAGGTCGCCGCCGGTAGCCCCAGGTTCTCGCGCAGAGTGGCGAAAGGGTAGGCGGTACGGAACAATCCGCGGCGCTGAAGTTCCGGGATCACCAGTTCAATAAACAGATCCAGCTGTTCCGGCATGATCGCGGGCATCACGTTAAAGCCGTCCGCCGCGTCCGCCTCCAGCCACTGCTGGAAGTCGTCGGCGATATCCCCGGCGCAGCCCACCACCACCCGGTGTCCACGGGAACCGGCGGCCACCGCCGCCAGCTCGCGCAGGGTCAAGCCATCGCGCGCCGCCAAATCGGTCAACAGCTTGATGCGACTTTGATTTCCCTCGCCGTCCGGCACCGGCGGTACCGGCCCGTCCAGCGGGTAGGCGCGCAGATCCAGACCAAAGCGGGCGGAGAGCTGGTCAAGCCCGTTGTCGATATCCACCAGCGCGTTAAGCTGACGCCAGGTTTCCCGGGCCTCCTCACGGCTGCGGCCGACGATCGGCATCACCCCCGGCAAGATCAGCACTGCTTTGGGATCGCGTCCGGCGGCCGCCACCGCCTGTTTCTGGCTGCGATAAAACGCCCGTCCTTCCTCCAGGGAGGCGCTGGCGGTGAACACCACCTCGGCGGTCTGCGCCGCCAGCGTCTGGCCATCGGCCGAGGACCCGGCTTCAATAATCACCGGCCGCCCCTGGGGGGAGCGGGAAATGTTCAGCGGTCCCTGCACCGAAAAATGTTCGCCGTGATGGTTGATCGGCTGGATCTTGTCGTCGTCGAAATAGCGGCCGCTGGCCCGATCGGCCACTACCGCCCCATCCCGCCAGCCGTTCCACAGCTTAAATGCTACCTCGAGGAATTCACGCGCACGGGCGTAGCGCGTCGCGTGGTCGGGCATATCTTCCCGGCTGAAGTTGCGCGCCACATCAGTGGAATACGAGGTCACCACGTTCCAGGCGATCCGGCCCCGGCTGATATGATCCAGTGATGAAAATGCGCGGGCCAGCGTAAAGGGATCGCTGAAAGTGGTGGAGGCGGTAGCCGCCAGACCGATATGACGGGTGGAGACCGCCAGGGCGGCCAGCAGCGTCAGCGGCTCCAGCCGCGCCATGGTGGACGGCAGGCGGTGTACGCTGGTGGCCAGCGCGTCACCGACAAAAAACAGGTCAAATTTGGCGTCTTCGGCCTTACGCGCGATGCGCGTCAACCAGGCGATATCCGTGGGCGAACCAAGGTCGCCGGTGGCGCGCCAGCCGCCGACATGATGGCCAAGCGGCTGGACAAACAGTCCCAGCCTCAGTTGACGCGGCGGGGAAAGTTGAGATGACATACACACTCCTGTAAGGTCAGGTTCGGCCGGCGTATCCGCCGGCCGCCCTCGTCAGAACGTCTGGTCGGCGGCGGTGATAACAGCCCGTTCGATGGCCGCGGGCGCAAGCGAAAAGGGCAACAACGCCGCGCTGGCGGACGGAAACTTAAAACTGGCGGCAATATAGCGCGCCGCTTCGGTAAGACGATCGCCCAGGGGGATAAGATGCAGCGGCGCGTCATAGCGGCGCAGTTGTGTCAGCAGTTCGGCATCCGGCCCGTCGTTGCCCCGCGCCAGCAAGGATTGCACCAGCAGGCCGAACCCGACTTTTTCGCCGTGCAACCATCCGTGCAGTTCCGGCAGATGGGTCATCCGGTTGTGAATGGCATGAGCAACTCCCGGCGACGGGCTGTCGTCGCGCATGCTGTTGGCCAGGCCTGCCCCGGCGATATTGGCGTCGATCACTTTTTGCAGCGCGGGCGTTACCTGTTGGCGGGCGTTGGCCGCCAACGCCTGCTCGCCCCAGGTGTTAAAGATATCGCGCGCAAAGGCCGCCGCGTGGATTTTAAAATTGAGCGCCAGGCTGTCACCGTTTTTCGCCCGGTAGGGCTGGAATTCATACCATTTGGCCAACGCGTCGACAATGCCGGCTTTGAGGTAACGCACATCGCTGCGCGCGATGATTTCGCTGTCCACCAGCACCAGCGCCGGCATGCGTTTAAGCGCCAGGGTTCCTTCATGGCCGCCGCGTTCGTTATACATAATACTGATCGGGGACCAGGCCGCGCAGGTCGCGGCGATGGTGGGCATGGTGGCGACATTGCCGCCCTCCAGGCCGTCCGCCACCGCTTTCGCGCAGTCCAGCACGCGTCCGCCGCCGATGCCAATCACAAACGGCGCCGGCTGCCCGGCCAGCCGCGCCTGATGTTCAGCCACAGCAGCCCGGGTACATTCGCCTTGCAGATAACTCACGTCATAACCGATGCCGCTGGCCTCAAGACTGGCGGCGACCTGCGACGCCACCGCCTGCCAGGCGCGCGGGCTGGTAATGATGGCGACCCGGTCGGCATAGGGCGCGATAAGGCCGCCCACACCGGCGCACAGTCCCGGTCGGGAGTAATAGGTTTGGGGCGATTTAATTGCGAGCACGGTATTACCTTAGTCGATTTCTTAGGAGTGCTTACCATAAGTCAGCAAGAAATAATAAAATCTCCTCACTCATTTGTAACCTTATTAAAAGATATAACTTATAGCGGGTGAATATAAAAGCGCCCGGCGCGACATGGTATATTCCCGGCCATTCTTCATACAGGACAATGAAAATGGCTTTTAATACGCGATGGGCCGCGCTGGCGCTGGTTATGGGCGTGGTTACTATGCTGATAGGCTGCGATAATTCGGGTTCGGCGGGGCAGGATAAGGTGATCCGCATCGGCGCCACGGGACAAAGTTTCCCCAGTTCCTATAAAGAAAACGATAAACTGGTGGGCTACGATGTGGAAGTGGCGGAAACCATCGCGCACGACCTGGGCTATAAAGTCGTCTGGACCACGGCCGATTTCAGCGGCCTGCTGGGACAATTGGAAGCAGGCAAGCTGGATAGCATCGCCAATAATTTCGTGGTAACGGCCAAACGCCAGGAAAAATATAATTTTTCCACTTCCTACCTGACCTACTCGTCGCAGATCGTCACCAGCACGCAGAATAAAGATATCAACTCGCTGGACGACCTGAAGGGCAAGACGGTGGCTGGGGTGCTGGGGTCGAATCATATTACCAACCTGCGCGCGGCGTTCCCGGACAATAGCATTGTCATACGTACTTATGAAACCCGCGACGGCGCCATGAGCGATACGCTGAATAACCGGGTGCAGGGCTATGTTAACTCCAAGCCGGTGCTGCTGGCAGAAATCAACAAGCATCAGCTGCCGCTGAAGCTAGTGGGCCCGGCGCTGACGGACGAAGGCGTCAGCTTCCCGTTTGCCAAAACGCCGCAAGGCGATCGGCTGCTGGGCCTGTATAACCAAGAACTGGATAAAATGCGCCAGGACGGCCGGTTGAAGGCGCTGTCGGAAAAGTATTTCGGCGACGATTTGAGCCAGGTGAAATAACGCCACATTCCTTAGGATTATATCCCAGGCTAATGCGCCACCGGCTCCCCGGCCGGTGTTGCTATATCCCGTTGGGATTAGGATATATATTTCTGTTATAAGGCGCATTATTCTTCCGTGCTATAGTCCCACACTTAAAAAATTATTTAATCCGAGAAGTGTATGGCGTCCCATTTGATTGACTTTGTCCTGATTGGTAATAACTTTGGCACCCCGGAAATGCGCGAGGTGTGGTCGGAAAACAGCCGCCTGGCCCGGCAAATCGAGGTAGAAGTCGCCCTCGCCCTGGCGGAAGGCGAGCTGGGTGTGATCCCCGAGGCCGCGGCCCAAGCCATCGCCCGGCGCGCCGATGCCAGCCAGCTCAATCTTGACGACATTGCCCAATCCGCCGCCGAGATGAAACATTCCCTGATGCCGACCCTCGCCGCCCTGCAAAAACAGTGCGGCGACGCCGGTGAATATATTCATTATGGCGCCACCACCCAGGATATCGTCGATACCGCCACCGTGCTGCAACTGCGCCAGGCGTTTGGCATCATCGAACGCGATGCGACGTTGCTGGCGGTGGAACTCAGGCGCCTGGCAAAAAAATACCAGCACACCCCCATGACCGGCCGTACCCACGGTATGCAGGCGTTGCCAACAACGTTTGGCTTTAAGGTCGCGGTATGGCTGGATGAGTTTGTCCGCCACCTGACGCGCCTGCAGGAAATCAAAGCGCGCGCGCTGACCGGTAATATCAGCGGCGCGATCTGTACCTACGCCTCTTTCGGCCCGCAGGGTCCGGCGATTGAGCGGCTCACGCTCGACAAGCTGGGGCTGAACACCCCCAATATCGGCTGGCAGGCGGCGCGCGACCGTTTTTCCGAGTTTGCCTCGGTGGCGGTGCTGATCAGCGGAACGCTGGGTAAGATAGGCAATGAGTTCTATAACCTGATGCGTTCCGAAATCAATGAAATCGAAGAGGCGTTCTCCGCCGGTAAAATCGGTTCCACCACCATGCCGCATAAACGCAACCCGGCGGCGCTGGAAGGTCTCGCCAGCCTGACGGCGCCGGTGCTGAAAAGCGCCGCCCTGATCTATGAATCGATGCATGTGGAACATGAGCGTGACGCCATGAGCTGGCGCGCGGAATGGATCGCCCTGCCGGAAATCTGCATTTACCTGTCCGCCCAGTTGCAGAACGCGCTGGGCATCCTACGCGGCATTACCGTCAATGAAGCGCAAATGCTGGCTAACCTGCATCTGCAGGGCGGGCTGCTGCTGTCGGAAAAGGTGATGTTTGAACTCGGCAAGACGCTCGGCAAACAAACCGCCCATCACCTGGTTTATGAATGCTCGATGCAGGCCTATGAACAAAAACGCCCGTTTAAAGAGGTGCTGCTGGCGCACCCGACGCTGCGCGCCACGGTGACGGAAAACCAACTGGACCATTGGCTCGACCCGACTAATTATCTCGGCAGCGCGCCGGAGAAGGTCGACGAGGTGATCCTGGCCGCCAACGCGTCCGGCCTGCTGCCGGCTGCGGACCTGGAGGCCAGATGAGCGCGGGGTATCGCCAACTCACGGTGGCGGACGCGGAGCCATTTCTGGCGCTGATGCACGCCGCCTATGCGCCTATCCGCGAGTTGGGCATCCACTTCGACGCCGCCACGGCGGATCTGGCGCGGGTCAGCCGTCATCTGGATGAGCATGGCGTCTACGGCATGTTTCTCGACGGTAAGCTGGTGGCCTCGGCGACGCTGCGCTATCCCTGGGGACCTTTGCCCGGTCCGTTCGGCCTGCCGCATATCGGCTGGTTCGGCGCCGATCCGGATTATCGCGGCCAGCGCCTGGGCAGCCAGATGCTGCAATGGCTGGAGCAGGCTATACTGTTGGGCCAGCTCAGGGCGCCGGCGGTCTCGCTGGGCACGGCCGAGAGTCACCCCTGGCTGGCCGAGATGTATCAGGCGCGCGGTTTCAAACCGATGCACAAGACGGATTTAGGCAAAGGTCATATCACCCTTTATATGAAAAAAATACTTGATGAAACACGCCATGCGATATGGCTGCAACGCACAGCGGCACAAGAGGCGGTAAAATGAAAACAGGTTCTATGGTATTAACCGCGCTGCTGGCCGCCACCCTGCTGTCAGGCTGTGACAAGCCGGGCGACGGCGGGAGTTCCGACGCCAAAACCATCCGCGTAGGCGCCACCGGGCTGAGTTTCCCCACCGCCTATAAAAAAGACGGTAAGCTGGTGGGCTTTGATGTGGAGTTAACCGAACAAATCGCCAAAGACCTCCATTATCGCGTCGAATGGGTCAACGCTGATTTCAGCGGTCTGATGGGGCAACTGGAAGGCGGCAAGCTTGATACGGTGGCTAACGCCGTCGCCATCACGCCGGCGCGCCGGGAGAAATATGATTTCTCCGGTCCGTACAGTTATTACGGCAGCCAACTGGTCACCAGCAGTACCAACACCAATATCAATACCCTCGACGATCTGAAAGGCAAAACCGTGGCCGGGGTGTTGGGTTCCAACCACGTGGCCAACCTCAAGAAGGCGTTCGGGGACAATACCATCACCATCCGCACGTATGAAAATCGCGACGGGGCCATGACCGACACCATGAATAAGCGCGTCGACGCCTATGTCAATGCGCGGCCGATACTGCTGGCGGAGATCAAGGAAAAGAGCCTGCCGCTGAAACTGGTCGGCGCGCCGCTGGTGGTCGAGCCGGTGGGGTATCCGTTCCATAAGGATGATAGCGGCCGGGCGCTTAAATCGGCGTTTGATCGGCAAATTGACGCCATGCGCGCGGATGGTCGTCTCAAGACGCTGTCAATTAAGTATTTTGGCGAGGATATCACCACTCCTCCAGCCGGCGCGGCTCACTAGGCCGGTTCTCGTTTTCACGCCCGCCAAGGTATCAGACGGCGGGCGTTATCTGAGTGCTTCTGCATGAATATCGATATCAGCTATTTGCTTAAAGTCTTCCCGCTCATCATCAGCTATTTGCCGATGACGATGTTTCTGGCGGTGGTATCCATGATCATCGCCATGGTTGTCGGCCTGATGCTGTCGCTGTTGCGCACCAGTAAAATCTGGCTGCTCAGTAAAGCGGTCGAGCTGTATATTTCCCTGTTTCGCGGCATGCCGGCGCTGGTGCAGCTGTTTATAATCTACTTTGGCTTACCGCAGCTTATTCCCTCGCTGACCGGCCTGACGGCCACTGCGGCGGCCATCATCGGCTTTAGCCTCAAGACGTCGGCGTATATGGCGGAAATCTATCGCGCGGGGCTGGCCTCTGTAGATCCGACCCAAACCGAGGCCGGGCTGTCGATTGGCATGCGCAAGGGGCAAATTTATCGTCGCATCGTGCTGCCGCAGGCGATGCTCAATGCGCTGCCGGCCACCGGCAACACTTTTATCTCGCTGATCAAAGAAACGTCGGTGGCGTTTGCCCTGGGCGTGTCCGAACTGTTTGCGGAAGGCAAAATGATCGCGGCCGAGTCCCTGCGCTATTTTGAAACCTTCCTGGTGGTGGGTCTGGTGTACTGGCTGGTAATCATCTGCTACGCTCGTCTGCAGGCCCTGCTTGAGAAAAAACTTAGCCACTCGCTGCAACGCTAGGATGACATTATGATCACAGCCAAAAATCTCTATAAACGTTTTGGTGACCAGGTAGTGTTGGACAATATCAGCATCGACATCGCCGCCGGCGAAGTGGTTGCCATTATCGGACCTTCGGGCTCGGGGAAATCAACGCTGCTGCGCTGCCTGAACCTGCTGGAAAAACCCGAATCCGGCATCATCCAGATTGACGACGTCACTCTTGATACCGAGCATTATACCACCCGGGAAGAGTACGCCCTGCGCAGCCAGACGGCGATGGTGTTCCAGAACTACAGCCTGTTTAAAAACAAAACCGCGCTGGAAAATATCACCGAAGGCCTGTTGGTGGTGAAAAAGCTGCCCCGCAGGCAGGCGGTGGAAATGGGCATGTCGCTGCTGGAGCAGGTCGGCCTGGCGGATCAGGCGCATCAGTATCCGGTGACCCTGTCCGGCGGCCAGCAACAGCGGGTCAGCATCGCGCGGGCGCTGGCGGTCAACCCGAAAGCGATTTTGTTTGACGAACCCACCTCGGCGCTGGATCCTGAACGGGTGCATGAGGTCTTGCAGGTGATTCAGACGCTCGCCAAGCGCAAGACCACCATGGTGATTGTCACCCATGAAATGCAGTTTGCCAAAGAGGTGGCCGACCGGGTGATCTTTATGGCGGACGGACACATTATTGAACAGGGGCCGGCGGAACAGATCATCAATTTTTCCGACAATCCGCAGACCCGGCGCTTCCTGAGGCAGTTGATCAATATCGAAACCCCCAGCGAGTTTTCTATTTAGGTGATTTACCGGCGCAGCGCCCGCATCCCCCCGGCGGTATGCTGGCAGGCCGTGTCCGGCCAGCGCCCGCCAGGCTGTGGGCCAATACGCTTTTTGACTGATGGAGTAACCCAATGACCATCCCTCCCGAGTATCAGGACCTGGCGCAACAGATCCAGGACTTTCGCCACCACCTGCACCGGCATCCCGAACTGTCCAACCAGGAATTTGAAACCACCGCGAAAATCCGCGCCGCGCTCGAGCGTGAGGGCATCCGCATTCTCGACTTGCCGTTAAAAACCGGCCTGGTGGCGGAAATCGGCGGCCTGCAGCCCGGCCCGCTGGTAGTACTGCGCGCCGATATCGACGCGTTGCCAATCAACGAGGAATCCGGCGTCGAGTACACCTCCGAAAACCCCGGCGTGATGCATGCCTGCGGCCATGATTTTCATAGTTCGGCCGCACTCGGCGCCGCCATCCTGCTCAAGCGCCGGGAGGAGGGATTACAGGGCAGGGTGCGCGTGCTGTTCCAGGCGGCGGAAGAAACCGGCCTGGGTGCGCCGGATCTGATTGCCACCGGCGCGCTGGACGACGCCGCGGTCATTTTCGGCATCCATAACGATCCCACCCTGCCGGTGGGCGTGGTGGGCGGCAAGGACGGCGCGCTGACGGCGGGCGTGGACAGGTTCGAGATCAAGATCGCCGCCAAAGGCTCCCATGCCGCCAAGCCGCACGAGGGCAACGATCCCATTATTATCCTCGGCCAGCTGATTGGCGCGGTGCAAACCCTGATCAGCCGCAACGTGCCGTCCAACAACAATGCCGTGGTATCCATCACCCAGGTCCACAGCGGCAGCACATGGAATGTGATCCCGGATACCGCCTATATCGAGGGCACGGTGCGGACTTTCAGCCAGGACGTGCGCGATCTTATCGAGCAGCGCTTCCGCCAGCTGGTGCAAGGCATCGCCGAGGCCTATGGGGCGCAGCTGGAATTTTTATGGCACGCCGGGCCGCCGTCGGTAGTGAATACGCCGGAATGGGTGGCCTTTGCCCTGGAACAGGCCACCGAGACCGGCTTTGAGGCAAGGCGCGTCGACGCCAGCCCCATCGGCGAGGATTTCGCCTTTTACCAGCAGAAACTGCCCGGCACCTTCATGATGGTCGGATCCGGCGGCCCCCATGCGCTGCACCACCCGAAATTTCGCGTGGACGATCGCGCTTTATTCCCCACCGCCCGTTATCTTGCGCGCCTGGCCGGCGAAGCGCTGAAGTCGCTGGCGTAGCATGAGCGAAACGCTCACCCGGCGGCTGGCGACGCTTATCGCCGACACCCGGCCAGACGAAACGGCGCGGGGAAAATCCCGGGCCGGAGTGCTCGACTATCTGGCGGTGACCCTCCCGGTGCTGCTTGGCCGCGTGGCTGACAGCGGCATGGTTTGCCTGCGCCGGGTCTATGACGGCCGGGATGCGCGCACGCGGGCGCTGCTGCTGGGTTATGCCGGCCATGCGCTGGACTATGATGATTTTCACCCCGATTTTCGTGGCCATCCCAGCACCGTGATCCTGCCGGCGCTGTTCGCCCTGGCCGCAGAGCATCCGACGGTCGGCGCCGCGAGGTTTCTCGACGCCTATACCGTCGGGGTGGAAGCGGCGGGGCGGCTGGGATTGGCCGCCGGCCGCCGGCATTACGCCATGGGTTTTCACAGCACCGGCACCCTGGGCACGCTGGCGGCAACGGCGGCGGCGGCGCGGCTGGTGAAGGCCGACGCCGGTGCGACGGCGGTGATGCTGGGCATTGCCGCCACTCAAGCCAGCGGGCTGCGCGCGCAGACCGGCTCCGCAGCGAAACCCTTGCATGCCGGACTGGCGGCGCAGGCCGCGGTGGCCGCTTGCCAGCTCGCGTTGGCGGGGTTTTCCGGACAGCCTGACGGGATTATCGAGGATTTTCTGGCGGCCAGCTGTGGCGGCCAGCAGGATCCGGACCTGTTGACCGACCGTTGGGGCGAACCTTGGCGCATTGTCACTCCCGGGCTGGAGTTCAAGCCGTATGCCGCCTGCAGCGGTACCCACAGCGCCGCCGATGCGGCGCGCCGGTTACGCCGGCAGTGGCTGGACAGCGGCCATACCCTCGACGCGCTGCTGGATAGGCTTGATCATATCGAGGTGGCGTTTCCGCCGGGCGGCGATCTCGCGCCCTCGGTGCGCCGGCCCCGTAACGGTATGGAAGCGCGCTTCAGCCTGGAATACGTTATTGCCGCCGGCCTGTTGCTTGATGATCTTACCCTTGCGGAATTTGCCGAAGGGCCGGTGAATCCGGCGATTTCGGCGCTGGCGCAGCGGGTCAGCCGCTGTCCCGACCCACTGGCGCCTCCCGATGAGCTGGACCCCTCCGCCCGTTTCCATCAGGTGACGCTATTTTTCCATCACGATGCGCCGCTGCGTTGTAAGGTGACGCGCCGGGAGAGCCTGTCCCATCCGGTGGACCTGTCGCATAAGCTGCGGCGCTGCCTGGCGGGTGAAACGGACGCGACGATCGACGCCATCGAAAGCCTGAGCCGCCTGGATTCACCCTCGGCGCTGTCCCGACTGGGAACGTTACTCCTGTCGGCGCTTCATCAGCCCCGCCGATAGACGCGCTTTACGCTTGACTCATCCCGCCGACCTCCGCGTTTCACTTGCGCGCCACGGCCGCTCCCTGCCCGCCGCGCCCCGGCACGCTTAATGATGTCCGTGCCGCAATCGATGCTTACCCACCGCTGCTTTCCGGCCGACGTGACACCGCGACCGGCGGCTCAAAGACCCTGACTTCCGGCGCCTCGCCCGCAAAACGGCCGACGCGCACCACGGTAATCTGACCGGCGCAGCCCTGGCTGAGCGAAGAGGTGCCGATGTCCAGCGTCAGCACATTGGGATTGCCATGGCGGCAGACGGGTCTCTCCGCCAACGGATCCACCGGATCGTACCAGGCGCCGGTCGGCAACTGTACCACCCCCGGCATAATACGCGCGCTCACCTCAGCGCTAGCCAGCACCGTGCCGCGGCCGTTGACCAGCTCAACCACGTCGCCGGTGGTTATGCCGAGGCGCCGCGCGTCGTCAGGATTCAGGCAACATATCTCGCGCCCGCCGCGTTTGCGGCTGACGCTGTACTGTCCGAAATCAAGCTGGCTGTGCAGACGCGATTCGGGCTGGTTGGCAATCAGATAAAAAGGATGCTGTTCGTCGGGCCGTTGTTGCGGCTCAAGCCACACCGGATGTCCCGGACAGTCCGCATAACCAAAGCCGGCGATGGTCTGGGAGAAAATCTCGATTTTGCCGCTCGGGGTCGGCAGCGGATTGCGCTCCGGATCCTGGCGAAATGCCCGCAGCAGCCGGCCTCCATCCCGATCCTGCGGCAGTTCCAGGATGCCCTGCTGCCAGAAGGTGGCAAAATCAGGCACGCTGACGTCACGTTCACGCAGACGTTCACGCATCTGCTGATAGAGATGCGCCAGCCATTCTCGGGCGCTGCGTCCCTCGGTAAACGCCGCTTCCCCGCCGAGCCGCCGAGCCAGTTCGGTAAAAATGGCGTAATCATCCTTCGCTTCGCCGTAAGGCGTGGCCGCCTGCTGCATGGCAACCAGATACCGGTCCGTCGGTGCGCCGCCGATGTCTTCCCGCTCCAGCGTCATGGTGGCGGGCAGCACGATATCGGCATGACGCGCCGTTGCCGTCCAGGCGGTCTCATGCACGATCAGTGTATCAAGCCGGCAAAACGCCCGGCGCAGGCGCGCCAAGTCCTGATGGTGATGGAACGGATTGCCGCCCGCCCAATAGGCTAGCCGGATGGTCGGATAGGTAAGATGACGCCCGTTGTAAACGAATTTTTCACCGGGATGCAGCAGCATATCGGCCACGCGCGCCACCGGGATAAACCGGTCGATACCGTTTTTACCCTGCGGCAGCGCCGGGAATGCCACCTGGTTGTGGTGCTTGCCGTAATGGCCCAGCGCGCCCAGCGCATAAGCGTAGCCCCCGCCCGGCAGTCCCGGCTGCCCCAACGACGCCGCCAGCACGAGCCCGAGCCATACCGGCTGCTCGCCGTGCTCCGCCCGCTGCAGCGAGTGCGCCACGGTCACCATCACCCTGCGTCCATGTAACTGGGCCGCCAGCGCGTCGATACGCGCTGCGGGGATGCCGCAGATGGGCGCCGCCCAGGCGGCATCGCGGACCTGTCCGTCCACGTCGCCGCGGATATAGGCCACCAGCTTTTCCCAACCGACGCAGTAACGTGCCAGGAACGCCGCATCAATCCACTGGCGGTTTGCCAATATGTGCAGCAGCGCGAGGATCAGCGCCGCGTCGGTGCCGGGACGTATCGGCAGCCACTCACCCCGGGCCTCGGCGGGCAGATCGCTTTCCAGCGGGCTGACCGAGATAAAAGTTGCGCCGCGCCGCGCCGCCTGGTCTATAAAACCGCGCTCAGTGTGTTCGCTCATCCCGCCGCTGGCCACCTGGGAGTTTTTTAACGCCAGGCCGCCGAAGGAGATCATGACCTCGGTGTGCTGCGCGATTTCCTGCCAACTGACGCCGCGGCGGGCGATTTCGTTGATATCGCCGATGATATGCGGCAGCAGGACAGACGACGCGCCGGAGCTATAGCTGTTGACCGAGCGGACGTAACCGCCGAGCGTGGTATTAAGGAAACGATGCACTTGGCTTTGGGCGTGATGAAAGCGTCCGGCGCTGGACCAGCCGTAGGAACCGCCAAATATCGCCTCCGGTCCGGATACACCCGCTACCCGTTGCAACTCGGCGGCCACCCGCTCATAGGCCTCCGGCCAGCTCAGGGCGACATACTCGTCCGCGCCCCGGCGGTTATCGGGGCCCGGGCCCTGTTCCAGCCAACCGCGCCGCACCATCGGACCAGCGATACGCGCCTGATGGCTGAGGGCGTTGGCCATGTTCTGCAGCAGCGGGCTGGGATCGGGATCGCCGCTGAACGGGGTAATGACCAGCCGGTCATCCTGCCAGCGGGCGGTGAAAGCCCCCCAATGGGAGCTGTGGGTTTTGTGATGGGTCGAGGTCATCATGGGTATCCAGGTGAAATAGCAAGCCCGTGATTTACAGCACGGTTGCCAGAAAGTGCCGCACGCGATGATTTTGCGGATCGTCCAGCACACGGTTCGCCGGACCGGCGGCGATAATTTTACCTTCTTCCATAAAAACGACGTTATCCGCCACTTCACGCGCGAAACCAATTTCGTGGGTAACAATTACCATGGTGATGCCTGAGTGCGCCAGCGCTTTAATCACCTGCAGCACTTCTCCCACCAGCTCCGGATCCAGCGCCGATGTCGGCTCATCAAACAGCAGAACCGCCGGATCCATTGCCAGCGCACGGGCAATGGCGACGCGTTGCTGCTGCCCACCGGAAAGCTGCTGCGGCCAGTCGTTTTCCCGTTCGGCCAGCCCGACCTGCCGCAATAGCAGCCGCGCCTTGCTGGTAGCCTGCTGGCGGCTCAGTTTTTTCACCAGCATGGGCGCATCGATGATGTTCTGCAGCACCGTGCGGTGCGAAAAGAGGTTAAATTGCTGGAACACCATGCCGATCCGGCTGCGCTGAAGCGCAATCTCGCGGCTGCCTAATTCATGGAGCGCCTGTCCTTTCTGCCGGTAGCCCACCAGTTCTCCGCCGATAAGAATGGTACCGCCATCAAGCTTTTCCAGATGGTTGATGCACCGCAGCAGGGTAGATTTGCCGGATCCGGACGGCCCGAGGATCACCGTCACCGAGCCGGCGGGAATCTCGAGGGTAACATTATCGAGGATCGTGTTGCCGGAAAAGCGTTTGGTGACTTTGCGCAGGGTGATAGTCTCAGCCATTGTTTAGCCTCCCGATCTTCAGGCTATAAAACAACAGATTGCGTTTCGCCCGATCCTGGCTTGGCTGGCGGATAACGCTGCGGCTAAAATAACGCTCAACGTAATACTGGCCCACCGACAGGACCGAGGTCATCAGCAGATACCACAGCGTCGCCACCAGCAACAGCGGGATTACCTGGTAGGTGCGCTGGTAGATAATTTGCGCCGAGAACAGCACATCCTGCAGCGCGATCACCGAGACCACCGCGGTGGTCTTCAACTGGCCGATAATTTCGTTGCCGGCCGGCGGCAAAATGGCCCGCATCGCCTGCGGCAAGATGGTGTGGCGAAAGATCTGCGCCGGGCGATAGCCCAGCGCCCGCGCCGCTTCCAGTTGGCCATGCCCGACGCTTTGGATCCCTGCGCGCACGATTTCCGCGGCATAGGCGGACTGGTGCATCACCAGCGCGATCACCGCCGCGCTGAACGGGCTTATCAGGGTGTTGGCGTCGGCGCTCCACAGCGCGCCGACGCCGGGCAGGGCCAGGGAAATCTTGGGATAGAGCGCGGCGATATTGTACCAGAGGAACAGCTGTACCAGCATCGGCACGCCGCGAAAGAACCAGGTATAAGCCCAGCTTACCGCCACCAGCAGCGGATTGGACGAAAGGCGCATCAGCGCCAGCACGGTGCCGAAGGCAAAACCGAACAAGACTGAAATGACGGTCAGTTGCAGCGTCATCAGCACGCCGCGCAGGATGGATTCCTCGGTAAAGCTCCCGATAATAGTCTGCCACTCGAAGCGGGGATTGGACATCATAGAATGGATGGCGGCGCACAGCAGGAGCAGCACGAAAAACGCGCTGACCCAGCGGCCGTAATAGCGTTTGCCGACGATCCTCAGCTCATCGGCTTCGGTTTCCTGCGGTGTACTGTTCATTGGAATATCTCTTCGTTTCGTTTTGCTTCTTTCACGGCGCCATAGCCGATCCCCCAACGATCGAGGATTTTTTGATAGCTGCCGTCCTGGATAAGGGAATTGAGCGCGGCCTGCACCGGTTCTTCCAACGGCGACTGTTTGGGGAAAGCGATGGAAACCGGCGCGTCATCCACGCTGATCTCGCCGCTCATGGCCAGCGCTTTCACCAAGTTGACCTGCCAGGTGAGTCCTTCGTAAGGGCCGAAAAACAGCGGCACGCGCCCGCTGACCACGGCCTGCACCCCGGCGGGGCGGTCTGGGAACACCGCGATGTTAATCGGCGGTTTGCCCTGCTCCACGCACTGTTTGCTGGCGGCGTCGAGACGGGTCAGCTGGGTAGTGCCGGCCCCGCCGCCGACCTGTTTGCCGCACACCGCCAATAACGAGGTAAAAGGGGCGACATTGGCGTCTTTACGGGAAATAACCCCGAGCCGGGAAGCGTTGTAATAGCCGATAAAATCAATTTGCTGCAAGCGCGTCTTGGTGGCGTTGATATTGGACAGCGCCACGTCATACCGGCCCGACTTCAGCCCGGGAATAATGTTGTCGAACCCGCCGGTATCCTGCCAGTGCACCGTCACGCCCAGCCGTTCGGCAACGGCGTTCATGATATCGATTTCACGTCCCGCCAGCGTGCGGTTGTCTTCCTGGAAAAAAGTAGTGGGCGGCGTATTGGGGTTGGTGCCGGCAATAATATAGCCCCGGGTCACAATATCGGCGGGCAGTTTATTTTTCAGCCTTTCATCGCTCTTGACGTGAAACGAACTGGCCGTGGGAACATTCTGCTCGGCCGCCCAGGCGTTATGCGCGCCCGCCATCATGAAAAGCGATATAAAACCATGGGATAACTTCATTAAAGGCTTCTCTCCAGATGAAATATGACAAAGGGGCCTGCGTGCAGACCTTAGATAGATAAACATTCAAATTAGATAAAGGCGGAAGCGGTCAGGGCGCTTAGGCAAACGTCGGTCTGGCAACGGTTTCGGCATATTGTCCACTCATTAATAGATTGTCATGGAATACCGACGACCTTCACAAGTGACAAAATTCGCTAAGCTTATAAGAAATTTTGGAATGACCCGCGCCGGGAACGGTGATTGCGCCCCTGAGGCCGGGCCGTGTGACCCTACCCCAATAATGAGCGGAGCAAAGTCGGGGGGCAGGTCAATTCTTTCTCGCCACATGCGTTGGAATGCCTGGAATATGTCGATGTGATCACTCCGAATAAAACCGAGGCCTCACCGCTTTCCGGCGCTGAGTGCTGACACCACCGGCGCCGGTGACGCTTTTAACGGCGCGTTTGCGGCAGCACTGGCCCGCGGCGAGTCGGTGGTGCAAGGAGAATGAGATGACTAAAATTGGAGGTATTGTGCCGGTTATGTTGACTCCCTTTACCCCCGATAACCACATTGACTATGACGGCCTGGCGCGCCTGTTTGACTGGTATCTGGAGAAAGGCGTCGATGCATTATTCGCGGTGTGTCAGTCGAGCGAAATGCACTTCCTCAGTCTGGATGAGCGGGCGGAACTGGCACGATCCGTGGGGTGACGGTGGTTAAACTCGGCGAGATTACATGGCCGGCGCCGCCCATCGAGGTCTCTGCGCAGCCGGCGAAGCCCCTGCCGGCAGCCATCGTTAAACCCTTGGCTAAGCCGATTGCGCCCTGGGAAAAATACGTTCTGCTGGTGGTAGGAATAGTGCTGTTTGGTCGGCTGGCCAACGTGGCGCCGCAGGCGTTCTTGTCGCATTTTACCGTATTCGCGCTGGCGTGCGTGGTGGGCGATTATGTGGTTTGGAACGTCAGCCATGCGCTGCATACGCCCTTGATGTCGGTAACCAACGCTATTTCCGGGATCATCGTGGTGGGGGCGTTGCTGCAGATGGGTCACCGCGGCCGCGGTTGGCGCGCCGTTCCCGCAGCGCCGGTCCGCCCTAGGTGTCCTTGGCGTGGATGCTGCGTCTCATCTTGGCCAGAATTTGCACCAGGGCCTCGCGTTCTTCGGGGGACAACGTCTGCAATAAGCTGTCCGAGACCTGTTCAGCCACGGGCCGGGCAAGATTCAGCATAGTGCGGCCCTGCTTGGTGAGCCGGATAAGACGCCGGCGGCTATCGGCGGCATCCGGGTGCCGGACAATCAGCTGCCTGGTTTCCATGCGTCCAAGCATTTCCGCCAGGGTTGCCTTGGTGGTGGCGCTAGCCTGCCCGAGCGCGGCCTGATCGAGTCCTTCGGGCGAGGTGGCGAGCGCTTCCAAAACCGCATATTGCGGTTTGGTTAGTTCGGGCATCAGCAAGGTCCAGCGGGCGGTATGCTCCTGCAGGACAACGCGCATGAGGTGGAATAAGGTCTTGTCAAACATCCGCTCTATATCCTGTCCGGTAGTTCCCCGTTCACGCCCGTTTGGCGGGGCGGGTATTATCTCCGCTACGTTTGGCGTGCACAAGCAAATCCCGCCATTGATGCATGCCGGGCTTGACGTTCGTATACGAACTAAATAGAATTTTCCGTGAAGCCTGGGGCGGAGTCTGTTCGTCCGAACATATAGTTCGTATACGAACTATATGTTGTTGCCTTGCTTCGTTTATGCGACTTATCCTCGTTATATCGCGGGCCGCTGACGTTGGGGAAGGGCTGACCGGCGCCGGGTAAAACGGCAGGGTAGATGAGTCGACCCGCCTTTTCACATTGGATACGGGATTTAACATGATATTCGACGATTTGCGCCAGTTTCTGCAGGCGCTGGATGAAAATGGCCAACTGCTGCATGTGAAAGACTCCGTCCAGGCCGAGCCGGACCTGGCGGCGGCGGCCAATGCGGCCGGCCGGATCGGGGATAAAGCGCCGGCGCTTTATTTCGATAATATCGCGGGTTTCACCGACGCCAAGGTTGCGCTTAATACCCTGGGTTCGTGGCCTAACCACGCTATCGCCTTGGGCATGGCTCCCGGTACCTCCACCAAGGATCAGGTTGCGGAATTCATCCGGCGCTGGGACGAGTTCCCCGTATCGGTGGAGCGCCGCGCAAATCCGCCCTGGCGGGAAAACAGCGTCGAAGGCGACGATATCAATCTTTTTGAAATACTGCCACTGTTTCGCCTCAACGATGGCGACGGGGGTTTTTATCTGGACAAAGCCGCGGTGGTCTCGCGCGACCCGCAGGACCCCGATAATTTCGGCAAGCAGAATGTCGGCATTTACCGTATGCAGGTCAAGGGCAAACGCCGTCTCGCCATCCAGCCCGTGCCGGTGCACGATATCGCCATCCACCTCAAGGCGGCGGAGGAGCGGGGCGAGGACCTGCCTATCGCTATCACCCTTGGCAACGATCCGATCATCACGCTTATGGCCTCGACGCCCCTGGGCTATGACCAGTCGGAATACGAAATGGCGGGCGCGCTGCGGCAGGCGCCTTATCCGATCGCCACGGCCCCGCTGACCGGATTTGACGTCCCATGGGGGTCGGAGGTGGTTATCGAAGGCGTGATCGAAAGCCGCAAGCGCGAACTGGAAGGCCCGTTCGGCGAGTTCACAGGCAATTATTCCGGCGGGCACCGGATGCCGGTGATAAGGATCGACCGGGTTTCTTATAGAACGCAGCCGATCTTCGAGTCCCTTTATCTTGGCATGCCCTGGACGGAGGTGGACTATCTCATCGGTCCGGCAACCTGTGTCCCGCTTTACAAGCAGCTCAAGGCCGATTTTCCCGAGGTGCAGGCCGTTAATGCCATGTATACCCATGGCCTGCTGGCGATTATTTCCACCAAGAAACGTTATGGCGGATTCGCGAAAGCGGTAGGACTGCGCGCCATGACGACGCCCCATGGATTGGGTTACGTAAAAATGGCGATTGTCGTGGATGAGGACGTCGATCCCTTCAATTTACCCCAGGTTATGTGGGCTTTGTCCACCAAGGTGAATCCCGCGGGCGATCTGGTACAACTGCCCAATATGTCGGTGGTCGCGCTTGACCCCGGCTCGACGCCCGCAGGCGTGACCGACAAGCTGGTCATTGATGCGACGACCCCCGTCGTTCCGGACACGCGCGGCAATTACGGTCTACCGGTGCGCGATCTTCCCGAAACGGGCCGCTGGATCGAGCGGCTGAACACGCTGATCGCCAACAACCGTTGATCCGATAATAGATAATAAATGAAAAGGAACATATGATGATTTGTCCTCGTTGCCAGCATCCGGAGACGGACGTTTTGTTTGAAAGCCCGGTCCCGGGCGTATTTACCGTATTTCAATGCGGGCAATGCCTTTACACCTGGCGTTCGACCGAGCCGCCGCGCCGTTCCGATCCCCGGTTTTATCCGCAAGCGTTCCGCCTGGACCCCGGGAGTCTGGAACACGCCGAGGAAATACCACCGGTTCCGGTCCTGCGGAAAGTCACCGGAGAGTAATACACCTCGTATCCGGTGCGCCTGGGTAAGGGGTTAAATCATTCCCGCCACACCGCGTCGCGGACTTCAATGGCCCGCGGGGGCAGACCCAGCGCGTAGAAGCGGCCGGCAATTGCCTGCTGCTCGCGAAAAATGGTCAGGTCCATGCACTGGGTCTGATGGCTGCGACGCGTCAGCACATGACTAAGGGCATCCGTCGCCAGGCCGAGCTCGCCAGAAAGCAGGGCGGCCGCCCCGGCCCGGTGGTGCTGGCCTTGCCGGAGGACACGCGATGGCAATGTTCAGACGTTGGCATAGTTGCCTCAAGCCCACGCCTGGAATCCCATCCGGGCATGACGCAAATGGCGATGCTGCATCGGCTGCAACAGGCGGAACGGCCGTTTCTCCCGGTGGGGAGCAGCGGCTCCGTTAATGCCCAGCATCGGCTACAGTAATTCGCCCACCGATCGCCGCAATAATGACCATGGCGGTATTTTGGGCTTATCAGTGGGAACCCGTATAAAGATCTGAGTTTCAGTGAAACGCGCTTTCTTCATAATGAGGCTCCCGTTGGTTGCATTTTAATCAGAGAACTTCATCAAGCGGTAAGACTAAATTTCGGGGGGACTACACACAACCTGATTTGTTATATGCGAACCAGCCCCATGTTGAAAACCTGAGGTTGGTTTTTCCCAGAGATAGATTGATGAAATCTTAGAATTTGATTTGTATCTTTGACGATATCGTTTTATCGGCGGCGGCAATCAACGCGCTCTCGATGGCTTCCGGCTGATATTCGCCGCTCAGCAGCGGCAGCGGATTGATGCGACCGTCCTGCAGCCATTTCACCGCGGTGTCGAACTCATTTATAAAACGGAAAGATCCGACCCAGCGTATTTCTTTCACCAGCATCGGCATCACCGGGTATTCTACGCTGCTGGCGCCCATGCCCACCTGCACCACGGTGCCGGCCGGGCGGGTGAGGGCGACGGTAGAGCTGATGGCCGCCGGGCTGCCGGAAGCTTCAAACACCACGTCAAAATAGCCCCGGTCCCGCTGATAGAAAGCGGCGCTGTCTTTATTCATCGGATTAAATGTCGCGGTGGCGCCCATCTGAGCGGCCAGCGTCAGGCAGCGGTCGCTGACATCGCACGCCACGGCTTCGGCCGCCCCGGCGCTTAACGCCGCGGCCAGGATCAGACAGCCAATCGGCCCGGCGCCGATCACCAGCACTTTTTTGCCGACCAGCGTGCCCGCCGCGTTAACGGCGTGGATCGCCACCGCCAGCGGTTCGGCAAAGGCGATGACTTTCGGTTCGGCGTGCTCATCATAAGGAATACACTGTTTTACAGCAGCCACCACATATTCGGAGAATCCCCCGTTTACATGCGGGTCGAACTGCGCGCTGCCCATAAAACGCATGGCGGAGCACAGGTTTTGCTTGCCCTCCAGGCAGAACACGCAATGGTTGCAGGGTTGCGAAGGATTGACCGCCACGCGCTGGCCGACCCGCAGGTTAGAGCCCACCGGCGCCTTGCTTACAACGCCTACGAACTCATGGCCGACCACCATGGGATGTTTGAGTACCGACATCCCTGCGCGTCCATGTTGGTAATAATGGATATCGGACCCGCAAATGCCGCCGCAGTCCACCTTCACCAGCACATCCTCATCCTGGTATTCCAGCTCACGTTGTTCTACGCGAATATCTTTCTCACCGTAGGCGAAGCAGGCTTTGCAACTGATTGTATGGGTGCTCATTATTTGACCTCGATTTTAAGTGCGTCTGGGCCGGGTTGCGGCCGGACAGGTTCAGTTGATTTCGGCGGGACGATCACGTCGATTTTCCCGACCAGGAAGGTATAGGCCAGCAGGCCGGCCAGTGCGACCGCGGCGATATACCACATCGCGTACTTGAAATTATTGGTGCGCTGCAGGATAACGCCGATGACAATCGGACTGATGATGCCGGACAGGTTGCCGCAGATATTCAGGCAGCCGCCCATGGTGCCGAGAAAGTTACGCGGGATAACGTCGCTCCATACCACCCAACCCAGATTGGAGAAAGCGTTGGCGAAAAAGGCGATGGACAGGATGGCAATGGCGATGAGGGGCTGATCTTCAAAATAGTTGACCAGGCAAATCACCATGGTCAGGCACAGCCCGGACATCACGGGCAGCTTACGGGCCAGCGTACGCGATGCGCCTTTTTTCAGCAGCATGTCGCTCAGGGTGCCGCCGCACAGCACGCCGGCCATGGCCATCAGGTATGGAAAGGAAGCTCCCAGGCCCGCTTTGGCGATCGACAGGTGCAGCCCCTTTTCCAGATAGACGATAAACCAGGTCAGGAAGAAATATAGCGTGGAGGAACAGGCGAACTGGGCAATAAACAGACCCCAGATGGTGCGTTTTTTCAGGAAGAAGCGAATATCGGCCCAGCGTACTTTTTCGCTGACGTTAGCCTGGTTTAGTGAACCGTAGCCGCCGCCGTCGCGGATATAATCCAGTTCTTGCCGGTTGGTCTTGACGCTATGCTGCGGATCGCGGTATTTCATCAGCCAGAAGATGCCGAACAGGATGCCGGCGGCGCCGGACAGGTAAAATGACATTTGCCAGCCGAATTCCGCCACGATAAACGACAGTGCCGGAGTGAGCAGCGCCAGCCCGATGTATTGCGCGCTGGAATAAATGGCGGTGGCGCGCGCCCGTTCATGATCGGGAAACCAGGTGGCAATTATCTTGGTATTGGACGGGAAAGAAGGCGCTTCGGCTATGCCGATCAGGGCCCGGCAGCCCAGTAACATCAGGAATGACGCGGTAGCGGTGGCAAACAGGTGATGCGAGGCAAACCCCATCAGGAAGGTAAACACGCTCCACAGGATGATGGCGCTGCCGTACAAGACGCGTGAGCCGATGCGGTCCAGCACATAACCCACCGGGATCTGGCTGGCGGCGTAGAACCAGGTGAACATGGAGAACAGCAGCCCAAGCTGGGTGGGACTCAAATCGAAATCGGCCTGGATTTTACTGCCGGCGACGGACAGGTTGGCCCGGTCCATATAATTAATTGCCGTTACGATAAATAACAGCGACAAAATAAAGAATCGCGACTTGGTTGCTTTCATTTTATTTTCCTGGTCAAAAGGTACCATTTTTTTATAAGCAGACGGATACAGGGATATAGCCCACAGCGGCGATGCTGTGGGCGTAGGTATATTCAGATCAGGCTGGGCGGGTTACAGCACGGCCAGCCAGCCGCCGTCGACGTAGATAATCTGGCCGTTGATGTAGTCGGACGCGGTGGAGGAAAGGAACACCGCGGTGCCGATCAGTTCTTCCGGCTTGCCCCAGCGCTTTGACGGGTTGCTGGCTTTGACCCAGGCGTCGAACTGTTTATTGTCGATAAGCGCGGTGTTCATATCGGTAAGGATATAACCGGGGCCGATGGCGTTGGTCTGAATGTTGAATTCCGCCCATTCGGCGGCCATTGAGCAGGTCAGCATCTTGATACCGCCTTTGGCCGCGGTATAGGGCGCCACGGTGGGGCGGGCGGCCTGGCTGGTCAGCGATCCGATATTGATGATCTTGCCGCCATTGCCGCGGGCAATCATCCGTTTCGCGGCCGCGCGCGAAACGATAAACGCGCTGGTCAGGTTAGTGTCGATGACGCGTTGCCACTGTTCCAGCTCCAGCTCCACCATGGGTTTGCGGTACTGGATGCCGGCATTGTTAATCAGGATATCCACCGGCAGCCCCTGTTGTTCCAGGGCGGCGAACGCGCTTTCCACCGCATCCTCATTGGTGACGTCGAAGGCGACGCCCTGCGCCTGATAACCTTTAGCACGGAGTTTTTGTACCGATTCATCCAGCAGCTCCGCGCGGATATCGTTCAGGACTACGCTGGCGCCAGCGGCGGCCAGCCCTTCGGCGTAACAATATCCCAAACCTCGTGCCGAACCGGTCACTAGTGCCGTTTTCCCGGTTAAATCAAACAGTGCAGACATAGCAATTCCTCATTATGGGGTCATGGCGATAGATATCGCTCGTTAACTTGTATGACATCATTCATATTTAAAGTGAAGTAATGAATTTTTTAAAGCAATGCACATACATCTTTTTTGCGGTGAAGATCACAGAATAATTTATTTTTATGTTATTTATTCTGTCAAATACGTTTTAAAACAATTAGATAATATATTATTGTTAATTTTATGACCGGGTGCACATTCTTGGATTCGCAGGCTTTGCATCGTGCATTTTCACGGGTATAACGAAAATTACTTGTAGGACAACATATGAGATGCTAGATCTGATAACACTAGCCGGTTGGGTGTCCGGGCGGTTAAGGCGAGGGAACACGCCGCCGTGAAATGAACACGGATGTTAACGGGCAAACATTAAATTTAAGGAGTGACTGTGAGTAATTTGAAAATCACCGCGGTGAAAACCATTCTGACCGCCCCGGGCGGCATCGATCTGGCGGTGGTGAAGGTAGAAACCAATCAGCCGGGATTATATGGCCTGGGCTGCGCCACCTTTACCCAGCGTATCCAGGCGGTGAAAAGCGCCATCGACGGCTACATGGCGCCGTTCCTGATTGGCAAGGACCCGGCGCGCATCGAGGATATCTGGCAATCGGCCTGCGTAAGCGGTTACTGGCGCAGCGGCCCCATCATGAATAACGCGCTGTCCGGCGTGGACATGGCGTTATGGGATATCAAAGGCAAGCTGGCCGGCATGCCGGTGTATGAGCTGCTGGGCGGCAAATGCCGCGATGGCATTCCGCTGTATGTGCATACCGACGGCAGCGACGAATTTGAAGTGGAGGACAATGTCCGCGCACGCATGGAAGAGGGCTATCAGTACGTCCGCTGCCAGATGGGCATGTATGGCGGCGCGGGTACCGACGACCTGAAGCTTATCGCCACCCGGCTGGCCCGGGCAAAGAACATTCAGCCGAAACGCTCGCCGCGCGCCAGCACGCCGGGGATTTATTTCGATCCGGATGCCTACGTGAAAAGCGTGCCGCGCCTGTTCGACCATCTGCGCAATACACTCGGCTTCGGCATCGAATTTATCCATGATGTGCACGAGCGCGTGACGCCGATGGCCGCCATCCAGCTGGCCAAGAATCTGGAACAGTACCAGATGTTTTATCTTGAGGACCCCGTGGCGCCGGAAAATATCGATTGGCTGAAGATGCTGCGCCAACAGTCGTCCACGCCGATTTCGATGGGCGAATTGTTTACCAGCGTCAATGACTGGAGACCGCTGATTACTCACAACCTGATCGATTATATCCGTTGCCATGTCAGCACCATCGGTGGCATCACTCCGGCGAAAAAGCTGGCGACGCTGAGCGAAATCCACGGCGTGCGCACCGCCTGGCATGGCCCGGGTGACATTTCGCCAGTGGGCGTTTGCGCCAACCTGCACCTGGATATGAGCGTGACCAACTTCGGCATCCAGGAATACACGCCGGTCAACGACGCGCTGCGAGAGGTGTTCCCCGGCTGCCCGGAAATCGAGCTGGGTTATGCGTACCTGAGCGACCGCCCGGGGCTGGGCATTGATATCAATGAGGAAAAAGCGGCGCACTACCCCTGTATCGGTGGTATCCCGTCCTGGACCCTGGCGCGTACTCCTGATGGGACTGCGTCGCGGCCATAGGGAACGCGCGGCATAGGAGGATGGCATCCTCTTATAGCGGCCGGGCGCTTATGCGTCCGGCGCCGACTGTTTCAGTTTCTCAATCGCCGCCACGTTTTCCGACATCGCTTCATTGAGCACCGCCACCGCGGTGGAGGAGTCTCGGTTCTTGATCGCCATGAACACCTTGATATGGGCCTCGACGCTTTCCAGCGAGATGCCGAGTGCGCGGTTCAGCTCTTCCAGATAGTAGTAGTAGATGTCTTTGATGGAATTCATGACGTTGTAAAACACTTTGTTCTGCGATGCTTTGGCTATCGCCAGATGGAAATCAAAGTCGGCCTGTGAATACTTTTTGTAGTCGTCCTTGTTCACCAGCATGCGGTTCAACGCCTGTTCCAGGGCGGTGATGTCGTCGGGCGTGGCGTTGCATACCGCCAGCTCCATGCATTTGAACTCCACCGTTTGGCGGAACACCATCATATCGTGAAACTCTTCGCGGCTCAGGTGCATGATGGGTTGGTGTTCGTTTAACAGACTTTGCTGGTTAAGGTCCTTGGTGACAAAGCTGCCTTTGCCCTGGTGAGTGATGACAATACCCAGATCGCGCAGGCGCTGTACCGCGCTGCGGATGCTGACGCGGCTGACGTTGAACGAGGCGGTCAGTTCGGCCTCGGAAGGTAGCTTGCTGCCCGGGGGCCAACTTCCGTCCAGCAGCTTTTCCTTGATCTGATCATAAACCGCGTTAACCACGTTGTGTTTCTGTATTGATTGAATGCTCATGGTGTCCGTCGCATACGTTGTCCTACAACATGCCTGTGTATAGCACGCCCAGCGGGGGCTGTGAAGCCAAAAAGCGCATTTTCATGCTGTCAGGCCGAAACCAGCCGCTGAAAATAAAATATGTGATCGTCACTTCATTTTGGCGGATTGGTCATTGATCGGCGATGGAGAATGCCGCATTTTTAAACATGAATGATGTCATACAAGATGTTGTGTGACAGGTAGTGTTTGGCAATGAAGAAAGATAAACACTCCGGCTTCAGGTACTGACCGGTAATAATTAACCCCCTTGGAATATCGACATGAGTCAACTTTTGCCACAGAACCTAGCGCCGATACGCTGGCGTAAACTGATCCCGCTGGCTTTTATAACCTACAGCCTGGCCTATCTCGATCGCGCCAACTACGGTTTTGGCGCCGCCTCAGGACTGGCGCACGATCTGAATATCACGCCGGGCATATCGTCGTTGCTGGGCGCGTTGTTTTTCCTGGGTTATTTTTTCTTCCAGGTGCCGGGCGGCATCTATTCGGAACGGCGCAGCGCCAAAAAACTGATTTTCTGGAGCCTGATATTGTGGGGGATCCTGGCGACTGCAACCGGCATAGTGCATAGCGTGGCGGCGCTGGCCGTGATCCGTTTCCTGCTGGGCGTGGCCGAAAGCGTGGTGATGCCGGCGATGCTGGTGTTCCTCAGCCACTGGTTTACCAAGCGCGAGCGTTCCAAAGCCAATACGTTCCTGTTCCTAGGCAACCCGATCACGGTGTTGTGGATGTCGATTGTGTCAGGTTACCTGGTAAATTTCTTCGGCTGGCGCGGCATGTTTATCATCGAAGGCGTGCCGGCAATCGTCTGGGCGGTTATCTGGTGGGTTATCTTTGTTGACCGGCCGAAAGACGCCAAATGGCTGACAGACCAAGAGAAGCAGGATCTTGAAACTGCGCTGGCGGCCGAGCAGGTGGAAATGAAACCCGTGAAAAATTACGCCGAGGCGTTCCGCTCGAAGAAGGTGCTGGCGTTGTCGTTTATCCATTTCTTCTGGAATATCGGCATGTACGGTTTCATTATGTGGCTGCCTTCAATCCTGAAGACCGCCTCGGGTTTGGGCATCGTGGCCACCGGTTGGCTATCCGCCGCGCCTTACCTGCTGGCGGTGCCGCTGATGCTGACCGCTTCTTATTTCTCCGATAAATTCCAGCAGCGTAAGCTGGTGGTGCTTTTGTTCCTTGGCCTGGGGGCGGTATGTTTTTGCGGATCCTTTACCCTGGGCGCCGACCATTTTTGGTTGTCCTACGTGCTGCTGGTGATCGCCGGCGGAGCGATGTACACCCCTTATGGGCCTTTTTTTGCCGCGGTGCCGGAGTTGTTGCCGCGCAATGTCATGGCGGGGGCGATGGCGTTTATCGTCAGCTTCGGCGCGCTGGGCTCGTTTGTCGGGGCGTGGATTGTCGGCTACCTGAATGGCATTTTCCAGGGGCCGCAGGCGTCTTATGTTTTTATGGGCGGTTCACTGGTGATCGCCGTCATCTTGACCGCTTTGACCGGCTTCAGTAATAAAACCTCTGCGCAGGCGGCGTCGAAGGCGGTGGCGCTACCCTAATCCCTGTACAGGCCGGTTACTTTAACGGCCTGGTTTTTGCGTCCATTACCTTCGATTATGTGTAAGTGTTCTACAACCGTACCCGCCGGCACGGCCATCTGGGCGGGGTCAGTCCTGCCAGACGGTCCCGATTTACAGGGCCGCCTTATGAATAGACTTGAAACACCTGTCGTGCAGTCTTAAACCCATTCAGCCAGGGATGCCGGAGTAAATCCGCTCAATGCTGTGTAATTGCCATCTTCCACTTTCGTTACCCAATCCGGATCGCTTAGCAGGGCACGGCCCACGGCGATGAGATCACACTCTTCACGCTCCATGCGCTCAATAAGGCGCTCAAGGCTCGCAGAAGCCGATCCCTTTCCGGCGAAAGCATTAGTCACATCGTTATCCAGACCAACCGAACCTACGCTAATCGTCGCGGCGCCTGTCACTTTTTCGCCTAATCCGCACAGTTCAGGCCGTTTCCGCCATCAATCTCAGGGAATTCCGGCTCCCAGAATCGACATTGCGAACAGTGTAGGATATCGACGCCAGCCTCAACCAGCGGTAATAACCATTCTTCCATCACCGCCGGGGTTTCGGCAATTCGTACCCCGAAGTCCTGCTGCTTCCAGTGGCTGACACGCATGATATCCGGAAAATCAGGACCGACTGCGTGACGAACGGCAGAGATAATCTCACTGGCAAAGCGCGAACGTTCTTTGATTGTTGGGCCACCGTAGCGGTCCGTACGCAGATCAGTACCGGCCCAGAAGAACGGGTCGATTAAAAATCCATGAGCGCCATGGATTTCGGCCGTGTCGAAGCCCAGACGTTTGGCATCCGCCGCTGCCTTTACGAACGCCGAAACGGTATCCGCAATATCTTCTTCACTCATTGCAACGCCGCGTGGGTCTCCGGGCGCATCAAAACCTGACGGGCTTTCAACAGGGGCTGCCGGCTCCCAGCCGTTGATATAACGCACTGCACCGGTATGCCAGATCTGCGGCGCCATGCGGCCGCCTGCACTGTGCACAGCATCAATAACGTTTTTCCAGCCAAAATGCCGCTTCACCATGGAAAAAGGGAAAAAGGGATGCCGCTTCGTGGACTACGCCAATGGACGCTTAATAAGTTGCCTGAAGTCGAAGCAGCCAGGCGGCAATTTAATCAGGTTGCTGGAATGAAATGAGAAAAGGTGGGCAACCCAATGTGTTGTTTAAGAAAAACGTTGCCTGCTGACGCGCTACCCCTTTCTGATCTTAAACTCCGCTAAGCGCGAGTCCTGATATTATTAATGATACACATTTAGGTTATCCATCAGAATCCGGAGGGTAATCTCGTTTTTTTGGCCAGGCCGACATTGAAATATCAATGAGCTGTGAAAGTGTCTGTCGGCTTGCGCCTGCTGAAGGCAGATTTACCACCGACTGCAGAATGCCAAAGTAATACCAGGCCAGCAGTTCCAGATTGATATCCTGCGCGATTTCTCCCGTTTGTTGCCCCTTCGCCAGAATGTTTAACAATATCTGTCGCTGTTGGCGAATCCCCACGTTCATCGTCATTTTCCCTGCGGCGGTAAGATCGGCTTGCTCACTGAGGCTACGAGACAGCAGGCAACCTCTGAGGTTATCCAGTCCAGCGTTATCCGGAAGGAATTCACGCAGCAATGCTTCAACCCTTGCTCTTGGGGACGCAAGTTGAATTGAATTCATGCGAGACAGGACGCGGTCCGTATACAGCCTGAGGCACTCATTGAAGAGCCCGTCCTTATCCTTAAATCGCTGATAAAGGCTGGAGCGGGACAGACCTGTTGCTTCAGTAAGGTCGCTGATGGAGGCGTTTGCATAACCATGACTCCAGAAAACGCCGATCGCCGCATTCAACACGGCACTTTCATCGTATTGCGGTTTACCGCTCATAAATCCCCCGTTGACAATCTGGAATGATCGTACCAAGATTGATGGACTGATCGTTCCATCATATAATAAGGGTTCACCATGCTTAATCAATCGAATACTCAAGTTCCTGAACTTCGCATCGCTGTTGCGGGTGCCACGGGTCGGGTCGGCTCACACTTAATCAATATGCTCGCATCAGATCCCGTAACGGTCATTGCACTCACGCGTCAGAAGACACCTGAAAATATTTCCGACAGGGTATCATCTGTTGTTGTCAATTTTGATAAACCCTCAACGCTCGAAAGGGGGCTAGCAGGTGCCGATAAGCTTTTCATCGCTCATGGGACATCATCTCAACAGGTGGCTAATGAGATAGCACTGATTGATGCTGCTGTAAAAACAGGCGTGCGACATATTGTTAAACTTTCGGTGATGGGGCCAGCAACGCCCATAAATCCTTTTGCATGGCATGCAGTGATAGAGGCTCATCTGGCCCGACAACCTGTGGCCTCAACCGTATTGAGACCCACTACTTTCATGGATATACTCAAGCGTGCTGGAAGCCAGGTCGCTGCGGGAACCTGGGCGGGCGCTGCAGGTAACGGGCGCGTCAATCTGATTGACACCCGCGATGTAGCCGGGGTGGCACGTGTAGCGCTGCTTGAAAAAGTAGCAGATAACTCCCAACGTGCTTATCACCTAACGGGTCCGCGTAACTGGACAATGCCTGAGATTGCTGAGAAATTATCCGATCTTTTAGGTCGTACGGTCACCTATATTGACCGCTCACCCAATGAACAGCGCGCTGCATTACTTGCTGACGGTCTTTCACCGTTTGTCACTGAACTGCTTATTGGACTTGACAGGATTTTCAACCATTCAGTGCTGATTGAGCGCACTCTGACTGTTGAAGAATTAACTGGATTGCCCCCGCGCTCATTGTCAGATTGGCTGCAGGAAAATATTGCGTTTTTCAATCGGTAGATCCGGGGTGTCATCAGGCACTACGTTAAAGAGATCTCCTCATCCAATATTGATGAAAATGAACGTTAATCAAATTATTCATAACATTCGCAATGAATAAGATAATTTATCTGGTGCTTATTACCTATAAAACGCATGGCCCTAATGAAAGTACTAACGTAACCGCGATGGAGACAGGCCAAAACGCTGTGTAAATCTTTCAGCGAAGCGTGAAACCGATTTGTAGCCGCAGGCATCTGCCACCTGCGTCATGTTCCAGTTGGTGGTTTGTATCAGCAATAAGCCGTGGTGCATGCGTATATCCACGAGAAGCTTCTCAAAGCGGATACCCTCTTCGCGCAACCGCCTTCGCAGGGTTGATTCGCTCATAGCCAATGCTTCACCGGCGGAGCGGGCAGTCCAGCCGATTTCTGGTGAGGAGCGTAGCAGGCGGCTTAAACGTGGAAAGACGCCCTGTCGTTGTGGAAGGGTAAAATGAATATTTTGCTCGGCAAGGACTAACAGTAAGTCAAAAATTCTTAACCGGATCCTTGCATCGCTAAGACTCGGCTGATCCAGGTTTTTCAGTAACGTTCGCAATGATTCGTGTAGAGCGCTATTAAGATCAACCGTGGTGAACTGAGGTTTCTTTTTAGCACTGGAAATGTCGCCCTGAAAAAACTGATAAAAATATTCCAACACATCTGCACTGAAAGTGAGAAATATTGACCGGAACGGAGAGTCATTACTCGGGGGATATTTGGTATAATCGGCAATCACGCCCTGATCTATAAAACCTACGGCGGCCTTATCAGCTAGTGTATGGTTTTCCCCCGAAGCCAGGAACTCAATTCTTCCCGCTAATACGATCAGCACCGTCGGTTCAAAGAAGAAAAAAGAGGGGGTACTCTGCTCCACCCTGAGTTGCGGATAAGCCACCGAAACCAGATTATTACGGCTGGTGTTGCTGCCATAAAAACCAGACCAGGAAAATTGTTCACTGCTCAAGGCGTATTTCTCATCTGATGCGAATAACCTATTTTCTCTGGTCATGGTTTACCTGCTGCTTAGACGCTGAGCGTTACACTTTCACGTCCGGGTTAAGACTGTAGACTCCAGTCAGCGTAGCTTTGGCCAAAACGTCGCTGTTTTCCAGCGTGCGACGGATGTTAGCACCAGTAAGCTCTCCTGCTACGTTCAATGTCGGGGTCGGGAGCGCATATAATGTGAATACATAATGATGGATTATTTCATCATTCCACGGCGGACAAGGACCATCATAGCCATAGTAGGTGCCCGCCATCGACTCATCATTGGCAAACCACCCGGTATAATCATTTATGCCATGGGTCAGTCCATCTGGCGCAGAGGGACCCTGTTTGCCTCCAGCGGAAATGCCATGGGATTGTGACCCCTCAACGATTTCGCTCTGACCCGCCGGGATATTTAACAGTAACCAGTGAAAAAAATCGGCGCGGGGCAACGATGCCGGGACCCTCTTACCTGGCTGATTTACATTTTCAGCACTGGTAGGAACATCGGGATCGTGGCAAAGGAGCACCAGCGACTGCGTACCCGCGGGAGCATCTTCCCAGCGGAGGTGTGGGTTAAGGTTATCAGATAAACGGATATTATTTTCAGGATCGTAAACGGCAAAACTATTCTTGCCGGGGATGGCACCGCCATCTTTAAAATTATGGCTATATAATTTCATGCTGTTGCCTTGTCTATGAATGGAAAAATCGATTATACGACTTTCACAAACCTTACCAGTGCCTCATCCAGTCAAATTTCTTCCTGAAGCTATCATTTTGGCTGGACATGCTTAGTTTAAAACAAAAAACGTATCACGTGAATGATGGCTGCTTTTGTTTTGGTGAAGCCGAAGAATGGCCGAAAAGAAGAATAAAATGACCGAATTTAGCAATGTGCTTTGTAATTTATTTAATTATATTACCTTCTCTTGAATAATAATGAGTATCATTATCATATAAAGGCGTGTAAAATGTATCTCAATAAAGCGCGAGTAACAGCCCCATTTCGATTGAAATTAAGTGTTTTTTATTTTCTTACTTGTTTTTCCCAGGCACATGCAACACCGATTGATGAAGGTAGTGAAAATAAACTTAATAACAATAATAAAGACGAAACGATGGTTGTAAGCGCAAGCGCCAATGGAATGGATAAATCTACAAGCCAGGCACCTGCGTCTGTCACTTCGATATCAAGTGAAGAAATCCAAAAAAAACCTTATCGTGATATCGCAGATTTGCTCCAAGGGGTTCCGGGTATCACTACCACGATTGGCGGGGATCACAAGGAGATAAATATTCGTGGCATGGGATCTGATTATACCTTATATATGGTCGATGGTATGAGAATTGACTCCAGGGATACGAGCCGTTTATTTGATGGCTATGGTCAGATGAATGCCTGGATGCCTCCTGCTTCTGCAATAGATCATATTGAGGTTATACGAGGGCCGATGTCCGCTTTATATGGATCAGATGCAATGGGTGGTGTAATTAATATAATAACACGTAAAAATTCAAATAAATGGCAAGGAAGTATTGGCGCCGATTTTACAATGCAGGAGCATAGTGATTCGGGTAATATATTTCAGAATAATTTCTTTTTAACCGGTCCATTGATTGACAATATCCTTTCAATGCAGGCTTATGGAAATTATTCTAAGCGTGACGAAGACGATATCTATAACGGTTATCGAGGTAGCAAAAGAGATAACATAACAGGCAAGATAACACTAATCCCTTCGGATAAACAAGAAATTACTTTTACAGCTAATCATACACAACAGGATATAACTCAGACCGTAGGGAAGTCTATTAGCCCAGCATATAATTATGTCACTGGCGTGCCGACAGATTACAGGAAAAAGACTGAGGTTAACCGTTTTTCTGTAAATCATATTGGCTATTTGCCCATTGGAAAAACAGAATCGTATATCCAAAGCGAAGATTATACGATAGGTTCTGAGGATGTTTGGCTAAAGAATTTAAACATGCGATCCTCACTTTCTTCAAATATAGGCAGCCATATCCTGACCTTTGGTGGAGAACTTAGTATTAAAAAGTTACATGATGGAACATCAAATCAGCTATCCAGTGAGACAGATCTAAAACGTACCGAAAAGTCCTTGTTCCTGGAAGACGCATGGCTGGCTACTGAAGATTTCACTTTAACTTCAGGTGTACGTTTTGATGATGATGATCAGTTTGGGAGTCACTGGAGCCCGAGAATTTATGGTGTCTGGAATGTTGCCACAAACTGGACGATTAAAGGGGGCGTCAGTAGTGGTTTCAAAGCACCGGCTATTGCAGAAACTTCAACATCGTTTGGTACCGTATCTTATGTTGGCAACGTTTACGGAAACCCTGATCTGAAACCAGAAAAGTCAATAACCCAAGAAATGGGACTCCTTTATGACAACGATGAAGGATTAACAGGAGGTATTACATTATTTAATAACCAGTTCAAGGACAAGATAGATACAGTATCTTGCCCAGAAAACCAATGTCTGTCAGTACCTAATGTTTATGGTGCTTACCCACTTATCTATACAAATATTGGTAAAGCAGTAACTCGGGGTGTTGAAGCCTCACTTGCTTTTCCTGTTACTGAAAAAGTAAGCATTGCGAATAACTATACATATACCTATTCAAAACAGCAGTCTGGTGAAAATAAAGGGAAGCCACTTAATAAACTGCCTAAACATCAATTCAATAGTACTGTTAATTATCAATATAGTGAGAGGTTGAAAACCTGGCTGGCAATAAATATTCGCGGAAAGGATAGTGATAATGTAGGTGGTGCACAAGCGACTATATTACCTATCCAGGCACCTTCATTTGCCATGTTAGATATCGGAGCGGATTATGCAGTCGCCAAAAATGTAGATATTAAGGCTGGTGTTTCAAATATTCTCGACAAAAAAATTCGTTATGATGATTATGGTTATGTTGAAGATGGCAGACGATACTGGCTTGCTGTGAATTATTCTTTTTAGGTAATAAAAACGGGGGAGGACGGCACCCCCTTTCTATTTTTTAATTTCATGCAAATCGATAAGTTTTGAAGATGAATTTTTTAAATCATTAAAATAACTCAGCGGTGGTTTACCTAATATTTTTTTGAACATGGTAACAAAACTGCTTGCATTTTCATAACCCAGGTCAAGTGCAATAGCGGTAATACTATCCCCCTCGGAAATTCGCTGAAGTGCTATAACTATATGAAGTTGCTGCTTCCATCTGCCAAAGCTCATGCCCAGCTCATGTTGCACTAACCTGGTGAAGCTTCTTTCACTCATATTGACTCTTAGCGCCCATTCATGAAGTTTAAGTGAATTATTCGGACTTTTAATAAGCTCATTGGTTACTGAATATAAGCGCGATTCTGAAGGCATTGGAAGACTAACTTCGAGTTTAGTCGTAGCTTTTAACTGATCGACTAATACATCTATTATTTTTTTTTCGGATTCTGATAATGTAGATTTGCCGTTAAAATTTGAGGCAAAAAAAATCAATTCACGCAAAAGAGGATGTACAGAAAGAGTTGCACATTCTTCAGGAAGCCCCTTTATTTTAGTAGTGTCAATGAATAAGCAGTAACAGCTAGTATTGCCGGCTCCTCTTGTAGAGTGAACTGTATTAGTTGGTATCCATATAGCACATTGCGGTGGTATTAGGTAGATTGATTTTTTTACTTCACATATTATAATTCCTTTTGGCGAAAATATTAGTTGAGCTTCAGGATGCTGATGTGGCTTGAGTTCCCAGCAATCTGTAAAATTATCTGATTTAATGGATAAAACTGGTAAAAAGGGATTTCTCACTTCAGAAATTTCGTAATGGTTTACTGTATTAAATGAGCGATCAGTTGTCATAGAATTCAAACCTCTTGGTCGAATAACTAAGATTATAACATTAACCATATGAAGTGGAAAGTTTTAAGCTAGGTGAGCGTAAAAATCTCCAATTATAATAACTAAATTGTTGTGATTTTTTTAAGGTTTTTGCTAAAATATGCTTTATTTAAATTATTATCATCTTCACCATTGTGCTCTACTAATTAACAATTTTATTCATTAAAATCTGATGGTTCAAAAGCATCTAATCGAGTTGATAAATCTTAATAGTGGATTCATCTATGTCTACCATTTAATATTCAACTTCATTTTATTCAGATGGTCAATTAGACAATTAATTGATTTTATCCCCAGGCGGTCATTGAGGCTTACACACGGATGGCGGAATTATCGGTATTTTGGAGAATTAATATATTAATGGGTGTGTTGATACAATAAAAGAATACAATTAGGTACTGCTTTTATAAAGGTGATTATATGAGAGGTGTTCTTGCTTTTTTAGATGTAATTTATTTCGCTTATGTTAATCATGTTTTATTTTTATTAATGTCATTCTTTACGTGTTGTTAAATGTTGTTTTTCGAAAGCACTGCATTGTGCAATTGCCTGAATGATGGGTTCCATCAAAGAGTGTTATTGTGTCGGTTTTAAAAATCAGCGGTTAAGCTGAATTTAATTGACTTGGCGTAGTCAATAGTTGATGATTTGCACTGTTATGTAATTTTTGTGAACTATATGATGATTTATGTCGGTATGAGATTCGTCCACTTCTCTCATTCAGTTGTCTCTCCAATAGACCGGCTTCATACAATTCTCGGGATGCGCGATAAACCACGCTTAGACTAATCTTTTTTTCATCGTACATATTAATATAGATATCCCTTACCTCCAGAAAAGCATCCTGATGCTTTTGCATAACGTCTAATACATATGCTCTGGGGATGGTGTATCGTAATATTTTCTTCATAAAATTATTTCTCATACTGAGCATGCTTTTTCAAATTAACAATGGCTTTTAATTTTTATCTTCAATGCGTTTAAGTAATTCGTGAGCCTTTTCAATTGCTGCGTCTTTATTGCTGGCTATAATTAAAGGAAAGCCCCAAAATTTAGAAAATGTTTTTGAAAAAGCGCTGAGTAATATCGTTTGCTTCTCCTTTGGGATGACCTGGACCTGAGCTATTATATAATTTCTAACATCAGGTTTGTTGTTTTTCATCCATTTAACAATAATCATTTTTTCTTCTTTAGAATGCGCGTGATTTTCCTCATTTCCATAATCATCTCCATTGATCAATATAAAAGGCGTTTTCCTTGCAAAAAGTGCTTTTAGCTGAGAAAAAGTGTTTTCAACATCATAACTGTTATTGTTTAATTCCTTTTCATCATTGACCTGTTTCAACCACACTAAAGGGAATCTTGAATCATCTATTACAAGCATTGCCATGTCCTTTATGGAATATGAGAATGATAAATATTACCATTGGTGTTTTGATTTTAGTTTGGAAATCCGGCCGTTTTATATTCATTTTCAGCCTATTTGTCGTTTTTCTACCCCGGTCTTCGTTAGTACGCTTCTTGTGTCATTCCTTGTCAGGACATAGCTTGAAATGCGTGATCGCAGATACCGGTCTTGGTGTAGTCGCCCATCATTCGTAGCCATTTGTTGACTACGTTTTCACACATTTATTGTTGCGGACACGAATCCTGAGAAACAATGGACTGCCCTCATCCATAAGACGATCCTGCCCCATAGTTTGGCTATAAGAGGAATGTATTTATCCTTTTCACACCCAGGCCGGGCCTGATGCGGCCCATAGAGCACAAGGAGGAGGGTGTCTGTTTCTTTCAGAAAGCGCGCACAGAAAAGTAAAAGGATTTCATTTCAATAATAAGGAAGCTGTTCAAGCGCATGGGTATAACGTTATGCCTGACCGATCAGCATCGATTCAGACCTCTGAAAATGGCAAAGTTTAAAAAAATATTCTGGGTATTATTCGTAGTAAGTCACTATCCGTTGTCCACACAGTTCATGGACATTAATATTCATATCATAAAGTTGACCGAGACGCTCAGCGGTAATGACATGATTAGGAGAACCTTCATAGTGTACTCTGCCCGCAGACATCGCAATAATGTGATCTGAATAGTACGAAGCAAAGTTGATATCATGAAGCACCAATACGACGGTTTTACCAAGTTCGTCTGCTGCTCTTCGAAGAATCTTCATTGTAGCGGTCGCATGCTTGAGGTCTAGACTATTTAGGGGCTCATCCAGTAGCAGATAGTCGGTGTCCTGACATAGGACCATTGCGATAAAGGCGCGCTGGCGTTGTCCACCGGAAAGCTCGTCAAGGAAACGGTCGCGCAACGATGTGATGCCCAGATACTCCAGTGCACGCTCAATATGCCCTCGATCATCGTGGGTGAAACGTCCTTTCGAGTGCGGGTAGCGGCCAAAAGCGACCAAGTCACTGACGGACAGGCGCACGCTGATATGGTTATCCTGTCGCAGGATCGCCAGACGTTGCGCAAGTAGGGCCGTGGGAGTGTTAACGACATTCATCTCGTCAACCTTCACGGTCCCACTCGTTGCCGGCAGTAGCCTGCTAATAAGCATCATGAGCGTGGATTTACCGGCACCATTGGGGCCGATGATGGATGTCAGTCCGCCTTTGGGGATCCTCACCGAGACGTTGTCCACGACGGTAGTTGTGCCATAGCGTTTAGTGAGTGCGTGTGTTTCGATCATCGCGCCCTCTGCATGATTAATATAATGAAAGCAATACCGCCAAAGAACTCAATGACAATGCTCAGGCTGGTATTAAAACCAAACAGCCTCTCCAGAACAAGCTGCCCGCCAACCAGACATATCATCGCGGTCAGCGCGGAGGCAGGGAGCATCAGAGCATGCCGCGCATTCCCGACAAAACGGTAAGCCAGGTTGGCGACCAGTAGGCCGAAGAAAGTGACCGGCCCTACCAACGCTGTAGAGACCGATACGAGAATAGCAATTATCATCAGGATGGTTCTAACAGTCCGGGTGTAATCGATGCCGAGATTGATTGCCGAGTCTCGCCCAAGCACCAGCACATCAAAGCTACGCCGCATTCTCCAGCCTATCACCGAGACGCTGAAGACAAGTATTGCTGCGATGGACAGCAGGCTTGAGTCGATAAGATTGAAGCTTGCAAAGAGGCGATCCTGCAGGACGGCGAATTCACCCGGATCGATGACACGCTGTAGGAAATTCGACAGGCTACGCAGTAGCCCGCCGAACACGAGACCGGCCAGCGCCAGGAACATCAGGTCTCTGCGACCTCCGGCGAAGAGCCAGTGATAGAGCAGGGCCGCTGAACTGACCATGACGAATGTCTCCACGGCAAAGCGCAGATATGGGTTGATGGCGGCGCCGTGGACGTAGCCGATGGTGAATGCCACCAGGGTCTGGATAAGAACGTACAGCGCATCAAAGCCCATGATCGATGGCGTCAGGATACGATTCTGGGTAATGGTCTGGAACAGTACGGTCGACACTGCCATTGCGTAGCCAATCAACAACAGCCCTGCGAGCTTTTGCGCACGAAGCGGTAGCACAAAAGACCAATGTCCTCCGGCACCAACGGTCATGAATGCAACTGATGCTATTATCGTCAGTATAACGAGCAGAATGATGACCATACCGGGCCTCATTTCTTGAAATTCAGCCAAATCGTGCAACTCCTCGTTTGAGGATGAAAAGGAAAATCACGCTGCCAGCAATCCCGATAATGGGGCCCACGGGGATCTCGAAGGGTTGGGTTACGGAGCGGCCTATAATGTCGCAACTCAGTACGAAACCGGCGCCGAGAGTGGCGGTCCACGGTACTGCTCTGCGCAGGTTGTCGCCGATCACCATGCTGATGATATTCGGCACGACCAGACCGACAAAGGGGATCGCGCCTACTGTCGCGACCACAGCAGCTGTTGCGATCGAAACGATAACAAGCCCGGTCATGAGTGTTACCCGATAGTTCAGGCCCAGGTTATTTGTGAAATCCTGCCCAAGTCCTGCCACCGTGAATCTGTCGGCTGCAACATAAGCGACGACAGCGGCGACAAACGAGGTCCAGAGCAGTTCATAGCGGCCGCGCAGCACCGATGAAAAGTCCCCAGTAGACCATGTGACCAGCGACTGAATAAGATCGAACCGGTAGGCAAGAAATGTCGCCGCTGCGTTAATTATGCCGCCGAGCATCAGACCGACGAGCGGGACCATCAATGGCGAGCGCATGGGTGACAGCCGCAGTATGACAAGGAACAGTAGCGTTCCCAGCAGGGCGGTAAAACACGCCACAAGCATGCGCGCGGGTACAGGCAGTCCGGGAGCCAGCAGAGCAGCCAGCAATAACCCAAGTGTGGCGGACTCAATCGTCCCTGCTGTGCCTGGCTCCACGAAGCGATTGCGCGAAAGCATTTGCATGATCAGGCCAGCCACCGCCATGGAACTTCCAGCGAGGAGCAATGCAACGGTCCGCGGAATGCGGCTCGCCAGTAAAATGTTTGTGGTAGACGTGGTATAGCCTGCTAAAAGCGATGCAGGCGAAATTGTCGTCGCACCGATAAATAGGCTAATCAGGGAAAGCAACCCGACCACGATCAGTGCGATTACAAGTCCCTTCATTGACGTTTTGCGTGCTGAAAGCGTCATTTTGTCTTGGTTATTGCCAAGGAAACTTCATCAGCCATCGACTGAAGCGCGGTCAGTCCGTCGCCAACAATATACCACGCGACAGGATCGAGGTAGACGATGTGGCCAGCCTTCCAGGCCTTGGTTTGTCGAACCAGTTCATTATCCAGCAGCTGTCTGGCGGATGCTCCCTTTTCCCCAATGGCTGCATCACGATCGATGACATAAAGCCAGTCAGGATTAGTTTCGAGAATGAACTCGGAGGAGATCACCTGACCGTGCGGACCCTCATCAAGCTTGCGCGTCACGGGTTGCACGCCGAAGTCGTTATACAGTGTCCCAAACCAAGATTTCGGGCCGAGCGCTCCGATGCGACCACCGCTGGTCATCACCAGCAGTCCTGTCCCCATCTTTGCCGTGCGTGCCCGAAGCGCGTCGACCGATGCCCGCAACGTGCTGGCACGACGGGCGACCTCAGCTTGTTTACCGAAAATGTTTCCAAGGATCTGCGCATGCGTTATCGCGCTGTCAACGCGGTGTTGAAAGTCAGGAGTCAGATCAATGGTAGGGGCGAGCTTCGCCACCTGAGCGTACTTCGGCGATGAACGCCCGCCCACGATGATCAGATCAGGTGAAAGCGCGTTAAGTGCTTCGTAATCGGGCTCGAAAAGAGAGCCAACCTTCCGGTACCGGCTTTCTCCAAATTTAGCGAGATAAGGTGGATAGTTGAGCGTGGGAACGCCTGCGACATCGACCCCGATGGAGGCAAGGGTATCTAGCGCGGCGATATCAAGAATAGCCACGACCCTGGGATTGACCGGGACGCGGGTCACCCCTTGAGTATGATGAACGGTGATCTCTTCGGCTTGCAGCATGCGCGAAAAGAGAACGAAGCATGTCAGGGAGATTATAGCCAACGTATACATCATGCACGTTGCGACTTTCGCAGGGCGCGGATAATAGCGGTGTGATACGAATAGAAGGGCGATGTGCCTGTTGAACATGCTGAATTTCCGTATTTGTAGGCGTCAACGCGTTACACATAATGTTTGTCGCATTGATCATCTTATTAGTATTGCCGGTGCCGTCCCCCGTTGGCATTGCGAGGCACGGCAGTTCGCGCATAGGGTCAAAATGGAAATGGCCTGCTAAAATGATATGGATAGAATGCTAATGTGTCATTGCACAATATGGCCTATCTGTTATCCAATTCAGCCAAAATGAATTGGATAATCATTCTCATCGGATAAAGCGCAATCCGCGTGACGACCGCAATGCCGGCTCGGTACTGCCGCCCGCGGTGTGGTTCGCCTACAGCCCGGACCGCAAGGGGGTGCATCCGCAAACCTATCCGGCGCGGTTCAGCGGAATGTTGCTGGCGGATGCGGGCTTCAACCCGCTGTATGAAGAAGGCCCTATCCGCGAGGTCGGCTGCATGGCCCACGCCCGGTGTAAGATCCATGATATCCATGTGCGGCATCCGTCGCCGACCACCGCCGAGGCACTGCACCGGATCGGCGAGCTGTATGCGATCGAAGCCGACATCCGGGGGCGTACGGCCGAAGAACGACAACAGGTGCGCGAAGCGCGCTCCCGGCCGTGACTGATGGGCCGGGAGAGCGGGATCCGGGAAAAGCTCGCCACATTGCCGCGACAGGCCGATACGGCCAAGGCGTTCAACTACCTGATGAACCACTGGCAGGCGTTGTGTTATTACAGCACCGATGGTTGGGGGGAGATCGACAATAACATCACGGGAAACGCGTTAAGAGCGGTGAGCCTGGGGCGAAAAAATTATCTGTTCTTCGGTTCTGATAACGGCGGTGAACGTGCCGCGCTGATGTATACGCTGATCGGCAGTTGCAAACTGAACGGCGTGGAGCCGGAAGCCTATCTGCGCCATGTACTGGCGACAATCGCGGATCATCCCATCAATAAGATCAAAGGTCTCCTGCCGTGGCACCTTATAATACCTGCCGAATAAGCGTCAATACGTCACTGAGTTGACGCTTACCCTAAGCCAAGCCGGGATTCTTTAAGGTTATTTCTCAGGCGACTGTTAGGTTAAGGGACACAGCCTAAGATTGACTAAATTTTACTAATGATTCAGATATGTTCGTTATCTCAGGCTCATTTCATTGAGTTGTACGCTTTGAAGGCGGGATTTTTTTCAAAAATTTCAGCAACAAAATCCATGAACACAATCGCCCGTTTTGGTAAAAGTCGATTAGCAACATAAACGGCCTGAATGGGAACGGGGGATGCAGTGTAATCAGTCAGTAATAATTGTAGGTTGCCATTTTCCAGTCCCTCCTCGAACAGCCATTCTGGGCCCTGTGCGATCCCAATCCCTGCATTGACAAATTTCTGTACTGCTTCTGGTGAATTGACCCTGAGCCGACCAGAAATAGGAACATTGATATCCTGAAATCTCCAGGTAGCTCCTGTTGTTAGCAAGGTATAGATCAAACAATCATGTTTTTTTAAATCCTCTGGGGTATTAGGGGTTCCGTGTTTAGCTAAGTACTTGTTACTGGCAACACAGACTCGCTCAAACATGCCAAGTCTGCGGGCACGCATAGCACTGTCCTCCAGGTGTCCAATGCGGATTGCCAGCTCAGCCCCTTCATCAACGAGATTGATATAGCGGTCATTAATCTGTAGATCGAGTGTTAGCTCAGGGTAGCGTTCTAAAAAATCTGGGATGTGCGGGACTAAGAATGTGTGAGCCAATGCTGTGGGGCAGGCAACGCGTAATAGCCCTGTGGGTGTAACATTTTCTCTGAAAGAAGACTCTGACTCTTCGACGGCTTCCAGAATACGCCTTGCTTCCAAATAATAACGTTCTCCTTCAGGAGTTAGGGAAAGCTTGCGGGTTGATCTGTGAAGTAATCTGGTCTGCAAATGCTCTTCGAGGGTTGCAACATGACGACTCACGTTCGGTTGCCCTAAGCCTAAATCCCTACCGGCTGCGGAAAAGCTGCCTGTTTCAGCGGTACGGACAAAGCATGTCATCAAAAGTAATCTATCCATCCTAAAACCCATTTATGCTTTTAATGCATGAAACATATTCAAAAACACAATCTTATCACAATATGAGCATGAGCATATAGTGGCTATCAAATCGGTCATTCGCCGATCAGTTGTAAAACGAACAGGAGATATTTAATGTCTAGATTACAAGGTAAGCGCGCACTGATTACGGGTGGAACAAGTGGTATTGGTCTTGAAACAGCGAAGCTGTTTGTTGCAGAAGGTGCACGCGTAATTGTTACTGGTGTTAACCCTGATTCTATCGCAAAGGCGAAAGTAGAACTTGGTAATGATGTGTTAGTCGTGAGCGCTGATTCCGCTGATGTGAACGCACAGAAAGCCCTGGCTCAAACGGTTAAGGAACACTTTGGACAACTGGATATCGCTTTCCTGAATGCGGGTATATCAATGTATATGCCAATTGAGGTATGGACAGAAGAGATGTTCGACCGCATTTATGATATCAACGTTAAAGGTCCTTACTTCCTAATGCAGGCGCTGCTGCCAGTGTTCGCAAGCTCTGCATCAGTGGTCTTTAATACATCTGTAAATGCTCACACGGGACCAGTGAACTCTTCAGTTTATGGCTCAACCAAAGCAGCATTACTGAACATGTCGAAAACACTTTCTAACGAGTTACTTTCTCGTGGGATCCGTATCAACGCAGTGAGCCCAGGCCCTGTTGATACACCGCTTTACGATAAGGCGGGGATCCCAGTGGAATATCATGATCAAGTGATGAAAGATATCGTTGCAACCATCCCTGCAGGTCGTTTTGGTAAGCCTCAGGAAGTAGCGCAAGCGGTACTTTACTTCGCATCTGATGAGTCAGCCTGGACCGTGGGTTCAGAAATCATCATCGACGGCGGCGTTTCAATCTAAGCCACCAAAATCACGCTGGAACAGGCGTATCCACCTGAACAAAACATTGTCATTCACGTTGTGACGGCAAGCGACCTCGGCAACGGATGTACCTGGTTGTAGAGCAAGCTGGACCGGCTTTAACTTCAGTTCTGGAGAGTGGAACTGGCGAGGCGCTGAACGCCAGTCCATCTTGGCCTGAGGCGTTTCCTGGACTGCCCCCAAAACCGTGGCCAGTTTTGCTTGACCACTACAAAGTTAACGCCCCTCTCACGACATTAGGAGGGGGCGAAGCTACTAAAATTTCCCTGTGCACTACATTGTTAAGTAAGCACTCTTTTAATGTAACCCAGATATAAAAATGCGTTCTTTTTTCAGATATTCTGAACTGGCTGAAATAGTCATCCCAGCATAGAAAAAGCGACTAATAATATCTTCTTCACAGTTTGCGGATCTTCTCCATGAGCTAGCAGTGACGAAGCATTAATCAACTGTGCGTCGATATAAGTAGCTGCAAACTCTGGAGACATATTGGCAGAAAACTCTCCTTTGGCTTTTGAGCGCTTCACCCATTCTTTGAAAGTGGATAAGCCTTGCTCCTCAAGGAAATCGACTTGTGCGCGAGTTGCTTCGCCTAATTGCATCCGTGCCTCACGCATTTTTACAAAAAGGCACCCCATTGGAGACTCATGGTTACAACTCACTGACGTGGCAAATGACACGAGATTGTCAAGTACCTCTCGAAACGGAGAGTCACTATTTAACATCTCTTGCACAGGACTTAGCACTTGTTCCTGGTACCTGATAAGAACAGCTTTCATCAAGCCATCTTCATTCGAAAATTCACGATAAAGGCCAGGCTTCGATACACCAGATCTCCTGCAAATTTCATTGAGGGATAAACTGCCTATATCCTCTTTCCAATAAGAATCCATTGCTACATCTAAAACATGGTCACGATCAAGGGTCTTAGGTCGCCCTCTTGAAGGTTTGATTGGATTTAAATTCATTTTATACTGCCCGGTATTTTAATTTGACAGATCGTACACTAACTTTTATTATACCAGCCGGTATTTAATTTTCAATCCAGTAGGAAAGCAAAGATGAGTGAAGCAAAGAAAAACATCGTGGTCACAGGAAGCAGCAGTGGATTTGGTCAAAAGTCAGTAAAAGATTTTGCAGATAAAGGCTACCAAGTGTTCGCCACGATGCGTGGCCCAGAAGGCAAGAACGCTGCAGTTAAGGCTGAATTGGAAGCGTATAGCGATTCCATCCATGTAGTCGATATGGATGTTACCAATGACGAATCGGTCAAAACAGCCATTGCAAGCGTACTAGATAAAACGGGCAAAATTGATGTTTTGCTAAACAATGCTGGTGTAATGTACCTTGGCATTACAGAAGCATTTAGCATTGCCCAAGCTCGCGAGCAGATGGAAACCAACTACTATGGCGCTATGCGTACTATTCAGGCAGTTTTGCCTGCGATGCGTGAAGCCAAGTCAGGCCTGATCATCAACACCTCATCCATGGTTGGCCAAATTTCAGCGCCATATTTTTCTACCTACGCCGCAACTAAACACGCTTTGGAAGGCTACCTCCAAGGGTTACGCTACGAAGTGGCACCATTCGGCATCGATATCGCCATCGTACAACCTGGCCCATTCCCTACAGGTCTAAGTGCAGCAGGACAACAACCGTCACGCACAGACATACTGGACAGCTACGGTGAATTAGCAGATATTCCTGCTGCTATGTTCGAAGAATTCGGTAAATTTATGCAGAGCGATCAAGCACCTGATCCACAAATGGTCGTAGATGCCTATTTAGCGCTAGCCGATATGCCTAAAGGCAAACGCCCAACACGCACAGCGGTTGGCTTATGGTTTTGACCCCATATATCCATGCACCTATTCCCGCTTAGGTTGATGGTTTCCCCCTGCGCCGATATTCTCTTGGTGAGCGATATCCTAAAGCGCTGTGCGGGTGATATTCGTTGTAATGTTCGAACGCTAACGACAGGTTTAACACTGCCGTCTGGCTGTCCGGTTTTGGCATCATGCCGATATAATCACGCTTCATCGTCTTAACGAAGCTTTCTGCTACACCATTACTTTGTGGACTTCTGATCGCGGTCGTTCGGGGCTCCAGGCCCAGCATTTTAGCGAAGCTCCGGGTTTCATCGGCACGATAGGCCGAACCGTTATCCGTCAGCCATTCGAGGGGCGCTGTCGGCAGGTTTTGCCCGAACCGGCGTTCAACTGAGCGTAGCATAACGTCCTGTACCGTATCGCTGTCATAACCGCCGGTGCTGGCCGCCCAGTCCAAGGCTTCCCTGTCGCCACAGTCGATGGCGAAGGTGACCCGCAGCTTTTCGCCGTTATCGCAGCGGAACTCGAAGCCATCCGAACTCCAGCGCCGATTGCTTTCGGCCACCGCCACCCGGCCTGTGTGACGACGGGTATCCGGTGTGGGACGGGGTTTCGACTCTAACAACAAGCCGTTGTCACGCATCACGCGCCATACCCGTTTTGCGTTCACCCTCGGCAGACCTTCCTGCTCCGAACGGCGGCGCAGATTAGCCCAGATGCGTCGATAGCCATAACTCGGAAGGTCGGCAACTTCGGCACGGATGTGTTCCAGTAATTCGGCGTCATCTTGATGCCGCTGCATGCGACCGTCCTGCCAGTCAGCCTGCCGATAACGATAAAGCGAGAGCTGCGCACGCGACACACCCAGAGCTTCACTCACTGGTTTTACTCGTCGTCCCCGGGCAATAAGGGTCCGTGCGCAATCCATTTTTTTGCTTTGCCGTATTCTACCGCCTCCTTAAGGATCTCATTTTCCATGGTTTTCTTACCCAGGAGACGCTGGAGTTCACGGATCTGTTTCATGGCACTGTTTAACTCAGAAGCCGGCACAACTTCTTCGCCGGCAGAGACCGCCGTCAGGCTGCCATCCTGGTATTGCTTACGCCATTTAAAGACTTGATTAGCATTCACATTATGACGACGAGCGACAAGAGAAACGGAGCTTCCTGGCTGGAAGGTCTCCTGAACGATGGCGATCTTCTCCTGCGGAGTGCGACGACGGCGTCGCTCTGGCTCAGTAAGAACAGTACCCATGATTTCGCTTTGACCAGTCTTGAACATAGTTCCAAGCCTACCTCTTATTTTAGGCGGGTCAAAGTGTATGGATCATCAGGGGGCTAATACAGCTTAGTTTGGGGGGTTGATGAAATTAACGCGGCTAAACAACCCATTCAAGACCGTGTGTTGAAAGAAATGCAACTAGACAACGTTTTAGGTGGTGCTGACGCGTAATTTTCGGTCACAGGGGCAGACTATCTTTTGCCCCTGTGACCTGCTCCCCGTTGATTAACATCACGCGGTGTTAGTAGTATCTTACGAACTTCCGTTTGTGGTGGTGCACGCATCGGGATTGCGCGCATTATGATTACCTAACCTTGAACTCATCAGCGACTTTGGTGTTGGCTATGACGGTATTGATGTTACCGCGGCAAGAGAGCGTCAGATCGCTGTGACCCATACCCCGGCGTATTGACGGATGACGTTGCAGATCTGTCCATGGGGTTGATACTGGCAACGTCACGCCAGTTCCCCGGAGCACAACGTTTTATCGAACAGGATGCATGGCAGAAAGGTGGTTATACGTGGACCCGCAAAGTCTCAGGGGCGCGGTTAGGCATTATTGGCATGGGGCGTATTGGGCGTGTTATCGCCAAACGCGCGGTTGCATTTAACATGTCGATCGCTATACGGATCGCGCCGCACTTGCCGACATGGACTACACCTTCCATGCAACATTGCTATCGCTGGCCGGGGCGCGTGATTTTCTGGTGGTCTGTACCAACGGTGGTGCAGAAACCCGCAGCCTCGTTAACCGAGATGAATTTAATGCCTTGGGCGCAGAAGGCATTCTGATCAATATTTCCCGTGGATCGATAGTAGATGAGCGGGCGCTAGTTGAAGTCATCGGAGAGGGGGCTCTCGGGGAGCCGGTCTGGATGTTTTCACCGACGAACCGCAAGTCCCGCAAGCATTGTTACACCGGGCAAATGTGGTTGTCACGCCGCATATGGCCAGCGCTATCTGGGCGACGCGCAAAGAGATGTTGCGTCTGGTGCTGGAAAATGTCAGCGCCTATTTTGCTGGCGAGCCGTTGTTGACACCTATTCCGTAGTAACCGAGTGAAAACGGATTCTGCATTTAAATCAGAGCGTGGCGTTAAGTCGCGCTTATTTATTGTCAGCGTTAAGCCACCTACCCGGGAGGTGGCGATTGTCCCGGTGAGGTCATTTACAGGGTTTTCCGGATGGTTTTAAGTTGCGGATTTTTGCGTCGTTAAGAGATATTTGGGGGGAACTTTGTCATCGAACCCACCTGACCCCAAATCAGACCACCAATTTTGCCCGATGCGGAGGGGAAATGAAAATGCATCGGGAAGACTTTTCACACTAACTTGTTGAATATAAATAGTATAAAGATTCGTGTAGATGCATGAAAACATAAATTTGGCTCCTCTGACTGGACCTGAATCCATGCGCTAACCAATTGTAGATTAAACAATTTTATATATTCATCAAATAGAACTGGACTCAATTTTGGACTTACTTAAATAAGGTGGCAAGAGATTTCTTTTTGGTCAGTACTATTATGGGGTGTGGCGATCAAATATGACGCCAGCTTCAAATGATAGTGCTGGTCAAGGTTACTACTGTAACTTAGTAACTAAGTGCTCGCTAAGGGAGGCCAGTCAGTATTTCATCAGTGCAACGTTATATGCGCTAATGGCTCAAAATTTGATGCCTGTCATTTGCAAGCGAAGCCCACATCGGGTGATTTGGCCTATCCCCGAAGCAGGGCGCCGCGGAACGATATAATATGCGCCTCTGCCGCAAGCGCGGCCGCCTCGCCGTCCTGTGCGGCCAGCGCGACAATGATCGCCTGATGTTCTTCGATAACCTCCAGCATATGGCCCTCTTTCGACAGCGAACTGGCCCAGAATCGTTGCGCCTTGGCATGCAGCACCCGCAAAATGTCCGCCAACATTGCATTACCGGCGATTTGCGCCAGCAATTGATGGAACTGATAATCCAGGGCCATCATCCGATCCCGCTCTCGGGAATGGCATGCGTCTGCAATCCATTCGTTTATTTCCCGTAGGTTGGCAACGTCCGCAGCGGAAATTCGCTTGCTGGCCAATTTCACACATAAGATCTCATTCGCCAGCCGAACCTCAATCAGCTCCAGCGCATCGTCAATAGAGAGCGGCGATACCATCACACCCTTACGTGGGATAATTTGCAGCATGCCCTCATTGGCCAGGCGGTGGATTGCCTGGTTGATCGGCGTTCTGCCCATCGCCAGCTCATTCATCACCTGCGCCGTATTGAGAAAATCACCCGGCTTATAGCTCAACGTTACCAGCGCCTGTTTAAAACGGCGGTAGGCCAGTTCATTGAGCGACAAATCGGACTCATCGTCCATCGGCAAATCTTGGCTCACGGTATCAGAAGATTTCACGCGTAATGTCCTGTTTAAAACATTTTAGACATTCTACACAAAAGGTGGCATGAAAATCGCTTATTTCATTTCTGAAAATAGAGTGAAATTTCACGATGTTTTCTTTAATCACTTAAATACAGCGAGCTGGCAACTATGGAATTGACCTTTGAGCTACCCGGATCCACTGGCGCCGGGCACCTACAGACCGACATTAATCAATTAATCGTTGCCGGCTGGACCGGTCGCGATCCCGAAGCGATCCTGCACCATATCAGTGAACTTGAAGCGCTGGGCGTGCCCCGGCCAAGTGCAACACCGTTGTTTTATCGCGTGGCCGCCAACCAGTTAAGCCAGCAAGAGGTTATCGAAGTGATGGGCGGCGCGACGTCGGGCGAAGTTGAACCCCTGGTCTTCTCCCATCAGGGCTGTCTTTACGTCTCGTTGGCGTCCGACCATACCGATCGTCGGTTGGAAACTCACAGCGTCGCGCTATCAAAGCAAATCTGTGCCAAACCGGTAGCCCGTACCGCCTGGCCGCTGCATGAGGTGGCGGGGCACTGGGACCAACTCATCTTGCGCTCTTGGATCAAAGAGGAAGGCGAGCTTCGTTTGTATCAGCAAGGAACGTTGGCCAGCCTGCGTAAACCGGCCGAACTGCTGGAGTGCTATTTCTCTAGCCAAGAAATGTTGGCAAGGGGACTAACTCCGTCGTCCGGGCCGATCGACGGCCTGGCCATAGTCTGCGGCACGGTGGCCGCCATCGGTGGCATCCGACCGTCCACGGAATTCCGAATGGCGCTGGTAGATGACGTCCTGGGCCGGACCATCACTCACCGCTATTACTGCACCGAATTACCGGTTGTTGCGTAAAGGGGGGACCGATGATGAAAAAGAGCGAGATGGCCTTATCACAGGCAGCGGAGCGGCTTAATGTCGGCACTGTCAGCGCCCGGGAGTTAACAGAGGCGGCCTTGGCGGCAATGGATGATCCCCGGGGTGAAGGCGTGCGCGTCTTTACCCGCATTTATCGCCGGCAGGCGCGGCTACGGGCGGCGGCCTCCGATGAGCGCCGGAGGGCAGGGAGGCTGCTTTCCTCCCTGGATGGCATGCCGATATCCATCAAGGATTTATTCGACGTGGCCGGCGAAAGCACCACCGGCGGCTCGGTGGTATTGGCCGATGCGCCCGTCGCCGCGCGTCATGCCGTCATTGTCGACAAACTGCTGCGCGCGGGCGCGGTGATCGTCGGCAAAACCAATATGACCGAGTTTGCCTATTCCGGCTTGGGGATCAACCCGCATTATGGCACGCCGGCCAATCCCTATGACCGGGCCACGCGCCGCATTCCCGGCGGGTCGTCCTCCGGCGGCGCCGTTGCCGTCAGCGATGGCATGTGCCTGGGGTCGATTGGCAGCGATACCGGCGGGTCGGTGCGTATTCCCGCGGCCTTTTGCGGGCTGACCGGCTATAAACCCACCGCACGCCGTATCGATCTCGCCGGTGTATTGCCATTGTCTCCCGCGCTGGACTCGGTGGGGGTGATGGCCCATGACGTGTCCAGCTGCCTGGCGCTCGATAATATCATCAGTGACCGGCCGTTGGCGCTGGTCCACAAACCGCTGGCGCAGGCGCATTTTGCCGTGCCGCAAACGCTGGTGCTCGACGATCTCGACGACGACGTAGCGGCGGCGTTTTCCGCCGCTTTGGCGCATCTGCGGCGGGCCGGCGCGCATATCACAGAGATCCCCTGCGTTGAATTTGCCGAACTGTCCCGCATCAACGCCGCCGGCGGATTTACCGCGCTGGAGTCCTGGTTATGGCACCGGCCCTTGATTGAACAAAACAGCGCGCAGTACGACCCCCGGGTTATTTCACGCATCCGCCGCGGCGAGGCGCTCGACGAAAACGACCGACGGCAACTGCTGCGACAGCGCGCCGACTGGCAGCACCGGGTAGCTGCCGCCATCGGCTCGTATGACGCGTTGCTGATGCCGACGGTGCCGCTGATTGCGCCGCCCATTGCCGCGTTGGACGCGGATGAAAATGCCTATTTCCGTGTCAACGGCGCGGTGCTGCGCAATCCGGCGATGATCAATTTTCTCGACGGTTGCGCCGTATCACTGCCTTGCCAACCGGTGGACGCCGCGCCGGTGGGGCTGATGGTCGCGTCCCTGCCGATGCGGGACGGTGCATTGCTGAATTGGGCGCTGCAAATTGAACGCTGCCTGAGCGCAGCACGGTTCCCTGCGGGAAAATAATTTCCTATCGACGTTAACCTTGAGGAGAGTACCCATGGAACACAGATCGAACGCTATGCTGTTGGTCGCAACCGGCATCGCGCCGGCGGATGAAGAGGATTTTAACCGGTGGTATGACCGGGAACACGTGGAGGAGCGGGTACGCATTGCCGGATTTCTGTCGGGCACCCGCTATCAGTCCTTGCAGGGCGGGCGTAAGTATCTGGGGCTCTATCTGACCGAATCATTGGCGAGTTTCACCTCGCAAGCCTACCATGCGGCCTTTACCCGCCAAACGCCCTGGTCGGTGGCTAACCTGGCGAAAATGCAGGATCCGATGCGTCGGGTTTGCGCTGTCGAGTCGGTGACCGGGATCGGCACGGGGAGTTACCTGGCTATCCTGGTCCTGGCCTCCCGGTCGCCGGGGACCAAACTTAACGCCGAGGTCGCCGCCCTTGGCGCGTTGTTGCGCGAACAAAACGGATTTGTCCGTTGTTCGCTATTGACGCCCGACGAAACCCTCAGTTCACCGTTGCCCAATGAGTCGCGCGACAACAGAGAACTGTTGCCCATGATATTGCTTGAAAGCAGCAGCGCCGAGGCCAGCCGGACATTTGCGGCGAGCGCCTGCCAGACGTTGCAACACCCTCACGGCGAGGTGCAGTACTACGGCCTGAGCTGGCAGCTTAGCGCACAGGAGCTCAAATCATGAACCTTTCCAGCGAGAATAACGTTATTCCAAAGGACGTCGACGCGTTGGACGGTATTGTGCGCCTGCCGCCCAATACCGGTCGGCTGGCCGCGGCCAGTTCGATCGGCACTGCCCTGGAATGGTACGATTTCACCGTTTACAACATCATGGCGGCGCTGATTTTCAATCATGTCTTTTTCCCTTCATTCGATCCGTTGGTGGGTACTATCCTGGCCTTTTCCACCTACGCCGTCGGTTATGTGTCGCGGCCCATCGGCGGCATTCTGTTTGGCCACCTGGGCGATGTGATGGGGCGTCGCTTCGTGCTGGTGGCGACGCTTATCATCATGGGCGTCACCACCGCGCTGATGGGGCTGTTACCCGGTTACGCGTCTTTAGGTGTCTGGAGTCCGCTGCTGCTGGTTACGCTGCGTTTTATCCAGGGTATCGCGCTCGGCGGCGAATGGGCGGGGGCGGTATTGCTGTCAATGGAACATGGCGACGCCGGACAGCGCGGGCGCAACGCCTCCTTCGCCCAGGTCGGCCCTTCCTGTGGCACCCTGATTGGGACCGGGTTTATCACGCTGGTCACGGTGATGATGCCCGCGGAAGATTTCCAGCTATGGGGCTGGCGCGTGCCGTTTTTGCTGAGTCTGCTACTGGTAATCTTCGGCTTATGGCTGCGTAGCGGCGTGGGCGAAACGCCGGCGTTCCTCAAATTGGAACAGGCCAAAAACACTACCCACACCCCGGTAAAAGAAGTGTTTAGTCAACATTTGCGACCGCTGCTTATCGCCGGCGGGTCACGCATCGGGTCGGATGTATTGTATGCGCTGGTGGTGGTATTCACGCTGACCTACGTCACCACCGTATTGCATCTGCCGCGTCCGCTGGCGCTGACCGCCACTATGCTCGGCGCGCTGGGCAATGCGATTACGGTACCGGTGTTCGGCGCGCTATCCGACCGCTTCGGCCGCCGTCCGGTCTATATTGTCGGCGCACTGCTGGCGATCGTCTGGGCCTATGCCTTTTTCGTGTTGCTCGACAGTACCCAGCCGGTGCTTATCTGCCTGGCGGTAATTATCGGATTATTGATTCATGCGATGATGTACGGCCCGCAGGCGGCGTTCGTGACCGAACAGTTTCCGACGCGCGTACGGTATGCCGGTTCGTCCCTGGCCTATACATTGGCAGGTATTGTCGGCGGCGGCTTTGCCCCGTTGATTATCACCACACTCTATAAAGAGTATAACAGTACGCTGGCCATTTCCGCCTATGTGACACTGGCACTGCTGATCACGTTGGTAGCGGTTTTCGCCGCCAAAGAGACAGCGCATAAACCTTTATAATCCACATCGTGCGCCGGCGCGATAAGCCATTTTCCTAGCCCATCTGCATATTCTGGTGGGCGACTGGCCACGCTCGTTGCCAAGGCGGGCATTCACTTGTGCCATGAATCCCATGGGGCGCGCACAACGTTAGATGAAATGGGGGGGGTAACTCTGGATGAACCCTTACGGGTATGGCTAAATCGTTTGAAACCTTCTATGTCGTAATAAGTGCCGGTGTTTGACAGTGAGAGGAAAATAGAAGCGTAGAAAACTCTGCCATCAGGCAGAAGACCAAAAAGCCCGCTAACTAACGGGCTTCAGACTGCTGACGAACCCCATGTTTTTTTGTGGGGTTCATCTTTTTCAGCGACCGAAGATCGCGATCGCGTTATTTTGTTTAAACTGCACTATCCTAATTTTCAACTTGCTCATATGACCTATCCAATATTGTTATCACTGAAATGTAAAATAATTTTGTTTCGCAATGGTGCTAATGTTTATATAGTTACCAGGAAGGGTGATACATCTTTCCATATGATCATGTGAACACAGGATTAAAGGTGACTGGATTATGATCTGCTTTGAATATTTTGGATGATAAAATCTCTTTATGTTGAGTGCCGTTTATCATGGTATCTCAAGCGCATGAAGGTTAACCTATAGAAAATTTTGCATTTCATAAAACGAGAAAAATGATATATCAATACGTTGCGAAATATTTTTAAAATTTTGAAACATAGGAAAAAATAGGAATGAACGAGCGTTTCAATAAAATAGAATTCATAAAATCATCCCCAAACCTATTGGGACCGAATGAACCACCTTCCTCCATTGTTCCAGCTATTTCTGAATATGATTCAAATATGCTAGAGCTTGGTGCTGTCCAGGCGGTGACTGCCATGCAAAAAGGTTTTTTTACAGCAGAGACGTACGCGAAGGCACTTCTCGCGCAAGCAGAACGTTGGTCTCTCCTAAATGTATTTTGTACGATGGATAATGAGAATTTGCTTACAGCTTCCCGTGCTCTTGACAATGCCCGCAATCAAGGGAAGGCGCTGGGCCTGCTTCATGGTCTGCCAATTCCGGTAAAAGATAGCGTCAATACATCTTCTTTCCCAACCTCGAATGGGACGATGTCTCTGAAGAATTTCAGACCGGCTGTCGACGCAGGCATTATCAAACTCATTAAAGATGAGGGTGCCATCATTATGGGCAAAACCAATCTACACGAGATTTCCTTCGGATGGACGAGCAATAACGAAAACTTCGGGCCAGTTCGCAATCCCTACGACATGGAATGTAGTACCGGTGGCAGTAGCGGAGGTTCAGCTGCAGCCGTTTCTTCCAAGATAGCACCATTAGCGGTAGCTGAAGATACGTGGGGATCTATTCGTTTGCCCGCCTCTTTTTGCGGGCTGGTAGGTTTTCGACCAAGTCGTGGACGCTATCCTGATGACGGTGTCATGCCACTAACCAAATCGTTTGATCAAGTTGGATCACTCGCCCGGTTTGTAGAAGACGTTATCTTGTTCGATCAAGTAGCCGCAAGCGACTACCGTGTGGTAAAGCCACTTCCTTTGAACCAGATTGTCATAGCTATCCCTGTGGCATTCTGGGAAGGATTAGACCCAGAAGTTGAGCGCGTTTCTTTCAATGCAATTACCCGTTTGAGAGACGCTGGTGCATCAATTATTGATGTTTCATTCCCAATAAAAGATATTGAAAAATCCTCCGACATAGTTGGGACTATCGTATCTTATGAGTTAAAAGGCTGCATTTCAGCATTTCTTAAACAGCAAAAAACCGGAGTATCCTTTGATAACCTTTACGCAAATCTCGGAGCTAATACAAAAAACTTGGTAGATTCTATGGTTCTTAGCCCCAATACTCCGTCGCGGGAAGCCTATGAAAATGCAATAGTTCGAAAAACGGCGCTAACTTCAGCCCTTACCTCCTATATGCGAAATCAAGGTGTCCATGCGCTTGCCTATCCTGCTGCGATGGTTCGAGCGCCAAAAATTGGAGAGGAAGACGAAGTTATGATTGAAGAAGGCCGGAAAATTAGTGCATTTGATGCCTTCGGTCGAAACGTAGCACTAGGAAGCTGTGCCGGCATGACAAGTCTCGTGCTTTCCGCCGGACTTGCACGTAACGGTATGCCTATTGGGATAGAATTCGCTAATTTAAAAGGACATGACAGAGAGTTACTTGCTCTGGGACTGTCTTTAGAAAAAGCTCTTGGCTCCGCACCATTGCCCGAGTTTTAAAAATCCTGTTAGAAAAATTCAATTGAAACTATGGTGTCAGTTGATAGGGTAATCACCTGTTTGAACCGTAAAGTTGATCACGGTTGCGGAGGTTTTCACGACTGCTTTATTTAAGTTATGTTTGATTTTATTTATTTAATATTGCTGTTTCTGGTATGTTAAATAATAAGCTCGTGTGAAGCTAACCTTATTTGTGTGATTTTCTTACAATACTAAATTCATTATATTATTGGCGTGTGGGATAACATTTCAAGCGTGTTGGCGAGCAAGGCCGTTTGAGATAATGACTCAGAAAGAGAGAGTATTGAATACAGTGCTGTTATATATATGATCAATTATGAAAATTAATAATTTCTCCTCGAAAACTTCGCGTTTTATAAAATGTAAATAGGAAACATATTTATTCGCTGCGAAATAATATTAATGGCATAAAACATAAGAGAGAAATAAAATGGCCAACAATCTCAATAAAAAAAAATTTATGAAATTTTCTACGCTCGGTTTGAAACTACCCATTGAATCATCACTGATTGTACACACTGTGACGCTTACGGCTTATCTTGCCGCATCGACTGCCCCAACACCTCTCTATCGATTGTATCAAGCACAATGGCATTTTTCATCGGTAATGTTGACATTAATATTCGGTATTTATGCACTTGCCTTACTATCAGCATTGCTTGTGGCTGGCAGTATCTCCGATTATATCGGTCGACGCCCTATCATCAGTATTGCACTGGCGCTGGAACTCGCCGCTATGGGGTTGTTCCTTACCGCTGGTGGACCCAGTTGGTTGATTACCGCAAGAGCACTTCAAGGTGTGGCAACAGGGCTTGCTACGGCAGCATTGGGCGCGGCCCTCATCGACCTCGATCGGGAACGCGGCGCTTTGACCAATGGCCTTTCAACGATGGGTGGCATGGCTATTGGCGCCTTAGGCACGACCGCTTTGGTACAACTCGCGCCAGCACCGCTTCACCTCGTCTTCATATTATTGCTGCTTTTTTTCTTCGTGCAGTTATTGCAAACTTGGCGTACTCCCGAAACATCAGAGAGCCGCCCAGGCGTGTTAGGTTCGTTGCGTCCAAGTGTTGCGATACCCAAACGAGCAAGGGCGACATTACTAGCGATTACACCCATTAACGTGGCGGTATGGGCGCTCGGTGGATTTTATCTGTCGCTCATGCCCTCATTGATAGCCATGACTACTAAATCGACTTCTGTCTGGCTCGGTGGTCTGAATGTCGCCACCCTGACCTTATGTGGTGGCTTGGCCATTTTTTTGGTACGGCGTAGCAATGCATTCTGGGCACTCGTCATTGGTGCTGTAATGTTGATGATTGGAATGTCCATCATCCTTGCCGGCGCTAATCTAGGATTGACGGTGGTTTTGCTAACCGGATCAGCTATCGCTGGGGTCGGATTCGGTTCAGGGTTTCTTGGTGCAATCAGAAGCATAGTACCACTTGCTGAGCCAACTGAACGAGCAGGGCTAATGGCCGCTTTTTACGTAGAAAGTTATTTGGCTAATAGCATTCCAGCGATCCTTGCAGGATACATGGCCCAACATCTTGACCTTTTATCTGTCGCGAATCTATATGGTAGTAGCCTGATTCTGCTGTCTTTTATAGGGTTCGTGCTCGCGCTCTTTCGTGCTCGTGGTACGCATAGGAGAGCATCTACGATTGCGTAGGCATTTATTTTTTATAGTTACTGTAGTTGCCAAAGTGGCAGTATGTATTAGCCCCCTGATGATCCATACACTTTGACCCGCCTAAAATAAGAGGTAGGCTTGGAACTATGTTCAAGACTGGTCAAAGCGAAATCATGGGTACTGTTCTTACTGAGCCAGAGCGACGCCGTCGTCGCACTCCGCAGGAGAAGATCGCCATCGTTCAGGAGACCTTCCAGCCAGGAAGCTCCGTTTCTCTTGTCGCTCGTCGTCATAATGTGAATGCTAATCAAGTCTTTAAATGGCGTAAGCAATACCAGGATGGCAGCCTGACGGCGGTCTCTGCCGGCGAAGAAGTTGTGCCGGCTTCTGAGTTAAACAGTGCCATGAAACAGATCCGTGAACTCCAGCGTCTCCTGGGTAAGAAAACCATGGAAAATGAGATCCTTAAGGAGGCGGTAGAATACGGCAAAGCAAAAAAATGGATTGCGCACGGACCCTTATTGCCCGGGGACGACGAGTAAAACCAGTGAGTGAAGCTCTGGGTGTGTCGCGTGCGCAGCTCTCGCTTTATCGTTATCGGCAGGCTGACTGGCAGGACGGTCGCATGCAGCGGCATCAAGATGACGCCGAATTACTGGAACACATCCGTGCCGAAGTTGCCGACCTTCCGAGTTATGGCTATCGACGCATCTGGGCTAATCTGCGCCGCCGTTCGGAGCAGGAAGGTCTGCCGAGGGTGAACGCAAAACGGGTATGGCGCGTGATGCGTGACAACGGCTTGTTGTTAGAGTCGAAACCCCGTCCCACACCGGATACCCGTCGTCACACAGGCCGGGTGGCGGTGGCCGAAAGCAATCGGCGCTGGAGTTCGGATGGCTTCGAGTTCCGCTGCGATAACGGCGAAAAGCTGCGGGTCACCTTCGCCATCGACTGTGGCGACAGGGAAGCCTTGGACTGGGCGGCCAGCACCGGCGGTTATGACAGCGATACGGTACAGGACGTTATGCTACGCTCAGTTGAACGCCGGTTCGGGCAAAACCTGCCGACAGCGCCCCTCGAATGGCTGACGGATAACGGTTCGGCCTATCGTGCCGATGAAACCCGGAGCTTCGCTAAAATGCTGGGCCTGGAGCCCCGAACGACCGCGATCAGAAGTCCACAAAGTAATGGTGTAGCAGAAAGCTTCGTTAAGACGATGAAGCGTGATTATATCGGCATGATGCCAAAACCGGACAGCCAGACGGCAGTGTTAAACCTGTCGTTAGCGTTCGAACATTACAACGAATATCACCCGCACAGCGCTTTAGGATATCGCTCACCAAGAGAATATCGGCGCAGGGGGAAACCATCAACCTAAGCGGGAATAGGTGCATGGATATATGGGGTCAAAACCACAGTAACTATTGACGACATCGCCATTTAGGCGATGTAAAGGATAAATCAATTGTATTGGACATTAGTGCTAGCCCAAATAATATAGCGATGTTTGATCGAACTGGTGAGGACAGCTTCTTCCTTTGGCAACAGTGTTTAGGTTGTATTATTTCTTAACATTGATGTCAGTCGGTTTACTCTATACTAAGTCGAAATAAGTATTGATGGAATGCCGTTTTTCTCGTATATAGTAGCATTCGCTTGACCACATCATAATCGTATGTTTAAGTGTTTCCATGACAACAAAATGGAATGATCCATATGATTAGCCTTGATGTCGACTCGGTAAGAGCCTTCGTTGTGATCTCTGATTTAAAGAGCTTCACTCGTGCAGCTGAGGAGCTAGGTACAACGCAAGGGGCACTTAGCGTCAAGCTGAAACGTCTCGAAGACCGGCTGGGGCAACGGTTGGTTGAACGGACGCCACGTCACGTGCGGCTCTCATCACCCGGCGAGTTATTCATTGAGTCCGCCCGGAATTTTCTTGAGGCGCATGAACGCGCAATTACCAGTCTAGCTGCTACCAGGAGACAGTTTAAACTTGGCATTGCATGTTATGTGATGGGCCCAGAAGTACCAAAAATCCTCTCCAGGTTGAAATCATTGGACCCCTCATTTTTAATTGAAGTCAAACTTGACAGTTCGCGAGTATTACTCGACGATTTTAGTAACGGATTACTTGATGCTGTAATAATACGTAGCGATGATGCTAGACGGGATGGCACTGTCTTATGCCCAGAGCACTTCGGTTGGTTTGCCGCACCTGACTTCGAATATCGTTCAGATGAGCCTTTACGTTTGGCTAGCCTCACCCCTGATTGTGGAGTGCGCGATCTAGCGGCCAAGGCGTTGAAACAGGCCTCAATCCGCTGGACAGAAGTGTTCGTCGGTGGAGGATTATCGGTAGTCATTGCCGCGATATCGGCGGGACTCGCAATTGGAGCATTTTCACGTAGACTAGCTTCTCCTGAACTCGTTGAGGTTGGTCCCAAGTTTGGTCTTCCTGTTCTCCCTTCATTTTCAATCGTCCTTCATTCCTCTTTATCTGACAAGAGAACAAGAGGAGCCTTACGTGCTATTGCCAGCGCTTTTCGAGAAGTTTAAAAAACTGTTTCAATCAACTCATCTTGGTAAGTTTTCACAATAATTCCGTTAAAACAAAATAAAAAAGATAAAAGCTTTCATAAAGTAAAAAAACAGATCCCCCTGAAAGGGATCCGCTTTTTGCTAGCTAATTGTCATTCGCTGCTTTATGTTGCCGCGCATAAATATATGGCGCGACATACCCCTTCCGATTTACGTCCAGTTAATCCGACCACCATTGCATCATCTCCATGCGGGCTTCCAGATGCTCCGCTTTGTGGACATAGGCGGCCCGCACGCCGTTGCGCTCTTTATGGCTCATCTGACGTTCGATGGCCTTGACCACAACCCGGACTCGTTTAGGGCGCTACAGGCCATCGTTCTGAATCCGTGGCCGCAAACCTCGATTTTGGTGTCATAACCAATCACACGTAGCGCTTTATTAATGGTGTTTTCGCTCATCGGTTTGTCCAGACCACGCGCACCCGGAAAAACGAAGACCGACTCACAGGTAAGCGCCTTGATCTGTTTTAGCAGGGCAACTGCCTGATTGGATAGTGGCACTAGATGTTCGTCCTTCATCTTTGCGCCACGCTCTGAAAATCTCACGCCTTTTACGGCTGCGCGCTGCGCGGGCACCGTCCAGATATGGGCTTTCAGGTCGAACTCTTCCCAGCGGGCGAAGCGCAACTCGCTTGAGCGCAAAAAGACGTGCAAATTCAGTTCCAGCGCCAAACGGGTCAGTACACGGCCTTGGTAGTTTTCTATGTTCACCAACAGTTCAGGCAAGCGTCGCAGTGGCAACGCGGGAAGATGTTGGGCCACAATCGGCGTCACGACGCCGCCCAGGTCGAACACGGGGTTGTATTTGATTAGGCCCTGTTGCAGCACGGCGTGACGCATGATTTTGGTCAGATACTGGCGCATCCTCCCGGCCACGTCATGCACGCCTTTGTCGTCGATGGCTTTGATGAGCTGCGCCAGATGCCGTGTTTCGATCTCCGCGATATCCATTTCGCCCATGTCAGGGAAGGCATAGCGCCTCAGGCAGGTAAGAATTTTATCCGCGTGGCTTGCCGACCAGAGCCGGAGGCTGCTGGTGTGCCACGAGATTGCGATGTGTTTAAAGGTGCGGGTTTTGTCTACAGCGGTTTTTTCGGATTCACGGGGCAGGGAAGGGCAGATGCCGGAGGCCAGCAGCTTGCGGGCAGCGTCGCGCTTTTCGCGAGCCTCCGCCAGCGTGACCTGCGGATAGGCGCCTAAAGCCAGGCGGGATTCTTTGCCACCGAAGCTGTAGCGGAAATACCACAGACGTGAGCCGCTGGTTGATACCAGTAGATACAGACCGTGGGCATCGGAGAGTTTGTAGGATTTTACGAAGGTTTTTGCAGCGCGGATTTTGCTGTCAGTCAGAGCCATGTGAGGGTCACTCCATTCATCGAACTGAATGACCCGCAATTTGACCCCACATTTTCCGGATACCTAGGGATAAATTAAAACGTATCGGAAAGGGTTTTTACGCTAACCTATTGAATTTAAGATATATAGGGATTCATAAGAAAGCATAAAAAAGAAATGGTGGTGCCCGGACTCGGAATCGAACCAAGGACACGGGGATTTTCAATCCCTGTGTCGAGTTGTTAGATTTCATAAGTGATTGTGGTATATATGTAAATTCGCATCCTGAGATAATTATCAGGTGCCTAAATGCATGTTATACCAGTGATTTCTACCAAGGGTGGGGAAGGTAAATCCACTCAAGCCGCTAATCTTGCCGGCTTTCTAGCCGATGCAGGTTTAAAAGTCCTTCTTATCGATGGAGACTATGCTCAGCCAACTGCGAGTAGCATTTTCTCTCTTTCCTATGAAGCCCCCAAAGGTTTGTATGAATTGCTCATGCAGACTGCAGATCTAAACCAACCTTCGAGTCTCATATCCCACAGCGTTATCAGCGGGTTAGATATCATTATTTCAAACGACCCTCACGCTCAGCTTCCGACTGCCATGCTTCACGCTCCGGATGGTCGTTTACGCTTACGTAACGTTCTTCAGCACCCTCTTTTCCAGTCATACGATGTCATCATCGTCGATTCTCAGGGTGCCCGTTCAATCATGTTGGAACTGATTGTTCTGGCAGCAACGCGAACGGCCGTGGGTGTCGTAAAACCCGTACTTCCTGATGTAAGGGAATTCATTCGCGGGACCATCAATATGATGGAAAACTTGCTGCCTTTTTCAGCCCTAGGTCTGAAACTCCCAGAAATACGCATCCTCATTAACTGTATGAAGTACACCCGCCTTGCTCGTGATACTTACCAGCAACTTGAAGAGATCATCAATGATGGCCGGTATAGCGCGCACAGCGAACAAATCAAAGTCTCGCTGCTCAGCACCTTCATTTATGACCTCGAAATTTATGTTGAAGGTCACGCAGCTGGTCAGCCAGCCCATCGCCTGGAAAAGAAAACCGGCCGAGTAAGCGACTCTGCGTTCGCCACGATGTTCAACCTTGCAAGCGAACTTTTCCCTGAATGGAAACCGCAGTTCGACCGCATCGCCTTGAAAGAAATGGAGGCGAAACATGGCTGAATCCAACATGGAAGCCTTGAAAGGGCTTGTTTCTGTTGAAGCGGAGCAGGGCGTGCTGGGTGGTTTAATGCTCGATAACGATCGTTGGGATGACGTTGCACTTGTCCTTACCGCAGATGATTTTTTCAGTAGGACGCATCAGACATATTTTCGTGAAATGAAGCGCCTGATTGATGCTGGCAAACCAATTGATCTTATCACCCTGACAGACACGCTTGATCAGCAAAAAACGCTGGAGACAGTGGGAGGGTTTGGTTACGCAGCAACGCTCAGTAAAAACACGCCAAGCGCGGCCAATATTGTCGCGTACAGCGAAATTGTTGCGCGTTATAGCAGAGCGCGACAGCTTGCTGCTTTGGGTAACGATCTGAGTCGGGATGTCGCTGCTCCCCGTGCAGATATCTCTTGCATCCTCGAGCAGGCTGAAAAACGGATCATTGATATCGCTGAAAAAGCAGAGCCTGAAAAAGGTACCTCCGTAATCGAAGGGTTAGAGCGACTTATCAGCGATTTGGAAATGCGTAATCAGTCGGGTAACGGGATTACCGGCACACCGACAGGCTATGACGATCTTGATACCCGCACATGCGGGCTTCAGGACAGTGATCTTGTGTTACTGGCGGCACGCCCATCGATGGGAAAAACGGCTTTGGCAATGGGTATGGTGACGGGCGCTCTTGAGCAACAAAAGGAAAGTGTCGTTCAGGTTTACAGTCTCGAGCAGCCGACTGAACAGCTTCTTATGCGTATGATTTCTTCATTGGGCAATGTGGAGCTTCAACGCCTCAAAAGCGGGCTACTGGAGGATGAAGATTGGGCTCGCATAAGTCATGTTGCTGGCCTAATCGCCAATGACTGGCGGGATAGGCTCATCATTGACGATACCAGCTATTTGACGCCGTCGATGCTTCGAATTCGCGCTCGTCGCAGCGCGCGTAAGTACGGTAAACCTTCGTTGATCATGATCGATTACTTACAACTGATGCGGTGTCCTGATCAGGAGAACCGTACGCAGGAAATTGCCGAAATCTCACGTTCTCTTAAGGCGCTGGCGAAAGAAATGAAGTGCCCGGTTTTGGCTCTCTCCCAGCTCAACCGCTCTCTTGAATCCCGTGCAGACAAACGACCAAACAACGGTGATCTCCGTGACTCCGGCGCGCTCGAGCAGGATGCTGACGTTATCATGTTTATTTATCGCGATGAGGTCTATAACCCCGACACAGAAGACAAAGGGCTGGCTGAAGTGATCATTGGAAAGCAGAGGCAGGGACCTATTGGGATGGTCACACTCCGTTTTGACAGCCGCTTTACCCGCTTTGAGTCCCTTCGAGCTCCTGCCTTACAAGGAGGAGTTTAAAGATGAGCAAGTTCACAAAAATTAATCTTTCTGATGCCATGCTACAGCGCGGTAAATCACCGTCTCAGCTCACTACAGGCGATAACGTTTCACCAGCAGTTCTTCCTCTTAGTGAAATGCCGATGGTGCTTACATTAGATCAGTTGCGTCCAAATCCTGATAATCCGCGCACGTCGCGCAACCCCCGTTTCGATGATATCAAAACCTCTATTCGCTCGCGTGGATTGGACTCTATTCCCAAAGTAACGTGCGATCCGGATGGTGAAGAAGTGTATATCTTCAGCGATGGTGGGAACACCCGTTATCAGATCCTTTGCGAACTTTGGCAGGAGACAGGGGACGATCGTTTCTATCGAATCCAGACCATTGTTAAGCCATGGCCTGGACGTCTCCAGTGCGTGATTGGGCATCTTGCTGAAAACGAAGTTCGCGGTGATCTTACCTACATCGAAAAGGCCTTTGGTATCCATAAAGCCCGGACAATCTGGGAGGAACAGCTCGGCAAGAGTGTAACATTGCGTGAGCTTTCCGATTTGCTTAATCAGCAGGGCTATCCGATACATTTCTCAGGGATTAGCCGGATGGAAGATACCCTGACCTATTTATACCCTTCTATGCCGATTCTTCTTGATTCAGGGCTAAGTCGGTCTCAGGTAACCCCTTTACTTAGTCTGCGTTCGACAGCTGAGAAAACGTGGAAAATATTTGCTCCTGACGTATCGGCTAAACGTGATTTTCATGAGGTTTTCGCCAATACCTGCTGTTTGTTCAATAACCCAGAACTGTACTCCTTTGAGATGTTTCGCGATGAGCTCATTGGCGAGCTTCTCAAAGCATTACCTCACCCATCTCTGAACTATGACCGCTGGCTGATTGAGCTTGACCCGAAAGAGCAGCAGCGTCGAGAGATGTTTGGTGAACCGCCAGCACCGCCCGTAATGAGCCCAGTTCAGGATACGTCCCTCTCAGTATTACAAGAAAAAGAAGTGAGGCAGTTACCACCGCAGCCTGATGATAAAACGCACTTAACCGGGCTGCGCTCCGGCACGCTGACAGGAACGCATAACCGACCTGAACCTGCTCCGGATAACAATGCTGAAGTAGAGGTTCCAACATTACCGGCTTCTTTGCAGTCTCTTACAGATGGTAGTCAGCTGCGCCCTGCGGAACGAACGGAGACACAGCCAGATCTTTATGGTGGGCCCGCTGTTCTCAGCGGTGAGCCGAGTGGGCAATCAGCATTTAATGATATTAGTTTGTTTTCCGCGTTGTCTGAGTCATCTGATGAGTCTGCTCAGTCGGTGGTTCATGAGTCATCTGTTGCTTTTGCCGCGACGGGGCTTGAGCCGGTCACTGATATCTGGCACATCCCGGTACTACAGGATGATATCGAGCACCTGCAGGACATGGCCTACCGTCTGGCCTTTGAACTCGCAGAGGCTATGGGATGTGAAGAGAGCATTTATGAAGATAAATCTAATCAATCAGCGGGTTACAACGCTTCCGAACAGAGCAGCAATGAGTTCGTCCTGTTCTTGGCGGGCATGACGGGTGATCTTCCGAAGCAGCCCTTCAATATGTTTATGTTCTGCCTGAATTTTTTCGGCTCACCGGTTATCAGCGACCAGCCCGTTTTTACCGATCAGCACGTCGTTAAAGTTATGCGCCTGATCCGCGTTTTACGTCGCCTGCGTGAGTTACAGCGTGATGCAGCGAAGGGAGGTTCCCATGACCTTTGATCTCAATGATGAAATGGCACAGGCAGTCACTGAGCAGCAGCTCAGGGCAAGTCTGAGTCTTATTCTTGACGAAGTCCGTTCTGATAAACCGTCACATCACTTTTGTGAGGACTGTGGAGCAGCCATCCCAGAAGCGCGCCGTCAGGCGGTTCGTGGCGTCCGTTTTTGCATCGGCTGTCAGGAAGTCCGGGAACATTATCAGCACATTGGTACGGGGAAACGCTATGACAGCCGGAGATAATGAAAAGCTCTTGCGCCGTATCCGTAAGCTTATGGCTTTAGGAACCCGCAATAACAACGCTTATGAGGCCGCGCGCGCCGTGCGTCTTGCACAGGTTCTTATGCAGCGACACAACCTCTCGCCAGAGGATTTAGCACTCGGCGACGTCCAGGAAGCGGTCAGTTATCAAATCTATTCCGATGCCATCAGTATCCCGGGGTGGCTGAATGCACTGGCTGCCGTGGTATGCATGGCAACGGGATGCCGTTGCTGGTTTAGCTGGCATCACTCCGCCACCCGAACCGGCCAGGCCCGCCGCCGGCGCTCACTGCACTTTTATGGACTGAATGAACGTCCTGAGGTGGGGTTGTACGTGTTCACTGTCCTCTCCCGCCAGCTCAGGGAGGCCACCGATTTGCACATGCACTCAGCCTACCGGCTTAAGCGCCTCAAGGTACAAACAAAGCGAAACCGGGCTGACCAGTTTCGTGAGGGCTGGGTAGTGGGAGTTTGGAACGTTCTTGAGTCGTTCGAACCCTCAGAGAAAGAATCGGGAGTTTTGCGGAACTGGTTGACACAGCGATGCGGAAATCAGGCGCTGTCTGAGCTTAATGTAAGGGAGGCACGCAGTTGCCGCGGTGACTCAAAAGCCCGCGAATCAGGGTGGATGGCCGGGCGGCAAGCCCAGCTGAGTCGGGGGCTTAATGGTCAGGCGTCGCATTTGAAAGCCTTGTCCGTGATCGGAGGAAAAGATGATGAGTAATGCGCTGATTTTCATAGCATGTACTGCCTGCTGGATGACGGATGCTTGGTTACTTGCGGATTTGGGGATGAACGGGGGGTTACTGTGAGCCAAAACTTATCTCAGGCAACGAATGCCATATTGACACACCTCCTTATGGAGCTGAAATCAGGGAATATTCGCCGGTGCGAGTCGTTAGGGATGACAATCGAAGAAGTGCGTCAGTTGAGTCAATTGACCGTCGACGACCTGCATTACCTGATGCAAAGCAGCGTGTCGGTACTGAATCTTAGCATCAATCATGACAATTTCTGGATCATCGTTCAGCAGTCCAGAACTGAGCAGAAGCGCATGCAGCGCATTGACCGGGCGTTAGCGCTCGGCGGTTCCATCGAGCTGATGCAGACTTACTTTGGCCTCAGTGCGGCAGAGGTCAGCGCCCGGCGTCGTCTCAAAGGGATTGATACCGCCCGTGGGCGGACGCAGGCACCGGATGAAGAGGCGGATGCCGGCATCTGGACGCAGTGGGACGCATCGGGTCTTAACTCGCCAGACTCTCATGACGCACTGGATGTAATGATGCTCGCCGCCGAACTCCATAATGTCTCACTGACTGCCGTCTGGACGCGCGTAACCACATGGTGTCGTGAACGTGAACGTAAGGGCAATAAACGGGAGGCGGTATGACTGAGCTTCTCGATTTCAACCCGCGTCAGCACATCACCCCTGCGGTGCGTCGTAAAGCCATAGGGATGGTGAACTCTCTTGAGAGCGGCCAAAAGGTATGCAAGCGTCTGGATGTAAAAGGCTATCTCAAAATTGATATCGGTCCATTCTGGCGGATGCTTAGCAAAGACGGCGGGCACCGCTGGTTCCTGATGAATCACGAGACCTATAACCGTGAAATCAAGAAATAACGCAGAAGGTTAAGCACAGTTTTACGATGACGCACACATCCAGAAACGGGGCCTTTATGGCCCCGCAGTGCTGTCACTGTCATGTATCAAGAGGACGCGAGATGGGATTACCGCCAGACAGTATCGTAGAGTTTACGCTGTCACGAATGCAGAACAGCCTTGCCAGCAGAACGCCGGAAAATGACGTCACCAGCGAACGCAGCGGCCTGCTTTTCCTGGGAAACGTGCATGATGCTTTTCCACGTCAGCTGTTTATGGATACGCGTCTTTCGCCGCTGGATAAAACGGCGTGGGTAATGATCCGCCTCTATGCGCAGCAAAATGAGGGCGCGGTGTTTCCTACCTACGATGAATTGCAACTCCAGCTCGCTTCGCCTCATGCGGAAAAGGCGTCCCGCGAAACCATCAGCAGAGTGCTTCTCATGCTGAGGATAACCGGCTGGCTGAGCCTGTGTAAGCGCGTCCGTGATGCGCGCGGTCGCGTAAGGGGAAACATTTATGCCCAGCACGATGAACCGCTCAGTTGCCGTGATGCGGAAACCTTTGATCCCGGTTGGCTTGACCTTGTTGCATCGAGTTGCCAGCACCGTAATAAGGCAGTCCGCTTGACAGCCATGGCCGTGCTTGCCGACATTAAGAATGACCCCACCATGCGTCACCGTCATTCGCGTTTGGCCATGATTGAAAGTCGGCTCGGTTCGCCATCAGCGCCGCGGGAGATGGCTAGCCTACGCCGTGCTTATCAGCCGGGTTCGGTTCCCGAACTAAGTATAAAAAACGCAGAAAAGCATTATGAGATACCGGGTTCGGATACCGAACTCAGTAAAAAAGAGGGAAGTGTTGAACCGGGTTCTGATACCGAACTCAGTCTAAAATCAGCAAGTTACGCCGGAGTTCGGAAATCGAACTGTAACGTACGTATTTTCACACAAGGTGTGAATAAAAAAACGTACGTACCGGATGAGAACGGTGGTAAGGGCTTGTCGGTACCGGAACTGCCTGAGTCGCTGACCAGCAAGATATCAACTGAGGATGCGGCAGCGCTGTCTGCTCAGCTGGCTGCCTTGCCTGAGCCGGAGTCTTCTGCGCTTATGGGTATGCTGAAAAAACAGCTGCGTAAGGGCCAGTTAACCAACCCTATGGGCTGGATGCTGGCCATGCTCAAACGGGCCCGTGATGGACACCTTGTGATGCCCGACGCTGTCACTTCGTCCCAGACTATCGGACAGGCAAACGCCGCCTTATCACCGATGCCAGTATTTCAACGGCCTGCACAACGGGCCTCTGCCGAAAGTGTTTCAAGCGTTATCGCTGACATTCGGAATGCGATGTTGCGGGGCACAGAGGTGGTTAAAAAGTAATCTTGTTGCGGCCCGCAACAAGATTAAAAAATAGCCAGATATTTTAGTGGTTCCATAAAGTGATTATTAATTATCGCTGGTTGCCTAAAAAATAACCTTGTTGCGGGGCGCAACAAGGTCAAAAAATGCACATTAACCTATTTCGCAACCGGCTTTGGGATAGTGTGGCCTTATATTCAGAAAATGAATGAAGACTTTTACGTTGTTGGGACCTCTGTATTTTCAGGACTATCAGCTCCTTCTTAACTGATAAGACGGTGACAACGATGGCGGATAATACCGAGAAAAGAACGGGTGCATTGCACTCAGAGTTGAAAATTGAACTCCACAGCCACTATGCGATTGGGTTATGGCAGGGCAGGCGAGCAGAGAAAGGAGTAGAGGGGAGTAAAGGCAAGCCTGCCATCATGGGAATGCCGCGTTTTCTCAGTCTGGCATCCAAAATCAATCAGGACTCTCTTAAGAATAATCCTTGGGCAGATGCCACAATGTGGACGATGGAGGTGAAGCTCAATGCCGCGAATAAAAAGATGCAATCGCTGATCGAAGGTCTTGAAAAAGACATGCAATGGTTACCGAAAGGGGCAACGTTAAGTGAGGCTTCCGTTTCTGAACCCCTTGATATCCGGGTGTTCAGTAATACCCCCCTTGGTTACCGCTGTGTTTTTCTGCTTCTTGGTTTTGATCAGTTTGCCAAGCAGGTCCTTCAGGCTTCGCACTATGGAATGATTTCACGTCAACAACGTTACGACATGTTAAGTGAAGGAAGTCGCCTCCTTCGTGAGATTTATGGTACTGCGATGAGTTATCGCTCAGTAAATGTTTCCAGGCAGGACGCAGTCGAAAATAACCCTGTTTGGAAGCAGGCCGTTTTGGAGCTTGGTGAACCTGATGTTGACGTGCTGCTGGGTAACCATCGGTCTGCTTTCTCCCCGCCCGTTAATGAGGCCAGTGTTAACCTCCTGCGGATCCGCTACCGGGCTAATAATAGCGATAATGCTAAATAAAGGAGGGAGAATGCGCCTATTCCTTTGTGAAAAACCCTCTCAGGGGAGGGACATCGCTGCCATAGTCGGTGCCACGAAAAGAGGCACCGGCTTCCTTCAGGGGCCTGGGGTGACGGTCACCTGGGCAGTTGGCCATTTACTAGAAAACGCCTCTCCGGAGGCGTATGGTCCTCAGTTCGGGAAACCCTGGAACATTTCAGCCCTCCCGGTATTGCCAGCACAGTGGCAAATGACAGTGAAGAAGGACACGGAAGATCAGTTTAAGACGATCGCAAAATTATTGAAGCAGGTTGATGAAGTGGTGATAGCCACCGACGCAGACCGGGAAGGCGAAGTCATTGCCCGGGAGTTGCTGGACTTTTGCCAGTGGCGGGGACCGGTAAATCGGCTATGGCTATCAGCGCTGGATGAACAGAGTATTCGTGATGGGCTCAATCACATCAAACCCGGTAACGAGACTCAGGCTTTATACTATGCGGGACTGGGGCGCGCCCGTGCTGACTGGTTGACGGGTATGAATCTTACCCGCCTTTATACATTAAAGGCCCGTGAAAAAGGGTTTGATGGGGTGCTGTCGGTAGGTCGGGTACAGACACCGACGCTGGCACTTCTGGTAACCCGGGACAGAGAGATTGCCGCTTTTGTCCCGAAACCCTACTGGCAGGTCAGTGCGGTTTTGCATGCGGGTGATGTGACGTTTGCTGCCCAGTGGGTAGCTGCGAAAATGTACACCGACGAGGAAAAACGCTGTGTCCATCAGGGCATTGCCCAGCAGGTGGCCCAGCTGTGCCGTCAGACGGGGCAGGCTCAGGTTCTTGAGCAGGAGAAAAAGCGTGAGACACAAGCGGCTCCGCTGGCCTTTTCATTAGGTGCTTTGCAGCAGGCCTGTGGGAAACTCTGGGAAATGTCACCTCAGCAGGTGCTTGATACCGCCCAAAGTTTGTATGAGACCCATAAGGCCACGACCTACCCCCGTACCGACTGTGGTTTTTTGCCGGAGTCGATGCGTGAAGAAATCCCTCAGGTACTTGCCGCCCTGACCAAAACTGACCCTTCCCTCACACCTGTGATTGCAACCCTGGATCCCCGTTTTGCTTCACGTATCTGGAATGATAAAAAGCTCACGGCTCACCACGGGATCATTCCGACTAAGCATGCCTGCGACCTGGGAAAAATGAATGACGCAGAGAAGCGGGTGTATGAACTCATTCGTCGCCACTACCTCGCCCAGTTCCTTCCTTTGCACGAGAGCGATGTGACACGCCTGGACCTCAGCATCGGGGGACAGCTTTTTCGCACAACTGGCCGGGTGGTCGTAGTGCCCGGTTGGAAAATATTGTTTAACTCAGTCACTGACGGGAAAGAGAACACCGGGGACGAGCAGGACAACGCGCTCCCCGCGCTGAACAAAGGTGATGTGTGCACAGTGACGGCTGCTGAGGTCAAGAGTCTTAAAACGAAAGCACCGCTGCATTTCACGTTCGATACGCTGATAGCCGCGATGATGAACGCGGCGTCTTACGTGACAGATTTGCAGTTAAAAAAGGTCCTGAAAGAGAATGCGGGTCTGGGAACAGAAGCGACCCGCGCCGGTATCATCGACACGCTCCTGAAGCGGGGATATATCGTCATTAAGGGCCGCTATCTGCGGGCCACCGAAGTGGCGATGGATCTGATAGATGCCTTGCCTGCCCCTTTGAAAGAGCCGGGTATGACAGCACTATGGGAGCAGGCGCTCGATGAGGTTGCTGCAGGTCGGATGCGACTGGAAGACTTTATGGCGCGACAGACGGGCTGGACTCGACAACTCGTTGCTCAGGGGCAGGTTCAAAATGTCACTATCCGCGTGCCCCCGACCCCGCAATGCCCCCTTTGTGGCAGTAAAACCCGGCTGAGGCACGGCGAGAAAGGGACGTTTTACAGCTGTGAGAAATACCCGGCCTGCAAAGGCGTCGTCAACGCCACTGACCAGGCGAAGAAAAAGCCTTCTAAGCCTAAGTCACGTAAGTCAAAGCAGAATTAACCGATTGCGGGTGGGGCATGTATTTTGCTATGTTTCTCGTGGCTCTGAAGCCGCACCCCGTGACTGCGGTCTGCCAGAATGCTACATGCATTGCGTTCTGGCCGAACAGTCTGACAGACCGCTCCCACACCTGAGAGAAGAGTCTGTAAGGCACATAACCTCCGTGAAAACCGTGCCGGGTCCTGAACATGCCCCGGAGCTGCTGTGCAAACAGCTTAACCTCAGATCGATGGTGCAGATCGCAATGGCGGTACCTTAGGGTGCCGCTGTTTATTTATGCCTCTCCATTTTCAATTTTTTAGACCCGCTATATTGACTTCTCCCCGCCGCGGTTTAAAACTGAACAGGCCAATCGTTGTCTCTGACAACTGCCAATGTTCCGGTGATTTGAGAGGAACGCCTTCGGGTAATCACATGCCAATGCCATCACAACCTGAGAGATGGCGCTTTCGGGCGGTTACGTTAAATCTGTTAACCTTTGTAAACAGAGACCTTCGGGTTAAGGCCACCTTCACAAATTCAGCCAGTCAGTGACCTCGTTACTGACTTCCCTGCGGGAAACACTCTCCCGCACGGGATGATTGTTTCTCCGCTACCTGTTTATTTTCACTCCGGAGAGAACATCATGACTGCTACTGCAAATACCCCTGCTTCAAACAACGCTTCACATTCTTCCTCTCAGCCTAAGGCTGAATATTTCAATCTCAATGTTACCGGCATCGGATACCTTAAAAACATCCGCAAAGTGGCTGGCACCACCGGTGAATTCACCTGTGCCGTTATTAATGCCCTGACCGGCCCTACAGACAATGCGTCATACACCCGTTTTGACGTGACTGTTGCAGGCAAGGAAAGTGTTTCGCTCATCAATCGCTGCCAAAAGTCAGTGGATGAAGAGAAACAGGTGCTGATTGGTTTTGTCCTGAGCGGTCTTACTGCTGACGTATTTACCTTGTCTAAAGGAGATCACGCCGGTGAAAGTCGCCCAAGCTTAAAAGCCCGGCTTATTGCGGTCGAGTGGATAAAGATTGGTGGCGAGATCGTGTTCAAGTCCGAAAAACCGACCTCTACTCCGCCGGGACAGAATGCAGAGCAGCTGAAAAGCTACGCTGACAATTCATTCTGACCTGACACGGATACACACCCAGCTGGAACACACCAGCGGGTGTGTTCCTCTCACCTTTTTTAAGAGGAATTCAATATGTCCAGTCGCGGCGTAAACAAAGTTATCCTGATCGGTTTTTTAGGGCAGGAACCTGAAGTTCGTTATCTTCCAAACGGTATGGCAGTGACGAACATTTCATTGGCCACGTCTGAATCCTGGCGTGATAAACAAACAGGCGAAGAGAAAGAGCGTACTGAATGGCACCGCGTGGTGCTGTTTGGCAAGCTTGCTGAAATCGCCGGAGAATACCTGCATAAAGGTTCTCAGGTTTACATCGAAGGCCAGTTGCAAACCCGTAAGTGGACTGACAATGCAGGGGTCGAACGCTGGACAACTGAAATCGTGGTCAAACAGCAGGGCACAATGCAGATGCTGGGCAGCAACAATCGCACCAACACCAGTGGAAGTGGTCAGCCTGCAAATAAACAGCATTCTGCTGCAGCGCCTGCGCAGAGCGGGACACCTCAGTCACAGTCAGCGCCGCAGTCTATGGGCAATGAACCGCCGATGGATTTTGAAGACGACATCCCGTTCCTTGGTTATGGATATGGAGTATGTCGCGGCGCGCTTTACGGTATTTCCTGAGCAGTATTTTTACTCATTGCTTGTAAGCATCCACCCTGTGGGGAGAACTCCCCCAGGGAGATTCTCCTTTTTTATCGGAGAATATTTATGACTCACCTTAACCCTCAGTTTATCCACACGCCTTACGAACCCGGCGTTTCGCTTCGTGCCGATGTCTATGCTCGTCAGTTTTCGGTCGTTGTTGCAGGTACTACAACGTATCCGGAAGATGATCTTAACTGCGGGACTTACACCCGTGAAGAGACATACAGTGTTTGCACCGGTGCGACGCTGAGTGAGGTTATCACTCAAATTACTGACATCAGTCAGCGGAAAGCCTGGGCTTTCCGGGACGATGAGAAAGACTACTATGACGCTGAGTTAGGTCATGATTGTGGTCCGGTAAGCTTCTTTGCTCAGTCTGTTTGCATCAGTGACAGACTGGGTCGAAAAGTCCTCGGAGGGTGTATCCGTAACGGTAAAATTTTCTGGATCATCCCGGTAAAAGACAACGCTGCGGCAGCAAAACTTCATCAACAATGTGATGCCTTGCTTGCCGAGGCTGCTTTTGAAAGCGGGTGGGATAATTTTTCCACAGCTAAAACGCTCAGGCGTGAGGCCAGACAGCTTCTTCTTGCCGATGTAGCCCCTTTTTGGCGTCAGCATCCGGAAGTGTTAGCCCTTATGGAACCTGAACTTTTTGATGTTCAGGACCCGGAGGTTTTAGCCGCTTACGCTGTATGAAGCCTTGTGTACATTACTCTTCGCCAGTTTTGACTGGCGTTCGATTCTCTGACAGACTCACCTTATCGAAGGTAAAGTGCGCTGTTGGCGGAGGACACTATGACTAACCGTTATAATACTGATTTTTATGGCTGGACTAAGGAGCAGGCAGATTTGCTGCGTTCCGGCAGCCTGGGTCAGTTAGATACACAGAACCTTCTGGAGGAAATCGAGAGCATGGGCAATAGCCAACGAAGCGAGCTGGAGTCACGCCTTGAGGTTTTGTTCCTTCATCTTCTTAAGTGGGCTTTCCAGCCTTCCCATCGAGGGCGCAGCTGGCAACTGACCATTGCAGAGCAACGTCGTAAAGTTGCGCGTCGTCTTTCAAAAAGTCCAAGCTTAAAGCGTGAGCTGGATGAGATGACGACAGACGCTTACGGCGATGCCATTTTGTCTGCAGCAAGAGAAACAGGGATGGATGAAAACACGTTCCCAAAATCATGTCCGTGGTCGTTTGAACAGATCATGGACAGTGAATTTTATCCTGATTAATCCCATCAGTTTTTCTGCACGAAACGCCGGCTTGTCCGGCGTTTTTTTTATCCTTCTGCTGTAAAAAACTGTCTCCTCATGCACTCCCCGCTAATGCTCACGTCCTAGCTATCACTTCTGCTAACCCGGTTACAGGGTTTTTCTTCAGTTTTCAGAAAGAGTTTAACGTTGTCCCACTTTATGCCGTCGTCAGAATATCCGTCTCTCATTAGGAATACTCTTACGGTGAACATTGATGGCACAACTGACCCAGCATCCCGGGCGCAAACTGGCATGGCTTACGCTGTCACTGCTGACCGCCGGATGCACCAATAACGGCACGTCCACTGACGTGTTGCCGCGTATTTCCGCCAATCCCCGTGTCAGCGATATCTACCAGGGCCAGTCGCCCGAGGTGGTGCGCTATGACAAGTACACCCTGGTCAGCACCCGGCCAGCGGATGCGCAGCGTGATCCGTTAAACCAGATGGTCGATATTACAATGCCGGCGCAGTTAGTGCGCTCCGTCGGGGATGGTTTCCGCTACCTGCTGCTGGAGTCTGGTTACTCTCTTTGCCCGGCATCCTCTTCCGTATTTACCGAGTTGCTCAGCAGCCCGTTACCGGCCGTGCAGCGCTCGATAGGTCCTGTTCGTCTGAGCGAGGCGTTGCAGGTCCTGGCCGGCCCCGCATGGCGTTTACGCGTTGATGATGTCAACCGCGAGGTGTGTTTTACGCTTCGTGATGCTTATCGTGATTTCGCTCCACGCGCATCGACGCCCGTATCCTCCCGTGCACTGACTACAGTGACGGCTTCCCCGCGACTGTCGGGTAATCCCTTCACCGCTGCGTCAGTTGGAGTCTCAGACAATAATCCGGCTACATCTCTGCTTCCCGTGACCGCTGCGGGACAGCCAAAACCCGTGCTGAAACCGGAAAGTGTCCCGGTACCCTCTCCGGTGCTGACAACCGTGAAGAGCGGAACACTGGGAAGTAAATCAACCCCCGTTGGCTCGAAATATTCGCCTGCTGTGTCACCAACCAGGCAACCAAGGCTGACGGTGCAACCCCCAGCAAAAACGTCATCACCTTCTGTCGCGGCAGCGGGCACGACGTCTTTATTAACTTCCCAGACTTCCCCGGTGCCTAAAGCACCTCCTTTACAAAATCCCTCGACCTCTGCCTCAGGCCCGCTGTTTGTCCCAGGCACGCCGGTAACCGCAGCCCAGTCCGGGCAGCTGTGGCGTGCCGAGGTGGGGTCCACGTTAAAAGAGACGCTAACCCGTTGGGCAAGTTCGGCGAAGTGCGACAACGGCGGGAGTTGGGTCGTTATCTGGCCGGTATCACTCGATTACCGCATCGATGCGCCTCTGACGTTTCACGGCAACTTTGAGTCGGTGCTGGTTCAGGTTTTTGACCTGTATCGCCAGGCTGACAAACCGCTTTATGCCGCCGCCAGCCGACTGCAGTGCTTGGTATCGGTCAGTGACCAGCCCGGTCGTAACTAATGGGATACGCCATCGCCGCACTGGCCCTGATTTTTTTGCTGATAGTCGGCAACGTTCAGATCCGGGAGGCCTCCCGCTTTGAGCGTCAGGGGATCCAGGTGAATGCCAGCCGTCTCGCCTCGGACATGCTTCGGTTGGCCAGCGCGGTGAATGACTGGCGATACACCCGCCAGTTAGCCGAGGGGGCGCTTGCCGTTGGTCAGTTTGGCATTGTTCCGGTCCCTGACAGTCACATTCAGGCAGCAATTCAGGGAGGGAGACTTTGGGTCTGGTCTGGGGATAGCCCGGGCCTGGTCGACTCCCTGAACAGCCAGTCAGTCGGTTCAGCCCTGGTATGCACAGTATCGGGCGGACGTCTGAAAATGTCTGATGGTACCGATATGAATTTGTCCCTTCCCGCCGGCGTGGCGGAAGGCAACGTTGTTTATCTCAACTGAAGGAATCGAGAATGCTGAAGTTTTGCCTTTCCCGACCCGTTCTCCTCGCTGCTATCACGGCCGCATTGGTGATGCTGGCCGGATGTTCTCTCAAAGAAATTAATCGCATGGACCGCCAGGCGGGTAGTGATGCGGATACCGCACAACGGATCACCCAAAGCCGAACGAATTTACAGCAAGCACCGGTGACCTGGACGGATAAGCCCTGGGTAAATCTCCAGCCTGTCATCCCTGTCGTGTCAACCCCAGAAGACAGCGCATTCCCTGACTGCGATATCTCCATTAACCGGCCTGAAGGAATGACCCTGCCTGAGATTGGGCAGCGCATCACGGCAATGTGTGGTCTGAGGGTAACTATTACACCTGATGCCTTGCAAGCGCTGGTCTCAACAGGTGGTGGGAGTATCACTACCCAGCAGCTGACGGGCAAACTGCCAGCACCGGATGATAATGGCAGAGTTCCTCTGCCCAATATTGGAGGACAAGCGCAGCAGGCCGCTTCTGTCTCGTTGACAGACCCGGTACTCACCGGCCTGAAATGGCAGGGCAAACTTCGCGGGTTCCTGGATATGGTGTCCAGCCGCCTTGGACTGTCCGCGCGTAATGACCACGGTACGATTGTTTTTTATCAGCTCGATACCCGTACATATCAGTTGGTGATCCTGAATACCAAAATCGACAGTACTGCGTCGGTTAACTCAGGTTCCGGTAATCAGTTGGGCAGCAGTGGCGGGGGAAGCTCAGGTACCTCAGGGGATATCAACTCGGCGCAAAAAACAGCCTATGATCTCAGCAGCAATCTTTATGATGATATCCGTAAAACCATCGATAACATGATCACCCCATCCAAGGGGCGCTATTGGCTATCGTCTGCCAGCGGAACATTAACGGTAACGGATACACCGGTCGTGCTCGACCGCATTGGTCGTTATATCGATTACCAGAACAAAGTTTTAAACCGCCAGGTGCAACTGAGCGTACGTGTACTCAGTGTAACGCAGACCCGTAATGAACAGATGGGACTCGACTGGGGGCTGGTGTACAAATCTTTGCATACGGCCGGCGCGACGCTTTCCGGTAATTTCACTAACGCTGCTGACAATGCCGTCTCATCAGGATTCTCCATTCTGGATACGGCCAGCGGCAGTGCGGCGCGTTTTTCCGGCTCACAGCTGCTGATCAAGGCCCTGTCTGAGCAAGGTAACGTCAGCGTTGTCACCCAGCTCAATCGTGCGACCACAAACCTTACACCTGTTCCTTATCAGCTCTCCAATCAAAAAGGCATTCTGACCAGCTCAAGCTCGACAGCGACGGCGAACGTCGGGGTCACATCCTCTATGCAAACCAGCATTCTGACGACTGGCCTGTTCATGACCATGCTGCCGTATATCCAGGAAAACGGTGATGTGCAGCTGCAGTTTGCGTTCAGCTATTCCAGCCCCCCACAAGTCGAAAAGTTTCTCAGCAAAGACGGCAATACCCGCAATGATGTCCCGACGTTCCAGCAGGAAGCGCTGACCCAAAAAGTCAACATGCGTGCCGGGGAAACGCTGGTTTTGACAGGGTCTGACCAGGTCACCACCTCAGCAGATAAACAAGGAACATTCACGCCGGGCAACTTCATGTTTGGCGGAGGGCAAAATGGCAGTACTACGCGCACCACCCTGGTCATTTTAGTTACACCAGTATTGCTGAGGTAATGATGAAAAATCCTAAAGAAAATCGTCCTTCACCGGCGACACAGCCCGTTCTTCTTAAGGGGCGCTGCGGATGGCTGGCAGGAGTACGCTGGGCAGATGAAAAGGGCGCCGGGATTGGTTTTGGACGCAATAACCGCGGCGATACCCATCGGATCCTGACGGGCAGAAAACCCAACAGGATGGTTGGCTTCGCCAGACCTGCCCGGGTCAGGCGTGGCGTTGGCCTCTTTTCGCTGGCTGCTGCATTTTTAATACGCGAAGGGGACAACAGCTACGGCATTTATCGTGTTGAAGAAGGCGCTGACCGCTGGGTGTTTTTTGCGACGGTCGGGGGGCGCCTCTCCGTCATGGGAGACGTGGTCGGAACATTGCAAGAGGTGAACGCTGCCCAGGAACGTTTCATTGAGTTCAATGAGCCGGGTGATGTGCAGCGCGGCTGGCAATGTACTGCGACGCCCGAAGCCCCTCAATCCTGGCAAAGCCTGAGCGGTTCATTAACTCGCCAGCAGCGTCGTCGCGTTCAACTGCGTCAAATCCCCTCTTTGCCAAAATTAGGCGCGCTGGTATTGCTGGTAGCAGGTATCTGCGCCGCGCTCTTTTACTGGCGTGATGATGCGGCCTTGCGGGCCAGGCAGGCGGCTGCGCTGGCCGAGTATAAAGCGCAGGCCCTGACGGCGACGAAGCCCAGTATTCCAACAAAGGCTGCACATCCGTGGGCCTCTTTATTGCCATCCTCTGTTTTTCTGAGTCAGTGCTGGTTTACCCGCGAGCCCCTGCCTGTTTCGGTGGTGGGATGGCGGCTTACCGCCGGCGAATGTACCCAGACGGGGCTGCGCTTGCGGTATGTGGCGATGCCCGGTACCACGGTGGAGGATTTTGCCCGCCGGGCTAAACAGATTTTTGGGCAGAGCGCGGAGTTCAACCTGAAAGAGGGCGGACAGAACGGGGATGTCAATGTGCCCTATGCTTCCAGCACTCAGCCCGTGAGAGATGAGGACGTACCCGACGGCAACGCACAACTGATGCGCTTTGTTTCTCATCTGCAGCGGCGCGACATCCACGTCCAGTTTACCGAGATAAAACCGCCGGAAGTCATCCCCGGTGCAGCCAATCCTCCTCCCCCTCAGGACTGGCGTGAGTTTACCTTTGCGGTCAATGCCCGTCTGGCTCCGGAGTGGATGCTGGCCGGCTGCGATGATACCGGGCTTCGTCTCTTCAGTATTGCCTTTACGCTCAGCCCACAGGGGCAGTTTGACTACACCGTTAAGGGGAGTCTCTATGCACAACGTTAAGCCCGCCTCCCGACTCTGGCTGCTGGGCATTTTTGCTGTCTTTAGCCCACCGTGCCTGGCGGCAGAAAGCCCGGTCTCTGCCGATACGGGGAATGTCACGATCGGCCAGCTCGAGGCCATTCAGTCCCGCAACTTCCTGCTGGAACAGCAGGTGCAAACCGCCAGACTCACGCGGCAGCTGCGTGAGAGCGAAAGTGAAATTCAGATGAGTCAGGCAAGCCCTGTGGCCAATGCCCCCGCGTCGCTGCCTTTCATCCCTTCAGGCTCCCCGACTGCGGGGGCGGAGCAGCAAGCTACCCGAGCACCGTCAGAGAAGAGTGTCCCGGCACCTGTCCGCCTTCAGGAGATTTATGGAAAGGGCGCGCAGCTGCGTGCCCGCATTGTTCTGCCTCAGGGTGGGGTGACCGAGATTTCTCCAGGCGATCAGTTGCCGGGAAGCAAGCTGACGGTCAAATCAGTCACCCTGAATGCAGTGAAACTGAGTGACGGGACAGAACTGTCCTTCTGATTAAGGAAAAACCATGCAACCGGACAGTGAAATTATGGATTTTGTGCTGGCTGAGGAGGTTCCCGACAGTCATGGGGCCGTCAGGCTGGTCATTGACACCAACCGCCGAACGGATCCTCGGGTTCAGCGCTGGGTCATGGATAGGGTCAAGGCCTATCCGTTGGCCACAAAAGAGTTTGTGTCACTCAGTGAGCTCAATGCCCGGCGTGACAGGCAGGCAAATAGCGGGGCCAGCGCGCGCTCTACCGGTCCGCAGATGCAGGATCTCAGTGCAACCCAGCAAAAAGTGCTGACCTATATGGGTGCCGCGGGACGGCTGGCGTCCTCGGATATTCACCTGACACTGAGCAAGAATGAAAAGATTACCGTCATTGAAATGCGCATACACGGTGAGCTGGAAGTCATTGACGAGCTGACCTATGACGAAGGCTTGTCTCTGGTATCAACGATTTACCGCTCCATGTGTGACTTGCTTTCGACTGACTTCCTTGAACATATTGCGCAAAAGGGCAGGGTAGCCTCGGAGTATGCCCGCCGTGCCGGGGTGTTTGGCGCGCGTTATCAGCATATGGCGACACCGGACGGGCTTTACGTCGTGCTGCGTATTATTCCGGACGACAGTGATAAAGTGCCTACTTTGGAACAACTTGGCTTCCTTCCCGAGCAACAGGCATTGATTGAAAAAATCCTGAGAATACCGGAAGGCATGGTGACGCTGACGGGGCCAACGGGGTCCGGGAAAAGTACGACGTTGCGCACCTTTAGCCGGCTCTGGCTCGATCGTACAAGGGGTAAAAAACGCCTGCTGACCATCGAATATCCCGTTGAGGGTCGCATTGCCGGGGCTATTCAAACCTCAGTAACACCCAAAAGTAGTGCCCGCGAAGACGTTGTTGAGGCCTGGGAAGACTCCAACGCCGCTGCTCTCCGCTCAGATCCGGACGGTATCGTGATCGGGGAAATGCAGGAGCGCAATTCCGTCATGGCGGCTATTCACGCCGTTGAGTCTGGCCACGTCGTTTTCGATACGCTGCATGCGCCCAGCGCAGCCGGTGCTATTCCCCGTATAAGTTCGATGGGTGTTAATCTTCAACTCATTGCCGATCCGCAAATCATGGTTGGGCTGCTGAGTCAGCGCCTTGTTCAGACTCTGTGTCCGCATTGCCGCGTTTCCTGGTCTGAGAAGGCCCCGACCCTTACGGCGCATGTCAGAGAAAGACTGGAGAAATACTGCAATGAACCCGACATTTGCTCACCGGAGCAGCTTTGGTTTCGTCACCCCGACGGCTGCGAGCATTGTCAGAAAAAGGTCGAGCTTACCGGACGCATCGTCAGCCGCGGCGTGACCGGCCGTACCGTACTGGCCGAAGTGATCCGACCCGACGCCCGTTTTATGAGCCTGTTACTGTCTCATGGAACCTCTGTCGCGCGGCAATACTGGTTGCAGCATCTTGGCGGGATCAGCCGGCGCACACATCTTCTGAGACGCCTGGCCGAAGGGCTTGTAGACCCGCTTGACGGCGATCTCGTGTGTCCGCTCGATGAAGATGAGCTGCTCGCCTGCGAGGTGCCTCATGTCTGAGTATTCCACCGTAACCTACCGCGCACAGGAGATGAACCTGTTAGAACGCGTTCGTTACGAGCTTGTGCGCAGGACCTTCACCGGGAGATACCGTCAACCCTTTTACGAGACGCTGCGTTTTCTGCTGGAAAACAAGAAATCATTCAAAGAGGCATTGACGATGATCGGGGAGGTGCATACCGATTTTGGCCGTCGCTGGCATCCTTATATCGAACTGGTGGAGGATTGCCTTGAAGCGCTTGCAGATAACAGCGCAGGCCATTCTCTGTCTGACGTTCTGGCCACCTGGGTTCCGCGGGAAGAGGCCGCGCTTATCAGCGCCGGTATCCGCAGCGGCAGCGTGCCTCGCTCTCTTGAGCAAGCCGACAAGTTGATTGTCGCCCGGCGGCGGATTATGGCACAGGTAATGATGGCCTCCGTCTATCCGATTTTACTGCTCTCCCTGGGCGCCGGCCTGCTGACAGTCAATAACCGGCTGCTTATTCCGACGCTCAGCAAACTGTCTCCTCCTGAGTCCTGGACGGGCTCCCTCGGATTCATGAACCAGGTGTCAGCGTTCACCACGGCTTACGGCAGCGTGGCTGCTATTGGTAGTGTGGCATTAGTGGGACTCGTGTTTTGGTCACTGCCGCGCTGGCGGGGCCGGCTGCGTCGCTTTGCTGACCGGCTGATGCCGTGGTCCATTTACAAAGATCTGCAGGGTGCCGTTTTTCTCATGAACATCTCTGCGCTGCTTGAGGCGGGCGTGCCGCATCTTGATGCCGTCAGAATATTGCATGATTTTGGCTCCCCCTGGCTACGTGAGCGGCTTAGTGCCGTGATGGACGGTATCAGCATGGGCAGCGGCCTTGGCAGGTCGCTGCGCGATTGCGGATACCAGTTCCCCAGTCAGGAAGCGGCCAACTACCTGTCGATTTTGGGACAGGGCGACGGCGCATCCACGCTTATCAGTCGCTACGCTGACCGCTGGCTTGAGCAGGTGCTGGTAGTGGTTGGCCAGCGCGCCAATGTCGCAAAACTTTTCTCTCTGTTTTTGATAATCACTTTCTTCTTACTCATGTTGGGCATGGTGATGCAAATTCAGGACATGACCCACACTTCTCCTCATTAAAGGACCTCTTATGTCAGCTAATCCGTTATCCCTTTCAGTTCGTCGTCAGCCTCATCGCGGGTGGGGCATTATTGAAAATGGAACGCTCGCCATCTTGGCCATTATTGTCATCGTGTACGTCGTCAGTAAGCTGTGGGGGTTGTGGACGCAGAAGGATGTGGCCATGGAGGTCACGAATTACCAAAGCATCATCACCTATGTCCGGGGCAATTTTAAACAAACGAGCGGGTATAACTTCACCAGCGCAGCCACAATGACTGGTACCGTGATTGCTGCTGGCGGGGCCAAGGGCATGACCATTCAGGGGGACGAAACCTCAGGGACTGCCACAATGACCAACACCTTCGGTGGTCAGGTGGTAATTACGCCTGTCGCGGCCAATGGCTTCAACAACGGATTCTCCCTTTCTTCTGCCAAAATCCCGCAGGATGCCTGTATTTCTATCGCGCAGCAAATGGGTAACGGTGCGTATACCAGCGTGAGTATTAACAGCTCGGCACACACAGACGGCAACGTGTCTGCTGAAACGGCGACTAAGGAGTGCATTAAAGACAGCGGTGGTACGGGGCAGAACACGCTGACTTTTACGGTTAACGGGTAAAAGTGCATGGCACGCGTTCTTTTCTTCCTGCTTCTGGTCGTGTGCCAGCCGGCGGCCGCATTTTGTTTTGATGCGGCCGGTGCCAAATACCACATCGATCCTCTTTTGTTAAAGGCCATTGCCCGGGGAGAAAGCAGCCTGAATCCCTCCGCCATTAACATTAACCGTGACAAACGGACCGGCCGTGCCCTGAGTGAGGATTACGGGCTGATGCAGGTCAACTCAACGCATATCCCGGAGCTTATTCGCGACGGGGTGATTACTCAAAAAAGCGATCTCCTGACGCGCCCCTGTCTCAATGTGCAAATCGGAACGCGGATTCTGGCGTCACATTTTCAGGTCTGTGGCATCAGCTGGAACTGTCTGGGCTCCTACAATGCCGGTTTTCGTAAAGACCGCCATGAAACGCGTGAGTCCTACGCCAACCGTATTTATGCCATCTACAAACGGATCCTGAAACAGGAAAAGGGAATAGTCATATGACCGAACCTGTCACAGTATTGACGATAGTGGGCCCCTGGCCGCTGTCGCTCCCGCTGTTTTGCCTTGCACTACTGTTCTTGCGTTCTGAGAGCGCTCAGGTAACGGACGTGATGAAGGATTACGGGCATCAGGCATTTTCTGAATCTGATGCGCGTGCTATCAAACAGCACATCTGGCTTCACGCCATTGCCCTGTGCGCAATAGTCATGTTGTCTTCACTCAGCAAACCGTTTGAGCTGATGACGTCGGTTCTTTTTGTCGTATTTATCTTTCGGATGAGCCTCATCGACGCCCTGACGGGATGGTTACCTCGGGATTTTACCTGGCCGTTTACTGCAGCAGGTTTTTGCGTTGCCTGGGGTAATCAGTGTCTTCCTGCCCATGCGTTAACGTCCTTCATTCTGTTCAGCTTCGGGTGGCTCATCCGCGATCTGGGAGAGCGTCTCGCTCAGCGGGAAGTGCTTGGGCTGGGCGACGTCTGGCTGGCTGCAGGTCTGGGTGCCTGGTTTGGTTCACCCCTCACGCTGTTTACTCTCATGGTGGGGCTGGTCGGTTTTATTCTCTGGCACGCCGGATCGCGGGAGGCCTCCCGCGGTGGTCCCCTGGGACCGTGGCTGGGTTACGGGGCGCTGCTGTGCATGGCGCTCAACGTTTCAGATCCTTTATTCATGTGGTGACGTATGGCGACAAATTCTAAACGTGTTCACCGCGGCTGGACGGTGATGAGTACCGGTATCGGACTGCTTATCCTCCTGGCGGTGGCGGTGTGGTCCATGGGGTATTACAACGATTATATCCAGCAACGCGGCTGGCAGGTCACGGCATCCCAACTGACCCGCTTCCGATCGTCGGTGAAAGCCTATGTGGGCCGCTACTATGACACTCTTCTGTCCGCTGCAGGAACCACTGCACCGGTGATTATTACCCCGCAGATGCTTAAAAATACGGGGCTTATCGAACCCGGATTCAGTAATACCACGGCTGACGGGCAGCAGATCAGTGCAGCGGTCACGCGCAATGCGACGAACACTGACCAGCTGCAGGCGCTGGTGATCACCCAGGGCGGAGAAAGCCTACCGTATGCCGCACTGCGACAGATCTCCGTGGATATTGATAGCCAGGGTGCGTACGTCTGGAAAAGTACCAATGTGACCGGCGCGATGGAGAGCTGGAGCGTGCCCTTAGCCAGCTTTGGCGTCAGTACATCCAGCGGGCACGTCGGAGCGCTTATCCCTTCTGATGAGCTGGGTGTTGCCCGGGAGGAGAGTGACCGTCTGTACCGTTTTTCGGTGACAGGAAAACCTGACCTGAACCGCATGCATACGAGCGTTGATATGGGGAGTAATAACCTCAACAATACCAATACGGTCAACGCGCAGACGGGAAACTTTAGTGGCAATGTTACTGCTGCTGGTACAGTTCAGGGGGGAAATGTGAATGCTATCTCCAACGTAACGGCCAATAATAGCATTACCGCTGGAAACGCCATCACCGCAGGCGGTGATATTCGCAGTAATAACGGGTGGCTGATAACCCGAGACAGTAAAGGTTGGCTCAATGAGACCCATGGGGGGGGCTTTACCATGACTGATAATGACTGGGTACGAGCCATCAATGATAAAAACATCTACACCGGTGGTCAGATCAGAGGGGGGAGCGTTCGTGCAGATGATCGTCTTTCTGCAGGGGGTATCCTGCAGCTTGACCAAATAAACAATGAGGGTTGGGGATGTGATGCGGGAGGTGTTAGTCATGATTCCACAGGGGCCTTGCTTTCATGCCAATCTGGAGTGTGGAAACGTCAAACTCCAGCATTTGACATTCAAACCGTGATTAGCCCATCTGCGTGCACTAACCTAACGGTGGCTTATGCGACTTGTCCAGCAGGAACTAAATTAATTTCTGGAGGGTATCAACTGACGAAGTGGACTGAAGGTGGAGCTTACAACTCTCCAGACTCAAATTATGCAGATAATCCTGGAAATCGTTGGGTAATAACAACGCCGAATAATCAAGGAAGGCCATCATGTTATGCCGCAGTGGCATCCTGTGTTCGACAATAAAATGGCCTTGTGATTATCAGGCAGAAGGCCATTTTATTATCTGCCGACTTCACTGGTCGGCAAGTAAATTATCTGCTTTTCTATTTTGATCGCCTTTTTTACTTCTGCTGAAAAATAATGCTTCAATGTATCGATGTGAAAGAGTTGCTAATATCAACGAAATAAGAGAATAAACCACAAACCCAATTACTCCATCAGTAAGACCAGTCCACGCAAGCCTTTTTCCAAGGCCTGTGTTCATTAATGTATGGATTAAGTACAGTGAGTACGAAATGTTCCCAATGAAAATTAACCATCTCGGGGTGAGTCGTCTCAACCATGTATCATTCATAACCACCCCACTCATAAGGAATATCAGAGCTAAGCCAGATGATAACAACCCATGACCAATTTGCTTAAGGAAAAACAAGCTATATACGGCATAGAGGGTTACACATGCTAAGTAGGTTACTCTTAGTGGTGCCGGTAAGCGTTGTGCAAGAGGTACTAACTGAGCAATAAGCACACCGGAAATGAACATCCAACTTATTGGATTTGTGAGAAGATTTAAATAAGGGTTATTGAATTGATACCCTTCTGAGGATAAAGTGAATTGCTGTCCACTTATGATGGGTATAATAACAAGTGCGGTCATGAAAAATGACAGTAAACATAATAATGGTCTTTTAGTTAAAAGACAGAGCGAGGAAATTAAATAAAAATAAATCTCGTAATTTAACGTCCATCTAACACCATATACGCCGCTGTCATTAATATAGAATGGTGCGTTAGAGGTATATATTGGGCGGAAGGATAGCGCGCTGACAAAATTAGCTAATTTATCTGAATAATGAAATATACTCATGCCGCCAGATAATATGAAAACTACCAGAAGAATGATAAAGTAGGTCGGCATTATCCTTTTTAATCTACTTTTAATAAAGGTCAAGGATGCTCTTATTCCAGTGCCTAGTTTTTGTGCGGAGAGTGTAATGACAAAACCGCTGATAATAAAAAACAGGTCAACGCCGATCGCTCCCCACCCAAAAAGATAATTTCCGGTATTAGGGAATTCATTGTTTATGAGATATCTGAAATGGAAGAGCATTACGGCTAATGCGGCAAGTCCCCTAAAAGCTTGAATCGAATCATACGTCTTAACATTGTACATGGTTTTTAAACTGCTATGTTGGCCCTAACAGGGTAAGGGCAATTTGGAGAGGCCATTATCTTACGAATACCCAACACTTCTTACAATAAAATTACATAGATTTTGATCTTTGCGGTTAAGTTTTGAAGCTTAACCCTGGAAATTTTTAGACAGTAATATTGAGTTAAGCATCGCCTTATTTCCTTGGTTTTTGCACCTTACACCTTTCTGAACCGTTGTAAGGATGATGTGCAATGACCTTCGAAACATTGCCAGAACACGAACCTGTCCCAGACCCCGTTATAAGTGAAAGCGTTGGTGAACGAAATGCCACTGCCGTTCGACGTTCCTCGTTCTCGCTTAGTCAGTCAGCCCTGCTCAAACGTACTGCCATCGGTTTCGCTGCCCTCTTTGTTATTGCTCCGGGCGTGCTCAGCGTCGTGTTGTATCTTCAGCTGAATAACATGGACATTCGGGTTAACTCTCTCGAAGCCGCATTCCGCAGCGGCCAGATCAGCCAGCTCTCATCGTCAGTGGCCGCGCTGGAAAAGCACGTTGCTGAGCAAGATGAACGCTTTGCGCTAAGAGCCGGCGTGCTGAAAGGAATGAGTGAACTCGGTAAAGTGCTGGACGGTCAAATCGCTGACCAGAACAAAAAAATTGACCTATTAGACAGTCAAATCAGTGAGCAGAAAAAAGCGCTTCAGTATGAGCTTGATAATGGTCAGGCGAGCGCTCTCGAGTTTTCCTCCCTCAAAGCCACTGTTGACGCCCTCAAGGCAAGTCAGGCTCAGAAACCACCCGCTACCGCTTCAGGCGGTGCGGTGACCGCTGGAAAAAAACATAAAACCAGTGTCTCAAAAAAGTCTCTGCGGTCAGCCAGAACTGTGCCACTGGCTGCGCCGTTTATTCTGACGGGCATTGAGCAGCGGGGCGGTCAGAATTTTGCTGTCATTGCGCCGCAGGGCGCTACGAACTTATCTCAGATGCAACTTTTGTCGCCGGGCGATTCTGCCTGGGGATGGCAGCTGCGCAGCATTGAGAGCAATCAGGCAGTGTTCTCTGTTAACGGTATACCACAGCGCCTCAGCGCGCAGTAAACAGGAGTCGTGATGAAAATCAGTCGCTTAGTGATGCTATTCATATTGTTGGCAACGTGTGCCGCCAGAGCGGATACCGTTAACAGCGCAACCAGCACCACGTCAACCGCAAGCAGTCTTCAGGATAAGTCTCTCCAGTCTCAGTCTCAGCAATCCTCCCAGCAATGGGGGCTAAGTGATACAGAGTGGCAGAAGTATCAGCAACTGAAACAGGGTAAGCGAGGGATCCAGTCTCCCGGGCTTGATCCGCTGACCACGCTGGGTGTGGAAAGCGACAGCGTTTCAGAACGCCGTCGGCTCGCAGAACTGTGGGTGAAAGAAGAATACCAGCGCACGGAAAAAGAACTGGCGTTCCAGCGGGAAGTTAACGCGGCCTGGAGCCGTCTGTACCCTAATGCGCTGTCGGTCAATATGGGGAACGCCTCTGGGCTTGCTCATGACACTAACGGCCGCATGGCGTTGTTTGTTCGCGACAACTGTGAACGCTGTGATGCGCGTCTCGCCGCCGTCCTGGCGGACAATCGCCCGGTTGATATCTACCTGGTGGGCAGTGATGGCAAAGATGACACGGTGCGCAAATGGGCGGTCAGCCACAACATTCCGGTGGACCGGGTCAGAAGTCGTCAAATCACACTGAATCACGATCGCGGCTTGTGGCTGACCTACGGTCAGGGGCAAATGCCGGTGATCCTGCAGCAAGGGGAAAACGGATGGCAACTCGCCGCATTCTGATGTCAGCACTGTTAATGCTGCCGCTGTGCGGCGTTGCGAAAAGCGTTCAGCCGCTTCAGCAAATTCCGCCCGCCTATCATCAGATTGCGGCAGCGGCACGGGTGCCGGCAGAATCCTTATATTCCCTGGCCCTGACCGAAAGCTCCCGGCGGCTTTCGTATGGCGAACGCCCGTGGCCCTGGACAATTAATGTGGCGGGCAAAGGCTATCGTTTTGAGACCCGCGAAGCCGCCTGGCAAGCCCTGCTGCAATTTGTCCGTAAATATCCGCTCAAACGCATCGATGTCGGTATTGCCCAGGTCAACCTGGGGTGGAATGGTCATCTGTTTACCTCCTTTTATGAAGCCTTCGACCCGTACACCAACCTGCGCGTCGCGGCCAATATCCTGCGAACCTGCTATGACGCCAGTCCGGGGAGCTGGATTAAAGCGGCTGGGTGTTACCACCACCCAGCCGGCGGTAAAGCCGCGGCTATCTATATAGCGATCGTGCGCCGTAAGCTCGACACCCTGGCCCCCGTTCAGCAGGCCTCTGACACACAATATCTGATGCCGACGCCGCTTAAGGGAGTTGCGCTGGCCAGTAATCAACTCACCTGGATAGAGCCCAAATGAAATTCTTAAAAATGATGGTATTGATGTGCGCTGTGGGGTGTTCAACGGCGGGGTATTCGGCGTTGACTGTGGTGGGAGACCTCGGGGGAGAGCCGACGGATACCTATTTTGATGCGGTGAATGACCAGCCCGGTGAATTTACGCCGCCGGAATCAGTGGCGCAGGCTCAGGTACCCGCGCAGGTCTCGGTGGCGACTGCATTACCTGTCCGCACGCCTGAGCTTTCACCCGGTGCCGTGACGCCCAGAAAGCTCACCCTCCCTGGGATGCCGCCCGTTTTTATTATCGGCGATGATGACCTGTCCAGACAGTGGCTGGCTCAGCGCAGGGTCGAGCTTACGCGTCTCAATGCCACGGGATTTGTGGTGAACGTTGCCGACCAGGACCGCCTGAAGGCTTTGCAGGCATTGCTCCCGGGAAGCGATATGGTGCCGGTTTCCGGCAGCGACCTGGCTCGCCGTCTGCAGATAACCCACTACCCGCTGATCATTACCGAGAAGGGGCTTGCACAATGAGTCCTGCACTTACAGGGGGCGAGTTTCTCAGTGCCCTGCGACAGGGCGCGCTGGGATGGTGGTTGAGCGTTCTGCTACTTCCTCTGGCATTCATGCTGCTGCCGTTTCTCTTCGGCACGGCAAGTCAGCGCCGCCACCGGCGTTATCAGCGTCAGGCCGAGCGTATTCTTGCCCGTCTCCCGCAACTGAGGGATGACGCTGCCAGGCTGGTTTACCTTCGAAAAATCAATCCCTATGTTTTTGAAGAAATGCTTATGACGGCGTTTGCCCGTCAGGGATGTCGGATAAAGCGAAATGCCCGCTACAGCGGCGACGGCGGGGTCGATGGTCAGGTCTGGATTAATGGCCAGCGCTGGTTAATACAGGCAAAACGCTATTCCAGCTGCATTTCATCCGGGCATGTCCTGGACTTTGGGGCGTTGGTACGTCAGGAGCGCTGTCGGGGATTCTTTGTGCATACCGGGCGAACCGGGGAGGTCAGCCGCGAAGCGTTGCGCGCCGTTCCCGACGTTTCGCTTATCAGCGGCAATCGTCTGTTAAAACTGCTGTCCGGTAACGCCGGCTGGCAATACATCGATCAGTGAGAGGCCGGTTATGACATCCCCTCAATCCTTTATTTCAAAATTCAATCGACTGCGACAGCTGGGCTTTGGTCGTCTTGAAGCATTTGCATTGCTTATGGTCGATCCATTTCGTTATGGGCTTAGGCTGTTTTGGCGGGTGTGTGTCGCAGTGCCTTTCTTCTTAATTGGTGCGTCGACGTTCGGCTTCTGGCTTTTCCTTCCTATGGGACAACTTGTTGACTTGGCCAGAATGGTTCTGGGAGATCACTACCTGATGAATCAAATAGGGAAGTGCGTCCTTCTCTTTAGCGTGCTGCTGGAGGGAATGCGCTACGTCTGGAGTATGAATGCGTCATTGCTAAAACCGGCAGTAAGTGCGGTAGAAACAGCAGAGGAAAAGGTCAGCAATAATCTGAAGGATAAGCAGCGATGAGCGACCGTTATGTCATGGAATCCCTTTTGCGACCTGCGGTAGAGCTGTATACGGCAGGGACCGCCTGGAGTGCAACCTACATCTGTCTAACGGCACCCTGGGCCGTTGCCCTGGCCCCTTCTGTCAGTTGGGTCACTGCCGCCGGCTTTGGCGTGTTGGCTCTTCAACGTACGCGGCAAGGGCTGCGTATCCTGCGTTATCGTCGTAATATTAAGCGGTTGCCGCGCTATGAGTTGAGCAGCCGGCAAATCCCCGTCAGCCAGCGGTATTTGTTTCTGGGGCGCGGATTTCATTGGACGCAAAAACACACGCAACGTCTGCTGGAGGCGAGGCGGCCTGAAGCGGAACATTATGTTCAGCCTTCCGTTATCTATCGCATGGCTCGCGACCTGGAGAAACGGCTGGAATACAGCCTGCCGTGGCTGTGTCGTCTTACGCAGACCGACTCAATATTCAATCCCGCACGGCCTTTACCGCCAGTGGGAGGCAGTCCTGTTTATCACGGTGTCGAACCTGATGAAAGTGACGTGCTGTATGACCTGGGTGAGCGGGTGGGGCATACGCTGGTGATCGGTACCACCCGTGTGGGTAAAACCCGTCTGGCCGAGGTGCTTGTTACCCAGGACATTCGTCGCGGTGATGTTACGGTAATGTTTGACCCCAAGGGGGACGCAGACTTGCTCAAACGCATGTATGCAGAAGCTCGGAGAGCGGGAAGGGAGAATGAGTTTTACGTCTTTCACCTGGGGTGGCCAGACGTCAGCGCACGGTATAACGCCATCGGCCGCTTTAGCCGCATCTCTGAAGTGGCCTCACGCGTCGCAGGGCAGCTGTCCGGTGAGGGGAACTCGGCGGCGTTTCGTGAATTCGCCTGGCGTTTTGTGAATATCATCACCCGGGCGCTGGTGGCACTTGGACAGCGTCCTGACTACACCCTTATCCTGCGCTACGTCACCAACATTGGTGAGCTCTATGAAACCTACGTAGAAAATATGCTGGCCTCGAAGGCGCCTCACCTGCTGATGCAGGTAGAAAATTTGCTGTCTTCGGGCATGCTCAAAGAAAAAGACTTGCCACGCAACATGCAGGGACAGGCCAACGCGCTGCGGGTATGGGCCATTGAGATGACATTGAGCACGGATGAAGGGAAGAAACTGTGGGATCCGGTACTGGACGGACTGCGGAGCGCAGTTCGCTATGACCGAACCTATTTTGATAAAATCGTGGCCTCCCTGTTGCCCCTGCTGGAGAAGCTGACCACGGGCAAGACGGCGGCGCTGCTGGCTCCGGATTACAACGATATGGACGATAAACGTCCCATCTTTGACTGGCAGGAAGTGATCCGTAAAAAAGGGATTGTGTATGTCGGCCTCGACGCACTCTCGGATTCGGAGGTCGCCTCGGCCGTTGGCAACAGCATGTTTGCAGATCTGGTTTCTGTCGCCGGCCATATTTATAAATTTGGTCTGGCAGATGAAACCGGCTCCGCTTCGCAAAAGAAAGTCCCTATCAATCTGCACTGCGACGAATTCAATGAGCTGATGGGGGATGAGTTCATCCCGCTTATCAACAAGGGGGGCGGTGCCGGTATCCAGGTGACGGCGTACACCCAAACTCTCTCTGATATCGAGGCCCGCGTAGGGAGCCGTGCGAAGGCGAACCAGGTTGTCGGTAACTTCAACTCACTGATTATGCTGCGGGTACGTGAGAACAGCACGGCGGAGCTACTGACCAAACAATTGCCAGAAGTCGATGTGTACAATAAAACCCTCACCTCCGGCGTGACCGACGTGTCGCGCCCTGGTGAGGGAACCGATTTTAACAGTAACGTGCAGGATCAGGTGACACTGGCCAGAATGCCGATGATCACACCGGCGGATATCATCAACCTGCCTAAGGGGCAGGCATTTGCCCTGCTGGAAGGGGGGCGGTTGTGGAAAATCCGGATGCCGTTACCGGGGAGCGGTAACGACCCGCTGATGCCGGAAAGCATCAGCCGCATCGCAGAATACATGCAACAGAATTATCGCACCGGCGAAACCTGGTGGACGGGCAGCGCCTTACCTTCTGATGCCCTGGCGGCATCTGCGGAGGGATAATGGCCGAGGAGAAAGTTCAGCAGAGACAGCAGACGGCTCCGCCCAAGCAGCCCGGTCTGTTCATTACCCTGTTCTGGCTGATGCCCTGGAAGGTGATTGGGATATTACTGGCCTCTCTTCTGGTCAGCCTGCTTATCGAGTATGCCGGCATGACGTTTATCTGGGCGGGTGAGGGGGCCGAACACAGCCGACAAGTCATGCTAACGGAAAGCGGTTATTTGTCTGAAGGCTTTACCCGCAGCCTGATACTCTCACAGCCGGTGACAGTCATCAGCGCGTGGATACAACAGGCGTACCAATGGATTTTTGTGGATACCGGATTTATCAGCTGGGTGAACACCGCCCGCAGTGTGCACAGTCAGGGCGGTACAGTAGAGACGCTTAGCCGGGCTGGTAGCTGGCTGGCGAGGGCATTGTGGGAATATTTACAGGCCACGGTGTATGTAACCATTATCTTCGCCATTCGCGTGGCTATCCTGGTGTTGTCAGTACCGCTATTTATCATGGTTAGCGTTATTGGCATTGTTGACGGCCTCGTTCGTCGGGATTTACGTCGCTACGGCGCTGGTTATGAGTCCAGCTTTGTTTACCATCACGCGAAGCGTTACGTGAAACCCGCAATGTACGGCCCCTGTATGCTCTATCTAGCCTGGCCAACGGCGGTATGGCCTAATTTGCTGCTGTTACCCTCGGCGATTATGTTGGGTTTTGTGCTGACGGTTGTTACGGGTGCCTTTAAAAAATACCTGTAAAAAACATCGCGTATTTTGGGTGAGCGTCGCGTGCTGAATCCGACGGGCTTCTGTTACCTTGTAATGAATGTTTCTTCCCCGCCTCTCCCTGAGGCAGTTTTATTAGTGAGAAAGGAATGAGAGTAAAAGACGACATCGCAGAATCACTGGAGCATAAAGGATGGTGGCACCGTGCAGCTCGTCGTTGGCTGGAAGTGCTTGACCTGACTGATGACGATTGTGCTCGAGAAGCTATTGCCAGGCGTCGAGATCATTGTTTTGGCATGGTAGGAGTTATATCTCCCGAGCAGCGCCGTAGGAAAAACCGTAAACAATATAAACAACAATGTCGATTTAATGAGGGATACTGATTTACCGTATAACAGCCAAGGGAAGTTCCTTCCAACTAGTTGTGTAAGCTGGCGATAATATCTCACAGCGCATTTTCCAAAAGGTTTCAACCAGTGAGCGAGATCCAATATCTGTGCTAACGAATAGTGTTTCTTCTTCAAAGGATCCCTGCATGCAAGCAACTTTTGTCCATTTTGACTGATTAGTATACATAACCATTCTAACTCAGTACTTAAAATTCCGGGGTATTGATTTATTCTATATTTCTATTATTCTAGAAATATAGAATTATGGAGATTGTAATGGAACTCAATGACGTCGCCAACGCGCTAAAAGAGCTTGGCCACCCAACCCGTCTCACCGTGTATAAGTCGCTTGTGAAGTCGGGGCATAAGGGCCTGCCCGTGGGTGAGTTGCAAAAACGCCTGGACATACCTGCCTCCACACTCAGTCATCATGTCGCTGCCTTGGTTGCGGTGGGGCTGGTACGCCAAAACCGGCAGGGCAGAACGCTGTATTGCTTACCGCAGTATGAGGTTCTGAACGAAATTATAGTCTTCTTTATCGACGAATGCTGCGCCGAGAAGGACCAAACCTGTTGAAGACACTACACAGAGAACGAAATATGTCAGATTCGATGAACGAACTTATCAACATTCAGCCTGAAATTTTCGATACCCATATCAGCACGGAAAGGCTCTCCCTGACCGCATGCCGCCATGCCCCGCGAATTTTGATGCTTTACGGTTCAGTACGAGAACGGTCATACAGCCGGTTAGCTACAGAAGAGGCTGCCCGCCTGCTTACGGCGATGGGCGCCGAGGTGAAAATATTCAATCCTTCCGGGCTCCCGCTTCCCGATGATGCGCCGGATACGCACCCAAAAGTCCTTGAACTGCGTGAGCTTGTGATGTGGTCAGAAGGTATGGTCTGGTGTTCACCTGAACGCCACGGTGCGATGACCGGCATCATGAAGGCCCAGATTGACTGGATCCCGCTATCGGTAGGCGCTGTTCGTCCTTCTCAGGGGAAAACCCTTGCCATTATGCAGGTCAGTGGCGGTTCACAGTCGTTTAATGCCCTGAATCAGATGCGCATTCTTGGCCGATGGATGCGCATGATCACCATCCCGAATCAGTCCTCCGTCGCCAAGGCGTTTCTGGAGTTCGATGAAAACGGCAGGATGAAGCCTTCCGCTTATTACGACCGCATTGTCGACGTGATGGAAGAGCTATTGAAATTTACGTTGTTAACCCGTGGTAATGCTGAATACCTGGTTGACCGTTACAGCGAACGCAAAGAAAGTGCCGCCGAATTGTCCGTCAGAGTTAACCAGAAAAGCATTTGAGAGCGTCACATCCTGCATGCAGTGGCGCGGCTGTGTAGCACGCGCAGCCATAGCCGGATAAATGCCTCAGATGAGTAAATAGAGGTGTAATAATTCTCCTGTAATCTCCCGGTCTTTTCCCCAAGGAGCATTCCCGTTGGAACAGGTCATTGTAAAGGGCAGGGTGACGTTATTCGTGGGGTTAACCCAGCTGATTAACTGGGGCATTACCTTTTACCTGCTGGGCGCATTTGGTCAGGCTATCGGCAGAGAGCTGGGATGGACGCAGGTGATGACCTATTCCGGGCAGACGTTGTCCATGGGCATAATGGGGCTCACCTCGCCATTTTCCGGCAGAATATTGAAACACCTGGGCGGAAAAAAGATGATGGTCAGCGGCATCGTGCTGAACGCCACCGGATGTCTTTTGTTAGCGGCCAGTCAGGGGCCTCTGAGCTACTGGGCAGCCTGGGTTATCATGGGCGCAGGGATGCGATTGTCTCTTTATGACGCTGCCTTCGCCGTTCTGGTGGATATCGCGGGTCCATCGGCACGAAAATCCATGACGCAGGTAACGCTGCTGGGCGGTCTTGCTTCCGTGGCCTTCTGGCCGGTAGGTGCGTGGCTCTTAACGGTGATGGGATGGCGTGCAGGTACGGTTTGCTATGGGCTGTTTGCGCTGATGAGCCTTCTCTTACTCCGTTGTCTGCCCGATAAAATGTCATCGCCAGTGACTTCCGGTACCCAACCAGCCCCGTCACCCTGTGGGTTAGTCGACGACAATAACCGGTGGTCTGGCTGGATTTACGCCGCTCTGATGGCCTTGCTGAGCTTTTTATCCACGGGGATTTCCGCGCATCTCCCCGCCATGCTTGCAGGCTTCGGCGTACCGGTATTGATTGGCACACTCTGGGGTGTCGGTCAGGTCAGCGCCCGCCTGAGCGACGTTTTTATGGGCGCAAAAGGCTCGCCGCTTGGGCTGAATATGCTGGTGGGGGGAATATTGCCATTCTGTTTTGTGTTCAGTCTGTTCAGTTTCCACTCTACCGTAAGCGCTGCTCTCTTTGTATTAAGTTATGGTGCAGCCAACGGCCTGTCGACGCTGGTTAGGGCTACTTTACCTCTCGTTCTGTTCGATAAACATCAGTATGCAGACAAACTCGGTACACTGCTGATGCCAAGCTTTTTCCTTTCCGCTCTGGCACCGGCCATCTATGCCAGCCTGCTGGACGCCATGGGCATTTATGACACCTTGTTGTTTTCTCTGTCTGTGTCACTGATAATTACGGTCCTGAGTGTTGCTCTTTCGTTTAGGGAACGGTACAGGCAGGGTGCATGAGGTGAGAAAGCCGGGGAGAACAGGGCGTGGGTCTCAGCAGACTGTCTCGCAAGCAATGCTGAGGATTAATCGTCGCTTCCCCATTGTCGAAGCTGGACCTGAAGAGACATGCGTTCAATTTTATCAACGGGCAGGCTGACGAACAGCCGCAGCCGTGTGGCTATTTGTTTCTCAACCTGGATAAAACCCCGCATCTTCTCCTCTTCAGTGCCTTCAATAGCTGTGGGATCAGGAAATCCCCAGTGAGCTGTTATCGGCTGCCCAGGTATAGCCGGACAGCCTTCTCCGACGGTTTTGTCGCAAAGCGTAAAGATAAAATCCATGTGCGGGGCATCACTGCCGGTAAAATGCTCTAATCCCTTGCTGTATAACGATGACGTATCCATACCCTGCATGGTCAGCACCTCCAGCGTCAGCGGATGAGGTGCGTCCATCGGAGCGCTCCCTGCGCTGAACGCCTCAAATTTATCGCCGGCAATCTTATTGAGCAGAGCTTCGGCAAACAGGCTTCTGGCTGAGTTGCCCGAACACACGAACAGAACCCGATGTTTTTTCATAGCCATTCTTTAACCCCTTATGGAAGAGAGGCACCCCTTTGATGGGGTGCCTCTCTGTTTCACTCTGGTTTATTTAGAAACCCGCTTTCCCTGGGCGTCGACTACGGCTTCACCGTCTTCTTTGGTGAAGGCACCCTGCTGCGCGTCCGGGAGAATATCCAGAACGGCCTCCGACGGGCGACACAGCTTGGTGCCAAGCGGCGTCACGACAATAGGGCGGTTAATGAGAATGGGATATTGCAGCATGTAGTCCACCAGTTGCTCATCGCTGAACTTATCTTCAGTCAGGCCCAGTTGTTCATAAGGTTCGACATTTTTTCTCAGCAGTGATCTCACTGAAATCCCCATGTCGCCGATCAGCTTTATCAGCTCATCGCGGCCCGGTGGCGTTTCAAGATAGTGAATAACGGTTGGCTCAACGCCGCTGTTGCGGATGAGTTCAAGCGTGTTGCGCGAGGTGCCGCAGGCAGGATTATGATAAATCGTGATAGAAGTCATAACGGTGCTCTCTTGTGAGTAAGGCCCGCCGTGCCGTCACGGCAGGCGGGTAGCCAGGGATGAATTAATGGGCGAAAGATAAGCGTAAGGCAAGGGCGGCCAGCGTCACAAACAGTACCGGGAGGGTCATGACAATCCCGACCCGGAAGTAATAGCCCCAGGTGATCTTGATGCCTTTCTGCGACAACACGTGGAGCCATAGCAGGGTCGCCAGGCTACCAATCGGGGTGATTTTTGGCCCCAAATCACTGCCGATGACGTTGGCATAAATCATGGCCTCTTTGATCACACCCGCCGCGCTGCTGCCTTCAATGGACAGCGCGCCGATCAGTACCGTCGGCATGTTGTTCATGATGGAGGAGAGAAAGGCGGTCAGGAAGCCCGTGCCCAGGGTCGCCACCCACAGACCTTGCTCAGCAAAGCGGTCGAGGATCATTGACAGATAATCAGTCAGGCCAGCGTTGCGCAGGCCGTATACCACCAGGTACATACCCAGAGAGAAAATGACGATTTGCCATGGGGCGCCGCGGAGCACTTTGCCGGTGTTGATCGCATGACCGCGCTTTGCCACAATAAATAGAATAAGTGCACCCACCGCTGCGACGGCACTGACCGGCACGCCCAGCGGCTCAAGCCCAAAGAATCCTACCAATAGCAGCAGTAACACAAACCAGCCCGTTTTAAAGGTCAGAGGATCCTTGATGGCCTTGTGCGGCTCCGGCAATTTAGATACGTCGTAGGTGGCCGGAATGTCTTTACGGAAGAACAGGTGCAACATGACCAGCGTTGCCACGATAGACGCAATGTCGACAGATACCATGACGGATGCATAGTCGTTGAAGCCAATTTTGAAAAAGTCGGCCGAGACAATATTCACCAGGTTTGACACGATAAGCGGCAGGCTGGCACTGTCGGCGATGAATCCCGCAGCCATCACGAAGGCCAGCGTCGCGCCGCGGCTGAAGCCCAATGCCAGCAGCATGGCAATCACTATCGGCGTGAGAATGAGCGCGGCCCCGTCGTTGGCAAAGAGCGCGGCAACGGAAGCGCCGAGTAGGACAATGTAAGTAAACAGCAAACGCCCGCGACCATTACCCCACCGTGCGACGTGCAGCGCTGCCCACTCGAAGAAGCCTGACTCATCCAACAGCAGGCTAATGATGATGACCGCGATAAAGGTGGCTGTCGCATTCCACACAATGTTCCACACGACGGGAATGTCGCCAACGTGGACCACGCCGGAGACCAAAGCCAGCGCGGCGCCGATAATGGCGCTCCAGCCGATACCCAGACCTTTAGGCTGCCAGATAACTAACACAATCGTCAGAACAAAAATCGCTCCTGCTAACCACATACTTTCTCTCCTGCGCGGAACTGTTATGCCCGCACGCAATGCCGTTTATTATTGTTTTCCAGCGAGAATGCTAAGACGGTCAATACCGACCGGCTCATCTTCCTGTAGCGGGATCAATGCCAGACGTGTCGCAAGGCCTGACTGAACTTTCCTGATTTGCTCTACTTCATGTGCCGCGCGTATTTTGAGCAACGGGGACGTCGTACGTGCTGCGGCAAGGCTGTTGTTGATGATCCACGCCCACGGCTCAATACCCGCACGGCGAAGATCCTCCTGCAAATTGGCCGCCTCCAGCACCGGTGTCGTTTCAGGTAGCGTCACCAGCAGCACTTTAGTGCGTTCCGCATCCTGTAACTGCATCATCGGCGTAAGATAATGGCCGTTTTCGCCCATGCGCTTCGCCACTTCACGATGATACGCACCGGTGGCATCCAGCAGCAGCAGCGTGTGGCCCGTCGGTGCGGTATCCATCACCACAAAGCGTTTGCCGGCTTCGCGTATGACGCGGGAAAATGCCTGAAACACGGCAATTTCTTCGGTACACGGCGAACGCAGGTCTTCCTGCAGCAGGGCTTTGCCCTGCGCGTCCAGGCCCTTGCCTTTTGTCGCTAACACCGTCTCGCGATAGCGCTCGGTTTCGGCCTGCGGATCAATCCTGCTGACCTGCAGGTTTTTAAGCTGACCATGTAGCGTGTTTTCCAGGTGTGCGGCCGGATCTGACGTGGTGAGGTGAACGTCCAGCCCTCTTTCAGCAAGCCTGACCGCCAAGGCGGCGGCAAGCGTCGTTTTACCTACCCCCCCTTTCCCCATCAGCATGATCAGGCCGTGATCCTGGCGGGCGATGTCCTCAACCAGTGCATCGAGAGAGGGAATATCCGGAACCGCTTCGTCCTGCAGAAAAACTGTTGCGCCCCCGGATTTTTGTGTCTGGAAAAGGCCACGCAGCGCGTCAGGGCCCACCATGTTGACCGGCTGAAGCGCTAAGGTTTCGTGCGGTAAGGCCGCTAATGCTGGCGGAAGGCTTACTAACACGCGCTGCTCGCGTTGATAGAGAGACCGGGCCAGCGCATCTCCCGTGGTTGCGCTTTCAGGCAGCACGCCGTTGATGACCAGGGTCTGATTCTCCAGCCCAACCTGATGAAGCTCATCATGCGTGCGGGCGACCTCAAGCAGGGCAGAGGCCTGAGGACGAGCTACCAGAATCAGACGAGTCTTGGCGGAGTCGGCCAGAACCGACAGGGCATGTGCATAACGCTCACGCTGTTTTTCCAGCCCGGCAAGGGGACCGAGACAGGAAGCCCCCTCCGGATTTTCTGCAATAAAACTGCTCCAGGCACCGGGCAGTTGCAGCAGCCGGATAGTGTGCCCGGTAGGTGCCGTATCGAAAATAATATGGTCGTACTCCAGCAGCAGGGCGTCGTCCGTCAGTAAGCCGGTGAACTCATCAAAGGCGGCAATCTCCGTCGTACAGGCACCGGAGAGCTGTTCTTCAATACTGCGCACCACGTCGTCGGGAAGCACCCCCTTAACGGGATCGACGATGCGTGCGCGATAGAGCTGCGCGGCGGCTTGCGGGTCAATCTCAAGTGCAGTGAGGCCCGGTACGCTATGAATGTCGGTCAGTTGGTTACCAATGGTTTGACCAAAGACCTGCCCCACGTTTGACGCCGGGTCGGTGCTGACCAGTAAAACGCGTTTTCCCTGATCCGCTAGCGAAATGGCCGTCGCGCACGACAGGGAGGTTTTCCCGACTCCGCCTTTGCCGGTGAAAAAGAGAAACGTGGGGGGATTATTCATGAATTGCATGGAGGTATCCTTCTTCCGAATTAATGAGCTCAGCAGCAGTTCGTCTTGCCGCCGGTGCAGCAACCTGATGACGCGGCTTGTTCGCCCTCCAGGGCAAGGCCACACCATCGAGCCAGCTCCTGACGCGTCGGATAGCGGCCGGCCAGTGCAACGTTATTGTCGAGCAGAATCAACGGTAAAGATGAAGCCCCGGAATTCTCAAGAAAAGCTTTAACCTGAGTGTTATTTGCGAACGCCATAGGTTGCTGGGAAAGATTGAAGCGATTTACGGTGACACCTGCCTGTTTAAGCCAGTCACAGTCCGCGGAAAAGTTGACCAGGGCCTGATCAACTTCGCTGCCGCACACGCCCGTGTTACAGCACATTGCTGGATCAAAAACTGAAATGGTTTTCATGACCTTTCCTCTAAATGTCATTTAATGAGTGCGGTCAGCGTGGGCCGCACTTCTCATCGGCTGTGGTGGGGTTTAAATCTGGTTTATCGAATGTATTTTTCGCCTGAGATTACAGACAGACGGCCTTACCCCCGGTGGTATTCTGCTTGCGGGTAATGCTTTTTACCTGTGCAGTGATTTTGTCCTGCTCGCTCAAAAAGGCCTGCTCAATTATGGCCGCTGCCCATGCAGGCATATGCGGAGACAGGCGGTAGTAAATCCATTTTCCGTCCCGGCGATCTATGATGAGCCCGGTTTCTCTGAGCATGGCGAGGTGTCTTGAGATTTTTGGCTGCGACTCATTAAGCACACCGATGATTTCACAGACGCACAGTTCCCCGGCTTCTCTGAGCAGCATGACGATCGACAGACGTGTTTCATCGGACAGGTTTTTAAACAACAGAAGTGAAGACAGACTCTTCATAAGGTCTCCTTTGCATGATGGCGCCATGGTAGGGCTTGCTCAAAAAATGTCAATTACATATTTGAAATTTCGAATGTGTAATATCAGGCTTATAACAACTAGAATAATGAACCGAAGGAGCGGTATTACGGGAAGCGACAATGAAAAATCTATACAAAAGAGTGTGAGATAACATGGTGGAATAGTTCTTTTATCCACTGAGCGGCCAATCTTTTCACGAGTATGAAGGGAAAGCGTCCAAGCAGTTGGCTGCAGTAGTAAAAAACCGATCATGAACCACTGTGTTTTTTACACCGATAAAGCAACAGCATAATCTTGTTTTATGCAGAGGAGAGAAAGCGGCGTTATAGCTACCCATCATCACCGAGGTTGAGGCTACACGGAGAGCGCTCCTACTCTCGACCACCATAGGGATCCTGATCACGGTTTTGTTTGTTTCGTTACTTAAATTAAATTCCTTCACTTCTTTTTTTAATTTTCACCCCGCCATAAACACTTTCCTGCTGCTCTCCCTGTTCGGTTGCGTCAGTCTTTCCCCCGCAACCTTAAACACACAGGAGAGCGTCATGCGCCCAACCCCCGGACTCTGCGTACTGCTGCTGGCTATGTGCAGCTTCAGCACGTTCCCGACGCAGGCTTCCGAAAAAGACGAACTGGCCCTGGTGATGCGTCAGCTTGATCAGGTTCAGGCCGGACTGGACAGGGCTCGCGTCGTGGCCAACCAGAATGGTCAGGATGCCCGTTTCTACTTCGACTACCTCAGCGCAACCCGCGACATCACCACGATGAAGCAGGGCATAGCGCGCTATCTGGAACCTTCCCGCGCTCAACCTTCGATACCGATGTCAGTCACTGGCCAGTACCGCGGCGAGGAGGATCGCTGATGTCTATGACCTCTGCTCAGCAGTCTGGCTGGAGTGCCGGCACCGGCGGCGGCATGGAGCCGTCGGCGCTCAATTTGCTGATTTTAGGTCTGCTGGGGGCGGTACTGTTTCTGTTCGTTGCCTGGGTGCTGGTGACGGCCTATCGCGGCGTGTCTGACAAATCCATTCCCATGAGCAAGCTGCCAGAGTCGGCTATCCGCCTGGTGGTTCTGCTGCTCGTAACACTCTTCCTGTTTTTCCACTGAAGTAAGGATAATTCTATGAAATTAATGACATTTTTCCGTAACAAATTTTCCCTGCTGGCAGGCAGCACCCTGTTTTATATCGGTAATGCCCTGGCTGACCTGCCGCCCATTGAGCAGCCTTCATCAGGAGGCGGGAGCGGTACCTATGCCACCATCAAAGGCTATTTGCGCGACGGTCTGACGCTGGGCGGTCTGATTATTGCTGCCGTGGCCTTTATCGTTGTCGCTAATGCGGCAATCAGCTGCTTCCATCACGTCCGTCAGGGTAAGGCGACCTGGACGGAATTCGGCACCTTCGTGATTATTGGCGTCATCTTGCTGGTCGTCGTTATCTGGCTTGTCACCAAATCCAGCGACATCATCTGAGGAGGCGGTATGGCCGTGATCGAGTTTTTACCTGACCGTCTGAATACCCCGCCCGTCGTCTGGAGAGGCTTCACCGCCGGAGAGTTTCTTCTGGCGGCCGCGGTGGGTTTTGTACTCGGTATCCCGGTCTCTCTTCCTCTGGTCTTCATCCCCGCAGTCGGCTGGATTGCAATCCCGACCTGCATGCTGATTATGCCCATCATCGTGGTATTTATCGGCGGGCGCTGGGTCAGTAATTACAAACGCGGAAAACCAGACAACTATCTGTGGCGTCGGCTGGAGGAGCTGCGCGCCCGCGCCGGCCTTTTTCGGGGGCTGATCGTCCACAGCCAGGCATGGGCGCTGCGGCGTACGCGCCCGGTTAAACGGGGAGTTATTCAATGAGCCGTTTTCGCAATGCGGTGAGCGCACGCGACAATCATATTTTTACCCTTCGGCTGGTGTGCGGCATGTTGTTTGTCGCGCTGCTGACAACCAGCACCGGCTGGATGCTGGCACCCCGTAACCTGACCATCCACAATCCGCCCGATCTGCGGTCGGGCAGTACCAAAAAATGGTGGGAAGTGCCGCCGTCAACGGTATACAGCTTTGCCTTTTACATTTTCCAGCAGCTCAATGCCTGGCCAAAAGACGGGGAGGTGGACTATCCGGCAAAAATTGCCCAGATGAGTCCTTTCCTGACGCCTGCCTGCCAGGATTTTTTGAACAAGGATGCCGAATTTCGCACTAACAGCGGCGAGCTGAAAGACCGCGTGCGTGTGGTTTACGAGATCCCCAGGCGCGGTTACAGCAGTAAAAGCGTGGAGATCAAATCCGAGGATGAATGGGTGGCCCGCCTTGATCTGGTGGCGGACGAGTATTACCACACCGAACCGGTTAAGCGGGCGATGGTGCGTTATCCGATAAAGGTGATCCGCTGGGAGGGGGACCCTGAGCGTAATCCGTTTGGGCTGGCCATGGACTGCTATGACGGTGTGCCGCAGCGTCTGGAGGCGATGCCTGTCCAGGCACCGGAGAAGAAAACGGGGGTATTCCAGTGAAATTAAACATCCTGGTAGCCGGTGGGTTACTGATAGCAACGGCCGGTGCCGCCCATGCCGTGGAGCTGATGAAGTGGGAGCGGATCCCTCTGCAGATACCCCTCAACGTGGGGCAGGAGCGGATCGTGTTCGTGGACAAAAACGTGCGGGTGGGTTTTCCACCTTCCCTTAACGGCAAGCTGCGGGTGCAGAGCAGCGGAGGGGCGGTCTATCTGGATGCCACCGACGCTTTTCCTCTGACGCGCCTGCAGTTGCAGAACAAGGAAAACGGCGAAATTATCCTGCTCGACGTCAGTGCGGCGGCGGGGAAAGCAACCCGTGAGCCGGTTCAGGTGGTCTATGACGGTGAGGTGTCGTCAGCCTCTGCCAGCGATAAAACCCAGGTCAGCGGTGCCGGCAACAGCGGGCAGCCGGCAACCACGCAGGGGGAGGGGACAACAGAACGACGTAAACCCGCGAAGCTGAATGCGCCGCTACCTGTGGTGCTGACCCGCTATGCCGCGCAAAGCCTTTATGGGCCGCTGCGGACGGTTGAAGCGGTGCCGGGCATCAGTACAGTCGCCCTGAAATTACCGTCCCGGGTCACGACCCTTTATCCCTCAGCGCCGGTGATGGTCAGCCCGCTGGCCGCCTGGACCCTCAATGGTTACAGCGTGGTGGCTCTGCAGGTACGCAATACGTCGGCGGCAAAAGTCATTCTCGATCCCCGTGAACTGAACGGGCAATTTGTGTCGGCGACGTTCCAGCACCGGTGGTTAGGAAATGCCGGGACGCCGGAAGATACCACGGTATTGTATCTGGTGGTTGAAGGCCGTCCTGAAGGGGCTTTCCTGGCCGAGCCCGCCTTGACGCCCATTCATGCCAAAAAGTCCCGGAGCTCCCGTCAATGAAAATCAAATCCAATGGTTTAGTCAAACTCATGGTGCCTCTGGCCATCCTTGGCGCGGTGTTTATCGGCGTCAAATCCTGCTCATCAGGCGGTGGCGAGAAGAAAGCGCAGACCACGGCCGGAACGGTTGTGCCTGACCTGACGCCGGAGGACATGAAGGCCATGGGCATCGAGGGGGACACGCCGCAGGATACCCTGAGAACGCTGGTCGGCAGCCTGAAGACGGTGACCAAACGGCAAAATCAGCTCGATGCGGACAACAAAAGCCTGGCGGAGGAAAACAAGAACCTGAAGCAGACTAACCAGAACGTCGATGAGCGCATTAATCAGGCGGTGGTCAACGCGCAGTCCGTGGCTGACAAGGAGCAGAGCCAACTGAAGAACCAGGTGCAGGATCTGACGTCGAAAATTGGCGGCCTCATGCAGCAGTTACAGGAAAAAGGCAGCCGTACCCAGGAGACGGTGACAGGAAATTCCTCCACGGTCGGCAGCGATATCCCTGTGGGATTAGGCCTCGAGGGTGGCGGCACTCCCGCCTCCGCGCCTGGCAGCGACGGCCTCCAGTGGATTGAGCCGAAAGACGGCGTTGCCGTCGATGCCAGCGGCAAACCCGTGGGTGAGGGAAACACCAATGCCGCCAGCGGGTTCTCCTTTGCCACCTCTTTTATGGACGACAACGCCATTACCCGTCAGAAAGCGGAGCTGGCCAACAAAACGAATACCGGCCAGACGCTGAGCGGCAATAAAGCCGCCGAAGGGCCGGTAGACCCGGTGTATACCCTGCCTGAGAACTCTACCTTAATCGGCAGCCGGGCGATGACCGCGCTGCTTGGCCGCGTTCCCATCGATGGGAAAGTGACTGACCCTTACCCCTTCAAGGTGCTGATAGGAAAAGACAACCTGACCGCAAACGGCATCGATCTGCCGGATGTGCAGGGGGCTGTCGTATCCGGTACGGCGACGGGAGACTGGACGCTGTCGTGCGTGCGCGGCTCAGTGACCAGCATTACGTTTGTGTTTTCAGACGGTACCGTCCGCACCCTGCCAAGGCCTGCCGGGCAGGCTGACAGTCAGGGGGGAGGCCAGGGCGAAAGCAACGGGAGTGCGAGCAGTATTGGCTGGCTGTCTGATGAAAACGGTATTCCGTGCCTTTCCGGAGAGCGTAAATCCAACGCCTCGACTTACCTTCCGACGCTCTTTGCGCTGGGGGCCAGCAGCGCGGCGGGTGATGCCCTGGCTCAGAACCAGAACAGCACGCAGACCAACGGATATGGCGGGGTGACCTCTACGCTGACGGGGGATGCCGGGCAGGCCGTGCTGGGTAAGGCCTTGTCCGGGGGCATGCGGGATACGGCGGATTGGGTGAAAGCCCGCTATGGCCAAACCTTTGATGCCATTTACGTGCCGCCGGGTATGAAGGTGGCGATCCATATCACCAAACAGCTTGCCATTGATTATGAAGAGAAGGGCCGCAAGGTGAACTATGGCTTTAGCCTGAGCCAGGCCGGTACCGGTCTTGATTAATGGGGGATGTCGGGATGGTTTCAGACTCAGCACAGGCGTTGTTTCTCTCGCTCATCACGCATCAGGTCACGCCCTGGCAGTCTGTCTGCCACGCCCCGGCGATGCCAGGCTTTGGTGCGAAGGAGGTGAGTGCACTGCTGTTTTCTGGCGTGCTGCAACCGATGTGGTGGTGCTGTCGTGGACCGGGGCCGGTCGCCCCCCGCAAAAAGAATTCACTCAGCTGGATGGTCGCGCTGGTCAATGACCCGACGCCTGCGGCGGCGCAGCTTTGGCTGCCCGCTGCGGCATTACGGATCCCGCGTGTCACAGGAGAGCGTCAGCGAGAGGCGCTGGACAGATTTTTACTGCGTTGTTTTCAGGACTTTGCTTCAGCGGATGAACTCTACAAGAAAGGCGGGTAGGCGGATGAAAAAGAGAAGAACATTTCTGATGTATGCAGGGGTACTTATGCTGCTGAGCGGCTGCAGTACCAGCAAAGATACGATGTTACCCCCGGGTGACAGTACCATGCTGGAGTTGTGGAATGATGGTGCATCAACGACGCACGCGACCGGGGAAGGACGCACTACACTTCGCCGAACGCTCAACGATCGCGAACGCACCGCGTCAACGCAGGTGGCTGAAAGTTACAGCCGAACGCAGGAAAATGAAATACAGCAGACGTTTCCACGCCTGCCCAATCCGGACATGGTGATGTACGTGTACCCGCACATCGCCGATGGCAATGCGCCGGTGCCGGGATACAGCACGGTGTTTCCGTTCTACAGCCAGATCCAATATGCCCTGCCGGGCGAACGCACGGGAGAGTTGTAATGTTTTCACTGTTTCGTCGTCAACCCGATACCTCAGACGTACAGCTTAGTGGCAACGGACCCTTCGCGGTTGAGGGGCATGAGCCGTTCAGCCGTGAGGGGCGGTTCACCCACAGCGATGAGGCCAGAGCCTATGGCCTACAGCCGTCGATTATTGATTATATGCCCTGGGGCGAATATCTCCCGGAGGGGCGCTGCCTGCTTCTCGATGACGGCGTGTCCGTCGGCGCCGTGTTTGAGGTGATCCCGGTGGGCACGGAGGGGCGTCCGGCCGAACGTCTGGAAGAAATCCGCGACGTAGTGGAGGATGCGCTGCAGGACAGCCTCCCGGAGCTCGACGGGAATCAGTGGGTGGTGCAGTTTTACTGTCAGGATGAAACTGACGTGACGGCCTATATGGATAAGCTGCGGGGCTATGTCAAACCCTGGGCACAGGGGACGCCGTTTACCCGCGCCTGGCTGGCCGAAACTGAACGACATATGCAAAGTATTTCAGTAGAAAAGGGGCTTTTTGAGGACAAGATTGTCACCGGCGCGCCCTGGCGTGGTCAGACCCGCCGCACGCGCATGGTTATTTATCGATATGTCGAGAAGAATGCCCGTGATCCGCTGCCGCCGGCCGTCCTGCTTAATCAGGTGTGTGACCGGCTGACCTCGGCGCTGGCCGGTGCCGGCATTCGCTGTGAGCGACAAAACGGGGAGCAGATCCACAGCTGGCTGCTGCGCTGGTTTAATCCGAGTCCACAGTGGGTGGCGCCCGAGGTGCTCTACCGCGCCGCACGGCACGACGACGGTGAACCGGACAGCCTGCCTATTCTGAATGATTTCAGCGAAACCCTGTGGTTTACGCGCCCGCGCAGCGATGCCGAGCGGGGCGTGTGGTGGTTTGATAACGTCGCTCATAAGGCCGTGCCGGTTGAGCGTTTACGCCGCGCGCCGCAAACGGGCCATCTGACCGGCGAAGTGCGGCGGGGGGAGAACATCAATACCCTGATGGACCTGATGCCGGAGGGTACCATGATCGCTATGACGCTGATTGTACAGCCTCAGGACGTGCTGGAAGAAGAGTTCAGCCGCCTTGGCCGTAACGCTATGGGGGAAAATATTGAATCCACCCGCGCCCGTGAAGATGCAAAAAAAGCACGTGAATACCTGGGCGACCAGCATAAACTGTACCGGTCTGCGCTGACGTTTCTTCTGCGCGCGCCCGACCTTAACAGCCTCGATAAGCGTTATCTCGATATCAGTGCCAAACTGCTCAATGCCGGGCTGCAGCCGGTAAATCCTGAGCACGATGTGGCTCCGCTGAACGGATATCTGCGTGCCATGCCGATGTGCTTTAACCCGTCGGTGGATAAAAACCATTGGTACAGCCGGCTGACGTTTGTGCAGCATTTTGCCTGCCTGTTGCCGGTTTTTGGCCGCGATACCGGCACCGGTAATCCGGGGTTTTCCTTCTTCAACCGCGGCGGCGCTCCGCTGACCTTCGATCCGATGAACAAAGATGACCGCACGCAGAACGCGCACCTGTTGCTGTTCGGTCCAACCGGCTCAGGTAAATCGGCCACGCTTTGTGCTTCGCTGTCTCAGCTGATGGCGGTACACCGTTCCCGGTTATTCCTGCTGGAGGCGGGAAACTCGTTTGGGTTGTTTGCAGATTATTGTGAGTCGCTGGGGCTGACCGTCAATAAAATCAGTGTGAAGCCGGGGAAAGGTGTCTCGCTGGCCCCCTTCGCCGATGCCCATCTGTTGCTCCAGGCCTCACCCGATGAGCTGGTCATTGATGAGTCAGCCCTGCCAGAGCTTGATGCCGGCACGGGCGATGAGGAAGACGATGAAAAACGTGACATCCTGGGGGAAATGGAAATTGCGGCGCGTCTGATGGTAACCGGCGGGGAGGCGGCCGAGGAGGCCCGCATGACGCGGGCCGATCGCGGGATGTTGCGTGAAGCTATCCTCGCGGCGGCGCGCACATCCTTTAATGAGAACCGGCAAATGTTGCCTGAGGATCTGATGCATGCGCTGGAAAATATTGCACGCGATAACTCAAAAGATGCCGACGGCCGCGAACGCAGAACGGCCAGCCGGCGGGCACGTGCCGAAGAAATGTCAGAAGCACTGCGGATGTTCACTGAAGGCTTTGAGGGAGAGCTGTTTAACCGGCCAGGTACGCCGTGGCCGGAGGCGGACGTCACACTGATTGATTTGGGAACGCTTGCCAGGGAAGGTTATGAAGCGCAGATGGCGGTGGCGGTCATTGCCCTGGTCAATACGGTGAACAACATTGCCGAACGTGATCAGTATCTTGACCGCGAAATCAATATGGTGATTGATGAGGCCCATATCGTGACCACAAACCCTCTGCTGTCGCCTTACATGACCAAGGTGGTGAAAATGTGGCGTAAGCTCGGTGCCTGGCTGTGGCTGGCCACCCAGAACCTCGCGGACTACCCGGACACGGCGGAAAAAATGCTCAACATGGCTGAATGGTGGCTGTGTCTGACCATGCCGCCGGATGAAGTGGAGCAAATTTCACGCTTTAAAAAGCTCACGGTGGAGCAAAAAGCCATGCTGTTGTCGGCGACCAAACTCCCGCGTTGCTATACCGAAGGTGTGGTCCTGGCCAAAAGGGTAGAGGCACTGTTCCGGGCGGTGCCGCCCAGCCTGTACCTGGCACTCGGGATGACAGAGAAAGAAGAAAAAGCGGAGCGGCGCGCACTGATGAATGAATACCACTGTAGTGAACTGGAAGCGGCGTTCCACGTTGCCCGAAAGCTCGATAAGGCCCGGGGAATACTCACTGAAGCGAGGGCGGTATGAGACGACTGGGAATGTTACCACCTGCCGTAGTCAATGATAATGAAGTGAGTCTGGCCGTCATGTTTGATGTGCCACCGCAGGGAGAGGCCCGTATCGGTGTTACTGATCATGGTCAGCTTATGACGCTCTGCGACCATATCCGAAAGCGCCTGCAGTCTACGGCCTTTCTCTCGATGCGGCCGCACCGGGTGGGCTCGCTCAACTGTGTCTCCGTACACCTGAAAGATAAGGCAGGGGCCACTCTGGATTTATTGATCACCATTACGGGTAGCACTGTCTGGCCAGATGATAATGAGTATGTACGGGGAGCCAGATGGTATATCAATGTTGCGGATGCCACTGACATGATGTGGTTGCTGAAATCACTGGATGTGTTGACGATCAAAGAAGGATAAATAGGGAAACTGGCGACGGCTGCTCAAATCTTTTGTGCAGACGACGCCAGTTGAACAAGCCGCAGGCGCGTTAGCTATATTAGCTCAGACTTGACCTGACACAACTACGGCACAAGCCAAAGCTAATCTGACAGGCAGGTCTGTGCCAGTTACGGACATTGCTCACGCATTTGTCACTTAATAATATGGGAGCAGTTACCTTACTTGATTATTTTTGCAGCTTCTAATATATCCACTCAGGGATTTTTTTTAACGTCTGTAGGATGAATATTATTGGTCTAAAACCAGGTCCTAAACGAATTGCTGATTCGACAGGAAAGCCCGATCAGTGCCAGCGGGATAATAAAAAAATCCCGTTAATAATCCGATGGTTAAACCCTGTAAACCTAAAGAAAAATAACAAACTCAGGGCACAGATGATTTATGTGCCCTGACATCCCATCAGCCGGATAACTGCGAGTTTCCCTTCCAATAAAGTCTGTCGCGGTGATCATGGGGATCATTACGATGGCATCCCAAAAAAATCAACCAGCCGTAATCATTCTTAACAACTGCAGCCTCAGGCAGCACAAGCACACTGCTTGTTTGCATCAGGCTATACAGCCAGCATCTCTGTAAAAACATACCAGACTGAAGCTTACAGGCCCCACTGCATGCGTTTCATGTATTCTGCTGTTAAGCAGTTTACGGGCAGGGAACAGCTCACCCCCGCCCCGACAGCCGCCAGCATACCGTTTGCCGTCAGGGTTAATTCGAATGAACCGGCAGGTCCTGCCGTACCTGGCCGGATATGTGCTGGTTTTGTCGTTGCGTTATTTCAAGAATATCGTGCATCCACACCGGTAATGACTCACAGAGCCGGTAGTAAACCCATTTTCCGTTGCGGCGGTCGGTCAGAACGCCGGCGCCTTTCAGCATGGCGAGATTACGGGATATTGCCGGCTGGGAGCTATCCAGCGACGCGCAGATGTGGCATACGCACAGCTCACCGGACTCCCTCAGGAGGAGAAGGATATTCAGGCGACTCTCGTCTGAAAGCAGCCGGTAAAAGGCAGATGGTGGGATCATATTGTCAGGCCGGTAGTCAGATTTGATAAAAATTAAAACATATCATGCCTTCTGTCGCCAGACATCAAACCGCCCGGGATAAGTCCTTTCCGGAATTGAAATTCTGAGTTCAGGCAATGGAAAAAATACCATAAAACTGACTGTCATTCACCCGAAGTCCAGTTTTTAGGCAAGGCGGCTGAACGAACTGAAAACATTTATTCTGGTGCAGAATAAATTAATTAGCATGATGCTCTGTGCGGAAAGACAAAATTATTAGCCGGATTTATGCTATTTCTCAGTCATCTGTATTCACCAAGATTTAATGTTATTTAAAATCAATTATATATACAATACATTACGTTCTTTGACAATAATTTGCGCGGGGTGGTATAAGTAAGTCGAAACTATCCAGCGGGTTATCATCCGCTAACACATAAAACATTCGCCATATGTTATATAACTTCGCGCAGGTGAACGGATGAATGTATTGCTTGTTTCCATCTTTGAAGGCGGCTACCAGCCGATAACCATCTCTACGGCCTACCAGGCGCTGGCAGGGGAAGCCGCTGTCACTAACATTGACGTCCTGGATACCTACGTACACGGGCCGGATGAATCAAAAATCAGAGGGCGGGATCTCATTTTTATTTCACTGCCGCTGTTCGATGCGGTGATGCCGGGGGTTGAGTTGCTCGCAACCATAAAACGCCTGAATCCGGCCACAAAAGTGTGTTTCTATGGCCAGCATGCCACCATTCATGCGACCCGACTGACAGAGAAAGGAGCGGATTTCTGTATCCTCGGCGACTGGGAGTTAACCATGAAATCCCTGATTAACGCCCTTTTTACCGGCGCCCGCATATCATTGCCCGGCGTTATGAATCAAGGCGATCTCACTGAACCGGCGCCCTTTTTTTCCAAAAAAGGTTTCAGTGTGCCCAACCGGAAAATCCTCCCTTCACTGGATAAATATCCCAATAAGCAGCTAAACAAGCTGCTCGGAAAAGATGTTACTGTCGGGTCAACAGAACTGGCAAGGGGATGTAAGCATAAATGCCTGTACTGCTCGGTCTACGCCGCTTATGACGGTCGGGTGATAAAAATTCCCGCTGACATTATCATCGACGATGTCAAAAACATGGTCGACGGAGGCATGACGCACCTGACCTTTATTGATGCAGACTGGTTCAGTACCCGGCATTACGGAATAGAAATTCTCACCGATCTTCACAAAATCCACCCTGAACTGACATTCGATATTACGACCCGGGTGGATCACATTATTGAAAATGAAAGTCGCATGGCGCTTCTGAGGGATCTGAACGTAAGGATTATCACTTCCGCGCTGGAGTTCCCCAGCGACAATGTCCTGAGGATATTCAACAAGCAGGTCACCGTCCGTGATACGGAGAAGGCCATCCGCATAATGAAGAGCTCCGGCATCATGCTGAACCCCACATTCATTATGTATAACCCTTGGGCGGGACTCAGGGACATGGAGCATTTCCAGGAGTGGATAGACGGCGTCAACCTGCGTGACGATATTGACCCCATTCAGTTTGAAACCCGCCTGTCGCTCTATAAAGGCTCGCCCCTGCTTCTTTCGGATGACATAAAAAATGTCAGCCTCACTGAATACGATTTCCACTATGACTGGTCCCACAACGATCCGTGGGTTGATGAGCTTTACGCTGCAAGTGTCACCCCGGCTGAAGAAGGCGTGTTCAAGCGCTGCTGTCTCAAATGCTGACAGGATAATCAACATGTTTATTAATGAATTTTCAAAGCTGACTGCCTTTGCGCAGGAAAAATCCACTCTGGAAGCTGGCACGCTGGGCCTGATCAAAATGGCCGTGCTGCTGGCAATGGACAAACCGGAAGAGGCAAAAGCACTGATGCTTGAATATAAAAACGCCGGAGGCGGGCAGGATAACATTGATGCCGTCTTTGCCATTATCGCCAGCGTAAAGCTTTCGTATATCTACAGTGAAACCGTCAAGAATGAGAAGCCTTCGGGTTCTTCTTCGTGCTGTTCATAAGGGGGTGAGAATGGAACACGGTTATGTTGTTCTTATTGGAAGCAGAGACCCTGAGCAGGAAACGCGCATCATCAGAAAGCACGGTTACAGGGTGCTGCTGATCAATACCCGTATATCCCTGAAAGAACTCTGCTTTGTGGACAGAGCCATTGAGGCAGACCTCAATGACAGTGACGGTATTACCAATCAGATAGCTGCTCTCCTGCAGGACGGCATGCACCTGGTTTCTGTTCTTACGCTGAATGAGTACCGTACCGAGCTGGCAGCGAAAATCGCAACCCTGGCGGGTACCTGCTTTCTGTCTGAACAGGCGGCGGCCATCTGCAGAAACAAATCCAGCGTCAGAAACGCGCTCCGGGGAACGCCGCTCGACACCGTGCCTTACGTTGTGAATGAAAACATTCGCGCGCTGCTCAGTGACACCGAAGGTATGGATTTTCCGGTAGTGGCCAAACCGGAAAATGATGCCGGCAGTAACCACGTCTACATCTGCCGGAACACAGAGGAGCTCTGGGACGCGGTCAGCATCATCGGTAATCTGAAAAAGAACCATGTCCTTCAGGCGATGGGAGGCCGGACGCTGATTGAACGGTATCTGGAGGGCCGGGAGTTCAGCGTGGAAGCATTATCTGACATGTCATCCACGCGCGTTATTGCCGTTACTGAAAAGTTTACTCAGGGCAGTGTTGAAAAAGCTCACCTGGTACCGGCACGCATAAGTCCGGAAGAGCGGAACGCCATAAAATCTTTTGTTTCTTCCCTTCACAAACAGCTGGACATCCGGCATGCCGTTACGCATACCGAAATCAAGCTGCACGAAGGTGTGCCCGGCCTGATAGAAATTAACGGCCGGATCGGAGGAGACAATATTGCCGATCTCGTCCGGCTCACCACCGGGCTGGATTTGTTCGAGGCCGCGCTGCTTCTGTCGCTGGGGCATTCCGTGGATGACGTTCTTACCGCACTGGGCTGTGTCACAGAAAGCCCGGCATCGGCCATGAGTATCTTTCTGTTTGCCGCTGAAGACGGGTATGTCCGTTATAAGTCCTGCCCTTATCCGGTGCAGCGGGCTTTTCCGGCGGGTTCTTTCGTCACCCGGACGACCAGCAACTACACCCGACTGGGTTCGTACATTATCTCCAGTGCATCCTCTTTAGATCCGCTTGAAAGGATTACCGAGTCAGATGAATACTTCACCGTTGAATGCTGTCAGTGAATCCACCCGCGATAATCGCAGGATGCAACTGCTCCTCTGCACAGCTGTTTTTCTGCTTGTCAGCGGAACCGGGATTATTGCCCCGTTGCTGGCTCCGTATGCCGGCACCATGGGTATATCAACCTATGCGATCGGCTTCCTTTTCAGCGGCTTTTACATTGTCAGGCTGATAATCGGCACGCCCGTAGGGTTTTTCTCAGAAAAATACGGGGCGAGAACGACGCTTATCGTCTCTCTTGTGGTCTATCCCTTTGTCTCGCTAACCTATTTTTTTGCCGGTGATGCCGTTACCCTTCTCGGCGCCCGCCTGTTGCACGGTATCGCCTCCGCCATGATGTTGCCCATGGCCATGGCTTACATGGGTAATATCAGCCTCAGGGGAAGGGAAGGATATTACATCGGCATACTCAATACGGTTATCCTGTCCGCCGGCGCGTTCGGTCCGGTAGCGGGCGGTTTCATAGCCCAGTACTGGGGCTTTCGTACAGCCTTTTCGTGTCTTTTCTTTCTCTCACTTATCTCCCTGCTGGTTGTGATCCTGCTGCCACACGAGCACCCGACGCAGAATACGTCACAGAGCAGAGCGACACCGGACAGTGCACGGCAGACAAGCGTCACCCTGACCCGCGGCGTCATTGTGCTGGCACTGTTCAATACCGTCATTGCCGTCTTTGATATTTTCATCATTTCCTTCTTCCCTCTGTATGCGCTGAAGATGAATCTGTCTCCCTCCGTTCTGGGAACCCTTATTGCCGTAAACAGCCTCATCATGGCTGGGCTTCAGATCCCCTTCGGGCGACTCGTCGATCGGCACTCCAGGCAAACTTGTATCCTTATCTCGGTCGTCAGCATGTCGGCAAGTCTTCTGCTCACCCCGGTGATTAGCGGATACGCGGCTTGGGCTGGGCTCTGCTTCTTTGTCTGCACGACTGCCGTCAGTGTGGCGCTGTGCATGGCTGGCGTGTCGGCTTTGTCTGTGGAAACCGGTAAGAAGAACGGTATGGGCAGGATCATGGGTTTCCTGGGTTCTGCCAGCAGTTTTGGTATGGTGATCGGCCCGATGCTGAACGCATTTCTCGTCGATCGCGTGTCTTATAACTCCATCTTTTATGTCACCGCCGCCCTGTGGCTGCTCACAGGCGCTGTATTTGTTTGCGTAACCAGAGGCTCTCATCATGACCACCACTAACTGCTGTGCCCCGGCAAAAGCGCCGGCGCTGAATCCCATCAGGGAGTTTTACAATCAGGCTGCCCTCGGGGGATCGGGATATTCTCAGGGAACGGATAAGTTTTCTCCCGGCGCCCCCACGGAAAGCATCCTCCGCTACATTGCGGCCCGGCAGCCATCAACCATCCTGGATATCGGCTGCGGGATGGGGACCACTCTTTTCGACGCCGCGCCAGTTCTGCATCAGCCGGAGAAAATAATCGGCATCGACTTTAGCGACAATATGATCAAGCTGGCCCGTCAGAGAAAAGCTGAAACGGACGCCCCCTTCACGGAGAAAATGGCATTTTTCGTTGCAGATGCTCAGGATCTCCCCTTCATGGATAACGCTTTTGATTTCATTTACAGCGAATGTGTCCTCAACCTGGTGCCGGACAGGAATAAGGTTCTGCAGGAGATTCATCGCGTCCTGTCACCAGGCGGCATTTTCATTTACACGGACTTTGTTGCGTACGAAACCGTTCCGCAAAACATCCGTGAAAACATCAACCTTATGAGCGGATGCCGCGCAGGCAGCCTGCTACTGAGTGAAAACCTCACCTCTCTTGAGCAGAATGAATTTACCTCTTTCGTGGTGGAAAACCATACGGATGATAAAAACCTGCGTTACGCCCAGATGCTTGAAAACAGCGAAGAATATAAAAAGCAGTATTTTGAGCTGCAGGAAAAAGAGCCGGAGGCTTCATCATTTATTGAACACAAACTGGGTTATTACCTTGTGAGCAGTCTCAAAAAATAAGGTGGCCACAATGAAAAAAGTAAAAATATTACTGCTGAGTGGATTTCTGGGGGCCGGAAAGACCACGACGGCCCTTAGGCTGATTTCACATGTTGAAAGAAAAGGACTGTCCGCAGTATACATTGCCAATGACCAGGGAAGCCTGCTGATTGATACCGAAATGGGTGAAGGTAAGGGCATAGTGACCAGGCAGGTCGGGAACGGGTGTTTTTGCTGCCGATTTGAAGATCTGATAGAAGCGGTACAGGGCCTGATTGCAGAAAAACAACCGGACGTCATTATTGCAGAAGCCGTGGGCAGCTGTACGGATCTGGTTTCAACGGTCATCAGGCCGCTTAAAAAGTACTACGGCGCTCAGTTGGAAGTGCTGCCTTTTCCGGTGGTGCTGGACGGCAACCGCTACGCTGATATGCAGCGCCTGCTTGGAACCCGTCTGAGCTACCTTTTTACAAAGCAGATAGAAGATGCGCAGATAATTGGCCTCTCCAAGTCAGACAGTATTCCTGACGACGACCGGGCAGCGTTTATTGCGGCGTTGCATCAGCAATATCCGGCCAAGCCGGTTATAACATATTCCTCGCAGACCGGTGACGGCATCGCTGAATTTGCCGATGCGCTCATCTTCACGCCTCAGCTGTCTGCAGATACCCTCACGCCTCTGGAGATTGATTATGAAACCTACGGGGCCGCTGAAGCCGATATGGCGTGGGTGGATATAAGCCTGGACCTGACGGCCAATGACCGGCTTATTGCGCCTGATGTCTGGATCCGGACCTGTCTTGAGAATCTGAGATCTGCCCCCTCACTCAGTAACCGGGTGATTGGTCATATTAAAATAGCACTGGGTAACGGCGTGACACTCACAAAAGCAAGCCTGGTCGACATACATAAAGAAATCCAGTTTGATGAGCGTTGCTGCGATCCGGCAGAAGCCTGTGTTGCACTCATCAATGCCCGCGCTGAAGGGCAGCCGGCTGAAATTTATGCGATCGTGGAGGCGGCGGTCAAACATACGGCCTCACTGACAGAATCGCAGGTCATCTTCCGGGAACATAATGCGTTCAGTCCCGGTATGCCGACACCCGTTCACCGCATCCTTCAGGACTGACCCATGAAGACTTTATGCAATTGTAAATCCCGTGATGTGCTTTCGGAATGTCTCGGTACATTCATGCTGGTTATGATTGGTGTCGGTTCCATTTCTGTCAATGAAATCAGCGAGGTAATTGGCAATTTCGGTATAGCGCTCAGTTTTGGTCTGGCCGTTTACTTTTGCATAAATTTGTTCTCGGCCAGCAGCGGGGCACACCTGAATCCAGTGGTCACCATGATTTTTTATCTAATCAGGGCCTGCTCTCTGCGCTCGGCAATGAGCTACGTCCTGGCTCAACTGCTGGGCGCAAGTGCTGCAGCCTTGTGCCTGAAGGCCGTGTTTGGTCATGCGCTGCTGGCAGGCGTAACCCGGGTTCATATGGACGTATCCCTATATAACGCGTTCTTCATTGAGGGGATCATGACGTTTTTTTTAATCATGAGCATCCTGACAACACGGAATGCCGCCATCATCAGCATTGCGGTCTTTCTGGATGCCTTTATCGGCGGCCCTCTAACCGGTGCTAGCATGAATCCCGCCAGAAGTTTCGGCCCGGCTTTCGCCATGGGGTACTGGGATAACCAGTGGCTGTACTGGTGCGCTCCGCTGTGCGGCGGTCTGGCAGCCGTCTTCTGCAGTCAGTTCATAATGCAGAATCCCAAGGCCATCTCCGTAGAATAATGTTAATACCCTGGATGCCTCCGCTCAGCGGAGGCTTGTTCAGTAACAGACCGCACGACTTCTGCGTTCAAAAATCAGAACATCGCGCCATACGCCATTCATTTCCCCAACCTTTTCCCTGCAGCCAACCTCCCTGAATCCCAGGCCGAGATGCAGGGAAATGCTTGCCTTATTTTCCGGAAATATGCCGGCCAATATGGTCCAGAACCCGGCCTTTTCTGATCCTCTGATGAGCTCCGAGAGCAGCGCTTTGCCCACTCCGCAACCCTGATAGCCGGAACCGACATAAATGCTCAGCTCAGCAACGCCGCGGTATGCATTCCGGCGGGAATAGAGAGATAATGCAGCCCATCCCGCCACACTGTTCTCAACACAGGCAACATAACGGCATTCCCTGATATGACCGCTGTCCCATTCCTGCCATTCCGGTGGTACCATCTGGAAGGTGGCATTGCCGGTAGCAATCCCCTCCTGATAAATCTCCCTGACTGGATTCCAGTCTTCATCGTTCATCTTTCTTATGCTGACTTTTGCCATCTTAACTGTTCCGTATCTAAGGTTATATTAAGTAGCCGACAGAAATGGCGCCTGCCACGGATTTTGGGAGGCGAACCGGGCAGCGTACCCGGGCAGTGCTGCCACCCTGTCGTATTACGTGAACCGCACCTCTACTTTGGCCGATTCATATGCATTTATCCATACATATAATTGCTAATCTTTTTCTTTACCCTCAGACCATCTTCTGACTGAACAGGAGTTAATATGTCACTGCTACCCCCTTATGTTTTTCCAGGCTCTTGCTGAGGAAACCCGTCTGGCTCTGATCCTCCTGCTGTGTGAAAAAGGCGAACTTTGCGTTTGTGAGCTCTCCGCTATCCTGCAGAAATCCCAGCTAAAAATGTTCCGTCATCTTGCCCTGCTGAAAGAAAGGGGCATCCTGCATGACCGGTGCTAGGGGAAGTGGATCCATTATCGCCTTTCCCCGCATATGCCGGCCTGGGCGGCAGCCTTTATTGAGTAGGCTTACCCTTGTCAGCGGGATGCGCTTCTGCAACTGACCCGTCAGGCTGAACGGGATAACGCAACCACCAACGGCAACCCTATCTGTGTCTAAAAATCTTGCGCTTACATATTCGTTTTATCGAATGTTATAGCTATTGCATGACATCGTTTTTAACCGGTTATTGTATTTCAAAGGAGCAGTTGTATTTAAAGTCAATGAGTGCTGGTCAGTTTATCACCCATTCACTGTTATCTCGGAGCATCGCATTCAGGATCGTGATTAGCTTTCTCATGCAGGCTGTTAATGCGACCTTTTTCACTTTCCTCTGGGCTACCAACTGATCATAAAAGGCTTTTATCCGCACGTTGCTTCGTGCTGCCGATAATATTGCCATGTATAACGCAGTTCGAACCGCCGAACGTCCATCCCAGATCGTTCGTTTACCTTTCAATGTTCCGCTTTCACGTGTGAGTTCAACGGGTCGATGCAACGTCATCCTTAATCAAGGGGGTGTTGCCATGAAACGAAGAACGCGGATTCACTACACGCCAGAACAGAAAGCCATTATCTGGGACAGATATAAACAAGGTGATTCCTTGCATGATATCGCCAGAATGTTCGACAGATACCATTCTTCCATCATGCCCAGTATCCGCCAGACTGGTGGATACTGCCCCCCTTGTCCGAAAGCGGCACCGGTTAGCTCTTTCGCTTGATGAAAGAGAGGAGATATCCAGAGGACTGGTAGCAAAACGTAGCATCAGGGACATCACTGACAAATTATCAAGAGTCCTCTCAACAGTTAGCCGCGAGATCAAGATGCATGGGGGCAAAATAATACCGTGCAGCAAAAGCGGATACTGCTGCGTGGGAAAGTGTTCTGAGACCAAAACTTTGCAAGCTAATTGAAAGCCCCACATTGTGTAAAATCATTGCAGAGAAGATGCATCAGGACTGGTCGCCGGAACAAATTGCTGGTTGGCTGAAACGTTGTTATCCGGATAATCAGGAAATGCATGTGTCACACGAAACGATTTATAAAACGCTTTTTATACAAAACCGGGGAACATTAAAAAAGAACTACAGCAATGCCTCAAACCAGACTGTCAGATTAAGTCTGAGCTAATACACGTTAGCTCATGTTACAGATTACCTTTATTATTTTCCGCCATCTCATGCAGACTGGGAGGCGAAAATGCAAAGCGCAATCTCCCCGGACTGGAAGCCATACCTGCGGCAGGGGGAAACACGCTGGGTAATTGAGCGGAATGCCGCCGCAGTGGGTTTTACGGGATATTTTCATGCGGAATTGAAATACCTGAAGTGGCGTGCAGAGCAGGAGGCTGACGAGCAGACCGGATAAATTTTCGTAGTCAGATATTGAGTTGTTTACTGACGTGAACAGCGTATCGACGCACCTTAGGCGGGTTATCCGCTTAAGGAGTGTTCTCCATGAAAAAACTCATCAGCTGTTTGTCGGCACTGTGCCTGTCTGCCAGTGCCTGCGCCGGCACCGTCATTTATACTGACAGTTCGAACCCCGTTAGTTCCCCCTCTCCAGATATTCCTGTGGTGTACCTCGATGCGCCCGAGCATGTTCAAACGGATATCTTTGGCATCCTCCCCGCAAATCCCGCCCTGGCTGAAAAACAGGCCCGGGATGTTCTCAACTCACCTGCGTTCTCATCGCAACAACAGCAATTGACCAGCGCCTATCAGGGGGTGATGAAAGCCTGGTCACTGGGGCTGACCAAATACCCTGCGGTCGTGTTTGACGATAAATGGGTGGTTTACGGTACTACGGACGTCAGTGTGGCCATGCACCATTTGGCGGACTGGCGAGGGGAAAACCAATGATATTTTCCTCACCCCGTTCCCGCCGGCTGCTGCTGGCCACGTTGTTGACCGGCAGTGGGCTGTGTGCGGCCAGCGTCAACACCGCCAGCCTGATTTCCAGTGCAGCCAGCGTCTCCTGTATCGGCTGGAAGGTGAAGGGGATCTGCTACTGGCTCCTCTGTACGCCTTTTGGCTGTTCTGTCAAAACGTCCGTGAAGGTTGAACATTTCATCCCGGAAGCTGTGGTGTCAGCCTATTCCGGCCCCGGCGATAATCCCTGGACGGAAATATCCGCTGTCAGCGGTGCGGCCGGCAGCGGAGAAAGCGGCGTCATCGGTTCTCTGAGCGGCGTCAGCGCGGGCGGGGGACAACAAGAAATGAAGGCTCCCGGGCTACGTAAACAAAATCTACATTTTCATTATGCCGATGCCTATGGCCATCCGGCCACCACGCTTATCGGGGGACAAATAGCCGGGTACTCCTGCAAGTCCGCCGCCACGCCTTTTGTTCCTTATTTTGTCAGTTCGCTCGATGCGCTGGTCTGGCGAAGCGGCCTGCCGGAAGGCCTGTACCCGGAAGCCCTTATTCCCGGACAACGTGAGCTGGGCAGTCAGGCAGGTGCCAATATGTGGGGAAACATCTATCCGCGCAGCGGTTTTGTCACCCAGGAAGACGGGTATAAGTCCGCAGCCGTCGTCGCCCAGCGCGTGGCCGATGTCATCACCCGGACCGGCCAGTTGCACGTCTACCAGCCGCTGGTAGGCCAGAAATCCCCTGGCTACTGGCCACCTGCACCGGTGAAAGAGAATACCGGTACCCAAAACCATAAGTGGCAACGTCTTTCTCCGACGCTCTCGACCACCTGTGCGGTCTTCCCCGACACTGGCGCGACGGTTTCTCAGGACGGTAATTATGCCTGGGCACTCTGGCAACCTTACAGCTGCTGTAAACGCCGCGGTCAGACCTTCCTTTCCAGCACTGATTTTTCGTGAGACTCACACTATGACAATGCTAAAAAATGTCCCTCTCGCTCTCCCGTTGACGTTGCTGGTGATGTTAGCCGGCGGCACACCCAATGCATACGCCGAGGTCACTACCTCTCCCAGCGGCGCTTCTGCCAACGGAGCCATCAGTGACGGCCTGTTTTATTCCATTGGCGGAGGCTCGGTCATCTCGCCACCCGCTTCCCGAAACAGCATGACGCGTCTGGGCATGAACGCTGGCATGAGCAGCGACCTGATGTGCGGAAATTTTGACCTGAAAACGACGGTAGGTAATCAGCTTAACGGTGTGACCAGCGGCTTTAAGGATCTGATGGGCACCGTGATTCAGGGGGCGACCGGTGCGGTCTCCAGTATGCCGGCGATGATTATCCAGCGCGCCAATCCCGGGCTGTACGAAATGCTGACCAACGGCGTGTTGCAGGCCGGACTGAGTTTTGACAAGGCCAAACTCAACTGCCAGAACATGGCCAATAAAATGGCCGATTATACGATGGGGAACAAGTGGACGCAGGCGGCCGTCACCGAGGAGTACAAGGATATTGTCGCCTCCAGCGACGGTGATGCCGTCAGCAGCGACCAGAAACTGCAGAAGGCGACGGGTGAGGACGGTGCGACATGGATCGGGGGACAGAAACGCGGCGGTAAAGGGCAGCCAGCCATTAAACCGACGCATGACCTGGCTAAAGCCGGTTACAACATGATGAACAACCTGCCTGTGACCAGCAACAACAACGTAGGCGCTTCAAGCTGTAACGGCTCGGTTTGCCAGCGTTATCCGAATTCAGAAGCTGCCGCAGCAGCGGTCGTAAAAGTACTGGGAGATCGTTCTATCCGCACCTGCCGCGATGCCAGTGTATGCAACAGCGGTGGGGGCGAGAATGCAGCCGGCAGCACGGTTGCCGGCACGGGGTTTGCACCAATACTTGAGGATACGACCAAAGAGAACCTGGATGAACTGACGAAACTCGTTGGCGGCTCAGATGCGCCGACGGCGGATAATCTGGCCAAGCTTAAAACGGGTAGTCTGGTGGTAACGCGCGGGGTTATTCAGTCCCTGAAAGACGACCCGGACAACGCGGCGCTGGTACAGCGCCTCGCCGGCGAACTGGCCATGTCTGACACAGTGGAACAGGCGTTGACCATGCGACGCATGCTGACTACCGGCCAGTCTGAACCCAATGCGGCCGACCAGCCGGAAGCGCTGGCTGAGGGGGACCGTCGCGTTGATGCGCTCGACCGGGAGCTGGCCGCGCTGAGTAACGAAATGGCATTGAGAAAGTCCATCAGCAATAACAGTCTGCTCACAACCCTGGAACGTCAAGGGGTACGCAATCAGGACAGCCGCCTGCAGCAGCACAGCGGAAGTCAGGATCAGGGATTCAATAACATGAGCCAGAAATCAGGAGCACAATAATGACGATACCCGTCTCCCCTCAGCGTCGTTTTGGCCGTACGCGCCGTTTCGTGCTGACTTTTCTGGTTATCCTCGCGCTGACTGTGGGGCTTTTCTTCATTGCCTCAGTGTTGTTTGAAGCCGATCCGGATGGGCATAAGGTGCGCGACTGGCTGAGTGCAAGCCGGTACGGACTGTTTGTTTGGCGGCTGACAATTTATACCGGGCTTTGCTGGGCCTGGTTTTATGTTGTGCGACCGCAGGTTGTGAAGAAATCTCCGGGTCAATCACTTCATCGCCTTGAGTGGATGGCGGCAGGTTTTATTATCGTTATCGAATTCGCCGCCTGGCGTTCCGTACTGGCATAAGGAGGCGTCATGACGGCCAACAGTTTTCTGGAGTACTTCCTGGTGTTGTTCGGCTGGATGCTGAATAACGCCCTGTGGAACATCCTTATTAGTACGGGACTTTTCGCGCTGCCTCTGGTTTTCAAGGTCCTGGGTATCTGGTTGAAGGTGCGAGAAGAAGGCGCCGATGAGGGGAATAAAGGTGTTCTTGCACTGCCGCGGGTTGAGCACGCGCTCTACGTATCATTTTGCGTGATGCTGTTCTGTTGCATTCCGCTGTTGCCGGTCGATATCAGCACCATTAAATTCGACACTTCACGGGCGAAACAGTGCGGCGTAAGCGTATCTACGCCCCAGAACTCCGGTTACAAGGGGCTGGTTAACGACTTTGACGGCAAGACGGCAGAAGTCCCGGTCTGGTGGTATCTCTTGCATATGATATCCAAGGGCATCACCCAGGCGATGATTGCCTCGATCCCCTGCGGAGACCAGCTCCGCCAGATGCGCTTTGACGTGCAAAACACCAAAATTCGCGACCCTATAGTGCTGCAGGAAGTGCAGGATTTTGCAGATCAGTGCTATTCCCGTTCTTACTTCAAGCTTAAAAACAGCAACAGCCAGCTGAGTGACGCAACAATCAATTCAGTAGGGTGGATAGGCAGCAGCTACTTTCTCAATACCAGTGGTTACTATGATTATTACACATCGACCAGCCCGCGCAGCCAGTGGCCGTATGACAATGCCCGGGACAGCGGCTATCCGGATGTGGGAAAAGGTGGATATCCTACCTGTAAACAGTGGTGGTCTGACGGCACTAATGGCCTGAAGGCCCGGGTGCTGGCCAATATGGATGAGTCGACTAAGGCAGAGCTACAGCGGAAATTTAGCAAGGATCAGTGGGAGGAGATGGCACTGCGCTGGCTGGTGAGTCCGCGCAACGTTGGGCTTTCAGGCAGCGGTGAGACTTATGCTACTGGCAGCAGTGATGTGGGTTCAGGCCTGGCATTTAACGTGACCCGCCTCGTGTCGACAATTGGTGTGGGAATTAAGCAGGCGGAAGCGTTGCCGGGGTTTGATGCACTAAAGCAGGCATTGCCAATGATACAAGCTCTGTTGGAGATGATGATTATAATTGTCATTCCGGTGCTGATGATGTTCAGCGCCTATGAACCTAAGACGGTAGTGACCATTTCGTTTGCGCTGTTTGCACTGATATTCATTACATTTTGGTGGGAACTGGCGGGCTGGCTCGATGACAGGATGATTACCATTTTGTATGACAGCATGTCCGCGCAGGGCATTTCGAACAGCAGTGTGCCTTTTGCAGAATTTACCAGCTCAACCGCTGATGGTTGGATCATGAACCTTGTGTTGGGGAGCATGTACGTTGTATTTCCAGCATTTTGGGTCGGCACCCTTGGCTGGGCTGGAGCGAAGATTGGTAGTGTAGTTGATTCAGCTGTAAGTGCTGGGTCTAAAATGCCACAACAGGCAGGAAGCGAAGGGGGGAAACTTGCTGTAGATGCTGCTAAAACTGCGGTTAAAAAAGGGGGGTAGTTATTAATTTTATGTTGAAGAGCCAGCAAGAAATTTTGGCTCTTCAATCATAGAGTTTCACTCCATTTTCATAATATCCGTAACCTTGAGAACCATTCTGCCAACCATCGCTATTCGGCAAACCATCATCAATATTTGAATTTCTGGTTGGTATAACACTTACGACTACGGCCGCAGCCATTACACTTCCAATGACTACATCAACAGAACCTAAAAGCAGATTGCGACCTAATTCTTTGTAATCAGATTTCTTCATTGTGAATTTTGCCCGCTTCCTGGTGCAAATTTCTTGCAAGTCTTTCGGATCAAAACCTTTCGAATTCATGCTCTTTATGCTCTGGTTATAAATCACGCATATTCAAAATATCATGGCCGGCGAATAGACTCAAGTCAGTGCCTTGCCATAGTTTGTAGCAGTAAAAAGAAATATCTATGGACGGCGTATTTAGCACCAGTGAAATCAAGGGAGGTACATCTTCTTCTGATCAGGGATGACGCATCTCGAAATTTTATTAACGTCTATACTTAATATCCGTTAATGGAGGATTTCATATGTGTGGACGCTTCACTCAATACGAACCCCGATCTCATTACATTGAAGTCCTCTCGCCCGATAAAGAGATCGCCAGTGGCTTGGATGACATCCCACTCGATCGTTACAATGTTGCGCCTGGTACACGCGTTCTGCTACTCAATCAGCGCGACGATAAAATCTATCTCGATCCTGTTAAATGGGGATATCAACCCGGCTGGGCGAAGGAGTCAAAACGGCCACCGATGATTAATGCTCGTGTTGAGACCGTTGCAACGAGCCGGATGTTTAAACCACTCTTTGAGCACGGCCGCGCGATTGTGATGGCAGATGGATGGTATGAATGGAAGAAAGGCCCTACTGATGCGAAAATTAAGCAGCCCTATTTTATCTACCACAAATCACATACACCATTATTCTTAGCGGCCATAAGCCGGTATCACCCTGATGTGGCAGAAACACCTGAGGATGACGGGTTTGTGATTGTTACCGCTGCAAGCGATGAAGGATTATTAGATATCCATGACCGCCGACCGCTCGTACTTGATCCCGAACAAGCGCTGGAATGGCTGGACGGAGACACTCTTCCTGAGCGCGCGCTGGAAATAGCGGAAAAGGAGTCCGTATCGCCTTCAAGATTCGCCTGGCATCCTGTTATGAAAAAGGTCGGAAGCATTAGGAACAACGGCCCGGAGCTGATTGAACAAATATCTGACCCGCTGGTTTAGACTCTTACGCGCATCAAATCACTGAAGCGTGTCGTGTAAGCTGGCGAGAGCATCTGACGCTTCATCTCCCAACTTTTCTGAATACCTTGTCCGGCAAACCATACGCGTCCCTTTCCGCTGTGATTGATGCCATCCAGCACAGCCATCAATTGCTCACTGTTAGAGCGCGGCTTGTACTCATCGAAAAGACCAAGCTGTGCGACGCCCTGACTGTAGAAATCCCCTAACATCACACCGCATTTCTGGAACCTGTGGCCGTCCTGCCAGATCGCATCAAGGCATTTGGTTGCGGCGGCAACGATATCCCGACTATCTTGTGTCGGTATCTGTAATTTAGTGCCAGCTGTTTTACCGTAGTAAACCTCATTCACGGCAAATGGGCTCGTTTTGACGAATGCTGAAATATGGCGACAGTACTGATGCTCTCCACGAAGCTTTTCTGCTGCACGTACTGCATGACTGCAGATTGCTTCACGCATTAAGTCGTATTCAGACACTCTATCGCCAAACGATCGTGAGCAGATGATCTGCTGCTTGGTTGGAGCAAACTCCTCAAGCTCTAAGCAAGGCTCCCCACGTAGTTCTCTCACAGTTCTCTCTAAAACTATGTTGAAATGCTTGCGGATCAGCGGCGTAGGCGTATCTGCAAGCTGGAGTGCGGTTTTAATTCCCATGTCGTTCAGCTTTTTTGAAATTTTGCGTCCGATTCCCCAAACCTCACCAACCTCGACAAGAGCCATCAGTTTTCTTTGACGAGCAAGTAACGATAAATCAACGACACCGCCGGTCTTTGTCCACTTCTTTGCAGCATAATTAGCAAGTTTGGCGAGGGTCTTAGTCGGGGCAATTCCAACGCCTACGGTCAAACCGGTCCACTGAAGAACCTTGGCCCTCACTTCACGGCCAAACTCTTCTAAATCCCGGCAATTACTAACCCCTTGCAGATTCATGAATGCTTCGTCTATTGAATAGACTTCCACGGCTGGAGACATTTCTTCCAGAACGGTCATAACCCGTGAGCTCATGTCTGCGTAAAGCGCGTAGTTACTGCTGAATGTAACAACCTTGTGCTTTTCGAAGATGTCACGCATCTTGAAGAATGGATCGCCCATACGGATACCTAATTTTTTTGCTTCCATACTGCGAGCTATTACGCAACCATCGTTGTTACTTAAAACGACGACAGGTCGTCCGCGTAAGTCAGGGCGAAACACCGTTTCGCAACTGGCATAGAAGCTGTTCACATCCGCCAGCGCAAACATTATTGAAACCCGTTGATGCTAAATGTGACAACGCCGAAAACTTCCAGCTCATCCCCACCGTCATGAAGAACTATCGGAGGGAAATCAGGATTCATAGGGATGAGCTGAACAACCGGGTGCAAGCAAAGGCGCTTGACCGTGTACTCACCTGCCAGAGATGCGATGATGATATCTCCATGCTTTGCCTGCAGGCTGCGGTCTACGACAAGAAGTGATCCTTCGTAGATTCCGGCATCAACCATCGACATGCCAGTTGCCATGACAAAGTAGGTTGCTGCGGGGTGACTTATACAAAGCTCATTCAAATCAATGCCTTTTTCTATATAATCCTGCGCGGGCGAAGGAAATCCTGCCTGAACCCTGTCCTGAAAAAAAGGTATCAAAAGTTTCAATGGGTCCGGGGTTGGATAAAAAACGGTCATAAGGCGCCTCACGATTATACTGTTTATGCATACAGTATAATCATGAGTGTTTTAGATTGTGAAGCGCGGTGATTTAGAAAAATCTTAGGTTGATGATCAACAAGGAAAGAATTTAAGAGGCCTCTACAGCAGGATAGGGCATTCCATATGCGGTTTTACTACCTTAGATTTCATGCTCATCAGCCAAACTAACGAATGGCAATTATTGATCTCACTCAAGATGCAATCGAGTCTGTTGAAAATAATTATTTTAAACAGCAAGTTAGTTTGTTATCGGAGCTTAAACTTTATACTTTACGGATGTAACGGTATAGGGTTTCTCTACTTATACCGAACTGTTTCGCGAGATGAGTCTTGTTCTGACCTTCAGAGGCCAGTTGTTTTATCTTCTCAATTCCCTGCGCATCTAAAGTTTTTTTACGTCCTCGATATACGCCACGCTTTTTTGCTAAATCGATCCCTTCTCTTTGCCGTTCTTTGATGAGCGAACGTTCAAATTCAGCAAATGCACCCATCACCGAAAGAAGTAGTTGGGCAATCGGTGAATCATCGCCGCTGAAGGTCAGCCCTTCTTTAATAAACTGGACTCGTGCGCCTTTGGCAGTTAATTCCTTTACCAGGCTGCGTAGATTATCAAGGTTCCTGGCAAGTCGATCCATACTGTGGATTATTATGGTATCCCCTTCTCGGGCAAACGATAGCAAAAGCTTCAGCTCTGGTCGGTTAGTATCTTTCCCAGAAACCTTATCGATAAAAATCTTATCAAGGTGGAGCCCATTCAGTTGGCGCTCAACAGATTGCTCTTCAGAACTAACGCGTACATAACCAATTCGTTGCCCTTGCATTAGTTTCCCCTCTAAAAATGTCATATTGGGGTGTACTTTAGCCAGACGGTGAGATATGACAGTAATAATGTCATTATAGGTTTAATAACTTTTTTTATTGACAATCCGAGTGTCAAGTCTAGATCCTAATGACACATAGAACGATATTGATTGATTAGCGGTCTAATAATAAGGTGTGGGAAATGCCCGAAGAGCAGCTACCTAAAACGACTCAACAAGTCATTAACAGCATATATTTTGGTCAACTCAAATGTCTGCATAACTTCAGTATTGATTTTGAACCGCATGCCGTGACTGCGATTTTGGGGCCAAATGGAAGTGGTAAATCAACGATTTTACATGCGTTAGCAAGCGTTTATCAGCCCAAAGATGCTGGAGAAAATAGAAAATTTAATGATTTCTTCCCTAGAAGTCCTGATGCAGAGTGGAATGGTAGCAACTTAGTAATCACCCATTCTTATCGCCGTGGAACTGAGACTAAAAATAAAGAAGAAGAACCCTTCGGGAAAGCAGATGAGAATGGGTCTCGTTGGACGAAAATATATGCAAGACGTCCATTTAGAGAGATTTATTATATCGGCATTGAAAGTTGCGTGCCTATGATTGAGTCTGAAAAAGTCAAAGGTTCATCGAAAATTAATTACGTTACAACTGTACTGGAAGGGGCACAGGCGAACAATTTATTAGAGAAGGCTTCTGAAGTTTTAAATAAAAGATATATAAAAATAAATGAAAATAAATTAAGCAATGGTAAGAAGTTAATTGGTGTGCAAGCTGAAAATGTAACATATTCTGCATATAGTATGAGTGCAGGGGAACAAAAAGTCTTCTTTATTCTAGATAGAGTCTTTTCAGCAGGAAAATATTCTTTAATACTAATAGATGAAATAGATCTCCTCTTACATGACCGAGCATTGAAAAACTTAATAAAAATAATCAATGACCGCGCTATTGAAAAGAATTTGCAAATAATATTCACCACTCATCGAGAAATGATTATATCTCTTTCTGAAATTGTCAATATTAGGCATGTTGTAAGTGTTGATGGCAAGACTTTATGTTTTAGTGAAACCAAACCTGATGCGATAAACAGATTGACTGGCGATTCTGTAAAGAGAATAGAAGTTTTTGTGGAGGATGATTTTGCAGAGGGAATAATACAAAATGCGGCTGGAAAAATGAAAGCCAATAAGTTCGTGTCTGTAAGTACTTATGGTGCTGCAATTAATGCGTTCACTATTTTATCAGGTTTGCTCTTGAAGGGTGAGTCATGTGATGATTTTTGCGTAGTGCTAGATGGCGATGAATACCGAACGCCAGAAAGTAAAACAGAACGGATTAATAAATCACTTACTGGTGAAGATGAAAAAGCGAAGAGACTGAGGGGCGTGGCACGCAATAAGGTTCTCCAATTCAATTTACCCGAAGGCCATAATCCAGAATCATACGTTCATTACCTTCTATGTTCTGATTTAATAAAGGACTTGAAAGATGATGAAACAGAGATCATCGAAGCAGCTAAAAAAATAAAATATGTCAAGGATGGTCACAAATATATCGACCAGGTTATTGATGAGTTAGGTATAAACCGCGCAGTTGCTCTCAACAACATCATTTCCTTGGTTTCAAAACATCCCGAATGGAATGATTTCATGACATCAATAGTCGACTGGATGACGCCAAGAGTAGAAGCACTTAAAGAAAAATAAGACAGGATCTTGCCTTGGCTATGCAGGAATGATTAGTATAACAGCTGTATTACCGTTGCTTTATGCAACATGCCAATGCCCCTGCGATCTGAGAGGGGCGCCTTCGGGTGATCGCACTGCCAATGCCACCCTAACCTGAGAGGTGGCGCCTTCGGGCGGTACCCCCGTCAACCTTTGAGAATGGGGATCGCGATTGGATCGCGGTAAGGTCTCTTCTACTTCAATTTGCTGATATTTACGCAATTACGTTTTGCAGTTTTCACTGCAGTTTCACTTCGATTTGATGCTTTGACGTCAGCTACCGGTTGCGAGATTTGCGGACCGTGGGTATGCCAATTGGAACATTTGGCATCTTCCACGTACGCATTGAGAGCAGAGGAGCGCGGCGTCACTTGCGTTCGAGTGAAACGAGTACCAAGTGACGCGCGCAGCGCACAACCGGCAGCACTGACGTACTGCCACTTCAACAACATTTCTACCATCTGACCAACACGTAGTGACGGTTTTAAAACGCATAACAGATCGTTTAACTGTCATTCAGGTCATTAATCAATCACCAACTGTCTTATCAGCGGAAACTCGTATGAAGACAACTTTTAAATTAGAGGAGGTAAATCAACACGACATCGATGGCGACACCAGGAAGCTGGTGTGTGGAGGTAGACTGATGTAAATCAGCCCGGCGTAAGCCGCGAACAGGTCTGAGACCTGGGGAGCCTCGCAAGAACTCAACATTTCGCCGCCCCGATGCACAGATGTCTGTTGAGACGCAGGAAGCGCAAAATTAACCGTGCCGTCGGGGTGAGATGTTTTTGACTGAAGTATCCGGGGAACCGGTGAGTTAGGCATTCCGTTCACCGGGACGGAATGCCTAACTCACCTTGTGTCAATTTGGAGTGTTTATGGCGAAATTAAATAAAAGCCTGGTCACGCTTGCTCGTCAGGCTGGAGGCAGTTTTAAGACCGTTTCCGACAGAATGAAAATTGCTGATCGCTTGGCGGACCGTTTATTAAAAATGAACATTCAGATTCGCGATGCCGGGAATTTGAAAACGCATCATATTGCGCTTTACATAAAAAGCCGTCTTTCAGAAGACATATCCAAACGTACGTTGCAAAATGAAATGGCGGCAATCCGGGCGATACTTCGCGCTGCGGGTAAAACGGTTATGGCCAATCCAGAGCATGAGAAATTAAGCAATGTTGCGTTAGATATTTCAGGAACCAGCCGAGATGGTACCAAAGTCGCTATTCCTGATGATGTTTATAAAGAGACTCTTGATAAAATCCGTGAAGTCGATGCGGGTGCTGCCTTCGCAATGGAATTATCTCGACATCTTGGTTTACGTACGGAAGAAACGATGCAATCTGTTAAGTCATTAATGACCTGGCAAAAGGTTCTTCAGAGTGACCAGGAAAAAGTCAGGATTGTCTTCGGTACGAAAGGGGGGCGACCTCGCGATACGACGATAATTGATCGCCAGACTTTGCTTAGCGTCGTAAATAATGCAATACGCTTTATGAAAAATAACAACGGGAAACTGATAGATAAAGCGGGGATACACCTTGCCATTGAACGATACCGCAATATTGTCAGAGAGGCCGGTCTTGTTGGTAAATATGCTCCTCACAGTTTGCGATATGCTTATTCAAGAGATGCCATGAAATACCATTTAGACAAGGGATTCAGCCAGAAAGAAGCCGAGGCATTAGTGTCCATGGATTTAGGCCATGGCGACGGTCGGGGGCATTACGTGACTCGTGTTTATAATAAGATAAACAAGGATGAGTAAAAAGATATATTAGTAAGTTGAAATCTTATTCATGTTTTTTACAGGGTGTATCGTAATCAACCTGACTCTTTTATATACTTACTTACACTTATATAAGTAGTTCTCGTTCTTTTAACGAAGCTGATGGCATTGACAATAAAGGCAGCTATAAAAGATAAGCTGATTTATTAATCCAGGTTGTAAGGTAGTATCAGACAGTAAAAGACATCAAATGAAAAATTAGAATATTAAGAAAAAACTCCATTGTATGAACTCCAGAAATCGGGGAAATCCTCTCACTACGTAGTTTTTTCGTATGGCCGGAGCGAGGCAGGACAGAAAACACCCCACGGTTAATCGGAATCTGCCTCGTCCGACACTACATATTGTATGGCTAACACCTTAAACCGGCACAACGTATATCATTACCCCCTGAAGCGGTGGAGTAGAGGGGTAATCACCGTGTTATCCGACATTACTAACTGAGCCTTGTATCTAATCCTGTGGGCAGGTCAGAACGTTTATTGCTTCCAGAGGGAATGGAGGAAACATGGGTGTTAAATTTCGCACCTGATGACGTGTGTCATAGCTGCTATAGCCCTGTTTGTATTAATGTCATATTGACTCTTTATCGTACGGGTGGTAATGATTTGTTACACTCATAATATAACAGGCAGCATATGACTCTTCTGGTGACAGCTGAATGTGTTGACGATCTGTTAAACGATGTCCACCAGGCGATCCTGACTAACGGACTCTGGAATACTCCCACTAAAGGAGCAAATATTGAGATTCTGGGAGCCTACCTGATTCTCACCGATCCTCGCCGCAGAATAAGCAGGACAGAATCCCGCGGTAAAATTATCAGCTGTCTGGGGGAATTGCTGTGGTACCTCTCAGCCCAGAACGATCTCGATTTCATCCGGCACTTCATACCTCGCTACGTAAAATACGCTGAATCCGATGGCAGAATACACGGGGGATATGGTCCGAGATTATTTAGTATGCACGGGCGGTATAATCAGCTGGAAAATGTCATCAGTCTGCTGCAGGAGAAAAGAACTACTCGACGCGCACTGATACAACTGTTTGATGCCTCAGATCTGGTTAAGGATAATCCAGAACAGAAAGAATATGCCGATATTCCGTGCACAATATCGTTGCAATTTATTGTCAGACAAGACGCACTGCATCTTTTTGTCTGTATGCGCTCTAACGATGCCTTTATGGGCTTACCGCATGATGTGTTCGCCTTCACGATGTTGCAGGAACTGGTCGCCCGCCTCACCGGGTGCAAACTAGGCCATTATCATCACTTCGTCTCAAGCCTCCATATCTATGAAGAACATTTTGAACAAGTAAAAGCGCTACAGCAAGAAGGCTTTATGAGTACCTTGCCGATGATGGGTGATATGCCTGAAATTCAATCCTTAAAGGACATTACAGTCATTCTTGAAGCAGAAAAGGCTCTGCGGGAAAACAAGGAATTTGATATCGATACTATGCCCCTGAGTGACTACTGGAAGGATCTGCTGCGCGTGATAAAGACCCATTTTTTGTTGCGTTCACATACGTCGGCACACGATGAGCTGGCCCGCCAAGAGCTGACTGCACTGAATAATCAGGAATACCGATTTATTTTTGACGGGAAAATATAATGAACAGACACAGTCAGGCCAGCCAGCTGGTCGCCGCTCTTCAAAACTTCAGTCGCGATGAACATCCCCTGAACGGACTGAGTTCTCCGGCTCACTATAATGTATTAGCCTTTCAGATTATCGACAGTATTCGTCGCATTCGTTATATGGCAACTCTGACATCACGAACCGATTATATGAATCCGCTAAGAAAAGAGCCGAACTCAGATTTATTTGATCCTCTTCGTGCTGCGTGTCTGCATCTGCGTGACAACAACTATGACGAAGCCTGCTGGTTGGTTTTCCTGGCCACGCATTTTGGTCGGAGTAATAAAACTGGCTGGGTTTTGTGCCGCGATATTTACAGTGGACTGGGTACCCAGACGTGGACATGGGATGCCATAACGGACGACTTTGATGCTTTCGAACAGTGGTTTGCCACCGTTTCTGATGAGCTGACTCTACACAGCAGTCTCATGCAGTATGGTAACCACCGCAAATATGAAACGAAAAAATATCATTCACGTCGTTCTATACCTGTCGTTTTTCGTTCTTATCTCGGTTTCATCGGTGCAACATACAGCCACGAGGCCCGGTTTGCAGAAGCAAGGAGTCTCGCGGTTACACCTGCTACTCTTTTCGAATTGCTGTATTCAGGCCTGAATGCGGTAGTTTCATTCGGACGAACCGCCCGATTTGATTACCTGACTATGCTAAGAAAAACCGGGCTCATCGAGGCAGAACCGGGGCATGCTTTTTTGAAGGGAGCTACCGGCCCTCTTCAGGGAAGCCGGCTGCTGTTCAGTAACAGCCGGAGCGCCGGTGACAGACTTGAGGCTCTGAATGATAAACTGGCAGAGCTTGCTGAAATTATCCCTGCACCTTATCTAAGGATGCAGGTCATTGAAGACGCACTGTGTAACTGGCAGAAGTCACCTGATCGCTACGTCTATTTTGGCGGCTGAGCTTATACGATATCTTCTTTACTGAATCTCACCTTAAGCCGGTTAAGGTGAGAAAAAGGAATGTTGCCCTCATGCTGTAAGTACCCGAGCACAATCCCTTTTGATACGCCCATTTTCCGGGCCGTGCGGACGATGTCCCGCCAGTGGCGAACACCATAGCGCCTGAGTTGCTGCCTGTATTCTTCCGGAATGAGGACGTCTACCGCAAACGTATCTGCTTCTTTTTCCTCTTTTGTCGTCAGACCTTCTTTACCTTCCGCACGGACCCGCACTGCCTCATGCAGAATGAGATGCCCGATCTCATGAAACAGCGTAAACCAGAAATGGTCATCGGTGAGATAGCGGAAACTCATGACTAGCGTGGCGCGGTCTGGAGTGAAAAAGCAGGTGGCACCACTGGCCCGGCATCCCCTGGGCGTGGGCAGCACGATTAGCGAAACCCCGGCAGTCGCGAGAAGCCGGCGAATATGGGGGATAAAAATGCCCATATCAGGTTCGTTTGTTGCTCTGCGAAGTTCCGGCAAAAGCGCCTGCAGTACCTTTTTATTCCATTCTGCACAGACCTGCTTTGCACTCAGCTGTTCTGCTCGGGTCAGCCATACCAGATCTGCGACAGGCTCAGTCGTCAGATTCAGTGATTTACGAAAGGCGACCAGTGGAGCATCAGAATGTATTTTGTGAAAAAACTCACTCACGGAGTGTATACCGAAGAACGACAGACAGTGCCGGAATTTACTTTCCCGCGTTGCGGTTCTCGGGATCCAGCCAAACTCCATCATATCGTGTACGGGCAATGATTCCAGCCAGTCGCTGTTCACTTTCTGGATATGTTCTATTTGCTGGCGATAAGCATCTTCACGCCTGATCCAGAAGTCTGTCGATACGCTGAACAGCTCTTCGAGTTTGTCGGCCAGGGACGGATTCAGTCGGAGTTTCCCTTCAAGAAGTTGCTGACCCCGATCAAGGGACAAGCCTATCTTCTTACTCAGCTCCTCATCAGAAATCCCGTGTTCATCCATCAGATCTATAATCGTATCACCGGGTGGAGATACCCAGTCAGGCTGGAAGTCCTGCGTTACCATCATTTCACATCACCTATGAACACTAACCGTATCCGGCTGACCTGGGACCAGTCAATCGTATTGTCTTGATTTTTGGGCTGAATTGTATTCCCGCAAACAAATCCCATTTTTTTATCGCCGAAAAGGGTAATTGTAATACACTCTTCCCCTTCCTCAAAGCATACCTCCGGCGAACCAACGGGCAACGCTAATATGTTGTCCGCCACGGTGATATCGGAAAGGCGCGCGCGTAGCCTAGATGCCAGTTTTTCACCAAGGTTCTCATTTGCATTGTGCATACTCTCACAAAGAGCTCTTAACTTTTTGCTTTGAAAGGTAATGAACAAGGTTATCCACTTTTAATTTTTCTCATTGCTACATTTATAGCAAACTTACCCTTCAACCACAAAATGCGATGCGCCATCGCAATGGACTCAGCATATATTTAATGTTAATGATAGCGCTTAAAATTACGGATACGCAGCGGGAATCATGAAAGATAACCATCAAGAAACCGAAGCACTGAAAGATGTGTTTGCTGAAATGCAACGGCAGGATGCCAAATGGGGAGCAGACCGCAATCTGGATCCTTTCATCTGGGGTGCCATCCTTGGGGAGGAAGTGGGAGAGTTTCATCAGGCCGTTCTCCATGACCGTTTTGGGGGAAAAGCAGCCGGTACCAGTAGAGAAGAAGCGGTGCAGATTGCTGCGGTTGCGCTGCAAATCATCGAATATTACGATCGCGTACAAACCCGCTGACCCCTGTATCATCACCGGCCATTGTCCTCCTGGCATCGCCTCGTCTTTTTTCTGCGCTCCTTGACCGCGAGGAATGAGTGTCATCTTCTTAAGACGGGTCTGGACGTCATGCTTGGTCCACAGGACGTTGCCCTGTACCAGAACAGTCGCGCCTTGACCACACAGGAACGCCTTAAGCCAGCATGCCATCATATGGACCGCAAGCCTTTACAGAAGACGGCGCTCCGGCCCCCAGAAATACTTACTGGTTTTTGGTCATTCGGCCCCAGGCATTATCAATTCTCTGCAGACACTCATTGAACAAATCAGTCCAGGCTTCACTGAGCCCATCCTGTTGATCAGAGCGTAACTGTCGATCATAACTAGATCATTGATTTTTTTCCGAAGAAGGGCCTCCTCGTGCAAGGGGTGTGAGCAATACCCATTGCGATCTCGCATCGTCTATAAAGTTTTCCAGGCAACTCATCATCGCATCAAATGACTGCTTCCTGGTTGGTCAACTGGGGCAACCAACTTCGCGCCACGACGGAGGCCGCAATGGCCGTCACAACCATTACTCCGTCCAGCAGCGTGCCCAACGCTATGCAAGAGAAGTACGAATGCGTCTCGCAGGTCAGGTATATATGTAATGACAAGCCTTTACTTCAGCGTAAAGGCCCGTATCGATGGTTTGTCTACTGTTTATTATTCGTTGTTTTAGTGGCTGAGGAAGCACTACCTGATGATTGACTGGGAACTGGCTGCATTTTCGGCATCGTTGCGCCATGTTTCTCAATGCTAGAGTTTGATACTTTAACCATCATAGGTGATATTGCACCATCTCCGATACGAACTGCTTTGTAATTATTTGAACTCATTACTATGCTCCTTATTTATTCACGGCTATTGGACGAAGTTGTGGAAGGTTGCTGATTAGACCCTTCAGATGATTGCTGAGGAGCGGCTGCGGTAGGGATCGCCTGCATTTGAGGAACATTTGCACCATTTCCTACAAATACGCGCTGCATGGAGGGAATAGGGGCTCCATCCATCACGGCTGAAACTGACTGTATTGTCTTAGACTTATCGTTCAAGCTAGCTCCTATCCTTAACTTATTCTTTGGGGGAACCTGCAGATGACTGTGAGTCAATCGCAGGTGTATCTGGCTGATTCGTTGGTTTTACTGGTTGCATGAATTGAACCGTAGCACCTTTATCGATAGGTACTTTTTGCATCACTGGCGGTGGCAACCCATCGTTATTAATTTGCTGCGTTTTTTTTACCATATCGCTTTTGCTAACCTCTGCTCTTCTATCAAAGTTGATCACACCAAATGTGATGACCGAGATTATAGCTAGAACAAAAAAACCACCTGAGAATCTGTTCACCCAACTCAAAACCTTTGATATTAGGCTTACTTTTCCAAAAATACTTTCATCTTCTTCAATATAATATTTATGAGCAATTTCTAGCTCAGCCCTTAGTGCTGCATTACTAATCAAGAAACTAAATATAGTTGCTAATATTGCACATCCAAATAATGCCCATGCGGAGTAAAGCAGCCAAATATGTGCTGTTTGACCTTGAGGGGCTATATCTTTAAAGACAGTTAATGAGATGGCAAGGCCAGCAGATGATAGCGTCAGAATGTTCTTATCATAGTTGTCAGTATTAGAGAGCTCACGCTTATCAACTTCTGCTTTGTAAGTTGCGAAAATTGCTGTTGCCTGAGCTCGCTGCTCTTCAGTCCTTGCCACTTATCAATTCCTTTAGCTGAACTTAACGAATTTATTCGACTGCGATAACAGTGACGCTGCATAGCTTTTGGTTTCCTCGCTGTACTTTGAACTTTGCATAACATCGGAGGCTATCGTCTCCAACTCAGCACCAGTTTGCTTACCTGTACGAGCTTGGGCAACCACGGAAGCAGCAAGCTTCTTCTTAATTTCAGAGGAATTTTCATTTTGTAGAGCTTTCGCTGCTTGAGAGGCGAGCTTAGGTGAGGATTTCTTTTTGTTGATAGACATAGAATATCTCCGAGAGAAATACAATATATTGACAGCATAAGAACAATTACAACCACATATAGTAGTGAAGAAAAACATTAATAACAACGTCATTGCAAAGACTGATTGTGATTCAGATCATAGAAGCACTGTTTCTATAAACAGTGCTTTGAGTCTTGAAGCAGGGCTAACCTTCGCCACATACTGCTGTGGCATTGACTTCCATTACATTCATCAAAAAAATCAGATAGTTAGTATTTGGTGTCGCTTCAATCCAACTCCGCCAATCATGATTGGACAGTGATAGGGCACCACTAGCAATAACAGGAATTTAACAGTCTCAGCAGAACACCGACCAGACGGTGTGGAGACCCAAAGAGATACGCAAAGCAGCCTTGGATCTCTAGTGATATGAAAACTCACTTTTGCGGGCTTTTTTGTTCCTGCCCTATGTACTTTGTTCGCCACGCGCCAATAAGTCCTATTTCTTTCACTATTGCTAGTTCCCAAACCTCATGTCTGCTTTTTCAGCCATAACTGATGTGAATGGCAGTTATGAGCGTGGAGCAGATGTTCGGAATGCATACTTACATCGAGGTGTCTTAAGCAACGGGGAGCAGGTCACAAACTCCTCATTACTTACCCCAGTCTCAATATTTAAATAATTATCAATAAATTACGATCTCAATTTTTAATTGTTGCCAGAGAAATTCTTATTAAATAATAGGCAGGCCGCAGGAAGGTTCGTATAAATTTTTAACTCAAGCTTATTTTATTTTGATTTATCAAGTCGCCAAGAAAAAATGAGTATTTAGCGAGCGAAAAGAATTTACATCGATTATGGTATTATAGAGCTTCTTTACTAATGATTTTCGTGACTCTGAAGATATTTCAGATTTAAAATCTTTAAATATATTTTTAGCATTAACCCCTGCAAAGTAGTCGGCATATTTTCTATCTTGGCATTCCATTAAATGCACCGTAATTATAGGAAAATCAGGGCCAAATTTTTTACAGATACTGAACTTTAAATGCTCAACAAATGCTTGATGTACTTGGGCTTCAGTTTGGCACCGTATATCTCAATATCTCCCATAAATTCAATGTATTGTGACACTAAAAGCCCGCGGCAGGGGACGAGCTAAGGGAGGTCCAGGCCCAAAGGGCCGAATTGCTTGCACTCGTAAAGCTTAACCGGCATTAGCCCTACAAAGAAGTTTCTGAAGTTCATTCACTGTCTTTTCAACCAAATTATCGTATGTGCTTGGCCCATACCTTTCGGCCATAAAAACAGTAGCGTCATCAAATTCAATAATGCATTTAGTACGCTCTCCCTTCATCGGTAAAATATTGCAAGGAGCAGCTAAGACACTCGATTTTAAATGCCCATCAATAACAGCCTCGTACTTATCTAATACACCAAATTCAGCGTGCACACTAAGAACTATTCCTCTATAGCCAAGACCGTAATTTCCGTCGGCAAATGGATGGGGTTGTTCAAATTCTAACGGCGTTAGTGTTGCTATAAGGTGCTTTTCGTTACTTATAACTCTTTCATTTTTAGGTTTATATTCCCTTTGTGAGTTAGCACTACCATTCCATGAGATGTCTACGCTTTCTCCACGAACAGTAACAAATCCAGTATTACCATTAGCATTCAAAGCCCCCTTATGGGACATATTTGCTATTATTTTATGGCCTTCATACTCAAATTCAGCATAAGTTTCATACACTACAGCAGGATATTTTCCGTCAATCGGTCTTGGTTGCTCATAATCCGTTGGTACTAAATATGCTTCAGACATTTTTATTTCCTCAAAAATGAAATCTTTCTTGGGGAGCTTAGTCGCCTAACGCCCGCCTCAACTGCCAGAGGCTATTGGTGCGTTTTTGCACATAAGGTGACAGTGGCCGGTGGTCACATTGCAAGCGATTGTTATAAACTTGAGCTTCGACTTACTGATTTATTATTTTCAGGCTGGTCCAAGTTAAGTACCTAAATTAGCGTTATTTTCCTTCATCAGCAACAAATATATGTGCATGATCATTTGCTCAGGAAGAGCCTGTTTTATGGTTAAAGCAAATAACGCTGTGTATTCGTCCAGATGTGCAACGAATGTCCGGTTTTGGCTGTGAGTTCAACGGGTCGACGCAACGCTATCCTTAAACAAGGGGGGACGTTGCCATGAAACGAAGAACGCGCATTTACTACACGCCAGAACAGAAAGCGATTATCTGGGACAGGTATAAGCAAGGTGATTCCCTGCATGATATCGCCAGAATGTTCGACAGATATCACTCTTCTGTTATGCCCACTATTCACCAAACTGGTGGTTATCGCCCTTCTGTCAGAAAGCGACACCGGCTGGCTCTTTCACTTGATGAAAGAGAGGAAATATCCAGGGGGCTGGTAGCAAAAAGTAGCATCAGGGACATCGCCGACAAATTATCAAGAGCCCCTTCAACTATTAGCCGCGAGATCAAAAGGCATGGAGGTGCAAAACATTACCGAGCTGCAAAAGCGGATAAGGACGCGTGGGACAGTGCCCTGAGGCCAAAACCTTGCAAGCTAATTGGATGCCCCGCATTGTGTAAAATCATTGCAGAGAAGATGTATCAGGACTGGTCGCCGGAACAAATCGCCGGTTGGCTTAAACGCTGTTATCCGGATAATCAGGAAATGCAGGTGTCACACGAAACGATTTATAAAACGCTTTTTATACAAACCCGGGGAGCTTTAAAAAAAGAGCTGCAGCAGTGCCTAAGAAGCGGGAGAGTAGTACGTAAATCCAGAACGACATCACTTAAAGGAAAGGGATTAGGCTCAATACCGGATGCAATACCCATCAGCGAAAGGCCATCTGATGTTGCAGACAGAGCTATACCAGGTCACTGGGAGGGAGACCTAATACAGGGCTCTAAAAACTCATATATTGTCACGATGGTAGAACGCCATTCCCGCTTTGTTATGCTTGCCAAAATCAGTGATAACAAGACAGCCACAGTCATATCCGCACTAATCAAACAAGCCCGGCAGCTGCCTGTTGAACTTTATAAAACATTAACTTGGGATCGAGGGGCGGAAATGACTAATCACACCCTTTTTACTGTAGCAACAGAAATTGAGGTCTATTTTTGTGATCCACAATCTCCCTGGCAACGCGGCTCCAATGAAAATACGAACAGATTGCTTAGGCAGTATTTTCCAAAAGGAACTGACTTATCGGTTCACAGCCAGCAAAGACTAAACAGTGTTGCCAGGCAGCTCAACGAGAGGCCAAGAAAAACGCTAGACTATGAATCACCCGCAGAGCGTTTTAACCAATGTGTTGCATCCATCGGTTGAACTCACAGCACACAGTAGACAAACACGTGACGCTGAAGGTCTGCTGAGAGCGAGGAGCGGACCTTCATCAGAAACTGCTCACAATAAGCTACAGCTCATCAGACTCAGTTAATTTTAATCAATGCCTGGCTGACCAAGCCAGGCTAACAGAATGCTTTCGATTCAGAAGTTAGTTTGCCGCTTTACAGTCAGCATCGCGGATATTTTCACCGCGGATGATTTTTCCATAGATTTCCGCACTGAGTTTTGGTGTACGCTTCTGGGTATCATAGTCCACGTATATCATGCCAAAGCGGCTTTTATAGCCACTCAACCATTCCAGATTGTCATGACTGGACCAGACGTGATAACCCTGTACATTAGCCCCCCTTGCAATCGACTCCTTCATTGCATGGATGTGGTCTACCAGATACAGGCAGCGGTTTACATCGTTCACTTTTCCATTCGTCAACTGATCTTCACCCTCAAACCCTGCACCATTTTCTGTAATGATGACCGGTGGATTGCCGTACTCATCACGCACGCGCTCAAGCAGGGCGGAAAACTGATCGGGTCTTACTGCGCCATTGAAGGCGAGCTTTTCATTTTTCGGGAAGATTATTTCGGGCGAATAGACTTCTGAAGCATTTTTCTGATGGCGAATAAAGAAAGGTGCATAGTAATTAATGCCCAGAAAACCCAAGCCCGCATCATGAATGCGTTCTGCATCTCCGGGCTGGACGTCAATATTCAGGTGTCGGTCTGCTGCCAGCTTGAGTACATCGGCCGGATAGCTTCCTTTGTACATGGCATCAAGGAACCAGCGATTAAGAATGCCGTCAACAAGTCTGGCATCAGCTTTGTCTTCATCCGATGCGTTCTCTGTCGTCAGTACCGGGAAAAATGGCAGAGCAATTCCCAGCCGGCCTTTGTAGCCTTTTACTTTAAAACTCTCCGCTGCTGCTGCGGAGGCCAGCAGAATATGGTTATAGGACTTCAGGGAAGTTTCGAGATAGGGACCAGCAGGAACAATAGGAGGGAGTGTAAGCTCCTCACCTTTCAGCCGCTTCTCGGCCATGATTTTTGTTGCAACTTCAACGGTTGGTTCATTAATCAGTACAAACTGGTCAACCTGATCGGAGAAGTTAGCAAAGATAACCTCAGCATAACGTTGAAACCATTCCACCGACTCCCGGTTTTCCCATCCTCCCGCAGCAGACAGCGACTCAGGCATATCCCAGTGATACAGAGTTACCAGAGGCTTTATTCCAGCAGCCTCTAAGTCGGTAATGAACTGCCGATAGTGCGCAACCGCACTCAGATTTACGGGCCCCTGCCCGTCCGGGATAATACGTGTCCAGGCGATAGAGAAGCGGTAGCTGTTCAGGCCGAGCTCTTTAAACAGCTGGATATCTTTTAGGTACTGATCACGGTCGTAAAAGTTTATAGCAACGCTCCCCGATATGCCGGGGCCGGCCAGGTGCTTCTCATCAAGATAGTAATCCCATACAGACCGGCCTTTACCGTCTTTATTTGTTGCTCCCTCAACCTGATAGGCAGCAGAAGCTGCCCCCCACAGAAAATTATCAGGAACGTCAGCTGCAGTGGCCATGTTCATCACTGCAGTCATACCTAACGCCAGCATTCCGTTTTTCATCGCTTACTCCTCTTTTGACATAATCAGGCTAACGAAAAATTTTATGATGTCCCGACGGGTAAAACCGGGACGGGCATCATGTATAGCAGCAATATATCATCAACAGATGATATATTGCGTGAGCGTTTTCTTTTTTACGGGTTTGCCTGCATACATCGCCGGTCTCTTTGAGACGCCACCTGCTAAAAGCATGGCGCACTTATGCGACAGGTCAGTGGTTCAGGAATGTTCAGAGACAACGAACAGACGTATAGCCTCATCAGCAATATCAGAGGAAAGAGAGGTGGATTGAGGGGCATCCGGATCGATCAGACCTGGAGTGATCAAAGGCAACGAAATTGCTGAAATCATTAATGCAAAAGTCAGCGAGGGTTGATTACTTCTGATGATGCCTTTCTCCATCGCCAGTCTGATGACGGGCAGACAGCTGTCACGAAACGGCGTAACCAGATGCAGGAGAAGGTATTCAAGCCGTTCGTCGCCCCTCGCCGCCTCGTTCAGCAGCAGCGAGGGAAACTCTGGAATTTCCACGCTGATAGCGGTCAGGTGGCGGATAAACCGGCGAAACCCTTCAGCTGGATTGATACTGAACGAGTGTTCAATTGCACTGATTTCTTCAAGATGATGCCGTTGCTTATCCAGCAGATGTTCAAGAACCGCATTCCAGAGATCGGATTTTGAACCGAAAAGGCGCGCCACCAGAGCCATATCCACACCGGCTTCAGCTGCGATTTTTCGTAAAGATGTACCGTCATAACCATTTTGTGAAAAAAAACGTGTAGCTACGGGAAGAAGCGCATCCCGCCCTGATACTGCCCCGCCGGGGCGGCGACCCCGTACTGAAGGTCTGCTTTCTTGTGAGCTCATGTGATTCCGTTTTTGATAAGCACCGGACCAGGCCGGTGCTTTTTACTGATCAAAATACCATGCCCATTTTACTCACAACCGGGATCTGAAGGTAACTGTCATATTTTCCACCAAAATGAATGATATGCCGGCCTGCATTCCGGCTCACCGGGGTAGCTACCTGCTGTTCACTGACAAATGGCAGAAGCGTTGACGCCGGACCGCCGAGGGAAATACGTTTAATTTTCTCACCTGGCATAAAGGTTCCTCCGGAAGCTGGCAGTTCAATGACGGCAGAGCCAAACCCCATGTCAATACTTGTGGGTATTGGGCGGTGTGCGGCAATGGTCAGCACCAGTTTTTCACCTGCATGATAAAGCATGCTCATCGGCCAGATACCTATTTCCACAGGTACAATCTCCCCAGCGTGCAGCTTCTCTTCACGGGTGTGCGTGTGGAATGGCTCTGTTTCAGTTGACAGCTTGGGATCAAGCGCGCGCTGGGAAACCCTCAGTAGACCGGATGCGACCACCGGACCTTTCACGCCTTCTCCCAGCAGACGTTCAAACGGTTTTCCGTCTTTACTTCGTTTCTCAACGCCAACCTCAAGCTCCATATCATCAGCCCCCTGGGCTTCAACCCAGAGCTTCAGTTTCATGTAGCCTGTGAGCTCTGTATCCTGCGTGAAGGTAAAGTGAAGCTCCGTTTTCCCTTCACCGGAAACGTCATAGGACAGAGACGCCGGTATGTTCTGACCCAGAGGGCTGAGCTGCGCGCCGGAAGTAATAAACATTTTTTTCAGATGAGTATGGGGCAGTGGCCAGCTGTCTTCAGTCCGGTCAACAATATCTGTACCGCCGTCATCCAGGACGCAGATACGCACGCGAGGGGTGTTTTCCCAGCCATTGTTATGGCCCTTGAGATAATGGTCAAAAAATGCCAGAAGCTCCTGCGAATAGGCGGGCGTATAAAAATCCAGCCATTCGTTTGTGTTATTAACCCGCAGCCATTTTTCTTCTGAAGCTATCTGACGGTAACCGGCAAACGATCCGTGGGTATGAGCGTGATTGGTATAGCTTGCGACAACGTACGCCGGGATGCTGATACGCTCAAGCCTTGCCTTTTTGTCTTCCCAGTAGGCATCCATCAGCTGTTTTTCCACTATCATCCGGGGCTGATCTTCGACAAGGTTCTCACCGGCGAAAGATTTCAGTATGACTTCAGGAAATGCTGGCGCAGGTATTCCTCCACGATTGCCCGTCTCTCTGAAATGATCGACAAACCCTTCCCAGGGCGCGATAGCCGTGAGATGAGGAGGCTGCTCGGCTGCAATAAACCACTGCGAGACGGCAAGCCAGGAGTTTCCTGCCATCCCCACTTTTCCACTTGACCAGGACTGCTGCGCGGCCCATTCAATAAAATCATAACCGTCTTCAGCCAGCTGCCGTCCCCAGTAAGAGATATGACCTTCAGATTTATAAGCCCCACGTGGATCTGGATTCAGAATAACGTAGCCTTCGTTGACCCAGAAAGCCGGATCGGGGCCTTCAAACTTCTGAAGTTCTGAGACCCACTCCAGCGGCACGCCGGAGCGCTCGTGTATATCATCCAGCCACTGACCGCCTATCTCTTTTCCATAGGGACTCCATGCTACCAGGGCCGGGTATTTCCCTTCCGCTACCGGGCGGAACACATCCGTATAAATGGTTGTACCGTCACGCATTTTAAGCGCAACGTCCCGCTCAAAAATGATGTCACAGGGCAGTGGTTTTGCCCCCTCACGCCGGATGGTCCCTTTTTTTAGCAGAGTCGTGCCGGGAGAAAATCCGGGATAGCGAGCGCGGGGAGCATTAAGAGGCAGCGGACGCCGATACCAGACAGAATAAGCGCTGTCGCCATAAATTTTTGTATTTTGCACGATACGATTCCCGTTTGTACTGCCGCTCTGAGCAAATGCCAGTCGCGGCATCATCATATGTGTAACGGCCATTCCCACTGCACCCGCCAGTAGCGAGCGTCGTGAAACTTCCGGGCCAGCTGGTTTCACTTTATTCATCACACCCTCTTTAAATCATCAATTGATGATTTAATTCTAAAGCGGATCGTTTACAAGTCAATCTGCTTGTTGCCGGACCACGATCCATGCCGCATTTTGTGCAAAAAAAGCCAGCTTCCGCTGGCCTGACTTGTTAAATCTCTATGACAATTTTACCCGTATGCTTACCGGCAAGCTGATGCCGGAATGCGTCCTGCAGCTCCCCGAGCGGCAAAACTTTATCAATAACGGGACGTACATCAGAGGCTTCAAAAGCGCGGATCATCTCTTTCTGATGCTCACGGCTTCCAACGGTGATGCCCCGGACGGTTAGCTGCTTGCCCATTATTGCCGCCGTAGGGACTTCTCCGGCAATGCCGGTAAATACGCCAATAAGCGTAATCCGGCCGCCTATGCGCGCTGCGGCAATTGACTGAGCCAGCGTGCCGGGGCCGCCAATTTCAATTACATGATCAACCCCCCGTCCACCGGTGAGCTCGAAGATTTTTTTACCCCAATGCGGCTCTTTACGATAATTAACTACACCGGCAACACCCTGATCACGCAGCCAGGCCATTTTTTCTTCAGAGGAAGACGTGCCCCAGACCCGGGCTCCGGTCATTTTTGCCAGCTGCAGGGCAAAAACGGATACGCCCCCGGTGCCCAGGATAAGAACATCTTCCCCCGGGCGCAGATCGCCTTCGGTAATCAAAGCCCGCCAGGCCGTCAGTGCTGCGGTAGGGAGCGTTGACGCCTCGGCATGCGTCCATCCTGCGGGGGAATGCGTGAAGAAACGGGCGGGACGGACAACGTATTCCGTGGCATATCCATCAATGCCGTCTCCGGGCGTTCGGCTGAAACCGGCGAGTGGGCACTCTCCTTTGTCCCAGTCCGGAAAAAATGTTGATACCACCGCATCCCCGGGTTGAAAATCTGTGACGCCTTCTCCGACGCTTTCGACGGTTCCAGCGCCGTCAGACATTAGGATACGACCCGCCTGCGCGGGCAGGGTACCCGCAGCGACGTTGTAATCGTGAAAGTTAAGCGAGACATTATGAATGCGGACGCGTATTTCACCTTTGCCTGGCTGGCCCGGATCGGTAACGTCTGTAAAGGCGATATTATCTACGCCCGCTTCATTGCCAAGGAGTACAGCTTTCATCGTGAAGGTTTTCCCCGTATCCGATAGAGTAAACTATGACTTTAGCCCTCTTTAACGTCCAGGATAAGTACCTACAAAAATGTCTGTATTCTCTGAACCTGCTAATGTAAAAAAAAATGTGCTGGCGACCCGGTTACGCAACGGAGAAACATTTGATGCGACGTGTCCTTCCAGAAGGCTGCTCAGTCACCTGACAAGCCGGTGGGGAACCCTGACGCTGATAACCCTCATGGATGGTACTCATCGTTTTGGAGAGCTGAAACGTAAAATGGGCGGAATTACCGACAGAATGTTGATAAAAACGCTGCAGGAACTCGAAAGCGCGTCCCTGGTCCACAGAAAGGTTTATCCCGTTTTACCGCCTCATACTGAATATGCGCTCACCGCTCCGGGACGTGAGGCGGCGGCACATATTGAAAGGCTGACCGACTGGATCAGTAACCACATTGACGGCACATGAAGCCGGACGGTGAATTATGTATTGGATGCGACTCTGGCCGGCGCGCGAAATTTTATAAACAATGAAAATAACGCACCGATTACCGCAGCGGATAAAAATACGGTTGAAGTGGTACCCGGAAGATAAGCCATGAACGCGGACAAAAACTGCCCAAGAAAGATAGCCATTGATAGCCGTGCCAGATTTCTTCCACGCACAGCGTTACTGCTGAGCTCGACAATAAGGTGATTTACCAGGGGAACGGAAAAACCGAATCCCAGTCCCAGTGCGATTCCCCCGGGGATCAGGAAAGGCATGGAAGACGCAAAAGCAAAGATCAGATGAGCAAGCGCGTAAAAGCCGAAAGCAATGGATAAGGTTGAAAAATCACTGTAACGGCTTACCAGCTTCGGCATCAGCCAGGCCCCACAGACGGCAACCAGAGAAACAAATGAGAGAAAATATCCCGTCTGAGACTCGGTGTTTCCCATTTTATGCAGGTGCAGGGGTAAGACAACAATGGCGGTAAAGAAGACAATCATGGACATCAGCGCGGCTGCCCAGGTCATCAGAACGGCTGGTGAAGTGGTACCCTGGCTGACATCCGTTTTAATCTGTTCAGACTCCGCTCTGTTGTCAGGTCGCGGAACAAACATCAGTACCATCAGCAGCATCAGCCAGGCAAATAAATAGAGCGCGAACGGCCAGCGCCACCCTGCAGCGGCAAGTAACCCGCCGATAAACAGGAATATGACGCCGCCCAGCTCAATCGACATACCCTGCCGCGCAATCATCTTCATACGTTCTGGCCCATTATAAAATACTGAAATCAGACCCGTTCCTGCAGTCATGATCAGCGCCGTCGCCCCTCCCAGCAGGAAGCGATCGGCAAAGACTGTAATGTAACCGGAAAGAAATGCACCGGCTGAACCTAACAAGCCGTACAGGAAAAGCCCGAGGCACAGTGCCCTGTAAAGCCCCGCCCGCTCGATGAATTTACCGGCAAGCGGTCCAAGCAGCACCACTCCCAGAGACGGTAGGGTAACAAGCCAGCTCTCTGCACCTTTCACGTTCAGTGCATCAGAAATACTGGTCAGTCCCGGCACGATTACGCATCCCACCATAATTGTCAGGCAGGCCACGGCCAGAAGCGTAACCCCCCCAATTTTATTTATCTGTAACATAAATTGCTCCATAATGACCGATATTCGGACGATAGCGTCCGCCATTCGGATATAGTATTCTGACTTCTATCCGATGATGTCAATGCGCAAAATGTAAGTTGAAAGTAAGGAGTCTCCATGCCGGCCAAATCTGCTGATTCGGGTACAAGTGTTATCGTTCGGGCAGCTCTGCTGCTGCGGACGCTTGAAGAACATCCTCGCGGGCTGACGATCGCCGCTTTGTCGCGTTATACCGGAATGCCGCGTACGACGGTACACCGGCTGGTCAGTTCACTGGAGGCTGAAGAACTTTTACTGAGTGCGGCAGGTTTTATCCGGCTGGGTCCTGCGCTGACAAGACTTGCGGCTTCAGCGCATACGGATGTGGTTGCTCTGGCGCGTACGCCTATGGAAATGCTGGGACGCCGGACGCGGGAAACCGTCGATCTCAGCGTTATGCGTGGTGCCCATGCGCTGCTCATCAGTCAGTATGCTTCCGATCAGGAGTTGCGTGTCATTTCACCGGTTGGAACCGCTTTCCCTAGCCACTGTACCGCTCCAGGAAAAGCGCTGCTTGCCCGTCTGGAAGACGAGCAGATAGTATCGTTTTATAGCCATACGCCTGAAATCAGGACGCAAAAATCATTAAGCAGCGTGGAAGATATTCTTGCTGAAGTCGCCAAAGTGCGAAAGGCGGGACATGCGGTAGATTATCAAGAACATGCGCAGGGTGTATGCGGCCTCAGCGTTCATATACAGTCTTCCCTGAGCGAGTTGTATGCTGTCTCCGTTGCCGTTCCGTCCCTGCGGTTTGAGGAAAAAAAGGAGTTTCTCATCGTATCTCTGATGAAATGCAAAGCGGAAATTGAAGCTATGATTTCAGGCTGATTATTTTATATAAGAGTGTCCGTAACGTCCGCTTCTGACACATAGCCGCTAGGCTAAACACGTATCAAATGCGTCATCATTTCAAAGTCGCCGACTGATAAATCGACTTTGAAATCATTGAGCTGATGAGTAGCTTTGGTTTTCGATTCCGCACTCATTACTTTTTTAATCTCTGTAAGAATCAGCAAAGAGATCAGATCCCGGCTTCGCGAATATCATGCGCGTTAATGGCACCGATAACCTGTCCGGCATCAGATGTCACGGGTGCTGCGGATATCTTCCGCTCCTGGAAAAAAGCCAACGCTTCGGCTGCATGCTGACCCGCTGAGAGGGCAAAACCAGGCGAGGTCATCGCATCCTGCACCGGCGCGCTGAGCGTGCCGCCTTTAAGGGGTCAGTTTGGAGATCGGAAATTTTTGTACGTCAAGCACATTATTTAAGCAATCCAGATACGTAAGAGATTGATTTAGCGTCAGTGGCTATCGCTCTTGCTGTAACGCATTTAGGTTATCCGATTAAGACCAAATCCCCTGAAAACGCTGTATAGGGGGCCGCTGGAAAACGGAAAACATCCTACGTTAAGCCTGTTTTTTAAGCAGTTATGACAGGCAGCTTTGAGCGAGGAGCGGAAGTTGGGCTTGGTCTCAAATATGATGATTTTTTGGCTAATATCTTGGTTTATTGATCAATAGGTTGCTGGTCAGGTCTAGGATCAGATATAAAAAGTTAGAATTTATTCTCCCCACTTATATGAAAAAAACAAAGAAGCACAACTTTTATGACCAAGACAAATAGGCACAACTTTCCTTCAAGCGTTGTAGGCAAGGTAGCAGAGCGCTCTGCATATATTTGTAGCAATCCCTCTTGTCATAGGGTAACAATCGGCCCGGATCAATCGGCGGAAAATCTTTCTATCAAGACGGGTGAGGCGGCGCATATCTGCGCGGCGAGCCCTGGCGGACCGCGCTATGACATGTCTCAGTCAGAAACAGAGCGGAAGAGCATAAAAAATGCTATATGGTTGTGCGGAGCTTGTGCTGATTTAGTCGATAAGAATGGCGGTATGGGCTACCCCGCCGAGCATTTGCGAAAATGGAAACGTGACCACGAATCACTAATGAAGGAGTGCTTGGAGGGAGGAAAGAGGCTAATGTTTCAATTTCTATCGCATCGCCCAGACGAGAAAATTGCTCTGCGTGTGATCCATTTATTGGAAGATAAGAGTTCTCTCTACATGCCATATGCTCAAGAGGATCCAGCCCGAGTCTTGGATTCTTTGAAGGAGCTCAGACTCTCTCTTACGGCGATTCGCTCTGAGATTGCACCCGAGTCTCCGCTATCGTTGATCGTCGAGTCAATTGTCCGTGCGTGCCGACACTATATGAATTCAACTCCAGATTGGCCGGACATTGATGAGCTTAACTTCTCCCTCGGCGCAGTTCGTAAGGTAGTAGGAATTAACATCGGAGAATTATTGAAACACTATGAAATCCCGGTGAGTCACGAATTGCATTCTATTATTCCTGAATGAATTTTAACGCATAACTTCAGCGGGCGAAGCCTGAAAAAGATGAGTTTCGCCATTGTTCTCAGACCTTGAGTAATTACTATAGGCACAATGCGGGTATCGTTTTCGAGTGCACGACGAACGCAGTTTGCGATATTTTGAGTATGGTAGCTTTAACTTTTTACTTACATCAAAAATAACTTACAAAATCTGTATGTTGCATTGTGTACGAAAATGCTTGCGTCAACTCTTGACATTGGATTGTTTAACATTCCTCCAGGGCTTCCTTTCCCATGTCTCGCAAGATATCCTAACAGTTCAAAGCTATTAGCAGTGCCCGTGAATCTGCTGATTTCCTTTTCATCAATATTAAAAGCCATGCTAATTATTTTATCTCTCTGATATTTCTTACTTTTATTAGCGCCAGAAATATTAAGCACACCTTTCACATATTTATCATATACATATTCTCTAATTGTTTCCCACAAACGATAAAGATTAACCCAATCATCACCTAAGGCACACATACCTAAAACAACACGTAAGGATTCATATTTAGATGATAAGTTAATTAATCGTGAAAAATTATCAGCGCGAGGGTGTGGTTTCTGTATGCCATGGAAATCAAAAGGGTTTATCTGAGTTACATTCATTGATTTAAAGCCGCAGATTTCCGAGTAATTAATACCATCACTTCCAGAAATAGAAAGAGGACCATAAGATTTATATCTTTCAAAACCATGAAGAACGCTAAGTGCGCCGTTCATGAGCATCAACAAACCTTTTAACTTTGAAGCCAATTCATTTGGGTCGGATATGATATTCAAATGAGGAGATGAAAGTATATGAACATCTGTTTGTCCTAAATCAGAGTCAGAATCATCATTTATAGAGAAATCATTCGACCAAACACCACACAACCCTTTAACAAATCCTGTATGTGGAGTAAGTAAAAAACTATAATCGTACATAACTCAAACCCCTATTTTTATATTCTGAATGTAATACAAAAATTATTTTTCGTTTATTATATTTAATAAGCTCACATAGCCGATAACTTTAACACGATCATTCTAAGTGAACTAAATCGAAAGATATACTTTTCAAAACTGAAACTCAATGCTGCAAGGTCCGCTTCACGCCCTGAGACATTCGACAAGTTTTTTACGGCATCAGTAAGGGCGATTTTCGCTCTTCCAGTGCCAGCAAATATTTCGCTTCGTCATAGCGGGTTCTGGTCTTCCAGCAGCGGTAAATGATCCTTAGCCATTTGAATGCCAGAGCCCGGATCGCGGATTGATGAGATTTTCCCTTTTCTCGCTGCCCCTGATAATACAATTTGGCCCAGTATGATGAGTTAACCGTCTTGGCAGCCCATTCAACAAAGGTCTGCCTGACGAACTTCGCACATTGCCATCGCCAGTGAACCCAGGATTTCTGGCCACTTCGTTCTGTCACCGGTGCAATACCTGCGTAGTTTTGAATTTCTTCAGCGCTGTTAAACCGGTCTCGGTTATCACCAAGTGCAGCAAGCATACGTGGGCCCATACACGGCCCCATGCCCGGAAGTGATTTGAACAGCCCCGCATCTGGCAATGTGTCAAACAGCGTTTCGATTCGTTCGTCATAGGTTTTGATGATTTCACTCACGACTTTAATTTGTGTCGCCAGTGCTGTTGCCATCAAAGCATTAGCCTCTATAACACTCGGGTCTGTCGTCAATGGGATCGCGTTATCAATACTCGCAACACGTTGCTCGGTAAGGGCTATTGCGCGGCCACCTTTGGCATTCAGAAAGTTGCGGATCGTGTCGCGCCTGGCGCGTTTCAGTTGTTGCAGACTGGGCCACCGCATAATCAGTTCACACAACAGTAAGCTACCCCTATGTGAGAACCACTCCAGGGGCTGAGGGTAATACTGTTTAAGCGTGTTGATTATCCGGTTCACAAAGCGGCGTTTATCTTCAACCAACTGACGACGCTGCTCAACCAGTTGCTGGAGTAACCGGATATCCGCATTGTCGGGTTCAATGGCTTTTATCTTTTGGGGATAACGCAGCATTAACTCTAATGCCAGCTCGGCATCCTGCGGGTCATCTTTAGCGCCGCTGGGCGAGAAGGCTTGCCGGTAACGAGCCAGGGACAAAGCGTGGACAGGGAAAACAGTGATAAACGGATATTTCTGAAGAGCATACACCACGGGGCCCTTCTTCAGCTCAAGGGCGATAGCTATTTTGCCTTTCACCTGTTTGTGCAACGCGTTGAGCCAGGCATCAAGCGCTTCTGCTGTATGTTCAATCACATGGAATGTGCGTTCGCCGTTTTTAAACTGAACGCAAACATCATGCTTTTTATCCGCCCAGTCCAGACCAACATGAGCAGCAAACTGATCTATCGCAGTCATAACCAACTCCTTTTAACCGGGGATTGGTATGCATTCCACGCTCTTCGAAAGAAATATAGTCAGCAGTTTGTCTGCATGCCCTGAGTATTCGTTAGCGAACGTGGAGCACTTACTGGCTCGAAAGCAAAGCGGCAATCATCAAACCACATGATTCTGGCACAATATTCGTAACCAGTAAGCGCATACCCTGAATCACTTAAAAGTGTAACTCTCAGGGTTCGAATGACTATATCTGGCACAGAGCGGCCTTTCAGATTAGGTTTGGCTCTGTGCACCTGTTGTATCAGGTCAAGTCTGAGCTAATACAGCTTATAGTACGACGTGGGAAAATCTATACGTTGACGCTATTGCCGGAGATGAGGGGATTGTGTACGATTAATTTGCTTACGTTGTCTCTGACAACTGCCAATGTTCCGGTGATTTGAGAGGAACGCCTTCGGGTAATCACATGCCAATGCCATCATGACCTGAGAGATGGCGCTTTCGGGCGGTTACGTTAAATCTGTTAACCTTTGCAAACAGAGACCTTCGGGTTAAGGCTCACTTCACACGTTTTACTCTTTTCGCTCTACCTCACGGCGTTTTGCCATCTAGCTTTTCACATTTTTTACTCTGCCGGGACTTTGCTCCCTGCGGGCAGGGTACCCCTTTACCTCGAGGTTTTTACCATGTCTTCATACGACATCACTGTCGGGCGTATCCATGCGTGTACACGTTCAACTGTCGATTTTATCGTGCTGGTTTCAGACATTGAAACGGCATTGCTGACGATCCGCGCATTTGAGCGTTGTGGTATTGCGGATGACGTCGATGCTGACGGCTTCCCATCACGAACCTGGGAAATAATTTGGATCGCTAAACATCTCGGCCAGGCCTGCGAGTCCGGCCTGATACCAGATTATCTTTTTCAAAAGTATGTGACCGAGCTCGTGCTTCTTGGTCACGCTATAGATGCATACGCCTGGAGTTATGGTTTCCGTAAAGGCGTCGAGGCTGTTTACGATTATTAATTGCGTTTCACTCATGTCCTGACGGGACTATTTAACTGACCACCCACGCGGGGAAACTTCCCCCGCTGGTGGTGAAGATTTCTCCGCTCAACTGCAGGAGAAACACCATGAAAATTATCATTTCATTTTTACAGAAGGCGTCCGATGTCCTGGCTCATTGTTCTGCTGTGCTTGGGCAGAACGACAATGACTGGTTTACTAACCGTACGGGGCATCTGAGTTTCCGTCCCGAGGTGATTCGAAACGGCCAGGGGCAGTTTATCGCCATGATAGCGTGCCGTACGGGGTGCAGTTCCCGCGACTGGAAGGTGCAGGGTTTTGGTACCTGCGGCCAATGGCGATCTGCACGTCAGGCCATGAAAGCGGCCCGAATAATGGCCCGCGATCTGGCTTTGTACCGTTATCGTTTTAGCGATGGTGCTAAAAACGTCGCGTAATACCTTATTTGACCTTACTTCCCGGAGAGACTTCCTCCCGGGAAGTCTCTCCTGTGAATCACAGGAGTCTTTATCATGTTCCGTTTTACTTCCGCTTCTCTGCGTAAGGTATTAACTCTCCCGTCCGGCCTGAATAAACCGATCACGTTAGAAAACGGCTACGGCTTTTACATCCGGGCTGAGGATGAAAAACAACCCGGGTATATGAACATGGCTTATGCCGAGGGTTTCGATCCCCGACAAGACGATGGATGGGAAGAAAAGATCAGCGAATTGCTTCCAGGCATCGACTATTCCTTCACCTTCTTTATCAGTCACTCCACGAGGGAAGCGATCCTCAACGAACATCATGACTTCTTTGTGACGCCCCTGATTTCAACCGTAAGAAGTGAAACCCGGCTTCCGGATAAAGTCTTTATACCGGTCGCAGAGTTCCGAAACGGTATCGAACGGATGTTTGATCAGTCGCATAAACACTTTCATGCCTGCGTAGGTCAGCGGGAGAAAGCAGCGTGGCGTCTGGCGGCACTTTATGTGCTCGATGATGTTATCCGGACAGATTGCAAACGGGCAAAACCGGCTGACCGCGAACAATTTGTTCGCGCGTTTTCCCGGCTCAAAGACCGTATCAGTTCGGTGACACCGACGGGGGACGTTATCACCCCTTATTTCACGCATTAATTTTCATCCACTCCCAGTGGCGTATTCCGCCACTGGCCGGGATACGCCCTTTTTTAAGGTTTATCCCATGAAAAAACATACCTCTGCCCGCAGGGCATCCAAAACTGAACGTGCGGACCTGTATCAGCAGGTCACTGACAAAATCATTGCGACTCTTGAGAAAGGCACCGCGCCCTGGCGTAAACCCTGGCGTGCTGCGCAAAAGAGAACCGGCAGCTGTCTGCCGGCGAATGCCACAACAGGCAAAGCCTACAGCGGGATAAATATTCCACTGCTTTGGATGGCGGCGGAGGAGCGTGGGTTTAGCTCTGACCGCTGGCTCACCTTCCGGCAGGCGCAGCTTGCCGGCGGACACGTCCGCCCGGGAGAGACCTGCAGTCTTGCTGTAATTTTCAAACCGTTTGAGGTCCAGGCTGAAGATAAGCAGGGCACCAAACTTACTGACGAAGATGGCAACCCCGTCATGGAGTCCCGGACGATGCTCAGACCTCTGCAGCTGTTTAACATCCAGCAGTGCGACGGTCTGCCGGCAGCGCTTTCCGATGAACTGGACACATTGATGACTGAAGAAGAAGTGGAGACGGTTTCTGTACCGGTGATGAACCGGGTGATGGAAATTTTCAATGCGAGCGGCGTGGCCGTCAACTTTCTGGAGCAAAACCGTGCCTATTACCGGCCGGTGGTGGATCAGATAGTGATGCCCACCTCCGGGCAGTTTTTTACTGAGGCTGATTACTGGTCCACGTTACTTCACGAACTGGTGCATGCGAGTGGGCATCAAAAACGGCTAAACCGGGAGGGAATAACTTCATCAACCCGAAAATTCGGGGATCCGGTATATGCGTTTGAGGAGCTCATTGCCGAGATGGGCAGCGCCTTTCTCTGCGCAGAACTTGGCGTTTACGGTGAGGTGCAGCATGAAAGCTACGTCAGTGGCTGGCTAAAGGCCCTCAAAGAAGACAAAAGAGCGCTGTTCCGGGCATGCCGGCAGGCGCGGGAAGCGTCAGAGTTTCTCTTAACTCTGACAGCTGACACTCAGGCAGTATCAACGGCCTCAAAAGTGGCCTGAAGGAGACAATGATGCAGACACCACAATTCTGGCAGGCCACCGCATCGGCGCTGCTGGCCAGGCACTATGGCCTGACGTTGAATGATACCGATTTATGCGACGACGCCTGTGTGGCAGCGTTGCAAAAAGCGGGCGTGAAGCCCTTTGAAGCCATTAATGACCTGGTGGACAAATATCATCTGACGCACCTTGAAGACTCTGCTTACCTGCCACGCTCGCCTTATCTGAGCGCGGCCGATGAGCTGATTGCCGGCCTTGAGGCCGGTGCCACACTCGGGATTATCAGCCACCCGTGATCCGGGGCTGACCCGACTTAACCTGTAAACCACCCATCGGGGGAGACCTCCCCCGATGGGGAGGCTCCCTCTTTTATAGTCTGAAGAGGAGAAGTAACGATGTTTGAATGGTGCAAAAACCGCCTGGAAATTACCGGCCGTTCCGTGTTTATCGACGTCATGCTGCAGTGGGTTACCGGCGATGAGGTGCCGCTATACCGCCACGCCGTACAACAGAGCATTCAGCTGTTTCTGGCAGGCTCAGGCGGGGTGCTTAAACCGGTGAAAACTGTGGAGTATCTCCCTTATCCGGAGTTGGTCTCCCACGGAACCGGTCCGGCTGTCGCCTCCAACCTGGCTTTCCAGCACTGGCTGGAATTACTGCAGAAGGATGCGGTACTTAATCCGGATACCGTCAGACAAATTGACCGTATCTGGACGCAGTCAGGGCTCGGTGCTGTCCGGTGGGAAGCTCTCCCGATAGGCGCTCGTCAGATAATGGCGCAGCTGATGACCCGGCAGTACGTTGACTGGTTTGGTGTGGCCACCTGGTCACCCCATATCAACGGTGGTGAATGTTGGGAGAAACTGGGGAGAAGACCTGAGCGTGCCTGTCACTGCGACATGCTGATGATTATTCCTTCCCGGCTTGCGGCGGAAATAAACGGCAACAGCCGCCTGCTGGCAGGTATGTCCAGTACGGGCAGTTTGTACAGTCGCATCCACGGGATGGAGTGGCCGTGTGGCCATAACGTTCTCTGGCATCGTGATCGTATAAACAGTTTGCGCCTGGAGTTTGATTCACCGTCGTATCCGCCTTCCAGCGAGCTGATAGGGGAACTCTCGGCCGTGTTTGACTGCGAGATCCGCCACTGGTATCAGGAGCCGGTCAACGGTGTCCTGGGTTATGACTGTTATGACCGCGGAGACCACGTTGACAGCGGGAAGTACGGGGCAGGGCCGTTTTCGGCTCCGTTGATGGCTTTCCCGCCGGAGGCGCTGCCGGTGCAGGAGCAAAGTGTGTCGCCGGCAGGGGATGCTTAACATGGCCACTATCAACGAAGTGCGACCTGTAGAACTGTACCAGTATGTCGTGTGCAGTACGGCGCACCTGACTGAACAAGACGCTGAGCTGTTTCATCATCTGGGGCATCAGCGTTGCGAGTGGGGGGATGCCGAGTGGATCCACCTCACCGGTACCGGCTATTTAGTGCGGCTGAGTGCCTATAACTTTCCGCAGCTTGAATTAAAGAAGCGGGGGTTTTCAAAAGATGCGCGCCGCCTGACCTACGTACTGACGAAGCGGTTTAATGTTTCGCTCGTTCATTTTGACTGCTGTGGTGAGGTACTGGCCGGATTTGCCGTCCATGACTGGTAATCCCATGTTCAGGCTGATATCTCGTTAACCAAACCCCAGGGGAAAATCATCCCCCTGGGGTGATTTTCCCCTTAATTTATGAAGGTGAAAATCATGTTGTTGTTCAAAAATGCCGTTCTGAAACCTGTGATGGAAGAGCTGCAGGAAAAAGGAGGGAACATGCTTTTAGTGAAAGATGAAGGCATTTACCTGATGGCTGAAAAGGGCGCATTCAGACAAGGCCGCAGACTGCATATTGCCTATGCCGAGGGTTTTGATCCCCGATTAACTGAAAACGAAGACTGGTATGAAAAGGCTTATCTCGAAGTGGGCGGCGATGACTTTGGGGAGGTTCTTGGAAGCGATTTTTGGGGCACTTTCCTGGAAGAGGTCATTAATAAGGGGTGTGACGTGTTCATTGATGTGTCCGAAACGCAATTACGTGCAGGTTATATTGAGCATTCATAATTCGATAACATAAGCGGAACGTCGTTCCGCATCACTTACCATCCTGAAGGGGAAATATCCCCTTCAGGGCATATTTCCCCGGAGATATGCGATAAAAATCATGGTTGATCATAAGAAACAATTCATCTCAATTTTCAACGAAACCGCCCGCTATCATCATCGACACAAGGTGTTTCGTGACTTTATTACTCTGGCGTCAGTCTCTATCCACAACAATACCCTGTTCGATGAAAAGCTTGAGCAAGAGTATATGGAAACCGTACGCCAGTACGAGGCCGAAGATACCGAACGGATGGTCAGATTACTGGCGGAAGTTGTGATGGGTCTTAAGGCTGAGAGCTGTGACTTCCTGGGTTCACTTTATATGAGCCTGGAGCTGGGCGAATTAGCGCGTGGTCAATTTTTCACGCCATTTTGCGTTTCACGGATGATGGCTGAAATGCAGTTGGGGGATCTTGACAGGCAATTGCAGGAAAAACCTTTCGTGACCGTATATGAGCCAGCCTGTGGGTCAGCTGGCATGCTTCTGGCTATTGCGGAGGTTGTCCGGGAAAATGGATTTAATCCGATGCGGCATCTATGGGTCTCCTGTACCGATATCGATCCAGTGGCGTCAGGGATGGCCTATATCCAGTTGTCTCTGATGGGAGTAGCCGGTGAGGTTGTCACGGGTAATGCTCTGAACAGTGAGCGTAGGTGCGTGATGTATACGCCGGCGCATTGGAGTGGGAACTGGTCAAATCGTCTAAAAAGTGTTTTGAATACTGCTTAACTAAAACTAAGCCTCTGCATTGCAGAGGCTTTTCTATTTTTAACGCGATGCTTCATTAACGTACTTTACCTTCGGCTACCGGACCAATTTGCGCCCAAAGCTTTTGCGTCCAGGCTTCTTTCAGATGAGCTGGATCAGTTGAGCGATAGGTTGCAGTCACATTGCTGCTATTGTCTTCGCGGCTGACCTCAATAGTCAGGCGGTCCGCATTTCCCCATATACGGCTCATACGGTAGTAAGAGCCTGGCTGGGCACTCCAGTCAGTACCTTCAGCCATCGCGCTGGCGACCCAACCCGAGTTCCCTTTACCGCTGTTACCGGCTGCGGTGATTTCATCGGTTGAGGTAAAGCGGTAATAACGTTTCAGTCTTACCGCGGCTGTATCGATATCTGCATGCACTGTCAGGGTTTTGCTGACTTCACCCCATTCAGGTGATTTCACATTGTCTGTTGAGTCGCTTGAAGGTATCAGCGAGGAACCCAGGGTGCTGACCTGGTGCGTTATCGCGTTCAGATCGCTATTGCTGCACCCAGTCACTCCCAGCAGGATTGCTGCGACCAAAATGGCAGGGGTAAAGCGAAGTCGTTTGACTATTGTCATGTTACATCTCCGGTGAAGGAAAGGGGCATGTTGAACATGCCCAGTGAAAATCAGAAGGTCACAGAGAGCTGTGCCACTGCACCGTAGGTGCGGTCGGTACCAGCCATACCGGTCAGATCGAGATGAACGACGTCGAATGGCGTAATACCAATACCTGCTGTCACGACGTTATTGTCACTGTTTCGTATATCCGCGCGGTAGCCGGCGCGCAGCTGCGCCCAGGACCAGGCATCGAGCTCTGCACCGACGCCGGCATATTGTCTTTTCTCATCGGAAGTGAATCCGCTGGCGGGCGTCATGTCTACGTCGGCTGCAAAAGTCACGAGCCCGTTACTCCAGGCTGTGCCCGCAGTAGCCTGAGGGCGGATTTTGAAGTTATCCTGCAGGCCGTTCACTTCACGGGTATCAACACTGCGTGCCACGAGGTTTTGTCCCGCCAGGGCGATAGTCCATTCAGGCGTCAGGTCAGCAGAAAAACCAAGGTCAACGTTGGCGCCGCTCTCTGAGCGCTTCCAGTCACCGCTGCGAAAGTCGGAGGTGCTGTAGTTATTGATGGCCACGTTGTAGTTCCAGGTATCCACACGCTGAAATTTGGGGGTGATCCCAACCGATACCGGAATATCATCCAGTGTAAAATGATGTGCCATCGCGATGCCGTACTCGCTCACCAGAACTGCCACGCCTTCAGCGCGTGAGGTGAGGCTGTTAAGGGCAGTTTCATCGGGATGAACCAGGCCAGCACCGACGGCATCGAGATAAGCCAGATCGCTGTTGCTCACTTCAGCGCGGGCTTTCGCCTGACCCCAGCCTTTAATGACCAGAGCAAAGGGCAGTGTTTCATTAGGTACGGCAATCACTACGCCTGCGCCGGCATCCGCACGGCCGCTGTGGCCCGAAATATCGGTCAGCGATTTCCTGAGTTCTGTCGCTGAGGAGGAGCTGTTGCCGGTGCCGCTGGCATTCTCAAGGTTATCCCAGGCATGCTTGACGTTATCAAAGCCGTCCTGCAGGTTGTCCGGGTCACTGACCTGGGCGCCCACGGTTGGCAGGATAATGCTGAGGTTATCTCCGGGTTCTGACTTTGTTAGTAAGGCCGGGTTAAGCAACGGAGCCGCGCCGTATTTTGATGAAGCAACGCCGGTTCCCCCCATCGCATCGTTCCTGGCTTCAAACCAGGTGCCGGCAGCATGTGCCGCTGGCAGTGAAGAGACCAGCCCGGCAAACATCAGACAGCGTGTTATTAACGTGGCTTTCATCATTATATTTTCCTGTGCAGTTTATGTTTTTTAGGTAAAAAAATTCCCTGGTGCAGACGCACCAATAAAAAGATTTGCTACTTAACGAGTTTATTATTAGTTCAAATTATCTATTTCTTTTAGCCACTCCTCTGTGACGTATTTCTCCGGATAATGCAGTAGATTAAGTTCTTCTTTTTTCCATTGATTCAAATAATTCTGGTTTAGTCGATTATCCAATAACATGACGGGCAAGACTTTACCGGATGACAGGAGTTCTAAAGAAGAGGCGTCTGTTGTGCAGGTTGTAACAATGGCCCGTCTTTTCTTTTGTAAGACACCGCAATAAGCCATGAAATCAATAAAGAGCTGTTCGTGTCCGCCATACGGTATTTGTTCGCCTAAGTATTCAGCAACGCGAAGGGGGAGCCCATTTTTCAATTTCACGGTGATTAAACACACGCCAATCAGCGTTTCATAACTGAAGTGATCGACTGAGGGAGCCAGAGTATCCCGAATTAAAATAATCTGCGGTAAGGCCTTTAATGAAACATCCGCTATTTTATTGCTAACTTGCAGTGCTAACTTATGCCAGTCGGGAATATTGCCGGGTGCGACAACTGGTGAAGATGACGCCGCTGTTAGCCAACTTTTATTAATGCTAAACCACTCGGCTATTTCGGAAAGCAATGGGTCTGTCAGATAATCCATGGTGCGCTCACGGCTTTCCAGTACGCTCAGTCCGATATTCCACGGTGACAGCAGCGTCGCGACGTCAGTGATGTTCAAACCGTGGGCGTCCATGAGCAGTTGAAACCGTTCTACGACCTGGGTAGCGCGTGTTTGAAAGGGGGACAGCGTTTCCCTTATCACGCCTTCAATTAAGATATTGATGAATTCAGACGCTGATATGCCCAGTTTTGCAGAGGCGAGTGTAATGTACTCGCGGATCCCAGGTTTAAATCTTACGGCCAGCGGGTCGCCCGATTTTTTACTTTCTGTCGCCGCTGCGCTGAGCAGGGCGTTGAGTTTATCGTCCTGTTCCAAGGTCAGGCGTGAAAGCAGTGACGTGACACTAAGATTCATGAGACTCCCCGGTGTTGAATAGGATGTTGGTATAACCAACTAAAATTTATGATTTTTATTATTTGTATTCGGTGTGAATACAATAATCGGGTGTTGCGCTTTTGTATAACGGACAATTTCGATCGTTCAGATCGATACGGTTCATGTAGCCAGTATGAATACGTTTAAACAGAGATTTAACGGGAAATTATGTATTCAGATTTACAAATTAATATTCCGGGGTAGAGCTATTCACCGTTGTTTTCGTCTCCAGAGACGAATTAAGTTTCCAAACAGCGGTTTGTATTCTTTTTCCTGTGGCCAGCCTGCGATGAAGCCTTTAATCCACAGTATGAGACGAACAAAACGACTTAGTTGGTAATTGTAATGAAAGGCTGCTTCTTCCTCCTCACAGATATACCTGCAGGCGCGTTCGGTGGCTTTCATCAGTTTCCAGGAGAGCATCGTCGTCATTACCTCTTTTCTTTTTTGCGTATCACCAGGACGCCGCATTGCATTGAGGGAGTGTACCAACGCCATTCCTTCAGGAATGTGTCGATCTGCAAGCCAGTTCGTTCCGCGTGGCCGATGGGTCTGCTCAGGGTATGGCAGCGATAATGATCTGCGGGGAAGTGTCGTAACAACCGGGCTGTTCGTCGGGGGCTGAGCAGGTGAGACGACAGGATAATAGTGTGCCGGGGCGTTTTCATGGCAGTGCGCAGAGTGTCTGACAGGGCATGCCAGTAACCTTTCATATCCCGGATCCCCGGCTGGCCGACAGCAAGCCAGGGATTGAGGTGTAGCCATAACTGGCGTCTCTTTTTCATCAATACGAAGGGGTAAGGCCTGAGAAAAAACACAAGTTTTGCCAAGGGGTTGAACAGCGTGGGCGTACCGGTGAGCGTGATAAATACGATCAGACTGCCCGATGTGAAAAGTCCACTAGTGATGAGGGTTGTGAGCGCTGAGCAAATCAACATCCAGCAGGTGATTATTATGGCCACAGGAACAGCGTCCGATTTCATGGCGGTTTCTTCTCTTTGAAAAGCCATATTCAGGCACGTTTGGAAGCTCATGGCCTGCAAAAATTATTCATGCAGATCCAAAAAATAAAGATCAAGGGGTTAATCGAGGAAACGAATATAGAGTTCTCGCTTGCCAGAAGAGGGGGAAAGCATAGCGTAATGCCCCTTTATCGATGACTGACGGGGGCGGCAATGCTGAAGTGGATAACAGGCAGATTTCATAATCAGAAAGTAGATACCGCGCCGAAGGTGCGTAAGGAGTCAGAGAGACCAAATGCTGCGGGGTGGTTTTTACCGCTGAGCGCAGATGCACTGTTGTCCACGCGACACAGAAAACAGGCGCTGCAGCAATTATGGGACAATAGCCCTTTCTCCAGGCTAGTTTGGGAGACATTTTGGCTGGAGCCGGTGAAGCGGCTGGCTGTGAGCCTGCAGCAGTTGCCGGCTGCGTCATCGGGACCCTACGCACGCGAAGGCGGCATGCTGGATGAAGCGCTTGAGGTGGCTGTTTGTGCGGTGAGGTTATCCAGGGGATGGATGCTGCCGCCGGGGGCACCCCCGGAAGAACAGTCGGCGCAGAGCGCAGCCTGGTGTACAGCCATTTTCTGGGCAGCATTGATGCATGATCTGGGCAGCCTCGAACAGATGGCGGCTTTCTACGAAGATGGCCGCCGGTGGTTTCCAGGTCTTGGGATGCCTGAAGCTCCCTGGCGGATGAAATTTTGTGAGCAAGACACAAATTCAGCAGTTCGTGCTGCCACTTGCGCTCATCGCCTGATACCTTACGAGGGGCTTATCTGGGTAGCGCGCTGGCCAGCGCTGGCGGATGCATTACTGGTTTACCTGTCAGGTAATAAACCTGCCGGGGCCATTCTTCATGCCGCAGTGAGTGAGGCTCGCGAAAAATGTGGACTGTTCGCTCAAGACACATTTGCACAGCCTTCGGTCAAACTTTCCACAGATAATACTGAAGCCTTAAGTCAGAGCGTCCCTTCTGATCCTGCCGAGCATCGTACTCATGAAATTCCTGTTCAATCCTTTGTTTCCAATGAAATTGACGACAATAAGATATCTTCACTAAGCAGCGCGGATGCTCTTCCGATCATGCCAGAACTGGTTTCAGCTATCGGCCACTCCAGTCAGGCAGAAAGTCTTGCTGATGTACAAGCAGATATGCCGTCAGAGGGAGTAACCCCCGGAGATTTGTTGACGCTGCTGGATAAAATGACAAGCGCTGAAGTAGTCGATGAAACAACCTCTGATGATAACCCCGTCGTGGAAACATTAAAGCAGTCTGGTTCTGCCAGAACACTCACATTGGGCGAACTTTTTTGGGACTGGCTAGTTGATTCCATTGAGCAAGGGGCACTCAGTATTAATGCACAGGACAGTCTGTTGCATGTTATGGCTCAGTACGTCTTTATTCAGACGCCGGATTGTTTTTACCGATATCTGGCGACACAAGAAAAAACAGAGTCAGACAAAGATGATATTCAAAAAAGTTTTGAAGCGCTGAACAAACATTTTTCAAGAAGTGGAAAGGGGATATACATCTACAAGAAATATGAGAATGAGGGCCGTGAGGGGCGTTTTACCCGAATGTCAGGCTATATGGTTTTTGCAACACAACTGCTTAAAGAAGGTGTCGTTCTATCTGACAGTCAGTGGTTGTCACCTAATAAATAGTTAAAGCATTTAATTGATGTATAGGGAGAGGAAGATGGAATTAATTAGTTATGACGATATCCTTAAGGACTACTTTTTTAGTAAGACATTGAGGCCAGCCACTGAGTGGAGTTATAGAAAAGTTATCAATTCATTCCGACGTTATATTGGAGATAACGTTTTCCCGGGTCAGGTCGATAGACTAACAGTTTTAAACTGGCGTCGGCATGTTTTAAGTGAGCAGGGGCTATCATCAATAACATGGAATAATAAAGTTGCTCATATGCGTGCAATTTATAATCATGCACTGCAGCAAGAATTCGTTACTCTAAAAGATAATCCCTTCAATGGTGTGATTGCCAGACCAGATATCAAAAGGAAAAAAACGCTCACCGAGTCAGAGATTAAAAAAATATATTTATTACTCGAAGCGAGAGAAAAAGAGGAAAGTTTGGGGATAATTGAAAAATCACGCTCGGCTCTGCGACCGGCCTGGTTCTGGCTCAGCGTGGTAGATACGCTCCGTTATACCGGTATGAGGCAGAATCAGCTACTCAACATCCGCCTGGAAGATGTTCACTTAGAAGGGGGATGGATAAATTTGCGTCCTGAAGCTTCAAAAAATCACAGAGAACACCGGGTTCCGATTACGCGATTATTACGACCAAGGCTTGAACGATTGATGCTGGCTGCGGTTGAGCGCGGAGCAGCACATGGCGATATGTTATTTAATGCGAGCAGGTTTGATGGGAGAAAAAATATCTTAACAGACGTGATGGCTTATCAACCCCTGCGTGGCTTCTTCCGCCGACTTTCAACAGAGTGTCAGTGTGTCATTACGCCACATAGGTTCAGGCATACCATTGCTACCGACATGATGAAATCCCCTGATCGTAATCTCAAAGTTGTTCAAACGTTGTTAGGACATTCAAGTGTGGCTGTTACGCTGGAATATGTGGAAGGTAACATGGACAGTTTACGTGTAGCTTTAGATGAAGTTTTTGGAGGATAGGATTAATCTTAAGTGAAATCTAAGTGACTGAAAGCAAAAAATGAGGCTTTTCTTTACATAAGATTGACACTACCGGTGGGATACTGTCAAAATTCTTATCGGAAGGACGTGAGAAAGCCAGAGAGTGCGTCTAACACTCTCCGGCTTCTTAGTCCCGAATGTTCAACCATCGATGCGATAAGCCTATTTATCACATGAAGCTGTTTCGGGTACTTATGTCTTGCCCGTTAAGGATCTCAACCCTTAACGAACAGGCTCTGAAGATGGTGCCCGGACTCGGTAACATTCAGTTCTCTATTAAACTGAATTCCATCATAAATTTTATCCCCGCCCGTTGTCAAGACCCGCAGATTGACCCGTATTTTTGCTTGTAGATCATAAGCGTGGGTAGGCAGTACGGAAATAAGTCCGGTTCGTTCCTTCGGTTCGATTCCCCATGCTTTCATTAAATCATAATGACATCAGCGCTGCGTGTGCTGGATAATTAATATCCAGAGGACAGCCCGGAGGGTTTCATTATGCCAGCGACGAACAGCGTTTCTGCCAAACGTGAGACATTAAATTTACGTATCAGACCCGCTGAGCGCGATCTTATCGATCGTGCGGCGAAGGCAAAAGGAAAAAACCGTACTGACTTTGTGCTGGAGGCCGCGCACGCCGCCGCGGAGGAAGCGTTGATCGAGCGGCGCATCATTATGGCGGACCCGGACGCCTATCAGGAATTTCTGGCTCGTCTGGATCAATCTCCTGCTCCGAACGCCGCGCTGCGTAAAACCATGCAAACGCCCGCGCCGTGGGAACAGAAAAAGTGATCTTAGCCCCTGAGCCCCTTCACGCCGCGCATATTCTCTCCTCATTTTGTTGCGGCGTGGATTCTACGGATAACTGGCTAAAACGGCGGGCGATGAAACATCAGCTAACCGGCGCATCCCGAACGTTCGTCTGCTGCGACGACTCGACGGTGATGGCGTATTACTCGTTGGCGTCCAGTGCAGTGATGACCAATGCCGCGCCTGGACGCTTTCGCCGCAATATGCCTGATTCGATCCCGGTGGTGGTGGTGGGCCGTTTGGCGGTAGATACATCATTGCACGGCCAGGGCGTCGGGCGGGCATTGGTGCGAGATGCCGGGCTCCGGGTGATTCTGGTGCGGAAACTTTAGGTATTCGTGGAGTGTTGGTTCATGCACTGTCTGATGAGGTGCGGGAATTTTACCTGCGGGTCGGGTTTGAACCTTCGCCGATTGATTCGATGATGCAGATGGTGACGTTGGGGGATTGGTGGGGAGCGTTTGATTTTTCTATATAAAAACAATTTTTTCGTCATTATTCGGTTCTTTTTTCAAGACTGGGTTGGCTCTCTTGTAAAGAAATGAAGGGCAAAAAAATTCAGTTTATCCTGGTCCTAATTATTGAGTAGAGCTCAATGAAGAGTCATTACTAAGATAGCTGCCTATTAGTTTTTGGGGAGCGGGTCAAAAGGTCTCCACCGCAAAAGAGTTCCCCATGGTATTCTATGTTAAAGACTAGTTCGCTGACTGGGATGTCCAGTGGCTCCTACAAAGCAGGCGTGGGGAGTCTGTGCGCTTGGGAGTAAAGGACCGTACGGCTGATATATGCCATATTTTTCTCCACTACGACCTGATGAGGATGTTATGCCTATGCAACTTCGAAATGACTTGGACTTAATACATATTTTGATAGTATCAAATGAGGCAACATCCAAGATAACGCTCGATCGACCCAAGGCCGAACTGTTTCTTATTAATCTGCGGACAGTTAGCTGCAAAGTATAATGGTCAGCAAGGGCATGTATTCCCACAGGCTCAGTTTCTTTCTGAAAATGTTGAAGGACAATAGCAATTATCCAGTCTGATTGTGGTGTCTAGGGGGCATAAAGTGAAGGTTGATGATGCGGTTGAGAATATTACAAGATTTTTCAATGACTTGATCGGGGTATTAGTTCCTGGCTCCGTATTTGCTTTCGGGGTGATCGTGATACATTTTGGATTAAACTACATGTATTCATTAGCTAATCTGGGTGAAAGAACTAGTGTTTCTTTAATATGTGCCGGATTATTATTCGCCTTGGGGCATATGCTTCTCGCAGTATATGATAATCTAATGAAGCCATTCTTTCAACTAGTGAAATTATCAAAGAGATTTGACGAGGCGGAAGCGCAAAGACGTCAGTCCTATTTATGGTTTGCAGATCTAGTGAAGGTACAACAAGGCACTAGCGCACTAAAGTGGGGGTTTCATGACCTGAGAAGTGTGGCTTTGTCTGTGTCACCCGAGGCAGCGTCGATTGGTCGCAGGTTTATGTTTATTTCACTACTCTGTAGTGGTGTTGGTACAGCCCTGATAATCTTAGGTCTCGATTGCATGGTATGCCTATATTTCCAGTCTGCACCTTTATATAAGAGTGTGCTGACGCCACATTGGTTTATCTCGGTCGTTCTGCTTTTTAGTGTGGCACTTCTGTTGATCAAACAAAGTAATGCATTCTATGCGAGAGCTATGACCACTCCATTTTCCATTGCTGCCGCAGAGCTGATGTTTAAGAAGGAAAACAATGCTGAAGCCTCTTAAAAAGATTTATTTGGCCGGGGGGTTTCGCTCCGGCTGGCAAGAACTGGTTAAATTAAGACTCCAAAGCTTCGAATTGTTAGATCCGAGTCTTCACTATATAGAAGAGCCATTGAGTTACACAAATTGGGATTTAGATGCAATCCATAGATCAGAAATTTTACTCGCAAATATGGAGGCAACCAACCCAGGCGGCTACGCACTTGCGTTGGAGATCGGGTTTGCCAAAGCTCTTGGAAAGTCTATTTATCTTGTTGACCAGATCGAAGACCCATCAGTTAGTCACTATTTTGAAATGGTTCGCCAATGTTCGAATCGAGTATTCAAGTCATTGGACGAAGCAATTGAATATATTGCCTTATTTGAATGCAACCAAACTCATTGAGGGTACAGGTAGTGGCTAAAAACGCTGTGCCAGGACGCTTTCGCCTTAATATGCTTGGCCCGTCCCCGGTAACTGTCAATGATGTTGGTCCATGCACAGTCTGACGACGCTTGAGAGTTTTACCAGTGAGGCTACTTCACTAAATCCCGCGATGCTAATGGTAACACGAGGGGGCCTGGTCGGAAGTGTTTAGATTAGCCCTTTAGAAATCACAGATGATGCAAAATGTAGACAGAAACCTGTCAAATCGCCTAACAGCAAGAAAATCGGCATTGTGAACCATTGAATAGCTCAAAAACAGTGAAAATGATGTATATAACCACAGTATACTTTGAACTGGTGAATGTCACCAGTTTGAAGGTATAATTCAAAGCATGAAACCAAAATCCAATACTCGCCGATCTAATCTTGCACATTTCTCAGGCCATGAGACGTTTCCATTGCGTCAGATGTGGCTAAAGAAGGTGTTTGATCAATCAATAAATTTAGCTTTCATCCCTAAGTCAACGTTCACTGACGATTCGTCTATTGCTGCATTTGGTGTTGGCAAAAACATGGTAGCATCGATCCGACATTGGGCGTTGGCCTGTGGAGTAATGTCGGAAGTTAACGATGGGTTTTGTATCAACAAGTTAGCAATCGAAATACTGAAAGATAATGGGCTCGACCCTTACGCTGAAAATCCGGCATCAGCCTGGCTTGCCCATTGGCAGCTTGCTGGTAGGGGCTTCCGTTCGACGACATGGTACTGGTTATTTAACAATGTAACCCTACCCTCATTCAACCGCCAAGATCTTGAAGAACCTTTGGTGAAATTTGCTCGAGAGCTTGATCCCGGCCATCGTTTATCAACAGCAACAATCTCTCGTGATCTGGATACATGTCTTCGTAGCTATGCTCCCCGAGCATCGAGTGGAACACCTGAGGATTTTGCAGAGCCGCTTTTAGGAGAATTGGGATTATTGCAAGAGGTTTATAATGGTCAGTACACTTTCCGTCGAGGACCTAAAACTTCGCTACATGACGGCATTTTCACCTATGCATTAATCGACTTCTGGGATCGCAAAGCTACAGGACAAAGCTCACTAGCATTTGAAACTATCGCCTATGCAGAAGGTTCACCGGGGCGGGTTTTTAAGCTTGATGAAGAATCGATAGCACAAAGGTTGGCCGTTCTATCTGATTTCACAACTAATAAGCTTGAGTGGACTGATTCTGCCGGATTAAGGCAGGTATTCAGGAAAGATATATCCCAGAAAGACATTGAGAACATGGTTAGGCGTTCCTATGACTGATAATAAACAACAAATCCTGTCGGAAATTGTACAAATCTCACGTCAATACCAGCGTTCTATCCGTGTAGATACTGATATTGGCAGGGCTGATGCGCTATCTACTTTCATATGCCACACAACAGCTGAATCTGTAATTGATAGTATGTCCAAGCAACTCTTCAATACTAATCAGCGCAGTTTCACGTGGACAGGTCCCTTTGGGGGAGGGAAAAGCTCTTTGGCTATTGCCTTGGCAAGCTCATTGAGCTCAGATAAGACTTTACGAGAGAAAGCTCGCAATGTTTTGCATCTGAATTCCAAGCCCAATTTTGATAAAGTATTTCCTGTACGTGATGGGTGGCTTGTCGTGCCAGTGGTAGGACGGCGCTCTAGTATAGTTACAAGCCTCACAACTGCATTGCTAAAAGCGCAATGCAATACGGATGAGGAAAATAAAAAGTGCAATGCCCAATCACTTATAAATGGATTACTGAACGAATCTAAAAAAAGACCCCATGATGGTGTATTAGTAATTATTGATGAGATGGGAAAATTTTTAGAGGCCACTGTGCTTGGGCAAGGGGATGACGTATATTTTTTCCAAGAACTTGCGGAAGCTGCTGCTCGATCAGAGGGCCGATTAGTAATCATCGGGGTTTTACACCAATCATTTGCGCAGTATTCCGCCAGACTTGGCATTGATACGCGTGAAGATTGGACTAAAGTTCAGGGGCGATTCGTTGACCTCCCATTTGTAACGGCTAGTGATGAAGTAGTGGAATTAATAGGCCGTGCAATAGAAACCAAATGCAATCCTGAATGGGTATTTAACGCATCCAAAGCTATTGCCGATTCCATAGGCTTACGCCGTCCTGCTATAGGACAAGGCTTTGCCAAAGCTTTGGCTAAATGTTGGCCTCTTCATCCTGCCATGGCTGCTTTGCTTGGGCCTATCTCAAAAAGACAATTCGGACAGAATGAGAGAAGTACTTTTGGTTTCTTATCGTCAGTTGAATCGAATGGATTTCAATCTTATCTTAAAACGAGCTCTTTGAAAGCAGGCGCTTGGTATCGTCCGAGTGACTACTGGGATTACCTGCGTTCAAACCTGGAACCTGCAATTCTTTCATCTCCAGATGGACATCGTTGGTCGCAAGCAGTGGAGGCCGTGGATAGAGCTGAAGCTAGAACGAATGATTCATTTGCAGTTGCTTTGCTGAAGAATATTGCCGTAATAGATTTGTTTCGTAATGGTTCTGGCCTTGCGGCTGACTCATCCGTTATTGAATCTTTATTTCCTGATAAAACTCATGAGGAAATTGAGGGTGCGCTGCTAAAGCTTTCAGACCTCCAAGTAGCTATCCACAAAAGTTATACTGGTTCTTGGTCTGTCTTTGAAGGTAGCGACTTCGATATAAATACTGCTATTAAAGAATCTTTAGCTGGTTCTCCTGATATTGATTACACACATCTTAGTAAAGTCGTAGGCTTGCGCCCGATAGTTGCTAAAAGACACTACCATACATCAGGAAGCATGCGTTGGATGGATTTAAGACTATGTAGTATTGAGCAAGCAGAGAAGTTTGCTTCTAGTTTTTCTCCAACGAAGGGAGAGTTTGGACTATTCATCCTTGCATTTCCAACTTTGGGAACAAGTATTGATGAAGCAATTCCTCGGGTACAAGCCTGCGCTAGACTACGTCCTTGGCCAGTAATTGTGGGTATTCCCGGCAATTACCCGCAGATACAAGAACTATCATCGGAAGTTTTAGCTATAGAGCAGGTCAAAAAGAGGCATGAGCTTTCAGGTGATCCTGTCGCTCGAAGAGAGGTTAATGCGCGCCTTGCGGCGATTAGATCGGATCTAGAAGATCACCTGCAAAAGGCAATATCCCTGACATATTGGTATGACGGAGAAGCTAAGATTTCCATCTCTAGTAATGGTTCTAAGCTTTCACCTTTAGCCTCAGAACTAGCAGAAGGCCTCTTTCATAGCGCTCCTTCAATATGGAGTGAACTCGTTAACCGAGATAATTTATCAAGCAGTAGTGTCAAAGCCCGACGAAACTTATTGTATGCTATGGCCAAGGCAGAAAATCAACCTGATCTCGGATTCAAAGGGTTTCCTGCGGAAAGAGGTCTTTATGAGACATTATTAAAAAAAACTGGGTTACATCAGAAAAATGCTTCCGGGACCTGGCAGTTTACTCCTCCTGGAAATACAGGGGCTGGTGATTTTGTATCGCTTTGGCGTGCAACTAAGACTTTATTCTTAGACGCAAGCATTCTCGTTGGAGCTCAAGAAATATATAGTTTGTGGAGTTCTCCTCCATACGGAATAAAGCAGGGTGTATTACCAGTTGTGTTAACGGCATTTATATTAGCTCATAAAGCCCATATTGCTGTTTATAAAGATGGTATATTTATACCGAAAATTAGCGATTTTGATATTGATGAGTGTTTACAAGATCATACTCGTTTTTCCCTACGATGGGTTGCAATCGATGCAGATAAAAGTCGTATTCTTGAAGGCATTGCTAGGTTATTAGAGGAGATTGGTGAAAGTCAAGGTATCGTAGAGCCCTTAGACGCTGCACGGGGTCTTGTCTCGATGGTGTTTAATTTGCCAGATTGGACTCGTCGTACACAGCGTTTAAGCGATATAGCTAAAGCAATAAGAGATATGCTTTTAAAGGCAAATGATCCACACAAAGTACTTTTCGTTGATTTACCTACTTTACTGAATACGTCTGATGGCGAAGCATATATTGATGCTCTACGAGCTCCTTTACATGAGCTTATTAATGCTTATGGAAAGATGCTCTCTTTGGTGGGTAAAAAGATGTTTGAAGCCCTCGACGTTAATCAAGGCGACTGGAACGCATTGCATTTACGTGCCCGTTCAGTGTCTGGTATATCAGGGGATTTTAGACTTGACGCATTTGCAACTCGATTGGCTAGTTTCGATGGAAGTCAACTTTCATTGGAAGGTATATTGAGTTTAGTTGTTGAGAAACCACCACGAGATTGGGTTGACAGACACATTGATGCAGCCTACCTGGAACTTGCCAAATTTTCACGTCGCTTTCGTGAAACAGAAGCATTTGTATCGATACAGGGCCGTGAACCACATAGTGCGGCCATTGCGTTGGTGATCGGTGCGGGCTCAGATACTAGGACAATCTCTCGCTCATTCTTAGTATCTGAACAATACAATCAGGCTATTGATAATAAAGTAAAAGAAATCAATAATATATTGGAGGTCGGTGGTTTAAATCAAGAAGTACTATTAGCAATATTGGCTAAAGTTGGCATTAAGTTACTCTTGGATGATAAGGAAGTAGCCAATGGTTGAGCGACATGTTCTTGGCATTTCTGGTGGTAAAGATAGTGCTGCGTTGGCTGTTTATATGCGTGCTCATCACCCTGAAATCGATATTGATTATTTTTTTACTGATACAGGTGAAGAATTGCCTGAGGTTCAAGAATTCCTTGGAAAGCTTGAAGGTTATTTAGGTAAACCAATTATAAGGTTGAATCCGGGTAGAGATTTTCGATTTTGGCTTCGGCAATATAATAATTTTTTGCCAAGCCCTCAGACACGTTGGTGCACAAGACAGCTTAAACTTGTCCCTTTCGAACAATGGGTGAAACCTTGGCTTGCTGCTGGGGATCATATTATATCCTATGTCGCAATACGTTCAGACGAAGAATATCGAGAAGGGTATTCTTCTAAAGCAAGCAATTTAGTAGTTAGAATGCCATTTCGTGAAGCTGGTATCAACAAGACCGATGTTATTGATATTTTGGAAAATTCGGGTGTTGGTTATCCAAAATATTATGAATGGCGATCTCGCAGTGGCTGTACTTTTTGTTTTTTCCAACAAAAGATAGAATGGGTTCGCCTTCAAGAAAGACACCCTGATGCTTATGAAGAGGCCAAGGCATTAGAGAAAGATGCACTTGAACATGGTTCTCCTTTTACTTGGTCTAAAGGGGAATCCCTCGCTGATATGGAGAATCCAGCGCGAATAGCTACAATAAAGTCGGAATATGAGAAACGGCGTGCATGGGTGCGTAAAAGTATTCCTGTTAATCCGTTGAGGCCGATAACATCAGTACCCGAGGATATTGATGATGTATATGGAGAAGATGAAGGTAACGGCTCCTGCAATATTTGCCATAAATAAAAATTTAGCAATATTTTCTACTTCTTATTTTAATAGCGCCCTATTAGGCGCTATTTTACCTTGAATAAATATGTGAATTTGATAAAACTAACCTAAATAAATAAATAGAACTTTTATTTTATTTTTAATTAAATTACCTAAATGAATTTCTTCTATCACATGCGTAGCCTCTGGTTCTGAAAAACAATCTTTTAGAAAGTAAAGATTATCGCTGGGTGAGTCTTGTGTGAGTCGTAGTTTATTCTTGTTGGGAATAGAGACACCACTAACCAATCTGTCAAAAACATCTCCATGTAAATCGAGCGTTGAGACAATAAGTGTTGCTTGGTCGGGGGAGAAGTTAATAATAACAGTACTACTGCTAATCGCATGCCCTTCACCTGAATTGAATATTTTTAGCTCTCCTTGCTCATTAGAACCTGCAATTAAAAACTTTAAATCGAAAAGATTTGGAATCCGTATTGTAGCGACCCTACTTATTTTTGCAACATAACGGTTTAATATATATTGTGTTTGTTCAGATCTATGCTGTCCAATGATCTCGTATTCTTCGAAGACATTGATAAACGAGAAGATAGATGGTGTAAAAGGCCTGGATAAATCCCAATTTATATTTCGCCATGAAGAGTCAAGAAAAATTGCAGTAGATATTGCTGTTTTATATGAGCTATTTTCCCGCATGCTCATATGTATGTCATTTCCATGCATTAAAAGAAGGTTTACGCCATCCATCTTATTATTTTTTAGGTGTGCAATATCACAAGGTTGAGTTAAATTAATTAATAAATTCCTATTTTTTTTATTTCTTAACACAGTACCAAATCTTAGATTTCTCTTTATCCAATTAAATTGGTAGTTATACAATGCAGGTAAATCATAGGCTGTAAAATTAGATAACGGGAAATTACCCAAAATCTTAAACCAATTTTCCTCATGCCAACTTGAATCTTTTAATAGCATTTTGAGGACATTTCTAGAATCTTGAACTTCATTACCAGGACTTATCAGCTGATCACTTTTTAAGGCCATCTCTAAATCATTACCTAGCAAACGAACATGCTGTTGGTGATCATCTAATGAGTTTTCGAATTCGGCTAGTACCTTTTTAAAAATAATCTCAGAAAAATAATCAGATAAACTCATACTATCTTCTAGGGCTGTTCTCCTCATAACATCTATGTTATGAGCATCTAATGCCCATAGTGTTTTAGATAAATTTTTAGTTGCTGATTCAAAATGTAAAATCCAATTATTTATGAAAGATTCGATATGTTTAACTAAGTATTTTTGCTCAAATATTTGCTTAAATGTAGCTTTCCAAGTTTCCTCGTTTCCCCCGGTAGCTAAAGTCGGTTTTTCCATGATCCTAAAACGAGAGCTAGTCATTTCAAGTTCTGATTTTATTTCAAGAAAATTTTCAGAAATTTTTCCACTATATGATGACATTAAGATAAAAGAAGGGATTGTACCTAAATTTTCAATCCTTTCTTTAATGGTTTTAATAAAGGGGATAGTTTGAGATTCTGAATCGTTAACTAAAAGATAATCTACTAAGATTAAATCATAAGATAAATTATCTTTAGTCAAAAAATTTTCTGGGCAAGCGAATCTATCAATGTCTATATCCGTAATGCCCAGATTTGCATCACATAACCATTTCATAATACTAATCACGGGAGCAATTAAGAGAGTTTTCCTAGATAAAGCCTCAGTTTTTAATTGCTGAATTTCAGGTGGCAACGAAGTTGATATTTCAGAGTCGTTTATATATCTGACAACATCATCAAGTGAATGAAAGTCTAATCCTAAAATGGTTAGTTTGGTAGTTAGATCTTCATATTCTTGGGATGTTGAGTCTTCTAATTGATCAATTAGATCATTGTTATCAACGCGACGTAAATCACTTTCAGTTATTTCATCAGAAAAATCATCATCAACTACAGCGATTTTATATTTCATTTTTCATCACCCTTAGGTAATTCAATAACAAATCGTCTTAGTCGCCCATCTTCGAATGGATTAGCATCTAAATATATATTGGAGCCATAATTAAATGAAACTTCTTTTGCTATATACAGACCATAACCACCACCATCTTTTCTAAGAGAGAATCCAGGATTAAAAATTCGGTCTTTATCAGTGGGGGAAATTCCAGGCCCATTATCATAAACCTCAATAACATTCGTCAGCGAATCAATATTAATATATATTTTTGATTTATCATGACCTGCTAAGTAATTTCCTGTTTTCAACCAATAAATCGAATTCAAAATTAAATTTTCTAAAGTTAAACTTACAAATCCTTTAACCATTTTTACTATTAATTTTTCTTTATTCACTGGAGCGTCATTTAGTGTTAATAAAAAGTCAATATTATGTCTTTCAAATCTCGATTTATAGCCACTAATGATAGTATTTATAAGCCCAATAAGGTCGAAATCTCCTTTTCTATTCCTACCACTAGTGCTTAAAGGATCAAGTTGACTTAGTCTAATATTCAAGGACTTGATTTCTGACTCTAATTTTTTTAGAAGATCTGCTGTTTCCGCATCGGCTTTCTCTGCTACTTTATTTAATAATGTGCGAGTCTGACTTGTTGTTCTATTAAGTTCATGCATGATACTACGCATTACGTTGCCTACGCCGGCAAGCTCAAGTATATCTTCTCTCCTCTCTTGTAATTCTGTAATAGCAGTTTTAAATTGTTTGACACTATTGGTTATAAACTGCATATTCTGGTGCAAAGATGTAACTTGTTTTTTTGCATTAGGCGACAAATTTTGAATTTCATGTATGATCTTTTCTGACTCATATAGCCTAAGTTCAATAGAATTTATTCCATCATCTAACAGCTGATTTTCTAATTCTTTTTGTTGAATCTTCTCTTCTGATTGAGCATGGTTTCTTAGTTCTGTAAGCGCGAATTTTTGTATAATATTTCTTAATAAATCAAACATGTCACTATCAATGAGTCCTTCGCGGTTAGAACGGTCTATCAGCTTCGGATTATCATTTTTTGAAATTTCGAGTGCTCCTACTGTCTGTATTCTATTTAAAGTAAAGCCTCGCCCTCTAAATGCTTGATTATCGATACCCAGCCAATCTCCATCTTTACTAGAACCCGATAAGCCGATGCGAAAACCATCTCTATAGATAGCTATGCCGCCATTCCATAGATCTAATTCATCTCTATATTTTTTTAAGTCGGAGCCTAATCCTTTCTTGGCTAATTTTGCTCTGTTATACCATTTTATTTTTAATGTGAATGGCCCTAATGATTTCAGGTCATCTATACTACAATCAAATTTATTTTTCATATCTCTAACAGTTCTTGATTGAGGAACCATTGAGTCTTTCCGCCCGGGTATTTCGATAGTACTTTTCAATATTTCACTTGAATCAGCGGTTGCATTTTCTGGAAAAAAATTCATGACGAAGTCCCTATCCGCCAATTCAAGAAGTTTATTGTCAATTTGCTTGATGGGAAACCTTTTGGAATTATTCAAATATAAATCTACTGGGAATCTTTTTGAGTCTTTCTCAAATGGATTGTTTAATCTTCTTAAAAATCTATCAACAATTTCATTGTCTATGCGTTCTTTGTACCAATTTGAAGTGAGGGAATAGATGGATATTTTTGTTCCGCTGACGTTTTTTTTCCCTACATCGATAATTAAGGGGAAATTTATTTGGTCGAGTAACAAGTCAGAGGAATCAAAGTCACTCCAGTTAAATTCAATTTTGTAGGTATTTTCATCTTTTGCACTCCATGTCTCAACTAAAGATGAACCACCTAATCTCATCATAGAAAGTCGTCCTATTCCTTTATTTCCTAAGACAGGAGTGCCATCCTCTTTTGAGCTATGCGTATTCTTATATGATGTGCCGATTTTTAAGAATGCGTCAATTAAATTAGTTGCATCCATTCCACTACCTGAGTCTTCAACTTCTATGCGATTTAAAATAGAGCAAGATTTCATCAGGGATGGTATGTTTATAGACTCTAATATTTGATTAGTTTGTTTCTCGAATTCTATTGGTTTCCCCAAATTATCTAGCAACGTCCAGCCTTCTTTTAATCTTTTTAAAATATTCTTTTTAAGAACCTCAAATTTTTGATTATGTTCATCAAAACTTGAGATTTCTTTTATACATTCTTTCAATGTGTTCTGTTCGACGGGGACAAAAAAATGGATGGAGACTCTAGAAGAACCTGCATCAAATGCGTTTTTGATCAATTCGTAAAGCGCTACCTCATCAGAGGTGATCAATTCTGAACCTAGATGGAGTAAGGTTCGAGCTGTAACTTCAAACTTGGCCATTGTTAATCTCACATTTTTGTTGGATTAGGCTAGCTTCTTTAGATTGATAGTTCTAGAAAAAGTGATTTATCACATGTTAATCATATTATGTATTTCATTCATTAGTAAAGACTTTATACCTCATCTTTCTCTGCGCCTAAATCGTTGCCCGTCATGCCGAGGCTATACCTAAACCCCATTTCACCGCTGTAGAGCAAGGGGCGCCTGCGTTCTGGTATGCAGCGACAGCTTTTTTCTCCAGTGAGTTTTTCGTTTCTGTACTTGCTTCCGGCTAATCGTTTCCCAGCACAACCCGTCCCACAAGGGTAAATGGCACGCATTCTGCGCCCTTGCTGGCCGGAACGATGCCAGGAAAGCGGACCGTCAGGCGATACGAAGACGAAAATCACACCACTGATGGAGAAAAAACCATGTCCATTTCCCTGCATATCCAGACCAGCGCCCCTAACACCGCCGCGGCGACCAGCGTATCCCCGCTGGACCCGTCAGGCTCCTCAAAAACGAAATGTACAAAAAACAAAACCGATATTTATCAGACCGTAACAGACAGCATCATTGCAGCGCTGGAAGCCGGAGTTAAGCCGTGGTCGTGTCCGTGGCAGCGAGTTCCAGGGATGTCCGGATTACCCACTAATCATGCCACCGGCGTGGCCTACAGTGGCATGAATATTATGTTGTTGTGGTGTAGTGCTTCAAAACAGGGATTCAATGATTCCCGCTGGATGACCTACAAACAGTCGAAGGCGGCAGGGGGACAGGTGCGTAAGGGAGAGCACGGAACGACAGCCATTTTCTATACCACGCTGGAAAAAGAAAGCGAAGATGGGGAACTCGAACATATCCCGATGCTGAAAACGTTTACGGTGTTTAATGTTGAACAGATTGACGGCCTTTCTCTGGCGACTGAGCCGGGCAATTCAGCAGAGACGTTCGATCCGATGCCGCAGGCTGAAAGCTTGTTCAGAAATAGCGGTGCTAAAATCATCGAGAAAGGACAAAACGCCTTTTTCAGCCCGTCAACTGATGAAATCTGGCTGCCGGAGCGCCGCCTTTTTTCTGATGCTGCTAATTTTTATGCCACTGGCTTGCATGAACTGGTTCACTGGAGTGGCGCCAGAAACCGTCTGAACCGCGAAATGAGAGGGAAGTTTGGCAGCGAGGATTATGCTTTTGAGGAGATGATCGCCGAACTGGGAAGCGCGTTCCTGATGGCGGATCTGGGGATCGTCGGAGAGGTTCAGCACGAGAGCTATATCGCTTCCTGGCTGAAAGCATTGAAAAACGACAAACGCTATATTTTCAAAGCCGCCAGCGCGGCCTCAAAAGCGCATCGTTATTTGATGGAGAAGATTTGAACGGAAATAGAGGAAGCTGCAAAGGAATGCGGCTTTAATCATGCATTCGCATTCCAGATTATAAGTGCTTACTGTATTTTCTGGTGACGGTAGATATACCGCTCTTTTACTGAAAACCGTTTAATGGCATTTAAACACCCCAGAACATGAGATTGATAGCATTTTTGATATCATCGGCACAATGGCTTACATCCGCGATAATTTCACCAATGACCTCAACGGAAACGCTTGATAATTCAGTTGTCATCAGACGGTAATTTTCGCCGTCGATGCGGATCAGGGGGAACAAGGTTTTATTCACCTTTTCAGACAGATGATGCGATTCTATCAGCGGGATGACCATTCGCCGCCCTGGCGTATCGACAATATCACTTTGCACATCGACAATCATTTTGTAATGGCTGGCCCGCTTATACTGATAAACAGTAAATTGCATGATCACCAGTTCCTGTTTTCATCGGCGAAAGAGCCATTCTGGGCGATAAATCTGGCGACTTCCTCCATCCCTTCGTGGTTCTCTTTCTTCCATTCTTCAGCCTTTATGCGACGGGCTTCCTTGCCGATGACTTCATTCACCAGACCAGAAATATTGACGCCGGCAGCATTCAGAACCTGATAATTATCTTTGTCCACGGTAACGCTGACTCTGTGTTTCATGGTCGTGCTCCTTTTTGTGCATACTGTGAGTATATACCTTAAGTAGTTACTCATCAATCGACCACGCGGCAGGCTTACCGTATGGGTAAACCTGCCAGCACAAAAGTACTGGCTTAAGCGTAGTGATGCAGCTCCAGTTGGTGCAGTTCGTCGAGGGTATAGACACGAAAAACATGGCGGTGGCGTGCTTCCAGCGAGATATGCTGATGGTTAACGATGACGTATTTTATACTGTTGAACAACAGTTCAATGGCGCGTTTTTTCTGCGGGTCGGGCACGATATAAAAAACGTAAATCCAGTCTTTACGGGTCCGGGCTAGTAAATGGCTGGCGATGATCGATTGGTAACGGGCTTTGGTTTTCAGACGGCGCTCAGTCTCAATCGCGATGACGGTTCCGTCTGGGAGGGTGATTAGCCCGTCCGGACGGTGACTGACCTGATAGCGATTGAGGAAGGTCGTACGATCACCGTTTATCCATCCGGTAGCGCCTTTTTTCTCAAGGATGATCCGGGCCACCTGATTATCAAGGTGGTGCTCCAGCGTCCAGCCGGTAACTTTTGATAGCTCAAACCGCACCGGGAAAAGGTCATCGTCAGGGGTTAACACGACGGCCAGCCCGTCGCTGGTTATTCCCCACAATGAAATTTTCATCGTCCGCGATTCAAGCACATGTTTTTGTATTAACCCCATTCCCTCGACTTTTGACAGCAGCGTATACAGTGATTTGTGATCCCTGAAGCCGAAAAGCAGCATCAGCGTTTTAAAATCGCTGTAGGTTTCTTCTTTCAGGAAATTCAGCAGTCTTTTTATTTTCTCGCTATTGCGTGCGGTGCGCTCGCTATGCGTGGCGATAAGCATTTGGCCTCCTAAAAATCGAGAAGGGACAGTTTTTCTTCTTCGTCAGGCGTCGGCTTTGTGGTTTTATTGTCTTCATCCGTGAAGAAAAGATCGGGCCGGGTTGCCATGACATTCAGCGTTGATGTTGTGGGTACGGGTGTGTTTTCTTCCTCGCTGAAATCTAGCGAGACTTTTACCGATGCCGCTGAGGCGGCGATTTCAGGAGAAACTAAAAAAATCTCAAGATTGCGCTTTTTCACCTTGATCGGTGAAATTAATGATGCTGACGGGAGTTTTTTGGTCGTAAAGATGAAGCTGACAAAATCGGGCAGGTTCAGGATCATATTGCTGTCAATAAAGAAACGCTCCGCCTGTCTGATTGTGCGTTCATTGTCGATGGTTTCTGTCAGCATAGTATCGGTTTTCGCTTTGCGGACTTCATCATCCACTAATATGGTGCCTGACATTCTTGCCACCCATTCGGCGGTATCGGGGTCCATGACACGATAAACCAGTTTGAACTTGGCATTCTCAACGACTGCGCCGACAACGGCGTCACCTTTTAAATCTGCCGGGCAGTCTTTTAGATCGGCGACGGATTGATGCGCCATAATAATATGAACACCTTTATCCCTTGCCGCCCCCAGTCCTTCGAGTGCGGGTTTGGAAAGATGGTATTTCAGTTCATCAAGGAAGATGGCAATGGGGCGGGGGATATCATTTACCCGGTCACGCCGTTCGGCCAACTGATAGAGGCGAACCAGCAGCATTCGCTGTGCGGTAATAATTTTGCTGTTTCGCATTGAGCCAATCACATAACAGCAACCGCCTTCATCAAAGATATGTTTAAGTGAAAATCCCGTCGGCGCGTTGATGGCATTGAGTAATGCCAGTTCCTCAATCTTGCCGAAAAAAGCTTTGATGTTTTCCGCAATACCCTGAACATACTCGCCGTTATAAATATCACGGATGGTTGAGTCTGGATGGTGACTGACGAATTGCGACGCCATGCGCGCGGCCTTTCTGTCGTCGATGCGGTAAAAGTCAGATTCCTGACCTTTTTCCGCCAGGCTGAACCCAGCGACGAAAAGTTCTTCCAGTTCATCGGGGGTAATATCTTCAATCAGATTTAATTGGTATTGCTGTTTTCGCAGGTCAATTAAGGCGAAGGGTTTGTCTGCATCCTCACAGGCTTTCCGGTAAAGGTGCGGCGCCCATTCATCATCTTTGGGGTCCATGACAAAGATGCCTTCACCGGCCAGGATACTTTGATAAAGTAATATCCCGGTAGCCACCCCTTTACCGGCGCCGGTCGTGCCGATAATATCCGCGTGTTGTCTTTGCCAGTCTTTTAACGGGAGATACATCGGTTGTTTCTCCCGGTCCACCCCGATAAAAATGCCTTTGCTCAGGTCGATATAATCCAGCGGATCATAATGCAATGTTTCCGGCAGTAACGATTTCACCGTGCGCACATCGGTGCGTAATTCCCGTTCAAGCGTTGACTTTTTGACGAGCCGTTTCTTTATTTTGTCCAATTCTGGCGTTAATACCCTGCGCAGCAGAATATGGAAAATAAAACCTGCTACGGTGAAGGCAATCAGCACCGACCATGCCAGAACGGGAATGCCGGCGACTATCCGGCTTTTATAAAGCCACTGAAAAATCCAGATAACAACCGGGACCATCGTACCGAAAAGAAAACACAGCATGGCAAAAGCAATAATCCCCTTTTGCCAGAACGGGGCTTTTTGCCGTTCATCGCTTTTCATCGACGCGAAAAATGGCATGGACAGCCCCGAGAGCAACGCCAGCATCAGTTGATGCTGTTGCGTAAAATCAATAAATGTAAGCGCGCCATTCACTATCGGCGACAGTGAAACGGCCAGCTTATTTAAGATCATGATGCCTCCTTCGTCAGCAACTCGACCCATGCTTTCGCCCCGCCTTTTCGCCCAACACCGTGGGGCGAAAAGGCGGGGCGAAAGCATGGGGCTCGTGAGGTGGCCGCGTTGCGGCCATGTGCCGGAAAGTACACTTCCCGGCCCGAACGGCGTCCGCCAGTTCAAGCGGGCTGGACGCCCTTATGGACTGTCGCATGGGGGTAATGTCGCGGCTGGACGCCGCGCCAAAACCCCCAACGTCAACGGCGGCACACCGTCGCCCGCTACGCGCGACCACCCCCTTTGAGACGCCGTTTTTCGCCTATTTTTTCTTTTGTCCGTTCCGGCCAAGCGAAAAAATGGGAAAACGCCTTCAAAGAGGGTGGTCGCGCCACGCTACCGGCTTTTGGCCGGAGACTTAGCCGCGACGGTGTGCGGGGCTGACGCCCCCCAAATAAACCGACGCGTGGGCGCGTCTTTTTGCTCGCTGGGGCGGCAAAATTTATTCGGCTCCCCCGGCCAGCTCGGTTCACCTGGGGGTGAACGCTCGCCAGTGGGTTCGGGCGACGCAAATTAGCAATTTCTTCGAAATTGAATTACTCGCCTCACGCTACTTTTAATCCTATGCTGGAGCCTAGGATTAAAAGCCAAAAAAAACCGTCTGTGAGTATCGTTATTACCATTACTGGTTGACGTTTTAGATGCGATGAAATTAACAATCTTGTAGATTGAATTTCAACGCTGAGTTCGGTAGTAATGAAAATATAATAGCCTTCGATTTGAAATTTTATGGATAGATATAATTCAATGCGGGCAAAAAAAATTTGCGCTGGTGAAATGCGAATTACGGCAGCGTAATTATATATTGAAAAGACAATCAACCTCAAAGTAATAACTTCGATCCCTATTCCTGTGCCGGAATTAATAATTAATATAGTGGGGTTGATTTTCACGGCTAAAACCGTTGCGCGAAGATCTCACCCTTGGTAAAATATCTCTGGCTTTGAATGATGATAAAGTCATTGTGGTAATGTGATTTTTCTTGGAGAGTGTTTAATTTTTGCCACATATGTTTTATTGTCCTGACATTCGATGATGCAAATTCTTTTTGCGCTTTATTTTATGATATCCACGAAGTTCTTATATTGGCTGTTTTTGTCATATCCTTTTATTTAAAATGCGCCTTTACTCTTTTATACTATCAGCATTGTATTATCGGCAAATACTCAGGTGTGTTTGCAAGCATGACTCCAGCATTTGTGGGGCTTAATCTGGTGCGAGGGGCAGGGCTGTGCCGGATTTTACTTTGCTCATCACTACCCAGGTAGTAAAACTACGTACGTTCTGTTCGGCCATTATGACCTCTTGCGTAAAACGTTCATAATCCAGAAGATCGCGGCAGACTACCGTCAAAATAAAGTCATACTCTCCGGTGACGTAATAACACTGTTGGACTTGTGCTTGCTTAAGCATCGCTTGTTTGAAAGATTTGATCTGTTCGTTGCGTTCTTCAAGCAAATCGATACCCACCAGGCAAGTCACGGGGTAGCCGAGAGCGTGAGGGTTCAGTGTAGCGGTTTCCTGCTCAATGATGCCATCCGTGCGCATCCGTTTAAGCCGCCGTTGCACCGCAGCAGCCGACAGGCCAACCTCTTCACCGATGCTTTGCGCAATATGGCGGGTATCGCGTTGATAACGCGCCAAGATACGGCGGTCGAACTCGTCGATAGCGGTTATGCTGTGGCTCTGTTGCGGTTTAGCCGCTTTTTTATCGCTCATTTATCCGTTAGTCCGCAAGAAAGTGCCTGAATATGCCGTCACCAGGCGCTGCAACGCCGTTAAACTACGTTAACACTAACGGCAGAGGGGGAAAAGATGTCCAGAGTGCTCACCATTATCACCGACAACGCGCCGGGATTGCATGGCATTGCCGGTCCGGTCATTGATTTCGATTCCGAACTGCGGCGGATTATCGGCGATTTGCAGGCCACGCTGGCGGATTTTCGCCTGGGGGCTGGTTTTGGCCGGGCGATGGCCGCGCCGCAGGTTGATATCCCGCTGCGGATTATCGTGCTGCAACTGGGCGCCCGTCCTTTTGCCATGATAAATCCCCGTATTTTATGGCGCAGCGACGCTATGCAGGAAGTCTGGGATGATTGCCTGAGCGTACCGGAGGCGATCGTCAGGGTGCTGCGTCATATGAGCATCAGCGTGGCATGGCAAGACGAACAGGGTTTCTCTCATCAATGGGATAAGCTGCCGCCGGATATGTCGGAACTGATCCAGCATGAAATCGATCACCTCGACGGCATCTTGATGACCGACCGGGCGATAGGTGCCGATGCCATCCGACCCATAGCCGAACGTTCAGCCCTGATCGACGGACAGCGGCCCGCGCACCGGCTCAGCCTGGACCATATTCGCCAGGCGCCCGATGCCATCGACCCGGTATTCCTTAATTCGCCGCAGTACGAATGCCCCCAGTTATCGGCTCAGCTCGGGCGCGCCGTATGGCTCAAAGTGGAAACGCTTAATCCGCTGCGCTGCTTTAAAGGGCGCGGTGCGGGCCTGGTTATCGCCGGCGCGCTTGCCCGTGGCGAATTGCGTCCGCTGGTCTGCGCCAGCGCGGGCAATTGGGGTCTGGCGCTGGCGTACTATTGCCATAAGGCCAGCCTGCCGTTGACGGTATTTGTCGCGCAAAATGCCAACCCGCTGAAAATTGGGGCCATTGCAGCCTATGGCGCCGATATCAGGCAGGTAGGCGTCGATTTTGATAGCGCCAAGGAACAGGGCCAACGATATTGCGCCAGTATCGGCGGCTGGTTTATCGAAGACGGCCTAGAGCCGGAAGTGAGCGAAGGGGCCGGTACTATCGGTCTTGAGCTGTTGTCAGCCTGTGTTCCGTTCCGTGCAATCTATATCCCGGTCGGCAACGGTGCGTTGGTTGGCGGTGTGGCACGCTGGATCAAAGCGTCGGCGCCGGATATCCGCATTATTGGCGTGTGTCCGCGCGGCGCTGACGCCATGTACCAAAGCTGGCTGACGAATCGGGTAGTGATCGGCGAAGCGGTGAATACCCAGGCCGACGGCCTGGCTGTGCGCGTGCCGGTGCCGCAGGCACTGGAAGATATGCGCGATGTGGTGGATGAAATGATATTGGTTGAGGAGGAGCAGATAGCCGTGGCGACACGTTATGCGCTTAAGTATGCCGGGCTTATATTAGAGCCTTCCGGCGCGGTATCCCTGGCTGGCATTTTGTCACATTTGCCAGAGGAACCTGCGTTACGCTCTGGCCCGGTCGCTGCTATTCTGACCGGAGCGAATATAGCATGTGACTAAGCGTCATTATCTGACAATATTTTTGTATATCAAACCGCATGGAAGCCAACTTTTTCACTGGCAATCAAACCGAGATCCCTAATGTGTGCCGTCGGCGAAACTATTGTGATAATGCCGTAGCCGAATTGTCCGTTAAAAAAAAGTCGTGGCGATATCCGGCAATGTAAGATGAATATTGTACAATTTGTTAAAGTACCTTTTTTTGAGGTTAAAAATGGCCAAGTTTGCGGCTTTATCTGTTGAACGTCATCGCTATCAGGTTTTAGCGATTTTTTTGGTGGTGCTATCGACTCTTCTTTATGTCATTGGATATTCAATATCCAAAGTAATGGTAACATCGTATGGATTCCCAGCCATACAGGTCACTTTCTTGAGATGCAGCATTGTGCTTATAAGTGGACTGTCATAAACCCAGGCAGCCTCAACCGGAATTACCTGGCGTCGAATCTAGTTATTGTTCGTTCCTTGGAACAAAGAGCAGCGGCTGCGGCGTTATTATGCGACTCATCCATGAACTCAAAGCGGCAAAAAACTATCAATCGATAGTTAAAGTTGATTGTATTCGACTGTTTTTCAGACAATTATATACTTGAGAAATACAGCCTATTCCTCGCCGGTTACAGCGGGGGGAATAGTCATCCACACTGCCGCTTAGTGAGTACGCTCGGCGTATGAGCGTTCTTACCCGGCCTGTACCTGTACCCGGTGAAAGCTATCAGAAAATGCAAAACGAGAGGGACTGATTCGATGTTTTACATGGCTGAAAGAAAGGATATTGACACCATCGCAGAAATTGTTAGGGAGACCATATCCTCTACTTATCCGAAATATTATCCAGATGGCGTGGTTGAATTTTTTTTGAATTATCATTCTACTGACAGTATCAGGGATGCCGTTGATGCTGGAGGGGTTTATATTCTCACCGCTCAAGGAAAAGCAGTCGCCACAGGGAGCATAAAAGATAATGAAATATGCAGGCTGTTTGTTTTACCATTATTTCAGGGTAAAAGACTGGGCAGTTACATGATGGACAAGCTTGAGACACTGGTGTTCGGTTACAGTAACGAAATCAGACTGGATGCATCTTTACCTGCCTGTGGTATGTATCTCAAGAGGGGCTATAAGCCCGTTTCTTTTGAGTCGGTTCTGACCACATATGACCATCGGCTTTGTTATTTTATTTTAAAAAAACAAAAGATAACTGATCCGGCGACTAAGGAAACCGGAAGCTAGAATCCTTTAGCGAGAACGACACACCATTCATGCGCGGCGCGATAACGCTTTCAGGGGGGCTTGATCACGAGCATGAGAAGCGCCAGTCAATTCAGCGTTTCGTCAAACCGCCATCAACAAAGTACTGGCTACCGGTGACAAATGAGGCGTCGTCCGACAGCAGAAAGAGGCCGACAGCCGCCGCCTCTTCAGCCGAACCCACCCGCGCCAGCGATAATCGATTTACCACATCGGCTTCAAACTCTCTTCGGAAGTTGTCGCTCATGAAATTCCGAAAATTCGTGTCGATGGGGCCGGGCACCAACGTATTAACGCGGATACCGCGCTGACCCAGCGCTGATGCCCAACAACGAACAAGCGATATCAATGCGCCTTTGGCTGCCGCATACAAGCTTGCCATCGCTGCGCCTTCATAGGCCGATGTCGACGCGGTGACGACGACGGATGCCCCATTATTGAGATGGTCGGCTAACTTTGCCAACTGGAGCACGGGACCTCGTACATTAGCCGCCATCAACGCATCAAATGCGGCGGCGTCTATGTGCTCAAACTTGCCGACCGTGGCATATCCCGCATTAAGCCAGAGTCCATCAATTCGCCCATGTTCGCGGATTTCGTACGCCAATGCGTCAGCGGCAGTTGGATCTGACGCATCGTTCTGGAAAACCACCGATCCATCGGGCAACAGAGTACGCAACTTTTCAAGCCGTTCGGGATCGCGTCCCGTGGCTATGATCGAACCTCCTTCACCCGCAATGCGTTTAACTCCCGCCAGACCAATACCGCTGGTGGCGCCAGTGACAAGGATTCGTTTTCCAGAGAACCTGTTCATTTTTTGTTTCCCGCTTTGTGAAGTCTCTACCGGGAATGGTAAACCTTGTTCTTTTGTTTGATAATAACCTTTATATCAATCGAACTGTTTGAGAATTCAAGCATAATGCGCGGTAGCGAATACGCAGAACTCAGGGCTTTTGCGGCAGTTGTTGAGCATGGCAGTTTTTCCAAGGCTGCGGCCCATCTCGGTATCACTTCCTCGACGTTAAGCCTCACTATCCGCAAGCTTGAAGAGCGTCTGGGGGTTCGTCTGCTCCATAGGACAACGCGCAGCGTGGCGGTGAGTGATGCGGGGTTACGAATGATGCAACGGCTGGGACCTGCGCTGGAAGAGCTGGAAGGTGCAGTGACCGATGCGGTTCAGGAGGCAGATCGCCCGTCTGGCCTACTGCGGCTTAACGTTGCGAGAGTGGCTGCAATACACTACCTGGCGCCAATATTAGGCGGCTTTCTTAGCGCTTTCCCGGATATCACCGTGGATGTGGTGACTGATGACCGGCTGATTGATATCGTGGCCGAACGTTTCGATGCCGGGATACGGCTTGGTGAAAAGCTGCATCGTGATATGGTGGCTGTCAGGCTCAGCGGCGATCTGGAAATGAAAGTCGTTGCCAGCCCTGCTTATATAGCGAAGGCAGGGTATCCACGCAAACCGCAGGATCTGGTTCGTCACCGGTGTCTGACTTATCGCCGTCCAAGCGACAACAGCGTTTACCGGTGGGAATTCCAGCGTCAGAGTGAACAACTGGAAGTGAACGTCAAGGGTGCGCTGATTGTCGATGAACCGGCGATGCTTACTCAAATCGCACTGGATGGTGCAGGAATAGCGTATCAGTTTGCCCACCAGGTCGATCCCTTTCTGGAAAATGGACAACTGATACAACTTTTAAAAGACTGGACGCCCGCTTTCCCTGGTTTTTATGTGTACTACACCAGCCGCCGGCAAATGATCCCACCATTACGGGCATTTCTTGATTTTTTGGCAAAGCGTTCCATCTCATAGCCTTGACGTCATAATCAGCTCACCCGGCAAACGTGCCGGTAATTGATCAACTGCGTATACGGCCAAATTTATTAATAATCTGGCCGATAATTGCCGTGTCGGCTGACTGACATTCGAGCAAAAAGGCTTTACGGGCATCAGCAGTATGGCTGGGGAGAAAGCCGTGTTTGTTCTTTTTCACGATATTAAAGAAAGAACGTTCAGCAGAGCTGCATTCTTTTCCTCCGCCATTTCCCGTCGCCTTACCATACATGCATAAAACGACCTCACAGGCATCAGCGGCCATCGCAGGGGAAGACAATAACGACGCAATACAGAGAAAAAATGCAGGTAGCATGATCGATTTCATGTTAATTACCTCTGAGTGGGAATGGACTATTGAATCGACGGGATGGGCTATCTGGATAAGCTGAGATGTAAATAGAGTTAACGATAAAACTCAATTTCTGTGGTATTACAGGTCAGGCAATTATTCAGTTTTGGTAGGAAGGTAATGACACCGGAGTAACCGTTTTTTCGTAGCCAGGCTTTCGCCCTGAAATAACGTTCACCATCCGATGCGTTAACGATAACCTGACTGGAATGGACTACGGCATACCAGACGTCGGGCGGGTAAACCGCATCAGGGGTGAGAGTCATTTTTATTGACCAGTGGTCGTCGACTGTGGAAGACGGCAAAATAACCCGGTTCTCTGACCACTGTGGAAGACTCGTATTCATTTCCACGCCGGGTTTTCCCCATTCGGGCTGCACAGGCTCTGGTGGGGATGAACAGCCAGAAAGGATAACTATCATCGCGCTGGTTAAAAATAGGTCAATTGTTCGCATCGTTGAAGTCCTCCTTCATTTTATCCAGGTGAAGATATTTGTAATAGATATCACCCATCCGGCGGATATCGCCGTGAATATCAATACTGACGATAATATCCACGCTTTTAAGCACCTTGCGCAGCAGCACCGCAAACGGAATATTCTGGCAATCAGGGTTTTCAAAGCAGCGGTCAATAATGCCTTCAATACAGTCTTGCGGACTGCCCGCGTGTAGCGAGGTGATAAGTCCTTCATGACCGGAGCCGACGATTTTCAGCGCGTCCCAGGCTTCCCTGCCACGAATTTCCGCCAGCAGAATGCGGTCCGGGTTCATCCGGTAATTGGCCCGGATAAGCCTGCCGGGTGTGACGATGGCGTCCTCCCCGGCATCCGCCGGATAAAACAGATGAACATAGTTGGCGTGGTGATAAAACTGGATTTCGGGGGTGTCTTCAATGGTGATGAGTCTCAGGTGTTGCGGTATATAATACAGCAGCGTTTTCATATAGGTGGTTTTGCCGGAGCCGGTTTCTCCCACAATAAAAATTGTCCTGCCATATTCAACGGCCTTTTCAATAAAGCGGGGGACATCCCCGCTGGTATAATATCGGGCCAGTTCATCGTCCTTGCTTTCAGTTCGCTCCTTACCCGTCACCCGGTTATAAAAACCGGCATCAATCCAGGACTGATGCGTTTTCTGCTCGAATGACGGTTTGCGCAGCGTGATGGAAACCGTATTCCGCTCGCAGGCCGGGGGAATAACGGCCTGAATACGTTCACCGGAACCCAGCGTGGCGGAGAGGATCGGCGACGTATCATCCACGTTGTCCTCATTCCATGAAGCCAGCACTTTAGCAAAGGCATGACACTGACGCAGCGTGACCGGGGAATCGTGCATCTGCCATTTTCCCCGTATTTTGGTGTGGATCTCGCCGGGACGGTTAATGGCGATGTCGGTCAACCCCCCCATTGGCAGAAAATCACCGAAAAGCTGATTTTTCATAAAATCAAGAGACAGGTTTTCAGTTGTCATATACCCCTCTTTGTTTCATGCGCAGTTGATAGACAGAGGAAAAATCAATATCGGTGCCGGTCATGATGCTGATAATGTCGCCCTGGTTCAGATACATGGTGGGTGGAATATTGATGCTGTTTTCTAGCGTCGTTTTCGCCATTTCCGACGCTGCGGCGCGGGTGTTTTCGGTATAGTCGGTGTTGCGGTCTTTTCCCGGTGCTGAATCCGCCGCTGCCGCAGCCACATCCTGCACGGTGCTCAGCATCAGGGCATTACCGAAACGCGCCCAGAAATGGGTATCAATCCAGCCCGAAATACCCGCTTCACCCAGCGGGCCGGTGGCCCCGGTATCCGTGAGCGGGATTTGCAGACTGCCGGGCTCCGGCGTGCGTAACTCCGTCCAGATGACAAACATCCTGCTGCGTCCGTGTTGCAACGCCCCTGAGCGGTATATTCCCCTGGCGACGGTGCCCGCCGGGAGCAGCTTCACATGGTTGCTGGCGCTGTAGATATCCTCGCTGATAAGGCACGAAATCGCGCCGCCCACATCGGAGACAAACCGCCGCATCATTGAGCAAGGAATATAGCGGTCAACCGGAATATAAAGGTCAGGATCGAGAATCAGTCGCTTGACGCCGGTGACCTTAGCCACCCCCGGACTGTCATTGTTACCCTTGGTCACGGAGGCGGTTGCCTGACCGCCGGTCGGCACCGCGCTGTCGCGCGGTTCGATTCGGGTGGTTCGCGTATTGCCTCGCTGCGCGGTCCCGGTGGCATTGCTCAGCCCGTCAGCCAGCGCCGTCGCCTTGTTCAACGAGGGTAGTTCCTGTGGTGACGGTGGTACGGTGGTTTGCGCGTTGCCCTTGTCCGCCGTCGTTTCCGGCTTGTTCTGTCCGAACAGACCGAACGGATTGCTGTCCATTCCGAGATTGGTACGTGTATGTTGTCCCGCGCCGGTCGAAGGCGGAGGCGCGGTGTCGGCCTCCTTTTCGTCTTTGTTTTTCAGCGCCCCGAGCAAGCGATCGCCGCCGAGCGCCAGTGCAATCAGTAAGGCCAGGCTAACCAGGCATACCAGCAGCGTCCGGCGACCGGATGATTTACGAAAGCGGGTCACTTCGGGCTGACCGGGCGGCGTTTGTTGTTCCGACTCCGGGCTCGCCATCGCTAACCGGGCGTGCTCGCGGGCTTCTGCCTCCAATTCTGCCGTGGTTTTTTGCGCTTCTTCCGGGGTAAGTTGGTCTGTCATTTGGCCTCCAGCGTGACGGCGGGGGACACGGTGTCGCCACTGGCGACCGTGGCTTGCCCGTATGCTGCATTTTCAATCCCGACCACGGCATTGCCGTAGCGCAGTACCAGGCGCGGCGACAACGCCCGTACCACCATCACGGTGTAATTGCCCTGGCTGACAATTCGGGGCGTGACCGCCTGCTCCTGACCGTTAACGACCAGAAACGCAGAGGGGAGGATTTTGACGGGTGAAAAACCGATATAGGTAAAGCGGCCATCATCGTAAGTGAAGTCTGGCGCTATTGACGCCGAGCCTGCCGCCACCCGTTTGGTATAGCGCCAGTTGCGTGGTATCGTGGCTCGTTTAAATGCCGTTGCTATCCGCTGTTTTTCCTGTTTTTCCCGCAGCATTTTTAGGCGGGTCGCGCTGGCAGCGTCTGATTGCCGGCGGGCCTCTTCCGGATAGCGATAGCGGATAACAAAAGCCTGAGAGGGCGAGTCGTTATCCAGCACGTTCAGTTCTAGGCTGTAATCACGTTTTGACGTCACGACAAAAAGATTGGTTTTCCAGTCCTTTGCGGTAGGGAGAAAGACCTGACTGACGTTATTGCCGCTGGCATCCGTCACCGGCTGGGTGATGGGATTCGGACTGATGCCCACCCGGTTATCACTTTTCGTGACTGTCCAGCCTTTGGGAAAGCCCGCCTGCGCATCAATAACCTCCTCATCATCGTCGAACAGCAGCGTGGTGACGTAGCCGGGGCGGGTGTTGACGACCGTGGCGTTCTGGCTGTTGTAAAAGACGTTCTGCATCCGGCTGTCCCAGGTACTTCCACGCGGCATGGCCACCCCCCAGGCAACGCTTGACGCCAGGATAAGGGTAAGGCCCAGACTATTTTTCAGCATCATTCAGTCCTCAGTTCTTTATCGCGCTGGTAGCTGGTGACGATGAAGCCCATCGGGTTCACTTCGCGCTGGCTGTCGGTGAGTTGTTTGCGTGGGAGGTGGCGGTATGTCAGGCGAATATTCCAGACATCCGTTTTGACCGAGTTATCCGCAATGCGGCGTATAGTGCGTCTGATGCGCAATGTCGCCAGATGATCGGGCGCTGTGGCGGAGGCGTGAACGTTAGAAATAATGTCAATATACACGACATATTCCGCTTTATTGAAAATGACATCCGGCGCCTGGTCGCTGTTAAACTCTTCCAGAAAATCTTTATTCACGCTGTCGCTGTTAAATAACTGCACATCGTCATAATCGCGCTGGAGCGAAAAATAGTTATACCCTTCGCGGAGTCTGACGTAATGCGCCGCTAACGAATGCGCAAGGGCGTCTTCCGCCGAAATATCCCGCTCTTTAATCCGGGTCATGTATTCATAACGACCGGTCTGTTTGTCCACCGACCATAACTCAATGTCGGTGGTTTTCAGTGGCAGCAGGATAATCAGGGCCGCAATGGTCATCGCGGCAAGAATAAAGCCGACCGCTGCCATCAGCCAGGCAACCTTTTTTTCACGCGCATCCTTTTCCAGAATGACGGTTTCAAAATTTCGGGATGACGCAATGACGTTTTCTGTTTCAGGCATGGTTTGTCAGCTCCGGGATGATGGACGGGGAATTAACCGGTTGTGGTTCGCCGGATACCGGCGGGAGAGTGGCGTTATGCTGTGTGCAGCCCATGAGCGCGCACAGCATCAGAAGGAAGATGCTGAGTTTCATATCAGGCCCTTTATTTAACGGATGCGGTGGCGTCAGTGTTATTGTCACGACGCGATACGAGTGCGGATGTGATGAGCGGGGAAGAGATTTAGTGTTAACACAGTTTCTAGTTGCGAGCTTAAATCTAATCTGGAAGTTGGCACCATGCCAGAAGCGGACTTCCCTGCTTTGGACCAACACAGACGATGAGCCGAAGTACTTTTGTGATAAAAGAGAGTATTCGGGCAGTTATGCCTTAAACCTGACGGAGCAGTAAATGAGAACGCAAAAGCGATGCATGGGGTACGTGGCCGTGGTGGTCGACGACTACGACCGCGCGATTGAGTATTACACGGACAAGCTAGGCTTTACCCTCGTTGAGGATACGCCACAGCCGAGGAAACGCTGGGTGGTGGTCACCCCGAATCCGGAAAGCGACTGCAATATTCTCCTGGCCCGCGCCTCAAATGAGATGCAGGGAGTCTTTATCGGCAATCAGTGCGGCGGCAGGGTATTCCTGTTCCTGCAGACCGACGATTTCTGGCGCGACTACAATGGCATGAAGGCGAAAGGGGTTCATTTCTGCCAGGAGCCGCGTGAGGAAGAGTATGGAACGGTGGTTGTGTTTGAAGACCTCTATGGCAACCGCTGGGATCTCTACCAGAACACGCAGAACTGAAGCACCAAGCTCCATTATGTGCTGCTAAGTACGCTTCTCGTTCATAACCGCCCGAGGCCGTTGTTGCGGGCAGTTTTGTGCAAGAAGCGGTAAGTGAAGTAAACCAAAACAGTACGGTTGAAATCTGTTACACGCTAGGAAGTGTATTTTTTTTTGGCGAAATAGACGCCACTGGAATTGAATGGCATAGTTGTAAAGAAAATTTCTGATAGAGCCTGGATGCTATTCAGGACGAAACAATCCGTGGTGCTTTTGTCATCCAATGAACAGACTGGATAAACGCATAGAATACAAGAGGGATATTTATGACAGATAATTTAATTGCACTATTTGCTATTGGGGCCGCCATTCTTTTTGGCGCGATGAGCCCAGGAGCCAGTTTCCTTCTCGTTGCCCGTACGGCTATGTCCAGCTCGCGACGGGCGGCAATATACGTGGCGGCAGGTATGGGATGCGGTGCGCTTGTCTTCGCCGTTATAGCGCTGGCGGGGTTGCATGCTCTACTGACTTTAGTTCCGTCACTCTATACAGCTTTAAAAATTGCTGGCGGCTGTTATCTTTTATGGCTTGCTTTGAAAATGTTTCGACGTCCTTCAAACAGACTTATTGATTCGGCCAGTGTAGGGAAAATGAGCTTTTTAAGAGCTTTTACGACAGGCATAATTACACAAATTAGCAATCCCCACACGGCGCTGGTATTCGCCAGTATTTTTTCCGCAGCACTTACAACGAATATACGACCCGCCATGTATATTATTTTGCCCTTAATGGCGTTCGCTATTGATATACTCTGGTACGCAGTTGTCGCAGTTTTATTATCAACCGATAGACCACGCCAGGCTTATGTTAAGTATCGTAAATTCATAGACAAATTAAGCGGAGGGATAATGGCCGGGCTAGGAATACGGTTGCTGTTAAAGTAATTCGCTAAGGTCCGTTTCTCGCTCTCAGCAGACCTTCAGCGTAACGTGTTTGTCTGCTGTGTGCAAAAACCGGAAGTTGCCAAAATAACTTTGGCAAAGGTATGATAATCTAGGTGTTAACTAATTATGACCTATTAAATTAGAAGTGCCTAAGTAAAATATATAAGGTGTTTCTATAAGATAATTGTTAATTATTAGGTTAAGAATAAATGGAAAAATATATAATCTCACTTTTAAATATATTGCAAATTTATGAGAGGTGTGAATGGCTACGATTGCGTCTTATTTACCAGAGTCACAGATTATAACTTTAAGCAAGGATTTTCCAGCGCTTTCTGACCCTGAAAATTTAGCGGGATTTACAAATCCGGTGCAATTCGGTGTTTTCTTTCATGAATGGATTCACTTCCTTCATAATATTTCTACAATTAATGGTTTCTCTCTTTTTTGCACGCAAATCACCCTGTGGTCTAATTTTCGTTGGGCAATGGACAATCAAGATGTATGTATTGGTTCGTGTGGAATGGATCAAGGAAACATTGAATTTAACAAAAGATTTTACAGCTACATTTATTCTAATAGGAAGTTGAACACTTGTGGATTGCCTACTCATGTAAAAGTAAACGACTTGTCTTTTGAATCGGCAAAAATACATGATATGGAGGTTGCTGACGATAGCGTTGTTTGCACATCATTAATAAAATGCACCATTATTTATTCCGAAAGCAAGTATAAACTAGATATAGGTGTGCTTGAAATACTTGAATCTGCAGCTTTTATGCTTGAGTGCAAATGTATAAGTGCGATGAATGGATCACCTCAGGAAGCACCCTTTCACCCATATCATACTATCAAATGGTTAGCAGGGGAAATTGCACCTTCATTAAACGAGGAAGACATAATTTGTTGTATGTTATCCGCTCTACAATCCAATAACCCTCCTCATGTCTTATTTAATCTACTAAAAGAAAGTGAAACATTACATGCTGGTTGCAGGTATGAAAATCTTGTGTCACATGTTAAAAAACAATTAAACGAACAAGATGAAACCATAAGCAATTCACTTAGCCAAATATATTCAATGTTTCCTATTGATGAACCGATGGGTAAATTTATAAAGCTTACTCTTGATAGAATAAATAAGAATTTAATCTATAGAAAGGAAAATCCATTTTTTGAGTTAGACATAATAAAAAAAGTAACAGAAAAAACTGAGCTTATGAATGAAATAATTCAGCAGTTTGGTGCCTGCACTATCATCCAGGAAAAACATGAGGATGATGAGAGACCACAGTGTGATATTATGTATGATTTTGCATTGCCTGAAAATGATGAATTAACCTTGTTCGGATCAAAAATGTTACGCACCTGCTTTCACTTTATTTTTCGGCACTATAAATCTTCTGGTGAAATTATAAAAACAGAAAGTTTAGTTGATTCATTGAATAATAAATGCCCATTTTATACTGTCTGCTGTTCATCTATTCGGACTAGTAATAGCAATGTTTGCTCTAAATCTCCTTGGAAATCAATGCGTATAAATGATAATGAGAGTTGTTATTATGCAGCAGCGATTAAAGCAACTAATCCGCCAGCTTAACCTTTTTAGGGATGACGCCTTTTCTGATAAATTAAACAATAAATATGGTTGTGTTAGGTCCGATGATCGCTCATATCGGACTATTCACATCAGCATGTCTGCTTCGTGCTGTGAGTTCAACGGGTCGACGCAACGCTATCCTTAAACAAGGGGGGACGTTGCCATGAAACGAAGAACGCGCATTTACTACACGCCAGAACAGAAAGCGATTATCTGGGACAGGTATAAGCAAGGTGATTCCCTGCATGATATCGCCAGAATGTTCGACAGATATCACTCTTCTGTTATGCCCACTATTCACCAAACTGGTGGTTATCGCCCTTCTGTCAGAAAGCGACACCGGCTGGCTCTTTCACTTGATGAAAGAGAGGAAATATCCAGGGGGCTGGTAGCAAAAAGTAGCATCAGGGACATCGCCGACAAATTATCAAGAGCCCCTTCAACTATTAGCCGCGAGATCAAAAGGCATGGAGGTGCAAAACATTACCGAGCTGCAAAAGCGGATAAGGACGCGTGGGACAGTGCCCTGAGGCCAAAACCTTGCAAGCTAATTGGATGCCCCGCATTGTGTAAAATCATTGCAGAGAAGATGTATCAGGACTGGTCGCCGGAACAAATCGCCGGTTGGCTTAAACGCTGTTATCCGGATAATCAGGAAATGCAGGTGTCACACGAAACGATTTATAAAACGCTTTTTATACAAACCCGGGGAGCTTTAAAAAAAGAGCTGCAGCAGTGCCTAAGAAGCGGGAGAGTAGTACGTAAATCCAGAACGACATCACTTAAAGGAAAGGGATTAGGCTCAATACCGGATGCAATACCCATCAGCGAAAGGCCATCTGATGTTGCAGACAGAGCTATACCAGGTCACTGGGAGGGAGACCTAATACAGGGCTCTAAAAACTCATATATTGTCACGATGGTAGAACGCCATTCCCGCTTTGTTATGCTTGCCAAAATCAGTGATAACAAGACAGCCACAGTCATATCCGCACTAATCAAACAAGCCCGGCAGCTGCCTGTTGAACTTTATAAAACATTAACTTGGGATCGAGGGGCGGAAATGACTAATCACACCCTTTTTACTGTAGCAACAGAAATTGAGGTCTATTTTTGTGATCCACAATCTCCCTGGCAACGCGGCTCCAATGAAAATACGAACAGATTGCTTAGGCAGTATTTTCCAAAAGGAACTGACTTATCGGTTCACAGCCAGCAAAGACTAAACAGTGTTGCCAGGCAGCTCAACGAGAGGCCAAGAAAAACGCTAGACTATGAATCACCCGCAGAGCGTTTTAACCAATGTGTTGCATCCATCGGTTGAACTCACAGCCAAAAGCGGACATAGCTGACATCAGGGTGTATTAATGAACTGGGGTAGGTTATGATTAATTATTTCTTCAAGTGTTGGCTCAGGAATTCCAAGCCTAATCAGTAATGCTAATTTTGTAAGTTCCTCTGTAGTATTCATATGCTTGTAAATTTTTTCAGGTGTTTCCAAAAATAATGGTTGATGTATGATTTTGTTGCGAGAATTACATATCTCACTGATATTTATATCTTTAATATTCAACCTTTCGACCACTATCTCGGGAAGGTTTTTTATAAAATGATGGATGCAACTTTCAGTATTTTGCTTGCTTTTGTTTGCTCTTTTTATTGCTCTAAAAAATTCGCTAAGAGATGTGCTGGGGAATTCTTTTGCTAATAATTTTCTTGATCTTTTAAGTAAATTTGACAACCGTTCCGCATCTACATAACAAGATTTTTTAGCTGTCATTATTTCAATTATTCTATAGAAACCTAAAAATTTCTCTTCATTATCATGAATCATAGAATATGTCATATATTTTTTTATTAGCTCTTTAATTTCATTATTTTTGGGATTATAATAGTTTTCCCAAACCGACTCGGGAAAACTATTCTCTGAGTCATCACGATAAATAGTAGAGTAGGGTAAAAGCATGCTGATATCGATAGCTCTCTTACCTTCTTTTTTTTCTGCTAGATAGAACTGAGTATAATTTCTTCCATAATCAGAACAATTCTGGGTTTTGACATTTGAAATCATTAGTGGACTACCAATAAAAAACCTTAATATCATATACAAATCAATGTAATGTTCAATTAACTTATCGAGACAAATAGGTGTCTCAAAGGTAATGGTAACGTGCGGTTCAACACTCATTCCGACTGTGTGCAAACCATTTAACCCACCGTATCTATATGAATAATATAACCCAATAGCCCCAACGCTGGGAATGTCTTTTTCAAATTCTACGCAATCTTCCTTATCAGGTAATTTATTGCCAATTCCACACTCAATTATTTTATCTAATTTACGGGTGTAGCCAGACCATTTTTTTATATTCTCTCCGTAAATACTTAAATTTGCAAATAAAGTATTATTTTTTAATTCCCCTTCTGAATACAAGAACCCTTGAGCGAAGAATGTATAATCGTCGAAGCTTTCATTGGTTCCTATTGTCATAAATGAACTTTCATTTAACTTCAAACCGAACAAAAGGTACTGTCCATTCCCCTTTTGGAATACAAGTGAATGTAAAGACATCATTTCTATGTAAGTGCGATTTATTTTACTATTAAAATCAAATAGCCGAATCTTTATTTCATCAACATTTATGAATAATTCTGCAGCATAACTTTCATCGTCAATTATGACTTGCCCTTTAAGGCGCTCGCTAATGTTATCTTTATAATAATTAATCTCATCCATAACCCATCGTCCTATGCATGTATTTAGTTATTAACTCGTTAAACCTTATTTAATGAATTTGCAAGTAAATTTTTCAGCTTTGGTGTTTTTATCGACTTTAAACTCTCTTAACCTGACTAAAAATTTCGAATCGACATGAAATTATCAGAAGAATCAGAATTAAACATGACGACTTAAAGATAGGTTAAAGGCAGGGCCGTTTCACCCCATAGCAGTCTGTCAGGTCTAGTCATGTTGTTTCGGGTTGAGTGGTGGCTTAATCCAGATGGGGGTTAGCGGTTACGCTGCTGATTAAAACGTTTCATATTCTCGATAGCGGCGGTGCGTTTTTGCCATGCAGAGATGGCTTTGCCGGTGCTGGCGGCGATGAGTTTGCCTGTTGCGCCGGCAGCACTGACACCGCCTTTCGCCGCCAGTTTGGCTCCGACCGCCCCGATCTTCATCGCCGGTTTGGCTGCGTCAGAGGATTTTTTTACCAGTCCGCCCAGTCCACTCATCACCGCGCCCTGTAATGTGGCCTGGACAGCTGCGCCACTCAGCGCACTGGCAATCTTCGCGGAGAAATAAACGACAACTCCCGACGCGATCCCGGCCAGCAAACATTGCGCCGCCAGAGTCACCATATTGCTATTGCTGGATGTGCCTATAGCGGCATCCAGTATTTTATTCAGGTAATTGATGGCGATCCGGATGGATAAGGCAGAGAACATTATTGTCAATATCGCCGTAAAAATGGTTTTTAGCCAGTTATCAAACATGGGCTTCAGGAAACCGTACAGCAGACAGAAAATAAACAGGGGTGCCGTTGTGGTCATTAACAGTAGGGTGATTTCGGCGAGCAGGTTGACAAACGTTGCGGCAAGTAAAAGCACGATTGCGCCACCCCATACCAGCACTTCGGCGAAGCCCCCGCTCAATTGGACATAAGTGGAGGTATCCAGATTAAACAATGTCTGCCCCAGCGTTTGTGCCTTCTCCCATACGGTATCGAGCAGGACCCAGACATTATCATCGCCGCTTACTCCATCCTTAAGTCCTTCGATGGCCGCGATCACGGCATCCAGCCAGCTATCGCGATTTAACACAAAGGTGGTAATGAGCAACATCCGGCCCACATCCCAGACGACATCTTCAACCGGGGTCTGTAATTTTCCCCCCAGTGTTTGATACCCCCGATAAACGATGAATAAGGTGAAAGAGCTGACAACTATAATGCTTATCATCGAGCCGTAGGTGGAAGACTGACCTTCTAAAACGGCGTTGAGTCCTTCCATGATGTTTTTGTCCATGCCAACAAAAATACCACCGGACATAATGCCTCGCTTGATATAAAAATAGACAGGAAATAAAAAACAGGGAAGCGTCCCTGTTTTTACTGGCGGGGATATTACTCGGTAACGGATTTTATTTTTTTAGCTTCCTGCTGAAACAGTGCTTCGAATTTTTCCTTTATCCCTGGTTTGCCTATTTGCGCGTACATAATGGCTGCCCTTTGGGCAAATTCGCAATTATCGCTGGCCTCGCCATCTTTAAGACATTGTGTATAGACTGTATACGTCTCATCTGGATGTTGCTTATACCAAGCTTCGGACTTTGTCTCTTTACAGCCGGATAATGCGATAATGCCTGAGGCGACGATTAAGGTTAAAAAGGATTTGGACATGTTTAAGCTCCCTATAGAGTGTTCAGATCAGCAACCGGTGCAGTTAACTGCTGCTGCTCAAAGGCTTTCTGTCTTTGCTGCTCCAGCAGTTTTGTTCGCTGCTCAGACTGCCTGAGTGACATCTCCCACTGGCTGGTCAGCGCATTTAATTGTACGCTTTTGGCCGCCACGGCGTTAGCCAGGTCCTGTGACTCTTTCGAGTCCTGCGCGTTCGTTATGCGGTCAGATAAGTCTGATATATCGCTGAGTGTGCTGTTGATCCTGTTTTCCACATTGCTGGTGTTCTCAATGGACACCGCCTGATTGAGAACGATTTGTTTGCAGCTTGCCAAGTAACTCTGTGACGTGCTGGACTGATTGCAGACATCGAAAGAGTTGTATTTACTGTAAAGGCTTTGAAGTTCAGAGGAATATGAACCGTTCTGGTTCGTGAGCAGGTCATTCAGCGAAATGCCATTCTTGCGCAGCGCATCAATATCGGTTTTCAGGCTTCTGGCGTCGCTGAGAAAACCTTGAATATCCCGTACGCCCGTCGCCGTGGCTAATTGCTGCTTGTAGGCGTTAAGCTCGCTTTTATAATGAGTCACGGTTTCTTCCCATTGCTTGAGCTTTTCAGTCCATTGGGTAATGGATTCCGCATTCTGCACGGCATCGAAAACCGGTATTCCGGCGCTTATCGACGGGGCGGAAATAAACAACGATAATGCCAGGATTTTATATCGGGTACGCATTGATTTTATCTCCGGTGTGAATGTTATATTGCCTGTTCAAGAAATGCCTCTTTCCATTCCTCAGGCGTCATGCCGTCCTGATAAAGGGCGTCGAATATTTTCAGGTTGTCTTCGCTCCCGCTCAGCAATTTGGTGATTTTCCCCAGTCCCGACAGGTCCATTTTTGCCATCGACACAAACGGTCGGGTTTCACCGGCGCGCAGGGGCGTTTTCAGTACCACCATGTAGTGTTCGCCCGGATCAAGAGTGCGCACGATGTCATACACACTTTCCGGCACTTTCATTTTTTCCACGTAATCCGCATGGCTGGCCTTCGGGTTGGCGAGGAATAGTTGTGTGCCGCACTGCTCAATGATTGCCGGGGCGATGGGATGCTTAACGATTTCATCGGGCGACTGGGTGGCGGGGACAAAGATGCCATTGAGCTTGCGGATGACTTTCAGCATATTGAGCGAGAATCGGGAAAATTCGACGTCGGCCAGCCACTTCCAGAATTCGTCCATAAACATCACCAGGCGGCGTCCGTCCAGCAGGCTGGTGACGCGGTACAACAGGTAAAAAGTGATGGGGCCGCGGATGTCGTCGTCGTCCAGGAATTCCGTGCCATCAATACCAAAGTTATCAATATCGCTGATAGTGAAGGTATCTTCTTCGTTATCAAATACCCAGCCGAATTCGCCACCCTGCGCCCACTGTTTCAGCCGGATGCGCAGCCCATTGGTGTGGGCGTCTTTGGTTGGCGGCTCCGGCAGCACTTCCAGTAGTCGGGTAATCCCATAACGGCGGTATTCCGGCGGGTAGTCCAGCATGATGGTATCCACGGCGGTGCTGATACGCTCTTCGTCGCGTGGGTCGAGCGGCTTGCCGTTACGGCGACACAGCATCCGGACCAGCCGTTTAATAAAGCTGATGTTTCGCCGGCTCGGCGCCAGTGAAAACGGATTAAACCCGGTGGGGACACAGGTCCGGATGCGGAAGTAACGCCCGCCCATCTGGCGTATCGACATCTCTGCCGCCCGGTCCTTGTCAAAATAAACGGTGGTCAGCCGTTTAATCGTGGCCGACGAGGAAAACGTCGCCGGGTTGCGGTACTTCTGCATCAGTTGTTGCATCATCGTCATCAGCAGCGTCTTGCCGGACCCCGTTTTCCCGATAATCGCCGTATTGCCCGGCGTTTTTTCATTGAAATCATCCCGCCCGGCCTGACTGTCGTGCAGGTTCAGGTAATAACCGCCGCCGCCCGGCGATGTCAGGATGGCGATGGCCTCACCCCAGGGATTGCCGTCCCGTTTGTGAGGATGGAAGTTATGCAGGCTGGCCATATCGGCATAGTTCTGGCTGCTGAGCGCAACCAGCCGGGGGCGCAGCGTATACGCCCCCGGCAGTTGCGCGAGGTAGGCGGCGGGTAATGACAGGGTGGACAGGGCTGTCATGATGCCGAGGTCGGCAAAGGGCTGGGCCAGCGCGTTGGTGTCTTTTACCACCTGGTCGGCGTTGTCTGAGGAGACCAGCAGGGAAAAGTGATATTTCCCGCACGAGATATGCCCGGATTGGAGCAGGTCACGCAAGACAATCAGCTCTTCACGCTGCAAAAGGGCGTCATCATCCGCCGAGTTCAGGCGCTTTTCCGCCAGGCGGATGTGATTTTGCGCTTCATCCCTCGCCATGCAGGTGAAGGATTGCGTCAGCACATACTCGCTTTCGGCATACAGCAGCGCATCCAGTAAACCCGTATGGGTTTGGGGTGAGTAATCTTTGATTTCCAGACTGCGGAAAAAACGGGAGCCGCCGACCGTCTGGCACTCGGCGGTGTCGGTACTAAAGAAGACATCCGGTGTGCTGAGCGTGTCGTAAAACGGTGAGCGGGTCACCGCCACCTTCTGCCATTTGCCGGTGATCAGGCGATGATAAAACGCCAATTGTGAGGAATACACGCGCCCATTTTCTTCATAAACCCCCAGTGGGGTCGCCATATAGCGGGACAGGGCGGACGTCAGCGCCTCCTGATGTTCCAACATTGCTTTCAGGGCGTTATCCAGCGCAGCGTGTCTTTTCCCGACCGGCTGCGTCTTCATGACCTTTTTCTCAAGCCGCGAGAATGGCGCATAACAGACGGTGAAAAACAGCCGGTGCCGCCAGAAGGGTTTTTCTTTAATCGGCCGGTAATAATGCGCTGAAACCTCATCCGAAAAAGGAATACCCGAATGGGCCTCAAACGTATCCCGGTATTGTTCCCGAATGCGGTGAATATAGAAGGTGACCGGCAGCCCTTCATACGAACGAATAACATTGTTGAGATGGGTTGCCAGAAAGGTCAGGTGGTGTTCATCCTCGCATTCAAATACGGCTCCAGCCAGCTCCCAGGTGGCAACCAGGTCGCCATGGCGGTTCCTTATCACCTGGGGGTGAATATGAGAGGAATACGGAATGTATTTATCCAGCGTGATGCGCTCGTTTAGCTTCATCTTATGGGTTAACTCCGACACATCGACGGCATCATAGCGATTGGCCAGCATGGCGTTCGCGCCGTAATGCCGGTTGGTGGCGAACCGGCCACGGGTTTTAAACGCCAGCCAGAGCAGACCGAAATAATGGATATCCGTCCGGGCTTTGGCCTTCATTTCCATCCAGGCCGGTATCAGTAACAACGCCAGGTAATAGTTGAGATAGACCGACAGCAGGACAAGAGTCCCGCTGACGATAACGAACGGCACGAGGGGAATGCCCATGATGGCGGCGGGGCGCGTCAGCGCCTTGTTGAGCGTGGTCATTCGTTCCCCCTACGCCGCCCAGTAGGCCCCGAAGCCTGACGCGCCGACAATCAGGATGGCGCCAATAATGACGTTGCGCATGTCAGAAAGACTCTTGCCATCAAACAGAACCTTGTAGCCAATCCACATGGTGGCCAGCGTGATGGTGACGGCGGCCAGCCCCAGCAGGCCGGTGGAGGTGTTGCTCAGTGTATCGCTGGCTTTATCAAATCCGCTGTCCGCCGCCAGCACGCGGGAAGCGGGTAACAGGTAAGCGACCGCAGGCCAGTATTGACGTTTTTGCATGGTCATTTCTCCTCTTGGGTAACAGGGATGGGTAAATCGCCGCGAATAAGGGTGTTCGGATAGCGCAGGGTTAGCTGCGCTGGCGTGGAGTTGTCGGTTATGACACCGCGCAGGACGGTAGCGGGATAACGCATCTCCGGCCCCGCTTTTATGGCGGCCTGGAGTTGTTTATCTTCCTGTGTTGACGGGACGACGTAGCCAATACGCTGCACATAGCTGGACTGGTTAAAGGCGGATTCCGGCTGCTGGCCGGTATTGAAATTGCCGGAGTAGTAACAACTGAGTGCACGCTTCAGGGAGCCGCCGCGCCGGTAACAGTCGGTGAGGATGCGCTCAAAGACGGAAAGATTGGTGCAGGGGTCAAGCAGGTCACTGGTGGTCACGCCGTAATGGCGGAAATTGGTGCTGGTGATTTGCATCAGCCCAATCGAATAGCGGCGGCCCTGTGCCGCCAACCGGTTGACGACGCGAAGAGCGTCCGCCTTGTTAGTGGGCAGATAAGAAATAACGCCGTTGCTGCCGGGCGCTCTTTCACTCTTGGGTACAATTTCAGCGATGGCGTAAGGGTTAAAACCGGATTCGACGCGGGCCACATCGAACGATGTGGACGGATGAACACTGGCGGCGCACTGCATGGCCGCCGCCAGAAAGGCAGTGGGGGAAAGCATGGTGGCCTCGGTAAAAAAAGTCTGGCAAAGTGCACAGCTATTTGATGCGCAATGCCGGGTGAAGGAAGAAAGGCGTTGTGATGTGGGTTGACCTTGTTCTGGTGCTAGCTGGGCTGGATTTCCTGCGGGGTATTGTTATCGTCTCTGGGCTCAAGGAGGACCAGCTTGCCGGAGACGGCAATACCGGGTGTCAGCCACACGTTCAGGCCGGGTTTGCCGTTATGAGTAAACGCCACGCCAACTTTCGTCCAGTACGTGGTTTTTTCACCTTGTGGATCAGGCTGGCTTTCTTGGGTGACATACACATGATAAGTGGGTTTTCGCATCTTGTTTCCCTCGAATGAATAAACAGCAGTGGATGAAATAAATGGATCACATCCCGATCCTGCATTCCGGTTTCAACGGGTCAGCGAGGACATTCAGCGGCACCCTGAATTGTGGTTACGTGACAGCCCGACCCTGTTGTTAAAGAGCGAATACCCGGCCCGGACGAATAAACGTCCATAAGGCCTGCCAGCGAATGATGGCGTGGTCAGGGTGCGCTTTCTGATTCAGGCGGGTAACAATAAAATCAAACGAGGAATTAGAAGAAAAATAGCGAGGAATTAACGGTGTTTGAATTTGATTAAATACTTGAGTGAAGGGGGGGCTGAAATATTCAGACGGGTTCTTTTGTATTTGAATCAATGCAAATATGCATAGTGATTTAAGCAGATAATAAAAAGCGTGCGGATAAGAATATCGCTCCGCACGCAAAGCGTCGTATTCTCAGCGTTGACAGCGTTCGAGTACTGTCTGGCATTCAATACAGGTTGTCACGCCCGGCAAAGTCTGACGCCGCTTATCGGGAATGGACTTACCGCACAGGCGACAGTTGGGCAATGATGGCGTTGCTGTTGATTTGAAACGGTTCTGTTCAATCATATCCTCCAGACGCTGTTCATTAAATTCCTGATCGCGATCGATTTCATCCGGCATGCGATGACCTCCTGTCCAACGCTTCTTTTTCGCAAAGCGTAATACGGTTCAAGACGGCAGTGAGGGACGGACCATTCCCCTGTGAGGACAACTCTTCGGTTACCTGCATCATGACATCCAACGCGTCGAGCGATGCGATATTTCCCGGATGGCGTTTCTGCCATTGCCGCCAGATCTCGGCATCGGTCTCTTCATCTGGTATGGGCGTTCGGCCATGAGGGATAGTGATCCCCAGCAACCGGCGACGGATGCAGACTTCATTGGAGGTGAGGCCAAAATACTGGTTCAGCAGCGCAATTGAACCACCCAGAACGATGGCCCGGTTAATCTGTTGCTGGCGCTGAACCTCCTGATGCGACAATGCCAGAATTTGGTGTAAAGCGTCATGATGGACAGTGACAGCCATAAACTGCGCTGATGCCCGGCTGATGATAAACAATTCATCCAGGGACAGCCGATTGAGGGCGTTCATTTCGTCGAAAGTGAAACCCAGCGCTTCGCAGTGGCGAATGTTGCCTTCCTTAAGGGCGTGCAGGGCGTCGATTAATACAGCGTAATTCAGAGACGGGAGCATAATTTCGTCTCCTCAAACAGTTTAACGAGGAGCCTGTAAAACAGGTGAATTGCAATGGGCTTACCTGAAGTGGCAAGAAAATATGTGCCTTGTCTGTTTTTCATAAATATTCTCCCTCAAATATTTTTAGCGACTCTCTAATTTAAGGTTGATCCATTCGTCAATCTCAGATTCGAGCCAGGCCACGCTAGTCGGGCCAATCTTGATTGAACGAGGAAAGATGCCGCTTTTCATATACAGATAGATTTGCGAGCGTTTCAGACCGGTTTTTTCTTCAACCTGTTTCAGGCGTAATAACTGATGGGATGTCATAGCTACCTCCAGTGCGGAAATGGGATATGCTCGGAGATAACAAAAAACACAAGGAAGGACTAGGGGGAAGTGAATGAACCCGTATTACGGGTTTCGCGATCCTTAATACGGGTTTTCATATCGAATGGAGGTCATTTTTAATTTTTCGCCGAGATAGATGTGGGTGAACCACGCTCAAGCGCAGTTTTCAGCGTGTCCCCACTGAGCCGATCGGTAATGCCATCGGTGGATGCCCATTGCTCAAAAATGGACAGGAGCTTATAAGGTTGCCTGATTAACGGGCTAATAGTTTCATTATGTTTACAGGAGAGCCAGAATAGGCGGGATAATGGCGTGGATATGCGTGTAGGGGAAGCCTGGTTACCCTTGCCTTTGACCGGCATATTGAGTAGTTTCTCAAGTTCTGCATAACGGATAACAAAACAGGCATCTTGCGGTAAGTCATGTATGGGGAAATAATCTTTGTGGCAGTCTCCTTGCATGCTTTGCCGCGAAATAATTTTATAAATATTTGGCGAAATATTTTCAGGTAATTGCATGATTTGCCGTTTTAATCTTTCCTGCCATGTAACCTTTTCGAATATCTGAAATACTTCCCCTGCTAGGGTGACTGAAATACCATAATTGATAACCTTTGCCCCCACTACAGGTAATGGAATTCCTAAAGCGCGTGCAAGTAATCGCTGAATCAAAACATATTCATATCCCACCAATGCAGTATCAATTACTCTTTGAGTAGAAGTTACATATGAACCTATGGTACTGGCGATTAATGTCCGCCCACTGATAAAGCAGTTACGGTCTAACAAGCAAATTCGATGAATCAAAGAGTTATCTATTGAATGAAGATATACCTTAAAATTTGATATTTTTACTTTTCGCAACATGGTAGGAGACTGAAAATAAATGGAGAGGGTAATGTTTCCATATAAAGCATGGCGATAGATGTCACTATCTTTTATTTTTGTACTGGTTAACTCATTCGCTATCTTAACGGCTTCTCGTATAGTCACCCAATCTGGTACTTTGTTTTTGGTATTAAAGATGATATTATTTTTTGACATAACGTATCTCCTTTCATTCGACAATTTTGAATAAAATAAAAACTGATTGTGTTATGTGTGAGCTTTTAATATATTTTTGTAGCTGAACTCAAAAGTAGATTGAGTAGGAATGTCTTATGATTGGATGGATGTTTCTTATTTGTTGGTAAAATAAATTGGTCATGTAAAAAATAATAGGATGTTGTTATTTCATGAAAATTATTGTGAATAAAAGATTAAATGGATCTGTGATGCAAATGAAGATAAATTGAATGTTTGCTTTGGAAAGAGAATCTGAGCGATTAGATGCTAAATTCTATTTAATGAATTTTTCTCTTGAAGAAAATATTCAAAAATTTTAAAAATTATTGATTCAGTGTCCATGTAATTTATTTTGGCTGAATTCATCAACTTTATTTTCTGCGGCCAATTAGTGGATGCAACCAGTTAGTTAACTTTTAGGCGCCGTAGAATATTTTATGGTAAAAAAGCAATGGTTGAAATAAATACTTTCAAGTCCTTAACTCTTTATTTAGAATGAATATGTGCTCACTAATAATAAAAAGTTATCCGATAAAAGATAAGATGAAATAAATCCCCACCCCCGACATTACAGCTAATCCAGCATTATGGAAAATCCGTAATACAAAAATTGTTATTACTATTCCCACTAGATAGCTTAGCAAAGGTGTAGAACCTGTATTTATAGCATTTTGGAGACCAGGCAGAATCGTCACTACGGTAATTGCGGCCAGCAACGACGGTCCTAGGGCTGCCGCCATCGATGAATATTTATCTGGTTCGGACAATTTCGCTTTAACTTTCCTGAATAAAAATGGCATTGCTCTAGTGAAATAGGTAATGAGGGCCATGCCCGCTATTGCTAACCAGGCTTTATCAAATGACAGCATCATGTAATATTTCTCTCAGTAGGACTGCACCACATCCACATAATGCTCCGGCCAGTAAGCCTAGAGCCATCATGCCCTGGAAATAAAAGATCGCAGTGACGATAGCTGAGATCATTACCGGTAGCCTGGAATCTTGATTCAAACTTTCGTAAACTAACACAATAAATAATGCCGGCAAGGCAAAATGCATGGCAGTAGCAAGTAACGGCATTTCTATGCTTAACTTAACACCAGCAAATACTCCCAATGCTGTACCCATGATCCATGATAGATAGCTACAGATGCCAAGCCAGCTCAGCCAGTAACTCCTTTGTGTTCTGTTGATTACAGTCATCCTCACGAATGCGGTTGCAAAAACTTCATCTGTCAGTGTGAATGCCAACATCAATTGTCGTTTTAGACCTGATGGTAATTTAGGGATTAACACTGCCCCATATAATAAATGCCGCGCATCCATCAACCCACATAAGCCTAGGACCAATAACCAGGATGTACCGGAATGGATCGCGGCTAGCAGTATAAACTGACTGGCACCGGCAAATATAAACATTGACATACCAAGTATAATCATCGGAGGTAATCCATTAGCTATACCCGCCATACCGAATGCAAAAGATATAGGTAAATACCCGATAATCACTGGGAGAGATGCCTTAAAGGCATTTCGCTTAATAATACTAAGATTATTCATAATTTGCTGAGAACAAATAAATGCGTTCCAGCGTCCCAGTCTTCCCTACCACTGGTAGCATAAATACGCTGATGGTGACTCACACTGAATCCTGCGGAACAGGCCAGATCTGCGAAGCATTGCGGATTTGTTTTTTGTTCAACTTCATAGTCAAAACCGGCGACCAGAGCTTCTAGCTCCAGTAAATGTAGCCGATAAAATGATAATAATGGATGGTGCGATTTAATAGGTAGTGCCAATAGTCTGAGGGATTCAAATAAATGGCGGCAACGATATTCTGCCCGGGTTAGATCATCTGTCTTGGCTTCAAATAAAGCCAACGGGATATTATTTTGAATTTCTCGGACAAGCAGATTTTCCTCTGGGGAAAGGCCATTAGTATCTATCGGAACCAAGGTATCTGCTATGTACTGGAGATGGTGTTTTATCAATTCAGTTTTACGCTCAAGACTATCGCTGAAGGGACTTATCATTTCATCTGCAACAATAAAAATGGCCCCTGATGAGAGCTGATTTCTAACAGATGAGAAAAAATCTAATGTGTCAAGATGATGGGACGCACCAACAGATATTGCTGCTGGGTAGGGCTTTTTCGGACCATCAAGCTCAGTAATACTGGCTTTCAATGAGTGGACGTTTGTGTATCCCTTAAACAATTTTTGCTGATGTTGGAATGCTGTTTGGCTAGGATCTACTGTCGTCACTTCCAATTGAGGCATTAACTCAAGCAACATCTTCAGCGGTAAACCTGGCCCTGTACCAATATCGAGTATATTTCCGGGTTGTCCCTGGAAAAATTTTTCTAAATGCTGCGCTATAAAAACCGATTGTTGTGCATAAGCTGGATGTACAAGTTCATATGCTGCGTAGGCATCAACATTAATACGATCTTCAAAAAGTACCGCGTCATCCTTTTTTTTCTTTGGCAGTTCCGTAAGCATATACTCTGGAGCGGCACGTAACGGGACTAAAGGATACCCATGCCGTGTTAATGTCTCAGCTGCCAGAGTAGCCAAACAAACAGTATTCGTTTGGGCAAGTGAATTTAATGCTGTTATCTCTTCTTGTTGTAGAGGTGTCCATAATGAACTACTGCGATTACAAAGCTCCATTGCTTGATTTAGCAATGTATTTTTCTCTGAAAATTCGGTAAAAAGTGTTTTGCGCCCCTGTCTGGAGAGATTAATAAGCATGGGTTCTTGTTCATCAACCACGAAACATTGAGTACAAGGCTTGCCAGGATAAGCAAGGAATGTCATTTTCTCTTTGAGTTGCGATACCGCAGCGTTTCTATCAGCTGGTAATTGCTTAAAACTCAGGCGAACTGCAGCAATGCCTTGCCGGCTTTCCAATGCCATACGCTCTGTCTGATGTCTTAGGCCTATCCAGTCATCTTCAGATAAAGGCCAGTAACGTTGGACGTCGTTATTTCCCAAGGTGATTTCAGAAATAACAGGATAAATAACGCTGACAAGAAGCGAAGAGAACTCATCCAAACTTTGGTAAAGATGCGGAACATCACCCTTGAAGCTATGACTTTTGCCGGTTGACACAAAAGCCGGCTCAGCCATACTGCCTACCAGAACCTGCCCTTTGAGCACCACAATGTTTTCTTCAACTCCGGGCATATGTTTATCAGCATGGCGTTTTGTTCGTGGGGCCAGTTCCATAATATAAGTTTCAATAACATGCGGACTGCTTTGGCGATGAATTAGCCTGACACTGACCCCTTTAGACATTGAAACAACCGTCTGCTCATCGTCGGACTCAATTAACTCCCCAAAAGGAACATCCAACGCTCTAGCAAGTCGCCAGACAGTTTCAATGGTGGGATTTCCTTTCCCTGCTTCAATACCCGATAACGTTGCCTTACCTATACCGCTGATTTCTGCCAGACCTGATAAGGTCATTCCTCGTGACTGTCTGACCTTTGCGAGATTTACCGAGACGGAAGAACGAATTTCGCTGATCGTAGCAAATGATGTATCCATTTCCACATTCCATATAACGAACGATTTTTTTCACTATACTGATCGAGTTCAAATGTTGTCAAGATCTAGATCTTGATACTGAAAATCTGACTGATTTCCCGAACAAAACAGGGTCTAGCTGGGTAGATTAGTCAGATTGAAAACTCAAAATGGCAGTTGTACTAAGACTCTAAAAGTGACTGCTTCAAAGCCCATCAGGATCGCATCGAGTCCTCAATCAAAAGATAAAAAGGATAATTATTCTATAAATTTGAATAAAAATAGATATTTAATTCAATTATATAGTTAAATTTAGATTAATTATCTTAATTACAAATGAGTACTTGAAAAATATTTTTAAAGGATTAGGTTGAAAAAAAGCCTATGTGTTCGCTTTAATGAACGGAGCCATATTCCCATGAACAAATTTCCATTGAACGAACTACAAGTTAATGAACTGGAAAGAAGGTTTGGAACTCCATTACACATCTATTTTGAAGGCTTTATAGAGGAACAAATTAGTGAGTTGAATAATGCATTCTCATGGTGTCAATCATTTAAAAATTATTTTGCTGTTAAAGCCACCCCCAACCCTTATATCCTAAATTATATTTATAAAAATGGCATGGGGATGGACTGTAGCTCTTTAACTGAACTTATCTTGATGGAGAAGATTGGCATAAGAGGTGAAGATATTATTTTCACCTCCAACGACACACCTGATGAAGAGTTTATTAAGGCATATGAGCTAGGCGCAACAATTAATCTTGATGATTATTCACATATTTCTCGCTTAAAAGAGCTGAAGATCGTCCCCAATATAATTTGCTGTAGATATCTTCCAAGCGAAAAAAAGGATGAAGCTTTTTTCAATGGAATTATTGGCTCTCCCGTCCAATCTAAATTTGGTATCCCACAAAACCAAATCATAGATTCATATGCAGCTCTTAAGGATTTAGGTGTGAAACGATTCGGCATTCATACAATGCAAGCGTCGAATGAGAAAGATGAAAATTTCTTCATTGAGACCGCAGATGAAATGTTTAGGTTAGCTAAAAAAATTAGTTACACACTTGATATAAATATAGAGTTTATTAACCTTGGTGGTGGTCTCGGTATTGCTCAGCATCCAGATGAAAAAAAATTAGACATAATTAAAATTGGAAGTGAAATAAAGAAGCTTTATTATTCCCATTTTTATGATAACAGTTCAATTTTACCAGAAATCTGCATGGAAAATGGTCGGTTTATAACGGGCCCAGCAGGATTTCTAGTAACTAAGGTTCGGCACAACTCAGTCAAACATAAAAAATTTATTGGAGTGGATAGTTGTATGTCGGATTTAATGAGACCTGCTTTATATAAAGCATATCATCATATTAGTACCTTTAAGGATCATGACTGTAATAAGTATACTTATGATGTGGTAGGGTCACTTTGTGAAAATAATGATAAGTTTGCAATAGACCGAGAACTTCCAAACCTTGTCAGAGGTGATTATTTAATAATTCATGATACAGGTGCTCACGGTTTATCTATGGGTTTTAATTACAATGGGAAATTAAAATCTCCTGAGGTAATTTTCTCAAAAAATTTAGAATATTATAGGCTAATAAGACGTAGAGAAATCCCAGCTGATTTGTTTTCAACATTAAATTTGGAGTAAAAAATGCCAAAAAAAAGAAATATCGAGACTTACAACAATAGCGTGAACATCCCAGTTTATAACAGTGCGTCGTATTACTTTGATGACCGAAAGCAAGTTATTGAAGGTCTTCATAAAAGGGAACTCCCGGTTGGTCGTTATGGAAGGTATAATAACCCCACTTGGGTTTATGTCGAGAAAAGGCTATCGGAGCTGAGCAAAGCGGAAGATACTCTGATTTTTTCTTCCGGCATGGCCGCACATTTCACGACATTTATCTCTTTATTAGAATCGGGAGACCATGTTATTTTTCCTGCCGAATGCTACAGGCAAGTAAGGAATATTTTTCATAAAATTTTACCAAAATTTGGTATCATCGCACATGAAGTTTCCATTGTTGACCCTGAAGAATTCATTAATCAAGTATCAATTTTAAGTAAGAAACACAATATTAAATTAATTCATCTTGAGATGCCATCATCACCTCATATGTATCTAATAGATCTTTGCAAAGTAAAAGCAGTTCTTGATAAAAAAACGATCGTAACAATGGATAGTTCATTTGCTCCTCCACCAAATTTTTATGCTTTAGACTGGGGTGTAGATATTGCTATATTTAGTGGTACAAAATATCTTAGCGGCCATGGAGATATTATTGTTGGAGTTGTTTCTGGTAAAAAATATCTGCTTGAGAAGATCAACTGGTATAGGGACACCACTGGCCCGATACCTGACGGTCAAGTAGCTTATTTATTAAACCGAAGCTTACATACCTTGAATCTTAGAATGAAGGATACAAATGAGAAAGGCTTAAAGGTCGCAACATTTTTACAATCGAGGTCAGAAATAAAAAATGTGCTTTATACAGGGCTCGAAACACATCCTCACTTTTCCTTAGGTAAAAAATATTTAAATGGACATGGTGGTGTAATTACGTTCACCTTAGATCTAAACGAGGAAAGAACTGGACACTTTGTTGATAAGCTGAAAGAGCCTTTTATGGCCTCAAATTTTGGAGCTCCTCAAACTCTAATAGAACAAAGCACCTTCTTCACTTATTATGAATATAGTGAAAAAGAACTTGATGACATAGGAGTTTCATATGGAACCGTTCGATTGGCGCTTGGCTTTATAGATGATATAGATGTGATAATTGCAGATATAAGAAAAGCTTTATCTTCACTATAAAAAAAAGGGTTATACCAATGATAAGTACAGAAAGATTATTTGATCACGCACCATATGATTCAACTTTCAAAGCTAAAGTTATAAGTATTGGGCCGGACTATTTGGTATTGGATAGAACGCTTTTTTATCCCTTATCAGGAAATCAGGTCAACGACAGTGGACGCATCAACAACATTGATGTTACAAACGTGTTATGTAAAGATAACAATGTAGGAGATTATATTTCATTAGAATCTCAAATTTGGCATTATATGGATATCTCTAGTTTTCATATAAATCAGGAAGTCGATGGTATAATCGACATTCAAAATAGATTGTTAACTATGCGACTTCATTCTGCAAGTCATCTTGTCGAGCATTTTATTTCTAAATTGTCTGGCTTTGTTTCAGTAGAAGGTTCTTTCGTTAATTATGAGAAAGACAGAACAGACTATAAATTCACGACCTCTTTAACCATAGATGATTTGAATAATGTTGGAGAAGAGGTTAATAATTTTATTGCGAAGCATATAAAAATTGAAACAAAGATCAGCAATGGAATTAAACAATGGATTTGTGGTGACATCAAAATGCTTTGTTGCGGCACTCATGTAGATAACGTGAGTAAGATTGGTAAAGTCAAACTCAAAAGGAAGAATAAAGGCAAAGGTATTTATAGAGTTGAAACGTATTTACTGGAAGAAAATAATGTTTGAAATTTTAAGAAAGCGATCCCATGCAATTGGTATTTTATGCGCTGTATTGGCAGCGATAATCAATTCGAGTATTGGTATCTTAAATGAATTTGCTTTTTCGAAAGGTGTTAAATATCAAGATGTGGCATTTTACAAAACACTGATTGCTTTCATAATCATTACATTATACCTTGTGATAAGCCAGCAGTTTAGAGCTCAAGTTTTCTACTTGCGTAAGAGAGTCAAAGAGTTATTGATCCTAAGTTTTACAGGCGTATTTTGTTTATATTTTTTTGAGACATGGGCTTTTTCAGAATCTAACATTCCCCTTACAGCGTTTATGATTTATGCTCCCGGGATAATTACTGTCATTTTAAGTGTTGTTTTTCTTAAAGAAAGAGCAACTTTAAAAATGTTATTTTCCGTTTGTATGGTTTTTGTAGGGTGCTATTTATTAGTCGCTGGGAATGTAGTCCCAGTTTATGGGGAAGGGATTCTTTACGCTTTTATCGGTGGCCTAGGTTATGGATTTTTCATATTCCTATCGAAAATATTTAAGATTGAATATGCTTTTGCAGCACTCTGGTGGTGTTTTTTATTTGGTTCAATATTGCTTTTTATCCCCTATTATTACTTAAATGATTATAAAGTGATTTTTTTCCCTCTAAATTCAATGATTTATATAGTATTATTGGCTGCATTTCCCACTATTTTAGGTTTTTTATTAACAATGTATGCGGTTCGACATGCACCGGCTAGTTATGTACAGATCTTGGAGACCAGCGATCCTCTTTTCGCTTCAGTCGCTGCATATATTATATTCAGTCAAACATTATCAAATATTTCTCTACATGGCTCTGCCTTAATACTTATTGGATTATTTATCCTTTCATTCAGCAAAAAAAATAAGGAGTTGAAAAATGTTAATGACTTCTAATCCAAAAATAATTAATACAAAATTCGCTTTAATTGGTGAAGATGCTAAAAGCACTATACCTTTTCTATCGCATGCTGGAATCACTTCAATTTCTTATTATCACAATTATGATGAATTTAATTATAGTGTCGAGGTGGACGTTGTTTGCTTATCTGGTAGAGATGTTGTGCCCGACTTTTTTTTTGAAAAACTTGAGAAGTTATCAGCTGTTGGTTTGATTTCATACACAAATTCTGTTTTAGATTTACACATAAAAAACCCCAGGGAAATACCTGTGTTTAGCTCCAATATGTCAAGTGTTAGGTCTGCTGCGGAATATATTATTGCAGCTGTTTTTTTCATCTTGCGCAATTTCCACAATCTGCATATCAAAAAATATCCCACATATGAAGTTATGGGGAAAACCTTAGGTATTGTTGGTTATGGTAAAGTTGGTTCACAAGTTTCTGTTTTGGCTGAAGCAGTTGGTATGAATGTATTTTTTTATGACCTAGACACCAAACTTAATATTGGTAACGCTAAACAAATATTGAGTTTACCTGATCTATTTAGCAAGTCGGATATTATAGTGTTTACTGTGCCTCGCTCTGAAAATCAACTTTTGAAAAAAGAAGAATTAAAATTTATCAAGGCCAAATCATCTATAATAAATATATCTGGGCATAATATTTTAGACCTGGAATCTATAAATCATATGCTTTCTCATGGAAATCTAAGCACATTTGTAATGGATGTGGAACCAAACTTATCATCCGACAAAAAGAATGTCATAAAAAGTTTATTCTCTCAATTTGATAATATATTAGTTACCTCAGGAGAATCTTATCGAACCATTGAATCTGTTCGAAAAATTTCAAAGGAAGTTATAGATAACATATTATCTTTTCTCGAAAATTCAAGCATTAAAAAAGAATTGGTCGGGTCTGACCTTAAGTCAAAAAACTATAATATTTCATGCTTGTAGATATGATAATTTTTATTTTCTGGATTTACCTTTTCAGTTATCAAAGTATTTTATGCTTTAGAATTCAAAGGATTCTGTTTAATGTGATAATGGCTTCTAACGAAAAATATGACTTTAAAAGATTGACATTTATAAAATGTAAAAATTCATTGGATTCAGATCTGTATATACGATAAGGAAAAAATGATTCTATCAAGCGCAATGCAAAAAGAGGATTAAGCATGGCACACTATAATCAATATTCGTTGCTGCTGAGATTAAGTTTTAATATATCATATTTCAAGAAATTAGCATGAAGTAGCTGAGCGGGAACAATCAGAATTAAACGTTTAAAGATTAATGTTCTCTAGATCAATGTTGTATAAACCAATATTTTTTATTTTATTTTTTTTGTGTGTCGGATCAAAAAAATGATATGGATCTGCGTGAAATTTGTAATGTAAAAATCTTAATTAATTATAAAAATATGAAATATTTTTTGAATGTGTTGATATGTTGATCGAATGATTTTATATGTTTGTTAACGCTTATTCCGCGTGAAGCCGTTTAATGAAATAAAGTAAAAAAATGTAAGGATATCGAAATAAAAAACATACCTATGTGACTAAGGTGAATATATTTCAGAGCTATAGATATTAAAAAATATGCTGAAGTTAAGTTACATTCAATAAAGTAAGTTAATTGTAAGGATACCGTAATGAAATCATATTATGCCGAAACCGGTAAGCGAAATATTTTCCAACTATGGGAATCGAAACTAAGTGATGGAGATTCAACTACACCTTCAGTTTCAAGTCAGAGCTATAGGGAACAAATGGTTTCTATGATCTCTGCGTACATTCCTCTGGGAAACACGAATCGCATCCTGAGTATAGGCTGTGGAAATGCATTTGTTGAGGCTGAATTGGTCAAAAAGGGACTATCTGTCGATGCATTTGATCTACACGAGGAGGCGGTTAGTTATGCACTGGAGAAAGGTGTACATGCTAGACAGGTAGATTTAAATACATGGGAGCCAGAAAAAGAGGTATATCAGCTTGTATACTGTGATGGTATCATGGGACATCTATATCGAAAAGATGGATTGCAAAGTATTCTGAATAGATTACACGTTACTCTATCTGTGAATGGAAAAATAATTATTTCTAATGATCCAAGCACGAATAATAATAATGTTCAGGAGCATCCTTCAGTACCAGGTTTTAAGTGGTTTTCAGAGGAATATATTCAATCACAATTATTAGAGGCAGGCTTCAAAAATATGAAATTCATCTACATTGAATATTTGCGACCGCTTTCTGGTCCCCGGAATCGTCTTATAGTAGCGGCAACAAAATAAAAGAGGCCTATAACCATGAAAACAAATATGGATGGGACCATTTTAGAAAGATATGTCAATAAGCATCCAAATTCACAAAAGCATAATCACCTAGCATTACAAAAACTCCCAAGTGGAGTGAGTCGAGACGTTGTTTATACAGACCCGTTTCCATTATGTATTTCTGAGGGCCATGAGGGATCAGTGACCGATATTGACGGAATTTGCTATGTTGATGTCGTTATGGGTAACGGTGCTCTACTCTATGGGCATTCAAATCCAGAGATATTAAAAGCGGTTAGTACCCAGATTGCGAACGGGACTCATTTAGGCAGTTGTGTTGAACAAGAATATTTGTGGGCGCAAATGGTATGCAATCTACTTCCTTCAGCAGAACAAGTGAGGTTTACTTCTACTGGGTCAGAAGCTACGCAACTTGCAATACGTTTGGCAAGAGCATATACGGGCCGAAATAAATACATCCGTTTTTCAGGCCATTATCATGGTTGGCATGATGGAATCGCTATCGGGAGCAATTTAACAAATAAAGGTGCCGATTCGGCGGGCATCCCTAAACAAATTGTTGAATTAGCGAACATTGTTGATCCTAGAAATTTACAGCAATTGCAATGTGCTTTAAAAGACGATGCTGCTGCCGTTATACTCGAACCTTCAGGGGGAAAAGCTGGTTTAGTACCTTTAGAACCCGGTTTTATTCAGATGTTGCGCGAGGAAACAACCCGTCTAGGAGTAATTTTGATTTTTGACGAGGTTGTATCTGGATTTCGCTGGAGTACTGGTGGTATCCAGCAGGTTATTAATATACAACCAGATCTTACAACACTGGGAAAAATACTAGGAGGTGGATTCAGTTGTGGCGCAGTAGCAGGTAGAGAAGATATTATGGCGCAAATGGCATTTCACAGGGACTTCCCTGGCGCGATAAACAATGTGCGTGTGCATCATGGTGGTACCTTTAGCGCTAATCCGATTGTTGCAACTGCCGGCTTGGCTACATTACGATCATTGGATGATGGAACAGTATTAAAGACCTTAAACCAATCTTCTCAAAGGCTAAGGGAACGACTTAACACAGTGCTGCGAAAACATGGAATAGCCGGAAAAGTATATGGTGAAGCTAGTGTTTTTCATATTCAGTTCGAAAAAAAAATAGAAGAAAAAACAATATCAATTGGGCAGGGAATTTATGATGCCTTAAAGATGGAACTTGCTAATCAAGGCGTTTTAATGCGACGTTTTACAGGAATTTTAAGTAGCGTGCATACTGAAGAGAACATTGAATGTATTGTTAAAGGATTTGATTCAGCATTCAATCATTTAATCGAAGAGCATTTTTTAGTACCACTATGACGGAAAAATATAAAGAGATGATACGATTCAACTTTAAGATGAAGGGGGAGATAAAATGGATATTTTAAAAAGCGCGAGGCTTATAACGGCAATCAAAACTCCTTATTCTAGCAATGGAGAAATAGACATTCATATATTTGATAATCTTGTACAGCGACAAATACAATATGGCGTCGATGGAATAGTAATTGCGGGCACGACTGGGGAGGGGCATCTAATGGATTGGGATGAGCAACTTTCTTTAATATCACACGCCATTGAATATTTTGGTAAGAAAATTATTATTATAGGGAGCACAGGATCTAATAATACACGCGAAGCCATTCATGCTACAAGAGAATGCTTTGCACTAGGAATGCATGCATCACTGCAAATAAACCCTTATTATGGACGCACTTCAATAGATGGAATGCAGGCTCATTTCAATAAAGTTTTAGAGTATGGGCCTACAATATTATATAATGTTCCAATTCGTACTGGGCAAGATATACCAACTGAATTGGTTTTATCTATATCAAAACATCCAAACTTTGCTGGTATTAAGGAGTGTGCTGGAATTGAAAGGATTGCATATTACAGCTCTAAGGGTATAAGAGTCTGGTCTGGAAATGATAATGATTTTTATATCGCGATGAATACCGCTAAATCCTTTGGTGTGATTTCAGTAGTAAGTAATGCTTTTCCTGAATTGATGAGAGATGCGGTTCATTTGAAAAAAGAGTGTGCTGTGAATAAATTGTCTGCATTGATTGACTGGCTGGCCCTAGCTCCTAACCCTATTCCTATAAATACATTGTTGCCAATGTTGGGATTATGTGGACCAGTATTCAGGTTGCCTTATGTTCCTTTGAATGAATCTCAGCGCAGGGAGTGTTTAGATATATTATCAAAACTTGATAATTCTATTTTTGCAAAAAATATAGATGAGTCTGATTTTAAGATATTATGAGGTCGAGTATAGCAATTCATATGTTTGCGCATATTATACAGATTTAGGCTATACAAAATTTGAAACTAAATGCGAAGAGGAAACCTGATGTGCGGAATTTTTTTTGATGCAAATAATAAATGCTTCACCCCTTATTCTTGGGAGTCTTTTATTAAATCAAAGCATAGAGGACCTGACGAAAGTAGATTTTACACAAAGGCAATATTTCTGGGTCGAAATGCTACTAATTGTTCTTATGGCTTCCATCGACTATCTATTACGGATTTGACTGAGTACGGAAATCAGCCTTTTGTGATGAAAGATGGTTCTTTTTGTATCTGTAATGGCGAGATATATAATCGAGATGATCTTGCTAGAAAATACCTTGCGGAGCACATTTTCCAATCGGAATCTGATTGTGAAATACTCTTACCACTATATTGTAAGTTTGGTGAAAATTTTGTTAAAATGCTTGACGGAGAGTTTTCGCTAATTATGTATTTAGCCGACACAAAAAAAATCATAATTGCACGAGATCCTATCGGAGTGAGACCATTGTATTTTGCAGAAACTGAAGGTCATATTCAATTCGCGTCGGAGTTGAAATCTCTAAATGTCGATGGAGCATTGCATTTTCCTCCAGGCTCATATGCTATAATTGATGACTTGCATGATACTATTCATCCAGTCAAATATTTCAATTTGGATGAAAATGATTCAATAGATGATATTTTCATAGATGCTTCTAAAGAAATAAGAACACGTCTCGAGCTTGCGGTGAAAAAACGACTTTCTAGCAAAGTTCCAATTGGCTGTTTACTATCTGGTGGTATAGATTCCAGTGGCATAGCTGTGCTGGCTTCAAAATATTCTAAAGAGCCTCTTGAGACCTTTACATGTTTAATCGAGGGTTTGGAAAATGAAGATGCCAGACATGCTAAAAAGGTAGCAACTCTTATTGGTTCTAAACACCACGAAATAAAAGTAACATTAATAGAAGTTTTTGAAATAATTAATAAACTTATTTATGTTGTAGAAACACACAACATGGAAATGATACCTAACCTAGCTTTGATATACTTAGTTGCGAAATATATTAAAGAGAACACGGATGTTCGTGTAATACTTGATGGCACCGGACCAGATGAATTGTTGGGGGGATACTGGTTTTTCAAGCACGCACCGGATAAGGAATCTTTTGATCAGGAAACCATAAAACAATTGAACGATATGCACAAAACAGAATTATTGGGGGACCGTGCGTTGGCAAGTTTCGGACTTGAAACTCGATATCCATATTTAGATAAAGAGGTTGTATCTTATATTGCCAATCTTCCTGCTCACTATAAACAATGTGGTGATGGATATTCTGGCCATAAGCCTATTGAGAAATGTATACTTCGTCTTGCGCTACAAGATGTTTTGCCTGCATCTATTGTATGGCGCGAAAAACTCGGTATGACTCATGGGGCAGGTAAGAAGTTCGAACATCTTTTTGATGAGGAAATTAATTGTCGCTTGGACGGGATGAAATGCGAAAGCCAAGCCTTGTCTCATGATAGAATTATTGGCCTAGAGGGTTATTATAAAAATATATTCAATAAATATTTCCCTTATGCCTCAAATCTAGAGATTAGTGTAACACCATCATACTGGAGAATAAATGATCCTCTTGCTGTTTGGCGATAAGAAGTTCTACTATTGTTTTAAATTTACTTAATGGAAAACCAGATATGAATTGTAGTTATAAAACTATAAAAAATTGCAAATCCATTGTTCAATTAGGCATGCCTATATTTGTGGCCCAGATGGCAGTGCTCTTTTGTGGCATCTCGGACTCTATCGTTGCTGGGCATCTCGGTGCATCGCAACTTGCTGCGATTGGGATAGGTTCAAGTATTTGGATCGCTATATTTGCTACTTTCCTCGGTGTAGTACAAGGAATAGCGCCAATGATTGCAAAACAATTTGGCGGTCAAAAATTTGCTGAAATTGAAAATAGCATAGCTGCGGGATTATTAATTGCTGTATTATTGTCATTTATTGGAATTTGGACATTAATCCATTCATCTACTTTACTCACCTTGATAAATGCACCTTTAGATGTGAGACTTCTGGCTAAAGGTTATTTGGATGTATTCATCTATGCGCTACCTGCTGCAATGTTAGTACGAGTATTTTATGCTTTTACCCCAGCTGTTGGTATTTCGCATCCTGTCATGTTTATAAATATTGTCGCCTTTTTTATTAAAGTTCCTTTAAGCGTTACGCTTGCATATGGGTATTTTGGTTTTCCTCAGTTGGGAGCTATCGGATGCGCAATAGGATCTGTGGTTATGTTCTGGACCATGTTGGTGGCTAGTCTAGTTTACGTATATTACTCATCACGGTATAGTATCATAGGCATACGTTTTCCTCGTCGCTTGCCAACTTTTAATATTTTATTCTCAACGTTACGAGTTGGTATACCAATGGCAATTTCGCAATTTTCGGAAATTGGTTCTTTTACTATTCTTGCCTTATTTATTGCCAAATATGGTGCCAATACATCTGCTGCGCATCAAATTATTGCAAGTATTACAAGCGTTTTTTATATGATACCGATGGCTCTTGGTATCGCAACACAAGCATTAGTGTCGCAAAATAGAGGTGCTGGTGAATATTCTAACGCCAAGGGAATTGCTCTAGCCGGTTTAGTGCTGACACTATCCCTGGCCATGATATCTGCAGTTATATTACTTACAATCGGTATGGTGTTACTTCGTATATATTCGGATGATTTAAAGGTCGTATTACTTGCTTCTATTATCTTGCCGATATCCGCAGGCTATCATTTATGTGATGCAGTTCAATGTGTAACTTCTAGCATTTTACGAGCATATGAAAAAAATGTTGCACCGACGATTTATTACGTACTGTCACTCTGGGGGATTGGTGTTGGTTGCGGCTGGTTACTATCGAACTATGGAGTGGAATTATTGAGGTTGAATTTGTTCCTAGATCCCATGGGGTTTAAAGGGTATTGGATTTCGTCAACTGCAGGTTTGTTATTGGCTAGTATAATAATGTTAATAATGTTAGCAAATAAAATCAAATACGACGTAAAGAGTTGTCATTTGTCTACCACAACATCATTATAATTTGAAATTGTATTATTTAGGAGATTTTATGGAAAACAAATATATTTTTGAAAAATCATTACTTTCTGCATGGCCAAATTATTTATTTGAAAATAAAATTGAGCCAGATATTGAATATGATTTTTTCCAAATGAAAATGAAAATTGCCCATCCTGAGTATCCAGATGTTATATACCCTCCTCTCATTTTTGATCGTGAATTCGTATGCAATTTGCAAAATGTTGCTGTGCAACTTTTAAGTTTAATTACATCAATACCAGATAGAATTTTTTCTGGAAATCATGAGGCTTGGATGTCTTTTTTAAAGTTTGATAAAAATGAGATTGAGTATTTATTGCCAATGTGTACGCCACGTTTTTTATCTATGGCAACACAATTTTCAAGGCCTGATTTTATTTTGACAAAATATGGGTTTAAGGTGGTTGAGATAAACGTAGCACCACCTATTGGTGGTCTGGGTATTTATGATAGAATGGCGCAAGAAATTTATAAAATGCCGTTTTATAATTATTTAATAAAGCACCGAGAGTTTTGCACTGCTCCAAATATGACAACAGTTTGGTTAAAGGCAATTAAAGCAATTTCACGTGTTAGTAATGCTTATGAAAATCCTATTTTCTTCGAAGGAATGGCAAATCCAAATGAAAATTATGCTGCTGATTTCGGTCGACCTGACTTTGTTCGGATGATTGAAAGTTGCGGTTATAAAGTTGTCACAGGACCAATGAGTGAGCTTACTGTCTCTGACGCTGGAGTTTACTTCGAGGATATGAAGGTCAATACTGTTTTTACATGTTCAACCTACTATGAAATGACTAGCCACGGTGTTGCAGACTCTTTAATCACGAGTTTAACCAAGGCTGACGAGGAGTTTTTAATAGATTTTGTTTGTCCTCCAACAAATACATTGTTTGATCATAAATTGAATCTTGAGATTCTCACCTCACCTGAATTTGAATCATATTTTTCTGCTGAAGAACTCTCTATTGTGAAGCGGTATGTTCTCTCAACCCGTCGTCTTAATACTGATAACTTGTCTAAGGCTTTGAGCGAAAAGGATAGCTGGATACTAAAACCAGCTTCTGAATTCGGTGGAAATGGTGTGATAATTGGAGAGGCTGTAAGTGGCGTTACATGGAGAGATAAATTAAATGCAGCCTTATCGTCAGAATCAACTTATGTCTTGCAGGAGAAAGCAAAAGATATGTGGAGTTATGAGACTACTCATCATGGAATTACGAGGAATTTTTCAGTTTGTCTTGGGCCGACAATTTTTGGGCATGAATATGGCGGTTTATATTTACGGCAGTCAGAATTTAACGGTGTGGCTCGGGTTATCAATGCAGCGCAGGGTGCAGCGGTTGGAACAGCATTTGTAGCGGAAAAATCCACTGATGCTCCAATATCTGGCATATAAGTTTATGCTTAGTTAATCATTTACTTGGCTTCTTTTGCCTTATGGAGTTTTATATGACATCGAGAAACGTAGTTATCGTCGATCCCTATTCAAGTGGAACATTGTTAGCGCCTGAATTCATTAAGCGTGGGTTTCAATGTATCGCTGTCCATTCTAAGCCATTGTTAGGTGACACGTTGTCATCTTCATATCGCTCGGTAGATTTTATACACGAATTTTTTTTCAATTCAGATCTGGAGCAGCTTTGCGAAAAAATTTCTTCTTTTTATCCTATTTGTGTGGTACCAGGGACGGAATCTGGCGTGTTATTAGCTGACGAACTAGCTTACAACCTAGATTTACCTCATAATTCAATTCTACTTTCAAGTGCAAGGAGGGATAAATTTTTGATGCAAAATTGCATTAAAGCGGCTGGTCTGCGGAGTATTGAGCATTATGTTACCGAAAATCTACAGGATGCACTCTTATGGCAAGCAGGTCAGGCTAATGGAATAGTAGTCGTTAAACCCCTCAATTCAGCTGGCTCAGACAATGTTAGATTGTGCGAGACAGTCGAGGAAATGGAAAAAGTCTTCTTAAAAATCCTTTCATCACCTAATCTTTATGGTGAAAAAAATGAAAGAGTATTGCTACAAGAATATATACAAGGAGAAGAATACGTTGTAGATGCAGTGAGTAAAAATGGAAAGCATGTAGTTACAAATATATGTAAATATACAAAAGACATTGTTAATGGGTCATTCATTTATCGTGAAACACGATATTTACCTGCAACTGGTAAAATAGCATCTATACTAACAGATTATAACGACGCTGTATTGGATGCGCTTGATATTCTTTTTGGTGCATCCCATAGCGAAATAATTCTTACTGATAAAGGCCCTGTATTAGTTGAAGTTGGAGCACGACTTCATGGTGGTATTACCAGTCCTCAAGTGATAGAAAGTTGTTCCGTAAAGGGGCCAGTAACGCTTCTAGTTGACTGTTATACAAATGAAAATGAATTCCATAAGTGTACTGGCTTACCCAATCTTTTTAATAGCCACGCCGTGGCATTTACCTTTGCTAATAAAAAAGCCGGAATTTTAACCGAAATACCTGCAATAAAAATTTTATCAAACCTTTCTTCTTTTTTTAGCTTAAAGTTAAATGTAAAAAATGGAGATTATTTGAAATTTACTACTGACCTTTATTCCTCTCCAGGTTGGGTGGTTTTGAAAAATAAGGATGAAAATCAGTTAGAAATTGATCTTGATTTTGTTAAAACACTTGAGAGAGACGATAAACTATTCACTGTTAGATAGAAACATCTTGGTGATGTAGTATTTTTTCAATATTTAATGACGGCGTAGTCTTCGCTATTAATTAAAAAAATGGCACAATCAGCCATCGAAACGTTGACAATTTATCAATCGGATAGGTCAGACGATGCATTGCTGTATATTGAGAGGCCGGACATCTCTTGATGTCCTCCCAGTAAACTGATTTCTTGCCAATAAATTGGATCAGGATATGAGAGAGGGTCAATGCCGTGAGAGATCTAAATGCGAATGGTACGATTATGTGGGATGGTGACACTATCGCCAGTGTCTTTAGCAAGGTTTAAATATATAGTTCATAGATTTTAGGACGTTTTAATAAAAATTTCATGGGTCCATAATAAACAAATTGAGGCATCTTATAAAGCAAAAAAGCAAATCCTGATGAAAGGGATCTGCTTTTTGCCCGCTAATTGTCATTCGGCCGCTTTATGCTGCCGGGCATAAATATACGGCGCAACATATCTCTCACGATTTACGTGCAGATAATCGGACCACCATTGCATCATTTCCATCCGTGCTTCCAAATGCTCCGCTTTGTGCACATAGGCTGCCCGTACGCCGTTACGCTCCTTATGGCTCATCTGACGTTCGATGGCATCCCTTGACCACAGCCCGGACTCGTTTAAGGCGCTACAAGCCATTGCCCGGAAACCGTGGCCACAAACTTCGGTTTTGGTGTCATAGCCGATGGTGCGCAGCGCTTTGTTGATAGTGTTTTCGCTCATCGGTTTATCCAGAGAACGTACACTTGGAAAGACAAATTCCGAGTCTCCAGTAAGCCCTTTAATCTGTTTCAGCAGGTTGACCGCCTGCCGGGACAGCGGCACCAGGTGCTCGTCCTTCATCTTCGCGCCACGCTCTGAAAATCTCACGCCCTTTACGGTTTCGCGCTGCGCGGGCACCGTCCAGATACGTGCTTTAAGGTCGAACTCTTCCCAGCGGGCGAAGCGCAACTCGCTTGAGCGTAGAAAGACGTGCAGATTCAGTTCCAGCGCCAAACGGGTCAGTACCCGGCCTTGGTAGTTTTCCATGTTCACCAGCAGTTCAGGCAAGCGTCGCAGTGGCAAAGCGGGAAGATGTTGGGTCACAATCGGCGTCACGACACCGCCCAGATCGAACGCGAGGTTGTATTTGATTAGGCCCTGTTGCACGGCGTGACGCATGATTTTGGTCAGATACTGGCGCATCCTGCCGGCCACGTCATGCACGCCTTTGTCGTCGATGGCCTTGATAAGCTGTGCCAGATGCCGTGTTTCGACTTCCGCGATATCCATTTCGCCCATGTCAGGGAAGGCATAGCGTTTCAGGCAGGTCAGAATTTTATCCGCGTGGCTTGCCGACCAGTGCCTGAGGCTGCTGGTGTGCCACGAGGTTGCGATGTGTTTAAAGGTGCGGGTTTCGTCTACAGCGGTTTTTTCTGATTCGCGGGGCAGGGAAGGGCAGATGCCGGATGCCAGCAGCTTGCGCGCAGCGTCGCGCTTTTCTCGGGCCTCCGCCAGCGTTACCTGCGGATAGGCGCCTAAAGCCAGGCGGGATTCTTTGCCGCCGAAGCTGTAGCGGAAATACCACAGACGCGAGCCGCTGGTTGATACCAGTAGATACAGACCGTAGGCATCGGTGATTTTGTAGGATTTTACAAAGGTTTTAGCGGCGCGGATTTTACTGTCAGTCAGAGCCATGTGGGGGTCTCTCCATTCATCGAACTGAATGACCCGCAATTTGACCCCACATTTTCCGGATACCTAGGGATAAATCAAAACGTATCGGAAAGGGTTTTTACGCTAACCTATTGAATTTCAGATACATAAAGATTCATAAGAAAGCATAAAAAAGAAGAAGTGGTGCCCGGACTCGGGAACATTCAGTTATCTATTAAGTTGAATTTCATCATAAATTCTATCCCCGCCGGTTGACCCGTATTTTTGCTTGTAGATCAAACGGTGGGAGAAATCAAAGCTTCAATTTCAGCCTTACATTGCTTGAGAGAGGCAACCAGGAAATCAAAATTTTCATCGAATCGCGATGCTGGCACTGCCACAGAAATGGCATAATTTTCGTTCAGGGAATAGGGGATGCTTACGCCCAGACCACAAACGCCTTTTGCGTGTTCTTCACGATCACTAGCAAACCCTTCTGAGCGTATTTTTTCAACTTCATCAAGAATTCCGGCCACTGTTCTCAGAGAAAGTGCCGTTCTTGTTTCAGGTTTTTGTGTGTATATCAAAGATATCTGCTCGTCTTGTAAACCGGCAAGCAGAGCCTTACCAGTCGCAGTGCAGTGGCAGGGAAAAGCAGTGCCAACGGGCGAAACGACCCGCAGTTCCTGATCAGATGCGTATTGGCTAACCAAAAGTGCATGCGACCCGCGATACACGCAAAGATCGACCGTTTCCCGTGTTCGCCGGCCAAGTGTCTCAATCGACGGACGCGACAGTGAAATGACATCCGTATGAGCGGAGGCTGCAAGACGTGCAAGCGCCGGACCAAGTCGGATCATGCCTGAGCTGTTGAGTAATAACTGTTCGGCTTCGAGAGAGGCAACCAGTCTGTGAACGGTTGTCCGCGGCAGTCCCGTACTTCGTGAGAGTGCGGAGATAGTCAAACCCTGAGGTTGTTCTTCAACCGCTTTGAACAATTTTGCGGCTCGGGCAATTACCTGGGAACCCGTGCTATCTGTATCAGTTTCCATAGATCCTCTTTACAGTTGTTATAGATTTAGAAACATTTATCTTACATTTTGCGCATTGACATAATCCGACAATACCATGAAAATTATATCCTAATAATGGTTAACATATCCATATAGTGGACAGTTGGAGTTTGTATGCAACAGATAAACAAGGCAGGAGGATTTACGCTACTTGCTGTAGCCTGCCTAACCATCATGGTGGGATGCGTGATTGTACCAGGCCTGACCACTATCTCCACGGCACTTGATGTTAAGGGTGCAGAGAGCTGGCTTGTTACCTTGCCGTCTTTGGGGGTGGTGGTGCTCGGGCCATTAGTGGGGAAACTTGTTGAAAAGGCTGGTCTTTATAAAACCCTCTGTCTCGGGCTTTTCCTTTACGGGCTGTTGGGTGGTGCCGGTGCATTTTTGTCGGGTTATTCATTTGTTTTTGCGGATCGGTTTTTGCTCGGTGGTGCAACGGCGCTGGTTATGTCGGCTGGTACCGGCTTAATCTCCGTTTTTTATGACGGCGCGAAACGGATGAAGATGATTGCTCGCCAAGGGATGTCGATTGAGCTTGGTGGTGTAATATTCCTGTTTATTGGCGGGTTGCTGGCAGCCGTCGGCTGGCGCTGGCCATTCATGCTTTACCTTTTCGCCTGGCTTATGCTGCTCATGGTGTTGGCGTATGTACCCCGACCGGGCAAGTTGGTAATATCTGATGAAAGCACTCATGAGATTCATCTCGGAGGACCGTCTTCAGCAATGGTACTGACGTGGGTGGCGGCACTTTTTTCCATGATCGTTTTCTTTACCGCTATTGTCCTGCTGCCGCTACATTTGCATGACAATGACGTTACTGAGTTGCAGATCGGCTACTTCCTTTCATTTGTCTCGCTTGTGGCGGTATTTGGCGCATGGCTGATGCCGAAACTGGTCAGTCGCTTTGGTGATTTTCCAACATTATCCATCGCGTTTGGCTTTTACACCGTTGCTCATCTTATTTTTGCGGTAGCTCCTTCCATGCCCGTCTTTGTGATTGGCGGGATTGCCCTCGGGCTGGGGTTCGGTTTTTCCGTTCCTCTCGTGAACCATCTTATTGTGGATCTGAGCAGCACGACATTTCGGGGACGGAATCTTGCTCGGCTTTCAATGGCAATATTTCTGGGACAGTTTCTATCGTCTTTTATGGGATATTTCCCGGGTACCCTGCAGTCTGTTTTTCTTTTTGCTGCGGGGATTGCACTGGTTTTTACTTTATTTGTTAGGGTACGTAGCCGTGCGCTAACGATGTTTAAAGTCTGAATAAATCCTTAGCTCAGTCCTCTTCGCTGGGGTCATTAGCAGTCAAGTTTTTCAATTTTTCACTATTCCTTTGCCGGGAAAGATGGATTGGCTACATACGCAATGTGGGTGGCCTTTGTGAATTTTAGAGAAAACACGAAATGAGCAAAAAAATCTTTGAAATGACCAGAGGCCGTGGCGTTGGTCACGTAGTAGATATTGGCGGGCCGGGTACGCTTCATCAGCTTATGGACGCTGTGCGCATTGGCGGGGAAACCGCTTTAATTGACGATTTCCGGCATCGCAGATGATGTACCTACGGGCGCAATCATGGGCAAACAGCCCACCCTGCGGGGAATTACCTTAAGTAGCGAAGAGCATCAACAACAAATAATCCAGTCATTTGAAAAGTCAAGGGTCCGTGCAGTCATTGATTCCGTCTGGTCGCTGAACGAAATAAAGGATGCATTCCGACATCTACGCATTGGTAAAAATATAGGGAAATGAGGGTGAAGATTTGACGTGAACGCGGACTTTTGTCGGCGTTTATTGAGTAAAAATGCGCAATGCTTCCAAATCATCAACACTCTGTTGACTAAGTCGGTTTTCGCCTTAAAATTAAATCATCAAGTGATGATTTAAAAGGATGCGTTATGAAAATCACAGATCTGAATGGCTCCTATCTGTCGCGTCGTTCGCTATTAGCGGGCGCTGTCAGTATGGCAGTCACTAACATGATAATGCCTAGGCTCTCTTTTGCCGGGGCCGTCAGTCAAAATGGGGAAAAGATTATGCTCAAAACACGAATTTATGGTGATGCAGCATACCCCGTCTGGTACCGCCGTCCGCTTCCACTGAATGCACCGCGAGCGCGGTACCCTGGATTTGCACCGGGTATCACCGTTCTGAAGAAAGGTACGGTGCGCCGAGAAGGTGCGAGACCACTGCCCTGCGACATCTTGTTTGAGCGTGACGTTGCTCTTAAAATGCGCGATGGAATAACTATTTACACAGATGTTTTCCGCCCGATAAAAGAGGGGAAATACCCCGCCTTGGTGGCATGGAGTCCTTATGGCAAGGAGATTGGCGGGCAGTGGCTGGACGATATCCAGGAACGTTCCGGTGTACCGCTGGATTGGGTGTCAGAACTGCAAAAGTTCGAGGGACCAGACCCGGCATTTTGGGTTAATGAAGGATATGTTATTCTCAATCCCGACCCTCGAGGCGCCTATAAGTCTGAGGGGAATATCTCTTATTGGGGACGTCAACTGGCTGAAGACGGCTACGACTTCATTGAGTGGGCGGCCCAACAGTCCTGGAGCAGCGGAAAAGTCGGTATGGCGGGCAACTCCTGGCTTGCCGTATCTCAGTGGTTCATCGCGGCAGAGCAGCCGCCGCATCTTACTGCCATAGCTCCCTGGGAAGGTTTTGTCGATCACTTCCGCGAAACCGGTAACCGGGGAGGCATACCTGCACCAGCATTCCCGGAAGTTATCCTGAAATCATTTGCCGGGGGAAATCTGGTTGAAGATCAACCCAGAATGATCATGGAGACACAACTGATGGATCCTTACTGGGAGGATAAAAAAGCACGGCTTGAGCGCATTAAAATTCCCACTTATGTCGTGGCCAGTTATACAAACCATGCACACACTCACGGATCATTTGCCGGCTATCGTCAGATAGCCTCGGAGGAAAAATGGCTCCGAGTGAACAATACCAATGAATGGCTGGATTTTTACACGCCAAAATATGCACATGAGCTGCTGGCATTTTTCGATCATTACCTTAAAGGCGCTAATAACGGCTGGGAGCAAACGCCTCGCGTCCGTATATGCGTACTGGATGCTGGCGGAACCGATATCGTTGACCGGATTGAAGACAGCTGGCCACTGCCTAAGGTGCAGATGAAGCGAATGTTTATTAGTGGCAATGGCCAGCTTGACACATTCGGTCAGAGCTTGTCTGCATCCCTGTCTTATGAGGTGTCAGGCGAAGGAAAAACTGAGCTGCATTACACCTTTACTCAGGAAACTGAGATCATCGGCTATATGAAGCTGAAACTCTGGGTGGAAGCGCGGGGATCGGAAGATATGGAACTGGAGGTTGGCGTTGAGAAGCGCGATAAAAACGGGAAACCCTACGAGCGTCTTCTTGGTGAGGGGGTAAAAGGTCCTGTTGTTGCCTCGGGTTTACTAAGGGTTTCCCAGCGAGCCCTTGATCCTGAGCGGACAACGAACGAAGAACCCTTACTGCTCCACACACATGAAGAAAAACTCAAACCCGGCGAGATTGTACCCGTGGAAATTGGCATCTGGCCAATGGCCATGCGTTATCATCCCGGTGAAGAATTAGTGCTGACCATTGCTGCACAGCGTCCTATCCCAACCAGTATCGATATGGGTTTTGGCTCAGCTATTATCACCTTACCGGCGTCGGGGGGGACGTTTACGCCCGGTAACAAAGTGAAGCGTCTAGCGCTTGGCGGGGATCGCTCAACCCTGCTATCGTTTGTTAGTGAGCAGCAGGTCCAGGCGCCCATGAGCCGTAATGCTGGGACTCATGTCATTCATTTTGGCGGTAAATATGACAGCTATCTACAAGTCCCTTTTATGCCAAAAGATGATATGGTGTCTTGACAACAGACACGTCAGCACCGGCTAGTCCCGGTGCTCTCAATAGCGTAGCATAATGAGTTCAGTAGAAATCAAATCTCCCATGCGAGGCCGCCGGCCCGGCGGTAGAGTATCTGGTCGTGAAGCGTTGCTTCCGGTTGCTACCCGATTTTTTTCACGATATGGCTATGAGGGTGCGTCATTGCGCAAAATAGCCAGCGAGGCAGGTGTCGATATGGCACTGGTGGCACGCCTTTTTGGGTCGAAATCGGCTCTCTGGGAGGCCGTACTCGAATATCTTCTTGAAAAACAGCGCATTCATCTTGCTGAAATAAGGGATATTGATGAGCACTTCAGCACCAATCCAGAAAATTCATTCAGGCGTTTCATTCGCCAACTTATCACCATTAGTATAGACATTCCTGAATTTCCGTCACTGCTGCTTAATGAAGCGGCCAGGGGCGAAGTGCGTCTGGATCATCTCCTTCGGTATCTGGTGTCGCCTTTTCGTGAAAGTTGCCTTCCGGTGATAAAGCAGGCAATCGCCCATGACATCATTAATGGGAAACAACCGGAAATAATTTTTGCACTACTGATTTCGGCCATTTCATTGCCAATTATCACGCCCGGCCTGATAAGCCAGGGTGCGGAGCAATCGTCTTCATTTCTTGATGACATGGCGGACGAAGCTATCCGTCTATTCGCCGGCTCGCAGATCATCTTCTGATACATGTGGAAAAGACTTCAGTATTTCGCAGGTGAACTCCGCAGCTTACCTGTCTGGCGCGCTTAACGTCCGGGTTGTCAAAGCAAAATATACGCTTTGGAACGGTTACCACCAATCCGGCGCTTTCTGCTTTTTCTGCCCAATAAAGCAATGGCAATATGCGGGACAGGGATGTAGGTTCGCAATGGCTGTGTTTCAGCAGCCCAGACTGATTATGTCGGGGTAATCTCTTCTGTTCAACGGCTTCTTCACTCAGTACGCTGCAGGGCCTCGGCGGAGGTCGGCGACGGATACCTCATAGGGATATCATGGATCTTACGCCGAGCGTGGGCCCCATTGCAGCCGACCTCGCGGATACGGTCTTCTTTATACAGCGGGTTGAAGCCCGCATCCGCCTTCGCCTGCAACAGCCCGCTGAACCCTACTGGGATAACGCTTACGTAAATAAAATGGAAACGACGATAGAGTTAAAGGAATATATCATCTGATGATGATATATTTGCCACATGAATTTATGCTGGTTCACCTTTTTGAAAAACAGAGTGACCGGAATGTGATTTTAACGAGCTATTGATGTTAACTAGGGGAAAATGATGATAAGAGGAGTACTGGCGTTAGGCCTGACCGCCGCAATGAATGTTGTGTGGGCTGCCGATGTGCCTGACAATTTTCTGTGGGGTGCAGCATCAGCCGCTTACCAGGTTGAAGGCGCAAACAATGCAGACGGGAAAGGCCGGTCCGTATGGGACTATTATCTTGATGAAAAACATCTTGCAGGGCCAGGCATTTCAGGAAATGTAGCCATTAATTTTTATGATCGTGCCCAATATTTGAAAGATATTGAGCTATTCAAATCGCTCGGTCTGAACAGCTATCGCTTCTCTATTGCCTGGACCCGCATTATCCCAGATGGTCAGGGACCAGTGAACTTGCAGGCCATCGCCCATTATCGCCAGTTCATTGCGGACCTTAAGGCGGCCGGTATTGTACCGCTTGTGACCCTGTATCACTGGGACATGCCAGAGTCGCTGGCTGCGGCCGGAGGGTGGGAAAATCGTGAATCTGTAGAGTGGTTTCGTCGCTATGCAGAGGTCATCTTTGCCAACTTCTCAGACCAGGTCGACCAATTCGTTCTGATTAATGAGCCGACCGTTGAGGTCGCAACAAAAATCATGGCCGAGAAACGGATAAAGGGTGAAGAGATTAAGTTTCCTCCCATCGTGCCAACGCTGCCTTACCTTGAGACTTCGCTCAAGTCATACAATCACATCCTGCTGGCATCTGCCGCCGCAGCGGAAAGTTTTAAAGCGAAACAGTATAAAGGCCGTCTGGGCATTGCGCTGCCTTTCTTTCCTGTGCTGACGGGAAAAAAAGCGTCAAAAGAGGATAAAGACAACGCCCGGCTCGTTGACGGTATTTTGAACCGCTGGTTCCTTGATGCAATGTACAAAGGAACCTATCCGGCTGATGTCCTACAACTGGTGTCAGCATATCATCTGGATATAGATGTTCAGCCTGATGATGCCAGACGAATTCACGACGCTGGTTTGGGCTTCCTTGGTATTAATTATTACGCCCCTTTTTTCATTCGCCATCAGCAAAGCAGTAACGAAAGCTACGCCCCTGAACTTTTCTTCCCGCCTGATGAAAAACTTGCTTTTAATGGCGCGGTCAGACCCGATCAATTTTCCGCTCTGCTTGAGCGCGTGAGGGATGAATATGGTAACCCACCTGTCATCATCACCGAAAATGGTGCAGGTTTTGAGGGGGAGGACAAGTTAATCAATGGTAAAGTTACCGACGTAAATCGCTGTCTCTACCTGGTCGCTCACATCGCTGCCATGAAACGATCAATTGCGAAGGGCGCTAATGTCCAGGGTTACCACGTCTGGTCCAGTCATGACAATCTTGAATGGCTGAGCGGGTATAAAAGCCGTTTCGGCATGATCTATGTGGATTACGACACGCAGAAGAGAACGCCAAAATTAAGCGCGGAGGTCTACAGCAAAATCATTCATGGCGAAAGAGTCAGCGAAACTGACTGTAAAGGGAGTTAATGCCGGCAGGCAGTAAAACTACATTCAGCAGCTGTGACGGATGTACAGGCACATAGTTACCCCGCGCAATCCGTTATGACTGCTCCGACACCATCAGAATTAACGAGGAGGTCCGTATTACCCCAGGCATTGCGGATATTCTGTTTAGTAGTACATTCTTTTTTTTCTAAACAAATAAACAAACCTAGGAATATTATCTGTTATATCAACACTGCTTTATGTAATTATGCTGGTAATGTCCGTATCAGGTTCATTAAAGCACATGGAGATCTACAGAAGTTTACATTTAATGAAGTAATGGTAATGTCTAAAGAAATAATCATCTTTTTAGTATCGAAAATAAACTATTTAAATAAAATATTGCCATATTGATGAAGCATCTTCGAAAAAATATCAATTGGTTCACAAATGTCCCTTGATACTTTGTTTTTTTTCAACACTAGTTGATAATCATCTATCTTATTTAATAAATGATCAAAATAATAAGTGCGTTTTACGGGATTTTTTGTTTTTATTAGATTAGATGCGGTCTTTCTTATTTGTTTATGTAAATGCAAAAATTCTTTATTGTCTGGGACCTCTGTCCGTAAAAATCTTTGATGTGCAATTATTAATAAAATGGCCAGACGATACTTCTGTATATCGTTTGGAAATGACATCATCATATTATTTAGCCGTGAGTATAAATAAGGTAGGCGATTCTCGCTTCGCTTGGCGGTTCGTGTTGTTAATGCCGTTACAGCACTAGTAACAAAACTATCAAGTAACCTCTGTCCAACCTTTTTATGAGCAAGATTAGGGATAAGAGTAAACACTACCAAAGCGACACAACCGCCAATGAGCTGGCCGGCTGCACTATCAATAAAAGTGATCATATCAAATTTCATGGGATTTGATAGTACTAATATATTTACGGATCCCAATAGCATGCCAAGCATACCCATACGTCTTTTCTGGATTTCAATGCCCGAGAAAAATGTGAGTACACCCAGACTCAGACATAATAGTAGAAGGCTTTGTTGAGTTGAGGGAATTATAAACAAAAAATAGAATGATGCTACCGGAACTGCTAGGGCAAATCCTACAACAAAATCCAACGCTACCAAACGTGGATTATTGGTGCGCATTGCTAATGTTGTCACTACCGCAATTGCCAACATAAAACCACTTCCTGAAGACCAACCGGTCCATAACCACAACAAGCAGCCAAAAGAGGTCGCCAACCAGGTACGTATGCCATTGACTATGGACTGATGCCAGTCTCCCGAATTTTTTTTAATCAACCGCTCACGGCTTAAGACATCTTCTTCAATAATACTAATTGAGCTATTGGTTTGAATACCTTTACCTATTAATAAATAACGTGTAGCAACACCAGTCCAATCAACCACCGGTTGTAATACCTCCTGAATACCATGATTAGCCAGCTCTAGCCGCAAGACCTTTAGGCGAGAATGCACATCTTGCCGGGTTTCCACCGGTGCGCTAAATAAATCTTTAATATTACTTGATAGCTGACTGGAATTATTGAGCAGTACAAAGTAAGTTTCACAAGCATGAGTAATCATCGCCAGTGATAAACTATGAAGGGCTTCGATACGACGTGTTACTCGATGCCAGGCAGAAGATTCAAGTAAAAGATTAGTACGCATTCCCGTAAGACTATTACTTTCATGGACTAGCCTATTCCAGCGTCTGTCAAGTTCACTTTCTTCCATGCTATCCCCGCTTACGCAGAGCTGCATTAAACGGAACTGATCCACTATTAGTTTATCTGCCAAACGGTCGATATCTTTTTTTATCGACCGAGGAGAGAACAGCACATCTGCTAATATAGCACTTAGAATGCCCAGTACGATTTCAGAACAGCGTTCTACCGCGAACTGCGGGGCCAGTAAAAGGTTGGACGTGCTGCTAGCGCAGGTTACGATAAGAATGAGGGAAGTATAACCGGCAAGCGCCCAGGCATAAGAATTTTCTAGAGAAATACGTGAAGAGAAGTAGGAGCAGATGCCTGCCCAAATACAACACACTAGTAGCATGACCATTGGTGCACGAGCGCTTGCAATAATAATCGCCAGACCGAAGGCCGTACCAATAAAGGTTCCTACTATTCTGAGCCAACCTCGATGCCGAATGGCACCAGAGAAGGGTTCTCCCCCCGCGCTAAGAGCGGAACCGCCAGCGACGATTATTGCGGTCATTGCTGACCAGCGTGGGGTTTGTAAATTTAATTCAAATCCAACTACCAACGCGAAAAGCACGGCAAAACTTAACTTAAAAGCAAAACGCATTCTGATCAGAGCTGAAATTAATGACATCAAATACCCTTATATATCAGTGATAACTTTAACAGTGAGGTTGCTATGTTCAGCATCAAAAACAAGTGATGAGATAAAAAGACTATGTGCATGAGACTTTTCCTTATAGTGAATAATTTAAGGAATAAATCACTTGTGCTTTGCTAAATATTGCCAGGTATCATGTTATAAAGTAATGAAGTTAAGAAATATGACGAATCATTCTTTTTGATAATTTATCTCGGAAAGGATTATATGATAGTTTTAATTATAATCATAATATATTATTTTTATCAATCAATCAGTATTAATGATGACTACTGGAATGCGATACTCAAAAAGACGAATTCTATCAAGTAACGATGAATTGATAACTAGGTTTTCTTAATATACTTAAATATGATAAAGCGGTATTGCTTATAAAAAATAATCAAAGAAAGTAGAATTTTACTTACTGTCATTATTGATGTGGCAATATGTTAATTTGTTGAAGTAAATGGCTAAGCCGAATGAAAAAACCATTAAGTTAAAAAAGTATTGTAATAGTACATGAATAAATATTTTAAACCACAAAGAGGTAAGGCTTTATATACTTTCTCTGCGTTTACCCAAGTTCGGCGACGAGGTAACAGGCCTAGAATTTAAGTATGCTTGTCAGAAATTAATATTTACTTGTCGTGCTGGAACCTGTCACGGTAACATTAAGAGTGAAGGCGTCGACTCCATGAATTGTTAAAAATTCTCATGGAAAGGTATCGCAAAAAAACTTATTTAATGAAATTATATGGCCTTAAATAAATTTTATGAATTTTCTATCCCCATCATTCTTAATATTAGAAGATATTTACTTATAACAATAATCTGTTTAGTCAAATGAGAAATAACAGAAAGTTGAATGCATCTTGTATTATATTATACAGTAACACTTAAGCGTTAAAGATATAAAAATTTATATGTTATTCTGGTTATAAGTGAAAATTATTGTTATAATTAAATCATTCATCCAAAGTTAAGATAGCTAATCATGCTTATTAAATCCCCCGAAAATTTAGAGCTACGCCATTTGCGATATTTTTTAGCTGTAGCGAGTGAGTTACATTTTGGAAGAGCCGCTCAGTTGTTAAATATTGTTCAACCGGCCCTTAGTATGCAAATTAAAGCATTGGAAGGTGTTCTCGGGGTTCGTTTGTTTAACCGTACTAATCGACATGTCGAGTTAACGGAAGCCGGCCGGATTTTCTTCCATGAAGCTAAGATGATTCTTGAAAAGGTGGATCACGCTGCACTGTTAGCTAGTCGTGCCGGTGCAGGTGAGATAGGACAACTCAACATTGGATTTTCAGGCAATTCTGCTTATTCTGGTGTTTTATCTTCAACTGTACGTTCTTTTAGACAGCAATATCCTCAGGTGGACATTAGTTTGAATGAAATGTCAATTCGATCACAATTGCAAGGATTACAAAAAAGTCAACTCGATATTGGTTACGTTACATTGTATTCAGTTAGCATCCCCGAGTCTATCAAAATTGCACAAGTCGGTGCATGGCCTTGGATGATTGCATTACCGTCCGACCATGCCATGGCCAACCAAGAAATTATAGATTTAGCGCTATTAGCCGATGAAACATTTTTTGTGTTTACAGATTCGGAATCCAATTTTGAACTCCTTCCTATATTGCAAAAAATATGTGGTTTTATCCCCGAAAAAATCAAACCTGTGAGGAATGCCATGGCCATTATGACGATGATCGCGGGAGGACTCGGTGTTTCTATCTTACCTGAAACATTAAGTAGGATAAAGCTTGAAAATATCATCTATCGTAAGTTACCAAAAAATGATCAAACTGCAAAATTGGCGGTGGCTTGCCGTATCGATGAAGACAATCCAATCATAGAAAATTTTCTCCGTCTAGCCATGAAAAAAACCAATAATTAATAGTTTGCGCCATACTTCGTGTTAATTTTGGCACTATAAAAACAGTTAGTTTAATCGGTTTTATTATCATGTTCGGGTATTATTGTGTTGAAATTCGGTCCCTAGTAAAATTAATTTTTGATACAAAGCATGATAGTGTCCTTATGAGAAAGAAGTTTATTAAAGATGGTGTATGACATTCACTACGCATATTTTACTGGCCTTGATTATTAGGCCGTTACATTAGCTGTTTATCTATAATTACGTGTAATAAGAAGATATTCCCAATATCTCATTGAAAACTCATTTTCTTTCTGTGACCAGTCCCTTGTACTAAGCCATTCTGGCCAACACCTCACGCTAGCGCAACCAGTGATCAGCCTATCTTGTTGGCTTGATTCGAGAAACACTCGCGCAAGCCGTTGGCAAACCGCTGAAATTCCGGCCAGTTCAGTTGCGAACGAGTGGCCTTGGATTCGAATGCGCCATTTCACGTTCATCTCGGTGGCGCGCGGGTTCACTAAAAGGAAAAAAATGTTATCAATACCGTGGTGGAACCGGTGCTGTATCCTTCGCCGCTTCCACTAACGCATCGACGAAGGCGCGCACCTTCGCAGGCAGGTAACGCTTCGAAGGATACATAACCGAGATTGGCACCTCTTCCGTACGGCACTCGGGCAGGACCTGTATGAGTCGTTTCGCTTCAAGATGCTGTTCGAACAGAAATGCGGGCAGATATGCGATGCCCATACCAGACAGGGCGGCCACCAGTAGCGCCTCGCCCCGGTCCGACACGAAACGTTGCCTGCCGGATATCGAACGCCACGATCCGTTGGGACACCTTGTCAGCATCCTGCTCGTTGTGCTCGCGACCGTAACGGCACTAACCGCCATTGTCATCTTTATTGCGTTACGGGGGACCGGACGCGCAGAGGAACTATCGCATTCATCTGACCCCTGACGACATCTTTACTGTCAACTGAAGAGTTCGAGGGGGAATAAGTCTGGAGTATCCGTCGCCTTGTGTCGTGCCACAATGACATGTGCTCACGATCCCAAGGGCAGTCCAATTTCGTTGTTGCCGGTCTTATACCGACGAAACAGCAGGGTACGGGCCGAAGGCCAGTTTCTTTTCTTTGCTCGCGTAACTCCATCCGTCCGTTCAGTGTCTGGGAAAAGCTTGATGCTCACTTTTGCTGATCCAAATAATCAGCTATCCAGTCGGTGAGATTTTCAATATGGACAGCTGCTTCCTTTCCAGATTTTGTTAACTCATATTCCGTATGAGGGGGCATAATCTGATAAACCTGTCGGACGATCATTGAATCTTTTTCTAGCTCATGTAGTGTTTTAATCAGCATCCTGTCTGTAATACCACCCATTTTTCGCTTCAGTGCACCGAAGCGGTGTGGACCATCTATCATAGTAATCAGTGCCAATGTCCCCCAACGACTCGTGATATGGCTGAGCAGCCGCCTGTGAGGACAGTTGGCATCAAACGTTTCACGGCGGCGGAGACGTTCTGCCAGCACATTTTTCATTTAGCAGCATCCTTTATAGATACAGACATTTTTGTAGGTACTTACCTGAATTGCTTAATAGCGCTAAAGTCAGCCGGTCAATATAACTGAAATAGGGAGAAAAACACGACATGAAAGCTGCTCAACGAGGTCAGACAGCCGGTATTGATAGCCTCTCGATTATCGATATCCCGGATCCGGGCAAGCCAGGAAAAGGCGAGATCAGGGTCAGAATTCATAATGTTTCACTTAATTTTCATGATTATAACGTGGTTGCAGGTATTCTTCCCGCCGCTCCCGGACGGGTGCTTATGTCTGACGGCGCCGGCGTTGTCGAGAGCACCGGAGAAGGCGTTTCCGCGTTTAAGCCGGGGGACTCGGTGATATCGACATTTTTTCCGGACTGGGAGAATGGGGAATGTCCTGTTAGCGGATTCAGTCGTACACCGGGCGATGGGCTCGACGGTTATGCAACAACCTTTGTCGTTAGACCAGCACATTATTTCACGCTTGCGCCTGAAGGTTGGTCCCATGCCGAAGCTTCAACACTTCCGACTGCTGCAGTGACGGCGTGGCGTGCACTGGTGGTTGAGGGACGTATCAAGCCGGGTGAGGATGTGCTAATACTCGGTTCAGGCGGTGTGTCTGTTTTTGCTCTTCAGATTGCCAAGATGGCAGGAGCAAGAGTTTGGGCAACATCTTCCTCACCGGATAAAATGATCTGGTTGCGAGACCAGGGCGCTGCGGGCGTTGTGAATTACCAACAAGAACCGGAATGGGGTGAACGAATCTTTGAAATGACAGGAGGCCGAGGTGTCGATCATGTGGTTGAGATTGGAGGTCCGGGCACTCTTGCACAATCTATTAAGGCTTCGCGCATCGGAGGGAAAATCACCTTGATTGGTGTCTTTACCGGTATCGCCGGTGACGTGCCAACCGGAGCAATTATGGGTAAGCAACTGACCGTCAAGGGCATCACAGTGGGTTGCCGCACGCATCAACAGGACATGATTCGGGCCTTAGAAAAAACTGACGTCCGCCCGATGATTGATTCTGTTTGGCCGCTGGACAAAATTGTTGACGCTTTCCAATATCAGCTCAAGGGTAAACATACCGGAAAAATTGTTGTGGAGATTTAATGAAAACGTAGGTGGTGATCTGCGCCCCAATTGTTGGACATCGGACCAGTTTATTTGATGGAGGGGCACAAATGCCGAAGTTTGCATTAGAGTTCAAACAGAAAGTGGCGGAGTAGTATTGGATCATCAAGGGGCAAATACAAGTATCTCCAAGGGAAGCTCAGCCTTGTGTCAGTTGCTGAACTTCATGTTATCAGTCCTAGCACCGTGAGGAAGTGGGTCTATATATATCGAGAGCAGGGCATCGGAACCCTGACGGGGAAGAAGGGCCGCTATATAGCCACAGCCGATTTCAAACTTATCGTCATCAGCGAAATTTTACACAATAAACTCTCGATTCGAGAAGCTGCTGTAAAGTATGGTATTCCTACATTCTATACTGTATCGCTCTGGCTAAAAAATATAATAAGTCAGGAGAAAACGCCTTCACCCGAAAAAAAGGAAAAGCCAGAAGCTTGCCTGAAACGCTGCAATCATTACCATCATCACAGCCATCATTGTTGACCGGCACAGAGCGGGAAGAACTTGAACAGTTGCGGGCTAAGAATGCTAACTTAAAAAAGTTGCAGGCCTTGGTTCCGCAAAAAATCACGTTCATTACCAGGGGAAAAGTAAAGATCGTGAATGAGCTAAGGCATAGGTGGTGGTCACTGCCCCGGCTGTTAAAGGCAGCAGGGCTGCCGCGTAGTACATTCTACTATCATCAGAAAATAATGATCCTCCCGGATCGCTATGAAACCGTAAAGGCGCTGATCCTGAGACTGTATCATCAGAATAAAGGGCGATACGGATACCGACCCCTGAGACTTGCGTGACAAAATGAAGAAATATTGCTTAATGGCAAAACGGTCCGTAGACTGATGCCCGGACCGCAAGGGGGTTCACCCGCAAACGCATCTGGCCGGGTTCAGCGGACTGTTGCAGGGGAAGGAGGATGCGGATGCGGGCTTCAACCCGCTGTATAAAGAAGACCGTATCCGCGAGGTCGGCTGTATGGCCCACGCCCGGCGTAAGATCCATGATATCCCTATGCGGCATCCATCACCGACCACTACCGTAGCCCTGCAGTGGATCGGTGAACTGTATGCGATCGAAGCCGACATCCGGGGGCGTCCGGCCGAAGAACGAAGGCAGGTGCGCGAAGCGCGATCCTGGCCGTTACTGATGAGCCTGGAGAGCTGGATCCGGGAAAAACTCACCACGCTGTCGCGCCTGGCCGATACGGCGAAGGCGTTCAACTACCTGATGAACCACTGGCAGGCACTGTGTTATTACAGTACCGATGGCTGGGCGGAGATCGACAACAATATCGCCGAAAACGCGCTGCGGGTGGTGAGCCTGGGGTCGCAAGAACTCTTATGACCTTTGTCAAGGATTTCGCCCGTACTTATCCCGCACAGCCTGGATCAGCTACGCTGTAGACAGTAACTGGCGTCATGGTGCCTGAAGCGACCGGGCTGTATCCTGAATTTAACAGACTCTTATTTGGGGATGGTTTGCCCCACGATGGTTTTCGTCATGAGCTGGCCTCTTTCTACCTGCTGGTATCGGATTACTGTTTACCGACCTAAATTCTTGACGAGGATCACTCATTCCGTGCCCGGCGCGCTTCAGGGTTTAACGCTGTACCGTTAACTGGATTGTCGGGCTGTCAGGTCAATGTCCCATATAAATCCTGTCAGCTCTCGAGCGACGGCGGTAATGGCAACCTGTGATTTTTTTCCTTTCTGGAGCAATTTTTTATATCGGGAGCAAAGCCGCTGCTGAGCTTTCCAGGCGATATCCTTTGAGTCCTGGGTGACCGAATCAGGCCGGTAGGTTATCAGCCATGCACCCACCTTGGCGGGAGCCCGGTAAGACCAGGCGGATTCATAAAGCAATCTGCGCAGTTCGCTGTTGCCGGTTTTGGTTATTCCCCTGGGCCGGGTTGTATTACCGCTGGAATGCTCACCAGGAATTAACCCCAGATAGGCCATGATTTGTTTGGGATTGGCAAACCGGGAGAAATCACCCAGTTCGGATACCAGGGAAACCGCGATGATTTTCCCCACGCCTTTCAGTGCCTGTAACTGACAGACCACATTGTACAGAGACCACTCTGGCAGCAACCGTTCAATTTCTTTATCCAGTTGCTCAATCCTATTTTCAATTTGTTCCAGGCTCTGGCAATAGTGCTGAAAAGCAATCTGTTGCTATGGAAGGGGGAAAGACTGATCCGCCAGCCACACCCGGTGATTATATCCCCAGGGCTTTTTATCGTAGCGCCTATCGGTACGAAGCAGCATGCTCTGAATACGTTGCCGGGCGATCCTATTATCTAATTTGGCAGCGGTTCTCGCCCGAACCAGATCCCGCATGGCTTCATGAGTCAGATCAGGTATCCAGACCGGAGTGAGTTCGCCGGCACGCAACAGCCGGGCAAGACCGACCGCGTCACGATGGTCATTTTTAATTTTGTCGGTGGGTGATTTGGGAATACGGGAGGGAGCAACAACGATGCATTCGACATTCATCTCAGTAAGTTGGTGATAAATGCCAAATCCACATGGGCCCGCCTCATAACAAGCCGTGATATACGGATGTTGTTTTTGTAGCTTCAGAAATAAATGATGAATGCTCTGCTGCTGATTTGGAATATTCCCGTAGAAGCGGATTTCGCCAAGCCTTTCAGGGTTGGCGATGGCTACAGCCAGCGACTCTTTATGAACATCCAGACCTACATAAACTGATGGAGTACTCGATGCCATGATGACCTCCGAATAATGCACCAATACCAAAGCGATTATATCAAGGTCATACCATCTATCTGTTCTTCGGTTCGGAGAGCGGGCGGCGCGGATGTACACGCTGATCGGCAGTTGCAAACTGAACGGCGTGGAGCGGGAAGCGTATCTGCGCCATGTGCTTGCCACTATCGCGGATCACCCGATCAACAAAATCACAGATCTCCTGCCGTGGAACCTCAACATCCCTGCTGAATAAGCGTCAATACGGCCCTGAGTTGACGCTTATTTCTTAAGCGTAGGCAAGAGATTTTAATTTGATTGAATGGTACTTGGCATGCGTGGTATGCGAAGTGTGACTTGATGGTATCTCCATCTGGCCTGAGTGATACCCTCCTTCATAACCCCGAGTACTGTCGCTTCCCTGTACGAGTTCCGCTAAGCTTGAAACTTGAAATTCGTAAAAAAGATCGGAATGATGCTAGGTGGACGCCAGCAAAATGTTGGCGACAAGTTCTCAATATGAGGTGTGCAATTGGCACATCATGCAAGACTGGCGAGGTAATTTTTCCAGCCCCCGAAAGCAGTAATATCCAGGGCATCCGCCAGCGCATAATTTTCACAGATAAAACCTTTGACCGCACGCCCATCTGCAAGTATCAGCGTACCGATACCAAGGGGGGCAGGGATTTTGTCGACAAACTCGCCGAAGCGCGCCAAAGGAATATCCCAAAGTTCGATTTCGATACTTCGCCCATTTTCCGCCTTCGTCAGGCCCGGTTTAGGCGGTAGTGTCGCGGCCAGCGCGTAGAGACGATACTGCGGAGCGGTGCTGCCTGTCTCGACAAAAACCGCACCACGAGAGGTCAATTGTTCATTAAGCGGCATACCGCGCAGATGGGCGCCGACCACCGCTACCCTGACATGCAAAAGTGAAGGTTCTCTGAGAACCGGCCGTTGCGCCGGTATGGCGCGGCCGGTCGCACCGAGCGGCAGGTTCAGCCCTTGTTGCCAGCGCATGCCGAAATCGGCCAGCGCCCGGTCATGCCAGGCGGGTGCGATAAGCGTAATACCTGCCGGTAAACCGTCGTCGCGCAGTGATGAAGGCAACGCCAAAGCGCACAAATCCGCCAAATTGGTAAAATTGGTATAAATACCGAACTGTGAATTGTAATGCACCGGTTCCTGTTTCATCTCATCAATAGTACGAATGGTGGGGGAGGTAGGCACTAATAGCGCGTCAAAGAGGCGCAGTGTCTCATTGATACTCCTGGACAACTCCGCTCGCAGATACTCGGCCCGCCAGGCATCGCAAGCGCTATAGTCCAGCCCTTTAGCGATAATGCTTCTTACCACCGGATCCAGGCTGGCGGGATCATCTTGCAATCGGGAACCAATGATGACCGTACGTTCTGCCACCCATGCGGCCTCATAAAGCTGCTCGGCCAAGCTGCTGAATGGAGTATAATCAATGACCTCCAAAATTGCGCCGCTGTCTTGCAGCTTTTGCAGCGCCTGCCGAAAAGCTTGCTCGCTGGCTCGATCGCCAAAAAACTCCACCTTGTCCGGCACGGCTAAGCGCGGCGCGGCCGGCATCAGCGCCGGCGTGGTGCCCGGATGATGCCGGGAATAGGCGTCGTTAACGCTATAGCCGCCGGCAATTTCGGCAATAGTCCAAGCATCGGCAGCGGTCAGGGCAAAGACCGAAACACAGTCATTCAGCCGACAGGCGGGCACCACACCGTGAGTGGAAAGCCAGCCTTTGGTGGGTTTTAGACCGACGATATTATTAAAACCGGCCGGAACACGCCCCGAACCGGCAGTATCGGTGCCCAGGGCAAAGGGTACCAGACCGCGAGCCACCACCGATGCCGAACCTGAACTGGATCCGCCGCTGACATAGTCTGGGTTAAAGCTATTGGTCACCGCTCCGTACGGCGAGCGGGTTCCCACCAGTCCGGTGGCGAATTGATCCAAATTGGTCTTACCGATAACGATAGCGCCCGCCGCGCGTAAGCGAGCAACGACTTGCGCATCACGGGATGCCTCATAGATAAATTCCGGACATGCGGCGCTGGTCGGCCAGCCGCCGACATCAATATTATCTTTGACCGCAAAAGGGATACCGTACAGCGGAAGGGCAGAACGATTGCCTTTGATACTGGCAACGCGTTTTGCAAGCTGGTCGCATTGAAGGGCCAATTGCTCTGGCGTTGCAAGATAGATCCATGCGGTATCCGGTCCACCGAGTCTGGCAAGTAAGGATGTCAAGGTATCCCTTACCGTCTCAGGTTTGCTCTGATAATGCGTTTGCCATTCTTGCACGGTCGCGCAGGTGATATGTCGCATACATAAGTTCCTATTGGGATGTGAGGATTAACGCTCCCGGCCTCTAATGGAAGCCGAGCCGTCATCGTTATGACCAGATATTGACTTCGATGGGCGTAGGCTGGTAGCCGTTGCAGGGATTGTTAAGCTGCGGGCAATTGGAAATCAGCACTAGCACATTCATTCTGGCCACAAGCTCAACATATTTACCGGGCGCTGAAATGCCATCTGCAAAGGTGAGACCTCCTTGAGCGGTTACCGGTACGTTCATGAAAAAATTGATATTATGGGTTATGTCGCGTTTAGTCAGACCATATTCGGGATGTTCGGCCAGCGCCAGCATCCAACTGTCGCGACAGGCATGCATGTGGCGTTTTTCCAGGGAGTAACGCACCGTATTGCTTTCGGTGGCGCAGGCCCCGCCTAAAGTGTCATGACGGCCGCAGGTATCGGCGACAATCTCCAGCATGGGGTTATCGTCGTTAGAACGCAGCACGCTGCCGGCGGTAAGAAAAACATTGCGTTGTCCACGCAGGGTATCCATCATACTGTAGCGTTCGGCAATATCATCGGCGTTAAAAAATAAGGTATCAACCGCCTGGTTACCTTCACTGTCGCTTATGCGCAGCGTATGACCCGACTCCAGGCGGTACAGCCAGTAGTCTCCTGCGTCAATCCTGCGGTGATAACGGGAATCCTGCATCTCTAAGTCGCTGGTCTTGATCATGTGACTTTCCTCAACGAATAACGGGGCTGATGCCTGCCTTGGCAGTCGGCGCCCGGTTGTCTTGCCTATCGCCGAAAGGGGCTGGCGAAGCCGCATAATACAATTGATTATTGGTAAGTCCGCGGCGGTTCTCATCGCGGTTCAGGCAGGCTTCGGGCAACGGCGCGGTGTCGGCCAGCAGGGCGATTTCCACGGGGGCGCGGGGGTAGCTGACAGCTTGTGTCAAGGGATGGGGGCACGTATGCAGTATTACCAGCGAATCCATGGCGAATCGCAACGTAACCGAACTGCCGGGCTGTGAATGCGCCACTAACCGGATTGCGCCCTCATCATTAACCTCCACCCTGGAAAACAGATTGAGGCAGGCTGCCATATCCCGTTTGCCGAGGCCGTATTTCTTAAGTTCGACCAAAAAACTATCATAGCCGTTCTGATGGCGTTCGTTGAGCGCCTGCTGATAATTAGCTAGACCGAAACGCTGTTCGGTCAGCGCGGCGTTCATGGTGCCGCAGACCGTATCGTGCCAACCGAAACTGTCTTTTTCGATACCGCAGAATATCCGGCCCATATCGGAATAGAGACAGTGGCCGGTAGTCAGGCGGAACGTGTGCTGGCATTTCAGCGTATCGGGGGCGTTATAGCGCTCCAGCAAATTTTCCGGGTTATAAAACAGCATCCCGACGTTGGCACCGCCCTGGCTGTCGTTGAGGCGCAGGGCGGTACCGCGCCGCAGACGAAACGACCAGTGGGAACCGGCCGGTAGTAGGGTGCTGTAAAATTCCCCGGTGTTTTCAGCTGTCATGTTTTCTACCCTTTTCTGGTTACGCATTGCTGCGGATGAAGCGTGCCGACGACCGGTTATCACAATCCGGAAATCTTGGCGAGGCGCAGGCCCAATAAGCTAGGTCTCCATGACGCTATTAACGCAACGTAAAAACGCCTGGAGCGGCAGGGATAATGGCGTCTTTTTATCGCGGTAGATAAGTTTGAAGAGTGAATGGCGGCTGATGCTATCCGGCCGCAAGGAGACCAGTTCACCCGAATCCAGCCAGCGCTGGATATAATGTTGAGGAAAAAAACCGATATATAGGCCGGTGAGCACCAGTATCGCCGATGCCTCCAGATTGCTGACGCTGGCTGATACCGTATCCTTGACAACCTGCAACGGGAACTCGTTATTGGTCAGAAAGGTGCGGATCACCCGCGGTGTGCCGGGCAGGGCACTGATGATATGCTGGGGATTATCCACCTCGACCAAGGGATGATCTTTGCGGCATACCAGAATATCCTGTTCGTCATAGAGCGCTTGGTAACAGAGACCGGGCAGGCGTCCGGGGAAGATACTGATCGCCGCATCGAGACTATGGTCCAGTACTTTTTTTTCCAGTTCAGGGGGCGAGAGCGTTTCCAATTCCAGATGAAGCGTATTTTGCGGTAACTGCATCAGCATCTCTATTGCCTGGCAGAGCGGATTTTTCGGGTCAGTAACTACATTATCCAGAAAACCGATACGCAGTGTACCGGTCAGGCCGCCCTTAAGCGCAGTGCTGCGCTCCTGAAATTCGTGTAGCGATTGCAGAAATTGCAGCGTGTATTGATAGAACGCTTCCCCTTTAGCGGTCAGTAGAAAACCGGCACGCCCGCGCTGGCATAACCTGAATCCCAGCCTGACCTCTAACTGCGACATCTGTGCGCTGATGGTGGATGGCGCGACATTCAGCAGGGTCTGGGCATTGGAAAAGCCGTTGGATTCCACCACAGTTTTGAATACCTTCAACAGTTTTAAATCAATATTGCTGATAACCATCCCAGCCCCCTGTTAACAAAAATCGCCATCACGCATTGTCCCCGTGCTTGTCCGGAAGGCAACACGCGGAACTCCGCCATTCACTTCTGCAGCGGCGCGGGGGTGGTTCGTGGCGTCAATGAGGCGATAAAGTGTCGCGCCGTTGATACGGTGGCCATATAGCCGCCCTCGATTTTAAGCAATCCGATTGCCATCGCATGGTTAAGCGGATCGGGCTCGGCGCAGCAATCGCTGAGCACCAGAACGCTGTAGCCGCGATCGCTGGCTTCACGTGCGGTGGACGATACGCATACGCCGGTAGTCACGCCGGTCAGTATCAGGTTACGGATGCCTTCGTTGACCAGGATATGGTGCAGATCGGTGCCGTGGAAAGCGCCGGTACCAGGCTTATCGATTACCGCTTCCTCGCCGCGCGGTTGTAATTCCGGCACCAGTTCCCACCCCGGTTCTCCGCGGATCAACAGCCGTCCCAACGGGCCGCGCGCGCCGATTTCAGCCCCCGCCCTGGCGGTCTTGAGCCGTTTGCTTAACGGTAAATCGGACAGGTCGGGGCGGTGGCCCTCCCGGGTATAAATAATTTTGATCCCGGCACGGGTGGCGGCGTCGCGCACGCGTTCGATGACGGGGATGATCGCCCTCGCAGCGGAAATATCATCGCCACGATGGTTCATGTATCCCCGCGGATCGCAAAAGTCGCGTTGCATATCGATAATCAATAACGCACTGTCCGTCGTTGCCATATCACCGGAAATCGGAAAATCGTACGGCTCGCCGGCGATAATCATCGGCCCTCCTGAATTACCAATGGACGGGGCGGGTAATGAGGCGGCTGATGCTGATGCAACTGCCGCGTATAATCCCGTATCCGCAGTTCTTCGGATTGTAATCTGTCCGGCGTCAGCAATCGTTTTTGCTTGAGTAATCGGCTCAACGCTTCTATCCAGCAACTGTAATACTGTTCTTCGCCGGTGATGGCCTGTCCTTGTGCTTCCAATTCGCCAATGCTGCCGATCAGGCATTGCTGAAACTCTGTCAGGGTAAACAAACGTTGTTCGGCGGCGGCCAGGGTCAATCCAAAAGCTCTGGCCGCCCAAGGATTGGGAAAAGCGACGGATTGCAAAAATTGCCGGTCCGTCAGCGATTGAGTTAAGAAATCGGTCGGGTTCATCAGTTGCCGTCCTGGTTAATGGGTGCCTGTCGGGCTGCGCCGAGTGTTGCCGGCGCGGCTGGCGCGGCTGGCGGGGCCACGCGGGCTACGCCAATCATGGCGTCCCGGGTCACCAAAGCGGCCAGGGCCGCCATATCCAGCCGTTCGGTTCCCGGAGGCCGCTGGGGCAGCACTAGATAACGGATTTCCGAAACGCTATCCCAGACGCGTACAGTGACCTCAGGCGGTAACTCCAACCCCATCTCCGCCAGTACCCGGCGAGGTTCCCGCACTATCCTTGAACGATAGGCGCTGGATTTATACCAGGCCGGCGGCAGTCCGAGAATCGGCCAGGGGTAGCAGGAGCACAAGGTGCAGACAATAACGTTATGGAGATCGGCGGTGTTTTCCACCACGGTCAGGTATTCGGTCTCTGGACCACCGATGCCGAGTTCAGCGCAGGCTGCCAGGCCGTCGTGGAGCAGGCGTTGTTTAAAAGCGGCATCCACCCAAGCGCGGGCCACCACGCGCGCGCCGGTCTGCGGACCGACCTTTTCCTCGTAGTGCCGGACTATCCTGTCGACACTGTCTGTTTGAATGACCCCGATTTCGGCCAGCAGGCTCTCCATCGCTTCAGTGCGGACCGCTTGCCAGGGCTTTTCGTGGTTGTGATTATCACTCATGCTTATCTCCTGCTATGGGTTCCAGATGATCTTCGCTCAGATCAACATGGTTAAATACGTCTGCTTCCGCCTGTGGACCCCATAGGGTTTTGGCGCAGAACTTTACGCTGTAAACGGGCTGTAGCTTCTCGCCCAGGTAGTGGGCCCGGGTATCGGGAAAAACCCATGCCTGCTCGTGAACATTGACGATAATGCCTTCCTTGCCGCGGATATAATTGGCTACCCGTGTATGCCCCGCCGGGTGGATGTTCCGTACCTTGACCTGCTGGTCCAACTGATAGCGGGGCGTCACGGTCGCCTCCTTGCGCCAGGCGCCCCAGCGGACTTCGGCCGACGCCGGCAACGGCCAATTGCGCTGTCTGGCAGCGGATTGGCTGTAGTGGCGGACATCGGCCCAGTACTCGGCAATCCGGTTTTCAAGTTCATCGTTGAATACGATGCCTTTACAGTGCAGCAGTCTTTCCATGGCAAACAGCCATCGGCCGTAATAGCCGGCGTCCAGATAATCCGCCGGCCGCATCAGTTCAATTTCATGGCGGTGTTCGTCCAGATTCCATATCCCCAGCGTATCGATGAGCTGGGTGATGCAAAAAACGCGGCTCTCCCATTCGCTGTGGAACACCGGTTCATCCGCTTCAACCTTGACCGGGCCGAAACCATGTAATCCGCCCATGTCATGAATACCGTTCATCGCCACTCCTTAATCGATAATGGATTCGATTTCCCGTTGCAGATCGAGAAACACCGTCGAGTAGCGATCGCCGAAGGCCCCGGCGCGGGTCTCGCGTTCAAGCAGAATCCGTGCCGGCTGCCCGCCCAGCACAATCACCCGATGACCGAGCGTAATGGCCTCTTCAACGTTATGGGTGACCATGACCATCGATATTCGCCGTTCCTCCCCCAATTGCTTGAGAAACAGCTGCATCCGCCGGCGCAGGCTGATGTCCAACGCGCTGAAAGGCTCATCAAGCAGCACCACTCTGGGGTTGGAAACCAGCGCACGCGCGATGGCGGTGCGTTGGCGCATGCCGCCCGAGAGCTGGAACGGGTAGCGGTGGGCCGCGTCGAGCAGGCCGACGGTGCCCAGCATCGCTTCGATGCGCAGTTGGCGTTCCCGGCGTGATAAAACATTCCCGGAGAACCGTAGGCCGAACTCTACGTTGCGTCTGACCGTTAGCCAGGGGAATAGATTGTTTTCCTGAAAAATCATTACGCTATCGGGGTTAGGGCCTTGCAGCGTTTTTCCCTGGAAAGTAATGGTTCCCTGGGTATGGCCGACCGCAAAGCCGCCCAGGGCTTTAAGCAGCGTGGTTTTGCCGCAGCCGGATTTGCCCAAGATGCAGGTAATGTCCCCCCGATTCAGCGTCAAGGATAATTCTTTCAGCGGTGAGGCCCCGGCGTAGGCAACGCTGAAGCGATCGACATGGAACAAGGCGTTATCGGCGTCGGCGGCCATGGTTTACACCCTCCACCAGAGCAGATATTTGCCAATGTAAGCCAGCAAACGATCGACGATAAAACCGGACAGGCCAATGACTACCATGCCGAACATGATCAGATCATTATTGAACAGATTCCGCCCCATCATAATGATAGCACCCAGGCCGTCGTGTAATCCCACCATTTCCGCCACCAGCACCGCCATCCAGGCCGCGATAAAATTGGTGCGCAATAGCGTGAACGCGCCCGGCAATACTGCCGGCAGCACTACCCAAAGCCAGCGTTGCAATGCGTTTGCGCCCAAATCCTGGGCCACAATCAGGAACTCTTCCGGCAGCCGGCGGATTTCGGCCAACGTCCCGATGGTCAGGATAAAATAGACCCCCATAAAAACAATAAATATTGCCGTATCGTTGCCAATGCCAAACAAAGTAATGGCGGCGGGGATCCAGGCAATGGGCGCGATAGGGGACAAGAGATAGATAACCGGGCTGATAATCCAGGTGGCCGCCTGCGATAGGCTAAGCAGCGCCGCGCTCAATATCGCGGCGGCAAACGCGAGAGCCAGACCGCAGAAAACCCGGGCGAACGTTGCCAAAACAGAATCAATTATTGGCGAGGATTGGCTGCCCAGTCCGATCCGGAAATCGCTCTCAGCAATGGTGCGTAAAAAATGGCTGGGCGGCGGCAATACCGCCGCCAGGGACGAGCCCCCATCCGCGCCGGCAAGCTCCCAGACCATCACCAGCGTACCGACGGACGCAGTACCGACCAGTACCGGCAGGCAGGCTTGCAGGCGCGTTATAAACCGGCTCATTGCTTCTCCAGGCCGCGGATGGTATCCAGTCGGAAAATATCTTCGGCGCGTACGCCGGTTTTGATATAGCCGAGACGGCTCATATCGTCCACCACGCTTTGTATGGATTTTAGATCCGGGGTAAAACTGATTGGCGCCGATGCGGATTTCAGCGCCTGTGAGAGTACCGCGGACGAAACCCGGAAATAATGTCCTTTATCTAAATAGCTCACCGCTTGATCCGGGTGTTCATTGATGATTTTTGCGCCGCAGATCAGACCGCTGAGGAATTCCTTAACCACCGGGCCGCGCTCGGTCAGGGTTTTATCCAATACGCTGACTACCGTATTGGGTGAATTTAATGACCAGGTTGAGGCATTATTGGCTAGTAGCGATGCGTTTTTATTTACTACCATATCAGTGGTATAGGGTTTTATATGGCTTAGAATATCAACTTGACCGCCGCGGAAGGCTTCAACCATTGCCAGCAGATCGTTGAAATACACCAATTCCACACTTTTGGGATCAATGCCGCTTTTGGCGAATTGCCGATCCAGAATTAATTCCAGCGTGTCGCCTTGCAAGGTGGCTATTTTCAGCGGATGGCCGGGATGTTGTTGAATATACCTTTTCAGCTCAGCCATATCATGTAAACCCAATTTGCCTTGCGCCACAACCTCCATGACGCCCCAGCCGCCGCCGGCGGAAATCACTCGGATCGGCACGCCGCTGTTAGCGGCGAAAAACGGCAGGGTGAAGGGCAGAAAGCTGAAATCAATCGCGCCGCCCGATAATGCCGCGTTATTGTCGCCGGGATTGGCGAAAAACATTGTTTCCACATCCAGTCCCTGCTGTGTAAAACAATCGCTTTCCTTCGCCACGAAAAGCGGCGCCATATCCAGCGCCACCATATGGCCGACTCGGATATGGGTCAATTTTTCCTGGGCCCGTAAAGGCGAAATTCCGAGACCCAACAGGGTGGCTGCGACAATACATCCGCTGGCATATTTCATATTCTCTCCTTTTAAGAATAACATCTCTTTGCCACAGTGAAGAGTCACCGGGCGTTTCTCATTTCATTATTATTAGCTTGTCTTGCGTCATTGGATAAATAGCGGTGACTCCATGTTTACATCACTTTTTTATAAAGTAATTAATGGGGCATTAATGGCTTTTCAAACAGATGCTGCTTGATAATATAATAAAAACATGTGCCGCCCGGTGAACATACACTACGTCATGAATTAATCAGTACTGAATAACTGCCTGTCTGGCGGTTGCGCACCATATCCACACCAGGAATCATTTCCTTTTGTCTCGTCAGCGCGCGGTGAGCATACAGTGGCGTAACGGCCCCCCACCGGATATCAGGTGGTATTAGGAAAGAGAGGTTCCAGTTGGTAAAACCGGTGGGCGGGATAACCAGGGAACCGCCTGGAAAGGGCGAATCGGTTCGATTGGCGCAGACTATATAGACACGGTTATCTTCGGCTTTGGTCACCGCCAGTAGATTACGCTGGTTCGGGTGTTCCCAGGCGCAACTCCATAAGATGATATCGGCGCCAAGGAGGGTCAGCACCCGGCTCGATTCAGGGAACATGCCGTCGTAATCGTTCAGTAACCCTATCCTGCCGTAGCGGGTATCAAACACCGTGAAGCCTGCTTCGGCGCCGGAGGCCCACTGAGCGGCGCGCGGTCCGTTATGCACCTGGGGCTGGCGTCCCATAATACCGTCCGGGCCGATTAACAGCAGCTCATGCCGCAGTTGGCCGTTCTTTCCCGTGGTCGAGGGCAGGGCAACCAATGCCTGGTGGCGTTTGCAAATGCCGGTAACGGCATTCATAACGGTCTCAGCCTCCCGTGCCAGCCGCCGCGCCTCATCCTGGTCCGGGCACCAGACGGGAGAGGCGAAGCAGGCCGGCAGCGCCATGACCTTGACGCCCAGCTGCGCCGCGTGCTCTATCATTTCCAGGGCATCGTCAAGGGTATGGGCGGCTGAAACATGGGCTTGCACCGCGGCGACTTTGCTGCTGCTCAGTGCCGCCACCAGCGGTTCGCGTAATAAAACTGACAGTGGCGTAGTCTCGAATGGCTGCGCGATAATACCGTAGGCCGGCGGACGCCGGTCCGCCATCTTGTCTCCGCCGAACGACCATGGACTGGCCGCGTTGCCAGCTAGCTCCACCCGGGCGGTCACCACGCCATGGGTATCGTAAGGTATTCGGGCCTGCACCCGGCCCTGCGGATCAACAATCATACTGCCGCCGGGATAATAGATACTGCGCTCCACGCCGGACTTGGTGGCGGCGATAATCCAACAGCCATTTTCGTAAGCGCGGGCCGGCACCCACAATTCGGCCTGATCCATGGCGAAAAAATTAGCCATATCAATGACCACATCGACGTTTTGCGCCGCGAGACAACGGGCGATTTCAGGGATACGTCCGTCAAAACAAATTAATAATCCCAACCGTCCCAGTTCGGTATCTACCCAGGGATTGCCTTTAATGCCCACTTCAAACCAGTTCTGATCATGGGTTGCCAAAAATTGCTTCTGATAATGGCAAATCAGCACCCCTGTTGGGTCGAACAAGACTCCCGAATTATAGATTTTGCCGTCGTCGCCCAGTTCAGTCATGCCGGAAGCGATAAATACGTTATATTCGATACAGAGTGACGCCAGCGCCCGGCAATATTTGCCATCGACCGGTTCGGCCAATGCCCGGCAATGCTGCGCCGAGTCGAACAAATAGCCGGTGTTCATGCATTCCGGCAAAACAATCAGTTTTGCGCCCTGTCGTACGGCTTCTTTCACACCGTCGGTAGCGAGAGCGATATTGGCTTTGAGATCGCCGAGCACCGCAAGGGTCTGTACCACGGCGGCATTAAACGTTATTGGCATGGGGTTCTCACTTTGCAAAGTCTGAGTTACGCAGGATCATTGTGCTGACGTCCATCGGGGTCTTCAGCACGCCTTCTTTTTCAAATACATTCACCAGCGCCTGATAAGAGTGAATATCCTCGGGACCAATGTCTTTCCAGGCGCGTAGGTAGGGTTGCGCCACCAGCGCAATCTGATCTTTTTTAATCGGCGTATAATTGGCAATGACCGGACGATAAGCGGCGAAACGTTCATTGGCCAAACGGGTCGCCTCGTCAAGCACCGCCACGACTTTTTTGGCGGTTTCAGGGCGCTCTTTGAGGAACTTGGTGGTGAGTAGCGAGACGCCGGAATAAAACGGGTCGGCTATCAGCGTTTCGGCGGGATTAGTCAATGCCCGCTGTGCGTCGCCGTTCGCCACCGCGATAGAGCCGACCGGTTCAAGAGATAATGTGGCATCGACGCTCCCTGATACCACCGAGGGCACCTGTAAGCCGGTAGCTATATCCTGCATGTGGATATCTTTATCCGGATCAAGCCCGGCCTGGCGGACCATATAACGGGCGATGGTTCGCCACTGTACACCAGGTAATTGCCCCAGGGATTTGCCTTTGAGATCGGCAAAGCTGTTAATCGTCGAGTCATTGGCGACAATCAGCGCATCATTGATCCGGTGGTATTTGATGCTGCCGCCCTGCAGTCCGAATACTTTGAACGTGCCGGGAAAACGTGATTCCGCCAACACCGCTATACCGGCGGCGGAGCCGGGCGCGCCGACATCGGCCTGACCGGAAACCAGTGAATCAATTATTTGATTAGGATTTTCAAATTTAACGGCGGTTATATCAATACCCGCTTTCTCAAATAATTTATCATGCATGGCAATATAAAAGGCCGTGGTTTGCATAATGGGTAGCCAAGCGACGGTTACTTTTTCATTGGCCTGTGCAGAAAGCGAAGAAAACAGGACTGCGGCCGTAGCTATCGACAATAAAATAACGCGTTTCATAATATTTCCTTCAGCGATAATAATATTATTTTCCAGACCATTTAATGAAATGGCGTTCAATGAGCAGGAAAAGTAAGTTGATGAGATAACCGATACAGCCGGTGACAATAATGGAGCTGTACATTTCAGCCAGGTTATAAACCTGTTGCGCATCAATAATCCGGTGGCCCATGCCAACGGAGGAGCCGATAAACATTTCCGCGACGATAATCACCACCAGTGCATAAGAGACGCCTAGCCTTAAGCCAATAAAAGTTTGCGGCAATGATTCATACAAAAGCACGTCGCGAAGAATGCGCCAGTTTGAGGCACCCATGACCCTGGCGGCCAGGATGCGCGTCTGGCGCGCATTCATCACGCCGTACGCTACGTTAAAAAGAATAACCAGGCAGGCGGAAAACGCCGCGATAGCGATCTTCGATTCCTCGCCGATACCGAATATCAGCAAGAACAGCGGGAATAACGCGGTCGCGGGTGTGGATCGAAAAAAATCGATAATGAATTCCACGCAGCGATAAATGCCGGTATTCGCTCCTATGGTAATACCGACCGGAATACCGATGGCGGCGGCGATCAGAAAAGAGTAAACCGTCCTTAATACCGTGCGGATGAAGTCCGCCCACAAACCGCCGTCTACGACGCTTTGCGTAAAAGCATAAAACGTCTCCAACGGGCCGGGCAGAAGCCGCGGGGTCACCCAGTGGGCGGAGTGGGCCAGACTCCAGAACGCGATTAATACTATCGGACCGATAATCCCCGGCCGTAGCAGTCGTAAAAAGAGCGAGGAAAAATTTGGCTTGTAGGTTCGCGCCGACTTTGCGGCAATAAAAAAAGACTGTTTCATGGCCGGCGAACCTCCTGTTGGAAAATTTCGAGGCTATGCCGTTTGGCTTCAATAAAATCGGGATGCAGCAAAGTCAGATCATTTCTCGGATAAGGCAAATTAACCGGGATCATTTCAACCAGACGGGTCGGGCGTTTACTTAACATCATCACCTGTTCAGCTAAAAATACCGCATCTTCTAGATCGTGCGAAACCAACACCATGGCAATCTTGCTTTGTGCAAATATCAGTTGCAGCTTTTCCCGGATGAATAGAGTCATTTCATAATCCAGAGCGGAAAAGGGCTCGTCGAGAAAGATGATTTCTGGTCGGGGCGCCAGGGCTCTTAAAATGGATAGCAATTGCTGCTGCCCGCCCGAGAACTCGTAAGGGTAACGCTCCAGGTCAAATTTGATATCAAATTGTACTATCAATTCATCGACGCGCCGACGGCGTTCAGCGGCCTTCATGCCTTTTATCTTCAACGGATATTCAATATTTTCCCTGGCTTTCCACCAGGGAAACAACGCCTCGCGATAATTTTGAAAAACGTAGCCGATAGTGGTTTTGCTGACATCCTTGCCATTATAAAGTATTTGGCCCGCGTCATAAGGGGTGAGCCCGGCCATCATATTGATTAATGTCGATTTGCCACAGCCATTCGGACCAAAAATGGCGGTAAACGTACCGGGTTTGAACTCATAATTGAAATTATCGTAAATAACGTCTGCACCAAAACATTTGCGGAGATTTGTTATCGTGACCACCGGAGGACGTATCCCTGTGGAATAGGAATTAGCCGAGTCATATACCATCGCGCGCATTTCTGTCCCCTACCATTAACGTGAATACGGTTTTGTTTAACCAGTGGATTATGGTTTTTGTCCTTTGGTTCCGTCAGCCTTAACTGTTATAGATTTATAAAGCAAACTATGGGCCAAACGGTGATGAATGGAGTAAATAAATATATAATTTTATAAAAATCATAAGGTTGTTGATATATAACCGCGTAAATACAGGAGTCAATCCTTGTTGGGGAGGTCGATTTATTACTCAAATTTTATTGACAAATTAATAAATTATTAATAATTTTTAAATTTTCACTTATTCACCGCGCCGCTGAGAAACTCACACTTAACGTCGCGCCCACCAACATCGCTCCCCGGATCATTTTCTCAAAAAGAGAGGATAAGACCATGCAACAACCCCATATCGCGCAGGTACCCTCCGCGCGAGCAGAACTGACTACGGAAGTGCATGTCAATGTCGACTGGGCTCAGCACGAACTGTTTTTTCGCCGGGAGATGGCGAAAATTCTCATCCGCTATACCGATACCGACGAAAATCTTCGCGAGGTTTTCCATTTGCTGTCGGAGATCCTGGGGCTTAATCGAGGTCGGTTGTTTATCTATGACGATAAAAGCGGCTTGCTCTCCATCCGCTGCGCTTATGGATTGACACTGCGGGAAAAAGCGCGAGGCCTATTGCAGCCAGATGAAGGCGTCACCGGCAAGGTATTCTTGTCGGGTCAGATGACCATTGTTCAGGATATCGATTCAGAACCTAATTATTTATGGCGTTCAGTGACCAGGGATGCGTTACCCAGCGGCGTCACGTCGATGTTTTTCTTCCCCATCCTGCTCAACGGCAGAGCCCGAGGAGTATTTTGCGCCAATCGCTTTCGCGGTATCTCGCGTAACCTGACCGCGGATATTGAGATTTTGCGCGAAGTGGTGGGTCATATCGCTCAAATGCTGCGCATGGAAGATCTTATTGCCGAGCGGGTCCAAATGCATACCGTGGCGCTGGAACATGAAAACCGTACGCTACGACAGGCCCTGAAGCATGACATGCTGGAATATGGCATTTATGGCGATTCGGATAAAATTCGCGCCGCCATCCGCCAAATTGAACAGGTGGCAGGCAGTGATGTCACGGTACTCCTGATCGGCGAATCGGGCACCGGCAAAGAGCTGTTTGCCAGGGCGGTGCATATCGCCAGCAAACGCAGTGGACAATATATCAAAATGAACTGTGCGGCCGTGCCGGAAAACCTGTTTGAATCAGAGCTGTTCGGCCATGAAAAAGGCGCGTTTACAGGAGCGGACAAAACCAAGCAAGGGCATTTTGAAAAGGCGGACAACGGTACATTATTCCTCGATGAAATCGGTGAATTGCCGTTGAATCTGCAAGCTAAATTATTACGGGCATTGCAAGAAAAAACGATTCAGCGAGTCGGCGGCGGGGAGGAGCGGTCGATCAATGTCCGTATAGTCGCCGCGACGAATCTGGACCTTCGCCAGCAGGTCGCCGAGGGGAGATTCAGGCTGGATTTGTTCTATCGGCTCTACGTGGTGCCGATATTTTTACCCTCGCTGCGGGAGCGTCCGGAGGATCTGTCTACGCTGATTCAGCATTTCATTGAAGAGAGCGGCGCGCGTTTCCAGCGCCGGGTGCAATGCTCCGCGGAGGCGCTGGCCGCGCTGATCCGTTATACCTGGCCGGGGAATGTCCGCCAACTGCAAAATGTGGTTAACCGATTGGTCTTACTGTCGGAATTACCCATCATCGATGCCCAGCACGTTGCCGCTTTGTTGGAACATGAACAAGCCGCTGCGACGCACCAGCCTGCGGACGATCCTCTTGACGCCGCAGGGAGCTCCCAGGCGCACCTTTTTTCGTCCCGTATCGAACCCAGCGATGCCAACTCCATCCAACTGGCACTTTCCCACTGCGGTGGTAACAAGTCACGAGCCGCGCAGCGGCTGGGAATAACTTTGAGCCAACTCATTTATAGGATGCGCAAGCTTGGGCTGACTGCCACCTGACGCATGCCAGGCTTTATTGAACGGTCATGGTGTTGAGCGAGGACAAAATGATGGGTCTTGGTGCTGCCGGCATGGGTGATAGCGCTGGAAAATGTAACGCGCAGGCCTTGCGTTGAGCAGGGGAGCTCATCGGCCGGCTCCGGAATGTTACCGTTGACGCTGGCTCGCCAAGCGAGTTTGTGCGTTCACAGTGCGAAGTATCGCGTAAAATGAACTTTTTTTGTGCAAAGAATGTTAAACGTAACTAAGGTTGTAGCGCAGGGGCAAGTTCATTTTCTCTGCGTTTCCGCATTTCCTTCGGAATTTTAACCAGGTAATTCTTTGATAACACAATCATCTTGTTTGAATAATTTTTAATTAGACGAGGGGGTAACCCTGAAGGTGTCGAATGCCCAGTCGGTTGGCATGTTGTTTGCTTATTAATTACTTACTGACAGCAAATAATACAAATGTCTCTTGAATTGAGATTGCAGACCTCTCATAAGGGTAATATTTATATTAATCAATTAGTTATAAGAAAGATCAAAAGGAAAGCCAAATGCAATTAATCGATTTGAGCAGAGAGATAAGCCACAAAATGCAGCGGTTACCCAATCATCCCACCGTAAGCATTACCCCATTTACCACCCATGAGGAGAAGAGGGCAGCGGAGGGCTATCTATTTTCAACGGCAGTGAATCTGCTGGTCATGGGAGAGCACAGCGGAACACATGTCGATGCCCCTCACCATTTTGATGATTCATCACAGGCGAAATCTATCGACGAAATGCCCCTGGAGAACTTTTATACCGAGGCGGTTTGCCTGGATTTATCTCACAAGCCGCTGAACAGTGATATCAGTGTGAAGGATTTACAAGATGCCATCGTGAAGGCCGGCGTGGAAATAAAAGCGAAAGATACCGTACTGCTCTATATGGCCTTCAATCAACGAACCCTGGGCACGCCCGGGCACATTACCGATTTTCCGGGATTGACCAAAGATTCCGCAACCTGGCTGGGGCAGCAGGGCATAGCTATGTTCGGGGTCGAAGCCATGAGCCCCGGGCGGACGGGACGGAATAATTTCGAAGTTCATCATGTATGCCGGGATATGGGATTCACGCATATGGAAGGGCTGGAACATTTAGAGTTATTGGTCGGTAAAGGCCGGTTTAAATTTATCGGTTTCCCGTTGAAAATAAAAGGCGGTACGGGAAGCCCCATCAGAGCGGTGGCGGTGCTGGACTGATGATGAACGAACAAGGAAAAGGCCGTAATACGGTGAATATCAGAGAGTATAACCGCAGCCTGATCATTCATGCTCTGAGCCGGCATGGAAGGATGTCACGTTCGGATATTGCTAAAACCCTCAGTTTATCCGAGGCGGCAATCTCCCGTATTGTCAGGGAATTGATCGAGGATGATTTAATCAGTGAAGCTGCGCCGCAGGGACAGGCGCAAGGACCCGGCCGCCGGCAGGTGCCCCTGGCGCTCAGCGTCACCTCAAAGTTTATTATTTCGGTGTGCCTTACCGCGTTTGAGCATTGCGTATCGATAATAAACCTGCGCGGCCAGCAACTTGCCCGCAGCGATCTTACCGATACTCTTAAAGGCTCCGGCAATACCGTGGTTGAGGACCTGATAGATAAAATTGACGGGGTATTGTCTGAAAATAATATCAGTAAAAATAAAATCATTGGTATCGGAGTAGTGACCATCGGTGCGGTTGATAAAAGACAGGGTAAAATTTGTATTTCTTCGATCCATGTTCTTAATAATCAATTAATTACCCATAAGCTGGGGGAGTTCTTTAAGGTTCCTGTTTATCTGGGAACCATTGGCGAAGCGCTGAGCATAGGGGAAAAGGTGTTCTCTGAAAAGCGGCCTCTGGAATTCAACTCCGTTGCGCCGGATCCTTATAAGAGCAAGGACGCGACGCTTCTGATCTATATCGCCTTCGGTATCGGGGCGTATGTACTGATTAACGGCATTGCCCATGGAAATATCAACGATGATCGGCTGATTGCGCACATTCCTGTTCTCGGTGCCGACGATCTCTGTCTATGCGGTGCTAGGGGATGTTTATTGACGAAAGCGTCCGGTTATTCACTGGTCAAGCAAAGCAGCGGCGATGAGTACCGATTTGCACCGATATTACTGGATGAAATCGAACCCGGAAAATTATTGAATTTAATTTCCCGGCTGAATGCCGGTGATAAAAAAATCGAAGACAGTTTTTTTGCGGCGGGTGTTGTGCTCGGCGAAGCCATATTTTCCCTTTCAGTTTGCTTCACGCTTAAAACTATTGTGCTGTCCGGCGTAGTGGGACAAGTACAGGCGTATCAAAGGGGGGTAAGCGAGGGGGTGAAAAATATGTGGCGGCGATTAAATATTGAACCGCCTTTCGTCAGAATCAACGATCTGGGCTATGGCGCCATCGCGGAATTATATAGCCTTGAACAGGTATTATTTGGTGAGGGCGATCCTATAAAAACGTCAATTGGGATAACGTCGGTATGAGTAAAATCAAGTCAATAGAAATATATCCGGTCCGTTTGCCGCTTAAGCAGGCGATGAAGCTTGCCAGTGAGAAAATTGAATCCACTGTGAACGTCTTCATCAGGGTGCTTTCATCGGATAATCACCATGGCTGGGGGGAGGCGAGCATTGCTGCGACCATGACTGGGGAATATTTGGTTGATGTATTATTTGCACTAGATTATTCCCTTATTCCGCATTTAATTGGCGAGGATACCGATAATTTTACCGCAATTGAATATAAGATCGACCGGCTTATCGCTGGAGCAACAACCGCCAAGTCCGCACTGTGCATGGCGATTGCCGACCTGGTCGCTCGTCAGAAAGATATCCCGCTGTGGCAACTGCTTGGGAATAAGAGAAGGGATAGTATTCCAGCGTTAAAGATATTAAGTGGTTCCGGCCAATCGCAGGATGACGCAACGTTAACCGACGCAATCAGAGCAGGATATCGCTATTTTAAAATAAAGGTTGGTATCGACGATCCGCTAGAAGATGCTGAACGGATTTGCGCCATCCGCGCGACCCATGGCGATAAAATTGCATTATCGGCCGACGCCAATATGGCCTGGGACGTGGATAAGGCTCTTCAGTTTATGCGTCACGCTTCCCCAGCGGGCCTGCAATATCTTGAGCAACCGTTGAAACCTGCGGATGACGATGGACTGAAAATGTTATTGGCTCACTCCTCGCTGATGGACATCGCGGCGGATGAAAGCCTGCATACCGACGCCGATATTTTGCGGGAACGTCATCTCGGCGTGATGTGGTTCAATCTTAAATTATTGAAGTTTGGTACTTATAACCACATTTTAGCCGGCGTTCTGAATTGTGACAGTACTAACGGCAATGTGGTGCTGGCGTGCAAAATAGCGGAGTCCAGCGTGGCTTCCAGCGCGATGGCTCATTTAGCCGCCACCGTGTCGCGGTTAAATACTGGTGTAAGTTTTACTCAGGATTATTTAAGCCAGGACGTGACTTCTGCTCCGCTTTCCGTTAGAGGCGGCATGGTAAACATTTCAGACACTCCGGGCCACGGGGTCGAAGTCAATCTGGATATTATTAAATCATTGCAGTTGAAAATATAATCTTCGGCTTATCTCATCATTTCCATTAATTAAGCGTAAAAGTTGGGAGAAACACACATGTTGACCAGAAGAACCTTTCTTAGTGCCATCGCCGTTTCGCCGTTACTCGTAAAAACGGCGAATAGCGCCGAGATAAGCGGTAAAAATGAATTGACTGAATTTGAATTATTGGGAGTGCGGGATCCGCAATTAGGCATGCAATTGGCCTTGGCTGATTATTTTAAATTATTTCAGGCTCAGGGCATTGATGTCACTATCCGCTGGCAACAGTCTAGTGGCGACATGCTGACCATTATGGGCGGCGGATTTCCCATCGGCGTCGGCAATCCGCTTAGCCAGATTATTTTGGCCTCCCGTAACATACCGGCAAAAATACTCTGCGCCTTCGCTGATATATCCGGTGGACAAGGGCTGGTATTGGCGCCAGGTTTTCATCCGGAGTCACCGTCTGTGCTTGAGGGCAAACGATGCGCTTTCACCGAAGGCGCGAATAACCCATTAATTTTATCTCATCTGGCTGAAAAGTATCATTTTGACGTCAGGAAAATCCGGATGATGAATATGGAACCGAGCGAAGGCGTAGTCGCGGCCAGTCGCGGAGACGTTGATATGCTATTGTCTTGGCAACCCTTCTTATATCGATTACAGCAATTAAACGGCACGCTCTATGCAACGGGCAATACCCTCTATTTTACACAGCCGCCGACAAAATTATCAGAACGCGACAAGCTATTATATCAGCATTCGACTCTTATTGCGCGTCAGGACTGGGTAAAGCAGTATCCCCGCACCACGGCGTCGCTGCTGAGGGCATTGATTAATGCCGAAAACTATTTTTATTCCCATAAAGAAGAATCGTTGGCCGCCCTTGAGAGCGTGCTGAAGGTACCTGCCGGTCCGCTGAGGGTGATGGTCGACAACAGCGTTTATAAACTCTCGCTATCCGATGAATTGGCGGATACCTTTAGATCAACCGCACAGTGGGCGCTGGCCAATAAACGGGTTTCCTCATTGCCGGACATGGCGAAGGCCATCGATCCCATGCCTCTGGGTGGTGTGGATCCCATCAGAGTGCACTGGGGCCCAAGCCATGCATAACGCCCACGCTCATCGATCACATCTGCTCAGGACCGGGATTGCCGTTTGCGTTTTTTTATTGATTTGGATAGCGGTAACCTGGGCGAATAAAGCCGGTCTGAACTTTGTCAATCCACTGCTGCTGCCTTCACCGATGGACGTTATCGATGCCGCTGTCGACTCGATCCGTTCCGGTGAGCTTCAGGTGGATATTGGGGCCAGTCTGTTCCGCATCCTTGCTGGCTTTGTTATTGCGGCGTTCGCCGGTATTGGGCTCTCACTGCTGGTGTGTATGAGCAAATCGGCTGGCTTCTTTATCGAACCCTTGTTTGAAATATTGCGCCCGATACCTCCACTGGCATTCTTACCGATGCTGGTGCTGTGGTTTGGCATCGGCGAGCTGTCGAAGGTGACATTTATTGCCTATTCAGCTTTTTTTCCCATATTCACCGCCTCGGTAGATGGCGTTAAACATGTGGATAAATTGTTGTTGCGGGCAGGTGCAAGCTTAGGCGCCAATAAAAAGCAGATGTTTCGCTATGTGGTATTACCGGCAGCAACACCATTCATCTTCACCGGCCTGAAGCTTGGGCTTTCTTTGTCTTTCTTTGTTATTGTCGCGGCGGAATTTCTTGGCGCCGACTCCGGGCTGGGTTATTACATCAATAACGCCAGAACCTATTTTTCCGTCTCTCAAATGCTGCTTGGGGCTGCAATCATTGGTTTTTTTGGCTATATGGTCAATTTATTCCTAACCATGATTGAGACCAGGCTGCTGGGTTGGAGAGACTAACAAGGATTTTAAATGCTTAGCCTACAAGACACTATTAGTGTACCGGATGATGCGGAAAACCATCACAGGATTTTTATTAAAGGCGTCACTAAAAAATATGCAGATCATCTCGCGCTTGATCGGGTGGATTTGGAATTAAAACAAAACAGCTTTACCTGTCTGTTGGGGCCATCAGGCTGCGGTAAATCTACGTTATTAAATATGATTGCCGGGTTTATCACGCCAACCAGCGGTGAAATTTGGGTAGATGGCACGCGGGTTACCGGTCCAGGGCCCGATCGGGGGGTGGTCTTTCAGGAATATGCATTATTTCCCTGGCGAACAGTGATGGAAAACGTTGCGTTTGGTCCCATGTTGAAAGGGCACTCCCGGTTGCAACAAAGAGACATTGCGCTAACGGTGCTGGAAAGAGTGGGGTTGCTACCGTACCAGGACCGCCTGCCCCGGGACTTATCGGGTGGCATGAAGCAACGGGTGGCCATCGCCCGCGCGCTGGCGAATAACCCGACAGTATTATTAATGGACGAACCATTCGGGGCGTTGGATGCGCAAACCCGCGAGTCGTTGCAGGAAGAGATGAAGCGGATCTGGCAACAAGAACGCAAGACGGTGATTTTTGTCACCCACAGTATTTCAGAAGCTATTTTTTTAGCGGATAAGATCGTGGTGATGGGAACCCAACCTGGCCATATCAAAAAAGTGATAGACGTTAATCTTATTGATTCCGGCAACCCGTTGAGTCAGGACTTTGTGGCATTAGCGGCAGAACTCAGAAAGCTGATAAAACATGAAGCAGCTAAAAATGCTGATGCATAGTTTACGATGATTATTGAGTTAACCCGAGTCTGGCCGGGGATATTATTTTTCTAGCCGATGTGTAGGCGGCGGCTTTGGAGTATTTATTTAAATAATCAATATATATTGCTACAATGGGGAATGTCTGCCCGTGGATAAAAATAGATTATGGGAGCTTGATGCTTGTCAGTTGGCTGGCGGATATCAACAGGGTCTTTTTACGCCGGAAGATACTTTGGCGGCTATTGAGAAAAGAATTTCACACATCAATCCCATTCTTAATGCTATTGTCACTCAGGATACCGGACTATCCTGGCGCGCTGCCAGGGCGTCTTCTCTGCGCTGGCAATCAGGCCGACCGTTAAGCCAATTAGACGGCGTTCCTTTTACGGTAAAGGACAATCTTTATTTTGGCGGCCTCAAGGCCACGTGGGGGAGTGAATTATTCAGGGATTTTATCGCGCCGCGCAGCGATATTGCCATCGAACGGTTAATCGCGGCGGGCTGCGTTTTTGTCGGTAAAACCAACACTCCGGAATTGGCGATGGCGGGATATACCGGTAACCGTTTGTTCGGCATCACCAAAAATCCCTGGGATACAACAAAAACCCCCGGCGGTTCCAGCGGCGGAGCGGCGGCTGCCGTTGCCTCGGGCATGTGTACCTTCGCTATCGGCACTGATGCTGGCGGGTCGATCAGGAAGCCGGCAGCCCATACTGGTATCGTCGGGTTTAAGCCGTCAATCGGAACAGTGGAACGGCGACACGGTTTTCCGCCGTTGGCCAACGATCTCCAGGTGATTGGCACGCTAACCCGCAATGTCGCGGATCTTAACACCGTAATGTCGGTACTCAGCGATACTATCGGATTGGCGACCTCTAGCAGGGGACTTAATATCGCCTGTTTCGATGTCGTAACGGACAGCCGCGCCGGCTGGTATATCGATAAGAGTGTGCTGACCGCAGCCACGTTGGCCAAACAGGTGTTGCGCACGCTGGGCCATACTGTCCATGAAGTCAGGCCCTTATGGAATCCGGACGAGGCTTATCGCCTCTATTCCACCTTAGTAAATGCCGGCATCGCCAGGGTGATGTCAGGGCAACAGGATTGGCGAAGCAAGGTGAGCGACGCGGTAATGACCATGGCGGAGAAAGGGCGGCAAATCACAGCGGGCCAATATGTGGAAGGCCTGGATGCCGTTACTGCGCTGCGCTGGGCTTTCAGGGATATATTCAACCGCTATGATCTGATCATGACTCCGGTAACCCCTACCGCCGGCTGGGACTGCGCCGCCGCCAATCCGGCTGTTATCGGCGGCCGTCCCGCCGTTGCTGGGGCGGTGGGGATGTTTACCGCCGCGGTCAGTCTTGCCGGTTGTCCCGCGATAGCCCTGCCTGCGCCGGAACATGCCGACGGGCTGCCGACCGGTATCCAACTGGTGGCCCCCCAGGGGAACGAACGGCGGTTGATAGATACCGCCGCGCAGTATGAGAATGCTGCGCCCTGGCAAAAAATTTCACCTTTTAGCCGGCCGGGTTCATAACCAAGTGGATTGGCATTACCGATGCCGTACGTCCAGCGGCTAAAAGCCGCTCGCATGGCCAAATCATGTTATGCGGATACAAGGCGGGTAAGCGGCGAGTGGGGTGGACATCGCCGGCCCGCTCATTATCCCACGGGGTTTTAGTTCTCCTTTGTCGCGAATGCAGTAAGTACAGCGCATAAAGGCCCCCTACAATTGAGCGGTGGCATTATCCTTGCACGAGAGCATTTTTTAATAGCCAGGATGCAGGATACGCTGTTGCACCAATAGCGCCGCCTGCTGTTGAACAATCCTCAGATAGCTGTCAGCTTGCGTCAACCTCTGCAGCATAGCGTTGTTGATAACATTATACATTGGGATGTGTTGACGTAGCCGGGTATCAATACCTAACCGACAATAAATTGGCTACGTTATTGGCTGAAAAGGCATACAATTGATAGATAGCTTGCGCAAGGTTCACATAAAAAAGCGTGATATGGCATCTTGATTACCTGGGAAAGGCGTGGCGGGCGCCTTTCCACACTACGATCAGCGCACCAAGTACCGCAAGCAGTGAGAACACCGCAAGACTGTCGACTCCAAATACGCTGATAAGAAAACCTCCAATTGCGCTGCCGCCAAAAATTCCGATGTTGTAGATTGTTGTCAACATTGCCGTAGCGAGTTCGGCATCATTTCCTGAGACTTGAGCAGTTGCGGACTGAAAGATCGTTGGAAGTCCACCAAACGATAAACCCCATGAAAAATAAGGCGACAACTGACATAGGGGGGATGCCCTTACGCTGCAAATAATCTGGCGCTCCGCAGATCAAACGCCGATTCTCGCCAATGGGGCGGGCTATCAGCGTGTTGTCGGCAAATGTGCCGTATCGGACTGCGAAATCAATTCCCTGGCTCACCAGATCCACGAAGCTGTCGGTCAAACTGAGGTCGATGGTGACATGGGGATGTTCTTCGAGAAAGCGGTCGAGAATGGGCACGATACGAGTCTGTCCCAGATCGACGGGCGCGGTCAGTCTAACGTGGCCTGATAGTTTTTGCGTCCCTGATTTGATTCGGCTCTCCAGTTCCTCCGCCTCGGCGAGCAGACGCCGTGCGCCTTCGGCTAGGACTCTTCCTTCATCGGTAAGACTGAAAGAACGGGTCGTTCGTGTGAGCAAGGTCGCACCGTAGTATGACTCCAATATGGCAAGGCGCTCTGAAACTGAAGCTGGCGAAAGTCCGAATTCCCGGCCCGCCGCCGACAGGCCGCCCTTTTCAATAATCATCAGGTAAAGCTGCAGGTTCGCTAATGTTCTTCGGAATTCCTGAAATATATTTTCGTTATTTAACCAATTATCAATATATTCCGCAAGGTTTATACTGTTTGCTGTGATGGGAAGGGCGGTAATGCATCCTCAGACGCGCGCGTAGTTACCACGCATGCATGGGGCAATTGTGCCGTCGAACTTCGGTGAGCCTCTCGGGAACAACTCTATGGACTTCACTGATAGTACGTTTTCAGTCGTAGTGGGAGGCAAATAAGCAGATAATGACGACTCGACCTAACCTGCTACCTGCCGCCGTGCAGACAAAGCAGCTATCAAAAGCCACGGTCTTACTATTCGCCCTTGCCTGCGGTGCCACAACGGCTAATGTTTATTACTCTCAATCGATTGCGGGGCCCATCGCAGCCAGCCTACAGTTGCCCGCGAGCCTGGCCGGGCTGATTGTCACCACGACTCAACTCGGTTACGGGATCGGGCTCTTCTTTCTAGTCTGTGTGGCCGATCTGGTGGAAAACCGCCGGCTCGTTTTGATCACTACAACCGGCACTATACTTAGCCTTTTCGGCGTGGCCAGCAGCAGTGCTCCTGGCCTCCTCATCACATCCCTTGCGCTTGGCATGTGCACCGTGGGCAGCCAGATCCTGGTTCCACTTGCCGTGCAACTTTCGCCGGCGACGAAGCGCGGCCAGGTCATTGGCAACATAATGGGCGGTTTGGTGGTGGGCATCATGCTGTCCCGCCCATTAGCAAGTTTTCTTACGGCCCATTGGGGATGGAGAGCAATATTTATCTTTTCAGCCGTCGTGATGCTCGGCACGTTATTACTTTTGGCTCGGGCCTTGCCACGATGGCGGCCCCGACCCAGCCGAGGCTATGTTGCAACGCTCCGATCCATGCTAGGCCTTCTAACCACGTCGCGTCCTCTGCAGCGCCGCGCAGCCTATCAGGGTACGCTGTTCGCGGTTTTCAACATGTTCTGGACCGCCGGTCCGCTGATGCTGCATGTCCGCTTTGGCATGGGACAGATGGGTATTTCCGCCTTCGCGCTGGCGGGAGCGGCCGGCGCGCTTTCGACACCGCTGGCTGGCATGGTGGCCGATCGTGGCGGTTCAAGATCCGGTACTGGGCTGGTATTGTTGTGCGCCGCCATTGCGCTGCTCATCAGTGGGTGGGGACAAGCTGCAGGATCACTGCTGATTCTGGTGGTCGCCGCGATTATACTCGATGCGTCAACGCAGGCGAATCAGGTGTTCGGCCAGCGCACCATCCAGAGCCTCGATTCAGAGGCGCGCGGTCGCCTGAACGCAGCATACATGACTGTCATATTCCTTTGCGGTGCAATGGGATCAGCATTGGGATCAGCTACCTATTATCTCGGTGGCTGGTTGGCTACCTCCCTCGTAGGAACCACTATGGTAGTGGTCATATTGGGCGTCTTCGCAACCGAATTCCGCACACCACGCATGCCATAGATGCTTCATATTCGCACATTACAAATACCAAGTTTCTGAAAAACAACCTAAGGTCAGAGGGATTTCGACAGTACTAACGCAGCCGTTTTTCAGGCTCAGACGCATAGCGCTGAACCCAGAGGTAAATCGTGGTGTGATCTACGTAGACACCGTGATTGGCCAGCATCCCCTGCAGTTCGCGGTGGCTGATGCCGTATTTGCAATACCGGTTAGGCCATGCCTCCTCACCGCGACGAGGCCCATTGGTGTGCGTTTCCTCGATATTTCCGAGCCCGAGACGCCTATTCCGTATGACGTCTCTATACTGTCGATAAAGTCCCCGAACCCAATGCGCGACACATTCGTGGAAATCGCTAAATCTGATTTTTTTTGCCTGAGTGGTCATACTGCAGCGCCTAAGTTAGGAAGTAAAAACGGGAATATGTACTCCGGTTGGACGATCTCGAAAAGCCGGCCCGCAAACTGTTGGATGGGGTCAAGGCTTATCGTCTTTCTACGAGTTGTGCCACCATGAATTTGTTGACTGGCTCCAGAAGGCTGATAAAGGAGCAGATAATCTCCTTGCCCTCATCTCTCAGCAGAGCGATTACCATAAGGAGCATGAGTCAGTACAGCTTCTTCGTGAGTTCCGTACGTCACTTAAGTTCAGTAAGTTCAGTCGAGACCATGGGGGCAATGAGGCGAACCTGCATTCTGGAAGATCAAAACGACGCTTTTAAATCCCCAGAATTGAGCAACAGGACTCAGCCCTCTATTTACCGCTATTGTTACCCCAGTGATGAAAGTGGCTTCGTAAGAAGCCAGATACGAAACTGTTGCTGCAATTTCATCAGGTTCTCCAGCACGACCTAATGAAGTTTCTTCGGCAATGCTGCGCATCCGCTCTGGCGGAAGTGGGTCACAGAAAAATCTTGTGTCCGCGATTAGTCCCGGAGCTATCCCATTCACGGTTATCCTTTGTTATCTCTTTCCCTCCCAGCTCGCGGTACGCGGTATAAGCTGCGGACGCTAGCCAGCGGGGAAGCGATACTTAAACATCTTGAGAATACCGGTGATGCTAATCGTAAAGCATATCGCTCAGGGTAACTTAAGGTCTTTTTATCGCTGTCATCAGCGAGGCTGTGCATGATGTCGGGATACGACATGCCTCAATGAAGGCATTCTCCGATATTGCCGGCTATAAGAAGCTGTCAATTATTCTACGGAGAAGCAGGTGAGGTTCTGTCTATCCAACGAGTACCGGTTTTAAACTGCGGCAGCTTTTCATTAGAATTCGCCATTATTGATGCTGACAGCAGTCGGGAACACCCTTCGGGCTTAGCTGCGAATTTTCATCTTCCTGACCCCCGGAACCAACGGAAAATCGCGGGGGAAAAATAGGAAGCGGCATTGAGCTCAGGCAGCGCTCCCAGTGAAGCATTGCTGTTCATCGTCGAGACTATCCTGTCGCCGCAGCGTGCGCTTTCTGACCAATCGAGAGCCATTGGCCACCGCATCGTGCACGATGGGGAACAGTTTACCCAATCTGGGTAATAAATGATGAGGTTTTGCACGGCATCAAGGCGGCGTCGCGATTTTTTTCGCCATTGGCCTATAAAAATATTGTCGTTTTTTGATACCGTATTTCATCAGACCATACCTGAAGCGTCTTATCTTTATGCCTTGCCATACCACTTTTAAATGATATGCAGGGTCGTTTGCTGCCCCCCATACGGCTTCCGCCACGTCCAGCGCCCGACGATTGCGACCATTCGGCGAAAACACTCTGCGCCAGGCCGGCATAAGCGTCAGGGAAACCGTTCTGCATCCGTAGCGGTGCGTTTGCAGTAGGAAAAAAACTTAGGGATCTGCTAGTTCCACCGCACCACCCGCAAACTGAACCAGACCCAGGCAGGTTAGCGTTATCTTGATGCTGTTAAACCCCGCATGGCATCCCTTGCCGAAGCATTTCCCGCCGCACACGGTGTGCTGGATATGATCGAAGGACCGCTGAAATTAGCGCGCCCTGCGCGTTAGGGATATCACCCCTATTAATCTCAAGCCGGTTGTGTTCGCCCTATTAGGTCACATGTTCGCCGCCGCCCGCGACCCCGATGTTTCACCCAGGGCGCGCCGCAGGAAAATCCGGGTACGTTCGTTACGAGGCTGCCTGAAAATCCGTTCGGGATTGCCGGATTCGATGATGTGCCCCGCTTCGGTAAAATAGAGGATATCGCTGACCTCCTCGGCAAACCGCATTTCGTGCGTCACCAGCACGCAGGTTATGCCGTCCCGGACCAGATTGCGGATCACGTTCAGAACTTCTCCGACCATTTCCGGGTCGAGCGCGGAGGTCACTTCGTCGAATAAAATCAGTTCAGGCTGCATGGCGAGCGCACGGGCAATCGCCACCCGCTGCTGCTGGCCGCCGGAGAGTTCCCCCGGATAGGCGGTCTCCTTATGCTCCATATGGACTTTGCGCAATAGCCCGAACGCCCGTTCCGTCGCTTCCTGGCGCGATACGCCCAGCACTTTGATGGGGGAGATCACCAGATTCTCCAGTACGCTCAGGTGAGGAAACAGGTTGTACTGTTGAAAAACAAAACCTACACGCTGACGCAGCTCGACAAATTCCTTTTCCGACCGCAGGGTATGAACCGGAATGCCGCAGACCTCTATCTCGCCCTTTTGTGGCCGCAATAGCCCGGTAATGCTGCGCAGAATGGTCGATTTCCCCGATCCCGAGGGGCCGATGATCGATACCGACTGGCCTTTACGGACGGAAACATCGATGCCTTTGAGTACCTCATTATCATCGAATGAAAGATGGACATTATTAAGCCGCACCAGAGGTTTGTCCGCACCGCTGCGTATAAGTGAGGAGCGGGTATCAGGATCGCGCATGTCGTTTTTCCTTTAGCCTCGTCAAACGGGCAATAGGGTAGCAATAGATGAAAAAGAACAGTAACAGGGTGAAATAGACCAAAACGGTGAAGTTAGTTCGCGCTACGGTATTACTGGCGATGCTGGCCATGTCGACCAGGTCGTGGACCCCCACCAGAGAGGCCAGGGATGTGCTCATGGTGATGCCGGCATACAGGTTCATCCAGGGCGGCAACATGCGTCGCACGCACTGGGGCAGTATGACATAACGAAAAATTTGCCCGCGCCGGAAGGCCAGCGACTGCGCAGCCTCCCACTGTGCGCTGGGAATGGACTGTATGGCGCCGCGGAAAATTTCGGCAATGATGGCGCTGGCGGATAATCCCAGCCCGATAACGACTTTTAACCAGTCCGGAAAGGGCAGGTACCAGTGAAATAAAGTAAATTCAAAAGGAAAAACGTAGGTGGTGAAATAGATCAATACCAGCACCGGCGCGTTGCGGAATACCTGTACATATCCCCGCACCAGGCGGCACAGCAGCCGCGAAGGCGACAAAGACAGCGCGCCGAATATCAGGCCGGCCGCAGTGCCAAGCCCCATGGAAACAATACTGATTTCAATATTGGTCCACATTCCGCTCAACAGCGCCGGCAGCCAGTGCCATAGCAACCTGATGCTTGGCGGCGCAGTGCCGCTAAGCAGCCAAAACAGATTCAGCGCCAACAGCATCAGCAAGGCGATAAACCAGGGGTCGGAACAGACCGCCGAGACAATTTCGCGGCGGCCGGAATTCGCAGCATGCAATTTCAGGGAGACGTCATTGTCCATATCCGGGCATCCTCAGGCGATGTTCCAGCCAGTGACCGACGGCGCTGACCATCCAGGTCAACAATCCGAACCAGATAAGAATCAGCAACAGCAGCTCAAGTACGTTGTCGCGCTGGGACCAAATCATAATTGACGCATAGGTGACATCGCCCACCGCGATAGCCGATGCAATCGCGGTCATTTTTACCAGATCGACCAGATTATTGATAAGCGAGGGCAGGGCGAAACGCGCCGCCAGCGGCAACTGGACATACCAGAAGGTCTGGCGGGGGGTGAACGCCAGTGAACGCGACGCTTCCAGGGTAATCGGCGAAACCGCTTCGATGCCGGCGCGCAGGGCTTCAGCATGGAATACCGCTTTGTGAACCGCCACCACCAGCACCACCCACATCAGCGGGGTGATGGGGCTGGCGCCGCCCGCTATTTTTTGGCCGATCAGCATATTCAGCACCAGAAATGCGCAGTAAAGTTGCACCAGCGCAGGGGTATTGCGGGTAAATTCCACGAAGGCGCTGACCGGAGCGACAATCCAGCGGGATTTGCGCGTCATGGCCGCCGCGATCAGGACGCCGATAAGCAAACTGATCGGAATGGTCAACAGGCATAATTTAAGCGAGACCCATGTACCGGCGATAAAAGCCTGCCGGTCGATGGGATCGAGCACAAAAGCATAATTCAGGCCCAATGGTCTGAAACAAGCCACCAGCCAGGCAAGAAACGACTGGATCACCGCAGACACCCCCGCTGCGCCGATAACCGCTGTCTCGCCCATATTATTTATCCGCCGGTTCAGCCGGTGCTGCGTCGAATTCTCCGCGCAGGGCTTTTTGGTGGGCATCGGTAAAATACTCGTCTGGGACACCGTATTTGTGGGCGAAATCCACTAATAAGCCGGTCTTGTGCCAGTCACGGATCACGCTGTCCACAAAGTTGCGGGTGTCTTTTTCTCCGCGCCGGGTCCAGATAACCGTAGGGGAAGGGATCAATTGATCTTTCGTCGCGATCTGGTAATCGGCCCATTCCGCCGCGCTATCGCCCACCAGTACCTGATGCATGGCCGGTGAGATATGTACCGAGGCGACACAGGTGCCACCTTTCAGCGCCAGCAGCGATTCGGGAATGCCGCGCAGCCCTTTGACAATGGCGCCGTATTCCTCCAGTGGCTTGGCAAAGTTACTGCCCTGGGAGACACAGGCCACTTTGCCTTTAAGATCTTCCCACTTGGAAATACCGCTTTCTTTACGCACCAGCGCCGCGCCGCCGACCAGATTATAGGGTGTAGGGGCATAACTTAGCGACTCGCTGCGCTCCTGGGTCCACTGGATATTGGCAATCAGCAGGTCGACTTTGCCGGACTGCAGGAATTGAACTCGCGTAGAGGCGGTAACCGGCACCACCTCCAGCTCGACTCCCAAGCGGTTGGCAATATTGCGGCTAAGCTCGGTTTGAAAACCGCCGGTCTGGTTGGTCGCGGGATCCAGAAAGCCGAACGGCGGGCTGGCGCCGTCCACCCCCACCACTATTTTCCCACGATCCTTGATTTTACCCAGCGTCGCGTCCGCGCTGGCCACCGGGGAAATAAACGGCAGCAGAACGGCCGCCAACAGCAGGTGAAGCGGAAAAAGTGTTTTCATAACATCCCACTAAGCCAATTTTCGTTTGGTTAAAAAGTTAACTGCCCTGGAATTTTTTGTGCAATTCCTGTAATAACGGTTGCGGCGGGGTAATCCCCAGTCTTTTTTCCGTTTCGATTAACCAGCCGGTCCGGTGCCAGGACTGAATTACCCGATCAACGGCGGTAATGGTGTCCGTTTCGCCTTTGCGCGTCCATACCACCGAATCGGCGGGCAGGATTTCATCGGCAATCGGCGCGTGATAGTCCGCCCATTCCCCGCCTTTGCGCACCAGGGGCTGCAGCAATGTGGAGTCGTGAACGGCCGCCACGCATTGCCCGCCTTTCAGCGCCAGTAGCGAATCGGCGGAACTCTTGAAGCCCTTGGTCACGGCACCGTATTCCGTTTCCAGCGGCCTGGCGAAACTGCTGCCCTGGGACACGCAAACAGTTTTTCCGCGCAGGTCCTCCCATTTGGCGATGCCGCTGTTTTTCAGCGTCAGGGCGGTTCCGCCTACCCGATAAAAAGGCGTGGGGGCATAGCCCATACTTTCCGCTCGCTCCGGATTAAGCTCCATGGAAGCAATCAGCAAGTCGACCTTGCCGGCAATTAAAAATTGCGTACGCGTGGCGGTTTGCACCGGCACCAATTCGACCCCGACCCCCAGATCCTTCGCCAGTTTGCGTGCCAGCTCCGGATTCCAGCCAATCAACTGTCGGGTTTGCGGATCCACTGAGCCAAAATCGCCGCCATTCACCAAAACGCCAATCGCCACGTTGCCGCGCGACTTTATTTTATCCAGGGTAGCGTCAGCCCTGGCGGTAACAGGTAATAATGCCGCCAATGTCATAGCCGCCATCAACTTTAACCACGTGCTGGCCGGATGGGTTATTTCCTTATTCATATTTTTGCATCTTCCTCATTTAATTTCACACCATCCAGCAGGCGCTTATAATACGAATGACCGGTATTTAGAGCACCGATGGGATTGTGGGCCAGGACACGATCCTTCACTATCAGATAAGTTACCGGCGCGTCGGAATTCTTGATAAATAATGAATCATGCCCGACACACAGGCCGCTGATAACATTAAGATCCGTTTGTTCCAGATTGCATAATTTAGCCTGCATAACAGGGTTGCACATGGCCTCGTAATTGCCTGGTTTGATTTTATCCTGCTCGGCAATACCGACGTCGCACTTGTCTTGCGCACCCACTTTACATAAAACGCCGAACACGTCCAAACCATTGGCGCGCAGTATATTGGCAAAGATGCGGTTTTCCTTGATTAATCCGGCACAGGATGCCACACCGATTTTTTTAGCGCCGATTTTTTTGGCAAATACAATAATTTCTTCTACTCGGGTTAATTGGCCGTAATATTGACCTTCAACCTGTGCGGATGCCAGCATTATCCTCGATATCATCGGATCGTCGTGATACAAGTCCAGGCTTGCACGCAAAACGGCTTCATTATCCGCCGACGTGGTCAAACATTTTCTGGGGAATTCTTTATCCCGAGTTTGGCAGTTAAGAAAGTTACACTCGGTGCACGTAAATTTATTCGCCATAACGGTTTTCTACTTTCCCAGAGAATCACTATATTAAATATAAGGAATTTCTCAGCGAAACCAACCAATCTTTCCGCATATCGATATGAAAATAATGAGCATCATGCGTGGGTAACATATTGTTCTATCACCACTAAAATTTAACAATGAGTGAAATTAATTAACCTGAATATAGCGATGTCAACTCATAAAGTCCGGTGGGGCATAACTGTATGATGCGAAAAAAAAGAAAATATTTCAATCGGGTGATAATATGCTATCTAATAACATTAAGGTTTCTCGTTATTATCTATTGAGAAAATAGCATTTCATTATTTAAAATTGTTCTTTGACACGTATTAAAGTCCATGAAAAGGTGAAGTCCTACTAGTTACCCTATAAAATGATTAACTACGGAATGATAAGGATAAGATGTGACACAGATAGGCATCGGCGAGAAGGCACATAATTTTGTGTTTGCATCTCCTTGGGACGGTAAAAAAGATTTTTTCACCGAGACCAAAAACCAACGGTCGCTGTTGTTATTCCTGCGTTATTTTGGCTGCACAACCTGCCAATTGGAAATACATAATCTTATTCTGGATTACCCGAAGTTCAAGCAGGCCGGCGTGGAAGTGTATGTGGTATTGCAAAGCAGCGCCGCAACCATTACCAGCGAGCTCAAGCAGGAAGATATCCCCTTCGTGCTGGTATTGGACCCGGAACAGACCTTATATAAAGCTTACGGGATTGGATCGCGGGATCCCGACAACGGCAGGACATTGGAACATCAAGCCAGGGTACAAACGGCCAAAACGCTGGGTTTTACCCATGGAAAATATGAAGGCAATGAGCTGCAGTTGCCGGCAACCTTTATTATCGGACCGGAGCATATTGTCGAGTATGCTTATTACGGCAAAGAAAGCTCCGATATCCCCGAGCATAATGTCCTGATAAAAAAGATTGGGGATGCATTAGCATAGATGCACCTGCTGAAGGTTTATTTTATGGGGTACGATAAGCATTATGATGCAGGTAAATAATATCACCAAGCATTTTGGTAAACAAAAGGTTATAAATAATATCAGTTTCGCGATTAAAAAAGGAGAGGTGGTGGTGATTCTTGGCCCCAGCGGGTCGGGCAAAACGACGCTGTTACGCTGCCTGAATTTTCTTGAGCGCGCTGACACTGGAAAGATGCGCATCGGCGATGCGGAGGTCGATATCGGGTCTTCAGGTAAAAAAGACATCCTGCGGTTCCGTCGTAAAATCGCCATGGTCTTTCAATCTTATAACTTATTTAATAATAAAACCGCCTTACAAAATGTGATTGAAGGTCCGCTTGTTGTACAAAGACGCGGACGGGAAGAATGCATCGCGCAGGGGAAAAGCCTGCTGGATAGCGTGGGCCTGTCAGCCAAATACGACAGCTATCCGTCAAAGCTGTCGGGCGGCCAGCAGCAGCGGGTCGGTATCGCCAGGGCAATGGCGTTAAATCCGGATGTCATTTTATTTGATGAACCGACCAGCGCGTTGGATCCAGAGTTAGTCGGCGAAGTATTATTCGTTATGGCCAGGCTGGCGAAACAGGGCGTCACCATGATTGTAGTGACCCATGAAATGCAATTCGCCAGGGAGATCGCCACCCGCATCCTGGTAATGGATCACGGCCACATTATAGAACAAGGGCCACCGGCGGAAATTTTTAATGCGCCGAAAGAGGAGCGCACCAAAAAATTTCTCAAACGTACTGCCCCATTGCTTACCTATGAGATCTGACGCCGGCTTTGCCGCCAGCCATTATATTGATGACAGCCAGGGTAAAATAAATGAATAATTTCATAAAGAAAATAGCGCCTGTAGCGCTATGCGCTATAGCGTTTTCCGCTCTGTTGGCTAATGCCGCCCCTGCCCCCCGGGACATTATCGTCGGCGCCCGCAATGGCTTCCAGGGGGTGGCGTATGTGGATGAAAACGGCAATTACACCGGCCTGGAAGCGGAAGTGTTAAAACGTGTCTTCAAGGAGCTGCCGCAATATAAATTTGAAATCCGTTATCTCGAGCAACGCTCGCTGTTTCCCAGCCTGCTGACCAATAAGGTGGATATGGTGCAAGGCAATCTGCGACGCAATGAAGTACGCGAAAAAAATGCTATCCGCACCCGCGTTGCCCACAACTGGACGCCTTATGTAATTACGGTGCCGCAAGCCAATACCCAGATTCATTCTTTGGCGGATTTAGAAGGTAAACGCATCGCCCAGAATAAAAACTCAGGCCAGGCGGGCATAATGGAACAGTATATTAAATCCCATAATGCCAATATCGAGATTGTCTATAGTCCGGAAATGCTGACGTTGCTTGCCGACGGACAGGTCGATGCCGTTATTTCACCGGTATTTAATGTGCCGCAGTTTAATGCGGTCCATAAAAATTATAAATTAAAGTACGTTGGCGAGCCGGTGGGGGGTGTGGCAGGCACGCCGGATAATGATCCAAACGCATATTTTTGGTTCAGGCCGGATGATAAGCAATTAAGGGATGATGTCAGTGCGGTCATTGCTCAACTACGGGCGGACGGTACGCTGAGCCGGCTGTCGCGGCAGTTTTTAAGCGAAGATTATCCGGCCAGGATCGACCTGCAGGCGGAAAAAAACCTGACGCAATAATCTATGGGATAATTCGATGATCGGCCTATAAATCCTTCAGCCAAAAACAATATCGGCATCAAATAAACCGATAAGAGAGCCGTTATATGGGACAGCTATTTGAAATACATTATGTTTTTGCCGCTTTTCCACGGCTGATCCCCTTTATACCCGAAACTCTTTTCTTATTGTTTATTTGCATTGCCGCCAGTCTGGTGCTGGGCGTCTTATTCGCCTTACTGCAAATCTTCCCGTTTCCAGTATTGTCCAGGCTGGTAACGCTAATAGTGTCATTTGTCCTTGGCATGCCGCTGCTCACCTTGCTGTTTCTGTTTTATTTTGGCTTGCCGGAAATATTCCTGCCGCTAGGTATCGATTTCACCAGAACCAACGGGATTTATTTTGTGGTTCTGGCCTTTGGTTTGCATTACGCGGTTATGGTGTCCGAGTATATCCGCGGCGCGGTTAACAGCGTAGGCAAAGGCCAGTTTGAGGCAGCCTTTGCCATCGGGCTTACCACCTTGACGGCATTAAGGCAAATTATTATGCCGCAAGCCATGCGGGTGCTTTTGCCCAATTTGGCGAACACGTATTTGCGCGCCATCAAAAGTACCTCGATTGCTTTTTCCGTGGGCGTCGTGGACCTGATGAGCCAGGCGCAGGTTATCGGACAATCTACCGGACATAATTTTGAAAGCTATCTGGCGGTAACGGTTATCTATTATCTCTTTTATCTCATCCTGAGTTCATTTTTTAAAGTGATGGAAAAGTGGTCGCTGCGGCTGAGTTATCAATAGCGGTATAAGACGTCGTCAATCAGATGTGTGGATTACCTGGAGTTAAGCAATGCGTTTTGACCTGGATTTTATGTTATTGGTGATGAAAGAAGTTATTTACAAGCTGCCGGTCAATATCATGTTGGCAACCAACGCTTTTGCGCTGGGATTACTCCTGGCCGTGGTGATTACGGTGATCCGGTTTTATCGGCTTCGTTTTCTGATTAAGGTAATTGATTTTTATATTTCCCTGGCGCGGGGAATTCCCCTTTATCTGCAAATCGTATTGTGCTTTTTTGGCCTGCCGATATTGCTGAAAACCTTGGCCGATGCGCTGGGCATGGAATTCAGCGTCCGCCATTTTTCACCGGCGGTGTCGGTGGTGGTTGCGCTGACCTTTAATGTCACCGCTTCGCTGTCGGAGTCGCTGCGTGGCGGTGTTGCCGGCATCAGGCGGGGGGAAATCGAAGCCGGCCATTCCGTCGGCATGACGATATGGCAAATTTTACGCCGGGTAGTGGTCCCCCAGTCCGCCGTGCTCTGCCTGCCCAATTTCTGCGTCTTGTTTATCGGCCTGGTCCACAGCACCACCCTGGCGTTTGGGGCAACTATTATTGAAATGAACGGGCAGGCGAGCCTGCTGGCCGATGACAACGGCCGCTATTTTGAAGCTTTTCTCGCCGCCGGGATGTTTTTTTGGGCCATAACTCTTTTTATCCAGAAAATTTTCAAGCTATTGGAAAATCATTTTATTGCCAAGACAAGGTTGAATTATGCCAAAGCGCATTGAATTCCATCAAGCGTAACCGCGAATGCTTTTTAGCGACAGGTATTTTATACGGCATTGTAAACCCTGAAATCCCGCCTGTTATCCAGCGGATAAATACTATTATGACATTAGAGGTCCCTGTTATGAAAATTACGCAAGTTGAAGTATTGCATATCCACGAAATTGCCACCGATGGCCACAAGGGGCAGCGTCCCGTGCTGGTGCGCATCGATACCGATGCGGGCATTTACGGTTTGGGGGAAGTGGGCCTGGCATACGGTTCGGCGGGCAGGGCGGCGTTCGGCATTATTCAGGATTTAGCCAGGCACATTATTGGCAAAGATCCATTTAATATCGAAGCCATTTGGGAAACGTTATTTAAAGAAACCTTCTGGGGGCAGGGCGGGGGCGCGGTCATTTTTGGCGGCATCAGCGGCATAGATATCGCCTTATGGGATATCAAAGGCAAAGCTCTCGGGGTGCCGGTATATCAATTGTTGGGCGGTAAAACCCGCGATAAAATCCGCAGTTACGCCTCGCAAATACAATTGGGATGGTCATCCCAGCGCGTGCCAGCCGTACATCCGGAAGAGTATGCCGCCAACGCCAGAACCGCGCTAAATGCGGGTTTTGATGCGGTAAAGGTGGACGTAATCATGTTTGATCAGCAGGGGAAAAACGCCGGCAGGCTGGAAGGGCCATTGCCGAACGCCACCCTGCGCCTGGCGCGGGACAGAGTAAAGGCTATCAGGGAAGAAGTCGGTCCCGACGTGGATATCATTATTGAAAACCACGCCCGTACCGATATCACCAGCAGCATCCAGCTGGCTAAGGCCATCGAGGAATTTTCTATTTTTTATTATGAGGAAATTAATACGCCGCTGAATCCTAAACTGCATAAACTGGCCAAAGAAAAAATCAATATCCCCATCGCCTCCGGCGAGCGTATTTATTCCCGCTGGGGGTTCCTGCCTTTTCTTACCGACCGGTCATTGGACGTTGTCCAGCCTGATTTAGGCACCAGCGGCGGGCTGAGCGAGGTAAAAAAAATCAGCGAACTGGCGCATATCTACGAAAGCACGGTGCAGGTCCATATCGCGGGTTCGGGGGTTATCGCCGCCGCCGCGCTGCATTTAGAAGCGGCAATCCCCAATTTTATTATTCATGAACATCATCAAAAAACCTTAATCCCCGGTTATATTGAGTTATGCGAGCATAATTATCAACCGGTTAACGGACATTTTGCCGTACCTGAACTACCCGGTATCGGCCAGGAATTAACCAAAACCGCATATCAAAAAGCGGACCGCATCACCATTAAGTAAGGGCCATGCCGGCCTGACAGATCATCTTATTTCCCGAACCAGGAGGAAACCGCTATGCTTGCGTCTCAAACCCGCCCGATACGTCCCGATCGTCTGACGCCGCCGCAGCTGCGCGATGAACTGTCCCGCGCCGGAGAGATCGCGCTGCTCGACGTGCGCGAATACGGCTTGTTTACCCACGGGCATCTGCTGCTGGCGGCGTGCGCGCCGCTTTGGCGGCTGGAACTGCTTATCGATCGCCTGGTGCCCCGCTCCACCACCCGGGTGGTATTGACCGACGAGGACGGCTCGCTGCTCGACGCGGCGGCCGACAAACTCCATTATCTGGGTTATAGCGATATGGCGGTGCTGGATGGCGGCACGTCCGCGTGGCGTGCGGCGGGATTTGAAGTCTTTATCGATGAAAATGTGCCCGGCAAGGCGCTGGGCGAGGTCGTTGAAGCGGTAGCGGGAACCCCGCATATTGATGTCGGCGAGCTGCGCCGGCGCCAAGCCGCGGGGGAGAAGCTGGTGGTGGTCGACGGGCGCACGCCTGAGGAATTTTATCATTTCAGCCTGCCTGGGGCGCACAGCCTGCCGAACGGCGAGCTGGCCTATCGTATCCGTGAACTGGCGCCGGACCCGCAAACGCTGGTGGTGGTGAACTGCGCCGGCCGCACGCGCAGCATTATCGGCGCCCAGACGTTGATTAACGCCGGTATTCCCAATCCGGTGGTGGCGCTTAAAAACGGCACTATGGACTGGCTGCTCGCCGGCCATCAGCTGGAACACGCACGGCGAACGGAGCTTCCCGAGCCGACCGCGCAACATATCAACGCGGCGCGCGCGGGGGCCGCGCGCCTGGCGAGGCGGGCGGGCGTCGCGACCATTGACGCGGCAGGCCTGGCTGATTTCGTCGCCGATGCGGAACGAACGTTATACCGGTTCGATATCCGCACCCGCGAGGAATATGAGGCGGGGCATCTACCGGGTTTCCGCTGGGCGCCGGGCGGACAGCTGGTTCAGGCCACCGATGGTTTCCTGGCCACCCGGGGCGCCCGGATCGTGATTGCCGATTGGGACGGCGTGCGCGCCCAGGGCACGGCGGCTTGGCTGCTGCAGCTTGGCGGTTATGACATTTATCTTTATGCGCCCGCCGCGGATAGCATAGTGGAAGCGGGCAGCGAGCCGGTGCGCGTGCGGCGCGATCCCCGCGCGCCGGAGGTAGCCCTGCTTACCCCGCAGCGGGCCGACAGTCTGTTGGCCGACGGATCGGCGGTGTTGATTGATGTCGATAACAGCCTGAGCTTTGCCAGGCAACATAGCGCGGGAGCTAAATTTATCGCGCCGCAGCGGTTACTGGAGTGGCTGCCGCGCTTCGCGCCGCGGCGGGTGATTCTGACCTCCCGCGACGGCGTTTTGGCCCGGCAGATTGCCGGCGAGCTGCGGCGGCGCAATCTGCCGGCCGCGGCGCTGCTGGGAGGCGCCAACGCCTGGGTCGCGGCCGGCTTACCCACGGAGCAAGGCGGGCAAGACGTGCTTACCGGCGAAGACGACGCGCGTTATGGCGGTTATAACGTCAGCGATCCCGAGCGCCGGGAAAGGTTGTTTCGTGATTATCTCGCCTGGGAAATAGGCTTGGTGGAGCAGCTTGGCCGTCCGGGCGCCGAGCTGCAATTCCAGGTTATCAGCGCCACGGCGCCCTAATGGCGCATCGTCGCCGGGCGCCGGGACCATTATTCCCCCGCACCCGCGGCGATAGCCAGTGCGCGATCGATATCCCGCGTCAAATCCTGCGGGTTTTCCAACCCGATATGCAGGCGTATCAGCGCCGTGTTGCCTTGCCAACTGCTATGCTTGCGCAGCGCCGACGAGTCGGCGATGGTCGCCAGGCTTTCGTAGCCGCCCCAGGAGGCGCCGATGGCAAACAGCGTCAGCGCGTCCACGAACGCCGCGGCAAAGTCCGGCGCCGTTTGGCGCACGGCCAATGAAACCAGCCCGCTGGCACCGGTAAAATCGCGTCGCCATAACGCATGGCCCGGATCCGACGGCAGGGCGGGATAAAAAACCCGCGCCACCCCGGGATGAAGTTCCAAATGCTGCGCCACCTCGGTGGCATTGATCTGGTGGCGCGGCATGCGTACCGCCAAGGTACGGATACCGCGCAGCGTGAGATACGCATCGTCCGCGCCCACCGTCAATCACAGCGCGTCGTAGGCGGCGCCTATTCGCGCCGCCAGTTCGGGACTGTCGACCACCACGACGCCCTGCATCACGTCCGAATGTCCCGCCAGATACTTGGTGGCCGCCTGTAGCGAAATATTGGCGCCCAGCGCCAGGGGTTTAAAAAAATAGCCTCCGCTCCAGGTATTATCCGTCGCCATCAGAATCCCGCGCCGGCGGGCCAGCGCGACAATTGCTGGTAAATCCAGCACTTCATATAATAGCGACCCGGGGGATTCCAGGTAAACCAGCCGGGTATTCGGCCGGATTAATGCCGCGAGATCGTCCCCGGACGGTGAAAAATATTGCAATTTAATACCATACCGCGACAGCAGCGCCCGGTTGATACGATGTACCGGCGAATAGACGCCGTCCGCCACCAGGATATGGTCGCCCGGTGACGCCAGCGCGATAAAGAGCAGGGATATCGCCGACAGGCCGGAAGGCGTCAGGAACGCGCGATAGCCGCCCTCAAGCGCGGTGACCGCTTCCTCCAGCGTCTGGTGGGTGTCCAGTCCGTGACGGCCATAGCTGGCGACGCGTTCCCCCGCCTCGCGCCGGCGATGATAGTCGGCCATGGTGGCGACCGATCCGAAACGCACCGTACTGGCGCGCACCACCGGAACATTGACCGGCCCGGCGCCGGCGGGATCCGGCACGGGCGCGCCGCTATGGATCAATAACGTTTCCGCCCGCAGGGGCGGCTGTGGCTGCAGCGGTTTTCCGGTCATGCCTTGCCCCCGTCGGGCGCCATCTGGGTAGCGTTATAATTGGCGATCGCGCCGGTGGCCGGATCGAACGCCACCCGTCGCACCAGCGTTTCCAGCGGGCGTCCGTACAAATGCAAATGCCGAGTCGTATGATTACCGGTGACATGAATGCTATGGATATCGTCCGGCAGGAAGGCGATGGGCGTACCCGGCTCGACCACTATTTCGCGCAGCAAGTGCAGCTCGGCGCGGTCCGGCCGGCTACGATCATCCCGGCGTTCGTAGATACGGTTCAGTTCCTGTCCTTCGACGGCGGCGATGGCGGCCCAGGTGGTATGGTTATGCGGCACCGAGTTTTTATCCGGCAATAGCACGTTCAAGTAGAGCGCGATGTCGTTGTCCCCGTCATCCGCGTTGAGACGGTAGCGCGCGGAGGATTCGCCCCCGGCCGCCGGCGCGGGAAAATCGCGCGCGCTGAACAGGCCTTCATTTTGTGCCAGTCGTTCCAGGCGCCGGGTCACGTATTCCAGCAGCGATCGGGATAACGCCTGCCCGCCGAGAATGCCGCGGATGTCCCGCAATGTTTCATTTACCGCTTCCTGGCGGCGCGAGCCCGATATGTCCAGCGTAGTCATGGTTCTACCCCCGTGAGTGAGTGAAAGGTTTGGCGCTTGAAAGCGGGAAAACCGCGTTTATTCCCGAAACGCCTCCCGCCGGGTGCGGCGTATGGCCGGCAGCGCGACCAGCAGGATCAGCCCGGCGGCGGCAGCCAGCAGGGACGCCGACAGCGGGCGGGTGACAAATGTGCTCAAATCGCCATGGGACAATAGCAGGGCGCGCCTGAAATACTCTTCCAGCAGCGGACCCAGGACGAATCCCATCAACAGCGGAGCGGGTTCACAGTCCAGTTTTAACAATACGTATCCCAGCAGGCCGAAACCGACCGCCTGCAGTACGTCAAACACCGCGTTTTGCACCGAATACACGCCGATACAGCAAAACACCAGGATCGCCGGGTAGAGGTAGCGGTAGGGGATACGCAGCAGGCTGGCCCAAAGGCCTACCAGCGGCAGGTTCAGGATCACCAGCATTAGGTTGCCGATCCACATCGAGGCCAGCAGCCCCCAGAATAACGCGGGATTATTGGTCATCACCTGAGGCCCCGGCTGGATATCATGGATCATCATCGCGCCCACCATCAGCGCCATCACGGCGTTGGAGGGAATACCCAGCGTCAGCAGGGGGATAAACGAGGTTTGCGCCGCCGCGTTATTGGCGGCTTCCGGTCCCGCTACGCCCTCGATGGCGCCATGGCCGAATTCGGCGCTGTATTTACTGATTTTTTTCTCCAACGCATAAGCCGAGAAGGATGCCAGCGTCGCGCCGCCGCCGGGTAATAATCCCAGTATCGAGCCGAGCAGCGTGCCGCGATAAATAGCCGGTCGCATACGTTTAAAATCGGTTTTATCCGGCCATAGAGTGGAAATTTTGCTGACGTTGACCGCTTTGCCGTCGTTATCCTCCAGATTGCGGATGATTTCCGCAAAACCGAAGATGCCCATCGCCAGCGCGACAAAACTCAGCCCGTCGGATAGTTCCGGAATATCCAGGGTAAAGCGTTGGGCGCCGGAATTGATATCGGTGCCCACCAATCCCAGCAGCAGCCCCAGGACAATCATGGCCAGCGCTTTCAGCAGCGAGCCGGACGACAGCACCACCGCGCCGATAAGTCCGAGAAACATCAGCGAGAAGTACTCGGCCGGGCCGAAGCGAAAAGCGACTTCCGTCAAGGGTATGGCAAAGGCCGCCAGCACCAGCGTGGCGACGCTGCCAGCAAAGAACGACCCGATGGCCGAGGTGGCCAGCGCTACGCCGGCCCGGCCTTGCCGCGCCATTTGATGGCCGTCGATGGTGGTGACCACCGAGGCGGATTCGCCGGGAATATTCAGCAGGATGGCGGTGGTGGATCCGCCGTATTGCGCGCCATAATAAATGCCGGCCAGCATAATCAACGCGGCTTCCGGCGGCAGGGCATAGGTGGCGGGCAGCAGCATGGCGATAGCCGCCACTGGCCCCAGTCCGGGAAGCACGCCGATCAGGGTGCCGAGCGTACAGCCGACAAAGCAATAGAGCAGGTTTTCCCAAGACAACGCGGTACTGAAACCCAGCATCAGATGCGCTAATAACGCCATAACCAAACCCTAGTGGGTAATAAACGCAGGCCAGACCGGGATTAATTGGTCCAGTCCCCAGATAAACAGCGCCACATTCAACGTCACCAGTACGGCCGCATTGGCTAGCGTGCCGCTAAGGGTGAACTGGTTGCTGGCTTTACTGGCAATCATCACCAGCAGCGATAGCGAAATCACCAGCCCTGCAGGTTCAAGCAACAGCGCGAACACCGTGGTCCCGCCCAATATCCAGGCCAATTTTCCTGCCCGCCACGACGGCGCGGCGGACGCGCGATCGCGGCGGGGCGACGACCATGACAATGATGAAAAAATCGCCAGCAGACCGAATGCCGCCAATAAGATGCCCAGGCGGAGCGGGAAAAACCCCGCGCCCATCCGGGAAGCGGCGCCAATCGGGTATTGCGCCGCCAGCGCGCTAAAACCGCCGCCGACCGCGAAAAAAAAACAGCCGGACCAGAAATTCTGCTGATGGCGTATGGCCGGTACGCCGCCACGGCGCGCCGCGGCGCTGGTCTGAGAAGAGATACTCACATCCTGCCACCTTAAGTCTTATATTCGTGGAATCGCGATCATTGAATACTGATGCCCGCGTCGCGGACGATTTTGCCATAACGCGTCGCATCGCCAGACAGCGTTTCGGCCAGCTCTTGCGGCGTACTGGCCTTCACGCCGTAACCCAGGTTTTCCAATTCCTGCTTAACCCCGGGAGAACGCAGCACCTCGGCGAAATCGTGGTTCAACCGATCGATAATCGCGGTGGGCGTGCCGGCCGGCGCCAGATAACCCTGCCAGCTTTCGACGCTAAAACCCGGCTGGCCTGATTCGGCCATGGTCGGCACCTCGGGCAACGCCGGCGACCGGTACGCCGTGGTCACCGCGAGCGCTTTTAACCGTCCGCTTTTAACATATTCGGTCACCGCAGCCAGGGTAATCAGCGTGGCGTTGGTATGGCCGGCGATAACATCCACCGCCGCCGGTCCGCCGCCGGGATAAGGAATATAGGTCACCTTGCCGCCGGTCCGCTGATTGAGCATTTCATGGGCGATTTGAGCAATGCCGCCGTTGGTGGGCAGCCCAAGGCTGATGGTGCCGGGTTTGTCCCGGGTAACGGCAACATATTGCGCAAACGTATCGATGCCGAGATCGGGATTAACCACCAGGATTTGTGGATTGACCACGGCTTTGATCACCGGCGCAAAGGCGGTGGCGGAATCGTAGGGTAATTTTTTGAATAATAGCGCGTTCAGCGTTAATGCTTCGCCGGTTTGCAGCAGGGTATAGCCGTCGGCGGGCGCCTTTGCCACCTTGGCGCTGCCGATAGTGCCGCTGGCGCCGGTGACGTTTTCCACAATAACCGACTGGCCCCATTTCTCACTGAGTTTTTCCGCCAGCACGCGCGTGAGTTTATCGGCGCTGCCGCCAGCCGCCACCGGTACAATGATTTTGACCGGTTTCTGGGGAAATGTGGCGCTCTCGTCGGCGTTGGCCACCCCCAGCGTCGAGATAAGCAGGCCCATAACCAGGGTTTTGTATGGTATCATGGAGCGTTTCTCCGGTAATAAAAGGATACATAAAGTTATCTTACCGGCGAGGCGGGCGTTAATTAACTGATTAAACTGGCTATGGTTAGCAACTATTAGCCTAAATCAGCGGCATTTCAATCCGCTGAAATCTATTTTCCTTCATTCTGGCATATGTGGATTTGTCCCTCGTCACTTCTGATTGCCCTGCCTGAAGCCACGCTGTCTAGCAGCATCGGAAAACAAAACATTACTAATCTGACGATGGCTTAACCAGTGGGAGCAGGTCAAAACTAGGTACCGATAATTGTCCAATTTCACTGTGTTGTTTTTTCGAAACGTTTAGGGCAAAATTTTTGAGCGAATCGAGGAACTAAACATGAACCTGTCGCCTTAATGGAAGGGCCAATTAAAATCAAAGTCTATGAATGGTGATAAAACAGGTAATAACCTAAGCACCTTAGTCAATGAAAGCATCCATACATTGACAGGACATTCATGCTGAACATGAATAGATATGCGCATCGCCTGTTCTATTCCGGTCTTTTGACTTGGTTGTTTATGGCCAAGCTTGGCGTAAGTGTAAGGGCGGCGAAGCTTCGATGAAAATCCGTTTATTTACTGAGGAGGTGCGTAACTTATGTCATATGATCAAGAAACAAAAAAAGATGAAAAACCTTCTATTCCACGTTTTGGTGTCATTGAAAAGGCTTGGGAATGGCAATGGGCGTTGAAATTTTCTTGTGTCGTGCTGTTTGTTGACATCGCCTTACTCTTGCGTGAACACCATGGTTTATTATTTTGGACAGATGAGTCCTTGAATCTGTGGCGGGATTTTGGATTTCGTGTCGCAGCCGCGATGTCATTTTGCTTGCTGGCATCTATTGGCTTTCCCACTATATTTGCTGTGTTCCAAGGGATCGCCTGGAAGTTGATTTCCTCATTTCCCAAGACTTTCGGCTACGAGTTTCGCGAACCTTTCTATGGAGAGGTACCAGCAGAACGCGTCAGAAAACTCGCCTTACGTCAGCACGATGAGTTTCTCATGCGTCGTTACGAGGAACATCAGAGAAATCGGCAGCAGGTGAACGAAGAACGACGAACAATTGGCGGATTGGTTGCGTCAGTGATGTTTCTGTCCATAGTTGATTTTTATCTGTCTTCCCCCAATGGGCAAGGGGTTTCTTTAATGTGGGAACTCCTATCGTTCACAGGTATATGGGGAAAAAGCTTGTCAATGATCGCATTAATATGCGCATTTTGTGTGGTGTGTTTAGCTTGGTTTTCCCAACCAATCTCGGACTATATTTATTATCCGCCGCTTTATGATGAGTTGCACAAGGATGACCCCATTCATTACGGCAGGGATTAATCAAACTATTAATCAGAATGGATGTCTACAGAAACCCAAAAGGTCCTGGTTGCAGCCAATAATGGCAAAGATTTAATAGTGGTCATACTTTTTTGTCTGAACTAACTAGAAGGATGAAATGCCAATATTGCCAGAAAAAGACACTCAAGCGACTGTTTATCGGGAAGAATGCAACAACTCTCCTCGAATGGTGGCTAACGTCTATTTTCTTAATACCTGAGGCACCGCTTTTATTGATGATATTTTACCGCCTCGCGTGTGCCAAATGACCCTGGCACTACGAGGCAGGGAGTGATACTTGTGAGTTTGATGCCAACGTACTACTGCTGAACGGCCGGAGCTTTCTCTGGCTTTTTTGATTAGCACTGTGAAATGAAAGTTAAAAGTCAGCCTGTTGTTCATTATCGTAAAAGATCGCTCGCTTATCCATGTTTCCGCTATGTCTGAATTGGCAAATTTTTCTAGAAGAAATCGGCAGTTTTGCATTGTCTTGCTTTGAAACGGCGCCAGGATAATCTGAGATTATGACATGCAACGGTAAAGAAATACTCATGTTAAAATAACATTAATTTCACCGAAGAATGGGGATAAGATAATCACATCGCACAATGCTTTCCGGAAATGCCTTTACCTGTTGGCCTAGAGAGAAACGCTCAATGTCCTGTCCTTGGCGGCGGGTTAATCCCAATAGCGGCACGGCGGTATCGTAGATCAGGATAATAAAATCCTGAAATCCTTCAATGGCCCCTTCATAGGTAAACTGCGCATAATCTCCACCTTCTATCATCACCGGTCCAGCCATCGGCATACATGTTATATACTCTTTTGCTGGTACGGCTGTGGTGTAATGCAACGTGATATCCTGTTCTATATCATTGGCCGCTCCCGCCACTAAGCGATGCAATCCATAGAGGAATGGTGGCACAGTATTGACTTTGTCCAGGAACTGCTGCCAGAAATACAAACGCAGGTCAGAATGCAGAAAGCGACTGAGGTGTTCAAGTGATGTGTGATAAATCTGGGGCGCCCCCATCAATGACATATCTGGGAGCTTGATAAAATCCGGTTGTGGCCATGTGGCCGCCTCCATGCGAATGGGGGGACAAAGGCCTTTTGACGGCCAATCGGCGGACTGACGATAAACGGCCGGCGTGATCCCGAATTGTTTTTTGAACGCACGGGTAAATGTTTGCTGGGAATCAAAATGGTATTGTAAAGCAATATCTAAAATGGAACGACTGCTAACACGTAGCGCCACGGCTGATCGGGATAACCGGCGCGCCCGGATATAGGCGCCCAGCGTTTGGCCAGTCACATAACGAAACATGCGCTGCAGGTGCCATTTTGAATAACCCGATTTTGCTGCGACATTGTCGAGCTTAAGCGGCAGGTCAAGGTGGTTATCTAGCCAGTACAGCAGACTGTAGATGGTATCGGCTTCAGCCATGGCTTTTCCCTTGTGGTACAGCATGGGTGTCTGGTTACGCTAGGTTATCCATGATAAATCGCACAGAATAGTGGGCGACATGATGGGTATTATTCACGTCTTCCTGCGCAGAGAGTGTTTCTTTTTTACGCATCAGTTCCATGACTGACAAACCGATAATTAGGGCAATTTCTTCTTGCAGCAATTGATTTGAAATGTTTTCCGCTGGCATGGGCATATACGACCTTTTCATAAAAAATACCGAAAGTTGACGGGCAGGTGTGGTATGGATCGCTTGCCCGATCTCGTAAAATTCTCCGGAATGACTGGGTTCCGAGGGTAGTTTTTTTAAAATTCAAAAGGCTATAGATTAACGGGCCAAGATCTCACCTTTTCGTTAATGGATGCTTACAGACAGATATATTGCACTAATCCTTAAAAAACGATATCGTTTTTTAAATAAATAAAAACGGAATCGTTTCTTAATGTCAAGCACCGGATTAGCCAAAATACCTGGGGGCCAAGTCAAAGCCAAACTTGGACGCCCTCAGGTTTGTACTGCTGAGGAACGTTGTAGACGTATTCTGGCGGCGGCTGAACGAATTTTCATGACTGAGGGTTATGGTGCCGCCACGATGGAGGGGATATCCCGCGCTGCCGGTATGTCGAAACGGACGGTTTATGGGTTCTTCCCCGATAAGGAACATATGCTGGTGGCGCTATTCAGCGATACAATAGCCTTCCCCCTTAACCACGATAAAATGTGCGAGGCGGCAGCCTGTCCCAGGGAGGCGTTTCGAACCGATTTGTTGGCGATGATGCAGTACATATTGCTGCCAAGACAAATTCTTCTGGCACGCTTGTTGATTTCAGAAGCCGGGCGGTCGCCGAGTCTGGCCGAAGATTTTCATGAGCGAATTATGCGAACAAGCCAAGCTTATTTAGCCACAGGACTGGTTCGCTTGAAGGCATCTGAACCTGGATTGATAATCGGCGACCCTGAATATTTGTCCATGACAATTTTCAGTGCTGCAATGGGAGATCTGCATTTCCGTGCCTTATTAGGTAAAACAGTGGTAGTAAGCAACGAACTGCTCTTAGACCGGATTAACTCTGCTTTGCGTCTTATACTGCCTGGGTTGAATGACAATGATGTCCACAGCGTCAATGACAGGGCAAGGCACACTGATTGAAAGTGTCTCTGCTATGTATCGTCGAGTTACCATTACACTGCCGTTAACGTAACCTGATGACAAATTGAGCAATGCCATTACCAGAACTCTCGTTATCATAAATATCAGTAATAAAAGATACCATCACATCGCCGCCGTCAATAGCATATATTTTTGTAAATACTCGTATATATCTTCTTGATGATAAAGCGCTTTTTTGCCGTCGTTACGTGAACGAGGGATAGTACTCCATACCTCTGATTGCGCGTACGTTGCCTACCGTGACCGTTTTTGGTGCAGGGCGCTGGCACACAACATACCGTCAATCCGAAACGGTTGGGAATTTGAAACAAATCCGGGTCTGCTAAGATGTCGCGTACACTTCTGAGTCGGACTCGATAAGATTGCATACCTACGGCAGTCTCATTATTTGCCGGCTTATATCGCCTTGATCAGCATCGGCAAAATTCTTGTAGTCAGAACTTTTTAACTTACTGAAGCAATATACTTACAGGTTAGAGGGTGTGGAGGGTGTGGCCGAAGTGACACGGGCAAGGGCAGAAGTATGGCGTGGAATGGAAGGTAAAATGGGCGAAATTGAAGGAAAAGATTTGCAGCCACAGGGGTCGCAGGGGCAAACGATAAAACGCAGGGATAAAAAAATTTATGGTAAGCAATAAAAGAGGAGGCCGGCACAACTGCCGGTCTCAAAGGGCGAACATAGGAAAAATGCCCGCATAACGGAAGGGGTGGTATCGCACTACAACTAAAACATCACCATTCAAACTTTTCGAAGTGCGTCCATACTGCTGGATGTAACGCAGGCTTTAGCCTTGAGAGGGACAAAACCGTGAGAGCGGTCTGTCTAGTCTTTTAGCCCCGAGCTGTCTGGAGGTGTAGTTCACAACAACTTGCATAAAATTTATACAACGATTTTGGCATCGATGCAAGTGCTGGTAAAGATCAGATAATAGTCAAACGCACAGCGCACGTTTCGCCTGGTTTTTCTCATGACATCTGGATTTTCATGGGAAAAACAGGGCATCAAAACCTATAATATATCCGTTTTAATATGAAGAAATTGATTCGTCAATTGATTGTTATGGTTATTTTTCTTTCGTCAGGTAGCGCGTGTGAATTTCTTTTGCCACGAATCGACTATTTATTATTGCCGGAATCCGCATAATCAGCCAACGTCATTAGCGGATTCAATGATGTTTTTCATTAAAGGCTTTACGGTTTTCATATGTTAATAATGCCAGGCAGCGTTGGCGCAGCGCCATAAAAACGAGATACGTCATGCTGTCGAACGCGTGGGGGCGGGGGCAGGTTGACCGACAGCTCTTCAAGGATGGTGCCGGGGGACGCGCTCATTACGGTAATCCGATTGCCGAAAAAAAATCGCTTCGTAGATATCGTGGGTGACGAACGGCACGGTGGCCTGTACTCTCCTGACATATATTCAGCAGATTTCCTGCATCAGGACTCTCGTTTGTGCATCCAGGGCACCAAAAGGTTCATCCATATTCATCCCAACAAGGCGGCGGGATAGCTGTGGGCGAATTTGGACAACCCGATCCTGGCGAGAAATTTGTCCTCGACGGCCAGCTGATTAATACCCACGTATGATTTTATCCCAGTCCGCTCAGGTCCAGGGCATTCGCTGCGGGCTGCCAGGTATTGCCATAATCCTCTCCCAGGGTCATCTCGATGCTTGGCGTCTGTGATGCCAGCGCATCATAAACCGTCCGATAATTGCGGGCGGCTATTTCCTCAATGGTGCTCACCTTGACTGGGGAGGAGCCTTCGGTCTGAGCTCGGGGAATGTCTATGGTGTTAACGCACTACCAGTACGGAGGTTTTAGCGTGACGGACTATAGCGGCGGCGTTAGATCCCAGCAAATAAGTTGACATACTGGGGCGCCGGGATCCGATAATAATGAGCTCAGCATTAATTTCATCAGCCTCTTTTAATATTTCATCATAAATAGCGCCTTGGCGTACGTTAGATGTGAGCCTGTCCGCGGGCAGAGTCAATGATTTCGCATAGATATCCAACTGCTGTTTAATATCTTCCGTCACTGTATCCTCGTACTGCAGTGTCAATGCACTGAAGTGGCTTAAAAAGTAGTCCGGCATCGTGGATATCACATACAGAAGACGCAGACTGGCCTGCGATTTTTCCATCAGGTAGGCCGCCTCTTTTAACGCGTTCACTGTTAGCTCATGTTCACTGATATCAACAGGTAATAAAATTGACTGATACATTATGTTCTCCTGATATGAATAAATGAGGAAGTTATCACTTTACTCCCTTCGGATAAAAAATTGCAAAGACGGACTCCTGATGCAGCAGTGAGCTTCATGTTAAACGGAGCTTCAATACAATGGAGTTGCCCCTGCCAAAACACCATGACTTAGCTTAATAGTCGATCAGCATCGACAGATAGTGCTTCAGTGACCGTGATCATTCGAATCCATCAATTAATTCGAATAATTACTTTATGTCCATAATTAATTTTAACGCTGCGTAAGGTGTATAGATATATCTCCTATATTTGCATCAACTTATTGAGCTCAATTTTTACTCCACTTCATCGCTCATCATTTGCGATCCAGTTGGCGAAACATCTCGAACAAAGCTGCGCTTCGGTGGGCACGAATTCTCAAGTTTCAAATGCACTTGACAAGCCTCGGCGCCTGAATCTGAGCGGCTACCCGGTGATGCTGACGCACCTGCAATGCTGCTGCTGCGTCTGGACGCTGCCCGAAACCTATGCCGACTTGGGTGAGAATAACCAAATGCTGTTGGCACCGTCGCTCGACGACAAGGCGTGAGCAACGGAAACGAGCCGGCTTTCGCGCGGAATACGCGGCGGACAGCCCGAATTTTTAGGTTTAAAGCACGAGAAATTATCTTGCGGTGGTGATATTGCCGTTATCGATATTGCCCGATTTCAGCTTTATAGTGTTCACTATAACCCTCCTGATCCCAGATTTTAATAGCATATTTCTTCCACTCCTGCGCCAGTTCATCCAGTTCATGACTAAATTTGAAATAGCTGTCGCTACCCTCATGCTGTGGTTTGGCTCCGTGCTTCAGAATGTGTTCCCGGAATTTTCCCGGGTTATCAATAATTGGGCACGGCTGCATCAGGTTGGTGTTAAACGGGATTTGCTGCTTGAACCCTTCGAAGAACGGCGAATGCAGCACGTCTATCACACTCTTCTCCCGAATATTATCCACTGCGTACTGCTGGAACACGCAGGGTTCGACGCCACCTTTGGCGTTGATATGCAAATAATTGGCGCCGCCCGACATACAGCCATTCACCAGGAAACCGTGGTTCCAGAAGTCGGCAATGAAAGCGAACTGACCGGACAGTCGCAGCTGTTCAATCTTATGGAATCGCTCGTAACGCTGCTGCGGTGTCGGCACCAGATCGAAGGTGGCGTCGCGTCCGATGGGCATATACTGGAATACCCACACGTATTCCACACCCAGTTCGCTGATGAAGCGCCAGTAGTCGTCATTCATCAGTTGATCGTGGTTTTTACGCGTAGCCATTATAGAAGCGCCGCACATCAGACCCTCGTCATGCAGACGATGGTAGGATTCGACGATTTTTTTGAACACCCCCTCGCCGCGCCGCCAGTCGGTCATCTCCTCCCAGCCTTCAATGGAAATAGTGGTTGCGACGTTGCCTAGTTTGGCCAGTTTTTTGACCCGCGACTCCGTCAACAGCGTGCCATTGGTGTACACCATGAAATAGCAGTCGTTGAATTTTTCAAAGATCCGCATGATAGAGGGATAAACGAAGGGTTCCCCGCCGGTGAGGGTAAAGAAGCGGACCCCCAAATCATAGAATTGTTGAAGAATATCTATCATTTCGCTTTCTTCGAAATGATAGCGGTCACCGTACAGGGCGGAGTAGCAGCCCTTACAGCGCAGATTGCAGGCATAGGTAGGAGAAATCAACACTAAAAATGGGATGTGTGTGGAATAGTGCTTTCCTTGTTGGTCGCGAATGTTCGCGCCGTAGAGCATATGGTTGAACAACAGGTTTTTGATTAACTTAGCGCGGGCATGTTTGTTCAATCCTCGTAGCGCCCTGATCCAACTGCTTAGCATCGGATCCCGATCATGACAAAGTTTGGCGAGGGCCAGTAAATCGTCTTTATTGGAGCCGGCAAATTTGGCGCCGACGGAGAAAATTCTTTCAAAGCTATTTTCATCAACCTTATTAATCAAGGTTGAGACAACCGGTGACATGGATGTGATGATGAAATTATTCATCTTATCGCCTAACCTTTCCATATATTTACTCACCCCTCAAATAAAATAATGACACATGCAATTGATAAACACATCGATTGCATATAAATGACGCTTCATAGAGAGATTGATATTCACCTAATAAAGACAATAAGCGTCTCAATCTCTCGTGGAAATAAAATCTATTAAGGTTGTTAATAAGGCGTTATCTCTTTGTGGTATAACGGAGTATCATTAATCTTTTCCCCATTCAAGTATCCTTGTTATGATTAAAAAGAATGTTCATCTATCGATGGAAATTGAGAACTCTTTATGATCAGGCAAACCGAATAGCCCTGTGTTATTATCAAAGAATGATTCATGTCGAATAACGGTCATACTATGTTGCAGATTTCTCGAACCCCACTTCACGAAGATGCGACAAATCAACTTGTTGCGGTGCCTGAACGTTTGTCGCTGCCGCGCCCGGTCTATTTTCGAACCTGTCTGTTGCAAAAAGGGACGTTCATCCGTCAGCATCAGCACCCGTTCATCGAATTCCTGTATTCGCGCGAAGGTGGTATGCGGGTGGAAATTGAAAGCAAGACGCTGATTGTGCCGGTGTTCTATGGCGTGTGGATCCCGGAAAACATGCCGCATCGGCTGCTGACCACCGGCGATGTCCAGCTGGAAAGCTTGTATATCAAGCCCGATTTCGTGGCGGTCAACCACAACAATTGCCGGGTGGTGGTAATCAGCGATTTCATTCGCGAATTCATTCACCATGCCACGGAAAGCGTGCCGGAACAGTATGACAGCGAAGGGCACGACGGCATGCTGGTTAAAGTTTTGATCGCACAGTTGCAAAAGCTGCCGGATGCCGGTTTCTCGCTGTCGTGGCCGTCGTCTCCCACGCTGATGAGAGTGTGCCGGGAGATCCAGTCGACACCGGACGCCGCGCACGGCATTATTCAATGGGCCGCCAAAACCGGCATGTCTGTGCGGACTTTTTCGCGCCGTTTCAAAAAAGAGACCGGCGTAACTTTCGGCGAATGGAAAAAACACATGCGTCTGCTGGAATCCGTCGTCATGCTGAAGAATAACCGCAGCGTAACCCAGGTCGCACTCGACCTGGGGTATTCCAGCACAGCTGCTTTTACATTCGCCTTTGGGCAAATGTTCGGCGTATCGCCGACCCACTATTGAACGTCGTGCGCCGGTCGTCATGAGCGGCGCTGCTTTTTGCGGCATTCGTCGACAAACGAACGGGATCGACCAGTCAGCGAACGCACCTGCACCGGGGTATATCCCTTGGCGAACAGCTCGAAGATACGCAAGCGGTCCCGCTCCAGCCGGGATTTTTTTTCCTCGATTTCTTCATGTTTTTTCCTGGCAGCGGCTTTCTGCATTTGGGCATCCCCAGCTTGCATTTCCGCTATCTGCCGCCAGGCGAGATCGCGCCGCGCTGCGCTGGCGTTCGGATGGGCGGCAATATCGCACCGTAATTGCATGGCCCGTCGGTGAAAACCGGCGCGGGTTAGCGCTTGCGCCTGTTCGATTCCTGTAATTAATGTGCAAAACATCGTCGAATTCTCATCAATTAACCCACTGGTATTTTTCCCGGTGCTACCTTGGTGTCGCTCGGGAACAGGTCAGAATAAGGCCAACATCAACGGGAACAGCAAAGGCGCCATTAGCGAGGTGATGATCCCGCAGATAACCAGAGCCAGCGAACTGAACGCTCCCTCTACGTAATCCAGCTCGGCACAGCGGGCGGTGCCGAGCGCGTGCGATGCAGACCCTATCGCCATGCCGCGTGCCGCTCGGTTGTGGATACACATCGCGTCCATCAGTGTGTGCCCGAAGACGGCGCCGAGGATGCCGACGAAAATCACGCACACCGCGCTAATGGCGGGGATACCGCCAATGCTGCCGCTGACCGCCATGGCGATCGGCGTGGTAACGGATTTCGGCATGATCGAGGCGGCAATGGCCGGCGTCGCGCCCAGCTTCAACGCCAACCAAGTGCCGGTGAGCATCGCCACGATACTGCCGAGGAAACAGATAGAGATAATTGATTTCCAACGCATCCTGATTTGGTGTAATTGTTCGTATAGCGGAAAGGCTAGCGCCACCACGGCAGGCTGCAGTAGGCTGTTCAGCACCTCGCTGCCCTTAAAGTAGCGCGGGTAGGGAATTCCGGTGAGGACGAGAAGCGCGATCAGCACCACCATTGAAATCAGCAATGGATTGAACAACGGGTTGCGCAGACGTATCGCCAACTGACGAACCAGATAGAACACTCCCAACGTCAGTGGCAGAGACCACCAGATGTCATGCAACATGGTTGACTCCTTTGTTTTTTTTAGGGTGATTGTTTTTCCGGAAATGATCGTTTCTCTTTAGGCGCCGTCGGATAACATTCTGTTTGTGCAAAATGTGCGAGCACCAGCTCACAGTAATAAGCACGATCAGCGTGCTGGCGGTACAAGAGATCACCACCGTGTCGAATTGTGCCCGCAGCAAATCAAAATACTGCATGACGCCAACGCCGATCGGTACAAACAGCATGGCCATATGGTGGATCAATAAATGACAGCCGGGTTTGACCCAGTCGGCCGGGATGATCTGCGATGACAATAGCGCGAACAGGATCAGCATGCCGAGAATGCTGCCTGGCAAAGCGATGGGAAGGAGCGCAGCGATGCCGATGCCAAGATACAGGCAGGCGTAAATCAACACACATGCCCGCGCCAAATGCCAAATGCTGATTATGTGAGCCCGCATGAAATTTTTCCAAACCATAAAAACAAATGACAGGTTATGGGGACGGCTGGCGGCATTCCCCGACGATTGTGCTGTTGGCCCTCGATTTCTGAATGACCAGGAATAATTATCAACCAATTTCTTTGACGCTTATTGTTAAATAAAGACAACTTTTATCGAAAAGGAGACAAAGTGCATAAAATCAGGGCTTATACTTGATAGCCTATAACAGTAATTAATTTCATATGTTTGACGCTGTTAGCCATTAACACGTTATTTAAAATCATCCTTACACAGCCGTCCTGGTACGATAATTAATGATGGAACCGTTGCTTTCATCTCCTACACTTCGTCAACTGACATTGTTAATGACCATCTTCGAGGCCTCTCCAGCAGCGGCGCTCTTGCCTGCACCGTATTATCTGAAAACGCATGGACAGCTTATGGCGGTGGGGGGCAACGTGCTGGATTACGATCTGCTCTGGACCGAACCGGCTAAATCTCGTTTTCACTGGGCGTTGTTCGCCACGCTCCGTGCCGCAGATTTCCGTCATGTGCGCGTCAACCTTTTGGCCTTCGCCCCTATGGACACAACGGACAAACTGGACCCGAAGAACTGGATTGCCATGCTCGACAGCGTGGAACGTGAAGCCAGCGCTGCCTATCTTGATGTGATTCGGAACAAACATGACTTCCTTCCCTGTGGGGCTGATGCTGGCATGTGTCGCCGGACACTTCTTGCCTTCTGGGCTAGGTGGCGCCGCACTATCGTGCCGCACCGGCCGGCGTAATGTTCGAGATCCCCGATGAACCAAATCGCTCGCTCGATGCCGGGTACTGGAATGCCCTGCTCGCGGATGCGCTCGTCGTCATCCGCGCCAGTAATCCTACTCACACCGTCATCGTCGGGCCGGCAAGCTACAACAGCCTCAAGGCGCTACCGTGCATTTGCTTGCTATTGGATATTATGATTTTGTCCTTTGTACCTCCAAGACGACTACGCCTGGCATTGCGCGGGATGCCCTGGATTCATTCCGTGATACGGCCATCTCAAAAGTTTCGCTCGGTGGCCGTACCTGTTTGAAAAAAGCCATACGGTTCATGAAAAACCGGGTATGCGTACTCCTTACTTCTATTATTTTCTCGACTTCTTATGGAAAATACTGCAAATTTTGCAATGAAAGATAATAAGGGAAGCTATTATCTTAGCGCTTTGATCCCGTTATCCGCAGCGAAAACTAAAAAAAGCCGATACGTTTTTATTCCCGCTTAAAATGGAGCGTTATTTTAACTTAAAAAATAAATAATATATACAAATTGAAGAAGTTCATGCCGATATGAAAGCTGGTAATTTCGTCCAATCGCTAACACGCAGCAGTGACAAACTAAGGTATATCATTTTCATAGGGGAAGACTATCAAGAAATTTTAAATATTGCTGTTATCCAGAAAAATTATATCCTATTGAATCCGTAATTCATAAATGGGAGTTGTAATGCGTGACGCATTGGAATGATGATTGAATAGAATACATCCATTAGCTATTAATATTTAACCATTAGGAAAAATTTTACACGTGGTGGTTATTTCTTGACGTTACCTAACTTGACTGTATTCCGAATCATCAGCTACAATTAACTGAATTACTCTCAAGGAACTTAGGGTTTTTTCTAGAATATCTGTTTATCCTGAGCCAGTGATAATCGAGATTATCTGCAGGGACCCTTGAAATTTATAGCGAAAAAGAGAAAATATAATATGAGCGCAAATACCACAGTTTCTGCTGCTAGCGATATATTCGGTGAACTACCACGTGGTATTCACCACTTGGGGATTACTGTGCCTGATATTGATGTGGCTACTGAGTTCTTGCGCGCCGCGCTCGGTGCGCGCTGGTGTTACGACGGCCTAACGCGCGAAGATACTCCGCGCCAAGGTCCGGATATTGAGCACCAACTCGGGCTCCCCAAAGGCGCGCGCATTGTGCGCCAGCGTATGCTGCGCATCGGCAACGGCCCGGGATTGGAAATGTTTGAGATAGAATCGCCGCACCAACAGTCGGCCGCTGCGCTTTGCGATTTTGGACTTAATCATCTGGCCGTTTACTGCGACGATATGAATGCTGCGGTTGCGCGATTGCAAGCCGCCGGGGGGCAATTTCTGTCAAAAAAGCACGGCAACTCGCGCCATGAGGATACCTCTGGCAACGCGAGTGTCTATGCACGTGCACCGTGGGGGATGCTGATCGAACTGCAGTCCATCCCTGGCGGCTACTATTATGACGATGATAGCGAGGCCACGGCCTGGTTACCGGCACGCCGTTGAATGCCATGCGCGTAATGCATACTGCGTCCTTGACATCCTCTCCGGCCTAAACGTCGGGGAGGATATCATAACTGCCTGTTGGCCTTGCAAATAATTGCTTTTAAAACCACCGACATCGCCTATTGCCGTGAATAGGCAGCGGCTTTTTGAAATAACGCCGGGTCAGGCCGAATGCCGGTGTAAAGTGCAAATTGCTCCACCGCCTGGATAGCAAAGACTTCAGAGCCGGTGATAACGGTTTTGTCTTTATCGCGGGCATAACGGATAAGCGGCGTTTGCGCCGGTAAAGCCACCACATCAAATATGACGCTGGCCGCATCGACCTCCTCGGGCGTAAAGGACAATTTATCGGCGTCATCACCGCCGGACATGCCAATCGGCGTCGCGTTGATAAGGAGTTCGGGTTGCAGACCCTTTATATCCGCACGCCATTCATAACCACATAAATTGGCCAGTTCACGACCGCTGGTTTCATCAATGGCGATTATATAACCTCGGCTGAACCCAGCATCTTTTAACGCACAGGCCACCGCTTTGGCCATACCGCCGCTACCACGTAGCGCGAAAGTCAGCGAAGTAGGTACCTGGTATTGCTTTAGCAGGGTGGCGATAGCGATATAATCGGTATTGTAGGCTTTCAGATAGCCGTCAGTGTTGACAATAGTATTAACCGAATTGATGGCCTTGGCTGACACGTCCAACTCATCGACCAGGGCGATGCAATCCTGTTTAAACGGCATTGATATCGCACAGCCGCGGATACCCAGGGCACGAACACCCCCGATGGCGGCGGGCAGATCGGTGGTGGTAAAGGCTTTGTATAAATAATCGAGTCCCAGCGCGTTATAGAGATAATTATGAAAACGCGTCCCGAAATTACTCGGACGTGCCGCCAGAGACATACATATTTTCGTGTCTTTATTCAGATTCTGGGTCATTGCCTGTGTCCTGATATATATAAAAGTTACTGATATCAATCCTGAAATAAAAGTAAGGATATGTACCCGGCCAAGCAGACTCTGCATGGTGCGGCTCTGCGACACTGCCGGCATCTCCTCCGTTATCCCTTGCCATCAAAAAAATAATGGACTAAAAAGGTGCTATTAAAAACTGCTGAGTTTTTTTATTCAGGATTCCTCTTTTATGAATGGCCTACGACGTGAACATCAATACCTGCGCCTGCTGGCGTTATTTCCCTCGCGGGATGTCACCACCACGATCCAGGCGCTGGCAGATGGGCTGTGCTGCAGTAAACGTCATATGCGCGCACTCTTGTCGCAAATGCAGGCGGCGGGCTGGCTACAGTGGCAAGCCAGCCCGGGACGTGGGCATAAAGCCCGGCTGCGGCTGCTTCGTAGTGAACACCAATTACTGGTGGCAAAAGCGGATCATCTACTTGATGCCGGCGATTATGGCGCGGCCATCGATTTGCTGGGCGATGAAAAACACCTGATTGCGTCGTTGCTGAGGACTAAATTGGGTTACCGCATTCATGATGATTACCAGTCGCTGCGGATACCCTATTATCGCACCATGCCCAACCTCTATCCCGGCACGCCTCTGCGCCGCTCGGAAATCCACCTGGTACGACAAATATTTAATGGACTGACCCGAATCAATGAAGAAAGCGGGGCGGTTGAAACAGACCTGGCTCACCACTGGCGCATGATCGATCCTTTGCATTGGCGATTTTTCTTACGCCCAGGGGTCCACTTTCACGACGGCCGGGTACTTGCCAGCCAAGATGTCGTGGTCTCATTAAGACGGTGTGCTCACCTCCCGTTGTTTTCGCACATTAAACGCATTGATGAACTGGGCATCTTAAGCGTCATTATCGAACTGACCCAGCCAGACCCGTTATTGCCGCAATTACTGACCGAGCCGGCCGCTATGATTTTACCTGCCGATCACGCCGCCCGCGCGGATTTTGCCGCTCACCCCGTGGGTACGGGACCTTATCTGGTCAGTGAGAATGACGCTTGGCATTTGCTGATGCGCGCATTTGATCATTATTTTGGCTTGCGCGGCTTGCTTGATGAAATAGAGGTCATTGTCTGGCCTGATCTGTCGCACTCCGCCGACCAGGACCGGATGACGCGGGGGAATGCCCCGCCGCGCCCGGCAGTCGAAAATATCGCGGTGTCTGGCCAACACACACTGTCGGTGTATTCCGCCGCCTGGTTAAGCTCAAGTATTAGCGATCTTGACTATGCTTCCGGGCTGGCGGTCGGTTTAACCGGAAAACCGTCCGATCTTTCACAGGAAATGTTTCTAGAACGGGGCGGCTATTTTTTACTGTGCGACAGCCGCTCGCCGCATTGGCGCACCATCGAGCGGCGGCGCTGGATTAGGGAAAAGCTGAATCCCTATTTGCTAGCCCAGCAGTTAGTCGAATCCATTCGCCCGTTCTGGGTGCCGACCGGTAGCCTGTTACCCACTTGGTTCCACTGCATGGACGATGGGCCGACTCAGGCACCTTTTGCCCCTTTGACAGGGGGAAGCCGCACCCCCGTCTCCGTACTCACATTGGCTTACCACTGCCAGCATCCCGAATATCCGATGCTGGCGGCGGAAATGCAAAAAATGCTGGCCACTGAGGGCATCCGTCTGGATATCATGCAACTGGATTACGCGCGCTGGGCCAAGGGGGAAGGCTTTGCCGACCTCTGGCTAGGTACGGTGAATTTCGCCGTGCCGGAGGCATGGAGCGTCGGCGCGTGGCTACTGGGCATGCCGCTGCTGAAACACTCTATTTTCGGAGGTGATGCGCAGATATTCAGCGCGTGGCAGCAGCAGTGGCGCGACGGGTCGCTCAGTTCAAAGCAGTTGGTACAGCATGTGGTCGGTGAAGGATGGCTTCAGCCGTTGTTCCATCACTGGATGCGGCTGAAGGGGCCGGATCAGGCCCAGGGAATCCATCTAAACAACCTGGGCTGGTTTGATTTCAAGACCACCTGGATGGAACCGAAATAACAGTTACTCGCGCCGAATTTAGGACAATTAGAAATGACGAAGGTGACCGACTCCCTTCGTCTAGCCGGTCTCTGGCGGGTGAATGCTACAACTCAATTTGCTTGGTTTCTTTACCCAACGTCACGATTGCCAGTACCGCTAGCAGGATCGCCATGCTGAACAGCGTAAAGATGCTGCCGATGGATACCCCGGCCGAAACCAGATATCCCACAGTCAACGGACCAAAGATCCCCCCCACTCGCCCAATAGCGGCGGCAACGCCGGCTCCGGTGGCTCTTATCTGAGTGGCGTATTGCTCAGGCGTGTAGGCATACAAAGCACCCCAGGCGCCTAAATTAAAGAAAGAAAGCAATGAACCGAAAAGCAGCAACTGAGCGCTTGAATCGGCGATACCGAAGAAATAGGCGCTGATTAGCGTTCCCAACAGATAAGTGGCCAGCACCCACCGTCGTCCCACACGTTCAATCAGCCAGGCCACTGAGAAATATCCGGGCAATTGGGCAACCGTCATGATCAAAACAAAGCCGAAACTTTTGACCAGACCAAAACCCTTCATCATCATGACACTGGGCAACCACAAGAACATTCCGTAATAGGAAAAGACCACGCAAAACCACACAATCCACAGCATGAGGCTGCGACGGCGATACTCCGTGGTCAACAATGCTGTTATTTTTCTGAGGAACGATGTTTTCCTCTCCTGCTGGCTCAATTGGATAAAGTAGGGCGAATCCGGTAATCTCAAACGCAGATAGAGCGTGTAAAATGCCGGCAGCGCGCACAAGATCATTGCGCCGCGCCAGCCGATGCTAGGCAATGGAATAAGGAAATAGGCGATCAACGCCGCCAGCAGCCAGCCCACGGCCCAGAAGCTTTCTAGTAGCACAATGACGCGCCCACGCACCTCGGGCGGGACACTCTCGCTCACCAGCGTCGAAGCTACCGGCAATTCGCCACCCAGTCCCATGCCGACAAAAAAACGTAACACCAGCAGGCTACCCAGCCCCCAGGAGAAAGCGCTCAGTCCGCTGGCAATGCTAAACATCAGCAGCGTAAGCATGAAGGCCGATTTGCGCCCCTTTCTGTCAGCATAGAGACCAAAGATAAAGGCCCCAACTGCCATGCCGACCGAGTTAACGCTACCGATCACCCCCAGTTGTGCGGCGGTCAGCCCCCAGTCTTGTCTCAGAGCGGCCAGAATGAAGGATAAAAGTCCTACGTCCATCGCATCGAACAACCACCCGGTTCCACATATCAAAAGTAATTTGTTGTCTGAGAAACCGTCTTGCCGAATCTGAGGTAAAATCATGATGTTCTTTATCATGTTAGGATGAAGGTTCCGGTATTATAGCGCGTTCTGATGGTCTATGGTGATGTCTGTTTGTGGCCTTCAAGTTCCGCGTCTAAGTAGGTCTTTACCCCTTGACGGCACCCCTGCTGCTGAAGAGGGATTCACACTTCACAGCAACCTACCTGAACTGCACTAAGCCGTTTCAGGATTTACAGGCGCTCCTTGGGCTAATCTCCCCCGACCTGAAAGGCGAAGGTTTCCCGAGGGGACTCGATGAGATACGCCGACAACTAAAAAACAGCAGGCATAGCGGGGAGGTCTGGTGTTAGTGCCTGCTTGAACCAACCAACGATGCGTTTGCTATGGGCCCACACAGCCAAAAAAACCTGTCCCAATGCTGCTTGGTATGGGCCGTGTGGCACTATGGCGAAACGCCGATATCAACAATGCTCTTAATAATTTTAGCGGTGGGAGATGCCGTGATAGCCTGTGGTGAGGGCGCTGTCAGGCCGCTCGCTGAAGCAGGAACAAACCGAGACGAATCAGGCTGCGCTCTGAACACGGTGGGGATACTGGTCGTTACAGCGAGAAGGATGTCAATGAAACGCACTATATTTATAATGCTTTATAATGCATCCCAATGGTTAAATTTTGCCCAAAAAATGGCTTGAGCAGTAAGCCTGCTTTCGGAATGGACTACTGACACCAGAGGCTTTTCAGAATGTGATAAAGGATGCAGAAGTCGTACACCTCTTTGGTTTATAATTCTTTTTAACAGGTTACTCTTCGCTATTTTTTAATGCTAAATAGGTCAGTAATCATGAATTTGAAAAGAGAATATATCGAAAAAAAGACAAATGGATCCTCTTTTTCTTATCTTGTCCATGGTGCCAATTACCCTTACTGTCTATGGCACTATCATCCTGAATATGAACTTCATATGATACTTGATGGTGAAGGCGATGCCATTATCGGGAATTCAATAAGACAGTATGGGAATATTTATTCTGCGCTTGTTGGAAGCAATATACCTCATAATTGGATTGTGTCTGGGAATATCGACCCAAGACATCAGACTGATTACGTAATTCAATTTAGCATGGATGAATTCAAAGTGCTTTTCAGTAACTTCCCGGAATTTTGGGAAATAAATAAATTACTCTCTGATGCTGGCCAAGGAATTGAGTTTTTAATAGAGGACACCTTAGTGGTTAAAAACCACATTGTCAGCATGGAAAACGACAGCCCTCCCATTAAATTAATTAAACTTTTCGAAATATTATTACATTTGGCAAAAAGCAATAATTATCAGATCCTTAATTCGGCTTATGATAAATCTCTTGAGCTACAAATCGGGCATAGAATTGATAAGGCCATCGAATATATAAAAATAAATTTCAAAAAAAATCCCAGCCTTCACGACGTTTCAAATAGCATCAATATGAATTCCAATGCATTTTGCCGTAAATTTAAAGCTGAAACAGGATTAAGTTATAAAAATTTTCTGAATAAACTCAAAATATCATATGCCTCAGATCTGTTGATAAACACCGAGCATTCTATAACAAAGATTAGTTTTGAGAGTGGGTTTAGTAATATATCAAATTTTAACCGCCGATTTATGGATATTAACCAAATATCACCATCAGAATTCCGCAGGAAGAGACGAGAAGCATAACACCAAACAACCGTAGCATCAGACTACGGTTGTTTAGCAAAAGCCGTTTAATGTACTTCACTGATCCAACGGTCACCTGCACCAGAGATGAGGATCACATTACCGAAAGCTGTAAAATCCCCCGTCCTAATGACACATTTCACCGTTGTTGCCTTTTTCTTCAATTCGGCATGTGAGATGATGTCGGCCTTAAGCAAAAAAAGGGATTGTATCTTCGAGCTATGGCCAGGATTAATGTCCATCGTTTCCTGCGCGATAAATAATCCTTCTACTGAAAAATATTTGTTTATTTCCTGCAGTACGTCATAAACCGTTGGTAGGTTCTCTTTCAAAGATAAATCAATCACGTTAATTCCATTGGGTGTTGCAAACCCCGCATCTGTCACCAACAGCAAATCACCATGACCAAGTGTCGCCAGCGAAGCAGCGAGCTGGCGGTTAAGTATTCCGATCTCTAACATATCAAGCTCCGTAATAGGCTTCTTTAATTAACGCGATCATTTCTTCAGATGTAGCAATACGCGGGTTTCCTTTATAATCCGGTAACAACATGGACGCCACAGCCAGTTCAGGTATTTCTTTTTCTGTCATGCCCACATCCCGCAACGTTTTGTTTAGCCCGATTTCAGACAAGAAGGCCTTCATCAATTGTGCTGAATGTTCAGCGGCTTCATTATCCGGACATTTAGTTAAGGTAGGATCGAGTTCGCGTGCCAGGACGGCAAAAGCGGGAATGGCAGACTGCCAGGTAAAACGTATGAACGCAGGATAAACAATAGCCAACGCTTCACCATGGGCAACATGACTGAACAATCCGCTTATCGCCATACCCTGCCCATGAGGAAGAGTGACGCCGGCTGACTTAATGCACAAACCGGCAAGCGTATCGGCCCATGCCATTTTTTCACGCAGCTCAAGATCCTGATGATTGCGTAAGACTAGGGGTAACGTATTGATTACAATGTGAATGACCTCCTTTGCCATCATTTCTATAAACGGAGAGGTGGCGGGATGGATCATCGATTCAAAAGCATGGGTGAATGCATCAAAACCGGTCATCGCCGTGACCGATTTTGGTAGGGTTAACATAAGCGAGGGATCAACAATGGCAACTTTTGGTAGAATGATGTCGTTATAAATCGCCGACTTTGTTTTTGTATCATTTTCTGATAATACAGCAACTTGAGTGACATGCGAACCTGTCCCGGAAGTGGTTGTAATAGCAATGATGGGCAAGGTAGTTGCGGAAGGTGGTTGTTTAAAAAACAAGTAATCCCATGCGGTACCCGGATGAGTTGCTTCAACCGCAATAGCTTTGGCCGTGTCCATACTCGAGCCTCCGCCAAATCCAATGACGACATCGGCCTTAAACTCCCGTGCTCGCCGCGCGCCGGCGGTAATGCTTTCAGTGGTTGGATTTGGCACCACGCCGTCGAAAAAAGCAACGTTTACGCCGCTGTCAGTCAGGCGCGCTGTAATTTTATCAATTAGGGGCTGCATATATGCCACAACCGGCGTAGTGACAAGCAACGCCCGCTGACCATACCGGCGGGTGATCTCACCAACTTGATGCAGCGCCCCAGAACCAAAGACAATTTCTGTACCGTTAACATATTTAAAACTTTTCATTGTTCACCTCTGCAATTCTCGGCCATGACGTAGGGAACTTCAGGCATCGCGCCCTGTTGTGTACAGACGAACGCAGCTAAACTGTTTGCAAAATGATTAATCATCGCCAAAGGTTTTTTCTGCAGGGCCAATACGGCCACCGTTGCGGAAAAGGCGTCGCCGGCACCCACTGTATCGACGGGTTTAATATTGACGCCTAAATGCACATTTTTTTGTTCTTGCCAATACAGCGTACTTCCCCGGCCACCGCAGGTATAAACCATCAGCTCTATTGCAAACCGCTTACGAATCTCGTTATAAAAAGCATCCATCTCACTCGGTAAATCGAGTAGTCCGGCAATAACCTTCAACTCATCTTCACTCACCTTGATAAAGTCGGCCTTCTGCATCAAATAGGTCAGCATCTGCGCATTGAAAAAAGATTGGCGCAAATTAACATCGACCAGGACTTTGCAGTCCGCCTTAGCGTACGCCAAAAGCCGATTAATCAGTTGCTGATTATTTGCGCCTCTGAGAAAAAGGGAGCCGAAATAAATCAAGTCAGCGTTGGCCACCAATGCGCACAACTCGGGCGTTTGTGTAACCTCATCCCATGCGGCGGGACTGTGGATGGTGTAACCAGGAATACCATCATTATTCAAAATCACATCTACCACACCGGTTGGATAGTGGTTGGACTGCAGATAACAGGGAATGCTAAACATCTTCAGCTCATGTTCTAACTGTCGTCCGTCCTCGTCGGTACCGATGGCGGAAACCAAAGTGGCATGGACGCCCAACTGCGTGGCGTGATAGATAAAATTAGCGGCCGCGCCGCCGAGTTTTCGCTGAGAACCAAAACAATCCCAGAGGACTTCACCAATAGCCAATATATTCATAGCGTGCCGTCACTGTTGACTTTCACGATGAGTTTCATGGTTTCCATACCGTGCGAGTCGTGGTATTGATAAGACGTTAGATAGTCATCAAACTCAAACTCGCGTGAAATCAGCTCCTTTACTTTGACTTTTCCACTTGAAAGCAAGTTGATGGCATCAAAAAAATCCTGATGCTTATACATCAATGTTCCCAGGAGCGAAATTTCACGATCACCGAGAATCGACATATCTACTCGGGGCTTGCCTTCATAAACGGCGACGGCAACAATAATGCCCCCTTTAGCAATGGTATTTACGACTTGATCCAATGCCTTTTCCACGCCGGAAACTTCAAACCCGACACTAAAGCGATTTGGACCCAATAAAACCTCAATGCACTCAGGCAAGTTTTCTTTAGCCGTATTAACGACGTGTGCGACCCCACAGGCTTTTGCTTTTTCCAGACGGAAGTCATTAATATCAGTAATCATAACCTCCGCCCCATAAGCGGTGGCTACTTGTGCCACCAGGTTGCCAATAGTCCCCGCGCCGGTCACCAGAACTTTCGCACCAGCCAGTAATTTCTTTACATGAGAGACTGCATGAACGGCAACGGCTACTGGCTCGACAAAGGCGGCGATTTTCATATCTATATCGTCAGGAAGTAGAATTAAGCGGTCTACCGGCACGGTAAAATAGTCTTGGGCGCAACCCGGCGCTTGAAAACCACGCACCCTGAGTTGGTCGCAAATATTAAATTCTCCCCGTAAACATGGCGCACATTTTCCACAGGTGATTTGCGGTAAAGCAGTGGCTTTCATACCGATTTTGATATGAGTTGGAATATCTTTCCCACATTTGATGATCGTTCCACTAAATTCGTGTCCTTGAATGACGGGATAAGAAGTAAACGGATGTTTACCATGCCAAACATGAATATCAGAACCACAAACGCCGATATAATTAACTTTAAGCAGCACCTCATTATCTTTAATGACAGGGATAGGAACATCAGCAGAAAATACAATTTCCCCGGGGGCAGTCATAACAGCTTGTTTCATGATTTACTCCTCTCGATAAAAGGGATAATCCCAATATTTTCAATTAATGGAAGGAACTTTTCGAATAGACTCGAGATCTTTCTTATAGATAAGACGAACGCCAGTATCAATGGTTTTTGGCACCCAGCCAAAGTTGGCATTATCAGCACCCACACGCGTTGGATGACGCGCAGCATAGGCCTGAAGCAGACCCTGGAAGCCCATGAGGTAAGGATTCTGGCCGACTATCGCCTGGACCTCGCCATTATCAATCAGGGCAACGGTGGCCTCGTCAAAGTCAAATCCCATAATGACAATTTTTCCTCTAAGGTTAAGATCGCGGATAGCTTGCGCCGCACCGGTAGTCGGATTGCCATGGGCTGCAAAAATCGCCTTGATATCGCTGTGCGCCTGTATCAAAGCGGTAATTTTTGATGCGGCCCCTTCAATACTGCCCTGATCGTCAACCTCATAAATTTTGGTGTTCGGAGAGGCTTTATTCAGTGCATCAGTGAAACCCTGCACACGAGCGGCCAAATGGGCTGGGCCCTTCATATAGGAAACACCAACTGCACCCCCTCCTTTTACCCATTGCGCCATCTCCTGTCCGGCAGCATAACCGGCCTGGTAGTTATTCGTCCCAACGAATGTCAGTCGATTGGACGTGGGAGAATCAGAATCAAAGGTAATAACCGGAATCTTATATTCAATGGCGCGATTAATGGCCGGCTCCAGCGTTTTTGCTTCTCCAGCCGTCAATACGATGCCATCCACTTTTCGCGCCGTCAGTTGAGTCACGGTACGTGCCTCAACTGACGCATCCCATTCGGCGGGCCCCTGTAATTCAACTTTCACGTTATCACCAAGCATTTTTGCCGCGTCCTGCATCCCGGCATATGCCCAGTTGAAAAACTCCGAACCTTTCAAAAAGACAACCATGGAATATGTCTCCACTTTCTTATCTGCCGCATGAGCGGATGATACAAGAAATAAAGACAAGGAAAGTAATACTGTGGAACATATTTTCCAGAAAGTTTTCATCAGTGACTCCGATTATAATAAAGGGTTAAATTCTATAAAAAATCAATTTTTTAATACTACTTTTATATTGGTTCTTCTCTTGGTTACTTCACCAATAAATACCGCGCTCACCAGCATGCCGCCAATCAAGATTTCTTGATAATACGTATTTATACCAGTCCAGGTAAAACCGTTATAAAGTATTGCGAGGAAAAATACGCCTAATATTGTCCCCATGAAAGTTCCGACCCCACCAAACATACTTGCACCACCAATAAAAACAGCTGCAATAACACGCAATTCAATGTTCTGTCCATATGCCATATTTGCAGCACCGAATTGTGAAGCATAAATAATGCCCGCGATACCCGCCATTAAGGCGGAAAATGCGAAGGCAAATATTTTAAATAAATCTACATTGATGCCATTCAATTTTGCTGCTTCTTCATTACCACCGATAAAATAGACTTGCTGGAAATATCGATGATTTGCCAGTGCATAACCAAAGCCAATGGCAACAATGATAAACAGCCAAAGCATTAAAGGCAATCCGAACAAGTAGTCCTGACCAAATGCAGTAAATTTTGCTGGCAAACCAGAAATTGTACTGCCATTGGTAATTACCAGATTGATACCACGTAATGTCATTGCCATTGCCAGTGTGACAATAAATGCATGTACCTTGAGCCTATTCACTAAAAGGCCATTTATCACACCGACACATATGCACAATATTAGGGTGATAATTACTGAGATAAAAATTGAGAAATAAATACTGCCCGTCAATCCAGTAAAAAATTGCAGTAGTTGGCTGACAATAATCGCTGAAAAAGGGAGTGTCGATGCAACCGATAAATCTATACCGCGCAAAATAATCACTAATAACATGCCTAGCGCAATAAAACATTCGCCGATAAAACCCGTCGTTATTGATTCCATATTCAATATACTAATAAAACCAGGAAATGCTACGTTCATTGATATCATGATAACCAGGACAATCAATGCGAGAATGCTATTGTATCCTGATAAAATATTTTTGATCATATTCATGTTTGGCCTCATACTGCCGCATATTGCATAATTTGTTCTTGCGTGCTTTCATCGGTAACGATTTTTTCCAAGCGCCCCTCCCTGAATATGGCAATCCGATCGCTCAGACCTACAACCTCCGGTAGCTCTGAGGAAATGACCAAAACAGCAACGCCTTCATTGGCCAGTTTTCTTAAATAGCCATGAATAGCTGATTTCGCCCCCACATCTACACCACGTGTGGGCTCATCTACAATCAGCAGTTTGGGTTTAACTTCCAGACACTTCGCCAGAAGAACTTTTTGCTGATTTCCACCACTGAGATTTCCTACTAACTGTTCAATTGATGAGGTTCTTATTTGCAAGCCGGTGATGTATTTCTGTGCAGTTTCCTGCATTCTTCGACGAAAAATCAATCCACAGACATTGGTATAGTTATCGAGAGTGCTGGAAACAATATTTTCGACAATATTTTTTTCCAGAAATAACCCCAAATGCTTTCGGTCTTCGGTGAGGTAAACAATACCTGCATTGATGGCATCTGAAGGTTGGTGAATGACGAGTTTTTTGCCATCAAGCGTTAATGTTCCTGATGTTAACTTATCAGCGCCAAAAATAGCACGGGCGATTTCTGTCCTACCGGCACCCACTAGACCGGCACAACCCAATATTTCTCCCCGGCGGATATCGAAGCTGACATCGCTAAACACTGAAGTTCTTTCCAGCTTTTCACACTTGAATATCACATCACCAAAACAGCTCCCCTTCGGTGGATAGAGTTGGGTTAATTCTCTACCGACCATCTCAGAAATAATCCTCGCCTTATTGGTTTTCGATGTGTCAGATGTACTAACCAAATTTCCATCACGAAGTACACTGCATCTTTCTGCGATCGCAAAAATTTCATCCAGCTTGTGGGAGATAAAAATCATTGCAACGCCTTTTTTCTTCAGATCACGTACTACTCTATATAAAATGTCCACATCTTGTTCAGAAAGCGAAGAACTGGGTTCATCCATGATCAGTACCTTTGCATTCAATGAAATCGCCTTGGCAATTTCCACCAATTGCTGCATACCAACCGTCAGTTTTTTTACCTGAATATCTGCTCGCAAATTGATCCCTAACTGAATAAATAAAGCCTGTGTTTGTTGATTAAGCTTCTTCCAGTTTATGAATCCTAACCTGTTAGCGGGTGCACGATTGCCATAAATATTTTGTGCGACCGTTAACTCAGGGATCAACGAAAGTTCTTGGTGTACTACTCCTATACCGATATTTTGTGCATCAAGTGAGTTTGTTGGGGTAATTTTATTCCCGTTAAAGTAAATATCACCGGACGAGGGGGGATAAATACCGCATATAATTTTCATTAAGGTTGATTTTCCCGCACCATTTTCACCGATTAGTGCATGAACTTCTCCGGCTCTGGCGGAGAAACAGATTTTTTTTAAAACCTGATTTGAACCGAATGATTTTTCAATATCTCGTAATTCGATAACAGTGTCAAAAATCATGATCTCTTCCTCCTAATTATTGTTTTTTTGCCGTGGCCGCATTGATCACCAGGAAGAGAATTAAAATCACGCCGTTGATAAACCACTGCCAATTGGGGTTTATACCCGCAAGAATAAAACCGTTATTCACCATTGCAAGAAATATCACACCGAGACAGGCGCCAAAAACCGATCCTCGTCCACCATTGAGATTTGCCCCACCGATAACGGCGGCGGTAATTGCATTTAGTTCTGAACCAAGTCCATATCCGGCATAACCCATGCCAGATTTTGCGCTGATAAGAATTGCGGCAATGCCCGAAAATAAGCCTGAAAACGCATACACGGCGATGAGCGTCCTGGCCACTTTCATCCCGCTTAAGCGGCTCGCCTCTTCATTTAATCCTATGTAATAAATAATATGCAGCGGTTTCCAATAACGAAGTAACAGATCGATAAACGCAATAAATAAAATAATGATCAGAATATACAGAGGTATATTAAGGACTGATGCAGAGCCTATTTCCAGAAAAGAAGTGGGTAGATTAGTGATCTGATATCCTGAAGTCCACACTGTAGCCACCCCTCTTGCTACGGAAAACATGGCCAGCGTGACAATAAAGGATGGTATTTTCAACCAGGCAACACCCAGACCGTTTATCCCACCCAATATGACAGAAAAAAACAATCCTGCAGGAACCGCTACCAGCGTAGGTATACCTGAACTCAGTAGTGTACAAGTAAAGACGCTGGTGAGAGACAGCATCGCTCCGACAGAAAGATCGATACCTGCAGTGATGATAACCAACGCCAATCCACTGGCAAGTAGTAGCGCAAAAGTGGAACCTGCAAAAATTGAGCGGATATTATCAAATGAGAAAAAGTTATTGAGTGAAATGGAAAATAAAATAAATGTTATCATAACAATGATAAACAGGCTGACTTCCCTGTTTTCCATTATGTTTTTAACAAAATTTGCCTTTTTTGTCTGCCCTAAGTTAAATGTCAAATGAGTCATCGACTTTCGCCTTTTCCACTTATTCATTGAGAAACATGCTATCTGTATTCGCGGAGATCGGCTAATACTCAACTCGCCACAATTGATACTTTTTTAGCATTCATCTACAGATGTGACTAATATCACAGATGACGTCATTGAAGCGAAAATTTTCTAACAACATCTTTTATTAAAATATTTATCATATTTATTCAAAGTAAGGATATTTATTTAATAATATGTAGTGATGTTTTAAGTTAATGATTTTGATGATTTTTTTCAGTTATTATATATAACCTTTTTGTAAGGCTGGGTTAGGAAGTTTATATCAACCTTTAATTCCCCTCACATTGTTGTCTTATGGAAATACCGCCATGGAGGCAGTATCGCATATTTAAAAATTGGGCCATTGGTCAATCAAAATCATTCATCATAGGCTGTGTCCCTCAATTGAATAATCCCTTAAAAAATAGTTTGATACGGCCCAACTTCACCATCGAGAGATAATTCCTCGTCATTTTTTCGTTGCGCGTGGCAATGCGACGGTTCTTTTTTAAAATGCCGAAACGCCTTTAACAACGTTCCGTTTGCGCTCCGTTTCTCTGTCAAATCGGGTCCGCCCATCCCTGCTGGCTCTCTCATGCGATTTATGCGGGATTACGACCTTTATCCCATTATCTTTTAAATAGTTACGGAATTGCTTGAGTAACCCTTTATCAGCAAGTACCGCTTTTCCAAGGTGTTTCATGAACCCATTTTTCCTTTGAACGCCCATGCCATCCAACATAATATGTAATGCATATTGGCTTTCGTGAGGCTGCCCACCGTTCAGAACGACATTTAGCGGCGGCCGTTTACTCTTGACAATATCGATGGCGGTCCTGTCAGCGCCAGTCCGGTCGCGGAAATGTTGTCCGCAGTCGGCTTTTGGCGCGTGACCAATGAGTACACCTGGTATGAATGGGCAGGTCATCCCGCATCCTCCAAACGGGAAGGATACACCAGATACCGGCCGATTTTGCCCTTCATTGACAGATGTGCCGACAACAATCGCCCGGCTAATCCCTGGCGCATCGCTGATTGGGATAGGCCGGTGACGGTAATGACGTTTTGATCGCAAGGCAGTGTTTGCTGGGGAAAGTGTTTTTCGGCTCTACTGAGAGTCTACCCGAACCTGAACCCCGAAAAAGGCTTCTCGGCGATACGGTCATGATACACGCAGTCGCCTGTCTTTCCCTCGGCAGCACCAGCGGCGACCAGCAGCGGCAGAAGATGTTCTGGCTCGGGATGGGCGGACTTTCCAGCCGGAGCTGTTTGCCAACCGGGCAAATTCATCTCCCGTAACGCTGGATTGATGACCGCTTCACCCAACCATGAATCGAATGACTCGGTCATATCATCTCCGCGTCCGATAAAAAAATGTGGCAGGTTGTGATGACTTATGCCGCTGCTGATAATCAGGGTATCATTATTGCGCAACGGCGCCAGGGCACGTCCCATCGCCAGATGCCGGGTCGGATTATAGGATTCCATCATTGAAAGTTGAAGGACAGGAATGTCGGCGTCTGGATCGATAAGCTTAAAGGAAATGAACACATCGTGATCATAACCGCGCCGATCATCCGTACCGGCGGTGAAGCCGGCATCCTCCAGCCTTTGACACACCTTCACCGCGACCTATCGGCTCAACGGGCGTAGGCCAGGTGAGCCGATAGGTCGCGGTGGAGGGAAAACCGAATAGTCGAAAAGCAATGGCGGGTGCGCGCCCGTATTGACCGTCGGATTCCCGGCCTGCCAATGGCCGGATAAGGTAATGACCGCGCGCGGACGCTGCCCGATAAACATATCGAGTCCGCGCAAGGACGCAGCCATACGATCCCAAGTATCGTGCGGTCATACAGGGGTCGGGTCCGATAAAAAAGCACGGGCCGCGGCCATGGAGAATGAAGAAGGTAGGAAACATGCTCATATCGGCCTACTGAATCTGGATACAGGAAATCGCCGCTTCGGCAGCGGCAATCGCGCCTGCACGGCTTTCGGGGCCAAAGGCGGTGCCTTCCGCGACCACAATCGTGGGTTTGATGCCGATAAAGCCAAAGATCGCATTCAGATAGGTTCCGGCATGTTCGAACTGCGCCCACGATGCCCCAGGCTGATAGACCGCACCCCGCGACAGCAGAACAATTACCCGCTTATCTCCCGCCTGACCGGCCGAATTGCCTTGCTCATCCAGACTAAAGGTAACGCCGGCGATGATAATCCTATCTATTCACGCCTTAAGCTGGCTCGAAATGGTAAAGTTGTAGAGCGGTGCACCGATAATCATGGTGTCGGCCATAAGAAATTCATCAAGGATGGTTTTACTGGCAGCAGACTCTTTTGTCCCTTTCGTCGGTTTGTCAGTCATCAGGTAATGATCGATTGGCGCGGCAACCAGATCGCGATAGATAACCTGTTGATTAGGGTGAGTGGCCAACACTTGTGCGAGGGCAGTGGCAGAAAGTTGGCGGCTAACAGAATTTTCGCCGCTGATGCTCGAGTCAATATGCAAGATAGTTATGATGTTATGCTCCAGATGATCAGGTTGGATGTGTGTGATGATTCAGCGAGGGTGAATAGGGGCCTTTCGCGTCCGCCCCCACAGAGCAAAAACTGCCAATGGCAACAGCACCAGATTAAGTGGCAACACCATGTATTCGCCGCGAGAAATGTGGAAAACGATTGCCAACACTTGTAGCACCGTAATGCCGCTCGCGGCCAGTATCCCTAATTGCGGCAGGATGCGCGTCAAGGCCGGCAACAGGATACCGAGACCGCCCGCCAGGTCGACTAGACCGATAAAACGCACGAATATCTCGGAAAACTCGCCCGTCCAAGGCATCATCGCGGACAATTGCGCTATTGGGGACGCCAACTTGAGGTAACCCGACATGACAAAAGTGACAAAAAGCGCACTCTGCACTATCCAAAGTCCAATCCGCAACAGCTTGTTTGCCGAAGATCCTTCTGTTGAATTTACGTCCTCTATGCTCATACGTTTTCTCTCCTATGCAGTCAAGGTTTGAGCATAAAGCGATCACTCCATCAAAGATACCCGGATTGTTTTCATAAACAACTTCAATTATTCTTATGGTTATGAATTGTCTAACCGCGGAGTAGGGATATGAATGCCTTAACGCTCGATCAGCTATTGGTTTTTATCACCACCGTCGACCAAAGCAGTTTCTCAAGTGCGTCACGTGTACTCAATCGAACCCAATCCGCCGTGACTTACACCATACAGAAGCTGGAGGATCAGGTAGGAATAGCACTCTTTGATCGCAGCGCCTACCGTCCTTCGCTTACCCCTACAGGGAAGGCATTGCTGCCGCGAGCGCGGCGTATTCTTGCAGACGTTAACGCACTGCATAATCATGCGAAGGCGATGGCTCAAGGGATGGAGGCTGAAGTACGTTTCGGCGTATCGGAAATGGTGCCCATTACGCAACTTGCGCCGATATTGGCTGCGTTTCGCGTTGAATTTCCCACGGTCGTTCTTCGCATCTCCCGGGCATCGTTCGGTTTGGAGGAATTGCTGGTCGCGGGGAAGTTAGACCTTGCCGTTCTGCTGGAGATCGATTTGCCCGCCACGCTCGACCGAAACCGCTTGTCGAGCATGGATTTGGTCGCCGTCGCGGCCCCGGGACATCCGCTCGTCCTGCATCAAAGTCCTGTTACCGTGGATATGCTGCGCAAAGAATTACAAATCGTGCTGACCGATCCGCGCGACGCGGCCCGAAGTCGCGAACATGGCGTTGCAGCGCTGGACAGCTGGCGGGTGACTGATTTGACGACCAAACATGGGCTGCTTTATGAAGGGCTGGGTTGGGGCAGTATGCCCGAACCGCTTGTTGCTGCTGATATTGCCGCGGGGCGTCTAGTTGTGCTGGAGGTCGAGCGCTGGGACGGCGGTGATTATTTGCCACGCATCAACATCGTTGCCGCTCAGTCAGTTGAACGAGCGGCGGGACCGGCACGCGCGGCACTATTTGCTGCATTAATCGATAAATATCCTGACGATGGCCTGGCCCGTTCAAATCATAGATAGGCATGTCTACGCATCTGGCCGCCTACTTGGATGGTGTCCGGTTTGCAGAACGAGTTATTCCAGTGCCAATTGAATGAACGTGGTGGGCCAGATGTTCGTTTCCTCATCCTTCGGCGTATGCCAGCGCGCAGCCACTTGTCGCTGGGTGAAACTGCCGCAATTAATTGTGATCCACAACACATATACTCACAAAAGCGCACGGTCGACCGTCTTGCAATTTTGTCCCATCAATAAAATAAGAATCAATGTGTTAACTACTAATGCACAAATGTGCTTATTTATAAACTACATAGAAACATTTGTGCAGTATAATAATTCAATTATTCAGATTAAATACCATAAAAAGCCTTTGAAACTCCCCGCGAAACTTGTTATATCAAAGTAATCAAGTCATAACGGAGTTTGCACATATGTGCAAGTGAGCGGGAATGGAAAACAGCGATGATGTCCGTCTAATCGTGAAAATTGCCCAGCTTTATTATGGGCAGGACATGACACAGGTACAGATTGCCCGTGAACTTGGTATTTATCGCACCACCATTAGTCGTTTATTAAAGCGTGGCCGCGAGCAAGGCATTATCACGATCGCCATTAATTACGACCATAACGAGAATTTATGGCTGGAACAACAGCTTAAGCAAAAATTCGGCCTGAGGGAGGCGGTGGTCGCGTCCAGTGACGCGGACCAGGAAGAAGACAAGCTTGCCGTGATGGGGTTGCACGGCGCTCAGTTGGTTGACCGGTTGTTGAAGCCGGGTGATATCATCGGTTTTTCGTGGGGGCGCGCCGTGCGGGCGCTGGTCGAAAATCTGCCTCAGGCCAGTCAGTCGCGCCAGGTGATTTGTGTGCCAATTATCGGCGGCCCCTCCGGTAAGCTTGAGAGCCGTTACCATGTGAATACGCTTACCTATGGCGCGGCCGCGAAACTGAAGGCGGAGTCACATCTGGCCGATTTTCCCGCCTTGCTGGATAACCCGTTTATCAGAAACGGCATTATGCAATCCCAGCATTTTAAAACCATCTCTGCTTTTTGGGATAACCTGGATATTGCACTGGTAGGGATCGGCTCACCGGCGATCCGTGATGGCGTCAACTGGCATGCTTTTTACGGCAGCGAAGAGAACGACGATCTGAACTCCCACCCGATTGCAGGGGATATCTGTTCACGGTTTTTTGATATTAACGGCAACGCTGTTGAAACCACTATGAGTGAAAAAACGCTGGCCATTGAAATGCCGCGTATTAAAAAGGCGCGGTATTCCATCGGCATTGCGATAGGTGAAGAAAAATATTCAGGCATTCTTGGCGCCTTGCATGGAAATTATATCAATTGTCTGGTAACTAATCGGGAAACGGCTGAGTTATTACTTAAGTAACAAAAAGAAATAAAAATTAACGCGGAATTTATCTGCGGCGGGACCATTTTATCCGAGAAACGGGAGTCTATTATGCAAACGTGGTTAAAACTGGCCAGTAACGTTTTTATTGTTATCGGCGGCGCATCCGGCAGCGGTATGAATAAGGGTGTCGGGCAGCTATCGGCACCGGGTGTCAAGGGCAGATGGCGCACAAAAATGACGGCGACACAAGACGAGAGGGAAGCATGATGGCTAATGCAATCTTTTGTGCTCACGGCAAGCTCGCCAGCGCGATGCTTGAATCCGTTCAGATGGTGTATGGCGACACCAATGTGACCGCGGTGGAATTTGTTCCTGGTGAAAACGCGGCGGATATTGTCGCCAAATTGACGGCTATCATCGCTCCTCACCCGGATGAAGAGTGGCTGGTTGCCGTCGATTTACAGTGCGGCAGCCCCTGGAACGCGGCGGCCTCCCTGGCGATGAAAAATGCGAAATTGCATCTCATCAGCGGCCTGTCATTGCCGCTGGCGCTGGAGTTGGTCGATAACCAGCAGAATATGGCCGCCGATGCGCTTTGCGCACACCTGACGGCTGTCGCAAGCCAATGTTGCGTGGTCTGGCAACAGGTAAAAACCCTAGAGGAAGATTTCTGATGAAGATAACTCTTGCCCGTATCGATGACCGTTTAATCCACGGCCAGGTCACGACCGTCTGGTCAAAAGTGGCTAACGCACAGCGTATTATTATCTGCAATGACGATGTTTATAACGATGAGGTCCGCCGCACTTTATTACGCCAGGCCGCACCACCTGGAATGAAAGTCAATGTGGTCAATATCGAAAAGGCCGTCGCCGTATATCATAATCCGCAATATAAAGATGAAACCGTTTTTTACCTTTTCACCAATCCGCAGGATGTATTAAGCATGATCAAGCAAGGTGTAAATATCGGAACTGTGAATATTGGCGGCATGGCTTGGAGACCCGGGAAAAGACAGTTAACCAAAGCTGTTTCTCTGGATGAACAGGATATTGAAGCGTTTCGTGAGCTGGATAAATCCGGAGTGAAACTGGATCTGCGTATAGTCGCTTCAGACCCGTCCGTTAATATTCTAGAAAAAATAAAAGAACAGTCTTTCGTCTAGTAATACAGTCGCCTGTTTTATGCCGTAACAGGCAGGGATGACTATACCTGAAAGGTGATATTATGGAAATCAGTACCCTACAAATTATAGCAATATTTATATTTTCGTGTATTGCCGGCATGGGCAGCGTGCTGGATGAATTTCAGACCCACCGTCCGCTGATTGCCTGTACCGTTATCGGGCTTATTCTCGGCGATGTGAAAACCGGCATTATGCTGGGCGGCACACTTGAACTGATTGCGCTCGGGTGGATGAATGTCGGCGCGGCGCAATCACCGGATTCCGCACTCGCCAGTATCATCTCCGCCATTCTGGTGATCGTCGGCCATCAAAGTATTGCTACGGGGATTGCCATAGCACTGCCTGTGGCCGCCGCGGGACAGGTGTTGACGGTATTCGCCCGCACGCTCACCGTCGTCTTTCAACATGCCGCCGATAAGGCCGCCGAACAGGCGCGCTTTCGCACCATTGACATCCTCCACGTTTCAGCTCTAGGCGTACAGGCGCTGCGTGTCGCCATTCCAGCACTAGTCGTGTCGCTGTTCGTCAGCGCCGATATGGTCAGCAATATGTTGAACTCAATCCCGGACTTCGTCACGCGTGGGCTGCAGATTGCCGGCGGTTTTATCGTGGTGGTTGGCTACGCTATGGTGCTGCGCATGATGAGCGTGAAATACCTGATGCCCTTTTTCTTCCTCGGCTTCCTGGCCGGCGGTTATCTCAACTTCAGCCTGCTGGCCTTCGGTGGTGTGGGCGTGATCATTGCGCTGGTCTATATCCAGCTTAACCCTCAATGGCGTAAAGCCGAACCGCAATCCGCCCCTGCCGAATCGGGTGCGCTTGACCAACTGGATGACTAACGGAGCCCGCCATGGAACCCAAAAAACTTACTCGCGCTGACTTGTTCAACATGTTTTTACGCTCAAATTTGCAACAGGCGTCATTCAATTTTGAACGCATTCATGGACTGGGCTTCTGCTATGACATGATCCCGGCGATCAAACGTCTCTATCCCCGCAAGGAAGACCAGGTAGCAGCACTTAAACGACATTTGGTGTTCTTTAACACCACGCCTGCGGTCTGCGGCCCGGTGTTAGGGGTAACCGCAGCGATGGAAGAAGCGCGCGCCAATGGCGCGCAGATTGACGATGGCGCCATCAACGGCATCAAAGTCGGCATGATGGGGCCTCTGGCCGGCGTCGGGGATCCCCTGGTCTGGGGAACTCTGCGACCGATTACCGCCGCGCTGGGCGCGTCTTTGGCGCTCAGCGGCAATATTATCGGGCCGCTCTTGTTTTTCTTTATTTTCAATGCGGTGCGCCTGGCGATGAAGTGGTACGGCCTGCAGTACGGCTTTCGTAAAGGAGTCAATATCGTCAGCGATATGGGCGGCAATCTACTGCAAAAACTGACCGAAGGCGCCTCCATTCTCGGTCTGTTCGTGATGGGCGTGCTGGTGACGAAATGGACCAGCATCAATGTGCCATTGGTGGTATCGAAAACGCCCGGGCCGGATGGCGCGACCATCACCATGACGGTGCAGAATATCCTCGACCAGCTGTGTCCCGGCCTGCTGGCATTAGGACTGACATTGCTGATGGTGCGGTTGCTCAACAAAAAAATCAATCCGGTATGGCTGATTTTCGCTCTGTTCGGCCTGGGGATACTGGGTAACGCGCTGGGCTTTTTGTCCTAATTTTATACCCCGGCGATGCCGGGAAAACCTTAACAACGAGGTGGTTTATGAAAACGACGGCTTTACGCCTGTACGGCAAACGCGACCTGCGTTTGGAAACTTTTGAGCTTCCTGATATGCAAGATGATGAAGTCCTAGCGGCGGTAGTCACCGACAGCCTGTGCCTCTCCTCCTGGAAAGAGGCCAATCAAGGCGAAAACCATAAAAAGGTGCCCGATGATGTGGCAACAAACCCCATTATTATCGGCCATGAATTTTGCGGCGATATCATCGCGGTGGGCAAAAAATGGCAACATAAATTCAAGCCAGGCCAGCGCTATGTCATTCAGGCTAATTTACAATTACCTGATCGTCCGGATTGCCCCGGATATTCTTTCCGGTGGGTGGGTGGCGACGCCACTCATGTGGTGATCCCCAATGAAGTAATGGAGCAGGATTGTCTGTTGGTATATGAGGGGGAAACCTATTTTGAAGGGTCGCTGGTCGAGCCGCTGTCCTGCGTTATCGGTGCGTTCAACGCCAACTATCATCTGCAGGAGGGCACCTACAATCACAAAATGGGTATTCGTCCGCAAGGACGAACGCTTATCCTCGGCGGTACCGGGCCGATGGGATTACTGGCGATTGATTACGCGCTGCATGGCCCAGTAAACCCCTCCTTACTGGTGGTGACAGGCACGCGTGAAGACAAATTGAACTACGCCTGTAAACATTATCCCTCAGAGCCGCAAACACAAATCCACTGTTTGAATGCGCGGGAGGCGACGTACGATGCGTTGCTAGCACTGAGCGACGGGCACGGCTTTGATGATATTTTTGTTTTCGTGCCTGAAGAGGAGCTTGTCACTAAGGCGTCCTCGCTGCTGGCTCCGGATGGCTGTCTGAACTTCTTCGCCGGGCCGCAGGATAAACAGTTTACCGCGCCGGTTAACTTTTATGATGTGCACTATGCCTTTACCCATTATGTGGGCACTTCCGGCGGCAATACCGACGATATGCGTACTGCGGTAAAACTGATAGAAGAGAAAAAAGTACAGGCGGCAAAAGTTGTTACGCATATCCTTGGGCTGAATGCGGCAGGGGAGACGACGCTGGATTTGCCGGCTGTCGGTGGCGGAAAAAAACTGGTCTATACTGGGAAATACTTGGCATTGACTGCCCTCACTCAGATCCAAGATCCGGAGCTGGTGGCAATTTTGGATCGTCATAAAGGTATCTGGTCCGGCGAAGCGGAGCAGTATCTACTAGCTCATGAACAGGAAATCAACCAAGATTAACCTGATACCCCGCGCTGCATATCGCAGGCGGGGTGCATTGATCATTTCTCTTCGGACGCGTCGATGATATGGCTGATTCCTCCGATGCCTGACAGGAAGGAACATTATATTTTCGACGAAGGTGAAAAATCATAACTGAGAAATTGTGATCAATATCACTTAAGCGAATTGTCCAAGTGAATAACATACCCATAAATGACAACGTTGTCATTTTGAGGTAGTTAAATAACAATATTAATTTATTGATTCTATTAAATAAATTATTGTTTGTTTTGTGAACCAACTATAAAAATAAAAATGATTTCATTCTAAAAATTTTTGGAACTTACCGTGAGGCCAATGTTGGCCTTTGTTGGTTATGCAATCTCCATTCATTTGATTAGAGGGTGATCTTTACCACTACTGCCTGGCATTTTTCTTCTTTTTCATAGCCAAGTAAATGTGACTGAACTGAAGCTTTGTGGATGCAACAGCAGAACAGAGAGAGAGGGAGTCAAGCTGGGTTATGTTGTCGTTCACGAGTGATAACACTATAAGAGGGTATATTGGATGAAAATTTATGTCGATACCGCTAATTTGAATGAAATTAAAAATCTTGAAGCCAGTTTACCTCTTGCCGGAGTAACGATGAATCCAAGTATAGCGGCTAAATCAGCGGTTAAAATGTCAGTGTTAATTCCCCAGATTCGCGCCATTTTGGGACCCAATAAGCTGATTTTTGCTCAAGTCATTGCCTCAGATAGGGATGGCATAATTGAAGAAGCTAAACGTCTTAGTCGTTTGGACGATGCAATCGTCGTCAAAATCCCTGTGACGGTAGAAGGTATACAAGCAATTAAAAAAATGAAAGAGGCGAATATTAAAACGTTGGGAACCGCCGTCTATAACGCCACCCAAGGCTTGCTGGCAGCCCTAGCGGGCGCTGAATATGTCGCCCCGTATTTTAATCGTATTGAGGCAATTTCTGGCAACGGCATCGAGACGGTCACTTCATTGGTCAAACTTTTGGAAATGCATGCTCCGCATTGCAAGGTTTTTGGTGCCAGCTTCAAAAATAACCGACAGTTTCTTGAATGTTTGTTAGCAGGTTGCGAATGTGTTACTTTGCCGGCGGATCTTGCGGGCAAATTATTGGACAATGCCCTTGTGGAAGCTGCTGTTCTTCAGTTCCAAAATGATTGGAAAAATGCGTATGGGAACCTTGAAGTACACTGAAGAATTTATGCGGTTTTTATAAAGGAAGTGTCATGGATACTTCCTTTTTCATATCCTCTGCAAATAAATATCTGAGTGAATGTTACAATATTTATCACTGATTGCCTGACTATTAAATCGGCGCTCAATCTCTTTATAATTTTCTCAGTACGATTTTTTTTCACTATCTTGTCTATCAACATGCTCGCCGCTGTTAATCCCATCTGATAGGCAGGTTGTTTAATAACAGTTAATGGTGTGGGGAAGAAACTTGCCCATTTGGGATCATCAAACATAAGAAAAGATAAATCATCTGGCAGGGAAAGGCCACATTTATAGATAGCAGATACAACACCTTCTCCTATGAAATCATTAGCAGCAATAATGGCTGTGGGAATTGGTTTTCTGGTCAGGTAATTCATGACTTCACTGCATGCTCTTTCCTGTAATTTGTCAGTTTCCATTATCAAAATAATATTATTTTTTATTACTGACGCACTCTCCATGATGGCATTTTTGAAACCATCGAGTCTTTCCTTGAATGTGGTAATCGCAAGTTGCCCGTACAATATAATATATTTCTATGCCCTAGATTGAGCATATAATTTGTTGCAAGTTTCATACTTTCATGATTATTAATTAATACCTGGTCGCTGGATGGGAATCCTGATAATCGATCTACTTCAACAATAGGCAAATGGTTTAATTTTTCTATATTATTAATTGAGTTAGCAGTCGGAACAATAATCAAGCCTTGCAGCATATTGCTTTTCAGAAGATGAATAATTTGGCGCTCAATCGCTTCATTTTCGGAGGACGTTCCAAAGATCACGGTATAGCCTTTATCTATTGCAATTTTCTGGATTGCGGTAATAATCTCGCCGTGAAATATGTTAATTATATCAGAAACTATTACACCGATAGTTTTCGATTCCCACTGCGAAGTTTTCTGGCGATGGTATTGACTTCATATCCAATTCCTTGCGCCGCAAGCAGAACTTCATCGCGGGTTTTTCTCGTCACCAGGTCTGAATCTCTTAATGCCCTTGATACTGTAGAGTTCGACAGCTTTAGTTTTTTAGCTATGTCTGCGATGCTTGCCATTTGTGTCTCTTTGTCAAATTAAGCTGAAAAATCCCGCTTACGGTTTGCGGTAGTCTTATAACGCATCTGGGTAACCCCTTTCAGTCCGCTCAGGTTTACAAGAAAAGCGGTCTTGACGTAGTGCCCCAGCTTCTGTTAATTGATGTGATAGCTGCGCGGCCATTAAACAACAAAATACGCAATCCAAAACCAGTCTGTAATGTTCATTTCATTTAGTTACATTTTTATGCTATGGTAATTGAACTATAGATATTGACATTATCAAGCAGACACTATTTGTCAAAGGTTAAGATTTGCATAAAAGAAAAGAAAAAATTTCAAAATGGGTAAGTGTTAGTGTTGATGCTGGCGCTGGCGCTCTACAGCGTTCATGCACGAGTTCATTCAACTCTGAAGGACACCATCGCGGGATATCCCGCTTCCTTAAGATCCGCAACCCCCCGTATTGCACGCGTATTTACAATATTTCGTCACCTTAATGTTTCGCTTCAAACAAAAAATCTTCTCTCCCGCAGGCCAACTCCAACATCGATCTATTCGCCGCATGGGTAAGGTGAGCATTCATGAAAAAATAGAGAAGGGTAGTGGCGAAAAATTCGTATAAGAGAGGGGTTGTCTTTTGTATGGCAAGTAGGGCTTGCACTGACATCAGGATGCTATGTAGCTGAGAAAGCCACTGAATTGCATTTTCGGGCTCATATGACCCGTTGTTCCCCCTTTCCTCCTTAGGCAACACAATGTTATTTGTAAAGTTAAGGCATTATTAAATAAGGATATAGCAGAGTCGCAGAGGTAGCTAAGACCAGTTTATCACAACGAAGATACGAGGTATGATATGAAGAATCTGATGATTGTCGCAGCGACTATAATTTTGGCGCTGCTGTCGTTTGTGCTCCTGTCGCCGTGGCCAATTTGGCAGGGAACGCTTGCGGCGTGGGTAACCACTGGTTCGTTTTTCCTGCAGGTTATGCATATCATCAAAAACAAAGACACCAGCAGCCTCTCATTGGGAATGTGGGCAGTGCTATTCCTGGGCGTTTCCTGTTGGGCTGGTTATGGTTTTCGCATGGGGGACTTCCCCATTATGATATCGAACGGAATCACCGCTATGTTGGCACTTACGGTGATCTCACTCAAGTTATGGAATGAGCGCCCGATTAGTAAGAGTAATCGTTCCTGACCGGGACGCATCCTGGGAAGTAAGTAGGGCGCTTGAGCTGGTTAAAACAGCGTTTTGGCAGTTTTGAACAAATCGCTTTTAAAAGGGCGCTTCATATTTTCAATAGCATCGATAATATCGTGATGGACAAGCTTTTCGTTTTGCACGCCAACGCAGCGTCCACCATAGCCTTTTAATAACAATTCTATTGAAAAAGCACCCATGCGGGAGGCCAGAATTCGATCATAGGCAACCGGGCTGCCACCGCGCTGGATATGTCCTAAAACCGTGGCGCGGGTTTCTCGACCGACCGCTTTTTCGATATATCGCGCCAAATCGCTGACATTGCAAACATGCTCTGTAATAGCGACGATGGCGTGTTTTTTGCCTTTGGCAATGCCAGCTTGGATTTCGGCAACCAAATCTCCCGGATTAAATTTTACCTCAGGCAATACCATAAACTCACAACCACCGGCTATGGCCGCCGCCAGGGTCAAGTCACCGCAATAACGCCCCATCACTTCAACGATAGAAATACGTTGATGGGAAGAAGACGTGTCACGTAGTCGGTCAATCGCTTCTACCACGGTCTCCAGTGCGGTAAAATAACCGATAGTGTAATCGGTACCGGCAACGTCATTATCAATGGTGCCGGGTAGGCCGATGCAGGGAAATCCCGTTTCAGTTAACCGTTTTGCACCCATATAGGATCCATCGCCACCGATAACCACTAATGCATCAATTCTGCGTTTGTTCATATTTTCAATGGCAATGGCGCGGGTTCCTTCTTCTCTGAATTCAGGAAAGCGGGCAGAACCCAAAAAGGTACCACCACGGTTAATCATATCTGAAACGCTATAACGGTCCAGTTTACTTATTCGATCTTGAAACAAGCCGAGGAAGCCGTCATGGACGCCATAGACTTCTAGCCCTTGGGAAAGACCGGCACGGACCACTCCCCGGATTGCCGCATTCATACCTGGTGAATCACCACCGCTTGTCAGCACACCTATTTTTTTAATCATAACGACCTCTGAATATTAGATATGTTCATAGTTCACATTACGCTCATTTGATTTATGGCCTCTAAAAACTTCGATTATACATACAGCATAGAACGGCCATGTTCAAAAACAGGTGCGGTATCAGCGCTAACATGAATGTCTGATAGCGGATAATATCGCCGAATTTGCGAAAAAAATTAATATTAAAATAACATTTATACATACAAGTAATTATAAACAGCCATAAGGATGCTTGGAAAAAACACAGAGAAGGCGTAATTAGGTGTTTGGTTACTTTACAGTTTCATTTTTGATAAGGAGAAAACAATGGCAAATAGAAACCCTCTCAATCCCGAAAAATCCATCCCTAAGTCCGAAGGTAGCACACAACACAATAGTCGGAACGACGACGGGACTATAAGGAAAAAACGGGATAATGCAGGTAAATTTTGCAAATAATTTGTATAAGTCCGCAGGGAAAAGGTTGCCACTTGGCAACCTTAATTCCTCGGAGCCATCATGCATGGAGTCTTCACCACAAAAATCCACTCAGGGCAGCGTTTTTTCGGTTCCCATAGTTTTCAAGCTCTTGGGTCTTCGTCCCCAAGCCAATTTCTTTCAGTTTGCTATCTCCCCCGTCCAATCTTAACTTTTGGCGAGGTCAAAGCTGTCAAAGCTAAAGTAAAAGATAAAATCTTTCATTTAGATCTGTTATTTTAATCATAATGATCATTTTTGTGATGAAAGACGCTTTTTTGTGCACTATTTAGATCTATATTTCTTTCGAAATAAACGATATTACAAGGTGTGCCCACGCAAAGGAGTTTCAGAATGATTGAAATTATTACCCATGGAGCCGAATGGTTTATCGGGCTCTTTCAGGAAGGCGGGAAGACTTTTGTCGGCATGGTGACCGGTATTCTTCCTTTACTTATCAGTCTGTTGGTTGTAATGAATGCGTTAATCGTTTTTGTTGGACAAAAGCGGATAGAAGCACTGGCGCAACGTTGTGCTGGCAACCCTGTTTCACGCTATCTGTTATTGCCTGTTATCGGAACGTTTGTTTTCTGTAATCCGATGACGCTGAGCCTGGGTAGATTCATGCCCGAGAAGTACAAACCCAGCTATTACGCTGCGGCGTCCTACAGCTGTCATTCCATGAACGGGTTGTTCCCCCATATTAACCCGGGTGAGTTGTTCGTTTATCTGGGTATCGCTAACGGGCTCACCACGCTTCACCTTCCACTGGGACCGCTCGCCGTCAGCTATCTGTTGGTCGGCATGGCGACGAATTTTGTTCGGGGCTGGGTAACGGACCTTACCACGGCTATTTTCGAAAGAAAAATGCACATACAGCTTGATAGTCAGGTTCGTTTAACGGGCGGAGTCCAAAATGTCTAAGATAATAGAAGTTCATAAAGGTGAAAGTGGCTGGGGTGGGCCGCTGTTTTTGACAGCCACGGCAGGCAAAAAAATTGTTTATATTACCGCAGGCACCCGCCCGGCAATTGTTGACCGGCTAAAAGAGCTGACCGGCTGGGAAGCGGTTGATGGCTTTAAAGAGGGTGAACCGCCGGCAGACGAGATTGGTGTTGCTGTCATCGACTGTGGCGGAACCCTGCGTTGTGGGTTATATCCTAAGCGCCAAATCCCCACCATCAATATCCATGCCACCGGTAAATCCGGTCCATTGGCGCAGTTCATTACGGAAGATATTTACGTCTCCGGTGTCAGAGTGGGTGACATTCGTGCCGCCAATGATAATGAAGCACTTTCAATACCTTCAGCACTTAAGCCACAAAACGATAAACAAACTGGCGCAACCGCCGGGGCTGGCGCTAAAGGTCGTGATTACGATACCAGCAAAAAAATCACCGAACAAAGCGACGGCTTATTAGCAAAAGTGGGGATGGGAATGGGCTCAGTAGTCGCCGTCTTCTTTCAGGCCGGCCGGGAAACCATTGACACTGTACTCAAGACCATCCTGCCATTTATGGCTTTTGTCTCCGCGCTTATTGGCATCATCATCGCTTCCGGCCTGGGGGATTTTATCGCACACGGTCTGACGCCGCTGGCAAACAGTCCCATTGGTTTAGTGACATTAGCATTGATCTGCTCCTTTCCGCTCCTGTCGCCTTTTCTTGGCCCAGGTGCGGTCATCGCGCAGGTCATCGGTGTCCTGGTCGGCGTGCAAATTGGTCAGGGCCTTATCCCCCCCCATCTGGCGTTGCCAGCGTTATTTGCCATTAATGCGCAGGCCTCTGCCGATTTTATCCCGGTCGGCCTGTCGCTGGCTGAGGCCAAGCAAGACACCGTGCGGGTGGGTGTGCCGTCGGTACTGGTTGGCCGCTTCCTGACCGGTGCGCCGACTGTTCTCTTGGCCTGGGCTGCGTCCGGTTTTATTTACCAGTAAGCAATGGAAAGGGTTATGAAAACTATTTATGAATCTACGTTCGTTTCAGCTGGCGCAAATGCCACGGAATCCTTCGAGGATAATTTCATTATCACTTTTGCAGAAGGTGCACCGGCTGAAGTAGCCGAATACTGCTTTATTCATCGTCCGAATATTAATCTGGAGGCCCCCTTCAACCCGGGCTCCTTGATAACAATTGGTGAGCAAAGCTGGCTGGTCACGGCTGTTGGGGAAGTGGCAGAAACCAACCTACGTGAATTAGGCCATATCACTGTGAGATTTGACGGAGCCATAAAGGCTGAGTTTCCGGGAACGGTTCATGTCGAAGGCCCAACGCCTACATCAATCGAACCCGGTCAGAAGTTTCGTGTATTAAATGAGTAAACAGGAGAATAAAATGGATCAGGTTGCTGTAGTTATCGGTGGTGGTCAGACACTGGGCGCTTACCTGTGTAAGGGACTCGCCGAGGCGGGTTATAAAGTTGCTGTAGCCGACCTCAATGCCGGCAACGCCGACGCGGTGGCGGCGGAGATTAACCAATCTCATGGGGAGGGGCAGGCGTCCGGATTTCAGGTGGACGCCACCAATGAAGAAAGCGTTATCGCGCTGGCTAAGGCTATTGATGAGACATTTTTAGGTGCTGCAAATTTGCTTGTTTACAGCGCGGGTATCGCAAAAGCCGCACCTATCACCCAATTTGCTCTCAACGATTTTGACCTGTCGCTTCAGGTTAACTTGGTGGGATATTTCTTGTGCGCCCGGGAATTTTCAAAACTGATGATCCGCGATACTATTCCAGGAAGGATTATCCAAATTAACTCAAAATCCGGCAAAGTGGGTAGTAAACATAATTCTGGTTACAGTGCGGCCAAATTCGGTGGTGTGGGGCTGACTCAGTCGCTGGCACTCGATTTAGCGGAGTACGGTATCACTGTTCATTCCCTGATGCTGGGTAATCTGCTCAAGTCACCCATGTTCCAGTCACTCCTCCCCCAATATGCCAAAAAGCTGGGTATCCGGGCAGATGAGGTGGAGCAGTTCTATATTGACAAGGTGCCGCTCAAACGGGGGTGCGACTATCAGGACGTCCTCGATGTGCTAATTTTTTATGCAAGTGACAAAGCATCCTATTGTACGGGCCAGTCTATCAACATTACCGGCGGACAGGTCATGTTCTGACATAAGGCCGGCAGCCTGCGCTGCCGGCTTTTACCGGGAGGTTTCAGAATGAACTCAGTTAATATGCTGATATGTTTGGCGGGACTTGCTTGGGCCGGACAGATAGTGCTCGGCTGGCTGCAGATGCGGAAATTTAATGAAGCTCTGGCGCAACTGCCGGCAGAAAATCGGGTCGGGATCGGACGCTCGGGGGGCCGTTTTATGCCGCGGCTGGTCCTGGTTCTTAGTGTGGACAGCAATAATATTGTAACCCAATCCTTTATTATGAAGGGGATAACGGTTTTTTCCCGCCCGGTGGCGGAAGATAAACTTCAAGGTATGCGGCTCGAGCATATTAATCCAGAGCAACTCTATCCGCAAAGTAAAGCCATGCGAGCTGCACTGGGATTAGCTATCTCAAATAAAAGGTGATATCTTTTAAATCGAAAGATATCCCTTCCCATCACGAATATGGTTGTGCGAATGTGAATGGAATCAATAGGGGCTCAGACAGGGAAACCAGGATGAAACCAAAACAACGGCAAACTCAGATAATCGAATACCTTCACGGTAAAGGGCATACCACGGTCGAAGAGTTGATAGCGCGCTTCACTACGACTGGGACCACCATTCGCAAAGACCTTACTCACTTACAGCAACAAGGTGCGGTTATCCGGACTTACGGTGGCGTAATGCTTACCCGTGATGAGGGAGACCAGCCCATTGACAGAAAAACGTTTATCAATATTGAAAAGAAAAAGCAGATTGCTGCGTGTGCCGCGAGACTTATCTCTGAAGGCGACTCGCTGGTTTTCGATGCCGGTAGCACGGTATTACAGATGGTGCCGCACCTGGCAAAATTTAACAATATCACTGTCATGACCAACAGTCTGAGCATCGTGAATGAATTGGTCGAATTGAATAATGATCAAGTCATCCTGATGCCCGGCGGGACATACCGCAGTACTTCCGCCTCTTTTCATGGAAGTCTTGCTGAATCGGCTTTCAGCCACTTTAGCTTCGATAAATTGTTTATCGGCGCGGATGGCGTTGACCTGAATGCGGGTGTCACTACCTTTAATGAGGTGTTTGCCGTCAGCCAGGCTATGTGCCGCGCTGCCCAAAAGATCATTCTCCTTGTGGACTCCTCAAAATTCGGCCGTAGAAGTCCGAATGTAGTTTGCTCCCTTGAGTCGGTGAATGTACTGATCACAGACAGCGGCATCTCAGACGATATTACTGCGCAACTGCGTGCACGGGGTATAAAGGTCATCATTGCCGGAAAAGAAGAGTAAAGCCATGCGCGAAATCTTGATGAACGCCGCCAGAGAAACGCTGCAAACTGAGATTAATGAAATCATTTGCCTGTCTGAACGAGTTGATGATCCCTTCGTTGATGCCTGTAAACTGATACTGACGTGTCGTGGAAAAGTGATCGTCAGTGGGATCGGTAAATCAGGCCATATCGGCAAAAAAATTGCGGCCACGCTGGCCAGCACCGGTACGCCCGCTTTTTATGTTCATCCGGCTGAGGCGCTGCATGGCGATCTGGGTATGATAGCGGCGGGCGACGTGGTGATACTGATATCCTATTCAGGACATGCGGCTGAATTCCGTCGAATGATGCCGCTGTTACGTGCATTGCCTGTCGGCGTTATCGCTTTTACCGGTAATCCTGATTCACCCCTGGCCTGCAGTGCAGATCACGTTATCACAACATACGTCACGCAAGAAGCCTGCCCGCTAGGCCTTGCCCCCACTTCTTCCGCAGTCTGTACCCTCATGATGGGTGATGCCATGGCGATTGCGCTAATGAAGGCACGAAATTTCAGTGAACTGGATTTTGCGCGCACCCACCCCGCTGGTAGCCTGGGCACGCGTCTTCTCAGCCGTGTAGGCGACATCATGCGGACCAATGATAAAATTCCTCAGGTCAAGGACAATGCCACGGTTACTGATGCCTTGTTTGAGCTGACCCGAACCGGGCTAGGGCTGGTAGCTGTGATCAACAGTGATGAGGCGCTTTGCGGCGTTTTTACTGATGGCGATTTGCGCCGCTGGCTGTTAAAAGGCGGTCAACTCAACGAGGCGGTGTCGTATGCGATGACGGCAGGAGGAGTCAGTCTGAGCGCAACGCAGCTGGCGTCTGAAGCGTTGGCTTTGTTTCACGAAAAGAAAATATCAGCTGCCCCCGTTCTCTCTGTTGACTCTCGGCTTATCGGCTCCATCAGTATGCATGATATCCACGAAGCCGGCCTTTGATAACTAAGTATTTGATAGAATGGATTGGTGCTGGCAAGCCCTTATCGGCATTCACGCGCGTGATGCTGGCGCAGCTGTCACGGATTTGAGGTTCGATATTACGGTATCAGGAGCGATAATTCCAATGCCTTATGGCGGTTCAATAGTGTAGGTGCAGATTCGACATGAATTCATTTGAGCCGCAGTTAATAGGTTTTTCCGTGCGGGACGTTACCGCTACGCTCGGCAGCCCATAATCTAGGGTCCAATGGTCGCCAGAAAAAAATGGGTGAGCTCGAATATACATGTAGTTAAAAAGTACTCCTTCGTCCCTTGCTCAACTCGGTCTGTTACCCGTTAAAGTAGCCAACGGCAGTACCATTTATCTTCGGGGTGTGACAGACGTGCACGATGGTGTCGCTCCGCAAAACAAGATCGTTTACGTTGATGACTCGTCTGATGATGATCTTACGTCCGCTTGAGCAGGGGGAATGTCCAAGGCGGCGTCGAGCGATATTGAACGACAGGCCTGACGCAGTCCGTCAATCAGGCCGCCGGCCCTGCCGCGTACATGGATCATGCCGAAGGCAGGGCTCCAGTAATCCGATACAAGTGGGATACGCACAATATCTGCGGGGGGTAGTCCACCCTTAGTCGGGAGCGGATAAAGGTTAAAGACAGAATAACCGAGACCGGCGGCGACCATGTTGTACGCCATTTCGCGCGAACCGACCGTATAGCCGACACGCGGCCTGACGCCATGATGATCGAAAAGGCCGGCGTAATAACGCCGGGCGCCATCGAAATCGAGCAGGATATACGGCTCTTCCTTCAGTTCTGATAAATGAACTTCCTTCTTTCCCGCAAGATGATGAGTGGGATGCAAGCCGATGTGGAGAGGTGACTTGAACAGTTCAATAAACTCCAGCGAGGGATGAATATCGTCATTGAATGTGAATGCCGCCGACAGTTTTCCGGCGCGGACCGCTGCCGACAGCCCCTGCGAGCTCTCTTCAACGAGCTGGATATGCCCGTTCAGCATGGATTGGGACAACCGCGCTATCAGAGACGGCATAATGAGCGCGCCCGCGCTGGCAAGCACACCCAGCGAAATGTCGCGCGCCCAATCCAAGGGAATATGTGCCGCTGCTTGTTCAAAGCCGCGGTAGGCCCCGAGAAACTCTTCGGTAAGCGCCGTAAAACGCTCACCGTCCCGAGTTAGTTTCATGCCCTTGGCCGGTTCGCCGACAAACAGGCTGATATGGAGCCGGTCCTCAATAAGGCGAATGGCCTCCCGTATCGAGGAGACCGAGACCGACATGCGCTCGGACGCTTTAGCGAGCGAGCCAGTCTGTTTTACCGCCACAACGTAGCGCAGCTGCTTGATCGAATAGGACACGCATTTCCCGGATTTATCACGGTGACAGGCAATGGATAGAATACATTTTTTGTACGTATTGCGCATTATTAATGCATTTTCTCCAACGAGGTAATTTCGCTACGCTGGTCCCGTAATCAACAAACCAATCGGCACCAGGGGGGGAGGGAAATGGCAAGAAGCACGACGGCAGTATCCGCCGGCGAACAGGATGAAGCTAAGACCGGCACGCCAGGGAAAGCGGCAAGTATTGCGGCAGTAACGCTCGGCAATGCGCTTGAATTTTATGATTTCACCCTCTACAGCATTTTTGCCGCTATCATCGCCCGGCAATTTTTTCCGGCAGATACGCTGCTGGGTAGCCTGATGCTGTCGGTGGGGGTGTTCGGTGTCGGTTTCCTGACGCGTCCACTGGGAGGGATACTGATTGGAGCTTATGCCGACCGCAAGGGAAGGAAAGCCGCAATGACCCTGACCATCGCCCTGATGGCGCTGAGTACGGGTCTGCTCGCCGTTATTCCACCCTATGCGGCTATTGGCATCGCCGCGCCCTGTCTGGTGGTACTGGCCCGCCTCATCCAGGGCTTTTCCGCCGGCGGCGAAATGGGACCGGCCACCACCTATCTGCTGGAACGGGCGCCTGCCGACCGGCGGGGGCTATATACCAGCTGGCAGTCAGCCAGTCAGGGTCTGTCATTCCTGCTAGCCGGCATCATCGGTTATCTGATGACGCAAATCCTGCCGAAAGAGAGCCTGGAGGCCTGGGGATGGCGGCTGCCGTTCCTGCTGGGCGTCCTGATCGCCCCGGTCGGCATGTATATCCGTAATCGCCTTCCCGAAACATTGGAAAGCGGGCGGACGTACGGTTCGACCAGGGAAGTTCTTACCGACTTGCTCGCCGGCCATGGCCGTACAGTGATATTGGCGGGCCTCGCCATCGCGGGCGGCGCCGTCACCATGTACATTTCGAGCTATATGACCACCTATGCGATGACAACGCTCAGGCTTCCTGCCGGGGTCTCGATGCTTGCGACACTGGTGACCGGCGCGACCATGGCGATAATGAGCCTGCTGGGAGGATGGCTGTCGGATCGGTTTGGCCGCAAAGCGGTCATGATCATCCCGCGCATGCTGCTGGTCCTAGCGGCCTATCCCGCCTTCATGCTGATTACGCGGGAACAAACGGGGACCATGCTGCTCCTGATGGTCGCGCTGCTCGTGACGTTGCATTCCCTCAATGCCGGCGTGATGCTTGGCATGATCCCGGAATCCTTTCCGAGCCGGGTGCGCAGCATCGGCCTGTCTTTTTCCTATGCCGTCGCCGTCACGATCTTCGGCGGAACGGCGCAGTTTGTGGTCACCTGGCTTATCGCCGTCACCGGCAATCCGATGACGCCGGCCTGGTACCTGGTCGGCGCCAATGCCGTCGCCGTGGTTGCCATGCTGATGATGCGTGAAACGCGGCATACAGCGCTCAATGATTAAACAAGATTTGGAATATACGGTAATGAAGAACACCCTATTTAAAAAGATCGGCGAGTACCTTCCCCAATTGATCGCCATCCGGCGGGATATTCACCAGCACCCTGAAACGGCGTTCGAAGAGCGGCGAACCTCAGCGCTGGTCGCCAAAACGCTTGAAGGCTGGGGGATCGCCGTGACGCGCGGGATCGCCGGTACGGGCCTGGTTGGCACAATCCGTGGGCGTCGGCCCGGGATACGCAGTATAGGACTCAGGGCGGATATGGATGCCCTCAATATTGAGGAAGCGACCGGCCTGGCCTATTCCTCAGGATACCCAGGCAAGATGCACGCCTGCGGCCATGACGGTCATACGGCCATGCTATTGGGCGCAGCCCGTTATCTTGCCGGGGATCCCGACTTTGCGGGTACGGTCCACCTCATCTTTCAACCGGCGGAGGAGGAGGGAGGGGGAGGGCGCAAGATGATCGAAGAAGGCCTGTTCGAGCGCTTTCCTTGCGACGCCGTTTATGGCTTGCATAACGAGCCGGGACTGCCGGCCGGCCGGTTTGGCATCCGGCCGGGTCCAATGCTGGCCAATGTCGATACCTGGGCTGTCAGGTTCGCAGGCACCGGAGGGCACGGCGCGGTGCCACATCGCGCCGTGGATCCCAGCCTACCGCTGGCGCATTTTCTGCTTGGCCTGCAGACCATCATCGGCCGTAACGTTCCTGCCCGCGAGACCGCGGTTATCAGTACCGGTTATATCGCGGCGGGTCATGTACGCTCCACGAATGTCATCCCCAGTGAGATAGTGGTACGAGGCACCGCGCGCTCCTATGAGCCATCGGTCAGAAATATACTGGAACGGCGTCTCTCCGAACTGGCGGTCAATCTGGCGGCCGCGCATGAATGCACGGCTGTGGTCAGCTATGAGCGGGGATATCCCGCTCTAATCAATGCCACGGAGCAAACGCAACTCGCCGCCGCCGCCGCCGTACGCACGGTGGGTGAGGAGCGGGTCGAAGCGCTTTATCCGGCCATCACCGCAGGAGAGGACTTCGCCTACATGCTGGAGGAGCGGCCGGGAGCGTTTATGCTGATAGGCAATGGCGTAGAGGCCGACGGCACGTTTCATCACGTCCACACGCCGCGCTTCGATTTTAATGACGATATCCTGTCGTTCGGGATCGGCTATTGGATCAATATCGTAAAACTGGAATTGGTTACTGAATGAATGCTTGCTGTAATTTGGCGCGCACGCGTACGATAAGGCGTTCTGAGCAGTGATTTATATCATTATCTAACCAGTGTATAAATTAAAAGTATTCAAATTTAAGACGAGAAATCCGCAATGCCGTGTGTCTGAACATCTGCCGATCCTGCTCAGCGCTTAAAATAGGCGGTAATGGCATCAAATGCCCCAGACAGTTGAGGTAAAGTAATTTTTAGCGAAATTAATGGCGATCCTAATGCGTTAATTACCAAATAAGCAATTGATCAATGCGAATTCACGCATTTGGTGATTGATATTTTTGCTAAAATCAGCGTTACAATCGAAAAAATGGGGCGGAATTGTCTTTGACCTACTCACTGGATCTCATAAGTTTCCTCTTTCAGTCATGGATGAATTCGGCCGGAAATAACATGAAATGAATCATTAAATTATTTTTCTGCCATTGGGCTATCTGTTGTTTAAACACCCTGTAGCCAACATTTGGAATATGTCTTCGACACGGAATATATGCTGGCCCGCTTCCAGGAATCGCCCGGTACGAAGAATGATGTTACATACCTTCGTCATTGCCGCATGGGCCGCCCTTATCTGGTGGTTATCATCGATGACATCTGTGATCCCGGCCAGCCCCAGTTCGTCTTCCGTCAGGTGCGGGTAGGCGGTCGGAATGGCATATAACGGTTTCAAGATCCCAGATGAAGCGCTAAGCTCGCTGTAATGCGCTGCGAATTCAAGCACCTCCTGCCCGGAAGACATTTTCGAATGTACCAAAATGGCATCGGATTCAGAGTGCAAGTAACGTTAGGCTCGTCTCACTGCTTCCGCCATTCCCGCGCCGGCGATCAGCGCCTCAGTTCGTGCAATTATCATGAAATCGGGGCTTTGAATCGCTCGTTTAGTGGCAGCAATTTTCGCAACGAACACCTCAAGATCTTCCAGATTATGGCTGACACTGGCGGCAAGGCTTGAACGCTTGGGAAAAACCTTATCTTCGATGACGACCGCCGACACCCCTAACGCTTCCAACCGGGCACAAAAATGCTGGCAGGCAACAGGCTCTCCGCCCGTATCAACATCAACGATCAAAGGTAACATTGTCGCCGATGCTATTTCCTCAACCGTTTCAAGACGCTTTTCCAACTGACCCAGTTCAATGTCGGGAAGCGCCCGGGAAGTCGCAATGCTGAATCCCGAAATCTATAGTCCGTCGAAACGCGCAGTCTTGCCGGAGGCTATTTCCACTGCTGCTTCCGATGCCACCAGCGCGGAGAGCGGGTTATGGCATTCCATGAAGCGCAGCGTATGACCGGAAGTAAGACTGTGCTTTAATCGTGGCCGGCGTTCCTCCGGCAAGAGATGCATATCAAGTAGCGTCATTTGACAGCCTCATCGATAGCGGCTGGTGAAGTGAACGGCCCATCATAAGCAAAAGGAAAACGGATCCGCATGGGTTTCTCGCGCGTCAATTCCTCACGTACATGGGCGGCAACCCCGGCGCAACGGCCGATGATAAAGATCAGCCTGCCGATCAATGGCTCAAAGCCCATGCCCAACAGTATCGCCGCGATAGCACCGTCAACATTGACCGGAAATTTGCGGCCATGCTCGGCTTCCAGCGCCCGTTTAAGCGCACGCATCATGGCGATCTCCTGGCCGCAAATACCCAGCGTCTCCGCCTGACGCCAAAGCTCACGCGTTCTGGGATCTTCGGTATGAAAGCGATGTCCAAGACCGGGAAGCCGGCGTTTTTCCCGCTTTGATTGCGCGACCAGCCCGGCGGCCCGCTTTGCCATATCGTCCGGCGATGTCACGTCTTTGAAGGTGTCCGCCAGCATCACCATGGACGCTTCCCCTGCTCCGCCGTGAGCGTCACCTATAGCGAGCAAACCGCCCCCCACCGCCGCCTCCGGCGCACGGCGATTGCCGCTCGCAATGACGCGGGCGGTCAACATTGATGGCGATGTGGGACCATGGTCGCAGGTGGATATAATAATGGCATTGAACAGCGCGGCTTCCGCCGGGGACGGACGATGTCCGGTGAAAAGGAGATAGACAACCTCGCCAAAAGAACCCCATTGCATCAACGTTTCTATAGGCACGCCGCGAACAGCCAGGCGGCCATTGCCAAAATCCGTGATCCCCGTACGCCAGGCGGTGTGTTGCAGTTCTTCCGCTTTTTTCATCAGGCCCTCCGCTCAATTTTCGTCGATTGTGATAAAGCAGTTTCAGCCGCAATCTCGCCAAGTATATCGTCACGATCCTGATCCGCACGCGGCCCAATACGCCGTATACGACCGGGCGTACGGGAAAAACGCGGGACGACGGCATGCATCGGATAAGTGCCGAGTTCCGGGTCCTCCACACTTTCCATCACGCCACGCCCGGTTACGTGCGGATCGGTGAGCAGTTGGGCGATGTCATAGACCGGCGCGCCGGCAATCCCCTCGGTCTCGAAGGTGCCCATAAGTTCAGCTAAAGTGAATGAAACGAGTTTGTCGGCCACAATGGCGTCAATCGCATCGCCGTTTTCCACACGCGCTTCATGGCTGGCGAACCGATCGTCTTCAAGAAGATGCCCGAGCCCGAAGATACGGAAAAATTTTTCGGCCATCACGGGCGTGGACACTGAAATGACGACCCATCGATCATCCCGTGTCAGGTAGATGTTGCGCGGCGCATTGTTCGGCGAGCGGTTGCCACGCCGTTCGGGAACATGGCCAGTTAGACGATAGGCGGCGGCAACCGGTCCCAGTACGGAAACAATTGGCTCCTTTCTCATAGAACAGGTGGGGTTGTGGTGGATTGTTATCATCGATTTTTTGCAGTACGGTAAAAGATGTGATGATCACCATCCGTGTCTCACTCCGGGATGCGTTGTAAACAGCGTGACATCCGCTGGGGTTACCCTTTGTTTCTTCGCGTTTCTGGTTCGGTTGGCCGTAATAAAAGGCTCTGAGTGAGGAAAAATTAATGAAAATGCCTGATCGGCTGGTGATTGTTCATGGATTCCTGTCAACGCCTCGCCATCACTGGTTTCGCTGGCTGAAAGCGCAATTCGAAAACCAGGGAACCCAGGTTATCCTGCCTCGAATGCCTGCTCCCCGGACACCCAAGCCAGAACAATGGTTGTCCCATTTAACACACAGTGTCCCTACACCCACATGCCATACCTGGTTTATCGCCCATAGCCTGGGGTGTATTCCCTTGATGCATTATCTTGCTTCTTTAAACGAAGGGAGAGTCGTTGGGGGAGCCATCCTGGTGGCGGGGTTTGCCGAACCGGTTCCTTTATTGCCTGAACTGAATGATTTTACCCGGCAAAGAATTGATTATAGGCAACTCAAAGAGAACGTTCACCATCTTATTACGTTGCGGTCGATGAATGATGATATGGTCCCGCCTGACTTCACACTGTCACTGAGCCGCGAACTCTCTGCCGAGCTTTATAGCTTTCCTGCGGCGGGACATTTCAGGGATCGGGATGGTTTTTGCCAGTTTCCCGCTTTGTTGAAGGTCTTGCATAAGTACCTGTAATTCCTTTATATCAAGCTTTTAGCAAGCCAACAGTATCAAATCAAAATGAATTGGCCAACGCTAGCGCAGTCCCCGATTTAGCGCACAGCCAATGAGATTTCCGGCCAGTCGACCTTCAGCCTGGTTCCTGTTGAATTCAATGTTCATATGCAGCAATGACAGCGTCAGCTGCTTCGATATAACCGGCGCCTCCAGGCCCCTCAGTGATCCGGTGCTGGGCGTGGGGATCTCATGCAGGTATTGGCGCACGGTGCTGATGCCCACCGAATGTGGGAAGAAACTGAACATGAGGGCGTCGTTGGTGGAATCTTCCGTGTAGAGAACCGTCTCCGGCCGGGAGTCGATGTCCACGCCGGACATGTCGGCCAGTATGCGTCGTGTCATGGCCAGCTTGTCATAGTCACCCAGCCAGCCCAGTATCCACAGATTGTTGATCGTGGTATGCGTACCTACGGCCCGCAAGCGATCGGCCAGACGGTGGGCAGTAGCCTTGTCACCCGGCCGCGCAAACGCCAGGCCGGTCAACCGAAATAGCTGATCGTCGGCGAAAGTGACATCCGGTATTGCATCCTTCACCTTTAAGGCTATGTCGTCCAGCCGGGTGCGTATGCCCGGCAGGTCTTCCGCTGCGTGCCAGAATTCGCGCATTACGCCATGGCCATTCGATGCGCGCTGGGAAAATAGGCTACCGTTCTCACCGATCACGCAATCGACCGACCACATCCTGGCCATCTGATCGCACTAGCCCGCAGGCGCCGTGGTGACGGGTATAACTTTTACCCCCATCGCCTGTAATCGTTCGAGCGCCGCATAGGGCGTTGCGGCTAGCCTGCCCCGGTAAATCAACGTTTCATCCATATCAGTCAGGATGAAACGTACCGAGCGAAATGCATCGGCTGGGGCGGTAGAGAGGGGTAGTAGCATTGTTGCCTCGCTTGTTTCAGGTGTCGTTTTATGGCGGATAACGGAATCATGGCGCCATGTCACGGCCTTTAGGCTTCCGGGCTTTGCAGACAACTGAATATGAGTTGCTTGCAAAACTAAGGCCGTACAGCTTATAAGCCTGCCTATTCAACTCACGGCGCCGGTGGCACCTCATGAGTCGCCTACTGCGTTTCCCTTGCACCGGCCGCGTGTCCCGGCGTTAAGAATAACCAGCGGAAAACATGAAACAGCACCGGCCCGGGTAGCGCCAGCCGATACGAAGATATCTGTGGGTTTTGTTTTATTGGAAAAAATCGATGCTTTCCGGCCATATCGACAAGGTGACATCAAAACACATTATCATAACTGAGGCATATTGATATTCATGATCTGTATCCTGCAGGCAATCTGACACGGGACATGCACTGTAAACAAGCGGTTTTCGCCTGAACCCAACCAGATTATCTCATTGCGGCGATCGGTCGTTGATGATTACTCATTTCATTATGGCCCAAGGTTTCCAGTTGCCGCTGCGGGAGTATGCGGGGTAGTCACAGGCCCAGTCGGCGAGAATAAATCGTTAACTAATGCTTTCTTTATAGATGCAATATCAAAAGGGAGTATTGACAGCGATAATCTGGGTGCGTTATTTTTTACCCCCATCATATGATGTGTGAAGTAAAGAACAATGCCTCAACCGTAGGGTCCGAAAGGAGGGTAACTCCCACTATGTTATATAAGACAACAAATAAAAATAATGAGTATTAATTTCCTCAGAAAAAATCAGTATTATAAGGAGTCGATAAATGAAGGTCACACTCCACCATGAAATTCCTGGCGCAGATGAATACAATGCCTTGCGGATAGCTCTGGGGTGGGGAAGTTCAGCGCCAGATATAACCATCTTAGCTTTACAACGTTCGCTTTTCTCGGTCACTTTGCGGCAGTCCGGGCAACTGGTCGGTATGGCACGTGTGATCGGTGACGGTGGCCTAGCCTTTTATATCCAGGATGTGATAGTTACTGAACGTCTGCGCGGACAAGGATACGGAAAACGATTAATGGATGAAGTCATGGTGTTCTTACATGGCACGGCGCAGTCAGGCTCCGTGATAGGGTTAATGGCGGCGCTGGGGAAAGATGCGTTTTATACTCGATATGGATTCAACCGTCGCCCTAATGAATTTCAGGGGTCCGGTATGACGCAATTTCCAAGTGAATGGTAGCTTCAACCTTTTATGAATGCGCGAGCTCAGGTGTTTATTGAGCTTTAGGTATTGATTGGTTATATGGCTGTGATACCTTGGCTTATCTATTGTTATAGCCGTTTTTGGCATTCGCTCGATTCTCAAAACAGGCAATTTTTATTTGATTAACATTGCATAGCGATAAAACGACCTAATTGCTTCACGCTGTCTTTGCTACTACTCCAGACGGTAATAGTTTCCAGATGGTAATAGTTGAAATTTTTGTGGTTCTGAGGTGGCACATAATATCAATGAAGCATCAGCAAAAGCAGCGGTGGCTGCAGTATCGTCACCAAAAATCAAAAACTCCAGTGATGATTTAAGAACACCATTTTCATTGAACGCCGATTCAATCGCCAAGCGTTCGGCCAGGATGGCATTGATGCCTGCATGAACAATATCCGTCGGAATACCCTGGCGCCACTCCACTAGGCTGAGTAATTCATTGTGCCAGCCGGTTTTTTTAATTGCGCAATGGCCGCATTCAGACGGGCTACATCGCTGAGTTCCGGTCCAAAGTCAGAACAAATTTCCCATAAGTTTTGCAATTTTTTAGGCAGATTGGACATCGGGCCATTTTTTTTGCCTAAATTTTGCAGCAACAGTATTTCGGCGGCGACCCCCTGGGGAAGCGTTTTTGTCGCTGCGCGCCGTCAAGCCAGCGCATCAAAAAAAGATGGTCCGTGAGGGCATTACCCGCGCGCCCATCCTGCCGTGCTAAATTCAGCGCCACCAGGGCAAAAATGAAAAATGAGCTAAAAAACCGGCAACCTCTTCAGTTAGTTCCTGGTTCTGTGAAGGTGGCATATTTTTCCTTAACTCAACTCATCATAAATTGATTCTCTCTAATAAGGTAGTGTACGGTGACGTAAGGCAAGGATAAACCACCAATCTGAATATTCTTCCCTGGATGGAAAAAATTGTGCATATCAAAGCCCTTTTCTTGAGGAATTTGTTAGATATATTGTGTTCAGGCGGTTGGGCAATACTGTCCTTCTGAAAGCCTGAAGTTGACCTGAGTAACCTGATACCGGTGTCGTGATAAAGAAAAAGGGTTCAGATGAAATCATGGTGCGAGTTATTTAACCCAGTAATGGCGCTGGATATAGGGTCGCAAAACACATCTAATCTGTACTTGTATCACCTGGGGCCTCTATAAAGATGATCTGGACACTCATCTGGCTCATCCAGCGATGAGACGGACGGCAGCCACGCTTGTCTCTGTCGCCATCCCTTGAAGAAGGAATCCAGAGTAGCGCGGTCCGCGAACGTGGGAACATACAGATTCGCTTTGTCTTTTTTTCTGTACTCATCTTTTCTGGAATATTCAGAAGAAAATGAGCAAGGAAGTCGTACGGTATCTTTTAGTGCTATACGGGTAATATGGAACCAATGTTGATGGCACTTGGTAAATACTGGCTGATAAAAATAGGCCTGCCCCGGTATCACAGATAGGAATTATTGCAGAGTTAGATAACATAGCAGGTTAAGAAAATACAAAAGAATGATTGAATGAATTATGTCCCTGGTGGAATAGCACAGACGGTTGTCAAAGCGGGAGAATTCGTATTTGTCGTCGCTGCATTAGTATACGGACATGTTTACGGTATGAGAAATGGCTTAATTGAGGCGAGCTCGGCCCTCAAATATGTTTACAATCCTGGTGCGGAGAAAGTAAAAAAATTGTGAGGCATTATCCGCAGATCGAGGCCGCTGAATTGCTGGCGCAGATCTTTGCCGATGAAAAATTAAGCTTGTTGCCGCTGCGGTAATTCCGTTATAGAGATATGAGCTGGGTCTGAAAGTCATGGCGATAGGCAAGGATTACGATAGGCAGGGATTACTTTACGGATAAAGCACCAGTGACCACGCTTGAACAATTCGAACATGCAAAAGCCATGGTCAGCAAGACCGGCAAAAAATATGTGGTGTACTATAGCGAGCGATTACATGGAGAAAGCGCGGTTTTTGCGTTCAGATCATCAAAGTCGGGGCAATAAGCAACGTCATCCAGACGCTGGGCACCGGGTCGCATCGGGACGGTCACCTGGGACGGCCAGATTGGATTTATGAGCGCCGCTATTTTTTTTGCGGTATACTCTGCGATATTGCATGAGAGGTGGTCCCGGAATTGATGGTGATGTTAAAATATTGTTTAATATGGAAATTTATTCATCAGGTTTTGTATTAATCCCCGATTAAAGCCCCCAGGTCAAATGATTTTAGTTTTGCGATATTTATAAAAAAAAGTACAATATTTTTAAATCAATCTTTTTCTCTGTAGGCAATTCGTCGAATTATTGGTAACTTAGTAGAAAAATTTAGAAGAAAAATGGCTTTTCATCCGAAAAGCAAAAATCATTATTACAGTCATTTATGGCAAGTTTAATACAGCTTCGACTTTACTGATGTTTTCAAAAAAACGAGGCATATGGTTAGTAGAATGGTCATCAGTAATAAATTTATTTATTTTGTTAAAAGAATCAGTGATTGCCGTTTGCACATCAGGAAGGCTAACCAAAGGAATGATTATTGCTCAATCTAAAGTAAATCACCGTTCTTTTTGTAAACTTTCGCAATGTAGATATTTCGGCCATGAAGAATTATCTTTTTATCTTGTCCCATCTAATACGTTGCTTCCATTCTTCTTAGGCAATTTAAACATAACTGATACAAATTAACACTATTTATCAATAAAACATTTTTTTAAGGATTCCGTCATCGATTGCACGGGATCTTTAGGACTTTTAATCACTCCTGAGTAGCAGCGCGAGCACAAACACCGCGCCGACGCCGGCGGTAATAATACCGATAGGCAGCTCTTGGGGCGCTAACAGACAGCGGCTGAGCAAATCGCCCGCCGACATCAGCACCGCGCCCAGCACTGCCACCAGGGGCAATAGACACCGGTGGCGCACGCCCGCCAGCGGCCTTGCCAGGTGGGGCACCATCAGGCCGATAAACCCGATGACGCCGGTCAGGGCGACAAACAGGGCCGTGGCGAACGCGCAGCATAGAAATACTTCGATGCGCAATACGGTGACGTTGATGCCCATCGACACCGCGCTTTGTTCCCCGGCCAGCAGGGCGTCCAGCGAGCGCCAGCGCAGGGCGGCCAGCGCGCCCAGCAGGCATAACCCCGCCAGCGCAAAACCGATATTGTCCCAGCGGGCCAGCCCCAGCCCGCCCAGGGACCAGAACAGGATGGAACTGGCCGCCCGCTGGTCGCCTGAGAACACCAGGAAGTTGGTGAGGGCGCCGAACAGGAACGAGACCGCCAGGCCGGAGAGCACCAGCCGCGCCGCGCCGCGCGACTTCTGCTGTAAAAACAACAAGATGACGGCCAACGCCGACACGATGCCGCCAACAAAGGCCGCCACCGGCAATGCCCAGTCTCCCAGCCGATCGCCCAGGCGGGTCATTACCGCCACCGCGCCGGCGGAGGCGCCGGAGGAGAGGCCGAACAAAAAGGGATCGGCCAGATCGTTGCGGGTGGTGGTTTGCAATAACGCGCCGACCATGGCGAGGCCGGCGCCGGTTAACATCGCCAGCAGGCTCCTGGGCAGGCGGATTTCCAGCACGATCCGCGACACCATCGGCTCGGCCCGTCCCGTTCCCGCTCCCAGCGCCGACAGTATTTCATCCGGCGTGAGCGAAGTACTACCAAACACCACGTTGGCCATGCCCATGATGACCAAGGTCAGCAATGCCGCCGTCATGATTAGCGCAAATCCGCGGCTCCGTTGCTTCATGAACGGCTATCCTTCATCAAATACTGTCTCTCATTAAATACTGTCTCGCATAAAACGCCATTTCTCACTGAAAACGGTCGGGATACAGCGCCCGGGCCAATTGGCTGATGGCTTCGATGTTGGCCGGTCCCGGCGTCAGCTGCGCATATTGCAACTTCAGGTAGCGGTGGTTCATCACCGCCGGGGTGTGCTTCATCAGGGGGTGGCGCTCGAGGAAGTCCCGCAGCGTCTGCGCGCCGCCGCCCGTTTGGTAATCCAGCAGAACGATCAGGTCCGGCTCGGCGGTGGCCACGCTTTCCCAGGAGGTGGTGCCCCAGTTGGTGTCCAGGGTATCCATCACATTACGTCCGCCCGCGGCCTCGATCAGCGCGGTAGGCATGGCATAACGACCGCTGGTAAACGGTTTATCCTCGCCGGAATCATACACGAACACCTTTAACGGCGGGCGCTGGCCGATAGTTTGCCGCAGCGCGGCGAGCTGCGCTTTCCAGCCGTCGACCAGCGTTTGCGCGCGCTCCGCCTGGCCAAAAATCTTGCCCAGGTTCAGTATATCGCCGTACAACAGATCCATCGTGGCTTTCTGTTTTTGCCGGCCGATATGCACGCAGCTTTCGGTCAACACCAGCGTCGGCACGCCGAAACGGGCCAGCGATTGCGGCGTCACCTCGCCGCCTACCTTCATACCATAATTCCAGCCGGCAAAAAAGAAGTCGGGATTGACCGCCAGCAGGTTTTCCAGGGTAGGGTATTTGGGCGCCAGCTCCGGAATGCCGCCCAGCTGGCGGGTGAATTCCGGCGTCGCCTTATACCAGCCGGTAATCCCCGTCACGCCGCGGATGTGCGGTTGCAATTCCAGGGCAAACGCCATTTCCGTCATATTCAAATCATGAATGACCGCACGCTGCGGGGCCTGCGTAAAGGTCAGCGGTTGTCCGCAGCTGGAGACCGTGACCGGGAAACCCGAGGCCTGCGCCGCCGCCGTCACCAGCAGGCTCAACGCGGCCGAAAGCAGAGACTTGTTCGGATACTTCTTCATACAGAGTTGTCCTCAGGTTAACCAGGCGGTTACGCGCGTAATGATGCTTCGAAAATTTTTAACGGCTGTCCGGTGGCGGGGTGCGCCACCGTAAAACTGCGCATGCCGAACACCGGTTCGATACAAGACGATACCAGCGCCCGTTCCGGCGTATCGCAGCACACCAGGCGTCCGTGCTGCAGCACCGCCACCCGCTCGGCAAAGGATTCAATCAGCGTAAGATCGTGCAGCACGGCGATGGTGGCGATGCCCCGTGCGCGCACCAGGCCGAGCAGCTGGGCCCGGGCCAGCGGATCGAGATGATTGGTCGGCTCATCAAGCAGCAGCACCCGGGGCGTTTGCGCGAACGCGCGCGCCAGTCCGGCCCGCTGAAGCTCCCCGCCCGACAGGGTGCCCAGCAGCCGGCGGCGCAGCGTGGGTAAACCGGTGTCTTCTATGGCCTGGTTAACGATCTCCTCATGTTGCCGCGCGCTAAAATCCGCATAGTGCGGCAATCGCCCCAGCCCGACGTATTCGGCCACCGTTAGCCGCAGGTCGGGCGTATCGTTTTGCGCCAGCAGCGCGATGCTGCGTGCGCGCGCCTGCCTGGACAAGCTGCCCAGCGGCCGACCATCGAGCAGGATCTGCCCGGACGCCAACCCGATTTCGCCGATAATGGCGCGCAGCAGCGTGGATTTGCCGCTGCCGTTGGGGCCGATCACCGCCAGGCAGTGATGATGGTTAAGCGTCAGGCTCACGCCCCGCAGCGCCGCCGGGCAGCCGTGGGCTCCGGCGGTAACGTCCTGCAGCTCAAGCAGCGGAGTGCCCAGGTTTAATTGTGATGTTATATCATTACTCATGGGCGTATTATGCATGAATATTTTTCTTCTGGTTAAAAAAATAACGCGACCCTGGCGACGTCGCGGGTTTTCAGCCCATCGGACCGGCATAGCGCCGGTTTATCCGGCGGCGTTGCCCGTCATCAGCCCGACCATCTCGCCTTCATCCAGCTGGTCGCGCGGCAAATCCGCCACGATACGGCCACGATACATAACCAGGCTCCGATCGACCAGCGTTTGCAGCTCGGCCAGATCCGTGGAGTAGATCAGGATTGCGCCGCCTTGGTCCGCGAACGCCTTAATGGCCTGGTAGATCACCTCTTTGGTACCCACGTCCACCCCGCGCGTGGGATCAAACAGCAGCAGCGTGCTGGCGCCGGTCAGCAGGGCGCGGGCAATCAAGGCTTTTTGCTGGTTTCCGCCGGAGAGCGCGCTGATTTTAAAGGATAAATACCGCTCGTCCAGTTCCACCTGCGGCGCCACGCGCCCGACCGCCTGGCGCTCCTGGTCCCGGCGGATAAGCCCCAGCCGGCTAAAACGGTGCAGCACGGATTGGGTGATATTGGCGCCGGCCGACAGGGTAGGAAAAATGCCTTCGCTTTTGCGATCCTCCGGCACAAAGGCAATGCCGCCGTATTTACGCAGCGCATCGCGTGGGCTGCGCAATATCACCTCGCGGTCGCGCAGCAGCATTTGTCCCGCACTGTGGCGCATTAGGCCCGCCAGGGTGCGGAACAGTTCCCTCTGTCCCTGGCCTTCCAGGCCCGCCACGCCGAGAATTTCCCCTCGCCGCAGTTCAAAAGAAATATCGCTGAAATTCTGCCCGCCCAAATCGTTGGCCGTAAGCGCCGCGCTCTGCGGGTGCGACGGCGCGGCGCGCCCGCGCGCGCGCTCGTGCGTCGCCCGGCGCCCCACCATCATCTCGAAAATATCGGCGTTGGTCACCTGTTTCAGATCCACCGTCGAGATGGTTTTACCGCTGCGCAGTACCATGGCATGGCTGGCGATTTCCCGGATTTCCGCCAGCCGGTGCGAAATATAGAGTACGGCGGTGCCCATGGCGGTGAGCCGGCGCACCAGGCGAAACAGCCAGTCTACGTCGGCCAGGGCGCCGGTGGGCTCGTCCAGCAGCAGCAGCCGGGGGCGATAGTGCATGGCGCGAACGATTTCCACCCGCTGGCGCGCGGCCAGGGAGAGCGTTTCAACGTTGGCATGCGGCGAAATATCCTGTACGTCGTGATCGGCCAAAATGGCTTCGGCGCGGCGCGCCATCAGTTTTGACGAAGTGAGAAAAAACCGTTGTTTCAGGGAGCTCGGCAGGAAAAAATTCTGGGCGACGCTGAGATTAGGCAACAGGCTGAGCTCTTGGAACGCGGTGCTGACGCCGATATGACGGGCCTGGAGCAGTGAACTCGGCGCATAGTCCCGTCCCTCCAGGCTCATGGTGCCGGTATTGGGCGTCACCACCCCCGAGAGGATTTTTACCAGCGTTGATTTCCCGGCGCCGTTTTCCCCCAGGATGGCCTGTACCTGCCCGGGTTCGATAGTCAATGAGACGCTCTCCAGCGCCACGGTGGCGCCATAGGATTTTGATACCGAGGACAGGCGCATGCCTTGCGCGCCTGCTGCCGGTTGAGTGAGGGATGGTTGCATGGATTGCGGTCTCCTGTCCCGATGGCGCGCGGCCACCGGTAAAATGGTATGAAGGTGCTGGCCAATCTTGCCGCCACCCGGGCGCAACACGCCGTGTTTACGCGAGGAGCCGGTGCGGACTCCCGTTGACACGCCGGGGTTACGCCCGGGACGTCTTAGGGCTTGACCGTGGGCTGGACCTTGGTCAGCTTGTACTGGTCCGGCGCCGCCTGGCAGCGTTCGCAGTTGATGCCGGGTTCATCCGCGGCCCTGATTATTTCCGCCGGCAAAGGCTGGATGGTCGTTCCCGGCGTGGGCACGCCCTTGAGCGCCGAATCCAGGGTGATTTCCGGCAGGAATTCCGGGTGATAGATCTCGGTTGAGAAACCCTCCGGCACCAGATTGGCCGCGAACACATTACAGCCGTCGGCAATGACGCCGCCCTGGCACAGTTTCATCTGGTCGGCGGTGACCCAGGGGAGCGGATATTCGATATTGGTCGGTTCCAGTTGGCGTTTACCGGTCAAGACCTCCATCATCAGCTTAAATGCGTAGCCGGCGGTGGCGGGTGGCGAGCCGGCGGAGACGCCGCTCAGGCCGCGCTTGCGGTAATCGGCATCCAGGAAACCAAGACGAAAGCCGTTCATGTTTTCCCCCATGATGGGCATCATCCGGCCTTTACGGTCGGCTACGGCGTTTAACACGCCGGCTTCGCCCAGCTCGGACCAGATGCCGTCCACATCCGGATGGGCCGCCAGGGCCTTGGCGGTTTCCCGTTGGCTGATGCGGTCGTCCCAATAGCCATAATATTCCGAGACCACCGAAATCCCCGGATACTGTTTGAATATATGCATGGCGCCGTCGAAATGGCGTTTATCCACCGAGGTGCCGGGCACGCCGCGATTCATAAATATTTTTCCTTTGCCGCCCAGTTCATTCACTAATTGCTGGGCCATGTTTTCCCCCGCGCCGGCTGAAATATAACTGATGTTGTAGGCGCATTTTTCCGTTACCGTGGAATCAAACATGAAAAATTTCACGCCCTGGCTGCAGCCGCGCCGGATCACCCGGTTCAAGGCGGTGGGCGATATCGGGAAACTGATGATTCCGTCCGCTTTGGCGGCAATCATACTTTCATAAGCCGATATCTGCGCCTGCGGATCGGTACCGGAAATCACCTCTTGCAAATCCACCATTTTGTCATAGGGCGGCGTTTTCGCCAGCGACTTGATAATATTCGCCGTCTCGCTCATCCAGTTATTTCCGCTATAACTCAGGCTCAGGAATATTTTATATTTTTTCGGTGCGTCTTCCGCCTGCGCCGCTGAAAAATAACCTGATAACCCCATTAAAATGACGGCTGCGGCCGCACATCTTTTAAGACGTGTTTGCATTAACATAGTCACTCCCGATCGATTTGTTAAGTTGATTTCACATGTTTGGCGTTAATTAACGTTTAAATAAAGCCCTGGTCTTTCCTGATAATAAAATAAGTGAATTCGCCGAGCCGGACTGGCATAACAGGGCGACGGTAATAATCGCCCCGGAGACAATCAGCCGCCAGCCCTGGCCGAGGCTGGTGGCGGCAATCACCGAGTCCACGGTGGTTAAAAACAGCGACCCGGCGATGGTGCCGATAAACGTGCCTTTGCCGCCCAGTATCGAGGAGCCGCCTACCACCACCGCGGCAATGGAGGGCAGCATGTAGGGGTCGCCCATGCGCAGGGTGGCGCCGTCGGAATAGCCGGTGAGCAGCGCGCCGCCCAGGGCCGCGCACAGCCCGCTCAGGGCATAGGCGGCAACGGTGGCCGCGCCGACCGGGATGCCGCCGACCTTGGCCGCGCCCGGGCTGCATCCCAGCGCGTACAGGTTGCGTCCAAACACCGTGCGCGTCTGGATCACGATCCCCAGCACGCTGAAAACCAGGGTGAACAGAACGATGCAGGGGATGCCGAATACGCTGCCCTTGACGATGTCAGCCAACAGCTGGGGCGACGCGCCGAGCGTGCTGCCGCCGGTGGCGCCGAGCGCCAGCGACGCGACGATGATGCCGGTGCCCATGGTCATGATAAACGGCGGGATGCGCAGCAGGGTGATTCCCAGACCGCTGAACGCGCCGATGGCCGCGGCGGACAGCAGGATCAACGGCAGCATATAGGCAATATTGTCGCCGCCGGCACCTATCATGCCCGCCGACATCACGCCGCCGTACATAAACAGCGAGGCCACTGACAGATCCATGCCGCCGGACAGAACCACCAGCCCCTGGCCGAACGCCACCACCAGCAGGAATGAGCCCAGGGTCACGATCATCAGCACCTGCGACCAGGACCCCAGGGACGGGCTTATCAGGCGGGAGGCCAGGATCATTATCACCGTCAGGCCCAGTAATAATACCGGCGCGACCGCCTCGGGACTCATCCGGCCGTTGGCGCGCCGGTCGATACGTCCGGCTTCCGGCGCCGCCAGGGAGATTTTGTTCATGAATGTGCTCCTGTGCGTGGCGAACGGTTAAGCACCTTCTCGCATACGATGGACAGCACCAGCAGTACGCCCTGGAAAAAGCCGATATAGAACGAGGAGACGCCAATGGCGAACAGCATTTTTTGCATTAACAGCAGCACCGCCGCGCCCACCATCGAGCCGAACGCGCCGCCGCGCCCGCCGCTGAGGCTGGTGCCGCCCAGCGCCACCGAGGCAAAGGAGAGCAGCAGAAACGGCAGGCCCGAGTTGGGATCGCCGGTGGCGGTTTGGGCGCTAAGCATAAATCCCGCCGCGCCGTAGAAACAGCCGGCCAGGATAAACGCCTGGCAGCGCTTCCACTTGACGGAGATGCCGGACAGCCCGGCGGCGGTTTCATCGGCGCCCACCGCATAAAAAGCGACGCCGGTGTCGGTACGTTTGATCAGCAGCCAGATCAGGGCAAAAAACGCCAGCACCAGGGCGGACACTGGCAGGATTTGCCACAGCATGCCCGTCAGGCCGTCGCTGATAAACTCCGATACCGAGCCGCCGGGCACCGGCAGCAGGAGCAGGGCGATACCCTGGCCGATAATCATGGTGCCAAGCGTCGCGGCGATGCTCTGGATGCCCCTATAGGCCACCAGATAGCCGTTGAGCAGGCCGATCAGCGCGCCGGCCCCCACGCAGAGCAGCAGGCTGAACAGCGCGCCGCCCGGCCCGTCGAACGGGGCAATGGCGGTGAGTACGTTGGCAATGGAAATGACGCCCACCAGGGATAAATCGAATCCCCTGGTCAGCACCACCAGCGTTTGCCCGGCGGCGGCCAGCGCCAGCGGGGCGGCGTTATTGATCAGGTCAGCGACGGCGTAGGCGCTGAACGCACCGGGCTCCGACCAGCCATACAGCAGATACATGATCATATACACCACCATCGCCAGCGCCGCGCCGCGCAGCGCCGGGAGTTGACCTTTTCCGGGCCGAGGGGAGCCCGGGGGCTTCCGGGGAAGACCCTGCGATACATCACTCATAGTCGAGCGTCCTGTGTGTGTTGGGGCCGGATGGTCAGCCGGGACGGCCGGCAGGAGCATCGTGCCCGCGCCAAGGTGTCCTCTGTGCCATCGTGTTTTCCATGCGGTTTACGCCGTTCCCTGGCGTTATGTCCTGGTCAGCCTGCTCCCGGGACCACCGTAATCGGCGTGGGGATCGGGCGGCCCCCATGCGCGTGGCTGTGATGGTGATGCGCCGCATGCGGGTCGGCGACCCGATCCAGGGCGGCGCACGGATCGATGATATGCGCTACGCGCTGCAGCGATACCGGCTGCCCGTGCGGCGTATGCAAGTAGGCCAGGTGCCACAATGCCTGGCGCGCGTCGACATCCTCGCCGGACAGCAGCGATTTGCCTTGCAGCAGCGTTTCCAGCGCGCCCAGCCACTGGCGATAATAGGCTTCCCCCGGGTTTTCGTCCGGCCGCTGCGGCTGTTCCCTGATGATGCGCGCAAACACCTCTACCCATTCGCTCCAGCGGTAGAGTCCGTTGCGCGACAGCTGCAGCGCGGTGGCGAAAGCTTCGGCCTGCCAGGGCTCGCCGAACGCCATTTCCGGCTCGTCCCCGGCCGTCGTGGCGGGGGAGGATGTGGTTATCGTCGTCATGCTGCGCTCCCCTCAGGTGGCCGGAATAATATAGTCATCCCAAAGATCGAGATAGACGGCGGAATGCCCCCCGGCCTCCTCGCCCCACAGTTCCCGCGCCTCGAAGCGCACGCTGTAGACGTGCTGCGGTTTTTCTCCCTTGCCGTGGGCAAAGGTATCGGGGAACACAAACGAGCCGTGGTGGCGCACCACCGTACCCGTCTTGCCGCGAACATAGCGCGGCAGGCGGGTATGGCCCAGGGGATGAATGTTTTTTGCCTGAACCCGATCGCCGGCGGCGAAACGGATCGGCAGATCGGTAGGACGCACATAGACCGGGTTGGTTGTCACCGCGGCGTAAACCTGCTCTTTTTCCAGGATCTTCATGATGCTTTCTCCTGCTGCGCTAACTGCCGTACCTTGTCTTCCAGTTCTTCCTGGGTAAATAAACCGTTTTCGATGCCCAACGTTTCCATCGCGTGATACCAGTGCACGTAGTAGGGCGTGCTGAGGTATTCAGCGGGATCCATCACCTCGATGGCGTGACGGAATTCGTCGATGGGACACAGGCCGCCGGCAAAATACAGGCCGATGGTGGAAAAGACCTGCTTTTCCCATTCGGCTTTGAAGACCGGTTCGCCGGGGTTGATCGCCACCGGGCCGAGGTTATGCATGCCGCCTACATCATGAATTGAATTCATCGTTCTCTCCTGTTCGTGCTTGGGTTATCAGGCCTGGCCTACGGGGGGCAGCACCGCGGTGCCGATCATCGAGTCGCGGCTGACCAGGGCGGCCAACTGGTCCTCGCTCATGCCTTCGCTGCCGGCCGGCCGCAGCGGCAGGATCATATAGCGGATCTCGGCGTTGCTGTCCCACACCCGGATTTCAACGCTATCCGGCAGCCGCACGTTAAACTCCTCCAGCACCGCGCGGGGCTCCATGACCGCCCGCGAGCGATACTGCGGCGCTTTGTACCACGTGGGCGGCAGGCCCAGGGTAGGCCAGGGATAGCAGGAGCACAGCGTGCACACCACCATGTTGTGGACCGTCGCGGTATTTTCGGCCACGAACATATGGGCGCCTTCCAGGCCGGTAAAACCCAGTTCGGCAATGGCCGCGGTGGCATCATCCAGCAGGCGTTGCTTATAGGACGGATCGCTCCAGGCTTTGGCTACCACCCTGGCGCCGTTCTTCGGACCGAAGCGATGTTCAAAGATATCGATGATTTCATCCACCGCTTCCGCCTTGAGGTAGCCTTTTTCAATCAATAAGGACTGAATGGCTTTAATCCGTAACGTTGGAATATTGGGTGGCGCGGTTGGCTCCAAAATATCGCTCATTGTCTTTCCTCTTGCTTTGTTTTGCGGCCCTTACGCCTGGTAACGCGCGTGGGCCGCGGGAAATACCGCGCAAAAAAAAAAGCCCCTGCAACTCTTGCGAGCTGCGGGGGCATCTTTGCCGGCGTTATGTTTACTCTACTACACTAACAATAATGAATATCAACGGGCCTGGACGGCGGAAAAATAACATTCACATGATAATCTTGTTAAGCAATATAGATGCCAATGTGTGACTTGTGTTTTTACTGTTATAAAACAGCCTATTGAATTTTACCTTTGTTACCGGTGCCTCCGCTCGTCCCGAGCTTATTACCTTCTTGTGCTGTTTAAGTGCAGTCCGGTCACCAACGTGGTGCGCGTTGTCTTAATCGGCCCCGGGCTGATGTATGCCGGGAGGGCCGCGTAATGCATCTATTGCATATGGCGCGTTTTCAACATGTGTAACCATTCCTGCTGGCGCGATAAAAAAACGATACAGAATTCCTCCACCGTTTGCTGTTGTTCCGTCGCCAGCCGCCGCAATAATTCATAGGATTGCTGCTCGCTGTAGTTGAATTCCTGGATCAATAATAGCTGCGCCGACAACAGGAAACGACGCGAACGAATGCGAATGTCCTGTTGCCTGAGCGCCGCCAGATGCGCCTGATGGCGTTCAAAATGATGCCGGGCCAGGATGATGGTGGATAAAATGCCGTCGGTCTTTACCGGCTTGCGCAGGCAGCCGTCCACTTCCTGATCGATGACCCAGGACAAGCGGGACGGGGTCTCCAGTCCCATCAGGGCAATTTTAGGCAAAGACGGCCAGGTGCCCTGGCTGATTTGTTTGATCAGGACGCTGTTGTCGGAATCAAAAATCACGCTGTCATAACGATCGCGGAATACGTCATCATGAAAATCCACAAAGCTGTGGCCCTGGACGCCGAGACGCAGAAACTGCAGCAGCAGGTTCTTTTCGTCACGAGGCGCACAGCCGAACAGCGCAATTTTCATCCCTCGCACCATCAGTCGTTTTTTAGCCTCTTGCACTTAACACCTCGCACGGCTCGCTATAACGAAAAATCGGACCAGGTTAACCAGGGGTCTGGGATTACCGGGCCGGGGGACTGCCAAAGGAGATGAAAGCGCCCATCCTCGCCGAGTCGCGCCAGGCGCGGCGTCAGGCTGGCATGGTTATTTTCCCGGTTGATGCGGGTGATGCCGTTCGGCGCCGACAGGCTTTCGGCGTACACCGCCTCCCGCACCGCCGACGTCTCGTCGCTGCCGCACCGATTAATTCCCTTGGCTAAAAAGTGTCCGCACATCCAGGCGGCCTCGGCGTCCACCGTGGTGGTGGCGTTTTCGCCGAAGCGGCTGCGGTAGCGCTGGATAAACCGCCGATTCTGCTCGTTGTCGATATTTTGGAAATACACGGCGGAAACCAGATATCCCTCCAGCGCGTCCGCGCCCACCATCGCCACCTCCGACTCGCACAGGGTCAGGCTAAGCCGCACGACAGATGACGAACGCAGGAATTCATGCTCTTGCTCCATGGTTTTCCAGACGCGGTAAAAACGGTATGCCGAAATGCCGACCAGCGTGACCATGACCACCGGCGGGCGGCGGCGGATGATATCCAGTATGACCTGTTCCACGCCGGTGTCGCCGAGCGCCAGGAACCGGCTTTGTACCAGGGTGCCGCCCCGGGCGTCCAGCGCGTCGCGGATAATGCGATCGATCTCTTCCGACCAGATATAGTTAGAGCCGACATGGTATATCTCGGCCGGATAGTGATTGATGACATAGTCGAGCATCGGCAGCACATGCTGGTTGGGCGCGGCGCCCAGGTACATGACGTTATTGCTGCTTTCAAAGCCCTCGTAGCGCGCGCTATGCCAGAGCAGGGCGTTGGCGCCCTCGACCAGCGGCAAAATCAGCTTGCGCGAGGCGGAGGTATAACAGCCGACGATATGTTTTACCCCGTGCTGGTACAGCAGGTCATGGCAATGGCGATAATAATTATCCAGGTTGCAGCCGGGATCGTAGATAACCGGCGCCAGGGTAAAGTTAAAACTTTTGCTGGCATTTACTTCCTCGATGGCCAGCATAATGCCGTTGAGCATTTCCCGCCCGATGCCGCCATAATGACCGGATACCGAATACAGCACGCCCACCGGAATGATGGCCTTGGAGCGGCTCCCGCCCGGGATCAGGCGGTTATCTGCTGAAAACATATTCACCTCGTGTTACCTCATTCGCCGCCGGCAACCTGGATCAACGGCTGGTAATAATGGGGCTGGCGCATGGCGACCAGATCTTTGCGCCGCACCACATTGGTGGGATAGGCGCAGTCCAGGTTGCTGGTATCGATGTCCAGCACGGCCAGGCCCTGGACCTCGGTGACCAGCGCCTCGCGCCTGGGCCAGACAAAGGTATCCGGCCCGAAAATACCGCTTAGCCCCGAAAGATTGGCATTGGCATAACTCAGGTAGACATTGTTTTCCCCGGCCCGTACCCGGGTTAACAGCCAGTGGTGGCGGGATGCTCCGGTGGCAATAGGGTAGTCGTGGGGCACGGCGGTGCCGGGATGATCGATCGGCCCCGGCAGATCCAGCGCCGCCGGACAGGCGATAATATCGCAGCCGCGCATTGCGAGGATCCGTCCCGCCTCGGGAAATTCAAGGTCATGGCCGATCAGCAGGCCGATGCGCCCGCAGGGAATATCAACGGTGGTCCAGGCGCTGCCGGGCGTCGCCCAGGTCTTGTCTTCCGCGGTTAAATGAATTTTGCGATACATCCCCTGCAGGCCGTCCGGGCCGATCAATACCGCCGAGTTATAGCGGTTGCCGTCGCCGCCGTCCTCCACCATGCCCGCCACCAGGTAGAGCCGCAGGCGGGCGCACAGATCCATCAGGGCGCTGACGGCGGCGTGCCGCGGGGTGATGGCGCCGGCGGGGGCCCGGTATTTGCCGGTGAGGCAAAGCTCGGGCAGCGTCAGCAGCTCCGCGCCCTGCGCTTTTGCCCTGGCGGCCAGTTGTCCGATATGCCTGAGATTGACGTTGATATCATCGTCGGGTTCGAATTGCCCGACGGCAATATGCGAGCGTTTGCCCTCCGGCAGGGGTTTGGTGGCGTACAGGCCGAAGAAATCCAGCGGATTCCACATAAAGGTATTTGTCATCAATTCCTTGTACAGCTCCGGCCTGCGCTCTGCCAGCACGCGGCGGCGGGCGCCGGTATGCAAAACCCCGGAAACGATGCCGTCGCCGGTATCGCGCCAGGCCTGGATATGGCCGTTGGGTTCGATAATGCAACTGCCGCCGCTGAACTGGACGCCGCGTTCCCGCCCCCAGCGATTGCTTTCAATCAGGTAGCAGTCGTTTTCATAGGCGCGATTAATCCAGTAAGGCGCGGGAGTGCGCTCGGCCAGCCAGTTGCTGATATGGCAAATGACGTCCGCGCCCTGTAAGCCGGCCAGGCGGGCGGTTTCGATAAAATGGATATCCATGCAAATCAGCAGCGCAATATTGCCAAGCGGGGTAGGGAATACCTGATGCCCCAAATCGCCGTTCGCCGCCCATTTTGGCTCCGAGATATACGGATGGGTTTTACGGTGTTTGCCGATCACGCCGTCGGGGCCGATCAGCACCGCGCTGTTGTAATATAGCCCGCTGCGCGCATCCACTTCAGGCAAACCGACCACCAGGTAACATTGATAGCGCGCCGCCAGCAGGACGAAACGATCGGTGGTGGCGCCGGGCACCGTCTCGACGTAATCGGCGACCTCTTCACGATCCATCCAGCAATAGCCGGTGGTGCCCATCTCGGGCATGACGATCAGGCGCGCGCCGCCGGCCGCGGCCTCCCCGGCCAGGGCTAGCAGCCTGAGGATATTGTCTTCTTTACGGAATTGTGTAGGTTCAAACTGAATTGCCGCGACGCAAACCGGTTGATTGATCATTCTCACTCTCTCATTGGGTAAAAAAAAGCCCCATCAACCATTACAACAGTTGATAGGGCATCTTTGCCAGATTCATGTGTTATGACGTCCTGCCTTCCACTTCAGAGGGTCTACAAAACGCCGAACCATACTTAGGATTAGGCAATAAACATGCCTGAATAACAATTTTTCTTAAAAGTTGTTAAATATCAATTTATTATATTTTTTTCACAAGCCTGCTAATCCGTCATCAACGATAAAGTTTTAACGCAGTCGGTGCGTTTGCGTCTCTATTGCACTTTTTTGGCGTGCCGACGGGCGACAGGAAACTCTAGTTTAGCTTGGTCTTGCTTAATGGGAAGAGATCAGTTGGAACCCGATTTGAGCTGATTTTTCTCATACCCCAAATGGTGGGTCAGTTCAGCTTTAAGGGCAGCCTCAACACTTAATTTTTTTTAAAACCGATCAAATTGGCTCAGATCCTCAGGGGTTTTGAGACTTTTAGCCAGCTCAGTTGCGAGAGCCTGTAGCAATTTTTCGTCCATAAATTCACCTAATTCTAATGATGGATTGAACATATCAAAATCAGGCGATTACACAATCTTATGTACAGACTCGCAAGGTCTGCAATTTTTCAGCCGCGGCCCACCGATCTGGCTGACGACGCGTGAGACGCCTGCGGGGGCGTCGTCGTTGTACTCGCCTCAGCCCGGGCGTCGAAATCGTGCCTGGCTTGATCGATAACATCGAGATGAGCGAGTGCCCACTTTCCGAGCGCCTCGACCGGCTCACGCAACTCATGGCCGAGTCGCGTGAGCTCGTAGTCCACACGCGGAGGTGTTGTGGGATACACGGTGCGGACCACCAGGCCATCGCGCTCGAGGCCACGGAGCGTCAGCGTGAGCATGCGCTGCGAGATGCCGCCAATCTCGCGCTTGAGTTCGCTGAATCGCCGTGGACCTTCTCGCAGGAGCATCACCACCAGCACGGTCCACTTGTCGCCAATACGCGAGAGCAGTGTACTGACCCGCGGGCAGTCCAGCGCCATCGAGCGCTCCGGTTCGTTCAGTAGCGACATAGCAGCCATGGTTCCCTCTTTGTTCCTATGCAACAAAATTGTGCCGTCTTGACGAGTCATCTCAGTTACTAAAGAATAGCTGGTACCTACTTTATACCAACAGGAAGATGACGTCCATGAAACTACTTCACCTTGATTCAAGCATCCTTGGCGCGAATTCGGTCAGCCGCGAGCTTTCCGCTTCCGTTGTCGCCCGTCTCACAGAGACCAATCCTGCAATACAGGTCACTTATCGCGACCTGGCCGCCGTACCGATCCCGCATTTGTCCGGCGCCTACCTGGCGGCCGGCCAGGTGGGCGAAATACAGCACGATACCGCGCTGCAAGCCGATCTCGCGCTGGGGAGTGAGGTGCTCGAGGAGTTCCTGGGGGCCGACACCGTTGTGTTGGGCGTTGGTTTCTACAACTTCGGCATTCCAAGCCAGCTTAAGGCGTGGGTCGATCGGCTGGCAATTGCCGGCAAGACCTTCCGGTATACCGAGCAAGGGCCAGTCGGGCTTGCCGGTGGGAAGCGCGTGGTCATTGCCATTGCACGCGGTGGTTTTTATGGTCCGGGTACGGCCATTGCGTCGTTTGAGCATGCCGAGAGCTACCTACGGGGCATCTTTGCTTTCTTCGGTATCGACAACATCGATGTAGTGGCAGTTGAAGGTATCGCGGTTGGACCCGAGGCACGAGAGGTTGCCATCACACAAGCTGAAGAGAAGATCGCGGCTCTCCATGCGTGATGCCAGTAGTCGGTTCATCCTCATTTTGTGGTGACCGGCAGTCGCCGAGCAGAAGCGGTACTGAGGCAGTCCAGGAAATCTCATCTGTGCTGCCTTAGCTCCGCAATTTCAACCATGTTTTCCTTAGGCGCTTCATAGTGCAACAAAAACACAACGCTGACCGTGGTGTGATGGCGACTTCACGACCAGCATGACGGTATTCAATGGGGCATCAACCCTAACCTCGCGTAATAGATTCCATTATTGATCTTGGTTGAGGTTATCGGGCAGTAATTCGGTCGCGCAACGCGCAGACCAACGTTTAATCAGCAATGAGGAAACCATCATGACAAGTGTCCTTCCCAATCCCACGGCGAGTCGCTCCCTGCGGGTCGGCGTATGGGTGGCTAAGGGTCTTCTGGCCGTACTTTTCTTCTTTTCTGCCTACATGAAGCTCCTCACGCCCATCCCCGAACTGGCGAAGATGATGCCGTGGACAGGGGTTCTCCCGGAGACGTTCGTGCGCATCATGGGCTTCATAGATCTGGCGGGCGGGCTTGGCCTATTGCTCCCTTCTCTGACCCGGATATTGCCGCGGCTTACCGTGCTGGCGGCGCTATGCTGCTCAGTGCTTCAGGTGTTCGCGATGGTCTTCCATGTTTCGCGCGGCGAGGCGTCAGTGATCCCCCGGAACGTCGTCATGCTGTCGCTTTCACTGTTCGTGCTGTGGGGGCGTGCCCGCAAGGCCCCCATTTTGCCGCGCTGATGTCTACGTTTGGAGGCAATTAAAATGAAACGCATGCCCACTTTTTACCTGTCTCACGGAGGCGGTCCATGGCCGTGGATGAAAGATCGCTTCGGGCCGATGTTTGACCGGCTCGAGAAGTCGCTTCAGGAGTTGGCGTCAAGTCTGCCGGAACGTCCAAAGGCAATCTTGATGATTTCCGGGCATTGGGAAAATCCCGAATTCACCCTGTCCTCAAGCCCCAATCCCCCCATGTACTATGACTACGAAGGTTTTCCGGAACACACCTATCGCGTAAAGTACCCGGCACCGGGTTCCCCCGAACTGGCGGAGCGCGTGTGTGCATTACTGACCGCGGGTGGCATCGCCGCGAAGCTTGATCCGAACCGTGGCTTTGACCACGGCACCTTTACGGTCGCCGCTGTTGCTTTCCCGGAAGCCGACATCCCTGTCGTGCAGTTGTCGCTGCGACACGGCTACGACCCTGCGGCGCACATTGCCCTCGGCCGACTGCTCGCACCGTTGCGTGACGAGGGTATCCTCATCATTGGCAGCGGTGTCAGCTTCCACAACTTCGGAAAACTCAGTCCCGAGGGAACGATTCCATCACGTCTGTTCGATGCCTGGCTGCAAAAGACATTGACCGCCAGTTCCCCCGCCGAGCGCGAAAAGCAACTGACACACTGGGCCGACGCGCCGGCTGCCCGTATCGCACATCCATGTGAAGACCACCTTGTGCCACTGATGGTTGCCGTCGGTGCCGGGCTCGATGAGCCCGGGACGTGCGTTTATAACGACGACACCATGTTTGGCAGCATTACGGTATCGAGCTTCCGTTTTGGTCTTGCCGATAATTCGAGTGGAGCACCCGCGAACGCATAACCCAGCTCGTTAGCCGCAGCAGGCGAACACGCATGGCGTTAATGCACGGCCATAGCTTATGTTGGACTGTCTTTAGGATCGTGGACACTCCTGGCCTATTATCTGCTGTCTGCTGTCTGCTGTCTGCTGTCTGCAGATTCAGCTAAAGCTAAAGCTGACAATGCTGAAGCATTGTTGAAAACCAATCCAGTGATCAGTGTACAGGTCCTTAATGAGGTGACGAGCGTGTGTCGTTGCAAGCTTGCGATGAGCTGGGAAGATATTGGACCTTTTCTGGTGCTGGTACGTAGCTTCTGCAATGTCGTACCGCTGACGGTGGATGTTCATGGCCGCGCACAACAGATTGCGGAACGGCACCAGATCTCGTTTAATGATGCTTGTATCTTCGCAGCCGCGGCGACGGCTGGTTGCCAGATCTTGTACACCGAGGACCTGAGCCACGGGCGGATCCTGGAGGACAGCCTTACGATCAGGAATCCTTCGCGCAGGGTTAATGAGTCGGCTGGAAAAGGTGGAACCGCCTGAACCGTGAGGCGGTAGTTCTTTCGATGGAGCCATGAAACCGCAGTTGTGGACGTCCACTGGCATCATTGGCATAATCTGCCAATGATGATATCCTGAGAACAGACTGTTATTTGGGGAGTTGAAGCCATGCACACACGCAATGTGGTACTGACTGACCATCAGCACGAGATGGTCGAAAGGCTTGTTAATTCAGGCCGTTATCAGAATGCGAGCGAAGTGTTGCGTGACGGGTTACGCCTGCTCGAGCAACGAGAGGACGTTGAGGAGGCCAAACTTGATGCCCTGAAAGCGGCCGCGCAAGTAGGCTGGAGAGAAATCGATGATGGCCGTTTTACAGATGTCCAGAATGACAAGCTCGAAGATTTCATCGGTGAGTTAGGCGTTCGCGCCGCTGGCAGTGAGCAGAATCAACATCGCAAATGATGCGCTATCGCCTATCGGCCGTCGCCCAATCGGATATAATTAATATACTTAAATGGACTCATATTCAGTTCGGTGAGGCTGCAGGTAGGCGTTATGAGCTAAAGCGTTGCGGGACGTAGCTTCGGACCCTGGTCGGCTCGGTAGTGTGGCGCGAAAAGAACTCGGCAAAGGCGCGAGGTAATGGCATCTTAAGTTAAGTGCTGAGCGCGCCAAATCGAAGGATGGGGTTGTTCATCGGCCGCGTCATTTTCTCATTTATCGGATAGACGCTGAGGATTTGATGGCCGTTGGCCGTGTTCTGCATGATGCGATGGAACTCGAACAACATTAATTGCAGGACACACCTTGGGAGCAGCTATCCATTTAATGGAGAATTGAGGCACGAGGTATGGCTATGATTACACACGCACACACGAAACGATGGACTTACCGACTTGGCCGGAGCATGGGACGGACCTGGCGTGGGTATGTGTCTCGCGAGCGTCATGTAGCTGACTGGATCATTTCACGGGGGGTTCCTGCGGTGGGCGCCAGTGTGTTGATTTGGCTCATCAAACTCGTACTGCTTGGGTTGCTTCTGTATGCTGCGTTCTGGTTGGCTTTGCTACTGGTGTTTGCGGTAGCCGCAGCTTGGGTGGCCGAACATTCAATGGGGCAAGATGAATCCGACTTCTTGGGGCGTAAGGCAGAAGAACTGGATCATCGCGATAGCCTCTCTTATAATCCGTACAACTACAACGATGACCCCGACCCTCGGTTCGAGGACGACTGAAACCAAGGCTACTTCTTTGCTGTGCTGATCAGTATACCTGAGCCTTTGCTCCCGGCTTGTCCCACGTCCCGGGAGCCATTCGTCAAGCCTTGTAGCATGTTTCCTGCCCGAACACCGGCCCATCCTAATGCTGTAACCCAAAATGTTGGCAACACAAGAAACATCGTCGCCATAACGAAGTTCAGTAGCATATCGCCGAAGGCGTTGTTGAGCCCCAGCAACGGATCGAAGTTCACCTGTGGCCGATCCGCACCCAGCCCCCAGCCGTAAAGCGCATCCAAGATCGTAGAGTCCAGCCAGCGGGCCAATTGGAACCAGAATTCCACAAAATACAGCGCGAAGAACACGCAGCTGACCGTCACGAAAGCCTTCAGATCGTAGGTCGCCAGCATCAATACCAGGGGGATGCAGATGATCAGTGCCATCTTCAGCAGTGACAGTACCATTGGGAGGGCCTGTCGCACCGCATCCATCGCCGGGAAATAGGCAAGGGCACCCACGGTCACGCCGGCGTCCGCCACGGCGCGGGTGACGACGTTGGGCAACGTCATATCGACCTGCCCGCCGTAGTCCGCATAGACGGCCCCTTGGTTCATCTTCTGCTGGCGCGGCGCGGCAATCGCGCGGATCACCGAATCGTCCAGTTCAGTACGTGAGATGAATCCTGCCCACTTTGCTATCCGGGTCATCAGGTCTAGATTGACCACGGCCAGCAGTCGGGCGCGCAGTCCAGTGTCCGCATCTGACCACCATTGTCGACACGTTGGGTAGCCGCCTCCGCTGTCCACTTGCGCCAGGCCCGCGTCGCGTGTGGCATCATAGGGCCAGGCTGTGCGCGGTGTTTTTGAGTGATAACTGTCATAGTAACCGCTGGTATTGAGAAAGAAATTTGAGCCTATCCAGGTGACGTCATACATCTGAGCCTCGCTGAGCTCTGGGCGTCCCATAAACAGTTTTGCCCGCGCCGGGCCGTAGCAATCGTGTGTGAAATCGGCAACCTCCTGTGCTAGGACCGGGTCGTCGATACGCGTGCTGTCTATTTCCATGCGCATTTGCCGCAGGTCAGTACCGCAGGGGATGGCGGCTACCGCCGCGCTGGTTACGGCTTTGGAGATGGCATGCATGAAAAACCACCAGAGGGGGATTTTCGCGCTCTGGTTATTGAGCGAGGTAAATGATTTTTCCCAACCGGTCTCCGTGGGCAGTGGTACGCTGACCTGGCATTGCGTAGAGCGTGTAGTGTCAAATTTGATGGTGGACAGGTCGACGTCGATATACGGCACACAACCAAACAGGATGGCCACTATCGCCATCCAGATACGGTTCTCGATACGCATCGAGGACAACACGCCTTTATTGCCCTCGTCGGCCCCCTCAGTTCGCGCCCGCAGCCATTCCTGAATGAAAATCCCGGCAAAGGGCAGGGCGAACAGGCCGCTGGCAACGAGGATGTTCCAGACGCCGTTGTTAACGAGCCAGGCGACCAGCGTCAGGTAGTATTCCAGATAGTCGGTGGTCTGCAAGGTCATCACCGTCTCCTATACTACGCGCAGCCACTGGCAGGCTTCGGAGAACACGATGGCTCCCACGCTCAGGGCTTCGAGGATGTGGAGCGCCCGGGCTGAATTTGGGTCGCGCTGGAGCCTGCGCCGCCGCGCCCAGGGCCAGACGGCCAGCAAGGTCAGATACAGGCACAGGCGCCAGACGAGGAAATGGACGCTATGGGCATTGAGCCACTGCTGCCAATCGGCGATACCGCCGCACAGGTAAATGCCCAGCAGGTTGGCAACCAGTGCGGCAAAGAACAGTAGAACCAATATCCCCAGCAACAGCAGTAAAGGCCTTTGCCTGGTGCGTATTTCAGAACTAAAGGAGAGCATAGACGTTTCTCCACGCCAGATTAACATCGTTCGAGTTCATCTCAGCAACGATGAAAAGGCGATGAACAATGCGAAACGGATGCGCCCCATATAGTTTTTCTCGGCTGCCTCTGGTCATCCAGGCTGCTATAAACAAAACCATTTCTAAGAAAAACGGTATCAAAATTGTGCTGATGTGTTGCTTTGATGCGTGAATTGATGTTAAATAGAATCAATTTAGATGCGTCACCGCAAAGAGGTCATAAAATGCGTACCACCGTCACCATTGATGACAATTTGTATGAGCAGGCGCTGGAACTGGCTGGTCCGGACATGGACAAAGCAGACCTTTTCCGCGAGGCCATCCACACCTTTGTCCGTGTTCAGGCCGCCAAACGTCTTGCCGCCCTCGGCGGTAGCGCGCCGACTATGTCAAATGTGCCGCGCCGTCGTCAAGATTCGAGCCGCTGATGCCCGTTGTTCAGGACGTGTTGGTCGATACCAGTGTCTGGATTGAGCATTTTCGCCAAAATAAAACCGAATTGGTTGATTTGATGATGCAGGATAGAGTGCTTATCCACCCGTTTGTACTGACGGAATTAGCGTGCGGCACCCCCCCTGCGCCCCGCGGGAGAACGCTGGGCGATTTAGCTCTGCTACGTACCTGTCATTCTGCCAACCAGACCGAGGTCAGGAACTTGATTGAGCAGGAGGGCCTTTATGGCCAAGGTTGCGGTCTGGTTGATATGACCCTACTGGCCTCCACCCTGATCACTCCCAACGCTCGGTTGTGGACGTTGGACAGACGTTTGGCCATCCTGGCCGTACGCCTGGGCATAAACTGGCCCACGGGCGCACGCTAAGCACCCACATTTCAGGGAAAATTTTAAGTTTATAGGGTATTACCCCATGACATGCTACCGACCTCATTTCATTACAGCTAAACCTGACCGCACAAAAGCTGCCTATCTAACCGCGCACTAGATATCCTCTCTCATTACACCAGCAATGCGATGAATATCTTGTTGCGTTTGCTCACTAATCCGGCCCTTACTGAGGTCCCACGGGACATCGGAAGCGTGGCGGACGCTTTTCGATATCAAGCCTCGTGTTCTATGAGAACCACCATGGAATATCAACCTCCTCATAAATAATTATTGATGCGGTGGTGGGACATGATTTTGTAAAAACGAGTCTACTTCACCGTCCATGCTTCAGAAAAGTGACTATCTGCAAATAATTCCGTTAATCCGGTGATCTGCTTGAGCCTAAGCACTTCATCCGCATCCATACCCAATTCCTTGGCTATTTTCTCGTCCTTCCAGCCTAATCGCGCCAGGTCCCTCACGATATCTGACATGGCCATGATTTGATGTTTCCCACGGGCGCGGTTATGGCGAATAGTGGCCGCGATGCGATCGGTTTTTCCTGACTGGCTGTTTCTAATACAGGTAACAGGAAGATAATTTTTTAAACGGCTGCGAAGGATCTTTTTTTCTTTCCCCAACAGGCTTCGGTGAAACCCATCTACCACAATATAGCGCTCCTTTTCTTGGCACACCACCACAGGTTGGGTATAGCCATCCTTATCCAGGGAGGTAAGCAGTAATCTTTTTTCGGCGGGCGCCATATTATTGGGGTTATAATCATTTGCCAGCACGTTTTCAGCTTTTATCCAGAGGACACAGTCCACCGGCTCTTCTCGGAAAGGGCTTTGCTCATGTAAAAACTTTTTTAGTGAATTGATGGCTGCGATCTGTTCGTCGAAGGTCATAGCGCTGAGCGCTTCAGAAATGGGCTTAAATAATTCCTCGATATTCATAAAATCCTCCATTCTTTACGTTTCTCCTGCATACGATGCAGGTATTTTTTGTAATGGTGAGCCTTATTGGGGCTGAATGATAACGTATGACACCAGAAATCATTACGAATTAGTGTCTTGCAGATACGGCGCCAGGAAGGAATATCTCTTGCGCCTAAATCCTTGTCCTGTTCGTCGGGGATATCTACAGGGAAACCCCGGCTTTGGTACCATTTTAAATAAATGGCAATCTTATTGCGGTAATGTTCCGCTGTTTTCAATGGCATGCTGTCCAATAAGAACAAAGCGTAGCTTTTCCAGTTATGCTGAACCGGTTTGGTTATTTTCCGATTGGCGTAAAAATTCCCGGTTTGGTCGGCATACAGTGCGCCGGAATTCGCTCCCGCCACTCGTCGGCAAGCTTTCTCCCATGTTTCCGGCTCAAGCACGTGGTAAAGCCATAATCCCTTGCGTTGTTCGGGGCCGAAGGGTTCGCAAATGCGCATCGAGCTCAACGGCACGCCGGCCTGGTACATAAGATCATAAAGTGGATTATAAATACGCTTAAATTTGGCAAAAAAAAGCCAAATGTCATTCACTTTCCAGTCGTAAATAGGATAGGCATTATAAACAAAACCTTCTGATGATGCCGTTGTCCAGGGTTTATCATCTGCGTAGCGAAGTTTAGAATAAGAACTGATCGCGGCAAAGCGATTAAGCGATTCATCGGTACGGATGCCGATTAAAATCGCTGCACTCTTTTTTTGCGCAAACCAACTGGCAAAAGCGGGTACAAATTCTTCAAAGGTCATGGCGTGCCGGTAAAAAGGGAAAAACGCAGGGTCGGTGATCGCATCGGGAGGGGGTTGGCGCACCCAGTCAGTGTCCGGTTGCCATGCCACCCATTCGGGTTGATATTGAGAGACCCCATTCACGGTAGTCATGGGAAGGGCCACCCAGTAAAAGCGATCGATACAATCATCATACAGGGCTTTCATTTTCTCTATATGATTGATAGTAAGAGTAAACTGCACCTCCCAGTCAATAAATAGCACACTAAATGACCGTTTTTTTCGACGCGCGATTTCAGCCACCAGATGCAGTAAGACCGTTGAATCTTTACCCCCAGAGAAGGACACGCTAATGCGCTGAAATGTATCGAAAACCCAAGTTATCCTCTCTTGGGCAGCCTCAAGGACGCTTTTCCCTAATCCTATTTTTTTGACCAAAGCTATCACCTGTTGTTATCATAAATTAAATGCAATTTTGATTGTTTTAAACCCTTTTTAGGGGTTATTAATTAGCATTGCGTGCTTAAAATGGTTAAATTTTGTAATGTATCAGAACTTATATGCTGGAATAAATTAATTTTATTCCATCGGGGAATTAAAAAAAGTAATAGATAAATATTAAATTATTTTTTTAGGCCGGTGATGGTCTAAATATTTTTTTCAAAAATCAAGTGGATAAAGCGAATTTGCTATTATGTTGGTTTACTCAAATTTATTAAAATAAATAAAGGTAACACTATTCTAAAAAATAAACAATAATGAGTGTTAATGTTGATAAAATATACGTGTTAATCACTCAGGTGATAATTTGAAATTTATTGATTATCCAGGTTGCCTGGAATATGCTATATCATCTTTTTGATAGGCTATTAAGCTTACCTTTGCTGGAAAATGTTCGCGTTGTTATTCCAATCGGGCCGAATACGAGTCAGAAAATACTGTACAGAGTGATGCACAATAAATAATACCAAGATTGATCGTGTTTATATCCTTCAATTCTGAAATAAATCTAACATTCCCCGTGTGTAATCACCTTCCCGCAGCCTGCCCATGCTAGGTCAGCGCCAGGCTTAGCGTGATTTGTCATCATCACTCTGATAATGAAAGCGAAAACTAAATAAGTATAACTAAATCGACAGGCCACCAGTGCTTCGCCGTTGAGTCAAAAGATGTTGGTTAGCCCGCCATTTCATTGGTCACGGGTGAGCGTGAGGTAAGGGTTGTTGAGCGGTTTATCGGCGAACACTGTAAAAGGATCCTGAAGTAGGTAACCGTGCAAACGCCGGGATTTGCGTGGTCCAATTACCTCACAGGTCCAGATGTTCAGGCCATTGTCTTGCTTACGGTGCAGTTGCAGCTTTTCGAAGCGCTTTTGCACCCATTGCCAGGCGGCCAGATGATCCTGCTTGGCAAAGGTTGCGATCTGGGGATACTCCTGCACATAGCGCTGGAATATCCCCGGGCTGACAAGGTAGACCGTATCGTTCACGGTATGCACCAGCGCCTTGGCATCGTTGATAATCAGTTTATGCGACTGGATGGCCTGCTGTAACCATGCGACGAAATGCTGACCGGAGGGCGCAAGGGACATGTCGTAAGCGCCTTTTTCTGATGCTATTTCAGCAAGCGGTGGCGCGTCCTGGTGATGTACTGAAGCCACAGGGACAATGGCTTCCTCAGTCGGCGCGATAATGTCGGGCTTAGGCGTGCCAAGCAGATCGAGGAGATTGTCTATCGTCTCGCTGGAGGGTTGGGGAGCCGTAGTTATTGCGCTGTCGGCCACTGGCGTTTCGCTTGCCAAAATCGTCTGGGGGGCGTTTTCAACCACCGGTTCAGTCTCGACCGAGCCCTCGAACGGTGCGGGTAGGTTTGCCGGCTCCCAGATGAGCGAAGGTGACATTTTGAGAAAGGTGAAGGGATTCGACCAGCCGCTGTTGCTGGAAACCGTCGCCCGCCAGATGGCCTTGCCATCGGGCGTCGCTTGGACGATACCGTGGTCCTGAAGCACGTCGAATACCGCCGTATTGTTGCTGGGTATGCCCTCGATGCCCTGGGACAGGAGATGGGCGCGTAGCTTGTCGGCAACGGTTTTGCTCACTAACCAAAGGGCATCAGCGGTTAACCAGCCATCCGAGGGACCGGGTTGATTTAGTTTAAACTCTTCCTTAAGCAGATAGCGCAAACCCTCCAGGAGTTTGCGTTGCAACGCGTGTTTCGGTACTGCCAGTGCCTTGGCCGGATCGCCTCCCATCGCCTGTGATACGGACGCGCGGTCAGCTTGAATTACCAGCTCACCGAGTACGCCAGCATGCTCATATTGCCCTGCCAGAACGTAGATGAGCGCCGACCAAAGCGCAGGAAAGTTGCTGAGCCAGTCAAGGGCCGAGTTATCAATCAGGCGGTTGTAGAGCAGGCCGGAGGCCGCGCTATGCAACCGGTACTCGCGCTCTGGCCGGTAGCGAAAGCGATAATGCTGCTGCAACGAGCCATGCCAGGGATGCCAGATGCTGCCGTCGGCCTGCTCAACGAGCAGGTCCACGGCCACTTTGCCGATATCGTGCAACAGCGCGGCGTAGGCCGTGGCGGCCGTCCACGCTTCGGCTTGTGCGACTTGGTCTTCTGGCGTTGCGCCGGAAGGTAACAGATGGGACTGCCTCAGTTTGAGCGCGTAGGCAATCGTTTCCAGACCGTGGTCAAGCATACCGCCCGGATAGGCATGGTGGTGGCTTTCCGAGGCCGGGAAAAGCTGGACCAGTTCGGCATAGCGTTCCAACGGGACCAAATACAGTGCCGCGAACTGCTTGCGCGAGAGTGACGTGCGTTGCCAGATATGCTCCAGTAACTTCTTCCGGCGAGGGGATGCCAGCAGCGTGTCGGCTGGCTCCGGCCGCATCAGCCCTTTGCTGTTTGCCGCCGTGGATGCTGTGACCCGTGTGGCGGATTTTCGGTGGAACAGAGCAAGCATAACCCCCCCTGAAAGTACGATTAGCGGTGAGCCTTTTCCTTTTTCTTTTGGAGAAAATCAATTATTTCCAGGTAGGCCCGTTCCCCTTGAACCCTATTCCCTTGCCCTTTCCAGGCCCTTTGTGCATCTCCTTTTGGCAGCAGGCAGCGAGTACTACCGTTTAGAAAGTATTCGCGTTAAGAAAGCGAATACCGGCTTTCCAGTAAAATAATCGTCATCACTGTGAAAATTTCAATTCTCCCTATGCGTTGGGAGAATTCCTTTGAAGGGTCCTGCTGTCGCAGGCATGTACGTAACCGTCGCCAGCCTGTGGCTATAACCATATAGAGAAGCAGGCGCCAGACGAAAAAATAACCGGAATAAGCCCACAACCAGCGCTCGCCATCAGCAATGTTATCTACGATGCGGCCACCGGAAAAGTGGATGGACAGGGCGGTACCGATAACGAGCAGCAAACCCACCAGCGCCAGAATGATCCGGTGGCTGAACAGCCGCAAAATCCATGTCCTTGCTGGGACGCTCATTGTGTCTCGCTGCGCGATTTCTGAACTTCATCGAGGCGGTTACGCAAGGTGTCGTCTTCGAAGATGCCGCGTGAGCCCGCGGCCCTCGAACCATGACGCTGGATAATGGCCATGGCTGAGTTGTTGGCCAGTGTTTGCCGCAGTTCCAGCTCGGTCTTGAGGTTGTTTATCTCCTGCTCCAGTGTGTTGTTTTCCTGCTCTACCGCCTTGACCGCCAGTTCATTGGCCGCGATGTTGGGTTCTTGCCTGCCGGTCAGCAGAGTGCGTTGCAGCAGCAGGGCTTTTTCCAGCACGCTTGACAGCGCCGCTTCCGAGGCCAGGCGCTTACCCAGCAGGTCCTGATCGGGTTCGTCGCGCAGTGCCTCGATCACGCCGCGGGTGATCGGCAGCGAGTTGCTGCCGGCGGCGTCCAGGTTCTCGGCGGTCGTGGGTTTGGCGCCCGAGACCAACTCTTGCAGGGCTTGCAGCTTGGTCTCGAATTCTTCTTGAATAAGCGGTGTCAGGCCCACGCCGGGCGTGGTCTGGGTCTTGGTGCAGGATTCGCAGGTTTGTTGTTCGCGCTCGCCCAGCACCCGGTTGGCCCAGTCGGCGGCGGCTTGCGGGGAGGTCCAGGCCTGGCAGGTGAGCCGTTCGCCGCAGTCGTCCTGGCTGATGGACGCGGTGTCGGTGACGCTGCGGCCATTGAGCAGGTTGTAGCCGGCGCGGGTAACGTCGCTGGCCACCTTGATGGCGTTCTGGCCGGAGCCGCCGGCGTTGCTGCCGCCCACCCAGGGCACGCCGCTGTTGCCCTTGCTGGATTCGGCCTGCTCGATGGCCGAGACCGCATCGGTACTGCCTACGGCGCTTTTGAGGGCCACCCCTTCGGCTAGCTGATCCCAGCCGGCCTGGCCGCCGGCCGTGTCCGCCAGACGGTTGGCGATGGCCCGGCAAGTCATCTTGGAACGGTCGAAATCCATCCGGGCCTGCAGGATCCCGTTGGTCAGCAGGTTGTACAGGCCAGGATCGGCGCGCTGGACGATCAACGCCGGTAGTGAAGCCACCGCGCTGGTGGCGTTCTGGATGACGTTACTCATGATGGACTGGAAACCGTTGGTGACGCCGTTGAGCTGGTTCTGTAGCGTGGTGGTGAGACTCATGTCACCGCAGATCAGATTGCTGTTCCAGCCGGCACCGACGCCGATGCTTTGCATGTTACCGGCACTGCCCATGGACACGGCACGGCCGCCGCCGATGCTGTAGAGCACGTCGTCACCGATGACGTTCCCGCTGGCATTGATGCCGGTGCTGTCAATGCGGATTTGTGCCTGGGTGGTCCCAATTGCGGCGAGTGCGACAGCCAGGACGATGGCGTGCAAAAACGGCCAGAGGCAGGAATGATGGGCGCTAGGTGCTTTCATGGGGCGTCCTTACTGAAAATCAGTACTGCCGAGGAAAGTCTGTCCCCGGCGCTGGCAGCAGGCATAGGGGCGCCACAGGGCCCAGGCGTAGTCACCCTGTTGAGCCTGTACCTGAGCATTGTTGTGGGGGAAGACCGCGCAGTTGCTGGAGAGCGTGGGCGTCAGTTCCTGCCACTTGCCGGTAGATGCATCACCTTCGAGCAATTCGCCCGCCGGCCAGTAGCCGTCGTGAGCGTTGGCGAGTAGTGGCTGGTAGACGTGGATTTGACCGCGGCGGGTCACGATGTCGCCGGCACGCTGTGCAACGACGGCGCCGGCTTTGTAATCGTCGCTCTGGTGCAGGAATCCGCCGCGGGGATACACGCTGCCCCATAAGTTGAGCGTGCTGCGCCCGCCGATTTCGCGCATGCCCGGCGTCAGGGCTTCAGGATAGGCCATCTCGGGCAGGTTGAAGCGCCAGGCCACGGTATCGAGGGTACTGAGCAAGTACGGCATAAAGGCCATTCCCGCGCCGGTGCAGGTATAACCGGAGGCGCTTGCGAAGCGGCTGAATACATCGCCGGCCGGGTGCCCGATGACGTCAGTGTTTTTGAACCGGGCAAGGTTGTTCTCGCCGTCGTGGTTGGTCGTGCCATCACCGCCGGCCTGTGCCGTGGTGTTATGCGGACTCATGACGCGGACTTCGACCCACGGATTTTCGCCGGTATTCGCGTAGCTGGAGACCACCGCATCGGGGACGTAGTGGCGGACCTTGACCGAAGTGCGCACGGTACAGCCAAACGGCGCGCAGTACAGCCAGTAGCATATTCCTGCGACACGATACTCCAGGCAGGGCGGTGATAGCACGGAAGAAACTATTGTTGCGGTATTCAAGGCAAATACCTGCGTGCTGCTACCGAAAAATAAGGCAGCGATATACAGACGCATCGACAGGGCAGAACTATTCATGGTCATAGTTGGCGGCTCCTGTAAGCCTGTATCCGGGCAACGGCGTGATCAATATCACTTTCACCATAAATGACATAGCGGCTATCAACTACTACGGCTGGAATTTTTTTGATGCCCACACTCCAGGCATTAGTAACGTCCTGCCAGGCAGCCGAGAACTGGAGTTGTAAATCGTTACCGCCGTCGTTCAGTCTTTTTTTTAATAGCTTTTCAGCATCATTCGGGCTGGCAGGAAGCTGGGAAGACAAGTTGTTTTCCAGCAGTGCAGGTGCGTCTAATTCAATGATACGGTCGGCTTTACCCGTTACAGGGTGCCGGCTATCAGTAACTACCAACACCTGCATCGCATGTGCAGCTCCTGTCATCAACAGGACCTCAGCCGCTGCTGTAAACAGGCTCAGTTGCAAAAAAGACAAAGATACAAAATTGGGTCTCATTACATTGGCTACCGGGTGAGCATTTAGTCAGTTCAGTTAACCTCTCTTGAATAATCAAAACGAGAAACAAAGTGAACCATGCTCTTACCGGTTTTATTTGCAGTTGCGGGATAAAAAAAAACTGTGTTTGATTTATCTTTTTTGCTTTGCAAACTAGACCCATAGGGACCTATGAAAGCATATACCCCTTGGCAGGGATATGATAATAACTACTAAGGGTGCATTCAAGTATCTGTTTTACCATGGAAATGGCTATTGGAAACAGGGAGAAACCATTATGTGATTGTCTTAAAAAATTTATAATTTGAAAATTTTTTACTGTAATTATAGACAGTTGATTCTGCACATTGGATAGCTGATTTCGTATTTCAAGACGGAAATTAGCTTTTAATTTATATACTCTTAAGACAAAATGTGAAAACACTATTGCCTAAGGGGTAGAAATGCGTTTCATTGCCGATGGGCCTTCTGTACCTAATGATCTCATTACTGCTCGTGATGATGGGGATGTCATTTTGTTTTGTGGCGCAGGAGTATCTCAAGCTAATGCAGGTCTTCCAGATTTTGAAACCTTGGGCAAAAATGTCATTGAAATACTCGGATCCGCCCAAAATGGCCCCGCACGTAGACTATTAGAAAAGGCAAGGGAATTGGGACGAATGGCAGGTGTTGGAGGTTTGGTCGCTACCGATCGCATATTCAGCCTTCTTGAGCGAGAATTTGAGGTGCGTGACGTCAGAACTGCAATTGCTCAGGCCATAAAGCCGAATCAAGATCATGATCTTCTGGCCCATCGAATATTGCTTGATATAGCCACTGCTCCGAATGGAATTACTCGTCTGGTAACGACCAATTTCGATTTATTATTCGAAGAATGTGCTCCAGTTCTTTTATCTTCAGGGCCACCACATTTACCCGACCCGAAAAATGATCGCGATTTCCGTGGAGTTATTCATTTACACGGTCGAGTTAATGAACAATACGATTACGTTCAAGATGATGAATTTGTTGCTTCAAGTGCCGATTTTGGTCGTGCATACTTATCGGATGGTTGGGCAACAAGGTTTATCCAGGCCTTACTTACCCGTTATCAAATTGTGTTTATTGGCTACAGCGCCGATGATCCACCCATTCAATACTTGCTTGAAGCACTTAATCTTCATGCAGGACACCGCAGTCGATTATATGCTTTCCAGGAAGGTGACAGCGGCGCTGCCGCTGCTTTATGGGAACATAAAGGTGTTCAAGCGATATCCTTTGATAGTAGTGATAAATATAGAGCCCTTTGGGCTACTCTGTCAGCGTGGGGAGAGCGTGCCCGAGATATTGACGGTTGGTATGCGAATTTATTTTCAAAAGTCATCAAAGGTCCAGCCGAACTCGGCGCCCATCTTCGTGGGCAGATAGCCAATATCATTTCAACCCCGGATGGTGCTCATCGCATAGCTAATGCTGATGAACCACTCGACGCGATGTGGCTTTTAGTGTTCGATTCCCACCAGCGTTACGGGAAGCCTGAAAGGGTCGAACCTTACGACAAATTTTGTGAAAATTTTGATCCATTCACTATGCTTTGCCTTGATTTTGATGTTCAACCGGATCCCGGAAACCATGATAATATATTAGGCAAACGTAATATTCCTGCTGATACATGGGATGGATTTTCAATAAATATCAATGATTTAGGTGAGCAGGGTGAGAAGTCATTAGGCATTCGAGATAGAGATTTAAAATCTAATTCGACGCTTTCTAAACGTTTGATCAGCATTAGCATTTGGCTGCAACGCATTGCCCATCAACCGGTTGCACTCTGGTGGGCCAGCCACCAGAATGGACTTCATCCGATTATTGTCAAATCTATACAGTATTCGTTGAGAAGAGAGGCTCACCGTTTTTCTGCAAATATGTTACGCGGATGGAGGCAGCTTCTTGCTTCATGGTCTGATGTGCGCGAATCTGCTGAAATGTTCATATACGAGATTGAAGAGCGATCAATACAAGAGGGGTGGACTCCAGCACTTATCCGCATGCTGGCTGCCGTCTATCGTCCACAGATAATAGTGAAACCTGCATTTGGAAAGCATCCTTTGTTATGGGGTAAAGACGTGCCAGATGGGCTCATTCGAATTGATATCGACTACCCCCAGGCACATAAGAGCCTTATTGTTCCCGACGAGTTACTCGATTATACGATTGCCCAGTTTAGAGAGAATCTTATACTGTCAAAATCGTTAGAGCAGGAAATTTCGGGGAATGACTCTCTTTATTTCAGTACTACCTGCGTAGGTGATGATGGTCCAGATTTACTAGATGATAGTTACGGTCTTACTGGACCAATTATTATCTATCAAAAGTTGATGGGAAGGCTCGTGAAATTAGATCCATTGTTGGCACGTGCCGAAACGAAACGTTGGCCGATAAAGGATGACTATATTTTCGCGCGGTTGCGTATATGGGCGGCAGGAATTCCCAATTTTCTTGACCCGACGGAAGTTGCATTGATTTTTAGAGATTTTTCCGAAACTGTTTTTTGGGGATCATTTCACGAGCGAGATTTGCTTTATGCACTCAGGGATCGGTGGGCAGAATTTTCTGCAGATGACAAGGAATTTATTGAACACCGATTACTCATAGGCGCTTTTCCCTGGAGCGGTGATAACCTTAAAGGAAGAGAAGAGAATATTGCCCTTGACCGGTTGAATCGTTTGTATTGGCTATTTCAACATGGTGTTATCTTCAGTTTTGATGTGGCAAAAAAAATCGAAGAACTACATAAAATTGTACCTGAATGGACAACGCATGCGGGTGACCAAGTCGGCAATTCCAATGCGCTAACGGTACAAAGCATCAATGTAGATAATAATCCCGATCTTATCCTTAGCACTCCTATTTCCCAAGTACTTACTTTGGCTCATGAAGCGAGAAAAGAATTTACATACGATAGAGTACGGAAAGAACCGTTTAAAGGACTTGTAATGCAGCGTCCGTACCGGGCATTGGCAGTATTGACTTATGCTGCACGTTATGGAGAAGCTCCCTTATGGGCTTGGTCTGATTTTCTTTATGCTGATACTCGTCCCACAGATCGTTTGAGAATGATAAATGTTATTGCTGAGCGACTAAATAAACTGTCTCCCGAGGCGTTACAAGGGATTATTAATCCAGTAACGGAATGGATGGAGCATTTAGCTCCGCGGCTATATACCGATGCAGCACCAATATTTGGCGGTCTTTGGAATAAAATTTTAGAAGCCATAATGAATTATAAGACCGAAAAACCACATGACCCTAATAAGGGTTGGGCAGATGATGCAATCAATGCTCCAGTAGGTAAGTTGGCTAATTTGCTAATGAAAGACCCTATCAAAAACGACCTTGCTCATGCAGAAGGTTTTCCATCTTATTGGACGGGTAGATTCGAACAACTTCTGGCCCTGCCCGGGGATATGAGGCAATATGCAATTGTGATGGTCTGTTATCAGTTATGCTGGCTTTTTGTTATCGATCCCGTATGGACCGAGCGGCATTTAATTTCTTTGGCTGAAAGAAAAGATGTGGATGGTGATGCGTTCTGGGAGGGTTTACTTTGGTCTGCAAGGATACCGAACTGTGAACTATTTCTGCTTCTTAAATCATTTATTCTTGCTCGAGCAGTGCAACCCCAAGTCCTACGACATAAAAGTAATATTTTCGCAGGGTTTATCCTTGATGGTTGGGGTGGCCTTGATAATGCGGATCAGCCTAAGAAATTGGTTACTGATATCGAATTGCGCGAAGTATTGATCCAAGCTGATGACACATTTCGTGGACAAATCCTCAGATATCTTGAAAATTGGTCTACAAAAACACCTAAGCCTTGGAGAGAACATATATTATACTTTTTAAAGAATGTCTGGCCAAAACAAAGGGCACTCCATACACCATTGATTTCAGCTATGTTGACTGATTTAGCGTTTGCAAGTGGTGAGCTAATGCCAGCTATCGTCCAGATTATTTTACCGATGCTCGTTCCCATTCGTGGGTCTTTATTGCGCATGATGTATTTAAAGGATGGTGATGACAGTCATCCGGTCCGTTGTTATCCAATAGTAACGCTTAATATTTTTTATGTCATACTTGCGGAAGACCCGTCATTGTGGCCTTATAAAACTGATGAAGTGCTTGATTATCTTTCCCAATGCTCAGAAACAAAGGATGATCCAAGGATTTCAGAAATTAGACGACGTCGTAATAAATAACGTTAAATACTCTTTTGGCCGGAAAAGGAAAAAAGTTTCATTAAACAAATTTGGCTTCCTTGACTGGTAAATAATTAATTTTATCCAAAAATAATATTGTGAAATTCAACATATAAATAATAATTTATCGGAAGATTTTATTAAAATTTCATATCATTGAGTTGTACTAAATACTTTTTTTATTTTCGAAATAATCGGAAAAGATGTGTTTGAAATTGATAGAGGCTCAGTGGTTAAGTTAGATGTGAGATTACTGTGTCTCTGCCAATTTTATTTTAGTGATTGTTAATCATGGCCATTAGAAAATAAATGGTTGTACTTTTTTATTTGATCTGTTTTTTTTCTGTGACCGCTTGGTATAACAGTCCGGAAAGAATTGCATTCCTTGTGGTTTCAGGAATAACACAGGGTCTCAATATTCCATGAGACTGAGGATAATCTCCCCAATGTACTCCAAGTGCTTTTTCTCCTCTGGTAAATTGATTTTTATGATCATATGATCCAAAAATTAACGTTATTCCCTCATCTTTATAAATCTCTTGGGGATCTTTACAAGATGAAATCATTTGCATGACATCGCTCCGAGGTTTTATATTGCAACATTGTGCCATAATAACTGAGGTGTTTAAAAAAACAAATATACACTAATGCAACTGTGCTTAGTATACATAACATATATTATTGATTATTATGGAATAGTCTCCTTTCTCAAAAGTTGAATTTCGGAATATTTTTAGTAAAGTCCTTATGGCATATCGCCGACATTGTCGGGAGGTTTTGGGGTCGCTGATGGTGTTGCGGTGACTGCCTGGTTGATGGACAGCAGATCAATCGCAGACAATAGTGCATCGCCTTCGGCCGGTCCATTGAGCAGTATTGTCTTGCCGGTTGTGTTGTCTCTTAGAAGTAAGGTGGGCGCTGCAGAAATCCCCTGGTTCTCTGCCTCCATGACTTGCGCGCGGATCACCGTGCCGTGCCGCTCGCTGTCCAGGCATCGCTGGACGAGCGAGGTGATACCGGGGTACTGCGCATTTTCCGGCAGGCCCTGCCCATCGCTTCGAGTGTTCTGGTAAATCCAGGCGACAGCACTCCAGAAAGCGGGAGGCCCACCAGCCTCACCGGCACATTCGGCCAATCGTGCTTCGCGGGTTGCTGCTGGTTCGTGCATCTGCAAAGGCAGGTGATGCCATTGCCAGTTCACGTCCGGATTGGCATCGATCCATTGTCGTAATACCGGAAAGTATTCCCGACAGAATGGGCACTCTAGGTCGGCATACTCAATCAGTGTGTAGCGCGCGTCGGCATTTCCGTAGTGCCAGGGTGGCCTGTGCCGGGTCGGGCTAGCTCTAGACGAGAGCGCCTGCACGGGTGTGTGGGAACTGCCTTGGTTCGTCCATGCTACAAGGCCAGCAACCAAGGTTGCCGCCAGGATAAGCAGGAAGGAGAAGCTAACCGAGCGAATGTTAAAGCGACTGGATGGATGCATTGGTCTTTCCTTTATGTCAGCGCATCGAATTTGAGCGATTCGATGCCGCGCGCCTGGTCAATTTTTTCGGCGACTTTGAACGCCGCATCCAGTTCGCTAATGCCGTTTTGCTGCATCAAGGCGAATCGCTCGGCCTTCTCTTCGGGCTCGGTTTGGGCAAGAGCGAGATACAGGCTGGGCGGCACCGCCCGGAACAGGATTTCCATCGATCGCGTCAGGATCACTCCTTCGGTGTATTTGCCGGCTTCTTTCCGGGCCGAAAGCATCAATGCCTTCTGTGCCGGCGTGAGTTCGCGAAAGCGGGCGATCTTCTCGACTTCGTCTGGCGGCATGGACAGGCAGATCCACCATTCGATCATGTTCAGCATGGGCTCTGCCGCTTTGGGCAGATCGTCGATGTTCTGCGTGGCCAGCCAGTACCAGGCCCCCAATTTCCGCCACATCTTGGTGATCTTGACGACGTAGGGGGAGAGCAGCGGATTCTTAGTGATGATGTGGCCTTCATCGGTCACGTTGACGATGGGCCTGCCAAGGAACTGGTCGCGTTCGGCGAGGTTGTTGACGGTGTTGATGAGGCTGATATAGGCAATGGCGAGCTGGGCGCCATAGCCCTCACGGGCAAAGGTGGCCAGTTCCACGATGGTGATATCGGCTTCGGGCCAGGGTGTGCCCGGCCGATCGAACATTTCGCCGTCGGTACCCTGGCAGAAGATGTCCATGGCGTCGGTCATCTCCAGCAGCCGTGCGCGGCGCGTCTCCGGTAGCGTGGTGTCGTCGCCACGGGCGCGCAGCGCATCGCGTACGTCGCGGGTCAGTACCGTGCGCGCTTCGGCCACGCAACGCCGGGCGGCATCGAGGATGCACTGGCGGATGAGGCTGCGATCGGCGCGGGTCATGCGCGCTTCTTCCTTGTCCTCGCCACCGGTGATCATCAGTCGGGCGGTGATTTCCAGCTCGCCCAGCACGTCGCGCTGTTCGTCACCCTCGGTAGCGTCGACCGAGGGTGGCTGGTCCGCATCCAGCGCGTCGGCATCCAGGGTTTGGACCTGATCGGGCGTATCCACCAGCCGCCAGGCATCGACGAAGGGCGCCAGGCTGACGCCTGAGCCCGGCGCGAGCCTGACCCGGTGGACGCTCACGCCCAGGCGTGCGGCGAAATCACCCAGCAGGCCAAAGCTGTTGCCGGCCTCGACGATGAACAACCGAGGACGGTAGATGGCCGTCATCTGGATGAGCAGGTTGTTGAGGGTGGCACTTTTGCCCGAACCGGTCGGGCCAAACAGGAACAGATGAGCGTTCATCTGCCGGTCCAGGCGGTTCAGGGGATCGACCGTGATCGGCTCGCCGCCGCGGTTGAACTGGGTCATGCCCGGATGCCCGGAGCCGCGGTTGCGCCCCCAGACTGGGGCGATGTTGGCCGCGTGCTGGGCGAACATGAGCTGGGTGTGCCATTGGTGTTTATCGGTGGCCGGGTCGAACACGCATGGCAACCACCGCAGGTAGCTGTTGAGCGGGGCAACCTCGTCCTCTTCCCGTACAGGTTGCAGACCGGCGTTGAGCATCACGTTGATCAGTTGCAGGCCGCGCGCGTCGAGTTGTTCGCGATCGTTGCCGCGCAGATAGAACGCCAGCGCGCCGCGGTAGAGTTTGTGTGAGCTGCCGATAAGGCTACGCGCCTGCTGCACGTCCTGGCGGGTCTGCTCGGAGGCCAGCGTCTCGCCTACGGCTTTTTTCGACAAATGATTCAGATGCGCTTCAAGCACGTCTTGCGGCGTGGCGACCAGGGTCAGGCACATGACGGTGTCTTCCGGCATCTGGTCGAACAGGGCGTTGAACGCATCGCCGCCCTTGTGCGTTTCACCGGTCACATGCCCGGTGTGCGGCGCTGTGCGCAGGCGGTCGAGCACGATGACTCTGTGCGGCATGGTGTCGAAAGACCAGGTGCCTTCCTCCACGTCAGAGCGTGGTTGGGAAAAAAACAGGCGCTGGGCGAAGTCGCCGCTGGCCAGTTCAAGCTCGCCCGGCGTGGGCTCGTCGGGATAGCGCGTCAGGGCGTAGAAGCGCTCCCGGTCATCCGCAGAGTCGCCCAGCAGCGTGGGGCGCGGGTTGAACCAACGCAGCAGCCAGTCGTGGATATCCGCCGCGTCCATGCGTCGCGATGTCACACCGGCATTGGACAACCCGCCGGTGAGCCGGTCACAGATGGTGGTTAGCGCCTGCTTGGGCGACTGGCCGCGACGCGATGGGGCGGCGGCGGGGACGCGCCGGTAGACCACCATCCGTACACGCCGCAACTGGCCGCGCCAGGGGAGCCGGCTCACGGTGGTGTCTTCGAACAGCCCGCCGGGTTTGGCGATGGCACGCAAATGGTGTGCGAAAAATTTCAGGTAAAAGTCGGTGAAGGCGCTGCCTAAAGCGCGCGGCTGGATGTACTCGGCCAGGGTGCGCAGATAGCGGTCCCAGTTCGCTTCGTCTTGCGCGTAGAGCTGGACCACCCAGGGGTGGTCGTCGTGTTCGTCGAAGGAGTCCTGCAACGCGTTTTCCAACGCGTCGCGCGCCTGCCACAGCCATTCGAGTTCGCGTCCCTCGGTGCCGACCGGCGTCAGTTCAAAGAAGGCCGCGACAGAATGCCCGTCCTCAAGCAGCATGCTTTGCGACTCGGGCAGGTATTCGACCCAGGGCAGCAGATCGGCGAACGATGGGGCCAGGTCATAGAGCGCCTGGGCCTCGGCCTCGGTGGCCGGCCGGCGACGCTCCAGGGCGCTGCCGGGCTCGGGGATGCCGTGTGCGGCCAGGGCCGAGACGTGGCGTTCCCAGGCATCCTCGGCGTCGGACTGAGGCGGGGCGGTCCGGCGCATCCAGGGGAGCGACCAGGCCATCAGTACGCCTCTGTGCGTTCGCCAGGCATGGCGTACTGCACTCGCTGGTATAAAGGAAAGACCGTCGTATAGCCGGGCACCGGGGCAGGGTCGGTCCCGGCCAGGTGCGGAAACACGTACAGCACCAGATCGGGGTTGGGCAGCCGGTGGAACTGGCTCTGGATTTCATTGGCGGCTGTGCGCGTGTAGGTCGCGTTGACCGTGGGTGCGTTCTGCACGTCGGTGTCGGTCAGCGGCCGGCGCAGGTCCTGCCGCGCATCGAGCAGTTGCCGTGCGGCCTGACCGCCGCCCGCGCCGCCTCCGGTCTCCTGGTTCCACATGTCGAGCATGGTGTGCTCGCCGTGCGGCAGCAGTTTTTCCTTGCTGGTCGCGCAGCCGCCCAGCAGCAGGGCCGTCAATACCGCCACGGTGGTTTTAATCCAGATCCGACGCATGGGAGCCTCCGGTGTGGTGATTGACCCGGCGCCCCTTGGCGTCGTAGTCGATGTTGAGCGGCTGCTCCAGGTGGATGGCGACTTTCGCCCCGGGCTGCACGTAGACCGCGGCGAACGCCTGGCCATAGAGCTTGTTGACCCACTGCGACATCTCCTGCACGCCGCCGGCCAGGATGCGGCCCATGGCTTCGTTGCCCGTGATACCGACCGTGCCCAGCGAGCCATTGCTGTTGCTGATGTAGGAGACGTTGCCGCTGTCGGACTTGATGAGCGAGGCCGCGCCGGCGCCGGCCGCGGTGATCAGCGCTTGGGAGCCGAGGTATTGCTGGGCGTTGCTGCGCCGTTCGCCGGCAACACAGGGGATGCCGTAGGGATCGCTGATCCAGCCCAGGCCACCTTGGGTCGCGCTGTTGCTGTTGGCGTTGCCAGTGTTGTTGCTGGCGCTGGTCGTGTCGCTGCCTGGGTTGCCATGACCTTGCGGGACGGTGCGGATGGTCCCGTCCTGAAAGACGAAGGTGACGCTGCGGATCTGCCCGCGCACGCATGAGAGCGTCCAGTCGCCCGACGCCGTGCCGCTGACCACCGCGCCGGTCACCTCGGGGATGTCGATGCCGTTGGCGGTGAGGTTATCCGGGCCGATGAGCACTTTGAACGGGTACGGATCGTTGACCGTGCCGTCGATCGGCACCCGGCCGATGAGGGCGGTCATGGCCACCGAGCCCATCAGCGTCGCATTCGTCGGCACGGTGTAGACCGGTGTCGTGGAGGTGCTGACGGCATCCATCGTTTTGCCGCCGGCATCGGCCACCGAATCGGCCGCGTTCGACAGGGTTTTCTGCGCCGGACCGAAGCTGACCGGGAATGTCGCGGCTTGGCCGGCACCCCTGGTCTTGTCGTCCGTCCTGGCGTCTTGCGGTTCGACCCAGTGCAGGCCCTCACCGCTGGCGAAGCCCTTGCCGTCGCCGGCTTCCAGGCCCAGGCCGACCGGAAGATCCGCCTGGTTGCCCTTGCCGCTGAGTCCGTCCAGGCGCTGCTGCAGGTCTTGCAGCAGGCCCTGCGTCTGTTGCTTGTCGCTGGCCACCTGATCGCGCTCCTGTTGCAGGCGGCGGCGCTCGCCATCCAGCGCGCTCTGGATACGCTGGTCGATAGCGCTTTCGCGCCCACGCAGGCGTTCGTTCTCGGTCTTCTGGTTCTTGTTGTCGGTCAGCGCCGTTCCTAGCTCGTTGCGCAGTTGCTTGACCTGGGCGACGAGGGTGGCGACGGTATCGCGGGGGGTGTCGCCCTCGATGCCCAGGGCCTTCATCTCTTCGGGAGTGAGTTGGCTGGCGGTGCTCTGCGGCGCCGACGGCTTCGTTCCGCCGCCAGGGAACAAGCGGATGCCGACGAACACCAGCAGCAGCACGACGGGGATCAGCAGCCATTTGAGCAGCGGATTACTTTTCATGCGGCGTGCCTCCCGAAGCCTGGCCTGCCACCGCCGCGGGCGGCAGGTTCACCGTGGCATCGATGGTCGACACTGTGGGGAGCAGCGATTCGGCCAGGCCGTGGCCGCGGGTAATGAGGTACACCACGGTGGTGTCGGTCGACGCGCCGGCGGGGCCGATCGTGGGATGCTGGAAGGTCGCGGCCACGAAATCGCCCTGGAGCGCACGTGGGTCCAGGGCGAGCCAGCGTACCGTGGTGTTGCTGAGCCGGACTGCCGTGACCCACATATCCTCAAGCCGCCAGGCGGCCAGCGCCTGGGCGCGTACCGGCAGTGTCGGCAGCAGCGTGTCCAGGGTGAGGTCGCGGCGCAGGTTCACCCGGGCGATGCCGGCGACGGGCTCAACCGTGCGTAACGGGGCATAGAGGCTTTGCGCCGCATAGCGGGTGAGCACGACGGGGATGGGGGTTTCGCGCGGGGCGATGGGCTGCTTCAGTGCGCCCTGGGGCTGTGGGTCCGTGCCGGTGTCTGCGCTGACCCCGTAGCGGATGGCCGGTGCGTCGCCCTCAACGATGCGCACCGGCTCCAGCGGCGCCTGGCCGTCTTTGGCCGGCTCGGCGGCGACATCCAGCAGGATCAGCGCGCCAGACGCCACGTCCTGCAACTGCAAGCGCGTCGGCGGCAAGGGCGCGCTGGCACTCAGGTAGACCGCGCCACCGGCGCTTTGGACGCGCAGCTGATCGCCGACGCCGGCCGGGATACCGATGCGCACATTGCGATCGACGAATACCACGCGCTCCTGGCCGACGACCAGGGGCACGGCCAATGGCAGGCGCTCCCAGCGCAGGATTTCAACCGCATGGCTGGCGGGCAGCAGGCCCAGGCACAGCGCAAGGCCTGTCAGCACGCAAAGAACATGTCGCTTCATGGGGTTTCTCCCTGCAGGGGGCCAGTACGGGCGGGCGTACCGGATGAAGGCGGTGCCGGGGGCGCCTCGATGCGCTGCGGTGCACCGGCATAGCAATCCAGCGCCAGGCCGAACGGATTGCGCTCCGGGTCGATATCCATCCGGGTGACCTTGATGGGGTAGCGCACCAGGGCACGCTTGACCTGTTCGGCGCCGAAATACTCGTCGGCGCTGACGTCGAGAGTCACGATCCAGTCGTGGTCGGAGACGGCCCGTACGCGGGCGGGCGGGTCGTCTCCGTAGCCGCGCCCGGGGATCTCGTAGAGGCCGCGCACGCGCTGGCGCAGTTCGCCGTTGCTGCGCCGGTATTCGTAGTCCTGTTGCAGGTAGGCCCGGCACTCGGGGGTGAGGTAGGCCGACAGGGCGTGCAGGTTGCGCGGGTAGTCTTCCTCGCCGTTGGCCGGCCAACGGTTGAGTTGCTGGAAGACATAGAAGGTGAAGGTGTACACGCTTTCCGGCGGTACATCCCACCACTTGCGGGTGCTGCCTGAACGCAGGTCGGGCGGCACGTGGATGGTGAGGTCCCGGGGTGCACTCCACCAGCCAAAACCGAGCAGCAGTGCAACCAGCAGGAGTGCGCCACTGCCCAGGCGCAGCGTTTTGACATGCGCCTGCAGGTGTTGAACTTCGTTGCGAAAGCGGCTCATGCGTTCCTCCGCCGGTGGGCAAGGCGTCGCGTAGTCCAGATGCCGGTGCGGGTAATCAGATCGCCTCCGCCCACCTGCGCGGCCAGCCCGGGATGACGCCGGGCCAGCCGCCATTGCAACTGCCGGTACAGCCAGGTATCCGGGCGGCCGCGTTTTTGCCGGCGCAGTAAACCGCCGCCGACAAAAACGCCGAGCGCGATGCCGGCGACGATAAGCGTCGGCACCATGGCGATACTGCGGGTCAGCCAGGCCAGCAGCAGGCCGGGGACGAGCCCGGCCGCTGCCGAGAGTCCGGCGCAGATCCACAGCTCGTCAGCCGTCAGCCCGCGCACCACCACCGGCTGGCGATTGAGCCGGTGCGGCAGGAAGATGACGAGCCCATCACGTACGGGCTGCGAAGCGTTCGCCATGCGATCGTCCTTACAGCACGCCGGTGGCTTTGGTCAGCAGCCAAATGCCCACCACCAGCAGCACGGCGCCGACGGCGACGGTCAGGCCAAACTGGCCCCAGGTTGCCCGCCCAGTATGGATTTCGGAGTAGCGTGTGTACGCGTGGTAGCAAACGCCGACGAACATGGACGCGACGACAAGCAAGGCGACCAGCATGACGATGTCATAGCCGTAGTTCTGCAGCGTGTCCATGATGCCGCTGCCGGCGCCGCGGGAGGGATCTTCCATGGTCGGCAGGCCAGCGGGGAAGGCCGACAGTGGCAGGGAAGCCACCAGCAGCGGAATGAGCGAGCCCAGGCGGCGGGCGGTATAGGGGAAGGGAGTCGTGGTTTTCATGGCGATGGTCTCTTGAGTAACATCAGGACAGGAGGAAAAAACCCAGCACCAGGTACATCGCGAGGGATCGCACGATGACCGCAAGTAACTGGCGTTGGTTGAGACGGTGTTCGGCCCAGCCCACATAGGCGGCGCGCATGGCCCATGCACCCCACAGCAGCAGCACGGCAAAAACAATGCCGAGTACCACGGTGGACACCGTCGCGGGCGTGAAGCCGCCATTGGCCTGAAAGGCGGCCACTTGCGCTGCAGATGCGGTCATGGCGATGCCTTCTCTGCCTGGGTGGATTCGCTCACGTAGTTGCCGATCAGTGGAACGGGGTCTCGGGGCTGGGCACGCTGCGGGACAAGGTAGTCCTGAACGCCGCTATGAATGCGTTCCAGGTCAGCATGAAGGCGCGCATAGTCGAAGTGGTAGCGGGCCCGCTCGTTCGGTCTGTTTGTGGCGGCCTGGCCGGCCAGGCGATCGACGAGGTCAAGTTGACGAGCGAGTGCTGCGAGCTGTTCGCGCTCGCCAACAACGCCGGCGGCCATGGCGGGCTGCTGGACGTTCAATGCCAATGACAATGCGATGATTGCGATGCGCCAGGGCGCCACTGGTAAAGGGGTAGATGCCATCGTATTTTCCCCGTGAATAGGAATGGCACGATGGTGCGACAACGACCGCACGAAAGCCGCAAACAATGAGGATTTGGTCACCACCGCTTTTTGGGGGAAATGTTCTATTGGTTGATGTATTTACTGCCGATCGCCAGGAAGCGGTCAGGTGGATCAACACTTGGGGGCTGACTTAAGGCTATGGTTGAGGATTACTTTTCAGTAGAGACAGATAGGATTGAAGGGATGTTACACGGATAAACAGTTTCCGCCGTTGTAACCAGTTCGTTGAGATCCCACCAGTGGTAGTTGCTGATCACGGCTTTCTCATTAGCACTCCAACCATCGGTGCTGATTTCCTGGCTGTTAACTCGCACGATAAAAAAATGCTCACGTGCATGCACTTTCTCCCCATTTGGAAGCATCATTTCAAATGCTCTTTGCGCAACACAATTCCCTACATGTTCTCTTATTAGTCCTGTTTCTTCACGAAGTTCCCGAATGGCTGCCTGCTCAAAAGATTCACCTTGTTCTACGCCGCCTCCCGGCGTTGCCCAGTAAGACTTACCTGATAGTGCATCAGAGTTGTGCGTAAAACGGAAAAGCAATATGCGATTGTTGGAATTAATTATTAACAACCGGGCTGAGGCTCGTGTGCGCATGCTATGTTTCCTGAGCTGTTAAACAATTCTGCTACTCTTTTTTTTTGTACAAAATAACCTAAACCCGTTTCTTATTAGAGTATAATAATCAACTATTTCTTGGCACTAAAACAGACAAATGTTCTTACATTGTCCCGTGCCCATTTCTTGTTCGGATTTGCAGCGGTAAGAGTTTGACAAGATGGTTGGCTCCCGGACTAGCTACGACTGATATTTATCGTGGCCTCAAAACTTTGTGCTGCTCGTGCTTTAGCCGCTGACAACTCAGACTGCCTGGCAGGGGGAATACCATTTCATCGCCTATGGTACACTACTACATCATTACGGCAGGTAAGGCAGGATCTGCACCCCATTCGGCCCACGAACCATCATACAGTTTAAGATTATGATAACCTGCAAGTTGGGCTGCAAAGAGTACGATACATGCGGTGACACCTGAACCACAGGTGAATGTCAGTGGCTTATCATTCTTTAAACCTCTTTTTTTAAACAAACGAACCAGTTCTGATTTTTCTTTGAACTGTCCGTTCAGCACAACCTCAGTGAAAGGGATATTCAGCGAGTCTGGAACGTGGCCGCAGCGTAACCCGGGTCTTGGTTCAAGCTGACACCCGTTGAAGCGTTCCATTGGTCTTGCATCAATTAATGTAAAAGAAGGGTTTCTCAAGTTATCAAACACCATTTTTTTTGTGATAACCCGGTCAGATTGAAAATTAAACTCCTTTTTAACAACGGGAGCGGGTTTTGTATACGAGCGAGTCACGGGGTAACCATACCCTTTCCAAGCATTAAGGCCGCCGGCAAGGATAAATACCTCACTGATGCCAGATATTTTCAGCATCCACCATACTCTTGGTGCGGAGTAAGCACCTTGCTGATCGTATACCACTATTGTGGAGTCGCGTTTTATCCCAAGCATAGCCAACTCTTGGGCAAGATCATCAGGATGGGGAAGGGTATGGGGTAAGCCTGAGGCGGTGTCAGAAAAGTGGTTATCCAGATCAAACCAAATTGCACCTGGTATAATATCCTCTGAAATTGCCATAACACCATTCATTGATGTTTTCAAAGTCGCATCCAGCAGCAGGATATCATTATTTATCTGATGTGCAGCAACCCACTCGGGAGAAACAAGATTTTTCATAGGGTATTCTTCTTCAATGGCGACCTTATAGACGGTATTTTTAATGAAGCAGTTATTATCATTCTATAATACCAGCATATTCCTTCTTACAAATAAAGCTGATAATGCTAAGTTTTAAGACTTTCATGCGAACAAAATCTATTTCTGCCGATCCCATGCAAAAAAAGTACCGAAGTAATCCTTAAAACTGACCAAACATGCATCTTGATCAATTTATTCCAAAATGTACATTTTCGTACATTCCATCAAGGAAGAGTGCGAACATTTATGCAAAAAAACGCTCACCACGAGTAATGATTAAAAATGATTGTTATCAATTTAAAACAATTTTCCTATCAGTAAATACAGCTCATTAAATAAGGTTTATCTTAATTCCGCAAGAATAAAATGAAATTAATACATATCATTTAACAAAAAAAGCAGGCGTTTATTCTGTATAAAATAAATATACGGGTTATTAAATCTAAATGATAGGTTTTGGCAAGCTACAACATTTTATAACTTTAATTTAAGGCTTTATTTCCACAATAAAAGTAATAGTATTGGTATTACAAATGTAGCTAAGCATTTTCAAATCATAACGAAGACAGTTTAAAACAGGGATAATTATTACCTCCCTGGTAAGCTTTGTATTCCCTTATGGTTTTTAACTGAACAAAGGACTTATACATGCTAAATAATATCCCGCTTGCTTATGATTTTCACGGCACACAACCCATTGATTTTCCATTTGCATTGCTGCGGCCCGAAGAAATTGACATTTACATGGATGTTGATACATACATTAGTAACAATACCTGCGGTCAAAATTGCAAGAACTGTTGGTTTGTCAATAATGATAAAGTAAAAAGAAAAAGATTTGATGTTCCCGAAGGTCAATTGATCGTTAAGGGATTACGGGAAATTGGTTATAAAATCTATCCTCGATATACTGATACGTTTGCTTATAAAGGCGAGTTTATTTTGGCTTATGGCGCATCAACCGCCAGGGTTTATGCTGAAAAAAGTTCGCCGCAACCTACGGAAACAATGCAAAAAGGAGAAGCATGGACCAGCGGACGCCCCTTACTTGGCCATGATGCAGAATATCTTCTGAATTTGGCAAGAGAATATAATTATGGCACGATCAGCATAAGTTTTCATGGCATACTAGATGAAAACTTAACCATCGAAAAAGAAGAAGATTATCCGATTAAAGGCGTTTTTCATGCGAGTAGTTTCGAAAAAGTAGTGAGTGTAATAAAGGATTATAATGATCGGAAACAGGATGTGAATTTTACGGGATTCAGAATAAATGTCGGATTAACCTTGGGGAGGCATAATTTTGCAACGGAAAGATTGCAGCGTTATATTGGTTATTTCAATCAGTTAGGTGTATCAACGGTGAGATTTAACCGTTTTTTTGACCATGGACACAAACATCCCCACCTCGAAATATCAGAAGAAGAAATATGTGATATTTATAAAACCATCAAGGACATCCATGAAAAGATACCGCTTGATTTCCAAATTAACATGAGTGGCGATCTGGGTACAAGTGGAGTTGAAATCATGAATTTCCCAGAAAATGTTAATATGTGTAAGGGGGGTAGACAATTATTTGCCTTGATACCATGTGAAAAAAAGATCCTAGACATCACAGAAAAAGATCGACTGATTTACAAAGTTGGTGAATTAACGGGATGTGTCAATATTTTCGAACCAACATTGGGTAATGTTCTACAGGAAGTTAAAGACTCACAAACGAGATATTATATAGAATGGAATACCGAAGGCATTGATAAGCTTTTCCAGTTCCGGCAAAGCAAACTGAGCAACAATGGCTGTTTCTCAAGAGATCTTCTCCCTCTGATAGAAAACAATCTTTACTAAAAATAAACTGGTTGATAAAATGAAAAAATTGTTGATCATTGAAAAAAGTCCATCGGGTGCAATTGGTCTAAAGAAAGCTAAAGATTACGGTTGTTTTGTGATATTTATAGGCTCCGATAAATATCATAATAGGCTTAAGGATAGCGAGAAAAAATATATAGATGAAATACATACGGTTGATACTAATGACTACGATGCCGTTATCAAAACGGTTGATGCCATTTCTAAAGAACACAGCATCGATGGTGTGTTTACGTTTATGGAATTTTATGTTGAATTGGCTGCGATTGTTGCTGAGCACTTAAAACTAAATGGCATTAGCCCCCTAAGCGCGTCAAATGCGCGTAATAAATTTAAAATGAGAGAGATATTTAAGCAAAATAACATCTCTCAACCATCATTTGCTTTGGTAACTACGCTGGATGAGCTTAATTCTGTAAAGAAATATTTTGATTATCCAAATATAATAAAACCCATAAATATGTCAGGTAGTAGGGGCGTCGCAAAAAACAATACGCCACAAGAACTGCTCAATAATTTTAATGAACTAAGTACAATTTCACCATTATTTGGTGTGGAAAAAGAAGATAGTTATTTAATTGAAAGTTTTTTAGTTGGTGAAGAATTCAGTGTAGAGTCAGTAACGTTTCATGGTATCACTCATATAGTTTCTATCACTAAAAAAATCGTTTGCGATGGAAAATATTTTGTTGAAATAGGCCATGTATCTCCTGCAATGATCCCCGATGATATGTATCAAAAAGTCATTGATGTAACTTCCAGAGGCCTAGAAGCCTTAGGTATTGATAATGCTGTTTCTCATACTGAAGTAAAAATAAATGATTCCACCGTGTCTATAGTTGAAATCGCGGCTCGGCTAGGCGGAGATCATATTCCAGAACTCGTCATGAAATCATCTGGAGTAGACCTCTGGCATTGTGCAATTTCAATTTCATTAAATGAAAAACCTGAATTTTTCTGTACGCGAAACACGTATGCTGGAATAGCTTTTATTACTGCTAATGAGGGGATTTTTTCGTCATTTGAACTTCAGGAAATAAATAAAAATATATGTATTGAAGAGGTCCATGCTGATATGAAACCCGGTGATTTAGTCCATTCATTAACGTGCAGTAGTGACAGACTTGGGTATGTTATCCTCACAGGAGAAAATTACCAAGAGATTTATGACTATTGCAGTCGTCCTAAAAAATTATATCATGTTGAATCCGTTAATCCCTAAAAAGGAGTGATAATGCGTTACGCCTTAGAAAGAGGATTAATAAATAATTTGGTGTTTCCACTAGATGTCAATATTTTGCTGTTGGGGACATTTTTAACACGCGTTGGTTATTTCATGGTATGGCCTTACTTGGCCGTAATATTGTATGAAAAATTTACCTTATCGGCGTCGGAAATAGGATTTATATTTTTCTTTGCAACTTTTCTATCAACGTTGCTAAGCGTATATGTTTCGCATAAATCTGATGATTATGGGCGTAAACCCATTATTATAGCTGGACTCATCACCAGCGTATTCAGTTTCATATATCTAGCCTTTTGTTCCAACATTTTGGGATTCGCTGTCTGTGTCACCGGTATCGCTTTAGGCAGAGCCTTTATAGAATCTTGCAGTAAAGCTTATATTGGAGATCGCCTTAAAAATCAGAGAACTAAGGAGCTTTGTCAGTATTTCCGGTATCTTATTGCAAATATGGGGGTCGCTCTTGGACCCTTTATCGGTGTAAAATTTGGTATTGCTAATAGCACATTAACTTTTTTTGTGACTGCCTTGCTATATTTTTTGTATATTTTGCTAGTCCTTCTATTTATGGTTGGCGGCCATGAGATTCGGAATCACAATACAGGAAAAAATGAGCCACTCTTTCTTAAGAGTTTGGGCGCTATTATCAAAAATAAAGAATTTTCAGTTTTTTTATTTTGTAACACCACGCTCATGATAATATATGCTACTTTTGATTCTTCATTGATACAGTATTTGGCACGTTCTAAAATTAATAATCTCAACGATGTCATTGCACTTTTAGTCATCATTAATTCGTTAACCGTTATTTTTTTACAGTTACCTGTATTTTATATTATTAGAAATATTGTGCCATCTAAACGGATATTACTAGGAATATTATTAATAACAATCGCTCAGTTGGCATTTGGTTACGCAAACGTACATATAAAGTGGCAATTAGTGATTGCTACACTTTGCTTAAGTATTGGCGAAATTATTGTTATGCCAACGATAAACGTTGAGGTAGATCGACTGGCGCCTGAAGGGCAGAGGGGGATCGCCTATGGGATCACCAATTTCACTAACTTTGGTACCTCCGCTTCACCACTGATAGGTGGATTAATTTTGCAATTCTTCGGTGGTCGCACACTTTTTATGGTCATGTTTTTATCAGGTTTGGTTACTATTTATGTTTATTACAAATACATTATTTTAATCACCACAAAGGTCAATTAATCATGACAAATGCGATCATTTACCCAGTTTTAGAGGTCAATGGAACGATTAAATTGCCTTCTTCAAAACCTCATATGCAACGATGCTTGCTTCTCGCCTTCTTTAATAACCATAAGACGGAAATAACAAACGTTTCTTGGTGCTCTGAAACTTCATTACTACTTAAAAATCTCACAACTTTGGGATTAAAGATATTGAATGAGAGTGAAGATAGAATTACATTACAAGGTATTATTCCTGAGCAGATTACCCCTAATGCTGACGTAAATGCTGAAGGTTCTGGGTTTGTTTTTCGCGCCATGGTAGCTATTTCCGCACTCACTGAAACATTAGTTATCAGATGTAATGCTTCACTTTATTCAAGAGATTCTGTATTAGATAAGGACTTCTTATCCTATCTTGGCGTTAATGTGACTAAAAGTGATAGTGAACTAAAATTCACTACCACCTGTGTTCCAATGACTTCGAATAAAATCTCAACGGAGAAAAGCTCACAATTTCTGTCCATGGCTATGATGCTTGCCAATCATATGCCGCAACATGAAATTATGGTAAATAGTATTAATCTGGGCGAGGGATATATCACAATTACTGAAGATATGCTCAGCCTATTTGGTTATCAGTGCAAAAAAAAGGATAACGTTTATTTTATTAATAAAAAGGGTAACAGCGTAGTCCACGTCAGGATCCCAACAGATTTCACTTCTATTGGCTATATAATGTCTACACTATGTGTTATGAAAAAACCTTCGATGATTAAAATAGAAAACTATGTTGCAGGGAATCGGTGTTTGTCAAAGATGTTGAGATAAAATTGCGATTTATGCAGCCTGTAAATTCTCGGCGTTTTCTTGTGTCAACGGCCGATCTGGATTGAGTTGAACTTCCTTGTCCCAACCCCAATTTCTTGTCTCACCTCGCCACCGTTCCGGGCACGCAGCGCGGGCGGCTTGATAGACTTGGTGACGCTTTAACAGCAAGGCTTTATCCTTGCCCTGATGGCGCTGCGCCGGCGTCACGAATTTGATCCCGCTGTGGCGGTGGACGTGGCAATACCAATCAATGAAGCGCTTCACCCACTGCCGTGCAGCATCAATCGAGGTAAATCCTTTGCGCGGCCAGGACGGCCAATATTTCAATGTACGAAAGATTGATTCTGCGTACGGATTGTCATTGGATACCCGCGGCCGACTAAAGGATGACGTTATACCCAGGGCTTCCATCTTGGCCTTCAGCGTATAACTTTTCATCGGCGCACCGTTATCCGAGTGCAGTACCAAGGGTTGCATAGCACAGCGCTGCCCCAGGACACATCGTTGTAGCAGATCTGCCGCCAGCTCGCCGGTCTCTTCATCATGGACTTCCCAACCCACCGGGTAGCGACTGAATAGGTCTTCAAATAAATACAGCTTATAATACAGCCCCTTAACACTACTCGGCAACCAGGTCACGTCCCACATCCAGACCTGGTTAGGGGCGGTGGCGGTAAAGCTGGTCGGTTTTGCCACGCGCACAGCCTTGGCGGCACGTCCACGATGCTGCACTTGACCCGCCTCTCTTAATACCCGATACATCGTCGATTCAGAGGCCATGTAGCAACCCTCGTCTGCCAGAATCGGTACGATCTGACTCGGCGGAACGCTGTCGAAACGCGCGCTATTGCATACCGCCAACACCGACTGGCGTTCCGTTGAGCTCAGTTTGTTGGCCGGCTCAGGGCGGTCAATCAATGGACGCTGATCCGCAATAACAGCACCATCCTGTTGCCACCGATACCAACTGTGAACAGAGATCCCTACCCCCTCGCAAGAACGGTACAACGATGCGCCATCATTGCACGCCTGCTGAACCCAGGCGGTGATCTGTTCCCGGTACGCCAGAGGAGTTAATCGTCCTCGTTGTCGCCCCAAAGGGCGCGAACTTTTTTTTGCAGGATCAGTAATGCCGCTGCCTCCGCCAGTGCTTTATCTTTACGCAGGACTTCGCGCTCAAGACGTTTAATTTGCTTACGCTGGGCCTTATTCTGCTGTGCGCTGGCCGCATCATTAAAACCGCCTGGCTCTGCATGGGCCTGGATCGATATTTCGCGCCACTGCTTAACCTGCTCTGGGAAAAGACCTTTGGCTCGGCAATACTCGCTCAACTCGATCTCCGACATCGACGAGGTTTCGACGACGACGGCGAATTTAGTTTGCGCAGACCAATTCTCACTGCTGCGATCATGTTCGGGCACAGGGCGACCTTCTTTGCGAAGCTGATTACGCCAATTGTACAGTGTAGCTTCTGAAATCCCTTCTCTTTGTGCCAATTCACGGATGGTCGGCGGATGAGGGGCAAGCATTTTACTTAAAATGGCGTCCTTGCGAGCCTGAGGTAAACGCGACATGGTGATGCTCCGGCCCCCTGGATTGAGAATGAAATCCCGAAAAAGGGATCTTCTCAACTACTCTGACACAGGGGGTGCCGTCCCTATCGCGCGAAGACCAAGGGTAAAGTTGAGCGATTTAACCACTATTTGAAGACCAGTTTTGTCGTTCCCCTGGCGACCACCTTTAAGCAGGCCGGTTTAGTCCTTGACGTGGATTCTGCCAACAGCCGTATCGGGCCATGGCTTACCACCGTCGCCAACGCCCGCAAGCATGGCACCACCGGCATTCCCCCCGAGCAGCGGCTACAGCAGGAGATTGACGTGCTGCTCCCGTTGCCGCGCGAAGGCACAGAGGTACCGTTATCGGTTGATAACCGCCGGGTTTTGCCCCGTGAGAGTTTTCAACATCCGCTGTCGGTCTATCAGTCGCTGCTGGAGGTGAGGTCATGAGCCTTCAGCATCAGCGGATCAGCGAACTGTGCGAGTACTTTAAGCTTGACCGCATCGCCGCCGAGTGGCCTGGATTGGCACAGAAGACGCTGGATGATACCGGAACGTTCGGCGATTTTCTGGAGCAGTTGCTTCGACTGGAGAATGACAGCCGCAACGAGCGTCGGCGTCAGACGCTGCTGCGCCTGTCGGGTTTGCCGGCGGTTAAAACGCTGGAGCAGTTTGACTTCAAGTTTGCCAGCGGCGCACCGCGAGCACAGCTGCAGGAACTGGCGGGATTGGCGTTTATCGAAAGACAGGAGAACATCGTATTACTCGGGCCTTCCGGCGTTGGCAAGAGCCATTTGGCCTGCGCGTTGGCACATAAAGTCGCGATGGCCGGACTCAGCGTACGCTTCATTACGGCGGCGGATATGATGTTGCAACTGGTCGCCGCTCACCGTCAGGGCGATTTAAAAGGCTATTTAGGCCGGTGTGTCACCAAGCCCCGATTATTGGTGATCGACGAAGTGGGTTATCTGCCGTTCGGTAAAGAAGAAGCCAATTTATTCTTCCAGGTCGTGGCCCGCCGTTATGAAACAGGCAGCGTGATATTGACGAGTAACCTGCCATTTACGCAGTGGTCTGGGACGTTTGGCGATGATGAGACGCTGACGGCGGCGATGTTGGATCGACTGCTGCACCATGCGCATATCGTCCAAATAACAGGCCAAAGCTATCGATTAAAAGACAAGCTCAAAAGTGGTCAGTTAAGGAAATCAACGCCGACTGAATCACAACAATAATTCGTGGGGGGTGGGTAACTTTTACTTTGGCATGGTGGGTCACAATTCGATCGGTATTGACACATAGGGTTATAAATAGAGATGCTACCAGCAATTACCGCTAGATCCGCCCATTAAGCGGGTCAACGTGTATGGATCATCAGAGGACTAATGCAGTGGCAAGATAAGCAGATTCAAAATTATTAAAGCCTGCCTTATCTCACGTTGTGACTGCCATCATCTGTAGAAATTTATCTCGCAGCACATCCTGTATCGCCGGGTTCCAAGCAATCCCTACCTGCCATCTAGTATATTCCCCTTGGGTTTGTACAAGTTTAAGGCCAGCAGGCAAAATATGGCTGACTCCGGCAGGCAGTAATGCCACACCATTTCCAGTAGAAACTAATGCTAATAAGGTTTGAATATCGTCTGCAGCAGACACTATTTTTGCGCTGAGTTTATTCTCGCTAAGAAAATTGGCCGTCTGCACCACTAGGCCATTCCCACGGTGTGGTGGGATCTGCAGGAGCTGATGCGACTCAAGTATAGACCGGATATCCGCAGGGTTTGTACGTAGGCCAGAAGGGGTGACAAGGACCAGACTTTCTTCCATCAACACCTTGACCTGAAGAGGAGTAGTCACCGGCAGACGGATAAATCCGGCCTGAAGTTGCCCTTCCAGTAACATCTGACACTGCACGCTGGAAGGCATGTCGTTCAGGGATACTTCCACATCGGGGAATTGTTCACGAAAAATATTCACCCATGCAGGTGCAAGCTGAAATGATGATATGCCGAATCCAAGCGCCAGCTTACCCACATTCCCTTTCTGTATCCTATGCGCATATTCTAGATATTCGTCGTAATGTTTCATCAATTTGCAGGTCTTGGAATAAAGCAACTTACCAGTGACTGTCAGCGTCGCACCATGGCGGCCGCGGTGAAAAAGGCTCACTCCAATCAAATGTTCCAATGTCTGGATTTGTTTAGTCAATGCACTTTGCGTCAAGTACAGGATATCTGCTGCCGCATGATAACTCCCTCGCTCAGCCAATGTAACGAATGCCCTCAACAGTTTTATATCCATTCCAGCAGCTAATCAAATCCGGATAAATAGGAATTATACAGTTTGCTCTCTACGTGTGAAATTGTCATTAGTTTCTGAAATTGTCTTTAATTTCACATTGAGGAGAAATGTTATGGGAAAAAACTTAACCCTACATAGCAATCCTGAAGATTCAATTCCTTGAGAGAAAGGGGAAGAGGGTAACAAAAAATTAATATTACTTTGAAGTTTGTTAACGAGCCATCAACATGAGCTTTGAACTTAGGAATAATACAGCTTGCAGTGGGGCATCATCATTTCCATAGCTTCCAGCACCGGCTGTACCTAGGAGACACTCGGCATGTAGGTATATTAATACGAAAGTTAGTCATCATTTATGATAAGTATATAACATAAGAGAATATAAAAATGCCAAATGTCGCTGTGCTCACTAATGACCTGCAGTATGAATTTACTCATAAAATAACAACTGACCCGCAGGAGTTAGAAAATAAACTAAAAAAAAATTTGATACGTTCCTTGATGGGATTCGAGCTGTAGATCAGGCCGTCATTCACCTACAACTTATCCATGATCCCAGCGATCCAGCCGTGCAACGTCGCTACCGCAATCGCGCGGCTGGCATTCCGGCGATCGCTGGTACCCCTGGCAACAGATTGATCGATACCATTTACCATCAGTCAGACCTGGTAGTTATAAAAGGACGGGACAGCGGTTTTTTCGACACTAAGTTGGACGAGACACTCCAGAAGCTCGGCATTAAAACGGTAGTGGTCACTGGGCTGCAAACTCATGTTTGCGTGCAAACTACGGCCGCTGATGCATTCTTTCGGGGCTACAACGTCTGGGTCCCCGATGACTGCGTCTTTGCACCTTCGGCCGAGGACACCGATCGGGCGCTACAATGGCTGGCCGGCTACTGTGCGACGGTAGCACCTTCTGCGGAAATCCTGTCGTTACTGAGCAAGAGCGACGATCTCCCTGAGCGCGGCGAATGGAGGTCGGCATGAATATGGCTTATACACAGACCGGCAGCAATGGCCCGGCCACTGAATCACATGGTTCACCGATCGAAACCGTGATTCTGGATCATGGCACCGGCGCCAAGCTAAGCCGGGAGCTCGTGGAGCGGATCTCCGAGACATTAGGAGATACCTATCTAGGCACCATGGAGGACAGCGCATTTCTGGAACTGCCAACTACCCGTATCGCCTTTACCACAGACTCTTTCGTGGTGACACCACTATTCTTTGGGAATGGCGATATCGGCAAAATCGCGGTGTGCGGCACCGTGAACGACCTGGCGGTGAGTGGCGCGCGTCCTCTCTATATAACGCTTAGCCTCATCATCGAAGATGGCATAGTAATGGCTGATCTGATGAAGATCATAGCGTCCGTGCGCGATACAGCACGCTCGGCGGACGTCAAGATCGTCGCCGGTGATACCAAGGTAGTAGGCAAGGGCGAGGCCGACAAGCTTTTCATCAACACCGCCGGCGTCGGCGTCATGGAGCGTCCTCCAGTCTCCGTTCGTAACGTCCGACCTGGGCAAAAAATCATCCTCAGCGGCTATATCGGAAATCACTCCATCCACCTGCTTTCGATCCGGGAAGGTCTAGGCTTTGAGCGCAACGTACTGAGCGATTGTGCACCGCTAAATCATATGATCGATTCAGTATTGAGCAACGTGCCGACAGGTAAAGTTGCCTCAATGCGCGACGTTACCCGCGGCGGTCTATCAGCAGTGCTGCACGAGCACGCACGTGCGGCCAACTGTGCGATCCACTTCGACAAGCAAGCGCTGCCGGTACTTCCAGAAGCCGCTATGGCTGCCGATATGCTGGGGGTCAACGTGATCAATCTCGCCAACGAGGGGTGCTTGTGTCTTTTTGTCGAGCCCGACGTGGCGGATAGAGTTTTGGCTCTTTTGCACGAAGATCCCTGTGGCAAGAAGGCGGCCATCATTGGCGAGGTTGTGGCATCTTCCTTACCGGAGGTGCGCATGATGGAATCAGATGGTACCCAGACAATTATTGAGGAACTCTATGGTGCAGAACTTCCCAGACTCTGTTGAGCCAATCGAAGCGCTCGAGACCCATCGTTACCGGGTCTGCGGGATCGTGCAAGGGGTTGGCTTCCGCCCCTTCGTCCATCGGCTGGCGCGCACCCATGGAGCAACCGGCTGGGTGCTCAACGACTCCGAAGGTGTTTTACTTGAGTTGCAGGCATCGGCAAAAGCTATCAAGGACTTTATCGATGATATGTTATCGCGGCCACCACCTCTCGCGCGGATCAACGATTTGGTTGAGGTGCTGCTGGACGAGCCCGCACCGCGTTACCAGGGTTTTGATATCCGTAAGAGCCGCGACTTAGCACACATGAATACCATCATTCCGCCAGACTCGAACGTTTGCGGCGACTGCTTAAGGGAGATGCGCGATCCAAGCAACCATCGTTATCGGTACGCTTTTATTAATTGCACTAACTGCGGTCCGCGCTATTCGATCATCCTTGGCATGCCATACGACCGCGCGCAGAGCACTATGAGTGCGTTCACCATGTGCCCACAATGTGAGCACGAGTATTTAGACATTGAGGATCGCCGCTATCACGCCCAACCGAATGCCTGCCCGACCTGCGGACCAAGTCTTCAGCTCACGGACCGTAGCGGTGCCCTGATCGAGACTGATGATGTGGTGCGCTACGCAATTTCCAAGCTGCGCGAGGGCGCTATCATCGCGATCAAAAGCCTTGGCGGCTTCCACTTGGCGGTGGATGCCAGCAATGTAGCGGCGGTTCGCGAGCTGCGTCACCGCAAGCGGCGCGATGCCAAGCCTTTCGCAGTGATGGTTGCCGACAGCGAGAGCGCCGCCCGTTGGGCCTTTATCAACTCGCATGAAAGGATGCTTCTCGAGAGCGTGCAGCGACCCATCGTCCTGTTGCGTAAGCGTCAGAAGACCCTGCCGGAAGAGATCGCTCCCCATAATCCCCATCTGGGCGTAATGCTCCCGTCAGCGCCGCTGCACCACCTGCTGCTTGAGGATCCCACACTGCCGGTATTGATCATGACCAGCGGTAACCTTTCCGGGCATCCTATCGTGTTCGACAACCATACGGCAATCGAGCAATTGGGCGAAATTGCGGACTATTTTGTTCTGAACGATCGCGATATCCGTACCCGGGTGGACGACTCAGTCGTGCGTATGATCGTACGCGAGGGTAGGGATGAGCCTCAGATATCCTTCCTACGCCGCTCTCGCGGCTATGCTCCGTATCCCATCCATCTGCCTTACTCGGTGGGTTCGGTCGTGGCACTCGGCGCCGAGTTGAAGACTACCGTCAGCATCAGCAAGGGCAAGCAAGTCTTCATCAGCCAGCACATTGGCGATCTGAAAAATGAAACCACCTTTCAGTCCCACATTGATTGCGCCAAGCATATGCAAGACCTTCTGGCTGTGCGGGCTGACACACTTGCCTGTGACCTGCACCCTGCCTTCCGCTCAACCCGAAATGCCATCGAGCAATCCGAAATACGTGTCGTCCAGGTTCAGCACCACCACGCCCACATGGCCTCGTGCATGGCGGAACACGGACTTTCGGGTAAAACCATCGGGGTGATATTCGACGGTACCGGCTACGGTACCGATGGTACCATCTGGGGTGGTGAGTTCTTGCTCGGCGATTTCGAGGGGTTCGAAAGGGTTGGCCATATACGCCCAATGTTGCTACTGGGAGGGGATCAGGCCGTGAAAGAGCCGATCCGAGTCGCCATGTCGCTGCTTGTTGAGACCTTCGGCGAACGGGTCACCGAAATAGACGTTCCGGCCATACGCGACCTGTCTGAACAGCGGCGCGAGGTTTTTACCAAAATGGCCCTCAGGAAAATCAACGCGACCACTACCACTAGCATAGGTCGTCTGTTCGATGGTATCTCGGCGCTGATGGGTATTTGCGCAAAGGTTGAATACGAGGCGCAGGCGGCAATCGAAATGGAAGCGCTATTGCAGCGCGATTTCTGCATGGCCAAGCCATTTGAGTATGACATTGAGGCGCGAGACGATTGCCTGGAAGTGGACTATCGTCCCCTCGTCAATGAATTGGTCCATCTGCTGCGTGTGCCCGTCAGCGATGTAAGCCAGCTAAGTCGGCGTTTTCACTCCACGATCGTGGATATCATCGGAGAGGTATGCCAACGCCTTGTTAAGCGTTTTGGGGTTAATCAGATCGTATTGAGTGGGGGTGTTTTTTGCAATGAGTTTCTCGTGATAAATACGCTGAGCTGCCTTGAGTCGCATGGATTCAAGCCGTATTGCCATCAATTGGTGCCGACGAATGACGGTAGCATTTCCCTGGGTCAGGTGGTTGTCGCCGCCGCCCGTATCAAGCGCGAAGCGCTATTGTGTGACGGAGAAGAAAGAAATGAGTGAATCTGTAGAGAGAGTAGCAGCAGTTTTGTTTGACATGGACGGTGTTCTAATCGATTCCAGGGCCGTGATTGAACAAGCATGGCGCGAGGCTGCCCAGATGTACGAGCGCCAGATCACCGAGGAAGAGATCCTCAAGCACATTCACGGTCAGCCCGGGCCGCATACCATCCGTGCTCTATTCCATGATCTGCCGCTTTCCGATCAGGCCAAAGTTCAGGCGCACATCATCCATGTTGAAAATACCGCCGACTGCGAGCCCATTCCTGGCGTGGCACAGCTTATCGCCTCACTTGGTGCGGCCGGAATTTCAATCGGCGTCGTGACCAGTGGCTGGCGCTTGAAGATCGATCGCGTCATAGCACTACTCCATGCACAGTCGTACGTCTCGGTCATTGTCGAACGGGATGATGTGGCTCACGGCAAACCGTACCCCGATCCCTATCTGCTCGCGGCTGAGCGTCTGGGCATTCCTGCGAGCAAAACCATCGTTTTTGAGGACGCCAAGAGCGGGGTAACCTCCGCTGTTGCTGCCGGAGCATATTGCGTTGGCATCGGCGATGAGGACCTGATGCCATGCGGCGCAAAATTTATCATCCCCGACTTCCGAGGGGTGAAAGTGCTGACCAACGGCGTGGACGGTTCGATCCTTTCGTTTGGCCCGGGGCAAAAGGTAATAGTGGAACGATCACCTGTGCGCAATGACGTGCCGCCCGTGTCACGAGACCACCAATAATGAAACAGGAACAAAAGGGGCGGTGGGCCGTCGCCTTGCTGTTTTTCGTCAATGGCTTTGTGACCGGAGGCTGGGCTGTGCATATTGCGCAGTTCGTTCCGCGATTCGAGGCGTCAGATAGAATGATAGGCCGTCTTATTTTAACGTTTGGACTGGGCGCGCTGATCATGATGCCAGTGTCGGGCATGCTGATGGCGAAGTTTGGTTCGCAACGCATAGTGCGTATATTTGCCATCGCAACTTCTGTGGCGCTTCTTCCGCTCGGGCTGGCTCCGAACATTCCGCTGTTGGTGGTTGCTCTCTTTCCCCCTGTGTCAGAGTAGTTGAGAAGATCCCTTTTTCGGGATTTCATTCTCAATCCAGGGGGCCGGAGCATCACCATGTCGCGTTTACCTCAGGCTCGCAAGGACGCCATTTTAAGTAAAATGCTTGCCCCTCATCCGCCGACCATCCGTGAATTGGCACAAAGAGAAGGGATTTCAGAAGCTACACTGTACAATTGGCGTAATCAGCTTCGCAAAGAAGGTCGCCCTGTGCCCGAACATGATCGCAGCAGTGAGAATTGGTCTGCGCAAACTAAATTCGCCGTCGTCGTCGAAACCTCGTCGATGTCGGAGATCGAGTTGAGCGAGTATTGCCGAGCCAAAGGTCTTTTCCCAGAGCAGGTTAAGCAGTGGCGCGAAATATCGATCCAGGCCCATGCAGAGCCAGGCGGTTTTAATGATGCGGCCAGCGCACAGCAGAATAAGGCCCAGCGTAAGCAAATTAAACGTCTTGAGCGCGAAGTCCTGCGTAAAGATAAAGCACTGGCGGAGGCAGCGGCATTACTGATCCTGCAAAAAAAAGTTCGCGCCCTTTGGGGCGACAACGAGGACGATTAACTCCTCTGGCGTACCGGGAACAGATCACCGCCTGGGTTCAGCAGGCGTGCAATGATGGCGCATCGTTGTACCGTTCTTGCGAGGGGGTAGGGATCTCTGTTCACAGTTGGTATCGGTGGCAACAGGATGGTGCTGTTATTGCGGATCAGCGTCCATTGATTGACCGCCCTGAGCCGGCCAACAAACTGAGCTCAACGGAACGCCAGTCGGTGTTGGCGGTATGCAATAGCGCGCGTTTCGACAGCGTTCCGCCGAGTCAGATCGTACCGATTCTGGCAGACGAGGGTTGCTACATGGCCTCTGAATCGACGATGTATCGGGTATTAAGAGAGGCGGGTCAAGTGCAGCATCGTGGACGTGCCGCCAAGGCTGTGCGCGTGGCAAAACCGACCAGCTTTACCGCCACCGCCCCTAACCAGGTCTGGATGTGGGACGTGACCTGGTTGCCGAGTAGTGTTAAGGGGCTGTATTATAAGCTGTATTTATTTGAAGACCTATTCAGTCGCTACCCGGTGGGTTGGGAAGTCCATGATGAAGAGACCGGCGAGCTGGCGGCAGATCTGCTACAACGATGTGTCCTGGGGCAGCGCTGTGCTATGCAACCCTTGGTACTGCACTCGGATAACGGTGCGCCGATGAAAAGTTATACGCTGAAGGCCAAGATGGAAGCCCTGGGTATAACGTCATCCTTTAGTCGGCCGCGGGTATCCAATGACAATCCGTACGCAGAATCAATCTTTCGTACATTGAAATATTGGCCGTCCTGGCCGCGCAAAGGATTTACCTCGATTGATGCTGCACGGCAGTGGGTGAAGCGCTTCATTGATTGGTATTGCCACGTCCACCGCCACAGCGGGATCAAATTCGTGACGCCGGCGCAGCGCCATCAGGGCAAGGATAAAGCCTTGCTGTTAAAGCGTCACCAAGTCTATCAAGCCGCCCGCGCTGCGTGCCCGGAACGGTGGCGAGGTGAGACAAGAAATTGGGGTTGGGACAAGGAAGTTCAACTCAATCCAGATCGGCCGTTGACACAAGAAAACGCCGAGAATTTACAGGCTGCATAAATCGCAATTTTATCTCAACATCTTTGACAAACACCGCTTTGTCCTCGGTGCCATGATCGGTTCAATGAATGTCGCTATGAACTCCAACGCAGTAGCGGTGGAGAAAGCCCTGTCCAAGGCGGTGTTATCCTTCTCACACTGTTCCTGGAGCATAGGTTTGTTCGTTGCCGGTTCGATCGGAGGCTATGCTATCAAGCATTTCGGATTCCTCGCGCATATCTTCTTGGTGAGCGCAACTGCAGTAGCGCTCATCGCTGTCACCTTTCCATTCGTTCTCAAGGATGATCCGGCGCCAAAAAAAGATGTCAAACAGCCGATGCGCCTGCCGCGTTCCCCCGCCGTTTACCTCATTGGCCTCATAGCGCTGTTCGGCATGATCCCTGAGTGTGCGGTCGTCGATTGGTCCTCGCGTTATCTGTTAAAGGATCTAAACGCTAACATAGAGACTGCCAGTCTCGCCTTTGCGTTCTTTGGCGGAACGATGGCAGTCCTTCGCTTTATGGGCGACGCCGTGCGTAACCGCTTCGGCGCTGTTCGTACTATACGTATATCAAGCCTGTTATCGGCGACTGGCCTTTTGATCGCTGCGTTGGCGACCAATCCTTGGCAAGCGATCATCGCCTTTGCAGTAGCTGGGATCGGGATAGCCAATATTGTCCCGATCGCTTTTTCAGCCGCTGGTAACCAGCGAGGCATCGCTACTAGTACTGGCATGAGTGTTGCCACGACTATAGGCTACTTAGGAACATTGATGGCGCCAGCGCCTATAGGTTTTTTTGCCCAGTTCGCCGGTTTTTCCAATGTGTACATGGTAATGGCGCTAATGCTGGGCGTGATATTCTTGCTTGCGCCATTGGTACGCAGCGCGGAAATTAATCCAAGGGGAATAAACTCTCAGCAATCAGGGCCGGTCGCAGTAAAACATTGAGAGCGATAGAAGCTATTTTATCTGGTCGGGCTCAATGTAAAACAAGGGCTCGTCTGTGTATTTATCTTACCAAGCGACATCTGGCCGTGATGTCAGATATCCGGTTAGACGTGCACCGGTCTTGTAAAAAAGAAAGGGGGCGAGATCGCCGCGTTTTAATCAGCCGGCATTCTTTAATTAAGAAAGCCTAAACTCATTGTCCATATCCAAATAAATATCAATTTCGTGACTGTCATCGAATTCCCCTATAGCTATTTTTAGGCTGTGAATTAGGCATGCCATTGTAATGATTCTTTTTTAATAAAATATAGAGATTGGTGTCTGCGAGTTTTATTGTGCGCCTGCCACAGGCAATGATCGGTATCGCTACCATGTTGGTGCAGCAGCGTGGTATTTAATGGCTGGAGGGCGCTGTCGTAGCCACTTTAACATTATCGAACGCGCTTATCAGCGTGGAAGTGTCGAAAATTTGTTGACCAGAGCGGTCAGCGACGGGCAGGCGGGCGGAGCCGGTTACCCTGAAGAAAGATGAGAACAATATGAAATCAAATGGGCGGTGGGCCGCATCCAGGTTCGGGACATACACGAATAAAGAAACGCGCCGGACTGAGCCGGCGCGGAAAAGAAGATCAGATTCGAAAAGGTATTATTACAGAAAACCTTTTTGCTTAAAGGTGACACGTGTAGCCTCATTCAGGTCAAGAGCATGGAGCCCGGCCGGGCTGATCCAGGCAATATCCTGAAATTCCTCATTAAAAGTGACCTGACGGTTTGCGCTGGCACAGTCAAAAATGAGATAAATCATGTAGATCTCTTCTTTAGTGCCGTCCTGATAGGTCTTCACCCGGACATCGTCCCTAAATGTCCATGGCGTGATACGGGTTATCTGTAGCGCTTCACCCAGTTCTTCTCTGATCTCCCGCCGTAGTGCTTCCTCCATCGTTTCGCCTGGCTCCATACCTCCACCGGACAGCGCCCACTGACCGGGGAATACGCCCCGGTCAGCGGCCATTTTACAAAGTAAATACTCGCCATTATTTTCAATAAGTGGACAGACTATGATCCTCTGACGCATGTAACCTCCGGATGTCATGAATTTTTTCGATAACTTTATCAGATAAACTTTCTACCGTCCCGGGTGACGTGCAGGTGAACACCCATTCCTGTAGAAAAGGGGGGGAAGATTCTGAGAAAATGTCTGATATTCAGAATGCCGCCAAGTATACATTCTGGCTTTACTTTATATTTCCGTGATCGTTTGCACGGCGCTTCGGTGCTGGCCCGAAGTGCAGTCTCCTGGGTGAATAATGCTGTAGCGGAGCGTACCACGGTATTATCCAGTTCATCTGGTCCCCGGATTCCGTTCGCTGAAATAGCTATCACTACCGTTACTGCAGATAACGAAGATATGAAAATCTATGAAGTGGTACCAATTGCTGCTGTTATCGCTAGTACCATAACCGCTAGCGGTCATAAAAGAACGCAGAACGCTACCTTATTCTTGGGGCTAACTCATCGATCAAGTTACTAGGAAAATAATTGTTGCTGTTGTACGTAAAGGAAATGGGAAGACTATTAGCAATGACTAAACGCCCATCACTGTTGAATACGTTATATCAGTGATTGATGATATGGTGACGGAAATTTTGATTTTTCCTAAGGATTAGTTTAATTTTTTCATACGGGGGGTACGCATTCCCCATATTTTATCTTATGACGTAACTCTGCATTAAACAGTGACGAAATATAATATTTTTTGAATGTTATGATTTATTTTTTTAGCAGGCTTTTTTTGCGTAAATCTTATTATCGATACATAACATTTTTGTATAGTTAAAACCCAAGACCAAAAGCATTTCCGTCTTCTTCTGAATGTAAGACCATCAAAAACTTTAATGGAATAAATAACTACTATAGCACGACGCTAACTTGAAGTAAGATTTAGGATTACTAATTGAACGTTACTTATTTGTCGCATTTGCAATGCGTTCATACTCAGTCCTCAGGTGTTCCAGTTTCCGAGGCAACTCTATATGATAGAAATTTTCAGGTAAATTAAAATCATTCGGCTTTAACTTAATTTCATCTAGCATCTTTTCAATAATTCTGTAAAGCGGTAGTTTATGCTCTATCTGATAACGCCTGTAATTGCGTTGCCAGATCATAGAACAAAAATAATCCAGATAAACCCTTCCTTGACGGAAGGGCAAACATTCAAATTTTTCAAGTAGGAAATTATATGCCGGTATGGCCAGTGCTCTGATGCGGGCTGCTTCGGTCAGCGGATCCTTCTGCATCGGTGGTACGGTGGCATTTGACAACCTTGAACGTATGCAAGCGATCGGGTTAAGCACCCTGACTTTATCATTACAGGTTACGTCACCATAATGCTCTGGCAATACTTGAAATAACTCGGTGTTAAGCGCCAATTTTTTACCTATAAAATCATCCGACTCAAAACCAGATGGCCTATCAATAATATCCACAATATTGGGTTCATTGACTTCTGGGTTGAGAAACAGACCGTGCTCATCCTCTTTAACTTTACCGGTGCCTGCATCGATTAGGGCCAGTACAGCCAGAGATGGAGGAGTAAAGGTAGTCTGTATTTCAGCGTTCACATTAAAGATTTGAGCGATGGCTGCGATTCCCTCATTTCGTGCAACATAATCAATATCAATCGAATTGATGAAGGTCATATCCGGCTTCTCTGTGTAAGCATCCATATAAACGGCGAGCCAATACATGACAGCCTGACCACCTACAGTTATGACAGGTGAAGGCAGCTTTTCAGCGTTGCGGATTAAATAGCGATTAAGTTTCACCATCTGTTCATCGGGCGGGATAGCAAGTTTAGACATAAAAAAGCCCATCGTATCAACAATGAGCCTATTATAACTCTCGTACCGTCATGAGATACAATCTATCGGTCAGTAAGTTAAAAGAAGGCCGCCTGGCGCGGATTACGGGCCGCTACAATGCCCTCCGGGCGTTTCTCCATCACGCGTCCTTGAGCTTTACCGCTACGAACAGCTTCAACACGTTCTTGGTAAACCTGCTGATGTCTGATTTTTGCGTCTTTGGCTGACATGATGCTTCTCTCTCAAAACGTATAGGCCATATGCCGTATAGACTAAATATACGCCAATCTACTCTGTCAGACAATGATTATGCAAACAAGAATCGCGGCCACGCTCTCCAATCCGCAATTTGTTTTTACGAGATATTTAGCATTTACGCCAGTTACTTCATCGCCGGTTCGAGCAACCTTGTGCCGAAGCCTAACCTGCACACCCCAGAGTATCCCCCTTCAGCAAGCAACGGGGTATTCCATAAACATACTTATCAGTTTAGCAAAATCACGGGATATTGTCCGTCTTTATCTTGTCAGTTCCCGTCTCGACGAAAAAAAACATTGGTAGAATATGCTAAGTGCAAAATCCTATGAACTTCATTGATGCTAAAGATAATGAAATGAGCGCCTCCCACCTTCCTCAGTTCAGGGCGAGAGCGGTAGCTTATCTTCCGCCATAGTTGTTCAGTAACCACTACCTTTCTGATTGAAAAATAACAGATTCTAAAATGAATAATATGTTGAATTTATCTGGCAGGTTACACTATGCATCTCGTTTAAAACGTAAGGATTGCCCAGATGGCATTGAATATACGGAAGGCCCATTTAGCGGATTCTGTCTTACTTCATAAACTAGGTTTTGAAATCTACAGCACCCACTTCAAGCATCTGTGGGTATCGCATTCTGAAATGAATGATTATCTGGAGCGCGAGTACTCAACCCCTTCACTGGAGTCAAGCCTGTCAGATCCCAAGGTGTGCTGGTACCTGGCAGAAACCGATCAGCCAGTTGGTTTTGCCAAAGTCACATGGGCAGATAAAATTCCGGATACAGAAATGTCAGGCGTGCTACTGAACAAGTTATATCTGGCTTCGAGTGCTACAGGTAAAAATTATGGGAAACAGATATTCGAACATATTGTCAGTCTGGCCCGGCGACGCGGTGAAGGATTTTTGTGGTTAGAAGTTCTTGAGGGCAATGATCGTGCCCGTAAATTTTATGAAAATCTGGGATTCGGTCATATCAAAGATACAAAATTACAAACAGCTTCACAGCAGAGCCTTCTCCACATACTGGGTATTAATATCTGAATCCCTGACAGCTGACTGAAATTCCGCGGAATCTGTAGCAGCCCAGCCTGATGCCTTTTTATAAGCAACTTACAGAGTGTGGAGGTAGCAGATAATGAAGCCCATGCCAGTCAGTGTCGACATTGCCAAGAACGTGATGCAGGTCCATTACGTGGATAAAAATACGGGGAAGGTGTTTAACAAGGCCATTAAGCGCGCGAAATTTATCGAGTTCTTCACCAATCGTCCGCCCTGCCTTATTGGAATGGAGGCCTGCGGCGGCGCACATCACTGGGCCAGACAACTGAGCCGGCTGGGCCATCAGATCAAACTGATGCCGGGCGAATTCGTCAAGGCCTTCAATATCCGTAACAAGAATGATACGGCCGACGCACAGGCTATCTGGCGTGCGGTTCAGCAACCGTGCAAGGCTATAACGGTGAAAAACGAACAGCAACAGGCTATGCTTGCCCTGCACCGGATACGTTCCCAACTGATGAAATTCTGGCTGATGCAGACCAATGCACTTCACGGATTACTCGCGGAATACGGTGAAGTGATGCGTAAGGGGCACGCCAGCCTCGTCAGAAACGTCCCCGAAATATTTGCTCGCCTGTCCAGACGTTTACCGGGCGTGCTCATAGACAGCCCGCGAGCCGGGGCCCTGGGTTACTGACATGCTGAAACGGCGACCGATCAATGTTGTCTCCGTGGCGCTGGCCAACAAAATGGCAAAAATGATATGGGCCATACTGGCTCACGGCAGACCCTATCAAAAGGATCATGCCCTTAATTGAGCCAAAACAGAAGGATGCCAGAGAAGAACGTCAACAGGTTGCGCAGGCAGTGTAAGTAATGACAGAACAAGTCAGACCGTAACTCATCAAGCCTGAAAAAAATATCGAACTCCGGGTTCGCAAAGGTAATTGAGGCGTGAGTCAGCGGATTTCATTAGGGCCAGCAGCCGCTTTCGCAGTTGCGTTAAGACCGGATATATAGCCGCAATCGTCCTGTACGTCACGAAGTACAAAGCCTGGCAAACGGGAGGCGCTCATATATATTTTTTAAAACTGCCAACGGTGATATCGGTGGACAGACCGAGTAGTAACGCGAACGGCAGAAGTATTATCAGAGGGTAAATGCTGACCGGTAAGGCCAGGTATATGATCCATGGTAATACCGTCAAAGGTAGCAGGCTGGCTCTGGCCCGATGATAGACAAACCCGGATTCCCGCCCCGCACCAAAGCGGCGGATATCGCGGCGGACCAGCCCATCCACCAAGCCGACAAACGCCGCCATCGCAAATAATGGTAGGGTCAGGCAGAGCACCAGTACACGCACCATGAACACAAGCACGGTGTAAGCGGCAGCAATCAAATAACTCTCCAGATGGACATAGACCAGACCTAGGTAGTAGCGGAAGTCATGCGTCAGGCTAAGCGCTCCGCTGCTGGCCTGGATTGAGGCATCCCTTATCCACGCTTTTAGCCCATTATTGACAAATAACCAATTGTAGACGCTTTCGATAAGCTCCTGAGCCGTGTGGCCTGGCTCCTTTATCAGTATGCTGCGTGTGAAATGCTCAGAGAATTGAGCCAGTTCGAAGTGCAACATTCTCTGCGCGTGATGCCAGCCCTGCTCCGGCCAGAAGAAATGCATGCCCACGCATTCGATGACGATGCAGAGCAGCAGCGAACCGCTTAGCACGCCGATAAAACGAAAGGGCAGCGTTAGCAGACTTACGACAAGACCCTGCTGTCGCATTTGCTGCTGTTGTGCTGTGATGGCCGGATCTCTCATTACTCCTTATCCTCATCTGCATTCGTCATTTGCAGGAACCCATCAATCAGGTCTGCCGGCAGTTCTGTATTCTGAAGCTGGGGTCCCGCTTGGTGGTCCCACCAGTCGCCGGCTTCGACGTAGCGCTGGCGCATGTAACCGGCCAGTTCCTGTAAATCCTTTGGCATGTCCTCATCGGGATCAGGGGCCGGCAGCGGCATACGCACTTTCCAGAGATTGCCACCCTCAATCAGCGCGAAGCATTGTCCTTTGGGTAGTCCGACGACATGCGCCGGCTCAATCAGCGGTACACTAGTGCTGCTGATGCGGTCCTGGGTGTTGGAGGTAAACGCGGTATTGCCGTGGGGATCTGAACTGTCGGTTGCGCCACTCATCAGTGACGTGGCGTAAACCTCAACTTTTGGCAACTGGCGTGTCAGCAGTTCGGCAGTTGCCGTTTCGCGCACGCGTAACATGAAGAGGTTATTGAAGTTGCCGACCACCTGACCAGCCTTGGCGCGGTTGCCGATGCGTGCTTCGATATCCGAGAGCGTTTGGGTATAAGCCGTGACCTGTATACCGGCGCCGCCACCTTTATTGACCATGGGGATGAACTCATCGCCCATCAGCTCATTGAATTCGTCCGCGTGGACGTTGATGGGTGCTTTGGCGTTGGCCGAGGCATCGGGCAGACCGTCATCAATGCCGAACTTGTAGATGTGGCCGGCTACCGAAACCAGATCGCTGAACATGGAGTTGCCCACGGCTGCGGCGACTTCGGCATCGGACAATGCATCAAGGCCCACGTAGACCACCGCGCGTTTGCGGATAATTTGCATCCAGTCAAAGATCGGGCGTGGGTCATTCAAATCGGCGTAGTCCGGTGCCAGCAACTGCGCGATCTTGCCGGTGGTGAGTTTCTCTAGCAGCGGCAGCAGGCTTGCCACAATCTTGTCGAAATAGGTGCGGTCATAGCGGACAGCAGACCTCAAACCATCCAGCACCGGGTCGTATACACGCACCTGGGACAAATACTGTTCAATGGCGATGATGCGCTTTTCACGCCCGATCATATTACGTGGGATATTCTTGTCGTTGAGCTTGGCTTCGAGTTGGACAATGATGTCCCAGGCCTTAGACTCAGTCTTGGCAAAAAATTGTGCGGCATACTCCATGAAAAGGGCATCAATGTTGATGACGTGACGTTGGATCAGCAGATAGTCGGGGCGCTGCCCCAGTTCGACCAGCGCACGAGCGATGATGTTGACAAAACGCCAGGCAAATTCCCGAAAGGCTGCGCTGTTCCCCTCCCCGGAAAGTTGTCCGGCGATGCGCGTGGCGACCTCCGAGATGCGGCCAAAACGCCCCACCGCGTTATAGCGTGCGGAAATATCCGGCCACCCTAAGTGAAAAACATAAAATTCACCTTCGCGCCCGGCGCGTCTGGCTTCTACGTACATCCTTTTCAGCAAATCAGCGTCGCCTTTGGGATCGAAGACGATGACCACCTCGTGCTCGCCTTGGGCATTTTTGCGCAGGATATCCTGGGTAATGAACAACTCGGCCAGCCGCGTTTTCCCCACGCGCGTCGTGCCCAGCACCAGGCTATGCCCGACGCGCTCGCCCAGGGGTAATGTGACGTCAATCTCATTGGGTTCAATGCCGTGTAGTCGAGGCATACCCCCGACCGGGGGCAGCGGTCGTACAGGGTTAAAGGGTGTATCCCAGGACGTCAGTCGCGCGAGCCGGGAAAGTGGGAAGGGGGCAAACTCCAGTCGTTCCTCAAGGCGCCGGGCCAGGAGGTAGGGTGTCGTGGGTTCCACGTAACGGCGAAACTCTGGCCGATAGGTCTGCATCAGCCGGTGGGTGTGCCGCTGGTCCCAGCGAAAGCCCCGTCCGACGAACAGCCTTTGCTGGCTTACCGGCACGTCGCGGCTGGTCATCATGTAGCGAGGCAAGCGGCGGATATTGCGGCGGTAACGCAGGATGGTCCAGGCATCACGAAAGCGGATGATACCGAAGGTCAGGAAAGCCAGTGCGGAGCCGTGGCCGAGTAGCGGGCTCAGCGCGAGCGACCACGGTGCCACCAGGCACAGCGTCGCGGCGGCGGCGCAGATCGCCACGGTATACAACTCCACCGCGGGGCGTAGCAAAACTTCAACGGAATGGGCCATAGCACGTACTTCACGTCAGGGTTCGATGCCGGTGGCGGTGATGAGCACCGGGTAGTGGCGAATGCCGAGCCGCTGGGCCAGGTCGTCGGCGGAAACGGGCGAAAGCGTAAGATCTTGTGCCATATGCCTTAGTACGGCCAGTGCCTCGGGGGTGTCCACGTTGACGACCAGGCCTATAGCATTGAGTTCGTTCAGCGCTTCACGATGCTGTTGCAACCAGGTGCGCGAGCGTTCGTCATCGCCGATAAGGAAAAGCGGCGACAGGCCGGGTGCGCGAATAATACGTTGCGATTCTACACCAGGTGAAAGCAACTTAGAGCGTACCGGCAGCATGGATGCCTCGGCATCGGCCTGGCCACCCCTGTGTGGGGCCGGTTCATGATTTTCTGATGGTGCTAGTTCCTGAGGGGCGAGCGCCCGGTAATAGGGGAGCGCTGAGACACCTCCGCGATCTTCCACGACGTTTAGGTGTGTAGAGGGGGATTGGGCAAAGGCGGTCATGGATGACAGCAGCCAGGTGAGCAGCAGGCACAATATTTTCTTCATGGTGTAATACTCCGCGCAGAAGTCAGGGATATTCCGGGGCCAAGGACACGCGCAAGATGCTGGTTGACGCTACGACGGTAGCGCGCAGCGGGGGCGCCGCCAGCGGGGCGGTGATAACGTCCGATAGCAAGTAACCAGTCCTCACCGGGGGTATGCTGCTCGCGCAGGATTTGTGCGGCGATCGCGAGATTTCGGTAGGGATTGAGTATATCGCAGGGGCCGTTGTAGCGATGGGCCTGGTAACCCAGGTTGACTTGTGCAAGACCGGCGTCAATACGGTTGGCAGGAACCCGGGATAACGCCCGGCGAATGCCGGCACAAGCATCGGCATGGGTGGCATAAAGCTCGGCGCGGCCAGCGACATTGAGTGTCCACGGCCAAGGCACAATCTTTCCGCGAAGCCGGGTACCGCTTTCCTGCAGGGCAACGGCGTAGAGAACCGGAGACGGCACGCCCATCTGCTGTGCGGCGAGCTGGTATGCCGGTGGTGGTATCTCCAGGGCGCGGCCGGTTCCGGTGCCAAGCGTCAGCAGCAAAGCCGCTGTTGCCGCCCGGAGTCGGTATGTGGTGCTTACTGCCGCTGCCATTGGCCGTTCACCTCGCGCACTACCGCAGGCAGGTTGCCGGGCAGGCTAAGCGAGAGCCAGCGGCCGCCATCGTGGTTGAGCGTGATAGTACGATCACGCACTTTCACCGGGTCGATACCGGCCTGCGTCGCCCACGTGCGGATGCGCTCATCGTCCTGCCGGCTGCCGACCATGTAAATATCCATAGTCGTCCCTGCGGCCTGTAATTGCTGTACGCGCTGTTGGCAGGCTGGACAGTTCGCTTTGATAAACACCGCCAGCCGGTCAGAGCCCGTGTTGCCGGTATCGGGCGATGGAGCGCCAGGCAAGTTCACGCGCTGCTGGCCGGGGAACAGCCTTAACCAGGCAGCATCATAGGCACGCTGATAGGCCAGGATCTTCTCCACGCGGCGGGCTTCTGCTCGCGCCTGCAGCTCGGCGTAATGGTCCCGCTCTTCATCGCTGCGCGCTTCTATGCCGAGTGCGGTCAGCGGATCGAGGTTGGGCGACCAGATACCGAGCGGTCCCTTCATCAGTTCCCGGTAACGTGTCCATTCTTCTGGGCGCAGCCCCCAGTCCTGCGCTTGGCGTTCGTCAGAGACGGTATCCATACTCGGACGAAGTTGGCTAGGGATCAGGCGAGAAGGGATGGTCGCCATAGGTTGTGCCGTAGTCTGGCCAGCGCCAAAAAACATGAGACTGGCAACGAGCGCGGCAGCGGAAAACAGTCGCGGAGCCATGGGTTACTCCCGGGACAGCGGCACGCGCCGCGCCTGTCCGCCGGCGCGGAACAGCGCGGCGTCGGCCTCAATGGATTGCAATATCCAGCCACTCTCGGCGTCGCCCTGGCGCAGGAGGCGCACATCGTTAAGTGTTGTCGATGTCAATGGAGCGACCGACAGCAGGCGCTCGCCGCCGCGGAGCTCCATCTCGACCACGCGAAACGGTAGATTCGGCACCGTAGGTTTCGAGGCCTTCGCTACCGGGCGGCGCACTGCTGCGACCGGGGCGGGTTTCTGGAAAGCACCGGCGAAGCGCGCGAGTGATTCAACGCGGTCCTGGAGCGCTTTAAGGTCACTGACCTGCACAATGGCGGCATGCGCCTGCTCAAACTGGTCAATACGCGCCTGAAACGCCTGACGCGTTCTGGTGAACTCGGCGCGGGTGACCGGCTTCGGCTGGCGTTTATCTGCGTCGACCTGTCGCTCGATATCTGCCAGCCGTTTGGCCATATCCTCGGCTTTGGCGTCCAGGGCCGCGGTCTGTTGCTGATGATCCTGGCGCGTGACGCCGACGGTATTGATGATCGTAAGAAAACTGATGGTGAACAGCCAGACGACAGCTGCGATCTTCAGCCAACGTGAGTGGCGATCCTGTCCGGCCTCGTTTTGTTGAATGTTCATGGTTGCTGCTTCCTGGGCGGCGATCCATTCCCCGATACCGACTGTGCGTCTTTAAACGGGGAGAGTACATCGGCTCCTGCTCGACCGGCGATGTCACCATTTATGTGCTCTGTTGCAACATGCCGATCGAAACAGACCTTCCGGTTCGCGTTGTCTACAGAAAGGTCCCAGGCCGGACCGACCAGCATCAGCAGTGCGTCGCGCAGTTGTAAGGGGCCGAAGCGAAAATGAGCGGCAGGCAGTGGCAGTGCATACAACGATGCGGTTTCGGGCGTGTGGCAAAGCTGGTAACCGGTGCGCATCAGCACATGTCGCAGGGCATAGCCTACGTTGGCATCAAATGTGGACGGCACCGAAACGGCGACGACCTGCAACAGCAAATCACGCTGGGCAGGTTGGGGCACGAGTTCAACAAGGGTATAGCGCCCGTAGCGGACGACAGGTACGAATTCCGGGCCGGATCGGGCTACCACTTTTGGTGTGTCCCGTGGCGGAGTGGGAGAGATGGCGGACGTTGGCGCAGTCGTACATCCCGCCAGTAACCCGGCCGTGAGCGTCAGGCCAACCAGACAGGCGTTCTTTGCGTCGCTGGGGGAGAAAAAAACTGGTGGCATAGTGTGATTCCCTTGGTCTTTTATCCCACTTTCGCAGGCGGGTGCGGCGATGGCAGCAGACAATGGGAAACCCGCCTTGCCCGCTTTTAGTCGGGAAAAAACGGCCTCCGTAGAGGCCGCCATTCACAGCATCCGGCTCAGGCTGTGACGAGTTGTCGAGCGAACGCCACTTCCACCGAATCACCTTACTGGTTGGGGGCGTCCAACCCGGACTCAGGTACGACTCCTGACGTACTTGCGGGCAAGCCGGGGGAACATGATAGCCATGGATATCTCCTGAAAGGCTTGGGATAAGTCGAGGGCATGCACGGTGCGCATGCCCGTAGAAGTAGCTTCAACTGACACGCCGAATCTGCTTGCCTGAAGTCAGTTCGTGATCAACTGCACTACGTGTGTCGTTGCGGATCAAATCGGCGAGTAACTTGGTGATAACCGGGATATCAAGCACAAGTCGATGGCCTTTCAACGGCCCTAGGGCTACGGGAAGCCGTACCAGCATTTTTTGCTGCTGCAAAAGCCCCAGCACTGTGGCGCGCCAGTGGTCGAGTAAGGGCAAGGGGCAGGTGTCCTGCACCAGCGTCCACAGCCTGCCGGGCCGGTGAGCGGACTCGCCGGGCAGCAGCGCCTGCGCCTTGTCATTGGCCTTGTCGGGCTTCACGCAGCGGCTATCTAACAGCCACAGGTTGACCATGGAACCGAACAGCGTACGCCGGCCCATCCTCGTCGCTGCCCAGGATGGGCCGGGCGAGGAACTGCTGGAGCGCGGTATCCCGCGCCCAGACGGACAGGAAAACAAGGTTGCCACGCTTGTCGCCGACTCAGCCGTCGGCCATCAGGTCGGGGCATTCGTAGATTCGGTAGAGCGATTGGGAAGGAGTGGTTGCAGGCATGGTAGTGTCCTTTGGATGAAAGCAAGGGACAGCACCGCCGCCGGGGCAGACGCTGTCCCGTGGGATGAAAAAATTGAGTCCAGATCGAACGGGGGATCAGGTCCGCATCGTCTTGGCAGGTGCAATCTGTGTACGCCGACGCGCATGGTAGGCACGCACGCCTTTACGCCACTCGCGCGATTGCTCCGGCGCCATGGACAGGTAGCCTTGTGGGCACGAGTAGTAGAACGGGTGCATCGACTCATCCATCGACTTGTAACCCCAGCCTGAGCCGGAGCCCTGCAGCAGGTAGCAGGCGATGAACATAATGGACTGCCCGATATCGAGACCAAGCGCGTCCGGCTGCTTGGCCGTGATCCGAACGACCGACCACAGCACGTTGCCGCGCAGGGTATGGGCGATCGTTTCGTAACGCACGGCTTCGCTCTCATCCGGTTGCGTCAGCTTGTGGATCAGCTCGCTGCGGGTCCAGTGTGAAAAAGTCCAGCTCATGAGGGGTCTCCTTGAAAAAAAGCTGGAGTCCCTCCCCGTCGGGGAAGAACCCCGCGGGTGATGAAATGCCGCATGTGCGCGGCGATGGAGCCAAGTGCAGTCTTCAATACGAACCGCAACCGGCCGGGCAGCAACCCAATTCGATCCCGTGCGTGCAATAGCTGTTTTCTGCATTCCAGTCATGGGTTTCCTGCCTCTCGGCAGGTGTCGCGTAGCTCCATTCCTCTTTTGCGATTTGCAGGGCCTGCGCGCGCTGGTATTCGGGCAAATGACCAATTCGCACATCAATCATCGAACTGAAGCGGTCAACGTAGTAGTCGTAAGACAGACCGCAACCATGATTGGCTTGCGCGCCTGTGGATTTACAGACAGCTCGCCACGCTGGTTCATCGAGCGCGGAACGGTTCTCTTCGATAGGCTGCGAAGATGTGTTGCATGCGATTGTTGACATGATGAAGACCTCCAGAATGAAACCAGAGTCCTCCCCCGCGCGTGGGGTAAGGAACCCCGGCGGGTGGATGAATAATACCGCGAATGCGGCGTCGAAGATCACGCAGGTTGCCGTTCGGCCTCGCGGCTCCACGCTTGCGTCTTGAAGTCCAGCGCGTAGCCCAGCGCATCCAGTCGCGCAATCTGCGCGCGCAAGGTGCGCCGGTCGATGGTCGAGCCGAGTTTCACCGACTCACCCAGCGGCCAGAGCGTGCCGGACAACGTGGCATCGTCGCTGCCGGGGCTGCCAGAAGTGGCAACTGCTGAAGACGGTGCGCCCACGCCGACGGGTGTGGTATCGATCAGTGGATCCATCGTTCCCAACAGGGGAGCAGGTTCGGACTGGAGGGAGGCAGCATGCGTTATCCACGAGGTGCCCTGTTCCTCGTCAAGCGGATCGACTTCCTGGGAAGTGAAGTTTTCAACTTCGTCCCGGCTCAGCGCATCGAGCACCGGAAGGGTCATTCCGACCAGGTAAACGCAGATCTCAAACCCAACCCAGCGGCCAGCCGTGAACACATGCGGGGACATGTAACCGATGACGAAATCCCCTTCGTGTTTATCTTCCGGGTATTGTTCAAGTTCCGCATCTTTGACCTCGAACTTTCCAACCGGAGTGATGAGCTTGCCAACGATGAAAGGACCATTGCGGCCATGGATGGTGCGGACCATGAGTTGGCCTGGGTCGGTGATCGGTGAATCAGCCAGCTTGGGGGGTGAATCTGGTCGTCATAACGGCTCTCCTTTGGATGTTGGAAGTGGTGCGGGTAAGGCACCTGAAGGAAAAAGTGGACCCTGCCCGCAACGGGCAAGGTTCGTGTTGCATTCAGGCTTTCAGTTGGCGCATGCCTTCGGCCAACATCCACAAAGCTCGGTTGAGCCGCAGGTTCTGGTCGATACCCTGCACCCGCCGTGTCCGCTGTCGATGGCCATTGGCCGATCGACCAGGCAGACCGCCTTTGATGAGGTTCTCCTGGATTCTGTTGAAGATTGACCAGAGATCGGAGTTCCGATCACCGAAACGCCGCGGGCTTAGCAACTGGTTTTCCGCGATGGGTGCGGGCTTGTCGGGGTCGTCGTATCTGAGTGCCAGCGCAGAACGCGCGAACACTTCCGACTCACCCTCGTCGAGCGCGATGGAACGCATTGCATCACGCGACTCCCCCACACGCTCGAAGTCCTGCAGCACCGTATAGGCGCCTTCGATCACCTGGTCGGCCACGTTGCCTTTGTGGGGTACGCGTACCTCTGCGAACATATCGCCGCAGACCAGACCATTCTGGCAAACGAACCTCAGCATCCCAGCGAGCATCTGGTACGAACTCGTACCATCGTGGGAATTGAGCAAAATCACCTCGTTGGCCTCAGAGGTATTGATCTGGCTGGCGTGGCGAAGACGAATCATGTGCTTGGTGTATTCGCGGCGGTCTTCATGACGTACGCGGGTCTGGCAGACCATGAAGGGTTCGAATCCTTCACTGCGTAGTTCCGTCAGGACGGCGGAGGTCGGTATGTAGCTGTACCGCTCGGAACGGCTTTCATGCGGGTTCTCCGCAAAGATGGAAGGAGCTACTGCGCGGATCTGGTCATCCGATAGAGGATGATCGGCACGCAGTATTGGGGTACGTGAGGCGAAGCGAGATGCGAGTTGCATGGCTAACTCCTTGAGGATTGATCAAGCGATATCGACTGGCGTAGGACCAGGCGAGTACGCTTACGGGGAACAAACCTGCAATGCAGGACCAACCAAGGACTGGTTAAGGGATTAAAACATCCGAGTTTCAGCAGTATCGATAAGGATGAATACCGATGGTCGTAATAGGTACGATAGCGCGGTGATGATTGAAAACTGCGGTCTACTCCGGCTCAAAGACGCCGGCGTGAGATGAGTAAGCAGCACTGTATCGCATGGTGATTGCGATAAAGGAGCGGAGGATAAAGGATAAGGCCCCTGGGTGGGGGCCTTCGATCAGAATGATTCTGCTACGGTCGATACGGAGGTATCAGCGGCAGCTTCGGTAGTAGCTTCCCCAGCAGGAGTGGTGGGTTCGAGCTCTTCCTGAGATATCGGTGCAACGGAAGTCGCAGGGGTTTGCGTTTCCTGCTCGTCGGTATAGATCGACTTTGTCTCGGCTTTATAGACCTGCTTGCCATCGACCTTGATCCAATTGATGAAAAGCAAGCGGGCTTTGAGACTTACGCCTTGTTCGCCGGCACGCTTCCCCTTGGAATAAGTGAAGGTGTCGGTCCATAGGTCGCCGAGGCGGAACCCGATCATCACTTTCTTCTCCGCCTCAACGGCGTCGATGCAGCGACGAACCAGGTGCTGCGCTTCCGAACCCGATACACGCGTATCGAAACGTACATATGAGACGTCATCGCTGGGACCATTTAGCGCGGCAATGTCGCAGGCCAGAAAGGTATCGCCTTTCTTGGGTTTCACTTCGCGGACACGATTGAGATATCCGAGACCGGTGATGTGCAGATCGAAGAAAGATTTTTCGTTGGGTGAGATAGTCATGGTGATCTCCAGGCTTGGGGACAAATAAGCGGGCACACTTGCCCCTGACGGGAAGGGCGTAACACCGCGGTGGGTTTCAGGTAATAAGGCAAGCATCGCCACCTACAAGCCGGTGGTCGTTCGCGCAAGGATGCGGTGCGAACTGGTTCGGTCACACGGTGAACCGTGGGCAACTTCAAAGACCGAAAGCTGCCTGGCATGTCGCTGACATCATCAGCGGAACATGGTTGAAGCGTGCCGTATGTTTCGCTTGGGAACGACCAAGAATCGGCACTACCCGGTGTCCGTATTCATGGTGGAATACGCCCATCTTGAGCAGAAAAAAGCCCCCTGCTGTTGGGGGCTTTATGACGAGTAAACGTCAACTGTGGGGGACAATACGAGTTGACTTGCGATTGCCAGAAATAACTTCTACTTTGATATGCTTCCAGGTACCGTCATCGATCAGCCGTTCCAGCGTTTCTCCTAGCAGGTCGAAGTAAATTTCATCTACCCGCTCGACCAGTTTTTCACCGCGACGCAATTCAAGCGCGTAGAGGTCATCTGTACGCTCGTATAGCACGGTGATACGGCCCTCAAACTTCGCCGTGGAAACGGTAAAACTGATGGCCGGCGGTGTTGCGATGATATCTTTAGGCAACGGATCGACCCAGGCGAAGTCCCGGGCACCGGCATCGACCAGCAGGTGCGTAATGCGACGATAATGATCGGGTGCCGGCAACTCTTCCAGTTGCTGAATGAGAGCCTGTAACTCCGGACAACGCGGCTCGGGGACTGGCAACTTCGCGGGTGCGGACCCAAGCATGAACGTCTTCATGGTGTAAGGCTGGCCGTTCGCCGCGAACTCGGTGCGTTCTTCGGGCGTGTCTGCCCGCAGGCCATCGAAGCGGCGCCTGGCATAGGGTTCGACCCGTACCTTAACGCCCTGGGCTGGCACCTCGGTGACGAGCGCCCGGTCGAGCACCGCGAATTCGGCCCGGCCCGTCTTGATGACGATAGCCTCGTCGGTCCTGGCAATGACCTTGCCTTCGAACGGCTTGGGGTCGATGTAAAAACCCAGTGTCGACACCTTGGGCTGGCCGTCGAAGATGTTGAATCTGAAGCTGCGGACATTGGATGGTATATGACCGTCAACCAGCGTCGGCATCTGTGCGCGAATGGTTGAATGATCCATAGGGACTCCTTGTGGAAACCAAGGGGCACCCGTCCTGCAAGGGAGGATGCCCTTGAGGGGTGAGTAACAAGACGCGAAATGCGTCGAAGAGGATTAAGGTCGGCGCGACAAATCGCGTCGTAGTCTTGAAGACCGGGACTACCTGGGCATGCTGCCGGCAACGCCAGCGGACATAAGATGAGGATTCGTCATACTCTGGCTGCGGTCATCGGAAAAATGGAACGGCAGTGACACCGGATTCCTGAAAAGAAAGAGCCCCGTTTGGGGATCATGGATCACTCATCTTCATACAGCGTCAGACCGTCCAGTAGCGGGGCGTCGGCATCAAACACCAGCATGCGAACGTCGGCCATGGCGGCCAGGTGGAGTACCTCGATGAGGCATTCCGGTACGCCTTTCTTCCGCTGCTTTAGCCGCAACCACTCGGCGGTTATGCCGTCGACCTTCTGCAGGTTTTCATTCGTCCAGGGTGTGGCAATCAGTTTGACACCGATCACAGGGCTGTACGGAATGCGAAAAGCAACGAACATGAAGTTGCTCGGTGTGCCGTAGTCAGCCAGCTCGGTCAGGTAACGGTCAGCTTCTTCGGTGAGGTGAGCGGAACTGATTTCCCAACAGCGGCTGTAGACTCCCGTCTCAAACCGCAGGTGCCGCACCACTTCACGGGCGTTTTCCTCCGAGTAAGTGTCGCCTACATGCACTTGTTGACCACCGATATTATCCGCGGTGACGGCGTAGACCGCCGTTCTGACAATACCTTCGATTTGGCACTGGGCCTCCAGCTCTTCGCGCACGTCCTGGCCTTCGGTGATGAGTGCGAAATCCTTGCCGAACAGGCAGGGGAACAGTGCGACTTGGTCATCGCGAAGATGTGCCTGGCTGAGATGCAACGGGCGCCAGACCGGTGGGCAGTCATCTGCGTAAGTAATGAGCAGTGTTCGTTCAATACGCGGGCGCTGATAGCCGCGGTTGAAGGGGTTGACGATTTGTGACATGGGATTTCTCCAGCAGAGTATGGCCGGGGCAATTCCCTGTTAGGGATTGGATCCCCCTGCCGTTGGGTGAGTGAAAGTTGTTGTTTGCAAGGGTGTGGCTTCAGGTGCGCAAGGCGAAGCCAGCCCATGCGAACATGGTATCTGTATGAGAAAATCAGACGCCAGATGGCATCGGACAGGTGGAAGAGAACCCGGCTATGCACCGAAGTCAGCTGGATCGCCCAGTGCTTTAAGCACATCGATCAAACCGTCGTTTGCGAGGACGAATAATTCGTTGTACTCGTCCCCAGTAGGCGGTTTCTCCAATTGGTTGAGATGTGCATCAAGGTCGAGAATTCTTTGTCGAACGCCAAGGGCAACAGCCAGCGGCGATTCGATGTCTTCGTTATCGAAGGTCTCCCCTAACGCAGTGAGCACCTTTCGGGGGGACAACGTGATGGCGAAGCATTCGTAAACCTCCGGCACCGGGCAGTGACAGACGGCTTCGGCGGGCTTGTCACCGATTGAGAAATGCGTGATCTCGTCGTCGGTGGCGCCTTCGGTGTCAAAGTTAACCACCGCGATCTGCGGCAGCGGCATGTGAGACGGCCAGTCCTTGACGATAATGGATTGGACTAGGCCGCCTTCGAGGACGATGGCAAAGGATGGATTTCGGGACATGTATGTTGCTCCTGTAGAGAAGACGGAGGGACATACCATCCCGGAGGGACGTATGCCCCTCGCGGACGTTGAGAAGATAAGAAGCATCGGCGCTTTGGGAGCGCGCGTCCGCAGAATGATGCTGGGGCGGACTGGCAGGTCATTTGGGATTCCCCCAAGCGCAACCTGAAGACCCTGGCTGCGGGCAATCTGCCGACAATGTCAGCGACTATGCGACTCAGCTTCGGTCTTTCGGCCGTAGCTGTCGTGGTGAAAAGGGAAACTGGTGGTTCCGGATTCAGCATGCACCTATTCCATGGGTTGCCTTGCGTGGTAGAACCGTGGAAATTTCACATGAACAGAATCGTTTGTGCGCTGTACCTGTTCGGTGAACTCGGTTATATCCACAGATTGGGCATGTCTGGTGCGAGGTGTGCAAGTACAACGCATGGTTTGATTTTGATTAACCCTCCCGCGAGGCTGGGTGGTTCGGGAAAGCAAAAGAAAAAGAGCCTGAAGACCGTCTGGTTTGTTACCCCCAACAGGTCATGGTGGATACTCACTTAATACCATTAGCTTTAATTGCCGATACTGGCAGTAGTTGAAACTTTTGTGGGTCTGACGTAGGACTCAAGATCAATGAAACACCGATGAACGCATTGATGGCAGCGGAGTTATCGCCGAAAATCAAAAACTCCAGTGATGATTTAAGAACACCATTTTTATTGAACGCTGATTCAATCGCTAGGCGTTCGGCCAGGATGGCATTAATGCCTGAATGAAGAATATCCGTGGGAATACCCTGGTGCCATTCCGCTTGGCTGAGTAATTCATTGTGCCAGCCGGTTTTTTTTAATTGTGCGATGGCAGCATTCAGACGGGCTACATCGCTGAGAGCCGGACCAAAACCCGAACATGCCTCCCATAGATATTGCAATTTGTTAGCCAGATGAGACTGTGGTCCGTTCTTTTTCCCTAAATTTTGCAGCAACAATATTTCGGCGGCGACTTCTCTGGGGAAACGTTTTTGCCGCTGTGCGCCTTCAAGCCAGCGCATCAAAAACATATGGTCGGAGACTGCATTGCCCGCGCGCCCATCCTGCCGTGCTAAATTCAGCGCCACCAGGGCACAAAATGAAAAATGAGCTAAAAAACCAGCAATCTCTTCTGTTAGATCCTGATTTTGTTGTGACGACATACTTTTTCCTTACATTAACTCAGCATGAGATGTTTTTATCTGAAGCCGGTATTGTACGGAGACTCAAGGCAGGTATAAACCACCAATCTGGGCATTCTCCTCTCGGGAGGATATTTAACAGTATATAGAAAATCTCATGAAAGAGATTAAATGTCACACTTAAGGGGCGATGAAACATCCTGCCTTGTCGCCAGAACAGTCCAAAAATAATCACACAGTCCTTTATTTTGATGCTGCTTGTAGGTCGCAGATGGCATTTAACTGAAGATTTGGTTGGAAAATAATTGGCCATAGAACCGCGAACCTTGTGCGGCGACGTGAAAAGTAAGAGATAATCGGAACAGGATGCTGGGGGCTAGAGCCCCCAGCGGAAGAACAAGACACCACCCGTGGGCTGTGGCAGGCGCTGGGCCGTCGGTAGAGCCTGGCGCTGCGTCAGCGTTCGCACCCGACCCGTTTCGTGGTTGGGGTCGGTATCGTTCGGCGCACATCCGCGCACAAAAGGAGCCCATTTTTTCACCGGCGGGCACCGGCAATGAACACCATCGTCCCCGAAGGGTCTCTTGGTCTCTCGCGTGCAAGCGACCAGGAGACCCTTCGGTTCAGACGTGGAATACGCAGATCAACAAGCCGCGTGCGTGCGGCAGGACTGAAACAAACCTTCATCCACCCGGCGGCATGAGGCGCCGGAAGGGACATGCCATTGCAGAAGGCGGGGACATGCTTGGTATGCCCCGTGGGATGCGGGGCAAGCCGCGGGACATCGCGGGCGTGGCGGTCATCTGGCGTAGTCAGGACGTCTTGGCCGTGCGCCGCCGCTTTCGTGCGGCGGCGGGGCGCTGGCCATCGACGGCGATGGTGCCCTGGCAGTCGGGGTAACGGCTGCAGGACCAGAACGGCCCGCTCTTGCCGGTGCGCTGGCGCGTGGCGGCGCCGCACTGCGGGCAGGCAGGCCCTTGAGGGAGCTTGATCGACAAGGTAGTGTTGCGGTACTGCGAGATCAATTGCGAGATCCACGTGGACTGCTTTTCGAGGAAGACATCGAGCGTGAATTGGCCGGCTTCAATCATGTCCAATGCCTGCTCCCACACAGCGGTGGTGCCGGGGTCGGCGATCGCGGCGGGTACCGTGTCGATCAGGGTGAAGGCGGCATCCGATGCACGGATGGCGCGACCCTTCTTCAACAAATAGCCGCGACCCAGCAGGCCGCTGATGATGTTCGCACGCGTCGCTTCGGTGCCGATACCGACCGTGTCCTTGAGCTTCTGCTTCAATCGCGGGTCGGACACCAGTTTGGCGACTCCCTTCATGGCCTTGACCAATTCGCCCTGCGTATACGGGCGGGGCGGCAGTGTCTTGAGCGCCTTCAGATCGACGCCGGTCACGTGGCAGGACAGTCCCTGGTGCAGCGCGGGCAGCACTTGGCTGCGGGGCGCCGCTTCTTCGCCGATGTCCTCCGGCTGCGGCTCGGCCAGCACCAGGCGCCAACCCGGCACGACAATCTGCTTGCCGACCGCTTGCAGTGCCTGATCGGCGCATGAGAGACGCGCCGTCGTGCGATCGAATTCGTGATGCGGCAGGAACTGCGCCAGGTAGTGGGCACGGATCAGCCGATAGACGGCCCGCTTCTTGTCGCTCATAGCCGACAGGTTCGCCGGTTCGAGCGTGGGAATGATGCCGTGGTGCGCGGTGACTTTGCCATCGTTCCAGGCGCGCGAGCGCTGGGTCCGGTCGAGCTGGTCGATCACTGGCCGAAGGGACGGGTCGGTCTTGAGCAGACTGTCGAGGACCGTGGGCACGTCGGCCCGCATGCTCTCCGGCAGATATCCCGAGTCCGAGCGCGGATAGGTGGTCGCTTTGTGCGTCTCATAGAGCGCCTGGGCGATGTCCAGCGTCTCCTGCACGTCCAGGCCCAGTTGCCTGGAACAGACCTCCTGCAATGTGCCCAGGTCGAATGGCAGCGGCGGCGCTTCGCGGACACGTTCAGTTTCGACGTCATCCACCTGAGCGCTGCCGGCAGTGCGGAGTTGCTGTGCGGCCTGTTGTGCAATGGATTCCTGCAGACACCGGCCGGCCTGGTCGGAACATGCCTCGGGAGCCAGCCACTGTGCGGTAAAGGACTGCCCGGCGGCGGAAAGCGTAACGCCGATAGACCAGTACGGCACGCAGACGAAACGGGCGATTTCGCGATCGCGATCGACGACCAGCTTCAGCGCCGGTGTCTGCACGCGGCCGACCGACAGCACGCCATCATAGCCGGCCCGACGACCCAACAGGGTGAACAGCCGGCTGAGGTTCATGCCGACCAGCCAGTCCGCGCGCGAGCGGGCGAGGGCGGAGTGGTACATCGGCAACGTTTCGGCTGAAGGTCTCAGCGCACTGAGTGCCTTGCGGATGGAGGCATCGTTGAGCGCCGATAGCCACAGGCGCTGGATTGATCCGCGATAACTGCACAGGTCTATGAGTTCTCGGGCGATCAGCTCACCCTCGCGGTCGGCGTCGGTTGCGATCACTAACTCGGTAGCCTTGGCCAACAACGCCTTGACGGCCTTGAATTGCGTGGCGGTCTTGGGTTTGACCTCGACCTGCCACCGCTCGGGAATAATGGGAAGCTGTTCGATAGTCCAGTGTTTGTACTGTTCACCATAAACTTCCGGGGGTGCGGCTTCGATCAGATGGCCGATGCACCAGGTCACGACGATACCAGGACCGTTGTAGCAACCGGCCCCGCGTTGTTTCGCGCCCAACACCCGTGCGATGTCTTTGGCCTGTGACGGTTTTTCGCACAGATAAATTCGCATTTGAACTCCGGTATACAGGTGAGTGACACGATGCGTTCTACTTTGTGCGATAAAAGTTACCGGCGCAGCAATAAACGGGGATCTGACAATCACCATATTTTCTTTGACCTTTGGACGTCCGCTCGCGTTTGAAGCCCATGCCAAGGATGAATCCAGATAGATTTATTCAATTGTGGGCCAAATTGAATATTCTGAAGTATCAGTCTCCCTGAAAAAAAACGGTACGAAACGACTTGATAATTTTAGGGTTTAGATATTACTGTAAATATATACAGTTTTTAGTAGATCTTAACGTGAAAATTATAAAGACGACGGAATGACTTGCAGCAGTGAAGCGACTTTTTAATTGAGCGTGTTCAGTGCGGATTTCCCAGCCCGGCTCAGGACCAGGTGGAGGAGCGGATCGATTTAAATAATCGGATTATTCGGCATCCCAGCGCGACGTATTTTATTGAGATCAGTGGGGATTGCATGGTGGACGCGGGTAACGCTATATATTAATCGGCTTATATCGTCAATCACCAACTCACTAGTTAAACCATCGGCAAGGAGACATTTCATGAGCCTACTCACCAAAGCAATGGTATTTCAAGCCCTCCACTCCAGAAGTGAACCTTTGATCCTACCCAACGCCTGGGATGCTGGTAACGCACGACTGCTGACGTCACTAGGATTTGAAGCCCTCGCCACAACCAGTGCTGGTTTTGCATTTAGCCTCGGCGTACGTGATTCAGAGGGGTTACTTTCGCGCAGTCAGATAATAGAGAATGCCAAAAATATTGTCGAGGCGACCGATTTGCCTGTAAGTGCTGATTTAGAAAACGGATTCGGAGATTCTGCCGAAGAGGTTGCCCACACCATTCGTATAGCTGGCGAAGCCGGTCTGGTTGGCGGGTCAATCGAGGACGGAACAGGAAAAATAGATCGCCCTGTCTACGAGTTCAATCATGCGGTTGAGCGTATCAGTGCTGCGGTTGAGGCAGTTAAAGCTCTGCCGTTCCCTTTCATGCTAGTGGCTCGAGCTGAAAACTTTAGCGTTGGCATAAACGATCTGGATGACACAATCCTCAGACTTCAAGCTTTCGAACAAGCCGGCGCCGATGTGCTTTATGCTCCAGGTCTGCCTGACCTAGAATCGATAAAAACGCTGTGCGGAGCCCTCCATAAACCGGTCAATGTAGTGATGGGACTTTCCGGCTCCAATTTCAATGTGGCTGAGCTTGCCGATGTCGGCGTGCGACGGATAAGCGTCGGCAGCTCATTCGCTAGAGCAGCGCTCGGCGGCCTATTACGCGCGGCACAAGAGGTGAAAGATAAGGGCACTTTCACCTTTGCAAATGAAGCCATTCCTTTCACGGCTATCAATAATCTGATGAAGTCTCTTGACTGAGGTCGCACGCATACCCCACATCGACTTCAAGGGCATCAACATATGGACAGCTAATCGGTAATCAAGTTGCCGAAATTACTCCCTGACTAACAGGATGAATATCGAGCCTCCGAGATATTTCTTGTCGATTTTCTATTCCACATAAATGCGGTTATGTCCAACCGAGTGATGACTCTTCTTGAAGAGATGGCGCCTGTGCTGGAAATCTATTCTATCAACGAGGCTTTTTTGAACCTCACCGGGGTATGTGATTGCCTGCGGTTGTAGAATTTTGGCCGGGACGTACGGGCACGTATTTTAAAAGAGACCGGGTTAATCGTCGGGGTGGGGGTTGCACAAACCAAACCCTTGGCCAAACTGGCCAACTACGTCGCAAAAAAATGAGTAAAGACCGAAGGCGTTGTGGATCTCACCGATCCGGTGCGGCAGCAAAAGCTGCTGGCACGGGTCCCTGTGAAGGCAGTCAGGAGGTGGGCCGGCGGATCAGCAAAAAGCTTGGGGCGATGGGCATCGCGAATATGCTTTAACTGGCGGAATGCGCGCCAGGCTTCATCCGCAAGAATGTCAACGAATATTGGAACAGACCCTAAGGGAACTGCGGGTAAGCCATGTTTAGCTCTGGTGGAGTTTGCGCTCACCAAGTAGCAAATCGTCTGTAGCCGTTCCTTCGGTACGTGCATTACCGGTTATGACGATATGCGCCAGGCGATTTTTGGCTATGCAGAGCGTGCCGCAGAAATCTCCGGGGCGAGCGCCCATACTGCCGGCACATATCGGTATTCCTGCGCACCAGTCCGTGTGCGGTCAGCGAGGAATTATATGTTTATCAGACGTCAGGACGGCTGATGGTGCCATCGAATGATACCCGCGACATCATCAGGATCGCCGTTGAGGAGCTTGGGCAGGCGGGAAAACCACACCTGCATAGACCCCATCAGTTTCCCTTTAATACGCTCGCTTCACCCCTGGGTGATAGCGGGCTTATCGTGCTGTGGGACCCTTGAAATGGCATGTATTCAGCATTTCTCTGAATCAGAATCCGGCGCGTCCAGCATCAGTTTTTCCCTCAGGAGAGGCTCTGCCCAGGCTATAAAAGTCTGTAGCGGACGGGAAAGGTGTTTACGGTGTGGATAGAGTAGCTGGACCGGAAGTGGGCGGGGGCGGTAGGCGGGCATGACCTCAATCAGGTCACCTGATTCCAGGTGTTTTTGTACGTCATATCGGGGTATCTGAATCATTCCCAGACCGGCCAGGCAGCAGGCAATGTAGGCTTCGGCGTTATTGACCGTTATCCGGCCGCGCAGGACAGCGGACCGGTAGCTGTCGTTTTCCGGCCATTCCCAGCTCTCGACCCGGCCCGTGGTTGGCGATGCATAGTTGACGGCCAGATGGCGGGGCAGATTTGAAGGCGTAGCGGGTTGGCCATGCAGGGCGATATAGGCCGGCGCCGCGGCATTGATGAATTTCAGGAACCCGAGTTTACGGGCCACCAGACTTGAGTCGGTCAGTTTTCCCACACGCAAGGCACAGTCTATTCCCTCTTCCGCCAGACTGACATTGCGGTCAGATGCTCCCATTTCCAGCATCATGTGCGGATAGCGGGTAAAGAATTCAGGCAGTGAAGGCGCGATGATCAGCCTGCCAATGCGTCCCGGCACATCAAATCTGATTTTCCCCACAGGCTGGCTATCGTTTTGTCTGAACAGATTTTCCGTTTCTTCCACGTCCGGTATCACTCTCAGGCAGCGTTCATAAAAAGCCCGGCCATCGGAGGTGAGGGAAACGCTGCGGGTGGTGCGGTGAAGCAGGCGCGTTCCTACCCGTGATTCAAGCTCCGCAACCGCAGCGGAAACGGTGGATCTGGGCATGTTCATTACGTCGGCCGCGCGGGTGAAACTGCCGCAGTCCACCACCCGTATAAAAATGCGAAAGAGGTCAATTCTGTCCATAAAAATTACATTGTTCGTGTTTTATGGACAGTATAATCAGAATTGCGGCCTTTATACAGAAAATGCAGGAGCTATTCTCAGGGGGCACCATCTTTGGCTGTTATACCCATAGAGAAGAGGACTGACGTCATGACAGAGCACAGTATCAAAGGCAAATCCGTCATTATTGCCGGCGGCGCGAAAAATCTGGGCGGGCTGATTGCGCGTGATTTTGCCGCGCACGGCGCGAAAGCCATCGCCATACATTACAACAGAGCGGGAAGTAAAGATGACGCGGAGGCCACCGTGGCGGCGATCATGGCCGCCGGAGCGCAGGCTGTGGCCTTTCAGGCCGACCTGACCACGGCCGGCGCCGTGGAAAAGCTCTTCGCGGACGTGACGGCGGCCATCGGCAGGCCGGACATTGCCGTCAATACCGTGGGCAAGGTGCTGAAAAAGCCCCTGTTCGATATCTCGGAAGCGGAGTATGACGAGATGAGCGCGGTGAACGCCAAGTCGGCCTTTTTCTTTCTTAAAGAGGCCGGGAAGCACCTCAATGACAATGGGAAAATCTGTACCCTGGTGACTTCCCTGCTTGGAGCGTTTACGCCTTTTTATGCCGCTTACGCCGGCACCAAGGCGCCGGTGGAGCATTTTACCCGCGCGGCGGCGAAGGAGTTGGGCGAGCGGGGGATTTCCGTCACCGCCATCGGTCCGGGTCCTATGGATACGCCGTTCTTTTATCCGGCTGAAAGCGCCGAGGCGCGGGATTACCATAAGACGGCGGCCGCGCTCTCACCTTTCAGCAAAACCGGCCTGACGGATATCGCCGATATCGTTCCCTGGATACGTTTTCTGGTGACGGAGGGATGGTGGATGACCGGCCAGACCATTCTGGTGAATGGCGGCTATACCACAAAATAACCTCACTATAATGGTTATAGCGCCACCGTGATCTTCACGCACCGCTGCCACTACAGCGCCACCGTGGACAGCCAGGCGGGGTATTCCAGCATGTCCGCCACGTTTTTCAGCATTCCCTCGCACTGCTCGCGGCTGTTGGGCCCTCCCAGGCACAGGCGCAGCGCATCGGGGGGATTATTGTCGGTACAGAAGGCGGCGCTGGAGACCGCGCTGACCCCCTGATGGCGCAGTTTCACCGCCACATCCGACGGATTCCAGCCCTGGCGGTGCGGCAGCCGCAGCCAGAGATGGAAACCTTCGGCATCCGCCTGCAGACTGTAATGGCGCAGCAGTCGGGCGGCCATCCGCTGGCGCAGCACCGCTTCTTCCCGCACCGCCAGCAGCATTCTTTCCGCCGTACCGTCGTTAATCCACTGGGCCGCCAGCGCATTGGTGAACGGGCTGGACATCACCGTCAGCGCCCGCATGGCGCCGGCCAGATGCTGCCCCTGGCGCACCGTGGGGGCGTGCACCCAGGCAATACGCAAACCGGCGCCGAAACATTTCGACAGGCCGGTAATATACCAGGTCAGTTCCGGCACCAGCTCCGCCATGGCGGGCAGGGACGCCGAGGGCAGCATGGCATAGGCGTCGTCTTCGATAATCGGCACGCTGTAGCGCAGGGCTACGTCCGCCAGCTTCTCACGCCGGCGCAGCGGCATGGTCAGGGTAGTGGGATTATTGATGGTGGGATTGAGATACAGGGCGCGGATTTGGCCGGTCTGGCAGGCGTTTTCAAACGAGCGCGGCATAGGGCCGTCTCCATCGCATTCCAGTGCGTGCAGGGTGATATCCAACTGGGCGGCGATGGCCTTCAGCCCCGGATACACCAGGCTGCCGACGCAGATTTCTCCGCCCCGGCGCGCCAGCAGGGTCAGCAATCCCACCAGCACGCTGTGAATGCCGGGACACACCAGCAACCGCTCCGGGGCCACCGCCGGTAAACGGCGCCCTAGCCAGCGGCATCCCGCCTCTTTGTCGTCATGGTTGCCGCCGAAATCGTGATAGCGCAGCAGGGGGAACAGATCTTTGTGGGCAAACAGATTCAGGGCGCCCTGACGGATTTGCGCCACGAGATCCGGCGAATCCGGCTCCACCGGCAGATTCATGGTCATCTCATAGCTGCTGCCGTTGCGGGGCGGGATCGACGGCACCTTGCCGCGGATAAAACTGCCGGTGCCCGGACGGGAATCAATGAGTCCGCGCTTGCGCGCTTCGGCGTAGCCGCGGGTCACCGTGGTGTAATTCAGTGAGAGTTTTACCGCCAGATCCCGCAGAGGCGGCAGGCGATCCCGCGGCTGGAAATCACCGCTTTCAATGGCGTCATGGATCAAATCGGCAATCAGCAGATAGGCCGGACGCTCCGGTCGTTCATGCATATAGTGCGTCCAACGATCGAATCGTTTCATTCCTGTTTCTCTCTGGGTGGCGGACTTCCACTCTAGCGGATTCATCCGTGCCCATGCAATCATTGATGTAATGATTGTGTTTAATGATTGCATCAGATTGTTTGTTATGCGTTAGCATGGTGCAATCATGGGTTACGCCTGCGTTGTCATTGTGCAGCAAATTGGTTAATTGCTGCGCGTTGATTGCCAAATAAACTCAAATGCAGGCCGTTAAAAATTTTTTTTGCTCAGAAGTTGAGCGATTGATTGGCCGATGATTGCATGGTCCCTTTCCGCCCCTGGCATAACCCTTGCTCCATGGATAATGACGCGTCCGTTAGCCGGCGCGATACATCATCCGCCGCGGCTGTCGGCGATGCCAGTAAACCTGCGAAGAGACTAAGATTATGCCAACGGTAACAATGCCCGCACATCAATCCGGCGATTTCCTGGTGGATTACGAAGAAAAGGTGTTTGAAGACGTGAAGGCCGAGCCGGGCCAGAAAGCGCTGGTGACCTTCCATACCGTCGCGTTCGAAGGATCCATCGGTTTTGTGAATATGCTGCAGGCCACCCGGCTGCAGCGCAAAGGCTTTGAAACCTCGATTCTGTTATACGGACCGGGGGTGACCCTCGGCGTACAGCGCGGCTTTCCCAAGCTGGGAGACGAAGCCTTCCCCGGCCATATGAACTTCAATAACCAGCTGCAAAAATTCATGGCCGAAGGCGGCAAGGTCTTTGCCTGCCGTTTTGCCCTGCAGGCGTTGTACGGCCACGGCGAACCCTCGCTCATTGAGGGCATCCGCGCCATCAATCCGCTGGACGTGCTGGATCTGAAGCTGCTGCACATCCGCGACAACGCGGTGATTCTTGATACCTGGACCGTGTAAGGAGCCGACGTTATGGCACAGGACCGTATCATCCGTGCCGCCGCCGTGCAGATTGCGCCTGACCTCGGCCAGGCGCAAAAAACGCTGTCGCGCGTGCTGGATGCCATTGATGAAGCCGCGGGCAAGGGGGCCGAGATTGTGGTATTTCCCGAAACCCTGGTGCCCTGGTATCCCTATTTTTCCTTTATCGCGCCGCCCATGACCGCCGGCGCCGAGCACCTGCGGCTTTACCAGCAGGCGGTGGAAGTACCCGGCCCCATTACCCGCGCGGTGGCCGACAGCGCCCGTCGCCACGGCATGGTGGTGGTGCTGGGGGTGACCGAACGGGATCACGGCAGCCTGTTCAACACCCAGCTGGTATTCGACGCCGACGGCGAGCTGGTGCTGAAGCGGCGTAAAATCACCCCAACCTATCACGAACGCATGATCTGGGGGCAGGGGGACGCCTCGGGGCTGAAGGCGGTGGATACCGCCGTCGGCCGGGTCGCGGCCCTGGCCTGCTGGGAACACTACAATCCCCTGGCCCGCTATGCGCTGATGGTCCAGCACGAGGAGATCCACTGCAGCCAGTTTCCCGGCTCGCTGGTGGGCCAGATCTTCGCCGATCAGATGGAGGTCACCATCCGCCATCACGCCCTGGAGTCCGGCTGTTTTGTTATTAACGCCACCGGCTGGCTGCGGGAAGATCAGATTGAATCCATTACCTCGGATGCCGATTTGCAGCGCGGGCTGCGCGGCGGGTGCCATACCGCCATTATCTCGCCGGAAGGACGGCATCTGGCGCCTCCCATCACCGAGGGGGAAGGCATTCTTATCGCCGATCTGGATATGAAGCTTATCGCCAAGCGTAAACGCATGATGGATTCCGTGGGGCACTATGCCCGGCCGGAACTGTTAAGCCTGCTGATCAATGACCGGCCCGCGGACTACTGCCATCCGCAAGCGTCCTATGAGCAGGCCGTTCATCATCAGCACATTTCCTTCGCGTCTTCGCAAACCGCCCCAGAGTCCTTTACTTCCGACCTCACAGGAGGGCGCCATGAGCCTGAGCAACCAGCGACTGATTACTGAACTGCAAACCCACGGCCTGAAGGTGGTCAATCCCCAGACGGCCCATGTCAATCGCCAGGGCGGCGCCGGTCCGTCGGATCACCAGGCGGTGACTATCGACGGCATGACGGTCATGGTGCCGGTGTATACCCAGCAGGCGCACCAGTCCCCCTGGAGCGTGACCCATGACGGGGCCGGCGTCAGCCATTTGCTGAAAGACGCCATTCCGGTGCGGGATATCAGCTTTGTCTCCCAGCCGAATTTCTACCGGCTGAGCACCGCCGACGGTGTCCCGTACTCCCATATCGCCACCCTGCACGGCGCCGATGTGCTGGCCACCACCGTTTTGCAAACCTGCATCCGCTATGAAAACCGGCGCAAGGCCTGCCAGTTTTGCGCCATCGGCCAGTCCCTGGCGGCGGGCAAGACCATCGCCCGTAAAACGCCGCAGCAGCTGGCGGAAGTGGCCAAGGCCGCGGTGGAACTGGACGGCGTGCGGCATATGGTGATGACCACCGGCACCCCCTCCGGCAGCGATCGCGGGGCGCGGGTACTGTGCGAAAGCGCCGAGGCCATTCGGGCGGCGGTGGATCTGCCGTTGCAGGGGCAATGCGAACCGCCGGGGGATGCGCTGTGGTTTACCCGCATGAAGGAGGCGGGCATCGATGCGTTGGGCATGCATTTGGAGGCGGTAACCCCGGCGGTGCGGGCGCGCATTATGCCGGGCAAAGCCGTCGTCACCGTGGAGCAATATATGGCGGCGTTCCAGGACGCGGTGCGGGTGTTCGGCCACGGCCAGGTGAGCACCTATATCCTGGCGGGACTGGGGGATACCCGTGAGGCGATATTGTCTACGGCGCGGGAGCTGATTGATATCGGCGTGTATCCCTTTGTGGTGCCGTTCGTGCCCATCCGCGGTACGCCGCTTGAGGATCATGCGCCGCCGGCAGCGGATTTCATGGAGTCCATTTTGCAGCCCCTGGGCAGCATGCTGCGCGGCGGCGGCCTGCGTTCCGCCGATATCAAGGCCGGCTGCGGCCGTTGCGGCGCCTGTTCGCCGTTGTCCAGCTACGAGCGGGCCTCGGCCTGAGGGGAGTGACAGCATGTTCTATCCCGAATACCGCATCAAATGGGTGACCTTGCCCTGGGAGCGCGAGCAGGCCTATCTGCTGCGCCAGCGGGTTTTTTGCCACGAGCAGGGGCTGTTTGAAGAGCATGACCGGGATGCTATCGATGAACGCGCCCGGCTGCTGGTGGCTATCGGCAGTACGGCGGGCTGGCCGGAGCAAATCGTCGGCACGGTGCGCATCCACCGGGAAGAGGGGGATATTTGGTACGGTTCGCGGCTGGCGGTGGACCGGCATTTCCGCCGGCAGGGGCAACTGGGGCCGACCCTTATCCGCCTGGCGGTATCCAGCGCCTGTGCCCTGGGCTGCGAGGCGTTTTATGCCCGGGTGCAGCAGCAAAACGTGCCGCTGTTCCGGCGCATGCACTGGTCATCCCTGTCCACCGAACGGCTGCGGGGTATCGATCATGCGGTTATGCAGGCGGATCTGGCGTTTTATCCGCCCTGTTTCGACCCCAACAGCGGCATGGTGCTGAGCGGGCCTTCGCCGCGGCCGGCGCGGGAGCTGGCGCCGCTGCTGATGAGCCTGGAGGGCGGCTGATGGATGATTTACACGTGCTGCTGGCGGAGGTGCGCCGGTACGGCGGCATCGATCAGAAGCGGGACATCCAGGGGATTGCCGGAGAACTGCGTGAAGCCTGGCCTCTGGCCGGCTGCGACAACGGCGATGACTGCGCCGCCATTCCGCAGGAAGAGGGCTATAGCCTGCTGGCCATGGAGGGGTTTATCAACCGGTTCGTGGCGGACGATCCCTGGTTCGCCGGCTGGTGCGGACTGATGGTTAATCTGAGCGACATCGCCGCCATGGGCGGCACGGCGGTGGCGGTGGTGAATGCCCTGTGGAGCGCCGGTCCGGAACAGGCGCGCCGTTTGATGCAGGGCATGGCCGCCGCGTCCCGGGCCTATCGGGTGCCCATCGTCGGCGGCCATACCAATTTACGCAGCGAATCGCCGCAGCTGGCGGTGGCGGTGCTGGGCAAAGCGAAACGGGTGCTGCGGGCCTCCGGGGCGAAGCCGGGACACACCTTAATCGCCGCCATAGATTTGCGCGGCGCCCGACGCGGGCCCTGGCTGAACTGGGACGCCGCGACCCGCGCCGATCCGGCGGCGCTGCGCGACGCCATGGCGCTGTTGCCGACGCTGGCGGAACAGGGGCTGGTACAGGCGGCCAAGGACATCAGCCAGGCCGGCCTGCTCGGCACCCTGGTCATGCTGTTGGAAAGCGCCCGGGCCGGCGCGGACATTGATTTAACGGCCATACCCCGTCCGGCGGAGATCCGCTGGCAAGAGTGGCTGTGCATGTTTCCCAGCTACGGCTATCTGTTGACGGTCCATTCCCAGCAGGCAGACGAGGTGCTGGCGCACTTTCATCGGCTCGGTATCGGCGCGGCGGCCATCGGCGGCATTACCGCCGACCCGAGGCTTTGGGTCGGCGATGGTTCACACCGCCACTGTTTCTGGGATCTCGACACAACGCCGCTTACCGGCATCAACCCCTGACTTTTTTATTCTGGAGGCGCTTATGCCCGCAATGCATTTTACCGTCCGCTGGCCGGACAGCTCCGTGGACGTGTGTTATTCACCGTCCACCGTGATTGAACAGCATCTGGAGGTGGGCAAAGAGTACAGCGTGGAGGAGTTTACCGGACTGGCGCGCCGGGCGCTGCAGGAAGCCAGCGACCGGGTCGCGCTGAAGTTCGGTTATGCCTGTTCAAGCGCCATGGATCAGTCCGGCGCCATCGAACTCAAGGCCGGGGGTTTTTTGCCCGATGCCCGCCCGGTGCGCGTCGAGAAAATCGAAGCGCTGCCCGTTAATCATTAATTCAGGAACGGTACCATGGAACAAACACATTATCCGGTGATTATCATCGGCGGCGGGCAGGCGGGACTGTCTATGAGCTACTGCCTGACTCAGCGGGGCATCGGGCATGTGATATTTGAGCGCCATCAGCTCGGCTGGGCCTGGCGGGCGCAGCGCTGGGACAGTTTTTGTCTGGTGACCCCTAACTGGCAGTGCAAATTGCCCGGTTTTCCCTATGACGGCGATGACCCGGACGGTTTTATGGTCAATGACCAGATCATCAATTACCTGGAGCGCTATGCCGAGCGTTTCGGGCCGCCGCTGCTCACCGGCATCAACGTGGAGCGGGTCAGCCGCCACGGCGGCGGGGGCTTTGTTCTGCACACCAGCCGCGGAACCTTCACTGCCGATAACGTGGTTGCCGCGGTGGGCAACTATCACCGGCGGCGTTTCCCCGCCCTGGCGGCCCGTTTACCGGGGACGATCCACCAGCTGCATTCGGCGGACTACCGTTGCCCCGCCGCCTTGCCCGAGGGCGAGGTCCTTGTGGTGGGGTCGGCCCAGTCCGGGGCGCAAATCGCCGAAGATCTGCATCTCGCCGGACGCCGGGTACATCTGTGCGTCGGCAGCGCGCCGCGGGTGAATCGTTTTTACCGCGGCCGCGACGTGGTGGCCTGGCTGGAGGACATGGGGCATTACCGGCTGACAGTGGACCACCATCCCCAGGGGGAAGATGCCCGACGTAAAACCAACCATTATGTCACCGGCCGCGACGGTGGCCGGGATATCGATTTGCGGCTGTTCGCCGGGCAGGGCATGCAACTGCACGGGCGGTTGCTGGACATTGATGAGGCGCGGGGGGGGCTGGTCACCGCAGACGATCTGGCGGCCAATCTTGATAATGCCGATGATACCGCCCGGCGCATCAGGGAGAATATCGATGAGTGGATTGCCGCCCGGGGCATCGACGCCCCCACGGAGCCGCCCTATCAGCCGATGTGGTTCCCGCCGCCGGGCCGGGGCGCTATCCCTTTGGGCAATCTCGCGGCCATTATCTGGGCGGTGGGATTCCATACCGATTTTAGCTGGATTGACCTGCCGGCGTTTGATGACAAGGGATACCCCCGCCATCGGCGCGGCGTGTCAGTGGAAGAAGGACTCCATTTCCTCGGTCTGCCCTGGCTGTGGACCTGGGGCTCGGGACGGTTCGAGGGAGTGGGGGAAGATGCGGAATACCTGGCGGAACACATCGCCGCCCGCCTGACGGCGCCGGCGCCGCAGGAGGTCCGTTATGCCGTTCGCTAACCGGACTGACAGTTCACTGCTGGATTGGTCGGCCGTCATCCCAGCGGATTTGCCAGTGCCTTCCCCGTCAGATTTAGCGCTGGATTCACCGGCCTCTTCCCCGCTGGATGAGGCTTTCTGGCGGCGTGAAGCGCAGCGCATCCACTGGCAGCGGCCGTTTCGCCAGGTGATGGCTTTAGAGCACGGTGGGCCGCACTGCCGCTGGTTTGCGGGCGGCGCCACCAACCTGTGTTATAACGCCGTGGATCGGCATTTGCCCCTGCGCGGCGGCCAAACGGCGCTCGTGTGCTGCGACCGGCAGGGCGCGGAGCAGCGATTCAGCTATGCCGAACTGCACCGGGAAGTGGTGGCCATGGCCTGGATCCTGCAACGGCAGGGGGTGGCGGCGGGAGATCGCGTGCTGCTCTGCCTGCCGGTCATGCCGCCGGCCCTGTTCGCCATGCTGGCCTGCGCCCGGCTGGGGGCTATCCATGTGGTGGTCTCGGCGCAGCTGAGCGCGGCGGCGCTGGCGGAGCGCATTCACCTGAGCCGGCCCCGTTTGCTGATCCTGGAGGATAAAATCAACCGCGCATTGCGGGAAGAGGGACTTGCGCCGCCCGCCGTTAACCGGATCATTGTCGGCGACAGCGGATCGGAAGCCATGCGCAATCCTGACGGCACCGACGATAGGGCGGCGGGTGAATACCCCGGTGACGGTGAACTCAGTTACCGGCGGCTGCGGGCGGCTTATCACAATGAGCCGATACCTTGTCGCTGGCTGCCCGCCGAGGCGCCGTCACAGCTGCTGTTCACCTCCGGCACCACCGGCACGCCCAAAGGCGTCGTGCGGGATACCGGCGGCTACGCCGTGGCGCTGTGCGCCTCGCTGCCGCATATTTTCAATACCGGCGAGAATGAAGTTTTTTTCACCACCGCCGATATCGGCTGGGTGACCGGACACAGCTATCTGGTCTGGGCGCCCCTGCTGGCCGGTTTCACCACCCTGGTGGTCACCGGCGGCGGCATGAATACCCCGGGGCGGCGCTGGTGGCAACTGATTGCCCGCCACGGCGTCACGCGTCTGCTTACCGTACCCGGCGCCATGCGTCTGGCCCGCATGCAAAGTGAAACCCTTGACCCGTCGCTGCCCTCCCTGCGCGCCGTCTATCTGGCCGGCGAGCCGCTGGACGCCAAAACCCGTCAATGGCTGGAGCAGGGCGCCGGCGTGCCGGTGTACGATCACTACTGGCAAACCGAAAGCGGCTGGCCGATCCTGGCCGGGCAGAGAGGCGCCCTGCGTCCGGTGATGGATCGCCGGGTAAGCATTGTGGATGAGCAAACCGGCCGCCCGGCGGCAACGGGCATGCTGGTGCTGCATGACCATCTGGGACCAGGGGGCATGCAAACCCTGTGGGGCCATGACGATGAGTTCGTGGCGCGCTATTGGCAGCATGACGGCGAGGGCTGGCGCTATCTGACGCAGGATCGCGCCCGCCGTGATGAACACGGCGCCATAACCATTCAGGGACGCATGGACGACACCATGAATATCGGCGGCAAGCGGCTGTCCACGGCGGAAGTAGAGCACGCGGCGCTGACGGTGCCCGGCATCGCCGAAGCGGCGGCGGTGGGTCTAGCGCATCCGCTACTGGGCCAGATGGTGCAGCTGTTCGTCGTCACGGCGCCGGAGGTGCCGGTAGCGCGGCATGCCGACATGCGCCGGTCGCTGGCGGCGGTTATCGTGGCCCGCTGCGGCCGCCATGGCCGGCCCCGGAACGTGATATTCCTCGAGTGCCTGCCCAAAACCTTCTCCGGAAAAATCATCCGGCGCTTTCTGCGGCGCCCGTAACCTTCTAACTCCTGGTAAAGCGCCAGCGTGGCCAACGCCGCGGCGCAGGCTACCGGATGCGCGCTCCAGGTATAACCGTGGAAAAACTCGATCTCCCCCTCGCCGGCAGCATTGATAATGCCGTCATGAATATCCCGGCTCACCGCCACGGCGCCCATAGGCAACGCACCGTTGGTGAGGGCTTTGGCCAGGGTGATGATATCCGGCCGGATATTAAAGGACTGGCTGGCGAATGCCCGGCCGGTCCGGCCGAAGCCGCAGATCACCTCGTCCATGATCAGCAGAATGTCATGCCGGTCGCAGATCTGGCGCAGCCGTTCCAGATAACCCACCGGCGGCACCAGCACGCCGGTGGATCCGGCGATGGGTTCCACCACGCAGGCGGCAATATTTTCCGCCCCGTGTAGCGTAATCAGGCGTAAAAGATCGTCCGCCAGGAAGTCGCCGTGCCCGGGTTGCCCGCGACTGTAGCGGTTCTCCGCCAGCCAGGTATGGCGCATATGCACTACCCGCGGCCCGACGCCGTCGAAATTCCGCCGGTTGTTGGGCAGCCCCGACAGGGCGACGCCGCCGAAATTGACGCCGTGATAAGCGCGTTCCCGCGACACGAAGATATTCCGGCTACCCCGGCCCTTGGCGCGGTGATACGCCAGGGCGATTTTCAGCGCGGTATCTACCGCTTCCGAGCCGGAACCGACAAAAAAAATCCTGTCAAGGCCGGGGGGCAGCAGCGCCGATAAGGCCTTGGCGGCGGCGAAGGCTCCCGGATGGCCGCGATAAAAGCTGGCGGTAAAATCCAGGGTCAGCATTTGCCGGTGAACCGCCTCGGCAAGCTCTTTACGCCCGTGGCCCAAGGCCGAGGCGAATAAACCCGACACCCCGTCCAGTATCGCCCGTCCGTCCGGATCATAATAATAATCTCCCTCCGCCCGGGCGAATAATTTGGGATCGTTACGGAAATCTTTATTTGGCGTAAACGGCAGCCAAAAATTATCGTTGAGAATATCCTGGTAATGGGCAGTCATGATTGTCACCAACGTCATCTTCAGGCTCGCCCCATGCCGGGCTGAAAATATGCCCGCTGGGGACTTTAGTCAGCATTTAATGGATTTTGTCCGGCGCGAAATCATTGGCGACCACTTCCCCCTGCGGCCGGATGGCATCGCTTGCGGCGGCAGGGCTGTTCGTCGCCACGTCCAGATGGGGGAAGACCAGTTCCGACACGCGATAGGCTTCCTCCAGATGCGGATAGCCGGACAGGATAAAGGTATCGATACCTAAATCCGCATACTCGGCGATGCGCCGGGCGACGGTGGGGCCGTCCCCCACCAGAGCGGTGCCGGCGCCGGCCCGCACCAGCCCGACCCCGGCCCACAGATTGGGACTTATTTCCAAATGATCCCGGCTGCCGTCGTGCAGTGCCGCCATGCGCTGCTGTCCCACCGAATCAAACCGGGCGAACGATGCCCGGGCGCGGGCGATGGTTTCATCGTCCACATGGACAATCAGCCGCCGGGCATCCTGCCAGGCCTCTTCCGTGGTTTCACGCACAATCACGTGCAGGCGAATGCCGAAGCGGATTTGCCGTCCCAGCGCGGCGGCCTTTTCCCGTACCTGGGCGATTTTTTCCGCCAGCTGCGCCGGCGGCTCGCCCCAGGTCAGATAAAGCTCCACCTGCTCTGCCGCCAGATCCTGCGCGGCATCGGACGAACCGCCGAAATAAAGCGGCGGCCGAGGTTGTTGCACCGGCGGGAACATCAGGCGCGCCCCCTCCACCTGCACATGTTTGCCCTGGAAATTCACCGTCTCGCCCTCCAGCACCCGCCGCCAGACATGGGTAAATTCCGCCGCGGCTTCATAACGTTCGGCGTGATCGAGAAATACCCCTTCCGCCGCCAGTTCGTCGGGATCGCCGCCGGTCACCAGGTTGAAGAGCGCCCGGCCTTGGGACAGACGATCCAGCGTCGCCGCCTGACGGGCCGCCAGGGTAGGGGAAATCACTCCCGGCCGCAGCGCCACCAGGAACTTTAGCCGCTGGGTGACGGGGATCAGCGACGCCGCCACCAGCCAAGAGTCTTCACAAGAGCGGCCGGTGGGGATCAGCACGCCGCCGAAACCCACCCGTTCCGCCGCCTGGGCAATCTGCTGCAGATAAGCGTGGTCCACCGTGCGCGCGCCGCGTGGCGTGCCGAGATAGCGCCCGTCGCCATGGGTAGGGAGAAACCAGAAAAGATTGAGGCTCATGGACGGCTCCTGCTGAATAAAACGACGAGTAACGGTTATGATGGACAGCCGGAGCCGGTGCTCCAACTGATATATATGGCATTCCAAATGCGTAAAACAGCTATACCCGTCATCATTCACGCTGCAGGTGCGTTGGCAACACTCGGCCTCGTTCCTTCGGGGCCGTAGCGGCGGCCGAGACGCTGGCGGGCCCGGCTGATGATCTCCTCGACGGTGTCCGCCGGCAGTCGGATGTCCCCCGGCAGGTATGGCCGTCCCAGCAGCCGGTATTTGTCGCTGCCCAGCCGGTGATAGGGCAGGATTTCATAGCTGACGTCCGCCAGGGGCAGAATAAAATCAATGATGCGGGCGATAGCGTCCCAGCTATCGTTAAACGCGGGGATCAGCGGCGTGCGCACATGGATCGGCAAACGGGGAAACTGCCGGCGCAACGCCAGCAGGTTGGCCAGTATCCGGCGGTTGGAACGCCCGGTAAACCCGCGGTGAGCGGCGTCGTTCAGGTTTTTGATATCAAAATAGACGCCGTCGCAATAGCCCGCCAGCGCCCGTAATGCCGGCCAGGGGCCGTAACCGCAGGTTTCCAGCAGGGTATCGATATGCCGTTTTTGGGCTTCCCGCAGCAGGGCCAGGGCGAAATCCGCCTGCATCAGGGGTTCACCGCCGCTGAGGGTAACCCCGCCCCGTGAGCGCGCATAAAACAGGCTGTCCGCCTCGGCAATATCCATCACGCGCGCCGCCGTTATCCGCTGACCGAAGGCGTGCAGGGCATGGCTGGAACAGGCGGGCAGGCATTGCAGGCACTGCCGGCAGGTATCCGTGTTCAGCCGGACAACTCCGTCGGCCCCATACGCCAGGCTGTGGGAAAGGCATTGTCCGATGCACAGGCCGCAGTCCCGTCCGAGGCATTTTTTTTCGTCCAGCGTGATTTCCGGCAATACACCCTGGGATTCCGGATTGCTGCACCAGACGCAGCGCAGCGGGCAGCCTTTCAGAAAGACCAGCGTGCGGATACCGTCACCGTCATGCAGGGAGTAACGCTGTATATTGAAAATCCAGCCCGTCTCTGCCCCATCGGTCCGGCGCGTCGACGGAGCCGGCAAAGCCGTGGCGGGGATTCGCAACGACAAAGCCTCCGGATCAGAAGATTTCATGGCCGGTCCTGGCAATCAAATCATCCTGCAGGTCCGGCGAGAGGTCAGTGAAATAGGCGCTGTAGCCGGCAATCCTGACAATCAGGCCGCGAAAGCGCTCCGGGTCGGCTTTGGCCGCCAGCAGGGTCTCCCGGTTGATGACGTTGAACTGGATATGCCACAGCTTCAGGTCGCACCAGACCTTGATAAAATCGCACAGCTTGCGGGTGCCCGCCTCGCCGGCCAGTACCGAGGGGGTGAATTTGACGTTAAGCAAGCGGGCGGCGCGCTCGCGAAACCGGTAATTCTTGGTGTGGTAATTGGACAGCAGCACCGCGGTGGGGCCTTGGCTGTCGCAGCCCTGGGAGGCCGACGAACCGTCCGATAGCGGACTGTAGGCCTTGCGGCCGTTGGGGGTGGCGTGCACCACCTTGCCGAACGGCACATGCGAGGTAAAAGGCACCAGCCGCAGATCCATATGCACGCCCAGAGAGCGGGAATAGCGCTGGGTAAATTCCAGACAGATTTTATCCAGGGCCTTGCCGATATCGTCGGCGTAGGGATCGTTATTGCCGTATTTGGGCGCGTCCCGCAGCAGGGCGCGGACAGTGGGATGGCCGTTGAAATCGTCGGCCAGCGCCGCCAGCAATTGTCCCATGGAAAGACGTTTTTCTTCATAGACCCATTTTTTTATTGCCGCCAGGGAATCAATGACCGTGCCGTACCCCATAAACTCGAAATAACCCAAATCGATACCGCCGTTGATGTCCGGCTGGTGGATATCCATGCCGGCGTCCATCGCCAGGTCGTGCAGGGCGGAACCCAGCGGCCAGGCAAAATGCCGGGCGCGTAAATCAATGATGATTTTTTGCTGGATAAACGCATGGCGAAGGAAATTCAGATGCTGTTTTACATAAGCCTGCCAGAATGCCTCCCAGTCCGCGAATTCCCCCGGATCGCCGGTTTCGATACCCAGCAATTCCCCGCCGTAGCGTTTCATCCGGCCGTTGTACAAGGTCATCTCCAGCGCCGCCGGAAAGTTGATATAGGCGCAGGGGCTGGTATAGGTATCGCGGTTCGGCATCCGGCACTCGGCGCAGCCGGACACCGCGAAATCATAGGCTTCGCTGAACGCGGCCCCCTTCGCCAGCAGCAGCGGCACCACTTCTTCATCGTTGATGAGTTTTGGAAATCCGGCGCCGTCTTTAATGGTTTGCGCCACTTCATAGAGAAAACGCGGCGGAGTACGGCTATGGATGCGGGCCGCCAGGTCCGGATAGTGCAACGGAAATTCCCGCTTCGATCGCAGGAACAGATAGGATAGCGCATTGACGGCGTCCAAACCTTCCGGCGTCTGGCCGCCGATGGTGACCGCTTCCCAATGGGCGTAGCCTTCGTTAAAGGCGCCGCCGGTGGGGGAGATGTACAAATCCACGAACTGCGCCATGGCGATCCACATGCAGGCCAGCCATTCCAGGGCCTGCTCTTCGGTCAGCAGGCCGCGATCGAGATCCCGCCGGTAATAAGGGTAAAGGTACTGATCCATGCGGCCGTTGGAGATAATGGTGCCGGTTTTCTGCTCCAGGCGGGAAAACATCTGGGTGAACCACTGCGCCTGCAGCGCATCGCGAAAATCCCGCGCCGGGTGTTCCGGCACCCGGGCACAGCGCTCGGCGATGGCCTCCAGCTCCTGCCGCCGTACGGGATCGGGCTCCCGTTCCGCCAAATCCCGCGCCAGCGCGGCATGGCGTCCGGCCCACAGAATCACCGCCTCGGCGCTGAGGATAATGGCCTGCAGGAACGGTGCCTTTTCAACATTGTCCGACGGATCGAAGGGATCCAGCGCCGCCAGCCGGCGCTGTGCATCCTCCTTTATCCCCTTAAACCCCAGCCGCAGCACTTTGTCGTAGTCATGTACCCACTGAATGGAAGACCGGAACGACGAGGTCTCGTTGACGATAAAACGGGACGTCAGGGCGTCGGCGGGATCGTAGGTAAGGCGCAGCGTCTCATCGGGCAGGGCGCGGGCCAGGTCTTCATGGTAGGTTTTGCCCCGCCAGTAGGGGGATACCACCCGTTTGATGATATCCACCTCCGCCGGTTCGACGGTAAACGGCGATTCCACCCGCCGGGGCAGCTGTTCCAGCGCCCGCTCCAGAAAATCGCCGTCCAGTTCCGGATAAAGAATGCCGTAGCGGCCGGGTTTGCCGCCCCGGCCGACAATCAACTGATCTTCATCGATATACACCTGGATATGCCCGGCGATGTGATACATCGCCTTCGCCCAGCGCAGGATCAGTAATTCCCCTTCCGTTTGCGCCATGGACTCGGTGAAATAGCGCGCCCGTTCCACATCGACTGCCGGTTTGGCGTGCTGGATACGGGCCAGCAGGCGATGGGTCCGATCCGTGGCGACGGGCTTGCCGTCGGGATGCAGCAGCCGCGCTTCCTGCGGCGAGAGTACCAGGGCTTGCTTCACGTTATTGCCTGCCTTAAGTCGTCAATAATAAAATTATATTCTCTCAATAATCCGAAACGCCGCTTGCAGCGGCCCCAAAGGGCGAGGCTTACGGAGTAGCCGAGTCACACAGCCAACACACCTGCAGCTTGAATTATGGCGGGTCTATTGATTAACGCTCCCGGAGCGCAACGTGCCGTCTCCCTGCGCGCCCTGAACGCCGCTGGAAAAGATGCGTTCCAGGATTTCGCTTTCCAATGCCGCCTGCCGGGCCTGCCCATGGCCGCGGGGACGTGGCAAATCGATGGCGATATCCAGGCCGATATGCCCCTGCTCCAGCAGGATGACCCGATCCGCCAGGGTCACCGCTTCATGCACATCGTGCGTCACCAGCAGCAGGGTAAAACCCTGTTCTCGCCACAGGGTCTCAATCAGGCGCTGCATCTCGATACGGGTTAACGCATCAAGGGCCCCCAGGGGTTCATCCAGCAGCAGTAGGCGCGGACGATGAATCAAAGCCCGCGCCAGCGCCACCCGCTGCTTCTGCCCGCCGGACAGGGTGGAAGGCCAGTCGCCGGCCCGCCCGGCCAATCCGACGGTGTCAAGAGCGGCCAGGGCGCGCTCCCTGGCGTCCTTGCCCAGGCCGAGGCCCACGTTATCCACGACCTTTTTCCAGGGTAATAACCGGTCGTCCTGGAACATCAGCCGTATATCGTTTTGCCTGGCGCGCAGCGGAGCATTGCCGGAGGAGAGATCGCCGCGGTCCGGCCGGTCAAGACCGGCCAGCAGGCGCAACAGGGTGCTTTTGCCGCAGCCGCTGCGCCCGACGATGGCCACGCACTGTCCGGCGGGGATGGCGAGATCCACATTGCCCAGCACCCGGTGGCCATGGAAAGACTTCTCCAATTGGCGCAATGCCAGGGGGATGCCGCGATTAACCGGGTAGACGTTAACGCTCATGCCGTTGCCCTCGTCTTCTGGTAAGCCGGATGCCAGCGCAGCCAGACGCGTTCCAGCGCCCGGGCGGCGCTGTCCGCCGCCTTGCCGAGGATGGCGTATAAAATAATGGCTACCACTACCACGTCGGTTTGCAAAAATTCACGGGCATTCATGGCCAGATAGCCAATGCCCGAATTGGCGGAGATGGTTTCCGCCACAATCAGCGTCAACCACATGAAACCCAGCGCGAAACGGACTCCCACCAGTATGGAAGGCAGGGCGCCGGGCAAAATAACCTGATAAAACAGCGAAAAACCCGACAGTCCGTAATTTCGGGCCATTTCCACCAGGCCGGCGTCCACATTGCGCACGCCGTGGTAGGTATTAAGATAAATGGGGAACAGCGTGCCGAGGGCCACCAGGAAAATCTTTGCCGATTCATCAATGCCGAACCACAAAATCACCAGCGGGATCAGCGCCAGATGCGGCACGTTGCGAATCATCTGCACCGTGCTGTCCAGCAGCAGCGCCCCCCAGCGGGACAGGCCGGTGATAAAGCCCAGCAGCAGACCGATGGAGCCGCCGATGGCGAATCCCACCGCGGCGCGCCAACTGCTGATGGCCAAATGCTGCCATAGCTCGCCGCTGTACATTAACCGCCAGGCCGCGGTGACCACCGCGCTCGGCGCCGGCAGGATCCGGCTGGACAGCCAGCCGGCGCTCACCGCCGCTTGCCAGGATACCATTAACAGCACCGGCAGCAGCCAGGGCGCAAGACGTTCGGAAAGCTCGAGGGTAATGCGTTTCATCCCGTGCTCCTGTAAGGTGCGCATCGGACGGTCCGCCGCTACTGTGCGGGCGGCGTCCAGACGGCTTGTGAGACATTCAGGCTTTGCGGAATCAATTTCAATTGGGTGAACGTATCCGCAATCCGTTGCTGGCCGGCGGTCACCGCCGGGGTAATAAACGCAGCCTGATAATTTTGCCGTTCCACCGCAATGCGGGTGATATTCTCCGGCAGCCCCAGCAGGGGAGCCACCTGGCGGGTTACCGCCGCGGGGTCTTCAACGGCCTTCTTATCCACCAGCCGGATTTGCCTGACCAGCTCGGTAATCACCCGGGGATGGGCCGTGGCGAAGTCCCGGGTGGCGAGATAAAACTGATAGTTATCCACGATGCCCTGGCCGTTTCGCAGGGTCCGCGCCTGCAGCTGTTGTTCGGCGGCGGCGGCGAACGGATCCCAAATCACCCAGGCATCCACGCTGCCCTGGATAAAGGCCGCGCGCGCATCGGCGGGGGAGAGATAGACCGGGGTGATATCGCCATAGCTCAGGCCGGCTTCCTGCAGCGCCCGCACCAGTAGGTAATGCACATTCGACCCTTTATTCAGCGCGACTTTTTTACCTTTCAAATCCCCCACCTTGCGCAGGGCGGACTCTTTCGGCACCAGAATGGCTTCCGCGGTGGGCGAGGCCGGTTCATTGGCGATATAAACCAGATTGGCCCCGGCGGCCTGAGCGAATACCGGTGGCGTTTCGCCGGTAAATCCAAAATCAATGGAGCCGACGTTCAATCCTTCCAGCAGTTGCGGACCGCCGGGGAACTCCGTCCATTTCACCCTTATGCCCTGCGAGGCCAGGCTTTTTTCCAGCGAGCCTTCCCCTTTCAGCAAAACCAGGGTGGTGCCGGATTTCTGATAGCCGATACGCAGGGTATCGGCGCCATAGGCACCGGCCGAGACGGCCAATGAAAGCAATAATGCAATACCGCCGCGCAGATTCATCATTTCTTTCCATCTTTATGAGTGAAAAGAAAATCCTAACAGCGCGGGAAATTGTTCGGTAAATGTTATTTTCAGCTTTGGATAGATATTCTTTTGCTAAAAGAAAAATCATATTCATAAATATAGGGCCGCTGTTAATAGCCGGTATGAAAATATTCTAATAAAGTAATGTTGTTATATGGATGTTTATCTTAAAGGGCTTTTGTGTTTCTAAAATGCCGGATCCAAGGCGGCGTTGAGCGTTTTCCCTCCTGGCGAAAGCCTGCCGGCAAGGCCGGGAACCGGACCGGATATTAAGGGATAAAATAGACTATCTAAAGTTGATTATATACTTTGACAGTACAGGGCAACTCTTGGAGCTTACTATTACCTATTCTTGTCGGATACCGTTATGTCTCGCTTTACGTTTACCTTGCGCCGTCTTATTTTTATCGCCGTTCCTTTATTGGCTTTATTGATTCAATTCAATGCGCGGGCGGAAACCGTTCTGCGTATCGGTTATCAAAAATCCTCCACCTTGCTGACCCTGGTGAAATTGCAGGGCACGCTGGAAAAAGAACTGGCTCCCCGGGGAATTAAGGTCAGCTGGTATGAATTTTCCAGCGGCCTGCCGCTGTTGGAGGCCCTGAATATCGGTAATGTGGATGTCTCCGCCGACGTGGCGGATACCGTGCCGGTCTTCGCCCAGGCGGCCGGCGCCGATTTGACCTATTTTGCCCGTGAAGAGCCCTCGCCGGATGCCCAGGCAATCCTGGTGCCGCAAAATTCACCGCTGAAATCCCTGGAAGATTTGAAAGGCAAACGCATCGCGGTCACCAAAGCGGCGGGCAGCCATTATTTGCTCATCGTTGCCCTGGCGAAGGCCCACCTGACATTCCATGATATCACCCCGGCTTACCTGACCCCGGCGGACGGCCTGGCGGCGTTTGAAACCGGGCAGGTGGACGCCTGGGTAACCTGGGAACCCTTTGTCGCCGCCGCCGAACGCCGGCAGCATGCCCGCGTGCTGGCGCCGGGGCAGGGGCTGGCCAGCTATCAGCGCTATTATCTGGCGTCCAGTTCCTATGCGCGGCAGCATCCCGAGATCCTGGAGCTGATTTACCGGCAGTTGGAACACACCGGCGCCTGGGTCAAGTCCCATCCGGCCGCTGCGGCGAAATTGCTGGGACCGTTATGGGGCAATCTGGACGTGGCCACCGTGGAACAGGCCAATGCCCATCGCACCTATCAGGTAAAACCGGTGACCCTTGAGAGCCTCGGCGAACAGCAGCGCATCGCCGACGCGTTTTTTGCCGCGGGATTATTGCCTAAACACATTAATGCCCAGGCGGTGCCGGTCTGGCAGCCGGCCGCCGCGAAATGAGCCCGGCGACACCCTCGCCGGCCTCCCTCTCCCCGGCCGGGGAGGAAACGGCGCCGGCCCGGCTGATTCACTCCCTGGTGGCGCGGGCGCGGGAGGCGCAGCGGCGGATAGACGGTTACAGCCAGGAGCAAATCGATTTGGTGGTGAGCGCCCTGGGCTGGGCGGTGATCAATCCCGCCAATAACCGGGCCTTGGCAACCCTGGCGGTAGAGGATACCGGTCTGGGCAATGTCGAAGATAAGGTCATCAAAAATCATCGCAAGACGCTGGGGCTGCTGCGGGATCTGCACGGTAAAAAAACCGTCGGCGTGATTGGCGAAGATCCGCAGCGCGGGATCGTCGACATTGCGCGGCCGGTGGGGGTCGTGGCCGCCGTGACGCCCTCTACCAACCCGGTGGCCACGGTAATCAATAACATTATCAATGCCGTGAAATGCCGCAACGCCGTTATCGTGGCGCCGTCGCCGAAAGGGGCCGCCAGCTGCGCCCGATTGCTGGCGCTAATCTACCCGGAGCTGGATGTCCTGCGGGTTCCCCGCGATCTGGTGCAAATGCTGCCCGCCCCCGTCCGCCGCGAGCACACGCAGTTGCTGATGGGCGCGGCGGACCTGGTTATCGTCACCGGTTCCCAGGCCAATGTCCGGGCCGCGACGCAAAGCGGTACGCCCACCTTCGGCGTCGGTGTCGGCAACGTGGCCACGATTATCAGCGAATCGGCGGATTTGACCGCGGCCGCCCGCAAGATAGCGGATTCGAAAACCTTTGATAACGCCACCAGCTGTTCCGCGGAAAACAGCATCATCATCCCGTCCGGCCGCTACCGGCCGATGCTGGACGCCCTGGCGGCACAGGGCGGCGTGGTATTGACGGCACGGGAAAAGGCCCGGCTGCAACGGGTCCTTTGGCCCGACGGCGGCGGCAAGCTGGCGCGGGATCGGGTGGGCCGATCCGCGTTGTTGCTGGCTGAAGCGGCCGGATTAACGCGATCCGCCTGCCGGAGTGCCCGTTTTTTCATCGTCGAGGAAGAGGGGGTGGGCGAACGCTTTCCCTTTTCCGGTGAAAAACTTTCGCCGGTGTTAACCGCCTATCGGGCGGATGATTTTCACCAGGCATGCGACCGGGTCAGGGCGCTTTATGCCTGGCAAGGGGCCGGCCACTCCGTCGGCCTGCACGGCACCGATCCGGCGGAGGCGCTGACGGCGGGACTCACCCTGCCGGTGAGCCGCGTTATCGTCAATCAAGCCCACAGTTTTGCCGCCGGCGGCAATTTTGATAACGGATTGCCCTTTACCCTGACCCTGGGCTGCGGCACCTGGGGCAAAAATCACTTCTCCGACAATCTCAATTACCGGCATTTTTATAATAAGGTCCGCATCTCGCGCCCCATAGAGGAAAATATCCCTTCGCTGGATAGGCTGTTCGGCGATTATCTGCGCAGGAAGGGATCGTGAAGGGCAGCGGCGAAGCAACGGTGAACGGCGCCGAAGCCGAAGAAGCGGCCTTGGGCAACACCGGCGCCGAAGCAGAGAGAGCAGCGCGGGGCGACACAGGCACCGAAGAGGAGGACGCGGCGCCAGACGCCGCCGACTCGCTGCCGGCGGTGCTGGCCCGGCATCTGCGTGAGGGCGCCGATCGGGTTTTCCTGATTTGTCCGGAGACCGAACGCACCCTCACCTTCGCACAGCTGGCCCTGGCCGCCCGGCGCCAGGACGAGCGGTTAATGGCCACCGGCCACCGGCCCGGTGATCATATCGCGCTGCTGCTGCCCGGCGGCTTTGACACCGTGGCGCTTTGCCTATCATGCATGCTGACGGGTTACGTGCCGGTGCCCCTGAGTTTGCTGGCCGCCGACACGGCCCTGGCGTGGATTATCACCCATTGCGGCACTAAAACCGTCATCACCAGCCGGGAGTCTGCCCCTCGCCTGCGGAGGGTGCTGGACAGCCTGCCGCCGGCAGGCCGTCCCTTGATGGTGATCCGCGAACGGGACCTGCCGATGGACGATGCGGTCATCTGCAAGCCGCACCCCGCCGACGATCCGGCCGCCTGTCCGCGGCAGTTGTCCGCCCGGAGCCCGGCGCTGTTGATGTATACCTCGGGCACCACCGGCCTGCCCAAAGGGGTTGTTATGACCCACGGCAATATGCTGGCCGCGGCGGAACGCATCGCACGTTGGCATCGGCTTACGCCGCAGGATCGTCTGCTGTGCGCGTTGCCGCTTTACCACATCAACGGCCAGGTCATCGGGACGCTGGTTCCCTTTGTCAGCGGCGGCAGTCTGGTGGCGCCGCGGCGTTTTTCCGTCTCCCGCTGGTGGGGCATGGTGGCGCGTTATCACTGCACCTGGCTCAACCTGGTGCCCACCATGATAGCCTTCCTTTTGCACGGCGCTTCCGACGGCGATGCCCGCTATCCCTGGGTCAAATTCGCCCGCTCCGCCTCCGCGCCGCTGCCGCCCGCCCGGCACCGGCAATTCGAGCAGCGGTTCGGCATAACGGTCATCGAGGGCATGGGTATGACGGAGTCGGGTTCGCTGGCATTCTGCAATCCCCATACCGGCCGGGTATATGGCAGCGTCGGCTTGCCCTGCGGCATTGAGACCGCCGTTGCCGGTCCCGGCGGGGAGCGGCTGGCGGATAATCGCTGCGGCGAAATCCTCCTGCGGGGCCCAAACATCATGGCCGGCTATCATCTGGACAGCGCACAAACCGCGGCGGCCATTGACGCCGGCGGCTGGCTGCATACCGGCGATCTTGGCTATCGCGACGCGCGCGGATTCTATTTCATTACCGGGCGGATGAAAGAGATCATCATCAAGGGCGGAGAAAACATCGCCCCGCGGGAAATCGACGAGGCGCTGGCGGATTTCCCCGGCCTGAGTGACGCGGCCGCTTTTGCGATACCCGATGCCGATTACGGTCAAAATATCGCGGCGGCGCTGGTATTGCGGGCCGGCATGGTTCTGGATGAGGCCGGATTGCGGGCATGGTGCCTGGAGCGGTTGGGGAGTTTCAAAGCGCCGGTGTGTTTTTATATCGTTACGGCATTACCTCGGGGTGGCTCGGGTAAAGTGCAGCGATTGGCGCTCTGCGCCAGATTCCCCCATGGCTGATGTAGCCATATCGCTACTCGATTGATCTGATTCAGGAGTATTTTTACATGACCAACCCCCTTTTCCCCCGCAGGCAGGCGGACGAAATTCGCCAGGCCTTGTTGAACCGGCAGGAAGTGGCGCTGGTGGACGTACGCGAGGAAGCTTCTTATGCCGAAGGGCATCCCTTGTTCGCCGCCAATATCCCCTTGTCCCGGCTGGAGGCTGATGTCATGGCGCGCATTCCCCGGCGCTCCGTTCCTGTGACCCTATATGATAACGGCGAGGGACTGGCAGCCGTCGCCGCGCGCCGGCTGCAGGCGCTGGGTTACCTGGATGTGGCTTTGCTGGCGGACGGACTGGCCGGCTGGGCGGCGGCGGGCGGCGAACTGTTTATCGACGTCAACTCGCCCAGCAAAGCGTTTGGCGAACTGGTGGCGCACCGCCGCCAGACGCCGTCTTTGGCGGCGGAAGAGCTGAAACGGCTGCTGGACGCCGCCGAGGATGTGGCGGTGCTGGATGTTCGGCGTTTCGATGAATACCAGACCATGAACATCCCCGGCGGTATCAGCGTACCGGGGGCGGAGCTGGTATTGCGGGTCCGGGATCTCGTACCATCCCCCACCACCCGCATTATCGTCAACTGCGCCGGACGCACCCGCGGTATTATCGGCGCCCAGTCGCTGATTAATGCCGGTATTGCCAACCCGGTGGCGGCATTGCGCAACGGCACCATCGGCTGGATGCTGGCCGGGCTACCGCTGGAGCACCATCAACGGCGCCGTTACCCCGCTGTGAGCGAAACGGCGGGCCGGGTTGCCGCCGTCGCCGCAAGGCGGGTGGCGGATCGGGCCGGAGTGAAACGTCTGGGTGCCGGCGAACTGCAGCGCTGGCTGACACAGCCGGATCGCACCACCTATGTCTTTGACGTGAGACAGCCGGAAGAGTATGCCGCCGGTCATTTTCCGGCGGCCCGTCCGGTCCCCGGCGGACAGCTGGTGCAGGAGACCGATCACTACGCCAGCGTACGCGGGGCGCGTATAGTCCTGACGGATGGCCGGGGCGGGACGCGTGCCGATATGACCGCTTCCTGGCTGGCGCAAATGGGCTGGCAGGTTTGGGTGCTTGACGGGGAGGATGCCGGTTTTACCGTATCCGGCCCCTGGACCGCGCCACTGCCGGAACTGTCGCCGGACGAAGCGGCATTCCAATCGCCGCGTCCTTTGCCCCGGCGCTACCGCCGTCCCTATGAAGGCACCGGTAATTCCCCCCGGGCCATGCAGGACTATATCTCCTGGGAGCTGGGACTGGTGGCACAGCTGGAGCGGGACGGTAGCCATGGATTTTTTGTGCTGACATTTTAAGAATAAAATTTTGGTTATTTCTTTTAGTAGACGATATAATTTTACCCCCCAGGCGGGGGGTAAAATCATCTGGTACTCCCCAGACCGTGACCTCCCGCCTGGATTCGGGATATAGCGATTTTTTTTATTGTCCGGCATAGGATCAAAAACCAGCATATTACTGCCTATGCTCTCCATCAGGGCCATGAACACGTTGGGTCTGTGATCCGCCGGCCAGGGATTGGCGGGGGTACGCGCATCAAGGGAGTTCAAGCCGGACTGCTGCAATCGAGCATGAGGGCCAGGGCCAAGCTTTATATATCAGTTGCAACGCTCATGTGAAAGTGCTCTATGAGCGACTGCTGCTGAAAGGAAAGGCCAAGATGTCGGCGCTGGACGCGGCGGTGAGAAAACTGATTTATCTATGTTATGGAGTGCTGCATACGCAGCAGCCCTATGATAAAAATTATCTGATAAAAACCAGTTAGCTCTGTTTAAGTGCAAGACGGTTTCCCCGACCGGGCATCCTGTGAGCGTAAGTGCTTTATAAGCGGCCGCCAAAGGAGAAAAATTATCGAGCGAAACGCTGTCAAAGTTGTTGACTTGGAAGACGGCTCGATCGGATTTGGAACGCAGGGCACCGTTACTTGAAGGCCGGCGTGATGCTGGCTGGCTTCTACAGCTAGGTGTCGCGCAGTTCAACCTGTTCGACGAGCATCAACCTCAAAAGAACAGTGCCGCGCTGACGCATATGGTGGACGGGCTGAAACAGATCAGAAAGGGCAAGGTCTGGTTCGCCGGTCAGGGTGTGCAGAAAAAATCATGGGTGATGAAACGGGCATGCTCTCACCGACTTATACAACCCGCTACGCTGATTTGCCTGTTGCCAGATAAGGTTGCGTGCTGTTTGTATAACAATGTGCCGGGCAGACGGCGCGAAAGAGAGTGATTACGGCGCGTCCGGTCAGTTAGGAGAAGCGCAAGCTATCCCCAGGGGATAGCTTGCGGGTAAACGGAAGGCCGTATCACAATGACCGTCCTGCGCACCCAGCCTATTCGGTTGGCGCTGGCTCCGCCGGTGGGGGGTAATGCTGATGAGGACGCCGACTTCGGGGCGAGCTTGACCGACTCGATGCGGTAGGGCTGGATCCCCACGCTGCGTGCGTTGATGCGATAGGTCGTGCGGGCATTGTTGTTTTCATCGGTCCAGTCGTCGCGCTCCTCACGCCCCTGAACCACGATGCGCATGCCCTTCTGGAACAGCGTGGCATAGTGCTCGGCATCGCGATGCCACCAATCGACCGGCCGCCAGAAACCGCCGCGGTCCTCGTAACTGCCGTCCTTGGTGGGCACAGGATTGTCGAAGTAGACGTTGAGGCGCAGTACCCGCCGTGGCTCCTCGTTGCCGTTCGGGTATTCGTTGAACTCAGGCGGCGAGCCGATATTGCCCTCGTTGATAAAATAGGTGCTCATGGTTGCGATCTCCGTGGTGGTTGAAAGGCCCGCACCGTCACAGCCTGCGCGGGTGTGCTGCAGCGAGGCGGATCAGGGCTGTGGCCGGTAATACGAGTGTGCTGCGTCGGTGAGCGCGTTCATCCGGCGCAGGTAGACCTCTTCAGCCTGGGCCATCTTGCTGGCGCATTCCTGGGCCTGGCGGCTGAGGGTATGCAGCAGGCTGATTTGCATGTTCAGGGCGATGCGTTGCTGTTCAATAGCGAGCAGATCGTCCAACAAGGCGACGAGTGAAGTGCGGTCCATCAGTTCTTCCCACAGCGCCACGCCCATACGCGAGCGGTCGAGGTTGCGCCAGCGCAGAAAGGTGGTCCCTGCGCCAGTGGCCTGCTGGGCCAGGGCAATGGACAGCAGGTTGAACGGGGGACGGTGTGTCTGCGACAAAACGCGCCGCTGCGCCAGGCCAATCAGACTGTCGCGCAGTGAATGGCACTGGCTGGCCCAGTCCTCCAGACCCCCCTTACCCTTAAAGGGTCTTAAAAGGCCTTTTAGATAGGCTGCGTGTTCCAGACCGCGGAAGTCCGCCTGTTCCAGACTGACAAAACGGTTCGGGCCACTCATTCAGATCGTTCCTCATCATCGGAATCATCAGGCGCAGCTGTGTCATTGGATACCTCAGCCAAGACGCTGGCCCCCTCGGTTGCGAGAACGGCCCCCTCATCCTTAGCCGTTGCTGAGCTGTCTGAGCGTGTGGTCATGGCCGACGGCGGCGGACGACGCAGCAGCGGTGGGGCGAAGCGTGAGCGTCGGGTGCCTTCGAGCACGGCCTGCGGCAGCGGCCCATATTTCTCAAGCGCGGCGCGGGCTGCGGCATTGTTCGCGGCGAAATCGTCGCGCGTGGTGCCTGAGTAGCGAAACTGCTGGGCCAATGAAAACAGACTGCGCAAGGCATGTGCGCCATCGTTGAGCCAGCGCTCCAGTGTGCTGCGGTCGATGAGCGCGGTGTGATGTGCCAGGATGAGCTTGCGGGCGATATCGTCGAAATCCGCCAGCAGGTAGACCGCCATGAAACCCAATTGCGAATTGACGAACAGCGGCAGCTTGACCGGCTGAACGTTCAAATTCTCACCTAGGCTCAGGGCTGCGGGAACATCGGCCAGTGCCAGATCCACCTGTTCGCGCAGGGTATGCAGCGTGGCGCGAGTCTGCTCAAGCTTCTCCTCGATGCGTAGCATCCATTCGTCACTGTAGGGATCGTCCTGTTCCGAGCCGCGTTTGAGCTTGTTCATGACCGAGACGTAGCCGGCCAGGCCAACGATGCTGGGCCGGCCATCGCTGGCAGCGCGGCCGTGCCAGATACGGGATGCGTGGTGCGTATGCAGCGTCAGTGTCATCGCACTGCGCAATGACCCGAGGTTGAGTTGCAGAGGTTCGTTGTTTGCCATGGAGACGCCTCGCAGTTGAAGAACGAGTCGCCAGCATCGCGATAGCATGGAAGGCTGTCAGTCGGAAAACCGCACTTGGCGCTATCCCGATTCTTGCGATGGCATGGCAGGTATCACACCTATCCCCAGGGGATAGGTGGTCCTCGCACGCCGGCTTCTTCCTTGATGCCGGACGACGCAGGGGTCGGACCTACCCCCCTGGGGATAGTTTGGGATAGTGAGAATTGGCTGAATCGGCGGCCGCCATCCCTCGGTGGTGTGGCATCAATCAGCTATCCCCTGGGGATAGCACCGAAGCCGGCCGACTTCGCGTGCCGGTCATCTTCCTCGATGCCAGATATGCCATGGGAGCCGGACTTATCCCCCGGGGATAGCCTGCAGTCCTTGTCGCCGGCAATCTCCGTTAGCATACCGGACGCGAGCGGATATGCAGCAGGGCACGCAGCCGGGCAATATGCTGCAAGGCCGCCTCGCGGGAAGCCGGCGGCGCCGCTGTGTTGGCCGAGGGCGATGCCGGAGACGGTGTCGCAAGCGGACACGTCTCGGCCTGGGCGACGACCCATGATTTGAACTCGCCGCGGATGGCTTTCTGAATGATGCCGAACAGGTAGCCGGCCGGGTTGCGCACCGCGGCGCCGCGGCGACAACGCACCGCCCATTCGTCAAGCACGGCTTGCCGTTGGCCTGAGTCGACCTGTTGCAGGGCAACCAGCGCGCCAGCCTGTTGTTCCTCCTTCAGTGCAAGAAAACGTTCAGGCAGTTTCAGGTTCGGCAACCCACGCGCACGCGGTACAGTACGTACTTCTTTTTCTTTTTCTGTAATACGTACTGTACGGACCGTCTTCGGATCCCGAAGACGGGCGTCAGGCGGCACTTCCGGCCCGGCTTCGGATTCCGAAGTGAGGGGAGCACGAATCCGAAGAAGGTCGTCATCCCCGTCTTCGGATTCGTGGACGGCCTGCGCCTCGTGTGCGCGTGTGACGTTCCCCTCCTGTCGGGCCATACGTTGCGCCAGCACCTGTAGACGAGTGGGTAGGGTTCGTCCGCTGAGCAGTGGGTCCGCGGCGATTTCCCTGAGCGTGTTGCGGCCGGTGACCTGAACGGCCTTGGCCGCATGCGTCAGCGACTGGCTGACCAGGCCGAGGTAATCCGGATCGAGTTGCATAGCCTCGAACGGGGTCACGGGCTCGTCGTGCAGCACATAAACATTCCCCTGGATGCGGCCGGACCTGCGGTCACGGCGACGTCGCACCAGGCTGAGCCAGCGGGTCAGCCGCAGGAGCGTGAGGGCACGTGCCACGGTTTCATGCGAAGCCTGCGGCCCACAGGGCATGGACGCAAGCCAGGGGCGCAACTGGTCATAGGTGGGGAACGCGGTGAGGCCATCGCCATTGAGTTGCAGGCGGAACACTTGCCAGGCATTGCGCTCCAGCGGCGTCAGGCGCGCATCAAGAAATAACGCGCGGGGAACGCTTTCGTGCCGGTTGCCGCTGTAAAGCATGCCATCTTTGAAGGATGAAGACGCAGATGACTCAGGTGGCGGAGTCACTTTGCGCAGGGCGTCATCGAAGAGTTCGGACAAATCGACGGATCCGTGGTGCTGGGAGGTGCCATCCAGCCTCATGGTCTACACCAGCCCCTGGTCGACCCATTGTCGTACCGCGGCCCAGACAACCGACATGGGCAGCACCATGTTCTCGGCAAGCTCCATGGCCAGGGGCAGCATCGCCATCTCGTCTGCGGGCGAGATGGCGTGTTGCTGCAGGCCATCCTTCCATTGCTGCCACAATGCTGCATCCTGGGCTTCATCCAGGACGGGATGGCGACCCTTGCGCCGGGGCAGGCCGAGAATATCCCGGCGTAGCGCCACTTCCTGGTGTGTGAGGCCAAAATAGCGGCTGACCATCTCCGTGCTGGCCCCCAGGCGCAGCATGCGGTCAATGGTTTCAACCTCTTTGCCGATGTCCTGTGCCTGATCCAACAGCCGGAGCAGTGCCTCACGATTGATGGATACCGTGCACCAGGACACCGAGGCGTTGACCAGCAGGCTGACCAGTGCCGGATGCTTGAGGGCATCGAGCTCTTTCTCGCCGAATCCCATTGCTTTGCAACGGCGCAGCTGTCCGTTGCGCAGGTCATGCAGGGCCTGCGCGATGACGGCCTGGTTCAGGGGATGGGGTGACGACATGTTGGCCTCCCATCCTCAACCGTCGTCGTGCGCAGAACCTGCTTCGAGATCCAGCAGGCGGCGCGCCAGACGCAGTAGTCGGAAGAGCTTCACCAACGCCTCGTCACTGAGCCGCGCGATAGTATCACCATGCCCATACAGAAGGGCGGCCAGTGCGTCAGGCGGCACAGGGTGATCAAGCCTCTCGGGCAGCGCGGAGGGGTTAGCCAAGGCAGCCAGCAGAGTCAGTACCGCCTGCGGGAATGCAGGGAATGAGGCAGCATCGCGAGGCGGTGAAGGTGAGGTACATACGAAACCGATACCGTCATCGCAGAGCGTGATCCAGTCGGTCGCCGAGGCTTCCCCAGCGATCTCGCGGGCGAACTGCGCGATATGGACGCGCAGGCGCTCCGGTGTCTCCAGCCCTGGCTCTATGTACCAGACATCGGTGATGGGATAGAGCCCGCCGACCTGGATCGGGATGGCCTGTAGCACATTGTCGGCAAAATCAGTAACCTGGTCGCCCAACTGATCGGCGACCAGACGCTGGATGGATTGCAGACGATCGGTAGTGGGCGCCGGCGAGATGATATGTCCCAGCAGGCGTTCTTCCTGCTCTTCCTGCTGCGCGTACCCCGCCGGAAGTGTTTCTTCCGACGATTGGATGTCCGGTCCGGGCGTGGAGGGTTCCTTCTCGCCCGCAGGTGGCATGAAGGTCGTCTCCGGAGCAGTGGTGGACGCACTGCCGGGACGGAGTCGGGGTGTTGCAGCGGGAGCCTCGGATGGGGCCGGGGAGCGGGTTGCCGGAAGGGACGGTTTAGTGCGTGGCTCCGCCGCAGGCGGCGTGTTCGGCGCGGGCGGACTGGTCAACACCTGCTGGCGATGTTCGCTCTCGATGACTTCCAGATTGAGCGTGTCGTAGTTCAACTCCAGCAATTCAGCCATCTGCCCGATCAACTCGTCCTGGACACGCTGCAGCGAGAAGGTGTCGGAACCTGCGTCGAACGGCGCCAGCACGTCTTGGAAAAAAGAGGCGAAATCCATAGGAAGTCGTTTGGCTGCAGAATGTGCTTCCCAGGCGCGCTCACAGGCCCGGCGCAACACGCCAAGGCGTTCGACCTGATGGCGGCCAAGCCCGCCGTAGAGCACCGTCGGAATGACGGGCAGCAGGTAGCGGACGGCGTCCTGCATGCGGCTGATGTGCGACTGTTGAATCGGGTAGCCGTCCGCCGAAAGACGCCTGGCCAGCTCGGACTGCGACAGGGAACGTCCATCTTCCTGCTCGTAGAATTCGCGGGCTTCTTCAACACCGAGCGCCCGCTCGATAAAAGATAGCCTGCCATGAAGTTCGTCTTCAGCGAGGTGGCCGGTCAGCACGATGATTTCGCCACGTTCCGGCCAAGGGCGAAACAGGCAGGAAATACGAAAAAAACGCTCTTCCTTAGTTTCGGCCCATAACTCGCGCAGGATGGCCAGTCGCGTATTGCCGCCGTTGCGAATGATGAAATGTTCGGCGCCCGGCCGGCGGGTAATCGGGGGCGGGGCATCGAGTCCTCGTTCGCGGACAGAGGCCTTGATCTCCTCGTAGAGGGGATTGCGCGTCCGGCGCGGGTCGAGTTCATAGGGGCGCAGTTCGTCAAGCGTGACCACCATCGGGGTATCGGCAATCGGGTCGCTGAGCGCTGCGGCGGAAGGTCCGCTGCGTTCGAAACCTGCCGATAGCAGTTTGTCGGCCATGCCTTGTGAAGTCAGTTCAGCCATGGCCGTCCTCCCGCAGGGAAGACCGGCTAGCAAGCTCCGACGCTTGACGTTTGGCGCGGCGCAGTCGCGCGCGGGCGTTACGTCCGACCCGGTGGTCGCTTGGCGTCGAGCCGGTGTAAATGGTGGCATAGCCGGGCCGGATGAATTTCAGATGGCCGCCGTGCGTACGCACCACGCGCCAGCCTTCAGCCAGTGCGAACTCAATGACCGCGCGCAGTTGCTTGTGCCCCCGGATCAACTCATGGATGTTCGACATGGACAGGTCCTCCCGTCGTCATGCGCGTTCTGACGCGACCGGTGACGAGGGCGAACCTGTCATGCCAGTGCGGGAACAGTTCGCATGCCAGCGCACGCATCGTCTCCAGTGCGGCGGGCGCGATGCGGTCGATAGGCTGCCGGTACTCCACCCGGTGAACAGGAAGTCCCCGCGTTGAGGCGCGGGGGTAGGCTTCAAGGGCGGGAACGCCGGTGTTAAGCACGCGTACCGCAGCCTGCTCCTGGAACATCATCCTCAGGGCCTGCTGGATCAACCGGGCGTTGGACGAGACCGGATGCATGCGGTTGATGAGCAGGCTCAATGGTGGCGGAACGATGCCCACACGGCGATAGGGCGCCAGATCCTTGATCAACTGCAGGGTGCCACGACGTAACTCGCGGGCGGCCAGGATCTCCAGCGTGACCGGGGACAACACCATATCCGATGCCAATACGGCCATTTCAAGCAACACGCTGCGCGCCCCCTGGGTATCGATCAGCAGCAGGTCGTAGCGCGGCGCCAGGGCGGGTAGCAGATGTCGCAAGCGCAGGCGTCCATCGGGTGCGTGCAGCAGCAGCGTGTTGAGTTCGCTGCGATCGTCGTTGGAAATGACCAGGTCCAGTCCGGTGATAGCGGTATGCGAGACCAGTTGCTCAATGCGTTGTTCGTTGAACGCCAGCAACTCGTAGATGCCGGCGGGTGCCCGCGCCGCGAGCGAAAAATAGCTCGACAGGGTCGGCTGCACGTCCAGGTCCAGCAACAGCACACGCAGGCCGGCGTCCGCGGCGAAGCCGCCGAGATTGGCCGCGGTCGTCGTCTTACCCACACCGCCTTTGGTCGAGATAATGGAGACAACCTGCATGATCGCACTCCTCGCTGAATGGAAGGAAATGGTCCTCGTTGGAAGACGTTCAGATGCGATCTTTCAGTCGCTCGATGATCCACTGATCGATTTCAGCGGAGTCCCAGCCCACCGCGCGTACGCCGAGGCGCAAGGCTTTGGGAAACTTGCCTTCTTTCATCAGGTTGTAGATATGGGCGCGCTTGAACCCCGTTTTTATTTCGACTTCGGCGCGCCGCAGAATGCGGTGCTCCTGGGCCGGGTCGTTATCTTGATTTGACATACAGGCCACTCCTTAATGCCGTGTGGCATTCCTGGGACTGACCCGTATTAGAGGAAAACCAACACAAAAACGCAGCAAACAAAAGGTTCAAGCGTCTCACCGTATTGTTGTGTCCTGCATGCCTGACTCAGACGTTGAGTTAGGCTGACACCAGTGGAGAGACGGCACGAATTAGGAATGAACAGTTTTGTTGAAGAAAATAATTGATTAAAATTTGAACGACCTTGTCGTCAATAATTTTTAACAGGCGAGGGGTGTAATGAGAAAAACAAGGTGGTGAGGCCAAAAAATTTAGCGGATGCGCGCAGGTGGAAATGGGAATAATTGTTACATTTTTTGTTTAAATTAATTTATCAATATGAAAAAAGTGATATGCGTCAAAGATTGCAACTTGAAAAATTTCTTGGGCTGATGATAAAAAAGGCATGGTCAATTGACTTTTGCCATGCCTTACCACTGTGAACGAGTTTGCATCATTGGCTTTGAGAGAAGTGGTTCATTTCACCGGCTCGGTGCAGGAATCGCGCAATGGCGGGCTCAGGATCGCGTTCCAGCAGGACAAAAAAAGTCGAGGTGTCGGGAACATCGTCTTGCATCGGTCTGACAATGACGTCTGGATGCGCATAGAGGGCCAGTTGAGATGCCAGCCCTATGCCGATACCGTAACCCGCGGCCACCAGCATGATCATTTGCTCATGCCCGGATACATATTCAGCGATGTCTGGAAGAGGCAGGTTTTTGCTTGAAAACCAGCGAGATATGACTTTGTAGCCGCCCGAGCATTTTTCGGGGTGGCAGAGTATGAGGCGATTTTGAATAGCGTTTTGCAGGGCCACCGTTCTGACGCTGAGCAGGGGATGATGCGTCGGGATAACGACTGCCGGACGTTCACTCCAGACCTTATACTTGATGTATCCATTCTGGCGTTCATCATCGAGGGTGATGCCAATATCAATCTGATCATGATGCAGGGCACGGAGCATTTCGCTGGTCGTCATCTCCATGATGCGGATCTCGGTGCCGGGGTCTTCCTCACGGCTTCTCGCCAGCAGTCTTGTCAATGGGGGTTGAGCAAGACTATCGGCCAGGCCAAGGCGGATCCGTCCGCACAGACCCTGAGAGGCCGCCTGTACACGGGATTGTGCGTTTTCGAAAAAAGAGAGCATGCGGCGAGTTTCCTCAAGTAGTACTTCGCCAGGCCACGTCAGTTGTAAACTCCCTTGGGTCCGATTAATCAGCCTGACGCCAAGTTGTGACTCCATCTCATGGACGGCGTGGGACAGGGAGGACGGTTCAATATGCACGCGTACCGACGCACGTGTGAAGTTAAGCTCTTCTGCGACAGCCATAAAATATCTAAGGTGACGAATTCTCATAATATATTTCCTTTAGTGAAAGTGGGTAGTTCCGGTGAGCGATGGGGGTCTTTTTTTTTTTAGTTGCTTATGATCTCACGCTGGAATGCGTTTGATCTGGTAGCAGGCAATAGGTGAGTTTGGTCAAGAGATAGACATTCGTCCTGCTCTAAGTCGATGTCAGATTGGTAGCGTATCCCACGTACCGAGATCCTAAGCCTTAGCAACAGAAATGGTGGTCTATGCGCACAGTTGCGAAAAATCGTCGCATTCTACCTTGGCGAGCGATTACGGCAGTTGTTGTATAGGTGTGGTGGTGGGCAGCGTCGCTACTGGGGGATTAGGCAAAAAGCTGCTAATACGAAGACTCGGTAAAGAAAGAGCGTCTAAATTGGGCAGAGGATTCCATTATATTGATGATCGCATTTTCCGGGGAAAAGATCGGCAGGGTCGGGAACGTGTCGCCATCGTTGCAAAAGTGATCTCCCGTGGGTACGGACCAAAACTTGGACTACTTTGGAGGTAGTTCATGTATTCTTACGAGAAGAAACGCGTACCTCGTTAAAATCATTTGTAGGCTAAAAAATGGCAGATTGAATATGAAGGAAAACCGATTTTTTGGATGGTACGTGGTTTACGCCACACATATTTTACTGGCACTGATTTTTGGCGCGGCTTATTCTTTTGGCGCATTTTTTTCGCATATTCAGTCAAGTTTTTCGGCAGGGAGTTTTTCCGTCGCGTCCATCTTTTCACTAACAGCATTGCTTTATTATATTGTCGGTGTTTTCTCCGGCACCCTTGCCGATAGACTGTCACCCCGTGCGGTGGTGATAACCGGTATTGCATTGTTATCCATGGGTTTTTTTGCCAGCAGCTTTTTGTCGTTTTCTCTGCACTGGTTTATTCTCTGCTTTGGTTTGTTGGTTGGCCTGGGCGTTGGTCTGGTCTATGTCCCGGCGATAACGACGACACAGCGGTGGTTTATAACCAGGCGCAGCCAGGCGTCCGGAATAGCCCTTGCGGGAACCGGCGTGGGGACGTTCATTGGGCCGACTGCGGCGGGATGGTTAATGCAAAGTCTGTCCTGGGAAGCCACCCTACGCATTTTTGCTGTTTTCATTTTGATTTCCGGTGTGCTTGCGGGTTGCCTGATGAGAAGTAAACCGGAAGCTTATGGTTTGTTGCCGGATGGCGAGAAAAAAAATGAGAATAGCCCGCCGGGCAGCGGGAAGGCATCAGCGGGCTCGGGATTTAGAGAGGCCGTCACCGCGGCGCCTTTTTGGTGGTATTTCAGCGCCATATTCCTGGGGTCTGTCGGACTTTTTTTAGCTCTGGTACATATCAATCCTTATGCGCGGCAGTTCAGCCTTTCCGCCAGTGAGGCGAATTTGCTGATAGGATTGATCGGGGTCGGCAACGTGGCAGGACGTTTGTTTTTGGGCCGGGCAGGGGATCGTATGGGACCTCGCCGGCTGTTGCAGTATTTGACCTTTTCATTGGCACTGCTAAATCTTTTTTGGCTTGAGGCCCATAGTTTTTGGTCACTTGCGATTTTTGCCTTGTTGTTCGGTGTAGCGAATGGCGGGTGTATCGCACTTTATCCGGCAGTGGCGGCAGGATGGTATGGTACGACAAATTTGGGCGCCATTCTGGGCGCGCTCTATATTTCTGTTGGCGTAGCGGCAGTCGCCGGCGGCAGTCTAGGAGGACTTCTTTTTGACCTGAGCCATACCTACTCGGCTTCTATCCTGTTTAGTACATTTTGTGCATTACTGTCAGTTTTGTGCATTATCATGGCTCGCAGAGCAGTGAACAAAGGCACTAACATTTCCGCTATAGATTGAAGCGGAGAGATAATAATGTATCCTGTAAAATGATTTGCGTACGGCAATTCAGGAAATTTAATCGGCAGGACATGATTATACCTAAAAATTTATTTGAGCTTTAGCAAATATCTAACCACTATTATGGTTCAAAGGGCTCAGATGCAACACCGGCTAATAACTGTTCTACCGCGGCGAGGACCTGAGCACGTATTTTCCCTTTCCGTGTCACCATATACACATCGATATTCAGTTTTTGTCCAGTCTGAGCGTCCAGACATCTATAGCATAAGCCTTTGCGCGACGACAGGCACATAGACTTTGGCATCAGCGCCATACCTTCCCCCCGAGAGACATGGGCTAGCGTCAACAATGAGTCATCCGGTTTACGTTTAAGTGTAAACGGCAGGCCTTGAAATACAGTCTCGCACTTATCATAGAAACTCGGATTGGCACTACGGTTAAACCAATAAAGAGATAAATCAGCAACATCCTGGAGCGACACACGCTCTTGAATACTGGCAGGGTGAGCAGATGGCATCGCCAACATCAGGGGTTCTTGATGCAGCCAATGGAAGACGAAATCATTGAGATTACCTGCGGGTTTTTCGCCCGTCAGGACAATATCGAGATTGCCGAGCTCAAGGATATGTAATAGTTGTTTTGACGTCAGCTGGTAAGAGAAAATATCATCAGCATCGATCAGCTTTTGCAAATGTGTATTAATGGTTGGGATCAATGTGAAATCCAGCGTTCGTGTCATCCCAATTTTGACCCTGTCACTAACGACTTTCAGCCCTTTCATAACCTGTGAAAGCTGGTCGATCAGTTGCCTGGCCTGCTTATCAAGCTTGAGCCCGACCTCCGTTAAATGAACCTGATGTGTATCTCGGGTGAACAAATGGCTGCCAATAACATCTTCCAAACACTGGATCTGACGGGTAAGCGGCGGCTGCGTCATGCTCATACGCTCCGCTGCGCGCCGGAAATTCAGCTCGTCGGCCACCGCAATAAAACATTGTAATTGTTTGATTGTAGGAAGTTTTTCTTCTGGGTGAATCATATTGGATCTCCAGCGTCTTTTCTACCATCTTCCAGGGAAAAGAGAATAATAGATACAATAAGATAACCCTTTTCAGTTGGCAGAAACGTAAGGACTTTATTTTTGGTAGACACCCCAAACAAAAATCCGTGATACTTAAATTATATTACAAAAGTAGCAATTCTCATCAATGAGTAAAAGGATAGTGTGAAGTCTCTCACACAAAACATAATATAGGCTTTACTATGTCATCCAAATATGTACTCATTTCGCGCTTTCCGCTGAAAGCTAATGCAGACAAACAGGTTCTCACCTCACTGGTTAACAGCAGTAACAAAAGGTATTTTATTTCAGATGAACCGGGTTTAAATGAACTGCTGGAACTGCGCGCGTTCACTACCCTTGCGGAAATTGCCACCCAGGAAGCGGAATTAGAGAGCGCATTTACTCTTTTTGCCAGCGACCTGGTAGGCGATATTCGCCGTGAATTGGTAAAATATGTCGAAGCGCCCATTGAATCGCAGACTGATTTACCTGAGACAGAATATGTGCAATTAAGGCATGTTGAAGTCCCTGCCGAAAATTACAAACAATACCGTCAATGGCGTGAAAAAACCATCTTCAACGTGGTTCGCGATAATAAAGATAAAATTGTTAGTTTCGGAGCTTATCACTCTTTGATCAGCGGGCAGCCAGGTGTGATGTTTATCTCGGCATTTGATGGCAATAAAGAGGCTTACAAGAAAGCTTTCACCAACGAGCGTTATAAGACCATTATTCAGCAAGCTGGTGATAATTACATCACCGGTGGCAATGACGGTCTTTATACCCGATTTTATCGCTCTATCGTAGGTTTATAAAACTTCATCCTATTATGAGAATTTGTCATGACTAAAAAAATAATTGTTGTTGGTGATAAATTCAGCGAATTTTCTAACGGCAGGGATATCATTACTATCAGCCAACTGGATTTAATCACTCAGATCCCGGCAAATATTATTGATACGGCCAGCCAATTCATTGTAGGACAAGGTGTCCGAGAAGATTATGCCGGGAAGGTATTAGATAACCAGGAACGAAATAAACATCATGAAAATAAACTGGATCTGACCGAATTGCAACAACTGGCCACCACGGGTAAAAATGTACATTCTCACAAAGAATTGTACCATAATATTTTGATTGGCACCGCGGGCAGAGTGAGTGAAGATCTTTATGTTATGCCACTTTCGATTGATGAGCGCTGTGAACTCATGGCCGATCATCAAACAGGCAAACATATTCAGGGCATGATATTGGTTGAAGCGAGTCGCCAAGCCTTTATTGCCATTACCGATGAGTTTTATATGGCTGATAACACTGTCAGCACATATTACGTCATTAATGAAATGAATATGAAGTTTGATAATTTCCTTTTCCCATTGCCGGCATTGATATATTACGAACTGTTGGAAAAAGACATTAATGAACGGCGTTCACGCTTTAAAGCGATCGTTCGTATTTCTCAACATACGACCCTGTGCTCATCCATGGACGTTTCTTTTACGGTTTATCCCTCTGTCGTTATCAGTGAACGGGAAGAAATATTGGCAACCGGTATGACGCATTCTGTCTTGCAATCGAAAATTGACCCCTCCATGGCTATCAAAGGAAGCACACATGTCTGAATTACACGGCCAGCGCTATACCCTGGCCGGGACCACGCAGGGGCCGCTTTATCCCCCGGCAGAGGTCATGGACGCGCAGGGTAATTTTGTCGTCATCGGTCAGATCTCGAAAGACACCGGTATGAGTTGGGGGGCGGCCATTGTTGATAAAGAGAGTCCGCTGCCGCCGTTCGGTAAAATATTGCCTTATAAAATAAAGCAAGATATCGATACATTGACTGAGGCGAAGCTGGCAGAAATAACGCTGTTTGCGCTGCCATTACCTTTGCCACTGAATAACTATCCCATGCTTTTTTCTCCAGAACAAAGACCGCTAGCAGCGCTGGACGTCAGGCCGTCGATGCCGCTGCATGAAGGGCATATTGCCGATTATCGCTCCATGGATGGGAGACGCAAATTACCGGCCATTACATTAGCGGATTGGGTTAAGGCACAGGGAGAGTTAATCGTCTCTGTCAGTGAAGATAAACGCTCTGCACGGTTTGATTTCACCTTTAAAGGACTGGTTCCCGACAGTGTGTACACCGTGATGAGCCAGCGAGAAAGAGATCTCGACCCTATTTTACCCAGTCGCCCCGGACCGTTAGGCATTCCTAATGTCTTTATGACTGACGCCAGCGGGGATGCACAATACTGGGCGCAGTTGCCGAATCCATTCCCTGCTGATGGAGAAAACCGTAATCGGATTATCAATGTGGTGGTGTTATTTATGAGCTGTCAGCAAAGCTACGGCGGAGCCATCGGATTATACGGTTTAGGCGGTGATATTCATGCCCATCTGAAACTTCCGACACTCTCATTCAGTGAGTTCACGACCTTTGATTAAGGAATAGAACAATGCCATTTGTCCAAATAACCACCTGGAAAATGAATGACGAGGCTAAAGTAAAAAATTTAGTCGATGAAATCACTCGCTCCGTTCATATACATTGCGGTGCGCCGCTGGATAAAATTTCAGTGGTGATTGTTGAATTGCCTCCTTCCCGTTGGTCCGATGCCGGCGTATTAGGCAACGACCCCACTTTCCCCCTCCAAAGTCGTAGAAAAGACTACGGGGAGGAAAAGTGAAATTAACGGCCGCCTTCTTCGATGTCGATGAAACATTGATAAAAATGAAAAGCATGTTTCATTTTTATCAATATTGGAGTGAGAGCCGACAATGGACATCAAAACATCAACAATTTACTGCCAATTTTAAAAATGCGGTTGCACAGGGTGTGACCAGAGAAGAACTTAACAAAATGTATTATCGTGAATTCGCTGGCGTTGATATTGAAGATCTCTATCATATGGGTGAAGCATGGTTCAATAAATATTTATCCCATAATGAGACCTATATTGCTTGTGCCGTGGAAGCACTTCAACAACATAAAATTAATGGACAGGTTGTTGTTTTTATTTCAGGGTCAATGTTGCCTTTACTTAAACCGTTAGGTCGACGCCTGGGCGCTGACGCTATCCTTTGCACTCCATTACTGTTGAATGATAAAGGCCTGTTGACCGGGGAAATTGGTGAGCCACAAACTATAGGCATGGGAAAACAGCGAGCGTTGTTAGCATTCAGTCATGGAAAAAACATTAACCTCATGACGAGTTATGCCTATGGTGACGATCTTTCAGATATTCCTATGCTAGAAACCATCGGTCATCCTGTCTGTGTCGGGGAATATTCAAATCTTGCTGAATATGCTGAAAAGAATCAATGGAAAATTCTCAAAGAGAATATTCCCTCACATTAAGGAATAGTATGAAAAATACATTAAATGATAATCAGCCGCTCACTCTGCAAACATGGCTATCGTTGATTATTTTGGCACTGTCCACGTTCACCATTGTCACCACTGAACTTGCGCCGATTGGCCTGTTAACACCTATGGCCCAGGGGTTGCACCAGTCAGAATCGATGATTGGGCTGACCGTGACCTTGTATGCCTGGGTCGGAGCGATCAGCGCGCTGCTCTCGTCGCTTTTGTTGGGGAACTTGCCTAAAAAAATGCTGCTGTTGGTACTGACGTTAATCATTCTAGTTTCCAATAGCTTATGCGCTTCGGTAAACAATTATCAATGGCTATTGGCAGCCCGCGTTATCGGTGCATTGGCTCATGGGGCATTTTGGGCAATGATCGGCGCCACGGCGGTTTCATTAGTCCCCGCACGTTTTATTGGCGTGGCGACGTCCATCGTGTTTGGGGGTGTTTCAGCCGCCAGCGTTTTTGGCGTGCCCCTGTCAAACTATATAGGCCTGAACCTCGGGTGGCGGCCGGCCTTCTGGATGATGTCGCTGCTCAGCGTGATAACGTTTCTGGGCATCGCGTTTATCGTGCCCAAAGTCAAAAGCAGTAGCACGCTGGGCCTGGCCGCTTTAGGTCGCGTTATGCGCTCGGGTCCACTGTGGAAAATCTACGCCGCTACCCTGCTCGCCATCACTGCGCATTTCGCCGCCTTCACTTTTATTGAACCTTGGCTGCAAAGCGTCCATTCCCTGTCCTCCCGCATGATCCCGGTGATGTTATTCGTGTTTGGTATCGCCGGTTTAGCCGGTAATTTCCTCACCGGAATGCTGATCGATAAATGGCTGAAACCCATGGTTTCGCTGTCCATCCTGCTGATTGCCGCTGTTCTGATAACCCTTGGGCAATGGGGGCAGACATTAGCTATCGGTCAAATTCTGGCGCTGATCGTTGTCTGGGGCCTGGCGGTGTCCGGCATTTTCGTGGGTTTCCAGACATGGGTATTAAGGCTGGCCGGTGACAATGCCTTTCCCGCCTCAGCGATTTACGTTTCCTTTTTTAACGCCGCGATAGGCTGTGGCGCTCTGGCGGGTGCATGGCTGGTTGCCAGCCTGAGTATTCCGGTATTGATGAGCATTGCCGGCGTGGCGATTGTCTTGTCATTGTTATTGGTCGCCATTATTCCGGTGAGAACCGAGCAAGCGGCGGTATTGACTGGGGGCACAGCATGAAATCAGGCAAAGATTTAACCGAATACGGTCGCTCGATAATGAACCAAATTGAGTCGGGTTTGGCAGATAAAGTCAGCAACCGTTTAGCCGAGCTTGACGCCGACTTACCGCAATTGATCACCGATTACGCTTTTGGCGCCGTCGTCGGGCGTGACGGATTGGACCTTAAAACCCGGGAAATGATCACCGTGGCTTCATTAATCACGTTGGGCACTGCACAGCCGCAACTGGAGCTGCATATGCGCGGAGCGATGAACGTCGGCGTGACACCGAAAGAATTGCTCGAAATTGTCATCCAAATGGCGATCTATGCAGGCGTTCCCGCCTGCATGAACGGACTGACCGCTTATCGTCTGGCTATTGCTCAGACTACACAGAAAAACGGGTGATAAAGGAAACGCAACATGAGAGACGTCGTGATAGTCGCAGCAAAACGGACGGCCACTGGCAATTTTCAGGGTGCTCTGGCCGAGCAAGCCGCCGTCACATTGGGTAGTGCCGTGGTCCAGGCTCTGTTAAAAGAAACCGGCGTCGCCGCCCATGAGATAGATCAGGTTATCATGGGGCAAGTCCTGACCGCGGGATGTGGCCAGAACCCCGCGCGCCAAACCGCCTTAAAGGCCGGCTTACCGGTGAAAATTCATGCGCTGACCATCAACAAGGTTTGCGGCTCAGGCCTGAAAGCCGTTCATCTAGCGATGCAGGCGATCCAGTGCGGTGACGCGGAATGTGTGATTGCCGGGGGCCAGGAAAATATGTCGCTGGCGCCGCATATCCTTAACGCGGCGCGTAAAGGATTGCGCCTCGGGCATGCCGATCTGAAAGATACCCTTATTCAGGATGGTCTGTGGGATGCTTTTCATGATTTTCATATAGGGGTCACGGCGGAAAATGTCGCCAGACAATTCGGTATTTCACGTTTACGGCAGGATGAATACTCGGCGGTTTCCCATCAGAGGGCGTTAAAAGCGCAGCGGGATGGGCATTTTCTCGATGAGATCGTAGCTTTCGAATTCGCCAACAGAAAAGGCGAAACCATCCGTTTCGACCAGGATGAAGGGCCGCGCGAAACCAGCTACGATAAATTGTCGTTGTTGAAACCGGTGTTCCAGGCAGCAGGAACGGTCACTGCCGGCAACGCCTCATCACTGAATGACGGTGCGGCTGCGGTCATGTTATGCAGCCGGGAAAAAGCCGGCAGTCTGGGCTTAACGCCCCTGGTGACCGTGGGGCACTTTACGAATTCCGGTATTGAGCCTGAAATAATGGGTGCCGCACCGATCGAAGCCATTCGTCGCTGTTTGAAAGAGCAGATGTGGGAAATAGCTGAACTTGACGTATTGGAGTCTAACGAGGCGTTTGCCGCACAAGCGCTGGCGGTTTTGTCAGAACTGCACATTTCCCTGGATCGCGTAAACCCCAATGGGGGTGCCATTGCCTTGGGCCACGCGATCGGCGCCTCGGGTTGTCGAATACTGGTGACACTGATTCACCACATGCGGCGTAACAACTTGCATAAAGGCATGGCCGCGTTGTGCATAGGGGGCGGAGAAGGTGTCGCCTTGGCGGTAGAGCGCGGTTAATGACGTGCTGACGTAAATCACAAAACGGCTGAGTAAAGTTTTCAGCCTTTTTGCGTTTTCACTCTTCGGTTGCCTGGATAATAACGTTACGCATTGACACCTTTCATGCCTTCCTGACTATAACGTTCGCCTTTTATCTCGATCTGGTCTTTCAGTTTGGTGATAAAAACCACATCGTCTTCACTTAACTCAATGTCTGCTGCTGCGGCATTTTCCCGTGCATAACGGCTATTTTTCGTGCCAGGGATAGGAACTATCTGGTCATATTGCGCCAGCAGCCAGGCAAGTGATAGCTGGCCGAGCGTACATTGATATTTCGTAGCCAACGGCTCGATGGCATTAAGGATCTTGGCATTAGAGTGTAAATTTTCATCACTGAAACGGGGATTGTTTTTGCGGAAATCGTCATCGGAAAAATCGGCGTTGTTTAAATATTTCCCCGTCAGAAAACCGCGTCCCAAGGGCGAATAAGGGACCACACCGATACCTAGGCGGATGGCCGTAGGCAAAATATTCTGTTCGATATCACGAGTCCACAAGGAATATTCAGTTTGTAACGCCGTGACCGGATGAACCCGATGGGCTTTTTCAAGCGTTGTGGCGGAGACTTCGCACAACCCAACATGCGCAATTTTGCCTTCCTTCACCAACTCGCTCAAGCAGGACATACTTTCTTCAATCGACGCCTGCGGGTTAATGCGGTGCAGATAATAGAGGTCAATACGCTCGATGCCTAACCGTTGTAATGAATCATGGCAGCAGCGGCGTATATAGTCCGGTTCGTTGTTAATGCTGCGTGCATACGCCGCTTCAACCGGTCGGTAAATACCACACTTGGTGGCGATGTTAATCTGTTCACGCTGACGACCTTTCAGCGTGCCAAGAAAGTGACCGATCAGGCGTTCATTGTGTCCTCGCCCATAGATATCAGCGGTGTCGAGTAAATTAACGCCACTTTCGATGACCGTTTTTAATACCTCAAGAGAATCAGTATCCTTGGCCTCTCCGTAGAATTCGCTCAAGCCCATGGCGCCATAACCCATAGCCGAAACGGTAAAATCTTTACCTAGTATTCTCATTCGCATCGTCATTTCTCCTCGTGATTGAAAAGCAAGTATGAATCAAGACATGCTGCAGGAGAATTTCAAAGAAATTAATATAATAAAAGTATTACCACGCAAACCTTAGCTTTGCTTTTCCCAGCATCTTGATCGTGCAGTGGCCAAGCTGAAAGAGAGGCGGCCGGAGCAGAGCAGGGGGCTACAACCGGCAACAAGGAGAATGGCTGGACACGGTGAAAGAAATCGACATGCAGCCAACCGGGCTGAATGGGTTCGGCGCCTGATGCTGTTTGCTCAGGGGCGCTATGCGATCAGTTTAGATGGTGATGGCGACGTGGAAGATCCCGCAGAACAGCATTGGATAAGAACACCTACATAGTTAGTGGATAATACTTGCCAAGTAAATGCATGAGTGATACATGTATAACAAGCTAAGTATTCATAACCCAATGGGGTGTGCTGATGAATCAGTCCGAACTACGCCTACTTAACATCATGGGGGCTTTTTGCCTCTCAGTTTCCGATCGTATCTCTGCCGCAACGAGCGAAGCCTTGGGAATGAATGCCTCTTATCCTTCTGCGCTGGTTCAAATTGGCCTTTTCTCTAATCAGCTAAGCAATTTGCAGTCCGCATTGTCGTTGGGGCAGTCAGCTGCCACGCGCCTGGTTCAGAAACTGGAAGAGCAGAGTTTGGTTTATAAAGAGCGCGCGGTCACAGATAGTCGTTCAGCTACGTTGCATTTAACCAGTAAAGGCATGGAAGAAATGCAAAAAATCCTCAAAGAGCGATATAGCGTGTTGGAGCAGCTTATTTCTCCGTTAAAAGGGGAAGAAAAAGACATTTTTTTGGTGCTTATTTCAAAAATATTAGAAAATACCGTGACCGACCGCCAGACGTCAGATTCTGTGTGTCGGCTTTGCGATTTGAATGCTTGTCCGCAGGAGTGTTGTCCAGCAGAACCGTCAAAATAGTTATTATTTTATTTAAACCACACCAGGTGGACTATGATACCAAACGTTCATATTAAGGGCGCTGCGTTTGCTATTCTGGCAGCTTTTTGCTGGGGTATGGCCTTAGTCATGTCTAAGGGGGCTTTGCAAAGCTTTCCGCCGATAATGCTCTTATTAATACAACTTCGGCGGCTGTCAAGGATGTTGGCACCCTTAGTCATTTTTTATGCTGCATTTTCCAGCGCTGTTTCCGGCTTATCCGGATTCAACATCACCACTTCGACACGTTGCCATTGGCGACAGTGTTTTGACCATCGTTCCGGGTTGGCCCTTTGGGCTGATTCATACAAGGCTTTTCGGTTTGCCAACAGGGCAATGTCATGCCCCTGATGGCGTTGTTCCGGCGTCACATAACCGATAGCGCTATGCCGGTGCTCTTCGTTGTACCATCGGCTAAAACACTCAACCCACTGTCTTGCCTCATTTAGGTCCAGGAAGCCCGATGACGGCCACGCTGGAACATATTTCAGCGTTCTGAACAGCGACTCTACATACGGATTGTCGTTGCTGACCCGCGGCCGGCTGTGCGAACCGGTGATCTGCAGTTCTTCCAGCTTTGCTTTCAGCGTTTGGGATTTCATCGGCGCCCCATTATCGGCGTGCAGCACCAAAGGTTGCCGGTAGCACTGTTCACGCAGCACGGTACGCTGCAGCAGGGCGGCGGCCTGGTCACCATTTTCTTCTTCGTGAACCTCGTAACCGACGATTTTCCGGCTAAAGATATCTTCTATCAGATACAGATAAAAATACCGGCCACGGACTCGTGACGCGAGTAGAGTAAGAGACAAGGCGTAGTCGAACTATTTCCTTGCCTCTCCTCTCCGAACCGGACATGCACCTTTCAGCGCATCCGGCTCTCCATTTATACACGGCTCATGGCCATGGCAACGTCGCGATAGCGTGAGGTAAACGTATTGCGTTCTTCCTTCCTGAGGTAAGGATTGCTTTCAGGAAGTCGCCAGCGGAATTGCCGTTTACCTCGCCCAACTAAACGTATCAGTTCCACCCGGCATCGACTGCTTTGGCGATTGGTACCAAACAGAACCCAGGTCTTTGCTGACCCGTTGAGCGGGAGCTTAAACCAGCGTCGCATCAGCGGCTTGATTGCTGTCCGGTATTTCCGCGACAGCCAGTGTGTCAGTTTCCAGAACACCACACCGTCGATATGGCTGAACACTTTGGCTTTGAAGTCGACAAATTGGTAGAAATTCGCCCAGCCTTGAAGCTTCTTGTTCAGTGTGTCGACCATATCGATCTTGTTGGCGTCGAAGTTTCCCGACAATAACTGAGTCAGCGATGCGGCGAAGTTTCTTGCCTTTTCTCGTGGGATCGTGCTGACTACCCGCATTATGCCGTCGCGACTTCGTTTCCGAATAAGCCGATGACCGAGAAACGTGAAGCCGTCGTTTACATGGGTGACCCGGGTCTTTTCCATGTTCAGCGCCAGCTTCAACTTTCCTTCAAGCACATCGCGACATTCGTTCCGAATGGCTTCAGCATGCGCTTTGGTACCCTTTACGATAATGATAAAATCATCAGCATAACGGCAGTAAGCTACAGCGGGTTGCCATTGCCACTTCCCTTGGATCGCCGACCGACGACCGACCTTGATGCTATGGTTGTTATACCATCGGTCTTGACGCGGCTTTGTACCAAGATAATGGCGCTCAAGATACTGATCGAATTCATGCAGCATAATGTTCGCCAGTAGGGGCGAGATAACCCCGCCTTGCGGAACCCCCTCGCTGGCCGCACGAAACAGTCCGGCATCAACATGGCCGGCTTTGATGATTTTCCAGAGCAACGACAAGAACCGCTGATCGCAGATCCGTCGCCGTACCGCCTTCATCAACAGCCGGTGATGTACTGTGTCGAAGTAACTGGAAAGGTCACCTTCGATGACCCACCGTCCACTGGTGTCACGTTTATCTGTCAGTTGAAGTTTCACTGTGCGGATAGCGTGATGCACACTGCGTTCCGGACGAAATCCATAGGAAAGACGGTGGAAATCACTTTCCCAGATGGGCTCCATTGCCATCAACATGGCCCGCTGGATAATACGATCCCGTAATGTAGGTATCCCCAGTGGGCGCAGTTTCCCGTTCGCTTTTGGAATGTACACACGCCGGGCGGGGGCCGGTTGATAGTCACCCGACAGTAGTTCCTGACGGAGCTGAGCCAGAGTTTCCAACAACCGGTTTTCCAGATGCAGTTTGGTTATGCCGTCTATCCCAGGCGTGTAACTACCTCGGGATGCCAGCGTTTTCCGTGCTGCTTCTGCCAGCCATATCGGGTGTGCAATCAGGCGCAATAACCGATCCATTTTACGATCCGGCTCGGTATCCGCCCACGTTGCCAGTTTGCATTGCATTTCGCTGATTATCAAAGGTCTTCACCTCACTTCAGTCAGGTAGTTTGTTCTACAAACATATATAAACTGCTCCCCTTCGCCATGTAATGGGCTTTCCCCATCGCGGACTACTACGGGAGCTCCGCCAGCCTGTTTGTCATCGGGGTCATGCTCCCTTAACAGCCAAACAGACCTTCCCCGGTTTACTGACCTGAACTCAAACATAGTGGGGTGGATGCCGATCGCAGTCTTTACCCTCATCATTCTGTGAGGCGATAACGCTCTGACACAGAATTGTGGTATTGCGTCAGTCCATGGCCATATTCGTGGCTGTAAAGTGGCCAATCGACACGCTCCATCCTACATGTAAAGAACGTCTAACGTTGTACCCCCTGTTAACCCGTGTAGGGGGTGGTGACATTTCAACCCATAGACGCGGATTAATCGGTTCATGTTCTTCATCCGTCCACTACTCAGCCTGGAGGAGCATCTTGGCTTAACGAGTTCGCCTCACCCCCCGTTGTCAGCGGGCTTCATCACCTCACCAGCATACAATGAGACACTGCCGCTCGGGCTCATGTGTCTGCACAACCAGACACTGCCGCCGCTTGTCAGACTCCTGTCGACAAGCGGCGGATTTCAGATCAGTTCGTGGCTCATATTTAGCTTCCTTGCCAGCCCTGAGCTCCGGGCGCACGCCAGGTGATGTCCCATGTCCACACGTGGCGGGGCGCAAGCGCCTGATAGCTGGTCGGTTTATTGACCTTCAGCGGTGCCCGGCTACGCCCTCGATGATGCACCTGACCGTGGCGCCGCAGGATCCGGTAAAACGTCGATTCGCTGGCTAGATAGACCCCTGTGTCCGCCAGACGTGGCACGATTTGCGCCGGCGGCAAACTGGCATACTCCGGCTCGTGACACACGGCCAGTATTTGATGTTCTTCGGCGAGTGTCAGCTTATTGGCCGGTCGTGGGCGCACCGCCGAAGGCCGGCGGTCTTCGGCCTGCCCGTTCCAGCGCCGCCAGGTGCGCAGGCTGATGCCCACTTCTCGGCAGGCGGGGAGCAAGCGCGCACCGGCGCTCGTCGCCTCGCCTATCCACCGGATAAATTGCACTCGCTCGTTCGCTGGCGTCAGTCGTCCTCGTCTGCTATCCCGTAATAACCATTGAGCTTTTTTCGCAACACCAGCAACGCGGCCGCCTCCGCCAGGGCTTTTTCCTTTCGGGCCAGTTCTCGCTTCAGCCCTTTGATTTCTTTTTGGGCCTGTTTTTGCGACTGCCGGGTATCGGGTTGTGGCGTTTGAAGGAAGTCTTGTTTCCACTGGGCTATTTGTTCTGGATAAAGCCCTTTACGACGGCAATATTCGCCTAACTCGGCTTGACTGAGTGTGGCAGTTTCCACGATCACGGCAAAACGGGCTTCGGTCGACCATTGTTCGGTAGTTTTATTCGCTCCGGGCACGGGCTTTCCCTCCAATTTGGCCTGAATACGCCAGTTGTAAAGGGTAGCTTCCGATATTCCTTCTTGCTGTGCAAGTGCGCTAACAGTCATGTTGTGAGGAGGTAATAATTTGTCCAAAACAGCAGCTTTACGTTCAGGTGAATAACGTTTCATGTCAGGCTCCACTACCCCCAATTAGATTTTCAGTAGGGGATGCCATCTATCCTGACAGGGGGGGACTTACAGCCAGCGTTGTTTTTATATGGTGTATTGTTCTTATAAAGAAAATAAAAATTCCAGATATACGATCATTAAAAAAGGTGAGTTTTCTCGGTCTTTTTGAGCCATTTTTGACCTATATCCTGGTGTTGATTGGCCTCACGTTCGCCAGAGCAACGGATGCGGCACTATTACAGTCGTTAGAATCAATATTTATAGTGATCATTGCCGCGTTGTTTTTTAAAGAAAAATTAAGTAAATTGTTCATTATGTTATCGTCTTTCATTCTGATTGGCCTCTACTTTTCAATAGGAAGTAGTCTGTCAGAATTGATACATAATGGTATGATAGGGAATCTTCTTATTATTTCCGGTATGCTTGCCGCTGCCGTATATGTTATGATGACATCGCGCTCGATAGCGGTTGCAGATGCCATTATCATTGTTGCTTTTCAACAAGTCACTGCACTTCTTGCAACAACATTAGCTTTTATTATCGAGTATATCGTTACCGATTATACATTCTCTATTCCATCGATAGGCATTGTGTTACTGGCGATAGCATCCGGTATCCTTCAATATGCTCTCGCATTCACATTTTATTTAATTTCATTAAAAAATATCAGTGCAGGATTAGCAGGAATGTTTCTAAACTTGGTCCCTATTTTTGGGATCTTCGGCGCATACCTGTTTCTAAGAGAAAAGATGGAAAGCATTCAGATAGTGGGAAGTATTATTACTATCTGTGCGTTGCTTATGATAAGTATGTTATCAAGTAAGACAGGTGAACATTAATGTAACTCTGAAAATTCCAGTAAGGAGAAAGGTATGGAAATTCAACAATTACTCGGTAAAATTCCGAGGAGCCATCTTGACTCTTTCGGTAAAGATATAGACAAAACCAATGAACTTCTTTTCAATGAACCCGATAAAGAAAAAAAGAAAGAGATCCTTTTTCATTGGGTCAAGCGATTTCAACCTTGCAGGGTAACGCCGCGGTCAAGCGCGTGGCGGATGACGGCGATCGAGCCGGTCTCGTCGCTGTGGTCGCCGTAGAACGCACTCATGCCCATGCAGCCGAGGCCCAGGGCGGACACGGTGGGGCCGTTACGGCCAAGAGTACGGATCCTCATAAAAATACTCCTGTTATCACCTGATTATCGATCCGGGGGCGGACCCTCCGTCTCCGGTCCTGTCTTCATGTTCAGACGATTCTATACCTGCCGGCCGTTGCGCTCCAGCGGCGTGAGGCGGGTACTGAGAGATGGTGTGGCAGTAGTACGCAAGACAGAATGGTGCCCTTTAGGATTGGCGTGTGGTCTGTCCAGCAGATATCCTTGGGGTATCCATTCGTTGCAGCATTAGGACGAACGCAACCGACCAGCGGATATCCTCGTTTCAGCCTGACATAATACTATAGGCATATACGTCCCCGAACGTTGTCGGAAAATCAGCCAACGTGGTTGTTGCTATCAAATAGACTTTTTACCTACTTTTCTTTGGTGTCGGTAGCACAGTGAGAGTTCTCTGCCTGATAAAGCGCTAATACTTTATCAGCAAAATCATCACTTTTGATGTAAAAGTAGCATTCCGGTACGTGCAAGATTTCCGCCATCAGGCAGGCGAGCGAATATTTTGGCGTATGAGTCCCCAATTCATATTGTGAAATGCGTTGTCGGGCGGTAGCTTCCTCAATGCCAATCATTACCCCCAGCTTCTCTTGCGTCATGTCACATAATCTTCGCGCTTCTTTGAGTCTTTTTCCTATCATCGGTCGCCCAGACAATCAATTATCCTTGACGCCTGTCTAGCATTCCTTTACATTTTATGTGTAAAGTAAAACCTTTACATCGCTACACGACAACACCAGGGAACCGGTCACGTTCTTGGGTTACACTGGGTTCGTGACCCTTTTCATTGGCTCCGGCCATGATGTCCGGGCGTTGTCGTGTACGCCTTCCGTTGAAGTCCGTGATTAAAGGGTTTTACAAGCCGGGCCAGAGCGCGTAATTTTTCATCAGCCAAAAAAACACCGGCATCCAGTGCCCCTGGGGAAACACCTGAATCGGTTTACTGATCGCGTTATACAGCAGCCAGGGGGGCATGTATGATGGAAAATTTTATCCCGCTTACCTCAATGGGGCAGCAGCGCATCTTAGCCGATATGGCGGCTTTTCATGCTATGCGCCTCAAGCGTGATGGGGCATCAGCACTTAAAATCAGTGAGCTTGAGTTGGCGCAGCCACCCGCCATGCGGATGTATTTTCGGTGCCGCTTAAAATATTGGCAGAAGCTTTACAGTGTCGTTTTTTCTCTCTGAATAATCACAGGAAGGCAACACTCATGTCATCCCAGAATGATGTCACGCTTATCCGAAACATGGTGTTAAACCTCATCAAGCGCGAGAATGCGCAGCGTATCCCCAAGATAGTCGTCCATATGCCCCGACTATGGCTGGCCCTACTGATTTGGGCCGGAAGTACGCTGATGGCGGGTATGGTACTGTACCGATTCTGGCCTGGTCTAGGGCAACTGATAGTGCTGGGTGCTCTTTTCGGGGGGCTCGTTTGGACCGCGTTTACGCTCGCTGGCTCGCCTCTCGTAAGGCGTAGCGGGCTGTATCATCTGCCCGATAATATTCCTGCCCTACCCATCACCGGCTCAGATCTGATTGCCCTGAGTCAGACCAGCGACGCATTGCAGAGCGCGGTTAAAGTGTTTGTCGTGGAGCATAAGGACATTGGCTATGGTGAGTTGTATCGACTGGCCAGGGATATTCATCACCAGGCACAGTACCGTAAAGCCTTACGGCGCCGTCTGATAGCCCGCTATCAATCGCCGAGTTTCCCAGTACGCAACGAGACGTTCGGCCAGCTGGCTCGTCCAGCGGCCAGCACGGATACGCTTATCTTGTCTCGTTCATCCGTCCCAAAGTCCAGACCTGCGCGTTCATCCACTATATCCCGTAAGATCTGAGGTATTTATGTACCCACAAATTGCCCATTTCGCTTGGTGTGGACTCGTCGCGATAGAGCTGGCGTGGCAGGACGGTCGTATCGTTGCGGATGCGGGAGAGCAGCCGTTTATTATTCGTGCGCCAGGCATGGCGCGTAGCGCCCTGACGGGTGCTGTCCCCTGGCCGTGGTGGCCAAGGGGCGACTTGGAGGTGAAAGTCCTCTACACACCCGGCAAGGGGAAGTGTTAGCTGAAGGCAAGGGTGTCGCGGGCGATCGCGGATCTGAAGGAAGCTGAAAGCAAAATGCCGGCCTGACGTACAGGAAGCGGATCAGGCGGCGCAGCGGGGTAAGACGGCGAAAATCGTTAAAGCCCAGTACTTGCACGGAACGCTGTGACGTATATCCGACAGGCATAAGCAGGAAGGTCGCGCGAATTACCCTGGGAGATCTGCACGTTTGCCATAGTGCTACCGCGCGTCGAGAGGCGACGGGATGAGCGTGCAGAAGTCAGCCGAGGCCGTAGTAAGTGACGATTAACCCCGTCACCAAGGGCTGAACAGGTTATACCGCCAGTAGGCGTTGGAGTCTCGTCGAATGCTGAAACACCGAATATTCTCCCCGAGAAAACTGTTTCCCCGAGTCCCGGACGGTATCCGAGGATGATGGCCGACAGTGTGCAAGCATCGGCGACGTCTGCGACGTGGACGAACGCGGAGCCGGACACGCTGATGGAGCGGGTGCTCGCACCGGCGAATCTCAAGCGTGCGTATCAACGCGTAGTCGGCAATAAAGGCGCACCGGGTGCCGATGGCATGACGGTGGCTGAATTGGCCGGCTACGTGAAACAGTATTGGCCGATCTTAAAGGCCCGGTTGTTGACAGGGGAATATCATCCGCAAGCGGTACGCGCGGTTGAGATCCCCAAGCCCAAAGGTGGAACCCGCCATTTAGGTATCCCCAGTGTGGTGGATCGCCTGATTCAACAAGCCTTGCTACAACAGCTCACGCCAATCTTCGACCCGCTGTTCTCGGACTACAGCTATGGCTTCCGTCCGGGGAAAAGCGCCCATCAGGCAGTCGAAACGGCCCGCGCCCACGTAGCTGCCGGGCATCACTGGTGCGTGGAACTCGATCTGGAAAAGTTCTTTGATCGCGTTAACCACGATATCCTGATGGCCCGCGTACAGCGCCGGGTTGAAGACAAACGCGTGCTTACGCTTATCAGTCGCTATCTTGAGTCCGGGGTGATGGCGGGTGGGATACTGAGCCGACGGCAGGAAGGGACGCCGCAAGGGGGCCCGCTCTCGCCGTTGTTGTCGAATATCCTGCTCAACGAACTCGATATCGAACTGACAAAGCGGGGTCATCGCTTCGTGCGTTATGCCGATGATGCGAACATCTATGTGCGCAGTCAACGGGCTGGCGAACGGGTAATGGTAAGCGTGGAGCGCTTCCTGAACCAGCGGTTAAAACTGACGCTGAACGGGGAAAAGAGCCGTGTAGCCGAAGCCTGGAAATGTGACTACCTCGGCTATGGGATAAGCAGGCATCGACAGCAACCGAGACTGAGAGTAAGCATGGCAAGCCAAGGCCGACTGCGCGACAGGCTGGGGGAGATGTTGCGGGGTGCGCGGGGACGCAAGATGGCAAATGTCATCGAGCGAATAAACCCGATACTGCGCGGCTGGGCCGGTTACTTTAAGTTAAGTCAGAGCAAAAGGCCTCTCGAAAAGCTTGATGGCTGGGTGCGGCATAAACTGCGATGTGCCCTATGGCGCCAATGGAAGAATCCCTCGACAAGGGCACGGAACTTGACGCGCTTGGGGCTGAATGCAGAACGCGCCTGGAAATCGACGAGCAATGGACGAGGTCCCTGGTGGAACTCGGGAGCGTCGCATATGAATCAGGCGTTGCCGAAGAAATGGTGGGACCGGCTTGGACTGGTCTCGATACTGGATACGATAAACCGGCTAAACCGTATAGCCTGAACCGCCGTATACGGAACCGTACGTACGGTGGTGTGAGAGGACGGCGGGAGCAATCCCGCCTCCTACTCGATGCTGGCTTCAGCAGGCCCAGCAGCAAAAACGCTTCTCACGCGATATTGCGCCGGTGTTGCTGTCGTTGCTCAGACTTGGCCAAATAAACCCGGCCTCGACTCGGTTGAAACACTGTTTGTTGTATTACTGGGAGTTAGGCGCAGACCAACTGTCGCAACACAGTGACATGTATCGTTTGCACTGCGCATTGACGCTTTTGCAATTGGACGGTTGGCAGAATGCGTTTACCTCGTCGCAGCGAAGTCGCGAAGGGCACAGAACATTTTTTCCCAAGGGAAGGGGAATATTAGTGGACCCCCAGGCTTTGGCAAGCGTGTTTGATGAACAGGGGCGCCAACAGAGTCCGTTATTACTGGACGTCGAGGGCACGCCGGCCGCCATTCGGGCGATATTGCGATGTTGTGGATTTTGCGCTACACCCGCAGACAGTTCCCCCCGAAGACTTATTATCACGCCCAGTCAGTAACCCCACTGATGTATTTTTTTTCGGGAAATTGCAGATTGGCGACGCCAATGAAGATTGCTGTTGAGTGCAATTTTTAGTCGACATCAGCACCTTTCTTTCAATAGAAGATTTCTCATACAGCTCAACGGCCCATTGTCGCGGGCTAGTAATGGTGGTGGCCCTGCTTATCGGTCTGCTCGCACCAGTCGTAGATCAATGAATTCATTCATACCCAAAAGGTATCACAAAAATGATATTGGATTAATACGAAGGCGAAACATACAGTGCAAGTATCAAAACCCTTCAGGAGTGAATATGAATAACGAACGCTATGAACGAGGCCTGGCGAAGCTTAAGGAAGTTGATGGTCAGGCAGGAGAGAACGTTATTGAGAGCCTGAAGGACATTGCACCAGATTTTGCCCGCCTGCTCATTGAGTTTCCGTTCGGCGATATCTATTCGAGGCCGGGACTCGACCTCAAGAGCCGAGAACTCGCTGTGGTAGCCGCGCTAACCGCCACGGGAAACGCTTTGCCGCAACTCAAGGTACATATCCACGGCGCTCGCATTGTCGGCTGCTCTCAACAAGAAATCGTTGAGATCATCATGCAGATGGCGGTTTATGCCGGCTTTCCCGCAGCACTTAACGGACTGTTCGCCGCCAAAGAAATTTTCTCACAGGAGGTAACAATATGAGGCACATATTCTACTCAGTGTGGTTGGCGTTTATTATGGCAGTCTCGCTGAACCTGCCTGCCTCGGCCCAAGCGCAATCAGTAGTCAATTGGACGTTGGATCGGACCGCAGTCCATGAGGGACTCAGTTCACCGGTCGGTATGGCCTACGACATGCGCGGCAACCTTTATGTGGCGAATTGGTCGGCCGGCACTGTGTTGCGCTTCACGCCTAATGGCGAACGTGTGGTCTTTGCCAGTGGCCTCAGTGGCCCGTCTGGATTGGCTGTTTCATCCACGGGAGATGTGTACGTCGCCTCCTACAACGAAGACCTGGTGTGGCGTTTCACACCCAACGGCGATAAGACTGTTTTCGTACAGGGGCTGGCAACGCCGGCGGGTCTCTCTTTTGATATGCGAGGTCGCTTGCTGATCGCGAATCGGAAGACCAACCAAATTCTTGCTGCCCATCCAGACGGAAGAATAGAGATCGTAGCCGAAGGTTTGCAAACACCGGTAGGTGCTGTAGAACTGCCCAATGGTGATTTACTGGTCAGTAATATTGCGGGCGGAATATCCCTCGTATCCAATGGGATGAAGGCAAAAACAATCAATACCGAATTCACCAGCCCAGGCCCCGGCATCGTCCCAGCAGGTACAGATGCAGCCTATGTTGTTGACTATGGCGGGACGACTGTCAGCCGCGTCGACCGAGAAGGTACTCGCACGGTGATCGCTGATGGACTGATCAGCCCGGTAGGGTTGGCACGTGCACCTGATGGAAGTCTACTCGTGGCTACGTGGGGGGCAAACGCCGCGTTTCGAATCCGTTAACGCTGCCGTCCTAATATTACAGCCCGAGGGAATTCTTAATGTTCGAACTCATTAGATCACTGCTTGCCAGAAGAACCATGGCCCTTTCACTTCACAGTCTCTCGCTGATCCCCGTTCATGCTGCTGCAGCGACTGATTTTTTAAAAATGTAAATAGAATGATCCATATCACCATAGGCTTTAAATTTTCACGGCTGACTTTAATCAGGAAAATATAAGTGTAAATAGCATTTTCAGTTATTTATGCAAAAAATCTGAAGCCGCAGTTAAGAAATCGTTCATTACGACAGTGTTTTTACCTTGCTTTTTGGCTTTATAAAGGGCCAGATCGGCCTGATGTATACTCTTCATAAGATCTTTATCGGCATAATGCATGCTCACCCCGATAGAAACAGTGATATTGAATGGCTGTTGTGAATTTCCCAGAAACAGCGTTTTTGAAACTGCTTGCCTGATACGCTGGCAAACCAACAGCACCGCAGCGGGATCCTGATTTTGGATGAACATGATAAACTCCTCACCCCCGTAACGGCCGACAAAATCCTTAGCTCGCGTTGTACCTCTAAAAACATCAGCTATTTCATAGAGTAATTGATCGCCGACAAGATGCCCATAACGATCATTGACAAGCTTGAAATCATCCAGATCAATCAATACCACCCCGAATGAGTTTTTCTTTAGAGCGAGTCGGACAATTTCTTGATCAACCCGTTTGCGGTTATTTAAATTAGTGACGCTGTCAATCATGGCGAAATCCTTAATCATTATATTGTCTTTAATATAGGATTTCTGAGCCATCAGTGCATAATATATGATCAGAAAACAAAAACACTCCAAAAGTGTAGAAACTATCAGAGAGTTTATATCATGCGGTGAGTTATTAATAAAATGAAACGTAATAGTGTTGTAGAGTAGAATGATAAACACAATAAACAGAGGTATTCTCGATGATGTGCTACGCCATATTTTAAAGGGAAAAAGGGTTAGTGGGACGAGGCCCATAATCATCTTTTCATAAAGGTCTCCATCAATATTAATGATACCTATTGCCAGGGATATTAAACCACTGACCCAGCCGCCAATTATTATTGTTAAAATTACGGGTAAACCAGTGAAACTAAAAACGGGGAAACCTGTTGTCAAAACCCCATGTTGTTGTTGAATGCTCAAGGTAATAAGTCCGCCGACAACACCAAATATAACACGCTTGCTGTAGGATGCATCAAATGAAAAGGCTTCATTGCGGCTAAGTAAAAAAATGCTTGCAGAAAAAGTTGCAAAAATGATGCAAATGTTAACATAAACACTCAGACTCAATGCAACAATTCCCATAACTGTGCACCCTAGCTTAAATAATAACAATCTTGCAATATTTTATATATTGCATCAAATGAAGCTCACCAGTTATATATTTTATTCTAAATCTTAATACTTCGTCGATATTCCTTTATGAACGACTTAACCTTACCAAGGCGACACAAAGCCTAACTTCAAATTAAACGCCCTTAGCATTTATTATTCTAATCGTTTATATCGATCGTAAAAACCTTATTGATAGATAAAACCTATCAATATTTGAGTAACTATTGTTATTAACGATCGATTCCTCTATTATGATGAATTAATGATCAGCAGTTGATTGATAATTAATCTATAGATGAATTATCATGAAAGTTTCAATTTATATCGTCAGAAGTATTTCATGAAGGCATTAGTAAACTATTCTGCAATGTAATAGAAAATAGTTTATGGGAAATAAAAACAAACCTGAAATTGAAAATTAACGGCTGATCTATTTAAAAAAAGGCATAAATGATGAAGTGAAAATGTTACTTTGTGCAAATTTTTATTTATCACATCGAAATGATGATTTCTATTTCATTACGTATCACAAAAATGATTTATATTTATTGCTCTCCTGGGAAATATCTACATAAGAAAACCTTATCATCATAAGCGAGAATGGGTGTATAGATCTATGCGGTCAACACCGCATGTGAGACCATAAAAACGGCATTAAATAATCACCCTCTTTTTCCTACAAACATTCTGTTAATTATTTTATGTCAAACGTTATTTGAAATTTTTTTTTTAGAAAAGCGAAGCCTAAATCGATATAAGTCAGTGATAGCGCGGCGCTGCGGCTCGAATGCGTCTTTTGCAGCAAGCATGTTCAAGAAATGCATTAGTCAATCACAGGAAAGGATTGTTTTATAGCGACTTGTTTTCTTGGATTAAACAGGTTGTTATGGCACAACTGCTGATCTTGAAACGGCGACTGTTACCGTCGGCAATGCGGCATATAGATCTGTGGCACTTGCTGCTTCCTGCAGCGCTTTATTCCCTTAGGCAACTAACAGCATTGTACAAGTGGATGCTAGCGCAGATCCTGCCGGAGCCGCGCGTTATGCTGGCGACGGCACAGGCGCTCTGGCAGGACGACTTGCTCGACCGGTGGTGGTCTTTCTGCGGCCGCCAGCCTTGGTGCAACCTGCTTCAACCCCTTCGGGCGCCGGCGTTTTGTTACCCCGCGTTACGCCCGGCGGATTACAGCAGGCTATCAACCCACATCCACAGCGGCAGGGTGACGGCCGATAAGAGTGTTGAAAGACAAATGGCCGAGCTGGTTACCTGGGTGTCTTCCAGCGAGCGCGAAAACCCCAGCACATTGACGCCGGAGGGATTGGCGGCCATCAGTACCAGCACCCGGCGCGGCATACCGCCGATATCCAGCAGCATGCACGTCAGCAAAACCAGCAGCGGCATGGCGACAAGCTTGGCGGCGGTAATGCCGAGGGCAGACCCGCCGGGGCGCAGGCGAAAGCCCGCCAAATTGGCGCCCAGCGCGATCAGCGCGCAGGGTAACGCCGCCTGGGCCAGCCAGGTCGTTAATTGCGTGGTCCAGACCGGCAGCGCCACATTCGACAGATTGACCGCCGTGCCCAGCAGCAGGCCGACAATCATCGGATTGGCGAGGCTGCTTACCAGCGGGCCGGGTTTGAACGGCTCGCTGCCGGCGAAACTGTCATACAGGCTTTGGAAGCTGAACAGCAGCAGGCTGTGCACGGCGAGTACGGTGAACAGCAGCACTAGCCCGTCGTTGCCGAACAGGCCCGAGACCATCGCCACGCCGATCAGGGCGTTATTGGAAAAGGAGGCGGTCAGTCCAAAGGGCGTTGGGTGGCCGAGGCGGCGATGGGCGAACAGGTTGACCAGGGCGAAAACCATCAGTGCCGGAACAAAATACGCCGCCAGGATCGTGGTGTTCAGGCCGTCGTGCAGCGGTGCGTTGACCATGCCGGTAAACAACACCATCGGCATGAACAGCTTGAAGGCCAGGCCGCCCAATGCCTTGATGGCGTGGGACTCGAGAACGCCCCGGCGCGCCTGGACATACCCCAGGATGATCAACAGCGAGATGGGCAGTATGGTTTGTGGAACGGCCACGGGTAAGGCTCCTGTAACAATGGGTGAAGGCTATTTTTACTGGCTAATCCCTTCGCTGTCAGCGCGATTTTCAGGCAATTGGGTGTATTGGCATACTAATTGCTATCTTCCTATAACCTGATGTTATGCGTTGTCCCCGGCGCGAACGCTAAAATTCCACAGAGGTACGTTGCATGCAGCCGCTCAACTTGCGCCAGATCGAAGTCTTTCGCGCTGTCATGATCACCGGTTCCATCAATGGCGCCGCGCAACTGCTGTTTGTTTCCCAGCCGGCGGTTAGCCGGATGCTCTCGCACACCGAGGCGCGTATCGGCTTCCAGCTGTTCGAGCGCGTCAAGGGACGGCTATATCCCTCGCCGGAGGCGCGTAGCCTGTTCAACGATGTTGAATCGGTGTATCGCGATATCCTGCGGGTCAATACCACGCTGCACAATCTGGTCCAGCAGCGTCACGGCGTGCTGCGCGTCGCCAGCAGCCCCAGCCTGGGGCATCAACTGGTGCCGGACGCCATTGCTGCTTTCCGGCAGTGCAACGAGGATATTCGCATCAGCCTGGAATGCCTGCGACATGTCCTGCTGCGCGACCGGCTGCTTGACCGGCAGGCGGATCTGGGTATTTCCCTGTTCCCCATCGATCATCCCAACCTGCGCGCGGTGCCGCTGAGCTATATCCGGGTTATGGTGGTGTGCCCGCAGGATCATCCGCTGACCCGGGTTCAGGCCGACGAGTTGCCCCAGGCGCTGGCGGATGCGGCGTTCATCGGCTATACCGCCGATACGCCGTTCTACAGCTTCATGAAGATGGCCTTCGAACATGTGGGCTTGCCATACCGGCCAAGCATCGATGTCGACTCGCCCCACCACGCGTGCGCGCTGGTCAAAAACGGCAGTGGTTTTTCCGTGGTCGATGAAATTTCCTTCCGCGCCTCGGGAGAGGGGCGGATGGCGGTATTGCCCATCCTCAGCGAAGAACGCCTGACCATCAGCCTGGTGCACCTGCGGCGCGAGCCTTTGGCGCAGTTTGCCCAGGTGTTTGTCGAGCAATTGCGCAACACGCTCGGCGGCAGCGGTTTTCACCTGTTCAATATGGATTAACCTCAGGTTAACCAAGGCCGACATATTGGCATACGACATCCTTACCTGAAGTTCCCACAATGACCCTAAGTAACGCAAAAGGTTTGCCGGCATCGGGTCGGTCTTGTGGGAGGAAAACGGCATGCGCGAAATCGTCATCGGCGGCGCCCAGTTGGGGGCTATTCAAAAAAGCGATTTAAGGGAAACGGTGGTCCGGCGTATGCTGGCGCTATTGGAACAGGCCCGGCAGCAGGGATGTGAACTGGTGGTCTTCCCGGAGCTGGCCCTGACCACGTTCTTTCCCCGCTGGTATATGGAAGATCAGCGCGAGGTGGATACCTGGTTCGAACGGGAGATGCCCAACGAGGCGACCCGCCCGCTGTTCGATTTCGCGCGTGAGCACGGCATCGCCATCACCTTCGGCTACGCCGAGTTGACCCCTGAGGGGCATCATTACAACACCTCCATCTTAACCGACCGCCAGGGCAGCATCATCGGCAAATACCGCAAGATACATCTGCCCGGACACGTCGAGTTCGATACCGGCCGCGACTTCCAGCACCTGGAGAAACGCTACTTCGAACCCGGCGACCTGGGTTTCCCCACATGGGAGGATCGGGAAACCGTGATTGGCATGTGCATTTGCAACGACCGCCGCTGGCCGGAAACCTATCGTGTCATGGGACTGCAGGGCGTGGAACTGGTCACGCTGGGCTATAACACGCCGTCAATCAACTCGCAAAAACCCGGTGAAGGCGAACAGCAGCGGCTGTTCCATTCCGAATTGTGCATGCAGGCCGGCGCTTATCAAAACGCCACCTGGGTGGTCGGCGTGGCCAAGGCCGGGGTCGAGGACGGCTTCCCGCTGATGGGCGGCAGCGTAATCATCGATCCCAACGGTTTTGTGGTCGCCAGGGCTAAAGGGCAGGACGACGAGCTTATCGTCCACCGCTGCGATATGGATTTGTGCAATTTCGGCAAGACCACCATTTTCGATTTCGCCCGCCACCGGCGTATCGAGCATTACGGCATCATTACCCGCCAAACCGGCGTCCAGCGCCCCTGACCAGGAGACGACAGTCCATGCGCACCGTTTATCTCAACGGAGAGTTTATTGCCGAGAATGATGCGAAGATTTCCATCTTCGATCGCGGCTTTATGTTCGCCGACGGCATTTACGAGGTGACCGCCGTATTGGGCGGCAAGCTGGTGGATGCCAAGGCGCATTTGGCCCGCCTGCGCCGCTCGCTGGCGGAGCTGGCTCTGGTCCTGCCGCTTGACGACGATAAGCTGCTGGCGGTCCACCGGCAGCTTATCGCGCGCAATGCGCTGTGCGAAGGCTTGATGTATATGCAGGTCAGCCGTGGCGCCGCAGACCGCGACTTTTTGTATCCGCCCGCGGACACGCCGTTGACGGTGGCGCTTTTCACCCAGGCCAAGGCGGTGCTCGACAGTCCGCTGGCAAAACGCGGCATGAATATCATCGGTCTGCCGGATATGCGCTGGGGGCGCAGCGATGTCAAAACCACGCAACTTCTCTACGCCTGCATGGCCAAGGAACAGGCAAAAGCCCAGGGCGCCGACGACGCCTGGCTGGTGAAGGATGGACGGGTGACCGAAGGTACCTCCAATAATGCGTTTATCATAACCCGCGACGGCGCGGTGGTGACCCGCGAGCTTTCCCGCGCGCTGTTGCCCGGCATCACGCGCGGCGCGCTGCTCGTCCTGGTGAAAGAACACGGCCTGCAACGCGAAGAGCGCGCCTTCAGCCTGGAGGAAGCAAAGAATGCCGCTGAAGCCTTCGTGACCTCCTCCACATCGTTTATTTATCCGGTGGTGACCCTGGACGGCCAGCCCATCGGCGACGGCACGCCGGGGCCGTTAACCCGCCGACTGCGCCAGCTATATATCGGCCATGCGCTGGCGGGGAGCGTCTGAGCGCCGGGAATGGCGTCGCCGGGCGCGCCAAAGTGCCCGGTCTGGTCTAACTACGTCGCGCCGCAGGGCAAGAGCGCCGACACCGAACGTTGCCATTTTTGAGGAGTATTGAGAATGAAAGTACGTCCGTCCCGTTCCCTGGTTACCCGCCTGTTGCTGCCTATCGGCCTGATTGCCGCCATGAACACGCCGTACGCCCTGGGCGCGGAGAAAACCCTGCACGCGGTAATGTCGTCATCCCTGCGTGTTTTGGATCCTATCGCAACCACCGCGCAGATCACCCGCAACCATGGCTTCATGATTTACGATACCCTGATTGGCATGGACGAAAACTTTGTGCCCAAGCCGCAAATGGCCGACTGGAGCGTCTCGCCCGACGGCCTGACCTACACCTTTACCCTGCGCGACGGCCTGCTGTGGCATGACGGCAAACCGGTGACCGCCGCCGATTGCGTCGCTTCCCTCAAGCGCTGGGCACGGTTCGATGTCGGCGGTCAACTGATGATGAAGTACACCGCGGGTATCACCGCCACCAACGACAAAACCATTACCCTGACGCTGGCCAAACCCTTCGGCTACGTCCTGCAACTGCTGGCCAAGCCTTCATCGGTGGCGGCATTCATGATGCCGGAGCGGGTCGCCGATACGCCTGACGGCAAGACTATCACCGACTATACCGGTTCCGGCCCCTATAAATTCGTCGCCGGCGAATTCGACCCCGGCAACCGGGTGGTCTACGAAAAATTCAAAGAATACATTGCGCGCAAGGAGCCTGCCAGCGGCACTGCCGGCGGCAAGGTGGTTAAGGTTGATCGCGTCGAATGGATCAATATGCCCGACCGCATGACCGCGATCAACGCACTGTCTTCCGGTGACATCGACTTTATCGAGCAGGTGCCCATTGACCTGTTGCCGATGATCCAGGCCGACGATCATCTCAAGTCCGGCGTCCTGAGCAAACTGGGATTGATGACCGGCGGGCGGATGAACTTCCTTTATCCTCCGTTCAACAATCCCGACATTCGCCGCGCCGCGCTGCTGGCGATGAACCAGAAGGATGTACTTGATGCATTGGTTGGCAACCCGAAGTACTTCAGACTGTGCGCGTCGGTCTTCGGCTGCGGCACGGCGCTGGACAGTCAGGCGGGCGGCGAGTCGCTGACCCGCGGCGGCGACCTGAACGCCGCCAGGGCGCTGTTGAAAAAAGCCGGCTATGACGGCACGCCGGTGGTTATCATGCAGCCGACCGACGTCCCGAGCCAGGCGCCACAACCGGTAGTGGCGGCTCAGGCCCTGCGCAATGCGGGGTTCAACGTAGAGCTGCAACCGATGGACTGGCAGACCCTGGTATCGCGCCGCGCCAACCAGAACCCGCCGGCGCAGGGCGGCTGGAATCTGTTCTTTACCTATTGGAACGCGGAAACCATCTGGAACCCGGTGGTCAACCCCATGCTCGATGGCGGTGGCCGGCAGGGAGCCTGGTTCGGCTGGCCGACCGACCCGCAGATGAATGAACTGCGGGTGAATTTCGCCACCGCCACCGATCCCGCCAAGCAGAAAGAGATTGCGGTCGAAATCCAAAGGCGTGCGATGGACCAGGTCAGCTATATCCCGCTGGGTCAGTATTACGACGTGGCGGCCTGGAACAGCCATATCAGCCACTTGATGACCGGGCCGTCCACCGTGTTCTGGAACGTCGAGAAAAGCGACTGATTAGCGGATAATTATTGCCTTCGGAGGCTTCGATGATGGGTTACTTCATTCGCCGCGTACTGGCGGCTATCCCGGTGATGCTGGTGGTGGCGCTGTTTGTCTTCCTGCTGCTGCGGCTGTCGCCGGGCGATCCGGCGGCGATTATTGCCGGCGATATGGCAACTCCGCAGCAACTGGCGGCCATCCGCGAAAGCCTGGGCCTGAACGAGCCGCTGTACCGGCAGTTTTTCGTCTGGGTCTGGCAACTGCTGCAGGGAGATTTCAGCACCTCCCTGATGGCCCACACGCCGGTACTGGGCATGATCGGCCAGCGCCTGGAGCCGACCCTGAGCCTGGCGCTGACGGCGATTGCCTTCACTATCCTTATCTCGGTACCGCTGGGGGTACTGGCGGCCTGGAAACACGGTAGCTGGATAGACAATCTGGTGATGTCGACGTCGGTACTGGGATTCTCGATACCGGTGTTCGTCATAGGTTATGTGCTGATTACCGTATTCGGCATCGAACTGAAGTGGTTGCCGGTACAGGGTTTTCGCAGCATCACCGGGGGAGTCTGGCCGTTTGCCCAGCGTATTGTATTACCGGCATTGACCTTATCGTCGGTCTACATCGCGCTGGTGGCGCGGATGACGCGGGCCAGCGTGCTTGAAGTGTTGGGCGAAGACTACATCCGTACCGCCCGCGCCAAGGGCCTGGCCGAAATCCACGTGCTGTTTAGGCATGCGCTGCGCAATGCCTCCATCCCGATCCTGACGGTGATTGGCGCCGGTTTCGCGCTGATGATTTCCGGGGTGGTGGTCACCGAAAGCGTATTCAACATCCCGGGTCTGGGGCGCTTGATTGTCGACGCCGTGCTGGCCCGGGACTATCCGGTTATTCAGGGCATGATCCTGTTGACCAGCGGGGTATATGTCATCATCAATTTGCTGATCGACTTGTCGTACGCGCTCAGCGATCCGCGCATTCGCTACTGAGGGCATTGCCATGAGTAAACCGGATCTCCTGACCTTGCCGGCCCCCCGGTATCGTTGGTTAACACTGCCGCGTCTGCCGCTGACATCGATTATCGCATTGATCTGCCTGATGCTGATTGTATCCATGGCGGTGTTCGCGCCCTGGATTGCCAATCACGATCCCATTGCCCTATCTCCGGCGCTTCGGCTCAGGCCAGCCGGCGCCGAATTCTGGCTCGGTACCGATGCTTATGGCCGCGATCTGTTTTCGCGTATTGTCTATGGCGCGCGCATCTCGCTGATGGTGGGACTGGGCGTGACCGTGCTGAGCGTGCTGATTGGCTTGCCGCTGGGTCTGCTGGCCGGTTATTTCCGGCGCCTGGACGCCGTGCTGATGCGGGTGATGGACGGTCTGATGGCGATCCCCGGCATCCTGCTGGCCATTGCTATCGTCTCGCTAAGCAGCGCCGGCATATGGACGGTGATGATAGCCATCATGGTGCCGGAGATCCCGCAGGTGGTGCGCCTGGTGCGCTCGCGGGTGCTGTCGATCCGTGAGGAGCCGTATGTGGAGGCCGCGGTGCTGATGGGCACGCCGGCCTTCAGGATCCTGATCCGGCACCTGATGCCCGGCACTCTGGCGCCGCTGATTGTGCAGGGCACCTATATATGCGCGTCGGCGATCCTGACCGAAGCGATCCTGTCGTTTCTCGGCGCCGGCATCGGCACCGAGACGCCGACCTGGGGGAACATTATTTCCGAAGGCCGCCTGTACTTCCAGCTCAAGCCTTCGCTGGTGCTGTGGGCGGGCCTGGCGCTGTCGCTGTGTATTTTATCGATCAACTTGTTGGGCGACACGGTGAGCGATGCCCTCGACCCACGCATGAACAAAAGGGGCGGCGCATGAGTGAACGGCAAAACGACACCCTGCGGGTAGAGCATTTGTGTGTTGATACCGCGCAGGGCATTCCTGTGCTGCAGGATATCTCATTCGGTATCCGTGCCGGGGAGACGCTGTGCCTGGTGGGTGAAAGCGGTTCGGGCAAGTCGGTAACGTCGCTGGCCACCCTGGGTCTGCTGCCCCAAGGCGCGCTCAGGGTGATGGGCGGGCAAGTGCTGCTGGACGGCGAAGATGTCCTGCGGGTCGGCAACCGGCGGCTTAAGGCGCTGCGCGGCAGCCGCATGGCGATGATTTTCCAGGAGCCCATGACCGCGCTCAACCCGGTGCTTACGGTGGGACGCCAGATCGACGAAGTGCTGCAGACCCATACTGATTTAAGCGCCTCGCAGCGCCGTACGCAGGTTATCAGCGCGCTGGCGCAGGTGCATCTGCCGGATATCGAACGGGTTTATGATGCTTATCCGCATCAACTCAGCGGCGGCCAGCGCCAACGCATCATGATAGCGATGGCGCTGGTGCTCGAGCCGCGCCTGCTGATCGCCGATGAGCCGACCACCGCGCTGGACGTGACGACCCAACAACAGATTCTTAAACTGATCCGCGAGCTGCAGCAAAAACACGGTACCGCGGTGCTGTTTATCACCCACGATATGGGGGTGGTGGTGGATATCGCCGACCGCGTCTGCGTCATGCGCCAGGGACGTATCGTGGAATCCGGCACGGTAGAGCAGGTACTGTCGCAACCGCGCGAGGATTACACCAAAGCCCTGCTGGCGGCGGTCCCAGGCTTGGTGCCGCGGCCCGCGCGCGGTGAGCTGCACAGGACGCAGGTGGTGCTTGACGTCATTGAACTGGGCAAAATCTATCCGGCCGCCGGCACGGCGCTAAGCTGGTTCGGTAATCGGCGCGAGGGTACGCGCGCGCTGGACGATGTGACCTTCACCCTTAAGCGCGGCCGGACGCTTGGGATCGTCGGCGAAAGCGGTTCCGGCAAGTCGACGATGGCGCGTTGCGTGATGCGTTTGCTGACGCCTACCAGCGGTGCGGTCCGGGTTACCGGCAATGATATTTCCGAACTCTCGACCGCCGGACTCAAACCTCACCGCAAAAGGATACAGATGATCTTCCAGGACCCCAATCGTTCGCTCAATCCGCGTATGAACATTGGCAAGAGCCTGGTGGAAGGACCGATGAATCACGGCGTGTCGTTCGCCCAGGCCTGGGCGAACGGCCAGCAGTTGCTTGAACTGGTTGGGCTGCCCGCCGACGCCATCGACCGTTATCCACATCAGTTTTCCGGCGGACAGCGGCAACGCATCGCCATCGCCCGCGCGCTGGCGATGGAGCCGGACGTGATCGTCGCCGACGAGGCGGTGTCCGCTCTGGATGTTTCGGTTCAGGCGCAGGTGCTGCAATTGCTTGGCGATATTCAACACCGTATGGGCGTCGCCATTTTGTTTATCACCCACGATTTGCGCGTGGCGGCGCAGTTATGCGACGACGTGCTGGTGATGCAACACGGCAAGGTTATCGAGTACGGACCGGCCTGCGATGTTCTGACCCGCCCGCGGCATCCCTATACTCAACAATTGATGGACGCGGTTCCCGGCAAGGGCTGGGATTTCGCCGCGGGCCGGAGGATCTCACATGGCGTTTGATTTATTGTTCCGTGCGGTCACCGTGGTTGATGGCACCGGCGCCGATCCGTATATCGCCGACGTCGCGACCCGTAGCGATCGGATAGCCGTTATCGGCAATCTTGCCGGACAGACTGCGCGACGGGTGATTGACGGTGCCGGGCGCTGCCTGATGCCGGGTTTTATCGACGTGCATACCCACGACGACATCCAGGTTATCCGCAGTCCGGACATGCTTGCCAAAATCTCCCAGGGCGTTACCACGGTGATCGTCGGCAACTGCGGCATCAGCGGCTCGCCGGTGACCTTGCCCGGCGCGCCGCCGGACCCGATGAACCTGCTGGGCGCGCAGGAGGTATTTGTTTACCCGACCTTCGGGGATTATGCCAACGCGGTTGAGCGCGCCGGCCCGAGCGTCAACGTGGCGGCGCTGATCGGCCACACCGCGCTGCGGGCCAACGTCATGGAGCAATTCGATCGACCGGCGACGGAGTGCGAATTGGAACACATGTGCGCGGCGCTGAAAGGCGCCCTCGACGATGGCGCCATCGGCCTCAGCTCCGGTCTGGCCTACACCAACGCCAAACAGGCGCCGGCGGCGGAAATGCAGCGCCTGGTAGACATTGTCGGCGCTTACGGCGCGCTGTACACCACGCATATGCGTAATGAACACGACGGTTTGCTGGACTCGCTGCAAGAGTCGTTCAGCACCGCCCGTAATGCCGGGGCGGACTTGGTGATATCACACCTCAAGTGCGCCGGCGCGGGCAACTGGGGCCGTGCGCCGCAGGCCCTGGCCGCGCTGGAAAAAGCCGCCGGCCAGCAGCCCTGCAACTGCGATTGCTATCCGTATGCGGCCAGCTCCACCACGCTTGACGCCTGGCGCGTCGACGGACAGATGGAGATCTATATCACCTGGTCGGAGCCGCACCCGGAAATGGCCAGGCAGCGGCTTGCAGAGATTGCCGCGTTGTGGGGTGTCGACCAATGGCAAGCCACAGAACGCCTGCGCCCGGCCGGGGCGATCTACAGCATGATGAGCGAAGACGACGTGCGCAAGATCCTGGCGCATCCGCTGTCAATGATTGGTTCCGACGGCTTGCCGAACGACCCTAATCCTCATCCGCGCCTCTGGGGCACCTTTCCCAGGGTGCTGGCACACTATTGCCGCGATCTGCGGCTGTTCGATGTGGCCGAGGCGGTGCGCAAGATGACGGGGCTGCCGGCCGCGCGCTTTCGCCTGCGGGATCGCGGCGTGGTGCGCGAAGGGGCGTTCGCCGATATAACCCTGGTGGACATGGAGCGGATCCAGGACGTCGCCACCTACGGTGACCCATGCCGGCAAGCGCCCGGGATCGATCTGGTGGTAGTCAATGGCGTGGCGGGTTACGAGGACGGGCAGGTACAAGAACGGCGGGGGCGGTTGTTGAAACGTCAGCCGGATAATGCATAGCGGCCATAGTTGAACGAAACTTGTCAATAAATCAAATCGGCATCTTTACCTTGGTTTTGATAAGACCGGCTGTTACGGTATTTCGAGGGAGTCATTCCCGTTTGTTGATTAAAAATAAAATAAAAATATTGGATGGTATTATAACTGCATAATTTGCAGATTTCGCTAATCGGGATTGCGGTGGTGGTGAGAAGTTCCTTGGCTTTCCTCAACCGCTCTTCCTGGATCACTTTGTGGATTGTCATGCCCAATTCGGTAATAAATTTCTTTTCAATATTTGATCTGGATGCTTGCAGTGAATCGAGTACATTTTCTACTTGACGGTAACGTACGTCTGGTCATCTCGCGGCGGGAATTATCCAAACCGCATTATTAAAATCATTTTCATGCCAATGGCAAAATACATAATCGCGATCGGTTTTTGCTGCAGGTGCATCGCCACTTCAGGAAATATTTTCCTCTCGACAGCCTGTGCCAACTGAACAGATCAACAGTTTCAGTGATACTGATAGGACGTTTGCCCCAAATAAGGAAATAAAGGTTCCCAGGCCACGAGAGGTCGGCGTTTGGCTGCTCCGCAGATAATGGCCGAAGCTGCGGTCTCCCACGCTAGCCTGCAGCCGTGGGGGAAAACCGGCCAGCGGCATTGGGATGCATTGCGCCACTGGCCGTATGGCCTGATGTCGAGCGTAAAGCGAGTTACCTCCCGGCTCGTATCCGCATACGATTATCGGCTGTCCGTTCCAACAGCGCGGCCAGGCGTTGCGCGATGCGGGCAAACCCGGTCTCATCAAGCTCCAGGGTGGTCATGAACTGGGTGCCGACGCGCAGGGCGAAATGACCGGCGGCGGCCGGATCGGCGCAGGTGCCCACCAGTATCCCCTGCTGTTCAAGCGCGGCAAGGGTCTGTTTGGCCGACAGCGCCGGGCTCATGGGGATCAGCAACTGATGGGTCGCGGTTTCATGGGGCTGCGCCGCCATCACCACGACGCCTGCCGCCCTGAGCGCCGCGGCCATGGCGGCGGTATTGCGGCAAATGCGGCGCGCGTAGTTCGCGCCGTTCTGTTTTGCCTGCTCCAGAGTCACCAGCAGGGACGGTAAACAGCCGGCATCGCCGTTGGCGATCATGCGATTTTCGATGACGCTGGCCAACAAAGCCCGATCGGCCAAATTGCCGCCGGCAATAATACTGTGCGGTCGGCCCGGCAGCGTCTTATACGTCGAACTGGTCATGATATCCACCCCCAGCGACAGGGGATTGGGAAACATCCCGCCGGCGATCAGCCCCAGTACATGGGACGCGTCAAAAATGGTTTTGGCGCCGACCCGCTGCGCGCTGTTTATCACCGGCGTTATATCGTCCGCCTTAAGCATGACCGAGCGTCCCAGCATCACCAGACGTGGTTTTCGGCGCAGGATCATCGCCGCCGCCGCCGCCGGGTCAAGACAAAGGTGATGTTCATCGTAGGGCAGATCCTCAACGTTAAGGCCCGCCAATTCGGGCGTTCCGCCTTTGCGCTGGCTTAAATGCCCGCCATGGGCGGCTGCGGGAGCCAGCAACAGATCGCCCGGTCTGGCGAACGCGTGGAAAACGGCGAGGTTGGCGGTAGTGCAGTTCGGCAGGCGCGTGTCCGCCCAGAGTGAACCGAACAGCCGGCTAATCTGATCGGCAACGGCCACTTCAAGCGCGGAGACCAGGCCGGTATCGGGCTGCTCCTTATCAAAACTGGGTCCCATGGCCGGATAGGCGCTTAATCCCGGGGAATAAGCCGCCATTGCCTCGGGACTGGGCAGGTTTGCGCCGGCATAGAGCACCACGCGCTCATGTTGCAGAACATTGAGGCGCTGGCCTGCAAGGGCTAACAGCGCTGCGTTGTTTCCCGCAGCGGACGGAACCGAAACAGTTGGTAATGGGGACATGTAAGCACCATGGTATAAGGAGAAAATAGCGCGCATGCTAACCGCGCGATCGGCCGGATAAAAGGTTGCCATTGATCTCCGGTTGGCCTGGGCGCAGCTCAGGCTACGGCAGATAAACCCGAGACGCATCAGTTCTAGCGAATAATGGCCACCCGTTTTTGCAGCATCCGCACCGAGTACGAGGCGGCAAACGACATCAGGAAATAGACCGCCGCGGCAAACAGATACATCTCCAGCAGGCGTCCGTCGCGCTGGGCAATCTTGGCCGCGGCGCCCAGGAAATCAGTAATCGACAGTACATAGACCAGCGAGGTGTCCTGGAATAAAATAATGGTCTGGGTCAGGAACAGCGGCAGCATATTGCGCATGGCCTGCGGCAGGATCACGTACAGCATGGTCTGCCGGCCGGTCATACCCAGCGCCTGCGAGGCGGAAGACTGCCCGCTGGGCAGCGACTGTATGCCCGAGCGGACAATCTCACAAAAATAGCTGGCTTCGAACAGGCTGAAGGTAATCACCGATGACCAGAACGGGTCCACCCGCACCGGCGAGGCGGCGCCGGTGACCGATTGCAGGAGATAGGGCACCAGAAAATAGAACCAGAAGATCACCAAAACCAGCGGCAGCGAGCGCATCAGGTTGACATAACAGGTCGCCAGAATAGACAAAAAACGCATGCCGGACAGCCTCATCAGCGCCAGCAAGGTGCCGAACACCAGACCGGCAAGGGTTGCGCACAGCGTCAGGCGCAGGGTAAAGCTCATCCCGGTCATAAACAGATACGGCAGGGTGCGGATAATAGTGTGATAGTCAAATCCCGTCAGCATCAATCAGCCCTTTTCCCGGCCGACGCCGGTTGCAAATCCGGGTAGCGCGGCTTTTTTCTCCACGCCGCGCATGAAAAAAACCACCGCCAGGTTGAGCAGCAGATAGAGCAGGGTCGCGCCGCTGAAGGCTTCAAACACCTGGAAGGTGTTTTCCTGCATGGCGCGGGCGCCGCCGGTCAATTCAATCAGCCCTATCGCCAGCGCCACCGAGGTGTTTTTGGTGCAGCTTAACAATTCGGACGTTACCGCCGGGGTCACCATGCGCATTGCCACCGGCAGCAGCACATAAGCATAGGTTTGCGCCAGGGTCAGCCCCAACGCCTGTCCCGCCATGCGCTGGCCTTTGGACAGGCTTTCCAGGCCGGCCCTGACCACTTCCGCCATACGGGCACCGTGATAGCATCCCAAACAGAGCGCCGCTGTATAAAACTGCGCGTTCGGTAATTGCTTCAACTGGTCGCCGAGCGCCGCCGGCAGCATTTCCGGAAAGACGAAATACCAAAGGAACATTTGCATCAGCAGGGGAATATTGCGGAATACCTCGACAAATGCGCTGCCGCAGCTATTTAACCACCGGTTCGGCGTATTGCGCGCCACGCCGGCAAGCGCCCCCAGGACCAGCGCGATAAAAAAGGCGCAGGCGGCGGTGGCCACCGTCCAGCCGAGGCCGATGACCAGCGTCTGCCACCAGGTATGGGCGCCGTCGGATGCGGTATCGAAAAAGACGGCCCAGTTCCAGTTATAGTTCATTTTGCCACTTGTCCTGCCGCAGCCAAGACCTGCGGTCGAGGCTGCGCGCCATGCCGACCAACGCGCCCGGGATGATCATCCGCCAGGGTTACTTGCGCCGGCATTAGCGATAGACCTCGGGATTGGCGTCATCCGTTGGATGGGCAATCGCCTTTTGCAACTGGGCGGACATCGGGAATTGCATATTGATGCCCCGCGGCGGGATGGGTTGGGTAAACCACTTGTTATAGATGCCGTTAATGGCCCCGCTTTGGTACAGGCCGGCGATGGTGTCGTTGACCAACTGCTTAAACTGTTCGTCATTCCTGCGCAGCATAATGCCGTAAGGCTCGACGGATAGCGGCCGATCGGAGATCTGGAACGCGTCAGGCGACTTGGACGTGGCCCGCGCGCCGGCCAGTGAGACATCATCAAAAATCAGCGCGGCCGCCCGTCCGGTCTCCAGGGTCAGCATGCCCTCCGCCAGGTCCTTGGCCGTCAGGATGGTCATGCCCAGATGCTGGGAATTATTGGCGTCATTGACGATTTTGACGCTGGTGGTACCGGACAGGGTGACGATGGTTTTACCCTTAAGCTCCGCCATTGAGGCAACCGGTGCGCTCTTTTTGGACATGATGCGCACGGCTGCGACAAAATAGGTGGTCGAAAAAGCCACCTGTTTTTGTCGTTCCGCGTTATTGGTGGTGGTGCCGCATTCCATATCGATGGTGCCGTTAGCCAGTAGCGGAATACGCGTAGTGCCGGTGACCGGCAGGGTATTCACCGCCAGTTCTGGTTTATGGACGCGGGCTTTGACTGCCGCCACTACCGCGTTGCAGATATCCATCGCATAACCGATCGGCCGCTGATTATCGTCGTAGTAGGAAAATGGGACCGCGCCATCACGGTGGCCCACGGTGATCTGGCCGCTGTCGGCGATTTTTTTAAGCGTTCCATCAAGTTCCGCGGCGCTGGCGGCGGTGCCCGCCAGGGCCAGAAGGCAAAAAAAGTTAACCAAAAAATGTCTGTTCATTGTAGCTCCGTGGAAAGGTGATTAACTGTTGCCTGAACGCATCAACGCCGACGGCCGGCGAGCTCGGGATCGCCGCCGCCCTGGGAAAGCAAACCCTGGGTGCGCGACCGGGAACCGTGCAAGAATTGATCGGCTGGAGCGAGGGGTCAATAAAAATAAATAATGAATAATGAATTCATTTCACAGGAGGTAAAAACCAGATTACTGATAAGAAAAACCTATGACGTCAGGGAGCTGGCGACGCCGCGGGACGCGCCTGATAGCGGACGCTATAACGGTCCCGGCGCCATGGCCGACAGGATATTATAGCTTGGCATCCATGGCATTTTTGACGGCGTTGGCGGTGCTCATGATATGCTTGCGCATGGTCTTTGCCAGTTTCGCGGCGTTTTTTACGCGCAGGCAGGCCATGATTTCCTCATGCTCGTTCACCGCCCGCTGCCAGTCTTTCGGCAACTGGCGCACGGTATGGCGGATATTCCTGATGCGCAGCTCAAGGGTTTTATAGAGTGCCAGCAGCGACTGGTTTCTGGCCGCGCTGAACAGGGCAAGGTGAATTTCCCGATTCAGGCGGGCATAGTCGAGTTTGTCTTGCCGCTGGTAAGCCAGCAGCATCTGCGCGTGGAGTTGTTCGATAGCGGCTAATTCGTCGCGGGTGATATGCTGGCAAGCCAACTCGCTGGCCAGGCCCTCAAGACTGGCGATTATCGGGAAGATTTCGTACAGCTCTTCATTAGTCAACGCCGCCACGCGGGCGCCGCGCTGCGGGAGCAAGATGATCATGCCTTCGGTAGCCAGAACCTTCAGCGCTTCGCGCAGGGGTGTTCTGGATATATCAAAACGTGCGCACAGATCTTTTTCGGGGATCCTGCTGCCCGGCTCCAGCTCTCCCCGGACGATCATGTCACGAATGAAATCGGCTATCTCACTGTGGAGCGTTCGGCGTGAGATTGGCATGCCTGCGATCATAATACACCCTATGCAAAGTAGACGACGGGACGGGCGGTTAAGGCCGCCCGCTATAAAGCTAACATCTATAACGATAACATAATGCACAGCGGTTTTTGCTATAAGCCGAGGATAACCCGGGCTGGACTGCCGGCGGATGACGTGGCGCGGCAAAAAAGCCTGAGCTTGGGATGGCCCCCCAGGATAACTGCTCGTTTAATGTCTCCCGGCACATCTTGTCGAGCGCCGGCGCTAGGTACGACCAACCGCGTTTATCCGCCAGGGCGGCCAAGCTGTCGCGGTGCCAGCGGCGGAAAATCCCGTCGAGCTTGCGCCCGATATCCTGTTCGCCCTTTTGGATCCAGATGACGCAGGCTCGTGGCAAAAGGGAAGAATGCAAATATTCCCATTGTGGCCGTCGCCCGGGAGCTGGCCGGTTTTATCTGGGATATTGGCCGGCTGGCGATGTCGCTCACGCGGGAACCGCACGACACACGGATGGCATAAGAGAACAAGAAACCAGAGAACCAGCATTATCGAAGAGCGTTTCCTGAAGGCGGCGTAGCCCGGAACAAGAGCAACCCATGGCGACGCTTCACGACGGCAGCGCAACGCTAGTTCGCGTCGTAAGTAAGTGGCGGGATCAGATGACGGATCTCTGTAATGCGGTATCCAACCCGCGAATATCCGCGTGATCCACCATCTTATTTACCGCTACGTCGCCCTGGCCCCCGGTATCCCCATGGGGTCGACGGCAGCACCCGCCAGGGCGCGATCTAACTTGGATTGCCGGCAGGGCGAGCAGTCATTTCATTAACAAGGCGCAAGCGGCGGCGATACGCCGGCCCGCTTCGGCCACGGTGGCATCATCGGTGGCGATGGAAAGGCGGAAATAGGGCGACAAGCCATAAGCGCTGCCGCCGATGCCCGATACGCCGCGTTCCAGCAGGTAATCGAGCACATCCACCTCGTTTTCCAGCCGGCGGCCGTCCGGCCGCCGTTGCCCCAGCAGTCCCGCGCAGCGGCAGAATACAAAAAAACTGCCCTGGGGAGGGAGTAGCTCCAGCCCGTCCACAGCGCTAAGATGTTCCACCAGCGTATCACGGCGCCGCTGATAGCTGGCCACCTGGGGCGGCAGGAAATCCAGGCCGCCTTCAAACGCCGCCAGGGCCGCCGCCTGGCTCACCGAGCTGGCGCCCGAGGAGATCTGCAACTGGGTGACCACCATGGCCTGCGTCAACGTGGCCGGACCGGCGCCGTAGCCGATGCGCCAGCCGGTCATGGCATAGGTTTTCGACACGCCGCCCACCAGCAGCGCGCGGTCTCGCAAATCCGGCGCGACGTTCAGCAGCCCGATATGCTGGCGGCCGTCGAACAGGATATGTTCGTACAGTTCATCCAGCATCACCAGTACCTGGGGGTGGCGACGCAGCACCGCCGCCAGTTTTTCCAGCTCCTGGCGGGCATAGACCGCGCCGCTGGGATTGCCTGGGGTATTAAGGACCAGCCAGCGGGTACGCGGCCCGATGGCCTGTTCCAGCTGCGCCGGCAGCAGCTTATAGCCCTGCTCCAAAGGGCAGGGCAGGAAACGCGGCTCGCCTCCGTTAAAACGCACGCTGTCGGGGAAGGTGGGCCAGTACGGCGTCGGCACCAGCACGTCATCCCCGTCATCCAGGGTAGCGGCGAATGCGTTGAAAATGATCTGTTTGGCGCCGTTGGCGATAACCACTTCCGCCAGGGGATAGGCCAGCCGGTTTTCCCGCGACAGCTTGCGCACCACGGCTTCCCGCAGCGCGCGCACGCCGGGGGTGGCGGTGTATTTCGTTTCACCCTGGGCGATGGCCCGGTAGGCCGCCTGCTTGACGGCTTCGGGGGTGTCGAAATCCGGTTCGCCGGTGGTCAGGTCAAGAATATCCACCCCGGCGCTTTTTAATTCATTGGTGCGTTGCTTGGCGGCGGCGTTGGCGGAGAGCGTCACACGCTGGACACGTCGCGATAGTCGAATACTCATTGCGGTTCCTCTAAAAACGTTCTTCAGGCGCGGGAGGTCTGGGGCGGGCGTGCTCAGCTCGCCGCCGGTAGCCCCAGGTTCTCGCGCAGCGTGGCGAAAGGGTATGAGGTGCGGAATAACCCTCGGCGCTGGAGCTCTGGGGTCACCAGCTCGATAAACAGATCCAGCTGTTCCGGCATAATCGCGGGCATCACGTTAAAGCCGTCCGCCGCGCCTGCCTCCAGCCACTGCTGGAAGTCATCGGCGATATCGTCAGCGCTGCCTACCACCACCCGGTGTCCACGGGATCCGGCGGCCACCGCCGCCAGCTCGCGCAGGGTCAAGCCATCGCGCGCCGCCAGATCGGTCAACAGTTTGATGCGACTTTGATTTCCCTCGCCGTCCGGCACCGGCGGTACCGGCCCGTCCAGCGGGTAGGCGCGCAGATCCAGACCAAAGCGGGCGGAGAGCTGGTCAAGCCCGTTGTCGATATCCACCAGCGCGTTAAGCTGACGCCAGGTTTCCCGGGCCTCCTCACGGCTGCGGCCGACGATCGGCATCACCCCCGGCAAGATCAGCACTGCTTTGGGATCGCGTCCGGCGGCCGCCACCGCCTGTTTCTGGCTGCGATAAAACGCCCGTCCTTCCTCCAGGGAGGCGCTGGCGGTGAACACTACCTCGGCAGTCTGCGCCGCCAGCGTCTGGCCATCGGCCGAGGACCCGGCTTCAATAATCACCGGCCGCCCCTGGGGGAGCGGGAAATGTTCAGCGGTCCCTGCACCGAAAAATGTTCGCCGTGATGGTTGATCGGCTGGATCTTGTCGTCGTCGAAATAGCGGCCGCTGGTCCGATCGGCCACCACCGCCCATCCCGCCAGCCGTTCCACAGCTTAAATGCTACCTCGAGGAATTCGCGCGCCCGGGCATAGCGCGCCGCGTGGTCGGGCATATCCTCCCGGCTGAAGTTGCGTGCCACATTGGTAGAATACGAGGTCACCACGTTCCAGGCGACCCGGCCCCGGCTGATATGATCCAGGGATGAAAACGCGCGGGCCAGCGTAAAGGGATCGCTGAAGGTGGGGGAGGCGGTGGCCGCCAGGCCGATATGACGGGTGGAGACCGCCAGGGTGGCCAACAGCGTGAGCGGCTCGAGCCGCGCCATAGTGGACGGCAGGCGGTGTACGCTGGTGGCCAGCGCGTCGCCGACAAAAAAAAGGTCAAATTTGGCGTCTTTACCAATTTTGACCATGTCCGCATAGTTATCCGTCCCGCTTATATCTGGAGCGACACTCACCAGACAGGCATTGGATTAGGCTGGTTTGATCAGAAAAATAAAACTGGTGGCGTGGAATATCACGAGAAAGGATATAAAACCACGCTGCTCCAGACTTTTAAATTGGGTACCAGTATGCGCACCTCACGTTCGGAAATTCGTTGTTACGGCGCCTACCTGAAAGTGCTGGGGAATGGCATTAGTCAGTTTGAGTTTGCCGACAGTAAGAGCGATCAATTTACCGTTGGTGCCCAAGCTGAAGTCTGGTGGTAACCATAGGATATCGGGATAAGGTGCGGTATTGATGGCCGCACCGCTAATGATGGTAAAGATCATTAAATGTCTTGGTACATAAACCGCAGTGGTTTTCTAAAAGCTTACGAGGAACGCTATGTTTTCATTGCCATTCTTGATGTGACCGGTAAGAGGGATGACGGTATCCATGAGGTCGGCGCAGCGACCAGCAGCGTAGCGGTTGCGGCAGATAAAACTGGATATTGATTCTTTTAGCGCGCGCGGAATAAGACTTAGTATTTAAGGCAACTAGCATCGTAAGCCCGGTAACTGTCAACTTCGTAGATAGTTACCGCTGGGCTTGATTCCTCGTTTAAATCCTGAATGTGAAATTTTAAATGCGAAACACAATCTAAATGCCATTGATAATTATTTCCATTTGCAATAATGTGTAAAAGTTCCATCAAGGGTCGTTTTATTTGTCAAGGGAGTGACTGAACGATGGGATAACGTAATGTTAACAGTGATTTAACATTACATTTTCGCTGCCGGGCAGTTACTGAAAAAACTGCTTATTTTATCAATTTTATAACATATCAGGCCGTTCATACTGCCGGATTTCGCTTGGGCAGTCTCAAGATCGGCTGCAGTTCAGGGAACTTATGAATACTACATTATCAGGTTACTCCCTAGCGACCCTAATCAGTCTGGGCCTGGGGACATTGGCATTTCCTTTGGCCGCGCCCGCGGCCGACAGTACTACCACCGCGCCGGCATCATCCCCCGCGACGGTGGGCGACGCCAAGGCAAGCGACGGTGCGTCAGCGCTTGCCGATAACGACAGCGCCGCGGCAACGGCGGGCGATACCATCGTAGTGACCGCGGCGAAGCAAAACCTGCAGGCGCCTGGTGTGTCGATAATTAACAGCGAGGCCATCAAAAAACACCCCATTCAGCGTGATGTTTCCGAAATTATCCGCACCATGCCGGGTGTGAATCTGACCGGCAACTCCAGCAGTGGCCAGCGCGGCAACAACCGCCAGATCGATATCCGCGGTATGGGGCCGGAAAATACCCTGATCCTGGTTGACGGCATGCCGGTGAGCAGCCGCAATTCCGTACGTTATGGCTGGCGTGGCGAACGTGATACCCGTGGTGACAGCAACTGGGTGCCCGCCGAGATGATTGAGCGTATCGAGGTCATTCGCGGCCCGGCTGCGGCCATGTACGGCAATGCCGCCATGGGAGGGGTGGTGAATATCATTACCAAACCGGCAGCCCGTGAGTGGCACGGCAGTTTCAATAGCTATTTCAGCGTACCAGAGCACAAATCTGAAGGTGCTACCAAACGCTATAACGCCAACCTGAGCGGGGAGCTGGCTGATAACCTGACCATGCGCCTCTATGGAAACTGGAGCAAAACCCAGGCAGATGCACAGGACATCAACAGCGGTCATGAGGCTGAACGTACCGGGAGATATGCCGGTATGGTGCCGGCTGGCCGTGAGGGTGTCATTAATAAAAATATTAATACCGCCCTGCGCTGGGAATTTATGCCGATGCAGGCGCTGGAGCTGGATGCCGGTTTCAGCCGTCAGGGTAATCTCTATGCGGGGGATACCCAAAACACCAACACCAGCACGCTGGTGAAAAAGTATTACGGCAAAGAGACAAACATCATCTATCGTCAGGATCTGAGTCTGAAATACACCGGTGCCTGGGATAACGGGATAACTACCAGTAACTACATTCAGTTTGAAAAAACACGTAATTCCCGCCTGAAGGAAGGGCTGTCTGGTGGCGTTGAAGGTATGTTCAGCAGCGCGGATCAAGGGTTCTCCACCATCTATCTGAACGATACCAACCTGCATTCCGATATTAATATCCCTTTCGAGATGTGGGTTAACCAGACCGTCACCTTTGGTGCGGAGATGAATCATCAGACGATGAAAGATCCCACCTCGAATACGCTGACCACAACATCCGGCGGCGCGGTAAGCGGTGTGTCCAGCTCCGGCCGTAGTGCCTACAGCTCGGCGGATATTTACGGCCTTTATACCGAGGACAATATTGATCTAACCGACTCCACCCGTCTGACACCGGGGCTGAGGTTTAATCATCAGACCATCACCGGCAGCAACCTCAGCCCGGCATTAAATCTGTCTCAGGAACTGGGCGATGATTTCACTTTGAAGATGGGTATTGCCCGGGCCTGGAAAGCGCCGAACCTGTATCAGACCAACCCTAACTACCTGTTATACAGCAGCGGCAATGGATGCTATGCCAGCGCCGGCAGCTGCTATCTGCAGGGGAATAAGGATCTGGAGGCCGAAACCAGCGTCAATAAAGAGGTCGGGATTGAATATCATCACGATAATGTGCAGGCTGGTCTGACCTGGTATCGCAATGACTACCGCGACAAGATTGAGGCGGGCGAAGCAGCGGAATACTCCAACAGTACATCAGACATCTACAAGTGGGAGAATGTCCCTAAAGCGGTAGTCCAGGGCCTGGAAGGTACGCTTAACTTCCCGCTGAGTGAAACGGTGATGATGAAGAACAACTTCACTTATATCATCGAAAATAAAAACAAAACCACCGGTGATTACCTGACTATCATCCCGAAATACACGATTAATTCGACGCTGGACTGGCAGGCCAGGAACGACCTGTCCGTGCAGGGTACGATGACATGGTATGGCAAGCAAAAACCCAAGAAATATAACGCCAAAGGAGAAACCACCACCGGCAGCGAAACCTGGCAGGTGTCCCCTTACGCTCTGTTTGGTATGAGCGCGACGTATAACATTAACAAATCCGTGGATTTGACCGGAGGGATTGATAACCTCCTGGACAAACGACACTTCCGGGAGGGCAACTCGACTACCTCCGGGAATTCCGGTACCTATGCCTATGGCGCAGGCGCGCGGACGTACAACGAATCGGGTCGAACCTACTATATGCAACTAGGTTTGCATTTCTGATGCCAACCAATAACACATACTGACGTATGAGGGCTGCGGGTAGGGCAATCCCTCTCGCGGCCCGATGCAGAAAACTATCCATAAAATCCGGGACAAAAACCATGCCCGCAAATTCACTGTCATGCTGATATTGCACTCTGGCGACCGCGTCAGTGACGTTGGCAGAACACTTTGCTGCGTGCGCTCAACATAAAGCAGGGGTCGTGCTGTCGGGTCCGCGAAGCAGACACGCTCACGCCGTAGGCGTGCTACCGTCCTTACACGCTTTCCCAGCTTCACTGATGGGTCAGATAATACTTGCAAATACTAATGATATTGGTAATTATTATCATTAGTATTTGCAAATTATGATTTTATCTGACTGATGCCCTATTGGGGCATCTGACGGTGGAAAAGCAATAGTTACGTTGTTGGGTCGCCGATTAAGCGCCCCATAGGAATTCAAAGGGATCTCAGCTTCGATTAGCTGATTGGTGGCTTGACTGGAAAAACAGAGCCGCTTCAGCGGGCTGGGTGTTTGCGTTAACTTCCAGATTTCAGTTCGTCAAGCGGAGAGGGATTTTCTCATGCGTATTCTCTTTGTTGGTCCACCTTTGTATGGCCTGTTGTATCCAGTGTTCTCTCTTGCTCAGGCTTTTCGTGTGAATGGGCATGAAGTTGTGATCGCGAGCACGGGAAAATTTGCGCAAAAGGCGGCTGAGGCCGGCCTGGTGGCGTTCGATGCCGCGCCCGGATTCGATTCGGAGGCCGACTATCGGCGTCGGGAGGATATGAGGAAGAAGAGCAACATAGGCACCAGAATGGGGAACTTCTCTTTCTTTAGTGAAGAGATGGCCGACCGCTTGGTTGAATTCGCAGGGCAATGGCGGCCCGACCTGATCGTGTATCCGCCGCTGGGCGTCGTAGGGCCATTAATTGCGGCTAAGTATGGTATCCCCGTGGTCATGCAAACCGTCGGATTCGGCCACACCCCATGGCATATAAAAGGGGTGACGCGATCGTTGGCCGATGCCTACGCCCGCCATGGTGTCGATGCGCCGCCGCGCGATCTGGCATGGATCGATGTCACGCCGCCGAGTATGAGTATTCTGCAGAATGAAGGTGAACCCATCATTTCAATGCAGTATGTACCCTACAACGGAGGGGCAGTCTGGGAGGAATGGTGGGAGAGGGCGCCAGACCGGAAACGTTTGTTGGTCAGTCTTGGCACCGTCAAGCCCATGGTCGATGGGCTGGATCTGATTTCGTGGGTTATGGACTCGGCCGACGAAGTGGATGCCGACATCATCTTACAGCTATCAGCTAATGCGCGTTCTGATTTGCGCAAGCTGCCGCCAAACGTACGGCTTGTCGACTGGATTCCGCTGGGCGTGTTTCTCAACGGCGCCGATGGATTTATTCATCATGGGGGGGCGGGTAACACCCTTACGGCTTTACACGCAGGGATACCGCAGATCGTGTTTGGCCAAGGGGCGGATCGTCCTGTCAATGCCAAGGCTGTCGTGGAGCGGGGATGCGGGATCATCCCCGGCGAGGATGGATTGACCAGCGATTTGATCAATACATTCCTGAGTAATACCTCACTGCGTGCAGCTTCAGCACAGGTCGCTGCCGAAATGGCTACGCAAGCTAGCCCATGCGAAGTTGCTGACAGCCTTGTTGCAAAACTGAAGCATGGCTGACTAGAGCCGTCCTACGATTATGTTACGCCATTGTGATGGTGCTGCCTTTACCCGCAAAGGATTCCCACGGGGCGTGCGCTGACGCAATTTTTAACTGGATCTGTCTGGGTGCGGTTTGCCCATTGCACCCATGGATCTCTTCTATCGCAGATGAAGGAGGCTTGATGCTCACCGCCCATTCTCCAATGCCGGCTGGCTCCTGGATAGTTCGCCTTGCCAGCGTGTGCTGGGAACGTAAGACGTTAAGCATCATTGTGGTACTTGCCTCGGTGACGACTATTATCCTGGCCGCGTTGACGCCTTTACTTACCCGCCAGGCGGTTAACGATGCACTGGCTGGCGATCCCACAGGGTTGCCATGGCTCGCCGCTGGACTGCTGTTCATTGCGCTGTTCGATTTCGTCGGCAACTATGTGCGCCGCGGCTATGCCGGGGAACTTTCGTTGTGGGTTCAGCACACTTTGCGGGGAAGGGCTTTCGACAGTATCCAAAAACTTGATGGGGCCGGTCAAGACGCCCTGCGTACGGGGCAGGTTATTTCGCGCACCAATAGCGATCTTCAGCAGATGCATACTCTGTTGCAGATGTGTCCTGTGCCTCTGGCCGTCCTTACCTATTACGTTGCGGGTCTCGCGGTGATGTTGTGGATGTCGCCGACCATGACGCTTATCGTCGTCGCCGTGCTGGCCGGTTTAGCCGTGACGGCGCTGCGCGCGCGCCGTCGTGTTTTTGCGCAGACGGGCCTGGCTTCGGACAGGCTCGCTCATCTGACAGAGCACATGCGCGAGGTTCTCACGCAGATCTCCATCGTCAAGTCTTGTGTGGGGGAGTTGCGTGAGATGCAATGGCTGGACCGCCAGTCGCGGCATATGGTACGCGTGCGTATTGGTTCGGCGATCGCCCAGGCCATGCCGGGCGCCACCATGCTGGCACTCCCGGTGCTTGGTCAAATCGTGTTGCTGTGTTTCGGCGGCTGGTCCGTGATGGCCGGACGGATCGACCTGGGAACGTTCGTGGCTTTTGCCAGTTTCCTCGCCATGCTGACCGGCCCTACCCGGGTGTTTGCCTCGTTCCTGGTGATTGCTCAGCGTACCCAGGCTTCGGTCGAGCGCGTTTTCTCCCTCATCGACACCCGGCCGCAAATGCAAGATGGGTCTCAGTCCGTTGCCGGAAAAGTTGTTGGATTGGCATTGGAGGGTGTCGGATTCAACTACGGCGGCGGCGCTGGCGTACTGCGCGACGTGTCGTTTTCTATCAGTGCGGGAGAGACTATCGCGGTAGTGGGGGCGTCTGGCTCGGGTAAATCGACCTTGTTGATGCTGCTCGCACGGTTCTACGATACGACCGCCGGGCACCTGTGGCTCAACACTGAGCGGGGTAGGCAGAATATTGCCGATCTCAGACTGGAAGAGCTGCGTCGCGCGGTTGGCGTGGTGTTCGAAGATACCTTTCTTTTTGCCGGCACCGTCGCCGAGAATATCGCCTATGGCCATCCGGATGCCACGGAAGAGGACATTAGCCATGCAGCTGACGCGGCCGGAGCCACTGCCTTCATTTTAGCGCTACCGAAGGGGTTCAAGACCCGGCTTACCGAGCGCGCGACAAACCTCTCCGGTGGGCAAAGACAGCGTATTGCGCTCGCACGTGCGTTGCTTACAGCGCCAAGTGTACTGATCCTGGACGACACCACTTCAGCAGTTGATGCCGGTACCGAGGCAGAGATCAACGCCGCGCTTGGCCGATATTCCGACCATGGGCACATGCTTCTGGTTATAGCACGTCGGCGTTCGACGTTGCAGTTGGCCAGCAGGATTGTGGTACTAGAGCAAGGGCGCGTTGCCGATATCGGCACGCAGGCTGAGCTTGAGGCGCGCTGTCCGGCATTCGTTTCCCTCATGTCAAGCGCAGGCGATTTCCTGGAGAAACCCCCCGTTTCGACCGCGATACTCTGGCCCGAGCCAATCTCCTCTCTGGGGGCCCCTGGTGGTGAGGGCGATGAAGACACCACGGCCATGGCTGGCGAAGGTTTCCGTGAACGCATGAGTCGCGTGCCCGAACGGGCGGTGCGGTTGGCACAGGCAGGTGAGGGGCGGCGGGTGGCGTCGCTGTTAGTCCCCGTGGCGTGGATGTTTGTGGCCGCGGCCATGCTGATCGCGGTTGACTCGGCAGCGAGCGTCGGCGTGCTCGTGCTCTTGCAGCGTGGTATCGACACGGGCGTAGCTGCGGGCAACCTGGCCATGATCGGAATGTGTGCGGCGCTCGCCCTGTGCCTGGTTGCCATCAGTTGGTGTTGCTATTCATTGCAGACAGTGGTCTCGGCGCGCGCGGCGGAAACCGTGCAGCACACGGTTCGGTTAAGAAGCTTCGGGCATTTGTTGCGGCTAGGCCTACCTTACCATGAGCAGAACGTCGATACCCGGCTCACCCGAATGACGGTAGACGTGGATGCACTAGCACGGTTTCTGCAAAACGGTCTCGCCGGCGCCGCGACCAGCCTGGTCACCATGGTAGCCATTGCGATAGCCATGTTCTGGCTCGACCCGGTCCTGGCCCTGGTTGCGCTAGGCGGTGTCCCGGTGGTCATACTGGCCACATGGATTTACCGCCGTTTGAGTTCACCCGCCTATGCCCAGGCGCGCATAGAGATCGGCAAAGTCAATAGCACCCTGCAAGAGAAAGTGTCAGGGCTTCGCGTGGTGCAATCGCATGGGCAGCAGGATCTGGAGGCTACCAAGCTGCGTGCGCTGTCGGACCGCTTCCGCGCCACCCGCGTGCGTGCTCAGAAATATCTTGCCGTCTACTTTCCATTCCTTACCTTCTGTACCGAGGCATCTTACGCCGCCGTGCTGTTGGTGGGTGCATCCCGCGTCGCCGAAGGTGAATTGACCGCAGGCGTGCTGGCGGGATTCTTCTTGTTACTGGGGCAGTTCTACGGGCCGGTGCAACAATTGTCCGGCATTGTCGATGCCTACCAGCAAGCTTCCGCCAGCGGGAAGCATATTGACGCACTGCTGGCCACCGAGGGAGCGGAGGAAATGGAACCTTCGGATCCGTCTGCGGTAGTTGCCATGAAGGGAGAGCTTCGGCTTGAAGACGTAACATTTTGTTATCCCGGCGGCAGCGAGCCTGCGCTGGATAGGCTAAGCCTGTCCATACCGGAGGGTTCGGTAGTGGCGGTGGTGGGTCGCAGCGGTGCCGGAAAATCTACCCTGGTCAAGCTGATCGCCGGGCTCTATTCCCCCTCGAGCGGCAAGATTCGCATCGGGGGACGTGCCGTCGAGGAGATGTCACTTGCCGACTATCGTTCCCAAGTGGGCTTAGTAGAGCAGGATGTGGCGTTGTTCAGCGGCGATATCGCTGAGAACATCCGCTATTCGCGTCCATGGAGCATGGATGCGGAGGTGGAAAGCGCGGCGTTGCAGGTTGGGCTGCTCGATACGATGCGTGCCTTGCCGCGAGGGTTTCGGACGCCGGTGAACAACGGCGGGATGGATTTATCGGCTGGGCAGCGCCAGCTCATTGCGTTGGCCCGTGCGCAGCTTGCCGATGCGCATGTCCTGCTGCTCGACGAGGCCACTTCCCGCCTGGATCGTTCTTCAGAGGAGACGTTGATGACGTCTCTGTCCGATGGCGCTCGTGCTTATAGCCGAACGGTACTGGTGGTTGCCCATCGACTCACCACCGCCTGTCGATGCGATGCGATCGCCGTGCTGGAGGGCGGCAGTATCGCCGAGTACGGTACGCATGCGGAGCTGCTTGCGTTGGATGGCCTCTACGCGCGACTGTGGCATGATAGCGCCGGTGCCGCCGTTTCCTCCGCTGTGGCGCTATAGGATGACGCAGAGCATAAATCGGCGGGGGAACTGCTGGGCTAACAATCCGATGCAACGGTTTTTCAGGAGTCTTATGACGGAATGGTGCCGACGACCGGCTGCCAAAGCTCACCGGGGTCAAGTCTGCCATAATTCGCTATATCACAGGATTTGTGCAGTGCCATCAGATCCCACGGGTATAATGGCGGCCTAACATCAAATGAATCAGCGCGTCTGTTCCATGAACAGTCTAATGTAATGGCCAATTTTTATTGGTCGCTACACTACCCACCACCTTTATATTTCATGGAATGCCAAAAATGAGGAATATACCGCCCTTATCGCCCGATGATGTCGGTGCCGCAGCACGCATACGCACACCGCTGGCAACACGCACACCGCCGGACATCACGTCGTTCTGGCGAGACGTTGAATCTGTCGATATTCCTCTAGTCACTGAGGTTAACGATAAAAGTGATGACCGCGATGTCACCTTTCTATGGCGCTCGGGAACGCCGCTGCAGGGTGTTTATGTCCGCTTGAACCGTGTGACCGACAAAAGCAATGTCGTCAAAGGGCTAATGACCCACGTAGCGTCTAGCGACATCTGGATGCTGACTCTACGGTTGCCGGCCACGTACCGCGGATCATACACGATCATCGAAATTCCAAAGGGAACCTCACCCGAACTTATCTCGCAGCTTGGTGGCCGCCGACCGCCATTTGTCGGTCGACCCGACCCGTTTAACAAGGCGCCTGGCATCAACGTACGAGGGGACGCACAGGAGTCTATCCTGGCCCTGGATCTGGCTCCAGAGCAAAGAGAGTGGGCTGAAAGAGAGTGGGCTGGAGTACCCCGCGCCCATCGCGGCGTGCTCGCCACGTTGTATCCATTTATCGCTGGCCACAAGCGCCGCGTGCGCCTCTATCTTCCCGACGTCCCCAGGTCAGAGCCTTTAGGATTACTGGTATTGCTCGACGCCGAGACCTGGTTCGACCACATAGGAATCCTTGGGGCCATCGACGTCGCCATCAATAATGGCCGTATCGGCCCCTTGGCCGTGCTAGGAATCGACAACCTTGATGAAACCGACCGCTGTGCGATCCTGGGTGGCTATAGCGGGCTCGTATTCGACATTGCCGAGCGCTTGGTGCCTCAGGTACGTGCGGAATATCCTGATAGAACATGGGCTGGCCGTTCAAAGACTGTACTGTCCGGGCAAAGTCTTGGCGGCGTTACCGCACTCATGGCAGCTTTGCATGCACCTGGCATATTCGGCTGCGTACTTTGCCACTCACCCTCCCTGTGGTGGACCCCGGATGGGAACCGGCGTCCCGTCATGTTCACCGAGAATGATACGTCCTGGGTGAGCGAACACGTGCTGGCCACGCCGCCGAAGGAGGTGCGGATCCGGCTATGCGTGGGCGCTTTGGAAGGCGCGATGGTGCCTCATGTCCAACAATTGCACCAACGGCTGCTCGCGGCAGGCGTAGATAGCGATCTTTCAATCTATACCGGCGGCCACGATTTTGCATGGTGGCGTGGAGCCCTTATCGACGGACTCACCGTACTGTAACAGTCGACTAAAACCGGACACCTTTTCAGGCATATTTCTTTAAAAGGTGTTCAGATGCAGTTATCAATAGGCAAATACGGAGAAGACATAAATGAATGGCCGAAAATATCGAAATAGTCATCAATGCATGACGATGTTTTCAGCCGTGTTTTTCATAATACTCCTGTATGCCGGGAACAGTTATGGCAAACCGGATATGAAACCACTGGGGTCGAATATTGCCGACCGGGGATCCTCTTTTTATCATTTCAGTGTAAGGAGATTCGACTCCGCGGACGGGAAAAGACATTACAAGATATGGACGGGCATCCCAGACAAATCTCCCCCGACATCAGGTTTTCCCATCCTTTATCTGCTTGATGGAAACGCCGTCATGGACAGGTTGTCGGACACCCTTCTGAGGAAGCTTTCAGAAAAAACACCGCCTGTAATTGTAGCCATTGGATATCAGACAGAATTCCCCTTCGAACCGAACGCGCGGGCGTATGATTATACGCCACCGGGCAAACAGAATAGTAAGGAACACGGTGATTCTGAACGTTATGGCCGGAAAGGCGGCGGCAGCGCGATGTTTCGTCAACTGCTTGAAGACAGAATTTCTCTTGCAGTAGAAAAAAATATTAAAATAAACCCCGATAAACGAGGGATTTGGGGGCATTCCTATGGAGGATTATTTGTTATGGAATCTTATTTATCATCATCCTTTTTTAAATTTTATTACGCCGCCAGTCCGTCTCTGGAAAGAGATGATTTCGCACTGCTGAGAAGGCTGGAGTCTATAAATAAACGAAATTTCCATGACAAGCAGCTATATCTTATGGAAGGTGCTGACGCTCCTGGAAAAATTGTACAAGGTGAGGTCGGGGATGCCCTGGGCAAAGTCCGCAGAACGCTGGCCAGCCTTCGTGCGAATGGGCTGCCAGCGGCATACTGGCCGTATCCCGGACTCACTCATGGCGAAATGTTTAACGTCTCTTTTCAAAGCGCTTTGTTACATATAGGGGCTCTAAGGGAGGACCGTCCTAAATTCTGTCACGTACATCACTTTTCTGATTAAAGGCGCGTAATGTTCGGTTAGGGGTAAGCGATTATCTGAATCGCTTACTTTTCGAATCCCGGTGGGGCGGGACTATAACCGAATTCATGACTTGCCCAAGCGCCGAAAGATGGTGCATGCGTGGGTCAACCCAGTTAAATTCCCTATTGACACTTATCACCTGAGAGGGTTCACAAGTTATGTCCGAATCCATGCCGGACATTGTTTGGATCCCCGCGATTTGAATAACCAACCGGCTATTGGCGGCTTCCATATGCCCTTGTTCTAACATATCAAGACGGTCCGCCCAGTCCTGCATCATGATCCGCCGCTGTTCAACGTAGGCCGCATGGTTGTAGGCTGCGCTCACTTTGTTCGGGTCGGTATGAGATAACTGTGCTTCTATCCATGCCTTTGGATAACCAATTTCATGCAGTGCCGTTGAAATTGTGCCGCGGACACCGTGGCCAGTCAGACGATCTTTATATCCCATTCGTTTGAGGGCTTGGTTGAGTGTGTTTTCACTCATGCGCTTTTTCAGGTCAGAATTGTGGGGAAATAGGAATCGCTGTGCAGGTCTACTATTTCCGAGCAAGTGGTAGATGATTTCAATAGCCTGTACAGATAAAGGGACAGTGTAGGGCGGGATATCTTGCGAGTGTCTTCCATTCTTGCGCAAAAGCTTTTTTAGCTGTTTTACGTTATCCGGTGGAATAAACCATAACCCGCGCTCCAGATCAAACTGCTCTGGTGTCGCCAGGCGTAGCTCGCCGGTGCGAACACCGGTCAGCAGCAACAGGCGAAGCCCCATCTGGGTGTTCGGTTGGCCAGGATAACGACGTAGGTTTTGTAAAAAAGCCGGGATTTCATGCATCCATAAAAAGGGATTATGGACAGAAGGGGGTTTAGGCAGTGCGACCACCTTCAGGTCGGTAGCAGGGTTATTCTCCAATCCTTCCACTTTTACTAAAGCAAAGCGGAATATCTGATTCAACCAGCCGCGGACTTTTTCGGCAACGGTGAATGCGCCGCGGTGTTCAATTCTGCTCATGATTTGTAACAGGTCGGTCCGGCGGACATCATAAATAGATGTTTTGCCAATTCTCGGCAGGACATCATTCTTGAAAACGCGCTGGCACTGGGAAAGAGGCGACTTTCTGCCTTCTTTCGACGTGAGTGCCCGGTATTCAGTCCATTCCTTGAATACGGTTTCAAAGCTGTTCTCAGAGGCGAGAAAGGTGGCATAGCGCTGCTGCTCACGGGCAGTCCGTGGATTAATGCCTTTTGCCAACAGAGCAGAAGCATGATCTCTTAACTGTCTTGCTTCACGGAGTGTGACGCTTGGATAGCAACCGAGAGAAATGCGCTTTTGTTTTCCGCCCCAGTAATAGCGGAAGTGCCAGGTTTTTCCACCTTTGGGTGAAACAGCAAGCGAAAGGCCGGCATCATCGGAGAGGGTATAGGCTTTGCCGGTAATTTTGGCCCGGCGGACTGCGGTATCGGAAAGTGCCATGATCGTAGCTCCTGATTGTTGGTCAGAGCTGGATTCTGGTTTCCAATCGAACAATCATAAAGCAACAATCCGGAACCAAACTCACCCGCATTTCCGATGGACTTAAACATGGACTTAAAAGTATCGGATACAGGTGGATTTCAGTGGACGTCGCTGGAGCATAGAAGGATGGTTTTCATCCTTCTATCAATGACCTATGGACATCGGTAGACATCCACAGAACAGAATTTGGCTCCTCTGACTGGACTCGAACCAGTGACATACGGATTAACAGTCCGCCGTTCTACCGACTGAACTACAGAGGAATCGCTGGGTTCGCATAATAGCGATGGTGGTGGGCGATGTCAAAGGGGGAAGGGACGTAAAGGGTCTGTTTGCTCAGAGATTGCGCATCCGCCCGCATCCCGCCGCAATGCGGCGGGATTTTCTAGCGGATTATTATAAAAAGCCGTAGGCGGCGGCCAGGATCCAGCCGACAAGGCTTGAGACGCCCACGCCAATCAGGCCCACCAGGATAAAGCTGTGGTTGATGACATACTTGCCGATATGGGTGGTGCCGGAACGGTCAAACTGGATAGCCGCCAGGTCGCTGGGATAGGTCGGCAGGATATAATAGCCGTAGCAGGCGGGCGCCGAGGCGACGATATAGGCCGGGTCGACGCCGATGGCCAGGGCCAGGGGCACAATCGCCGCCAGCGCCGCGGCCTGGGAGTTGACGAACTTCGAGACCACCAGCAGCGCCAGCGCGTAGGCCCAGGGATGGACCTTGATAATGGCGCCGAGGCTGGCTTCGATTTCGGCCAGGTGCGCGCCGAAGATGGTTTCCGCCATCCAGGCGATGCCGTAGACCGCCACGATGGCAATCATGCCGGAGCGGAAGACTTCGTTTTTCGAGATGGCCGCCGGGTTGGTCTTGGTGGCGATGATAATCAGGGCGCCGGAAAATAGCATGCACATCTGGATAACCAATACCATCGACAGCCGTTTGCCGCCGAACACCGGCAGCAGCTGCGGCATCGCGCCCAGCAGCGCGACGACGGCGATGGTGGCGAGGAAAATCCACATCGCCACCCAGTTGCTGCGCGGCAGCTTCTGGTTGAGCAGGGTGGCGGTATCGCCGTAGACATAGTGGCGGTTTTCGGGGTCGGCGATAAATTTCTGGAACACCTCGTCCTTATCCAGGTCCTTGCCGCGAAACCAGCTGAAGATACCGATGGCCAGGATGCCGCACAGGGTGGAGGGAACGGTGATGGCCAGCAGGTCGAGGAAGTCGAGGTGGCGGCCGTTAAAAGACACATTGCCGAGCATGGCCACCAGGGAGACCACCGCGACCGACACGGGGCTGGCGATAATGCCCATCTGGGCGCCGACGGAGCTGGCGGCCATGGGACGTTCTGGGCGGATATTATTTTTAATCGCCACGTCGTAGATGATGGGCAAAATGGTGTAGACCACATGGCCGGTGCCGCAGAGGATGGTCAGGCAGCAGGTGACGAAGGGGGCGACGATGGAGACGTATTTGGGGTTGCGCCGCAGGAGTCGCTCGGCGATTTGCAGCATGACGTCCAGGCCGCCGGAGGCTTGCAGGGTGGCGGAGGCGGCGACCACGGCGATAATCACCAGCATGACGTCGACCGGGGGTTTACCGGGTTCGAGATGGAAGACGAAAACCAGGATAACCAGCCCGATACCGCCCAGGAGGCCGAGGGCGATACCGCCCTTTCTGGCGCCGTATAACAGACAGGCCAGAATAACGGCCAGTTGAATAAAGAAGTCCATACATTCCTCAAAGAAAGTTAACGTTTTTTGTTAACCGCTAATATCGGCCTGTTGACCACACAATTCGTTGCGTCAAATCTAAGATAGGGGTGTTATTACGAGAAAATTGATTAATAGGCGAGATGAGTCACAAGATATAATACCCTGAGTTATAATTGCATTGTCTTGTAATTAATGGATGATTATTGTTTTTGGTCAAAAAGAATAGTCGTTGAGGTTATTTCATTAACATAACTTCAACGCTATTCGGTTAATTCGCGCGGCAATCAGGCCGCGCCGAATTGGGCCTGATGCAGGCGGGCATAAGTGCCGTGCCGCAACAGCAGTTCCTTGTGGCTGCCCTGTTCAATAATGCCCTGCGTATCCACCACCACGATGCGATCGGCATGCTGGATAGTGGCCAGGCGATGGGCTATCACCAGCGTGGTACGTCCCCGTGACAGGTCGGACAGCGAGTGCTGGATGGCCTGCTCGGTGGCGGTATCCAGCGCCGAGGTGGCTTCGTCGAGGATCAGGATCGGCGGGTTCTTCAGGAAAATACGCGCAATGGACAGACGCTGCTTCTGGCCGCCGGACAACTTTACCCCGCGCTCGCCCACCAGGGTATCCAGTCCTTCCGGCAGGGCGGCGATCAGCTCGTCAAGGCGCGCCCGCCGCGCCGCCTGCCAGATTTCCTCATCGGTGGCGTCCAGTTTGCCATAGGCGATATTTTCGCGGATCGATCCGCCGAACAGGAATACGTCCTGTTGCACAATGCCGATATTGCCGCGCAGCGAAGCCTGGGTCATATCGCGGATATCGATGCCGTCCACGCTGATGCTTCCGGCATCCACATCATAAAAGCGCGGCAGCAAAGAGCACAGCGTGGTTTTACCCGCGCCGGACGGGCCGACAAAGGCCACGGTTTCGCCGGCGCGGATGGTCAGGTTCAGATGGCTGAAGATCGGTTTATCGGCCCGGTAGCCGAAGCTGACGTCGCGATAGACGATATCGCCGCGCAGGCTGTCCACCGCCAGGGCGGCGGGGCGGTCGGTGATATCGGCCACGGTATCCATCAGCCCGGTAAAACGCTTAAAGCCGGCAATGCCCTTGGGATAGCTCTCCAGCACCGCCGAAATCTTGGCAACCGGGCGGAAAAAGACTTCCACCAGCAGCAGGAAACCGACAAAACCGCCGTAGCTTAGCTCGCCCTTGATAACATACCAGGTGCCGGCAACCATCACGATCAGCTGGACCAGGCGGGTGCTGAGATAACTTAGGGTCAGGCTGGCGGTCATGATGCGGTAGGCGCGCAGCTTGGTGGCGCGGTAGCTGTCGTTATCACGGGCAAACAGGGCTTCTTCCCGGCGTTCGTTGGCAAAGGCCTTGACCACGCGGATGCCGCCGATGCTCTCCTCGATGCGGGCGTTGAAATTACCCACCTGGCGGAACAGCTTGCGCCAGGTGTCCGTCATCTGCGCGCCCTGGCTGCTGACCAGCCAGGTCATGGCGGGGACGATGATAACGGTCAGCATCGCCAGCGGCACATGGACGGTGGCCATCAGGATAAACGCGCCGATAAACGTCATCAGGGCGATAAACAGATCTTCCGGGCCGTGATGGGCGATTTCGCCGACCTCCTCCAGATCCTTGGTGACGTGGGTGATGATGTGGCCGGTCTTGGTATTGTCGTAATAACGGAACGAGAGCTTCTGCAGATGATTAAACGCCTCGCGGCGCATATCGGTTTCTATGCCCACGCCCAGGGCGTGACCCCAATAGTTAACCACCGCCATCAGCCCGGTATTGAGCAAATAAATCAGCAGCAGGCCGGCGGCGGAGACGCATACCAGCACCCAGTCCTGGGCGGGCAGTAATTTGTCGATAAAGAGTTTTACCGCCATGGGAAAACCCAGCTCAAGCAGGCCGGCGAGAATGGCGCAGCCGAAATCGAGCGCAAACAAGCGCTTATAAGGAAGGTAGTAGCTAAAAAAACGGCGGAGCATCAATGCGTCCTCTGACAAAATCGCAATGCGGGATCACTTTTACGATGATTATGAATATGTTGACCAAATGATAATGCCTCGTAATCGCCAGTAAGGTCAATGGGGCAGGGGGAATGGCGTGTCGCGCCGGTAAAGTCTTGACAATATATAGGTGCAGGGAGTTATTATTTATATATCAACTAATGTGTTGGAATCTATTCCCTATGTCATCAACTCCTACCTCGTCTTTAACCGATTCAACGCTGCCCGCTCCGTCGCCCAAGCGCCATTTCGCCAACCTGATTGCCCAGACCGCGCGGCAATGGCGGCGGGTTATCGATCGCAAGCTCCAGCCCTATGGCCTGACGGAAGCCACCTGGGTGCCGCTGTTATACCTGGCGCGCGCGGACAAGCCGATGCTGCAAAAAGACCTGGCCGAAGCCATTTATCTGGATGCGTCCTCGGTGGTGCGCCTGTTGGATAACCTGCAAAACCAGGGGTTTATCGAGCGGCGCGAAGGCAGCGATCGCCGCGCCAAAGAGATCCATCTGACCGAATCCGGCATGCAGCGGGTCCAGCAGGTGGAGGGGATGGCCCAGCAGGTGCGCGATCGGGCGCTGGCCGGCGTGGACGATAACGATATCGAACAAATGAACCGTTTGCTGGAACAGGTGCTGGTCAGTTTGGCCGTCGTCGACAGGGAACCCGTATGAATAGTGGTGTACACGAGCGGCGATTTCTGTCCCTCACCCGGTTTAAACGTCTTAACAATCGGCAGAAAACCTGGGTTATCGCCGGGCTGGTGGTGGTGATAGCGCTGGCTATCTGGTTTATCACCTGGCTTGACTGGCGTTTTGCCCATGTGGCCGAGAATGATGCCCATATTAGCGGCGAGGTGGTGACCCTGGCCAGCCGGGTGGACGGCTGGCTGGTGGCGCGTCCGGTGATGGATGGCGATCATGTTAAAAAAGGCCAGGTCCTGGCGCAGATCGACGACCGCGACGCCCGGCTGCGGCTGGCGGCGGTGCAAGGCGACCTGGCATCCGCCAATGCGCAAATCCGCTATACCGAGGCGCAGCGCCAGACCGCCGATTTAACCACCCAGGCCACCCTTGAGCAGGCGCAGGCGCAGCTGACCGTGGCGGAGTCGACGCTGTCCGACGCCGGGCATCAGCTGGCGCTGGCGCAAGCCAATTTCCAGCGTGACGATAGTTTGGTGAAAAGCGGACTGACGCCGCGCAAGACCTGGGATGAAAGCCATACCGCCCTGCTGCAGCGTCAGGATCAGCAGCGGGAGGCCGAGGCGCAGCTGCTGTCGCAGCGGGCGGCGCTGGCCAATGCCCGGGCGCAGCGCGGGCAGCTGCAGGTGCTGGACCGGCAGATCGATATGCAGCGCCAGCAGCTGGTGGCGCTGACGGCGCAGGCGCAGCAGATTACCCAGGAAATCGCCGATCGCACCCTGCGCTCGCCGGTGGACGGCGTGGTGGATCGTACGCTGGGCGATGTGGGGGATTATGTGCAGGCAGGACAGTGGGTGATGATGGTCCACGATCCGCACAACGTCTGGGTGGAGGCGAACATTAAGGAAACGGCGCTGAATAAAGTGGCGGTGGGCCAGCCGGTGGATATCGGCATCGACGCCTATCCCGATCTGGTTTCCCATGGGCACGTGATCCGGGTCGGCAATACCGCCACCAATCAATTCGCCCTGCTGCCCAGTCCCAACCCGTCCGGCAACTTTACCAAAATCACCCAGCGGGTGCCGGTGCGTATTGCCTTTGACCAGGCCGACGCGCGGCTGAAACCCGGCCTGATGGTTGAGGTGGCCATCAATGTCGCCCATTGAGACCCAGGCGCAGCGTTTTGGTCCCGCGTATCGCTGGCTGGCCACCGGCACGGTGATGCTGGGCACCATCGCCACCACCGCCACCGCCACCATCGTTAACGTGGCCATGCGCGATATCATGGGGGCGTTTGGCCTGGGGCAGGATCAGGTGCAATGGCTCTCCACCGCTTTTTTAGCCTCGATGACCGCCACCATGCTGATGACCGCCTGGGTATTGGAGCGGTTCGGCTACCGACGGGCGTTTGTCGGCGCGCTGGCGGTGTTTATCGCCGGCAGCCTGCTGGGCTTTGCCAGCGCCAGCGGCGCCGAAGTGATTTTGGCCCGGGTGCTGCAGGGTTGCGCGTCGGGCATTATCCAGCCGATGGCGATGGTGGTGCTCTCGCAGGTATTTCCTCCCGCGCAGCGCGGCAAGGCCATGGGCATCTATGGGGTGGGCGTGGTGCTGGCCCCGGCGCTGGGGCCGACGGTCGGCGGCCTGATGGTCGATCAGTACGACTGGCGTTTTGTCTTTCTGGTGGTGGTGCCATTCTGCGTTGCCGGCATGGCGGCGGCGATGGTTATCCTGCCGGGGCTGGATAAGCAGGCCGCCGCGCCGCGCCGCAGGTTCGACGGCCTCGGGTTTTTGCTGCTGGTCTGCGCGCTGATCACGCTGCTCACCGGTTTGTCCAACGGCCAGCGCGAGGGATGGGATTCTTTTTTTATTATCGGCATGTTTGCCGCCGCCCTGATAACCGCCGCCGCGTTTATCCTGTGGGAATTGGTGGCGCCGCAGCCGTTGCTTAGCCTGCGGGTATTCAATAACCTGCGTTTTTCCGCCGGGTGCGTGGTGGCCTTCGCGCTGGGAGCCGGCATTTACGGTTCCACCTATATCATCCCGCTGTTTGTCCAAACCGTGCAGGGGTATACGCCCACCCGCTCCGGATTATTGCTGATGCCCTCCGGGCTGGTGCTGGGACTGATATTTCCCATTGCCGGACAACTGAGCGATCGCCTGCCGCCGCATCTGCCGGTGATGGCCGGGCTGGCGATTTTCGGCCTGTCCTGCTGGCTGTCCGGCGGCGTCGATGTCGATACCCCTTTCTGGACCATGGCCCTGTGGGTCGTGCTGGGTCGTATCGGGTTGGGCGTTATGCTGCCGGCGCTGAACGCCGGGGCGCTGCGGGCGCTGCCGGCGGATAAGCTGGCCCAGGGATCCGGCAGCCTTAATTTTGTCCGCCAGCTGGGCGGCGCCTTTGGCGTTAACCTGCTGTCGGTGATTATCGACCGGCGTACCATTTTTCACGGCGACGCCCTGGCGCAGGCGCTGACGGCCGCCAACGCCACGGCGGCGGAATCCATCTCCCGCCTGGCGCTGCTCTATTCCCACTGGGGCAATCCGTTCGGCAGCCGCTTACCGCAAGGCGTGAATCCCGGCTCAATGGCCTACCTGGAAACCATGCTGGTGCCGAAGGCGCAGCTGTTCGCCTATCAGGACGGGTTTTATATCGTGGCGGTGTTTTTCTTCCTGGCGATTATCCCGGCGTGGTTTATGCGCGGCCGGAACCGGCCGGCGACGCAATTGCAGGCGGAGCCGGCGCCTGCCGCGGTCGCCGCGCATGACTGATTCCGCCGGGTAACGCTGCCCGCGACGTTCGCCAGGCCGGTTGGCCTGGCGTTTGCCGGATCATGATCCGGCGCAATAAACCGCGCGGCGGAACAGGTTACACTCGATTTTTATAGACGATCGGTCTATATTATTACCATGAATGAAAAAACTGTTGCCGCGCGGCGCGGGCGTCCGCCGAAAATCGCCCGGGACCAGCCGGATACCCGTGAAAATCTGATTCGCTGCGGTACCGCTATCCTGACCGAGCAGGGGTTCAGCGCCTCGGGTATCGACGGCATCCTGAAGCAGGTGGGCGTGCCGAAAGGCTCGTTTTACTACTACTTCGAGAGCAAGGAAGCGTTCGGGCAGGCGATTATCGACTACTACGGCCGCTATTTTCTGCGCAAGCTGGACCATTGGCTGCTGGACGAAACCCTGCCGCCGCTGGAGCGCCTGCGGGCGCTGGTGTCCGACCTCAGCCTGGGCATGGCGAAATACGATTTCAGACGCGGTTGCCTGGTGGGCAATCTCGGGCAGGAAATCAACGTGCTGCCGGCAAGCTACCGCCGCCAGCTCAGCGACATTTTGCAGCAATGGCAACAGCGGGTCGCCTGCTGCCTGCGGCTGGCGCGCGCCGCCGGGCAATTACCGCCGGACGCGGACTGCGAAGGCCTGGCGGAATTTTTCTGGATCGGCTGGGAAGGGGCGGTAATGCGCGCCCGGCTGGCCGGCGGCCCCCAACCTTTACAGCGGTTCGCCGACGGGTTTTTCGCCGGTCTGCCGCGCTGAACCCTTGCCGGGCTCACGATATTTAAAGACCATTTGAGGAATCAGCATGTTTAACGCAATCTTGGTTGAGAAAGACGAACAAGGCTATCGCGCCCGCCATACCCGCCTGGACGAGGCGCAGCTGCCCGCGGGCGATGTGCAGATAGATGTTGCGTATTCCACGCTCAACTATAAAGACGGGCTGGCCATTACCGGTAAAGGCCCGGTGGTACGCACGTTCCCCCTGGTGCCGGGCATTGATCTGGCCGGTATCGTCACGCATAGCGATCATAGCGCTTTTAAAGCGGGCGACGCGGTGCTGCTTAACGGCTGGGGCGTGGGGGAAAAACACTGGGGCGGGCTGGCGCAAAAAGCGCGGCTGAACGGCGACTGGCTGATCCCGCTGCCCACGGGGCTGACCGCCCGGCAGGCCATGGCGATAGGCACCGCCGGTTATACCGCCATGCTGGCGTTGCTGGCGCTGGAGAAAAACGGCGTGACGCCGGCGGGGGGCAAGGTACTGGTTACCGGCGCCAACGGCGGCGTCGGCAGCTTTGCCATCGCGTTCCTCTCCCGCCTGGGCTATGAGGTAACGGCGTCCACCGGGCGTCAGGAGGAGGCGGAACATCTGCGGCAACTGGGCGCAGCCGAGGTTATCGACCGGGCGCAGCTTTCCGCGCCGGGGCGTCCGCTGGGCAAGGAACAATGGGCCGCCGCCATCGACAGCGTCGGCAGCCATACGCTGGCCAATGTCTGCGCCGGTTTACGCTACCAGGGTACCGTGGCCGCCTGCGGCCTGGCCCAGGGCATGGATTTGCCGGCAAGCGTGGCGCCGTTTATCCTGCGCGGCGTGACCCTGGCCGGGGTGGATAGCGTGATGCGCCCGGTGGCCGATCGCCTGATCGCCTGGCAGCGAATCGCCGCCCTGGTGGACGACGGCCTGTTAAACAGCATCAGCCGGGAAATCGGCCTGGGCGAGGTCATCGCCACCGCGGGCGCGCTGCTGGACGGCAAAGTCCGTGGCCGGATTGTCGTCGACGTTAACCGTTAACCGCCAGGCATCATGCCCCGCCGCCGAGCGGGGCATGATGTTGTACCCGCAGGGTCGTATTGCGCCGATCACTGTTCATCAATACTGATTAATTAGCCTTTATTCAGCGCCTTATGCCACAGGTCATCTCACTCTAACGCACGTCCCGCCTCGCTTGTCATAGCGATCCGCCACGGTATTTTGTGTAAAAAAATTCATCATTAATAGCGCCCCGGCGGCTTTTGGTCTATCCGTTAAGCATGCGGATAGAAACCATTTTGCCCCAAATCACAGTGACATGTTCCGGAGGAAATCATGAAAGCAGTCGTTTATAACGGTCCACGCGATGTGGCGGTGAAGGATATGCCGGACGCGAAAATCATCAAGCCAACCGACGTACTGGTGCGCATCACCACCACCAATATCTGCGGTTCGGATTTGCATATGTATGAAGGCCGCACCAGCTTTGAAACGGGCCGTATTTTCGGACATGAAAACCTGGGCCGGGTTATTGAAACCGGGGCGGGGGTGGAGCGCATCAAGGTCGGGGATTATGTTTGCCTGCCGTTTAACATCGGCTGCGGGTTTTGTGAAAACTGCGAACGCGGGCTGACCGGGTTCTGCCTGACCGCCAACCCCGGATCGGCGGGGGCCGCCTACGGCTTTGCCGAAATGGGACCTTATGAGGGCGGTCAGGCGGAGTTGCTGCGCGTGCCCTTCGGCGATTTCAACTGTCTGGTGCTGCCGCGCGACGCGCAGGAGAAAGAGGACGATTACGTGATGCTATCCGATATTTTCCCCACCGGCTGGCACGCCACGGAACTGGCGGGATTGCGTCCGGGCGATAGCGTCGCCATCTACGGCGCCGGCCCGGTGGGGCTGATGGCCGCCCATTCGGCCATCATCAAGGGCGCGTCGCAGGTGTTTGTGGTGGATACCCACCCAAGCCGTCTGGCCTTGGCCGAGAAACTCGGCGCCACGGCCATTAACGGCGTCGGCGACGCGGCGGTGGAGAAAATTTTAAACCTGACCGACGGGCGCGGCACCGACTGCGGCTGCGAATGCGTCGGCTACCAGTGTTGCGATAAACACGGCCATGAGGATATCTCCGTTACCATGAACAGCCTGGTGGCCTCCACCAAAGCCACCGGCGGCATCGGCGTGGTGGGGGTATTTGTTCCGCAGGATCCGGGTGCGCGCCAGGAGCTGGCCAAAGAGGGTAAAATGCCGTTCGATTTCGGCAGCTTTTGGTTTAAAGGCCAGCAAATCCGCACCGGCCAGGCCAACGTCAAGGCCTATAACCGTCAGCTGGCGCGCCTGATTCACCAGGGCAAGGCGAAACCGTCACAAATTATTTCCCATCGCCTGCAATTGGCGCAGGCGCCGGAGGCATACCAGCATTTTAACGATCGCGACGAGGGCTGGACCAAAGTCATCCTCAAACCCTGAATGATACGGCGTTGGCCCACAGGGAGGTGAGCCATACCACGACACCCGGGAGCGCTTTAGCACAACGCCGCAGGCGTTGGCCCGCGGGATGGCCCACAGGATGTGAGCCATGCATCGCGCCCTGGTCACGCGTTTTTAATCATCTTGCCGCCATGCCCTGCCGCCGCTTTATTCTGTCTGCGCCAGGCCTTGATGCCGTTCATGCTGAAATATCTTTCAACATCTTCCCGCCGCGAAAGCGTTTTTTGCCCAAGCCAAATGTCAAAAACGCGCGTAATGTTATAAAGTCGTATAAAAAATGTTATATCCGGCGCGCCACAGGCCGCAAAACTGGAACAGGAGACGTTCATGGCTCGTTATACCCTTTTATCCGGCATGCTGCTGGGCATGCTTACGCTGTGCGCCCCCGCCGTCATGGCGGCGGACGCCCCCGCCAGACCGATGGCGGTGCGGGGCACGGTGACGCAGTTCAGCGGCGACCAGCTGAAGTTTACCGATCGCAAGGGCGCGGCGGTCACCGCCACCCTGAATGACAAAACCACCATTTCCGCGGTGGCGCAGGGTAAAATCAGCGATATTAAACCGAATAGCTTTATCGGCACCGCCGCGGCGCCGCAGCCGGACGGCACCTTAAAAGCCCTTGAAGTCCATGTGTTCGACCCGTCGCTGCGCGGTTCCGGCGAAGGGTTCCGGCCCTGGCAGGGATCCGACGGCCAGGTCGGCACCATGACCAACGGCACCGTGGGCACGCTGGTAAATGCCAACGGACGCACCATGACGGTGAAGTACCAGAACGGCGAAAAAAAGGTTGTGGTGCCGGATGACGTGCCTGTTGTGACACTGTCACCCGGTGATCGCTCGCTATTGAAACCCGGCGCGCATATTATCCTGTTCCCGGCGCCGGGCAGCGCGGATCATGTCGTGGCGGCGCGTATTGTGGCCGGTGTTAACGGCACCGTGCCTCCCATGTAATATCCGATGCGTGTTTCAGGCCGGGCGGCGTGGCCGCCCGGCCTGTTAACCGGCCGATCCTGGAGCGCCAGTGAACCCATCTTCTTCCCCGTCGTTAACCAAAATACGCCGGCACCGCGTCCCGGTGCGCATCATGCACTGGCTGAATGTGCCGATACTGTGCGCCATGCTGATGAGCGGCTGGGGCATTTACAATGCGTCGCCGATTTTTCCCGCCTTTACCTTTCCCAGCGTCCTCACCCTGGGCGGGTGGCTGGGCGGCGCCATCGCCTGGCATCTGGCGGTGATGTGGGCGCTGGCGGCAAACGGCCTGCTGTATATTCTGTGGGGGATCGGCAGCGGGCATTTTCGCCGCGACTTCCTGCCGCTGACGCCGCGCACGCTGGCGCGCGACGTTAAGCTGGCGCTGACCTTGCGCCTGGCGCACCGGCTTGGGCGTTATAACGCCATTCAGAAGGCGTTTTACTGGTTTGCCCTGGCATGCGGGCTGCTGCTGGTCCTTTCCGGCCTGTCCATGTGGAAGCCGGTACAGCTTTACCGGCTGGCGGCGCTGTTTGGCGGCTTCGACCGGGCGCGGTATGTGCATTTTTTCGCCATGAGCGGCATAGTATTATTCGCCGTGGTTCATGTCGCGATGGTGATCGCCGTGCCGTCCACCTTTTGGCCCATGATCACCGGCGTTATACGCCGTTCGCCCCGGGATGCGCAGGATGAATAACAGATCAAACAGCGGATTAAAGCTCGAACCGGCGCAGCAGAAGGCGCTTTATCGTTTGCAGCGGCGTCTGTTGCTGCGCTCCGGCCTGACCCTGGGCGCGCTGACCCTGCTTACCGGCTGTAACCTGCAGGACGGCGACGAGGTGGATAAGGTGCTTTGGGCCATGTCGCGCTGGAACGACCGGGTCCAGGGCTGGCTGTTCAGCGGGCAGCGCCTGGCGCAAACCTATCGCGCGGATCAGGTTGCCAACCCGTTCCCCTTCAATGCTTTTTATCCCGAATATAATGTGCCGGAAATCGATCTCTCCACTTATCGGCTGGAGGTGTCGGGGCGGGTGGCCGATAAGCGGCCCTGGACGCTGGATACACTGCGGGCGCTGCCGCGGCAAAGCCAGATTACCCGGCTTATCTGCATTGAGGGATGGAGCGCCATCGGCCAGTGGAGCGGGGTGCCGCTGCGTACCTTTCTTGAACGGGTCGGGGCGGACCTGCGCGCCGGCTTCGTCGGCTTCCGCTGCGCCGATCGCTATTATTCCAGTATCGACATGGCCACCGCCCTGCATCCGCAAACTACCCTGGCGCTGGATTTTGCCGGCAAGGCACTCCCGGACGCCTATGGATTCCCGCTCAGGCTCAGGGTACCGACCAAGCTGGGCTTTAAAAACGCCAAGCATATCGTTTCCCTGTCGGTGGGCAACACCAATCCCGGCGGTTATTGGGAAGATCAGGGGTATAACTGGTTCAGCGGCATCTGACGCCTGGATCATCAGGCCTGGCAAATCTGGTTGCGTCCCTGGCGTTTTGCCTGGTACAGGGCCGAATCCGCCTTGACCACCAGCCGGCTGGGCGTGTCCTGCCCAGCCTCCGGCAGGCCGACAAAAACGCCCAGGCTGGACGTCAGGATACCGGCCGGGCTGCCCTGGTGGGGAATATTCAACGCCACGATCCCTTGCTGGATGCGCCGCGCCACCGCCAGGGCGCCGTCCCGGTCGGTGGCGGGCAGCAGGACGATAAATTCTTCCCCGCCGTAGCGCGCCACCACGTCGCGGTGGCGCAGCGGCAGGTTTTTCAGGGTGTGCCCGATACGCTTGAGGCAATTATCACCGGCCACATGGCCGTACAGATCGTTAAATTGTTTAAAATAATCCACGTCCAGCAGAATGATGCCCAATACCTGCTGCGTGCGCAGCGCGCGCTGGAATTCATTGTCCAGCGACAGATCAAAATGCCGCCGGTTGTAAAGCCCGGTCAGTCCGTCCGAACGCGCCAGCCGCTCCAGCGACCGGTTTAACTTGCGCAGCTCCTGCTGGGCGTGGATGAGCTGTTGCTCGGCGCGCATCCGCGCGCGCGCCTGACGCATCAGCACCAGGCAGACCACGGTAATCATCGCGATAAAAATAAGCGTCATCACCACATGGTTGAACGCGTCCTGGCGCCAGTCCGCCATGGTCTGATCCAGCGACAGGCCGGTAGTGACGATCACCGGGAACTGCTTGAGATGCGTATAGCTATAGAGTTTTTGCGCCGGATCGGCTCCCAGGGCGCTGTTGACGATACCCGAGCTGTGCTGCCGGATATTATCCCGGTATAGCGGCGAACCGGCGATGGTGGTGCCGATGACTTTTTCATTATACGGGTGACGGTAAAGCACGGTACCGTTGTCGAGCAGCATCATTAACGTTGAATCATCGCTTATCATAAACCGGGTATAAAAGCTGCGAAAATGATCGATCATAATGCTTTCCAGCAGTACGCCGGCAAAACTGCCGTCGGGATGGTTGAGCCGGCGTGAAATGGGCACGATCAGCGCATTGGTCATGCGGCTGCGGATAACCTTGCCGATGCGCGGGGTCAGTTCGGGATGGTCGCGGTGATAGATAAAATAATCCCGGTCGGCGTAGCCGTTGACGGCGGGCAACCGCTCAGCCGCCGTGACGATCATCTGGCCCGTGGCGTCAAACAGCGACAGCGCGCTGATTTGCTTTAACCCGGCGGTTTTTTGCTGGAAAAGCTGATGCAGCCTGGGCAACTGCGCCGCGCCGCTGCCCAGGGCGGCGATCTGTTGCGCCAGTTCATCAAGCGTGGCTTCGGCTTGGGCGAAGGTATCGCTGGCATGCTGCGACAGCGCCTGGGTCAGGTTCATGGTGGCGGTCTGGGATTTGGCCAGCGCCGACTGGTAGGTTTGCCAGAGATGCCAGACGTTAATGGCTATCAGGGCGACGATCAGCAGCGCGGCGGATGCGCCCAATTCAAACAGCAGGGTAAAGCGGGGGCGTTCAGGCGATGGCGCCGTCTGTTTATCTGGCCGGGGAAAACCGAAATATCTGCTTTTTCTCATAAGGTTATATCAATGGCATACCTGGACTCTCGGTAACGGGACGGGACAACCGGCCGCCGCGGCAATGGCGCGCTACGCGGCCGGATTGCATTAGAAGTATTTATCTTCCGGGCCGGTTAGTCAAAGATAGGGCGGCGTTAATTCGCCGCCGCCGCGGCGCGGGCGAATTGTGGCGCCGCAGGCGGCAATCCAGGCCGGGTAAATTGATAATGATGCTTAATCACTCGCACAGATAAAAAATGGCGAATACAGCAGGCTGACCAGGATGGCGTTTTTATCGATACGCCTAAAGCTGGGCAACAGGGATGCGCCTACCGGCAGGAGCACCGGGCTGGCGATACCGTCGGGGGCGTTATCCAGCGTGGAGACAATTTCGCGGGTAATGGTTATTTCATATAAACCCTGCTGGTTTTGCTGCCGGTAACTAAAAAAGCGGCTCCGGTGCAGGTTATAGAGGCGATCGTCATGGGCCAGGGTGCCGTTAAGGGCATAAAAACCCTGGCTCGGACTGGTAAAAAACATTTTGGCTTCCACCGTGTAGGTTAACGATCCGGCGGGAATGGCTGAACGATAAACCATCAGGGCGGAACACTGGTAGCCGGAAATACCGCCGCGGTAATGACTGCGGTAAAACAGCGTAAGCGATAACAGGAGCAACGCCAGGATAAGCCAGATTCTTTTCATCAGACGTCCCAGTTATAAAAGTAGAAATTGAGGCAACCGGTGAGTTTACCGCCGGCCTCCTGTTCACATTTCGCCAGGAAAGTACGGCGGTTGATGCCGTCCTTTATCGTGGCGGCGGTACGGGAGAACAGCACCTTGTCATGGGCGTCGCAGCGTGCAATATTTCCCGCCATGGCCCGCTGGATATGCGCGGCCAGATCCGGGCGCTCCCGGTCGTTTATCGGACGCAAGGTATAAATATTGCATGAATCAATATTCTTAAAGAAATAGAGAGGCTGCCTGTCGTCTTGCCTGAAATAGACATAGGTAGTCGACACGGTGATAATAATCGACAGTGCTAAAAATAAATTTATCATAAGTTCTTTAGTGAAATGATCTGTCTTCGGGGCGGCGGTCTCCATACCGCCGCCGTTATCATTGGCAACGGGTGTGTCCAATGCGGGATCCGGCGATTGATCATATACGGCGATAGCCAAACGATCGTTTAGCTTAAGTCCGCGTTTAGGCAGGGTGACGATGGCCGAGGCCTCCAGCCCAAGCGCGATCAGCGCTTTCCTGATCAGGCTGACCTGTTGATTTAAATTACCGTTGGAGGGGGATAAGCCATGTTTTTCCCAGACGTTGGCAAATAAATCTTCCCGGCTGACGGTATCTCCGTTGCCATGGGAAATAATAAGCGCTTCTAATACGCGCCCGGCTGTATTGGAGAGATTGACCGCCGTTTCATCATCCGCTAATAAGGATAAACGATATTCCAGCGTATTAAATACAATGCGATCGTTGATCAGATACTTCATTGCCTTCTCCATGCCGATGGACAGTGCGCCAATACTTATAGCCGCTATCAATATATGTACTGAAATAAAATAAATAAAAGCGCAGCCAGTAATAGGCCGGGTCGATAAAAAAAACTTATATATTCCCTGCGGCAAATTAATTTAATCATGGTGGCTATCTGTGCGGAATTATAGCTATTGCGATAAAAGGAAAGGTTAATACCGCTGGAAAACAACATAAACAGGGTTAATCGCCAAAAATGGCGTAAACATGCGCATAAAAAGCTGCCGGCGGCGCGGCGCGGCGGCGCAAACCAATGACCCGCACTGATCGGACTTGTTCAGCGTACACTTGTACGCTAGAGTGACTTCCCCGAAGGCTACAATTATGGTAGTCACCTGCGCAAAACGGGCCGGCTTGGGGCACCAGGAGCGTTCAGCCATGCAAAAAACCAATATCGGCGCGATGGATTGCCCCATCGCGCAATCGCTTGAGCTGGTGGGGGAATGGTGGAGCATGTTGATTTTACGCGACGCCTTCCAGGGACTCAGCAAGTTTGATGAATTTCAGCGCAGCCTGGGTCTGTCGCCGACCATGCTTACCCGCCGGCTGAAAACCCTGGTGCGCAACGGCATTTTATACAAACAGGCCTACAGCACGCGTCCGGCGCGGTTTGAATATTTACTGACCGAACGGGGCGAGGCGTTTTTTCCGGTACTGCTGACCCTGCTGCAATGGGGCAACCAGGCCCTGGCGCAGGAGGATATCGCCATCGTGCCTGTCAACCGCCGGCATGCCGGGAAAGTCGCGCCGGTGCTCGTCGACCGGGATACCGGCGAGACGCTCACCCATCTAAACGTCACAATTGCCGCCGGGCCGCGTGCTGGTGAAAGCATAAAGCGTCGGCTGGAAACAAGACAGGAAAAGCAAAACCATCATGATGCATATCCGCACAAGGAATTTTTATGAGTAACCGTCGAATCGTTATTACCGGTATGGGCGCGGTATCGCCTTTAGGCTGCGGTACAGAAACCGTATGGCGGCGCCTGCTGGCGGGCCAGTCCGGCATCCGCCCCTTGCCGGAGGCGATGGTTGCACAACTGCCGGTGAAAATCGGCGGCCAGGTTCCCGACCCGGAACAAGACCCGGAAGGCGGCCTGTATCCGGACCGTTTTGTGCCGCCGAAAGACCAGAAGAAAATGGACCGGTTTATCCTGTTCGCCATGGCGGCTGCCGATGAAGCGCTGCGCCAGGCGGGCTGGACGGCAAGCACGGATGAGCAGAAAGAACGCACCGCGACCATTATCGCCACCGGCATCGGCGGTTTCCCGGCCATCGCCAACGCGGTGCGCACCTCGGATAATCGCGGTCCGGGCCGGCTGTCGCCCTTTACGGTGCCGTCGTTTCTCGCCAACCTGGCCGCCGGCCATGTTTCCATTAAACACCAGTTCAAAGGGCCGATCGGCGCGCCGGTTACCGCCTGCGCGGCGGGTGTGCAGGCTATTGGCGACGCGGTGCGCCTGATCCGCAACGACGAGGCGGATATTGCCTTGTGCGGCGGCGCCGAGGCCGCCATCGATACCGTCAGCCTGGGAGGGTTTGCCGCCGCCAGGGCCATTTCCACGCATTTCAACGCCGCTCCCGCCACCGCCTCGCGTCCGTTCGATCGCGACCGCGATGGTTTTGTCATGGGGGAAGGCGCCGGACTGCTGGTGGTTGAAGAACTCGAGCACGCGCTGGCGCGCGGCGCCACGCCGCTGGCGGAAATCATCGGCTACGGCACCAGCGCCGATGCCTACCATATGACGTCGGGTGCGGAAGACGGCGACGGCGCCTACCGGGCGATGAAGATCGCCCTGCGCCAGGGCGGTATCACCCCCGCGCAGGTACGGCATCTGAATGCTCATGCCACCTCGACGCCGGTGGGGGATCTGGGCGAGATCAACGCGGTAAAACATCTGTTCGGCGACCACAGCGAACTGGCCATTACCTCCACCAAATCGGCCACCGGGCATCTGCTGGGCGCCGCAGGCGGCCTGGAAGCCATCTTTACCGTGCTGGCGCTGCGCGACCAAATCGTGCCCGCCACCCTTAACCTGGACAATCCCGATCCGGCGGCGGCGGGTTTGCATCTGGTGCGCGGCGAGCCGGAACCGGTGGCCATGACCTATGCGCTGTCCAATGGTTTTGGTTTTGGCGGCGTGAACGCCAGCATCCTGCTAAAACGCTGGGAATGATTGCGTCGCTTTCCCGTCCGTCAGGGCGGGAAAGCGTTGTTTCCCGCCATCAGGGGCGCCGCGTTGACGCGCTTGATATCGTCTCCGATGGCACGCCGGGAGCATAAGTTTCCGGCGTGGCGCCGCTCTTAGGTCCTTGTGCAACCGGGGCACTCGTTATATATTTCATTACACACCGAATTCCTCCTCCCATAGCGATTATTATGTCTCACTTTGCAGCACGTTTACGCGTTTTCCTCACGTTTGTCCTCCTTTCCCTGGCGATGACGGCCAGCGCCGGCGCTGCCGCGGCGCGGACCCTCACCGATCAGCTGGGGCGCAGCGTTACGCTACCCGACCGCGTGGACCGGGTGGTGGTATTGCAACATCAAACCCTGAACCTGCTGGTGCAACTGGACGCGGCGGACGACGTGGTCGGCGTGCTGTCGAGCTGGAAAAAGCAGCTTGGACCGGATTTTGCCCGCTTCGCTCCGCGCCTGGCGACCCTGCCGATGCCCGGCGATCTTAACCAGGTGAATATCGAAAGCCTGCTGGCGCTGCATCCCCAGGTGGTGTTTGTCGCCAATTACGCGCCGCCGGAAATGATCAGGCAAATAGAATCCGCCGGGATCCCGGTGATCGCGGTGTCGTTACGCCAGGATCAGCCGGGGGAACAGGGCAAGCTCAATCCCGCCATGACGGATGAGGAAGAGGCATACAACCAGGGCTTGCGCCAGGGTATCCGGCTGATAGCCGAGGTGGTAAACCGCCGGGATCAGGGCGAGGCGCTGATTAACTATACCTTCAGCGCGCGGGCGCGTACCGACGACCGGCTCAAGGAAATTCCCGCCGATAAGCGTATCCGCGTTTATATGGCCAACCCGGAGTTAACCACTTACGGCGCGGGCAAGTATACCGGCCTGATGATGCGCCACGCCGGCGCGCTGAACGTGGCCGCCGCCAGCATCAGCGGCTTTAAGCAGGTGTCGATGGAACAGGTGCTGGCCTGGGATCCGCAGGTGATTTTTGTCCAGGACCGCTATCCTGAGGTGGTGCAACAGATTAACGGCGATCCGGCCTGGCAATCCGTCGACGCGGTTAAACATCACCGGGTCTATCTGATGCCGGAATATGCCAAGGCCTGGGGATATCCGATGCCGGAGGCGCTGGCCGTCGGCGAGCTCTGGATGGCGAAAAAGCTCTATCCGCAGCGTTTTGCCGATGTGGATATCGATAAGCAGGCCGATGCCTATTATCGCCATTTTTACCGCATGGCGTGGCGGCCGCGTCCCGATGCCGGCTAGGGCGAAGCCAGAGCTTAGCGCCGCGGCCCCCTGGCTGCTGGCGGTGCTGACGATCGCCATGGTTTTCCTGTCCCTGGGCATCGGGCAGTTCAGCCTGTCGCCCCTGCGCGTCATGCAGCAACTGGCCCATCCCCTGCAGCCGGGAACATTGGACTACCAGGTTATCTGGACCATCCGTATGCCGCGCATCCTTACCGCCTGCCTGGCGGGCGGGGCGCTGGCGCTGTGCGGCGCCGCGTTGCAGGGGGTATTCCATAATCCGCTGGTGGATCCCCATATTATCGGCGTCAGCGCGGGCGCCGCGTTTGGCGGCACCCTGGCTATCCTGCTTGGCCTCGCGCCGCTGCTGCTGATGGCCTCCACCTTTTTCTTCGGCCTGCTGGCGCTGCTGCTGGTGTATATGATTGCCGCCACCCTGGGGCGCGAAAACCGGCTGATGCTGATCCTGGCGGGCATTATCCTGGGCGGCTTTTTTGCCGCGCTGGTCAGCCTGCTGCAATATCTGGCCGATACCGAGGAAAAGCTGCCGAGTATCGTATTTTGGCTGTTGGGCAGCTTCGCCACCGCCAGCTGGCATAAGTTGCTGATGCTGTTCGCGCCGGTACTGGGCGCGGGTACGCTGCTGTATCGCCTGCGCTGGCGCATCAATATTCTTTCCCTGGGCGACGACGATGCGCGCGCGCTGGGCATGGCGGTGGTTAACCTGCGGCGCCTGGTCTTGGTGCTGTGCGCGCTGCTGACGGCGGCGCAGGTGGCGGTCAGCGGCAGTATAGGCTGGATTGGGCTGGTGATCCCGCACCTTGCGCGCATGCTGGTGGGCGCCGATCACCGGCGCCTGTTGCCCACGGCGTTCTGGCTCGGCGGCGCCTTTATGGTGCTGGTGGACGATGTGGCGCGTACGCTAAGCCAGGCCGAAATCCCTCTGGGCATTATTACCGCGCTGCTCGGCGCGCCGCTGTTTGCCTGGCTGCTGATCCGCGACAGCCGCGGGAGAACGCAATGATCGGCGCTACGCTCAATGCCCGGGGCCTGGCATTCGGTCATGGGGAGCCGTTATTCCGGCCGCTGGACTTCGCCTGCGCGCCCGGCGAGATCTGCGCCGTCCTTGGCGCCAACGGGCGCGGCAAGAGCACGTTGCTGCATACCCTGGTCGGTATTCTGCCCGCGCTGAGCGGCGATATCCGCTGCCACGGCGGTATTGGTTTTGTCCCGCAGCGTTTTACGCCGGCCTTTTCCTACCGGGTGTTTGATATCGTGCTGATGGGACGGGCGGGCCACGTCGGGCTGTTGCAGATGCCCTCGCGCCGGGACGAAGCCATGGCCCGTGAGGCGCTGGAGATGCTGGGAATCGCGGCGCTGGCGCCGCGCGCCTACCTGTCGCTGTCGGGCGGACAGCAGCAACTGGTGCTGATCGCCAGGGCGTTGGCGACCCACAGCGATTTGCTGGTGCTGGATGAACCCATGGCGGCGCTGGATTTGTTTAACCAGCAGGCGGTGATGCGCCTGATCCGCCGGCTGGCCCGCCGCCATGGCGTCAGCGTGCTGTTTACCACCCACGATCCCTGCCATGCGTCGCTGCTGGCCGATAATACCGTGCTGCTGTTGCCGGAGCGGGAGTGGCTGCACGGCGCCTCGCGTACGGTATTAAGCGAAGAAAACCTGAAACGCGCCTACGATATCCTGGTCAAGGGGATAGATATTGATGACCGGGGCCGGCAACATCGGGTCCTGGCTCCGCTGTTTGACCTGCGCGGGCCGGATGCGGCGTCATAAGATTGCGCCAAGCGGGCGCTATGGCGATTGTCTCGCCTGCGTCGCGCTCAGGACAAGGGGGCGCAGGGGGACAGGAATCCGGCTTGGCGCAAAAAAAACTGCCCCGGCGCCGAAAGAATAAAGTCCGCGAGCGCGCGGGCCGGCGCCGAACGCAGCGCCAGGGCATAGGTGGCGAAGACATTATGGCAGTCCGGGATAACGACCACCCGCAGCGTCGGATCCTGTTCAAGCCTTGGCGCGTAATGCGCGTAGCCGATAAAGATATCGGCCAGCCCACGGCGGATAATCCACCCGGCGGCCAGCTCGCCCGCGGGAATGGGCGCGGTATCCGCGCCGCCCACCAGCGGCCGGGCGCGCTGTTTCAGAGGGGCCGCGCCGGTATGCAACAGGGCGCCGGCGGTATCGAACAATTGCCAGGCGTAGTCGCCGGAAGGATCGCAGCCTGGCGTGGAGGTGCCGATAACCAACCTGGGATCGCTCAACAGCGCCAGCCAGTCGGCGCCGTCGGTGCGCGGTCCGCGTTTTACCGTCAGGCACAACCGGTTGCGGGCAAAGGGCCGGACCTCCAGCGCCAATCCCTTTTCCCGCAGCCGGGCGGGATGGCCGGTATTGGCCGAGGCGAACAGATCGCAGTGCTCGCCCGCCTCGATGCGCCGGGACAGCAGGCCGGCGGGGCCGAACTCCACCGTCACCTGTTGGCCGGCAACGGTACGGTAACGGGCCAGCAGCGGCGTTAGCGCCGGGCGCAGGCTGCCGGCGGCCAATACAATCAATGGTGACATGGTTTTCCCGTTAATAGGCTTGCTTTATGTAGCATCTGGATCGCTATTATATATGCTATTCATGGCCATTCTGTAAATAAAAGAAACCATAGCGTCTAACCTTATATTATCTGGCATTAGCGCAGCCGCCCTTTTGTTTTTTGGCTTGATATAATCATAATCAAAAGGCTTATTCTCAGCTATATCAGTAAGAAATCTTGCTATAAAATCGGCATTATCCATGACAGCATTTGCTTTCAACATCGGATCCCTAAGCAGCAGTTCACGAATCTGCTGCTTACCCAGGGCCATGTTGCCGCGATCGTAATTGAATGCCCTGGCAAAATCATCCTCAATATTAACGTAGTTTGTACCGCGGTTGTTTAGCGCATCATCAAAACTCTCCATAAACTCACTGGCATCTCCCACTCTGCTGGTAGAGGGTGATATCAAGAAATCTAATGAACCGGAATGGTGGGAAACTTCATGCAGCACGGTGTGGCGGGGTAGGGTGCTCAGGGGCTGCGCGGCATAAAAATTATCAACCATAATGATTACCCTGCTTTTTATATCGTCCGCATAAGTAAATCCCATGGGACTTTGGGCGCGATATGCGTAGGGGCGCGCCGATGTGGAGCAAGTGGCGAAAATGATGCTTTGTTTGGTGGTTTCGAAGTACTTTACAATCTGTTCGGTGTGATACCTCAGCCTGGTCATGGCCTGGAAAATAATGGACGGATCATCGGTTTTCAAAACCTTTGATAAATAACATTTTATTGGATTTTTTTCAGGATATTGCATAATGCCTTCCGGCAGTGTCATCGTTGTCCTATGGAACTTGTCCTTAACAAACGCCGCATGGCTATGGGCTCGATCCACTTCCTGAATAAATTGATTGATATGGTTTCTCAGCAAAGAAAATTCCGCTGGAATTTTTAAGATATCTTCTCCATAACCAAACTGGTAAGTTGTCGGCGAAGCATAATGCTGCTTAATAGCATCGGCAATATCGCGGGTATGGTCGAATTTATACGGATAAAGTTCAGCATAGAATCGGTTCATCGGCGCCATAAACGTGGAACGGTCGGGTATGCCAGCCAGATCAACCAATGGGTTGTCGGCCCATGCGGGCTGAGGTGGGTGCCCGTGGTTATTATTAAACATAAATTGAAGCTTTTGCTGTTCTTGTCCCCCACCAGCCAGGATTCCCGATTTAGATTGCGCGGTGTGCTCTCTTACCGGCGACGATAGCGGTTTTCCCTCATTGAGCCTGACCGGTGGTGGTATGCTCTTTTTCATTTCCGCGAATTTCAGTTTATCAACGAGTTTATCAAACTGGTTTTTTTTGCCATATTGTTCAAAATGTTTAATTAATTTTCTTAGGGAATGGCTGCTTATGGCGGACAATATGTCAACGCCAGGATCAGCGGCCTTGAGGGTACCTATTAGCAGAGAAGTGCTTTCTTTACCGGTTGGCAGCCTGATGTGATGGATAACTTGAGCGCCCGCCGACTTCAGGGTGTTTTTAGTCAGCGCATTACCAGCAAACACCATTTGGCTTTTACTCAACCCTTTGATAATACTGGCGCCAAATTTTTGGCTCACATCGGCTATTTTCGCAGTCACGGTAAAAAACGCCACAGCGTCCAGCAAACAGGCGGGAACGGCTTTGTCAAGATCGTGCTTCAAAGCACCATCAACACAGTCATAAAAGGGGATGATATTTTTTGCCACAGCCCATATTTTTTGCAGGTCAGAGAGCGTATATCCCGACTGATAAAGGGCATTATAGAATGTCTCCCGGTGGCTGTTTGTCATAAAAACAGTCAAGCCGTCGTTGGTTTGGTCCTCATTTTTGATGACGCTTTTTTCAGCCTCTCCGTTAAAATAGGCAATAAGCGGATGTAAATTACTGTATTCTTTTCTGCCATCATGAGGCAGATGCTGGTCAAACCGCATAATGTGATAACCAATGCCGATTTTCCCCTTCATGGCATAATAGCGTTTTTCACCGCTGAGGCTCACTGAAAAAACATCCGCTTCTTTGATATTATCAAAATCATAGTGGCCAGCGCCATTATCCCGCATGGCGGGAATAAGTGCGTTAGCCTTTAAGAAGGGTATTATCCGCAGGCGATGAATGATGGCGTGGTCTGCTAAAATAAAGTCACGGTCGGTTTTTTCTACTGAACCAAGCGCATTTTTGATCAGGATTTCATCCCACTCGGAATAACGGTCTGCGACAATATTGGTGTGCTTTTCATACTCATTATCAATGCTTTCCGGCGCTGTTTTACAGGGAACAAAGACGTTGTTTAAATAGGCTTCTTTGGCGTGCTTTTTGCCTTCACTGTTTCTCTGTTCAAGGGTCATCGCCGGATTGACCATGATGGTCATAGGAAAAACAGTGTCGCGCGGGCAACGGTCAATGATACTGTCGGCAAGCTGCCCCCGCGTTAGCCATTGTTCTACGGCTTTCTTAAAGCGGTTGATTTTGTTGTCGAGGTCCTCGAGCGCGTTCCTTACCTGGACTCTGTGCGCCCGGTATTCGTCCAGCGCCCTGGCCCGCAGTAGCAACGAATTTGACTCCTCCTCGGCAATGAATTTCCCAGGATGGTTAACGGCCTGGAAGAGCAGGGCGGGCAGCGCGTAGTATTTAAGCATATCCGCGCTGACGCCGTCGCGCAGCGCAATATCCCATAATAGCGCGCCGGTTTTTACCACCTCGCGCCAATGGGTTTCCCCCAGGTTTATGCCGTTTTCATATAAAAATAATGAGCCGGAGAACAGCGAGGCGAATTCAAAATCATCCAGGGATAAGTGTTTTACCTGTGGGTCACGACCATAATAAGTCAATAGGGGGATGTGTTTGCATACCTCGCTGTCCCATTTGTTTTTTAATATCGCCTGGTCCGTTTCAGTCAAGATATTAAAATCCACTTTCCCTTCCGCTTGTAAGCCCTCAGAGGAAAGCAAGTACCTTATGCTGTCGATGGTAAACATAAAAGGGTAGCTGGCGTTAGCGACACTTATCGCCATTGCCATATCGGGTGATGTTCCCAGTATATTGTCGAAAAGCCACTGCCCGATGACTGAGCCGGCTTGTTCCGATGATAATGTGTCGTTCTTATGGGCGTCATAAAAATTGGCGGCGTTCAGCAGCAGCCGGGCGATAGATTTTTTATCCTTCGGCTCCGCGAAAGATAGGTATTTGGCAACCGCGGCGGTTATCTCCACCTTACTGAATTCATGCGGTTTCTTACCTTTATCCAGATAATGGGTTTTCTTGAGAAATCGAATAATTTGTTTGTTCTTATTGTGCAATTCGGCTGCGAACGCCCCGTCCCCGCGCGTCGTAACATGGCCGCGATAGGGGTTAAGTCCGCGTGATGACGATGCTGTATCCTCCGGCAACGTTGCAAGCGGCATAAGCCTATTCAGGTCTGTACTGTTTAGCGCACCCAACGCTAACGGGTAAGGAAGAAGATTGTCCCGCACGCCGGCGCCTGCCAGGCCGCCGTCGATATTTCCCGACCGCCAGCGAAGAAAAGAGCCGTAAGCACAGGTCGCGCCGCCCAGAACGGCAACGCCCGCGAGCCAGATCTTCCAGTAAGACCTGGTTTGGCCGGCCGGCCGGCGGGTATCCGATGGTAATTTCAGGGCAACCTGTTCCGAGGAACAGGAGGCAACGTCAAGACGGTGTGAAAATGCCGTTTTCCCAGGCACAGGGCTTTTCTGTGCCTGATCCGCGCGGGGAACGGACTGATAAGGACCAGAACAGGGAGGTGAGGTGAGCGAAAGTCCTTTTTGCATGGGTGTATTCCTCAAGGCGAAACATGAAGAGGTATCCATAGTAGTTGTCCCGGGTAAAACAGTACGGCAACGGGATATCGCCGGACGGGTTAGGGGACCCGGCGGACAGGTGGGACTGCGCGCCGTGGTGTTGATCATGCCTTTCCGCCAATATGTTTTGGCTGCGCTACCCTGAAGGGAAATAGATAATGAAAAAGTGTTTTATTTCCCGGACGTGACGCCTGTCGCATAATGTTATGCAGACTATGCCTTGCTTCATAGTTTGACTGTGCGCGCTCTTTATACTGGAGGGGATCTAACGTCGAACCATTCCTTTACAAGTCTTAAGAGAATACAAGGGATCCTACAATGGACGAACAGCTAAAACAAAGCGCTTTGGATTTTCATCAGTTCCCGCAGCCCGGCAAAATACAGGTTTCCCCGACCAAACCCTTGGCCACCCAGCACGATCTGGCGCTGGCCTATTCGCCGGGCGTCGCGGCGCCATGCCTGGAGATCGCCCGGGATCCGCTGGCCGCGTTTAAATATACCGCGCGCGGCAACCTGGTGGCGGTGATCTCCAACGGCACCGCGGTGCTGGGCTTGGGGAATATCGGCGCCCTGGCGGGCAAACCGGTGATGGAAGGCAAGGGCGTTTTGTTTAAGAAGTTTTCCGGCATCGATGTGTTTGATATCGAGGTGGATGAGCTGGATCCCGATAAGCTTATCGAGGTGATCGCCGCCCTGGAGCCGACCTTCGGCGGCATCAACCTGGAGGATATCAAGGCGCCGGAATGTTTTTATATCGAGAAAAAACTGCGTGAACGCATGAAAATCCCGGTATTCCACGACGATCAGCATGGCACCGCCATCATCTGCACCGCCGCGGTATTGAACGGCCTGCGGGTGGTGGAAAAGAATATGAGCGACGTCAAGCTGGTGGTCTCCGGCGCCGGCGCCGCCTCCATCGCCTGCCTGAACCTGCTGGTGGCGCTGGGGCTGCAGCGTCATAATATCGTCGTTTGCGATTCGCGCGGCGTGATCTTCGAGGGCCGGGAAGAGAACATGGCGGAAACCAAGGCCGCCTACGCCATCAAGGATAACGGCATGCGCAGCCTGGCGGACGCCATCCCCGGCGCCGATATCTTTTTGGGCTGCTCAGGCCCCGGCGTGCTGACCCAGGCTATGGTGAAGACCATGGGGCCGCGGCCGCTGATTCTGGCGCTGGCCAATCCCGAGCCGGAAATTCTGCCGCCGCTGGCGAAGGCGGTGCGCCCCGATGCCATTATCTGTACCGGCCGCTCCGACTATCCCAATCAGGTCAATAACGTACTTTGCTTCCCGTTTATTTTCCGCGGCGCGCTGGACGTGGGCGCCACCACCATCAATGAGGAAATGAAGCTGGCCTGCGTGCGCGCCATCGCCGATCTGGCGCTGGCCGAGCAAAGCGATGTGGTGGCTTCCGCTTACGGCGACCAGGACGTGTCGTTCGGGCCGGAATACATCATTCCCAAACCCTTCGACCCGCGGCTGATTGTCAAGATTGCGCCGGCGGTGGCGCGCGCGGCGATGGACTCCGGCGTGGCGACCCGTCCCATCAAGGATTTCGACGCTTATACCGAAAAACTGACCGAATTCGTCTATAAAACCAATCTGTTTATGCGGCCGATTTTCGCCCAGGCGCGCAAACAGCTGAAACGCGTGGTGCTGGCGGAAGGGGAGGAGGAACGCGTACTGCGCGCCACCCAGGAAATGGTCACCATGAAGCTGGCGCTGCCGATCCTGATCGGCCGCCCGAGCGTTATCGAGATGCGCTTGCAAAAGCTGGGCCTGCAGATTATCGCCGGCAAGGATTTTGAAGTGGTGAACAATGAATCCGACCCGCGTTTTAAGGAGTACTGGGGCGAATATTACCAGATCATGAAACGCCAGGGCGTCTCGCCCGAGCAGGCGCAGCGGGCGCTGATCGGCAATCCGTCGCTGATAGCCGCCATTATGGTGCGGCGCGGCGAGGCCGACGCAATGATCTGCGGCACCGTCGGCAGTTATCAAGAGCACTTTGCGGTGGTGGAATCGGTCTTCGGCTATCGCGAGGGCGTGCATGTGGCCGGCGCGATGAACGCGCTGCTGCTGCCCAGCGGCAATACCTTTATCGCCGATACCTATGTCAATGACGACCCGACGCCGGAGCAACTGGCGGAAATTACCCTGATGGCGGCCGAGACGGTGCGGCGGTTCGGCATCGAGCCCAAGGTGGCGTTGCTGTCGCACTCCAGTTTCGGCAGTTCGGATTGCCCGGCGGCGCGCAAGATGCGCAAGACCCTGCAATTGGTCAACCAGATGGCGCCCGATTTGGAAATTGACGGCGAGATGCACGGCGACGCGGCGCTGGTGGAAAGCATTCGCCGCGACCTGATGCCGGACAGCCCGCTCAAGGGCGCGGCCAACATCCTGATCATGCCCAATATGGAGGCCGCGCGCATCAGCTATAACCTGCTGCGGGTGTCCTCTTCCGAAGGCGTTACCGTCGGGCCGGTGCTGATGGGGGTGGCGAAACCGGTGCATATCCTCACGCCGGTGGCCTCGGTGCGGCGTATCGTCAATATGGTGGCGCTGGCGGTGGTGGAGGCGCAGACGGAACCATTGTAACCCCGCGGTATCGACGGGCCCGGCGCGCCATGGCTATGCTACTGCGCGCCGGGTTGCGCGTCCGGCGGCGCGCGGCGATATAAGCGCCGCGGATGACCGATATTGCCATAGCGCATTTCCACGCCGAGGAACCCGGTGTCAACGCAATATTCCAGATAGCGGCGAGCGGTGGTTTTGCTCAGCCCGGTGCGGCCGACGATATCGTCAACCGAAAGTAAATCACTGTCACCGGCGCTGAATATCTGCTTTACCAGACCGAGGGTATTTTCCTCGATGCCTTTGCTGCCGGCCTCCTGACTGAAGGTTTTCGACTGGAGCTGGTAGAGGATATCGACATTTTGCTGATCCACCACCTTAAACGCCCGCTGAGTCAAAGCAAACTGGATAAAACGCTCCAGGGAATGACGCAGGCGCTTCCAGGATACCGGTTTCAGAATATAGTCGAACGCGCCGCAGCGGATGGCCTGGCTGCAGGTGTTCATGTCGCTGGCGGCGGTAATGAAAATCACCGAGCACTCAAGCCCGCGCAGCAGTTCGCTGTCGATAAGCGAGATACCCTGGCCGTCGGGGAGATAATTATCCAGCAATATCAGCCGGGGACGTTTTTGCAGCAGCTGTTCGCGCGCTTCTTTCAACGTACCGGCAACGCCCACCAGCCGGAGCTTGTCGTGGTTATCGATAAAATCGGCATGCAGCCGCGCCAGTGAGCTTTCATCTTCAACAATAAGCACGTCAAAAATTTCAGGTTGCATAATAAGGTTCATCCGGGGTGAGGGGGCCCACCGTGGTCGCAAGGCTGGTTACGGGTATAAATACGGAAAATACCGTCCCGTAGGGTTGGTTGGCGGAGACTTCTATCGCGCCGCCGGCGTGGTGGACGTAGCTGGCGACCAGATGCAGGCCCAGGCCATGGTCGCCATGAAGTTTGGTGGTCACGCCAAACGTAAAAATGCGTTCGACGTTGTCCTGCGCGATGCCGATACCCTGATCGGCGATTTCAATCACCAGTTCCCGGTCGCCGCCAACGATATAGACTTCGATCGGGTAATGCTCGCCCTCGCGCTGCAGGGTCGCTTCAATGGCGTTGTCGAGGATATTGCCGACCACCGACATTAATTCGGTGTCGCGCAGGCGGGGAGGAATGCGGGTTAAATGACAGGCCGGGTCGAACAGCAACTGCACGCCTTTTTCGCGGGCGCCGGCATATTTTCCCAGCAGCAGGCCGCACAGCGCCGGCGAGCAGAACCGCGCGGAGATGAAATCGAGTATTTCCTGGGCGCTTTCCGATTGTGCTTCAATATAATGGATGGCTTCGTCGTAACGTTTCATATGCAGCAAACCGGCAAGCGTGGCGGTCCAGTTCAGCTGTTCATGCCGCAGGATGCGCAGGTTGTCGGCATAACGTTTCACCTGGCTGAGTTGAATGCTCAGGCTATCGATATCCTTTTGGTCGCGGAAACTGATAACCCACCCCTGCAGCTTGCCTTCCAGCATGATCCTTACCCGGCTGGCGATAACCGTGACGTCGTTGAACAGGCATATTTCGTCATGGGTGTCGCCGGCCAGCATGGTGTGTTCAGCGAGGAAAGCGATGGGTTTAATTACCGCCGACAAAGGGCGGCCGCGCAGTTCGCGCGAGGTGGCCGACAGGGATAGTAATAATTTTGCCGCCCGGTTAATTTGCGCAATCCGGTATTCTTTATCAATGGCTATCACCCCTTCGAAGATCGATTCCAGCAGCGCCTTTTGCTGGCGTACCAATAAACCGATTTCCCGCGGCTCCAGTGAGAACATTTGCTTTTTCATGGTATTGGAAAACCACCATGAAAAGATAAACAACGCCAGCAGCAACAGTAATGCCACCAGCAGTATGTTAACCAATTTTCCGGTGCTGAGGGTGTCGATATGCGTTTTCAAATAGCCAATGGAGACGATGCCGATAATATTATTATGCTTGTCGAAAATAGGCGCTTTGCTGCGCAGGGATATGCCCAGACCGCCTTTACGAATGGAGATAATATTTTTCCCCGCCAGCACTTCGCTATTATCCCCGCCGATCATCGACTTGCCCACCTGCTCCGGATAACGCGAATGATACAAATGCAGCCCCTGCTGGTCGCCGATAACGATATAACTGGCGTCGCTGCGCTGGGCCAAGGTGTCCATCAGGGCGGCGATTGCGGCTATATCCTTGATTTTGACTGCATCTATCAGCGATGGGATCATGGCGATTTCCCGCGCCTGCACCTGGGCCCGCGCACCGATTTCCGCATACAGTTGTTTATCGAGATCGTAGTAATAATAAATACCTATCAGTGTAAGCAGCAGCGAGAAAAAAACGATAAGGCTTATAAAAAGCTTTATATGGAATGAGATTCTCGCGCGCATAATATACTTCGGCCATAGGGAGAATGATTACCTGATAATTCAGCTTATCATGATTAAAAAAGGCTGTAAGGGGCTGCCCCGCAAAATGTGATCGCAAACACAGCCTGGCGACGCTTTCCCCTTTATCGTTCCGCGATTAAAAATAGCATCGGGTAAATATAATACATTTTCATCACCTTTCATTAACATATACCCTTGCCGGGAATTAAAACCATTAAAACACTAAAAACCATTAACGCCATAGACGCCATTAAAACTTCATGGCGTTAAATTGAATCTATTGATTGTACATGAAATAATTAAAACCATTAAAATCTTAAATGCCTTTAAAATAGCGGTTTTAATTTGAATGCAATCACATATTTCATGCGTACTGGTCTTTATTATGCCTGCACTAATTGATAAAGGGGCAGATAATGAGCACGACAGATGATTCATATATTGTTGTCGCGGATACAACACACGCAAAAAAAATTTCCGCAAAGGAAAAATGGTGGCATATCCTGGACACCTGGAAAGTAGGTATTATTCCCCTGCCGCTATTTTTATTGGCCGGGGCGCTGATCGGCATTGATTGCCTGAGCGGGAAATTACCCAGCGATATCGTGGTAATGGTGGCCACGCTGGCATTTTTTGGCTTCGCCTGCGGTGAATTCGGCAAACGACTGCCGATTATCGGTAAAATGGGGGCCGCCGCCATCTGCGCCACCTTTATTCCTTCGGCGCTGGTGCATTACGGGTTATTACCCGATGTCGTGGTCGCTTCCACCACCGCGTTTTTTAAAACCACCAATATTCTTTATCTCTATATTTGCTGCATTATTGTCGGCAGCATCATGAGCATGAACCGGCGCACGCTGATCCAGGGATTCCTGCGCATTTTTTTCCCGATGCTGTGCGGCGAAGTGGCAGGCATGCTGGTGGGGATGGGCGTCGGGCTGATGCTCGGCCTGCCGCCGTTCCAGATTTTCTTTTTCCTGATCCTGCCCATCATGGCCGGCGGCGTCGGCGAGGGCGCCATTCCGCTCTCCATCGGCTACGCCGCGCTGTTGCACATGGAGCAGGGAGTGGCGCTTGGCCGCATCCTGCCGATTGTGATGCTCGGCGGCCTGACCGCCATTGTGATTGCCGGCTGCCTTAACCGCGTGGGCAAGCGTTATCCCCACCTCACCGGCGAAGGCAACCTGATGCCCACCAGGCCCGGCGCGCAAGACGCCGCCGACGCGGAACCGGCCCAGGCCGCCGCCGGTAAAACCGACGTGACCACCATTGCCGCCGGCGCGCTGCTGGCCGTGCTGCTCTATATGGTGGGCATGCTGGGCTATAAGCTTATCGGCCTGCCGGCGCCGGTAGGCATGCTGTTTATCGCGGTGCTGATCAAACTGGCCCACGGGGTATCCCCGCGCATGCTGGAAGGCTCGCAGGTGGTATATAAATTCTTCCAGACATCGGTGACCTATCCGATCCTGTTTGCCGTGGGCGTGGCCATCACCCCCTGGCAAGAGCTGGTCAACGCCTTCACCCTGACCAACCTGCTGGTGATAGTCAGCACCGTCGGCACCCTGGTCGGCACCGGTTTCCTGGTGGGCAAAAAAATCGGCATGCACCCCATCGACGTGGCCATCGTCTCCTGTTGCCAGAGCGGGCAGGGCGGCACCGGCGACGTGGCCATCCTCACCGCCGGCAACCGCATGGCGCTGATGCCGTTCGCCCAGATTGCCACCCGCATCGGCGGTGCCATCAATGTCTCGGTCGCGTTGCTGGTCTTGGGCAATTTTATTCTCTGAACCGGCGCCGGCGCCGGTAGTTAACACAGGAATGTTTATGAAACTCGCAAGTTATCTTCATCAGGGCACCAAAAGCTACGGCATCGTCACGCCCGGCGGCATCGTGGACCTGGGCCGTCGTTTCGGCCAGCGTTATCCGGATTTGAAGGCCCTGCTGGCGGGCAACGCGCTGCCCCTGGCCCGCGAACTGGCCGGCGCGCCGGCGGATATTGCCCTCGCCGGGCTGACGTTCCTGCCGGTAATCGAACATCCGGACAAAATTTTATGCGTCGGCATGAACTATGCCGCCAAACGCCGGGAGTTCAATGAAATGAATCCGGCGCCCACCCTCTTCGTGCGTTTTGCCGATTCACAGACCGGGCACGGCACGCCGGTCGAAAAACCCAGCCATTCGGCGGAGTTTGATTACGAGGGGGAACTGGCGGTGATTATCGGCCGGGGCGGCGAGGATATCCCCGCCGAACAAGCCTTATCCCATGTCGCCGGCTACAGCTGTTATATGGACGGCTCCGCCCGCGACTGGCAGCACACCTGGTTCACCGCCGGCAAGAACTGGCGGCGGACCGGCGCGTTCGGACCCTATCTGACCACCGCCGACGAAATCCCCGATCCCCATGCGCTCAGCATCCGGACCTGGCTTAACGGCCTGATGGTGCAGGACGACAATACCCGCAGCATGATCCATAGCATCGCCGAGCTGATTGAATATATCAGTACCTTTACCCGGCTGAATGCGGGCGATGTGATTATTACCGGGTCGCCGGGCGGCGTCGGTAAAAAACGCACGCCGCCGCTGTTTATGAAGGCCGGCGACTGCATCGAGGTCGAAATAGAACACATCGGCCATCTGCGCAATATGGTCATCGACGCGCAGCGGCCCACGGCCGCCGCGGCGTCCCATATCGCCGCGTAGCGCCGCGCCTGCGCCGCCGGCTTTTTACTCCATGATAGGAAAAACTGTATGTACGATCGGGACCCGCTGGACTTTTCCGTGCTGACCGTTAACCACCCGCGCGATAACCTGGCGGACGTGCGCGCATTGCTGGAGGCAAGTCTTCTGGGCATGGACGCGGATATCGCCAGATTCGTGGTGGCCCGCAGCGGCGGGCGGCTGGTGGGATGCGCCGGCATCGCGGGAAACGTGATCAAATGCGTCGCGGTGGCGGCGGATTACCGGGGCGATAACCTGAGCGCCCGGCTGGTGGGCGAGGTGGAGCAACTGGCCATACGCCAGGGCCATTTCCATCTGTTCTTGTATACCCGGCCGGCGAACATCGGTGTATTTCGCGGCTGCGGTTTTTACCCCCTGGCGCAGACGGGCCAGGTGGCGGTGCTGATGGAAAATACGCCGGTGGGCGTGCGGCGCTACAGCCGTTCGCTTGCGCAATATTACCGGCCGGGCGCGCCCATCGGCGCGGTGGTGATGAACGCCAACCCCTTCACCCTTGGCCACCGCTATCTGGCGGAACAGGCCGCCGCCGCCTGCGCCTGGGTGCATATCTTTGTGGTGCGCGAAGACGTGTCGTTGTTTCCGTATGCCGCGCGCCTGGACATGGTGCGCCAGGGCGTGGCGCATCTGGCCAACGTGACGGTGCATGACGGGTCCGACTACCTGATCTCGCGCGCCACCTTTCCCGGCTATTTCCTGCGTGACGCCGGGCTGGTGGGCAAGACCTACAGCGCCATGGATTTACTGATTTTCCGTCATTATATCGCGCCGCCGCTGGGCATTACCCACCGTTATGTCGGCACCGAGCCCTATTGCCCGGTGACCCATCAATATAACCACGATATGCACGAGTGGCTCGAAGACCCGGATCGCGCGGCGCAGCCGCCGTTGCGGGTAGTGGAGATCGCGCGCGCATGCCATGCGCCGGGCCGGGCGATATCAGCTTCCGAGGTGCGGGCGCTGCTTTCGCAACGGCAAATGGCGCGCATCCGCGACCTCGTCCCGCCGAGCACCTTTGCTTATCTTTGCCGGCGCGAGACGAGGCCGCTGGCCGGGATCTGCGCAACGGGCGCGTAATGTGGCCCGGGACCTTTTATTTAGCCGTGTTTTTTAATCAGGAACGCATTATGAAAATCATACAAGAGGCCCTGGCGGGCACCTTTGAGTCCAGCGATTTGCTGGTCAAGGTCGCGCCTAACAGCGGCGAATTAAGCGTGGTGATCAACAGCGAGGTGATAAAGCAGTTCGGCGCGCAGATCCGCCGGGTGATCGACGCGACGCTGGCGGCCATGGATGTCAAAGAAGGACTGATCATTATCGACGATAAAGGGGCGCTGGACTGCGTGATCCGCGCCCGCGTGCAGACGGCGGTGCTCCGGGCCGCCGGGGCCGATCGCATCCAATGGGAACACCTGTCATGAAAAAGCTTCGCCGCAGTATGCTGTTTATCCCCGGCGCCAACGCCGCCATGTTGTCCACCGCCTTTATCTACCGTCCTGACTCCATCATGTTCGATCTGGAGGACGCGGTGTCCCTGCGCGAGAAGGACAGTGCGCGCATTCTGGTATTCCATGCGCTGCAGCACCCGATGTACCGCGATATCGAAACCGTGGTGCGCATCAATCCGCTGAATACGCCCTTCGGCCTGAAGGATCTGGCGGCGGTGGTACGCGCCGGCGCCGACGTGGTGCGACTGCCTAAAACCGACAGTCCGGAGGATATCCACGAGCTGGAAACCCATATCGAGCGCATCGAGCGCGAATGCGGGCGCGAGGTTGGATCCACCCGCATTATGGCGGCTATCGAATCCGCCATCGGCGTTATTAATGCGGTGGCGATAGCCCGCTGCTCGCCCCGGCTTATCGGCATCGCGCTGGCGGCGTTCGATTATGTCATGGATATGCAAACGGAGCGCGGCGACGGCACGGAACTGTTCTATGCCCGCTGCGCGGTGCTGCACGCCGCCCGCGCCGCCGGGATCGACGCCTTTGACGTGGTCTATGCCGATATCAACGACGATGCCGGTTTCCTGCGCGAGGTCGATCTGGTGCGCAAAATGGGTTTTAACGGCAAATCGCTGATTAACCCGCGCCAGATTGAACTGCTGCACAACGCCTACGCGCCCACCCAGGAAGCGGTGGATTACGCCGAGCGCGTCATCCAGGCGGCCGAAGAAGGCGAGCGCAACGGGCTGGGGGTGATTTCACTTAACGGCAAGATGATTGACGGCCCCATCATCAACCATGCCCAGGTGGTATTGGAGCGCGCCCGGGCTTCCGGTGTGCGGCGGTAAGTGTTTTCACGTTAACAGAATGACAGGAATACCTAATGAGTGACGTAACAGACGATTTACAGGCGCAGTACCGCCATTTGCCGCCGCTGGCGCCGTTCAGCCATGCCAACAGCCTTACGCCGTGGCTGGCCGACGGCCAGGCCAAACACCAGCGTAAACTGTGCGCCAGCCTGGAGCAGGCCATCGAGCGCAGCGGCCTGCGGGACGGCATGACCATCTCTTTTCACCATGCCTTCCGTGAGGGCGATATGGTGATCAACCGGGTGGTCGAGACGCTGGCCCGGCTGGGATTTAAAAACCTGACGCTGGCCTCCAGCTCGCTGATGACCTGCAACGATGCACTGATCGAGCCGATCCGCGCCGGCGTCATCAGCAAAATTTATACCTCCGGCATGCGCGGCAAGCTGGCGGACGCTATTTCCCACGGCCTGATGGAAGAACCGGTGCAAATCCATTCCCACGGCGGCCGGGTGAAACTGCTGCAGGACGGTGAGCTGAAGATAGATGTGGCCTTTCTGGGCGTGCCCTGCAGCGACGAGTTCGGCAATGCCAACGGCACCCAAGGCAAATCCCGCTGCGGTTCGCTGGGATACGCCATGGTGGACGCGCAGTTTGCCCGCAAAGTGGTGCTGCTTACCGAGGCGCTGGTGCCGTTTCCCAATATGCCGGCCAGCCTGGGGCAGGATCAGGTGGATTATATCGTGACGGTGGATCAGGTGGGCGACCCGGCCAAGATAAGCGTGGGCGCGGCGCGCGTGACCAGTAATCCGCGCGAGCTGATGATTGCCCGCACCGCCGCCGATGTCATCGAGCACTCCGGCTATTTTGTCGAGGGTTTTTCCCTCCAGACCGGCTCAGGCGCATCCTCCACCGCCTGCACCCGCTTCCTGGCGCAGAAAATGGAACGCCTGGGCATCGCGGCGCGCTTTGCGCTGGGCGGCATTACCGGCAGCATCGTCGATCTGTTTGAGCAGGGCCTGATCGCCAGGCTGCTGGATACGCAATCCTTCGACGGCCAGGCGGCGGCCTCCCTTGAGCACAACGCCAATCATATCGAGATCTCCACCAACGTCTATGCCAATCCCGGCGCCAAGGCCGCCTGCTGCGACCAGCTGGATATCGTGATTTTAAGCGCCCTGGAAATCGACCTGGCGTTTAACGTCAATGTGATAACCGGCTCCGACGGGGTGATGCGCGGCGCGTCCGGCGGGCACTGCGACGTGGCCGCCGCCGCCAACCTGACCATCGTGGTGGCGCCGCTGACGCGCAGCCGGATCCCAACCGTAGTGCGCCGGGTCACCACCCTGGTGACGCCCGGCGAGAGCATCGACGTTCTGGTGACCGATCAGGGGATTGCCGTCAATCCGGCGCGGCCGGAAGTGCGCCAGCGTCTGGTGGACGCCGGTCTGGAGGTCGTGGATATCGAACAGCTTTATCAACGGGCGGTGGGGTTGACCGGCGAGCCGAAGGCCATCGCGTTTACCCGGCGCATTGTCGGCGTTATCCGCTATCGCGACGGCAGCGTCATTGACGTGGTGCGCCAGGTTCAAGAGGACAGCTAAATGACGATCGCCAATTCACTGCAGTTCGCCGTTTCGCTGGAGGAATTGCTGACGGCCCGGGATCTGCGCGCCGCGCGGCAAACGGAATGGCTTGCGCGCCACCGGCGCCCGCTTATTTCATTGACCCTGGTATCACCTGGCCCGGTGAAGGATTCGGCCCGCTACCGGCGCTCGATGCGCGCCGCGCTGGCAGCCTGCGACGCGCTGCTGGCGCAGCGCGGCTGGCCGGTGCTGGCGCGCGCGGTGTGTTGGCCGGACACCGGGCCGGAGGCATTTTGGGCGGTTGATCATGCCGCCGTGGAAATCAAGGCCGCCACGGTGGCGCTGGAGAAGGAGCATCCCCTGGGGCGGCTGTGGGATATTGATGTGCTTTCCCCGGCCGGCGGCGTTATCGGCCGCCGCTCCCTTGACCAGGCGGGACGGCCGTGTTTGCTGTGCGACCAGCCCGCCCATGCCTGCGCGCGGTCGCGCCGCCATCCTCAGGAAGAGGTTATTGCTAAAATAGAGGGGCTGCTGGATGCCTATTTTGCCCGCTGATAACGGCGCCCGGACGGCCGGCGCCGGCTACCCGGCATGGGCCGCGCCATCCGCGTCGCCAATGATACGGGATGACGCCGGCCGTCAGGCCGCGCCGCCGCCAGCGCTTGATCTGCTGGCCGCCGCCGCGCTGCGCGAGGAAGTGATGCTGACGCCAAAACCCGGGCTGGTGGACGGCCGCAACAACGGCGCGCACCGCGATATGGATTTGCCGCTGTTTATGCAAAGCATAACGGCCATCGCGCCCTGGTTCGGCCGGTTTATCGCGTTGGGCGAGCGGTGCGCCGGAATGCCGGCGCAGCGGGTACTGGCTGAAATCCGCCCCACCGGCCTGGCCTGCGAGCACGCCATGTTTGCCGCTACCGGCGGCGTCAATACCCATAAAGGGGGGATTTTTTCCCTGGGGTTGCTGTGCGTCGCCGCCGGGCGCCTGAGCGGGCGGGGGCAGGCGTTGACCCGCAGCGGGTTATGCGCCGACGTGGCGGCGATCTGCGCCCGGCTGGTGGCGACGGAACTGGCCGGCTGCCGCCGGGCGGCTACCGTGGGCGAGCATATTTACCTGCGCCATGGCCTGACCGGCGCGCGGGGCGAGGCCGCCCGCGGATTCGCCACCGTGCGCGATCATGCCCTGCCGGCCTGGGATCGGCTGCTGGCGGTGGGGACGAAAAGAGAAAGCGCGCTGCTGCACTGCCTGCTGGTGCTGATGGCCCATAATCCCGATACCAATCTGGTGGCGCGCGGCGGCCTCGGCGGGCTGCGGTTTGTGCGCGGCTATGCCCGGCGGCTGCTGGCGGACGGCTGGCGCGAGCAGGATCTGGAGGCCATGGATCGCGCGCTGACGCGGCGCAATCTCAGCCCCGGGGGCAGCGCCGATCTGCTGGCGGTCATGTCCGTGCTGGCGCGGTTCCCGGCATGAACCTTCGCCGGCCGGCACAGCAACGGGCCGTGAACGGGCAGCCTGGGCCAGAACGCGCCGCGCCCGGCGATACGGCGCGCTCTGGGCCGGGCGTTTATCCGCCGCGGGCCGCCGACGGCCAATCGCCCGCCGCCGACGTTTATGCGCCGCTGCGCGTGATACTGGTGCCAGGCATCAACGACAGCGGCCCCGAGCATTGGCAAACCTGCTGGCAGCGGGCGTTTCCCGCCTGGCGGCGTATTGCCCAGCGCGACTGGCTGCAGCCGGATCTCGACGGCTGGCAAACGGCCATCAGGCGCGCGCTGGACGCACCGGCGCCGCCGGCATTGCTGATAGGCCATAGCTTTGGCGCGTTGTCGTCCTGGTATTATGCCAGCCGCTGCGCCGGCCAAATAGCCGGGGTCGTCCTGGTGGCGCCCGCCGAGCCGGTGCGCTTTGAAATCGAGGATCGCATCCTGCCGGTACGGCTGCCGGTGCCCAGCCTGATGTTCGCCAGCCATAACGATCCGCTGCTGGCGTTCCCGCGCGCGCAATACTGGGCCGACGCCTGGGGCAGCGAACTGGTGGATGTGGGGGAGGCCGGCCATATCAACGCCCAGTCCGGTTTTGGCGCCTGGCCGCACGGCCTGGAGTGCGTGGCCCGGTTCGCCCGCCGGCTGGCGGCGCGATACTAGGGGCGTCGCCGCGCGGATCGGGCAAAAAAATCAACGCCCGAAAAATGTCGTCGGCAAAAATACATTCCTTTAAGATGGCGCTTATGTTGGGTTACAGGGTGCCGATCGCGATGTTTTTTGAACTGCCTGATGTGGATACGCTATACGCCGCGCTGCTGGCGCGCGACCCGGTCTATGATGGTTTTGCGTTCGTGGGGGTCAAAAGCACCGGCGTGTTTTGCCGCCTGACCTGCCCGGCGCGCAAGCCCAAAAAAGAACATGCCGTTTTTTACGCCACCGTGGTCGAGGCCATGGAGGCGGGTTTCAGACCGTGCAAACGGTGCCAGCCCCTGTCGTTGTTCGGCGCGCGGGATAAAACCCTGGGCATGCTGCTGGCCCGCCTGGAAAGCGACCCGGAAAAAAAATGGTCGGAAGACGACCTGACCGCGGCGGGTTTGGATCCCTCCACCGTAAGGCGGGCGTTTAAACGCCAGTTTGGCGTCACCTTTCTTGAGATGGCGCGGCTGCGCCGGCTGGGCAAGGGCATTCACCAACTGACGATGGGGGCGGACGTCATAGAGGCCCAGCTGGAGGCCAGCTTTGAATCGGGCAGCGGTTTTCGCGCCGCCATTACCCGGCACCTGGGCATGAATCCCAGCCAGGCCCGGCGGCACCGGTTTCTGAAAAGCCGCTGGCTGGACACCCCGCTCGGCTCCATGCTGGCGGTGGCGGACCAGCAGGCGCTGCACCTGCTGGAGTTTGCCGATCGCCCGGCGTTGCCCGCGGAACTCACCCGGCTCAGAAACCTCACCGCCTCGGAGATCGTGATGGATAGCACGCCGGTCACCGACCAGTTGGAGCGCGAGCTGAACGACTATTTCGCCGGCGCGTCCTGCCGCTTCGCCACGCCGCTGGCCGAGCATGGATCGCTATTTACCCGCCGGGTCTGGGATGCCTTGCGCGCCATCCCCGCGGGCCAGGTAAGAAGCTATTCGGCGGTGGCCGCCGCCATCGCGCGTCCCACCGCGACCAGGGCGGTGGCCCGGGCCAACGGCGCCAACCAGATTGCCATTTTGATACCCTGCCACCGGGTCATCGGCGCCGACGGCACCCTGACCGGCTACGGCGGCGGCTTATGGCGCAAGCAGTGGCTGATCGAACACGAAAAACGGCGGTTCTCAGGCGAAGGGCGGGGCGGGCAGCAAAATGTCGTCGATAATGCCTAATACGCCGGCCTCATTATTCGAGGCGGCGAGGTAACGGGCCGCCGCTTTGATCGTGTCCGGCGCGTTGGCCATGGCGTAGCCGTAGCCCGCCTGTTGCAGCATTTCGAGGTCGTTGCCGCCGTCGCCGAAGGCCGCCACCTCATCATCGTTGATATGCCATAGCCGCTGAAGTATTCGCAGCCCGTTGGCCTTATGCACGCCGGGAATAATCAAATCGACCGACCCATGGCCGCTGGATACCGGGGTGACGATGCCCTCCAGTTCAGCGGCGATAAAACGGATAAACCCGGGTAATTTTTCATCGGGCAGCGAGAGCGCAAATTTAAATATCGTGCCGGTGACGGCGGAAAAATCATCCACCCCCGCCAGGCGATGATAATAACGGTTGATCCGCCGGTAGATGTGCGGCGCGGCGCTGTTAAGCAGATAGGCGCTTTCCCTGGCGCAGACGACGGTGTGCAGATAAGGTATCTCCGCCAGCACGGCCAAGATCCTTTCATAGTGTTCCCGGCTGAACTCGCCGCAGAACACTACCTGGCCGCCGTTGACGACGTAGGCGCCATTCTCGGCGACAAAGGCGATTTCACCGGCAATGTCGGGAAAAAAGGAGATCAGCTGGTAGTACTGATTACCGCTGGCCACCACAAACTTTACGCCCCGCCGGCGCAGGCTGGCATACTGGCGGCTGAATCGCTGCCGGTCATAATTTTTGCCGTCGTCCAGGAACGTGCCGTCCATATCCACCGCAATCATTTTGATGCTCATCCGCGCTCCAGAGTCTGTCGCCGCGCTATTGTGTGCCGGGGCGGCGGGCAGGACGACTTTATAAAAGTGTTTTATAAAGTGGAAAATTATCGGGAATTTCAGCGGCTGTCAAGGACAATATCGTACTGGCCGCGTTAACGCCCGGGAGGGGCGCCAGCCGCGTTTTTGCCGGGATCATAGTCGCCAGCGCGCAGCGTGAACAGCAGGCTGGGTACGTGGCCCGGCACATCGTCAATGCTGCCGGCCCGTACGAGTCCCGCTTTGATCAGCACCCGCTGCGACGACAGATGGTTTTCCCGGACAGTGGCGGAGATCTCCGCGAGCCCCAGCGCGCCGAAGCCGGCGGCGACCGCCGCCCGCGCAAATTCGGTGGCAAGGCCCATTCCCCAGGCATCGGCCGCGAACCGGTAACCCAGGTTATTGATGACCCGGTCGCCCAAGGGGCGCACGCTCAGGCCGCCAAAGCCGATAATCGCCTCTGGCCCGCGGTTGAGCTTAATCGCCCAGGTGCCGAAACCGAAAGCCTGCCAATGGGTCAGCCAGCCGGCCAGCACCCGCTTGGCATAGGCAAGATCGGGATAGGGACCGGCGGGATTAAAGGTCTGGGTTTCCGGGTCGCCGTAGATGCGGTACAGGCTGTCGCCGTCGCTTACCCGTACGGGGCGCAAATGCATTCTCTCGGTGTACAGTTCCAATGGCATCACCCGGTTATTGTTCCAGCAGTAACGCCATCATAACGCTTGCGCTTGATAGTTCTGTATAAAAAACATTAAAACCCGCCATCCTCACGCAACGGCCAATTGAATGCCATACTCAGGGCTGAAATCAGGAATCTCATCCATCGGGAGTAACAATGAGCAAAAAAAAGCACCATAACGACGACCAGGAATCACCCTCCGCGCAGATCCCGTCCGGCAAGGAGTACGCTCAGGTCCTGCATTTACTGCAGGTAGAGCTGGTCAAGCTGCAGCGCGAAATCATCAGCGCCAACGATAAAATCGTGGTGATCTTCGAGGGCCGCGACGCGGCGGGCAAAGACGGCATTATCAAAACCATTTCCGAACACCTGAGCGCGCGTGAAATCCGGGTAGTCGCCCTTGGCAAACCCTCGGAACGGGATCAGGCCGAATGGTATTTCCAACGCTACGTGGCGCAGCTGCCGGCGGCGCAGGAAATGGTGCTGTTCAACCGCAGCTGGTACAACCGCGCCGGCGTCGAGCGCGTGATGAAGTTTTGCACCGACGAGCAGTACGAAGAATTTATGAACACCGTGACGGATTTTGAACAGCTGCTGGTGCGCTCGGGCATTAAGCTTATCAAATATTATCTGGATATCAGCAAGCGCGAACAAAAAGAGCGGCTGGAATCCCGTCTCACCGATCCCCTGAAACAGTGGAAAATCAGCCCCATCGACCAGCAGGCCACCAAGCTGTGGAAGCCGTACAGCGAGGCGCGCAACCTCATGCTGACCCGCACCCATACCCCGACCACGCCGTGGATAGTGGTGCATACCGACGATAAACATACGGCGCGCGTCAATATCCTGCGCGACTTGCTTGGGCGCCTACCATACCAGGGCAAGGATAAAAATCTGGCTCTGCCGGACCCGGAGGTGCTGTATGCCTTCGATACCGTTTGCATTGAAAACGGCCGGCTTGCGCCCTGACGGCCGGCGCGGGCCCCGGCGATCCCCGGTTGACCGCCGGCGCGCCTTGCCTTGCGCCTGCGGCCCGGGCGCGCTATTGTCATAGGTCGTTTGCGCGGCATGACCGGCGGCGCCCGGCGTTCCCCTGGCGGGGCGGGGCGTGCCGCCGATGAAACCTGGCCCTCTATCATTTGAAAAGGATAAAACATGACCGAGTCTCTTTACGACATACCGCTTAAACACATTGACGGTACTCCCGGCAGCCTGGCGGCGTACCGCGGCAAGGTGCTGCTGGTGGTCAACGTGGCGTCCAAATGTGGGCTGACGCCGCAGTATGAAGGGCTGGAAAAACTTTACCAGGAACGGCGCGCCGGCGGGCTGGAAGTGCTGGGTTTTCCCGCCAATAACTTCAAGGGCCAGGAACCGGGCAGCGACGCGGAAATCAGCGACTTCTGCGCCGTCAACTATGACGTGCACTTCCCGATGTTTTCCAAATTATCGGTGCTTGGCGAGGATCAGCATCCTTTATACGCCCAGCTGACCGCGGCGCAACCGGTGGCTACCGGCGACGGCCCGTTTCGCGAGCGCCTGAAGGGCTATGGGGTCGACCCCACCAATCGCCAGGACGTATTATGGAATTTTGAAAAGTTCCTTATCAACCGGCAGGGCAAGGTTATCGCGCGGTTTGCGCCCGATGTCACCGCTGACGATCCGCGGCTGCTGCGCGCCATCGACGCCGCGCTCGGCTAACCCCCCCTGCGGCCCGGACTGGCGCGGGCGGGGCCGGCGCCGGCGCTTAATCCGGGGCGCTATTCCTCTCATCCCACCGCCGCGGCAAAAGCGCCGTAAACAGCGCGGATATCTTATCCCGGCAAGGCCGGTATGCTAAAATCAGCGCCAGGCGATTTTCTCCCCAGTCATGGGATGAATAGGGTTTTGCAATGATTACCATGCAGGATGTTGCGATCAAGGCGGGCGTCTCCAAATCCACGGTGTCCCGTGTCCTGTCGGGCGATAATTATGTCAAGGAAACAACGCGCCAACGGGTATTCAAGGCTATTGAAGAATCCGGCTACCGTCCCAACCTGCTGGCCAGGAGCCTGGCGACCAAAAATTCGCAAAGTATCGGCCTGATCGTCACCAACACCCTGTTTAACGGTCCTTATTTCAGCGAACTGTTGTACCAGACCGCCAAAATGACCGAAAACTACGGCCGGCAGCTTATCCTGGTGGACGGGAAACACAGCGTCGACAGCGAGCTTGAAGCGATCCAGTTCCTGCTGGATCGCCGCTGCGACGCCATTATTATCTATCCGAGCTTCCTGGGTGAAGCGGAGTTGATGGGCCTGATCGCCCGGCACGATATCCCGTTCCTGGTGATCAACCGCGATTTGCCGCATGCCCGCGAGCATTGCGTATTCGCCGATCATCAGCGCGACGCCCGCGAGGCGGTGGCGTATCTCATCGCGCAGGGACACCGGGACATCGCCTTTATCACCGGCGCGGCCGGGTCGCCCACCGCCGCCGCGCGCGCGGCGGGATACCGCCAGGCCCTGGACGCCGCGGGCATACCTGTGAATGAATCGCTGCTCGCCGCCGGTCAATGGTCGTTAAACAGCGGGTTTAACGCCTGCCTGGCGCTGCTGGACGGCGCGGCCGCCTTCAGCGCGCTGGTGTGCGCCAACGACGATATGGCCATCGGCGCCGCCAGGGCGCTGCGTGAGCGCGGCCGGGCGGTGCCCGGCGAGATCTCGTTGCTCGGTTTTGACGATATTCCCGTGGCGTCTTATCTTAATCCGCCGCTGACCACCGTGCATGTGCCGGTGGCGCAGATGATTAAAAGCGCGCTGGAGCAGGTGGTCAACGTACTTGACGGCAAGGGGGTATCGCCGCTCAAGCCCTTTAGCGGCCGGCTGATGGTGCGCGACTCCGTTATTCCCGGTCCCTTCGCCGGGCGGTAAATGACCGCCCGGCGAAGGTGCGCTGGCCTTAATACCCGATATCCGTCTCCAGGCGCTGTCCGTTGCTTTTAATCACCCGCTGGTACCAGAAAAAACTCTTTTTCCGCAAGCGGGCCAAATCCTTCAGGTCGTGCTCGTCGCGATTGACATACACGAAGCCGTAGCGTTTGCCGATGCCCTGATGGGTGCTGACCAAGTCAATCGCCGACCAGGGGCAATACCCGAACAGCGCCACACCGTCGGCAAGGGCTAACCGCAGCTGGCGTATATGGTCGCTGAGATACCGGATACGGTCATCGTCATACACCTTGTTGCCCGCCGCCAGCGTATCAAATGCGCCCAGGCCGTTTTCGGTCACGATCAGCGGCAGGTGGTAACGCTCATAAATTTCCCGGCAGGTCACGCGCAATCCCACCGGGTCGATATACCAGCCGAACTGATTATGTTCCAGATGCGGATTATCGGCGCCGATATACACCGCGCGATCCATGCCGGGCAATTGCTGATCCTCGATGTCGCGTGCGTTGTCCGGGGCGGCGTTTTCCCGCGGCACGTCCGCCGCCACCGTGGTGGAGGCATAATAATTAAAGGCGATAAAATCGGGACGCCCCTGCGCAAGCAGGTTCATGTCCTCGTCGGCGATGCGCGGCAGATAGCCTTTTTCCGCCATAAAACGCCAGGCCAGCGCGTTATACCGGCCATGGCAGGCCAGATCCAGGTAAAGCCAGTTGCGGATGGACGAATAATTATTGGCGGCGATCGCATCCTCCGGGCGCGGGCTGGCCGGATAGACGCAGGAAATATTCGGCGCCGGGCCGATTTTGGCGGCCGGCAGCAGCTCATGGCAGGCGATCATCGCCCTGGCCTGCGCCAGCATCATATGGTGGTTTTGCTGGTAGAGGGTCTTTTGCGGATCGGGGGTGCCGGGGGGCAGGGTACCGATGACGTCGCCTTTCAGGATCATCATGTTCTGTTCGTTGATCGTCAGCCAGTAGTGGACACGATCGCCGAAGAGGGCAAAGGCGGTGCGGGCAAAGCGTTCAAAGGCCGCGATGGTGCGCGGGTTCGACCAGCCGCCCTGAAGCTGCAGCGCCCAGGGCAAATCGAAATGGTACAGCGTCACCAGCGGTTCGATGCCGTGGCGGCGAATGTCATCAATCAGCCGCTGGTAAAAGGCCACACCCAGCGGATTGAGCTCGCCGTCGCCCTCGGGATACAGCCGGCTCCAGGCAATGGAAAAGCGGTAGGTCTTCAGCCCCAGTTCGGCGAACAGGGCGATGTCCCCGGCAAAGCGGTGATAGTGATCGCTTGCGACGGTGAAATCGCTCAGCGCCGGCGGGAATTGCGCCCGATCGATCACCGTCGGGCCTTTGCCGTCCTCGTTCCAGGCGCCCTCCACCTGATACGCCGAGGTGGAGGCGCCCCAGAGAAAGTCCGCTGGAAAAGGGGGCAACGTCTGATAATGCATATCCATCTTCCTCAGTGAGTATTGTGATGACCTTTGCGCGGCTTATGCCGCCTGCGGCCGGGTCTGCGGCAGCGGGCGATCCTGCGCCAGCAGCTGGCGTTCATAGATTTTGAAAAAGGGGTAATACACCAGGGTCGACACGACCAGCAGCACCACCACCAGCAGCGCCGCGCGGAGATCCCAGCCGGTGGACCAGGCCGCGCCGATGGGGGCCGGGGTCGTCCAGGGCGCCATGGAAATCACCCGGCCAACCAGTTCGGTGCGGGTGGCGATATACGCAAGCGTGGCGTTAATCAGCGGCGCGGTGATAAAGGGAATAAACAGCGTCGGATTCATCACCACCGGCGAGCCGAAAATCACCGGCTCGTTGATATTGAACAGGCAGGGCACCAGGCTGAGTTTGCCGATGGACCGCAGGTGGGCGGAACGGCTGCGCAGATAAAGCAACACCAGTCCCATGGTGGAGCCGGAGCCGCCGATGACGATAAAAAACTGCCAGAAGGGTTCGATAAAGATATGGGTCAGCGGCTGGCCGGCGGTCAGTTCCTGCTGGTTGATGCCAAGATTAGTCAGCCAGAAGGCCTGCAGCATGCCGCCGACGATAACCGCGCCGTGGATGCCGGCAAACCATAATAAATGGCAGATCAAGACCGCGATCAAAATTGCCGGCAGCGTATCGGCGGCGGAAATAATCGGGCCGAACAGCGCCATGATGGCTTGAGGCAGCAACATGCCGAACTGCGATTGGATAAACAGGCTCAGGGGATAGAGGGTAAAAAATATGGCCAGCACCGGAATCAGTAAATCAAAGGATTGCTGTATTTTCGGCGGCACCTGCTCCGGCAGATGGAAGCCAATATTCCTGACTTGCAGAAAATGCATTAATTCGGTGGCGAAAATCGCCACCAGCAGGGCGGTAAATATCCCGGTGCCGCCCAGCGAGGAGACCGGCAGCATTTTATCGGTTTGCGGGGCGGCCACCACCATGAACGCCATCAGCGATAACATGGCGGCCATAAACCCGTTCATTTTATAACTGAGGGCCAGGTTATAAGCGATGGCGGCGGCAATAAACAGCGACATAATGCCCATGGTCATATTGTACGGCATGAGGATAACCGACTCATATTGCGCCGCCATGCGCAGCCACCATTGCGCAAATGCCCAATCGCTGGTGGCGGAAAAAGGCGGGTGCGCGAACACCAGCATAAAGGAGCCGACGATCAGGAACGGCATGGCGGAAATAAAACCATCCCTGATCGCCATTACGTGGCGCTGGCTGGATAATCTGCCCGCAATGGGACTGATGGTGTTTTCAATGACGCCAAATACCGATGCGCTAATTCCGGACATAGTTTCTCCTAGGCGTTAAGCAGCGCCAGCGTGTCGTTTAATATCTTTTCGCCGTTCATCATGCCGTAATCCATACTGTTAATAACCACGATGGGTTTATGCTGCTCATCGGCGATGATTTTGAAATCGCCGAGCTTATATTTGATCTGCGGCCCCAGCAGGCAGCAATCGTAATGGGGTAATTGCTCGGCAAACTCTTCCAGCCCCACTGCTTTTATTTCGACGTCCAGTCCTTTTATTTCAGCGGCTTTCAGCATTTTTTTCACCACCATGCTGGTGGACATTCCGGCGGCGCAACACAATAGGATCTTTGGCATACAGCGGCCCTCTTATGACATGGTGTAGGGAGTAATACCTGATGGACTTTTTTTCTGCAACCGGTTTCAGAAACCGGTTGCGGTTTTGTGATGACGGTCAATGGCCGGTCCGCGGCGGGGCGGGGCAATCGGTGACATGAGACGGCTTATGCCGACAACTGTCGGCGGCCTCACGGCATAACTCACACAAAATAGGAGAAAATAGCGTTCCAGAATATTGCCGGGGGTTGCGCCGTGCCACGTACTATTATGTTGATCCCAACCGACCTGAGCGTCGGATTAACCAGCGTCACCCTGGGCGTGATCCGGGCCATTGAGCGCAAAGGCATACGCCTGAGCGTATTCAAGCCGGTTGCCCAGCCGCGCGACGGCAGCAGCCGGCCGGACCAGACCACCGCCATCATCCGGGCCAACTCCGCGATTGCCGTCGCGCCGCCCCTGGAGATGGGCTATGTCGAGATGTTGTTGGGATCCAATGCGCGCGACGTCCTGATGGAAGACATCGTCGCGCGTTATCACAGCGCCCTGGGACAGGCGGACGTGGTGCTGATCGAGGGGCTGATGCTGACGCGGCGCCACCAGTTCGCCAACCAGCTGAACCACGACATCGCCAAGGCGCTGGGCGCGGAAATCGTGCTGGTCACCGCGCTGGGAACCGGTACACCGGCGCAGTTGCGGGAGCGGCTGGAGCTGGCGTGCGCGGGCATCGGCAAACACAGCGGCGTGGCGGGCGTCATCATCAATAAAATCAACGCGCCGCTGGACGAACAGGGCCGCACCCGTCCCGACCTGTCGGAAATCTTCGACCAGGCCAGCCAAGACGGCGCCGCCGATGCGGCGTTGCCGCCGTTCAGTCATTTTCCCATGCCGATCCTGGGCGCTATCCCCTGGAGCATGGCGCTTATCGCCACGCGCGTCATCGATATGGCGCATCACCTTAACGCCCGTATCGTCAACGCCGGCGATATCCAGACCCGGCGGGTGCGTTCGGTGACCTTTTGCGCGCGCGGGCTCACCGGCATGGTCGACCTGTTTCGTCCCGGCTCGCTGCTGGTGACCTGCGCGGATCGCCCTGAAGTGCTGGTGTCGGCCTGCCTGGCGGCCATGAACGGCGTGGACATCGGCGCCATCCTGCTGACCGGCGGCTATGATATCGCGCCGTCGATAGGCCGGCTGTGCGCGCGCGCGTTCCAGACCGGCCTGCCGGTATTGATGGTGGACACCAATACCTGGCAAACCTCGCTTAACCTGCAAAACTTCAACCTGGAGGTGCCGGCCGAAGATCATCAGCGCGTTGAAAATCTGCAGGACTATATCGCCGGCTATATCGATGCCGGGTGGGTAGCCTCCCTGACCGCCGTCTCTGAACGCCCGCGCCGCCAGTCGCCGCCGGCCTTCCGTTATCAACTGACCGAAATGGCCCGGCGGGCCGCCAAACGCATCGTCTTGCCTGAAGGCGATGAACCCCGCACCATCAAGGCCGCGGCGATATGCGCCGAGCGTGGTATCGCGCGCTGCGTGCTGCTGGGCAACCCCGATGAAATACGCCGTATCGCCGCGGCGCAGGGCGTGACGCTGGGCGCGGGAATCGATTTGATCGATCCGGCCGCCGCGCGGGGACATTACCTGGCGCGGCTGGTGGCGCTGCGCCAGGGCAAGGGCATGACGGAGCTGATTGCGCGGGAACAGCTGGAGGATAACGTCGTGCTGGGTACCCTGATGCTGGAACAGGGGCACGTGGACGGCCTGGTCTCCGGCGCGGTGCATACCACCGCCAATACCATCCGCCCGGCGCTGCAGCTGATCAAAACCGCGCCGGGCAGTTCGCTGGTGTCATCGGTGTTCTTTATGCTGTTGCCTGAACAGGTACTGGTGTATGGCGATTGCGCCATCAATCCCGATCCCGACGCCGGGCAATTGGCCGACATCGCCATCCAGTCCGCCGACTCGGCCGCGGCCTTCGGCATCGAACCGCGCGTGGCCATGATCTCCTACTCCACCGGCACGTCAGGCACCGGCAGCGACGTGGATAAAGTGCGCGAAGCCACCCGGCTGGCGCGCGAAAAACGCCCCGATCTGGCGATCGACGGTCCTTTGCAATACGACGCCGCCATTATGGCCGATGTGGCCAAAACCAAAGCGCCCGATTCGCCGGTGGCCGGCCAGGCTACGGTGTTTATTTTCCCGGACCTGAATACCGGCAATACCACCTACAAAGCGGTTCAGCGCTCAGCGGCGCTGGTTTCCATCGGGCCCATGCTGCAAGGCCTGCGCAAGCCGGTCAACGACCTTTCGCGCGGGGCGCTGGTGGACGATATCGTCTATACCATCGCCCTGACAGCCATTCAGTCCATGCAGCAATCGCCACCCGTTGAAATTTAGCCGGGGCAAACGCGAAAAGATGTCTATACTCATTACGTTATCTCTGACTGAGCTCATTTCTTTCATAAGACGTAAACTCTGTTTAGAACGAGGCAAATGCGCTGGAAACAGCAAGTCAATAAACAAAGGAGTTTTCCATGGGCATCGGAACAATCGTCTTAATCGTATTAATACTTCTGCTAATTGGTGCTTTCCCGAGTTGGCCCCACAGCCGCAGCTGGGGTTATTACCCAAGCGGCCTGCTCGGCGTGGTGGTCGTCATTCTGCTGATCTTGGTCTTATTGGGCAGGATTTAACAATTAATCCGATGCTTTAATCATTATCGGATGTATACGGGGACCTGCTTTGCGCAGGTCCCCGTTTTATTTTCGCGGGGCAGTGGAGGCGGGAGCTAGTGTTTAACCACGTACAGGTCCCGGGCGTAGACATATCCCAGTGGGCTTTCATGGAAGCCGCCGATATAGGGTTTGACCAGTTTTACCGAGACATATTGATAAACGGGGATGGCCGGTGATTCTCTGGTCAAAATATCCTCGGCCTGCTGGTAATACCGCGCCCGATCCTCTTTTGTCGACGCGGCAGCGGCATTATTTACCGCCCGGTCGTAATCCGCGTTACTGTATTTTGCCGTATTATTGCTGTCGTTGGTGACGTAGTTATTGAGGAAGGTGGACGGTTCGTTATAGTCGGCTATCCATGCGTAGCGCACCACGTCGAAATTAGGCCCGTGTAGGGTGTCGAGCATGCTCTTCCATTCCTGGCTGTTAAGCGTGGCCTCCACCCCCAGGTTTTTTTTCCACATGGAGCTGGCGGCGATGGCGATGCGCTGGTGCGATTCGGAGGTGTTATACAACAGCGAGAATTTCAGCGGCCGCGCCGGGGTAAATCCGGCCTGCGCCAGCAATGTCCTGGCCTCGGCCACCCGCTGCTGCTGGGTCCAGCCGGCGTAAACAGGGGGGGTGAGCGCAAAGCCGCCGGTGTTGTCCGGGCTGAACAGATAGGCCGGTCGTTGGCCTTGCCCCAGCACTTTTTCGGCGATAATGGTTTTATCCAGCCCCAGGTTAAGCGCCAGCCGCACCCGCGGATCGTTAAACGGCGGCTTTTGCGTATTAAATTCATAATAATAGACCGCCAGCTTGGGCGAAATATGCACCTGCGCGCCCAGGTCCGTTTGCAGCGACCGGAATAACGTTTGCGGTACGCTCGCGGTAATATCAATTTCACCCGCCTTATAACGATTGATATCGGCGGTTTCCGACGCGATGGGCAAATAGGTGATGCGGTTGATCACGGTATGCTGGTTATCCCAGTAGCGGCTGTTCCTGACACCCACTACTTTTTCATTCACTACCCATTGCGCCAGGGTGAAGGCGCCGCTGCCGACAAAATTCTGCGGCTGGGTCCATTTATCGCCGAACTGCGCGACGGCCCGGGGATTAATCGCCACCAGGGACGGATGCGCCAGCATGCTGAGAAAGGCGCTTACCGGCTGGGTGAGGTCGATTTGCAGCGTGGCGTCGTCCAGCGCCCGCACGCCCAGGCTGTCCGCCGGCTTTTGGCCCGCGGCGATCTCGGCGGCGTTCAGCACACGCATGCTTACCAGATAACTTTCATAAGGCGAGGCGGTGGCGGGATCGATTAAGCGTCGCCAGCTGTAGACCAGATCGCCGGCGGTAATCGGCTGGCCGTTCGACCAGGTAATGCCGGGGCGCAGGTGAAAAATCCACACCCTGGGCCGGGGATTATCCCAGCCGGCGGCCAGGCGCGGCGCCACGGCGCCGTGGTTGTCGAGGCTGACCAGTCCGTCGAAGAAGTCGCTGATGATATTAAATTCCACATCGCTCTCGACCCGGTGGGGATCGAGGGAAGCCGGCTCGCTGCCGTTATTGCGCACGATGTCCTGCCGGGCCGCCAGTTCGACTCCGGCGGGCACCTCGGCGCCCAGGGCCGTGGCGGCCGGCAACAGCGCGGCCATCGCGCCCAGGGTAAATCCCGCCAGTGTAATGCCCGGCAGTCTGGTTGTCTTCATGCCTCCCCCTCCTTATTGTCGCGGATAAATAATGTCTGTCCGGCAGTCTCCACCATTCCTACCATCAACATGGCGCGCCGTCCAGGCCTGGTCCCCGTGGCGCTTAACGCCGGATAAATACGCCGCCGCCGGTGCCGGGCCGGGGCATGGCGCGATGCCGGGCGGTGCGCATGGCATGACCGACATCAAGAATAGCGCCGCTAATCAGGACAATATGCGTCCCACTGTCTACGCTTATCTACATTGACCGACATTGCACTTCCGCAGTCGGCAGGTTCTGCTACAGGAGTTTATTATGCGGCGTATTGTGTTTTTCATCGCCACGGCCTTAACCGCCAATATGGCGTTGGCCCAGCCCCAGCCGGCGGTGCATACCGCAAGCCTGGTGGGCGCCGACGGCAAGGATATGGGTAAGATTACCCTTTCGGACGCGCCTAAAGGGGTGATTATGCGCGTGGAGGCCACGGGGCTTGCTCCCGGCTGGCACGGTATTCATTTCCATGAAAAGGGCGTTTGCGATGCCAAAGATAAGTTCAAGGACGCCGGCGGGCATGTCCACTCCGCGATGCCGGTGGTGCATGGTTTGTTGAACGCCAATGCCAACGATCAGGGCGACCTGACCAATATCTACGCCGGCGCCGACGGCAAGGCCTTTGCGGAAATCTATTCGACGCTGGTGTCGGTGACGCCCGGCACCCCGCGCCCCGCGCTGCTGGACGGCGACGGTTCCTCGGTGGTTATCCACGCCAATCCTGATGATTACCAAAGCCAGCCCATCGGCGGCGCCGGCGACCGTGTCGCCTGCGCGGTGATAAAATAACCCACCGGCAAGCCCGCGCGGGAACGTGCGGCGGGTATGATGGGCAAGCAGAACTTATGGCGAGGTTGACGTCTTGCCCATTATGCCGGTTTGTTCCCCAAACACCTCTTCATCACCTGAGCAATCTCGAATGGCTATATAAGGCTGTTTTTGCCATAATGGCTAAATCATACCGCTCGCGGAGATTACACCATGATCACGGAACTGCTTAATTTCGATGAATTGCCGCAGGCAAACGCCTCGCAAGTGAAAAACAAATGGGGGGAGGTGGTGCGGAGGGTGCATCAAAGCGGAACCCTGGCCATTACCAATCATTCCACCGTGGAAATGGTGCTGCTGGATGTCGCCACCTATCGTGAATTGACTCACTCTTTGCTGCTGCTTAAAGCACGCGAGCAATCGGTACTGGATGACCTGACCGACAGGTTCGATGCACGGCTGGCGGTGCTAGAAAATCCGGACGCCGCCGTGAATGTAGCTTCTGTGCTGGCGCGGCGGGGGGCGCTGAAACGGCGGCCCAAGGCGGGCGAGGGCTTCTAATGGCGCGGCCGTTTATTTTTGTTCTGGCGGGCGTTAACGGCGGCGGCAAAAGTTCGGTGGGCGGCAGCCTGCTGGCAGAGCACGGCCTGGCATGGTTTAATCCGGATGACTATGCCCGTGAGCTTATGACCCAACTGGGGCTGGAGCCTGACGAGGCGAACGGCCGGGCATGGACCTTTGGACGTTCGCGGCTGGAGGCCGCCATCGCCGGGGGCGCCAACTATGCCTTTGAAACCACGCTGGGCGGCAATACCATGCCACGGCTGCTGAGCCAGGCCTGCGAAACGCATGAGGTGATCATGCTGTTCTGCGGGCTATCATCACCGGAGCAGCATATCAGGCGCGTACAGCTGCGCGTGAGTCATGGCGGCCATGCCATACCCTCCCAGAAAATACGGGAACGGTGGGTCACGTCGCGGGCTAATCTGATAAAGCTGCTGCCGTTGCTTGCCCATGTGCAGGTTTTCGATAACAGTCTGGATGCCAGGCCCGGCGACGCAATTCCGGACCCGACTCTGGTGCTTGAAACGGTGCGGGGGAAAATGGTATTTCCCCCGGCCGATGATGCCCGGGCGTTGAGCGCCACTCCGGCTTGGGCGCGGCCGCTCCTGGAGGCGGCTATGGAACTGGCGGAGTGAAGGGGCTATTGCTTTACGTCCACCTGATAAAAAATATGCTTGCCGAAGGGGTCGATTTCGTAGCCGGTGACGTCCTTGCGCACCGGTTCAAAAATGGTTGAATGGGCAATCATCACCGCCGGCATCTGCTCGTGCATCATGTCCTGCGCCTGCTGGTAAAGCGCGATGCGCCGGTTATGGTCGCTGCTGGCGCGCGCTTCGGTAATCAATTTATCAAACGGCGCGTAACACCATCTGGCCGAATTGGAACCGCCGTTGGCCGAAGTGCAGGAAAACAGCGGGCCGAAAAAGTTATCCGGATCGCCGGTGGCGGTGGTCCAGCCCATCAGCGCCGCCTGATGCTCGCCGCTCCTGACCCGCTTCAGGTACTCGCCCCACTCATAGGTGACGATATTGGCCTTGACGCCGATTTTCGCCCAATCGGATTGGATCATTTCCGCCATGCGCCGGGCGTTGGGGTTATAAGGCCGCTGTACCGGCATCGCCCACAGATCGATGGTCAGGCCGTCGGGGAACCCCGCGTCCTTGAGCAGGGCGCGGGCCTGGTCCGGATTAAACTCATAATCGCGCAGATCCTCCTTGGCGCTCCAGACCCCCGGCGGCAGGATATTTTTCGCGGCGGTACCGGTGCCCTGGAAGATGGCCGCGATAATCGCCGGTTTGTTAATGGCCATGGCCAGCGCCTGGCGTACCTTCACGTTGTCAAGCGGCGGCTTTTGCGTATTAAAGGCCAGAAAACCGGTGTTAAGCCCGGCTTTTTGCATAAGCGTAATATCTTTATTGTCGCGCATGCGCGGCAGATCGGCCGGATTGGGAAACGGCATGACCTGGCACTCGCCTTTTTCCAGCTTGGCGAAGCGCACCGAGGCGTCGGGGGTAATGGCGTAGACCAGACGGTCAAGCTTGGCCTTGCCCTGCCAATAGTCGGGGAAGGCGCTGAACAGAATGCGCGAATCCTTTTGATACTGGGTCAGTTGGAACGGTCCCGTGCCGACGGGATCCCTATCCACCCGTTCCGGCGTGCCGGCCTTTAACATGGCGTCGGCGTATTCGCTTGACAGTATCGAAGCGAAATACCAGGCCAGATCGGCCAGGAACGGCGCCTCGGCATGGGCAAGGGTAAAGCGCACGGTGTGATCGTCCACCTTGTCGATGGCGGTCAGCAGCGTGCCGAACTCCAGGCTGTCAAAATTGGCATAGGTGCCGTTGGACACATTGTGGTAAGGATGCTGCTTATCCTTTTGCCGCATAAACGAAAAAATCACGTCGTCGGCGTTGAAATCACGGGTGGGCTTAAAGTATTTGTTACCCTGGAATTTTACGCCCTGGCGCAGATGGAAAGTATAGATCTTGCCGTCGGCGCTGATATCCCAGCTTTCGGCCAGGCTGGGCTGCAGCTCGGTGGTGCCGGTCTTGAAATCCACCAGCCGGTTATAAACCGGCACCGCGCTGGCATCCACGCTGGTGCCCGAGGTATACAGCTGCGGGTTAAAGTTTTCCGGCGAGCCTTCCGAGCAGAACACCAGCGTTTTGGCCGACGCCGCGCCGCTGACGGCCAGCGCCAATGCCGCCAGCGTCACTATTGCCGCCGACGGACGTCCCGTATTGGTCTTTGTTCCTTTACCTGATAGGTGATCTAATCCCGGCTTCATATCATATCCCCGAATAATGGCTGTCCGCCAAAAGCACAAGCCTCATTCTTATCAGTATGCGGTTCATAAATAAAGCCATTTTGCTGCTAAAATCCGACCGCCTGGCCGTCGCGCCGGCTGTCGCTGGCGGCGACATAACCGTGGTCGCGATCCGCCGACAGCCGCCAGATAAACTGGCCCGAGCCGAAATCCATATAAGGATCGTTCACCGATTTCAGCCGGTGGCCCATGGCGCGCAGCTGTTCCGCCACCAGCGGATTGACGGTGGATTCCAGATCCAGGGTAAAATCACGGTTGACCTTCCAGCGCGGCGCGTCGCAGGCGGCCTGGGGCTGCTGGTGGAAATCCAGCATGCGCACCAGCGTCTGCATATGGCCCTGCGGCTGCATATCGCCGCCCATGACGCCAAAACTCATCTGCGCCTGGCCGTCTTTGGTCAAAAAGGCCGGAATAATGGTCTGGAACGGGCGCTTGCCGGGCGCCACCACGTTAACCGAACGCGGGTCGCTGGAGAACCCGGCGCCCCGGTTTTGCAGGCTGATACCGTAATCCGGCACCACCACCCCCGAACCGAAGCCCATATAATTGGATTGGATAAACGAGACCATCATGCCGCTTTCATCGGCGGTGGCCAGATAAACGGTGCCGCCGCTGGCGGGCAGGCCGGCCTGCGGATCCGCCGCCCGGCCCGGGTCGATCAGGCGCGCCCGGCCGGCCAGATAGGCTTTATCCAGCATTTGTGACGGCGTCACATCCATGCTGGCCGGATCGGCAACGTAGCGGTAGACATCGGCGAAGGCCAGCTTCATGGCCTCGATTTGCAGATGCTGGGCCGCGGCGCCGTCAAGGGCGAGCCCGGCCAGATCAAAGTGCTCCAGGATGCCGAGGGCGATAAGCGCGGCGATGCCCTGGCCGTTGGGCGGCATTTCATGCAGGGTATAACCGCGGTAGTCCTGGCTGATGGGCGTTACCCATTCCGGCTGGTAGGCGGCCAGATCGCCGCGCGTCAGGCTGCCGCCGCTGGCCTGTGACCAGGCGACGATTTTTTCGGCGATTTCGCCTTCATAAAAAGCGCGGCCGCCCTGCCGCGCCAGCAGCCGCAAGCTGCGCGCGGCGGCTGGAAAGACAAATTTTTCGCCGATCTCGGGGGCGCGCCCCCCGGGCATAAAGGCGTCGGCAAAACCAGGCTGCCCGGCCAATATGGTCACCGCCGCCCGCCATTTCGCCGCGACAATCGGCGCAATGGTCACGCCGCGCTCGGCCACGTCGATGGCGGTCTGCATCAGCCGTTCGAACGGCAGCCGGCCGAAGCGCTGGTGCAGCGCCGTCCAGCCCGCGACGGCGCCCGGTACGGTGACCGAGTCCCAGCCCCGTTCCGGGCGTTTGGCCATGCCGTTGCCGTCCTCGCCATGACGGCGGCGAAAGTGGGCCAGATCCCAGCTGGCCGGCGCCGGGCCGGAAGCGTTGAGGCCGTGCAGTCGCGCGCCGTCCCAGACCATGGCGAAGGCATCGCTGCCCAGACCATTGGAGCAGGGTTCCACCACCGTTAACGTCGCGGCGGCGGCAATGGCCGCATCCACCGCGTTGCCGCCGTCCAGCAGGACACTGTTGCCGGCCTGGGCGGCAATGGGATGGGACGTCGCCACCACATTGCGGGCAAATAACGGCGCGCGTACGGTGGGATAGGGGTTATGCCAGTTAAATGTCATGCTGTGCTCCCGGCGTGGCCTGGGGGGATGGGTCATCCTGGTGAAGGCGCCGCTCCGCCTCGAGCAGCAGCGCGCGGCGGTCGATCTTATTGGTGCCGGCCAGGGGAAAACTGTCCACCAGCCAGATATGGCGCGGATGCAGGTAGGCCGCGCCGTGGCGCAGGGTAAACGCCTTCAGTTCCCCGGCGCTGGCCTGCCGGCCGGGGCGCAGGATCACCCAGGCCACCGGCTTGGTGCCTTTTATCTCGTCCGCCACCGGCACCACGCAGGCCTGTTGTACCGCGGGATGCCGTTCGATAAGGTGCTCCACTTCGCTCGGGTAGATATTCTCGGCGCCGCTGACGAACATATCGTCCAGCCGGCCGATAAAGGTATAAAACCCCTGGTCGTCGCGGGCGAACACATCGCCGGTGATATAATAACCGTCATCGGTAAACGGCGGCCGCAGGTCCGGACGCTGGTGATAGCCCTGCATCAGGCCCGGGCTTTTCAGCTCCAGAATGCCGCGCGCGGCCTCCCGGCCCTGGGGATCGCGCAAACGCAGGCTAACCTGGGGATGGGCGGCGCCGGCGCTCAGCCGCGGTGTGGGGATGCCCCGCGGATGCGGGCCGAATACCACCGGTCCGCCTTCGGTGGTGCCGTAGGCGTTAATGATGCGCGCCTGCGGCAACAGCTGGCCGATTTGCTGGAACAGGCTGTCGGTTACCGGCGCCGATCCCATGCGCACTACCCTGACGCTGGTTAAATCACTGCGCGCCAGTAAATCCTTTTCCTGCAGCATCATGGCGATCATCGGCGGCACCGCCGTCAGCCAGCTGCAGCGGTAGCGGCTAATGGCGTTGATATAGTCGCGGGCGCTGAACTGCGGCAGCAGCACGGTGGTGACATGGCTGGCAAGCGTTAACAGCGCCAGCGCCAGCGCGTTCATATGGTAAAGCGGGGCGGCGATCAGCACCCGCTCGCCCTCCAGCTCATGGTTCTCAAGGCGGGTACGCACCACCCAGGCATGGCTGGCATGGGTTAAGCGCACGCCTTTGGGCATGCCGGTGGAACCCGAGGTATACAGCAGCAGCGCCAGGTCGTCCGGCCCGGCGGGGAAGGGCGTCAGCTCTCCGGGGTCGATAAAGGCCGCCAGCCCGTCCGCGCCCGCGCCGTCAAACACCACGCGCGGCAGGTCGATCGCCGGCCGGGACAGCTGATCGGCATCGCCCAGCAGCACACGGGCGCCGCTATCGCGCAGGATATTCTCCAGCGTCTCGACCGGAAATTTGAAATTAATCGGGACGGCCACCAGCCCGGCGCGCAGGATGCCCAACAGGCTGGCAATATAATCTATGGAGTTGCGCCCCAGGATGGCGACGCGTTCCCCGGCGCGGTAGCCCCGGGCCAGCAGCGCGCGTCCGATGCCGTCGGCGCGCGCGCCGAGTTCGTCAAAGGTGATTTCCTGCGCGGTGTCGTCCGCCAGCGGGGCGATAAAAGCAATCTGCCCGCCCGGCTGCCGGGTATCGATCATGGCGCCCAGGTTGGTTGTCTGCATCATGGTAAAAACTCGAGTAGGGTGGATAATTCGGGCAGCGCCACCTGTAACCGTCCCGCGCGCCAGCATAGCGGCAGTCCCTGCGCCTCGGCGCCCCGGGCGATGCGCGCCAGATCGCCGCCCAGAAAATGCACGGCGGCAAACATCTCCCGGCCCGCGGCGGGCAACGGCAGTCCGTCGAACCGGCGGGCAAAGGCCGCGTAATCGGCGATATGCAAGGCAAAATCACGCCCGGTATCGCCCAGGCGCCGGTATTGACGCCCGCAGTTCTCCACATCGCCGCTGATCACGGTCAGGCCGGTAATGCTTTGGACCTGGTTTTCATGGCTAAGCCATTCGGGACGCCAGACCCATTCGGGGGTGTGGTGCTGGCAAAAGTACACCCGCCCGGCGGGAAAGGTTCCGGCGGCAAGGCGCACCGTGGTGAACCTGGCCAGCCCATGTTCATCGCCGCTGGCCACCTCGCGGGAAAAATCCTGGATCGGCTGCAGGGCAAAACCGGCGTCCGCCAGCGCGCGCGCGGTGCCCCCGGCATCCCGGGTGGCGAACACCAGGCCGTCGATACCCGCCGGACTGTCCAGCAGCTCCTGGCGCAGGCGCCCGCCGTCGGTGGGCAGGCCGACGATTTCAAGATAGCGATCGGCAAACATCATCAGGTAATTAATCGACCCCAATGAATGGTAGCCGCGCGGCGTCAGGGTAAAACCCAGCGCCCGGAACCACTGCGCCGCCCGCTCGGTGGCGAAGTGGGTATTGATAACCAGATGGTCCAACGGGAGGGTCATGATGGTTTCCTAGGCGGTTGCCGTGGCGTACAGTCCGCGCCCGCTGGCCACCAGCCGGCCCTCGCTGTCGAACACCCGCGCCTCGGCGCTGGAAAACTGCTTGCCCACTTTGATCACGGTGCCGACGGCGGTTAAATCCCCTTTTGCCGGACGGTGGTAGTCGACACGCAAATCCAGGGTCGGCACGCCTTTGCCGGTAAACGCCACCAGCGCCCAGTCGGCGGTCAAATCCACCAGGGCGGCCAGGATGCCGCCGTGGGTATAGCCGCCGGCGGGGTTAACCACCCACTCCTCGCGCCAGCGCGCCTTCAGGGTAATTTCGCCCTCGCCGACGGTCAGGACTTCCAGCCCGAGCCATTGATGATACGGGCCTTTTAACAACCGCTCCTGGACTTCGGCGGCGGTGGGGACGGTAATATCGGTCATAATCTGTTCCTTAATAGCATGCAGTCTGCAAACAAAACGGCCGGACGGCGCGGGGCCATAAACTTACCCCGGCCGGCCGGGTCGCGCGCGGCGTTACGGCGCGACGATCACTTTGCCCAGCACCTCGCGATCGCGAATCAGGCGCAGGCCTTCCGCCGCCTGTTCCAGGGGCAAGACCCGGTCGATAACCGGATCGATGCGGCCGTCGGCGATCATCGACAGCAGGTCTTCGAGGTTGTCGCGATAGAAGCTGTTGGAACCCTTGATGGTCAGCTCGAAGCTCCAGACATAACGCAGGTCTTCCTGCGGGTCGTAGCCGGCGGTGGCACCGCACACCAGCAGGATGCCGCCGCGTTTCAGACACTTCAGGGAGGGGCGCCAGGTATCGCCGCCGGTAAAGTTGATCACCACATCGACGCCGCCTTCCGTGGTGCGGCGCTGTGGCTTGCCGTACTGGCCGATGGCCCATTTTGAAAAATCCGTTTCACGGTAATTGACCACATGATCGGCGCCGAGGGCTTTCAGCGCCTGGGCTTTTTCCTCGCTGCCGGCGCAGGCGATGACCTCGGCGCCCAGATGCTTGGCCAGGATCACGCAGGCGGTGCCCACGCCGCCGCTGGCGCCCAGGATCAGCACCCGGTCGCCTTTTTTGACGGTATTATGGGTTATCAGCATGCGGTGGGCGGTGCCGTAGGCCACCGGCAGCGCGGCGGCCTGTGCAAAGCCGACGCCGGCCGGAAGCCTGATAAGCTGCAGCGCGTCCACCGCGGCATATTCGGCCATGCCGCCGTCGGTCATTTCACCCATCAGGCCGACGCCGGGCTTTAACGGATTGACCAGCACCCGATCGCCAACGGACCAGCCCTCGACGCCCGCGCCCAGTTCGGTAATGGTGCCCGCCAGATCCAAGCCGATCACCACCGGCAGCGGCACCTTGATGCCGGGCATGCCCTTGACGGTAAACACATCGTGGTAATTAAAGGACGACGCGCCGACGCGCACCACCACATGGCCGGCCGCGGCAACGGGACGCGGCTTGTCGTTCACCACCCGCAGTTGGTCGAGGTCGCCGTGCTGCTCCAGAATTAAGGCTTTCATAACGTTACTCACAGATTGCTCCTGATTACTTGATGGATTTGGCGGCCAGGTAGGGGCGGTTATCGAACAGGCTGTCGTCCAGGCCGCCCTTGATGGCGCCGCTGGCGACAAAGACCTGATGTTCGCGCTTCAGGGTGTCGATATCCGCCGGCTCGAACTCGATACGGTTCATGCTGTCCCAGCGGCTCATGTAGACCTGCGCGTCTTTTTGCGGCAGGTTGGCCTGTTTTTGCAAAATGGCCACCACGGCGTCGGGATTCGCCTTGCCCCAGGCCAGGGTATCGCGCAGCGCGGCAATGACCCGCGCCACGGTGTCGGGATGCTGGTTAATCAGATCGGCGCGCACCGCGCCGACGCCGATATAGGGCAGGGCATCGGTATGGGTCAGCTTTTTCCATTCGCCGGCAAAGCTGCCGATGGAGGTCACCTTCAGTTCGTCAAGCTGGCTGATGGTCAGCGAGCGCAGGGCCGCGGCGTCCACCTGCTTTTGCGCCAGGAACTGCGCCAGGCGCGATTCATTGCCGCCAATCAGCGAGAAATCCGCCGGCTTGATAGCGTAGTTCTGCTGCAAAATGGTGCTGGCGATAACCGCCACCGACGAACCGGCCGGCGACATGCCGACTTTTTTACCCTGTAGCTGCGCCAGGCTGGTTATCGGCGAACCGGCCGGCACCACGAACTGCACGTCGGCCGGCTGGGTGGCGGCGAAGATTTTGATCGGCACGCCTTCTGACGCGGTGCTGAACACGCCCGCCAGCGGCGCGCCGAAGGCCAGGTCTATCGATCCCGAGGCCAGCGCCTTGATGGGGGCGTTCACATCGGGAAAATGGATAAATTCGGCGTCGATACCGCGTTTAGCCAGGAAATCCCGGCTTTCCAGCACCGCGCCGTACCCCAGGCTGACGCCGCTGGTCCAGTAGCCGATGCGGACTTTTTCCGCCGCCTGGGAACCCAGGGCCAGCAGCGTGCCGGCGGCCAGCGCAGCCGCCATCAATATCTTTTTCATAACGATTATTCCTGTGTGCGTTGTTTCCAGCGGAAAAGATGACGTTCCAGCGGCTTGAGCAGCCCTCCTTCGAGCAACAGCATCATGGCCACCAGCAGTAAGGTCCAGGCGAACACCTGATCGGTTTGCACCAGATCCCCGGCCTGGCGCAGACGGTAGCCGATACCGTCCGAGGCGCCGAGGGTTTCGGCCACCAGCGACACCCGCCAGCCAAAGCCGAAGGCCAGCCGGGCGCCGGAGAAAAAATAGGGCAGGATGGTCGGCAGGTAGATCTTGAAGAGCGTTTGCCAGCGGCCCATGCGAAAACTGCGCGCCAGCTCCACATACTGCGCATCCACGGTTTGCGCGCCCTGCCAGACGTTGGTCAGGATCAGCGGCATGGCGGTCATGAACACCACAAAGATGGTGGTGGCGCCGGAAATGCCGAACCAGATAATGGCGAATATCGCCCAAATGGCCGACGAGACGGTATTGAACACCGCCAGCAGGGGTTCGAAGAACTGCGCCAGCAGCCGGCTGGCGCCGAGCGCCAGGCCGAATACCGTGCCCACCAGCGTCGCCAGCAGAAACCCGGACAAGACACGTGAGAAGGTAATGCCGATATCGTGCAGCAGGGAATCGCCATGCCACAAGGCTTCCAGCGCCTGCCAGGTCTTCAGCGGTCCCGGCAGCACGAACGACGGCATGCGCTGGGACGCCAGCCACCAGATAACCAGGAACAGGGCAAGCAGCACCAGGCGCTGGCCGATAAGCGTAATCCAGGATGCGGATGATTTCATGTTCACACCTCCAGCCTTAACAGGCGCGACTGTTCCGCAACCGCGCGCTCGGTGGGCACGCGGGGATGGGGCAGCGACATCTCGATGATTTTATGAATACGGCCGGGGTTGGGTTTGAGCAGCACTACCCGATCGGCCAGCACCACCGCCTCTTCCACGTCATGGGTGACCATCACCACGGTAACGCCTTTCAACTGCTGGATACGCAGCAGTTCGTTATGCATCACGCCGCGGGTTTGCGGATCGAGCTTGGAAAAGGGCTCGTCCATCAATAAAATTTCCGGCTCCACCACCAGGCTGCGCGCCAGGGCCACCCGGCTGCGCATGCCGCCGGAGAGCTGATGCGGCCAGGCGTGGCGAAAATCATGCAGCCCCACCAGCCGCAGCGCGTCGTCGACCTTTGCCGCGCGCTCGGCGCGCGTCAACCGGGTATTCTCCAGCCCGAAATTAACGTTTTGCTGCACGCTGCGCCAGGGCAGCAAGCGGTCCTCCTGGAACAAATAGGCCACTTTCTCCCAATGGTCGAAGCGGGCGGCGGACTGGCCCTGGATAAAGACATCGCCCTCGTCGGGGGTCAGCAATCCGGAGAGGATATTGAGCAGGGTGCTTTTGCCGCATCCCGAGGCGCCGAGCAGGGCGAGGATTTCCCCCTCGCGTACCGCCAGGGAAATATTGTCCAATACCCGCAGCTGGCCGAAACGCTTGCCGATGCCTTCGGCGCGGATAATTTCCCCCGCCGCGGCATCCTGGGACCGCGCCGCCAACGTCATCAATGGCGGGTTCATAAGGACATGCTCCGCTCGAGGATCGGCAGGATCGCGCCGCCTTTGCTGAGCGTGGCGTAGACCTTTTCCATCGTCATCACCTGGAAGGTCTCGATATGGCGGCGTGCGATGGTCTCCACCCGCCGGGCATCGCCATCGATAAACGCCTGAATCATGGCGTTATGATCGTGCTTGATCTCGGGTTTGGTTTTCTGCACGTTAAAGCCCAGCGCCACCAGCCGCGACATTTCGTCCATCAGGCTCGACAGGGTGCGGATCAGGTGGTTATTGCCCGACGCCCGGGCGATGGCCAGGTGGAAGCGCTTGTTGGCGTTCATAAAGACATCGATCTGTTCCGGCAATGGCGCATGCAGCTCCACACGGCAGGCCGCCTCCAGCTCGCGCAGTTCCTGGATATCGACACGGCCTACCGCCAGCCGCGCCGCCAGCGGCTCCAGCTGGACGCGCAGGGTGAAAATCTCCTCGACGTCCTGCACGGTAATCGGCGCGATGCGGTACCCTTTGCGCGGACGCGATTCAACCAGATGCTCATGGCACAGCCTCGCCAGCGCCACGCGGCAACTGCTTTTGCCGATGGCATAATTTTCCATCAGCTCCGGTTCGGTAATCATGGAACCCGGCAGCAGGCGACAGCAAAGAATGTCGTGCCTGATGCGGTTATAGGCGACATCACCCAGGGGTAAATCCGCTGTCTTGGTTAATAATGGCATGTGACCGTCTCTTCCTCTACTTGTGAGCTGCTCACTGATTAACTCTGGGGCGCTTAATAAACCGCAGTGTAGGATGAGTTAAGCGCGGTAATCCAATATGAAAAAGTGATATCTTATGCCGAAAATAAGCTAATCTGAGCAGCTCACAATATCGCGCCGACCCATGGCGGGACTTAAGATAAATATCGGCTATCGTCAGCGATGAATGTTATTTGACGGCCCGGGCCGCCAGCCGCTTTAGTATTAAGACGCAAGCTAAAGGGGTATTAAAATGACGCATTTTGTTGACCTGCCCGGCGCCGGCCGGAACCGAAGCCGAAGCCGTAAAGTGGCGTTTGCCGCGTTTATCGGCACCACCGTAGAATGGTATGATTTTTATATTTACAGTACCGCCGCGGCGTTGATTTTCAGTCATACCTTTTTTCCGCCTTCATCCAATCCGCTATCCGGTCTGTTGGGATCTTTTGCCGCTTATGGCGTGGGCTTTTTTGCGCGCCCGCTGGGCGGTATCATTGCCGGCCATTTCGGCGATCGGGTCGGGCGCAAACGGGTGCTGGTCTCCTCCCTGGTTTTAATGGGCGTCGCGACGCTGCTGACCGGGTTACTGCCTACTTATGCCGTCGCCGGACTGTGGGCCACCGTCCTGCTGGTCTTGCTGCGGTTGCTGCAGGGTATCGCGACGGGGGCGGAATGGGGCGGCGCCTCGCTGCTGTCGGTCGAGCACGCCACGCCGAAAAACCGGGGATTTTTAGGCTCTTTCACGCAAATCGGCTCGGCGGCCGGCATGCTGCTGGCGTCGGGCACGTTTCTTATCGTCAGGGCGTCGATCAGCGCGGACGCCTTTGCCGCCTGGGGTTGGCGGCTGCCTTTTTTGTTCAGCATCGTGCTTATCGGCATCGGTATTTTCGTTCGCCTGCGTATTGACGAACCCGAGGCTTTTTTGCGCGCCAAGGCCGACGGGAAAATACAGCGCTTTCCCGTGGCGCAGGCGATCCGCCGGCATCCGCGCGGGTTGCTGGTCACCATCGGATTACGCCTGGCGCAGCCGGCGATGTATGCCATCCTAACCACGTACGCGCTGAGCTACCTGGTATTAAAACGCGGCGACGCCACCATGGCGCTGACCGCCGTTCTGGTCGGTTCCGCGGCGGCGATTATCGCCACGCCTTTCTGGGCGCTGCTCTCCGACAAAATCGGCCGCCGCGCGCCGGCGGTCTTCGGCATCCTGGGCATCGGCATTCTGGTCTGGCCGTTCTTTTGGTTTTTGGACCACGGCAATCTGACGTTTCTGCCGCTGGTGGTGGCCGTGGCGCTGGCGGTGTTCGACGCCGCGATATATGGACCGGGCGCGGCCTGGTTTTCGGAGCAATTTCCCATCGAGGTGCGCTACAGCGGCGTCTCCATCGGTTATCAGGTAGGGACGCTTATCTCCGGCGGCCTGACGCCATTTATCGCCACCTATCTGTTTTCGGTGGGTGACGGTTCGCCCTGGCTTATCAGCGCCTATATCTCGTTTTACGCCCTGTTAAGCCTGATTGCCGCCTTCGCCGCGCAAGATCCGGTGCGGGATGGCCGTAACGCGGCACGCGCCGCGCCGGCGGGCGCCGTCTCGTTAGATGCCGAGGATCTCGCATGAGCCATCAACATGATGCCGATATTTTGGCGACGCTTGAGGCCGCCAGTCCGCATGCCGCGGCGTTCAGAAACCTGTCCCGCAGGCATTGGAACAATGGGGCGCTAAGCAGCAGGGATAAACATCTGGTGGCGGTGGCGGTCGCGCAGGTGACGCGCTGTGCTTATTGTATTGAACACCATGCGCGGTTGGCGCGCCGGCTGGGCGCCGTCAGGAACGACGTCTTGGCCGCCGCCTATATCACCGCGGCGCTGGAAACACTGCCGGGCGGCGATATCGATATTAGCGCGGACGGCGCTATTAGTGTGCGATCATCGCCGTTGAGCGGACTGCCGGTGGAGAACGACCGCACTATTTTCGTTAATACCCTGCTGAGGGAACCGACGCTGCCGCTGCCGCTGCGTTATGTGACCGCCGCCGCGGTGGCCCTGGCCAAAGAGCGGGAAGGGCTGCGGCTGGCGTTTCACCAGGCGGCGCTGCGGGCCGGGGCGCTGCCGCAGGCGCTGGAAGAGGGGTATGCGGTGGCGTTGGTGCTCCGGGCCGGAGCGGTATACGCGCATACGCTGGGCATTGCGAAAGCGTTCGAATAAACCCGCGCGCAGCCCGGGTCAGGCGCCGGCTTCGGCCCCCAGCAGCGCCAAGGCCCGGGTGCGCAAGGCGATAAGCGTGGGATGATTACGCCTGCGCGGATAGGGCAGTGCGACCGGGATGGTTTCCAGGATACGCGCGGGACGCGGTCCGAACACCACGACCCGGTTGGCCATCAGCAGCGCTTCCTCCACGTCGTGGGTGACCATCAGCACGCTGTAGCGCTTTTCCCGCCACAGGCCGACCAGTTCCCCCTGCATACGGATGCGCGTCAGCGAGTCCAGCTTGCCCAGCGGTTCGTCCAGGATCAACAGACGCGGGTCGTTGACCAGCGCGCGGGCCAACGCCGCGCGCTGCGCCATGCCGCCCGAAAGCTGCCGGGGATAGGCCTGGGCAAACTGCGCCAGCCCCACGCGTTCCAGCACCCCATCGACCCGCCGCCGGCCCCGTTCGTTAAGTAATCCCTGCGCCTGCAGGCCCAGCGCCACGTTTTGCCAGACGGTGCGCCAGGGAAACAGCGTGGGATCCTGGAATACCACCACCCGCGCCGGATCGGGCCGCCGAATAGGCTCGCCGTCTTCCAGCAGTTGGCCGGAAAGCGGATTTTCCAGGCCGGCCACCAGCCTGAGCAGGGTGGATTTGCCGCAGCCCGACGGTCCCAGCAGCGCGATAAACTCGCCGGGCGCCACGCTGATTGAGACCTGCTCCAATACCGGCAATAGCCCGCCGCCAAGATCAAAACCATGGCTGACCCGGTTTATATCCAGTCGCAGACCGGCGCCGGCGCCTGACGGCGTACAGGTGGACGGAGCGTCGGGCTTATTGATGATCAGGGTCATATGCTGTTTCCTTAAATAAATAGCGAAAGCTTATTGCCGCATAACGATAATTACTTTATGCATATATATCCGGCACTTTTTTCTTCCCCTAACGTAACGCGGTAAAAATTCCATCACAAGCGCACCTATGGTCTAATTAATTATATTTAATTCCAGAATGATATTTACTTATTGAGAATTGCGGCGTAGTTATATTGTCACTTCATCTGCTGAATTAAACGTTTTAGCCGGAAAAGGTAAACGTTAATAATATGCTAAATATCGCCAAACAATGTTAATTGATAATAACATTTATCCCCTGTCAGGCAGCTTAAATGAGAATGGGTTTGATTAATATACTTTATGGCTACACACATTTGAGTATATTCATTGGGAACGCATTTATAAAGAATAAAAACGCATATACCCGCAGCGGATAATGTCGCCGTCATTTTTTGGCTTCTTTATCGGCCAGGCTATATCGCCAAAAATTACCGGGAGGTTATATGACATCCGAGGCATGGGAGCCGGCGGCCTCGTCCGCCGCGGCAGTCTCTGCGCGAGGGCAAGGGCAGGACTTGGGGTTCTGGACCATGGGCTTTTGCGCCGCCGTCGCCTGGGGCGCGGTGGCGGCGCTGATGATCCTCTGGCCGGATAAACCGGTCGGTTTTGCCCGCCCGCTTTATATTGCGCAAACGCACGCCCTGGCGGCGGGCATCGCCCTGTTATTATTATTGTTTTCCCTGGGAGAACGCCTGCCGCTGCTACGCTTGATTATCGCCCCGCTAACGCGCCATGTCCGGTCCGGTGGTAAATGGTTTTTTGCCCTGGCGCTGTTTGTCGCGGCCTGGGAGGTGTCGACCGCCAAGCTGGCGTGGCTGCCGGCGCCGTTTTTCGCGCCGCCGCATGCGCTGGTGGAAGCCTACGCCACCGACTGGCTCCGGCTGGGCGACAGTCTGCTGCACTCCCTGCGTCTGCTGTTCTTCGGTTTTTTATTCGGCAGCCTGAGCGGATTTTTAACCGGCGTCGCCATCGGCTGTTCAAAAAGTCTGGGATATTGGCTGCACCCGATATTACGGTTTCTCGGGCCGGTGCCGTCAACGGCATTATTACCGCTGACGCTTTATTTCTTTCCTTCCAGCTTTTCGGCGGCGATATTCTTGATTGCCCTGGCCACCTGGTTTCCGGTGACGGTATTAACCTGGTCCGGCGTGGCGAGCGTCGATAAAAGTTATTATGACGTGGCACGCACCCTGGGCGCCAAACCCCTGTTTCTGATTACCCGGGTGGTTATTCCAGCGGCGCTGCCGCATGTATTTGTCGGCCTGTTCATGGGGCTGGGCGCCTCTTTTTCGGTACTGGTGGCCGCCGAAATGATGGGAGTGAAATCAGGCCTGGGCTGGTATTTGCAATGGGCGCAGGGTTGGGCCGCTTATTCCAATATGTACGGCGCGCTGATTGTGATGGCGTTATTATTTTCCACCTTGATAACGGTGCTGTTCGCCGTGCGCGATCGTTTGCTGGCCTGGCAGAGCGGGGCGGTGAAATGGTAATTATTGCGGGTTTCGGCACCCATAAATAACGCCGCAAATCGTATTTTTTATATTTTCTTTCGGGAGTCATGATGGCGAATATTAAGGTTACAAGACGGCATTTTTTGCAATCGGCGGGCGTATTGGGCGGCGTGGCCCTGGGCGGAGGGCTATTCTCCGGCTTACCCCTGGCCCGGGCCGTGGGCGCACCCGTCGCCGCGCCGCTGAAAACCGTGCGCATCGCCTGGCATCAGGCCGGCATTTGCCAGGCGCCGATTTCAGTGGCCTATAAAAAGGGGTTTTTCACCAAGTACGGCTTGCAGGTGGAAACGGTCAACTTTACCGACGGCGATACCCCGCTGGTCGCGCTGTCAACCGGCCAGGCCGAGGCCGGCATCGGCATGGCGCTGCGCTGGCTAAAACCCCTGGAGCAGGGGTTTGACGTCGCCCTGACCGTGGGTACCCACGGCGGCTGCATGCGGCTTATCACCGCCAAAAACAGCGGCATTACCCAGGTGCGGGATCTGGTGGGGAAGGCGGTGGCGGTAAGCGACCAGGCAAGCCCGGTAAAAAACTTTTTCGCCATCCAGCTGGCTAAACAGGGATTCCATCCCGACAGCGATGTCAATTGGGTACAATATCCCGAACAGTTGTCCGGCGAGGCGCTGCGCAAGGGCGAGGTACAGGCGATTGCCGCCACCGACCCGCAGGGCTGGCTGATCCGTGAACGCGACGATCTGTTCGAGGTGGCCACCAACCTCAGCGGCGCTTACCATGATCGCACCTGCTGTGTACTGGCGCTAAGCGGCGCGCTGGTGCGCAACGACCCCGCGACCGCCCGGGCGATAACCCAGGCGGTGGTCGACGCCCAGCAGTGGGCGGTGGATAATCCTGAAGAAACCGCCGAGATCTTCGCGCCTTTTCTGCCCAGCACCATCAGCGCGGCGCAGGTCAAGGCCATCCTCGCCGAGCATACCCACGGCCACCACACCACCGGCCATCATCTGCGCGCCGAGCTGGCGGCCTACGTGGATGAACTGAAAACCATTAACGTCATCCGGGCCGATACCGATACCCGTACGTTTATCAATAAAACGGTGCCCGATATTTTAAGCGCGTGACGCCGTCAACCGGCGGTGAGTAAAAATTCCGCCAGCACCATGGCGTGGTTGCGCAGCGTATCCCGCGAGGCATAAAGTAACGTGACATCCCCCGTGGCGGCGCGCGTAGCCAGGGGGCGCCACGCCGCCTCATTGTCCCGCAGCTCCTGGCGGTAAGCGGCGCGGAAACCGTCATAGTCCAGCAAAGAGGCATGAAACGCCTGCCGCAACGCCTGCGACGGCGCGACCTCTTTGCACCATAAATCCATCGGCAGGGCGTTTTTTTTCACCCCGCGCGGCCACAATCGATCAACCAATACCCGGTAGCCGTCGCCGGGTTCAACCGGTTCATAAACGCGTTTGCAATAAATCATCCCGCCTCCGTCGCGACCAGCGCGGTATCGCCTTGGGTGCCGTACCGCGCATGCCTTATTATGCGCAGCGTTCCCGCCGCCCCGCCATCATGCAGCAGCGCCGGCGGCGAAAGCAATATCACCGCGCCGGTTAAACAGCGGCGCGCGCGATGCCGTTATCCCTGAACAAGGTTTTTCAGCCTGCCCGGGTCCTGGCCGGCGCTTTTGCTTTACCCCGCCGGCGGCCGACAGGAAGGCGCTGACCAGCATGGCGTGCGTCAGGCGCGCCGGCCGGCTTCCAGGGTCTGCGCGGTCCAGGCCGCCACCTGTTCACTCAGCGTCAGGCCAAGGCCGGGACGGGTGGGTACCAGCATGCGGCCGTCCTTGATCGCCAGACGTTCATTAAACAGCGGTTCCAGCCATTCAAAATGCTCCACCCAGGGTTCGGTCGGATAAGCCGCCGCGAGGTGCACATGCAGCTCCATGGCGAAATGCGGGGCAATCATCAGGCCGGCATGCTCGGCCAGCGCGGCCACCTTCAGGTATGGCGTAATGCCGCCGACTCTCGGGGCATCGGGCATCAGGTAATCCGCCGCGCGGTTTTTGATAAATTCCCAATGCTCGGCGACGCTGGTCAGCATCTCGCCGGTGGCGATGGGCGTGTCAAACTGCGCCGCCAGGGCCGCGTGGCCTTCCGCGTCGTAACAATCAAGCGGCTCCTCGATCCAGATAAGGTTTAGCGCTTCGAAATGGCGGCACATACGCTGCGCGGTGGGGCGGTCCCACTGCTGGTTGGCGTCCACCATCAGCGGGAAGCCGTCGCCAAGATGCTTGCGGATGGCGCTGACCCGCTGAATATCCAGCGCGCAATCGGGCTGGCCGACTTTCAGCTTGATGCCGCCGATGCCCTTCTCCCGCGAGATATCGGTGTTTTTCATCAGTTGATCGAGGGGCGTGTGCAAGAAACCGCCCGAGGTGTTATAGCAGCGCACCGAATCGCGCTGCGCGCCCAGCAGACGCGCCAGCGACAGGTTGGCCCGTTTGGCCTTCAGGTCCCATAGCGCCACGTCAAAGGCGCCGATGGCCTGGGTGGCCAGCCCGCTGCGCCCGACCGACGCGCCGGCCCAGCACAGCTTGTCCCACAGTTTGGCGATATCGCTGGGGTTCTCGCCGATAAGCACCGGCGCAATTTCGCCGGCGTGGGCGAACTGGCCGGGTCCGCCGGCGCGTTTTGAATAACTGAAACCCAGTCCTTGATGGCCGTCGCGGGTTTCGATTTCGGCAAATAAAATGGCGATTTCGGTCATGGGTTTTTGCCGGCCGGTAAGCACCTTGGCATCGCTTATCGGATTGGCCAGAGGCAGGAATACCGAGGAAACGCGTACCAAGCTGATGGTATCGTTATCCGCGCATTGAGCAGTGGATGGGGTAATGGACATCATACATTCTCCTGTGAAAGGGATAAAAGTTAGGATTGTTTTGCACCGGCGGCGAAATGTCCGGCGCCGGGCGTCGCCGCGTCCTCGCTGTCGAGGCGGCGCAGCCGGCCGACGATAACCAGATAGGCGAAGGCGCCGAGCAGGCCCATGGCGGCGACATACACCAGCGCCCAATCAAATGAACCGAATTGCTTGATTATCACGCCGATGGCGATGGGGGTAACGATGCTGGCCAGGTTGCCGCACAGGTTAAACATGCCGCCGCTGATGCCCAGGGCGTGCCGGGGGGAGACATCGCCGACGATGCACCAGCCGAGGTTGCCCACGCCTTTGGCGAAAAACGCCAGCGACATCACGGCGATGATCAGCGGAACGGATTGCACATAGTTGGCGATAACGATGCTGCTGGATAATAACAGGCCGCAGATAATGGGGGTTTTCCGTGCCGCGGTCAGGCTGAAACCGCGGCGCAGCATCCAGTCGGACCAGGCGCCGCCGACGATACCGCCAAGACAGCCGGCCACCGCCGGGATGGCCGCCGCCAGCCCCACCTTGAGGATGGTCATGCCCTTGGCCTCGATAAGATAGGTGGGAAACCAGGTCAGGAAGAACCAGGTGATGGAGGTCAGGCAAAACTGCCCCAGGTAGATGCCGAGCATCATGCGATTAGCGCCGATGGTCCTGATCTGGCGCCAGCTGAACGGCGTCGGCGCCTCGCCGATGGACGCCAGGCCGCCGCCGGCTTCGATATAATCCAGCTCCGCCTGATTAACCCGTTTATGCCTGGCCGGGTCCCGCACCACATAAAACCACAGCAGGCCGATCAGGATGCCGGTACCGCCGGTAAAGAAAAACACATGCTGCCAGCCCCAGGTACTGAGCAGCCATAGCATGACAGGGGTAAAAATCGCCAGCGCGGCGTACTGCGCGGACTGGAATACCGCGGTGGCCATGCCGCGCTCGTGCCCGGGGAACCACATCACCGTCAGCCGGTTGTTGGCGGGGAAGGCCGGTGATTCCGCAATGCCCATCAAAAAGCGCAGGACAAACAACGCCAGCAGCGCGGAGCTGAACATATCGACAAAACCCTGCAGAAAGGTCAGCACCGACCAGGCGATCAGGCTGATGCCGAGCACCAGGCGCGAGCCGAAACGATCGAGGATGATGCCGCCTGGAATCTGCATGCCGGTGTAAGCCCAGCCAAAGGCGGAGAAGGCGATGCCCATCGACACGGCGTCGAACCCCAGATCTTTGCGCAACATGGGCGCGGCGATGGACAGGGTGGCACGATCAACATAATTAAAGATGGTCACGAGAAAAATCATCGCGAGTATCAAATAGCGAACATTCGTCTTCGCCGGGACGGTGTTATTGTTCACGTTATTTCCTTTTTGTAGGGTACCAGGCGGCGCTGGGTAGATAAAAAGGAGATGGGGTTCGATATGATTGCGCAATCATTTACGATCGCAGGAACACCAGGTCCGATGACTGACACCGATCATGCTAATATGATTGCGCAATCATTCAATAAAAAGACCTGTTATTTGTGAGCCAATTCATATTAATTTTGTGGTGCCGCGTTCGATCAGGCTAAAACCGGTGTCGATGCGCAGCGGGGCGGGCTCCTGGTTTTTAGCGTTAAAACGCACCAGCAGCGCCTGGGCGACCAGCAGGCCGATCCTGGCGCCGTCCACCCTGACGGTGGAAAGGGCGGGGAATACCTGCGCGGCGCTGGACAGATCGCCAAAACCCATCACCGCCAGCTCATCCGGCACCCGGATCCCCCGGCTGGCCGCCTCGGCGAGCACTCCCTCGGCGATGGTGTCCGAGCTGCAGACGATAACTTCGGGTAAGCCGTGCTGCGCCAGAATGCGCGTTAACCCTTCGCGCCCGGAGGCCAGCGTGGCGGGCGCCGGCATAATCTCGATGGAAACGTCATGCACGCCGCAGGACGCCAGTTCGGCTATCACGCTGCGGCTGCGGCGCAAGCCGCGGGCGTCCTCAAGAGTGAGCAGCGAGAAGCGCCGGTAGCCGCGCTGGAATAAATGATTCGCCACCTCGATACCCACCTGCTCATGGGAAAAACCGATCTGCATATCGATGGGCGCGTCGCTTAAGTCCCAAATCTCCACCACCGGTATGCCCGCTTTGCGCAGCTTCTCGCGGCTTTCATCGGTATGCAGCGTGCCCGCCAGCACGATACCGTCGGGGCGGCGGCCCAGAATGGCGTCGAGCAGTTGCTCCTCCCGTTCGCTGGAATAGCCCGTCAGGCCCAGCAGGGTTTGATAACCCTCGGCGGTCAGGCTGTCCATCAGCGCCTGCACGGTATCGGCGAAAATGGAGTTGGCGATGGTGGGGACAAAAATGGCAATCAGCCGGCTTTTGCGGGTGGCAAGCCCTCCCGCCAGCATATTCGGCACATAGCCGGTGGCGCGCACCGCGGCGAAGACTTTTTCCTGGGCCGCGGGAGAGACCAGCTCCGGGCGGTTCAGGGCGCGCGACACGGTGATGGGGGAAACGCCGGCTATCCTGGCGACATCGATAAGCGTAGGGCTTTGCGCCGACGCGCTGGCGGCGTTTTTAGTGGATTTTTTTACCATAATTACCGTCTTGTTTAACTGCAGTTTCCGCCAAAATACTGTCTTTACCCAACCCCTGAATCCGGCATGCCGCCATGGCAATGCCATCATTGGGCAATAAAAGGCGTCTTGGACATTACCGGTAAAAGAGTAACACATTGCCATGGGAGTATCAGCGGCGGGGGCTATTTATGCGGCTTGCTTCTGAAGAATATCAGCCTCTTGCATTCCCTGGAATCATTTTGGAATAGCGCGCTGAAGCACCGTCGGCGGCCTGCCGCTTAAAGATAAAAGCATCGCCATGGTTGAGACGGGCCGGCGCCACCGGTGTTACCGGACTGCTGACTGCGTTCCCCGCCCTTATTCTGCTCAATCTGCGGGCCGTTGGGGAATATGCTGCTTATTATGGGTGCCTGTGCTGGGCGCCGTTATCGACGGAAGTGCCAACGTTTGCTTTACGGCTAAGGTATGCGAAGCCGCTGCGCATCTTTACCGCGAGCGCTTTTTTGGCAATGAGATATGGCGCCAATATCATAAAATGAGGATGAGCGGGGCGCTATGTCCTTATCAAATTAATCGGGTTGAGTAACTGTTTATATATTTCATCAATACATATTGACATTAACCAGGAAAATGTACCAGAGTGGAGTGGCTGACGCTGATGATTTTTTATCAGCGCGCCGCGTAGGCTGTTATAGATATATTATTTAATGCTTTTAGATGCGTCATTAAAATATTCCACATGAATTATTCCACATGTGTTTAATTTGAACATAGTTTCCAATAATAATAAATAAAACTATTAAGCGTTCTTTGATGCGCAGCAACGAGCGTAATAAGAATGTATCAAATAATGCAATAAGAATGTAATAACAAGTGCGCTAAAGGATGCGATTATGGCATGGGGCAGACCTATGGATAACACTGACTCTAATGGGCGTATTATTTATCGCTCTAACAATCCAACCCGGCTTTGGTGCTATACCCCTTCAATAGTAAAAACGACCAACGGCAGGCTGGTTGTGACCATGGATCTCGGTGGCCCCGGCCTGGATAACCAGGAAGCCAGCAACGGAAGCCGTACAAAACGCCGCGGCATAGGTAAAATATTTATTTCCAACGATCAGGGTCGGCACTGGGCTGAGCAGGGATCCTTTCCCTTCTGGCACGCGCGGCTGTTCGAATGCCAGGGCTGCCTTTACATTATCGGCAACGCTGGCGACCTCTATATCATCAGATCGCAGGACGACGGCTTGACGTGGTCGGCGCCGGCGGCACTGACCCGCAATCAATTGTGGCATGGTTCTGCGACGAATATATTGCAGGAAAACGGCGCTATCTATATGTGCATGGATTTAAGAACCGATTTGGGCATATCCGGCTGGAACGTCGCGGGGCTGACGCCGGTCGTACTGCGGGGCAATGGGCGTGATAATCTGCTGGACAGGTCGGCCTGGACATTTTCCACCGGTTTTTCCTTTAACGAAAAATTCAACTATTGCGCGGCGAGCTTCGGGGAGAATTTTGGTATTCCCTTTTATCCTTCCGAAACCGCCGGTCCACGATCCCTGATGCCGACCATCAACGCCTCCCCGCCAGGCTGGCTTGAGGGGAATGTGGTCCGAATAACGGATCCTAAACATATCTGGCACGATCCCGCGAATGCAACGCTTTACATCATCATGCGCACCAATACCAACGGCAGCGGTTATGCCGCGGTGCTTAAAGCGGTGGAGCAGCGGGACGGCGGTATCGCCCTGCAGGTGGTTACCGCGCCGTCGGGCAAGTTATTATCGTTTATCCCGTTTCCCGGCGGCAGCCTGAAATTTTTTATCACATACGACACGTTCACCCACTTGTATTGGATGGCATCTTCAATAATCACAGACTCAATGTGTAAATTATCCGCCACGCCGCAGGGAAGGTATAATTTACCGTCGAACCAAAGAAATATTTTAGGGCTTTATTATTCATCCAATTGCATTGATTGGGTGCAGGCGAGCGTTATCAGCAAAGGTGAAACAGAATATCACGCCAGGAATTACCCCTCTTTTGTCATTTCAGGACAGGACATATTTTTGGTGGCGCGATCCGGCGATTGCTTTGCAAAAAATGGGCAATATACCAACCTAATCACATTTCACATTATCAAAGACTTTCGGTCACTGGTGATTTAGCAAAAGGAGGATGAATGAGCATGAATTATGCCATTTCCGACGCGCTGTATAAAAAAGCGTCGAATGTTATTCCCGGAGGCGTGTCCAGTAATAATCGGGCCAACTGGCAACCGCACCCCCTGTTCTATCAAAAAGCGCGAGGGGCATATGTATGGGATGTCGATGAAAATAAATACATAGATTATGTCCTGGGCCGGGGGCCGTTAATTACCGGTCATTCCCATCCCCGTATCCTTGACGCCATTGCGCAGCAATATCAGGCGGGCCAATTTTTCGCCGGGCAAACCGAACTGGAGATTGTCCTGGCGGAAAAAATAAAAGCCCTGGTGCCCGGCGCGGAGATGGTCCGCTTTTGCAATTCCGGCTCGGAGGCGGTGCATGTCGCGCTGCGCCTGGCCAGATCCGCCACCGGCCGTGAAAAAATCATCCGTTTCGAGGGGCATTACCACGGCTGGCTCGACAATATCGCCTGGGGATTCAGTACCCCGGAAGACACCGCCCAAGATACCGGCGCCCTGTTAGCCATGTCGCGTGGGCAACCCGCCGGCGACGCCGGTAATATCCTCGCGTTACGCTGGAACGATACCGACGCGCTGGAGCGCGTGTTAGCCAGTCAGGCCGGGGATATCGCCGCGGTGGTGACCGAGCCCATCATGTTTAACAGCTTCTGGAGCAATATCCTGCCGGAAAAAGACTATCTCGCCAGAATGCGGGAGCTGTGCGACCACTACCGTATTCCGCTGATATTCGACGAAATCCAAACGGGTTTCAGGACAGCTATAGGCGGCGCCCAGGCCAGGTATGGCGTAATCCCCGATATCGCCACCTTCGCCAAGGCGCTGGGCGGTCCGGTTTGCCTGGCGGCTGTCGGCGGTAAAGAACAGTATATGCGATTGCTTGCCGGCGCCCAAACCTTGCATACCGGTACCTATAATGCGTTCCCGCCTTTCCTTGCCGGCGCAATAACTAACCTGGAAATACTCGCCGATAACGGCGGCGCGGAGCTGGCTAGAATTCATCTGCTGAGTGAGTCGCTGCGGGCGGGATTACAAGACATTGCCGCCGGCACGGCGTTGCCCCTGCAAGTCAGGGCAAGTCCCGGCGCGGTGACCACCACTTTTCGGGCAGCGCCGGCGGTTGCCCGCGATTATCGTACAGCTCGGCGTGAACTCAGCCATCCGCTGCTCGTCATGTGGCATGCGGCATTGCAGGCGAGGGGCGTCAGGATTACCCCCGAGGGACTATGGTATGTCTCCACGGCCCATTGCGCCGCTGATATCGACTACACCCTTGAGCAAGCCGCCGCCGCGGTTGCGGCGCTGGAACAGACGGGGGGACTCGCATGAGCGGAGCGTGTGTAAATACCGTAGCGATACTACTGGAGCCGGGGCGGTTTTCTTTTGCCAGCCGTCAGCTTGAGGAAGAGGTCGCCCCTGGTTATGTCAGGATAAAAATAAATTATTGCGGCGTTTGCGGTACGGATAAATCATTTTATCTGGGCCACAGGAACGAAGGCTATCCCGTATCGTTAGGGCATGAACATTGCGGTGTGATCAAAGCCGCCGGCGCCGGCGTAATCAACTTGCAGCCAGGCAGCCAGGTGGTTATCGACCCCAACTTTCGCTGCGGTCAATGCCATTATTGCCGGCAAAAAAAAGGCCATCTTTGCGTCAGGGGCGGTGAGCAACATTATACCAACCGTGGGTATGCCGGGTACATAGACATCCATTATTCGTACGTCCATAAATTACCCGCTTACCGGAAAGATCATATCGGCGCGCTTGTAGAGCCCCTCTCGGTGGCGCTTCATGCCGTGGCGTTAAGCAATGTATCGGGCCGTAAAGGCGAAATATTGGTGCTGGGCTGCGGCGGGTTGGGGAGCTTGCTTATTTTCGCGCTGCTCGAAATCACCGGGGCCGATGTTTATATCCATGATCATAATGATTATAAAGTCGACCAATTACGAAGCCTGTATCCGGACCGAATCAAGGCCCCCATGGCCGGGCAGCGCTTTCAACTTATATTCGAAGCGACCGGCGCTTCCCGTGGCTTTCGCCAGGCTTGTGATCTACTGGATAAATGTTCCAGGCTGGTGGTGCTCAGCAGATACCATGCCGATGAGCCGTTTATTCCAGAACGATTACCCTGGAAACAGCCTGAAATCATATTGTGTCATCTGAATGGCGATAGTATCCATATGGCCGACGCCGCGGCGCTGCTGGCGGATAATTGGAGTACGCAGCATGATAATTTACTCAGTTTTCATTCGTTTGAGGATATTAATAATGTTTTTGCTAATTATGGGAAAATAAAATCCAATAAAAAAATCATCACGCATGAGCAGCTCTAAAGCGCGATTCAACCGAGGATAATATGAATATCGTCACGATTATTCCCAGCCGGTTGGCCTCAACCCGGCTACCTAACAAGGCGCTGGCCGATATTAACGGCCTCCCTATGATTGTTCACGTTTGGCGGCGCGGCATAGAAGCCGATCTTGGGCCGGTCATTGTCGCCTGCGGCGATAAAGCGATTGCCGGGGCCATCCGCGACGTGGGAGGTGAGGCGGTCATGACCGATCCACGGCTTAACAGCGGGTCTGACCGGGTATTTGCCGCACTGGAAGCTGTCGACCCGGCAGGCAAATATGAGGTGATCGTGAACCTGCAGGGAGATATGCCCACGGCCAATCCCGCGATGCTGACAACCCTGGTGGCGCCGCTGCGCCGCCCCGGCGCCGAAGTGGCGACGCTGGCATCGGTTATCGCCGCCCCGAACGAGCGGCTTTCCGATAGCGTGGTTAAGGTGGCCGTCTCTATGCCGCCGGGAAGCAAGGCCGGACGGGCCATCTATTTTAGCCGCAACACTATTCCCTGGGGCGGCGGCGAGCATTATCACCATATAGGTCTGTATGCGTACATGCGAGATGCTTTGACCCGCTTTTCCCAACTGCCGCCCAGTCCGCTGGAACAGCGGGAAAAACTGGAGCAACTGCGGGCATTGGAGCACGGCATGCGCATCGATATTTCCATTGTGGATGTCAATCCCCTGGGCGTTGACACCCTGGATGACCTTAATATAGCGCGCAGTCTCCTGGTCTGAGCCCGCGCCATCATGTTATCAGGAGGAGAAATATATGGATAAGCAAGCGATACTGCATATTGGCGGCAGGGTTATGGTTAAAGAAGCCGATGCGTTATATGCGATAGCCTCGTCACTCGGCAACTCCGGCTTTTATGAGGCGGTTAATTTAATTCATGCGTCCACCGGCCATGTCATTATCCTGGGCGTAGGGAAGAGCGGGCATGTCGGGCGTAAAATTTGTTCCAGCCTGTCATCCATAGGCACACCAAGTTTTTTTATCCATCCGGTTGAAGCGAAACATGGTGACTTGGGCATGATTACCGCTGATGACATTATTCTCTTAATTTCATATAGCGGCAGAACCGATGAAATCATGCAGCTTGTCCCTATTTTACATGAACGCGGCGTACCGATAATAGCGATAACGGGGAATAGACTTTCACCCCTGGCGGAAAGTGTGGATATTACCATTGCCTTTGATATCAAGGGCGAGGCCTGTTCCTATGATATCGTGCCCACGGTGAGCGCGAGCGCCACGCTTGCTATCGGGGACGCCATGGCCATTGCGCTTATGGAATTGAGAGGATTTTCCGCGCAGGATTTTTCCAAAAACCATCCGGCGGGCCATTTGGGCGCGCTGTTGGCTGCAAGGTAATCCTCCCTTTTACCCCTTCGCCCTGCATCAGATATAGCGTGGTGCTGGTGGTTGAAGCACGCCTTCCGGCGTGCTCCCGGCAGTTAATGCGCCGGCTGCGCCGCCGCTGCCGGATCGTGTTTTTTGCAGTCCGTGAGCGCGCCGCAATAGGCATCCAGCAGTTTCAGCGTGACGCCGTTGGTCCAGCCGAAGCCGTCCTGCAGCGCATATTCGCCGCCGCCGCCGCCGCCCAGTCCTTTGCCTTCGACCACATATTTTTCCACCAGCTTGTGCTGCGCGTCATACAGATTTTGCACATTTTTAAGAAAACGGGTGCCGATGGACTGCGCCAGGGCGTCCTGGCCGTAATTTTGCAGCCCTTGTACCGCGACCCACTGCAGGGGCGCCCAGCCGTTGGGCGCATCCCATTGCTGGCCGTTATTGACGATGGTGGTGGTTAATCCGCCTTCTTTCAGCAACTGGTCGCGCACCGCCTGCGCGGTACTGACCGCACGCTCGCGCGGCGCGATACGCACAAACAGCGGGAATACCGTGGCGGCGGTGATCGGGCGGGTGATTTTTTTCTGCCGCCAGTCATAATCGGTGTAATAACCGTCCTGCTGGTTCCACAGCACGCGGTTGATGGCGTGGCTGCGCGCGTCGGCCAGCCGGGTATAGCGCAGTTCGTCCCCGGACGCGCCGGCGGCCTTGCTGGCGCGGGACAGCGTCTGTTCCAGATGGAACAGCAGGGCGTTCAGATCCACCGGGATAATGTCGGTGGTATGGATAGTGGCGAGATCATGGGGATCGGTCAGCCAGCGCGAGCTGAAGTCCCAGCCGGAGGCGGCGCCGGCGCGCAGGTCGCGGTAGACTTCCGCCGCCGGCCGGTTTTTCGCCCTGGCGGCGGTGGCGATATCCTCCATCCAGGACTCGGTGCGCGGCACGTCGCGATCGTCCCAATACCGGTTAAGCAGGCTGCCGTCGTCCAGGCGCACCACGCGTTCGGCGGCGGCGCCCTTGGCGAGGCCGTCGGCGCCGCGCATCCAGTAGTCGTATTCCTTTTTCAGCTGCGGCAGGTAGCGCGCATACACCGCGTCGCCTTCCTGCGCGGCGAGCAGTTCCACCATAAACGAGAAAAACGGCGGCTGGGAGCGGCTCAGGTAATAACTGCGGTTGCCGTTGGGGATATGACCGTAGGTATCGATTTCATGCGCGAAATTATCGGTCATGTTTTTGACCCGTTCCCAGTTGCCGCTTTCGGCCAGGCCCAGCATGGTAAAATAACTGTCCCAATAATACACTTCCCGAAAACGGCCGCCGGGCACCACATAGCTTTCCGGCAGCGGCAGCAGTGAATCAAAGGGCGGCACGCTATCGGTTTTACGGGTCAGCACCGGCCAAAGCCCGTCGATATGCGCCCGCAGGGTCTGTCCCGCAGGCGGCTGGTAGGGCTTGCCTTCGCCGGGCAGGATAAAATGGGTCGCGACAAAACGCTTGAGATCGAACCCGGCCTGGGCGTGCTGATCCTGATACTGCGCCAGGATGGCGGCGGGATTCTCCCGCGGCACCGCGTCGGCAAAGGTTTTCTGATCGGGGAAAATTCTGGCCTGCTGCACCGCCTCGAACAACGGCCCAAAAAGAATATCGGGCGGCAGCACCGCCGCCGCGGGGGCCAGGGGACCGGACTCGACCGGCTGGGGCGCGGCCATGGCGGTAACAGCGGGGCCGGCACCGGCCGCCAGAACTATCGCCAACAGTATGTTCCTTAATCCAACTGAATAAGGCGCCAGCATGGGTATCTCCTTTTGGATAGGGCGCCGCCCGCCATTGAACCGGCCGCGGCGCGGGGAGGGCATTGTTATGCCTTTGAATAGACAAGATTTAGCAATTTTAGCCGGATTTAACGCCGGCGATGGGATATTTGACCAAAAATGGGGGCTGGTTCAAAGTATTGGCGGGATAATTCTATTTCCAGCACTCTATATCTTTTATCGTTGAGTTATTTTTTCCTGCGGTATCCGCTTATTGTTGCGTATGTTTCATCAGATCGGCGGCGCGGGTATAATAATGATAAGAGTATTTATTTTGCGAACATGTTATTGTAATTTATTGGAAAATAATTTCTTATTAATATTAAATATATAATGAATATTTCTCAGCGTTTGCAGGTCATAAGTCGCTTAACGTCTTAACGGATAATTCCGCACTATTCATGGAGAATATTCCCTGACCACAGGATAAGCGTTAAGCCGGTCCGGAGGGTGTCCAGCCGGCAGGGGCAACCCTGCCCGACTCCAGCCCGCGGGGCCGGTAATGGACAACCGCACCGGCGACTACCGCGTTATGGCAAGGTCAAGCGGGGCGGCGCCGGGTTTCAGCGTCTGCGGCTCCCGGCCGGCGCGGAACAACACCGCGTCGTAAGGCCCCGCCAGCCGCGTCTCGCCGTCGGCGACCGTCAGCCAGTCGCCCTCCGGCAGGCCGATCACGGTCATCTCCGGCCGGGCACGCAGCAGCTCGGCCAGACGCTGGTTGCGCGTTTCCCCCTGATGTCCGGCGGGCAACTGATTGGTATAGTGGGGATTGATCTGGTAGTCCACCAGTCCCAGGGACGCAAAACCGCCCGGATCGACGATCGGCATATCATTGGTGGTGCACAGCGTGGGGCAGGCCAGGTTGGCCCCGGCGCTCCAGCCGATATAGGCCGCGCCCTGGCGCACGCGCTCGGTGATGGCCCCCAGCAGCCCGCGCTCGCGGCAGCATTTCAGCAGATGAAAGGTATTGCCGCCGCCGACGATAATCGCCTCGGCGCGGGCCACCGCCGCCGCCGCGTCATCCAGCGTGTGTACGCTTGTCAGCTCGATGCCCAGCGGCGCCATGGCCTGGCGTACCTTGGCGGTATAATCGTCCCATGCGACGGTGACGCCGGCAAAAGGTACAAACAGCGCCTTGCGGCGGTTCTTTAACAGCGCGCGCATCGGATCGACGGCATGGGCCAGATAGCCGTGGCCGGGCAGCACCGAATTACTCAGTAACAGCAGTTCCATACATCCACTCCTTAATGAATTACCATGGCGGCTTTGCCGGTCGCGGCGCCATGGCTTCCATGGCTACAGTAGGGCGGCCAGCAGGCGGGCCAACAGGGCGTTCGATAATATCACCGGCAGGCCGGTGGCTTCACGCACTATCCGGCGATGCTGTTCGGTATAGCCCATGCAGTCCATGACAATCACGTCCGCGGCCTGGGTCTTCAGCGCCAGGGCGGCGGCGGTCAACTGCTGCGGCGTACTGATGTACGGCGACGCGGCGGCATACACCGGCGGACGCGCCAGGGCGCGCCATTTTGCGCCTTCGCTCGCCATCTGCTCGGGCAACGGCACCAGGATGCCGGCCTGGCGCCCGTTCGTCAGCGCCGTTACCACCGGCGGCACCAGCAAATCGGGTTCCAGCAGCCAGGCCTGCCCACAGCCCAGACCGTGGAATTCACCGGTGCATAACAGCGCGATGGTGCGGCAGCCCACATGTTCAAGTTCATTGAGTTTCGCCTGGACCGCCTCGCGAACCGCGCTTTTACCCAGGATCACGGCGCTGCCGTCCAGCAGCCGGGTCGTCAGCACCGCCTCGCCGGGCCGGACGGGAAAGCGCCGGGCGATAGTGGCGTGATCCAGGCCGTCGAGCACGCCCAGATGGATGCATTCCACCCCCGCGGGCAGGTGCTCGGTCAGGATAGGGGTAATATCGGCGCGCGGCGCCTGGCCGATGGTCAGGGTACCCAGTAAGGTTGCGGACATAACGACCTCGCTTATTGACGTTGCTGTAAATGGGCCAGGGAACCATACAGTTCCAACAGGCGGGCGTATTCGGCGCTATCGTAAAAACTGCAGGTGCCGCGGGTAAACTCCTTGGCAACTTCCACCACGAATTTGGCGGCGGCGGCGATATCGGTTTCCTGGCTGGCGCCGGTGCCGCAGCCGGGTACCGCGCTTTGCGCGCAAATGGCCACGCCCACCACCGGCGCCGCCGTAGCGATGGACGGCTGCAGGATACTGTTGAGATGGAAAACGCCGTTGCCGTAGGGAGTAATATCCTGCGTGGTAATGGGAAAGGTCACCGGCAGCCGTCCGCTGGTCATTTCCATAATGCGCAGCAGATCTTCCGCCACGCGCAGGATGTAGCCCTGTTTCACCGTGGGCGACAGGGCAAACCCATTATGGTTGATGATACGATTACCCTTGGTGGTGTCGATGGACAGCACCGCGTCCATTTCCGGCAGCACTTCCTGCGCGTTCATCTCTTCGGTTTCCACCGGCGAATCCATAAAATCCACCGGCTCATGCGGCCGGGTCGGCGCGTCGGGGCAAATATGGGTGGTGATGATCACATCGCCGGGCAGGCTATCGCCCTGGGTTTGCATATGCGCAAGCTTAACGGCGGCGGCGATGGCGGCTACGGCGCCGTCGGCGTCGGATACCAGGCCGATGCGGGTAGGGCGCGCGCCGATGCCGCCCAAACGCCCGACAATACCCAGCGTCGGGGCCGCGCCGCCGCCGCGTTTCCCCTGGGTGCCGGGGATAACGACTTTGACGAAATCGGTTTTGCCCTTGGGGCCGCTGATTTCGGTAATGCTGACCTGGGCCGCGGGATAGGCGGCCAGCAGTTGCGCCACCGTCTGCCCGCTGGCAAAGGCGGAGTCGAATGCTTCAAATACGTGCAGGGTCTGTAATAAAGTCATAAATATCTCTCAACGAAGGGTCAGGATAGCCCGGGTTGCAAAAACGCCATGGCCCGCGGATACCGCGTTATTTACCGCTCTTGCCGGCAAAAACCGAATTAAAGAAGCTGAACAGGGCATCGCCGGCAATCAGTCCGGCGGCAAAGACCTCCAGCTGATGACGGCGCTGCTCACCGCCAAGGCGCAGCACCACCAGGCGTATGGCGATACCGATCAATACCGCCCACCCGGCCAGCGGATTGGCAATCAGCAGGCCGGTGGCCAGCAGTACGCCCAACTGGCGCGAAGACCCGCCAATCCATTGGATCAGGGCGCCCGGCACCGCCCAGATCAGCAGTGATTTGGCAATGTCCGTGGACACGCCGGCCTGGATGGTGGCGGCATAAACTTTAGCCACCGGCGGCACCAGCCCCTTGGCGAAGTAGCCCTGGTAGCTGAGGTAGACCACCGGCATGGCGATAACAAAGGCGATCAGGGCGGCGAACAGCTGCTGGCGGCGTCCTTCCAGCTCAAAAGCGATATCGGCGTTATTGCCGCGCAGGATAAACCCGGCTTTCAGATCGTATCCCATATCGGCGAACGCCGGCCCGGTGGCCACCGAGAAACCGCACAGCATGACCAGCGCCACCGGCGGAAACCCAATCATGATGCCGATAATCAGGGTAATAAGCGCCACGGCAAAAGCCGGGAACCAGCCGGAATGCATGGCCGCCAGGCCGACGATCAGTTCATGGATAAACGCGGCGAAAGCGGCATAGACGATAAAGGCCAATAACATGCCCATCGGCATTGCGGTATACAGCCCGCCGCCCAGCGCAATCAGCGCGGCAATAAGGATATACCCTGCCGCGCCAAGCCCGAGGGAGCCGAGAATATGGCGGCGGTCGGCGTCCGCCGCGCTCAGCGCATCGGCAGTGGCGGTGGCACGATCGAGTTTCTTACCGCGGATCATGGCGATCACCTGGCACAGCGCCACCAATCCGGCGCCGATCATCATGCCGTGGGGAATATAGTTTTTATTAATATCGAACCCGGTTAACGGCAGGCTGTAGCCGCGGATCAGCAGGCCGACGCCGAACATCGACAACGCCCAGATATTACCGATAAACGCCGTGCCCAGCGCCGCCATGGGGAACTTAAACCAGGAACCGACGGCGCCTATCAGCAAGCCGGCGCCGAGAATGCCCGCCTGTTGCCCACCCTGATCGCCGGCCTTGATGGATTCCGCCGCGGCGACGCCCGGCGGCCAGGCGCCGGCGGCCGGAAATACCGTGGTGTTGAACATGCGGTAGAGCAGATAACCGTCCAGCAGCATGGCCAGCGAAACGCCGATAAACATCGGCAGCACGAGATCCGGCCGGCCGAAAATATAAGGAATGCCGATGGGCAGCAGCAAGCTGTTGGCCGCGCCGAAGGTGGCGGATGAAATGGCGCTTTGCGCCAGGTTCTGGATATGTATGGAGCGGAAACGTTTGAACAGCTGGAGCGGCACCCGGGCGATGATCATCGCCACCAGCGCGCCGATAATCGAGGTATTGGGCGTGACGCCAAGCGTAGTCAGCAGCTGGATGCCGATGACCGCGCCAAAGATGCTGAGCACCGTGAGAAACAGCAAGGTGCCCGGGTTAAAGCTGCTGGGATGCTGACGATGTGACATAAACCACTCCTGAAAAATAAAGCAAAATAACGGCGAAATGCGGCCACGGGACCCTGCGTCCGGCGGTTAGCGAAACCAGTAGGGGTCGCCGACCTTTTTGCCGATTTGCATCGCCGCCGCGCACAACAGCCGGGAAAGACGCTGGATTTCCGTGTCATCCGCCATCGAGGCCGGAAAGGTCAGGCAAAACGCCACGGTTTCGCCGCTGTGGGGGTCGCCCACAGCGCAGCTGACCGACGCCGCGCCGGCCACCGCTTCGTTAACCGCCGACGCCCAATGGCAGCGGCGCACGACCGCCAGCCGATCCATCAGCTGCGTGAAATGCATCGGCAGGTCGTTGGCGGGCGACAGCACGGCGCGGAACTGGGCGTTCAGCTGGGTATCCGGCAGCCGGGCCAGCAGCGCGCGGCCGGTGGAGGTGCCCCAGGCCGGCGAGCGGGATCCCGCGTTGCGGATCACCCGCAGCGCGTGCACGCCTGGGATAACGCGCAGTACCAGCACATCGTTGCCGTCAAGCACCGACAGGTAACCGGTATGCCCGGTTAATCCGCACAGTTCGCGCAGCGCCTGTTCGATAAGATCCGTTAATGAGGAATTGCGCCGCACCAGATGGGTCACTTCCAGCAGCATCAGCCCGGGCTGATAGGCGAGCGAGCTGGCGTCCCGGTCCAAAAAGCCCGCTTCGGCCAGTTGCTTGAGCACGCGGGAGGCGGTGCTTTTGGGGAATTGCAAATGTTCGACCAAATCGGTCACCGTCACGCCGCGTTTCAGGGTGCTCATCAGGCGCAAAATCGCGGCGGTACTGTTCAGTATGCTCATGCTTATCTCATAAAATGGAACTCGGTCCCGTTATATAAGATAAGCAAAGGGCGTGCCAGTAGCGTTGTAATTATATCTAATTGATAAATATTGGATTTTTTTAGAGGCCTGCTTCTTGGCGATATTCCATGTAAAAGTCTATGCACTAAATAGGTGCTTTTGCACCATCATGATGCACCGGCTCCCCGCTAAGCCGGGCATCGGCGCGGCGTGTCCAAGCGATGCCGCCGTCGCGCCACCCGCGGCAAAAATTAATTTGGCGCGGAAATGAATCAAAGGAATCATTTTGTCGCATCGTCTTCCCGACGGCGCCCTGCGCCAGCCGTACCTGCCGTCGCGAAAATGAATCAATTGAATCATTAGTAATCATTTTTGGCATACCTGTTGCAATCATGCTTATGACGATATGCATTAGGGACCCCTTTTATGGATCAGCTCACGCTCACTCAGGCTATTAATGCCCAGTACGAGTCCCTGCCGAAACAGGTGCGGCTGGCGGCCAGATTTGTCCTGGATCACCCGCAGGAAGTGGCGGTGATGTCCATGCGTGAACAGGCGCGGCTGGCGGGGATCCCGCCCTCCACCATGACACGGCTGGCCAAGCGCCTTGGACTCAAAGGGTATGACGATATCCGCGCTGTTTTTGTCAACGCGGTGCGCGCGAAAGGCTATGAATACGGCTCAAGGGTGCCGGCGCTGGTGGAAATGAAACAGAAGGTGGGCGAGTCTTCCCTGCTGCTGGAGCTGGCCAATACCACTGCCGGGCATATCCAGGCATCCTGCCGGGACGACAACCTTGCCGCCATGGTGCGCGCCGCCGCCATCCTAGCGCAGGCGCGGGATATTTATTGTCTTGGCCTGCGCTCGTCTTTCCCGGTGGCGTTTCATTTTTGCCATGTGGCGTCCTATTTCAAGGATAACGTCCATTTGGTGGAAGGGGCCGGGGAGAGCGGCGTCATGGCGCTGATGCGCACTCTCGGACCAAAAGACGCCCTGCTGGTCTCCTGCCTGTCGCCTTATTCGCGGCGCACGGTGGCCCTGACCCGCTACCTGTCCCAGCAAAAGGTGAAAATCGTCGCCATCAGCGATAACGCCAGCTCGCCGGTGGCGCGTCTGGCCGGTGAGACCATCCTGGTGAAAAAAAAGACCGCCTCTTTTTTCGACACCATAACGCCTGCCTTTATGGTGAGCGAATTACTGGTGGCGCTGATGGCCGCCACCTCGAAAGTGGATGTACGCGCCCTGGTCAGCGAGACCGAGGAAACGCTATGGGCAATGGGGGAGTGGTGGAGCGTGGATTGACCCGCCGCCGTTACCCACGTTTTTAGACAACCAGTACAGGACATGACTATGACCCGCTATAAACCGGAACTGACCACCGCGCCGAAACACGGCCATAAAAGCCTGCTGTATTCGGAAGTGGTTACCGACCTCAATACCCTGGAGTCGGTGGATATCGCCGTACTGGGTATCCCCTACGGTTCGCCTTACTCCATCGATGAGGTGACCAACGACCAGACCAATGCGCCCACCGCCGTGCGCCAGGCCACCGATCGCGCCGTGCGCAGCATCGAGCGCTATGATTTCGACATCGGCGGCCCGCTGATGGACAACCAGCCGATCCGGATGGTGGACTGCGGCGATATCGCCGGCGACGCGCGTGAACTGGGCGGCCATTATGACGCCGCCGAAGCGGTGGTGCGCAAAATCATTTCCCTGGGCGGCATGCCGCTGGTGATAGGCGGCGACCATGGCATACCCATTCCGGTATTGCGCGCGCTTGACACCCTGGGCCCCATTACCCTGGTCCATATCGATGCGCATCTGGACTGGCGCCAGGAGGTTAACGGCGTGACCGACGGTTACTCCAGCCCGATACGCCGCGCCTCGGAAATGGCGCATATCGGCGAAATTTTCCAGATCGGCCTGCGCGCCAACGGCTCGGCCCGCCAGGAGGAAGTGGACGCCGCGCTGGCGTATGGCGCGCATCTTATTACCGCCCACGAACTGCACGATGAGGGCGCGCAGTCGGTGCTCGATCGTATACCCGACGGCGGAAACTACTACATTACCCTCGATGCGGACGGTATCGATCCTACTATTATGCCTGCCGTCAACGGCCCGGCCCTGGGCGGCGTCACCTATTGCGAGGCGCGGAAAATCATCCACGGCCTGGTGAAAAAAGGGCGGGTGGTGGGCATGGATATCGTTGAGATCACGCCGAAAAAAGACCTTAACGGCATTACCGCCATTACCGCCTGCCGTTTTTTTGTCAACCTGATCGGCATGGCGGTGAGAGCGGGGTATTTCAGGAAATAACATCTAAGCCATTACTGCCGGCGCGGGTGCGGCGCCGGACCTGGTTCCTTTTTTCGTCTACACAGGATAATCGTTATGAAAAGACACTTCGTGATAGCGCTGCTGATGGGCGCGCTGGCCGCTTTTACACTGACGGCGGCCAACGCCGCCGATGTGCTCGATAACATCATGAGCCAGAAAACGCTGCGCGTGGCGGTGCCGGTGGATTACCCGCCCTATGGGTACGTAGGCGGCGATATGGCGCCGCAGGGGCTGGATATCGACGTGGCCAATCTGCTCGGGCAAAAGCTGGGCGCCAAGGTGATCCTGGTGCCGGTTACCGGACCGAACCGGGTGCCCTACCTGCAAACCGGTAAAGCGGACATGACCATCTCGTCGCTGGGCAAAACCGCCGAGCGGGCCAAGGTTATCGACTACAGCATCGCCTACGCGCCGTTTTTTGACGCGGTCTTCGGCGCCGACAAGACCCAGGCGGCCAATTTCGGCGAACTGGCCGGCAAAACCGTCGCCGTGACCCGCGGTTCAATGCAGGACGAAGAGCTAAGCCGGCTGGCGCCGGACTCGCAGGTAAAACGCTTTGAGGATAATAACAGCACCATCTCCGCTTTCCTGTCGGGCCAGACGCAGCTGGTGGCCATCGGCACCACGGTTGCCGCCGCGATGAAGCAAAAGCATCCGCAGTTGGACCTGCACCTGAAGGTAATTTTATCCAATTCGCCTTGTTACGTCGGGTTGCCAAAAGACCAACCCGCCCTGCTGGCCAAGGTCAACGAAATCCTGCGCGCCGCCAAGGCCGACGGCACCCTGGATAAGATTTCGCAAAAATGGCTGGGCGCCCCGGCGGGCGACCTGCCGGAATAAAACGGGATGCCGGCGCGCGGCATGACGATGACCACGGAGCGCGCACCGGCGCAGGGTCTGATGAACACCAGCGGACCCTGGCGGGCCCGGCTGGTTGACGACGCCAACAGGCCACGGCAGGAGCGGACATTATGACAACGACAGGTAATCCGATTTGGCCAGAGCGGGGTGATAAACCCGGCGGGGCGGCCGTAGAAGTTGCCGCGCCGGGCGACACCCGGCCGCTGGCGCAGTGGGTGGCGGCCCTGGTTCCCGGGGAGATTCCGCAAGCGGTGAGCCGGGTGGCGCTGCGCTGCCTGGTGGACACCCTGGGCGTGATGCTGGCGGGTTCGGTTACCCCCGTCGCCGGCCGCGCCCGGCGGTTAACGGCGCTGACCTCGGCCGACGGCCACGCGGCGGTGGCGGGCGCCTCCCGGCGTCTTGCGGCGCCGGCGGCGGCGTTTGCCAATGGCGTCGCCGCCCACGCCCTCGATTTTGACGATAACTGTTATGCCGGATTTGTCCATGGCTCGGCGGTGATCGTGCCGGCGGCGCTGGCGGTGGCGCAGGCGCGCCATGCCGACGGCGCGGCGTTGCTGACCGCGCTGGTGGCCGGGGCGGAGTGCCAGTACCGCGTCGGCATGGCCCTTGGCCGCACCCTTTACGATCGCGGCTGGTGGACCACCGGCCTGCTTGGGGGCATCGGCGCGTGCGCGGCGGCAGCCAAACTGCTGGCGCTGGATGTGGACGCCACCGCGCATGCGTTAGGATTGGCAATTGCCGGCGCCGGCGGCATGAAATGCGCGTTTGGCAGCGACGCCAAACCGCTGTTGGCGGGGCGCGCCGCCGAGGGCGGCGTGACGGCGGCGCTGCTGGCGCAACAGGGCGCGAACGGTCCCGCCGGCGCGCTGTCCCATGGCTACGGACTGGCGGCCCTGTGCAACAACGGCGAACTTGACGCCGGATGGCTGGCGCCGGGGGACGGACGCTGGTGCCTGCTGGCGCCGGGAGTGGATGTTAAACGCATCCCGGTCTGCCTCTCCTCACATGCGGCGGTGGACGGCGTGCTGGATCTGGCGAGTCGTTACCGGCTGGAACCGGACCAGATAGCCGGCATCGCCTGCGACGTGCCGCCGGTAGTTATGGCGAACCTGATCTACCCGCAGCCGCGCACCGCCCAGCAAGCGCAGTTTAGCCTGCCTTTCGCCATCGCGGCGTCGTTATTGTTCGGCGAACTGACCCTGGACCATCTGGACGACGGACTGATGACGGAAAAGACCCTCATTGATCTAATGAGCCGGGTGAGCATGACCAGCGGCGCGCGCTGGGCCGACCCTGCGCTGTTCACCGACGCCCCGGAAGGCGCGCACGTGACGATAACCCTGCGCGACGGCGCTAAGTTGCAGTGTTTTGTCGCCAAGGCCGCCGGCAGCGCCGCCCGCCCGCTGGAAGACCGGGCCCTGGGCGATAAATTTCTGCGCTGCGCCGCCCGCTGCCTGGCGCCGCAGGCGGCCGGACAACTGCTGGCGAGCCTGTGGCGGCTGCCCGTTATGACTGACGTGGCGACGCTGGTGCTGGCGGAACCGACACCAAAGGAGCATGGGTAATGGTTTTTGATTTTTCCCCGATTCTGCAGCAATGGCCGCTATTGCTTGGCGGTACGCTGGTCACCCTGGCCATGACGCTTGTGTCCACGCTGCTTGGACTGCTGCTTGGCATCGCCTGCGGCTGGGCGCGGGCCCACGGCGGCGTTTGGCTGCGTTTCGCGGTGGGGTGCTATGTCGAACTGGTGCGCAATACGCCGTATATCGTGCAGCTGTTTTTTATCTTTTTCGGCCTGCCCGCCCTGGGATTGCATATGTCGGCCGTGACCGCAAGCGTACTGTCGCTGGTGCTGAACCTCGGCGCCTACGCGGCCGAGATCACCCGCGCCGGCATTGAAGCCACGGCGCGCAGCCAGGTCGAAGCCGCCCAGAGCCTGGCGCTGGACCGCTGGCAGATTTTTACCCGCGTGGTGCTGCCGCCCGCGCTGTCGCGCGTCTGGCCGTCACTGATAAGCCAGGTGATTATCATCATGCTGGGATCGGCGGTTTGCAGCCAGATATCCACCGAGGAACTGTCGTTCAGCGCCAACCTGATCGCCAGTCGCTCTTTCCGCAATTTCGAAGCCTTTATCGTCGCCGCGGTGATTTACCTGGCGCTGGCGGTGATGGTGCGCCAGTTCCTCGGCTGGCTGGGGCCGCGGTTTATCTTCGGACCGTCGCTTGGGAAAAAATCATGAGTGATTTCTCTTTATGGGACATATACCGCAACCTGCTGCTGGCGCTGCGCTGGACCGTCGGCCTGTCGGCCATCGCGTTTGCCGGCGGCGGCATCGTCGGCGCCATCCTGTTGGTGCTCAGGCTGTCGCACCGGCGCTGGCTGCAGGTGCTGGTGATCCTCTATGTCAATCTGTTCCAGGGCACGCCTTTGCTGCTGCAACTGTTTTTGACTTATTTCGGCCTGGCGCTGCTGGGCGTCGACACCTCGCCGCTGTTCGCCGCCAGCCTGTGCCTGACCTTGTATGCCAGCGCCTATCTTACCGAAATCTGGCGCGGCAGCGTGGAGAGTATTCCCCGCCAGCAATGGGAGGCATCCGCCAGCCTGGCGTTAACCTTTGGCGAACAGCTGCGCTACGTCATCCTGCCCCAGGCGCTGCGGGTAGCGGTGGCGCCGACGGTGGGGTTTTTGGTCCAGGCGGTAAAGGCCACCGCCCTGGCGTCGGTGATAGGCTTCGTCGAGCTGACCCGCTCGGGACAAATTATTTCCAACGCCACCTTTGCCCCGTTCCTGGTCTACGGCAGCGTCGCGGCGCTTTATTTTATCCTGTGCTTTCCGCTGTCTTGGTGGAGCCGGCATTTAGAAAAACAACTCATCCAGGGAGCCGACGGACATGACTGATAGTACTCCTGCGGACACCGCCTTCGCGGTGGTCGATATTCGCGGCCTGCACAAGCGGTTTGGCGACAATGAGGTGCTCAAGGGCATTGATTTACAGATTAAACGCCAGGAAGTGGTCTGCATCCTGGGCAAGAGCGGCTCGGGTAAAAGCACGCTGCTGCGCTGCATCAACGGCCTGGAAAGTTTTGAGGAGGGCGAGCTGACGGTGGACGGACAGGCCATCCGGCAGCATGACCCGGCCGCCATGCGCGAGCTGCGCCAAAACGTCGGCATGATTTTCCAGAGCTTTAACCTGTTTCCGCACCTGACGGTGGGTAAAAACGTCATGCTGGCGCCGACGCTGGTGAAAAAAATGCCGCGCGAACAGGCGGAGCGCACGGCGCGCGTTTTGCTAAAACGCGTCGGCCTGGAAGAGAAATTCGCCACCTGGCCCGGCAATCTTTCCGGCGGCCAGCAGCAGCGGGTGGCGATTGCGCGCTCGCTGGCGATGAACCCCGAAGTGCTGCTGTGCGACGAAATCACCTCCGCCCTCGACCCCGAACTGGTGGGCGAAGTGCTGCAGGTGATCGAGGGGCTCGCCGCCGACGGCATGACCATCATCATGGTCACCCACGAAATGGGCTTTGCGCGCAAGGTCGCCGATCGCATCGTGTTTATGCACCAGGGGCGCGTCCATGAAATGGGGACCCCAGAGGACATTTTCGATCATCCGCGCACCGCGGAGTTAAAACAGTTCCTGGCGTGAAACGCCGGGCGAATGCCGTACCCGGCCGGGGGCTTTCCGGCCACAAACCTAAAATCGCAACAATGGAGAACGCATCATGAGTCACACCCGTATCCGCCCCTTCAATACCAAGAAAACCTATCCCGAGCAGAATCTGGATAACGATTTGTGCCAGGCCGTGGTGGCCGGCAATATGGTATTCCTGCGCGGCCAGATAGGCCAGGACCTGGATACCCGCGAATCGGTGGGCAAGGGTGATGTGGCCGCGCAAACCGAGCAGGCCATGTACAATATCAACATGCTGCTGGAAGAAGCGGGCAGCAAGCTTGAGGATATCTGTAAGATTACGGTCTATCTGACCGATGTGCGCTACCGCGAGACGGTCTACAACATTATGGGCCGCTGGCTGAAAGGTGTGTTCCCGGTATCCACCGGGCTGATGATCACCTCGCTGGCGCGCCCGGAGTGGTGGGTGGAGATCGATGTTATCGCTGTAAAATCATAACCTGCCCCGCGGCCTGGCCGGTTGCCGCGCAGCAAAAGGCGGGGCGCCCCGTCATCATAAGTACGCCGCGCGCGGGGTAGAACGCCTTGATAGCAGCGGCGTTAACGCCGGCCCGAGGCCGTGAAACCAAAGGAGCCGTAATTGAGCGATGTCATAGAACTGCTGTCGACGCTGGTGGGTTATCCGACGCTAAGCCGCCGCTCCAACCTGGCGCTGATTGATTTTGTCGAATCCTATCTGGCCGGTTACGGTATTGCCAGCCGCCGGGTTTACAGCGCCGACGGCGAGCGCGCCAATCTGTACGCCACCATCGGCCCCGTTGATCGGGGCGGTATCTGCCTGTCCGGCCATTCGGACGTGGTGCCGGCGCAGGGTCAGCCATGGAGCAGCGATCCCTTTGTCCTTACCCGGCGCGGCCAGCGTCTGTATGGCCGGGGCAGCGCCGATATGAAGGGCTACCTGGCCTGCGTACTGGCGATGGTGCCCCGCTTTATCCAGGCCGCCCGGGCCGCCGATGCCAGGCCGGTGCATATCGCCATCAGCTATGACGAGGAGATCGGCTGCGTCGGGGTGCGCGGGTTGCTTGCCGAGCTGGCGCGCGATCGGGCACGGCCCACCGGGTGTATTATCGGCGAGCCGACCCTGATGCGCGTCGCCACCGCCCATAAGGGGAAAAGCGCCTGGCGCTGCACGGTGCAGGGGCAGGCGGCGCACTCCTCGCAAAATCATCTGGGCGTGAATGCCATTGACTACGCCGCCGAACTGGTTCTGTTCCTGCGCAACCAGGGACGGCTGTGGCGTGACGGCGATACCGACGCCCGCTACGAACCGCCCTGGTCAACGGTACAGGTGGGCACCATCCACGGCGGCAGCGCGGTCAACGTGGTGCCCGATCGGTGCGAGTTCGATTTTGAAATCCGCCCGCTGCCGCACACCCGCCACCACCTGCTGGCAAACGCGTTGGATAACGTGGCCCGGGAGCTGCTGCCCGCGATGCGCGAGGTGGCTGAAGGCGCGGATATCCGGCTGGAGCTACAGTCGGAATATCCCGGGCTGCGCGACGACAGCTCCCTCGATGAGCTCAAACAACGCTGTGCCGGCGCGCTGGAACAGGCGTCCTTTGACTCGCTGTCATTCGGCACCGAGGCGGGACTGTTCCAGCAGGCGGGTATTCCGACGGTGGTGTGTGGACCGGGGTCCATCGCCCAGGCGCATAAAGCCGATGAATATGTCACCCTCGAACAGCTGGAACTTTGTCAGGCGTTCCTGGGCAAGGTGGTGGGCTGCTAAGCAGGCAGCGGGAGAGCGGCTATTGCGCCTTGATCTGAGACATTAATTAGGCTGTGCGCGGCGCGGCGATAAACAGGCATTGCCGCGCCGGCGCCGTCACACCAGGGCCACGGCCCGGATGGGCGAGGCCGAACCCCCCTTGATGCGCAGCGGCAGAGCGAGGAATAAAAAGGTCTGCGGCAGGGCGTCAAGATTGGCCAGGTTTTCGATAATCAAGGCGCCGGCGCCCAGCACGATGTGATGGGAGGGATAATCGGCGTTGGTATAGGCATCCAACGACATGGCGTCCGTGCCAATGGCGTTGACGCCTTTATCGATCAGATAGCGGGCGCCGTCGGCGGACAGTCCGGGCCAATCGGCGATAAACGCCTGGTGGTGCGGTCTGTTGCGCCATTTTTTATCATAGCCGGTGCGAAATATCACGATATCCCCGGCGTTGATAGCGCCGTTCTGCGCCTCCCAGGCCGTAATCGCGGACAGGGCGATTTCCTGGCTTGGCTGCAGAAAAGAAACATCAATCTTGATGCCCCGGCCGATTAACCGCCGTGCCGCCACGGTCTCGATGGTGGCGCCGCCGGCGATAAAATGGGCGGGCGCATCCACATGGGTGCCGCAATGATCGCCCATATGCAGCAGGGTATTATAATTGCCATCGCCGCCGGAGATGGTCTCCTCGCTGCTTGTATGGAATTTGGGATGGGTCGGCCAGACCGGCATCAATTCTTCATAGAGATGGTTCAGCTCGATAATATCTTTCTTCAGCAACAGCTCGGCCAGTTCAGTATTCATATCACATTTTCCTCACGTTGACCGTTTCTTTGATCAGGAACAGCGGGATACAGGAGAGGGCCAGCACGCCGACGATCACCATATAATGCACGTCGAAGCCAAAGTGATGGATAATCCATCCGGCCGTCGGCGCCACCAGGATGCCCGCGATGCCCACCGCCAGGCCGATCATCAAACCCATACTCGAGGCCGCCGCCTGGGGCGCCGAATCGATCAGCAGCGCGTAGGCCACCGGATAGGGGGAATTGCGAAACAGCCCCCAGAAAATCAGGATGATCCAGCCGACGGTGGCGGAGGTAATAAACATGCACAGCGCCGCCGCCAGGATCCATCCCAGGATAATGACGCACAGTGAAATCCTGCGGCCTTTGATATCGGAATAACCGCCCCACAAAATTTGCCCAATCCAGCCGGTAATGCCGGAGGCGCCGGAAATAATCGCCGCGGTGGAGAGGTCCAGCCCCACCTCACGCGTCAGCTGCAGTGTAAGGAAATTGGCGATGCCCATCTCCGCCCAGGTAAAACCGAAAATCAGGGCTATGGCCAGCAGGCAGTTGCGGTTCTTCAGGCAGGAAAAGGATTCCTTCAGGGTATGCCTGAGGTTGCTGGGCCGGCTTTGCCGGTGGTCCTCAATCGGCACCGTCAGGTTATTGTCTTTGATCCAGGTATAGACCTTATCCTGGTTTTTCCGCGTGCCGACAAAAAACTGCAGCACGACGATGCTCAGGCCAATCAGCGGGATAAACAGGAAGGCCTGCCGCCAGGTGCCGAAGGCCAGGATCAGCGCAATCAGCGCCGGCCCGATAAACTGCCCGAGCGGGAAGCCGGTATGATGCACGCCGATGGCGAACCCGCGGTTTTCCTTGTGCCACCACTCACCGAGCAGGGCGACGTTGATGGGCTCGGAGCCGCCGGTGCCCATGCCCATCATCACCCGCAGGAACTGGAAGGCGCCGAGGGTTTTGCAAAAGGCGGTGGCGACGCCGGCGACCACTTCGAACAATACCGCCACGGTCCAGCTATAGCAGCGTTTGTAGCCGGTGCCGATATAATCGGAAAATATCCCGAAAATCACCGCGCCCAGCAGCGTGCCGATAAAACTCAGGGAATTGAGCCAGCCGGCCTGCATTTCGCTAAGATTGAAATCCTTCATGATAGCCGGCAGCAGCGTGGGCAAGATGATCCGGTCGATGGAGTTCATCAGGATGGCCAGGGTGGTAATGACCAGCATCCACCAGGATATCGGATGCGCCTTCGGCAGGAACCGGCGAAAACCGCCGCCGTTATCGGGTTGCTGCCCGGAGGGGGAGTGATGACCGCCGGGGGCGGTGGTATCGCTGTCTTGATGGTGCATTCTGAATTTTCCTCACGATGATTTTTATTATATTGCAGGGTCAAACTTAACTTCGGGGACTGCGGTGACTGCCTGGGACGTTTTGGGTTATGCAAAAAACGGGGACTCTCACTATAGGCAGAACAGAAATAAATATTGTGTCAACGACGATACGTAATAAGCCGCGAACCCGCCCGCGCGGGTTGGCGTGCCGGTGCGATGTTATCCGCCGCGGGATAGCCGCGCGCGTTCAGGCGCGATAACGGCCGGGGCGCAACGCCCCGGCCGGCGTTGCCGGCAGAAAACTTGGGCCGGTCAGCCCGCCGTGGGCCACTGCGCCACGGTTTCGCGGGCGCCGTGGGTCAGCAGCGTTTGATAGGCCTGCTGCACCCGTGCGATAAACCGCGGGTTGGCGGGTAAATCATCGCCGAATACCGCCTGCAGGGAGAGCAGGGCATGCACCCGTTCCGCGCCTTGTTCGCTTTGCGCTACCAGGCCTTGTAGCTGGTCAAGCAGCGGATCGCTGACCTCGATGGGCTGGCCCTGCTCGTCGACGCCGCCGACAAACCGCATCCAGCCGGCAACGCCCAGCGCCAGGTAGTCAAAGCTGTCGCCCTGGCGCAAATGCCAGCGAATCGCATCCAGCCAGCGCTGCGGCAGTTTTTGCGTGCCGTCCATGGCGATCTGCCAGGTGCGGTGTTTCAGGGCGGTATTACGGTAGCGCGCTATTAGGGAATCGGCGTAGGCCGCGAGATCCACATCCACGGTGCGCAGCGTCGGCGCCTGCTCGTTTATCATCAGCTTCCTGGCCGCCGCGACGTAGTGCGGATCCTGCATGCAGTCGCTGATGTGCTGGTAACCGGCCAGGTAGCCCAGGTAAGCCAGGAAGGAGTGGCTGCCGTTAAGCATGCGCAGCTTCATTTCCTCGTAGGGCAGGACATCCTTGACCAGCTCCGCGCCGACCTTTTCCCAGGCGGGGCGGCCCTGGACAAAATTATCCTCGATAACCCACTGGCAAAAAGGCTCGCAGGCCACGCCGGCCGGGTCGTTGACGCCCAGCAGCTGTTGTATTTTCGCCAGGGTTTCATCCGTTACCGCCGGCACGATGCGATCTACCATGGTGGACGGAAAGGTGGCGTTGCCCTCAATCCAGCGGGCAAGGCCGTCATCCTCCAGCGCGGCCAGTTCAAGCACCACATTGCGCGTGACATGGCCGTTCTCCGGCATGTTGTCGCACGACATGACGCTAAACGCCGGTAAGCCGCGCTGCCGGCGCAGCTTGAGCGCGGCGACGATCACGCCGGCCACCGACTGCGGCTCATCCGGGTGGGCAAGGTCATGCTGGATAAGCGGATGCTGCTGGTTGAGCTTGCCGCTGGCGGGGTGGTGGCAGTAACCTTTCTCGGTGACGGTAATGGAGACGATGGCGATGTCCGGATGCGCCATGGCGTCAAGTATGGCCTGGATGCCGTCCACGCTTTGGTGCATGGCGCGTTTTACCGTGCCCACCACGCGGCAGCTCCAGCCCGTGTCGGCCATTTCCGAAACCGAATACAGCAGATCCTGGCGCTGGATATCGGCGATCTGCTTCTCGCCGCCAATCAGGTTCACCTCGCAATAGCCCCAGTCGCTGCCATGCTCCGCCGCCAGCCGGTCGGCGTATACCCCTTGGTGCGCGCGATGGAACGCGCCGAATCCGAGATGGACGATACGTGTCTTGATGCGGTCGCGATCGTATTTCGGCGTGCTGACGCCCTCGGCCACGGGACTTGTTGCTGATAATGTCATCATAATCATAGGCTCGGTGTTGAAATGAAAAAGGAACAGCGCGGCGATGGCCGGGGGCCATCGCCTGGATCACCACATCAGAATTTCAAGATGACCTTGCAGCAATGGCGCTGATCTTTCTCGAATATCGTCAATGCGGCTTCCACTTCCGCTGCGTCCATATAATGGGTAATCAATTTGGCCACATCGATCTTGCCCTGCACCATCCACTCGATAACCTGGGGAAAACGGTGGCTGTTCAGGCGCGAGGTGAAAATAGAGATTTCCTTACTGGTGATGCTCTGCTGCGTCACGCTGCTCGCCTCGCCGGAAAATCCCAGCAGGCCGATGCGCGCCGCCGGCGAGGCGAGATTGACCGCCTCCTGCAGGATGGCGGGGTGGCAGGCGGCATCAATCACCAGCGTCGGCCGGATGCCCTGTTGCGCCAGCGCGTCCTGCAAGGACAGGCCGGTATTGTTGATCACCTGGTCGGCGCCGCTGTCCAGCGCCATCTCAAGACGTTCCGCGATGCGGTCGGCGACGATTACCCGGCTGACACCATACACCCCTTTCAGCACCTGTACAGCGGTCAGGCCCATCGGTCCGGCGCCATACACCAGCGCCACGTCGCGCGGCGTGGGCTGCAAAAAGGCGGTAATATTGGCGGCGATGGTAAACGGCTCCACCATGCTGGCCACCTGGTCCGGTATTTCCGCCGGGATGACGTAGGCATTTTCAGCCGGCGCGCAGGCGTATTCGCTAAAGCCGCCGTCGCGGTGCACGCCGATAACCGACAGTTCGGTACACACATTCGGCCGTCCCACCGAGCAGGGATAGCAATGGCCGCAGCTGACGACCGGATCGACCGCCACCCGTTCGCCGATACGGCCCGCGTCCACGCCCGCGCCCACCGCGTCGATTTCGCCGAAAAACTCATGGCCGATAACCCGGGGATATTTGGCGAAAGGGTTGTGTCCATGGTAAATGTGCACATCGGAGCCGCAGATGCCGGCATATTTTACCCGCACGCGCACTTCACCGGCGGCGGGTTGCGGGATCGCGCGCTGCTGGATCGCCAATTTGCCGGGTTGTTCGATAACTACGCTGTTCATCGCCGCTTCTCCTGTTACCAGTTCCACAAGGTGCCGTCTTCCAGACGCGCCACCGGTAAATGGGCCGGTTCATAGGGGTATTTCGCCGCCAGTTTTTCATCGAATTCGATGCCCAGCCCCGGCTTGTCGCCCGGATGCATATAACCGTCGTCAAACGTCCAGTTATGCGGGAACACTTCCAGCATCTGTTCGCTATACCCCATATATTCCTGCACGCCGAAGTTAGGCACCCACAGGTCAAAATGCAGCGCCGCCGCCATGCAGACCGGCGAAAGGTCGGATGGGCCGTGCGAGCCGGTGCGCACCTGGTAAAGCGAGGCGAAATCCGCAATCCGGCGCATGCCGGTAATGCCGCCCGCATGGGTAATGGTGGTGCGGATATAGTCGATCAGCTGCTCTTCGATAAGCTGTTTACAATCCCAGATACTGTTGAAGACTTCGCCCACCGCAATCGGCGTCACGGTGTGCTGGCGGATCAGGCGGAAACTGGACTGGTTCTCCGCCGGCGTAGGATCTTCCATCCAGAACAGGCGGTAGGGCTCGACGCTTTTACCGAAGCGGGCGGCTTCGATGGGCGTCAGGCGATGGTGCATATCGTGCAGCAGGTGTTCATTAAAGCCGAATTTCTCACGCACCGCCGCGAACAGCTGCGGGGTAAAATCGAGGTATTTTTCCGTCGACCACAGCTGCTCTTCCGGCCAGCTGCCCTTGGTGGCCGGCTCGTAGGCCAGGCCTTTGCCCTTGGCCATGCCGTAGGTGGTTTTCATGCCGGGCACGCCGCACTGCACGCGAATGGCCTTGAAGCCCATTTCCTGATGTTTGGCGTAATCGTCCAGCACTTCGTCTATAGTATGGCCGGTGGTATGGCAGTACACCATGACGCCGGTACGCGACGCGCCGCCCAACAGCTGGTATAGCGGCATATTCGCGGCCTTGGCCTTAATGTCCCACAGCGCCATATCCACGGCGGAAATGGCGGACATGGTCACCGGCCCGCGCCGCCAGTAGGCGCCTTTATAAAAGAATTGCCAGATATCCTCGATTTGATGGGCGTCGCGGCCGATCAACTGCGGACAGACATGGTCCTTAAGATAGGAGGCTACCGGCAGTTCGCGGCCATTAAGCGTGGCGTCGCCCAGCCCCGTGAGGCCGTCGTCGGTGGTGATTTTCAACGTCACAAAATTTCTGCCGGGGCAGGTGACAAAGACTTCCGCTTTTACAATTTTCATCAATATGACCCTTAGCAACAAACAGGTTGACCACTAATCAATGCATACTACCATACAAGTTACGTTAAGGTATTTTTGCTACATTGATCACATTTTTACGTTTATCTCGCCCTATCCCTCATTCGCCGGGGCGCTATGCCCGCCAACGCCGTGCTACAACACGCACGTGCTAACGCGGGCCCCCCGCTTAATGCCTGGTCCAGTCCTGGTATTCTTGCTTGCGCCGCAGCGGCGCCGTCTCCGGCATCAGCGCCAGGCCTATTACCGACGCCACCCCCAGCACCGTGACATACATCGCCAGACCGTAATAATGCCCGCCGGTGACCTGCAATATTTTTACCGCCACCAGGCCGAGCACGCCGCTGCCGATCAACGAGCCGATTTGCCAAATAAGGGCGATGCCGCTGCAGCGGATATGGGTTGGGAACAGTTCGGGGAAAAAAGACGCCTGCGGCGCGTAGCACATGCTATGCCCAAGGGTCAGCACCAGTATCATCACCAACTGCGTCAGCCAGAAACTGTCCTGGTTAATGGCCAGGAAAAACGGCACGATCATAATCACCTGCAGCAGCGCGCCCGCCATATAAACGGGTTTGCGCCCCAGGCGATCCGACAGATGCCCCATTAGCGGGATGGCGGGGATCTCCAGCGCCACGGCGATAATCATGGTTTCCATCAGCAGGTTGGTACTGAGATTATTGGCCTTGACGTAGGCCAGCACAATCACGGTAAACATGGCGAAGACGCAGGCTTCAATCAGCTTCGCGCACACCCCCTTGACGACGATGCCGGGAAAGTCGCGGATCACTTCCATGACCGGACGCGACTCCACGGCTTTGGTGGCGCGGATTTTAGCGAACACCGGCGACTCGTCGATACGCAGGCGGATAAACAGCCCCACCACCACCAGCAGCAGGCTGAGCAGGAACGGAATGCGCCAGCCGAAGCTCATCATCTGCTCGGGGGACAGGGCGGCGTTCAGCGCGGCAAACAACGCCAGCGGCAATAAAAAGCCCAGCGGCGCGCCGATTTGCACCCAGCTGGCAAAAAAGCCGCGCCGGGCGGGCTGTGAATACTCGGCGGTCATCAGCACCGCTCCCGCCTGTTCGCCGCCGACGCCGAACCCCTGCAATATACGGATTAGGATCAGCAGCACCGGCGCCCAAACGCCGATTTTCTCATAGGTGGGCAGCAGGCCGATGCAAAACGTACCGAGACCGACGATCAAAATGGTGATCACCAGCGCTTTCTTGCGCCCGACTTTATCGCCGATATGGCCGAAGACGATGCCGCCGACGGGGCGCGCCAAAAAGCCCACCGCATAGGTGGCGAAGGCCGCCAGGGTGCTGACCAGCGGGTCGTTGCTGGGAAAAAACAGATGACCGAAAAACAGCACCGCGGCGGTGCCGTAGGCAAAAAAATCATAATATTCCGCCGCCGTGCCGATGGCCGACGCGCTGGCAACGCGGCGTATCAACGACCGTGAGTCTTTTTCGCTGAGCGTTTCTGTCTGAGTCGCCATGTTTTCACCTTTCAGTAGGGGGAGGTCATGCCGGAGGGAATGCAACAGGAAAAATAGTTCTGAACCAACTACCATACAAGTAATAAATGGTCATTTTTCAGCGGCGATCACATTTTTAGCCAAAACCGCCGCCATGGCGTGCACTCATCAGCAGGAAAGGGAAAGCGGCCCCATGCCGGGGCCGGGGGGGTTAAAGAATAAGGCTGCCGAGCAGGAAACCGAACACCACCGAGAAGGTGACGCCCAGGGTGCCGGGAATAAAGAACGGATGGTTAAAGACAAACCGGCCAATACGGGTGGTGCCGGTATCGTCCATCTGTACCGCCGCCACCAGGGTAGGATAGGTCGGCAGGATAAACAGCCCCGAGACAGCGGCAAACGACGCCACCACGGTCAGGGGCGAGACGTTCAGCGCCAGCGCCATCGGCATCAGCGCCTTGGCGGTGGCGGCCTGCGAATACAGTAGTGCGGAGCAGAAAAAGAAAATCACCGCCAGCAGCCAGGGATGGCCCTGGATAACGCCGCCCGCCGTCGTTTTGATCCAATCCAAATTGGCCTGGACAAACGTATCGCCCAGCCAGGCCACGCCCAGGATACAGATACAGGCGCTCATTCCCGCCTTAAAGGTGCTGGAATTGATCACCGCTTCGGTGGCGACGGCGCAGGTGAGGGTAATCAGGGTGGCGACGCTGAGCATAATGATAAGGATGGCGCTGGTGGTGGTCATGACCGGGGTTGCCACCAGGCCGAGGCCGGGACTGTTGATAATGGCGTAGGCGACGACGCCCAGCACGCCGGCAAGGAACAGCAGCACCGATATTTTCGCCCGCGGCTTGATCTGCGTCACCTGGTTGCCGCGCAGGGCGACCAGGCCGTCCTCAAGCCGTTTCAGATAAACCGGGTCATCGGACAGCCTGGCGTTAAACAGTCTCCCGACCAGCAGCGACATCAGCACCACGCCGCAAAAGGTGGAGGGAATGACCACCGACAACAGGTGGATATAGCTCACGCCATGGCTTTCCATCACGGACGACATATACACCACCGCCGCGGATATCGGCGAGGCGGTAATGGCGATTTGCGCGGAGACCACCGCGGTGGAGAGGGGACGGCAGGGTTTAATGCCCTGTTCCTTGGCCACTTCCGCAATCACCGGCAGGGCGGAAAGCGAAATATTGCCGGTGCCGGCAAACAGGGTCAGGAAATAGGTCACCACCGGCGCCAGCAGCGTAATGTGCCGGGGGTTTTTACGCAGTATTTTTTCCGTTTGCTGTACCAGGTAATCCATGCCGCCGGCGACCTGCATGGCGGCGATGGCGGCGATAACCGCCATGATGATGGAGATGACGTCGAACGGGATGCTGCCGGGTTTAACCCCGATCATCGCCAGGACCAGCACGCCGAGGCCGCCGGCAAAGCCGATGCCGATACCGCCCAGGCGGGCGCCGAGGAAAATAGCCAGTAAGACAATGATAAGTTCGACCGCTAGCATAACCGGCCTCCCCGTGGCAGGGGCCTGATCCCTATCGCCGCCGGTCTTATCCCGCCAGGAGAAGAGAGACTGTCATGGAAAAATACCGGAAAGACCTGAAGTGTGAAGCAAATAGGGCCGCTGGGACGAGCGTTTAACATGCAAATCTCCTTTTAAGCATCGTATTGACGAGCAGATCGGTAAAAATAGGGCTATTGGCTGTATTTCCAAACGGATCAACCACGATTATTATTTCTGGCCCAATCATATGCTGTTTTTCCGGCAATACATGTCGCCAGATCACTATCCACGGTCGTGAAAACGACAGAATGTGATATCTGCGATTATTCTCACAAATCCTTCAGAATTATCGCGCCCGTCTAGGGTAAGTTCAGGCATTACCGGCAACGGACAGCGGCTGGCGGGTGTGATGGCGATGTGCGGTATAGGGCTGAAAAAATCCCAACGGTGCGCCGGCGTTACCGGATGGGGGGACGCTGTAGGTTACCGTGCAACAGTATGGCGCTAAGCCGGATACGGTCAGCTCCCTGGAGAGCAGGGTCCGCATTGCAGTGAAAGGGTTTTCCGCGCGGGGTTGGGCCGGCGGGGAGGGCGGTGCGGGTTATGTCAAATCGTGCAGGTCTTTCGCCTGCGGCTTGCCGAGGCGGATATCGTCGAAGGCGACTGTCAGCCCCGCGCGTTCCGGCGTGCAGCACATCACGCCGGCGAACCAGGGCGGCGCGGACGGAAACGGGCAAAGGCGCAGCAGCGGCCAGTATTTCCCGTCGGCGGAATATTGCAGCCGCACGCAGCCGTCGGCGAGCGTCAGACGCAGCCAAAAACAGCCGGCGTCGCCCGCGAACGGCATGCTTGACCAGTCGGAGTCCGGCGCGGTCAGCACGCTGCCCATCATCGGCTGGTCGTCGGTATATTCGATCCCCGCTTTCAGCCAATGCCTATGGTCCTTAAGCACCATCAGGCCGGCCTGATCGTATAACCGGCGATAATCGCCGCGCACGCGCGCCTGCAATGTGAAATCCGCGCGCATATCGCAGCCGAACACATGGCCGGAATGACGCTGGAATCCGTACCAGGTCCGTTGCCAGAAATCCGTCTTGCCGTTGGTCGCCACCCGCAGCACCGACCCGTTCAGGGCCCATTGATCCGGCTCGTTCAACCAGCGCCAGCCTGAAAAATCCATCATCGCCTCTCCCTGGGTTATTGTCCGCAGAAAAGAGTAGCCGACGTCCTTGATACGCGCAAATTAAGCCTAGGTCACCACGGTTTCGACGCTGCCGCGCGCGGTGATGGCGCTGCCCATGCCCGCCGTAATGGAAAATACGACGGCGATAATCTGGGTCGGCGTCAGGGTTTCCGACAGCATGACAAAGGCCACCAGCGCCGCGACGGCCGGCTCCATGCTGACCAGGATACCGAAGGCCTTATGCGGCAGCCGCTTTAAAGCGGCCATTTCCAGCGTCATCGGCAGAGAACTGGAGAGCAGGGCGATAAGCAGCCCCATGGCCAGCAGGTCGGGACGGGTAAGGATGGCGCCGGCATCCATCATGCCCACCGGCAAGGTGACCATCGAGGCGAACACCAGGCCGACGGCCACGGTTTGGCCCGAGTGCAGGTGGCTGACGGTCTTGCCGAACACAATATACAGCGCCCAGCATAACGCGGCGGCCAGCGCAAACAGCACGCCGGACAGCGGCAGCCCGCTGTCGTTGCCGCGCAGCGGCAACAGCAGCAGAACGCCGGTAACGGCCAGGGCTATCCAAATAAAATCGCTGAGTTTGCGGGAATACAGTACGGTAACGGCCAGGGGGCCGACAAATTCAATCGCCACCGCCAGGCCGAACGGGATGCTTTCGAGGGCGAGATAAAAGCACAGGTTCATCATCCCAAGCGTCAGGCCGTAAAGGGCGATGGATTGATATTCGCGCAAGGTGATTGACGCCCGCCAGGGACGCCACAGCAACATCAGGACGATGGCGGAAAACCCCGTCCTGAGCGCGGTGGTGCCGGTGGCGCCGATCAGGGGAAACAGCAGCGCCTTGGCAAGCGAGGAACCGATGCTGAGCGACAATATGGAACCCAATACCAACAGAAAGGGAATCAGTCTGGCGGCGGCGGAGGATGACATGAGACCTTCCCTTTAATGTGATGATTTAACCCGGTGACAGGCGCCAGTTATCTTCCGTGCGCGGCGGTTCAGAGATCTTCCAGCGGCACCTGTTTGAGGGTTTCCACGCGCATCAGCAGCGCGTACAGCGGCTGCAGGCGGGTAAAATCCCGCATCAGCCGCGCAGCCAGCGCCGGTGAAAACAGGGAGGCGATATTATTATCCGTCGTCATCACGGCAAAGGATTTGCGATTGTACCAGCTCGCCAGCGCCGGATCCTGGTCTTTGATAAGCGGGCGTTTATAGCTTTCGCCGGCCAGCGCAAACGGCGCGCGCGCGCAGGCGGCGGCGCGGGCAAACTCTTCCGGCTGGCGCAGCATCAGGTGGCGAAAACGGTCCATGGTGGCTTTGCTGGCGGAGTAATAGCCCAGGCCATAATGAAAAAAATCGGGGGTGATTTCGAAAAAAAACACCGGCGCGTCGGTCCATTCCTTTGAATGGCGTTTAAAGGTCAGCCACATCCGATTGCGAAACAGCGATTTATCGCGGGAAAACCGGGTATCGCGATACATGCGCGACAGCGTTTTGCCCACCGCCGGGCGCGTTTCGACCTTGTCGTCGATGGCCAGCATCGCCGGGGCAAGATCCTCCACCAGGGCGCGAAACGGGGCCAGCAGATGACGCTGATACTCCCCGCGATGAGACTCGAACCACTCCTTGCTGTTTTCCTTGACCACCTGTTGCAGAAATTCCAGCCCGGTGGGCGTAAAACCCTGGAAAGAAGACGACGGCACTGTGACGACCTTAATGTGATTGGGACGGTTTCCCGCGGTTGCTATAGCCATTGTGGCGAGTCGGTCCTGACCTTTCAACCGGATTTTCGCCTGACGGCGTCCGCGGGGATAACGCGATTGGCGCCATGGCCGGCGGATAAATGCCATGGACGGGAAATAATGCGTTAAACATTGTTACAATAAAAAATGAAATTTCCCTGAGGATAGGCAAAATCAGGCGCATCACCCAAAAAGGGTTGATATAGATCAACCTAACCTGCGCGCCGTTTTTTTCTCTTTTTAATTAAAATAAGATTGCATTACTATGTTTGGCAACGTCCTGAAAGGCCTCAGCATGATCCGGCCACGGCAGTATTCAGGAAACAATTTAATAAACCGGATTGACGCATTTTATCAATAACATTTTCTACCCTGTTCAATGAACGATTTAAGGGTGGGTCGTGTTCCGTTCAAATAAGAATTATTCACAATGAAATCATTTTTTAAAATTGATTTCACTCTCGTCAACCTAACGCAAATATAGGAAGAGTTCCGGTGAAGATAAAAACGTCTTATGGCCTGAGCTGGCTGCCCCTGGTGGTGATTGTCGCCATCGCGCTGGCGCTGTGGCCGCTTACGCCGCCAACCGGCCTCAGCGCGGCCGCCTGGCATTCCGCGGTGATTTTTGTCGCCACCATCGTCGCCATCGTCGCTAACGTCCTGCCCATCGGCGCGATTGGCATTATCAGCATCACTATTTTTGCCCTGACGTATGCGGCGGGTGATAAAACCGCCAGCGGCGCCATCGTGACGGCCCTCAGCGAGCTGAACAGTTCGCTTATCTGGCTTATCGTGGTCGCGTTCATGATTGCGCGCGGGTTTATCAAGACCGGGCTTGGGCGGCGCGTGGCGTTGATGCTGATTCGCCTGTTGGGCAAGCGCACCCTCGGCCTGGCCTACGGGCTGGCGTTTGCCGACCTGCTGCTGGCGCCGGCCATGCCCAGCAACACCGCGCGCTGCGGCGGGGTGATCTATCCCATCGCCGATTCCCTGGCGCGCAGTTTTAATTCGCACCCGGACGATGCCTCGCGCAGCAAGATCGGCACCTTCCTTATCGTGTGCATCGGCAATGTCAACGATATTACCTCGGCGCTGTTTATGACCGCGTATACCGGCAATCTGCTGGCGGTCAAACTGGCGGCCAACGCCGGCATCCATATCACCTGGTTCGGCTGGTTTATGGCCGCGCTGCTGCCCTGCGTGGTGTCGCTGCTTATCGTCCCGCCCTGCATTTATTATCTGGTTCGCCCGGAGATCAAAAAAACCCCGGACGCGCCGGTATTCGCCGCCGCCGAGCTGGAAAAAATGGGGCCGCTGGGCAAGGGCGAATGGTTAATGCTGGCAACGGTGCTGCTGCTGCTGGTGCTGTGGATTTTTGGCACCTGGCTTGGCATCGACCCCACCACCGCGTCCTTTGTCGGCCTGTCCTTTTTGCTGTTGACCGGTGTCCTGACCTGGGAAGAGATTAAAAGCGAGAAGGGCGCCTGGGATACGCTGGTGTGGTTCGCCGCGCTGCTGATGATGGCCAACCAGCTGAAAAATCTGGGGTTCACCACTTGGTTCGGCGATCTGATCGGCACCAATATCGGCCACCTTATGGCCGGGACCAGCTGGGTCTGGGTACTGCTGCTGCTGAACGCCGCCTATCTTTATACGCATTATTTTTTCGCCAGCGGCAACGCGCAGATTGCGGCGCTGTACGCGGTATTCCTGGCCGTCGGCATGACGCTCGGCATTCCGGTGCTGCCCATGGCCTTTATGCTGGCGTTTACCAGCAGCCTGTATTGTTCCCTAACCCAGTATACCCATGCGCGCGGTCCCATCCTGTTTGGCGCCGGCTATGTGCCGACCCGTGTCTGGTGGCGCACCGGTTTTGTGGTCAGCGTGATCAACCAGATTATTTTTATGGGCGTGGGCCTGACCTGGTGGCGGGTGCTGGGGCTGTATTAATCCGCATCCAGGGCTTATCCCGGCATTGCCCTAGGGGCGCCGGGATAGTATTTTCCCGGCGCAAACCCCACCGGGCGCGCGTCAGGAGGTCGAGCGGAGTTTAGGGTATTTTTTCAGCCAGCGGCCGCTGGCCAGGCGCCAGTAGAAAAACAGGCCGCGCACAATCCAGTCCAGGAACATTCCCAGCCAAATGCCCACCACGCCGAAACCCAGCACGATCCCAAGCGTATATCCCGCCACGATGCGGCATCCCCACATGCCAAGCATGGATATCCACATGGTGAAACGCGCGTCGCGCGCGCCCTTCAGCCCCGCAGGCAAGACCCATGACGCGGCCCAGAACGGCATAAACGCGGCGTTAAGCCAGACCAGTATTTTCACCACGTGGATAACATCCTCCTCGCGGGTATAAAACGCGGCCAGCAGACCGGCGAACGGCACCGAGAGGAAGGCGATCAGCGATAATCCCAGGGTGGACAGCCAGAAGATATGCTTCAACTGGCGTTCCGCCTGGCCACGCTGGCGTTTTCCCAAACGCGTGCCGACAATAATGGTCGCGGCGGACCCCAACGCATTGCCGGGCAAATTGATCAGGGAAGCGATGGAAAAAGCGATGAAATTGCCGGCAATCACATCGGTGCCCATACCCGCCACGAACACCTGGGTCAGCAGCTTGCCGCCGTTAAACAGCACTGATTCAATACTGGCGGGAATACCGATGCCCAGCACTTCCTTCAGGATGCTGGTGTCCAGCCGGTAAAAATAGCTCTTCAGCGAAATTTTCAGCGCCGGGTTAAACCCGATCATCAGTACGTAAATTACCGCCGCCGCGCCGATATAGCGGGTGATGGTCAGTCCCAGGCCGGCGCCGATAAACCCTAGTCCCGGCCATGAAAACACGCCGTAAATCAGGATAGTGCTGATAATAATATTGAGGATATTCATCCCGCCGTTGATAAGCATCGGGATCTTGGTATTGCCCGCGCCGCGCAGCGCGCCGCTGCCGATAAGCGCGATGGCGGCGGCCGGATAGCTCCAGGCGGTGATTTTCAGGTAGCTTAACGCCAGGGCTTTCACCTGCGGCGCGGCGCTGCCGGCGATCACATCGATAATCGCCTGGCCGTAGAATTCGATACCCAGCGCCAGCAGCACGGCGATCACCGTCATCAGCGCCAGCGATTGCCTGGTGGCGGCGCGTGCCCGCTGGGGATTGAGTTTCCCCAGGCTGAACGCCACCACCACCGTGGTGCCCAGATCCACGGCGGCGAAAAACGCGATGATCACCATGTTAAAACTGTCGGCCAGGCCCACGCCGGCCATGGCTTCCTTGCCCAGCCAACTGACCAGGAACGTGCTCAACACCCCCATCAGCAAGACGCACATATTTTCGAACAGGATCGGCACCGCGAGCGGGGTGATTTCTCGCCAGAACAGCACCCGATAGGAATGCCGTTTGGGATACCACGCCGTACGCTCGATGGCGTGCCGCAACGCTACTGTGATGTTTTGCAAGATAGTTCCAGCTGTAGAAAAAGACGGGCGCTTTACTTGATGATGGTAAAAGACCTGTGAATTTGCAAAGTCTTTTTAATCAGCAGATGTGACGGGCGCTGACGCCCGGGCTAGATGAGGGATTCGTGCACGAGGGATTGCAACACGCTTAACGGTGCCCGCCTGGGATCGCGCATGGCGGACAACGGCAGCATAAAAGTCTGTTCAAGCAGGAATTGTCCGTCCATCGCCGCGTGGGGCGTTTGATCGGAAAAACAGATCCAGGTGCTGCCCGGCGGGAATGCCATCACCAACTGCGGGCCGTCGCGCTGATAGTCCGTATCGGCTTTCATGGCGTCATGCAATTGCAGCATCAGATGATCGTAACGGCTGCGGCGTGTTTGGGTGATGCCAACGGCGTTTAGCCACCAGCTTGCCAAAGGGGAATAGCGCCTGAGCCGCGGCAGAAAACGCTGCGCCAGCGGGGGGAAGGGCTCGCCGATGCGCCAGGTACGGCTTATGCCATAAGGATTGATATTGGTGAAAACGCGCAGTATGCGCTCGCCGCGGTTGGGTCGTGAAGGAAAGGCGTCCACGTGCAGGCGACTATCATCCTTGCGCCAGGAGGCCCTGGCGCGCCAGTCGGTGACCTGATGCAGCCGCAGGGTACCGGCCGGGCTGTGGCAGGCGTCAAGGTAGGCCGGCAGCAATGACGCCATCAGGGCGCGGCAGTCCTGATAATAACGCTGCAGCAGTTGCCGCGCCGCCGGACGCTGCTCCGGCGCCGCCACGCCGTCCAGCCGGTCGCGATCGGGCCGATAGCTGATATTTTTGCGTTCCGGCTCCAGCAGGACGGGATCGAGCAAGGCCTCTTCTTGCGGGGTTAATATAAAAGACAAGCGGGGTAAATACAGAATTTTGCCCTCTTCCAGCGCCGCGACGACGGCGGACGCGTCTGGCCGGTCAAGGTGCCATTGCTGGTAAGGCAGCGTCATCACGGCAAGCTCATAGGCTATTGGGTTCGGCATAATAATTCCTGATATAAACGGAGGATCCGGTTATTTTTTTCGGCGGTCATTGCGACTGGATAATACTTTTATCCAACATTACTATTATTTAGAAATATATTTCGGGAGCCGGAGCAATAATTTGCCAAGTTATTAATTGAATAATTATAATCGTAAATGAGACAAGGAAATAAACAGTCGCCAAATAAGCACCAGATAAATTTATGTTTTACCGCGCTCGCCATCACGCCACGCGGCGTGGAATGACAGGGTAACCAGACCAGTGAAAAATCGCTATGATGGTTACGGTCACCCTTATTAATGTATAACTTCCCGGCGATATATCATTTTAATTAATGCCGTATCCGTCATGCAATAAACCGCGCCGTTACAGGTTCAGTAAATCCACGATGGCGTCCACTACGGCCTGCGGCGCTTCCTGGGGAATATTATGCCCGATGCCCGCTAACAGGCGCCGTTGATAATAGGCGGAAAATTTATCGCGATCGGGATCGGCGGCGCCCGGCGCGCCGGTGTCGAGACCCGCGCCCACGCCGTCGTCAAGACCGCATAGCGAAATGGTGGGCACCGCGATAACCGGCAGGCGTTGTAACCGATCCTCGATCGGCTGCAGTAGGGGATCTCCCGCCATATAGCCGTACCGGTGGCGGTAGGAATGGATCACCACCTCGACAAAATCCGGGTTGTCGAATGAGGCGGCGGTGCGCGCGTAGGCGGCGTCGGTAAAATGCCAGGAAGGCGACCATAACCGCCACAGCAGGCGGCAAAATGCCGCCCGGTTGGCCGTCAGTCCGGCGCGGCCGCGCGGGGTATGGAAATAATATTGGTACCAGTACCGGTGCTCCGCCTCGGGATCCTGCGGCGCGGCTGAAGCGGCGATATCCTGGATATTGTAACCGCCCGCGCTGACCAGGGCCGTCACCCTGGCGGGCCAAAGAGCGGCGAGGATACAGGCCGCGCGCCCGCCCCAGTCATAGCCCGCCAGGACGGCCTTCTCCAGCGACAGCGCGTCCATCATATCCAGCAGATCACGGGCCAGGGCGGCCTGCTGCCCCGAGCGCATGACGCCGTCGTTGATAAACCGGGTGGGGCCGTAGCCGCGCAGATAAGGCACCATCACCCGGTAGCCCCGCGCGACCAGCCCAGGCGCCACGTCATCATAGGCGCGCGGATCGTAGGGAAAGCCATGCAGTAAAATCACCGCCGCGCCGTCCCGCGGACCATATTCCTCATAAGCCAGGTCGAGCATGGGGGTGCGCACGTGCCTTGTCGCGAGAAGTTTCATCAGGGCGCTCCTGTGGTGTATGCCGCAAGGTGATAAGTCAGTATAGAACGGTTGGCAACCGGCGATGATCATCCGTCGTGCTTCGTAATGCGAAATAACATGCGAGTGATTAGTATTTATATTTTATCGCCAGGGGGAGAGCGTTATACCCATAACGGACTTGTTTTTTTAAAAATCTGGCGGGTCGTTTTATTCTTTATTTCGCTTATGGTGGGCCGGGTGCGCCGGCGATATTTTTCGCCATGGGGAGAAAGAACGTCTTTATTCTCCCCGTTGTACGGTCAATAGGGCGAAAATCTGTGCGCAAACTCATATTTTAATTCTTTAATGAATAAATATTATTTAAATCCAAGGAGGGATTTAATAAATAACTAATTGAATTTTACGTATTAATTAATTAAAAAAGTGTTATATAAAATTATATATATCGGTTTTATTGATGCCGGACAATACCCCTGTCTATCCTAAGGGTAATCTCATTGCGAGGATGATTATGCCGCAATGAATTTCCGCCGCGCTTTCTGTGTTCGGTGGCATTTTATGCGTGGCGAGACTGTTCCGGATTGATGTCATCGTTAAACAGGGATTTGAGATCTTCAGGGTGAATTATCATGAAAAGCGAAAATAATAATACTTTACTAAATATCCCCCTAACCCGGCGAAATCTGGTGAAAGATAGCGCAGTGTGCGGACTGGCGCTGGCCGCCGGCGGCGTGGCGCTGCCGTTCAGCCGCCAGGCCCGGGCCGACGGAGATCCGGCAACCCTACCCCCGTCCCCCGCCGCGGAAAAAATCGTCTGGAGCGCCTGTACGGTAAACTGCGGCAGCCGTTGTCCGCTGCGCATGCATGTGGCCGATGGCGAAATCACATATGTGGAAACCGATAATACCGGCAATGACGTGTATGGGGATCTGCACCAGGTACGCGCCTGCCTGCGCGGGCGGTCGATGCGACGCCGGGTCTATAATCCCGATCGGCTGAAATACCCGATGCTGCGGATAGGGCAACGTGGTGAAGGCAAATTCAAACGCATCAGCTGGGACGAGGCGTTCGGTTTAATCAGCGCTAACCTTAAGCGCATTATTAAGGATTATGGCAACGAGGCCATTTACCTGAATTACGGCACCGGCACGCTCGGCGGCACCATGACCCGCTCCTGGCCGCCGGGGAAAACGCTGATTGCCCGCCTGATGAACTGCTGCGGCGGCTATCTGAACCATTATGGCGACTACAGTTCGGCGCAAATCGCGGCGGGATTGAACTATACCTACGGCGGCTGGGCGGAAGGCAACAGCCCGACCGATATCGTTAATAGCAAGCTGGTGGTGATGTTCGGCAATAATCCCGGTGAAACCCGTATGAGCGGCGGCGGGGTGACCTATTTGCTGGAGCAGGCGCGCGAACAGTCCAATACCCGCATGGTGGTTATCGATCCCCGGTATACCGATACCGCCGCCGGCCGCGAAGACGAGTGGCTGCCCATCCGGCCGGGCACGGACGCCGCGCTGGCTTCTGCGCTGGCTTATGTGCTTATTAGCGAAAATCTGGTGGACCAGCCCTTCCTGGATAAATACTGCGTCGGTTATGACGAAAAAACACTGCCTGCCGGCGCGCCGGCCAACGGCCATTATAAAGCTTATATCCTGGGCCAAGGCCAGGACGGGACGGCGAAGACCCCGGCCTGGGGCGCCGCCATCACCGGCATCCCCGCCGCGCGCATCATCCAGCTGGCACGGGAAATCGGCAGCGCCAAGCCGGCCTATATCTGCCAGGGGTGGGGGCCGCAGCGCCACGCCAACGGCGAGACGACCACCCGCGCCATCGCAATGCTGGCCATCCTGACCGGCAACGTCGGCATCAGCGGCGGCAACAGCGGCGCCCGCGAAGGGTCCTATGAAATCCCCTTTGTCCGTATGCCGACGCTGGAAAACCCGGTAAAAACCAGTATTTCCATGTTCTTATGGACCGATGCCATCGTGCGCGCCACCGAGATGACCGCGACCCGCGACGGGGTACGCGGCAAGGACAAGCTTGACGTCCCGATTAAATTTATCTGGAATTACGCCGGCAACTGCCTGATCAATCAACACTCCGACATCAACCGTACCCATGACATCCTGCAGGATGACAAGAAATGCGAGATGATTGTGGTGATCGATAACCATATGACCTCGTCGGCCCAATATGCCGATCTGGTGCTGCCGGATTGTACGGCGTCGGAGCAAATGGATTTTTGTCTGGACGCGTCAAGCGGTGATATGGGGTACGTGATTTTTGCCAGCCAGGCTATCAAGCCGCGGTTCGAATGCAAGAATATCTACGATATGACCAGCGAAATCGCCCGCCGCATGGGGGTCGAGCAGCAGTTTACCGAAGGGCGCACGCAGGAAGAGTGGCTGCGTTATCTTTATCAGCAGTCGCGGCTGGCCGTTCCGGCGCTGCCGGAATTTGAACAGCTCCAGGCCCAGGGCATATTCAAGCAGCGCGATCCGGACGGCCATTTCGTGGCTTATAAAGCCTTTCGCGCCGATCCGGCGGCCAATCCGCTCACCACGCCCTCTGGTAAAATTGAAATCTATTCCGCCGCGCTGGCAACGCTGGCGGCTACCTGGCAGCTGTCACCCGGCGATGAAATCAACCCGCTGCCCGTCTATAGCCCGGGTTTTGAAAACTACGATGATGCGCTGAATAAAAAATACCCCTTGCAGCTGACCGGGTTTCACTACAAGGCGCGCACCCATTCAACCTACGGCAATATCGCTATTTTAAAGGCCGCGAACCCGCAGGAAATCTGGATAAATCCCCTTGATGCGCAAGCGCGCGGGATCAAAGACGGCGACATTATCCGCATATTCAACGACCGGGGGGAGGTGAGGATCAATGCCAGAGTCACGCCGCGCATGATGCCCGGGGTAGTGGGTTTGGGCGAGGGCGCCTGGTATGCGCCGGACGGGAATCGTATCGACCATGCCGGCAGCATTAACGTGCTGACCACGCAGCGCCCTTCTCCGCTGGCCAAGGGTAATCCTTCGCATACCAATTTGGTGGAAGTTGTCCGACTTTAAGGAGTAGTCCATGTCGACACAATATGGATTTTATATTGATTCAAGTCGTTGCACCGGCTGCAAGACCTGCGAAATGGCCTGCAAAGACTATAAAAATCTGGCGCCGGACGTCAGTTTTCGCCGCATTTATGAATATGCCGGCGGCACATGGCGGCAGGAAGCGGACGGCAGCTGGCAGCAGAACGTCTTTAGCTATTATCTCTCCATTGCCTGTAATCATTGCGAGGATCCGGCCTGCGTCAAGGTCTGCCCGAGCGGGGCCATGCATAAGCGCGATGACGGCCTGGTGGTGGTTAACGAGGATGTCTGCATCGGCTGCCGCTACTGCGCCATGGCCTGTCCCTACGGCGCGCCGCAGTATAATGAGGCGAAAGGGCATATGACCAAGTGCGATGGCTGCCAGGAGCGTTTGGCCGTCGGTCTGAAACCGGTCTGTGTCGAATCCTGTCCCTTGCGGGCGCTCGACTTCGGTCCCATTGAGGATCTGCGCCGGCAACACGGTACGCTGGCTCAGCTGGCGCCGTTGCCGCAGGCTCGCTACACCAAGCCTAACATTGTGCTTAAGCCTAACGCCAATAGCCGTCCTTGCGACGATACCACCGGCTATCTGGCTAATCCGAGGGAGGTGTAATATGGGTACGGGATGGCAGGAATGGCCCCTGATTTGGTTTACGGTGCTGGGGCAGTGTGTGGTGGGCGGGTTTATCGTCATGGGGCTGGCGCGGATGGCCGGCCATTACGATGCCGGGCAGCATCTGCGGCTGCATCGCTGGATGAGCGTTCTCTGGCTGCTGATGGGCCTGGCGTTTCTGGCGTCGGTGCTGCACCTGGGCACGCCGCTGCGGGCGCTTAATTCGCTCAATCGGCTGGGTTCGTCGGGACTCAGTAATGAAATCGCCGCCGGGTCGCTGTTTTTCGCCGCGGGCGGCCTCTACTGGCTGCTGACGGTGACCGGCAGGATGCCGCGCGCGCTGGGCAAGGCGTGGCTGGGTCTTGCCATGGCGCTGGGCCTGGTATTTGTCTATGCCATGACCCGGGTTTACCGGATTGATACCGTACCCACCTGGAATAACGGCTATACCGCGCTGAATTTCTTTCTGACGGTGCTCATCGGCGGGCCGCTGCTGGGCGCGCTATTGCTGCGGGCCGCCGGGATCGAGATCCGCCGCCGCCGGATGCTGGTTACGCTTAGCATCGCGGCGTTGCTTGTCAGTATGGGGGCTGCCGTCATGCAGGCGGCCGGACTGGCGGCAATACAGAGTTCAGTGCAGCAGTCCGCCGCGCTGGTGCCCTGGTACGGCGAACTGATGGCGCTGCGGCTGGCGCTGGTCGTCCTTGGCCTGGGCTGCTGGGTCTGGCCGATGCTGCGGCGCGTCAACAGCGGCGTCGCCGGTCTGGCGCTGGGTTTTGCCTTGGTGGTGGCGGGAGAACTGGTGGCCCGCGGGGTATTTTATGGATTGCATATGACCGTCGGCATGGCTGTTGCCGGTTAGCGTGCAAAACGGCTTATTCGGCCGGGGTGCTGCATTCCCGGCCAGGCGAATGCGCACGCTACCCTTAGGCCGTCATCGCCGATACCCGTTTCATGAGCTGGGCGTGCCGCGCTGGCGCCCATCGCCTCAGGACTGATCAATAAGCGCCAGCAATTGCCGATAAACGGCCGGATTGGCCATCAGCACCGCATTACCGTTCATCAACCCCTGGTTATGCATAAAATCATTCGTCACGCCGCCGGCCTCGCGCACCATAACGATGCCCGGCAGGCTGTCCCAGGCGTTCATATGGGGTTCGTAATAGCCGATCAGCCGGCCGGCCGCCACATAGGACGTCATCAACGCGCCGGACCCGTTGCGGATAAACATGCCGCCGGCGCGCAGCAGGTTGCCGATAAAAGGCGTAAACACCCCGGGGGCGACCCGGCCCGAGGTCCCCACGCCCACCAGGCCGTCGCGCACCGCTTGGCCGCCGTGTACCCGCAGCGGCGTATCGTTGACAAAGGCGCCTTTGCCGGCGCAGGCGTGGAAGATTTCATCGTGGTTGGGATCGCAGACCACGCCGATGATGGGTTCGCCCTGGATAACCACCCCGATGGCAACGCACCAGGTATGCAGTCCGTTGAGAAAAGCGCTGGTGCCGTCTATCGGATCGACCACCCAGGTACAAGACGCGGTTTGGCCGCCGCCGGTTTCCTCGCCGAGAAAGCCATCCTGCGGGAACCTGGCGGTGATGGCCTGGTGGATAAGGGCCTCCACGGCGCGGTCGGCAATGCTGACCACATCCTGCAAATCCCCGCCCTTATGCTCCACGTCCAGCCGGTGGCGCTGCTGATAAAAGGCAAACGCGCGGCGGGCGCCGGTTTTCGCCAGTTCACAGGCAAAACGGTAGCGTTCGTCAATATCCTGCTGAGTGACTATGTCCATTTCCGCCTCAATATTATTATCTCGTCTCTCGTCGTCTACCGGCCCTTGCCGGGCGGCGGGGCTGGCAGCAATGATGATATACGCAGGCGCATCACATCACATCCAGATGACGGCAATATGACCCGCGGGATGTCCTGACCCTTTACCGGCCGGCGCATTTGCCCGATGATGTCATCCCCGGTTGCGATTCGCCGGCGCTACCCGCTACCGCCGCCGGGGAAACCCCTCTAACGGAGAAAATACATGATTGTTGAGATGCGTGTTTATCATTGCCTTCCCGGCCGCCTGCCGGCACTTCAGGACCGCTTTAGGAATACCACGCTGGCTTTATTTGCCCAGTACGGTATCGAGCCGATAGGTTTCTGGACCACCCTCATCGGCCCCAGCAACCATAGCCTGACCTATTTGCTGAAGTGGGACAGCCTGGCCGATCGCGAGGTCCGCTGGAGCGCCTTCCAGGCGGATACGGCGTGGATAGCCAAGCGTACGGCCAGCGAGGCGGATAAACCTATTGTCGAACGTATTGAAAATTCCTTTTTAACGCCAACGGACTTTTCCGCTCTTCGCTGACAAGACGACACTCCGGCCCGGTGCGGATTAACATGCGCAGTTTATGCGGTCCGTGCCGGGCTGGCCGCGGAAAGGAGTGCCGGCGGCGGTGAGCGCTATAAAGAATCAGGGAATAAGAGAATTTTTGGCGGTATTCAGTGTGACGATAGCGGGTTGATAGATTTGGATATCCTGGATGATGTCGAAGGAGAAATACTGTCCGTCCCGGCTGGGGACAAACTCTGAATCAGGTATAAACGCCGCGCCCTCCAGACCCGCATTGAGCAGATCCAGAATCAGCCGCGGCTCGGACACCTTCATCAGGATATTCACTTCCTCAATCTCCGCGTAGAGTTTATTCAGCAAGAATTCATAGGTTCCCTCGCCGTCGATACGGTGATGCAATATCAGCGGCAGCTTGCCGATGTCGGATAAATTAACGCGCTTGCCGGCGAACGGGCGGGAAAATGAGGCTGATAATACGGCGATAAGTTTTACCGGCGCCAGTTCGCGCACATAAAAAGAGCTGCATTCCCTGGGGCTTTGGATCAGCGCGATATCCAGCGCCTTTTGCGCCAATAACGCTTCAAGATGGCTGGAATCTGAGACCAGTACGTTAATATCCCAGTCAGGCTGCCGCTGGTAAAAATCCAGCAGGGTTTGGTTAAAATAACGCAAATACAAATAGGATACGCCGATTTTGACCACTCTTTTTTGCCGGGTGGCGATAGCGATGGTCTGTTTTTTCAGCGCGTTAACCTGGCTTAACACCTCGCAGGAATGGCGGTAAAGAAAGGCGCCCGCCTCGGTGAGCAGCATTTTTTTCGGGGTGCGGATAAACAGCGGCGAACCGATTTCCGCCTCCAGCTCGTGCAGCCTTTTGCCCAGCGGCGGTTGGGCGATATTCAGCAGCATGGCCGCCTTGCTGATCGATCCCTGCTCGGCGATAGCGCAAAAATACCGCAGCCTTTTCAGGTCCATTCTACTCTCCCGGTGCCCCCTGACGTGAGCACAGCATAACAGTAAATCCCGGTACCGCTAAGATGCGCCGCGGTATTTGCGTCAGGGGGATGGCCTGGCGATCAGTGAATAAACAGGGTCCAGAAATGGGAAATGGGCAGCACCAGCACCAGCGCCGGTAAGAGATTTCCCACCGGGAACGATTTAATGCCGGCAATACGAAACCCGGTGGCCAGCATGATAAATCCGCCGGCGGCGGTAAAGTCGCCCATCATTTCAGGGGTGGTGTGCGGCATAATCAGCACGGCGGCCGAGGCGATGCACAGCTGGATAACTAACTGCGGCACGGCAATCAGGGCGACGGCGTAACCCAGCACGGTGGCGAAAATCGCCGCGGTGAATATATCCATGATGGATTTAACGAACAGGATATTGGCGTCGTGGGTCATGCCTTCGGTCATGGCGCCGATAATACCGGTGCCGCTGGCGCAAAACAGCACCAGGATCGCCACGAATTTTTCGGTGAATACCGCCGGATCCAGCTTGCCGTCATCCGCTGAAAAACGATTGGCAATGCCTTTGGCGATATTACCCATCATGCCGATACGTCTTTCCAGATAAACCAGCTCGCCGATGGCCGCGCCCACGATAAGCGATAATATCACCACCGGCAGGCTGTGGATTTTGACAATAAGCGCGATACCCAGCCCCATGGAGGAGAGACCGAAGGTCAGCGGTAAGGCAATGCGCAGCCGCTCGGGGATTTTGTCGCCAAAAAATGCGCCGACAATACCGCCCGCCAAAACGGCGCAGCCGTTGACGAATGGACCAATTAACATCAATTATTCCTTAGAATGAAGACTATTTCCGCATCAGCCGCGCGGGATTTCGCCCCAGCGTTTAAGATTGCCGACGTCCAGACCGAATAAATCCAGCGCGCGGGCGGCGCTGTGACGGACGATATCGTCCACGCTTTGCGGGGCCTGGTAAAAGGCGGGAACGGGAGGGAATATTATCCCGCCCATTTCCGTTACCGATTGCATGTTTTTCAGATGGGTAAGATGCAGGGGGGTTTCCCTGACCATCAGCACCAGCCTGCGCCGCTCTTTTAAAATCACATCGGCGGCCCGGGTCAGAAGATTGCCGGCCAGTCCATGGGCAATCGCGGCGAGACTGTTCATTGAACAGGGCGCGATTATCATGCCGAGCGTTGTAAACGAGCCGCTGGCTATCGCGGCGCCCAGATTGGTTACGCTGTGCACTTCATCCGCCAGTTTCACCACCTCCTGGCGCTCATAGGTCGTTTCGAGCGCCCTGGTGGCTTCCGCTCCTTTGCTGATGACCAGATGCACTTCAATATCCTGTTCATGTAGCAGCTCCAGCACTTTCATGCCGTACTGGAACCCGGAAGCCCCGCTGATGCCTACGATAATGCGCCGCTTACTCATCTTAACAACTCGGTTTATTTAAAATCAGGCAGAAATTTCCGCACGTCGACTTTTTTGAATTTGGAACGGACAAAGTGCGATTTCAGATGAAAGGGTACCGTGCAGTCAAAAATGGTTTTACAGGATACGCCCTGCTGCGAAATGCTCGGGCTGTATTCCGGCACCTGCGACGGGTCCAGGGGGTGGCAACGCACGCCGGGGATAAAGATGGTATCGACGTCGCCCTGATAGCGGGTCTGCATCGCCCACAGGATATCGTCGGTATCAAAGATATCGACATCCTCATCGACCAGGATGACGTGCTTGAGTTCCGAAAACGCGGCGAAGGCCAGCAGCGCCGCCTGCCGTTGCCGGCCTTCGTCAACCGGCGAGGCTTTTTTGCATTGCAGCACCGCCAGCAGCTTGCCGCCGCCGGAGGTGTGGGCATGCACGTTCAGCACCCGCCCCGGCATGGCCCGTTCAATCATATCCAGGATACTGGCCTCGGTGGGAATGCCCGCCATGCTGACATGCTCGCCGCTGGGACCGAGGGTGGTTTGCAGGATCGGGTGTTTTCGGTAGGTGACCGCCTTGACCTTGATAACCGGCAGCGCCGCCTTGGCTTCGCCGGTATAACCGGGGAATTCGGGCATGGCTTTACCGGTATGGGTGTTCTGGTCTTCCCGCACGCGTACGTTGGGCAACAGTTCGCCTTCGATAACAATTTCGGCGTGCGCGATGGCGCGCTCGTCGATGGTCAGGCAATTGACCAGCTCGACGGCTTTGCCGCGCAGCGCGCCGGCGATACTGAGTTCGTTAAAGCCAAGCGGGGTGGTGGGCGGCTCGAAGCAGGCGGCGATTTCGATGGCGGGATCGACGCCGATGCTGATGGAAATCGGCAGCGCCTGTCCCAGCCGTTCGGCTTTTTCACGGAAGGCGTCGATATGCCGGCCCGGCGTCAGCCACATGGACAGTTCGTCGCGGCTTTGAATGCAAAGACGATGAATGGTGATATCGGATTGTTTGGTTTCCGGGTCGGAGGCGTAGCATAACCCCATGGTGAAATACGGGCCGGCATCCTCTTCGGTATTGGTCGGCGCCGGTAATAATGTCCGCAGGTCAAACGCCGGATCCGAGGCGAGATGGACCACTTCCTGGCATACCGCCTTTTCCTTGCCGACCACGACCGGCGCTATGGCGTTGGCTACCGATTCCTTTAACAGGAAACCCAATCTTTCCGGTGCGCAGTTAAGCAGATGGCCCACGCGTTCGCGGGTAGACATCAGGCCGGTCACCACGCGCACGCCGGGGAATCCCTTAATGGTATTGAACATCATCGCCGGCCCTTTGCGTGTCGGGCGCTGGCAGGTGCCGCCCGCGCCGACGTAGCGATAGACGCCGGATAATTCAGCCTCGGGATCGACCTCGACATCGGTGCTGACGAATTCACCGGCAATCGTTTCCAGCAGGGCGATGGCCGACCGGAGATCCTGTACGGGTTGCCGATCGGTGTTAGGGTTCTGTTCTGACATTTTTCCTCCGAAAAGACAGTGATATACATCCTGCGAAGACTATATCCCCGGCCACGTAATGGATAAAGTACCGTTTATATTCAGCCGGTAAACCTTTTTGGTTTAGATAAGCTCATGAAAAAACACGCCGCAGCGTATTTCCCGCTCTCCCGCCATGACCGCGGAAACCCGTTTCGTTTGCGGTTGCGGATCTGCTAGATTAATTCGTGTCCAGGATGAAAGGAGCGATATCATGACCCGTCTTACCGCTAACGATTTTGATCCGCAGCTGCTTGAGCTGTATGACTATTACGTCCATGGCAAGATCACCAAGCGTCAATTCCTGGTCAAGGCGGCGCACTTCGCCGTCGGCGGTTTGACCGCCGCCGGCATACTGTCCTTGCTCAGCCCCAATTATGCGCTTGCCCAGCAGGTTGAATTTACCGACCCGGATATCGCCGCGGAATATATTACCTACCCGTCGCCCAACGGCCACGGCCAGGTGCGCGCTTACCGGGTGCGTCCCGCGGCGGCCAGGGAGCCGGTGGCGGGGGTGGTGGTAGTACATGAGAACCGCGGGCTCAATCCGTATATCGAGGATGTGGCCAGGCGCGTCGCCAAGGCGGGATTCGTGGCCCTCGCCCCCGATGGACTCAGCTCCGTCGGCGGTTATCCCGGCAATGACGACAAAGGCCGCGAACTGCAGCAGCAGGTGGATCCCACCAAACTGATGAATGATTTTTTCGCCGCTATTGAGTATCTGATGGGGGGCGGGCAAACCAACGGCAAGGTGGGCATCACCGGTTTTTGCTACGGCGGCGGGGTGGCCAACGCGGCGGCCGTGGCCTATCCCGAGCTTGGCGCCGCCGTGCCTTTTTACGGCCGGCAGCCGAAACCGGAGGACGTGCCGCGCATCAAGGCGCCGCTGCTCTTGCATTATGCCGGGCTCGATACCCCCATTACCTCGGGCTGGCCCGCTTATGAGACGGCGCTGAAAGACGCCGGCAAGACCTATGAGGCCTATATTTACCCCGGCGTGAACCACGGATTCCATAACGATTCCACGCCGCGCTATGACCAGGCGGCCGCCGATCTCGCCTGGCAACGCACCATCGCCTGGTTCCGGCGTTATCTGGCGTAACCGCGGCGGGCCTGATGCCGCGCCAGCGGCCTCTTAAGCTCCGGGGGCGTCGAGGTGGGTGCTTTTCAGCTGGTTATCCTGCTGATGGCGTTCGAGCGCCAGCGTGATCAACCGGGTGATAAGCTCGGCATAGCCGATGCCGCTCGCCTGCCATAATTTCGGGTACATGCTGATATTGGTAAAGCCGGGCAGGGTATTGACTTCGTTGACAATGGCGTCGCCGGCGGCGGTGAGGAACAGGTCCACCCGGGCCATGCCCTGGCACTCCAGCGCCTGGTAGGCCTTGACGGCCATGGCGCGGATGCGCTCGTTGACCAGGGCGGGGATATCGGCGGGGATCGCCACCGTCGCGCCCTGTTCGTTGATATATTTGGTTTCGTAACTGTAAAACGCGTCGCTGAGAATAATTTCTCCGCAGCCGCTGGCCTGCGGCTGGTCATTGCCCAATACCGCGCATTCGATCTCGCGCCCGGTAATGGCCGCCTCCACCACCACCTTATGGTCATAGCGGAATGCCAGTTGCACCGCGTGGTTGAATCCGGCTTCGTCGGCCACTTTGCTGACGCCGATGGAGGATCCCTGGTTGGCCGGCTTGATAAACAGCGGCAGCCCGAGCCGGGCGCTGACCGAGGCGAAATCATGGCTGGCGCTATTGGCCCGGGTCAGGGTCACAAATGGCGCCACCGGCAGGCCGGCATCGCGCAGCAGACGTTTGGCGATGTCTTTATCCATGCAGAGCGCCGATCCCAGCACGCCGCTGCCGACAAACGGAATATTGGCCATGCGCAGCAGGCCCTGTAACGAGCCGTCCTCGCCGAGCGTGCCGTGGACAATGGGAAAAATCACGTCCATCTGCGCCAGCGCGCTGGCGTTACGGCTTTCGATAAGCTGATGGCTCGCCTGTCCGGGCACCAGCGCCACGCCGGTATGGGACGGGTTCAGGGCGATACGGGCCGGATTGTCCTGATGGAGCAGGTAATCCGAGGCATCGTTAACGTGCCAGATGCCCTGTTTATCGATGCCCAACAGGGTCACATCAAATTTTTCACGGTCGATATTGTCAACAATGTTTTTCGCCGATTGCAAAGAGACCTCATGCTCGGCCGATTTCCCGCCAAAAATGACGCCTACCCGAATCTTTTTCATCTGTTGATCCTTATGGTTGCCTGCTTTTATTGGCAGGCCACTGTCGTCTGGCTGGCGTGCGCCGGCAAACCCATGGGTGTTGCCGTCCCGTCCGACCACATTATCACCGATGCCGCACCTTGCGCCAGATGCCGGCGCCGGGGCCGCCGGGCAACCGCTGACGGCGCCCTGGCCTCAGGCCGCATTTTTGCCGCGCAGCCGCCAGCCGGCGGCGAGAAGAATAAACCACAGCGGCGTGACCATCAGCGCCGCGCGGGTATCCTCCTGCAGCGTCAGCAACACCAGCACAAACAGGAAGAAGGCCATGCAAACCCAGCACATCACCTTGCCCAGCGGCATTTTAAAGCGCGACTGCCGATGGCGCTCGGGATAGCGTTTCCGATAGGCCAGGTAAGAGCAGAGAATAATGGTCCAGACAAACATAAACAGAATGGCGGATACCGTGGTCACCAGGGTAAATACCGTCATCACGTTCGGGATCAGGTAGATCAGCGCCACGCCGATAAGCAGGCACAGGCAGGAGAACACCAGGCCGTTGGTCGGCACGGCGCGACGCGATAGCAGCGCGAAACGCCGGTGGGCCACGCCCTGTTCCGCCAGGCCGTACAGCATGCGGCTGGTGGAAAACATGCCGCTGTTGGCCGAGGAGGCCGCGGAGGTGAGCACCACAAAATTCACCACGCTGGCGGCGGCGGGCAGGCCGGTCAGCATAAACATCGACACAAACGGGCTGTGGTCCGGCGCCACGCTGTCCCAGGGCGTTACCGCCATAATGGCCATCAGCGCCAGCACGTAAAACATAATCACCCGCAGGGGGATGGCGTTGATGGCGCGCGGCAATACGGTGTGGGGGTCGCGGGTTTCCGCCGCGGTGGTGCCGACCAGTTCAATCCCGACAAAGGCGAATACCGCAATTTGGAACCCGGCGAAAAAACCGTCGAGACCTTTGGGAAACAGGCCGCCGTGCTGCCAGAGATTCGCAATGGATGCCGTGCCGCCGGCGGGCGAGTGGTAGTGCATCGCCGCCAGCAGCGCGCCGGCCGCGATCAGGGCGACGATGGCGATGATCTTGACCAGGGCGAACCAGAATTCCAGCTCGCCGAACAGCCGCACGGTGGCGATATTCAGCGAAAAGAACACCGCGACGCACAGCAGGGCGCTCATCCAGATGGAGAAGCCGGGAAACCACAGCTGAAAATAGGCGCTGATGGCCACCACGTCGGCAATGCCGGTCACCACCCAGCAGAACCAGTAGGTCCAGCCGGTAAAGTAACCCGCCCAGGGGCCGAGCAGGTCGGCGGCGAAATCGCTGAAAGATTTATAGGCCAGGTTGGAGAGCAGCAGCTCGCCCATCGCGCGCATCACGAAAAACAGCATAAAACCGATAATCAGATAAACGAAAATGATCGAGGGCCCGGCCAGGCTGATGGTTTTGCCGGAACCCATAAACAGGCCGGTGCCAATGGCGCCGCCGATGGCGATCAGCTGGATATGGCGGTTATTCAGGCTGCGTTGCAGCGTATCCGCAGGCGCTTGCGTTGCCGGGCTCTGTGTAGAATGTTCAACCATATAGACCTATTCCTGTCAGTGATGTTGTGTCGGCTCTGCCGGCCGATAGCTGTGAAAGGGGAACCGTTTCGCGGGGCATAAGATAAAGTAATAATGAGGCGGGGGGGTAATGGTTTTTTATTGCGGCGCCGGGGGCTTTTGACCGGCTCAGCGCTTCGCACCCATCATAAAGGCCAGTTTACGGCCGCCGCGGGTCTGTTCCAGCGCCAGTTTAACCGACAGGGTCAGCGGCACCGCCAGCAGCACGCCGGTCATGCCCAGCAGTCCGTCCCATACCACCAGGGAGATGATCACGGTGCTGGTGGTCATATCCAGCTTACGTCCGATGATGTAGGGCTCCAGCATGCATCCCAACAGCAGGTTCAGCGCCAGGAACACCATCAGCACCGCCGCGCCCGCGCCGGCGCCGTTAAAGATAAACGCCTGGATGACCGGCGGTATCGCGGCCAGCACCGAGCCGATGACCGGGATAAAATTCAGCAGGCAGGCCAGCGCGCCCCAGATAAAGGCGAACTTGACCTGCAGCAGCAGGAGGGCGCCCCAGATAATCAGGCCGCTGACCAGGCTGGAGAGCGTTTTTATCGCCAGGTAATGACTGACGAAGCCGATGCCCTGGCGCATGGCCGCCATGCCCGGCGATGAGGCGTGCAGCAGGCGCTGGCTTTTCGCCACCAGGGCGGGCACTTCGATAAGCATAAACAGCACCATCAGGAACACCACCAGTACCGTCGACAGAATGTCCGAAATCCGGCCGAGGGTACGGGTGGCCATCCGCAGCAGCTGGCCCGGGTCGAGATAGGTCATGACGTCGTCCGGCGTCAGCGTGACCCCGGCGCGCGCCAGCGGGGCCAGTCCGGCGGACAGGGGACCGGACAGCAGGCCGCCCGCCTGGCTGCTCATCTGGTTGAGTTCCGGCAGGGCGTCCATGATGTTGAGCAACGTGAACAGCAGCGCGATGAGCAGGCCGCCGCTCAGCAGCGCCACCCCCGCCAGCCGCGGCAGGCCCAGGCGTGTCATCAGGCCGATCAGCGGCTCCAGGACAATCGCCAGAAACAGCGCCAGCAGCAGCGGTACGATAACCGGGGCGGCCAGATGCACGCCCGCCAGCACAATCACCACGCAGGCCAGCAGGCGCAACACGTCAGTCAGGGCTATTTGCTGTTTATCATGAAGGGTCATGCGGTGTGCTCCCGGAGTGCGCCATCGTTGCCGCCGCGCCATGTCGCCGGCATGGAATCCGGCCAATATAGCGCGGGAAACCGGCATTTGCCGTGACGGCCGTCCACCGGTTTTCACTTCATATTGAAAGGGAATGCGGCTGAAGGTTAATCATACAAACCGTCGCGTTGCACGGCGGAATGGTTTTTATTGTCGCGGATGCGGCGCACGGAATCCCTGATCATCAATGTGCCGTTCAGCAGCAGATTGCCCACCGGCGCGTCGGGACACAACAGCCGCTGCTGCAGCGTCCTGACGGCCTCCACGCCCAGTTCGTCGCGCGGCACGTGCACCGACGTCAGCGGGATATCATGGATCGCCGCCAGGTTAAAACCGTCCATGCTCATCACCGACACATCCTGCGGCACGCGCAGGCCGGCCTGGCGCAGGGCGTTGACGGCGCCCACCGCCATAAAATCCCCGCCGGCCAGAATGGCGCTCGGGCGCTGCGCCGGCGGGCAGCGGCGGATAAAATCCCCCAGCGCCCGTTCCGACTCCGCGGTACCGAACCCTTGCACCACCAGCTGATGGCGCTCTTCGTCAAAGGGCAGGTTATGGGCATGCCAGGCTTCGCGTATCCCGTTCATACGCAGTTCCATGGTGTAACGCCGCAGGCATTGCAGGGTCAGGATATTACGGTGTCCCTGCTCAAAGAGGTATTGGGCGGAAAATTCGCCAATCAGCTGGTGATGCGGCGATACCGAGGGCAGGCGCATGCGGCGATCGTAACAGTTAATCAGTACGCAGGGTTTATGCAGTTCGGCCGCCAGGGTATGGATGCGGTCATCATCAATGCCGACCAGCAGCGCCGCTTCCGTCTGCGGCTGGTTCATCCTGGCGAGGAACAGGGCGGCGTCGCTGTCGTTCTCGTCCAACGCGCAGTAGCGCAGCCGCACCTCATGCTGCTCCAGCGCCCGGCTTATTCCCTGGATCACCTTGTAATAAAAAATATCGGTACGCACGTCGAACGCCCGCGGCGGGGCAAACACCAGCAAACTGTTCAACAGCAACCGGCCGGTGGACAAATTATTCATGACCCCCTCCAGCCGGGCGGCCTGTAGTACGCGGGACCGGGCCGCGGGACTGGTATTGGCTTTGCCCGCCAGCACCCGGGAAACGGTACTGATGGACAGTCCCGTTTCCCGGGCGATATCGGTGATTTTCAACTTTCCTTTCATTTTGTGATCGCCTTCAAATTAGCAAATGAAAAAATTTTCATAACGCCTTCGGCAGCGTCCCCGGGCCTCCCGGCGCAGAGAGGCGCCGGATTCACTATCTCATGAAAATCTTTGCAAAAAATGGCCTCGACCCGCGTTTTGGGCTCTTTTACTGTCGGGCGATGGTCACGTTTTACGTCTGGACGCGGGCGGTGTGAATGAGGGTAATCCGATGGACGGCAAGCCGGCGGAACGCGCAGCGTCTCCCGCCTCGCGCCCGCCGTTCGCAACCTGGGGTAAATCATGAATCTTGAAGGCCATACCAAAGCGCTTTCCCTGGCGGGTAAACGGGTAGTGCGAAATTTACGCTGGTGGATGCTGGCCCTGTTCCTGCTTGGGGTCACCGTTAACTACATCACGCGCAACGCGCTGGGGATCCTGGCGCCCGAGCTAAAAGCCAGTCTGCATATGACCACCGAACAGTATTCGTGGATCATCGCCGCCTTCCAACTGGCCTATACGGTGTTCCAACCGTTTTGCGGCTGGCTGATTGATGTGATTGGTTTAAAAATGGGGTTTTTCGTTTGCGCCCTGATCTGGTCGGTCATGTGCCTGCTGCACGCCGGGGCGGGGAGTTGGGTGCAATTGGCCATCCTGCGCTTTTTTATGGGCGCGTCGGAAGCGGCGGCCACACCCGCCAACGCCAAGGCGATTGGCGACTGGTTTCCTAAAAAAGAACGTCCCGTGGCGGCGGGTTGGGCCGGCGTCGGGTTTTCCATCGGCGCCATGCTGGCGCCGCCGATCATTTATCTGGCGCACGCCAGCTTCGGCTGGCACGGCGCCTTTTTTCTCTCCGGCGGCCTTGGCCTGCTATGGGCGGGCATATGGTGGTGGCTTTACCACTCGCCCGCGACCCATCCCAATCTGGGCGAGGATGAGCGCGGGTTTATCGGCCAGGACCATGATCCCGACCCGGTCCGGCAGCCGTTCTGGCAAGCGCTGAAAACCATTGCCCGGCTCAAGCGTTTCTACGGTATCGCCATTCCGGCCTTCCTGGCCGAACCGGCCTGGGGCGTGCTGAGTTTTTGGGTGCCGCTCTACCTGGCCAACGAACGCGGCATGGAACTGAAACAGATTGTGCTGTTCGCCTGGCTGCCGTTTCTCGCCGCCGATTTAGGCAGTATCGCCAGCGGTTATCTTACCCGCCTGTATATTCGCTGGTTTGGCTGCACGCGCATCAATTCGATCGTCGCCAGTTCCATCACCGGCGCTTTTCTGATGCTGTCGCTGGCGTTGATGACGCTGGTGCAAACCCCCTGGCTGGCCATCCTGCTGATTTCCATTGGCGGTTTCGGCCATCAGGTGATCTCCTGCATGCTCAGCGCCCTGGTGGTGGAATCTTTCGATAAGGGCCAGATGGCGACGGTGAACGGCATGCGCGGTTCCTGCGCGTGGATCGCCAGTTTTCTTTTTTCATTAATTATCGGCGTCACCGCCGATACCATCGGCTTTAACCCGCTCTTTGTCGCCATGGGTTTTTTTGACCTGATCGGCGCTATTTTCCTGGTGATGTTTATTGCCGAACGGCGCGTTGGCGCGCCGGTATGACGTAGAGGAAGCAACAAATTATGAAGACGTTGAAACAGTGGCAACTGAACCGGCAAACCGACCACTTTATTGAGCTTAGCGTGGACGGCGCGCATCTTTTCCGCCTGTATGTGCTGGAAAACGGCCTGTTCCGCGTGCTGATCAAAAAGGGCGGGGAGCTGGCGCTCGATCGCACCTGGAGCATCGCGCCGCAGCGGGATGTCCCCTGGGAAGGGCGGGATCGCGAATATATCGATGATTTTGCCTTGCCCGCCTTCGAGCTTGAGCATTGCGACAAGTCCCTGCGCCTGAGCACCGACCGGGTGAGGGTAACGGTGCACCAGCCGCTGTGGCTGGAATGGGAATACCGGATAGCGCCGGGCGGCTGGCTGCCGCTGGCCTGCGATCGTCCCACCGGCGCGTATTTGCTTAACGCCCATGGCGACGGCGCGGAGCATTATCAGCGCCGGTATGGGCAGGACCGTTATTACGGCCTGGGCGAAAAGGCGGGCGATCTTAATCGCCTCGGCAAGCGCTATGAAATGCGCAATCTCGACGCCATGGGGTATAACGCGGCGTCCACCGACCCGCTGTATAAGCATATCCCGTTCACCATCACGCAGCGTGGCGACGCCAGCTTCGGCCTGTTCTACGATAATCTCAGCAACAGCTGGTTTGATTTAGGCAACGAGCTGGATAATTACCATCCGGCCTATCGGCGCTATCGCGCCGAGGCGGGGGATCTGGACTATTATCTGTTTCTGGGCCCGCGCGTGCTGGACGTCACCAAGGCTTTGGTGCGGCTGACGGGCAAAACGGCGTTCGGCCCCAAATGGAGCCTTGGCTACAGCGGGTCGACCATGCATTACACCGACGCCCCGGACGCCCAGCAGCAACTGCTGGCTTTTATCGCCTTATGCCGCGAACATGCCATTCCCTGCGATTCGTTCCAGCTGTCGTCCGGCTATACCTCCATTCACGACAAACGCTATGTTTTCAACTGGAACCGGGAAAAGTTTCCGCGCCCGCGGGAGATGACGCAGGCGTTTCACCAGGCGGGGATCAAGCTGGCCGCCAATATCAAACCCTGCCTGCTGCGGGATCATCCCCAGTATGCCGCGGCGGCGGAGCAGGGTCTGTTTATCCGCGATTCTCAGCATGACGGCCCGGCGAACTCGCTATTTTGGGACGACGAGGGCGCCAATCTCGATTTTACCAACCCGCGTACCCTGGCCTGGTGGCAGGAAAATGTCACCCGGCAACTGCTGGAGGTCGGCATCGACGCCACCTGGAACGACAATAACGAATATGAACTGTGGGACGGCGAGGCGCGCTGCCAGGGGTTTGGCCGTGAAATCGCCATTAAACATATCCGCCCGGTCATGCCGCTGCTGATGATGCGCGCCTCTCTGGCCGCCCAGCAGCGGTTCGCGCCGCAAAAGCGGCCGTATCTGATTTCCCGCTCGGGCTGCGCCGGCATGCAGCGTTATGTCCAGACCTGGAGCGGCGATAACCGCACCAGCTGGCAAACGCTGCGGTTTAATACCCGTATGGGGCTGGGCATGAGCCTGTCCGGGCTTTATAACATCGGCCATGATGTCGGCGGTTTCGCCGGCGACAAGCCGGATGCGGAGCTGTTTGTGCGCTGGGTGCAAAACGGCGTGATGCATCCGCGTTTTACCATCCACTCCTGGAATGATGACGGCACGGTCAACGAACCCTGGATGTACCCGTCGTCGACGGCCATGGTGCGCTCGGCCATCCGCCTGCGCTATCGCCTGATGCCCTATCTGTATACCCTGTTCTGGCAGGCGTGCAGCGAGGACGAACCTATGCTGCGCCCGACGTTTCTCGATCATGAGCACGATGAGCGCGCCTTTGCCGAAACCGATGATTTTATGCTGGGGCGCGATCTCCTGGTCGCGAGCGTCGTGGAGCCGGGCGCGCGTAAAAGGCGGGTCTACCTGCCGGACAACACCACCGGCTGGTATGACTGGCACAGCGGACAATGGTTTGCCGGCGGCCAGGATATCGTCCTGGACGCGCCGCTGGAGCGCCTGCCGATGCTGGTGCGGGCCGGGGCCGCCATTGCGCTTTCCGGCTGTTATCAGTGCCAGGATCCCACCCTGGATGATGAACGCCGCCTGGCGCTGTTTCCCCTGCCGGGGACAGAGGAAAGTTCGGGAATGCTGTACGAGGATGATGGCGAAAGTTTCGCCTGGCGGGACGGGCACGCGCTCTGGCTGGAATGGGATATGCAGGCCGGTCCCGGCCGGGTGGATATCCGGTTCCGGCGGCGCGGCGATTACCGGCCGGCCTGGCGCGAGCTGGTCCTGCAACTGCCCGCAGGCGATACGCGCGCGCTGTATATCGACGGCGCGCGCACCACCCGATACCTGCTGGCCTAGGCCGGCGACGCCTGCAGGTTGGGACGGCGCGTTCGCCCCGTGTCCGCCGCCCGGCAGGTCCCGGCTTTTTATCCGCTGAACGGGCCAGGCCGCATGGCGACGGCGCCGCGGGCCTGGCGCGCATCAGCGCCATGCGGCCTGGCCGCCTGCGCTTAGGGTGCTTTTCGCCGTCCGCTCGGGTGTCACTGGTATGTAAATTAAATGTGATGGAGATCGGTAAACGAATAAAAAATACTTGTATGGTAGTAAGCATCTGCATATCTTTTCACCACATTCATTCGGCGGGCGCCATTGCGCGCCGCTGATGGCATGTATAACGGAGATATCCCCTCTCTGTACCTGAAACTGTGCCTGAGACAATTTGCAGAGAATAACCCTATGAGTATAAAAACAGAGTCAACACGCCTTCAGCCGGTACGAAGCACCGCTGATCTGGTCAAGGTTTCCGTATCCGGCTGGCTGGGCACCGCCCTGGAGTTTATGGATTTCCAGCTGTATTCGCTGGGCGCGGCATTGGTTTTTCATGAGGTGTTTTTTCCGGAACAATCCGCCGCCATGGCGTTGATCCTGGCCATGGGCACCTACGGCGCGGGGTATATCGCCCGTATCGTCGGCGCGTTTATCTTCGGCCGGATGGGCGATACCATCGGGCGCAAACGGGTGCTGTTCATCACCATCGCCATGATGGGTATCTGTACCACGTTAATCGGCGTGTTGCCTACCTACGCCCAGATCGGCATCTACGCGCCGTTACTGCTGATAATCCTGCGTATTATCCAGGGGCTGGGCGCGGGCGCCGAAATCTCCGGCGCCGGCACCATGCTGGCCGAATATGCGCCCAAGGGTAAACGGGGGCTTATCTCCTCCCTGGTCGCCATGGGGACCAACTGCGGCACCCTGTCGGCCACCGCGATTTGGGCCGTGATGTTTTTTGTGCTGGATAAAGAGCAGTTGGTGGCCTGGGGCTGGCGTATTCCTTTCTTATCCAGCATCGTGGTGATGATTTTTGCCATCTGGCTGCGCCTGAACCTGAAAGAAAGCCCGGTTTTTGAAGAAGTGAAGGACAGCGGCGAAGGCAAGGTCGCGGTTACCGACGCGGTGCTTGATACCCATTCCCTGGCGGCGATGTTCGGCAGCAAGGCCTTCTGGCTGGCGACCGGGCTGCGTTTTGGCCAGGCCGGCAATTCAGGATTGATCCAGACCTTCCTGGCCGGCTATCTGGTGCAGACGCTGTTGTTTGAAAAAAAGATCCCCACCGACGCGCTGATGATAAGTTCGGTGATAGGCTTTCTCAGCATTCCCCTGATTGGTTGGCTGTCCGATAAAATCGGCCGGCGGTTGCCTTATATCCTGCTGAATATTTCGGCGATTATCCTGGCGTATCCTATGCTGTCGATGATTGTCGACAAGAGCAACGACGTTAACACCATTATGGCCTGTATTATCATTATCCATAATTTCGCCGTGCTGGGGCTGTTCGCGCTGGAAAATATCACCATGGCGGAAATGTTCGGCTCGCGTAATCGTTTCACCCGGATGGCGATTTCCAAGGAGCTGGGGGGATTGGTCGCCGTTGGGTTCGGTCCCGTCCTGGCCGGTATTTTTTGCAGTATGACCGGTTCCTGGTGGCCGATTACCGCGATGATCGTCGTATATTCCTGTATTGGGCTATTCTCCGCCGCCTGTATGCCGGAAGTGAGGGATCGCGAGCTGAGCACCCTGGAGGATGCGGCGTAATTCGCCTGCGGCGGGCTTATGTTGCCGTGGCGGGGGTTATCGCGGCCGGTAAGGCTTATGTTGCCGCGGTGAGGGTTTCGTTTGTAGTGCGCGTTGAGGCTTATGGTGCCGCGGTGAGGGTTTCGTTTGTAGTGCGCGTTGAGGCTTATGTTGCTGCGGTGAGGGTTTCGCTTGCCGTGCGCAGTGAGGCTCATGCTGCCGCGGCGGTAAGGCTTATGTTGCTGCGGTGAGGATTTCGCTTGCCGTGCGTTTGGGGGTTTATGTAGTGCCGGGTGCCGGCAAGCGACAAAGAGGCCGTACCGCGAGAGCCTGTTTAGGAATCTGTGTAAACGCCTTTTTATAAATGACCACTTAAACGATCTCCAAATTCTATACTAAAACGATTCAATGCCATCTTCCACTCCCTCACCGGCATCGACCATTTTTTTGACGCCGCCTGGATGGCCAGCCACACCACTTTTTTTACCGATTCGTCTGACGGGAATACCTTGCGTTTTTTAATAGCGTGTCGGATCACGCTGTTTAGCGACTCGATGGCGTTTGTGGTGTAGATCGCTTTGCGAATGTCTTCCGGATAGGCGAAGAATGTCGCAAGGTTAGTCCAGTTAGCCTGCCAGCTCCGGCTTACTTGCGGATAACGGGAGTTCCATACGCTGGCGAACGTCTCCAGCGCCCGCTGTCCCGCTTCCTCCGTCGGTGCCTGGTACACTGCCTTCAAGTCTCGCATGACGGCCCTGGCGTCTTTCCAGGAGACAAAGCGCAGGCTGTTACGCACCATGTGTACGATACAAAGCTGAATGCAGGTCCTCGGGTAGACCGTATTAATAGCGTCAGGAAAGCCTTTCAGGCCATCGACGCAGGCGATAAAAATATCCTGTAATCCCCGGTTTTTAAGCTCGGTCAACACGTTTAGCCAGAACTTCGCGCCTTCGTTCTCTGCCATCCACATGCCCAGCAGTTCCTTTTGGCCTTCAATGTTAATTCCCAACGCCAGATACACGGATTTATTGATGACGCGACCGTCGTGGCGAACTTTTACCACGATGCAGTCCAGGTAAATGATGGGATAGAGCGTATCGAGTGGGCGATTCTGCCATTCAGTGACCTGCTCCAGAACCGCCTCAGTGACTTTCGATATCAGTGCTGGTGAGACATCCGCATCGTACATTTCCTTAAACATCGCCGATATCTCACGGGTGGTCATGCCTTTGGCATAAAGCGCCAGGATCTGGTCATCCATTCCGGTAATACGGGTCTGATTTTTCTTCACTAGTTGGGGCTCGAAGGTCCCTTCGCGATCACGAGGTGTCCTCAGCTCTAGCGGGCCATCACCTGTGGTAACCGTTTTAGAGGAATAACCGTTACGGGCGTTGGAACCCGATTTGAGCTGATTTTTCTCATAACCCAAATGGTGAGTCAGTTCAGCTTTAAGGGCAGCCTCAACACTTAATTTTTTTAAAAACCGATCAAATTGGCTCAGATCCTCAGGGGTTTTGAGACTTTTAGCCAGCTCAGTTGCGAGAGCCTGTAGCAATTTTTCGTCCATAAATTCACCTAATTCTAATGATGGATTGAACATATCAAAATCAGGCGATTACACAATCTTATGTACAGGCTCTACCGCGACGGCCTCCTTGACCTCCGCGCGTCCGGCAGATCGTGCGCCGCTGCGCGGTCCCCGGCATCACCCATCCCGGCTTGTGGACCGCCCGGTATGCGCTCCCGGCGCAAACCGGGCTTTCGCCGCTCCCGGCGGCTCATCCAGCCAAGATGCGCGCTGCCGGCGCACTCTATGCCGGCACCACGTCAACACCATCGCCTGTGAGTAAAACAGCGTTTTGGGGTTCATCGCGGTATGTGATTACCGGGAAAAATATCAGTATTTATTTTGGGCTGATGGCTGAAAGCGTAAGGTTTAAGTTGCATGAATGATGAACGCCATATTGTATGACTGCATGACTGCATGACTGCATGACTGCATGACTGCATGACTGCATGACTGCATGACTGCATGACTGCATGACTGCATGACTGCATGACTGCATGACTGCATGACTGCATGACTGCATGACTGCATGACTGCATGACTGCATGACTGCATGACTGCATGACTGCATGTCCAACTTTTCGCTGTGCCAGCTGCATTCCGTACCCGTTGTATTCCAGAACCGTCAATCGCATTCCGACGCCAGACCCTATCCAAAACTACAGCGCCGCTGTTGTTTCATAATATGCAGCGCCAACAGCGACATGGGGACCGGCATAAAGCGCGCTGACGGCGCCTGTGCCCCCGGCATGAGCCGCCGGGAGCGGCGAAAGGCCCGGTGGCGCCGGGAGCGCATACCGGGCCGGTGCATCACGGGGGCATGGGCGACGGAAGGCATCGCGCAGCGACGCGCGACCTGCCGGGCGCGCGGAGGTCAAGGAGGCCGTCGCGGTACGGCCTCTTTGTCGCTTGCCGGCGCCCGGCAATACATATGAACACCTCACGCACGGCAAGCGAAACCCTCACCGCGGCCACATAAACCTCACCACCGCGGCCACATAAACCTCACCACCGCGGCCACATAAACCTCACCACCGCGGCCACATAAACCTCACCGCCGCGGCCACATAAACCTCACCGCCGCGGCCACATAAACTTCACCGCCGCGGCCACATAAACCTCACCGCCGCGGCAACATAAGCCTCACCACCGCGGCAACATAAGCCTCCCCGCTAGCGAAACCCCCTCCGGGTGTCCAATGGCGCTAAATCAAATCACATACCGTGCCATGGGGCGCTACACCGGCTTTAACGCTCCCTGGCGCCGGGCTTTAAGACGCGCCGCGTTTGTCTGCGGTATTGTGCTCGAAATCAGCCGCGTCGTGGCGTTCATGCAACTGCTCGGCGGGATCGCCCCAGGTACGGTTGACCTTGCGTCCGCGCTGCACGGCGGGGCGCCGGCTGATGTCCTCGGCCCAGCGCGTGAAATGCCGGTAGGAGGTAATATCCAAGAACTCGCCGGCGTCATACAGCCCACCCTGCACCAGGCTGCCGTACCATGGCCAGATGGCGATATCCGCAATCGAATAATCCTCGCCGGCGATAAAACGGTGTTCGGCCAGTTGCCGGTCCAGCACGTCGAGCTGGCGTTTGGCTTCCATGGTGAAACGATCGATGGCGTATTCAATTTTTACCGGCGCATAATTATAGAAGTGGCCGAAGCCGCCGCCCAGATAAGGCGCGGAGCCCTGCAACCAGAAAAGCCAGTTCAGCACTTCGGTGCGCGCGGCGCGCTCCTGAGGCAGGAAACGCCCGAATTTTTCCGCCAGATAAAGCAGGATGGAACCGGATTCAAATACGCGGATAGCCGGCGACGCCGAACGATCGAGCAGCGCGGGTATTTTGGAATTGGGATTGACGGCCACGAAACCGCTGGAAAACTGATCGCCTTCGCTGATGCGGATAAGGAACGCATCATACTCCGCGCCGCTTTCGCCCAGCGCCAGCAGCTCCTCCAGCAGGATGGTGATTTTCTGCCCGTTAGGCGTGCCCATGGAGTAAAGCTGCAGCGGATGTTTACCGACCGGCAGCGTCGCCTCGTGGGTCGGGCCGGCGATGGGGCGGTTGATATTGGCGAACGCGCCGCCTTGTTTCGGCTGCCAGGTCCAGACTTTGGGCGGTTGATAGTTATTTTCCGACATAGTGCGGGTTAGCCTTCAGGTAAAAAACGTGAGTTAAGTGTAGCAGCCCGGCGGAAGCAGGTTTAACCCTCTGTGGGATCGCCTGGCAAAAAAGCAGCGGGCGCAGGCCATTCTTCTGCCATGCCGCGAGGCGTTAACCGTTGCGCGCCATAACGCGGCGGGTGAGGATCGGCAGCGAGATCACCGCTATCAGCATCAGGCCGACGATAATGGACATCACGATGCCGGGCACGTTCAGCAGGCTCAGGCCAAAGGTCACCAGCCCCATCAGAAAGGCGGCGATGATGACCCCGGTCATGCTGCCCGATCCGCCCAGTACGTTGACGCCGCCCAGCACCACCATGGTGATGACGCTCAGCTCCCAGCCCAGCGCCAGGGTAGGGCGCGTGCTGCCCAGGCGCGAGGTGAGCAGCACCGCCGCCAGGCCGGATAGCAGCCCCACCAGGACAAAAAGCGTCAGGTTATGGCGTTTGACGTTAATGCCGGAATAATAGGCCGCGACGGGATTATTGCCGATGGCGAAGGTGCGGCGCCCGAAGTTGGTCCGGTGCAGCAGGAAGTAGAACAGTAGGGCCAGCAGGATAAATAACGCGAACTCGAACGACAGCGCGCCGAACACATACCCCTGGCCGAAAAAAGCGAAGCCGGCGGGGTAATGGTTGATGGACTGGTCGCCCAACAGCACATAGGTGATGCCGCGAAATAGGCTCATGGTGCCGATGGTGATCACGATGGAGGACAGATTCAGGCGCGTTACCAGCAGGCCGTTGATCAGGCCGCACAGCAGCCCGACCGCCAGGCCGACGCAGACCAGGCCCGGCGTCGCCAGCCCGGCCTGCGCGCAAAATCCCATCAGGGTGGAGCTGAGCGCCATAATGGATGCGACCGACAGATCGATTTCCCGGGCGATAATCAGCATGGCCATCGGCAGGACGATAATGGCTTTTTCGGTGAAATTAAACGTAGCGTCCGACAGGTTCCAGAGATTGAGGAAATAAGGGGATGCGGCGGCGTTGACGGCGAACACCAGCAGCGTCACGACCAGCAGAAACCCCTCCCAGCTCAGCAGGCGGCGGACCAACGGATGCTGGCGCAGCGGGACCGGCTCGGGCTGCGGATGGGAGGATAAGGTCTTGTTCATATACTGCCCTCTTTTTTCAGCCCCGGCTGCGGCGCCAGCGCGGCGTCATGCAGGATCAGGCGTCCCTTACGCCGGTTGGCGCGTTCATTCATCATCACGGCGATAACAATCACGCCGCCGGAAATCGCCATCTGCCAGAATGGCGATACGCCGATAACCGGCAGGGCGTTATTGATAACCCCCAGGAACAATGCGCCCAACAGGCAACCCGCCACGGTGCCGATGCCGCCCATGGTGCTGATGCCGCCGATAACGCAGGCGGCGACGATCTGCAGTTCAAAACCGTTGGCGACATCCACGTAGGCCACCGCGAACCGGGTGATCCAGAGATAGCCGCTGAAGCCGGCCAGCGCGCCGGAGATGCAGAAGCTGATAAACTGCATTTTGCCGGCGTTGATGCCGGCATAGTACGCCGCGGTGGCGTTGCCGCCGGCGGTATACATGGCGCGCCCCGTGCGGCTGTAGCGCATGAAATAGCCCACCGCGGCCAGGACGGCGAGCGCGCACCACCCAAGGATCGGCAAATGCAGGAACAGGGTGCGGGGCAGGCTCAGGAAACCGGGGCTCATCTGGTGGGCGTTGATCCAGCCGCCGCCGGACAGTAAAAAGATAATGCCGCGGTAAATACTCATGGTGCCGAGCGTCACGACAATCGAGGGAATGCCGAGTTTCCACACCAGCAGGCCGTTAATGGCGCCCATCGCTAAACCACCGGCCGTGGCGATAACCACCAGCAGCCCGATCGGCAGCGCCGGGTAATGAAAGTTCAGCAGCGCCACGATCATGCCGGTCAGCGCCAGGTTGGCGGCCATCGATAAATCGATGCCCCTGGTCAGCAGCACCATCATCTGCCCCAGGGCCAGGATAATCAGGATCGCGGTATCGTTGAACATTTCCAGCAGGTTGCCGGGCTGCAGAAATTCCGGCGCGCGGCCGCCCACCCCCAGGATCATCAGCAGGATCACCACGGCCAGGAACAGTTCGCGGTGTTTAAGTAATGTTTTCATCGTTATGCTACCTCAAGGCCGGCGCCGCTGGCTACACTGACTATCGTTTCCGCCGTGACGTCGGCGGCGTTGAATTCGCCCACCATCAATCCCTCGTGCATCACGATAATGCGGTTCGCCATGCCCATGATTTCAGGCAGCTCGGACGAGACCATAATCACCGCCAGCCCCTGGCCGACCAGTTCGGCCATAAACTGATGCACCGCCGCTTTCGAACCGATATCGATCCCCTTGGTGGGTTCATCGAGGATCACGATGCGCGGCCGCGTCGCCAGCCATTTGCCGATAACCACTTTTTGCTGATTGCCGCCCGAGAGGGTTTCCACCGATTGCCGCCAGCTGAACGCCTTGACCTGCAGGCGCCGGGCGTAGTCGTCGGCCAGGGCCATTTCTTTGCTTTCATTGAGGATGCCGTGCGGATTCAACCGGCTCAACTGCGGCAGGCTGATGTTTTGATAGATGGGCAAAGCGATTACCGCCCCCTGCTGCTGGCGCTCCTCGGGCACGTAAACGATCCCGGCGTCGATAGCCTCGGCGGGGTTGGCGAAGCGCCGCGCTTTGCCGCCGATAATGATGTCCCCGCGGCTGGGCTGGGTGACGCCGAACAGCGCTTTCATTAACTCCGTGCGCCCGGCGCCGACCAGGCCGTAAAACCCCAGGATTTCGCCCTGGCGCAGCTTGAAGGAGATGGCGGAAAACTCGGTCGGATGGCTCAGATCGCGAACCGCCAGCACGGTGTCGCCGGGCTGGTGCGCGGGCGCGGGATAGGCCTGGCTGATTTCGCGCCCGACCATCATGGTGACCATTTTCGCCTCGGTCATATCGCTGATATGTCCCGAACCGATATAACTGCCGTCGCGCAGGACGGTGTAATAGTCCGAGATGGCAAAAATCTCATCGAATTTATGCGAAATAAACAGGATCGCTTTGCGCTCCTGTTTTAACCGCGCCACGATGCGGTAAAATTCGCTGATTTCATGTTGCGACAGCGCCGCGGTCGGTTCGTCGAGGATCACCACCTGGGCGTCGAAGGAGAGCGCGCGGGCAATGGCCACCATATGGCGCTGCGCGATGCTCAGCTCTTTCAACACCGCGCGCGGATCGATCTGCACGTCCAGCCGGCTGAGGATCGCGCGGGTTTGCCGGTGCATCCGCGGCCAGTCGAGACGTTTAAAGACGCCGCTGACCAGGTAGTGGCCGGCAAAAATATTCTCCGTCACCGACAGCTCGTCAAACAGCACGGTTTCCTGATGGATGGCGGTAATGCCCAGCTTATGGGCGGCGTCCGGGGTGGCCAGTTTTACCGGGATGTCTTTATAGAGTATCTCGCCTTCCTCCGGCTGGTAAATCCCGGTCATCACCTTCACCAGCGTCGATTTGCCCGCGCCGTTTTCGCCAATCAGCGCCGTCACTTTGCCGGGATAGAGGTCGACCCGCACATTTTCCAGCGCGCGCACGCCCGGAAAGATTTTCGTGATCCCCTTTAACGCTAACAATGGTGTGGCATCGGCCATGACGTCCTCCGCATTACCCTGCCGCCAGCATAAACGCCGGCTTATCCCGCCCGGGGATAAGCCGGGGCCCACATCAGAATATTTTGGAAAATTTATCGATATTGCCGGCATCATAGACAAACGGCTTCGACATGGCGCCGTTGCCGTCGGCATCCAGCTGCACGTTGCCCAACCGGCCCATGCCGGCCTGGGTGGCGGTGGTTTTGCCTTTCACCAGATCATAGGCGAGATACGTGGCCGCATAACCCAGATCGATCGGGTTCCAGATGGCGAAACTCTTGGTGGCGCCGGATTTGACCGCGCCGGCCATTTCCGAGGGCAGGCCCAGGCCGGTCACGTAGACCTGGCCGATCTTGCCCTGGTCCTTTACCGCCTGCGCCGCGGCGACGATGCCCACGGACGACGGGGAAATGATCACCTTCAGGTTGGGGTAGGTCTTCAGCAGGCCGACGGTTTCACGGTAACTTTTATCAGACAGATCATCCCCATAAGCCACGGTCACCAGGTTGACCGACGGATAGTGCGGCAGCACTTTTTTCATTTCCGCAATCCACAGGTTCTGGTTGGTGGAGGTGGGTGTGGCGCTTAAGATCGCCGTATCCCCCTTTTGCAGGCCCAGGGCGGTGATGGCGTCGGCCGCCAACTGTACGTTCATCTGGCCAATCAGGTCGTTGCTGGACGGATTGAGATGGATCTGGCGACCCTCCTTGGCCACGCCGGAATCCCAGGACACCACTTTGATGCCGCGCTGCATGGCTTTTTTCAATACCGGCACCAGGGCGTCCGGGTCGTTGGCCGACACGGCGATGGCGTCCACGCCTTGCGCAATCAGGCCGTTAAGCACTTCAATCTGCGCTTCCGCGGTGGTGGTGGTGGGCCCGGTATAAATCACCTTCACGTCGCCCAGTTCCTTGGCGGCCTGCTGGGCGCCGACGTTCGCCGCCTCGAAGAAGCCGTTGCCCAGGGATTTTGCCACCAGCGCGATTTTGATTTCGGCGGACGCCGTGCCGGCCAACGCCAGGCAAGACGCCATCAGGGCACAACTGAGTATTTTTTTTAATGTCATCGTATGTACTCCAGCTGATAATACTGCGTGGGAAATACAGGGTAATAAAAAGGACGCGGCATGGTCGTGACGCCCGGCGCAATTGCGGTTCCGGATTGAGGCTGCGGCAAAGCCGCTGTAGGGTCGTGGCCGGCAATCATAAGCATGAACCTTCCTGGAAGGTAGTGTTATGACTCTAGAACCTGGCGCCGCGCGCCGCCTTTACGCCATTGCCATCTCTCGCCGCACAGTGGCAATGACAGAAAGATGCGGATGAGCGGTATCACAAATTAATAACATTTATTTCCGGGCGTAAAACCGGGACAGGATGGCGACGCCGTCACGCGCCTGGCGGCGCCGGCACGCTATCCTGGCGCGGTTAATACCATCCCCCGGCGCATCCCGTTTCCGTGCGGCCGAACTGCCTGCGCCGCGCTTTTCAACGTCATTTCAAGTTGTTAGCTGATAAATATATAAGATATGCTGCGATGATATTTTGCAAATTCCGTCCATTCTGTATGGTGAGGTCATGACAGTCACTCCCTTACCCCGGCAGGAAAAATTATGCAGCGCTTGTTAACCGCCCTGACGTTTTTAACGCTTTTTTCACTCACCGCCGCTTCCGCGGCCTATGCCGGCGCCACCCTGGACCGTGTTAACCAGACCAAGGTGCTGCGCGACGTACTGGTAAACGATTATCCGCCGTTTGGTTTTATCGATGACAATAACCAGCTGGCCGGGTTTGATGTCGATGTGGCCAGGGCCGTGGCGCAAAAACTGGGCGTAAAGCTCGAGCTGGCCACGCCGGGATGGGAGGCCATCGTCGGCGGCAAATGGCGGGGGCGCTGGGATATATGCATCTGCTCCATGACCCCCAATACCGAACGGGCGAAAGTCCTTAATTTTCCGGTGCCATATTACAGTTCGCCGGCGGTGCTGGTGGTGAATAAAGATGAGAAAAATATTAAGGGCGCCGCCGACCTCACCAATAAAAAAGTCGGTGTCGGTATTGGCTCCAGTTATGAAAGTTACCTCAATAAAAGCCTGGTGATCCCCGGCGCCCGTCCCATTGTTTTCCCGTTTGATCATGTGCAGGTGGTGCCGACGGATGAAACCGTCGCGTTCCAGAACCTGGCCCTGGGCGCCGGCGCCCGCCTGGACGCGGTAGTGTCCGACCTGGCCACCGCCAATGCGCGTATCGCCAAAAGCGATCGTTTCCGCATCGCCGGCGAGCTGTATGCCGAGCCAAACTGGGTCGCCACCGATAAAGGGGACGCGCAATGGGATCAGACCGTGGCGGATACGGTAAACGCCCTGCGCGCCGACGGAACGCTGGCGCAGATTTCGCGCCGCTGGCTGGGAGAAGATATTACCCGGGCGCCGCAGTAATGCCGCCGTCGTCCGTCGCCGGCACGGAAAAACCGGCTCCCGACGGCGCCGCGTTCGCGCGGCAGGGCCGCGCCGGGTTCCGGCTGCGCGCCACCCTGACCTGGGCGCTGTTGCTGGCGCTGCTGCTGGGGCTGTTTTCCCGTCTGGATCTGGATTTTGCGCTGATAGGGCAAAAACTGCCGTTTATGCTTGGCCTGCGCCTGTCCCCGGACGGCTTTATCCAGGGCGCGGCCCTAACCCTGGTGATTACCGCGCTGTCGATGCTGTTTTGCACGCTGCTGGGCATAGCGACCGCCGCCGGCCGCTTGTCGTCCAGCGCCGTCGCCTTCGGCTGCGCGACGTTTTATACCTCGCTGTTTCGCGGCACGCCGCTGCTGGTGCAGGTATTGATTATCTATCTGGCGCTGCCGCAGGCGGGCATTGTGCTCGGCGCCTTCAGCTCCGGCATCATAGCCCTCTCGCTTAACTATGGCGCCTACCTGGCCGAAACCATTCGCGGCGGCGTCATTGCCGTGCCCCGGGGCCAGACCGAGGCCGCCATGGCGCTGGGATTGCCGCGCGGGGTGATTATCTTCCATATTATCGCGCCGCAGGCGCTGCGGATTATCGTGCCGCCGGTGGGGTCGCTGTTTATTTCCATGCTGAAAGACTCGTCGCTGGTGTCGTTGATGGGGCTATGGGAGCTGAATTTCCTGGCGCAATCCTATGGCCGCAGCACCTATCATTATATGGAAATGCTGACGACCGCGGCGGCCATTTACTGGCTGATGTCCATGGTGCTCGAGTTGTTCCAGGGGCGGCTGGAACGCCGTTTCGGCCGGGGTTACCCGCAGCGCGGCACGCCCCGGTGAGCCTGCGCGGGCGGCATCACTTCACTTTATTCAGGAGTCGCAAATCATGAGCAACGCCGAGCAAAAAAACACCCGCCGCGGCATCACTGTTCTGGATGGCGGCATGGGCCGCCTGCTGGAACAGCTGGGCGCGCCGTTCCGCCTGCCCGAATGGTCGGCGCTGGCGCTGATCGAGGCGCCGGAGTATGTCACGCGCGCCCATCAAATCTACGCCGACAGCGGCGCCCAGGTGCTGACCACCAATACCTTCGGGCTGGTGCCGCATATGCTGGGGGAGGCGCGTTTTCACCGCCGGGCCAGGTCGCTGGCCGGGCTGGCGGGACAACTGGCGCGCAGCGTGGCCGACCAGGCCGGCGCCGCCCGTCCGCCGTCCGCCATATTGGTGGCCGGCTCGCTGCCGCCGCTGTTTGAAAGCTATCGGCCGGATAAATTCATCCCCGCCCGCGCGGATGAAATACTGACGCCGCTGATCGCGGGATTGGCCCCCTGGATCGACTTTTGGCTGATCGAGACCCAGAGTTCGACGCGCGAGGCGCTGACGGCGCTGAACGCGGTCAGGCGTGTCAGCCCTCTGCCGGTGTATGTCGCGTATACTCTTAAGGACGAGGCCGGGCGCACCGGTCCGCCGGAGCTGCGCTCGGGGGAACCGGTGGCGGACGCCGCGGCCGCGACGCTGCGGGCGGGCGCCGCCGGAATATTGTTTAACTGCAGCCAGCCCGAGGCGATGGGCGAGGCGATCGTCGCGGCCCGGCGCGTCATTGACGCATCGGCAACCCCCACGGCGGCGCTTGGGGTCTACGCCAACGCCTTTATGCCGGAGCCTCCTTCCGATGAACCCTATGCCGGCATTTCGCGCCTCAGGGACGATCTCAGCCCGGAAAACTACCTGAAGTGGATCCGCCGCTGGGTCGGCCAGGGCGCCACCATGGTCGGCGGCTGCTGCGGCATCGGCCCCGCGCATATCGCCGCCATACGCAACGCCGGGAAAGATATTTTTCCCGGCGGGGTTGATGAATCTTAGCGGACATGGGATGCAGACCAGCAGATGTTTGCCAAGGAGGGGGGGCGGAGAAACGGCCGGGCTTCATCAGCCCGACCGCGCCGTTTACTCTACCGAGACGATTTCAAAATGATGTTTGCGATCGACGATATAGCCCTTCACCTCCTTGCGGATCGGCTCGTAGACCGTGGAATGGGCAATCAGCAGCGCGGGCGCCTGGTCGTGCATGATCACCTGGGCCTGCCGGTACAGGGCGGCGCGTTTTTGCGGGTCCGACTCGATCCGGGCGGCCTGGATCACCGTCTCAAAAGGCGGGTAGCACCATTTGGAGTAATTGGAACCATTGTGCGCGGCGTCGCAGCCGAATAACGTGGCGAAAAAATTGTCCGGATCGCCGTTATCGCCGGTCCAGCCCGCCATCATCGTCTGATGCTCGCCGTTTTTTGCCCGTTTCAGGTACTCCCCCCATTCATAGGTGACAATCCTGGCGGTGACGCCGATTTTTGCCCAGTCCGACTGGATCATCTCAGCCATGCGGCGCGCATTCGGATTATAAGGACGCTGTACCGGTATGGCCCACAGGTCGATGGCGAACCCGTCCGCCAGCCCCGCCTCCTTGAGTAATTGCCGGGCCTTGGCCGGATCGTAGGGATAGTCCTGCACGGCGTCGTTATAGCCCCACAGGATCGGGGGGATGAGATTTTTCGCCGCCTGTCCGCCGCCGAGATAGACCGCGTCAAGGATGGATTGCTTGTCCACCGCCTGGATTAGCGCCTGGCGGACCTTAAGCTGGTCCAGCGGTTTTTTTTCCACGTTAAAGGAAAGATAGCCGACGTTCAGGCCCGCCTGTTCCTTTACCACGATGTCTTTATTGTCTTTCATTTTGGCGATATCGGCGGGGTTGGGGAATGACATGACCTGACATTCATTTTTTTGCAGTTTCGCGTAGCGTATGGACGCATCGGGCGTAATGGAAAAAATCAAACGGTCTATTTTGGGTTTCTCGCCCCAATAGCCGGCAAACGCGTTGTAAACAATTTTGGAATCCTTCTGGTATTGCACTAATTGGAAAGGTCCGGTGCCGATGGGCTGCAGATCGATTTTTTCCGGAGTGCCCGCCTTCAGCATCTTCGCGGCATATTCGGCGGAGGTAATGGAGGCGAAATCCATTGCCAGGTCGGCAAGGAACGGCGATTCGGGCCGGTTCAGCACAAAACGGACGGTATCATCATCGACTTTCTCTATCCTGGCGATAAGCTTGTCCAGACCCATGCCGGAAAAGTATTGATAGTTGCCGCCGGAGACATTGTGATAGGGGTTATCGGCGTCTTTCTGGCGATTAAAGGTAAACAGGATGTCGTCGGCGTTAAAATCGCGCGTGGGGGTAAAATCGGCATTACTCTGCCATTTCACGCCATGGCGCAAATGAAAGGTGTAGGTTTTTTTATCGTCGCTGATATCCCATCTCTCCGCTAATCCCGGCTGTGTTTCCGTGGTGCCTATTTTGAACTGCACGATGCGGTTGTATATCGGTATCGAGCTGGCATCGTATGTGGTGCCCGCGGTAAAAAGCTGCGGGTTGAATCCTTCGGGGGAGCCTTCCGAACAATACACCAGCGTTTGCGCGGCAAGCGTTGATGAAAAAAGGAGGATGCCTAAGGGCAATCCGGTCGTTAACAGGCGTGGTTTCACGTCATACCTCGGTGGCTTCAGAGTAGCGTTATCAGTGTGGCGGCAAATGCCGCGCAGCGGTCGTCCGGCGAAACCAGCCTGTCGTGATGCAGGCACAGGCGGGAGTCCCCCAGGCTGGCGCCGAAGGCCGACCCCAGCGCCGACAGCCCGGGCACCTTACGTTCCATCTCGGCCCGGTCGCGCCGGCAAAAACGACAGTGCGCACAGCGGACAGCGTGGTTTTGCCGTGGCATTACAGATTACCCAGCTGGTTCCAAAAGTCCGCAAAGACATGGGCGGAAAGGAAATAACCGAGGATGACATTGACCACGACCCCGAGGGTAAATGCCCAAAACGGCCGCAGGCCGGTGCTGGTCAGGCGGGAGAAGCGGGTGCTCAGGCCAATGCTTAAAAAGCAGAAAATAAACGCCCAGGTGCGCAGCGCCGTGATCGGGGCGATAAAGGCCGGCGTCAGGGTGGTGCGGTATTCCGCCAGAGTGTAGTGGCTGCTTAGCCAGGTAACGAACAGCGAGGCCAGCACAAAACCCAACACGAATTTGGGGAAGCGCTGCCAGATTTCCGCCGCCCCGGTCCTGGCGTCGATGTCATTATCCGCGTTGCGCCAGCGGGTGGTGGCGACGATAGCCAAGGCAAATGCCCAGATGCCGATCCAGATATCGCGGCCAATCACTTTCATCAGGGTAAACGCCTGCACCGCGGCATCCGGTTTGCCGGCGATGGCGCCGGCCGAATGGGCGGCAAAATCACTGTAGGTTTGCGCCGCCGCGATGCCGGCCGCGTCGGCAAATTCCGACGTGCCTATCCAGGCGCCGGCGACGCCGGTGGAAAGCCCGAGCGCGCGCGCCGCAAACGGCAGCACCAGCAACGACACGATAGCCCAGATAATCACCAGCGAAATGGCTACCGAGGCCTGTTCGCGTTTGGCGCGCACCGCGCCCGCCACGGCGATGGCCGCCGACACGCCGCAAACGGCGCCGCCGACGCCCAGCACCGCGGCGAAACGCTGCTCAAGCCCCAGCAGGCGGGCGGCGTAATAGATGACGAAAAAGGTGACCAGCGACACGATAGCCGCCTGTCCGATCGCCACCGGACCGGCCCAGAGGATAAGCGTCAGCGGCAGCGTGGCGCCCAGCAGCACGATGCCGATTTTAATAAAGTATTCCACGCGCAGGCTTTGCGCCAGCCAGTCCGGTATCCGCCAGAGATTGGACACCGCCAGCCCCAGCACCAGGGCCAGCAGCGGCGGTTCCAGATTATAACGCGAGGCGCTGGCCCAGGCGCCGAGCTGGAAAATAAATACCGCCACAATAAACAGCACGGTAAAACCGGCCAGGAACGTGCCGGGCCGGTGGCCGATAATGGCGCCGCTGACGGTAAGCAGCACCGCCCAGACCAGGTACAGCCCCGCCAGCGCGGGCAGGCGGCTGACCAGATCCCGGCCCGCCTCATCCAGGGTGGTCCATTTCGCCGGCGCGGTAGCCAGCCATTTGATACTGCCGCCCTGTGAAAACAGGATAAACGCGGTACCGATTAACGCGAGCGCCAGGATGATCGACCACCAGTCCTCCTGTTGCCACCAGCGGGACGCCCGCGGCTCTTCAGGCGGGACGATTGCCGCGCCGTTATGTTCGCTTATGCTCATTATTCCTGCCCTAATGGAGAAGTGATTATTAGAATAATCAGCGGGTAAAAAGCCGCTGTTCCCCGAAAAATAGCGGAAATGCCCCGGACTGGGTATTACTATTAAGTTATGGTTAATAACTAATGATTATATATTAGGACGTGAGGCTAAATGGCGCCGAAAATAAACAACCCAGGTCCTGCTATTGTCTTAATGTACTTTATAAACCTGAAATCAAGATATAGGCGCCGCGCCGCTAGGCGTTAATTTTTTTCAGCAGCAGGTATTGACGGCCGCGATACAGTATTAACGCCAGCAAAATCAGGCAACAGCCCACGGCCTTTTGCGCCGGCATATTTTCTCCATACCATAGGGTCGCGAGCAGAACGGTCCATACCGGTTCCAATACCATGATAATGGCGGCATTGGCCACGCTGGTTTTTTTCTGCCCCGCCATTTGCAATAAAAATCGTAACGAGGTGGCAATAATCGCGCTGGCCGCGAACCATAGCCAAATATCGGCGCCGATCGCGGCGGGCCATGTCTCGTAGTACCATGAAAGCGCCACGCCGCAGAGGCCGGTGCAAAACAACTGGATACAGGTTAAGGGCAATACCGGCATTAAACGGGCAAAACGGCTGTTCACACAAAAATATACCGCCTGGGCCAGCGCGGCGCAGAGAAACCAGAACTGGCTGACGGAAAGTTGCCAGCCGTGGGTCAGGGTAAGCAGGGCCAGACCCGCCAGCGCCAGCGGCAACGATTCCCAAAACGGGCGCGACGGCGGCATCCTGAATAGAATCCACGCCGCCAACGGCACAAACAGCATGGACAGGCTCATGATAAACGCGCCTTCTCCCAGGGCATGACTGAGCGATACCGCATAGATCCACAGCAATAGCGATACCGCCTGCAGGCAACCCACGCCGATAATGCCGGGGATCGCCGCCGGGATGATGTGGTTTCGCCGGCCGAAGCAAAAGGGCAGCAGGAACGCGGCGGCAAGTAAAAACCGCGCGCCGATAAAACCGAACGTCGGCATTCCCTGTAACGATTCCTTGGAGAAGATCCATCCAAAACCCGCAATTAACGTTGTTGCCACTAATAACAAATCCGCGCGCCGTTGTTGGCTTATCATTATCCGCTTACCAGCCTGTGCTTATATGAATATTTCGCCGTTGTACCCGCCGGAAAAGAACCATCGCCGGCCGTGGTCATTATCTCTTTTACCATAATGACTTAACCCATCCATAAATCAATATCTACGCTTATGGTGTTTGGCGGCGGCCAGCACAGGGCGGACACCCGCCGGCCTGTGAGACCTGGGCATGCCGCTGGATATAAACAGACCTGAGAATTCTTCAGTGCCACATTTTCGACGCACTTCAATGAGGAAATATATGGATATCCCCGCAATCTCATCCGCCGGTCTCTCTCCGGGAATTGTAAATGGATTTGACCACGCTGATACACAACAAAATAACGCTCTGTTGGCCGAGTGGGACAACTGGGCTAAGCTGGCGCCGGACGGCGAGGCTGAATATCGCAACAAAGCCGTGCTTATGCTAAAAGATTGTCTGGAACGCGGCGCGACCTATCTGAACCTGAACTGCCTGAATATTTCAAGCTTGCCGGCAAGCTTGCCGCCGACGCTGACGTCGCTTTACCTTGATAATACGCACCTGGCGAAGTTATCGGATACTCTGCCGGAGGGATTACAGACACTGAGCGTCAGCAACACGCCGCTGGAAAGCATTTCAGCCGGTCTGCCCCAGGGGTTGCAGACGCTTTCCGCCAACCGCACAAACTTGACCGCTTTGCCCGAACTGCCTTCGACGCTCACCAGCCTCGACGTCAGTAACACGATGCTAACTGAGCTGCCCACGTTACCCGAGGGTTTGGCGATCATCCATGCCTCCGATACCCAGTTGGCACGCTTACCCGCCAATCTGTCGGGGACATTAAAGCTGTATATCGCCAATACCCCGCTGGCATCGTTAATCGATAAGATGCTGCCCGGCATCCTGCTGTCCGGTGGGCTGTTCAGCGCCGGCGCATTGCTGGGGGGAGTACTGCCTGGATGGTTAACCGGGGGCTTGCACGGCGATGGCATAATTGGCGACCCCGTCCCAGATTTGCCCGGCGTTGGAATCATTGACGGCCCCGCCGGCGGCTTACCCGGCAATGGGATTATCGAGGGCGCCACCGGCGGCGTGCCCGGCGGCGCGATGGTTGGCGCAATAGCCGGGGAATCCCCGCTTGGCGCGGCAAACGCGGCGATGGCCGGTGCGATATCGGACGAGGGTATTCTCGATCTCAGCAAGGTCCCCCGCAGCCGTTTGGCCAGCAGCGAGGCGACCGTGCCTGCGCATCCCGACACGGAGGCGCTAACCTCATAAAGCGCACCGGGTCGTGATGTTATCCTGAGAAGGCCGCCTGGCGGTCTTCTTTTTTTACGGCGTCCCGCTATCAGCCGGCATGGTCCGGGCGGCTATCGTGGCGCGTGAATGCCGTTGCCGCGGCGACAGTGCGGCCCGGCAACCAGCCCAGCTCCAGCGAAATTTTGTGGGCGGTCTCCATCACCAGCCCGGCCAGTCCCTCCAGGCGGGGGAGGGGCAACCGTTCCGCCGGCCCGGACACACTGAGCGCGGCGAAAACCTGGCCATTGGCGCCGCGTATGGGCGCGCCGACGCAGTGCACGCCAAGTTCATTTTCCTGCAAATCGTAAGCGCAGCCTCGTTCATAAATCAGCCGCAGTTCCGCCAGCAGCAGATCGCCGTCGGTAATGGTGTGCGGCGTGCGTTCCGGCAGGGAATCGCTAATGATTTTATGTATAAGGCCGGCGGATTGCCAGGCGAGAAACGCCTTGCCGACGCTGGTACAGTGCACCGGCGCCGCCTCGATGCGGGTTATCATGGTATTGCCGCTGCTGTTCATGGCCTGCCGTTCCACAAAGGCCATCTGCGCGCCGTCAAAAATGCACAGATGCGTATTTTCGCCGGTGATCAGCTGCAGCCGGGTAGCATAAGGACGGGCATGGCTGTCCAGATCGAGGTTTTGCAATACCAGGCTCCCCAGCTGAAATAATTTCATGCCCAGCTTGTAGGTATCCCGTTTGCCGTTTTGTTCCAGCAAACCGATATCCCGCAGCGACGACACCAGGCGATGGGTGGTGGCGCGCGGCAATCCCGTGCGCGCGGCAATATCCGCCGGCGTCAGATCGGCGTCGCGTTGGGAGAAGCATTCCAGGATTTGCATAACCTTGATCAGGCTTTTGATCGATGCCTGCTGGGCGACCTCAGCGTCGGCGCGTGTTTTCATACCTACTCCCTGCATCAGATAACGGACCACCGCGATGGCTTACCTACCGTCGCTTAGCTTACCATGCCCGGGCCAGGTCCGGGCGTGGCCGCCCTTTGCCAGCGCGCATGCGCCGTTTTTGCTTAAAAAAAACCTTCATCGCCATTATATCCCGAATTGCGGGATGTTCACGCGCTGAGTCAATCACGCCCGGCGCGCCGCCTTATACCGGCGCGGCGCCATGCGGCCGCAGTTCCGGGGGCAGCAGCGCGGCGGGGAAATCCTGGTAACAGACCGGACGCAGGAAGCGGCTAATGGCGCCGGCGCCCACCGACGTGGTGCGCGCATCGCTGGTGGCGGGGAAGGGACCGCCGTGCACCATGGCGTAACCCACGTCCACTCCTGTGGGGAAGCCGTTGACCAGCAGCCGTCCGGCGCGGCGCTCCAGGGTGGGCAGCAGCGCCCGCGCATCGTCGTGATCGGCATCGTCCAGATGCAGGCTGACGGTCAGCTGGCCTTCCAGCGCCTGTACCACCGCCAGCAATTGCCGGTTATCCCGGCAGCGCACCACCAGTGAAGTGGGTCCGAACACTTCCTGGCTCAGCGACGGCTGGGCGAGGAAATCGCCGGCATCCGTCACCAGCACCGCCGCCTGCGCCTGGTTGGGCGCCCGCGCCGGTTGTCCCGCGGCAAGCCGGCCGACGCCGCCGGCAGCGCCGAGCGCCGCGGTGTTTTCCCGCCATGCCCGCCAGATGGCGCCGGTCAGCATGGTGGCGGCGGGCTTCTCTCGCAGCGCCAGTGTTACCTGCCGGCAGAAATGCCGCAGCGGTTCGCCGTCGATGGCCAACACCAGTCCGGGGCAGGTGCAGAACTGGCCGGCGCCCAAGGTCAGCGACTCCACATAGCCGCCGGCGATGGCTGCGCCCCGGTGAGCCAACGCGGCCGGCAACAGGATCTGGGGATTAACGCTGCTCATTTCGGCATACACCGGTATCGGCACGGCGCGTTGCCGCGCCTGGGCCACCAGCGCCAGGCCGCCCGCCCGCGAGCCGGTAAAGCCTACCGCCTGGATCAGCGGATGCGCCACCAGCCGTTCGCCCACGCTGTGTTCGGCGCCATGCAGCAGCGAAAACACGCCGGGCGGCAGCCGCAGTTGCTCCGCCGCCTGCTGGATGGCCCGTCCCACCAGCTCGCTGGTACCGGGATGCGCCGGATGCGCCTTGACCACAATCGGGCAACCGGCCGCCAGCGCCGAGGCGCTATCGCCGCCGGCAACCGAAAACGCCAGCGGAAAATTACTGGCGCCGAATACGGCCACCGGCCCGAGCGCGATATGACGCTGGCGTAAGTCCGGGCGCGGCAGCGGCTTGCGCGCGGGCAGCGCTTGTTCAATGATGACCTGCAAAAATTCCCCGCGCCGCACCACCTCGGCAAACAGCGCCAGCTGTCCAAGGGTACGGGCCCGCTCGCCCTCGATACGCCCGCGCGGCAGCCCGGTTTCCTGTACGGCGCGCGCAATCAGCGCATCGCCCAACGCCTGAATATTGTCGCCGATGCGCGTCAGGAAATCGGCGCGCAGCGTCAGCGGCAGCGCGCGGTAAACATCAAAGGCCTGTTCCGCCAGTTGGCAGGCGCGATCGATCTGCGCGGGCGCGGCATCATAAAAATCAGGTGCCAGCGGCCTGTCGCCGGCGGGATCGGCGGCGTGGAACCGCGTGCCGCCCCCTTGTTGCATTTCGCTGCCAATAATCAGGTTGCCTGTAAGCTCCATCGCCTGCCTCCTCATGAAAACGCGGCGCGTATCTTCTGACCCGGCGCCATAATTATCGCGTAAATCCCATAATGTGGGATATGAATAAATAATTTTACGGTTATATACCGTGATGTAAATAGAACCCGCTGTGATTTTACTGCGGCTACGCTTGGGTTTTCATTTCGTTATTTGATTAAATAGCTATTAATCATAAAGTTGAATGTAATTATTTGATAATAGTGGTTATTTTGTTTGGATTTTATTGCTATTAAATGTGATTTAAATCCCATATTGATGGATTTAGTATTGATCAAAGAAAAATTATCTCACATTAATAGATGTATATCGTATTCGCAACATCCCCATAACAGGAGTGTAAAATGAGTCAGAATAACCATGCTAATCTAAAGGCTAAACTGCGCGGGGTGCTGCCGCCTATCGCCATGCCGTTCGATGCCCGGGGTGAACTGGTGACCGGCGGGCTGAAACCGCAGATTGATTTTATTATCAACAGCGGCGCCGGCGCGATTGTGGTCGGCGGCAGCACCGGCGAAGGCCATACGCTCTCCGACAGTGAATTTAAACAGGCGATGACCGAGGCATATGAAGCCAATAACGGCCGCGTGCCCTTCGTCGCGGGACTTATCGTTAACAGCACCCGCCAGGCGATTGCCCGCGTCAAAATGCTGGCCGGCATGAAACTCGATGCGCTGCAGGTCACGCCGGTGCACTATCTGTTCAAGCCGGATGCCGAGGCCACGGTGCGGCATTTTCGTGAAATCTACGATGCCACCGGCGTTCCTATCCTTATCTATAACGTTATCCCCTGGAACTACCTCAGCCTGGAGCTGATGGGCCGCATTATGGATGAAGTGCCCGGCGTGGTGGGCATGAAGCAAAGCTCCGGCGACCTGAAAGCCGTGTCCGATCTGCTGCTCAGCTGCCCGGATAAAATTATCCTCAGCGGCGTGGATGCGCTGCTGTATCCCGCTTTTGCCCTGGGCTGCCAGGGCGCGATTTCGGCGCTGACCAGCGCGGTGCCCTCAGTGGTGCATGACCTGTTTACCGCCGTGGAAAACAACGATCACGCCACCGCGCGCGCCCTGCATTTCGGCCTGGCCGGGCTGTGGAATACGCTGCCCCACGATAATTTGCCCGCCTGCGTAAAATATATCCAGTCGCTGCAAGGGGTGCCGCTGTTCCAGCCGCGTCCGCCGATGCAGCCGGTCAGCGAAGCGCTGAAACGCCAGATCAAACAGGCTTTTGATCACCTGATGGGGTAAAGCCACTCCGGCCTGCGTCCACGCTGGGACGCAGGCCCATAATCATAGCCCAGCGCCCCCGTACCCGGCGCGATGGAGGCGAACGGCGATGAAATCTTATCACTCTGCATTCGCGGCCGATGCGCATGAAAATACCGCGCCGGCATACCTGAACCTGACCAGGCCTAAACACCATAATCTGCGATGGCTCATTATTGGCATCATTGCACTACTCACTATTACCAATTATCTGGATCGCGGCAATCTCTCCGTGGCGGCGCCGCAGATTATGCGGGATTTGCATATCAGCAACGCCATGATGGGGGTGATCCTCTCGGCCTTTGTCTGGCCTTACGCCATCATGAATTTGCCCGCCGGCTGGGCGGTGGACCGTTTTGGCGTCAGGCTGTTGCTCGCGCTGGCGGCGGGGCTGTGGTCGATTGTCGCCATCCTTACCGGCTTTGCCCGCGGCGTCGGCGCGTTTATCGGCCTGCGCGTCGCGCTGGGCATCAGCGAGGCGCCGTTATTTCCCGCCGCGCTGAAAGCGGCCGACACCTGGTTTCCCGAACGGGAAAAAGCGGCGGCCACCAGCGCCTATATCGCGGCCACCCAAGTGGGGCTGGCGCTGGCGCCGCCCATTTCGACACTGCTGATGGCGCAATTCGGCTGGCCGGTAATGTTTATCATCATGGGGATGCTGGGTTTTATCGCCCTCATCGGCTGGCTGGTTATCTACCGCGAACCGGAGCGGCATCCCCGGCTGCACCGGGACGAGCTGCGCTATATCAGCGCCGGCCAGCAGCAGCGCCGCGACGCCGCGCTTGCCGGCCGGGGCCGGGTTTCGCTGCGTGAATGGAGCGGCCTGTTCACCTACGCCACCACCTGGTACATGGTAATCGGCGGCTTTTGCCTGCAATACGTCTTCTGGTTCTACATCACCTGGCTGCCGACCTACCTCCAGCAGGCGCAGGGCTTTACCCTTAACCGCGCGGGCCTGCTCTCGGCGCTGCCTTATATTGCCGGCGGCGTGGCGGTGCTGATCGGCGGCCGATTCTCCGATCGGCTGGTGAGCCGCGGCGTGGATCCGTTCAAGGCCCGCCGCTGCACCATCGCCGGGGCCGCGGTAATGACCGCGCTGGCGATGTTTGTCACCGCCGCGTCCAACGGGCCGGCGCTGGCGGTGGCGCTGCTGACGCTCGGCATGTTTACCTACAGCCTTTCCTCCGGCAACTACTGGACATTGGCCGCCGAAGCCGTCACCTCCAGACGCCTGGTCGCCTCGGTGGGCAGCATCCAGAATTTCGGCGGCTTCCTCGGCGGCGCCTGTTCGCCCATCGTCACCGGCGTGGTGGTCGACAGGTTCGGCGGTTTTGTCCCCGCGCTGGTGGTGGCCGGCGCCATGGCGCTTGTTTCGGCCGTCATGTATGGCTTTGCGTTGCGCCGGCGCCTGCCGGTATAACCGGTGGAAATCTCCGCGCGCCGCCAGGAGTCGCGGGGCGCGCTTTTCTCAGGATGGCCTGAACGGCCGGCGTTGTAATTCTTAGCAGTATTGTGTATTTATTTAACCTCATTGCTAAGGTTTATGGTGACCATGCCGGCCAGCCACTCTGAAGAGAAGGACAATACGCCATGAAGAAGATTGGATTTTTGTCGTTTGGCCACTGGACGCCTTCCCCGCAGTCGGGGACCCGCTCCGCCGCCGATGCGCTGCTGCAATCCATCGAGCTGGCCGTCGCCGCCGAGGAACTGGGCGCGGACGGCGCCTATTTCCGCGTGCACCACTTCGCCCGCCAGCTCAGCTCTCCGTTCCCGCTGCTGGCCGCGGTCGGCGCCAGGACCCGCCGTATCGAGATCGGCACCGGCGTTATCGATATGCGTTATGAAAACCCTCATTATATGGCCGAGGACGCCGGCGCGGCCGACCTTATCGCCGGCGGGCGCCTGCAGCTCGGCATCAGCCGGGGTTCGCCCGAGCAGGTCATTGAGGGCTGGCGCCACTTCGGCTACCGGCCCGCCGAAGGCGAGACGGATGCCGATATGGCCCGGCGTCATACCGAAACCCTGCTTGAGGTGCTGCGCGGAGAAGGATTCGCCCAGCCCAATCCGCAGCCGATGTTTCCCAACCCGCCGGGACTGCTGCGTCTCGAACCTTACTCCGCCGGCCTGCGCGAGCGTATCTGGTGGGGGGCCGGCTCAAATGCCACCGCGGTCTGGGCGGCAAAGCTTGGGATGAACCTGCAAAGCTCCACGCTAAAGGATGACGAGACCGGCGAACCGTTCCATGTGCAGCAGGCCGCGCAGATCCGCGCCTACCGCGCGGCCTGGCAGGAAGCCGGGCATACGCGCGCGCCCCGGGTATCGGTGAGCCGCAGCATCTTCGCCCTGATGGACGAGCGCGATCGCGCCTATTTCGGCAACAGCAGCCGCGACGGCGATCAGATCGGTTTCCTCGACGAAAAGACCCGCGCCATCTTCGGCCGCAGCTACGCCGCCGAACCGGATGTGCTGATAAAGGAACTGGCGCAGGATGAAGCGATTGCCGAGGCCGACACGCTGCTGCTAACCGTACCGAACCAGTTAGGCGTCGACTATAACGCGCACGTGATCGAGGCGATATTGCACCATGTCGCGCCCGGCCTGGGCTGGCGCTGACCGTACCGGCGCCTGCGCGCCGCATTAGCGGCGCGGCGGTCATGGCGGCATGGATCATTGCCCGCCGGTATTTTTACTTATTCGCGCCACGCCGGCGCTTAAATTAAATTTATCATTACCCTGTTCCGGACGGGAATCACTATTTCGCCGCCGTTAACATTCGTTAAGATATAACCTATTTACAGGAGATGCTTATAACAGCAGTCAGCCAATATTGTCCCTGCCGCGCCATGCCAGGGTAATTTTTTCATGCTAAGCTATGCGCCGTCTGTTCCTGTGATTGTTTGAGGTACGCCCCATGTTAGGACTTTCCCAATTGTTGCAAGCGGTAACCTTGGGTTTGGTATTGCTGTTGCCGCTGGTGAATCCGTTAACATCGGTTGCGCTGTTATTAAGCCTTTCCGGCAACATGAGCTATAAAGAAGTCAAACATCAGGCGTTTCTGGCCTCGGTGTACGTCTTTTTCATCATGATCGTCGCTTTTTATGCCGGCCAGCTGGTGATGAACACCTTTGGCATTTCCATCCCGGGACTCAGGATTGCCGGCGGGCTGATTGTCGCGTTTATCGGTTTTCGCATGCTTTTTCCCCATCCCCGCCATGAAAAATCCTCTATCGTGGATGCCAAACATCAAGAGATGCTGAACGAGGGTTCGGAAAGCATTGCCTTTGTGCCGTTGGCCATGCCGGGCAGCGCCGGGCCCGGCACCATCGCCATGATCATCAGTTCGGTTTCCACGTTAAAAGATAATTCTCTGGGGTTTGAAAGCTGGGTATTGCTGGTCAGTCCAGCGCTGACCTTTGCCACCATCTCTTTTATCCTTTGGATTTGCCTGAACGGCTCCGGCGTTATTATGCGCCTGATTGGCAAAAGCGGTATCGATGCCATATCCCGATTAATGGGTTTTCTGCTGGTATGCGTAGGGGTGCAGTTTATAATTAATGGCGTTTTAGAAATCATCGCGGTGCATTAATACATTACTTAATTAAAAGATTAAGCCGGATATTAAAATACCGGTCTTAATCTTTAATCATCATACGTCGCCAGAAAAAAAGCACCGCCGATTTTTATTCGTCAAAGCTTGGTAATATGCCAGTAACAACTCTATAGTATGGTTTCTACCGCAGAATATCGGCGCGAAATAGCGTATTGGTAAATGGCGAACAACAATGATGCCGGGAGGGACTATGCCGCAATGGATATCGACCGCCATTGCCAACTACGGATACGCCGCCCTGTTTATCGCCGTTCTGGTGGAAGGCCCGATGGCGACAGTCTTTGGCGCGATCCTGGCATCCCAGGGCCTGCTGCATATCAGCGGCGTTTATGCCGTCAGCGTGGCGGGCGACCTGACCGGGGACGTGATTCTCTATGGGCTGGGCCGGAGTGGGCGCATCACCACGTTGTTGCTGCGGCGCCGTTTCGACCTCCAGGGCGGCCGGCAGCTGGAGCCGCTGATGGCGCGGTTTCGCCGCCATCCCGGGCGCGTGCTGGTCACGGCGAAGCTGACGCATGCGGCGGGGTTCGTGGTGTTGTTAAGCGCCGGCGCGGCAAAAATTCCGCTCGGGCTGTTTCTTGGTTTCAATCTCCTGGCGACGCTGCCCAAGTCCGGCTTATTGCTCTTGCTGGGCTGGTTTGCCGGCGCCGCATGGGCGCGTATCAATGTATGGCTGTGGCTGTTTTCCTGTGCGTTGCTGGTGTCGCTCGCCATCGCGGTGGTCGTCTACCGGCGCCGGAATAACGGAGTGGAGCTGCCAGGGGGGTAATTCCATGCGTATTGCTGTATTTACCGACAGTTTTTATCCGGAGCTGGGCGGTATCCAGGATTCGGTATTGTCCGGATGCCGGGAATTGGGCAAACGCGGTCATCAGGTGGTGATTCTCGCGCCCCGCGCCAGCGGACATGACTTTGCCGTGGCCGGCGTACCCGCACGGGAAGTCGACGCGGGGAAAAATGTTTCCGTCCGCCGGCTGTTTTCGCTGCCGGTGCCCAGTTCGACCGGGCAATCCCGCCTGGTGGTGCCCACCGGGCGGCGCTGGCGCCAGTTGTTGTCTTTCGCGCCGGATATTATCCATACCCATACTTTTCTCGGCGCCGGTCTGGAAGCGCTGAGCGCCGCGCGCCAACTGGATATTCCGCTGGTAGGCACCAATCACTGGGCCATCGGGGAGTTTGCCGGCTATACGCCGTTTTCGGCGCAATTTTTCCGCAACGTCAGCCTGCGGGCGGTCAACCGCTATTACAACCACTGCGCATTAGTGACCGGTCCTTCCCATTCCGTGATTGACGAAATGCGCGCGTTTGGCCTGCGCAGTCCCCACTGCGTGCTGTCCAATCCGGTGGATCCCGCCCAGTTCCATCCGGTCCCGGACGAACGCCGCGCCATGCTTAAACGGGCGCACGGTTTCAGCGACGCAACCATTGTCTATGCCGGCCGGCTGGCGGACGAAAAAAAAATCGATGTGCTGATTCGCGCCCTGGCGCTTATCGCCGCGGAGGTGCCCGAAGCGATGCTGGTATTGGCGGGGCACGGCTCCGCCCGCCATCGCCTGGAGCACCTGGCGCGGGCGCTGGGGGTCGGCGATCGCGTCAGGTTTACCGGCACGCTGGATAAAGCCACGCTGGCGGATGTGTTTCACGCGGCGGACATCTTTGCCATCGCCAGCACGTCTGAAACACAAAGCATGGTATTGATCCAGGCAATGAGCGCGGGCCTGCCCGTGGTCGGGGCGCGCTGGCGCGCGCTGCCGGAATATATCGACCCGCAATCGGGGTTCCTGGCGCAGCCGGGGGACCCTGAGGATTTTGCCCGCAGGCTGACCCACTTGCTGCGCGCGAAAGCGCTGCGCCAGAAAATGGGCGAGCATGCCGCGCGGCAAACCAGGCATTTTTCCATCACTACCGTGACAAGCCGCTGGGAAGAGATTTATGCCCGGATCGGTCTGGCAGTACCCGAGGGCATGTCGCGTATCTCAGGAGCGTAATGATGAAACTCAGTTTAATAATCCCAGCGTATAACGAAGAGTTGTATCTTGCGACCTGCCTGCAATACGCCCTGCGGGAGCTGACGGCGCACGCACATCCCGGTGAGTACGAAATTATTGTCGTTAATAACGCCAGTACCGACCGGACGTCGGACATCGCCGCCGGCTTCAGTGGGGTTCGCGTCGTATACGAACCGATAAAAGGCCTCACCCGCGCCCGCCAGAAAGGGCTGGAATCGGCCTGCGGCGATATTCTGGCCTTTATCGACGCCGACACGCGTATGCCGTCCGGCTGGCTGGATAAAGTGCTGCATGCCTATGCGCAGCGCGGCGATCTGGTCTGTATCAGCGGCCCATACCGTTATTTCGACCTGCCGGGAATAAAAAGCGTCCTGGTGAAATTCTACTGGCTGGCGCTGGCGAAACCTACTTACTGGTGCACCGGCTATATGGCGGTGGGCGGTAATTTCGCCGCCAGTAAACGGGCCTTGCTGCGTATCGGCGGCTTTGATACGTCTATCGCGTTTTATGGCGAAGACACCAATATCGCCCGTCGGCTGGCGGGCGAGGGGCGGGTACAGTTTGACCTGGATATGGTGATGGAAACGTCGGCACGCCGCCTGAAAGAGGAAGGCTTCGCCACCACGGCGCTACGCTACGTCCTGAACTTTATGTCCGAGGCCATCCGCAATAAGCCCGCCACCTCCGAATATCGGGATATCCGCTAAGGGCCGCCGGCGTAGTGCGCCACGCGCCGAGTCACGCACGCGGTGCCGCTTCCGCCTTCAGGCCGTTATTGATCGACAATAAAACCATCCAGGTGCGGGCGCATGGAAATGGGTTTGCTTAACGGCGGACGGATACGCTGCGCGTCGGGCAGTAATTTCATTCCCAGGCCTGGCCCGTCGGGAATATCCACAAAACCGTCCAGCGGCAGGGGAACTTTATCCACGATATTGCTCCCCAAATGCTCGGGGCGGGATGCGAAAATGCCCGCTTCAAAGCCGGTGGCATATTCCTGAATGGCGAAATTAGGAATAGCGGCCGCCAATTGCAGACAGGCGGCCAGGCCGATGGGTGAGAGCGGATTATGGGGAACCACCTGGACATGATGCGCTTCGGCCATCGCCGCGACTTTTTTGCCGCCGGTAATTCCACCGCACAGGCACAAATCCACGCGGGCGAACTCCATCGCGTTGCGACTCAACAGGGCCTGGAATTCATAGAGGGTGGAAAAGCGCTCCCCGGTGGCGATGGGAACATGGATTTTATCCGCCACCCGCGCCATGGCATCGGCATTTTCCGGCCGGATGGGGTCTTCCACAAACATAGGATGATATTCTTCTATGCCGCGGGTAAAGGTCACCGCTTCCGGCGGCGTCAGGCGCCGGTGCAACTCAATCAACAAATCGACCCGATCGCCGACCACTTCCCGCATACGCCTGACGTTATTGATGGCATCACGCATTTTGCGGATATGGGTTTTAAAATAAACCTTGTCATTACCTTCATCCAGGAAAGGATTGAGATGACCGAATGCCGTAAATCCCGCATCCATTTTAGCCTGGCATTCTTCCAGTATTTTCTCAATGGTCTGTTCATAAATATGGCCATATATCCGCGCTTTTTTGCGCACCGGTCCTCCCAATAATTGATAAATCGGCACATTCAGGGCCTGGCCTTTAATATCCCAAAGCGCGATATCTATCGCCGAAATGGCCGCATTGATGGCCAGTCCCTGGAAATAGCTGAACCGATGCATTACATTCCAGTGGTGTTCGATATCAAACGCTGATCTTCCCTCCAGATATTCAGCGAAACGCTGGATAGCGGCGCCCGAGGCCTCAATATGGCCCCAGGCACCGGCTTCGCCATGGCCAACCAATCCGCTGTCGGTTTCCACGCGGGCAAACATGAACTGACCAATATGCAATGGCTCAACTCGGGTTATTTTCATAGGCTCCTCACTGACTGTTTATATCGCGAAATTTTTTTACCGGTTTGGATGTGACGAATAGGCGCCGTGCTCGTGCGCCTGCTTGCCGCCTTCGGCCTCGACATCACGTAAATCACGACCACGGGTTTCCGGCCCGAGAAATACCGATACGGCCGTCAGGACCGACAGCACGATGACGTAGGCGCAAACCAGTTTGGGATCCCCGTCGCCCACGGCTAATAAACTGAGGGCGATGATGGGGGCTATCCCCCCGGAAATGGGCGAGGTGACTTCCCTCGCCAGCGAAAAACCGGTATAGCGCACCCGTGAAGGGAACATCTCCGCCAGCCATGGACTTTGCGCCGAGGTCATCATGGTCTTGGCAATGGAAGAGACCAGAAACAGGCCGGCGTAAATCCATACCAGTTCCCGGGTTTGCAGCAGATGGAAAAAAGGAATAATCGCCAGGCCGGAAAGAATCGCGCCCCCCATGTAAACGGGCTTACGCCCCACTTTATCGGAGACCCAGCCAAATAAGGGCACGGTAATGAATTGCAAGGCGGTGCTGAACATTAGCGCGGTGACAATTTCGTCCCTGGCGATATGTAATTGCTGGGTGACATACACAATGACAAATGATTCGTAGATATACGCCAGGGAATTATCGCCTAACCGAGCGCCCCAGGCGCAAAACAGCTGGCGTTTCGACGTTTTGAATACTTCACGCACCGGGTTTTTGATAACGGCGTTCTTGCGTTTTAATTCTTCAAAGATGGGCGACTCTTTTAACTTCATGCGTATAATAACGCCAAACGCAATGACCACGGTGCTTAATAAAAACGGTATGCGCCATCCCCATACCTCAAATGCTTCTTTAGATAAATGCGAAGAGAAGTTGAAGGTGGCCAGCGATAACAACAGGCCCAGGGCCACTCCCATATAAGGCATCGCGCCATAAAGACCGCGCCGTTCAGCCGGCGCATTTTCAACAACGATCAATACCGCGCCGGCATATTCAGCGCCTGAGCCAAGCCCCTGCAGGGCGCGAAGCAGGGTCAGCAGGATAGGCGCCGCTATACCCGCCTGGGCATAGGTCGGCAACAGCCCCATCAGGGTGGTTGAACTTCCCATTAAGAGTAAGGTGATCACCAGCACTTTTTTACGGCCGATGCGATCGCCGAGATAGCCAAACAGCACGCTGCCGAACGGGCGGACGAAAAAGCCGATGCTAAAGCTGGCAAAAGCCAGAATAGTACCGGTCAAATGGTCGAAAGACGGGAAAAATAAGGTATTGAATAACGTTGCCGCAGCGGTGGCATACAGATAATAATCATACCATTCAACCGTCGTGCCGATGATGGCGCTGAGAATGGTATTACGAATGACTTGCCGGGTTGCCGGCGTTTGCGCGATTGCTTGTTCCACGACGAGCCCCTTATTGGTAGGTGTACAGGTTTGGCCAACGTTGGAATAAAAAACCACATACGAGTTATGCTTACCTTCGCATCCAGCGTGCGAAGGTGGTAATAACCCTAAAATAATCGGCGATATGTTGTTATATGATGCTTGGAAACGTTTCCGGAAACGTTTCCAGTGATTAAAAAGCGGTTGCCACAGACTGTCAAGTTTCTTTGGCGCGAGGATGTATATGAGTTCAAAAAATGAGACACCGGTCAATGAACGGGCCGGAATCCGTCAAGTTGCTGAACTGGCCGGCGTGGGGATCGCCTCCGTTTCCCGCGTGCTGTCAGGGCAACCGGGCGTCAGTAAAGAAATGACGGAACGGGTACTGGCTGCGGCGGAGAAGTTACGTTATACCCCCAATGTCCTGGCGCAAAGCCTGCGTCGCCGTTCAACCAAATCTATCGGTTTTGTCTGTTCGGATATCACCAATCCGTTGCTGGCCTCAATCGTCAGCGGCGCGGAAAGTGTCCTGACGGCCTCGGGGTTTTCCCTGCTGCTGACCAATTCCGGCGGGGTGCCGGCAATGGATGCGGAACATATTGACGTATTGCAACAACGCCAGGTGGACGGGCTGATTTTGCTGCCGTCGCTGGAAAATGATGAAGCGACCCTGAGCGTGCTGCGTAAAAGCACCATTCCGATGGTGGTGATTGACCGTACGTTGCCGGATGATGTCAACGCCAATACGGTATTATCCGATCATTTTACCGGCGTAGGCGCCGCCGCCAGGGCGCTATTGCAGTTGGGCCACCGGCGTATCGGCCTGGTCGTCGGGCGAGATGTGCGCCCGACCCGGGAGCGTATCCGTGCCGTGCGGGAGGCCTATCAGGCATGCCAGGCGGCGCCTGATTTTATGATAGAGGCAGGTATCCTGTCGGTCGCCCACGGCGAGCGGGCTATGGCGCGCTTACTGGCATTGTCCCACCCGCCGACCGCGGTGATTTTGGGCGGTAACCAATTACTGGAGGGTGCGCTGAAAGCGGTGGGGCAGCGCAACCTGGTCCTCGGCCGCGATCTGTCGCTGGTGTGTTGTGACGATGTCGCCATCGGCCGCCTGTTCTCGCCGCCGATTGCCACCGTGATGCGCGATAACGGCTTATTGGGCAAACGTGCCGCGGAGCTGTTACTGGGACAGCTGCGGCATCCTCATGATAAAGAACATATTCTCTTGCCAACCTGGTTTGAAAACCGCGCCAGCTGCGGCCCGGTACCGCCCACGCCGGGTCAGACAGACGTATAAGGCATGCAACCTGCCACGGCCGACGCGTTGGCGGCTGTTGGCCAACGATATCCGGCGTTGTTTGACCGCGGTTAGTCTCATTGCGCGATTTCAATCATAATATGTCATAAACTACTGCCATGTGGCATGTATCAGCGTTAAGTCTCCGTTTGGATAATTTGATCTTGCTCACGGTTAATCAAATATGATTAAATATAATCATTATAACTCGTGACCACCGATAATAACCTAAGGAATGTCTATGCCGGCCGGGCAAAACAACGCGCAGATAGGGGTGATCGCCGACGATTTTACCGGGGCCAATGATGCGGGCGTGGGGCTGACCCGCCACGGCGCCCGGGTCAATGTGCTGTTCGGCGGCGCGGACGCAATCACCGACGGCGGTCGCGCCGACGCCTGGGTTATCAGTACCGACAGCCGTGCCCTGCCGGCCGGGGAGGCGGCGCGGAGGGTGGGCAGGGCGGTAGGGCAATTACGTGCCGTCGCGCCGGACGGCTGGCTGTATAAAAAGATCGATTCCACGCTGCGCGGCAACCTGGGCGCCGAAATCGAGGCGGCCCTCAACGGCGCGCAGGCGCCGCTGGCGATTATCGCCGCGGCCGCGCCCGCCATGGGCCGGTGCATCCGCAACGGCCACTGCGAAGTCAACGGCCGCAGGTTAACCGATACCGAATTTGCCAGCGATCCCAATACGCCGGTCGCCACCTCCTCCATAGCCGGACGGATCAACGAGCAAAGCGCGCTGCCGCTGGCGGAGCTGGATGTAGCGGCGGTGCGCGACGCTTCCCTGGCAATGCGGATTACCGCCCTGGCGGAACAGGGTTGCCGGCTGGTGGTGCTCGACAGCCTGCTGGACGACGATTTACAGCGTATCGTCGCGGCGCTGCGGCAGTTGCCGTTCAAGCCGCTGCTGGTGGGATCGGCGGGCTTGATTGACCCGTTGGCGCGCAGCCTGCCGTTCGCGCCGGCGCCGCCCCTGCTGGCGGTTATCGGCTCCATGAGCGCCGCGGCCCGGCGGCAAATCGACCACGCGCGGGATAACGCGGCGGTCAGGCTGGTGGATATTGATGTGCTGCGTCTGTTCATCGCAAACCCGGCGAGCTTGATCGATCAATGGGTCGGTGACGTGAGCGCGGCATTGCGCGCGGGCAGGCACTGCGTGGTTCGTACCTGCCAGGATGAAGATCAGCGACGGCATATCGAAGCGGTCTGTCGACAACACGGCATCAGCCGCCAGCGGTTGGGCGAGGATATCTGCCTGGCGCTCGGCCGCCTGACGCGCCGGGTGGTCGACGCCCAACCCATCGGCGGGCTGTATCTGACCGGCGGCGACGTTGCCGTCGCGGTCGCCTCCGCGCTGGATGCGACCGGCTTCCACATCCGGGGACAGATTGCCGCCTGCGTCCCTTACGGCCGCTTGCTGGGCGGCGTGGCGCAAAACATACCGGTAATGACCAAAGCGGGCGGTTTCGGCGGTGAAACCACGCTATCAGAAGTTATTCGCTTTATTGAGGAGATGTCGCGTGACTAAGACAATTGCGGTAACCATGGGAGATCCGGCGGGCATTGGTCCGGAAATTATCATTAAAGCGTTGGCTGAAGGTGAATTTTCCGGTGCGCCGGTGGTGGTGGTGGGCTGTGTTTCCACCCTGCGCCGTATCCTGTCGCTGCGGATCACACCGCCCGCCGAATTGAAAATCATTGCCCGTCCCGCCGACGCGCGGTTTGCGCCCGGGGTTATCAATGTCATCGATGAGCCGCTGCAACAGCCCGCGGCATTGGTTCCCGGCCAGGTGCAGCCGCAGGCGGGCGACCTGGCCTATCGCTGCGTAAAACACGCCACCGGACTGGCGCTGGCCGGCGAGGTCCACGCCATCGCCACCGCGCCGCTGAACAAGGAGGCGCTGCATGCCGCCGGCCATATTTACCCCGGCCATACCGAATTGCTGGCCAAGCTGACGCAGAGCCGGGATTACGCCATGGTACTGTACACCGACCGGCTGAAGGTGATTCATGTCACCACGCATATCGCGCTGCGTAAATTTCTCGACACGCTGAGCCGCGAGCGGGTGGAAACGGTCATTCAAATGGCGGATACCTTTCTCAGGCGGGTCGGTTTCCCCCACCCGCGCATCGCGGTAGCCGGCGTCAACCCGCACGCGGGTGAGCACGGCCTGTTCGGCGACGAGGAAATTACCGTCGTTAATCCCGCGGTGGCCGCCATGCGCGACAAAGGGCTGGACGTCACCGGCGCGTGCCCGCCCGATACCGTCTTTCTGCAAACCTATGAAGGCCATTATGATATGGTGGTGGCGATGTACCACGATCAGGGGCATATCCCGTTGAAATTGCTAGGGTTTTATGACGGTGTCAACATTACCGCCGGCCTGCCGTTCATCCGCACCTCCGCCGATCACGGCACGGCGTTTGATATTGCCTGGACCGGCAAGGCCAAGGCCGACAGCATGGCGATAGCGATAAAACTGGCCATGCAGCTGGCCTGAGGGACGCCGCACCCTGTCGCGCCGCGCCGTCTCAAGCGGATGATGGTCTTTTTTCCTCGCCATCATCCGAATCCTGACATGAGGACGCCGCTTTCCTTTATTCCCCGCTGGATTCCAACTGCTGGATATGTTGCGCAATCAGGCGCGCCAGCTTTGGCGCATCCCGATCGCGGATCGCCGCCACCATGGCGAAATGTTCGCCGGACGATTTTTCTATCCGGGCATGGGAGCTCCATTGCCCCAGCGGGGCGGAGGGCACCCGGCTGCGCAGATCGAAAATCAGCTCCACCATATCCTGGTTCAGGCAGGGCGCCAGCAGCGCCCGGTGAAAAGCCATATTGGCCTCATACTGCTCAAGCAACGTGCCGTGCCAGGTGGCGTCGGCGAACGCCTGCGCGCAGTCCGTCAGGCGCGCGATGCCCTGTTCGCCGATATTCTCGACAATATCCGGCGCGGCCGCGCACTCCAGGATACAACGGATAGCCGAAATATTCCGGCGCTGCTGCAAATTGGGCGCGTAGACGTGGTACCCCTTGTTGGGCACGTGCTGCACCAGCCGTTCAATCACCAGTTGGTCAAGGGCGCGGCGCACATCGGCGCGGGTGCAGCCATAGCGTTCCTCCAGCTCGGCCTGTTTCAGCCACATGCCGGCGGTGAATTCACCGGTATTAATATCCTTGGCGATATCGTTGGCGACATTGGCGGATGCGCCGGGCTTTTTTTGCTTCATGTTTAGCGTCCTTCATTAACCTGGCGGTCGTCGATTCAAAGCATTATAAGGCGTTTTGCGCCGCCTGAAATACCGCCGCCATAATAAAACCCTATGGAGAAATGGGCGGGACGGCGCGCGGCTTCTTATCGTAAATCATCGTGTTACTGGGTTATTGCCGCAGAGGATACTTTTATATTACCGGGAAATGTGATGGGGGCGATAGTTTTTGCGCATATTTATCCAATTAAATTGGCGCCAATTTTGGTTTTATGTTTGAATGAAAATCACTCATCACCCTGTCATTTCTACAGGAAAAAAATGGCCCTCGACGAAACCCAACTGGCGGAAACCCGCGGACGCGCGCTTTATCAGCGCGGCCATACCACCATTTTCGCCAGCAGGCAGGACCCCCGTTTTGCCTATTGCATGTACGTTCCGCCCGATTTTGACGCCGATCCCGCCGGACATTGCCTGGCGGTGGTCATGCACGGCACCGGGCGCAGCATGACCGCCTACCGCGACGCTTTCGCCGAATTCGGCCGCTATAACCGCTGCGTGATCCTGGCGCCGCTGTTCCCGGTGGGACCGTTGCAAGACGGCAACTCCCATGGTTTTAAGTACATCATCGAGCAGGGCATCCGCTATGATCGGGTACTGCTGTCGATGGTGGATGAAGTCGCCGCATCCCTCGGCACGCCGTTCGACCGGTTTTTACTGTTCGGGTATTCCGGCGGCGGCCATTTTGTGCACCGCTTCCTGTATATCCATCCCGAACGCCTGCTGGGCGTCTCCATCGGCGCGCCGGGCTCCGTTACCCTGCTGGATGAACACCAGGACTGGTGGGTGGGCGTGCGCAATTTTGAGCAGATGTTCGGCAAACCGCTGAATTATGCCGCCCTGCGGCAGGTGCCGGTGCAACTGGTGGTGGGCAAGGTCGATGTGGAAACCTGGGAGATTACCCACCGGCCGGGAGGCAAATATTATATGCCGGGCTGTAACGACGCCGGCGCGACCCGCATCGAGCGCAATACCGCGCTTTGCCAGAGCCTGCTCGGGCACGGCGTCGACGCGCGCCAGGACATCGTGCCCAATGTCGGCCATGACGGCATGAAAGTGCTGGATACCGTAAAGGATTTTTTCCTGCGCGTGCTGCGCAGCCACCGTTGCGCGCCACCCCCCCGTTAAGGAGACACGATGTCGCAGATTACCCCCTTTCCGCTGGTTACCGTATCCGGCAGCGCCCATGAACGCGGGTTGCAATACGGCGAAATTGCCCGCGATCGCATCCGCCTGAGCGTCGGACTCTACGGCGATCAGCTGCGCGAACTGGGATTAAGCCAAGCCCAGCGCGAGGAACTCATTACCGCCTTCAGCGCCATCATCCGCGATTTCGATGCCGACTACCTGACGGAAATGACCGGCATCGCGACCGGGGCGGGCGTACCGCTGGAAGGCATCGTGATGATCAACGCCCGCACCGAGGTGATCGCCAAGGCCCGGCTGCTGAAAGAGCAGCGCGACGCCCATGACGATACTATCAAGGACGGCTGCAGCGGCGCGGTGATTTTGCCGCAGCGCAGCGCCAGCGGACGGCTGATCCACGGGCAGAATTGGGACTGGCGCGCCGAATGCGCCGACAGTTCCATCGTACTGAAAGTGCACCGCGACGACGGCCCCGATTACCTGACCTTTGTGGAGGCCGGCGGCCTGGCGCGCAGCGGCGTAAACCAGGCCGGCCTGGCCATCACCGCCAACTATCTGCGCTGCGAGCGCGACTACCGCCAGATAGGCGTGCCGATTTCCCTGATCCGCCGCAAGGTGCTGGAGCAGCAGCATATGGCGCTGGCGATGCGGGTGGTGGCGGTCACGCCCAAGTCCTGCTCCAACAATATGATGCTCAGCACCCGCGAGGGGTTCGCCATTGATTTTGAATGCGCGCCGGATGAGTCTTTTACCCTGTACCCCACCGACGGCATCCTGGTGCACGCCAACCATTGGGAAAGCGACGCGGCAAAAAGCAAAATCCGCGAAATGGGCATTGGCACGTCGCCCGATACCCTGTACCGCGCCTGGCGGGTGAATCAATTGCTGCGCGCTAAGCCCAAGCTCAGCGCAGACGATTTGAAAAATGCCTTTTTTGACGACTTCGGCGCGCCGTATTCGGTATGCCGGCCGCCGCGTCCCGGTTTTCAAAGCGATTTGTCGGCCACCGTGGCGATGATCGTTATGGACTCCACCGCGGGCACGATGGAGGTGGCGCCGCTGCCGGCGATTAACCGCGAATTTACCCGATATTCCCTGGCCCTGTCCTGACAGCCGCCGTCCGAACGAAACAACGACCCATTGAGGATACTATGAAGCAGATAATCGCGTGTATCGTTATGCTCCTGCCGGGAATGATGGCGGCCCGGGCCGGCGCGGCCGACAACAGCGTCATCCGTTTTGCCTTAAACCAGGACATCCGCAGCAGCCAGCCGGGCGTGAACCGCGACGGCAATACCGACGACGTGCTGATGCACGTGGTGGAAGGGCTGGTGGGCTATCGGGAGGACGGCACCGTCGGGCCGATGCTGGCCGACACCTGGGAGGTGCAGGACGGCGGCAAAAAATATGTGTTCCATCTGCGCAAAAATATCAAATTCCACAACGGTGATACTCTGGGCGCGCAGGATGTGCTGTGGAGCTGGAAGCACTGGACCGATCCGAAAACCCAGTGGCGCTGCCTGCGGGAATTCGACGGCAGCAGCCAGATCAACGTCACGTCGGTAAGCGCGCCGGACGACAGTACGGTGGTGATGACGCTGGCGCAGCCGGTGGCGCTGTTTCTCGATACGCTGGCCCGCACCGACTGCGGCGCCGCGGCGGTCGTCAGTCCCAAATCCGTGGACGGGCAGGGCAACTGGATCAAGCCTATCGCCACCGGTCCTTTTACCTTCGATAACTGGAAGCACGGTGAATACGTTTCGCTGAAACGTTTTGACGGCTACAGCTCCCGCGCCGGCGCGCCGGATGGTTTTGTCGGCGGCAAGAAAGCGCTGGTGGACGAAGCGCGGTTTATGGCCGTGCCGGACGCCGCCACGGTGAAAGCGGGGCTGCGCTCCGGTGCGGTGGATGTTGCCCAGGTCAGCCCCATCGACGCGTCGGACCTGAAAACCGACCCCAATGTGGCCATCGCGGTGGCGCCCAACGCCCAGCGCCATGCGCTGCTTATCCAAACGGCGGATCCGCTGCTGAAAAACCTCAAGCTGCGCCAGGCGATCGCCGCGGCGCTGGATACCGAACAAATCGCCATGGGCACCAGCGAGGGGCTGGCCACGCCGAGCAATTCCAATATTTCCGTGGCCTCCGGTTACTATAAAGAAGTGGAAAAGCAGGGCTATAAATATGATCCCGCCCGTACCAAACAGCTGCTAGAGGAAGCCGGATATAAAGGCGAGACGATTGAAATCATCGCCAATAAACGCTCCACCGTGCCCAGCTTCGATATGGCGGTTATCGTGCAGGCGATGCTGCAGGCCGCCGGCATCAACGCCAAAATCACCACCATGGAATGGGCCACCCAGCTTGAACGCTACCAGGCCGGCCGCTACCAGATGATGACCTTTACCTTCTCGGCGCGCTTTGAACCGGCGCTGGCGTTTGAGCAAATCAACGGCGATAAAGCCAAGCAGCCGCGCAAGGTTTGGGACGATCCCCAGGCCAACAAACTGGTGGACAGCCTGGCCTATGTCAGCGACAGCAAACAGCGGCAGGATATCGTCGACCAGCTGCACCGCATGATGATCGAACAGGTGCCGCTGATTATTTTCTATCCGGGGCTGGATATTATCGCGCACCGCAAGGTTATCGTAGGCTATAAACCCTGGCTGGCCGCCGCCGCCCGCCTGTGGAACGTATCCGTTAAGTCATAGCGGCAAGGAGTCGTCATGCTGAGTTTTATCTTCAGGCGGGTGGCGTCGGCGATCCCGACGCTGCTGCTGGTGACGGTGATCGTCTTCCTGCTGACCAGGCTGGTGCCCGGCGATCCGGCGCTGCTGATGCTTGGCGATCTGGCGACCGAGAGCAGCCTGGCGGATTTGCGCCATAACATGGGCCTGGATCAGTCGCTGTTGACGCAGTTTTTTATCTGGTTCGGCCAGGTGCTGCACGGCGACTTCGGTCACTCCATCCAGAGCGGACAGGCGATACTGCCGCTGATCCTCGAACGGTTTTCCGTCACCATGAGCGTGGTGCTGGCGGCGGTGGTCGTGGCCGCGCTGGTCGCCGTGCCTTTCGGCATGCTGGCGGCATGGAAACAGAACACCCGTCTTGATGTCGGCCTGGTGATGTTCTCGACGTTTCTGCTGTCGATACCGAGTTTTTGGATGGGGCTGCTGATCCTGATGTTTTTCGGCCTGAAGCTCGGCTGGCTGCCGGTGGTGGGGTATGTCTCGATTCGGGACAACGCCTGGCAGGGCGTGCTCTATCTGCTGATGCCGGTGCTGACGCTGGTGCTGGTGGAAGTGGGCGCGCTGGTGCGCATGATGCGCGCCAGCACCCTGGAGGTGCTGCGCCTGGATTATGTCACCCACGCCCGCGCCAAGGGGCTGCGCGAGCGTACCGTACTGTCGCGCCATGTGTTTCCCAATGCCTTCGGGCCGACCTGGACGCTGATAGGCCTTACGCTCGGCAACCTGCTGAGCGGCGTGGCGGTAACCGAAACGGTGTTTAGCCTGCCGGGCCTCGGCAGGCTGCTGGTGGACGGCATCTATGCCCGTGATTATCCGGTTATCCAGGGGTGCATGCTGTTTATCGCCGGTATCTATGTCCTGACCAATCTGGTGATAGATGCCCTTTATCCGCTGTTTGATCCCAGGGTGGCCGCATCATGAAACGCTCAATATTTTTGGCGCCCAACGCCCTGCTGGGCGGGCTAATGATCGGGATTATCGTCTGCGCCAGCCTGGTGGGGTTCTTCTGGACGCCGTTCGACCCCAGCCGGATCAATATTCTGGCCCGGCTGCAAAGTCCCGGCGCCGCGCACTGGTTCGGCACCGACGAATACGGACGCGACGTATTGAGCCGCATTATGCTCGGCGCCAGCGCCAGCATCAGCATTTCGGTGCTGACGGTGGCCTTCGCGCTGCTGACGGGGATTGTGCTGGGCTTGCTGAGCGGCTATCTGCGCGGCGTGACCGACCGGGTCATCATGATGGTGACCGATACGCTGCTGGCGTTTCCGGGCATCCTGCTGGCACTCGGCCTGCTGAGCATCCTGGGCAGTAACCGCTACGGCATTATTCTCGCCCTGGGCCTGGCCTATACCCCCTCGGTGGTGCGGGTGGTGCGCGGAACGGTGCTGGGGCTGCGCGAGACGGATTTTGTCCACGCCTCCCGGGTGATGGGACATCGCGAAGGATTTATCCTGCTGCATCATATCCTGCCCAACTGCATCGCGCCGCTGACGGTGCTGGCCACGTCCATGCTGGGCTGGGTGCTGATTTCGGAAAGCGCCCTGTCATTCCTCGGGCTCGGGGTACCGCCGCCGGAACCCACCTGGGGCAATATGCTGGCGGCAAGCCGTACCTATCTTTCCCAGGCGCCCTACCTGGCCCTGCTGCCGGGGTGCTGTATTTCCCTTGCGCTGCTGGGCGTCAACCTGCTGGGGGACGCGCTGCGCGATTATCTTGACCCGAGGATGCAATAATGAATAACACCGCGCAGCCTCTGCTGGACGTCGGTAACCTGACCATTAGCGTGCAGGATCGCACGGTGGTGAACGGCATTTCCTTTTGTCTGCAGCCGCGCGAAGTGCTGGCGGTGGTCGGCGAATCGGGCAGCGGCAAAACCCTGGCGATGCGAGCGCTGATGGGGCTGCTGCCGTCCAATGTCGCGCGCCGGGCCGATCGGCTGCGGTTCGCCGGCCAGGATTTGCTGGCGCTGGATAACGAGCAACTGCGCCAGGTGCGCGGCGCCGGTATCGGCATGGTGTTCCAGGAACCCATGACCTCGCTAAATCCGGCCATGACCATCGGCCGCCAGCTGGATGAAGGGCTGGCGCTGCACACCACGCTGACGCCGCAGGAGCGCAAACAGAAAATCGTCGCCATGCTGCGCCGCGTCGGGCTGGACGGCGGCGAAACGCTGCTGGCCAGCTTTCCGCACCAATTTTCCGGCGGGATGCGCCAGCGGGTGATGATTGCCGCGGTGATGCTGCTGGAACCGAAACTGATTATCGCCGATGAACCCACCACGGCGCTGGATGTGCTGGTGCAGCATGAAGTGATGAGCCTGATGCTGTCCCTGACCGCCGAGCAGGGCAGCGCGGTAATCCTGATAAGCCACGATCTGTCGATGGTGGCCAACTACGCCTCGCGCATCATGGTGATGGAGCAGGGCGCGCTGGTGGAGCAGGGCGAAAGCCGCCGGCTGCTGGCCGAACCCCGGTATCCCTATACCCGCCGGCTGCTGGACGCGATGCCCGTCAGAAAAGCGCCCGCCGACCGCCGCTCGCTACTGTCGGCATCGGCGGTATTGACGCTGAGCGACGTGAGTATCGATTATCCGGGGCAGAAAACATGGTTGCAACCGGCGCGCGTCACCCGGGCGGTGAACAGCGTCAGTTTTAACGTGCGCCGGGGCGAAACGGTGGCGCTGGTCGGCGCCAGCGGCTCGGGAAAAACCACCATCGGCAAGGCGATTGCCGGTATGTTGCCGGTGAGCGCCGGCTCGCTGTTGTTCGAGGGCCGGGATGTCAACGACCGGGACCCGGCGTTAAAACGCCGGTGGCGCCTGGCCTGCCAGATCATCCAGCAGGATCCCTATTCCTCCCTCAATCCGCGCATGAAAATCGGCCGGATCCTGGAGGAGCCGCTGCGGGTCTTCAATGATACCGGGCGGGCGCACCGCCTGGCGCGCGTCAAAGAGGTATTGAACGAAGTCGGCCTGGCGGAATTTTTCATCGACCGCTATCCGCACCAGCTTTCCGGCGGCCAGCGCCAGCGCGTGGCCATCGCCCGCGCCGTGATCCGCAAACCGGCTTTTATCGTCGCCGACGAGCCGACCTCGGCGCTGGATATGACCGTGCAAAAGCAGATTTTGACGCTGCTGCGCCGCCTGCAGGACAGCTACGGTTTCGCCTGCCTGTTTATCACCCACGACCTGGGCGCGGTGGAGCAGGTCGCCGATCGCATCATGGTCATGGAAAAAGGCCGGCTGGTGGAAAACGGCTGGAGCGACGATGTGCTGGACCGGCCGCAGCACGACTATACCCGGCGGCTGCTTTCCTGCCTGCCGCAGCTTAAGCTGCTGGAGAATGGCGGCTATCAGCTGGAGGCGCCGGTCCAGGCGCCGTAGCCGGGGGACTTCCCATCCGCCTGTGGCCATAGTAAGTTATTTTCTCACCTATTTTGACATCAGATGAAGGGTAATAATGTCCACACTGCAAGGCTCTGAACGTATTTTAACCACCCATGTCGGCAGTCTCCCACGGCCCGTGAAATTGCTGGATCTGATGAAGGCGAATATCGACGGCGCGGATAATCAGGCGGAGCTGGACCGCTGCATTAAAGACGCGGTGATCGAGTCGGTCCAGCAACAGGTCGATGACGGCATTGATATCGTTACCGACGGTGAACAATCCAAAGTCGGTTTCTTTGCCTATGTCCGCGATCGCATGAGCGGCTTCTCTGCGCGCCCCGGGCAACGCTATACGGCTTTTGACGCGGAGATCGAGGCGTTTCCCGATTATTATCAGCACTATTTCGGCGAAGCGATGCTCGGCGGCAACCTGGTGCCATTCGTCCCGGTGGCCTGCACCGGACCTATCGCCTATCACGGCACGGCGCAATTGCAGCGCGACCTGGCCAACCTGGCGGCCGCATTGGGTCAAGTGAGCGCCCATTCGGCGTTTGTCCCGTCGGTGGCGCCGACCGGCGTGGGCAGCAATGCGTTTTATGCCAGCGAAGGCGAGTATCTCTCGGCGGTGGCCGAGGCGCTGCGCGTCGAGTATAAAGCGGTGATTGACGCGGGATTCAGCCTGCAAATCGACGATCCGTTCCTGCCCGATCTGTTTGCCGATCGCGCCCTGGACAATGCGGCGATTCACCGCAAAGCGGGCGAGTATGTCGAGATCCTGAATCATGCGCTGCGGGGCCTGCCGCAGGAAAGAATTCGCTATCATACCTGCTACAGCATTAACGAAGGTCCGCGCATTCACGATGTGCCCTTCGTGGAGTTTGTGCGCTATATGCTCAATATTAACGCATCGGATTATTCCTTCGAGGCGGGCAATGTACGCCACGAACATGAATACCACCTCTGGGAAGAGATTACGCTGCCGGCGGGCAAGCGGTTGATCCCGGGCGTGATATGCCATGCCAGCAACACCGTGGAACATCCGGAACTGATTGCCGAACGCCTGGTCCGCTTTGCCGAACGGGTAGGTCGCGACAATGTTATTGCCGGCGCCGACTGCGGTTTCTCTTCGCAGGCCACCTATCGCACGGAAGTGCATCCCACGGTGGTGCGGGAAAAATTCCGCGCCCTGCGCGCGGGCGCCGACCTCGCCAGTAAAAAACTGTGGAAAAAATAAGCGGACGCCAGCCGTCCAGCGGCCGGCAACCTGCCCACTGAGCGTGACGGGGGCCGCCCGGCGGCCTGATAGCCGCTGTGTTGCGTCGCGTAAGGGAAAACGCCGCGCCGCCGATGCGGCGTTGCGGGCTTACGGATTGCCTGGCGCGGCGGGGAGGGCATCGTCCAAAAACCTCACCGCATTACGCAGCGCCTGGTCGGCTTCGGGGAGAACCCCGGAGAACAAATGCCAGACATGGAACATGCCGGGCCAGACCTCAAGTGATGTCCGTACCCGGCTTTCCCCGAGATGGGCCGCAAGGCGGAGGGCCCCGCTCAGCATGACCTCATTTTCGCCAATTTGGATCAGGGTGGGCGCAATCCCCCGGACATCGGCGAAGATCGGCGAGGCATCAGGGTGAGTCGGCAATTCTCCGGCCAGGAATATACGGGCCAGTTGGTTAAGAAACGCCGTGCTGCACAGCGGATCGATACCGTCCCTGACGGTTGCCGAATTTCCGCTGTGCGTGAGATCCGCCCAGGGTGAAAGGGCGACGGCGGCGGCGGGTAGGGGCACGCCGGCGTCCCTGGCTTTTCTCATAATGGTCACCACCATCGCTCCGCCGGCCGAATCACCGGATATCGCCAGGGAACGCGGGTCGACGCCGTTATCAAGCAGCGCGCGATAGGCGGTAAAAGTATCTTCAATCGGCACCGGGAACGGGTGCTCCGGGGCTTGCCGGTAATCGGGCACATAGACGCTGGCGCGCAGCAGCGCGGCATATTTTCCGGCCAGGCCGCGGTAGGCGTTTATCCCGCCATGGACATAGCCGCCCCCGTGTATATAGAACAGCACGCGGTCCTCCAGCACATTTTCCGGCGTGACCCGCAGCGCGGCGACGCCGCCCAAATCAACAGGGGTAAACGACACCCCGCCAGGCGCCGGGAATAACCTTTCCAGTCCAGCCGTATAGGCCGCGCGCGCCTCGGGCCATCCGGCCTCGCTCTGGCCATTCATTTTCTGGACCACAGGCAGTGCCGCTTGTATCCAGCCATCCAGCGTTTTTCTGGCATTTACAGGTAACATTGCATATCCTTCTGGGTGAATAAGTTTCTACACAATCACTCTATCGCAACCATTCGGGAAAAGGATTCTACAGTGGGTGTCCGTCACGTCGCGGCCGGCCAGCATGGCGGCGGGGGAATTGAACTCAACACCATGCGTGCCTTTGTGGCCATCGCCGAGTCAGGCAGCTTTGTCGCCGGCGGCAAAATCATGGGATTGACCCGCTCCGCGGCCGGAAAGTCGCTGGCACGGCTGGAAGCCTACCTGGGTACGCGCTTGCTGCACCGCACCACCCGCAGGGTGTCGCTGACAACCGATGGGCAAAATTTTTACGAGCGCTGCGTGCAGATACTGTCCGATCTGGACGAGGCCGAGCACAGCGTCAGGCAGGGCCGCCTGCAACCCAGGGGTACGCTGCGCCTCACCGTGACCGCGGCCTTCGGAAGGATAGTTATCCTGCCGTTGCTGAATCAATTCCTGAAAACATGGCCGGAGCTGGAAGTCGAGGTCAGCTTTACGGACAGGGTCGTCGACCTGGTGGAAGAGGGGTTCGATCTCGGTATCCGCATGGGCGATATGCCCGTCGACTCGCTGATGGTCGCCCGGCTGATTGCGAAATACCGTCCCTGTCTTTATGCCGCGCCGGCCTATCTGCAAGGCTATGGCACGCCAGAAAACATAGCGGACCTCAGCGGCCATCAGCGGCTTATCTACGGCCTGCATTCCGCATCGGGCGCCTGGCCTCTGGCCGGGCCCGATGGGACGCCGGTCCTTATCGACGGCCGCCGCCGCCTGCGTTTTGACAGCGGCGAGGCCATCAAGGACGCCGCGGTAGAAGGCATGGGCATTGCCTACCTGCCGTCCTTTCTGGCTGAGGATGACGCGAGGAAAAACCGGCTGGTAAAATTATTCCCGCAATACCAGGGCAGCGAGATACCCATCCATGCCATTTATCCCGACAGGAGACATCTGGCGGCGAAGGTACGCCTGTTCATCGATATGCTGGTGCAGCATTTTCATAAGGAAGGGCAACCGGGCTAAAAGGCTCCGGCCGGGCAGCCGTCATGGATATAGCCGGCCGCCCCTGCGTGATCGATCTCTTGACAGCCAGGCTACCAACTAGTAGGGTGATTGCACGCGATGGCGTTCTGGCTTTCCTGTGTCGGGCCCCGCCCGCATTATTGCGGGGGCCGCAATGCCGGTAAAGCAGCATTCGCCGCACCCCCTTTGTTTGGTCGATGGACTTTTATCATGAACGCAGAGCTTTCTCCCAAGGCCGCGGAAATCGCCGCCCATGCGCGGTTACTGCTGGCCGCCGGCGGCTATAACAGCTTCAGCTATGCTGATATTTCCGCCCGGGTACACATCAGCAAGGCCAGCATCCATCATCATTTCCCCAGCAAGGAAGAACTGGTCAGAACCGTGGTCGCCCTGTATCGGGAAGAGGCGCGGGCAGGCATGGCGGCCCTTGATAGCCAGCTCGCCGACCCGCTGGCGGAGCTTAACGCCTATGCCGATTACTGGATCACCTGCATTCGCGATGGTACGTCTTCTTTTTGCATTTGCGCGATGCTGGCCGCCGAACTGCTGACGATCCCGGTCCGGGTGGCGGATGAAGTCCGCGGGCATTTTCAGGATCAGTCTGACTGGCTCGCGTCGCTGCTCCAGAACGGCGCGGCCCAGGGGCAATTCCACCTGCGCGCCAGTGCGGCCGTCGAGGCCGGCGCTTTCATGGCCACGGTCCACGGCGCGATGCTGGCCGCCCGGGCCTATGGCAATCCGCAAACTTTTCAGTCCATTATCCAGCCTACGATCCATCATTTGACCGCGTCAGCCTGATCCGCTCCAGCGGAACGGGGTGGCCGGGGGTTTTTTGCGCTGCAGTAAGCCTACCAACTAGTAGGTTGATTACGCTGTCGCGGGTGCATACCCGCCAACCGGGGTTTGTTATCACGTCGCAGGCTTTCCAGGCGCCGCCTGCGACGGTTTTTCTTTTTAATGCGCCATATCAATCTATCGCGGTGCCCGCATCGCTCAGGAGATTCAACATGACTGTTCCAAGAATAACCCGCTTCCTGGCCCTCGGCCTGACCGGCGCGCTCCTTATGTCCAGCGCTCTGACGCCGGCTGCCGCCGCCGATAACAGCGTCAGGGTACGGGGTACCGTCGCCGCCCTGACGGGTGACCGGCTCCAGGTGACGTCGCGCGAGGGCCAAGCCGTCATGGTCACCCTGAAACCCGGCTGGAGGGTCTCGGCGGTAGCCAAGGCCGGTATCGCCGACATTAAGCCGGGCGACTACGTCGGCATCGCGTCGCTCCCCACATCGGCGGGAGGCGACGGGGCGCTGGAAGTGCTGATCTTCCCGCCCCAGCTGAAAGGCGCGGCGGAAGGCAGTTTCGGCTGGGACCTGAAACCCAACAGCACGATGACCAATGCCACCGTGGCCGATGCGGTCAAGTCGGTGGGCAGCAGCGACGTTACGGTCAGCTATCACGGCCGGGAAAAAAAGATTTCCATTGCGCAAGGCACGCCGGTCGTCACGCTGGCGCCGGCCACACCTGAGGATGTGAAGCCCGGCTCGGTGGTTTTCGTCAGCGCAGAGAAGGGCGCGGACGGCGAGCTTTCCGCCGGTAATCTTATCGTCGGCAAAAACGGCGTTGTTCCCCCGATGTAATCAATCACCCCCGCCGGCTGGCGGTGTCGGCCAGCCGGTCAAGGAGCCTGTCATGAACAAACCTGATACATCAAGCGCGCCGACCCCATCAGCCCCGCCTGGGCGCCGCCGGCTCGTTAAGCGGCACTCATTGCCTGTACGCATTACGCATTGGGTGAACGTCCTCTGCCTGTCGATTCTGTTACTGAGCGGATTGCAGATTTTTAATGCCCATCCCCGGCTCTACTGGGGGCAATACGGCGCCGACGCGGATCGGGCGTTTATCGCCATTGGCGCCAGGCAACTGGGCGATACATCGCGCGGCTATATCCAAATCGGCCCGCTGGGCATCGAAACCACCGGCTTTCTCGGCGTTTCCAGCGAAGACGGCGCCGCGGCCGCACGCGCATTCCCGACCTGGCTTACCCTACCGTCCTATCACGATCTGGGCGCCGGACGGCATTGGCATTTTTTCTTCGCCTGGCTGCTGGTCATTAATGGCCTGGTCTACCTGGCGCATGGGCTATGGTGCGGCCACCTACGGCGGGACCTGTTGCCTACCAGGGCTCAGCTGTCATTACGCCATTTGTGGCGGGAAGTGATCGACCACGCGCGCCTGCGCTTCGCCAGGGGGGAAGCGGCGCGGCGCTACAACGCATTGCAAAAGCTGGCCTATCTGACGGTCGTCGGCGGCGCGATCCCGCTTATGGTGTTGACCGGACTGGCGATGTCGCCGGGACTCAACGCCGTGTTTCCGTTTCTGCCGGATCTGTTCGGCGGACGTCCTTCGGCGCGCACGCTGCACTTCCTCACCGCGTCTTTCCTGGTGCTGTTCGTCATCGTGCATGTGGCGATGGTGGTCGCCTCGGGCCTTTGGAACAATCTGCGCTCGATGATTAGCGGCCGATACGCCATTGACGAAACAGGAGACAAGCCATGAAACCTCAGTTTTCACGCCGGCGTCTCCTGGCCGGCCTGCTCGCCGGGGCGGGGGGGACATTGCTCACCGGGTGCGATGGCCTGACGCAGAACGCGCAAGTGACCGCGTGGCTGGATAAGGTGGAAAAGCTGACCATGGGCAGCCAACGCATGCTGCTCGGGCGTCAATCGCTGGCACGGGAATACACTGAGGCCGACCTGTCGCCGGTCTTTCGCGCCAATGGAACGCAGATGCCGGACTCGGAGGACTATGCCCGCTTGCTGGAGCGCGGCTTTGCCGACTGGCGTCTGCAGGTGGATGGGCTGGTGCGGCAACCGCTGAGCCTGTCGCTGTCCGACCTGAAACGGTTTCCGGCCCGTACCCAGATCACCCGGCACGATTGCGTCGAGGGATGGAGCGCCATCGGCAAATGGCAAGGCGTTCCGCTGGGGCGGGTGCTGGATGCGGCGGGAGTGAAACCGGGCGCCCGCTACGTGGTGTTCCATTGCGCGGACGAGCTGGAGAGGACGCTGGATGGCAGCGGCCGCTATTATGAAAGTATCGATTTGCTCGATGCCTACCACCCCCAGACTCTCCTGGCCTATGGCATGAACGGCGGGGATCTGCCCGTGGCCCATGGCGCGCCGCTGCGTCTGCGGGTTGAAAGACAGCTCGGCTATAAGCATGCGAAGTATCTGATGCGCATCGAAGTCGTTACCGCGTTTGATGCTCTGGGCAGCGGAAAAGGCGGCTACTGGGAAGATCGCGGCTATGAGTGGTATGCGGGCATATAATGTCGTGCAATAGGGATTTTGACGCTATCCCGTTATGCCGGCCATAAAAAACGCCCTGGCGTTCAACGGGATGCCAGGGCCTGGAATCCCGCTACCTCTGGCTGAAAAATCCATGATGAAAATGTAATGATGCATGCCTGAAATAAGCACTCTCACGTTAAATTTGGCCGTGTTTATCTTTGATAAATAAGCTATATAAACTCGTGTTTTTTTTGGCGGATGTTTATTTTTAAATTTTTACTTTTTTGTCATTAGAGCTTGATGTGCATCACGCCAAAAGACCGTAAATTTCTTTAATTTTTTATTTTAGCTGGGATTTTTTGATGTATTTAGGTTAAGTGAAGATTCAGGAAGATATCTCACTATAAAATTGCAGTTACGGCATTTTATGTTATTTTTTTCATATTGCAATTCATCATTAAACGCACAATTGCACCATTTTTCTGGTTTTAAGGGAAATGTAAATAAATTTAATTCATATAAATCATAAGCTTACTTTTTATATCCTTTTTCTTAATTTAGTCTTAAGAAAATTAAGTTTTTTGCCGATAAGCTTTTTAGCATGAAAATATTATCATTTTGGAATACTTGAATATTATTCTAAAAAGCATATCCATATGTTAACAAGGGATTTTATATGTTTACCGGCAAATTAATGTTTCGTAATTTCTCCATAGGCAAGAAGCTTTTTACTGGGTTCATAATGTTGATTGTCATTATCATTGGTATGTCATGTTACAGTATTTACTCTTTAGATGTGATTCAACGTAATGCGGTCAGGACAAACCACACCAACAAGATTGGCGATTTGCTTGAGTTGGCCCGAAGGAATCGCCTGTTGTATATGCAAACGGGGGATGAGCAGATGATCAAAGCCAATGGCGAAGCGTTAAGCAGTATGCAAGTCTTAATCGAAAAAGAAGACGTCTCTCATTGGCAGGGCAATACAAAAAATAAATACGAAATATTAACTGAAAAAATAAAGCATTATAAGCAGCTGCGGGATGTATTTTTCGCTAATATTGTTCACAGTAACGCACTTGCCAAAGAAATAACGCAGGATAATGGACAGCGTGTTTTGAATGACCTGCAGAGAAAAATGCAGGATTCCTCCGTTGAACCTGGTATACGGGAAACGCTCCTTGACATTTCGCTGTCGCTCGACAACCTGCGTGATGCCGCGAATACACTGATAACCCAACATACTGATGACGCATTTGCGGTTTTTAAGACGTCGTACAATGATGCCGAAACCCTTTATTCCGCCAGCATTACTAAGCTTCCCGACTCAGAAAAAGCGGTAGTCATTCCCGTGTTGGCGTATTTCCAAAAAATTAAGGCCAGTACCTACGCTTACTTCCCAGCAGCCGTGGAAAGCCAAAAATCCTCTGACAGCATGAGCAACGTTGCAGACGAACTTAACAGTGCGACAAGCGATCTTATTGAAGCACAGGATTATGATAATGAAAGAGTCATTACGGACGCCATCGTCTTCATCTCCGCGCTCGCGGTAGCCGCGGTCCTCGTCGGATTATTGGCGGCCTGGTACATTACCCGCCAAATAACACTCCCCATCATCGAAAACCTGGCGATGGCGGAACGCATTGCCCGCGGGGACCTTACCTCAGCGATCTCCTCCAATTCCGGTGATGAGCTTGGCCAGCTCACGCGCGCCATGGGCGCAATGAACACCAAACTGAGCGAAATCATTACGGGCATACGGGAAAGCGTCGGCCACCTCGCCAGCGCGTCTTCGCAAATCGCGGCCGGGAATACGGATCTGGCCTCGAGGACTGAACAGCAGTCGGCGGCTGTCGTGGAAACAGCGTCCAGTATGGAAGAGCTGACCTCGACCGTCAGGCTGAATGCGGATAATGCCCTGCAGGCAAATAAACTGGCCGCCAGCGCCACCCTCGACGCGCGCAAAGGCGGTGAAATCGTCGACAATGTGGTGCTGACCATGAACGGCATTGCCGACAGTTCAAAGAAAATCACCGACATTATCGGTGTCATCAACAGTATCGCTTTCCAAACCAACATCCTGGCCTTGAATGCCGCGGTCGAAGCGGCGCGGGCAGGCGAGCAGGGACGGGGATTCGCCGTCGTGGCCGGCGAGGTAAGAACGCTGGCGCAACGAAGCGCTACCGCCGCCAAAGAAATTGAATCCCTGATTAACGAGTCGGTGCTGCGCATTAGCTCAGGTACGGAATTGGTCAATCATGCGGGATCCAGCATGGGGGATATCGTGCAGTCGGTGACGCATGTCAGCCAAATCATCGATGAAATCGCCACGTCATCAACCGAACAAAGCCACGGCATTGATCAGATCAGTAAAGCCATGGTGGAGATGGATTCCACCACGCAGCAAAACGCGGCGCTGGTTCAGGAATCCTCGGCCGCCGCCATTTCCCTGGAACAGCAGGCAAGAAATCTCAATGATATGGTCGCTATCTTTAAGGTCAGAGCGGGTCGCGCGCAGGAAAGCGCCGCTGGTGAATCCTTGGGGATGGCGAAAAGAAAAAGCCCGTCCAAGCCTGGCACAATGAATAAAGCGCTTAATGAAGAATGGACTTCATTTTAAACGTTAATCTTCTATTCATATCCTCCAGCAGGGTGGCTTTCGAAGGCGTCATCCTGCTCATACGGACTTTACCGGCTTATAAAGGGTAGACCACCGGCTATAATCGTATCCTGGCGGCGTTTATTTTTGCCGCGGCGTATTTCCGAATCCCCTTATACGTATGCTTCCTGCCAGGGAGAGTATGGCCGGGCTTTTGTGCTCATCCGGCGCTGTATTTCACCTGACTGAAGCGGTATTCACCATGGCACCTTGCGCATTCTTTGCGGCGTGGATCCAAGGCAGCGTAAAAAGGCCTTTCGCATTAATGCAGTATCACTAAAACCCGCCTCCAGCGCGATGGCCGCCAGCGTCTGGTTGCTGTTTTCCACCCGGCTGCGGGCAAACTCCACCCGCAAGCGCTCCACGGCCCGCGCGGGGGAAAGACCGGTATTGGCGACAAATTCCCGGGAAAACTGGCGCGGTGAGAGATGCGCCTCTTCCGCCATCATGGTAACGGAGAGGTCACCCCGAAGATTGCGATTGATAAACGCCAGCACCCGCTGGATCCGTGGCGAAGGCGGGGTAATATCCCGCATGCGCATAAACTGCAACTGGCCATGGGTACGACGGCGGGGGATCAGCAACTCCCGGGCAATAAGATGCGCCAGCGGCTCGCCGTGTTCCGCCGCGACCAGCGCGAGCGCCATATCCATTCCGGCAGTGGCTCCGGCCGACGTCCAGATATCATCATCCTGCACCACGATACTGTCGGCCAGCAGCCGGGCGTCAGGGACCAGACGCTGCAGTTCCGCCACCCGGCGCCAGTGGGTGGTCACCTTTCTTCCTGCCAACCTGCCCGCCGCCGCCAGCACAAAAGCGCCGGTGCAGACGGAGACATAGCGGTGGGCAATATCCTCCCGCAGCAACGCCAATAGCGCGGGATCGCAGCTTGCCCGGCCGACGCCGCTGCCCCCCACCACCACCAGGGTATCGAATCGTTTGCCTCCGCCAGCGCTGGCGTGTACCGCCAGGCCATTGGAACTGGCGAACATCCCGGCCCGCACGGCGCACACATCCAGCTGGAATTGTTCCTTTGGCGGCAGGTGGAAATTAGCGGTCTCGAACACGCTGAGCGGCCCGCTGAGGTCAAGCAGATTGAAACCGGGAAAAATCAGAAAACCAATGCGACGCGTCATGTCCTAAAAAGCCCTTTTTATGTCATTTCAGACAAAAGTATGGTGTGGAATACTGACCGGCGTCAATCAACGGTTTCAGGAGAAATGTGATGCCTTATGTCATGGACAGTGAACTTTCGGCACGTTTAGCACAATTGCAGCCCGAGCTTGCACGTTTTCCCGCCTTTCAACCCGGCGATGTTCTGAGCTGGCGGGACAAGAGCAACGCCTTTTACGCATTGCTTAACGACCATTTTCCCGAGGCGACCGGCATAGAGACCCGGGAATTTTTCATTCCCATGGGTAATGAAAAACGCCTGGCGCGCTGGTATCAGAACGCGGGCGAGCCCTCGCGCGGCACGGTGCTCTTTGTGCATGGCGGTGGCGGCGTCTCCGCCGATATCGCCGCCTATCATAAAATAGTGGCGAACTATGTGGCACAAAGCGGCGTCAGTTTTCTGGCGCTGGATTATCACCTTGCCCCGGAGATAGCGGGGGATAGCCAGGCGGAACAAATTATTAGCGGTCTGGCTTGGCTACAGGAAAACAGCGCGCAGTTGTCCATCGAACCGGATCGTATTGTGCTGATGGGTGACAGCGGCGGCGGGGGTATCGCGGCGTCCGCGGCCATTCTCGCGCGGGATCGACACATTGCCTTAGCCGGGCAGATCCTCGTTTACCCCATGCTGGATGACCGGACGACGGATGCGACAGCGGAAATATCGCCCTTTCTTACCATCACCGCCAGCGAAATACAGACCGCATGGCGCGCCAGGATCCCGGACGGAGCGGATGACGGACAACTGAACCGCATTATCCCGGCCAGGCTGGACGATTTTACAGGACTTGCCCCCACGTATATTGACGTGGGCGAGCTGGATCTCTTTTGCGCGGAGAACCTGGCCTGGGCGGGAAATCTGGCCGCCGCCGGCGTGCCGGTGGAATTTCATCTCTACCCCGGCGTCAATCACGGTTTTGAGTTGCTGGCCCCGCATTCAGCCATCGCCCAACAGGCCATGCGGCTGCGTTGTTCGGCCATTCGCCGTCTGACGGCGTAAGCAGGGTACTTCCAGCCAGGGCCGCGAACCGCCGGTGTATCCTGCTTCGGCGTCGCGGCCGCGCGTTGCGCTGAAAGTTACACGGCCAGCGTGTAGCCGTGTAGCCATGAAAAATGCCGGCCAAGACTGTTGAGCACGGCATCACGCTCCGCCCGGGCAGGTCCCTGCGCAAGATGCAGACAGTCATTCACCCGGCGCGACGATGCCTGAATTCTTTCACCACGGGCTTTACGTTCGCGTTGGTAGCTCTCGAGCTTTGATTCGATGGAATCCAGGGCATCATTATTCATGATGTGCGCGAGGGCGACGGCATCTTCGAACGATGAAATCGCGCCCTGGCCGTGATGGGGCATCATGCCGTGCGCGGCATCGCCGATGAGCACGGCGCGCCCGCGATACCAGGCCGCCATCGGGCTGACCTGGAACATCCCCCAGCGCTCGGACAGGTTAACGTGTTCAAGAAGCTGCCCGACGGCGGGATGCCAGCCGTTAAACATCCCGGCGATGGCGCCGGCGTCGGCGGGGACCCGCCAGGCTTCCTGCCGCCATATTTCCGGACCATCCATAAAAACCACGATCGTCTGATATGCAAAGTTTTTCCCGATGGGAAAATTCAGTACGTGCTTGCCATCGCCCATCCAGTCGGTAAAGGAATGCGGTTCGGGAAGGAGGTCGAGATCGGCGGTTTTGGCCAGTCCGCGAAACGCGCTGTTGCCGGTGAATACCGGCGTGGCGGAGGCACTGATCGCATTGCGGACGACGGATTTAATGCCGTCGGCGCCCACCACCAGGTCCGCCGTCGCCACCGAACCATCAGCCCAGTAAAGTTTCGCTTCGCTGCCTGCATCCTCCAGACGGGTAAGCTGTTTGCCCAGCCGGATATGTTCTTTGCCGATAACGTCAAGCAAGGCCGCCTGCAGGTCGGTACGGAAGGCGCCGTAGTAGGGGTGCCCGTATTCATTTCTGTACCAGTTATCGCGGGCGAGCAACTGCGAGGCCGCCACGCTGCCGTCTTCATTGCGAAAAAACGCGGCTTCCGTTTCACAGGAACATTCCGCCATGCGCGCCGCAATGCCCAGCTCGGCAAACAGGCGCGTGCCGTTCGCCCACAGCGAGATGCCCGCACCAAGCTCAACCAGTTCTCTGGCCTGCTCATACACAATAACCTCATGTTTGCTGTTTTTCATGGCGCAGGCAAAGGCCAGCCCGCCCATGCCAGCGCCAACTACTGCAATTCGTGCCATGGCAGTTCTTCTCCACTCATGTTGGTAAACATCGTCTTACAACTTTCAGATGAAGTACGCATTTATCTTTAAATAAAACAATAATCGGCAGTATTTAAAATAAGGCTTGGCCGCAGGCTGAATAAAATATTCCCATGGCCTTATGACCAGATTAATTAATTTAAATGTAGCTTACGCAGGAAATTCCTTTTCCCGATGATAAATGTGTATGAAATAAGTTTATTGTTGACCGGGGTAAGTTAAATAACTCATTCCCGTTATCCATTCCGGTACGGATTCATAAGCAACGTAGTCAGGGCGCGCGCCTTTCATCGCCCCCATCAGCGCCACCCAGTTGAGCGCCTCATGGCCGCCGTGTCCGCCGCGCTCCTCCACTTCCTCATAGGTCAGCGCGCGCATATATTCCACATCACCCGCGGCAAAGCGCTCCAGCATTTCCCTATCCCATTCTTCATTGACCAGCGGATGGCTATTACCGAGCGGCCATTCCATTTTGCTCATCATATCTATTTCATATTGGGCGAAATCGGTATACAGCGTCGGGTCGTCAATCAGCGCTTCCTTACCGATGGTCTGATACACCTTCATGCGCTGCAGCAGCTTATCATCTTCCGGCGCGCCTTCAGTCCATACCGGCGGCCAGTGCGAAAGCCCGCCTGTCGCCAGAAAATGAATACGATAGTCATCAGGCAATGTGTCGATGATTTCGCGGACTTTTAACCCCAGATCGTAGGCCCGTGAATACGGCATAAGCGGCGGAGAGAAGACGTTGATATAGACTGGCACCACTGGAATATTGAATTCCGGGTTGATGAAGACCAGGGGCATCATCAGATTATTGCCATATTCAATCGCGCCCATGCGTGTTGCGTCAAACCCGCCATGAATCAATTTTTCAAGCAACGTTTGCGCAATGCCGGCATTACTGGCAATGCTGTGCTGAGTAGTGAATTTCAGCGCTTCCATCATATATTCCGCCGGCCCGATATTCGCGTCACTGACTGGAACGCCCAGGGTCGGCATTAAGTTGCGGAAATTGTTTTCAAAATGATCGTCTAAAAACGCAATAATCAGATTTGGTTTGGTATCGTCGATACAGTGTTTCAACCGCGCATGTATGGCGGCCAGGCGTTTTCGCTGCTCGGGGGAGGGCGCGTCTGCCCAGCCAAGCGCACCGGGAACATGGGACATACTGATGGCACTGACAATCTTAGCCATATCATAACCTCGTTATCTGAATAGGTGATATTTCAACGTGAACGCCTGAGAAAATGTATTATCTGCAAATCAAATAATCGTATTGGTTAATTCGCCGATCTCCTTCATTGCCACCGTCACTTTATCTCCCTTTTTTAAATATCTAGGCGGCGTAAAACCTATTCCAACACCAGCAGGCGTACCGGTGGCGATAATATCGCCCGGCAGCAGCGTAATGTTTTGTCCAATGGTCTTGATTAGGGTCGCAACGTCAAAGATAAGATCCGCAATGGCGGCCTCCTGGCGTTTTTCGCCGTTGACGGTACAGGCTATTGTCTGGGAACCGGGTTCGCCAAACTCATCGGCAGTCACCAGGACCGGGCCCATCGGGCAGAATCCGTCAATGCCCTTGCCGAGCAGCCACTGGCTATGCTGTTTTTGCAGATGACGCGAGGTGAGGTCGTTGACCAGTGTGTAGCCGAAGACATAAGACATGGGATCGTCGCTCTGCGTCACGCGTCCTTTTTTGCCCAGCACCACGGCTAACTCGGCTTCGTAATCGAGGGTATGGAAGGGATCGAGCGTACTGTCTACCTCGTCGCCGGGGCCACTGACCGAGGTGGAGGGTTTGCTGAAGATAATAGGATGCGCGGGAACATTTCCCGCCGCGGCGCTCGAATCAAACCCGCTGTTTGCAAACTCTTGCGCATGGGCCGAGTAATTTTTGCCGACGCAAAAAATATTGCGCCGGGTACAGGGAATCGGCGCCAGTAAACGCACGTCTTCCTGCGCCAGGCCATCCTCATCGGGACGTTCACTGTAGCGTTGCAGCCTGTCGGCAAATGTCGCATAGCTGTCAATCAGCACATTCATATCATTGGTAGCAACAATATCAGTGACATCGACTACTTTTCCGGCAGTGTTAATTACGCCGATTTTTTTCTCGCCGGAACGCAGATACGTAACCAGTTTCATATTTTACCTTACAATAAAAACGCTATATTAATTAATCGCGCGCGCGGGCCACGGCTTCGACTTCAATGAGGAATTCTTCTTTAACCAGCCGGTCCACTACCAGCAGCGTATTCGGCGCATAATCCGGCGTGGCGAAAAGTGTTGGAAACAGTTCTTTCCGGTTTTTCATAAAAGCGTCAATATGCTGGGATGCCACCAGATAGGTATTAAATTTCACCACATCGTTGTAATCGCAGCCTACCGCTGCCAGCACCGCGCCCAAATTGTCAAACACCTGCGCAAACTGCGCGTCAAAATCGTTTTTACCTACCACGCCGCCATCGGAACCTACTGAAAGTTGACCGGAGATATAATAAAGGTCTCCCGCGCTCACTTTGGTCAGGTTAGAATAGAGTCCTTGCGCGGGGCTGGCGTTTTCCGGATTGATGTATTGCACCTTATCGGACACGGTAATACTCCTCGATGATAATAGGGATGAAGCCAATATAATGTTAATGCGAATCATGGCGGCGGAAACGATCGAGAATAACGGCGAAAATAATGACGACACCCACGGCGAGCGTCTGGTAATAGGCGGATACGCCTACCATGTTCATCCCGTTTGACAGCAGCGTTAATACCACCACACCGGTAATCACCTGCCGAAGATTGCCTGCGCCGCCGGTCAGCGCCACGCCCCCGAGAACGACCGCCGCCAGGGACTGCAGCGTCAGGTTCGCCGCCGCGATGGGCTGGGCGGAGCTGGTCCAGGCGGTTAAGATGATGGCCCCCGTTCCGGCGCAGAAACCGCTGACCATATAGACCAGGACCGTATTCCATTTTACGTTGATTCCCGATTTGGACGCCGCGGACACATTGGAGCCCATGGCATAGACATAGCGGCCGAACAGCGTGTATTTGAGCAATACGCCAATCATGATGGTCAAGGCGATGGCAATCCATACCATTACGGGAAGCCCTAATAATGTGCCATAGCCCACGGCTTCGATATATGAGGCGGGAACGTCGTAAATGGGCACGCCGCCCGACAATATTAAAGCGAATGCCTGAGCGACGGACAGCATCCCCAGGGTAATCACCAGGGGGGAGGTATTAAAAACCGCGATAAGGATGCCTGACGCGGCGCCGGTTAACGTGCCGACCAGCAGCATGGCGACCAGGCCCGCGGGGACGCCGAACTGATTCATGATCATCACGCCCGCGACGCCTGCGAGGGACATGGCAGAAGAAAGCGACAGATCCAGTCCCCCCCTTATTACGGCCACGGCCTGGCCAAGTGAGATAATAAGCAGAGGGGCCAGTTGGCAGGCCAGATTTATCCCGTTACTGACGGACATAAATCTCGGCTGGATAAAGCCCGCGATGACGGCGGTTAACACAATCAACAGGGGAAGCATCCAGTCCGAAAGCGAAAATCGTCTGGTTTTCACGCCTTTTCCCGACGCCAGGAGCCCCGCTTCTCTGCTTGTACTCATGATGCAAACTCCTGCTTCATCATTACGTAAGGGTTAATGATCTGGCTGGTCCTGACCGGCCTGGCCGACAACGTCTGCGATAATCGACGCTTTGTCATGTTCGTCAGGGTTGCGGTATGCCGTGACGATACTGCCGTGGAACATTGTCCACACCGTGTCGCACAGCGCCATCGTTTCGGCCAGATCGCTTGATAACATCAGCACCGATACCCCGGTCGAGGCCAGCGCGCGAATGCGCTGATGGATTTCATGTTTGGCCGCGATATCGACGCCGGCGGTGGGTTCTTCCAGTACCAGCACTTTTCCGGCGCTGGCCATGGCCCGGGCGAGCAGAACCTTCTGCTGGTTGCCGCCGCTGAGGCTGGTAAGCGGGTCATGCTTATCAGCGTATTTCACGCCGCAGGCTTGCAGCAGTTGGTCCGCCATGGATTCTGCCCGGCCAATACGGATGAATCCGCTGCGAGCGAACCGTTTTAACTGGGTCATCATCAAGTTTTCCGCGATGGACAGGGACGGATACACGCCATTGGCCGCCCTGCCGGCAGGCAGCCAGGAAACCCCTTTTTTCAGCGCCTCGGACACGTTTGCGGGCCGCCATGCATAACCCTCTAATTTGAAGCTGAGGGGGGCGTCGCCTGGTATGGGCAGGAAGCCGACCAGGTTATGCAACAGGGCCTCGCCTCCGCAGCCGACCACCCCATAGATGCCAACCACTTCGCCGCGACCGACAGAAAAAACCCGGGTTCCGCCGCGGCTGACCGGCAGGTTTTCCACGTCGAGCAAGGGCGGGAAGCGCAGGTTGCCTTTGCCGTTAATGTCGTGGCTGCCGGGCGCCTTGCCCGTAAGGCGCGAGACAATGACATCAGCATCCACATCGCCGCCGACGGGGAATGAGTCCACGACTTGTCCATTGCGCATAATAGTGACTCTGTCACTGACCGCGATCACATCATCAATATGATGAGTCACTAAAACCGAGGCCAGGCCCGCTGCCCGCAGTTTTTCCAGCACCCGGAAAAAGCGTTCCTTCTCGACGGCGCCCAGCATGGCCGTCGGCTCGTCGAAGATAATCACCCGCGGCTGGGACAGTAACGATTTCCCGATTTCGATAAGCTGCTGTATGGCTACCGGGAAAGCGCTTACCGACCGTTCCATATCAATGTCGGCCAGCCCAAGCTGGGCCAGGACTTCCTGCACCCGGGCGACTTCCCGGGCTTTGCGGATAAACGAAAACACCGTTTTGCCTTTCTCCGCGCCCAGCCACAGGTTGGCGCGGACCGACAGGCTCGGCGCCAGGGACAGTTCCTGATACACCATCACTATGCCGGCATGGCGCGCTTCACGGGAACTGCTGAACGAGACCTGCCGTTCGCCATACCAGATCGCGCCTTCGTCTGCTGGATATAATCCGCTGATGATCTTGCCGATAGTTGACTTGCCGGCCCCGTTCTCGCCCAGCACGCAGTGGATCTCCCCGGCCTGGAACTGGATGGAAACCTGGTTCAGCGCCTGCGTGGCGCCAAACCGCTTGGACAAGCCGCTGATCCGCAGCAGCGGCGAGCTTCCCTGACTTAGCGCCTTACCCGTTACCTGTTCTGTCGACATCGTTGTTACCTCGTACCAGGCTTACTGCATTGCAGGCACTTTCCATTCAGCCGGCGCGATTTCATAGGTTTCAAAGGGATGTGTCGCCACGTTGCTCTTGTCCAGCACCTTATTCGGCACATTGTAATGGGCGTAATTCAGTCCATCGGTACCTGCCGGCGCCAGGTTAGGCAGCGGTTTTCCCGCCATGGCGCGGATGGCGTACTGAACAATCAGGCGTCCCATGATGATGCCCGGCTCGGATACCACGGCCAGCATTTTCCCGTCTTCTATCATCGGCACGGCCCTTTTAACCATGGCCGAGCTCACGACGGACGCCTGCCGGTGCTGCTGGCGGATAGCCTGGACCGCGCCCATGCCCAGCGTAATCTGCGGGGTATAGATAAAATTGACCTCAGGGTTGCGTAGCATCAGGTCGGAGGCCTTGGCCAGACCTTCCTGAAGATCGATGCCGCCGCCAAATCCCGTTTCAACCACGGAAACGGGCGTTGCGCATTTACCTGCCTGCGCCTTGAAACCTTCATAACGAAGGCGTACCCATTCGGCCCCGGCGGGTCCTGGGATCATGGCGACATTTTTCGGCGTGACCGGGGATTTACAGACGGCGTCCGCCATAAGTTTGCCGATATAGGTATCATCCTGCAGAACGCCGAAGTCGATATTTTTACTGTCCACGGGGATGCCGACCGATGCGACCTTCATGCCGCCCGCTTTGAGGGATTTAATGATGGGGTCAAAACCGTTGAAGGCGGCCGGGGCCAACACCGCCACGTCGGCGCCGATGCTTTTCAACGCCTCCAGCTGGGCAAACTGTTCACGCACATTGCCGTATGCGCCGGCCACCGACACCTGGACCACGTCCACGCCGGAGCGTTTGGCTTCATCGGTAATGCCGTAAATAATGCCTTTATAAAAATCATCGTTCAGATGGACTACGGTCACCCCCAGCTTGAACGGCTTTTCCGCTTTAAGCGCGGGAATCAACCCGACTAATCTGTCTTCCTCTGCTTTTACCGGGGTAGTCATAAAGGCTGATAGCGCCGTTGACGCCAGAATATAGGAAAAGAATAAAGGGGACGTGCGTTTTTTAAAGTGAGACAGCCAATTCATTATAATTTCCTCGTTGTAATACCGCGACAGGACAGCAAACATCATTCCCTGTGAAAGGGTGTTTTGTAGTGAAAAGCCGACTTATTATCGGACCGTCATTAAGCATTGCGGCGATGCGTTATCGCCACGTACATCGCTTTATTCTTGTCATCTCGGGCGCAGCGATGGAATTACTGAAACAGTTGATGCGCTGCCGCCATAAAGGCTCTGGTTCTTTCAAATGCCACAGAGTGAGAGCATTCACTCAGGATATGTAAATCGGCATATTTAATCTTTGCTGATAAATATTCAGAGGTACTTTTGGGAAAAGGAATATCATCGCGCCCGTGCAGCATGACGACCGGGCAGTTAATCGCGGACAACACCTCATCACCCAGGGTGGTCATTTCGACATAACGCTGCGGTTCGCCGGTAAACATGGCATTGAAATATTCGGCATAACCGGGCGCAAACACGACCGGCTCTCTTGCCTTGATATAGTTGTCATCAATGATCGATTGATCATGAATAAGCGTACCCAGCGTGGCGATCAGTTCGTCCCGGTTTTGCGGACAGCGCCAGATGCGCTGAGTCGCGGCCGTGGCAAGGAAAGGCGCGCCGATAGCGCCGGTGGTCAGCACTGCCGACACCCGCTTGTCGGAAGACGCCAGTGACAGTGCGATGGCGGCGGACAGCGAATGGCCGATGATGCCGATCTCGGCCGCGCCGATATAATCCAGCATCGCTTTAGCCTGGCGAATCCACAGGGGGAAATCAAAGTAGGGTGGTTCCGCCTTGCGATCGCTGATGCCAAAACCGATAAGATCCATGGCGAAGATGTGATAGTCATGGCCCAGCGGCTCCAGCACGCGGCTCCAGTTGCCTAAACTGGAGGCGCCAGGGCCGGAACCATGAATCAGCATCAGCGGCTTGCCTTTCCCTGCGTGGTAATAGCCTGCCTGCATGCCTTCAAATTCAATGGACGCCTTATTCAGTGGAACATTCATGCTGACTCCTGGCTGACACCGGTGGGGGTGAAATTGATAATACGCGGCAAAAAACTTTTTTAAAGCAAAAAATGGATTTTTTGGCATATTATAAGTTTTATGTATGAATATCCTTTTAATTTTGGCTATGTTATTATGGGAATTAATTAGCAGAGCAAGCTTTTAACTATTTGAAAAATAAGAATTCACTGGAGAAGGAAAATGAAGGTTCTCAAAGAGGGAAGGTCGCTAAATGAGACGATTTATTCTCATGTCCGGGGCTTGATTCTTACCGGACAGCTTCTGCCGGGGAATAAACTTAAGATTTCCGAACTTGCCCAGCGGTTTGATGTGAGCATGAATGTCATACGCGAGGCCCTGAGCCGCCTGGCGGGAGAATTGCTGGTGGACGTTGCGCCGCAGCAAGGATTCAGCGTGCGCGGGCTTAATGCGGGCGAGCTTATCGATTTAACGGAACAGCGGATTACGTTGGAAGGGATTGCCTTGCGCAAGTCGATCGCCAGCGGGGATATTGAGTGGCAGGCGCGCCTTATCGCCGCTAATCACCGCCTGGTCCATACTCCCCAGACCTTACCTGAGTCGCCGGACAAATTTAATCCTGAATGGCATACGCGCCATGAGGTGTTCAATTTTATCATGATGGAAAACTGCGGCAGCAAATGGCTATTTTTGATGGTCAAACAGCTTGCCGAGGCGTTTTCAATTTATCAGCGGGTGCTTTTACCGGTTTCAACAGAGCAGGGGGAACGCAACAGCGATCACAATGAACTGTTGCAGGCAATATTAGACGGCAACGCGGACCGTGCCGTGTCTATTTTGTCTGAACATCTGAACCATACCCGCGATGTGATGCTAAGCGCGCTGGGCACCGCCGTTCGTGCCGAGCGCAGTACCTCTGCTTCCCACTGACAGGCGGCGGGATTATGCGGGTCCCGGCTGTTCGCCGGGGTCGGGAGCATCGTTGCGGGACGCGAGCAGCGCCCGCACGGCGAGCAGGATGCGTTCAACCCGCGCGCCGGGCCTGATTCGACCTGAACGCTCGAGTTCGGCGAGGCCATGCAGGGTCGCCCAAAACGTCTCGGTCATGACCTCTGCGTCGGCGCAAAACGGCGTGACCACCGTCGCGATGGCGTCGAAAGCAGCCCGCAGTTCCGGCCTGGTATCCGCCTCGGCGAACCGCAGAGGGGTCGGGAGGACAAACATGGCCTCGTAGAGCGCGGGCCAGCGGAAGGCAAAGCCGAGATAAGCCATGGCGACATTCTCCAGGGCGTTCCGCTGTCCGTCCGATTCACGCGCCGCGGCACGAAGCGCCGCGGTGATCTCTTGGAAACCCTCGATCGCCACAGCGGCAACAATCGCATCCCGGTTCTCGAAATGTGAATAAAGCACGGGCTGGCTGTATTCTATCTCTTGTGCCAGGCGGCGGATGGTCACCGCATTCCATCCTTCGCGCTCTGCGATCGCGCGCGCTGCCGCAATAATGCGGGATTCGCGTTCCGCCCGCTGCCTGCCTTTCCGCTCGGCGATACTCATGCTTTTATCTCCCGGACCACCCTAGCCGTCATTGCCGGTTATTATACGATGGCTTGATAATCTAGCAATGATAGATTATATTCTATTGCTATATTATCACCCTGGGACACTCAAATGCATTGGCTAACGTTCGGACTGGCGCTGTTCCTGGCACTCGCGATTATCGCGATTGGCAGCCTCTATATGGTGAACCCCACCGCCGCGACCCGCAGTTTCGGCCTGCCGCTGCCGGAAAGCGGCGTCAACATTCCATGGTGGCTGCGCCTGAAGGGCGTGCGCGACCTGACGACGGGATTCATGGTACTGGCGTTCATGGCGTGGGATACCCCGCGCGGCGTCGGCCTTATCCTGTTGGTGGGCGCCCTTATTCCGGTCGGCGACATGCTGCTTATTCTCGCCGCGAAAGGCTCCGCCAAAAGCGCCTTCGGCATCCATCTGCCTACGGCCGCGCTTATGGTCTTAACGGCCATGCTGATGCTGCCGGGGGGACGCTGAGAGGGTTCATACGCTTTCCGGCCATCCCTATGGGCGTTAATCGATATACTTTAACCCGGCCTGCTCCAGCATATCGCGCATATGATACATATCCAGGCCCAGCTCGCCCTTAGCGAAACGCTCGCGCTTCGCCTGTTCGTTATCTTCGCGTTGCTGCGCCGCGTCGGCCGTTTGCCGGGCGAGGTCGCGCGGCACCACCACCACGCCGTCGTCATCGGCGACGATCACATCGCCGGGATTGACCAGCGCGCCGGCGCAAATCACCGGCACATTGACTGAGCCCAGGGTGGCGCGGGCGGTGCCTTTGGCGCTGATGACGCGGGAGAATACCGGGAACCCCATGTCGCGCAGGGCGCCGACATCGCGTACCCCCGCCTCGCTCACCAGGCCGGCGGCGCCGCGGGCGCGGTAAGAGGTGGCCAGCAGTTCGCCGAACATGCCGTCGCCGTTTTCCACGGTACAGGCCACCACCACGATATCGCCTTGCCGGATCTGCTCTGCGGCGACATGCAGCATCAGGTTATCGCCGGGCTGGGCCAGCACGGTCACCGCGTTGCCGCATAACCGGGCGCCGGCAAAGGCCGGGCGGATGTGGGGTCGCATAAGGCCGGTGCGGCCCATGGCCTCATGCAGCGTGGCCACGCCAAAATCCCCCAGCCGTCTGACCAGGGCCGGATCGGTCCGCTCGATGTTGCGTTTGACTATACCTAATGCATTGATTCGGGTATGCATACTGCCTCCTTAACGGCCCTGGGCCTTAAGTCGTTGATCGAGAAGAGGATAGACGCGGCGTGCATTGCCCTCGAATATCAGTTGGCGTTCAGCGTCTTCAAGCCGGGCGCATTCAATATAACGGCGGGTATCGTCAAACGCGAACCCGGTTTGCGGGTCGATACCCCTGACCGCGCCGATCATTTCCGAGGCGAACAGCACATTCCTGACGGGGATCACGCGGGTAAGCAGGTCGATGCCCGGCTGATGGTAGACGCAGGTATCGAAGAAAATATTGTTCAGCAGCTTTTCCTCGATATCGTCGATGCGCATCGCCTGCGCCAGTCCACGGAAGCGGCCCCAGTGGTAGGGCACGGCGCCGCCGCCGTGGGGAATAATAAAGCGCAGCCGGGGGAAATCGGTAAACAGATCCGAGGCCAGGCACTGCATAAAGGCCGTGGTGTCGGCGTTCAGGTAATGGGCGCCGGTGGTGTGAAACGCCGGGTTGCAGCTGGTGCTGACGTGGATCATCGCCGGCAGATCATATTCCTGCATTTTTTCGTAAATCGGATACCAATATCGATCGGACAAGGGCGGCGACGTCCAGTGGCCGCCGGAGGGGTCCGGATTAAGATTGATGGCGACGAAACCGTACTCCCGCACGCAGCGATCCATTTCCGCCAGGCATGAGCGGGTGTCGACGCCCGGCGACTGCGGCAGCATGGCGGCGCCGGCGAAAAAGGCCGGATACAGCGCGCTGACCCGATAGCATAATTCATTGCAGATCCCGGCCCACGCCGCGCTGGTGGCGGCGTTGCCGATATGGTGGGCCATAAAGCTGGCGCGCGGCGAAAAAAGGGTTACGTCGATACCGCGCTCGCGCATTTTTTGCAGTTGGTTCTGCTCGATGCTTGCCCTGATTTGCTCATCGGTGATACGCAAATCGGCGGCGCTGATGTCGGAAGCGGGGTCGGTCAGGGCGGCCACCTGGCGTTTGCGCCAGTCCTCAAGGGCATCCGGCGCGGTAGTGTAGTGCCCGTGGATATCGATAATCATTGCATTTTTGCCCTCTCGGCGGTGTGGTTTTCAGCCATGACGATATGACCCAGATCGCGCCCCCGGGTTTCCGGCAGCATCATGGCGGCAAGCACCACGATGACATAGGACGCGCAGGCGCATATGCCCATGGCCGGTCCCAAATCCATATTGATGCTCAGTAATCCCACCATGGTCGGCATCACCGCGCCCAGGGCGCGGCCGGCGTTACCGCACAGGCCCTGCGCCGAACCGCGCACCCGGGTGGGGAACAGTTCGGCGATAAAGGCGCCGGTACCTGCGGCGGTGCCCGATTGCAGCGTGCCGAGCACAAATCCCAGCAGCAGGGTGATGGTCAGGTTGATCGGCGCCAGCGTATAGACCCCTACCGCCACGGCCTGGCAGCAGGCGATGATCATAAAGGTTTTACGCCTGCCGAACGCATCGGCCATCCAGCCATTAAGGAAGGCGCCGGCGAACGACCCGAGGATATTGATGGCCAGATAGCCGCCGACGTTGTTAATCGACAGATGCAGCACCAATTTCAGGTAAGCCGGCAGCCAGGTAATCATCACGTAATTGCCGCCGTAAATACCAAAGGTCAGCAGAATGGCCTTCAGGGTGGTGGCGCGATAAGGGGAGGAAAAAACATCCCAAATACTGTTGGACTGATCCTGGACGTCGGCATGTTCTTTTTTATACAGCGGCGCTTCCTGGATATTGCGCCGGATCCACAATACCAGCAGCGCGGGCAGCAGTCCCAGGGCAAACAGGATGCGCCAGGCGGTATCGGCGGGAAAAGAATTAAAGATAATGGTCGAAATAATAACGGTAATACCGTAGCCGATGGCCCAGCCCGCCTGCAGCGCGCCGACCACGCGCCCGCGCACCCGGGCGTTGATGGTCTCGCTGATAAGCACCGCCCCGACCGCCCACTCGCCGCCAAAACCGATGCCCTGCAGGCCGCGGGTGATCATCAGCTGCCAGAAGGAATCGGTAAATGCCGACAGGAACGTAAAGAGGGAAAACCAGGCGATGGTCACCTGCAGGATCCGCACCCGGCCATAGCGATCGGATAAAATACCGGCAATCCAGCCGCCCAGCGCCGCCATGATCAGCACGGTGGTGCCCAGGATGCCCGCCTGTCCTTTGGTCATGCCCCACAGGGCGATAAGCGTCGGGATGGACAGGGCATACATCTGCGTATCCATGGCGTCCAGCCCCCAGCCGCTGAAGCAGGCCCAGAAGGTGCGTTTTTCGATTTTGTTAAGCGATGTGAACCATTGAAACATCATCATGTCCCCTTTATGCCTTCGCCACCGGCGTTATAAACCGTCTCCCCGGTATTGAAAGGGCTTTTACAGGCAATATCGTTTCACTTATCGACAGCATGGGATTCGTTTTGCGCCGAACTCCAAACGATGAGCACGTATTAAACAGCTATCTCTTTTGCATGCAGCAGCGGTCGCGCGTCGCCGCCCAGCCGTTCCGTCGCGCGGGCGGCAATCTCCAGCAGGATGGGGCGATACCGCGCCATCAACGCCATGTCCAGCCGGCTGATGGGCGCCACGATGCCCAGCGCGCCGATAAGCCGCTGGCCGGGGCCGAATACCGGCGCGGAAATCCCGGCGGTTTCCTCGTCGCGCTCGCCGTGCGACGCGTAGGTATGGGCCCGGCGCACCTGTTCGTAGATGTCGCCGGGCTCCCCGGAAAAGGCCAGCAGGATCCTGCCGCCGGCACCGCGCTCCAGGGATTGCACATCGCCCTGCTGTACGTTTACGCGCACGGCAAATTGCGAATTAATCCGAAACAGGCACAAGCGGTGATCCCCTTCCCGGATATGAAAAGACACGGTTTCGCCAAGTTGTTCATTAAGCTCACGCATTAACGGCAGCAGCACATCGCTGAGATTCAGGTGGGCTAAGTAATGGTTTCCCAGGCTGAAGGTGGCGGAGCCGAGGCCGTAACGGCCATCCTCCAGGCGGATCATCATCCGGTGATGGCAAAGCGCCGCCGCCAGCCTGAGCACCGTGCTTTTATACAAGCCGGTGCGCCTGGCGAGTTCGGTCAGGGTTAACGACCGATCTTCTTGCCTGAAGGCGAACAGCAGCGCCATCGCCCGATCGATCACATCGACGCCGCTGGGGGTTACGCCCAGGGGTTGGGGATTTGTCCCCTCTGTTCGCGCCATAATATTGCCTCGTGTTCTGTCTGATAGAACTAGATATCATCTAATAGAACAACTATAGACAGCGCAGGGGATAATTTCTGTGTGTTTCATCACAGGTTAATAAGGGGAGGGGAGGCGGGGTGTGCCGGCAAAAGGCCACTTAGCCAGGCCGCAGCAAAGCGGATAATCCTGGCGCCGATCATGGCGACGGGGAAAGGGATTGACACAAAATCGTAACATGCTATCGTCTATCGGTAATATATAACACCTTACAGATAACAACTGACTGAGGAGAAGGGTAATGCGCTTTCGAAAAACTATCGGCGTGGCATGGGTCGGTTCCGCGCTGATGCTGTGTGCCGCCTCAACATATGCATATGCGGCGCCCGCCAACAGCATGCCCACCGGTGAGGAGGGCGGCATTGCGGCTGTGCCCGAGATTGTCGCGCTGGTGCCCGAGGCGATAAAAAAACGCGGGGTGCTCCGCGTCGCCACCATGACAAAATACCAGCCTTTTTCTTTTGTCGCCAACGGGAAAACTGTCGGCATGATCCCGGAGATGGTTAGCGCTGTCGCCCAAACGATGGGGCTGAAAGCGGAGATCCAGGGTATGGATTTCCCCGCGATTCTTTTAGGGCTGCAGGCACAGAAATACGATATCGGCATGGGCGAGTTTTTCGTGCGCAAAGACCGTGTCGAAGTTGCCGACTTTGTCACCGAATGGAGTAATTTCGATGCGTTCGTGGTGAATAAAGGCAGCAAATATATGCCTGAAAGCATCGCGGATGTCTGCGGGCATAAGATAGCGATCCTGGGGGGGTCTTCCGGCGTTCCCGCCATGGAAACCGGCAAGGCGCGCTGTGCGGATGAAGGCAAACCGGCGCCTCAGGTCAGCGTCTTTCCGCAAATGGCGGATGCCGTGCTTGCGCTCGCCAGCAAACGCGTCGAGGCGGTGCTGACCGGCCGCGAAGTGGGGTTAACCCTGGTGGCGTCGGGACAGCCTTTTGTGCCTACAGGCCGTGTGGGCGGTGGTCCCTGCGCCACGGCCGTGGCGCGCAATGAGTCAAGCGCGGGGTTGCTGCAAGCCCTGCAGGCCGCCTATGTGCACCTGATCGCGTCGGGAAAATATGCGCAAATCCATAAGCGGTGGGGCACGGATTACGGCATGATCACTGATCCCACTATCTATAAACAAGGCGACGCCCTGCCGGCTTATACCATCGAGTAAAGGTTATCCAACGCTCTGATAGGTAGATATTATCGCTTCTTTTATTCCCCAGGAGACCTGATGCATTCAAGATCTCACTATTCTGTTGTTGATATGCACGCCGCCGGAGCGCAAGCGCGGGTTGTGATCGGCGGCGTCCCGCAAGCCAAGGGCAATACCATGAATGAAAAGCGGCTGTACTTGGCTGCTCACTATGATCATGTGCGCAAGCTGCTGATGTATGAACCCCGCGGCGGTTCACAGATGAGCGGAAGCCTGATTATGGCGCCCTGCGATCCGCGCGCCGATGTGGGTATTGTGTTTATCGAAAGCGGCGGCTGGCTGACCATGTGCGGCGCAGGCACCATCGGCGCGGCGACCGCGTTGATCGAGACCGGCATGTTTAAAGCGGCCGGCGCACGCGCGCAGATCGTATTTGACACGCCGGCCGGTCTGGTGACGGCGCATATTGCTCTTAAAGACGGCGCGGTCCAGGGCGTCTCGCTCTCTAATGTGCCGTCATACCTCGCGGTCAAGGACCACCAGATCGATGTGCCCGGACAGGGTCGTGTCGATGTCGATATTGCCTATGGCGGCAATTTTTACGTCATTGTCCCCGCTGACCGCTTCGATCTGGCGTTGGTCCCGGCCTGTGCGGAACGGCTGGTGTTGATTGGCCGGCAAGTACGGGAAAGCACTAACGCCACCCTCGCCGTCAGGCATCCATTGGAAACGGGGGCGACGCCGATCCCCAACGTGATTTTCACCGGGCCTGGCTCGCATCCGGGCACCCATCGAAATCTGGTGTTGTTTGGTGAAGCCGGTGTCGATCGTTCTCCCGGCGGGACGGGGACATCGGCGCGCATGGCTCAGCTGTATGCGCGGGGTGCGTTGGCATTGGATGAAACCTTTGTCCATGAAAGCATTATCGGCTCCCGTTTCACCGGCAAGCTGACCGGCGTACACATCGTGGCTGGAAAAGAAATGGTGCTACCTCTTATCACAGGGCGGGCGTTTGTTATTGGCCTGCGCAACTTTTTTGTCGATCCGGAGGATCCGTTCCAGGAGGGATTTGGGGTCGGCTATGCGGCGGATGCGAAGCGTCCCGTTTTTTCAGACGGTAAGGATCACATATGAAGTCAAGCGTCCAGTATTCCGTGATTGATGCCCATAGCGCCGGCGCGCCCGCACGGGTGGTTATCGGCGGCGTCGCGCCCGTTCCCGGCGCGCGTATCAGCGAAAAGCGCGCCTATCTGATGGAGCATCACGACGCCATCAGGAAGCTACTCATGTATGAACCGCGCGGGAGTTCGGAAATGTGCGGCAGCATCTTGATGCAGCCCTGCGATCCACGGGCCGACATTGGCATCGTCTTTATCGAAACCGGCGGGTGGCCGTTAATGTGCGGCGCGGGAACCATCGGCGCCGCAACGGTGATGGTGGAAAACGGGTATGTCGAGGTGACCGAACCCCTTTCGCGCATCTCATTTGATACCCCCGCCGGCCTGGTCACCGCGGAAGTCGAGGTCGCTAATGGCGTGGTGAAAGGGGTCACCATCCAAAACGTCGCCTCTTATATGGTGGCCCCAGACCAGGTGGTGGACTTGCCGGCGTGCGGTCCCGTTACCCTGGATATCGTCTTCGGCGGGAATTACTATGCGCTGGTCGCCGCATCAAGTTTGGGGCTGGCGGTGCAACCGGCGTATGCGGAGCAACTGGTGAGCGCGGGTCGCGCCATTCGCGATAGCGTCAATCGCGATCTGCATATCATCGATCCCGCCACCGGCAAGGCTTGCCACGTGCCGATGGTGATTTTCACCGAAGAGCAAAACAGCGCCGGCAGCTACCGTAACCTGGTGTTTTTCGGCGAAGCAGGCGTTGACCGATCTCCCGGCGGCACGGGAACGTCGGCGCGCATGGCCCAGCGCTTTTATCGCCGCCAGCAGGGGCTAGGCGACAGGTTCCGGCACGAAAGCATTATCGGTTCAGTCTTTGAGGGTACTTTCGAGGAGACGACGAAGCTGACTCCCCATGTCGAAGCCATTATCCCGAAAATACGCGGCCGCGCCCATATTATTGCGCAATCGACCTTCCTGCTTGATCCCGAAGACCCTTTTGCCGAGGGTTTCGGCGTCGGCTACGGCAGCGATGCGTTGCCGCCGGCAAACCGGACCGCCTAGGAATGGATGTACAGGAATAGCGGTGCCCTGCCACGCGGCAAACGCACCTATGCCAGCGCCTGTTACGCCAAAGCGTATCGGTTATCAAAAAAAACGCCCCGAAGGTCATTTGGCCTTCGGGGCGCAGCGCACCGTGATAAGCGTTATCTTTTCTTACGTCGCCACCTGATTAAGCACGGATTTTTTCGCGCGTGTAAACGCCGTTGACCAAACGCGAAAGATTCAGCGGGTTGTCATCTTTTAGCGCATCGGGCAGTAATTCCTGCGGATAATCCTGATAGCAGACCGGGCGCAGGAAACGATCGATTGCCAGCGTGCCCACCGAGGTACCGCGGGCATCGGAGGTCGCCGGCCAGGGGCCGCCGTGTACCATGGCGTCACAGACTTCGACGCCGGTGGGATAAGCATTTAACAGCAGGCGGCCGGCTTTGCGTTCCAGTAAAGGAACCAGATGGGCAAAATGGCGCAAATCTTCCGTTTCCGCCACCAGCGTCGCGGTCAACTGCCCCCGCAGCCCCGTCAGGGCCCGCGTCAGCTCGGCCTGGTCCGCCACGGCGACGGCGATGGTCACCGGCCCGAAAACCTCTTCCTGCAACAGTGGATCGCCTGTGGTCAACAAACCGGATTGCGCCTGGAACAGCTGGGGCACCGCCTGCATACCCTGCTGCGGCTCCCCGGCGAGATGGGTGATGCCCTGGTGTTGATGTAATTGCGCGAGTCCGTGTTCATAGCTGGCGAGTACGCCGCGGTTGAGCATGGTTTGCGGCGGGCTGCGCCGGATATTTTGCCGCATCATCTGCAAAAAAGCGCTGAAGTCAGGCGAAGATATACCGATTATCAATCCTGGATTGGTGCAAAATTGCCCGCAGCCGGCGACCACGGAAGCCGTCAGCTCACGGGCGATCCCCTCGCCGCGCGCCGCCAGCGCGCCGGGCAGCAGGATCATCGGGTTAATGCTGCTCATTTCGGCAAACACGGGGATCGGATCGGGGCGCGCGGCGGCCAGATCATATAACGCGCGGCCGCCTTTCAGCGAACCGGTAAACCCCACCGCCTGAATAGCCGGATGCCGCACCAGGACTTGTCCGATATCGCCGCCATAAATCATATTGAACACTCCGGCAGGCATGCCGGTTTGCCGGGCGGCGAGCACGATGGCGTTAGCCACGCAATCGGCGGTGCCCATATGGCCATTATGCGCTTTCATGACTACCGGACAGCCCGCCGCCAGGGCGGAGGCGGTATCGCCGCCGGCGGTGGAGAAGGCGAGGGGAAAGTTACTGGCGCCGAACACCGCCACCGGCCCGATGCCCCGTTTTATCTGACGCACATCGGGGCGCGGCAGCGGGGCGCGCTGCGGTAGCGCGGTATCGATACGGGCGCCAAAGCAATCCCCGCGCCGCAGCACGGAAGCAAACAGCCGCATTTGCCCGCTGGTACGCGCGCGCTCCCCGCGGATACGGCCTTCAGGCAGCGCTGTTTCCCGCATCGCCAGCTGGATAAACTCATCGCCCAGCGCATCCAGCTTATCGGCAATGGCATCGAGAAAAAGGGCGCGGTCACGCGCAGGCGCGCTGTGATAGGCTGGGAAAGCCTGTTCGGCGGCTAAGCAGGCCTGGACGGCTTCCTGCTCCGTGGCTTGATAAAAAGTGTAGGGCAGCGCCTCGCCGGTAAATGCATCATAACTGGCCAGCGTGACGCTGTTTTGCCGGCTGCGTTCACCGCGGATAAAGTTTTCACCCAGAATTTGCATAGCGGAACCTTGATACGTGTTGAAAATAAGATCAGCGCCGGCGGACGGTGCCGCGTTCAGCGTCAACTGAGGGTTACCCAGATGGTTTTCATTTGGGTGTATTGATCAAAGGCTTCGAATCCTTTGTCATAGCCGCCGAAACCCGAGGTTTTGAGGCCGCCAAACGGCGTGGTGATATCGCCTTCACCGTAACCGTTAACCGCCACGGTGCCGGCCTGTATTTGACGCGCCATGCGCACGGCAATGTTGATGTCATTGGAAAATACCGTAGCCGCCAGGCCATAAGCGGAGTCATTGGCGATTTTTACCGCCTGTTCCTCGCTGTCGAAAGTGAGGATCGCCACCACCGGACCGAAGATTTCGTCCCGGGCCAAGGCCATATCCGGCGTGACGCCATCAATAATCGTGGCTTCGACAAACCAGCCGCCGCTATCCTGCCGCACCTGGCTACCGCCGTGCAGCACAGTGGCGCCTTGCTGTTGGGCCTGCGCGATGGCGCTCAATACCCGCGCCAGCGCGTCAGGCTCGATCAGTGGCCCCAGCCTGGTGGCGCGGTCGGTGGGGTCGCCGGTTTTCCATACCTGCGCGGCCCGGATAAAAGCCTTCATAAAGGGTTCTTTAATGGCGGAGTGCACCAGGATGCGCGAACCGCAGGTGCAGTTTTGCCCCATATTCCAGAATGCCGCATTGGCCAGGTTTTCGGCGATGGCGTCCAGGTCTTCCGCCATATCCGCCATGACGATCTGCGGGCTTTTGCCGCCGCATTCCAGCACCACTTTCTTCAGGTTGCTGTCGGCGGCGTAGCGCAGGAACTGCCGGCCGATTTCTGTTGAGCCGGTGAAGGTCAGCGCATCGACATCGTTATGCAGCCCTAAGGCTTTACCGGCGATATGGCCTAAGCCGGGCACCACGTTGAATACGCCTGCGGGGATGCCCGCTTCCCGCGCCAGCCCGGCGATACGTATCGTCGACAGCGAGGCCAGTTCCGCCGGCTTGATCACCAGCGAGTTGCCAGCCGCCAGCGCCGGCGAAATTTTCCATGACAAGGTGGCGGCAGGGAAGTTCCACGGCAATACCATGCCGACCACGCCCACCGGTTCACGAATAATCAGGCCAAGGTTGCCCGCGCCGGTGGGCGATATCTTGCCGAAGACCTTATCGATGGCTTCGGCATACCAGCGAATGTTGTTGACCACATCGGGTAGGTCGAAATTTTCGCAATCCGCCAACGGCTTGCCGGCATCCAGCGAATCCAGCAGGGCTAACTCGGCGGCATGTTGTTCGATAAGATTGGCAAAAGTATGCAGGATGCGCTTACGCTCGCGCGGCTCCATGCGGCTCCATTCACCGCGCTCAAAGGCGGCGCGGGCGGCCTTAACCGCTTTATCAACGTCGGCGGCGGAGCAGGCGGCAATCTGGTTGAGCAGTTTACCGGTCGCGGGATTAAAGTTATCGAAGACCCGCTGGTGTTCAGCGTCGACATATTCGCCGTTGATAAAAGCGCGGGTCCGTACAGTGTCAGGTAAAGCAATCATATGCACTCCAGAAGGGATGTTATAGCACTTTGCCAAGAAAGGCTTTGGCGCGTTCATTTTTGGTATGGCTGAAAAATTCAGTCGGGTTGCCTTGCTCTACCACCACGCCGTTGTCCATGAAGACCACCTGGTCGGAAACTTCGCGGGCGAAACCAAGCTCATGGGTCACGACGATCATGGTCATGCCCTCGTCGGCCAGTTCGCGCATGACGCTCAGCACTTCGCCGACCAGTTCGGGATCGAGGGCGCTGGTCGGCTCGTCAAACAGCATCAATTTGGGCTTCATCGCCAGCGCGCGGGCAATGGCGACGCGCTGCTGCTGGCCGCCGGAGAGCGTACGGGGATAGGCATTGGCCTTACCGGTCAGCCCCACCTTGGACAGCATCACCATCGCCTGTTCGACGGCGTGTGATTTACGGATTTTTTTGACGTGCATCGGCGCTTCAATGATGTTTTCCATTACCGTCATATGGGGGAACAGGTTAAAGCTCTGGAAAACCATGCCGATATCGGCCCGTTGCCGGGCCACTTCGGACTTTTTCATCTCATAAAGCTTGCCGTTGTGTTCGCGATAGCCGACCGTTTCGCCGCCGACCTGCAATAACCCCTTTTCAATACGCTCAAGATGGTTCATGCAGCGTAGAAATGTGCTTTTACCCGATCCGGAAGGTCCGAGGATGCAGCATACGTTGCCGTATTCGACGGTCAGGTCAATGCCCTTGAGCACCGGCAGATGGCCATATGATTTCTCGACGCCGCGCGCCACTACCGCAAAGTGGTGTCCGTGCGGGGAAGATGGGGAAAAAGGCATAGTCAGGCATTCCTTACTGTGTGATCGTCAAGTTTCTCGTCCGCCGGCGCTGGCAGCGCCTGGGAATGATGATCGCTTTTGGAAAAATGCTTCTCGGTATAGTGCTGCAGCACGCAAAGAACAGAGGTGAGCACCAGATACCATAGCGAGGCCACAATCAGCAGCGGGATGGTCTGGAAGTTCGCGGTATAGATGAGCTGCGCGGAGTAGAGCAATTCCTGCAGGGCGATCACGCTGACGAGGGAAGTGGTCTTGAGCATGCCGATCAGCTGGTTGCCGGTTGGCGGAATGATAATGCGCATCGCCTGCGGCAGGATGATTTTCACCATCACGCGAAAGCTTGACATGCCCAGCGCTTCCGCCGCTTCCCGTTGTCCGCCAGGCACTGAATTCAAGCCCGCCCGCACGATCTCGGACATATAGGCTCCTTCATTCAGCCCCAGGCCAAGCAGCGCCGCGGCATAGACCGTAATGTACTGATTGGCGTCAAAGGTGCCTAGATTGGGCCCGAACGGAAAACCAATGGTAATCTCCGGATAAAGCGCGGACAGGTTGTACCAAAATATCAGTTGCACCAGCAGCGGCGTGCCGCGAAACATCCATAAATAGATAAAGGAGATACTGTTGAGCACCGGATTTTTTGACATGCGCATCAGGGCGAGCAGCGTACCTAATACCACGCCGATGCTCATGGCGGCGAGTGTCAGCCAGACGGTTGCCATCAGGCCAGAGAGAATCGAAGCATCGAAAAGGTATTGGGAAACCACCTGCCATTGATAACGCGGATTGGTGATAAGTGAAACGATCAACCCCGCCGCCACAATGATAAGAAGTCCCGCCGCAATCCACCGCCCATGATATTTCAACGGCACCACGGGCATGCTCTGATGTTCTCCGATGTCTCCCACTACCTGCCGATTTAACAATTGTGTCTGTGTCACTTTCGTTCCCCTAAACATACTTGAAACTCGCTATGGATGTATGTGAGACTTTACGGTAATCGATAACCGGTAGCCGTTTACATAATGTTAGTTTAGTTTTTATCCGTCAAGTTCAATCGCGCAAAAATGGGAGTGATGACGATGTCTCAATTCAAATGGACCAACTGGGGTGGCAATCAAACCTTCACCGTGGACAACTGTTTCCGGCCGGCAAGCGAAGAGGAGGCAATCGCAGGCATTCGCCAGGCGGTAAGCCAAGGACAGCCTGTGCGGGTTGCCGGCAGTGGCCACTCATTTACGCCTATCGTTCGCACGGGTGGTTTATTGCTCGATCTCAGCGCGCTGAGCGGCGTCATCGCCATCGATAAGGGGCATCAACAGGCGCAGGTCGCGGCGGGTTCCTCCATTGCCGCCCTCGGCGAACCGCTGTGGTCCGCGGGACTGTCGCTTGAAAACCAGGGGGATATCGACGTGCAATCCATCGCCGGCGCCGTCGCCACCGGCACCAAAGGTTCGGGCACCGCTTTTGGGTCGCTGTCATCAAAGGTGGTCAGCCTGCGTATCGTCAATGGGCTCGGGGAGGTGGTGGATATCGATGGTGAAACCGCTGATTATCTGCGCGCAGGCCAGGTTTCGCTCGGTTTGCTCGGGCCGGTGGTGCGAGTCGGTTTACAACTGGTCCCAGCCTACCGGCTAAAAGAGGAAAATATCATTCTGCCCATGTCGGAGGTGCTGCGCCAGTGGGATTACCTGCTCGGCGCATACCGGCATTTTTCTTTTTGGTGGATGCCCAGCGCGCATTCCGCCCAGATGTACCAACTGGGCGAGGTGCCGGCCGATCACTGCTTTGTCAAACTGCTGCGGGAAGTGTCCGCCGATGGACCCGACCTCCCTCAGGGCGCAATGAATCGGCGCACGGATCGGGCGTATCGCATCTATCCCGATGGCACTACCGATGCGCAATTCCATGAACTGGAGTACATGGTGGACGCCGCCGATGCGCGGGAGGCGGTCGAACGCATGCAATATCTGATGCGCAGCGGATTTCCCCATGAGATCTCGCCGCTGCAGGTCCGCTGGCAGAAAGCCGATACCGGCTATATTTCGCCGCAGAGCGGCCGTGACAGCACGTCCATCTCCGTTTCAGGCGCCATAGGCAGCAATTATTTTCCCTTCTTGCAGGCGGTGGATCAGACTTTGCGACCGCTTTCGGCCCGGCCGCACTGGGGCAAGCTGCACTTTCTCGACCGCCGGCGGGTGAGCGAACTTTACCCCGATTACTCGCGTTTTATACAAATTCGCCGGCAGATGGACCCGCTCGATCTGTTTTTGAATCCGCATTTTGCCGAGCTGTTTGCATAACGCCGTGTTTGAAAAAGCGCATTGACAGACTTAACGTTGAATGTAATATATTACCCATAACCAATCACTATAAGTGAGAGCACAATGAAGATCGCGGCAATTGAAGTTTACGGCTATCAACTGACCTACGCCCATGGCGAATACGTGATGTCCCAAGGCCGCGCCGCTCAGCGACAGGCATCCACGCTGGTGCGGATTATTACCAATGAGGGGCTGGAAGGCTGGGGGGAAAGCTGCACCCTCGGCGGCACCTATCTGCCGGATTTCGCCGAAGGGACGCGCGCGGGAATTTGCCTTATGGCGCCCGCGCTGCTGGGGCTGGACCCCACCAACCTGGCGGTCATCCATCAACGCATGAATGCCTGCCTGCTGGGTCAAAACAGCGCCAAAAGCGCCATCGATATAGCCTGTTGGGATGTGTTGGGCAAAATGGCGAACCTGCCGATCGCCACGCTGCTGGGCGGCGTGACCCAGCCGGATTTTCCTTTATATGAAGCGGTGCCCCTGTCATCCCCCGGCGACATGGCCGCCTTTGTGCGCATGCGCGGGGAGGCGGGCATCAGCCGTTTTCAACTGAAAGTGGGCAACGATCCTTTCGATGATGCCGCGCGGACCCGCAGCGTCGTGGAAGCCTGTCGCGATGATGTGACGATCGTCGCCGACGCCAACGGCGGCTGGAATCTGCAGTCGGCGGCGATCGCGGTGCGGGAACTGGCCGGCCTGAATATTTTTATCGAGCAACCCTGCCGCGATACCGCCGATTGCGCGCTGGTGCAGCGCATGAGTTCGCTGCCGCTGGTGATGGACGAGTCGGTGATCAATGCCGCGGAGCTGTACCGGGCGAAATACGACGCGGGCGCAGTCTCGGTCAATATCAAGCTGGCGCGGGTAGGCGGCATCACCGGCGCGGTGCGTATGCGTGACCAGGCGCAGGATTTAGGCATGACGGTTTGTATTGAGGATGTCTGGGGCGGCGATGTGACCACCGCCGCAGTAGCGCACGTTGCCGCCAGTACCCGCGCGGATGCGCTGATGCACGCCTCCTTTTTCAACGACTGGACGCTTGAGCATGTCGCCGGTTATGCCCCGCGCTCCGTGCGGGGACGGGGCAAAGCGCCCACCGCGCCCGGACTAGGGATCGCCGTTGATGCCCGGTCATTAGGCGCGCCGCTGTTCCGGGTGGAAAACCATGGCCGATAACCGCGCCTTGCCGCAAAGCGCCATCGATTGGCTTAGCCGCCGGGATCGGCAGGTGATATTCGCGGTGGATTCGCACACCGGCGGCAATCCGACGCGCATCGTGCTCTCGGGTATTGATTTGCCCGCGCAGGCGGCAACCGTTGACGGCGCGCGGCGCTGGCTGCGCGACCGGGCCGACCACTGGCGGCGCCGTCTAGTGCACGAGCCGCGCGGCGGCGGGCTCACCTGTGCCGTAGTGCCGATTATGTCGCAGGAAGATGGCTGCGATATCGGGGCGGTGATCCTGGAACCCGGTTCGTACCCGCCGATGTGCGGACACTGCATGATTGGCTTCGCCTCGGTGATAGTCGAGCTGAATCTTTTGCCCAATCTGTGGCGCGAGCGCGCGGACAGCACGTCATTTCGCATTCGCACGCCAGCGGGGCCGGTTGGCGTGACGGCCAGGCGTGAGGGCGAAAAATTCACGACCGTAACGCTTACCAACGTTGAATCTTTTGTGGTCGGCCGGGGGGAATGCCGGCTGGAAGGCCGTCTGGTTCAGGTCGAGCTGCTTTATGGCGGCGATTATTATATTTCTGTGGCCGCCGAGAGCATCGGCCTGTCGCTCGATCGCGACAACGCCACTGAAATTGTCCGCCTGGCCCGGCTGCTGCGCGAGGCCTATACCAGGGAAGGCGTCACCGATCCGCTTACCGGCGCGGCGCTGGATGTCTATCAGGTATTGTTTTACCGCTGCGATCCCGCGCAACACCTGCGGGCGAAAATCGTGGTGGTGGCGCCGCCGGGCGTTATAGACCGTTCTCCTTGCGGTACCGGGACCAGCGCGCTGTTCGCCAAACTGGTCACCGAAGGCAAGGTCCGGCCGCAGGATACCGTCACCACGCAGAGCATTATCGGTTCCACTTTTACGGTAACGGCTGCGCAGGTGCGCGGCGCCGGCCCGCGTACGTTTATTACGCCGGCGCTGACCGGGCGTGCCTATATCAACGGCTTTCTGACTATTGCGGCGGACTCGGAAGACGAGCTCGCCGATGGTTTTCCGCCCCTCTGACTTTTATCAATGGAGATTCAGCTTATGATCCTTAAGGGAGTACTGTCCGCTATTGTTACGCCGTTCACCGCTGACGGTGAAGGTATCGATGAAGCGGCGCTACGCAAGCTCGTAGACCAAAATATCGCTGACGGCGTCGATGGTTTTGTTCCTGCCGGCGGTACCGGCGAGTTTTCTGTCCTTTCCCACCAGGAGAGATTACGTTTAGTCGCGATCGTGGCCGAGCAGGCGGCTGGCAAGGCCACGGTACTGGCCCATACCGGCGCAACCTCGTCCCGGGAAGCCATTGCATTTTCCAGGCACGCCGAAAGCGTGGGCGCCACCGCCATCATGCTGGCGACCCCCTACTATGAGCCCATCGGTTTTGATGAGGCGTTCGCGTATTACGCCGAAGTCGCCGCGGCCACCAGCCTGCCCATTTGCGCTTACAACTTTCCCCCGGCCACTGGTCTGCATCTCGACGTGGATTTCCTGCTAAAACTGGCCAGGGAGATACCGCAGGTCAAATACGTCAAGGATTCGTCGGCCAACATCATGCAAATGAGCGCGCTGCTGATGGATCATGCCGATGAAATCACTTTTTTCAACGGCGAAGACGTGCTGATGCTGCCCGCGCTGATGCTGAAAGCGCCCGGCATGGTGATGGGCACCGGCAATTTTATGGCGCCGGGGCTGGTGAAATTACAGCGCGCGAGCGAAAGCGGCGACGACCAGGCGGTTGCGGATCTCTGGCGGCAAGTGTATCCGCTGATCCGCCTGCTAGGCGCGGGCCGCTACAACAGCGGCATCAAGGCCGCCTGTGAAATCCTGGGGCTGAGCGTCGGGCCGGTGCGCGCGCCGATTCCGCCTTATTCCACCGTGCAGAAAGCGGCGCTCAGGCAGGCCATTTCCGCCATAGATCCGGCATTGCTGACCGGCGCGGCGCGCCGGTAACCCAACGGCACCGGCAATCCCGTTACGCCGTCCGTTAAGAACCATCATTGGAGAGGTAGTATGAAAGCAGATATATTTTCCGGGGTGATCCCGGCGTTGATGACGCCTTGCACACAGGCCAGGCAGCCCGATTTTGATGCCCTGGTGCGTAAAGCGCAGGAATTGATCGGCGCGGGTATGTCGGCGGTGGTCTATTGCGGTTCGATGGGCGACTGGCCATTGCTGACCGACGCGCAGCGCATGGAAGGGGTGGAGCGCCTGACCCAGGCCGGCATTCCGGTCATCGTCGGCACCGGCGCGGTGAATACCGCCGCTGCGGTGGCCCATGCCGCCCACGCGCAGAGCGTTGGGGCCAAAGGCCTGATGGTTATTCCGCGGGTGCTATCGCGCGGTTCGGTGATCGCGGCGCAAAAAGAACACTTTAAAGCCATCCTTGCCGCCGCGCCGGAGCTGCCGGCGGTTATCTATAACAGTCCCTATTATGGTTTCGCCACCCGCGCCGATCTGTTTTTCGCCTTGCGCGGCGAACATGCCAACCTGGTCGGTTTTAAAGAGTTCGGGGGCATGGATGACCTGCGTTACGCCGCGGAGAATATCACCAGCCGCGACGATGACGTTACGCTGATGATTGGCGTCGATACCGCCGTAGTGCATGGCTTCGTCAACTGTGGCGCCACCGGCGCCATCACCGGCATTGGCAACGTGCTGCCCGAAGAAGTGCTGCATCTGTGTCATCTTTCTCAGGCGGCGGCGGCCGGTGATAGCGACGCGCGCCAACGGGCGCAGGAGCTTGAACAGGCGCTGGCGATTCTGTCGTCATTCGATGCCGGTCCGGATCTGGTGCTGTTCTTCAAATATATGATGGTGCTGAAGGGGAATAAAGAGTACGCGCTGCATTTCAATCGGACCGACGCGCTTACCGACAGTCAGCGCGGCTACGTGGAGGCGCAATTCCGCTTGTTCAATCAATGGTATACCGAATGGAGCCAATTGCCGGGCGCGGTACAGCGCTATAAAAACGGCATGGAACGAGCCGCTTAGGTTGTGTTCAATCGCTCTATTCAAGCGTGGTTGGCAGTAAAAACCACGCTTTTTTTTGCGCGCCACGGGATTATTTACGCTGACGTGGGGCCGGCTTTAGGGGAAACCGGGAGCCGGCATGCGGGGCGCTATAGTGCTTGCGGCAGACGGCGCGTGGCGGCCGGGCGGTGAAGCGCATCCACCACCTTGACCGTGGCCTGCGCCCGATCGGCCTCACTGAGGGCAGGGCCCTGCGTCCAGGCGGTGACAGGCCTGCGGTATTGAAAAAGCGGCCGCCAAGGCCGCCCCTTTGTCCATGTCACGGCAGAAAACGGCGCAGACGACCGCACCTTCGACCCGCGTTAACTCGCGGGCAGGGGTTCTGCCGCCACGCCCGCCCCAATAATGCCGATGCGAAACGGGAGCGCGGCTTTATTCAGACATTTTCCTTCACCTGCCCGGCGGTGGCGATACGGTCCCGTTCGACGATGCTCAGCTGCGTCTTTTTTTGCGCCTGGCTCATCAGGTGCACGCGGGCGCGCCGCGCCGCTTCGTGGCCGGAGCCGGTGGCGATCTCCATATTGCCGATTTCGGCAAAGTAGTCGCCCGCAAAATGGATATTGACGTCGTTGCGTTCGCAGTAGGCGAGCATGGGGGCAAAATTGAACCCGGCCGGGCGATACGTATTGCCGGGCACCCAGCGTTGCACAATGGTTTCCTTCACATGCCCCTGCAATTGCGGGAACATTTTATAGATATCGGCAAGATAACGATCACGAATCTCATCATCGGTCAGCTTAAGCATTTCGCGCGCCGGGGTACCGCCGGAATAAACCATCAGGCTGCCGCCCGGTTTGCGCGGGCCGGTTCTCAGCGGATTGGCATGATTGAAAAACATGTCAAACGAGGCATCCGGCGTGGTGATGGCATAGATATCGTCATAGGGCATCGGGCCCGGCTCGTCGGTGATGATTCCCATGGTGGGGAACGGACCGTACTGAACGCTTATAAGGGTCTGGCGAACATCATCGGGTATATCGCGGACCATGTCCGATGCCTGGTAAGCCGGCACCGCCACCACCACTTCCGCGGCGGTTACGCTATGTTCACGCCCGTCGGTTTCATAGACCACGGTAACCAGGTCGCCGGTTTTACTCACTGATTTCACGGTAGCGTCATAGCGCACGCGATCGCCCAGCAGTTCCATCATCACCTCGCCGAAACGGCCTGAACCCCCGTTAAGATTAAGCGCCATGGCATCGCCTTTACCGGCCCATACGGCGCCAAAAAGCGAAACGCCGACCCCCGCGTGCTGGTCTTCCATTTCCGCCGCCGCGCGCCGGGCCGCAGATTGAAAAAGCGCTTCAAGCCGTTTGGGCAGCGGTCCCATAAATTCGCGAAAGGATTTATCCGACAGATAGCTGGCGACCCGCGCCCGGCGGCGCTGGTTACTTTCGCCATATACCGGCGCCATCGCTTTTTGCCAGCCTTTCACCGCCTTTAGAATCCGCATGCCTTTGGTCGCCAGGGCGAAACGCTCACGCAGGGTCATCGGCATGGTCAGCGGCAGGGCGGAAACCATTTTGGGCTTATACACTTTACCGCCCCAATAAATCGCGAATTTATTGCCGGGGATCTTGATGATATCTAGGCCTATGGAATGAAGGATGTTGCGCATATGCGATCCCGGCGGTGGAAACAAGTGACCGCCGAGATTCAGCCAATAGTCTCCCCGTGATACCGAGTAGAGACGTCCGCCAAGACGATGCGATTTTTCCAGGACCAGAATATTCTTGTCCCTCAGCTCCCAGGCCGCCGACAAGCCCGATGGGCCGCCGCCAATAATCACAACATCAAATTCCGGTTTAACCATTTTTATTTCACCTCAATCGCTTACGTGTTGAATTGACTTGCCTCGCAGAGGATGTTCCTGGAGGACCCTGGCCCGGACGGCGGGATAAACATCGCGCTTGCAGCAGCTAAGTGTTACGGGTAATATATTACGTGTAACACGCTATTGTCAATGTTCAGTGAGTGTTCAAGCCCGCGTCGCGCCCTTAATTCATCCCAGGAGAGTTATATGAAATTCAATTATTCACGACTTTTGTGCCTGATTGCCGCGCTGGCGGCAGGCGCGCTTCCCGCCGCCGGCGCCTGGTCTCAGGAGGCGATTGCCAAGGCCGATGACGTGGCTGCACAGCTGCCGCAATCGATAAAGGACGCCGGCGAACTGCGCATCGCCGTTCCGGACACCGGAAAACCCTTGGCTTATAAAGAAGGCGGCGTGCTTAAGGGGATGGATGTCGATCTCGCGCAATCGGTTGCCGCCATATTGGGTCTGAAGGCCGATATTCGCCTGATCCCTTTCGCCACCGCGCTGGCCGGCTTGCAATCGAATAAATACGATATCTCCTATGGCGAGTTCTATGTCACGACGGAACGATTAAAAGTCGCTGATTTTGTGACTAACTGGCAGGATTACAGCACTTTCCTGGTGAAAAAAGGCCAGCCTTTCCAGGCCAAGGCGCTGGCTGATATTTGCGGCCATAAAGTCGGCGCCATGGCCGGTTCCGCTGAGCTGGCCACGCTCAACTCCGCCGCGCTGAAATGTACGGACAAGGCGTCTGTGGTCAGCGCATTTCCATCCATTAATAATGCCGTGCTGGCCCTTAACAGCGGCCGGGTCGACGGCGTGTTGATTAACCGCGGCGGGGCGCAGGAATCGATACGCGTCGATGCGGGACTTAGCGCCTCGGGTGAAATCGGCGGGGGACCGACCGCGACGGCGGTGGCGCGCAACGCGAATTCGGCTCAATTGCTGCAAGCATTGAAAGCCGCCTACGATCGTTTGATTCAGAACGGCGAATACGCCAAGATCCTGGAAAAGAACGATACCGCCTTCGGTGCCGTCAAAAGCGCGGAAATTTACCAGGAAGGGTCAACGCCGCCTAAATACAGTTTCTGACGTGGCTCCCAGGGATGGGAAGTTTAACGATTAGGCAGATAACTATTACTTATTATAATAAGGAAATGTTATGTCATCGCCCTGTTACCGCCACGGGTGAGCAACAATTTAGCGGCCGGGTCATAAGAAAATAGAATCTATATTGAGTAGAACCTTCATTCGGGCTAAAATGTAGCATGTTATCGACTACTAAGATGTCAGTCTGAGGTTTATATGGAACAGGAACATCCTATACTGCGGCAAGCCAATCTGCGCGATCAGGCGCTGTCCATTTTGAAATTGCGTCTGGTTTCCGGCGATCTGGCGCCGGGCCAAATTTATTCCGCCTCGGCCTTGGCCGAAGAATTAGGCGTTTCCAATAGCCCGGTTCGCGAGGCCATGCTGACGCTGGTTAACCAGGGATTGATGGAAACGGTGCGTAATCGCGGTTTTCGCGTGGTGCATTTCAGCGATAAAGAGCGTCATAACGTCTATGAGCTGCGGTTATTGCTTGAAGTGCCGTCGATGGCCAAACTTGCTAGGCTCAGGCCGCGGGTGGAAGCGCGCCGGGAGGAGTTTTCACATATTGCCTCCGACATGGTGGGGTATGCCAAGGAAGGGAATATTGCGGGTTATCTGGAAATGGATCGCCAGTTCCATCTTGGCCTGCTGTCGCTGCTCGAAAATGAACCCTTGGTGACCATTGTGGAAAACCTGCGCGATCAGTCCCGTCAGTATGGTCTCAAGGCGCTGCGTGAAAGTGGCGGGCTGGTAAAATCCGCGCAAGAGCATCAACCTATCCTTGATGCCATGTTATCCGGGGATGGTGAATTAACCACTCAATTGATGACTGATCATCTGAGCCATTTAATGAGTGACTGGGCGGGCTGATTTCCGCCGCCGCCCTGGTTATCTTTCCTCGTAATTCGCCGGCGCGCCGCGCCGTGCTCGTGGCCCGCGGGCCGGCGCGAATATAAGGGTTACGCCGTGCCTGGACCACGGCGAAGTGGGTCTCTTGCCTTATTCCGCCGGTGCGGTCAGCGCGGCGCGGTGCGCGCTGACAAGGCGTTTCTCGTCGCTGAGCGCCTTTTGCACCGATGGCCGTGCGTCCATCCGATCTTTCCAGCTCGCCACGTTTTTCAGGTGGCTGATGTCGACCCCTGAGCGATCGCCCCAGAATGTGGCCCAGAGATAGGCATCCGCCACCGTCATCGTCTCGCCGGTCAGAAAAGCGCGGCCGTCGGCAAGACGGTCATCGAGGATGCTGTAGGCCGCGGCGATTTTGCCGCTGGTCCAGGCAATGCCTTGTTCCGTCATCAGTTTGCGCATCAGCGGGATATGTTTCTGGGCGATTTCGGTGGCGATAAACACCAGGAGCTGGTCGTACCTGACGCGCTCAAGCGTGCCGCGTAACGGGATCAGTCCGGCCGCGGGATACTGGTCGGCGAGGTAGGAAATAATCACGATTGTTTCGGAAATCGGATGATGTTCTTCTTCATCGATAACCAGCAGAGGAACGTATTGCATGGGATTGAGCTGGGTAAAATCATCGCCGTTCGAGGTGGATTTGCCGACCACGTCGAAGTGAATAAGCTCAGGCTCGAGGCCGAGTTCGTTGGCGATAATCTGGACGGCTTCAGAGCAGGTTTTATCAGCGATATACAGTTTCATTGGGTGATCCTAGGATAGTTGCGGCGTTATGGGATGTATAGGGTTGCCCGCGTGCCGGATAAACGGGCCGTGAGGCAAAACCCGGTCTTGCTCAGCGGGGCGCGTGCGCCGGGCGCAGGCTGCGAAAGGCCGCGCGTATTTCATCCGCGAAGATCCGCGGCTGTTCGAACGCCGCGAAATGGCCGCCGCGCGTCGTTTTATTCCAATAGATAAGGTTCGGATAGGTTTGCTGCGCCCAGGATTGCGGCGCGGTCCAGATCTCGCGCGGGAATACCGATACGCCGACCGGGATCCGCACCGGCAGCGAGTAGAAATCCAGGTGCGGATGTTCGGCATACATGCGCGCAGAAGAAGCGCCCGAGTTGGTTACCCAGTACCAGGTCACATCGTCGAGGATTTTATCGTAACCAAAGGCGCTCACCGGGTCGCCGTCGCAGTCCGACCAAGACTCGAATTTTTCGTAAATCCAGCTTAACTGTCCGGCGGGGGAATCCGCCAGGGCATAGCCGATAGTCTGGGGCCGCGTGACCATTTCCCAATAATAGCCGGAGCCATCCCGAGCGAACGCGTCAAGCTGATCAAACACTCGCTGTTCATCAGGCGTCGGGTTCGCCGGCTTTTCTTTCGGCGCCACCAGCGGCAGGTTGGTATGGATGGCGCGCAAGCCGGGGAGTTCAAGCCGGGCCATTGCAATGGTGATATGACTGCCCCAATCGCCGCCCTGGGCCACATATTCGGCGTAGCCCAGCCTGTGCATCAGTTCATGCCAGGCTTTGGCGATACGGTCCCGGTTCCAGCCGGTCTCGGCCGGCTTGTCTGAAAAGCCATAGCCGGGGAGGGAGGGAATAACGAGATGGAAGGCATCTTCCGCCCGGCCGCCGTGCGCAGTGGGATCGACCAGCAAGTCGATGGTATCCAGGAATTCCAGCACCGAACCCGGCCAGCCGTGGGTTATGATCAGCGGTATCGCATGCGGGTGACGGGATCGGACGTGCAGGAAATGAATGCCGAGCCCATCGATTTCCGTTTTGAACTGGGGATACCGGTTCAGGCGTTGCTCCACGCGGCGCCAGTCATACTGCGTGCGCCAGTATTCGATGAGTTCCCTGACCCGCGCCAACTGCGGCCCCTGGGAAGCATCGGGTACGGTTTCCCGTTCGGGAAACCGGGTCGCGTCCAGGCGGCGCTTTAAGTCGTCCAGCACTGGCTGGGGGATGTTGATAACGAAAGGCGAAAGGGTAGTGTTCAGCTCGCTTTCAGTGATGTTTTGCATAACAGGACTCCGTTAAGGCGATCGCCGGCAGACGCGCGGCGTTTCGATGACGCAAAACATAACCGGCCGCGCCGGGGAAATAAACGCCGACAAAAGCGACGCTCTGTAGCTCCGGGAGCGACAATGCCGTTGGGATAACCATTTACTAAACGACGGCGATACCCTAATTTAGGACGTTATCGTTTCCGGAAGATCAATCATGACGCAATCTTCTCCTTCACTGCAGGATATCGCCGCCTTTGTGGCCGTGGCCCAGCATGCAAGCTTTACCCGGGCGGCCGAACAGCTGGGAACCAGCAAGGCAAACGTGGGTAAAGCGGTGCAGCGCCTGGAGGCGCGCCTCGGGACCAAGCTTTTTCAGCGAACCACCCGATCGGTAACCTTGACCGAGGATGGCAATACCTATCTTGACGCGGCCCGTGCGGCATTAGGCGGTTTACACGAAGCGGAAACGGCATTGGCCGCCCGCCGCGACCATCCCGCCGGCCGGGTCAGACTGGACATTCCCGTGGGGTTCGGCGGATTTATTCTTCCCTCGCTTCCCGCGCTTCGTGCGCGTTATCCCCTGGTGACCCTGGATATTTCACTTACCGATAAGGCCACTGATGCCGTGGGCGAAGGATGGGATATCGTGGTGCGGGTGGGAGAACTGCCGGCGGACGGTGAAATGACCGTGAGAAAACTTTGTGGCCTGCGCCTGTGCCTGTATGCCGCGCCGGCCTATCTCGACGGCCGGCCCTCAATCCGTTCCGTCAGCGATCTGATGCGCCACGAAGCGGTTATTTTCCGTTCTGCCTCCGGCAAGCTCAGACAATGGCATATCTTTGACGAGGGCCGCGTGCGGGAATTTTCCCCCAATATCAGCGCCATTGTGTCCGACGGCAGGTCGCTGGTGGATGCCGCCAGGGGCGGGCTTGGCATTGCGCAGGTTTTTGACCGCGTCGGGGACCCCTATGTCGCCTGCGGCGAACTGCGGCGGGTGCTGCCGGCGGCATCCGTTGCGGGACCCCCGGTGCATGCGCTTCTCCCCCTTGGCCGGCGAATGCCGCTGAAAACGCGCGTGGTACTCGATCACCTGGCCGATCTTATGCGTTCAGCGACCGCGGAATAAGCGCGTGATTGTCTCCTCACCGGAGACACAGCTGCGCCGCTGCCGGTATTTATCCCCGAATCAACAACGCCTATCGTCGCGGTGAAGGACAATATCGTCCCTTTCATACGAGGTGTTTATCATGTCATCAAGCCCGGCGTCTTCGTACGCCCGCAGCGGCCCGCTGGTGCTGTTTGCCGTTTGCCTGGCGGCATTGGCCCTGCCGCTCAGCTTTACCGGCGCGGCGCTGGCCACGCATACCATCGGGATTGAGTTCTCGGCAAGCGCCGCCCAACTTAACTGGATCACCAATAGTTTTATGCTCACCTTCGGCAGCTTTATGCTCCCCGCAGGCGCACTGGCGGATGTTTACGGCAGGAAGCGCGTTTTTATGGGCGGGGCCGCGCTGTTCGCCATGGGCTCCCTTGCGCTCGATTTTGCACCTGATATCACTACGCTGAACCTGCTGCGCGCGCTACAGGGGGCGGGGGCCGCCGCGGCCCTGGCCGGCGGCTCGGCCGCGCTGGCGCAGGAGTTTACCGGCCATGCGCAGACCCGGGCGTTCAGTATGATCGGTACCACGTTTGGCATCGGTCTTGCCCTGGGGCCGATCGTTTCCGGCAGCCTGATAGAACATTTCGGCTGGCGCTCAATCTTCCTGACGGGCACGATCCTGGACGTGATTGCCCTGGTTATCGCCCAAGGCGTGATGAAAGAAACGCGCAATCCGGGCAGTTCCCGCTTCGACAGCGCCGGCGCCGTGGCTTTTATCGCCGCGCTCGGTTTCCTGACGCTCGGGCTGAACGAAGCGCCCGATCGCGGCTGGTCCGCGGCGATCGTGCTCGGCGCGTTTGCCCTGTCCATCGCTGCGTTTGTCCTCTTCGCAACGATAGAGACCCGCATTAAACAACCGCTGCTCGAACTCTCCCTGTTCCGCTACGGAAGATTCGTCGGCGTTCAGATCCTGCCCATCGCAACCTGCTATGCGTATGTCGTCCTGCTTATCGTGCTCCCCATGCGTTTCATCGGCGTGGAGGGTTACAGCGAAATACAAACCGGTCTGCTGATGCTTGCGCTTTCCGCGCCCATGCTTATCGTTCCCGCCGGCGCCGCCATCCTTGCCCGGACGATACCCGCAAGCTGGCTGGCAAGCGCAGGCCTGTTCGTCGCCGCCGGCGGGTTGTTCTGGCTGAGCCGGGTCGGATCCGGCGGCTCAATGCTGGCGTTGACCGGCCCGCTGCTGGTGATCGGCCTCGGGACCGGCATTCCCTGGGGCCTGATGGACGGCTTGTCGGTGACCGTCGTGCCGCGGGACCAGGCCGGTATGGCCAGTGGCATCTTCAACACCACCAAGGTGGCCAGTGAAGGTATCGCCTTGGCCATGGTGAATGCGCTGCTATCGGCTTTTGTGTTCTTGGCGGTGACACGGGCGGGCGCCGGCGATGGCGCACATCAGCCTCTCGTCGAGGCGTCGCGCCAGCTCGCCACCGGCAACCTCGATCAGGCAACGCGCATGCTCGCCCCTCTGGGACGCGACGCCCTGACCATGGCCTATGACACCGCATTCACCATGCTGCTCTATGTATTGATGACCGTCACCCTGGCCGCCGCGGTCTCGGTATTTATCCTGCTTTCTCCCCGGGACGCGGGAACGCCGTGCCCGGATCGGACGCTGACGGAATAACGGCCCGCCGCGGGTTGCATGGTTTTAGCCCCGACTCCCGCTCTTAATCGTCTTGCCATTATTCCAATGGCTTAAAGGGCAAACGGGTATCATACCTGCTCCCAAAAACCATAGCCCAGGGCGCGTATCCCATACCCGTTTTCCCTGTGCTGCTCTGAACGGCACACAAGGCAATGCCCTTACGCCAAGAATGGCGTGATATGTTGAGTGAGAAAGAACTTGTCGGTAGCAGAAGCGAAAAAACCACCGCATTTGTTCTGTTTAATACATTGAGCACATACCAGCGGATAGATATTTTTGAAATCGCTGATGCTTTTGGCGCAAATATCATGCACATCGCTATTGACCACACAAAGCGGCAAATTGAAGATGCGGGTCTCAATGCCACAGCGTTGGAGAATATCGACCGCTGCCGACAGGATATCCTTGTAATCCCACGGGTCGATAGAAAGGGCAGACCAATTAAGTTTGGCATAGCCCATATTTTCCATACCCATCAACGCCACGTGTTTAACAAAGAATAAGTTATTCGAAATAAATTCTACTAAATCTGGGAGATATTCAATGGTCTTTTGATGTAACACAATACGCAGTTCAATGGGAATACCTTGCTTATAGCAGTTAAGCAACCCAGCCAGCGTTTGATCGAATGCGCCTCGGCTTTGCACAATATAATCATGGATATCTGAAACATGTGCAAAAAGCGGGATGCCGACCATGAGGTTGCCGCGAGCCGCGGCCGCAAGCCGGGAGACATAATTCTCATAATAAAAATAGCGCCCATTACTAAGAAGATGGATTAGGGTGTGTGGGGAGCGCTGCGCGATCTTATCAATGATGCGGATTAAGCCCTCATTTAACATCGTTGGCTCGCCGCCCGTAATACATAATGTCTCGGGTAAATGGTCGTCATCCAGCAGATCTATCGTGGCCGTAACGTCGTTTTCCAATTGATAGGGATCCGTAATCCTTGCCGGTTTAGGCGGCTGAGGACACATTACGCATAAGTTATTACAGAGTTCTGTAACCAGGAAGGCATTGTTGTGGGAAGCGGTGCGATAATAGCGGTGTATTCTGCCTTTAACGCTAATGCTGATAATGTCTCCAGGAGAGAAGACAATGCCAGGTTTAACCAGGAGTACGGGAAACCGGCCATGTTCCCACAGCGCCGGTGCGCGATAGTCGTCGGCCGCACAAATCACTGCAGTCGGGCACGTGTCTTGGAACGACGGGAGCAGGGCGTCGGTGGCTAAATAAAGGATATCGCGGTCGGTCATAGGATCAGACCCCGTGACCACTTTGCCGAATAGCTCCCGAACCAAGCCGTAGGTCAATTCTGCCTGCGTAAATAGAAAGCAGGTATCTAACGGGATGGCTGGCTTCATTGCAAACCCCATTGCAGCAATATATGCCGGGTTTGAAGGTCATTTGATGTCAATTTTTTGATAATCATTTTGATGATGCTTTGGTTTTTATAACAAAAATCGTCCTTGCCCGGCCGCCCATAAGGGGACGCCGTGACTTGGTAGCGCCGAACCGGATCAGCCCCGCAATAGGGCGCATAGGCACAGTCCGAGCAGACTGGCAAGCTGTCGTTAATCCCCGATAACGCCAATTCTTGCATTACCGGCCCCAAAAACAATTCTGACCGGGTATTCTCAAGCACATGCCCCATCTTGAAATGCCGGTCTCCGGTCTCGGCCATCATACGGCTTTCATCGCTGGGATAAATATTGCCATCGTAGTTATATAAAGTGACACCGAAACCGGCGCCACAGGGGGATTGTAAATCGACAAAACCTGTCGCCCATGGTGTGACAAGTTTCTTCACAATAAGACTGGCATAGGATTCGCGAAACGGTTGTCCGTCTTTGTTTAACTGGATGATATAATCCAGGCATTTTTCATAGAATTCCAAAAAAGCGTCTGTTGTATAGCCAATTTTGTTGAAATATTTTTGAGCAAAGCCGTAAGGATTCAACTCACGGATAAAGATGCTGCTAAACCCTTGCCGGATATATTCATCAATTATTTCTTGGTGCAGACCAAGACTTTGGCGGGTTGTTGTCATCAGCGCGCTGACCTTGGCGAAGGCATTTTTTTGTTTAATGCGATCCAAGGTAGCGATTAGCGCTTCCCAGGCGCCGGCCTGGCTAAATTTCCGATTAGCATTGTGCAAGGACTGGGGGCCATCTAACGAGGTGCTAATTGAAATATTATGCTCGATCAAAAAGTTGATATCTTCGTCATTTACATCGCATAGGTTGGTGCACAGAACAAATTGGATTTCTTTCACCGCATTATTTTGTTGCACACGCTTCACGGCCCGCCGGACCAGCGGCATTGTCAACGTCGATTCTCCCCCCTGAAACTCCAGCGTGAGTTTGGCGGAGGGCATGGACAAGGCCATATCGATACTGGCGTCAAGTACGGCTTCGCTCATATCAAAGCGAGAAGAGGCGGACTGGCAGGATTTTCTCGATGCCTGGCAGTATATGCAAGAGTTGTTGCACCTCACAGTCAGCACGAAGATATGCAATTGCGCAAAGTCTTCGAGAAAGGCCTTTTTGGTCTTAAATTTAGACGCCAGTAGAGGGATCGGATCTAACGCCTCGTCATTGATGATGATGTGCTTCGATCGCAATTCATAGTAGAGCTTTTTATCGGTTATTTCTTTTTTATTGACCAATACGCTAAGCTGTTCATCGTTTAAACAGATCCATTCACCGTAATCGGTCGAAATAAAATATCGCTTAGCATCCAATTTGCTGAATCTGAAAGGCAACAGCTGATAATGGGGCTGGTAAAAACTCTCAGCGCTTGCGAATTTAATGCTCATGATTGAATCGTTCTTGTATGCTGAGCATCAGCGCATTATTGAGAAAAGTATTGATGATTTCGGCACTCTCTTGGACATGTGCGTTTGTGACGGTGAAATTCAGCAGCATACCATCCCCGGCTTGAGCTGTTATTGATAAATAATCCGCAAATAGTGATGCCATTTCATCAATGGCATGCTGCGTATAAAAATCAGAATCCAGTATCATTTGCATAAGCGTTAGACCGAGGAAGTCAGTATATGAAGGCTATCGCCGGGAGCCGCATTGTGCACCAGCGTGACCACCGGCGAAAAGGCTTTCCTAACGATTTCGGCATGAATTTCTTTTGTTTCAGCTAGGACGATCTGGCGCATCTGGTTTTCATGCAGAAGATCCAGAAATTCATATACTACCCGTTCAATATCGCTGGTAGGTGCTGCGGTATTTTTATTATAAAAGTAAATCAAAAGATGATTGTCCGCAGTTTTAGTGACATGAATATAAAACCGGTCTGTCAAAGAATAACATGTTTTCATTATCGCATTAATGGAATAAATCCCCTTATCTGCGATGATATAAAAAAATCACCGAGTGCATTCGTACCTTTACCGGTGGGCGCCATGGTTTAGTTACTCCTATAAATAGCCAGCATTTCTGCTGGCTATGACTGATTAACAGGTCTTGCCTGGCGTGCAGGAGTAATGGCTTGCATGGCTCGCGTGGCTGGAATGGCTATAGTGGGCTGCAAAAACTTGCCCATCCAGCGCGGGTCTATCCAAAATAACGGCTATGCCACCCTGCGGATTCGTTCGGGTACTGATGCTTTCCTGAACCCCATTGTTCACCGGAATGGCATCCGTTGACGCTATGGCGTTCAAGCTGCTTCCCGCTAAAACCCCAACAACTATCCCAGCGATAATCGGTTTAATTTTTTTACTTGCTTCAACCTCGTCTAACGCGATCTTTGGTACTGTTGGTAATCCTTTCATTGTTGATCCTTACCAATTTAAAACATAAGGAAATTATTAATCAATTAAATAATATTCCAATGTATTTCACTTTTCTTGCGCTTTTTATTGCAAAAAATTGATATAGGACAATATTTATTCACTCTCAAAGAGGACGTGATTCCTGGTTCTGTTGGTTAACACGTGAAACATACTGGAAGCGCTATAAACTGATTTTTCTAACACTGCATTTAATTAAATCATTATCATTATCATCAGCCGAAAACCTAATTCAACGTGTGGCAAAAATACCGCTTGGCAATAATTGATCCCAATTTTAGTGCAGAAAAGCAAACTATTAAAATACGTGATTTACATCACATGTTTTGATGATTTTCCATTGCAAGGTTTAGGTTTTTTTGCAATAACCCACCCTAAAACAGTGGCAGATGCACGATTCCACTACGGATGCCCTGGGTAACTTGCCCGCCGACAAAAGATTTTTACACTCTGAGAGCCGATGGCTTACATCTTATCGCAATTTTTCAAACTCAGGCTGTCAATAAGATGCACCCGTGAATATGTCTGCGTCAATCAAACAAGCCTGCGTTCTTCCCACGCTTTGCCCATTAATAGTGTGATCACGCGCGTGTTTACATCTAAATAAATCAACGCGTTAATTACCTGGTCGAAAATATATCATTAATTATTAGACAATTAATTCGCTTATAGCAAAAAACTAACATATTGAGCCTCTATATCACTTTTAACGATTAATTTGTTTTTTTTTATTTCCGATAAACATATGAAGGCGCAGTCCGACTTCCGGGGCACGATGCGATGCCAGCCATATAAAACCACAGGGAATCATGCCATGAAATTATCACTTGCCCATAAACTATGGCTCCCGCTCGTTGTCGCGCTGGTGTGCCTGGCCGGAACGTTATTTTTTGGCTCGGTGACGATTAAACAAGACCAACTGACACTGCGGAAAAATGCGATACAGGATGTCTCGCAACTGGCCCAGAGCGTAGTGAAAATGCAGGCTGATCTTGCTGACAAAGGATTGATTTCACAAGCGGAAGCGCAACAGCGCGCACTCCAGACCATCAAGAATCTGCGTTATGGTAAAACGGGGTATTTCACGATTTTGAATACCCAGGCGCAGGTCATCATGCACCCCATCAATGCAATGCTGATTGGCAAAGGGTCTGACATCGCTGATGCCAACGGGGCCTATATTTTCAGAGACATGGTGGCCGTCACCAGGGACAATAATGCCGGTTATACCGCCTATGTTTTCCCCCGTCCGGGCGAGACGAAACCTCAGCCGAAAATCGCCTACAGCATTCCGTGGTCGCCCTGGGGCTGGATCATCACGACCGGCCTGTATGTTGATGATATTAACGAGGCATTTCTGGTTTCTCTTTATCAGAATATCGTTGAATTCGTTACCATCAGCATTTTGCTCTCGCTGCTCGTCTATGTGATCAACCGGGGTATATTGCGAACCCTGGGCGGCGAGCCGCGCTATGCCGTTGAAGTCGCCGCCCGGATTGCTTCAGGCGATCTTTCCCACGCGGTGGATAAAAAAACCAGTGACAGCTCAAGCCTGATATATGAAATGGGTGTTATGCGCAAACAACTCACCACGGTCATTGAAGAGATCCGCGATGGCGCTGATATCATCAACGCCAGCACCCATGATATCGTCGCCGGAAATCAGGAGATAGTCGCTCATTCCGAGCAGCAGGCTATATCGCTGGAAAGAACCTCCTCCAGCATGGAAGAGATTACCGCCGCCGTAAAACAAAATGCGGAGAATTCGGGGCAAGCGCGCGAACTGGCGCGCGGCGCGGTGGATATTGCTTCTCGCGGCGGCGTGATGATGCAGAGCGTGAATGACACCATGACCGGTATTTCTGAAAGCGCCATCAAAATAGCCAGTATTATTGAAGTGGTAAACGGTATCGCTTTTCAGACCAATATCCTTGCCCTGAATGCGGCGGTGGAAGCGGCCAGGGCCGGTGAGCAAGGCAGGGGTTTCGCCGTGGTCGCCGGCGAGGTGCGCAGCCTGGCGTTACGCTGCTCTCAGGCGGCGCAGGAGATAAAAGGGCTGGTGGAAGAGTCCATGGCTCGCGTCAACAGCGGCTCCTCACAGATCAAAAAGGCCGGGAGCAATATCGACGACATGATAGAGGCCGTGCAGCGGGTTTCGGATATTATGTCGCAAATTTCCTACGCCACGGATGAACAAAGCAAAGCCATTAGCCATGTTAACGAAGCCGTAGTGCAAATCGATGCGGTGACGCACCAGAACTCCGTGCTTGTGCAGCAGGCGGTGGTGGCGGCAAGTGGCCTGGAAGAGCAAACCCGTAGGCTGACCGAAACCGTTGCCTTTTTTAATACTGGCAGGTAATTTCCGTAACAGACGACAATGCCCGGTCTCGATGCGAGCCGGGCATCATGGTTATTGATTGAATTGTAGCGTGACTCCGTCGATGCCGTCTTGCTGTTGCAGGAAAGCGACGGTGCGGCCCGCTACCCGGCGGAATTCCAGCGATACCCTGCCTTCCTCAAGGGGCAAGTCATCCACCGTCAGGCGGTCCACGCCGTCCGGCAATGCGGGACGGTTGACGCGGATCCGGCGGCGGTCGGCGTCGATTTCCAGTCCCAACGTGGCTTGCAGCAGCATGAATACCGCACCTGAAGCCCATGACTGCGGCTGGCACGCCACCGGATAGACGATGGGCTGCTCGCTTGCCGCGCGGGAAAAGCCGCAAAACAGCTCGGGCAGACGCAGGGAAAACGCCAGGGCCGCTTCGAACAGATTGCTTAATAGCGCCGCCGTGCCCTGGCGTTCGCCGTAGCGCGCCAGGCCGGCCGCGCACAAACCGACATCATGGGGCCATACCGAGCCGTTGTGATATGACATCGGATTGAAGCGGGCCGCTTCGCCGGACAGCGTGCGAATGCCCCAGCCGGTGTTGAAGGCGGGCGACAGCAGCCGGCGGATCACCTGGGATGCGCGTTGCTGGTCCGGCAGGCCGACGTACAGCAGATGGCCGGCATTGGACGCCTCCACCTGGCAGGGCCGGCCGGCGCCGTCCAACGCCAAAGCATAAAAACGGCGCTCCTGCAGCCAGAACCGCTGCTCCACGGTCTGGCGCAACCGTTCCGCCCGTTCGCGCCAGCGCCCGGCGGGTTCCGCCTCGCCCCGTCTGGCCGCCATGCTCGCCATGTCCAGCAGCGCGCGCCAGGCATAGCCCTGCACCTCCACCAGCGCGATAGGGCCTTCGGCCAGCCGTCCGTCGGCATGGGACACCGAATCATGGCTGTCTTTCCAGCCCTGGTTCGCCAGCCCGCTGCGCTCCCCGCGCTGGTAGTCGAGCAGCCCGAGCGGGCTGGCATCCAGCCTGGATTCTATCCAGGCGATGGCGGCGGTCAGCTGCGGCCAGATCCGGCTGATAAACGCCTCGTCCCCGGTGCGCTTATACCAGGCGCCGGCCAGCATGATAAACAGCGGCGTGGTATCCACTCCGCCATAATAAAACCCGAACGGCAGCTCATTGGTGGCGGTCATCTCGCCCTTGCGGGTCTCGTGCATGATCTTGCCCGGTTGGGCATCCCGGAAGGTGGACGCTTCCGCCGCCTGATGGCCGGCCAGATAGGCCAGCACGCCTTTGGCCAGGGCCGGATCGATCCAAAGCGTTTGCAGGGCGGTGATGATGGCATCGCGTCCGAACGGCGTGGAAAACCAGGGAATACCGGCATAAGGATACGGGCCGGTGGGCAAATCGCTGGTCAGCAATGCCAAATCGGCGCGCGCTTTGTCGAGCCAGGCCTGGAACAGCGGCTGGGAGCACGTCAGTTGCGCCCCCCGGCGCCGGCGCTGGCGCATCTTGCGTCTCGCCTCCACCGCGCCGCGCCGGAAACGGCCGGCGGTCGGGATATTGGCTTGCCGGCCGGCTTCCATCAGCAATTGCCAGTGGCCATGGGGCGGCAAGGGTGCCTGAAAGCGCGCCAGGCCGTCGCCCAAAGCCTCCGGCTGCGGTGAAAACGTCAGCGCGGTTTGCCGGCGAACCGCGTCCAGTCCCTGATAGGCCAGGGCGACGCCCTGTTCAATGGGCTGTTGCGCCAGCGTGCTGCCGCGCAACGGCCGCCGGGCTCCGCGAATCTCAAAGATGTCGCGAAAATCGGTAGCGAAACGCAGGCCGACCGGCAACCTCAGCGCGTATTCGCTGTAATTGCGGATGGCGATGCGCAGATACAAGCGGTTTTGCCACAAAAAGCAGGTGCGTTCGATATGCAGCGCGTTGGCGGGCAAGGTTTGGCCGTCTACCGTCAGCGGCGGGTTGGTCAGATGCGCGGTAAAGAATACGTTGTCGCGGCTGACGGTCGAGGAGAGAAACGCCGGCTGCACATTGTCGCCAATAGTCAGCCCTAGTCCGGACAAGAGGCGGGTATCATCGGTAAAGAGTCCGTCGCTCCGGCCGGTGATATCGCCGAAATCATCGGTCACCAGAAAGCTGTCGCCTTCCTTAAGGACATACAGCGAGGGACGTTTCGCTTCCGTGTGCGGGGATTGCTCCTGCACGTCGCATGATAAGCGGGGCTGATTTTCCATGGCGCTTACCCCGCCTTTTCCACATGCAGCAGGGCATCGCTGTTGGCGGCCGGTTGCCGCAAACGGCGGTACAGTTGTACATAGCGATCGGCCATGACGTCGGCCGAAAAGCGTTGCTCGAACTCTGTCCGTACCCGGCAGCGGTCCAGCGTGTCCACGGCGCGGCAGGCGGCCACCGCCTGCGTTTCGTCTTCTACGATAAAGCCGGTGACACCCGGTTCGATCACTTCCGGCACCGAACCGCAGCGCCAGGCCACGACCGGCGTGCCGCAGGCCATCGCTTCAATCATGACCAGCCCGAACGGCTCCGGCCAGTCGATGGGGAACAGCAACGCCCGCGCCTGGCCGAGGAAATCCGCTTTCTGCCGGTCGTTGATTTCACCGATAAACTCCACGCCGCCGCCCTGCAGCAGCGGTTCAATCACCTGGCGGAAATAGTTTTTATCGGCATCATCCACCTTGGCGGCAATTTTGAGCGGAATCCCGGCCTGACGGGCGATGGCGATAGCCCGATCCGGGCGTTTTTCCGGCGAGATGCGGCCGAGGAAAGCCAGGTAGTCCCCCCGGGGAGCGGCGGTGAACCTATAGCGTTCGGGATCCAGCCCATGCCATACCGTGCCGGCCCAGTTGGCGAACGGCAGCGGCTGGCGCTGCGAATCGGAAATGGATACCAGGGGATATTGCCGCCAGCGATGGAAAGCCGTGGGCAGATCGGTCATATCCAACCGGCCGTGCAACGTGGTCAGGGTCTTGGCGGCCACGGACTCGAAGAACGGGAAATGCAGCAGATCGGTATGGAAATGCAGCACATCGAACTCGCCGGCGCGCTCGCGCAGCTCATCGAACATCACATAATGGGCGGCCAGATCCGATTTCAGCGGAGCGGGATCAAGACGCAGCGCCCGATCGCGGCCGGCATGCAATGGCGCCAGGGTTTGGCTGTCGCCGGAAGCGAACAGCGTGACATCATGTCCTTTTTTAATCAATGCGTCGGTAAGATTGGCGACGATCCGTTCGGTGCCGCCATAGAGTTTGGGGGGAACCGCTTCGTACAGCGGCGCAATTTGAGCAATTTTCATTAGCTTATCTCCATACCAACAATAAGTGATGAAAGGCGCGTCAAACGCAGCGATAGCAAAAAAGAAAATAGGGTGCGTGCGCAAAATTTTCAAGTCCGCAACAGGATTTTGCCGGCCGCGGATAAAACCCTAACGCGGCCAAAGGGTTGGGACGGGATCGTGGGCGAACTGCGCGCATCCTAGCCCGGTAGCGAAAGCCCTTGGCAACATCAGGCCGGCCAATAATTTCCCCACTTTCTTTACGCCTGTTTTCTGCGCCGCGCTCATTTCCCCTCTCTTTCGTGAAGCTGTTCACATATCCCTATGCGGATGCCCAAACTTACGGTGAAATTTTCGGCGTCTGGCAGAGGAAATATGAAAACAAACTGACTAACTTCGATAATGAAATACCATTTTATTATTTGTGATTGTAAGTTTCATAAAATTGTGAGTGCGCTCACATTACTCGATGTGGCCGTAACTCCGGCGCGCCCAGGCGGGCGTTAACTCTCCCAGAAATGGTAGGTATCGCTGTGAAAATAACGTCAGTTGAGGTCTCTGTTTTTACGTATCCGACACGTCGCGTTTCTGATAGCGCGGGCCATTCGCATCCGGGTGAAGAAAGTCAGGCAAAAATGGCGTTGTTGACGCTGACCACTGACGAGGGTGACTGCGGATATTCATTCGCGCCGCCGGAAGTGGTGCGGCCACACGTGGTCAACGCTTTCTTTAGAAAAGTATTGGTGGGTCAGAATCCGTTTGACCGCGAACGGCTGTGGCAGGATCTGGCGCACTGGCAGCGCGGCAGCGCGCACCAGCTGACCGAGCGCGCGCTGTCGTTTGTTGAGCAGGCGCTCTGGGATTTAATCGGCCGTAAACTGAACATGCCGGTGCACAAACTGCTGGGCGGATTCCGGGAAAAAGTGCCGGCATACGGCAGCACCATGTGCGGTGATGAGCTGAAGGGCGGCCTTTCCACGCCGGATGAGTTCGCTCGGTTTGCCGAGAAGCTGGTGGCGCGCGGTTATCAGGCCATCAAGCTGCATACCTGGATGCCGCCGGTGGCGTTCGCGCCGGACCCGAAAATGGACATCAAAGCCTGCGCCGCCGTGCGCGAAGCCGTCGGGCCGGACATCGAACTGATGCTCGACGGCTATCACTGGTACAGCCGCAGCCAGGCGTTGACCATCGGCAAGGCGCTGGAAAAACTCAACTTTGCCTGGTTCGAAGAGCCGATGGAAGAAGAAAGCATGGCCTCCTATGCCTGGCTGGCGGAAAACCTCGCTATCGATGTGATCGGCCCGGAAAGCCTGGGCGGCAAACACCACAGCCGCGCCGACTGGGTGAAGGCGGGCGCCTGCGACATCCTACGCGCCGGAGCCAACGGCGTCGGCGGGATCTCGCCGTGCATGAAAGTCGCCGGTCTGGCTGAAGCGTTCGGCATGGACTGCGAAGTGCACGGCAACGGCGCGGCCAGCCTGGCCGTGGTCGGCGCGATCCGCAATTGCCGGTGGTACGAACGCGGCCTGTTGCATCCGTTCCTCGAATACGACGAACCCGCCGCCTACCTGAACAGTATTGTCGACCCGATGGATAAGCAGGGTTTTGTCCATCTTTCCAATCGCCCCGGCCTCGGAGAGGACATTAATTTTGACTACATAGAAACGCATACCGTCAGCCGCGACTGACCTGCGGGCAGAAAAAATACTAAACCTCTGACTCTACCCGGAAGGTACATCATGAACACTGGCACACCCCCCGGGGCGTGGTTATTCGCGCTCCTGCTGATGATGAGCTGCTGGACGGTGCAGGCGAAAACGCCGCCCGACCAGCTGATCGTCGGCATGAATATGAACAACCTGCTGACGCTCGATCCGGCAGCGATGACCGGTAATGATATCGTCGGTATCGTGGTCAACCTTTATGACCCGCTCATTGAGCTCGATCCGCAACAGCTGACGCATGTGCGTCCTGCGCTGGCGACCTCGTGGCAGGTCAACGATGCCGGCAATCTTCTGACGTTCCATCTGCGCGCAGGCGTGACATTCCACTCCGGCAATCCGGTCACCGCAGACGATGTGGTGTGGTCGATGCGCCGCATTTTGCATTTGAACCTGGCGCAGGCATCGGTATGGAAATCTTATGGATTCAGCAAAGATAACGTCGATGAAATGGTACGCGCGCCGTCGCCTGATACCGTTGAAATCCAACTGCCGAAACCGAATGACCCGAAACTGGTGATCTATTCGCTGGCCGCGCTCGGCAGCGTGGTGGCGTTGGATCGCAAAACGGTGCAGGCCCACGAGGTGAACGGCGATTGGGGCAACCGCTGGCTAACCACCAATGAAGCGGGTTCCGGCCCGTTTCGCCTCGACGGGTGGCAGGCCAAAGACGTGCTGAATATGAGCCGCAACCCGCAGTACTGGCGCGGAAATCCACGGCTATCCCGCGTGGTGTTCCGCCATTTTCAGGAATCGCAAACACTGCGTTTGATGATTGAAAAGGGCGACCTGGATATCGCCAATAACATGGCGGTTGCCGATGTCAACGCGCTCAGCCACGACCCGGCGCTGGTTGTCGAGCAGGTAAAGAAAGGCACGATTTATTACGTGGCGATGAGCATGAAAGATCCGCATTTCGCCAACGCGAAAGTACGCGAAGCGGTGCGCTATCTCATCGATTATCAGGGCATCGGTAAAGCGCTGATGACCGGTTACGGCATTGTGCACCAGCGGCCGATCCAGGTGGGCATGCCGGCAACCCTGCCGGATCCGGGCTACAAACTGGATATCCCGCGCGCCAAAGCGTTGCTGGCCGATGCCGGTTATCCCGACGGCTTTGATACCACGCTGCGGGTGCTGGCCGATCAGCCGTTTCTCAATATCGCGATTGCCGTACAGTCCACGCTGATGCAGGCGGGGATACGCGCCAAAATAGTCACCGGCACCGGCAACCAGATCTACGGCGCCATGCGTGAACGCAAGTTCGCCATGCTGGTCGGGCGCGGCGGCAGCGGTGTGGAACCGCATCCGCATTCCAGCCTGCGCGCGCTGGTCTATAACCCGGATAACAGCGACGCGGCGCGTCTCACCAATTTCCAGGGCTGGCGCACGGGTTTTTACGATAAACAGCTCAATACAGACATCGACCGGGCGCTGCTGGAACGTGATCCTGAAAAACAAAAGCAGGAGTACTTTGCCATTCAGGAACGCTACGACGCCCTGATCCCGGCGCTGGTGCCGGTTTCGCAAATGATCGATTCCATCGTGGTGCGCAGGGACGTCAAAAACTATCTGCCGCATCCGTCGGCCACCACCTTTTTGCGCGATGTCTATAAAGACGAGAGCCGGCAGCCTGTGTCGCCGGGTGCGCAGCCAGCCGGAGGGAAGGGATTATGACCATGCCCATTCCGGCGCCGGTTACAAAGCAAACCGCGCGCGCGCCTTTCCCCGCGGGGCGGATCGGCAAACGCCTGCTCCAGGTCTTGGTGACGTTGTTCGGCCTGCTGCTGCTGACGTTTTTTATTGGCCGCGTAATGCCGGTGGATCCGGTGCTGGCGATTGTCGGCCCCGACGCCGACCACAGCACTTATCAACAGGTTTACCATCAGCTCGGTTTTGATAAACCGCTGTGGACACAATTCGGCATTTACCTTTCCGGCCTGGCGCACGGTGATTTGGGCAATGCGCTGCTGACCGGCAAGCCGGTGACGCGGGACATTTTGCGCGTGTTCCCGGCCACCATGGAACTGGCGACGCTGGCGATCATTCTCGGTGCCGGCGTCGGCATTCCTCTGGGCGTGCTGGCAGCGGCAAAACGCAACAGCATTGCGGATTACGTCGTGCGGATTATCAGCCTGGCCGGCTATTCCACGCCGATATTCTGGGTCGGGATGATGGGGCTGCTGGTGTTTTACGCCTGGCTCGGTTGGGTAGGCGGCGCGGGCCGGCTGGATTTCAGCCTCGACGGACAGGTCACGCGCCACAGCGGTTTTATGCTGATCGACGCGCTGATTGCCAGCAACGGGACGGTATTTCGCGACGCGCTGAATCACCTGATCCTGCCTGCGTCGTTACTCGGCTTTCACTCGCTGGCCTATATCAGCCGCATGACGCGTAGCTTTATGCTGGCGCAGCTATCGCAGGAATTCATTATCACCGCCCGGGTGAAAGGCCTGAGCGAATGGCATGTGCTGTGGAATCACGCGTTCCGCAATATTCTGGTCCAGTTGCTGACCGTGGTTGCGCTGGCTTACGGCTCGCTGCTCGAAGGCGCGGTGCTGATTGAAACGGTTTTCTCCTGGCCGGGCTTCGGTTCGTATCTCACCAGCAGCCTGATGCTTGGCGACATGAACGCGGTGATGGGCTGCGTGCTGGTGGTCGGTTTAATTTTCGTGATGCTGAATCTGCTCTCTGACCTGCTGTACCAGGTTTTTGACCCGAGGACAAAAGTATGACGATATCCCTTGATTCTGCGGCGCTCAGCGCCGGTGATGAAAAACGCCGGCGCGTGAAGCAGGCGTTGGGCCGCATCGGCAATTTTTTGTGGCGGATGGCGAGCAACCCGCTGACGGCTATCGGCGGCGCCATTGTTCTGCTGCTGATGGTTGTGGCGCTCTTCGCACCCTGGATCGCGCCCTTCCATCCGCTGGTGCAGGACCTGAATAACGCGCTCAGCCCGCCGTCGGCGGCGCATTGGTTTGGCACCGATGAGTTTGGCCGCGATATCTTCAGCCGGCTGGTTTACGGCTCGCGCATCACGCTGTATATCGTGCTGCTGGTCTCCGTCACCGTCGGGCCGCTCGGGTTGCTGCTCGGCGTCACCGCGGGTTATTTCGGCGGTAAAACGGATATGGTGCTGATGCGGGTGACGGATATTTTCATCTCCTTTCCGAGCCTGGTGCTGGCGCTGGCGTTTGTCGCCGCGCTCGGCCCGGGGCTGGAACATGTGGTGATCGCCATTACGCTCACCGCCTGGCCGCCGATTGCGCGCCTGGCCCGCGCTGAAACGCTCTCGCTGCGCCAGGCCGATTTTATCTCGGCGGTGCGTTTGCTGGGCGCATCCCCGGCGCGGCTGTTGTGGCGCCACATTGTGCCGCTGTGTCTGCCGTCGGTCATTATCCGTATCACCATGAACATGGCGGGAATTATTCTCACCGCCGCGGGCCTGGGGTTCCTCGGCCTGGGCGCGCAGCCGCCCGATCCCGAATGGGGCGCAATGATTTCCAGTGGCCGGACGTACATGATGGAGTGTTGGTGGGTTGCGACCTTTCCCGGTCTGGCGATCATGATTAACAGCCTGGCGTTCAACTTTTTAGGAGATGGCCTGCGTGACATCCTCGATCCCCGTAGTGAATGACGCCCCGGCGTTACTCGATGTGCGCGATCTGCACGTCAGCTTTGTCAATGGACGTCAGGAAACGCAGGCGGTGCGCGGCGTTTCCTTCCAACTCGGGCGGGAAAAACTGGCGATTGTCGGTGAATCCGGTTCGGGCAAATCCACCGTCGGACGGGCGCTGTTGCAGCTTCATCCGGCAAAAGCACGCATTACCGCTGAAAAAATGCAGTTCGGTGATATCGATTTGCTTAACGCCAGCCCGCGGCAGATGCGGCGGGTGCGCGGGAAACGCATATCGATGATTATGCAGGACCCGAAATACTCGCTCAATCCGGTACTCTGCGTCGGCGATCAAATTGCCGAAGCGTGGCGTTCGCATCACCCCTGTTCCTATCGGGAGGCGAAAAGCAAAGTGCTCAATATGCTCGATGTGGTGCGCATCCGCGATCCGCAACGTGTTTATCATCTGTATCCGCATGAGATTTCAGGCGGGCAGGGGCAGCGCATCATGATCGCCATGATGCTTATCACTGACCCGGAAATGGTGATTGCCGATGAGCCGACCTCCGCGCTGGACGTCTCGGTGCGTTTACAGGTGCTGGCGCTGCTCGACGATCTGGTGAAAACCCGTGGACTGGGACTGATTTTTATCAGCCATGACATCAATCTGGTGCGCAGCTTCTGCGACCGCGTGCTGGTGATGTATGCCGGACGCATTGTGGAGTCGATTGCCGCCACCGATCTGGATAATGCGCGGCATCCCTATACGCGCGGTTTGCTTAGCGCGCTGCCGGACATGGATAACCGTCGTTATCCGCTGCCGGTGATGCACCGTCAGGCCAGTTGGCTTACCGATTAAGGAGCCGAAATGCAAACGAAAACCATGATCGACGTGCGCAATCTGAATCTTGCGTTCGGCGAAGGCGCGAAAACCACCCAGGTACTGACGGAGGTGAATATCGATGTCCGTGAAGGAGAAATCTTCGGGCTGGTGGGGGAGTCGGGCTCCGGGAAAACCACGGTGCTGAAATGTCTCGCCGGGCTGTTTACCCATTGGCGCGGTGAGCTGGAAATCGACGGTCAGCCGCTCCAGCACCGCATTGGCCGCGACCGCTGCCGTCTGGTGCAAATGGTGTTTCAGGATCCCTATGGCTCGCTGCATCCCCGTCACACGATCGGCGATATTCTTGAGGAGCCGTTGCAAATCCACCGTATCGATCAGCGTGATCGGCGGATTAACATTATCCTGGACAAAGTCGGTCTGAACCGCGCGTTCCGCCGGCGGTATCCGCATCAGCTTTCCGGTGGCCAGCGGCAGCGTGTCGCTATCGCCCGCGCGCTGATCCTCAAGCCGCGCGTACTGCTGCTTGACGAACCGACTTCGGCGCTGGATGTGTCGGTGCAGGCGGAAATCCTCAATTTGTTGTTCGACCTGCAGAAAGAGGAAGGGCTGACCTATTTGATGGTGACGCATGATCTGGGCGTCATCGCCCACCTCTGCCAGCGTGTTGCCGTCATGCAATACGGCAAAATCCTCGAAACGCTGGAAACCGACGCGCTGCTGCGCGGCGATATTCAGCAGGATTACACCCGCGTGCTGGTCGATGCCAGCCGCAATTACAGCAGGGAAATGGCGGCAAAAGTGATGTTATAGGGACCGCACCTTCCCTTCAGCGTTCAGCGGGGTTTGGCTTGCTGGATAACATTGTCGGATTCAGGCATGTGGGGCAATTCTCTATCGCGCCGGAATGGGTCCTGGATGGCCCTTAAAAAGCCGCTTAAAAGTAGGACCGGGATGTCTATCGGCGATGCATTTGGGTTAATGCCGAGGCCAGTTCGCGCAAGCTTTTTTTGAGTTCATCATAATCACCGGGCACATGATCAAAATGGGGGCAGGTTATCACCGCCTCGGCCCGGTCGTCATGGCCCAAAACAGGAAACGAAACCGATGTCAGGCCGATTATCCGGTCGTGTTTGATCTCGGAAAATCCTTGCTCGCCGATTTGCGCTAATTGTTGATGCAGGTTGGCCCGCAGTTCCGGTCCCAGCGGGGCATGACGAATAAGGCGCAGGGCGGCCTGATCGGAGGCCATTGCCAGGAACAACAACGCCGAGCTGGATTTGATCGCATTCAGTGTGGAGCCTGAGCGGGCGCCGATGGCGGGGGAGAATTCAGGATAAGCATGCGCCAGCACCACAAAATCATCTTCCTTCAACGAGGCTAAGTGGCAGGGCTGATTGGTTTGCCAGGAGAAATCGCGCATCAGGCGTTGGCACTGCTCGGAAAGGGCGAATTGCTGGATTGGACTGACGGCGTATTTGACTTGCACCTTATCGGTCAGATGGTAAAGCCGGGCGGCATCTTGATACAAATAGCCTTCTGCCGACAGGCACTGCACGATGCGATAAATGTGATTGAATGACAGCCCTAGTTCAGCCGCCAATTGCCCCATGCTTTTCGGCGCCCCGGTTTTGGCGAAGTATTCGATAATTTTAAGTCCGCGAGTGAGGGCCGGCGCTTTGTATTCCTGGCTGGGCGTATTCATGGTGGCTTTCGGTTATCAGGCGCAAAAGGATAAATCCTACCTTAGGTAACCCCGCTGGCGCTGTCAAAAATAACTGCTGCTATCCGCGCGGGCAAGAATCGCAGCAGTAGGGCGCCGCGCCTAGCGCGGGATGATATCCGCCCGTTCGGTGGATTTTTGCGGCGTTTCGCTGCGGCGCAAATAGCGGATAACCAGCAAGGTGACCACGCCGCCGACGGCCATGCAAACGCCGAGGTAATACATAGGGGCGCTGCTGCTGCCGGTCATATCACGGATCGCCGGAACCGTATTCTGCGCAAAAAATCCGCCCAGGTTGGCCAGGGAATTGATGGCGGCCAGCCCGGCTGCCGCGGCGCTGCCGCTCAGAAAACGCGTCAGGTTCCAAAAGCACGGCTGGATGGAAAATATCGCCATTATCACCAGGGTAATCGAGAAAAAACTCAGTACGGGCGTGTTGATAAACCAGGCGCTGGCCACCAGGAACACCGCCGCGACGAACATCGGCAGCGCAATGTTGAGCACCGGGCTGGCGGTGCGACCCGGTTTCGCGGTTAACCACCACAGCAGCAGAATCGACATCAGCCAGGGCAGCATATTAATAAAGCCATTATGCAAGTCGGATACGCCGAACCCTTTGACGATAGTGGGCATCCAGTAGCTCAAGCCGTAGGCGCCAAAGGAAATAAACCCAAGCACCAACGCCAGCAGAAGGACGCGGCGGTCGATCAACGTCTGCAATACGCCGGTTATGCGATGATCCTGATGGGCCTCGCGCTCAAGGTCGAGACGGTTGACCAGCCAGCGCTTTTCCGTTTCGTCCAGGAAGTTGGCTTTTTCAGGGGTTTCGGCTAAAAACATCACGACCGGAATAATCAACAGCACCGCCGGCACGCCGGTGCCGATGAAAATCCACTGCCAGCCGTCAAGCCCCAGTACGCCGTGCATGCTGAGCAACATCCCGTTGAGCGGGGCGCCGACCAGATTGGCAAACAGGCTGGCCATAATGAGATAGCTGACGACTTTTGGCCGATATTCAAGCGGGAACCAGCGGGTCATATAATAAAGCAAACCGGGATACAGTCCTGCCTCGGCCGCGCCGATTAAAAACCGTAAGATATAAAACATGGTGGCGCTGGTGGTAAAAGCCAGCAGAATGGTAATGATACCCCACGTGATCATGATGCGGGCAAACCAAATACGCGGACCTATTTTATGCAAAAAGATATTGCTTGGAATTTCAAAAAATAAATAACCGATAAAAAATAGCGATGCGCCCAGGCCAAAGGCGGTTTCGCTTAAGCCCAGGCTATCAACCATATGTAATTTGGCAAAACCGATATTCTGCCGGTCGATATAAGCAATAATATACATCAATAACATTAGAGGGATAATTTTGACGCTTATTTTTTTCATCAGCGCCTTTTCTTCGAGGTGGATATGACTTTCCATTTTTCAGACTCCAGGCAATAAAAGGTGAGGTCACCCAGTGAACCGCTTATTGTCTCGCAGAAGGATAGGCTTACCGCAATAAGCGGCGGCTACATAATGCCGAATTTCGCAAAGGCATCGGTGGTGCGCATACCTTGCCGTAACGCCTCCAATACCTTATTTTCGCCTTTGGCTTTCTCGAATGCGCCGTGGAACGCATCGTCCACTGCGGCGGCAGGCACCACCAGTACGCCGTCGCGGTCCCCGTAAATGACGTCGCCGGGCATCACTTTGATGCCGTCCAATTCTATCGGTACCCGCCAGTCCACCACTTTGCCGCGCGGCCCTTGATCCTGCGCATAACTGCCGAAAGACGCTACCGGAAACCGTAATTTCAGAATTTCGTTGGTATCGCGGTGAAAACCGTGAACGACCGCGCCCGCGGCGCCGCAGTAAAGGGCGCGGGTCGCCATTAATCCGCCAAATTGGGCATAGCGATGGGAACCGCCGGCGCAAATGTAAACCTCGTCCTTTTGCAGGTCGTCCAGGGCCTGGAACATCAGGCCGAATGGCTGGGCGCTCAGGGGATTATGACCCTCATATTGCGTATCGAAAAAATCCGCTTCCAGTACCGGCATGGCGCGACCGAGGATCACCGCGGCGGGATCGACGGGTTTCAAGTGCGGATGTAAATACTGGTGCTGCAAACCCATGGTATCCAGGATATCGCCCACCAACGCCACGAATAATTTTTCACGCGCCAGGGCAAACAGGGCGGCATCATCAGGCCAATGGTTTTTCATCGTTCTCTCCAGTCGATTCATCATCAAGTGCAAGGGTTGGAATGGTCGCCGTCATGGCGGCCTGGGCTGAGGGTAATACGCAGGCGCTACTCGGGGTGCGGTTCCCGGTCGATATGATCGCCGGAGTGACCTACCAGGAAGTCCAGATCGGCGCCGAGATGAGCCTGCTGCACGGTCGCGATATATAAACTGGCATAGCCGCGCGTGATGGCGGGCAGCGTCGGCGTCCAGCGCTGCCGGCGCCGGGCCAGCTCATCCTCGGACACGCGCAAATGCAGGATTTTTTCCCGGGCGTTCAGCTCGATAAAATCGCCGGTCTGCACCAGGGCCAGCGTGCCGCCAATCTCCGATTCCGGGCTGACGTGCAGGACAATAGTGCCGAAAGCGGTGCCGGACATGCGTCCGTCGGAGATGCGCACCATATCCCGCACACCTTCGAGCAAAAGTTTTTTCGGCAAGCCGAAATTGCCTACCTCGGGCATTCCCGGATAGCCGCGCGGGCCGGCGCCTTTCATCACCAGGATGTCGTCTTTTTCCACCGGCAGGGTCAAATCGTTAATCACCGCGTTATAGTGTTCGATATTCTCGAATACGAACGCCCGTCCGGTATGGCACAACAGATCAGGTGAAGCGGCGGAGGGCTTGATTATTGCGCCGTCGGGGGCGAGATTGCCGCGCAACACCACGGTGCCGGCGTCTTCTTGCACCGGAGCGGCGGCATCGGCGATCACCGCATTGTTATAACTGCGGCCGCCACGGTAGTTATCCGCCAGGCACAGGCCGTTGGCTTGTATCACCTCGCCGTGCAGCCGGTGCGCCAACTGGCCGATGACCGCCGGTACCCCGCCGGCGTAATAAAAATCTTCCATCAGGTAGTCGCCCGAGGGTTTCAGGTTAGCCAGCAGCGGCACGTGTTGGCTGAGGCGATCAAAGTCATCCAGCGTCAATTCCACCCCCAGCCGTCCGGCAATGGCCAGCAGGTGCAGGATAAAATTGGTCGAGCCGCCGATCGCCGCGTTGACCACGATGGCGTTTTCAAATGCTTGCCGCGTCAGGATCTGCGATAGCCGCTGGTCTTGCTTGACCATGGCCACCATGCGCCGGCCGGCGAGGCGCGACAGGCGCCGGCGGTTGGCATCCACCGCCGGAATGGCGGCGCCCCCCGGCAGCGTCAGGCCCAGGGCCTCCACCATGCAGGCGAGGGTGGAGGCGGTGCCCATGGTGTTGCAGGCGCCGGGGCTGCGGGACATGCTGTTTTCCGCCTGATTAAACTCTTCCTGGGTGATTTTTTGCGCGCGCAAATCTTCGCTGAATTTCCACAGATCGGTGCCGGAACCCAGATCTTTGCCATGGTGTTTGCCGTTAAGCATCGGGCCGCCGCTGACCACGATGGTGGGCAGATCGACGCTGGCGGCGCCCATCAGGCAGGCGGGCGTGGTTTTATCGCAATTGACCAGCAGCACCACCCCGTCTATGGGATTGGCGCGGATCGTTTCTTCCACGTCCATGCTGGCAAGATTGCGAAATAACATGGTGGTGGGCTTCATGAGCGCTTCGCCCAGGGACATCACCGGGAATTCGAACGCGATGCCGCCGGCTTCCAGCACGCCCTGTTTTACCTGGTCGGCCAGGTCGCGCAAATGCGCATTACATGGCGTGAGCTCCGACCACGTATTACAAATGCCGATAACCGGCCGGCCGTCAAACACATCGTTTGGCAAGCCTTGGTTTTTCAACCAGCTGCGGGCGATAAAACCGGATTTATCCGTTCGTCCAAACCATTCCTGGCTTCGTCTCTTGTTCGTCATCGTTTATGCACTCTGTTTCGCGCAATGGCGCCCGTGGTTATCCGCCTATCATGACTGGTCTTTATCACGTGCCGACCTGTTATCTTGGCTTCAATGTGTTGACATAATGACGGATTCTAGGAGGCTTGCCGATCAAGTCAACGTGGGGGCGGCATCACTCTTTTTTTCGGTTTTGCGATAAAAAAGGCATTTCAGTGCGAGGGCGCATCTCGGACTTTTATATATAAAAATCCGGTGATTGTCTGAGAGGCGTTGTGCGAATAAAGAGTATTTGATTCAGAGAGTTAATCGCGTAAAGATGCATAATGATTTTTATATATAAAAGTCAAAAAATTTTCTTCTTATATTGAATTTGCGACGGAAATCACGCTTATGTGATGAGTATGATACCTGATGTCTGGTCTCCACCCGCGATCAAAGTCCGCCTTATCCTCGCGTGCGCGCGGCGCAAATAACGGCAGTCCAGTGCGGCCAAAGCGCTAGCTTATGTAAGCCGATGCCGACTGGCGCCCGGCGGCTGGCCGATGACGCGCTTGAAAGCGCGACTGAATGCAGCTTGAGAGGTGTAGCCGAGACGCTGGGCGACGGCGTCGATGGATAATCTCTCGTGAAGCAGCCATTGACTGGCAAGACGCATCCGCAGCTCCGTGGCATAGCGCAGGGGCGGCACCCCGATGGTGGCATGAAAGCGTTGGGCGAAGACAGAACGGGAGACATGAGACTCCGCGGCCAATTCTGCAACTGTCCATGCGCGGCCAGGCTGGCGATGCAGCGCCAATATGGCGCGGGCCAGGCGCGGATCACGCAATGCCGCGACAAGACCAGAGGCGTTCTCACAACCGCATTCGATCCAGCCACGCACGATCATGGCTCCCGCCACCTCAGCGAGCCGGGCCAGAATGCCGCCGAAGCCGATGCGGCCTGCGCAGATTTCACGTTTCATTGCGTCAAGAATCGCCAGCAAACCAGGATAGCGCTGCTCTTGTGTGTCAGCCACCATGACGCTTGGCATCATTTTGCCGAGTCCCTGCATGGCGCCGAGATCGAACTCCATGCAGCCGTAAAAGAGAACCGCACTGGGCGTAGCATGCGTACTGGGGCATGTGTTCACCCCGCTCACGGCCTCGCCGAGGGGCGCCGCGTCGAACATGCCGATGTCCTGAAATGAAACTTCGGCCGCGGACAGCAGTTGATGAGCCTCGCCTTGAGGCATGAACACGGCGCTACCCGCAGACAATGCATGCAATGTACCATCATCGGTGCGCAGTACGGCATTGCCGACGGCCAGGAAATGGAAGTAAGCATGTCCCGGCCTGGCATCGAAACCCAGGCCAAAGGTGGGGCCGGTCTGGATGCGACGGTACTGAACACCCTGCAGGCGCATGCCGGTCAGCAGTTCGCTGATGAGATCTGACGATAGGGCAAATTGTTCTTGTTCAGTCATTTTCGGCGTTTCGAGCAAAACATCAAGACTTAGCATCATAGATCATCCTGTGTTGCGCCGCTAGACTTGCGGCTACAACCAATAGCCAGGGATGTTCGAGATGAGTAATGACGTTTTTGATGGCCGACCCACCGCCAACACAGGCAGTGCGGCCGGCGTAGCGCCTGCGGCACCCGCGTGGATGGCCGTGTTTTCATTGGCGATGGGTGTGTTCGGGTTGCTGACGGCGGAGTATCTACCCGCCAGCCTGTTGACGCCAATGGCAGCCGATCTCGGCGTGTCGGAGGCGCTTGCCGGCCAAGCGGTGACGGTAACCGCCGTCATCGCCCTGTTTGCCGGGCTGCTGGTGCCCGGTCTGACGCGTAGGTTTGACCGGCGCGTCGTCTTGTTGGCTTTTACCGTGCTGATGATCGCCTCCAACTTGCTTGTGGCGTTGTCCTCCAGCCTGACAGTGTTACTGGTGATGCGTATTTTGCTGGGCATCGCGTTGGGCGGTTTTTGGAGCATGGCGGCAGCCGTGGCTATGCGGCTGGTGCCTGCGAAATCAGTGCCGCGGGCGCTATCCATCATCTTCAGCGGCATTGCGATCGGGACGGTGGTTTCTGTGCCGTTGGGAAGCTACCTGGGGGGACTCTATGGCTGGCGCAGTGCATTTGTGGCGGCGGCGGGTGTTGGCGGGTTAACACTTGTCTTCCAATTGTTCACGCTGCCCCGCATGACTGCGCGCAAGATGGCGCGCACCGCATCGGTTCTGGAATTGCTCCGCCGCCCAGGCATTGGGATCGGGATGATGGGCTGCGTGCTGGCTCATACGGGCCAGTATGCCTTGTTCACCTATATCCGCCCCGCGCTGGAAAGCGTGGCCCCTATTGATGCTGACGGTTTGTCTCTGATGCTTCTGGGGTTTGGTGTCGCCAACTTCGTCGGCACGCTGCTGGCCGGCTGGCTGATGGAACGTAGCCTGCGCGCTACGTTGGTATTGATGCCTGTGCTGGTGGGCGTGGCGGCGTTCGGCATGATCTGGCTCCCCGTCCACGAAACAGGCCTGATGCTGTTGGTGGCTTTGTGGGGGCTGGCCTTCGGCGGCGTGCCGGTGGCATGGTCTAACTGGGTGGCGCGTGCCGTTCCCGATCAAGCGGAGACCGCGGGCGGCATGGTCGTCGCGGCGGTGCAATCGTCAATAGCCGCCGGCGCCGCAGTGGGCGGCATAGTGTTCGGTTTTAGCGGCGTCACCGGCGTCTTTATCGCCGCAGGCGCTGTGATGCTGCTCGCTGCGCTCGTGATTGCCCTGGGTGTTCGGGTGGCGTTGCCACAGCACGGTGCGACAGCCGGCCAAGTACCGCACGTTTGACCAACATAGTCCCATGGGCGGGTCAATGATGGTATCCCGGCGCTGATCGTCACCGGTTGCGGAACATATTTAACACCCACCACCGGGTGCTGGTAAACCGACGGCGCAAAAAGGCCCCGTGCTATCGCTATCGCTAGCGCGACCGGGGCCGATTCAACTTTAACTATAATCCTGGCAAATGTCACAGCCCCGGGGTCGTGGCGGGAGATGGGGTCGACCCGGTGCCTGAATTGGACGCACAGCCTGACAACCCGCCAGTTATCAACGGGACATGAAGCGGCTTCACTCACCTTTGATAGCACAGGTGTCATGGAAATTGCTTTTTTTGACACAGGCCCATCAAAAATGGCAATTGATTTGCTTCCCTTCTCAGTTAATATGAATGTTATCTATGCGTTATCTGTCTTCTATATATAAAGATGTAAATCAGGCCGGCTTGATACCTTGATCAAAATGTTTATCAAAAAAATTTATGTTATTCATGAACATTATCATTGTCTCCACTGGTATTAAGTTTATAACATGTCGCTCTTCGGGTGAACCAGAAAAATGAATTCTGTTAAATCATATTATCTTGTCAATTAGAGATGCCTACTGTTTAAAAAAATGTAACACCCTTCTAGGGCTTTACGGAGGACAAATGAGTGATTCCAATTCTCAAGACAACAATATAGGCCAAGAGTCCGCGACCACTTTTGACCCCGCAACTTTTGATGAATATGCTGAACTTTATGATTCTTTTTCTCTTCAACCCTATCGGACACAATTGGAAACACCCACCATAAAGTTTCATTTAGGAAAATTAAGCGGCAAGCGAATTATGGATTTCGGCTGTGGTCCGGGGTTTTATGCGCGGTGGCTGATAGATAATGGCGCTAAAGAGGTATTTGGCTATGATATATCGAAAGGTATGCTTGATCATGCCATTTATCAAGAAAAAAAGGATGCCAAGGGTATCACATTTCTTTCCCATCTTGATGAATCATTAAATAACACTTTTGATATTGTACTATCGATCTATGTCATACCTTATATCAACAGCCTGGAAGATTTATCAACTTTGTTCATGTCTTTTGCATCCCTGCTTAAGCCCGGCGGAAAACTAATAACTCTGCCACTTCACCCTGATTTCAATACGGATCCGTTGTATTACCTCCCATTCGGCTTCAGTTTGACTGAAACAGAAGCCAGGGCTGATGGAAGCAAAGTTGGGTTGCACCTTCATAAACCGCCTTATGATATCGACCTGCAAACTTACTATTGGTCAGCTCATACTCTTGAAAGTACCTTGGCCGCGGCTGGATTTAACAATATACTATGGCGTCCGCTAATATGGGCGGAAAATACCTCCGCCGAGGATACGGCTTTTTTGCAACCTTATCAGCAGCAACCCCATGCAGCGATAATAGAATGCACGCGTGGGTAGAGAGATATAGGGGATGACAGGAAATGAAGCTATGTAATATCAAATCCAGCAAAGTGATGCGCCGCCATGGAACAGCTAACTGACCGACGATGATTTTTATAACCGCCATGGCTGGTTGAGCAGTCTTGACCATGCCATGGGAGCGGCGGAAATTCTGGCGCTTCATGATTAAGAAACTTTACTGCCCGCCCGCCCATTCTGGGCAGGCGAACATCAGCGCGGTGATAATGCGACGGTCGAGTCGTTCAACGGCAGACTCCGGCTGGGGTGCCTGAATGAGAAATGGTTCATGTCCTTGGCCGATGCGCGGTGCAAGATTGAAGCCTGGCGCGTACACTATAATCGGTACCGTCCCCATTCTGCCCTGGGCGGGATGACCCCGCCCGAGTTTGTTGAAGATGCGGCAGTGGTGGTAATCACATCAAGTTGAAGATTAAAATGACTAATCTTTTTCACCGAAGCCACGGGCAAATTCCGTTTTAAGTTCCTCCAAAAACTCATGCTCATCCTGACCGTCGCACAGCAAATCAATCGTGGTATTTCCTTTCACGCCGGCGCCTAATATACTCATCATTCCTTTAATCGGGATTTCCTTCCCGTTGTTTATCAGGGTAAGTGATGAATGATATTTTTTTACTATCTTGGCTAAACAAGCCGCCGGGCGGGCATGTAATCCCGTACTGTTTATTACTTTGACGCTTCGCCTGATCATACTATCCTCAGATGGTTTCGGTGAACCTTAAGATGCTTTACGAATATAGCGGTGACCTTTATTCATCATCAGGATTTTGGCGTAGACATCCTCTTCAACCGCATATTTTGCGCGCGCCATTACGCGGGCCAGGTTAGCCTCATTGTTATTATCAACATAGGCTTTGCCCACGGATGTAATAAACGCTTTTCGCAGGTCGCTGGCGATATTCACTTTGACAACATTGTAATTGACGAAGCTGCGCAGGATATCCTCATGAATACCTGAACCGCCATGAATAACCAGCGGCACCGGGGACACCGCGGCAATACGCTGGAGCAACGGAATATCGATACGGGGAATATCGTCCAAACCATGGACATTGCCCACCGAGACCGCGAGCAGGTCGCAGCCGGTTTGCTCGACGAACGCCTTTACTTTTTCCGGTTCGGTTTTACAGTCGGCTTCGCTGACATGATCGTCTTCTTTACCCAGAATGGCGCCCAGTTCCGCTTCAACAGGCACACCGAATGATTTGCAGAAATCAACCGCTTCACGCGTAAACGCAATATTTTCATCAAATGAAAACGCTGCGCCATCAATCATCACCGAGCTGAACCCAGCGCGCACCGCCTGTTTCACATCATCCAGCGATTTACCATGATCGAGATGCAAACTTACCGGGACATCCATTTTATCGGCATGCCGCTTAACAATTTCATAAATATAATCATAACCTGACAATTGGGCATTGGTCGGCGCGATCTGAATAAAATTAGGTAATCCCGATCGTTCAATGGCATTCAGAATAGAAATTGTGGTTTCCAGGTTCGTGGTATTAAAAGCACCCGCCAGCACTTTCTTTTCGCGAATTCGGTCGAGCAGGATCTTTCCATTAACTAATGGCATAGTATTTTCCTCATTTAGTGTTGCTAACATAGAGATAAATTTTAATTTACTAACCCAATTCCTCTCCTGGCTCATAAAATAATGCACTATTCAAGGCATTATTTTATTCAAGTTATTTGCTTAGGTACTTCGCGCCACCTAGGCTTATTCAGCAATAACACCTTCCTGTTGAAGCTTGAAGCGATAAAACTCCTGCCAGCGTAATTGATAACCTTGCAGCGCCCGGTATCGCCGCATATTGGGAAGATAGCGCGCGGCGACGGTCACCTCCGGCGGCGCCAGCGTCGGACAGGCGGTGAGCAGCGCCCCTACCGAGACGGCTTCATCAAATGCAATGGCGTCCACCGGGCGCTGCAAAATATCAGCTTTTAATTGCAACCAGAGCGGATTGCCTGTGGCCGGTCCAATCACCTTCAGCGTTTGCCCCGCAGGGACACCAAAGCAGGCAAAGCAGTTGGCGAATTCCATCGCCAGCCCCAGCGAAATACCAGCGACCAGCGTATCGATGGACAGACTGTCGCCCAGGCCATACAGCAGTCCCCGGGTATGACGGTTCTTATGCGGGGACCCCGAGCCGCGCAAATGGGGGATAAATACCGGCACATCCTCTAGTGTCCACATCTCGTCCAGATAATGCCGGAAGCCGCGCTCCAGGGCAGCTTCGATTTCGCCGAAGGTAAAACGAAAGGTGTTGCTCAGCCATTCCAGGGCAAAACCGCCGACCGGCAAAGAGGCGAACAGGGTATAAAGATCCGGCAACGAATAACGGCCATTGGCCAGTTTGTCCCGGCTTGCCTGTACGCTCAAGGCGGGGCGGGAGTTGAGCAGCAAAATGCCCTCTGTCGTCCCCGTTGAGTTCAATATTTCCCCCGTCTTCATTTGCAGGGCCCGGGCGCCCACCATGTGGTCGTGTCCGGCTAGCGTGACGCTGACGTGTTCGCAGAAACCCAGATCGCGGCCCAGTTCGGGAGCGACCCAGCCCGCAACTTCCCCCGGCGTCAGCAGCGGCGCAAAGGCGGCAAACGGCAGTTGCATAATATCGGCTGCTTCCCGCGACCAGGCGCCGTGGCTGACATCGAGGCAAAGTGTGCGGCTGGCGAGCGTGATCTCGGTGCGTCGTTGTCCGGTTAGCCGCCACAGCAGTAACTCGGGGGCATGCAGCCAGCAGATGTCTTCCCGTCCGTGTAAATGATAGCGATCCAGCAACCAGCGCATTTTGAAAGCGGAGTAGTTACTGTGCGGAGGTAACCCGGTGATGGCATACAGCCTTGCGCTTTCCACCTCGCTCAGCGCCGCCAGATATTCTTCGCCGCGGCGATCATACCAAGCCAGCATCGGCGTCAGGATTTCTCCCTTATCATCAATGAACACACCGGATTCGCCAAAGCTGGCAATGCTGATGCGTCCCACCGGCAGCGATGATTCCGCCGCCAGGCCGGACATTGCCGCCTTAATCTCCAGCCACAGCTGGTCGACGTCAAAATCAACCGCGCCCTGCGTCGATATCAGTTTGGGAGTAACAAATTTTCTGGCCCCCAGCCGCGTGGCATCCTGGCAGGAAAAACAGGTGACTTTACAATTGGTGGTACCGATATCAATGACGATAGCCGCGCTGGAATCAGGCATATACGGTTCTCCGCGTCATTCGGAACACCCCATATAGCACCAGGCCGATTACCGGCACCAAACCGATAGCGATAATGTTGCCGTTAAAGATTTCAAGCAGCCAGAAGCGGAATGGGTTGCCGCCATCCAGGAAACTGGAAACCTGCCCGCTAGAGCCATCAGCAAATTTAAAGTTGACGTCTTTCGCCATAGTGGTGATAAACGGCGCGATTTTGGTGGCAATCCACAGGTCCGCGGCAATGACCGGAATCGCCCCCAGCAGGGTGCGGAAAATGTTGCCGCGGCAGGCCAGCGCAATCATTGACGCCATCACCGCCAGATTCGCCAAATCCCCGAGCGGCAGCACTTTATTTCCCGGCAGAACAAAAGCGATGAAAACCGAAATGGGCGTCAGCAACAGCGCCGTTGAGATAATTGCCGGGTTACCTACCGCCACCGCGATATCCAGCCCGATGTATAAATCATCGCGTCCCGGATATTTGGCGTTGAGGTATTTTTTGATGGCCTCTGACAGCGGCAACAGGCCTTCCATCAGGATGCGGACCATACGCGGCAGAATAAACATTACCCCGCCGATACTGATACCCAATAACAGGATATGTTTGAAATCATAACCGGCGATAACGCCCAGCAGCACGCCAAGGATGGTGCCCACCATCATCGGTTCACCGAAAATGCCGAGCTTCTTCTGCACAGTTTCCGGATCGATATGAATACGGTTAAGCCCCGGGATTTTTTCGATGATTTTGTCCACCAACAGCCCTATTGGGAAGAACACCACCGCGGATAGCGTCGGTAATGAAATACCCTCCAGACCGAAATACTTCTGCACCATCGGCGCAGACCAGTCCGCCAGTTTGAGTACCACCACCGCGGCGATGCCGGCGGCCAGCAGACCAAACACGAAACTGCCCGTACTGTAATAAACCAGGGTACCGGCCAAGGCGAAGTGCCAGTAATTCCACATATCCACATCGACGGTACGCGTCTTGTTAAGCGCCAGCATCGCCACGTTAATCAGGATGGTCAGCGGGATCACGAAAGGCGCGATCGGCGATCCCCAGGTAATGGCGGACAGCGGCGGCCAGCCAAGATCCACTACCGGCAGGTTGATACCGGTACGTTCCACCATGGCCTGGGCCGCGGGTCCCACGTTGCTGGTCAAAATATCAAAAATGGCATAGATTCCCACGAAGCCGATACCGACAGTGAGGGATGAACGCAGCGCTTTGGCCGGTCTTACTTTAAAGAACAAAGCAAGAATAAATAATACCAGCGGCAATAATACCGTCGGGCCAAAACCCAGGATATATTGCACGACCGTATATAGGGTATGGGCTATTTCATTCATGGCAAACCCCTGTTGCAGACGTAACGGGACCTCGCGTTAGCGCCTTTATAAATTAATCGGAATAGTTTAAATTAATTATTTTTGGTCTTTCAGGATCGATGCTATTTTCTCCAGCACCTTATCCTCGCCTATGCCCGTAATTATAGGTAGGCCATTAACTACCGGAATATCCAGTTCATAAGGCACTTTGGTGGTGGATACCACTAAAGTCGCTCCGTCGGTATTGCTCGGCAGGGACGCGACATTAGTTTGTGAATAATTGACATCCAGTCCTTGTTCCTTACAATACTCCATTACCTTTTCGGCCACCGCGGTGGAGGTCGCGATGCCGGTGGCGCATACAAATAAAATAGTCTGGCTCATATTTCACCTCGTTCATTGAGTTTATCTAAAATAGCCTGGTGAATTTGTTCATTACTCATGGCGAATAATTTCTGCATAAACCCGTCATCCTGAATCAGATCCATTATCCAGCCCAGCACATTGAGTTGCTTGTTGCTTTCACTCAGCGCCAGTAAGAAAACCACGCGCACCGGCACCGGGTCTGGCTCACCGCCCATATCCGCGAACGCCACCGGCTCCGGCAGGATACCAATGGCGAAGGCGTTGCGGCGCACATAACGATGATCGGTATGCGGTATTGCTACGCCAACCGGATCTGTAGGCAGGCCGGTAGGGAATTTCTTTTCACGCGCCAGGACATGGTCGGCAAAATCCCCGACCACCTGTCCATCGGCAATCAGCGGTTGCGCCAGTCGGCGGATGAGCGCATCAACACTCATTCCCGCAGGGATGCGTTGAACGTACTCGGATTTGAATTCAATGCCCTGCATAAATTCCTCATTAATCACGTTACTCGACAATGGCTTGGATTGATGACGATTGGATAATTATCAAAACCGCCTCAACTCACCTCCCGGCGCTGCAGGATGGTGCCCAGGTAGTATTTATTACCTTTCAGCCAGACATTGCCGAACTCTACGGGCAAAGTCCGGGAGAAAAAAACCAGCTGTTCCAGGTGTAATACCGGCGCTTCTTCGCTGATATCCAGGAAATGACCACGCTCATTACCAATCAACCGGGCGGCGTAACGGCTTTCTGAGTAGCGGATTTTTTGCTGAGAAAGGCGCTCGATCGTTGGAAACAAATTTTCCTTGTTAAAATCCACTTCGGTAATGCCCGGACAAAGCTCAATATTAATACGGTTCTCAATCAGCATGGCCTTTTCATCGCCAATAGAACGCAGACGTTCAAGGTATAAAATGTCCTGCCCCGGTTTTATTTGCAGCTTCTCAGCAACAAAACGATTTGCTGATTCAATTCGTGAAGTTACCACACAGGTGCTGAAGCTGATTTTTTGACTTTCCAGCGATTCGGCAAACGACAATAATCCTTCACCCAGCGGGTAGGCGATGTTCTCCTTTTTGACAAAAGTGCCTTTTCCCTGGACCTGAACCAGCGTCCCGGCTTTCACCAACTGGGCGACCGCCTTCTTTACGGTGCCCCGGCTGACTTCCAGCATGTCCATAATCTGGAATTCAGAGGGAATACGGTCGTCCTCGACCAACTCTCCGGTGTAGATACTTTCTCTTATCCACTCCGCCACCTGCTGGTAAAGTGGGATCTGGGAATTTTTACTTAAAGCTTTCATGGCGCGCACCTGAACATCCTGAGTTGTCTATAGACAATTATGTACAACTTCACGACTATAATATGAAAAACGGCGAATGATGTGATGGAGAGGGGTCACATTTTCAGGGACCGGATCAGGATCGAAAAAAGGTGATATAAGTCACATTTATTCAGAAAGGCAGCTGTCAGAAAAATACTCGGATCAGCATCCCCAATAACGCATGAATGATAGTGTCGCGCGCATTGCGCTGAAATAAATACGGCCGGGGGAGGCCTGGGCGCCTCCCGCGTATTTGTTCATGGGCTCGGACAGCGGTGGCGACCGGGCGGCGCTGATGTACACGCCGATAGGGCGTTGCAAACCCCTTTTTATCAGCCACGCCATCGCGGCGAACCAAGGCGACGACATTCCATTTAGTTTTTCGCTCCTGGCAGATCGCCATGCTCCCCCAATTGTTGCACGTCAACAAATACGCCGTCAGGGTCGTATTCAAGCCTGAGCCTTTGCAATCGTTCCCAATTTTCAGCGGCGAAGCACCTGCTGGTCTCGGCCGCCCTTGTCTCAAGATCGTACTCGTTGATATAACTGCTACGGGCAATCTCCTGAAGCTCGTCATACATCTGTTTTAACCAATATCGATTGATATTGTCATCTTTTGCATCGTTCCATTGGGCGTATGTGGATACAAAAAACTTGCCCTGTGCCGAAAATGCGGCTTGCGGATAGGTGGTCACACCCCGCCAGAGAATCGCTGTAAGGGTACTCCGAGAAGGCGCGCCTGATAAATACCGGGATAGAATGGAAACCAATTCCTGCGTGTTATCTGTAAGGATATTGTCGGCACAAAACCTTTTTGATAACACCATGCCGTTGAACTGCTCGTAAATGGCCTCGAAGTTTGAGGGCTGGTCGATGGCCAAGGCTGTGAGCGGCAGTTCCAGGCTGGCTTCAAAAGATTCGCGTAGCGCCTGCGCTTCTTGCGGGCTAGCGGCGAACGCCAAGATATTTAACTGCACTGCCGGTATGCCACCCGTCGTCGTGGGGCTGACAGACAGCGTCACCTGAAGATTTGCAGGGGGAGATGCGACGTCAAGTCCCGCCAATAAATCGTGCAAATGCGTGAAAGGTAGCGTGTATAAGCTGTTGGTTATTGCCCGAGGCAACGAGTAGCAACTGAGGTAAAAGCGGGTCACGACAAAAAACGAACAGGGCCCGGCGCCACGAGCGGCCCAGAACAAGTCTGGCTCCTGGGTTTCGGAAACATGTCGTAGACGACCGTCCGCGGTGACAATGTCCAGGGCTTGTACGTTGAACACGCTCATTCCTCCCCATTGGCTGCAGTTGATCCCAAGCCCTCCACCCAACAGGAATCCGCTGATACCCACTTCTTTTACATGCCCTGTGGGAAAAGCCAAACCTTTAGCCGCCAGTGCATGACTCAATTGGCCGCTACTGACCCCAGGTTCAACGATGGCGCGCTTGCGCCGGCTATCGATATCAAGTCCCTTCAAGCCGGAAACGTCCAACATCAGCGAATCAAAGCGAAGAAAACAACCGGCGTAGTTATGCCCATTTCCACGCACGCTCACTTCCATGCCTCGCTCCTTGGCAAATGCAATCGCGCGAATCACATCGGCCTCAGTCGCGGCGCGTACTATTCCGGCAGGTCTACGCGTTGGGCCTCGACCGTTCCAGGTACTGGTGAGGTACCACTCATCAAAGGCGGGATGCGAAGCAAGACGAACCTCGCCATCCAGTTGCGATGCCAGCTTCAGTCGAGACACAGAAGTCTGCGTAGCGGCGGGTATCCCCAAGTCCTGGCTGACGATGGAATACAGCCGTTTCGGTTTCAATCCTAAGCGAGTCTTGATGCGGGCATTCAAGCGGCCGCCCTCGATAAGATTAATTCCGCTTTCGAATGCATAGCGGTACAAGGCAGCGAAGGCCAGGGTATAAGGGCTGAATTCGGATTGCTCGTAATCCATGCCGGCCGACCAGGCATGGAGAGTTCCGTCTTCCTCGAAGCAGATAATGCCGCTGACAATTTGCCCGTTCTGTTCTACGACGCTAAGGCGAACCAGATCGCCGCAAAGACGGCAAAAAACAGCCAATTGTGCTTCTGGCCAATAATGCGGCGTCCCCAGCCGTTTGGTTGTCAAATAACACAACCGGGCCAGTTTCTCAATTTCATTATCAAAGGGAGGAGCCAGTATTCGAACTCGCGCACCGCCGCGTTTAAAGATACGAAGCTGGCGTACCATTTCATGACGCCCGTCCTTTGGCAAAGCCTGCACAAAACTGTCAAAATCCGCAAAAGCATCCAGTTCGAGTGTATATTTATCCACCATGTAATTTATATTCAGCCCATAACGTTGAGCTTCACGCAGAAGCACGCCATCCTGCACATTGAGAAAACAGAAATAGCGCGCCTTCTCAGCCAGTGCGATACTCGTAAGAGCATCGAATATTAGGGCATACAGACTAGGGGCATCGCCCAACATCGGGATTGTGGTGTCCGTACAATGCATGATATGACTGAACAGTCCGCGCTCTTCAGGTATTATCGAGAGCTTAGCGGAGGAAACTAATAACCCTAACGGATCAACAGACTTAAAGTCTTGCAGATAAATCGGGACCAGCGCAACCAGCCGCCTTTCCTCCCGCGCCAGCACATAGAAGATTTTACTGACATTTAACAAGGGTGACTGCTCAGCCGCGATAAGAAATCGCAGATCGTAAAACATGGGCGCCTTGCTTTGAAGAAAAAACGCGCGATACTCAGCCGGATCCAGGTCTTTAACGGTATTGATAATATCAAGGGTAATGGTCATCGCAACCTCCGTTGGCTTATCGGACTGGCAAATAATTTTTCTGACAAACAGAGCCGTAACGACTCTGTCCTTAAGTAGACCAATTCAAAATAACCTTGCCGGCTGTCCCTGCTTGCATCGCCTGGAAACCTGCGTGGAAGTCATCGACAGGCAAGCGGTGAGTGATGATATCCCTAACGTTCAAACCGCTTTGTAGCATGTTGAGGGTCTTGCGCCAGGTCTCGAACATTTCTCGCCCATAAACCCCTTTGATACGCAGGCTCTTGCAAACTACTGTATTCCAATCCAATGTCACTTTACGCGTAGGCAATCCCAGACAGGCTATCTGGCCACCGGAAGTCATGGCACCGATTAAGGATTCCAGCGCTTCATTACTACCACTCATTTCAAAACCGATAGGGAATCCATCAGACAAACCGTAACGCTGAGCAACTTCTGTTAACGACGTGTTGTCCGGATCCAGGGTAATCGCGTCGACTATCCGGTTCGCAAGCGCTAGGCGCTCGGCATTGATATCGGCGATGAATATACGATGCGCGCCGACAAATCGCGCAACCGCGGCCGCCATTATCCCAATAGGCCCCGCACCCATGATCAATACATCGTTGCCCACCAAATCAAATGACAGAGCGACATGAACCGCATTACCAAGCGGGTCGAGAATAGCCCCCAGTTCATCGTCAATCTCATCGGGGAGAGCAATAACATTGAATGCAGGCAGCGCCAGATAATCCGCAAAGGCACCGGGGTGGTTTACTCCTACTGACAAGCTATGAGGATCCAGATGAAAATTTCCTGCCCTGGCTGCGGTGCAACCGAGATCGACAAGATGTCCCTCACCGCTGACGCGCTGGCCAATGCTTATTTGCGTGACATTACGGCCTACTTCTACAACTTCTCCGGCATATTCATGGCCTGTTACCAGAGGAACGGGTACCGTTTTTTGGGCCCATTCGTCCCAGTTCCATATATGCAGATCCGTTCCGCAAATACCGGTCTTGCGGATCTTGATCAGCACCTCATCATCGCGAACTTGTGGGATCGGTACGTCCTGTAACCAGAGCCCAGCGCGAGGATTTGCTTTAACTAACGCTCGCATATACTGTCTCCTACAGTCATTGTGATACAAGGGACATATTTTTTTGAAACTACCGCTGTCGAATATCGCAACATTATGTTGCTTTAAATAGGCTGGTGGATTTTGTGATGCAATGGATATGTTTTGTAGCAAATATATGTCATGTGGTTCTTGATCAGCATCGCCAATTCTAAAAACTAGAACGTCATTTTCTATTATCAACTTCTTCCTCTTGCCTTGCGCTGTAATGGGTCCTTTCCATTTATCTCAGTATATAATACTAATTATGTATATTTACAGGTGGTTTCTTCATGGTAGAGCTCAATAGGAAGATTAGTTTAATCCATTGAAATATATTGCTATATAAAATTGATTTAGCCCTCAAGGCATGAAAATCCATATCTCCGACGGCGCGTTTGATAACTAAATAATTTTTTGACACCAATACGCTGCATTGTCAGGGATGAAATTAGCGATTTATAGATTTCTTTTTATGAAATCACCGAATTTCTTATATAAATCAGTTGAAAAATACTGTGTTAGGCGCATGGAGTGGGGGAAGTATTTTGCGGTTGGTCCCACTGCGGTAATTTTTATCCATAACATTGCCAGATATGAACCTAACAATAAAAATTACTGAATGTCATACCCTGCTGTTCACAATAAGGCTGTTTAGTTAATCCGCGGTGTTGCCAAGCATCAATATGCTGCTGCTGTTCAGTCCGGGTGTGCCGCTTTATCATGATTGAATTCACGCTGGTAAATGAGTGAAATGAATATTTCATAGCGACTATCTATCAGCGAGGCGATATGCCCGATCCCTTACGCGAAATCGCTACTAAATCAAAAACAAAAAGCCCGCGTCAGGTCATCCCTGACGCGGGCTTTTCTAAAATCTTGGCTCCTCTGACTAGGATCGCCGTTGTCAGTAAGTGGCTAATAAATAATATAAAGCAGGACACTGCTCTTATCAAGACCCCCAAAGTGACCACCACGTAGCGAAGATTGGAATAGGGTATGTGAAAGCACATAATCGTTCCCATAAAGACAGATCAAGGCAGTAAACATGACCGCTTCCGGTGGAACGCGCCATTTACAAGCTAGGCAGCGGCATGATGTTGCGCAACCCACTTAAATCAGTGGAAGATGCATGCTTCCCCAGGTGGATGCCTGAGGAAATTGTATTATAATGGGATATATTCTGGCTGAGATTAATTCAGTTGAGGGTCCAGAATATCAATAACTTTTGCCAAAACCTCGTCAACGATACTAGATTCGGCCGTTGCAGCATATTTTGCCTGACGCTCAATCAGGTCTAAGGATCGAACCTGATAACATAGCGCTACACCGGTAATCTTGCCGGTATCGGTACTTGCACCATCAAAATAAACGGTAACCGCTTCTGATCGAGCCAACCCGCCACCACCGGTGATAGGTACACAAATAGCCGTACCCAACTTTTTGTTAAGCGCCTGCTCAGTGATAATCAGGTAAAAATGCGGGCCTTTAAACTCTCTTCCGCTGACCGGATCGCCGCTCGCATGCCAAATTTCACCCTTCGCCGGGGCGCTTCTTCTGCGAACCATTAAATCACCTCTTTACCGACCGGATGAGAATTCAGCTCGTCATAAGATGCTTCGTTGAACGCACGTACTTCTTCCTCATCAATGCCCTGCAACAACGTTGCGAGCGATTTGCGACCGCGCGCTACCCTGCCTGCCGGTTTAATGCTGATCGTGTCCCCGGAAGCTTTTACATCGAGTTTTATACCTACTTGCCATCCCATATCAGTGGCGATATCGCTAGGGATTGTAAGAACCACGGCGCCCCCCTGCTGGCGTAAACGAGTAAGTGACATAGTTTTCTCCTAAGCTATCAGTGTAACTTTATCTCATATGCACTCTAGCATAAAATCTCATAAAGTCACACATTTCATCATCGGAAATTAGCTGATGATTAGGCTGATAATTTCCGGGTCCGCTGATTCGCATTCGAGCAAAAATGCTTTACGGGCATCGGCTGTATGGCTGGGGATAAAACCGTGTTTGTTCTTTTTTACGATATGAAAGAAAGAGCGTTCAGCGGGATGACCTTGACTTCCTCCGCCGTTTCCCGTCGTTTTACCGTACATACATAAAACGACTTCACAGGCATCAGCGGCCATCACAGAAGATGACATTTCCGACAGGCGATATAGCGGCAAGTGCCCGGCGTATTTCGCCGTCATCACGCGCGCCAGCAGGCCCGGTCCGGCGATGCCGCGCTCGATGGGACGCGACGGCGCCGGCGCCTGGACGATGACATCGCAGCGGGCGCAGGCTTTCTTTTTACGCCGGGTTTTTATCACCTTGAAGGCGCTTTTGGCTTGCGTCAGGAAGACTTTACCCTCCTTGACCTGCGGCCAGACCAAGCGGCCGCGCTCAAGGCGTTTTGCCTGCAGGCACAGGCCGTCACCGGTTGACCACAGGACCTTTATCAGGTTGCCTCGTTTCCCCCGGAAGACAAAGACATGGCCGGACAATGGATCTTCCCGGAGGGCGGACACGACTTGGCCGGCCAGGCCCTGAAAGCCCTTTCGCATGTCAGTCTGGCCGGCGACCAGCCAGATACGGGTGCCCGCCGGTAAGCCGATCATGATTGCGGGCCTTGCATGAACTCACGAACCAGGACGGTCAGCAACTCGGCCGAAGGTGACGTCAACATCATCCGTCCCCGGGGAAATGTGATTTCACAGGAACAGGGGTGCTCCAGCGGAGATCTCTGCGGGGCAGCAGGCGTCACGGGATTTTCGGTGATATGGACAGGTAAAAGCGTGGGGGCGGGCGGGGTGTGACCGGCTATGGATGCTGTCGGAAATCGGGCCAAGTAGCCCGATGGGCAACATCTCAGAACTCACAAAGGTAAAACAGCCGACGGCTAGCGCAAGCATTGCCAGCTAGGTGCGCGCGGTAGCGCGGTCCGGCAAACTCTCTGCTACGGTCCGTTGTGCAGATAATGCAGTATTGTCGGAAGAAGGGGTCGACATAGTGTTCCTCAGCTTTAAAGTGTAATGAACTGCCAACGCCATTAATGGCGCTGATGACTCACCATTCCAGCGTTTTGCCCTGGTAATTAAGGAAAGCGATACCACGCTGGTTAAAACGGGTCATCAGCATTTCTGTTACGCCGCGTGTACTGGTTTCGATATCCAGTAGCGCATCAGGACCACCCATTTCAGTACGTACCCAACCGGGCGCTACCGCCGTCAATGACCAAGGTGTCTGCGGGTTTTCTGCGATAAAACTGCGCAGTGACTGATTCAGCGCCGATTTACTGGAACGATAAGGTTCCCATCCACCCTGCGTATTCGCCGCAATACTTGCCAGTTCTGATGACATAACGGCGACCACACCGCCGGCCCGGACCGTCGGTGACAGAATGCGTAAGGCAGACATTGCACCTACGACATTGGTGCGCATTACTGTTAGTAGCCGCTGAGCGAAAGATTCATCAGGAGAGCCCACCGTTCCGGCGTTCACCATCAGCAGATCCAGCGTTTTTCCTGCCAGGCGAGTATACAATTCTTCAAGTGACTCATCGCTGTTCATATCAAGTGTTTCAACAGACAAATGTGAGTCGCGCGCGGCGAGCTGACGCAGTTCAGGGCGGGTTAAGCCCTCACGTTCAGTAGCAATGACTTGCCAGCCACGTTCCAGAAAGCGTTCAGTTAACCCCAGCCCCAGGCCACGACTGGCCCCAATAATTAATGCGGTAGGTTGATTTTCCGACGTACTCATAAAATCTCCGGTTGTTCAGAAAAATGTTTTTTAATCAATGTGCTCAATACGGTTTCCAATCCAAGTATCCCCACCCGCTGCTCGGTTTGACTGCCTGAAAATGTAATCCAGCCAGCATTGAAGCCATCAAGCATTTGTATTCTTGGTAACGGGTTTTGCATACCCTGAGCAAGAAACAGGGCATTCCAGTCGTAGCGAGGTACGGCATATGCTTTTACCTTCCGTCCCAATAGCCGTGTAAAGCTGGCGGCCAGTTGGTTTGGACTGATACTCTCTGGTCCGCGAAGCTCAATGATCCGCTTTCCGGACCATGTTTCCTGCAACAATGCAGCCGCAGTGCAGCCAACATCAGCAGTAGCCACCATAGGAATAGCCCGGTCCAGCGGTTGCAAAAAAGACGGGATCTCTCCCTGCTCCTGTGCTGAGGGGATATCCCATGCGGCATTTTCAATAAACCAGGCAGCTCTAATGAATGCGGTAGGCAGTGGTAATGTGCCTAATACGTCTTCCATGATTCCCAGTTGGGTTAGCAAGTTCGGCTGCGTGGCCTGTGCACCAATGGTGGATAAACACACCACCTTCTGAGGACGAGTTTCCTCCAGCGCGATACGTAAAGCAGTAATGATTTCACGACTTTCTGGAAAACCCGCAGACGGGTCAAAATTAGGCGGTAAAAGAATGAAAACACCCTCAACATTTGTGAATGCTTTGCTCAGGGCTACCGCATCATTCATTTCTGCAATCGCCACATCACAACCCTGGCTGGCCCAGTACTGACCCTTTTTCACAGAGCGAACAACAGCACGCACTTCATGGTTCTTTGAAAGTAATAAGCGAGCAATCACACCGCCAACCTGGCCAGTAATACCAGTAATAACGAACATAGGTGATCCTCTATGAGTGTATTAATAATGAATGGTGGAAAGTTTACGGTACAAAAATTAGTTAATCCATATCATCAATGTCACATTTGAAGTGACAAAAAGTCATTAATTATGGCGGTATATTGGTATTGATCTCACCGGATTATGTAACGCGAAAGGGTATGAATAACTGATAACTCATGACAAAATGTCATGGTTATATAGAGTTCGAGGCCTTTACCAGTCAGAATAAAGGGAGAAAAAATGGCATTCGACGAGCGCATGTTAAAGGGTATGGGCGTACTATCTGCTGTGGTAAATGGTGGGAGTTTTGCCGCTGCGGCTGAAGCATTGGATATGTCCCCATCAGGCGTAAGTCGTGCGATCGTCCGGCTGGAAGGTCGGCTTGGTATCCGTCTGTTTGAACGTACTACCCGAGCAATATCTTTAACTGATGAGGGGCACCGTTTCTATCAGCAAATCGCCCCGTTACTGGCCGGACTGGAAGAGGCCGCAGCTTGTGCGATCAATGGTCGTATTTCCGTACGCGGACGCCTGCGGGTCAATGTGCATCCGTTTTTTTCAAGACTGATACTTGGGCCTCGGTTAGGAAGTTTTCTAAAACAATATCCTGAATTGCAGGTTGAGCTTTCTACTCGTGAAGAGCTGGGCGATCTGGTTGCAGAGGGGTTTGACCTGGCAATTCGTTTTGGTGAACATAAATCCTCGACGTTAGTAGCGCGTAAACTACTAAACACCCGTATTCTCACGGTTGCTTCACCTGCATATATTAAGCAGCATGGAAAGCCAGTGACGCCTGATGATTTGGCTTTACCCGAACACTCATGCATTCAGTTTCGATCTCCCGAAACGGGCAAACTCTTTACCTGGGAATTTCAACGTGGTAAAGAGATAAAATCGCTGAATTTGAGTGGTCAGCTTATTGTGAATAATGTCGGTACTATGCATGGCGCCTGTCTTGCAGGATATGGAATTGCACAGGTCATGGAGTTGGGCGCTGAGCATCTACTAGCACAGGGTAAACTGGTTAATCTGTTCCCTGAATGGCCTGATGAACTTTTTCCACTTTACGCACTATATCCGTCACGCAATCATCTACCGGCGAAAACCCGTGCTTTCCTGGATTTTGTCTCTTCGGTGGTTGCTTGCCCTGTTACACAATCCTGACAAAGGACACCACATCTGTTGGGGAGTGCGGACGAAACTTGGACTGCTTTGGAGGTAGTCCATGTATTCGTTCGAAGAGCGTATCCGTGCTGTTGAACTCTATGTCAAATATGGCAGAAAAGCTTCGCGGGTGGCGGGAATGGTCCAGATTCGGTTTCTGAAATCAATCTCTGACCATCGGGCAAAACGCAGTTCACTGGAGCGGATAAACCGGTGAAGCGTCAGCAGAACGGCCAGATGGGTTAATTCCCGTCCCTGCTGATAGTCATCAATGCGTTCCAGCAGTTCCGGCAGACGCTCCAGTGGCAGGGCAGGGTAGTGGCGCGTAACGGGTGGGGCTGTCACGCCATCCAGATTCGCCGCCGGGTTATTTTCTATTAACCCCTGATGCACGGCATAGCGCATGACGTTACAGAGATGCTGCCTCGTGCGGGACGCGACTTCCAGCAGATCTTTCGCCTCGATATCTTTCAGCAGATCGATGAAATGACGGGGTTTCAGTTCTGTTACCGGCAGATGACCAATTACCGGAAAGATATGATTTCTCATGCTGGCAAGCAGGCGGTCTGCGGTATTCTGCGACCACTTCTTATTATTTTTATGCCAGCCCAGTGCCGCGGTCTCAAAGACTTTTTCCGGCGAGCGGGCGGCCCTTTCGGCGATACGTTGCTGAGCGGGTTTAATGTTTTGCGCCAGCAACTTGCGGATACCGTCGCGTTGCTGCCGTGCGCCAGACAGAGATACATCGGGATAAGCACCTAAACCAAGGCGGGATTCTTTACCGTTGATACGGTACTTGAGATACCAGAGACGTGAACCGCCTGGATTGATCAAAAGATACAAACCGTGTGAATCGGAGATTTTGAAAGGTTTATCAGAGGGCTTGAGACTGCGGATTTTCGTGTCGTTGAGAGACATTTGGGGGTCACTCCGTCATCGAACCAACATGACCCTAAATCTGACCACTAAATTCTCCCGATGCAGAGGGAAAACTGAAAACGCATCGGGAAGATTTTTCACGTTAACCTATCGCCTCAAAATTATATAGGAATTCGCGCCATTGCATGAAAAACAAAAAGCCCGCTTCAGTTCCCTGAAGCGGGCTTTTCTAAAATCTTGGCTCCTCTGACTGGACTCGAACCAGTGACATACGGATTAACAGTCCGCCGTTCTACCGACTGAACTACAGAGGAATCGCGAGAACGGGGCGAATACTAAAGGCGCCGGCCCGTTTTGTCAAAGTTCTTTTCAGCATTTCCCGCCGGATGGCCAGGAGATCGCCAGTTTGCTGATAATCCGCACAATTTTCGCTGATTCGCGGCAGCTTATCCGCTCGTTTATCGCGTGGGCGGCAAGAGGCGGGGCGTGTTTGTTCCCTTTAATAACGAAATGACGAAGCCAACCTGACGCGCGGCCGACCGTTGTGCGCACCGGCTGTGTCTGCTTTATGACAAAAGGTTTGAACTTTGTTCATAACCCGGTGGCGATAAATCTTCTCATTAAAAAAATATTCTGCAATTTCATGGAGTTGAAATATGACGGCTTCTGGTACGTTCCCTGCTTAATAGAAAGGGTCAACCGACTAACAGGAGAATGCACATGGCTATCCGTCAATGCGCCATTTATGGCAAAGGTGGCATAGGTAAATCCACTACGACACAAAATCTCGTTGCCGCTCTGGCCGAGATTGGCAAAAAGGTGATGATTATCGGCTGCGATCCCAAAGCGGATTCCACCCGTCTGATCCTGCATGCCAAAGCACAGAACACCATTATGGAACTGGCCGCCGAAGTCGGCTCGGTAGAAGATCTGGAGCTGGAAGACGTTTTGCAAATCGGTTATCGCGGCGTGCGCTGCGCCGAATCAGGCGGCCCTGAGCCGGGCGTCGGCTGCGCCGGCCGCGGCGTTATCACCGCCATTAACTTCCTGGAGGAAGAGGGCGCGTACGAGGAAGATCTGGATTTTGTGTTTTACGATGTGCTGGGCGACGTGGTCTGCGGCGGGTTCGCCATGCCGATCCGCGAAAACAAGGCGCAGGAAATCTATATCGTCTGCTCCGGCGAAATGATGGCGATGTACGCCGCCAACAATATCTGCAAAGGCATCGTCAAATACGCCAAGTCCGGCAAGGTGCGCCTCGGCGGCCTGATCTGCAACTCGCGCCAGACCGATCGCGAAGACGAGCTGATCATGGCGCTGGCGGACAAGCTCGGTACGCAAATGATCCACTTCGTGCCGCGCCATAACATCGTGCAGCGGGCTGAAATCCGCCGTATGACGGTCATCGAATACGATCCAACCTGCGGCCAGGCCGAAGAGTACCGCACGCTTGCCCGCAAAATCGTCGACAACAAAAAAATGATAGTGCCCACCCCGGTCACCATGGACGAGCTGGAAGCACTGTTGATGGAATTCGGCATCATGGATGTGGAAGACGAAACCATCATCGGCAAAACCGCGGCGGAAGAAGCGCAGTCAGCCTGATCCGGCCGCGCGGGGCCCTGAGCCGGCAACGGCTGGCTTAGGTCACTATCCTATTTATTATGTAAGGACATCGCCATGACCGATATAACCGGCGAACAAACGCTGGCGCTGATTCAGGAAGTTCTGGAAGTCTTTCCTGAAAAAGCCCGCAAAGAGCGTGCCAAGCACTATATGCTGAGCGATCCGGAAATGGAAAGCGTTGGCAAATGCATTACTTCCAACCGTAAATCCCAGCCCGGCGTGATGACGGTGCGCGGCTGCGCCTACGCCGGCTCGAAAGGGGTGGTGTTCGGACCTATCAAGGACATGGCCCATATCTCCCATGGCCCCATCGGCTGCGGCCAGTATTCCCGCGCCGGCCGCCGCAACTACTATACCGGCGTCAGCGGCGTCAACGCCTTCGGCACCCTGAACTTTACCTCGGATTTCCAGGAAAAAGACATTGTGTTCGGCGGCGACAAAAAGCTGACCAAACTGATTGAAGAAATGGAAACCCTGTTCCCGTTGACCAAAGGCATCTCCATCCAGTCCGAGTGCCCGGTGGGCCTTATCGGCGACGATATCGAGGCGGTGGCGCGGGAAATGCAGAAAAAACTCGATAAACCGATCGTGCCGGTGCGGTGCGAAGGGTTTCGCGGGGTATCGCAGTCGCTGGGCCATCATATCGCCAACGACGTGGTGCGCGACTGGATTTTATCCAACCGCGATGACGAAGCGTTTGAAACCACCCCTTACGATATCGCCATTATCGGCGACTACAATATCGGCGGCGACGCCTGGGCCTCCAGGATCCTGCTGGAAGAAATCGGCCTGCGCGTGGTGGCGCAATGGTCGGGCGACGGCACCCTGGTGGAAATGGAAAATACCCCCAAGGTGAAGCTGAACCTGGTGCACTGCTATCGCTCCATGAACTACATCTCGCGCCATATGGAAGAAAAATACGGCATTCCCTGGATGGAATATAACTTCTTCGGCCCGACAAAGATTGCCGAGTCCCTGCGCAAAATCGCCGCGCTGTTCGACGAGACCATTCAGGCCAATACCGAGGCGGTTATCGCCAAATACCAGGCCCAGACCGACGCCATTATCGCTAAATTCCGCCCCAGGCTTACGGGCAAGCGCGTGCTGCTGTATCTCGGCGGCCTGCGCCCGCGCCATGTGATCGGCGCGTATGAGGATTTGGGGATGGAAATCATCGGCAGCGGCTATGAATTCGCCCATAACGATGACTATGACCGCACGTTGCCGGACCTGAAAAAAGGGACGCTATTGTTCGATGACGCCAGCAGTTACGAGCTGGAGGAAATCATCAAGGCGCTGAAACCGGATCTTATCGGCTCCGGCATCAAGGAAAAATACATCTTCCAGAAAATGGGTTTCCCGTTCCGCCAGATGCATTCCTGGGATTATTCCGGCCCTTATCACGGTTACGACGGTTTCGCCGTCTTCGCCCGCGATATGGACATGACCCTGAATAACCCGAGCTGGACCCAGTTGACCGCGCCCTGGCTGAAAACCGCCTGAGATTGTTTGCCTGAAGCCTGAACCCGTCAGTTCACAGATTTGTGGCGCGGGAGGAGAGAATCATGAGTCAGAGTGTAGAAAAAACCAAGGCCTGCTATCCGCTGTTCGAGCAAGCGGAATACCAGGCGCTGTTTACCAGCAAACGCGAGCTGGAAGAGGCCCACGGCGAAGCCCGGGTCAAGGAAGTCTTCGAGTGGACCACCACCCGGGAATACCAGGAGCTGAATTTTAAGCGCGAGGCGCTGACCATCGACCCCGCCAAGGCCTGCCAGCCGCTGGGCGCGGTGCTTTGTTCGCTCGGTTTCGCCCATACGCTGCCCTATGTGCACGGCTCGCAGGGCTGCGTGGCGTATTTCCGTACCTATTTCAACCGCCATTTTAAGGAACCCGTGGCCTGCGTGTCGGATTCGATGACCGAGGACGCGGCGGTGTTCGGCGGCAATAACAACCTGAATACCGGCCTGCAGAACGCCCATGCGCTGTATAAGCCGCAGGCTATCGCCGTCTCCACCACCTGTATGGCGGAGGTGATCGGCGACGACCTGAGCGCCTTTATCGCCAATGCCAAGAAAGACGGCTTTATCGACCCCGCGGTACCGGTGCCTTATGCCCATACCCCGAGCTTTATCGGCAGCCATATCACCGGCTGGGATAATATGTTCGAGGGTTTCGCCCGCGAATATACCGATAAAACCGACGCCCGGGATTACCAGCCCGGCCGTAACGGCAAAATCAACCTGGTGACCGGTTTTGAAACCTATCTCGGCAATTTCCGGGTGCTGAAACGCATGATGGAGCAGATGGGCGTTGGCTACAGCCTGCTGTCCGATCCCTCCGAAGTGCTGGACACCCCGGCGGACGGTGAATACCGCATGTATGCCGGCGGCACTACCCAGGACGAAATGCGCGACGCGCCGAACGCCATCGATACCCTGCTGCTGCAACCCTGGCACCTGCTGAAAACCAAAAAAATGGTGCAGGAGAACTGGCAGCAGCCGGCCACGCCGGTGGATGTGCCGCTGGGACTTGAAGCCACCGACCGGCTGCTGATGACCGTAAGCCAGCTGACCGGCAAACCGATTCCGGACGCCCTGACGCTTGAGCGCGGCCGGCTGGTGGATATGATGCTCGACTCCCATACCTGGATCCACGGTAAAAGCTACGGCCTGTACGGTGATCCGGATTTTGTCATGGGCATGACCAAGTTCCTGCTGGAACTGGGCTGCGAACCGACGGTGATCCTGTGCCATAACGCCAATAAACGCTGGCAGAAAGAGCTGAAGAAGGTGCTGGCCGCGTCGCCTTACGGCCAGGAAAGCGAGGTGTATATCAACTGCGATCTGTGGCATTTCCGTTCGCTGATGTTTACCCGCAAACCGGATTTTATGATTGGCAATTCCTACGGCAAGTTTATCCAGCGCGATACCCTGGCCTTGGGCGAGCAGTTTGAAGTGCCGTTGATCCGCATCGGCTTCCCGATTTTCGACCGGCATCATCTGCATCGTATCGCCACCTGGGGCTACGAGGGCGCCATGACGGTATTGACCACCCTGGTCAACGCCACCCTGGAAAAACTGGACCGCGACACCATGAAAATCGGCAAGACCGATTATAACTTCGACCTGATCCGCTGACCGACCGGCCCAGGCGCGTCCTGGGCCGCCCTACGGGAGAAAGCCGCTATGCCGAGTGTGTTATTCAGTGAAAAAGGCGCCGACCTGTACTGCTATATCGCCAAACAGGATTTGGAGGCGCGGGTCGTGCGCATTGAATTTGACGATGCCGCCTGCTGGGGCGGCATGTTCGAGCTGGAGGGCGGCAAGTCGTATTACATCTTTCCACAGCCGGGGAAACCGCCGTTCCCGGTGCGTTTACGCGCCAGTAAAAATGCCGGATAACCCCATGGCCACAGGAGCCTACCGATGAATGTCGCAACCGACGATCCTTTATTCTGGCGTCTATTCGCCCTGGCGCAGACCCTGCCGCAGCTGCCCCCACGGGAGATGATCCTCTGGCTGGAGAAGGCGTCCGTCCAGCCGTTGACGCCGGCGCGGCTGGCCCGGCTGAGCCTTGATCAACTGGCGCGGGCGTTTCCCGCCGGCGCCGGCCAGCCGACGGTGGCGCTGTGGCAACAGGTGATGTCTTGCCTGGCCGGAGAACTGCCGCAGCATCTGACCACCCAGCCGGAGCGGGCGGAGCCGTTGCAATTACGCGCCGCCTTCGCCTCCGGCGACGGCCTGGCGATCGACGGCCATTTCGGCCAGGCCAAGCTGTTTTTTATCTATGCTTTTGACGATCGGGGGCCTTACCTGCAACAGGTCAGGCGTTATCGCGACGATCCCGACGCGCTGGAGGAAGGCAACGAAGCGCGGGCGCGCATGTTAAGCGATTGTCATTTGCTGTTTTGCGAGGCGATAGGCGGCCCGGCCGCCGCTCGCGTGATCCGCAATAATATCCATCCCATCAAGATTAAGCCGCCGATGACCATTGAACAGCAATTACAGGCGTTGCGCGCCATGCTGGCGGGGCGTATCCCGCCCTGGCTGGCGAAACGCCTGGGAAAAACCCACCCTCTTGCGCAGCACCAGTTTTCGCTGTGACGTCCCGCGGGCTTGCCCGGCAGGCTTGGCCCGGGGGTATAACAGGGGCGCGCGGGGCGCGGCGGGCTCGCCGTCGCCCCGGCCAATCCCGTCGTCAGTCCGTTTAGGCGCCCCTGTGGGCGCCGTTTTTTTTTATCCTGACGAAAGTAGGGTGAAAAGCGGCCATCCTTTAACGCCGCGGCTAATATAGTCAGGATGGGCGTTTCAGCGCTGACGACGGTGATGGGCTGTTGTTCATGGTATCTGGCGATTAAGAGGCTAAGGGATGGTCGGTAAAAAAAGTAACGGCGCGTTTATCTGGCGGCGCGTCTGGCTGGCGTTGTTAGGGGGGATGCTGTGCGGCTGCATGGACATGCCGGGGAAAGTGCCCCAAATCGTCAACGATCCCGCCGCATCCGCAAGGATTGTTGCTACCGCGGACGGCCCGGTGCGGGGTGTCGTCTCGGCGCGCGGGCAAGCCTTCCTGGGGATTCCGTTCGCGGCGCCGCCCGTGGGGGAGCTGCGCTTCGCACCGCCGGCGCCGGCGATCCCCTGGCGCGGGGTGCGAAGCGCCGATCGCATCGGGCCGGCGTGTCCGCAGCCCGCCTTGCCGGTGGCCGGCAATAGCGCCGAGGATTGCCTGACGCTGAATATCTACGCGCCGCATAATGCCGGCAAGGGCGGGGTTTTCCCGGTGATGGTATGGATTTATGGCGGCGCGCTCGAACTGGGCTCCAACGGGCAATATGACCCCAGCGTCCTGGCGGAACGGCAGGGCGTGATCGTCGTCGCGCCCAACTATCGCACCGGCGCGCTGGGCTTCCTGGCGCATCCGGCGCTGCGGGGCCCGGGGGAGGGAAATTATGGCGTGCTGGATCAGCAGGCCGCGCTGCGCTGGGTAAAGCGTAATATCGCCGCGTTCGGCGGCGATGCGGACAACGTCACTCTGTTCGGTGAATCCGCCGGGGCGCTCAGCACCTGCGTTCATCTCCTGTCGCCCGGATCGCGGGGGCTGTTCCAGCGGGCGATCCTGCAAAGCGACAGCTGCGCGCAGCCGGACACGTCATTACCGCGCGCGGAGGCGGAGGCCGGCGGGCTGGTAATGGCGCGCGATCTGGGCTGCGGCGATGAGCGGACCGCGCTGGCGTGTTTGCGTCGCGTGCCGGCGAAAAAGCTTTACCAGGCGACCAGCCATCGGCGCGGCAATAGCGGCAGGGATGGCTGGGCGCCGATGACGGGAGGGGATGCGCTGCCTGAGCCGCCCTACCAGGCGTTTGCGGCGGGCAAGGGCGCACCGGTGCCGGTGCTGATGGGCAGCAACCGCGACGAAGGGCGGCTGTTCGCCAATTTCAAGGCGTTTACCTTTGCCATGAGTCACCGCCGGGGGTATGAGGACGCCGTCGCGCGCGCTTTGCCCGGCGATATCGCCCCCGTGCTGAAGACGTATGCGGACGTCGCCGCCCGGTCGTACTATCAGGCTTTCGCCGATATTGTCACGGACTCGCACTTCGCCTGTCCGATCCTGACGATGCACCGGCTGCTGGGCGGACGGGCGGCCTTCTACGCCTACGAGTTCGACGATCCCCACGCGCCGATGTCATTGCCGCGCGCGCCGTTTACCCCGGCCATGGGAGCCTATCATGCCGCGGAAATCGCCTATGTTTTCCAGCGGCCCTGGGCGCTGGCCGATCCGCGCGACTTCGATGCCCGGCAGCAGGACCTGGCCGCGCGTATTCAGCAGGCGTGGGGGACCTTCGCCCATACCGGCCAGCCCGCGGCTATGCCGGCCTGGCCGGTATTCGACGGCGCGCGGCCCTATGCGCTTGCCGTACAGCATACCGGTTTTGTGGAGGACTTCGCCCTCAGGCATCGCTGCGCATTCTGGAACGCCAGGGGCTACTGAGGGCAGCTTATGTCGCCGGGCAGGTATTCCCCTGTCAGGCCGGTTGTCTGTTTTGTCGCGTTCACGACAATAAAAATTCTTTTCAAAACAGCGGGTAGCCGCTGGCCCGTGATTTGCAAACCAGAGTCATAGCAAGACTATTGCCGGTTACGGAGAGAACCTGATGAAAAATACTGATATCGCCGCCCTGTTCGTGGAGCCTGCCTGCGAGCATAACGGCAAGCATAAAACCGGGTGCAAACCGCCCAAGCCGGGATCCACCGCGGGCGGCTGCGCCTTTGACGGCGCGCAGATTACCCTGCTGCCGGTGGCGGACGTGGCGCATCTGGTGCACGGGCCGATTGGCTGCGCCGGCAGTTCCTGGGATAACCGGGGCAGCCGCAGCTCGGGACCGGCCCTTAACCGGCTGGGTTTCACCACCGATTTAAGCGAGCAGGATGTGATCATGGGACGCGGCGAGCGCCGGCTGTTCCACGCCGTGAAGCATATCGCCGAGCGCTACCACCCCGCGGCGGTCTTTATCTATAACACCTGCGTGCCGGCCATGGAGGGCGACGATATCGAGGCGGTGTGCCGCTCGGCTTCGGCGGCGGCCGGCATTCCGGTCGTGGCCGTCGACGCCGCCGGTTTTTACGGCAGCAAAAACCTGGGCAACCGCATCGCGGGCGATGTGATGCTGCGCCAGGTCGTAGGGCAACGCGAGCCCGCGCCCTGGCCGGCGGATTATCCGGTGCCCGCGGCGCGCGGCCATAACATCTGCCTTATCGGCGAATACAATATCGCCGGCGAGTTCTGGCAGGTGCTGCCGCTGCTTGATGAGCTGGGCGTGCGCGTCCTGTGCACGCTTTCCGGCGACGCGCGTTTCGCTGAAATCCAGACCATGCACCGCGCCGAGGCCAATATGCTGGTCTGCTCCCGCGCCCTGATTAACGTTGCGCGCAGGCTGGAGGAGCGGTACGACACGCCCTGGTTCGAGGGCAGCTTTTACGGCATGCGTGAAATGTCGGCCTCGCTGCGCCAGCTGGCGCAGCTGCTGGACGATGCGGATCTCACCGCGCGCACCGAGCTGCTAATCGCGCGCGAGGAGGCGGCGACCCAGCTGCGCCTTGAGCCCTGGCGCGACCGGCTGCGCGGCAAGCGGGTGTTGCTGTATACGGGCGGCGTTAAGTCCTGGTCGGTGGTCTCGGCATTGCAGGATTTGGGGCTGGACGTGGTGGCCACCGGCACGCGCAAATCCACCGAGGAGGACAAGGCGCGCATCCGCGCCCTGATGGGGGAGGACGCGCTGATGCTTGACGAGGGCAACCCGCGCCTGCTGCTGGATACCGCCTATCGTTTCCGCGCCGACATGATGATCGCCGGCGGCAGGAATATGTATACCGCCTATAAAGCCCGGCTGCCGTTCCTGGATATCAACCAGGAGCGCGAAGAGGCCTTCGCCGGCTACGGCGGCATGGTTAACCTGGCCGAGGCGGTGTGCCGCACGCTGGAAAGCCCGGTCTGGACGCAGGTTAACCAGCCGGCGCCCTGGCAGATAAAAGCCTGAGGAGAAGATCATGACGCACGTTGTCCGTTCGGTAAAACCGCTGGCCACCAGCCCGATCAAGAGCGGTCAGCCGCTGGGCGCCATCCTGGCCGCCATGGGGCTGGAAAGCTGTATCCCGCTGGTGCACGGCGCCCAGGGTTGCAGCGCTTTCGCCAAAGTGTTTTTTATCCAGCATTTCCACGAGCCGGTGCCGCTGCAATCCACCGCCATGGAGCCGATCACCACCATCATGGGCGCCGACGACAATATTTTTACCGCACTGGAGACCTTGTGCGAGCGCAATACGCCGCGCATTATCGTCCTGCTCAGCACCGGCCTGTCGGAAGCGCAGGGCAGCGATTTGGGGCGGGCGGTGGCGCTGTTTCGCGCAAGCCATCCCAAGCACCGGCAGGTCGGCATCCTGACCGTCAGCACGCCGGATTTTTACGGCTCGATGGAAAACGGCTATGCCGCGCTGCTGGAAAGCGTGGTGCAGCAGTGGGTGCCCGCTGAACCCGCGGCCGGAATCCGCGGTAAACGGGTGAATATTTTTCTGAGCCATATGTTTACCCCGGGCGATCAGGAACTGATCCGCAGCTATGTCGAGGCTTTCGGCCTGCAGCCGGTGATCCTGCCCGACCTGACGCAGTCCATGGACGGACATCTGGCGGCGGGCGATTACAGCTCGCTGACCCAGGGCGGCACGCCGCTGCGCCTGATGGAACAGTTGGGACAAAGCGTCGCCACCTTTGTGATCGGCGTTTCGCTCACCCGCGTGGCCGCGCTGATTGAGCCGCGCGGACGCGGCATCTGCGTGCGTTTGCCGCATCTGATGACGCTTGCGCATATGGATGCGTTTATCGGACAGCTGCACCAGATTTCCGGTCGCGAGGTGCCGGCCTGGATAGAGCGGCAGCGCGGGCAGATGCTGGACGCGATGATCGATTGCCACGGCGAGCTGCAGGGCGGGCGCATGGCGGTGGCCGCCGAGGCGGATTTGCTGCGCGGCTGGTGCGATTTCGCCGTCAGCCAGGGCATGAGCGTGGTGAACGCGGTGGCGCCGGTCAACCAGCCCGGGCTGGCCGCGCTGCCGGTGGAAAAAGTCATCATCGGCGATCTGGAGGATTTGGCGGATCTGCTGGCCGAGACCCCCGCCGACATGATTTTTGCCAACTCCCACGCAGCCTCCCTGGCTGAGCGCCTGGACATGCCGCTGGTGCGCACCGGTTTCCCCCTCTACGACCGCCTGGGCGAATTTCGCCGCACCCGGCAGGGGTATGCCGGCATCCGCGACACCCTGTTCGAACTGGGCAACCTGATGCGCCATCGCCATCATCATCAGCCGGTGTACCACTCGCCGCTGAAACAGCAATTTCCTGCCGTCTCACTTGCACAGGACGCCGGCGTATGAACAACTTCCAGCGCAATCTTACGGTGACCACCGCCTCCGACTGGGCGCTGCGGGTCGCGTTCGCCAGCACCGACCTGCACCAGGTCAACCAGCATTTCGGCTCGACGCCCCGGCTGGCGATTTACGGCGTCAAACCCGATCGGGTGACGCTGCTGCAGGTCACGGATTTTATCGTCCAGCCCGGACATGACCTGGATAAGCTGGGCTGTCGTATCGCGGCGCTGGAGGGTTGCCTCTCGCTGTACTGCGTGGCGGTGGGCGAAAGCGTGTTCCGGCAGCTGCTGCGCGTCGGGGTACGGGCGGTGAGCGTGCCCGCCGCCACCTCCATCGTCCATCTGCTGACGGAAATCCAGCAAAACTGGGATGCGCCGACGGTACAGCGCCATCAGGAAAAACGCGATCCCAGGCGCTTCGAGCGTTTCCGGCAGGAGAGCCGCTGGGAGGAAGAGTAGCGCGGGAACAGCGCTGATTTGTGTCAATTCCCTGACAAAACCGACAACCAACCCCGACATGTTCGGGGTTTTTAGTGCGCCGCGCGGCGCTATCTTATTGAAATAACGATAAAGATGTGACTGGCATCACATTTGCTCATGATTAAGTACCCCCCACGCGGAGCGACATCATGATTCAGATTGAAGCGGAAGCCCTGCAACAGCTGCTTTTATTGCGCCGGCAATTGACCGCGCCCTGTGCCGGCCTGCGCCTTTGGCTTGAGGGCGATGCCTGCCAGGGCTGGCGGGTTTCCCTGGAGTGGAGCGCGGCGCAGCGGGAGGAGGAGTATCGCGTCGAGTATCAGGGATTGGTGCTGCTGGCGGCCGTTACGCACTGGCCCTATCTGCAGGGCGCGACGCTCGCGGCGGGCGCCCGGGACGGCGAGCCGGGACTCTGGATAGATCTTCAGGCGTCGGCCTGCCAGTGCGACCACCAGACCTGCGCATCATAACCGGCATTCAGCTAAGGCATTCACCCGGGGTATCGCCAAGCATCGCCCCGTGAACTGGAGAAAAATGTATGTGGAATTATTCAGAAAAAGTTAAAGATCATTTTTTTCATCCGCGCAATGCCAAAGTCGTCGAGCAGGCGAACGCCATAGGCGACGTCGGTTCGCTGAGCTGCGGCGACGCCCTGCGCCTGATGCTTCGCGTCGACCCCGAGACGGAAATTATCGAGGAGGCGGGTTTCCAGACCTTCGGCTGCGGCAGCGCCATCGCCTCTTCCTCGGCCCTGACCGAACTGATTATCGGCCGCACCCTGACGGACGCGGCGCAGCTGACCAATAAGCAGATTGCCGATTACCTCGACGGCCTGCCGCCGGAAAAAATGCACTGCTCGGTGATGGGGCAGGAAGCGCTGCGCGCCGCCATCGCCCAGTTCAGGGGCGAGGCGCCGGACGCCGATCACGAAGAAGGCGCGCTTATCTGCAAGTGTTTCGGCGTCGACGAAGGCCATATCCGTCGCGCGGTGCTGGAAAACGGCCTCACCACCCTTGAGGATGTGATCAACTACACCAAGGCCGGCGGCGGCTGTACCTCCTGCCATGAAAAAATCGAGCAGACCCTCGAGCAGATATTGAGCGCCAGGCCGGCAGTGGCGCAGGCCGTAGGCAAGCCCGCGCCGCAGCCGCAGCCCCGCGATGAAAACTGGCTGGCGGTGGAAGAGGTCATCGCCGGCCTGCGTCCGCACATCCAGGCCGACGGCGGCGATATGCGCCTGCTGAGCGTGAACGATAAACAGGTGACCGTCTCGCTGTCCGGCAGTTGCAGCGGTTGCATGATGACCGATATGACCCTGGCCTGGCTGCAGCAGAAGCTTATCGAACGCCTGGGCCGGTTTATGCACGTGGTGGCCGACCCGGCCACGGTCTCCACCAGCGAAGTTGAATGAGGTAAGCCGATGAAAGCTGTTTATCTGGATAATAACGCCACGACACGTCTGGACCCGATGGTCCTGGAAGCGATGATGCCGTTTCTCAGCGAACACTACGGCAATCCATCCTCGATTCATGATTTCGGCCAGCCCGCGGGTATTGCGCTGGCCAAGGCGCGGGAACAGGTGGCGAGCCTTTTGGGCGCGCGCCACGACAGTGAAATCATTTTTACCTCCTGCGCCACCGAGGCCACGTCCACCGCCATCCTGTCGGCGGTGGCGGCCTACCCTGAACGGCGGGAAATCATTACCAGCATTGTGGAACATCCCGCGACGCTTGCGGTATGCGAATACCTGGAACGGCAGGGCTACCTGATCCACCGCCTGCCGGTGGACGGCGAGGGCGCGCTGGATATGGCCGCCTACCGGGCGGCGCTCAGCGACCGCGTGGCGCTGGTTACCCTGATGTGGGCCAATAACGAAACCGGCGTGGTGTATCCGGTGGCGGCCATGGCCGAGCTTGCCCATGAACAAGGGATACTGTTCCATTGCGACGCGGTGCAGGCGGTGGGTAAATTGCCGGTGGCCGTCGGCGCGAGCGCCATTGATATGCTGTCCTGCTCCGGCCATAAATTTCATGGTCCCAAGGGGATCGGCTGCCTCTATCTGCGCCGCGGCACCCGGTTCCGGCCGTTGCTGCGCGGCGGCCACCAGGAGCGCGGGCGGCGCGCCGGCACCGAGAACATTGCCGGCATTGTCGGCATGGGCGCGGCGGCGGCGCTGGCGGATATCCATTTGCCGATGATGGACAGCGAGATTGCCCGCATGCGCGATCGTCTGCAGGACGGCATTCTCGGCGCCGTCGGCCATACCCTGGTGATGGGCGGCGGGCAGCCGCGCACGCCGAACACGGTCAATATCGCCTTCGAATATATCGAGGGCGAGGCCATCCTGCTGTTGCTAAACCATGTCGGCATCGCCGCCTCCAGCGGCAGCGCCTGTACGTCCGGTTCCCTGGAGCCGTCCCATGTGATGCGCGCCATGGGCATTCCGTATACCGCCGCCCACGGCACCATCCGTTTTTCGCTATCCCGCTATACCCGCGAAAAAGAGATTGAGTATGTCATTGAGCAATTGCCGCCGATCATAGCCCAACTGCGCGCCTTATCGCCGTACTGGCAGGGCGATCGTCCGCTAGCGGTGGAAAACGCCGCCTTTGCGCCGACCTATGGTTAACCCGGGGGAGCCAGGCCGATGACCGCTATCGTGATTAACGACACTACGCTGCGCGACGGCGAACAAAGCCCCGGCGTGGCGTTCAGCGCCGGGGAAAAGGTCGCCATCGCCCGCGCCCTGGCCGGGGCCGGGGCGGGCGAGCTGGAGGTCGGCACGCCGGCGATGGGCGATGAAGAATGCCGGCGCATCGCGCTGGTGCGCCGGGCGCTGCCGCGGCAGACCTTGATGTCCTGGTGCCGGTTGAACCGCCATGATATCCGGCTGTCGGCGGACCTGGGGCTGGACTGGGTGGATATATCGCTGCCGGCGTCCGGGCCGATGCGTGCTTACAAGCTGCATATGGGCTGGCCGCAGCTGGCGCGGGAGCTGTCCGGCCATATTGCCTACGCGCGAACTTTGGGGCTGCGGGTCAGCGTCGGCTGCGAGGACGCCTCGCGCGCCAGCGACGAGGAACTGCGTCAGATAGCCCTGGTGGCCGGCGACGCCGGCGCGCTGCGGCTGCGCTTTGCCGACACGCTGGGCGTGCTCGATCCCTTCGTGACCTTTGAACGCATCACAGCGTTACGCTGTCACTGGCACGGCGAAACCGAAATGCATGCCCATAACGACCTGGGGCTGGCGACCGCCAACACCCTGGCGGCGGTGCGGGCCGGGGCGACCCATGTCAATACCACGGTCTCAGGGCTGGGCGAGCGCGCGGGCAACGCCGCGCTTGAAAGCGTGGCGATGGCGCTGGAGGCCTGCCTGCAGGTCGACACCGGTATCCGGCTCGACCATCTGCCCGGCTTATGCGCGCAGGTGGCGCAGGCGGCGCGGCGCCCGATCGACCCCCAGCAACCGCTGGTGGGGGAACAGGTGTTTACCCATGAATCGGGTATCCACGTGGCCGGGTTGCTGAAAAATCCCGCCTGCTATCAAAGCATCGATCCGGCCCGGCTGGGGCGCGGCCACCGCCTGGTGCTGGGCAAGCATTCAGGGCGGCACGCGGTCGAGCGTATCTACGGCGAGCTGGGATACCGGCTTACCGGCGGCCAGGTGGAGCAACTGCTGCACGCTTTGCGCGCGCGCGCCGAGGAGTGGAAGCAGATTCCAAGCGACGAGCGGCTGCGCGATCTTTACAGCGAATTATTCGCTTTGCCCGGACCGAACTTCGGTTTGGCCCGTTGCGCGGGAGGCTAGAATGGAGTGGTTTAGCACATTACCCGGCGTTGATGAGCTGGAATCCGCCGAGGCGTTTTTCGCTTATTTCGAGCTGCCCTGCGACCCGGCGGTGATCCGCGCGAAACGCCTGCATATCATGCATGATTTCCACCAGCGCCTGGCGGGGGTGATAAGCCTGCCGCTGGCCGATCTGCCGCCGGGCGACGCCGGTGAACTGCGCAGAAACAAGGCGTACTGGTCGCTGGCCAGGAGCCTGCTGAACGACAGCTACCGGCACTTTCTGCAAGGCGAGGTGGCGGCGCAGTCGGGGCTATCGGTGTATCAACGCCACAAACGCTGTTTTATCCCCTGGAGCGGATTAATGGAGGTGCATCCTTGAAACCGACCTATGATTTTGGCGATCGGGTACGGGTTATCCGATCGCTGCGCAATGACGGCACCTTTCCCGGCAAGGCCCGGGGCGAAAAGCTGGTCCGCAAGGGCAGTATCGGCTACGTGCGGGAATGGGGCACGTTTTTACAGGATGAGATTATCTATCAGGTGCATTTCGTCGCGGAGGACTGCATCGTGGGCTGTCGCGAGCATGAGCTGATTTCAGGCTCGGCCCCCTGGATTGCCGGGCAATTCCAGTTCGGCGACTGGGTGAGCGCCGCGCTGCCGCTGGCGATTAACGGCGATCCGGTGGTGACGGAGGGCCAGGTGGGCCAGATTATGGATGAAATCCGCGATGTCCAGCCCATGGCCTATGTGGTGCTGTTCGAAGGCAGGTTGTTCCGGGTGCCGGAGGTGGCGCTGACCCCCCGGGTCTGCGAAAGCTGAGCCAGGCTCCTGGCGGCGCCACGGCGCCACGGCGGCACAGGACACGCCGCGGGCAAACGCATCAACCCACAGGAAACCCTAATGGAAACATGGCAGGTATTTTCCCGCTTAAAGCTGGCGCTGGCATTGTATCAAACGCCGCCGTGGCTATTAACCGCCGATCGGCTGACGGAGTTCGAGCCGCGTTATGTCCGCCAGCTGCGGCTTGAAAGCCGGGTGGTGGACCTGGCCGGGGCGCTTGGGCTGCGCGCCACGGAAAACGATATCCGCGCGGCGGTGGCCGAGCTCGATCAGCGCCTGGCCGATGCCGCGCTGCAGCCGCGGCAATTGGCGGCCATAGGGCTGGACGCCAGGGGCCTCTATGAGGCCATGACCCATGAAGTCCTGCTGGACAAGGTCCTTGAACACGTGGCGCAACAGGCCCCGGCGCCTTCGGCGGCGGACGTGGCGCAGTGGTACGCCGCCCATCGGGACAACTTTATGCGTCCGGAGCAGCGCGCATGCAGTCATATACTGCTGACGGTGGATGAAGAGCAGCCGGGTTGCCAGCCGGACCAGGCGGCGCGGCGCATCGCCATCCTGCACCGGCGCCTGCGCCGCGACGCGCGCGACTTCGCCGTGCTGGCGCAGCGTCATTCGCAATGTCCCACCGCCCTTGACGGCGGCAACCTGGGCTGGGTCAGCCGCGGCCTGTTGTATGCTTCCCTTGATGAAACCCTGTTTGCCCTGCCGGCGCGGCATATCAGTGACGTTGTCACAAGCCCCATGGGGCTGCATATCCTTTACTGCCGGGATATCCGCCCGGCCGCGCCGATACCGCAGGACGAGGCCATGAATGCCGTTGAAACCCGGCTCCGCGCCAAAGCGCGTCAGGCTTACCAGCGCCAGTGGCTGGAAACGCTGGCGCGGGACGGCCAGCCGCCGGCGGCGGCGCGCTAAGCCGGCAGGGCGGGCCGGCAACTAGACGATGGCCGGCAAGGAGGTCCGCGTGGCACGGCGTTATGGCTGTGTCGCCTCCGGCGGTCTGGATCGCGCGCCTGCGACATACTCCCGCGCTGCGGTTTCCAGCCACCGGCAAAAAATGTCGGCCTTGCTGTTTTGCTTTTGGCGACGCAGGGCCACGTAGCCAAGACCGCTGTCGATAAAGCCGAAGGGGGCGATCAGTCGTCCCGCCGCCACATCTTCCGCCACCAGCGGCCAGGGGGATATCGATACGCCCAGCCCCGCGATAGCCGCTTCCAGCATAAAATAAAAATGCTCGAACTCGGCCGCGCCTTCACCGGCTGCGGCGATGCCCGAGCGCGCGCTCCAGTCAGACCAGGCGTTGCGCCGGGAAACCGTGTGCAACAGCGCCGCCGGCCATGGCTTTGCGGCGGCAAGCCGGATTGACGGCGCATGGACCGGGCCGAATTTCTCGCTGAACAAAGGGATGACGTCGACGCCCGGCGGCCAGGGCCCGCGGCCCACCCTGATCGCCACGTCGACATTATCCCGGATGGGATCCGCCGAGGTGCCCGCCGAGTTCAGGCGTACCTCGACCCGGGGATGATGCGCGTTAAAGTGATGCAGGCGCGGTATCAGCCAGCGCATGGTAAAGGTGCCGGGACATGAAACGTCAAGCGTGCCCTCATCGGTATCCGCAATCTGCTGCACGGCCAAATCCACCTGATCAAAGGCGCAGGTCAAGGCCGGCAACAGCCGGTATCCCGCCTCCGTCAGCGTCGGCGCATGTTTCGGGCCGGCGAACAGGGCGACGCCAAGCCAGTTTTCCAGCTGTTTAACCTGCCTGCTGACGGCGCCGTGCGTGACGCACAGCTCCTCAGCCGCCAATTTCATCAGGCCCAGCCGCCCGGCCGCTTCAAAGGCCTTGAGCGCGTTCAGTGAGGGGATGCGGCGTCTCATGGTGATTTTTTCTCACTTAGCTTGTCAGCAAAAGTCGATTAACAGCCATCTAATCAGGAAGTAGGGTGGTATGCAAAAGAAAGGTGCAATGACAACAGGAGGCCGTATGCAACAACAAATGTGCCAGGCAGTGGATGATTATCTTAACCGCCTGCTGGTCCCGGAAGATCCGATCCTGCGGCGGGTCGCGGCGGCAAACCGCCGGGCGGGCCTGCCGCCCCATGATGTCGCCCCTAACCAGGGCAAACTGCTGTTTATATTTGCCCGCATGGTCAGGGCGCGGCGGATTCTTGAAATCGGCACGCTGGGCGGGTACAGCACCCTTTGGCTGGCAAGGGCGCTGCCTGAGGACGGCGAGCTGATAACGCTGGAATGCCAGGAAAAACATGCGGCCGTCGCGCGCGACAATCTCAAGCGCGCCGGCCTTGGCGCACGGGTCAGCCTGCGGGTGGGGCCGGCGCTGGCGACGCTTGCGGCCTGGGATGACATGGCCCCTTTCGACCTGATTTTTATCGACGCCGATAAGGTGAATAATACGGCTTACCTGGATTGGTCGCTGCGTCTGTCCCATCCCGGCACGGTCATTATCGCCGATAATGTGATCCGCGGCGGCGCCATCCTGGACAGCGCCAGCCAGGATGCGAGCGTGATCGGCGTGCGGCGCTTTTTTGCCGCCTTGTCTGCTAATATCAAGCTGACGTCGACAGCCCTGCAAACCGTGGGATGCAAAGGATGGGACGGGTTTTCCCTCTCCATCGTCAATTAAGCCGTCAGGGTCCCGGGCCAGGTATGGATGACGCTTTTACCGCTGCGCCCGCATCCCGCAGGAGAAACCTATGCCACAAGATGACTTTCGCCTCACCACGGCTGCACAGCTGGAGGCGATATACGGCGCGGTAGCGCCCCCCTCGATTGTCAAGGAAACGGATTATCTTCATCCGGCCTACCGGCCGTTTATCGAAGCCGCGCCGTTCGCGGTGCTGGCAACGGCGGGCGGCAGCGGCCTGGATGCGTCGCCGCGCGGCGATCCGGCCGGATTTGTTCATATCGAGGACAGCCGCACGCTGCTCTTGCCCGACCGGCGCGGCAATAACCGCATCGATAGCCTCAGGAACATCGTCGAGGACCCGCGCGTCGCGTTATTATTCCTGATCCCGGGCATCGGCGAAACGCTGCGGGTCAACGGCACGGCCGACATCAGCGTTGAACCGGCGCTGCTGGCGCGTTTCGCCATGGCGGGCAACCCGCCGCGCACGGTGCTGCGCATCAGGGTGCAAAGCGTGTTCTTCCAATGCAGCCGCGCCGTCATCCGCGCGCGCCTGTGGGATCCCGCCACGCAAATCGCGCGCGACAGGCTGCCCAGCGCGGGGGCGGTGCTGAAAGCGATTTCCAACGCCGGCATTGATGGCGACGCCTACGACCAGGCCTTGCCGGACCGGCTGAAAAAGACGCTTTACTGAATCAGCCGCACACGGGACGTAGCGGCCGACACGCCGCACGGCGGGCGGTGGTCCGGGATTAACCCGAAGTGTAATTCGGGAGATGAGGCACAATTTTCCCCGGCCGCCGGTGCATACTAGGCTTAACCTCATAAAGATAAGGGTTAAGCATGAAAAAAATCCTCTTATGCTGCGTTTCCGGCACCTCCTCGTCGGTGCTGGCCCGCAGGATGCAGGCGCTGGCCGCGGCCAAGGGCCTTGCTGTCCAGGTCAGCTTTGTCGATCTGGAGCATATCGGCGATACCTGCGCCGACTACGACTGCCTGCTGCTGGGACCGCATATTCAGTACAAACTGAATGAAATCGTCGGCATCTACAACTCGCCGTCCAAGCCCGTCGCCATTATCCGCAGCATTGACTACGGCATGATGGACGTGGAGAAAATCCTGCACGACGCCCTGGTGATGCTGGACGAGTCGACCCCGGCGGTCTAGAGCGCGGCTTTCACCAGGCTGACCCAGGTTGCCACCCGATCGGCGCTCAGGTCGGCCTGGTTATCCTGGTCCAGCGCCAGTCCGACGAATTCGTCGCCTTCCAGCGCCGCCGACGCGCTGAAGACATAGCCTTCCCGGGGCCAGGCGCCGACGACGTTGGCGCCCGCGTCCGCGACGATATCGTAAAGCTCACCCATGGCGCTGACGAAATTATCCGGATAGGCCTCCTGGTCGCCCAGGCCGAACAGCGCCACGGTTTTGCCGCTTAAATCCGCCTGCGCCAGGGTATCGGCGAATTCCGCCCAGGATTCGCTCTGGCATTCCGCGTCCAGGCCCGGCAACTGGCCGTCGGCCAGCGTCGGCGTGCCGAGGATCAGTACCGGGTAGGCGAGCAGATCCTCAAGGGTGGCGCGGTTGATGTTTTTCGGTTCGTCCGCCTCGCCGTCAAACTGCTGATGGATCAGCTTGGCGATCTTGCGGGTTTTGCCGGTGTCGGTACCAAAAAAAATGCCGATCTTAGCCATAAGAATGTTCCCCAATTGTTAACTTTGCCAAAAAAAGCCCTGGCCGGATAACCCGCGCCCCGACGCACCCCGCCGGGAGCGGGCGCCGGGCGGATAACGTGCCTTGCACCAGAGGATGATCCCGGCCGGCGTTAATCCTGCTCATCTTCATCATCTTCGGCGCGGCGCGTCGCCGGTAAATAAATCTCCACCCGATCGCCTTCGCCGACCTGCGTATCCGGCGGGCACAGCCGGCCGTAGATGCCGATGCGGTGCGTATCCGGGTCAAGATAAGGAAACAGCTGCGGCAGCGGCGAGGCCAGAATGGCCTGGCGCACCGTGACCGGCGCATCGAGTTTCATTTCAATACAGCGGCCCTGCGCGCCGTTGACGTGAGCCACGGAAAATTTCATCAGTGACAACCTCCGCTGGGTTGACGGGCAAGTTTAAGCGATGCGCTTTCCCGGCTGGTCAGGCGCTTTACCAGACGGATGCCGCTGAGCAGCATGCCCATCACCACAAACCCGCCGGGCGGCAGCAGCATCAGCAAAAAGCCGCGGTAGCCGGGCAGCAAATGCAGTTCGAGAAAATGAAAATGGGGACCGAGCAGCAGGGTGGCGCCGCTGAACAGCGTGCCGCTGCCGAGGATCTCGCGTACCGCGCCGACGCTGGTCAGGCCCAGGGTAAACCCCAGTCCGGTGGCCAGGCCGTCCAGCGCCGCCGGTATAATTTTATGGTGGGCGGCAAATGCTTCCGCCCGCCCAAGCAGGGCGCAGTTGGCGACAATCAGCGGAATAAACAGCCCCATGACCTTATGCAAATCGTGCATCCAGGCATTCATGGTCAGATCGAGAATGGTCACCAGCGACGCGATAATGGAAATGTAGACCGGAATACGGATCTGGTTGGGCGTGACCTTGCGCAGCGCCGAGACGATAAAATTGGAGCAGGCCAATACCATGGCGGTCATCAGGCCCAGGCCCAGCCCGTTGGTGGCGGTGGTGGTGATGGCCATCAGCGGGCACAGCCCGAGGATTTGCACAAAGGTGACGTTATTGGTCCATATGCCGGAGGTCAAAATATCCCGCAGCTGCGGCTGGCTGTTTTCACTCATCATTCGTTCCCCCCGTTTTCCGGCGCGCCTTGGCCGCCCAAGAATTCCGCCTGTTTTTCACGATACAGCACCAGGTTTTCATGCACGCCCTTGACCACGGCGCGCGGCGTGATGGTGGCGCCGGTAAAGGCGTCAAACTGACCGCCGTCTTTTTTGACATGCCACTGCTGCTCGGTAAGATTAGTCAGCGACTTGCCGTCAAAGCTGCGGATCCACGGGCTATGGCCGAGCTCGATGGCGTCGCCCAGGCCCGGGGTTTCCTTATGGCTAATCACCCTGACGCCGGTGATGGCGCCCTTGGCGTCAATGCCGGTCAGCAGCTGGATCGGGCCGCCGTAGCCCTGGGTTTCGCTGGTCATGACGATGCCGCTGGGTTGCCCGTTGAGGCTGGCGCGGAAAAAACTCACCGTCCGGCCGTCGATAACCAGGCTTCGCTGCGCGTCCGCCAATGCGTTGTCATAATGACTGGCGGGGAACACCTGCGACAGCATGGCCTGGGTATCCTCCTTTTCGCGCTGCACGATCTGTTCGTGGGTCAGCCACCAGCAGCCGGCCACCAGCAGACAAACGATCAGGGTAAAGGATCCCAGTAAAAACCCCTGGGTAAACGGGCTTTCCCGCGCCGGCAGGTAGTGCGCCGCCGCGCGGCCAGGCAGATTGCTCATGATGATTTCTCCTTGCCGCCCACGTAGCCGTAGGCCTTCGGCTGGGTATAGTTGTCAATCAGGGGCGTGACCGCATTCACCAGCAGCACGGCGAAAGCCATACCCTCGGGGAAATTGCCGAAGGCGCGGATGCAATAGGTGATAAACCCCGCCAGCAGGCCGTAGATCAGCCGGCCGCGCACGCTGCCCGGACCGGTGACCGGATCGGTAAGGATATAAAACGCCCCGAGCAGCAGCCCGCCGCTGGTGAGCTGGGCCAGGGGCGGCACGATGCCCGCCGGCGCGATCAGCCAGTGGATAAGGCCGGGGACCAGGCATCCCAGCAGGGTCGCCACCGGGATATGCCAGCTGAATACCCGCTGCTGAATAAGCCACAGCCCGCCGAGCAGCAGCAGCAGCGACGAGGTTTCGCCCAGGCTGCCGCTGCGGTTGCCCAGCAGGTTGGACAGCAGCTCCAGATGGGCGCGGCCGCTTTCCTTGAAGCCGCCCAGCAGGGTGGCGCCGGTCATGCCGTCCACGCCCAGGTGGTAAAAGGCGCCGTTGTAAAAGGCGGCGGGACTGACCCAACGGGTCATCTCCACCGGGAAGGCGATCAGCAATACCACCCGCGCCAGCATGGCGGGGTTAAACAGGTTTTGCCCCAGGCCGCCGTAGATATGTTTGCCGAAGATAATCGCCACCGCGCTGCCGAAAGCGCCCAGCCACAGCGGCGCATGGGGCGGCAGGCTCAGCGCCAGGATAAGCGCCGTGAGAATGGCGGCGCCGTCGAAGGTATGACCCTGGGCCGCCGGATTGAGTTTCAGGCACAGGGCCTCACAGATAAGCGCGGTCAGCAGGCAGCAAAAAATCAGCAGGACCGACTGGGCGCCAAATTGCAAAAAGGCCAGGATCACGACCGGGAACAGGGAAATATTGACCCGGTACATCAGCCGGTCGACGCTGAGTCCCTGATGGGCATGTGGCGCGGTTAACATGGTGTTTCCTCCGAGGGCGGTGCGGCGCGCCTGGCGCGCCTGGCGGGTTTCGCCGCCTGGGCGGCCGCTTTATCGGCGGCTTCCCGCGCCAGGCGTTCCTGACGTTTGGCGCTGTTGTGCCGGGTGCGCTCCAGCTTGTCTTCCTGGCGCTTGATAAGACGCAACTGCTGCTGACCCCAGTCGAAAAACTGCGTCAACGGCAGCGCCGCCGGGCAGACATACGCGCAGGATCCGCACAACAGGCAGGCATCCAGTCCTTGCTGCCGGGCCTTGGCGAAACCGTCGTTTTTCAGTTCGGCAAACATGGCCTGCGGCGCCAGGCTCATCGGGCAGGCATCCAGGCAACGGCCGCAGCGCAGGCAGGCGCTGGGGCGGGTTTGCGGCAATTCGTCGCCGTTAAGCAGCAGCAGCCCGCTGGTGCCTTTGGTGATGGGCGTATCCAGCGATTCCACCGCCCGGCCCATCATCGGTCCGCCGAGCACCATGCGCGCCGGCTGGGATTTCAGGCCGCCGCACTGGCTGATGATATCCTTAATCGTCGTGCCGATGGGCACCAGCAGATTGGCCGGCTGTTCAATGGCGCGGCCGCTGACGGTAATGACCCGGTGGGTAACCGGTTTGCCGAAACGGATGGCGTGGAAGATGGCGATACAGGTGCCGACATTTTGCACCAGCACGCCCATTTCGGTGGAACGGCGGTTTTGCGGAATCTGGCGCCCGGTCACCGCTTCTATCATTTGTTTGGCCGAACCGATGGGATAGAGCGAGGGTAGGATCACCACCTCGATATGCTCTTCCTGCCGGCACAGCGCGTCCAGTCGGGCGATGGCCTCGGTTTTATTATCCTCGATGCCGATATAAACCTGCCTGGCGTGGGTTATGGCCTGCAGGTAGCGGATGCCGCCGATGATAAATTCCGCCTGCTCACGCATTAAACGATCGTCGGTGGTGAGATAAGGCTCGCATTCGCCGCCGTTGACGATAAGGGTTTCAATGGGATAACGCAGGCTCATGCGTATTTTATCGGCGGCCGGGAACATGGCGCCCCCCATGCCGACAATGCCGGCCTGTTCAATCAGCGACAGCATGGCCTGCGCTTCGTCCAGGCCGGCGGCGGCCAGCAGGCGGGGTGCCGCCGGCTGGTCGGCGGACACGTTGACGGTAACCGCGCCTTGTTCGCCTTCAACGATGCGGGTGACCACGCCGGCCAGTGCGGTGTGTACCGGCGCGGACATTCTTTCGCGCGCCTCGGCGATCCGCTGGCCTGCGGTGACGCTGTCACCCAAGGCGACCAGCGGCACCGCCGCCGGCCCGGTATGCTGGCGCAGCGGGATAATCAGCTGGCGCGGCATGACCAGCGGGCGAATGGCGATATCGCGGGTCAGGGATTTATGGCTATAGGGGCGGATGCCGCCGTGGGGTTTTAAGCGGGCGCTAAACATAGGATGCCTCCCGGACGTCAAAACGGGGTTTTGCGGCCGATGGGGTGAGCTGCGGGTCGGCCCGCAGCGCGATGGCCTGCCGCGGGCAGACGGCGAGACAGGCGGCGCAGCCGGTGCAATCATCGCCCAGGATGCCGTGCTGTTGCCGCGTCGCGCCGATAATAGCGTCGAAATTACACTTTTTCTGGCAGCGGCCGCAGCCGTCGCAGGCCTGGGCGTCGATCACCGCCACCTGCGGTACGCTTTCGGCGCCGTCGTCCGCCGGCCGATCCAACAGCAAGGCGATGCGTTTCGCCAGCGCCGCCCCGCCCGGCGTACAGGCGCCGACCGGCGCTTCGCTGCGCACCATGGCGCCGGCGGCCTGGGCGCAGCCGGGAAAACCGCACTGGCCGCACTGGCCGTTGGGCAGCAGGGCGATGACCGCTTCGATGCGCGGATCTTTTTCCACCTTAAAATAGATGGCGGCATATCCCAGCAGGTAACCGATCAGGGTGCCGATGGCGGGAACCGCCAGCACCGGTAAGATACTCTCCACGCTGTTCTCCTTATCCGGCCAGCCCGGCGAAGCCGGTAAACGCCAGCGCCAGTATGCCGGCGGTAATAAAGTTAATCGGCGCGCCGCGAAACACCAGCGGCGGCGACGCGTTGCCCTGGCGCTCGCGCAGGCCGGAGAAAATCACCATCACCAGCGAATATCCCAGCGACGAACTGAAGCCGAAGACCACGCTGTGCAGGAAACTCAGATTGTCGTCCAGCACCAGCAGCGCCACGCCCAGCACCGCGCAGTTGGTGGTGATAAGCGGCAGGAAGATGCCCAGCGTGCGGTACAGCGCCGGGCTTTGTTTGGCGATAAACAGCTCCAGCAGCTGTACCAGCGAGGCAATCACCATAATCAGCGACAGCAGGCGTAAATATTCCATGCCCAGCGGCACCAGGATCCAGTGATAGATAACCCACCCCAGGCCGGCGGACAGGGTGATGACAAAGGTGGTGGCCATCGACATGCCCAACGCCGAATCCACTTTATTGGTGACGCCCATAAAGGAGCACAGGCCGAGAAAGCGCGCGAGCACGATGTTGTTCACCAGGCCGTTGGCCAGCACTATCAGCAATATTTCTTTCATTCGGATCCCCGACGACGCGATACCTGTTCATAGGGGGTATTGCGAAAGCTGTGCCAATGTGGGCTGGGCAAAAAATGGGCAAATACGGTGCAGTAAAGGGATCATAACGGCGCGCGCCGCCGCCGGCCGGGGCGCGGCAGGGGGATGATGATGGGCGCCGGCGGCCTTTTTTGGCCGCAAAACCCCTGTTCAGATCAAGGTTTTCGCCGGTTTTTCAACATGCGGTATTAATCTTGCACAATTTATCGGGTTACTGCGGTTCACATCATCCTGTCGGAAGATCAGACAAATTGTCGTGAATCGCACAGCCTGTTTTTATCCCGACCCGCAGGAGAGGTTATGCGTATTCCTTTATTTGATGATGCATCGTTGATAGCTACCCCCGTTTGTGCCCCGGCGTTGTCAACATTGCGTCCCGGGCTGTTTTATACGGCGGTGGAACAGTCGTCGGTGGCGATTTCGATAACCGATCCCAACGCGCGCATCGTTTATACCAATCTGGCGTTCCGGCAATTGACCGGTTATGACGAACCTGAGCTGACCGGGGTGAACCACAATATATTGGCCAGCCGCCAGACGCCGAAAAAACATTACCAGGAAATGTGGAGCACCCTCATCCAGGGTTTGCCCTGGGTCGGGCAGTTGATTAACCAGCGCAAGAACGGCAGCCTGTACCTGGCCGAGGTCAGCATATCGCCCATTTTCAGCCCCGACGGCCAGATCGAGCATTTCCTCGGCATGCATAAGGACATCTCCGACAGCTACGCCCTGATGCAGCGCCTGCGCAACCAGATGTCCCTGATCGCCGCGGTATTGAACAACGTGCCGGCGCCGGTGGTGGTGCTGGACGAACATGACGCCATCGTGATGGACAACCTGGCCTATAAAACACTGTGCGCCGACTACGGCGGCCGGGAACTGCTGGCGGAAATGGGGTATCCGGAAAATAAAGCGCGGCTGGCGTCCGGCGAGCGCGTTACCGTGCATATCGGCGGCGTGCCGCGGGTATTCGGGCTGAGTATCTGGCCGCTGTCGGAAGTTAATGAAGAGGTCAGCCGTTATTTTTCCGATATCGCGCCGCCGCGTACCCTGGTGACCCTGATTGATGACAGCGAACGGCAGCGACAGCGCGCGCAGCAACGGCTGGACCAGCTTAAGCAGAAATTGGTCTCCGGCAAACTGCTGGCGGCAATCCGCGAATCACTGGACGCGGCGATGGTACAGTTAAGCGGTCCGCTGAATATGCTGGCCGCCGCGCGCCGCCTGAGCCCCGCCGGCCTGGTGCATCCCGGGCTGGACGCCGCCTGGCAGGAAGGGCAGCAGGCGCTGGCGCGGCTGCAGGCTTGCCGGCCGTCCCTGGAACAAGAAGAAAGCGATTTCTGGTCGATAGGCGATCTGCTGCAGGATTTGACCGATCTGTACCTGCCGCGCATCCGCTCACTGGGCGAACTGCAATGGCGGTGCGAACCGGAAGTGCTGCTGGGCTACGGACAGCGCCACCAGATTCTGGCGTCGTTAAGCCTGTGGCTAGACCGCTGCCTGATCCTCGCCGGTGAACGTCCGGCCTCGCCGCTGCTCCTGACCCTGCATGCCTACACGCAGGATAATGCGTTCTTTTTTGCGCTTCAGGACAATCTGTCCCTGCATCCGGTGCAAAACGCCGTGCCGGCGCAAACCTTTACCCTGCCGGGGCACGGTATGGAGCTGCGGCTGATACAAACCCTGATCGGCAACCATCAGGGCATGATCGATCTTCATATCCACGCGGAGGGCGGGACCTTATTGACCCTGCGCCTGCCGCTGCCCGCTATGCCATTCCGGCGTCCGGTGATGACAGGAGAATCAAAATGAGCCAATTCCCCACTCCCACGCAGGCTTCACGGCGTTTTGATCTTTCCCAGCAGTTTACCGCGCTGCATAAAATAAGCGTGGCGCTCAGCCGTTCACTTGACCTGGGACAGACCCTGGAGGCCATGATCCAGGCCTTGTATGAACACGCCTATATGCAGTACGGCATGGTGTGCCTGTTTGACAAATCCCGCAGCGCCCTGTTTATCGAAGCGCTGTATGGCGCCGATACCGAGGTGGTGAAAGGATGCAAGAATGTCCGTTATCGCATCGGCGAAGGCATTCTGGGCACGGTGATGAGCCAGCAGCGTTCGCTGGTGCTGCCGCGCGTGTCCGACGACCCGCGCTTTCTCGACCGGCTGAACCTGTATGATTACGGGCTGCCGTTTATTTGCGTGCCGATACCGGGACCGGACGGGGTGCCGCTGGGCGTGCTGGCGGCGCAGCCGATGGAACTGCATGAGGATCGGCTGCCGGCCAGCACCCGCTTTCTGGAAATGGTGGCCAATCTGATTTGCCAGACCGTGCGCCTGGTCGGCCATATGAGCGTCGAGACCGAGGCCTTGCGCCAGGAACGCGACACCCTGCGCCGCAAGGTCAAGCATCAGTACGGCTTTGACAACATGGTAGGCAACAGCCAGCCGATGCGCCAGATTTTCGACGTGATCCGCCAGGTGGCGAAATGGGATACCACCGTGCTGGTGCGCGGCGAAAGCGGCACCGGCAAAGAGCTGATTGCCAACGCCATTCATTACAACTCGCCGCGCACCCTTGAGCCGTTCGTGAAGTTTAACTGCGCGGCGTTGCCGGACAACCTGCTGGAAAGCGAACTGTTCGGCCATGAAAAGGGCGCCTTTACCGGCGCGGTGCGCCAGCGCAAAGGCCGGTTCGAGCTGGCCGACGGCGGCACGCTGTTCCTGGATGAAATCGGCGAGAGCAGCGCGTCGTTCCAGGCCAAGCTGCTGCGCATTTTGCAGGAAGGCGAAATGGAGCGCGTGGGAGGCGATACCACCATTAAGGTCAACGTGCGTATCATCGCCGCCACCAACCGCAACCTGGAGGAAGAGGTGCGCGCGGGGCGCTTTCGCGAGGATCTGTACTATCGGCTTAACGTAATGCCTATTAACCTGCCGCCCCTGCGCGAGCGCCAGGACGATATCGTCGGTCTGGCCCAGTTCCTGATCGCCAAGCTGGCGGCAAAGCAGGGACGGGACCTGCGCATCAGCGACGGCGCGCTGCGCCTGCTGATGGGGTATGGCTGGCCGGGCAATGTGCGTGAACTGGAAAACTGTCTGGAGCGGGCGTCGGTAATGTCGGAAGAAGGGCTTATCGATCGCGACGTGATCCTGTTCAACCACAGCGAGGCGTCCGCCATGGCGCCGGCGGCGATACCACGCGGCATGGCGCCCGCGCCGCATGCGGAGGCGCCGGGGGATAGCGATATGGACGATCGGCAAAAGCTTATCGCGGCGCTGGAAAAATCAGGCTGGGTGCAGGCCAAGGCGGCGCGGTTGCTGGGCATGACTCCGCGCCAGGTCGCCTATCGCATCCAGATCCTCAATATCAATATGCACCGTTTGTAAGCGGTACGGCGACGTGTCGGCGGGCACAAAGGGGATGCTCACGGGCCAGGGCGGGCCGTTTGCCCGCAGGCCAGTACGACGACGGCATCAGTGCCAGCGTTCGGCGGCCCATTGCGCGCGCTGTTGCGCGTCATGGAAGGTCCAGGCGATAAAGCGGCTGATTTTCTGGCCCTGGGCCATTTCCACGGTGCGCACGTCGGCGGCCCCGGCCTGCTTTAGGGCCTCATAGAGCGGCGGCAGCGTCGTGTGCTTGGAAATCAGCGAGGTAAACCACAGGCAATTTTTGCTTTTGCCCACGCTCTCCGCCACCATTTTGCCGACAAACGCCAGTTCACCGCCTTCGCACCAGAGTTCGCTGCTTTTGCCGCCAAAGTTCTGCACCGGCTTGGCGGCCACCTCGCCTTTGCCCAGCTTATGCAATTTACGCCGCGTGCTGGCGATCGCTTCTTCCTCCGAGGCATGAAACGGCGGGTTGCACAGGGTGACGTCAAAACGCTCGGCAATACTGATCATGCCGTCAAGGATGGCGTTACTGTCTTTTTGCTGGCGCAACCGCACGCTGTTTTTAAGCGTCGGGTTCATGCTGACGATCATTTTCGCCGCGTTCAGCGACAGGGGATCGTTTTCCGTACCGGTAAAGCGCCAGCCGTATTCGCGCTGGCCGATAATGGGATAAATGCAGTTGGCGCCGATGCCGATATCCAGCACGGCCACACCCTTGCCGGTGGGAATCTCCCCGCCGTTGCTTTCCGCCAGCAGATCCGCGAGATAATGCAGATAGTCGGCGCGCCCCGGGATCGGCGGACAGAGATAATTGGCGGGAATATCCCAATGCTCGATGCCGTAATAATGCTTAAGCAGCGCGCGATTAAGCATTTTTACCGCATTGGGATCGGCGAAATCCACTGAAATATCGTCCCAGGCGTTGGGTTTGACAAAGGGTTCCAGCGCCGGAAGGCTGGCTATCAACGCGGTGAAATCATAGCGTGAACGATGACGGTTGCGCGGATGCAGGTGATTTTTCTGCTGCGGGAAGGTCTTCTTTTTTTCCATCATAAATTCCACCACGTAGTGATCCATCCATAAGCCGTCATGTTCTGACGGGCTTTTCCGGCGCTTAAGATAACACATAGCGGGCTAAAAGGCCGCCAGGCGCCTTCGCCGGCCCGGGGCCAGCGTTGCCTCCGCCGGCGGCGCCCCGCGGGAAAATTGTGGTGGGACAGGCTTGGCATCGCGGCCGGAAAAAGGGATGATGGGCGGCCTCAGGCGAATAAAAGTGTGTGTATTCATATATTTATATGTAAACGAATGCACGCCGTAATTGTTAGGGATAGAAGATTAAATGTTGTTAAAGACTATAAAATGCCGTTTTTCCCGGGCTGACGCCACCGGCGACGGCGCGCACGGCCGGATCCTGCTGCGCCGGGGCGCCTACCTGCTGTTTGCCGCCTATTTTTTGCTGGGTACCTTCGGTCGTTTCCCCTGGAAGGCGGATGAGCCGTATTCGTTCAGCATTGTCTGGAATATGCTGACCTACGGGCATTGGCTGGTGCCGCATGTGGGCGGGGATCCCTTTCTGGAAAAACCGCCGCTGATGTTCTGGCTTGGGGCGCTGTGCGCCAGGCTGATTCCCTGGCTGCCGCCCCATGAGTCCTCCCGGCTGGCGGTGCCGGTATGCCTTGTCGCGACGTTCTGGGCCTGCTGCCGGGTGGCGCGGCGTTTATATGACGAGAGGCATGATACGCGGCGGGAAGAGGGCATTATCACACGGCAAGACTGGCGTCTGACGGCGGTTTGTCTGCTGGCGGGCACCGCCGGGCTTACCGAACACGGGCATAAATTTACCGCCGACCTGGGACAGATGGCGGGCGCGGCGCTGGCGCTGGCCGGCTTGGCGTTGGCGGGTGCGCGGCCAGGTATCTCCGGCCCGGCGGGGTATGCCGCATCGCCGGGAAAGGGCGGTCGTTATGGCCTGCTGTTCGGGCTGGGCGCCGGCGTGGCCTTTTTGAGCAAAGGGCTGCTGGTGCCGGGTATTGCCGGCGTGACGCTGATGCTGTGCCTGGTGCTGATACCCGGCTTCTATCAGCGCGCGGGGCAGCGGTTTTGGCTTGGCGCGGCGACGGCGGCGCTGCCTTTCGCGCTGCCATGGCCATGGGCATTGTATCGCGCGGACCCGGATTTATTCGCCGAGTGGTTCTGGGTTAATAATATCGGCCGTTTCACCGGGAACACCCTGCTTGGCGGGCATGATAATCCATTCCAGGACAGGATCAGGGCGGTGCTGATCGGCGGCGCCCCCGCCTCCGTCATCGTGCTGGCGGGCGTGTTTGCCGGCTTGATGCGGGCCGCACGCGGAGGGCTAGGCCGGCTGGCGACGGGACGCTTATGGCACAAGGCGGCCGGGCCGGAGATGCGCCCGGCCCGCGCCGTGAACGCCGTGCCGCCGGCGGGGCGGATTGGACTATCGGCCTGGCTGGCGCACCGGCCGGCTTATGGCGTGACGGCGCTCTTTTCCGCCGTAGGCGTGGCGGTGCTGTGCGCCTCGGGATCGGCGCGCGATATCTATTTTTTGCCGGTTTATCCCGCCCTGGCGTTGCTGGCCCTGCCGGCGGCAGCCGGGCTGGCGTGCCGGGACGGCAAGGGATGGGCCGTCGCGCGGCGGGCATTGGACGCTCTGTTCGGCATGGCGCTGATGGTGGTCGTCGCCACCTGGTCTGCGCTGGCCAACGGCATCGAACCGGCGTTGCTGCGCGTCATATGGCCCGGGGTGGATCACGTTTTCCCGTTGCCTTTTACGCTGCGCCCCGATCCGCTGGCGGCGATGGCCGCCTGTGGGCTGGTGTCGCTATGGTGGCTGATATTGCGCGCGCGCCGCGGTGTCGGCTTGCTCCTGGCGTGGACTTCCGGTCTGTCGACCCTGTGGGGGGTGGCCTTTGTTCTACTGATGCCCTGGTTTGACGCGGCGCGCAGTTATAAAGAAGTCTTCTCGCCCCTGGCCAATTGGGTGGGTGATGCCGGTTGCCTGGCCACCGATGGCATGGGCGAGTCGGAACTGGGTATGCTGCATTATGTCACCGGTATGGCGGGCCGGCGCCTTTATGCGGGTCATTCCGGTCAGGGTGACGGTGTCACAAAAAATCCGGCCGTCCGGCTCTGCACGCTCCTGCTGGTGCAGGACAGCCTGACCCGCCCGGAGAAAAAACCAGGACCCCGGTGGTTACCGTTATGGCGCGGCGGCCGGCCGGCCGACGACAATGGCTTTACCCTTTACCGCCTGGCCAGCCAGGACGAACGGACGACGGACCAACGCTAAGCCCGGCGTCTTTGGCGTGTTGTCGGGTTTAAGACAATGTCGGCACGCCATGTTGTCATACGCCGGGGACGGTAAATGCTGCAGAGGCGTAATGGCTTGTAAAAAAAGAATTTTATTCTGCTTTTGTCTGGGCATGGCGATTGCAGCACTCCTGTCATGTCGTTTTGCATAAGGCGGTTCACATGGCATCTTGTCAGTCCTCATCCAGCGGCTGCGGCTCTTCCGGCCCCGGCGCTTCCCTGACTCCGCTTCAGGCGGACAAGGCGGCGCAGCATCCGTGCTATTCGCGCTTTGCCCATCACCGCTACGCCCGCATGCACCTGGCGGTGGCGCCGGCTTGCAATCTGCAATGCCATTACTGCAATCGCAAATACGACTGCAGCAACGAATCCCGCCCCGGCGTGGTATCGGAGGTCCTGACTCCCGCCGAGGCCATCGCCAAGGCGCGCCATGTGGCGGCGGCGTTGCCGCAGCTGTCGGTGATTGGCATCGCCGGTCCCGGCGATCCGCTGGCGAATATTGCCCGCACCTTTAAAACCCTGGAAGGACTGCGGCTGGCGCTGCCGGATATGAAACTGTGCCTGTCCACCAATGGACTGGCGCTGCCGGACGTGGTCGACCGGCTGGTGGATATCGGTGTCGATCACGTTACCGTGACGGTGAATGCGCTGGATGCGGATATCGCGGCGCGGATCTATCCCTGGCTCTGGTTTGACGGCGAGCGCCTGGAGGGCCGGGAGGCGGCGGCCCTGCTGCTGGACCGCCAGCAGGAAGGCATCCGCCGTCTCACCGCGCGCGGCGTGCTGGTGAAAATCAATTCGGTGCTTATCCCCGGCATTAACGACCGGCATTTGCCGGCGGTCAGCGAAAAAGCGCGGGAGTGGGGCGCGTTTTTGCATAATGTCATGCCGCTGATTTCCCGTCCGGAGCATGGCACGGTATACGGCCTGCGCGGCCAGCCGGAACCTACCGCCGGGGAAGTCGAGGCGGTGCGCGGTTTATGCGGCGGATCCATGCCGCAAATGGCGCATTGCCAGCAGTGCCGCGCCGATGCCATCGGCATGCTCGGGGAGGATCGCAGCCAGAGCTTCCCGCTGTCGGCGATACCACAGAACGCCGGATCCTACCTGCCGGTGATGCGCCAGCGCGCGCAAATCCAGGCCGGCATCGCCTCGCAGGGCGAGTCTGAGTCCGCCGGCGCCTGCCTGGTGGCGGTGGCGACCGCCCATGGAACCGCCATCGACGAGCATTTCGGCCATGCGCGGCGCTTCCAGATTTACAGCGTATCCGCCGCCGGCGTGATCCCCATCGGCGAACGTTTTACCCCGCCGTTTTGCAGCGGTAAAACCGACTGCGACGACGAGGCGCTCCAGCCGGAGCTGCGCCTGGACGCCGTGGTGGATTTGCTGGCGGACATGGCGGCGGTGTTCTGCGCCCGTATCGGCATGGGACCCTGGGAGCGCCTGGAACAGGCCGGCATCGAGCCTTGTGTCGGCGGCGCCTGGCAGCCTGTCGCCGCCACGCTCGGCCAATGGTGGCGACAGCGGGGCCAAAAGACCGCCGCCGCCGTCAAGGGGGTCGCCTGATGGTCGCCTGTCCCGCGCAACCGCTTAGCGCGCCGCCGGACATTTGGCTGCACCGGCTGCTGGCCAACCATCTGGCGGGAAGCGCGCGTTTTCCCGCCGCCATGGGACTGTCCCCCGAACAATACCAGGCACTGGCGCGGCGCGTAGGGCTGGATCCCGGTTCCCGCGGCGCGGTATTGCAGCAACAGGATGCGCTGCTCGCCCTGCTCGCGCGCACCCGCCAGCAGGAATGCCAGGCGCTCGGCGACTGGCTGGCGCAATATATGTGCGCCGGCGCCGAACCGCTGAACCGGCTGCTTGCCGTCGCCGCGCTGGGATTTAACCATTTGTGGCAGGATTTGGGCCTGGCCTCGCGCGACGAACTGCGGGAACTGATGCAGGCCTGCTTTCCGGCGCTGGTGGCGATGAACGATCGCAATATGCGCTGGAAGAAGTTTTTTTATCGCCAGGTTTGCCTGGCGCAGACCGGCGAGTTAACCTGCCGATCGCCAAGCTGCGACGGCTGCTGCGAATATACCCTCTGTTTCGCCCCCGACGACTGAGCGGGCGACGGCCCGCCGTCCGCTCAGCCGTCCGCTCAGCAAAGGGCCGCGCCGTACAACGCCGTGCGCGCGCCTCGGTAACCGGCGCGACACAACGCTAGCGCGGTTGCTGGCCCCAGCTCAGCAGCGTGGCAACCAGCGAGCGCAGCGCCTGCTGCAGCTGGCCGGCGCGCTCCGGCAGGTAGTCGAACGGCTGTTCCTCGCGCATATAATTGCACTGCGCCAGTTCCAGTTGCACCGCATGCTGGCGGGCGTGGGGCTGACCGTAGGCGCGGGTAATATATCCCCCCTTGAAACGGCCGTTAATCACATGGGTAAACGGCTGTTGCCGGCAAAACGCGGCCAGCGCCTCGCCCAGCGACGGCGCGCAGCTCATGCCGTCGTTGGTGCCGAAATTCAAATCGGGCAGGGTGCCGTCGAACAGCCGCGGGATAACCGAGGCGATGGAATGGGCGTCCAGCAACAGCGCATATTCATGCTGCGCCTTGATGTCGCTCAGGCAATCCTGCAGTTTGCGATGGTACGGATGCCAGATTTCATCAAGGTAACGCCGGCGTTCCGCCTTATCGGGCGTGGCGCCCGGTTTAAACACCGGCGTGCCGTCAAACAGCGTTTCGGGATACAGGCCGGTGGTGGCGGTGGTGTACAGGGGCTTATCGTCGGCGGGCCGGTTAAGATCGATAACCATCCGCGAGTAGGTGCCGATGAGGATATGCGCGCCGAGGGCGCGGGCGAAATCGTACAGCCTGGGGATATGCCAATCGGTATCCGGCAGCGGCCGGGCGGCGTCGCTCAGTCCGTCCGCCACCGCGGGCGTCAGCCGCGTGCCGGCATGGGGGATGCTCAATAACAACGGAATGGTGCCAGCTTCAAAAGTATAGGGTTCGGTAATGCTCATCGCGGATGCCCTCCTGGAAAACCCTGTTGAAAAGAAGGATTACGCGCGGCGTACGCCGCGGTAAATAACGCTGCCGGCCAGTTGCCCGCCCAGCCAGTAAGCTAATTCCGCCGGATGCGCCACCGGCCAGTGAACAAAATCGGCCAGCTTGCCGGCTTCAAGGGTGCCCTGCGATTCCGCCAGTCCCAGCGCCCGCGCCGCGTTAATCGTCACGCCGGCCAACGCCTCCTCCGGCGTCATGCGAAACAGGGTGCAGCCCATGTTCAGCATCAGACGCAGGGAGCAGGCGGGCGAGGTGCCTGGATTGATATCGCTGGCCAGCGCCATCGGCGTGCCATGCCGGCGAAACAGCGCCACCGGCGGCAGCTGGGTTTCCCGCAGCATATAACAGGCGCCCGGCAGCAGGACCGCCACGGTGCCGGACTGCGCCATGGCGCGGGCGTCGTCGTCGGTGGCATATTCCAGATGATCCGCCGACAGCGCGCCGTAACGCGCGGCCAGGCTGCTGCCGCCCAGGGACGAAAGCTGTTCGGCATGGAGTTTGACCGGCAGGCCCGCCTGCCGGGCGGCAGTAAATACCCGTGCTATCTGCGCGGGTGAGAAGGCCAGGTGTTCACAAAAACCGTCTACCGCGTCGGCCAGTCCCAGCGCCGCCACCTCGGGGATCCAGTGTTCACAGATAAGCGTAATATACTCGTCGGCGCGCCCCTGGTATTCCGGCGGCAGCGCGTGGGCCGCCAGCAGCGTGGTCCTGACCTGGACCGGATAGGCCTGCGCGATGCGCCGGGCGACGCGCAGCATTTTTATTTCGCTCTCAAGCGTCAGTCCGTAGCCGGATTTTATCTCGATACAGGTGACGCCGTCGGCCATCAGCATCGCCAGCCGGGGAACGGCCGCGGCCATCAGTTCATCCTCGGACGCGCCGCGGGTGGCGTTGACCGTGGACAGAATGCCGCCGCCGGCGGCCGCTATGTCCGCATAGCTGACGCCGTTAAGCCGCTGTTCGAATTCATGGCTGCGATTGCCGCCGAATACCAGGTGGGTATGACAGTCGATAAAGCCGGGGGTGACGATGCCGCCGCCGAAATCATGCCGGGCCGCCACGTCCGCCGCCGGCAGCTCGTCCCTGGGTCCGACCCAGGCGATGCGTTCGCCCCTGACGGCAATCGCGCCGTCCCTGATGATGTCATAGCGGCCGTTGCGCAGGGTCGCCACGTCGGCCCCCGACCAGACGGCGTCAAAATGTTCCGTTACCGGCATGGATTGATCTCCCGCTAGGTTGATAAAAAAGTCTATTGAAACCCCACAGCCGTTCAGGCAACGCGCCGCCCTGGACCGCGGCGCACCCCGCGCTAGGCGATAAAGCTGCCAAACAGCTGATAACGCGTGCCGGGATACAGCAGGCGCGCGGAGGTCACCACCAGTTTGCCGAACCAGGTGCGCCGGTGAATCAGCAAACAGGGTTCGTTATCCGCCAGCTGGAGCAGCTCGCGTTCGCGGCTGCTGGCGTTTACCGCCTCGACCCGATGCTCGCCGGCGGTAAGCGGCGCGGCCTGCGTCAGGTAGAAATAGGGCGTAATCAGGTTGAAATCCTGCCGCAGATAATCGGGCGCGGTCAAGGGATTGACGCAGCGGTCTTCCAACTGTACGGCAATATCGTTTTCATAATGCACGATCAGCGAATGGAACAGCTGCTCACCCGGCTGGATGCCCAGCGATAACGCTTCCTCGCCGGTCGCCTGGCGCGCTTCCAGGGTTAGCAGGGTGCTGCTGTGGCGATGGCCGCGCGCGGCGATTTCATCGGCGATATTGCGCACTTCCAGCATGGCGGTCTGGGGCTTGAGCTCGGCGACAAAGGTACCGACGCCCTGCATCCGCAGCAGATAACCCTCGCCGGTCAGCTCGCGCAGCGCCCGGTTAATGGTCATCCTGCTGACCCCCAGCTCCGCCACCAGTTCGCTTTCCGACGGGATGCGCCGATGAGGCTCCCAAGCCCCGGAACGTATCTGCTGCACGATCGCCTGTTTAACCCGTTGATAAATGGGCGCCGGCGTATCGCTCATGATGGCGGACAGTTGCGCCGCTGACAGTAGTTCAGACACGTTTCCGACCTCTGATGACAGGGATAATAACAAAACAGTTTACTGTTCAATTCAGCGTATGTATATGTATAGACAAGTGGATAAGCATTTCGTCTGGATAGACACTCCTATCACTCTCACTTTAACCGGAAACCGCCATGCCCGTTTACTTTGCCCCCCGTGCGCTGCTGGCGCAGGGATGGACCCACAATGTCCGACTGCAGATCGACGCCCAGGGAACGATCGTCGCTATTGAATCAGATGCCGGCGCACAGGACGCCGAGTCTCTCGCCGGGCCGGTATTGCCCGCCATGGCCAATTTGCATTCCCACGCCTTTCAGCGCGCCATGGCCGGACTGACGGAAGTCTTCGGCGATCCGAAGGACAGCTTCTGGACCTGGCGCGATGTGATGTACCGCATGGTGCAACGGCTGTCGCCGGAGCAGGTGGGCATTATCGCCCGCCAGCTGTATATCGAGATGCTAAAGGGCGGCTACAGCCAGGTGGCGGAATTCCATTACCTGCATCACGATCCCCAGGGCCATGCGTACGCCGATCCGGCGGAAATGGCGCTGCGCGTCAGCCAGGCGGCGGCCGAGAGCGGTATCGGCCTGACGCTGCTGCCGGTGCTGTACTCCTACGGCGGTTTTGGCGAACAGGCGGCGGCCCCCGGGCAGCGGCGTTTTATCCAGGATACCGGCAGCTACCTGCGCCAGCAGCAGGCGCTGCAAGCCCATCTGGCCACGCAGCCGCACCAGCGCCTGGGCCTGTGTTTCCATTCCCTGCGCGCCGTCAGCGCGCGGCAAATCCACGAGGTCCTGCAGGCCTCGGCGGCGGAATTGCCGGTACATATCCACGTGGCCGAGCAGACAAAAGAGGTGGAGGATTGCCTGGCCTGGTCGGGAACCCGTCCGGTTCGCTGGCTGATGGATCAGGTTAAGGTGGATGAACGCTGGTGCCTGATCCATGCCACCCATCTCGATGAGGAAGAACTGGCCCGCCTGGCGCGCAGCGGCGCGGTAGCGGGGCTGTGTCCCACCACCGAGGCCAACCTGGGCGACGGTATCTTCCCGGCCGACGGCTATGTTCGGCAGGGCGGGCGCTGGGGCATCGGCTCCGACAGCCATGTTTCGCTCAACGTGGTGGAAGAGCTGCGCTGGCTGGAATACGGACAACGCCTGCGCGACCGGCGCCGCAACCGTCTGGCCGACGCGCTGCACCCCACGCTCGGCGATAATCTTTACGGCGCGGCGCTGCGGGGCGGGGCGCAGGCCTGCGGCGTACCGCTGGGCGCGCTGGCGGTCGGTATGCGCGCCGACTGGCTGGTGCTGGACGGCGAAGATCCCTATATCGCCTCGGCCGACGACGGCGACCTGCTCAATCGCTGGCTGTTTGCCGGCGGCCCCGGCCAAATCCGCGATGTGTTCGTCGCCGGCCGCCGGGTAATCAGCGACGGGCACCATGCCCTGGAACGGGAAAGCGCCCAGTCTTTCGCCCGCGTGCTGCGCGACCTGCGCCGGGAGGCGCTGTGAGCCGGCCGGTCAGGTTTTCGTTCACCGGCCTGCCGGTGTCCCCCTGGCGCAACGGCGGCGGCGAAACGCGCGAAATTATCAGCTGCCCGCCTGATGCGCCCGCTGCGTTGCCGGCGGGCGGCGACCCGGCGGCGTTTGCCTGGCGCGCCAGCATCGCCACCATCGACCGCGACGGGGCCTTTTCCTCCTTCCCCGGCGTGGATCGGATTATCGCCCTGCTGGAGGGCGACGGCGTGACGCTGCATGACGCCGCCGGCGGATCCCATGCCCTGACCCGGCCCGGCGTGCCGCATGCCTTTGCCGGCGAGGACGCCATCAGCGCGCGGCTGGCGGGCGGCCCGAGCCGGGATTTCAATATCATGACCCGCCGCCGGGACCGGCGGGCGCGGGTAGAGCGCCTGACCGGCGAGCAGCGCCTGCCCGCGGGCGGCGACGGCGTAATCTATGTACTGGCGGGCCGCTGGCACCTTGAGGGCGAGACGCCGCTGACGCAACGCGAGGGCATCTGGTGGCGACAACTCGGCGCGCCGCTGCGCCTGTGGCCCGCCGACGGCGATGGCGTGGCGCTATGGGCGGATATCTCCCGTCGCTAGCCGCGCCAGGCGGCTCTTATGGCCGATAGAAGCATCGCCTGCATGGTTTTGGTGCATGGCGCGCCATAATGATTCATCGGCCGCGCCACGGGGTGCGCGCTGCCAACGCGGCGCGTCCGTGATTGCGGGACTCGCCCGTTCAGGGCGACGCTTATCGTCAAATAACCGGCCACGGGCAAGATGGCACAAGCTTTGCTTAGTTCCTGCCTAGGTAAAGAGTCTTGTATAGACAAGCTTATACAGTTGTTAGCCAGGGCGGCAGGCGCCTTAGCCGGCCGCGAACACATTTTTGCCGGTTAATTTAGCCGGCGTTATTTCAGGAGTGGGATATGAGCATCGCCTGTGTCAGTACGTCATTGCAACGCCGCGTTCAACCGCTGAAGACCGCCCTTATTCTGGCGCTCGGCCTGGCCGGCGCCCTGCCGGCGATGGCGGCCGACACGCCGCTGGCCATCGGTATTTCCGGCTGGACCGGGTTTGCGCCGCTGACCCTGGCGGACAAGGCGGGGATATTTAAACGCCACGGCCTGGATGTCACCGTCAAAATGATCCCGCAAAAAGACCGCCACCTGGCTATTGCCTCCGGCGACGTGCAGTGCGCCGCCACCACGGTGGAAACCTATATTTCCTGGAACGCCAACGGCGTGCCCATCACCCAGATTGTCCAGCTGGATAAATCCTACGGCGCCGACGGCCTGGTGGTGCGCAACGGCATCGACAGCATCAAGGCGCTGAAGGGCAAAACCATCAGCGTCGACGCACCGGGCACCTCGCCGTATTTCGCCTTGGCCTGGATGTTGGATAAAAACGGCATGAGCCTTAAAGACGTCAAGACCACCACGCTCTCGCCCGAAGCCGCCGCCCATTCGTTTATCGCCGGCAGCAACGATGCCGCCATGACCTACGAGCCTTATCTTTCCTCGGTGCGGCAAAGCCCGGATAAAGGCAAGATCCTGGCCACCACCCTCGATTATCCGATGGTTATGGATACGCTGGGCTGTACGCCCGCCTTCCTCAAGCAAAATCCCCAGGCCGCCAAGGCGCTGGTCGCCAGCTATTTCGACGCGCTGGATATGATCAAGGCTCAGCCGGATAAAGCCAATGAAATCATGGGCGCGGCGGTTAAGGAATCGGGCAAGGAATTTGCCGAGTCGGCCAGCTACCTGCGCTGGCAGGACCGGGCGCAGAACCGCCAGTTCTTTAACGGCGAAATCGACAGCTTCAGCCGGGAGGCGGCGCAACTGCTGCTGCAAATGAAGGTGATCCGCAAGATCCCCGATATCAAGACACTGTATGACGCCAGCTACGTTAATCAATAAGGGGCGCGCAATGTCCGTTGACAAGGCCTCGCCGGCCGCCGGGCAACCGGCGCCGTTGCCGGCGGCGAAGAAAGTACGGCACAACCCGCTGATGGTGCCGCTGCGCGCGGTTTCAACCGGGCAGCGCTGGTTTCTCGGGCTGGGTTTTTTTATCCTGTTTTTCGGCTTTTGGGCCTGGGCCACGTTCGCCGGCTGGGTGTCGCCGACCTTTTTGGCCGACCCGCTGACCATGGTGCACGAAGGCTACCTGCTGTTTACCGAGTACAATTTTTCGCTGGATATCGGCATGACGGTGATGCGCGTGCTGGGCGGATTTATCCTGGCGGCGGTACTGGCGGTGCCGCTCGGCATCATGATGGGGTCGTATAAACTGGTGGAGGCGTTTCTTGAACCTTTTGTCTCGTTTTGCCGCTACCTGCCCGCGTCGGCGTTTATTCCCCTGCTGATCCTGTGGGCCGGCATTGGCGAAATGCAAAAAATTCTGGTGATTTTTATCGGCTCGTTTTTTCAGATTGTGCTGATGATCGCGGTCACCGTGGGCGCGGCGCGGCGCGATCTGGTGGAAGCCGCCTATACCCTGGGCGCCTCGAACCGCAGTATCGTGCGACGGGTGCTGATCCCAGGCGCGGCGCCCGAGATTGCCGAATTGCTGCGCCTGGTGCTGGGCTGGGCCTGGACCTATGTGATCGTGGCTGAGCTAATCGGCTCGTCCAGCGGTATCGGCCATATGATTGTCGACAGCCAGGCGCTGCTCAATACCGGGCAGATTATTTTCGGCATTATCGTTATCGGCTGTATCGGCCTGATTTCCGATTTCCTGTTCAAGGCGGTGAACCGCCGCCTGTTTGCCTGGAGCATTTCCTCATGACCCCCGGAAAACTCGCCATCCGCCAGGTGTCGCGCGTCTTTAACGGCCCCAAGGGCCAGCAGACCCAGGCGTTGCTGCCCATCGACTACCGGGTGGAGGAAAACGATTTTATTACCATCCTCGGCCCGTCGGGCTGCGGTAAATCCACCCTGCTGCGGATTGTCGCCGGTCTCGATCGGCCCACCACCGGGGAAGTGTGGCTGGACGGGGGACTGATTGACGGCCCGGGCGCCGATCGAGGCATGGTCTTCCAGAGCTATACGTTGTTTCCGTGGCTGACGGTGGCGCAGAACATCTGTTTTGGGCTGCGGGAACGGGGCCTGAGCCCGGGCGTGCAGCGCGAGCGCTGCGATTATTTTGTCGATCAGGTCGGCCTGCGCGGGTTTGAGCAGCATTTCCCGCGCCAGCTGTCCGGCGGCATGCAGCAGCGCACCGCCATCGCCCGCGCGCTGGCCAACGATCCGAAAGTCCTGCTGATGGATGAACCCTTCGGCGCGCTGGACAATCAAACGCGGGTGCTGATGCAGGAATTATTGTTGAAAATATGGGAGTCGTCACGCAAGACGGTGCTGTTTGTCACGCATGATATCGACGAGGCCATTTTTATGGCCAATAAAGTCGCCATCTTCAGCGCCAGACCGGGACGGATTAAAACCGAGGTGGCGATAAACTTCCCCCATCCCCGTGACTACACCTTAAAGACCACGGCGGAATTTATGGCGCTCAAGGCGCGCGTTACCGAGGAAATACGCAGCGAAACGCTGCAAAGCATGGCGCTTTGACTTTGCAATCCGGACCGCAATGGTTCGCCAGGTTTCGCGGAGCAGGGCACAACAACGGGCCGCAACTGCGGCACCCGGGCGCAACCCAGTAATGCGCCCTAGTGCCGGTTTTACTTGTATAGACAGGAATAGATTATGTCATCTTCTGTAACATCTTTACGCCCATGCCGTCTGGTGCCGGGCGAGGTAGACCTGGCGACGCTGCGTGCCATCTATCATGGCGAGCTGGAACTGTCGCTTGATCCCGCCGCCTTCACCGCCATCAACGCCGCGCAGCAAACGGTGGAGGAGATCCTGGCCACCGGCGACGTGGTCTACGGCATCAACACCGGTTTCGGCAAACTGGCGCAAACCCGCATTCCCGCCGAACGGCTGGCGGAACTGCAGCGTAACCTGGTGCTGTCGCACAGCGTCGGCACCGGCGCGTTGCTCGAAGACAATGTGACGCGGCTTATCATGGCCTGCAAAGTGATAAGCCTGGCGCGCGGCCATTCCGGCATTCGGTTATCGGTGGTGGAGGCCCTGCTGTCCTTGTATAACGCCGGCGTCATGCCCTGTATCCCGGCCAAAGGCTCGGTGGGCGCCTCGGGCGACCTGGCCCCGCTGGCGCATTTGTCCCTGATGCTTATCGGCGAGGGGCAGGTGCGGGTCAAGGGAGCGCTGATAAGCGCGGTGGAAGGGCTGGCGCTGGCCGGCTTGCGTCCCATCGTGCTGGCGCCGAAAGAAGGGCTGGCATTGCTGAACGGCACCCAGGTTTCCACCTCGCTGGCGCTGGTCGGCCTGTTTGAAGCGGAACGATCCTTTGCCGCCGGGCTGGTGGCGGGCGCCCTGACGCTTGAGGCCATCAAAGGCTCGGTCAAGCCTTTCGACGCGCGTATCCACCAGGCGCGCGGCCAGGCCGGCCAGATAGCGGTGGCGCGGGCGGTGTCCACGCTGCTTGACGGCAGCGAAATCGTGGTATCCCATGCCGACTGCGGCCGGGTACAAGATCCCTATTCCATCCGCTGCGTGCCGCAGGTGATGGGCGCCTGCCTGGATAACCTGACCTATGCGGCGCGCATCCTGCAAATCGAGGCCAACGCCGCGTCCGATAACCCGCTGGTGTTTACCGATAGCGGCGAAGTGATTTCCGGCGGCAATTTCCACGCCGAGCCGGTGGCGTTCGCCGCCGATATCCTCGCGCTGGCGATAGCCGAAATCGGCGCTATTTCAGAACGCCGCCTGGCGCTGCTGCTCGATACCGGCCTGTCGGGCCTGCCGCCGTTCCTGATCAATGAAGGCGGCGTGAACTCGGGCTTTATGATAGCCCAGGTCACCGCCGCGGCGCTGGCCTCGGAAAACAAGTCCCTGGCGCACCCGGCCAGCGTCGACAGCCTGCCGACCTCCGCCAACCAGGAGGACCATGTGTCGATGGCCACCTTTGCCGCCCGCCGGCTGGGGGATATGTGTTTCAACACCTCGGTGGTGGTGGGCATCGAAGCCATGGCCGCCGCCCAGGGCATTGATTTTAACCGGCCGCTGAACAGCTCGGCGGCGCTCGAACAACAGCTTGTGGCTATCCGTAACCGTGTCGCCTTCCTGGCAAGCGATCGGCTCCTGGCGCCGGATATCGAAGCGATGCGTCTTTGGGTCGCTGAATTCACCCTGCCCGCGGAAGTACAATCCTTGTTACCCAGCTATGCGTCAACGCGCTAAAGATAAAGGAACCCCTGATGAAAAACGATTTTAGCAATGCCGTTTCACGTCCCGTCAGCGCGCCGCGCGGCACCACGCTGACCTGCAAAAACTGGCTGATTGAAGCGCCGTACCGCATGATCCAGAACAACCTCGATCCGGATGTCGCCGAGCGTCCCGACGATTTGGTGGTCTACGGCGGCATCGGCAAGGCGGCGCGTAACTGGCCCTGTTTCGAAACCATATTGCAAAGCCTGCGCGACCTGGAGGAAGACGAGACCCTGCTGGTGCAATCCGGTAAACCGGTCGGCGTGTTCCGCACCCATGTGGACGCGCCGCGCGTGATGATTGCCAATTCCAACCTGGTGCCGCATTGGGCCACCTGGGAACATTTCCATGAACTGGACCGGGCCGGGCTGATGATGTACGGGCAAATGACCGCCGGCTCCTGGATTTATATCGGCGCCCAAGGCATCGTGCAGGGCACCTTCGAAACCTTTGCCGAAGCGGGCCGCCAACATTACGACAACGATCTCAAGGGGAAATGGATCCTTACCGCCGGCCTGGGCGGCATGGGCGGCGCCCAGCCGCTGGCCGGCGTGCTGGCCGGCGCCTGCGTGCTGGCCATTGAATGCCAGGAGTCGCGCATAGATTTTCGCCTGCGCACCCGCTACCTCGACCGCAAGGCGTTTACCATCGACGAAGCGCTGGCGCTAATTGAAGACGCCTGCGCCAAAGGCGAGGCAATTTCCGTCGGGCTACTGGGCAATGCGGCGCAGATCATGCCGGAGCTGGCCAAACGCGCCGCCGGCGGCGGCGCCCGTCCGCATATCGTCACCGACCAGACTTCCGCCCATGACCCGCTCAACGGCTACCTGCCGGCCGGCTGGAGCCTGGAACAATGGAACCAGGCCAAAAAAGACGATCCGCAAAGCGTTATCAGCGCGGCCAGGGCGTCGATGGCCGAACACGTCAAGGCGATGCTGGCGTTCCATGAAATGGGCGTGCCGACGGTGGATTACGGCAACAATATCCGCCAGGTGGCGCTGGAGGAGGGGGTGGCGAACGCCTTCGATTTCCCCGGTTTTGTACCCGCCTATATCCGTCCGCTGTTTTGCGAAGGTAAGGGGCCGTTCCGCTGGGTGGCGTTGTCGGGGGATGCGGAAGATATCTATAAGACCGATGCCAAGCTCAAGGAGCTGTTTCCGGACAACCGGCTGCTGCATAACTGGCTGGATATGGCGCAGGAGCGCATCGCCTTCCAGGGCCTGCCGGCGCGCATCTGCTGGCTGGGGCTGGGAGAACGTCACCTCGCCGGGCTGGCGTTTAACGAGATGGTGCGCACCGGCGAGCTGAAAGCGCCGATTGTTATCGGCCGTGATCATCTCGACTGCGGGTCGGTCGCCTCGCCCAACCGTGAAACCGAAGCGATGAAAGACGGCTCGGACGCCGTCTCCGACTGGCCGTTGCTGAACGCCCTGCTCAGCACCGCCGGGGGCGCCACCTGGGTCAGTCTGCATCACGGCGGCGGCGTGGGTATGGGGTTCTCCCAGCATGCGGGCATGGTTATCGTCTGCGACGGCAGCGAAAAGGCCGATGAGCGCCTGGCGCGGGTATTATGGAACGACCCGGCCACCGGCGTGATGCGCCATGCCGATGCCGGTTACCCCGAGGCCATCGCCTGCGCGGAAAAATACGGCCTTAAGCTGCCGATGATTCGCTAACCGCCTGGCACGGCAACCACCGGCGGGGAACCCCGTCCCTCGCCGGCAATCCCCGCGCTTTCCCCCGCGCCTTCGCCCGTCAGGCTTGCCGCTCAGACGGCGACGGCGCTTTTTTATCGTGACGTGAAAACGCCGTTACTGAAAAAATAATCACCGCGGCGCCGGCAAACATGCCGGGGGTCGGCCGTTCGCCGAACAATGCCCAGGCAAAAAGAATGGCGTAGACCGGCTCCAGGGCGAAAAACACCGCCGCGGCGCGCGCCTTGACGAAACGTAAACTGGTGACCATCAGGCTGTGCGCCACGCCGGTACAGAATACCCCCAGCAGCACCAGGTAAAACCAGTCGCCGGCGGAGGCTTGCGGCAACGCGTGGAAAGCGAAGGGCAGCATCAGCAGGCAGATAACGGCGTTTTGACATAACGCCGCCTGTACCGGCCGGATACTGATGGCGGTAATGCGGTTGCAGATAATAAGCAACGCCAGCAGCGCGCCGGATAAAATTCCCCATAAAAACCCGCGCGTACTGCCGCTGCTGATATCAAACGACGGGCAGACCATCATCAGGCCAAGGCAAATCAGGACGATGAGCAGGATCTCGTTAAGCGAAATGCGCTCCCGGAAACCGATGCTTTCAAACAGGGTGGTAAAGGCCGGGAAACTGGCGAATCCAAGCGTGGCAATCGCCACGCCCGAGGCTTTGACCGAAATGAAGAAGGTGAGCCAGTGCCCGGCCAGGATAGCGCTGGCGCCAATGACCACCAGAGCGCTGCCGCCGCTGATGCGTTGCCAGCGAAAGCCGCGTACGCCGAGCATCAGCAGCGATAACGCCAGCACCGCGAACAGCGCGCGGCCAAATACTATGGCGGCGGGCGAGGTGGTAATGACTTTACCTAAAATGCCTGAAAGGCCAAAAAAGAAGGCCGCGATATTCAGCGAAACCAGGGCGTGGCGTTTATTCATACAGCATACCGGACAAAGGTGCAGACCTTCATGCTGCCCGTTATCAGGCTGTTTTAACAGCTTTTAATGACGTTTTATCATCGATTTCCCCTATGACAAGATTATTGATGTCCGCGTGTCCCAGCCTGCTATGCTGATAATGATGGCCTTGAGCTTATCGGGGGGGATGATGAATCAGATGATGCCGGAACAGATATACCGCAAAATCAACCCAGACGACTGGCGGCGTATCTTCGTGGTCGGGGATGTGCATGGCTGTTACGATTTGCTGCTGGCGAAACTGGCGCGCCAGCGGTTTGATCGCGCGCGCGATTTGCTGATCTCGGTCGGTGATCTGATCGATCGCGGCGCGCAAAACCTGCAATGCCTGGAACTGCTTGAACAACCCTGGTTCTGCGCGGTTCGCGGCAACCATGAGCAAATGGCCATCGACGCCCTTTCCCGCGGCGAAGAGAACCTGTGGCTGGCCAACGGCGGCCAATGGTTTTGGCGCCTGGATGAGGAACAGCGGCGGCGGGCGGCGGCATTGATTGAGCGCTGCGCTTATCTGCCGCTGATTATCGACCTTGAAATGGCGCAGCGTCATATTGTGATCGCGCACGCGGATTATCCCCTGGACAATTATCGCTACCAGCAGACCGTCGACCCCGAGCTGGTGGTGTGGAGCCGGCAGCGCATCAACCGCAACCAGCGCGGGCGCGGGGCGCCCATCAGCGGCGCGACGCACTTCTTTTTCGGCCATACGCCGCTCGAACGCGTCAGGCATTTTTATAATCAGTTCTATATTGATACCGGCGCGGTCTTCGGCGGGACGTTAACCTTGGTTGACATCACCAGCCTGCCGTTTTAGGCCTGGACATCGCGCCCGGTGTTTGCTATTCCGGTACTCAATGTTCTCTGTATTATTTCCAGCATAATCATGAGCATTGACTATAATAAAACAGGTTTCTGGTACTGCTCTTTCAGGCTAGGTATCCATCACGGATTTTTAAGTACAGGCAATCGCTATAAAGGAGTGTTGTTATGGGAATTTTATCTTGGATTATTTTTGGACTTATCGCCGGCATTATCGCTAAATTCATCATGCCGGGCAGGGACGGCGGCGGATTTATCATTACCATCATTCTCGGTATCATCGGCGCCGTGGTCGGCGGTTATATCAGCACGTTCTTTGGTTATGGACGCGTCGACGGCTTTAACTTCGGCAGTTTTGTCGTGGCGGTGATCGGCGCTATCGTGGTGCTGTGGATTTACCGGTTGGTACGCAGATAACCGGCGTTATGACCGCTCATACGCCGTAATCAATAATCAGGGTATTCCCTTTGCCTGCCTCAGTCGGCAGGGAATACCCGCTTCTCTCCCCCTTCACGCCTGCTGCTTTCCTGATTCATTCATATTATTTATTAAATAAATGAAGCTGCCTTAATGGCCCCTGTTAACCCGGATAAACCAGAGGTCCCAGCAAGGATACGTCATCTTCTTCATGAATATTATCCCTTTAAGCGCCGTTATCCCACGATGAATGCAGATTGCCAATTAATGCACGTAGTAGCATTAATACAGGCCATATTCAGGTATATCGGCCATAAAATATTATGAGTTATGTTTATTGAGTTTACAGGAAATTAAACATTAATTAAAAAAATTAAATAGTGACCAAGTTAATGCAATTCAATGAATTTAAAGGATTTGTAATTTTTTATCTATTTAATGGTTCAAGTGAATATTTTTAATTTCATTTCTGGTATGGTCTGCAATATTATCGACTAAAGCTATTTTCTTCGATATTGCTGCCAGTTATGCTGGCCTGTAACACTATTTAAATGGGGTCTTGTTACGCCGGATAACCTTTGCCGACGGCGGATTAATATGGCCGGGAATTGAAGTTATTGACCAGTGGGATAAATTGATGCTTTTTAAGAATCTCTTTAGCTATTATCAAATGAAAAAAATCCAATCTACGCCGCCGCCGGTAATTCATCAACGTTGGCGCGCGGTGGCGTGGCTGAATATCGCTTTCCAGATAGTCTTTCCGCTTAGCCTGTCTTTTACGCCGGCCATGGCGAAAGCCGCGCCCGCAGCGTTGCCGTCAACGGCGGCGCCCTTAATGGCCATCGCCACGGTTCCTTATGTTTTGGGGCCGGGCGAGACGACATTGTCGGTGGCGACACGCTATAACCTGACGCTGGAAGAGCTAAAAACGCTCAATGGACTGCGCAATTTCGCTAAATCGTTTTCCGCGCTGGGCACCGGCGACGAGATCGACGTTCCCCGCAGCCACACGTCTTTGTTTAACTCAGCCATCCCGGTCCAGTCATCTTCGCAGGCAGAGGATAAGCTGGCGCGCGGCGCACAGACGGCCGGCTCCCTGTTCTCGGGCGGCAACACCGGCGGCGCCGCCGCCGATTTGGCGCGTTCAAGCGTGGTGGGCGGCGCCGGGCAGGCGGGCGAGCAATGGCTGAACCAGTTCGGCACCGCCCGCGTCCAGCTCAACGCCGACCGGAATTTCAGATTTACCGACAGCGCGGTGGATTTGCTGGTTCCCCTGCGGGATACCGAACGCTCGACGGTATTTTCGCAATTAGGGGTGCGTAACAGCGACCAGCGCAATACGGTGAATCTCGGCCTGGGCGTGCGCACCGAAAAGGACGGCTGGTTGTACGGCGCCAATACTTTTTATGATAACGATATTACCGGCAACAATCGCCGGCTCGGCGTCGGGGCCGAAGCCTGGACGGATTATTTGCGGCTGTCGGCCAATAGTTATTTCGGCCTGACGGATTGGCACCCGTCGCGGGATTTCGCCGACTATAACGAACGGCCGGCCAACGGGTTCGATCTGCGCGCCCAAGCCTGGCTGCCATCTTACCCACAGCTGGGCGGTTCGCTGATGTTTGAGCAATACCGCGGCGATGAGGTGGCGTTGTTCGGTAAGGATAGTCGGCAAAAAGATCCCTATGCCCTGACCGCCGGCATTAACTATACGCCCATCCCCTTGTTCACCGTCGGCGCGCAGCACCGGACCGGCAAAGGCGGCGCGAACGACAGCAGCCTGAATTTCCAGCTGAATTACCGGCTGGGCGAATCCTGGCAGTCACATCTCGATTCCTCTAAAGTCGGACCGTCCAGAACGCTGGCCGGCAGCCGCTACGATCTGGTCGACCGCAACTATAATATCGTGCTCGATTATCAGCGTCGGGATCTGATCCGTCTGGCGCTACCGGCGCAAATCACCGGTGCGGCGGGCACGTCGGTTACCTTAACCGCCGACATCACCGCCGAACACGGGTTGGATCGCATTGATTGGGACAGCGCGCCGCTGCTGGCGAGCGGCGGGCGTATCACCCAGGTTTCTCCGCAGGCGATAACCGTTGTCATGCCGGCCTACCAGGGTACCCCGGGGGCGGACAATACCTATCGCATCAACGCGATAGCCCATGATAACCGGGGGAATCTCTCCAATCGGGCGGTGACCACGGTGAATGTGACCGCACCGGAAATCATTACCCTGGCAAGCCTGGCGGTAGAGAACAACAACGCGGTCGCCGATGGCCAAACCGCCATTCGCGTCCGGGCCAGGGTTATCGATGGCAACGGCAACCCTGTGCCCGGCGAGACGGTCGCTTTCAGCGCCGATAACGGCGCCACGGTATTATCCCCCACGGCGGTGAGCGATGACGACGGCTTTACCGAAACCGGTATTACCTCCCGCACCGTCGGTCCCGTTATGGCGCGGGCTAGCCTGGACGGCTCGTCGCAGCAGGCCGCCGTCGCCTTTGTGGCCGGCGGCGCCGACCAAACCCAGACACAGCTTGAAGTCCTGACCACGGGAAATAAGGCGGCGGATGGCATTGACGCGCATCGGGTCAGGCTGACGGTGCGCGATGCCCTTAATAATCCCATCGGCGGCCAGGCGGTGAGCTTTGGCGCCGACAACGACGCGCAGGTAACCCCCCTGGAGGGCGATGTTACCGGTGACGACGGCACCCTGATGGCGACCGTCGTGTCCTCCCGGGCGGGGCTGCAAACGGTTACCGCCACGGTGGGCGATTTTACCACCCGCGGCGTTGAGATGACGTTTATTGCCGGCAAAGCTTCCGAGGCTAATACCCTTATCCAGGTGCTGACCCAGGGAGATAAGATTGCGGGTTCACAAGCGCATCAGGTGCGGGTAACCGCGCGCGACGCCCAGGACAACCCGGTCGCCGGCGCGGTGGTGAAATGGGTGGCGGCGGGCGATGACGCGCATCTGTCCATCCCCGGCGGCGAAACCGGTGAGGATGGCACGCTGACGGTGGATGTGACCAGCAACCGGGCGGGGGTGGTCATTGTCTCCGCCGCGTTGCCGGGCTTTATCAAAGCCAGTGATGGCATGCGTTTTGTCGCCGGCGCCGCAGCGGAAACCCGCACCGTCGTCGAGGTTATCACCCGCGGCGACAAGATCGCCGGCGACAGCGACGGCCATCGGGTGAAGGTTACGGTGCGCGATGCCAATGACAATCCGGTTGGCGGACAGGCGGTGACCTTCGCCACCGCAAGCCCCGGCGCCACACTTTCCAGCCCCGGCGGCGATACGGCGGCCGATGGCACCCTCGAGGTCGGTGTCACCAGTAACCAGGCGGGCACGGTAGTGGTCAGCGCCACAGTGGCGGGCTTTACCCGGGACAGCGACGGCATGCGTTTTGTCGCCGGCGCCGCGGCGGAAACCCGCACCGCCGTCGAGGTGGTCACCACCGGCGATAAGGTGGCCGGCGACAGCGACGGCCATCGGGTGAAAATCACGGTGCGCGACGCCAATGATAATCTCATCAGGGGGCAGGCGGTCACCTTCGCCACCACCAGTCCCGGCGCCATGCTTTCCAGCCCCGGCGGCGATACGGCGGCCGACGGCACCCTCGAGGTCGGCGTCACCAATACCCTGGCGGGCACGGTAGTGGTTAGCGCTACGGTGGCGGGCTTTACCAAGTCCAGCGACGGCATGCAGTTTGTCGCCGGCCCCACGTCGGAGAGCCGCTCCACCATAGAGGTATTGACCACCGGTGATAAGGTGGCCGGCGACAGCGACGGCCATCGGGTGAAGGTCCAGGTGCGCGACGCCAACAGCAATCCCATTGCGGGGCAGGCGGTCAGCTTTGCCACCGTCACCCCTGGCGCCGCGCTGTCCAATCCCGGCGGCACGACAGCGGCCGACGGCACTATCGACGTGGGTGTCACCAGTACCCGCGCGGGCGCGGTAACGGTCTTCGCCACGGTGGCGGGCTTTACGTTAGCCAGCGACGGCATGACTTTTGTCGCCGGCGCGGCGGCGGAAAATACCACCTTGATAGAGGTCATCACCACCGGCGATAAAGAGGCCGGCCTTGAGGCCCATCAGGTCAAGGTCCGGGTGCGCGACGCCCACGATAACCCGGTTGCCGGGCAGGCGGTCACCTTTGCCTCCGCCAGCCCCGGCGTCACCTTTTCCCGGCAGGGCGGCGACACTGCCGCCGACGGTACGCTGGCCGTCGACGTCACCAGCGACCAGGCCGGTCTGGTCGTGGTTAACGCCGCGGTGGCGGGTTTCACCAAAGCCAGCGCGCCATTGAGTTTTATTGTCTCACCGGCCATCCTGACGCTTGATGTATTGCGTAACCGGTCGCTGGACAACGGCGCGGAATATAATGAAGTACAGCTGTTGGTGGAGAATGGCATGGGCGCCGGGATGGAGGGCAAGAGCGTCGTTTTCTCGGTGAACAATGGCGCGAGCCTGACGTCGCCGGCAAATGCCGTCACCGGCGCGGATGGAAAAGCCAAGGTTACCTTCACCAACACTCGTGGCGGTACCGCCACCGTGACGGCTCAGGTAGACGGCGTGGACGTCACGCAAGATACAATCTTCCTGTCTCCCCGGGCGATCAATTCCGTTTCGCCCGTCGCTAATCCTCACAGCTTTGGGCCAAACTCGGGTTTCCCCAACGTGGGTTTTGATGCGGGGCCGTATGCCGGCAGCAGCAAGCCAAGGTTCCAGATCAACCCTATGGGCAACATCGGCGACAATGGCAGTTTGACCTGGAGCAGTTCGAATGCGGTAAACGCGCCAATAGATGAGAACGGTATTGTTACCCTTAATGCCCGCCCCAGCAGTGAGGTCACCCTGATGGCGCGTGGTGATCAGTATTATTACACTTATAAATTTACTGTAAGAAAATGGCTTACCTATTATCGACCTAATTCCACCAACAGGTATTCGTGGGATGATACTCAAACATTGTGTGCCTCCAATGGTAAATCAATGCTGGTGGCGGCAGATCTGACCTCCGGCGTCAATCAGCGGGCGGTGGGCAGTATGTTTGGGGAATGGGGCGCGCGTCCCGGCGGCTGGCCGGGTGAAGCAGTAACGGAAGCGAATTCAGAGGGTTTTTGGACTAAGGATGGAAGTTATAACGGGCGCCCGGTCGTGAGCTTGTTTAATGGAGACCAAGTGGTGGGCCGCACCGATGGCGCCAGGTACAGGGAAGCGGCATGTAAAATGTAGGCCGGCGCCTGGCGCATATCCAAAGTAATAAAGGCTGGCATTGCCAGCCTTTGTTTATTGCAGGGTCACGGCGTCCAGCGCCCGCAGATGCCGCTCCTGCCAGGACAGGGTCACCGCGCCGCCCGGCACCCAGGCGGGGTCCAAATCGGCGGCGCTGAGTTTGACCATAAAATCGGGTTGTCCCGCCACCTCGGTTATCATGCGCACATGATCGCCCAAATAGATAAACTGCGTAATCCTGGCGCTAATTTGCTGCGACCCCGCCGGCAGCTGGCCGGCCGGCACATTGATTCTGACGCGCTCCGGCCGGATGCACAGCATGATCTTGCGCCCCGGCGAGCTGGGACGTACCTTCAGCGCGCGCAGCGAGGTGCCGTCATCCAGGACGGCGCGATAAAATTCATCCTCGCTGCCTGCCTGGGTAGCCAGCAGGCCGTTGTTCTCGCCGATAAACTGGGCCACGAAGCTGTTCTGCGGTTCCTCATACAGCGTGCTGGGGCTGTTGATCTGCTGGATAATGCCGTCGTTGAACACCGCCACCCGATCCGACATGGTCATCGCTTCGCTTTGATCGTGGGTGACATAGACGATGGTCAACTCCAGCGCCTGGTGCAGCGCCTTGATTTCCATCTGCATATGCTCGCGCAGCTGTTTATCCAGCGCCCCCAGCGGTTCATCCATTAATACCAGCTTGGGTTCAAACACCAGCGCCCGCGCCAGGGCCACGCGCTGCTGCTGGCCGCCGGACATCTGGGCGGGATAGCGGTCGGCGAGGGCGGTCAGCTTCACCCGATCCAATACCTTATCCACTTTTTCCTGGATATCGGCTTTATTCATGCGGCGAATCGACAACGGAAAGGCCAGGTTCTGCGCCACCGTCATATGGGGAAAAAGCGCGTAATTCTGGAACACCATGCCGATATCGCGCCGGTGCGGTGGAAGATGGTGCAGCGGCTGGCCGCGCAGGTAGATTTCGCCCTGGGTGGGCGTTTCAAACCCCGCCAGCATCATCAGGCTGGTGGTTTTACCGGAACCCGACGGGCCGAGCAGCGTCAGAAATTCGCCTTCGCCAATATCCAGGTTGAGATTTTTCACCACCAGCTTGTCGCCGTCGTAGGTCTTTTGAATATTTTTAAAACTCACGTAATTTTGCATAAGAAAATCCAACCTCGTAACTAGACCGGTTCGGAAACGACGTCTGTTAATGGGAGTTAAGCAGGCGCAGCGGTTTGCCGACGAGGTTATGGCACGAAATATGCTTATCCTAAGGCGGGCGGCATGTTTTTGTGCTTACGGTGAGTATATTTACCATCGCGCCCGCACCGCCACAAGCGATTTCCACGCTGAAAAGGCAAATATCCTGGGCAGGCTTAAGGTAAGCAAGCTCATGAATTTCTGCGCTTTTTATCCGTAAACAAGAGACCGCGCCGGCGTTCTTTGCCGTTCCCCCAGCAGGTCGGGCGCCTTGACGATTGCCGCGCTGATGTCGCCGGCATACCGCACCACAAAGCGGCAATCCGTTAATACTGCAACCCTTACCGTTCAGGCGCCGCGCGGGCGGCTTCGCCACTATCTGCGCCGTATCAACGCGGCGGCGCAACGGACACCGGTTGTCCCATGCAGCCCAGCAGGGTCATAAAGGCGCTTTCTATCCGCTCTTCGTCCACGCAGGCATATCCCAGCAATAACCCTTTTTTGCGCGCCGGGCCGAGGTAATAGGTCGACAGGGGCCTGACATAAACGCCTTGCCGTCCCGCCGCCTGCGACAGCTTGACATCATCGACATCGTCCGGCAGCGACATCACCAGATGCAGGCCGGCATTGCTGTCGTCGCGCAGCGCGTCCGCACCCAGATGCTGAAGGATCAAGCGGCTCAGGACGGCGCGGCGCTTACCGTACAGCAGGCGCATGCGGCGGATATGGGAGGCGTAATGTCCCTCGGCGATAAACTGCGCCAGGGCCAGTTGCGTTATCCAGTGACCGCCGCGATACAGTTCGGCGTGGGCCACGCGCATCTCATGCGCCAGCGCCGGCGGCAGCACCATATAGCTGATGCGCAGGCCCGGATACAGTGTCTTGCTGAAGGTGCCGATATAGATAACCGGCGCCTGCGGCGCCAGACTTTGCAACGCGGGAATAGGGTTGCCCGAAAAACGGAACTCGCTATCGTAATCATCCTCAATCACCCAGGCGTTATGTTCCTGGGCCAGCGCCAGCAGGCGCTGGCGCCGCTGCAGGCTCATTACCGCGCCGGTGGGGTACTGATGTGACGGCGTCACGCAAATCAGCCGCGGCGACGCCGCAACGGCCGTGTCCGGCGGGTTTAAACCCTGATCATCCACCGGCACCGGCTGTACGTCGACGCCGTTGATGGTCAACACATTGCGCATGCCCCAGTAGCTGGGTTCCTCAATCCAGGCGCGATCGCCGGGATTGCACAGCATTTTGGCCAGCAGATCGACGGCCTGGTGAGTGCCCTCGGTAATAATAATCTGCTGCGCGCTACAGTTCACCGAACGCGCCACCCGCAGATAATCCACCAGCGCCTGCTGCAGTTCCGGGCTGCCGCCCATGCGCGAATAGGTGAGGTAATCGGGCTTGATGCGCCGGATAAGCCGGGAATGGATACGGCGCCACAGACCGTGCGGAAAGCCGGACACATCAGGCACCCCCGGCATAAACGCCCCCCATTGATGGGGCGAGGCGCCCGACCGGGCCAGCAAATTAGCGCCGCGCGCCGAAAATTCTTCCCCGGCCGGGCGCTCGCAGGCGGGCTGCTGCTCGTTCACCGGCGCCATGGCCCCGTCGGGCATATGATCGGTCACAAAGGTGCCGCTGCCGGCGCGGGTAAATATATAGCCCTCGGCCAGCAGCTGTTCGTAGGCGGCGCTGACGGTATTGCGCGACAGCGCCAGTTCTTTCGCCAGGTCGCGCGTCGGCGGCAGGCGGCTGCCCGCGCGAATACCGCCGTCGAGGATCGCCAGGCGGATACAGTCATATAAACGCCGGTGCAGCGGCCCCCCGGTGCGGGCGGAGAGATGCTGCAGCAGCATATCGGTTAATAACGAACGCAATTGGCACCTGCAAAAAATTAAAACTGGCACTGGATTATAGAGCCACAAAGCGGATAAATAGAATCGGGAGTTAGGCTGGGATCTGTAATAGCGCACGTTTAGCCGCACCATTTTGGGAGAAGCAGCACCATGAACAACAGCGAACTGAACCAACGTCGTCTGGCCGCCACGCCGCGCGGCGTCGGCGTAATGTGTGATTTTTATGCCGCGCGGGCGGAAAACGCCACGCTGTGGGACGTCGAGGGTCGCGAGTATACCGACTTCGCCGCCGGCATCGCGGTATTAAACACCGGCCATCGCCATCCGAAAATCGTCGCGGCGATCAAAGGGCAGTTGGAGCTGTTTACCCATACCGCCTATCAGATAGTGCCTTACGGCAATTATGTCGAACTGGCTGAAAAGCTCAACGCCCGGGTACCGGTGGCCGGCCCGGCGAAAACCACGCTGTTCAGCACCGGCGCGGAAGCGGTGGAAAACGCGGTGAAAATAGCCCGCGCCTATACCCGACGCCCCGGCGTCATTACTTTCGGCGGCGCGTTCCATGGCCGTACGCTGCTGACGCTGGCGCTGACCGGTAAAGTCGCGCCCTATAAACTGGGATTCGGGCCGCTGCCCGGACAGGTTTTCCATGCGGCTTATCCCAATGCGCTGCACGGCGTGTCGGTCGACCAGGCCCTGGCCAGCATCGACAGCCTGTTCCATACCGATATCAGTCCTGATCAGGTGGCGGCCATTTTGTTCGAACCTGTGCAGGGGGAAGGCGGCTTTAACGTCGCGCCGCCCGAGTTTATCGTCGGCCTGCGCCAACTGTGCGACCAGCACGGCATTTTATTGATTGCCGACGAAGTGCAAAGCGGCTTTGCCCGTACCGGCAGGCTGTTCGCCATGGATCACTGCCCGCAGGTGAAAGTGGATCTGATTACCATGGCGAAAAGCCTGGGCGGCGGCATCCCCATTTCCGCCGTCGCCGGCCGCGCCGAGGTGATGGACGCTCCGGCGCCGGGCGGGCTGGGCGGTACCTACGCCGGCAACCCGCTGGCCGTGGCGTCCGCGCTGGCGGTGCTTGATGTAATTGATGAAGAACAGCTTTGCCAGCGCGCCCAGCGCCTTGGCGGCCATTTGGTGGAAGTGCTGCAACAGGCCCGGCAGACGTGTCCGTCCATTTCCGCCGTGCGCGGGCTGGGGTCCATGGTGGCGGTCGAATTTGCCGACCCGGCTACCGGCAAGCCTGACGCGCAGTACGCCAAGAGTATCCAAAAACAGGCGCTGGCACAGGGATTATTGCTGTTGACCTGTGGCGTGCACGGCAATGTGATTCGTTTTCTGTACCCGCTCACCATCCCCGATGATCAGTTCACCGCGGCGCTGGACCTGCTGAGCCGGTTGCTCAAGTCATAAATACGTAAGGATAGAAAGATGATGCAGCTTAATAACCCGCAATTGCTCCGTCACCAGGCGTTGATCGACGGTGAATGGTGCGACGGCGACAGCGGCGCGCGCGAAGCCGTCACCAATCCGGCGACCGGGGAAATACTGGCCGAGGTGGCGCAGGTGAGCGCCGCCCAAACGGCGCGCGCCATCGATGCCGCAGCGCTGGCGCTGGTGTCCTGGCGGGCGCTGACCGGTAAACAACGCGCCGTGCTGCTGCAAAAATGGGCTATGTTGATTGTCGCGCACCAGGAGGATTTGGCGCGGCTGTTGACCGCCGAACAGGGTAAATCGCTGGCCGAGGCGCGCGGCGAAATCGCCTATGCCAACAGCTTTATCGAATGGTTTGCCGAAGAGGGAAAACGGGTGGAGGGCAGCGTGCTGCAGTCGCCCCAGGCCCGGCAGCGGCTGCTGGTGCTGAAGCAGCCCATCGGCGTGACCGCGGCGATCACCCCCTGGAATTTTCCGGCGGCGATGATTACGCGCAAAGTGGCCCCGGCGTTGGCGGCAGGTTGCACCATGATTGTCAAACCCGCGGAACAAACGCCGCTTACCGCCCTGGCCCTGGCCGAGCTGGCGGTACAGGCGGGTATTCCGCGCGGCGTTTTGCAGGTGGTCACCGGCCCCGCCGCCGATGTGGGACAGGTGCTGTGCGCCAGTCCCGTGGTGCGCAAGCTGAGCTTCACCGGCTCGACCGAGGTGGGGCGTCTGCTGATGGCGCAATGCGCGCCAACTATCAAAAAACTTTCCCTGGAACTGGGCGGCAACGCGCCGGTACTCGTGTTTGACGACGCGGATCTGGACAGCGCCGTGGCCGGCATCATGGCCTCGAAATTCCGCAACAGCGGCCAGACCTGCGTTTGCGCCAACCGTATCTATGTGCAGCGGGGCATTTATCCCGCCCTGGTCGCCCGGCTGGTAGCCGAAGTGGCGCGGCTTAAGGTGGGCGACGGCATGGCGGAAGGCACCACGCAGGGGCCGCTCATCGATGCGGATGCCGTCGACAAAGTGCGCGCGCATATCGACGACGCGTTGTCCCAGGGCGCCACGCTGCTGGCCGGCGGTAAGCCCCACGCCTTGGGCGGCACCTTTTTTGAACCGACCCTGATAGGCGACGTCACCGGCAAGATGCGTTTTGCCCGCGAGGAGACTTTTGGACCCGTGGCGCCGCTGTTCCCCTTTAGCGACGAAGAAGAGGCCGTGGCTTTGGCCAATGCCACCGAATTCGGGCTTGCCGCCTATGTGTTTACCGGCGACGCCGCCCGGCAATGGCGCGTGCCCGAAGCGCTGGAGTACGGCATGGTAGGCGTGAATACCGGTCTTATCTCCAATGAAGTGGCGCCGTTTGGCGGCGTTAAGCAGTCAGGGCTCGGTCGTGAAGGATCGCGCTTCGGCATCGACGAATACCTGGAAATGAAATACCTGTGCGTGGCTATCGCCTCAGCGTGATAATCCGCTTTTCCCGGCCTGTCGCCGATACAGGCCGGCGAAGCAAACGCGGCTGCATCGCCAGGGTGCAACCTGTTGCAACTTTGCACGGCTTTAACGCATAACCCGGGTGCAACCCGGCATCCCTTCCACGCCAGACCCCCGTATTCACCGCGTGCGGACTCCCTGAAGAAAAAATGCCAGAGTGGCATGAAAGATGCTTGATGTATGATGCATCATTTAACTTTTCGTTGGCGCATTTTTTAGGGGACAGGATATGTTGAAACAATTAGCGGTATCCACATTGCTGGTCGGGCTGGCCTTCCAGGCCCAGGCGGAAACACTGACCGTGATTTCCTTCGGCGGCCAGAACAAAGTGGCGCAGGAAAAAGCCTTTTACCAGCCGTTTAAAGCATCGGGCAAAGGCGACATCGAGGCTGGGGAATACAACGGCGAAATGGCCAAGATCCGCTCCATGGTGGAAACCGGCCAGGTAGGCTGGGATCTGGTGGAGGTGGAAGGCCCGGAACTGCGTCGCGGCTGCGACGAAGGCCTGTTTGAAACCCTGGACTGGTCCAAGCTGGGCGATAAAAGCGAGTATGTGCCGGGTTCGGCCACCGAGTGCGGCGCCGGTATTTTCCTGTGGTCCACCGTGCTGACCTATGATGCGCAGAAACTGAAAAAAGCGCCGACCAGCTGGGCCGACTTCTGGAATGTGAAGGATTTCCCCGGCAAGCGCGCGCTGCGCAAGAGCGCCAAGTTTACCCTCGAAATCGCCCTGCTGGCGGATGGCGTAAGGCGCGAGGATGTCTATTCGCAGCTGGCGACGCCGGTGGGGGTTGACCGGGCCTTTCGCAAACTTGATGAAATCAAATCGAATATTCAATGGTGGGAATCCGGCGCGCAGCCGCTGCAGTGGCTGGTTTCCGGCGATGTGGTCATGAGCTCCGCCTATAACGGCCGTGTGGCCGCCGCCGCCACCGAAGGGCATGATTTCAAAATGGTATGGGACAACAGCCTCTACGATCTGGATAGCTGGGCCATCGTCAAAGGATCCAAGCATAAGGCCCTGGCGGAACAGTTTATCGCCTTCGCCAACCAGCCGGAAAACCAAAAGGTCTTTGCGGAAAATATTCCCTACGGGCCAACCAATAAAAACGCCATCGGCCTGATCGCGCCGGCGATTGCCGCCAACCTGCCGACGTCGCCGGATAACCTGGCCAATGCCCTGGCGGTGGATACGCAGTTCTGGATCGAGCATGGCGAAGATCTTGAGCAGCGCTTTAACGCCTGGGCCGCCCAGTAAGGGTTGGCGGCATGGGATCGCCACGCATTTCGGAGACGAAACAATGACATCAAGTAGAGCCATGCCGGCGCGGGATGCCGACGACGGCACGTTAAATACCGCCACGCTGAAGCAGCAGTTGTCTCAGTCGCAAAGGATTTACAAGCGCCGCACCTGGCTGCTGGTGGCTCCGCTGTTGCTGTTTATCCTGATAAGTTTTGTGGTGCCCATCGCCTCTATCCTGATAAAAAGCGTGGCGAACCCCGAGGTTCGCGACGGGCTGCCCAACGTGACGGCGGCGCTGTCCCGGTGGGACGGCACCGCGCTGCCGGATGAGGCCGTTTTCCAGGCGCTGGTCAGCGATCTGCGCCGGGCGCGCGCCGACGGGCAGATTGCCACGGTGGCAAAACGCCTGAGCTACGAAAGCCCCGCTTACCGCGGGCTGATTATGCGTACGCTGCGCGCCGCGCCTGACGCGCCGGGCATGACCCGCGCCGCGCTGATCCAGGCCTTACCGCAATGGGGCGATATTACCGTCTGGCGCTCGGTGCAGCGGGCCAGCCGGCCTTTTACCGGTTATTATGTCCTGGCGGTGTTTGATCGCAAGGTGGATATCCAGACCGGGGAGATAACCCGTTTGCCCGAGGGGCAGGCGCTGTATATCGGGGTGCTGCTGCGTACGCTGCTGATGGCGGCGGTGGTGACGCTTATCTGCCTGGCGCTGGGCTACCCGCTGGCTTACTGGCTGTCGAAACAGCCGGCCGGCCGCGCCAACCTGCTGCTGATCATGGTGCTGCTGCCGTTCTGGACTTCGTTAATTGTTCGTACCGCCAGTTGGATTGTGCTGTTGCAATCGGGCGGCTTGATCAACGGCGCCCTGTTGTATGCCGGCATTATCGACAAGCCCCTGGTGCTGGTGTTTAACCGCGTCGGCGTGTATATCGCCATGACCCATATTTTGCTGCCCTTTATCGTCCTGCCGCTGTATGCCGTGATGAAAGGCATCTCGCCTAACTATATGCGCGCCGCCATTTCGCTGGGCGCGCATCCCTTTACCGCCTTCTGGCGGGTGTATGTGCCGCAAACCTATGCCGGCATTGCGGCGGGGGGACTGCTGGTGTTTATCATGGCCATCGGTTATTACATCACGCCCGCGCTGCTCGGTGGCCCCGGCGACCAGATGCTGAGCTATTTTGTGGCGTTCTTCACCAATACCACGATGAATTGGGGCATGGCGGCGGCTCTCGGCAGCCAATTGCTCATCATCGTGATCCTGCTCTATATCGTCTACATCCGGGTTACCCGGACGCAGGCGGAGCTGGCCGCGCATTAACCGGGAGAATGATGATGATAAGACAGGAAGGCCTGTTTCTGATGCGGTTGTGGCATACCGCCTTTAATTTTTACAGCGCGGCGATACTGCTGTTTTTGGTGGTGCCGGTGCTGATCATCGTGCCGCTGTCGTTTAACTCCGGCTCGTTTCTCAGCTATCCGCTAAACGGATTTTCACTGCGCTGGTATCAGGCGTTTTTTCATTCCCGCGAGTGGTTGGGGGCGCTGGGCAATAGTTTGCTGATAGCGCCGCTGGCCACGCTGCTGGCCACTATTCTCGGCGTCCTGGCCTCGGTGGGCCTGGTGCGCGGCGAGTTCCGCGGCAAGACCCTGGTGATGGCGATTATCGTCTCGCCGATGATAGCGCCGGTGGTGATCGTGGCGGTGGGCCTGTTTTTCTTTTTCGCCCGCATATCGCTGTTGAACAGCTATCTCGGCCTGGTGCTGGCGCACGCCATGCTGGGCGTGCCTTTTGTGGTCATCACCGTCACCGCGGTGCTGAAAAACTACGATCGTAACCTGTCCCGCGCCGCCGCCAGCCTTGGCGCGCCGCCGTGGCTGGTGTTTGCCAGGGTAACGCTGCCGCTGATTGCCCCCGGGGTGTTTTCCGGCGCCTTGTTTGCCTTTGCCGCCTCATTCGACGAGGTGGTGGTCACTTTGTTCCTGGCCAGTCCCGGACAGCGTACCCTGCCAATCCAAATGTTCGCCGGCATCCGCGAAAACCTGGATCCGACCATTGCCGCCGCCGCCTCGCTGATGGTGGGCGCCTCGCTGATATTATTATTGGTGATGGAAATGCTCCGCCGCCGTTCCGCACGCATCCGCGGATCGGAAGGGCGCGGGAGATAAGATGGCGCAACGGTGATTAGGGGGGCGGCGCCAAGCGGAAAAAAGCGGATGCCCCGGCAAGGGTTTTCAGGTAGATTTTGTTGCATCACGCATCACAGGGGAGTGAACGCCTTGGAGCAGAAAACCTTATTGCTGACCGGCGCCAGCCGCGGGATCGGCCATGCCACCGTCAAGCATTTCCATGCGGCCGGCTGGCGGATTTTTACCGCCTCGCGCCAAAGCTGGGTGGAAGAATGTCCCTGGGCCGAAAAAATGCTCAATCACATCCATCTGGATCTGGAAGATATCGCCGGCGTCGAGTCCGCGCTGCCGCTTATCAAAGAAAAACTGGGCGGGCGGCTGGACGCGCTGGTCAATAACGCCGGCATCTCGCCCAAGGCCGCCGACGGCGGCAGGCTGGGGGTGCGCGAAACCGATTACGCCACCTGGATGCGGGTGTTCAATGTCAACCTGTTCTCCACCGCGCTGCTGGCCAACGGCCTGTTTGCGGAGCTGCGGCAGGCCCAGGGCGGGATCATCAACGTGACCTCCATTGCCGGCACCCGGGTGCATCCTTTCGCCGGCGTCGCCTATGCCACCTCCAAGGCGGCGCTGTCCGCGCTGACCCGCGAAATGGCCTATGATTTCGGCCGTTTCGGCATCCGCGTCAATGCCATTGCGCCGGGGGAAATCGATACCGCCATCCTCTCACCCGGCACCCAGGATATTATCGAACGGCAGGTACCCTTGCAGCGCCTGGGCCGGCCGGAGGAAGTGGCCTCGCTGATTTATTTTCTTTCCACCAACGGCGCCGCCTATGTCAACGGCGCGGAAATTCCGGTTAACGGCGGGCAGCACGTCTGACCGGGAGCGGGTTTACCGGTTTACCCCGGCGGCGCCGTCTGGCTGGCGGCGGTAAATCGGGCCAGCATCGCATCGCTGTCCAGGATATCCTGGCGCATGGCGTTGGCGGCCGCGTCACCGTCCCGCTGGCGCAACGCGGCCAGCAGCGTCTGGTGATGGCCGATGGTCATCTGTTGGGTGAGCTGGGCGTAGGCTTGGGCAATCAGCGGCCCGGTGCGCATCCACAACCGGTCGATAAAGCTGCTCAGCACCGGCATCATGGCGCTTTGCGCCACCAGTAAATGAAATTCGCTGTTAAGCCTGAGCGCGGACACCCAATCCTCTTCGGTAATGGCGCGAATATTGCGCCGGATATTGACGGTCAACAGCTGGACGGCGGCGGGGGTGACGCGCATGGCCGCGCGCTGCGCGCCCATGCCTTCCAGCTCCAGGCGCAGGGTTTTCAGCTCCAGGTATTGTTCCTGGTTAAGGGACGGCACGCGAATGTCTTTGGGCGTGCGCATCTCCAGCGCCTGTTCTTTGGCCAACTGCAATACCGCGTCCCTGACCGGGGTTACGCTGGTGCCGACCTGCGCCGCCAGTTCGCGGATGCGTAATCGATCGTTAGGTTTCAGCTGGCCGGTAATCAATGCCTGGCGCAGATTGGCGTATACGCTGGAACCGAGGTAAGAGTGTTCTATTGGGCCTGGTTGATAACTCACCGCTTTTCCCGCCTGAAGGCCGCCGCGGCGGCAAATAAACACAGTGCATCAAATATACAACATGATGCGTCAGAATAGCCATGCGCTTTCCGCCGCCGCTGATTTACACTTCTACAGAGTAGGTGTTAGTGCATTTTATGGGTAGGTGGCGGTAAAAAAAAAGTCTAGACTTTCAGAATGTTGATGAATCCGCATTGCGCCCGGCGCCGGCGTTGCGCCACGCTTGAACGCCAGATGGCCCGGGCCGCATTTTATTAAGACGATCTACGGGAGAAAAACTGATGAAAGCGATTGCCTATACCCGCCATGGACTGCCTATTGAGGATCCCCAGGCGCTGGTGGATATCGACCTGCCCAAACCGACACCGGGAGCGCGCGATTTGCTGGTGGCGGTCAAGGCGATTTCCGTCAATCCGGTCGACACCAAGGTGCGCGCCAAGGCGGAGGTCAGCGCACCGCGCGTGCTGGGCTGGGATGTCGCCGGCGTTGTCGAGGCGGTGGGCGCGGACGTCACGCTGTTTAAACCCGGCGATGAGGTTTTTTATGCCGGTTCCATTACACGGCCGGGCTGCAACAGCGAATTTCACCTGGTGGATGAGCGCATCGCCGGGCACAAACCAGCCTCGCTGGACTTCGCCCATGCCGCCGCGCTGCCGCTGACCTCGGTCACCGCCTGGGAATTGTTGTTTGACCGGCTGGGCGTGGCCGAAAACGGCGGCGAAGGCGACGTGCTGCTGATTATCGGCGCCGGCGGCGGGGTGGGGTCGATACTCACCCAACTGGCGCGAAGGCTGACCCGAATGACGGTGGTCGGCACCGCCTCGCGTCAGGAAACCCGCGACTGGGTGCTGAAACTGGGCGCGCACCATGTGATCGATCATTCCCGTCCCCTGCTGGATCAGTTAACGCAGTTGGGTATCGCCAATGTCACCCACGTGGCGAGCCTGACGCATACCGACAGCTATTATCCGCAGCTGATCGAGGCTCTGGCGCCACAGGGACGCCTGGCCCTGATTGACGATCCGGCCGCGCTCGACGCATTGCCGCTTAAGGCCAAGTCCCTGTCCCTGCACTGGGAATTGATGTTCACCCGTTCCCGGTTTGAAACCGCGGATATGATTAACCAGCACCACCTGCTTGAACGCATTGCCGCGCTTATCGACCAGGGCGTGCTCCAGACCACGTTCGCCCGGCATTTCGGCGCCATCAACGCCGCCAATCTGCGCAAAGCGCACGCGCTGCTGGAAAGCGGCAAATCCCGGGGCAAGTTAGTGCTGGAAGGGTTCTGATCCTAAGGACTGATAGCCGCGCGTACGGTATTGCCGCCGGCCGGGCTTACGCCTTAGCGCCTGCGTAACAGAACGGCGGCGGCGGGGTCAAAACCTACCGCCGCCGTTTACAGCGCTTTTAATGTAATCAGCATACAAATTAGTGAGTACCATCAAAGACAACGCCGGCGTTTTTCGGTAAGTTAGCGCCACTGAGTCCCGCGCGCGCCGCGCATGACGGGCGTTATTTTACGAGCCGTTGTTTATGCATGAGTTCAATTTGGTTTTACTGTTGTTACAGCAGATGTGCGTCTATTTGGTTATTGCGTACCTGCTGAGTAAAACGCCGCTGTTTATCCCGCTGATGCAAGTTACCGTCCGACTGCCCCATAAGCTCTTGTGCTATGTCATGTTTTCCATGTTTTGCATTATGGGCACCTATTTCGGCCTGCATATTCAGGATTCCATCGCCAATACCCGCGCCATCGGCGCGGTGCTGGGCGGCCTGCTGGGCGGGCCGGTGGTCGGCGTGCTGGTCGGTTTGACCGGGGGGCTGCACCGCTATTCCCTGGGCGGCATGACCGCCGTCAGCTGCATGATTTCCACGGTGGTGGAAGGCCTGCTCGGCGGTCTGGCGCACCGGCTGCTGATCAGGCGCGGGCGTATCGATCGCCTGTTTAATCCGTTTACCGCCGCCGGCGTCACGCTGCTGGCGGAAATGCTGCAGATGATGATTATCCTGGCGGTGGCCCGTCCTTATGAAGAGGCGCTGCGGCTGGTCAGGAGCATCGCCTTGCCGATGATCGTCACCAACAGCGTCGGGGCGGCGATGTTTATGCGCATCCTGCTGGACCGGCGGGCGATGTTCGAGAAATATACCTCGGCCTTTTCCGCCCGCGCGCTGAAAATCGCCGTTTGTACCGAAGGTTTTCTGCGCCAGGGTTTTAACCAGGAAAACAGCATGAAGGTGGCGGAGGTCATCTACCAGGAGCTGGATATCGGCGCCGTCGCTATTACCGACCGGGAAAAGCTGCTGGCGTTTATCGGCATCGGCGACGATCACCATGTACCCGGCACGCCGATTTCCTCCGCGCATTCGCGCCGGGCCATTGATAATAATGAAGTGTTCTATGCCGACGGCAACGAGACGCCGTACCAGTGTTCGTTACAACGTCACTGCAAGCTGGGGTCGGCGCTGGTCATCCCGCTGCAAGGCGAAAACGGTGAGGTGATTGGCACAATCAAGCTGTACGAGGCCAAAAACCGGCTGTTCAGCTCCATCAACCGTACCCTGGGCGAAGGCATCGCCAGCCTGCTGTCCGCGCAGATCCTGGCCGGGCAGTACGAACGGCATAAACTGTTGCTGACGCAGTCGGAAATCAAGCTGCTGCATGCCCAGGTCAATCCGCATTTTTTATTTAACGCCCTGAATACGCTGGTGGCGGTGATCCGCCGCGACAGCGATCAGGCCAGCCAACTGGTGCAGAATCTCTCGACGTTTTTTCGCAAGAATCTGAAACGCTCGGAGGAGGTGGTCACGCTCGCCGACGAAATCGAGCATGTCAATGCCTACCTGCAAATTGAAAAGGCGCGTTTTCAGGACCGTCTGCAAATCCGCTTTGATCTGCCCGAGGCATTGCTCGGCATGCATCTGCCGGCCTTCTCCCTGCAGCCCCTGGTGGAAAACGCCATTAAGCACGGCACCTCGCAACTGCTGGGTCAGGGCATCGTGACCCTGAGCGCGCGGCAGCATGACCACCGCCTGCTGTTGTGCATCGAGGACAATGCCGGTCTGTATCGGTTGGTCGCCGGCAATACCGGGCTTGGCATGAATCTGGTGGATAAGCGCGTACGGGTGCGCTATGGCGAGGAGTACGGCATCAGCGTCGAATCCCGTCCCGAGCTGTTTACCCGTATTATCCTGAGCCTGCCGCTGGAGGAAGAGGTCCCATGCTGAGCGTGCTGATTGTCGATGACGAACCGCTGGCGCGGGAAAACCTGCGCTGCCTGCTCCAGCAGGATCCGCAAATTGCCATCGTCGGCGAGAGCGCCAATGCCCTGGAAGCGATAGGGGCGGTGCACCGGCTGCATCCGGACGTCATCTTTCTGGATATCCAGATGCCGCGCATCAGCGGGCTGGAAATGGTCGGCATGATCGATCCGGCCTGCATGCCGTATATCGTCTTCCTGACCGCCTTTGATGAGTACGCCGTCCGCGCGTTCGAGGAACACGCCTTTGATTATCTGCTAAAACCTATCGAGTCGCGGCGCCTGGCCAAGACGCTTGGCCGTCTGCACAATGAACGCCCGGAGCAGGATATCGGCCTGCTGGCGGTTCAGGAAAGCGCCCTGAAATACATTCCCTGCACCGGCCACAGCCGCATCTATCTTTTGAAAACCGAGGACGTGCTGTTCGCCAACTCCAGGCTGAGCGGGGTGTATGTCACAGGTATCGAGGGCGGGGAATGTTTCACCGAGCTGACGCTGAAACTGCTGGAAAGCCGCACCCCGCTGGTGCGATGTCACCGGCAGTTCCTGGTCAATCTGGCGCATTTGCGCGAAATTCGCCTGGAAGATTCCGGCCAGGCGGAGATTGTACTGAGCAACGGCCAGACGGTGCCGGTCAGCCGGCGCTACCTTAAATCCCTCAAGCAAAGCCTGGGGCTAAAAGCGTAGCAGGGGGCCAATGCGCCGCCGCCCTGGCCTGGGCGTCTACTCCGGCATCGCCGGCGGTAGCGGCGCAGGCGCCTGGGTTGCCGCCAACAGCGCCCGGATGCCGGCCCGATCGCCGGGCGTTGCCGGATTATAGATAACCAGGCCCAGATCCGGCTTGCCGTCGACGGAGAACGCCGAATATTCGAGCGTGATCAGTCCCAGGGTCGAATGCCGGATGTACTTGGTTCCCTCGCCATAAATGCCGACGTCGTGGTCACGCCACAGGGCCGCGAACTCCGGGCTGGCCAGGCTTAATTCCTCTACCAGCGCCCTGGCATGCGCGCCTACGCCGGTCCTGGCCGTTTCGGTGCGAAAGGCGGTGACCACGAAACGCGCCACGCTTTCCCAATTGGGTATTTTTGTCATGACGCCGGGATCGCAGAAAATGATGCGCAAAATATTGCGCCGGGATTCGGGCAGCGCCGGATAATTGGCCAGCACCACCGTGGCGGCGCGATTCCAGGCAATAATGTCCCATTCGGCGGTTTTGACATACGCGGGACAATATTCCAGCGAGTCAAGCATACGTTGCAACTGCGGCGTCACGCCGCGGCGCTTGGCATAAGCCACCTCCGGCGGCCGGTTCTGGGCCAGCAGGAATAAATGCTCGCGCTCGACATCCGTCAGGGCGAGCGCGCGGGCGAGGCGGTCGAGCACGTCGGCCGACGGCGCGCCGCCGCGGCCCTGCTCAAGCCAGGTATACCATGTGGTACTGACGTTGGCGAGCAGCGCCACCTCCTCGCGGCGCAGGCCGGGCGTACGCCTGCGTGTCATGGAATAGCCCAGGCTTGCCGCGTCGAGCCTGGTGCGGCGATACCTGAGATAGTTTCCCAGCAGATTGTCATCCTGCGCTGTCGTCATGCCGTTGCCTTTCCCCACGGGTGCTTTGCCGTATTATCGCCATATCGGGCCGGTTTGTCACAGACCGCCTTGAACCGGTGCGACATAAACAGTATAGCGCCATGCTTTTTCGCGCACCATCACGCGTTCAGGGCGCTTAAATAGCGTGGAAGCTTGCGCGACACATAAGTAAGTGCTAATGTATTTGCTATGATAGAAAACGACATCTTCAAGGCGTTAGCCGATCCGACGCGACGCGCCATCTTCGAAAAACTGGCGGACGGCAGTATGAACGCCAGCGCGCTGCGCGTGGGCATCGAAATTAGCCAATCCGCCATGTCGCAGCACCTGGCGGTACTGCGCAACGCCGGTCTGGTGCGCGAAGAGCGGCGGGGCCGTTTTGTCAACTACGACATTAATCCGCAGGGTTTGGCGCTTATCGCCCGCTGGCTGGCGAAGTATCGGGCCTACTGGCCCGCGCGGGTGGATGATTTGAAGGTTTTGCTGAAGGATATGGATCAATGACAAACCCTAAAACCGGGGATCGCGTCAACGAGCTGCGATTCGAATATGAACTTGATGCGCCTGCGGAAAAGGTCTGGCGGGCCATCAGTATTCCCGCGCTGCGTGAGAAATGGCTACCCGGCGTGGCCCTGGGGCAATGCGCACCCCTCTCATCAACCCGGGAAGGCGAAATACGTTATCGCCTGCGGGAAGCAGAACCGCCTTTCCTTGCAAGCCATGTCACGTTGCATATCAGGCCGAATGACGCGGGCGGGACCATTCTGACTATTATCCACCGGCTGGCAGATGCGCGGCTGGGCAGCCCGGTGCCCCCTGCGGCCAACGACGACACGTCTTCTCTGATGCTTGCCGCCTGATCCGCCTGGCGGGCCACAGCGTATTTTTGCCATAACCATAAGGAGTCGCCCATGCGCGAAGCGCTGCAACTCATCCCGATGGTGGTCGAGCAATCCAGCCGGGGTGAACGATCTTTCGATATTTATTCACGGCTGTTGCGCGAACGCATTATCTTCCTCAATGGTGAAGTCGACGATACGATGTCGGCATTGGTCTGCGCGCAGCTTCTTTTCCTGGAAGCCGAGAATCCGGAAAAGCCCATCCATCTGTATATCAATTCGCCCGGCGGCGTCGTTACCAGCGGTTTCGCCATATATGACACCATGCAGTTTATTCAGGCGCCGGTCTATACCCTTTGCATGGGAACCGCGCGCTCGATGGGATCATTTCTGTTGATGGCGGGCGCGCCCGGCCAGCGGGTGGCGCTGCCCAACGCCAGTTTGCACGTGCATCAACCTTTGGGCGGTTATCAGGGACAGGCGTCGGACATCTTTATCCACGCCGAAGAAATGCGGCAAACGAAACGCCGGATTACGCGATTATATGCCGAGCATTGCGGGCGCAGCTATGAAGAGGTTGAGCGCACGCTCGATCGCGACCGTTTTATGACGGCGGAGGAAGCGCTTGAGTGGGGACTGATCGATCGCGTTCTTATTAAGACGTAAGAGAATATTTTGAATGCGCACCGATCGCGCGCGTTCTTATAAAACGTAACAGGGCTTTTATGACGTACGGCAACGCTCCACCACGGCAAGCCGTCCAGGCTACCCCTGAATTTTCTCTTGACCTTGACAGCACTGTCAGAGTTTAGCCTAAAGCCTCCTTTGATTACGGTGAGAGTTTATATCATGCCAATGGTTAAAATCGAGGGTACGACAGTGTCCTATCGGGTTGATGGCGAGGGTCCTGGTCTGGTATTGGTACATGGCACCGGCGGTGTCGGGGAAAGTAACTGGGCGCCAGGTGGAACTGGACCTGGTTTTGGACGTAAGCGATCGGGTCGGGCGCATTACCCAACCCGCGCTGGTCATAGGCTGCACTCATGACTATATGGTGCCGCCCGCCCACGGGCGGGCGCTGGCCGCGCAAATAGCCGGCGCCCGCTATGCTGAACTGGACGGCGGACACCTGGCGATGCTGGAACGCCCCGAAGAATTCACGCAGAGGGTGACGGGCTTCCTGCGCGCCGCGGGACGTTAAGGGATCCTAAGCACCCGCGAGCACCGTTGGATCCCCCGTCCGCCAGACGTTGTCGACCGTGTTGCGCTGAATAAGCCAGACCTGGTCACGCCTTACCAGCTCGACGTTATAGCGGTTTTTCATCAGGTAGTGGCGCGAGTTATCATTGCGCGCTACGTGCTGCGCCTCCACCAACGCCTCCAGATGCGCCTTATCGCCGTTAATGCAGACCCGCGGATTGCTCACGGAATGTGTCGTGTCGAGCTGGCTAAGTGCGTTCGACAGGGCCGTGACAATCGTCTCCCGGCCTTCCAGCACCGGGTATTCAAATCCGGCTTTTGCCGCGGCGGGCCGGAAATCGGACACCGCATCTTCCGCCAGCGCTGAGGCGAGCAGGTCGGTATCGCGCAGATCGATGCCCGCGGCGAACCGGTACAACGCCTCGACCACGGCGAGCGTATCGGCGGTTTGCTCAGGATATAAAGATGACATGGGTAACTCCTTGTGGGTTATGAATCTATATGGTATATGACGTATACTAGGTGTCAATTAGGCACTAATATGTCATCAGGTATCCCAGAGGAAACCGCATGTTGAATCAGGCTGGGCAAACGGCGGCTCAAGACGAGCCGGCTATAGAGGCGGGGGGAGCCGGCGGTTCAAGCCGTTTACTGCTGGATCAGATCACGGATAAATGGTCGGTGCTGATCCTGGCGGCGCTGTGCCATAAGCCCTTGCGCTTCAATGAAATCAGGCGTTGCCTGGACGGCATTTCCCAAAAATCACTGACCCTTAGCCTAAGGCGCCTCGAGCGCAGCGGCATCCTTGCCCGCCGGGTTATTCCTGCTTCCCAGGTCGCGGTGGAGTACAGCGTCACGCCGCTGGGGCGCACGCTGGAGGTGCCGTTTCGGGCATTATTTGACTGGACGGTTACTCATTCAGCCCAGGTTCTGCAAGCCCAGATGGATTACGATAAGGGAACAATGAATCTGTAGTGGTCATCACGGCATTGCGGCACGGCCTTTCGTCGCTGTCTCTTTCTAATGCCGGCGCTGGCGATCGCCTTCGGTACTACGCGATGTAAACCAGATTAATTGCTTAACGGCTGGGGGAAATTTTAGCGCCGGGATTTTAAGCCAACCGCAACACTCCCGCGCCTATCGCTATGATGCAGGCCGCCACGACCCGTGATGGACTTATGCGTTCGCGCAGGACCAGGCCCGAGAGAATAAGACCAAATAATATCGAGGTTTCCCGCAGCGCGGCAACCACGGCGACCGGCGCAACCGTCATGGCCCACAGCGCCAGCCCATAGGAGGCGACGGTGCCAAATCCGCCCGCCATGCCCAGATGCCAATTGGCGGCGAAATAGCCTTTTACCGCAGCGCGTCGCCTGCACATGGCCCAGGCAAGCAGGGGCACTCCGGTAAACAGGAAAATCAACAACGTATACGCGGCGGGGGCGCGGGATAACCGCACGCCTTGCCCGTCAATAAGGGTGTAACCGGCGATAACAGCGGCATTGAGCAACGCCAACACCACCCCTTTTTTGTCTTGCCCGTGCGCAAATATGGCCATGCTTATTATGCCTGCGCAAATTATGGCAATTCCCAGCCAGGCGGTCGGCGTTAATAGCACGCCAAAAAATAGCGCGCCCATGGCCGCGACGATAAGCGGGGCGCTGCCGCGCATTAAAGGATAGGTCTGACTCATATCGGCGATGCGATAGGTTCTCGCCACCAGGCAAAAATACAGAACTTGCAGCAGGGCCGACGCGCCGATAAAAGGCCAGCTTTCCCTGGCGGGGGCGGGCAAAAACGGCAGCGCCAGGGCGGCGATCAGCGCGGCGCACGCGGTGACCAGTATGGTCGTTAGTAGTTTATCGGCGCCGCCTTTGACCACGGCATTCCAGGTGGCGTGCAACACAGCGGCAAACAGCACTACGCTAAAGGCAAAAGCGGTCATGCGAACCAGCGTCGAGGGAAGCAAAATAGGGTCATAGATATACTGCGTTTTGCGAATGTTAAAAAAAAGCATGCCGCATGATGGGCACGGAAATCAAATACAAATGCTGTAGGCATATAAATTTTCGGGGACTTGGCCGCGTACGGGCGGCGCCTGAACGTCCCGGTCCGTCCCTGGGGTAGATTTTCGATGAATTCAGCACCGCAAGACCCCGGCATCTATTTTTCAGCCGGGGCATAGAATATATTACCATGAGCTTCTGTTCATATAAGCCGCTATGGCGTGTGTTCACCGAGGAAACAACATGATGAGGGATCTGCCTCCCACCGCCACGCTGCGCGCCTTTGAGGTGGCGACGCGGCATGCAACGTTCACCGCCGCTGCGGACGAATTGCATATTACCCAAAGCGCGGTAAGCCATCAGCTTAAACATCTCGAAGAGATCTGGGGCTTGTCGCTATTTCAGCGTGGCAAATCATTGAGCCTGACGCCTGCAGGCGCAGCGCTGGCGCCCATCGTGCGTGAATTCTTTATGCACCTGGAGGCGACGCTCAGCGATCTGAGAGAGCAAAAGGGCAGGGTCCGGCTCAGGCTTAGTACCACCTACTCCTTCGCCCTGAAATGGCTGCTGCCAAGATTGCCGGATTTGTCCCAGCGGCATCCGGAAATTCTGGTCACGCTGGAAACCACGGACAAAGCCATCAATTTTTCCAGCGCCGAGTCGGACGTGGCCATCCGTTTCGGCACCGGCAATTATCCAGGCCTGTACTCGGAATTCATGTTCAGGGAGCAGATCTTTCCGGTTGCCAGTCCCGATCTCTTGCACCGTTTTGGCGCGCCCCATGAGCCTGCCGAATTATTGCGCTACCCGCTGCTGACAAGAGACGGCGCGGATCTGGTGCCGAAATGGGCGCTGTGGCTGCAACAGGCGGGGGTCGGCATTTCCGCGCTCCGGGAAAGCGTCAGGTTCGCCGACACGAATATGACGGTCCAGGCGGCGCTGCTGGGCCAGGGTATCGCCCTGGCCCGCAGCGGACATGTCGAAACTGAACTACGCGACGGCAGCCTGGTCCGGCTGTTCGACATACCGTTCCCTTCGCCGGTCGCTTATTATTTTGTCTGTCCAAAAGCTGTCGAATCGCAGCCTCATATCGTCAGCTTTCGCCACTGGCTCATGGCGCAATCAGCCCAGGCCCAACAAGGCTATCTCTGATACCGATACATGAGGATATCTTCATGCAGCAATGAGGAGACTTTGCTTTCATCAAAGAGCGGGGCTGCTTACTATGGCGCATGCCCTTTCATATTATTTTACTGATACTGTGCGCCGCGCTCTTGCATGCCGGCTGGAATACGCTTTTGCGCGGCGGAGCCGACAGGTTGTGGTCGATGACGGTCATGTGCCTGGCGGTGGCGGTTGCCAGCGCCGCCATCGCCTTGTGCCTGGCGCCTCCAGCCAAAGCCAGCTGGATGTATGCGCTGCTGTCAGCGGGACTGCATGTGGGTTATAACCTGTTTCTCGTCAAGAGCTATCAAGCCGGAGACCTCGGGCAAACCTATCCGGTTTCACGCGGCTCCTCGCCTTTGTTAATCACCCTCGCGGCATCGGTGTTCGACGGCGAGCGGATAGGGATGGGCGCTCTGGTTGGCATCGCCCTGATATCGGGCGGTATTATTTCCCTGACCTTCACCGGGCGCCGGCTGGCGCCGGCAAGCCTGCCGTATGCCCTGGGAACCGGATGTTTCATTGCCGCTTACAGCGTAACGGACGGCATCGGCGTGCGCTTGTCCGGCGCGCCGATGGCATACACGGCATGGATGTGCGCCTTGTGGGGCATCTTGATGCCGGCGGTATACATCGGCCTGCGCGGCGTAACAAGTTTATTGACCCCCCGGCCCGGGTTCATCACGGCTTTTATCGGCGGGCTGGTGTCTCTGCTGGCCTATGGCATCGTCATTTACGCCATGGCGGGCGCTCCGATGGGGGCGGTATCGGCATTGCGCGAAACCAGCATCCTGTTCGCGGCGGCGATGGGGTATTTTTTCCTGGGCGAGGCGCTGACGGTGCGCAAGATGCTGGCGTGCGCGGTGATCGCCGCCGGCGCCATTCTCATCGGCTGACGACCCATGGCGGGGTGGCGTGGCAGGCTATCAGACTGACGCGCCACAATAGTCCGCCACGCCCAGCCAACGGACAATCTCACGCAATGCGAACAGCCATGCGTTGCGCTCTGCTACGTTGCCTTGTTAATGGCGTTGCCCGGCTGATTTGTCAGGATGGCGCTCGTAATAAGATGAAAGAGATGATCCCGCCGCGGCGCGAATCCGGGCTGGGCGACGAGCCAGCCGAGCGCCGACATCAGGGCGAACAGGTCGTCCGCATCCATATCTGCGCGCGCCGTTCCCTCGGCCTGGGCACGGCGCAGCAGTCGCGCGCCCGCCGAGCGCACCGCGATGCATGGCGCGTAAAGCGCGGACTCCGGGTCTGCGTGGGCGCTGGCCATCAAGGCGACTACGCCGCTGTAGCTATCAACGAACGCCACCCCGGCGTGAAACCAGGACACGAGCGCCTCGTCAGGTGGCTTCGACGTCTCAACTTCGCCTGCCTTTTGCGTCAGAGCCTCCAGATTCGTGCGCAGCAACGCTTCGAACAAGGCTTCGCGCGTCGGGAAATGCCGGAGCAGTGTGGCCAGCCCGACGTCGGCCCGGCGGGCGATCTCGCGCATGGACGCATCGGCGCCCTGCTCGGTGACGACCTCACGCGCGACGGTAAGGAGATGGCTGTAATTTTTTCTGGCGTCGGCTCGCATAGGGTACCTTGACAAGTGGATCAGTGATCCGTATATTTGGATCAGTGGTCCAGATACTGGCGTGATGATCTGGACCGGTGATCCACAAGATACAGCGTCCTGATACCAATGGCAATACAGACGCTGTCCGACACGATGAAAGGGGAAACGCCATGGGAAAGCTGGAAGGTAAGGTCGCAGTTATCACGGGTGGCTCAAGCGGCATGGCGCTGGCGAGCGCCAAGCGGTTCGTAGAAGAAGGCGCCTATGTTTTTATCACGGGCCGCAGGCAAGAGACGTTGGACGAGGCCGTTAAGCTCATCGGGCGCAACGTGACCGGCGTGCGCGGCGACGCGTCCAATCTCGACGACCTCGACCGCCTGTTCGCGACGGTCAAACGGGAAAAGGGCAAGATCGATGTCTTGTACGCGAGCGCTGGCACCGGCGAAGCCGTCCCGCTCGGCGAGATTACCGAGCAGCATTTCGATGCGACCTTCGGCCTGAATACGCGCGGCACGCTGTTTACGGTTCAGAAGGCGTTACCGCTGTTTAACGATGGCGGATCGATCTTTATGACCGGGTCAATTGCGTCAATCAAAGGTTTTCCTGGTTTCAGCGTCTATGCGGCGAGCAAGGCGACGTTGCTTGCATTCGCCCGCGGGTGGCTCAACGAACTGAAGGGCCGCAAAATCCGGGTGAACGTGCTGAGCCCCGGGCAGATCGCCACCCCCATTCAAGAGCAACTCTTCGACGAAGAGACGAAGCGGTATTTCGAATCCCTGGTGCCGCGGGGAAAGATGGGGGGGCCTGAGGAAATCGCGGCGGTGGCGCTGTTTCTTGCTTCAGACGAATCGAGCTTCGTGAATGGGGTGGAATTGTATGTCGACGGCGGCACCTCGGCCATCTGAAATCGCGCTGGAAAGCGGGTGGCGGCCCGCTAACGTGGCGAAGATGATCCGGGTTATGTCGATAAATAGGGCATCCCGTTCAATTAACGGGACTGATTTCGGTGATTGTCCAGCGGGTATTGCCATGTCTGCTTACGCTGCCGGTCACCCCTACTGAAGGGAGAGTTTGCATGAGTTATTCGATTATTGGCTTTGGCGCGGTAGGCCAGGCGCTCGCCCGGGCGTTTGCAAGAAAGAACATCAATGTGAGCGTCGCTAGCCGTCGCCCTCCCGAAGCGTTGATGCAGCGGGCACAAGCGATCGGCCCCACCGTTGTCCCCAGGACGCTGCAGGATGCCATTGCGTCCGACATCATCTTTTTGGCGGTGCCGTTTTGGGAACATCGGGACGTCGCGAAACAGAAAACCACCTGGCGCGGCAAGACCGTCATCGACATGACCAATGCTTTCGGCGTTGCCGTTGAAGACTTGCAAGATCAGCCGTCGTCCGCGGTTGTCGCCAAAGCCTTTACCGACGCCGGGTTCGTAAAGGGTTTTAACCATCTGGCCGCCGGCGTTCTGGCCGCTGATCCGAGCGTGAATGGCGGCAGCCGCGTCGTGTTTTTGTCGAGCGATGACGAAAATGCGCTGGCGCCGGTCGCGGTTCTCGCGGAACAGCTCGGTTTCGCGCCGATTGCGCTAGGACCGCTCAAGGATGGCGGCCTGCTCGTCCAGGCCAGGGGCAATACCTGGGGTAAACTGATCTTCAAGGATCTCGTCAAGTTCACATAACGGCGCCTCAACGCTATGCTGCTTATGACAGTCAGCCAGCCACTCATCAAGAAGTGAGCATAACTGTGTTGAGACGATTAAAAACGAAAAATCCACGCAACCGCGTGGATTTAGGATAATCATTTATTTGAAATGCCCTGTGACGCGTCGAAGTTGAGTGACCTATTTAATTAAACATTAAACAAGAAGTTCATCACATCCCCATCCTTGACGATATATTCCTTGCCTTCGGAGCGCATCTTGCCGGCTTCCTTGGCGCCTTGCTCGCCTTTATAGGCAATAAAATCTTCAAACGCGATAGTCTGGGCGCGGATAAAACCTTTTTCGAAATCGGTATGGATTTTACCGGCCGCTTGCGGGGCGGTGGCACCGACCGGTATGGTCCAGGCGCGCACTTCCTTGACCCCGGCGGTAAAGTAGGTTTGCAGGTTCAGCAACTCGTAGCCGGCGCGGATCACCCGGTTCAGGCCCGGTTCTTCCAGCCCCAGTTCCGCCATGAATTCCGCGCGCTCCTCTTCTTCCAGTTCGGCGATATCGGATTCCACCGCGGCGCAAACCGCCACCACAACCGAGCCTTCCCCGGCGGCGATAGCCCGGACTTTATCCAGGTAGGGGTTGTTTTCGTAGCCGTCTTCATTGACGTTGGCGATATACATGGTCGGCTTAAGCGTCAGGAAGCTGAGATAACGGATAGCCGCTTTTTCTTCCTCATTGAGATCGAGCGTGCGCAGCATGCCGGCGTTGCCCAGGTGCGGCAGGCATTTTTCCAGCGCGGACAGCTCGATCTTGGCATCCTTATCGCCGCCCTTGGCGCGTTTTTGCACCCGGAAGATAGCGCGCTCGCAGGCTTCCAGATCGGACAGCGCCAGCTCGGTATTAATCACGTCGATATCATCCACCGGGTCGACTTTGCCGGCAACGTGGATGATATTATCGTTCTCGAAGCAGCGCACCACATGGCCGATGGCCTCGGTTTCGCGGATATTGGTCAGGAACTGGTTGCCCAGTCCTTCGCCCTTCGACGCGCCTTTGACCAGGCCGGCGATATCAACGAATTCCATGGTGGTCGGCACGATACGCTGCGGCTTGACGATGGCCGCCAGCTGGTCCAGGCGCGGATCGGGCATCGGCACCACGCCGGTATTCGGTTCAATCGTACAGAACGGGAAATTGGCCGCTTCAATTCCCGCTTTGGTCAATGCATTGAATAGCGTGGACTTACCCACGTTCGGCAGACCCACAATACCGCATTTGAAACCCATGGTTATATCACCTTAAATAGCTTTATTATCAGATGGTTAATTTAGTCTTACCGTACCATCAATACGTTAATGCCCCATTATACACATAAACCGCGCATAACTCGATTGGCGCCGGGCGACCGGGGTCATCGCCTGTTATAGATCCGCACGCGGCGGCAGACCGTTTTTGCTCCGGATCGGGGAGCCATCAGGCGGCTTTGAAGGCGTGCAGGCGATTCATCGCTTTTACCGGGCCTTCCTGGATTAAGATCTCGGTGCATTTAACCGCCTCGGCCACGGCTTGATCGATTAAGTCCAGTTCGCTGGCCGGCGGCTTGCCCAGCACAAAACCCACCACTTTGCTTTTGTCGCCCGGATGGCCGATGCCGATGCGCAGACGATGGAAGTTGGGATTATTGCCCAACCGGCTGATGATATCCTTCAGGCCGTTATGGCCGCCATGGCCGCCGCCCAGCTTCAAGCGGGCGTTGCCCGGCAACAGATCCAGCTCATCGTGCGCCACCAGGATTTCTTCCGGCAGAATACGGTAAAACGTGGCAACAGAGGCGACCGCCTTGCCGCTCAGATTCATAAAGGTGGTCGGGACCAGCAGCCTGACGTCCTGTCCGGCAATCGCCAGGCGGGCGGTATACCCGTAGAATTTGCTCTCTTCCCTGAGGGACTGGCGAAACTGTTCCGCCAGCAGATCCACATACCAGGCGCCCGCGTTATGGCGGGTGGCGGCATATTCCGCGCCCGGATTCGCCAGGCCAACAATCAACTTGATAGTCATTACGGTTTCATTCTCAACTATTGCTCTCGATTAAACAGACCAACGCACAACGGGAAATCAGGCGGCCGTGGTCCTGCGCCGGTGATCCCGCGGTCATGTTAACAGATTTGCGCCGCAGCGGCTTAGCGAAGTGTCATCACCCCGTCGGGCAAGCCTCATGGCCTTGCGGGTGCCCTGGCGCGCGAAAACACACTTTCGTTGCCGGCGGATTGATGGCAATAATGGGATGATGTGTAACGCGTGAAAACGTCATGGGGGCATTATGGAACTGCGGCTGGCGCGCGCCCAGGAGGCGCAGGCATTATGGCTAATCCGCAATCAGGCCGTCCGGGCGGGCTGTGTGGGCGTCTATGATGCCGACACCATCATGGCTTTTACCCCGGACATCATGCCGGCGGGCTTTGTTGCCTGCATCACGCAAAATCCTTTTTTCGTCATTGCCGCGACAGCCGCCGGCGGGCCTGTGGCAACGGGGTTCCTGGATGTCACCAGGGCGTCGGTGGAGGCCATCTTTACCCTGCCGGCGTACCAGGGCAGGGGATATGCCGCGCGTATCCTGGCGCGGATTATCAGCGAGGCGAAAACCCGGGGGTTAACCCGTTTAACCCTGGCCTCGACGCCGAACGCCGTGCAATTTTATCGTCGCCGCGGTTTCAGCATCCTGGGCGAGGGGCAATATTATTCCGCCTCGGCGCAACGCTATCTGTTTTGCGTCGACATGAGCCTCGCGTTGTAACCCCGTCCGTTACAGCAACGCGCAAAACAGAATGATAATCGTCAGTGCAAGCCCGAGGCTGGTTATCACTTCCAGGTCGTCAGTGTACATAGTCACCTCCTCTCGTCTGATCCGATAATGAGGTAATCCCTGGCGCCAGGCTGTGACCGGCCGTTCAAAAAAGCTGCAATCCCGCGTGCCGGCACGCTATTGCGCGCCTCATTGATCGAGATCAATTTCTTTTAAAAACAGAATGACAGGGAATTATGATTTGTGTGACTTATTGTCAACTCTGTGATCGCGGGCACGATGCCTTTAGCAAGATATTGACTATACTTTACACAGATTGATAAGGACGACGAATGAACAATTCACGATTTCATTGAGTAACCCGGAGGTGAACGATGAAACGCAAATCAGCACTCTTATGTGGCAACAGCCTGATGGGCGTAGGTATGATAATGATGCTCGCAGGGCTTGCCTGTTCAGTATTAAATCAGCTTCCGCAATTGCACTTTACGCCATTGGTCGCGCATAGCGCCATCATGGGTATTTTTATCGGCGCCTTGTTATGGGTTGCAGGGGCGCGCATGGGCGGGCACGAACGCATCAGCGATCGTTACTGGTGGCATCGCAGGTTTGATTCCCGCTGCCGTCGTACCGGACATCATTAAGCGCCGGCACCTTGAGCCAGGTTTTTGACAAATGCACTGATCCGGCGGAGGTCTTTATTGGCGCCGCTGGTTGGCAACCGGTCATTTAACGCCGCCGTCGAAACAGCGGCTTGTGTCTCTCACTGTCCGTTAACGCGGGCGATAACAATTGAAAAAACAACGACATAGATTAATATCAACGATGACTGGTTTTATTTCCTGTCCTGAACCTGCTTACGGGTTCGGGATTTTTTTTGCATAAAAAGCGGGAAACAGTAATACGGGCGGGCCGGGCGGCCCGTATCCGGGGGCTAAACCACACGCCGGCCGATCGCCGTGGCGTGGAATGAGCAAGGCGCGCCGCCGGGGCGGCGACGCCGGCGGCTATTAATGCTCGAACATGGCGGAGATGGATTCTTCGTTGCTGATGCGACGAATGGCCTCGGCCAACATGCCCGACAGGGTCAGGGTACGGACGTTGGGCAGTGCTTTAATCTTGGGATCCAACGGAATGGTATCGCAAACAATGACCTCATCGATAACCGAATTCTTGATGTTGTCGAACGCATTACCGGAAAAAATCGGATGGGTGGCATAGGCAAAAACACGTTTTGCGCCCCGATCCTTCAGCGCCTCCGCCGCTTTGCACAGGGTGCCGCCGGTATCGATCATATCGTCCACCAACACACAGTCGCGGCCCGCCACGTCACCGATGATATGCATCACCTGGGAAACGTTTGCGCGCGGACGGCGTTTATCGATGATGGCCATATCGGTATCGTTCAGCAATTTGGCGATGGCGCGGGCGCGTACCACGCCGCCGATATCCGGCGATACCACGATCGGATTTTCCAAATCCTGCTGCAGCATATCCTCCAGCAGAATCGGGCTGCCGAAAACGTTGTCGACCGGAACATCAAAGAAGCCTTGGATCTGTTCCGCGTGCAGGTCCACCGTCAGGACACGGTCAACCCCTACGCTGGATAAGAAGTCCGCCACCACTTTCGCGGTGATGGGCACACGTGCGGAACGCACGCGCCGATCCTGGCGGGCATAACCAAAATAGGGGATAACGGCGGTGATACGACCGGCGGATGCGCGGCGTAACGCGTCGACCATGACCACCAGTTCCATCAGGTTGTCATTGGTTGGCGCACAGGTGGACTGGATGATGAAAATATCACCACCGCGTACATTTTCATTGATTTGCACGCTGACTTCGCCGTCGCTAAAGCGACCTACAGCGGCGTCACCAAGACTGGTATATAAACGGTTGGCAATACGTTGTGCTAGTTCCGGGGTGGCGTTACCAGCAAAAAGCTTCATATCAGGCACGAGAAGAACCTCAGGCTTGCGTCCAGAGAAGGTATTGCACAGCATAACACTCGGGACCGGAGCGCCATACAGGGCAATGCCACACGGGTAAAGATAAATCGAGATAACCTGGCGGAACCGTCACCTAGCGGCGGCATAACGGTCCGGTTACCTTAATGCGCCCCGGTCAACACGCGGTGCAGCGGCGAAACGTTAACGCCTCGCGCCACAAAACCACGCATCCACGCCGGGGCATGCTCCAGCACCTGACGGGCGGCGGACTCGGTATCGAATTCGGCAAATACACAAGCGCCGGTGCCAGTCAGTCGCGACGGCGCGTATTCTAACAGCCATGAAAGATGCTGTTCAACCTCGTAAAAATGTTTTCTTGCGATTGGCTCACAATCATTATGAAAAGGCTGCGCTAATAACGCCTCCAGCGCGCGTACCGGCGAGTCTCTTTTTAACGCCGGATCGGCGAATATCGCCGGCGTCGATATGCTTACGCCGGGGAGGGTGACCAGGTACCATTTTTCCGGCGGATCGGCCGGGGTCAATATTTCGCCGATTCCCTCGGCAAAGGCCGCGTGGCCCCGCACGAACACCGGTACGTCGGCGCCAAGTTCGAGGCCCAGACGGGCCAGCGCTTCCTGCTCAAGGCCGCAGCGCCACAGATGATTAAGGGCCACCAGCACCGTGGCGGCGTCGGAGGATCCCCCGCCGAGCCCGCCGCCCATCGGCAGGCGTTTAACCAGGCGAATATCGGCGCCGGGTAGGGCGGAATTATTTTTAGCCCCCCACCGGCGACGCTGCAGCAACCGCGCCGCCCGGACGATAAGGTTATCATCGTCGCGTACGCCGGCAAGGGGCGTCAGCAGCCGGATATCCCCGCCTGCGACCGGCTCGATGGTCAGCGTATCGCCGTAGTCAAGAAACTGGAACAGCGTTTGCAACTGATGGTAGCCGTCGGGCCGCCGGCCGGTAATATATAAAAATAAATTGAGTTTAGCCGGCGCCGGCCATTGATGAATCATTGCAGGGTCCAGCTGTCCATTTTGAGTTTAATACGCTGCTCGCCCTGGCGCAGTTCCAGATTGGCCGGCAGCACCGGCCGGCTGTCGTCATGGTAGCCCAGGTAAACCACCGTCCATTGCTGGCCGTCCTGGCTGTAGTTGACCTGTTTGAGCAAGCCGCGCGAATCGAGGGTGAAATCGGTGGCGTCGCCCGGCAGCCCCAGCATCCATTTACGCAGGTTGTCGAGGGGAATATTCATGCCGGTCAGCTTTTGGATCATCTGCTGCGGATCGTTGCTGACATACTTCTTACCCTGGTTATTGGTAATCTGGGCCACGCCGGGCTGCACGTTCAAATCCATTTCGGTGCTGCCGAGCGGATTGGTCAGCAGCAGGCGGTAGCGATCGGCGCCGGTTTGCTGCCAGTTAAAGCGGGCATAGACTTTTTGCTGGCCGGAAATATAGGCGAAAGAGCCGCGCGTCTGGTAGCTGGACAGCTGCGACACCGAGCGTTGATGCTGTTGCCACTCGGGGGAGGTTTGGCTTTTAGCGGGGCCTGAGGGCGTGTGGACGCTACAGGCGGCCAATAGCAGGCCGGCCAGCGGCAATACGCGGTAGTAGGCGGGAATACGCTTCGGCATAGGGAACTGCTTCCTTAATTTTCTCGTGGGTAAGGCGTTTTGTCCGGTGTTTAACACCATGATAGCGTCAATTTTCACGCTAAGCGGCATTTATTTCATTACCGGCGCCATGCCCTGATAGGTCGAAAATGCGGTGTGACTTTTCTTGATCACGCGCATCAAGTAGAATGCACTCAAACCATAACCATACTAACACTCGTATTATTTAATAGCCGTATTCCATGACCCTGCTCGCATTAGGTATTAATCATAAAACGGCGCCGGTTGCGTTACGCGAGCGGATAGCGTTTTCGCCCGAAACCCTTGACCAGGCGCTGGTCAGCCTGCTCCAGCAACCGCTGGTGCGGGGCGGCGTCGTGCTGTCTACATGCAACCGGACCGAATTATACCTAAGCGTGGCGCAGCAGGAAAATTTCAAGGAATCGCTGGTGGGCTGGTTATGCGATTATCATCATTTGCAGCCGGACGAGGTGCGCCAAAGCCTTTACTGGCATCTGGACGACGGCGCGGTCAGCCACTTGATGCGGGTCGCCAGCGGGCTGGATTCCATGGTGCTGGGCGAGCCGCAGATCCTTGGGCAGGTAAAAAAAGCCTTTGCGGATTCCCAACGCGGGCATACCGTTTCCGGCGAGCTGGAACGCTTATTCCAGAAATCCTTTTCCGTCGCCAAGCGGGTGCGCACTGAAACCGAAATCGGGTCCAACGCGGTATCGGTGGCGTTTGCCGCCTGTACCCTGGCGCGGCAGATTTTTGAATCCCTGGCTGATGTCACGGTGCTGCTGGTCGGCGCCGGCGAAACCATCGAACTGGTGGCGCGTCATCTGCGTGAGCACCATGTCAAGCAGCTGATCATCGCCAACCGCACCCGCGAGCGCGCGCAACTGCTGGCCGACGAGGTCGGGGCGCAGGTCATCGACCTGGCCGGGCTCGACGACCGCCTGGCCAGTGCCGATATCATTATCAGTTCCACCGCCAGCACGCTTCCCATTATCGGCAAGGGCATGGTCGAGCGGGCTATGAAGCAGCGCCGCAACCAGCCGATGTTGCTGGTGGATATCGCGGTGCCGCGCGATATCGAGCCGGACGTGGGCAAGGTCCCCAACGCCTATCTTTATACGGTGGATGATTTACAGGCCATTATTGAAAAAAACCTCGCCCAGCGACAGTCGGCGGCCGTCCAGGCCGAAACCATCGTCGCGCAGGAATGCCTGGATTTCATGGGCTGGCTGCGCGCGCAAAGCGCGGTGGAAACCATTCGCGATTTCCGTTCCCAGGCCGATAGCCTGCGTGCGGAAATAGAGGAGCGCGCCGTGGCGGCCATCAGGCTCGGCGCCGACCCCGAGGCGGTGATCCGCGACATGGCCCACCGCCTGACCAATCGTCTTATCCACGCTCCAACCAAATCACTGCAACAGGCCGCCCGTGACGGTGATGTCGAACGGCTGCAAATACTGCGGGACAGTCTGGGACTGGACTAGTTCATTATACTAATAAGGTAAAACCATCACCTATGAAGCCTTCTATCGTTGCCAAACTGGAAGCGTTGCAAGAGCGCCAAGAAGAAGTCGAGGTGTTGCTTGGCGACGCCGGCATCATTAACGATCAGGATAGATTTCGCGCGCTGTCGAAAGAATATGCGCAGCTGACCGATGTTACCGCGTCCTTTAAGCGCTGGCAGCAGGTACAGGAGGATATCCACACCGCGGAAACGATGCTCGACGACCCGGAAATGCGCGATATGGCGCAAGAAGAACTGAAAGAGTTAAAAGCATTGCAGGAAGAGCTGGAGCAGCAGTTGCAGTTGCTGCTGCTGCCGCAAGACCCGGATGATGAACGCGGCTGTTTCCTGGAAGTGCGCGCCGGCACCGGCGGCGACGAAGCCGCCATCTTTGCCGGCGATCTGTTCAGGATGTACAGCCGCTTTGCCGAAACCCGGCGCTGGCGGGTAGAGATCGTCAGCGCCAGCGACGGCGAGCACGGCGGCTACAAGGAAGTGATCGCTAAAATAGACAACGACGGCGCCTATGGCCAGCTGAAGTTCGAGTCCGGCGGCCATCGCGTGCAGCGGGTGCCGGAAACCGAATCCCAGGGCCGCATCCACACTTCCGCCTGCACGGTGGCGGTCATGCCCGCAATCCCGGAAGAGGAATTGCCGGTGATCAATGCCGGGGATTTGCGTATCGATACCTTTCGGTCCTCCGGCGCGGGCGGCCAGCACGTCAATACCACCGATTCCGCCATCCGCATTACCCATCTTCCAACCGGCCTGGTGGTTGAATGCCAGGACGAACGGTCGCAGCACAAGAACAAAGCCAAGGCGCTGGCGGTGCTGGGCGCCAGGCTGCGCGCGGCCGAGGTGCGCCGGCGCCAGCTGGAGGAGGCGTCGACCCGCCGCAACCTGCTGGGCAGCGGCGATCGCTCCGATCGTATCCGGACCTATAATTTCCCCCAGGGGCGCGTGACCGATCACCGTATCGGCCTGACGCTTTATCGCCTGGATGAAGTGATTGAAGGCAAACTGGATATGCTGATCCAGCCGATCATGCAGGAGTACCAGGCGGATCAGCTGGCGGCGCTGGCAGAGCAATCCTGATGCAGTGCGGCCAGTGGCTTGATGGCGCCGCGCGCCGGCTCGCCGGCGGCGACAGCCCCAGACGGGATGCCGAAATCCTGCTCGGTTTTGTCACCGGACGTGCGCGTACCTGGCTGCTGGCCTTTGGCGAAACACCCCTGACGCCGGAGGAGCTTGCGCGGCTCGACGCCCTGCTGTTGCGGCGTGCGGCGGGGGAACCTATAGCCTACCTGACCGGCGAGCGTGAATTTTGGTCCCTGAAGCTTAAGGTTTCGTCCGCCACGCTTATCCCGCGTCCCGACACCGAATGTTTGGTGGAGCAGGCGCTGGCGCTGCTGCCCGACCAGCCGGCGCAGGTGCTGGATCTGGGCACCGGCACCGGCGCCATTGCCCTGGCATTGGCCAGCGAAAGGCCGTCATGGCGGGTGACCGGCGTGGACTTGCGGCCCGAGGCGGTGGCATTGGCGCGTGAGAACGCCCTGCAGCTGGGTATCGCCAATGCGCGCTTCGCGACGGGAAGTTGGTTTAAATCATTGCAGGGAATGCGCTATACCCTTATTGTGAGTAATCCGCCCTATATCGCCGTGGACGACCCGCATCTGCATCAGGGAGACGTGCGTTTCGAGCCGCAAAGCGCGCTGGTGGCGGACGATAACGGACTGGCCGATTTGACGGCCATCGTCGTGGGCGCCGCCGACCACCTGCATCCCGGTGGCTGGGTGGCGCTGGAGCATGGCTGGCATCAGGGCGAGGCGGTGCGCGGCCTGTTGGCGCGCGCTGGTTTCGTCCTGGTGGGTTCCCGGCGGGATTATGGCGGCAATGAACGCGTAACAATGGGACAATGGCCGGGTTAAGACCCGCCGGTTATAGGATGCTGGAGCAGTGATGAGTGCTTACATGACCATCAAGTACTTACATTTAACAACGGTATGGATCACCATTACGCTGTTTATCATCCGTTTTTATTGGCGCTGGCGCGGTTCCACCCTGCTGAGCAAAGGGTGGGTGCGCATTGTCCCGCATATCAACGATACCCTGTTATTGATATCCGGCGTCACGCTGATTATCCTCTCGGGCATTTCTCCCTTCACCGCCGACGGCCGCTGGCTGCTGGATAAACTGGTGTTGGTCGTTATTTATATCCTGCTCGGCTCTGTTGCGCTGGGCAACAATACGCGGCGCGAAAAAATCCGCTGGCTGGCATTTATCTGCGGGCTGGCGTGTCTGTACACTATTTACCGGCTGGCTAGCAGTAAGCTTCCCCTGCTGACAGGATTTCTATGAGTAATATTGCGGATTTTGAATATAATCTTTCACCGCTTAGCGAGGGTGTCATACGTATTTCCCTCGCCATCCGGGAGGATTTTCCCGCCGATAGCGTTCGCCAGCAGCTGCGTTTGCTGGCCGAGGACGCGCGGGAGCAGATCTCGGTGGAGCTGAACCAGGACGAACAGCTTGGGCTTTTGCTCAAGCTGTTTTATCGTACCTGGGGATTTGGCGGCGTCGGCGGCGTGTATCGCCTGTCGGACGCCCTGTGGCTTGATAATGTGCTGGAGCGCCGCCAGGGTCTGCCTGCGTCGTTGGGCATTATCCTGCTGCATGTGGCGCAGTCCATGGGCATTCCCCTGCTGCCGGTGATTTTCCCTACCCAGATGATACTGCGCGCGGGCTGGCTTGACGGCGAGATGTGGCTTATCAACCCGATTAACGGCGATACCCTTGATGAGCATACGCTGGATATTTGGCTGCGCGGCAATATCGGCACCGGTATCGAGCTGGCGGATGAAGATCTGGAAGAAGCGGATAACAATACCGTGGTGCGTAAATTGCTCGACACCTTAAAATCGGCGCTGATGGACGAAAAACAGATGGAGCTGGCCCTGGGCGCCAGCGAGGCGATGCTGGAATTTGATCCCGACGATCCTTATGAAATCCGCGATCGCGGTTTGATTTATGCCCAGCTGGAGTGTGATCACGTGGCGCTTTCGGACCTGAATTATTTTGTCGAGCAGTGTCCGGAAGATCCCATCAGTGAAATGATCAAGGTTCAGATACATTCCATCGAGCAGAAGTCGGTGACCCTACATTAACCCGATGCCGGACGGTATTACCCCGGCCGGCAGGTCGATAAAAAGTATAAGGTACAGGTATGAAACAACTTGTGGTGAATATCGGCGATATCCCGGTGGCGAACGATCGTCCTTTTGTGCTGTTCGGCGGCATGAATGTGCTTGAATCGCGCGATCTGGCCATGCGCATTTGTGAGCATTACGTGACCGTGACCCAAAAACTGGGTATTCCGTATGTGTTCAAAGCTTCGTTTGATAAAGCCAACCGTTCATCTATTCACTCTTATCGCGGTCCGGGCCTGGAAGAGGGCATGAAGATCTTTCAGGAGCTGAAAGCGCAGTTTGGCGTGAAGGTCATTACCGACGTGCATGAGGCGGCTCAGGCGCAGACGGTGGCCGGGGTGGTGGACGTGATACAGTTGCCGGCATTCCTGGCGCGCCAGACCGATCTGGTGGAGGCCATGGCCCGCACGGGTGCGGTGATAAACGTTAAAAAACCGCAGTTTATCAGCCCGTCGCAGGTGGGCAATATCGTTGATAAATTCCGTGAAGCCGGTAATGAGCAGGTTATCCTGTGCGATCGCGGCAGTAATTTCGGCTACGATAACCTGGTGGTGGATATATTGGGATTTAACGTGATGAACCGCGTTTCCGGCGGTTGTCCGGTGATTTTTGACGTGACCCATGCGCTGCAGACGCGAGATCCGTTCGGCGCCGCCTCGGGCGGTCGTCGCGCGCAGGTGGGCGAGCTGGCCCGCGCCGGTATGGCGGTGGGTATTGCCGGGCTGTTTATCGAGGCCCATCCCGATCCCGATCATGCCAAATGCGATGGCCCGTCGGCGCTGCCGCTGGATAAGCTCGAGCCGTTCCTGGTGCAGATGAAAGCCATTGACGATTTGGTGAAAAGCTTTCCGGCGCTGGATACGGGCAGTTAACGTCCTGTCTGCATCGACCCCCATCGGCACGGTCTCCCTTGAACACGGCTGCTTTAAGTCCGGTGTTGGCGGGCCTAGCGTGCCATGGGGCGCTCGGTCGGGCGGGAACACCACGCCCGATTCGACCCCATAGGCACGCTCTCCCTTGAACACGGCTGCTTTAAGCCCGGTGTTGGCGGGCCTAGCGTGCCATGGGGCGCTCGGTCGGGCGGGAACACCACGCCCGATTCGACCCCATAGGCACGCTCTCCCTTGGACACGGCTGCTTTAAGCCCGGTGTTGGCGGGCTTACCGTGCCATGGGGCGCCCGGTCGGGCGGGAACACCACGCCCGATTCGACCCCATAGGCACGCTCTCCCTTGAACACGGCTGCTTTAAGCCCGGTGTTGGCGGGCTTACCGTGCCATGGGGCGCCCGGTCGGGCGGAACACCACGCCCGATTCGACCCCATAGGCACGGTTTCCCTTGAACACGGCTGCTTTAAGCCCGGTGTTGGCGGGCTTACCGTGCCATGGGGCGCCCGGTCGGGCGGAACACCACGCCCGATTCGACCCCATAGGCACGCTCTCCCTTTAACACGGCGGCATTAAGCCCGGTGTTGGCTTATTTGGCTTCCTCCGCCAGCGCCTGTTCCAACGTGCTGTAGAATGCCAGCCGGCCGGGGATGGGATGGATATTGGCCCGCGCCAGCGTTTTCAGCGGCTGGAAGGGGATATCGGTTATCACCAGGCGTTTGCCCGCCGCCAGGTTTTCGCTGAAGTGCACAAACGCCTGCAGGCCGCCGGCATCCAGTACCGGCACCGCATCCCATTGCAGAATAATCACGTCATCCTGCGCCGTCAGCACGGCGATTTCCTCAAAAATGCGTTCGGCGGCGGCAAAGAACAGCGGACCGTTGACCCGCAGCGCCCTGAGCTTGCCGCTGGTGCTTTGCGGCAATTCGCTGATACGGGTCATGGCGGCGATACGGCGCATAAACAGCAGCGAGGCCAGGACGATGCCCACCGTAATGGCGATCACCATATCGAACAATACCGTCAGCGACATGCACAGCAGCATGACCACGATATCGTCCCTGGGCGCCCGGCGCAGCAGGTAAATGACCTTGCGCGCCTCGCTCATGTTCCAGGCTACCAGCAACAGCAGCGCGGCCATGGCCGACAGGGGCAGATAGGACAGGGCCGGCGCCAGCACCAGCAGCGCCAGCAGCACCAGCAGGGAATGTACCAACGACGACACCGGCGAGGTGGCGCCGGCGCGCACGTTGGCCGCCGAACGCGCAATGGCGGCGGTGGCGGTAATGCCGCCGAAGAACGGCGCGATGATATTGCCCACTCCCTGTCCGATAAGTTCATTATTAGACTGATGCTTTTTGCCGGTCATGCCGTCAAGCACCACGGCGCACAGCAACGACTCAATCGCGCCGAGCATCGCCATCGAGAATGCGGCGGGCAGCAGGGCGGAAACGGTATGCCAGTTTAAGCCCATCGGCACGCCGTGCACATCGGGCAGCGTCCACGGCAGCAGCCACTGCGGCAGGATCGGGGGAATACCCTGCCCATGGGTGCCGTCCGCCAGGATATAACCGAAACGGGTGCCGATGGTCGCCACCGGCATATCAAATAGCCACAGCACCGCCATGATGCCGGAGCCGGCTATCAGCGCCGGCAGGTGCGCCGGGAAACGGATGCCCAGGCGTGGCCAATAGACCAGCACCGCCATGGTGCCGATGCCAATCAGCGTATCTCCGGGATTGAACGTCGGCAACGCCGCGAAAAGCGCCGCTACCTTGCCGACATACTCCTCCGGCACCACGGGCAGGGTAAGACCAAAAAAGTCTTTGATTTGCATGGTGGCGATGGTGATGGCAATGCCCGAGGTAAAGCCCAGTGTGACCGAGAGCGGAATAAACTCGATAAGCTTGCCCAGCCGGGCAAAACCCATAATCACCAGGATCACGCCGGAAAGCAGGGTGGCAATCAGCAAACCGGCAAGCCCGAACTGTTGCGACACCGGATAAAGTATGACCACAAAGGCCGCGGTCGGACCCGACACGCTAAACCTGGAACCCCCGCACAGGGCGATGACAATACCCGCCACGGCGGAGGTATACAGGCCGTACTGGGGCGCCACGCCGCTGCCAATGGCCAGCGCCATGGCCAGGGGAATGGCGATGATGCCGACGGTAATACCGGCGATGATGTCTTTGATAAGGCGCTGGGTGGTGTAAGGTTCTTTCCAGCAGGCGTCAATAAGCGCGCTGAACGGGCGAAGACCGGTGAAGAGATGATTTTTCATTAAAACAACGAGCCAAAACGTGAGCAGGGCGGGCCGTGCGGTCCGTCGTAAAGAGACACTAAAATACCAGTTATGATGAACGGAACACCAGTGCTACATCATCAAATAGGTGAAAAAGAACCGATATGGCGAATATTTTGCTTAAAATTCTTTCTTATCAGCGGAAGAAAGGGTTTTATCGCGCAGGGTAAGGGAAATACCGGTTCGATTTTTTTATCTCGCCGGTAGACGAGTACGGGGCCCTGGAACGGCGGACGCCCGCTAACCCCTTCAATATGAGGGAGGAAATGCCGTCGGCCCTACAGCATGAGGGTCATCACATAAGCACCGAAAAGCGCCAGATGCGCGGTTCCGTTCAATACATTGGTACGGCCGGTTGAAAAGGAGATTTGGCACAGGATCATGGCGGTTAACAACACCACCACTTGCGGCATGCCCAGGCCGAACGCCAGCGGATGGCCTGTCAGGATGGCGATGATGGTGACGGTGGGCACCGTGAGGGAAATGGTGGCGAGCACTGAACCGAAAAACAAATTCATGGCGCGTTGCACCTGGTTTTTAAGCACCGCCCTGATGGCGCCCAGGCCCTCGGGCGACAGGATCAGCAGCGCGACCAGGAAGCCGGTGAATTGTTGGGGCGCATGCAAATCACCGAGCAGTTGTTCCAGCGGACCGGCGTTGAACTTGGTCACGGTTACCACCGCCAGCAGATGCAACAGTAGCCAAATGCCGTGCCATTTGGAGCTGTGTGCGGAGGGTTTGCCGTGGGAATCATCGTCGTCGCCGTCTTCATGCTCGTAGATAAAATAGCGTTGGTGCGTTTTAGTCTGTATCAACAGGAATACGCCGTACATGGCGGCGGAGATAGCGGCGGCAAACAGTGCCTGGGCGATGCTGAAATTGCCATCCGGCAGGGCCGTGGGCAGCACCAGCACAATCACCACCAGCGGGATGATGGCCATCAGGTATTGCTTGATGCCGGCCAGGTTCACCGACTGGGTGGCGAATTTACGCCCGCCCAGCAGCAGGGAAAAACCGACCAAGCCGGTAGTGACAATCATGATGACCGAAAACAGGGTATCGCGCATCAGGCCGGGCGAGGCATTGCCGGTGGCCATCAGCGCCGAAATCAGGCTCACCTCGAGGATCACCACCGACAGGCTGAGGATCAGCGAACCAAAGGGTTCTCCCAGCCGGTGCGCCAGCACGTCGGCATGGCGCACGACGTTAAACGCGCTGACAAGGATGGCGATGAGGGCGATAAGATTGATGATGACCGTCACGGCGAAAGTGGGCGTGGCGCCCCATACTATCAATACCGCCAGCGCTGCAATGGGAAACAGCAGGGTATATTCCTTGTGACGCGTTTTGATCCCCTGATCGGCGGATTTCATGATAGGTAATCTCCTTGCAAAGAGTCAGGCTTGCTACCGGTTATCATTATAACCAGGCGCCAACGATAAAATTTATGGAATAAGCCTACCAGAAAACGGCTGTATAAAATGTCAAGTTATGTATAAATATCCGTCTTGAAGAAAATAATCCGGAAGCGATGGGAAAAACAGGCTATAAGATGATTTTTATCGGGCAAGTCACATTATAAGCTAGTAAAATACAAAAAATATCCCCTTTAATCATCTTATGTTATTCATCTAATCGTCTTTATCTGCCTGTTTGGTAGCAGTGTGCTTGCCAGATATCTATAAATAAATTTATATGTCCCGTCCCACCCCCGGCCGGCCTGGCGTATGCCCGCAAAGTTTCTATACTTAAGTGACACTTAGCCATGTTCGCCAAGGAGACGCACCATGCCCTATAAAAGCAATTCAGACTTACCGGACAGCGTGACCAACGTTTTACCCAAGCATGCCCAGGATATTTATCGCGAGGCGTTCAACCACGCCTGGGATCAATATGCCGATAAGTCGGAGCGGCGCGGGGATGAATCCCGCGAGGAAACCGCGCACAAGGTCGCCTGGGCGGCGGTAAAGCACGGTTACCAGAAAGGCGATGACGATCGATGGCATCCCAAGAAATAACCGGACCTGACGACCGCCATCCATTCCCGCCACCTTCCTTCCCGACAGCGGCGGACGCCTAGCGCCGGATTTTAGCGCCGGGCAGGGCCGCTGCTTTTTTAAACGTGATAAAGATCAAACTTGCCAGCGTCCCGATAAACGAATAATGTCATAATGTTCACAATAAAATAATTGACTCTTACATAATTCTTATTGTTAGTGTCGGGTGAACGGCTTTACCTTAGTGTGTGGCGATCGTCAGCCGGGAGAAGAAAAACGAGTGTTAACACGTGACTTTTTACAGAAAGCCGATTGTAAAACCGCCTTCGGCATTATAGACGAGGCGCTGTTACTGTCCCCTGAACAACGTCATGCCTCATTGCAATGTACGCTTTCCCGCAGGCCGGATAATAGCCCGGTGTGGATCTTTGGTTACGGCTCCTTAATGTGGAACCCGATATTTGAAGCCGATAAAGTCAGTCCCGCTACGCTGATGGGGTGGCATCGCGCCTTTTGCCTGCGCCTTACCGCCGGGCGCGGCACCGCCACTCAGCCCGGCAGGATGCTGGCGCTCAAAGAAGGCGGCCAGACCACCGGCCTGGCCTTCAGGTTGCCGGAAGCCAAACTGCATGAGGAACTCGAACTGTTATGGAAGCGGGAAATGCTTACCGGCTGCTATATTCCCACCTGGACGGAGCTTCAGCTTGAAGGGGATGAAAAAGTCACGGCGCTGGCGTTTGTGATGGATCCAAAGCATCCTTTTTTTGAAGCGGATACCCGTTCGCAGATTATCGCCCCGTTAATTGCCTGTGCCAGCGGTCCGCTCGGTACCAATGCGCAATATTTGTTTGCGCTGGAACAAGAGCTGAATAACCACGGGATGCATGATGAATGTATGGTTGAATTAGTAAAACACGTCCGCCAACTGTTGCAGGCGCGCTCCGCTATAAACCGTCATCCCTTTGACGGCTCCCCGCTGGCACTGTGACATCACCGGCCCCCGGTACGGGGCGCCGGTTGTTCAGCAACCGCTTCATATTGAAAACCGCGACTCCCGGCTGCGAGGGCTTACCTTGACGACGTCCGGCTTACCTTTTCCCGGCCGGCATTGACCGGGAGGGCCTCGCCGTGCTCAGGAATGGGACCGATCCGGGGCGCCGATACGCCCGACCCGCGCCTCTTTGGTCAGGTAGCGTGCCACCAGGCGTTTACGCATGCGCGCCACAAACTGTTCCTGGAACAGCACGCATAGCGCGATAGTCGTCAGCATATAAATAAGGTAGCCGCCCAGGGAGGGCTGTACGTCGCCGGCCGCCGCGATGCACCCGGGCCAATCGCTGAAACAGGCTTTGGGATCGCCGCGAAAAAATTGTTCCAGGGTGCGCGCGAGATTGAACAGCGGCACATGCAGCGCAAACATGGACAGCGACGCCGCTCCCAGGCGTGTAGACCAATGCCGCAGCCATTCGCTGTCAGGCGTGCGCGCCAGGGCGCAAAGATAAATCAGCGCGATTTGCGACGGCAGCAGCAGGCCGTTATGCAGCAGGAAATACCAGTACTTGGGGCCATGGGTAAACAGCGCGGCGGCAACCAGGAAGCAGACCAGGATGAAACAGGCCATGGCGCGACGCTGCCAGCGGCTGAGAACCTGTTCTTTTAACCGGGCGCGGCGGAACAAGGCATAACCGAGTATCCCGCCAAAAAACTCCGGCACGCGAAAAATCGGCACCCGCTGCAGCAGCCCGGTATAAGGAATGCCGTATAAATGTTGCCATACCACCCAGGCCGGCGGCAGCAGGTAGAGCGCCCAGATCACCGCCAGCCAGAGCCAGGTCCTGCGCGCGTTCATCAGCCGCGGCGCAAACCAGGGGAAAAGGATATAAAAGAAAAACAGCGTGGAAAGCGACCACAGCGGCGCGTTAAAGGTCAGGAAGTAGGGGTTCCAGGCCTGGAGCATCAGCAATTGTAAAACGCTGTTGAACGTCAGTTGAGCGTTATCCATATAATGGCGGAACAGCTCCGGATTGGTTTGCCCGAGTATGTCATTGGTATCGTAGACCACGAAGCGCACGCTGGCGCCGGGCCCGTCCGGCGGGATCGCCAGCCATTGCATCAGGGCGATGACCAGGATGGAGGACACCAGCGCCACGATATGAATCGGGTAAAGGTTAAAAAAACGTTTGGCCCAGAACGTGGTGGCCGGCTCGCGCAGCTGATTGCCGCGGACGTAGACATGCGCCAGCAGGAAACCGGACAAGACAAAAAAAGAACTGGTGGCGAAAAATCCCATGCTGGTCAGTTCGCCTATTCCCCTGATGCTTTGTAGCTGGGGATAGGTATGGGCGGTATGGTAAAGCATGACATAACAACCGAGCAAAAAGCGCAGCCATTCTAAGCCATTGAATCGTTCCTTTTCTAAGGGTTTCATATCGTTATCTCCGGGCCTTAGTCTTATATGACTTTTTTTGTGGCGGGCAGGTGCCGATTAAAGCATAGCAGCTTAATAATTGTAGTTTAAAATACTGAGCTGGATAGGAGGTTCATGACCGTCACGGGTTTATGGTATAGTGCCTTTCTCGGGTTACTTTATGAGCAGTCCGGCATTGAGCCGGTCATCAAAGCACCATGCCTTGTTTACCGGGTGTGAACTGAGAGGGATATTGTCCTTATGCCCTATGTGCGTCTGGGTCAGGTATGCGCTTATTTTCTGCCGCTGGTGGTTGGATGCCTGGGGTGGCTCTCTTTAAGCGCAGCGGCATTGACCACGGATTCGTCCAGCTCACAGAATAATTCCGTTGCAGTAAATTCCGAACACCAGAGCCTACCCGATTTAGGCGGCGGGAATTTAAACGAAAGTGAAACGGAAAAGAAACTCGCCACTTTGGCAAAACAGCTGGCCGAGGCGAACAATGACGCCAGCGATCGGTCGTGGCGTTCTTATCTGGTCGAACAGGCAAAAGAAAAAGTGTTGACGCAACTGCAGCAGCAAAGCGAAAGCATGCTGCAGCCGCTGGGGTATTCCAGCATCTCGCTCGATGTCTCGCCCCAGGGCGATCTGGCCGGCAGTTCAGGACAACTACTGTTGCCGCTGTGGGATAATCCCAACCGGGCGCTGACGTTCAGCCAGGTCGGCGTGCAGGGGTCGGCGCAGGGCGCGGTGGCGAATATCGGCCTCGGGCAGCGCTGGAACGCCGGCCGCTGGCAGGTGGGCTATAACCTGTTTTACGACCAGTTTCTCGCCCATGACTCCCTGCGGCGCGGCGCCGTCGGCGCCGAGGCCAGCGGCGATTATCTCAGCCTGTCCACTAATTTCTATTATCCGTTGTCCGCCATGAAAGCCGAACAAAATTCCGCCAGGTTCCTGCGCCAAACGGCCGGCGGCTATGACCTGACGACGCGCGGTTACCTGCCCTTTTACCGGCAGCTGGGCGCCTCGGTCAAATATGAGCGCTACTACGGCGATAATGTGGATTTGTTTGATAGCGGCAATTATCGTAACGACCCCGCGGCGTTTGCATTTGGCGTTAATTATACCCCGGTGCCGCTGATGACCCTGACGGCCAGCCATACGCAGGGCGACAGCGGAGAATCGCAGGATAACTATGCCCTGACGGTCAATTACCGCCTGGGCGTGCCCCTGGAACAACAGCTTTCATCACGCAACGTTGCGCAGGCGCACACGCTGCGCGGCAGCCGCTATGATTTGGTGGCGCGCAACAATGCCCCGGTGCTGGCGTTCCGGCAACGAAAAACGCTGTCGGTTTTTCTCGCCACCCCGCCCTGGTCATTACACAGCGGTGAATCCCTTGAGCTTAAACCCGAGGTCGTCGCCCGCAATACCATTACCGCCGTCAGTTGGCAAGGCGATACCCACGCCCTGAGCCTGACGCCGCCCCCCCGCAGCAATCAGCCCGACGGCTGGACGATTATCATGCCGCAATGGCATGACGAGGCGGGAGCCAGCAACGAATATCATCTCTCGCTGACGGTGGAGGATGAAAAACAGCAGCGCGTCACCTCGAACTGGATTGTGCTGAAAGTCGACCCGCCGTTAGCGCTCGGAACCGCCGGCGCGGTCTTCGATTAGCCGGGCCTGGCTTACCGCCCGCGCATTATTGCGCGCCTGGAACACAGGGCCGGCGCCCTGCCATGGTGCGTTACTGCACTTTTTTAAAGCGCTGGCGCCAAGAGGGCGATGCCGCGCCGGCGTTTCGCACTTTTAATCCGTCTCTCCGGCCCCACTGTCACCCGCAGCGACGGGGTGCATAAATTATTCCCTTTAAGCGCGCAACCCCGCCGGCAATGCATAATATTCATTTTTTATTCATTAAAAATGAATAATGATGTCGTGTAACTTATTGTTTTTAAAGACACCAATAAATTTTATTCATTTATCTGGCTATAGCTGGCACGTTGTGTGCAATCTATACTCATTATCAGCTGGCGTGTTTGCCCGTGACCTGCAGGCAGGGAAAGGCCCGGCACGTTATCGGCAACCCGGTGCCCTTTTAGGTGCCCGTTTATCGTGCGATCGGTTGAAAACCGTTTTATGCCCCATGGCGTGGCGAGGAGTAGTAATTATGATGATCATCCGACCGGTAGAACACCGTGACCTGCTGGATATCCTGACGCTGGCGGGCAAGGCCGGCGCGGGACTGACCTCCCTGCCGGCGAATGAGGAGGTTTTGGCGGCCCGCATCGATCGATCGGTGCGCACCTGGCAGGGCGGCCTCGCGCGCGGCGAGCAGGGATATCTGTTCGCGCTGGAAGACAGCGACCGGGGCAAGGTGGTCGGGGTCAGCGCCATCGAGGTGGCGGTGGGCCTCAAGGAACCCTGGTATAATTTCCGCGTCGGCACCCTGGTGCATGCCTCCACGGCGTTAAATGTTTATAACGCCGTGCCGACCCTTTACCTGAGCAACGATCATACCGGCCTGAGCGAACTCTGTACGTTATTTCTCGATCCCGACTATCGCCATGGCGCCAACGGCCAGTTGCTGGTCAAGGCGCGGCTGATGTTTATGGCGGCCTTCCGCGATTATTTCGGCCAGCGCGTACTCGCCGAAATGCGCGGCTATTGCGATGAACAGGGCTATTCTCCTTTCTGGGCCAATCTGGGCCAGCGGTTTTTTTCCATTGACTTTGCCCGCGCCGATTATTTAAGCGGTACCGGCAACAAGGCGTTTATTGCCGAACTGATGCCCAAGCATCCGCTGTACGTGGATTTCCTGGCGCCGGAGGCCCGCGCAGTCATCGGCCGGGTACACCCGCAGACCGAGCCGGCCAGGGCGCTGCTGGAATCCGAGGGGCTGCGTTACCAGGGATATATCGATATTTTCGACGGCGGCCCGACGCTCGAGGCCGAAATTGATCAGATTCGCACGGTGCGCGACAGCCGCAGGGTGACGGCGCAAATCATGGCGGATGGCGACGCCGGGCGCCACAATCAAGACGCCGCCTGGTGCCTGTTGGCCAATGAGGACTACCAGGGTTTTCGCGCCGTGGCCTGCCGGTGTGAAATCGGCCGCGAATCACTGGAAATTGACCTTGCCACGGCCGCCGCGCTCGGCCTGGCGCCGGGGCAAGCGCTGCGGGCGGCGACGCTGTATGCGGACGGCCGCACGCGCGCGGGCTCAACCTCACCACAGCAAACAGGATGTGCCCATGCAGCATTGTGTTGAAGCGAACTTCGACGGTCTGGTCGGCCCCACCCATCATTATGCGGGCCTCTCCTTCGGCAACGAAGCCTCGACGCGCCACCGGCGCGAAGATGCCAATCCGCGACTGGCCGCCCGGCAAGGGCTGGCCAAAATGAAAGCGTTGTCCGACGCGGGATTTATGCAGGGGGTATTGCCGCCCCATGAACGGCCGCATTTAGCGTATTTGCGGCGTCTGGGCTTCACCGGCAACGACGCGCAGATCCTGGCGCAGGTGGCGCGCGACCACCGGCAATTGTTGTCGATACTCAGTTCCGCGTCGGCAATGTGGGTCGCCAACGCGGCCACCGTCAGCCCGTCGGCGGACAGCGCCGACGGCCGGGTGCACTTTACCCCCGCCAACCTGCATAATAAATTCCATCGCGCCATAGAGGCCGAAACCACAGGGGCTATCCTGCGGGCGGTGTTTCGAGACGCGCGCTTTTTCCGCCACCATGAGGCGTTGCCCCAGTCCGCGCTGTTCGGCGACGAGGGCGCGGCAAACCATAATCGCCTGGGACGTTATGATTCCCCGGGGGTACAAATGTTCGTGTATGGCAAAAGCGGCCTGGAGGCGGGCAGCGAACCGGGGCGTTATCCCGCCAGGCAGACGCGTGAGGCCAGCGAAGCCGTGGCGCGCCTGCACCTGCTGGCGCCGGAACGTTGTCTGATGGTCCAGCAGGATCCCGCCGTCATCGACCAGGGCGTATTCCATAATGACGTGATTTCCGTCAGCAATGAACAGGTGTTGTTTTATCATCAACAGGCGTTCGCCGGGGGAGAGGGGGTCCGTGAGCGGCTAAGCCGCGCGCTGGCGCAGCTCGGCCAGGAATTGACGGCGCTCGAAGTGCCGGCGCGGCGCGTATCCGTGGCCGACGCGGTGGCGACCTATTTATTCAACAGCCAGTTATTAAGCCGCCGGGACGGCAAGATGACTATTGTGGTGCCGCAGGAGTGCCGCGAGCATGATGGCGTCTGGGCATATCTTAGTGAGCTGGTGGCCGAAGGCCGGGCGATAGACCGGGTGAGCGTCGTCGATTTGCGCGAGAGCATGCGTAACGGCGGCGGTCCGGCGTGCCTGCGTTTGCGCGTGATCCTTACCCCGCAGGAACAGGGCGCGGTGAATCCCGCCACGCTGATGACGCCGGCGCTGTTTGACCGCCTTAACCTCTGGGTCGACAGGCATTACCGCGACCGGCTGAATCAGGACGATCTGGCGGATCCCTCGCTGCTTAACGAGGTTCGCACCGCGCTGGACGAACTGACGCAGTTGCTGGACCTGGGCGCGATTTATCCATTCCAGCAATAAATCCATGGCTCAGGCAACCGCGCCATGGGGCGCGCTTGCCTAGGCCGCCTTGCCCGGGCCCGCAACCGGTGGGCTTGATTTATAATATTTGCCATCGGTAAATACAGAAAATAATCCTTGCTACGTGGCGGCTAGAGAAATTACTGAATATTCGTTGGCGGTGAGTAAAGTAAGAGTTATCATATTGACGTGGCTAAAACCTCATTTTATTGCCACGAAAAATAACGCTTTCCACACATAAAATCCATATTTTCTCCATGATTGCCTTAAAAGTGAGTTTCAGGCTTTAAGTTATTTACTTTTACTCGCATTACTTGAAGATAACGCGAGTACACTTATATCTGTAACGAACCCTGCCGGCGAAATTATTTTGCGGCAGACAATAATCAGATATGAGGAAATTATGCGCAAATTAACTGCTTTATTTATGGCTACTACCCTGGTGTTAGGTTCAGCTCAGTTAGCCGTCGCCGCGGACAGCAGCGCTACTGCGGCGCCAGCCGGCGATACCGCGCAAGGCGAAATGCATCATAAAGGCGGTATGCAACATCAGCGCGGCCCTATGATGGACCATATGTTTAAGGATCTTAAACTCACGGAACAACAGCGCCAGAAAATGCATGACATTGCGCGCGATTCCATGAAAGATATGAAAAAGCCATCGGCCGCCGAGCATCAGCAGATGCATGACGTAATCGCCGCCGACAGTTTTGATTCCGCCAAGGCCCAGGCCCTGGTAAATAGCATGGCGCAGGAACAAAACCAAAGAATGCTCGCCAATCTGGAAATGCAAAACAAGATGTATAATGTGTTAACGCCGGAACAAAAAGCGGAATTCAATAAAAAATTCCAGGAACGCGCGCAAAAAATGCAGCAGCGCGACGCGACTAAATAAAAGATAGCCAGAAATCATCGTTAAAAAAGCGGCCCGCGGGCCGCTTTTTTTATTGCCAGAAATCATCAAATACCGTGATCGGCGGATGCCGTTTATGCTCGGTGCGGGCATACCAGCCTTCAATGATCTTCGCCGCCTCGGGCGCGATGGTTTTCCCTTCCAGGTAATCATCAATCATTTCATAGGTGACGCCGAGCGCCGATTCATCCGGCAGCGCCGGGCGATCCTCCTCCAGATCGGCGGTCGGGGCTTTAAGATACAGGTGCTGCGGACAGCCCAGATAGGCCAATATGGCCCGGCCCTGACGTTTGTTCAGGCGATAGATGGGATTGATATCCGTGCCGCCGTCGCCATATTTGGTAAAAAAGCCGGTTACCGCCTCGGCCGCATGATCGGTGCCGACCACGATGCCCGCGTTCATGCCGGCGATGCTGTACTGCGCTTTCATGCGTTCGCGGGCCTTTTCATTGCCCTTGATAAAATCGCTCAGGGTGATGCCGGCCTCCAGCAGCGCGGCCTCGCTGGCCAGGACGGCATTTTTGATATTTACCGTCAATACGCGATCGGGTTGGATAAAGGCGATGGCATCCCGGCAATCCGCCTCATCCTGCTGCGCGCCGTAGGGCAGGCGCACGGCGATGAATTGGTAGCGCTCATCGCCCGTTTCCCCGCGCAGTTCGCTGATGGCGGCCTGGCAAACCTTACCGGTAAGCGTCGAATCCTGCCCGCCGCTGATGCCCAGCACCAGGGTGTGGATAAAGGTATAGCGCTGCAGATAACGTTTCAGGAAATCGACGCTGACGCGAAATTCCGCGGCCGGATCGATAACGGGTTTTGCCCCTAGCGCTGCAATAATGTCTTGTTGCCGAGTCATGAGTCTATTTCCCTCGCCGGCGTCGCAACGAGTTCGACGCCAAAAAAAAGATTAATTTCCTGATTGTAAAACGAATTGGAATTTAGCGAAAGCATCAGCATGGCTAAAAACGGTTAACGGCCCCGCCGTGGGCGAACGAAAAAAAAGGTGACTTACCGTTGCGCTTAGATTTGTAAAAAAGCCTTTTGTCTTCTACACTTATCCATACATATCAAAATGAGGTGACACTTATGAATAAGAAAATTGTTATTGCCTTTACCGCCGCTACCGCGCTTACCATTCTTTCCGGTTGTACCGTTTACGATCGTGCCGACAGTTATATGAAAAAACCTGTAGTGAGTGATGTCAAAAAAGGCATGACTAAACAGCAGGCCCGTGCTATCGGGGGCATTCCGTCCACCTCCGCCACCATGATTAACGCCCGTGGTACCTGCGACTCCTATGTCCTGGGCACACGCGACGGCAAGCCGATTAACTATTTCGTCAGCTACGACCAAAATAATATTGTCCTGAATAAGGGCTTCCAGAGCTGCCAGGAATACGATACCAACCCGCAAAAATAATGCTGTAATGATCGCCGGGTAGGAAAAGTGATGGGCGATAAGTGAATTTTTTCACTTATCGCCCATTTCGTTTTTCTCAGCCAGGCGCGCGCGACGGACGCCTGGCGGTGACCGCGCCCGCTAAGCCGGCACGCCGTCAATTTTGCTAATCCGCGACCATACCCGGTGCAGCTTCAGCTGATCCAGAAAATCCTGCATCAGCCGGCCTTGTGTGGCGGCGCCTTCACAAATGCCGTCCTCCGGCAGATCGGTCAGCCCCAGGGGCTGTTTAAACCGATTGGCGTCACCGCTAAGGCCGATGACTTTCAGATGCTTGTAGGCTTCCAGAATATAATGCCGCGCGGCGCCGCTGAGCAGCAAGGCGTCCAGGTTGCCGTCCGGCACGATAACCCCGTCGACCGTAATCGAGGGCGATCCGTCAAAGGTGGCGTCGATAGGCAGCGTAGAGCCGTCGTTCGCCACCACGTTGCCGCCGTGCGAGGCCAGTATTTTGGCATGCACGCCTTCCGCCTTCAGCGCCTGCAATGCCTCCAGCACGTCGGCGGCGTCGACGCCGTCGCTGACCAGCAGCGCCACCTGGCGGCCTTTCAGCGCGCCGCTGCCGGTGGCATACAGGCTGAGGGTCGGATCTTGCGCTACGCCATTGACCGGTTTGGGCGGCGGCGTGTTAAGCGCATCGTCGGAAAGCCGGATGCCGAGTTTGGCGGCGACCTGTTTGGCCAGCTCCACGTCGACGCGGGTCAGCAAATCCACGACTCGCTCGCGAATATAGGCGCGGCCGACCTTGCCCAGCTCAAAGCTGAAGGCATCGACGATATGCTGCTGTTCGGCCGGGGTCTGGCTGAGCCAGAACAGGCGGGGATGCGAGAAGTATTCCAGGAACGAGTCGCTGCGCTCGCGAATTTTATGGCCGTCCACCCGTTCCTGATAAGACGCGAAACCGCCGTTTTCCGCCGCCGGCGCGGTTTCCCGCGGCCAGTTGTCATTGATGGAGTTGGGTCCATGGGCGGCGGGATTGGTATCTATATCCTGGCGGTGCATACCGTCGCGCTGGAAATTATGATAAGGACAGACCGGACGGTTTATCGGGATTTCATGGAAGTTCGGCCCGCCGAGCCGGCTGATTTGCGTATCGGTATAAGAGAATAACCGGCCCTGCAGCAGCGGATCGTTGGTAAAATCAATGCCGGGCACGATGTGGCCGGGGTGAAACGCCACCTGTTCGGTTTCCGCAAAAAAGTTATCCGGATTGCGGTTCAGCGTCATTTTACCCACGATTTCCACCGGCACCAGCGCCTCGGGGATCAGCTTGGTGGGATCGAGCAGATCGAAGTCGAACTTATGCTCGTCTGCTTCCGGTATCAGCTGCAGGCCCAGTTCGTATTCCGGATAGTCGCCGGCCTCGATGGCGTCCCACAGGTCGCGCCGGTGGAAATCAGCATCCTTACCGGCCAGTTTTTGCGCTTCATCCCAGACCAGCGATGCTTTACCCGCCAGGGGTTTCCAATGGAAACGCACAAAGGTGGCTTTGCCCTGGGCATTGATCAGGCGGAAGGTGTGGATGCCGAATCCTTCCATGGTGCGGTAGCTGCGTGGAATGCCGCGGTCGGACATGGCCCAGAAGACATTGTGCAGGGTTTCCGGCTGAAGGGAGACGTAATCCCAGAATGTGTCATGCGCGGAACCGCCCTGGGGCATTTCGTTATGCGGCTCGGGTTTGACCGCATGCACGAAATCCGGGAATTTAACCGCGTCCTGGATAAAAAATACCGGCGTATTATTGCCCACCAGATCGAAGTTGCCTTCCTGAGTATAAAATTTAGTGGCGAAACCGCGGATATCGCGCACGGTGTCCGCCGACCCGCGGGAACCCTGTACCGTGGAAAAACGTACGTATACCGGCGTTTTCACCGCCGGATCGCTGAGAAATCCGGCCTTGGTGATCTCGGTCAGCGGACGGTAGACCTCAAACACGCCATGTGCGGCGGAGCCGCGGGCGTGGACGATACGTTCGGGGATGCGCTCATGGTCAAAATGGGTGATTTTTTCGCGCAGGATAAAATCTTCCAGCAGGGTCGGTCCGCGCTTGCCGGCGCGCAGCGAATTCTGGTCGTCGGATATTTTTACGCCCTGATCGGTGGTCAGGGGTTGCTGATACCCTGATTTACGATGCGGCTGTAGCGCGTCAAGCTTGGCATTGCTGTTTTGCGGGCTTTTAACCGAGCCCGATACGGTGGGTTGTTTACCCGGCTCCGATGTGCCGGGCTGCGCCAGATGGCTGTTGTCGTCCGGCGCGAGATGGCCCAGCCCGGGCTGCGCCGAACTGCCGTCGGGGGCGGGGGCCTGATGGGTTAGGGGGGTTTTGCCTTGTGAAGGATCGGTGGGTTTTGACATAGTCGATTGCTCCTCTTACCAGTGTAATGGCAAACAGTGGCTGGTCCGCGGTTATGGTTATCTGAGCGGTAGATCAACTATAGAACAGTTTTTTCGGGGAACCGGCGCGCAGCGCGCAATTGCCCGGTATTTTCTGAAAAGATGATATTGTCTGCAAAACGGCTATTAGAAATTACCGCGCACCTTGGACCATAACGCCGCAACGGAATCCGGGATGGGCATGCGGGTGCCCAGCGGCGCGCCCTGCGGATGCTGCACGGCGAAAATCAGCACCGCCACGCACAGCACCCGCTCAAGCTGGTTGCCTTTTTGCGGATACAATACCGGCAGGCGGAACCGCCAGCGGCAGGGCCAGAGCAGCGGAACGCCGGCCGGCGTCAGCATATCGGCGAGAATATGGCTGAGATAACCAATGATCATGCCGTGGAACGCGTCCAGCGGGATAAGCATTCCCGGGTCGAGTTTCAGGGTAAAGAGCACGATGCCGGCGATGATGGCCAGCAGGCTATGGGTAAAACCGCGATGACCGAAGACGCGGGCGATGGGCAGCGAGATCCACTGCAGGCGTTGGCCGAGGAAGGAGCGGGGATGATCGATGTCGGGCAGCAGGCAGGTTACCAGGCCGCCGGCCACGATATGCCACCAGTCGCCGTGGGCAAGCGCGGGCGAGAGCTCCATTTTTTTGGCTAAAATGGTGCTCGCCAGAGCGAAGATAAGATGCCCTTCAGCGGTCATAGCGGATGCGATCGGTTAAACTGGTCATTTGTCCAGTATAAAGGAATCCGTCGGCGGCGGGAATAGGTTACCTTGTAACAAATAAAAAACCCCGCGGCGCGGGGTCTTGCCACCGGGTTTATCCAGTGCGGGTGATAGCGGGCCTTTTGCGCCATGGTGCCTCGTTCGGGCGGGGAAACCCCACCCGATAAAACGCCATAGGGACAGATTCCGTTTCATCCGCTGTGTGTCGATTTGGCGATCGCCGCCCTGGGGTGTTATGCGGCCGATAGGGTCTGGTGATATTGGACAGCCGTGCAGATGGCGGTCGCCGCGGTGAGGGTTTCGCTGGCGGTTTTCAGGGTGATGTCTGTGGTCGCGGTGAGGGTTTCGCTGGCGGTTTTCAGGGTGATGTCTGTGGTCGCGGTGAGGGTTTTGCTGGCGGTTTTCAGGGTGATTATGGGGCCGCAGCGTGAGTTTCGCTGGCAGTTCGCTGGGTGATCTATGTCGCCGCGGTGAGGGTTTCGCTTGCCGTGCGTTTGGCGGTTATATGGAATGCCGGGTGCCGGCAAGCGACAAAGAGGCCGTACCGCGACGGCCTCCTTGACCTCCGCGCGCCCGGCAGGTCGCGCGTCGCTGTGCGATGCCTTCCGTCGCCCATGCCCCCGTGATGCACCGGCCCGGTATGCGCTCCCGGCGCAACCGGGCCTTTCGCCGCTCCCGGCGGCTCATGCCGGGGTCACAGACGCCGTCAGCGCGCTTTATGCCGGTCCACATGTCGCTGTTGGCAATGCGTTTTATGAAACGACAGCGGCGCTGTTGCTTGGGATAGTGTCTGGTGTAGGGTATGTAACCGTTATGATTTCCCGGTAAATACATACCACTAAGGAACCCAAAACGCCATTTTACTCACAGACGATGGTGTTGACGTGGTGCCGGCATAGAGTGCGCCGGCAGCGCGCATCGCGGCTGGATGAGCCGCCGGGAGCGGCGAAAGCTAAGGGCCGCGCCGGGAGCGCGTCCCGTGCGGTCCACAAGCCGTGATGGGCGATGCCGGGAACCGCGCAGCGGCGCACACACTGCCGGACGCGTGGAGGTCAAGGAGGCCGTCGCGGTACGGCCTTCTTGTCGCTTGCCGGTACCGGGCAGGACATAAAACACCCTCACGCACGGCAAGCGAAACCTTCCCGAGATGACATATGCCCTACCGCAAGCTACCGCAATACTGTGACCCGGGCGGACGGGAAAAACACGCCCTAAGGCGCGCCTTCCCTTTACCACGCCTTGGGGGCGGGAGAGCGCGGGCTTAGCGCGCCAGCCAGCCGCCATCCACGGCGATGGTATAGCCGTTGATATAATCGGACGCGGTGGAGGCCAGAAAAATGGCCGGTCCTTTCAGATCGTCCGGCAAACCCCAGCGACCGGCGGGGATGCGTTCCAGGATTTCTTTGCTGCGGCCTTCGTCGGCACGCAGTTGCTGGGTATTATTCGTAGCCATGTAACCTGGCGCGATGGCGTTGACATTGATGTTATGCTTAGCCCATTCGTTGGCCAGCAGGCGGGTAACGCCCATGACGGCGCTTTTCGACGCGGTGTAGGAAGGCACGCGGATCCCGCCCTGGAAGGACAGCATGGAGGCGATATTGATGATTTTGCCCCCTTTGCCCTGCTTGATAAACTGGCGCGCAACCGCCTGCGACATAAAGAACACGGTTTTGATATTGATGTTCATGACGTCGTCCCAGTTCTTTTCGCTGAACTCGATGGCGTCTTCGCGACGGATAATGCCCGCGTTGTTGACCAGGATATCGATATGGCCGTATTCAGCCACTGATTTCTCAATGATGCCCGGGATATCGTCGATTTTGGTTAAATCAGCGGTCAGGCTCAGGAAACGACGGCCAAGGGCGGTCACTTTGGCGATGGTTTCTTCAGGGTCGACGATGTTGACGCCAACGATATCACAGCCGGCTTCCGCCAGGCCGATAGCCATGCCCTGACCCAGGCCGGTGTCGCAACCGGTAATCAGCGCCACTTTACCCTGCAAATTGAATGAATCTAAAATCATACCAGAACCTCATTGCTGGCGGCGGTAGGACATCGCCAGCGTAGTGTGTTTAAAGGGCCGGAACACGCCGGCCGGGGATAATTAGCGGATTTCGCTGACTTTTACGTGGTCCATATCGTCGAAAACCTGATTTTCGCCGACCATGCCCCAGATAAAGGTATAGTTTTTCGTGCCCACGCCGGCATGGATCGACCAGCTCGGTGAAATCACCGCCTGTTCGTTATGCACCAGCAGGTGACGTGTTTGCTGCGGCTGGCCCATCATATGGAATACCGCGGTTTCTTCGTCCATATCAAAATAAAAATAGACTTCCATGCGGCGTTCATGGGTATGGCACGGCATGGTGTTCCACAAGTTGCCTTCAGCCAGCTTGGTCAAACCCATGGTCAGCTGGCAGGTCGGCAACACGTCGGGAACAATAAATTTATTGATGGTGCGCAGATTGCTGGTAGCGTTGTCGCCGATGGTCTGCGGCGAGGCTTCGGCCAGCGTGATTTTACGGCTTGGGTAAGTCATATGGGCCGGGGCGCTGTTATAGTAAAACTTCGCGGGTTTAGCGGCGTCGACGCTGGTGAACTGCACGTCTTTGGCGCCCATACCCACATACAGGGCTTCCTGGTGGCCGATCTCGTAGGTTTTGCCGTCGACGACAATCACCCCGGGGCCGCCGATATTAATGACACCCAGCTCGCGGCGTTCCAGGAAATAACTCACGCCCAGCTGTTTACCGACTTCGCCGCCGATGGTCACCGCTTTGGTGACCGGCTTGATGCCGCCGACGATGATGCGGTCGATATGGCTATAGGTCATGGTGTAGGCATCTTCTTCGAAGATCTTTTCGATCATGAACTGGCTGCGCAGGCCTTCGGTATCCAGTTGTTTAGCGTGATCGCTGTGAATGCTTTGGCGAACTTGCATAGTCGTAATGCCTCTCTTTCAGAATATGTACGTAGTATGGCTTTGACCCGGGGGAAAGCGTTGTCCTTTTATTGCTGAAATGATAGTGCTACCGGGATGTGAATTCAATAAAAATGAAATATTGTTTTATTTATTTTATGAGGAGCGTCATGCTTTTGATGTTTTTCGGTTTCATTCCAGAAGCCGGACCTTAAAATAAAGCGGTGGAAATACGTCGTATCCCGTCGCGTCCTTCGTCAGGATCGCGCCGGAATGGGTTGGTTAATGGAGAACAAAGCATGAAGACTTTTTATATTGACGAAGAAACGCCATGGGAAGCCGTGGGCGAGGGCGTTAAACGCAAAATCATGACCTGGAGCGACGACCTGATGATGGTCTGCGTGCATTTTGCCAAGGGCGCTATCGGCACGCCGCATCAGCATGACATCCACGATCAGATTGCCTATGTCGCCGCCGGCAGCTTCAAGGTGACCATCGAAGGCCATGAGCGGGTACTGAAAACCGGCGATGCCTACCGCGCGGTAAAGCATGAGATGCACGGCGTGGTGGCGCTGGAAGATAATAGCGTGCTGATTGATACCTTTACGCCCAAGCGCGACGATTTTCTCTGAAGCACGCCATCCCGCCGCGTGGCGCCCGCACGTGAATTTTCAGGCGGCCTCCCTGCGCGGCGGAAGTGACGGCGATGCCGGCGCCGGGTTAACGGAAATGTTCGGGTGTTATTTCCGCCAGCGACGCCAGCCTGACGTCCGCCAGCACCCAGCGGGGGTCGGCACGAAAGGCGATGTCGGGCACGACTATCGAGCGCATCCGCGCCGCTTTGGTGGCAATCATGCCGTTAAAGGAATCTTCCAGGGTGGTACAGCGCTCAGGCGCGACGCCCAGGCTTAACGCCGCCTGGATATAGACTTCAGGATGCGGTTTGCTGTAAGGCAGGTTCTGCGCCGATGCCAGATGGTCGAAATAATGGCGCAGGTCAAACATCTCCAGCACATGTTCCAGCATAAACAGCGGTGACGCCGAGGCCATGCCAATCTTCATGCCGCAATCCCTGGCGGTCTCCAGCGCATGGGCGACCCCGGGCAGCAGCGGACGGCGTTCATCCACCAACGCCAACGCGCGCTGAATGATGCTGTTGCTGACTTCCTCCAGAGAAGCCCCCTGCCACGGACTTAACTGATACCAGGCCTTCACCACCTGATCGATGCGCATACCCAATGTATCCGGAATCGCGTCATGCACCGACACGTCCATGCCCATGGCGGCGAAGACATCCAGCTCAGCCTGATGCCATAAGGGCTCGGAGTCGATAATCAGTCCATCCATATCAAATATTACAGCTTCCTTGGGTAGGGTTAACGCCATACCTTGGGCTCCTGTTTGCAAAAAAAGGGCGAGGAAAGAGGGTAGCACCAATAAAACACAGCAGAAAAGGTAAATTATAGATAAACTTAAGGGCTATGGTTGGCGTCGTTTAACAAGGGGAACGCATGACGTATCAACAAGCTGGCCGCCTGGCCGTGATCAAACGCCTCGCGGGATGGATTATTTTTATACCGGCTTTACTTTCTACCGTGATTTCTATCCTGAAATTTCTCTATCAGCATAGTGAGCAAAATAAGGGAATCAATGCGGTCATGGCTGATTTTTTCCATGTCATGATAGATATGCTGCGTTTTAACACCTCATTTCTGAATGTTTTCTGGTACAACTCGCCGCAACCGGTGTTCGATGGCCAGGGGTTTAGCGCTAACCTGATGTTCTGGCTCATTTATTTCCTGATTTTTGTCGGCCTGGCCCTGCAGGCTTCCGGCGCGCGCATGTCGCGCCAGGTCAGGCACGTGCGCGAAGGGGTCGAGGATCAGATGGTGCTGGAGCAGGCCCGCGGCAGCCAGGGGCTGAGTCGTACCCAGCTGGAGGAAAAGATCGTGATGCCGCGGCATACGATTTTGCTGCAATTTTTTCCTTTATACATCCTGCCCATTATCCTGGCGGTGGTGGGCTATTTTGTCCTCAAGCTTCTCGGCATGCTCTGAAGACGCGCGGGCAGCCGCAGGGCCGCCCGCATGGCTCCGCTTAATCACTGCTCAGTATTTTATCCAGAGCTTCGTTGGCGATGGCGATATGCTCGCCGCCAAACAGGTTGGCCCGGTTCAACAGGTAATAGAGCTGGTAAAGCGGCTGTCGTTCGATAAACCCCTTATCCAGCGGCCACACGCTCTGATAACCGTCGTAAATTTGCGGCAGCAGCCGATCGTAGAGCGGCAGCATGGCCAAATCACATTCGCGATCGCCCCAATAACACGCCGGATCGTATAAAAAACCACCCTGAGCGCTGTTGGCGCAATTATCCGGCCACAGATCGCCGTGCAGCAGTGAAGGCTGGGGCTGGCGATCGTGCAGGCGGTCCGCGACCTGGGCGATAATCTTATCAATATCGCCAAAATAGAGCCCTTTTTCCGCCGCCAACTGCAGTTGCCAGCCTATACGCTGTTCGGCGTAGAACACCGACCAGCGGCGCTGCCAGGCGTTGGGCTGCGTTACGGTGGAGAGGTCATTGTCAAAATCCAGGCCGAACTGCGGCTGCTCGCTCCATTGATGCAGCCGGGCAAGCTGCTGGCCGAGGCAATAGGCCCCGTGGGCGTCAAAAGGGCGCTCCACCAGGAATTCGAGCAGCAAAAAGCTTTCATCCTTGGCGCTGCCGACGCCGTACACCTCCGGTACCCGCACCGTATGGCTACGGGCCAGCATCGCCAGCTGATCGGCCTCGTTGGTGAATTTTTGCAGCAGCTCACGCGTATCGGACTTTACAAACACCGCGTGTTCGCCGTAACGGAGATACCAGGCGGCGTGTAACTCCCCGCCGGGCAGTTCCCGCCGTTCGCTGATTTCATCCCTGTTAAATTTTTCTGCCAACATGGTGCTAATGGCGTGCCACATCGTCATATCCCCCTACAGTCGTTTTGCCGATAAGGTATGAATTTTTTGATGACAACTCGGTGACAACTTCGCAAAAACAAGCAGCGCGGCGCAACCGCCGGCGATGCGGCGACGATGAGCCTTGGAGCGAACCGGCAACTGCACGGCCTGAAACGGCGCGTACCGGGTTCAAAAGAAAGGGCTTAATATAAAAAGCCGGACGAGCGGCTAGCGCAGGGCGCCGTTCCGTCAAGCGTTGAGAGAGTGTTGTTGCGAACGCCGCCGATGTCAACTGCTAATTCTGCAACCGATATCCGGCGGCGTGGGCTTAGGGTCTTAGATCATACTTTCCCGACGCAGGTAATCATAGATACGTCCGGTATCTTCCAGGGTACATAAGCGGGTGCCTTTATGCAGCGTGGCCGCGCTGCCCGCCGCGACGCCGTAGCGCACCATATCCAGCAAATCCGCGCCGTCGGCCAGTTTCAGCGTCATGGCGCCCACCATGCTGTCGCCGGCGCCGACGGTGCTCATTTTTTTAACCGGCGGCGGCACCACCTGGAACACATTATCCTTATCCACCGCCAGCGCGCCCTGGGGACCGAGCGACACCACCACCCGCTGGGTTTTGCCCTGTCTGATGATTTCCAGGGCCGCCTGCCTTACCGCGTCGGGATCGTTCAGTTCACGGTTGACCAGTTCGGCCAGTTCTTTTTGATTCGGCTTGACCAGCGCCAGGCTGCCGACATCCAGGCAGGCTTTCAGCGCCGGACCCGAGCTGTCGACGATACACTGCAGTCCCAGGCGTTGCGCCTCGCGCAACAGATGCTGCAGGTTTTCCACGCTCACACCCGGCGGCAGGCTACCGCTTATCACCAGCAGCGAGCCTTGCGGCAGTCCCGACAGATGGCTTTCGAACCGCTGGAATTCATCCGCCGTCAATCGTGCGCCGGGCATGACAAAGCGATACTGCTCGCCGGTGCTCGCCACGTGGACATGCAGGTTCTGCCGCGTCCAGTCCTGGGTTTCCAGCGCGACGGCGGTGACGCCCTCCGCGGTCAACAGATCGGCCAGGTGCCGTCCCGTAGGGCCGCCGACGGGAAAAAGCGCCGTGGCCCGTCCCCCCAGATGCACGATCGCCCGCGCCACATTGATGCCGCCGCCGCCCGGCTCGAACTGGGGCGCGGAGCAGCGCAGCTTGCCTTCGGCATACATGCGGTCGGTGGTGGTGGCGCTATCCAGCGAAGGCGCCAGGGTCAGGGTCGTTATTTGGGTCATAACAATCTCCTTATAATGAAATGGCTCCCAGCATAGCACCAATCGCCACCCGTCCCAGGCGCGTAAAAAGCGGCGCCGTCATTATTTTTATTTTTTCGCTCAAGTTTCTGCCCCGCCGGACGATATAGGCATAGACGATTGAGGGGGAACGCGATGAATAGCAAATCAGAACAACGTTGGAAGTGGATTAGCCTGCTTTTACTGGTCGTTTTAGCCGGATTGTCAGGCGTCTTGATGCAGGTGAACGGCCAGATGTAACGCACTGACGCCCAGCGACCCGCAAGGCATGCTGAAAAGAGGGAAAAGGGTGTCCGTTACGTGATCCAGTAAGCGTTTTTGATAGATTAAATGTATTAAAGAATGATCCAGATCCTGTTTTTTATACAAGAATTGGCGTAGGATTATTCTTAAAAGATGTCAGGTAAATGTGAGGTGGTTATGGATCAGTTCTATCGTTTAACGTTGCCCAGCATAGTATTGATATGCATGGCTTTTTGGGTCGCTGTCGTTACTGCTTTGGTATAATTTACCTCATGATGACATGCTGATTCAAACAAACCCGCTTCGGCGGGTTTGCTGCTTTTTGGTGCAAAACCATTTTTTTTACTTGACACTTTATACGCCATGATAATGTTCTGTTGAGCCACGATTATAAAGATGTTTGCATTCTGTAGCAAAAACGCCGCCCGCCGTTTTCACCAGATAGCCCTCCGTTTCTGGCGTAGCGCCGGCATGATTGCCGGCATCTATCGGGCTGTGCTTATTTCTTTATTATATACCTTGGCCGGTTTTTAGTTTCCATATAGATACGGCCGATATATTCACCCAATACCCCTATGCCGATCAGCTGCACACCGCCTAAAAACAGAATGGCCGTCATCAGGGATGGATAACCGGGCACGTTATTGCCCCAGACCAATTTGTCGATGACCATCCAGATAGCGTAGAAAAAAGAGGACAGGGCGACGCTCAGTCCGATGTAGGACCACATGCGCAGGGGGAAAGTGGAAAAACTGGTGATGCCCTCGATAGCGAGGTTCCATAATTTCCAGCCGTTGAATTTGGATTCGCCGGCCACGCGGCTGGCGCGGGAGTATTCCACTACCGCGGTGCGCCCGCCCACCCAGGAAAGAATTCCCTTCATAAACAGGTTCCGCTCGGGCAAGGTGAGAATATTATCCACCACCTCGCGGGACATTAAGCGGAAATCACCGACGTTTTCCTCGATTTTGGGCGAACTGATTTTATTATGCAGTTTATAGAACCATTCGGCGGTTGTGCGTTTCATCCGGCTGTCGGTCATGCGGTCCGAGCGTTTTGCCAGGACGATATCCGCGCCGTCGCGCCATTTATCGATCAGGCGGGGGATGACGTCGATCGGGTCTTGTAAATCGACATCGATGGGAATGACCGCCTCGCCGCCGGCATAACGCAGCCCGGCGAACAGGGCGGGTTCCTTGCCGAAATTGCGGGTAAAGTCCACCTTTTTCACCAGGCTGTCGGCCAATGCCAGCGCGTCGATGATCTCAGCGGTATTGTCCCGGCTGCCGTCGTTGATAAACACTATTTCCACTTCAAATTGCCGCAGGGGCTCAAATTCCCGCACCGCTTTATAAAACAGCGGTATGGCTTCAGCTTCATTATAAACAGGGACAACCAGTGATATTTTCATGAATCATTTCCAACGAAACGGAGCATGTTGAAGAACAAACGTCGCCGCGCGGGAGCTTAGCACCACGGACGATACAAAGGGACACAATTGTTATGGATTTTTAGCGCTTATCACCCTTTTGTTTACGCCTATCACGGCAGGCGCTGGATTTTCGCACGCCGCCGGGCCCGGCGGCGTATCCCGGCGCTTAAAGCAGTGGGGGAGCCTGGGGACAGGGGCGCGGAACAAGGGAAATTTTTGTAGATGCCAATAAGTTCATGGTGTTACTATCAGGCCCTGGTTGCGGTGTCATACAGCGGCGCTAACAGAAATTGTGCGCGCCTTTGTGTCCATATTTCGTAAGGTATAACGAGATAGCACAATCAACCTTCTGATTTTACTATATAAATTAAATTTGTATGTGGTCTTGCGTATGGATCACCACTGCAAATTAAGGAAACCACCATGCCTGTTATTACTCTTCCTGATGGAAGCCAGCGTCAGTTCGATCATCCCGTATCACCCCTTGATGTGGCCCGCGATATCGGTCCCGGCCTGGCGAAAGCCTGTATTGCCGGACGCGTGAACGGCGAACTGGTCGACGCCGTCGATTTGATTACCGATGATGCCCAACTGGCCATTATCACCGCTAAAGACGAAGCCGGGCTGGAGATCATCCGCCACTCCTGCGCGCATTTGCTGGGACACGCCATCAAGCAGCTGTGGCCCGACACCAAGATGGCCATCGGCCCGGTAATCGACAAAGGTTTTTATTACGACGTGGATCTGGAGCGGACGCTGACCCAGGAAGATCTCGACCTGCTGGAAAAGCGTATGCACGAGCTGGCCGATAAAGACTATGACGTCATTAAGGAAAAAGTGAGCTGGCAGCAGGCGCGCGATACGTTTGTCGCCCGCGGCGAGCAGTATAAGGTGGCGATCCTGGATGAAAATATCAGCCATGACGACCGGCCAGGCCTGTATCACCATGAAGAATATGTTGATATGTGCCGCGGTCCGCACGTGCCCAATATGCGCTTTTGCCATCATTTCAAGCTGCAGAAGACGTCCGGCGCCTATTGGCGCGGCGACAGCAAAAATAAAATGCTGCAGCGCATCTACGGCACCGCATGGGGCGATAAAAAACAGCTCAACACCTATCTGCAGCACCTGGAAGAGGCCGCCAAGCGCGACCACCGCAAAATAGGCAAGCAGCTCGATTTGTACCATATGCAGGAAGAAGCGCCGGGCATGGTGTTCTGGCACAATGACGGCTGGACCATTTTTCGCGAGCTGGAAGCCTTTGTGCGCATGAAGCTCAAGGCGTACCACTATCAGGAAGTAAAGGGTCCCTTTATGATGGACCGTGTCCTGTGGGAAAAAACGGGCCATTGGGAAAACTATGCCGAGCATATGTTCACCACGTCCTCGGAAAACCGCGAATACTGCATTAAGCCGATGAACTGCCCCGGCCATGTGCAGATTTTCAACCAGGGATTGAAATCCTACCGCGACCTGCCGCTGCGCATGGCCGAGTTCGGCAGTTGCCATCGCAACGAACCGTCCGGCTCGCTGCACGGCCTGATGCGCGTGCGGGGGTTTACCCAGGATGACGCCCATATCTTTTGTACCGAGGACCAGGTGCGGGATGAAGTAAACAATTGCATCAAAATGGTGTATGATATTTACAGCACGTTTGGCTTCGATAATATCCTGGTTAAACTTTCCACCCGGCCGGCTAAGCGTATCGGTACCGACGATACCTGGGATCGGGCGGAAAAAGACCTGGCCGCCGCGTTGACTGAAAACGGCATCGCGTTTGAATATCAGCCGGGTGAAGGGGCGTTTTACGGTCCTAAGATTGAATTTACCCTGCTTGATTGCCTGGATCGCGCCTGGCAGTGCGGCACGGTACAGTTGGACTTTTCCTTGCCGGGTCGCCTGAGCGCCTCTTATATAGGCGAGAACAACGAGCGTTTGGTACCGGTAATGATCCATCGCGCCATATTGGGTTCGATGGAGCGGTTTATCGGTATCCTGACCGAAGAATATGCGGGTTTTTATCCTACCTGGCTGGCGCCGACCCAGGTTGTGGTGATGAATATCACCGACAATCAGTCTGATTACGTCGCAAAAGTGACAGAAAGATTGTCCGCAGCCGGCATTCGTGTAAAAGCGGACTTGAGAAATGAGAAAATAGGCTTTAAAATCCGCGAGCATACTTTGCGTCGGGTGCCCTATATGCTGGTCTGCGGTGATAAAGAAACCGAAGCGGGCAAAGTTGCCGTGCGTACACGCCGCGGCATCGATTTGGGCAGCATCGACGTTAACGAGATTATTGAAAAGCTGCAGCAAGAGATACGCAGCCGTAATCTTCATCAACTGGAGGTATAAAGTATTAAAGGCGGAAAACGAGTTCAACCGGCGCGTCCGAATCGTATCAACCGAGAAATTCGCGCGGCAGAGGTTCGTCTGACGGGAATCGACGGCGAGCAAATCGGCATAGTCAGCCTCAACGAAGCGCTTGAGAAAGCCGAGGAGTCGGGTGTTGATTTAGTTGAAATCAGCCCTAATGCCGAGCCGCCGGTTTGCCGAATCATGGATTACGGCAAGTTCCTCTATGAGAAGAGCAAGTCCACCAAAGAGCAGAAAAAGAAACAAAAAGTTATTCAGGTTAAGGAAATCAAATTCCGGCCTGGTACCGACGAAGGCGACTATCAGGTAAAACTACGCAACCTGATTCGTTTTCTGGAAGACGGCGATAAAGCCAAAATCACCCTGCGGTTTCGTGGACGTGAAATGGCGCATCAGCAGATCGGTATCGAAGTGCTTAACCGCGTTCGTGACGATTTGAGTGAACTGGCGGTAGTTGAGTCTTTCCCGAGTAAAATCGAAGGACGCCAGATGATCATGGTGCTCGCACCCAAGAAGAAACAATAAGGCCTGACAAGTAGGGCAGCCTGGCGCCAAACGGCGGTAAGTTGCCTTCGCCTCATTGCTTCATTTTATCAACAATGCGCAGTAGAGAAATAGACAATGCCAAAAATCAAGACAGTACGCGGTGCTGCCAAGCGCTTTAAGAAAACCGCTTCCGGCGGCTTCAAGCGCAAGCATGCTAACCTGCGTCATATTCTGACCAAAAAAGCCACTAAGCGTAAACGTCACCTGCGTCCTAAATCCATGGTCTCCAAAGGCGATCTGGGTTTGGTCATCGCATGTCTGCCGTACGCATAAGCGTCATTTTAACTGGTTCGAATAAGACTTTAGGAGAGAGCATATGGCTCGCGTAAAACGTGGTGTGACAGCTCGTGCACGTCACAAAAAGATTCTGAAAAAAGCGAAAGGTTATTATGGCGCCCGTTCACGCGTCTACCGTGTTGCCTTTCAGGCGGTTATCAAAGCAGGCCAATATGCCTACCGTGACCGCCGTCAGAAGAAACGTCAGTTCCGTCAACTGTGGATCGCGCGTATTAACGCCGCTGCCCGCCAGAACGGCATATCATACAGTCGTTTCATTAACGGCCTGAAAAAAGCCTCTATTGAAATTGACCGTAAAATCCTGGCAGACATCGCTGTATTCGACAAAGTGGCGTTTACCGCCCTTGCCGAAAAAGCGAAAGGCGCGCTGGCGTGATATGAATGAGAGAGGGAGTTTAACTCCCTCTTTTATTTTTTGGATTTATTTATTACGCTAGTATCAATCACCTAACGGATACTTCCCCGACAACGTTTAAGGTAATGCAAGCATGAATGCTGCCATTTTCCGCTTCTTTTTTTACTTTAGCACCTGATCCCGGGGGCTTGCGCGTAAGAAAAGAAACGAAAAATAGCGCTAAAGCCTCCCGGTGTGGAGGTTTTTTTTTGCTCGCCATTAACGATTAAGCCATTAAGGCCGGAAAAAGAGGAAAGCAATGCCACATCTGAGAGATTTGGTTGTGCAAGCCAAAGCAGCCATCGCACAAGCCCAGGACAGCGCGGCGCTCGATAACGTGCGCGTCGAATATCTTGGCAAAAAAGGGCATTTAACCCTGCAAATGACCACCTTACGCGATTTGCCGGCGGAAGAGCGGCCGGCGGCGGGCGCGGTGATCAACCAGGTTAAGCTGGAGGTGCAGCAGGCGCTGAATGAACGTAAGGAAAGCCTGGAGTCGCAGGCGCTCAATGCCCGCCTGGCGCAGGAGACCCTGGATGTATCGTTACCCGGCAGACGTATGGAGAATGGCGGGCTGCATCCGGTGACCCGCACTATTTCCCGCATTGAGCACTTCTTCGGCGAACTGGGTTTTTCTGTGGCCACCGGCCCGGAGATTGAAGATGATTATCATAACTTCGACGCCCTGAATATCCCTGCCCACCATCCGGCCAGGGCGGATCATGATACCTTTTGGTTCGACGCCACGCGGTTGTTGCGCACCCAGACCTCCGGCGTGCAGATCCGCACCATGAAAAATCAACAGCCGCCGATCCGCATCATTGCCCCGGGACGCGTTTATCGTAACGACTACGATCAGACCCATACCCCGATGTTTCACCAGATGGAAGGGCTGATCATTGATACCAATATCAGTTTTACCAACCTGAAGGGAACCTTGCACGATTTCCTGCGCAATTTCTTTGAAGAAGACCTGCAGGTACGGTTCCGCCCGTCTTATTTCCCTTTTACCGAACCCTCCGCCGAAGTCGATGTGATGGGTAAAAATGGCAAATGGCTCGAAGTGTTGGGCTGCGGCATGGTGCATCCGAACGTATTACGCAATGTCGGTATTGACCCCGAAGTCTACTCCGGTTTTGCGTTCGGCATGGGCATGGAACGCTTGACGATGTTACGTTACGGTGTCACAGATTTGCGCGCATTCTTCGAAAACGATCTGCGTTTTCTTAAACAGTTTAAATAGGGCGGGACGAGCACATGAAATTCAGTGAACTTTGGCTGCGTGAATGGGTGAATCCCGCTATCACCAGCGATGAGCTGGCGGAACAGATCACCATGGCCGGCCTGGAAGTCGACGGCGTCGCCGAGGCCGCCCCCGCCTTCACCGGCGTGGTGGTGGGCCGGGTAGCGCAATGCCGCCAGCATCCCAACGCCGATAAACTGCGGGTGACCAAAATCGATATCGGCGGCGACGCGCTGCTGGATATCGTCTGCGGCGCGCCCAATTGCCGCGAAGGCTTGACGGTGGCGGTGGCGACCATCGGCGCCGTGCTGCCGGGTGATGTTAAGATCAAAGCCGCTAAACTGCGCGGCGAGCCGTCCGAAGGCATGCTGTGCTCCTTTACCGAGCTGGGCCTGGCGGACGACCATAGCGGCATTATCGAACTGCCCGCGGATGCCCCGCTGGGCGTCGATATCCGCGATTATTTGCAGCTTGACGATCGTATTATCGATATCAGCGTTACGCCTAACCGGGCCGATTGCCTGGGACTTATCGGCATAGCCCGCGACGTGGCGTTAATCAACCGCCTGCCGCTGAACATACCGGCCATCGAGGTCGTGGCGCCGGTTATCGAGGACCGGTTGCCGATCCGCGTCGATGCCCCCGACGCCTGTCCGCGCTATCTTGGCCGCGTGATCAAGGGGATAAACGTCGCCGCGCCCACGCCGTTGTGGATGAAGGAAAAGCTGCGCCGCTGCGGCCTGCGTTCAGTGGACGCGGTGGTGGACATTACCAATTTTGTCCTGCTGGAACTAGGGCAGCCGATGCATGCGTTTGATCTGCAACGCATTGACGGCGGCATCGTGGTGCGCATGGCGGAAGAAGGCGAAAGCCTGACGCTGCTGGACGGGACGCAAACCCGCCTGCGGGCCGATACGCTGGTCATTGCCGATCGGGAAAAGGCATTGGCGCTGGGCGGTATTTTCGGCGGCGAATTCTCCGGCATCAGCGCCGACACCCAGGATGTGGTATTGGAGTGCGCTTTTTTCAGCCCCTTGGCTATCGCCGGCCGCGCGCGCCGCTACGGCCTGCACACCGACGCATCGCATCGCTATGAGCGCGGCGTGGATCCCGCGTTGCAGCACCGGGCCATGGAGCGCGCCACCGGCCTGCTGCTGGCTATCTGCGGCGGCCGGCCTGGGCCGGTTGTGGACGTGAGCGCACCGTCCGCGCTGCCGCGCCAGGCCACCATCACCCTGCGCCGCGAAAAACTCGATCGCCTGATAGGCCACCGCGTTCCCGATGCCGATGTCGGTGATATCCTGTCACGGCTGGGATGTACCGTGACCGCCGGGCAAGACAACTGGCAAGCGGTGGCGCCGACCTGGCGTTTTGATATGGAGATCGAAGAAGATTTGGTGGAAGAAGTGGCCCGGGTGTTTGGCTACAACAACATTCCGAATGTGCCCGTGCGCGCCAATCTGGAAATGACCCGGCACCAGGAGGCGGCATTGCCGCTTAATCGCGTAAAAACGCTGCTGGTGGATCGGGGTTATCAGGAAGCGATCACTTACAGCTTTGTCGATCCGAAGATACAATCACTGCTGCATCCTGACCAGGAGCCGCTGCTGCTGCCCAGCCCCATCTCGGTGGAAATGTCCGCCATGCGGTTGTCCCTGTGGAGTGGACTTTTGGGCGCGGTGGTTTATAACCAGAACCGCCAGCAAAACCGGATTCGTTTATTCGAAAGTGGACTGCGCTTTGTTCCTGATAAAACAGCGGACCTCGGCATTCGTCAGGATCTTATGCTGGCGGGGGTCATTACCGGTCCGCGTTTTGACGAACATTGGGATCTTGCGCGCCAGCCGGTGGATTTTTACGATTTGAAAGGCGATCTTGAATCATTACTTGAACTTACCGGCAAACTTGCTGATATTGAATTCAAACCTGAGCATAATCCCGCTTTACACCCGGGCCAGAGCGCGGCATTGTATTTAGCAGGGGAACATATTGGATTTATTGGCGTTATACACCCTGAACTTGAAGCAAAGCTGGATTTAAATGGCCGTACCCTGGTCTTTGAACTACGCTGGGATAAGGTTGCAGCGCGTAAAGTTCCTGAAGCCAGTGACATTTCACGCTTCCCGGCCAACCGCCGCGACATCGCTATTGTGGTGGCTGAAAGTGTCCCTGCAGCAGATATTATGGCAGAGTGTAAGAAAGTTGGCGCAAATCAGGTAGTTGGCGTAAACTTGTTTGATGTGTACCGGGGGAAGGGCGTAGCGGAAGGTTTTAAGAGCCTGGCTATCAGCCTGATACTACAGGATACCGCTCGTACACTGGAAGAAGAGGCTATTGCCGCGACCGTAGCAAAATGTGTGGCGGCACTAAAACAGCGATTCCAAGCATCCTTGAGGGATTGAACCTATGGCGCTTACTAAAGCTGAAATGTCAGAATACCTGTTTGAAAAGCTCGGGCTGAGCAAACGGGATGCCAAAGAAATAGTGGAACTGTTTTTTGAGGAAGTCCGGCGAGCGCTGGAAAATGGCGAGCAGGTAAAATTATCCGGTTTTGGTAATTTTGATCTGCGCGACAAAAATCAACGTCCAGGGCGTAATCCGAAAACCGGTGAAGATATTCCTATCACTGCCCGGCGGGTGGTGACGTTTCGTCCGGGGCAAAAGTTGAAAAGCCGTGTCGAGAATGCCTCACCTAAAGAGTGATGTATTGTCCTCTCTCTGAAAAGGCCGCCCCGTGCGGCCTTTTTTTTCGTCAACATGGCGGGTGCCGGCGGGAAAGGGGCGGCATGCGTTACCCGTCAGGGCATTATCATCATGCCCGCTTCTTTTAGCACCCGGGGGAAATCCGTACCGGCGCCCCGCGGGATGGCGGATTGTCAGGTTTTGGTAAGGGGATCGCCTGTTTATCGTAAAGGCGACATTGTCTGATAGTGGCGGCCGTTGGCCGCTGCTATAACGGCGGCAAATCGTATCTGTATCACAGGTAGATATCATGAGAAAGACCACCTTATTATGTGCGCTGGCGCTGCTGATGCCCTGCGGCGCGCTGGCGGATGTATTTATCAGCACCAATAATCCCGGCATGGTGATTAACCTGGGCAGCCAGGATCAGCGCGGTTATTTCTGGGATGGCGACGAGTGGCGTCCGCCGCACTGGTGGTACGATCACCGCGGCCGGCATGTCGGCGAACGCAACGAGCGCGGGTGGTTTTGGGATGGTTACCAATGGCGTACGCCACAGTGGTGGTACGAACATGAGGATGATGATATCGGCGATCGTAATGATTTCGGCTGGTACTGGGACGGCGGGCGCTGGATAGAGGAAATGCCTGACGGCATGCGCAACGACCGGGGCCAGTATTGGTATAACGGTATCTGGACCATAGCGCCGCCGCCAGGCTATGGCCGGCGCGGGCGCAACTATCATGAACCGAGCCGGCGGCAGGAATTTTCCACCTGGGATCATAACGACAGGCACGATAGCCGGCCGCAGCAAAACGGCGGCGGACAGTGGCATCAGGGCGGCAATGACAACCGGCCGCAGCAGAACGGCGGCGGACAGTGGCATCAGGGCGGCAATGATAACCGACCGCAGCAAAACGGCGGCGGACAGTGGCATCAGGGCGGCAATGATAACCGGCCGCAGCAAAACGGCGGCGGACAGTGGCACCAGGGCGGCAATGATAACCGGCCGCAGCAGAACGGCGGCGGGCAGCCGCACCAGGGCGGCAATGATAACCGGCCGCAGCAGAACGGCGGCGGGCAGCCGCACCAGGGCGGCAATGATAACCGGCCGCAGCAGAACGGCGGTGGGCAGTGGCATCAGGGCGGCAATGACAACCGGCCGCAGCAGAACGGCGGCGGGCAGCCGCACCAGGGCGGCAATGATAACCGGCCGCAGCAGAACGGCGGCGGGCAGCCGCACCAGGGCGGCAATGACAACCGGCCGCAGCAGAACGGCGGCGGGCAGCCGCACCAGGGCGGCAATGATAACCGGCCGCAGCAGAACGGCGGCGGGCAGCCGCACCAGGGCGGCAATGACAACCGGCCGCAGCAGAACGGCGGCGGTCAGCCGCACCAGGGCGGCAATGAAATAATCAGGCCGAAGCCGCATTAAACCCGGCCAAAGCCCGTTTAGGGATGCGGGGCAGTGGGCGGCAGTTCGCCGTAAAGCATCGGGGCTCAGTGTGAGTATTTCGTCAGGTTAGCGTAAGAGTAATGCAAATCCGTGCTTGTCTGATAGTGGCATTTTGCCGCGGCTGTTATAACCACTGCAAATGGATTCAGGGACACAGAATATGAAACAAAAAGCAGTATTTTTGGCCATGGCTCTTTTGGCAACGCCTTGCGTCATCCCCACGGGCGCCATGGCGGGCATGCTGGTCCATACCTCTGCCCAGGGCGTCTCGGTGCAAATCGGCGCGCGTAACGATCGGGGCTATTACTGGGATGGCTATGACTGGCGTACTCCGACCTGGTGGCGTGGACACAAGGGCAAGCATGTAGGCGAACGCAACACCCGCGGCGAATATTGGGATGGCGGCCGCTGGTCGCCCAAGCCGCCCGCGGGACAAGGTAAAACCGCCAAGGCGCGCCAGCAGCCGGTAGCGCATAAAACAACGTCCCGCAATACCGGCGACGATCATAATACCCACGCCCAGCCCAATGGTGATAACGGCAAGCAGGGACAGGCACAGAGCGGCCATGAGAGCAAAAGTCAGGAAAACCAACACCAGGGAAGCGGCGGTGAACCGATAAAACAGCCGCAACAATAACAACAGAGTTAATATTGACCCTATGGGTCACCTTACCCGGCGCCATCTGATTCCCCACTTATGGCGCCGGTTTTTTTTCTTTCAGTACTTCCCGCCCCGCCGGTAAAACGCCGTTTATCCCGTCGATATCACAACCTTCATTTTCCCGCCATTGGCGCTACCGCTTTGCCGTTAATCCCGGTAGGATAAAAGCCCGTTTTCCGTGCCCAGATAACCTTGTATTACCGGACCTTAAGTGATGATGCCGTCAAACAGTCCACTTTTCAGCGATCTGAAATATCGGCAATCCCGTCGCGATACCGCGCGCGTCCGCGTTTTGGCGCTGTTTGTGTTTATTGCCCTGCTGGTGAGCCTGTGCGCCGGCGATGTCTGGTACTGGCCGACCCAATGGCTTGACGACACGCCCCGCATGTTCATCTGGCAACTGAGGCTGCCCCGCGCCCTGGCGGTGATGGCCGTCGGCGCGGCGCTGGCGCTGGCCGGCGCCGCGATGCAGAATATTTTTGAAAATCCGCTGGCCGAGCCAGGATTGCTGGGCGTGGCCAACGGCGCAGGCGTAGCGCTTACCCTCGGCGTACTGCTTGGCCGGGGGACGATACCGGTGTGGGGCCTGGGTCTGTGCGCGGTGGCCGGCGCGCTGGCGATTACGCTGCTGCTGCTGTGGTTTGCCAGACGCCGCGCCTCCAACGCCCGGCTACTGCTGGTCGGGGTCGCGCTTGGCATTGTTTGCAGCGCCGTGATGACCTGGGCGGTCTATTTCAGTACCAGCCTGGATCTGCGCCAATTATTATATTGGATGATGGGGGGCTTTGGCGGCGTGGACTGGCGCGACAAATGGCTGGTATTGTCCCTGCTGCCCTTTATTCTCTGGCTGTGCCTGCAGGGCCGGGTGATGAACCTGCAGGCCTTGGGCGAACAGCAGGCGATGCAATTGGGCTTACCGGTGTTTGTCTGGCGCAATGTGTTTGTACTGGCCTTCGGCTGGATGGTGGGCATCAGCGTAGCCCTGGCCGGCGTGATTGGTTTTATCGGCCTGGTGGTCCCGCATATCTTGCGTTTATGGGGATTAACCGATCACCGACGGCTGCTTCCCGGCTGCGCCCTGGCCGGCGCGGGCATACTGCTGCTGGCGGATGTGATTGCCCGCATCGCGCTGTATGCCGCGGAACTGCCGATAGGCGTGGTAACCGCCACCCTTGGCTCGCCGATATTTATCTGGCTATTAATCCGGATAAGAGGATAAGCTGGTGTATGGCGTTAAGCTGCTGATTTTAACTGTAACCCGTAGGAGATTCAGATGAGTGATACCCTTTATACCCTGCCGCTGAAGACCATTACCGGGGAAGTTACCACCCTGGAAAATTACCGGGGCTCGGTACTGCTGATTGTCAACGTCGCCTCGAAATGCGGTCTGACCGATCAATACGAAGGACTGGAAGCGCTTTATAAAACCTGGCATGCCCAGGGGCTGGAGGTTTTAGGCTTTCCCTCCAATGAGTTTGCCGGCCAGGAACCCGGCAGCGATGAAGAGATACTGGCCTTTTGTCGCGGGACATTCGGCGTCGAATTTCCCATGTTCAGTAAAATTGAAGTCAACGGCGAGCAGCGCCACCCGCTTTACCGGGCGCTGATCGCCGCGAAACCCACGGCGATAAAACCGCAGGGCAGCGCATTTTATGAGCGCCTGGCGGGAAAAGGGCGCGCGCCTAAGCAGCCGCAGGATATTTTATGGAATTTTGAAAAATTCCTGGTAGGGCGCGACGGTACCGTCCTCGAACGCTTTGCCCCGGATATGACGCCTCAGGATCCCATTCTCCTCGATGCCGTCAAACGGGCCCTGGCGCAATAAACGGCGCACCGGCCATGCAGCCGCCGTTATTACTGGATCTGCGGCGCGTATCGGTGCCGCGGCGCCTGGCGAAGATATCGGTCCAAGTACCGACCGGCAGCCTGATCCATATCATCGGACCTAACGGCGCGGGGAAAAGCACGCTGCTGGCCTGTATCGCCGGCCTGATGGCGTCGGCGGGGGACGTCAGCCTGCTCGGCCGGCCGGTGGGACAGTGGCATGGCGCCGACCTGGCCCTGCGCCGGGGCTATTTATGCCAGCAGGCGCTGCCCTCCACCGCCATGCCGGTATTCCAGTATCTGATGCTGCATCAGCCGCGCAACGCCGACGAGGCCGCGATTGATCGGACCGTGGCATATCTGGCCGCGGCCTTGTCGCTGGCGGATAAACTCGACCGCCCGTTAAGCCAGCTATCCGGCGGCGAATGGCAACGGGTAAGGCTAGCGGCGGTATTTCTGCAGATCTGGCCGGACGTGAACCCCCTTGGCCGGCTACTGCTGCTCGACGAACCCGCCGCCAGCCTGGATATCGCCCAGCGCGTGGCCCTGGATGCGCTGCTGGCGGAAGTCGCGGCCGCGGGGCTCGGCGTGCTGATCTGCGCCCATGATCTTAACCATACCCTGCATCATGCCGGCCGGGTGTGGCTTATGTCCTCCGGCGCCCTGGCGGCGCAGGGCAGCGCGGGGCAGGTTATGCGTCCCGAGATCCTTTCGCCGGTGTTCGGCGTGGATTTTACCCTGCTCCAGGCCGGCGAGCGCCCCTGGCTGGTGGCATCGGGCCCGTCTTTACCGTCGCAGCGGATGATTTCGGGCGCTTCTTAATCAGCATGGTCAATATAAAGAGTCATAAGTAGAAAATGAGACGGATGTCCTTTTGGCTGTTGGCAGTAACGTTATTGATTACCGGCTGTAGCCACCATGCGCCCAGTCCCGACCCGCGGCTGGCCAACGCCAGCGTGGTGCAATCCCGTCTCCATGCGCAGCTGCGCCAATGGCACGGCACGCCCTACCGCTATGGCGGTCTGAACCAGGACGGGGTGGACTGCTCCGGTTTTGTCTATCGCACCTTCAGGGACCGGTTTGACATCATATTACCGCGCTCCACAGAGGCGCAGACTAAAGTCGGCACGCGCATCTCTCGTGACGATCTATTGCCGGGGGATCTGGTGTTTTTCAAAACGGGCAGCGGCGCCAACGGACTGCATGTGGGTATCTATGATACCGACGATCTGTTTATCCATGCCTCGACCAGCCGCGGCGTCATACGCTCATCGCTGGACAATGTTTACTGGCGCAAAGCCTATTGGCAGGCGCGGCGTATTTAACCGGCTGATTTAACGTCGTCACGACGGGAGAAAGTATGTCATCCCTGCGGCTATTTTTGTCCGATTCCTACGATCCCTGGTTTAACCTGGCGGTGGAAGAGTGTATTTTCCGCCAGATGCCGGCCACCCAACGCGTGCTGTTTTTATGGCGCAATGCGGATACGGTGGTGATTGGCCGCGCGCAGAATCCCTGGAAAGAATGCAATACCCGGCGCATGGCGCAGGACCATATCAAACTGGCCCGGCGTAGCAGCGGAGGCGGCGCGGTATTTCACGATCTGGGTAATACGTGCTTCACTTTTATGGCCGGCAAGCCGGGCTATGATAAATCCATTTCCACCCAAATTATCCTCAATGGCCTGCGCGATATGGGCATCGCGGCGACCGCGTCGGGGCGTAACGACCTGGTGCTGGGCACCCCCGACGGCGAGCGTAAAATCTCCGGCTCAGCCTATCACGAAACGGCGGATCGGGGATTTCACCACGGCACCCTGCTGCTCAACGCCGATCTGGACCGACTGGCGCTATACCTTAATCCCGATGTGAAAAAATTACAGGCAAAGGGCATTTCCTCGGTGCGCGCCAGGGTGGCCAATCTTGTCGAGGTGCTGCCCGCTATCGAGCATCACCTGTTATGCCGCTACCTGAGCGACGCGTTCAGCCAATGGTATGGCGAACCGGTGATGCCCGAAATCATTTCGCCGGACAAGGTGCCGGACCTGCCCGGGTTTGCCGCGCAATTTGCCAAACAAAGCAGTTGGGAATGGAATTTTGGCCAGGCGCCGGCCTTCAGCCATACGCTGGATGCGCGTTTTGCCTGGGGCGGGGTGGAACTGCATATGGACATGGAACACGGCGTGATAACCCGCTGCCAACTCTTTACCGACAGTTTGAATCCCAGTCCCCTGGAGGCATTGGCCAGGGCATTGCCCGGCGTAACCTATCGTCCCGCCGATATGGCATTGGCTTGCCGGCGGATAATGGCCGATTTTGCGCAGGACCGCGACGCGCTGGAAGACGTCAGCGCGTGGTTGAGCGACGCCGTGCGCTAAAAGGAATTTTTCCCGGCGGCATGGCCGGCCATGGCTCATGCGGCGGCAAGCGGTGACGGGGAGACCGGTGGTCGCACTACAGGTATGTCGCCGGACGTTCTACACTTGAGTAAGGAGGCACCATGGCACAGACCCCGATATTCAAGAATAGCTATTTCCACCAGTTGCCCGGTTTTTATACCGCTCTTGCGCCCACCCCGCTGCGCGGCGCACGATTGCTTTACCATAGCGCGGCATTGGCCGGCGAGCTGGCTCTTGCCGATGAACTGTTCGACGAGCGGCATGCGGCGATATGGTCCGGCGAACAGCTGCTGCCCGGCATGCAGCCGCTGGCGCAGGTTTACAGTGGCCATCAGTTCGGCGCCTGGGCGGGCCAACTGGGCGACGGGCGCGGCATACTGCTCGGCGAACAGCAACTGGCGGACGGAAGGTCGATGGACTGGCATCTGAAAGGCGCCGGCCTCACGCCCTATTCGCGCATGGGGGACGGCCGCGCGGTGCTGCGTTCCGTGGTACGCGAGTTTCTGGCGTCCGAAGCGCTGCATTATCTTGGCATCGGCACGACGCGGGCACTGACCATCGTCACCAGCGACGAGCCGGTATGGCGCGAAAAAGCGGAGCCGGGCGCCATGCTGCTGCGGGTGGCGCCAAGCCATGTGCGCTTTGGGCATTTCGAGCATTTCTACTACCGGCGCGAACCCGATAAGGTACGCCAGTTGGCGGATTATGTTATCGGCCGCCACTGGCCGCAATGGCTGGGCCTGGAAGATCGCTACCGTTTATGGCTGACGGATGTGGTGGAAAGGACGGCGCGCATGATTGCCCAGTGGCAGGCGGTGGGATTTGCCCACGGCGTGATGAATACCGACAACATGTCGATTTTGGGCATTACCATAGATTATGGCCCCTTTGGTTTTCTTGATGCGTACCAGCCGGATTATATCTGCAACCATACCGACCATCAGGGCCGCTATGCGTTTGACAACCAGCCGGCGGTGGGTTTATGGAATTTGCATCGACTGGCGCAGGCGTTATCCGGCCTGATGCCGGTCGACTCTCTTGAGCGGGCGCTGGCTTGCTATGAACCGGCGCTAATGGACGCTTATGGCGAGGAGATGCGCGCCAAACTGGGCTTTACCACGCGCGATCGACAAGATAATGATATTCTCACCGGCCTGCTTGGACTCATGGCGCGTGAAGGCAGCGACTACACTCAGGTGTTTCGCTTGTTAAGTGAAAGCGAGGCTCGTAATCCGCGCTCGCCGCTACGCGATGAAATGAAAGACCTGGCGGGTTTTGACAGCTGGTATCAGTCTTACCGCCGCCGGCTACTGCAGGAAGACGTCGATAACGATCGGCGCAGGCAGGCCATGCTGGCTAAAAACCCCAACATCATCCTGCGCAACTATCTGGCCCAGCAGGCTATCGACGGCGCTGAACAAAACGACACCGCTTTTTTAGCCAGGCTTCACCAGGCCCTGCGCCGTCCGTTTGATGGCGATGCGGCGTTTAACGACCTGGCCGCGCCGCCGCCGGAGTGGGGCAGGCATTTGGAGATATCCTGTTCAAGTTGAGGTGATTGCCTGCGCGCGCGCCCTTTATCCGTCATCCGTCCGGTTATGCCATCAGTGCCGATCGCCCGGGTTGATTTCATTAGCAAACCAATCGGACAGATAACGATATTCGTCCAGCGAGAGTATGACATCCAGAAAAGCCTGCTCGACAATAAAGCGATCCTCCTCGCCGGTTAAGTGATATTCGGCGATAATGGCATCCAGTATATGTAAGGACTGCGGACTAAGGGATTGTATATGACGGGGGATATCCGCGTTGGGCGGGGCATAGCCATATAATTGCTGCAAAATATCCAGATAGATTAACGGCATTTGACCAGCATTTGGGGCTGATGCCGGGATAGGGCCCGTCGCCGTGGTGTTATTTGGCGCCGCCGCACGATCGCGCTTGTTGCGCTGGACTAAAATTCTTTTATGCATATTCAGTACGAAGCTTATCAAATCATGCAACCGGCGATGTATCCTCTGGCTTTGGCTGAAGCTTCCATCCTCGGAACCATGAGAGGAATCGACGCTGCCGCGGGCCGGGCTCATATGCTGCTTACCCGGTCGAAACCAGGTAAACCATTCCGGCCTGCGCTGGCGGATATCGTCGCTGATTTTATACGGGTAAGCCTTAATAGGCAGACCTAGCTCATTGGCAAGGATTTGCCCCGTCGAAAAGCGGTGGCCATAGCCGCTGTAGCAGGAAAAAAGTTCAATGCTTTCCAAATCCTGAAACCTGAATTTGGCATTATCCAGATACGAAAGCCCGCGGACAATGTCTGAAAACTCAATGGCATCCATGTTATTCACATTAAAGGGCGCGCCATGCAGTTTTATCCTTAAGCGCGTCTTGGCATCACTGATCAGGTCGATATGACAATCTTTTCCCAACAGGATTTTTTCGCGCGAAACCTGCTGCTCCCTGTAGCCTCTTTGCTGGCCGTCACTCAGATAAATAGGCACTTTTTCACGAGGAAGTTCATCCATTAATGTGGGGATCTCAATCTTCGAGCCAAAGGCCTTGCCCGCCATGACGAAGAGGTTTTTGCCGTTGTGGCGCAGCGTCAGCAGCCCTTGCCCGAACGTGCCCATTTGTTCGGCGATAACGATGGAAACCCTTGCCGGCAGGTCGGGATCAAAAAAGTGATTTTCTATGCCGATAAATCGACCGTGGCCCTGACAAAGCAATAGATGCTCAAGTAAATTGGCCGTGCTGTAGAGCGCCAAAAGGTTGCCTTCGTTAATTTTGAGCATGTTCTCTATGGATGTTATCCTGAATTTGTCGGAAAGAATGGCGTGGCTATTAAAATTATCTATTTTTGCCTGGTTTATCATTCGGGTCAGTTTTATTGCGCTTTCATTATCCAATTTTTTGGTTTTGTATAAAACATGCAGGGGGAATTCTTCTTTAAACGTATAGGTATAAGTTGAATGGCGTAATGCCCGTGCGGCCAGACGAAAATCGGATGATTGCATATAACCGGTTGAATATTTTAGTTTGCCAGGAGCATTATTGCTTCTGATAATCAAAGGAAAATACCATGTTGGTTCTTTAAGCAAGAAACCGTTTTTAAGAATACTGGACGGCGACGTAGCCTCCCGGTATGTCAGATAATTAACATCCTCTAATGAGTCGATATCTTTATATTTAATGAGTTCGAATTCTAATGGCGATTTATTATACATGCTCAACCATTCATTTTCGGTGAAAACATCCATGGTATCCAGTAAAATGAATGAACCACGCATTTCTTTAAGATCAATAATAAATTTATAATTTTCAATATCAAGTGTTAATGCAAAATAGGTTTCAGGTACTGTTGAATGCTTGTTTTTCCAGCCGCAAATAGCACGGAAACGCATAATCCCTTCTTGTTTTTCAGTCAAGGCCCGTATAGCGGAAACCAGAAATTCTTCATCCTGGCTATAACCGTTAAACTTTAAAGAATCAATAATCTCCTGCCGAAAGAAAAAGCTGCGATGAAATCTGCCAATAAAATTTTCATGCTGTATGTTTTGATTAATGATATCACGCACATAATCATTTTTATAAAGATAAAATCGTATCACGCGCTTATAGAAATCTATGGTGCTGTTATCGATATCCGGTTTTTTTGACAAGGTGGGCGCAGCTTCACATTGTATTATCTCAATATGATTGCGGTTTTTTTTTGCTACTTCATAAAAATCGTAGGAGGCAATGAAATGACTGGAACGACTACCGACACTGGCTATCCAATTGCCGGTGCTGCTGCGTACTACCGGCACAGCAAAATCTTTTTCATTAGTCATTTTTTTATTGATAATCCTCCATCCTCCATAATGTTTATCCCAGAAAACCTTGAAATAGTCATTATCATTTACAACATAATATAATTTGTTTTGCGTGATTTTATCAACCAAAACACCCGTTGATTTTATTTCCAGTAGACGGGCATCAATATCTGTTTTCCATGCCTGCCGCAAATTTTTCTTGCGCCGTGATTCTGCTCTGATAGCTTCGTTGACGATTGAAACAATTTCGGTGATTTTATTTTTAATGTTCAAGGTAAGAAAAAACAGTAAGCTGCCGTAAGGCTGTAGCGGAAAAAGGAAAGAAGCAAATTCCTTAACCGACGCCGCGGCGAGTTTTTTTCCCACTTCAGGTGCGGATAGCACTAATTCATTAAGAATAAATCGTTGTAGCATCTCTCGCGGTGTATTGTTTTTTATGGCTTTGTATAATGCATGTTTTAATGTGTTTTCAGGGATTTTTTTAAATTGCCCCCCCATAAATACAATCGTGGTGATGAGATCAAATAGATCGAACATGATTTCATTGAATTTTATTTCATGCTCTTTATCATACCAGTGTTTGCAAAGCGTATCGAAAAAAGGAATAAACGAGGCTATATATTCAGGCCAACTATGGTTACGCAGCGTTTCTTTCAATCGATCGGCAATGGTAAGCAGTGTCGCATGAGACAAATAATCAATATTGGTAATCAGCGGCGTATCAAGACTTACCGGCGGTGACGAGTCAATCGGTTGTGAAATATAGGGTTTGATCAATGATATGATATCGCTACTATTGACTGCAACCAGCGTAAAGGGCGCCGCATGCATACCCATGGGCTCGTCTTCCGGAGGAGAAAGCACCAGGTCGATCATGGTGGTAAGATCGCCGCTGTTAGCGTCGATATCAGGAAACAGTCCCGCCAGGAAATCAGCCCCGCACCCCAGCGGCTCTGGGCGCCCCGATTGCTTATTCGCGTTATAGCCGCGCCAGTAAGCCATCATCTGTTGCACAAAAGGCTGGTTATCAAATTTATCAATGTCATGGATAAAGACATAACCGCTAAGGGTTGATAAAAGAAAAAGCTTGCCGCTTTGTAATCGCAAAAGTGAGAGGTAGCCAATATTTTTATGGGGGAAATAAACATAATTAAACGGGGATAGGCTGTTAGAAACATAGTTTCGCGAGAAAACTTCAAAGCAAAATATTTCTTTTGGCGGGTATATGGCGTCGACATAATCGATTGCGGACAAGTTAATCGCCGCCAGGCTGCTTTTACGGGCTTCATGACCGGCGTAAAAATGCTTATAATCATAAAATTGTTTATAATAATCTTCTAAAGAATCTTTTTTATCTGAAGGTGACAATTGATAAATGCTTAAATGGCCCACTTGTTCGCGCGTTTTATACTCAATGAAAAAATGCTGTTGTTCGCTGACAAAACTTCTTAGAATATACAATGCTTGTAATGAAGACAATAGGTCTTCATCAAAATTGTTTTTTGTGCTTAGATACCAAAATACGGAGGCTTTCATCATAAGTTCAACATCACCTTCCAAAACCCGTCGCTGATATGACAAAAGCATCTGATAATCTGTATGGTGGCCTTGCGTTTTTTTAGTTTCGGTTCTCATCGCCTCAATTTTTGCCGCAGCAATATATTGTTCAGCATTATCCGCTACAAGTGTTATATTTTTGCCCCTAAAATAATCAATGATGTTAATAAATATTCTTTGCAAATTCTTGAAGTAAGCAAGTAATATAAGCGTTGACTTATATGCATGTGAGTTTATTTTTAAGTCGTTATACCATTTCTGCTCTGTGTGGAATTTTTCTTGCTCTTGGTAATTTGCAATCAGTATTTCCGATAAAATAGCATATGCCTGGTCCCAGGGTGCAATGTTTTTTTCTTGCCAGGATGCCTCATCTTCAGGTTGAACTTCGTTCAGCCGAGATAACTCTACCATTTTAAGTATAAAATTTAGATGGGTATGATTATTATGTCTAAAATGGATGTAATTTTCCGCCTCATTTATAAAGAGTCTTTCCATATCCGCAATATCAATTATAGTTTCATCAGCGACGAAAGGGTATCCAAGATTGGTCATTTCTCCTGGCAATAAAAAGTTATTAGTATGAACGCTTATTTCATTAAAACGGGTATACTCAAATATATAATAAAACCTTAATTTCAGCAGGCTCTCGGTTAAGGCTTTTTTATTGTTATCAATCAGAGCGGTGTAAATGTCCTGATTGGTCGTGTAAGTGACCCGTTCCAAAGTGGTATGGTCGGCTTGGAAAAGCTGTGCGGTATATTCATCATGAGCTATTTTCATGACTTTGAGCGTGTTGTATATTTCGACATGAAAGGCATGATCATAAAATGAGGTGTTTTTTATTTTTAATATCTGTTCATTTACGACTGAGGCGAAATCCCTGTTTTTCAGCAAAGCTACAGTATGACTAATGATATCGATATTGATATCTTCATAAGCCTCGACAAGCTTTCCTTCTATATCCGGAATATAGTCGTGCAGAGTTTTATAATCAGCCATATGCTGTTTGATCAGGCGATGACCGTCGGTGTTTGTTGCGCTTAAACCCAGCAACGACGTCAAGAGTTTTTCGGTTAACGTTTTAAGGATCAGTACGTGCAGTACATACGCTTTGTCTTTAAAATAAAGCCCATAATAAAATATATCTTCAGCCTTGGCGGCGATAAGCTTGTCTAACTCTATTAACGTCTCGCGATTGCCGTTGGCAAGGTTAACGCCTGTCGCCTGCAATTCCCGCCCCAGCTCATGTAACACCGCCCGGCCGGCGGGATTGGCGGGTGTAAGGTTGAATTCCTGGTCATCAATGAAAAAGCGGCCAAGTTCAGGCGAGCCATCAGCGCGCGCACCGAGCGGATGGGGCATCACGGCGTCTGTTGGAAGCGCCGGAGCCGGCTTGAATTCTAATGGGCGTGGGCTATCGCCCGCGGGGGCCGGATGCGCTGATATCTCGGCAGCGGCTGAATAAAGGGTTTGGCGCCCTGCGGGCTCATGGAGCTGCAGGCCGCTCGTCTGGGGGAATATCAGCGGATCCCGCGCGTTGGCGAACCAGTTTAAAGCCGTATCCAGCCAAGCCGGGCGCGCCAGGATATACCCCGTGTTATATCCCTGAGCCAGGTGCGCCAGCAATTGGCCCAGCGCCGAGGTGACAGTGAGGGGCGCCTGCAGCAGATCTTCAATATAATAATTATTTTCGTGGACCACAACCAACCGGCTGTCCAAATATCCCGCTAGAATAGCCCGGCCGCTCGGCAAAGTAATATGCCTGACGGGGAGATTAATTGTTGTATCCATTAGCGTGATATTAATATAACGTACGCCGCCGGCCGTGAGTAAGCAGTCTTTGTTGCGAATCAATTCATTTGCACATTGATATAAATAATTAATTCTATCATCTGAGCCCGGGGTGGATCGCTGTTTGTCGCCGGCAATACCCGTATGGTTTCCTTGATGGCGAATATCTGGCTCTTTTGGGTGATTAATATTTCTAGCTTTAATGATAACTTTTGAAAATGAATGCAAACTATTTATTGGTTTCAAATAAAAAGATGACGCCGATGGGGCATTGGATGTGCCGTAATTGATTAAATTAACCATATATTTCCTTAAGTTGTGCTGATGCTCACGAGGTTGAGGGCGAAATGAGTACGGGCCAGATAACGTCAATGATAAATGGTGTACGACCTATTTCCGGTTGGTATTATTGGTTATGCAAGGAGTTAGTGACCTACCATAATATAAACGAGTAGCTTAATTAAGCTTTAATAAGATTTTGTTTAATTGATTGAGAGGTTAAGTCGGGGAGACGCGGTGATAATCCGCCATAAAAAAGCCGCAGGGAAGGGCAACCTTTGATGCCGGCCCATAAAGGCTGGCTTAACTTGCTTTTTGCCGTCGGCTGCGCAAATCAACCGCACCGGCCAGCCGCTCAGGTGGCTGTTCACTGTCAGCCCAGGTAGCCACCGCGTATGATGATATGGCCGCTACGGTTACCCGTCGTTTGGTAAATAGTCTTTCGCCTATGCTTATCCATGCATCGGACAGCTATGACGACATATGCAATGTCAACTGGCATAAAGCCGATAGGCGGGCGCGGCGTATTTAGCCTGTTGATTTGACGTCGTCGCCAGTAAAAAAATGCCGCCAGTCTTTCGACACTTGAACGTCTTAGCGCCGTGGCACAGACACCGGTATTACAGGGTTCTTCTTTCTCTATGGCAGCCCCCCGCTGCGTAGGGCGCGGGTTTCAGGCGTTTGAGACGCTGCATTTATTGGGTAGCGGCACGACATGGGCGTGACCTCTTAAAATCGCCACCTTATCCTGCGCCACTCTCTGGCCCAGCAAATAATCAGCTGGGCCGAACAAAACAACGCCACATTTGGCCGGGCCACACCAGACTCCGCGCCGTCCGTTTGACGACGGACCGGCGTTTAACGACTTTCCCGCGCCGCCGCCTGACTGAGACCGGCATTGAGTGATTCTGTGCTTGAGCTAAGACAGTGTGCTCGAGCGCTTAGTCTTGAAGAGAGGTAGTATTAAATTGATTGGATAAATATTTATACTCATCAATTGATAGGATAATATCCATAAAGGCTTGTTCGATAATGAAAACCTCGTTGCCGGCGACAATAGTATAATCCGCGATAATTTCTTTAAGCAATTTAAGAGAATCGGGACGCAATATTATATCCCCTACAATAAGAGGGTGGTGAGGGTTAGGTGGGTAGAATAACTGCAATATGTCGATGTAAATAAAAGGAACGTGTTGGGACACACCATGAAAGGGACTATCTGTAATGTTTTGCCCGCGTTGTATGAATTCCAATCGGCGAATAACGTCGCGCACGGCATACAAAATTTCGTGCATTGCGCGCTGCATATTTTGCACTTTGATATATTCCTGGTGGTGAGTCCAATGCGGCAGTTCGCTGGGGGTGCCCATCGTGCTCATACTAACTTCTTCGGGATAATAGTCATAAAACCATTCAGGCCTTCTTAACCTTACAGTATCACTGATATAAGGTGGCACAGTATAAACCCTAATCCCCAGTTCATTAGCCAGGGCCTGCGCGGTAGAATAGCGGCTTCCATAGCCACTGAAGCAGGATGTCAACTCGATGCTGGTAATACTACGCAAATCAAATTTCTCACCATCTAAATATTTCAGTCCTTTAAGGATGTCGGAAAACTCGACAACGTCCATATGATTAACCATAAAAGGTGTGCCACGCAATTTTATAGATAAACGCGGCGTAGCTCCGTTAATGCGGGATATATGGCAATCTTTACCCAACAGTACCTGTTCCCGGGGGATATGTTGTTCCCGATATTTTTTTATGCGGCCATCGATAAAATATTCAGGGATTTTCTCTCTGGGAACATCGTCCAGCATTACCGGGGCATCGTCTTTCGCGCCGAACGCATCACCGGCGAATACTGTAAAAGTTTGTTCTACATGATGAGGTTTTAACAGACCATGGATGAAGGTACCCATCTGCTCGGCGATAATTAACGTGGCTCTTGCCTGGGGTGCAAAACCAAAAAAATCATTGCCCAAACCTATGAAACGTCCATTACCCAAACATAGCAATAAATGCTCAAGCTGATCGAGATAATTAAAAACAGCAATCAGTTTACCTTTATTGATTTTTAATAAGGCGGAGGTGGAGGGTATTATTTGCTGATTACTTAAAATGGCTAGACTCATCACCCTGTTGGATTTGGCCTGGGTGATTAAATTTAATAATCTTGCGGCGCCCGCATTATCAATTATTGCAGATTTTAGTAACACATATAAAATAAATTCTTCATTAAAATTATAACTTTCGAAATGATTTCGCAATACTCTTGCTACTAAATGAATTTCAGGATTAACAATAGTTTCTTGAAAAACATTGAGGTTCTTTAAACTGGTATTTGTTTTTATAGTTAATGATCTATACCAAGAGGGCTCTTTTAGTAAAAACCCATTTTTTATATAAGTGTGCGGTGCTGTCGCCTCACGATAATTAAAATATTTGGCATCACCAATAAATTCAAAATCTTTAAATTTTATCAGTTCAAAGGGAGACGGTGAGTTATTCATCATCATGACCCATTCGTTTTCTGTGAAAACATCTCTTGTGTCATTGAAGCCAAAAATAGAACGGATTTCATTTAAATCAAGGATGTATTTCATCTCTCCTATCTTAATGGCCAAGGCGAAATATGTTTCTGCCATCATGTCGTTCTTGCTGCGCCAGCCGCATACTGCTCGGAATTGCACTTTGCTATCATCAATGCCACTTAACGTTTTTATCACAAGTTCGCTTGATTTTATATCATAAGTAAATCCATTGAATTCTTGTAAAGCCAGTATTTCTTGCTTGATGGAAAAAAAATGAAAAGAGTGATCCAGAAAAACATTAATGTCTATCTCGGCGCCAATTATCCTTTGTGAGTAATAATGCCTTTGTAGATAAAAATGTAATATTTTTTTATGGAAATCAATTAAATAATTATCTGAAATGTTTTGATAGCTACTTGTTTTTATAGGCTCCATGAAGATTATTTTATTATCAAATTTCTTGTGATTCATTGGACTTATGCTGAAGGATGAAAATTTCAAGTCCACTAATTGCCCCGCGCTCGCAACCCAGTTGCCAGAATGGGTGCGGGCAACGGGAATAGCAAAGTTTTTATAATTGGGGCCATGTGAATTGATGATTCTCCATTCACCGTTATATTTATCCCAAAATACCGGGAAGTAGTCATTATTATTGATGACGTAAAATAATTCAGCCGATGTTGAATTTGTTGTGGCAACTCCTGTGTTTAATGTTTCTAATATCTTATCACTTACATTTGCTCTCCAAGGTTGGCGGAGTTTTTTTTTAAACGCACTATCGGATTTTAAGGCGCGATTAGCGATCGCTATTGAATCTAGAATGTTAACTTGCATATTATCTACAAAGACCGATAAAGCCTTACCTGAAGGATGGATAACGTTAAAGTAAGAAAAAAATTCATTTAGAGCGGTTTTGGTAAACTTTACCCCTATTTCCGGGGATGCGTTGATTAACTCGTTGATGACAAATTTTTTAAAAAGATCATGCCGTATTTTCTGCTCGATGGCCTTATGTAAGGCATGTTTTAATGTGTTTTCAGATATTTTTTTAAACTGGCCGGTAAAAGAAGCTAATGTCAACATTAGATCATAAATATCAAAAATAACGTCTTCAAATTTTATTTCATGCTCTTCATCATGCCAGTGACGGCAAAGCGTGGTGAAAAATGGGATAAAAGCGGCAATGTATTCCAACCAAGTGGCTTCATATAACTTTTCTTTCAACTCATCAGCAATGGATATCAATGTTGCCTGATTCATATAGTCAAAATTTGTTAGTAAAGAGTGGTTGATGCTTAAGGGTTGGAATGTATTCTGTTGCTGAGGTGTATAAGGTGTGATGATTAAATTTATATCATTATCTTTTACGGCAACCAACCCATATGCCGGCGCGGCGATGTCGATTGATTCCTCCTCGGGAGGACGCAGCAGTATTTCAACCATGGACGTTAGTCTATTACTATTGGCGTCGATTTTGGGGAATAGCGACGCAAGTGTCGTTTCATTAATAGGAAACTGAGGCCGATTGCGTAACGAAAAAATACTATCGCAATTAGCCCAATATGATTTCATTTGAAGGATAATGTCGGTTTTTTCCGGTGTGTCGATATCGGCGATGAATGGGAAACCATTCAATGTGGATAATAATACCTGCCGGTTGCTATGTAATGTTGCAATGGATAGATAGCCAAGATTTTCCGCAGGGAGATATACCGTTGTAAAGGGGGATAAATGGTTAGTAACGTAATTGCGGGAAAATATCTTGAAGCAGATAATGTCTTTTGGTGGATAAATAACATCTAAATAATTCAAAGTTGAGTTATTTAAGGCAATCATGGTGAGTTTTTGTGCTTCAGAAAAAGAATCATGAATTTTGTAGTATCTGAATTGATTATAATATCCATCAGCCGAATCTATCTGTGATGAAGGTTTGAGCTGGAAAACACTGGTGAAAGGTTGTTGCTGCCGAATGTGATGCTCATGTGAGATTTTCTGTTGAGCCGAGATAAAGTGTTTGAGTATATAGAGTACATTGATAGCGCTTAAAAAACCATCATCGATATTATTTTGTTGTGACATATACCAGGCAACCGCGGCCTTGGTTAGAACTTCTAAGTGACCGTTTGATTCGAGATTATTATATTCCAGTATTAAGCTATAATCATCTTTTTCTTGCGTTTCCTTTAGGGATATATTGCGTGCCGCTTCAATTTTTGCAGCTGCGATACGTTGTTCCTGAGTTGTTGCAACTATATGTCTTTTGTTGCTTCGAAAATTAACCACTTCATTAATAAATAGCTTTTGCAAATTAATTAAATATGTCATCATAATGAATAGCGTTTTGTCATTGTGAAGCCTGCTGACGAAGTCATTATACCAAAAAATATTCTCAAGGAATTTTTCTTTTTCAAATTGGTTAGCTTCGATAATATTTGATAATATTTCCTGTGCACGATAAAAATAGCTTATGTTATTTTCCATCCAATTGCCTTTATCGTTTGTGTTTATTTCATCTAGGCGGGAAATTTCGATTAAATCCAAAGCTTGATCGAAATGCAGGTGCGACGTTTTGTGTTGATAAATGAAACTTATTAATTCCTCGGCAAATAATTTATTCATCCCCTCTTTGTCGAATTCAATTTCATCTTCAACAAAAATATGCCACAGGTTTGATATTTCTCCCGGTACGATAAAATTTGATGTAAATATACTGATGCCATTGGAGCGTGTATATTCGAAGATATAAAGGAATTTTAGCTTTATTAAACTGTTTGTCAAATGTTCAGAGTTGCCGCTAATCAACGCACTGTAAATATCTTGGGAATTAATGTACAAAGCTTTTTCCAATGAAGGGAAATCGTCCAGGGTCATTTGGTGTCGGTATTCATCAAGGGCCTGAGTGAATAATATGAAATAATGCAGTAATCTTTTGTAATAAACACGCATCTCAAATGTAGATTGCTTAATATTATCGATTATTTCCTTTTTGGCTGTGGGGAAGTCTTTATTTCTTATGTGCGACACCAACTCTTTGATGATTTTAGTATCAACACGCCGAGTGGCATCCAGCACTCTTTGTTCTAAATCAGTAATGTAATCGCCAATTCTTATTTGATCTTCAGAATATTTGGCGATGTCATCGGCAGTGGGTGAGCCTTTTAACGCCAATATGTTCATGGTGGAAATAATGTTTTCGGAAATCATCTTGAAAATAATAATATTAAGCGAGTTGTTTTTTTCTTTAAGATATAAACCCTGATGAAACATAATCGCCATTTCGCGGCCGATATACGCGTCAAATTCAAGTAGCATGGTCAGGGGATTGTCCACCTGCGCTGCGTTTTGCTGAAAAAAATAATGTATAAGGCTTTGCAGCTGAGCCTCGGCTTCCAGATTCGCGGGTGCAATTTTGAACTCATGGCTATCGATAATAAATATTAACTGACTGGGAATAACGGCGGTCTTCACTGCCTTATCGGTCCCAGATGAAGAAGACAAGGCCTGCTTGACCGGCGGTGATAAGGTGGTGGTCTCAATGTCTTTTTCCTCGCGTGAAATCGTGTCTGCCGGGCCTAACTGCGCCGAAAAATCAGCCTGCGCGGCGTAAATAACATTACCGGAAGTGAAATTGGTAGGGACTAACGGCTTGCCGTCGGCCTGTGGGAAAATTAACGGGTCGCCCATGCTGCCAAGCCAGTTAAACGCTTTATGCATCCAGCCGGGCCGGTCCTTTGCGTTCGACCAACCGCTTGCGTAGGTAAGGTGAGCAAGCAAATTGGCAAAAGTTGCTTTCCAGGTTAATGGTGTGTGCCAGGAGTGTTCGATATGATAATTGCTGCCGTCCGATACAATTAATCTTTCCTCAACATACCCAGCATAAATTGACCTGCCGCTGGGCAATGAGATGTTTTTTGCGGGTATGGATTTTTTGTTCCCCATTAATTCAATTGCGATATATTTTGTATTGCCGGGGCGCAATAAACAATCCAGGTTATTTCGGAGTTCATTGACGCAACAAAATAAATAGTCGATATTTTTCTCATGGTTCTTTTCTACTTGTGCATCACCATATCGGGCAGTGCTGTGTCCATTTATTTCAGTTTTATTGATTTTATCTTCTAAGTAAATATTTTTGACATTCATAACCGCTTCGGTATAAGGATGTCTTGAACTATGTGTCATCAATTTTTGATCGATGCACCGCATATTGCCATGAGAGTTAATATCTATTGCATTTGTCATGTTAGGCATGAATTCTTCCTTATTCATTATGATTGACAATGATTAATGGGGTTATTATGCGGGCAAGATTATGGTCGTGATCGGTGAATGATATATCGTGCGGGTGCAATGATGTTAATATTTGCCAGCATGGGTTTATCATATCACTGCGCGGGTGAATCAAAACTTAATACTTTGTGGCGGTTTAACAAAAAATGAGATTTTATTGCCGTCGTTTTTTGTGGGGATTATTATCTAAAAAGCCGCCTTCAGGCGGCCTTGGCGCGTTAACTAAGCTCGGCGCTATTTTGACGGGGTCCATGCGCTCAAAAGCGGGTATCCACCGCGTTGGCCAGCATGGCCAGCAGTCTTTCGGTATCTTCCCAGCCCAGGCAGCCGTCGGTAATGGATTGGCCATAGGTCAACGCCTGGCCGGGTAGCAGGGCCTGGCTGCCTTCCACCAGGAAACTTTCGGCCATCACGCCCGCCACCCGCCGTGAGCCGCCGCGTATCTGCGCGCATACCGATTCGGCCACGTCCAGCTGGCGGCGATACTGCTTCTGGCTGTTGCCATGGCTGAAATCCACCAGCAAATGCGGCGGTAGCCCGAACTCCTGCAAATGGGCGCAGGCCTGCTGCACATCCGCGGCGTGGTAATTAGGCGTGCGCCCGCCGCGCATGATGATATGGCCGTAGGGATTGCCGGACGTTTGGTAAATGGTCATTTGGCCCTGCTTATCCGGCGACAGGAACATATGGGAAGCGCGGGCGGCGCGAATGGCGTCAACGGCGATTTGTGTGTTGCCGTCGGTACCGTTTTTAAACCCGACCGGGCATGACAGCGCCGACGCCATTTCCCGGTGGATCTGGCTTTCAGTGGTGCGGGCGCCGATGGCGCCCCAGCTGATTAAATCGGCAATATACTGGCCGATCACCATATCAAGAAATTCCGTGGCGGTGGGCATCCCCATTTCATTCAGCGCCAGCAGCAGGCGGCGCGCGGCTGCCAGCCCGTCATTGACACGATAGCTGCCGTCCAGGCCAGGATCGGAAATCATGCCTTTCCATCCGACCACTGTGCGCGGTTTTTCAAAATAGGCGCGCATAACGATCTCCAGGCGATCCTGGTAGCGAACGCGCAGGGTATTCAACTGGCGCGCATAATCGATGGCGGCGTCGGTATCATGGATGGAGCAGGGGCCCACCACCACCAGCAGGCGCGGATCGTTGCCGTGAAGGATATTTTCAATGCGCCGGCGTGCGCCGTTGACATGATCCGTTATCTGCGGGTTGAGAGGCAAAAGTTCGGCAAGCTTCGCCGGCTCAATAAGACGACCAATGCGCCTGGTGCGCAATTCATCTGTGTTAAACATGGACAATCTCTAAAATGGCTTCTTCGCAACGGTGGAAATACCGGGAAGTGATGCCGATCACAATAAACCAAAAGCAGATGAATTCAAAAAAAATAATGCAATTTGCATTAGTACATGCGCCGGTTCAAGCCCAGTAAATCCATTATTTTGGTCGCCATTTCCTCTACTGAATGATTGGTGGAGTTGAGAAAAGGGATCTGATGGTTGCGAAACAGCGACTGGACTTCGTTAACTTCCAGCCGGCACTGGCGCAGCGAGGCGTACTGGCTGTTGTTCATGCGTTCATCGCGAATGGCCGCCAGACGCTCCGGATCGATGGTCAGGCCGAACAGTTTATCATGGTAGGGTTTCAGCGCCGCCGGCAGGCGCAGGTTATCCATGTCGTCGGCGATAAAGGGATAATTGGCGGCGCGGATACCGTACTGCATGGCGAGGTAAATGCTGGTGGGGGTTTTGCCGCAGCGCGACACGCCCAGCAGGATAATCTGCGCCTGATCCAGGTTGCGCAGCGAGATGCCGTCATCATGGGCCAAGGTGTAATCGATGGCGGCGATGCGGGCATCGTATTTGGTCAGGTTGGTGGCGGTCAGCCCATGGGTGCGATGCGCCACCGGATCCGGTGCCAATCCCAGTTCCTGCTGTAGCGGCGCCACCAGCGCCTGGACCACGTCCTGGCAAAATCCGGCGCTGTTTTCCACAATGGTGCGGATAACCGGCGATACGATGGAATAAAACACCAGGGGACGCACGCCGCTCTGTTTATAGAGCGCATTGATCTGCTCGCTCACCGCCATGGCCCGGGTCTCGGTTTCCACAAACGGCAGGGTATAGCTGGTGGTGGAGACGGGAAATTGGGACAGCACCGCGTGGCCGACCACTTCAGCGGTAATGGCCGTGCCGTCGGAAATAAAGAATACGCTGCGTTCCATGATGTTCTCCTGATGTTGTACGCATGTTGCTTTAAGGGTGTTTTTATCGATAAATCCATTGCGGCAAACTCTGATTTTTGGCGCTGGCACGATTCATCCTAGGCAGATGCAATAAAGTTTATGCTACGCTCTGTCAAATAATCGTTAACACCCGGCATTATCACTAGCAATACCCTATTTCATTATAAGTTATAAAAGGATGATCAGATGTCTCAGACTGACAATGATTCAGATAGCGTATTATGGTACAACCAGCTCGGAATGCATGACGTAGACCGCGTTGGTGGTAAGAATGCTTCTCTGGGGGAAATGATTACCCATTTATCCGCCCTGGGGGTTTCCGTGCCGAACGGTTTCGCCACCACGGCCAAAGCGTTTAATGATTTTCTCAATCAGAGCGGCATCAACCAGCGTATCTATGATCTGTTGGATCATACTGATATCGACGATATCGGCGCATTGTCCCAGGCCGGGAAGCAGATTCGGCAATGGATTATCGATACCCCTTTCCAGCCGGAACTCGCAAACGCCATCAGCGCCGCGTACGGGCAGCTGTCGGCGGATGACGACGAGGCGTCGTTTGCGGTGCGTTCCTCCGCCACCGCCGAGGATATGCCCGACGCCTCGTTCGCCGGCCAGCAGGAAACCTTTCTCAATGTCCAGGGCATTGATGCCGTCATGACGGCCATCAAGCACGTCTACGCCTCGCTGTTCAACGATCGCGCCATTTCCTACCGGGTACACCAGGGCTACGACCACCGCGGCGTGGCGCTTTCTGCCGGGGTACAGCGCATGGTCCGCTCCGATCTGGCGGCGGCCGGCGTGATGTTTACCATCGATACCGAATCCGGTTTTGACCAGGTGGTGTTTATTACCGCCGCCTACGGCCTGGGTGAAATGGTGGTGCAGGGCGCGGTCAATCCCGATGAATTCTATGTGCATAAACCCACGCTGGCGGCGGGCAAACCGGCGATTGTCCGGCGCAATATCGGCTCGAAAAAAATCCGCATGGTGTATGCCGATAGCCAGGAACACAGTAAACAGGTGCGCATCGAGGATGTTCCCGAACGCGAGCGTCGCCGTTTCGCCCTTACCGATGAGGAAGTGCAGGATCTGGCGCGTCAGGCGCTGCAAATCGAACAGCATTACCAGCGGCCGATGGATATCGAATGGGCCAAGGACGGCCATACCGGCCAGTTGTTTATTGTCCAGGCGCGGCCTGAAACCGTACGCTCGCGCGGCCAGGTGATGGAGCGCTACCAGCTTAAATCCCGCGGCGAGGTGCTGATTGAAGGGCGGGCCATCGGTCATCGCATCGGCGCCGGTCCGGTTAAGGTGATTCATGATATCAGCGAAATGGATCGGGTCGCGGCCGGGGATGTGCTGGTCACCGACATGACCGACCCGGATTGGGAACCGATCATGAAAAAAGCCTCCGCCATCGTGACCAATCGCGGCGGGCGCACGTGCCATGCGGCGATCATCGCCCGTGAACTGGGCATCCCGGCGGTGGTGGGCTGCGGCGACGCCACCGAGCGCCTTGCCGAGGGCCTGGAGGTTACCGTCTCCTGCGCCGAGGGCGATACCGGTTACGTCTACCAGGAACGGCTGGATTTCGCCGTTAACAGTTCCGCCATCGATAAGATGCCGGCGCTGCCGCTGAAGATCATGATGAACGTCGGCAATCCCGACCGGGCATTTGATTTTGCCGGGCTGCCCAACGACGGTGTGGGCCTGGCGCGACTGGAGTTTATCATCAATCGTATGATTGGGGTCCATCCCCGCGCGCTGCTGGAGTTCGATGATCAGACGCCGAAGCTGAAACAGGAAATCAACGATTTGATCCAGGGCTATGACAGCCCCAAGGAATACTACATTGCCCGCCTTACCGAAGGCGTTTCCACGCTTGCCGCGGCATTCTGGCCGAAACGGGTGATCGTGCGCCTGTCCGACTTCAAATCCAATGAATACGCCAACCTGGTGGGGGGCGAGCGCTACGAACCCGACGAGGAAAACCCGATGCTGGGCTTTCGCGGCGCGGGCCGTTACGTTTCCGAGAATTTCAAAGCCTGTTTTGCGCTGGAGTGCGACGCCATTAAACGCGTGCGCAACGACATGGGACTGACCAACGTGGAAATCATGGTGCCGTTCGTGCGTACCGTCGCCCAGGGCAAGGCGGTGGTGGATGAGCTGGCGCGCCAGGGATTGAAACGCGGCGAGCAGGGGCTGAAAATCATCATGATGTGCGAAATTCCCTCCAACGCCCTGCTGGCGGATCAGTTCCTGCAACACTTTGACGGATTTTCCATCGGGTCGAATGATATGACGCAGTTGGCGCTGGGCCTGGACCGCGACTCAGGATTAGTCTCCGAATTGTTCGACGAGCGGGACGAGGCGGTAAAAGCCCTGCTGTCGATGGCTATCAAAGCGGCCAAGGGGCAAGGTAAATACGTCGGTATCTGCGGGCAGGGTCCCTCGGATCATGAAGATTTCGCCGCCTGGCTGATGGAGCAGGGTATCGACAGCTTGTCCCTGAATCCGGATACCGTGGTAAAGACCTGGCTAAGCCTGGCCGAACTCTGATATTCCGTTCGCTGAAAAACACCGAAAAAAAAAGCCGGGGACGCCCCCGGCTTTTTTGTTTTAGCCAAAGATTTATAGCTCACCTTTTATGGCAACAATATCCAAGGCAATGATTTATCTGCGCGGGGAAAAAGGCGAAAAAAAAGCCCATCCTATGAGACGGGCAAAGACTACACACAGCAATTCGTTTAACTCAGGGGAAACCTTGATGTAAAATCAGTGAGTTGAGTTAATTGATGTGCTAATAATATTAATTACATGAGGCGGAGTCATTAAGAATCCTCCGAATAAGTAAATTAAAAGTTAAAGAAGCTAACAATTAATGATGTTGGTATATTAATTTCCAGATGAGTTTTATCTCATCTGGAAAAATTATATTGGCGAATTAAATTTAAGCTTAGAATTCCGACAAATCACTGAGGTGTTTCTCGGGGTCGTGCATTTCACTCGGCGAAGGCGCCTCGTGCACCCAGGCAAAGATCAGCCGGTAAGATACCGCCAGCACCACCGGCCCGATAAACAGGCCAATCATCCCGAACGCCAGCAGGCCGCCGATAACGCCGCACAGCACCAGCAGGATCGGTAAATCCGCGCCCATGCGGATAAAGATCGGCCGGAGAATATTGTCGAGCGTGGCGACCACGCAGCTCCATACCAGCAGCACCGTGCCCCAGGTGGTATCGCCGCTCCAGTACAGCCAGATCATGGCTGGGATCAGGATGGGCAGCGGACCCAACTGAGCTATGCAGGTGATAAACATGATGATGGTCAGAATGGTGGCGAAGGGGATGCCGGATACCGCCAGCCCGATGCCGCCCAATACCGCTTGCACGATGGCGGTCAATACCACGCCCAGCGCCACCGCCCGGATGGCTTGCGCAGCCAGCAGGACCGAGGCGTCGCCGCGTTCGGCGCCCAGGCGGATGGCAAAATGGCGCACCGCCAGAGCCACCCGTTCACCACGGATGTACAGCAGTACGCTGAACAGCAGCATCAGGGCGCAATGGATAAGAAAACTGCCCACCTGCGCCACCTGCGACAACAGCCAGGTCGCCGACTGGCCGATGTAAGGCTGTATCTTGGCCACCAGCGGGCCGCCGCCACCGGAAATCGTCGCCTGCCAGCCGGAATAAAGCTTATGGCCGACCAGCGGCACATCGCGCAGCCAGTGCAGCGCCGGCAGGGTGAGCCGGTTTGGCTCGGTCGCCCACGCCACCAGCGGCGCGCTGTTGTCAATGACGCTGCTGATAAGCACGGACAGCGGCAGGACGAACAACAATACCAGCAACAGGGTCATGACGAGCACCGCCAGCGAACGGCGTCCCCATAATAACGCCTGGATTTTGATCAGTAGCGGCCAGGTGGCGATGACCACCATGCTGGCCCAGGCAAAACCCAGGATAAAAGGCTGCACCACCCAGAAACAGGCTAATGTCATCAGCGCGATAAAAGTTACGCTAAAGAGCATCCTTGGCAGATCAAGCAGTTGACGCGGGTAATCCATGAAAAAGTTTTCACCTCAATAAACAGCGGGTAAATAGGGTAAGGCAACGATCGGAGAAAGGGGATCCGTTGTTCAGCAATAGTCTTAATGATGCGTTATTTCCCCGTTTTTTAACAGGCCATAACAACAATTTTAACGCCCGCCAGGGCCAACCGGCGTTGCCGGCAGCGCCGGGGTATCATCGCCTGGGGCAAAAAATTTCTCCGTCCACGCGCGCGTCCAAAAAAAATATGATAAAACAATCGGGTCGGACCTTCATAAAAATCCTTATGCCGGCCCCCTTTACACTTGAAAAGCAGGCTCAGAGTTAATGATCCCACAGATCTCCCAGGCGCCGGGAATTGCCCAACCGGTTCTCGAGTTTATTGCCCAATTGCAACGCAGCGGCTTTACCGGCGACAGCGCCACGTCCTACGCCGATCGCCTGACCATGGCGACCGATAACAGTATTTACCAGTTGTTGCCCGACGCCGTGCTGTTTCCGCGTTCAACCGATGATGTGCTGTTAATCAGCCGGCTGGCGCGGGAGCCGCGTTTTGCCTCGTTGGCCTTTACCCCGCGCGGCGGCGGCACCGGCACCAATGGCCAGGCGCTTAATAGCGGCGTAGTGGTGGATATGTCGCGACATATGAACCATATCCTCGAAGTTAATCCCGAACAGGGATGGGTCAGGGTCGAGGCGGGTGTCATCAAGGATCAGCTCAATGAATATCTGCGCCCGCTGGGCTATTTTTTTGCCCCCGAGCTGTCCACCAGTAATCGCGCCACGCTTGGCGGCATGATCAATACCGACGCGTCGGGCCAGGGGTCGCTGGTGTACGGCAAAACGTCCGATCATGTCCTGGGCCTGCGCGCGGTGCTGATGGCGGGCGAAGTGCTGGATACCTGCGCCATGCCTACCGCGCAGGCGGAAAAGATAGCCGGGGAAGCGGGCGCGGCAGGGCGGATTTACCGCACGGTGCTGGATCGCTGCCGCGAGCGGCGCCAGCTGATCCTGGACTCATTTCCCAAGTTAAATCGCTTCCTGACGGGTTACGATTTGCGCCATGTCTACAGCGACGACCTGCAAACGTTTGACCTGACGCGCATCCTGACCGGTTCGGAGGGAACGCTCGCCTTCATCACCGAAGCGCGGCTGGATATTACGCCTTTGCCGAAGGTGCGCCGCTTGGTGAATGTAAAATATGATTCATTCAACTCCGCCTTGCGCAACGCGCCGTTTATGCTGCAGGCCCATGCGTTGTCGGTGGAAACGGTGGACTCGACGGTACTGAACCTGGCCCGCGAGGATATTGTCTGGCATTCAGTCCGCGAGCTGATCCGGGATGTGCCAGCGCGGGAGATGCTGGGACTGAATATCGTTGAGTTCGCCGGTGACGACGCGTCCCTTGTCGCCGCCAGGGTGGCGGCGTTATGCCAGGGCCTTGATCGGCTGATGGCTGAAGGCGGCGGCGGTGTCATCGGCTACCAGATCTGCGATCGGTTGGCCGATATCGAACGCATCTACGCCATGCGCAAAAAGGCGGTGGGCCTGCTGGGCAATAGCAAGGGCGCGGCCAAACCCATACCTTTCGCCGAGGATACCTGCGTTCCGCCCGAGCATCTGGCCGATTATATCGCCGAGTTCCGCCAACTGCTGGACGAACATCACCTCAGTTACGGCATGTTCGGCCATGTGGATGCCGGCGTGTTGCACGTTCGTCCGGCGCTGGATATGTGCGATCCCGCCCAGGAAATATTAATGAAACAGTTGTCGGATCGCATAGTACAACTGACGGCAAAATATGGCGGCCTGCTGTGGGGGGAGCATGGCAAGGGGTTTCGCGCCGAGTACAGCCCGGCGTTTTTCGGCGCGACGCTCTATCATGAGCTACGGTGTATAAAATCGGCTTTCGACCCCGGCAACCGCCTCAATCCCGGCAAGATATGCGCGCCGGTGGACAGCGACGCGCCGATGAAACACATCGACGCCGTCAAACGCGGCACCTACGACCGGCAGATCCCGGTGGCGGTGCGCGGGTCATTTCGCGGCGCGCTGGAATGCAACGGCAATGGCCTGTGTTTCAATTTCGACGCGCGCAGCCCGATGTGCCCGTCCATGAAAATCACCGGCGACCGTATCCACTCGCCAAAAGGCCGCGCCACGCTGGTCAGGGAATGGCTCAGGCTGCTGGCCGTGCAGGGGGTCGACCCGCTGCTGCTGGAAAAAAACCTGCCCAGCGGTATCGCCACGCTGCGCGATTTGGCCGGCAGGGTGCGCAACAGCCGGCGGGCGAAACAGGGCGAGTATGATTTTTCCCATGAGGTCAAGGCGGCGATGGCCGGTTGCCTGGCCTGCAAAGCCTGCTCGACGCAATGCCCGATTAAAATCGATGTGCCGGGTTTCCGTTCCCGTTTTCTCCAGCTGTATCACAGCCGTTATCTCCGTCCGGCGCGCGATCACCTGGTGGCCGGCGTCGAAAGCTACGCGCCGCTGATGGCACGCGCGCCCAGGCTATTTAACTTTTTCCTGCAGCAGCCCTGGCTGCGCGAACTGAGCCGGACGCGCATCGGCATGGTGGATTTACCCCTGCTGTCGACGCCCTCGCTGCGCACACGTCTTATGGGGCATCGCGCCGCCGGCATCACCCTGGAACAGCTGGAGGCGATGACGGCCGCGCAGCGCCGGGGCCATGTCCTGATTGTACAGGATCCCTTTACCAGCTATTACGATGCCGCCGTGGTGGCGGATTTTGTCCGTCTGGTGGAAAAACTGGGCGGGATTCCGGTATTGCTGCCGTTCTCACCCAACGGCAAGGCCCAGCATATCAAGGGTTTTTTACAGCGCTTCGCCAAAACCGCCGCCAGAACCGCCGATTTCCTTAACCGCACCGCGCGCCTGGGGCTGCCCATGGTGGGCGTGGATCCCGCGCTGGTGCTGTGTTACCGGGATGAGTATCGCGAGATCCTCGGCGACCGGCGCGGAGACTTCCAGGTACAGCTGGTACATGAATGGCTGATGACGCTGCCGCCGCCGGTATCAGTGACAACGTCACAAGATACCGCCGGGTTACCGGTACCCGCTGGCCGACCTGATGCCGGCGGCGCGCAGCCGGTTACTCAGCCCCCGCAGGGGTGGTATTTATTCGGCCATTGCACCGAATCCACCGAGCTGCCGGTCAGCGGTCAGCAGTGGTCCGCTATTTTTGCCCGTTACGGCGCCAGTCTTGAAACCGTCGGCGTCGGATGCTGCGGCATGGCCGGCACCTATGGCCATGAAAGCGCCAACCTGGATAATTCACTGGGCATCTACGCCATGTCCTGGCAGCAGGCCTTGCAGCGCTTGCCGCGCGCCCGCTGCCTGGCGACCGGCTATTCGTGTCGCAGCCAGGTGAAACGTATCGAAGGGGAAGGCATCCGCCACCCCCTGCAAGCCTTGCTGGAGATTATCTGATGATTTGGAAACGTCCCGCGTCCCTGGACGCGCTTAACCAGAAAAGCGCGGGCACCCTGGCCGCGCATCTGGGCATCGTCTTCACCCGTATTGGCGCGGATGAACTGGAGGCGGTGATGCCGGTGGACGAGCGCACCCGCCAGCCGTACGGCCTGCTGCACGGCGGCGCCTCGGTGGCGTTAGCCGAAACCCTGGGATCGGTGGCCGGCTATCTGTGCACGCAGGGCGAGGACATCGTGGTGGGCCTGGATATCAACGCCAACCACCTGCGCCCGGTTACCGACGGCCAGGTGCGCGCCGTGTGCCGGGCCATTCATCTGGGGAAAACGCATCAGGTATGGGAGATCCTGATATCCGATGGCCGCGGCAGGCTTAACTGTATTTCCCGCCTGACCACGGTGGTGCTCAGGGCCGGGGAAGAGTTGCCTAACCCGGTTGCCCGGGGCTAACCCGCGTTTTCAGCCTGAGCATCAATACCGCGGCCAGGGCGGCCATCGCCGCCGCGCACAGATAAATGCTCGACATGCCCAGGTGCGACATCACCAGTCCCGCCGCCGGTCCGGCCAGGCTGAGCCCAAGGTCCAGAAAGGCCGAGAAGGTGCCGAGGGCGGTGCCCTGGTTTTGCGGCGCGACCTGTTTGACCGCTTCCACGCCCAGGGCCGGGAAGACCAGCGAAAAGCCGGCGCCGGTCAGCAGGGCGCCCAGACCCGCCAGCACCGGGCCGGGGGCCGCCCATATCAACAAGAGTCCCAGCGCCTCGGCGGTAAACGACGCCAGCGCGACGTTCAGCCCGCCGTACTTATGGATGGCGTTGCCGAGCACCAGGCGCACGCCGACAAAAGCGCCGCTCATCAGGGTCAGCGCGAAGGCGGCGCCGTCCCAGGCATATTCGGCGTAATAAAGCGTGATAAAACTGACGATGACGCCAAACCCCAGGGTACCCAATCCCAGTCCCACGCCATAAAGCCAGATCTTGCCGACCACGATGCCAAAGGCGATGCGTTTACCGGGAACAATCGCCACCGGGGTTTTACGCAGCGCCAGTACCCAGGCGAGCAGGGCGGCGACCAGGATAAACGCGCCGATGACGCCCAGGCCGCCGATGGCGTTTAGCCACACGCCCAGCGGCGCGCCAATGGCGATGGCGCCATAGGTGGCGACGCCGTTCCAGGATATCACCCGGGCGGTATGGCGCTGTCCGACGCTGGCAATACCCCATAAGATGGCGCCGGTACTGGCGAAACTTTCGCCCACGCCCAATATCAGGCGCCCGGCGAACAGCAGGCCGAGGCTGGCCCACGGCAGGCTCTCGGACCCACTGGCCAGCAGGCAAAACACCCCGCTCAGGCTGCAACATCCCAGTCCGAGCAGCACCCCTTTTTTTGGCCCCAGCAGGTCGGCGTAACGCCCGGCGTAAGGGCGGCTGAGCAGGGTCGCCGCATATTGGATGCTGATGGCAAAACCCGCGATCACCTGATTGTAGCCCAGGGTGTTATGGGTAAATCCGGGAATGATCGCCAGCGGTATGCCGATGGTCAGGTAGCAGATAAAGGTGAAAAAGATAATGGGAAATATCCGCCGGTTCAGCTGCGGCGAGGACAGGACCGGGGGAGAAACGGCTGGGGAGGGCATAAAGGACTATTCCGGAAAAAAACGTGAGTCTTAGCATACCGCCCGCCATGCCGGGAGGCGCGCGAAATGATGTAAAAAAATATCGCGGGTTAACCCGCCTGCGTCGGATCGACAGCGCCGGCGATATCTGGTTCTAACTGTGATATAATTGTATAATAAATGTGAATGGAACGATGCTGCCGCGTGTGACGTACCGCACGTATTGCTTGTGCCGCTACCCTTGCGCAGGGGTATGGTAAACCCGATTATCGTTGCGCGGGGCCGGCCTTTTTAGGCGTCAAAATTGCATTATTATGAATACCTATGCGCAATTAATGCTAATTAAAATCGAGATGGTTATCATTATCAATTGGGGCGGCGCTGTTTTCAGCAAATAGAGGCGCGTCCACCGGCGCTGGGCTATTAAAAAATGGGTAACAATTGCGCTAACCTGACGCGGTAATGATATTTTTGTTTAAACCTCTCGTAAAAATAGTTTTTTTCGATGATTATTTTTATATTCGCGCGCCGAAAAGTTCTGGTATTTTTAATAGGGGTATTCGAGATAAAATGCCTTTTATTTCAGTGGATTATAAAAACAGCCTGCCGAGGGTGCGGCGGGCCGGGCAGTAATATAGCGACTATAATTAACTTAATGCCTGTTTTAACCGCCGTTTTTAGCTATTCCCATGCAAAGTGCAAGGTTGCAGTGAATATTCATATCACTAACATAGAGAGATTGCTGTTTATCGTCTTGAAACATTGAGAGGTAAGTTTTATGCAAATGGACACGGTTGAAACGTTTTCACTGGAAGAAAACATCTGGCAAGGCCTGACCCTCAGCGCCAGCGCCGCCAGGCAAATCCGTCATCTGATGGAACAAAATTCCGCCATGCAAGGGTTACGGCTTGGCGTGAAACAATCCGGCTGCGCCGGTTTCGGTTATGTGATGGACGTGGCGACCGCTGCGGCCGAAGAAAGCGAACTGGTTTATGAGCGTGACGGCGCGCGGCTTTTTGTCCCGCTGAAAGCCATGCCTTTTATCGACGGCACGGAAGTGGACTTCGTGCAGGAAGGCCTGAATCACGTATTTAAATTCAACAATCCCAAAGCTCAACATGCCTGCGGGTGTGGCGAAAGTTTTGGCCTTTGAGCGATGAACCATTATGGCACGAAGCACTATTGAAACTCCCGAGGCGATTGACGCCGCGCAGCCCTGGATAAAAAGCGAACGTTATAAAGAAGGCTTTTTTACCCAACTGGTCACCGACGAGCTGGCACATGGCATCAGTGAAGACGTGGTGCGGGCAATCTCGGCTAAACGTAATGAACCGGAATGGATGCTGGAGTTTCGCCTTAATGCCTACCGCGCCTGGCTGGAAATGGAAGAGCCGCACTGGTTGAAAGCGCATTATAAAAAACTGGATTATAACGATTACAGCTATTATTCCGCCCCTTCCTGCGGCAGCTGCGACGACAACTGCGGTTCCCAGCCCGGCGCCATGCAGCAGCCAGGCCAGGACGCGGCCAAGAATTACCTGACCGATGAAGTGGAAAAAGCGTTCAACCAACTGGGCGTACCGGTGCGTGAAGGCGCCGAGGTAGCGGTCGACGCCATTTTCGACTCGGTGTCGGTATCGACCACGTATCGCGACAAGCTGGCGAAGGAAGGCATTATCTTCTGTTCGTTTGGCGAAGCCATCCATGAACATCCGGATCTGGTGCGGCAGTACCTGGGCAGCGTGGTGCCGCCCAACGATAACTTTTTCGCGGCCCTGAATTCCGCCGTGGCTTCCGACGGCACCTTTGTCTACATCCCCAAAGGCGTGCGTTGCCCGATGGAGCTGTCCACCTACTTTCGCATTAACGCCGCGAAAACCGGGCAGTTCGAGCGCACCATCCTGATTGCCGACGAAGACAGTTACGTCAGTTATATCGAAGGCTGCTCGGCGCCGGTGCGCGACAGCTATCAGCTGCACGCCGCGGTGGTGGAAGTTATCGCCCACAAAAACGCCGAGGTGAAATATTCCACGGTGCAGAACTGGTTCGCCGGCAGCGAATCCGAAGGCGGCATCCTGAACTTCGTTACCAAGCGGGCGCTGTGCGCCGGCGAAAACTCCAAGATGTCATGGACGCAGTCGGAAACCGGTTCGGCCATTACCTGGAAGTACCCCAGCGTTATTCTGCGCGGCGACAATTCGGTGGGCGAGTTCTTCTCGGTGGCCCTGACCAATGGACGCCAGCAGGCCGATACCGGCACCAAGATGATCCATATCGGCAAGAACACCCGTTCGACCATTATTTCCAAGGGTATCTCGGCGGGGAAAAGCGAGAACACTTACCGCGGGCTGGTGAAAATCATGCCCAGCGCCACCAATGCGCGTAATTTCACGCAATGCGACTCGATGCTGATCGGCGCGGACTGCGGTGCGCACACCTTCCCTTATGTGGAAGTGCGCAACAATACCGCCCAGTTGGAACATGAGGCGACGACCTCGCGCATCGGTGAAGATCAGCTGTTTTATTGCCGCCAGCGCGGGATCAGCGAGGATGACGCCATCTCGATGATCGTAAACGGGTTCTGTAAGGATGTGTTCTCGGAACTGCCGCTGGAATTCGCCGTCGAGGCGCAAAAACTTTTGGCTATCAGCCTGGAACACAGCGTGGGCTAATCCCGCTTTTTAGTTGCCGACTGCGCACCAGCATGTGCTGCCCGTACGGGCGCACCGAAAGTCGGGTAAAGGAAAAAATATGTTAACAGTTCGCAATTTAAACGTCAGTGTGGAAGATAACGTCATCCTCAAGGGAGTGAACCTGGAAGTCAGGCCCGGCGAGGTGCATGCGATCATGGGACCTAACGGGTCCGGCAAAAGTACCTTGTCGGCCACGCTTGCCGGGCGGGATGACTATCAGGTCACCGACGGCGAAGTGCTGTTCAAAGGCAAGGATCTGCTGGCGCTGGAGCCGGAAGAGCGGGCGGGCGAAGGTATTTTCATGGCCTTCCAGTATCCGGTGGAGATTCCCGGCGTCAGCAATCAGTTCTTTTTGCAGACCGCGGTGAACGCGGTGCGTAAATACCGGCAGCAAGAACCCCTGGACCGCTTTGATTTTGCCGATTTTATCGAAGAAAAAATCGCCTTGTTGAAAATGCCCCCCGATCTGCTGACCCGATCGGTAAACGTCGGCTTTTCCGGCGGTGAAAAAAAACGTAACGATATTCTGCAAATGGCGGCGCTGGAGCCGGACCTGTGCATCCTGGACGAGACCGATTCCGGGCTGGATATCGATGCGCTGAAAGTGGTGGCGCACGGCGTTAATACGCTGCGCAATGAACAGCGCTCTTTTATTATCGTCACCCATTACCAACGTATTCTGGATTATATAAAACCGGATCACGTGCACGTGCTTTACCAGGGCCGCATCGTAAAATCCGGCGATTTTTCCCTGGTGAAACAGCTTGAGGAGCAAGGCTATGGCTGGCTTACCGAACAACAATAATGCCCAGGCGTTGCAACAATGGCACCATCTGTTCGAAGGGCAGAGCCTGAGCCGCTCCGCCCAGGCTTATGAACACTGGCAAAGCGTCGAGCGCCTCGGCCTGCCGACGCGTAAACACGAACACTGGAAATACACGCCGCTGGACGGCCTGTTAGCGCACCGATTCGCCTTTGCGGCGGGCAAACGCCTTAGCCTGGATGAGCGCGACCGGCTGAGTCTGGATCTGGATGCCGTGCGCCTGGTGTTCGTCAACGGCCGTTTTGCGCCGCATCTGAGCGATAGCGACACCGGCTTCTGGCAGGTGACAGTCGAGCAGGGCGCCGAACGCCTGCCGTTGCCGGCGCCCATCCAGCCGGAAATCTTCCTGCACCTGACCGAGAGCCTGAGTTGCGAAACCACGCGCATTCGCCTTCCGGCGGGTAAAACGGCCGAAAAACCGCTGTATCTGCTGCACCTGAGCAGTGGCGGGTCGAACCCGGAAGAATTGAATACGCTGCACTATCGCCACCATATCGATGTGGGCGGCGGCGCGCAGGGACAGATTATCGAGCATTTCGCAAGCGTCGACGAAACCCTGGCCCATTTCACCGGGTCGCGGTTGACGCTGGCGGTAGGCGATAATGCCCGGTTGGCGCATATCAAGCTGGCGTTTGAAAACCGTGTGAGCTACCACTTCGCCCATAACGATATCCATATCGGCCGCGACGCGGTGGTGCGCAGCAGCAGCTTCCTGCTGGGGGCGGGGTTGGCCCGCCACCAGACCAGCGCCCGCCTCGACGGCGAAGGCGCCGATCTGGCTATCAACAGCCTGCTGTTGCCGTCAGGCAACGACGTGGCGGATACCCGTACCTATCTTGAACATAATAAAGGCTATTGCCTGAGCCGCCAGCTCCATAAGATCATCGCGCGCGAGCGTGGCAAAGGGGTCTTTAACGGCCTGATCAAAGTGGCCAAACACGCCATCAAGACCGACGGCCAGATGACCAATAACAATCTGCTGATGGATCGCCTCGCCGAGGTGGATACCAAACCGCAGCTGGAAATTTATGCCGACGACGTGAAATGCAGCCACGGCGCCACCGTGGGGCGCATCGACGAAGAGCAGATGTTCTACCTGCGATCCCGGGGCATTAAACGGGAGGATGCGGAAAAAATGATTATCCATGCCTTCGCCGCCGCCATTACCGAGGCAATTGATAACCAGACGGTGCGGGAAACGGTCTTGACGCGTATTGCCGATTCATTGCAGGGGGGAATAAATGTCGTATCCCATTGAACGTGTACGGTCGGATTTCCCGATTTTGGCGCGGCAGGTTAACGGACAACCGCTAACCTATCTCGACAGCGCCGCCAGCGCCCAGAAACCCAGTGTCGTCATCGATGCCGAAAGTGACTATTACCGCCAGGGATACGCCGCCGTGCATCGCGGCATCCACACCCTGAGCGCCGAAGCCACCGGCCGGATGGAAGATGTCCGCGCCCAGGCCGCGCGTTTTATCAACGCGGCCTCGACGGATGAAGTCATTTTTGTCAAAGGCACCACCGAAGGCATCAACCTGGTGGCCAACAGCTACGGACGCCATTTTTTCAAGCCCGGCGACAACCTCGTCATCACCGAGATGGAGCATCATTCCAATATCGTTCCCTGGCAGATTATCGCCGGGGAAAAACAGGTGGAAATCCGGGTATTGCCGCTGCTGCCCGACGGCACGCTGGACGAATCGCGCCTGGATGCGCTGGTGGACGACCGTACCCGGCTGCTGGCGATCACCCAGGTTTCCAACGTGTTGGGCACGGTGAACCCGCTTGAGCGCCTGATCGCCCGGGCGCGGGCCGCCGCCGCCGATCTGGTGGTGCTGGTGGACGGCGCCCAGGGCATTATGCACCAGAAAGTGGATGTGCAGGCGCTGGGCTGCGATTTCTACGTCTTTTCCGGCCATAAGATCTACGGTCCCACCGGCATCGGCATACTGTATGGCAAAAAACAGCTGCTGGACCTGATGCCGCCATGGGAAGGGGGCGGTTCGATGATTCGCACCGTCAGCCTGAGCGAAGGCACCACCTTTCTGGAAGCGCCGTGGCGCTTTGAGGCGGGCTCCCCCAATACCGGCGGGATGATGGGGCTGGGCGCGGCGCTGAGCTATGTGGAGAGCCTGGGCATCGAGAATATCCACGTCTACGAGCGGGAACTGATGCGCTACGCGCTTGAGGCGCTGACGCAGGTGCCGGATCTGATCCTGTACGGTCCCGCCGACCGGGCCGGGGTGATCGCCTTTAATCTGGGCAAGCATCATGCCTACGACGTGGGCAGTTTCCTCGATCAGTATGGGATCGCCATCCGTACCGGGCACCATTGCGCAATGCCGCTGATGGCGTATTATCAGGTGCCTAGCATGTGCCGCGCCTCGCTGGCGCTCTATACCACCCGGGAAGATATCGACAGGCTGGTGGCCGGTTTGATCCGCGTGCGTCAATTGCTGGGTTAATACTGATAGCCAGGGAGAACCGTTGATGGCAAATTTGCCGGACAAAGAGAAACTGCTGCGTAACTTTTCCCGCTGCGGCAACTGGGAAGAGAAGTACATGTATATCATCGAGCTGGGCGCTCAGTTGCCGCCGCTCCCCGAGGGCGCGCGCAGCGCCGCAAACCTTATCGCCGGCTGCCAGAGCCAGGTATGGATTGTTATCGCCACCGACGACCGGGGCAATGTCCGGCTGCTGGGCGACAGCGACGCGGCCATTGTCAAAGGCCTGATCGCCACGGTGTTTATTCTTTACCAGGGATTGACGCCGCAGCAGGTCGTGGCGCTGGACGTGCGGCCATTTTTTAACGAACTGGCGCTCGGCCAGCATTTGACGCCGTCCCGCTCGCAGGGCCTGGAAGCCATGGTGCGCAGCATCAGGGCCAAGGCTGCCAACCTGTAATACCCATTGCCGCCGTCTTCTTGTGAGCCAGAATCGCGCGCCTGAGGGGGCGCCTTCTGCGCGATCACGCCCATCCCCGCCCGCAACACCGCATTGCCTGCCGCCCAGATAACACCCGGGCGAAAGGTGTGCTTGCCGCTGCGCTTAACCCGCCATCATTTTGTTCCTTTGCTAAACTCACATTATCAGCGTTATCTGATAGCGAGCGCGAGGTTTGGCTGTTAAACGTGGAGCCGGACCCCGGACTGTCGCCGCCGCGACAACGGAACAGGGTCTTCGGCTTACGATAAAAACAATGCGGGAAATCAATATGAACTATGCGCGGACCCTTAAATGCTTCGCTTTCGTTACCAGCCTCGCCGGGGGACTTCTGCTGGGGAGCTCCTCCGCCGGCGCCACCGAATATGCCCTGCCGGCGGAAAACAGCCGTTTAATCGGGGAAAATATTACCGCCACCGTCGCCAATGACGGCGGTTCGCTGGAAGCCATCGCCGCGGCGCACAAAATCGGCCTGCTTGCCATGCTGGAGGCCAATCCGGGCACGGACCCTTATCTGCCCCAGGCCGGGTCGGTCCTGACCATACCGACGCAAATGCTGCTGCCGGACACCCCGCGCAAAGGCATTGTCATCAACCTGGCCGAGCTGCGGCTTTATTATTATCCAAAAGACGAAAACAAGGTGATCGTTTATCCGATTGGCATCGGCCAGTTGGGACGCACCACGCCGGTGATGACCACCACCATTACCCAGAAAATCGCCAATCCTACCTGGACGCCGACGCCCAATATCCGCAAGCATTACCTGGAAGAGCAGGGCATCACCCTGCCGGCCGTCGTGCCGGCGGGGCCGGACAATCCCATGGGGCTGTTCGCCCTGCGCCTGGCGGCCGGCAAAGGGGTCTATCTCATCCATGGCACCAATGCCAATTTTGGTATCGGCATGCGCGTCAGCTCGGGGTGCATGCGGCTGCGGCCCGATGATATCCAGGCCTTATTCGACACGGTGCCGGTGGGAACCCGGGTACAGGTGGTCAACGATGCGATCAAGGTGGCCCAGGAACCGGATGGCAAACGGTATATTGAGGTCCATCAGCCGCTGTCGCGCAACGATCGCGACGATCCGCAGACGATGCGCATCGCCTACAGCGCCAAGGTGAAGAAATTCCTCGCCGATGGCGCTACCGACCGCGCCGTGGCCGACGAGGCCATCGCGCGCCGTTCCGGCATGCCGGTGCTGATTTCCAGCGGTGAGGCGCAAACCAGCCTGCCATCCGACGCGCCGGCGGTACAAAGCGCTAAAGCACCGGTTAAGGCCGCGCCTGTCGCCAGCATCACTCAAAATGGCGCTGGTGCGGGCGACAGCGCGCTGTCGACGCAATAAGGCCTCCGAGTCCACCGGCGGCATTAACGGCCCGTCGCCGGCGGCACAGAGATGATTTCAGCGGGTATGGGCGGGGGACCGCCGTCGTACGCCCGGTGTGCGGTGAAAACGGCCTGTGCGCCGCCCCAGGAGCATCCACTGGATGACGCAGAACCGGAAAGGTAGCGCCGGGCGCCAAGAAACGAATGGCATGGCTGGCGGAAGGCGGCGAGGGGAAGATACGGGGGCTGTGCGTACAGTTTCTCAGGCAAAAAAAATGGCGCACGTGAGTGCGCCATTTTCTAAACAAGTCTATGACTCTTATTTACGATAAGAGTGAGCTTGGTTATCTAAACGTTGGTTAGCACGGGCAGCGTCGTCTTTAGCGGCCTGAACGTCAGAACGAATAGCGGTGACATCGTTGCTGAGCTGGTCAACTTTCGCGTTCAGAGTTTGAACGTCAGAGGACAGCTGATCGATTTTAGCGTTGCTTGAACAGGCAGTCATACCCATAGATAAAACAAGAAGTGTCGCGCCCAGTACCAGTTTAGTACGATTCATTATTAATACCCTCTAGATTGAGTTAATCTCCATGTAGCATTACAAGTATTACACAAAGTATTTTCTAAGGAGAACAATTTTTAGCAATAAAGCGATTAAATTCGATTGAATGCTCAAAGAAACACCTTGTTTTACAGGGAGGTTAAAAAAAAAGGATAAACCATCACCTTCCATAAGAAAACTCCGATTAAGTCGGGGTAAAAACCAGGCCCTTTTTGTGCTATTGCGATAGAATTATTGCACGCCGTCGGAGCGGTACAACAGAATTACCGGGCGCGGCATTCTCTGCGGGCAAAAAAAAGCCTCCGGCAAGCCGGAGGCGCAGGTGGGTAAACCCGGATTTACAGCAGATGAACGGACGCGGTATTGGTCGTGCCGCTCGGTACCAGGGCACCGGACACCATGACGATGATCTCGCCTTTTTTAGCCAGGCCGGTTTCGATGGCCATGGCTTTGCCGATGCGGTAGAAATCATCGGTAGAGGCGATTTCATCCACCAATTGGCAGGTTACGCCTTTGGACAGCAGCAGCTGACGCGCGGTAATGGCATTGGTGGTCAGCGCCAGGATTTCCGCCTTAGGGAAGTATTTACGCACCGCTTTGGCGGATTTGCCGCCTTCGGTCGCCACGACAATCAGCGGGGCTTCCAGCTTTTCGGCTGTTTCCACCGCGCCGCGACATACGGCTTCGGTGATACGCAGTTTGCGGCTGTCGTTAATGCTGTCGATGCGGCTGGGCATGACGCGGTCGGTACGATCGCAGATGGTGGCCATGATGGTCACGGCTTCCAACGGATATTTCCCCTTGGCGCTTTCACCGGACAGCATTACGGCATCGGTGCCGTCGATGATGGCGTTGGCCACGTCGCCGGCTTCAGCGCGGGTCGGGCGGGGATTCTTGATCATGGAATCGAGCATTTGGGTGGCGGTAATGACCACTTTACGTGCGCGGTTACATTTTTCGATCATCATCTTCTGGGCAAAGATCACTTCTTCCACCGGTATTTCCACACCCAGGTCGCCACGGGCAACCATGATGCCGTCGGAGGCTTCCAGAATCTCGTCAAAATTGTTCAGGCCTTCCTGATTTTCAATCTTGGAGATGATCTGGATATGTTCGCCGCCATGCTGTTTCAGGTGTTCACGAATTTCCAGGACATCGGAGCGTTTACGGATGAACGAGGCGGCGATGAAGTCCACGCCCTGTTCGCAGCCGAAGATTAAATCGCCTTTGTCTTTTTCCGCCAGCGCCGGCAGGGCGATGGAAACGCCCGGCAGGTTAACGCCTTTGTTTTCGCCCAGGTCGCCGTTGTTTAACACCTTGCAGACCACGGTGGTATCGGTAACGTCGATAACTTCCATGCCCAGCAGGCCGTCATCCACCAGCACGGTATTGCCGACCGACAGGTCCTTGGCAAAGCCGGGGTAGGTGACCGCGACGCGTTCTTTGGTGCCGACTACCGTCTGGTCGGTGGTGAACGTAAAGGTCTGGCCGGCGGTAAGGGAAACATCGTTGCCGTTTTCCAGTTTCATGGTACGGATTTCCGGCCCTTTGGTATCGAGCAGGATGGCGGCTTTCTTGCCGGTTTCCTGCAGGATGGCGCGCAGGTTGGTAATGCGGTTGCCGTGTTCTTCAAAGTCGCCGTGGGAGAAATTAAGGCGCATGACGTTCATGCCCGCGTTCAGCAGCTTTGACAGCATTTCTTTCGATTCAGTTTTTGGACCGATGGTACAAACGATTTTTGTCTTTTTCATAACAATGATATCTGCAAGTTGTGTTGGATGATAAATCTGATATATCGCCGGTGAATATCGACGACGAAAAATTGTGCAGCCTTGCGAGCCTGTTCCCCATGTTCAAGGATAGGAGACAAAAGTGAGAAAATGATGAAAATATAGCTAAATTATCTGGCCGAACGTGCCGGCAAGCGGTAGTGGATAAGTCTGTTTTAATTAGTATTTGGCAAATCAACGGGGCTTAAGCCATTCAATTGAAATAACGTTTTGTATTATAGTTATTGGGCCGGCGGAAACAAGATAAAAACAGCACAAATAATGCGTAAGCCGTGAAAAAGAGTGCATTTGTGGTAAATATGCAAATTTTTAGTATCAAGTGTTGCGCAGATGCACAATAAAATCGGTAACCGGTGCGCAACAATGGACGTAAATACCAGCAACAGATAACAATAACGCCATGAGGGATTAACACCACGGGATCCCGGATGTTTGTTTTGCCGGCCGCTTTTAGGTTGACGTAACGGAGAGAAAAAAAGAAGAAAATGCAGGTAACTGCGTTCACCAGCGGGGTACAGACCAGGGAGGAAAATAATATGGTGCGTCCGAGTGGACTCGAACCACCGACCCCCACCATGTCAAGGTGGTGCTCTAACCAGCTGAGCTACGGACGCACAAGAAGTGGTGCGTTCTAATGGACTCGAACCATCGACCCCCACCATGTCAAGGTGGTGCTCTAACCAGCTGAGCTAAGAACGCATTTTACACATCGCCATCTGCCTGACAGCGGGACGAATATTAACGGGCAATATCACCGCATGCAAGAGGAAAAAGCGTTTTTTACCGCCCGCGACCGACAACTGCCCATCTAATACACAGCGTGCCGGTTTTTTAACCGCCAGGGCGCCGTCAGCGCGCCGCCCGATTGAGAATCAGCCGTGAGGGCTGGCGCTGCAGCCAAAGCATACGCAGCGTCATCAGCAGTGCCGCCGACGTCAGGCCGATGATAAAGCCTGTCCAGAAACCGCTCGGCCCCATGGCCGGCACGACATAATCCGTCAGCGCCAGCACATATCCGCACGGCAGGCCCAGCAACCAGTAGGCGGTAAACGTAATGAAAAAAATCGAACGGGTGTCTTTGTATCCGCGCAGTACGCCGTTGCCAATCACCTGGATCGAATCTGAGATCTGGTAGATGGCCGCCAGCGCCATCAGATGGGAGGCCATCGCCACCACCGCCGGCGTATCGTTATACAGCCGGGCGATTTCCACCCGGTACAGGAAAGTGCATACCGCGGTCACGCAGGCCAGCATAACGCCCATGCCCAGGCTGGTCCAGGCGGCGACCCGCGCTTGTTCCACATCATTTTGCCCCAGGCGGAATCCGACGCGGATCGTGGCGGCGACGCCCATCGACAGCGGCAGCACGAACATCAGGGAGCTGAAGTTCAAGGCTATTTGATGTCCCGCCACCGCGACGATGCCAAGCGGCGTCACCAGCAGGGCAACCACGGCGAACAGGGTCACTTCAAAGAACAGCGACAGGGCGACGGGTAGACCCAGGCCTGCCAGCCGGCGCAGCGCCGTCCAGTCGGGCCGGGAAAACCCGCCCGGCAGATGCAAATCCTGAAAGCTGCCGGCCCGGCGCATATAAAGCCACATCACCACATACATGAGCCAGTAGACGGATGCGGTGGCGATGCCGCACCCCACGCCGCCCATGGCCGGGATGCCGAATTTGCCGTAGATGAAAATGTAATTGATAGGCACGTTGGCAAGCAGGCCGAGAAAACCTATCGCCATACCGGGCTTGGTTTTGGACAGACCGTCGCATTGGCAACGCAGCACCTGGAAAAACAAATAGCCGGGCGCGCCCCACAGCAGGTAATGCAGGTAGGCGACAGCTTTTTGCGCCAGCACGGGATCGACATGGCGCATTCTCTCGATGACCAGGCGGCAGTTATACAGCACCGCCATAACCAAAATCGCCGCGGCCGCCGCCAGCCAGAATCCCTGGCGTACCTGATGGGCGATACGTTCGCGCCGCCCGGACCCGTTCAACTGCGCGATAACCGGCGTGAGGGCCAGGATCAGACCGTGGCCGAACAGGATGGTGGGCAGCCAGATGGACGTGCCGACGGCGACCGCCGCCATATCCGTCGCGCTGACGGAGCCGGACATGATGGTATCGACCACGCCCATCGACGTTTGGGCTATTTGCGCGAAAATAACCGGTATGGCCAAGGACATTAATGTACGCGCTTCCAGGAAGTACTTCTGCACGTAGGCACCTATGGTTTTATGTGTATGGAATAAGCAGGCGAAAGTTAACATAAAGGTTAAAAATCTGCGGCATAGTGTAAAGCATTTGTCCGGTTATACCAGTGCGGGACGACACAAATCCGTGCGGCGGCGGATTTGGATTTCCTGGGGAAATCGTGCACACTAGCCTGACTGATTCCAGCGGTGGTTTACAGAGGCCAAGGTTATGTTTACGGGTATTGTTCAGGGCACCGCGCCCATTGTGGCAATTGAAGAAAAAGCGAATTTTCGCACGCATTTCGTTTCCCTGCCGGCGGCGATGTTGTCCGGTCTGGAGGAGGGCGCCTCCGTGGCGCACAACGGCTGTTGCCTGACGGTAAGCGGCATTAACGGCGACGTGGTGGCGTTTGATTTGATGAAAGAGACGCTGCGGGTGACCAATCTGGGCGATCTGCAGGTGGGGGATGAGGTGAACGTAGAACGCGCCGCCACCTTTAACGCCGAGATCGGCGGACATGTGATGTCCGGGCATATCATGTGCACTGCCGAGATTGTGAAAATCGTGACGTCGGAAAATAATCGGCAGATTTGGTTCAGAATGCCGGACAAAGCGCTGATGAAATATGTCCTGTATAAAGGATATATCGGCATCGACGGCATCAGCCTGACTATCGGCGAGGTGGCGGCCGATAAATTTTGCGTGCATTTAATACCGGAAACCCTGATGCGCACCACGTTGGGTAAAAAAAGGCTGGGGCAGCGGATCAATATTGAAATCGATCCCCAGACCCAGGCGGTGGTGGATACGGTGGAGCGTGTGCTGGCGCAGCGGGAAGCGGCGATTGCCGCGACGTTAAATACCCTTTAACACGCCTGCCTTGAGTGCGGTGTTGGCGGGCCTAGCGTGCCATGGGGCGCTCTGGCGGCCAGGAGATGGCCGCTTCGACCCCATCGGCGCGCTCTCCCTTTAACACGCCTGCCTTGAGTGCGGTGTTGGCGGGCCTAGCGTGCCATGGGGCACTCTGGCGGCCAGGAGATGGCCGCATCGCCCCCATCGGCGCGCTCTCCCTTTACCACGCCTGTCTTGAGTGCGGTGTTAAAGGGCCTGGCGTGCCATGGTATTAACGGGGTACGCGAATACCGCCATCCACGCCTTCCGGGCTGAATAATACCTGCCATAAATGGATATTGCGCGCGCGGAATGCCCCCGCGCAGGCATTCAGGTAATAACTGAACATACGGTAAAAACGGTCGGAGTATTTGTTGGACAGCGCCGGCCAGGCGGCGACAAAACGTTCATACCAGGCCATGAGCGTTTTGTCGTAATCAGAGCCGAAGTTATGCCAGTCTTCCATAACAAAATGCTTTTCGCTGGCATGGGCAATTTGCTGTACCGACGGCAGGCAGCCGTTGGGGAAAATATACTTATTAATCCACGGGTCGACATTCATATCGGTGATATTCGAGCCGATGGTATGCAGCAGGAACAGGCCATCCCGTTTCAGGTTGCGATCGATAACGTCGAAATAGGTGGCGTAATTCTTGGGGCCTACGTGTTCGAACATGCCGACTGAAACAATACGGTCAAATTGCATATCCAGATCGCGATAGTCCTGCAGCAAAATGGTGACATCCAATCCCTCGCAGCGCGTTTGCGCCAGCTTTTGCTGCTCGGCAGAGATAGTGACGCCCTGTACCGATACGCCATAATTCCTGGCCGCGTAGGCGGCAAGCCCGCCCCAGCCGCAGCCCACGTCCAGCAGCGTCAGGCCGGGTCGCAGCTGCAGTTTTTCGCAAATCATCTTCAGCTTATCCTGCTGGGCTTCCTCGAGGGTGGTCGCCTGTTTCCAGTAGCCGCAGGAATATTGCATATAGGGATCGAGCATCTTTTCAAACAGATCGTTACCCAAATCGTAATGTTCTTTGCCCACGATCCAGGCCCGCTTGCGCGACTGGAGGTTCATCAGCCGGGCGGCGGCAATGCGTAAGGTATCTTTTAAATGATGCGGAAGTTTATTCTCCAGACCCGCCCTGAGAACACGCTGGAAAAAAATGTCCAGCCGCTCACACTCCCACCAGCCATCCATGTAACTCTCGCCCAATCCCAAAGATCCATCCTGCAATACGCGCTTAAAAAATCCCGGATTCTTGATTCGGATATCAAATGGTCTTGAACCATTGAGTTCAATACCGGCTTCAGAGAGCAATTCATGGACGATACGGTACCAATCATTATCATGAAAGCTCAGGTCTTCAACGCACGAGGAACTCATAGCTTCTCCATCACCTTTCTTCTGCAGTGCCCCGTCAGGAAAAGCACTCACCATGCCTGCGGGCTTTATAAGAATCCACGGTTATCCGTGGTGTCTGAAGTATCACCATCAACAGAGGAATATAAAGTAAACCTTAGACTGCGACTTAGCCGGGCGCTTTATAAAAGGGTGATGTCATGTTGGAAAACACGACATACTTTTATACAAATTTATTAGACAACTCGTTATAATTGTTAACGATATTGAGTATAAGCCTGCATTTTAATTTAGACAATAGCTAACGCGCTAATGTATTTCCCATTATAACTTAATGATTTCTCGCTGAAACAATAACTCTTTGCGCAGAGATCATTATATGAAAAATCTTGTGTCCGAGGCGGACGGCGCTTTACATAGCAACAGACCCTGGAGGCGCCAGCCCGTTGCCCGGGCCTGGCGCGTGGCCTTAAGCGGGGAAGGGACCGTCTGCGACCGAACGGCGTTCAATCAGCGACGGATGGACTTCGATGGTTTTGGCGTTCTCGCGTTTGCTGGTAATCCTATCGAGCAGCATGGTAAGCGCCGCCTCGCCCAAATCCTCTTTAGGCTGATGGATGGTGGTCAGCGCCGGGCTGAAAAAGCACGAATTGCGCACGTTGTCGTAGCCGATGATAGAAATATCCTCAGGTACGCTCAGGCCCATTTCATTAATGGCGCACAGTGCGCCCATGGCCATAATGTCGCCGCCGCAGAAGACCGCGGTGGGACGCGGCGTTTGCGCCAGGATTTGTTTCATCGCCAGGTAGCCGGATTCAGGCTCGAAATTGCCTTGCACAATCCAGCGGTCGTTTAACGGGATGCCGGCCTCCGCCATGGCATGCAGATAGCCGCGGTGGCGGCCGCCGCCGGTGTTGCGCGCCAGCTGTCCGGGAATGGCGCCGATGGCGCGATGGCCGCGTTTAAGCAAATATTGCGTCGCCATATAACCGCCGGCAAAGGCGTTATCGATAATGGTGTCGGTAAAATCACGGCGAGCCTCACCCCAATCCATGACCACCATGGGGATATGCTGATATTCCTCAAGCATATCCAGCAGCGTTTCGGGATACTCGGCGCACATCACCAGCAGGCCGTCGACGCGCTTTTGCGCCAGCATCGCCAGATAGGCGCGCTGTTTTTCGAGATCATTGTGCGAATTGCACAATATCAGGGTATAACCGCGAGCAAAGCAATGGTGCTCAATCGCCTCGATAATTTCGGCGAAATAGGGCGCCTCGCTGGTGCTGGCGAGCAGGCCGATGGACTTGGTGCGATTGACCTTCAGGCTGCGCGCCACGGCGCTGGGTGAATAATGCAGTTGTTTAATGGCGTCCAGCACGGCAATTTGAGTGTCTTGCGCAACAAAACGGGTTTTATTGATCACATGCGAAACGGTGGTTGTCGATACATTAGCGCGTTTTGCCACATCTTTAATGGTTGCCATGCCTTTGATACTCCCGTACGCCCTGGCTGGAATAATGTCTGTCGAAGGCGCAAGCACTTTCCGACGCTGTGGAATTAACCGTTAATTTTCGTTCATCCCGCGCCAAAGTGAAAGTGTTAAATGTGGCGGCTACAGGTTGGGAGCAAGCTTTTTCATCGCTGTTATGGCAAACTGACGATAACTGCTCTGCGGGCCGGTGGATAAGGCCGGCGCCCTGGTTTACGTTAAGGAGATAGAATGGACAGCGATTTAAAAATGTCGTTACTGACCACGGTGTTCTCGCTGCTGGTGATTATTGTCTTCAGCTTTACCGCCGTCATGAACTGACACCCTCTCGGTTCAGATATAAAAAAGAGGAGCCTTGGCTCCTCTTTTTTTTCCGGCGCGCCTTCAGCGGATATTTTTCGGCGTGACCACCCGGCGGGCGCCCACGTAATGATCCTGCCAATAATCCTCACTCAGATAGCTGATACGGATATCGCTGCCGGTGCGGGGCGACTGGATAAAGCGACCATTGCCAAGATAGACGCCGACGTGATCCGCCGCGCCGCGATTGGAAATATGGAAAAAGACCAGGTCGCCGCTTTCCAGCTCGTCTTTCTTAACCGGCGCTGCGTCGCGCAGGTGGTACATTTCGTTGGCGGTGCGCGGCATATGGATGCGTACCACATCCTTGTAGGCGTAATAAATCAGGCCGCTGCAGTCAAAGCCGGTATTAGGCGACATGCCGCCCCAACGGTAAGGCTTGCCCATTTGGGAGAGGAGTTTATTCATGGCGGTAAGCTTGGCGGTCTGGTAGCGTTTCTTATGGCTCTCGCTCATCTTTATCGGCTGATCGTTGGCCACCAGTTCTACCGCCGCCTGATCTTTTATCATCCGGTGCCGGCCGTAACCTTTTTTATAGCCTTTTTTCGGCGGAGTGAAGGAGGCTATTTTTTTCGTCGCCGTGGTTTTTGATGCCTTGGCAAGAGGGGACGTTTTGCTTTTCTTCGCGCCGGTTTTCGCCACCGCGGGTTCCAAAGGCCGTTTCACGCCGGCTTTTTCATGCGCCGGTTCCGGCGATTTTTTAATGCTGGCTTTTTCACTGACGGCGGGCGCGCTGGCGACAGGTTTGCTTTTCTTGGCTATTTTTACCGGTTTGCGTTTGCGCCGGTCGCCGGTTTTTGCCGCCGCTGCCTGGGATTTGCGCTGATCGGCATTGACGCCGGCGCTCGGCGCGGCATGTGCCAGGTTCAAAAACAACTGGGTAAAAAGCAACACAAAAAGCGTAAAGCATAAACGCATGATAAACGCTATCCTTATGTGGCCCAAAATAGGGGGTTATCAACACCTCACAGGAATTTAAGCTATTTACCTCGTCATTGCATCATCAATTCACTACTTATTGTGTATAAACGTGAATAAGTTCGATTTTGCTGCATTTAACAGCGTTCAGCGGCGCTTTATTCAACATATTTTGAGGGTGTGCACCGAATGTTTCAGCCCGTTTTGTTCGGCGGCAGGGGGTAAAAGCCGCTACAGTGATAGTATTGCCTGTCCTACGTGGGCGGGCCGGGAGTGAATTGACGCGCCTTTACCGCGCGGGCCGGCAAAAAAACGTTTATTTGTTTAGCCGGTAGTGGCTAAAATGAAGAGACTGCGTGTAATCCCGCACAGTGCAGATAAGGCCAGATGCTGGCTTGAGGAAGCGAGACAATGACGACGATTGAAAAAATTCAGCAGCAGATAGCTGAGAACCCGATTCTTCTTTATATGAAAGGCTCGCCAAAATTGCCCGGCTGCGGTTTTTCCGCACAGGCAGTACAGGCGCTTTCCGCCTGTGGTGAGCGTTTCGCGTATGTGGATGTCCTGCAAAATCCCGATATTCGCGCCGAGTTGCCGAAATTCGCCAACTGGCCGACCTTCCCACAGCTGTGGGTGGACGGCGAACTGGTCGGCGGCTGCGATATCATTATCGAAATGTATCAGCACGGCGAGTTGCAACCGTTGATCAAAGAGACCGCGGTAAAATACAACTCCCAGGAAAACCAGACCCCTTCCTGAGTTCCCCGGGACGCCTGCGGATAACCCCCGCCCCTTGCGGCGGGGGTTTTTAACCGCCGGACGCAAGCATCGGCTAGGCGTGCTCGCCGGCGGCAGGCTCGCCGACGGGGGGAACAGGCCAGCCGCCGAGACGTTTCCAGCGATTAACCAGCTCACAAAATAATTCAGCGGTGCGTTCGGTGTCATAGAGCGCGGAATGCGCCTGGCCGGCGTCAAATTCGATGCCTCCGGCCGCGCAGGCTTTGGCCAACACCGTCTGGCCCAGCACCAGCCCGCTGAGAGCAGCGGTGTCGAAGGTGGCAAACGGATGGAAAGGATTACGCTTTAATGCCGCCCGTCCGGCCGCCGCCATAAGAAATCCGTGGTCAAACCCGGCATTGTGCGCGACGATAATCGCGCGGTTGCAGCCCCGATCCTTAATGCCTTTGCGCACCATTTTGAAAATTTCATGCAGCGCCTCGTACTCGCTCACCGCGCCGCGCAGCGGGTTGGTCGGGTCGATACCGTTAAAGGCCAGGGCTTCCGGCTGCAGTTGCGCGCCGGGAAAAGGCTCGACATGGAAATGCAGGCATTGGTCGGTGACCAGCCAGCCTTCATCGTCCATGTTGAGGGTGACGGCGGCGATTTCGAGCAAGGCGTCGGTTGCGGCGTTAAAGCCCGCGGATTCAATATCGATGACCACTGGATAAAAGCCGCGAAAACGGCCGCGAAGGGTATTTACATCATCAAGTTCAGCCATGCCTGTTCTTAATTTTTAAGGAAAACAGCCCGCATTATGGCAAATTTTAGCGCCGGATGCATGGCGAATCCGCTCCCTTCTCCCCAGGAGAGCGGATTTGGCGGGGCCGGGCTGGTACTTTATCTGCCCAGGCCCTTGCCGGCATGTTTTTGTTCAATCAACTCGATTTTATAACCATCGGGATCTTCGATAAAGGCGATAACCGTCGTGCCGCCCTTGACCGGTCCCGCTTCGCGGGTCACCTTGCCGCCGGCCTGGCGAATGCGGTCGCAGGTAGCGGCCACATCGTCAACCCCGAGCGCGATATGGCCATAGGCGGTGCCCAGCTCGTAGCTATCGACGCCCCAGTTATAGGTCAATTCAATCACCGCGCCTTCCGTCTCCTCGGTGTAGCCGACAAAGGCCAGGGTGTATTTGTACTCCGTATTTTCGCTGGTGCGCAGTAGGCGCATTCCCAGTATTTTTGTATAAAAATCAATTGATTGCTGTAAATCGGTGACGCGGAGCATGGTATGAAGCAGGCGCATGATATCCTCTATAGACAATGACGACGGTTTATCCATCGCCTTTGGTGAGATCGTGGTTTAACAGTATATCCCAGACCTTCGGCGCGGTGGAGGAGAAATACTCCTGCCTTGCTTGCCCTGGCGGCCGGAGAACCGCGCGATTTCCCCCGGGCAAGCGATTTTTGCCGTCATAAGCTTGCCAGCCGGTGAAATAACGTCTTCAATAAAAGTTAAACAGGAGGGCACGTGCCGGAACAGCTTGAGTTTTTCATCATAACCAGTCCTTGCCGCGGCGTCTGCCAATCCGATGACCGTGGCTTTTGCCGTGGCTGCCTGCGCTCCCGCCAGGAACGTTTCGACTGGATCACGATGAACGACGGCCAAAAGCGCGAAGTGCTGCGGCTATGTCATCAACGCTACCTGCGCCAGCTGCGGGCCGGCAAGAGCACGCCCGCTGAACCCGCAGGTCCGGAACAGCCCTCGCTTTTTTAACACCCCGCAGGCGTGCAACCTTATTCCACTGAGTATCTTGAACGTCGGGATGGCGATTATCACAACCCCGGCACTCATAGTTAATTATTAATATGCACGCTAATAACTTGTTATTTATATATTGTTATTACATTATTAGACCGAATACATGACATAATGATATTTGTTATGTCTTCATTTAACTTAAATTAACAATAAATCACGATGAATGACAATAATAGTGATACAGTCATGAATAATCCGCTTGGCATACTATAGGCGTTGATGTGAGAATGCCGGGGCAACCAGTGCCAGGGACGGATTATATGAGGTTTCCAACGCTTACCCTATACTAAGCGGAAAGTTTTACGCAATGAAGGGCCGCAACCCTCGTCAAGGCTGACGACCGGCAAGGAGTAATGCGCTCAGCGGTGCTGTCCCATATTTCAAAGGAACAACATGGGTATTACATCTAGCTCAACTTAACTTCAACCTTATTCATATATATATATTTGTAATTTGCCATTCCACCCATTAGAATGGATGGGAATCCAGGGAACAAGCTTAATCAGCTTAATTATAAGGAGAGAGAATTGGAATCGCCATTAGGATCTGATTTGGCGCGACTTGTTCGTGTTTGGCGCGCTTTGATTGACCATCGCTTAAAACCGCTAGAACTGACACAAACGCATTGGATCACGTTGCATAATATCTGCCAGCTTCCGCCGGAGCAGTCGCAAATTCAGTTGGCAAAGGCTATCGGCATTGAGCAGCCCTCATTGGTTCGTACGCTTGATCAGCTTGAAGAGAAAAAGCTGATCACTCGCCATACCTGTGCGAACGATCGGCGGGCGAAACGTATTAAATTGACGGAGTCCGCAGAGCCCATCATCAAAGAAGTGAACCATGTCATCAATAGTACCCGGGATGAAATCCTGACGGGTATTTCAGAGCAGGAGATTCATTTTCTGAGTAATATGATTGCACGGCTGGAGAAGAATATCCTCGAGCTTTATAATAAGTCCTGACATAGCGTGGTTCAACGACATGTTCTCTATAAAAAACCGGCAAATAGCGCCGGTTTTTTTATGCCAAGGTTTTTCGCCTGCGCCGCTGCGTTATGCGGCGGGGCGGTAATTAACGCGGAGAAACCGTCACGTTGCGCCCGTTGCTGGCGATAGCCACGCGTTGTCCTACGCTGAACCGCGTATTTCCTTGTTTTTGCACCACCATGATAGTATTGCCGTCGTCTTTGCGCACTTCAAGTTCCACGCCCTGCGAACGGCTGGCGGCGCTGGTGACGCCCTGTCCCGCCACGCCGCCCGCCACCGCGCCGGCGGCCGTAGCCAGGTTGCGGCCGGTGCCGCCGCCGAGGGTATTGCCGAGGAACCCGCCCAAGACCGCGCCGCCGATGGCGCCGATAACGTTTGAATCCTCTCCGCCCTGGATTTGTACCGGCCTTACGCCTACCAGCGTACCGTACGTCACGCTTTGTACCTGTTTAGCCTCATTGGCGGAATAGACATCACCGGAAAGACTGTTGTTGCTGGCACAGCCCGCCAGCGTCAATCCAGCCAGGGTGACCACGAGCAAACGTTTCATCATTGAAAAACTCCTGTTATACGCCGTTCGTCAAGGCAAACCGAGACAGAACAAATGCCAATGTTGTTGCAATCGTCAATAGTATCTGTTTCCAGGCGCTACTTCGATAGCCTACTGTAGTCGATAATATTGTAGAATTCATAAACAATGAATCAACGGACCTCTTTTCTTAATTATAGCAATGATTTTAACGCTAAGCTTTTGCCCGCCAGGTTATTTTATTGTAACAACTTCCAAAATTTGACGGCTTTTCATAGCCTGATTCATCAAACCTGTTTAACGTAGACATCCGGAATCGATAAATGAAATTTTTGCGAAGGAAAAGGGCAGGCCAATGAGAACAGGTCGCTATGTAGGCGTAATGTCCGGAACCAGCCTTGACGGCGTGGATGTGGTGCTTGCCGCCATCGACGAGCATACCGTGGCGCAGCAATACAGTTACGGGCATCCCATACCACAGGAGCTCAAACACCAAATTCTGGCCATATGCCAGGGACAATCCGTGACCTTGTCACAGGTGGGGCAATTGGATACCCGCCTGGGCATACTTTTCAGCGAGGCGGTGCTGGCCATGCTAGAGAGCGCCGGCGTGGCGGCGCACGAGATCACCGCCATCGGCAACCATGGACAAACCGTCTGGCATCAGCCGGACGCCGAGGCGCCCTGCACGATGCAAATCGGCGACAATAATCGCATCGCCGCCCTGACCGGCATTACCACCGTGGGGGATTTCCGCCGCCGCGATATGGCCTTCGGCGGCCAGGGCGCGCCGTTGGTGCCCGGTTTCCACCACGCGTTGCTGGCGCATCCCGGCGAGCGGCGCATGGTGCTCAATATCGGCGGCATTGCCAATCTGTCGTTATTGCTGCCCGGCCAACCGATCCGCGGCTACGACACCGGTCCCGGCAATATCCTGATGGATGCCTGGGCCTGGCGCCACCAGGCCGTTCCTTACGATAAGGATGCGGTCTGGGCCCTGGGGGGCAAGGTGCACCAGGGGCTGCTGCAGCAGTTGCTGGCGGACGGTTATTTTGCCCAGCCGGCGCCGAAAAGCACCGGCAGGGAATATTTTAACCTTGGCTGGCTGACGTATCAGCTCACCCATTTCGTGCCGATACCGCCCCGGGATGTGCAGGCGACGCTGCTGGAATTAACGGCCATGAGCATTGCGGAACAAGTGCTGCTATCGGGCGGCTGCGAACGTCTTCTGGTCTGCGGCGGCGGGGCGCGCAATCCGCTGCTGATGGCCCGGCTGTCCGCGCTGTTGCCCGGTATGGAGGTCAGTTCCACCGATAAATACGGCGTGAGCGGCGATGATATGGAAGCCCTGGCCTTTGCCTGGCTGGCCTTTCGCACTTTATCGGGTTTGCCGGGCAATCTGCCGTCGGTTACCGGCGCCAGCAGGGAAACGCTGCTGGGGGCCATTTATCCGGTATAAAGGTTTGCGTCCCCGCCGCCGCGCTTTTCAGACAGGTCCGCTTCAGCGGCGCGGCCGGGTTGATTAAGGTGGCCAGGAGCCGCGGCACGACGCGCGGCCCGGACGACCTATCCCGCCGCATGACGGCGGCGTAAACCAAGGGGAAACTATGATTAATCGGCTTATTATATTTGCCTGTGTGATTACCGTTACCGCCTGTAGCCAGTTCAATCGCGGCCCGGGCGAGCAAACGCTGCGTTATCAATGCGGCACCACGCCGCTGACGGTACGCCAACGCACGGAACCGGCGCAGGTCAGTTTTATTCTCGACGGCAAACAGCTTAACCTGCCGCAGGTGATGTCCGCCTCCGGGACGCGCTATAGCGATGGGCACTACACGTTCTGGTCGAAAGGCCCGAACGCGTTTGTCGAACGCGAAGGTAAAGTCATCATAAACGACTGTATTATCGCCGGTTGAACGGTGCTAAATGATTGAGATTTTTAGCCACGCGGCGCACAATAACGCCCTGGCCCGACGCAGAATATCACTATGACTGAACAAAAAATCGATATCGCCGCTTTGCGCCGCGAATATACCCGCGGGGGCTTGCGGCGCGCGGATCTGACGTCTGAACCGCTGACTCTGTTTGAGCGCTGGCTGCAACAGGCCTGCGAGGCGCAGCTTCCCGACCCCACCGCGATGTGCGCGGCGACGGTGGATGAATACGGCCAGCCCTATCAGCGCATGGTGCTGCTCAAGCATTTCGACAGCCGCGGCATGGTGTTTTACACCAACCTCGGCAGCCGCAAGGCCGGGCACCTGGCGCATAACTCCCGCATCAGCCTGCATTTTCCCTGGCATGCGCTCGAACGCCAGGTCATGGTGCTGGGACGCGCCGAGCGATTGTCGCTGGTGGAAGTGATGAAATATTTTCACAGCCGGCCCAAAGACAGCCAAATCGGTGCCTGGGTTTCCCGTCAATCCAGCCGGATATCCGCGCGCGGGGTGTTGGAAAGCAAATTTCTCGAGTTAAAGCAGAAATTTCAGCAGGGTGAAGTGCCGTTGCCCAGTTTTTGGGGGGGATACCGGGTGAATATTGATACAATGGAATTCTGGCAGGGTGGCGAGCACCGGCTCCATGACCGGTTTATCTACCAGCGCCGGGACGAGGGATGGGCGATAGACCGTCTGGCGCCCTGACGCCGCCGGCACATGACTTTAGGGTGCCTGGGCACCGATACTTACAGCAATAATGGAGTTTTTTGATGGCAAGCAGCAACCTGATACAACAATTGCAAGAGCGGGGCCTGATTGCCCAGGTCACGGATGAGGCCGCGCTGTCCGAGCGCCTGGCTCAGGGGCCGCTGTCACTGTATTGCGGTTTCGATCCGACCGCCGATAGCTTGCACTTGGGACATCTGGTGCCACTATTGTGCCTGAAGCGTTTTCAACTGGCCGGCCACCGTCCCGTGGCGCTGGTGGGCGGCGCCACGGGACTTATCGGCGATCCGAGTTTCAAGGCCGTCGAACGTAAATTAAATACCGCCGAAACGGTGCAGGAATGGGTGGATAAAATCAAGCGCCAGGTGTCACCGTTTCTGGATTTTGACTGCGGCGAAAACAGCGCCGTGGCCGCCAACAACTACGACTGGTTCGGCAGCATGAATGTGTTGACCTTCCTGCGTGACATCGGCAAGCATTTCTCGGTTAACCAGATGATCAACAAGGAAGCGGTCAAGCAGCGGCTTAACCGCGACGACAGCGGCATCTCCTTTACCGAATTCTCCTACAACCTGCTGCAGGGGTATGACTTCACGTCGCTGAACAAGCAATACGGCGTCGAGCTGCAGATCGGCGGGTCGGATCAGTGGGGTAATATTACCTCCGGCATCGACCTGACCCGGCGCATGAACCAGAAGCAGGTTTACGGCTTGACCGTGCCGCTTATCACCAAAGCGGACGGCACCAAATTCGGCAAGACCGAAGGCGGGGCGATATGGCTGGATCCCGCCAAGACCAGCCCGTATAAATTCTATCAGTTCTGGATTAACACCGCCGACGCGGATGTCTACCGCTTCCTGAAGTTCTTCACCTTTATGCCCATGGAAGAGATTAACGCCCTGGAAGAGGAAGACCGCAACACCGACGGCGCGCCGCGCGCGCAGTATGTCTTGGCGCAGGCGGTGACCCGGATGGTGCACGGCGAAGCCGGGCTGGCGGCGGCGGTGCGGATTACCGACAGCCTGTTTTCCGGCTCACTGCAGGCCCTGACGGCCAACGATCTGGCGCAACTGGCGCAGGACGGCATGCCCACCATCGCCCTGAGCGACGGCGCGGATCTGCAGCAGGCGCTGGTGGATGCGGGACTGGTGCCGTCCCGGGGCCAGGCCAGAACCCTGATCGGCTCTAATGCCATCGCGGTGAATGGCGAAAAACAATCTTCGGCGGAGTATGTCTTCAGCGCCGCCGATCGCTTATATGGGCGTTATACCTTGCTGCGCCGCGGCAAGAAAAACTACTGCCTGATTTGCTGGGAATGATTTTTATAACTGCTACAGGAGGCCGCCGGCCTCCTGCTTTGTGTCGATGCGGCCGCCAGGCCAAGGGCTTTAAGGCAACGTAATGAAGAATATTCTGTCTATCCAGTCCCATGTGGTGTTCGGGCATGCGGGTAATAGCGCGTCGGTGTTTCCCATGCGCCGCATGGGGGTCAATGTTTGGCCGCTTAATACCGTCCAGTTTTCCAATCATACCCAGTATGGTCACTGGACCGGTTGCGTGATGCCCGCCGCGCACTTAACCGAAATCGTGAAAGGTATTGCCGCCGTGGACCAGTTGAAAAACTGCGACGCGGTGCTGAGCGGTTATATCGGGGCGCCCGAGCAGGGCGAACATATCCTGGAGATTGTGCGCCAGGTAAAAGCAGCCAATCCCGACGCCTGGTATTTCCTTGACCCGGTAATGGGCCATCCGGAAAAAGGGTGTATCGTGGCTCCCGGGGTGGCGGAATTTCATTGCAAGCGCGGCCTGCCGAACGCCGATATCATCGCGCCCAATTTGCTTGAGCTGGAGCAGCTCAGCGGCCATGCGGTCAATAATATCGATGAAGCCATCGCCACCGCCCGCGAACTGTGCGCCCAGGGACCGAAGCTGGTGCTGGTAAAATACCTCAGCTATGCCGGCTATGATAAAAACAATTTTGAAATGCTGCTGGTGAGCAAGGAGCATGCCTGGCATACCAGCCGTCCGCTGGTGGATTTTGGCGATCGCCAGCCGGTGGGCGTCGGTGATTTAACCAGCGGCCTGCTGCTGGTCAACCTGCTGAAGGGGCTGTCGCCCGTCAAGGCGCTGGAGCATGTTACCGCCGCGGTGTACGAGGTCATGAAACTGACCAAAGAGATGAATGAGTATGAGCTGCAGGTGGTGGCGGCGCAGGATCAGATAGCCTTGCCGCAGCATCACTTTCCCGCCAAAGAGATCAAATAGGGTTAGTCATCTTTACCGGCGGCGTCATGCCGCCGTGAACGCTATTTCAGCCCTTCCGCCGCCAGCGCCGCGTCCACCGTGGGACGCGCCGCCACCCGTTTAAAATACCGCGCCACCGCCGGCGTCGCCGGTAAATCAAACTTCAGGGCCTGCGCCCAGGTCAGCATGGTGAACAGATAGGCGTCGGCCACCGTGAAGCGGGTGCCGAGCAGGTAATCGCCATCGGCCAACTCCCGATCCAGATAAAGCAATTTGGCGTCCAGCTGCTGGCGCAGCAGGCTTTTGTAATCCTCTGGCATATCGGGCTGCAGCAACGGGCCAAGGCTTTTATGCATTTCACTGGCCACGTAATTGAGCCATTCCATCGCCTGATAGCGGGACAAGGTGCCCGCCCGCGGGATCAAATGGCGATCCGGCACCAAATCCGCCAGATATTGGACGATGGCCACCACTTCAGTGAGCACGGTGCCGTCATCGAGCAGCAGGGCCGGCACCTGTCCCTTGGGATTTATCGCCCGGTAATCTTCGCCGTGTTCGGTTTTGAGATTGGCCAAATCCACTTTTTCTATCGTAAAGTCCACTCCCGCCTCACGCAGGGCGATATGCACGGTCAGCGAGCTGGCGCCGGGCTTATAAAAAAGTTTCATGGGGCACTCCTTAACGGGATGGGCGCGGTGTGATATCGCAGGATATTTCATCATGACAGGATACGTTTAACCATGGCGGCAAGATAGCGTCTTGGCAGGGATGGGACAAAAAAATATCATCATGTTTCGCCCTATGGCGGAACATGATGATAACGATAATACGATAGGGATTAGCCAACGATGGCGGGGGTATCGTCCGTCAGTGGGCCGTGGGGCGGGGCGGCGGCGGGAACGTCGTCCGGGCGCGACATGTGGTTAAGCCGTGGGGCGAATACCAGCATCAGCAGCGCGATCACGGCGGTGACGATACCGATTTGCATAAACACGTGGCCATAGACCGCCAGCGAAAGCCGGGCGTCGGTCACGTCGGCGGGCACGGCCATCAGGTTGGCGACGTAGCCGGCGATAAGCGCGGCGGCGGCGGTGGTCAGGAACCAGGCGCCCATGATGAAACCCATCAGCCGTTGCGGCACCAGTTGCGCCACCATGGCCAGGCCCAGGCCGGAAATCATCAGCTCGCCGATGCTTTGCAGGGCATAACTGAGAATGAGCCAGTTCATGGAGACGATACCGGCGTCATTGGCAAAACGGGCGCCCAGCGGCAGGACAAAAAAGGCCAGCGAGCACAGCACCATGCCGGCGGCGAATTTAAACGGCATCGGCAAACGATCACCCATGGCGTTGTACAATGCCGCCAACAGCGGACTGGCCAGCATGATCCAGAACGGATTCAGGGCCTGGAACTGTTCCGGCTGGAACGACCAGCCGAACAGGCTGTGCCCCACATTGTGGATGGCGAAAAAATTCAGCGACGTCGGCATCTGGCTGTAAAGCACAAAAAACACCACCGCTTCCATCATCATTAAAAAGGCCACCAGCATCCGCCGGCGCGCCGCGCCATGCAGGGCGAAGGTCTCCCTGGCGAACACCAGGATGATCCCCACGGAAATCAGGCCCAGTACCCAGCGGGCGATGGTCTGGTGATGCAGCAGCCAGCTCGACAGGGCGATGGCGGCGGCGATGCCGGCGATAACGGCTGCCAGCCGTCCCCATTGCAGCGGGGCGAAATCCGGCTTGGAGCCGTAATCACGCACCCAGCTGCGGCAGACGAGGAAATTCACCAGCGTGATCAACATCCCCACCACGCTGAGCGAAAACGCGACCCCCCAGCCAAAACGGACCGCCAGCCACGGCGTCGCCAGGGTGGAGACAAACGAGCCGATATTGATCGCCATATAATACATGGTGAAGGCGCCGTCCAGGCGCGGATCGTCTTTACGGTAGCAGGTCGAGAGCAGCGAAGATGGATTCGCCTTGAACAACCCGCTGCCGACCGCGATGGTCGCCATGCCCAGGTACACCCAGGCGACGGCATGGCTGGAATAGGCGACCATGGTATAGCCCACCGCCAGCACCAGCGCGCCGATGACGATCACGCGCTTGGTCCCCAGAACCTTGTCGCCCAGCCAGCCGCCGATGGCGACAAAACCGTACACCAGTGCGCTGAACGAGGCGAACAGCGTGATGGACTGTCCTTCGGACATGCCGAGCATCTTGACCAGGTAGACGGCCAGGATGACCTGTAAGCCGTAATAGCCAAAGCGCTCCCATAACTCAATGGAGAAAATAAGATAAAACGATTTGGGCTGTTTAAATGCGTTGACGCTGATTTTTTCCGGTGGTGCGGTGTGGTTTGCCGTAGACACAAATACCTCGTTGCCGTTTTCACCGCGTTAGCGGCAAAAATAAGCAGGGGTGACGCCGTTGCCCGCGCCCCGTCTGCATTGTTATAAGATTAGTCTGAGGGGGGATCTTCCGGGTTTCAGCTCAATAGGCAAGGCTTGAATAATATCCCGTTACAATTAAATAAAAAAGCACGATGCCGGGTGAACACGGTCTGGCAATGGCGTTTCATCATGAAACGCCACGGGAAGGCAGTGGTTTATCGTGCTTAAGACTGGCGCCGGCGTGTACCGGGTTAAGGGCACCGGCCTGTGCCGATGGCGGGAGATTTACGCGGTGTCGCCATAGACCTTGTCTTTGTATTCGCACAGGTCTTCTATCAGGCAGGCGCCGCAGCGGGGTTTGCGGGCGACGCAGGTGTACCGGCCGTGCAGGATCAGCCAATGGTGGCAGTTAACGACAAATTCCGCCGGTACCACCCGCAGTAAGGCCTGCTCTACCTCCTCGACGTTCTTGCCGGGAGCGAACCGCGTCCGGTTGCACACCCGGAAAATATGCGTATCCACCGCAATAGTCGGCCAGCCGAAGGCGGTGTTGAGCACGACATTGGCGGTTTTGCGGCCAACGCCGGGCAAGGCTTCCAGCGCCGCCCGATCCTGCGGCACCTGGCCCTGGTGGCGCTCAATCAGCATCCGGCAGGTCTTGATGATATTTTCCGCTTTACTGTTAAACAGGCCGATGGATTTGATATAGGACTTGATGCCGTCCACCCCCAGCGCCAGCATGGCCTCGGGAGTATTGGCCACCGGGAACAGTTTGGCGGTGGCCTTATTAACGCTGACGTCCGTGGCCTGCGCCGATAACAGCACCGCGATCAGCAGTTCGAACGGCGAGGCATAATTCAGCTCGGTGGTCGGGTTGGGATCGTTGGCGCGCAGGCGGCTCAGGATGGCCAGTCGTTTGAGTTTATTCATCAGGTTATGCCCGCGCCTGTCCGGCGTTTGGCACGCGCTCCGCCGCCGCCCGCCGCTGGCGGGCCTTCATCCGCTGGTCTATCAGGTATTTGGCGGCCAGCATGAATCCCAGGCCGATAAACGCGCCCGGCGGCAGCATGGCCAGCAAAAAGGGGCTGTCCAAATGAAACACTTGCACCCGCAGCCCTTTGGCCCAGTTGCCCAGCAGAAGGTCGGCGCCGTCGAACAGCGTGCCGTTGCCAAGCACCTCGCGCATGGCGCCCAGCACCAGCAGGGCGCAGGTCGCGCCCAGGCCCATGGCCGCCCCGTCAAGCAGCGACAGGGCCACCGGATTGTGGGAGGCGTAGGCTTCCGCCCGTCCCACCACGATGCAATTGGTGACGATCAACGGAATAAATATCCCCAGAGACTGATATAGGCCGAAGGCGTAGGCATTCATCAGCATCTGCACGATGGACACCACGGCGGCAATGATCATCACATAAACAGGAATCCGGATCTCGGCGGGCACCCAGCGGCGGAAAGCGGAAATCCAGCCGTTGGTACAAGCCAGCACCAGCGTGGTGGCCAGCCCCAGCCCCAGCGCGTTGGTGACGGTATTGGACACCGCCAGCAGGGGGCATAATCCCAACAATTGCACCAGGGCGGAGTTATTGGTCCACAGCCCCTGGCGCATCAGGCGTCCGGCTTCACTCATCGGCGTTTTCTCCACAGCGGGGCAACTGGTCGATGTCGCCCGGCATACTTTGTAAATAGTCAGTGGTGCGTTTAACCGCGTTTACCACGGCGCGCGGGGTAATGGTGGCGCCGGTGAACTGATCGAACTGCCCGCCGTCTTTCTTTACCGCCCAGTTCCTGTCCTGCGCCGCGCCGACCTTTTTCCCGCTGAAATGGGTGATCCAATCGGAAATGCGCAGCTCGATTTTATCGCCCAGTCCCGGCGTTTCATGGTGTTCGGTAACCCGAGTGCCCAGCACGTTGCCGGCAAAGTCGGCCCCTACCAGGAGCTGGATGGCGCCGGAATAGCCGTCCGGGGCGGTGGATTCGATGGCCGCCGCCGCCGGCCTGCCGTTTTTGCGCGCCAGATAAATCCGGTGCTGTTGCGCGTTGCCCAGGGCATCGTCGACCACCAGATAGCATTCAGCCAGCATATCATTATCATGCAGCGCCGGCGGCACGACCTGATCCAATAGCTGCTGTTGTTGCAATACGGCCTGGCGGGCGATGCCGGGTTCGGTCAGCCCATGCACCAGGGCCGTCAGGCCGGTGGTGAGCGCGGCGAACAGCGCCAGGGTAATACCGTGTTTGCGCATCATCCTGAACATCGGCGCTCCTTAGCGATGGCCGTATACGCGGGGTTGCGTAAAATAATCAATCAGCGGCACACAGATATTGGCCAGCAGCACCGCAAAGGCCACGCCCTCAGGATAACCGCCATAGGTGCGGATGAGCCAGGTCAGAAGACCCGCCAGGGCGCCGAAAATCAACCGTCCTTTATCTGTCGTCGAGGCGGTGATCGGATCGGTGGCGATAAAAAAAGCGCCCAGCATGGTGGCCCCGGAGAACAGATGCAGCAGCGGCGGGGCGCTGGCGCGCGCATCGCACCACCAGCCCAGGCTGGCGCACATCATCAGCACCGCCAGGAAGCTGACCGGAATCTGCCAGTTGATCACCTTGCGCCAGAGCAGATAAAGGCCCCCCGCCAGGAAGCCGATATTGACCCATTGCCACCCCAATCCGCCCATCAGGCCGCTGTAAAGCGGTTGCCCGAGCATCGCCAGCGCATCCTTCCCGCCGCGCAGACCGGTTTTAAAATTATCCAGCGGCGTCGCCTGGGTCATGCCGTCGAACCCGGCGCGCAGCTGCTGCACATCCAGGCCGCCCGGCGTGTGGCCGGCGAAGATCAGCCATAAGGTGTCCGCAAGCGAAGCGGTATGCAGCCGCAGCCCCGATTCCGGCAGCCAACTGGTCATTTGCACCGGGAACGAGATCAGCAGCACCACATACCCGACCATGGCCGGGTTAAACGGATTTTGTCCCAGGCCGCCGTAAAGCTGCTTGGCGATGATGATGGCAAACGCCGTAGCCAGCACGATCATCCACCAGGGCGCCAGCGGCGGCAGGCTCAGCCCCAGCAGCACCGCGGTCAGCAGCGCGGAGCCGTCGGCAAGCCGCGGACCGACCGGCTGGCGGCGCAGCGCCACCATTGCGGCTTCGGCCAGGCAGGCGGCCAACGCGGCCAGCAGGATTTGCACCAGGGTGCCGTAGCCGAAAAAATAGCTCAGGGCCAGCAGACCCGGCAGGCAGGCCGCCATGACCTGCAGCATGATGCGCCGGGTGCTTTGCCGGTTGTGGGTAAAGGGGGAACTTGCGATCCTGAAAGCCATTTATTCCTCGTGGGACCCTATGGTTGCCTCTGCTGCGGCCTTGCGGGCCTTGACCCTGGCGATGGCCGCCGCCACCGCGGCTTTGCGCGCATCGGCGGCATCGGCGGTCGCGGGATGCGACGTCGCCGTACTGTTGTCTGCGCCGGCCTGCGCCGGACGGGCGGTTGCGCCGGTACTGTCGCTTGCGGCATTTTTCGCTACGTTGTCACTTATTGGCTGCGCGCCGGACACGGCTTTGCGCGTTTTCACGCGCGCGATGGCCGCCGCTACCGCCGCTTTGCGCAGATCCGGCGTAGCCTCTTCGGCGCAAGCCGGCATGACGGTCGCCGCAGGCGGCCCCGACGGCTCTGCTACCGCCGCCGCGTCATGGCCGGCGTCGGGCAAGGCGTTTAGCGCCGCTTCTATCATCGGTTCGTCCCGCGCGTCAAGCTTGACAGCGGCCTGCCGGTGGCGCGCTTCACGCGCCTGTTTTTCCCGCTCGCGCCGCGCCAGCTTGGCTTCAAAGCGCGCCTTGGCCGCCCGCGCGCGCTGCGCTTCCAGATCCAAGGCGCGTATTTCCGCCTTTTCCTGCCGGTAATAGCGCACCAGGGGAATATTGCTGGGGCAGACATAGGCGCAGGCGCCGCATTCGATGCAGTCCGCCAGATGATGGCCGCGGGCTTTTTCGTGCTCCTGGCCACGGCTGAACCAATAGAGCTGTTGGGGAAGCAAACCGGCGGGACAGGCCTGCGCGCACAGGCCGCAGCGGATACAGGCTTGTTCCGGCTCCGGCGGGGCCATTTCGCTGGCCGCGGGGGCCATGATGCAGTTGCTGATCTTGACGATGGGCACATCCAGCACCGGCAGCGTAAAACCCATCAGCGGTCCGCCCATGATCACCAGCTGGCCCGGCTGCGGTGTAAAGCCGGCGTCGCGCAGCAGATGACCGACCGGCGTGCCCAGACGTCCCCAGACGTTGCCCGGACGCTTAAGCGCGTCGCCGGTCAGCGTCACCACCCGTTCGGTCAGGGCTTCGCCATCGATAATGGCCCGTTTAATGGCGAAGACGGTGCCGACATTCAGCATGACAACACCGATGGCGGCTGAATGGCTGCCGAACGGCACTTCCCGGCCGGTGAGGATCTTCGTGAGCTGCTTGGCGCCGCCGGACGGATATTTGGTCGGGATGACGCGCAGCAGGTAGCCGGCGCCATCAGCAATGGCCGCGGCCATCGCGGCGGCGGCGGCCGGTTTATTGTCCTCAATGCCGATGATAACCCGCGCCGGCCGCAGAATATGGACCAGCACATCGATGCCGCCGACTATCTCAAGCGCGTGCTCCTGCATCAGCCGATCGTCGGCGGTAATATAAGGTTCGCATTCCGCGGCGTTGATAATCAGGGTATTTACCGCGCCCAATCCGCCCTGTAGCTTGGCCGCGGTGGGAAAGCCCGCGCCGCCCAGGCCGGCGATGCCGGCCTGATGGATGCGTTCAAGCAAATAGCCGGCGTCCCGCTGACGGTAATCCGCCACGGGCCGGCGTTCGCACCAGCGATCTTCGCCATCGGGGGTGAGGATAACGCTGAGTTCCGCCAGCGCCGACGGATGGGCGGTGGTATGGGGCGTAATGGCCTCAATCGTTCCCGAGGTGGGCGCATGGATAGGCAGGGTGCGACCCCGCCCCTCGGTCAGGGGCTGTCCGCGCAGCACGCGGTCACCCGCGGTTACGCACAGTTCACCCTCCGGCCCCAGGTGCTGCTTAAGGGGAATAATGCATTTGGCCGGCAGGGGCGGACGGCGCAGCGGCACGCCGCTTGACTGGGTTTTCATTTCCGGCGGATAGATGCCGCCGGGAAAATCCCAGAGGCGATCCTTACGCAACGCGGCAAAGAGCTTAAACATGCTGTTCCATGGGGATGAGGCGGACCGGTATGGTGTTCAGATCCCATTTCCAGTTGTCGGTGGAAACCGCCACCGGCCGCATTTCGATACAATTGGTCGGGCAGGGGGCGACACAGAGATCGCAGCCGGTGCACAGGTCGCTGACCACGGTATGCACCGCCCGGGTAGCGCCGATAATGGCGTCTACCGGGCAGGCCTGGATACATTTGGTGCAACCGATACAATTGCCCTCATCGATCCAGGCCACCGTCGCCGCCGGCTGGCCTGCCGATGTTTCGTCGTCCAGGTATTGCGGTTCGATGTTCATCAGTCCGGCAATCTTGAGCATCGTCTGTTCGCCGCCGGGCGCGCATTTATTGATTTTTTCACCCTGGCCCGCCACCGCCTCGGCATAGGGACGGCACCCGGGATAACCGCACTGGGCGCATTGGCTTTGCGGCAGCAGCGCATCAATCTGCCCGGCCAGCGGGTCGCCCTCCACCCTGAAGCGGCGGGCGGCGTAGCCCAGCAGGGCGCCCGCCACCAATGCCAGAACGCTTAGCGATCCAATAGCCCACCATAGCGACAGCATCAGAATTTCACCAGACCGGTAAAGCCCATAAACGCCAGCGACATCAGACCGGCGGTGACCAGGGCGATGGATGAGCCCTTGAACGGCGCCGGCACATCGGCCACCGCCAGGCGTTCGCGAATGGCGGCGAACAGCACCATGACCAGCGAAAAGCCCGCCGCCGCGCTGAATCCGTAGACGGCGGACTGCAGAAAATTATGATTGAGGTTAACATTGAGCAGGGCCACGCCAAGCACCGCGCAGTTGGTGGTGATAAGCGGCAGGAAAATGCCCAGCAGGCGATACAGCGACGGGCTGGTTTTGCGCACCACCAGTTCGGTGAACTGCACCACCACCGCGATAATGAAAATAAACGAGAGGGTGCGCAAATAGGTGATGTCGAGGGGCAGCAGGATAAAACTGTTAATCAGCCAGGAAAAAATCGAGGCGAGCGTCATGACGAAGGTGGTGGCCATGCCCATACCCATTGCCGTTTCCAGTTTTTTGGACACACCCATGAAGGGGCAAAGCCCAAGAAATTTAACCAGAACGAAATTATTTACCAGCATGGTGCCGATAAACAGTAACAGGTAACCATTCATTGCCGTACCTAATTAAAAAGAAGCGACGTATTATCCGGCATCAAGTCCATTTCAACAACATAGTAATTGTAGGGTTATTATCGGGAGACCGATAAGGACAACGGCGGTGCTATGAGGCGTGGATAAAGGTGTTTTTAACCCGGCGCGAACGTTTAATATAGGGCACCATGGTCGCCGCGGCCAGCAGCGGCCAGAATAAAATGCGCAGCGCCAGTTCATCCGTGACCGGGGAAAAGGCGAAAGCCTTGAGCGCCAGCAGCACGCCCGCCAGCAGCCAGAGGATAAAAATTTTGGGAAAGCGGGTCGAACGGCGAAACAACAGGCGCAGGGTCCAAAAGGTGAACCCCCACATGACCAGCGTGGTGGCCATGGACGCATACCACTGCAGGGTAAAGACCGCCGCGATGGTGGTGCTGTCCGCCGTCGGGCGTTGCAGCAGGGCCAGCAGGAAAATCACCAGCATTATGCTGGCGCTGAGCAGGGCCATCAGCAGGTAGGCGGCCGGCAGCCATAACCAGCCGCCGATACGCGGCGCGGTGTTGATCGCGCTCAAACGACGTACCGCCAGACCGACTTCGGCACCTGGCCCAAATCGAATAAACGGCCGCCGGAGACCAGTTCGGCCCTGCGGTGATCCGCCGCGCGGTACATATTGATGATTTCCGCATCGTCAACCAGCGAATAATTGAGATGATCGAATAGTTTTTCCAGGCTTTCCGGCGTGCTGACACGGCGGAATGTTAATAAATAGTCGTACGCAGTCATGATTTGGTGTTCAGGGAAGGGAATAATAGCAAAGTAGTATATTCACTGCTGTCGGGGTGTCTAGATATTCCTGGGTTAAATATGAAAAAACGCGGCGGCAAGCGCATAGGCAACGCCTGGGACTGCTGGCAATCTCCCGTCTTTCTTGTATGAGTATGTGAACTTTGCCAGCCAGCCAGCCAGCCAGGCTTGGCATTTAATCTCGAACTGTGGACGATGGATTTACTTTGCAAATAAGGATCAATACATGAAGATTCGCTTTCCGCCCAAACTGGTTCCAGGGGATTTGATTGCTATAACCGCCCCATCATCTGGGGTGCCGCAGCATTTGCATCCTCGGTTGGACCTCGCCATAAATAACCTTATAAAAAAAGGATTTAGGGTAGTTGAAGGCGATTGCTTACGGTCGCAGTATAAAAATAAAAGCGCCTGCAAAATTTCGCGGGCGGAAGAACTGATGTTTTATCTAACCCATCCTGAGGTAAAGGCGGTTATGCCCCCATGGGGAGGCGATCTGGCAATCGAATTACTCGAGTTACTTGATTTCGAACGGTTAGCCCGGACTGAACCCAAATGGTTTGTCGGTTTTTCAGATTTATGTACATTTCATTTCCCGCTGACAACGCTTTCTGGCTGGGCAACAGTGCATGGACCAAACCTGATGGATCTTGGTGCGAAAGAGTTAGATTCGACCACGGAAGCGATATGGAGCATTCTGGAGAGTGACCGGGGGGCTGTATGTGAACAGCACGCGTCAGCAGCATTTCAAATGAACGAAAATCAATGGGGCCCGGCATCAGATGCTGGTTTTCATCTGACACAAAAAACACAGTGGCAGCGCCTTGATGGCGTCACTTCTTCCGCCCGTTTTCAAGGCCGTCTGATTGGCGGATGTCTGGAAATTATATCGAGGTTAGCAGGTACCTCCTTCGGTAATCTACCCTTGTTCCAGGCACAAAATAGTCACGAAGGGGTGATCCTGTATTTTGAAAATGTGGAAATGGGCCCCTGCGAGTTAACGCGGGCATTATTTAGTTTACGCTTGCATGGCTGGTTCAGTGACTTAAAGGGTGTGCTTATAGGCAGAAGTGCGGCGCCGGCCGTGAACGACCCAACACAACAAAATTATTTGGATGCCCTACATGCCGCCCTTGGGGACCTTGCCGTTCCTGTGCTGTATGACGTGGATATAGGCCATATTCCGCCTCAAATTTCTCTGGTCAACGGCGCAAGTGCCACGGTCCTTTTCACTGAAAAGGGGAGTTCAGTCACTCAGCAGTTGTAAGTCAAAAGGCACGTCCAGGCAGTCGCTATAATAACACAACAGGCAGGCGCAACCCCGCCGACGAAACCGTCGCAGAGGCGATATAAACCCTGCCGCGAGCGAGCCGCGGCAGGACTGACGTCGTCGCTATTTAGCGCAGAGCTTGTAGTAAAGCTCATTCCAGCGCAATGCGTCCTTGAACGCCGGGATGCGCGTGTCGTTGTCGATCACCAGCAGCTCGATATTATTCATTTCCGCGTATAAGCGCATATGGTCGAGATCGAGCGCCTGGCTGAATACCGTGTGGTGCGCGCCGCCGGCCAGGATCCAGGCTTCGGCCGCCACTTCCAGCGACGGCTGCGCTTTCCATACCGCCCGGGCGACCGGCAGCTTAGGCAGCGGATGCGGCTGTTCGATGGCATCCACGACGCTTACCAGCATGCGAAAACGATCGCCCATATCGATTACCGAGGCGTTGACCGCCTGGCCGGCCGGGGTGGAGAACAGCAGCCGCGCCGGATCGGCTTTGCCGCCGATGCCGAGGAACTGCACGTCCAGCGTGGGTTTTTCTTCCTTGGCGATGCTTGGGCACACTTCCAGCATGTGCGATCCGAGGGCGAGGTTATTACCCGGCTGGAAGTGATAAGTGTAATCCTCCATAAAGGAGGTGCCGCCCGGCAGGCCGCTGGCCATCACCTTCAGGATGCGCAGCAGCGCGGCGGTTTTCCAGTCGCCTTCGCCGCCGAAGCCATATCCCTGCTGCATCAGGCGCTGTACCGCCAGGCCAGGCAACTGCTTCAGCCCGTGCAGGTTTTCAAAGTTGGAGGTAAAGGCTTTGGCGCCCACCTGTTCCAGGAAACGTTTCAGCCCCAGTTCAATACGTGCGGCGTCCAGCAGGTTTTCACGTTTTTCGCCGTTGACCTTGATTTTATCGGTAAGGATATAGGACGCTTCGTACTCCGCCACCAGGGTATCGATATCCCCCTTGGACACTTCGTTCACCACGCTGACCAGGTCGCCCAGGCCGTACGCGGTCACCGAGTAGCCGAACTGGATCTGCGCGCCGACCTTGTTGCCTTCGGTGACCGCCACTTCACGCATATTGTCGCCGAAACGGGCGACGATCAGCTGCTGGCTTTCCTGTTTGGCGGCGGCGGCGCGCATCCATTTGGCGATGGTCAGATGCGCCTGCTTATCCTGCCAGTGGCCGACCACCACCTGGTGATTAAGGTGCATGCGTGCGCCGATAAACCCGAACTCGCGGCCGCCATGGGCGGTCTGGTTAAGGTTCATAAAGTCCATATCCATGGTTTCCCAGGGGATCTGCGCGTTATATTGGGTATGGAACTGCAGCAGGGGCTTGTTGAGGATGCTCAGGCCGCCGATCCACATCTTGGCGGGTGAAAACGTATGCAGCCAGGTGAGCAGGCCGATACAGTGGGTATCGTAATTGGCTTCACGACACAGCGCGAGAATCTCATCGGGCGATTTGACCAAAGGTTTCAAGACCAGCTTGACCGGCAGGCCGGCCTCGTTATTAAGACCCTGGACCACCGTTTGTGCATGGTCGGCGACCTGGCGCAGGGTTTCCGGGCCATAAAGATGTTGACTGCCGATGACGAACCAGACTTCGTGCTGCTTAAAATTATCCATGATGACTCCTGTGCGTCTCCGTTTAAGGGAGGGGCCGGGCGGGCGCGTAGCGTGCCGCCCGGTAAATTATTAATCAGCGATCGCTGTGCGCCGCCGCCGCGTAAGCCGGTTCCGCAAGCTCGCTCCATTCCAAATAGCGCTGGTAGAGCCGCTCGAATTGCGCGACCCTGGCCGGGTCCGGCTGCAGGGTGCGTTCAATCCGACTGGCCATGGCCTGCTGCGCCACCGCGATATCCGGATAAACGCCGGCCGCCACCGCGCCGAAGATAGCCGCGCCGAGGGCGCAGCATTGATCGGAGGCCACCAGTTGCAGCGGACGATTCATCACATCCGCGCATACCTGCATGATAATCGGCGATTTGCGGGCAATGCCGCCCATCACCAGCACGTTTTCCACCGGGATGCCCTGGGTTTCAAAGCATTCCATGATGGCGCGGGCGCCGAAGGCGGTGGCGGCAATCAGTCCGCCGAACAGCGCCGGCGCATCAGTGCCCAGATTGAGGCCGGTGATCACGCCCTGCAGGCGCTGGTTGGCGTAAGGCGTGCGCCGGCCGTTGAACCAGTCCAGCACCACCGGCAGATGCTCAAGGGACGGTTCGCTGGCCCAGGCCTGCGCCAGCGCGTTCAGCATCTGTTCCTGGATACCGTCGAGAGCGGGTTTCAGGGCCGGGTTGTGTTGCACCGCCTGTTTCAGCGGCCAGCCCAGCAAACGTCCGAACCAGGCATAAATGTCGCCAAAGGCCGACTGACCGGCTTCGAGACCGATAAATCCCGGTACCACGCTGCCGTCGACCTGGCCGCAGATGCCGGCGATAGTGCGATCGCCCACACGCTGTTCGTCGGCGATAAGGATATCGCAGGTCGATGTGCCGATGACTTTAACCAGGGTATAGGGCTGCGCGCCGGCGCCCACCGCGCCGATATGGCAGTCGAAGGCGCCGCCGGCAATGGTAACGGTCTCCGGCAAGCCAAGCTTCTGCGCCCATGCGGCGGTGATGCGCCCGACCGGCGCTTCCGCGGTATAGGTATCGGTGAAGAGCGGATATTGCAGCCGTTCGGTCAGAACCGGATCGAGCGCCTCAAGGAAGTCTCGCGGCGGCACGCCGCCCCAGTCGGGATGCCAAAGGGATTTATGTCCGGCGGCGCAGCGGCCGCGCTTGATGTCCTGCGGCCGCGTGGTCCCGGACAGCACGGCCGGTATCCAGTCGCAAAGCTCAATCCAAGATACCGCCTGCCGGCGTACCTGGGCGTCCTGGCGGGTAATATGCAGGATTTTGGCCCAGAACCATTCAGAGGAGTACACGCCGCCGATGTAGCGCGTGTAATCCGGATGCGCGCCGTCGTGGCACAGCCGGTTTATCGCCTCGGCTTCTTCTATGGCGGTATGATCCTTCCACAGGATAAACATGGCGTTCGGGTTGTCGGCGAATTCCGGGCGCAATGCCAGTATCCGGCCCTCCTCATCAATAGGGGCGGGGGTACTGCCGGTGGTATCGACGCCGATGCCGGCGACGCGCAGGCGCTGGGCCGGGGTGAGGGCGTTTACCACAGCGCGGATCGCCTGTTCCATGGATTCAAGATAATCATTGGGATGATGGCGGAATTGATTGTGCGCGGGTTTGCAATACTGGCCCTCGCGCCATCGCGGGTACCAGACCACTTCGGTCGCCAGCTCTTTACCGCTTTGGCATCCTACCGCCAGGGCGCGTACCGAGTCGCTGCCGAAATCAAGCCCGAGGCTGATGGCCTCTTCATTCATGCTGTTCTCTCCTGTTTACCCGAAAACGGATGATGTGCACAACCATAAGGGGGTTTTGAGCCGGCCGTGAGGAGCGGTTGGCTGGAAGTATGCACATTCCTGTCGCTGATGGCTGAAATGTGATGGTGTTCAAAAACGCGCGGGGAGGTGGAATTTGCTGTATCTATGCACAAATCAGCTGTTATTGAGAACTGTGATAACGCTCTACATTTTAGTAACACATTAAGGCTAAAACTACTCCCGTCTAAAGGGCCTGGTCGGACTAACGGCGATAAATCCGCCGCTTAGACGTTCCAAGCGGATTCATCTTCCCGACTGATAACGCTTACACGCTTCAGCATTTTGAAGCGAGGCGATAAAAAATACCGGAGAGTTACATGCATAAATTCACTAAGGCACTGGCGGCAATCGGATTGGCTGCCGTTATGTCTCAATCGGCTATGGCGGAAAATCTGAAACTGGGTTTTCTGGTTAAACAGCCGGAAGAACCCTGGTTCCAGACCGAATGGCGTTTTGCCGATAAAGCCGGCAAGGACCTGGGATTTGATGTGATTAAAATCGCCGTGCCCGATGGCGAGAAAACCCTTAACGCTATCGACAGCCTGGCGGCAAGCGGCGCCAAGGGTTTTGTTATCTGTACCCCGGATCCAAAACTGGGCTCGGCCATTGTCGCCAAGGCCCGCAGCTATGATATGAAGGTCATTGCCGTTGACGATCAGTTCGTCACCGCCAAAGGCAAACCGATGGACACCGTTCCCCTGGTCATGATGGCGGCCACCAAGATTGGCGAACGCCAGGGCCAGGAACTGTGGAAAGAAATGAACAAGCGCGGCTGGAACGTGGCTGACACCGGCGTCATGGCTATTACCGCCGATGAGCTCGATACCGCCCGCCGCCGCACTACCGGTTCGATGGACGCATTAAAAGCCGCCGGTTTCCCGGCAAAACAAATCTATACCGTCCCGACGAAATCCAACGATATCCCTGGCGCCTTTGACGCCGCCAACTCACTGCTGGTACAGCATTCCGGCGTGAAAAACTGGCTGATCATCGGCATGAACGACAATACCGTGCTCGGCGGCGTGCGCGCCACCGAAGGCCAGGGCTTCAAGGCGCCCAACGTTATCGGCATCGGCATCAACGGCGTGGATGCGGTAAGCGAACTCTCCAAAGCCAATGCGACCGGCTTCTACGGGTCTCTGCTGCCAAGTCCGGACGTTCACGGCTACAAGAGCATCCAGATGCTTAACGATTGGGTAACCAAAGGCGTTGAACCGCCCAAATTCACCGAAGTGACCGATGTGGTGGTCATTACCCGCGACAACTTTAAAGAAGAATTGGCGAAGAAAGGGCTGGGCGGTAAATAACCGCGGCGCCTGTTTCCCGGGACGGCTATGCGCCGTCCCTGTCCATGACGATGTCATTCATCAAGAGGATGTGCACGTGTCAGCCAAGACCCCTGATGGTTACAGCCGTGGGATTGCCGGCGCACCGTTCGTATCAGTTAACGCGAGGATGTGTTCATGACAATTCAGACACCCTATCTGTCGTTTCGCGGCATCGGAAAAACGTTTCCCGGCGTAAAGGCGCTGGATGATATCAGTTTTGACTGCTATCCGGGCCAGATCCACGCCCTGATGGGCGAGAACGGCGCCGGCAAATCCACGTTGCTGAAAATTCTCAGCGGCAGCTATACGCCGACCCAGGGTGAAATCCTTATCAAAGGCCAGCCGGTCCATTTTAATTCCACCGCCGATGCGCTGGATGCCGGCGTCGCCATTATCTACCAGGAGTTGCACCTGGTGCCGGAAATGACCGTGGCGGAAAATATCTACCTCGGCCAGTTGCCCAATAAATACGGCATGGTTAACCGCGCCATCCTGCATTATGAAACCAAACTGCAGTTGGAACACCTGGGGCTGGATATCGCGCCGGACACACCGCTCAAATATTTGTCCATCGCCCAGTGGCAGATGGTGGAAATCGCCAAGGCGCTGACCCGCAATGCTAAAATTATTGCCTTTGACGAGCCGACCAGTTCGCTGTCGGCGCGTGAAATCGAACAGCTTTTCCGGGTGATCCGCGAACTGCGGGCCGAGGGCAGGGTAATACTCTACGTGTCGCACCGCATGGAGGAGATTTTTACCCTCGGCGATGCCATCACGGTATTCAAGGACGGCAAGTACGTCCGCACGTTCGACGATATGACCCAGGTCGATCACACCAAGCTGGTGCAGGCCATGGTGGGACGCAATCTCGGTGATATCTACGGTTACCAGCCGCGCGATCATGGCGCGGTACGGCTGCAGCTGGACAGCATCAAGGCCGCTGGCGTGAAAACGCCGATTACGCTGTCGGTGCACGCCGGTGAAATCGTCGGCCTGTTCGGCCTGGTGGGCGCGGGACGCAGCGAACTGATGAAGGGGCTGTTCGGCGGTACGCTGATTACCGGCGGGCAGTTGCTGCTGGACGGCAAGCCGCTTAATATCCGCTCGCCCATCGACGCCATCCGCGAAGGGTTGCTGCTGTGTCCGGAAGATCGCAAAGCCGACGGCCTGATACCGGTGCATTCGGTAAGGGAAAATATCAATATCAGCGCCCGGCGCAAGACCATCAAGGCCGGTTTCCTGATTAACGACCGCTGGGAAAAGGAAAACGCCGAGGAACATATCCGCTCCCTGAATATCAAGACGCCCTCCGCCGAGCAACTGATCATGAACCTGTCCGGCGGCAACCAGCAAAAAGCCATTCTCGGCCGCTGGCTGTCGGAGGATATGAAAGTCATCATGCTCGACGAACCGACGCGAGGAATCGATGTCGGCGCCAAGCACGAAATTTACCACGTGATATATGAGCTGGCCAAACGCGGTATCGCCGTGCTGTTCGCCTCAAGCGATCTGCCTGAAGTCCTGGGGCTGGCCGACAGGATCGTGGTGATGCGCGAAGGCGCCATTTCCGGCGAGCTCACCCACACCGATGCCACTGAACAGAAAGCGTTAAGTCTGGCAATGTTGCACACAACCGATACCAGCCCCGCTGACGCGGTTGCCTGATTGTGAAGGAGTCTAAGATGTCGACTGTTACTACCCCCTCCCCGAAAGCGAAAAAAACGCTGGGCTTTGGCCGCGTCTGGGATAATTTTGGCATGCTGGTGGTGTTCGTGGTGCTGTTTATCGCCTGCTCGTTTTTTGTGCCGAACTTTGCCAGTTTTATCAATATGAAGGGCCTCGGCCTGGCTATTTCCATGTCCGGTATCGTCGCCTGCGGCATGCTGTTTTGCCTGGCTTCCGGCGATTTCGATTTGTCGGTCGCCTCGGTTATCGCCTGTGCCGGCGTCACCACCGCCGTGGTCATCAACTCAACCGAAAGCCTGTGGCTCGGCGTGGCGGCGGGACTGGTGCTTGGCGTACTGTGCGGCCTGGTCAACGGTTTTGTTATCGCCAAGCTGAAAATCAATGCCCTGATAACCACCCTGGCCACCATGCAAATCGTGCGCGGTCTGGCGTATATTATTTCTGATGGTAAAGCGGTGGGCATCGAAGATGAACGCTTTTTCGTGCTGGGCTACGCCAACTGGCTGGGCCTGCCCGCGCCCATCTGGATCATGGCGCTGTGCATGGCCATCTTTGGTTTCCTGCTCAACAGAACCACCTTCGGGCGCAACACGCTGGCCATTGGCGGTAATGAAGAAGCCGCCCGGCTGGCGGGGGTGCCGGTGGTGCGCACCAAGATCATTATTTTTATCCTGTCCGGACTGGTGTCGGCGGTGGCCGGTATTATCCTCGCCTCGCGTATGACCAGCGGCCAGCCCATGACCTCATTGGGTTATGAGCTGATCGTCATCTCCGCCTGCGTGCTGGGCGGGGTATCGATGAAAGGCGGCATTGGCAAGATTTCCTATGTGGTGGCCGGGGTGCTGATCCTCGGCACCGTGGAAAACGCCATGAATCTGCTGAATATTTCGCCGTTCTCGCAATACGTGGTGCGTGGGGTCATCCTGCTGGCGGCGGTGATTTTCGACCGCTACAAACAAAAAGCCAAACGTACGGTATAAACCGACGCGGACCGGTCGCATCGCGGCCGGCCCGCTCACAGTTTTACGACCCTGGCACGCTATTGTCCGCGCTTTAGGATATTCTCAATCAGACGACAACCTGTCCGGAGGTGAGATGTATCATCGAATGACTCACGAGACGCAATCCAATCCCTTATTACCGGGCTATATGTTCAATGCCTATCTGGTTGCCGGCCTGACGCCGATTATAGCGGGCGGGCCGCTGGACTTCTTCATCGACCGGCCCGACGGCATGAAGGGATATATTCTTAACCTGACCATCAAGGGGCAGGGTAAGATTTTTGAAGGCGAGCGTTCCTTCGTCTGTAATCCGGGCGACCTGCTGCTGTTTCCACCCAAATCCGCCCATTATTACGGCCGCTCCCCGGACAGCGACTGCTGGTATCATCGTTGGGTGTATTTTCGCCCGCGTGCGTACTGGGCCGACTGGCTGGAATGGCACAGCAAAATCCATGACGTCGGCCGCCTGCGGCTCGGCAATGATAATCTGCTGACCGAATTCGACCGGTTGCTGGCCAATATCGAGCAAACCCAACGTTCCGGACGCCGTTTCTCGGAAGAACTGGGCATGAACCTGCTTGAACGCATGCTGCTGCGCGCCATGGAGGAGGACCCGCAAAGCCCAAGCAAAATCATGGATCCGCGTATTATCGAGGCCTGCCAGTTTATCACCGGCAATCTCTCCGGCGAACTGCGCATCGACGAGGTGGCGCGGCATGTCTGTTTATCCCCCTCCAGGCTGGCGCATCTCTTTCGCGAGCAGGTTGGCATCAATATCCTGCGCTGGCGCGAGGACCAGCGGGTAATCCGCGCCAAACTGCTGCTGCAGACCACGCAGGAATCCATCGCCACCATCGGCCGCGTGGTGGGGTATGACGACCAGCTCTATTTTTCGCGGGTATTCCGTAAACGCGTCGGGGTCAGCCCCAGCGACTTCCGCCGCCGCAGCAGCGAGATTAATTATCCCGGCCGCAGTATCCAGGCGTCTCATAATTGGCAGTTGCAAAGCGAAAAGGCTATCGGAGGCTGATAATTTATTGTTAATGTGAGTCCGATAATAATGTCCCCAGCGCTAATATAAGGCAGTGGGGACATTGCTGTGTTAGCCAAAAAAGAGGAACGACAATGGCTGAAAATATCGGTATCGGACTTATTGGTTACGGCTTTGCCGGCAAAACATTGCACGCGCCGTTGGTTAACGCCACGCCTGGACTGACCCTGGCAGCCGTCTCATCGAGCGACGCCGGCAAGGTGCTGGCTGACTTTCCGGGCATGAAGGTCGCCGCCGATCCGGGTGCTGTGATTAACGATCCCGCGGTTGATCTCGTGATTATCCCCACGCCGAACGAAACCCACTTTCCCCTCGCCAAACAGGCGCTGGCGGCCGGCAAGCATGTGGTCGTCGATAAACCCTTTACCGTGACGCTGTCGCAGGCTTATGAGCTTAAACAACTGGCCGAAAAACAGCGGGTGCTGCTGTCGGTGTTCCACAACCGGCGCTGGGACAGCGATTTCCTCACCGTGCGGCAGCTGATTAAAGACGGCGTTCTCGGCGACGTGGTCTATTTGTCCTCGCAGTACGACCGTTTCCGGCCGCAGGTGATGCCGCGCTGGCGTGAACAGCCGGGGGCCGGCAGCGGCATCTGGTATGATTTGGCGCCGCATTTGGTCGATCAGGTCATCCAGCTGTTCGGCATGCCGGTGGCGGTTAACGTCGACCTGGCCCTGTTGCGCCCCGGCGCGCTGACCGATGATTACTTCCATGCCACGCTTATCTACCCGCAGCGGCGCGTGGTGCTGCACGGCGGCATGCTGGCGGCGGCGGCGACACCGCGTTTTACCGTGCACGGCACCAAGGGCAGCTTCGTCAAGTTCGGGCTGGACCCCCAGGAAGCGCAACTGAAAGCGGGCGTTTATCCGCCGCAGCCGAAATGGGGCGTCGATGCCCAGGACGGTATGCTGACGCTGGCCGACGGCGATGCGTTGACCGAACATCAGGTGCGCACCCAGCCGGGCAATTATCCCGCGTATTATGCCGGCATTCGCGACGCCATCCTCGGCGTGGGCGAAAACCCGGTTACCGCGGCCTCGGCCATCCAGGTAATGGAACTGATCGAGCTGGGCGTGCTGTCGTCGGCACAGAAAAAAACATTGGCGGTGAAGAACGGTTAATGCCAAGGTGGGTTTTTACGGGCGCCCGGCGGCGCCTTTGGTTTTTACAGTGGTAAGGGCAGTGACATGTCGTGGTTTCAGCGTTTAAAGATTGATAAGTTTTTGCTGGTTTTAGTCACCGTGGTGATTCTGGCGTCACTCTTTCCGTGCCGGGGTTTGATCAAGGTCTTTTTTGAATATCTCACCACCGCGGCGATTGCGCTGCTGTTTTTTATGCACGGCGCCAAGCTGTCGCGTGAAGCGATCGTAGGCGGTATGAGCCACTGGCGGCTGCATCTGGTGGTGTTCCTCAGTACCTTTGCGTTATTTCCGCTGCTGGGCATCGCCATGAAGGTGTTTGTGCCTTCATTGTTATCCTCGCCGGTGTATATGGGATTTCTGTATCTGTGCGCGCTGCCGGCCACCGTGCAGTCGGCCATCGCGTTTACCTCGGTGGCCGGCGGCAACGTGGCCGCCGCCATCTGCAGCGCGTCGGCCTCCAGCATCCTGGGCGTATTTCTGTCGCCGGTGCTGGTGGGCCTGCTGATGCATACCCAGGAGGGCGGCGCGACCAATACGCTGCATGCCATAGGTTCCATTATCCTGCAACTGATGGTGCCTTTTGTCCTGGGCCATTTGTCGCGGCCGCTGATTGGCAAATGGGTGGCGCGGCATAAAAAGCTGGTGAATATTACAGACCGGTCATCAATATTGCTGGTGGTGTATACCGCCTTCAGCGAGGCGGTAGTGGGGGGGATCTGGCATCAGATCACCGGCTGGTCGCTGGTCTCCATCCTGGTGTTCTCACTGGTGCTGCTGGCCATCGTCCTGGTGGTCAATACCTGGACCGCGCGTTTGCTGGGATTCAACACCGCCGACGAGGTGACCATCGTCTTTTGCGGCTCCAAGAAAAGCCTGGCCAACGGAATCCCTATGGCCAACGTGCTGTTTCCCGCCGCCATGGTGGGCACCATGGTGCTGCCGCTGATGATCTTCCACCAGGTGCAGCTGATGGTGTGCGCGGTGCTGGCGGCGCGATATGCCCGCCGGCAGGCACAGCAGATGAAAAACATTCCTTCCAATCCCGCCGTTAATAAATAACACTAGTAATGAGCATTCATTGGCTTTGACAATACATTGTCCGGGCCGATGATGCCGTCTGGTGGGCATAAGCTGTAACCATACAGAAACAGGCATTTCCAAATTAAATGCCGTTATTTTTCCTAAGTTTATATAATAAGCCCCGATATAGGTTTGAGGCTGCCTTTACACGGTGGTAAAGATTGCCAATTTTAAGCAAATTAGCGAGGCAAGTATTGTCAAAACTGGATGTCATTACATTAACTCAATGTATTAATGAGATAAACCGTATCAAGACATAGGATGAGGCCAGTTAAAATAGGCAATTGCCTGTATGGAAAATGGTGGCTATTATAAATCAATCGGCGATGTTTATTACATTTTTTATATCATTTTACACTGATATTTCGCTATATCGTCTGATTGAATAATCTTAAGCCATCCTGATGAGGGTTGCATTTAGGGAAGCTCACTATTTTTGCCATGGGGTTTTACTATGGGCGCCGTGCATGAATTTAGAAATCGATTATTTTGAAATGCTCTCGGGACCCGCGGCCTCGCCGGCGTGCACGGTAATGCGCAGCCCGGCGTCGCGGGCGCGGGTGAAATGGCTCAGGAACAGGCTGCCGGGGAAACCCAGCTCATCGCCGGCCAGATCCAGCGCCGTGATACCGTCGCGGCAGGCGAGAAGGGCCTCCAGTTCTTGCAAACAGGCGTCTTCGCCAAAGGTGCGGCTCATAATGCCAATCAGCCTGGCTTGGGTGCCAAAATCACGGCAGCCGTCGCTGACTCCCGCGATAACCGCTTCCACCACCCCTTGCAACGGCAACTGGTGTTTCATCGCCATATAATAAGGTGAGAAGCGCAATTCGGTATAATCCAGCCCCACCCGGACGGCATCCTCGACGTTTTCATAGGCCACGCGGCGGCAAGCCTCCAGAGAACCCAGCACCGCCACGCCCCAGTCCAGCTTTTGCAGGAAACTGACCAGATCCGGCTCGGTTTGGGTGACCTGCACATGCGCCCGCAGATCCTCTAGATTATCGGCCGGCAACGCCATGCCGAATTGGCGGCCCAGATCGAGGATGGTTTGCGCACGGATATTGCCGTCAAGGTGGCGATGGAGATCGGTCAGGGGAAGGTGTTTATCAATCATCGGCAACAGTCTTATTCTGGTGAAATATAGCCTGATTATAACGTGTTTGCGAAGAGTTAGCAGAGATTGGTTAGCCGGCCTGGGTGGGATTACGCTTCAGGAACAAACGGAGACATTGAGGAATGCAGCGTGCGCAAAAGAATAGGATCGCGCCCGCGGCGCGGCGGATAGGGAGGGTAACGTCTTAAACAGACCGCTCCGGCGCCGGGGCGGTCATCAGGCTGAAAGGTTTAAGGTTGCGGTATCGCCTGCGGCTGGACCGGTGGGGTCTCGCCTTCCGGTAAACCGAACAGGCCGAACAGGCCCATAAAGCTTTGCAGCGACATTTTTTGGCCGTTCAGGTTGACCTGGTTATCGGCATATTGAAAGCTGCTGGTCAGGGTATTATCGCTGACGGTGGTCAGTTTAAACATCTGGCCCATGGCCGCCAGTCCTTGTACCTGCTGTTTAGCCAGTTTCTGGGCATCCTCGTCGTTATAGCCCTGGAGTCTGGCGAACTGGGTGGTGGTTTCGGTGGCCATGTCCAGCGGCACGGTCAGCTTGGCATCCAGCTTGTTGACAAACCGCGCCCACAGCTGATCCGGCGTCGCCGGCGTGGCGGGAGCTTGGGACGGGTCGTTAAGATTGAGCGTCAGGTTAAACGCGCTTTCTCCTTTGCTGTTTTTCCAGCTGAACGGCGCAATGGTCAGGTACGGGCTGCCTTTCAGCGCCAGCGGCAGGTTCTGGAACAGCGCCTGGCTTATCAACTGCTGCTGAGTCGCAGGATCTAAATGCCGTTATTTTTTCTAAGTTTTTATAATAACCACCGATATAGGTTGGATGCTGCCTTTACTCTGTGGTCAAGATTGCCAATTTTTAGCAAAGTAGAGGGGGCAAGCTTTGTCAAAACTGGATGTCATTCCATTAACTCAGTGTATTAATGAGATAAACCGTATCAAGACATAGGATGATACCAGTTAAAATAGGCAATTGCCTGTATGGAAAATGGTGGCTATTATAAATTAATCGGTGATGTCTATTACATTTTGTATGTCATTTTACACTAGCATTTCGCTATATCGTCTATTTTAAATAACATAATCCTGTGAGAAACCGTAGAGGGTTGTTATGAATATAAAATTAGATTACTTTAGAAACAATGCTTCAGATGGCAATATTTATGCGCGATGCATTGGTGAAGAGTCTGATTTTGATATAATCTACACCTTATTCGAAGGGAAAGAAAAAGAGCATTTTTCTATAAAAAAGAAAGCTTATGGCGATGAGTTGGTGACTTTTAAGCTTACATCAGGTTGCGACTATTATTTACATGCTCAATTAAAATTGTCTAATGGACAGGATGTTGAGCTATGTTCTGACATAATCTCCACATTGCCCTCCTCGCATTTTCTACCGCCGACAAATTGCAAAATTGAAGATATGACAGACATAAAAGGCAAGCTGAAAATAACCTCAGAGGGTAGACAGGATTTTATAATACAATTTTATCCAGGTGGATATAAAAAACTTCAGTGTGAAGCCAGGCATAACGTTCCTTTGTTTTTCAAAGCCAGGCGTTATATTGATTTCGCGCCTTGTTTTGATAAAAAAACGCTAAGCGGTATCATAAAAAAATTCCCGTTGAGCAAAAAATTGCGTGAACTTTATCGGGTGCGGCAAAACCTGGTAAATGATGATTTACTGCAGCTGGCGCAAGAAATTGAACGGCTGGATTATGTGGAATACTGCAGCTTATCGGGCGATCCGACGTCGGAATCGTTACCCTCTGAATGGGAGACATACCCGCAGGAAGTTGATATTGCTAATATGACGCCGAATTTGACCCAGCACCAGGGGTATCTTGACAATACGACAAGAGGCATGAGCGTCAGGGCGGCGTGGGCCAGGAATGTTACCGGACGTGGCGTGTCGGTACATATGCAGGATACCGGCGTATGGCCGGACCATGAAGATTTGATCGGTAATATTACCGTCGTTAACAATTCATATGAGAATAGGGATCACGGCACATGGTCGGCCGGCGTTATCGCCGCCAGCAATAACGGGATCGGCATGATGGGGATCGCTTACGACTGTCGCTTGTTTGCCTACATAAATACATTCACCGATTTTGAAAAGATTGTACGTGATGCCCTTCCGGGGGATATTGTTACTGCCTCTTTAGGCTGGGATTATTCAGCTTTACCGTTGGTGCACCATCAAGCCTGGTGGAGTATGTATCGTTTGCTGGTAAGCAGCGGTGTAGTGGTGGTGCTACTCTCCGGCAATGGAGGATTAGATCTGAGCCAATCGGTCGAATTTAATAATTTTGGCGATAGCGGCGTTATCCTCGCCACCGCCAGTCATCCAGACAACAGGAGGCGGCTGGAGTTCTCAAATTACAATTTCACCCGGATGATTGCCGCCTGGGGAATGGATGTCGCTACCACCGGCGAGGGCGATTTGCTCAACCTGGGTCATCCCAACCGGACTTATACCGCCAATTATGGCGGCACCTCCGCCTCGGCCCCCCAAATCGCGGGCGTTCTGGCCCTTATCCAATCCTATGCAAAATCGGCTTATCATGTGATTTTTAGTGGCGACCAACTGTATCAGATTATCCGCGTGACGGGCCATCGTGAAGGCGAAGCTGATTTAATTGGTCCCAGACCTAATGTGCATGCCGCACTGGAATATGTGGACTACCTGTTAGGACCGGGCGAGCCGACGCCACCGCCGCCAGAATATCCCTTGTGGCGGGTAGGTGTACAATATGAAGTGGGTGACAGGGTCAGTCATTTGGGGTTGAACTATATCTGCAGGTCACGCCATGTTTCCAACGTCGGCTGGCAACCGCAGCTGGCGGTAACATTATGGACGAGAATCCCATAATAAAACATAATCACGAACGTCTAAAAAAGATTAGTAAAACATATCATTATTTGGTGAGAATTTCAGATATTACTGATTAATCTTTCCAAATAATACATAACAACTTATAAGTGATTAAGGGGCACCGTCATGAATATAATGCTCAATTATTCAACTGAAGATCTTCCTGAAAGAACTATTTCTATTCGATGTAAAGGTGCTGAATCGGGGGCTAAGGTGGTATTTAGCCTGTATGAGCAGGACAATATTATTTGTAAAAAAGAGGCCAACGGAGATGAACAGGCGCGTTTTACCGTGCCGTTTCCCTCATGGTATAAAATTTCCGCTGAAATTAGCCAGGGAGACGATGCGTGCTGCTTATTGTGGACTAACCCTATCGATATTCCCGATTTCCGCGAGCGGCAATGTGAAAAAACACTGGATATTAAAAGTCTGAAAGGTAATCTTGATATTTTTCCAGGAGAGGATAATTACATTGAGGTTAAATTTTATGATGGCGGAATAATACAGATATTTGAGGAAAGATCGTATAAGATACCGCTTTTTTATAGATATAGACGGCATCTGGATTTCATACCCTGTTTTGATAAAAATCAAATCGATAAAAAATGTTGTTTGTTACCTATTTATAATGAGCTGCGTAATTTTTACCGACTAAAGATTAATCTCGATAATTACCAACTACTGGCATTAGCCCAGGAGTTGGAGAGCCTGGATTATGTTGAATATTGCTGTTTGTTAAGTAAAAACAAATACCCGCCACCGCCTGATAATATTGAACACCAATGCTATGAACCGCAAGCGCCCTTTATTGGACAGACGCCTGATTTTACGCCATTGCAAAGGTATTTGGATCCTGGGTTGGGTATGAATGTCAGAAATGCCTGGAGCCGGGGGGCATTCGGCGTTGGCGCGACAGTACGATATATGGGGTTTGGTGTTTATCAAGAGCATGAAGATTTAATAGGTAATATCACTGTAAATTCCAATCGTCCAGGTGCCCGGAATCATGGGTCTGCGGGAGTAGGAGCCGTTAGGGGTATCAACAATGGTTTTGGCATAACAGGTATAGCCTATGGCTGCAAATTGATTTTTCATGATACCGGTATAGAAAATCTGGACCGCATTTTAGTGGAATTATCGGCGGGTGATTTGATCATTATAAATAATCAATTTAACATCAATGGTTTCTTGTTGCCCATGGTACATCTGGCATCTTGGTGGGATCGGATAGATTTATGTACCCGGGCCGGGGCGGTGGTGGTATTTGCCGCGGGTAACGGCGGGCTCAATCTCCGTCAATTTCCTCAATTTAATAATTTTGGCGACAGTGGCGGTATTATGATTTGCAGTGCTGACTCACACTCTGGTCTGATTAGACATAGCAGTAATTTCAATCTTTATTCAATGCTAAATTCCTGGGGTGATAGTGTTGTTACGATCGGATGGGGTGACTTACAAAATTTCGATCCGCCGAACCGCACTTATACCGCTACCTTTAGCGCCACTTCCAGCGCCACGCCTTTAGTGTGCGGAGCTTTAACGGTAGTTCAAGGTTATGCCATACGCCGGCTTTATCGTCCATTAAACGCCGCTGAAATGTTCAGAATCGTCACCCTTACCGGCGGACGGGAGGGGGAAGGACAAGGTATTGGTGTCCGGCCTAACGTCACCGCCGCCCTGGAGTTGGTAGATGAAATGGCCGGTGGCGGAACGCCGCCCCCAGAGCCTGAATATCCCCCGTGGCGGGTAGGTGTACAATATGAAGTGGGCGACAGGGTCAGTCATTTGGGATTAAACTATGTCTGCAGGTCACGCCATGTTTCCAATATCGGGTGGCAACCGCAGCTGGCGGTAACGTTATGGACGAGAATCCCATAATAAAACACAATCACGAACGTCTAAAAAATATTAGTGAATGTAGGAAATTGATCTTGGACTTAAATAGATCAGAATCATGACAAATGAAATGTGTTTATATCCAAATGTCGGTGCTGGCCGGGAGGAAATGCCGTGTTTACGCCCAAAACCGATTAAGATCCAATAAATTTATGTAGGTGACAATCATGGGTTTGACTATCGAATACTACAGGGCTTATTCCCCTGAAGGCCCTCTCTATATTCGCTGTGAAGGTGTGGCGCCCGAATGTAAAGTGAAATTTACCCTATATGGGCTGGATGGCATGATAGATAACAAGGAGGCCGAAGGCGATGAACTGGTCGGCTTCAGCATCCCTTTTCCGTCGGAATACAGGATTTCCGCTGAAGTCTTATCGGGGTACGATAAGTGCGGTGTATTATGGACAGACCCTATTATTGTCCCGGAGTGCCACTGGCAACCTCAGCCGCAAAAACGGGAAATCAACAACCCGAAAGGCAAGCTGAAAATTATCGAGGGTGTGGATAACTATATAGAAATTAAGTTTTATGATAAAGGAAAAAAACAGCTTTTCGAGGAAAAAAAACATAATGCCGTATTATTTTATAAATATCGGAAATGTATTCATTTCCTGCCCTGTTTTGACCGGGAGATGATAAATAAAAAAAGAAAATTATCGCCAATCTATAATGAATTGCGAAATTTCTACCGGATTGATAGCGAACTCTGCAATGACGAACTACTGGCGTTGGCGCAGGAGCTTGAATGCCTGGACTATGTGGAATATTGCGCGCTTGCAAGTAAAAATAAATTTGCGCCGCGGCCCGACGACGACGGTCCGCGCCCTTATGACGAAGCGCGCCATGCCTCGCCCCATCTGCCGGCACCTTGGTACGGCGACAAGGACCCGTCATTTGATACTCCCTTGAATGGTCCGACGCCCGATTTCACGCCGCTGCAAGGCTACCTGAATCCGGGGAACGGCATGAATGTCAGGAATGCCTGGGCCAGGGGAGCCACCGGCAATGGCGCCACCGTCAGGTATATGGGTTCTGGCGTCAATCCCCAGCATGAAGATTTAATCGGTAATATCACCGTAAATTCCAATCGTCCGGAGGGTAATAGGGAGCATGGTACCGCGGGGGCCGGATGTATCGTCGCCGCCAATAACGGTTTTGGCGTGACGGGCATTGCCTTCGGTTGCCGATTCTTTTTCCATTATAACGATATTCACAGCCTGGACCGGATCATGGGGGATTTATCACCTGGTGATGTGATCGGCATCAATCTTTCGGTGGGTGATTCAATTCCATTCCCTATGGTATTAGTCATCGAATGGTGGGACCGGATAAACTGGTGCGTGCGCGCCGGCGCGACGGTGGCTTTTGCCGCCGGTAACGGAGGGGTAAGCGTCAGGAACCATCCTTTGTTTAATGATTTTGGCGATAGCGGCGGGTTTATGATTGGCGCCAGCTACCCAGAGACCGGCCGGAGGACTTCTTTTTCGAATTATAATCTTTACTCCACCCTTAACTCCTGGGGGTGGAATGTCACTACACTAGGATGGGGGGATCTGCAGAATTTTGACCCGCCTAACCGGCTTTACACCTCTGCATTTAACGGCACTTCCAGCGCGACGCCCCTGGTGACGGGCGCTTTGGCGTTGGTGCTGGGCTATGCGCGCGCCAGGCACCACCTTACGTTTAATGCGCGGCAAATATTCGAGATTATTACCCAGACCGGCGGTCGGGAGGCGAATGGACAAGATATCGGCGTACGGCCGAACGTCGCCGCCGCGCTGGCGCGGGTGGATGAAATCGCCGGCCCGCCGCCGCCACAATATCCCTTGTGGCGGGTAGGGGTACAATATGAAGTGGGCGACAGGGTCAGCCATTTGGGATTAAACTATGTCTGCAGGTCACGCCATGTTTCCAATATCGGCTGGCAACCGCAGCTGGCGGTAACGTTATGGACGAGAATCCCATAATAAAGCATAATCACGAGCGTCTAAAAAACATTAGTGAAACATATCATTGTTTAGTGAGAATTTCAGATGTTATTGATTAATACCGCTAAATAACACATAACAACTTATAAGTAATTAAGTGTCACCGTCATGGATATAATGCTCGATTATTCAATTATAGATATCAATCATTCAGATATTACCATAAGCACCTGCAGGCAAGTTGCTTATGGTCGGGTGGTCAAGCTATGGTTTACCCGTTGCGGTTTAAAATCGCTTGTTTTTCGGCTGTGTTTAAAAAAGCAATAACCAAACCGTTGCGCCGGGCGGTCTGGATCTGCTGTGGGTTAAGGCCGGCCCGCGGCGCGGCCACTCGATACTCATAATCGATATCAATACCCTGTACCGCCGGATCGTCCGAATTGATGGTGGCGAGAATGCCATGTTCAAGAAACTGCTTTAACGGGTGCTCTTCAAGCGAGCGCACGGTACTGGTCTGCACATTGGACGTCAGGCAGCTTTCTATACCGATGCGATGTTGCGCCAGAAAATCCATCAGCGCCGGATCTTCAATGGCCTTTACACCGTGGCCGATACGCTCCGCCCCCAGTTCATGAATGGCCTGCCAGATGCTCTCGGGACCCGCGGCCTCTCCGGCGTGCACGGTAATGTGCAACCCGGCGTCGCGGGCGCGGGTGAAATGGCTCAGGAACAGGCTGCCGGGAAACCCCAGTTCATCGCCGGCCAGATCCAGCGCGGTGATACCGTCGCGGCAGGCCAGGAAGGCCTCCAGTTCCTGCAGACAGGCGTCTTCGCCAAAGGTGCGGCTCATAATGCCAATCAGTCTGGCTTCGGTGCCAAAATCACGGCAGCCGTCGCTGACACCCGCGATAACCGCTTCCACCACCCCCTGTAACGGCAACTGGTGTTTCATCGCCATATAATAAGGGGAGAAGCGCAGTTCGGTATAATCCAGGCCGGCCCTGACGGCATCCTCGACGTTTTCATAGGCCACGCGGCGGCAGGCATCCAGAGAACCCAGCACCGCCACCCCCCAGTCCAGCTTTTGCAGGAAACTGACCAGATCCGGCGCGGTTTGGGTAACCTGCACATGCGCCCGCAAATCCTCTAGGTTATCGGCCGGCAGCGCCACGCCGAACTGGCGGCCCAGGTCTAGAATGGTCTGCGCGCGGATATTGCCGTCAAGATGGCGGTGGAGATCGGTCAGGGGAAAGTGGTTATCAATCATCGGCAACAGTCTTATTCTGGTGAAATATAGCCTGATTATAACGTGTTTGCGAAGAGTTAGCAGAGATTGGTTAGCGGGCCTGGGTGGGATTACGCCTCAGGAACGAACGGAGGCAGTAAGGAATGCAGTGCGCGCAAAGGAATAGGATCGCGCCCGCGGCGCGGCGGATAGGGAGGGTAACGTCTGGATTAAACAGACCGCCCCGGCGCCGGGGCGGTCATCAGGCTGAAAGGTTTAAGGTTGCGGTATCGCCTGCGGCTGGGCCGGTGGTGTCTCGCCTTCCGGCAAACCGAACAGGCCGAACAGGCCCATAAAGCTTTGCAGCGACATCTTCTGTCCGTTCAGGTTGACCTGGTTATCGGCATATTGAAAGCTGCTGGTCAGGGTATTATCGCTGACGGTGGTCAGTTTAAACATCTGGCCCATGGCCGCCAGTCCTTGTACCTGCTGTTTAGCCAGTTTTTGGGCATCCTCGTCGTTATAGCCCTGGAGTCTGGCGAACTGGGTGGTGGTTTCGGTGGCCATGTCCAGCGGCACGGTCAGCTTGGCATCCAGCTTGTTGACAAACCGCGCCCACAGCTGATCCGGCGTCGCCGGCGTGGTGGGAGCTTGGGACGGGTCGTTAAGATTGAGCGTCAGGTTAAACGCGCTTTCTCCTTTGCTGTTTTTCCAGCTGAACGGCGCAATGGTCAGGTACGGGCTGCCTTTCAGCGCCAGCGGCAGGTTCTGGAACAGCGCCTGGCTTATCAACTGCTGCTGAGTCGCCGGATCGGCCTGGCCGGTCTGTTGCATGATCTGCTGCGCCTGGGCATGATATTTTTCGCTGAAATCGGCGATCGCTTTCGGATCAAGATTCGACAGCTTGATAACCAGCTTGCCGGCGCCGAAATTCTGCCCCTGCACATGCAGCGCATCCAGGTTATAGGCCACCTGCGCATTGAGCTTATCCGCCTCCTCGTTAACGCTGGTCACCTGCGACAGGTTATCGACGCTGAGCATGTCCTTGCCGTCGACATTGTACACCAGCGTCTTGGCCTTCATGGTATTGTCGCCGACGCTGTAATCCAGCTTGCCTTTATGGGTGCTGCTGTCGAGGCTGAACTCCTGCACGGTAACCTGCTCATGCTGTTGCCACTGGTTCAGGCCGCCGATCAACAGGCTGGCGATACTGCCGTCGACCGACATCTTGTCCATGTCATGGTCTATCGCGGCGTTAAACGTCCCGCCGCTGGTGCGGAATACGGTGGCGGGGCTGTTAAAATCCAGGGCCATCACATCGATAACCGATACCGTATCGCCGTTATACGCCACCCGGGTCAGGGCGGTGACCGGCGACTGTCCCTTGCTGGCGTCAAGCAGCGGTTTAACCAGCGGCGTCGCGGCCAATTGGCTGCGTACCGAGGCCATACTGGGGATCAGCACGCCTTTTTTTAACTCGGCGAACGGGAACGGGCCATGGTCGATGGCTTCGTTGACCACCAGGCGATCGCCGGGTTTCAGGGGTTTGTTTTCGCCGGTGGTGCCGTCGGATACCAGCACCAGGTTAACGTGGCTGGAGAACAGACGGCGCTGGTAGTCTTCGATAACCAGGTTGACGCCGGCTTCGGGGAACGCCGCCTTGATACGGGCATTGGCGTCGGCGACCACCGTAGGCAGGCGCTGCTCGAACTGTTTGCCGGTATACCATGCGCTTGCGGTCCAGGCCGCGCCGAGGACAATAATCACGCCAACCGCTATAAGTGTTTTTTTCATGCTTGGTTCATCCTTATTATAATTTCCTGTTCCAGATTGACTGACCGCCCCGGGGCGCAGGCAAAATACTCTGTTGCCGCCACGTGTATATGGTTCTAATAATAGCAACTGCCGGCCAATGCGTGGGCTGTGTTGTCACAGTTCGTTGTAAACCCGGGCAAGACGGCCATTGCCGCTGGCATTGACCGGTGAATCGCCGGCTGCCAGAAACGCGGATTCACCCGGTTTCAGCGTCAGTTGCCGGCCGTCTTTTTCCAGCACCGCCTGCCCGTCGACGCAGAAGACGATGGCGGCGCTGTCCTGGGCCAGTGCCTGGGCCTTGGAAGACAGGTTGTGCAGCGCAAAGGCGAAATCTTCCACCGGGATTGGGAAACGCAGGGCGCCGTTTTCCGCCACCGGCCGGGCCAGCAGTTGGTTCTCGGGCTTGGCGATAAACTGTACGTTGGCCAGCAGTTCAGGCACGTCGATATACTTAGGGGTAAGGCCGGCACGCAGAACATTGTCGGAATTGGCCATCACCTCCAGCGCTTCGCCGCGCAGATAGGCGTGGGGCGTTTCGGCATAAAGAAACATAGCCTGGCCCGGTTGCAGGGTGATGACATTTAACAGCAGCGGCGAAAATAAGCCGCAGTCCTCAGGATACTCTGCCGCTATGTTGCCGATGGTCGCCCAGGGTTCGCCGTGCTGATGGCCAAGGGTGCTTTTCAACACATCGAGGGCCAGGGATTTTTCCTCGCCGGCCATGCTGAGCAAATCGCCGAACAGCTGCGCCAGATGTGTTTCATCGGGATGTTGCAAAAAATGCGCAATGGCGGGATGAGCGCCCGCCACCGGCTGCAGCAGGGAGACGATGGCGGTCATCTCGCGAAATCCGTTCATCGCCTGGAACGGCGTCAGTGCAAAGACCAGTTCCGGTTTATGGTTGGGATCCTTGTAATTACGATTGCCGGCGTCAAGAGGGACGCCACGATCGTTCTCCAGGGCAAAACCGCGTTCAGCCGCGGATTTGCTGGGATGAACCTGAATGGACAACGGTTCCCGCGCGCACAGGACCTTGAACAGGAACGGCAGCTCGCCAAAACGCCGGGCAACCGCCGCGCCGAGCGTCGCCTCGGGCTGTTGCGCTATGTAGTCCCGTAAGGAAATCTCGTTGCCCCGATCGTCGCTGATACGCGAACTGCTTTTGGGGTGCGCGCCCATCCACAGCTCGGCCATCGGCTGCTGGCCCGGGTTGGCGATGCCATACAGGCGGGTGAGGGCGTCTTTACTGCCCCAGGCATAATGCTGTACCGAGTTGATCATTTTTTTCATGGATTTACTGCCCTTGGTGAAGCCTAAATGTGATAACGCGAGGCGGTCGCATAATGGTAAGCTTTTCTTCGGCGCTATACTATCAATGTCAGTCTAGCAAAGACAGACTATCGATGTCCCGTCCTCGTGGCATCGCGCACGGGCAGGATATTGATCTTTAGGAAGAATACCAGGAGGAAAAATGGCAGCAACCCGCATAGAAAAAGATTCCATGGGCCCGATCGAGGTGCCGTCGGAGCGCTTATGGGGGGCGCAAACGCAGCGTTCCCTTGAACATTTCCGCATTTCCAGTGAAAAAATGCCGCCCGCGCTTATCGCTGCGCTGGCGCAAACCAAGCGCGCCGCCGCAGCGGTGAATAAAGATTTAGGTTTACTGCCCGCTGAGCGCGCCGACGCCATTATCCGCGCGGCGGATGAGGTCTTGGCCGGCAGCCACCCGCTGGAGTTTCCCCTGGCCATCTGGCAAACCGGTTCCGGCACGCAAAGCAATATGAATATGAACGAGGTGCTGGCGAACCGCGCCAGCGAGCTGCTGGGCGGAGAGCGCGGCGAAGGCCGCCTGGTGCATCCCAATGACGATGTCAATAAGAGCCAAAGCTCCAATGACGTGTTTCCCACCGCCATGCACGTGGCCGCCGTTGTGGCGCTGCGCGAACATTTAATCCCGCAGCTGAAGACGTTGCGCGCGACGCTCGCGCAAAAATCAGCCGCCTTCGCCACTATCGTGAAAATCGGCCGTACCCATTTGCAGGATGCCACCCCCCTGACGCTGGGACAGGAAATTTCCGGCTGGGTCGCCATGCTCGATCATAATCTCACCCATATCGAACACAGCGTGCCCCATCTGGCCGAACTGGCGCTGGGCGGCACCGCGGTGGGCACCGGGCTGAACACCCATCCCGAATATGCGGTGCGTGTCGCCAAGGCGCTGGCGGAGTTGACCCAACAGCCTTTTGTGACCGCGCCGAATAAATTCGAAGCGCTGGCCACCTGCGACGCGCTGGTCCATGGCCACGGCGCGCTGAAAGGGCTGGCCGCGTCGCTGATGAAAATCGCCAACGATGTCCGCTGGCTGGCGTCCGGCCCGCGCTGCGGCATCGGCGAAATCAGCATCCCCGAAAACGAGCCGGGCAGTTCCATTATGCCGGGCAAGGTCAACCCGACCCAATGCGAAGCCATGACCATGCTGTGTTGCCAGGTATTGGGCAATGACGCGGCAATCAATATCGGCGGCGCGTCCGGCAATTTTGAGCTGAATGTTTACCGGCCGATGATTATCCATAATTTTCTGCAATCGGTACGCCTGCTGGCCGACGGCATGGACAGTTTCAACCATCATTGCGCCGTGGGCATCGAGCCCAACCGGGAGCGTATTGACCAGTTGCTAAACGAATCGCTGATGCTGGTGACCGCGCTGAATACCCATATCGGTTATGACAAAGCGGCGGAAATTGCTAAAAAAGCCCATAAAGAAGGACTGACGCTGAAAGCGTCGGCGCTTAAGCTGGGCTATTTGAGCGCCGATGAGTTTGATCAATGGGTGCGACCGGAAGATATGGTGGGGTCGCTGAAAAGCTGATGGGCCTGGGCCGCTGCGGTTTCTCCACCGCGTAACGCGGCGCGGCGATAATTACTGCGCCCGCGTCCTGTCGAGCGCCGCTTTTGGGCGGCGCTTTGCTTATCGACTCGACGCCGTCAGCGCGCCCTGTTTCCCTTCATGTCGTTGCCTATTGCCCGATGGGCATCAGGACGCCACGTACAGGTGCAATCGTTTAATGAGCAGACGCGCGGGCAGCCCCGGCGGCTTGTGCTTATGGCGTACCCCCTCGCGGTTGTAATCCAGCAAGCCACCCAGCTTCGGCACCGGCGCGCCTGACGACTGCCGGCATAACACTATCAGCGGGGAAGGGCAGGCGTACTGCACCTGCCGCTGGCTGTCCTGATACCAAACCCTGGCAATAGGCTGAACCTTGACCGGTCTTTTTATCTTGAGCGCAATGTCGGGAGGCAATTTACTGACCGCGTCGATTTCCTGCCGGATGCGTTCGGCCCATTGCGTTTTATCATAAGGCGGTACCGCCCGCCCGGCTTCCAGGCTTTTTTGCAGCATGGCCAGCACCTCCTGGCGCGTCAGGTTCTTGATAATCTGTTTATTGGCCCAGCCGAAGCGAACGCTTGCCGGGTCGGTCACTGTTTGCAGCGCGCGGTAGGCGCTGAGGGTTTTTAAACCACGCAGGTGGGTATGGACAAATTCAAAGCGCAGTTCGGGCGGCAGTTGCGACTCTACCGTGATCAGATGCGCCAGTTCGGCTTTTAGCTGGTTTATCGCGGCGGTGAGCGCCTGCGCCGCATGATACTGCGCGTCGTCGACGGAAAAGCAGAGCACGCCCGGCAGGCGAATGGCCGACTTGGCGCTGGTGTCCTGTTTTTGATGATAGATAAACATGCGCTGGAAGTGCGCCAGCCCCAGGGTGCCAGCCTGGGCGCCCACGTGCTGGGTAACCTTTATCTGCGCCGTATCCTCATGCTCTTTGCCTTTTGGAACCTCTGGCAACTCAAAGACCCGCCCGGCAAGCAAGCGAAATCCGCCCATCATCCCCTGCCACTCGGTTAAGTGGGCCTGTAGCTGGTTAAAATGTTGATTAAGTCGGTCGATCAAGTCTAGCGCGGGCATATTAAGGTGACCATTTAGTTACAACATACATTAAAGTATACCTCCTAGTCGCCACTTCACCAATGCCGTTGTTTTCGCTTAACAGCAGAAACGTCGCGCCCTGGGTATTATTATCGCAGGCGCTGTTTTGGCTCATCGGCTATGAGAGGGCGCGCAGTTCAGGCAACATGCGCAAGCGCTGGGCCACATATATTCCCAGCAGCAGCATAACGGCGATAAATACCACTACGCCGCTCCAGGCGAATCCATGCCAGAAAAAGCCGCCGACGGTGCCGGCAACGCTTGACCCGACATAATAGCAGAACAGATAAAGCGAAGACGCCTGGCCTTTGGCGCGCCGGGCGCGGCGGCCAATCCAGGCGCTGGCGGTGGAGTGCGAGGCGAAAAAACCGGCGGTAAACAGCATCATACCGCCCAGGATGGCTATCAGTGACGAGAACCAGGTCAGCAAAAGCCCGGCCAGCATAATCGTCATCGAGACCATCAGCACCGGTCCGCGGCCATAGCGCCCGGCCAGGCTGCCGGCCTTGGGCGAGCTAAAGGTGCCTGTCAGGTACACGACAGACAGCAAGCCGACCGTGGCCTGGCTTAAGTACCAGGGTCCGGCGAGCAGACGATAACCAATATAGTTAAACAGGGTAATAAACGACCCCATCAGTAAAAAACCTTCGATAAACAGCAACGGCAGACCGGCATCGCGGAAATGCAGGCGGAAATTGATCGCCAGCGTCCGCGGTTTGAGCGACCCGGCGCGGAAGTGGCGCGACGCGGGCAAGATGCGCCAGAACATCAGCGCCGCGCCTAACGCCACCACGCCGATGGCGCCGACGGCGATACGCCAGTTAAAAAAATCCGTCAGCACCCCGCTTATCAGCCTGCCGCTCATACCGCCAATCGAATTGCCGCTGATATAAAGCCCCATGGAAAACGCCACCACGCTCGGGTGGATTTCCTCGCTGAGATAGGTCATCGCCACGGCGGCTACTCCGCTTAACGACAGGCCGACCAGCGCGCGGACGATCAAAATACCCTGCCAGTCGGTCATAAATGCGCTGACGAGGGTAAATGACGCCGCCAGCAGCAATGACACCACCATCACCGCCTTGCGCCCCACGGCATCGGACAGCGGACCGGTAAACAGCAGTCCTACGGCCATCAGGCCGGTGGCGGCCGAAAGGGATAGGCTGCTGGTCGCCGGCGATACGCCGAAATCATGCGATAATACCGGCAGTATCGGCTGGACGCAGTAGAGCAGGGCAAAGGTCGCCAATCCGGCGGAAAACAAGGCCAGGGTGACGCGGATAAACTGCGGGGTGCCACGTTTGATAAAAGGTTGCTTGACGGGGACGAAGTAGTCGGGTGCTTTAACTGCGGGCGTCTCACGGGCGGGCGCGCCGGTACGCGATAGGGTGTTCACAATAAATCCTCGGGAAAGCGAAAAAATCCACAGACGGGGATCTGTCTGCGGTAATAATTTGAAAATGATAGGAACAAAGCAATTTGTTGTCTAATATATTAATACTCTCATTTAATATGTTTAAAGTATGAATATCGAATTGCGTCATTTGCGTTATTTTATCGCCGTGGCGGAAACGCTCCATTTTGGCAGAGCGGCGGAGAAACTTCATATTTCTCAGCCTCCGCTTAGCCAGCAAATCCAAATCCTTGAGCAACAGATCGGCGCCAGATTGCTGGAACGCAATAACCGCAACGTCAGGCTGACGCCCGCGGGAAAACAATTTCTGGAACAGGCCTGGTCGATTATTGAACAGGTTAACCAGGCGGCGGAGCGGGCCGCCAGGATCCATCGCGGCGAATCCGGCGAAATCACTATCGGCTTCACGTCGTCAACGCCGTTTAATCAACGTATCTCGGCAAGTCTGCTGGCTTTTCGCCAACAGCATCCCGCCGTGCATATCCAGATGGTCGAAACCAATACGAAGCAACAGATCGAGCCCCTGATGAACGGTAAGTTCGATATGGGGGTCATGCGCAATACGCCATTGCCGGAGGCATTGGGTTATCAATTGCTGCTGCGGGAATCCCTGGTGGCGGTAGTGCATCAGGATCATCCATTAGCAGGCGCCGCCGGCGGCCGGATCAGCGTGCTGCAACTGGCCAGGGAACCCTTTGTTTTCTTTGATCGCAAGGTGGGTACGGCGCTGTATGACGAAACGTTGCTGTTATTAAAAGAGTTCGGCATTACGCCTTATATTACCCAGGAAGTCGGCGAGGCAATGACGATTATCGGCCTGGTTTCCGCGGGGCTGGGCGTCTCTATCCTGCCGGCGTCCTTTGCGCGTATCAAAGTCGATAGCGTGCGCTATCTGTCACTGGCGGAACCACAGGCAAAAACCGAGGTATGGCTGGTGACCCATCGACAAAAGGAGCTTTCTGCCGCCGCCCGGATGCTGATCAATTTAATGTTAAAGCAATAATGCTAGTATGGTTGTTGTGTGCGGTAAATCACATAACTAATCAAATATTTGACGGCTAATTTTAAAAGTCCCACCATAGCCCCAATATATTATTTTATAGCGTGAAAATATCAGGAGCAAGGTGAGTGATTGGCCATGGTCAACCAGGACATATCGATCAAATCAAGCAGACTAACGCGGGAGTCGTGTATCGCCTGATTGATTCATTCGGCCCTATTTCGCGTATCGCCTTGTCAAAACTCGCCAGACTCGCGCCCGCCAGCATCACTAAAATCGTGCGCGAACTGGTCGAGGCTCATTTGGTCACCGAAACCGAGTATCAGGAAAATGGCCTGCGCGGCCGGCCGGCCATCGGACTGGTGGTTGATACCCAGGCCTGGCATTTTCTTTCGGTACGCATCGGGCACGGCACCATGACCCTGGCGCTGCGCGAGCTCAGCAGCAAGCTGATTGTCGAAGATACCGTGCCGCTGCCGGCCACGGCGCCGGAACCGCTGTTGGTTCGCCTGATCCAAACCATCGATCAGTTTTTTATCCGTCATCAGCATCAGTTGGAACGTCTTACCGCGGTGGCGGTGACGCTGCCGGGCATTATCGACGCCGCGGCGGGTATGGTGCACCGTATGCCGTGGTATGACGTCAACAACATGGCGCTGGGACCGGCGCTGAGCGAACATATCGGCGTGCCGGCCTACCTGCAGCACGATATCTGCGCCTGGACCATGGCGGAAGCGCTTTACGGCGCGGCGCGCGGATGCAATGACGTTATCCAGATCGTTATCGATCATAACGTGGGCGCCGGCGTGATCACCGGCGGCACGCTATTGCACGGCGGCAGCCGCAGCCTGGTGGAGATTGGGCATACCCAGGTGGAGCCGTATGGCAAACGTTGCTATTGCGGTAACCGCGGCTGCCTGGAAACGGTGGCGGGGATTGAAAGCATACTGGAACTGACGCGCCAACGCCTGGCGCTGAACAGCCATTCCACCATGAATGACGCCGCGATAAGCGTTGAATCGCTGTGCCAGGCGGCCATGGCGGGCGATACCCTGGCGCGGGACATCATCGTCGGCATTGGTAACAGCGTGGGACGCATACTGGCCATCATGGTCAATTTATTCAATCCGGAAAAAATCCTGGTCGGCTCGCCATTAAATGAGGCATCGGATATTTTATTCCCGGTAATTCTCTCCAATATACGTCAACAGTCGCTGCCTGATTACAGTAAGGACATCACCGTTCAGGCGACGCGATTTAAAAACCAGGGTACCATGCCGGGCGCCGCGCTGGTTAAGGATGCGCTGTACGACGGCTCATTGTTATTGAAGCTGGTCCAGGGGTAAGGCTATAAATATTGAGCTAACGCAAGCCGTGGCAAGGCTATATCGGTTACATTTTACGTTAATCAACCACCTTATCCAAACATGTCCAATGGATTAACGCCAGGCTGGAGTCGTCATGTTAAAACGTATTTTTGTAGCCGGTACGGATACCGCTGTCGGCAAGACCATTGTCTCGCGCGCCATTTTGCAATATCTGGCGGCGCGCCGGCTCAGCGTTACCGGGTACAAGCCTATCGCCCGGGGCAGCCAGGAAACGGCGGAAGGGCTGCGCAATAAAGATGCCCTGGTGTTATGCGCTTCCTCCACGCTGCAGCTTCCTTATGAGCAGATCAATCCCATCACCCTGCGCGAGGAGGAAATCAGCGCCTATTCCGGCGATGACATCGATTACGGCTTGATGTCCCGGGGACTGAAGCATCTGTCCGGCCTGGCCGACATGGTGGTGGTGGAGGGCAGCGGCGGCTGGCGTACCATCATGAGCGACTATCGGCCGTATTCCGATTGGGTGGTGCAGGAACAATTGCCGGTAGTCCTGGTTATCGGCATCAAGCTTGGCTGTATTAACCATGCGTTATTAACCGCGCAAGCCATTATTAACGATGGCTTGCCCTTATTAGGGTGGGTAGCTAATCGCATTAATCCCGGGCTGGCGCATTATGCAGAAATAATGGATATCTTGCGTAATAAAATCCCGGCACCGCAGCTGGGTGAATTGCCTTATTTACCCAGGCCGGAGCAGCGCGATCTTTCGGGATATATAGATTTGAGCAATATAACGCTACCGGAGGTTATTACCGCGCAGCAGATGTGATTCCCGGGCGGAAGGGTAAATCTCCCGCCCCGGTTGTTTTACGGGCTTGGCGCGTCGCTTGCGGCCGCGGCGCTGTCGGCGCCTTCGGCCGATCGGATATAGACAATTTTCTGCGTATCGTTTTCACAGTGGCCGACCACCTGGCCGCCCGCCTGGTCGGCGCTATCGTTCGGCACGATATCCAGGCGGAAGCCGGATTCCGGCACCCCGTTGGCGATGATTTTTTGGGTGATATCCGCTTTGACACTTTCACACGACGCCTGCGCCGCCAGCGGCAGCATCATGGCAACCGCCGCGCCCAGGATAAAAAAGCGTTTCCCTGTTTTTCCGCTCAGTTGCTGGCTTAGCCCCTTCATCTTGCCTTGATTGCTCATATTACCGTCCTTATCAGAGAATGAAGTACCCGTTACAATGATAGCAGCGCTGCCGGAAACGGATAATAACCGCCTATCAGGGAGCCATTAACGTACGGCCGGTACGGCGATCAAGACAGCGGGCCGTAGTGTCCTCCCAGTAGGCGTTTACGTTCTCACTGCTATTGCATTTTTCCTTTAAATCAATGGTTTTGTCATATTTATCAAAGTCCTTTTCATCGCGCGTAATCTGCTTGTTGCGCAGATTATGGGTGGCGTTCCACTGCTCCTGGCTTTGGCGCGCCTCTTCGCGGGATTGGGCGTTATCACCGGAATCGATGATCAGACGTTGCGTGTTGGTGGCGGCGGCACCGGCGGCGGAGAAGGCCATCAAAGCGACCGCGAGCATCCCGCCGAGCAGTCGTGAATAAGAGGTGGTTTTCATAACGTCTTCCTTTTAATCTTTACGTGGATAATAACGCAGGTAAAATCAACATTGCGCGCGCAGGCATAATAACATTGCCTTATGGTTAAAAACCATTCGTCATCGTTAACGAAAATGAAGGAACAGCCTCCGGTATGTTCAAGACAATGTTGCTGTTTATGGCCACCGCCGTGGCGGAAATTCTGGGGTGCTACCTGCCTTATCTGTGGGTTAAACAACAGGGCGGCATAGTGCTGCTGATACCGGCGGCGGCAAGCCTTATCGCTTTTGTCGCGCTGTTAATGCTGCATCCCGCCGCCAGCGGGCGCGTGTATGCCTCCTACGGCGGGATATATATATTGACCGCGCTGCTATGGCTTCGGTTCATCGACGGCGTAAAATTATCGCCGCAGGACTGGCTGGGCGCAGCGGTGATCTGCGCCGGAGTGATGATTATGCTGTCCGGATGGTCCAGAAATCCGTGATCATTCGCAGTACAACTCGCTTTTCGACCGCGTAAAACAGATGCCCTCACGATGATCAATCGCATTATTGTCGATAATCCAGGCAATATCATGACGGGCCTGAAGTGAAAAGTTGGTCGCAGGCGTGGAAAAATTCCCGGCAGCATAGCCGCCGTCCGGGTCTACGCTTAAGCTAAACTCACCAGGCAACTCTTGTTCATTACCCGCGAGCTCGCCGCTTAGTATGACAATACCTTCCTGCCGCGCTGCATTGCGAACTGTAGCCAGGTATGGATGGCCGTGCGTGGCCAACACAATGTTGAAAGTATCACCCACTTTTAAACTGCGGGCTGCCGGAAGATCAAAATAAACATAACGCCCTTTAGCCAGCATCGCTGGATCCATCGCCAGATCGAGGGATTGGAGCCGCCGCCTGTCGCCGGCAAACTCCCTGACTAAAAGTGAAGGCGGAGTGTTAAGCGTTGTAACGCCGGAGTCCACTGCAACTCCAGGCGCTATTTTTGCCGCTACTGTCGTCCCGGCTTTATCCAGGGCGGAAGCAGAAGGTAAAATGTCGATGCTTAATATAATCGAAAAAAATAACGCGCCCAGGAATGATAATATAATTTTCATAATATAACCTTATTCAATAAAAATTAGATACACGCTGAGATAAATTATTCATAGTCCTGACCGCATCTATCAGATTTGGCGTTCCCAATGGCAGTCCTAAATCATCGGTAAATCGTAGCGGTGTCGAAAAAAATGGGATGGCATTTCCACCCATTATGGTTCTTGCCAAAGAATTTCCCACGGCGAAAGGTGGGGTAGCATTAGTTACTCCTCCATGAAATACTCCCATATTGTGCCCGAACTCATGTCTCATAATAGTAAGGCGATTGCAAGATGACAGTAAATTCTCATAGCCAAACATCGCGTCCCTGTGCGCTTGGCCATTTAAAAAGGCTAAGCCGCATTGCGGCCCCCATATGCTAGTATAATATACCGCATCCGCCCTTAACTCCCGGCGCCAGGATTGTATTTGCGTGTTGACATTCAAAGAACTTAATATGGCGTCGGCATTATTCCAGTTGGCTGGTTCATTGAATTGCCGCATGCCGACCAGGCGCACTCGAAAGTTAGCGCCAGAGTTTTCCAATGCCTCATTGATAAGGTTAAATGATTCAATATTCCGGGTCCGCACTGCGGCGGCACCGATACGCGCTACCGCGGTTTGGCTATAAATAATCAACATGTCAATGGTTACTGTTTCTCGCTGCCATTGCCGATTATTGTCAGTAACAAAAGAAACCGTCTCGCCATCGTATATGGGAAAAGACCGATTGCCAGCGATAACATTGAAAGATAACGCTGCGCGGGTTTCAACGATCAAACGATACCCCGGTGCCTGATTGTTGGGTAAAGTTAGCCTTTGTTGATAATTGTCATTGCTGACCTGGATCCTTGCACGAGGCGACTGTAACGCTGGTATCACGCCGTTCGTCAGGCTTGAGGCCTGCAACGTCGGCAGGGGATCGGTAACAATTTGCCAGCGACGTCCGGACGGGTTTTCAGCTATATAACGGAAAGCATATTGCTGCCCGGTCGATGCATACACCGGGGCATTGAAATTCAAGTTGACATTGTCGATGCCCAGCCTGGGGGTGGAACCATTATGAACTCTGATCAAATCACGATTGTTGGCGCTTAGCGGCAACCTAATCAAAGGCAAAACTGTATTAGTATTGAAATTAACCCTCGTTAGAGGGGAAGTAGGTCGGGGTATGGTGTGACCATTATTGATTATCGTTTGTACCGATATATCCCTCGGCGGGGAACTGGTGATAACCCAGCGGTTAAGATCGGTCCGGAATATGAAAATATAATTATCATTTGTCAGTAATGTCGTTGTGCTGGCGAAAAGCTGTCTCTGCGGCATAATACGTGATTGCAGCGTTGCGCGGGATAGAATTGATACGCGATCATCGTTTAAAGGCTGTTGTGGCAAATGTATTTCTGCCGCCCAATTTCCATTTGCGGTATGGAAATTTATATTCCTGAATCCCGAAGGCAGTTGTCCATTGGGTACTTGGTTTGGCGATAAGGTTATTGCCGATGAAAAAAATGGAAACGCTAATAAAAAAAACAATAAATAATAGATGTTATTTTTTATTAAGCTCATAACTTTAATTATAGCGTTTAGAGAATAAAAATAGTTATTATGAAATTTCATGGTGGATTTCTCTAGAAAATAGATTTAGTATGTTTCGCTAGAGGTTTATCATAAAAAAAATAAAAAGAATATAAATTTTTAACAAAAAATCCAGGAACTGTTATGTTAAATACAAATGCCAAATTCTGTTATTCCGTTTCAAAAAAAATATCCTGGCTTGGCGTAGAAAGGGTTAGCGGAATAATAGGATTTTACCGGGGAATTGCGCCGCGGGCAGAGGCTGACCACCCGCGGGCAGGGGGAGATTACTCGTCGCGATGGACGCTAAGCCCGCCGAACGACTGGTTTACCGGCATCATTTCCAGCACATTGATATTCACATGGGCCGGCAGGGTGGTGACCCAATAGATCGCTTCGGCTATATCTTCGGGCATCAGCGGATCGGCGTTTTTATAGGTATTTTCCACCTTACTGTCGTCGCCCTTAAAACGCACCGCCGAAAATTCGGTGCCCCCCACCAGGCCCGGCTCGATATCCGTCACGCGCACCTTGGTACCCACCAGATCGGTACGCAGGTTAAGGCTGAACTGTCGGGTAAAAGCCTTGGTGGCGCCGTAGACGTTGCCGCCCGCATAAGGCCAGCGGCCGGCGGTCGAGCCGAGATTAACCACATGGCCGCGCCGCCGTTCCACCATGCCGGGCAACAGGGCGCGGGTCATATAGACCAATCCCTTATTGTTGGTATCGATCATGGTTTCCCAATCATCAAGATTGGCCTTATGCGCCGGCTCCATGCCCAATGCCAGGCCGGCGTTGTTGACCAGCACATCCACTTCGCGCCAGGCCGGGGGCAGGGAGGCAACGGCGCGGGTAATGCCTTCACGATCGCGCACGTCCAGGCGCAGGGGATAAAGGTTATCGCCCAGTTCGGCTTGCAATTGATCAAGTCGTTCCTGGCGGCGACCGGTGGCAATCACCTTATGTCCCTGCTTGAGGAATTTACGGGCGATGGTTTCGCCGAATCCGGCGGTGGCGCCGGTAATAAAGATAATCATGCAGCGGGTCCTTTTATTTCTGAATAATGACAGCATTATCAATTAGCCTGAGCCTGCGCCTCAGGGTTTGCGCAGGTAAGGCGCAATAAGCGAAAGGTCGGCCGGAGACAGCCGGTCGGAGGCGGTCTGCGCCTGGTGCCAGTAGGGATAAATCAGCGGCGGGCGGCTGACGTCGGACAGGCGGGAAATCTCATTGGCGTTCAGGACCAGATCCGCCGCGCGCAGGTTATCCTTTAACTGTTCCTCGGTACGCGCGCCGATAATAACGGAGGTGACGGCGGGGCGGCTGATAAGCCAGGCCAGGGCCACCTGGGCGGCGGAGACGTTCCTCTCTTCGGCGATTTCAACCAGGACGTCGATGATGTTATATAAGGCATCTTGATTATAGATAGGCGGTTCATTCCACTCTTCAAGATGGCGGGTGCTGCCTTCGGGCTGGCGGTCCCGGCGATATTTTCCGGATAGCAGTCCCCCGGCCAGCGGACTCCAGACCAACACGCCTAATCCTTGATCCTGGGTGATCGGCAACAATTCATACTCAGCCTCGCGACTTTGCAGGGAGTAATGGATTTGCTGGCTTACCGGGCGGATAAGGTTGAGTCGTTCGCAAACGCCCAGTGTTTTCATGATATGCCATCCCGAGAAATTGGAAATCCCCACGTAGCGCACCTTACCGCTGCTCACCAGGTGTTCCAGGGCATATAAGGTTTCTTCCAGCGGGGTCTGGCCGTCCCATTCATGCAGCTGATATAAATCGATATGGTCAGTATTTAACCGTTTTAAACTGGCTTCACAGGCGCGGATCAGGTGGTGACGCGATGACCCGCGATCGTTGGGTCCATTGCCCATGGGGAAACGGGCTTTGGAAGCAATCAGGACGCTGTCGCGCTTTTCCTTCAGCACTTCGCCCAAAATTTCTTCCGAAACCCCCTGGGAATACACATCGGCGGTATCAAACAGGTTGATGCCGGCGTCGATACAAAGGGCCAACTGGCGGCGCGCTTCCGCCACGCCGGTATCGCCCACTTTGGCAAATTTCCCTTTGCCGCCGAAGGTCATTGTGCCGAGACTCAATACCGATACTTTCAAGCCGGAACGGCCCAATAGACGATATTCCATAAGAATTCTCCTCGCAGTAGTACATGTCGGATATATCAAGCGCCCGCAATCGAGCCTACAGACCTAGAGCATAGACTAATGTCCTTGCCATCAACAGTCTGTTGTCTGGCAGCGTTGCCACATTCTGGTGCATAAGTATTGCGATTGTGCTTTCTGTTAACATTTATGGACGATTTATTATTTATTACCCCGGTCCGAAGCTGAAGAAATGATGATTATCCAGCCGTACAGAGTATAAGCAAACGGTTGTCATTTGAAGCAAACGTTTGCCTTTACCGTTCGCAGGCTTAATCAGTCGATATGCGTGCGGCCCGACGGTAAAATATTATTAACCAATTGATATATAGGTATATTCAATAAAAAGTCGCTGGGCTGATATTGGCACAAATATTGCCAGTATCTAGGTAACGCTGCATTGCATTTTATCGCCCCTCTATGCGCATGGGTATACGGAACAGTATCCTTATACTTGGCATAATATCCGAGGGCCATTACCGAGGCCGCTGTCATGAGTAATATTACCGCTATTCGCAGCAGTTTTTTTGATTTTAGGGCAGGCGTATCGGCTCCGGAAGAACTGGAAGAATCCGCCCGTTTTATCGAGGACGGCCTGTTATTAATCGAGGACGGAACCATTATTTCCCTGCAGTCCTGGCCCGAGGGACGAGACCAGTTGCACCCCCGGCAGGAGATCATACATCTGGCGGATAATATTATCATGCCGGGTTTTATCGACACCCATATCCATTACCCGCAGACGGAAATGATCGGCGCCGACGGCGCTCAGTTACTGGACTGGCTGAACCATTATACGTTTCCCACCGAAAGCCAATACCATTGCCCGGACCGCTCCGCCGGCATGGCGGCGTTTTTTCTGGACCAGCTGTTGCGTAACGGCACCACCACGGCCATGGTCTACGGCACGGTTCACGTCCAGTCCGTCGACGCGTTGTTTGCCGCCGCCTTCGAACGCCGGATGCGCCTTATCGCCGGTAAAGTGATGATGGACCGCCACGCGCCGGACGCGCTGCTGGAAACCCCGGCACAAAGCGAAGAAGCCACCCGCGGGCTGATTAGGCGCTGGCACAATAAAGGACGGCTGGGTTATGCCCTGACGCCGCGTTTTGCGCCGACCTCGTCTCCCGAACTGCTAAGACTGGCGGGGCGGCTGCGGCGGGAGTTTCCCGACCTGTATCTGCAAACCCACCTGAGCGAGAATACGCGGGAGGTCGCCTGGGTCAAAGAACTGTTCCCCGAGCGCGCAAGCTATTTTGATGTCTACCGGCATTATGGCCTGGCGGGCCGTAAAAGCATATTCGCCCATTGCCTGCATCTGGAAGAGCAGGAATGGCGCGATCTGGCGCACTCACATTCCGCCATTGCGTTTTGTCCCACGTCTAACCTGTTTCTCGGCAGCGGGTTGTTTAACCTGCGAAAAACATGGGATTTGGGCATACCGCTGGGCATCGGCACCGATGTAGGGGCGGGCACCACCTTTAACCTGCTGCAAACCCTGGCGGAGGCCTATAAGATCGGCCAGCTGCAGGGCTACCATCTGTCGATCCACGAAGCCCTGTACCATGCCACCCTTGGCGCCGCCCAAGCCTTATCCCTGGACGGGGTATTGGGCAATTTCATGCCCGGCAAGGAGGCTGACTTCGTCGTGCTCGACCCGAGGGCGACGCCGTTGCAGCGATTGCGCCAAACCAACAGCAAGACGCTGCGGGAACGCTTGTTCCTGATGATGATACTCGGCGACGACCGCACTATTTTTCAAACCTGGATCCAGGGCGAACCGGTTTATCGGCGCGATGCGGATACGATAAAACAGGGGGCGGCATGATCCGTTTTTTACTTAACCAAACGTTGGTCAGCGAAACCGGCCTGGACGCCAATCTCTCGGTATTAGACTATCTGCGCCGCCGCCAGGGGCGCATGGGCGCCAAGGAGGGCTGCGCGTCCGGCGACTGCGGCGCCTGCACTGTGGTTCTGGTACAGGCCGCCGGGGGCAAATTGCGCTATGACAGCATCAACGCCTGCATTACCCTTATCGGCGCGCTGCACGGTAAGCAATTGCTGACGGTGGAGGATTTATCCCATCAGGGACAATTACACGGGGTGCAGCAGGCCATGGTGGATAACCACGCCTCGCAGTGCGGTTTTTGCACGCCGGGTATTGTTATGTCGCTGTTCGCCCTGCAAAAATCCGCCGCCGGGGACACCGATGACGCCATCACGCAGGCGCTGGGCGGTAATCTCTGCCGCTGCACCGGCTACCGTCCGATTATGGACGCCGCCCGGCAGATCTGCCGGGCAGTGGACGACCGCTTTTCCGATCAGGAAAACCAGACGCTGGCGCAGCTGGCCCAACTACAACAGCAGGACGATCAGCCGGTCTCCGCGCCGCTATCGGGGCCTGTCGACGGTGCCGGTGTCCCGGCCAGACCTGTCAGCTTGCGTCCCCGCACCCTGGCGCAGCTGGGCGCCACCTTTCTACGCCATCCCGACGCCAGGCTGCTGGCCGGCGGCACCGATCTGGCGCTGGCGATTACCTTGCGCCGCGAGACGCTGCCGTTATTGATTGATATCAACCATATTCCCGAGCTGAAAATTTTATCCGCGACCGAAAAGCAGTTGGAAATCGGCGCCGCCGCCTCGCTCAGCGCCTGCGAACCGTTTTTAGCGCGGCATTTGCCGGAATTTCGTGCCGCGCTAACGCGCTTCGCCTCGCGGCAGGTGCGCAACCAGGCCACGCTCGGCGGCAACCTGGCCAACGCTTCGCCCGTGGGGGATGGGGCGCCGATGCTTCTGGCGCTGGACGCGCGTCTGGTACTACGCCGCGGCGACGACGCCCGGGAGTTGCCGCTGGCGCAGTTTTTCCTCTCGTACCGCCATACCGCGCTGGCGGCGGGCGAATTTATCGAACGCATTATCGTACCAAGAGTGACGGCGTCACATAAATGTCAATTTTATAAGGTCGCCAAACGGCGTGAAGATGATATATCGGCAGTGTTTGCCGCCTTTTGCTGCGAAATCGAGGGAGGCATCATCCGTTCAGCCCGTCTGGCCTACGGCGGCATGGCGGAGATACCCCGCCGGGCCACCGGCGCTGAGGGCGCAATGCTGGGCCAACCCTGGGAGCGAAAAACGGTCGAGCTCGCCTGTCTGCGACTTGCGGACGACTTTACCCCGTTAAGCGACCTGCGCGCCGGCGGCGCCTACCGGCTGCGCGTGGCGCAAAATTTACTGCGTCGGTTTTATCTGTCCGCCTCGTTGCCACGTCATCGCCTGGAGGTCGACCATTATGTCTGAGCAGGCAAAACGATTTTCCGCCGCGCAGCGCCAGCAGCGCTACCGCCAGCCGGCCACAGGCGGCGTAGGCCAGCCGCAGCCCCATGAAAGCGCGGCCAAACACGTCAGCGGCGATGCGATATATATTGACGATCGGCCTGAATTGCCACACCAGCTGCATCTGGCGCCGCGGTTAAGCGAACATGCCCACGCGCTGATTACCCGTGTTGATACGTCCCCCTGTTATCTGATGCCGGGCGTCGAGCGGGTCATGACCTGGCGGGATGTACCCGGCGAACTGGATATCGGCCCGGTGGTCGCGGGCGATCCGCTGCTGGCCAAAGATCGGGTTGACTATGCCGGCCAGGTGATCCTGGTGGTGGCGGCGCGGGACCCGGTCATAGCCCGGCGCGCGGCGGCGGCGGCCGTTATCGAATACCAGCCTTTGCCGGCGGTGCTGGACATCGAGGAGGCGCTGGAAAAAGCGCTTTATGTCGACGCGCCGCATTGCCATCGGCGCGGCGACCCGGACGCGGCGCTGGCCGCCGCGCCGCGTCGTCTCCAGGGCAGCCTGCGGATGGGCGGGCAAGAGCATTTTTATCTGGAATCCCAGGTGGCGTCGGTGATCCCGGGCGAGGATGGCGCCATGCAGGTTTTTTCATCGACCCAGCACCCGACCGAGGTACAGAAACTGGTGGCGTCGGTGCTGGGCGTGGATATGAAGGATATTACCGTCGATATGCGCAGGATGGGCGGCGGTTTTGGCGGTAAGGAGACTCAGGCGGCGGGTCCCGCCTGCTTATGCGCCCTGGCGGCCCGGCTCACGGGCAAACCGGCTAAAATGCGTCTGAGCCGCCGCGACGATATGCTGATGACAGGCAAACGCCACCCGTTCCTGGTACGCTACGACGTGGGTTTTAACGCGCGCGGGCATCTCCTCGGCCTGAAGCTGGAATTGGCGGCCAACTGCGGTTATTCGGCCGATTTATCTCCCTCCATCGTCGACCGCGCCATGTTCCATGCCGACAACGCCTATTATCTCGCCGATGTGCTGATAACCGGCTACCGCTGCCGGACCAATACCGCTTCCAATACCGCGTTCCGCGGCTTCGGCGGCCCACAGGGCATGCTGGCCATCGAGCATATTATTGAACATATCGCCCGCGAGACCGGTCTGGATCCGCTGTCGGTGCGACGGCTGAATTATTACGGCAAAACAACGCGCAATATCACTCATTACCAACAGCCGGTGGAAGATAATCTGCTCGACGAACTCACCGACGCCCTGGAAACCAGCGCCGGTTACCGGCAACGACGCCGGGAGATTATCGCCTATAACGCCGCCAGCCCGATATTAAAACGCGGGCTGGCGCTGACGCCGGTCAAGTTCGGTATCTCGTTTACCGCCGGTTTTCTTAACCAGGCGGGGGCCATGCTGCTGATGTATACCGACGGTACGCTGCAGCTCAATCACGGCGGCACGGAAATGGGGCAGGGCCTGCATACCAAAGTCATACAGGTCGTGGCGCAGGTGCTGGGCGTCAATCCCGCGAAGATCAGGATTACCGCCACCGATACCGGTAAAATTCCCAACACGTCGCCCACCGCCGCGTCTTCGGGGGCCGATTTGAACGGCAAAGCCGCCCAGTCCGCCGCCGAAACGCTGAAACAGCGCCTGGTGACGATGTTATGCCGGGTCCATCACGCCGAACCGGAGCAAATTAATTTTCGCAACGGCATGGTCGACGTTGCGGGCCGGATCTTTACCCTGGGCGAAGTCGCCGAGCTGGCTCATCTCCAGCAGGTATCGCTGGCAAGCCAGGGCTATTACGCCACGCCGTCCCTTTATTATGATCGCCAGCAAGCCGCCGGCCGGCCATTTTACTATTTTGCCTACGGCGTGGCCTGTTCCGAAGTGGTGGTGGATACCTTAACCGGCGAGTACCGGTTATTGCGCGCCGATATCCTGCATGACGTAGGCGATTCGCTTAATCCGGCCATCGATATCGGCCAGGTGGAGGGGGGATTTATCCAGGGTATGGGCTGGCTGACCAGCGAGGAACTGATCTGGAACGCGCGGGGCCGCCTGCTGACCGACGGCCCGGCCACCTATAAAATTCCCACTATCGGCGATACCCCGGCGCAGCTGAACGTACATTTGCTGCAAAACCGCGCCAATCCCAAGCAGACGGTATTCCATTCCAAAGCGGTGGGCGAGCCGCCGTTTATGCTGGCCATTTCAGTATGGTGCGCCATCCGGGACGCGGTGGCCAGTCTGGCCGATTATCGCCGTCTGCCCGATATCGATGCCCCGGCCACGCCGGAGCGGGTCCTGGCGGCCGTGGATGCGCTGCTGGCCCCGACATTAGGTGACAATGTCACTAAAAGTGCTATTAACCCCGCCCCGGCAGCATCGGCCCAAACGATGCTGGCCGGCGGTCAAACGCCTGCGCGCCAGGGAAAGGAATCTCCCTATGACTGATAATTGGATCTCAGCGCTGGCGCAACTGCAGGCGGAAGGCACCCCGGCCGTATTGGTCACGATTATTGATGAACAGGGCTCGACGCCGCGCGACAGCGGCACCAAAATGGTGGTGACCAGCAGCCGGCAATTTTGCACGGTCGGCGGCGGTCATTTGGAATTTCAATGCACGCGGATAGCCAGGGAACTGCTGGGCGAGCCTCGCCCGGCCTGCCGCACGGAGCGTTTTTCCCTTGGCGCGCGCCTGGGGCAATGCTGCGGCGGCATGACATCAGTGCTATTCGAACCGGTGATTATGGCGCGGCCTCATATCGCGGTATTCGGCGCCGGGCACGTAGGCAAGGCGCTGGTCAGGATCCTGGCGGAGCTGCCCTGTGATATCAGTTGGGTGGACAGCCGTGCCGACCAGTTTCCACCGGCATGCGATCAACGCGTCAAGGTGATTATCGACGATCCGCTCGATGCCCTGGACGCCATGCCGGCCGACAGCTATTTTATCGTGATGACCCACGATCATCAGCTTGATTTTATGCTGGTTGAGCAGGTACTTAAACGCGGCGGCCATCGGTATTGCGGGCTTATTGGGTCTATCACCAAACGCCGGCGCTTTCTTTATCGCCTTGGCGAGCGCGGCATGGGTGCCGAGGCATTGGCGCAACTGCGCTGTCCCATCGGTTTGGAGACGGTGAAAGGAAAAATGCCGGCGGAAATCGCGGTGTCGATAGCGGGCGAGGTGATTGGTTGCTATAACCGGCAGGCAAATAGCAGCGGCGAAATATCATGATATATAAGGCGGCGGGATGGCACCCGCCGTCCTCTCACGCCAGCGTACGCACGGCTCCAAAACAGGGCCGGCCGAGCCGGCCCTGAGCTGACGGCGCGCCGCGCCGCTTAGAAATTCACTTTCACGCCTAACGTACCGGTGGTGTCGTGGTATCCCTTGCCGCCGACTTGCTGGCCGATGCTGCCCCATAGCGCCAGATGCTCATTAATTTGTCCCTCATTACCCATTTTAATCTCGCCGATATCCCTGGCGCCCTCCTGGGAGTAGGCATCCTTACCCAGGCAAACGCCGAAGTCGTGGGTATTATGGATCCAGTTTGTTTCGACATAGGGCTGGAACATGCGCTGCCTGCCTTCATCCATGCTGGCATAACCGCGCATATACAGCCGTGCGCCCAGGCGGGTCTGGATATTATCATGGCCCAGCATGGTGATGCGTTCGCCGTTCGGGTCTTTCTGATCCCGTGCGCCGACGCCCATCCAGGCGACCTGTATTTGCGGTTGTAAATAGGTGTCAAAGGCGGCAGCGGAGAACAGTCGCCAGCTATGACCGGCTTCTACTGTGCCGACAAATCCAGCGGAACGGTAGGTTGCCGTATCGGCGGATTTATTTGCCGACGATCCGTTTTTAACATGATTGCCGAACCAGTTATAGTTTAGCGAGCCATCAAGATAGGGGCCTTCGTGATTGCCGTCGTTGCGATACCAGGTACCGTATATACCGGCGCCATATCCCTCAAGTCCGCCTTGGGCGCCTTTACCGTTAATGGCATGGCTATGGCTGCGGCTTTTACCCGCGCCGAGCATCACGCCGAAATGCAGTCCGTCGATACCGTCGCGGCTGCCGCTAACGATTTCCCCGCCCAATTGCACCTTTTGGGTATTGGTGCTGGCAGATAACGCGCCGTCGCGCATACGCGCCCCGGTTTGACCGCCGGCGATACGCAGCCAGAAAGAAGATTGACCTGCGCCATCGGCGCCGTTAAAGGCGGACGGGAATTCCGTGGCGCCGACCCGATCGTGCATGCGGGTCGCAAACAGGGTATTGGCGGTTGCCATATTGGCGGCATAGATACCCGCCGCCGGCTGCAAACTGCTGCGGGCCAGCAAGCCATTGCCCGCATCAACCCCCTGATTGTCCTGATTACTATTGAACAAGGCTAAGAGTCCATCATCAACCAAATCATCATCGGGCGGCGCGGAAGCATCAAGGTTTTCATCGAGCGACTCTGGAGAGTCCATTTCTTCAGTGAATAAGAGAACGAGGCCGTAATCCTCCTCCTCATCATCGTCACGGACACCGGAGTCCGCATTTTTATCAATCGGCTTGGACGCGTCCGTTTGTTCATTGAACAAGGCCACGAGGCCGAAATCCTCCTCCTCATCGTCGCCGCCGGCAGCGGAGTCCGCGTTTTTATCAAGCGGCTTAGACACGTCCGTTTGTTCATTGAACAAGGCCGCGAGGCCGAAATCCTCCTCCTCATCATCACCACGGACTGCGGAGTCCGCATTTTTATCAAGCGGCTTGGACGCGTCCGTTTGTTCATTGAACAAGACAGCGAGGCCGAAATCCTCCTCCTCATCGTCGCCGCCGGCAACGGCGTGCGCATTTTGCACAGGCGGCCGAGAAGCGTCGCTTTGTTCGTTGAACAAGGCAGCGAGGCCGAAATCCTCCTCCTCCTTATCGCCGCGGGTAGAGTCTGCATTTGTATCAAGCGGCTGGGACGCAGCTCTTTGTTCATCAAACCGAGCAGCGGAACCGTTATCCATCCCATCATCATCGCCGCAGCCATGGGCGGGATAATCCCGCTCGTAGTCATTCTCTTCAAAGCCCTCGCCATGTAAATATTTATCGAACCTGCCAAGTTGGCTGTAGGGGGCTATGTTTGCATCTTGCGGCACGGTATTGGCAGTATTGTTAATCAGACCTTTGAAATTTTTACCCTCGCTCAGGTCTGCTTTTATGTGTGTGAGCGTATAAACGAGCGCATTAGCGTTATTCCCATCCCTTTCAGGCACGGGTCCCAAGTCACCGTAAATTTTATCAATCGCGTCATTTATAGAGGCATTGCTTTGAGTCCAGTCGTGATCATAACTGCCAACAAGGTCACTCGTACTGCTTATTATATTAAACTGGACCTTGGGGTATGGTGGTTTTTCTATTCGGTCTGGGAGAACAGTCCGATCCGTTGGTTTCGGCTGAATGGTCATGTTATTATTTTTATGCTGGAAAGTACGCGGCGGCTTAGCAGGCCCGCTTCTGTAATGGTTCGCCGTGTTATCCTGCGCATCTGCGGCAGGTATCTTTTTTTGCAGATGGATTTGATCAGAAGATGGTTTATTTACCCCATCCTTTTTTTCGGCAATGAATGCCACAAGCCGGTTATTTTCTCTTCTTACTTTGGCTTCATTTTCGCTTGAGGCGGGTGTATTTAGAAACATGAAGGCATCTTCAGAAACATTGCCATTTAACTTAATAGAGGCTATATTTTCTGGATTACTATTCAAAATATTACCTTTTACAAAAATATTGCTTTTATTTGGAGCGTTGCCTCTAATCTCCAATTGATTATTATCAGGATTATCATTTTTTTTATTTACCCTCAGAACAATGATCCCGTTATCTCTTGAGATATAATCGCCATCAATGGTAAGCGTGGTGTGCGGAAGGCTTTGACCAGGGGTAATTCCCTTCTCTGCATGTAAAGGTTTTTTGCTGAAGAAATCACCAATACTATTGAACTTGCTCGGCTTTTTAGTTTCAGGATCAACTGAAAGGGTACCTTCGTTGATGACATTTGATTGTATTATGCCATTGCCCTGGATTGTGGCGTTTTTGGAAGCACAGATCTCTTTTGCGAAAATTTGCGGAGAATTTTGCAGCAGCAGCGTTGAGTTGTCTACCATAATCGCTTCAATGTTGAGATTTTCCGGTATGCCTTCTTTAATGACAAACTCCCCCCCGCCTCTAAAAAACACGACGGTTTTTAAATCATTGGGTCTGCCTTTAGTCAACATTTTTTTATCGACTTTCTTGGTTCCCCCCTTTTTGCTATACAAATCCACAATATGGTACGTACTGTCGTTTCCCGAGTAGTACTCGAGTGATCTTTTATCAAAACTATGGATTTTCGATGAATCTAAATTTGGATTTTCAAATGTACTTTTAGAAGGTTTTATTTTTATGATATTCGAAAATGGCTTTATATTAGTACTGGCAGTGGGTGGAGAACCGTGTAAATCACTTTCATTGACTTTGCTCTCACTATCACTGGCACTATAAGCCTGCGTTATGCCACCGACTACCGTCAGGATGCCGATAAAGGTCTTTCTTGTTTTTTTCATGATCGCCTATTTATTTAGATTTTATTTAAAAATTACTCAAAAATACTATCGATAAGTTTATTGATTGTTACCCATAGCGAGGTGAGATAACGGGAAGCTATTCTAGCCAGACAAAAAACAAATACAGCTTAAAATAAACTATTGTTTAGGGAAGGTTTTACCTTCATTACGGCGGCCGTTGTTTTTTAACCTTTTTGATTAACAATTGACATATTAACCAAAGCAATAATAATCCAAACAGTAATTATTTTGTGCGCGTTTACTTTTCAATGCGATTTATGGCCCTGATTGCAGGATCAGGCAATAACGCAAGAATAATCGTCTACCTTATCCGGGATGATTGCTGGCAGAATAGGGCAACAGTGGATGCATGGCGAACCTGCGCCATCTCCTTTATCAAGCAACCCGGAGTTTGTCATATGTCTAAAGCTAAAGGTTATGCCGCGCTCAGCGCCAAGGCGCCTCTTACGCCTTACTCTTTTGAGCGACGCGCCCCCGGCCCCGATGATGTCGTGATCAAAATCGCCTACTGCGGCGTTTGCCATTCGGATATTCACCAGGCCAGGGACGAGTGGGGCGGGGCTATATTCCCCATGGTGCCCGGCCATGAAATTGTGGGTGAGGTGGTCGCCGCAGGCGACGGCGTGACAAAGTTTAACGTAGGCGATCGGGTCGGCGTCGGTTGCTTTGTGGATTCCTGCACCCATTGCGCCGAGCGCGATGTGGATTTAGAGCAATACAAGGAAGGGTTGGTATTAACCTATAACAGCGTGGAGCGCGACGGCAAAACGCCAACCATGGGCGGCTATTCCGACCATATCGTGGTCAAGCAGGGTTATGTGCTGTCGGTTCCCGATAATTTACCCTTGGACGCGGCGGCTCCCTTGCTCTGCGCCGGCATTACCCTCTACTCGCCATTGCGTCACTGGCAGGCCGGGCCGGGTAAAAAAGTGGCTATTATCGGTCTTGGCGGCTTAGGCCATATGGGTGTGAAGCTGGGCAAAGCCATGGGCGCGGAAATGACCGTGCTCAGCCAGACCCTGTCTAAGAAAGAGGACGGTCTGCGTCTGGGCGCCCAACATTATTACGCCACGCAGGATCCGGCCACCTTCGAGAAGTTAAAAAGCACCTTTGATCTGATAATCTGCACCGTCGGAACGGAAATCGACTGGGGCGCCTATCTGTCGCTGTTAAAAATCGACGGCACCATGGTCCTGGTCGGCCTGCCGGAAAAGAAGGTGCCGCTGCACGCCGCGGCCCTGATCGGCGGGCGCCGCAGTCTCGCGGGTTCCGGCATCGGTTCGATTAAGGAAACCCAGGAGATGCTTGATTTTTGCGGCGAGCACAATATCGTTTCCGATATTGAAAAGATTAATATCCAGCAAATCAATGATGCTTATGAGCGGGTGGTAAAAAGCGATGTGCGTTATCGTTTCGTCATCGATATGGCCTCCCTGTAACGGCTGTTGATGCCCACATGTATAAATGCGCTTCGGCGCATTTTTTTTTTGCCCATATTCTTCAGGACGGGGGCAAGACTGTCTTTTCACCTGGGGCGTGCTAGCATGGGATCAGGGTTTACCGACCGATTCGGCAGGAGCAGAACATGCGCGACAATCACCTTCAGCAGCAAAATCCGTTTTACCAGCCCAGCCAGCTGCCTTTCCAGGCGCCCCCCTTCGACCTGATCCGGGAAAGCGACTATACACCGGCAATCGAGGAGGGCATGCGCGCCTATCTCGCGGAGATTGATGATATTGCCGCACGGCGCGACGAGCCGACCTTCGATAATACCTATGCCGCGCTGGAGCGCTCCGGCGCGTTATTAAAGCGGGTCATGAGCGTATTCGGCGCCATGACCTCCGCGAATACCAGCGATTCGCTACAGCGCATTGATGAGGAACAATCGCCGAAACTGGCCGCGATGAACGATGCGATAAAATTCAACGCCAGGCTGTTCAGCCGCCTGAAAACTGTGTACGACCAGCGGGATTCCCTGGCGATTTCCGCCGAATCGCGCCGGCTTATCGACGTCACTTATCAGCGCTTTGTCCTGGCCGGGGCGCAATTATCCGCGGCGCAAAAACAACAGCTTTCCACACTCAATCAGGAAGCGGCGACCTTAAGCACGCAGTTTTCCCATCGGCTGCTGGATGCCACCAAACAGGGCGCATTGCTGGTTGACGATATCAGCCAACTCGACGGGCTGTCGGCGCAGGAGATTGCGGCGGCGCGGCAGGCGGCGAATGAGCGCAATCTTGGCGAACGCTGGCTCCTGGCGCTGCAAAACACCACCCAGCAACCGCAGTTGCAAACCCTGGAACGGCGCGCCACCCGCCAGGCGCTGTTCAGCGCCTCCATTTCACGGGCGGAAAAGAGCGACGGCAACGACACGCGGGCCATTCTTCTCCGGCTGGCGCAGGTGCGCGCCGAGCAGGCCGGCCTGCTGGGTTTTCCCGACTATGCCACCTGGGCGCTGCAGGATCAGATGGCGAAGACGCCGGCCGCGGCGCTGGAGTTTATGACGCGCATAGTGCCCGCCGCCACGGCGCGGGCCGGGCGGGAAGCCGCCGATATCCAGGCGCTGATCGACAGCGGCCAGGATAAATTTACCCTGGCGGCCTGGGATTGGCAGTTTTACGCCGATCGCGTGCGCAAAATGAAATATGACCTTAACGACGCGCAGATCAGACCTTATTTTGAGCTGAACCGGGTGCTGGAACAGGGCGTATTTTACGCCGCCCGTCTGCTGTACGGTATTGAACTCAAGGCGCGCACCGATCTTCCGGTTTACCATCCCGATGTCCGGGTATATGAAGTCTTCGACCAGGACGGGGCGTCCATGGCGCTGTTTTATACGGATTATTTTCAGCGCGACAATAAGGGCGGCGGGGCGTGGATGGGCAATTTTGTCGACCAATCCCTGCTTCTGGGTACCCGGCCGGTTATCTATAATGTGGCCAATTTCGCCAAGCCCGCCGAGGGGCAACCCGCCCTGTTATCCTGGGATGACGTCGTCACCTTGTTTCACGAATTTGGCCATACCCTGCACGGCCTGTTTGCCAGCCAGGAATATCCGGGTCTTTCCGGTACGTCGACGCCGCGGGACTTTGTCGAATTCCCCTCCCAATTCAATGAACACTGGGCCGATGAACCCCGGGTCTTCGCTAATTATGCCAGGCATTATCAGACCGGCGCGCCAATGCCCGACGAGTTGCTGGCAAAAATTGAAAAGGCGTCGCGTTTCAATAAAGGGTATGAAATGACCGAACTGCTGGCGGCCGCGCTCCTGGACATGCGCTGGCATACGTTGAGCGCCGGCTTGCCGGAGCAACAGGTAGCCGAGTTTGAAGCCGCCGCCCTGGCTGAGTTCAACGTCAACCTGCCTTATGTCCCGCCGCGTTATCGCTCCAGTTATTTCCAGCATATCTGGGGCGGCGGTTATGCGGCCGGCTATTATGCTTATTTGTGGACGCAAATGTTGGCGGATGACGCTTTTGCGGGCTTTACGGAGCAGGGGGGTTTAACGGCGCGCAACGGGCAGCGTTTTCGTGATGAGGTGCTGTCAAAAGGCAATAGCCAGGACCTGGCCAAGGTGTATAAGGATTGGCGTGGCAAGGAACCCGATATAACGCCCATGCTGGTTAATCGTGGTTTACAGGAGTAAAGCAGTGCCAGGGGCGGGGAAGGTCCTCGCCCTGAGTGATTGATTTAGACCTTAAACACGACGTTAACGTTTACCACGCGAATGCATATTGGCAGTCCATTCATAAGTGGCTGAAATGTCAGGCTTTAGCTTCTTCTGACGTTTCACTACCCGAACCTGTTTGGCAATGATCTCACGTTCAGCCATCAGCTGGGCGATGTAATCATCCTTGACATGGTTGGTTTCTGAGTTGGAGAGAGGAAGTCCTTTGGCTTTTTTAGCCTGGTCGAGCAGGGTCTTAAGTTGGCGTTGTTCGCTTTCCGTCATGTCTTGCTGCGTCAGCTTGGGAATGAGCATAAATGTCGGCCTGAAAAGGGAAAGGACTACCATTGTAAAGGAAAGTTGGCTCCGTCTCAGTAAAAACCTCATTTAATGTGCAAACTGCCTGGCGGTAAAGCGACAAACGCGATCAGACCTCAACATTATGTTAAATGATGGCCATTGATATGGCCATGGCCGCCCAAGTTCCGGGCTGCGGGGCCGTCGATTTGTCCGGCCTGAGATACAGGGAATAAAAGCGTGCGTGAACTGCTGTTGCGGCGTCCTGGGTCATTTGTCGAACCCTGTCGCTGCGCTATATTTGCTGTATAACCGTAGCCAGGGTTTCTCAGATTTCACGTAGCGCGATCAAAATTACGGCTTTTATGAGCACGGCATGCAGGAGAAAAGATGACATCACGGCCAGCATCCAGATTGCTGATTATCGATCCTTGCGGACGCATTTTACTGTTTAGGTTTATGCACCGCACGGATGCGCTGGCAGGAACCTCATACTGGGCAACGCCAGGCGGTGGCGTTGAACAAGGTGAGACATATGAGCAAGCAGCCGTCAGGGAATTATGGGAAGAAACCGGTATCATACGCAGCGACGTTGGCCGGTGTGTGGCAGAAAGAAATTTTGTAATGAAGTTACCGAGCGGTGAAATGGTTGCAGCCCAGGAAAAGTTTTACCTGGTGCGAGTGACTGACCATGACATAAGCATTGTGAATTGGAGCAGTAATGAAAAGAGTGCTATCAGCGGGCGCTACTGGTGGCATGCCGAAGAATTGAGCGCAATGAACGAAGCCGTTTACCCGCAGAATATTGCTGAGATGGTGAAATCGATTGGAGTGGATATTGAGAGCGGACATCCATAGTAAGACTGGATGCCGGCAAACACGCCTTAGCCTGATGAGGCAAGGCGAAATCCAGCATCCACATGAAGTCATCTTGGTGCGCATAATGTATATTATGTTAAATAAGAAGGATGAGTCTCAACGATATACGCGCGCTACGTTCGTAACCAGCCCTTTCACATCACTACGCCTATAATACCCCTACGCGTTTACCCATGAAAACATGTACATCACGGCAGGTGCGCCATTCACCGGTTGCCCGGCATAGGGCGCCACCTTATACCCGAGCCCCCCGCAGTGATAGCCGAAGGCTTGGCGTGCCACGATGTTATATCTATAAAATCAAATTTTTAACAATATCACCGCCGAACGGCAGTCAACGGATTCCAAGTCTATCCTATCGGTCAGGAAGATCTCTTTTCCGCTGAGAATATCGCGGTAGCGGCTATTGGCGAGCCGCCCGGGCAAAGCGATTTCCGCCTGGGTCAAGCGTTGCTGATGCAGTTGAGCCGGATTGTCGTACAGCATACCGAAGACAAGGCGAGGCGCGATAACGATCAGCGCATCGTCGCTTTCCGCCCGGGCGAAGGCAATGACGTTTTCTGCCTGTTTGCCGGTGGCGGTGAGCGGCAAATAGTCGCCGCGGCGAAACAGCGCCGTCTTCTGCCGGCGCAAAGGCAGGATCCTGGCGATGATATGCTGCTTCAATTGGCCGCTAAGCCAGCCCTCCTCCGTGGCGACGACAGGTTTTTCGCTCCCGGCAAGCAGACGTTCAAGGGCGGTAAAATCCGGTTCTCGCCGGTTGTCGGGATCGACGAGGCTGAAATTCAGCGCTTCGCTACCCTGGTAGATATCCGGCACGCCCGGCGCCGTCAGCTTGATGACCGTCTGGGTAAGGCTATTGACCAGGCCGGCGCGGATAAAGGGCTGCAGCGCGCCGGTGAAATCCTGTAAAAATGTTTGGTTGGCCGGCGAGAGCAGATGGCGGACATAGTCGAGCACGGCTTTTTCATAGGCGTCGTTGCTGTCATTCCAGTCAGTGCGCAGTTTTGCTTCCCGCAGCGCCTTCTCCACAAAGGCCAGAAACCGCTCTTCGAGCGCCTGCAGGCCCTTCCCGTCTTGCGGGTCGAGCGTCACCGGCCAGACACCGGCCAGCGCCTGGAAGATCATCCATTCGACCGCCGGTTTTGGCGCCGCGCCGTCGTCAAGCACGGCGACGCTGGCCTGGTTCATCCGGCGCCAGCGGGCAACGCATTCCGCCCAGCGCTCCGGCGCTTCGGTGAGCGTATATAGCCGTGCGCGGGCGTCCTCGCCACGTTTGGTATCATGGGTCGAGGTGCCTGACAGCGCATCCGGCTGCCGTTCGAGCCGCGTTTGCATTTCCGCGTGGAAGCGGTCGAGCGAGAAGGCGCGCGGCATCGGTTCGGCGCCCACTTCGTTCAGGGCCAGCTCCATGTTCTGCCGGAAGAATAGCGTGTCCTCCACCGATTTCGCCATCAGTGGGCCCGTCAACTGTTGGAAGCGGGTGCGGAAAGTGGCGGCTTCGCCGGAAGCGATATCCGAGACCTCGCCCGCGAGCAGGCGGGTCAGGAAATCGAGCGCCCCGGGGTCGGGAGCGTTCACGCTGGCTTTCACCTTTCCAGTCACCTTGCGCAGCATCTCATCGCCCGCCGGTGGCAGCCCTTGCGCCGTGCCATAGGTGCGGTAGACCGGGAAGGCGACCAACAGCTCGCGCAGAGCCGATCGGGCGGCGTTTTCATCCAGCGCCACCCTTTCCATCCCGGCGATCGCCATCACCAGCTTGAGGAGCGTGGTAAATTCACCCGCGAAATTCCTGTCCACCATCAGCAGCTTGGCCGCCCGCAGTTCGGCTTTCATATCCACAGGCCTGCCCACGACATCGTCATAGGCCTGCCGCAGCAGGTCTATCTTCTCATCGTCCACCAACACATCGGAGAGCGCGGCGATGAATTCGTAACCAGTGGTGCCGGAAATCGGCCAGTCCGGCGGGATCTGCTCGCCCTTGCCGAGAATTTTTTCCACCGTTATATAGCAGTCCGGCCCGGCTTCCTGCCGCAGGCGCTCAAGATAGGCTTTCGGATCGGCAAGCCCGTCCACATGATCCACCCGCAGCCCGTCGACCGCGCCGGTTTGGACCAGCTCGAGGATGAGCCGGTGCGTATCGTCAAACACGGCCTTGTCCTCAACCCGCACGCCCACGAGGCCGGTTATCTCGAAAAAACGCCGGTAGGACAGGTCGCGCGGCGCATCGCGCCAGGACATCAGCCGATAGGGCTGGCGCCCGTGGAGCCGGGCAATCGCCCCTTTGTCGGTGAGATTCAGCACCTCGGCCTCGCGGCCCTGCCAGGTTTCGGCGGCAAGCGGGTAGAAGGTGTCGTAATAGGCGAAAGCGGGCCTGCCGGTTTTCGGATCGGGCTTCACGGCAATCTCGTCGTTTTCCAGGGCGCGTTCGAACGTATCGCCGAGGAAAGGCAAGGTCAGGCGCTCGGACCAGTCGATGTCGAAATGCCGGGCGTAGCGGCTGTTTTTGCCCTTCTCTACCACATCGCGCCACCACGGATTTTCCAGCGAAGCGGCCATGTGGTTCGGCACGATATCAAGGATCAGGCCAAGCCCCGCGCCCTGCAATGTCTTTACCATGCGATCGAAACCTGCCCGGCCGCCGATCGAAGGATCGATCTCGTTGGCGTCGGTGACGTCATAGCCGTGGGTCGAGCCGGACGTGGCGGTAAAGACCGGCGAGGCATAGAGATGACTGATGCCGAGCCGCTTAAGATAAGGCACCAGGCCGGCGGCGCGGTCGAAGGTCATGCCGTTGCGGAACTGAATACGGTAGGTAGCGGTTGGAATCTTCACTTTGCGTCTCCCGGGGCAACACGGACAATAATGGCGTTTTGCGGCAGGTCATTTGCCGCTTTCGGCCAGGCGAATATCGTCTCGCCCGGCTGGTTGGGAAGCGGCTGGGGTGTTTTGCCGATATTGAGCGCGATGGACAGCCTGCCTTTCGGGTAGGTCCAGGTGACGGCAAGGAAACCCGGCGCGGTCTGCACCACGTGGCCGGCATCGCCGCGGGCGGTGCTGAGCAACGGCACCACCTTTTTCTGGCGCAGCGCCAATAATTCTTTGGTCAGCGCCAGCCAGCTTTTGCCCGCCCCGCTATCGCGCTTTTTCCAGTCAAGTTTCGACATCTCGAAGGTGGTCTGCGCGTTCGGATCGGGCACGCTTTCGCCCTCGTGGCCGGCATGGCCCGCGAACTCACGCGCGCGGCCCTCGCGCACGGCCCTGGCGAGGGAGCCATGAAAATCGGTGAAGAACAAAAAGGGATTCGTCTCGCCATATTCCTCGCCCATAAAAAGCAGCGGGATATGCGGCGAGAAAAGCAGCGCGGCGAGCAGAACCCGGGTACGGTCGGCGCCGGCCAGCGCAATCAGTCTTTCGCCCTGGGCGCGGTTGCCCACCTGGTCGTGGTTCTGGATGAAATCGACGAAGGCCGCCGGCGGCTGTCCCGTGCTTTTCACGCCGCGCGGCCTGCCGGTCTGCGCAGAGACCTCGCCCTGATAAGCGAAACCTTCCGCCAAAACGCGGGCGACCAGCTTTTCCGGCTCCCTGGCAAAGTCCTGGTAGTACGCATGCGTCTCGCCGGTGGCGAAGACGTGGACGGCATTGTGGAAGTCGTCGTTCCACTCGCCGGTGAAGAGCGGTACGGAGCCGTCCTCCCCGCGCGGATGCAGGAAAATGACGTTGCGGCTGTCCTCGGTCGTCAAATGGATCGGCCGGTCGGTAATGCCGGCGCGGATACGCTCGGCTATCTCGATCAGCACGTGCTTGGCGGAACTGTCCTCGATCTGGTCTATCGCGTCGAAGCGAAGGCCGTCAAGGTGAAATTCCTCCAGCCAGTAGAGCGGCGCTTCCACGATATAACGGCGGGCCGCGGCAACGTCATAGGCGATGCCGGCGCCCCAGGGCGTCTTGCGCTCCTTGTGGAAAAAATCCGGCGCCAACAGCGGCAGATAATTGCCCTGCGGCCCGAAATGATTAAGGACGATATCCAGCACCACCGAGAGACCATGGCCATGGGCGGCATCGATAAAGGCCTTGAAATCCTCCGGCGCGCCATAGACGGAATGCGGCGCGTAGAGCAGCACGCCGTCATAGCCCCAGCCGCGGCTGCCGCCGAATTGCGCGACGGGCATGACCTCGATCATGGTGATGCCGGTTTCGACCAGGTAAGGCAGCTTATCGATCGCGGCCTGGAACGTCCCTTCCGGCGTGAACGTGCCGATATGCATCTCGTAGACGACCGATTCTTCCCACGGGCGGCCGCGCCATTGCGTATTCCGCCAGCGGTAACGCGCCGGGTCGATGACGAGGGAAGGACCGTCGACATCCGCCTTCTGGGCGCGGGAGGCGGGGTCCGGCACGGCCGTGCCGTCGGCAAGGATATAATGATACTCCGCGCCGGGGGAAACGCCGGTGACCACCAGCTCAAACCAGCCGTCGCCGCTCGGGTTCATCGCCCTGTCTTCGCCGGAAAGCCTGAGCGTCACCTTGTCCTGTCCGGTCGCCCAGAGACGAAAGCGAACGACGCCGGCGGCGACGTATTCGGCGCCCCAGCTTTTAGTAAATGATTTGGATTTCATTCAATTGCCTCGTTTAACCCGGAAGTAAGCAATGGACGATACCGCCCCGTCTTATGCCGGTGATGCGAGTTTCACGTAGAACAATCATAGACGATTATGCAGGAAGTGATGTGCCGCTGCGACAGGCAGCGGTTATGGCGCGACGCCGGCTGTGGGCGCGTTAAGGGTAAGGCGCCCTTAGACCTGGGGCGCCAGCCATCGGTTTATCAGGCGGGAACCGAAAACATTGATCAACAGGCCCAGCATAATAACGGCAACGCCGATGATTTGCAGGATATTGAGCAACTCCCCCAATATCAGGGCGGCGCTGGTTAATCCCACCACCGGCACCAGCAGCGCGAAAGGGGTGACGCGCCAGGTTTCATAGCGGGAGAGCAGCGCGCCCCACAATCCATAGCCGATAATAGTGGAAATAAAGGCCAGATAAATCAGTGAAAATACCGTGGGCGCCTTAATATCCACGAGACTGTCGACGATGGTCTGCCGGCCTTCGAAGATCCACGAGCATACTAAAAAAGGAATAACGGGAATCAAGGCGCTCCAGACAACCAGCGACAGAATCGGCGTGTTGGGCGCGGCGGTCATGATGTTTTTATTGGTGATATTGCCCAGCGCCCAGCACAGGCCGGCGGTCAGCGTCAATAACATACCGAGCGGAGGAATGGCGGACAACGCGTTGCTCATGCCGCCTTCCACCAGCACCGCCATGCCCGCCGCGGCAATGAGCGTACCCAGGATTTGCATGGCCTTGATTTTTTCCCCCAGGAAAATCGTCCCCAGGATGATGGTGAAAAATACCTGTGACTGAAGGATAAGCGAAGCAATGCCGGTGGGCATGCCGATATTAATGGCGCAAAACAGGAAGGCGAACTGCAGGAAACTGATGGTCAACGCATAAAGCGCCAGCCATTTCAGGGGGATTTTAGGCACGGGGATAAAAAAAATAGCCGGAATGGCCACCAGCAGAAACCGCAGGCCGCCCAACAGGAAAGGCGGCATTCCGTGCAGGCCGACTTTGATAATGACAAAATTAACGCCCCAGATTATGACCACCAACAGTGCCAACAGCGTATCTTTTACAGACATCCCCGGTTCCTTCAATATTAATGATATTTAAGCTTATTATGCAATTTGCACCATTTACCCATTAAATTAAAGTACCTGCAAAACAACTTCATTTATACATACAGATGGCATTGAAATAAAACAGTACAGTCGGTTAGGAAAACGCGGGCGCCAAGGGTTTGGGGTTACGGCGGCCATGCCAAGTAGGGTTACCCACCGTAAAGGGATTGATTGCCGTGCCGCGCGGTGTCACTCCGGCAACTGCTGGCGACAGACCCTCAGCACCATTTGCCTTAGCCAGCGATGGGCCGGATCGACCTCTGAACGCGGATGCCACATCTGCGATACCGTAATGCCCGGGGTTTTTACAGGAAGCTCAAAAAGACAGAGCGAGCCCTGCTCGCCCATGATAGTGATAACCGGTTGATTGATGAGAAATGACGCGGGTAGCAGCGCCACGAGGTCGGACGCCTGAGCCACGGCCAGCGCGGCGGGAAAGCTCGGCACCGCGGCGGCGATCTTGCGCGTTAGGCCTAATTCGGCCAGCGCTTCGTCTACCGGTCCGGCAATCCGCCCCCGGCGGGAGGCGACCACGTGCCCGAAAGACGCATACAGGCTGGCGGTGATGTTAGGCTCCAGCGCCAGCGGGTGGTTTTTTCTCACCACGCCCACGAACCGGTCCCTGAATAACGTCTGTAACCGTATTTCCGGGCCCATGGCCTCGGCTACGCCTATCTCAAGATCGGCCAGTCCTTCTCGCAAATAGCGTGGACTCTTTTCCGGCTTGGGCGCAAAACGCAGCCGCACGTAGGGCGCCGTCGCCGCCGCGGCGATAAGCAATGCGCCAAACGCCTCGACAAAACCATCGTTGGCACGCAGGGTAAAGGTGCGGTCAAGCGTGGCTAAATTCAGTTCCGACGCCGCAGGCCGCAGTACGGCGCGCGCCTCCGCTACCGTCCGTTGCGTACGCGCCCGTATTTCCCCGGCATAGGGCGTCAATACCATGCCGCGCCCTGCCCTGACCAGTAAAGGATCGCCGGTGACCGCGCGCAGGCGGCCAAGCGTGCGGCTCATGGCCGAGGCGCTTAATCCAAGCCGGCGCGCGGCGCCGGCCACACTGGTCTCGGCCAGCAGCGCATCCAGCGCAATAAGTAAATTGAGGTCGGGTTCAGTCATGAAGCATTGTATCCCGGCCGGAAAAATGAGGGAAGGCGTTGGATGCATGTTATCAGTGCAAATGCTGCGTCTTCCGCCCTGTATTGCGCAGGGATATAGTGACTGCATCCAACGTCAATAGCTGCATTGATGGATAGCTTATCACCAGGCAGCGCACACGCAGAGGAAATAAAGCATGCCAACACCACCTTCCCAAAAGACGGTCCTTCTTATCGGCGCCTCCCGCGGCCTGGGCTTTGCGATGGCGGAAGAGTCGCTGAAACGCGGTTGTAGAGTAATAGCCACCGGGCGAGCCTCGTCTGCTGACCGTCTTTTCCATCTTGCTGAACGCTTTCCTGATTCACTTGAAGTAGAGACCGTGGATATTACGCTGCCCCAGCAGATCGATGCGTTACATGAGCGGCTCAGCGATCGGCGCATTGACCTGCTTTTTGTCAATGCCGGCGTCAAAAATAGCGATCGGGAAACGATAGCGGACGTGTCGACCGATGAGTTTATTCGCGTGATGGTAACGAACGCGCTGAGCCCGATGCGGGTTATCGAGGCGTTTGAGGACCTTGTTCCGCCGACGGGCACCCTCGGCGTCATGTCTTCCGGCCAGGGTAGCCTCGCCAATAACACCAATGGTCATTACGATGTGTACCGGGGCAGCAAAGCGGCGCTGAATATGTTTATGCGCAGCTTTGCTGCGCGCCACGAGGGCGATCCCAGAACGTTTCTACTGATGGCGCCGGGATGGGTGCGCACGGAGATGGGGGGGCCGGAAGCGCGGCTGACTATCGAAGAAAGCATCCCGGCCCTGCTTAACACCATTGAGGCCTGTGCCGGGCGCACGGGATTACATTATCTGGACTATCTGGGAAGAACCGTCCCCTGGTGAGTCAACGCCATCGCTATCACGCCGCCTTCTCCAGCGCCGGCCCTCGTTTATCGTAACCTGAATTGAGGCGATAACCCGGGGCCGGTGCCGCCGGCATTGCGTTATTGCTGTGATGTCTCGGACGTCTGCGGCGTCGCGGCAGCCTGCGATGTTTCCGTTGCCTGCGGCGTTGCTGTCGTCTGCGGCGTCGCGGTTGCCTGCGATGTTTCCGTTGCCTGCGGCGTTGCTGTCGTCTGCGGCGTCGCGGTTGCCTGCGATGTTTCCGCTGCCTGCGGCGTTGCTGTCGTCTGCGGCGTCGCGGTTGCCTGCGATGTTTCCGTTGTTTGCGGCGTTGCTGTCGTCTGCGGTGTTGCGCTAGCCTGCGATGTTTCCGTTGTTTGCGGCGTTGCTGTCGTCTGTGGCGTCGCGGTAGCCTGCGATGTTTCCGTTGCCTGCGGTGTCGCTGTTGTCTGTGGCGTCGCGGTTGCCTGCGATGTTTCCGTTGTTTGCGGTGTCGCTGTCGTCTGCGGCGTCGCGGTAGCCTGCGGTGCCGCCGCCGTCTGCGGCGTTGCGCTAGTCTGCGCCGCCGTCGTCTGCGGGACCGGATCGTCTTTCAGTTCGGTAAACACCGGTTTGCTCTTCACTACGGTATAAGCGATGTGTTTCGCGCTGGTGGTCGTGGTGGTGATCTGCACCGGCGGAATGGTGACATGGCCAACCAGCGACCGGGCGTAACCGCCGATCTGATGCTTGCCCGGCGGTACATGCAGGGCTACGCTTTCGCCAGTGGCCAGAGCGCCGGCGTCGCTGCCGTCGACGGTAACATAGATGGTCGCGCCATCCGCGGTGCGGGCGGGCACATGCGTCACGGTGACAAGCGTCGGGCCAGTGGTAAAGTCTGCCGCAGGTTTGTCAGCCGCGGGTTCGTCAAATGAGTGTTTTACGCAGCCGGTCAGCGCAAAAGCAGCCGCAATGGCGGCGAGGGTGAAACGGTTGATCATAGCGCGGTATCATCCTTTAGTGCTTTTTGTGATCTAGATCGCCAATATAACAGAAATCGATATTGAGATGAATGCGCCGGCCTGTGAACTAGGAGAAATCTGCTTATGGTTTTATGCCCGCGATGACGGGTAATTGCCCGGCCGAATGGGGATGGCGTACCGCACATGCAGTAACACCCTGCTCATCATTTAGGGTTTAGAATGAAACCAATAAATGACTGATATAGCGACAGGAAAACCTATGCCAACCTTGTATGACCCCATTAATATCGGCGCCATTGAACTGAGCAATCGTATCGTCATGGCCCCGCTTACCCGCATGCGCGCCGTCGACGAGCGCAGCCCCGGCGCCATCACCAAAGAGTACTATGTCCAGCGCGCCAGTGCCGGTCTTATCCTGACTGAAGCCACGTCGGTATCGCCCCAGGGCGTGGGTTATCCCAATACGCCGGGAATCTGGTCGGAAAAACAGGTGGCCGCCTGGCGCGAGGTGACCGACGCGGTGCACCAGGCCGGGGGCAAAATTGTCATTCAGTTATGGCATGTGGGACGGATATCCGATCCGGTGTATCTGAACGGAGAATTGCCGGTGGCGCCAAGCGCCATCGCGCCGGAAGGCCATGTTTCCGTGCTGCGGCCGCAAAAACCCTACGAGGTCCCCCGCGCACTGGAAACCGCAGAAATAGCCGGCATCGTGGCGGATTTCCGCCGTGGGGCCGAAAATGCCCGGCGCGCCGGCTTTGACGGCATTGAAATCCATGCGGCAAACGGTTATCTGTTTGATCAGTTCCTGCATGACGGTTCGAATAAACGCACCGATCAATACGGCGGCACCATCGCCAACCGGGCGCGTTTTCTGTTGGAAACCGTCGATGCCTTATTGTCGGTCTGGCCGGCGGAACGGTTTGGCGTGCATCTTAATTTAATGTCCAGCTCTTACTCAATGCATGATTCCAATCCCAAAGCCATGTTCAGCTATGTGGTCGAGGAACTGAATAAACGGCGGCTGGCGTTTATCTTCGCCCGTGAGTCATTGACTTTTCCGGACCGTTTCGGACCGGACTTAAGGAAAACTTTTTCCGGTGCCTGGATTGCCAATGAAGGCTTAACCAAAGCGTCCGCCGAAGCGTTGATAAGCCAGGGCGAGGCCGACGCGGCGGCGTTTGGCGGCCTGTATATCGCCAATCCCGACTTGGTGCGGCGCTTTAAGCAAAACGCCGCCCTTAACCCGCTTAACCCGCAGACGATCTATGCCGAAGGCGGCACCGGATATACCGATTACCCCGCCCTGGCCTGAAGGCAACGGGGATGCCGTCTCAAGCAGCCGCCACAGCATAAACCCGCCGTCCGGCGACCGGCGGCGGGCCGTGCGCAGGATCCGCAGCGCCGCCGGATAACGGCCTGGCTTTCAGAATTTATCCATCTTGACTCCACAGGAGGCAGGTGCCAGTTTTGATCTTTTGCTAGATAGCCGACATATTTATATGAGGATTATGAGATGAAAAAGATTGGTATTAATGGTTTTGGCCGTATAGGACGTTTGGTGTTGCGGCGCATCCTGGAAACCCGCAGCGAAGTAGAGATCGTCGCCATCAACGATCTTACCTCGCCTAAGGTCCTGGCCTATCTGTTAAAGCATGATTCCAGCTATCGCCATTTTGACGGTACGGTGGATTATACCGACGACGCGATTATCGTTAACGATAAAAAAATCATCGTGTATGCCGAAAAAGACGCCAAGAATATCCCTTGGGGCACCCTTGGCGTGGAAATCGTGGTGGAATCCACCGGGTTTTATGCCTCCGCCGAAAAGTCGCAGGCCCACCTGGACGCGGGAGCGAAAAAAGTACTGATTTCCGCGCCGGCCGGAGATATGAAAACCATTGTTTTTAATGTCAACTGCGACACCATCACGGCGGAAGACCGGATTCTTTCCGTCGCGTCCTGCACCACCAACTGCCTGGCGCCGATGGCTAAAGTCCTGAGCGACAGTTTCGGCATCAAAGTGGGCACCATGACCACCATCCACGCGTATACCGGCACCCAGTCGTTGGTCGACGGCCCGCGCGGTAAAGACCTGCGCGCCTCGCGCGCGGCGGCGCAAAATATTATCCCGCATACCACCGGGGCGGCGAAGGCGATTGGCCTGGTGATCCCGGAATTAAAGGGCAAACTCAAAGGCCATGCCCAGCGGGTGCCGACCATTACCGGCTCGGTTACGGAACTGGTTTCGGTGCTGGAGAAAAAAGTCACCGTCGAGCAAGTCAATGACGCCATGAAAAAAGCGGCCGAGGGGAATGAATCTTTCGGTTATACCGACGAGGAGATTGTGTCTTCCGATATCGTCGGCACCCACTTCGGCTCGGTATTCGACGCGACCCAAACGGAAATCAGCGAGGCGGGCGATGTGCAGTTGGTGAAAACCGTCGCCTGGTACGATAATGAGTACGGCTTCGTCACCCAGTTGGTGCGGGTGCTGGATAAAGTGGCGGCGTACTGATTTTCGCCCTCTCCCCGCCGTCCCCCGCAGGAGAAGGTCAAGGAGAGGGTGAATCAAGCCAGACCGTCGGTTAGCGATTGAGGCTCGCCCCGCCGCCTTTTTTCATTACCGCGCGGATTTCAGATTCGTGCACCAGATTTAAATCGCCGCTGACGGTCAGTTTTAAGACGCTGGCGGCAATCGCAAAATCAATCCATTCCTGGGCGGCGAAGTTATGCAGCAGGCTATGCATTAAGCCGGCGCCAAACGCATCGCCCGCCGCGACGCCTTCCATGACATGCATCTTATAGGCGGTGGACTCGTAAAACGCGCCGTCTTTCAGCAACAGGCCCATCCATTGACTGTCTTCCACGGAATGAATGTTGCGCAAGACGCTGGCCACGATTTTACAGTCCGGGTATTTTTGCGTTACCGCCAGCATGCCCTCTTTGAAGGACTCTTTTTGATCGATGCCACGCGACATATCGCCGTCAAAAGCATCAATCCCGAGCGTTGCGGCGAAATCTTCATCATTGGCGATGCAAATCGCGACATAGGGCATCAGCGTCGACATGACGCGCTGGGCTTTTTCAGGCGACCACATTTTACCGCGGTAATTCATATCGCAAATAACCGGGATATCATGGGCCTGGCAATACTCACAGGCGGCGGTGACAATCCGCTCTAATTCGGCTGAAATGGCCGGGGTGATGCCGGAAAAATAAAAATAATCGATATCGCTGAAAATCGCGTCCCAGTCGAATTCCGCCTGTGTGACCTCGGCGAAAGCACTGCCCGCCCGGTCATAGACCACATTGGTGGACCGCACGCTGGCGCCTTTTTCCAGGAAATAAATGCCTAAACGATTGCCGCCGCGCAGGACTTTCGTGGTATCAACGCCGTATTTGCGCAATGTCGACAGCGCGGTTTCCCCCAGCAAATTAGCCGGTAATTTGGTTAAGTAGGCCACCTCGTCGCCTAACAAGGCTAAGGACACGGCCACGTTGGCCTCGGCGCCGCCATAGGTTGCTTCCAGAACATCTGATTGCATAATGCGATTGTTGCCGACCGGCTTCAATCGCAACATCATTTCTCCCAACGTTAATACTTTCATGCTTTATTCCGTATCCTTAAATGATTTTTACAGACGACACTATGCAGATAAAAAGCGGGCGCAAGCTTGATTAAAGGTAAAAAAACGCTGTATTTGGCGAAAAATTAACCACGCCAGGGCGCCGTTCCCCTGGCCGCGGCGGCCTGAACGCCAGGGCGGGACGGCGTTGGGTGGGTAAAATGAATAAAAGCGCCGCCTGAGGTGTTAACTCCCCAGTTGCCCTCGTTGAGGATTTACCCATGCCGCGCTTTCTATCGCTATTACCGTTATTGTTAGTCTGCGCCGCCGCCGCGGCGGCCCCGCTGCACTACGACATCAATACCGTACCCACCGCCGTGGTCTTATCGTGGAAAGTCCTGGGCGCGGGCAATTCCCATGCGGATATTACCGGCATAACCGGACGGCTGGACCTTAATCCCCGGCAGGACGGCAATGCCCGGGTGGAAGTGACTATCCCCGTGGGCAATATTGATGCCCATAACGGGATACTGTCCGCTGAGCTTAAAAGTCCGCTATTTTTCGATCAGGCCCGCTACCCCAACGCGACGTTTACCAGCAGCCGCGTGGTGGCGGATGGCAAAGACCAGTATAAGGTGTTCGGCACCTTGCACATCAAGACCATTAGCCACCCGGTTATCCTGGCGGCAAAATTGGTCTCCCTTAACGACCCCCGGTCCGGCGAACGCCATTTGACCTTTTATGCCGACACCGCCATTGCGCGGTCGGCCTTTGCCATGACGCGCTTTATTCCCATGGTCAGCGATCGGATCGCCATTCATATCATGGTCACCCTGCCCGACCCCTCGGTGCCATCCGGCACGCCCGCATCGGCCCTTGCCGTTGTCAGCTGTCATCCTTTTCCTGTTTGCCCAGGCCAAGCCGGCCGATAAACGGCAGCCGCAGCGCCGGCGTCAGAATATCCACCCCCAGGTTTAATCCCAGGATATTGACTTCGACGCCCTCTTCCACGCCCAGGGTAAAGCCCAGCACGCCCAGCAACGATACCTGCAGGCCTTTGCCGGAAGGAGGCAACCCGACAGGATGAGTCAAGGAACGGAAATCCTTGCCGATGGCATTGGCCGGCAGGTCCAGCTTGAGCTCCGGCACTTCCCGGCCGATATGGGCCAGGAAGGTGTTGCTGTTTGGGCCGGGCCAGCTGCGGTAGGTGCGGCCATAGGGATAGCGTTTGATCGCCGCTTCAATACGCGGGATCATGGCCTCGGCATGGGCGCCGCGATGATCCACCAGCAGCGTCGGACGCGCGCCGAACCAGTATCCGTCGGGAAGGGTGTAATTACGGCGCACCGCGTCAATGCCGCCCCAGCCGATGACCTCGTAGCGGCTGTATTGACTGGCTCCCGCCGGCTTAAAAATAATCCAGGGATGGACGGCCACGAGTCCACGCCAGCCAAAAGTGGGCGCGGCATAGATTTGCACGATGGCGGTGTCGCGCAGCTGTACCGGATCCGGCGCCATCCCGGTGGAATCGCGCCGTGCCGTCCGCCAATCGCCGCCGGAAAAAACGTCGCCCGCCAGCGCTGCCTTGGCCAGACTCTGCCCGAAAGACAGTAATAACACGCAGAGAAACCCAATACTGAGTAGTTTTAGAGAGCCCATATATCCTTTGTCAGCCGGCCGACCCCCGGTTAGGGGTAATAAGGGGCATGTCAGGAATAATATAAGCGCTTATGCGCGCGTGTACAAAATATACGCATCAGCGGGGCGGACAGGATGGCCCCGGCAGCGAGGTGTTTTCGGCAACCGGGGCGAGAGGATAATTACGGTGGGTGTTTTCCCGGCGGCAAGGCGCCTCAGAAATGATTAAAAATCCAGTACAGCCCGGCCGAAAGCAGGATTGACGCCGGCAGGGTCAATACCCAGGCCATCAGCAGGTTGCGCAGGGTGCCCATCTGCAGGCCGGATTTGTTGGCCGCCATGGTCCCGGCGACCCCGGATGACAGAACATGCGTGGTGGACACTGGCAGCCCGAAGGCATCCGCCGCGCCGATGGTGGTCATGGCCACCAGTTCGGCGCTGGCGCCCTGGGCGTAAGTAAGGTGCGTCTTGCCGATTTTTTCTCCCACCGTGACGACGATACGCCGCCATCCCACCAGGGTGCCCAGACCCAGGGCAATGGCCACCACCACCTTGACCCAGAACGGGATATAACGCGTTGCGCCGTCCAGCTCGTGTTTTAAGGCGTCCAGGTTTTGTCGGGAGCCAGGGGATAGATTGAGCTGTTTTTCCGATTTCAGGCGCTTAATGGTTTCCGAAGCCAGGTACATATCGTTACGGGTATTGGATACCGACCGGGCCGGTATCTCGTTTACCGAACCATATTGTTTCAGTTCGGCGCCAATGGCCCCGGCCAGGCCGGCGAGCGCGGGAATGACGGCCGGCGTCAGGGTGTTGGTGCGGGCATAGCCGGTCAGGACGGCGCGGGCCGCCGGTTGGGGGCCGCCGGCGGGGAATTGGCGCAGCAGTTCGTGCTGCGTGGCCGTCGCCAGCGCGGCTACGCGCGGTATTTGTTCCGGCGGCATCGAGCGGTTTAACGCGTAGGCAATCGGCACGGTGCCGACCAGGATCAGCATAATCAGCCCCATCCCTTTCTGGCCGTCGTTGGAGCCGTGGGCAAACGACACCCCGGTGCAGGTTAAAATCAGCAGGCCGCGTATCCATAACGGCGGCGGCGAATTCCCCTGCGGCGCGGTATACAGCGCGCGATTTTTAACCAGCACTTTCATTACCAGCAGCAGCAGCGCGGCAAAGACAAAACCGATGACCGGCGATAAGAGCAGGGAATAGCCGATATTTATGGCCTGCGACCAATCCACGCCGCTGGTCCCGGTACGGCCGTGGATCAGCGCATTGGCGACCCCCACCCCGATAATGGAGCCAATCAGCGTATGGGACGAGGACGCCGGCAGGCCCAGCCACCAGGTGCCGAGATTCCAGATAATGGCCGAGAACAACAGGGCATAGACCATGGCGAAGCCGCTGCCGGTTCCCGCCTGCAGGATTAATTCCACCGGCAGCAAGGAAATGATGCCGAAGGCGACCACGCCGCTGGACAGCAACACTCCGAGGAAGTTGAAACACCCGGACCAGATCACGGCGACCATGGGCGAGAGCGAATGGGTATAAATCACGGTTGCCACGGCGTTGGCCGTGTCATGGAAGCCATTGACGAACTCGAAGCCCAGGGCGATTAACAGCGCCAGCCCCAGCAATAAGAACGGCACATAGCTGGTATAAGTGGCGCCGGCATCGGAAACATCGTTAAACAGATTGACGCCGGCAAAGGCGATGCCCAGCACCAGCAGCAAGACGAATAACACCACGGACGATCGGCTGTTTTTCTGGTAAATTTTGGGTTTGCCGCTGTCAAAGGAAAGGCTGGATCGGGCAGCGCTATTATCACTCATAATAATCCCCTGTCTCGCATTCTCGTGCTGGATGCCTGTCAACGACATGTTGAGCGTGTCGGGTCATTATTCAGGGTTAAGATGAATTTTTGATGACGGCCGATTTACCGGGCGGCCATTAAGCGCCGCGCCGCCGGCGCAACAGGCTGAACAGCCGGCGCCGGCCCCGCCTACACCAGGGTATTGGCTTTCAGGATGGGTTGTAATTCGGGTAACCGGCCTACGTGTTCGGCCATGGCGAACAGCCGCGGCGTATGCTGTTTAAACCAGGGTTTTCTCGGCCCCCAATGGACAAGCACCGGCCAGTAAGCGTCAATTAATGTTACAACGTCACCGAATAAATACGGCCCCGCCCCCAGCTGCGTTTCCAGCCACAGGTAAAGACGTTCGCGGTAGCGGTCGGTGCTGGCGACCAGTTCGCCGGGCTGCCCTGGCGCCCAGCGTTCCGGATAATCGCCATAGGTAAAGGTGGGATAGACATTCGCCACCAGCCAAACAAGCAACCGGTAGAATTGCCGGCGATCCGCGGTGCCGGCCGCCGGCGCCAGACGGGGGTGGCTATCGAGCAGCAGCAGCGCGATGGCGGCGCTTTCGGTCATGATGCCGCCGTCGTCCAGCACCAGCGTCGGCACCTGGCATAAAGGATTGAGCGCGGCCAGGGTATCCCGGGCCGCGCCCGGCCGATCATAGCCGTCGACATTTACCCATTGATAAGGCTCGCCCGCCAGGGCGAACATGATTTCAACAATTGCCGATCCCGCGCCCGGCGCGCCATACAGTGTGAACATGATCACCTCATGCCTGCTATAACGTGGTTGATGGTGATAACTGTAGCGCGAAATAAGCAAAATGGCCCGGCGCCGCGTACCCGATGGTCATCAGGCGGTGGGCACCGTCCCGCCGTCGATAACATACTCCGCGCCGGTAATCGACGCCGCCCGCGCGGAAGCCAGGAACGCAATCAGATCGGCCACTTCCCCGGGCTGCGCCGGGCGGCCCAACGGGATGCCGCCGAGCGACTTCATGATAATCTGCTTACCGCCGTCATAATCGGTTCCCGCCTGTGCGGCGAGCCTTTGCGCCATCGCCACCGCGGCCTCGGTTTCGACCCAGCCGGGGGAAACCCGCAGCACGCGTACGCCATGGGGGCTGACTTCCTTCGAGAGACTCTTGCTGTAGGTGGACAGCGCCGCCTTCGCCGCCGCGTAGGCGGTGGTGGACTCGGGCAGCGGCAGCTGGCGCTGGATAGACGTGACGTGGATAATCACCCCGCGGCCCTGGGCCAGCATACCGGGCAGCAGGGCGCGATCGAGCCGTACCGCCGGGAAAAGATTGAGATCAAGCGCCTGATGCCATTCATCATCTCCCAGTGCGGCAAAGCCGCCGCCCGGGGCCGTCGAGCCCCCCAGGACATGAACGATAATATCCACCCCGCCCAGCCTGTCGTTAACGGCGGCGGCGACGGCGCCGCAGCCCGCGGGCGTCGTCACGTCGGCGGCGACGAACATCCCGTCGGGCAGCGACGGCGGGCGGGTACGCGCCGTGGTTATCACGTTAGCGCCGCTTTGGCGGAACAGCGCGACCACGGCGGCGCCGATACCCTTGGTGCCGCCGGTAACCAGCACGCGCTGGTCTTTCAGTTCTAAATCCATAAGATGCTCTCCGGTGTATTAAGCGTGCCTCAGCGACGAAACAAATGCGCCGTTTTCATCGTGACCGCACATCACGTTGCCATAGCGCGAGTATCGCCATATACTTTCCTTACCGCAAGAACGCACGAAAAAGTAAGTGACTAACCAAATGGTAAAGCACACCTATACGCCCGTGACCGCCGCCGTCGGCGTGGAAAACGTACTGCGGCTGCTGGAAGGCCGCTGGAAGCTGGTGATCCTGTTTCATTTGTTCGGCGGACAGGTGCGACGCTATTCCGATCTGGAGAAACTGATCCCGACCATATCGCAGAAAATGCTGGCCCAGCAGTTGCGTCAGCTGGAAGGCGACGGCATCGTGCTGCGCCACGTCTATCCCCAGGTACCCCCGAAGGTGGAATACCGCCTGTCGGCATGGGGGCAGGCGCTGTGTCCCGCCCTTGACGCGCTGCTGACCTGGGCGGAGCAGCGCGAGCATTTATCAGCGCCGGCGCAGGATGCGGCGGATGTCGGTTAAGGCGGGATCCGCGGCGTTGCACGCTTATCCCGCATTGTCGCGCGCCGTTGCACCCTTATCGCGCACCGCCCGCCCGCCTGCCTCATTTTAGTACACCCCCCTTTCCCTTAATGCCACTCCGGGCCGCTTGCGCGGCGGCGGCGCCCTGCGCGCGGCGAACATAACTGGCCTCGATCTTGCTTTGCAGTTGTACATGTATAGATAAGTTCATTCACTGCCGTTTAAGGATCGCTGTCATGCCGTTGCGCACTATCAATGAAGAGAAAGGGACCGTCGACAACGCGTTGTTGCATCAGATCTGGTCGTTAATTGATGAGAAAAAGACGATATTTTGCGATCTCAGCGATCGGATATGGGCCACGCCCGAGGTGAACTACACCGAAATAAAATCCTCTCGGGCGCATCTGGAGATCCTGAAAGCGCAGGGATTTCGCGTGACCGAGGGGGTCGCCGGCCTGCCGACCGCCATGATGGGCGAAGCGGGCGCGGGCGGCCCGGTCATTGCCATTCTCGGCGAATACGATGCCCTGCCCGGCCTGAGCCAGCAGGCGGATGCCACCCAGCCGCTGCCGCTGGAAGAAGGCGGCAACGGCCACGGCTGCGGTCATAATATGCTGGGCTCCGCCGCGCTGCTGGCGGCGACGGCGGTCAAGGATTACCTGGCCGCCGAGGGCATCGCCGGCCGGGTGCGCTTTTACGGATGTCCGGCGGAGGAAGGCGGCGCGGGCAAGGGTTTTATGGTGCGCGCTGGCCTGTTTGATGACGTGGATATCGCCATCTGCTGGCATCCCGGCGCGTTTAACTGCGTCAAGGAGCCCAATTCCCTGGCCTGCAATGAAATCAACTACCATTTTCACGGCCGCGCCTCCCACGCCTCGGCCACGCCCCACCTGGGCCGCAGCGCCCTGGACGCGGTTGAGCTGATGAACGTAGGCGTCAACTACCTGCGCGAACATATGCCGAACAGCGCGCGCATCCATTATGCCATTACCGATTCAGGCGGCTTTTCGCCGAACGTGGTGCAGGCGAAGGCGACCGTGCGTTATCTGGTGCGTACCCGTACCCTGCCCGAACTGCTGGAACTCCTGGCGCGGGTCGACAAAGTGGCCGCGGGCGCGGCGCTGATGACCGAAACCACCATGAAACGCAATATCCTCAGCGGCGATGCCAATCTGGTGGCGAACCCGGTGCTGGAAGAACTGATGCAGTCGCACCTTGAACTGCTCGGCGGACCGGGCTTTGATGAGGCCGATTACGCCTATGCGGCCCGGTTTCAGCAAACCATGTCCGCCGAGGAAATCCACAGCGCGTTTCACCGCGCGGGCAAGGCCATGGCGCCTGGGGAAACGCTGTGCGATTATGTGCTGCCCCTGGATCGGCCGGCCAGCACCATGATCGGCTCCACCGACGTGGGTTCGGTCAGCTGGGTGGTCCCGACCGTGCAGGCGCAAAGCGCCACCTATACCATCGGCACCCCCGGGCACTCGTGGCAGTTGGTGGCGCAGGGCAAATCCACGCTGGCCCACAAAGGCCTGACCCATGCGGCCAAAATCATGGCCAGCACGGCCATCAGCCTCATAAAGCAGCCGGCGCTTATCGCGGCGGCGAAACAAGAGCATCTGCGCCAGTTGAACGGTACGCCGTTTATCAATCCGATCCCCGACGATGTCATGCCTCCCTTTCCCGGCAGCCACTGATGAGCGCCATTGTGGCCGGCTGCCGATTAAACGCTAAGGAGATAGCATGGCGGAGCTAGGTTTTTTCCAGACCCTGAGTTTTGGCCCTGAGGGATGGGGGCCGATGCTGTTGTCCGGCGCGCTGATGACGGTAGCCCTGGCGGTGTCGGGTTTTTTGCTGGCGGGCATTATCGGCGCGCTGTTCGCCTGGGCAAAGATTAGCGGCAACCGGCCGGTGCGCTGTGTCGCCGATATCTACACCACCGTTATCCGCGGCATCCCGGACCTGCTGATTATCTATCTGCTGTATTTTGGCGGCAGCCAGGCGCTGACATCGCTGGGCAGGCTGTTCGGCGATGGGCAGTTTATCAGTTTCCCCGGCTTTCTGGCGGGCATGCTGGCGGTAGGCATCGCCGCCGGCGCACAGCAGACCGAGGTCTTTCGCGGCGCGTTCCTGACCATTGCGCCTGGCGAGCTGGAGGCGGCCACGTCATTGGGCATGACCGCGTCCGTGCGCATGCGCCGCATTATTATCCCGCTGCTGCTGCGCCACGCCCTGCCGGGCATGGGCAACGTCTGGCAACTGGTGCTCAAGGCCGCGGCGCTGGTGTCGGTGACCGGCCTGGCCGAACTGATGAACAAAGCGCAAACCGGCGCCGGCTCCACCGGCAAGCCCTTTGATTTCTACTGTGCCGCGGCGCTGCTGTATCTGGTGATTTCCGCCTGTTCGGGCTGGTCACTAGGTAAAGCTGAAACCTACTACTCGCGCGGGGTAAGACGCTGATGGACGTGGCATTTCTTTGGGAGACCTTTTTGCAGCTGATCCCCGGCATCCCGCTGACGCTGAAATTGGCTTTTTACTCGGTGGCCATGGGCTTTTGCCTGGCTTTCCCGCTGGCGCTGGCCCGGCTCTCGCCCTTTATCTGGCTCAGCGCGCCGGCGCGGTTTTATGTTTTTTGCCTGCGGGGAACGCCGCTGCTGGTGCAGCTGTTTTTAATTTATTACGGCATGAGCCAGTTTGAGGCGGTGCGCAATAGCGTGCTGTGGCCCGTCCTGCGCGAACCTTATGGCTGCGCGCTGCTGTCGCTGTCGCTGTGTACCGCCGCCTACGGCAGCGAGATCCTGCGCGGCGGCCTGCTTTCGGTGCCCCATGGCGCGTTGGAGGCCGCGCGCGCCTGCGGCATGAGCCGCCTGCTGGTGGTACGGCGCATTCTGTTTCCAATGGCGATCCGCCAGGCGCTGCCGGCCTACGGCAACGAACTGATTTCGATGGTGCAATCCACCTCCCTCGCCTCGATCATCACCCTGATGGACATTACCGGCATCGCCGCGCAAATCATTTCCAACACCTACCGGGCGCTGGAGGTCTTCCTGGTGGCGGGGCTGATTTACCTGCTGATCAATCTGATCATTACCCGGCTGGTGATGTGGCTGGAATACCGACTGACCCCGCATCTGCGCGCGCGCGTCGCCACGGTCGATAAAAAGCCGCTGGAGAATGCGCATTGATTCATCCCGAACCTTTTTTGCGCCGCAAGGCGAATTTTTCCCCATTGATACAGGAGTTAAACAATGAAATTGGTAAACCTGGTACGCGCGTTGTGCATTACCACCACTCTGGCGACCAGCTTCGGCGGTCATGCCGAAGAGGGGAAAAAATGGACGGTGGTGAAAATCGCCACCGAAGGGGCGTTCCGGCCATATAACTTTACCAAACCCGACGGTACCCTGGATGGATTTGAAATCGATCTCTACAAAGTGCTGTGCGCAAAAATGAAAGTGGAATGCCAGATTATCGTACAGCCCTTTGCCGGCGTCATCCCGGCGCTGAACGCCGGAAAATTCGATGCCATCATGGACGGTTTGTCCGCCACCGAGGCGCGTAAAAAAATCATTGATTTCTCTGCCTCCTACAGTAATGCGGGACAAACCTTCGCGGTGCTGAAAAACAGTCCGCTGGCCGCCTTGCCGGACCTGGGAACCCGGTTTTCGCTTACCAGCGATGAAGCGGGCGCAAAAGCCGAACTGGACAAACTGACCCCGCTGCTTAAAGGCAAAATCATCGGCGTGCAAGGCTCCTCCATCGGCCAGCAGTTCCTGGAAAAATATTTAAAAGGCGTGGTGACGGTGCGCGAATATAAAACCACCGAAGAGCACGATCTTGATCTTAAATCCGGCCGGGTGGATATGGTCTTCGCCTCGGTCACCTATCTGAACGGCGCCAAGACCAAGCCCGGCAACCAGGATATCGTCCTGGCCGGCCCGCAGTTTATCGGCGGTATCCTGGGCAGCGGATCGGCGGTGGGCATCCGCAAAACCGATCCGGAACTGAAAAAGATGTTTGACGAGGCCATTGCCAGCGCCAAGCAGGACGGCACGCTGAAAACGCTGACCATGAAATGGTTCGGTATGGATACTACCCCGCAATAAAGCCCTTTCCCGGCCGCCGGGCCGGGACTCTCTTCTTTCGATACCCCGAATATTTGTCTTTTTTGCCGCCTATTCGGGCGTTTGATTTGCCTGCGTTCGATTTACAGTATCAGCTGATAGAAAAAATTTTTATTCCCCGTCGGGTGTTACTTTTCATAGGTCCCTTTTGCGTGGCAAAAACATTTTTACGTAGCGGCGGTTTGCTTGATATTTATGCGTTGGGCGAACAGGGCCGGCCGGTGTATGCATCGGCGTTGGAAATAAGGGAAACGTTGCGTCTGCGGCAACGGCCGCGGATCGCCGACTGTCTGGCGATCCCCCAGCCCAACGAGGATGGCGATCGGATCGACTGGTATTCGCCGCGCGCGGGCAAGGTGTCCTCCTGGGCCGGCGCCAGCGATGCCGAACGCGCGTCCGCCCTTGCGGAATTGGAAGGCTGCCAGGCCGCCGCAGCGGGCCTTTGCCAGCGCGCCGCCGCGGCGGAAAAACCCTCACTCAGGCTGTTTGGCGCGCTGCTGTCGAAAGCCATGCGTTTTCCCGATCAGCATTATGTCTATCTGGTGGGCGGCAAACCGGTATTGACGTTCTGGGGTTTTGTCGGCACGGATAAAAAAACCGACGCCGATGCTTTTGCCAGCCTGCGTCCGCCCGTCGATAACACCGTCCTGGACCCGGCATTGGTTACCGACCTGGCGCGGGATGTTGACCGCGCTTCGCCACGCATCGCGGCCACCGCCCCCGTGGAAAACGCGCCGGTTGCGGCTGCGGCGGCACCGGCGCTATCGTGGCGGCGCATGTGGTGGATCCCGCCGGCGCTTGCCCTGCTGGCCATATTGGCGCTGCAAATCCGCGGCTGCGTCTCCCGCCCGCCGCCTGTCCTGTCCGCCTCGGCGCTGACCGCCCTTGAGGCGGAAAAACGCGCCCTGCCCGCCGCCAGTCCCCTGACCGACGCCCCCCGGCCGCCGCTGGAAAAACAGCTTTCCAGCGCCACGAACGGCGGGCTGAGGGCGTCAGACGCGGCCAATCCCGCCGATAAGGCGCTATCCTTAGATGCCGCCGCGGCGCAGCCAAAGCCCGCCGACGGCGCGGCGGCGCAGCCGACGGCGCTGGCAATTGGCCCTGCCGACGCGGGCGATGGCCGGAACAGGGCGTCCGCCCCCGCCATAGCGCCATTGCCGGATGTGCAAGCCGCGCCGCTCCCCGCCGCCGCGGCGCCGGAGGCGCTGGTCCCGGCCGTCGCGCCGGCCGCCATCAGCAAGAACGCGCTGGTTCTGCCGCCCGAGACGGTAAAAATAGGCTCGACGGATTTTCTTAACGGCGGCTGGCGCGCCACGGTGGATATCAAGGAACCCCTGACCGGTAAGCCGCCGAGCCTTAAATACCAGCTTAACCATGGCAAAGGCACGGTGAAAATCACCCATGGCGACGGGGTGACCTGCCGCACGGCGGTTGACGCCGGGCTGATGAAATCGGGCAATCTGATCATCAACAGCCGGGCCAAGGCCCGCTGCAGCGACGGCACCCGCTATCAAATGCCGGAAATCGTCTGCAGACAAGGCGCGAAGGGCGTCGCCGAGTGCAAAGGCCGTTATGACGCCAATACGGCTTTTCCGATAACGATGAAGCGCGAGAGTGAATAATAAATGCTGGCGACGATTACGGATTACCCAAAAAACATCACGCTGATTCGCGACAGCGGTATCCAGTTTCTGGATTTCGCCCTGACGCCCGGCTATAACGCCGAACTGCCCGGCAAGTTTGTCCGCCAGACCGCCAACGGACCCTTGCTGCGCCTGGATTACCACGCGCAGACCGGCAAATATTCCGTTCCGGTACCGGCGGGCGCGCCGCCGGAGGTGGTAAAGCCCGAGTTCAGTTTCAGCCTTGAGCAATCCCTGGCATTGCTGGACAAGCTCTGGCTGCCGCTGCCCGTGTTCCGCTTTATGCCCCCGCGCACCCTGCTGGGAGGACCGGATAATTGGGCGCGGGTGCGCATTTGCGCCCTGGATGCGCCGGACCGGCACGGCTTTACCCACCGGGTCAGCGTCGCCTTTGACACCCGGGTGTATCCGGCCGGCCATGCCGACGCCCCGGTAGCCCCCAACGAAAACGATATCCATAACGGCATCGGCTTTACTCTGGCGCACCGCAGCGACGAGCTGGGCGAATTTCTCGATCTTACCTGGGTCGACGGCTGGCTGCGCGAGGTGTTTACCCAGCAGGCATCGCGCCAGGACGATCGCAGCGCCCGGGAGATGGAGGTGGCGTTCCGTTCCTTTGAATATCAGGCCCATTATCTCAATTTGCTGGCGCTGCTGGGTGAACAGCTGCCTATGCCGGAAATAAAAATCAGCGCCGGCACGCTTCAGGAGCCGGTGGTAAAAGTGGATTTGATCCTGGATGTCGGCAATTCGCATACTTGCGGCGTCCTGGTGGAAGAACATGCCGATGAGCCCAACGGCCTCAAGCTTGCCTATGAATTGCTGATCCGCGATCTGGGCGAGCCGCAGTTTTTATATAACGAACTGTTTGAAAGCCGCGTCGAGTTTGCCCAGGCGCCTTTCGGCAAACCCGGTTTCTCGCTCGAAAGCGGGCGCGACGACGCCTTTCTCTGGCCCGCTATTACCCGCGTCGGCCGGGAGGCGGCGCGCCTGGCGCTGCAGCGCCGGGGCGTCGACGGATCCACCGGTCTTTCCAGTCCGCGGCGCTATTTGTGGGATGAGGAAAGCTATGCTCCCGGCTGGCGGTTCAGCCAGGGTGCTGGCGGACCGGCGCTTGAACCGCCGGCGGTGCAAGCGCCGTTTACCCACCTGATCAATGATGAGGGCCAGCCGCTGTACCTGCTGGCGCTGGACGACCGCCTGCCGGTCTTTTCGCCGCATTACAGCCGCAGCTCGCTGATGACGCTGATGCTGTCGGAACTGCTGGCGCAGGCGATAATGCAAATCAACAGCGTGGCGCAGCGGCTGAAGATGGGCCACGACGTGGCGCCGCGTCAACTGCGCACCATCGTCCTGACCCTGCCCTCGGCGATGCCGAAACCGGAGCGGGAAATCTTCCTCAGGCGGATGAACGAAGCGATTGGCCTGGTATGGAAAACCATGGGCTGGCATCGCGCGGACGAACCCTTCTCCTCCCCCAGCGACCGGGCCGGCAGCCGGGTACCGGCGCCCGAAGTGCGGATGGACTGGGACGAGGCCACCTGCGGCCAGATGGTCTATCTGTATAACGAAACCCAGGTTAACTTCGCCGGTCATACCAACGCATTTTTTGGCGCCATGGCGCGGCCGGATAAGGCATCCGCCGCCGGCAGCGCCGGCAAGACCCTACGCATCGCCTCCATTGATATCGGCGGAGGCACCACCGATTTAGCCATCACCCAGTACAGCCTGGACGACGGCAGCGGCAAAGATGTCAAAATCACCCCGCGGCTGCTGTTCCGCGAAGGTTTTAAAGTCGCGGGCGACGATATCCTGCTGGAGGTGATCCAGCTGTTTGTCTTGCCCGCCCTGGAGGCGGCGCTGCTCAGCGCCGGCCTGGACAACCCCGGCATGCTGCTCGCCCGGCTGTTTGGCGGCGACGGGCGCATGGACGGGCACAGCACGCTGCGCCAGCAGACGACGCTGCAGCTGTTTATGCCCGTCGGCCGCGCGATCCTGGCGGCCTATGAACGATTCGATCCCCTGGAAAACCGCACGGAAATCGATGCCGTCTTCGGCGAGTTGCTGACCCAGCAGCCCACGCCTGGCGTGTTGGCGTATATCCATGGCGAGGTGCAGCGCGGCCTGCCGGCGGATGCCTCTCCGTTCGATATTCTACGCGTCCCCCTCCAGATAAGGCTGGGCAAACTGCATGATGAGTTCCTGGCCAACCGCATGACGATTACCCAACACCTGCGCTCGTTGTCTGAAGTCGTCTCGCTCCACGATTGCGACGTGCTGCTGCTTACCGGGCGGCCGGCGCGTTTCCCGGGCATCCAGGCCTTGTTCCGCCACCTGCAGCCGCTGCCCAATAACCGGATTCTGTCGCTGGACGGCTACCATACCAGCGCGTGGTATCCCTTTAACCAGCGGGGACGCATCGATAATCCCAAATCCACCGCGGCGGTTGGCGCGATGCTGTGCCTGCTGGCGCTTAGCCTGCGTTTGCCGGGGTTCTATTTCAAAGCCGGTGACTTCCAGCCCTACTCCACCCTGCGCTATCTGGGCATGCTGGACGGCAACCACACCCTGGCCGACGAGAATGTTTTTTACCGCGATATCGATCTTGACGCGCCGGATTGCGCGCTGGACGCCACCGTCAGCTTTCGCATGCGCGGCGCGTTATGCCTGGGCTTTCGCCAGCTGGATAATGAACGCTGGCCGGCCTCCGCGCTGTATACGCTGTCGATAGCCGATCCTGCGCTCGCCCGGCGCGTGGCCGGGGAAAGCGAACTGCGCATCAGGCTGGCGGTGGCGCAGGACACTTCCCGGGCGGGACCTGAGCGTTTCGAGATAGCGGAGGCGGTGCTGGAAGACGGTACGCCCGTGCCGCGGCACCATGTGCGCCTGACGTTAAATACCCTGGCCGACAGTGGTTCAGGCGCGACCGAATATTGGATCGATAGCGGGAGCATAGTGAAAAAATGAGTCAATTAATCTCTTCCCCGATACCGGCGCGGCGTAAATTGAACCCGGTTGCCAACCCGCTGGCTCCCCAATTGCAAAACCAGTTGCATAACCAGCTGCGCCAGGTACTGCAAGGCATCGACCAGGCGATCGACTGGATTGCGGCCACGCGCCGGCATGCGCCGCGCCTGGATATGGAAGCCGGCCGGCTGGGCATAAAACTGCGCCGCTGCCGCCTGCAGGCCAGCCATTTGTACAACGCGTCGCACACCGCCGGCGCCATTGGTTTTTTTGGGCAATCGGCGCGGGGAAAACTGCATCTGATCACGGCGCTGACCGTGGGGCAGGACGACCGGCTGTCCACCACGCTTGGCGGCAAACGGCTGGATGTACTGTCCCTTATCGAGCCGCAGAGCCGGGCGTCAGGCCTGGTGCTGCGTTTCGCCCAGCGCGTACAGGCGGAAAACGCCGCCTATCCGGTCCAGCTGTCGCTGCTCAGTGAAGCGGATATCGCCATGCTGCTGTTTACCCTCTCCCTGCGTGAAGCCGGGGGCGAAAACACCGCCCGGGACCTGGACGATCGCGCGCTGGACGACCGCCTGGACCGGCTGCTCGCGCGGCGGCAGGGGGAACCGGTCGCCGGCATGAGCGGGGATGCCGTGGTGGCGATTTGGGATTATGTTTCCCGCCACGATCGGCGGCGGCAGAAACAGCTGGAGACGCGGTTCTGGCCGGCGGCGGTCGAGCTGGCGCCCTGCCTGAGCGTCGAGGATCGCGCCGAGCTGTTCTCGGTGCTGTGGCGAGGGCGCGCGGATTTGAGCGACGCCTACCGCCATTTTGCCGCTATCGCGCAGCATCTGGGCGGCGCGCAGCACGTGCTGGCGCCGCTTGGCGCGCTGGTGGACGATACGATGCGCCAGGCGGACGGCATCCTGGATATCGCGTCGCTGTCGCGCCTGCATAGCGCCGCCGACCCGCTGCTGCAGGTGATCCCCATGCTGAACGGCCGCGCGGGAAAGCCGGTTGAACTGACGATGGCCGAGCTGGCGATGCTGGCCGTTGAACTGTTGATGCCGCTGGATGCCGGCGTGAGCGCAAGCGGCGGCGCGCAGGTGGATTTTATCGATTTCGCCGGTATCGACGGCAGCCTTGAAACCACGGCGGCCACCGGCGCGGGCGGCGAGCCCGCCTACCCGCTGGCGCCGGCCCTGCTGCGCGCCCGCTGTGCTTATCTGCCCGAACGTTATACCGATGCCCAGACGGTGAATGTGCTGATGGTCTGTACCGCGGCGCAGGACCGCGCGGCGGTCGCCGAAGTCGGCAGGCTGCTGGATTATTGGGTCAGGCGCAGCCAGGGAGAAAACGCCGGGGTGCGCGGCCGGCGCAAACCCGCCCTGATCTGGGCGCTGACCCGCTTCGATCAACGTGTGGTCCACGGCACTAATTACGATGCCGCCGTGCAGCGCTATGTTGGCAATCCGGGCGATACCTGGGGCACGTTGCTGGCGATGGATTCGCGGGGCGTCAACGCCCTGGCGGCCTACCTCGCCCCTGCGGCGCAGCGCGAGGCGGGCCTGGAGCGCCTGGGCGAACAGACGAAGGCGCTGCAGGCGGAACTGGCCGAAAACCTGCTCGGCGAATGGCAGCAGGCCGCGGCGGAGGACGCGGAGACATTACCCAAACAACACGTCGCGCACACACTGCTTAAAGCGCTGCAGGCGCGCGCCGGCATGCACGGAGAACTGCTCGAGCACCTGCTGCCCACGCGTGACGAAATGCGCCGCCTCTACCTGCAGCTACCACCGGACGCCGCCGGCCATACCGAACCGGCCGCGGACGGCGCCGGCCCCTTTGGCGTCGGCATCGCCTTCGATCTGCTCAGCGCGCCCGAGGCGCCGACCGGCCAGGTCATCAACACCGCAGACTTCACCGGCGCGACGGACGACAAAATGTTTGCCCGCAATGTGCAACGCTATTGGATAAATCATTTGCGCAACCTGCCGGAAAACGCGCCGCTGCTGGCCTTGCTCGGTATCGCCAGGCCGACCATGGCCATGTTGATGGCGGAATTGATTACCGCCGCCATCCGGCTCGATATCCTGGGGTCGCTTGAGCACATGCTGATGGATATGGCGCCGGCGGGCCTGCCGCCTGAGAGCAAGGCCGATCGGCAGGTGGCGCGGGCCTTGGCCGTATTGGGTGATTTCGTCGCCTGGCTGGGGTTTACGCGGCTAAGCGACGCGCAACGGCCCGACAGCCGCATCAATCCCGGCCATAAAATTTTTGCGCGCCCGGCGGCGCCCGCGCACGACATCGACGCGTCCCACCGTTTGACCCGGCTGAATGCCGCCCCGGTGAACAATACCGCCTTCTATGTCTACGACTGGCTGGTGGGCCTGAATATACTGATACGGCAAAATGCGGGATATGCGGGTGGAGCGGAAATCAGCCTTGAACAGCGCCAGCGCCTGGGCGCCATCATCAACCTGATCACAGCGGCCGAAGCCTAGAGCCGCTACCGGCTTGCCGGAGGCAATATCGGCCGCCGGCGGCCGGGTTGGTATTTCCGGGCGGCTAGCCGCGTCGTCGCCGGATTGTCAAATCTGCTTACTTAAAATACCGGCTGCGACGCATGAGCCGCGCGCTTAGCCGGGATATACTTATCCTCCATGGACTCTTCCGGATGGTAAGGATAAGCCATCCGCGAACGATAGGCCCCGGGCGTCTGGCTGAACTGGCGCTTGAACGCCCGGCTGAAGGACTGTTGCGAATCGAAGCCGCTTTGCAGGGCGATATCAAGGATGCTTTGGTCCTTAAGACACAGTTCCGACGCGGCGCGTGACAGCCGGCGGGTGCGAATATAGGTGCCCAGCGCATCGCCGGTCACATTGCGGAACATCCGCTGTAAATGCCATTTTGAATACCCGGATTTGGCGGCTACGTGATCCAGAGACAATGACTTATCCAGATTGTTTTCCAACCATTCCATCAAATCCTGAATAATGACCTTCTGATTCATATAGACATTCCCCGTAATTGATAACCTTGCACTTACAATATGACCGGTCGTATTTTTAGTCAACCTCTTTTTATTAACGAACGATAATTTTATCATAAGCCGTTTGCCGGCGGCACGTCAATGACAGGCGGGCGCGGGAGAAAGTGCCGATAGGACGGGGTTTGCCGCCTGCCAGCGCGGCAGGCGTGTTAACAGCCGGGGATGGATTATTGTGACGTTGTCACTGATTTTTTTCCACGCACCGTACCGCGAGGTGGGCGGCTTTCGGTACGGTCATAAAGACGGCAATCACGCCGGTGATAAGACACAGCGAGGCAATCACCACCGCGCCCTGGTCGATGGCGAAGCCCAGCCCCCAACGACTGGCGCTGGCGCCCAGCAGCAGCGCAAACGCCCCCTGGATCAGGTAGGCCACCAAATACAGCGCGGACAGCGTGCCGCCGCGAAGACGGGCGGGCGCATACATATTGATAAGCCCCAGCCCGCCCATAAACAACAGGCTATAACCGCACCCGGCGGCGATTAAAAAGGCCAGGAACAGCAGCAGCGAATGCCAGGATACCGACATCACCAGGCATGCCATGCCCGCCACCGTGCACAGACCGCCCAGGGCAATCGCGGTACGCGACGGCATACTTTTGCAGGCCAGTCCCACCACGCCAAGCACGATGGCGAACACCGACATGGTGGCGCCGTTAAGCAGCACGTTGGCGGAACCGATCAGATCCCGCGCTATCTTGGCGCCCAGCGATAACCCCACGGTGCCGATAGAATAGGCGCATACCACCGCCGCCACCGCCGTCAGCACCACGCCGCCCAGGCCCGAGGGAACCGACGGCGTACGCGGACGCCAGCGTCCCTGCCCCGGCACCGCGCTATGGCGCGGCAAAAACCAGGCGGCGGCAAAAATAGCCAGGATGATAACCAGCAGCAGCCAGAAGTTCAGCCGCGTGGGAAAAGGCGCGTACTCTATCAGCGCGCCGCCCACCAACGTCGCCAGCGCCAGGCCCACCGCCTGCGACACCGTGGTAATGGCGCTGGCTTTTTTGGCCTGGCCCTCGGCGCTAAACTCAATCATGGCGGCGGTGGACGGCCCCGCCGACAACCCCACCCCGATGCCCATGAAGACCCGCCCGAGATAAATCCACCACAAACCCGGCGCGACCGCGAACAGCAATACCCCGATAAGCGACGCCGCCAATCCCAACAACATGGTGGTGCGCCGCCCGATATAATCGGAAATATCGCCGAAACACACCAGGATGGCCACCACCACGATGGGATAGATGGCAAAGATAGTCGACGTTTGGGTGGTGGTCAGGCCCCATTCCGAGGCATACAGCGGATAGGTCATGGCGGGCGCGGCGCTGGTCCAGATAGTATGGCCGACAACGGCGGCGGCCACCCAAAAACTGGCCCGGCGTCCGAGGGTCAAGGTCCTTCCGGTCATGATAGGCTCGCAGTCAGGAAAAGAAACGGGCGTCAGGCAAATAGCTGTGGCGATTATTCCGGCGTCGGACGGTTTAATAACGGAAAGGCCACGGCGAAAAAATCATCCAGCGGCTGCCGACAACGGGCTATTTTCATGCGCACAACCGCGCCTTCCCAGCTATTGATAACAAAACGGGCCACTTTTTCCGCATCCAGGCTGGCGATAATGGTGCCGTCCTTTTGCCCTTCGCGCAGGGTCGCGGTCACGGCGGCGGTCCATTTTTCCAGCGACTGGCAAATGGCCTGACGCAGCAGCGGCGTGTTATCCGTCATCTCGGCGGCCAGGTTGCCGATCAGGCACCCTTTTTCATAACCGAAGTCGGCGTAATAGGCGGCCATGTACTCGAAATGCGCGCGCAGACGCTCAATGGGCGGCAGGCTGGCGTCTTCAAGGATTTCACGGTTCGAGTCCTGGCCGTAAATGGAGAGCACTTCCAGCGCCAGTAATTCTTTAGCTTTGAAATAGTTATAAAAAGACCCTTTCGGCACGCCGGCGGTATCCACAATATCCTGCACGCTGCACGCGCTAAAACCGAGCGTATGAAAACGTTCCAGCGCGGCGTCGACAATTTTATCGCGTACGCTTGGTTTTGCCATAAAAAACAGAGCCTCCAGATAACGAATACCGCATGATTATATAGACGACCGGTCGTATTTTGCAAGCAAAGCGTCCCGGCGCCCCGCCCTTTACCGCCAGGGCGGCCCACGGCGCGGCGCGCTTTTCAGCCGCTGAAAAGCGCTCCTGTCATCATAGCCTATCCTGTCAGCCATCTTTGCCCGTTGGTGCGGCGGCCGCGTCCGTCCCTGGCGCGTCCTGTCCGCCCTTGAGCGTGCCGCCGGTGATGCGGCGAATCGTCCAGTAGAAGACCGGGGTAAGGATAAAACCGAACAACGTCACGCCCAGCATGCCGGCGAATACCGCGATGCCGATGGCATTGCGCATCTCCGCCCCCGCGCCCACCGACACCGCCAGCGGGGCCACCCCCATGATAAACGCCAGCGACGTCATCAGGATCGGCCGCAGCCGCAGCCGGCAGGCGCTCAGCACCGCCTGCAGCAGGCTGTCGTTTTCCAGCTCGCGGTCGCGGGCGAATTCGACGATTAAGATGGCGTTCTTGCATGCCAGCCCCACCAGCACCACCAGGCCAATCTGGGTAAAGACGTTGTTGTCGCCATGGGTCAACTGCACGCCGATCAGCGCGCACAGCAGGCACATGGGCACGGTCAGGATCACCACCAGCGGCAGCGTCCAGCTTTCGTATTGGGCCACCAGCACCAGAAACGCCAGCAGCACGCAGATGGGAAAGACATAAATGGCGGTATTGCCGGCCAGAATTTGCTGATAGGTCAGTTCCGTCCATTCAAAACTCATCCCATTAGGTAATTCCTGTTGCGCCAGGGCCTCAAGCCTGGCCTGGGCCTGGTCCGAACTGAAGCCCGGCGCCGGCGCGCCGTTGATTTCCGCCGTCAGGCTGCCGTTATAGTGGCTGATGCGATCCGGACCCGTGGTGTCGTAGGTGGTGACAAACGCGCCGATGGGAATCATCTGCCCGGCGGCGTTACGGGTCTGCAAATGGCCAATATCCTCGGCATGCATGCGAAAACGCTGGTCCGCCTGCACATTCACCTGGTAAGTGCGGCCGAAGCGGTTGAAATCATTGACATAGACCGAGCCGAGATACACCTGCATGGTCTCAAACAGATCGGTAAGCGAGACCCCTTGCGCCTTGGCCTTTTCCCGATCGACGTCGGCATGGATTTTCGGCACGCCAATCTGATAGGACGTGAACAATCCGGTCAGCGCGGGATCTTTGGCGGCGGCGGCGATGAGCCGTTGCGTTGCCTGGAACAAGGCGTCCGGCCCCCGATCGGCCTGATCCTCGATTTGCAGGCGAAAACCGCCGAGCGAGCCCAGCCCCAGGATCGGCGGCGGCGGGAACACCGCCACATTGGCTTCGGTTATGCCGGAAAGCTTTTGGTTAAGCGTCATGGCGATGGCCCCGGCCGAAAGCGACGGGTCGCGGCGGGCGCTAAAATCATCCAGCGGCAAAAAGACCACCGCCGAATTGGTGCTGCGCACAAATCCGTTAATCGACAGACCGGGAAACGCGACCGCGTGGCTGACGCCCGGCGTATGCAGCGCAATATCGCTGACCTGGCGCACCACCGCCTCGGTACGATCGAGCGTGGCGGCGTCCGGCAATTGGATCACCGACACCAGGTAAAGCTTGTCCTGCTGGGGCACAAATCCGCCAGGCGTGCGCATAAACAGCAGGACGGTCAGCGCCAGCAGCCCGCCGTAGATCAGCAGCGCCACCGACGACCGGTGCAGTACGCGCGACACCACCCCGACATAGCCATGGGACAAGCGCACAAACCCCAGGTTGAACGGCCGGAACAGCCAGCCGAACACCCGGTCGATAAAGCGCTGGAAGTTATCCCGGGCGGCGTGATGCGGGCGCAGCAGCAGCGCCGCCAGCGCCGGCGACAGCGTCAGGGAATTGAAGGCGGAGATCACCGTGGAAATGGCAATGGTCAGGGCAAACTGGCGATAAAATTCGCCGGTCAGACCGCTGAGGAAGGCGGTGGGGATAAAGACCGAACACAGCACCAGCGCGGTGGAGATAATGGGGCCGCTGACCTCGCTCATCGCCTTATGGGTGGCCTGCACCGGCGCTAATCCCAGGGCGATATTGCGCTCGACGTTCTCCACCACCACGATGGCGTCGTCGACCACGATGCCGATGGCCAGCACCAGGCCGAACATGGTCAGGGCATTCAGGCCAAAGCCCATCAGCAGCATGACCGCAAACGTGCCCACCAGGCTTACCGGCACGGCGACCAGCGGAATAATCGAGGCGCGCCAGCTTTGCAGGAATAAAATCACCACCAGCACCACCAGGATGACGGCCTCGAACAGGGTATGCACGACTTCATTGATGGACTGATGCACAAAGCCGGTGGTGTTGTAGACGATATGGTATTTAACGCCCTGGGGGAAATCCTTCGCCAGCCGGTCCATGGTGGACTGGACGTTATCCGCCATCTGCAGGGCGTTGGTGCCGGGACGCTGGAAAACGCCCAGCGCCACCGCGGGCTGGTTGTCGAGCAGGGTACGCAACGAATAGTTGTCCGAGCCCAGTTCCAGGCGCGCCACATCGCGCAAGTGGATAATCTTGCCCTGCCCGTCGGCGCGCAGGATGATATCGCCGAACTGCTCTTCGGTTTCCAGCCGTCCCTGGGTCACCACGGAAATCTGGAACTGCGCCTGGCTGGCGGCGGGCGACCCGCCTACCTGCCCCGCCGCCACCTGGATATTTTGCTCGCGCAGCGCCGCCACCACGTCGCCGGCGGTAAGGGAGCGCGCCGCCAGCTGTTCCGGATCGAGCCAGACGCGCATGGAATAGGGCCCGAGGCCGAAGACGCTGACATCACCCACGCCATACGCGCGCACCAGCGCATCCTTGACATGCAGTTGCGCATAGCTTGCCAGGTAAAGCATGTCATAACGGTTATCGTCCGAGGTCAGGTGCACCACTTCAATCAGCGTGGGCGAGGATTTATTGGTGGTCACGCCGACCCGCTGCACTTCGGGCGGCAACCTCGACAGCACCTGCGCCACGCGGTTTTGCACCAGCACCTGGGCCTTGTCGCCGTCGGTGCCCAGCGCAAAGGTGACCGTCACGGTCAGGGCGCCGTCGCTGGTGGCCTGCGAGGATTGATACAGCATGCCCTCGACGCCGTTAATCGCCTGTTCGATAGGCGAGGCCACCGTTTCGGCGATAACGGACGGATCCGCCCCGGCAAAGGTGGTATTGACCACAATGGTGGTCGGCACCACTTCCGGATATTCGGCAATGGGCAACAGCGGCAGCGCCACTAAGCCGGCGGCGAAAATCACCAGCGACAGCACCACCGCGAACCGGGGCCGGCTGACAAAAAACCGTGAAATATTCATAATAATCTCATAGATAGGTAACAGGCCATGGCGCCGCTGCCGCGGACGCCTTTAATCAGGTCACCGCTAATCATGGGGAAGCAAGGCGGCCAGCGCGGCCGGCGACGTATCCGCAGTGGCGGCGTGCGGCGCCACCACGTCTCCCGGCCGCACTTTTTGCAGCCCGTCCACCACCACCTGTTCGCCCTCGTTCAGCCCGCTTTTCACGATGCGCCACTCGCCCACCGCCTGTCCCAGGGTAATGGCCCGATATTGCACCCGCCGGTCCTTATCCAGCACCAGCACATAACGTTTGCCCAGATCGGTGCCCAGCGCCTGTTCCGGCAGCAGGGCGACCCGCTGCACCTCGGAGGACACCAGGCGCACCCGGCTGAACAGGCCCGGCGTCAGGCTGCCGTCGGCATTATCCAAGACCGCCCTGGCCGCCAGGGTGCCGCTGCGGGGATCCACCACGTTATCCAGGAAACGCAGGCGCGCGCGGTGGGGAAAACCGTTTTCGCCCATCAGGCCGATAAAGACCGCGTTATCCTTGCCGCGCTGGGCGGCGGCATATTTCAGGTAGGCCTGCTCGTCCACATTGAACGCCGCGTATATCGGGCTATCGGAGACAATGGTGGTCAGCAGGCTGTCGGTGGTCACCAGATTGCCCCGGGTGATCAGCGCCTTGGAAATGCGCCCGTCGATGGGCGCGCTCACCTGGGTAAACGACAGGTTAAGCCGCGCCGTGGCCAGCGCCGCCTGCGCGGCGGCCACATTGGCCACCGTGACTTTGGCGTTGGCCTCCTGGGCATCCAGCTCGCTGCTGGAAATCGCGTTCACCACGATCAGCCGCCGGCTGCGCTCGCGGTTGGTCCTGGCGAGCGCCGCGTTAGCCACCGCCTGCTGGAGCCCGGCCTCCAGCCGGTCCACCTCCGCCTGATAGGGCCTGGGATCAATTTGGTACAGCACCTGGCCCTTATGGACACGCGCGCCGTCGTCAAACGCGATAGCATCGATAAAACCCCCGACCCGCGGCCTGACGTCCACGCTTTGGATGGCTTCCAGCCGGCCGGTAAAATCGTCCCATTGGCGTACCGGCTGGAACATCACGGTGGTCACCGCCACCGGGATCGCCTGCTGTGTTTGCTGCGCCGGGGCGGCGGGCTTACAGCCGGCGGCCATCAGGGCAGCCAGCGCCGGCAGCAATAATAGCGGCGCAAGGCGCGCGCCGTACTTGGGTGTGCTCATGGAACATCCTCTGCCTGAAAAGATAAAAGACGATAAAAGAGAAAAAATAATACGACCGGTCGTATTGCAGAGCATGCAGGGTAAGCGCGGGAGGGTCAATAGAGGGCGGCGGCAAAAGGCACGATATTGCCGCTGGCGCGGGTCAGCGCGGGTTAATGGCCGCCGGGGCGGGCGGCAACCGCCGGATAGGCACGTTGCCGCCCGCGGTGGCGTTTAATGGGCGGGCAGGACGATAGCGCTGTCCGCCAGCGTGCCCATGTCGTTATAAACGGCGCAGGCGGCGTCCACCAGATTCATGGCAAGCGCGGCGCCGCTGCCCTCGCCCAGGCGCATCTCCAGATCAAAATAAGGCCGCAGATCCAGATGGGCCAGGGCGATCTTCGCCCCTTTTTCCGCGGAAAGGTGCGAGGGGATGAAATAAGGCCGCGCCTGCGGGGCGATGCGGCAGGCGACCAGGGCGGCGGCGTAGGACAGAAAACCGTCCAGTATCACCGGGACCCCCTCGGCGGCGGCGCCCAGCAAGACGCCGGCCATGCCGCCGAGATCATAACCGCCCACTTTCGCCAGCACGTCGAGGCCATCCCGCGCATCCGGGCGGTTTACGGCGATGGCGCGCTCCACCACCTCGATTTTATGCGCCAGCATGGACTGCGGCAGGTTGGCGCCGCGGCCGACGACGTCCTGCGCCGGCGCGCCGGTTAACACGCTCACCAGCGCGGCGGCGGGCGTGGTGTTCGCCATGCCCAGCTCGCCGACGCCGAATAAGGTGATGCCCCGGCCAACCGCGTCGGCGACCAGCGCCGCGCCGGTTTCAAGTACGGTGCGCGCCTGGCCGGCGGTCATCGCCGGACCGGTGGCGATATTGCCGCAGCCGCGGCCCATGCGCCGGTCCAGCAGTCCGGGCAAAGGCTGCTCGCAGTCAATGCCCAGATCCACCACGGTGACGGCCGCGCCGGCGTTGGCCGCCAGCACGCAGATCCCGGTGGTGCCCTTGACCATATTCGCCGCCTGGATGGCGGTAACGATGCGCGGCGATACCGCCACCCCTTCTTCGTATACCCCGTGATCGGCCACCATCACCATCATCTCTTTACCCGCAAACGCCAGCGGCCGGTCGCCCATAATGCCCGACAGCTGGACGGCAAGCGTCTCCAGGCGGCCAAGACTTCCCGGCGGCTTAAGCAAGCCGTCGAGACGCTGTTCCGCCCGCGCCATGGCCTTCTCGTCCAAAGGCCGGATGGCGTCGATGACCTGTTGCAGTGTTTTCATTACCTTCTCCTGGAAAATGGGTTACGGTTTCAGCGTGCGGGCATCATGGCCCGGCCGCTGTCGTTTAACTGGTTGAGTACACAAAATCCGTCGTTAAGCGTGACCTGGGTAAAGGCGTCCTGGCGGAAGGGAAAATGCCACATGGCGGCGGGCGGCATTCCCAGCAGCGTGGCCAGCAGTACGCCGAGCACGCCCTGATGGGCCACCAGCAAGATGGCGTCCGCGCCGTCCTGTTCGCGCAGGCGCGCGGCCGCAAGCCCCACCCGCTGCGCAAACGCCTGGAACCCTTCGCCGCCGGGCGGGGCCACATGCTGCCAATCGTCGCACCAGGCCGCATAGCGCTGCGGATCCTGCGTAGCGAGATCGCGATGATGGCGTAGCTCCCAGGCGCCGAAATTCATTTCGTCCCATTCCTGCCAGGCCTCAGGCGGCATGCCGGGACGGATGATATCGGCCGTCTCCCGGCTGCGCCTGAGCCGGGAGGTCAGGACCCGCCCGAAGGGAATCTCCGCCAGTTGCCAGGCCACCCGGTGCGCCTGGAAGCGTCCCTTCGGCGTCAGGACCACATCGCTGACGCCGCAGTAAACGCCGTCGCGGTTGGCCTGGGTTTCGCCGTGACGCACTAAATAGAGTCTCATAGCGGAACGGCCAGGGCCGCGAGCAAAAACAGCCATTCGAATACCTCCACGCCGCAGCCCAGGGTATCGCCGGTCTGGCCGCCCAGCACCGCGTTAATCCTGGCGCGGTAGCCGTAGGCCAGCGCCAGGACGATAAGCGCCGCAGCAAGGCCGCGCAGGCCGGCAATCGCCAGGGTCAGCAGCATGCCGGCGAGCAGCGTCACGGCAAAATGATGGCCGCTGATTTTGCCGATATAGACGTTGCCGAGCCCCGTTTCGCGGGCATAGCGCTGGTGATACATCAGAATGCTTATCAGGGCGCGGCTGACCACCGGAGCGGCGATGATATAGGGCAGCGCGCCGCCGGGATGCAGGCTTAGCGCCGCCATGGCCGCCAGCCGCAGGCCGATGGCGAATACCATGGCCAGCGCGCCGTTGGTGCCGATGCGGCTGTCGCGCATGATCTCCAGCATCTGCTCGCGCTTGCGCGCCGAGAAAATACCGTCGCAGGTATCCGCCAACCCGTCGAGATGAAAGGCCCCGGTGACCATGGCATTGGCCAGCACCGCCAGCAGGGCGGCCAGCGGCGTGCCGAACGCCGGCTGCGCCAGGGCGAAGACCAGCGCGCAGCACCCGCCCACCACCAATCCCACCACCGGCATCCAGATCACGCCGCGCGCATAGGCGTCCAGCGGCAAATCTTGCGTCCAGCGCGCGGGCACAGGCAGGCGGGTCATAAATTGCAGGGTGGCCAGAAAAGACGTCATTGTGTTGCTCCGCCGTGGCGATGGTGAGTATTTGCGCAGGGATTGCCGGCAGGCTGGTCCCTCTGGTCGGCGGCGGCGCCGGGACGGTCGCCGCCTTTGATCGGCACCGGAATGCCGGATACCACCAGCCAGACGTCGGTAGCGGCGGCGGCCAGCCGCTGGTTGACCCTGCCCGCGATATCGCGAAACCGCCGGGCCAGCAGATTTTCCGGTACGATGCCCATGCCAAGTTCGTTGGTGACCAGCACCACCCGGCAGCGCGCGTCGGCGCAGGCGTCGATCAGCGCGTCGATATGCCCGGCGATATGGCGCTCGATGGCGTCGAAATCCATCGCATCGGGCGGCGTGGCGCCCGCCTGGTCAAACAGCAGGTTGGTGATAAGCGTGGTGACGCACTCCAGCAGTACCGCCTCGACCCGGCCGGCATGGGCGCGGATCACCCGGTCAAGATCGCGATGGCCCTCCCAGGTCAGCCAGTGCGCGGGACGATCGCGGCGATGTTTTTCCACCCGCTGCGCCATTTCTTCGTCGGTCACCACCGAGGTGGCGATATACAGCACCGCGCCGCCGTCGCGGGCGGCAAGGCTTTCGGCCAGGCGGCTTTTGCCGCTGCGCGCGCCGCCGGTCACCAGTATCATGCCGGTTCTCCCGTCGCCGCCTGCTCACGCATAATACGGTACAGCAGCGGGATATCGATATGGGCGCGCATCTGGCCTGCCAGCGCATCAAACGACAGCTCCTTGCGCTCGCGCCAGCCGGTCACCGGCGTATCCAGCGCATCAAGGCCGCGCCGCGCGCGCAGCGCGTCAAGCAGCGCCCGGGTAAACAACGGGCTGTCGAACAGCCCGTGAATATAGCTGCCGGCCACGTCGCCCGCGGCGTTAACCGCGCCGTCGTCCTGCCGGCAGGGGCGGCCGTTTTGCCGTAATAACGTGGCGAAGGGACGCGCGCCGGCGCCAAGAGTGGTCTGGCCCATATGGATTTCATAGCCGCTCAGCGCCAGGCCGCCCGCGGCGGCGAAGATGCCCGCCGGCAAGGCCTGTACGCCGGCCTCCACCTGGGTGGTGATTTTACGCGGCTCGAAGCGGGTGTCGCAATCAAGCAGCCCCAGGCCGTCGGTTTCGGCGATGCCCGACTCGATGCCGTCGGTGACCCGCCTGCCCAGCATCTGGAAACCGCCGCAGATGCCCAGAACCGGCACGCTCTGTCCATGGGCGCGATGGATAGCGGCATCGATGCCGTTTTCCCGCAGGTAGGCAAGATCGCCCAAGGTGTTTTTACTGCCGGGAATAATCAGCAGGTCCGGCACGCCCAGCGCTTCGCCGCGCTTTACATAACGCAGCCGTACATCCGGCTGCACCGCCAGCGCGTTAAAATCGGAAAAGTTGGCGATATGCGGCAACTGCACCACGGCGATATCCAGTTCACGGGCGCCGCCCAGGCGGTATTTATCCCCTTGCAGGGCGACGCCGTCCTCATCTTCCAGCGGCTCGTCGAACCACGGCATCACGCCCACCACCGGCACGCCGGTCAGCGCCTCGATTTGCGCGATCCCGGGCTTGAGCAGCGCCAGGTCGCCGCGGAATTTATTGATAATCACCCCCTTGACCCGCGCTTTTTCATCCGGGCGCAGCAGCGCCAGGGTGCCGTAAATGGCGGCGAACACCCCGCCCTTGTCGATATCGGCCACCAGCAGCACCGGCGCGTTCGCCTGTTGCGCCATGCCCATATTGACGATATCGCGATCGCGCAGGTTGATCTCCGCCGGACTGCCGGCGCCCTCGAGCACGATAATGTCGAAATCCGCCGCCAGGCTGCGGAACACTTCGCCGACCCGCGCGCGCAGCTGCGGCTTGTAGCGATGGTAATCCATGGCGTCCATGTGGCATAGCGCCTCGCCCATGACGATCACCTGCGATTTCCGATCGCTGGTCGGCTTGAGCAAGACCGGGTTCATGCGCACGTCCGGCTCGATGCCCGCCGCCTCGGCCTGGAACACCTGCGCCCGGCCCATTTCAGCGCCATCGCGGGTGATCCAGGAATTCAGCGCCATATTCTGCGCCTTAAACGGCGCCGCGCGGTGGCCGTCCTGGGCAAAAATACGGCACAGCCCGGCCACCAGGACGCTTTTACCCACGTCGGACGCGGTGCCCTGTACCATGATTGACATCGTCATACTTTTGCCTCCCGGGATTGTTCGTAAAAAGCGAACAGTTCATCTTCCGTCTTCACCAGCGGCATGCCGAGCCGGGTATGCGCCTTGATGAGCCAAGGCTGGCTCAGCCCCGCGCGCGCCAGCATCGCCGCTTGCTGGAACACCTCCCGCTCGCTGCCCTCGGCCAGCAGGCGTCCCTGCGCCATGACATAGATGTAATCGCAGATATGATAAATCAGGTCGATATCATGGCTGGCGATGATGACGTGCCGGCCCTGGGCCGCGATGCGCTGGATAATGCCGATCATCGCCTCGCGGCCCTGCGGATCCAGCCCGGCGGTGGGTTCGTCCAGCAACAGGTAATCCGATTGCATCACCAGCGCCCCGGCGATGGCCACGCGTTTTTTCTGGCCATGGCTGAGGTACTGGATCGGCCGGTGGCGAAAGCCGTTGGCCCCCACCAGCGTCAACGCCTGCGCCAGGCGCGCCTGGATGACCGCTTCATCCACGCCGAGGTTGCGCAGGGCAAACGCGATATCGCTGTCGATATCGGTATAGAACAGTTGGTGATCCGGTTCCTGGAACACCATGACCACCTGCTGGCGCAGCGCCAGCAGGCTGCGTTTATCATAGTCCAGCGGCTTGCCCCGCCACAGCACCCTGCCGCTTTGCGGCTTTTGCAAACCCAGCAGGTTCATGAACAGCGTGGACTTGCCGCAGCCGTTGGCGCCAATCAAGCCGGTGACCCGGCCGCGGCTGAAATCCAGCGTTAAATCGCACAGCGCCGGCTGATCCTGCTGCCAGGAAAAACTGAGTGCTTCGGTCGCTAACATCGTCGATCCTTATAAATGGAATTCGCCCTGGTACAATTTCACCTCCAGCGCGACGGACATTTCCCGGTAGCGGGTGATGACCCGCAGCATCAGCATGCCCACCAGCATCGCCAGCGAATGATAGCCGGTACGCAGCGAACAGTAACCGAAGCGCAGCGACTGCGCCTGGCGGATGGCGTTGGCCTCGTCAAGAAAGATAAAAATAAAGCGATAGCTTAGCAGGGTATGCTCGATCAAGAGCCGCGGCAGGCGGCAGCGTTTGAGGATCTGGATAATCTGGGTAAAAGGCGTGGTCAGCACGAATAAATAGGTGGCCGCCAGGGCGGTCATGCTGCGCCACATGGCCAGATTGGCCAACGCCAGGCCCTGTTTATCCAGCCCCAGGTACAGGCTTCCCAACCGCACGCTGTAGATCATACTACCGCCGGACCAGGCAAAAGATACCGCGATGCTCAGCAGGCTGACCGCCAGAAATCCCAGCGGCACGCTGAGCCAGCGCAGATAGCGCGCCAGGTTCACACGCGCCACATAGCAGGTCAAGGGGATCAGCAGCAGCAGGGTGGCGCATTGATACAGCGGCGATGTCAGCAGCGCAATGCCCAGCAAGGCCGCATAGAGAACGAACTTGCGCATCGGATCCCGCGCCTGCCAGCGGTTTTGCCAGGACAGGCGATCGATTTCAAGCATGACGTCCGTCCCGGCCGGCGTCGTCTTCATCTTCGGGCTGGCGGCCGTCGCCGCGGCCTTCCCCACCGCGCTTGTTTTTGCCGCGGCTCTCCCTGCCGCGATAAAAACCGAGAATATAAAATACCACCCCGGTGCCGATCGAGCCTTGCAGGGTAAACAGCAGGCTTTCGATTTCACTGCTGGCGGGTTCATAGAGCGACGAAAACCAGGGTTTATAATTGGGCGCCAGGGTGCCTATCAGACCTTCCGCCTCGTTGTCCGATCCGCCGTAGCTGCCGCCATGGTTGATAAAAAACGGCATCACCATCAGCGCCACCACCAGGGAAAGCAATATCAGCATTTTTTTCATTTTAATGACTCCCGACGGTTAACAACTGCCGTTTGGTCAGTTGGTCGTAAATCATAACGGTTAACAGTCCTTCCGCGATGGCGATGGGGATTTGCGTCAGGCAGAACACGCCCATAAATTTCAGCGCCGAGCCGGTAAACCCAAACACCGGGTCGGGGAACGCCAGTCCCAGTTGCAGCGACGTCACCATATAGGTGGACAGATCGGCGAGCATGGCGCACAGGAACACCGCCACATCGCGCCGCAGGCCTAAGCGCAGCGACAGCCGCCAGACCACATACCCCACCATCGGGCCGACCACCGCCATGGAAATGGCATTGGCGCCCAGGGTGGTCAGGCCGCCGTGGGCCAGCAGCAGCGCCTGGAACAGCAGCACCACCGCCCCCAGCACCGACAGCACCCACGGCCCGAACATAATCACCGCCAGGCCCACCCCGGTGGGATGGGAACAGCTGCCGGTCACCGACGGGATTTTCAGCGCCGACAGCACAAAGATAAACGCGCCGCACAGCGCCAGCAGCACCTTGCGGTTGCTGTCCTCGGCCACAATCCGCCGCATGCGCGTCAGTCCGATCGCCAGACAGGGTAAAAACAGCAGCCACCAGGCCAGCGCCCACATCGGCGGCAGGAAACCCTCCATGATATGCATGGCGTACGCATCCTGCGGCACCACCAGCAATAACAGCGTCATGCCGGCGCCGAACGCGGACATCCCCTTGCCAATCTGTAGGTTCATCGGTTAACTCCTCGGTTATCCATTAAAATGCGCTGTTGCGGCGGCGGGCCAGCCTTTATTGACCACCACCGTGGAAAAATAAGGTAACGCCTGATCCGGCGGCAGGTCGCCCAGCGCGCGGAAGCACCTCTCCTGCGGCAACGATGCGTCCGCCATCAGCAGGGCGTGTTCCAGCAGGCCAAGGCGGCCCAGCAGCGCCTGGATGCGGGCAAAACGGCCATACACCTTCATCAGCACCACGCAGTCATGGGACAGCAGCGCCTGTTCCAGCGCGCTTTCATCATCGGTGCAGGCCATCACCGCCAGCGACTGGCTTTCCATCGCCAGCGGCATTTGCGCCCGGGCGGCGATGCAGGCGAACGAGGTGACGCCGGGAATAATGTCGATGGGTATGCGCCCCTGCAGCCGCGCCAGTAAAAATACCCAGGTGCTGTACAGCATGGCGTCTCCCAGGGTAATAAAACCCACCTGCAGCCCCTGCTCCACATCAGCGGCCATTTCGCGGGCCACCGCGTCCCACACGGCATCCTTTTCCCCGGCGTCCAGGCTCATGGGAAAATGGCGCGTCCTGATATCGACCCGCGCGGCGAGATATTCGCGCACAATACTCAGCGACAGGCTGTCGCCGCCCTTGCGTCCCGCCGGCGCGTACAGCACATCCAGTTGGCCGAGCACGCGGGCGCCGCGCACCGTAATCAAATCGGCGGCGCCCGGCCCGGTGCCGATGGCATACAGCCGGCCGGTCATGGCATCACCTCTTCGGTGACGCGATCCAGGAGATGATCGACAAACAGCTGCTGGACCAGCGGGTTTTCCCCCAACCCCTGTACCCAGCACCGGCATGCGTAGCCGGCACGCTGTAGTTGGCTTTTCCAGGAATCGGGCTCCCCGGACGCCATATCGTTGATGGCGTGATCGCCCGCCACCAGCATCAGCGGCATTAAATGCACCTTGCGTACCTTCTGGGCGTTCAGCCGCGCGATGACCAGTTGCAGATCGGGATAACTTTCCACCGCGCCGATAAGCGCGGGGATACCGCGCGCGGCCAGCATATGATCCAGGCATGCGTAGGCGGCGAACGCATGATGGCGGGTGCCGTGCCCCATAAACACCACCCGCTCGTCGTCGGCCAGCGCGGGCATTTGCGCCTGTAGCGCCGCCATCAGCCGCCCGTAATCGCGCTCGTCGTTAAGCAATGGCGCGCCGATATGCAGCCGGTCGAAACGTCCGCGCCAGGCCGCGGCGTGATGCAGGATTTTTTCGTACTCATCGCCGTTGATGATATGCAGCGACTGGATCGCCACATCCCGATAGCCCTGTTGCCAGAGTTTTTCCAGCGCCTGCTGCGGCGAATCGATAAACAGGCCGTCCCGCTGCGCCAGCTTGCGCATGACCATGCCGGAGGTGAAGGCGCGAAACGGGACGCGATCGGCGAATGCGGCGGCCAGCCGCCGTTCGCAGGCGTCGATATTGCGCTCGCGCGCCTCGGTGTAGGTGGTGCCGAAACTGATGGTCAACAGCGCTTTTTTCATGATGATTCCTTATTCGCCGTGCCGGCGGCGTTCAGCCACTGGTCCAGCCGGTGTGCAAACGCGTCCGGCGTGCTTATCACGTCATCCCACCGCATCGGCGGCCGGCGGATGACCACGCAGGGGATATTCAGCGCCAGGCAAGGCAAGACCTTTTCGGCGTAGCCTCCTTCCCGGCCGGATTCCTTGGTGATCATGACCTCTGGCCGGTACTGGCGGTACAGGGCCAGGTTCAGCTCGCGGCTGAAGGGACCGGTCATGGCGATCACCTGGCTGACGCCCAGGCCCAGCTCCGCGCACTGGGCCAGGATCGCGGCGGTGGGCAGCACGCGGGCTATCAGGGTTTTGCCCGGCAGCAGCCTGACGTAATCAGCCAGCTGTTTGCTGCCGGTGGTCAGCAGGATGCGCTGTCCCAGCGCCGCCGCCGTCCGGCACGCCTGCTCTATCGAATCCACCGGTAATAAACGGGGATGCGTGATGGCGTCGATATCGCTGGGACGTTCATAACGCGTCAACGGCAGCGCCAGCGCCCGGCACGCCGCCGCCAGATGTTGCGACGCCAGCTCGGCATAGGGATGGGACGCGTCGATAACCCAGCGCGCCCCCGAAAGCCACCCGGCCATGCCGGCGGCGTCCATGCGGCCCACCTGCCTGGCGCCGCCCACGCCCGCCGCCAGCGCCTCGCCGGTGGCGGTGGCCACCGACAGGCTATAGGACACCCCGCGCCGGGCCATCACCCGGCATAACGCCAGCGCGTCGGACGTGCCGCCGAGGATATGCACCTGGGGCGCCGGCGCGCGGACGGCATCCTGCGCGCAGCCCCTCCCGCCGCCGCCGTCAACCGGCTCCCGGGCTGCTGCAGGTGGGCATATCCGGCCCGCCGTCACTGCGCGTCCGCCTGGATTTGATAGCCGCGCGGCGTGATCATCAGGCCGTCACGGCAATAGGTCGCCTGGTTGCCGACAATCACCAGACAGGTCATGTCCACCGGCGCGAAGTCCATATCCCCGAGCGTCGTCAGCCATTTTTCCTGTTTTTTACGCCCGGCGGCGCGTACCACGCCCACCGGCGTGTGCGCCGATTTATAACGGCCCATCAGGGCAAAGGCGTTGGCCAGGTGATCCGGCCGGCCGTGGCTGCGCGGATTGTAAAAGCAGATCACGAAATCCGCCTGCGCCGCGCACAGGATGCGCCGTTCAATCACCGGCCAGGGGGTCATCAGATCGCTCAGGCTGATATGGCAAAAATCATGCATCAGCGGCGCGCCCAGCAGCGAGGCGGCGGCGGTGCTGGACGTGACGCCGGGGATAAGCTTCAGCGGCACGTCCAGCCCCTGCGCCGTCACCAGTTCCAGGATCAAGCCCGCCATGCCGTAGATGCCGGCGTCCCCGCTGCTGATCAGCGCCACCTTTTGGCCGGTGACCGCCAGATCGATCGCGGCCTGGCAGCGTTCGATTTCCTTGCACATGCCGGTCTTGATCACCTGTTTGTCGCCGGTCAGGTGCTTGACCAAGTGGGTATAGGTTTTGTAGCCGACGATAATGTCGGCGTCGCGGATGGCGTCAAGCGCCTCCAGGGTCATCGCGGCCTGGCTGCCCGGGCCGATACCAATCACATACAGCATCAGCAGGAAACTCCTAAGGTTATGGTCACGCCCTGGGTACGCAGCGTATCGCCCACCAGCCGGCCGTTGCTCATCAGCCAGGCGACGGGTTGGGAGACGCTGCCGATGCCCACCACGCGCTTCACGAAGTCCGAGCCGGGAAATCGGGCGGCGGCCGGTTTCAGGGCATCGACGGAAAAAATCTCGAACGGCACGCAGCATTGATTGGCCAGATGGCGCAGCGCGGGTTCGTCGCGTTTAATCGCCACGCTGCCGATGGCGCGCAGCGCCAGCGGGTCGATATGCAGTCCCGCCAGTTGCCGCGCCAGCAGGTTCGCCACGGTGGACGGCGGCGTGTCGCGCCGGCAGCCGATACCCGCCACCACACAGCGCGGCACCAGTTTGTACACCGGCACCGGCACCTCCGGCACGCTGTCGTGCAAACTGACGTACAGCAGCGCGTCCAGTTCGGGCAAATCGTCCAGATCGGTGACCAGCACCAGGCCGCGGGTATCGCAATACTCTTCCGGCCAGCGCATTTTTATCGTCGCCAGCGACGTCTGGTCCCAATACAGCCCGACGCGCCCGCCGCACACCAGCAACTGGTTAAGCTTTTTCACCGTCTGGCGAAAATCCGTCATGGTGGCGTTCAACTGCTGCGCCAGGATATCCACCGCGGCCAGCTGGTTGACATCGGTCGCGGTGGTGACCACCGGCGTGGCGCCGATTAGTCCGGCGATATAGCCGGTCAGCGCGTTGGCGCCCCCCATATGACCGGACAGCAGGCTGATGGCATGGTGGCCGCGATCGTCGATCACCACCACCGCCGGATCGCTGAACTTATCTTTAATCAGCGGCGCGATAACCCGCACCGTGAGACCGGTGGCGCAGATAAATATCAGCGCCGAATACGTATTGAACACTTCCGCCACCGTATGGGACAGCGTGCCGTGAAACGCATCAAATCCCGGCTCCAGCAAACTCTGGCTGGTAAAACAGGTCATCGGGATCAGCGCCGACAGCCGTTTGGCCAACTGAACGCCGCCGGGGGTCAGGCAAAACAGGGCGACCGACTCAGGCTTGACGATATTCATGGGTGAATTCCGCGTGATACAGTTTGGAGTAGTGGTATTCGTCGCCCAGGAAGGCGCCCACCAGGATAAGCGCCGTCTTGCCGATGCCTGCCGCGCGGACCTTGCCGGCGATATCCGCCAGCGTGCCGCGTACGGTTTTTTCCTCCGGCCAGGTGGCCTTGAAAATCACCGCCGCCGGCGTGTCGCTGGGATAACCGCCGTCCACCAGCCGCTGCGCCACGCGCTCTATAGCCTGTACCGACAGGAAAATGGCCATCGACGTGCGGTGCGCGGCAAACGCTTCCAGCGCTTCCAGCGCCGGCGTCGGCGTGCGCCCCTCCATACGGGTGATAATCAGGCTTTGCGCCACTTCCGGCACGGTATACTCCACGCCAAGCTGCGCCGCGGCGCCGAGAAACGCGCTGACGCCGGGCACGGTGCTAAAACCGATATTCAGCAACGCCAGTTCTTCAATCTGTTCGCGGATCGAGCCGTACAGGGATAAATCGCCGGTTTGCAGGCGCACCACCAGCTTGCCGGCGGCGATACCCTCGCTCATATGGCCGATAATCTGCCGCAGGTTGAGACCGGCGCTGTCATAGCAGGCCGCGCCCGGCTTGCAATAGTCCAGCAGCGCGGGATTAATCAGCGATCCGGCGTAGATCACCACGTCCGCCGCGCATAACAGCCGGTAGCCTTTCAGGGTGATCAGTTCCCGGTCGCCCGGTCCTGCGCCGACAAACCAGATCAGCCGGCGGTCAAAGGGCTCTGTCATGAGTGTTCTCCTTGAGACAGGAAATAATAAAAGCGGGATTGTTCGGTTTAAAAAAGTGTCCGCTGCCCAGCGGGGCCAGGCTGGCAACCTGCATCTGGACGCAGTCCGCGCGAACGAAGGGCGCCTGGCGCAGCGCGCCCAGCGCCTCGCCGAGGTTCTCCTGCAAAATCAGGTTAATCACCAGGCGTCCGCCCGGCACCAGCAGTTCACCGGCCCAGCCGAAAATCGCCGCCAGGTTGCCGCCGCTGCCGCCGATAAAAACAGCATCGGCGCTTACCGCCAGTGGCAGCGGCGCGTCGCCGGCCACGATGTCCATACGCTCGTCCAGGGCGAATTTGGCGCTGTTGGCGCGAATCAGCGCCAGCGCGTCGGGATTGCGCTCCACCGCCATCACCCGCAGCTGGGGGTAGCGGCTGGCCGCCTCGATGCCGACGCTGCCGGTACCGGCGCCGACGTCAATCAGCAGCCGGGCCTGCGCCAGCTCCAGCCGGTCCACCGACGCCAGCCGGATTTCGCGTTTGGTCATCGGCACCGGGCCGCGGATAAATTCTTCATCTCTCATCGAGGATCACCACCACGTTCATTGCATAATGCCGCGCCACCTGCGCGGGCGGCAGCCGGTGGATACGTTCATCGGGGTAGGACAGGTTTTCGCCGATAATCATGACCCGCGGCCGCTCGCGCGCCAGGATCTCGCGGGCGATTTCATAAGGACCGATGCGTTCGTCGGTGACCATCGCCACCCTGGGGTGCAGCAGCAAAAAATCAAAATCAGGCGCGCGGCCATGGCTGCTGGTGAGATAGACATCGTTCATCGCCATGCGCAGGCGTGAAAACAGGTATTGCACCGCGCTGATCCCCGGCTCGATATGCAGGTTTTCCGCCCCCATGCGCCGGCTCAGGTAATCGCCGATGCCGTACAATAGCGGGTCGCCGGAAGCCAGCACCACCGTGTCCACGTCGGGATGGGCGTCCAGCCAGGCCGCAAGCGCCGCCAGGGACGGGCCGAACGACCGCTTTTCGCCCTGGAATCCAGGAAAACACGCCAGCTGGCGCGGGCTGCCGATCAGCACCGAACACTGATCGATCAGCCGCCGGGCGCCGGGCGTCAGGTAGCGGCCATCCCCCGGCCCCAGCCCGACCACGCTTAACCGGGGCGCGTGCCGGTGGCCGTTATCGTCAACCCTCCTGTTCATCGGAAGGCCTCTCTCAATTCCGCCGTCGGCCGGCTGCTGCCGAGGATCTGCTGATCGAAGGAGAACAGCAGCGCATCGCAGCGGGGCGGCGCAGAGGAAAAACGCAACAGCTCGGCCATGCGGGCGGCGACGCGCGCGGCAATGGCCGGGTATACCCGCTGCCAGCCGGCGGCGTCGATTAACGCCATCGCCTCCTCGGTGGTCACGCACGCCGCCACCTGATGCATCAGCGCGTGGGGGGCGTCGCACAAGGCCAGCCAGGCAATCAGCGTTTCCATGCGTCCGTCGGCGATATGGCTATGGGTATGGAAGATCCCCGCCGCCACCTTCACCAGTTTGCCGAAATGGCCGACCATCAGGATCTGGCGAAACCCCAGGCGCTCCGCCTCCTTAAGCATATAGCCGACAAAATTGCTCATAGTGACAACGTAACGTTTATCGATACCCAGCCGTTCGCCGACGAAACGCTCGCCGTGGTTGCCCGGCACCAGGATCACCCGGTCCATGCCGTCGGCGCGCTTCATGCCCAGCTCAAGCGACAGGGATTTCTTCCAGCTTTCCTCCGACATCGGCGTCACGATGCCGCTGGTGCCGATAATGGAAATACCTCCCAAGATGCCCAGGCGCGCGTTATAGGTTTTCCGCGCCCGCGCTTCCCCTTCCGGGGCGAAAATCTCCACATCCGCGCCGCGATCCGGCCCGATGACCTCGCGCACCGCCGTCTCGATGGTATGACGGGGAGTGTTGTTAATCGCCGCCTGGCCGATAGCCAGGCCGATGCCGTTGCGGGTTACCCGGCCCACGCCGGCGCCGCCCTCAATGATAATGGCGGCATCGGCGCGCAGTCTTAAGCGGGCAAAAATCAGCATGCCGTCGGTGGCGTCCACGTCATCGCCGCCGTCCTTGCGAATGGCGGCGGTGGCCTCGCCGGGGCTTATCAACGGCAGCTCGACGTTCAGGCACAGCGTGACGCCGGACGGCGTCACGATGGAAACGGTATCTATCACCTGCTGGCGCAAGAGCATCTCGGCGGCGACTTTAGCCGCCGCGGTGGCGCAGGATCCGGTGGTATACCCCTTGCGCAGCGCCCGGCCGTTGTGCCAGACCACGTCGTCCATCATGCCTCCCGCAGTTGATAAAGGAGGGCGTTGACGATGGCCGCGGCGATATTGCTGCCGCCTTTGCGGCCCAGCGCGGCGATGCAGGTCAACGGACTGTCGGCCAGCGCCTGCTTGGATTCGCTGGCGCCGACAAACCCCACCGGCACGCCTATCACTCCCTGCGGCCGGTAATCCGACCGACCGACATGCTCCAGCAGGCGAAACAGCGCGGTGGGCGCGTTGCCGAACACAAACAGGCTGTTGTCCGGCTCCCGGCCGGCGCGCGCCACCACATAGTCCACCGCCGCCATTGAGCGCGTCATGCCCTGCGCCCGCGCCTGCTCGGCGATACCGGCATCGCCGATATAACAAGCCGCTTTACCGCCCAGCTGCGCCAGCGCGGTCTTATTGATGCCGGACAGCGCCATGGTGGTATCGGTATATATCGTGCAGCCCCGGCTCAGGGCGTCGGCCATGCGTTCAGCCGCGCCGGCCGAGAAATGCAGAATATCCAGCCAGTCGAAGTCGGCGCTGGTGTGGATGGCGCGCAGGATGATTTTTTCCTGCCAGATATCCTGGAAATGGAAATCGGGACGCTCGCGGGCAATGATCTCCCGGATAATGGCAAAACTGGTGCGCTCGATTTGTTGCGGTTGTTTGATATAACTCATTCGCGTTACAGCTCCGGGCCTGCGCCCTGTTATACAGCCCTGTTAAGTCTCACCACCACCCTAATCCCGCGCCGCCGGCGCGGAGCAGGCACATCGTCGCCAGCATCAGCGCGGAGGCGACATACATCAAGCGGATGCTGTGGATGATGTCGCCAAGGGCAATCTCGCGCCGCGCCTCGCCAATCCAGGGTTTTTCCACCCGGATGCTGAAATAATCATTGGGTCCGCCCAGCCGCACCCCCAGCGCGCCCGCCACCGTCGCCTCCGACCAGGCGCAGTTCGGGCTTTTATGCTGATAGCGATCGCGCCAGCCAATGCGCCAGGCGCCGCGCCCGTCCAGACGCAACAGGCCGGCGGCCAGCGCCAGCAGCAGCCAGCCCAATCGCGCCGGCAGCCAGTTGGCCGCGTCGTCCATTCGCGCCGATACGCAGCCGATGGCTTCGTACTGCGGCGTGCGGTACCCCACCATGGAATCCAGGGTATTGACCGCCTTATAGGCCATCGCCAGCGGCACGCCGCCGATAAACAGCCAGAACAGCGGCGCTATTACGCCGTCAACGCTGTTTTCCGCCACCGTTTCCACCACCGCGCGCATCATTTGCGGCCGCGTCAGGTGCTGGGTATCGCGGCCGACAATGTAGGACAGCTGCCGGCGCGACGCCGCCAGGTCGTCCGCGCGCAGCACGTAATAAACCGCCATGGCGGCATCGCGCAGGCAGCGGGTCGCCAGCAGGGTGTAGGTGAGCCAGGCGGTGGCCAGCCACTCCAGCGCGGGCGAAAAGGACAGCAGGCGCAGCAAGGCCCAGGTCAATCCCCCACTGCCGCCCACCACCAGCAGCCACAGCGCGCCGCCGCCGATATACAGCGCCCGGCGGCTACGGCAGCAACGGCGGATAACGCGTTGCAGGCCCGTGACGGCATGGCCTATCCAGCGCACCGGATGCGGCCAGTGCGGCGGATCCCCAAGCCACAGATCCAGCAGGTAGCCGGCGAGGTAGGCGCTCAAGGTCATAGCAGCTCGCATCCTTTATCCAGCCAGCGCCGCAGCAAGGCCGGGCGCTGGTAAAAATGCACATGCAGGTAGCTGGCGAGAAGCGTGGCGTCGCCATAACCGCCCGGCCACTGTTTTACCTCGCCGCCGGCGGCGCGTTTGGTGAGGGTAAACAGCGGCGGCTCATCGGTGATAAATTCGGAATGGTGAAATTCGTGACCGCGTAACGTTTCTCCCCTGGCGGTCAGCAGATTATCGGCCAGCGCCCGCCCCTCGCAATAGCCGAAACGCTTGAGTCCCTCGCTCATGCGGCTGACGCCGCGCAACAGGCCGACCATGGGGAAGACGCGGCCCTGCTGATCCTCCAGGGAAGTCCCCAGGTACATCAGCCCCCCGCATTCGGCGTAGATGGCCGTGCCCTGCAGACCGGCCCGCAGCAGCGCTGCCCGCATCGCGCCGTTGGCCGTCAGCCGGTCGGCGAAGAGTTCCGGAAAACCGCCGCCGAGGTAAATCATCTGGCACGCCGGCAGTTCCCGATCGTTTAGCGGGCTGAACAGCACGATACGCACGCCGATATCGCGCAGGAGCTGCAGATTATCCGGATAATAGAAATGAAACGCCTCGTCCTCGGCCAGCGCCAGCGTCAGCTGCGCATAACGCGGCGCGGCGGGCGGCGTGGGCAGGCGGCCCGGCGCGGACTGGCAGTCGGCAAGACGCAGAAGACAATCGATATCGATATGCTGTTCCACCGCGTCCGCCAGTTGGTCCCATTGCGCCTCCAGGCGCCGGTTTTCCTGCGCCGGCACCAGGCCCAGATGCCGGGAGGGCAATGCCCAGTCGCTGAGCGGCGGCAGATACCCCAGCACCGGCAGATCGCAGTAGCGGGTAATGGCGGTTTTAATCAGGTTGAAATGATTGGCGGAGGATACCCGGTTTACGATAATGCCGGCGATGTTGACGGCGGGATCAAACAGTTGAAAGCCCAGTACGGTGGCGGCGGCCGAGGTGGATACCGCCTTGCCGTCGATAATAAGCACCACCGGCACGCCCAGCTGCTTGGCCAGCGCGGCGCTGCTGCAGTCGCCGCCGTCGCTGCCCAGGCCGTCGTAGAGTCCCATGACGCCTTCGATAACGCCCACGTCGGCAGTTTGCATATGCCGGTTAAACAGGCCGTTAAGCGTGTCAGCCCCCAGCATATAGGCGTCCAAGTTATGCGAGGCGATGCCGCTGACCGCTTCATGCCAGCCGGTATCGATATAATCCGGCCCGCACTTGAACGGCTGCGCTCTGAGGCCGCGCCTGGCCAGCACCCGCAGCAGGCCGAGCGTCAGCAATGTTTTCCCGGTCCCGCTTTGCGCGCCGCCAATCAGTATCGCTTTCATCCGTATCCCGTAATGCCAGGGCGGGCCGAACGGGATTGTCGTAAGCAACGGCGGCGGAAAGGCGCTATCCCGACGCAGTCGTTAGGACAACCCGCTTCCCACCGAAGGAGTTGTTACCGAGCCGGTACGGCTCTTGTTATCAGGCAGGTCTTCTGGCTTTGCGTCATCCTCCTCCGGCCCTTCCCAATCATTTTCGATCAGTGGTGACGCCGGATTCGTCGGCATTACAGCAGCGGGGGCTGCGGAGGATTCACACCTCCTTCCCTGACGGCCTTGCGGCGCGTGCAACCTGGTAACATTGGCATTGGCGCCGCGCGGAAATGGCAAATCGTTGCCGGCGGCGCCCCTGTCATCGTTAATCTAAAGTATCTGGGGAAAATATACCCCGGATTGGATCAAAAAAAATGTTCGCCGGCGGTGATTTGATTAAAATTTATTGTCTGGGGATAACACTTTTTAGCTATCGGCAATTAGCCATGCCACGGCATGGCGCGATGAGCGGCCATTTTCAGCGGCGAAAGCCATAGCATTAAATAGCGTTGGTTAAATTTAAAAAATGAGATCACGATCGGCTGGAAATAATAACGTCACAATAATTAAAGCGACAAAAGGGAAAAAGGATTAATTACGCGGCATGGCGATATTTTTTGCCGGGCTGTTATTCAGCGCGGATAAACGCTGCTCACGATACGCCTGGGGGGTAATGCGATAGGCCTGGCGAAACACTTTGCAAAAATAGCTGGCCTGGGAAAAACCGAGGTTGCGCGCAATGACGGCGATGGACCAGTCGCTTTGCTCCAGCATCTGGCGCGCGCTTTCCATACGCTGCTGGTTCACGTAGGCGTTAAAACCCACGCCTTGGTATTTTTTGAATAATTTGCTGAAATAATAAGGGCTGAGATAGACCATCGCCGCCACGTCCTCAAGACGCAGGTCCTCTGAGTAATGACTGTCGATATAACGCAGCACCTTTTTCATTTTGCCGTCATGCGCGCTTGGGATCGCCGCCCGGTGCCCGGCGCTCGCCGGCGCGTGTTCTTTAATCACCACGAAATCAAGCTGTTGCTTAAGGTAATTATCAACGATGATTTTCAGCAGATCGGCGGAAGACAGCAGCCGGTCGTAATCGATAACCGGAATGTTCTCGAAATGCTCGGCCAGCACGCCGTTCTGGCGCCAGGTGAAGGAACTGCTCTCCTGCACTTCGGGCAGCTTGACGGTATCATTGATGCGCACCTGGCCGCACAGCACAAATCCCACCAAATGGCCGCCGATGACCAGGGGAATGGAAAAATCGGTCAACCCGGCGTGACAGCGGTAGATACAGGGCTGATTGGATTTAGAGGCTTCAAGTCCGCCGCAGCGGTCGCTCATGCGGCAGCGGCGGCCCATTTCCGGATCCTGGCGCAATGATTGGCAAAACGGGGTGAAATGATATAAATCCGAAACTTCCTCGCCGTGGATATTGACTACCACTACAGCCAAATTGGTGGCATTAGCGAAATCATGCGCGATTTTATTTATCAGTTCTGAATCCATAAAACTACCGGAATTCATATTATGCCCTCTCGCGCTTTACTTATTTTTAATAAACCAGTAACAAAAAAGATATATTTCGCCTGATTGTTACGTTTTAATGAAAGATGCAGCGATTACGACGCAATATCTTAAAGCCGTTTGGGATTTAATCATTTTTTCCTTATTCAAAACCGTGCTCTATCACACAATTATAGGATTGCGCCGGCACCCGGTCCTGAAGCCGGGTGCCGGCCGGGTTGCCCGGGGTTTAAGATTGCAGCGGCGGTTGTCCCGCCGCGTCCTGTTTAATATTGCCGGGCAAATGGGGCGCTATCAGGAAGCGGTATACCGCGGCGCCCAGGATCGCCCCGACGATGGGGGCGGCGATGGGCACGATAAAGTAGGGAATCTCGCGGCCTCCGGTCATCGCCACCTCGCCCCAGCCGGCAAAAAAGGTGAACAGCTTGGGGCCGAAGTCACGCGCCGGATTCATGGCGAAACCGGTCAACGGCGCGGTGGACGCGCCGATCACCGCCACCAGGATACCGATCAGCAACGGCGCCAGCGGACCTTTGGGCACGCCGTTGCCGTCATCGGTCAGCGCCATGATAAGCCCCATCAGGATGGAGGTGATGACGGTTTCCACCAGCGCGGCCAGCCCGACGCTGATGGCGCTTGCCGGATAAGTGGAAAAGATGCTGGCCAGGAACAGGCTCTCCTGGCTGCCGCGCACCATCTGGTGGGCCTGCTCGTAGAGGCCGAACATATTATGGTACAGCAGATAGGTCAGCGCCGCGCCAAAGAAGGCCCCCGCCACCTGGGCCAGGATATAGGGCAGCACTTTCCTGCCCTCGAAATTAGCCAGCAGCCACAGGGCAATGGTTATCGCCGGATTCAGATGGGCGCCGGAAATACCCGCGGTCAGATACACCGCCAGCGCAATGCCCAGCCCCCACACCACGCAAATCTCCCACAGGCCGAAGCTGGCGCCGGCAAGCTTGGCCGCGCACAGCACGCTGGTGCCGAAAAACATAAACAGCCCGGTACCGAGCAATTCGGCAACACATTGCCCTTTTACCGTTCGTAGAGTGTCGCTCATCGTAATTTTCCTGTATGAGGTCGAAATGAAATAATTATTAGCGTGAAATCGCATTGCTTCCGACTGACATTTTGTCTATTTTTAAAAAATCTTTTTAATGAACATAAGACCTTCAAGGCACTACGCTATATGCCCACATGGCGTTTAGCAAAGTTATTTATCAATCAAATGAGATCTCGCCTGCAATTATCTTTTTACGTAACAAAAACAAGACATAAAATTTCGTTTTTTAAAATATAAAATAATCGCCACAGTCGATAATTTTTATGGGCCATAGGCGCTGCAATCCTTGCCGCGCAAGGCATTGCCGTTTTTTCGCCATACTACATTATTGCTATGAGATTATTTTTTACCGTTAACGGGTCGCCGGTAAAATCACAGCCAGACCTGAATTTCAAGATCTATTATTGAATTATGGAAGGTAAAAAATTAATTGGTGTTATTGCACAAGTCGATAAAATCCAGCCAGGGCGCCGCATTTTCAAGTTGAAATGACAATTTTTTGCTATGCCATCGCCAATCATTTCTTCTATTTTCACCGTAATCAAGCCACTATTTTTTATCGCTTATGCGTATATTTTACCTCGGACATCCTCAGAATTTTAATGATTGGTCGAGGTAATAAAAATGCAACAAGAAGCCCTGGGCATGGTGGAAACCAAAGGTCTGACCGCCGCGATTGAGGCGGCCGATACCATGGTGAAATCGGCCAATGTGTTATTGGTCGGTTATGAAAAAATCGGTTCCGGTCTGGTGACGGTTATCGTGCGCGGCGACGTCGGCGCGGTGAAAGCCGCCACCGATGCCGGCGCCATGGCGGCGGCCAACGTCGGTGAAGTGATCGCCACCCATGTCATCCCACGTCCCCACGCGGATGTGGAGAAATTTTTGCCTAAAGGTACCCGCGAATGAACACCGATAAGGTCATCGAGGCGATCCTGGCCCAGGTGATGGCGAAAATCGGTGACGACGCCCCCGCGGCGCCCCCTTCTCTCTCCCCATTGGAACGAGGTCCGGATATGTCGGAAAACACCTGTAACCTGACGGAATTCGTCGGCACGGCCATGGGCGACACCATCGGTTTGGTGATCGCCAATGTCGACAGCGCAGTGCTGACGGCGATGAAACTGGAAAAACGCTACCGCTCGATCGGTATTCTCGGCACGCGCATCGGCGCGGGTCCGCACATTATGGCGGCGGACGAGGCGGTCAAGGCGACCAATACCGAAGTGGTCAGCATCGAATTACCCCGCGACACCAAAGGCGGCGCGGGACACGGCTCGCTGATCATTTTCGGCGGCGAGGACGTGTCCGATGTGAAACGGGCGGTGGAAGTGGCGCTCAAGGAACTGGACCGGACGTTCGGCGACGTCTACAGCAATGAGGCGGGCCATATCGAGCTGCAGTATAGCGCCCGCGCCAGCTACGCGCTGGAGAAAGCCTTCGGCGCGCCGATCGGCAAAGCCTGCGGCGTGATAGTCGGCGCCCCCGCCGCCATCGGCGTGGTGATGGCCGATACGGCGGTGAAATCCGCCAACGTCGATGTGGTTTCCTACAGCTCCCCGTCCAACGGCACCAGCTTTAGCAACGAAGTGATCCTGGTGGTCTCCGGCGATTCCGGCGCGGTGCGCCAGGCGGTGACCTCCGCCCGTGAAATCGGCAAGACCCTGCTCGGCACGCTCGGCGCGGTGCCGCATAACGATCGTCCGTCTTATATTTAACTCCTTGTGGGGGATGGCATGAAATCCAAGCGATTTGAAGCGCTGGCGAAACGGCCGGTTAACCAGGACGGTTTCGTCAAAGAGTGGGTCGAGGAAGGCTTTATAGCCATGGAAAGTCCCAACGACCCCAAGCCGTCGATCAAAATTGTCGACGGCAAGGTTACCGAACTCGACGGCAAGGCCCGCGCCGACTTCGATCTGATCGATCACTTTATCGCCAACTACGGCATTAACCTGGCGCGGTCGGAAGAAGTCATGGCGATGGATTCGGTACAACTGGCAAAAATGCTGTGCGACCCCAACGTGTCGCGCGCCGATATCATCCCGCTGACCACCGCCATGACGCCGGCGAAAATCGTCGAAGTGATGTCGCAGATGAACGTGGTGGAAATGATGATGTCGATGCAGAAGATGCGCGCCCGGCGCACTCCCTCGCAGCAGGCGCACGTCACCAATATCCAGGACAATCCGGTGCAGATTGCCGCCGACGCCGCCGAAGGCGCCTTCCGCGGCTTTGACGAACAGGAAACCACCGTGGCGGTGGCGCGCTACGCGCCGTTTAACGCCATCGCGTTGCTTATCGGCTCGCAGGTCGGCCGGCCGGGCGTGCTGACGCAATGTTCGCTGGAGGAAGCCACCGAACTGAAACTCGGCATGCTGGGCCATACCTGCTATGCCGAAACCATTTCGGTTTACGGCACGGAACCGGTGTTTACCGACGGCGACGATACGCCCTGGTCGAAAGGATTTCTCGCCTCCTCCTACGCCTCGCGCGGCCTGAAGATGCGCTTTACCTCCGGTTCCGGCTCGGAAGTGCAGATGGGCTACGCCGAAGGCAAATCCATGCTGTACCTGGAAGCCCGCTGTATTTTTATTACCCGCGCCGCCGGGGTGCAGGGGCTGCAAAACGGGTCGGTAAGCTGTATCGGCATCCCGTCGGCGGTTCCCTCGGGCATCCGCGCGGTGCTGGCGGAAAACCTGATCTGCTCGTCACTGGATCTGGAGTGCGCCTCCAGCAACGACCAGACCTTCACCCATTCAGATATGCGCCGTACCGCGCGTTTGCTGATGCAGTTCCTGCCCGGCACCGACTTTATCTCCTCCGGTTATTCGGCGGTGCCGAACTACGACAATATGTTCGCCGGCTCCAATGAAGACGCCGAGGACTTCGACGACTACAACATCCTGCAACGGGATTTAAAAGTGGACGGCGGGCTGCGTCCGGTGCGCGAGGAACAGGTGGTGGCCATTCGCAATAAAGCGGCGCGCGCGCTGCAGGCCACGTTCGCCGGCATGGGCCTGCCGCCCATTAGCGACGAGGAGGTCACCGCCGCCACCTATGCCCACGGTTCGAAGGATATGCCGGCGCGCAATAAGGTGGAGGACATGAAGTTCGCCCAGGAGATTATCGAGAAGAACCGTACCGGACTGGAAGTGGTCAAGGCATTGGCCGAAGGCGGTTTCACGGACGTGGCGCAAAGCGTGCTGGATATCCAGAAAGCCAAGATTGCCGGCGATTACCTGCATACCTCGGCCATTATCGTTGGCAACGGCCAGGTCCTGTCGGCGGTGAACGACGTGAATGATTACGCGGGTCCGGCCACCGGATACCGTTTGCAGGGCGCACGCTGGGAAGAAATCAAAAACATTCCCAACGCGCTCGATCCCAGTGAGTTGGGTTAACCAAGGCGGCCATGATGGAAATTAACGAAACACTATTACGGCAAATCATCGGCGACGTGCTCAGCCAGATGCAGCCGCTGGATAACCAGGTCTCCTTCGCCCCCGCGCAGGCGGCCAAACCCGCCGCCGCGGCGCCCACCGGCGACGGCAAGACCTGCGATTTTCTCAAGGTGGTGGGCGACGCCCGGCCCGGCACCCATAAAGACGAGGTGATTATCGCGGTCGGCCCCGCGTTCGGCCTGTCGCAGACCGTCAATATCATCGGCCTGCCCCATAAGCAGATCCTGCGCGAACTGATTGCCGGCATCGAGGAGGAAGGCGTGCGCGCCCGGGTGATCCGCTGCTTTAAATCCTCCGACGTGGCGTTTGTGGCGGTGGAAGGCAACCGGCTGAGCGGGTCGGGCATTTCCATCGGCATCCAGTCCAAAGGAACGACGGTTATCCACCAGCGCGGCCTGCCGCCGCTGTCCAACCTGGAGCTGTTCCCCCAGGCGCCGCTGCTGACGCTGGAGACCTACCGGCATATTGGTAAAAACGCCGCGCGCTACGCCAAGGGCGAATCGCCGGATCCTGTGCCGACGCTCAACGATCAGATGGCCCGGCCGAAATACCAGGCCAAATCCGCGGTGCTGCATATCAAGGAAACCAAGTATGTGGTGACCGGCAAGCAGCCGCAGGAACTGAGCGTCGCCCTCTGAACGCCACGACTTTAACCTCTACGCGCCCGCCGCGGGCGATGCGCGAATTAAGGTAACGACGATGAATGCTGAAGCAATTGAAACCATGGTGCGTGACGTGCTGGCACGCATGAACAATCCGGACGCGGTGCAAACGCCGGCCCCGGCGTCCAGCGCGCCCAAGGCCTTCACGGCCGGCGTGGCGGATTATCCGCTGACCAATAAGCACCCGGACTGGGTCAAGACCGCCACCGGCAAAACCCTGGACGACCTGACGCTGGCCAACGTGCTTAACGGCCGCGTCACCGCCCAGGACGTGCGGATCACTCCGGAAATCCTGCGCATCCAGGCGGATATCGCCCGCTCCGCCGGACGATCCCTGCTGGCGATGAACTTCGAGCGCGCCGCCGAGCTGACGGCGGTGCCGGATGAGCGGGTCCTGGAAATCTATAACGCCCTGCGTCCGTTCCGCTCAAGCCAGGAAGAATTACTGGCGATAGCCGGTGAGCTTGAGTCGCGCTACAAAGCGACGATTTGCGCCGGTTTTGTCCGCGAGGCCGCGGGGTATTACCTGCAGCGTAAAAAGCTCAAGGGCGATGATTAACACCGGGGAACCGGCGGGCGGGAGCAACAGATGGGTTATATCGTAGGGGTGGATATCGGTAATGCCTCCACCGAGGCGGCGCTGGCGCAGGCCTCCGCCAGCGGGGCATTGACATTTATCGCCAGTTCGCTGGCGGAAACCACCGGTATCAAAGGCACCAAACGCAACGTGTTCGGGATTATGCAGGCCCTGAACGCGGTGGTGGCGCGGGCCGGCATCAGCATTGCCGACCTGACGCTGATACGGCTCAACGAAGCAACGCCGGTCATCGGCGACGTGGCGATGGAAACCATCACCGAAACCGTGATTACCGAGTCCACCATGATCGGCCATAACCCCAAAACGCCGGGCGGTCTGGGGCTGGGAGCCGGTATTACCATCGGCTTCGACGAACTGCTGACGCGCTCGGTGGAGGAACCCTATATCGTCATTGCCCCCGCCGCGCTCGATTTTGCCGATATCGCCGCGATGATCAACGCGGCGGTCAAGGCCGGTTTTCGTATTACGGCGGCTATTTTGCAGCGCGACGACGGCGTGCTGGTCAGCAACCGGCTGGACCAGCCCATCCCCATCGTCGACGAGGTGCGTCATATCGAGCGCATCCCGCTCGGCATGCCCGCGGCGGTGGAAGTGGCCGCCCCCGGCAAGGTGATTACCCAGTTGGCCAATCCTTACGGCATCGCCACCGTGTTCAAGCTGAACGCCGACGAAACCCGCGCCATCGTGCCGGTGGCCCGTTCGCTTATCGGCACCCGCTCCGCGGTGGTGGTGAAAACGCCCAAAGGCGACGTCAAGGCGCGCACCATCCCGGCCGGACATCTGGAGCTGTATGCCGGTAACCGGGTAACGCGCATCGATGTGCACCAGGGAGCGGAAAAAATCATGGCGGCGGTGTCCGCCCTCGGCCGGCTCGACAACGCCGGCGGCGAATCCGGCACCCATATCGGCGGCATGCTGGAGCAGGTGCGCCAGACCATGGCGGAACTGACCAATAAGGATCCGTCCGCCATCGCCATCCAGGATCTGCTGGCGGTGGATACCTTCGTGCCGGTAAACGTTAAAGGCGGCCTGGCCGGGGAATTCTTTATGGAACAGGCGGTGGGCATCGCCGCGATGGTGAAATCCGATCGGCTGCAGATGATGGACATCGCCGACGCGCTGCAACAGCAGACCGGGGTCAGGGTCGCCATCGGCGGCGCCGAGGCGGAGGCCGCCATCCTCGGCGCGCTGACCACGCCGGGCACGCAGCGGCCGCTGGCGATCCTCGATCTGGGCGCCGGCTCCACCGACGCCTCGATCATCGACGGCAACGGCCGCATCGTCGCCACGCACCTGGCGGGCGCCGGCGATATGGTGACGCTGCTGATCAATTCCGAACTGGGGCTTGAACAGCGCCAACTGGCGGAGGACATCAAAAAGTATCCCCTGGCCAAGGTGGAGAGCCTGTTCCATATCCGCCATGAGGACGGCAGCGTGCAGTTTTTCGACCACCCCCTGCCGGCCGACGTGTTTGCCCGGGTGGTGGTGGTCAAGGAGGACGGCATGGTGCCCCTGCCGGCCGATCTGGCGCTGGAAAAAGTGCGCGTGGTGCGGCGCAGCGCCAAGCAACGGGTGTTTGTCGCCAATGCCCTGCGCGCGCTGACCCAGGTCAGCCCGACCGGCAGCATTCGCGATATTCCCTTCGTCGTGCTGGTGGGCGGCTCCGCGCTGGACTTTGAAATACCGCAGCTGGTGACGGACGCGCTGGCCCATTTCCACCTGGTGGCCGGCCAGGGCAACGTGCGCGGCTGCGAAGGCCCGCGCAACGCCGTCGCCACGGGACTGGTGCTGTCATGGATCGGGGAGGCGGCGCATGAGCCTGCCTGATATCAGCCATCCGGCCATCATCGTCATCCTGTGCGGCGGCGGGCGTCCCGGCTGGCAACAGCTGCTGCTGGGCATGGAAGAGGAAGGCATCCCGTATGCGCTGCATGACGCCGGCGATGACGCCACCCCGCTGGCCCTCCTGGCGCACCAGGCCTCGAACGCATCGCCGCTGGCGGTGGGCGTGGCGGTCGGCGCGCAGGATATCGCGGTGCACGATCCGCATTTACCCGCCGACCGCCCGCTGTTTGTCCTCAGGGACTATACGCGGCTGCCGGCGCAAGAAATCCGCCGGCTGGGCTGCAACGCGGCACGGCTGGTGAAAGGGTTACCGTTTAAATAATGCCGGGCAATAAACCACATCACGTCGCCCACAACAGGAGAGAAAGCATGAACAACGCATTGGGATTAATTGAAACTAAAGGGCTGGTCGGCGCCATTATCGCCGCGGACGCCATGGTCAAATCGGCCAACGTCCAACTGGTGGGCTATGAAAAAATAGGCTCGGGTCTGGTAACGGTCATGGTGCGCGGCGACGTCGGGGCGGTCAAGGCGGCGGTGGATGCCGGCGCGGCGGCGGCCCAGGGCATCGGCAACGTGGTCTCCACGCACGTTATTCCCCGTCCGCATTCGGATGTCGAGGGCTTTTTGCCCACCGCCACCCCGGTACTGGGTGAATAACCTGAAGGTGACCGCGTGAAAACCTCACTGGGTTTGCTTGAAGTCGCCGGTCTGGCGCTGGCCGTCAAGGCGGCCGACACCATGGCCAAGGCGGCGAACGTTGCCCTGACCGGCATCAAAAGGACCAACGGCTCGGGCTGGATGCTGATCACCATTACCGGTGACGTGGCGGCGGTCAATTCGGCCATTGCCAACGGCGCGGCGCTGGCGCGCCGGGAAAACGGCTGGGTGGCGCAACGGGTTATCGCCCGTCCCGCGGACGGTCTGGACTGCTGGCTGGACGGCGCGATAAAAACCCGGCCCGCCGACGGCGGCAACAATGCCCTGGACCGGCATGACGATATCGCGTCCGGCGCGCCGGCGGAATCAGGCGCGGTTGCGCTCGCAAGCCGCGCGGCGCCACCCGCGGCCAGTATCCCGGCAGCGGCGGATATCGCCCCGGCCGGCGCGATCGCGGCGGGAGAGGAACCCGCCGCACCGCCGGCGGCGATCCTCACCGCACCGCCGGTAAAACCGGCGGCGGAAGTACGCGGCGAACCGGCAATGTTGCCGGACCTGCCTGGGCGGGTGCCGGGCGAATGTAATTTATGTCACGACCCGGCATGTCCGCGCCGCAAAGGCGACCCCCGCGCGACATGTATTCATGACGGAGAAAGAGGCTAAGTCAGATGGAAACATTGGAGTTGCAGTCCCTGGTGGAAAACGTACTGCTCGATATGCGGCGGCGCCCCGTGCCGCTTGGCGTATCGAACCGGCATTTGCATCTGTCCCTTGAGGATTATGAACATCTGTTTCCCGGCCGGCCGCTGATCTTCAAAAAGGATTTGTATCAGCCCGGACAGTTCGCCTCCGAGCAGGTGGTCAACCTCGTCGGTCCGAAAGGCACGCTGAAAAACGTGCGCATCCTCGGCCCGCTGCGCGGCCGGTCCCAGGTGGAAATTTCCAGGACCGACGCCCGGCTGCTGGGCATTGCCGCGCCGCTGCGCCTGTCGGGCAACCTGGACGCCACGCCGGGCATCCGGCTGGTCAGCGCCAGCGGCGAGCTGGAATTACCCCATGGCGTGATCGTGGCGCAACGGCATATCCATATGTCGCCCCTTGATGCGTTGCTGTTCGGCGTTAAGCCGGGCGATGTGGTGCGCGTAGCCCTGAACGGCACCGGCCGCCGGCTGATCTTTGACGATGTGGTGATCCGGGTGGGCGAGCATATGCGCCTGGAAATGCATATTGATACCGACGAGGCCAACGCGGCCGACGCCGGTGACAAAGGCGCCACCGCGGTTTTGCTGGGGCGCTGAGGATGGTTTGGGAAGGCGGGCGCGAACAATGGCTGGCGGAATGCGTCGTCCGGGTACTGCAGCGACTACAACAGCGCCAGCGGGCTGAGCTGGTGCTGCCGCTGCCGCGCTTAATCCGCGACTGGCCCGCGAACGCCGCGCTGAACCATGCGCGTCTGCGGGTGACGCACACCACGCCGGCTTTTTGGCAACGGCTGGCCAGCGGCGGGGACGAAGATGCGGCGTTTGACGCGCTGAGGCGGGCCTGGCGCGACGGCATGCAGGTATGGCTTGAAATCGATAACGCCTGCTTCGGCCTGCTGCCGGTCGCCGGGCTGCTACGGCTGCCGCTGCGTTTTTGCGCGCCGGACGGCAGGCCGGTTCACCTGCTGGCGCGCCGGGTGGCGGGCTACGCCGATGTGCGACCGCTGCCGCCGGGATATCTCGTCGTGGCGCGCCATGTCCTGCTGACCGCATTGGCCAGGGATGAAATTGTTAAACGTCGACTTCAACTTTACAGGCAGGACTAGAACATGCAACTGGCTCGCGTAATCGGTTCGGTGGTGTCGACGCAGAAAGCGCCTTCGCTGCTGGGTAAAAAATTGATGGTGGTGGAACCGGTCAATGTCGACGGTTCGGCCCCCAGCGGCTTCACGCAGCAGGAGGTGGCGGTGGATTCCGTCGGCGCGGGCGAAGGCGAAATCGTGCTGCTGGCGCGGGGGGCGTCGGCGCGCTGGGTATTCGCCGAGCCCAACCAGGCCATCGACCTGGCGATTGTCGGCATCGTCGACACCATTGTTCCTTAACAGAGGCCGGATCGGGAGCGGGTTATGAGCATCTATACCAAAACCGGCGATAAAGGCACCACCTCGCTTATCGGCGGCCAACGCATTAAAAAATACCACCCGCGCGTCGACGCCTACGGCACGGTGGATGAACTGAACGCCTGCCTGGCGGTGGCCGCCCATCAGGTGCGCGACGCGCAAAACCGACGTCTGCTGCGCGCCATCCAACAGCAGTTGTTCTGGCTGGGCGCGGAATTGGCCGACGAACGGCCCGGCCTGCGATCCGATAGCGTCCAGCGCCTGGGCGCCGAACAGATAACGCAGCTGGAGCAGGCCATCGATCGCTGCATGGCGGCGCTGCCGCCGGTCACGGGCTTTGTACTGCCCGGCGACAGCCCGGCCGGCAGTCAACTGCATTTGGCGCGCACCGTGGCCAGGCGCGCCGAGCGGCTGCTGGTGCATTTGGCGGACGAGACGCCGGTGCGCGGCGAGGTGCTCGGTTTTATCAACCGGTTATCGGACTGCCTGTATGCGCTGGCCCGCTTTGAGGATCGCTGTGCCGAAACCGACGCCGTGGTCGGCGAGGTGCTACGGCGCTATCAGGCAAGCGCGGGGTCCACCGCCGGCCAGGCCGGGGCGGACCCCGCCCCGCCTGACGGCGAAACGTCCGGCGCGCCGGAGGACCTTGACTTTCTGCTGGTCCATGGCCTGTTGCGCGCGGCGATGGCGGCGGCCGGCGAACTGGCGGTGGCGGTGGTGATGGCCGTTGTGGATCGGCACGGCAATCCGGTCATCACCTATCGCATGAGCGGCGCGCTGCTGGCCGCCATCGATCTGGCGCCGAAAAAGGCCTGGTCCGCCGTGGCGCTGAAAACCGCCACCCATGAACTTGGCCCGGACATCCAGCCCGGCGCCGCACTGTATCAATTAGAAGCCTCATCGGGCGGCAGGATTGTCACCTTTGGCGGCGGATATCCGCTTTACCGCGCGGGCCTTCTTATCGGCGGGCTGGGCATCAGCGGCGGCACCGTCGACCAGGACCGGCACATCGCCCAATGGGCTATCACTCAATGTCATGTGGGGAAAGAGTCATGAATACAAATGAACTGGAAACGCTGATCCGCACCATAGTGCGCGAAAAACTCGAGCCGGCGCGGCGGGAAAAAACCACCTCGGCCCTGTTCGACCACGTCGATCAGGCGATCGATGCGGCACACGCGGCGTTCCTGGCCTATCAACAGTGCCCGCTGAAAACGCGCAACGCCGTGATCGCCGCCATTCGCCATGACCTGGTGCCGCATCTGCAGGTGCTGGCCGAACGCGGCGCCGAGGAAACCGGCATGGGGCGCGTAGAGGATAAGCTGCTGAAAAACCGCGTGGCGCTGGAAAAAACGCCCGGCGTGGAAGACCTGGTCACCGAGGCCATCACCGGCGACGAAGGCATGGTCTTGTTCGAGTACTCGCCGTTCGGCGTGATCGGATCGGTGGCGCCCAGCACCAATCCCACCGAGACCATTATCAATAACTGTATCAGCATGCTGGCCGCCGGCAACGCCATCTTCTTCAGCCCGCATCCCGGGGCCAAAAATGTGTCGCTGTGGCTTATCGAGCAGATCGAAGCCATTATTTTCACCGCCTGCGGCATCCATAACCTGGTGACCTGCCTGCGCGAGCCAAGCTTCGAGTCCACGCAACAGATGATGAAACACCCCCTGATTGCCCTGCTGGCCATCACCGGCGGTCCCGGTATTGTCAACATGGCGCTGAAAAGCGGCAAAAAAACCATCGGCGCCGGCGCCGGCAACCCGCCGAGCCTGGTGGATGAAACCGCCGTGCTGGATAAAGCGGCGCAGGATATCGTCAGCGGCGCCTCCTTTGACTACAACCTGCCCTGCACCGCCGAAAAAAGCCTGATCGTGGTGGAAAGCGTGGCCGACGCCCTGCTGTCCGAAATGCAAAAATGCGGCGCGCTGATGGTCGCCGGCGGCGATATCGACAAGCTGCGCAACGTCGCCATTATCGACGGCCACGCCAATAAGGCGCTGGTGGGCAAAAGCCCGCTGGCGCTGCTGCAGGCCGCCGGCCTGCCGCGGCCCGATAAGGCGCCGCGCCTGCTGCTGGTCGAGGTCGGCGCCGGCGACCTGTTTGTCTCGGTGGAACAGCTGATGCCAATCCTCCCGGTGGTGCGCGTACGTGATTTCGACAGCGGCCTGCAGCTGGCGCTCAAGGTCGAAGGCGGCCTGCACCACACCGCCACCATGCATTCGCAAAATGTCTCGCGGCTCAATAAGGCGGCCAGGCTGCTGCAAACCTCCATTTTTGTCAAAAACGGCCCGTCCTATGCCGGGATCGGCGTGGGTGCCGAAGGGTTTGCCACCTTCACCATCGCCACCCCCACCGGCGAAGGCACAACGTCGGCGCGCACCTTCGCCCGCCACCGCCGCTGTGTGTTGACGAATGCGTTCTCCATCCGTTAAACAAATTGCGTTGAGGTAAAGGAAAGACGATGAAACGTTTTGTCATCCCGACCCGCGTCTACAGCGGCATCGACAGCCTGGAGCGCCTGGAGCGCTACCGCGGCAAGAAAATCTGGGTGGTCTGCGACGGCTTCCTGGCCAAGGGCGGTGCCATCGCGCGCCTGCTGGCGCATCTGGACGCCGACCGGGTCAGCCTGTTCAGCGAGATCATGCCGGATCCGCCCATCGCCACCGTGGTGGCCGGTATCGCACAGCTGCAATCGGTCAGGCCGGACGTGGTAATAGGGTTCGGCGGCGGGTCCGCCATCGACGCCGCCAAGGCCATGGTGTTTTTCGGCCGCCGGGTGGGCATCGCCATCGACACCTTTATCGCCATTCCCACCACCAGCGGCACCGGCTCGGAAGTGACCAGCGCCAGCGTGATAAGCGATCCGGCGCAGGGCATCAAATATCCCCTGTTCGACGATGCCATTTATCCCGATATCGCCCTGCTCGATCCGCAGCTGGTGGTATCGGTGCCGCCGGCGGTCACGGCCAATACCGGGATGGACGTATTGACCCATGCCATTGAGGCGTATGTGTCCACCGGCGCCAGCGATTTCAGCGACGCGCTGGCGGAGAAGGCCGCGCAGCTGGTGTTCCGCTACCTGCCGGCCGCGTATGCCACGGGAGACTGCCTGCGCACGCGGGAAAAAATGCACAACGCCGCGACCCTGGCCGGCATGGCCTTCAGCCAGGCCGGGCTGGGTTTAAACCACGCCATCGCCCATCAGTTCGGCGGGCAGCTGCATGTGGCGCACGGACTGGCCAACGCGCTGCTGCTCACCGAAGTGATCCGCTTTAACAGCGCGGACGCGCGGGCGACGAAAAAATATGCCCGCCTGGCAAGGCTCTGTGGCCTGGCCGCCCGGCAAAACGACGATCGGGCCGGGCTAAATCAGTTGCTCAACCATATCAGCCAGTTAAAACGCACCGTCGGCATCCCCGCCGGCCTGGGCGCGCTTGGCCTTGGCGCGGAAAAAATACGCCTCGCCACGCCCCCTATGATCCGGGCGGCGTTAAGCGACGCCACGTTAACCACCAATCCGCGCCCGGCGTCGGATAACGATATCGGGGCGATTATCGGCGCCGTGATATAGCGAAAAACAGGACATTATGAATAGCGAGATAAAAACCGAGCGGGTCATTCAGGAATATGTTCCCGGCAAACAAATTACGCTGGCGCATTTAATTGCCAATCCCAATAAGGATATTTATAAAAAACTGGGGCTGAATGAGGATGACAATGCCATCGGCATTCTCACCATCACGCCCAGCGAAGCCTCGATTATCGCCAGCGATATCGCCACGAAATCCGGCGCGATAAAGATTGGCTTTATCGACCGTTTTACCGGCGCGGTAATTATTTGCGGCGATGTGTCCTCGGTGGAATATGCCCTGAAACAGGTACTGTATACCCTGGGTGAGATGATGAAATTCACCCCCTGCGCGCTGACCCGGACCTGAGCCATGAAACGGTTGATGCTGCTCGGCCCCAGTCAGTCGGGGAAAACCACGCTGTTGCAATGCCTGCGGGGCGATCCCCTGGTCTACCGCAAAACGCAGTCCATGGTTTACCTGGCCGACGCCATTGACAGCCCGGGGGAATATATCGAGAACCGCCATTTTTACAGCGCGCTGCTCTCAAGTTCCTATGAAGCGGATATCGTTGCTTTGGTACAAAGCCTCGACAGTGAAAACAGCTATTTTTCACCCATGTTCGCCACCCTGTTTAATAAACCGGTTATCGGCATTATCACCAAGGGCGACATTGCGGTCGATGAAAGACAAAAAGCCTTCGTTATTCATCAATTAAAGCAGGCCGGCGCGGATCCGCTGTTTCTGGTATCGGCCACCCGGCGGGAAGGTATTGCGCCACTGCTGACGTATCTGGAATAACAGTTTCGGAGTAACAGATGACACACCTTATTATGGCGGTGAATGCCGGCAGCTCGTCCCTTAAGTTCGAATTATTTGCCATGCCGGAGGAAATCACCCTGGCCAAGGGGCTGTTTGAAAGGCTGGGCAGCGGCAGCGCGCGCTTTACCCTGCGCGCGGACGGGGGCAAACATCAGGCCGACGTAGCGCTTAACGATCACCAGCAGGCGGCGGAGTATTTACTGGATACCCTGCTGCAACGCGGCATCGTCGACTCCCTGGCGCATATCGACGGCGTCGGCCACCGGGTGGCCCACGGCGGCGAATATTTCAAGGATTCCGCGCCTATCGACGCCGCCGCGCTGGAGGAAATCGACGCACTCGGCGCCCTGGCGCCTATCCATAACCCGGTTAACGCCAAGGGTATCCGCGCGTTCCAGCGGCGTCTGCCGCACGCGGTCTGCGTGGGGGTGTTCGATACTTCTTTTCACCAGACCATCAGCGAGGCCGGCTATCTTTATCCGCTGCCCTACCGTTATTACCATGATTACGGCATCCGCCGCTACGGTTTTCACGGCACCAGCCATAAATACATCGCCGAAACCTGCGCCGGTTTGCTGGGGCGGAGGGACCTGCGCATCATTTCCTGCCATCTGGGCAACGGGGCCAGCATCTGCGCCATTAACGGCGGCCGGTCGGTCGCCACCTCCATGGGATTTACGCCGCTGGCCGGACTGATGATGGGCACGCGCTGCGGCGATATCGATCCGTCGATAGTGCCGTTTATCGCCTTACGCGAAAATAAATCTGCACAACAATTGCTTGAGATCATGAATAACGCGTCCGGGCTGCTGGGCGTCTCTGGGATCTCCAATGACTGTCGTGATATCGTAAGCGCCGCCGAGTCGGGCAATCATCGCGCGACGCTGGCGCTGGCCATGTTCACCGATCGCATCCGCAGCGCTATCGGCGCGTACGCAACCGAAATGGACGGCGTGGATGTGGTGATTTTTACCGCCGGCATCGGCGAGAACGCCGCCGGTATCCGCCGGCAAATCTGCCGTAATCTCGCATTTCTGGGCATCCGCGTGGACGAAAACAAAAACGAGCGTCACGCCACGTTTATCCAGCAGGACGGCGCGCCGGTTATCGTCGCGGTGATCCCCACCAATGAAGAATTGATGATCGCCCGCGATGTCATGCGTGTCGGTCTGGCGCAACCAAAAGAGGTGCAACATGTCGGGTAAGGTATGGCTGGTGGGCGCCGGTCCGGGCGATCCCGGGCTGATAACCGTGATGGGGCTGGACTGCCTGAAGCGCGCCGACGCGGTGGTCTACGATCGCCTGGTCAATCCCCTGCTGCTGAAAGAAGCCGCCGCGCACTGCGTGCTGATCGACGTGGGCAAACGCGCCGATCACCACCCGATCCCGCAGGATCGGATTAACGCCATTCTGATCGAACAGGCGAATATGGGCCGCGAGGTGGTGCGGCTGAAAGGCGGCGATCCTTTTGTCTTCGGCCGAGGCGGCGAAGAGGCCGAGGCGCTGGTGCGCGCCGGCGTTACCTGCGAGGTGGTGCCGGGTATTACCTCGGCCATCGGCGGGCTGGCGCGCGCCGGCATCCCGGTGACCCATCGTGACTTCGCCTCCTCGTTTCATGTTATCACCGGGCACCTGCGCGACGGCAAGGATCCGCATAACTGGCGGGTGCTGGCGCAGCTGGACGGCACGCTGATTATCCTGATGGGTATGTCGCGGCTGGCGGATATCTGCCGGCAGCTTATCCTCCATGGCCGGGACGCGGATACGCCGGCGGCGGTGGTAATGAACGCCAGCCATCCGGAACAGCGCACCGTGCTGGCCACCCTCGGCACGCTTGCGCAAGAAAGCGCGCGGGCGGGAATGGCGGCGCCGTCGCTGATTGTCATCGGCGACGTGGCCGCGCTGACCTTGCTGCAATCGTTATGATGACGGCGGCGCGGCCGCCTGTTATATAATATTGGCGATATCATTGGCTGCGCGGCGTCCATGGCCTTGCCGCCAACCCGATAGATCTGCAGGGAGTTATTTATGGCGCAAGCCAATCAGCACGGCGGCAACGTACTGGACATGGCGTTAGCCTCGGGGGTGGATGAAGCCTCGATCGTGGATTTCAGCGCCAATATCAATCCGCTCGGCATGCCGCCTAGCCTCAGGCGGGCGCTGGCCGAAACGTGGGCGCTGGCGGAGCGCTATCCCGATCCGCTTTATCGCCGGCTGCACGCCAGGCTTGCCGCGCACCATGGCTGCCCGGCATCCTGGATCCTGGCGGGCAACGGCGCCACCGAGCTGATTTATGATCTTGCGTTCCTGCTGCGCGGCAAAACCGTGCTGCTGTTAAGCCCGGGTTTCGCCGAATATCGGCTCGCCCTGGAGGGCATGGACTGCCGCATCAGGGAATATCGGCTGGCGGAGCACGATGATTTTCTCCCCGACCCGCGCCTGTTGGCGGCGCTCGGCCCCGGCATCGACTGCCTGTTTCTCTGCACGCCCAATAATCCCACCGGCCAGCTGATTGAACCTGATCTTATGCAGGCCATCACCCTGCGCTGCCGCGAACTGGCGATTACGCTGGTGGTGGATGAGGCTTTTATGGATTTCATCCCCGGCGGCGTCAGTATGATTGATAGCCTGTCCGGTTTGCCTGCGGTATTTGTTCTGCGTTCGCTGACCAAATTTTACGCCATCCCCGGCCTGAGGCTGGGCTATATGGTCAGCAGCGACGGGCAGGCGGTGGCGCGGTTGCGCGAACGCCGCCCTCCCTGGACCATAAACGCCTTCGCCGCGCTGGCCGGTGAAGTGGTACTGGACGATGCGGATTATCAGCGTGATTCAAGGCAATGGCTGCAAGAGCAGCAGGCATACCTGTTTACAGGACTTCACGCCCTGCCCGCGCTCAAGGTCTGGCGGCCGGCGGCCAATTTTATCTTTTTTCGCTGCCTGCGCCCCGGCCTTGATTTACAGGGTCTGCTGCTGCGAAAGGGCTTGCTTATCCGCAGTTGCGCCAACTATGCCGGCCTGTCCGGCGAGTATTATCGTGTGGCTATCAAGGATAAGGCGGATAATCGCCGCCTGCTCGACGCCTTGCGCAAGGTGTTTGCCCATGATTAAACAATGCTGTCATTCCAGCGGCCCGTGGTATACCCATGGCTGAGGCACGCTGCCCCGCTTCCTGCGGCGAGCTGCTGCAGGGCTGGATTAACGGCGGCGAAAAGCTGGTGTCCTGCCCTATCGACTGGTTTAGCGAGGTGGAAGTGCGCGCGGGGCCGCCTATGGCGGATGAACGCCCGCTCAGCCGGCGCATGCTCGATCAGGTTATCAAGCATTTTGGTGTCAATCCCGGTGACGTGCCGCCGCTGCGCATCGAGCGCCGGTCCACCATTCCCATCGCCAAGGGGCTGGCGAGCAGCACCGCCGATATTGCCGCCACGGCAGTGGCCACCGCGCGCTGGCTTGGGCGGGAGCTTGATGAAATGACCCTGGCGCGGCTTTGCCTGCGGCTGGAGCCCACCGACAGCACGGTATTTAAAGCGCTGACGCTGTTTGACCACCGCCGGGGCACCTGCCATATTTCCCATCACTGGTTGCCCCAGCTCGATATCCTTATCCTGGAAAGCCCGCATACGCTTACCACCGCCGCGTCACATCAGCAAATTCACGATGATCAGCTTCGCGCGCAGGCGCAGCCGCTGCAAAATGCCTGGCTATTGTTCCAGCAAAGCTGCGTCGCGCACTCTCCCGGCCAGCTGGGCGCCGCCGCCACCCTCAGCGCCCGGGCGCGTAATGCGCTGTTGCCGAAACCCGGGTTCGAGACGCTGCTGCGCTTTGTGGAACAGCAGGATCTCTACGGCCTGAACGTCGCCCACAGCGGCACCGTGGTGGGCCTGCTGCTCAATGCGAGGACACATGACACCGACAGGCTTATGGCCGCCCTGGCGGAAACCGGCCTCCTGCGCCACTACACCCGCCAGCATATTACGCGCCTGGTAGCGGGCGGCGTGCGTTAGCCCTATCAAAAAACAACATGCCCTATTAGGCAATTGACTACTTCATACCAGGCAATATACTTAGTATTACTTCCTATGTGATTATATTTTACTGGCTTTGATAAAATGTTTATTAATTTTATTTTTCAACCTATAACGAAGGGCTGACCTGCCGATATTTCTTGAAAGATATAAGTTCATCGCCCTCATTTATAAGATTCAAATATAATTTGAGATAGCAATATAAGGAAGTGATTATTCCCGTTGCAGTTAATAAGCCAGAATATGACAGGGACACCGGGCAGCATCCCTGGAGGCGACGCCAGTGAAATAAATTTTTTTCAGGTTTTTTTACTATCGCAATTTTTATATTGATAAATTGATTATCCCATCCATTTCAACAACGACGAGATATTAATTGAAAAATACTCATATTTTATGAAATCGCACATATTATAACGAGGAATTATACATGAAAAATTCATTTGTAAGTAATTGCAATCAACCCACTCTAGCCCCCCCATCAACAGCGGTAAATATACATTTAGAAAACGTTACGTCAACTACCGTCACGATACTCTGGGATATTAGCGAAGGCGCGCCAGTTCAATATTGGCAGATTTTCGACAGTGAGAGAAATGTGGTCATAAAATACATTCCGGGATTTCCCCATAGACTTTTTCTTACCGATTTATACCCCTATACCTTCTATACTATATTTATTGTTGGCATAGGCTACGACGGCACACCGAGCAGGCTCAACCGGCCTTTTCACTTTTTCACGAATGCGTTACCGGGTTCGTCGCGCCCGGGATGCGACCCGCACCGACATTGCCAGCCGCCGCGCCCGCCCTATAATCCGCCGCATCAGCACTGCGAGCCGCCGCGTCCGCCCTATTATCCGCCGCATCAGCATTGCCAGCCGCCGCGTCCGCCTTATTATCCGCCGCATCAGCATTGCGAGCCGCCGCGCCCGCCCTATTATCCGCCGCATCAGCATTGCGAGCCGCCGCGCCCGCCCTATTATCCGCCGCATCAGCATTGCGAGCCGCCGCGCCCGCCCTATTATCCACAGTATCAGCCTTGCAAGCCGCCGCGCCCGCCCTATTATCCGCCGCATCAGCATTGCGAGCCGCCGCGCCCGCCCTATTATCCACAGTATCAGCCTTGCAAGCCGCCGCGCCCGCCCTATTATCCGCCGCATCAGCCTTGCAAGCCGCCACGCCCGCCTTATTATCCGCCGCATCAGCATTGCGAGCCGCCGCGTCCGCCTTATTATCCGCCGCATCAGCATTGCGAGCCGCCGCGTCCGCCTTATTATCCGCCGCATCAGCATTGCGAGCCGCCGCGCCCGCCTTATTATCCGCCGCATCAGCCTTGCGAGCCGCCGCGCCCGCCCTATTATCCGCCGCATCAGCCCTGCGAGCCGCCGCGCCCGCCTTATTATCCGCCGCATCAGCCTTGCGAGCCGCCGCGCCCGCCTTATTATCCGCCGCGTCCCTCTGGTGAACATCAACGATATTAATTTACTACTAAATAACACCCTCCCAGCTGCCCGTTTAACGGGCAGCAAAAACAGGCAAACCAATAATGGGTTTGTTTTATTAATTTTATACTTTATCAATAAATAAAGATCATTAATTGAAATTGATGACAGGGGGAAAAACTCAATCCAGCATTTTAGCTATAATCATAATGATAAGCCAACATTTAAATAGTGAACATTGAGGGTATTATAATGCAAAATCAATTTTCCCTAGACCGCAATGCCCCTGTATTTTTGCGCCCGGCGGTTCCCGTAAACCTGAATCTCGCCATACTTACCGCGACCACCGCTATTTTAACCTGGGACGCTGGCCAGGGCGGCGCGCCCACCGCCTATTACCGCGCATTGCACGCGGGGTTTCCCGGGGGTTGGATAGCACAAACCCGCGGCGATGAGACATCCGTGTCAATTTGTTATCTTTCCCCGAACACACGCCATGATTTTTATATTTTTGCCGTGGGCTTTGACAATATATTAAGCGTAGCATCGGAACCGCTTAACTGTTTTACGCCGGAACAGGTTTATTCGTGGCCATCTGACGCCTGCGGCGCGGATTAATGTTACCCGCCAACGATGCCTTTACACCCACGCCGTTACCTCAGCGCCTGGGTGGACACAATGCGATCTATTTTAGCGATCCGTTTACCGTCCCAGATAAACTCATAATGCGCGCTTTGCTGGACGCTTTTCACTCCTTTCGGGGTAAACAGTCCCCAGCAGACCGCTCCCGGCCGGCGGACCGAACGATAGCGCAGCGCAGCACATCCATTGGCTTTCAAAGAGCGCCCCAGCTCCCTGGCGGCGGTATAGCTAAGCGGATCATAGACCACGTTGGCAAGCGGCAGCACCAGCGCGTCGTAAGCCGGCGCCGGATCGAAAATAAACACCAGGCCGCGCATCACCAGGCGATCATATTTCAGTCCATCGATAAACTGCCAGTAGCGCTCCTGGTGATAGGCCACCTCCGCCAGGGCGGTGGCCATCTCATCGGCAAGATACAACATGCCGAACGTGCCGTCGGAAAAACGGCTGCCCAGCGGATTAACATGGGTAAACGGCGCTACCGCGTAGGAACAGCCCGCAATGCCGAACGGAATTTCCCCGGCGGCCAAAAACGCCAGGTCGCCGGTTTCATTTTGCAGCCTGGGGTTGGTCAATGCCTGTAGCGCATAAAGGATGTCGAACTCTGCCTCGTCGGCCACATCCTCAAATAACGCGATCGGCGGATATTTAGAAGTAATCAGCCGGTAGCCGCGCTGTTGCGCGATCTCCAGGGCGGGCAGTCTGGGTGGGGCCGTGACTACCATTGCCCCCCCCGCAGCGCGTCCAGCTGTTTATGGACTTCGTATAACGTGCCGAAATGGCCGGTGCTGAGCATATCCAGCGGCCTGCGCCCGCTAAAATAAGGATTATGGTTGTTCAGCGCCATAAAACCATACACGTTTTCGGGGTTTTCAAATAACGTGCGCAGCGAGGCGTGGATATTGAGCAGGTAGCTCAAACGCTCCAATTGATCGTTGGTCAGCTGGGCTGCGGCCGGATCTTTCCTGAATTTATAAAAGGACGCTTTTGAGATCTGCAAAATGGCCTGCGCCTGTTCAGGGGTGCACCCCCATTTATCAAGGATAGCCATCACCGTTTTAAGCCCAACGGCGGCGACATGACGTTTCTCGTCGTTAAACGGTAATTTGTGCGGCAATACCATTACTGAGCCCTCCGCTGTCGTCTTGGTATTATTATGGACCAATTATCAATATTAGTCTACCTAAAGACTATGACGGGCGCTGAAACCACAGATCGGGCAGGATATCCAGCGATAGGGTTAAGCTATGAGGAAATACCTCTTTATCGCGGTACATAAACCTGATGGTGCCAAGCGAGGCGGTATAGGTTAATTCATTTCTGGCGGCCACATTCAGTAAGGTACAAGGCACGGTGCCGACACGCGATGCCAGCGTATTCTGCCTGACCAATTGGATATCATTAAGCTGGAAGAGCGGATTGGTCCCCGCGTTCTGCAGGCTGCAGCTATCGGCAAGATGCTCCAGCCGCTTGAGGGCCGGATCGTAGCTTTTATCGGCCGCCAGCGCCGACATCATCTGATTGAGCGCAATGATAAATTCATCATAAATCTGCCGGAGCACCTTCTTTTGGATTGTATAAGTCGCGATTGCCCTCACCGCGGAACGTTTATCTAAACTGTCGATGTTGCTTCGGGCGGCATAGTCCTCGACGGCGTGAATAATATCGTATAGATGGAGTTGTTGTCCCTGCCCTTGGCCCGCATTGCAGCCCGGGTCTTTCTTTTTAACGAGCAAATATTCGCCAAGCGTGGTATTCATGGTCCAAGGTCGCAAGGACTTTTTCAGCCGCAGGTAAAAGGGCTTTTGCGCAGGGGGATAGATAATAACTTCCGCGGTTTTTTGCTGATTAAATAACCGCAGATTCTGTTTATAGTCCCCCGGGGATACAATAAACGTACTGATCTCCTCCCCCGCTTTTATCCTTTGATAACCGTGGAAGCGATCGACGGCATTCTTGAGGATTTTGCTTAGCGATTCCACTTGGTCGCCGACGTGTTTCGGCAATCGTTTCAAAAAGCCGGCAATCACGTAGTTAAGCTCGTTGGCTATCAGGTTAAACGCCGGCTCCGCTTCCTGCTCCCGCCCTGTTTCAGCGTTGCCTGCGGGCAATGTAATCAGGGGGGACGACTCAATTTTCAACGTCGCCCCGTCCAGGCGATAATGTCTGGCCGCGGCATTGCGGGTGACGGGCAGCGTCTGCTTGAGCTCCTCGGTTAACGGCAAGGGAAAACACAGCAGGGTATTACCCGGTGCCGGTGTCATGGCAATGGGCATAATTTTGCTCTCCTGATAAGAAAATAAGGAGAAGCCGAGGTATTTTTGCTGCAGGTTAACCTGCCTGTCGTTGACGGGTTGCCCGGAAAAATACGTGGTGACCTCATCCGTTTGCTTATTGATATCAAAAATATTTACCGCGCCGCCTGCCCCCAAGGCGGTGCGCGGCAGCACCATAAAGGTGTTTGGATCGGCCATAAAACCCACCTGTGCCCGCAGCTCGCTTTTGGCTTCCAGCAGCAGGGTTGCCCCCTGGCCGCGGCAGGTTTTGGTTATCGCTTGCCGGATCAATTTCGCGAAATAAGGTGCGAGATGCTCTTCGCGATGCAGGGCTGCGCTTTGCGGAATAAAAATAGCGTCAAGCAGCAGGCCGATTTCCTGTTCGCAGACATCGATACTAAAATTAAATTGCGCGTTTTTGTTAGCCACCAGTATGGCATTCGCTTCTAAGGGCAATACCGTAGAGAAATCAATATTATTATAATTTAATAATTTACCATTCTCTTCTAAACCTTGGCCGGTTCCTAGAATAGCAATTAATGTCTTATAATTAATTTTGTTATAATTTAATTTGATACTTCCGTTGTCATTTTTGGTCAACGTTAACGATTGCCCCCGGCTATACCGGACCATGGCGCCGGTAAACCAGCCGGGCATAAAAGGCAGTCCGGCCGCGGCGATACCGAGAAAAAAAGAAGCATCGAACAATTTGTTCAGGGAAATCGATTCATTTTTTCCCAGCAAGGATAAGGTGTATCTTATTTTGTCGGTGATATCCTCCTTAGCGCTGAGATAAGAGGAAGCAGAAGCAAATAATTTGTTCATTCCTTTATTATTTACGAACTTATTTATTTCGCCGAACTCACGGGTGAAGGCATGAGTCCCGGTTTGTGGCGCGGCGACGCGTGGGGGCTGGGCGATTTTTCTGGTCAGGGTTTGCGCCAGGCATCGTACCCCGGGGTCCACCGCTTGCGCCAGTGCGATACCGGCACGTCTGCGATCGCCACGGTAGTTCAATGCTCTGGCGCGCTTTAGTCTCACCCTGAAATTATCAATGGTTTTAGCCAATAACGGGATCCGCCGGCTGCTGAATTTTCCCCAGCGGTAGTTGGTAAAAGGCTGGCCTGAAAATACCTTATCATAGGGGTTGTTTCCGGAGCCTGACGAAAAATTCTGCGGCGGTTTTTGGCTTAAATGCCTGATAGTGGCCTTCACGGCATCCACATGGTCGGCATCCAGGTAAAAAACGTTTAATTTCCCGTTGTGATTCACCGTTAGCTTAACCCTATTGAGTATTTGGCAAGCGGATAAAATGTTAACTGCCCCGGATAGGGGTAACCGGAGTTTTATCTCCCGGCGGCCCCGGGTGTGATCGTAACCCTGTGCCGGGATCGCCAGAAAAAGGCTGCCCTCTTTAAAGACCAATTCAACCGTCTTCCGATCATGGCTGTGTAAGCATAGATCATCCGGCATCCGTCCCGCTTGCGGCAATTTTTTCAGTAAAATGCTGATATTGAAACAGGCATCGAATCCGGCATTGACGTCGAGGGTAGTCGTGGTGCTGTCAGTACTCAGCGTTAATTTATAATAATCGGCCGCGCCTTTTTTTTTCCCTATCAGGCTGCCCTTATCATTGACGATTAATCGATCAAAGCGCAGGTCGTCATGGTCTTTAAAATCAACCGTGGCAATATAAAATTTTTTCGTCCCCTTGACCTTCTGCCAGGCGCCTTTGAAAAAATCCTTTTGCTTGCCTTTTACCAGTACTATCCTCCCTTCCTGGTCAAGGGTTATGCCTTGCTGCAAAAAGAAACCATCGCGCAGGGAACCGCTATAAACATACTGGGCGGCATCAAGCGCATAATCCGCGCCGGCGAGATCATAACGCAACGTGCTTTTTATAAGCACAAGATCAGACTCACTGTTTATATCAGGTAACGCTTTCGTACGACGTAGCATAAATGTCGCTAAGGGGGGATCGTTCTCCTTTGTTCCGCTTACGGCATTTAAAGCATCAGGAATCGATGCATATTGCAATGATAATTTTTCACCGTCATTTCTCGCGGTTTGAAAATTACGCCGCAACGTAGAATTTTTAGACAGGCAGAATTTTATGGCAAATGATTCAGATATATCATCCACATTATCCTTATAACAAGGATATGTATTATCTACATATTTCATAACCCTCCCTATGTTAGAGATTATTATTAACCGACTCTATTATTAGCGCAAGGAAACTGCATATTGACTGCGCCAGAATTCGCGCCGGTAATTATCAGCGTTAGCATTGGCAAGTGCTAATGAAATAATTTGATCAATATCTCAATTTTTTGCTAATTTCTGTATTTATCGGTCTCGATGCGCATATAACAGACAATAAATAGGCGCTGCGGAATAGGAGGAAGAGACGGATACCAGGAGCGGGAATGCCGCCGGCAACGGCAACGGCCATGTTGCGGCGCGGGAAGGGCCGCCGCACGTCCGGTTTGCAGGGGCTTAAACCCGCTTCATGGCGACGATAAACAGGCGCGGGAACGCCAGCAATACCTTGCCGTCGGCGCGCGCCGGATAAGCGTTAACCAGCGCCTGTTGATAGCGTGCGATAAACGACGCCTGCAGCGCATCGTCCAGCCGCTCCAAGAACGGGCGCAGGCCGGTGGCGCGCAGCCATTCCACGATCGCCCCCGCCGACGGCATGACATGGAAATAGGTGGTGCGCCAGATATCCACCGATAGCGCATCGGGCGCCAGCAGATCATAATAATCCCGCGCGCTTACTATCTTTACCCGGATACCCGCCGCATCGCCGATATGCTGCCGCCAGGGCGCTTCCTGAGCGATACGCCGCATTTCGCTGTGACTGGGCTCCTCACGGTTATCCGGCATTTGCACCGCCAGGCAGCCGCCCGGTGCCGTCAGGGAAAACAGCCGGGGAAACAGGGTCTCATGGTCCGGCACCCATTGCAGCGAAGCGTTGGCGTAAATAATGTCCTGAGCGGCGTCCGGCCGCCAGGCGGTGATATCCTCCTGGCTGAACCGGCACTGCGGCAGGCGCGCGCGCGCGTTGCCCAGCATGGCGGCCGAACTGTCGATACCGGTTATCACCGCCTGCGGAAAGCGCTCATGCAGCCCCTGGGTGGAGTTGCCGGGGCCGCAGCCGAGATCCGTTATCCGCGCAGGCGACGTCAGCGGAATGCGCGACAGCAGTTCAAGCGCCGGGCGGGTTCTCTCCGCCTCGAATTGTCGGTAAAGGGTGGGATTCCAATCTGTCATGGCGCGGTCCTCATCAATTAACGCCCCCGGCGGGCAAAACGCTCACGGTTCTCGCTACGGGCAATGTCGGATTTTTTCAGCGCTACGTAGCAGGCGCCGGCGCCGCCGTGGCAGGCCTGCGCGCTGCAAAACGCCTGTACTTGGTCAAACTGCGCCAGCCAGCGCGCCACGAAGCTGCGCACAATATTGGCATGACTGTCGTGATTACGCCCTTTCCCGTGAATAATCAATACCGTGCGCACGCCCGCGCGTTGCAGGCGCAGCATAAAGGCAAACAGATTCAGCCGGCAGGTCTCCACGGGCGCGCGGGTCAGGTTCAGGGTGGCCTCGATGGGATAGCGGCCGCCGCGCAGCTTATCAAGCACACCTTGCTGAATGCCGTCCCGCTTATAACTCAGGGGAAGATCGAGCGGGATGACGTCATGCAGGGCGGTGACAAGGAAATTATCGACAGCGTCGTCTGGCCGGCGCCTCGCCACCGGGGGTTTATGCCGCAGGAAAACCACGTTGGCCGGATCCTTTAGCGGTTTGACATCGTCCATGGCCTCTTTAAACAGATCTTCATCATTACAGGTCATTGTTGTCACTCGCGCTTACCGGGGCGACCGGTTTCGCCCTGGTGTTAATCAGTCACACATCACTTGCAGTACCGGTTTACTATAGACCGGCGGCGGCGTAATTTCACGGCCGGTCTATTTTCCTCCCCGACGGCGGCGGCCGCTCAGAGAGACGCGAAGGCGCGGCCGATCACCCTGGCCGACGCGGTGTAGGCCCGCTGTTCCTCAGGCGCCAGCGTCACCGGCAGCGTGCGCTCAATGCCCCCGGCCCCGACGATGGCCGGTTGGCCGATATACACCCCTTCCCGCTCATCCCACGCCGACACCGGGAATACGGTCTGCCCGTCGGACAGCACCGCGTCCACCAGCCGCGCCGTGGCGGTGCCGATGCCGAAACTGGTCCAGCCCTTGCCCTGCAGAATTTCCCAGCCACCCGCGCGCACCTGATCTTTCATTGCCGCCAGATCGGGCTGTTTATCGCCGGCCCATTCGCTGACCGGCAGCCCGCCGATGCGCACGGTGCTCCAGGCGACAAATTGGGATTCGCCGTGTTCGCCCATCACGTAGCCGCTGACGCTTTTGGGATCCACCGCGAAAAACTCGCCGACCACCCTTTTCATACGCGCGGTATCCAGCGACGTGCCGGTGCCGAACACCCGTGATGCCGGCAGGCCGCTTTCCCGCTGGATGACGGCGGCAATCACGTCGCAGGGATTGGTGATGCTGATAATGACGCCGCTAAAACCGCTCGCCATGATGCGCGGCACCACCTGCGAGACCGTGGCGCTGGTTTCCACCAGCTCTTCCATCCGGTCTTCACGCAAAAGGGTCGTCGGCCCGATCGCCATGACCACCACCCGCGCCCGCTGCAGAGCGGCATAATCATTAACGACGATATGCACCCTGGACGCGACCAGGGACGCCATATCGCGCAGTTCCAGCCCCTGGCTGCGCGCCTTGGCCTCATTAATGTCGATTAAGACGATTTCATCGCACAGTCCCTGGGTCACCAGGGAAAATGCCGTATCGGCCCCCACATGGCCCGCGCCGATAATGCCCACTGTCCGCCCCATAGCTGTTATCCCCTGATGTTAAAGGTGTTTCATCCCCGTGTTTTTTTTACCTTACACCTTTTAAAACGCAAAACCCACCGGCAAAATGTCCCCCGCGCCCGGGATATTTTAGCTAAATGTGCACCAGGGTCGCTGGACACTTTATCATCGACACCAAATGATGGTAAAATTGACCCAAATCAAGTAATGCATGAGCGGCGAGATATGATCATCCAGGAAAAGCGTATTATCAGACGAATCCAGTCTGGCGGTTGTGCGATCCACTGTCAGGATTGTAGTATCAGCCAATTATGTATTCCTTTTACCCTCAATGAGCACGAGCTGGACCAGCTCGACAATATCATCGAGCGCAAAAAACCCATTCAGAAGGGCCAGGCGCTGTTCAAGGCCGGCGACGAGCTTAAATCGCTCTACGCCATCCGTTCCGGCACCATCAAAAGCTACACCATCACCGAGCAGGGCGACGAGCAGATTACCGGCTTTCATCTGGCGGGCGATCTGGTGGGCTTCGACGCCATCGGCGCCGGCCAGCATCCCAGCTTCGCCCAGGCGCTGGAAACCTCGATGGTATGCGAGATCCCCTTTGAAACCCTCGACGACCTGTCCGGCAAGATGCCCAACCTGCGCCAGCAGATGATGCGGCTCATGAGCGGCGAAATTAAGGGCGATCAGGATATGATCCTGCTGCTGTCTAAAAAGAACGCCGAGGAACGGCTGGCGGCTTTTGTCTATAATCTGTCGCGGCGTTTTGCCCAGCGCGGCTTCTCACCCCGTGAATTTCGCCTGACCATGACCCGGGGCGATATCGGCAACTATCTCGGCCTGACCGTCGAGACCATCAGCCGCCTGCTGGGCCGGTTCCAGAAAAGCGGCATGCTGGCGGTGAAAGGTAAATACATCACCATTGAAGACGGCGAAGCGTTGTCGGAGCTGGCCGGCACGCCGCAAAAGGTAAGTTGATAACAAGCATTTAGCCTCCGGCCGGGGACATAATTTTCTATTTTATTGATCCGGCTTCACTTCTCTTCTGTCCGTGATTGTTCCAATGAGTTACTCTTATTTTAACATTCTGTGGCATTACAGAAATGAAGGAGTCTCTTAATGGCCAAGTATCGCAATTTATTAGTCGCAATCGATCCTAACCAGGATGATCAGCCCGCCCTGCGCCGGGCCGTGTATCTGGTGCATCAATTGGGCGGTTCCATCAAAGCCTTCCTGCCCATCTATGATTTTTCCTACGAAATGACCACGCTGCTCTCCCCCGACGAACGCACCGCGATGCGCCAGGGCGTCATCAGCCAGCGTACCGCCTGGATAGAGGAGCAGTGCCAGCACTACTTGAGCAGCGGCGTGCCCATCGAAATCAAGGTGGTGTGGCATAACCGTCCGTTCGAAGCCATTATCCAGGAAGTCATCGCCCATAAACACGACCTGGTGCTGAAAATGGCCCATCAGCACGACAGGTTTGAATCAGTGATATTTACCCCGACAGACTGGCATTTGCTGCGCAAATGCCCCTGCCCGGTCTGGATGGTGAAGGATCAGCCGTGGCCGGAAGGCGGCAAGGCGCTGGTGGCGGTCAATCTCTCCGGCGAGGAGCCGTATCACGATCCCCTGAACATCAAGCTGGTCACCGAAACCCTGGCCCTGGCGAAACAGGTGAACCAGACCGAGGTTCATTTGGTGGGCGCCTACCCGGTCACGCCCATTAATATCGCCATTGAACTGCCGGATTTTGATCCCAGCGTCTATAACGACGCCATTCGCGGCCAGCATTTGATCGCGATGAAAAGCCTGCGCCAGAAATTCCAGCTGGATGAAAAATTCACCCATGTGGAAAAAGGCCTGCCGGAGGAAGTCATTCCCGATCTGGCCGAGCATCTGGATGCCGGTGTGGTGGTGCTGGGCAGCATCGGCCGCACCGGGTTTTCCGCCGCGTTCATCGGCAATACCACCGAATTGGTGATCGATCATCTGAAATGCGATTTGCTGGCTATCAAGCCGGACGACTATGTCTCGCCGGTGACGCTGGAAGGCGGCGATAAGTACGAATAAAGATCGGCGTGGGTTATTGGCTTATGCCGCCAATGCTCCCGTTATGCACCGGCCCGGTTATGCGCTCCAGGCGCAACCGGGCCTCGATCCGCTCCCGGCGGCTCGTGCCGGGGTCATTGGCGCCGTCAGCGCGCTTTATGCCGGGTTAAATGTCGCTTTACGCATTGCATTTATGCAGAAATTGCGTTGCTGTTGCCTTGGTGGACGGGACGTTGCATCAAGATACCGACAGTCGATAGTTTCCCCGAAACATGCCTGCTTCCATAAATAAAAAACACCATGTCATGCAGACTATGGTGTTGACGTTGATCCGGCATAGAGTGCGCTGGCTTTGCAAATCACGGCTGGATGAGCCGCCGGGAGCGGCGAAAGGACGGGCTGCGCCTGGAGCGCATCCCGTACGGTCCAAAGCTGTGATGCAGTGAAGCCAGGGACCGCGCAGCGGCGCGCGATCTGCCGGACGCACGGAGGTTAAGGAGGGCCAGGCGTATGGCCCTCCTTATCGCTTGCCTGCGCCCGGCTAAGCATATAGTCACCCAACGGATGGCAAGCGAAACCTTCACTGGCGCACCATAAAACACCGAGCAAGCGAAACCTTCGCGGCACTATCCCATCACATCATAACGCGCGCAAGATCGCCTCGACGCTGGCCTTGGCATCGCCAAACAGCATCTGGGTGTTTTCCTTGAAGAACAGCGGATTCTGCACCCCGGCGTAGCCGGTGTTCATGGAGCGCTTAAACACGATCACATTCTGCGCTTTCCACACTTCCAGTACCGGCATCCCCGCAATCGGGCTGCGCGGATCTTCCTGCGCCGCCGGGTTAACGGTATCGTTGGCGCCGATCACCAGCACGGTGTCGGTGCTGCTGAAATCCTCGTTGATCTCATCCATTTCCAGCACCACATCGTAAGGCACCTTGGCTTCCGCCAGCAGCACATTCATATGTCCGGGCAAACGCCCCGCCACCGGATGGATGCCGAAGCGGACCTTGATGCCGCGGGCAATCAGCTTGGCGGTGATATCATGCACCGGATACTGGGCCTGCGCTACCGCCATGCCGTAGCCGGGGGTGATAATGACGGTACTCGAGCCTTTTAACAACTCGGCCACTTCTTCCGCCGTGGTTTCGCGATATTCGCCCATCTCGGTTTCTTCGCCGCCGCCGGAGCCGTCGGTGCCGAACCCGCCGGCAATCACGCTCAGGAACGAGCGGTTCATGGCTTTACACATGATATAGGACAGTATCGCCCCCGATGACCCTACCAGGGCGCCGGTCACGATCAGCAAGTCGTTGCTGAGCATAAAACCCGCCGCCGCCGCCGCCCACCCCGAATAGGAGTTCAGCATCGACACGACCACCGGCATATCGGCCCCGCCGATGGAAGCCACCAGGTGCCAGCCGAACACCAGCGCGATAATGGTCATCAGCAGCAGCGCGATGGATTGCAGGGCGACGCTTTCGGTCCTGACAAACAGCACCAGCAGCAGGAACGACACGACCAATGCCGCCAGGTTCATATGATGGCGGTACGGCAACATCAGCGGGCGCGAGGAAATTTTACCGCGCAGTTTGCCAAACGCCACAATCGAACCGGTAAAGGTGACCGCACCGATAAAGATGCCTAAAAACACTTCGGTCAGATGGATATTTTCCATCACCGCATTGATGATATCGCCATGATCGAGATAGCTGTTAAAGCCCACCAGGACGGCGGCCAGGCCGACAAAGCTGTGGAGGATGGCCACCAGTTCGGGCATTTCGGTCATTTCGACCTTACGCGCCAGGTAAACCCCGATGCTGCCGCCTATCACCATGGCGACGATGATCCAGCCGACATTGCCGGCGTGGGGGCCAAAAATGGTGGCGATAAGCGCAATCGCCATCCCGCTGACACCAAACAGATTGCCCTGCCGTGAGCTTTCGTGTTTGGACAACCCCGCCAGGCTGAAAATAAATAAAATAGCGGCAACTATATACGCCGCCGTCACTAATCCTTCAGACATGGGTTTACCCCTTAATTTTTACGGAACATTTTCAGCATGCGCTGAGTCACGGTGAAGCCACCGAAAATATTGATACTGGCAATCAGCACGGCGATAAAGGAAAGGAAAGACACCCATCCGCCATGGCCGATTTGCAGCAGCGCACCAACAACAATTATCCCGGAAATAGCGTTGGTTACCGACATCAGCGGCGTGTGCAACGCGTGACTCACGTTCCAAACAACGTAATAACCCACGATACAGGCCAGGGCAAACACGGTGAAATGCGACAGGAAATCACGCGGCGCCACGTTGGCCAGCCAGCCGAATAAAATAATCGCCAGCGCAATCAGGCCATATTTCAGGGCCGGCGAACTGGGTTTGGCAACCGGTTTCGGCAGCGGAGCGGCGGTCGGCTTCTGCGGCTGGGCGGAAACCTGGATCGGTGGAGCCGGCCAGGTCAGTTCGCCGTCTTTGACTACCGTGACGCCGCGAATGACCGTATCGTCGAAGTCCACCAGGATCTCGCCGTTTTTTTCTTTGCACAGCAGTTTCAGCAGGTTGACCAGGTTGGTGCCGTAGAGCTGGGAGGACTGGGTCGGCAAACGGCTCGGCAGATCGGTATAACCGATAATCCGCACGCCGTTATCGGTAAAGGTAATGGTATCGGCCACGGTCAGCTCGCAGTTGCCGCCGGTTTGCGCGGCCAGGTCGACAATCACGCTGCCCGGTTTCATCGAGGCGACCATCTCTTTGGTGATAAGCTTCGGCGCCGGCCGGCCGGGGATTAGCGCGGTGGTGACAATGATATCCACATCCTGCGCCTGGGCGGCGAACAACGCCATTTCGGCCTTGATAAACGCCTCAGACATCACTTTGGCATAACCGTCGCCGCTGCCCGCCTCTTCTTCAAAATCCAGCTCAAGGAATTCCGCACCCATGCTCTGGACCTGCTCCTTGACTTCGGGACGGGTATCGAAGGCGCGCACTATGGCGCCCATGCTGCCCGCCGCGCCGATGGCGGCAAGCCCGGCGACGCCCGCGCCGATAATCATCACTTTGGCCGGCGGTACTTTACCCGCCGCCGTAATCTGGCCGGTGAAGAAACGGCCGAATTCATGGGCGGCTTCCACTATGGCGCGGTAACCGGCGATATTGGCCATGGAGCTCAGGGCGTCCAGGGACTGCGCGCGGGAAATGCGCGGCACCGAATCCATCGCCATTGCGGTGATCTTGCTGGCGCTGAGTTTTTCCAGCAGCGCAGGATTCTGCGCCGGCCAGATAAAACTGACCAGTGTGCTGCCCGGTTTGATGAGCGGGATTTCATCATCCAGCGGCGCATTGACCTTGAGGATGATATCGGATTGCCAGACATCGGCGGTATCTGTAACAGAGGCGCCGGCCGCCAGAAAGGCCGCGTCTTCAAAACTGGCCAGTTTGCCTGCGCCGCTTTCAATCGCCACGGTAAAGCCGAGTTTGAGCAACTGCTCTACCGTTTTGGGCGTTGCGGCAACGCGGGCCTCATTGGCCAGGCGTTCTTTTGGTACACCAATACGCATAGCTTTCCCTTTTTTAACCGTTTTTTTTGAAGATAACCGTCATCCTGACCCAAAAGTCAAATGTGTCATACGGTAGACCCTGGGATCACCCTACAAGAGCCACACAATAACCTACTGAAAATAGTTTCAGCGGTCTATATTTTGTGCGGACAAACAGCATTTTCCCCTAAAATTGGCGTACTGTTTGCCCCTGCTCAAGCAATTGTTATTCACAGTGACATAAATTGCTGAGACACTCACCATTATTACATGCCATAATCGCCAGCTAATCTGTTATACATCAACAGTTCAGCATGTTTAGCCTGAAAGCGTTTGTCGAAAGGATTTTTTATGAAGCTGAAGAACACATTTTTGGTCTCTGCGTTACTCACTTTGACGGCGTTATCCGCGCAGGCAGCCCAAGAGCTGACGCCGGAAAAAGCCGCCAGTCTGCAGCCGTTTGACCGGATTACGATTACCGGGCGGTTTAACGCCATTGGCGACGCCAACGATGAGATTTCGCGCCGCGCCGATGCCAAAGGCGCCTACGCCTATTATATCCAGGGCATTAACGACGCCAACAACAGCGGCAACTGGCGCGTCACCGCGGACCTGTATCATAAGGACGCCCCCGCCGCCTCGCAGGAAACCCAATACCGCTATTTTAACGGCGTAAAAGAACTGCCGCGCCAGGAAGCCAACCTGCTGGAACCGTATGACACCGTCAGCGTAAAAGGCTTTTTCCATAGCCAGCCTGATATCAACGACGCCATTTCCAAAGCCGCCCAGGCCAAGGGCGCGGCCTCATTCTTTATCGTGCGCCAAATTGACGCCAACGAAGGCGGCAATCAGTTTGTTACCGCCTACGTGTACAAAGCCGACGCCGCCAAGCGCGTAGTGCAAAGCCCGGACGCCATCCCCGCCGATTCGCAGGCGGGTAAAGCCGCGCTGGCCGCCGGCGGCGCCGCCGCCGCCAAGGTCGAAATTCCCGGGGTGGCTTCCTCCGAGTCACCGAGTCGTACCGTCGGCCGGTTCTATGAAACGCAATCCACCACCGGCGGTCGTTACACTGTAACGCTACCCGACGGCACCAAAGTGCAGGAAGTCAATAAAATCACCGCGGCGCAGATGGTGCCTTTCGATTCCGTGACCTTCACCGGCCATTACAACAGTTCAACCGACGTGGCGCATGAAGTCGCCCGGCTCGGCGCGAAAAAAGGCGCCAAATATTATCATATTACCCGGCAATGGGAACAAAACCAGAGCGGCGGCAACCTGACCGTCAGCGCCGATTTGTTTAAATAGCGAATCTGCTTGCGGCATGTCGTTGGCAGGCCGTAATGCAGGACAATAAGAATGACGCGCAGCGCGATGGGCAAGGAAACTTGCCCATTTTTTTTGGCCGCCCTCAGGCGGCGGGATTTTCGCTTAACAGCGGCAGCACCACGGACAAACGCTCGTCATGCTGGTTAAGCAACAGCTGCTCGCCAAATTCCTGCTGGATTGCGCCGAGCTGCGCGCTATCCAAGGAATACGGCAGCTTGATATCAAAGCGACCGATACCCTGCTGCTGCGCCAGGGCAATCAGCCTGATGACATTGGTTTCATCATTGACCTGGGTGGACAGGACTTGCAGCGCCAGGGCCTTCAACTGCTCCTGCCGGGTTTGGACATGTTTCTGCGGGGTTTTAGTGACAATGCCGAAGATGGGCATTACGCCATAAATCGCGTCGATGAAACTCCAGCGTTTTTTGCAACTAGCCGAAAGATAATTCGTATAATCAAAGCAGAGTTTTTCGCCTTGACCGGCCGTCGCACGCAGATGATTAGCCATCTAGCCCGTTCCTCTCGTGACCAACCGAAGTTGAATGCCCGTGTTCGAAAAAGTGGCGATTATTATAGCATATCGCGATCAATAATAGGCGAATCAGCGCCAGATGCGCCCATCACTTAATGGTAAAATTTTGTGCCGCCGGTCCTCCCTTATCGCCGCCGCGGTTCGGCCGCCGGTAAATCGCACCGGTAAAAACCATTAACGCTTATCCGATGGCGCAACATCAATACAGGCGGTATGCTCATGGCGGCTACCGATAACCTTCACCTATTTTAAGCAGATTACTGGCGTTATGAACACGATCGTTTTTGTTGAAGATGATACCGAGGTCGGCAACCTGATTGCCGCGTGGCTAGGCAAACATGACTTCGAGGTAACCATAGAACCCCGCGGCGACCGGGCGCAGGAGGTGATAACCCGGCTTAACCCCGACCTGGTGCTACTGGATATCCTGTTGCCGGGCAAGGACGGCATGACCATCTGCCGCGATCTACGCCCGGTATACGAAGGTCCGATCGTGCTGCTGACCTCCCTGGACAGCGATATGAATCATATTCTGGCGCTGGAGATGGGCGCCAACGATTATATCCTTAAAACGACGCCGCCGGCGGTACTGCTGGCGCGCCTGCGCCTGCACCTGCGGCAGAATACGCTTATCCCGCGCCCCGCCGCGCAGACGCCGGCCACGACCGGCAGCGTGCTGCACTTCGGCCAGTTGAGCATCGATCTGATTAATCGCGAGGTGATTTTAGGGACCGAAACCATCCTGCTCTCGACCTCGGATTTCGAGTTGCTATGGGAGTTGGCCACCCACGCCGGCCATATTATGGACCGCGAGGCTTTGCTCAAAAACCTGCGCGGCGTCAGCTATGACGGTTTGGACCGCAGCATCGACGTGGCTATTTCCCGATTGCGGAAAAAACTTCATGACAACGCGCTGGAGCCGTTCCGGATTAAAACCGTGCGTAATAAAGGCTACCTGTTCGCACCGAATGCGTGGGAGAACGCCGGGTCATGAGGAAACTGTTCATTCAATTTTATCTGCTGCTGTTCGTCTGTTTTCTGGTCATGACCTTACTGGTCGGGCTGGTGTATAAGGTGACGGCCGAACGCGCCGGCAGGAAATCAATGGACGACCTGATGAAAAGCTCGATTTATCTGCTGCGCAACGAGCTGCGCGCCACGCCGCCGCGCGATTGGAATAAAACCATCAATAAGCTGGATCTTAACCTGTCGTTTCAATTGCATATTGAACCGCTGAAAAAGTACCAGTTGAATCCCCATGACGATCTGCGCCTTAGACGTGGCGAAATCGTCGCCCTGGACGATGAATACACTTTTATCCAGCGCATACCGCGCAGTAATTATGTGCTGGCGGTCGGCCCCATACCCTATCTGTTTTTTATTCATGAAATGCGGTTACTGGATTTGGCGCTGCTGGTCTTTATCGGACTCTCCCTGGCGTTTCCGGTATTTATCTGGATGCGGCCGCACTGGCAGGACATGCTGCGGTTGGAAACGGCGGCGCAGCGCCTGGGCGCAGGGTTCCTGGAAGAACGCATCCATTTCGACAGCGCATCAAGCCTGCTGCGTCTCGGCGTAGCCTTCAACCAGATGGCGGATAATGTTAATACCCTGATCGCCAGTAAAAAACAGCTTATCGATAATATCGCCCACGAGTTGCGCACTCCGCTGGTGCGGCTACGCTATCGATTGGCCATGAGCGAAGGGCTGTCCACCGCGGAACAGGAACGGCTGAATCATGATGTCAGCCAGCTGGAAGGCTTGATTGATGAGCTGTTAACCTTCGCCCGGCTCGACCGGCCCCAGGTCACGCTTAACCTGGCTCCCATGAACCTGCCCGCCTGGCTTACGGAAAAACTCAAGGACATCAGGTTATTGCATCCGGAACGTATTATCGGCCAGGAAATCACCGCCTCCGGCGATTTCGGCCAGGTCGATGCGCGGCTAATGGAACGGGTGTTGGATAATCTGGTGAATAATGCGCTGCGCTACAGCCGGGAAGCCGTTATGGTCCGGCTCGGCATCGAGCGAGGTTACGGCTTCCTGCAGGTTGACGACGACGGGCCGGGCATTCCCCAGGATGAGCGCCTGCGCGTGTTCGAGCCTTTCGTCCGTCTCGACCCCAGCCGCGACCGCAGCACCGGCGGCTGCGGGCTGGGTCTGGCGATCGTACGCTCCATCGCCCTGGCGCATGAAGGCCAGGTGGCGGTGAACGAGAGCCCGCTCGGCGGGGCCAGCTTTTTATACCGCTGGCCGGTAAACCAGGGCGCGCGCGACCCGCTGGCGCTGAAAAGCCCGCTGTAACCTGCGTGGCCGCGGGATGTCAGAAGATATCCGTGGCTGAGTTGGTGGATGGATACACGTAATTGTATGTTGTAACTAAAATACAGCGGCGAGAGTGGTACCTCTTTGTTTCTCCGCCTGTACATTCGGTTACACGCCGAAACCAAACACTCACGGACAACGCGGCGTTAAATCCTTATTGTGTCTTCACCGGCCCCGAATCGGGGTTGTAAATAGAAACCGCAATTCTGAGGATTTGACAATGAAGAAAGTACTTGCACTGGTTATTGCTGCCGCCATGGGATTGTCCACCGCTGCGTTTGCCGCCGATACCACTACGACTACCGCTCCTGCCGCGACGACCACCACCACGACTACCGCTGCACCGGCTAAAACCACCACGACTACTCACAAGAAACACGTGAAGAAAGTGAAAAAAGCAGCCCCTGCGCAAACTGCCCAGGCCGCTAAAAAACACGTGAAGAAAGTGAAGAAAGCCGCTCCGGCGCAGACTGCCCAGGCCGCTAAAAAACACGTGAAAAAAGTGCAGCATAAGAAAGCCGCTCCGGCCGCTGCCGCTGCCACCACGACCCCTGCATCATAAGATGCGCCGCGCCTGAACCTGGTTTAACGCCGTTCAGGCCGGAGTCGGAATATCATGGCTGTCAGAGCTGATGAAATAGTCATTTTAGCGCATTATTATTGACTCACCGACACCCGGTTCGCCGGGTGTCGGTTTCTTAAGGCTTCGTCTATGCTGCGCCGATATAGGTATGAAATCATCCTGGGTTGCCTGATTATTTGCGCCGTTGTCAGCACCTTCTTTTTTATTTAAGTCCCTTCCCTTGCCCAGCGCCTGCGTATTTTCCGCCTTAACGGCGATCTGTTTTAGCGTGCTGAAACACAACGATTTTTCTCTGTATTCCCCTATTTATAAGCTATATTGAGATAATATTTTTTCATGGATGATATCAGCACTTATCATAAGGCAAGCTTGTATATGCGTATTGTTCCGCTGTTGCTGTGGTGTTTGTTGCCTCTCGCTACCTTTAACGCCGCATCGGCCGGACTGAGTAAAGAACAGAAGGCGCTGTTTTTCGGCCATGACCACCGCCAGGCCATCACCCAGCCGGATGAATGGCCGTGGCAGGCCATCGGACAGGTGGAAACCGCCAGCGGCAATCTCTGCACCGCCACTCTGATTTCGCCGCACCTGGCGCTGACAGCCGGTCATTGCGTGCTGACCGCGGGCGGCGTTATTGATAAAGCGGTGATGTTGCGTTTCGTGGCGGAAAACCAGCTCTGGCGTTATCAGACCAGCGCCATTGATACATTGGTCGACAAACAGCTGGGTCAACGCCTGAAACCCTCCGGCGACGGCTGGATCGTGCCGCCCGATGCGGCCGCATTGGATTTCGCCCTTATCCGCCTGACCAAAACATTTAAAAAAATCAAACCACTGCCGCTGTGGCAGGGCGACCATCAGGAACTGACCCTGCAGCTAAAGCAGGCCAATCACCAGGTCACCCAGGCCGGATATCCCGAGGATCACCTGGATACGCTCTATCGTCATCAGGATTGCCTGGTGACCGGCTGGGCGCAGTCGGAGGTGTTATCCCATCGCTGCAACACCCTGCCGGGCGACAGCGGTTCGCCGTTAATGCTGTATACCCTTACCGGCTGGCGTTTAATCGCAATCCAGAGTTCCGCCCCGCTGGGCAAGGACCGTTATCGGGCGGATAACCGCGCGCTGGCGGTGACCGCCATTCAGGATGGCCTGTCGGCATTGGCCGACAAACCGGGGAAAGCCTTGGCGAAGTGAAGGATTTTCAGCGTAGCCCGTTACATTTCCCGATTAACCCGCTATCTGTTCCATCGCCTGCAAGATGCGTTTTTCCGAGACGGGATAAGGCGTGCCGAGCTGCTGGGCAAAATAGCTGACCCGCAGTTCCTCAATCATCCAGCGGATTTCCCTGACATCCTCATCTTCGCGCCGCAGCGGCGGCAGCTTGTCCAGCCACTGGCGCCAGGCTTGCTGCACCTGCTCGACTTTCAACATCTGGGCGCGATCGCGATGCACATCGTTGGGCAGTTTTTCCAGGCGGCGTTCCAGGGCCTGCAGATAACGCAGCGTATCGGGCAGCCGTCGCCAGCCGTTGCCGGTGACAAAACCGCGATAAACCAGGCCGCCCAGCTGCGCCTTGATGTCCGACAGCGCCAGGGCCAGACTGATATCCACCCGTCCTTTCAGGCGTTTATTGATGGCGAACACCGCCGTCAGGATTTGCTCCACCTGCCCGGCAATCTCCACCACCGTCGGGTTCAGGTTGGCGCGCACGTATTCCTGCAGTTCGGCAAACTGCTCCTCGCGCCAGACCAGGCCGCCGCGCTGCTCGATAAGCTTGTCGACGCCGCAGGTAATGCAGTCGTCAATCAGCTCCATCACCTTGCCGAATGGATTGAAATACAGCCCCAGCTTGGCTTTGTTAGGCAATTTTTCATGCAGGTATTTTATCGGCGAGGGGATATTAATCAGCAACAGGCGCCGGATGCCCTGCCACATCGCGCGGCGCTGATCGTGCTCGGTTTCAAACAGGCGGATAGCCACGCTGTCTTTTTCATCCACCAGCGCCGGATAAGCCTTGAGCGAATAGCCGCCTCTTTTTTGCTCATAGCGCTCGGGTAAATCGCCAAAGCTCCACAGATGTAAATCACGCTGCTCCAGGCCGTCGTCGGCCACGGCGGAAAGGGTTTGCTGCACATTGTCTTTTAGCTGCAGCTTCAGCGCGTCGAGATCCCGGCTTTCTGCCAGCGTCTTATGTTTATCATCCACCACCCGGAACGAGATTTTCAGATGATCCGGCACCTGATCCCACTGCCAGGCGTCGCGATCGATGCCCACCCCGGTCATGCGCTTGAGCTCGCGCTCCAGCGTATCGAGCAGCGGCCCGTCGGCGGGCGTGGCCCTGCCGAGAAAGGCTTCGGCGTAATTGGGCGCCGGCACAAAGTTACGCCGTAACGGCTTAGGCAGCGATTTAATCAGCGCAATGATAAGCTCCCGCCGCACGCCCGGGATCTGCCAGTCAAAACCGGCGGCGGTGACCTGGTTAAGTACCGGCAGCGGGATATGCACAGTGACGCCGTCCGCGTCCGCGCCGGGTTCGAACTGATAGCTGAGTTTTAATTTAAGATTGCCCTGGTGCCAAACGTTGGGGTAATCCAGGGCGCTTATCGCATCCGCGCCCGGATTGATCAGCATGCTTTTTTCAAAGTTAAGCAGATCGGGGTCCTGTTTGGCCGCGTCTCGCCACCAGCTGTCAAAATGCCGCGCCGAGACCACCTCCGCGCCGATGCGCCGATCGTAAAAGGCAAACAGCGTCTCGTCATCCACCAGGATATCGCGGCGGCGTGATTTATGCTCCAGCTCCTCCACCTCCGTTAACAGCTTGCGGTTGGCATGGAAAAACGCGTGCCGGGTCTGCCACTCGCCGGCCACCAGCGCGAAACGGATAAACAGTTCACGGCACAGCGCCGGATCGATAGCGCTGTAATTGACCTTGCGGCCGGCCACGATGGGCAGCCCCAGCAAGGTGACTTTCTCCACCGCCATCACCGACCCGGCCGCCTTTTCCCAATGCGGCTCGCTGTAGCTGCTTTTAACCAGATGCGGGGCCAGCGGCTCTATCCATTCCGGATCGATGCGCGCGGCAATGCGCCCCCACAGCCGGGTGGTCTCCACCAGTTCGGCCACCATGGTCCATTTAGGCGGTTTTTTAAACAGCCCCGAACCGGGGTAAATGGCAAAACGGGCGTTGCGCGCGCCGGTGTATTCTTGTTTTTCAGCGTCCTTTTGCCCGATATGGGACAGCAGGCCCGACAACAGGGCGCAGTGCAGGCCGCGATAATCCGCGGGCTGGGTATTCACCGGCAGCCCGAGGGTTTTTACCGTCTGTCGCAGCTGGGTATAGACATCCTGCCATTCGCGTACCCGCAGGTAGCTGAGGAAATCGACCCGGCACTGACGGCGGAACTGGCTGGAGGACAGCATCTTCTGCTGTTCCTGCACATAATCCCACAATTTGACGAAGGCGATAAAATCCGATTCTTTATCGGCGAAACGGCGGTGTTTTTCGTCGGCGGCCTGTTTTTTATCCATCGGCCGCTCGCGCGGATCCTGGATGGACAACGCGGCGGCGATCACCATCACCTCGCGCACGCAGGCATTATTACGCGCTTCAAGCACCATCCTGGCCAGCCTGGGGTCGAGCGGCAGCTGCGCCAGCTGGCGGCCCAGCGGGCTAAGCCGGTAGCCGCGCGCGGATTCTGCCTCCAGCGCCCCCAGCTCCTCCAATAACCGCACGCCGTCCTGGATTTGCCGCTTGTCCGGCGCTTCCACAAACGGGAAGGCGGCGATATCGCCAAGGCCGAGCGCGGTCATCTGCAGGATGACCGAGGCCAGATGGGTGCGCAGGATTTCAGGATCGGTAAATTCCGGCCGGGAGAGAAAATCCTGTTCTGAATACAACCGGATGCAGATACCGTCGGATATGCGGCCGCAGCGCCCTTTGCGCTGGTTGGCGGAGGCCTGCGACACCGCCTCGATGGGCAGCCGTTGCACCTTGGTGCGGAAACTGTAGCGGCTGATGCGCGCGGTGCCGGGGTCAATAACATATTTAATGCCGGGCACGGTCAACGAGGTTTCCGCCACATTGGTCGCCAGCACGATACGCCGGCCGCTGTGGGACTGGAATACCCGGTTCTGTTCGCTATTGGACAGGCGGGCGTACAGCGGCAGCACCTCGGTATGGGGCAGGTTGAGCTTGTTCAGGCCATCGGCGGTGTCGCGGATTTCACGCTCGCCGCTCATAAAGATCAGAATATCCCCCGGCGCCTCGTGGCTAAGTTCATCCACCGCGTCGAAAATGGCCTGGGACACATCACGGTCGCCGTCCTCCTCGCTCTCCACCACCGGACGATAGCGCACCTCCACCGGATAAGTGCGTCCGGAAACCTCGATAATCGGCGCGTTGTTAAAATGGCGCGAAAAGCGCTGCGGGTCGATGGTCGCGGATGTGATAATCACCTTTAAGTCCGGACGTTTCGGCAATAGCTGATGCAGATACCCGAGGATAAAATCGATATTCAGGCTGCGTTCATGCGCTTCGTCGATAATCAGGGTGTCGTACTGCAGCAGTTGCCGATCCTGCTGTATTTCCGCCAGCAGGATACCGTCGGTCATCAGCTTGACCAGCGTGTTGTCGCTTATCTGATCGTTAAAACGCACCTTATACCCCACCGCCCCGCCCAACGGCACCGCCAGCTCCTGGGCGATGCGATCGGCCACGCTGCGCGCCGCCAGGCGCCGGGGCTGGGTGTGGCCGATAAGACCGGTGATGCCGCGCCCCAGCTCCAGGCAGATCTTGGGGATCTGGGTGGTCTTGCCGGAGCCGGTTTCACCGGCGACAATCACCACCTGGTTATCGCGGATGGCCTGGAGAATATCCTGGCGTTTCTGGCTGACCGGCAGATTTTCCGGATAGGTTATGGCCGGGCGGGCGGCCTGGCGGTTTGCCGCGCGTTGCGCGGACGCCTGGATATCGGCGGCGATTTGCTCGGCGATAGCGGTCTGCGCCTCGGGCCGGGTGACTTTTTGCGCCCCCTGCAGACGGCGACGTAAAACTGTTTTATCGCGGAGCATAACCGACTCCAGCGAAGCGGACAGTGCCGCCAGCGATGACTTCACGATACCTTTCCTTATACTGCGACCGGATACAGGCGCTGTTCCGGCCCGAATAGAATGTGCTTATGCCGTTAGTTTACCATATCCCCGGCGCCGGCTTTAGCCGCCTTTCCCATCGTTCAGGAAATTCGAACAAACAGCTCGAAATATTGCGCTATCACTGCGGGAGGATAATCAATAGAGTGTTTCTCAACGCCTAAGGGTTAATGACCTATTGAATTATAAGGAACATCTGATGAGCAAAGTATTAATTCTTAAATCGAGTATTCTTGCCACGTTTTCCCAGTCCAACCAGCTGGCTGACTTCTTTATCGAACAATGGCAAAAAAACCACAGCGGCGACGAGATTACGGTACGCGACCTGGCCGCGCAGCCGGTACCCGTACTGGACGGCGAGCTGGTCGGCGCCCTGCGCCCGGCCGACGCAACCCTGACGCCCCGCCAGCAGGAAGCGTTGGATTTATCCGATGAATTGATCAATGAGCTGCAGGCCAACGACGTGATCGTCATTGCCGCGCCGATGTACAACTTCAACATCCCTACCCAGTTAAAGAATTATATTGACCTGATTGCGCGCGCCGGCGTGACCTTTCGCTACAGCGAACAAGGCCCTGAAGGCCTGGTAAAAAACAAAAAAGCGGTGGTGCTGACCACCCGCGGCGGTATCCATAAAGACACCCCCAGCGATCTGGTGACGTCCTATCTGCGCCTGATGCTGGGCTTCCTCGGCATCACCGACGTGGAATTCGTGTTTGCCGAAGGCGTGGCCTACGGTCCGGAAGTGGCGGGCAAAGCCCAGGAAGACGCTAAAGCCGCCATCAGCCAGTTTATCGCCGCCTGATGCCGTGACGGCGGCCATGATGGGTAAGGTCTTCAAGACACCCTGCATCCCGACGTCCCTGGAATACAATCCGCGCGCGGCGCCCTGGCCATCAGTGCCGCTGCACGCTTACAGATTGCAAAAGCGCATCCCGGATGCGCTTTTTTATTTGGCCGGCACGCAAGGCTGCGTCTGCGAGTCCTGGCACAGCGTCGGCTGCAGCAGCGCCACGCTCTGTTTGTCCGCCTTGATGGTAATGTCGTGTTCGATTTTCACGTTCATGTTAATGGTAATCGGTTCGCTGGGCATCGCCAGCTCAATGCGCGGCACGCAGGCGGCGGCGCCCAGCGTCAACAGCAGGCCGGCCAGCTTATATCCTGTGTTCATCTCTCTCTCCTTGCTGCCCCGGCGGGGACGGTGCCGGCCTGTTTTTCCAGGGCCTGCTCCACGTTGGTGCCAAAGCGCAGGCTGCGCCACAGCATGAAAATATTTTCCTGATGATGGTAATTCAACCTGACCTCGCGCTGGGCATTGATTTGCGGATTGGTGCCGATAAAATGCGCCAGTAAATCCAGCTCGCCGTCGCGGTTCACGTTGACATCCGCCCGCAGACGGCTGATTTCCATATAACGCAGCCAGTTGATGGCCGCGCCTGTGGCCAGGTTGCGGCTGCCGATGGCGTCGGCGAATTGTTTATCCAGTCGCAAAGCCATCCGGTTGTCGCCGGCGACCCAGCCGCCGCGGATATACCCCGCCCGATCGCTAAAATGCAGCGGCAGCTCGCCGCTGACACGGCCGGAGAGGGCAAACTGCTTAGGTTTAAGCGCGGTAATCAGTTCGCTCATCTCAATGGATTTGACGCTGAGCACCGCGGCGTCGCGCTGAGGCAGGCTTAGCGGCGTAAGGTGGATCTTGCCGCCCAGCGCGTCCACATCCACGCCGGTGAGCGTCAGCGGACGACGTTCATCATAAGGGTAATACCCCTGTAGTCCTATCGCCAGGTTATTCAGCGTCACCGGGGTGATAATCGTCGCGACACGCAGGCTGACCGGCTGTTTTACGCCCAGTTGCCAGCGCTGGTCCTGCAAACGATAAGAAAGCCCGAGCGCAACGCCCGACAGATGATTTTCGCCCACCCACACCTCTCCCTGGCCGACGGTGGCATGTCCGCCGGCCAGGAAGCCTTGGCCGATAGCGGCGGAAAACGCGCTTTGCGCGTTGAATTGCCCGTCGCGCAGGGTAATGCGCAAATCCGGCGCCAGTAAGGTCTGAAAGACCTTCAGCGGCTGTTTCGGCCACCAGGCCTGCCCGCGCAGTCGGTTGCCGTCCCAGCGGCCGTTCAGGCGCACCGGCCCGGTAACGCCGGCCTGAAGCTGGCCTTGCCACAGAAAATCCTGCGGCGTGGTGCCGGTGAAACGCAGCGTCATCACCGGCCGGGGCAAATAGCCGCCGCGGGCAATATCGATCCGGCGGGCATTGACCCGCAGCGCGCCGCTGAAGGCCGGATTATGCTCCCCACGGCGCCAGCGCAGCGGCGCCGTAAGCGCCAGGCGCGGGACGGCAACGCTGACCAGACCGTAGTGGATTTGATCGAGGCCGCTGGACAACTCCGTCAGTTCAATCTGGTCCGCCAGCCAGGATCCGCGTCCCGCGATATCCCACCGCGCCTCGAACGGCGTCAGGTTGCCCCCGCCCCAATAACGCCAGCGCCACTCGCCCTTATCGGGCAGGAAATCCAGCGCGCGGCCGTCCATATGCAGGGTGAAGTGCCCGTAATCCGGCACGTTAGCCTGTAAGATGGCCTGCAATCGCCCGCTGAGGCCCCGGGATGACACCTGCACGCCGGCCAGGGGCAGACGCGCGCTGTTAATGCTCAGCGCCTCGGAAATCAGTCCGGTGACGCGCAATAACGCCCCGGGCAGCAGCGCCAGGGTCGGATCGGTCAGCAATCCGCGCAACTGGCCGGGAATCGACGCGCTTAACGAAAGGCCCCCCTGGTTGGCCGTGCCGGTAAAACGGAAATCCAGCGCATTGTCACTCAGGCGCAGCGGGCCGGGGCCGACGGTCAATACGGCATTGGCCCTGCCGCGCAGGCCCTGGGTCAGCATATTCATGCGCGCCGTTAATCCCAGCGCGTCGGGACCGTCCAGCCAATGCGCCAGAGTCAGGGCGATATTGCCCGACAGGGGCTGGGTGGCATAGGGCCAGCGCCACTCGCCGTCGGTAATCTGCAGGTCATCGCCGGCGATGCGCCAGGGCAAGCGCGCCAGCCTGATATCGGTTTGACCGTCGGTCACCAATAACGCCCCCTGCCGCTGCCGCCAGATGATATCGGCGTTCACCGGCCTGCCGTCGGGCAAAACCAGGCCGGCGGTCAGTTCGCCCTGTTCCGGCGGCATCATCACCTGGGGCGACAACGTCATATCCCCGGTTAACCCGATGCGCAGCGCCCCGGATAATACCGCCGGTCGCGCGGGAAATAGCGGCGCCGGCTGGGGCGGCGCGGCTAACGACGCCGGCGCGGGGTTCTGTAAGCCGAAGGGCGCGTTAAAGACCGGCAGCGCCGGTAAGGCCCGCGGGGGCTGCGGCTGCGCGCCGGTAAACGTCAAGTCGCTTATCGACAGTTGACGGTCGCGCAACGACAAGGCCAGGCGCAGATGATCATTGTGGTAATATGCCCGGGTGCCGGCGGCAAGATGCTCCAGTTCCAGTCCGCCGGCATAGGCCTGCCAGGGCGCCACCGTCAGGCGGCCGATGCCGAGCGTAAAGCGCGGCAGAACCTGCTCGACGGCCGCCCAGGTCAGCGGCTCGCCGCTTTCTTCACGCGCGCGGGGCGCATTACAGGTGCTGTCCACCGTTACCTGGCCGGCGAGGATGCGCCATGCGCCGTCCTGGCGCCGGGCGCTGATATTCTGGCCGGTTATCCAGACGCAGGACGGACGGTTTAACGCAAAGCCGGGCAGGATCACCGTCCCCTGATGCCAGCGCGGCCGGCCGGTCAGGGTAATATCGACATCGGCGGGCAGCACCAACCGCGCCGCCACCGGCAGCCAGAGCGGTAACAAAAACCACCCCACTGCCACCGACAGCCCAAGAAGCGCCAGCAGCAACAGGGCAACCGCTCCGGAACGGCGTAGAAAAAGGCCTGCGCGCCTGTATGCGCCTGATGCGTCGGTCATGACATTCCTTATTGTCCCTAAGCCTGCAAGATACCATAATTATATTCCACGCAACATTTTAGGTGATACGGCACAAACGCGTACTTTTATCCGTCTGAGAAGGATACATTGAATGATACCGCGCCACCTGCCGGCCGATCTTATGGAGTAGGACTGATGAAACTAGCCGTCTACAGCACTAAAAATTACGATCATAAATTTTTGTCACAGGTAAATGAACATGTTGGCTTTGAAATAGAATTTTTTGAATTTCAATTAACGCCGCGTACGGCCAAGACCGCTGAAGGTTGCGATGCGGTGTGTATTTTTGTCAATGACGACGGCGGGCGCGACGTACTGGAGGCCTTGGCCGAAATGGGCGTAAAGCTGCTGGCGCTGCGCTGCGCCGGCTTCGACAATGTCGATCTGGCGGCGGCCAAAGAGCTTGGCATTCAGGTGGTGCGGGTACCCGCCTATTCGCCCGAAGCGGTGGCGGAACATGCCATCGGCCTGATGATGTGCCTGAACCGGCGCATTCACCGCGCCTACCAGCGCACCCGCGACGCCAATTTTTCCCTTGAGGGCTTAATCGGCTTTAATATGCACAACCGCACCGCCGGGGTGATCGGCACCGGTAAAATCGGTGTCGCCACCATGCGCATCCTGAAAGGCTTCGGCATGCGCCTGCTGGCGTTTGATCCCTACCCCAGCGCCCAGGCCCTGGCGCTGGGCGCCGAATATGTGGATTTAAAGACCCTGTTCGCGCAATCGGATGTGATCACCCTGCACTGCCCGCTGACGCCGGAAAACCACCATCTGCTTGACCGGGAAGCCTTCGCGCAAATGAAGGACGGCGTGATGATTATCAACACCAGCCGCGGCGGCCTGATCGATTCGCAGGCGGCCATAGAAGCGCTGAAGCTGCAGAAAATCGGCGCGTTGGGCATGGACGTTTATGAAAATGAGCGCGATCTGTTTTTTGAGGATAACTCCAACGACGTAATCCAGGATGATGTGTTCCGCCGCCTCTCCGCCTGTCACAACGTGCTGTTCACCGGCCACCAGGCGTTCCTGACCGAAGAAGCGCTGACCAGCATCGGCGAGGTTACGCTGGAAAACCTGCGCCAGCTAAGCCAGGGCGAGCACTGCCCGAACCTGGTTACCGCCTGATACCCGGCCGGCCCCGCCTGATGATACGCGGGGCCGGCCTAAACGCGGCTGGGGGTTACCTGGCGTCAGTGATTAAGCCCATTCTCTCGATTAGCAGGCTCATTTTATCGATATAAGGACCCAGCCGGGTCAAATTCTCCTGTACCTCGGCTCTTATTGCCTCCAGCGGATAAGCGTCATTATTCAGTTCCCGCAGCCATTGCACATATCGGTCCATTACGTCCATCAGACGGTCGAACTGCCTCGGGCAGTTGATCTGTGTCGCGCCCCCATCCTCCCTCGCGCCGGCATTGATATCCTGTAGCAGGGCCTGCACATCCCGGCATAGCGCCTCGATACTTTCGCCAAACGCGCCGCATGCGGCAAGAAAATGGCTGGCAGACCATGAGCTCCCGGCAGCCAAGGCGGCGCCCGGTTCGCAGCACCTGATTTTTACCGGCACGACAGCGCCGGCGTCTTGCCCGGCGACAGCGGCGTCGCGCTTGCGCTGCCGGCCGATGCCGGCAGGCGCGAGGCTGATGTCGGCGGGCGCGTGGCTGACGGCCCGCGGCCAAGGCGCCCGCTGCCGGGCAGCATCATCTCCCGCCGGGGATAAACCGGCGGCATCAGGCATGGCGGGAGGGGAGAGTTTATTCAGAAATGGGTTCATAATAGCGTTTTATCCTTGATGGACGGGTAGCGATCCTGGCCCCTGTCAACGGCAGTTGCCAGCAGGACCACGATGTTATGCCATCAGGGGGCTCCCCGTAACGTTATCGGACCGGCGTTGCCCGAGGGTTCAGGCAAGAACGTATTGCCTGGCTGGGGATGGGAGCGGGATGCTTAAAAACGCTTGCCGTTGGCCAGTTGGCACATGCCCACCGTGGTGCCGTCAAGCTGGCGCGCCAGGGTCATTGTGCCGCCCGCGTTCATGCAGCGGGGGGTATTGGGCACGTCCACGCGCTGCGGCAGGCTGGCGGTGGTAGCCTGCTGGCCCATCTGCTCGGGCTCGTCATTATTGGAACTGCTGCAGGCGACTAATAATAGCGCGGATGTTGCCATCAACCACCGTGAAAACGTCATTAATCAGCTCCGTAATAATTGTACTAGGAATAGTCTGAAGCTTGCATTCTAGTCGCACAGCGTCTTGACGTCGAGTCTTGCGGGGCCGGTTTTACAATTATCCGCGCGCTTCATCGCACAAAAGCAAAAATCCCCTAGGGTTGCTACTGGTATACTGGCGCCCATAAGGGGTAACCCAATGATTTATGGGTTATCAACCGTGAACAGAAAAGGTACAGCATGATCACCACAGACGGGAATAACGCAGTCGCTTCGGTGGCCTATCGCATTAATGAAGTTATCGCCATTTATCCGATTACGCCCAGTTCCACCATGGCGGAGCAAGCCGACGCCTGGTCCGAGGCGGGCACCGCCAATATCTGGGGCGATGTTCCCCGCGTCGTGGAGATGCAGTCCGAAGGCGGCGCCATCGCCACGGTGCACGGCGCGCTGCAGACCGGCGCATTATCCACGTCCTTTACCTCGTCGCAGGGTTTGCTGCTGATGATCCCGACGCTGTATAAACTGGCGGGTCAGTTGACGCCGTTTGTCCTGCATGTGGCGGCCCGTACCGTGGCCACCCACGCGCTGTCGATTTTCGGCGACCATTCGGACGTGATGGCGGTACGCCAGACCGGCTGCGCGATGCTGTGCGCCGCCAGCGTACAGGAAGCGCAGGATTTCGCCCTGATATCACAGATCGCCAGTCTCAATAGCCGGCTGCCGTTTATCCATTTCTTCGACGGTTTCCGCACCTCGCATGAAATCAATAAAATCGCGCCGCTGGCGGACGCGACGCTGAAAAGCCTGCTGCCGCAGGAGGCCATCGACGCCCATCGCGCCCGCGCGCTGACGCCGGATCGCCCGGTGATTCGCGGCACTTCGGCCAATCCGGATACCTATTTCCAGTCGCGCGAAGCCACCAACCCCTGGTACCACCAGGCTTACGACCATGTGCGCCAGGCCATGGACGCCTTCGCCGGCGCCACCGGCCGCCAGTATCGTCCTTTTGAATATTACGGCCATCCCGAGGCCGAGCGCGTGATTATCCTGATGGGGTCGGCCATCGGCACCTGTGAAGAAGTTATTGATACCCTGCTCGCCCGGGGTGAAAAGGTCGGCATCGTCAAGGTGCGGCTCTATCGCCCGTTTCGCGCCGATGCGTTGCTGGCCGAGATCCCGCCGGGCGTCAAGGCCGTCGCGGTACTCGACCGCACCAAGGAACCGGGGGCGCTGGCCGAACCGCTTTACCTGGACGTGATGACCGCGCTGGCGGAAGCCTACAGCCAGGGACAGCGGGATAGCCTGCCGCGTACCATAGGCGGTCGCTACGGCCTGTCGTCGAAAGAGTTCGATCCGGCCTGCGTGCTGGCGATTTTCAACGAGCTGTCCCTGCCGCGGCCCAAGCCGCGCTTTACCGTGGGCATCTATGACGACGTCACCAACCTGTCCCTCCCCCTGCCGCAAGCGGATTTGCCGCGCCTGGCAAAGCTGGAGGCGCTGTTCTACGGACTCGGCAGCGACGGCACGGTGTCCGCCACCAAAAATAATATTAAAATTATCGGCAACAGCACCCCGCTGTTCGCCCAGGGCTATTTTGTGTATGACTCGAAAAAAGCGGGCGGCCTGACGGTTTCCCACCTGCGGGTCAGCGAAAAACCGATTAACTCCGCCTACCTTATCAGCCACGCCGACTTTATCGGCTGCCACCAGTCGCAGTTTATCGATAAATACCAGATGGTGGAGCGGCTGCGCCCCGGCGGTATCTTCCTGCTGAATACCCCCTATGGCGCCGATGAGATCTGGGCGCGCCTGCCGCAAGAAGTGCAGGCGCTGCTGAAGGCGCGCCAGGCGCGGTTTTATATCATCAACGCGGCGCAGATTGCCCGCGAATGCCAACTGGGCGCGCGCATCAATACCGTAATGCAAATGGCGTTCTTCCAGCTGGCCGCGATTCTACCTGCGGACAGCGCGCTGGCGGAGCTGCAGTCGGCCATTGCCCGCAGCTACCGCAGCAAAGGCCAGGAACTGGTGGAGCGTAACTGGCAGGCGCTGGCCGCCACGCGCGAAGCCCTGTTCGCCGTGCCGCTGGAAGACGTTAACGATCGCAGCCCCATGCGTCCGCCGGTGGTCTCCGACGCCGCGCCGGACTTTGTCAAAACCGTGACCGCCGCCATGCTGGCGGGCCTGGGGGACGCCTTGCCGGTCTCCGCGCTGCCTCCCGACGGCACCTGGCCGGTCGGCACCACCCGCTGGGAGAAACGCAATATCGCCGAACAAATCCCGCTCTGGAAGCCGGATTTGTGTACCCAGTGCAACCATTGCGTCGCCGCCTGTCCCCATGCCGCCATCCGCGCCAAGGTCGTGGCGCCGCAGGCCATGGCCGCCGCCCCCGCCGGCCTGGCTTCGCTGGACGTGAAATCCCGTGATATGCGCGGCCAGAAATATGTGCTGCAGGTGGCGCCCGAGGACTGTACCGGCTGTAACCTGTGCGTCGAGGTGTGCCCGGCCAAGGATCGGCAGGATCCCGCCATCAAGGCCATTAACATGGCCTCGCGGCTGGAGCATGTGGAGGAGGAAAAAATCCATTATGACTTTTTCCTGGATCTGCCCGAGATGGCCGTGTCCCAGCTGGAACGCATCGATATCCGCACCTCGCAGCTGATTACACCGCTGTTCGAATACTCCGGCGCCTGTTCCGGATGCGGCGAAACCCCCTATATCAAGCTGCTGACCCAACTGTACGGCGACCGGCTGTTAATCGCCAACGCCACCGGCTGTTCCTCCATTTACGGCGGCAACCTGCCGTCCACCCCCTACACCACCAATGCGGAAGGCCGCGGTCCGGCGTGGGCTAATTCGTTATTCGAGGATAACGCCGAGTTCGGCCTGGGCTTTCGCCTGACGGTGGATCACCATCGCCGGCGCGTGCTGCGTTTGCTTGAAGAGCACGCGTCGCTGTTGCCGGCGGATCTGGTCGGCGAACTGCGGGCGGACGGCGTGGCGGTGGAAACGCGGCGCGGGCAGATAACGCGGCTTCGCGCCGAACTGCGCCCGCTGCTGCAAACGCAGAGCGTCGACGCCGGCCTGCGCCAGTTGGCGCAAGACGCCGATTACCTGGTGGATAAATCCATCTGGCTTATCGGCGGCGACGGCTGGGCCTATGATATTGGTTTCGGCGGGCTGGATCACGTTATGAGCCTGACGGAAAACGTCAATATACTGGTGCTGGATACCCAATGTTATTCCAATACCGGCGGCCAGCAGTCAAAGGCCACGCCGCTGGGCGCGGTGACCAAATTCGCTGAACAGGGCAAACGCAAAACCCGCAAGGATCTGGGCGTCAGCATGATGATGTACGGCCATATCTACGTGGCGCAGATTTCACTCGGCGCCCAGCTTAACCAGACGGTGAAAGCCATCCAGGAAGCGGAAGCCTATCCGGGCCCGTCGCTGATCATCGCCTATAGCCCGTGCGAGGAGCATGGGTATGATCTGGCGCTAAGCCACGATCAGATGCGCCAGCTCACCGCCACCGGCTTTTGGCCGCTGTACCGGTTCGACCCCCGCCGCGGCGACGAAGGCAAATTGCCGCTGGCGCTGGACTCGCGCCCGCCCAGCAGCGATTTGAGCGCCACACTGCTTAACGAGCAGCGCTTCCGGCGGCTGAATACCCAGCAGCCGGAGGTGGCCGCGGCCCTCTACCAGGCGGCGGAAAAAGACCTGAAGGCGAAATATGACTTCCTGGCCCGCATGGCGGGTAAAACCGACGCGGCGGAATAACCCGCCCGCCGGCGCTACGTTATCAACGCTGCGGGCCGGCAGGCGGCGAATACGACGCCATGAGGCGGCATGGACTTTCCAGTCGCCGCCCCAGGGGTTATTATTAAGCATAATTTAGCGATTATTCAGGTACGCAATGGATCAGGGCGACGTGACCTTCGCGGTGCAACAGCCGGCGCAGGACGTTTTTTATCTCTCATGGGTGGCCTATATTCGCCCCGTGGTGCTGTTTCTGGTAATGGGCGCCATCGGCCTTATCGTGTCGCAGTCTGCGCGCGACGCCAATTTCATCCTGGTGGGCTACGGCATCCTGTTTGTGGCTATTATCAAGGTAATCTACGATTTTACCTGGCGCAGGCGTTTCGTATTTTATTATGATGATGACGGCGTCTGGGTGTTCCGCGGCCTATTGCCGTGGAAAAAAGGCGTCGGCGGCGTCAAATGGCGCGATATTGACGAGGCCACGTTTGACACCGGGTTTTTTAGCTGGCTGACCAAGTCGTACCGGGTCCGCGTCGGCCACCGCTTTACCCAATCGAACGAAATCCTGGTAACCCACATCAAGCGCGGCAACCAGGCGGCGGCGGTCATCAACCAAAAGCTGATGCAGGATTTCCCCAACTGAAAGTGTTCAACGTCGCCGCCATAATCGCGTACAATCCCCGACAAGAGTCCTCACATCGCGGCCCCGCGGGCTTGGCGGCGCGCCGGTAACAGTCAAAGGCATAACCACCGTGGTCGACCAAAAAGAGCAGTACAACCTGAACAAATTACAAAAACGCCTGCGCCGCAACGTCGGGCAGGCCATTGCCGATTTTAATATGATCGAAGACGGCGATCGCATCATGGTATGCCTCTCCGGCGGCAAGGACAGCTACACCATGCTGGAAATCCTGCGCAATCTACAGCAAAGCGCGCCGGTCAGCTTCTCGCTGGTGGCGGTCAACCTGGATCAAAAGCAGCCGGGCTTTCCCGCCGATATCCTGCCCGCCTATCTCGATGCCTTGGGCGCCGAGTATAAAATCGTCGAGGAAAATACCTACGGTATCGTCAAAGATAAGATCCCCGAGGGTAAAACCACCTGCTCACTGTGCTCGCGCCTGCGGCGCGGCATTTTATATCGTACCGCCACCGAGCTTGGCGCCAATAAAATTGCCCTGGGGCATCATCGCGACGATATCCTGCAGACACTCTTCCTGAATATGTTCTACGGCGGCAAGTTAAAAGGCATGCCGCCGAAATTGATGAGCGACGACGGTAAACATATCGTCATCCGCCCGCTGGCCTATTGCCGCGAAAAGGATATCGAGCGCTTTGCCGAGGCGCGCGCCTTTCCCATTATCCCCTGCAACCTGTGCGGTTCGCAGCCAAACCTGCAGCGGCAGGTGATAGGCAATATGCTCAGGGACTGGGATAAACACTACCCGGGGCGCCTGGAGACCATGTTCCGCGCGATGCAAAACGTGGTGCCGTCCCATCTCGCCGACGGCGGGTTGTTTGATTTCAGGCAATTGCATGCCGGCGGCGACATCATCGACGGCGGCGATATGGCGTTTGACCCGCTGGAACTGCCGGCGCAGCCCGCGGGCTGGCTGGCGGATGATGACGTTGATGCCCTGCCGCCTGCCGGCGCGCGCCTCGACGTCGTGGAAATAAAATAGCGCGGCTACCACATATGCGGCGGCGGGTCCTGTATCGGCTTGGGGTCGGGATTATAGGGCGGCTCCAGGGGCGGATCCGGCAGTGGGTTCGGGATCGGCGGCGGATCGGTCGGGATGGGTTCTTCCGGTATCGGATCGCCTGGAATGCTCATTCGATACGGAACCGGTGCCTGGCGCACCCGGGGTGTCATAGTCATAGGCATACTGTCCACCTCTTTAAAGGGTCTTATCAAAGCAGCGCGTTTGCTGCGGACTCACTTTAAGGATAGTGGGCAATTGGGGTAAGGACAAATCCCCGCCCTGCCGCCCGGTTAATATGCCCGCCGGGGAAAAACCAAAAAAAAAATGCCAGGTTAATAAACCCGGCATCGTATGAATTAAATATGCTATGCAATAATTCAAAAAAGGAAGTAAGACAATATGGAGCGCAACGCCCATCGCTTGACGTTGCATTCACCTGCGGGATCGATAGTGCCCCATCCCGCGCCCCTGCTTTTTGATATTGCTCAATATTAGCCGGCTTTTTTGCGTTTTTTGCGTAAATTTTGCCGCGCATCGCCGCCACGCTATGCATATGGCTATAACCATTTACGCCGTTTTAACCATAGCGCCACACAAAGCACCAAGATAATTAACGCCAGGCAGAAGATACTGAAACCATAACGCATATTGCCGCCGGGGATGCCGCCCAGGTTGACGCCAAACAAACCGGTAAGAAAGGTGGTCGGCAGGAAAACCATGGCCATCAGCGACATGGTATAACCGCGGCGGTTTATCGACTCGGCGGTAATCCAGTTAATTTCATCGGCAATCACCGCCGTGCGGGCAATGCCGCCGTCGATATCGTCGATGCCGCGCCCCAGGCGATCGGCGATATCCTGCATGCGCCTGCGGTCGTCATCCCCCATCCAGGGCAAATGCTCGCTGGCCAGGCGGGCGAAGACATCGCGCTGCGGCGCCATATAGCGCCGCAGGACAATCAGCTGCTTGCGCAGTTTCGACAGCTGGCCGCGCGGCGGGATCTGCTGGTCCAGCAGATCGTTTTCCAATACGATGATGCGGTCATGCATATCTTCAATAAACTCGCTGGTGTGATCGGTCAGGGTATCGCACATATCCACCAGCCAGTTGCCGCTGTCCACCGGCCCCTGTTTTTTCTGCAATTCGTCAAGCATCTCCTCCACCGCCTGGATCGGCTGGTTACGGGTGGTGACGATCAGTTTTTCCGTGATATAGATACGCAGGACAATCAGCTCTTCCGGGTATTCCTCGGTATTGAAGTTAATGCTGCGCAAAATTATCAGCGCGCCTTCGGGAATGCGGTTAACCCGCGGCCGCGTGCTGTTGCCGGCCAGCGATTCGCGCACCGGATCGGGTATCAGCGGCGATGTGGCCAGCCATTCCATGCTGGCCTGATGTTCCGTATCCAGGTGCAGCCAACAGGGATGGAGGCAATGCGCAATGTCCGAGGCCTCGATAGGCGTAATGCCGCCCTGGCCGTCTAATTGTCCGGCGTAGACCACGCCGTTGATATGCAAGGCTTCACGATCGAGTACTTCCAACTTTTTTTCCTTATTCGGCACGATTCGGCACGGATTGATGTCAAGTCTAGCGCCAAACGGGAAGATATAAAGAATTATAAAACCTCGAGGTTACAGCACGTGATGCCGGCACCCCCGCTATGCGCGCGGACGGACGTCGCATACGCGGTTTTTGCCCCGGCTTTTGGCCGCGTACAGCGCGGCATCGGCGCTGCGGATAAATGCGGCGGGCGTATCTTCCGGTCTCACCGGCATGGCGGCGTGGGCGCCGGCGCTGATTGTCACCACGCCAAAGGGGCTGGCGTCATGGGGGATTTGCAATTCATGCACCGCCCTGACCACCGTCTCGGCAAACGTACGCGCGCCGGCGAGATCCGTGCCGGGCAGAATAACGGCGAACTCTTCCCCGCCGTAACGCGCCACCAGATCGTTCACCCGGCGCGGCAGCGCCAGCAGCGTTTGTCCTACCCGCTGCAAACATTCATCCCCCGAGACATGGCCGTAGATATCGTTATATTTTTTAAATAAGTCGATATCGAGCAGGATCAGCCCCAACGGCGTCAGGTCGCGACAGGCGCGCTGCATCTCATTTTGCAGCACGATATCAAACTGGCGCCTATTGGCGAGGCCGGTAAGACCGTCATGCAGGGCCTGGACAGCCAGCTTTTGATTTAATTCCGTCAATAAGTCCCGGGCGATAAGCAGGTCTTTTTCCGAGCGCAGGCTGAAGTTAATTTGCCGCAGCAGCGCCCATGCCAGCAGGGTTAAAATGATCAGGATCCCCGCCCCGCCCGCCGCAAAAATAATACTGTCGGTACGCCAGCCGCGCAAAACTTCCTTTTTAGACAAACCCGCCGCGATGACCAGCGGATACTGATCCAGCTTGGAATAGCCGAAGATGCGTTCCACCTTATCGTAATAAGAAATAATCGTTGCATTGCCGGATTTGGCCCGCGGCAACACATCGGTAAACAGCGTGCTTTTGGCCATGCTCCGGCCGATGGCGCTTTCCTCATAAGGCCGGCGATATAAAATGGTGCCATCGGCCAGCATTAATACCAGGGCGGTGTCATTGTCGATGGCGAAATGATTGTAATACTCCTGGAAATAGCTGACATAGACCGTCGCCAGCGCCACGCCGCCGAAGCTTCCGTCCTGGTTATTTATCCGGTGCGACACCGGAATGACCAGATCGCCGGTGGATCGGCTGCGGATCACCTTGCCTATATATAAGCGATTGTCATTATGGGCTTGGTGATATTTGAAATATTCGCGATCCGCATTATTGGCATGAGGCGGAATAATACCCGAAGCCGTCACCAGCCAGTGCCCCTGTGAGTCATAAATAAACCCGCCGTGCAGCTGCGGCAGGTGTTTAAGCTGCTCACTCATGACTTTTTGCAGGCGCGGCAGCCGCGCCTGCGACAGGCCGTCCGTGTCCAGGCGTTCCATCAAATCCTGCAGCGTAATATCCACCTGCAAAAAGGTGTCTTCCGCATGCTGGGAAAGGGCGCGCGACAGATTGGCGGAATCTTGTTCGGCATTCACCAGATCGCGCCCATGCGCATTCCAGATTTGCCAGGTATCAAGGAAGATAATGGCGCAGGCCACCACCACAATAAAAATAGCGGCGTGGATCAGCAGCGAAGCATGGTTGACGACCTTATGCAGCAGGCGTAAGGCACCATTCGGCGAATAATCCATCTATTCCTTGATTTTACAGGTTTTACATCAGCTGCGACGGCGTGCTGCTATGCGCAGGAGGCAGGGAATTTCAGTTAAGTATTAAACTAATTAATGTAATTTGCAATTAATAACCCCACCCGGACAAGCCGCAGGGATAGACCGCGGAATTTCCAGGCCATGCACGGCAAGCGGAGTCCGCAAAACCCGTCAGAAACGCCGCTCGCGTCTTTGCCCTCAGAAAGGCGTTGACGGCGACGGCAGATGCCGTCCAGCAAAATAATATAGCGCGACGAAGAGCAATAACCCGCAGAACTTCAGCGGGTTAACAGGGTTATGCGCCAAGCGGCGGACAGTGATAAAGCAACGGCGCGGACTTAGTGCCTGAGGATATACATCGTCTGGCTATAAGCCACATCTTCCGGATTGGTTATCGGATACCCCTGCACCCAGGGTTTGATCAAACGGCCGTTGGTATATTGGTAAATAGGCGCAATCGGCGCTTGCTCGGCTATCATATCTTCCGCTTTATTGTAATCCGCGCTGAGGCGCTGCGGATTGGTTTGCCGGCTGGCCTCGGCGAGCAGGCGATCATAGGCGGGATCATTAAACTTGGCGATATTGCCGCTATGGGTGGCGGTCAATAATGACAGGAAGGTGGAAGGCTCGTTGTAATCCCCTACCCAGGAAGCGCGCACCACGTCAAAGTTACCGGTATTGCGGCTGTCGATATAGGTTTTCCATTCCTGGTTCTCCAGCTTGACGTTTACCCCCAGCTTTTTCTTCCACATCGAGGCCACGGCGATAGCGATTTTTTCGTGACTTTCCGACGTGTTATACAGCAGGCTCAGGGTCAGCGGTTTCTCAGGGCCGTAGCCCGCCGCTTTCATCAGCACTTTTGCCTCGGCGTCCAGCTCTTCCTGGGAATGCCGCTGCAGGAAATTCTGCTGCGGCGTGAAACCCGCGGTGACATCCGGGGTAAAATGCCAGGCGGGTTTTTCGCCGGTGCCGACCACTTTTTCGGCGATAATTTTACGATCAATGGCATAGGACAGCGCCTTGCGCACCCGCACATCGTCGGTGGGCGCGCGCCGGGTGTTGAACGCGTAATAGTAGGTGCCCAACTGGTCCGGGGTATAAACCTGGCCGGGAATATCCTTTAGCAACTGCTGGTAGCGGTTTTTGGGGAAGGATTCGGTGATATCAATATCGTTGGCCAGGTAGCGATTCAGGGCGGACGATTCCTGATTGAGCGGAATAAAGGTTACCTGGGTCAATACCGTATGCTGATGATCCCAGTAATGTTCATTGGGCGTGAGGACGATTTTTTCATTTACGACCCTCTCGTGCAGGGCGAAGGCGCCGTTGCCCACCAGGTTGCCGACCTTGGTCCAGTCGTTGCCGTATTTTTCCACCGTGGCGCGATGCACCGGGAACAGGCTGAAATTGGCAGTCAGGCTGGCAAAATACGGCACCGGTTTGCTGAGTTGCACCTTCAGGGTGTAATCATCCGGCGCGCTGACCCCAAGCCGTTCTGCGGGAAGTTTCCCGGCGGTGATGTCTGCTGCGTTTTCCAGGCCGGCCAGTTCGGCGAACCAGGCGAAGGAGGACAGGTTTTTCGGGTCGGCGAGACGCCGCCAGCTGTAGACAAAATCATTTGCCGTGACAGGGTCACCGTTTGACCAGCGCGCGTCGTGGCGCAGCTGGAAAATAAAGGTGCGGTTATCGTTGGTTTCCCAGCGGGTCGCCACCCCCGGGATAAGATTGCCCTTGGCGTCCTCATTGACCAGTCCTTCAAACAGATCGCGCACCACTTGGGCTTCGGGCAGGCCGACCACTTTGATCGGATCGAGGGAAGCCGGTTCATCTTTGATATGGCGCACGATGTGCTGCTGTTCGGCCAGCTGCGTGCCTTCGGGTACCGTGGCGGCCCAGAGATTGCCGCTCAGGGCGATAATAAACGACGCACATAAGGTAGGGTTGAAACGCGGCATGGCATTATCCTTGTTATCGTAACCGGTGCAGAGCGGCCCGGCGCTTTCCCGGTGTTTTTCCTGCCAGGGATAATAACGCCGGACGTTTTGCGCTAAAGTAGATGAATCAATGTAACGTATTATTTTCGGTCAGGAAACAGTATGGAGTTATTTCAACCACGCGCGCGGCGGGGAAAGCTGCCTTCCCTGGGCGAGCCCTACGGCCGGTCGGTGCTGGGCGCGCCGTTGCTTTTTTTCCCGGCCGCCGCCCCGGCCCCGGATACCGGGTTGATTATCGCCGGTACCCATGGCGACGAAACCGCAAGCGTGGTGGCGCTGTCGTGCGCGCTGCGCACGCTTGGCCATCCTGCGCGTCATCATGTGATCCTGGCGGTAAATCCGGACGGCTGCCAATTGGGATTGCGGGCTAATGCTAACGGCGTGGACCTGAACCGCAATTTTCCCGCCGCCAACTGGCGGCCGGAGGAGACGGTGTACCGTTGGACCAGCAGCGCGGCGGAGCGGGATGTCTTGCTGTCCACCGGCGCCGGACCGGGCTCGGAGCCGGAAACGGCGGCGTTATGCCGGTTGGTGGCGCGACTCGCCCCCGCCTGGGTGGCGTCTTTTCATGAGCCGCTGGCCTGCGTGGAAGAGGCCGTGCCATCGCCTTTGGGCGCCTGGCTGGCGGCGCGGCTGGCGCTGCCCTTGGTGACAAGCGTGGGCTACGAGACGCCGGGTTCGTTCGGGAGTTGGTGCTCAGATCGTGGTCTGCCCTGTATTACCGCCGAGCTTCCCGCCGTGTCGGCCGACGCCGCCACCGATCGTTACCTGGCGGCGCTGGTTGAGCTGCTGATCTACGATGGGAATGCCGGGTGAGAGACGCTCATACTTTAACCAGCCGGTTTTAAGTCCGGTATCGGCGGCCATACCCTGCCATGGGTGTTCGGGCGGACGGGAAAACCACGCCCGATTCGACCCCATCGGCACGGTGTCCCTTTAACACGTCTTGTGTAGGTTTGGCGATCGCCGTCCTGGTAATATTGGGCTTACGTGAAGATGAATGTCGCCATGGTGATGTCGCTGCGGCGGGGGTTTCGCTTGCCGTGCGTGAGGGTGCGCTAGGGCATATGTCGCTTTGGCGAAGGTTTCGCTTGCCGTGCGTGAGGGTGCCAGCGTCAGGGCGCGCCAGGGCATATGTCGCCTTGGCGAAGGTTTCGCTTGCCGTGCGTGAGGGTGCCAGCGTTAGGGCGCGCCAGGGCATATGTCGCCTTGGCGAAGGTTTCGCTTGCCGTGCGTGAGGGTGCCAGCGTCAGGGCGCGCCAGGGCATATGTCGCCTTGGCGAAGGTTTCGCTTGCCGTGCGTGAGGGTGCCAGCGTTAGGGCGCGCCAGGGCATATGTCGCTTTGGCGAAAGTTTCGCTTGCCGTGCGTGAGGGTGCCAGCGTTAGGTCGCGCCAGGGCATATGTCGCCTTGGCGAAGGTTTCGCTTGCTGTGCGTGAGGTGTTCATATGTATTGCCGGGCGCCTGCAAGCGACAAAGAGGCCGTACCGCGACGGCCTCCTTGACCTCCGCGCGCCCGGCAGGTCGCGCGTCGCTGCGCGATGCCTTCCGCCGCCCATGTCCCCGTTATGCACCGGCCCGGTTAGCGCTCCCGGCGCAACCGGACCTTTCGCCGCTCCCGGCGGCTCATGCCGGGGTCACAGGCGCCGTCAGCGCGCTTTATGCCGGTCCCCATGTCGCGGTTCGCACGGCATATTATGAAGCGATTGCGGCGCTGTTGTTTTGGATGGGGGCTGGCGTCAGCATAGGATTGACTGTTATGGAATGCAACACGTATGGAAAACCGTTGGCACAGCGAACATCAGGCATGCAGTAAGGCATTCATCATTCAGTTTTGAGTTTTGAGTTTTGAGTTTTGAGTTTTGAGTTTTGAGTTTTGAGTTTTAACATTAAGCATTAGCTATTAGCCACCAGAGTGTAAACATTAGCGCAAAATGAATACTGAGACCTTTCCCGGTAAGCACATACCGCTAAGAACCCCAAAAAGCGGTTTTACTCACAGGCGATGGTGTTGACGTGGTGCCGGCATAGAGTGCGCCGGCAGCGCGCATCACGGCTGGATGAGCCGCCGGGAGCGGCGAAAGTCCGGTTTGCGCCGGGAGCGCATACCGGGCGGTCCACAAGCCGGGATGGGTGATGCCGGGCACCGCGCAGCGGCGCACGATCTGCCGGACGCGCGGAGGTCAAGGAGGCCGTCGCGGTACGGCCTCTTTGTCGCTTGCCGGCGCCCGGCACTACATATGAACACCTCACGCACGGCAAGCGAAACCCCCACTGGTGCAACATAAGCCATTTTGCCATCCGCAAATGCGCCCCCGCCGCGACAAAATAAGCCTCCCCGCCAGCCGCCAGCGCCCCCGCCACGATTGGCGAGGTCACTTACAAATTATGGCGAAAAGAGCGGCGGACGGCAGACGAAGCCATTTTAGTCCAGGGTGATGGAGCCGCAGCCGAAATTGAGGTGCGGTTCGGCATCCAGCGCCAGCCAGGTCGGACCGTCGAGATCGATAAACCGCGCCCCGGGCGTCAGCGGCAGCGCGGCGGCGATAGCGCGCGAGGTACACAGCATGCAGCCGAGCATAATGCCGAAACCCTGTTCCCGCGCCTGTTGCGCCAACAGCAGGGCTTCGGTAAGGCCGCCGGTTTTATCCAGCTTGATATTGATCATCTCGTAATTATCCCGTAATGCGGGCAACTGCTGGCGGGTGTGGCAGCTTTCGTCGGCGCAGATGGGCAGCGGATGGATAAAATGCTGCAGCGCGGCATCCTGCTCTGCGGGCAGCGGCTGTTCAAGCATGGCCACGCCCAAATCCGCCAGCAGTTGGCATCGGGACGCCAGCCCTTCCGGTTGCCAGGCCTCGTTGGCGTCGACAATCAGCGTGGCGTCCGGCACAGCGGCGCGGATGGCCACCATGCGCTCGGTGATAAGCCGGTCATCAAGTTTGATTTTCAGCAGCCGCGCCCCCGCCTGCCAGTAACCCAGCGCCGCCTCGGCCATGCGCTCCGGATCGTTGATGCTCAGCGTTTGCGCCATGGCGATGGTTGCCGGCAGCGCCACGCCCGCCCTTTGCGCCAGGGTTTGGCCGGCCAGCTGGCGTTCCAGGTCCCAGAGCGCGCAATCGACGGCGTTGCGCGCCGCGCCGGCCGGTAACAGCTGCTGTAATACGTCGCGGGTGATATCCTGTTCCACCGGATGAACCACGGCGGCGAGCTGTTCCATGACCGACTGCTCAGTTTCGCCATAGCGGGGATAAGGCGTGCATTCGCCAATGCCCCGGACGCCGTCCTGTTCTATCTCCACCACCACTACCCGGGCTTCGGTACGGCTGCCGCGCGCAATAACAAACGGCGTATGCAGCGGCCATGCCTCCGGATAGAAACGCATTACTCTCATTGTGACCCCTTAGATAAGCAATAATAAATCAAAACTAAACAACCCTGCCGGCAAACACAAGGTCATGAAGATATTTACGCGGCGCGGCGCGGGCGTCAGCTTTCGCCCTCTTCGCCGGATTTTTTGGCGCTAAGGCCGTATTCGCGCAGCTTATTGGCAATGGCGGTATGGGAAACGCCCAGGCGTTTGGCCAGTTTGCGCGTGCTGGGATAGGTTCGGTAAAGGCGGGTCAGCACGGAACGTTCGAAGCGTTTGCTGATCTCATCCAGGGACCCGTCGAGGATTTCCTCCGCCATGGGCTGCGTCAGGTCGAAATCCGGCAGATCAATATCGGCGACGCGCAGTTCGTCCCCGTCCAGCTGGGCCATGGCGCGGGTTAAAACATTTTTCAGCTGGCGTACATTGCCCGGCCAGGCGTAGCGGTTAAGCATAGCGGCCAGGTCGGGCGCGACCCGCGGGCGGGGGATGCCCTGCTCATCGCAGAACTGGGCGATAAACAGCGCGGCCAGCGGCATGATATCGTCCGGCCGGTCGCGCAGCGGCGGCAGGCTGAGCGTCAGCACGTTCAGGCGATAATAAAGATCTTCGCGAAACTGTCCTTTATGGACCAGTTCCAGCAGGTTTTTCTGGGTGGCGCAGTAGACGCGCACATCCACGTGCATTTCACGATCCTCGCCCACGCGGCGGAACGTGCCGTCATTAAGAAAGCGCAGCAGTTTGTTTTGCATGCTCGGCGACATCTCGCCAATTTCGTCGAGCAAGACCGAGCCGCCGCCGGCCTGTTCAAAAAAGCCTTTTTTGCCCTCAAGGGCGTTGGGATAGGCGCCGGCGGCGTGGCCGAACAATTCGCTCTCCGCCACATCATCCGGCAACGCGGCGCAGTTCAGCGCCAGGAACGGGTGTTTGCCGCGCCGGCTGCGCAGGTGGCAGGCATGGGCCAGCAAATCCTTGCCGGTGCCGGTCTCGCCGGTAATCAACAGCGGCGCATCCAGCATCGCCAGCCGTCTGGCGCGATCGAGGGTTTGGCGCATGGCCTGGCTGACGGCGATGATATGGCTGAATTCGCTATCATCGTTCGGCGCGTGTTCCTGCAGCTGACGTCCCATGCGCACGGCGGATTTCAGCAATATCACCCCGCCCACCGTGGCGGGCTGTCCGTCTTCGCCGGTCAGCTGAACGGGGGTGATTTCCAGCAGATAGTCCTGGCCCTGGATCACCACCCGCAGGCTTTCGGCGGCCTGCCGGCCGCTCTCAAGCCAGCGCACGACGTTAAAACCGCCGATCAGCTGGTTTACCGGCTGTTGGTGCAGTTGATCGGCGCGTTGGCCGAACAGGGCCAGCGTGGCCGGGTTAGCCAGTTCCACCCGGCCTTTGAGGTCGATGGACAACACCGGCTCCGGCATGGCGGCCAGGATGGCTTCCAGCGCGCGGTGCTCGCGCTCGGAGGGCATAAACGCGACGGTATGCACGTCGCAGACGCCGGGGATGCGGCGGATTTCCGCCATCAGCGCCCGAAAGGTGTCGATTTCAAGCGTAGTCAGATTAAGATGGATCCGCCCGCTGGGGTCGATTTCAATACCGCGCAAATCGATACCGCGCGCTACCAGTAAATCCAGCAATTCCCTGGCCAGACCGAGGCGGTCCTGACAAATAACTTCCAAACGCATGTACGCCTCTTACCCGTGATGACAATATTGGCTACATAATACGTGGCGACGCGTCCGGGATGAAGTCATCTGTCACAAAAAGTTGCCAGGATGGGAAATTTTCCGCCCGGCGCGGGCCACGGCGCAGCGGACGGGAGCATCAGGGGGCGGGTTTACGCTCCATCAGGCTTTTCAACTGGCCGATAATTTCCCGCCTATAGTCCCCCAGGCGCGGTTTGTCGCCCTCTATCCAGGGCAGCGGACGACACAGTTCCATGGCCTTGATGCCCAGGCGCGCGGTCAGCAGGCCCGCGCCCATGCCCTGGGCAACACGGGCTGAGAGGCGCGCGGTCAGGTCCTGCGACATCCAGTCCAGTCCCACTTCGCGCACCCATTCGCTGACGCCGGCAAAGGCGATGTTCAGCAATACCAGCCGGAATAACCGGATGCGGCTGAAATACCCCACTTCAATGCCATACAGCGCCGCCACCCGGTTGATAAGCCGCAGATTGCGCCAGGCGATAAACCCCATGTCTACGATGGCCAGCGGACTGACCGCGATCATCAGCGCGGACTCGGCCGCGGAACGGCTGATTTCCGCCCGCACCCGGCCATCGATGACCGGCTGCACTATTTTGGCGTACAGCATAACCACTTCACGATCGCTGTGGGTATCGTGCAGCATCGCCTGCCAGCGCCGCAATGCAGGATGGGCATCGTCAATTCCGGCCTGGCTGGCCAGGCGCAGACAGAACGCGCGACCCTGGCCCAGCGCGTGGCTGCGCAGCAGCTCCCCAGCCCGGTCGCGTTCCCCGGCCCGTTGGCGCAGGCGATATAACCGCCGCCATTCGGTGGCCAGCGACCCGGCGCCCGCCAGGACAAACAGGGCGCCGGCGCCCAGCCCGCCCAGCGCCAGCCAGTCGTGCTGCTGCCAGGCGCGCGCGGCCCACAGCGCCCCCTGCGCCCCCGCGCTGACGACCAGCAGCCCGGTGCCGGCAATGACCATGCGGCGCCAGATACTGCGTTTCGGCCGCAGGGCGTTGACAAGCAATTGCTCCGCCCGCCCTTCCTCATCCTGCTCCTGCTCCGGCGGCGTCAGCGGATGAAACTGCGCATCCTGTAACTGCTCAAAGGTGAGCTTCGCGCGCAGCGCGGCCTCCGCCGGCGGCGCCAGCGGCTTGTCCGGCTGTGGTGGAAAATCGATACGGGGCTTTACGGGATCGTTCATCGTAGTTTATCTCCCAATAAAAACTCCATCACCGCATCCAGGCGGATGTGCGGCAGCGGCCGGTCGGGGTCCATGGCGCGCGGACGGAAATTTTCGAAGGCGAATCCCTGTTCGCGCCAGAAGGCGGCGCCCGGCAAACGGGCCGGCACGTCGCCCGGATAAAAGGTCAGCGGCTGGTTGTCTTCCAGACGATGTCCGTTCAGGGCGGGAATGGCGCCGCCCTGATGATCGACCAGGCCGTTTTGCGTGGCCTGCACCGAGGCCAGGCCCGCACAGTCCATGGTGATGCCTTCGAACGCGGCATTTTGCCAGGCGTCCTGTACCAGTTGCTGCAATAGCGACACCAGGTTGGCCTGCTGATCGGTGGTGACGTGATCGGCCTTGCTGGCGGCAAACATCAGCCTGTCGATACAAGGCGAAAACAGACGGCGGTACAGGCTGCGCTTGCCGTAATGAAAGCTTCTCATCAATTGGGTCAGGGCCAGGCGCATATCGTTAAAGGCATGGGGGCCGCTGTTTAGCGGCTGCAGGCAGTCGACCAGCACGATTTGCCGATCGAACCCGGTAAAGTGCTGCTTATAAAAGCCCTTGACCACTTCCTGGCAGTAATAGTGATATCGCGCGCGCAGCATGCCGAGATTGGACGTTTTTGCCGCCTGTGCCAGCCGTGCCTCGCCGTCGTCCGTCACATCGGGCCAGGGGAAAAACTGCAGCGCCGGCGCGCCGGCCATATCGCCCGGCAGGACAAAACGCCCGGGCTGGATAAAGTGCAGGCCCTGGCGCTTGCAGTGCAGCAGGTAATCGGTATAGGCGCCGGCGATATCCGCCAGCGCGCGCTCATCGGCCGGCGCCAGTGGGTCAAGCGCGGCGCACTTCGCCAGCCACGGCGCCGCCCATTGCGCCCTATCGCCCTGCAGCAGGCCGTGCATCTGCCGCGACCAGGACAGGAAGTCCTGCTCCAGCATCGGCAAATCCAGCAGCCATTCGCCGGGGTAATCGACAATTTCCAGATACAGCGTGCCGGTATCCTTGATATGGCGCCAGAGGGAATCGCGTGAACGATAGCGCAGCGCCAGGCGCATTTCGCTTACGCCGCGCGTCGGCACCGGCCAGGCGGGCGGCGTGCCGTACAACGCGGCGATGCCCTCGTCATAGGCAAAGCGCGAAATGCCCAAATGGCGCTGGGGCACCCGCTTGGCCCCGAGCAAACGGCCGTCGCGCACGGCCGAAAACATCGGCAGGCGCGCGCCGTTATTGACCATCAGCAATTGATTGACAAAGGAGGTGATAAACGCGGTTTTGCCGCTGCGGCTCAGTCCGGTAACCGCCAGGCGCAAATGGCGGTCCATGCCGCGGTTCAGCAACGCGCCGAGATCGTTTTGCAGCCGGCTCATAACGCTTTCAATGGGTAAGGGGCATAAAAAAAGCAAAAAAACCGCACCGTGGCCTGAGCGAACATATATTCCTCCTGGTTGAAAGAAGTCTATTATGTCGCCCAATGGCCTAACAAACAAATTTCCGCCGCCGATGCCGGACGGGCGAGCTCACCCCCGGGCCGGCGCCGCGCCAACCGAGTAGTCCATGTGCTGCAAATCCGCCATAAGCGACGGGCCGGTCGGCTCCCACCCGAGCTGCCGGCGCGTCCAAACGCCTGAAGCCCGCAGATCCATGCCGGCGAACATGGCGAACCAGCCGAAATGCGGTGCCGCGTCCCCGCCCGACAGCGAAACCACCGGCACGCCAAGCCCCGCGCCGACGCATTGCGCGATGTCGCGCGCCGGTATCCCTTCCTCGGCCACGGCATGATAACGCGCGCCCCTGCTGCCCTTGTCCAGGACGAGCACATAGAGCTTCGCCACATCAAGCACATGGGCCGCCGGCCAGCAGTTGGCGCCGTCGCCGACATAGGCCGCCACGCCCTTTTCACGCGAGATGGCGATAAAGGGCGTAATCAGCCCCTGTTTAACGGTGTCGTGGACCTGAGGAAGCCGCACCACGCGCACGTCTATCCCATCCTCGAGCAGCGCATGGCCCGCCAGCTCGGACGCCACGCGCGGATTGGGATGGTTGGCGTTAAAGACATCCTCCGTCGCGGGCTGGCCGTGGCCGGCATCGCCCATGCCGGTACCGGAGGTAATGATAAGGGGGCGATCGGTGCCTTTAAGCGCGGAGCCCAAGGCGGCGATGGCACGCCGGTCCTTTTCGCAGTTCGCCGCGAAGTGGGCGAAATCATGATCGAATGCGGTATGGATAACGGCGTCGGCCGCGGCTGCCCCGGCGCGCAGGCTGTCGAGATCTTCCAGGGCGCCGCGATGGGCCTGCGCGCCGGCCGCCTCCAGGGCTTGGGCGCCGGCGTCGGATCTTGTCAAGCCGAGGACATGATGTCCGGCCGCCAGCAGTTCGGGTACAATGCGCGCGCCGATAAAGCCGGTCGCGCCAGTGAGAAATACGCGCATGAAATACCTCCTGTGTGGTCGTGCAGCAAGTATTCTCCTAAAACCGGGGCGATAAAAGTAGTGGCTTTATCCTAGTATAAAGAGTAACAGGATCGCGGTATCCCCCGGCACGCCATCCCTTACGCGCCTTGGCATGACATACAGTGCCGGCAAGGCGTTACAGCTGGCGAAAGCGATTGCGCACGCCGAAGGTGTCGGAGGTGACGTAACGCTCTACCTCGCGCAGTTGCTGCTCGCTGTCCTGCAACTGCAATTCCAGCAGTTCGATCTGCTGGGCCGGCGGCATGCGCGAGCGGCCGGCCGGCGCTTCGTCAGCCGGCGCCGGCTCGAGCCAGTAGGCCAGGATGGCATAGGCGGCGAGGGTCAGCAAAAACAGGCCGAAGAACATCGACAGCACCACGATAATACGCACCAGTTTCACCGGTACGTCCAGATAATGCGCCACCCCGGCGCAGACGCCTTTGAACATGCCTTCTTCCGGCCTGAGGTAAAGCGGCTGTTTAAAAGGTTGAGCCATATCATTGCCTCCAGTTGGGGTGTTCGGCATCCAGTATATCTTCCAGCGCCCGGATGCGCGCCTGCATGCGCGCCGCCTGTGCGTTGAGTTCGGCCAGGCGGCGGCTGTCCTGCGCCTGCAATGCCGAACCCTGCCTGCGGCGGCTGTTGTAATGCAGCCACAGCCATATCGGCGCCACGAACAGGATGAAAATGGTCAGCGGAATGGCAAGCACAATCGACACGGCTTCCATGATGGCTCCTTTAAGTGGCTTTTATTATTCGCTTTGGTTCATTTTGGCCTTCAGCGCCGCCAGCTGGGCGCTGATTTCATCATCCGCCCGCAATTCGGCGAACTGTTGGTCCAGCGATTTCTGCTTGCCGAAACCGACGCTTTCCGCTTCCGCTTCCATATGATCGATGCGCCGCTCAAACTGCTCGAAGCGGGCCATGGCCTCATCAATCTTGCCGCTGTCCAGCTGGCGGCGGATATCGCGCGACGAGGCCGCGGCCTGGTGGCGCAGGGTCAGGGTTTTCTGGCGGGCGCGGGTTTCCGCGAGCTTATTTTCCAGCTCGCCGATTTCGCGTTTCATGCGATCGAGGGTTTCCTCGATAACCGCAACATCCTGGCGCAGGGTGGCGATAATGGTCGTCAGGCGCTGTTTTTCCATCAGCGCGGCGCGCGCCAGATCTTCTTTGTCTTTGGCCAGCGCAAGCTCGGCTTTGCCCTGCCAGTCGGCCTGCTGGGTTTCAGCCTGGTCGATGCGCCGCAGCAATTGTTTCTTTTCCGCCAGCGCCTGAGCGGAAGTGGTGCGTACCTCGACCAGGGTGTCTTCCATTTCCTGGATCATCAGGCGCACCAGTTTTTCCGGATCTTCCGCTTTATCCAACAGTGCGTTGATGTTGGCATTCACAATATCGGTAAAACGAGAAAAAATACCCATAGCTTGATCCTCTATAAACAGTCATGGCCGAAAGATGTCGTCATCCTTCACCACCCTATCATTACAATTACCGTGCCAAGAGCGCTGATAATTTAATTTATTGATTTAAAATAACTTTTAAAATTGACGGCGCCGATGCGTCAGTTATAGTGAATATTATTACCAATTATTGGCGAAATTAACCATGACCGAGACCCATGATAATCTGCTGGGGCAATCCAATAATTTCCTCGAGGTGCTGGAGCAGGTGTCCCGCTTGGCGCGCCTGACCAAGCCGGTGCTGGTGATAGGCGAACGGGGCACCGGCAAAGAGCTGATTGCCCGGCGGCTGCACTACCTGTCGCCGCGCTGGCAAGGCCCGTTTATCTCCCTGAACTGCGCCGCGCTCAATGAAAACCTGCTGGATTCGGAATTATTCGGCCATGAAGCCGGGGCGTTTACCGGCGCGCAAAAACGTCACCAGGGGCGTTTTGAACGCGCCGACGGCGGTACCCTGTTTCTTGATGAACTGGCCACCGCGCCCATGATGGTGCAGGAAAAATTGCTGCGGGTGATTGAATACGGCGAGCTGGAACGCGTCGGCGGCAGCCGGCCGCTGCAGGTGGATGTGCGGCTGGTCTGCGCCACCAACGCCGACCTGCCCCGCCTGGCGAAAACGGGCGGCTTTCGCGCCGATCTGCTGGACAGGCTGGCGTTCGACGTGGTGGCGCTGCCCCCGCTGCGCGAACGGCCGCAGGATATCATGGTGATGGCCGAGCATTTCGCCATCCAGATGTGCCGGGAAATAGGGCTGCCCCTGTTCCCCGGCTTTACCGCCCGTGCGCGCCGCACCCTGCTGGATTATGGCTGGCCGGGCAATGTGCGCGAACTGAAAAACGTCGTCGAGCGATCTATTTACCGCCATGACACCACCGAACGGCCGCTGGACGCCATCCTGCTGGATCCGTTTGCGTCGGTAACGCCGCCGGCGGAGACGGCCGTCCCGGCGGCGGACGAACCGGCGTCCCTGCCGCTGGATTTGAAGCGCACCCTGGATCAGCAGGAGCGACTATGGGTGGAGCGCGCCCTGGCGCAAGCCCGTTATAACCAGCGCCAGGCGGCGGACCTGCTGGCGCTGACCTATCACCAGCTGCGCGGCATGATGAAAAAACACAGTATCAGGGTGGGCGGCGGGGAGTAACGATCAGGCAAAAAAAAAGCCAGCACCCAAGCTGGCTAAAATAATACTGGAAGCAATGTGAGCAATGTCGTGCTGACAACCGGCAAACGAGGCCTGTCGGTTGACAGCAAAACGATGATAATAGTTATCACTATCGTCTGTAAAGCATTTTGTTGATAATTATTCTCATTACCATACTATTATTGGGGTTCTTTTCGCCGCCTTGGCGCTTTTTAACCCGTTGCGTCAGCTATATTCGCGCCATGAATTGGGTGTCAAGGCAGAGTAAGGTAAACTGGGATCATTGCCCCATGAGATGTAAGTCGTATATGCGAATTAAATGGTTTTCCTGGCAGGCGTGTTTTGTGCCGGCATGGCGGCGCGCGTGGCGCCGGCATAGGGTGTCCCTGCGGTTGCTGCCGTGGGCGCTCTTATTGACGCTGGGCGGCCAGTTCGCCGCGGCGGCGCCGCCGGATATACGTCAGAGCGGTTTTGTTTATTGCGTCAACGGACTGCTGAACACCTTTAATCCCCAGATGGCCAGCAGCGGATTAACGGTGGATACCCTTTCCGCCCAGCTCTACGATCGCCTGCTGGCCGTGGACCCCTACACCTACCGGCTGATACCGGAGCTGGCGCAAAGCTGGGAAGTGCTGGATAACGGCGCCACCTATCGCTTCCACCTGCGCAAAAACGTGCCCTTCCAGCATACCGCCTGGTTTACCCCGACCCGCGTGCTGAACGCCGACGACGTGGTATTCAGCTTTGCGCGCATGTTCGACCAGCGCCATCCTTATCATGACATCAACGGCGGCGCTTATCCCTACTTCGACAGCCTGCAGTTCCCCGACTCGGTGCACAGCGTGGTGAAGCTGGATAACGATACGGTGGAGTTCCGCCTGAACGCGCCGGACGCCTCGTTCCTGTGGCATATCGCCACCCACTACGCCCCGGTGCTGTCACAGGAGTACGCCGAACAGCTGAGCAAAGCCGGCCGCCAGGAGCAAATCGACCGCCAGCCGGTGGGCACCGGTCCTTTTATGCTGAACGAATACCGGGCGGGCCAGTATATTCGCCTGGTACGCAACGACCATTACTGGAAAGGGCTGCCGCGCATGGCGCAGGTGGTCATCGACCTGGGGGCCGGCGGCATCGGCCGGTTGTCTAAACTGTTAACCGGCGAATGCGACGTGCTGGCGTATCCGGCCGCCAGCCAGCTGACCATCCTGCGCGACGATCCGCGCCTGCGCCTGACGCTGCGCCCGGGGATGAATATCGCCTACCTGGCGTTCAACACCGCCAAACCGCCGCTGGACGATGCGCGGGTGCGCCATGCCATCGCGCTGTCCATCAACAACCAGCGCCTGATGCAATCGATTTATTACGGCACCGCGGAGACCGCGGCCTCGATTTTGCCCCGCGCCTCCTGGGCTTACGACAACGATGCCAAGGTGACTGAATATGACCCGGATAAGGCGCGCGCGATCCTGCGCTCCCTGGGCAAAGAGCGCCTGGAGATGAGTTTATGGGTGCCGACCGCCTCGCAGTCCTATAACCCCAGTCCGCTGAAAACCGCCGAGCTGATCCAGGCCGATTTGGCGCAGGTAGGCATTACGCTTACCATCGTGCCGGTGGAGGGCCGGTTCCAGGAAGCGCGGCTGATGGCCAACAATCATGACCTGACCCTGGCCGGCTGGTCTACCGACAGTAACGATCCGGACAGTTTCTTCCGGCCGCTGCTCAGTTGCGCCGCCATTCGCTCCCAAACCAACTACGCGCACTGGTGCCAGCCGCAGTTTGATAATTTGCTGCGCGCGGCGCTGCTGTCGCAGCAACTGTCGGGACGGATGGACACCTATCGCAACGTGCAGAAAATGCTGGAGCAGGAGCTGCCGGTGCTGCCGCTGGCGTCTTCACTGCGCCTGCAGGCTTATCGCTATGATATCAAGGGACTGGTGCTCAGCCCCTTCGGCAACGCTTCCTTTGCCGGGGTATACCGGGAAGATAACGAGGAAAAGAAACCATGATTATCTTTACCCTGCGCCGGCTGGTGCTGCTGCTGATCACCCTGATCCTGCTGACGCTGGTCGCCTTCAGCCTGAGCTATTTTACCCCGCACGCGCCGCTTGGCGGCGCGGCGCTGACCGACGCCTATCTCTATTATTTCAACAGCCTGCTGCACGGGAATTTCGGCGTGTCGAGCATTAACGGCCAGCCCATCGGCGAACAGCTGCGCGACGTGTTCCCGGCGACGCTTGAGCTGTGCATCCTGGCGTTTATCCTGGCGCTGATGGTGGGTATTCCGCTCGGCATTATCGCCGGCGTAACGCGTAATAAATGGCAGGATGCGGGCATCAGCGTTTTCGCGCTCCTGGGTCTGTCGATGCCGGTGTTCTGGCTGGCCCTGCTGCTGACGCTGTTTTTTGCCCTGCACCTTGGCTGGCTGCCGGTTTCCGGGCGTTACGACCTGCTTTACCAGGTCAGGCCGGTCACCGGTTTCGCCCTGCTCGACGCGTGGCTGTCCGATTCCCCCTACCGCCATGAAATGCTGACCAGCGCCCTGCGGCACATGGTCTTGCCTATCACCGCCCTGGCGGTGGCGCCCACCACCGAGGTCATCCGGCTGATGCGGGTCAGCACCGCCGACGTGTTCGGCAGCAATTATGTCAAAGCGGCGGCGACCCGCGGGCTGACCCTGTTCACCATTATTCGCCGCCACGTCCTGCATAACGCGCTGCCGCCGATTATTCCCAAGCTGGGCCTGCAGTTTTCCACCATGCTGACCCTGGCGATGATAACCGAGGTGGTATTCAGCTGGCCGGGTCTTGGGCGCTGGCTGGTCAACGCCATCCGCCAGCAGGATTACGCCGCCATCTCGGCCGGGGTGATGGTGGTGGGGACGCTGGTTATCTGCGTCAATGTGCTGGCCGACGTGGTAGGCGCGCTGGCGAACCCGCTGCGCCATAAGGAATGGTATGCTCTCAGATAATATTTACCGCGAAAAACGCATGCCCAGCCCGCTGCGCCATATCTGGCGCATATTTTATCATGACGCCCTGTCGATGATCGGCTTCTATGGGTTTCTCGCCCTGCTGTTATTATGCCTGTTTGGTACGGTGGCGGCGCCCTACGCGCTCGATCAGCAGTTTCTCGGCTACCAACTGCTGCCGCCGTCCTGGTCGCGTTATGGCGATGTGTCGTTTTTCCTCGGCACCGATGACCTGGGGCGCGACGTGTTAAGCCGTCTGCTGACCGGCACCGCGCCCACCTTCGGCTCGGCGCTGGTGGTGACCATCGCCGCCTCGGTATTTGGCGTCACGCTCGGCGTGCTGGCGGGCATCACCCGCGGCCTGCGCTCGGCGGTGCTCAATCATGTGCTGGACACCTTGCTGTCGATTCCTTCGCTGCTGCTGGCCATCGTGGTGGTGGCGTTTCTCGGCCCCAGGCTGGAGCATGCGATGCTGGCGGTATGGCTGGCCCTGTTGCCGCGCGTCGTGCGCACGGTCTATGACGCGGTGCATGACGAACTGGACAAGGAGTACGTGCTGGCGGTGCGCATCGACGGCGCGTCGATGATGCATATCCTGCGCTACGCGGTGCTGCCGAATATCGCCAGCGTCCTGGTATCTGAATTTACCCGCTGCCTGTCGATGGCGATACTCGATATCGCCGCGCTGGGATTTCTCGACCTCGGCGCCCAACTGCCCTCCCCGGAATGGGGCGCGATGATGGGCGATACCCTGGAACTGGTCTATGTCGCCCCCTGGACGGTGATGCTGCCGGGCGGCGCCATCATGGCCAGCGTGCTGATCGTCAATATCGTGGGCGACGGTCTGCGCCGCGCCATGATCTCGGGGGTGGAATAATGCCGTTACTGGATATCCGTAATTTAACCATTGAATTCATGACCGCCGAAGGGCCTGTCAAAGCCGTCGACCGGGTGAGTTTTACCCTGACGGAGGGCGAGGTGCGCGGCCTGGTGGGCGAGTCCGGCTCCGGCAAGAGCCTGATTGCCAAAGCCATCTGCGGCGTCACCAAGGATAACTGGCGCGTCACGGCGGACCGGTTCCGTTTTGACGATATCGACCTGTTGCAGTTGACGCCGCGCCAGCGCCGGCGGCTGGTCGGACATAACGTCTCGATGATTTTCCAGGAGCCGCAGTCCTGCCTCGACCCCTCGGAAACCATTGGCCGCCAGCTGAGCCAGGCCGTACCGGGCTGGACCTATAAAGGCACCTGGTGGCGACGGCCCGGCTGGCGCAAACGCCGCGCCATCGAGCTGCTGCACCGGGTCGGCATCAAGGATCACAAGGATATCATGGGCAGCTACCCCTACGAGCTGACGGAGGGGGAATGCCAGAAGGTCATGATCGCCATCGCCCTGGCCAACCAGCCCAGGCTGCTGATTGCCGACGAGCCGACCAACGCCATGGAGCCCACCACCCAGGCGCAGATATTCCGCCTGCTGGCGGGGCTGAACCAGAATAACAACACCACCATCCTGCTGATAAGCCATGATATTCAGATGATGAGCAAATGGGCCAACCGGATCAACGTGCTGTACTGCGGCCAGACGGTGGAAAGCGCCACCTGCGAGGAGCTGATCGCCGCGCCGCATCATCCCTATACCCAGGCGCTGATGCGCGCCATCCCCGATTTCGGCCGCTCCATGCCGCCTAAAAGCCGGCTGAACACCCTGCCCGGCGGCATACCGTCCCTGGAAAACCTGCCCATCGGCTGCCGCCTGGGGCCGCGCTGTCCCTACGCCCAGAAAACCTGTATCCAAATGCCGCCCCTGGTGCCGGTGAAAAACCATTGGTTCGCCTGCCATTTTCCGCTCAACATGGAGGGGCAATAAGCATGGAAACCCTGCTGGAAGCGCGCAACCTGACTAAAACCTTCCGCTATCGCACCGGACTCTTTACCCGCCATCAGGTCGAGGCGGTTAAACCCATCAGCTTTATCCTGCGCGAGGGCCAGACGCTGGCGATTATCGGCGAAAACGGCTCCGGAAAATCGACGCTTGCCAAAATGCTGGCCGGCACGCTGGCGCCCACCGCCGGCGAGCTGTTTATCGACGATCACCCCCTGACCTTCGGCGATTACCGCTACCGCAGCCAACGCATCCGTATGATTTTCCAGGACGCCAGCAACGCCCTCAACCCCCGGCAGCGTATCGGGCAACTGCTTGACGTGCCGCTGCGGCTGAATACCGATCTTCCCGCGTCCGAGCGCGAGCGCGCCATAGACAAAACCCTGCGCCAGGTTGGTCTGCGTCCCGATCACGCGTTTTATTACCCGCATATGCTGGCGCCGGGGCAAAAACAGCGCGTTGGCCTGGCGCGGGCGCTGATCCTGCAGCCTAAGGTTATCGTGGCGGACGAGGCCCTGGCTTCGCTTGATATGTCGATGCGCTCGCAAATCATCAACCTGATGCTGGAACTGCAGGCCAAACACGGCATCGCCTATATTTATGTTACCCAGCATCTGGGTATGATGAAGCATATCAGCGACCAGATTATGGTGATGCAAAACGGCGAGGTGGTGGAACGCGGCAATACCGCCGATGTTTTGGCCGCGCCGCTCCATGACCTGACCAAACGCCTGATAACCAGCCATTTCGGCGAAGCGCTGACCGCCGACGCCTGGCGGCGCGACGGGGTTATCGCCTGATCGCGCACCTGGCCTGCGCACGCCGGGGCGCGTCACGTCACGCAGGCACCGGCGGGGTCTACACCTCCCCCGGCGATATATGGTACACTTCGCCGGTTTATCAACGTCGAAACGCAGCGTCGCCGGCGTCATGCCATACAGACGCGGCGCGCGCATGTAATAATGATCACAAGGATTAATGCTATGGGTTTTCTTACCGGTAAGCGCATTCTGGTCACTGGCGTGGCCAGCACCCGTTCTATCGCATTCGGTATCGCTCAAGCGATGCACCGTGAAGGCGCCGAACTGGCGTTCACTTACCAGAACGACAAACTGAAGTCACGGGTGGAAGGTTTTGCCGCCGAACTCGGCTCCAGCATCGTACTGCCCTGCGACGTGGCCGAAGACGCCAGCATCGAGGCGCTGTTTGCCGAGCTGGCCAACGTATGGCCAAATTTTGACGGTTTTGTGCACGCCATCGCCTTTGCCCCCGGCGACCAGCTGGACGGCGACTATGTCAACGCCGTCACCCGCGAAGGCTTCGCCATTGCCCACGATATCAGTTCCTACAGCTTTGTCGCCATGGCGAAAGCCTGCCGCCCTATGCTGAACCCGAATTCCGCGCTGGTGACCCTCACCTACCTGGGTGCCGAACGCGCCATTCCTAACTATAACGTCATGGGACTGGCCAAGGCATCCCTGGAAGCCAACACCCGCTATATGGCCAATGCCATGGGCCCGCAGGGCATCCGCGTCAATGCCATATCCGCCGGCCCCATCCGCACCCTCGCGGCATCCGGCATTAAAAACTTCAAGAAAATGCTGGCCCACTGCGAATCGGTCACGCCGATCCGCCGCGTGGTCACCATTGAGGACGTGGGCAATACCGCCGCGTTCCTGTGCTCCGATCTCTCCTCAGGCATTACCGGTGAAGTGATCCACGTGGACGGCGGTTTCAGCATCGCCGCCATGGGCGAACTCGACGCCGAATAAAACCAGGCCCATTCTATGGCATGGCATGCCGTAAGGTTTGTGTCGCCTCGTGCGAGGGGTCGCTGGCGGCGTGCTTGTAAGGTTTATGTCGCCCCGGCGAGGGTTTCGCGGGCGGCGTGCTTGTAAGGTTTATGTCGCCCCGGCGAGGGTTTCGCTTGCCATGCGTTGAGCTGTATATGTAACGCCGGGTGCCGGCAAGCGACAAGGCGGCCGTTTCGCGACGGCCTCCTTGACCTCCGCGCGCCCGGCAGGTCGCGCGTCGCTGCGCGATGCCTTCCGTCACCCATGCCCCCGTTATGCACCGGCCCGGTTTGCGCTCCCAGCGCAACCGGGCCTTTCGCCGCTCCCGGCGGCTCATGCCGGGGTCACAGGCAACGTCAGCGCGCTTTATGCCGGGACCTGCGTCGCTGTTGGCAATGCACATTAAGAAGCGATAGCAGCGCTGTTGCTTAGGATCGGATCGGGCGTCAAGATACGGTTAACTATTATGAAAGGCCATTGGCATAGCGAAATATCAGGCCCACAAGTGAGACATAAATATTCACCTCATAGCACTCAGCACCCACCTCTTAGTTCTTAGTTCTTAGTCCTTAGTTCTTAGTTCTTAGTTCTTAGCTATTGGATATTGGCATTTAGCCGTTGGGAATTAATATCCTGCCCATGGCGATTGGGTAAAATCAGAACTGTTTTTTCCCGGTAGGTGCATAACCCATATAACCTCAAAGCGCTATTTTGCCAACAGGCGATGGTGTTGACGTTGTGCCGGCATAGAGTGCGCCGGCAGCGCACATCTCGGCTGGATAAGCCGCCGGGAGCGGCGAAAGCCCGGTTGCGCCGGGAGCGCTACCGGGCGGTCCAATAGCCGGGATACGGCGCTGCCGGGGACCGCGCAGCGGCGCACGATCTGCCGGACGCGGGGAAATCAAAAAGGGTGGCGCGCACCACCCTTTTTGTCGCTTGCCGGCACCCGGCGATATATAGATCAACCGAACGCATGGCAAGCGAAATCCTCACCTGACTACCATAAAGCCCGGCCGCAAGCCGCCAGCGACACCCCCACCACCGTGCCCTAATTGCGTTGCGCCAGCCACTCCCGCGCAAATTCAAACAACGTCCTCGCCAGCGGCGTCGCCCGCCCGGCCTCCGTAATCACAATCGCGCTCTGGCGCTTCATCGCCGGCAGGCTTATCAGGGCCGAACGCAACTCAGGCGTCATCCCCGGCAACAAATGCCCGCGCGGCATCATCCCGCAGCCCAAGCCGGCGAACACCCCCTGCAACAACTGGAAAATCGACGCGCTCTCCAGCCGGATATGCGGACGCAGCCCGCCGGCGCGAAAATGCTCGTCAAGATAACGCCGGAAATAACGACTCGGCTCGGCCAAACACAATGGCAACGCCGCCACCTCCGCAAGGGTCAGGGTATGCCCCGCGGCCAACTGCGGAAAATGCCGTGGATGGAATACCAGCTCAACGCCGCGATCGGCAATGGCGGCCACCTGATAATGCAGCTCGGCCAGCAGCCCCAGTTCAAAAAAACCGATCCCAATATCCACGCTATGATTGGTCAGCGCCTCCAGCAACGGATCGGCGCTCAGCACCGTTACCTGGAACTCCAGCGCGGGATACTTCAGACGCGCATCATACAGCAGCTGCGCCAGCGGAATACCGCACTGCGGCACGATACCGATACGCAACGTCCCCTCCAGCCCCTGCTTAAGAGACTCCACGTCCAGCTTCAGCCCCTGGTAAACCGACACGATTTCCCGCGCCCATGTCAGCACCCGCTCCCCCTCGGCGGTAAAGCCCTGAAAACTGTTGCCGCGGTGGATCAGGGCCACGCCCAATTCACGCTCCAGATTTTTCAGACGGGCGGACAGCGTGGGCTGGCTGACAAAACTGGCCTCGGCGGCGCGGCCGAAATGGCGTTCACGCTCAAGGTTACATAAATAGATAAGCTGTTTAATATCCATAGATTCTGACTGGCGGGGGCGCAGGAAAACAGTATAACATCATCGCGCCCGATGCCATGCCGGAACAGGCCGCGCCGGCGGCCCGCCTCCGGCAATAGCACCGGACGGCCCTCAGGTATTCACGCCCAGCGAGGTCTTGACGTCCTGGGCGATTTTTTCCACCTGCGGCCCATAAATAACCTGGACATCGTTAGCGCTGACGCGCTTCACGCCGCTGGCGCCGGTCAGCATCAGCGTGCGGTCGATCACCAGGCGCATATCCTTCACCCGCACCCGCAGACGGGTAAAACAACAATCGACGTCAGCGATGTTCGGCTGGCCGCCCAAGCCGGTGATAATATTCCCGGCGCGCTCATCGGCGCTCACCGCCTTACGCGCCGGTTCCTCCACTTCCTCGGCCTCGCGTCCCGGCGTTTCCACCCGCATGCGGATGATGACCAGCCGGAAAATATAATAATAAAGAGGAAAGTAGATTACCCCCAGCATCACCGGATACCACCAGTGGGTTTTCGCCCCGCCCAGAATGCCGAAAACCACCAGATCGATGGCGCCGCCCTGCACGTTGCCGATCATCACCTGCAGTATATCCATCAGCATAAACGACAGGCCGCTCAGCGCGGCGTGCAGCAAGTACAGCACCGGCGACACGAAGATAAAGCAAAACTCCAGCGGTTCGGTAATGCCGGTGGTGAACGACGCCAGCATGCCCGCCATCATCAGCGCCTTGACGCGTTTTTTATGTTCGGGACGTGCGCAGTGATACATCGCCAGGGCCGCGCCGGGCAGGCCGAACATCATTACCGGGATCTTGCCCTGCGCCAGGAAACGGGTGGCGTCGCGCACCACCTGATCGCTCAGCAGCCCGGGATGGGTCAGCGCGGTATTAAAGATATTCAGCGCGCCGACGATGGTCTGGTTATCCACCGTCGTCATGCCGCCGATGGGGGTAAAACGTACGGTCTCGTTAAGAATATGATGCAGGCCGGTCGGGATCAGCAGGCGTTCGCCGAAGCCATATAAAAACATACCGTACTGGCCGCTTTTGCCAATCAGCTGGCCGACCCAGGCAATGCCCGCGCCTACGGTGGGCCAGATAAACGACAGGCCGAGCCCCACCAGCGGCAACACCACCACCGTCACGATAGGTACAAACCGTCGGCCGCCGAAAAAACCGATCGCCGTCGGCAATACCTGGGTATAAAAACGATTATGCAGCGCCACGGTGATAAGCCCGGCGATCACCCCGCCCAACACGCTCATGTTATAGGTAAAAATACCCAGCATCGGAATAAATTCGGCGGAATAGACCAACGCCGCATTCTGGGCCATGCCGTGCGCGGTCAAGGCCGGCACCGTTGTGGTGGCGGCGGTCAGGCCCTGCGCCGCCAGGCTGGCGCTGACGCCGACATGCATGGCGATAAACCCGATCACGGCGGCGAACGCCGCGGTGGGTTTTTCCGCCTTGGCAAGGCCAATGGCGCTGGCCACGGCGAAAAACAGCGGCAGATTGGCGAACACGGCGCCCGCCACCTGGCGGATAAACCCGATAACCAGTTGCGGATAATGCAGATTGGCGAACGCCTCGCCGGTAACCGCCGGATTCTGCATCGCCGCCGCCAGCCCGAGGAAAATACCGGCGGCGGCGATAACCGAAATCGGCATCATTAACGCTTTGCCAAATCCGTGGATTTGGCTGGCTAGGTCTTTCATACGGGGTAATCTCGTTGTGTCATCAAGAGGTTAATTATGCGTCAACCTGCGCCGCCGTCAGCCCGCAACGCGGCCCGATGAGCGGAATTTAGAGCGGGATCACAAATAACCACCCCCTGACCGCCCCCGCGATCGCCATAGTTCCGCTCTATGCTGCGATAACCGCATTCGATTAGACGCACCATACCGAACCGCTTAAACTTAACTTCATAAGAGCAAGGCGTTAAAGATTATTTAACATTCAGCCCGTATCATTCACCTGCGAATACCCATAATGAAATTTAAACCTGCGATAAAACCCTATACCGGCGCCGCGGGCGGCTGGGGCTCCCTGGAAGCCACCACCCGTTATGTCTTCGACAGTAAACAAGCCTTTAAAAATATCCGTAACCTGTTGCGGGTCAATAAATCCAAAGGGTTCGACTGTCCCGGCTGCGCCTGGGGCGACGACAATACCAGTACCTTCAGTTTTTGTGAAAACGGCGCCAAGGCGGTCAGTTGGGAAGCCACGCGCAAAGGGCTGGACGCGGCTTTTTTTGCCCAACACAGTGTCAGCGCCCTGTATCGGCAAAGCGATTATTTCCTCGAATACCAGGGCCGGCTGACCCAGCCGCTGCGTTACGATGCCCAGACCGATCGTTACGCGCCGGTAAGCTGGGAAGACGCGTTTGCCCTGATAGCGCAGCATCTGCGCGCACTGGACCATCCCAATCAGCTGGAGCTTTACACCTCCGGGCGCGCCAGTAATGAAGCCTCCTATCTTTACCAGCTGTTCGGCCGCATGTTCGGCACCAACAATTTTCCCGACTGCTCCAATATGTGCCACGAGGCCAGCGGCACCGGCCTGAAACACAGTATCGGCGTCGGCAAGGGCACCATCCACCTCAATGACTTCGAGCAGGCGGACGCCATTTTTGTCTTTGGCCAGAATCCGGGCACCAACCATCCGCGCATGCTGCACAGCCTGCGCCACGCCGCCGACCGCGGCGCCAGTATCGTCACGTTCAATACCCTGCGCGAACGCGGCCTGGAACGCTTTGCCGACCCGCAAAACCCGTTGGAACTGCTGACGCCCAAATCAGGACGCATCAGCTCGCGCTATTTCCAGCCCAACCTGGGCGGTGATATGGCGGCGGTGCGCGGCATGGTCAAGGCATTGCTGGAAACCCATCGCCGGCGCCTGGCGGACAACCAGCCGGGGCTGTTTGCCGCTGACTTTATCCAGGCGCATACCCAGGGTGTAGAAGCCTACCTGGCGGCGGTGGACGCCACCACGTGGGAGCACATTACCCGCCAGTCCGGCCTGAGTGAACAGCAGTTGCGGGAAGCGGCGGACATCTACCGCCGGGCCGAACGTGTGATCTGCACCTGGGCGATGGGCGTGACCCAGCATAAACATTCGGTGGCCACCGTACGGGAAATCGTCAACCTGCAGCTGTTGTTCGGCCAGTTGGGCAAGCCGGGCGCCGGCCTGTGCCCGGTACGCGGCCACAGCAATGTGCAGGGCAACCGCACCATGGGCATTGATGAAAAGCCCTCCGCCGCCATGCTCGACAGCCTGGCGGCGCATTTTGACTTCACGCCGCCGCGCGCGCCCGGCCACAGCACCGTCGAGGCGCTGGAAGCCATGCTGCGCGGCGAAATTAGGGTGCTGATTGCGCTCGGCGGCAACCTGGCGGCGGCGGCGCCCGATACCGCGCGCACCGAGCAGGCGATCCGGCGCTGCGCCCTGACGGTGCATATCGCCACCAAACTCAACCGCAGCCATCTGATTACCGGCGCCGACGCGCTGATCCTGCCGACCCTGGGCCGTACCGAACGGGATATGCAGGCCACCGGCAGCCAGTACGTCACGGTGGAAGATTCCTTTAGCATGGTGCATGCCTCGGAAGGGGTAAACCCGCCGATCTCCGGGCTGCAGCGCTCGGAAACCGCCATTGTCGCCGGCATCGCCCACGCGGTGCTCGGCGGCGAAAAACTCGACTGGCCGCGGCTGGCGGGCGATTATAATCTGATCCGCGATCATATCGAGGCCACCCTGCCCGGGTTTGCCGATTTTAACCGCCGCTGCGAACAACCGGGGGGCTTTTACCTGGGCAACGCCGCCGCCGAACTGCGTTTCAACACTCCCGACGGCAAGGCGCATTTCAGCGCCGCCGCACTGCCGGACACGCTGTTCCCGCACATCGGCGCACGGACGGCGCCTTTTACCTTACAGACCCTGCGTTCGCACGACCAGTACAACACCACCATTTACGGTATGGACGATCGTTATCGCGGCGTTTACGGCCAGCGGGACGTGGTGTTTGTCAATCCGGAGGATCTGGCGACGCTGGGACTGGCCGACGGCGACCGGGTGGATATCGAAACGCTATGGCACGACGGCGTCGACCGTAAAGTCTGCGGATTCAAGGCGATAAGCTACGATATCCCGCGCGGCAACCTCGCCGCCTATTATCCCGAAACCAATCCGCTGGTGCCGCTGTCGAGTTTTGGCGACGGCACCCATACCCCGACCTCCAAATCGGTGCCGGTGCGTTTGGTACGCAGCCCGGTGGCCGCCGACGCGCGCATTATTTAATCCCGTTTTCGCCGCTCAACCCGCCCGCCGTCCGCGCGGGCGGCTTTTTTCATCGGCAAGCGGGTGGTTATACTTGCCGCCGCCGGCCGATTCGCGTAAAACTGTCTGCCGTTATTGAAGCCTTTTTACCTTCTTATTTCTGGACATTATGTTTCAAGATAACCCGCTGCTCGCACAGCTAAAACAGCAACTTCACTCTCAGACGCCGCGTGTCGAAGGCGTGGTCAAAGGCACTGAGAAAGGGTTTGGCTTCCTTGAAGTCGATGCTCAAAAAAGCTATTTCATTCCGCCGCCGTTCATGAAAAAAGTCATGCACGGCGATCGGATCACCGCCACTGTGCGCTCTGAAAAAGACCGGGAAATTGTCGAGCCGGAAGAACTGGTGGAGCCGTTCCTGTCGCGCTTTGTCGGCCGCGTCCAGCTCAAGGACGACCGCCTGTCCATCGTGCCGAACCATCCGCTGATCCGTGAAGTCATCCCCTGCCGACCGGTGCGCGGCGTGGAGCATGCGTTCCAGACCGGCGATTGGGCGGTGGCGGAAATGCGCCGCCACCCGCTTAAGGGCGACCGGCAATTTTATGCCGAGATCACCCAACTGGTGACCGTCGGCGACGACCATTTCGCCCCCTGGTGGGTCACCCTCGCCCGGCATAACCTGGAGCGCGAGGCGCCGCCGATGCCCGCAGGGCTGGTGCTGGACGACGACAACCTGCCGCGCGAAGATTTAACCGCGCTGGATTTTATCACCATCGACAGCGCCAGCACCGAAGATATGGATGACGCGCTGTACGTCGAGGCGGGCGAAGGCGACGCGCTGGTGATGACTATCGCCATCGCCGATCCGACGGCCTATGTCAAGGCCGATAGCAAGCTTGACCTGATTGCCCGGGAACGCGCGTTCACCAATTATCTGCCGGGATTCAATATCCCGATGCTGCCGCGCGATCTGTCCGATAATGTCTGTTCGCTGCGTCCCAACGAACGCCGTCCCGTGCTGGCCTGCCGCGTGGTCATTAACGGCGATGGCTCGCTTGGCGACGAACCGCGCTTTTTTGCCGCCTGGATCGAATCCAAGGGCAAGCTGGCCTATGACGATGTCTCCGACTGGCTGGAAGCGGAAGGCAACAGCGCATGGCAGCCCGGCAATCCGGCCATCGCCGGACAGCTCCGGTTGCTGCAGCGCGCCTGTCTGGCCCGCGCCGCCTGGCGCCAGGCCCATGCGCTGGTCTTCAAGGATCGTCCCGATTATCGTTTTATCCTTGATGGTAAAGGCGACGTATTGTCCATACAGATTGAACCGCGGCGCATCGCCAACCGCATGGTCGAGGAAGCGATGATCGCGGCCAACGTCTGCGCCGCGCGCGTGCTGCGCGACGGCCTGGGTTATGGCGTGTACAACGTGCATAACGGCTTTGACGAGACCCTGGTGGAGCAGGCGGTGGCGATCCTCGCCGCCAATGATGTCGAGGCCGACGCCGCCACCCTGCTGACGCTGCCGGGCTTTTGCGCCCTGCGCCGCCGGCTGGACGCCATGCCGACCTCCTACCTTGACAGCCGCGTGCGCCGTTTCCAGACCTACGCGGAAATCAGCACCGAACCCGGCCCGCATTTCGGCCTGGGGCTGGACGCCTATGCCACCTGGACATCGCCTATCCGTAAATACGGCGATATGATCAACCACCGCCTGCTAAAGGCGTTGATAAGCCAGGGCAGCGCCGTGCGGCCGTCGGAAGAGATTACCGTGCAGATGTCCGAACGCCGCCGCCTAAACCGCATGGCGGAACGTGATGTGGGCGACTGGCTCTATGCCCGTTACCTGGCGGGTAAAGCCGGCAGCGATACCCGCTACAGCGCTGAAATCATCGATGTCTCGCGCGGCGGCATGCGCGTGCGGCTTATTGAGAACGGCGCGGTGGCGTTTATCCCGGCGCCCTTTATCCACAGCGTGCGCGATGAACTGGTGTGCAGCCAGGAAACCGGCACCGTGCAGGTGAAGGGCGAGGAGCGCTACCGCCAGGGAGACACCATTGAGGTGACCGTGGCGGAAGTGCGCCAGGAAACCCGTTCGGTGATAGCCCGCCCGGTTTGATGGCGTAATAATTCAGGGAGGCTTACGCCTCCCCGGTTGGTTTGATAAACAGATGGGACGGGCAGTATTTGCCGTTAGATGTCAGTGATCCAGCCATGCATGGCGGGAGCGATCCAGTCACCCGTGTCGTTATTTTTTTGCGTCCATCTACCCATAGGATGTTCCACGCGGCCACCCTTACCATTTTCATCTGCAATCCATTTACCAAACGGGTCCTCTATTTTCCCAAAAATATCAGTCTTAATGAATTTCCTAACACTGTGAAAACCATTTTTGGGGTCTTGCTGTAAATTAGCAGGTATAAGATCACCCGGTTTTTCATTGTTCAGATATAAGAAAAGTAATAGGGGTCCCGTAAAAATTAAAGTACCTGTATATCTCACCAGCGCTCGTTCCCGCTTAAGGCCCCATGTGATATTCGCAAAATCGGCATCATCGCTGAATAAATTTCTATTATAATTACTCAATGCTTCCAGTCGTTTATTTTTCTCTGTTTCATCTAACAGATTTAATGCTTCTAACTTGGCTGATCCATTCAATTTTTCTTGCGTACGTAAAATTTCCCTAACTTTTATTTGTGCGGTTAGACTGTTGTCGCCAGAATAACCACTCCAAAAATGCTTAAAAAAATCCATGAATTTTGTTTTATTAGGTCCCAATGTAAACTCTTTGCCTGTGTAAACAGCTTTTATTGCTTCCAAGAGAAAATTGATATCCTTGGCGTCTTTAAGGGCAGCAATAACACCGTTGATTACACCCACCTTAAAATCGTCATCAGACGTAGTCACACTATCATATTTGAAGAGTGAATCTACCGCAGGTTGCCCAAACTGATTATCAATTAATATGTCGCCCAAAGATTCGCTCAAAGCAATGTCAACATCCATATAGATACCGCCAAAATCCCTGAGTACGGACAAGCGCAAAACATCAGACGCCGCTGCGTAATTCTTATAGGGGGTATCCGCGCATTCTCTTAAAATTATAGCTTCAAGTTCATAGGGTGCCGAGTACCTCAAAATCTCAACACGAGCAAAGATCGCTGATGTTAATCCGACGGTCATCAGTTCCGAGTGCGTGCGCTTAGGATTATCAACCCATAGCTTAATGACATAATCAGGATTTAAGTCTACATTTCGTACAAGATTTATCATCGCTTCATAAGGAAAAGGTGCGTCACCCAACCAAATATGATGGATAATTTTTGGGATAACAAAACAGAGTGGATTGTTGCTAAGGTCAAGATGTTGCAGCGAACCTGCGGATTGTGGTTTTATTTTAATGAAGTTATCCGCTAAATATAACTCTTCCAATGATGATCCCGACGCAGTTGCGGGAAACGTCATAAGCCTGTTATGGCTGGCTTTAAGTATCTTCAATGTATCTGGAAAAGAAGGCAATGTTTTCAGTACATTATTACCGACATTGAGCTCTTCGATATGCAGTGGTAAAACCGGCAGACTGGTTAAGTTAAGACCGCTTAAATTCAACGTCACGCTGCCCGTCTCGATGCAGTTTTTTATTATGTCAGCCGCTATATCGCGACGTTCCCCAAAGCCGTTCCGGGCTTCACTTTTCCACAGGTTCAGTGCCTGATAATAATCGCCCTTCTCGCCAAAATCAGTGCTTTCATGCCGTAATGGAAATAATTCATTGGAGATATATGATAAGGTAATCAACTTTTTTATCCATAAAAAAATAAAAAGAAAAAAGTCCATTAAAAATCGGCTTTCTGTTTATGATAAAAGAATGCAGGTAATAAATAATGTTACTCTTACTATACTTGCGCAGTAGATTTAAAATCCGGCAGATAATAACAAAATCCATCACGAATATTTCAATATAATATAAACAAGGTGGATTTAAGTACCTGGGTTTTATTCTCAAACCGACACTCGCACCACCCGGCTAAACGGAATGTGGGCGACTCGCCTGCGCCTGTATACGGCTAACACCGGAAAAAACGTTGTCGTATCTCCGGCATTTTATTTTGCCCCATAAGCAAAAACCCCTACTCGTTGGGTGTCCAACTTTCGGGGTTCACTTCACCTGCGGGGATTTTTATTTGCTACTGCTCATCGTCAGCGTTATCTTTCGGCGGCATTGGATTTCAGCGCGGCCTGCGCGGCCAGTTCTTCATCCATCAGGCTGACATGGCCTTTTCTCACGCGTTTGGAATACAGCGCGGTGATAATCGGCACGAGTATTGAGGTAACAATCACCGAGGTGGCCACCAGCGCGGTTGCCGCCGGCGCCATCGGCTTAAAGGCCGGCACCATTTCGGCAATCAGCACCGGCGTGGCCACCGCGGCCCCGGCGGAACTGGAGGCGGCAATACCCGCGGTACCGTCGCCGCCGCCGATAAACTTATCGGCCAGGATCAGCGGAATACCGGTGATGATGATAACCGAAACGCCCAGCAGCACGCCCAGCAGGCCGGTTTGCGCGATGACGTTCAGGTTAATGGTATTGCCGAGTGCGAAGGCGAAGAACGGGATCAGCGTCTGCACCGCTTTGCTGAAGAAATCCCGCAGCTCCGGGTCCAGGTTGCCCAGGGCAAACCCAATCAGGAACGGCAGCACCGCGCCGACGAACACATGCGGCTCGAAAGAAGCGATACCGGCGGTGCCCAAAATAATCATGGTCATCAACGGGCCGGATTCCAGCGACATCAGGACAAATGCCCCCGACTCTTCCTTAGTGCCGTATTGCTGCATTATGGAGGCGTACAGCCCGCCATTGGTCATATCCATGGAGGCGACCAGCGCCAGGGTGGATAAGCCGGCAAAGAAGCCGATTTCCACGCCGTTGGCCGGCAGTAAACGTGACGCTACCGCGGCGACCACCCAGGCAACGGCGATTTTGGTTACCACCAGCGTACCGGATTTACGCAACACGGTGCCGGTGGCGCTGAGTTTAATTGACGCTCCCATGCAGAAAAACCACACCGCCAGAATAGGCACGGTGCCGGAGATCAGGCCGTTGGTAAATGATCCGAAATATTTACCCGCGTCCGGGGCAAAAGTATGACATAACGCGCCGATAAATAACGGCACGAGCATCATACCACCAGGGATTTTGTCAATTGCACGTTTGATTTGCATCGTGATTCCACCTAAGTTCGAAGTATTCCCATGAGTCGTAGGGCGCCGTTCCGTGGCCATGCCCCATTCATTGACGGGGTCAGTTGAGCGTTAAAGTAACCGGTTACATCCTGTAATACAGTGATCTGGAGCATAAAATGAAACAATGTTTCTTTTTTAAAAGAAGATCATTTTAATTGAATGGATATAAGGTTTCAAAATGAGATGAAGATCACGTTTCCGCCATCGTTCTGGTAAAGATAACTATCTGCCAGCCGGCGCGGCAAGGCGTCGCGCCGGCTGGCGCGGGTTTTCCGGGCTAAGTGTAGACAACGGCGCGGCGCATCAATAACACCAGGGAGGGGAAAGCATGGCGCTTGACAAAAAGCCTGAGGAGAGCATTTAGCCGAAGTGAAAAATAATGCGGATTATATACGTATATAAAACAATAATTATTATATTAATTAATTTAAATACAATAATGATAACACCCACTCCGCCAATGGTTAATTAATCACCAGGGACCAAGCGGGTGTCGTAAAGCAGGGCTATTGACCGTAATAGGCATTCTTGCCATGTTTACGCAGATAATGCTTATCCAGTAATTCCGGCTGCATGGCCGGCAGTTGCGGCGTCAACTGACGCGAGAAAATACCCATATAGGCCACCTCCTCCAACACCACGGCGTTATGCACCGCCGTATCAGCATCTTTGCCCCAGGCGAACGGACCGTGGGAGTTGACCAGCACGGCCGGGATGGCGGTGGGTTCGATGGCGCGCGTTTTAAACGTTTCGACAATCACGCGGCCGGTTTCCCATTCATAACGTCCCTGGATTTCCGCCTCCGTCATCAAACGGGTGCAGGGGATGGCGCCATAAAAATAATCCGCATGGGTGGTGCCCCAGGCGGGGATATCCAGGCCGGACTGGGCCCAGATGGTGGCATGGCGGGAGTGGGTATGGACAATGCCGCCGATGCCGGCGAACTCAAGATAAAGCACCCGGTGGGTATCGGTGTCCGATGACGGCTTTTTGCCGCCTTCGACCACGCGCCCGGTCTCCAGCTCCACCACCACCATATCGTCGCGGGTCATGGCTTCATAACCGACGCCGGAGGGTTTGATCACCATTAGCCCCTGCCCGCGATCGACCGCGCTGACATTGCCCCAGGTGAAGGTCACCAGATGATGGCGCGGCAAAGCCAGATTGGCCGCCAGAACCTGTTCTTTTAATTCGTTAAGCATTGTGTTGTCCTCAGAAACGCCATGAGGACATTGTCCCGGCAGCCGGACGCCACCGGTATGGTCAAAACGGCTGAAGATCCGGTTGTCTTCTGCTATTGCCCCGTTTTAGCGTGCCCTGACCGGTCCGCTTTCGGCCCCGTCATAGCGAATGACTTTATTTATAGCAATACAAGCTAAACAACCGAGTCGGTACTATAATAAATACTTATTATTGACACCTATGGAGAAGTTGACGATGACGAATAATTCAACAAAACGTATTGCCGCCGCAGTGTTAGCGGTCACCCTCGCCTTGTCGCTAAGTTCCTGCTCAAACTGGTCAAAACGTGACCGTAACACCGCCATCGGCGCGGGCGCCGGCGCCCTGGGCGGCGCGGTGCTCACCAATGGCAGCGGACTGGGCACGGTAGGCGGCGCCGCGGTCGGCGGTATTATCGGCCATCAGGTTCATTAATACCCTCACGGACGGGTAAAGCTTCATCCCCCATTGAGGGACGCGTTCCCGGCGCCGTCGGCGCCGGTATGACCGCCGTAGTCAGGCGCGCGTTTTTGGCGTAATCCTCGCCAGCCGCCGGCATAGCCTGCCGCCGCGCATCACCGTCATCCGCCGATGCTAGCCTCCGGCCAGTTTTACCTTCAGTCCCTTCGCTTCCAGCAATTGTTTTAATAACTCCCGTTTATCGCCCTGGATTTCGATAACCCCTTGTTTAACCGCGCCGCCGCAGCCGCATTTTTTCTTCAGCTCGGCGGCAAGCAGGGCCAGGGCGTTATCGTCCCCCGCAAGCCCGGTGATCAGGCATACCCCCTTGCCTTTCCTGCCGCTGGTCTGGCGCTGGATACGTACGATACCGTCCCCGGCGGGGCGCGGAGCGGTCTGTGGCGGGTCGTCGATGCGCCCGCGGTCGGTGGAATAAACCAACCGGCTGTTGTCGTCCATCAGGCTTCTCCCGTTTGCAATTGGCGTAAAATGGCCTGCAGCGCGGCGGCCGGATCGGCGGCTTGGGTTATGGGGCGGCCGATGACCATATAATCCACCCCGGCGCGCCGGGCCTGCAGTGGCGTCATGATGCGCCGCTGATCGGAGGCGTCGCTGCCCTGCGGGCGTATGCCCGGCGTCACCAGGCGAAAATCGCGGCCGAAACGGGCTTTAAACGCCGCCGCCTCCATGGCCGAACAGACCACGCCGTCCAGATGGCAGCGTTGCGTCAGCTCGGCCAGGCGCCCGGCATAGTCGGCGGCGGTATAAGGAATGCCCAGGCCGGCCAGATCCGCATCGGCCATGCTGGTCAGCACGGTGACGGCGATAAGCAGCGGCGCCTGGTCGCCATAGGGCGCAAGCGCCTCTTTGGCCGCGCTCATCATACGCTCGCCGCCGCAGGCATGGACATTTACCATCCACACGCCGAGCTCCGCCGCCGCCGCCACTGCCTTGGCCACGGTATTGGGGATGTCATGGAATTTCAGGTCGAGAAAAACATCAAATCCCCGGCGCCGCAGTTCGCGCACCAGCTCGGGGCCAAACCGGGTAAACATTTCCTTGCCGATTTTCAGGCGGCACTCGCGGGGGGAAACCTGGTCGGCAAAGGAGAGCGCCTGCCCGCGGTCGGCATAATCCAGGGCGACGATCACCGGCGAGGGGGTTGATATAAGATCGCTTGTCATGACGAGAACCTTTAATAATGTAATGCCTTAGCGGGGCAGCCTTGATTTATGGCGATATGTTACCTGCCGCCGGGGCAAATGCCTAGCCGTCAAGGCCGGCTTATTGCTCGTCGAGGCCGCGAATCGGCTTGATGGAGGCCCAGGATTTACAGGAAGGGCAATGCCAGTAAAGGCTGTGGGAGGTAAAACCGCATTTTATGCAGCGATAGCGGGGTTTGGTGCGGATTTGCTCGCCGACCATATCGCGCAGCACCTGCAGGCTCTCCTTGGCCCGGCCGTCTTCCGCCTCGTTAAGATGGAAAACCATCAAGCGGTGGAACATGCGCATGGTGGGATGCTGGCGCAGCTGTTGGTTGATATAGATCTGGGTGACCTCGGTGCCATCGTTTTGCTCAATGACGTCGGCCAGCAGCAGCTCAGCCGCCGCGCCGGTATTGAGCTCGACGCAGCGCCGCAGGTAATCGGCCCAGGCCTGCGGCTGATCCAGATGCTGGTAGCAGGTCTGGAGGATCGGCAGGGTTTCGCTGACCATCTCTTTATCCTGATCCAGCACCCGTTGCAATACGGCCACCGCCGCCGGGTAATCCTCCCGCGCCATAAAAATACGCGCCATCATGATGGACACCCGCGCGCAGTTTTTATCGGCCGCCGCGCCTTTTTTCAGCAACGCCATGGCTTTATCCAGATCGTCGCTGCCCATGGCCTGCAGGGCCAGTTCGCAATAAAAATGGGCAACTTCGATGCGCCGGTGATCCTTACCCAGCTTGACCAGCTTTTCGGCCGTTTCTATGGCTTTGGTCCATTCGCTGGTGGCCTGGTAGATTTGCAGTAGTTGCTGCAAGGCGCCGGTGCGGAAATCTTCTTCCTCGATAAGCTGGTTGAACATTTCCTCGGCGCGATCGTAAAAACCCGCCGCCATGTAATCCCGGCCCAGTTGCTGGATGGCCAGCAGGCGCTGTTCAAAACTCAGGGCGGTGCTTTCCATCAACGCCTGGTGAATACGGATGGCGCGATCCACTTCGCCGCGCGAGCGGAAGAGATTGCCCAGCGTCAGATGGGCCTCCACGGCGTTACTGTCTTCCTTGAGCATATCCAGGAACAGGTCCACCGCCTTATCCTGCTGGTTGGACAGCAGGAAATTGACCCCGGCGACATATTCGCGCGACAGGCGGTTGGCATCCTGTTGTTTATCCTGCTGCGCGCTCCTGCGCCCCATGTACCAGCCGTATGCGGCCGCCACGGGCAACAACAGAAACAGCAGCTCTAGCATAACCGGTTATTCCTTCGCGGCTGTGGGTACGGTCGTGGCGATGTCGGCGCCGGCCGCCGGCCGCTGCTCCAGACGCTTGATTTTGCGATCGGCGCGCAACAAGGCCAGACGCACGCGCAGGTAAAACAGGCCGCAGATCACCCAGCCGAGGATAAATCCCATCGCAAACAGGACCGTCAGCAACGTAGATACCCGGTATTGCCCCTGGGCCAGTAAATAATTAAAGGTAACGACCTGATCGTTATGGGCTCCAAAGGTGAAAGAAATAATAAAAATCACCAGAACCAGCAAAAATATCAGAGCATATTTCACATTTTTTCCCGCAAACCACGTTATTCGGATGGGCCGCGTCCATAAACCGGCGCCAAGATGGTATAAATTAGCATTTCCCGCGTTACGAAGGAAATGCTGTAGACAACATAACGGCATTATCTGTTGCCGACCTTCCTGGAAACCGTCTGCGCCTGCCCGATTCATGAAGCCGGTCTTAAAACTATAGGTGCCGCCGGCAGAAAACCCAACCGCAAGATCATGCACAGCTTGTTATTTATTCAGTTATGCATAAAAATGTAAGCATGAAAGGGACCCGTTGGAGAACGCCGCATGTCCAGACAAGACGAACAGCGTTTATTGGTTAAAATTGCGACGTTATATTACACGGAAAATAAAAAACAGGCGGATATCGCCGCCGCCCTGCATTTGTCGCAATCCTTCGTTTCCCGCGCCATCACCCGCTGCATCAAGGACGGCGTGGTGAAAATCAGCGTGGTGCAACCGCCGAATATGTTTATGGGCCTGGAGTCGGCCATCCAGCAGCGCTACGGCATCGACCAGGCCATCGTGGTGGATGTGCCCGATAACGCCGGGGCGCAGCAAATCAAGCAGGCCATCGGTTCCGCCGCGGCGCATTATATGCAGACCAGCATCCGGCCGGACGACCTGGTGGGCATTTCGTCGTGGAGCAGCACGCTGCGGGAAATGGTGGACAACCTTCATCCTCTGGCGGTCAAGGCGAGCGGCGTTATCCAACTGTTGGGCGGTGTCGGCCCCAACGGCAACGTTCAGGCCACCCTGCTCACCCAGCTGTTGGCCGATCAGCTCAACTGCAAGGCCTATCTTTTGCCGGCGCAAAGTATCGAGCGTTCGGTGGAGGACCGTATGCGGCTGGTCAACAGTAGCGAGGTGGCGGATGTGGTGGCCAAGTTCGGCGAGGTGGACGTGGCGCTGGTCGGCATCGGCGCCCTGGAGCCGTCGCAGCTGTTGATGAATTCCGGCAACTACTATCACGAAAAGATGCTGCGCCTGCTGGCGGAGCGCGGCGCGGTGGGCGATATCTGCCTGCATTATTTCAACGCCCGGGGCGAGGCGGTGCTCGAGGACGACGAGGATCCTGTCATCGGCATGCCGCTGCCGCAGGTGCGGCAATGCTCGCGGGTGGTGGCGCTGGCCGGCGGACAGGAAAAGGTCGCCGCGATTAAGGGCGCGCTGGAAGGACGGTATATCGATGTGCTGATAACGGATCGCCTGGTGGCGGAACAGCTGGTATAGCCCGCGGGCGCGTCATTGCCCCGTGGCCCGATGTGTGTAAATATTCCCGGTAACTTTCTGTTGTGGTGCCGCTGCCATGCTTTCTATTCCCTTTCCCGTCATTACTGTATCCGCGCTGCTTTTCTTACTGGCACTGGCGCTGTTTCCTAAAAAACAACGCCACGGCGGTACGCTACGTTTCCTGGTTGCCTGCATAGTCCTCCTGTCTGTAAGTACGCTGCGCTGGGAATATCATTCCGCCATGCTGAGGAATATCCAGTCGGGGCTGGCGCTGCTTTTGCCGCCTGTCGCCTGGCACAGCTTCATCTCAATGACTGAAATCAACAGGCAACGTCATTGGCTACTGCTGTTCGTCCCTGCTACCCTCGCCTTTTTTATCAGGATATTCTGGCCGGCAGCGACAGATTTTATCTTGTTTATGCTATTTGCCGGCTACGGATGCAGCTTGTTGCGTATGGCATGGCAGGGAGAGCATAACTTCACGCTGAGCCGACTGGGCGAGTCATCGCATACCACAAGGATGGCTTTTTTCGCCGGCTGCTTCCTGTGCCTATCCGCGCTGACAGATCTTGCGGTGTCATTTGACTTCAGCATCACCGGCGGCAAACAGGCTCCTGTTATGGTTGTTATTTTTCAGGTCATGCTGCTGCCGCTTATCGGGGCTGCCATTGTCAGTGCGAGAAGTACGGCGGCGCTATCCGGATCGGCTGCCCGGGAAGCAACGCCACCTGCACGCGCCGTGTTACCCGCGGGAGAACTGGCGGGACTATATCGCCTGCTGGAGAAACAGGTGCGTGAATCGCAAATCTACCTCAATCCCGATCTCACACTCAGTCTTCTGGCCAGGAAAACAGGTGTGCCCGCGCGGCAACTTTCAGGTGCGGTAAATGCGATAAGTCAGTGCAACGTATCGCAGTGGATCAACGGTTTCAGGGTTGAACGGGCAAAGGAACTGCTGCTAAGCACCCCGATGCCCGTTACGGATATCATGCTGGAGTCAGGATTTATGACTAAATCTAATTTTAACCGCGAATTTCAGCGGGTTTCCGGCGTGTCTCCTACGGTGTTTCGCCAGCGGGCGCATGATAATCAAGCGACGCATTGAGAAATGCACTGATCTTACCCACCAGCGCCTGATGAATACCAGACCTGCTTGCTCCGCTACCGTCCCGGCAGACGATGCCATCGCCAGGGGATTCTTCATTGATAAGCGTTTCAGCGCCGGGCTTGCACAACGACATAAAACTGAAATGGGTAGCCCCATCAATGATGTCGAATTGTCTCCATTGCGGACGCATTGCGGCGGCAAGGTACCCTGATTCCTCTTCGGCTGGCAACGCCGCCAGCTGGTCCATCCGGGCCGCGAGGATCAGGACAGGCAGGCTAATATCATGCAGACTGCGGGGGGTAAACCCGGGGGCCAGCCCGAGATCGAGAGACACGACGGCTCTGATTCTTGCATCCCGGTGATCTGCAGATAATTTTTCCTGCGACAACGCTTCATCGATGCCCAGCTTGTCCGTTAACCGGCAGTCGCCCCGTTGTGGGTGTTGCCGGCAGTCGTGCAAAAACCGGGCAGGGTCAAAGCGTGCCCCCGCCAGCGACATGACGGTCCATCCTCCCAGGGAATGCCCCAACGCGGCAATCCGGTCTTTGTCCGTTGCCCCGAACAGTCCGGGAGAGTGAATGACTAGGTCGATAACCGCACTAAGATCGCGCGGACGCCGCCACAGCTGTTTAGCGTCTGCAGGATTTTGATTAAAGGTGGTGGTCCCCGGATGATCCGGGGCGGCGACAATATATCCCTGCGCCGCCATGGCCGCGGCAATCCAGGACAAATTCCGCCAGTTGCCATTGTAACCGTGTGAAATAACCAGGAGAGGGTGTGCGCCTGGCGCGGGCGGCGCATTGCGGATGACGGCAACGCCGATGAAAGCGGGATTATCCCCGGCCGATTCCGTTATTCCCGCGGAAGAAACCGGATACCACACCGCCACATTCAGCGCGTCCCCCTTCTGGTCCGACAACGGTAGCTGACGAAAGCCCGGGGCTGCTTGCACCTGTATACACAACAGCAAAGCAGACAATAAAAGAAACCCTCTGATGAACATCATTAATGACCCTGCGGTGATGAATTGTGCCGCAGTTATATTATGAAGTTCGGTATCAGGGCGCCCCGGAACACGATCGAGGTCGTGAATTCTGATTATTTTATTACCCTTTCCTAACGTCCGGCCATCGCCGGGCCTCCCTGCCCAGCCGGTGGTGAGTTAGGGTCTGGCATGCCAGTAACACTCTATGCCCAAATACTTGGTAAAGGCTTCATGCAGCACCGCCGCGGTGGCCGAATGGTTCATGGCCACATGGTGCTCGAAGCCCTGCTCGCAAATATGGCGCAGCAACGGTTCCATGGCCGGAATTTGTACCACCGCGCGACAGCCGACGGTATCAAGCGGATCGTTCACCACCGAGCCTTCACCGACGTAAGCCCGGACCTTACCGGTAAAATCATCCGACGACAGACGGAAGTAGGTCAAGGGGCCGGCCTTCATGCGCCCATGCACCGCGCCGCAGGTATTTTCGCAGCCGACGGTGGTGCCGATAATGTCCGCCGTGCCCATGGCCGGGTTTTCCAGGCTTTCACTGGGGAAGTTGCCGCAGTGGAACAGCACGCATTTGTCCTGCTCATCGCCGAAGTTATTATTCCAGTCGGCGATGGAGGCGGGCGACAGCGAACAGCTGGCCAGCGCGTACATCGACAGCGCCCCCATCACGTCCACTTCGCAGGCGCTGGGCATCAACTGCCCCGACATGACGCTCATGATGGAGCACACGTTGATGCCGAGATTTTCCTGCAACGACGTCCAGCACTGGATGGCGGTGGTGTCGATATCATTCGCCTGCACCCATTCGCTTATCACCACGAACAGCTTCGCCATGGTATGCAGTTTTTCCGGGGGAATGGCGCCGGTATCCGCGTTGTCTTTTAACAGCGCCAGCTTTTCTCCCACCCGCAGGTCGTTATCGGCCAGGTTGCCGACGCGGGTAAAAATTTCGGATAAATCCAGCGTTTCCACCGAGACGTTCATGCGCTCCAGCAATTTTTCACTGTAGCGCACGGTGTTGAAGGCGGCGGGACGCGCGCCGATGGCGCCGATACGCACGCCTTTCATGGCGTGTACCAGCCGGCAAAGCTGGGTAAACTGACGCAGGTCCTGGGCAAACGCGTCGCCCGCCACGGTACAGACATGGCGTTGGGTCAGGGTAAACGGAATGCCGCACTGGCGCAGATTGTTGCACAGCGAAATCTTGCCGCAGAAACTGTCGCGCCGGGTTGCCAGCCCCATTTTATCCAGACTGTCCTGCTCGGCCTGGATCAGCACCGGCACGGTCAGCCCCGACAGGCGAATCGCGTCCGCCACCGCTTTTTCGTCGCCGAAGTTGGGCAACAGCACCACCACGCCGTGAATGTCGTCGCGTCGCTGGCGAAACAGCTGCGCGCAGGCCTTGGCGTCCTGCCAGGTTTCCACCCCGCCCAGTTTGCTTTGGGTTTCGTCCAGCCAGACGATATTGATGCCCAAGCGCTCGAATACCGCCGCCGCGTCGCGACGCGCCTCCGTCACAAGATAGCTGGGAAAAAATCCCCGATTGCCGACGATCACGGCCAGGGTCAGATTTTCAATTATTTTAGTCGACATTGCTTTACTCCAGATAGGGTTAGTCCGGCTGATAACGGGCGCGCGCGACGGCCGTTTGCCAGAGGATATAGTTCTCGCGCATCTCCGCGGTCTCGGCGCGCGGTTCGATGTATTCCACTTCACGGGGCAACGCCGCGATATGTTGGTTATCAGGCCACCAGCCCAGCGTCCTGCCCGCCAGATAGGCGGCGCCCAGCGCCGATACCTCGGCGTTCAGATTGCGGATCAGCCGGCGCTGCAATAAATCGGCCTGGAACTGCATCAGCCAGCGGTTTTGCGTGGCGCCGCCGTCCACCCGCAAGGCCGGCAGCCGTCTTCCGGCGGCCCGTTCCATGGCAAAAAACACATCGGCGACCTGATAGGCGATGGATTCCAGCCCGGCCCGCGCCAGGACGTCCGGCGTGGCGGCATCGGTCAGCCCGCAGATCAGGCCGCGCGCCCGGCTGTCCCAGTAGGGCGCGCCCAGGCCGGACAGCGCCGGGACAAAAAACACGCCCTGGTTGCCCGCCGGGCTTAAGGCCATCTCGGACAGCCGCGTCAGCGACGTCACGCCGAGCAGTTGCGCCACCCAGGAAAGCCCGGCGCCGGTGTGGGTAATATTGCCTTCGAGCGCATACCGGATTTCGCCGTCATGCCAGGCCACGGTGGCGCTTAACCCTTCCCCACCGGCGCCGACGGCGTCCACCGCCAGCATCAGGGATGAGCCGGTGCCATAGGTGGCCTTGACGTCGCCGGCCTGGTTGCCGCCCTGGCCATAGAGCGCGGCGTGGGAATCGCCGATCAGGGCGGCGACGGGAATGCCTTGCGCCAGTCCGGGTACCTGTCCGGCGCGGGTATGGCCGTGCACCGCCGCCGAAGGTTTAACCGCCGGCAGGCAGGCGGCGGGTATCGAAAAAATCGCCAGCAGCCTTTCATCCCAGCGGCGCTCGTGGATATTGAATAATTGGGTGCGGGAAGCGTTGGCGTAATCAGTGCTGAACGCCAGGCCGCCGGTCAGTTGCCAGTTCAGCCAGGCATCCACCGTGCCGACGCACAGTTCGCCGCGGGCGGCGCGTTCCACGCCTTGCGGCAGCGCGGCCAGCATGCCGCGGATTTTCGCGGCGGGGAACAGCGGGTCGATGGGCAACCCGGTGAGCTGGTAAATCAGCGATGCGTGTTCGCTTGCGGCCAGCTCGCGGCAAAAATCCTGCGAGCGCCGGCACTGCCAGCTGACGACCGGCGTCAGGGGCTCGCCGGAGGCCCGCTCCCAAATCATCACCGACTCGCGCTGATTGCTGACGGCCACCGCGCTTACCAGCGCGTCGGGGACCTGCGCCAGGCAAGCGGCCACCGCCTGGCAGACCGCCTGCCAGATGGCCATGGGATCCTGTTCGGCCCAGCCCGGCCGGGGATGGTAAAGAACCAGGGGAACCGCCGCCTTAGCCAGGATCGCCCCCGTGCGATCGACGGCAATCGCCTTGGCGTTGGTGGTGCCCTCGTCAATGGCGAGGATGATGGGCGTCGTCATCGTCAGGCCCCCCGGCACACGCGCAGGGCGGTGCGCACCACGCCCGCGGCGTCAAAACCGTGATGGGCGCGCATCGCCGCCCGGTCCGCCGCGATGGCGTACTCGCCGTCGCCAATGCCCAGGCGCACCAGCGGAATGGCGCAGCCCGCCTCGGCCAGCACCTCTGCCACCAGGCTGCCGAGGCCGCCGTTGATATTGTGCTCTTCAAGCGTAATCACCCGTTGACTCTCTTTTAACAGCGCCAGGAGTTGGCGAGTATCGCACGGGCGAATAGAGGATACGTTGACGACCGCGGCAGAAATGCCCTGCTCCGCCAGCAGACCGGCGGCCTCCACCGCCTCGTGCACCGTCGAGCCCATGGCCACCAGCGCCACGTCGCCGCCGTGTTGCAGCATGTCGATTTGTCCCGGTTTAAAACGGTAACCGGCATCGTGCAGCGCGGGCAGCGCTTTGCCGTCAAGACGGATATAGACCGGCCCGACGTAAGACAGGGCATAATCGATAATCTGGCGGCATTCCTCAGGGGAAGACGGCGCAAAGATCTGGATATTGCCGAAACCGCGCAGCACCGCGATATCATCGATACTATGATGGGTGCTGGCCAGCGGCCCATAGCTGGCGCCGGCGTTAAGCCCGAACAGCTTGACGTTGCAGTTGTTATAACAGACATCGATTTTGACCTGCTCGTTGGCGCGGGAAATCAGGAACGGCGCGGCGTTGCAGGTCACGGCAATCTTGCCGCCGATGGACAGCCCCACTGCGGTGCCCACCATGGTTTGCTCGGCGATGCCGACGTTGACGATGCGATCCGGGAACCGCGCGATAAACGGGCCGATCTTGGCCGTGGAGGTGGAATCCGCCAGCACCGGCACCACGTCCATGCCATTGTCTACCGCCTTGATTAGCTGCTCCACCATCACGCTTGCCAAATGTTCTGCATTACTCATCTTTTAATTCCTCCAACGCCTGAGTGATTTCATCCCCTTTGAATACGCGGTGATGCCATTCGGCCCGTCCCTGCGTAAAAGAGATACCCGCGCCCTTTTCGGTATTGGCGATCACCACGTTAGGCTTGCCGTTGGCCGGCAGGTTTTCCAACGTATCCACGACTGATTGCATATCGTTGCCGGCGCATTCGGTCACGTTCAGGCCGAAGGCCAGCCACTTGTCGGCCAGGGGATCGGTATTCATGATCGAGCACGTCAGGCCCGCCAGCTGCAGTTTATTTTTATCGTTGATAATGACCAGGTTATCCAGGCCGTAATGGGCGGCCACCAGCGCCGCTTCCCAGTTGCTGCCCTCGGCCAGTTCGCCGTCGCCGGTCAGCGCGAACACTTTCCTGGCGCTATGGTCGCGTTTGGCCGCCAGGGCGATGCCCACGGCCACCGGCAGGCCGTGGCCGAGCGCGCCGGTATTGAGTTCGATGCCGGGCGTCTTATGGCGCACCGGGTGGCCGGGCAAATGGGAATTGGCATGCTGGTAGGTCGGCAGCCAATCGATGGGGAAATAGCCGGCTTCGGCCAACGTGCAGTAATAACCGCCGACGCCGTGGCCCTTTGACTGGATATAGATATCCCGCGCGGGATCGTCCAGCCTGTCGGGCGCGCAGTTCAGCACGCGGAAATAAAGCGCCGTCAGGATTTCCACCTCGGAGAGGTCGGCGCCGGTATGGCCGCCGGCCGGGCTTCCGGCGTTCAACGCTACGATGCGGCGGCGAATCCGACGCGCCTTCTTGACCAGTTCATCGACTGATAATGAATAAGGGTTCATCACGTTACCTCTCTTTCGCTTAAAGCGAATTTTTACGCATAAAAGAATATTTATTCGAATAAGCCAAAAAAAACGCTACCCGCCGCGATGCGGGCGTAGCGTTATTCAGGCGCGCCCTCTTTAATGATTTTTTGCGAGACAATGGCCGCCTTGCGCTGCATGCGGTTTTGCATCTGATCGATAATCACCGCCACGATAATGACCATGCCCTTGATGACCATTTGCCAGAATTCACTGACGCCCATCATCACCAGGCCGTCCGCCAGGATGCCGATGACAAAGGCGCCGATCAGGGTGCCCACGATGGTGCCGCGCCCGCCGGCCAGGGATGTGCCGCCCAGGACCACCGCCGCGATGGCGTTCATTTCAAACGCGGTGCCGGTGGCGGGATGGCTGGCCACCAGCTGCGAGGACACCACGATCCCCGCCACGGCGGCGCACAGCCCCGAGATGGTGTACACCCAGACCTTGACCTGCTTGACCTTGATGCCGGACAGCTCGGCGGCGCGCTCGTTATCGCCGATGGCGTACACATGGCGGCCGAACGGCAGGCGGCGGGCGATATAGGCAATCGCCAGCGCCAGCACAAACATCATCCAGATGCTGTAGGGCACGCCGAACAGCGTTCCCGCGCCGATAAGATCAAATCCGGTGTTGCCCAGGCGCGGGTTGCCGTCAAGTCCCGGAAAGGTTTCGCCGTTGGAGAGCAGCATCGCCGCGCCGCGCACGATGTACATGGTGCCCAGGGTGCAGATAAAGGGCGCGACGTTATAGCGGGTGATAATCCAGCCGTTAATGGCGCCGATAAGGCCCCCCAGGAGCAGTACCGCCGGGACGATCACCCAGACGCTGGGAAATATGGCGATGCCGAACATCGGCAATACGATGCCCTGGGTCAGCATCCAGCCGGCGAACATGCCGCACAGGCCGAGGGTGGCGCCGATGGACAGATCAATGCCGGCGGTGATGATGACAAACGTGATGCCGAGCGCCAAAAAGGCGTTAATCGAGATGTGTTTCATCATGATGATGATGCTGCCGGTCTCGAGAAATCCGGGCACCGTGGTGGTAAAAAACCCCAGGATCAGGAATAACGCGATAAAAGTGCGCAATTTAAGCAGCAGCAGCAGCATATTTTCGCGCGAGCGAAAACGCCGGGTGCCCGTCAGGGGCGCTAATGTCGCGGTGTTGGTTGCTTTCATATCAAAACCCTTTTGCACTCGCCGAGACCAATGCCGATTCCTGGGCCGATTGACGCTCGACATTGGCCGTCAATTTACCGTTCGACATCACCAGAATACGGTCGGAGACCGCCATGATTTCTTTCAAATCCGAGGTGGAGAACAAAATGCCGATGCCCTTCTCCGACAACGCCACCATCATCTCGAACACATCCGCCTTGGCGCCCACGTCGATGCCGCGGGTGGGTTCGTCCAGCAGCAGCAGTTTCGGGTTGGTCAAAAGCGAGCGTCCGATCACCACCTTTTGCTGATTGCCGCCGCTCAGCGCCTGGATCTCCACATCCGGCGACGAGACCTTGATCGACAGATTGCCGATGGTGGTGGCCACCGCCTGCTGCTCCTGCTGGCGCATGATGCTGAAACCGTGCTGCAAGCGGCGCCACAGGCTGGCAATGGTCAGGTTGACCGCGACGCTCGAGGCCGGGAAAATGCCGGTTTTTTTGCGATCTTCCGGCACCAGGCTCATGCCGAGCTTGATACGGTTGGCGGTGGGCATACGCGTCGACACCGGCAAATCCCCCAGCCAGATTTTGCCCAGATAGTTCTTTTCCGTGCCGAGCAGGCATTCAAACAGCTCGGTGCGGCCGGCGCCCATCAGACCGTAAATGCCGACGATTTCGCCGGCGCGCACGCTAAAGGACACGTCGTTGACCACGGGATGCCCGGCATCGTTAACGCTGGTAATATGATCGACCTGCAACACCGGCAGGCCAAAAGTGCGGCCCGGCTTGAGAAATGTTGTGACAGGGTCACCTCCCAGCATTTCCCGCACGATCCAGGGCACGTCGATTTCGCTGACCCGCGCCTCGGCCTGGAAACGCCCGTCGCGCAGAATGGTGATGTAATCGCCGATGGTCATCAGCTCTTCCAGGCGGTGGGAGATATAGATAATCGTCACCCCCTGGCGCGTCAGCTCGCGGATCACCCGGAACAGCACGTTGACTTCGGTTTTGCTTAACGCCGAAGTGGGTTCGTCAAGGATCAGAATATCCGCCTGTTCCGCCAGCGCCTTGGCAATCTCCACCATTTGCTGCTGGCCGACCTTCAGGTTGGCCACCAGTTCGCGCGGCGAGATAGGTTGATCCAGGCGATTCATCAGCTCGGCGGCAATGCGCTCCTGCCCGGCCTGATCGATGGGCCATAATCCCTTCTGATGCTCGCGTCCGAGAAAAATATTCTCCGCCACGTTCAGGTTTTCCGAGAGGTTCAGCTCCTGATGCACCATGCCGATCCCCTTGGCCGCCGCGTCCCGGGTATTACCGAAGCTTACCGGCTCGCCGTTAAGCAGCATCTGGCCGGAGGTAGGCTGCTGCACGCCGGCCAGTACGTTCATCAGGGTTGATTTACCGGCGCCGTTTTCGCCGATAATCACATTCACCTTGCCGCGATAGACGTTGTAGTCCACGTTATCCAGCGCCAGCGTGCCGGGATAAAGCATGGTGATGCCCTTGGCGCGCAGGATAATGTCCGGTGTCTCGCTCATTGTGCCGTCCCCCGTTTAAGCTCCAGCGCCACGGCGTCATCAATACTGTCCGCGCGCAGTGTCACCGCCGCCAGCACGTCCACCTGCTGCCCCACCCAGCCGCCATCCACCGCCGGCAGGCCGCTTAACGCCTGCTTATTGAGCGCCTTGGCCACCTGGGCAAACTGCACCTGGTTTTTAAAATCCTCAAAACGAAGAAAACCGGCGGCATCGCGCACGGCGTTGCCCCTGATAATCGGTCCCAACTGCAGGGTAACCGGCTCGTTGTTAACGCTAAGCGTCAGCTTGCGTTCCAGGCCGTCGGCATCCACCGCGGTCACCTTGCCGCTGAACCGGGTATAGACGCTCTTGCCGTCGACGCCCTTCACCTGCCCCTGGGCCTGCTTGAGCGCCGTCCAGTCAAGTGCCTGGGCGTGCGCGGCCGGCAGCACCTTCGGCGCCCAGAAGGCCTGCGCGATTTGCGCCGGCGTCTGGTTGGAATAATCCGGCCCGGCCGACGGATCGGCGGGGATAACAGGTTTGCCGTTACTGTCCAGACCGACCACGTCACAGGCCGTCAGCAGCAGCAGGATCACACATCCTATTCCCGTCTTGCGTAATGCGTTGAGCTGCATGTCGTCTCCCAATCAAGGGGCCGTCCGGCCCCTTGCCACAGGTGATTAGTTTTTCAGGCTAAAGGTCTTCAGGTTTTTGGCGTTGGTCTCGTCGATCAGCACGCAATCCATCAGTTGCTTCTCTTCTTTACCGGCTTTGCCGGTCTTCAGGTACACATCCGCCTGTTCCACCGCCATTTCGGCCTGCGCCGCGGCCGGCTGCAGCACCGTGGCCTTGATATTGCCCTTGGCGATTATCGAGTCGCGTACATAATCGCTGCCGTCAAAACCCACCAGGATCACGTCCTTGCGCCCGGCGGCCTTCAGCGCGGCTTCGGCGCCCAATGCCATGGTATCGTTGCCGGAGATCACGCCGGTAATATCCGGATTGGCCTGCAAAATGGATTCCATCCGGCTGAAAGCCTCGGTCTGGCTCCAGTTGGCGGTTTGCTGCGCCACCATCTTCAGCCCGGTATATTCGTCAATCACATCGTGGTAGCCCTGCGAACGCACGTGGGCATTGGTATCGGATTCCTTGCCCAGCAGTTCCACATACTTGCCTTTGCCGTTCATCAGCTTGACGAACTTCTCCGCGCCCAGCTGCGCGCCCTGGTAGTTATTGGACACGATCTGCGCCACCGCCACGCCGGTGGCATTGATTTCACGATCGATCAGGAAGGCGGGAATACCGGCCGCCTTGGCCTTTTTCAACGGCCCGATAGTGGCGTCGGACCCGGCGTTATCCAGCACGATTGCCTTGGCCTTACGGGCGATGGCGGTTTCAATCAGCTGGTTCTGCTTGCTGACGTCATCGTCATGGGACGCCACCAGCGTGGTATATCCCAGCTCGGTGGCCTTGGCCGAGGCGGCATCGGCTTCCGCCTTGAAGAACGGGTTATCATGGGACGGGGTAATGATGGCAATCAGGCCTTTATCCGCGGCGAAGGACGCCATGGATAATGACAAGAGGACGGCGGCAACGCAGGGTTTCAGTAGGAAGGTGTTCATTGTTGTTCTCCTGGATGAATACACGTGAATATATATTCACTTTTGATTTTATATTCAACTGGAGTGTGGCAAGTCCCCGCGATAATGTCCATTACGATTGTTGGGAATAGCGAGTGCTGTCACAAAAAGCAACAAGATGATTACATCGGATGCGGGGAAATGAAAACATGCCGCTGGGGTCGAATCGGGCGTGGTTCCCCCGCCCGCCCGCGACCTCGTGGCGCGCCAGGCTGGCCGGCACGGGACGGCATGCGATGAGGCTTATGTTTTTCCCGGTAGGGGTGCGTTTGCGAGAACGCGCCGCTGGGGCGGAAGCCGGCTACGCGCGGGATTTAATATCCCGCGCCTCGTCGATTTTCGGCGTCAGCGGGCCAATCCAGCGCTGCACCAGCCAGCAGGCTAGCGTTATCATCAGCCAGCTCAGCACGGTTCCCATGACCAAATCCCGCGGCCAATGCATCCCCAGGATCAGCCGGCTGCACATGACCGCCACCGCCCAGATCATGATAATCGCCACCGAGGCGAAATGCCGGCGCGGCCACAGCAGCCCCAGCGCCAGCAGCGCCCAGCTGGCGGCGAAAATCGTATGCCCGGAAGGGAAGGCAAAACCGGTATCATGCTGCCAGTGCTTACGCAGCCACGGCGGGATCTGCTCCTCGTTCTGCAGCTCCTTTTTCACCCATTGCGCGCGCGCTTTAGGCGGGAGCGAATAAAACGCCCGATCGTCGATGGCGAAGGCGTTCTCCAGCCACAGCACATAGGGCCGCGGCTCCTGCACCCGCTCCTTGATAACCGTTTTCAGGCCCTGGCCCGCTAAAATCGTCACGCCCAGGATACAGGCCAGTGCGAGGGCGGGCTTTAAGCGAAAGCGCAGGCACCAGAGAAACCAGCCCAGCAGCAGCGCGCTGGTAACCATGCCCCACGGCGCGCTGACGGTTTGGGTTATCCAGAACATACCCCGCCACCAGCCGGCCTCATCGCCGGGATGCCACTGCCAGCCACTGACCCAGACCAAAAGTGGTATTATCATAAGTATTACCGCGCCCAGGCCGGTGCGTTTCGCTATTTCAAACATAAAGATAATTTTCCGTTAAATGTCTTACCGCTGAACAGTTTAACGTCAGGGCGGCGGCAATTTTCCTAATAAGAACGATCGGTCGGTAAGCAATTGTGACAATCTAATGACTATTTTGCCAGCAAACAGGATTTTCAACCGTCAGTTTTCGGTAAATTTATGGCAAAATGCACTATTAATGAATCTTCGCGCACTCGACCGCACCATGCTTGGTCAGACGGCATCATCGAGAGTGAGATGAGCGACGATAAAGAAGTTTTGGAGAGCAACATGCAGCTTAAACGTGTGGCAGAAGCCAAACTGCCGACACCCTGGGGCGATTTCCTGATGGTGGGATTCGAGGAATTAGCGACCGGACACGATCACCTGGCATTGGTTTTCGGTGATATTACCGGCGTGGAACCGGTGCTGGCGCGGGTGCACTCCGAGTGCCTCACCGGCGACGCCTTGTTTAGCCTGCGCTGCGACTGCGGCTTTCAGCTTGAGGCCGCGTTAACCCACATTGCCGAGGAAGGCCGCGGCATTTTGCTCTATCACCGCCAGGAAGGCCGTAACATCGGCTTACTGAATAAAATACGCGCCTATGCGCTCCAGGATAAAGGCGCCGATACCGTTGAGGCCAATCACCAGTTGGGCTTTGCCGCCGACGAGCGGGATTTCACCCTGTGCGCCGATATGTTCAAACTGCTGGGCGTGGAATCGGTACGTTTGCTGACCAACAATCCGCAAAAGGTGGAAATCCTTACGGAGGCGGGCATTAACATTACCGAGCGCGTGCCGCTTATCGTCGGGCGCAACCCGGAAAATGAACGCTACCTGAACACCAAAGCGACCAAAATGGGTCATTTGCTGGATATTAAATAACGCCCCGCGGATGATGGGGCCGCGCCATCCGGCGCGCCCCTGGAGCCTGATTATGAGATCGGCCACCCGAATCCGGGCCCATGATTAAGGTATATTACTCTCTTTAAATACAGGGTTATAAACCATGAAGTTCAGTACCATGAACGACAGCGAAATCATTGCCGATCTCTGCTGCCGGATTAAGGATGCGCGCATTGAGCAGCGCCTGTCGCAAATTGAGCTGGCGGAGCGTTCCGGGTTGGGCATCGCCACCATTAAGCGCGCCGAAATGGGCGGTTCGGTCACGCTCAGCACGCTTATCTGCATTCTGCGCGGCCTCAATCGCCTGCATCAGTTGGAAGGGGTGCTGTTCGACACCGAAGTGCGCGCCTTTAACGCCCAGGTCAGCGGCGAAAAAGCGAACACGCCGCTGCGGATCCGCAAAAAAGCCGCAACCGTGGATGAGGCGGACAAACCCCTGGTGGAAAAAAGCGCGGATGCCTCTGCCGTCGACTGGTATATCTCCGCCGCCGAAAACAATATCCTGTGGTGAACCCCGGCCCTCCCGGCGGCGGGAGCACCTATCGCGGCGGTCATCGCCGCCTTCCCCGGCCCTGAGGCCGCAATGCCCGTGGCGGACCCGGACGCGGCCATCCTTGCCGCCGGGTTCAGCTGATTTCATGCCCCGCGCTATTCACATAACACAACCTTGATCGCCAGTCCGCCGCGCGATGTTTCGCGGTATTTGGCGTTCATGTCCTTGCCGGTTTCATACATGGTCTCGATAACCTTATCCAGCGACACGCGCGGTTCCGTGGTGCGCCGCACCGCCATGCGCGCGGCGTTAATCGCCTTCATCGCCACAATGGCGTTACGCTCGATACAGGGTACCTGCACCTGGCCCGCCACCGGATCGCACGTCAGGCCGAGGTTATGCTCCATGCCGATTTCCGCCGCGATGCACACCTGTTCCGGACTGCCGCCCAGCAGCTCCGCCAGCCCCGCCGCCGCCATCGAGCAGGCCACCCCGATTTCACCCTGGCACCCTACTTCGGCGCCGGAAATGGACGCGTTCATTTTATACAGCGCGCCGACCACGCCGGAGGCCAGGAAATAGCGCAGGTACGCCTCCGGGGTCACCGGCTGGATAAAATGATCATAATAGGCCAGCACCGCTGGGATAATGCCGCAGGCGCCATTGGTCGGCGCGGTAACCACCCGCCCGCCGGCGGCGTTTTCCTCGGCCACCGCCATGGCGAACATATTGACCCAGTCCATGGCGTTCATCGGATCGCTGGAGAAACGATCATTGGTAAACAGCAGCCGGTGCAGGCTGGAGGCGCGGCGCGGCACCCGGATCGGCCCCGGCAGCACGCCCTCGGTATTCATGCCGCGCTGCATGGCGTTTTGCATGGTGAGCCATACCGCGCCGAAATAGTGTTCGATCTCCTCCCGGGTATGTAGGGCCAGTTCGTTCTTCATCACCACCGCCGAGAGCGACAGGCAATTATCGCGACAGTGGCGCAACAGGTTCTGCGCCGAAAAGAAAGGAAACGGCACCGCCTGCTCGGATGGGATCTTTTTGCCGAAGTTTTCCCGATCGACCACAAACCCGCCGCCGATGGAATAATAGGTTTTGCTGTAAACCAGCGCATTTTGCCGGTAGGCATTGAACATCATGCCGTTTTCATGCAACGGCAGGTTCTCATCGCGAAACACAATGGCCGAGGCCACGGCAAAATCCACTTCGTGGCCGTCCGCCAGGGGCAGCCGCCCACGCTGCCGCACTTGCTGGATAAACTGCGGGATGGCATCCACGTCAACCGTATCGGGCGCCTTGCCGGCCAGGCCCATGATGATGGCGATATCAGTATGATGTCCCCGGCCGGTTAATGACAGGGAACCATAGACGTCCGCGCCGAGGCGGTCGATCGAGGAAAGCAGCCCCTGCGCCTGCAAATCATCGGTAAACATTTTCCCGGCTTTCATCGGGCCGACGGTGTGCGAACTGGAAGGACCGATGCCTATCTTGAAAATATCAAAAATGCTAACCATAACCCTGTCCTTATTATGCGGCGCCGAAGGTTTTCCATCGACATCCTCGGCGCGAAAAGCGGACCGGGCCCGAAGGACCCGGCTTGGCCATCAGCCCATCAGGCTATAGATAATCGCCGACATGGCGATCAGGCCCATAAACACCACAAATACGTTGCTGAAGTGGCCGCTGTATTTTTTCATCGCCGGTACTTTCTGGATGGCGTACATCGGCATCAAGAACAACAGCATGGCGATAACCGGACCGCCAAGGGTTTCAATCATGCCGAGGATGCTGGGGTTAAGCGTCGCCACCAGCCAGGTGGTCAGCAGCATAAAGATGCCGGTGATGCGGTTAAGCTTTTCTTCGGAGGCGGTTTTGCCACGGCTGCGTAATGCTTTGATCATCATGCCGTTGAAGCCTTCGCGGGCGCCGAGGTAGTGGCCAAGAAAGGATTTGCTGATAGCGACCGTGGCGATAATCGGCGCCATCCATGCAATCAGCGGGTTGTTAAAATGATTGGCCAGGTAGGACAGGATGGAAATATTCTGCGCCTTGGCTTCCATCAGATCGGCGGTGGACAGGCTGAGCGCGCAGCTAAACACAAAAAACATCACCGTTACTACCATCATCACATGGCTGCAGGCCAGGATGCGGGAACATTTTTTCTCCGCGCCCACGCCATATTCCTGACGCTTGGCTACCGCAAACGAGGAGATAATCGGCGAATGGTTAAACGAGAAGACCATGACCGGGATCGCCAGCCATAGCGTGGTCATCAGACCATGGCCGGTGGCGGCGCCGGCAACGAACGCGTTATCGAATATGGCGGCGCTCCAGTTGGGAATAAGATAAAGCGCCAGCAACATCAATGCCGCGACAAAAGGGAAAACCAGGATACTCATCGCTTTGACGATCATGTCTTTGCCGAAGCGCACAATGGTCATCAGCCCGACAATTAATATCAGCGATAATATCGCCCGCGGCGGCGCCACCAAATGGAGCTGGTGGGTAATAAAGCTGTTAACGGTATTGGTGATGGCGACGCCATACACCAGACAAATAGGATATATTGCAAAAAAATACAGCAAGGTGATTAATTTACCCGCACCCACGCCAAAATGTTCTTCAACAACTTCAGTTATATCCTCGCCGCCATTTTTACCTGATAATACAAAGCGGCATAATCCGCGATGGGCATAAAAGGTCATGGGAAAGGCGAGAATCGCCATAATAATGAGCGGCAACAGCCCGCCGATGCCCGCATTAATAGGTAAAAACAGCACGCCCGCGCCGATGGCCGTGCCGTACAGGCCCAACATCCACATGGTGTCGCTTCTGCGCCAGCTGGAGGCGGAGGACGCCTCCAGCACCGATGCGCTTTCCGTGATGCTATTCATTATAGTGTTCTCCTCAGGGAACGATGAAATAAAAATGCCGCGAATATGTTAAAGATATTGCGCTAAGGTTAAAAATAACCACTCATGAAAATAGATTTTTAATTTCATCCGCAGGCGCTATCTTTCAGTGGCGGCATTCTATATCAAATGGAATTAATAATAACCCTGTAGGGATCACAAAATTGCAGGTATTAATTGAGAGGATAAAAAACGGTATTTAAATTAAAATGTCAATATTAATACTTTATCACCGGCGCGCTGTAAGGGTGCTAATTTGATACTTTATATGCCAACATAATAACAGAATAACCTTGTCAGGCCAATAAATAAAATAATTAAGTCTGGCGAGAAAAATAAATATGCCGGGGAAATAATATACCCGGCATCGCCAATGTCACGCAGATTCTGTCGTTTATTCGCATCGCGTCCTGTCCAGCGCGCTTCCCGCCGCCCTGGCGAGTGGCGGGAAGCGCCGGGAGATTACAACATTTTGCGGATCACGTAGTTTAAAATGCCGTCATGGCGGAAGTAGGTCAGCTCATTGCCGGTATCGATGCGGCAACGTGCCGGCACCACGTCAATACGCCCGTCGGCATAGGTAATGCGCACCGGTACCGTTTGGCCCGGCGCGAGTTCGTCCAGTCCGCTGATGCTGATGCTTTCGTCGCCGGTCAGGCCCAGCGTTTTCCGGGTGACCCCCGCCGGGAATTCAAGCGGCAAAATGCCCATGCCGATCAGGTTGGAGCGGTGGATTCGCTCGAACGACTCGGCAAGCACCACCCGTATACCCAGCAGCCGGGGCCCCTTGGCGGCCCAGTCGCGGCTGGAGCCGGAGCCGTACTCTTTCCCGGCGATAATTGCCAGCGGCACCTGTTCCTGCTGGTAACGCATGGCGGCATCGTAAATCGCCAGCTCCTCGCCTGACGGGATATGGCGGGTAATCCCCCCTTCCACGCCCGGCACCATCTCATTGCGGATGCGGATATTGGCGAAGGTGCCGCGCGCCATCACTTCGTAATTACCACGCCTAGAGCCGTAGGAATTAAAGTTACCGGCTTCGACGCCGTTCTCGCGCAGGTACAGGCCGGCCGGGCTGTCCACCTTGATATTGCCCGCGGGCGATATATGATCGGTGGTCACGGAATCGCCCAGCATGGCCAAGATTCTGGCATGGGTGATATTTTCCACGGGCTTCGGCTGATGCTGCATATCGTCAAAAAACGGCGTCAGGCGGATATAGGTGGAATCCGGCTGCCAGTCGTAGGTCGGCGTGCGGTTGACCTCGATATTTTGCCATTGCGCGTTGCCGTTAAAGACCGCGCTGTATTCCTTGTGGAACATGGCGCTGTTGACCAGCGCCACCGCATCGGCGATTTCCGCCGAGCTGGGCCAGATATCCTTGAGATATACCGGTTGTCCCTGCGGGTCGGTGCCGAGCGGATCTTCGCTCAGGTTCACCTGCATGTTGCCGGCCAGGGCATAGGCCACCACCAGCGGCGGTGAAGCCAGCCAGTTGGTTTTCACCAGCGGATGGATGCGCCCCTCGAAGTTGCGGTTGCCGGAAAGCACCGCTCCCACCGTCAGGTCGCCGGATTTAATCGCCGCCTCGATGGATTCCTTTAACGGGCCGGAATTGCCGATACAGGTGGTGCACCCGTAGCCCACCAAGTTGAAGCCCAGGCGATCCAGATAAGGCGTCAGGCCGGCGGCGGCGAGGTAATCGGTCACCACTTTGGAACCGGGGGCCAGGGACGTCTTGACCCAGGGCTTGGTCCGCAATCCCTTGTTGACCGCGTTGCGGGCCAGCAGGCCGGCGGCCATCAGGATATTGGCGTTGGACGTATTGGTACAGGAGGTAATGGCGGCAATCACCACCGCGCCCTGGTGCAGTTCATGCTGTTGTCCATCCAGTTCAAAGGTCTGGAAATCAGGATGGTGGGTGCGCCGGGTAAAATCCAGTTCGTCGCTGGCGCGAAACGCGGCGGGCACGCCCGGCAGCGCCACCCGGTCCTGCGGACGCTTCGGTCCGGCAAGGCTTGCCACTACGCTTCCCATATCAAGCGTCAGAGTACTGGTAAAGCGGGGTTCGTCGCCGTGGTGGCGCCATAATCCCTGCTGCTTGCTGTAGGCTTCCACCAGGGCGATTTGCTCCTCGGAGCGGCCGGTCAGGCGCAGGTAATCCAGAGTAATGGCATCCACAGGGAAGAAGCCGCAGGTGGCGCCGTATTCCGGCGCCATGTTGGCGATGGTGGCCCGGTCCGCCAGCGGCAGTACGTCCAGTCCGTCGCCGTAGAATTCGACGAATTTGCCCACCACGCCGTGTTTGCGCAGCATTTGGGTGACGGTAAGCACCAGGTCGGTGGCGGTAATGCCTTCATTGAGTTTGCCGATAAGTTTAAACCCGACCACATCGGGGATCAGCATCGAGACCGGCTGGCCCAGCATGGCCGCCTCCGCCTCAATGCCGCCTACGCCCCAGCCCAGCACGCCCAGGCCGTTGACCATGGTGGTGTGCGAGTCGGTGCCGACCAGGGTGTCGGGAAACGCCACCGCCTCGCCATCCTGCTCTTCATGCCAGACGGTGAGCGCCAAATATTCCAGGTTGACCTGGTGGCAGATGCCGTTTTCAGGCGGCACCACGCGAAAACGGCTGAACGCCTGTTGTCCCCAGCGCAGGAATTTATAGCGCTCGAGGTTGCGTTCCATTTCCAATTGGTTATTTTCGGCAAAGGCGCGATCGTCGCCATAGCTGTCGACGGTGACCGAGTGGTCGATAACCAGATCCACCGGCGAGAGCGGATTGACCTTATCGACGTCGCCGCCAAGGCGCTTTACCGCTTCGCGCATAGCCGCGAGGTCTACCACCGCCGGAACGCCGGTAAAATCCTGCATCAGCACCCGCGCCGGGCGGTAGGCGATTTCACCGTCCGCGTGCGCGTGCTCAAGCCAGCCCGCCAGGGCGCGCAGATCCGCTTCGGTGACGATGTCGTCATCCTGGTTGCGCAGCAGGTTTTCCAGCAGGACCTTCATGGATTTGGGCAGCCGGTCGAGGTTGCCCAGCTGTTGGGCGGCGCGCGGCAGGCTGTAATAGCGGTAGGTTTTATCACGTATGACCAGTTGATCCTTACTGGCTTCTCGAATCGTTGTCGACATAGCTCTCCTCCAGACTTTTACTTCATTATAGTCATAACCCTATCCAGGTTGAGGCATTGCAGTAAACAATTTACAAGAATTACGCAACTTTTTCATAACATAAAGTGTGTTCACCGATGCGGTCATGCCGGTGCCGGCACCGGCGCGTCACTTTACCGGTAATTTAATATCCTTGAACATCGCTTCGATTTCTTCATTGGAGCGCAGGGCCACCGCCGTATCCACGACGTCGCGGGTGAGATGCGGCGCGAAGCGCTGGATAAAATCATACATGTAGCTGCGCAGGAAGGTGCTGCGGCGAAAGCCGATTTTGGTGGTGCTGAGGGCAAACATGGCGTCGGCGTTGATTTTTACCAGATCGGGGTCGGCCTCGCTGCTGACCGCCATGTTGGCGATGACGCCGACGCCCAGGCCCATGCGGACGTAGGTTTTAATCACGTCGGCATCGGTGGCGGTAAAGACGATGCGCGGCGTGAGCCCGGCGCGGTTGAAGGCGGTATCCAGTTCCGAGCGGCCGGTAAACCCAAAGGTGTAGGTGACCAGGGGGAACGCGGCCAGTTCTTCAATGGTGATCTGGTCTTTGCCCGCCAGCGGATGGGTGGGCAGTACCACGATGGCGCGGTTCCAGTGGTAGCAAGGCAGCATGACCAGGTCGTCGTAGAGGTGGAGCGCTTCGGTGGCGATGGCGAAATCCGCGATGCCTTTGGAGACCGCTTCGGCGATTTGCGTCGGCGAGCCTTGATGCATGTGCAGGGAAACGCGGGGGTAGCGTTCGATGAACCCTTTGATCACATCCGGAAGCGCGTAGCGCGCCTGCGTGTGGGTGGTGGCGACATAGAGCGAGCCTTTATCCGGATACGTATGTTCGCCCGCCACCGCCTTGATGGCGTCGACCTTGGAGAGGACTTCGCGGGCAATGCGGATGATTTCCTGTCCGGCCGGCGTAACCTGGGTGAGGTGTTTGCCGCTGCGGGCGAAGATCTGTACCCCGAGTTCGTCTTCCAGCATCCGTACCTGTTTGCTGATGCCGGGCTGGGAGGTGTACAGCCCCTCGGCGGTGGAGGAGACATTAAGGTTGTGGTTCACGACTTCAACAATATAGCGAAGTTGCTGCAATTTCATTTTTGTCATCCTGGCATAAATTTGGCGCAAGAGTTACTTGTCAGCGGCGCGGCCTGGGGGCGTTTTTTTTCCCCGGCGTCAGCGGGAAAGCTAATCTTGCAATTAATACTATTTAATCATAAAAAATCGCTATATATAACTTATTTATAAGACATAAAAAAACCAACCCGTAGGTTGGTTGATGATTGCCGGCCCGATTCGGCCCCATTGGCACGCTCTCCCCTGAACACGTCTGCATTAAGCGCAGTGTTGGCGGGCCTACCGCGCCATGGGGCGTTCGGTCGGGCGGGAACACCACGCCCGATTCGACCCCACTGGCACGGTCTCCCTTTAACACGTCTGCTTTGAGTTCGGCGTTGGCGGGCCTAGCGCGCCGTGGGGCGCTCGGTCGGGCGGGAACACCACGCCCGATTCGACCCCATCGGCACGCTCTCCCTTGAACACGTCTGCATTAAGCTCTGTGTTGGCGGGCCTGGCGCGCCGCGGGGCGCTCGGTCGGGCGGGAACACCACGCCCGATTCGACCCCATTGGCTAGGTCTGCCTTGAACACATCTGCTTTAAACTCGGTGTTGGCGGGCCTGGCGCATGGCTACTTTTTGGTGACCTGCCATTTGCCGTCGATGTAGAACGCCGTCCAGCCGGTGGCCTTGCCGTCTTTTTCGGAAGAAACGTACTGTTGTTTGGTCTTGCGGCTAAAGCGCACCATGGCTTTGTTGCCCTCGGGGTCTTTTGCCGGCGCGTCGGCCAGGTAGCGCAGTTTTTCCGGCAGGCGATCTTTGAAGCGCGCCAGTTCCTCCACCAGCGGTGCCCGGGTTTCACGTGATTTCGGGAACGTGTTGGCCGCAAGGAATACGCCAGCCGCGCCGTCACGCAGGACAAAATAAGCGTCCGATTTTTCACACTGCAGCTCAGGCAGCGGCACTGGATCTTCTTTTGGCGGCGCAACATCGCCGTTGCGCAGGATTTTGCGGGTGTTTTTGCATTCCTCGTTGGTACAGGCCATGTATTTGCCGAAGCGTCCCAGTTTTAAATGCATATCGGAGCCGCATTTTTCACACTCGACCACCGGGCCGTCGTAGCCCTTGATCCTGAATTCGCCTTGCTCGATTTCATAGCCGTCGCAAAGCGGATTGTTGCCGCAGACGTGCAGCTTGCGGCCGTTGTCAATCAGGTAGCTGTCCATGGCCATGCCGCATTTAGGGCAGCGGCGACGGGCGCGCAGAGCGTTGGTTTCGGCATCCTCGCCTTCCAGCAGATTGAGGGTTTCCGATTCCGGGATCAGATTAATGGTAGTCTTGCAGCGTTCTTTCGGCGGCAGTGAATACCCCGAACATCCCAAGAACACGCCGGTACTGGCGGTGCGGATGCCCATTTTGCGCCCGCAGGTGGGACAATCGATGCTGGTCATCACCATTTGGTTGAGGCGCATGCCGCCCTCTTCCGGATCTTTTTCCGCCTTTTCGAGCTGTTCGCTGAACTCCCTGAAGAATGAGTCCAGCACGGCTTTCCACTCGGCTTCGTTATTGGCCACCTGGTCGAGTTTGTCTTCCATGCGGGCGGTAAAGTCGTAGTTCATCAGTTCCCGGAAATTTTCTTCCAGGCGGTCGGTGACGATTTCGCCCATTTTTTCGGCGTAGAAACGGCGGTTTTCTACCTGTACATACCCGCGATCCTGGATGGTGGAGATGATGGACACATAGGTCGACGGCCGGCCGATGCCGCGTTTTTCCAGTTCCTTGACCAGGGACGCTTCGCTGTAGCGCGCGGGCGGCTTGGTGAAGTGCTGGCTGGGCAGTAATTTTTCCAGCCCGAGCGTCTGGCCCACGCTAACCGGCGGCAGGGTGCGATCTTCATCCCCTTTGCGCAGCGCGGGCATGACCTTGGTCCAGCCGTCGAAGCGCAGGATGCGGCCCTTGGCGCGCAGTTGGTAATCCGCCGCTTTGACCGTCAGGGTGGTGGAATCGTACTGCGCCGGCATCATCTGGCAGGCGACAAATTGGCGCCAGATCAGCTGATACAGCTTTTGCGCGTCCACTTCCATATCTTTTAGCTGTTCGGCCAGATTATTGACATCGGAAGGACGGATCGCTTCATGCGCTTCCTGGGAATTTTCCTTGCTGGCGTATTCATTGGCCTGCTTAGGCAGATATTTGGCGCCGAACTGTGCGCCGATGTAATCGCGCGCCATGGCCAGCGCGTCCTGGCTCAGGTTGGTGGAGTCGGTACGCATATAGGTAATATGCCCCGCTTCGTACAGGCGCTGGGCCAGCATCATGGTTTTTTTGACGCCGTAACCCAGGCGGGTGCTGGCGGCTTGTTGCAATGTCGAGGTGGTAAAGGGCGCGCCGGCCTTGCTGCTGGTGGGCTTGTCCTCACGGTCGGCGATAACATACTGCGCGTTTTCCAACTGCTTGACGGCGGCTTGGGTCTGCGCCTGGTTGACCGGCTTAAAGGGCTTGTCGCCATGATGGGTGACCTGCATCTGCAGTTGCGCCTTGTCCGATACCTTGAGGTCGGCGTGCAGTTCCCAATACTCTTCCGGCACGAAGGCTTTTATCTCGCGTTCGCGTTCGACCACCAGGCGTACCGCGACCGACTGCACGCGTCCGGCGGACAGGCCGCGGGCCAGTTTTTTCCACAGCAGCGGCGAGACCATGTAGCCCACCACGCGGTCCATAAAACGCCTGGCCTGCTGGGCGTTGACCCGGTCGATATTCAGCTCGCCTGGTTTTTTAAACGCCGCCGTAATGGCATTGCGGGTGATTTCATTAAAAACCACCCGGCTAAAACGCTTGTCATCGCCGCCGATCACTTCCCGCAGGTGCCAGGCGATGGCTTCCCCTTCGCGGTCAAGGTCGGTTGCGAGATAGATATGGTCGGCGTTTTGCGCCAGCGCTTTGAGCTCGTTGACCACTTTTTCTTTGCCGGGGAGGATCTCGTAATGCGCTTTCCAACCGTGGTAAGGATCAATACCCATGCGATTGACCAGTGCGGTTTGCGCGTCGCTTTTCACTTTTTTCGTTTTGGTGGCGTCGGCGCTTTTTTTAGTGGCGGAACCGCTGGTGGGCAAATCACGGATGTGACCGACGCTCGATTTAACAACGTAGTCATTGCCTAAATATTTATTAATCGTTTTGGCTTTAGCCGGTGATTCAACGATAACGAGAGCTTTACCCATGTTTACCTTTACCTGAATGATTTCTTCTGTAATTAAGAAGCATTTTGTGCGCCAGACCCTGGCTGGGCATTTACTAATTTTATATTGCGGCAGCGCCGTCAAAAATCAACCTCTGTTCAGCCAGTCTGCTTTTTCGCCTTTGCCATGAGATTAACCTATTGAAAAATAAAATTAATTTATCAATACTTTCATTGAATATTGATAAATCAACTATTGATTGGGATGCGGTTATCCCCGCCAGTTGATGAAGGCCCACACTCTACATGATAAAAAAGTTGGTGCAACTTATTAGCGGCGCAAAAAATTTCCCGGGCGGCAAAAGCGTTTAAAAAGCCCGTTCGACGAATAAACCTTAGTCTGTTTGCAGCCAAACACAACCGGGGATTACAATAGGCCGGAAGACATCTAAGGAGTAATAGGTATGTACGCTAACACCACCCCCATTGATCGCAACAGCCTGCTTATTGAGGCTAACCGGATTATTCGCGCGCATGATGAATATATGCACGGCATGGAGGCCACCGAGGTAGAACAGAAAGGCGGCGTGCTGATTTTCCGCGGTGAATTCTTTTTCGATCAGGATGGATTACCCACCCGTAAAACCACGGCAGTGTTCAATATGTTTAAACATCTCGCCGTGGTGTTGTCAGAAAAGTATCACCTGGAGGAATAAATGACCCACGCCCGGGCCGGTTTCCCGTTCCCGGGCGGGCGCAAACCGCCGGACATGCCCGCCCTCGGGGCGGGGAGCCGTCACAGCAGGGGTTTTTGGCCCCGTTGCCATAAATGCAACAGGCGCTGCTCGATACTTAACGCCGCACTGTCGGTAAAACGCGCAAGCAAACGTTTACGCCGCGTGAAACGCACGCTAATGACCTCATGGTTGGCCATTTCGGCAATCAGCAGATCATCGCTGGTGCCGATGCCGTCAACCAGACCATTTTCCCGCGCCTGGGTGCCGTACCAGTGCTCGCCGGTCGCCACCGCTTCAATATCAAGCGTGGGGCGCATGTCATGGACAAACTGCTTGAAGAGCTGATGCGTTTCGTTCAGATCCTGCTGGAACTTTTCCCGTCCTTCCGGCGAGTTTTCACCAAACAGGGTCAGGGTCCGCTTATAGGCTCCGGCGGTGTGCAGTTCCATGTCGATATCATTGCGCTTGAGCAGCCGGTTGAAGTTAGGAATCTGGGCCACGACGCCGATGGAACCGACAATGGCGAAAGGCGCGGCGATAATGCGATCGGCGACGCAGGCCATCATATAACCGCCGCTGGCGGCCACCTTATCCACCGCTACCGTCAGGCGGATGCCGCGATCGCGCAGGCGCTGCAGCTGCGAGGCGGCCAGGCCGTAGCCATGCACCACCCCGCCGGGGCTTTCGAGGCGCAGCAGCACCTCATCTTCCGGTTTCGCCACCGCCAGCACCGCGGACACTTCCTCGCGCAGCGAAGCGACCTCGCCGGCATCCATGCTGCCTTTGAAATCCAGTACGTACAAACAGGATTTCTGCGGCGTTTTTTCGCCATGCTTTGCGCGCGCGCGCGCCAGTTTCGCCTCGCCTTTTTCCTGCTTCTTATGCCGCTTGTGCCAGATACGCTGTTCGGCCTCGCCCATGCGCGCCAGCTGCATTTCGCGCTGCATCTCACGATACTGTTTACCCAGATCCGTTATCTGGATTTCGCCCTTGCGCCGGCGCTGCCGCTGACGCAATCCCATGACCAGCAGCAAAATCGCGCCGAAGGCCAGCACCACGGTGATGGTTTTTGCCAGGAAGAGTCCATAAAGAGTAATAAATTCCACGCTGTCGCCTTGCTGAATGTGTTTTCCGTTGCGGTCTATTCTAGCTAAGGCGCGGGTATACGTCGCCGGGAAAATCAGAATATTACGTAGGTTTACGTATATTAAGTCGGTAAACCGTTAACGATTGAAATGAGGTCAGGTTTCAGGCATAAAATGAGAGACCGTCGGGTAAAAAGAGCGCTAATATCACCTCCAGGGTGACGGGTTAGCAAAGGAGCGTCCCTTGTACTACCAGCCCAAACATGACTTATTGGCCGGCCGCATCATTATGGTGACCGGGGCCGGCGACGGCATCGGCCGCGAGGCGGCGCTGACTTACGCCCGCCACGGCGCCAGGCTATTGCTGCTGGGGCGCACCGAAGCCAAGCTGGCGGCGGTGGCGGGATTGATTGCCGGTGAAGGCGGCCAGCCGGCGCGGGTTATCCCCTTTGACCTGGCGGTGGCCGGAGCGGAGGATTACGCCTTGCTGGGCCAGCGGCTCGCGGCCGACTTTCCGCGCCTGGACGGCCTGCTGAACAATGCCGGCCTGTTAGGCGAAATCGTGCCGATGGCGCAGCAGTCCCCCGCCAGCTGGCAGCAGGTGATGGCGGTCAACGTGAACGCCGCCTTTATGCTGACCCAGGCGATGCTGCCGCTGTTATTGCAGGCGTCCCGGCCTTCCCTGATATTCAGCAGTTCCAGCGTCGGGCGCCAGGGACGGGCCAACTGGGGAGCGTACGCTGTCTCCAAATTCGCCACCGAAGGCATGATGCAGGTGCTGGCGGACGAATATCCCGCGGCTACCCTGCGGGTTAACTGCATCAACCCCGGCGGCACCCGTACCGGTATGCGCGCCAGCGCCTTTCCGGATGAAAATGCCGATCGCCTCAAGACCCCCGCCGAGATTATGCCCATCTACCTTTATTTAATGGGGGATGACAGCCGCCGCAAAACCGGGATCAGTTTCGATGCCCAGCCGGACCGTACACCGGGCCCGGCGTAATCATACAGGACCAGCGAATGAGTGAAGATAGGCACCAGCAGCGCCAGCAGCGTTTAAAAGAACAGGTGGATGCCCGTATTGCCGCGGCCACGGAGCAGCGCGGCATCGTCATTGTGTTTACCGGCAACGGCAAAGGCAAGACCACCGCCGGCTTCGGCACCGTGACCCGGGCGATAGGCCACGGCATGCGCGCCGGCGTGATCCAGTTTATCAAGGGGCAATGGCCGAACGGCGAAAGAAACCTGCTGGAGCAGCATGGGGTTGAATTCCAGGTAATGGCCACCGGTTTTACCTGGAATACCCAGAACCGGGTCACCGATCGGGCCGCGGCCCAAGACGTCTGGCGCCACGGCCTGCGCATGCTGGCGGACGACAGCCTGGATCTGGTGCTGCTCGACGAGCTGACCTATATGATCACGTACGATTATGTGGATTTACCCGAAGTGATAGCGGCGCTGAACCATCGCCCGCCGCGGCAGACGGTGATCATCACCGGCCGCGCCTGCCACCGCGAACTGCTGGAGCTGGCGGATACGGTCAGCGAGCTGCGCCCGGTGAAACATGCGTTCGACGCGGGCATCAAGGCGCAACAGGGCGTGGACTGGTGAGGCGGCTGCGGGACTGGCCCGGTCAATCAGACGGGGCCAGGCCGCGGCGGGATGGCGACCGGGAAGACGCATTGCGCGCCGCGGCCGGCCAAGCCGGCGTTTGGCGCGGGCGCCTGGACGGGCTTATTTGGTGCCGGAGTTGCGCTTGCTGCTTTGGCCGCCGCGCCGGGTAGGCGTGACCGTGCTGTGGCGTTTCACCGCCCGGCGGATTTGGTTGGCCTTCATACGGCGTCGCTCTTTCTCCACCGGCACTTTGGTGACGGTTTCCGGCGCCAGTTCCACCAGTTCGCGCAGATAGTTGATTTCACCCAGCGGCAGTTCAGTCCAGCCGCCGCGCGGCAAGCCTTTGGGCAGGGGAATGGCGCCGTAGCGGGTGCGAATCAGCCGGCTGACCTGCACGCCCACCGCTTCCCATAAACGCCGCACTTCGCGGTTGCGCCCTTCGGTCAGGGTCACGTTGTACCACTGGTTCAGCCCTTCCCCGCCCTGGAAGCTCAGGGTACGGAACGCGCCCGTGCCGTCTTCCAGGGTGACGCCTTTGGTCAGCAGCCGCAGTTTTTCGTCGTCCACCTGGCCGAAGACCCGTACCGCGTATTCGCGCTCCACTTCCCGGCTCGGGTGCATCAGGCGATTGGCCAGCTCCCCGTCGGTGGTGAATAACAGCAGGCCGGAAGTATTGATATCCAGACGCCCAACCGCTATCCAGCGCGAGCCGTTGAGTTTAGGCAAACGGTCGAATACCGTCGGCCGGCCGTCGGGATCCCGCCGGGTGCAAAGTTCGCCTTCGGGTTTGTAATAGGCCAGAATCCGGCACACCGCCTCTTCTGACGCGGTGATGGAAACCACCCGGCCATCGACGCGGATTTTCATGGAACTCACGGCGTCGACCCGATCGCCCAGCGTGGCGATTTTGCCGTCAACGCTGACGCGGCCTTGTTCAATCAGGGATTCAACTTCACGGCGGGAACCATGCCCGGCGCGGGCCAGGACTTTTTGCAGCTTTTCGCTCATTGAGCAACCTCGGCTGTCGCCTTCACAGGCGTCGAATGGTGGCTTTCGCCATAATTTAGTAAGCTTATCAGTAACTTAACTGAAAGATAGGGGGCTATTTTACACTATGGTCCCGCGGATCACAATCCATAGTTTACGGTGACGGGGGCGGCGGTGTAAAAACGCCGCCGGCCGGCCGTTAAAGGAAGGGGGAAACATCCCCGACGCCTTCGCGCACCACCACCGGCGTGTCGTCGGTCAAATCGATTACCGTCGTCGGCTGCTGGCCGAGAAAACCGCCGTGAATCACCAGATCCACCTGTTTGCCCAGATGATCCTTGATCATTTCCGGGTCCGATTCCGCAAAATCGTTGCCGGGCAGCATCAGGGTGGTGGACATCATCGGCTCGTCCATGGTTTCGAGCAACGCCAGGGCAATGGGGTTGCTCGGCACGCGCAGACCGATGGTCTTGCGCTTGTCGTTCATCAGCCGCCGGGGGACTTCCTTGGTGGCTTTGAGAATAAAGGTATATTTGCCCGGCGTATTGTTTTTCATCAGACGGAACGCCTGGTTATCCACATGGGCATAGGTGGACAGTTCGGACAGGTCGCGGCAGACCAGGGTAAAATTATGGTTGCCGTCCAGCTGCCGGATGCGGCAGATGCGCTCCATGGCGGTTTTATCCTCCAGACGGCAGCCGAGGGCGTAGCCGGAATCGGTGGGGTAGACAATAACCGCGCCCTTGCGCAGCAGATCGACGGTTTGGTTAATTAACCGCGGCTGCGGGTTTTCCGGATGAATGGTAAAAAACTGACTCATTGTGACTCCTTATATAGTCTGGCGGGAGAACACCCCCGGCATACCGCGATTATCCTTCTGACAAGCCTTCTGCTACCGCCGACCGGCCGACCGGCCGACCGGCCAATCGCGCCATATCGGCTCCACGCCGCCCGGCAGCCAAAGTTTACGGCCAAGCTCGATCCAGGCGCAGGGCTGGTGAAAATCGGATCCCTGGGAGGCCAGCAGCCCGCGCTCGCGCGCATACCCCGCCAGCGCGGTTTTTTCCTGCGGCGACTGCTGGCACATGGCCACTTCGATACCGTCGCCGCCCGCGTCGGTAACATGGTCCAGCAGGCGTTTAAGCCATTTGGTCGACAGCTGGTAGCGGCCGGGATGGGCCAGCACCGCCTGTCCGCCCGCCTGGTGGATGGCGCCGACCGCTTCCTCGATTGTACACCACTGCGGCGGCACATAGCCGGTTTTACCCTTGGACAGGTATTTTTTGAATACCTTGGTCACGTTATCGGCGGCGCCGATGCTGACCAGGTAACGGGCGAAATGGCCGCGCGTGACCAGTTCATCCTGGGCCAAACGGCTGGCGCCCAGCCAGGCGTCGTGAATACCGGCGCGTTCCAGCCGCTCGGCGATGGCATGGGCCCGGGCCAGGCGCCTTTCCCGCTGGGCGCGCAGCAGCCCGTCCATGGCCGGATGCGCGTCATCGATACCGAGGCCGACAATATGGATCTCATGGTTTTGCCACTGGGTGGAGACTTCCACTCCGGCCACCAGCGTGAGGGGCAGCGCGCCGTCGTCGATCGCCTGCCGCGCCCCGGCGAGGCCGGCCACGGTATCGTGATCGGTCACGGCCAGCACGTCGACGCCCATGGCCACGGCGCGCGCCACCAGATCCGCCGGCGAAAGCTGGCCGTCGGAGGCGGTGGTATGGCTGTGCAGATCGTATAGGGTCAGCAACGATGATTTAACGTAGATCTCAGTCAACGATAGGCTACCTTCCAAAATGAATGTTCCTATCATAACGTCAAATGCCCGTGAATCGAACCTGTTAAATATTTAACTGTTTTTAAGCGGTGACTGTTGACATTTCATTGCTGAACTAGTTTACTAGTACACATTAAGACAACCAATGAGAATCTGACGATGATAACCTTAACCGTGGTAACGCTTCGCTGGTGGCGCACTTCCCTTTAGCGGGTGGTGTTATCATGCGTCGCTGTCGTCGGACAGAGCAAGATCCCTACTAACCCGCCTTTCAAGCGGGTTTTTTTATGGGCGATAATCAGGGAACACACTATGCAAGCCACACAACCTCAATTAGAACTGCTGCAGGCCACCGCCACTTATCGCGACGATCCTACCGCGATGTTCAACCAGCTTTGCGGCGCCCGACCGGCCACCTTGCTGCTGGAATCGGCCGAAATCGATAATAAGCAAAACCTGCAAAGCCTGATGGTGCTTGACAGCGCCATGCGCATTACCGCCCTCGGCCAGCGGGTTACGCTGCAGGCGCTGACCGCCAACGGCGCGGCGCTGCTGCCGCTGCTGGACGCCGCGCTGCCGGCCGGGGTTGAGGTGAACGCCCATCCCAGCGGCCGCGAGCTGGTGTTTCCGTCCGTCGGCAACGACATGGATGAGGATGCGCGGCTGCGCGGCCTGTCGGTATTCGATTGCCTGCGCCTGCTGCTGACCCTGGTGCCGGCGCCGGCGGATCAGCCGGATGCCCTGTTCCTCGGCGGCCTGTTCGCCTATGACCTGGTGGCGGGTTTTGAAACGCTGCCCGCGCTCAGCCAGGGGCAGCGCTGTCCGGATTTTTGCTTCTACCTGGCGGAAACCCTGCTGGTACTTGATCATCAGCAGCGCACCTGCCGGCTGCAGGGCAGCCTGTTCACTCCTCTGGCCGGCGAAAAACGCCGTCTACAGGCGCGCATCGAGCAGTTGCAGCATCAGTTGCAGCAGGCGCCGGGGCCGATCCCCCACCAGGTGATCGACAGCATGACCCTGGAAACCGATCGCAGCGACGAGGAGTTCGGCCGCATCGTGACCAGCATGCAGCAGGCGATCCGCGCGGGGGAAATCTTCCAGGTGGTGCCTTCACGGCGTTTTTCGCTGCCCTGCCCGTCGCCGCTGGCCGCCTACCATACTCTGAAAGAGAGCAATCCCAGTCCCTATATGTTCTTTATGCAGGATAACGATTTTACCCTGTTCGGCGCCTCGCCGGAAAGTTCGCTGAAATACGATGCCGCCAACCGGCAGATAGAAATTTATCCCATTGCAGGTTCCCGTCCGCGCGGGCGCAGGCCGGACGGCACGCTGGATCGCGATCTGGACAGCCGTATCGAGCTTGAAATGCGCACCGATCATAAAGAACTGGCCGAACACCTGATGCTGGTCGACCTGGCGCGCAATGATCTGGCGCGCATCTGCGAACCCGGCAGCCGCTATGTCGCCGATTTGACCAAGGTCGATCGCTACTCCTTTATCATGCACCTGGTTTCGCGGGTGGTCGGCACCCTGCGCGCCGATCTTGACGCGCTGCACGCCTACCGCGCCTGTATGAACATGGGCACGCTGAGCGGCGCGCCCAAAGTGCGCGCCATGCAGTTGATTGCCAAGGCCGAAGGCACGCGGCGCGGCAGCTACGGCGGCGCCATCGGCTATTTTACCGGCAGCGGCCTGCTGGATACCTGTATCGTTATCCGTTCGGCCTATGTCGAGGACGGCATCGCCACCGTACAGGCCGGCGCCGGCGTGGTGCTGGACTCGGTGCCGCAGGCGGAAGCCGACGAAAGCCGCAATAAAGCGCGCGCGGTGCTGCGCGCCATCGCCACCGCACATCATGCCAGGGAGGTGTTCTGATGGCTGATATCCTGTTACTCGATAATATCGACTCCTTTACCTACAACCTGGTGGATCAGCTGCGCGCCACCGGCCACCGGGTGATGGTGTACCGCAACCAACTGCCGGCGCAGACCATCATCGGCCATCTGATGGCCATGGATAATCCCATACTGATGCTTTCCCCCGGTCCCGGCACCCCCGCCGCCGCCGGCTGCATGCCGCAGTTGCTTACGCGGCTGCGCGGGCAGATGCCGATTATCGGCATCTGCCTCGGCCACCAAGCGATTGTGGAAGCCTACGGCGGCTACGTCGGCCAGGCCGGGGAAATCCTGCACGGCAAGGCGTCCCTTATCACCCATGATGGCGCCGGCATGTTCGCCGGCATGCCGAACCCGCTGCCGGTGGCGCGCTACCACTCGCTGGTGGGCAGCGAAATCCCGGCGGGACTGACGGTCAATGCGCACTTTAACGAGATGGTGATGGCGGTGCGTCATGACGCCGATCGCGTCTGCGGTTTTCAATTTCATCCCGAATCCATCCTGACCACCCAGGGCGCGCGGTTGCTTAACCAAACCCTGGACTGGGCGCTGGCCTGAACGATAGGAACCTGATCATGCAACAGATATTGGAAAAACTTTACCGCGCCGAGCGCATCAGCCGCCAGGAAAGTGAACAGCTTTTTAGCCAGATTATCCAGGGCGGGCTGGAACCGTCGCAGCTGGCGGCGGCGCTGATCAGCATGAAAATCCGCGGCGAGCATCCGGATGAAATTGCCGGCGCGGCCACCGCCCTGCTGGCGGACGCCCTGCCGTTCCCGCGCCCTGATTATCCTTTTGCCGATATCGTCGGCACCGGCGGCGACGGCAGCAACAGCATCAATATTTCCACCGCCAGCGCCTTTGTCGCCGCCGCTTGCGGCGCACGGGTGGCCAAGCACGGCAACCGCAGCGTGTCCAGCCGTTCGGGTTCCTCGGACCTGCTGGCGGCCTTCGGCATCCGGCTGGATATGCCGGCGCAAGCGTCGCGCCAGGCGCTTGACGAGCTGGGAGTATGCTTTTTGTACGCGCCCCAGTACCACACCGGTTTTCGCCATGCCATGCCGGTGCGCCAGCAGTTGAAAACCCGCACGCTGTTTAACGTGCTCGGGCCGTTGATTAACCCCGCCCGTCCCCCGCTGGCGCTGATCGGGGTCTACAGCCCGGAGCTGGTGCTGCCCATCGCCCAAACGCTGCGGGTGCTGGGCTATCAGCGCGCAGCGGTAGTCCATGGCGGCGGCATGGATGAAGTGGCGCTGCACGCGCCGACGCAGGTGGCCGAACTCAATGAGGGCGAGATCGACAGCTATCAATTGACGCCGGAGGATTTCGGCCTGCGGGAACAGTCAATGGACGCCCTGCTGGGCGGCTCGCCGGAAGAAAATCGTGACATTTTGGCGCGGTTGTTACAAGGTAAAGGCGAACATGCCCATGAATTCGCCGTTGCCGCCAATGTCGCCTTGTTATTAAAACTATTCGGCCAGGAGAATCTGCGCGAAAATACCCAACAGGCGCTGGCGGCCATCCGCGGCGGCGGCGCCTATGAACGTGTTGTCGCGTTGGCGGCCAGAGGATAAGACATGCAGGATACGGTACTGACAAACATTGTCGCTGATAAAAAAGTATGGCTGGCCGAGCGTAAGCAACGCCAGCCGCTGGACGGGTTCATCGACGACGTGCGCCCCAGCACGCGCAGCTTCTATCATGCCCTCCAGGGTTCGCGCACCGTGTTTATCCTCGAGTGCAAAAAAGCATCGCCGTCCAAGGGCCTGATCCGCGAGGATTTTGACCCGGCCGCCATCGCCGGCGTGTACAAACACTACGCCGCCGCCATCTCGTGCCTGACCGACGAAAAATACTTCCAGGGCAGCTTTGATTTCCTGCGCCAGATTAGCCAAGTAGTACCCCAGCCGGTGCTGTGCAAGGATTTCATCATCGATCCCTACCAGGTTTACCTGGCGCGTCATCATCAGGCGGACGCTATTCTGCTGATGCTGTCGGTGCTGGACGACGACACCTACCGTCAGTTGGCCGCCCTGGCGCACAGCCTGGAAATGGGCGTGCTCACCGAGGCGATAACCGAAGAGGAGTGCCGGCGCGCCCAGGCGCTCGGCGCCCGGGTGGTGGGCATTAACAATCGCGATCTGCGCGATTTATCCATCGATTTAAACCGTACCCGCCGCCTGGCGCCCCTGCTGCCGGGAGTGACGGTGATAAGCGAATCCGGCATTACCGCCTATCGCCACGTCAGGGAACTGAGCCATTTCGCCAACGGCTTCCTGATCGGCAGCGCGTTGATGGCGGAACCGGATCTGGACGGCGCGGTGCGCCGGGTATTGCTCGGCGAGAATAAGGTCTGCGGACTGACGCGTCCCGAGGATGCCAGGGCGGCATATGACGCCGGCGCGCTCTATGGCGGCCTGATTTTTGCCGCCTCGTCGCCAAGGCGTGTGGATATCCCGCGCGCCCGCGCGGTGATGGCCGGCGCGCCGCTGCGCTACGTCGGCGTATTCCGCGACGCCGCCATCGAGGAGGTGGCAGGCAGCGCCGCCGCGCTGGCGCTGCATGCCGTACAGCTGCACGGCGACGAGGACCAGGCCTATATAAGCGCCCTGCGTCTGGCGCTGCCTTCCGCCTGCCGTATCTGGAAAGCCCTGGATATGCGGACCCATGCGCCGGCGCGGGATTTTAGCGCGGTGGATCGTTATCTGTTCGATAATGGCGGCGGCAGCGGTAAACCCTTTGACTGGTCGCTGCTGGACGGACTGCGTCTGGATAACGTCATGCTCGCCGGCGGGCTGGCGGCGGATAACTGCGTGGCCGCCGCGCAATTAGGCTGCGTTGGGCTGGACTTCAACTCCGGCGTTGAAAGCGCCCCGGGTATTAAAGATCACCATAAACTGGCTACGGTATTTCAGACGCTGCGCGCCTATTAATCGATTGCCCAGATCAACAAGAGACAGGAACGCATGACACTATTAAATCCCTATTTCGGCGAATTCGGCGGCATGTATGTGCCGCAGATCCTGGTACCGGCGCTGCTGCAACTGGAGGACGCCTTTGTCAGCGCGCAAAGCGACCCGGCATTCCAGGCGGAATTCAGCGATTTGTTAACCAATTATGCCGGCCGCCCCACGCCGTTGACCCTGTGCCGTAACCTGACCGCGGGCACCAAGACCAAACTGTATCTTAAGCGCGAGGATCTGCTGCACGGCGGCGCGCACAAAACCAACCAGGTGCTCGGCCAGGCCCTGCTTGCCAAGCGCATGGGAAAAACCGAAATCATCGCCGAAACCGGCGCCGGTCAGCATGGCGTGGCTTCGGCGCTGGCCTCCGCGCTGCTGGGGCTGAAATGCCGCATTTATATGGGCGCCAAGGATATTCAGCGCCAGGAGCCCAACGTGTTCCGCATGCGTCTGATGGGCGCGGAAGTGATCCCGGTGCACAGCGGCTCCTCGACGCTAAAGGACGCCTGCAACGAAGCGCTGCGCGACTGGTCCGGCAGCTATGAGCGCGCCCACTATATGCTGGGCACCGCCGCCGGTCCGCATCCGTTCCCCACCATCGTGCGCGAATTCCAGCGCATGATTGGCGAGGAAACCAAGGCGCAGATGCAGGAACGGGAGCATTGCCTGCCTGACGCGGTGCTGGCCTGCGTCGGCGGCGGGTCCAACGCCATCGGCATGTTCGCCGATTTTATCGATGAGCCGTCGGTACGTCTGATCGGCGTCGAGCCGGGCGGCCTGGGCATCGAGACCGGCCAGCACGGCGCGTCGCTCAAACACGGCCGCATCGGCATCTATTTCGGCATGAAGTCGCCGATGATGCAATCCTCCGACGGGCAGATAGAGGAATCCTATTCCATTTCCGCCGGCCTGGATTTCCCTTCCGTGGGTCCGCAGCATGCCTATCTGGACAGTATCGGCCGCGCGGAATACGTCTCGGCGACCGATGAGGAGGCCCTGGATGCGTTCAAGGCCCTGTCGCGCCATGAAGGCATCATCCCGGCGCTGGAATCCTCGCACGCGCTGGCGCACGCGCTGAAAATGATCAAGGCGGAGCCGGACAAGGAGCAGATCCTGGTGGTCAATCTCTCGGGCCGCGGCGATAAGGATATTTTTACCGTGTACGATATATTAAAAGCGCGAGGAGAAATGTAATGGAACGCTATCAGCAACTGTTTACCACGCTGCACAGCCGTAAAGAAGGCGCCTTCGTGCCCTTCGTCACGCTGGGCGATCCTAATCCCGGCCTGTCGCTGAAAATTATCGATACCTTAATCGAGGCTGGGGCCGACGCCCTGGAACTGGGCATCCCGTTTTCCGACCCGCTGGCGGACGGCCCGACCATCCAGAACGCCACCCTGCGGGCATTTGCCGCCGGGGTGACGCCGGATCAGTGTTTCGAACTGCTGGCCACTGTCCGGCAGAAATACCCCGCCATACCCATCGGCCTGCTGATGTACGCCAACCTGGTGTTTAACAAAGGTATCGATGCGTTTTATGCCCGCTGCGCCGAGGTTGGCGTGGATTCGGTGCTGGTGGCCGACGTGCCGCTGGAAGAGAGCCTGCCGTTTCGTACCGCCGCCATGCGCCACGGCGTGGCGCCTATCTTTATCTGCCCGCCCAACGCCGATAAAGACCTGCTGCGTGAAATCGCCTCCCACGGCCGTGCTTACACCTATTTATTATCCCGCGCAGGCGTAACCGGCAGTGAAAACCAGGGCCATGTGCCGCTGGCCCATCTGGTGACGACGCTTACCGAGTTCCATGCCGCGCCCGCGCTGCAGGGTTTCGGTATTTCCGAGCCGTCGCAGGTGCGCGACGCGCTGGCGGCGGGCGCGGCCGGGGCCATTTCCGGCTCGGCCATCGTCAAGATTATCGAGCGCAACCTGGAAGACCCGGCGGCCATGCTGACGCAGTTAAGCACCTTCGTCAGTAAAATGAAGGCCGCCACGCGCGGTTGATTTGAAAAAAATCATTTTATCCACAACACTCTAATGGCGGCGTATCAATTACGCCGCCATCCTGTAAGATGCGGGTGATATATTATAATAAATAATTCAAATCCAAGGAGAAAAAATGAAAAACTGGAAATCCCTTACGACACTTGCAGCAACCGCAATCGTCGCGGCCGTGCTGGCCGGCTGCGCGCCGACCGCCAAGACCGAAGGCACCGGCGGGTATATTGACGACACCGTGATCACGACCAAAGTGAAAACGCAGTTGCTTGCCGATGACCATTTAAAGGGCACCGAAATCAACGTCGAAACCTTTAAGGGCCGGGTGCAGTTAAGCGGTTTCGCCAGCTCGATGGCCGACGCCAACCGCGCCGTGACCATTACCCGCGGCGTCAAGGGCGTGCGTTCGGTGGAAAACGACATCAGTATCAAATAATCCCGTTGCCGGCGGCGCGCACGCGTCGCCGGCACGGTTTCAGATCCGCACCCTCGTTTTAGAAGCGATAGCCGACGCCGAACATAAATACCCAGGGATCGATTTGCGTATGCACTGATTGCTGCTGGCCGCCGGCCTTGAAACGCACGTCGGTGTCGATATCCATATACCATACCGACATATTCACCAGCCAGTTTTCATTGACGTTATAATCCAGCCCCGCCTGGCCGGCGATGCCCCAGGAGTGCTTGACGCTTAAATCGCTCAGTCCGGCGTCCTGCCCGGTTTGGTTAAAGTGCGCGTCGTAGAAGGTAGTATAGTTGATGCCCACCCCGAGGTATGGCCGCAGTTTATCCGGGGCGTCGCCAAAATAATACTGCGCCATCAGGCTTGGCGGCAGTTGTTTAACCGAGGCGATGTCGCCGGTGCTTTTCAGCCCGACATGGTGCTTGAAGGGCGTTGCCGCCAGCAGCTCCACGCCGATATTGTCGGTGACCAGATAACTGAACGTCAGGCCGAGCTGGGTGTTGTTATCCACGTTAAACTCGCCCATCCCCAGCACGTTATCCGAACTTTCACTCGGCCGTACCGTGGCGCTGCCCGCGCGAACAATAATATCACCCGCCTGATGCGCCTGCGCCGTTGCCGACAGCAGCGCGGCCGCCGCCAAGCCCATAACACACTTGTTCATGTCCCGCTCCTTGTTGAGATAATGCCTTTGCCACGCAAAGTTGATTCAGTTCACAAATGTTACTTTGGCACATCGTAGGGTAAATTTGAGCTGAACCTTGTTTATCATGTTTTATACCAAGGGATTGACTTGATTGAGATTGATCCAAATCAACCAGGACCGAAACAGGACAAAAAAAATACTTTGGCCCGGGCAGTTGCTTTCCCGCGCACCGGGCGTAAGTTAACAGACAGGCAAATCTGATTCGGCGCCGTGGAGTCGGCGGGTGACACGATGAGCGATAACAGTAATCCCTGCATGAGCTGCGGCGCGTGTTGCGCGTGGTTCCGCGTATCCTTTTATTGGGCCGAGGGCGATGACGGCGGCGGCCCGGTGCCCCATGCCTTAACTGAACCCCTTACCCCTTTCTTACGTTGCATGCGCGGCACCAACGAGCGGACGCCGCGTTGCCATGCCCTGGCGGGCGAGGTGGGTAAAGCGGTCCGTTGCACCATTTATGCCGGTCGTCCCTCGCCCTGCCGGGAGTTTGCCATGGCCGGCGACGGCGAGCGGCCCAACGACGCCTGCGATCGCGCCAGGGCGCATTACGGCCTGCCGCCGCTCGCAGCGCCCGCGCAGACGCTTATTAGGGTGGAAAATCAGCATCATCATGTCGCGGGGTGCCCTCCGGGGCATTAACAGGGTAGAATACCGGGCTGATAATTTAGAACGTTCTGCCAAGGAGCTCTACATGCCAATTATGGCAAGTACCCTGTATCGCGACATGTTGAATTTTACCCGTAACCAGTTTACCAGCATCATCCTGCTGGCCCTGCTGGCGGCGCTGATTAGCGTGGTGCTCGGCCATGCCTTATCGCCCAGTAGCGATCAGCTGGTCATCCTGAGCGCCGACGGTCCCGACATGGCCGACTCATCCAGCCTCAGCCTGCAGGAACTGGTGCAGCAAATGACGCCTGAACAGCAAAAAGTGCTGCTGAAAGCCTCTGCGGCGGGCACTTTCGCCGGTCTGGTGGGCAACGTCATCCTGGCCGGGGCGCTGTTGACCATGATTCGCCTGGTATCCGACCGGCAGCCGGTCAGCGTGCTGCGCGCCATCGGGCTGTCCGCGCCCATCCTGCCCCGCCTGCTGTTATTGGTATTTATTACCACGCTGCTGGTGCAACTCGGGCTATTATTGATTGTGATACCGGGGATCCTGATTGCCATAGCGTTCAGCATGGCGCCGGTGATTGCCGCCAGCGACAATCTGGGCGTATTCAAGTCGATGCGCCTGAGTAGTAAACTGGCTTTCGCCAATGTACGGCTGGTTGCCCCGGCGGTGCTGGTATGGCTGCTGGCCAAGGCGGCGGTATTATTGCTGGCGGCACAGTTTACCCAGGTGTCGTCGCTGGTGGCCGCGGTGCTGCTTAACGGCTTAAGTAATATTATTTCCGCACTGTTGCTGATTTACCTGTATCGCCTGTATATGTTGCTGCGCCAGGCCTGAAACCAAGCCGGCGTCACTTAACCAACCACGGATTTTTTTATGAAGCAGTTTCTGGATTTTCTGCCGTTAGTGGTGTTCTTTGTCTTTTATAAGCTGTACGACATTTATATTGCCTCCGGCGCGCTGATTGCCGCGTCGGCGCTGGTGCTGATTTATACCTGGATCCGCTACCGGAAAGTGGAAAAAGTCACCTTGCTGACGTTTATCATGGTTGCCATCTTCGGCTCACTGACGATGTATTACCATAACGCCGAATTCATCAAATGGAAGGTCACGGTCATTTACGGCCTGTTCGCCATTGCGCTGCTGGTCAGCCAGTTTATGCTCGGCAAGCCGCTGATTCAGCGCATGCTTGGCAAGGAACTGACCCTGCCCGAGCGCGTCTGGAACAATCTTAATATTGCCTGGGCGCTGTTTTTCCTGGGCTGCGGCGCGGCGAATATCTATATCGCCTTCTGGCTGCCGCAAAACGTTTGGGTGAATTTCAAGGTGTTCGGCCTGACCGGCCTGACGCTGGTATTCACCCTGTTAAGCGGAGTGTATGTCTATCGTCATATGACGGAAGACCAGAAAAACTCCCGTTGATCCCCCGGTCCGCCGCGGGGCGGACCGATGTCAAACCAAGCGGAACCCCTGATGAGCGACAATCCTTTTTTACCTTCCGGCGAGCTGGTGCTGCGCACGCTGGCCATGCCCGCCGACACCAATGCCAACGGTGATATTTTTGGCGGCTGGCTGATGTCGCAAATGGATATGGGCGGCGCTATCCTCGCCAAGGAAATAGCCGAGGGCCGAGTGGTCACGGTGCGCGTCGACGGCATGACGTTTTTGAAACCGGTGGCGGTGGGGGACGTGGTCTGTTGTTACGCCCGCTGTACCGGCACGGGCAACAGTTCGCTGAGCATTAACGTGGAAGTCTGGATCAAAAAAGTCTCTTCCGCCCCCATCGGCCAGCGCTACCGCGCCACCGAAGCGGCTTTCACCTATGTCGCGGTGGACGACGAAGGCAAGGCGCGTCCCCTGCCCGACGGCAAGCGCCACTTCGCCCCCGGCGGCGCTTAGCCGCCCGTTTTGCCCCAGGCGGCGGCCCGTGCTGGGCCTTGCGCGTACACCGCGGCCCGGCCTAGCTGCTGCTGACGCCCGACAGCTTAAACTCGATGGTCGTGGTCTGGTTTTTGCCCGGTTTGCCGCTCTGGTAGCGCCAGCGCCGGATCACCTGGCGAATTTCGCGCTCGAACATATTGCGCGGCGTGGCGGAAATGATACGCAGGTTTTCCACCTGGCCGCTATCATCGACATCAAACTGGATCTTCACCGTTCCCTCGATGCCCAATGCCCTGGCGCGCTCAGGGTAGCCCGGTTCCGGGCGGCTGATGGCTTTCGGGCCGGTATCGGCCACCGGTGCGGACGGCGCCGGCGCGGGCGCCGGAGCGGCACGTACGGGCGCCTCACGGGGTGGAGCGGCGAGCGGTGTCGGTTCGGCGCGCGGCTCGGTCACCTTGGGCCTGGGTTTAGCCGCTTCTTTATGCACCGGCTTGGGCTTGGGCAGGGGTTTCGGCTGCTGTACCGGCGCGGGAGGCTCAGGCGCGGGGATGGGATCCGGTTCGCGCACAGGCTCCGGGGCGGGTTCGGGCGCAGCCGTCGGCTCAACCTCGGGCGGTTCCACCGGCGGCTGCGGCGGCGCGGCCACCGGCTCAGGCTCCGGCGCCACCAGCGTAACGCTCATCGGCTGCTCAACCGCGGTCGGCGCGGTTATCTGGTTTACCGACGTATACAGCAATCCCGCCACCAGCGAGGTATGCAGCCCTGCGGACAAGACAAACGGCCACGAAAATCGACGGGTCGGTTTCAAAATTATCAACGCCATATCAACAAAAGTTTCAGTAAAGGTGAAGTTTAAATGCAAATAGCAATCATATTCAATAACTCAAAACAAACTCTTGCCAGGTTAACAGGATAAACCGGCAATTATCCCTGTCTGAACAACCGTCAGCGGCCAGGAAAATTTTTTCATTGCGCCGCGGGGTTCAATGTCTTAACGTAAATTACTTGAAATGAATCCATTCCTTTGGGAGTAATGCCCTTGCTCTATGTTATCTATGCTGAAGACGTGCCCGGATCCCTGGAAAAACGCCAATCCGTACGCGCCACTCATGTCGCCCGGCTGCAACTGCTACGCGATGAGGGTCGTTTACTGACGGCGGGCGCGCTGCCGGCGATAGACAGTAACGAACCCGGGGCGGCGGGATTCAGCGGCTCCACCATTATTGCTGAATTCGATTCCCTCGAAGCGGCGCAGGCATGGGCGGATGCCGACCCGTATGTCGCCGCGGGTGTTTATAAGCAGGTGCAGGTTAAACCCTACCGTAAAACCTTCTGATTATTACCCTATTGCATCCCGGCGCCGCCACGCGGCCCGGGCGTGAAATAACGCTGATTGCCCGCTAGGTTAATTTACCCGGCGGCAAAACCCATCAATCATTATCCATGCTTATCATTTATCCTCTCTATTAAGGAGGCTGCGCCAACGGATTTACCGGCAAACAACGCCATTATTTTCTCTGTTGGCCAGACCTGGATATCGCCGGGGCTATATATAATGCGTGCCAACCCCTGCCGTCGGTGAATTTGCTTTTCCCTTAATGCTATTTTTTTTCTGCCGCCTATTTTGGTCGCCTCTTTATTATTTCGCTTGTTACTTAACGCCGACTAATACTTAACGGCAATTAATGAGCGTAACGGCTATTAACCCCTTAAAATTGATAGAAATTACCGTGATCGTCCCGGCATATCATTATCATTTAGGAATTATCTTAGTATAAAAAATAACCAACATTTAATCAGACTCTTACCGGCCAAGACAGCATAAATATTCAGTTAATACGCGCCAGGGCGCCAATATCCGGTTTGTAGGCGCCGGCAATTTCTAATACTTTGGAATTGCTGTACTCCCCGTTAAGAAGTTAACAACCGGAGGTAAGTATGTTGAAGAAAATCTTTATGGCACTACTTGTTATGTCCGCCGCCGGCACCGGTACTGCTTTTGCAGCCGGCGCCGCGGGAACCACGGAAGCGGCTACGCAAAGCGCTTCCGGTGCCGCGACGGTCACCGATCCGGGATTGGTTTCCGGCTCGGTGGCCGCCATGGCATCCGCCAGCGACCCGGAAGGCACTGGGACGTCTACGTCGACGTCGACATCAACGACCACCGCCACACAGTGACAGAGACATCATAAGGAAAGGGATAATCCTGATTAAAACCGTAATAAGGAACTCAAATACGGTAAACCGGCCAAAAGCCGGTTTTTTTATCGCTGTTATTTAGCGCGGATCACAGACCATAAGACGTTACGGAAAAGAGCAACGAACGGCGCTGCTGTTTCAACTGAAGATGCCGCAAACGCGTCAGATGCCGATAGGTGCGGGACTGTGCTTCCACCCACTGGCTACGCCGGCGCTGCGCCTGCCTTAACATGCGCCAGCGGCTGACTTCATTTCTGCTTCTTTTCATGGCACGAACGGACTCTTACCGGATAATAAGGGCGCCATTATAAACCATTTTCCCGGACTGCCAAGGCTGTAACGCCGGCGCGGCGGACTGGTAAAGGGCGCGCGCGGGGCGAAAAAATTTCCTCTTTTCGCCCCGTATGCGTACACTCATGCTTAACGCCTTGCGAACAGGATTTTTCGCCTCTATGACAACTTTTTATACTGTAATCAACTGGCTAATAGTATTCGGCTATTGGTTGCTGATCGCAGGTGTCACCCTGCGGGTGTTAATGAAGCGGCGCGCGGTCCCCTCCGCAATGGCCTGGTTATTGGTTATCTATATCCTTCCCTTGGTGGGCATCATCACCTACCTGCTGTTCGGTGAACTCAACCTGGGCAAGCGCCGCGCGGAACGGGCCAAGGCCATGTGGCCGTCCACGGCCAAGTGGATGCATGACCTCAAGCAGTGCACGCGGATTTTCGCCACCGAAAACAGCGAAGTCGCCCGCTCCCTGTTCAAGCTGTGCGAGTTACGCCAGGGTATGGGCGGACTGAAAGGCAACCAGCTGCAGCTGCTTACCGGTACCGACGCCACCCTTAAAGCCTTGATCAGGGATATCGGACTGGCGCAGACTAATATCGAGATGGTGTTTTATATCTGGCAGGCCGGCGGCCAGGTGGACCAGGTGGCGGAGGCGCTGATGGCGGCCGCCAGGCGCGGCGTGCGCTGCCGTGTGATGCTCGATTCCGCCGGCAGCGTCGCGTTTTTCCGCACCCCCTACCCGGCCATGATGCGTAACGCCGGCGTCGAGGTGGTGGAAACGCTGCACGTCAGCCTGCTGCGTGTCTTTCTGCGGCGCATGGATTTGCGTCAACACCGCAAGATGGTGCTGATTGATAATTATATTTCGTACACCGGCAGCATGAACATGGTCGATCCGCGCTATTTCAAGCAGGATGCCGGCGTCGGGCAATGGATCGACCTGATGGCCAGGATGGAAGGCCCGGTGACGACCGCCATGGGCATTATCTATTCCTGCGACTGGGAAATCGAGACCGGTGAGCGGGTGCTCCCACCGCCGCCCGATGTCAATATCATGCCGTTTGAACAGGCGACGGGACATACTATCCAGGTCATTGCCTCCGGCCCCGGTTTCCCGGAAGGCATGATCCACCAGGCCCTGCTGACCTCAATTTATTCCTCGCGGCAGCAGTTAATCATGACCACGCCCTATCTGGTGCCGAGCGACGATCTGCTGCACGCCATTTGCACCGCGGCCCAGCGCGGCGTGGACGTGCATATCGTGGTGCCGCGCGATAACGACTCCCTGCTGGTCGGCTGGGCCAGCCGGGCCTTTTTCGCCGAACTGCTGGAAGCGGGCGTCAATATCCATCAGTTCGAGGGTGGCCTGCTGCATACCAAAAGCGTACTGGTGGACGGCCAGCTCAGCCTGGTCGGCACCGTCAATCTCGACATGCGCAGCCTGTGGCTCAATTTTGAAATTACCCTGGTGATTGACGATGATGACTTCGGCAGCGACCTGGCGCGGGTCCAGGAGGATTATATCGCCCGCTCCCGGCTTATCGACCCGCAGGTCTGGGCCAAACGCCCCTACTGGCAACGCATTGTCGAGCGCCTGTTCTACTTTTTCAGTCCATTGCTGTAAATTTAGCGAAGGCCATGATGTAATAGCGCCATGCAACGCCCTTGATGCCTCCGTGATACCCACACAGGACCCCGGTTATGGATTTGGACAATCGCCTGACAGATGATGAAACGCTGGAGCAGGCTTATGATATTTTTCTTGAACTGGCGCCGGATAACCTTGATCAGGCCGATCTGATTCTTTTTAATCTGCAGTTTGAACAACGCGGCGCGGCTGAGCTGTTTGACCCGTCGGAAGAATGGCACGAGCAGGTGGATTTTGACCTCAATCCGGATTTTTTCGCTGAAGTGGTTATCGGCCTGGCGGATGAAGACGGACAGGAGGTCAACGACGTTTTTGCGCGCATGCTGATCTGCCGCGATAAAGCGGAAAAAATCTGCCATATCCTCTGGAAAGAATAACTTCACAAGTGCCGCATGACATGCCAGGCCCGTTCTAGGCTGGGGGATTTCTGTTGCCGTGGCGGGGGTTATGCCGCTGCGATAGGGTTTATGTTGCCGTGGCGGAGGTTATGCCGCCGCGATAGGGTTTATGTTGCCGTGGCGGAGGTTATGCCGCTGCGATAAGGTTTATGTTGCCGTGGCGGAGGTTTCGCTTGCCGTGCGTTCGGTGGTTATATGCAGTGCCGGGTGCCGGCAAGCGACAAAGAGGCCGTACCGCGACGGCCTCCTTGACCTCCGCGCGCCCGGCAGGTCGCGCGTCGCTGCGCGATGCCTTCCGCCGCCCATGCCCCCGTGATGCACCGGCCCGGTTAGCGCTCCCGGCGCCACCGGGCCTTTCGCCGCTCCCGGCGGCTCATGCCGGGGGCACTGGCGCCGTCAGCGCGCTTTATGCCGGGACATATGTCGCTGTTGGCAATGTATTTTCTGAAGCGATAGCGGCGCTTTTGCTTGGATAGAGTTTGGCGTCGGGATAGGATTGACGGTTATGGGATGCAACGCGTATGGAAAAAAGCAGCTGGCACAGCGAAAAGCAGGTCATACAGACATGGAGTCATGCAGTAAGGCGTGAGAGCCGTCATGTAATAAGGCAGTAAGGCATTCATCATTCAGTTTTAAGTTTTAATAGTAAGCATTAGCCATTAGCCATTAGCCATTAGCCATTAGCCATTAGCCATTAGCCATTAGCCATTAGCCATTAGCCATTAGATTGTAGACTTTAGCCCAAATTGGATGCTGATATTTTTCCCGGTAAACGCATACCGCTGAGAACCCTAAAACATTAATTTACTCACAGACGATGGTGTTGACGTGGTGCCGGCATAGAGTGCGCCGGCGGCGCGCATCGCGGCTGGATGAGCCGCCGGGAGCGGCGAAAGCAAAGGGCGCGCCGGGAGCGCGTCCCGTGCGGTCCAAAAGACGGGATGGGTGATGCCGGGAACCGCGCAGCGGCGCACGGTCTGCCGGACGCGCGGAAGTCAAGAAGGGTGGCGCGAACCACCCTTCTTGTCGCTTGCCGGCACCGGGCAAGACATAAAACAACCTAACGCACGGCAAGCGAAACCCTCGCCGCAGCGGTATAAGTCTCCCCCAACCACCAGCGAAACCCTCGCCGCAGCGGCATAAGTCTCCCCCAACCACCAGCGAAACCCTCGCCGCAGCGGCATAAGTCTCCCCCAACCACCAGCGAAACCCTCGCCGCAGCGGCATAAGTCTCCCCCCAACCACCAGCGAAACCCTCGCCGCAGCGGCATAAGTCTCTCCCACAAACGCCAGCAAAACCTCCGCCAAGGCGACGCAAACCGCCGGCGAAATCCTCTCCGCGGCGACATAAACGTGGCGACATCCATCCGGCGCTCCAAAATCACCAGACCATATCATTGGTACGCCCGCTGGCACCCTGCTGGCGAAAAGTGGGTTTTATTCCCGATTATTGCGCCAGTTGGCTCACATCCACCTTAATGCAGGAGCACGCATGCCGAAAACTGCCCTGCAGTATCGGCCGCGTCACCGCGCACGCCTCGCCGGCAATCGGGCACCGGGTACGGAACACACACCCCGACGGCGGATTGATCGGCGACGGCAAATCCCCTTCCAGCAGTTGAATGGCCTTATTACGTTCCTTATCCGGATCCGGTATCGGCACCGCCGACATCAACGCCTTGGTGTAGGGATGCTGAGGATTATGATACACCTGATCATACGTACCCAACTCCACCGCGTGGCCCAGGTACATCACCAGCACCCGATCGGAAATATGCTTCACCACCGCCAGATCGTGGGCGATAAAGATCAGCGACAGCCCCATCTCACGCTGCAGCTGCTGCAATAAATTCACCACCTGCGCCTGGATCGACACGTCCAGCGCCGACACCGGCTCGTCGCAAATCACCAGCTTGGGTTCAAGTATCAGCGCGCGGGCGATGCCGATACGCTGACACTGCCCGCCGGAAAACTCATGCGGATACCGATTGATAAGATTCGGCAACAGCCCCACCTTCAGCATCATGTTGCGCACCTTGTCTTTCACCAACTGGCGCGGCATCTTCGGATGATAGGTATGCAACGGCTCGGCGATGATATCGCCGATGGTCATGCGCGGATTAAGCGAGGCCAGCGGGTCCTGGAAAATCATCTGGATATCGTTACGCGTCTCGCGCCACTCATCGCTGCTCATCCCCTGCAATTCCTTGCCCAGCCAGGCGATACGCCCGCTGGTGGATTTCACCAGGCCAATCAGCGCCCGGGCAAAGGTCGATTTGCCACAGCCCGACTCGCCCACCACCCCCAGCGTTTCTCCCTCGTACAGCCGCAGGGACACGCCGTCGACCGCCTTTAGGCTCTTGGCCGGTTGCCAGAACCACTGTTTATCGCCTTTCACCTCGAAATACACTTTCAGGTTTTCGACATCCAGCAGCACCTTTTTATGTTCGTCCATGGCATTCATACCAATTCCTCCAGGGGCTTATAGCAGGCGCGCAGACGCTCCGTGGCGAACCGCTCAAGGGGCGGCATGTTGACGCAGATATCCATGGCGTAAGGACAGCGCGGCTGGAACGGACAGCCCTCCGGCAAACGCAGCAGATTGGGCGGATTGCCGGGAATGGTCACCATCATGGTGGAACCGTCGGCATCCAGCCGTGGCACCGCCGACAGCAGGCCGATGGAATAAGGATGGCTGGGCTGGTAAAAAATATCGCGCGCCGTACCGTATTCCATGGTACGGCCCGCGTACATCACCAGCACGCGATCGCAGATGCCGGCCACCACACCCAAATCGTGGGTAATCATAATGATGGCGGTGTTAAACTCGCGTTTCAGATCGTTTAGCAAGGTCATGATCTGCGCCTGGACGGTGACATCCAGCGCGGTGGTGGGCTCATCGGCTATCAGCAGTTTCGGCCGGCACAGCAGCGCCATGGCGATCATCACCCGCTGACGCATGCCGCCGGAAAACTCATGGGGATACATCCGCATCCGCTTGCGCGCCTCGGGCATTTTTACCGCGTCGAGCATACGCACCGACTCTTCAAACGCCTCATGCTTGCTGATTTTTTTATGCATCAACAGTACTTCAATCAGCTGTTCGCCCACCCGCATATAAGGATTAAGCGACGTCATCGGATCCTGGAAAATCATCGAGATTTCCGAGGCGCGTAGTTTGTTCAGCTGCTTCTCCGGCAGGTTGAGAATTTCACGGCCATTAAAGGCGGCGGAGCCCTCAATACGCCCGTTGGCGGCCAGCAGTCCCATCAGGGCAAACGCGGTCTGAGACTTACCCGAGCCGGACTCGCCGACAATACCCAGCGTTTCCCCGGCCCGCAGGGTAAAGTTCAGGTCGTTAACCGCGGTCACATCGCCGTCGGCGGTGGCGAAGGTCACGCGCAAATCCTTAACGGTCAGCAATGCCGGCGCGGACGCTGCCGACGCCAGGGAGGGCGTCGGCGTTTTTGGGTCGATTATGCTCATCACGGCACTCCTTAACGATCTTTCGGGTCGAGGGCATCACGCAGGCCATCGCCGATAAAATTAAAACAAAACAGCGTCACCACCAGGAAAAAGGCGGGAAACATCAGCAGCCAGGGCGACACTTCCATGGAATTGGCGCCGTCGCTTAACAAGGCGCCCCAGCTGCTCAGCGGCTCCTGCGTGCCCAGCCCCAGGAAACTGAGGAACGACTCGAACAGGATCATGCTCGGCACCAGCAGGGACGCATAAACCACCACCACGCCCAGCACGTTGGGGACGATATGGCGCAGGATAATATTGCGGGTACGCACCCCGCTGACCACCGCGGCCTCGATAAACTCCTTGCGTTTCAGCCCCAGGGTCTGGCCGCGCACGATACGCGCCATATCCAGCCAGGACACCATGCCGATGGCGATAAAGATCAAAAAGATATTGCGGCCGAAAAAAGTCACCAGCAGGATAACGAAAAACATAAACGGAAAAGAGTTGAGGATTTCCAGCAGGCGCATCATCACCGAGTCGGTTTTACCGCCGAGATAGCCGGACAGCGCACCGTAAAGCGTGCCCAGGATCACCGCCACCAGCGCGGCGGCGACGCCGACCATCAAGGAAATCCGTCCGCCGATGGCCACGCGCACCAGCAGATCGCGGCCGGAGGAATCGGTGCCGAAATAATGCGCGGATTCCATACTCGGCGCGGCCGACATCATGGCAAAGTCGGTATCGTCGTAACTGAATTGCGCCAGGGAAGGCGCCAGGGCGACAAACACCACGATCAGCGCCAGAACGATAAGGCTGGTTAGCGCGGCCTTGTTATGGATAAAACGCCGGCGGGCGTCCTGCCAAAGGCTACGGCCTTCCACTTGCAGCGTTTCGCTGAGTTTCTCCAGAGCCTCGCTATTTTTGTTACCAATCATCATGTGCGTGCTCCAGCTTAATAACGTATTTTCGGGTCGATAACCGCGTACAGCACATCGACAATCGCATTAAATAAAATCGTCAGCGCCCCGACCAGGATGGTCAGGCTTAACACCAGCGAATAATCACGGTTCAGCGCGCCGTTGACAAACAGCTGGCCGATCCCCGGCAGTCCGAAGATGGTTTCTATTACCATGGAGCCGGTAATGATACCGACAAACGCCGGTCCCATATAAGAAATGACCGGCAGCAGCGCGGGTTTGAGGGCGTGGCTGAAAATAATGCGCCGCATGGGCAGTCCCTTGGCCCGGGCGGTGCGGATAAAGTTGGAGTGCAGCACCTCAATCATCGAGCCACGGGTGATACGGGCGATGCTGGCGATATAGGCCAGCGACAGGGCAATCATCGGCAGCAGCACAAACCTGGGCGCGCCGCCGTTCCAGCCGCCGCCCGGCAGCCATTTAAGCGTAATGGCGAAGATAAGCACCAGCAGCGGCGCCACCACAAAGCTGGGTATGACGACGCCGGTCATGGCAAAACCCATGGCCAGGTAATCCCATTTGGTATTTTGCCGCAGCGCCGCCATGACGCCGGCGAATACCCCCACCACCATCGCCAGTATAAACGCCGCCAGGCCTAGCTTGGCCGAGACGGGAAAAGAATTGGCCACCAAATCGTTAACCGAATAGTCTTTATATTTGAACGACGGGCCGAAATCACCGTGCGCCAGTTGGACCAGATACGCGCCGTACTGCTTTATCATCGGATCGTTGAGATGGTACCTGGCTTCGATGTTGGCCATCACTTCCGGCGGCAGGCCGCGCTCGCCGGTAAACGGACTCCCGGGCGCCAGCCGCATCATGAAAAATGAAATGGTGATCAATATGAATAGCGTCGGAATCGCTTCAAGCAACCGGCGGATAATAAACTTTAACATGCCCAATACCTATAACGTGCATTTATTCAAATCGTTCACTTGAACAGGAAAAACAGGGCACGGCCCGTGAAGACCCTGCCCTGTTGTCATCCATTACGCCTGGTTAATGTTTGATGATGTAAAGGTCTTTTACATACACATTATCCAGCGGATCTTTACCGGTATATCCACCAACATAAGGTTTCACCAGCCGGGCGTTCACATAGTAATACACCGGAACGATGGCGGAATCCTTATCCAGTTGCTGTTCAGCCTGCTGATACAAGGTTGTGCGCGCATCATCGCTCTTGGCGTCGACGGCGTCGGCAATCAGTTTATCAAAGGCCGGGCTGGAGTAATGGGCGGTATTGCTCGAACCATTGGTCAGCATAATGTTCAGGAAGGTGGTGGGTTCGTTGTAATCGGCACACCAGCCGGCGCGGGATACATCAAAGGTCCCCTGGTGACGGGTATCGAGGAAGGTTTTCCATTCCTGGTTTACCAACTTGACTTCCACGCCCAGGTTCTTTTTCCATATCGACGCAACGGCAATCGCCAGTTTCTTATGCAGATCGGAGGTATTGTACAATAAATCGAAGGTCAGCGGCTTATCCTTGGTGTAGCCGGCCTGCTCCAGCAGCTTACGCGCTTCGGCATTACGTTTGTCCTGGCTCCAGCCAAACCACTCCGGCGGGGTCAGCTTGGCGCCGTCGGTATACGGAGGCGTAAAACCAAAGGCGGGCAAGTCGCCCTGGGCTTTGACCTTGTTAACGATAATATCGCGATCCAGCGCCAGTTTCAGCGCGGTGCGCACGCGCACATCGGTAAAGGGCGCCTTTTGGTTATTGATTTCATAATAATAGGTACACAGATACGGATCGACATGCACTTCTTTCGGGATTTCGCGTTTCAGCTTCTGGAATAATTCGATCGGCAGATTGTTATAGGTCATATCGGATTCGCCGGCGCGATAGCGGTTCACGTCGGTTACTTCCGAGGAAATCGGCAGGTAGGTCACCTGGTTGATCACCGTCTTGGCATTATTCCAATAGGACGGGCTACGCTCCAGCACCAGACGCTCGTTGACGACCCAATCCTTTACTTTATACGCGCCGTTGCCGACCCAATTGGCGGGCTGGGTCCATTTTTCACCAAACTGCTCCACCACCTTTTGCGGCACCGGCGACATGGCGGGGTTGCTCAGTAATTTAGGAAAATAAGGCACCGGCTGGCTCAGGGTCACTTCCAGCGTCTTATCGTCCACGGCCTTAACGCCCAGGGTATCGGGTTTCATTTTGCCGGCAATGATTTCATCGATATTCACGATATGGGCGTACTGCGGATAGCTTTCATACGGCGACGCGGTCTGCGGGTCGGCCAGGCGACGCCAGCTATAGACAAAATCCTGCGCCGTCACCGGATCGCCGTTGGACCATTTGGCGTCTTTGCGCAGATGGAAGATCCAGACTTTCGAGTCCTTGGTCTCCCAGCTTTCGGCGGCGCCCGGCTGCGTATGGCCGTACAGGTCGTTAATGGTCAGCCCTTCCAGCACATCGCGGTTGATATTGGATTCCGGCACCCCTTCTATCTTATGGGGATCGAGGGACTGTATTTCGGCGCCGTTGCCGCGCACCAATTCCTGTTTGTCGCTAAGCTGCACGCCGGCGGGAACGTCCGCGGCGAAAGAGGATCCTACCGACACGACGCCCAGTGCGGCAATGATGCCCGCCGCCAGCAGTGTCTTTTTCGTGATGTTGGTCATTATCAGTGCACTCCAGTTTTTTATTATTGCGTGGCCCCGGCTTTGCGGCACGCAGGTTCCCGTTAAACGGGTATGACAACTCCCACGCCAATTATGGTGAACGAAACCACAAGGCAAAGAAGCGGTATTCCTTATTGGTGAAGGCTATAAAGGAAACAAGCCGGCGCGGCGCCGGCAAAAACAGCAATCGGGTGGGACACAGGCCTGGCAAGAAGTTATTTACAGTTATCATGGCATCAAAAAATATCAGCCTTACATGGAAAAATAATTATTATTTAATCATTTGTTACATAAAAACACATAAGGTCAATTTATGGCCTGTAAAGAGAATAAACGCCTAATGATGCGTGAATAAACACTAATAACATCTGAGTAGCATTGTGACAAGACCCTTTGCCGCTTAGGCTGAAAAAAAATCCGGAAAATTCCGATAAAACCCGCTATCGTTTTGAAATAAAGCACGATTAATTTCCCATTATGCCGACAAAATCCCATTGCGCAGTTAATATACGCTGATGCTTTATGGTGCATTTTGGCCAATTCCGTGCATGTTTTGTCCTATTTTGATGCTGACCGTTATGAGCATCGCTGCGCGGGGTTAGGCAGGCAATGTTAAGGTGGATTTTTCTGGCGGCCTGCCGTTTTGCTTTCTCCCCCGGCGGTAAATCGCTATTTGGGGCGAATTTTGCAGCCAGTTTGTTAATTAATTGTAATCGTATTTATCCCGACATTTCATCGGTTAACGTAATTAAGGCACCTGTGTAACTTTTGCGGCTACCCCTCCCTGCTGAATGGAGTCAGCATGCATAATTTGTGATATGTATCACATATAACTGCGGTAATACTCTTTAAGATCCCTTTAACGCAAAGCCGGGTAAGCATAAAAAAGCGGCAATTTAACTGAATTTTTTGTTAAAGTAGGTGATTGAAGAAACTCATTAAGTAAAAAGCTCATTGTGCCAATGCATATCCCTGATTGGGCAGATAGACTAACTGATATAATATTAGTCATATATATCTTTGTGGGCGAGGCGGGCAGGCTTTTTACTTAAAGAGTTTAACAATCTAACCCAAAATTTTAACATTTATTAGGAGAGCATTATGGCTGTTACTAATGTCGCTGAACTTAATACGCTGGTAGAACGCGTCAAAAAAGCCCAGCGCGAATATGCCAATTTTACCCAGGAGCAGGTGGATAAAATTTTCCGCGCCGCCGCCCTGGCCGCCGCCGATGCGCGCATCCCCCTCGCCAAGATGGCCGTAGCCGAATCCGGTATGGGCATCGTCGAAGATAAAGTGATTAAAAACCATTTTGCCTCCGAATATATTTACAACGCCTATAAAGATGAAAAAACCTGCGGCATCCTGGCCCAGGACGATACGTTCGGCACTATCACCATCGCCGAACCCATCGGTATCATCTGCGGTATCGTGCCTACCACCAACCCGACATCGACGGCTATCTTCAAGGCGTTAATCTGTCTGAAGACCCGCAACGGCATCATTTTCTCGCCGCATCCGCGCGCCAAGAACGCCACCAACCGCGCGGCGGAAATCGTGCTTAAGGCCGCTGTCGCCGCCGGTGCGCCGAAAGACATCATCGGCTGGATAGACGAGCCGACCGTGGAATTATCCAACCAGCTTATGCATCATCCGCTGGTCAACCTGATCCTCGCCACCGGTGGTCCGGGCATGGTCAAGGCCGCCTACAGCTCCGGCAAGCCTGCCATCGGCGTCGGCGCCGGCAACACCCCGGTCGTGGTGGATGAAACCGCGGACATCAAACGCGTGGTAGCCTCCATCCTGATGTCGAAGACCTTCGATAACGGCGTCATCTGCGCCTCCGAACAGTCGGTTATCGTGGTCGACGAAATCTATGACGCCGTACGCGAACGTTTCGCCAGCCATGGCGGCTATATGCTGCGCGGCGAGGAACTGAAAGCCGTTCAGGGCATCATCCTGAAAAACGGCGCGCTTAACGCGGCCATTGTCGGCCAGGCGGCATCGAAGATTGCCGATATGGCCGGCATCAAAGTGCCGGGCAACACCAAGGTGCTGATCGGTGAAGTGACCGTCGTGGACGACTCAGAACCCTTCGCCCATGAAAAACTGTCGCCGATGCTGGCCATGTACCGCGCCAAGAATTTCGAAGACGCCGTGATCAAAGCGGAAAAATTGGTGGAGATGGGCGGCATCGGCCATACCTCTTGTCTGTACACCGACCAGGATAACCAGCCTGAACGCGTGAATTTTTTCGGCGACAAGATGAAGACCGCGCGTATCCTGATCAACACCCCGGCCTCCCAAGGGGGTATCGGCGACCTCTATAACTTCAAGCTGGCGCCGTCCCTGACGCTGGGTTGTGGTTCCTGGGGCGGGAACTCGATCTCCGAGAACGTCGGGGTCAAGCATCTCATCAACAAGAAAACCGTGGCCAAGCGAGCTGAAAATATGATGTGGCATAAGCTTCCTAAATCCATCTATTTCCGTCGTGGTTCATTGCCGATCGCCCTGGACGAAGTGGCCAGCGACGGCGCAAAACGCGCCTTTATCGTCACCGACCGCTATCTGTTCAACAACGGCTATGCCGACCAGATTACCTCGGTGCTGAAAAACCACGGCATTGAAACCGAAGTGTTCTTCGAGGTTGAGGCCGATCCGACCCTGAGCATCGTGCGCAAGGGCGCCGAGCAGATGATGTCGTTTAAACCCGATGTCATCATTGCCCTCGGCGGCGGCTCGCCGATGGATGCCGCCAAGATCATGTGGGTGATGTACGAACATCCGGGCACCCCGTTCGAAGAGCTGGCGCTGCGCTTTATGGATATCCGTAAACGTATCTACAAGTTCCCGAAAATGGGCGTAAAAGCCAGGATGATTGCGGTTACCACCACCTCGGGCACCGGTTCGGAAGTTACACCGTTCGCCGTGGTCACCGATGACGCCACCGGCCAGAAATACCCGCTGGCGGATTATGCCCTGGTGCCGGATATGGCGATTGTCGACGCCAACCTGGTGATGAACATGCCTAAATCCCTGTGCGCCTTCGGCGGCCTGGATGCGGTAACCCATGCGCTGGAAGCCTATGTGTCCATTATGGCCACCGAGTTTTCCGATGGCCAGGCGCTGCAGGCCATTAAGCTGCTTAAAGAATACCTGCCGGCCAGCTATCATGAAGGCGCCAAGAACCCGGTGGCCCGTGAACGCGTGCATAACGCCGCCACCATCGCCGGTATTGCGTTTGCCAACGCCTTCCTCGGCGTATGTCACTCCATGGCCCATAAACTGGGGTCGGAATTCCACATTCCCCATGGCCTGGCCAATGCTATGCTGATCTCCAACGTGATCCGCTACAACGCCAACGACAACCCGACCAAGCAGGCCGCGTTCAGTCAGTACGACCGTCCGCAGGCACGCCGTCGCTACGCCGAAGTGGCGGACCATCTGGGCCTGAGCAAACCGGGCGACCGTACCGCGCAGAAGATCGAGAATCTGCTCGCCTGGCTTGACGAAATCAAGGCAGACCTGGGCATCCCGACCTCTATTCGCGAAGCCGGCGTGCTGGAAGCAGACTTCCTGGCAAAAGTCGACAAGCTGTCGGAAGATGCGTTCGATGACCAATGTACCGGCGCCAACCCGCGTTATCCGCTGATTGCCGAACTTAAGCAAATCCTGATGGATACCTACTATGGCCGTAAATTCGTCGAACCCTTTGAAAACGCCGTCGCGGCGGCCAATGCGCCCGCCCCTGTCGGTAATATCAAAGCGACGATAAATGACGTCGTGAAATCCGAGAAGAAAGGCAAGAAAGTCACCAGCTGATACTGCTGATGCCTGTTAGTCCCCCGTTCCGGCGGGGGAAACGCCAAAAAGCCCCGTAAGGGGCTTTTTTGTGTCCGCAGCGCTATCACTACGCCCCCGCCTGGGGATGCGCGCTACGGCCCGCCTGGGCCGTTTAACGCGCTATCGCAACGCCAGCGCCGTACGGGGTATTCATAACTCCGGGTGCCCTTGCCTGCCTTTAGCCGTCCCCGGCGCGTCCCACCGCCCAGTCCTCAATACCGTTCCCGGCTTTCGCCGGCAACGCCGCCACTCGTAGACAAAGACCGCTGAAGGCCCCTAAAGGCCCCGACACGGGATTCCCGGGCCTGGGCGCGGCCGACGCCCAGGCCCGGTCATTGGCAGCCGCTGCGCGCCGCCTGGGCGGTTTAAGCGCGCGGGCTGCCTGCCTGGCGGATTCGCCGCCGGTCGGGACCGGCGCGAACCTAAGCCGACGGCGTCAGGCGCGTGTAACCTGGCACGGACACATCCTGTTCCAGCGCCTGTTTGTAATGTTTGCGGCAAACGGAGACATAACGCTCATCCCCGCCGATAACCACTTGTTGCCCATCATGCACGGGCTTGCCCTCGTCATTTAGCCGCAATACCCGGTTCGCCTTGCGACCGCAATAACAGATAGTTTTCAGTTCAATCAATTTATCCGCCCAGGCAAGAAGATATTGACTGCCGGGAAACAATTCCGCGCGAAAATCCGTTCTTAAGCCGTAGCAGAGCACCGGAATATCGAGCTGGTCCACGACATCGGACAACCCGTTAACCTGTTCCCGGGTTAAAAACTGGCTTTCGTCGACTAACACGCAGTGCAACGGCTCAAGCTGATGCGCCTGCGTGATGACGGCCAGTAAATCGGTATCGGGGCGGTATAGCTCGGCCGGCGAGGAAAGGCCGATACGGGAACGGACCTGCCCGCGCGCGAAGCGATTATCTATTTCCGCGGTAAATACCAGCGTACGCATGCCCCGTTCCTGATAATTATAGGAAGATTGCAGCAGCGCCGTCGATTTACCCGCATTCATCGCAGAATAATAAAAATATAGTTGAGCCATCAGCCCCATACCCCGGTGAAAAATCATGACATAATTAATATGACCATAAGTGTATCATATTCTTTAACACAAAGGCCCACCCCGCCCCGCGTCGGATTCACTCCCCCCGCCCTGCGCGGCGGTTGGCCGGGCCGGGTCTAATAAGGCGCCCCCGCCGCGATGAATAAAAATAGTGTAATTTTATTGAATCATTTACAGGCTACTTTACCATTCACCCTCCGGTCATTTGCCAGGCGCGCTTACCCCGGCGCCAGGTCGGACCTTCATTAACCGGCGGAGGTTAATGGGGGGCTTATAACCCTGCTATTTCCCCCTGATATAAACATGGCTCATAATGAAACGTCTTGTGCAATATGCGCTCCATAAAGTGCAGTAGGGGAAAAACGCAACATGGCGAATCAATTTGTCGTTACTCGCCCCAAGCCTTATATTTACTGTCGTTTGGCTGCGGTGGTTTAAAAAAAAGATTATTTTTTACTTTACTTACAAACTAGCTATTGCAGAAAAGAAACTACCGCTCTATTATTACCCCGACGCCCCATTTATATTATTCGAGATTAGGACAATGAGCGAAGCACTTAAAATTCTTAACAACATCCGAACTCTGCGTGCGCAAGCGAGAGAATGTACCCTGGAGACTCTGGAAGAAATGCTGGAGAAACTTGAGGTCGTTGTCAACGAACGCCGTGAGGAAGACAGCCAAGCACAGGCTGAAATCGAAGAACGCACCCGCAAATTACAGCAATATCGTGAAATGCTGATTGCCGACGGTATCGATCCGAATGAATTGCTGCAAACCATGAGCGCTTCTAAAGCAACGGGTAAAACCAAGCGTGCGGCACGTCCGGCTAAATATCAGTACACCGATGAAAACGGTGAAATCAAAACCTGGACCGGCCAAGGCCGTACGCCTGCCGTCATCAAGAAGTCTATTGAAGATGAAGGCAAGACGCTGGACGATTTCCTGCTTTAATCCAAATTACCGCTATTATAAATACCCGTTTGAATACTCAGCGGGTGTTTTTTTTACCGGTAAGCAAACCTCAGCTCATAATGTGCATAAATTATGAGCAGCATTATTAGCATAAGAAACATTTGGCGTTCGATCCGGGTGCCAGGCAATTTGTCCTTTACTGCCGCCGCCGGTGGAGTGATTAACCGTTAGCGGGCAGCGCTCACAAAAAGGCGACCTGAAGGTCGCCTTTTTGACATTAATCGCAACATCCCCCTAAAGTCATTGGTGATAATAATCACGATACCAATTGACAAAATGTTGTATTCCTTCCGCTACCTCCGTCTGCGGTTTAAAACCAATGGCTGCGTACAACGCCGCGGTATCCGCGCTGGTTTCAAGCACATCGCCGGGCTGCATCGGCAATAAATTCATCTCGGCCTTAATGCCCAGCGCATTTTCCAGCGCCTTGATGTATTCCATCAATTGGACCGGTTGACTATTGCCGATATTATATACGCGATACGGCGCGGAACTGGTGGCGGGAGACCCGGTTTCCACCGTCCATTGGCTGTCCGCCGTGGGAATGACATCCTGCAAACGGATAATGGCTTCCGCGATATCGTCTATATAAGTGAAATCACGCCGCATCTCGCCGCGGTTATACACATCGATAGGTCTGCCGGCAAGCATGGCTTCGGTAAATTTAAACAATGCCATATCCGGCCGGCCCCAGGGGCCGTATACGGTAAAAAAACGCAGACCCGTGGTTGGCAGTTGATAAAGATGTGAATAAGTATGAGACATTAACTCATTGGCTTTTTTCGTCGCCGCGTACAATGACACCGGATGATCCACCGTATCGTCGGTGGAAAACGGCATTTTACGATTGAGGCCATATACCGAGCTGGATGAGGCATAAAGCAAATGCCCGACGCCATTGTGACGGCACCCTTCCAGTATATTCAGATGGCCGATAAGGTTGGAGTCCGCGTACGCCAGGGGGTTTTCCAGCGAATAACGCACTCCCGCCTGCGCGCCCAAATGGATCACGCGTTCGAACCCTTCCCCGGCGAATAGGGACGCCATTCCCTGGCGGTCGGCTAAATCCAGCCGATGAAAGGTAAAGGCGGTGTCGCCCTGCAATTGCAGCAGCCGCGATTGCTTAAGGCGGACGTCGTAATAGTCGTTCAGGTTATCAATGCCGATGACCTGATGGCCGTCAGCAAGCAGGCGCCTGCTGACGTGATAACCAATAAAACCCGCGGCGCCGGTGACCAAAAATTTCATGGGGCCCCTCTTACTTATAAGACGCGAGCGAAGCCCCACGACCTATGGCGTAATACGTGAAACCACGGCTGGCCAGGCGTTCCGGATCGTACAGGTTGCGTCCGTCGAAAATGACCGGCTGCTTTAACGCCGATTTCAGCATATCAAAGTCAGGCGCGCGGAAATTTTGCCATTCGGTACAGATAACCAGGGCATCAGCTCCCTGCAGCGCGGCTTCCTTGGTGCCCATTAGCTTCAGGTCGGCACGGTGGCCGTAGATGCGCTGGGTTTCATCCATCGCTTCCGGGTCAAAAGCCTGTACCTGCGCCCCGGCCTGCCATAGCGCTTCCATTAATACCCGGCTGGAGGCTTCGCGCATATCGTCGGTGTTGGGCTTGAAGGAGAGGCCCCACAAGGCAAACGTTTTGCCCGCGAGATTGTCGCCGAAATGACGCTTGATAAACTGCGGCAGCTTATCCTTTTGCTGGTAGTTAACGTCTTCCACCGCCTGCAGCAGTTTGGGCTGGTAGCCGATATGCTCGGCGGTGCGGATCAGCGCCTGCACGTCTTTAGGGAAGCACGAACCGCCGTAGCCGCATCCAGGGTAGATAAAGTGATAGCCGATACGCGGATCCGAACCAATGCCCTGGCGCACTTTCTCGATATCCGCGCCCAGCAGCTCCGCCAGGTTGGAGATCTCGTTCATAAAGCTGATCTTGGTGGCCAGCATGCAGTTAGCCGCATATTTGGTTAATTCCGCACTGCGGATATCCATCAGGATCATACGGTCATGATTGCGGTTGAACGGTTCGTAAAGTTCACGCAGCAGTTCAACCACGTCATCGTTATCGGTACCGACCACGATACGCTCGGGACGCATACAGTCGGCCACCGCGGCGCCTTCCTTAAGGAACTCGGGATTGGAGACCACGTCGAAAGTCAGCTTGCTGCCGCGCGCCTGTAGGGTTTCCTGCATAACGGCGCGAACTTTATCCGCCGTGCCGACAGGTACGGTGGACTTGTCCAGCACCACTTTATGATCGTCCATATACTGGGCAATGGTCCGGGCCACCGCGGTGACGTATTGCAGATCCGCCGAGCCGTCCTCGTCGGGAGGGGTGCCCACCGCGATAAACTGCATGATGCCGTGGCTAACGCCGGCCTTGGCGTCGGTGGTGAACTGCAGCCGGCCTGATTCGTAGTTCTGCTGCACCAGCGGGGTCAGCCCTGGTTCATAGATGGGGATGTTGCCGTTTTTCAGATTCTCGACTCTACGCGCGTCGACATCGACGCAAAGCACGTCGTGACCCACTTCAGCCAGTACCGCCGCTTGCACCAAACCAACATAACCGATACCAAACACAGTCACTTTCATGTTGAAATTCCTGGTAAAAAAATGCGCTCAAAAAAAAAATCAATCCACGATGGTTTCTTTTAGCCATTGGGTAAATTCTTTGCCCAGGCTTTCATGACGAATGCCATATTCGACGAAGGCTTCCATGTAACCCAGTTTATTGCCGCAGTCGTGGCTCAGCCCCTTCAGGTGATAGGCTTCCACCGTTTCTTTTTCCATCAGCATGGCGATGGCGTCGGTGAGCTGGATTTCATTGCCGGCTCCCGGAGGCGTTTTAGCCAGCAGCGGCCAGATATCGGCGGACAACACATAACGGCCCACCACCGACAGGTTGGACGGCGCGTCCTCGGCGGCGGGTTTTTCCACCACGTTGACCATCGGCGCGCTTTCGCCGGGTTTCAATTCTTTGCCCTGGATATCCACCACGCCGTAGTTGGTTACGTCTTCCACCGGTTCAACCATGATCTGGCTGCGGCCCGTTTCGGCGAAGCGCGCCAGCATTTCGCTGAGATTTTCGGTTTTCAGGTTGGATTCGTATTCGTCGATAATGACGTCCGGCAGGATAACCGCCACCGGTTCGTCGCCCACCAGCGGATGGGCGCACATAACCGCATGTCCCAGCCCTTTCGCCAGGCCCTGGCGCACTTGCATGATGGTGACGTGGGGCGGGCAGATGGCCTGGATTTCAGCCAGCAGCTGGCGCTTAACGCGTTTTTCCAGCATGGCTTCCAGCTCAAAGCTGGTATCAAAATGGTTTTCGATGGAATTTTTAGAAGAATGGGTGACCAGGATAATTTCGTTAATGCCGGCAGCGATACATTCGTTGACAACATATTGAATCAGGGGCTTATCGACTAAAGGTAGCATTTCTTTCGGTATAGCCTTGGTCGCCGGCAACATACGCGTTCCCAAACCGGCCACAGGAATCACCGCTTTTCTTACTTTGGTATTAATTGCAGACATCAACCACCTCTCTCTTATCATCAAGATAATAAATTTTTTTATCTAATTTTAAACCTATCAAGTATATCAGTTTACGAAGAAGGTGCCTGATGAAAGGAGGGGTTTGTGAAGAAATTAGGACAATTACCCATTTTAGAACGGGTTATAAATTAATAACTTGGCTGGTCAAATAAACGGCAACCTGCAACGCATGCCGCAGGATGCGATTATTCCGTGGACAGCATTAACCGTAATCTGCCGCCCGCGCCCCAGACCTGGCACTGCCAGGCGTCGCAATGCTGGCTCACCTGGTTTAAATAGGCGCCGCTCATCGTGCCCAGCGGCACCCCGCTATTGAGCTGGATTTGCTGCTCATTGGCGCTGAGCGTGGCGTTCAACCCCGCCGATACCAGAATCAGGTTATTCAGGCCGCGGTGGTAGTACCCCACCAGCAGGGGAAACTGGCCGTCCAGGTTGGCCTTGCGCAGCAGTTGGTTCACCTGTTTCAACAGGGTGGTAAGCTCCGGCAGGCGATGGGCGCGATTGGCCAGATGCGCCTGCAGCAGCCCGTTAAACAAGGCGCGCAACAGCAAGGCGGCCAAAACGCCTTTTTCCTCCGCCCGGGTCACATCCAGGCAATAGAAGGCCAAATCGTGCTCGGATAAGGCGGCGATATCCAGCACCAGTCCAGGCTGCTCGGCCATGGTAAGCTGCCGGTAGGTCACCCGGCAGCGGGCAATATTCTGCTGCACCGGCGGCTGCAATTGCTTGAGCAGCTTAGCGGCGGCGCCGGGGTGCTGGCTTAAGGCGTCCCAATCCTGGAACAGTTGCTCTTCTTCGTCCACCTGCGAGGTAAACATATCGGGGTAAAGGCAGCCAAGCACGGTTTCCCGCAGACGGACAAAATCATCAAGGGGCTTGAGCAGCACATCCTGCACCCCAAGCCGCAGGACCTTGGCGATATCGGTCATCTGATCGGTACCGGAAACCACCAATACCGGCGTGGCGGCATCCACCGAGCGGAAACGCTCCACAAACGTCAGGCCGTTCATTTCGGCCATTTCAAGATCGCAGATTACCAGGTCCGGTTTAGTGATAGGCAGCATGCTCAGCGCTTCGCCGCCATGGGATGCTTCATGAACAACGGCCCCCAGCGATTGAAGAAATTGCGTCAGTACGGAGCGAAAAACAGCCTCGTCCTCAACAACTAAAATTTGTTTGTTTACTAACGGCTTCGCCATCAAAAACCTCTTTTTCCAATCAGCTTAACAGCGGCTCAAGCAGACCACTTTTACTTTTAAGAAATCTCAGGGGCTGATTAGTGTGTTGCTTATAATTTATGCGTTCCTGCGTTTGAACAGCAATCGGCTACATTGGTTACCGACCTATCCCCTGATACCCCATTCAACAAGCCGGATAACCTTCTCGACGGCGTTAAAATGATGTTGCTTAAGTAAGGAGCGTAGTAGTCATTAGGTAAAAATGCACCCTTTCCGGGCAAAATGATGGCGGTTTCGGCATATTTTGACAAGGATAAATAGCCTTTTCGTTGTAAAACCATATGCTTTTTTGTTCAAAATCATTGATTTTTTGCCTTGGCTTGAGGTATGGCATAAAATAGCGTCTTTACAGTCCGCGCGCCGTACCCGGCGCCGGATCTGACCGGTAGCAATGGTAATACAAGGCGGCTTTGCCGTCGTGACAAGAGGTGTTGTGGATATTCTTTGCCCATGCGATAGCGGCCTGCCTCCGGACCAGTGTTGCGCTGCGTTTATCAGCGGCGCCCGCCCGCCCCGGACGCCGGGCCAGTTAATGCGATCGCGTTATACCGCGTTCACGCAACGTAACGTCGATTACCTGATTGCCACCTGGCATCCGGACTGCGAAGCGGCGCGCTGGCGCGCTGAATTAACCGCCCAATGCGCGGTAACGCAATGGCGCGGGCTTGTGGTCAAGGCGGAATCCGCCGGCCGGGACGCGCAGGAAGGCTATGTTGAATTCATCGCCCGCTTTTTTGATGAGCAGCGGCAGCGGCCGGGCTTTATCCATGAACGTTCACGCTTTGTCCGCATGGACGATCGCTGGTATTATGTCGACGGCCTGCATAAGCAGCCCGCCAGAAACGAGCCCTGCCCCTGCGGCTCGGGTAACAAATACAAGAAGTGTTGTGGACGCTGACCCGGCCGGTTCGTTCCGGTATGCTTTTCATGACATATCATCGGCTTCGACAGGATCAGCAAGTTAATGCAGTCGCAAACTATACAAAGAAAAATTTTACGCACCATTTGCCCGGATGAAAAAGGCCTGATCGCGCAAATCACCAGTATTTGTTTCAGCCATCATTTAAACATCGTGCAAAATAACGAATACGTTGATCATCGCAGCGGGCGTTTTTTTATGCGCACCGAGCTGGAAGGCGTATTTGACGACGCGCGGCTGCTGGCCGACCTAGATCGGGTTTTACCGGCCGGCACGGTGCGCGAGCTGAACCAGGCCGGGCGGCGCCGCATCGTGGTCCTGGTGACCAAGGAGGCGCACTGCCTGGGCGATTTGCTGATGAAAAGCACCTACGGCGGGCTGGATGTGGACATCGCCGCGGTGATCGGTAATCACGAGACGCTGCGCACGCTGGTGGAGCGGTTTGAAATTCCCTTTCATCTGGTCAGCCACGAAGGGTTTACCCGCGAAGAGCACGATGCGCGCATGGCGGAGCAGATCGATGGCTACCACCCTGATTATGTGGTCCTGGCCAAGTATATGCGCGTGCTGACGCCTACGTTTGTGCGCCGCTATCCCAACCAGCTTATCAATATTCACCATTCGTTCCTGCCCGCCTTTATCGGCGCGCGGCCCTATCACCAGGCTTACGAGCGCGGCGTAAAGATCATTGGCGCCACCGCCCATTACGTGAACGATAATCTGGACGAGGGGCCTATTATCAGCCAGGACGTGATTAACGTCGATCATACCTATACCGCGGAGGATATGATGCGCGCCGGCCGCGACGTCGAGAAAAACGTCCTGAGCCGGGCATTGTACCGGGTGTTGGCGCAGCGGGTCTTTGTTTACGGTAACCGCACCATTATCTTGTGAGGGGTTCCAGGGCGGTTTTGCCGCCTTGTGCCGAAAAAAACGGCAAGTGAATCATTTAACGCAAGTTTGTTCTTTACAGTGCCGTCTTATTTGATATGATGCGCCCCGCTTGACCAGATATTCATTTCTGAGCCAGGTGGGGTTCCCGAGCGGCCAAAGGGAGCAGACTGTAAATCTGCCGTCACTGACTTCGAAGGTTCGAATCCTTCCCCCACCACCATCTGCATACGCCGCATACATTCCCACAGCACCCAGGATTACCGACTTCCCGTTGGGGAAGGATGAGAACCTTCGGCCAAGGTTCGAGCCGAGCGCAGCGAGACAACGATGCGCCAGCATCGGCCCGCAGGGTGAGGAGCGCAGCGACGAATATTCCTTCCCCCACCACCATCTGCATACGCCGCATACATTCCCACAGCACCCAGGATTACAGACTTCCCGTTGGGGGGAGGATGAGAACCTTCGACCAAGGTTCGAGCCGAGCGCAGCGAGACAACGATGCGCCAGCATCGGCCCGCAGGGTGAGGAGCGCAGCGACGAATCATCCTTCCCCCACCACCATCTGCATACGCCTCATTATTTCCCACAGCACCCAGGATTACAGACTTCCCGTTGGGGGGAGGATGAGAACCTTCGACCAAGGTTCGAGCCGAGCGCAGCGAGACAACGATGCGCCAGCATCGGCCCGCAGGGTGAGGAGCGCAGCGACGAATATTCCTTCCCCCACCACCATCTTGTATACGCCTCGTTATTTCCCAAAGCACCCAGGATTACCGACTTCCCGTTGGGGGGAGGATGAAACCTTCGCCAGGTTCGCCATCGTTTATAACCGTTTTTTTTTCTGCTACCATCACGTATCACTTCCTTGATGGCGCACAAAATGAAGTTTGTCTCCTTTAACATCAACGGGCTACGGGCCAGGCCCCATCAGCTCGAGGCCATTATCGAGCAGCATCAGCCCGACGTTATCGGCTTGCAGGAAACCAAAGTGCATGACGATATGTTCCCGCTGGAAGAGGTCTCCCGCCACGGCTACCACGTCTATTACCATGGCCAAAAAGGCCACTACGGCGTGGCGCTGCTGTGCCGCGAACAGCCGCTGGCGCTGCGCCGCGGGTTCGCGACGGACGAGGCCGACGCCCAGCGCCGCATTATCATGGCCGATTTCGCTACCCCGAAAGGCATCCTGACGCTGGTCAACGGCTACTTCCCCCAAGGGGAAAGCCGCGATCATCCGGTTAAGTTTCCCGCCAAGCAGCGTTTCTACCAGGATCTGCAACACTACGTTGAACAACACCACAATGCGCAATCCCTGTTGCTGATCATGGGCGATCTGAATATCAGTCCCACCGACCTGGATATCGGCATCGGCGAGGAAAGCCGTAAACGCTGGCTGCGCACCGGCAAATGCTCCTTTTTGCCCGAAGAGCGGGAATGGCTGGGACGTCTGCAGACCTGGGGCCTGGTTGATACCTTCCGCCAGCAATTTCCCGACAGCGCCGACCGGTTCTCCTGGTTCGATTACCGCTCGCGCGGCTTTGATGAAAATCGCGGGCTGCGCATCGACCTGCTGCTGGCGTCGCCGTTGCTGGCGCAGACCTGCACGGCCACCGGCATCGACTATGCTATCCGCGCCATGGAAAAACCGTCCGATCATGCGCCGGTCTGGGCGGATTTCACGCTGTGATTGCGCCGTCCCCGGTCATTGAGGTGGTGGCGGCCATTATCGAGCGCGACGGCCGCATTTTGGTGGCGCGGCGGGATGCCCGACGCGATCAGCCGGGCCTGTGGGAATTTCCCGGCGGCAAACAGGAGGCGGGGGAAAGCCAGCAGCAGGCGCTGCGGCGCGAGTTACAAGAGGAGTTGTCTATCGACGCCCTAATCGGCGCGTATATCGGCAGCGAACGCCTTACGCTGCCCGACCGCCATATCCAGCTGCACGCCTGGCACGTGACGGCTTTTAGCGGCAGGATATCGTTACACTGTCACAGTGAAATTGCCTGGCTTCCACCGGCGGTTGCCGCCACCTATGCGCTGGCGCCCGCGGATGGGCCGCTGTTACAGGCTTTTATACGTATACGCAGGCAATAAGGCGCGCGGCCAACGCCGGGCACAGGTATTTTTATGGCCATGCCGGCAGAAAAAATGTGACGGCGTCACAAAATGCCTCAGGCGGCGCCCGCCTGGGGTTTTGGCGTACCGCGGGGCGCGCGCCGGAAGGTTTTTTTGCCTGTCGCGCCGGTATTTCCCTTAGCAGCGGCAGGCGGCAGGCCGCGCAGTGACGGCGGCGCCGGCTGCTGTCGCGCCTGCTGGATAAGACTTTGCAGGGTAGCGGTCAGGGGCTGCATAAAATCCTCATAGCGGCACTGTTTTTCGCTGATTTTGGTCAGGGTCGCCTCCCAATGCGCGGTCATATCCGGGCTGGCGGCGCTGGGCGGCAGGGCATGGATCAGGCCGCGTCCCGTGGGGGTCGAGAGGATATTTCGCCCTTTTTTCACTAAAAACCCGCGGGTAAACAGCAGCTCGATAATGCCGGCGCGGGTGGCCTCGGTGCCCAGCCCGTCGGTGGCCCGCAGGATTTTTTTCAATTCCTTATCCTGCACAAACCGCGCGATACCGGTCATGGCGGACAACAGCGTCGCATCGTTGAACGGCCTCGGCGGCTGGGTCTCGCGGGACACCACTTCCCCCGACTCGCACAGCAGTTCATCCCCTTTCGCCACCACCGGCAGCGGCGTGCCGTCATTTTCCTCGTCGCGCTCCTTGCCGCCCAGCAGCGTGCGCCATCCTGCTTCCGCCAGAAAGCGCGCTTTGGCGACAAACTTGCCGCCGGCAATATCCAGATTGATCACGCAGCGGCGAAACATCGCATCGGCGCAAAACTGCATCAAATATTGCCGGGCCACCAGCGCATACACCTTATGCTCGTTCTCGGTGAGCGTCGTTTTGCCACCGCGGGCGGTGGGAATGATGGCATGATGCGCGTCCACCTTTTTATCATCCCAGGCGCGGTTTTTCTGGTCTTTATCCAGTGTTGCCTGCGTCATGAGGTCCGGCTGGTGGGCCTGGATGGCGTTAAGCACCGCCTGGCGCCCGGCAAAATGTTCTTCCGGCAGGTAACGGCAGTCCGAACGGGGATAGGTAATCAGCTTATGGGTCTCGTACAGGCGCTGGCAGACATCCAACACCTGCTGGGCGCTAAGTCCATAGCGCCTGGCCGCCTCGATTTGCAGGGTTGACAACGAGAACGGCAGCGGCGGCGCCTCGGCTTCCCGCTTATCCTGATACAGGGTTACGCGCGCCGGCTGGCCGGCGATACGGGTAACCACATGATCGGCCAGTGCGCGATGCAGCAGGCGTCCTTCCTCGTCCTGATAGGATTCGCAGGCCTCGCTGGGCACCCACAGGGCGACAAAGCGTTCTTGTGACGGTGTCACAATATGCGCCTTAACCTCAAAAAAGGTTTTCGGCACAAAGTTCTCGATTTCCTCATCGCGCTTGACCACCAGCCCCAGCACCGGCGTCTGCACGCGACCCACGGATAATACGCCTTGATAGCCGGCGTTGCGGCCCAGGAGGGTATAAGCGCGGGTCATATTGATGCCGTAAAGCCAATCGGCGCGCGCACGCGCCAGCGCGGAAACGCACAGCGGAATAAATTCGCGGTTTTCGCGCAGACGGGAAATAGCCTTGCTGACCGCCTGCGGATTGAGATCGTTGACCAGACAGCGTTTGGCATTGCGACGTTTATCCCCGCTCAGCGCCAGATAATCCAGCACCTCATCCACCAGCAGTTGGCCCTCGCGGTCCGGATCGCCGGCGTGGATCACTTCCGCGGCGTCGGCCAGCAGCTTTTTCACCACATTTAGCTGTTTTTGCACCGATGGCCGCGGCTGCAGCCGCCATTTTTGCGGCACGATAGGTAAATCGGTCAGCGACCAGCGGGCATAGCGGCTGTCATACGCGTCGGGCTGCGCCTGCTCAAGCAGATGACCGATACACCAGGTCACCACATGGTCCGGTCCGCAGGCTATATAGCCGTCTCCCCGGCGGTGGGGCTGCGGCAGGACATCGGCAATCGCCCGGGCCAGGCTGGGTTTTTCAGCAATAAAAAGCTGCATCGCGCACCCTCTATTTTACTCTTACACAGGCCGCCAGGGCCGGATCTACGGGCATCAGGATACCACTGTTGGCCAGGCCGCGCCACGCGCCGCCGGCGCGCGGCGCGGGCACATCGCGCAACGCCGGCCCGCCGGGAACGGCTAGAAGTGACGCACGAACGGCTCCGTATCCGGCGCCAGGATAGTGGTGGAGGCTTTCAACTGCGGGGTACCCAAATACAAAAAGCCGACGATCTCATCCTGTTCACGGCAGCCGAACGCCTGTTTCACAGCCGGCGCCGTCGCCCACAGGCCGGTGCGCCAGATGCCGTTGAAGCCTTGCGCCAGGGCGGCCATCTGCATCGCCTGCACTGCGCATCCCGCCGAAATGACCTGCTCCCATCGTGGAACTTTGGTCTGGGTATCGCACCAGGCCAGTACGGCGATAATCATCGGCGCCCTGAACGGCGCCTGCCGGGCTTTTTCAACGCCCTTTTCGTCCAGCCCGGCCTCAAGTGCCGACTGGTGCAGCAGTTCGCTAAAACGCGTACGCCCTTCCCCGTCGATGATGACAAAGCGCCACGGCTGCAGCGCGCCATGATCCGGGGCGCGCATGCCGGCGCGGATAATATTATCCAGGACGTCGCCGGCGGGCGCCGGCTCGGCAAGTCGTGACGCCGAACGCCGGTTTAACAAAAGTTCTAATGCATCCATTACCTTACTCCTGATGGTGGGCACGACCGCTACGGTAACATATGCCCTTGGTTGGAAACAGTATGACGCTTTTTAAGCGGATTTTTTCTTATCTTTAATGCTGACTTTTAGCGGGGGGATCTTTAGGATACCTGACAACACACTCTCATCGGCATCGTGACGACTATTCAGCCATCGTAACGTTGATGGTTAAACGTTGCTGAGTTGATTTTAGATTATGATTCCTGCACACGTAGTTTTTATGGAGCACACATGCGCACATTGTGGCGAATAATATCCGGCCCCTTCAGATGGTGCTGGCGTTTGTTAAATTTCATCCGCGAATTTATCCTGAACCTGTTTCTTATTTTCATTATTGTCGTCTGCGTAGGTATTTACCTGCAATTGCACCGGTCGGCGCCGGAGCCGGGCAAAGGCGCCTTACTGGTGGATCTTACCGGGGTGGTGGTCGAAAAGCCGTCGGTCAATAATAAATTACGGCAAATCGGCCGTGAATTACTGGGCGCATCCAGTAACCGTTTGCAGGAAAACTCATTGTTTGACGTGGTGGATATGCTGCGCCAGGCAAAATCCGATGGCAACATTACCGGCCTGGTGCTTTCGCTGAAGGATTTCGCCGGCGCGGACCAGGCCTCGCTGCAGTATATCGGTAAGGCGCTGCGCGAATTCCGCGACTCCGGCAAGCCGATCTATGCCGCCGGCGACAGCTACAACCAGGCGCAGTACTACCTGGCCAGCTTCGCCAATAAAATCTACCTTACGCCCCAGGGCGCGGTGGATCTTCATGGTCTGGCCACCAATAATCTGTATTACAAATCACTGCTGGATAAATTGAAGGTCAATACCCATATTTTCCGGGTCGGCACCTATAAATCCGCCGTGGAGCCGTTCCTGCGCGATGATATGTCCCCCGCCGCACGTTACGCCGACAGCCGCTGGCTCGGCCAGTTATGGCAGCACTATGTAGATACCGTGGCCGCAAACCGCCAGATCACGTCTGATCAGCTGTTCCCCGGCGCCCAGGCGATGGTGGCCGGCCTGCGGTCCGTCGACGGCGATACGGCGCAGTTCGCGCTGGCGAATAAGTGGGTCGATACCGTGGCCTCCCGTGTGGCCATCGAAGCGGAAATGACCAAGGCCTTTGGCTGGAACAAGCAAAAAAACGCGTTTAACGCCGTCAGTATTTATGATTACCAGACGCCGCGGCAACCGCAAAAAGGCGGCCAGATTGCGGTGATTTTCGCCAACGGCGCCATTATCGACGGCCCGGAAACCCCGGGGTCGGTCGGCGGCGACACGACCGCCGGCCAGATCCGCGACGCCAGGCTGGATCCCGATGTCAAGGCCATCGTCTTGCGGGTTAACAGTCCCGGCGGCAGCGTCAGCGCCTCCGAGATGATCCGTTCCGAGCTCGAGGCGGCGCGCGGCGCGGGTAAACCGGTGGTGGTTTCCATGGGCGGCATGGCCGCATCCGGCGGTTACTGGATTTCCACCCCGGCCAACTACATCATCGCCAGTCCCAGCACCCTCACCGGCTCGATCGGTATTTTCGGCGTTATCAACACCTTCGAGGATTCCCTGGGCAGCATAGGCGTCCATACCGATGGCGTCGCCACCTCGCCATTGGCCGATCTGTCGATGACCAAGGCGCTGCCGCCGGAATTTTCGCAGATGATGCAGCTCAACATCGAGAACGGCTACAAGAACTTTATTACGCTTGTGGGCAAGGCGCGGAACAAATCTCCCGAGGATGTCGATAAGATTGCCCAGGGTCATGTCTGGGTCGGCAGCGATGCCAAGACCAACGGCCTGGTCGATCAGTTGGGGGATTTTGACGACGCGGTGGCGAAAGCGGCCGAACTGGCGAAATTACAGCAATACTACCTGAACTGGTATCTGGATGAGCCGAGCCTGCTTGATATGGTCATGTCGCAAACCAGCGCCGCGGTTTATGCGCATCTGCCCGTCATGATCCAGGCGTTCCTGCCGGCGCCGGCCGCGCAGGTTTCCGCCCTGTTTTCCACCCAGGCCAACGCGTTTCCGAAATTGAACGACCCCCAGAACCGTTACGCCTATTGCCTTACCTGCGGTGACGTCCAATAACCTGGCCGCCCCAACCGATACCAGCCCCGTCCGGGGCTGGTGTTATTGCCTGCAGGACGTATAATTAGCGTATTATCCCGTCAACGCCTGTCCCTTCATGTCAAAAAAATCCATTTATGTTGCGTATACCGGCGGCACCATTGGTATGCAACGTTCCGAAAACGGTTATATCCCGGTCTCGGGGCATCTGCAGCGTCAGCTGGCCCTGATGCCGGAATTCTATCGCCCGGAAATGCCCGATTTCACCGTGCATGAATACACGCCGCTGATCGACTCCTCCGATATGACGCCCGACGATTGGCAACATATCGCCCAGGATGTCGCGGAAAATTATCATCGCTATGATGGGTTTGTTATTTTACACGGCACGGACACCATGGCGTTCACCGCCTCCGCGCTGTCGTTTATGCTGGAAAACCTGAATAAGCCGGTGATCGTCACCGGATCGCAGATCCCGCTGGAGGAACTGCGATCCGACGGCCAGACCAATCTGCTCAACGCGCTGTACCTGGCGGCCAACTATCCCGTGAATGAAGTCAGCCTGTTTTTTAACAATAAGATGTTTCGCGGCAACCGCGCCACCAAAGCCCACGCCGACGGTTTCGACGCGTTTGCCTCACCCAATTTGCCGCCGCTGCTGGAAGCGGGCATCCATATACGCCGCATGGCCTCCCCGCTGCCGCGCGGGGGCGACGGCGTGCTTATCAGTCATCCGATCACGCCGCAGCCGGTCGGGGTGGTCACGCTTTATCCCGGCATTTCCGCCGATGTGGTGGGCAATTTTTTACGCCAGCCGGTGAAAGCGCTGATCCTGCGCTCCTACGGCGTGGGCAACGCCCCGCAGCACCCGGCGCTGCTGGATGAATTGCGCCAGGCGGTGGCGCGCGGAAGCATCGTGGTCAACCTGACCCAATGTTTTTCCGGCCGGGTCGATATGGGCGGCTACGCTACCGGCAACGCCCTGGCGCGGGCCGGCGTTATCAGCGGATTTGATATGACCGTCGAGGCCACCCTGACCAAACTGCACTTTTTATTGAGCCAGTCGCTGCCGGCCGCCGATATTTGCCGTCTGATGCAGCAAAACCTGCGCGGGGAGTTAACCGTTAAAGAGTGAACGGGAGAGATCTATGAACAGCGCCTTACTGTTGATCGATTTACAAAATGATTTTTGCCCGGGCGGCGCGCTGGCGGTCGCCGAGGGAGACGCGGTGATAAGCGTCGCCAACCAGGCGATGGCCTTTTGCCGCCGGTCGGGTTTCCCGGTGGCGGCCTCGCTGGACTGGCATCCACGCCAGCACGGCAGTTTTGCGGTCAACGCCGGAGCCCGGGTGGGCGATACCGGCATGCTGGACGGTCTCAGCCAGGTATGGTGGCCGGTGCACTGCGTACAGGATACCCCCGGGGCGCAGTTGCACCCGCAGTTGCACCAGCAATGGATTGACAAGAAGATCCTCAAGGGCCGCCAGCCCGAGATAGACAGCTACAGCGCGTTTTTTGATAACGGCCATCGCCAGCAGACCGAACTGGATGACTGGCTGCGCGCCCTGGATATCACCCATCTGACGGTGATGGGGCTGGCGACCGACTATTGCGTAAAGTTCACCGTGCTTGACGCGCTGTCGCTGGGCTATCGCACCGACGTGCTCACCGAAGGATGCCGCGGCGTCAACCTGGACGCCGGCGACAGCCAAAGGGCGCTGGAGGAAATGCGCCGCCACGGCGCCAGGCTGGTGACCCTGGATGAGATGATGCGCGGCGTCTGAGCGCGAAGCGGCGCCGGCGAAGGATAGGCGTTTCCCGGCATGGTGACGCGGCCGCGCCTGCCGGGATGGCCGCGCTATTCGGGCTTGATACGCGCCACCGGTCGCCCGGTCAGCTCCTCAAGCAGCTCGCGCTTGCTTTTCATCACGATTTGCCCGTCGGTGCCGATGCTCATATGCTCCGGCTGATGATTATGACGCGCCTGCCACAGCATCACCATTTGCAGGCAGTTATCCTTTTGTTCGGCGGTCAGGGGAACGCCGTCGGGCCATTTGCCCAGTTCCACCGCCGTTTTCAGGCGCTGGTAGATGTCAGGCGTCAGGTTAGCCAGTAGCGCATCAACGTCCACGATTTATTCCTTATCATAAGAATAATTAGCTGAATCGATAAAGCTTGCCTCCGCCGGCAGCGATACGCGCGGGTGTGTTACATGCGAATCAGCCGTCGATTTCTTCGCCATTTTCCTGGTCCTTAAAACGCAGCGAAGCGGAGTTAACGCAAAAACGGGCGCCGCCGGGCTGCGGCCCGTCCGGGAATACGTGCCCGAGATGGGCATCGCAATTGCCGCAGCGGATCTCCACGCGATGCATACCATGGGAGTTGTCGTCCAGATAACGGATGGCGGACTCGTTAACCGGCTCGTAAAAACTCGGCCAGCCGCAGCCGGAGTCATATTTGGTTGCAGAAAAAAACAGCGGCGCGTTGCAGCACAGGCAGTGGTACTGGCCGGTGCGCTTATTTTCCAGCAACTTACCGCTATAAGGCGGCTCGGTGCCCCGCTCCTGCGTGACGTGGCGCTGCATATCGGTCAGATGGTCGGGGACGATGCGATCGGGATCATTTTTAGCCATACGTGCGATTCTCAGGCGGTGAATGAATGATAAGGGTTTTGAACCGGCTTATTATAACAAATAATTAACAACACCGGGATGATTTTTAGCTTAAACTAGAGGGCGAGAAACGACGTGAGCGGTAAGTGTGATGCATGTCACATTTAGCTGCCAGGTGCAGTTTAAATGGCGGGCTACGGCCCCCATCTTATTCGTAGCTGTGCGGGCGGCGGAACGGACAATTTACGTTCAAATGGTGTGATTACGTTTGATTTGCAGCAATAATTGACACGATTCCGCTTGACGCTGCGCGAGGTTTTTGTAAGTTTACAAGTAACCTTTTATTCACTAATAATTAGCTGGTGGAATATATGACTATCAAAGTAGGTATCAACGGTTTTGGCCGTATCGGCCGTATTGTTTTCCGTGCTGCGCAGGAACGTGACGATGTCGAAATCGTCGCCATCAATGACCTGTTAGACGCCGACTATATGGCTTACATGCTGAAGTATGATTCAACTCACGGTCGTTTCGACGGTACCGTGGAAGTGAAAGACGGCCATCTGGTTGTAAACGGCAAAACCATCCGTGTTACCGCTGAGAGAGATCCGGCTAACCTGAAATGGGGTGACGTTGGCGTTGACGTGGTTGCAGAAGCCACCGGCATCTTCCTGACCGACGAAACCGCCCGCAAGCACATCACCGCCGGCGCCAAGAAAGTGGTCCTGACGGGCCCTTCCAAGGACAATACCCCGATGTTCGTCATGGGCGTGAACCATAAATCCTATGATGGCCAGGATATCGTGTCCAACGCTTCCTGTACCACCAACTGCCTGGCGCCGCTGGCCAAAGTCCTTAACGATAAATTCGGTATCGTTGAAGCGCTGATGACCACCGTACACGCCACCACCGCAACGCAGAAAACCGTCGACGGCCCGTCCCATAAAGACTGGCGCGGCGGCCGCGGCGCGTCCCAGAACATCATTCCGTCCTCAACCGGCGCCGCCAAGGCCGTGGGTAAAGTTATCCCCGAGCTGAACGGTAAACTGACCGGCATGTCCTTCCGTGTTCCGACCCCGAACGTTTCCGTTGTCGATTTAACCGCGCGCATTGAAAAAAGCGCAACGTATGAAGAAATCTGCGCAGCGATGAAAGCAGCGTCCGAAGGCGAACTGAAAGGCGTAATGGGCTACACCGATGAAGACGTGGTTTCCACCGATTTCAACGGCGAAAAACTGACGTCGGTATTTGACGCCAAAGCCGGCATCGCGCTGAACAAGAATTTTGTAAAATTGGTAGCCTGGTACGATAACGAAACGGGTTATTCCAATAAAGTACTGGATCTGATTTCCCATATCGCCAAGTAATCATTGTCGATAAAGAACGGCTTATGGGGCGACAGCAATGTCGCCCTTTTTATTTGATTCCAATGCTTAACTTCACAAGGCTCATGTATGCATAACTCTGTTTTTGCGTTACCCGTCAAAGAGCAGCTCTCATCCTCCATCAGCTTGCGTCAGATGGATGAACTGCCGGTTATCGTCATCGATCATCCGCGCGTCAAGGCGGCGGTTACCCTGCAGGGCGCCCATCTGGTGGCCTGGCAGCCCGCAGGCGAAGAACCGGTGCTGTGGTTAAGCGACGGCAGCGAATTCAAGGATGGCGTGGCCATTCGCGGCGGCGTGCCCGTCTGCTGGCCCTGGTTCGGCAAGGTAGCCAGTCCCAACCATGGTTTTGCGCGTATCCTGCCCTGGCATCTCGACGTCCATCAGGAAAACGATCAGCAGGTCACCCTGTCCCTCAGCCTGCACGACAGCGCCGTTACCGAGCAATACTGGCCGAAACCCTTTACCCTGACCGCGACATTTGTCCTGGGCCGCACCTGCAGCATCGAACTGGAAGCCAAAGGCGATTTCCAGAACACCGCCGCCCTGCACAGCTATTTTAATATCAAGGATATTAACGACGTCAGCGTAAGCGGACTGGGCAACAGCTATATCGACAAGGTGAACGGCGGCGTTACCGCGCAACAGCAGGGCGACGTCACGTTCAGCGGCGAAGTGGATCGGGTATATACCCACCCGCAGGACATCAGCCTGATTAACGACCGGGGCAATAAACGCGTCATCGAAATCCATCATCACCACTACAGCGACGTGGTAGCCTGGAATCCCGGCGCGGAATTGGCGAAAAAAATCAGCGATATCACGGACGAGGGCTATAAAACCTATGTTTGCGTGGAAACCGCACGCGTCAATAAACCGCTGGTAGCCACGCCGGCCGCCCCCGCGCGCCTGGCGACGGTTATCAGCCTACGTAAAGCCTGACCGCGGCTTACGGCCCCATGGCGGCCAGGGCCGCCCACGCTAAACTGCAGCGAACTTGTTACCGGGAAAGCGTGCCGGTGGGGCCGGGCCGGTCCTCTCGGGTCGTCGCTAAGATCAGACGATATCCAGATGGGTTTTGCGCTGGGGCGCGGGAAACGCGCGATCCAATTCATCAAGGTGCGCCGCGCTCAATACCACCTCCAGCGCCCTGGCATTCTCCTTCACATGCGCCCGGCTTCCCGCCTTGGGAATAGCAATCACCCCCGGACGCCGTATCACCCATGCCAGTAACACCTGGGCCGGCGTAAGCGCCAGTTCGCCGGCGATACGCTGTACCGCCTGATTGTCCATCAACCCGTTACGCAGCTTGCCGGCCTGCGCCAGCGGACAGTATGCCATCACCGGCATTCCCCGTTCCTGGCACCACGGCAGCAGATCGTACTCAATACCGCGCGAGGCCAGATGGTACAACACCTGATCCGTCATACAGGCATCGCCGCCCGGCAGCGACCACAGTTCCTCCATATCCGCCACGTCCAGGTTCGACACGCCCCAACGTTTGATCTTTCCCGCCTGGCGCAGCGTCTCCATGGCGGCGATGGTATCGGACAACGGAATGCCGCCGCGCCAGTGCAATAAATACAGATCAAGATAATCGGTTTGCAGACGGCGCAGGCTGTTTTCGCATGCCGCCTGCGCCTTGGCGCCACCGGCATTCTGCGGATAGACCTTCGACACCAGGAACACCTCTTCGCGCCGGCCCTGTATCGCCCGGCCCACCACGCGCTCCGCGCCGCCGTCGGCGTACATTTCGGCGGTATCAATCAGGCTCAGCCCCAGGTCGAGTCCATACTGCAACGCGCGCGTCTCAGCCTGGATATCGCTGGACCGTTCGCCCATATACCAGGTGCCCTGACCTATCGCGGGCAGGGTATGCCCATCGGGAAAAATCACCTGTTTACTGGCCATAGTTCCTCCTGTTGTATAAAACACCGCGGGCGCACCTGATTGGTGCGCCCGCGCATAAATGCACCCCAATGAAGCATGGTGCGCACCATTTAAAAGCGGTAGGTCATCCCTACCCCGATAAGCGTCGTCGCGCTGGCATTCACCATCGGACTATCTTTCACTTCATCGCTCAACCGGGTATAGCGCGCCATCAGCGAGGCATTCCAGTTTTCGTTCAACGCGTAAACCGCCGTCAGCTCCAGGTACGGCGACCATCCGTCGTCGGCCTGGTATTCCGCCAAGCCGCTGCGCCTGGATTCATGCCGGCTGACGCCATAATAGTAATCGTTCTGGTTATCGCTTGCCCAGTTGGCGCCGATGCCGGGCAACAGGGTCAACCGGTCGAATGTAAAAGGATAAAGATAAGCGAGATCGGCGGTAAATCCATCGCTGTTATCCAGGATATCGCCCAGATAGGATGCGCGAACTATGCCCCATTGCGCCGTATACTTATAGCGCAGCCCCGCCATGGCGGTTCCGCGCCGCTTATCCAACTGCTTCATATAGCCGTAATCATTGTCGCTGGGCTTGAAGCCGAACGGCGAATATTCGGCCGTCAGCGACAGCTGGTTCTGCGCATCCTTCCACAGATAATAGCCGGCGCTCAGGCCTTGCAGGTAGACGCTGTCCCCGTCATAGTTAATGATGGGAAACGGGATTGTTCTGTCGTCGGCGCCTTTATAAGGGCTGGTGGCGTGCAGCGCGGATGCGCCCACGGACCAGGTGCCGGCCATTGCCACCGGGGCGCAGAGGCCCAGGGCTACCGCGAGACTCAGTAAGGATAATGGGTGAGTTTTCACAATGGATGCTTCCCGTAGTGTTAAAAAAACGAACAAACCGCAATATAAACGTGAAGTGTAAAGTAAACCAACGCCGTTTGCCGATTATTTACAGAAAAGAACAATTAACGTCTAAATTATATCCTAATTTTATATACACTATGCCAAAATCGGTCCACAGCCCTACAGGCCGCGCCACACAGGGCTTTGGTAAAAAAACGTTAACTGAGTCATTGATATATCTTAAAAAAAGCGGTAACACATAAATGACATTTGCCAGATGCCAACTAAACTTTATTATAGAGAAAGGTTTTTCCTGAGAGCGGTAACAATAAAGTGCAAACAAAGTTGGCATAGTGGTTGCTGTACTTAGGAGAGATCGATTTTTTCAGGAGCACTAAATACTTATCCTAGCTCCTTTTTAACCTGTGCTAATAACGAAGGACGGGCATCGCTATGAACATATTTGACCAGTATCGTCAGCGCTACGAAGCTGCCAAGGACGAAGAGTTCACACTGCAGGAATTCCTTACCATCTGCCGCCAGGATCGCAGCGCATTCGCCAACGCGGCGGAAAGACTGTTAATGGCCATCGGTGAGCCGGTCATGGTCGACACCGCCCAGGAGCCACCGCTTTCCCGACTGTTTTCCAACCGCGTTATAGCACGCTACCCCGCCTTTGAAGAATTTTACGGCATGGAAGAGGCTATTGAGCAAATCGTGTCATATCTCAGGCACGCGGCCCAGGGACTGGAAGAAAAGAAACAGATCCTGTACCTGCTCGGACCGGTTGGCGGCGGTAAATCTTCCCTGGCCGAGCGTCTCAAGGCGCTGATGCAGCGGGTGCCCATCTACATCCTGAGCGCCAACGGCGAGCGCAGCCCGGTCAACGATCATCCGTTATGCCTGTTCAACCCGCAGGAAGACGCCAACATCCTCGAAAAAGAGTATAGCGTGCCGCGCCGCTATCTCGGCACCATCATGTCGCCGTGGGCGGCCAAACGCCTGCACGAGTTCGGCGGTGATATCACCCGTTTTAAAGTGGTCAAGGTCTGGCCGTCCATTCTAGAGCAGATAGCCATCGCCAAGACCGAGCCGGGCGATGAGAACAACCAGGACATCTCCGCCCTGGTCGGTAAAGTCGATATCCGCAAACTGGAGGACCACGCCCAGAACGATCCCGACGCCTATGGCTATTCCGGCGCCCTTTGCCGCTCCAACCAGGGCATCATGGAATTCGTCGAAATGTTCAAGGCGCCGATCAAGGTGCTGCATCCCCTGCTGACCGCCACCCAGGAAGGGAACTATAACGGTACCGAAGGTATCGCCGCGCTGCCGTTCAACGGCATCATTCTCGCCCACTCCAACGAATCGGAATGGGTGCAGTTCCGCAACAATAAAAACAACGAGGCGTTCCTTGACCGTGTCTACATCGTCAAAGTGCCTTATTGCCTGCGGGTTTCGCAGGAAATCAAGATCTACGAAAAACTGTTGGTCAATAGTGAGCTGTCGGAGTCGCCCTGCGCGCCGGGCACGCTGGAAACGCTGGCCCGTTTCTCCATTCTTTCACGGCTGAAAGAACCGGAAAACTCCAGTATCTACTCCAAAATGCGCATCTATGACGGCGAGAGCCTGAAAGATACCGACCCGAAGGCAAAATCCTATCAGGAATACCGTGATTACGCGGGGGTCGACGAAGGCATGAACGGCTTATCCACCCGCTTCGCCTTTAAAATCTTGTCGCGGGTATTCAACTTTGATCACGGCGAGGTAGCGGCTAACCCGGTACACTTATTTTATATCCTGGAACAGCAAATTGAACGCGAGCAGTTTCCGCAGGATATTGCCGAAAAATATCTCGAACATCTCAAGGGTTATTTGATTCCTAAATATGCCGAGTTTATCGGTAAGGAGATTCAAACCGCTTATCTCGAATCCTATTCCGAATATGGTCAAAATATATTTGACCGGTACGTGTCCTATGCCGATTTCTGGATCCAGGACCAGGAATACCGCGATCCTGATACCGGACAGTTATTCGATCGGGAAGCACTGAATGCGGAATTGGAAAAAATTGAAAAACCGGCGGGCATCAGCAACCCGAAAGATTTCCGTAACGAAATCGTCAACTTCGTGCTGCGGGCCCGCGCCAACAATAACGGACGTAATCCTAACTGGACCAGTTATGAAAAATTGCGCACCGTTATTGAGAAAAAAATGTTCTCCAACACCGAAGAGTTGTTGCCTGTTATTTCATTTAATGCGAAAACATCTACCGATGAGCAGAAAAAACATGACGACTTTGTGGATCGCATGATGGAAAAGGGTTATACCCGCAAACAGGTGCGCCTGTTATGTGAATGGTATCTGCGGGTGAGGAAATCGTCTTGATCGCAGTAGCCGACATTGTCGTCACGCCGCCGCATTTGTGCTGCGGCGTGGCTGGCCGTAGTGGCTTATTGTCGAGGATTTCGGCATAAGTAAAGCTGGTGGACAATGTCGCCCGGAGGAAATATATGGCCTACTTTATTGACCGACGACTTAACGGCAAGAACAAAAGCATGGTGAACCGCCAGCGCTTTTTACGCCGCTATAAGTCGCAAATCAAACAGTCGATTGCCGGGGCCATCAACAAGCGTTCGGTTACCGATATAGAAAGCGGGGAATCGGTGTCGATTCCCAATACTGATATCAATGAGCCTATTTTCCATCAGGGACGTGGGGGCATGCGCCATCGGGTGCATCCCGGCAACGATCACTTTATCCAGAACGACCGCATTGAGCGTCCGCCCGCGGGCGGGGGCGGCGGCAGCGGCCAGGGCAATGCCAGCCAGGACGGCGAAGGCGAGGATGAATTCGTCTTTCAAATCTCGAAAGACGAATACCTCGACCTGCTGTTTGAGGACCTGGCGCTGCCCAATCTGCAAAAAAACCAGCATAAGCAGCTGAATGAGTACAAGACGCACCGTTCCGGCTATACGTCCACCGGCGTGCCGGCCAATATCAGCGTGGTGCGTTCGCTGCAAAACTCCTTAGTGCGGCGCACCGCCATGACCGCCGGCAAACGCCGCAGCATCCGGGAGCTCGAGGAGGAGCTGGCCATGCTCGCCAACAGCGAGCCGGCCCAATTGCTGGAGGAGGAGCGGATCCATAAGGAGATAGCGGAGCTGCGGCAGAAAATCGCCCGGGTACCGTTTATCGATACTTTTGATTTGCGTTATAAAAATTTCGAAAGGCGCGCCGAACCGTCAAGCCAGGCGGTCATGTTCTGTCTGATGGATGTGTCGGGTTCGATGGATCAGGCCACCAAGGATATGGCGAAGCGGTTTTATATCCTGCTGTATCTGTTTCTCAGCCGGACCTATAAAAACGTCGACGTGGTCTACATCCGTCATCACACCCAGGCCAAGGAAGTGGATGAGCATGAGTTTTTCTACTCCCAGGAAACCGGCGGCACCATTGTCTCCAGCGCGCTGAAGCTGATGGAAGAGGTGGTGAAGGAACGTTATGACCCCGCGCAGTGGAATATCTACGCCGCGCAGGCCTCCGACGGCGATAACTGGGCGGACGATTCGCCGCTGTGCCACGAACTGCTGGCCGGCAAGCTATTGCCGATGGTGCGGTATTATAGCTATATCGAGATCACCCGCCGGGCGCATCAAACCCTGTGGCGGGAATATGAAGATCTGCAGGCCAAATATGACAATTTTGCCATGCAGCATATCCGCGATCAGGAAGATATCTATCCGGTATTCAGGGAATTGTTCCATAAACAGGTTAACGAAAGATAAACGCAACTGTAGGTAAATCAGCCAGACTGCGGTTTTATTCTGGCTGATTTAGGTTTTGCCCCGCCCCGTTGCCACAACGCCCGTTGCCAGGCGTAGCTCCCGCCTCAGTGATGCCCTTCGCGGTAGATTTCGATGCGATCCCGGCCGTTTTGTTTCGCCAGATATAACGCGTTGTCGGCTTTTTTAATTAAGCGCTCATAATCCGGATGGCCGTCGAATATGCAAAGGCCGACGCTCACCGTCAGGGTGATATTGCCGCCGTCCGCCGGCTGGACCGGCCGCTCCGCGATGCGGTTGCGAATGGTGTTCAGTATGGAAACCGCCTGGCTTTCGGACGTTTCCACAAACAGCAGCATAAATTCCTCCCCGCCGTAACGAAAAACATAATCGCTGCTGCGTACGCTCTCATAGAGGGTCACGGCAATTTTTTTCAGCGCCGCATCCCCGGCATCATGACCAAAGCTGTCGTTAATGCTTTTGAAATAGTCGACATCCAGTATGGCGATGACAAACGGCGTGCCGGAGCGCATCGCCAGGGCGATTTCCCGGCGCAGTATGGTGGGAATAAAGCGCCGGTTCAGCAGATTGGTCAGGGGATCTTTGCCATTTTCAAATTTCGCCAGCTCGTCGAACAGCGTCGCCAGCAGCGTGCTGATCTGCTTTACCTGGTTACGCACGGTGCGAAGCAGGGTGTGACGCAGTTCCGCTACCGCCACCCGATCGGCGCTGTAGGAGGCAATAAACGCGTCGGCGCCGGCCAACAATCCCTCGATGGCGGCGACTTCGTCAACGGATTCAAACACGTGCCGTCCTTTGTGCTGAAACCACAGCCCGAATTCCGCGTCTGCCAGCGGCACGATCTCCGCCAGGGGAAGACCGGTGGCGATGTTGTAGATAAACTGGTTTTCCCAGTTCAGCAACGCCGCAAGCTGGCGCTCCCGTTCCACATGGACGTTGTCGAGAATGGAGAATAAGCGGAAATTCTCCTTGTCCTTGGTGGTATTTTCATGGGACCGGGAATACGCCGTGGTCATGACTTCGATAGCCATATCCATAGCCAGGGATGAAAAGCGCATGGCGTCGTAACATAAGGCCAAATCGGTAATATCGCGCCGCAGAAGGATATAAAGGGATCTTTTGGCACGTCGGGCGCCGCGCGCCACCAGATCAATGGGGATGCCGATGCGGGCATGCACGTCGCCGACCTTACGCTGGACGCTGATCAATGCCGGCAGATCGGCGGCGGAACTGCTCAATACCGCCTTTAGCCATTGAACCAGCGTGGCATGCAGACGATCCTTGACCTGCTGGCTGGAAAGAAATAGCCGGGCGCTATCATCCCCCAGCATATAATCATAAAAATCGTCCACCAATAAATCAATATCTTCATTTTTCAATGAAATTAATAGCTTATGTGCGGCCTCGCTGGTGATGGCAATCAAATCCTGCCATTCCTTCACGATCAGCATGTCGTAATATTGCCCGTCAAATTTCATCGGAATTTTTATTCAGTAATTCATTATCAGCGGTAATTTATAGTAACATGAATGAAAAACCCAGGCATGCGCCATAGCATGGGCGCTCCATTCAGACCCCCTTGTCCAGCCGCCGGCCGATGTCGATGATTATCCCGGCACGGCCATGGCATAAAACCCTTTGCGTCGATTTTTAGCCATTATCCCGCGTATTGGACGTGAAATGCCTAAAAACAGCCTTTTGGCAAAAAACGGCTTTGTGGTTGGCGTGAAAGGAGGTAGTTTGAAAGCCCCCTCCATGCATAAACAGCGGCACCCATCACCGCCCGGCAATATTGTCTGGAACAGTAGCCTCATATTTCCGTTCAGGATGAGCGGGAGCCGGCGAAAACAATAAAGGAGAGTTAGGTTGGACAGCAGCACCATCATCAGTTTATTTATTATTGGCTCTATTTTAGTGGGCGGCAGCATCCTGCTGAGTTCCCTCTCTTCCCGTTTGGGTATTCCAATCCTGGTTATTTTCCTGGCCATCGGCATGTTGGCCGGGGTGGACGGTATCGGCGGCATCGGTTTCGATAATTATCCGGTCGCCTACCTCATCAGCAACCTGGCGCTGGCGGTGATATTACTCGACGGCGGCATGCGCACCCGCGCCACCTCGTTTCGCGTGGCGCTGTGGCCCGCGCTGTCGCTGGCGACTGTGGGCGTACTGATTACCGCCGGACTGACCGGCATGGTGGCGGCCTGGCTATTTCACCTCAACCTGATAGAAGGGTTGTTGCTCGGCGCCATCGTCGGTTCCACCGACGCCGCCGCGGTATTCTCGCTGCTGGGCGACAAAGGCCTGAACGAGCGCGTCAACGCCACGCTTGAAATTGAGTCCGGCAGCAATGATCCCATGGCGGTGTTTTTGACCATTACGCTTATCTCGATGATCCAGGGACATGAATCTCATTTAAGCTGGATGTTCCTGGTGCATTTGATCCAGCAGTTCGGCCTGGGGATGTTGTTCGGCCTGGGCGGCGGCTGGCTGCTGCTGCAAACCATTAACCGAATTTCCCTGGCCCCGGGACTGTATCCGCTGCTGGCGGTAAGCGGCGGCATCATGATTTTCTCCCTGACCACGGCGTTGGAAGGCAGCGGCATTCTGGCGGTCTATCTCTGCGGCTTTTTATTGGGCAACCGGCCGATCCGCAACCGACACGGTATTTTGCAAACCTTCGACGGCATGGCCTGGTTAAGCCAGATCGGCATGTTTTTGGTGCTGGGGTTGTTGGTGACGCCCAGCGATTTGTGGATGATTGCGGTGCCGGCGCTGATCTTGTCGCTCTGGCTGATGCTGGTCGCCCGTCCGTTATCCATTTGGGTCGGGTTGCTGCCCTTTCGCAACTTTACCGCCCGGGAGCGGGTATTTCTCTCCTGGGTGGGCCTGCGCGGCGCCGTACCGATCATCCTGGCGGTATTCCCGATGATGGCCGGCCTGGACCACGCGCGCCTGTATTTTAACGTCGCGTTTTTTATCGTATTGATTTCACTTTTGCTGCAGGGAACGTCGCTGGGTTTTGCCGCCAGGCTGGCTAAGGTGGTGGTGCCGCCCACCGCCAAGCCTATCAACCGGGTGGGCATGGATATCCATCCCGAAAATCCCTGGGAACAGTTTATTTACCAGCTTAATGAGGATAACTGGTGTGTCGGCGCCGCGCTGCGCGATATGAAAATGCCCAAGCACACCCGTATCGCCGCGTTGTTTCGCGATAACGTGATGTTGCACCCCACCGGCAACACCCGGTTGAAAGAGGGCGATGTACTGTGCGTTATCGGCCGGGAACGGGATTTGCCGGCGCTGGGCAGGCTGTTCAGCCAGTCGCCGCCGGTGGCGTTGGATCAGCGTTTTTTCGGCGATTTTATTCTCGAGGCCAATGCCAGGCTGGAAGACGTGGCGGCCATCTATGGCCTCGATCTGCATGAGAAAGTGGAACATGAGCTGACGCTGGGCGCCTTTGTGATGCAATTATTGGGCGGCGGCGAACCGGTGGTGGGCGATAACGTCGTCTCGGAAGGATTGGTGTGGACCATCGCCGAAAAAGACGATCAGAAAGTGAGTAAAATCGGTATTAAAATCGCCGAAGAGCAGGTTTAACGGCGCCGCGGCAACGCAAAAACGTCGCCATCTGCCCGGATGGGCCGGTGCCAGCGCCGTCGGCACGGCGGACGGGGGCGTCAATCCAGGGATTCGGTGGCGGCGTAGATTTTGGTCAGCACCTGCATGGCAACCTGGATATCCTGTTCGGTCACGTTTTCCAAGATCTCCTTACCGATGGCATCGGCTTCCATGCGCACTTTTTCGTACAATGCCTTGCCTTCGGCGGTGACCACCAGCAATTTCTTGCGCCGGTCCTGGGCGGTGGGAATGCGCTGAACCAAATCCAGCTTCACCAGGCGGTCTATCATGGAGACGATAGTGGCGCCTTCGACGCCGAGGATCAGCGCCAGTTCGCTTTGCGACAGCGGCGACTGCGCGCCGGCTATCGCCGCCACCGCCACCCAGCTGGCCTGGCTGAGCCCGAGATATTTCAAACGCCGGTCAATCGCCATGCGCAATGCCCTGGAAGTCAAATGCAACAATTTGGAAAAACTTTTATATTCCGTTTTCATAAAGGCGGGTAACAACATCAGAAACAATGTGACAAAAATTATCATATATTAGCCTGGATGACCATTTTTCCTCTTTCCTTGCCCGCCGGCTGCCCCTATTCTTAAGCTCGTTCTTAATATGTGCTTATAGATGCGAAAATTTCTGCTGCTGTTGCTGTCATTAGTATTGCTGGGTCCGCTGGGTATCGATCTCTATTTGCCCGTGATCCCGGGCATCGCCAAAGGACTGGGTACTCCGGAGTCCCTGATCCAGTCCACTATCCCGCTGTTTATCCTGGTCATGGGCGTCGGTCAGCTGCTTACCGGCCCCCTGGTGGATTATTTCGGCCGCCGGCCCATGGCGCTGGCGGGCGTGGCGCTGTACGGCCTGGGGGCCGCCATGGCGGCCCTGGCCCAACTGCCCGCGGTGTTCCTGTGCTCGCGGGTGTTGCAGGGCCTGGCGGTATGCTGTACCACCGTCGCCTTGTTCAGCTGCGTGCGCGACCGGCTCAACGGCGACGACGCGGCCCGCGCCTTCAGCTTCCTGAACGGCACGCTGAATATCGTGCCGGCGCTGGCCCCGCTGGCCGGCGGGCTGCTGGCCGAGTGGTTCGGCTGGCGCGCGCCCTTCTGGGCGCTGACTGCTTATGCCCTGGTGGTGCTGGCGTTGATTGCCCGGGGATTGCCGGAAACGCGCCCGGGCAATACCCTGCGCCGCCTGGGCCTGCCGGTGAACGCCTATCTGGCGATCCTCGGTCAGCGGCGGTTTCGGGTGTTTTCCCTGGTCAATACCGGCGCCATGGCGATGGCGCTGACCTATGTGTCGCTTTCATCCCAGGTGCTGATGGGGGTGGCCCACTTGACGCCGCTGCAGTTTTCGCTGGCCTTCGGCGCCAATGGGGGCTGGATTATGCTGGTCAGCGTCATCGCCAACCGGGTGATCCGCAAAGCGGGCCGCCCCGCCTGCCTGGCCATCGGTACCCTGCTGATGGGTCTGGGCAGCCTGACGTTGCTGACCAGCGTCGCCTGGACGCCGCTGATATGGCAAACCCACTGGCTGAGCTATATGCTGCCGGTGGCGATAGCCTGTTCCGGACTGGCCTTTCTGTTGGGCCCCGCCGCCAGCTACGCGCTGGAGCCGTATCCCGACCAGGCGGGCGTGGCGGCCGCGCTGAACGGCTTTGTCCAGATGGCGGGCGCGGCCGCCATCAGCCTGGCGTTTATCGCCCTGCCGCTGCCGCCGCGCCTGTCGCTGTCGTTGGTGATGTTATTGGGCGCGGTATTTGCCGGCCTCGCCCGCCTGCATACCCGGCGCTTGTCGGGGAGGCTGACGTCATTGCCGCGATAGCACCGGCGGCGGCGGCCCCGCCGCGCGCTCGTCAGGCCATTTTCGGCTCCACGCCCGCCCTGAAATTGCCGTCATAGCGGGCGACCGATAAATCGTCATAGGGAATCTCCGGCCGCGCGCCGCTCATGATATCCGCCAGCAGCCGCCCCGACCCGCAGGCCATGGTCCAGCCGAGCGTGCCGTGTCCGGTGTTGAGATACAGGTTTTTCACCGGCGTGGCCCCGACGATGGGCGTGCCGTCCGGCGTCATCGGGCGCAGTCCGGTCCAGAATGTGGCCTGTTCGATATGGCCGCCGAACGGAAAAAGATCGCGCACCACCATTTCCAGCGTGTCGCGCCGGGCTTTTTCCAGGCCGGTGTTGAAACCGACGATTTCCGCCATGCCGCCCACCCGGATACGCCGATCAAAGCGGGTGACGGCTATTTTATAGGTTTCATCCAGGACCGTGGATACCGGCGCGCCCTGTTCATCGGCCAGGGGGATGGTCAGCGAATAGCCCTTCAGCGGATAGACGGGTATGTCGATCAGATCGCGCAGCATGGCGGTGGAATACGAACCCAGCGCCATCACATACGCATCGGCCTGCAGCAGCTCGCCGTCGCAGACGACCCCGGCCACCAGGTTGCCGGTGCGCATCAGGCCGGTAATAGAGCAATTATACTGAAATTCAACGCCCTGCGCGGCGGCCATGGCGGCCAGACGCTGGGTAAACAGCTGGCAATCGCCGGTTTCATCGTTAGGCAGCCGCAGCCCGCCGCTAAGCTTATGGGCCACGCCCGCCAGCGCCGGTTCGACGCCGGCCAGCTGATGGGCTTCCAGCAGGGCGAAAGGGACGCCTTCATCGCGCAGCACGGCGATATCCCTGGCGGCGGCGGCATACTGCTGGTCGGTGCGAAACAGCTGCAGCGTGCCGCCCTGGCGGCCTTCATAGGCGATACCGGTTTCGTCGCGCAGCGCCTTGAGGCAATCACGGCTGTATTCCGCCAGGCGCACCATGCGGCTTTTATTAATATAATAATGGTGGCTGTCGCAGTTACGCAGCATTTGCCACATCCAGCGCAACTGGTGATCGCTGGCTTTCAGCCGGATAGCCAGCGGCGCATGGCGCTGAAACATCCATTTTATAGCCTTTAACGGTACGCCCGGCGCGGCCCATGGCGCGGCATAACCGGGGGAAATCTGTCCGGCGTTGCCGGCGCTGGTTTCCTGCGCCGGTCCGGGCTGCCGGTCAAGCACCCGCACTTCATGCCCCGCCCGGGCAAGATACCACGCGCTTGCCACGCCGATAACGCCACTACCCAGAATGATGACCCGCATGATTATCCAATCCTATGGCGCCCATTGCGCAGCACAATAATAATGTAGTAGGGGAGAAAAAACGGTTAACCGGCCAGCGTTTCCTTGGCCGGCGCAAGCCGCGACATTGCTGTTAGCCCATCCTAAAATACTCAGCCGTGGGGTTATTTCAAGGGCAATACGCCATTAACCGGGGATAATCGCGCCGGGATTAAATTTGGCGCGGCGCCTGCGTCATTTTCATCTTGCACTAGGATTAATTATAAGCCAGCATGATGAAGTGCTGTCTGTAACGATGAGGTGCGCTGATGACGATTTCTCTTGACGAAAGTTTTAAGGATACCACTTGTCTTAGCGATGGACCCGACTGGACATTTGAGCTGCTGCAGGATTATCTGGACGAGATCGACCGGGTGGCGAAGCTTTATCGGCTGGACACCTACCCCCACCAGATAGAAGTGATCACCTCCGAGCAAATGATGGACGCCTATTCCAGCGTCGGCATGCCGATTAATTATACCCATTGGTCGTTCGGCAAAAAATTTATCGAGACTGAACAACGTTACAAGCAGGGCCAGCAAGGGTTGGCGTATGAAATTGTCATTAACTCCAACCCTTGTATTGCCTATTTGATGGAAGAAAACACCATGACCATGCAGGCGCTGGTCATGGCGCATGCGTGTTACGGCCATAATTCTTTTTTCAAAAATAACTATTTATTCCGCAGTTGGACCGATGCCAGCTCCATCGTCGATTATCTCATCTTCGCCCGCGGCTATATTACCAAATGCGAGGAACGCTACGGCGTCGAGCAGGTGGAGCAACTGCTCGATTCCTGCCATGCGCTGATGAACCACGGCGTCGATCGTTATAAACGTCCGCAGAAAATCTCGCTGCAGGAAGAAAAATCGCGGCAAAAGAGCCGCGAGGAATATTTGCAAAGCCAGGTTAACGAACTGTGGCGCACCCTGCCCCGGCGCGAAAAAGAAGAGTTGCCGGCCCAGGCCAGCCGCTATCCCCATGAGCCGCAGGAAAACCTGCTGTACTTTATGGAGAAAAACGCCCCGCTGCTCGAGCCCTGGCAGCGTGAGATCCTGCGCATCGTGCGCAAGGTCAGCCAATATTTTTATCCGCAGAAACAAACCCAGGTAATGAACGAAGGCTGGGCCACCTTCTGGCACTACACCATTCTTAACCATCTCTATGATGAGAAAAAAGTCACCGATCGTTTTATGCTGGAGTTTCTGCACAGCCACACCAACGTCGTCTACCAGCCGCCCTATAACAGTCCGTATTACAGCGGCATCAACCCTTATGCGTTAGGGTTCGCCATGTTCCAGGATATCAAACGCATCTGCCAGTCGCCGACGGACGAAGATAAGCACTGGTTCCCGGATATCGCCGGCAGCGACTGGCTGGAGACCTTGCATTTCGCCATGCATAATTTCAAGGATGAGAGTTTTATCAGCCAGTTCCTGTCGCCGAAAATCATGCGCGATTTCCGTTTGTTTACGGTATTGGATGACGACCACAATAATTATCTGGAAATTGCCGCCATTCATAACGAGGAGGGCTACCGGGCCATACGCCAGGAGCTTTCATCGCAATATAACCTGAGCAACCTGGAGCCGGATATCCAGATTTGGAATGTCGATCTGCGCGGCGACCGCTCGTTGACACTGCGCTATACGCCGCAAAACCGCGCGCCGCTGGCTAAAAGCCGGCGCGAAGTGATGAAGCATATTCATCGGCTGTGGAGTTTTGATGTCTATATGGAACAGGTCAATGACGATGGCAATATTGAGTTGATTGAACGCTGTCCGCCGCGGTCTATACCGCTGTGATGGCATGGGCGCCGTCTTGTAGAGGCGCCGCGTTTCCAATAGCGCGGCTACGCTTTATCGTCTGTATTCTTTTCCCATAACATTCCAAACGCATACCGACGTGTGCGCGCCGGCCGGAAACGGTTCTGCGGGCCTGTCAGGCGTTGAGGTTAACGCCTGAATTCGGCGATATCGCGCGGAATGGCGGACTGCATGCTGCTCCAGATGACGCCGCTTTCATTACCGTAGTGGCGGACCAGATCGATAACCTGATCGTACAGGCCGTCGCGGCACAGCGCCGCCAGATGCGTGTAAAAGTTACGCGCCAGCTCGCGGGCCTGGGGATTGGAGAAATAATAACGTCCCACCCGCAGGTACATGCCTTTCAGGCCGTTCAGGATCAGGCCATATATAGGATTGCCCGACGCATAGGCCAGCTCGTGGAAAATACGGTAATCCATTTCGGTGAAGGCATCCGCCTGATCCTCCAGGTCTTTCGCCTGGGCCAGCACGTTCTGCGCCTTATCCGGATAAAAGCGTATCGCCATGCGGATAAAGATCGAGGCGATATTGGTGCGCACCGACAATAAATTATCAATCAGCTGCGGCACGCTGTCATGGTCCAGGCGGGCCAGGGTTTCCAGGATATTCAACCCGGAGGTTTCCCAGACATTATTCACCCGGGTGGGCTTGCCGTGCTGGATTGTCAGCCAGCCGTCACGCGCCAGCCGCTGCAGCACTTCCCGCAGGGTGGTGCGCGTAACGCCTATCACATCGGACAGTTCGCGCTCCGCGGGCAGGATTGAACCTGGCGGGAAATGATTGTTCCAAATACTCTCAATCAGATACTCCTCCGCAAAACCGGCAGGACTCTGCGCCTTAATGACCATAATGTTATGTTCCGTAGCAGCATGCGTATGTGAGCTAAAAACGGCCTAATGATATCAGAACGCGTGAACCCGATATACAGCGTTAAGGGATAGTAACAGCAAAACCCTGCCATATCCGGCAATAAAATGTCATGTCCGCCGCATTACCGGCGGGGTTTTCCTCCCACTGCGCATAACGGCCTTATTCGGCATGATTCCGCTGCGGCGATTCCCGCGCAGGCGGCACGACAAAATAGCAGCGGAAAAAGCAGAACACCATCAGATTGAATAAAAGGGAAACAAGTATGATATCAAGTGGCATATTCCTAAAAAAGAGGCTGGCTTCTGGCTTTAATTGATTTAAACTGCCTGTTTAAAAGCAACCAACCGGCCTGGATAATAATGTATGTTGCAATTCTTTAACCGCTGCTCAAGAGGGCGTGGTGCCTGGGTATTGCTGGCGCTTACCGCCTTCGCCCTGGAGCTGGTGGCGCTTTATTTCCAGCATGTCATGTTATTAAAACCCTGTGTACTGTGCATTTACCAGCGCTGCGCGCTGTTCGGCATTATGGGTGCCGGCATCGTCGGCGCCGTCGCGCCGTCGACGCCCCTGCGCTACGGTGCGCTAATTATTTGGCTCTACAGCGCCTGGGAAGGCCTGATGCTGGCGATGAAGCATACGGATATCCAGCTTAATCCCTCGCCGTTTGTCACCTGTGATTTTTTTGTCAGCTTCCCCTCCTGGCTGCCCTTGGATAAATGGCTGCCGTCCGTATTCAGCGCCACCGGTGATTGCGCGGTCAGACAATGGCATTTTATGTCCCTGGAGATGCCGCAGTGGATGATCGTGATTTTTGGCGCTTATCTCCTGGTCGGCGTGCTGGTCCTGATCGCCCAGCCGTTTCGCCCCAAAAAACGCGACCTGTTTAACCGTTAACCGGAAATCGACCGCCGTGCCTTCAGCTCTTCAGGCAAAACGGTGAAGAGGCCTCAATAATCACGTAGAGGGCGCCATGACAAAGACGCCCTGAGCATCGCCCGATGGCGCGCAGGGACGTGCGGCGGTGTTTTATGAGCTGCGCCATGCCGGCGATGGCTGTTGTTACGTAAACCTGAGAGGGGGAACGAAATAAGTAAAAGTGAAATCGTACAAAAACACAGCGATTTCACTCGTGTCCGACCCCCTCGCCCGCTACTCTCCCTCCAGGTTCGCCCACATCGCCCCGCGGGGAGTCGCTCATGCCCGATACAGCCAAAAAAATTCAGTGGATTAATTCCCTTAAGGGGATCTGCATCCTGCTGGTGGTATTAAATCATGTCATTACCACCAGCTATATTCCCTCGCTCGCGCTGATTGACGCGCACCTATTTCTCACCCGCGCCTGGGTGGCGGTTAACCATTATCTGGTGCCGCTGCGCATGCCGGCGTTTTTCTTTATTTCCGGCCTGCTGGCCGCTGACAGCGTGATCAACCGCTCCTGGCATGAGGTGGCGACCAAGAAAGCGGTCAATCTCTTTTATCTTTACCTGCTATGGTGCGCCGTACAGTGGTTATGCGTGAGTTTCATCAACCGCGAGCTGGCGTTTGACGACTGGCGGCTGATGGCGCATAACGCCGCCTACGCGGCCTCCACCGGCCAATTTCTGCTGTATGTGGCGACCGCGATGTCCAGCCCCTGGTATCTGTACGCCCTGGCCATGTATTTTGTCGTCTGCAAACTGTGGCGACGTCACTGGCTGGCGCTGCTTATCCTGGGCGCGCTGCTGAATTACGCCTGCGTCCTGGGGATGGTGCCGTGGTGGGGGCCGGCAAGCGTGGCGCAAAACGGGATTTTCTTTTTTACCGGCTGTTTCCTGGGCGCACGCATCGTCGCCCTGCTGGCCGAGAGCCGCTCGCGGCGGATACTGTTGGCATCCCTTGCCGTCTTGGCGCTGATTCACGCGGTGCTTGCCATGGATAAGAGCCTGTTTACCAGCGCGCTGGCGGTGTGTATCGCCATACTGTGCTGCCAGTGGGTGAACCGTAACTGGTCATGGCATAACGAAGCGTTGCGGATGCTTAACTGGATAGGCAAAAATACGCTGCAGATCTATGTGCTGCATAAACTGCTGACCGAGCTGCTGGCCGTACCCATGCTGGGCGCGCTGGCGCGTTACCACGCGTTTGACCATCGCCTGTTCTCGCTGTTTTGGCTGGCGGCGTATCCGCTGGCGGCAACCGCGTTATGCACCGCGGGCGCGATCGGCATCTGGTGGGCGCTTAACCGCGGCGTCGGACGCGTACTGTTCCAATACCCGTCGCTGATGCGCGCGGAAAAGGCCCTGGGCTAAGCCCGCGCCGGGCGGCAGCTTAACGCGCCCAGGCCGGTTTGTTCAGGATATGGTCCTGCCAGTCGGTAACCTCGCTTTCCCGCACCGCGATATAACGCACCGAAATGCGTTCGCCGTGCATGGCGGCCTTGGAGCCGGTGATCAGCGGATGCCACTGCGGCAGGGGCTTGCCTTCCTCCTGCAGCCGATAGGCGCAGGTGGGCGGCAGCCAGTCAAAGGTGAGGAGATTTTCGCGCGTCAGCTTGATGCAATCCGGTTCATATTCAAAGCGCGTGTCGTAATGACGGCACTGGCAGGTCTTGATATTCAGCTGGTTGCAGGCCACGTTGGTGAAATAGACTTCCTCGGTGTCATCGTCAATCAGCTTATGCAGGCAGCACCGGCCGCAACCGTCGCATAACGATTCCCATTCATCGTCGGTCATCTCGGCCAGGGTTTTTTCTTGCCAAAAGGGGCGGCTTGTCATAATGGTATCCGGTTAAACGACGGGCAGCTATTTTAGATGCCGGCTTGCCGTGACGCAAGGCGGCGATGAAATCAGATTCAGATAACCCGGGTTTCCAGGGCCAGCTCGTTAAGCGTCACGGTAAGCCGGTCGCCGGACTGCAGCTTTGCCACGCCCTGCGGCGTGCCGGTCAGGATAATATCGCCGGGGCGCAGGGTAAAAAAACGGCTCATATAGGCGATAAGCGGCAGTATGGGCGTGATCATATCCCGCGTGTTGCCCTGCTGGCGCACGTCGTCATTCACCTTAAGCGTCAGCGTAGCCTGCTGCGCATCGCCAAACTCCGCCACCGGGATAAAGCCGGAAATCGGGCAGGAACCGTCAAAGCCTTTGGCTTTTTCCCAGGGTTGCCCGGCTTTCTTGAATTTGGCCTGCAGCTCCCTGAGCGTCAGGTCGAGCGCCACACCATAGCCGGCGATGGCGCGGGCCACATGGGCCTCATCGGCGTGCTTGAGCGGCATGCCGATCAGGACCGCGAGTTCCACCTCATGGTGCACTTCCCCCCAATCGGCGGGAATGGCGATGGGTTGGTGGATATCGCACAAGGCGGTCTCGGGTTTGATAAACAGCACCGGCTCGGTGGGCGTGGCGCTGCCCATCTCCTTGATATGGTCGGAATAGTTGCTACCGACGCAGACCACCTTACTCACCGGAAAATCCAGTAACGCGCCTTGCCAATCGCGATGTTGATACATGTCCACAGTCTCCTGCCGGTAAATGATGAGTCGATTACATAGTAGTTTCCGCTATTATCATACCCCAGTCGCCGCAAACCTTCACGGCGGTCGTTATTGACCCAGGGCATCCGCCAGCGTGCCGATACTGAGGGCAAAATAATAAGAGCGGTTCCAGCGCATCAGGGTGCGGAAATTATCATAGACCAGGAACGCCCGGCTTTGATTGTCGTCCGGGATAATCACCCAGGCGCGCTGCGCCGAAGCCGGCAGGGGACTGCCGTCGGCCAGGCGTATGCCCTGCCCGCTCCAGGCGTCCACCGTTTGCGCCTGCGTGTCCTTCAGTCCGGCAGCCTGCGCCGGGAACCCCGCCGGCAGGCGGACCTCTTGCCCCCATCCCTGCCCCGGCTTCCATCCTTCCGTGGCCAGATAATTGGCGGTGGAGGCGAACACGTCCATCACATTATTCCAGATATCTATTTTGCCGTCGCCGTCGCCGTCGGCGCCATAGCGCAGGTAGGAACTGGGCATAAACTGGCTCTGCCCCATGGCGCCGGCCCACGAGCCTTTCAGCTCACCGACGCCGATGTCGTTTTGCTCCAGGATACGCAGTGCGGCGAACAATTCACTTTTAAAGAACTTTTCACGCCGGCCCTCAAACGCCAGGGTAGACAGGGCGGAGACGACATCCTCACGTCCCTGAATCTTGCCGAAGCCGCTTTCCATGCCCCACAACGCCACGATAAAGCGCGCCGGCACGCCGTAACGGGCGCTGATGGTCGCCAGCTGCGGCTGGTAGTCCCGGTATTGGGTCCGCGCCTGTTCTATCTTCCAGGCCGGCAGCACGCGCTGCAGGTACTCATCCAGGGTGACTTTATTTTCCAGCTGGTTCCGATCGGAGCTGATGACCCGATCGACAAAGTGCGTTTGCGCAAAAGCCTGGTTCACGACGCCGGCATTAATGCCCTGGGCCAGCGCCTCGGTTTTTAACTGCGCCAGATAGGCGGGAAACTCGGCCGGATCACGGCTCTGTTGCGAGAGCAGGGTTTTGCCGTCCTGGGCGTCGGCCGCGGGCTTTGCCGCCGGCTGCGGCGCCACGGCCGCCTGCCCGGCGTTGGCGGCCTGGGGATGATGACTGCAACCGGCCAGCATAAGGCTGCTAACCAGGAGAGGGATGGCGGATAATTTCATAAGGCTATTTCCTTAGCGCGATATTTTTACGCGGGGCCACCCGCGCAGCCGAGATATTACAGGAACGTTATAATGCCATCATGGCGCATTCGCCATTAAATAGTGGATCAATGAACAGTTATTTTGCGCGGGCGTTATGATGCTGCGCCAGTAAATTTTCAACAGGCGGGGGTAATTGCAGATAAAAACCCTGATCGACCAGGCTTTGTTTGACTTTATTTATATCCGCCGCGACCAGTTTTTTGCTACCATTTAGCGGGAATAACATTGATAGCACCGGTTTACCGAATCGGGCCATGAGGTCGGGCGGCACCCGGGAAAAGTCATCTTTTTTTTCGATATAAAGATAAGTTTGATCTTGTTTGGTACTTCTGTAGATCACACAAAACATATTTTTTACCTGGTTAACATGGTTTAGTGTCTTGCCTGTATATAGCAGTAACTATAACATGCATGCAGTGCTTCGGAATATCGCTTACCGGTAGCTTACCGGGAAAATACATGAGTCAAGACTGAGTCAGGATAGATGTCACAGACGCCCATTGAGTTAAAAGGCAGTAGTTTTACCTTATCGGTAATTCATGTTCATGACGCCCAACCTGAGGATATTCGTCAGGCATTACAGGAAAAAATCGAACAGGCACCTGCTTTTTTGAAGGATGCGCCGGTGGTAATCAATGTTTCCACCCTGACGCGGGACACCGACTGGGAAGCGTTGCGCCAGACCATCCTGTCCACCGGCCTGCATGTGGTCGGCGTCAGCGGATGCAAGGATGACCGGCTGAAAAAAGCCATTGTGCGTAGCGGCTTGCCGCTGTTGAACGAGGGCAAGGCGCCCAAACGCGCCGAAAAGGCGGCGCCTGCCCTACCGGCGACGGCCTTGAAGACCCGGCGCATCGATAGCCCGGTGCGTTCCGGTCAACAGATTTATGCGCGCGATTGCGATTTGATCGTCACCAGCAGCGTCAGCGCCGGCGCCGAACTTATTGCCGACGGCAATATCCATATTTATGGCATGATGCGAGGCAGGGCGTTAGCGGGTGCGTCGGGAGATGCGCAGTGCCAGATTTTCTGCACCCACCTCTCCCCGGAACTTGTTTCCATTGCCGGTCAGTATTGGTTAAGCGATCAGATCCCGGCTGAATACGCGGGTAAAGCCGCCCGTCTCAGCCTGCAAGATAATACGCTTACCATTCAACCTTTAAATTAAGCCCTTGACAAGGAATCCATTATGGCACGCATTATAGTTGTTACTTCGGGCAAAGGGGGCGTTGGCAAAACCACATCAAGCGCGGCCATTGCTACCGGATTGGCCCGGAAAGGTAAAAAAACCGTGGTGATCGATTTTGATATCGGTTTACGCAACCTGGACCTTATCATGGGCTGCGAGCGGCGCGTGGTGTATGATTTTGTTAATGTCATCCAGGGCGACGCCACGCTGAACCAGGCGCTGATCAAAGATAAGCGCACCGATAACCTGTATATCCTGCCGGCGTCGCAAACCCGGGATAAAGATGCGCTGACGCGCGAGGGCGTGGAAAAGATCCTCAACGACCTCGGCGAAATGAATTTTGATTTTGTGGTCTGCGATTCGCCGGCCGGCATCGAAACCGGCGCGTTAATGGCGCTGTATTTCGCCGATGAGGCCATTATCACCACCAACCCGGAAGTGTCGTCGGTGCGCGACTCGGACCGTATCCTGGGGATACTGTCGTCAAAGTCCCGGCGCGCTGAGAATGGCCAGGACCCGATTAAGGAACATCTGCTGCTGACCCGCTATAACCCCGGTCGCGTAAACCGTGGCGATATGCTGAGCATGGAAGATGTGATTGAAATACTGCGCATTCCCCTGCTGGGCGTCATCCCCGAGGATCAGTCCGTATTACGGGCCTCCAATCAGGGTGAGCCGGTAATACTCGATGCTGAATCTGATGCCGGCCAAGCCTATTCAGACACGGTTGACCGCCTGTTAGGAGAAGAACGTCCCTTCCGCTTCATTGAAGAAGAGAAGAAGGGTTTCTTAAAACGCCTGTTTGGGGGATAAACCATGGCATTACTCGATTTTTTTCTCTCCCGTAAAAAAACGACAGCCAATATAGCCAAGGAACGGCTGCAGATTATCGTTGCGGAACGCCGGCGGGGCGATAGCGAGCCTCATTATTTGCCGCAGTTGAAACGCGATATTCTCGAGGTTATTTGCCGATATGTGCAGATCGATCCGGAAATGGTCTCCGTGCAGCTAGAGCAGCGGGAAGGCGATATTTCCATCCTCGAGCTGAACGTAACGCTGCCGGAAGCGGAAGAAACGCCGAAATGATCACCAGCCAATAATCCCCCTGCCGATGCAGGGGGAAAAGAGCGCCTGGGGATTTATAATGCCGCGGGCAGGTCGGTGGTTGTCGCCTCGCCGTCGAGTATTACGCGTAACCGCGCGCCAAACAGCGCTTCCCGCCAGCCGCTGAGCAATTCCGGCGTGCGCTGCCCCGGGGTCAGCCGCCAATGCCAGGTGAGTAATTGATTGATTTGCCTGCGCGACGCCAGCAGTTCCACGCTTAATCCGGATTCCGCGCTGGCAATGGCGATATGTTCCTTAATGGTTTTAAACAGCGCGCGATAGCCGGGTTTATCGATGAGATTAACCACCGGCTCCGGCAGCTGATCTTCCGTCATGGCCGCCGCCTCCTCCACCAGGGCGAGGAGCATTTTGCCGTGATAACGGATCTCAGGCCCGCTTAACCCCAGTTTGTCCAGTTCGCCCAGCGATCCCGGCATATAACGCGCCACCTGCCATAAATTTTCTTCCCGCACGACGAAGTTCACCGCCATATCCCGCTCGCGCGCTTTGCGCAGGCGCCAGGAGGCCAATTTTTGCAGGCACGCCAGCTGCCGGGTGCGCAACTGCCAGGCATTGCCGATATCGCGATAAGCCAGTTCCGGATCGACGATTTCCTGGCGGCGCTGGCATAAGGCGTCGCACTCCTGCCTGGCTGCGTCGGTCCAGCCCGCCGCTTCGGTTTCCCGGATCAGCTGATCGGCCATCGGCAATAGCCAGAACACGTCGGCCGCGGCGTAATCGCATTGCCTGGCGCTTAGCGGCCGCGCCAGCCAGTCGGTGCGGGATTCGCTTTTATCCAGCACCACCTGCTGGTAATCCGCCACCAGCGCGGCAAAGCCGCAGGACAGCGGGCGGCCATTGAACGCGGCCAGCACCTGGGTATCAAGCATGGGCACCGGCATCTGATCAAAGGAATGCAGGAAAACTTCCAGGTCCTCGCTGCAGGCATGCAGAATTTTCACCACCCCCCGGTCGGCCAGCAGTTCCCGAAACGGTTGCCATTGCGAAATAGCCAGGGGGTCGATGAGCGATAACGTGTCACCATCAAATAGCTGGATTAAACCCAACTGCGGATAGTAGGTGCGGGTGCGGACAAATTCGGTATCCAGCGCCACCCGATCGTGCTGGCGGGCAAGCGCGCATATCCTTTGTAAATCTTCATCGCGGGTAATTAATTGGTAATTGGACACAGAGTTCTCTTACTGTCAGTCATGGCGGCAAAAAGCGTTTATCCGTGCTCGACGCGTAATTGCTTGCGCAGAATTTTGCCTACATTGGATTTGGGTAACTCAGCGCGGAATTCCACCAGTTTTGGCACCTTATAGCCGGTCAGGTACAAACGGCAGTGGGCAATGAGTTCCTCGCGGGTCAGGGAAGGCTCTTTTTTCACCACGAAAATTTTTACCGCTTCGCCGGTGTCATCGCTGGGCACGCCTATCGCCGCCGCCTCAAGCACTTTCGGATGCCGGACCACCGCATCCTCTATTTCATTGGGGTAGACATTGAAGCCGGACACCAGGATCATATCCTTCTTGCGATCCACGATGCGCACGAAGCCTTGTTGATCCACTGTAACGATATCGCCGGTAGAAAGCCAGCCGTCTTTCAGCGTCTCGGCGGTGGCTTGCGGCTGGCGCCAATAGCCCGCCATGACCTGCGGTCCCTTGATCAGCAGCTCCCCGGGCGCGCCGGGCGGCACGTTATTGCCGGCCCCATCCACCAGGCGGATATCGGTGGAGGGCACCGGCAGGCCGATGCTGCCGCTGAAACGGTTCAAATCATAGGGATTGCCGGTCACCAGCGGCGAGCATTCGGTCAAGCCATACCCCTCCAGCAGGTGCTTACCGGTCAGCGCATGCCAGTCATCCGCCACCGGTTGCTGCAGCGCCATCCCCCCGCCCACCGACAAATGCAGCGAGGCAAAATCCAGGCGACGGAACGCCGCGTTATGCAACAGGGCGTTGAACAACGTATTCACCCCGGAAATCGCCGTAAAATGGTGACGCCGCATGGCGTCGACCAGGGAGGCGATATCGCGCGGGTCGGTAATCAGCAGGTTACAGCCGCCCATTTCCACAAACAGCAGGCAATTTATCATCAGGGCGAAGATATGGTACAGCGGCAGGGCGGTGACCATCATTTCGCGCCCCAGGGTCAAAATAGGCCCGTAGGCGGCTTTCGCCTGCTCGAGGTTGGCGAGTATATTGCGGTGGGTGAGCATGGCGCCTTTCGACGCGCCGGTGGTGCCGCCGGTGTATTGCAGGAAGGCCAGCGAGTCGCCGTTGATAATGGGCGGGCTGAACTCCAGCCGATGCCCCTGCGCCAGGGCGCGGCGATAGGAAACCGCCTGCGGCAGGCGGTATGGCGGCACTTTGCGCTTAAGGTGTTTTACCGCCGCGTTGACCAGCGTGCGCTTCAACAGCGGGAAATGATCGCCCAGGCGCGTGAGTATCACATGGCGAATGGCAACCTCCGCCAGCACCTTCTCCAGGGTATGGGCGAAATTGTCCACGATAACGATGGCCGCCGCGCCGCTATCGTTAAGCTGGTGACGCAGTTCGTCCGGGGTGTAAAGCGGATTGACGTTCACCACCACCATGCCGGCGCGCAGGACGCCGAACAGCGCCACCGGGTATTGCAGGAGGTTGGGCATCATCAGGGCTACGCGATCCCCTGGCTGCAGGCCAATGACCCGCTGCAGGTAAGCGGCAAACGCCAGGCTGAGCGCGTCGAGCTGGCGAAATGTCAGGGTCTCCCCCAGGTTGATAAATGCCGGCAAATCGGCAAAACGGCGCGCCGCGTTGGCGAACAGAACGGCGATAGATCGGTAATGATCGGGATCGATATCCGTCGGGACATCGGCAGGGTAACGCCCGGTCCATATCCGCGCCATGCCCTGCCCTGTATTATCAATAGCCGATGTGCTCATCGCCGCCCCATATTGCCTGGATTCTTATCTGTAATGGTAATGGAACTGGGCAATCGGGTGGAAATCGATATCAGGATTGAGCGTTTCGTCACTATTCGGTCAGTACGGTTTCAACCTGGGCATTGCCGTAACCGTAGCCGTAGCCGACGCCCCACTCCGGCCCCCAGCCGCGGCCGTAGCGGCCGCCCCAGCCCCATGGGGACATCGGCGGCCCCATCGGCGCCACCACCTGTTGCGTCAGCTGCCAGCGTTTATATCCGTCCGCGCGCACCACTACAAAGGTATACTCCGCCTTGTCGACGGCGCCCTTTTCCGTGCCGGTGATTGGGCCGACCACGGTGACCCACTGGTGATTAAAGTCCATCGGTTCCAGGAAGCCGTTGATATAGGCCACCACCCTGCCGGTAGAGACTTGGTGCAGCCTGGGCCGCGCCGAATCATCCAGCGGCACAGAGGCTATTTCCAGCCGGGTGCGTCCGTTGAGATTGGTGACTTTAACCACTTTGCCGCCGAAACGGGCTTCCTGACCGACATACAGGGACGGCGCGTTAAGCACGCGCACCAGATCCTGCTGGGGGGTGGGCGAGGTGCCGCGCACGGCGTCCGGCACCGTGGCGCAGCCGGACAGCATCATGACCACGGCCAGGGCCGGCCAGGTAAAACGACGGCGCTGCGCGCTGCGGACAGTAGTTTGCTTAAACATCTTGCGCTAGATTCCTCATACCTTTAACGGTATACATGGGTTATTACTTTGACCCGTGGCGGCGGCATAAGTTGCTCTTTATTCGCGTCCCGGCAGCTTTTTCCACGTCACTTCATTGCGCAGATAGGTCGGCGCCTGCAATTCCACCGCCAAGGCCTCGCCCTGGCTTAAGCGTAGCACCGCCAGCGGCAACATATCCACGGCCGACGGCAGCAGGGTCTGGCCGTCCACGAGCTGCACGGCCGGCGGCGCGATAAGTCCGGGATAGGTTTGCCAGCCGGTGCCGGCCGTTGCCCACTGGCCGGCCAGTTCGGCGGCTTGCGGCGCCAGCTGATCGGGTTTAACCACTTTTTCGCCCGCTTCGCCCAACCATGCGCCGCTGTCGCCGCGCTGGTACTGCGCCCAGTAGACCTCGCCCATGCGGGCATCGATGGCGCACAGCACGCGGCTGATGCCGCACCGGCGCCAGGCGCCCTGCGCCAGCGCCGCCAGGGTCGACACGCCGATCATCGGCAGCCCGGCGCCAAGCGCCAGGCCCTGGGCGATGCCGATGCCGATGCGCACGCCGGTAAAGCTGCCGGGGCCGCGCCCATAAGCCAGGGCATCAAGCTGCGCCAGCTCGATGCCGGCCTCGGCCAGCAGGCTGTCGACCATCGGCAGAATGCGCCGGGTGTGCTCGCGGGGGGAAATTTCAAAACGTTCGCTGATTTCACCGTTGATCCAAAGCGCCGCGGAACAGGCTTCAGTTGCGGTATCGAGAGCTAAAATTCGCGTAGACATGCCAAACCTCAGGCGGGTGTAAAAGAGTGGTGCCGGACCGGGCGGGTATTGTAGCATACCCGCTGGGGCAAAGGGATACGGGATGCCTGCGGGGGCGAGGGGCAATATACGCCACCGGTCAGCGGTGTTGCAAAAAGTCGATGGCGCGCTGCAGCGAGCGGGTGCGCGGCGCCGGCGGCAGGCTGTTGAGGAAAATCTGGCCATAGGGCCGGGTCACCAGCCGCTGATCGCAGATGATCAGCACGCCCCGGTCGTCGCTGTCGCGGATAAGCCTGCCCACCCCCTGCTTTAGGGCGATGACCGCCTCGGGGATCTGCACCTCGGCAAAGGGATCGCCGCCGCGCAGCTGGCAATCCTCGGTGCGCGCCTTAAGCAACGGGTCATCCGGGGCGGTAAAGGGCAACTTGTCGATAATCACGCAAGACAGCGTATCGCCGCGCACGTCCACCCCTTCCCAAAAACTGTTGGTCGCCACCAGCAGCGCGTTGCCGGCGGTAACAAACTGCTGCAGCAGCTGGCGTTTGCCGGTCTCGCCCTGCAATAGCACCGGCAGGGTCAGCGTGGCGCGAAACTCCGCCGCCAGATCCCGCATCATCTGGTGAGAGGTGCACAGGAAAAAGCAACGCCCCCGATTGGCGATAATCACCGGCGCCAGCATCCGCGCCAGCTGCACCGCCGCCCCGCGCTGGTTCGGCTCCGGCAGGAAGCGCGGCACGCACAGCAGCGCCTGGGTCGCGTAATCAAACGGGCTGGGCAGCAGCAAGGTTTTTGCGTCTTCCAGGCCGATCCGCCGGGTAAAATGCTCCAGGCGATCGTTGACCGACAGGGTGGCGGAGGTAAAGATCCAGGTGCCCTCTTTTTCGCTCATCACCTCACGAAAGCGGGTCGAAACCGATAACGGCGTCAACGCCAACACAAAGTGCCGGGCATTGCATTCATACCAATAGCTGAAACCCGGTTCCTGGGTATTCTTCAGACGCTTGAGCCGCGCGCGGTACAGGCTGGCGCGTTCAAAAGCGGCATCAAGCAGCGCCGACCGTCCCAGCGCCAGCTTCGCCACGTCGTGGCATAATTCCAGTGCGTCATCAAGCAACAGCAGCGCGCGCTGCAGCGAAGGCTGGGTCAGCACGTCGCGCAGGTTGCCGCGAAAACCCGGTTCGCCCAGCGCCAGCCGGAAATCCTGGGTGCGGAAGGTAAGCTGATCGGCGCTCTTTTGCAATTGGGCCATATCGCGCACGTCGGTGCGGTAGGCAAGCGTCATGTCGCGCGCCAGATCCATGAGTTGACGGCTGGTGAGCTGCTGGCCGAAATACTGGCTGGCGATATCCGGCATCTGGTGCGCTTCGTCGAAAATCATCACCTCGCCGGTGGGGATAAGCTCGCCGAAACCGCCTTCCTTAACCACCATATCCGCCAGGAACAGGTGATGGTTTACCACGATCACGTCGGCCTCCATGGCTTTACGGCGCGCCTTGACCACAAAACACTCTTTGTAGAGCGGGCAATCGCCGCCCAGGCAGTTGTCGTTGGTGCTGGTGACCAGCGGCCATACCGGGCTGTCTTCGGCGATGCCGCCGCAGTTGGCCACGTCGCCATCCACCGTCTGCGACGACCAGTTGCGTACGCCCGCCAGCTCCGCCAGGGTTTCCGGCGCCATGCCGACCCCGCCGGCGAGCTGCTGCTCCATGCGCTCAAGGCACAAATAGTTGGAGCGTCCCTTCAGCAGGGCGACCTGACCCTGGTACGCCAGCGCCGCCGCCACTTTGGGCAGGTCGCGGGCATACAGCTGATCCTGCAGCGCCTTGGAGCCGGTGGAGATGATAACCTTGCGTTTTGAACGCAGCGCCGGCACCAAATACGCATACGTCTTGCCGGTCCCGGTGCCGGCCTCCACCACCAGCGGCTGTTTTGTGTCGATGGCCTGCGCTATCGCCTCGGCCATCAGGCGTTGCGACTCGCGCGGTTTAAATCCGGTGATGGCCTTGGCCAACGCGCCCTGCGGCGCAAAATCATCTGTCACGCTGTCTCTCTGTCATTCGGTTGCTGTCGGATTATGCCAAGGCCGGCGGTTGTCCACCACCTTCTTTGCTTAAAACGACACTATGTTATGCTGGCGGTTTACATGATGGCTTTAAGGCGAACAGTATGACCATTGAACGAATCGATCCCGGCGCGCGCATGTCCGAAGCGGTTGTCCACAACCAGACGGTATATTACACCAGCGTGCCGGAAAACCTGGATGGCGACGCCACCGCGCAAACCGCCGAGGCGCTGGCGATTATCGACCGGCTGCTAAAGCGGGTGGGTTCCAATAAAACGCGGCTGCTGGATGTGACCGTGTTCCTGGCCGACGGCGATGATTTCGCCGCCATGAACGCCGCCTGGAACGCCTGGGTGGTGCCGGGGAGCGCGCCGGTGCGCTGTACCGTCGAGGCGCGGCTGATGAACCCGCGCTACAAAGTGGAAATCAAGGTCATCGCGGCGATCTGACCGGCGCGCCGGTACCCGTGCGGCCGGCGGGGACGTTTACAGCGCCCCGTCCTCGTCGTCGTCGTCCTGTTCCAGGGCGGCGTTGCGGGCGTCGCGTTCATCGGCGTTGCGCTCGGCATAGGAACGATCGTCGTCTTCGTCGTCATCCCAGCGAATTGATACCCGTTCACCTGTATGGGTGGCGCGGATTTCATTGGATACCAGCCGGATGGCCTCGCCGCTGCTCATGCCGTCGGCCATCAGGGCCTGGATGCGCTCAACGGCCTGCTGCTGCTGTTCGTGATTTAACGCTGGCATATCGGTCAGCATGCGTGTTCTCCAGAGGGGCGGGTCGATGCGTTATTATCTCACGCCGCCGCCCGCGATGCCAATCAATGCGCTTTATGTTCAGCCATGAAGCCGATATCATGCTGTTCGCACCTGCCAGGCGCTTATTGCCGGCAGACTGGACTGGATTACCTGGATCATAGTGTCGATATGTTGCCACAGCTGACTGCCTTACCCTATCACCGCGACGCCATTACCGCCCTGTTCGCCCCCCGCGCCGCCCGGCCCTGGTCGATGCTGCTGCACTCGGGCCATGCCGACCATCCGGACAGCCGCTTCGATATCATGGTCGCCGACCCGGTGGCGACGCTGACCACCCGCGGCGCCGTTACGGTGATTTCCCGCGACGGTCAATCGCATATGAGCGGCGGCGACCCGTTTATGCTGGTGCAACAGCAGGTGGACAGTATGGGGATGCGTCCGGAAGCCCGGGACGATCTCCCTTTCCTGGGCGGCGCGCTGGGCCTGTTCGGCTACGATCTCGGCCGGCGCATTGAAACTCTGCCTGACCATGCCCAACAGGATTTAACGCTGCCGGATATGGCCGTCGGCCTGTATGACTGGGCGGTGATTGCCGACCATCGCCTTGGCCGCCTGACCCTGGTGAGCTACCGCGATCCGGCGGCGCTGAAGCAAGATTTGCTGGCGCCGCCGGCACCCGAACCCGACCGGCCCTTTCGTTTAAACAGCGGCTGGCAGGCCAATATGACCCGTGGCGAGTATGGCGAAAAATTCCGCCGCATCCAGGAACATCTTTTAGCGGGTGATTGTTACCAGGTCTGTCTGGCACAACGCTTCAGCGCGGCGTTCGCGGGCGATGAATGGCAGGCGTTCCGCCATCTGCTGGAGCATAACGCCGCGCCGTTTTCCGCTTTTTTGCGCCTGCCCGGCCAGGCGGTGCTGAGCCTGTCGCCGGAGCGGTTCCTGCGGGTAAACGCGGGACAGATCCAAACGCGGCCCATCAAGGGCACGCTGCCGCGCCTGGCGGATGCGGAGCAAGATCGGCTGCAAGGGCAAAAACTGGCGGCATCGCCAAAAGACCGGGCGGAAAACCTGATGATCGTGGATTTGCTGCGCAACGATATCGGACGGGTCGCCGTCCCCGGCAGCGTCCGGGTGCCGGAGCTGTTTAAAATCGAGGCCTTTCCGGCAGTCCATCATATGGTCAGCACCATTACCGCGCGGCTGCCCCCCCATCGCACGCCGTGCGATCTGGTGCGCGCCTGTTTTCCCGGCGGGTCCATCACCGGCGCCCCCAAAATCAAGGCCATGACGTTAATCGACCAGCTCGAACCGCAGCGCCGTAATGCCTGGTGCGGCAGCATCGGCTACCTGAGCCGCTGCGCCACCCTGGACACCAATATCGCCATCCGCACGCTGCTCACGGAACAAGGGCGCATCTATTGCTGGGCGGGCGGCGGCATCGTCGCCGACAGTTGCGAGGAAGCGGAATACCAGGAAACCCTGGACAAGGTCGCCAAGATACTGCCGCTGCTGCTGGAGCTAAATCGCCCATGAACAGCACTGACAACACCCTGACGCTTACGGATTTCATCACCCGTTTCCAACTGCAGTTGCCGCAGCCCAGTGAGCCGGCGCGCAACCAGCGCCGGGCGGCGGTATTGATACCCATCATCTGCCATCACCAGCCGACGGTGCTGTTGACGCGCCGATCGGCGACACTGCGCAAGCATGCCGGCCAGGTGGCCTTCCCCGGCGGGGCGGCGGATAAGGAAGACGCGTCCTTAATCGCCACCGCGCTGCGCGAGGCCCACGAAGAAGTGGCCATCCCGGCCTCGTCGGTCAGGGTCCTGGGGCAACTGCCGCCGGTGGACAGCAGCAGCGGTTTCCAGGTCACGCCCATCGTCGGCCTGCTGGCGGCCGGCACCCGTTTCCGGGCCAGCCGCGACGAGGTGGCGGACATGTTTGAAATGCCCCTGCACCAGGCGTTATCCCTGGCCAGCTATACTCCCCTGCAAATACAGCGCCGCGCCAAAAACCTGCAGGTTTATTTTTCCTGGTATCAAAGCCATATGGTCTGGGGCATGACCGCGCAGATTTTGTATCGGCTGGGCCAACACATCCATCTTTAACGCACGTCCCTTCGTTCCCGGCCGCCGGTTGGGCCGCCGCTATCCCTACCAACCCGCGCCGTGATGGTCATCGCGCCCCGACAATAAAAGACTTCCCAACGCGATAAAAACCATTACAATCTCCTATCTTTGCCATATTTGCGAAATATAACTCCATATTAATAATTAAACATAGTCATTTATATAGGTTGTATATCTCATTATTTCTGACGACAAAAAACCGTCTCAGGCACGCACGTGAAAAGAGATGATCCACGGGCAACGGCTTGCTTTCAGATTAGCCATAACCAGCATGACGCCAGGCCGCCCCGGGGTAGAGGACCGCTTCGTATCGGTCGTCAAACGCAAAGGAAGCGCTTTTTTGGATTAGTTTTTATCATGCGAAAGCGCAAGCCTAACCCGGCATGAGTCATTACAATTAACTGCATTACCCACGGGTATGCGTATTTTATCAGTTCTGAGGAGAGTCAACGTGATAAGCGTTTTCGATATGTTTAAAATCGGCATCGGCCCGTCCAGTTCCCATACCGTGGGTCCAATGAAAGCCGGTAAACAGTTCGTGGACGATCTCGTCGATAAACGGCTGCTCAATGATGTCACGCGCATCGCCGTGGATGTTTACGGTTCGTTATCGCTGACGGGCAAGGGACACCATACCGACATCGCCATTATCCTGGGCCTGGCGGGCAACCGTCCCGATACGGTGGATATCGACGCCGCGCCGGCCTTTATCCGCGACGTTGAGCAACGCCAGCGCCTGATGCTGGCCGGCGGGCCGCACGAAGTGGATTTTCCCCGCGAAGGCGGCATGGTATTCCACGGTTCCTACCTGTCATTGCATGAAAACGCCATGCGCATTCACGCCTTCGCCGGCGAACAGGTCATCTACAGCCAGACGTATTATTCCGTCGGCGGCGGTTTTATCGTTGATGAGGCGCATTTCGGCCAGCCGGTTATCGACCAGATCGCCGTGCCCCACCCTTTCGCCAGCGCCCAGCAGCTGCTCGACCAGTGCAAACAGACCGGTCTGTCGCTGTCGGGGCTGGTGATGCTTAATGAACTGGCGCTGCATAGCCGCGCCGATATCGGCAATTACTTCGCCGATATTTGGCAGACCATGCGCGCCTGCATCGATCGCGGGCTGAATACCGAAGGCGTATTGCCCGGCCCGCTGCGGGTGCCCAGGCGCGCATCGGCGCTCAGGCGCATGCTGGTCTCCACGGATAAGCTCTCCAGCGATCCGATGGTGGCGATTGACTGGGTGAATATGTTCGCGCTGGCGGTCAATGAAGAAAACGCCGCCGGCGGAAGGGTGGTCACCGCGCCGACCAACGGCGCCTGCGGCATCGTGCCGGCGGTGCTGGCTTATTACGATCATTTTATCGATCCGGTCACGCCCGAGGTCTACCTGCGTTATTTCCTGGCCTGCGGCGCCATCGGCATTCTTTATAAGCTGAACGCCTCCATTTCCGGCGCCGAGGTCGGCTGCCAGGGTGAAGTGGGCGTCGCCTGCTCCATGGCGGCGGCGGGACTGACGGAATTGATGGGCGGCAGTCCCGAGCAGGTCTGCGTGGCGGCGGAAATCGGCATGGAACATAATCTGGGGCTGACCTGCGATCCGGTGGCCGGCCAGGTACAGGTCCCCTGCATCGAACGCAACGCCATCGCCTCTGTCAAGGCCATCAACGCCTCGCGCATGGCGCTGCGGCGCACCAGCGCGCCGCGGGTGTCGCTGGATAAGGTGATTGAAACCATGTACGAAACCGGCAAGGACATGAACGCCAAATACCGCGAAACCTCGCGCGGCGGCCTGGCCATCAAGGTCCAGTGCGATTGATCGCATCACCCACACCCTGCTGGCCCGCTAACGCGGAACGTAAAGCAGACGTGTTCAAGGAAAAACGTGCCAATGAGGTCGAATCGGGCATGGTCTTTTCGCCCGACCGAGCACCCCATAGCATGTAGGCCCGCCAACGCCGGACTCAAGGCAGACGTGTTAAAGGGAGAGCATGCCGATGGGGTCGAATCGGGCGTGGTTTTCCCGCCCGACCGAGGCCCCATGGCATGCCAGGCCCGCCAACGCCGGACTCAAGGCAGACGTGTTAAAGGGAGAGCGTGCCGATGGGGTTGAATCGGGCGTGATTTTCCCGCCCGACCGAGGCACCATGGCATGCCAGGCCCGCCAACACCGGACTCAAGGCAGACGTGTTCAAGGGAGAGCGTGCCAATGGGGTCGAATCGGGCGTGGTTTTCCCGCCCGACCGAGGCCCCATGGCATGCCAGGCCCGCCAACGCCGGACTCAAGGCAGACGTGTTCAAGGGAGAGCGTGCCAATGGGGTCGAATCGGGCGTGGTTTTCCCGCCCGACCGAGGCCCCATGGCATGCCAGGCCCGCCAACGCCGGACTCAAGGCAGACGTGTTAAAGGGAGAGCGTGCCAATGGGGTTGAATCGGGCGTGGTTTTCCCGCCCGACCGAGGCCCCATGGCATGCTAGGCCCGCCAACACCGGATTCAAGGCAGACGTGTTCAAGGGAGAGCGGGTCACGTGTTTACTGTTCCTCTTCCTCCACCGGCGGCGCTATCCGTTCGATACGCACCAGCTCGATACGGTATTCCAGCATCTGCAAAATCGTAAACCGCCACTGGCCCAGCTCGATAACCTCACCCACCACCGGCAGTTGATCCCGCTCGGCCAGCAGCAATCCCGCCAGTGAAGCGACATTCTCGTGACCGCGGGTGAGTTCATTATCGTCCAACGCCTGACCCAAAGCGTGCAAATCAGTACCACCCTTTACCAGCCAGGCGTCCTCCTGCGCCACAATATCCGGCGTTTCGTCCTCATCCGGAAACTCGCCGGCAATGGCTTCCAGCACATCCAGCGGCGTTACCAGCCCCTGGATCACGCCAAATTCATTCGACACCACCACCAGGCTACCCCGCGCCCGGCGCAATACCCCCAGCAGGTTCAGCACATCCAGGGTTTCCGGCACCACGATGGCCGGATTCTGCGCGGCATACTCCTGCACATCTTCGCCTTTATCCAACGCCACCATCAGGTCCTTGGCGCGGACCACGCCAATCAACTGGTCCAGCTCGCCGTCGCACACGGGAAACATACTGTGCGGCGTGGCCAAAAGCGTAGCGCGCAGCTCCTCCACCGGACGCCGGCAATCCACCCAGGAGATTTCGTTGCGCGGCGTCATCACGCTGCGCAACGAACGCGACGCCAGGGACAGCACGCCGGTAATCATATAACGCTCCTCGTCGGCAAACTCCGCCTTGGGTTCGTTTGGCATCTCCTGCGCCCCCTCCTCGCGCAGCCTGGGCCCGCCCATCAAACGTAAAATGGCTTCGGCGGTGCGCTGGCGAATCGGCCCGCGCGCCTGGTTTTTAACAAAATTGCGCCGGGCTATCTGATTAAACAGCTCAATAAGCACCGAGAAACCGATGGCCGCGTACAAATAACCTTTGGGGATGTGGAAGCCAAAGCCCTCGGCTATCAGGCTCAGGCCTATCATCAGCAAAAAACTCAGGCACAGCACCACGACGGTAGGATGGGCATTTACAAAACGGGTCAAGGCCTTGGACGCCAGCAGCATAATACCCATGGCGATAACCACGGCGGTCATCATCACCGGCAGGTTGTTGACCATACCGACCGCGGTGATCACCGCATCCAGGGAAAATACCGCGTCTAGGATAACAATTTGCACCACCACCGCCCAGAAACTGGCGTAACCGCGGTTGGCGTCATGCTGCACATCCTGGTTCTCCAGCCGTTCATGCAGCTCAGTGGTGGCTTTGAACAGTAAAAACAATCCGCCCAGCAGCAAAATCAGATCCCGGCCTGAAAAGCTGAACATGCCCACGCTCAGCAACGGTTTGGTCAGCGTAACCATCCACGAGATCAACGACAGCAGCCCCAAACGCATCAGCAGCGCAAGCGCCAGGCCGATAACCCGGGCTTTGTCCCGCTTTTTCGGCGCGACCTTCTCGGCCAGGATAGCGATAAATACCAGGTTATCGATACCCAGCACAATTTCCAGCAGTATCAACGTCAGCAGACCCACCCACAGCGTCGGGTCCATTAAGAATTCCATTGGGCGCTCCAGATCGACAGTCCATTAAAACGGCGCAATAAAACACCGCGGCAGCACGCGTGGGCAAGCGGCGTCATGTCCGCAAAGACCGTAGAACGCGCGGCGTTTTCCCACAGAGAGGACACAGGGATGACGGGTTGGATTCCCGGCGGTACGGGAAGGTGCGACCCGCGGCTGGCGCAACATGCCGGCGGAGCCTGGACGGGTAAAGGAGAAAACCATACATCAGGGGTGACGTTTTTTCGGTGACAGTCCATAGGGGGGGCTGTGGCCCATCGCTCCTTATCGATAAGTAAGACATTCAACTCTATCAGGTAACTTTGCAGGCGCATAAAACTATTTTTGTCTGCAAGTTGTCATGCATGTCTTCTACACTGATTTGTGAGCTCATTGTTTTCCTCATGCACAAATAACTGAGCGCCGTCACAATTTTTATTTTTTTACACACTAAAATAAATCGCGTTTAACCGCTATTGATTCACATCTTCACATGAATCGTTTCAACACACACAGCGGACATCAAACAGGGTGGCGAATAAAAATACCCTGGCTAAGAAGTTAAAACCGCCCGTGCTCACTGGTAGCAAACACGCCAGGCGGTCTGACTGCTTAACCCAATTAGTTAACAGAGGAGGTATCAGTGAGTATTGCTATCATAATTGGCACTCACGGGTCAGCAGCCGAGCAGTTGCTTAAAACGGCTGAAATGATATTGGGCGCGCAAGAAAACGTCGCCTGGATAGATTTTGTTCCCGGGGAGAATGCTGAAACACTGATTGAAAAATATACCGCGCGCCTTGCGCAACTTGATACCCAGGAAGGTGTGTTATTTCTGGTTGATACCTGGGGTGGCAGCCCGTTCAACGCCGCCAGCCGCATTGTGGTCGATAAGGAGAATTACGAAGTCGTCACCGGCGTTAATATTCCCATGTTGGCGGAAACCTTTATGGCGCGTGATGACAAGCCGGGTTTTGCCGCGCTGGTGAACATCGCCGTCGAAACCGGACGCGCCGGCGTCAAGGCCCTCAAAGCGCCCGAACCGCAGACGGCGGCCACCCCCGCGCCGGTTGCCGCGCCAACCCCTGCCGCCAAACCGCATCCCAATGCCGGCGGTCATATGACCATCGGTCTGGCGCGCATCGATGATCGTCTGATCCATGGCCAGGTCGCCACCCGCTGGACCAAGGAAACCAACGTTAAACGCATTATCGTGGTCAGCGATGAAGTTGCCGCCGATACCGTGCGCAAAACGTTATTGACCCAGGTCGCTCCTCCAGGCGTCACCGCGCATGTGGTGGACGTGGACAAGGCCATCCGCGTTTACAACAACCCGGCTTATGCCAAGGATCGCGTGATGTTGTTGTTTACCAACCCCACCGACGTTGAGCGCGTCGTGGAAGGCGGCGTCAAAATCACCACGGTAAATATCGGCGGCATGGCGTTTCGCCAGGGTAAAACCCAGGTTAACAATGCCGTATCGGTTGATGAGAAAGATATCGCCGCGTTTCGTAAGTTAAACGATCGGGGAATTGAGCTTGAAGTGCGTAAGGTCTCATCGGATTCGCCGCTGAAGATGATGGATTTGATAAATAAACTCGGTAAATAAATTCGCCGGAAAAACTAACACCTACGAGCGTATCACTTTCCTGAAAAAAAGATTTACCGCTCTCTTACGTTTGTCAGAGGAGAAGTACAATGGAGATCACCACGCTTCAGATTGTGCTGATTTTTATAGTGGCCTGTATCGCAGGCATGGGTTCAATACTCGATGAGTTTCAGTTCCACCGTCCGCTGGTGGCATGTACGTTAATCGGCCTCGTGCTGGGTGATATGAAGACCGGTATCATCATCGGCGGTACGCTGGAGATGATTGCCCTGGGTTGGATGAACATCGGTGCCGCCGTGGCGCCCGATGCCGCGCTGGCCTCCATTATTTCCACCATCCTGGTCATTGCCGGCAATCAAAGCGTGGGTGCCGGCATCGCGCTGGCTATCCCGCTGGCTGCCGCCGGCCAGGTACTGACCATTATCGTACGTACCATTACCGTGGCCTTCCAACATGCCGCTGACAAAGCCGCGGAAAACGGCAACCTCAGCGCCCTGAGCTGGATCCACGTCGGCGCGTTGCTGTTGCAGGCCATGCGTATCGCCATTCCGGCCGTGATCGTCGGTGTTTCCGTCGGTACCGACGCCGTCCACGCCATGCTCAGTTCCATCCCGGAAGTCGTGACCAACGGCCTGAACATCGCCGGCGGCATGATCGTGGTAGTAGGTTACGCGATGGTCATCAACATGATGCGTGCCGGCTACCTGATGCCTTTCTTCTATCTTGGTTTCGTCACCGCGGCTTTCACCAACTTCAACCTGGTTTCCCTGGGTGTGATTGGCGTGGTCATGGCTGTCCTGTATATCCAGTTGAGTCCGAAATATAACCAGACCAACGGCGGAAACGGCGGCGGCGCCAGGGGCGTTAACGATCTTGATAATGAACTTGATTAATAGGTGAGCGAAATGGTCGATATAACAACTGCTCCAAAGAAACTGACTCCCGGCGATGTGCGTGCTGTCTTTATTCGCTCGAACCTTTTCCAGGGATCATGGAACTTTGAACGTATGCAGGCGCTGGGTTTTTGCTTCTCGATGGTGCCGGTAATCCGTCGCCTGTATCCTGAGAACAATGACGATCGCAAACAGGCGATTAAACGTCACCTGGAATTCTTTAACACCCATCCGTACGTGGCGGCGCCGGTATTAGGCGTAACCATGGCAATGGAAGAACAGCGCGCCAACGGCGCTCCCATCGACGATGCGGCCATCAACGGCCTGAAAGTGGGCCTGATGGGACCGCTGGCGGGCGTGGGCGACCCCATCTTCTGGGGTACCGTACGTCCGGTGTTCGCCGCGCTGGGTGCCGGCATCGCCATGAGCGGCAGTCTGCTTGGCCCCCTCCTGTTCTTTATCCTGTTTAACGCCGTGCGTCTGGCAACCCGTTATTACGGCGTGGCCTACGGCTACAAAAAAGGCGTGGATATCGTTAACGATATGGGCGGCGGTTTCCTGCAGAAGCTGACGGAGGGCGCCTCGATACTGGGGCTGTTTGTCATGGGGGCGCTGGTGAATAAGTGGACCCATGTGAATATTCCCATGGTGGTGTCGCGTATCACCGGTCCGGACGGCCAGACCACGGTGACCACCGTGCAAAGCATCCTCAATCAGCTGATGCCGGGCCTGGTGCCGCTGCTGCTGACCTTCGGGTGTATGTGGCTGCTGCGCCGCAAGGTCAATGCGCTGTGGATTATCGTCGGCTTCTTCGCCATCGGTATCTTCGGCTACTGGATAGGCCTGCTGGGACTGTAATGGCAGTGATGCACACGTGGTAATGCGCAACCGGGGGCCATCCCCCGGTTTTTTTATTTTTCGCAAGGAGTCAGGATGTCTGTTACCGATATTGTCCTGCTGGTTATCATCACGCTGGCATTGGCGTTCGCCCTTTACGACGAGTTTGTCGTAGCCGGCATGCTTAAGGGCAAAACCCGGCTGAAAATCGGGCTTAAGCGCCAAAGCCGTATCGATGGACTGATATTTATCGGCCTGGTGCTGATTCTGGTGTACCAGAACATCACTAATAAAGGTACGGTTTTTACCACCACTTTATTATTAATCCTGGCATTTATGGCGACCTATCTTGCCTATATCCGCCGGCCAAAACTCATTTTCAAAACCGCGGGTTTTTATTATGCCAATGTTTTTATCCGCTATGACCGGGTTAAAAATATGAACTTATCCGAAGATGGTTTTCTGGCTATAGATTTGGAGAAAAGAAGGTTATTGATCCAGGTTCAGCATCTTGATGATCTTGAAAGGATTTATAATCAATTCATGGAAAATAATTAACGTAATAACAACCTATAATATAAGGTTATCACCGCCGATAGCCTTACTGCGATGGGCCATGGCGAAATTTTTAACCTTACAATGTATGCTATTAAATAACCCCAAGGTTGATGTTTTTATAGGTATGCGATAAATAAGCGTATGCAAAAATGCTATTTTATTTTTGTGGTTGTTATACGGTAAATACGATGTTATGGTTTTGCGGTCATTAGGGAGTAGCCGGTTTCCACCATAGCAGGCGGAAATGCCCGTATCAACATACTCGTTATACGCCGCTCATCCGGCGTAAACGTGGTGCGGGCGACCAGGACGGTCGGCGAGACTATAGACACGACGAACCATCGTGGGGTTGGGATGATGGTGAAGCGTGTATATTGGCTCCCAGCCGAGGCCTGATTATGATGAACCTGTCCGCGACCCTGATCCTTGCATTCGGCATGTCCATGGATGCCTTTGCCGCCTCCATCGGCAAAGGGGCCGCCCTGCATAATCCCCCCCTGCGTGAAGCGTTGCGCACCGGACTGATTTTCGGCGCCATCGAAACCGTTACGCCGCTGATCGGCTGGTCGCTGGGGCTGATGGCCAGCCGCTATATTCTGGCGTGGGATCATTGGGTGGCGTTTATCCTGCTGGGCTGCCTGGGCATGCGCATGGTGGCCGGCGGTTGGCGCCGTCAAACAGAGACCGCGCCGCGCCTGGGCCAGCATAGCCTGAGGGTGCTGGCGACCACCGCTTTCGCCACCAGCCTGGACGCCATGGCGGTGGGCGTGGGGCTGGCCTTCCTGGAAGTCAATATCCTGCATACCGCGATGATTATCGGCCTGGCCACCATGATCATGGCCACCCTGGGCATGCTGCTTGGCCGCTTTATCGGCCCATGGCTCGGCAAAAAAGCGGAAATTATCGGCGGCGCCATCCTGATCGGCATCGGCTGCAATATCCTGTATGCCCATTACGCCCAGGCCGCCCTGCCCGGCCTGTAGGGGCAGGTCTCAATCCTCCCGCCGCCAGGCGCGGATGATAAAATCGGTTTCGCAGGCAAACCGCCCCAGTCCGGCTAAGCGCGTCATGACCTCGGGCGTGGCGCGCCAGGCAAACGGGGTCATTTGCAGCAAACTGGCTGCGGCCTCGCCGGTCATCTCCATATCATAGCTCAGGCGGTGCGTCGCAAGCGCGGTGAAGCCGGCGAAATGCTCATCCTTTAACGGATGCAGCATGACCTGGGGATAGATGCGGGCTTTAAGCTGATAAAGATGCCGGGGTCCGGGCGCGACGGTGACCACCAGCCCGCCGGGCTTTATGACGCGATACATTTCAGCGGGATTGCAGGGCGCGTAAATACGCAATATGCCGCCGAGCGAACCGTCGATAAACGGCAGGCGCTGGGTGGACGCAACGCAAAACCGCGCCTGCGGGTAACGCTTCGCCGCCAGGCGCACCGCCGTTTTAGCGATATCCAGCCCATACACCCGCCCGCCTCCCGGACGTTGCGCCAGCGTCGCCGCAAGCGCCTGCGTATAATAGCCTTCGCCACAGCCGATATCCAGCCAGTCGCCGCCCGGCGCCCACGGCAGTTCGTCGACCAGCGCCATAACCCGATCGCGCATCGGCTGGTAATAACCGGCATCAAGAAACGCGCGGCGCGACTGCATCATCTCCTGGTTATCACCCGGCGCCTTGCTGCGCTTGAACTGCACCGGCAGCAGATTGACATAGCCTTCGCGGGCGCAGTCATAGCGGTGCCGCTGCGCGCAGGACCAGTAATTCTCGGCGCGCGTGAGCGGCAGGTGGCAAAGGGGGCATTGATAGCAGGGCATAACCGGTTCCGGACGTAAACGCAATCAGGTGCGCATCTTACCGTAAATCCGGCGCGCCGGCAGCGGGAATGTCATGCCGGCGCCTCAGGAGGCGCCGGAGCCCGGCCTCGATGCGGTCACCAGGCGATTGTTGTCTTCCGGCAAGGCGTCGGGCTCCACATTCATGATGCGCAGCACCTCAGCCATAATGGTGCTGAAGACGGGCGCCGACACCGCGCCGCCATAATACTTACCCGCCTGGGGATTATTGATCACCACCACCAGCGCGAAACGCGGGCGGCTGGCCGGCGCGATCCCGGCGGTATAGGCGATATACTTATCAATATAACGGCCGTCGGGGCCGATTTTTTTAGCGGTGCCGGTCTTCACCGCCACCCGGTATCCCCTGACGGCGGCTTTAACGCCGCCGCCGCCCGGCAGGGCAACGCTTTCCATCATATGTTTCACCTCATGCACCAACGCCGGGTCCATGACGCGCTGGCCGACCACCGGCGGGTCGATACGGGTAATGGACAAGGGCCGGTAAACGCCGTCGCTGGCGATGGTGGCGTAGACGCGCGCCAGCTGCACCGGGGTGACCATCAGGCCATAGCCAAACGAGAACGTCGCCCGATCCAGTTCGCCCCAACGCGTACGATGCGGCATCAGGCCGGCGCTTTCACCGGTCAGGCCGAGGTCGGTGGGCTGGCCCAGGCCGAAAGCGCGATAGGTATTGAGCAAGGCGGTAACCGGCATTGCCAGCGCCATGCGCGAGACGCCGACATCGCTGGATTTTTGCAGGATGCCGGTCAGGGTTAACTGCGGATAAAACGCCACATCCCGGATCAGATGGCCGTCAAGCGTATAGGGATGGGTATCGAGCAGCGTGTCTGGCTTGACGATGCCCTGCTTGAGCGCCGTCATCACCACCATCGGCTTTACCGTCGATCCTGGTTCGAAAATATCGCTGATGGCGCGATTGCGAAAATCGTCTTCGCCGGCCCCGGCGCGGTTATTGGGATTAAAGGTGGGATAGCTGGCCATGGCCAGGATTTCGCCGGTATTGACATCCACCAGCACCGAGGCGCCGGAATCCGCCTTATTGAAAGCCACCGCGTTGCTTAACGCCTCCTCGGTTTCACGCTGCAGCCGCAGGTCGATGCTCAGCGCCACGTTATGCGCGGGCGAGCTGTCGGTGGAGGAAAGGGTTTCCACCACGCGGCCAAACCGGTCCTTGCGCACCACCCGCTGTCCGGCCACGCCGGTCAGCAGGCGGTTGAAACTTTTTTCGATACCCTCGATCCCCTGATCGTCGATATTGGTAAAACCCACCAGATTGGCCGCCGTCTCCCCCGCCGGATAAAAGCGTCTGGACTCTTCTTTGCAATAGATGCCGGGCAGCTTTAGTTGCTTGATATAATCGGCGACGTTGGGTTCGATCTGACGCGCCAGGTAGATAAAGCGCATATGGGGATCGTGATTGATCCGGGCGGACATCTCGTTGAAAGGCAGGTTAACCGTCTGCGCCAGCGCCTGCCAGCGGGAGGACGCCGTCACCCCGCCCTTTTGCGCCACTTCGTTCGGGTCGGCCCAGATGGCGTCAACGGGTACGCTGACCGCCAGCGGCTGGCCGTTGCGATCGGTTATCATCCCCCTGGGTATTGGCGTCTGCTCCACGCGCAGCGAGCGCATGTTCTGCTGCGCCACCAGATTGTCCGGTTTGATCACCTGCAGCCAGCCGATGCGCATCAGCAACACGGCCAGTATGGCCGAAATACCGATACACATCAGACCAAACCGCCATTGAATAAAATTCTGCTTACCCTGACCCGGCTTCGTTTTCACACTGCTCTCTTATACGGCTATTTTTATTATCAGACGCATTAAAACCTATTCGCCGGAGCATGCGCGCAAAAACAATGCTACAAGGCTTGCTAATTTGCAACAAAGCGCAAATTTCCCTCTCGCCAGCCACCGATTGTTGCTTTGTTACAAACACCGGCGCCAGGAACGGATAAAATTACGCTACTCTATGTTTTCAGCGCGGGACATTATCGCAGGACATTATGACAGCTTATTCTCCCCTCATTGACGGCATCGCCGGCGTAAAACATGGTTTTGGCGATAAAGCCCATCTGATGCCGGAAAGGTTGCTGCCCTGGCAGGATACCCTGGCGGTAAAAAAACAGGTGCATGGTATTCAAATCCGCGAGGTTACGGGACCGGGCGAGCAGTGCGGCGAGGCGGACGGCGTGGTGACTTCCACTCCCGGCGTACTGCTGAGTGTACTGACCGCCGATTGCCTGCCGCTGCTGTTCGTCCGCCGCGACGGCAAAAAGATCGGCGCGCTGCACGCCGGCTGGCGCGGGCTGCTGGCGGGCATCATTGAACAATTCGCCGCCATGCTGCTGGCCAGGGACGATAATCCGGCGGAGTGGGTGGCGGCCATCGGTCCGTCGGCCCGCCCGTGCTGCTACGAGGTCGGCGAGAGTCTGGTGGCGGATTTTTTAGCGCGCCTGCCGATACCCGGCGCTATCGTGACGCCGGCGTACCGGCGTCTGGATTTGGCCGCCATCGCCCGGTATAAGCTTATGGCGGCGGGATTCCAGGCGGTGGACGATATCGGGCATTGCACGATTTGCGCCACGTGCGCGAACGGGGACGGAATGACGCAGGCAGGCACACGCTTCGCGTATACCAGTTTTCGTCGCAACAGCGTAAAGCGCGCCATCGACCCCGCCTATCCGACCATCAGCGGCCGCAATCAGCATTCGGGATTGGTGATTTTGCCCGGTTGAAGACGTGATTCATTCTTCGGCACCCGACAGCCAGCGTCGCGGGGCGGCACAGGTACGGAAAACAGGAACAGAGGGAAGTGCGGGGAAGATGTCGGGCAAGAATGAAACACCCTGCCAGTGGGGCACTGGCAGGGGGAATTACATGTTATCCATCGGCCAAATGGCCGATTGCTGCCGAAGCGGCGTGGATTACAGAGCAGTTACATTAACTGCTGAAGGGCCTTTCTGACCATCCTGGATTTCGAATTCTACGTTCTGGCCTTCGGCCAGAGTTTTGAAGCCGTTACCCTGAATAGCGGAGAAGTGAACAAACACATCTTTGCTACCATCGGCCGGAGTGATAAAACCAAAACCTTTAGACTCGTTGAACCACTTCACTTGACCTTTGATCTTTGCCATCTTGCATATTTCCTTTGGAGTGTTTAAATCGCCCTGAGGCGAGACAGAGACAAACTGGAGTCGTTACTGCTTGAGGCACTAAGATTAGGATCGGCAGAGAAGCGGTATGCAACGATATCGTCTTTACGCAAAACTTCTTTACTGAAAATGCCATTCATATACAGAACTGTACCTCGTTTTACCCAAATGCGTTATCACATACTCTGTTATCAATGGCAAGCCATTTTTGAGCAGGGCCGGATATGTCGCACATAATTAAATCGTTCAGTAGCATTGGGAAGGTTATCAGCGCATCCAATAGTTGAAAATTTCGCCCATTCGATTACGAGGTTAACCACCGCGATGATTTCTGTACCATTTATCGATAACCTTAGCGCAAACACTTGTCAACGTCCAATGCAATATTCAAGAATAACTATTCATTTACTTAGAAAAGAAAACAAGAGGCATGGCTCACATTTTTTCAGATTTGCTTATACCCTAATCTGCTATCCATGGAATAAAATTTACACTGCGGGTTTTACCGAAACGGGATCCGCAACATGCCCGCCGGGCTGCGGCGCGGCGACCATGGCGGAAACGATGCGCCATCAGTGATCCCCAATATTGTGCAGCGCCGCCGGCGCGCAATCACGCCGGCGTTTAACCCGCCATTGCCGCGAGCGCGCCAGGGTTAATTTATCGCCATGACGGCAAACAGGTAAATCGGTTAACTCGGCCGCAAATAGAAACTTATTAATATAGGAAAAGGGTTTAACCAGACTTTTTTTAATATATTTTATATGACTAGCGTCATTATAATGAAATAAATAACAGGATAATGTGGATCCGGGACGGGTGTTAACCCGGGCGCGGACGTCCGGTGATATCCACCGCCGCCCGGCGGTCGCGGCTATTTTCCCCGGGCGTTTAGCGCCGGGATTATATCCCGGCGGCTAGGGCATTGTTACAGCGCTATTTTCCCACCGATTTTCAGCGCACGGAAATGCGGGTCTTTAATGCCCGCGTTTAATAAAGCCTGCTCCAGCTCCAGCGGCGGTTCATCCAGCGCTTCGTCCGCCAGTTCAAATACTCCCCAGTGGATGGGGATCACCCGCGGACAGTGCAATTGCTGATAGACGTCTACCGCGCCGGCGGGACTCATATGGCTCTCGCCCATGAACCATTCTGGTGCATAGGCGCCGATCGGCAAGGCGGCGACGCTAAAGGGTCCGAGCCGCGCGCCGATTTCAGCCAGGCCCGGACTGTAGCCGCTGTCGCCGGAAAAATAAAAACGCCAGTCTTTGGTTTCCACTACCCAGCCGCACCACAGGCTGCGATTGTGATCTTTCAGGGTACGCTGGCTCCAGTGCCGCGCGGGAACGCTGTGCAAGCGGATGCCATGGCTATCGACGCTGTCCCACCAGTCGCACTGTTTCACCGTGCGCACGCCGCGTTTACGCAACCAGTCGCCCATGCCCAGCGGCGCCATGACCTGTATCGCCGGAAAACGCTTGAGCAGCTTTTTCAGGGTGCCTTTATCGAGATGATCATAATGGTTATGAGAATAGAGGATCATCTCAATGGGCGGTAAGCCGGCAATGTCCACCGGCGCCGGTGTTCTCCGGCGGGGTCCGATAAAGGGCAGCGGCGAGGCGCGATTGCCCAGGGCCGGATCGATAAGCAAATAGCGGCCCGCCGCGCGCACCATCAGGCAGGCATGTCCCAGCCACCATACGGCGTCCTCTTTGCCGCTGAAATCGGCAGGTTGCCACCAGCGCGCGATAAACCCCGGATAGCCGTCCCTGGGGGGTTTGGGCAGGCCTTGTTTTTTTCTCTCGTCCTGCCACTTCCTGTAGGCGCCGGGGGTTCTGGTCCCCGGTTCGATATTACGGAAACCTTCCGGGGTGTGGTGGGGTTTTGCGGCGTCATACCAGGGATTTTTCTTCGTCATCGTGTTCTCGATTCTCCCATTGGATGCAAGCCAACGGCAAAAATGCGCAGATTACCGGATTATGTGATGGCCGCCACCGCTGCGCCGGGCAGGATGGCATAGAATAGGCAAAAATTAGCGTTCGGCGATAAAATCTTTAAATAGAATGGGTTCGCCTGCCGGCAGCGCCTTGGCGCCGTTGTCGGAATTACCCGCCTGACCCAGGCGCAGCAGCAGTTCGGTCTGTTTTTTCTGCTGTTCAAGCAATTCATTGAGCAGCGCGATCTGTTCGTTGGCCCTGACGCTTGCGCGATTAAGGTAAAACCAGACCACCAGGCAAATAATAAAAAAAACCAATGCAATCGCCATCGAGGCGATATTAATGCTATCAAATCCAAATACGTTCATAAAGTGACCTTGCCACTGAAAAAACCAGAAGCTATCTTATCACTCCGCGGCCTTCATTGTACCCCGCAAGTCAAAATTGCCGCCCTCTTCGCCCCGCTTACCAGGGCATCCACTTGGTCACCAGGCATATGCCGCTGAAAAAATCACCGCCCTGATCGCAAAAACTGTTGAGGGCCGATAACCACAGCAGCAGGCAAAGCAGTAAAATGACCAGTATTGATATTGAAGTGTTTTTTTTCAAAACCCACGTCCTGTACCGTCGCAATACAAATATTCTAGCCAGCAAAACTTAAACGAATGATAACCACAGGGATTTCATTATCAGAATAATGATTTATAAAGCGGATGATATGGGTGGAAGAAAATAGGGTGCCAAGGATGTACCCCGGCAGACCCGCATCAGATTACGGACGCGCCGTCCGGTCAAACTTCAGATCGATAAGCGCGATCGCCTTTTCGATAGCCCGGCGGGTCACCGGATCCTGCGCGCCCGGGTGGGTGGCAAAATCAATATTTTTCAATTGGCCCGACATCTTTTCCCGGATCTCAACGGGTGCGATGACATCGATAACATCCAGTATCTGCTTGATAACCAACTGGCAGGCAACTAAATCGGAGACCAGTTCCTGGTTTTCCGAAAAGGGTTGGGACATGATTACGCCTCTCTGCGCTGGACCGCCGGTTAAAACGGATAGTGTTGATAGCCGATTTGCTGGGAGATATTCCGCGCCGCATCGTGCAGCATCTTCACATAATCGCTTTTACTCTCTTCCGAGAAGCGGATGGTCGGGAAGGATATACTCAAGCCGGCAATCACCACGCCGAAGCGATCAAAGATAGGCACCGCAATACAGCGCAGCCCCTCTTCCTGCTCTTCATTATCCTCGCCGAAGCCCTGTTCGCGCACCAGATCCAATTCCGGCAGCAAAGCCGCGGCATTGGCGGCGGTACGCTGGGTGCTGCGATTAAACACCACGCCGGAAAGAATTTCCCGCGCCTCGTCCCGGTCGCGCCAGGCCAGCAGCACTTTGCCGATAGCGGTACTGTAAAGCGGATTGCGGCGACCGACCCGGGAGTACATGCGCAGGTTATACATGGAGTCGATTTTGTGGATATAGACAATGCTGTCCTCATCCAGGGAACCCAGGTGAATGGTTTCGCGGGTTAAGTTGGACAGCACGCGCATCTGGATATCGGCAATGCGAATCAAATCCACATTCTGCAAGGCCTTGGCGCCCAGCTCGAACAGCTTGAGGGTCAGAGAATATTTTTCCGACTCGCCTTCCTGCGACACGTAGCCGAGGGACTTCATCGTCTGCAAAAAACGATAGACCGTGCTTTTGGACATCATGACGCGCTGTGAAAGCTCGGTAATACCGATTTCCCGTTCCTCGCCCAAGGCTTGTAAAATGCCAAATACCTTTAATACAGACGATACGGAGTCGGGCTGTCTGTCTAAATCTGCTATCGCCATGGTGATAAAAGTCCTGATAATTGTTTTGTTTTAAAAAAAATAGAACATGATTTTTATTATAAAGGCAAGGCTGCAATTAACGCAATCACCATTGTCTTTGCAGGATGTTTTTAACCGGGCATGAACGTTTTATTACATTTATCCGAGTGCGCGGCGGTCGCCGATCCCCTGTTTAATGCTAGGATAATGCTTTTAACGGGATGTTAATCCTTCATGACCCAGAACTCTGCCGACGGCCTGCCTGTCCCACAACGTTACGGCGCAATATTAACCATCATCATCAGCATCAGCCTTGCCGTTCTGGACGGCGCCATCGCCAACGTGGCCCTGCCGACCATTGCCCGTGAACTGCACGCCAGCCCCGCCGCGTCGATTTGGGTGATTAACGCCTACCAGTTGTCCATCATCATGACGCTGCTGTCCTTCGCTACCCTGGGGGATATTTACGGCTACCGGCGGGTCTATCAATGCGGGCTGGCGGTATTTACCCTGATGTCGATGGTCTGCGCCCTGTCGGACAATCTCTGGATGCTGATTGGCGCCCGCGTGCTGCAAGGACTGGGCGCCGCGGCGCTGATGAGCATCAATACCGCCTTGATACGCATAATTTATCCCTCGCGCCTGTTGGGGCGCGGCATGGCCATTAATACGCTGGTGGTGGCGGTATCCACCGCCGCCGGTCCGACCGTGGCCGCCGGGGTGTTATCCATCGCCTCCTGGCAATGGCTGTTCGCCATTAACGTGCCTATCGGCCTGCTGGCGTTTTACCTGGGCCGGCGGTTCCTGCCGGTCAACGCGCTGAAAAACCGCGGACAGCGGTTTAACTGGTTCAGCGCCCTGTTGAACGCCCTGACCTTCGGACTGCTGCTCTCGGCGCTCGGGGGATTTTCACAACGCGTCGGCGGCCAATGGATACTGCTCGAGCTGGCCCTGGCGGCCGTCATCGGCGTGTTTTTTGTCCGGCACCAGCTGCGGCAGCCTTGGCCGCTGCTGCCGGTGGACCTGTTTCGCATCCCGTTGTTCGCGCTGTCGATGGGAACCTCTATTTGTTCTTTTTGCGCCCAAATGCTGGCTATGGTGTCCCTGCCCTTTTATCTGCAAAGCGTGTTGAACCGCAGCGAAGTGGCGACCGGGCTGCTGCTGACGCCCTGGCCGCTGGCCACCATGCTGCTGGCCCTGGTGGCCGGAAGGCTGATAGGCCGCGTACATTCGGGTCTGCTGGGGGCCATCGGCCTGGGCGCCTTTGCCCTGGGCCTGTTTTCGCTGGCCTGGTTGCCCGCCATGCCCGGGGATGGGGAAATCATCTGGCGGATGATGCTGTGCGGCGCCGGTTTTGGTTTATTCCAGTCGCCCAATAACCATACCATCATCACCTCGGCGCCGCGCAATCGCAGCGGCGGGGCCAGCGGCATGCTCGGCACCGCCCGGCTGTTCGGCCAAACCTCCGGCGCGGCGCTGGTGGCGCTGATGTTTAATCTGTTCGGCGCCACCGGCACTCACGCGGCGCTGGTGCTGGCCGGGTGCTTTGCGACGGCGGCGGCGCTGGTGAGCGCGCTGCGCATTAAGCAGGGCAACCCTCAGCGCCAGGAAGACGACAGCTTCTCCGGCGCCGACTAGTCCGCCCCGCCGTTATTTGAGATAGGTACCGGCCCGCAGCGCCTCGATACGCTTATCCAGCGGCGGGTGGGACATAAACAGCTCGCTGAACGATTTGGTTTTGCCATTGATGCAAAACGCCAGCATGCTGCTTTCCTCCTGGGGCTCATAGCTGGTTTTTAAGCGCTGCAGCGCGGCAATCATTTTCTCGCGCCCGACCAGTCTCGCCGAACCGGCGTCGGCATGGAACTCGCGATGGCGGGAGAACCACAGGGTGATAATGCTCGCCAGTACGCCGAACACCAGTTCCAGCACCATGGAGACGGCAAAATAAATCATCGGGTTGCCGTTGCTGCTTTCGCCTTCATCACGATTGGACGACAGGAAGCCCGCCGCCAATTGGGCCAGGATGCGCGAGACAAAGATCACGAAGGTATTCACCACGCCCTGGATAAGCGTCATGGTCACCATGTCGCCGTTGGCCACGTGGCTGATTTCATGGGCGATGACCGCCTCTGCCTCGTCGCGGCTCATATTTTGCAGCAGGCCGGTACTGACCGCCACCAGCGAGGCATCACGCCGGGCGCCGGTAGCAAAGGCGTTGATGTCCGGCGCCGGGTAGATAGCCACCTGCGGCATGGCGATGCCGGCCTGTTGCGACTGCCGCCGGACCATCTCCAGCAGCCAGCGTTCGGTCTCGTTGCGGGGCTGTTCAATAACCTCCCCGCCGACTGACCGCAGCGCCATCCATTTCGACATCAGCAGCGAAACCAGCGCGCCGCCAAAACCGAATAAACCCGCCATGATCATTAACCCGGTCACGCTGGAAGATTGTATCCCCGTCAGGCTCAGTACCAGACCGAATACCAGCATCACAGCCAGGTTGGTGAGTAGAAAGAGAGCGATACGCATCATAAGAAGGTGATTCCTTGAAAATAACGCCCATTGCGTTAGCCTTGATGGTATGGGCTTCCCTGGCGTTTTCAAGCATTGCGTGGCATTAAGTGCCTAAAAAGACATAACTTTACATTTTGTTAAGCTTTTTCCCGCCCGTATGCCGGTCATAAAAAAGGCGCCGTGAAGGCGCCTCGATAATCGACTCTATGTTACGTTACTTGACGGCAGCCGGCTGCGTTGCCGGTTGTGCGCTTTCGGCCTTAGCCAGATCCAATGCGATATGCACGGACTCGTCCAGGTAGGGATCGGGTTCGTGGTAATCCTTAGGGATAGCGTCCAGCGTCTTCACCGGTTTTTTACCCTGCCGCACCAGGCGTTCGTTGGTGCGCTGCAACCGTATGGCATCGTCCTCGTGATTTTCTTTCTCACGCTGTACCAGATTAAGGGAGACGATATTGCGCTTATCCTTCAAGGCGTGGAAACGGGCGATGTCCTGAGCGATATACTGGAATTCAGGATCGGCGGCAATCCTTTCCTGATGCGCTTTCAACAGCTCGGAGGAGAAGGGTTTCAGGTCACCGGTCTTGGTGAACGTGGCCGCCTTGATGCTGTCCCAGGGCAACGCGTTATCTTCAAATTTTTCACCGGTTTCAATCGTCTCGTCGCCGGTGGGCATGATGATGTCCGGCACCACCCCTTTACGCTGGGTGCTGCCGCCGTTAACCCGGTAGAACTTCTGGATGGTGTACTGGATGGAGCCCAGCGCCGGCCAGTCCGGGCGCAGCATCTGATCGTAGATCCGGTTCAGGGAGCGGTATTGCTGTACCGTGCCCTTGCCGAACGTCGGCTCGCCGACGATCAGCGCCCGGCCGTAATCCTGCATGGCGGCGGCGAAGATTTCCGATGCCGACGCGCTGAAACGATCGACCAGCACCACCAGGGGGCCTTTGTAATAAACAATGCCGTCGTTGTCGCTGTCCTCGCGGATTTTGCCGTTATTGTCGCGCACCTGCACCACCGGGCCGCTGGGAATAAACAGCCCGGACAGGGAGACGGCCTCGGTCAGGGCGCCGCCGCCGTTGGTACGCAAATCGATGATGACGCTGCTGACGTTCTGTTTTTGCAGTTTCTGCAGCTGTACCTTGACGTCGTCGGTCAGGCCGACATAAAAACCGGGTATATCCAGTACGCCGACTTTTTGACCGCCCACCTCTTTGATGGTGAGTTTCACCGCGCGGTCCTCAAGACGGATACGCTCGCGGGTGACGGTGACGATGCGGGTCTTGGTGCCCTTGCCCGCCGGCAGTATTTCCAGACGGACCTTGCTGCCCTTCGGACCTTTGATCAGGGACACCACGTCGTCGAGCCGCCAGCCTATGACATCCACCATCGGCTTGCCGGTCTGGCCGACGCCCACCACGCGATCGCCGACGGTGATGGTTTTACTCTTCGCCGCCGGCCCGCCCGGCACCAGCGAATTAATCACCGTGTAATCGTCGTCCATTTGCAGCACCGCGCCAATGCCCTCCAGGGACAGGCTCATCTCGGTGTTGAACTGTTCGGTATTGCGCGGCGAAAGATAATTGGTATGAGGATCGATTTCATGGGCGAAGGCGTTCATGACCAGTTGGAACACGTCTTCACTGTTGCTCTGCGCCAGGCGGCGGATGGCGAATTGATAACGTTTGGTCAGCACATCGCGGATTTCGTTATCATCCTTGCCGGTGAGCTTAAGGCTCAGCTGATCGTATTTAACCTTGGCGTCCCAGAGCTTATTTAGCTCCGCTTCGTTTTGCGGCCAGGGCGCCTTGCTGCGATCGAGCTCTATGGTATCGTTGCCGGTGAAATCCATCGGTTTGGCCAACTGGGCCAGGGCATATTCATAGCGTTCAAAACGCCGCTTCTGCGCCAGGTTGTAGAGTGCGTACGGCACGTCCAGCTTACCGCTTTTCAGTTCATCATCCAGCTGGTTTTTCTTATCCGCGAACTGCGCGATGTCGGAGGCCAGCAAGACATTATGGCTGTAATCCAGCATGTTGAGGTAGCGGTCGAAAATCTTGGCCGAAAACGCATCATCCAGATCAAACTGGCGATAATGGGATCGGGTGAAACGTGCGGTGACGCGTTCGCTGACGGTCTCTTGTTGCGCTTCTTCGTGAAGCTGGGGAATCTGGTCGGCGCGGGTGATTTTATTATCATTCGCCGATGCCGATCCCGCCAGTAACAACCCTGCAATTGCAGTTACTCTGACAAATTTGTTCATGCCCTGGTCGGCCTCCGTATCAGAACTGCAGGTGTTCTGCGCGCACAATCAAAGCCATCCCGGAAGAAAGCTGCACACGTACCCCTTCTTTGGCAATTTCCATAACCGTTGCTTCCATGGGATCTTTGCCCACCTTGACTTTGATTGCCTGGCCGATATGCAATTTTGATATATCGGTAACCGGTACCTGGCGCGCCGGAGCGGCCTGTTTAACCGGTTGTGATGCCCGGACGTTCTTGGCGTCGGTCTTGGCATCGCTCTTGGGACGATTGGCTGGGCGCGGCCTGCGCGGCGCGGCGGCGTCCTGGCCTTTTTTGGCTGCGGCGGCCTCGTTGGCCGGCGCGGCGCGGCGCGGTGCCGGCGCTTCGCCATTTTCGCGTTTTTTCGCCTGCTGGGCGGCACGTTGCTGCTGGACCCGTGCCTTGGCTTCCTCAAGCTGTTTGCGGGCATGTTCTACATGCTGCGCTTCCAATTCGCCACAGGGATTACCGTCAAGATCGACACGCTGGGCACCGAGTTTGATGCCGTACAGGTAACGCCAGCTTGATGTATAAAGCCGTAAAGCGGAACGCAACTGCGTCTTGCTCAGGCTGTCCTCCCCCTGGATGCGCGCGACCAGATCGGCAAAAATACCAATCTTCAATGGCCGTGCCTCGCCCTCGGCGGTGAAACAAAGCGGAAACCGCTCGGCCAGAAAGGCGATGACTTCTTTATTACTGTTCAACTTGGGTTGATTTTCCATGAATTTTCCTGATTACAACGGGTTTGCCAACCAGCGCAGGCATGAACAGGCGTCATTATAATGACGCCATCGGCAAATGCCACGTTATCTGTCTATCAATATAAAGTATTATTGATAAAACGTCGCAGATCGGTGTGCTCCAACTGCTGACAAAGCCGTTCCACCAAGGCTTTCAGCCCATCCTCGTCGTCCTGGTCGAAGCGATGGTAAATCGTGCTATCGATGTCCAGTACCCCAACCACGCGGCCGTCGAGGGTAATCGGCAACACGATTTCGGCATTACTGGCGGCGTCGCAGGCGATATGTCCGGGGAAGGCGTGTACGTCATCTACCCGCTGGATCCTGTTTTGCGCCGCCGCGGTGCCGCAGACGCCCTTGCCCACCGGTATGCGCACACAGGCCACTTTACCCTGAAAAGGGCCCAGCACCAGTGTATCACCGTCAAGCAGATAAAAACCCGCCCAATTAACGCCATCAAGATGTTCGAAGAGCAATGCGCTGCAGTTGGCCATCGCCGCGATAAAATGCGTCTCGCCCTCGATCAGCGACGACATATTTTGTAGTAATTCAGCATAGCATTGTTGTTTTTTCATATTAAAACCAATAAATGAGCTAATCTTTCAAATGCCGGCCGTCAGGACCGGTCGCAATACCTTAAGCAATAAATGCCCACGGCCACAAGATTAACCCGTTATGACTTCACAAAGCCAGTATCCGCAGGTATGTTTGCGCAAACCTATCCGGCACTATCATGCCGGTGGCGATTGCCGTTTGATGGAATAAGAAAGGCAGGCATGATGGCGCGTAACCCCGCGAAGCGTCCCGGAATATGAAAATACAGCACATCCATTGCGCTCTCCCCCAGGGCCGCGATCAGCGCTGCGCCCAATGCGACGCGTTATTCATCCTGCCGGAATTAAGCCAATATCAGGATGCGTTCTGCCCGCGCTGCCGGGCAAAGGTGGCGGTGGGCAACGAGTGGGCCATTAACCGGCTGGCGGCCATGGCGGCGACCATGCTGCTGCTGATGCCGTTTGCCTACGCCGATGCGCTGATTCGCGTGCGCCTGCTGGGAACCGCCATCAGCGCCAACCTGCTGCACGGCATCTGGCAGATGGCGATGCAGGGGGACCCCATCACCGCCAGCATGGTGGCCTTCTGCACCATCGGCGCGCCTTGCACGCTGGTGTTTTCCCTGCTGTACCTGTATTTCGGCCAACGGCTGGGCATGAACCTGCGCCCGGTGCTGCTGATGCTCAACCGGCTTAAAGAATGGGTGATGCTGGATATTTACCTGATAGGCATGGGGGTGGCGGCCATTAAGGTCAAGGATTATGCCGCCGTGACCACCGGCCTGGCGCTGCCGGCGTTTATCGCGCTGACGCTGTTAAGTATCATGACGCTGACGCATTTAAATATCGGCCAGTTATGGGAACGGTTTTATCCGCAGCCGGCGCGGCTGGCGTTTCGTACCAATACCGCGGCCCTCAGGGTTTGCCTGGCCTGTAATTTTACCGGCTTAGCCGATGTGCGCGGGCGCTGTCCGCGCTGTCACGTGCCCTTGCGCGCGAGGCGGCGCCACAGCCTGCAAAAATCCTGGTCGGCGCTGATTGCGGCGATGGTGCTGCTTATTCCCGCCAACCTGCTGCCGATTTCGATTATCTATATCAACGGCAGCCGCAATGAAAGCACCATCATGGCCGGTATCATTTCGCTGGCGGCGGACAATATCCCGGTGGCGGCCGTGGTGTTTATCGCCAGTATCCTGGTGCCGTTCATTAAAGTCGTGGTGCTGCTGACCTTATTAATCACGATTCATTTCAATGTCCGGCACGGCTTGAAAACACGTATTCGGTTATTACGTTTCGTGACCTGGATCGGGCGCTGGTCGATGCTGGATTTATTCGTTATCTCCATCACCATGTCGCTGGTGGATCGCGATCAGTTATTGGCCTTTACCATGGGACCGGCGGCGTTTTATTTTGGCGCCGCCGTTATTTTGACAATTCTTGCTGTCGAGTGGTTAGACAGCCGTTTGATATGGGATGCACATGCAACAAACGCCGACTACACCGACTAGCGCGGCCGTCAGGAATAAACGCCGCATATCGCCGTTCTGGCTGCTGCCTTTCATCGCCCTGCTGATTGCCGGCTGGCTGGTCTACAGCACCATCCAGGAACGCGGCTCCACCGTGACCATTGATTTTGTGTCCGCCGACGGTATTGTCGCCGGCCGCACCCCGGTACGCTATCAGGGCGTGGAAGTCGGCACCGTGCAAAATATCAAGCTGAGCGACGATTTGAAAAGCATCCGGGTCGAGGTCAGCATCAAGCGCGATATGCGCGACGCGTTGCGCAAAGGCACCCAGTTTTGGCTGGTGACCCCAAAGGCGTCGCTGGCAGGGATTTCGGGACTGGATGCGCTGGTCGGCGGTAATTATATCGGCATGATGCCGGGCAAAGGCGAAGAGGAAAATCATTTTATCGCCCTCGATACCCAGCCCAAGTACCGGGTGAATACCGGGGAACTGCTGGTGCATCTGCATGCGGATAACCTGGGTTCGCTTAATACCGGCTCGCTGGTGTATTACCGCAAGCTGCCGGTGGGAAAAGTCTATGACTACGATGTTTCCCGCGACCAAGGCGGCGTCAATATCGATGTATTGATTGACAGGCGCTTTACCGATCTGGTGAAAAAGGAGAGCCGCTTCTGGAACGTTTCCGGCCTGAAGGCCGATGTGGATTTCCATGGCGCCAAACTGGAGATGGAAAGCGTGGCGGCGCTGGTGAACGGCGCCATCGCCTTTGACTCCCCCGCCCAGGGCGAACAGGCCCGGTCCGACGACAATTATATCCTCTATCCCGACCTGTCCCACAGCCAGCGCGGCGTGATAATCACCCTCGACCTGCCTGATGGACAGAATCTCAGCGAGGGCCATACCCCGCTGCTATACCAAGGGCTGGAGGTGGGGACCCTGACCAAACTGACGCTGGGGAAAGATAAAAAAGTCACCGGCGAACTGACCATCAATCCGTCCATTGTCGATTTAATGCGCAGCGGCACTCGTATCGAAATGCATACGCCGCAGCTGTCGTTGAACAACACCAATCTCAGCAGCCTGCTTAGCGGCGTAACGCTGGAACTGGTGCCGGGCGGCGGCGAGCCGCAGCAGCATTTTACCCTGCTCGACAGCAATCATATGCTATTGCAGGAACCCGGCGTGCGCACCTTTAGCCTGACCGCGCCGCAAAGTTACGGCATCGACAGCGGCCAGCCGCTGACACTGCACGGCATCCCGGTCGGTAAAGTGGTGAGCCGCAAGCTGGTCGACAATCAGGTCGTGTTCGAGGCGGCGATCAAACCCGACTATGCGGATCTATTGCATAAAAACACCAAATTTATCGTTAACAGCCGGGTCGATGTGAAGTTCGGACTGGACGGCGTGCGGGTGCTTGGCACCAGCGCCCAGGAATGGCTGGACGGCGGCATCGTGGTTATTCCGGGCAACCAGGGGGCGCCGCTGGACCAGTATCCCCTTTATGGCAACCGGGAAATGGCGGAACAGGGTATTCAGGGCGACAAGCCCGCCCCGACGCTGACACTCACCGCCGATAGCCTGCCCGATATCCAGACCGGCTCCATTGTGATGTACCGCAAGTTCCAGGTGGGTGAAATCATCGACGTACGCCCGACGGCGAAAAGCTTCGATGTCGATGTCTATATCCATCCCCAGTATCGCAAATTACTGACGCCCAATAGTATTTTTTGGGCCGAGGGCGGCGCGCGCATGCAGATTAACGGCAGCGGCATTACCGTGCAGGCTTCGCCGCTCGACCGTGCGCTGAAAGGCGCCATCAGCTTCGATAACCTGGACGGAGCGGTGCTGGCGAAAGGCGCGCCGCGTAAACTGTATGGTTCGGAGAACGCCGCCCGCGCGGTAGGCAGCCAGATCGTCCTGCGCACCTATGATGCCAGTAAGCTGTCCCCGGGCATGCCCATCCGTTATCTGGGGATCGATATCGGCCAGTTGGAAACGTTAAAACTGTCCACCGAAAACAGCGAGGTTATGGCCCAGGCCGTGCTTTATCCGGAATATGTGCAAACCTTCGCCCGGGTGGGAACGCATTTTTCCGTGGTCACCCCGGAGATTTCCGCCGCCGGCGTCAATCATCTGGAAACGCTGCTGCAGCCCTATATCAACGTCGAGCCCGGCCGCGGCCAGGCGACGCGTAATTTCGAGCTGCAGCAGGCCACGATTACCGACTCACGTTACCTGGACGGCTTAAATGTCGTGGTCGACACCCCCGAGGCCGGCTCATTGCAAATCGGCACCCCGGTATTATACCGCGGCATCGAGGTGGGCACCGTAACCAATCTGTCGCTGGGTTCGCTGGCGGATCGGGTTTATGTCGCCCTGCGGATCAGTAAGCAATACCAGCATCTGGTGCGCAATAATTCGGTATTTTGGCTGGCATCCGGATATGATCTTAAATTCGGTCTCACCGGCGGCTCGGTAAAAAGCGGCACCTTCCAGCAGTTTATTCGCGGCGGCATTGCCTTCGCCACCCCGCCGACGACGCCGCTGGCGCCAAAAGCCGCCACCGGTAAGCATTTCGTCCTCAGCGAGGAAGAGCCTAAAGAATGGCATGAATGGGGCACCGCCATTCCTCCGCAGGGTTAAACAGCGCCGGTTGCGCTTGGAATAACGGTAAGCGTGCGCAAGAGACCGGAACGGGTGTGATGGGTAATAAGGCTAAAGGCGCCTTTACGATTTTCCCGTGATACCCGCGCTTGCTGGTTTGCCCTCTTCCCATCGGGCGCGCGCTTTTAGCGTTTTGTGCGATCTTGGCTATGCTTAATACGTAGCTTGCCTCAGGAATGACCCTGGCGAGACAGCGTAGAAGGGCTAAAAATATGACCAAGACTACTGTCAAAATAGGAAGTTTCGAAGTCGACGACGCCGAACTCTCCGCCGGAGCGGATCGCAATGTCCAAAATCTCCTGCGTATTCCCTGTAAATCCGACCCCGATCTCTGCAAACAGCTTGACGGTTGGGATGAACATACCAGCATCCCCGCGATCCTCGACGGAAAAGAACAGGTGCTGTTCCGGCAACATTACGATCATGATAATGATGCCTGGATTATGCGCCTGGAATAATAGATTCAACCCCGCTGCACGGGCGGGCTATTCCCGCCGGGATACACCGTCGCCAGGGTTATACCCCTTTGCCGACCACTATCCCTCCTTCGCTATTGTTGTGCCCCCGCTGCAGACCCAGGGCGTAGATGCGCGCCCCATTATCTGCCGCAGCTGGGCTATACTTCACGCTTACCAGAGATAAACCGGCAACAGGCCGGATGGCATTGTGTAAAGGGCTACCCGTCATGTATGCATTAATGATTTTTATCTGTTACCTGGGACAGGATTGTGAGGAAGTCTTCATTGGCGCCTATCGCAGCGAGACGCAATGTTTGTCGATCATGCGGGAACAGCGGTTGCGTTACGGCGGGTGTTATCCCATCGAACGGTTTATTGACGGCATCTGGCTGCCGGCCAGTGAATATGCCGATTTTTAAGCGGCAAAAAAAAAGTCAGCCCGAAGGCTGACGACTAAAGACAGTCAGGGAATATGTTACTGAGGGTTGAGTGCTATTCTACCGATCCCGGCCAACGCGGCAACCTATCGCTACGATAGCCGCGGGCGCCACGAACGGCCGCCTATGGGTATGTTTTATCAGCGCTACAGGAATACGTTATGATCAACAGTTTGGCTGAATTGGAACAGGTGCGCAGGGAATGTAAAAAAATGGTCACCCGCCGCGCCGGTTTATCCGCCGGAGCCGCGGTTATCCCCATCCCAGGTCTCGATATCGGCACCGATGTGTCGCTGCTGATGGCGCTGCTGCCGGCCATTAACGAGAAATTCGGCCTGTCGCCCACGCAGATTGAGCAATTGCATCCCAACCGCAAAAAATACACCCTGGTGGCGATCACCGGTATTGGCAGCCGGCTTATCGGCAGCACCGTCACCCGTGAGCTGGTAAAAATGGTGCTTAAACGAGTGGGGGTGCGGGTGGCCACCAAGTCGGTGGCCCGTTATGTGCCGATTATCGGCCAGGCCGCCGCCGCGGGATTGAGTTTCAGCGCCATGAAAGTCCTCGGCAACGCCCATATTGAGGATTGCTATGAGGTATTGAAACAAGTGCTGGAGACGCAGCCCGTGGAAAAGGCGGATTTTATCACACGGGTCAATACCCGTGTCGCCGGACCGGGCTCAAATAGACAGTAATGGCTTATGGTAACGTTTTACGATATTTGCCCACTCCATGCTGGCGACGGGCACATTTTCACCGGTAAACATGCTCTTCGCCTCGTTTACCGGTCCAATCAATTCATCGAGAACCACACCTATGCGACGCGAAGGGTGGATTTGTCCCTCTATCAAATAGGCGGTTGAGATACTTTTAACCCGGAAAAAACGATCGGGCTGGTAGATATGCTCGAGACCCACCATCTGATTATTATCGCCTCTGATTACCAAGGGTATCGCCTGCCGGGCGTTTTCAATTTTATAATACACAATGGCCTGCCTGCGTTGGTCGCCCGCCAATCCTTGCCGATCGGCGCTGGCGGTTATTAACCTGGCAAAATTATCCCCGGGCGCGACGGTCAGAAAGGTAGGATAATTGGTGACTATATCCCCTGGGGCGATGATATCCGCCCAGGGAATGCTCTCGGTTGCCGGATACTGTCCCACCGCCAGATAGCTTCCCTCTTGCCTGGGAAAAGGGTGTTGCAGGGCACCGGTTAAATCCTCGTAAAGTAACCGGTCCGTCTGCGCCCACCTCTCCAGCGGTACCTGATGCCACAGATTTTCATTGATGCTGCTTTTGGCGCGCGAAAAACCCGTCAGATCCAACAGCAGGTTATTGTATTTATATATTTTTATGCCATTGGCCTCCAACGACCACAAATGCAATGCGATGGTCTGGCTTACCGACAGGGTTTGATAGACAGCCTGATATTGCGCGTAATCCAGGGGAGCCTGGGTAAGGGGAATACCCATTTCAGGGAACAATAGCGCTTCGCTTCCCGGATCGCCATAACGCGAGATATGCGCCGTACACTCCACGCCATAAAGAGAATGAGTCACCAGGGTATCGACGCTGGCCTGTTGGTTCCAGAGTCTTGCCGCCCGGCCCGCGCCACGGCCGCTCAGACCGGTATGCAGAATATTTTTTAAGCGCGTCGCCACCGCTACGGGCACGGCCTCCAACCTGTTACCTTGCGCCAGAATATATTTTATCCCGAAGCGGTCGCCGGTTTGCGGATTGATCCTGACATAGACCGGCTGGCCAAGATAACGATCACCACCCAGTCTGACGATCGGGATATCACGCTCGAATCCCGCCAGGCGCCCGGTTTCAAAATGTTCGATACCGGCGGGCAGCGCGTCGCTCAGCGCGCTGCCGTCCAGTTTCAGCATCAGCTTTTCCATGGTCGGGCTATGGCCGCGCAGTAATTTGGCGGCAAGACGTACCTGCAGCACTGACGCTTTACCCAGCATGCCCGCCATTTCAATACCGGGGTCTAAAGACCGGGCCAAAGCCAGCAGCATGCTGGTCAATGCCTTGCGGTCAAGCTCTTCGCCCAAGGTGGCCATGGCCACGTTGGCAAAGGATCGCAACCCCGCGCCCATGGCGATTTTCAGGCTATTTCCACCTGCGAAGCCGGCCATCCCCACACGCATTGAGGCCAGGCCGCCCATCCCCGCTTTTGTCAGTATCCGTGATGACAACGCTGCGGATTGCCCCGCCAGTGGGATGAAATTCAGGCCGTCCACAACGCAGGAGATTAGGGCCTCCTCCTGCCGGTGCGGGTTCCATTCGACACAATGATAAAATGGAATAAACGACAGCAGGAAACGTCTGAATGCTTCATGCGTGGTTTCCTCATATCCCTGGGTATAGAGCTGTGCGGCCAGTTTTTTTCTATGCTGCTTCACCAGTCTTTCGCTAACCGCGGCCAACGTTTCTTCAGGGGTTTTATAGAGGCCTTGCGCATTTTCACCGGCGTAGATATTAAGCCGATAATTTTTATCCCCCCCGGCCAGATTTTTTTTCATCAAAGAATAATAATTCTGCTTATCACGATCGATGCGTCTGATCCAATAGCCCGATTCATCGCGCCCCAACGCAAAAATCCGTTCCTCGCCGTTGCTGGCGGCCAGCAAAAGTTCGATGCCCGGCAAAAGCGGCACAGCAGGTTTCGCCCCGACGATAAAATATTCTACCGGCAGGCCGCTCTGGGGATTAAGCTCGGAAAAATCCGCTCCCGCCCGGCGGATTGTCGACATGGTGAAAAATTGCAGCTCCGGCGCCGGCAGCGACGTGACGGCATCCAGGATCAGCAAACGGTCGATAATGGCGAATTTATCGGCAATATCCTGGTTTTGCGCCGCGAAAATCTTATTAAGGTCAGGAAGATTCTCCGAAGACTTAGCGCTCTGGCGGCTGGCGGCCCCGGGCGGACAGGCGTAGCCGTCGGGATAGCTTTTGTAAACGGCCACCCTGCGCGCAGATTCATCCTTCGGCAGGCCGCCACAATGTTTTGTTAAGAGATCCCCGGCCAGCTCCGTGCGCGACTTATATCCACTTATAGCGTCGCCGAACTGTTTAAACGGATTAACCGCTTTTTCCCTGGCTTTGCCGGATGAAAAAAAAAGCATCAGCGCATCTTGTTGGGTAGCAGCCGCGCGCACATCAATCCTACGGGCGGCATCCCTGTCTTCATCCAGCCTGGCGCTCAGATAGTGCATCAGCGCGGGGAACGTAAAAAGATCAATCAGACCGGCGGACAGCGATCCCATCATCATCAGCGCCGATAATGTGCAGCCGATTTCGATGACTTCGGCCGCCGCCATATCGCCGATGTCCACCGTGCTTTTAGCGGCAAAAGTAAGTCCGATATGCAGATAACACCAGTCCAGCGTGCCGAATACAAGCGCCTGCGGGGGGATATCCTCCCGGAAAAAAAATAATGTCGGCAGGACCGGCGCGACAATATGATCGATAAGGTAACGATAACAGGGTGATTCACCGGTTGCCGCCGAACCGGCCGAAGCCGCCCCGTCGCCATTGAATAAGGCAAGCATGCTGTTAATGACGCCGCGACCGGCCTCCATATTTAAACCTGCTGAACCAAAGGCCGGATCCCGTGCCCCGGACGCCAGGAGACCCAGCATCTTCCGGGCCATGAAGCTTTCGATATCCGCCCCGAATATATTTTCCGCCATCCAGTCACTCACCACCTTGCTCATGGCGTTTCTGGTCAGCCTTTCACCCGGAGAAGCGCCGTAGAGACCGGAATCCAGCAACAAAACATAGGCGATCCTGGCCCTTCCATCGGGTGTGGCGATAAGAAAACGCGCCGTTTGGGCCACAAGATTCATTGCCGGAGGGAGTTGAGGGTTGCCGGTAGCCATGGCATGCCCTGAAAGCTTATCCAGTAACCTGGCTATATTTTCATTTTGCCGCCTCAAGTCGATGATAGGTTTATTATTCGACCAGCCCTTATTACGCTGTTCAATATACCGTGCCGCACGGATATCCTCCGCAGTATGAGGATCCGGCCCTTCTCCGGTCAGAGGTAAATCACGCCGCACCCTGGTTTCGGTATATTCCGGCGACACATCGGTTGCCTGGGGCATTTTATACCCCGCCAGCGCGTTTTTCCCCGCGGCATCCCCCGGCGGCGCGCCGGATGATTGAGGCGGGCGCGCCAGCAAACCATAGGCATAAAGCAGTCTCGCGCCGATGTTTTTCACAGAGTTATTCGCGTACGCTGCGGGCGGCGCGACCCATAAGCTGGAATCATTACGCGCGAAATCTAATACGCCGAAAAGCATTTCGGCACTTTGCCGCTGGCGGGAGGTGATGTCATTGGACAATAATAATTGATTAATAGCCGGCTGATTTGCTTGTCGATGAACTGTGAATAATCCCATTCGATTTCCTTATTAAATAAACAGCATGCCTTATGAAGTTATTAACAAGTGATATATCTAGAATGTAATATTGTGCATTACGTGCTCGCCGGTGCGATAAGTCGCCGTATCGCTAGCGCTGGGTTATGGGAAATACCTGACATTAAGCCGACCCCTTTAAACATTGGTTACAATAAACGTAAAATAGCGTTAAGCCTGTTCGGCTCGGGGTTAAGGCGCGCCAGGCAGGTCAAAATGAATGGCTTGGCCGGTAAAAAGATTTTTGGCGGCGGCCACTGGCTGGCTAATTTCTCGCAACACTACCGCCACACGTTTGGCCGGATACATCTCACCACCGACCAATGTTACGCTGCTAACACTTTCTACGCGGAAAAACGACCGCGGCGCATAGAGATATTCCTGCTCGGTGACGACGGTACTGGCTATGGGATAAGGCAGCGGAAGGCACGTGGCACCGTCTTTGATTTTATAATAAATCAATGTCTGTACCTGATTTTCCGCCGCTTCTTCGGCGGTCTGTTCGGTAAACAAGCGTGCATAGGTATCCTGCGAGGAGACACTCATCAATGCCGGAAAATTAGTCACAATTTCGCCCGGCCCCAGACTGTCGCCCCAGGGATTAACCTGATTGGCTTGGTACTCAGCCACGCGCAAATATTCACCGGCCTGGCGAGGCAGCGGGCTGGCAATCGCGTCCAGCAAGCCCATAAATACCATTTTCTCCGCATGATCCCAGCGTGATACCGGATGGTTTTGATGCAGATGAACATTGATTTCGGCGTTGATCGGGGACAGCCCTATTTGCGCCAGATTTTTTTGTCCATCGTGATAACGGGTTTTATCGCCTTCTATCATGCTCCATACCCGCATGGCCAGTTTTTGGTTGTTAGGCAGGGCGTTAAACATCTCGATATAGGCCTTGCGTTCCAACGGCGTTTGCTGCAATGGGATGCCATGCTCGGGAAACAGGATGGTCTCAGCCTCGCGGGAGCCATAGCTTTCAATTTGAAGATATTGCGGATTAGGATACTGCGGCAATGGCATCACGATTAAATCATCATAGCTGAGCTGCGTATTCCACACTCTTGCCGCCCTGCCGCTCCCTTTACCGCCTAGCCCTTCCTGCAATATATTTTTAAGGTTCACCGCCGCTTTTTTCGGTACCCTAACCAGTTCATTCTTGCGCGTCAGCGTATATTTTATGCCGCTCGCCTCCCCCGACCGGGAATCAACCAGGAGATAAATGGTTTTGCGCCGGTAAGTATCGCCGTTTAACGGGATGATGGGGAAATAGCGCTGGGTTCCTTTCAACCGTGCGGTTTTATAAACAACGGGCTTTACCGCGTTACCGCCGGCATGTGCGAGCACGTCCAGTTTTGGCAGGATGGGCGCAATGTCCGGCATAAACCCGGCGACGGTTTTTAACGCGGCAACAAGCCGCCGGTTCACTGCCGCCCCGGCATGGAACATGACCTCCACCATGGCGGGATCGGCAAAGCGGGCTAAGTCCACCGCCAGGCTGATAAGCGCCTTTTGGCTCAGTTCGCCGGCGGCGGGCACCATGGCGTGGCGGACAAAATGCCGGGCACCGGCGGTTAACGCTTCGGTCAGGGACATCCTGGCCGCATAACTGGCCAGGCTGATACGCACCGCTCCGGCGGTCCCTATGCCGCCCTTCAGGGCCATACGGGAAACCAACGATCCCGCCTTACCCAGTAATGGCATCAGGCTGAAAACATCAAACAGGCAGGGAACTACCGCTTCCCTCGACTGGGCGATAATTCCGGAAATACAATCATGCAACGGTACTAAAGACGTTATCCCCTGCAGCACCTTTTCCTGAGTGGTGGCGTCGTAACCGCCTTTATCCAGTTGCAGTCGCAGATCATCCTGCGCCAGCCTGGACAAACTCAGAATTAAATCATCCAGTTGTTGCCCTGTTTTTTTTAATGTCGCGGCCTCGCTGGCTCCCGCGATGATTTTCAGGACATAATCCTGGTCTTTACGCGGCGTGATGTCATCCAGTAACGCATAATAATGACGCGGGTCGCGGTCGATGCGTTTTAAGCCGTAGGAAGTATCGCGTCGGTCAAGCGCAAAAATGTGTTCATCAGCGCCAGTAGTGGAGAACAATACCGCGCTTGCCGATAAGGGAATGATATAAGTACTACGTGGAATGGTATGCGCTCCCAACACGCCTCGATATTGGTCATAAGCGGAAAAATGCGCGCTAGCCACCTTAACGGTGTTATTTTTAAGCAGTTGCAAATCCGTTGGGGACAGCGTGGCAAAGGCTTCCGCCAGCGTCAGCACGTCCACCGCGCGGAAACAGTCGACGATATGTTGATTTTGTTTACGAAACAGCTCATTAATATCAGGCAATAACTCAATGAGAGGATTAGCACCCGCGCTATTTTTTAAACAGCTATACTCATCGTGATTATTTTTATAGCTCTCCACATCAACGGCGTAATGACCGGTAGCCTCAGGCGCGCAGCGCTGATGTAAAATATCTTCGGCTAATTGGGTACGGGTGCGATAACCCCGCATGGCCTCGCTGAATTGGTTGAATGGATTATTACGTTCCTTTAGCAACCGGCTATCGTCGAAGAACTGCTCCACCGCCAGCCGCCTGACGGCGGGGTCGTCCATAACATACCTATCGTTTACCGGTTTGCCGTCAACAGTTTTATTTACCAGGAAATAAATGCAGGCGGGACGGATGAAAAAGCGGATCAGGCCGGGCGAAACCGTATCGGAAAGCAGCATGGCCTCCAGGGCTAAACCTAAGGATGACAGCGCCTGTCTAGACCATTGCTCCGCGTCAAGATGCATTTCCTGAGCAAATTGCGCGCCTGCGTGCAGGTAGACCCAATCAATGTCCCCGATATCATTCATCTTTACGGCGGTATTATCTGCCGGCAAGCCAAGCGTGGGCATAACAGGCACGATGATGTGGTTAAAAATAAAGTTGACCGAAGCCGCCGTCAGGGTTTTGAACATAGCAAAATGCTGATCAATCTTACGGTTTAATCCAGCAATATCAATCGCAAGACGGGGTTTTTCGCCATATTTCCCCGCCCCGGCATTAAGAATAATCTGCGCGATAAAATTATCCACCGTACCGTTGAGCACATTGCCGGCAACCCAGCTTTTTACCTGCCTCAATTGATAGTTAACGCTGAGATTTTCCCCCGGTTGGGCGCCAAACTCACCGGTATTACGCAATAATACCCGGGTTAATCCCGCTAAGCATTCTCCGGGCAGTGGCAGGCAATCGATCACCCGGTTTATCAGTGATTCTATTTGCGCGCCATCGTCCTTTCCCTGCCGGGAGACGACCTGCAAATAATTGGCGACATTTTCATTTTGTTTCGCCAGCGACGGCCTGTGTGCGGCTTTACGGCCCGCCGGCTGGCATTTGCCGCCAGGAAAAGATACCGCGCCGGTGTCTGTGCGGGCGGGGACGGCTAAGGTTGTAACAGACATTGCATTGGCATCCACAGGATAATGAGCAGTGCTGTTCATCCTGTCCGGACGCGATAAGGCGTCATGATAGACTCCCGGCACGGCGATAAACCGAGATGTGTTAGAGACGTTACCATCAACCCTAGGGGTATCAGGCAGCATAGAGTGAGACAAGTACAAATAACGCAGCAGGTTATGCCCCAGCGTGGATTTGGATTTGCTGGGTCGGATGAACTGGTGGGCCGGTACTGGGTCGGTATTATTCAAAGACTTGATGGCGCTGAATAATTTCTTGGTTTCTACAATACCTTCATTGGTGGTTTCATTTTTTAGCAATTCATTTAACGATGTAATTGTTTCGGCGTTATTAGATATATACATATTAATCCTGAATAATGAGGAAAAATAGAAGAATGGCCATTATCACATAACTATTGGCGCTCATTAGAAATATCACACAAGCCAGTATTACAATAGTTATTCACCGAGACATAAAGCCATTTTGTCTATTTTTATAATCACTCAGTTTATTTTAATAATTATATATTCATCAAACAAATTGCATCAGCACCCTGGGAATTAACCCTTCACTTTATTCCGTTGTCCAGGCGTGCCTGAGCCGGGGAAATTGCGATCAACCACAAGCACGCCGCCTGTCCGCCTTAGCAGGCTTAATAGGGATGACGTGGCAAATTAACCTCGCGCCGGGCATCACGGCGCAATAGGAATTAAGTACCGATCGCGGGCGGCTAGCGGTAGATTGTGGCATGCCGCTTAAGTCCGCGCAGGAGGTGTTTCGCCTGGCATAGCGCGGTGTTTTAGTCAGCAGCTTCGTTACGCTGGTTAAAGTGCGAGAGCAATCGCGTTTTGGCACGCCGGATTTCATCGGCGTCGGCATACATGACCGGTATGCTCTCCTGTGCGCGGTAATTTTCGGCGCCGATTTTGCTTATCAGAGTTATGGTTAATAACTCACCGTTACTGGTTTTCTCGGTGGTAAATTCCACTGTTTTATCCTAAGTCGCGTTATTTTGTCTTGCCCATTATAGCACCGCTGTTTGGTAATACCGCACAGGTTCCCGTCTTACATTCACCCAACGGCTCAGCGGCAGCGCCGGAGAAGGTCGTTAAGGGATGCGGCGCGCCCGTTCAAAACCGGGTAATGAAGCGGGTCAATCCTTACGGACGGTCATCATCATGCCATATGCCGGTGCGTAATGTCGCCGCAGAAAACTCCACATTGCGCCCGCGCCAGGGCAATGCCTGTCGCATACGCCAGGCGCTGACCAGTTTAAAACACCAGTAGCGCTCCGCGCCCTGTACATTCTCGCCGCTTGCCAACTGCCAGACGATCCGGGTTTCTCCCTGCAGATGCAAAATATCCCCCTGGGCAAAATCGATAAATACCAGCGCCGCGCGCGGTTGCGCCAGTAAATTACCCAGCGTGTTCATATAACGGTTGCCGCGAAAATCCGGGATCCACAGCGTTTCGTCGTCCAGATAAATAAATCCCGGCTTGCCGCCGCGATGTGAGATGTCCACCCCGCCCTCCGCCAGCTCAACGTGTGCGGCGCTGGCGACAAAGCAGGTATCGGCCTGCGCGATAAGGGTTCTGGCATCCTGGTCCAGAGCGCCGAGGCGCTCGATGGGGAAAAGGCGCGCGGGCGCGGGGTACAGCTCGCGTCGCTGGATATATTGCGGGCAATTGCCGAAGCTCTGGCGCGCAATAATCTCAATGCGGTTTTTATCCGTGCGCCCGACGAAACCGTTAACACGATTGCGGCGGCGATTGCTGAAATCCAGCCCAAGCGCGCCGACTGGGCGGCCGGTTTGCAGCGCGGCCTGGGCGGGATCGTCCAATCGGCGCTGTGAACTGATACGCAAATGCGTAGCGTCCGGCGCGCGCACGAACCCTTTCGGACCGCTAAATACCGTGGCAACCGGCCAGTCATGATCATCAAGCGTCGCGACAAACAGGTATGGCAGCGCGGCAAAAAATTCGCGGTGCTGCTCGGGCATGGTGGAATAAATGCCGCCGCTGACGGCGGCAAAGCCGGCCAGCGCCTGGGCGCGCAATTCGTCGGGATGAAACATGCTCACTCCTCCTGGGCGGTTTGCGGCAGCGGCAGCGACGGCATGGCGAAGAAACCTGGCAGCGCGGCGATGCGGGTGATCCAACGTCGGATTGCCGGATAGGGCGCCAGCGAAATGCCGCCTTCCGGCGCCGCGGCCACGTAGCTATAGCAGGCCAAATCGCCGATGGTGGGCTGGTCGGTGGCCAAAAACGCCCGTTTAGCCAGATGTCGTTCCATCTGCGGCAGAAAACGCCCGCTGATGGCCAGCGCCGCCGGATAATCCTCAGGCGCGGCAAATTGCACCACCATCCGGCTGGAGCCGGGACCATAGCGTACTTCCCCGGCGGCCCTGGACAACCATACCTGTACCTGCGCCGCCGCCAGGGCCTCCTCGGGCAACCAGTGGCTGCCCGGCGCGTAGCGTTTTACCAGGTACACCATAATGGCATTGCTGTCTGTCAGGATCTTATCCCCATCAATCAATACCGGAATCTGGCCAACCGGATTCAGGCGCTGGAAATCGGCGGTGCGCCGTAGGGCGGCCGGGGCGTCGATAACATCATAAGAAAGCTTAAGCATACCTAGCAGCAAGGCCACGCGATGGCAGTGCCCGGAATGCGGGGTAGCGTAAAGTTGCAACGTTGGCATAAATACCTCCTGATGTGGTCTCTCCAGAATACTCTTGCGTTATGTGGAAAAAATGCGGGAATATGGCAATTGATAATTTCATTTATCGGAATAATTTATGGACCGGTTAGATGAACTGACTATTTTTGTGGCGGTAATCCAGCACGGCAGTCTGGCCGGCGCGGCCCGTAAGCTGCACCGCTCCGCTCCGGCGATAACCCGTGCCATTGCCGCGCTGGAGCAACGGTTCGGCGCCAGATTGGTGGAGCGCACCACGCGGCGGCTGGCGCCGACCGAGGCCGGCCTGCGGCTGGCGGAGCGCGCCCGCGCGCTGTTGAACGATTACCAGGACGCGGTAATGGATACCGCTGAAATTCAGCTCACCGGTTTGCTGCGCATCACCTCTCCGGTACAGTTCGGCCGCCGGCATGTGGCGCCGGTGGTACTGTCCTTTCTTGAACGTTATCCGCATATCCAGATTGAGATGCTGCTGAACGACCGTAATCTCGATATGATCGATGAAGGGCTTGATGTGGCGATACGCATCGGCCATTTGCAGGATTCATCCAAAGTCGCGCGCAGGCTGGGCGAAGTCACACGGGTGATTGTAGCCAGCCCGGCGTATCTGGCCCGGTGCGGGGAGCCACGGGAACCTGGGCAGTTGGCCGATCACGACACTATCGTCGGCACCCTACGCCCCGTTTTGCGTGAATGGCGCTTCGGCCCGCATGAAAATAGCGACCGGGTAAGGTTAGCGCCGCGCCTGCTGCTCAATGATATAGAAACACAGCTGCTGGCGGCGCGCGCCGGTAAAGGCATTACCCGGCTGCTGTCTTACCAGGTGGCGGACGACCTGGCTGCCGGTACCCTGGTCCGGTTGCTGGCTGGATATGAACCTTTGCCGCTGCCGGTCCAGCTGGTGGCGAATAATGTGCAGCGCATGCCGCCAAAAGTCCGTGCGTTTTGGGATTATGCTTATCAGCAGCTCAGCCGATTGGGGCCGATACAGCCGCAGGGAATGTAACCGCCGCCCCCCAGGCTGACAGATGATGCGGATCACGCCAGGCGGAAATGCGCATCAAAAAGGGGCCTACTTATGCAGACTGGCCGCAAACCTCGGCCAGTGCTATTTCCTCTGGTTCAATCATAGGGGATGCGTTTTAATTCCTTCACTCTCTCCTCGTTAAGTTTAGTGACGCATTCATTAGTAAAAACCTTATACGGATTACTGTTTTTCTCGGCAACATGGGCCACCAGCTTGCAGTGATTCTCCCGGTAATTTAGCCAATTCCGCTGCGCCGCTAAAAATACGGCCTGGTATTCTTTTTTTACCTGCGCTTCGTTGGCGAAAACGCCGCGGATGCGTTTTTTCGCTGCGGCATATTCTCGGTTAAGCGCTTTCTCGGCGGCCACACGATTATCCAACGCACAGATATATACCTCAGAATCGCTGTTTTTCTTCGAACAATCAGCCGCCGCATGCGCTGCCCCGCTTAAGCATGTGAAACAAACGATCGTTCCCATTACACATTTTCGTTCCATTTCAACCTCGATATTACTGATATTTCCTGAGGTAATTCGCGCGCTGGCGACCCTTTTCATAAACCTTTAGCTGATCGTTAGTTTCAATGAAATGAATTAAAGCTTTAATATCATTACCCATACAGGCTTTCATTGTTCTTTCGAAGCCCAGGCCCTTATAGACAAAATCGACGGCGATGTCTCTGATAGCCGGTTTCAGCGCCTCCCAGGCGGTTCTTGCGGGGAAGCGCGCCGTTTTATATTCATAAATCGCTTTGGCCCGCAAAACATATGCCGGGTATACTATCTCGAACAAGCGAGCCTGCGCCTCGCGGCTAATAACGCCGCATTCTTTTTTATGTTTAAGTACAAATTGCTGCGCGGACACCCCCTGAAGCAAGTTAGCACGCGAGATTATTTCTGCCCGGTCGGCGGGAATGCCCGCACGGATTAACTCTGCAAAAATCGTTTTCTTGTTGCGGCCGCCCATATCGTAGCCGCGGCCCAGGGTCACACCGGAAACACCCTGGGGCCAATGCAGCTGCCGGCTAAAATAGAGACTGGAGGGATCATCATTGCCTTCGGCGTCAAATGTCACCTGCCCGGCGCTGACCGTCAGGCGCCCAGAATCAGCATGTCCGCTTTCCTGGCCTGTCGCTGTTGGCGAGTCAGGTGAACGACCCGCGGATAATTCTTTTAGCGTTTTGCCGGTTGAAGTGATCATCCCGTCAGGATGAGGGGGAGACGTGGTCTGAAAACGCTTCATCGCCCGGATGGTTTCATGATTGCAAGCGCCATCATTCCTGATTGAAAACCCGTTGGCTTGCAGCAGAGTTTGCACTGCCGCCACTTCTGCCGGATTATTTACGCCCCCATGACCAACGGACCCTGATATACGCATCATCACCTCCATTTGACTGCTGCAATTATCGGATTTAGTTCCAATGTACTTAATGGCCGTGGCAGATACATCCCTAAATGTATTTTTCTACAAACCCGTTTCAGAAGCATTGATGAATAAACCGAATTTTTATATTTTCCCGGTTAATGTCCATCATCAATAATTCCGTTAATATTCACATGAATTACGGATCATTTAAAAACATGGTTACAGATTTCATAGCGACGTTGTTTATTGCGTCTTATTCACTATCATCGCGCGGAAGACGACAACGGGGCTACGAGCAATACTGGCAGCGCCAGGTCCTTTGACCCAACCGTGCCTGAATCCCTGCGCTGCCCATGATCAAGCGCGGCTGTGGTGGAAAAAAGTCAACGCCGTCGCTGCCTAGAGAGGGTTGAATGCCAGAACCCTCAAGGCAGTTTGGCGAGCCGCACGGTTTATCCCGCAAACAAAATAAATTCGAGCGGCCCCACTATGCCAACATGGGCAACACTGTTTTACTATGCCGCGGGTTGATTCGGTGTATTAATATTTTGGTCGCAGGCTGCCTGCCGCAAGACAACATCCCGTAAGACCTGACTATTTTTTATACATAAAGTATAAATATTTCCCTTAAGTCGCATATTTGCCACTAATAAAATTATTTAATGAATTACTATGCACTCAAAATAAAAATCCGACAAAAAATTTTAATTTACAAGGGCTATGTGTGACTTTAATTTTTAATAAAAAATAGAAATATAAATCGGAAGGGTTAGCATCTGATTTGTATGATAATTATACGAAAAAAAAATTATAATTACACGATTTTATAGGGGAAATTAATTTTAATGCAAATTTCCCCTCGCAATAGGGCTATACTTAAAACATTAAGAAACATAATCATTACTCACTTTACATATGAACTTCATATGGGATGACGAAAAGGAATCTTGAACGCTAAAACACCATCATTGCGCTAAATCGTCATACTACTAAAACGGTCACCTGTCAGCTCGCGCCACGGACACCTGCGTGAGAGCTGAGTTATGCGGTAAGCGTTGTTTTACGAAGAATGAAACAACCCTCAATAACGCCATGGCCCTGTGCTACGCCAAGCGCTGGCGTGTATTATACAAACAGTTGTTGCTGATAAATAGGATCATTGTGATTTTAAGGAGACAACAGAATGGATAGCAAAGAAATTTGTAAACATATTCATGATTTTAACTTCTCTTATTTATACCTGGCGCAACTCCTGATAAATCAGGACAAGACCCTGGCAATGTTCCGCCTGGGTATTGATGACGCCATGGCTGATACACTGAGAAATTTGCTGCCCGCCCAGATGAGAAAGTTATCGGAAGCCAGCCAGCTGTTATGCTTGTTTCGTTTCGATGAGTCTCAGACCATCAGATTGTTAACATGGGATTCCCGGGTGGACGACCTGCAACAACTTCATACGGGTATTTTACTGTCCGGGTCGTTAATAAAAAATACAAGCGCAAAAATAATACCGTTGCCCCACAAAAAAGTACATCTATGATGAGCAAAAGCATTGTCCAGGAAGCAAAAGATATCCAGATAGCCATAGCACTTATTACCCTGGGCGCCAGGCTACAAATGCTGGAAAGTGAAACGCAGATAAGCCGCGCAAGATTAGTCAACTTATATAAAGAGTTGCGCGGTAACTCGCCGCCCAAAGGGATGCTGCCTTTTTCTACCGACTGGTATATGACATGGGAGCAGAATATGCACTCATCCACATTTTATAATATATTTCAGGTATTAAAGAAAAACGGTGACGCCGGCGATCTCGTGACAATTATCCAGGCGTACGGTTTGTATCTTGAGCAATGCCCGCTGTTGGATAATGAACCACCGCTTCTGAGCATAACCCGAGCCTGGATTTTGGTGCGATTTATGAATAGCGGCATGCTGCAATTAACGTCGTGTAATCATTGCCATGGCAAATTTATTACCTATGCCCATCATCCAATTCATGGATTTGTCTGCAGCTTTTGTCAACCACCGTCGCGTGCGGTAAGAAAACGGCAAAGCATTTCGGCCTTGCCGATGGTACAGTACTAAATGCGTGCCAAATCGTCACATTCAATCATTCTTAATGAGAAGCATAAAGGCTATTTTAAATGGCCTTTTCCTTCTCTTCATAAAATCAAACAGGCCGGTCATTACGCTCCCGGCCATTGTTATACATGTTAAGCTATCAAATGCCGTTGATATTGACGCCATGTGAATTTTCAGGATTGGTTGCAGAAGATTCCGCGTCGAGCAGGCTTAAAACACCAGGCTATTTACATTATGAGTGCATATCTCCTGCATCGGCCTCATGCACCCTTTCATTCACTGCCGTTTACAGCAATCCATACCCGTTTGCCAAGCCGTCTCGCCCCCCTTTACCGATCCCAGTTTGTCATCAATATCCAGCCTCCGGTTCCGTTTGATTGCTGAAGACGACTGAAACTGATAAACCACGTCGCTTCTTTCTATAAAAAAAGATCGAACACGCTTCACGCTGTTAAAAAAACTATAAATACAGTAAGTTAAATAGATCATTTGAAAAGGTGTCTACAAAATGGCTACCGTAAATCATGACGATGGCCGCCTTGCCTATACTCAACATTATTGAGGATGCCAAGGTTGTTCAGGCGGACGGTACGAATTATTATCTATGACACGCTTCTCCCAAACTAACTTGCCGAACCTAGTAACTCCCCTCCCGTAACATGCTCTTTACATGATGATTCATAGGTAAGCGGATGACGAACTCGCCTTGCCGTCCGACATAGACCTGACGATGCTGACTGCCGTGCCCATCATACTGATTTGGCAATATAGGGAACCGTTATGGAACCATTGAGGCACGCTCTGTCATTATACAGCCTCACACATGTTTCTCTTTTTGCATTATTAGCGGGTTGTTTTTGCAGGCTAATCTTGTCGGCCGGGCCGTCGGGTCCGGCTATTTTTTGACACCCAGGCAGGTTCCGTTTGCGGTGTTCTTCCATCAGCGAGTGACGGGCCGGCAGAATGCCGCAGGTTACCCACCCGGATTACGTGAAGCTGTTTTCAGCGTAGGGCAACAGTGATCCTACCCAGCAATAACGGACACAGCCCTAAGCGAGATTCTTTCGTTCCTATTGTTCCGGGCTTAGCCAACCATTGGCACTGTGCCGACGGTATCGGCCAGTGGCAACGCTTGCTTGCGAAATTCGGGCGTGTATTAATTACGTGGCTTATTTTTAACAGCTGTCGATTTCGTCATGGATCACCTCCGTCAATGAGTTTACCCCACTTAACAGCGTGTCCGTCAAATCTGGGTAGGATCAGTTTAGACCGGATATCAGTTTTCGGACAAATGTCGGGCAACTTCGGATGTTCAAATCTTATTCATATAAATCAATGACATAAAAAAGACCGAATACTATTCACGTTGATAAAAATACAATAAGTTAAATAGATTATATCAAAAAGTGTCTACAAAATGGCTACGGTAAACTATGACGGTGGCCGCCTTGCCTACACTCAACGGCAAATCAGCAACTAGGCGGTCAAATATCGCGGTTACCAACAGTGAAATTGGTAGGCCTTGATGGCACGTCAATATCTTTTGCTCAGTTGGTTAGCACAGCTTAGGCTTAGCTTGGGTACCAGGCGGTCATGTCCCCTCAGTAAGGGCTGTGGCAACGCATACGCACCTTATCTTATTGATAAATATGTGATTAATAATGATAAGAAATTATGTTCCAGTACCCTACTCCCATAGACGCATTTTCTCTTGATAGGCTGTATGCTATCATTGCGGGATACGATAAAGGAGGTGCCTATGAAATCAATATCCTATGAAGAATTTCAGCAAAACCTTCCCTACTGGCTGGCCTATTTACGCGATGGCGGAGAATTATCCGTCAAGCAGGCAGCGCAAAAAGCTGTTAAACCTTCTGCTAATGATGCTACCTCTGACCGAGGCAAAGACATAGCTATTTCATCTACGTCTGTTGGAGTGATGCATAGTAGAAAATTATCGTTTAAGGATGCGCTTGAGACCACAAGAACCCGGCATGCTAATACCATAAAGATTCTGGGTGATAAATAATGGATTTTGATTTTCTGACGCAAGAACAAGTGATTGAAATCCAATTTTTGACGCTGCCGCAATCAGGCCAACCGGATATCAATAACTTGCCGGGGCGTTAAACCGCGTCGAGACTTTACATTATTATGAAAATTGCGATGACGTCTTTAAATTGGCCGCCATGTATTTGATCGGCATCGCTAAAGCACATGCGTTTAATGATGCTAATAAAAGAACTGCGTTCCAGGCAACATCCGTATTTCTATTGATGAACGGCATTGAATTAAATGAATCACTTTATCTGGTGAAGCTGACTCTTTTTTCTGCTATGGATCAGGCCAATATAGAGGAAACGACCTTTGCTTTACGTCTGCTGTCTAATTATATGAACGAATTATTAGAAGAGAATATTGATAGCTGTGCTGAGTAGTTTCACTGGTGTTATGGCTAATAATATAATGCAGATTAAAGAAACGCTGCAAAGGTAAGTCTTCTCCGCTAACAAATTACCGAATACTATTATTATCCAATAAAGTACTTAAAAATCATGACTTGACATAACTAAATAATTAAGTGCCTACAAAATGGCTACACAATCTCTCAGGGATTTTTATATCTGAAAATAGCTGGTAGCCATTCCATAAGATTCACGCGACTGCCAACGTCATCCTTTCCGCCCATTCATCAGTACTCATCGCTTCACCAGTACTTCTAATGATCACTTCATCTTCAATCGAATCGATGATGAAGGTTCGAAAACGTCGAGCTTTGTGACAATAACCTTCCAAGTAATAGCCATCAAATTTTTTAACATCCACTTCACGAAAACTATATTCACCTTTTGAGTTTGTATAGTTGAAAGCAATTTGCGCAATATCTTCGTCGATTAATGATTGCGAATGCTTGCGAGTCGGCGCGTTCGGTGATTTGGTGAATTTTCTGCGTTTTGTTGCCAGCGGTTCTTTCAAGTCTTTAACGTTCGGACTTATCTCTTTATCGGCGTAAGACACAGGCTGCGCTTGGCTTGGCTGAGGCCGCGATATGCTGGATTTCTGAATCGCTACGGGTAATCTAGACACTTCCGAGCCGTTGATGATACTGCTGTTCATATTCATTCGGCGACATTTGATCGCTTGAACCATGCCGACGCCACTGTTATAAAACATTTCGATGTAATCAAAAATATCGCTGCGGGCTTCTTCCCGCGTTCCATAGATCTTTTTCTTTATCCGCTCACGCTTTAAAAGCTGGAAAAAACTTTCTGCAACTGCATTGTCGTGGCAGTTGCCGCGTCGGCTCATGCTGCCTTCCAGACCATGTGACTTCAGGAATGACTGCCACTCGTGGCTTGTATACTGACTGCCTTGGTCAGAATGTACCAGTACCTGTTTTCGTGGACTACGGCGCCACAGTGCCATCAGCAAAGCATTCAGAACGATATCTTTCGTCATTCGGGATTGCATCGACCAGCCAATGATTTTGCGGGAGAACAGATCGACGATCACTGCAAGATACAACCAGCCTTCATGCGTCCTGATATACGTAATATCTGTCACCCAGCGCTCATCCGGTGCCATCGGATTAGATTGCCGCTGGAGTCTGTTAGGCGTCACAATGCTTGCTTCGCCCTTGTACGATCTTGGACTGCGATAACCGACCTGAGCTTTTATTCCAGCGCGTGCATCAAACGCCAGACCCGGTTTGCACCACACCGCTCACCCGTATCGCGCAGATCTAGGTGGATCTTGCGATAGCCATATACACATCCAGATTCAAGCCAAAACTGCTTAATCAGCCCGGTCAGCTTCTGGTCTGTGTGGTATCGCCGTGAATGTGGTTGCTGAAGCCAAGCATAAAAACCACTCGGATGAACATCCAGAACGCGGCAGAGCAAACGGACCGGAAAGTCACGACTGTTGTCACGAATAAAGACGTACCTCAGTCGGACAGCTTTGCGAAGTACGCCGCGGCTTTTTTTAATATATCTCGTTCATCAGTAACCCGTTTCAGTTCTTTCTGGAGCCGTCGGATCTCAACCTGAGCATCAGACTGGTCTTGATTTACCGAAGAATCTGGGCCGTACTTCTTTATCCACGCATAAAGACTGTGTGGTGATATCGAGGCGTGTTGCCACGCTTAAAACGGAATGGCCACGACCCCCGACCATCTGGAAGATGCGATCCATCTCAACCCATTAGCCGGTTTGAATGACTACAAAGTGTCTACAGAGCGTCATAGTGGGTAGAATACGGTAGAACAGGATGGGCTTAAGTGACTGATTTATTAGGTAAGTGGTTGATTACCCTACCCTTATAAAAAAAGACCGAATACGATTCCTATATTCGGTCTAGGGAAATGGCTCTTGGGAGAGAGCCGTGCGCTAAAAGTTGGCATTAATGTAAGCTGTTTAGCCTTACACTTGATGAGTATAGAGACGCACAGGGATTTTTCCATCGCCGGCCTCGCATTACCGGCGCTATTGTTTCACCAAATGATAACTTTGTGATATCAAGCACACTTATAATTATTAACATATTAAACTATAAGCTCACTATACATATCCCTGCCCCGCAGCCGGCAAGAGGGTCCTATCCCGGCATCTCAGCCCGGTGCGTTGCACAATTGGCCGGCGCGCTCGACAAACGGCGCGATGCTCATCTTGTGCCCCGGATTAGCAGGGTCGTCCAGCAGGATGGCGTCAATGGGCGTCGCGTTGACCTGGCCGCTGGCCATGGCACGGGTGGCCGGTTCATTGAGGGGATACTGCATCAGGGTGCTCATATTCAGAGCAAACAGCGAGCCGTCCGGGCGGCAGAGCAATTGCACCTCTTCTTTGGTAAAGGCCCATTGCTTGCCGAACTGAAACTTGCTGACGGTGATAATTTGCGCCGCGCTGACCGCCTGGGCGGTAAAGGCTAACAGCAATAACGCGATACTCCGGGTTTTCATGTTTTATCCTACTATTGGACCTGACGCCTGGGCGGCGCCAGGATGTGATCAGGGTTCAAGCGTGGCGAAAATACTCACCAAAATCAGTACCAGATTACCAAGAATCATCTCCGCAAGCGTCAGCAAGGTCAAGATACGAATAGCCGCGGGATGGTGGCGCGCCATGGCGGGAACCACGGCATAACGATTGGTTACCGCCAGGATCACCATCACCGCCACCACGGCTATTTTTATCAGCAGCAGCCGCTGGTACGGCGCCGACCCATCGAGCGGCCAATGGCCCAGAACCAGCGCGGTATTGACGATACCGGTGAAAATGACCAGCGCCACCGCAGCATGTCCGCTGCGCGAAAAACGAATCAGCGCGCGCAGCGCGTCCGGACGCGCCGTCTCGCGTAGCAGCGGCAGACAAAACAGCAGCGGCAGCAGCCCGCCCAGCCACCAGGCGGCGGAAAACAGATGCACCATTTGATTGAGCCGCTGCATGACGCCGCGCAGTCCCTCGCTCATCGCCGTGTGGCCTACCAGCGCCAGGCTTGCCAGCAGGCCGGCCATGGCGGCGAGCAATGCCCGCTGCCTGATGGCGGTCATCGGCCCATGGCCCGCGGCCAACACCGCCGCCAGCGCGATAGCCATATGCCACAGCCAGACAGTGCCGAAGGCGGTGCCGAGCACCGCCGCCCAGATGGCGGGGGAAAGGGTTTGCGTCCAGCCGTCCCCCATTTGCCCGGCTTGCAACCCCAGCAGGACAACCGCCGACGCCAGGGCGACCCAGGCCAGAACGCGCAAGGGCGCGCCCAGGGATGCGCGCAGGCCGGCGCGCAGTGCGGGCGGCGCCAGGTACTCGCAAAACAGGGCGGTACCGAACGCCTGCATCACCGCCGCGATATGGAGATAGCGGCAGGCGGAATAGCACTCCGCCAGGCTTAGCATCTATTTAACGCTGAATTGATAATTGCCTTGGGTTTTATGACTGTCCACCGATACCACATGCCATTGCACTTGATACTCGCCGGCGGCCAGGGGCTTTTCAATGGGCACGATGACCTGCTTAGGGTTGGCGGGGTCGACCTTGATGGCGCCGGTGGGGATGACGGTGTTGCCGGGGCCGGTTAGCGTCAGGCCGCTGAAGCCAGGCTCGATGCCCTCGCTGAAGGTGAGCGTTAACGCCTGCGGCGCGGCGGTCATGGTGGCGTTGGCCGCCGGATATTGCGTTTTCAGGTGCGCATGCGCCTGGGCCTGTTGCGATCCCAACAAAGTCAGGGCAGTGACTAACAGCGTCAACAGGGGCGCGGTAAAAGGTTGGCTTGACATCGATGTCGTTTCCTAAGACTGAACGGGTATCCTGTCGGTTAAACCGACGCTTGGCGGTCCACCGCGGGAGCATTGCCGGTTATTCGTTTATTCTTGGGAAACAAAAAACCCGGCGCTGCTACCGGTTTGCCTGGACGCAAACTGATGATAACGGCAGCCGGGGCTGAAGTCGAGCAAACCACTGTCCGCGCGGGGATTTACATCGGCGCGGCCGTATTGTCGCCACCGTTCATTTTTTTCAAATCCTGATCGATAAAGAACAGTCCGCTGTTATTGGTATCCACCAGCGCCAGCTTGTCGAGGATGGATTTAAACAATTTTTCTTCTTCGTGCTGTTCGGAGACGTACCACTGCAGGAAGTTAAACGTCGAATAGTCCTGGGAGATCATCGCCGCATGGACCAGTTCGTTGATTTTCACCGTGATCATCTGCTCATGTTCATAGGTGCGCTTAAACAGCTCGGCCAATGAGGTAAAACCGGTTGGCGGCGCCTCGATTGCGCCCAGCACCGGCATGGTGCCGGTATCGTTGAGATAGTCGAACAGGCGGCGCATATGGTCCATCTCTTCCAGAGATTGGGTCTTGAGAAAGGCCGATGCGCCTTCGTAGCCCTTATCACTGCACCAGGCGCTCATTTGCAGATAAAGATTGGCGGAAAAAAATTCCAGATTGAGTTGCTCGTTAAGCTTTATTGCCATTTCTTGTTTTAGCATGGGCAGGCTTCCTTATGATGATTACGCCAATACGAATATAAACATTATGCCCAAATGCTAACAAAAATTACACTATAATTTAACCAATGAGTAATTTAATATTTTTTATGTATTAAATTCATAAGGTTATTTATTTTTATAATGAGATTTTTTCTATAAAATCATTATTTATTAATGGTAGTGATAGGTATTCTTATTTGTATTATGAATACGCCAGGCCATTATTTCGGACAATGATAGCCATATTATTGCGTCGGCTGTTAATACAAACGATTATTATTTGTATCGCTGTCCCGTCGACCCTTGCGTTTTGCCGCGCAGTACCCTATTTTTAGCAGCATTGACCTTACAAGCGGCAGGAGGCGGTATGCAATATAATCTGGCCACACTGGGCAGCGAGGCGATGGACAAGATCAATGTCGATCTGGCCGCGTCCGGCGTGGCGTTCAAGGAGCGGTACAATATGCCGGTGGTCGCCGAGCATGTGGAACGGGAACAGCCAGAGCCTTTGCGCGCTTATTTTCGCGAGCGGGTGGCCTTTTATCGCCAGGCGTCGCTGAATTTTTCCCGTTTGCCATATGAGCCACGAAAATAATCCGCCAATGGCCTATAATGGACTGGCAATGCCCCGGCACGTGCCTGAACCAACGGCCGGAAGGCAAGCAGGCGCCGCGCGCCACGCCAGCGGTGCATGGCTTGCCGGCCCGCGCGGCGCTGTCCGCCGTGCGGCAAAATAGCACAAAATGACTTGATTATCAGTGCCAACAGGCAGTTAATCATTTCTACATTTCCGGTTCTTTTACAGAGAGGTAAATATGAGTAAGGGAATGGATCGTAAGAAAGACACCAAAAAGAAACCGCTGAAATCGCCGGAAGAAAAACGCGCCGACAAGCGTAACAGAAAGACCCAGCCTGATATCGTGTAAGGCTAACCCATATTAAACCCGCATCTGATGCGGGTTTTTTGTCGGCGCTATTCAGGGCATAATGGCTTTTTTATTTAGCCTTGGACAGGTAACGTCATGTCTTTTCGTGTTATCGATACCGAAACCTGCGGACTGGACGGCGGCGTCGTGGAAGTCGCCTCGGTGGACGTCGTTGACGGCCGGTTATGCAATGCCATGAGCGATCTGGTCAACCCCGACCGGCCCATCGGCTACGAGGCCATGGCCATCCACCATATCACCGAGGCCATGGTCGAGGATAAGCCGCGTATCGCCAAGGTGATTGGCCGCTATCACGGCAGCCCGTATTACGTGGCGCATAACGCCGCATTCGACCGGCGCATGTTGCCGGAAATGCATGGTCAATGGATCTGCACGGTCAAGCTTGCGCGCAAGCTCTACCCGGGTTTGAAATACAGCAACCAGTACCTGCGCTATGCGCTGGGTCTCGAGGTCGCCGTGCCGGAGGGTCTCTATCCCCATCGCGCCCTGTATGATTGTTACGTCACCGCGGCCCTGCTGATGAAAATCATCGGGGATTCCGGCTGGAGCGCCGAGCAAATGGCGGCCTTAAGCAATGAAACCACCCTGCTTACGACGTTAAAGTTCGGCAAATACCGGGGCCAGCCGATGGAACGGATCGCGCGCGAGGATCCCGGCTATTTGAAATGGATGCTCAACAACCTCAAGGACCTGTCGGCGGATATGCGTTACAGCATTAACCATTACCTAAAGCAGTCCTCAGACGCAGCGCATCAATAAATGAAATGCGCCGCCCGTGAGGCTTGCGCCGCCGTTTTATGCCGCCGGCGGCGCCTTGTCCGTCAGGGACAGGATAAAGGTATACTCCATGGCAATACCTTCGTAGCCTTTGAAACGCCCGGATTTGCCGCCGTGTCCGGAGTCCATGTCGGTACACAGCAGCAGCAGATTGTCGTTGGTCTTCACCGCCCGGAGTTTCGCCACCCATTTGGCCGGCTCCCAATACTGCACCTGGGAGTCATGTAAACCGGTGGTGACCAGCAGATGCGGGTAAGGCTGGGCGCTGACCCGATCATAGGGACTGTACCGCTTGATATAGTCGTAGTAGTCTTTTTCCTGCGGATTGCCCCACTCGTCATATTCTCCGGTGGTCAGCGGTATGCTGTCATCAAGCATGGTGGTAACGACATCCACGAAGGGCACCTGGGCCACCACGCCTTTAAACAGATCCGGCGCCATATTGATCACCGCGCCCATCAGCAGGCCACCGGCGCTGCCGCCCATGGCAAAGGCTTGTTTTTCGTCCCCATAGCCGTTAGCCAGCAGATGCCGGCTGACGTCGATAAAGTCGTTAAAGGTGTTGAGCTTGTTGAAGAGCTTGCCGTCTTCATACCACTGCTGGCCTAATTCACCGCCGCCGCGGATATGCGCCAGGGCGAAGACGAATCCGCGGTCAAGCAGGCTCAGCCGGCTGGCGCTGAAATCAGGATCCATGCTGCTGCCGTAGGAACCATAGCCGTAGACCAGCAGCGGATTTTGCCCGCGCTGGAACAGATCCTTGCGATAGACCAGCGACACCGGCACCTCGACGCCGTCGCGGGCGGGAACCCATAGTCGCTCGCTGCGGTAGTGCTCGGCGTCGAAATTTTTCACCTGCGACTGTTTCAGCAGCCGGCGCTCACCGGTATCCATATTCAGCTCAAACAGCGTGGTCGGCGTGGTCATGGAGGAATAACCATAGCGCAGCCACGCGCTATGCGGATCGGGATTATAGGCCAGCCAGGTGACATAGGTGGGGTCGTCAAAGGCGATGCCCTTCTCCTCCCCGGTCTGCCAATGGATCTGCCGCAGGCTGGTCAGGCCCTGGTGGCGCTCCTCCACCACCAGCCAATCGCTGAATAAGGTAAAGTTTTCCAATACCACATCGTCCCTGGCCGGGATCACCGTTTGCCACAATTTTTCATCGCCCGTTTCGCAGCGGTAGAGGGCGAAATTCTTGCCTTCGCGGTTGGAGCGGACGTAAAAATGGCCCTGGAAGTGATCCAGCGAATACTCATGGTCATGGCGGCGGGTCAGGAATACCTGCGGGCTGGCCTGGGGATCGTCGGCGTCCAGCAGCAGGATCTCGCCCGACGTGGTGCTGCCCAGCGCAATAATAATATAACGTTCCGACGTGGTTTTATGCACGCTGACATAAAATGTGTCGTCTTTTTCCTCATACACCAGCTCATCCTGCGCCGGCGAGGTGCCGACCCGGTGACGGTAGACCTGGTAGGGCAGCAGCGTTTTTTTATGCTTGCGCACGTAGTAGAGGATCTGTGAATCGCTGGTCCATTCAAAACCCGACGAGGCATCCTCGAGCACTTCCGGATACCACGAATCGCGGGCCAGGTTCTTGAAACGAATGCCGTACAGGCGCCGTGACAGAAAATCCTCCGCCGCCGCCATGATGGCGTTATCCGGACTGATCTCAAGCGCCCCCATGGTATAGAACTCGCTTTGCGCCGCGCGCTTGTTGCCGTCAAGCAGGATCTCCCATTCGGCCGTTTCGGGCAGATCGGCGCGCTGGCGGGTATAGATGGCGTACTCATTGCCTTGCTCATAGCGGCTTTGGTAACGATAACCGCGCCGGACGTAGGGTACCGAGCGATCCTGCGGCGGTATGCGCTCCACCATTTCGGTAAATAAGCGGTGGCGCAGCTCCTCATGGCCCTCCATCATGGCTTCGCCATAGGTATTCTCTTGGGCCAGGTAGTCCAGCACGGCGGGGTCTTCACGTTTGTCGTCGCGCAGCCAGTAATAATCATCGACGCGTGTCTCACCATGCACGGTCAGGTTATGCGGTCTTTTTTCAGCTATTGGGGGAAATCTCATACGCACCCTTCCTTATTTCTCATAAGAAACAGAGTGGCACGAATATGCCGGGTTGCCAAGCGCAGCCGATTTTATCGCCTGCGCCGGCAACGGGGGGTCAGCGTGGCGGGACGGCGGTTATCTGGGCTTTAAGCTGTTGTTCGAGGCCGGTTTTTACGTCATCAGGAATTTTCAGCGCCAGCGCCAGCGCATCCATATAGCTTCTTTCCATAAAATGATCGACGTCGACCACCGCGCAGCTGAGGTAATAGATCTCCAGGGCCTCGTCCTCGCCGTGAATATCCTGCGCCAGGCGCGCCGGGTCCAGCGGCTGGGCGATGGCGTCCTGGACCAGATGCTCCACATCCTCGCCCAGTCCCAACTGCTGCAGGTTGTCCCGAATGGCCCGTTGCTCATGGTCGTCGATGTGGCCGTCGGCCTTGGCGGCAAAGACCAGGGCCGTCACCAGCCGCTGCGTGCGACGGTCGATGGGCGTGGGAGGCTGGGTAAACTGCGCATCGTGCTGATGGGTTTCGCGCACGCGTTTTTTATATTGGTCCCACAGCACCGCGCCTATCGCGGCGCCGCCGCCGATAAACAGGGCGTTCTTGCCCACCGCGCCCATCATCTTGCGTGACGATTTATTGGCCACCAGCAGGCCGGCCAGCCCGCCAAGCGCGCCGGGCGCCAGCAGGCCCGCCAGGTTGCCGCCCTGATCCCCCGGCCCGCCCTTTTGCTGGACCAGGGTCTGGATTTTCTGCAGCCACTGATTCATTGCCGTTCCCCTTTAGGTGGTGTATGCCGGACGGTGCCCGGCGCCACATGTCCTAACCTAGCGGATATTGTGTCAAGTTGTTAAAAGGGTTTGCAAAGATAGCGTGGCCGCCGATGTCCGGACGCGCATTTCACGCCGCGCGTCCGGCAGGGAGTGTTATTGCTGGAGGGAATAACTTATTTCACCTTTTTCACAATCAAGGTTCACAGCATAGGCGCGATCGGCGGTTTGCCCGCGAATTTTCAGCGGCGCCTGCCAGTTGTCGCCGTTGCCGGTGATATCCTCGGGGTTGACCTGGGCGACAATGGTATCGCCGCCCAGGGCCTTTTTATCGTCGTCGGTGTGGGGAAAGCGATTCTGGGTGTAGTCCTGTTTAATCAGCTCCGCCACCTGGGGGGCGTTGAGATCGGGACAGGCCGCAACCTTATACGTCTTCCCGGGCTGGCTTTTTTTGGCCGGTTCCTTCGCCGTCGGCGTTTTATTATCGGCGGCGGCCGGCGCGGCTTCCGCCTTGGCCTTCTCCGCCGGGGCCTTTTTAGCCGGCGCCGGTTTATCGGCGGCCGGGGGCTCCTCCGGCTGTTTTTTAACCGGGGCGGCGGCCGGCGGCGTTGCCGGGGCCGGCGCGGCGTCATTAGCCGGCGGTGTCTGTGCCGGAGCGGCGTTATTCGCCGGCGCCGGGGCGGCGGTGCCCGGTTGCGTATTCTGCGTTTGTCCGGCGGGCTGCTGAGTGGTGGACGCGCCTTCCGTGGACGTTTGCGAGGCGGCGGCCTGCCCAGCCGCCTGCGGTGTTTGATCTTCCGCGGCCGCGAGTGACGGCAGCAACATGCCGATGACGATGACGCCTAACAGGCCGATTCCCGTTTTATGCATAAAACCTCCACTTGTTCTGATTATCCGTTCTCAAGGTATTGAATGATAATAGCCGGTTAAAATTACGTTGAGAACGGGAATTATACGAACTATAACAAAAGCCGGGCGTTTTTGGCGGCGTCCAGGCCGATTCCCACGTCCTGCTCTCCCCTCTTCGTACCGGCGCTGCTGCACGCGCAATCGTTTTCGTTTATACTGCGCGCAATTTTTATCAGGTCAGGGGAAAGCGGATGTTAATCATAGGCACGGCGTTACGTCCCGGCGCCACGCGGGTCATGCTGCTGGGCAGCGGTGAATTGGGCAAAGAGGTGGCGATTGAGTGTCAACGGCTTGGCGTCGAGGTGATTGCCGTCGATCGTTATGCGAACGCCCCGGCGATGCATGTCGCCCATCGCGCGCACGTCATCAATATGCTGGACGGCGATGCGCTCAGGGCGGTGATTGAACTGGAACGGCCCGATTTTATCGTGCCGGAAATCGAAGCCATCGCCACCGACATGCTGGTAGCCCTTGAACATGAGGGCCATCATGTTGTGCCCTGCGCGCAGGCCACGCGCCTGACCATGAACCGCGAGGGCATCCGCCGCCTGGCGGCGGAAACGCTGGGCCTGCCCACTTCCGCCTACCGTTTTGCCGCCGACCGCGCCGGGCTGGACCAGGCGGTATCGGCAATCGGATATCCTTTGATTATCAAACCGGTGATGAGTTCGTCGGGTAAAGGCCAGAGCCTGGTACGCGCGGCCGCCGGCCTGGACGCGGCCTGGAACTATGCGCAGCAGGGCGGCCGCGCCGGCGGCGGCAAGGTGATTGTCGAGGGCCTGGTCCCCTTTGATTTTGAAATTACCCTGCTTACCGTCAGCGCCGTCGATGGTATCCATTTCTGCGATCCCATCGGTCATCGCCAGGAGGACGGCGATTACCGGGAATCCTGGCAGCCGCAGCACATGAGCGCGGTGGCGTTGCAACGGGCGCGGGATATCGCACAACAGGTCGTGACCGCCCTGGGCGGCCGCGGATTGTTCGGCGTTGAGCTGTTTGTGCGCGGCGACGAGGTGATATTCAGCGAAGTGTCGCCGCGTCCGCATGATACCGGCATGGTGACCCTTATCTCCCAGGATCTGTCCGAATTCGCCCTGCATGTGCGCGCCTTCCTCGGCCTGCCCGTCGGCGCGATCCGCCAGTACGGCCCGGCGGCGTCGGCGGTTATCCTGCCGGAGCTGACCAGCAGCGACGTGCGTTTCAGCGGCCTGGAGCAGGCGCTGAAAGCGCAAACGCAGATCAGGCTGTTCGGCAAGCCGGAAATCGGCGGCAAGCGCCGTCTTGGCGTGGCCCTGGCCATGGCGCAGACGGTGGAAGAGGCGGTAAAGGATGCCAAAGCCTGTGCCGCGGCGGTCAAGGTCAGCGGCTGATGCGCCAGGCCTGAACCAAAAAAAAGCTCCTCTTGCGAAGGAGCCCTTATTACCTGCCTGAATGGCGGGAGCGGATGCGCGCCGGCTTAAAGCTTGGCGCCGGCCACCGCTTCTTTAGCCAGTTCGGTGATGCGCGCATAATCGCCCGCTTCCAGCGCATCGTTAGGCACCAGCCAGGAACCGCCGATACACAGCACGCTTTTCAGCGCCAGGTAATCACGGTAGTTCTTCGGTGAAATGCCGCCGGTGGGGCAGAAACGCACCTGCGAGAACGGACCGGCAATCGCTTGCAGCGCCTTGACGCCGCCGTTGGCCTCGGCCGGGAAAAATTTGAACTCGCGCAGGCCGTAATCCATACCGAGCATCAGTTCGGAAACAGTGGCGATACCCGGTATCAGCGGAATGGTACCCGCGACGGCCGCTTTCAGCAAGGGTTCGGTCAGGCCAGGGCTGATGGCGAACTGCGCGCCGGCAGCGGTCACTTCCGCCAACTGCTCGACATTGGTCACGGTGCCCGCGCCGACGATGGCCTCGGGCACTTCTTTGGCGATGGCGCGGATGGCGTCCATCGCGCAGGGGGTGCGCAACGTGACTTCCAGTACACGCACACCGCCGGCGACCAGCGCTTTGGCTAAAGGAACCGCGTGTTCCAGCTTATTGATAACGATAACGGGTACTACCGGGCCTGAGGTCAGGATAGTTTCCGCGCTTGTTTTCCAATGCTTCATGACTTGCTGTCTCCGTATGAACATCATCACCGCGTGTTTAAGGCGTGGCACGCCAAAACACCGGGCTAAAAATTACCGGCGCGGGATCAACCCGGCACCGGTGGGGAATGCGGTGTTATTCAAACTCGTTCCAGGAACGGCCGTCCCGGGTAATCATGGCCACCGAGGCCACCGGCCCCCAGGTGCCCGCCTGGTAAGGCTTGGGCGCGTCATTGTCGGACGCCCAGGCTTCCATAATGGAATCCACCCAGGTCCAGGCCTCTTCCACTTCGTCGCGGCGCACAAACAGCGCCTGGATGCCGCGCATGGTTTCCAGCAGCAGCCGTTCGTAGGCATCCGCCAGATGTTCCTGGTTAAAGGTTTCACTGAAACTCAAATCCAGCTTGGTGGTTTGCAGGCGATGCTTATGATCCAGCCCCGGCACCTTATTGAGGATTTGGATATCCATGCCCTCGTCCGGTTGCAGGCGGATGGTCAGCTTGTTCTGCGGCAATTCCTGGTAGGAGTCGCGGAACAGATTCAGCGCCGGGTTCTTGAAATACACCACCACTTCGGAACATTTGGTCGGCAAACGCTTGCCGGTGCGCAAATAGAACGGCACGCCCGCCCAGCGCCAGTTGTCGATATCCACCCGGATAGACACAAAGGTCTCGGTATGGCTGGCCTTGTTGGCGCCCTCCTCCTCCAGGTAGCCCGGCACTTTCTTGCCCTGTACAAACCCCGCGGTATACTGGCCGCGCACCGTGGTATCGCGCACATTGGTGTGATCGATAGGCCGCAGGGAACGCAATACCTTCACTTTTTCGTCGCGGATGCGATCGGTGGTCAGATCGGATGGCGGCGACATGGCGATCATGGTCAGGATCTGCAGCAGATGGCTTTGGATCATGTCGCGCATCTGGCCGGCTTTATCGAAATAGCCCCAGCGACCCTCGATGCCCACTTCTTCCGCCACGGTGATCTGGACATGGTCGATAGTCCGGTTGTCCCAATTGCTGGCGAACAGGGAATTGGCAAACCGCAGCGCCAGCAGGTTGAGCACCGTTTCTTTACCGAGATAATGGTCGATGCGGTAAACCTGGCACTCTTTGAAATATTCCGCCACCTGATCGTTAATCACGCGCGAAGAGGCCAGATCGGTACCCAGCGGTTTTTCCATCACTACCCGGCTCGGCTCTTTATTCAGGCCGGCCTGGCCCAGGCCCTGGCAGATGGCGCCAAAGGTATTGGGCGGCATGGCAAAATAGTTAATGGTCACCCGGGCCTGCTGGTCGAGTTTTTCACCCAGCCGGTTGAAGTGCTTGGTCTCGTTAACGTCAAGGTTACAGAAATCCAGGCGGCCGCTGAGCGTTTTCCAGAGCTTCTCGTCGATGGTTTCCTTCATGAAGGTTTCCAACGCTTCGCGTACCACCTTGGTATAGGCTTTCACGTCCCAGTCAGCACGGCCAACGCCGATAATGCGCGTCTCCGGATGAATGGAGCCGGCTTTCTCCAGCTGATATAGCGAGGGCAGCAGTTTGCGCCGTGCCAGATCGCCTTTGGTGCCGAAAATCACCAGATCGCATGCCTGGGCTATGGATGTTACCGCCATGTTCCTCTCCTCGTACAGGATGTTTGTAATTTTATTACATTTTAAATGGTTTTATTTTGATGCCGGCCAAAAGAATGCCAAAAAAACCGCGTGTAAACGCTTTTTTTCACCATTAATCACACCATGTCCGCCATGAAAATGTAATTTATTAACAGTTTTGTCAATACATTACACTTCTGAAAGTTAGACACAGCTCATAGTCTGGCAAAAAACCTGCCGTGCCGGTCAGATTAACTGCCTTTGCACCGCGCGTCGTAGTATATTTCATCAAATCGGTAATGATTTCTCCTTTGTGTGAAATCGGTTAAACCCATGAGCTATTAACTTATGAACATGCTGGAAAAAATTAACAGCCATATGGAATTGCTGAGTAAATCCGAGCGTAAAGTGGCGGACGTGATCCTGGCCTCGCCCCAGACCGCCATCCATTCCAGCATTGCCATACTGGCCAGGATGGCCGACGTCAGCGAGCCTACCGTCAATCGTTTTTGCCGCCGCCTGGATACCAAAGGCTATCCTGATTTTAAATTACATCTCGCCCAGAGTCTGGCTAATGGTACACCTTATGTAAACCGTAATGTCGATGAGAACGACGGGGTCGATTCCTATACTGTAAAAATTTTTGAATCCACCATGGCCAGCCTGGAACAGGTCAAAACCCGTCTGGACATCAGCGCCGTCAACCGGGCGGTGGATTTGCTGACCCAGGCGAAAAAGATTTCCTTCTTTGGCCTGGGCGCGTCCGCGGCGGTCGCCCATGACGCCATGAATAAATTTTTCCGCTTTAATATTCCCATCGTGTATTCCGAGGATATCGTCATGCAGCGCATGAGCTGCATGAATTCCAGCGAAGGCGATGTCGTGGTGCTGATATCCCATACCGGCCGGACAAAAATGCTGGTGGACCTGGCGCGGCTGGCGCGGGAGAATGACGCTACCGTTATCGCCATCACCTCCGAATACTCGCCCCTGGCCCATGAAGCCACGCTAACCCTGGCCCTTGATGTGCCGGAGGATACCGATGTCTTTATGCCCATGATATCGCGTATTGCCCAATTAACCCTGATAGATGTCCTGGCCACCGGGTTTACCTTGCGCCGGGGTGCGAAATTCAGGGATAACTTGAAGCGGGTCAAGGAAGCTTTACGGGAATCGCGCTTTGATAAAGCCGATTCAGCAGCGTATAAATTTGATTAATATCGTAAGATATGAACAATAACCCCTCATGGCAGCCCAGGCTACACCGGGCCGGTTCAAAGATGGGGAACGTCTCAACACAGCCGGACTGGCGGCAACGGGCGGCGATATCCAACCGCTGCCTGATAGTACCGCCGGTTTCGATGTTTTCGCTACACCAATAATGCCCAAGTCAACGGAGTTATCCATGTCCAGACGGCTCAGAAGAACCAAGATTGTAACCACCCTGGGGCCAGCCACTGACCGCGACAATAATCTGGAAAAAATTATTGCCGCCGGCGCCAATGTGGTTCGCCTTAATTTTTCCCACGGTACGGCGGAAGATCATTTCAATCGGGCCAACAAAGTACGTGAAATCGCCGCCAAGCTGGGACGACACGTGGCCATACTCGGCGATTTGCAGGGGCCTAAGATTCGCGTATCGACGTTCAGGGAAGGCAAGGTGTTCCTGAGCGTGGGCGATAAGTTTCTCCTTGATGCCAACTTGGGCATCGGCGAAGGCGATCGGGAAAGCGTAGGCATCGATTATAAAGGCCTGCCCGGTGACGTGGTGCCCGGCGATGTCCTGCTGCTCGACGATGGCCGCGTACAGCTAAAGGTGCGTGAAGTCCAGGGCATGAAGGTCTTTACCGAGGTGACCGTCGGCGGTCCGTTGTCCAATAACAAGGGCATCAATAAAATGGGCGGCGGCCTCTCGGCGCCGGCACTGACCGAAAAAGACAAGGCCGACATCATCACCGCCGCTAAAATCGGCGTGGATTACCTGGCGGTCTCCTTCCCGCGCACCGGCGAGGATTTGAACTATGCGCGCCGCCTGGCCCGCGACGCCGGCTGCAATGCCAAGATCGTCTCCAAGGTAGAGCGCGCCGAGGCGGTGGCAAGCGACGAGGCCATGGATGATATTATCCTCGCCTCCGACGTGGTGATGGTGGCACGCGGTGATCTGGGGGTGGAAATCGGCGATCCGGAACTGGTCGGCATCCAGAAAAAATTGATCCGGCGCGCCCGCAAGCTCAATCGCGCGGTGATTACCGCCACCCAGATGATGGAATCGATGATCACCAACCCGATGCCGACCCGCGCCGAAGTGATGGACGTGGCCAACGCGGTGCTGGACGGCACCGATGCGGTAATGCTCTCCGCCGAAACCGCGGCCGGGCAGTATCCGGCGGAAACGGTGGCGGCCATGGCGCGGGTGTGCCTGGGCGCCGAAAAAATCCCCAGTATCAATGTGTCCAAACATCGCCTGGACGTGCAGTTTGATAATATTGAAGAAGCGATTGCCATGTCCAGCATGTACGCGGCCAATCATCTCAAGGGGGTCAGCGCCATTATCACCATGACCGAATCCGGCCGCACGCCCCTGATGATGTCGCGCATCAGCTCAGGCCTGCCTATTTTTGCCCTGTCCCGGCACGAGCATACGCTCAATCTTACCGCGCTCTATCGCGGCGTCACGCCGGTATATTTTGACAGCGACGGCGACGGCGTGGCCGCGGCCACCCATGCCGCCAACCTGCTGCGGGATAAAGGCTTCCTGATGTCGGGCGATCTGGTCATCATCACCCAGGGTGATGTGATGAGCATGGTGGGCACCACCAATACCAGCCGCATCCTGCTGGTGGAGTAATACCAGCCGCCCATGGCATGCTGTGCCCGCCAACCCCGAGCTCGACGCAGACGGGTTAAGGGAGAGCGTGCCAATGGGGTCGAATCGGGCGTGGTATTTCCGCCCGACCGAGCGCCCCATGGTGCGGTAGGCCCGCCAACCCCGAACTCAACGCGGACGGGTTAAGGGAGAGCGTGCCGATGGGGTCGAATCGGGCGTGGTATTCCCGCCCGACCGAGCGCCCCATGGTGCGGTAGGCCCGCCAACCCCGAACTCAACGCGGACGGGTTAAGGGAGAGCGTGCCGATGGGGTCGAATCGGGCGTGGTATTCCCGCCCGACCGAGCGCCCCATGGTGCGGTAGGCCCGTCAACACCGCGCTTACAGCAGTCGTGTTTAAGGGAGAACGTACCTATGGGGTCTTTTTTCTTGCCTGTTCTGGGCAATTAACGCTTATAGGGATCTTTATCGCCGGGCTTGCGCGTTTTCAGCAGTTTCAGGATCCAGGTATATTGCTCCGGATTCGGCCCCACCAGGTTTTCCACTTCCTCGTTCATCCGCCGGGCAATATAGCGATCGTCCTGGCCGGCAATATCGTCCATTGGCGGACGAACATAAATATCCAGCTGGCTGGTCTTACTGTTGTACACCGGAAATAGCGGGATTACCGCCGCCCGACAGATTTTCATCAAACGGCCGATTGCCGGCAGCGTCGCTTTATAAGTGGCGAAAAAATCCACGAACTCGCTATGCTCAGGCCCATGATCCTGGTCCGGCAGGTAATACCCCCACCACCCCTGCCGCACCGAGCTGACAAAAGGCTTAACCCCGTCGTTGCGCGCATGCAGCCGCCCGCCGAAACGGCGCCGCACCCGATTCCACATATAGTCCACCAGTTCGTTGCGCTGGTTATGGAACATACCGGCGACCTTCTGCCCGCGCGCCGACATCAGCATGGCCGGCACATCCACCGCCCAGCCGTGCGGCACCAGGAAAATAATATTGCGCTGCTGCGCCGTAGCCTGCGCAATAATCTCCTCGTGGTGCCAATGAACCCGGCTTGACAACCTGTCGGGATTCCGGCAAGCCAGCTCGGCCATCAGCACCGTGGATTGCGGTACCGTGGCGAACATATCGTCAATGATTTTTTCCCGCGCCGGTTCGCTCAGCTCAGGCAGGCAGTACAGTAAATTGGCCCGGGCGCGATGGCGCGCGCCTTTGGCGAGTTTACCCACCATCCGGCCGATGCCGCCCAATACCGGATCGCGTAAACGCGGCGGGATAAAGGTCGCGCCGGCGATTAAGCCGATACCGCACCAGACGCCCCAGTAGCGCGGGTGATAGAACTCGGTTTTAAATTGCGGAATGAATTCAACGGCGGTGATCTTGTTATCGTTTTCCATGCAACTCTCTTTGCTTTCAATCGCCCTGACGGTCGAAAACCCGTGCTGTCGATTGATGAGGCGGGCTCTATGTCCCTTCTTGGCATAATGTAGCGGTAATCATAAACATAAAACGGCAGCCGATCATCTATCGGCTGCCGTTAAGATAACATATCAGTCGAATTGAAGCTGCGGCATGGCTTGCCTGACCTGCGCCAGATAGTCCAGGCGCTCTTTGCCGCTCAGGCCTTCGGTAACCGGCAGCTTGGCGGTCAGCGGATTGACCGCCTGCTGGTTGACCCAGATTTCATAATGCAGATGCGGCCCGGTGGAACGCCCGGTATTGCCGGAGAGCGCAATGCGATCGCCACGTTTCACCTTCTGGCCCGGCTTCACCAGCAATTTCTTTAAATGCATATAGCGGGTGGTATATTGGCGCCCGTGCCGTATGGCCACGTAATTGCCGGCGCCGTCGCCGTTTTTGCTGACCACCACCTCGCCGTCGCCCACCGCCAGCACCGGTGTGCCCACCGGCATGGCGAAATCCACGCCGCGGTGCGGAGCGATATGCCCGGTGACGGGATTCAGGCGCCGGGGATTGAAGTTAGAGGATACGCGGAACTGCTTCATGGTGGGAAAACGCATAAACCCGCGCGCCAGGCCGGCGCCGTCGTTGTTGTAAAATTTACCGTCCTCGGCGCGGAAGGAATAATAATCCTTGCCGCCGGTGTTGATGCGCACGGCCACCAGTTCGCTTTGCTCGCTGCGCCCGTCGAGCATTTCCCGGGAGGTCAGCACGGCGAACTTATCCCCTTTTTGCAGCTTGCGAAAATCGAGCTGCCACTGCATAGCCTTAATGACCGCGCTGACTTCGGCGTTTGACAATCCCGAGGCGCGGGCGCTGTTGACAAAGCTGCCGTTGAGCTGGCCTGTCAGCGCTATATTTTTCCACTCGCCGGCCAGATTGGCCACGCTTTGTTTAAAACCGCCGTCAATACGGTCATAGGTGCGGGTTTCCCGGCGCGACATTTCCCAGGTCAGGCGCTGCAGTTCGCCGGCGTCGTTCAGGGTCCAGGAAATTTGCTGGCCGATCTTCAGATTACGCAGATCGGGAAACTGCTGGGCCAGTTGGCCGATATCGGACATATCGATGCCATACTGCGTCAAAATACTGCCCAGGGTATCGCCGGTGGACACCACATATTCATGGACGCCCGTTTCATCCGTCACCTTCTCGTCCAGTTCATCTTCCGGCGGCACGTCGTCGTCGTTATCGGCGGCGGATTGATCGATAGGCTCGCTGGCCTCGGGGGCCAGAGTGCGGGCCGGCGCGTCGACCACCGGCGCGGGCCGGCTGACGGTGGGTTCAATAACAGGGGAATAGACGTATGGCCGCCATACCGCCACGGCCAGGGTAACCACGGTGAGCGACCCCAGCATGACGCGGTGGGGTCGGGGCAGATTATTATACGCCAGCGTGATAGAGCGAAGTATCTGCTGCACTTATTACTATCCTCATGAGTTCTTCTCCAGGCAGCTCACGTACTGGTTCGTCAATTGCAGCAGGAAGTCAATGTAGCTTGCCTTGCCCAATGCGATACCAGTCCCCAGCGGGTCGAGGGTGCCGATACGCACGCTCGTTCCCTGGGCCACAGCGTTGATAACGGCTGGCCTGAATTGTGGCTCAGCAAATATGCACACGGCCTTTTGCTCAACCAACTGTGTTCGAATATGGTGTAATGCCTGGGCGCCCGGTTGGATTTCGGGATTAACGGTGAAATACCCCAAAGGGGTCAGGCCATAGTGTTGTTCGAAATAGCCATAGGCATCGTGAAACACGAAATACCCTTCTCCGCTTACCGGCGCTAGCATTGTAGCGATATTTTTGTCATTTTTTGTCAATGCCGCGGTGAAAAACAGCAGATTCGCGTCCAATTGTGATTTTTTTTCGGGCATCAGCCGCAATAATTGGTCGTGGATGGCGAAAGCGGCCTGTTTGGCAATCTCCGGCGACATCCACAGATGCATATTATATTCGCCGTGATGGTGGTCGTCCGCGTGGGCCGAATCCGCCGGGTCGTCGTGCTCCGCACCTTTTATCAGCAGCGGGCGGACAGACGGCAGCGTGGACAGCATCAGGTTTTTGTCCGCCGGCAAGGCCGCCGCCGGCTTACTCATAAAGGCTTCCAGTTCCGGACCGACCCAGACCAGCAGGGAGGCGTTCTGGATACGTTTGATGTCGGAGGGCCGCAGCGCATAGTCATGAGGCGACGCGCCATCAGGCAACAGGACATCGGTCGGCATCACGCCGTCGCCGATGGCGGAGGCTATAAATCCCAGCGGCCTGATGGAGGCGACGATATTAGCCCAGGCCGGGGCACTGGTCGCGGCAAGCGCCAATACGCCGGCCAGCAGCAGGCGTGGGAATTTTTTACTGCGGGAATTCATAGCGATAATTCTCTTCGGCAACGGTTGGGGGTGTGATATTATAACATTTTGGCTGTTTCGCAACTGTAATTCACATGACCAATCTGGTAACGCTTGACGGTATTTCCGTCTCCTTCGGGCAAAAACACGTCTTGAGTCACATCTCTTTAACGCTGCGCGCCGGCCGGATCCTGACCTTAATGGGTCCGAACGGCGCCGGAAAATCCACGCTGGTGCGGGTAGTGCTCGGCCTGATCGCGCCCACGGCGGGCATCTTGTCGCGTACGGCCCGCCTGCGCATCGGTTATGTGCCGCAAAAAATCCATCTTGACGTCACGCTGCCGCTGACGGTCGGCCGCTTTATGCGCCTGCGGCCCGGGGTCGGCAAAGACGATGTGCTACCCGCGCTGGCGCAGGTCCAGGCCGCTCATTTGCTGGAACAGCCGATGCAGAAATTATCCGGCGGGGAAATGCAGCGGGTGCTGCTGGCGCGCGCGCTGCTCAATAAACCGCAGTTGCTGGTGTTGGATGAACCGACCCAGGGCGTGGACGTGAGCGGCCAGGTGGCGTTATACGATTTGATCGACCAAATTCGCCACAGGTTTGGCTGCGGAGTGCTGATGGTCTCCCATGATTTGCATCTGGTCATGGCGAAGACCGACGAGGTCTTATGCCTGAACCAGCATATTTGCTGCTCCGGCTCGCCGGAAACGGTCTCCGCCCATCCGGAATTTATCGCCATGTTCGGTTATCACGGCGTCGAACAGCTGGCCGTTTACCGGCATCACCATAATCATGCCCACGATCTGCAGGGCCAGGTAGTGCGCCGGCGTGAGGACGGCCCGTTATGATTGAACTGCTGCTGCCCGGCTGGCTGGCCGGCGTATTGCTGGCCATGGCGGCCGGTCCCCTGGGGTCGTTTGTCGTCTGGCGCAAGATGTCCTATTTTGGCGACACGCTGGCCCATGCGTCGCTGCTTGGCGTCGCCTTCGGCCTGCTGCTGAATATCAATCCTTTCTACGCCGTCATCGCCGTGACGCTGGTGCTGGCGCTGATACTGGTATGGCTTGAGCGTTATCCTCAGCTGGCCATCGACACTGTGCTGGGCATCATGGCCCACAGCGCCCTGTCACTGGGGCTGGTGGTGGTAAGCCTGATGTCGAATGTACGAGTGGACCTGATGGCCTATCTGTTCGGCGATCTGCTGTCGGTCACCCTGTCCGATATTTTACTGATTGCCGCCGGCGTGGCGGTGGTGCTGATACTCCTGGCCTGGCAGTGGCGGGCGCTGCTGTCGGTGACCATCAGTCCGGAACTGGCTCATGTGGATGGGATTTCCCTGCCGCGGGTAAAACTCTTACTGATGCTGGTCACCGCCCTGACTATCGGCCTGGCGATGAAGTTTGTCGGCGCGCTGATCATCACCTCGCTGTTGATTATCCCGGCCGCCGCCGCGCGCCGTTTTTCCCGCACGCCGGAACAGATGGCGTTACTGGCGGTAGTGGCCGGCATGATTGCGGTGACCGGCGGATTGACGCTATCGGCGTGGTATGACACGCCGGCGGGGCCATCGGTGGTGTTGTGCGCGTCGGTATTGTTTGGGTTGAGCTTGTTGAGTCGGCAGAGGGTGTAGCGCCAACCAACGGCTGATTAATAGCAAATAGGTGCCAGCGGCGGCGGCAATCAAACAACCCATACGGTAAACTGAGCGTTGTCCATGGATGTTGCTTAACGATAGGAGATACGCGTGATTATCGCCCAGGTAACAGACATTCATGCGGCCCAGGACAATGATAACCTGTCCCGGCTTGACCGCGCCCTTGCATGGCTGGACTTGATCAAACCCGACGGTTTGGTCCTCACTGGCGACCTGGTTGATGATGACTGGATCGACGGCTACACCGCGATTGCCGCCCGTCTGGGTAATCGGGCCTATCCTGCATTTATCCTGCCGGGTAATTCCGATAACCGCACCTCGATGCGGGCCATTTTCGGCTGTGCTTACTGGGCCGACGATGCTGTTGGCGCACTGCATTTTGTGGCGGATATCGAGGGTGTTCGCCTTATCGGCCTTGACTCAACGGCTAAGGGAACGTCAGTGGGAAGCGTGGATGAACATCTTCCCTGGTTGGAAAAAAGGCTATTATCTGAGGGGCCGGCAACGTCAATGTTGTTTTTGCACCATCATGTATTTGCGAGCGGCATCCCGCCTATGGATCAAATCATGTGCCGCGGGTCGGTGGCATTGGGTGAATTTTTGCGAAGACAACCGCGACGCCCCGTCGCGATAGCGACAGGTCATGTTCATCGACCTGTCGCGGGTACACTGGCGGGAATACCCGCCTATATCTGCGGATCCATTTGTCCCGCAAATCCTATGTGGTTTGGCGCGAAAACCGTCCCACCGGCTAACGACCCGCCCGCGCTCATGATCCATCGCTGGGTAAACGGTACCCTGGTTAGCCATCATATTTCCGTTTGAGTCCGTGAATTGGGTGCGTCTGCTTTCATTTTGCGTGCTCACGCCCATAGCCGATTCCATGCGATATGCGTCATTCTCCTTATAAAGCAGCCGGTTATAGGACTGAGAGCAGAAGTCAGCACGCAGCATAAAATTGCTTATTAAGCCGTTGCTTAGTCGTTGATATTGATTTTGCTTCTGACCTTGAACGTGCTTTTGACCTTAGACCGGCATCAAGCGCGCTGACGGCACGGTGCACGACCGGACGAGCCGCAGGGATGCGGCGAGAGCTAAGGCCCGCGCCGGGAGCGCGTGCCTTGTGGTCCAAAGGGCGTGAACCGGGACGGAAGGCACCGCGCAGCGGCGCGCGACCTGCCGGAAGCCCGGGGGTCGAGGGGGCCGGGGCGACTGCCGGCCCATCGTCGATTGCCCGCACGGGGCAATATATAACACCGCGACGTGTGGCAAGCGAAACTTTCCTCACTGTCGAAAAAGCATGTGCCCCACACGGCAAGAGAAACTCACCCAGCCGTCATTAAAAACATGTGCCCCACACCGGAAGCGAAACTTACTCAGCGTTCAAAAGGCGCCGACCCACACAACAAGCAAAGCAACGCCGCCTGTACCGTCGACGATTAATGCCTCTCTAAAGCTCCCCGCGCACTATGCCAAAATGCTTATACGCAAACGCCGTCGCAATTCTCCCCCGCGGCGTGCGCTGGATAAACCCCTGCTGGATCAAAAACGGCTCGATCACATCCTCGATGGTTTCCCGCTCCTCGCCGATAGCCGCCGCCAGGTTATCCAGCCCCACCGGGCCGCCGATAAACTTATCAATAATCGCCAGCAGCAGCTTACGGTCCATAAAATCGAAACCTTCGGTATCGACATTGAGCAAATTCAGGGCGTTGACCGCCACATCATCGGTAATATTGCCCTCGGCGCGAACCTCGGCAAAATCCCTTACCCGCCGCAGCAGGCGATTGGCGATACGGGGCGTGCCGCGGGCGCGTTTGGCAATTTCATGGGACCCGGCCTCCGTGATGCTAAGCTCCAGGCATTGGGCGCTGCGTTTGACGATATGCTGCAAATCCGCCACCTGGTAAAATTCCAGACGCTGGACAATGCCGAAGCGATCGCGCAGCGGGGATGTGAGGGAACCGGCGCGGGTGGTGGCGCCCACCAGGGTAAAGGGCGGCAGCTCGATTTTAATCGATCGGGCGGCAGGCCCGTCGCCTATCATGATATCCAGCTGGTAATCTTCCATCGCCGGGTAGAGTACCTCTTCCACCACCGGCGACAGGCGATGAATCTCATCGATAAACAGGACATCATGCGGCTCAAGATTGGTGAGCATGGCCGCCAGGTCGCCCGGTTTTTCCAGTACCGGGCCGGAGGTAGTGCGCAGGTTAACGCCCATCTCGTTGGCGACGATATGCGCCAGGGTGGTCTTCCCCAATCCCGGCGGACCAAAAATCAGTAGATGATCAAGCGCGTCGCCGCGCATTTTGGCCGCCTGGATAAAGATTTCCATCTGCTCGCGCACGTGGGGCTGCCCGATATAATCTTCCAGGGTTTTCGGCCGGATGGCCCGGTCGATAATCTCTTCTTCTATCACCACGCCGGCGGAAATCAAACGGTCTGCTTCAATCATCCTCTACCTCACAGCGCGGCGCGCAGGGCGTCGCGGATCATCGATTCGCAATCGGCATCCGGCCGGGCCACTTTACTGACCATGCGGCTGGCCTCCTGAGGCTTATAACCCAGGGAAACCAATGCCGCAACCGCAACCGCTTCCGGATCGGTATCCGGCTTGCCGCTGGCCGGCGCGGTAAGCGGCATATCGCTGCCGCCGCCCAGGGCAAACAGTTCGCCGTTCATGCCCTTAAAGCGATCTTTCATTTCCACCACCAGCCGTTCGGCGGTTTTGGTGCCGACGCCGGGTAATTTGACCAGCGCGTTGATTTCCTGCCGTTCAACGGTGTTGACGAACTGCTGGGCCGACATGCCGGAAAGGATGGCCAGCGCCAGCTTGGGGCCGACGCCGTTCACTTTGATCAGCTCGCGAAACAACGCGCGTTCCTGTTTGTTGGTGAAGCCAAACAGCAGTTGGGCATCTTCCCGCACGATAAAATGCGTATAAATGATCGCTTCCACGCCGGTTTCGGGCAGCGCATAAAAACAGGTCATGGGCATATGGATTTCATAACCCACGCCGTGGATCTCAAGCAGCACCAGCGGTGGTTGTTTTTCCAGGATGATGCCTCTAAGACGTCCGATCACAGTAACCTTCCTTTCAGGGCTTATTTGTCATATGGCGATGGCATGTTTATAACATAATAAAGGCTGGATGAATATCCAGCCGGTTCGGGCCGGGGGCGGCTTTACCCCAGGCGGCCCCGGGAAAGATTAAGGCGGCTGTTGCCTAAGCGCAGCGCGTTCTGGTTGACATGGCAGTGAGTAATGGCAATCGCCAGGGCGTCGGCGGCATCCGCCTGGGGGCTGGCGGATAATTTGAGCAATACGCGCACCATATGCTGTACCTGGCTTTTGTCCGCCGAGCCGGTGCCGACCACCGTTTGTTTCACCTGGCGCGCGGCGTATTCAAACACCGGCAGCTCATGGTTCATCGCCGCCACGATGGCGACGCCGCGCGCCTGGCCGAGCTTAAGCGCCGAGTCGGCGTTTTTCGCCATAAACACCTGCTCGATGGCGAAAAAATCCGGCTGGAACTGGGTGATGATTTCGCTGACGCCGGCATAAATGAGCTTTAGCCGGGTGGGCAGGTCATCCACCTTGGTGCGGATACACCCGCTGCCAAGATAGGTGAGCACCCGTCCCTGCTGGCGTAAAATGCCGTAACCGGTGATGCGGGAACCCGGGTCGATACCGAGGATAATCGTCATATCCGGGCACCGCCCAGGCTGCCGTCACACCGGAAGTCCGTCACAGCGTCGCCGCCACCTCGTCGGAGATTTCGCCGTTATGGTAGACTTCCTGGACGTCGTCGGAGTCTTCCAGCAGGTCAATCAGCCTGAGCAGCTTGGGCGCGGTTTCCTCGTCCAAATCGGCCTTGGTGGAAGGAATTAACCCCACCTCGGAAGAATCGGCGTGTAATCCGGCGGCCTCCAGGGCGTCCTTGACCCGGCCGAAATCTTCCGGCGTGGTGTAGACATCGATAGCGCCGTCGTCATAGGTCACCACATCTTCCGCGCCGGCTTCCAGCGCCGCGTCCATCACCTGATCTTCCGTCAGGCCCGGGGCATAGGAAATCACGCCTTTTTTGGTGAACAGGTAGGAGACCGACCCGTCGGTGCCCAGGTTGCCGCCGGTCTTGGTAAACGCGTGGCGGACCTCGGCCACGGTGCGATTACGGTTGTCGCTCAGGCACTCCACCATGACCGCCGTACCGCCGGGGCCGTAACCTTCGTACACAATGGTTTCCATTTGCGTATCGTCGTCGCCGCCGACGCCGCGCGCGATGGCGCGGTTAAGCGTGTCGCGCGTCATATTATTCGCCAGCGCCTTGTCCACCGCGGCGCGCAGGCGCGGGTTGGATCCCACGTCGCCGCCGCCCAGGCGCGCGGCGGTCACCAGCTCGCGAATGATTTTGGTAAAAATCTTGCCTCGTTTACTGTCCTGAGCCGCTTTACGATGCTTGGTGTTGGCCCACTTACTATGACCTGCCATAACTCTCTCCGAAATAAGCCTTCTCAGGCCGGATAAATAACAAATTCTTCAATCGCCTGCCGATTGCTCCAGGATTTGGTCAGTAAGGCCGCCTCGGCGGCCGGCAGCCAGCGGTAAGCCAGATGTTCGCTGATTGCGGGTACCCGTTCAGAGGGTAACGTTAAACTGAACCAATATTCTGTATTGCGCGTCACTCCCGGCGCATATCGGTGGCGCAAATGACTGAAAATTTCAAATTCGATACAACGCTCGCAGTCCCGCAGTTCAAGATGCTCGGCGTCGATATCGATGCCGGTCTCTTCCCTGACCTCGCGCCTGGCGGCGGCGGCCGGCGATTCACCGTCCTCAAGGCTGCCGGTCACCGACTGCCAGAACTGCGGGTCATCCCGCCGCTGCAACATCAATACCCGGCCGCTGTCGCCGGCGTAAATAACGATCAGCACCGATACCGGGCGTTTCCAGACCATTATTGCTGCCCGCGTTCCGCCGCTTCCTTGCCCTTGCCAATGACGGCAATAGACAATTCCGCCAGGGCGGCGGGGTTGCCGAAGCTCGGCGCGTCGGTCATCGGATCGGCGGCCGCGGTGGTCTTGGGAAAAGCGATAACGTCACGGATATTGTCGGTGCCGGTCAGCAGCATCACCAGGCGATCAAGGCCGAAGGCCAGGCCGGCATGGGGCGGCGTGCCGTATTTCAGCGCATCGAGCAGGAAACCGAATTTTTCCCGCTGTTCATGCTCGGTGATGCCGAGAATGCCGAACACCGTCTGCTGCATTTCGCTGCGATGGATACGCACCGAGCCGCCGCCGACCTCATAGCCGTTCAACACCATGTCGTAGGCGTTGGCGACGGCGTCCAGCGGCGCGGCCGCAAGCGCGTCGGGATCCATGGCCAGCGGCGCGGTAAAGGGATGGTGCATGGCCGCCAGGCCGCCCTCGTCGTCTTCTTCAAACATCGGGAAATCGATCACCCACAGCGGCGCCCAGCGCGTCTCGTCGGTCAGTTGCAGGTCGCGGCCCAGCTTCAGGCGCAGCGCGCCCAGCGCGTCGGTGGTGATTTTATAACGATCCGCGCCGAAGAACAGGATATCGCCGTCCTGCGCGCCGGTGCGGTCGAGGAGGGATTCAAGCACGGCGGCGTCGAGGAATTTGGCCACCGGACTTTGTATTCCGTCGAGACCCTGGTCGCGCTTATTGACCTTGATGTAGGCCAGGCCGCGGGCGCCGTAGATTTCAATAAACTTGCCGTATTCGTCGATCTGCTTGCGGCTCAGCTGGCCGCCGCCGGGAACGCGCAGCGCCGCCACCCGGCCTTTGCTGTCGTTGGCGGGACCGGAGAATACCTTGAACTCAAGGTCTTTCACCAGGTCGGCGACGTCGACGATTTCCATGGGGTTGCGCAGATCGGGTTTATCGGACCCAAAGCGGCGCATCGCCTCGGCATAGGTCATCACCGGGAACGCGCCCAGATCGACGCCTTTGATTTCCTGCCACAGGGTGCACACCAGACGCTCCATGACCTCGCGCACCTGTCCGGCGCTCATGAAGGAGGTTTCCACATCGATCTGGGTAAATTCGGGCTGGCGGTCGGCGCGCAAATCTTCATCGCGAAAGCATTTCACGATTTGGTAATAGCGATCAAAACCGGACATCATCAATAACTGCTTGAACAGCTGCGGCGACTGCGGCAGCGCATAAAACTTGCCTTTGTGCACCCGGCTGGGCACCAGGTAGTCGCGCGCGCCTTCCGGCGTGGCCTTGGTCAGCATCGGGGTTTCGATATCCAGGAAGCCCTCGCCGTCCATAAAACGCCGCACGACGCTGGTGATACGCGCGCGCGCCTTCAGGCGCTGCGCCATTTCCGGACGGCGCAGGTCCAGGTAGCGATATTTCAGCCGCTGCTCTTCGGTATTGGTTTGATTTGAATCGAGAGGCAGGGGTTCGGAGCGGTTGATGATGGTAAGCTGCGTCGCCAGCACTTCCACCGCGCCGGTGGCCATCTCTTTATTAATCTGGCTGTCGGGACGCGCCCGTACGATGCCGGTCAGCTGGATGCAAAATTCGTTGCGCAATTCGGCCGCGCGGCTGAACGCCTCCTGGCGATCGGGGTCGAAAAAAACCTGCGCCAGCCCCTCGCGATCCCGCATGTCGATAAAAATCAGACCGCCGAGGTCCCGGCGGCGGTTAACCCAGCCGCACAATGTCACTTCCTGGCCTACATGGGACAAATTGATCTGTCCGCAATATACAGTACGCATAACGATATCCTTGATTTTCAGCCCGTGCCGTCCCGCTCGGTAAAGCGGGCCAGGGCTGTTATTCATTAATGACGAAAGTGGCGGCGATGCATCGGTATTTTGCCGGCGTTCGAAAGGCGGCCATTATAAAGGAAATTCACCCGCAGGATAAGCCCGTCAGCACCCTGCGCGCCCCGGCTGGCTAAATAATTATTCATTAACATATTTATTAACAAAAATTCACCCTTGGGCGCTGTCATCCCCCCACCCGGATAACATACCCTCTTGCGGTGGCGATATGAACAGGCTGCGGCCTGGATCGAGGGTATTGTTATCAACCGGAGATATTTTATGCTTAAACTCGACCCCGCGCGCACCGCGCTGGTACTGATTGATCTGCAGCAAGGGATCCTGCCGTTTGCCGGCGGTCCATACAGCGGTGAACAGGTGGTGGCGAAAGCCGCCTCCCTGGCCGCGCGCTTTCGCGCCGCCGGCGCGCCGGTGTTCCTGGTGCGTGTCGGCTGGTCGCCGGATTTTGGCGATGCGCCGAAACAAACGGTGGATGCGCCCACGGGGGCAAGAAGCCTGCCGGAAGACTGGTGGGAATTCCCCGAACAGTTGGGCGTGCAGGACAGCGATATCCGCATCCAAAAACGCCAGTGGGGCGCATTCTACGGCACGGATTTGGATTTGCAGCTGCGCCGGCGCGGCATCGGCACCGTGGTGCTGGGGGGCATCGCCACTAATATCGGCGTGGAATCCACCGCGCGCAATGCCTGGGAAATGGGCTACGAGCTGGTGCTGGTGGAGGATGCCTGCAGCGCCCATAACCAGGAGCAGCACGACGGCAGCATGCAAAACATTTTCCCGCGCATTAGCCGGGTGCGCTCCACCGACGACGTTCTGGCCGCCTTCTAGCCTGTGCGGGGATACCGCGCCGGTACACCGGCGCAGGCTGGCGCCCGGACGGCCCGGTGCCCGCTCCAGCGTTTATCTTTCAGGCTATCAGGGGGATGGCCCGGCCATCCCCCTGATAGGCGAAAATAGGGAATGTATTGCTGACGGTGAGGAAAACTGGCCGCTTACGACATTGACGCCTGTTACCGCGTTGCGATTTTTACAGGCCAGCAAAAAATGGACTCTAAATGTAGCCTTTTTATATATTGGCTTTTTTTGTGCCGGAGATGTGGCACATCAATACCGCAGGCGTAGCTGCGGCGCTCGCAATAGCTACAGTAATTGCCGATGGCTTGGCCATAGGGGATATATTCCCTTTTCCCAGCGGTGAACACGCGGTATTACGCGGTCGCATTATCATCTTTTTTTCTCTCCGTGGTTAATAAATAGGCCGGGACAGGATTATCCATAAATTCGATTTTTCTCTATAATCCGTAAACCCAGCGACAACATGTTCTTGCCGGGTATGGCTGGGCGCCACGTTAAACGGCAGTTGGTCATGCAACGGGTTCCCCGTCCGGACGTTCCTGTTTTCCTGCTGTCGCAGCGTACGTATTGCCAGGGCGCCGGTGACTTTTCTGATGCCGATAAAAAAGTGCCCATGGCAAACGCGATGGCGAAGGGAATACGGGTTTTACCCGTGGCGTTATCGCCAATAATAACATTGAGGCGCTCCTCAAGTTGCAATTCCAATAATTCAAAGCATTTAAAATTTCTTAAAAAAGAGATTTAATTTTCATCGAATAATCCATTATGTCGTGTTTATTTTTATTATGCAGTAGTGTTGTATTAACGGCCATGGTAAAAATAGCAGCCTCGCTGCGCTCGGTATTAGCCCATCCCCGGCGCGCGGGCAGCATAAATACGGGGCACCGTGCAGCTATAGCATTCATCTGTTATTATTAATATGCTAAGATATTTTATCAACCGCTTACGCTAAGGATGATTAACCCTCATGTTTATCGGCTTGCCGCAATGGCAACATAGCGCGTGGAACGCCATCGGCATTACCGGCCTGGCGGAGTATGCCCGTTATTTTAACTGCGTCGAGGGTAATACCACGCTGTATGCCCTGCCCGATCCGGCGCGGGTTTATGACTGGCACGCCATGACCACCGACGGTTTTCGCTTTTGCTTCAAGTTTCCCGCGGCTATCAGCCACCAGGGCGGCTTGCGCGATTTCCGCGCGCCGCTGGCGCAATTTTACCAGGTACTGGATCCCTTGGCCGGACGCATCGGCCAGTATTGGCTGCAGTTGCCTGCCGCCTTCGGCCCGGCGCAACTCGGCGACCTGTGGGCATTTCTCGATGCCTTGTCCGGCGCGTTCAGCTATGGCGTGGAAGTGCGCCACCCGCTGTTTTTCGCCAAGGGCGACGACGAACGGCGCCTTAACCGGGGATTGCAACAGCGCGGCGTCAGCCGGGTGATCCTCGACAGCCGCCCGGTGCATCAGGGCGCCGGCACCTCGCCCGCAATGCTGGCGGCGCGGCGGCAAAAGCCCAAGGTGCCGGTACATGCCGTGCTGACCGGCGATCGGCCGCTGGTGCGGTTTATCGGCAACGACGATATCGACGACAGCGCGCGGCTGTTTCAACCCTGGCTGGATAAACTGGCGTTATGGTCGCAAAGCCGCACCCCTTTTCTGTTTATCCATACGCCGGACATCGGCCACGCGCCGCGCCTGGCCCAACAAGTGTGGCCGTCCCTGGCGGCCAGGATCGGCGGACTCGGGCCGATCCCTCCCTGGCCGCAGCAGGACGCGTTGTTTTAACCTTGGCAAAACCGTTATTTTAAGCAGGATTTTAACGACAGCGCTGCACGGGCGGGATATTATTTGCCCGCTGCTCGTTTTCTGGGAAATGGAGTTAGAGATGGTGAGTGCGCTTTACGTGGTTTTCGGCGCCATGTTATTGATTAAATTATCATTGGATGTCGTTAAACTGCGAACGTTATATCGCGTGGCCTACGGCGACGGTGGATTTTATGAACTGCAGACGGCGATCCGCGTGCACGGCAATGCGGTGGAATATATCCCCATCGGTCTGGTGCTGCTGGTGATCATGGAAATGAACGGTACGCCGAACTGGACCCTGCATCTGTGCGGGCTGATGCTGATGGCAGGCAGAATCATGCACTCTCTGGGCCTGCGCCAGCGGGAATTCAGCTGGCGCCGCACCGGCATGAGCGCCACTTATGCGTCGCTTATCATGATGGTGTTGCTCAACCTCTGGTATCTGCCCTGGGAGCTGGTTTTCAGTTGGCGTTAAACCGCCGGCGGCATAGGGCGCGCAGACGCATGCTTTGTGCCGCTAATCTGTTAGAATAACGGCTTACCCTGAACAACCCCGATATTCCGATGACAAACCACGATAATCTTTTCTGCGCGCCCATTGCCAAATTGGGCGACTGGACCTTTGACGAGCGGGTAGCCGAGGTTTTCCCGGATATGATCCAGCGCTCGGTCCCCGGCTACTCCAACATTATTGCCATGATCGGCATGCTGGCCGGACGATTCGCCACCCCCGGGTCGCAGGTGTATGACCTCGGCTGCGCGCTGGGCGCCGCCACCCTGTCCATGCGCCGCAACATCACCGCCGACGATTGCCGTATTATCGCCGTGGATAATTCCGCCGCCATGGTGGAGCGCTGCCGCCGGCATATCGAGTCGTTTCGCGCCGCGACGGCGGTCACGGTTATCGAAGCCGATATCCGCGACGTGCCGATTACCAACGCCTCGCTGGTGGTGCTGAACTTCACGCTGCAATTCCTTGAGCCGGCGGATCGCCAACGGGTGCTCGACCACGTGTTTGCCGGGCTTAACCCCGGCGGCGCCGTGGTGCTGTCCGAAAAGTTAAGCTTTACCGACGCGGGCATCGGCGAACTGCTGTTCAACATGCATCATGACTTTAAGCGGGCCAACGGCTACAGCGAACTGGAAATCAGTCAAAAGCGCAGCATGCTGGAAAACGTCATGCTCACCGACACGGTGGAAACCCATAAGGAAAGGCTGCGCCAGGCCGGTTTCGGCCATGCCGAGGTCTGGTTCCAGTGCTTTAATTTCGGTTCTTTGATCGCCGTGAAACCGGAGAACGCGGCGTGACGGATTTTGGTGATTTTTATCAGCTGATTGCCAAAGGCCCGCTGAGCCATTGGCTGAATACCCTGCCCGCGCAGCTGAGCGCCTGGCAGCATGACGCGCTGCACGGCAAGTTCCGCCAGTGGTTTAACGCCGTCGAGCGCCTGCCCCTGCTGACGCCCCGGCGCCTGGACCTGCTGCGCGGCGTGACGGCGCAGGGCGAAGCGCCGCTGCCCCCGGGGCAAAAAGAGGGCGTCGAGTCCTTATTGCGCCAGTTGATGCCCTGGCGTAAAGGTCCCTTTTCCCTTTACGATATCGAGATCGATACCGAATGGCGTTCGGACTGGAAATGGGAACGGGTCGCGCCGCATATCAGCCCGCTGGCCGGACGCGTTATCCTGGATGTGGGCTGCGGCAGCGGTTATCACCTGTGGCGCGCGGTCGGCGCGGGGGCGCAGCTGGCGGTGGGCATTGACCCGATGCAGCTGTTCCTCTGCCAGTTCGAGGCGGTGCGTAAACTGCTGGGCGGGGATCAGCGCGCCCATCTGCTGCCGCTGGGGATCGAGCAATTACCCGATCTGGCGGCCTTCGACACGGTATTTTCCATGGGGGTGCTGTACCACCGGCGCTCGCCGCTGGATCATCTGCTGCAGCTTAAGAACCAATTGGTCAGCGGCGGCGAGCTGGTATTGGAAACCCTGGTGGTCGAAGGCGACGACAGGCAGGTACTGGTGCCGGGGGAACGTTACGCCCAGATGCGCAACGTCTTTTTTATTCCTTCCCCCGGCGCGCTGATGTTATGGCTGGAAAAATGCGGCTTTGAACAGGTACGGCTGGCGGATATGTCGCTGACCACCACCAACGAACAGCGGCGCACCGCCTGGATGACCAGCGAATCGCTGGCCGATTTCCTGCATCCCGACGACCCCAGGCTGACGGTCGAAGGCTACCCCGCCCCGCTGCGCGCCGTGGTGATTGCCCGCAAGCCCTGACGTTGCCGCGCCGCGGATAAAAAAAAGCCCCAAGAAAGAGTCCGGGGCTTGGTACTTGCAAGCATCACGTGGGTTAGTTCGTGTGCGCGGCAAAATCAGCGGTCAGGCCGGCCGGTGCGCGGATGAAGGTGTTGATAGCGCATGCTTCATCGCCGCCACCATATCGCCGTCGACGCAATAGCGGGTAAATTCATCCGTTTCATTGTCGACGCTCATGCTTACACCCGCTTTGCGGTAACGCATCCCGGAAGCAACCACCTGTCTTGCGGAACTGTGCAGTTCACGGATGCCGATTTGCTGGAACTTATGCAAATTGGTCAATCGCACGCCAGCGCCTGCCATAATGATTGGACCACGGCTTTGGGCGTTCAGTTCCCTTAATAATGCTAAACCTGTTTCGGCGCTCTGCTGCTGGCCGGAGGTCAGGATGCGCGCCACCCCGAGATCGGTTAACTGCTGCAGGGCCTGGTAGGGGTTGATACACATATCGAAAGCGCGGTGAAAGGTCACCGCCACGCCGGTACATTGCGCCATGATGCGCCGCATGCGCGGCAAATCAATATGCCCCTCCTCGTCCAGCACGCCGACCACCACGCCGGGAAATCCCATGGCGCGTATGGCCGCTAAATCGTTAAGCATGCTGTCAAACTCAATTTCGCTGTAGCAAAAATCCCCGCCCCGCGGCCTCACCATGGGATGAACGGGCAGCGCCAGCCGCTCCCTCGCCAGCCGGAGCGTGCCGTGCGACGGCGTCAGCCCCCCTTCTTTCGGGGCCGAGCACAGCTCGATTCTGTCCGCTCCCGCTTGCTCCGCCGTTATTGCGCACTCAAGGCTATAGCAGCAGACTTCCAGTTTAGGCATTGTATACTCCTTATAGACGCCCCAGGATAACAGGCATTTAAAACACGGGCCTATGGCAGTCGCGATAATTTCTTATTTATCACCCAAGGAAATAACTATGGCATTCAACTTTGACGAAAGTATCGACCGACGTCACAGCGACAGTTATAAATGGCAAAAGTATCACGATCGGGACGTGATCCCCCTGTGGGTAGCGGACACCGACTTTCGTTCGCCACCTTGTATTATCGAAGCATTGCACGCGCGCGTCGAGCACGGCGTATTTGGTTACGGCGCACCTCCCGCGGAGCTTGCCGCGCTGTTTGTCGAGCGCATGCTCACGCGTTATCAATGGCGCGTCAAACCCGAATGGTTGGTTTTTTTGCCGGGATTGGTAAGCGGCCTTAACCTGGCGGTACGCGCGCTGACGCAGGCGGATAGCAGCGTGGTGATTCCCGCGCCGATATATCCGCCCTTCCGCGCGGCGGCGCGCGGCGCGGAACGGGGACAGCGCCTGGCGCCGATGGTCCTGGCGGAGGAACGCTGGCGGGTGGATCTGACGGCGATCGAACCGGAGATGGATGGATCGGAGCAATTGCTGATGTTATGCAATCCGCATAATCCGGGCGGCACCGTCTACCGGCGCGAGGAGCTGGCGCAGCACCTGGCGTTTGCGCAGCGCCACGATCTCCTGGTGTGTTCCGACGAGATTCACTGCGATCTGCTGTTGGAACCGGGCGTGGCGCATATCCCGTTCGGATCGCTCGGCGAGGTTGCCGAACAGCGCTCCATCACCCTGATGTCGCCATCCAAGTCGTTTAATATCGCCGGCCTCGGCGCCTCGCTGGCCATTATCCCCAATGCGCGGCTGCGTATGAAATTTATCGCCCAGCGCAGCGGCATTGTGCCGAATGTGGATGTGCTGGCATATGTCGCCGCCACCGCCGCCTGGCGCGACGGCCAACCCTGGCTGGAGGAACAGCTCGACTACCTGCGCGGTAACCGCGATTGGCTGGCCGCGCGCATCAATACCCTGCCGGGGTTAAGCATGGCGGCGCCGGAAGCCACCTATCTGGCCTGGATCGATGCCGGCCGGCTTGGGGTGGACAATCCCCAGCGGTTTTTCGAGCAGGCGGGCGTCGGTCTTTCCCCCGGCGCGGATTTTGGCGATCCCCGGTTTGTCCGGCTGAATTTCGGCTGCCCCCGCGCTCTGCTGGTGCAGGCCGTGGAACGCATGGCACGGGCGGTGCAGGCGCTTGGCTAACGGCGCCCGTCCGCCTCATCGCTCACGATGGCTCGCAGGCTGTAGGGGTGGAACTTAATCGTGACCTGCCCATCGGTGACCGCCAGCGTCGGATTGGGCAACCGTTCTCCCGCCCCCGCCGGCGCGCTGTGTTTCAGGCTGATGTCGGGCGCCCCCAGGGCGGAATCGGCCAGCAGCGCCAGCGCCCGCCGCGCCAGCGTTTCCGGCGGTCCGGGCAGGACAATTTCGATATGCTCCCAGCCTTCATGGGGATAACGGCGCGGCCCCGGCCAGGGCAGTTCCACGCAGCCGATGCGCAGCGGCCCAACGGCGAGGGGCGACGGCAGCGCCAGCAGCGCGATGGCGCGACCATTGACGTCGTTTTTTTTCAGGCACTGGCCGCACTGCCGCCAGCCGTCGAACCAGCGCTGCGCCGTGGCGTCCTCATGGCAACGCAGCGCGATATGATCGACATAATGGTCGGCCAATTCCAGATGAAGGCGCGCGGCCAGCGCCGACAGCCGCTGTTCAAAATAGGTCAAATCAGTGACAAGATCCGCTAATTGCGGCACGGCGGTCCAATGCATCCTCATTCCCTTAATTAAAGTAGGACTAAAATTAACGCACCAAAATAACGCGAGCTAAGAAATATCTTATTTTGATACATAACTTAATGTTTCTTTAATGATGTTTACCAAAAACACTTTTTATATTAACTTACCCGCTTGACGGCATGCGTAAGCGCCGCTGATGTCATTTATTAGCAATGAACTTTAAATGCTCAGTATTATCTTAAAGCGCTTTCGATGGATTGTATACGCCAGGTAATTACGTTATTTTCGAGATCGGTATTATTCTGAGTATATAATTATGATGTTATTAACATTGTGCATAATACTTGTTGTTATTGCGGTATTTTCAATACTTCAACATTTACGCACCCGGAATCGCAATCAGCTAGGCGCATCCAGAAAATCGCGCAATCGTTAGCCCCCGCTCGCCCCACCGCGGGGTGAATCGCCTTGTTGCTGACCTTCTATCCCGCCCCCGCCCCACGTTAACTTGACATCGACCAGGCCGGTCATACTGACGCGACGCGCCGTTTATGGTATAAGCGGTGTTTCTTTTACTTTTCGACACGCGCCCGGCGGTTAGCCCCCCGCCGCGGCGCGCGGTCGGCTTATCAGGTAGCCGGAAACACGGGGAGGCGTTCCCCCCGCGTCCAGCGTTAGTAAGAAAGGTAATACGGTGAATATTCAGGCTCTTCTTTCAGACAAAGTCAGTCAGGCGTTGACGGCGGCCGGCGCGCCCGCGGCAAGCGAAGCGCAGGTGCGCCAGTCCGCCAAGGCGCAGTTCGGCGATTATCAGGCCAACGGCGTGATGTCGGTCGCCAAAGCCCTCGGCATGCCGCCGCGCCAGCTGGCGGAAAAGGTGGTTTCGCTGCTGGATCTTGGCGGCATTGCGGCGAAAATCGACATCGCGGGCCCCGGCTTTATCAATATTTTCCTGGACCGGGAATGGCTCGCGCGCCAGGTCGAGGCCGCGCTGGATTCCCCGCGGCTTAATATTACCCCCGTGCAACCCCAAACCATCGTGGTGGATTACTCCGCGCCGAACGTGGCCAAGGAAATGCATGTCGGCCATCTGCGTTCCACCATTATCGGCGATGCGGCGGTGCGCACGCTGGAGTTTCTCGGCCATAGGGTGATCCGCGCCAATCACGTGGGCGACTGGGGTACCCAGTTCGGCATGTTGATAGCCTATCTGGAAAGGATACAGTCGCGCGGCGAGCCGGAGATGCAGTTATCCAGCCTGGAAGAATTTTACCGCGCGGCGAAAAAAACCTATGACGAAGACGCCGATTTCGCCGAGCGCGCCCGCGGTTACGTGGTCAAACTGCAGGGCGGCGATGAATACTGCCGGCAAATGTGGCGCAAGCTGGTGGATATCACCATGGCGCAAAACCAGCAGGTCTACGATCGCCTGAACGTGACCCTTACCCGCAAGGACGTCATGGGCGAGAGCCTGTATAACGACATGCTGCCGGGCATTGTCGCCGACCTGAAAGCCAAGGGGCTGGCGGTGGAAAGCGACGGCGCCACCGTGGTCTATCTGGAAGAGTTCAGGACCAAGGAAGGCGAGCCGATGGGGGTCATCATCCAGAAGAAGGACGGCGCCTACCTCTATACCACCACCGATATCGCCTGCGCCAAATACCGTTACGAAACGCTGAAGGCCGACCGGGTGCTGTATTATATCGATTCCCGCCAGCACCAGCATTTGATGCAGGCCTGGGCCATCGTGCGCAAAGCCGGTTATGTGCCCCCGTCGGTTCCGTTGGAACACCATATGTTCGGCATGATGCTCGGCAAGGACGGCAAACCGTTTAAGACCCGCGCCGGCGGCACCATTAAGCTTGCCGATTTACTGGATGAAGCGCTGGAACGCGCCCGCCGGCTGATTGCCGAAAAAAATCCGGCCATGTCGCCGGACGAGCTGGAAACCCTGGCGCGGGTGGTGGGCATTGGCGCGGTAAAATACGCCGATTTGTCCAAGAGCCGCACGACCGACTATATCTTCGACTGGGACAATATGCTGGCCTTCGAGGGCAACACCGCGCCCTATATGCAATATGCCTATACGCGGGTGGCGTCGGTATTCAAACGCAGCGGACTGGATGAAAGCCAGCTGACGTCGCCGGTCAGGCTGGAGCAAGAAGAGGAAACGCTGCTGGCGGCGCGCCTGCTGCAGTTCGAGGAAGCCATCACCGTCTTGGCCCGCGACGGCACGCCTCATGTCATGTGCACCTATCTTTACGATCTGGCCGGATTGTTCTCCAGTTTCTACGAGCATTGCCCAATCCTGAACGCCGATAATGGCGGCGTTATGCAAAGCCGCCTGAAGCTGGCGCTGCTGACGTCACGCACCCTGAAGCAGGGCTTGGAGATGCTGGGCATCCAGACCGTCGAGCGGATGTAGCCGCGGGCGAACCCACGCCGCGCGGCGGGCATCATCGGCAATCGCGACGCCGCCGCCGACGTGCTTGGCGTGGCTCACAGGGATGTGAGCCACGCCCCTGTGAACAGCGTTAAACACCCAGGATCTCAGCGCAAGCTGGAGTCAGCTGACCGAGCGGGCAAAATCCCTGATACGAAACCCCAGCGCCGCCAGGGTGGCGAAATACGCCACCACGCCCACCGCCACCACCAGCGCCAGACGCAGCAGCCTGGCCAGCATCGTACCCTGCGCCCAGTCGGGCATCACCCACAGCATGCCCAGCAGCGCTGCCGCCATCACCACCACCGCGATGATCAGGCGCACCAGAAACGGCAACCAGCCCGGCTGGGGCTGGAACATGTCTTTCTTGCGCAATTGCCAGTACAGCAAACCGGCGTTCAGGCAGGCGGCCAGGCCGATGGACAGCGACAGCCCGGCATGCTTGAGCGGGCCGATAAACACCAGGTTCATCAGCTGCGTCATGATTAACGTCACGATCGCCACCTTGACCGGCGTCTTGATATCCTGGCGCGAATAAAACCCCGGCGCCAGTACCTTCACCATGATAAGGCCGATAAGCCCCACCGCGTACGCCATCAGCGCCCGTTGCGTCATGGCGGCGTCGAAAGCCGAGAAGCGTCCGTACTGGAACAACGATACGGTAAGCGCTTTCGCCAGGATCCCGAGCGCCACGGCGCTGGGCAGCGCCAGCACAAAACACAGCCGCAGCCCCCAGTCCATCAGGCGGGAATATTCGTCATGGTTGCCGCTGGAAAAACTGCGCGCCAGCGAAGGCAGCAAAATGGTTCCCAGCGCCACGCCCAGCACGCCGGATGGGAATTCCATCAGCCGATCGGCGTAATACATCCAGGAGACCGAGCCGGAGACCAGGAAGGAAGCGAAAATGGTATTGATAATCAGTGAAATCTGGCTAACGGATACCCCGAGGATCGCCGGCCCCATCAGGCGCAGCACCCGCCAGACCCCCGCATCCTTAAACTGGATGCGCGGCATCACCAGCATGCCGATTTTTTTCAGGTGCGGCAACTGATAGCCGAGCTGCAGCACACCGCCCACCACCACCGCCCAGGCCAGGGCCAGCACCGGCGGATGGAAGTGCGGAGCGGCGAACAGCGCAAAACCGATCATGCTGACGTTAAGCAGCGTCGGGGCAAACGCCGGCACCGAGAAACGGTTCCAGGTATTGAGGATGGCGCCCACCAGCGACGCCAGTGAAATCAGCAGGATATAAGGGAAGGTAATGCGCAGCAGGGACGAGGTCAGGATAAATTTATCCGGCGAATCGGTGAATCCCGGCGCGGTGACCATGATAACCCAGGGCGCGGCCAGCATGCCGGCCAGCGTCACCACGGCCAGCGCCAGGGTCAGCAGGCCGGCGATATAAGCAATAAAGGTACGGGTGGCTTCCTCGCCCTGCTGGGTTTTATATTCCGCCAGTATCGGCACGAACGCCTGGGAAAAGGCCCCCTCGGCGAAAATACGCCGCAGCAGGTTGGGTAGCTTAAAGGCGACAAAAAACGCATCCGTCGCCATACCGGCGCCGAAAATGCGGGCGACAATCGCATCGCGGGCAAAACCCAGCACCCGCGAGAACATGGTCATGGAACTGACAGCAGCCAGTGATTTCAATAAATTCATGGAGTTATTTTTCTACAGCGCCCGGATGCCGGGGTGAAGGGAACAACGTCGCTCCCGCCGGCACCCTGATCCTTTTATAAGTGCGCCTAGTCTACCCTGACTTCAGGAAATCGCTACTGCGAGTTGTTACGCGGCGTAAGTCCGCCCGCGACAACCCGGAACCCCGGGCCGGCGCGGACGGCAGATATTCCCCGTTCCCGGGGCAAGACCGCGTTATAACTTCAGCACCAGGTGATGGACGCCCCCATCGAGCGGCGCACGCGCCTGACGATCGCTAAGCGCCAGAGGCGCGTCGTTAAGTATCGCCTCGCTCACCCCGCGCGGATGCAGGCCGCTATTGGTGACTTCGATGGTGAAACGGGTGTCCAGCACCAGCACCTCGGCGTCGAAGCCCGGCCAGCCGGAAGGCAGGCACGGATTGATAATCAATACGTCGCCTTCCCGGCGAATACCGAGAATGCCTTCCACGCCGGCGCGGTACATCCAGCCGGCCGAGCCGGTATACCAGGTCCAGCCGCCGCGGCCGACATGGGGCGCCACGGAGTAGACATCGGCGGCGATAACATAAGGCTCGACTTTGTAACGCGCCACCTGTTGCGGCGTGCGGGCATGATTGATGGGATTGAGCAAGGCAAACAGCTCATGCGCCTTATCGCCCTGCTCCAACCCGGCGAACGCCAGGATGGCCCACATGGCGGCATGGGTATATTGGCCGCCATTTTCACGCAATCCCGGCGGATAGCCCTTGATATAACCCGGGTCGTGGGTGGTCTTATCGAACGGCGGCGTAAACAGCAGCGCCAACTTATCCTCGCGACGGATCAACAAACGATCCAGCGCGGCCATGGCCGTCGCCGCGCGCGTGGGGTCCGCTTCCCCTGAAAGCACGGACCAGGTCTGGGCGATGGAGTCAATGCGGCATTCATCGTTATCCTTGCTGCCGAGCCAGGTGCCGTCGTCAAAGGTTGCCCGCCGATACCACTCGCCGTCCCAGGCGTCGCGCTCGATCGACTGGCGCACGGATTCCTTGTGCGCCTGCCAGCGCGCCGCGCGTTCAGGCTCGCGGGCCGCAACCCATGGCATGAACAAAGTCAGGGTGCGGATCAGCAGCCAACCCAGCCAGACGCTTTCCCCTTTGCCCCCTTCGCCGACCCGGTTCATGCCGTCGTTCCAGTCGCCGGTGCCCATCAGGGGCAGACCGTGCGCGCCGGTAAGTTCCAGGCACTGCTCCATGGCCTGTACGCAATGCCGGTAGAGCGTCGCGCTCTCGGCGGCCACCATCGGCTGGAAGAAGGCGTCGTGTTCGCCCTCCGCCAGGAGTGGCCCCTCAAGATAGGGCAGCACTTCGTCCAGCACCGCTTCGTCGCGGCTGCAGTTGATATAAGTGGCGACGGCGAACGACAGCCATACCCGGTCATCGGAAATGCGGGTACGCACTCCCTGGCCGGAGTGAGGCAGCCACCAGTGCTGTACATCGCCTTCCATGAATTGCCGGCCGGCGGCGCGCAGTAAATGTCCGCGCGTTTGCTGCGGCTGCGCGAAGGTCAGCGCCATGCCGTCCTGCAGCTGATCGCGGAAACCATAGGCCCCGCTGGCCTGATAAAAGCCGGAGCGGGCCTGGATACGGCAGGCCTGGGTTTGGTACAGCAGCCAGCCGTTAAGCATGATATCCATAGCCGGATCGGGCGTGGTCACCTGTATCGATCCCAGCCGCTGTTGCCAGTGGCCGGTCACTTCCGCCAGCACCGCGTCCAGATCGGCGGCGCGATAGCGTTCGATTAAGCGGCGGGCGCTTTCGGCCGAGTCGCTCTGGCCGATAAACCAGACCACCTCTATGCTTTGATCTACCCCAACCTCGATATGGGTTTGCAATACCGTGCAGGGATCAAAGCCCGCGCCGCAGGCGCCGCTCAGGCGACCACCGTTGACCAGCGCGGCGGGCGCCGCCATGGCGCCGTTGCGGCCGAGAAACTCGGTACGGTCCGCGCTGAACGCGTCCTGACGGCCGTCGAGGTCGGCAAACGCCACCCGGTTCTGGAAGGCGGTGCTCCATGAATTACGCACCAGCACCGCGCCGGTGCTTTCGTCATGCTCGCTGATGATAAACGGCCCGGACGCGCTGCGCGAAGTGCCCAGTACCCATTCCACATAGGCGGAGACGGACAGGTGCAGCGTTTGATCGCTCAGGTTGCGAATGGTCAGCCGGGAGATCTTGATGGAATCCTCCAGCGGCACATACTGAAGCAGCGTTACCGCCGCCTCGAGGGTATTGTGTTCGAAGCGGGAGTAGCCGAAACCGTGGTGGGCGAGATAGCGACCGCCATCATTGATGGGATGCGCCGTGGGACTCCATAAGGCGCCGGTGACCTCGTTGCGGATATAGATGGCCTCGCCGCCGCTGTCCGCCACCGCATCGTTCAGCCAGGGCGTAAGCTGGTTTTCGCGGCTGTTTTGCGCCCAGGTATAACCGCTGCCCCGGGCCGACACCTGGAATCCGAAGTCCGGATTGGCAATCACATTGATCCAGGGCGCCGGCGGGCAGGTTTGCGCGTCAATCACAGTGACATATTCACGCCCCTGCCTGGCGAACCCGCCGGTGCCGTTGAAGAACGCCAGGTCCGCGGGCACGGGCAACGCGCCGGGCGTCGGCAGGCGCATCTTGCGCTGCGGCAGCAGGGAGACCTGCGGCAGTTCCAGCGAAGCCAGCTGCGAGCCGATGCTGCCGCGCCGCGCCAGCAGCGCCACCCGGGCGACGGACTGCAGCAGCATACGCGCTTCCTGGCTTATCAGATCCGCGCGCAGGGTATAGACGCCGCCGCGCGAGGCATCGCCGGTGTAACGCGGGTGGGACTGGCTGCTGCGCACCGCCGTCTCAATGGCGATTTGCAGATCCTGCAAATAGGATGAGGCGTGTTCATTAATAATCACCACGTCGACGCTGAGCAACTTCATATGCCAATATTCATGGGCGCGCAGCAGTTGCTTAACCTGGGCGATATCCTGGATATCGTCGATACGTAGCAAGACGATGGGGAGATCGCCGGAAATAGACAAGGGCCACAGGCCCGACTGGACGCCGGAACCGCGGATAATCGAGGCGGAAGGCGCGCGGAAACGCGAATCGGCATACAACAACGGCGCGGCCAGGCGCTGGAAGTCGGCCGCTTCCTCGGCGTTGATATCCAGATGGCGCAACTGTACCTGCGCCTGGGTCCAGGCCAGCGTTTTCGCCCGTTTGTAGGCGCTGCGGTCGTGGTGCTTATCGATGAGCTTCATCAGCTCTTCTTCAGAAGAGGCCACCAGCGTCCAGTAGGTTACCCTGACCGAGGTGCCCGCCGGAATACGGACCTGTCGCCGCAGGGAGAAAATCGGATCCAGCACCGTGCCGACCGTATTGGACAACGGCTGCCGTCCCAGCACCGCGTCGGCATAGGTGGGCGACGAACCCTTGCCGATAAACCGAGCCCGGTCGGTTTCATACTGTGCGTCGGACAGGCTTTCGCCCTCCACAATAGCCAGATGCGCCGCCCAGACGTGGGGTTCCTGCGGGGTTCGGGTCCTGCGCGTGGCGACCAGGGCGGTAAATTCCGGCAGATAGCGGGTCTGCACAAACATTTTGGCAAACGCCGGATGGGCGGTATCGACATTCGCCGGCGCCAGCACAATCTCCGCATACGAGGTCAATTCAACTTCGCGGGTACGGCGGCCGCTGTTGGTCAGCATGACACGACGCACCTCGCCGTCATCCTCGCCGGACACCAGCACGTTAAGCGTGGTGGTCAACGTGCGGTCATGGTGGATAAAGGTGGCGTCGTCCTCGCTGAAGATCACCTGGTTGAAAGACTTCCCTTTCAACGCCCGCACGCGGCGTTCGCTCAGCGAATCCGTTCCCTGGATTTGCAGACCGGCCGACCAGATCTTGCCGCTGCGCAGATCGCGGAAACGAATAAATGAACGGCTGTCGTCGCGGGTGACATCCTCGCGCCAGCGGGTAATGGCGATATTGCCCCAGCGGCTGTAGCCGCCGCCGGAGACGGTCAGCATAACGGCGTAATGACCGTTGGAGACCAGATGGGTCACCGGCGCGCCGGCGGGCAACGCGGAATACCGGCGCTGCGTAAGATACTCGTGGCCGGATTTGACCACCGCTTTTTTCACCTCTTCGGCATGCGGTTTTGTCAGGGCGACTTCCCTTGGCATGCGTTCTTGCAACAGCAGCTCGCTGGCCTGGATCATCGGCTCGCGATGGAAACGCGCGCGCATGGCGCCGTCAAGCAGGGCGTTATCCAGCGCCACGATAGTCATGCCCTGATGATGGGCCATATAGCTGCGCACGATAGCCACTTTCTGGTTATCAGGCAGCCTTGCGGCGGTAAAGTCCAGCGCTTCGTAAAAGCCATAATCGCCGCGCGCCCCGATCTTCGCCAGCCGCCGGTAATTAAGCAGTGCGCCGCGCGCATCCACCATCGACGCCAGGCCGGTGGCATAGGGGGCGATAACCTGGTTTTGCGCCAGGCCGCGCTGCAGCCCCAGCCCCGGCACGCCAAAGTTGGAATATTGATAGGTTAAATCCAAATCGCGCGCGTTATAGGCGGATTCCGAGACGCCCCAGGGAATTTTCAGCATGCGGCCATAGGCCTGCTGATGGGCCACCACCACCCGGTTGGTCTGCTCCAGCAACGTGCCGGCGGCGGCGCGCATCACCAGGGACGGCATCAAATATTCAAACATCGACCCGGACCAGGAGATCAGCGCCGCGCCTTTACCGGACTGAATGGCGGCGCGGCTGAGGCGGAACCAGTGGCGCGTGGGAATGTCGCCCTTGGCGATGGCGAACAGGCTGGCCAGGCGGGCTTCGGACGCCAGTAAATCATAACAGCTGCTGTCGAGCTGGTTATCGGTGAAGGAGTAACCGATGGAGAGCAGTTTGCGCTCGTCATCCACCAAAAAGCGGAAATCCATGCCCAGCGCCAGCGCCCTGGCGCGATCCGCCAGTTGCTGCAGGCGTTCGTTATAGCTGTCCGCCGCCAACAGGCGATCGGCGTTAAGTCCGGCGATGCTGGTTCTCATCGCCTCCAGCCAGAACATCAGCCCCGGTTCCGGCGCGTCGTCGTGCGAGGCGTCATCAGTCGGTTCCGCCTCGGGGGACACAGCCAGATCGCTCATTAAACCGCAGGCCTCCTCGCTAAGCGTGGCGAGCGTGGGCAGCAAGGTATTATCGGGCTGCTGCCGCGCCAGCTGGGCGGCGATTTCATCCAGCAGGGCGTCGAGCGGCAAGCCGTCGATTTCAGGCGCCTTTTTTAACGCCCTGCGGATTAACAACAGATGATCCATGGCGCCGGCACGCCAGCCCGGCGCCACCGGCGCGCAGCGCCATTCTTCGCAGGCGTTGGCCAGGGCGATCAGGTGACCGGCCAGGTTGCCGCTATCCACCGACGATACGTAGGCCGGGGCCAGCGCCTCGAGATTGCGGGTCTCATACCAGTTGAAAAAGTGGCCGCGATAACGCTGCAGCTTATCCAGCGACGCGAAGGTTTCTTCCAGCCGGTCAAGCGTCGCCCCGGTGGACGCCCAGCCGAAATCGCGGGCCGCCACCGTGGACAGCAAATACAGCCCGATATTGGTGGGCGAGGTACGATGGGCCACCACCGGCCTGGGTTCTTCCTGGAAATTATCCGGCGGCAGCATATTATCCACCGGGGTAACGAAGGTTTCAAAAAAGCGCCAGGTCCGGCGGCCAATCAGGCGCAGCGTCTGAATTTCCTTATCGTTCAACGCCACCTGCGGCGCAATCACCGGCTCCCGGCTGGCCCATAACGCCATGACGGGCGACAACAGCCATAAAAGGGCGAACACGGCGACAAGCGGCCAGTTCCATGGCGCCAGCGCCAGCGCCAGGGCCGCCATCAGCAGTCCCAGCAGGATGCCGGCGGACATTTGCCGGCAAAACCCGCCCAACCCCAGGCGCGGGCTGCCGCCGGTCTGGGCCGACGTGGTCCATTCCAGCAGCTTGCGATGGCTGAAAAGTACCCGTGATAATGAACGCACAATGGCGTCCAGCATATGCCAGGCGTTGTCGGCTAAAAACACGATCTGCATCAGGATGCGCAGCAGCGCATAGCGCAAATCGATGGCGACGTTATGTAAATGCTTGTGCAGCGGGATACGCCGCCGGCGCGGCAGCAGATCGCAGAAAATCGGCAATAGCGATGGCACGGCGAAGGCAGCAATCAGCGTCAGTACGCCCAGCGCGGCCGCGGCCGGCGGCAGCAGCCAGCACCAACCCAGGGCCAGCAGGCTGAACGGCGCCAGCAGCGAACGGCGCAGGTTGTCGATCATCTTCCAGCGGCCGACGGCGGGCACCGGGCTGATGCCGTTGCGCCCGTTCATGATCCAGGGCAATAACTGCCAGTCGCCACGCGTCCAGCGGTGCTGTCTTTTCGCCACCACGTCGTAGCGCGCCGGCGAGTCTTCCACCAGTTCCACATCCGAGGCCAGGCCGGCGCGGGCATAGATACCCTCAAACAGATCGTGGCTAAGCAGGGTATTTTCCGGAATGCGCGCGTCAAGCGCGGCGTCGAACGCATCGACGTCGTAAATGCCCTTGCCGGTATAAGATCCCTCGCCGAACAAATCCTGATAGACATCCGAGACCGCCGAGGCATAGGGATCCATGCCGCCCGGCCCCGAGAAGACGCGCTGGTAGATAGAGCCGTCGTTGCCTAGCGGCAGGGACGGCGTAATGCGCGGCTGCAGGATGCCATAGCCGCTGACGATGCGCTTTTTGCCGGCATCGAATTTCGGTCGGTTCAGCGGGTGAGCCATTTTCCCCACCAGCAGCAGCGCGGTTTCACGCGGCAGCCGGGTATCGGCGTCCAGGGTGATCACATAGCGCACCCCTTCCGGCACCTGGCTGCCCGGCAGGAAGCTGGTATCACGCGCGCCGCGCAGCAGACGGTTCAGTTCGTGCAGTTTGCCGCGTTTACGTTCCCATCCCATCCAGCAGGATTCGCGTTCGTTATACAGGCGGCGACGGTGCAACAGCAAAAAACGCGCGCCGGCGGGTCCGGGGCCATGACGCTGGTTCAGCCGGTCGATGCCTTCCCTTGCGCAGGCGATAAGCTCCGCGTCCCCGGGCAGCGTTTCCAGCGGGGCATCCAGGCTATCGGAGAGCAGCGCAAAAGTGAGATCGCCTTCGCCGCTGGCCAGGTAGTGGACTTCCAGCCGCTCGATTTGCTCGGTGATGTCCTCCTGGTCAGTGAGCAGCACTGGCACGACGATCATGGTGCGCAACGCCGTCGGCACCCCGTCGGTTAACGCCAGGCCGGCCAGGGGCGACGCGCCGAGGCGCCAGTTGACCAGCCGGTTGACCAGCGCGCTGGCGGCATCGCTCAGGGCCGGCAGCGCCAGGATAATAAAGACCGCCAGGGCGCCAGCGCCGAGGCCGGCAGCCAAGAGCTTGCTCCCCGCCCATGCGGCCAGCAGCAGGCTTAACAGGATAATCGCCCCGCCGTAGCCGGCGATGCCAGGTTCAATGGCCATACGGCTGATGCGTAAGCGCCATGGCGGTTTAAAATCGATAGACTGCTCAAAGCGTCTGCGTCCGCCGGCAATCAGGTGATAACCGGGATCGCCGACGCGGGCGGCCTCGAGAGGATCGTTCTGGCTGGCCGCGGCTTCATGAGCGGCCGCCAGGACCTTATCCGCGATATCCAGCTCACTGTAGGACGATCCGCGCGACAACTGCTCGATGGCGCTGCGGTAAAGATTGCGGGTGGTAAAATTCATCTCGTCAAAGGCGCTGTGCCGGCGTAAACGTTCATCCACCAGGCTGATGCTTTCAAACAGCGTCGCCCAGTCGATATCCGAGATCAGGCGCATGCTGGTGATGATATTGCGCACCGTGACGTTGGAGGCGCCCAGGCGCTGCTGGGCGTTTTGCACAATCGATTCGATGGAGCTGTCCTGCTGGTGAAGCTTTTCTTCCAGCCAGGCCAGGGACGGGGTGGTGCGGGGATCCTGGTTGCGCAGGCGTTTCGCCAGCTGCGCGGCAAAATGCTCATTAAGCGGCAAGGTATAGGCGGATAAATGCGCCGCCTCCATCGCCGCCTGGGCATTGCCTTTGGCCAGCAGCTTATTGGCCAGGTCCTCGGCCTCCTGCCGGGCCTGGCGCCCCTCGCTCATCTGATCCGCCAGCCGCCGCAGGTTCTCGATAAGCACGATGCGCAGGGTGATGGCCACCGCCCAGAGTTCACCGATGGTGAGCGGCTGTACCCGCTGGTAGGCGGCGATAAAACGCTTGAGGTTTTCCGGATCGAAATGACTGTCGGTATGGGCGATAAACGCCCATGCCACGCCGAAGACCCGCGGGTAACCGGCAAACGGCCCCTGCGCCAGCTTTGGCAGCAGCCGGTAGAAACTCGGCGGCAGATCTTCGCGGATTTCACGGATCTGCGCCTCGACCAGATGATAGTTATCCAGCAGCCACTCGGCGGCCGGCACCACGGTATGGCCTTTTTCCAGTTCCAGCGCGCTGGCGCGGTAGGCCGCCAGCAACACCGCGGCATTATCATTAAGGCGCTGGCGCAGCGGCGAGACGGTCGGCGGGCGGTCGGCGATCGCCTGGGCGGCCGCCAGGCTTTCCGCGTGCTGCTCAAGGCGTTCAACACCAAATAATTCTTTCCTGACCGGGGCAGGATCGTTCCACGGTGACGAGGCTTCACGAAAACGGTAGATCCCAGCAAGCAAATTTTTCATAGCAGCCTTAACCTGCGGCTTCATGCCACAGGCATTACGAAAATGTTATCGGTGCCAAATACGGCGTTATATCGCCAGCGCGCCAACTTGTTGCCGTTATCCATGACACGGCGAAATCCACCTTGCCATGGCGGCGATACAAACCCTGGAAAGAGGCGCTATGCGTCGCGCCTGGAATGAGACGCCCTTAAGGCTTAATAGGTATGTAGGAACTTATTGGGAGGCGCGTAAACGCCCCCCGGCCCGCCGCATTGCAGCGCGCCGATATCGGGTTCTCTGACTATGGACCATAAAGGTCATTTGCGCCAATAACCTGATGCAATTATGCCTGGGCCGTCATGACAATCGTTGCAAACAGGCTATGACGCTATGTCCCGTCCCGGAAGGGGGTTCGGACGGACCGGCGGGAACGAGGGTTTAACCGGCCGGCAGGCGCTCTATCCAGGCCTGCGCCATCAGCGCCTGTTCGCCGCTGGTTTCAGGCTGGGTTTGATGGGAGACCGCCGCGATAAAATGCGCCACCGCCCCGGTAAAACCACGCTGGGTCAGGATCGATTGCCAGGCGGGCACCGGCAGTTCGCTGATGACGCCCTGGCTTTCGCTGCGCCACACGCGCATCTCCTCGACGCGGTACACCGCGCCGGCGGTCACCGCGATCACCGTTTCGCTCTGGCTGCCGGCCTGGCGATGCATACTGGTGGTGACGGCGCAGCCCCGGTGCATAAAATGATGCTCGGCGTACAACATCTGTCCGGCGGCGTTATCCCGCAGAATGCCGCCGGTCAGTCGGGGCCCGCCGGCGGCGTCATTAGCCGCAGCGGCGTGATCCCGCGCGCCGTCGGCAAGCCAGAGCGCGGTATCCACCACGTGCAGATAATCGTCCAGCAGCGTGAAGCCCATCGCTTCGGGACCGACGTTGTCCAGACGGTGTTTATCCATGCGGAGGGAGGCGGGCTGCCGCATCTGTTGTTTCAGCCTGAGGTAGAGCGGCGCGAAACGGCGGTTAAATCCTACCATCAGCGCCCGTTGTTTCCTGGCCGCCAGGGCGACCAGCCGTTCCGCCTGCTCAAGCGTTGCGGCCAGCGGCTTATCCACATAGACGTGCAGGCCCCGTTCCAGTAAATGGCTAACCACGGCAAAATGGCTGGCGGTGCTGGTATGCACGAACGCCGCGTCGCAGCGCTGCGCCAGGGCGTCCAGGCTGGGAAAGCTTTCGATGCGGTAAGCCGCGCACAGCGTGCGCGCCTTGGCCTGGTTGGGGGAAAACGCCCCGGCCACCTCCCAGTCCCCCGCCTGGCACAACAGCGGCAGGTAGACCTTTTGCGCGATGCCGCCGAGTCCGACAATCCCGATACGTAATGTCATAATGTCAATACCCCTGAAAAACGCTTACCGCCCGGGCTTCCAGGCGGCATAGGTCAGTGCCGTCAATATATGGTCGCGCCATTGCCCGTCGATCAGCAGGTAATCCTTGGCATATCCTTCCCGCTCGAACCCCAGGCGGGCCAGTAGATTACCGCTGCGCTGGTTGTGCGGCATATAGTTAGCCATGATACGGTGCATTTGCTGATGGCGCTGCATATAGCGGATGGCGGCCTGCAGCGCTTCGAACATAAGCCCCTGCCCTTGCCATTTTTCGCCCAGCGAGTACCCGAGAAAACAGGCATGGAAGGAGCCGCGCAGCACATTGCTGAAATTGGCCACGCCGTAGACTTCGTTTTCCCCGGGATCGAGCAGGATAAAATAGTAGGCGGTGCCCTGCCGGTGCATTTCGGTGATCATCCCCAGCCGGGCCTGCCAGCCCGACGGAAAACAGTGGCTTTCATCGCGCACCGGTTCCCAGGGTTTCAGGTACGCCTGGTTGCCGGCATAATACTCCGCCAGGCGGTAAGCATCGCGTTCGTGGACCAAACGCACCACCAGTCTGGCGGTAACCAGTCGCACTTTTGGCGACGCCTGTCGATAGCCAAACATCTTCCCTCCGCAGTCCGGGCGATTATTGAATCATGTTTACCTTAGGGTCTGGGTACCGGCGTGATGCGCGGCGATGATACAACCCGGCGTATGTCACCATCATACAATCTCCCGGCGCCGATGTTATCCTGTTAACGCGCGAGAAGATGATCCCTCTCATAAATTAGCGTTTCTATTAATAATTTTCGATAAAAAATTATCCTCTTTGCCGGGCTATCGTTATGGACGCATTACGTTCAGAATAAGTGTTCTCGTAAAATTTCTTTTTGGTTTGTGGTGAAGCATGTCCTCGGTGTCGCAAGCTCGGAGCTTGGGTAAATATTTTCTGCTTATGGATAATATGTTGGTGGTCCTGGGCTTTTTTGTCGTGTTTCCGCTGATTTCCATCAGGTTTGTCGATCAGTTGGGCTGGGCGGCGCTTCTGGTCGGTATTGCGCTTGGGCTGCGTCAGCTCATCCAGCAGGGCCTGGGTATTTTTGGCGGCGCCATCGCCGATCGCCTGGGCGCCAAGCCGATGATTATTACCGGCATGCTGCTGCGCGCACTGGGCTTTGCGCTGATGGCCGTCGCCGATCAACCCTGGATACTTTGGCTTTCCTGCCTGCTGTCGGGCCTTGGCGGTACGCTGTTTGATCCGCCGCGCACCGCGCTGGTGGTCAAGCTGACCCGGCCCCACGAGCGCGGCCGCTTCTTTTCGCTGTTGATGATGCAGGACAGCGCCTGTTCGGTGGTCGGGGCGCTGATCGGCAGTTGGTTATTAAAGTACGATTTCCATCTGGTGTGCTGGGCGGGAGCGCTGATGTTTATCCTGGCGGCGATGTTCAACGCCTGGTGGCTGCCGGCATATCGCATCTCATCGGTGCGCGCGCCCATGCGCGACGGCATGCGACGGGTATTCAGGGATCGGCGTTTCGTCACCTACGTGCTGACGCTGACCGGCTATTATATGCTGGCGGTGCAGGTCATGCTGATGCTGCCGATCCGCGTTAACGAAGTGGCCGGCCAGCCCGCCGCGGTAAAATGGATGTACGCCATCGAGGCGGTATTATCCCTGACGCTGCTTTACCCTATCGCCCGCTGGAGCGAAAAGCGCTTTAGCCTCGAATTGCGGCTGATGGCGGGTTTGATGATCATGACGCTGAGCCTGTTCCCCATCGGCATGACCGACAGCCTGCAGACGTTGTTCTGCCTGATCGGCATGTTTTACCTGGGTTCCATTATTGCCGAACCGGCCAGGGAAACCCTGAGCGCGTCGCTGGCGGACAGCCGGGCCAGGGGCAGCTACCTGGGTTTCAGCCGGCTTGGCCTGGCCCTGGGCGGCGCCATCGGCTATAGCGGCGGCGGTTGGTTATATGACGTCGGGCACCGGCTGGACGTTCCCGATTTGCCCTGGATAATGCTGGGCCTTATCGGGTGCGCAACCCTGTTCGGGCTGTACCGTCAATTCCATCAGCGCCGGATTGAACCGGCCATGCTGAGCGGTCGCTGAGGATTGGTGGCCCGGCCCATGTTGTCCCATAATGATTATTACCCTGTCCGGCGCGCGGCGGTATGGCGCGCCGCACGCATTTAACCAGGAGAACATGCTTCATTATGAAACTCTACATTTATGAGCACTGCCCGTTTTGCGTCAAAGCGCGGATGATATTCGGCCTGAAAAATATTCCTATCAGTCTCCAGGTATTGATGAACGACGACGAGGCGACACCTATCGGCATGGTGGGGAAAAAAGTGGCGCCGATCCTGCAGAAGGAGGACGGTGGCTATATGCCGGAGAGCATGGATATCGTCCATTATATCGACACCCATTATGGTAGCCCTTTGGTGACGGGGCCCGTCAATCCCGCTATCGGCAAATGGCTGGAAGCAAACCATCCGGCCGCCTATCCGCTGGTGTTGCCGCGTAACGTTAACGGCAAGTTTGCAGAGTTTGCCACTCCTGAGGCGCGCCATTACTTTATCAGGAAAAAAGAAGCGGCCAGCGGCAGCTTTGAGGAACTTCTGGCCCATACCCCGGGGCTGGTAAAAAAAGTCAGCCAGCAGCTGCGCGAGCTTGAGCCGTTGATCCAGCAGTCCAACGCCTGTAACGGCGAGCTGTCCGACGATGATTTCCATTTGTTTGCCCGCCTGCGTTCCCTGACCATCGTTGCGGGGCTGGAATGGCCGACGCGGGTGGCTGAATATCGCGATAATATGGCCAAGCAGACTCAGGTTAATCTGCTTACCAGCGTAGCGCAATAACCTGCTTGCCCGCGCCTGGCCGCGGTACGCCGGGCGCGGGGCGTTCCTGAGGCATAGTGAGTTTTTTCCGGTGCGTACGGCATGATCCGCCGGGGCGAGACGGTTATCCTGTAATGAGCAGACGCCACGGTATTGAGGGTAGAGGACAGCATGAAAAATCGTTTCGTTGCATGGATTAAGCTGCTTTTCAGCTGCGTGCTGGCCGGCAGTTTATTAAGCGGCTGCAATAATTTGACGCAGTACAGCATCAGTGAGCAGGAAATAAACGCTTATCTGCAAAAGCATAACGATTTCAGTAAAAATATCGGCGTTCCCGGACTGGCCAACGCCCATATCGTCGTCACCCATCTGGCCAGCGAGATCGGCCGCGCCGAGCCCGATAAGGTGCGGTTATCCGGTAACGCCACGGTCAATGTCGATACCCTGTTCGGGTCGCAGCAGGCCGAGGCGACGCTGACCCTGCAGGCGCAGCCGTATTATGATAAGTCGCAGGGCGCGGTGTTTCTGAAAGATATGCGTCTGGTGGATTATCAGGTTCAGCCGGCTGATGTCGACACCACCTTTCGCGCTTTGTCGCCTTATCTCGACCATGCGCTGAAATCCTATTTTGATAATACGCCGGCGTATGTGCTGGACGCCAATCGCAATAAAGATGAGGCGTTGGTGAAAAAGCTGGCGCAGGGATTGGAGGTTAAACCGGGCAAACTGGTTATCCCGTTTGGGTGAGTCCCATCGGCATGCTCTCCCTTGAACACGGCTGCCTTGAGTCCGGCGTTGGCGGGCCTGGCATGCCATGGGGCCTCGGTCGGGCGGAAAACCACGCCCGATTCAACCCCAGCGGCAGGCTCTCCCTTTAACACGCTTTATGCGGCATCGGTGATGGCGGGCATACCCTGCCATGGGGCCTCGGTCGGGCGGGAAAACCACGCCCGATTCGACCCCATTGGCACGCTCTCCCTTTAACACGTCTGCCTTGAGTCCGGTGTTGGCGGGCCTGGCATGCCATGGGGCCTCGGTCGGGCGGGAAAACCACGCCCGATTCGACCCCATCGGCATGCTCTCCCTTGAACAGGTTTTATACGGCATGGGTGATGGCGGGCATACCCTGCCATGGGGCCTCGGTCGGGCGGGAAAACCTCGCCCGATTCAACCCCATCGGCATGCTCTCCCTTCAACACGTCTGCCTTGAGTCCGGCGTTAGCGGGACTAGCATGCCATGGGGCCTCGGTCGGGCGGAAAAACCACGCCCGATTCAACCCCATCGGCATGCTCTCCCTTGAACACGTCTGCCTTGAGTCCGGCATTGGCGGGCCTAGCATGCCATGGGGCCTCGGTCGGGCGGGAAAACCACGCCCGATTCAACCCCATCGGCAGGCTCTCCCTTTAACAGGTTTTATGCGGCATGGGTGATCGCCCTACTATTCAGCCGGGGTTTCGTCCAGTTCTTCGCGCAGCGCCTCAAGGGCTTCGCGGCAGATTATCGCCAGTACCCGATAAAAGTCCCCGGTGGCGCAGGCCTCCACTTTACCCAAAAAGCGATCGCTCCAGGGCAGCAAATACAGATCGAACAGCTGGCTCTGGGCCAGTGTTTCATCCAATCGCGCATGATCTTCCAGCCACGAGCCGGCAAGAAGCAGCGCGCCGAAATGATCTGCCGGGCCGTCTCCGGCCGGCATGCCGAGCTGTTGCAGGAAGGCCACGACCTCGCCCTCATCCGCCGCCAGCCACGCCGAGCGCAGTGGCGGGACTTTTGCTTCGTCGCCGGTAAATAGCAAAGCGTATTGCGCGGCCAGGGCCTGCGGTTCGCAGCTTTGCTGCAGGCGGGCCAGCAGAGCGTCTTGCTCCAGGGGCCAATGGGCCGTCAGCTTGCCCTCGCTGATAAGCGTCATCAGCGGCGCCAGCATGGCATCCTGCGGCTGGCGGTAAAATAACGTTCCCAGCACCCGGCAGACCATGGAAAAATCATTCATCGTGTTATCCGTTTTAGTAAGCAAAGTAAAACCGGCGCCGACCTTGTCATAAAACGTCCCCTGACGCAATGGTGTTAATACCCATGCAGGCGATCAACCAGGCCAAGCGGCGTCTGCCCGGTCTCGATACGACGTATGTTATCGGCAATGCTGTCCATGGCCTGCGACGGCAGTGTCGTGGCGGCAATATGCGGGGTAAGCGTAATGCGCGGCGCCGCCCAGAAAGGATGATCGCGCGGCGGCGGCTCCTGCCGGCAGACATCCAGCGTTGCCGCGGCAATCTGCCCCTGCGCCAGAGCGGCAAGCAGGTCGTCTTCCACCATATGCGCACCACGGGCAATATTGATGATATACGCGCCGCGATTGAGGCGCGCAAACAGCGCGGCGTTCAGGATGCCTGTCGTCTGCGGCGTGTTCGGCAGCAGATTCACGAGTACCTGTACGCCGCTGAGAAACGCGTCCAGGCCTTCCCGGCCGGCAAAGCTGGCCACTCCCGGGATGACCTTCGCGCGGCGGCTCCAGCAGCGCACCGGAAAACCCATGGCGCGCACCGCCATTGCCGTTTTACCGCCCAGCACCCCCGCGCCGGCGATGCCGACAAGAAAGGTTTCCCTGGCGGGCAGCGCCAGCTCGCGCCATTCTCCCAGGTTTTGCTGCAGGGCATATTCATCCAGGCGCCGGTAATAGCGCAGCACCGCGGCGACAGTATACTCAATCATCTGCTGCGCCATGCCGGTATCTTCAAGCCGCATCAGCGGTACATTCGCCGGCAGCATATCCGGGTGCAGGCGCACCTGATCCATTAAGGCGTCCACTCCCGCGCCGAGGGCAAACACGCCTTTAAGGCCGGGCCGGCCGGCCAGCATCGCACGGGGAGGATGCCAGACCACGGCATAATCGGCCGGCAGGTCTACGCCCTCTCGCCACAATCTGATATCAGCGTCAGGAAATCGTTGCCGCAAGCCGTCGATCCACACCGCCGCGTTGTCCGTCGGGTGATAAAAAATGATCCTCATAATAAAACGCCTTTCCATCCCAGCTTTTTTTCACCATTTAACATACCGTTAGCCTGGGTAAAGCACAATCTTGCCAAACGGTATGACAGGTAACCACAGCGGTTGCCCATGCTAAAAATCGCAATCGCTAATACGCAGGCTGGCGCATATAGTCATTTTTTACTAGCAGTTAACATTTTGTGCCTTATTGCCTGGCCCTGTGACGGCTGATGCAGGCGTCATAACATAAAAAAGCTAAATTTAAGTGACAAAAAGTGAAATCATTAAGAATTATCTTATGCATGCGCTGGGTTGATTGCGGAATAAACATCGGGCGGTATTTGCTTGTGAAAAAGAATAAGCGAAAAAAAATTTACTCACTGGCCGATATTATTTTTCGCATTTTTTGTATGCGCTTAGACATGAATAATTATTCCGAACCGCTTAGGGTATAGCGTCATGATACGAATCAACTTTATGATCTTACGACAATAGTAGGACGGCTGGCGGTTGCACGCGTGTTTAGCCCGTCACCGCAAAAATCTGATATCAGGGCCTGCATGCCCTGAATGTAGGCTCCCTTATCCAGTCGGACATTTACAACTAAAAGTTTAAAATTAACGTTTATCTATTCCTCGGAAAAAGTAAATAAAACAATGAAATTTTATAAAAAAGCATGATTAACCCCATAAACTATTAGGTTTTGTAATTTCACTTGCGCAAAAAGGTACGATTTGATGTTTTTAAATTCAGATTTATTACCGTCGCGACTTCCCCGGTCTCGACTATTGTTTAAAAGGACTCAAAACGTACAACCTAACTACCAGGTATTGGAGAAATCTATGAGCAGGTAAATGAGTGATGAAAAAAATAAAATATCAGACAGTTACCCTTTATAACTCTTGAAAATTTTATGATCGCGTGTAGCTTGCGGATCAGCGATATGATAAGAAAAAAAATACTATTGAGGTATTTTGAGATGAAACTTACACAACCCATCACGATCAATCATCTTGATGTGACAATTGCGCCCAATATCCATAGTCGTCTGCGCTGGAAAGAGTACCAGATACTCAATTTATTAATCCAGAATTCACCAGCGGCGGTGACGCGTGCCGAGCTGGTTAATCAGATTTGGAAAGGAACCTATTGTTCGGATTCGACCATCAACCAAACGATAAAATCCATTCGCCAGAAGCTGGGGGATGAGAACCACGACATAATTAAAACCATACCGCGCATAGGCTATATCATTGAAGAAAAACAAATGGTTAATATTTTCTTTAACCCTCAATCCGTCGATGAATACGTACCTGAGCCCTTAAGACCGGAACCCGCGCAGGCCACAGCGGCTACGGCGGCCCGCGTGGCTTGCGAGCCCAATATCCAGGAAGCGGCCACCATGGAAGACGCGTTTTTTGACCAGCCCACCTGGGCATTGCCGCCGCCTTCGAGAATTACAAAAACCATTACCAGACCGACAGTAAATAGATCGAATCCGTTAAAAGATGTTTCTTCCGCTTTTGCGGCCAGGATTCAGCAAACCAAAAGTAAAATCATATTGGGATTAATGGCTTTTTTTATTTTATCTCCTTTGATAATGTATTTCTTTTCAACAATTAAAATCCCTTTCGCGTCTTATGCACTGGAACTGGCGCGGTTCAATAAAGTCAACGCGGTGACCCTGACGTGCCCGTTAGGTTATAATAGTTCTTCCAGTGACGCATTTTCCTGCAAAAGCCTGACGGTCAAATTCGACGGCGTTGCTTTCGATTGCCAGGCGTTAGGTGAAAAGTAGCGTTTCACTCCCTGACGCCCTCGTTATTTTCATAAAAAATCCCGAATAGATATTCGGGCTTTTTTATCCGCTAATGAAATTTCTCCTGCCGTTAAGTGAAATGAAATTCAGGTGAAATTATCCTTTTTTCAGTCAATTCTTATATTCCATGAAACTAAAATTATTTTTCTAAAAATTATTTTACTTTTTTTTATTTGCCTAAGTAAGCATAAAGCTATATTTTTCAATTATTCGAGAAAGTTATATTTCGGATACGTGCCTGTAGCTACCTTGTTAAGCAACTTTTAACAGCTCTATTGACATCGGAATTTTAGCCATTTTTACCCGAAGAGGAACATGAGAGCTATCATTTATAATTCATTGTGGATCATACTTGAGAAGTTATGCTTTGCAGGCGCAGGCATCATTTCAGCAATGTATATAGCCCGTTATCTTGGACCTGAAAATTTCGGTACGCTGAGTTATTTAGTTTCGATTATCGCATTGATATTGCCTTTTATACAATTGGGCAGTGACAATGTCTTATTCAATCGCATAGCAAAAAAACCGCACAGTGGCATGAACCTGATGGCAGCCTCGTTGCGTATAAAGTTTCTGCTGTTTATCATTTTCAGCGCGGGACTGCTCTTCTGGGCATATTACTCTGTCCCACGGCAACACTTTTATATTTTATTGATTTTATTACTGGGAACGTTTTTTACCTTAAGGGATATTTACAAACTGTATTACGACGCGACTCTGGCGTCCAAGGTTAACCTGATTATCAACAACACGGTATTGGTTATATTTGTGCTAGCCAACCTGCTGTTTGCCTGGTTGCAGCTAAGCTTGATATGGTTTGCGGTTTCCTTGGCGGGCAGAAGCTTTGTACCTTATATTGTGCGCAGGGTTCTATTTTATCGCCATCAACAGGCTAAAGGGATTCATTATAAAAGAAAGCTGAAGGCCAAATACAGCCGCTTTTATAATATCTATTTGCTGAAGGTGGGTTTGCCACTGGCTATATCCAGCCTGGCGATAGTGATCTATACCCGTATCGATCAGATAATGCTGGCGAAATTCATTGGTTATCATGCGGTGGGTATTTATAGCGCGGCACTGGCGATAAGCGGTGGCTGGGTGCTGGTTCCCATGGCGCTGATTACCTCGTTTATGAGCACCATCGCCAGCGAGCGCGATGCCAAAAGGGCCGCGGACCGTGTGCGCATGCTGTATATGGTCACCCTGGTAGTGTGCGCGCCGGTGATAATCATCATAGGTTTTTTTAGTCACGATATCATACAGTTAATTTATGGTGCCGCCTATAAAGACTCGGCGTCCATCCTGTTGATATGTGCATTGACATCCCTTTGCAGCGTATTGGGCACCATTTCGTACCGGATAATATTGATGCATTCCGGCTATCATTTTGTCGCATTAAAGATGCCGGTTATCGCCTTACTGAACATAGCCCTCAATTATCACTTTATTCCGCTATTCGGCATAAAGGGCGCGGCGCTATCAACCTTATTATCCGAGGTCCTATCTCTGTTCGTGCTCAATGCGTTGTTCAAAAAAGGGTTAGTCACTTATCAGTTGCTCAGTGCCTATAAAAGTATTCCAAATTTTATAATTGAGGTGCAAAACTATGTTAAATCCACTCGTCAGGCAAGCGTTTAAAATGTTGCCAGATTTCTTGTATCATCAATTAAAATATGCGCGTGTATTCAAAAAATGGCCGAACATGACCCAGCCAACGACCTTTAGCGAGAAAATCACTATACGTAATTTTCGGCCTAAGCAGATTTACACAAACTTAGCAGATAAATACAAAGTTCGAGATTATATTGCTAACACCATAGGCGAAAAATATCTCATCCCGCTGCACGCAGTGTTCGATGTACTCACGGAAGAAATTTATGCGGCTCTTCCGCAAACCTTCGTTATCAAGGCCAACCATGGATGTGGTTTTAACTTAGTCGTGCACGATAAAGCGGATACCACCTTCGCCCAACTCAGTGCGTTAACCCGTTATTGGACTAAAACCAATTATTACAAAACCAATCGAGAAAAACATTATAAAAAAATCCAGCCCCGCATCCTGGTGGAGCACCTGCTGCAGGACGAGGGCCATATACCCAACGATATCAAGTTCCACTGCTTTAACCAGCAGGGTGAGATGCATATTTTTATCCAGGTTGACTACGACCGTTATGGTCTGCATCGCCGCGACGTATTTGATACTGAATGGCACAAGACCGATATCAGGATGGGCTTGCCGAACAACCCTATCCCTATGCCCGCGCCTAAGAATTTACCGGAAATGGTGACGCTGGCAAAACGTCTGGCGGCGGATTTTAATTATGTCAGGGTGGATTTTTATGAAGCCGAAGGCAATGTCTATTTTGGTGAGCTGACCTTTACGCCGGGCGGTGGCCTGTGCAAAATGTATCCGGAAGGGGTGCAGCACCAATGGGGCAGTTTTTTTACCGAGTAACGCCGGGGCCTGTGGTAGAAATGATAATAAATATAAGATGTCATTAAATGGTATTTTACTGCACCGATATCGCTGAGAGGCGAACCGGGAATAGCATTGTCTGCACACATGAACGGGCGGGCTATTCCCAGCTTTTTCGGCTGGGCGTTGCCGGCGGCATAATACTGAGGCTTGCCGCGCGAAATACCCCCTGCCCTCCCCCGCGCCGCACATTATTCACCCCTGACGGCAGGCCCGATGGCATCGCCACCGCCGCCAGACAAGCGATGCGCTCAAACCCTGAGCAAACAACGCATCCCTGATAAATTATACTTGACCGGAATGGGACGAATCCCTATAGTACCGCCCCGTTGACCCTTGGTTAACAGCGTGGTGAGGTGTCCGAGTGGCTGAAGGAGCACGCCTGGAAAGTGTGTATACGAGAAATCGTATCGAGGGTTCGAACCCCTCCCTCACCGCCAAAATTATTAGGGTCAAGCTGTTGTTAACAGCCTGGCCTGGCGGTAATAAAAAGCCCGGATGATTATCCGGGCTTTTTTTAACTCAATGATAAGGCGCCATACTGACGCCGCGTGCGTAGCGACCGTCAGCGATAGGCATTCAGCGTACGCTGGCACAGCGCGGAGCGAACGCAATCCTGTTTGCCGAAACGCACCACACCGATCATTTCATCCTCCTCGTTAAACCGCTCCAGAGCATCCGCCAGTCCGGATTTTACCCCTCTGGGCAAATCACATTGCGTAATATCGCCGTTGACAATAACCGTGACATTTTCTCCCAGACGGGTCAAAAACATCTTCATTTGGTTGACGGTAACATTCTGCGCTTCATCCAGAATAACTACCGCATTTTCAAAGGTACGTCCGCGCATATACGCAAAAGGAGCGATTTCCACCTTGCCAATTTCAGGGCGCAGGCAATATTGCATAAAGGACGACCCCAGCCGGCGCAGCAAAATATCATAAACCGGTCGGAAATAAGGGGCGAATTTTTCAGCAATATCCCCCGGCAGAAAACCCAGGTCTTCGTCGGCCTGTAATACCGGCCTGGTAACGATAATACGGTCAACCTCTTTGTGGATTAACGCATCGGCAGCCTTAGCGGCGCTAAGGAAGGTTTTACCACACCCTGCCTCGCCGGTTGCGAAAATTAACTGTTTGGTCTCAATGGCTGTTAAATAAGCTTCCTGGACTTCATTACGTGCCTCTATTAACCTGGTGTCGCGACTGTCGCGCGCCATGCCTATCGATTCAATCCCGCTCATATGAACAAGAGAAGTGACCGAGTCCTCTTCACGCATTTTGTGATTGCGTGATTCACGCCGGATAACGCGTTTAGCTTCGCGACGAGCTTTGATCACTACTTTTTGTCTTCCCATAAGTGGCACCTTACAGTTTGTTTCACCATTCACACAGGCATAGGCCTGGTGATTACGCTTCACATTCAGATGAGGTTGTGGCTTCCTTTAAAGCCAATAATAGCCATGAGATAAGATGACACGGCCCGTTGCATTCGCATGGACAATACGGACGTACCGGAGTGCGCATCAGTTGGAAAAAAGCAACGGAGTTGAGAACACAAGGGAACAATTACATTGCCGGTCGGCAAAAACGAAGTTGGAAACGAAGCGTTGAAATTACAACCGCCGACTGTTCCGGAGGCGATTGGTGCAGAACCTGGTATTGCCATCAGCCCATAAAAGGACACTGTCATTAGCGATCCCCGCAGTGAGGTTATGAATTTCGCATCTGAACAACTTTCTGAACTAGCTTGATGTCTTGAGTATAATGACATTGCATCACTTTGCGCTGGGATTGCAATATTTTTTTTAGCATTCGAACAAATAATAAGCAATAGCCGTTACGCTTGAACTGGATGACCTTAACCCAATAGCGCCCCCCGACTTTATCGCCTGCTGATATATCGCCCCACAGAACGCTTTTTCCCGCTGCGCTGGTAAATAACCCGCGGCTTACGTAAAACATCAATTATTACAAATTTAATCAAATAATCCCCGTCACGCCGTTCTTGCGCCATCATGCCGGTGCGGTTTACGGCGTCCAGGCGTCGCCCGCGCCAGGATTGCAACCTTATTAACTATAAGTTAATTGTTTATTAACCCGGTTGCACTTAGTTGTAACATTGGCGATAGTGATATCTCACATGCTCGCCGGGGATACAGCGATGGTAACCACTACGATGGGGGTAAAGCTTGACGATGCCGCCAGGGAAAGGATTAAGAACGCGGCGCGGCTGATTGATCGCACTCCGCATTGGTTGATTAAGCAAGCTATCTTCCATTACCTGGATGAGCTGGATAAGGGGCATGCCCTTGGGCAAGACGCCGCGTCCATGCCCGGGGACAACGACCCGGCGGAGCCGCCGGCAATGGAAACGCGCCAGCCGTTTCTGGAGTTCGCCGAACAAGTATTGCCGCAATCGGTATTGCGCGCCGCCGTCACCGCCGCGTGGCGCCGTCCGGAAACCGAAGCCGTGCCGTTGCTGATTGAACAGGCGCGCCATCCCGCCGCCGCGGCGCAGATAAGCCAATTAGCCCGCCGCCTGACCGAAACGCTGCGCCAGCAGCACAGCGCCGGCGGCCGCGCCGGCATGGTGCAAGGATTTCTGCAGGAATTTTCCCTGTCGTCGCAAGAAGGGGTGGCGTTAATGTGCCTGGCGGAGGCGCTGCTGCGCGTGCCGGATAAGGCCACCCGCGATGCGCTGATCCGCGATAAAATCAGCCGCGGCAATTGGCAGCCCCATATTGGCCGCAGCCGGTCGGTATTTGTCAATGCCGCCACCTGGGGACTGCTGTTTACCGGCCGTCTGGTGGCCACCCATAACGAGGGCAGCCTGTCGCGCTCCCTGAACCGTATTATCGGTAAAAGCGGCGAGCCGTTGATCCGCAAAGGCGTGGATATGGCCATGCGCCTGATGGGCGAACAATTCGTCACCGGCGAGAATATCGGCCAGGCGCTGGCCAATGCCCGCCGGTTGGAACAGCGCGGCTTCCGTTATTCCTATGATATGCTGGGCGAAGCCGCCCTGACCGAGGATGATGCCCAGGCCTACCTGCTCTCTTATCAGCAGGCCATCCATGCCATCGGCAAGGCCTCCAACGGCCGTGGCATCTATGAAGGACCGGGCATTTCCATCAAGCTTTCCGCCCTGCATCCGCGCTATGCCCGTTCTCAATACGCGCGGGTGATGGACGAACTCTATCCCCGGCTGCTGGCGCTAACCCTGCTGGCGCGCCAATATGATATCGGCATTAATATCGATGCCGAAGAATCGGACCGCCTGGAGCTATCCCTGGATTTATTGACCCGACTGTGTTTTGAACCGGCGCTCGCCGGCTGGAACGGCATTGGTTTTGTCATCCAGGCTTACCAAAAACGCTGCCCGTTTGTTATCGACGAGCTGATAGACCTGGCGCAGCGCAGCCAACGGCGCCTGATGATCCGTTTGGTGAAAGGGGCGTATTGGGACAGCGAAATCAAACGCGCCCAGGTGGAGGGACTGGAAGGGTATCCGGTCTATACCCGTAAGGTATATACCGACGTCGCCTACCTTGCCTGCGCGCGCAAGCTGCTGGCGGTGCCGCATCATATTTACCCGCAGTTCGCCACCCATAACGCCCAGACGCTGGCGGCCATCTATCATTTCGCCGGGCAGAACTATTATCCTGGCCAATACGAATTTCAATGTCTGCATGGTATGGGCGAGCCACTGTATGACCAGGTGGTGGGACCGGTGGCCGACGGCAGGCTGAACCGCCCTTGCCGCATCTATGCCCCGGTGGGTACCCATGAAACCCTGCTGGCTTATCTGGTGCGCCGGTTGCTGGAAAACGGCGCCAATACCTCATTTGTTAACCGTATTGCCGACAGCGCCCTATCCCTGGATCACCTGATTGCCGATCCGGTGGACGAGGCGCTGGCCATCGGCGAACGGGAAGGCGGCGTTGGCCTGCCGCACCCGCTGATTCCCCTGCCCCGTCGGCTGTACGGTCCGTTACGGCTTAATTCGGCCGGGATCGATCTGGCCAATGAACATCGTCTCGCCTCGCTCTCCAGCGCCTTGCTCAACGGCGCCAACCTGCACTGGCGCGCCCACGCCGGCGATAGCACATCACGCGACGGCGAGTTATGGCATGCGGTGCTTAACCCGGCCGACGCGCGCGATAATGTCGGGGAATGCCGCGACGCCACCGAAGACGACGTCGAGCGGGCCATTGCCTGCGCGGATCACCACGGCGCGATATGGTCGGCCACGCCCTGCGCCGAACGAACCGCGGTTTTAAACCATGCCGCGGATCTGTTGGAACAGCGTATGCCCACCCTTATCGGCCTGCTGATACGCGAGGCCGGTAAAAGCTTTGCCAACGCCATCGCCGAAGTGCGCGAGGCCGTCGATTTCCTGCGCTACTATGCCGGCCAGATCCGGGAATTCGATCGCGACGGCTGCCGTCCGCTGGGGCCGGTGGCCTGTATCAGCCCCTGGAACTTCCCCTTGGCCATCTTTACCGGCCAGGTGGCGGCGGCGCTGGCCGCAGGCAACAGCGTGCTGGCAAAGCCCGCCGAACAAACGCCGCTGGTGGCCGCGCAGGCCGTCGGCATCCTGCTGGAAGCGGGCGTGCCGCCCGGCGTACTGCATTTCCTGCCGGGCGACGGCGAGACCGTCGGCGCGCGGCTGGTGGGCGACCATCGGGTGCGCGGCGTGATGTTTACCGGGTCCACCGCCGTCGCCCGACTGATACAGGCGACGCTCGCCCAACGGCTGGACCCGCTGGGACGTCCGGTGCCGCTGGTGGCGGAAACCGGCGGGATTAACGCCATGATCGTTGACTCTTCCGCTTTAACGGAACAGGTGGTGAACGATGTCATCGCCTCCGCGTTCGACAGCGCCGGGCAACGGTGTTCGGCGCTGCGTTTATTATGTATTCAGGAAGAGGTGGCCGAACGCACTCTGCGCATGCTGCGCGGCGCCATGGCGCAGTGCAGCGTCGGCGATCCGCAATGGCTTGCCACCGACATCGGTCCGGTGATTGACGCCCAGGCCCGGCAGGCTATAGAGGAACATATCGCCGCCATGCGCGAAGCCGGCCACCCGGTATGGCAGGGCGCCCATAACGACGGCGCCGGACGGCAATCCCTGGGCGCCGGTACCTTTGTCATGCCCACGCTGATTGAGCTGGACAGCGTGGCGCAGCTGGATAAGGAAGTGTTCGGTCCGGTCCTGCACGTGGTCCGCTACCGCAGCCGCGACCTGAACACCTTGCTTGAGCAGATTAACGCCGGCGGGTATGGCCTGACCCTGGGCCTGCATACCCGCATCGATGAAACCATAAACCGGGTAATGGAACAGGCGCGGGTAGGCAACTGTTATGTCAACCGCAATATGGTCGGCGCCGTGGTCGGCGTGCAGCCCTTCGGCGGAGAAGGACTCTCCGGCACCGGGCCCAAAGCCGGCGGCCCGCTGTATCTTTATCGCCTGTTATCCCAACGGCTGCCCGAGGCACGGCCCGACGCGCTGCGCGCCGGGGACGCGACCGGCAGCCCGTGCGCGCCGCGGCCGGCTTATGACGCCCTGATGATATGGGCCGGGGAGAATATGCCGGCGGAGAAGGTGCGCGCGCTCAGGCGCTTTGGCGAGCTGTCATTGGCCGGCACGGTCAGGATGCTCACAGGCCCGACCGGCGAGCAGAACAGCTACCGCTTATTGCCGCGCGCACGCGTATTGTGCCTGGCCGAAGACAATAATGACCGGCTAACGCAACTGGCGGCGGTGTTAAGCGTCGGGTCCCAGGCACTGTGGCAGGACGGGCCGGAGACCCGCGTGCTGTATGACGGTCTGCCGGAGGCGGCGCAGGCGCGCATTGTCCTGCACGATGATTGGCTCAAGGCGGCGGATCCGTTTGACGCCGTGCTGTTCCATGGCGACTCGGACCGGCTGCTGGCGCTCTGCGGCACGCTCGCGCGGCGGCCCGGCTCCATTATCCAGGTGCATGGCTACGCGCGCGGCGAGACGGCGATTTTACTGGAACGCTTATTAGTGGAACGGTCGGTCAGCATTAATACCGCCGCCGCGGGCGGCAACGCCAGCCTGATGACCATCGGCTAAACCTTCATCCCCGTCCGCCGCCATGGTATAGGCATGGCGTGGACGGGCACCCGGCCCGGCTATTAAAAATTACGCTGCCAGTTGAGATACTGATCGTATTTACGCAGGGCGATGCGGTAATTGCTTTGCCCTGCGTCCGGGACATCCTCAATAAGCATTTGCGGGCCGCTGGGACGCTCGAATTTATCATGGGGATAATTCCTGGCCGCCAATATTTCATCAAGGCGCCGCAGGCGTACCACATATTCGCGAATAGTACTGTGACTCATCGCCGTCTGTTCAAATAAATACTGTTTGAACGCTTTGATATCGAAATAGTTGGCTTCACTATTGCAAGAAATTACGCTGCAAAACCGGCACAGCGCCGTCAGCTCTTTATTCAGGCTTTGCCAGACGAGATCGTCGATAAGCTGGTCCATACCGGCGATGGCTTCTTTATTGATAATCTGCCCGCGAAACACCAATGTCATACGATCCAACGGCTTGCCGCACTGGCAGCAATGGGTTTGACAGTGCTTGAAATCTTTCAGGTAACGGCTCAAGGGCCGTTTTTTACCCACTTTGGCTAACATGTCGTTTTCCCTAGTGCTAAGAATAGGGCTTTCAATAGCGCGTTGGACTTGCGCCATGGAAAGCTCATTAATATGTTTTAATATCTCTATCAGCGTGCTTAACAACGGGGAATGTATTATTCCCCTAACCGGCCGCTAATGATCGTTATTCAGGCGTGCGCGCAAACGTTTAATCGCCTGGCTATGCAATTGGCTTACCCGTGATTCACCCACCTCGAGCACCGCGCCAATTTCCTTCAGGTTTAATTCCTCTTGGTAATACAGCACCAGGACCATTTTTTCCCTTTCCGGTAAACCGTCGATGGCCTCGATGACTCTTTCACGCAAATTGTTCTCCATTAATATCTGGAGCGGATTAGCGTCTTCGTGTCCCGGCATTAGATTATCGGCACTATCGCCGTGATCTTCACACCATTCGTCATAAGAAAAGAGCTGACTGTTGTTGGTGTCGAGCAATATCTGCCGGTATTCCGCAAGCGTAATATTAAGCGTCTGGGCGACTTCCTGTTCTGTGGCCACCCGGCCCAGCTGCTGTTCGGCCTGATGAATGGCCTGCGCCACCTCCCGCGCATGGCGCCGCACGCTCCTGGGAACCCAGTCCCTGCTGCGCAGCTCATCAAGCATGGCGCCGCGGATGCGCTGCACCGCGTAGGTGGTAAAGGTCGTGCCCTGCAGGCAGTCGTACCGTTCCACCGCGCTCAACAGGCCTATCCCCCCCGCCTGTAGCAGATCGTCGAGTTCCACGCTTGCCGGCAGCCGCACCTGCAGACGCAAGGCCTCGTGACGGACCAACGGAATATAGCGTTGCCATAGGGACTGTTTATCTATTACGCCCGTGGCAGTATACAGATCGCTCACCATGACTATCCTACATTGATCCTCTTATCGATGTTATTATCCGGTTAGCCGGCAAGGTCAATCGGCTGAATAGTCGCTTAAATACCCCTCTATTTATATCCTGCCGGATCGAACGCAATTTACTTTATATAAACAGTGGTTTATCTTCGTCCGCGGCGGTATTTATTTCACATTGGCCATGATGTAGCGAAAAAAAACCCCGCCTGGGCGGGGTTTTTACGCATTACAATGCGATGAACAAATTATTGCAGCAGTTTCAGCACGGTCTGCGGAACCTGGTTAGCCTGGGCCAGAACCGAGGTACCGGCCTGTTGCAGGATCTGCGCCTTGCTCATGTTGGACACTTCCGTCGCGTAGTCGGCATCCTGGATACGGGATTGCGCTTCGCTCAGGTTGCTGTTGGTGCTGGCCAGGTTGTTGATAGTGGAGTCAAAACGGTTTTCCACCGCACCCAGCTTGGAGCGCAGGGTATCAACGGTGGACAGCGCGCTGTCCAGGGCTTTTAACGGATCGGTGGTGGCGACGGCCAGCGATTTGCTTGAATCGTAAGCGGCGCTGGTAATCTTGCCGTCATCATCAGTGGTGACGTCAGCGGCGTAATACTTAACTTTATCAGCCGTGGTGCCGTCTGTCGTATCTTTGATAAAGTAATGGTTATTTTTATCTTGAACAATACTGACATTGGCCGAATCAATTTTCGAGTCTTTATTGGTATCGGTGGCAACGGAAACTGCAGCGGTAGTCGCAGCTTCAACCTTCGCGGTTAATACGCCAGAGCCGTCGACAGAAACGGTGGCGGCATAACTTTTACCTGCGGAAGTCACGACGGAGTAATTGCCCTTGGCGTCTGCAACCAGGGTACCGGCACCGATATTGGTCGCGTCGGCGTTACCGGCGGCATCCACGGTGGCAGCCAGTGAGGTGTAGGCAGCGGTGCTGCCGGCGGTTACGGTATTGACGGTTTTACCGGTCAAGTCGGTATTAGTCACACCGGCGCCTACGGTAGCCGTTAATTTACCGGTTTTATCAATTGTGGTGGTGGCTTTATAAGCCTTGCCGTCATCGCCTTCGATATAATAATCGGTACCGTCGGAAATTACCTTGGTGCTGGTGCCGATGGCGGTCTTGACGGCTGCATCCGCACCGGTCGCATCAGCGGCGGTCGCAGTGAGTGCGACGGTGCCCGTGGCGGCAACAGCGGTACCGGTTGACAGGGCGGCGGCGGACGTGGTGCCGTTCGGGCCGTTAACATTAAAGGTATTCAGTGTCAGCGTGGTGGAATCAATTTTTTGCAAATCGATATTGATCACTTCACCATCGTTGGAACCCACCTGGATTGACAGGGTTTTATTCTGGCTCAACACTTTGACGCCGTTGAAGTCGGTTTGCTGGGAGATACGGTCGACTTCAGAGAGGCGCTGCGTGACTTCGTCCTGGATGGACTGCAGGTCGCTGGCGGAGTTGGTGCCGGTCTGCGACTGCACGGTCAGGGTACGAATGGCCTGCAGGTTGGTATTGATTTCGTCCAGCGCGCCTTCAGTGGTCTGCGCCAGGGAGATACCGTCATTGGCATTACGCGACGCTTGAGTCAGGCCGTTGATATTGGAAGTGAAACGGTTGGAGATCGCCTGACCGGCGGCATCATCTTTAGCGCTGTTGATGCGCAGGCCTGATGACAGACGTTCGATAGCGGTACTCAGTTTGGACTGAGACTTGTTCAGGTTGTTCTGAGCCAGCAGGGAAATGCTGTTAGTATTGATAACTTGAGCCATGGTATATTCCTTTGAAATCATGCATCAGGACTGAGTAATTAATTCGGGCATCAATACGAGTAAGTGTTAATGGCCGTCCCACAAGGTATCGGCGAGCCGTCGGTAACCTTTAATGAAAAATGCAAATTTCGCCCTACCATTCCCCGCAAGACCTTAATAGCCGGAATTAACCCCCTTCTTTTCCCCTCTACCCCCCATGACGCTGCAAAAATCGCGGTAAACTTCTTGCCGCCGGTGCCGATAACCGCTTCGCCTACCGCGTAATTATCAGGAGAGCAACATGACCAACATCAGTTCACTCGGCGTCGGGTCCAACCTGGACCTAAGCACCCTGCTGGATACGTTAACCACCGACGAAAACAAGCGGTTAACACCGATAACCAACAAGCAGACCAATATCAATGCCAAAGTGGCGGCCTACAGTACGCTGCAAACCGCGCTGGAAACCTTTAATACCGCCACCAAGGCCCTGTCCGATAACACGCTTTATACTAAAAAAGTGACCAGCACCACCGATGGGTTTACCTCGACGGCGGGCGACACGGCGGCCAGCGGCAGCTATAGCATTAAAGTGACCCAACTGGCGACGGCGCAGTCGCTGGCCACCAAACAAGTGTTTACCGATACCACCTCGCTTATCGGCGCCAGCAGCACCACCCGTAGCCTCAGCATTCAGGTGGGCAGCGGCAAGGCCGTGGCCATTCCCCTGACCGACGCGCAAACCACACTCGGCGGAGTGCGCGACGCCATTAATAAGGCCAACGCCGGCGTCACCGCCAGTATCGTCCAGTCCGGGGACAGCGGTTACCAGCTGGTCGTCACGTCCAACACCACCGGTACCTCCTCCAATGTCACCATGAGCGTCACCGGCGACGCTACCCTGAACGGCATCCTGGGCTACGACAGCAACGGCACCGACGCCGATAAAACCGCCGCCGGCATGAATGCCGCCGTGACGGCTCAGAACGCCAAGCTAACGCTGAACGGTATCGACGTCGAACGCAGCAGCAACACCATTACCGACGTGCCCCAGGGCGTTACCCTGACCCTGACGGCGGAAAATACCACCGCACAGAACCTGATAGTGCGCCAGAGCGCCACCGATTCAACCAAAGCCGTCGAGGAGTGGGTCTCAGCGTATAACACCCTGCAAACCACCTTTACCACGCTAACAAAATATACCCCCGTAACGGCCGGCACTGCGCCGGACGCCAGCAATGGGGTTCTGTTAAGCGACAGTGTTTTGACGTCGGTAAAAAATCAGCTGCGCAGCGTGCTGGGCGCGGGCCAGAGCAACGACGGCATCAAGGCGTTAAGCCAGGTCGGCATCACGCTGAATAAAGACGGCACCCTGGCCACCGATGAGGCCAAACTGGTCAAAAACCTGGCGGACAATCCATCGCAGGTGGCGGGCTTTTTCGCCGGCGACGGCAAAACCACCGGAATGGCGACCCAAATGTCGTCCATTGTCACCTCGTTCACCGAGGACAGCGGCACCATCAGTGATACCAAGGACAGCCTGGCCGACGTGCTGACCGGACTGAACAAGCAGTACACCCAGGTTCAGACCAGCATCACCAATAATATTGCCCGCTATAAAAAACAGTTTACCCAACTGGACGTGCTGGTTTCGTCGCTGAACAATACCGCGACGTATTTAACCCAGCAGTTTGATGCCATTTCTAACATATCATCCAGCAGCAACTGATTGCCGCGGGCGTAAATTTCCGGGAGAAGGATAGTAACAATGTACGGTTCACATGCGTATGCCGTCGTGGGCTTGCAGAGCAGCGTCATGAGCGCCAGCCCGCATAAGCTTATCACCTTGTTATTTGACGGGGCGCTCAGCGCACTGGCGAAAGCGGACATCTTCATGGCGCAGGGCAATATCGCCGCCAAAGGCACTGCGTTGTCCAAAGCGATCGAGATCATCGATAACGGACTGAAAATGGGTCTGGATATGGAAAACGGCGGCGAACTGAGCCATAACCTGGCCGGTCTGTATGATTACTTCTGCCGACAGCTTATCCAGGTCAATCTGCATAACGATCGCGACCTGCTGCAGGAAATCCGTCTGATGCTCACCGGGATCGCCGATGCCTGGAAGCATATTTCCCCGGGCGGCCCGCAACCTTAATGAGGAATATTCTGATTATCAGATTCATGTTTCGTTTCTAATAATGGTTATCCCGACACGTCAGGGTGTGTGATAAAAATAGCTAGGAAATGAGCAGAATTAACCCAATTTATATGTCCGATACCTACTAGGATAGCCATAATGGATGCTTGCCCTTCTCTTTTAGCCCATTATCAGCAAATTCTTGCGCTAAGCGAAAATATGTTGTCGATGGCCCGTCAGTCAGAATGGGATGCCTTGGTCTATATTGAAGAAAAATATGTTCAGGCGGTGGCCAAGATCGCCGAACTGAATTCTTTGTTGGAAAATCCACTTTCCACCGTTATCCAGGATAATATTGCCTTGGTATTACAGCAGTTGCTGAAAAATGAACATGAAGTAAATCAATTGCTTCAATCACGCCTTGATCAGTTGAAAGAGCTCATCGGCCAGTCAAACCGTCAGCAATCCATTAACTCGGCCTACCATAAGTTTTCCGATCGGGCGTCGATGCTGCCGGGTGAGATAAAAAAATAACCGCCTGCGACGATATCAGGCGGGAATCATCCTAAAAAATGCGTCCAGGCCCACGTGGGAGGCAAAATTGTCATTTTCGCCTATATTTACAGGGTGAACACTCAATAAGGATGATAACAATGTTTGATAGAGCCAAAGATAAAGCGGAAGAAATTGCGGGCAAGGGCCAGGAAGAATTCGGCCGTGCTACCGGGGACAACGCGCTCCATCTGGAAGGGAAACTGCGTAAACGCGCCGCGCAGGCGTCTTACAGCGTGAACGACTGTATTGATCAGATTAAAGAAAAAACCGTCAATGATCCGATTCCGGCGCTGCTGATTGCCAGCGGCGTGGGTTTCCTGCTGGCTAAAATTTTAGGCCATCGCCGTCATTGATTCTGCCCGGTTGGCGCCGGGCGACGGCGTGTCCCACATGCGGTTGCCCGGTGTCGCGGTAAGCCCGCGGTTGTAAAAGCAGCAAGAGCTATACGGGTGGCGAAGTGTTATCATCATCGTCTCTTTATAGCCGCGGCGATTATTATGTCTATCCTTGATGCGCTTAAGGCGTTCGGCAGTACTTCAGTTAAAGTCACGTGCCCGGAATGCGGCAACGCAACCCAGCAACCCGCCCAAAAAGTACGCAAAAACATCACGTTAGTTTGTCCCAAATGCGGTCACTATTTTCTGCCGAAAGACAAATAGGCTTTGCCCTATTGAGAAATTCGCCCGCGCTATACCGCGAGCAACCCTATCGCCACGCCGATAAAAAAACGCCGGGTTTCGTCGCTTTCCCGCTCCTGCTCGGCGGCCAGGTACGCCATGATGGCGGCCGGGTGAATCTTGGCGCCGCGCCGGTGGAGCGCCAGGCTGGCCTGGCCTATCAACAGACTTACCGTATCATGGGTGTGCCGCAACGCCTCTGCGGGTATTGTCATCGCCGTCTCCTATTTTCTCTTTATCATTTTGCCGGCGTAATGTTGCAGAAAAATGAACAGAGAATGAATAACGGCGCAGGGGATATGACGGCACACAACGGCGCCAGGCGAATAGAGTCATGATGGATAAAATCCGTTTTTTGGCCTGTCTGCGTATAAGTACGTTTTTTCAGCAAAATTTCTTAACAAAATCTATGCCGATCGCTTTAATCGTTTTCGTAGCAGCTCCCTTCAACGTGCTACGAAAGGCATATTGCCCCTTCTCTTCCATGCAGGAATCATTACCACCAATACCACGTTAACCCACGGAGCGACCGCCTGGGCCGTCATTGACATTCGCATGCGCGCGTAGAACGCAGAGTGCCTGCATTGACGCCATGAACAGAGCCTATTTATCTTAAAGACAACAATCCCCCGGTAAACCGACGTAATGGCCTCCCAATCTGGTTTAGCCAGTTATTCTCGTAACCTTTTTATTCTGGTTGCCGATAAGCTATTAAACGAATAAGGGGAAATATATGAATTACGTATTTATTACTTTGCTGGGTTTACTTGGGTGTTGTTATGTTTGGTCTTGGTTGACCATCGGGAGTTACGGCCGTTTCAGATACACGAATAAGCGCAAAAAAGATGTTGGTTTGCATTTAATTCCTTGCAAGACGCCAAGGAATCGCGCTAAATCAGCAGCGATTTATAGCTCTTTGCGTAGTATTTTGAAAAAGCTCAAGGCCGACGGTTATGAGACTGTTTCTTTTGAGTCGCATCTCCTTGATCAGCGTGGAACAGATATCATTCAAAAAATCGTCACCCAAGAACATATTTCAATACTTTCAATATCCTACAGAAAGACACCGCTATGGCGGAAAGTTGTGATTCCCTACATCACATTTATTTTCAGAGCTAAGCGCGTTAAGGTAAATAAAATGAGTGGGAAAATTGTCATCAAGTTGTGATGCCTGACTCAGCCGCCCGAGGCGGCGTTTCAATTTAATATGTTAAGGAGTGGATCAATGTTATTAATTTCCTCATCGGCATGGAACGGGCAGAGCGGCTGGGCAGATGCAATCATGCCGCGTTGGCCCTCTAGGGCGTTGCAACGGATAATAAAATAAGCATCATTTACCGCAACAGTTACCCCGGCTATGACACTGCGGTCATAGGGTATAGGCACATTAGCACTCAGTTTGTCTGAATCCTCGACCGTGCCGCCACTATCAATCAGCACGCTCACACCTCGGCGCCCTTTTAACTGAGGAACGCCTGACGGCACGGCGATAGATGATTGTCCAATGTCCGGGCGCTGGGCTTTAGGATGCAAAATCGGATATTTAAACTAATATTAATATTCCCAGGGGCAATATCAGTTTTCAACACAAGCAAAGGAGTTAATCATGAGCCTTTTCAGTTTTGTCAAAGAAGCAGGCGAAAAATTATGGGATGCCGTCAGTAATAGTGATGATGCGAACAAGAAACTGCAAGAACACATCAGCAAGCTGGGATTGCCAGGCAGTGATAAAGTTGAGGTCAAAGTCAACGGTGATACGGTTACAGCTACCGGTGCCGGGATTTCACAAGAGCTTAAAGAAAAAATTCTTATCGCTGCTGGCAATGTTGCCGGGATCACGAAAGTGGAAGACAACGTTACCGCGGTCGATAACGTCCCCCAATCGGAATTCTATACCGTCAAGAAAGGCGACACATTAAGCGCCATCTCAAAGCAGGTTTACGGGACTCCCAACGAGTACAACAAAATTTTTGCAGCCAATAAACCTATGCTATCCCACCCCGATAAAATCTACCCCGGTCAGGTTTTGCGTATTCCAAAATAACCGGCTGCGTGGCTAACCGTTATATTCGGGGCAACCCTAACGCCATGACCTGAGAGCAGGAAACCGCCAGGCCCTCTTTTGAGGGATGAATTTATCCGGGTTCTTTAGTTCGTTGAACCCGCATTGCCTGTTGTATTCACCCCCATTGACCGCCATAAACGCGCGGGACAACACGTTATCTGACATTATCGTTCTTTGCCCCACCCATGCCCCATGGAGAAACAGCGTGAGGGAATGGACATTACTATCAGTACGTCAGTGCCCCTACACGGACATGTTCATGATGTCCTGATAGGCCGCCACCATTTTATTTCTCACCTGGACGGCGGTTTGCAACGAAATGGAAGATTTTTGCATATCCACCATCACATCATTGAGTCCTAAAGCCGAATTGCCGGTGGCGAAGGCTTCCGACTGGACGCGAACCTGGTTTTGCGTATCGCTGGTTTTATCCAGCGCAGCGCTGAGCATGCCGGCAAAACCGCCGCCGGACTCGGGGGCTTCGCTAACGCCGCCCGCAGCCCTGGCGGCCTGCTGCAGTTGTTGAACCGCTGATTCAATCCCCTGAATAGCCATGACGTTTCCTCAATTTTAACGTTGGCTGCTACCTTAGCAGAACCCTTGGCGGCCTAAGGCGCTAAATAACGCTAAAACACCCGGTTATTTCAGCCATCGATTGTGTTGCTAAAGGCAAATAATGGCATCCACATTTATATGATGACCGCCGGCTATGCCCGTTAAGCACCGCAGGGAGAGTGATTTGTTATCAGCGATTAAGCAATACCGTTCAACTCATGGCGGAATGATGCGATGAGTACGGTTAAAAACGGTTCTACCGGACAGGGCAAGAATCCGTTCATGCCGATGCTGGAGCGGCTGCGCAGCCATCCTAAAATATCCGCGGCAATTGCCGCCGCCGCGATGATAGCGGTTGTGGTGGTACTGGCACTATGGGCAAAAAGCCCCGATTATCGGGTGCTGTACAGTAATCTCGGCGATCGCGACGGCGGCGATATCGTCGCGCAGCTGACGCAGATGAATATCCCCTACCGTTTTACCGAACAGGGCACCGCCGTGCTGGTGCCGAGCGAGTCGGTGCATGAAACCCGCCTGAAACTGGCCAGCCTCGGCCTGCCGAAGGGCGGCTCGGTGGGCTTCGAGCTGCTTGATCAGGAAAAATTCGGCATCAGCCAGTTCAGCGAGCAGATCAATTACCAGCGGGCGCTGGAAGGCGAGCTGGCGCGCACCATCGAAACCCTGGGACCGGTACAGTCGGCGCGGGTGCATTTGGCGCTGCCTAAGCCGTCGCTGTTTGTGCGTGAACAGAAAAACCCCTCCGCGTCGGTGACCCTGAACCTGCAGCCGGGCCGCGCGCTGGATGACGGCCAGGTTAACGCCATCGTCTATATGATCTCCAGCAGCGTGGCCGGTTTGCCGCCGGCAAGCGTCACGGTATTGGATCAGCAGGGGCATCTGTTGACCCAAGCCGACGCCAACGGCCGCGCGCTGAACGCGACCCAGCTGAAATTCAACAATGAGCTGGAAAACCGCTACCAGCGCCGCATCGAAACCATTCTGGCGCCGGTGGTGGGCAGCGCCAACGTGCATGCCCAGGTGACGGCGCAAATCGATTTCGACAGCCACGAACAGACCGAGGAACAGTATCAGCCGAACGGGCGCGACGATAACTCGGCCATTCGCTCCAAACAGGTGGCGCAAAGCGAGCAATTGGGCGGTTCGCCGTTGGGCGGCGTGCCCGGCGCGTTATCCAACCAACCGGCCCCCACCGCCGTGGCCCCCATTGATAAGCCGCCGGTGGCCAATACTAACGGCCAGACTACCGCGCCTGGCGCCCGCGCCGGCGTCAGTGGGCAAAACGCCGCCCAGTCCAAGGCCACCGCCACACCGTCCAATACCCGGCATGATGAAACCATCAATTATGAGCTGGATCATAAGGTAGTGCATGTAAAACGCAGCGAGGGTAACTTGCAGCGTCTGTCAGTGGCGGTGGTGGTCAACTACCTGCCCGGCGAGGCCGGTAAGCCCGGCACGCCGCTTACGCCGGACCAGATCAAGCAGATTGAGGATTTAACCCGCGAGGCGATGGGGTTCTCCGCCGATCGCGGCGATAGTCTTAACGTGGTGAATACGCCGTTTGTCACCACCGAAGACAATGGCGGCGTGCTGCCGTTCTGGCAGCAGGCGTCCTTCTTCGACAGCCTGTTGACCGCGGGACGCTGGCTGCTGGTGCTGCTGGTGGCATGGATCCTATGGCGTAAGCTGGTTAAACCGCTGCTTCGGGTTAAACCCGAGGCGCCGGTGAAGGAGGCGGGCGCAGGCGCGATGGCGTCGGCATCCCCCGCCGCCGAGGATGTGGTGGTCAGGCTCAGCCGCGATCAGCAAGAAGATCAGAAACGGGCGCAGCAGCGGGAAAACACCGAGGCGCGTACCCAACGGATCCGCGATATGACGGATCAGGATCCCCGTATCGTGGCGTTAGTTATCCGCCAATGGATGAGCAGCGAACAATGAGCATGACCGGAACCGAAAAAAGCGCCGTGTTATTGATGACCCTGGGCGAAGACCGGGCGGCGGAGGTTTTCAAACATCTGTCGGCCCGGGAAGTGCAGCAGTTGAGCAACGCCATGGCCAATATGCACCAGACCTCGCATCAGGAACTGCTGGAGGTGCTGAAAGAGTTCGAAGCCGAGTCCGAGCAGTATGCCGCGCTCAGCGTGAATGCCGGCGATTTCCTGCGCACGGTGCTGATCAAGGCGCTCGGCGAGGAACGCGCCTCCAGCCTGCTGGAGGATATCCTCGAAACCCGCGAAACCACCACCGGCATGGAAACCCTCAACTTTATGGAGCCGCAGAATGCGGCGGATTTAATCCATGAAGAGCATCCACAGATTATCGCCACCATCCTGGTCCACCTGCGGCGCTCGCAGGCCGCCGATATCCTGGCGTTGTTTGACGAAAAACTGCGCAACGACGTCATGCTGCGTATCGCCACCTTCGGCGGCGTGCAGCCGGCCGCGCTGGCGGAGCTGACCGAGGTGCTAAACGGCCTGCTGGACGGCCAGAACCTGAAACGCAGCAAAATGGGCGGCGTGCGCACCGCGGCCGAGATTATCAACCTGATGAAAACGCAGCAGGAAGAATCCGTCATCGACGCGGTACGCGGCTACGACCACGAACTGGCGCAAAAAATCATCGACGAAATGTTCCTGTTCGAAAATCTGGTGGACGTGGACGACCGCAGCATCCAGCGGTTGTTGCAAGAAGTGGAATCGGAGTCCCTGCTGATTGCCCTGAAAAATGCCCAGCCGCCGTTGCGCGAGAAGTTCCTGCGCAATATGCCGCAGCGCTCGGCCGAGATCCTGCGCGACGATCTGGCCACCCGTGGCCCGGTACGTATGTCGCAGGTAGAGAACGAACAAAAGGCGATTTTGCTGATTGTCCGCCGCCTGGCGGAAAGCGGCGAAATGGCGATCGGTGGCGGAGAGGATACCTATGTCTGATGCATTTAACCACTTACCCTGGCGCCCTTGGGCATTAAACGACCTGGCAAGTCCGGTGCCGGCGGACATGCTGCCGATCGCACTGGACGCCCAGGCGGACGATACGCAGATCCAGCAGGCGGCAATCAACGCCCTGCGCAACCAGGCCAAACAGGAAGCGCACCGCAGCGGTTACGCGGAAGGCGTTAAACAGGGGCAGCAGGAAGGTTACCAGGCCGGGCTGCGCGCCGGGCAAGAGGAGGGCCTGCTGCAGATACAGCGCGACCAGCAGCCCGCCGTCGCGCAAATGCAAATGCTGGTCAACGAGTTCCAGCATTCCCTTGACTCCCTTGACACCGTGGTGGCCGAACGGCTCGCACAGCTGGCGCTGACCGCCGCCCGCCAGGTGTTGGGCCAGGAGCCGGCCGGCGGCGGCGACGCCATGCTGCGCCTTATCCAGCGTTTACTGCAGCAGGAGCCGCTCCTGAGCGGCAAACCGCAGCTGCGCGTGCATCCGGCACAGGTGGCGCTGGTGGAACAGCATCTGGGCGCGACACTGAAACTGCACGGCTGGCGGCTGATCCCCGACGACGAACTGCATCCCGGCGGCTGTAAAGTCACCTCGCCGGAGGGCGATATCGACGCCAGTCTCGCCACCCGCTGGCATGAACTATGCCGCCTGGCCGCGCCGGGAGACGTCTAATGGCCACCCGTCTGGGCCGCTGGCTGGACGCCATGGATACGCTGGAGCAACGTTTGTCCGCCACGCCGCAGATCAGGCATTACGGCAGGCTGACCCGCGCCACCGGCCTGATTATGGAAGCCACCGGCCTGCAGTTGCCGCTGGGCGCGCCCTGCCTGATTGAGCGCCAGGGCGACGCCGGCATGGTCGAGGAAATCGACTGCGAGGTCGTTGGCTTCAACGGCGATAAGCTGTTCCTGATGCCGCTTGAGGAAGTGGAAGGCATTGTGCCGGGCGCGCGCGTCTATGCGCGCCGGCGCGCAGACGGCCAGAACGGCAAGCAGTTGCCGCTCGGCACCGCCCTGCTTGGCCGCGTGCTGGACGGCAGCGGCAAGCCGCTTGACGGATTGCCGCTGCCGGATACCGGCTACCGCGCGTCATTGAACACTGCGCCGGTCAATCCGCTGCAGCGCACGCCGATTTACGATGTGCTCGACGTCGGCGTGCGCACCATCAATGCCCTGCTTACCGTCGGGCGCGGTCAGCGTATGGGACTTTTTGCCGGCTCAGGCGTAGGTAAAAGCGTACTGCTGGGCATGATGGCGCGTTATACCCAGGCCGATGTGATCGTGGTGGGGCTTATCGGCGAGCGCGGACGCGAAGTGAAGGATTTTATCGACAATATCCTGGGCCGGGAGGGCCTGGCGCGCTCGGTGGTTATCGCCGCCCCGGCGGACGTGTCGCCCCTGCTGCGCATGCAGGGCGCCTCCTACGCCACCCGCATCGCCGAGGATTTCCGCGATCGCGGCAGCCATGTCCTGCTGATCATGGATTCCCTGACCCGCTACGCCATGGCGCAGCGTGAAATCGCCCTCGCTGTCGGTGAACCGCCGGCCACCAAAGGGTATCCCCCGTCAGTGTTCGCGCGCCTGCCCGCGCTGGTGGAGCGCGCCGGCAACGGTATCAGCGGCGGCGGCTCCATTACCGCCTTCTATACCGTGCTGACCGAGGGCGACGACCAGCAGGATCCCATCGCCGACGCCGCGCGCGCCATACTTGACGGCCATATCGTGCTATCGCGCCAGCTGGCCGAGGCCGGCCATTATCCGGCCATCGACATCGAGGCCTCCATTAGCCGCGCCATGACCGCCATCGTGCCCGCGGCGCAGGAAACGCTGGTCAGGCAGTTCAAGCAACTGCTGTCGCGTTACCAGCGCAACCGGGATTTAATCAGCGTCGGCGCCTACGCCGCCGGCAGCGACGTACAGCTCGATCGCGCCATCGCGCTTTATCCGGCCATCGAGGCTTTTTTACAGCAGGACATGCATCAGCGTTGCGAATATCTGTCGGCCTGCGAGCAATTGCAGGGATTATTCAGTTAAGCCGGTTAACGAGGATCAATGAAAAGTAATGCACCGCTGGACGTTTTGCGCGAACGGGCAAAAGAAGAACTGGACAAGGCGGCGATCCGCCTGGGGCAAATCCGCCAATCCCATCAACTGGCCCGTAAACAGCTGGAGCAGCTACAGGAATATGAACGGGAATACCGGCAGAAACTACAGCGCGGCATGACCGAAGGCATGGCTTCGGCCAGCTGGTACAACTATCAGCAGTTTATCATCACGCTGGAAACCGCCATCGAACAGCACCGCACCCTGCTGGAACAATGGAGCCTGCGGCTGCAGCAGGCGGTTCAGGTCTGGCAGAACAAACATCAGCGCCTTAACGCATTGGTGACGTTGCATACGCGTCATCAACAGCTTCAGCTGGCGCATGATAACCGCCAGGATCAAAAACGAATGGATGAGTTCGCCCAACGGGCGTGCGCGAGGAAACACTCATGATAGTCGCAGTCAGTGACATTGCTTCCATGCAGGATACGGCCGGCGGCAACGGCGCTAAAAACACCGGCAACGCCGCCCCGGATTTCAGCGCCATGCTGAGCGGCAAGGTTAACGACCGCCAGCTGCCGGCGCCGGCAGCCGACGCCGGCAGCGCCCAGGCCGACGCCGCAGAGGACGCTCCCGTCGCGACCACGGCCGAACCGGCACGTCCCGACCTGCTGGCGGAAAAGCTGGCGGCCAAGCTGACCGGCGATGTCCCGGCCGGCGCCGTGAACGAGACGTTGCCGCCATCCGCCGGCGATACCGCCACCGCGCCAGCCGCCATGCCGGCGGCGACGGCACAGGAAGCGGACCCGGTCCTGAACAGCGACGCCGCCGCCCTGATGGCGTTGCTGGCATTGACCCGCCCGACGGTTGCTGACACGTCCGTGGCCGCCGCCGGCGTCACCGCGAATACCGATAGCGCCGCTGCCGCCTTGAGCGCCGCTGCCGCCCAGAACAGCGACATGGCCGTGGCGACGGTGCCACTGGCCCAGGCCGAAAACGCCGCCGCCCCGAGCGTCGGGACGAATAACGCCGCCGCCACGGCGGACAACGCGCAGAATACCGTTATCACCCCGGACGACGCCGCCGCGACGCCGCCGTTGACGTCGCCGGCAGCCCTGGTGGCGGGTTTCGTTTCCGCCAAGACCGTCGACGCCACGGCGCCTGAGTTGAAAACCGCCCCCGCCCCCACGGCGGCCAAGGGCAAGCCATCGCCCGTCGCCGATGCGGGATTACCGCCGCCGGCCGCCACCGCCGCGACCGGCTCGCCGGTCAATCCGGCGATCGCCGCCGGCACCGATAGCGCTAACGAAGGGACCGACCCGGCGGCCGTCACTGCCCTGCTCCTGAAAAAAACCACCGGCGTCCTGTCCGACGTGTCCATGCCTGGCGCCACGGCGCCGGTCACACCTACGCTGAGCGCCGCCGATGCGGCCGTCACCACCCCCGCAGCACCTGCCCCCGCGCTTATCAGCGCCCAGCTTGGCAGCGACGAATGGCGCCAGGCCATCGGCCAGCAGGTATTGATGCAGCTGCGCAACGGCCAGCAGAACGCCGAGCTGCGTTTACACCCGGACAATCTGGGCGCCCTGCAGATCAGCCTGCGCATGGATGGCAACAACCAGGCGCAAATCCATCTGGTCTCGGGACATAGCCAGGTGCGTTCCGCCCTGGAAGACGCCCTGCCGCAGCTGCGCGCCTCCCTGGCGGAAAGCGGTATCCATCTGGGCCAGAGCAGCGTCGGCAGCGATGCCACGCCCAATTGGGGCGGCGCCGGGCACGAGGCCGCAGGCAATGCCCGCGCGGCATCGGGATTCACCATTGACGCCGTCGCCGGGAACGCCAGCGGCGTTGTTGCGCCCGCGGCCACCGGCCGTCGCGCCGCCGGCATAGATACCTTCGCCTGATGCTGCAAACGGGCAAGTTAAGGCAAATTACCGCGCCTATTCGCGCTATTGAATTACGCGGGAGACGGGATAATTACCGTCAATAACCGGCATTTTACGGCAGTCGCCATGGAAAAATGCCGTCACGCTTACAGGAATACCTAATCGTTATGTCACAAAATGTGCTTCCTTCGGCTCGGAAAAAATCAAAATGGCTGATGGCCCTGGTGGTCATTGCCCTGGCTGCTGGCAGCGCGGCGGGTTACCTTTGGTGGCAGCATCGCCTGCCCGGTCAGACAGCTTTGGAGGCCCCGGCGCCCGTGGCGCCGATACCGATATTTTTATCGCTGGACACGTTCACCGTGAACCTGGTCAATCCGGCCAACGATCCCGATCGCGTGCTCTACATCGGCCTGACGCTGCGCCTGCCCGACGAACCCACACGCAAGGCGATGATTGATTTTATGCCGACGGTACGCAGCCGCATGCTGCTGCTGCTGTCCCGCCAGGACGCGGAGGCGCTGGCAAATGATAAGGGTAAACAGCAGTTGGTCGAGCAGATTAAATTGACTTTGAGTGAACCCTTGGTGGCGGGCCAGCCTCGGCCCGTTGTGAATGATGTCCTTTTCACTGCTTTTATCCTGCGCTGAACATCATGGGCGATAGCATATTATCCCAGGCCGAAATCGATGCGCTGCTCAATGGCGACGACGGTGAACAGCAGCCGGTCAGCGCGGGTATTGAAAACGATGTCAAACCCTATAATCCCAATACCCAGCGGCGGGTGGTGCGCGAACGGCTGCAGGCGCTGGAAATCATCAACGAACGTTTTGCGCGTTCGTTTCGCATGGGATTATTTAACCTGTTGCGGCGCAGCCCGGATATTACCGTCGGCGCCATCAAGATCCAGCCTTATCATGATTTCGCCCGTAACCTGCCGGTGCCCACCAATCTGAACCTTATCCACCTCAAACCGCTGCGCGGCACCGCCCTGCTGGTGTTTTCGCCCAGCCTGGTGTTTATCGCGGTCGACAACCTGTTCGGCGGCGACGGCCGTTTTCCCATCAAGGTCGAGGGCCGGGAATTTACCCATACCGAGCAGCGGGTGATCCGCCGTATGCTGAAACTGGCGCTGGACGGCTATGAAGACGCCTGGAACGCCATCTATAAGCTGCATGTGGAATACGTGCGCGCCGAAATGCAGGTGAAATTCACCAATATCACCACTTCGCCTAACGATATCGTGGTCACCACGCCGTTTCATGTGGAAATCGGCTCGATGGTGGGCGAATTCTATATCTGCATTCCGTTTTCCATGATTGAACCGTTACGGGAACTGCTGACCAATCCGCCGCTCGAATATTCCCGGGTGGAAGACCAGGGATGGCGGGAAAACCTGGTGAAGCAGGTCCAGCATACGCAGCTGGAGCTGGTGGCGAATTTTGCCGAGGTCTCGCTGCGGTTGTCGGAAATCCTCAAACTGGCGCCCGGCGACGTGCTGCCAATCGACAAACCCGATTACCTGATTTCCCATGTGGACGGCGTGCCGGTGCTGACCAGTACCTACGGCACCCTGAACGGTCAGTACGCGCTCAGCGTAAAACAACTTATTAACCCCGTATTGAACTCCCTTAATGAGGAACAGCCCGATGAGTGACCCTAAGAATCCGTCCGGCGCAGATACGCCGTCCGCCGACGATCTGTGGGCGGAGGCATTCGACGAGCAGCAGTCCGCCGGCAAGGAATCACCGGCATCCACCGACGGTATTTTCCACCAGTTGACCGCCGAGGATAATGCCGGCCCCTTGCAGGATATCGATATGATTATGGATATCCCGGTCAAGCTTACCGTTGAGCTGGGACGGACCAAAATGACCATCAAGGAGCTGCTGCGGCTGTCGCAGGGCTCGGTGGTGGCGCTGGACGGCCTGGCCGGCGAGCCGCTGGATATTTTGATCAACGGCTATCTGATTGCCCAGGGCGAGGTCGTGGTGGTGGCGGATAAATACGGCGTGCGCATTACCGATATCATTACGCCCTCCGAACGCATGCGCCGGTTGAGCCGCTAAATGACCGCCGCCCAGCCCCTCGTCACGGCCCACGCCTCGCCTCCCGCCGCCCATGAATTTAACGGCGCGGGCGCCCTTACCCAGGTAGCGGGCGCCTTGGGCGCCATCCTGCTGGTCATCCTCCTCGGCGCCTGGGTGGTGCGTAAGCTGGGCCTGGCGCCCGCGGCAAGGCAATCGCAACGGCTGAAAATACTGGCCAGCTGCTCCCTGGGCCAGCGTGAGCGCGTGGTGATGGTGGAGGTCGAGGGCACCTGGCTGGTGCTGGGGGTTACCGCGCAGCAGATTACACCGCTGCATACCCTGCCCGCGCCGCCCGACGCCACGGACAACGGCGTTGCGCCGCCGGACTTTCGCCAGCGGCTGCGCCAGGTGATGCAAAGGACGGGGAACGCCCGATGAACAGGTTGTGTCTCTGCCGGCCCGGAAACGGCCGGCTTATCGTTCTTGGGCTGGCGCTGCTGGCCGTCGCCCCGTGCGGTTGGGCGCAACTGCCCGGCATCATCAGCCAGCCGCTGGCGGGCGGCGGGCAAAACTGGTCGCTGCCGGTGCAGACGCTGGTATTCCTTACCTCGCTGACCTTTATCCCGGCCGCGCTGCTGATGATGACCTGCTTTACGCGCATCATTATCGTGCTGGGCTTGCTGCGCAGCGCCATCGGCACGCCTTCCGCGCCCCCCAACCAGGTTTTGCTGGGGCTGGGGCTGTTCCTGACTTTTTTTATTATGGCGCCGGTATTCAATACCATTTACGACGAAGCCTACTTGCCGTTAAGCGAAAACAAAATCAGCATGCAGGCCGCGCTGGAAAAAGGGGCGCAGCCGCTGCGCGCCTTTATGCTGCGCCAGACGCGCGAAGCGGATCTGGCCCTGTTTGCCCGGCTGGCCAAGGCGCCGCCGCTCGATGGCCCGGAAGCGGTGCCCATGCGCATCCTGCTGCCGGCTTATGTCACCAGCGAGTTGAAAACCGCCTTTCAGATCGGGTTTACCATTTTTATTCCCTTCCTGATTATCGATCTGGTGGTCGCCAGCGTACTGATGGCGCTGGGCATGATGATGGTGCCGCCCGCCACCATCTCCCTGCCCTTTAAACTCATGTTATTTGTGCTGGTGGACGGCTGGCAGCTGCTGCTGAGTTCCCTGGCGCAGAGTTTCTATACTTAACCCTTAACAAGACAGGCAAGATTATGACGCCGGAATCGGTAATGGCCCTGGGCCACGAGGCAATCTTAGTGGCGCTGGCGCTGGCCGCCCCGCTGCTGATGGCCGCCCTGTTCAGCGGCCTTATCATCAGCCTGCTGCAGGCCGCCACCCAGATCAATGAAATGACGTTATCATTTATCCCCAAAATACTGGCGGTGGTGGCCACTATCGTGATTGCCGGTCCCTGGATGCTCAACCTGATCCTGGACTATATGCGCACGCTGTTCACCAGCCTGCCCGCGCTCGCCGGCTGACGATGCTGCAACTGGATACCACGCAGCTCGCATTCTGGATCGGCCAGTATTTCTGGCCGCTGGTGCGTATCCTCGCGCTTATCGGCACCGCGCCGCTGTTTAGCGAAAAAATCATTCCGGCGCGCGTCAAGCTGGGCCTGGGCCTGATGGTGACCCTGGTGCTGTCGCCCGGCCTGCCGCCCATCAACACGCCGTTGTTTTCCATCGCCGGCTTTTGGCTGGCGACGGAGCAAATCCTGATCGGCACCGCGCTGGGGCTGACCATGCAGTTTGCTTTTGCCGCCATCCGCATGGCCGGCGAAGTGATAGGTCTGCAGATGGGGCTGTCCTTCGCCACCTTTTTCAACCCGGCCAGCGGCCTGAATATGCCGGTGCTGGCGCAATTGCTTAATCTGCTTTCCCTGCTGGTGTTCACCAGCCTGAACGGCCATCTGTGGATGCTTTCACTGCTGGCGGACAGCTTTCATTCCCTGCCGGTATCCGGCCTGCCGCTGAACGCCAACGCGTTTATGGCGTTGTCCCGCGCCGCCGGCATGATTTTCATCAACGGCCTGATGCTGGCCCTGCCGATGATTACGCTGCTGTTGACGCTGAATATCGCGCTCGGCCTGCTAAACCGCGTTTCGCCGCAGCTGACCGTGTTTGTGGTGGGTTTTCCGCTCACCCTGACCATCGGCATCCTCACCTTCGGCCTGCTGCTGCCGCTGCTGGCGCCCTACAGTGAAAAACTGATGGGGGAAACCTTCGATTTGCTGGCGGATATCCTGGCGGAAATGCCCAAGGGATAAAAAAAAGGTATGCCATCCGTCGTTACCCGAATGGCATACCAACAGGGCCGGCACACATGATTACCCGCCCAAAATCACCCGCCAGAGCCACCGGACGGGTTTGGTGCCTGGTTATTGATTGGTCTGGAACAGCGACAGCTTCTGCATGGCGTTAAACGTGGCGTAGGACGCCTGCAGCGCCACCTGCTGTTTGCTGTAATCGGAAATCACCTGGTAAGGGTCCGCGCCAATCAAGTCGTTAAGCCGGGTGGTATAAATAGTGGTCCGGTCGGTGCCGATGGTATCAAGCGTGTCCAGTTCATTTAATTTGCTGCCTGTCGACGACTGCACCGACAAGACGTTATCCAGCGAGTTGGCCATGCCGCGCTGGGCTTTGGCCATATCGGCGGTGTACTGGGCGCGGGTGGCGTCATCCGCGTCGTCTTGGGGCGTGTTCAACGCGTTCAGCGCCAGGTTGATGGAATTGAAGACGTTGGTTTCACTGGCAGTACTGTCCGGTTCGACGGTATAACCGGCGGCCAGGCTGTCAAAAACCGTCTTGCCGGTATCGCCGATAGTCATGGTGCGGCTCGAATCCACGTCCTGGCTGACCGCCTCGGTGCCGCCGACGTAGGTGACGTTGCCGTCGGCATCCTGCACAAATGGCGCGGTCTCGGTCTTGTAGCCGGCGAACATATAGTTGCCGTTGGAATCTTGGGTATTGGCCAGCGTCAGCAGCTGATCCTTATAGGATTGCAGCTTGGTCGCCAGCGACTGCCGGTCCGAATCGCCCTGGGTACCGTCCCCGGCCTGCACCAGCAGCGTCTGGATACCCTGGATCGCGGTGGTCACCTGATCGAGCACGGTGCTCTCCAGCGACAGGCTGGCCTCGGATGTGCTGCGCGCCGCGGAATATTGCGCGCCCTGCGCCTGCATCTGGTTGACGGCCACCGCCTGCGATGCGGCGATGGGATCGTCGGCCGGGGAATTCACCCGGTTGCCGGTGGCCAACTGGGTGCCGGTGGCCTGCCATTTGCCGTAGGCGTTGGTAATGCTGTTCAGATTCTGCTGATAAATCATGCTGGTACTTAAACGCATGGTGTTTATCCTTTCCGCTTAGACGTAAATGAGTGGCCCGCGGGCCGTTTAACTGAGCGCCGATAGCAGCGAATTAAACACATCGCTGGCGGTATTGAGCACTTTGGCATTGGCCTGGTAATACTGCTGATAACGCGTGAGGTCGATATACTCCTCGTCCAGGTTAACGCCCGAGATGGATTGTTGCCGCTCGGTCAGTTGATCGACGATATTGGATTGCGCGGTGCTGGTCACGTCGGCGTTGCTGGTATTGGTGCCGATATTGCTCACAAGCGTCGCGTAGGCCGTGCTGATCGTCGCCGTTCCGCCAATCACTTTGGTGGTTTGCAGCGCCAGCAGCGCCTTCGCGTTGCGGTTGTCGCTTTCGCCGCCGGCGCTGTCGTCGAGACCGGCGGCAATCTTGGCCGGGTCGGTAATCGCCACGTTCAGGCTGTTGATGACATTGCTGACGGTATTGATAGTGTATTTATCGTTGCTCGCCGCCCCGCTGCTGATGGCGACGCTAAGCCCGTCGAAACTCATGGTGGTGTTGCCCGCGGCGTCGGTGACGGGCGCGGGCGTGAGGTCGACGGCAGCACCGTCGCTGGCGCGCGTTACCTGCCAGGCGCCGCCGGAATATTTGACATTATAATCGCTGGCCTTGACCGCGCTGGTATCGCTGTAGGTGACGGTCATCACCGCGGTGCCGGTATTTTTGCTATTGGCGCTGACGGTAGGGTCGCTGAAGCTGAAAAAATCCTCACCGGCATCGCCGTTAAGATCAACGCCGAGTTTATGCGTCTCATTAAAGCTGCCGGCCAGTCCCAGGGCAATCTGGCCGAGACGGTTGCGGGCATCGTCCAGGGCGCCGGAGCGGAAGCTGAGCAAACCGCCGACGCTGCCGGTGGTCAGGCTTTTTTCATCAATTTCGCTTGGGGTGCCGGTGCCACGGTCATAGGCAAGGGTGCTGCGCGACGGGTCGGCGCTTGATGTCACCGCCTTGACCTGGTAGGCGCTGCTGCCCTGCACCAGCGTCAGGCCGTTGCCGAAGGTCAGGTTAACCGAATTATTATCCTGGACGCTGGCCGTTACCCCGACGATGCCGTTAAGCTCGCTGACCAGCTGATCGCGCTGATCCAGCAGGGCATTGGACGTATCGCCCCCGCCCTGGCGCACGATTTGATCGTTAAGATTGGCGATTTGCTTGGCGTAAACGTTGATCTGATCGGCGCTGGAGGAAAGCTGCTGATTGATGCCGTCGTCCATATTCTGCAGATAGGTGTTGGCGCTTTTAAACTGGTTGACCAGGCTTTGCGAGCTGCTGATCACCGTCTGGCGCGCCGCGTTGTCCTGCGCGTTGCTGCTCAGCGACTGGATACTGCTGAAAAACGTGCTGACCATGGTGGACAGATCGCTGTCGGTGTTCGACAGCAGGGTGTTGATTTGCGAAATCTGGTCGTAATAACTGCTGGAGGCGGCATAAGTGGACGACGCGGAGCGCAGCTGGTTCACCACCAGGGAATCATAGGCGCGGCTGACGCCGGTCACCGAGACGCCGTTGCCGGAAATGCCGCTGGTCAGTTTTTCCGACAGCTGCGCGGTCTGGCGATTATAACCCGGGACGTACACATTGCTGATGTTGTTCGCCACCGCGTTCTGCGCGGCCTGCGCGGCCTGGATGCCGCTGGAGGCAATATTCACTAACGTATTGGACATCGTTTTTCCTTATGCCGGGGAGACGATGACGCCCGGTTCACCTGCGACGGCGCGCTCCACCCTTTATATCTATATCGTCCGCACCGGGACAAACTTGAGCGCCGCGGCAAAAAAACCACGCGCCCCCGCTCGCCTAGAACAGCCCGCCCAGATCGCTACCGTAGGATTTGGCCGCCTCCTGGGCGCCGTGCTTCAATTGGGTGATAATCCGGATAAGCTTGGCGGCGTACGCCGGATCGGTGGCGTAGCCGGCGCGCTGCAGCGCATAGGCCCCGGCCTCCGGCTGGACGGCGTTCACCACCTCGCGATAACGCGGGTTGTCCGTCAGGACATGAATATAGTCGCCCAGGGCGTCCAGGTAGGAGTCATAGACCCGGAATTTCTGCTGCACCTTCACCGCCTGGCCATTCTGGTATTCCGTCGTGGTGATGGTGGTGGTCTTGCCCTGCCAGTCGTCGGACGCTTTGATGCCGAACAGGTTGAAGCTGGTCTTGCCGTCGCCGGCGGGAATTTCCCGCTTGCCCCAGTCTGATTCCAGCGCCGCCTGCGCCATAATCAGGTGATGGGGAATGCCGCTTTGCCGGCTGGCAATCATCGCCGGGATCGACAGGCGTTCGGTAAAACTTGCCCCGCCGGGCGTTGCCGCCACCGGCGCCGGCGCGGATTGCTGACGATCGCGTCGCCAGTATTCTCCCAGCAGCGCGGGCGACATAAATTGCGAGTTAATGACGTTGGCGCTGACCGGCGTATCGGCCTGGGAAAGGGCCGCGGGAACGGGATTTTTCGCCGCCTCCGCCGCGGCGTTCTGACCGCCAAGCTGTTTAACCATCATATCCGCCAGGCCCAGCCCCTTGGCGGTGAGCTGTTGGGACATCTGCTGGTCGTAGAGGCTGGTGAACAGTTCCGTTTGGTCGCTTGAGAATACCCCGCCCTTGGGCAGCGCGGCGCGCATGCTTTTCAGCATCATCTGTACAAACAGACCCTCCACCTGTTTCGCCACCGCATTCAGCGCCTGCGGCGAGGACTGCGCCGCCTGGTTATGCAGCTTTTGCAGCGACTTGACATCATAGGCGGCGGATGAAAAATCGGTGGTGGCGTTAAGCTCCATCAGATGATCTCCAGCGTCGCCTGGAGGCAGCCGGCGCTGTGCATAGCCTGCAAAATCGACATCAGGTCATTGGGCGTGGCGCCCAGGGAGTTAAGGGTACGGATAACGTTGTTCAGGCTGGCGCTGGAAGTGACCTGCTGCAGCGAGCCGCCGCTTTGGTTAACCGAAATCTGCGTTTGATTGGTGACCACCGTTTGGCCGCCGCCAAACGGGGTATCCGGCTGGCTGACGTTTTGCTGGTTATTCACCACCACCGACAGGTTGCCCTGGGCCACGGCGCAGGTGTCCAGCATCACGTTACGGTTCATCACCACCGAACCGGTGCGTGAATTAATAATCACCTTGGCATCCATCTCACCCATGGCAATATTGATATCCTGGATTTGCGCCAGGAAACGGACCTGGCTGCTGTTATTGGCCGGCATCTGCAGCTCGATGGTGCGCGCATCCAGGGCGCGGGCGATCCCCATGCCGTTCTGGCCGTTAATGGCGTCGCTGATGCGCTGCGCCAGGCTGAAATTTTCCTGCTTGAGCTGCAGCGTCAGGACGCGGCTGGCGCCGAAGGTACTGGGCAGCTCGCGCTCAATCACCGCGCCGTTGTTAATGCGCCCGCCGGCCAGCTGGTTGATTTGCACTTTGCTGCCGCCGGACGAGGCGCCCGAGCCGCCCACCAGCAAATTGCCCTGCGCCAGGGCATAGACCTGGTTATCCGATCCCTTTAGCGGCGTCATCAGCAACGTGCCGCCGCGCAGGCTTTTAGCCGATCCCATGGACGAAACCACGATGTCGATATTCTGGCCGGCGCGCGCAAACGCCGGGAAATTGGCGGTCACCATTACCGCAGCCACATTTTTCAGCTGCATATTGGTGCCGCTGGGGACCGTAATGCCCATCTGCGAAAGCATATTGGTCAGACTTTGGGTGGTAAACGGCGTTTGCGTGGTCTGGTCGCCGGTGCCGTCCAGCCCCACCACCAGCCCGTAGCCGATCAAGGGGTTATCGCGAACACCCTGGATATCCACCAGATCGCGCAGGCGCTCCGCGCCGGCCGGTTGTAGGCACATTGCCAGCGCCAGCGCGCAGGCGAGATACCGCCCGGCGATGGCGGCGGTTAACCGTAAGGGTAAAGTTGAAATCCGCATGGTGCCGGCCGCCTGTTAAAAGGGTGAAATATTAAGGAAGAAGCGCTGCAGCCAGCCCATTTCCTGCGCTTCGTTGATATAGCCTTTGCCGACGTATTCGATGCGCGCGTCCGCCACCTGGGTGGATACCACTGCATTGTTGCCGTTAATGGTGCGCGGGTTGACGATGCCGGAAAAACGAATATATTCGGCGCCCTGGTTAATGGCGATCTGCTTTTCGCCCACGACTTTCAGGTTGCCGTTGGCCAGTACCTGCTGCACGGTCACGGTAATAGTGCCGGTAAAGGTATTTTTGGCGGTGGCGCCACCCTTGCCGTCAAAATCATTGGTGCCGGCGGCGTCCAGATCCACCTTGCCGTTGCCGATGGCGCCGGTCAGCATGGCGGGCGTGGTGGCCAGGTTGAGCGTATTGGACGACTTGCGCGCCGTATTGGCGGAGGAGCTTTTGCTGGCGCTGACGTTTTCCTGCAAGGTGATGGTCAGGATATCGCCGACGTTGCGCGGCCGCCGGTCCTCGAACAAGGGCTGGTAACCGTAGTTCATCGGCTGCACCGCCTGGAAAATCGATCCATTGGCAATGGGCATTGAAGCCGGCGCCGGCTGGGCGCTGGTTTCGCCTTCCACCAGGTTTTTATGCGGCATATACGCACAGCCCTGCAGCGTCAACAGGCCGAGCGCCGCCAGTACGCGCGCCAGAGGCCGGCCCGGAAACGCCGGCCTGGCTGCTGGCGATGCATAGGTACTCTTTTTCAGTTTCATATGACCTGTCTATCCTGGCCGGCAAATCAGCCGCCGCGAAGCGCGGTTGATCGTGACACCGTCACTTAAAAAAATCCGCCATGATCGGCGATATGTTACGTTGTAACGAAATGCTGATTTAATGTTACAACGTAACCTATGCCTTTACCCGGTTTAGAGCTGCGTCAGCTTTTGCAGCATGGCATCAGAGGCGGTAACGGCTTTGCTGTTGATTTCATAAGCGCGCTGCACCTGGATCATGTCCACCAATTCCTCCGCCACATTGACGTTGGAGGTTTCCACGTACCCCTGGTACAACAATCCGACGCCATTCTGGCCCGGCGTGGATTCATTCGGCGCGCCGGAGCTGTCGGTTTCCTGATAGAGATTTTCGCCCAGGCTCTGCAAACCGGCCTCGTTGATAAAATTACTCAACGTGAGCTGGCCGACCTGGCTGGCGGCGGCCTGCCCCTGGGTGGTGACGCTCACCACCCCGTCACGGGCCACTGCGACGGTCAGGGCATTTTCCGGCACGGTAATCGCCGGCTGGATAAGATAGCCGCTGGAGGTCACCAACTGGCCGTTTTGATTGACCTGGAACGAACCGTCGCGGGTATAGGCGGTGGTGCCGTCGGGCATTTGCACCTGAAAAAAGCCTTTGCCGTTAATGGCGACGTCTTTGGTGTTTTCCGTCTGCTGAAGATTGCCCTGGCTGTGCAGGCGTTCGGTAGAGACAGGCCGTACCCCGGTACCCAGCTGTAATCCGGAAGGCAGGGTGGTTTGTTCCGACGACTGCGCGCCAGGCTGGCGTACCGTTTGGTACAGCAAATCCTCGAATACCGCCCGCTGGCGTTTAAAGCCGTTGGTGCTGACGTTCGCCAGGTTATTGGAAATCACATCCATATTGGTCTGCTGTGCATCCAGACCCGTTTTGGCAATCCATAATGAACGGATCATCCGTTAATACTCCCGAAAATTAGCTAAGTGAAAGCAGCTGGTTGGCATGCTCCGCGTTTTGATCGACATCGGCGATAACCTTCATCTGCATTTCGAAACGCCGGGCGCTGCCAATCATATCCACCAGGGTTTCCGCGGTGTTGACGTTACTGCCTTCAAGCACGCCGGGCATGACCTTAATGGTCTCGTCGTTGGGCAAGGTTCCTCCCGTCGCGGCGCTGGCGGCGGCGGTAAGATGAAATAAGCCGTCGTCGCCGCGCTCCAGCTGGCTGTCGTCGGCGGGTTTAACCCGCTTAAGCTGCCCTACCGGCCCGATGGTGTTGGGCGCGTCGCCGTCGCCCAGCGCCGAAACGGTACCGTCGGCCGCAACCGTAATGGCCGATTGGGTCGGCACCGTCAGCGGACCGCCTTGCCCCATGACGGGATATCCCTGGATCAGCAATTGGCCGGTAGCGTCCACCTGCATATTACCGTTACGGGTATAGGCCTCGGTGCCGTCGGGCAGTTGCACCGCCAGCCAGCCCTGATCCTGAACCGCCACATCCAGGGGGCGATCGGTGTTATCCAATGGCCCCTGGGTCATCAGCGCGCCGGGGGTCGAGGCGACCACCAGCGTGCGCGTCGGCAGGGTCTGGCCCTCGATGGGCACCGCCCGCATGGCGAACAGCTGCGCGCGAAACCCCGGCGTCGAGGCGTTGGCCAGGTTATTGGTAATGATCGCCTGCTGGTCAAGGGTCTGGCCGGCGGCGCCCATAGCGGTATAAATTGCGTGATCCATTGGCTTATTCCGTCAGAGTGGTCAGCTTAAGTTGACCAGCGTTTGCATAATCGTGTCCTGCGCCTTGATGGTCTGCGCGTTCGATTGATAATCGCGCTGGGCGACAATCAGATTGACCAGCTCCTTGCTCAGATCGACGTTGGAGCTTTCCAGCGCTTCCGGGGTCAGCGAACCGAAATTACCGCTGCCGGCGGTGCCGACCACGGCCTGCCCTGACGCGGACGTGGCGGTCCAGACGTTATTGCCGTCGGATTTCAGCCCCTGAGGATTGGCGAAGTTGGCCAGCACGATTTGTCCCAGCAACTGGTTCTGGCCGTTGGAGTAGGTGCCGGTGATGGTGCCGTCGTCATTGATGGCATACTTGGTCAGATCGCCGGCGTAATAGCCGTTCTGATCCTGGCCGCTGACGCTGCTGGTCGTGGTGTACTGCTGCTGGGAACCCTTAAAGCTGATATTGAATGCGCCGGCGAGGGAGCCGTTAACGCCGCTCATAGCGACATTAAAATTATCGGTGCCGGTCAGTTGGCCGTTGGTGTCGAAGGACAGGGTGCCAAGATCGTCGACCGTGCCGGTGCTGTCGCTGCCGTCGATGCTATGCACTTTCCAGGTGTTATCCGCGGTCTTGACAAAATAGAAGCTCATATTATGCGGATTGCCGAGACTGTCGTAGGTGGTCAGCGGCTGCGCGAAACTATAGGAGGTGGTATCGGCGGCGCTGAACTTGGTGTCGTCGAGTATCGCCGAGCCGGAGTTGAGTTTCAGCGTCATAGAGCCGGTGGTGGTGGCTTTCGCCGTCATGCCGGTGGTCGGGATGGTGAGATTAACCGGATTGGCGCCCTGCTGTATGGTCGGCGGCGTGCCGGTGGCGGCATAGCCGGTCACGTTCAGGCCGCTGGTGGTAACCAGGTTGCGCTCAGGATCCAGATGCCAATCGCCGTTTCGGGAGTAATACACCGAACCGCTGGCGTCCGTCAGGCGGAAAAAGCCGCTGTTGGAAATCGCCACGTTCAGATTATTATCGGTGGTGTTCACCGTGCCGTCCTTGAAATTCTGCGACACCGAGGCCACCTTGACCCCCAGCCCCACCTGGGAGCTGGCGTAGACATCGGCAAAGGACACGGAAGCTGATTTAAAGCCGCTGGTTTCGGAGTTGGCGATATTGTTACCGATAACGTTTAAATTATTTGAGGCGGCATTCAACCCGCTGACCGCTTGTGAAAAACCCATTTGACTCTCCTGTGGTAAAAACACCCGGCCTGCCGCGCTCGACGGCGCCCGTGCCCATTAGATGATTTGACGAACCTTATCCAGCGTGATGTTGCCGGCCAGGCCAAGGTTCAGCTCCGTGCCGCCGGTGGCATTGTTGTTCACGCCATAGACCGCGGCGTATTGCAACGGCGTGCTCACCACGCTGGCGCCGGCCGCCGTTGTCGCGGCCACCGTGAAGGTGTAGGCCCCTTCCGGTACGGCGGCGCCGGCATCGTTGGTACCGTCCCAGGAAAAGCTATGCACGCCGGCGGTTTGCGCGCCGAGATCGACGGTGCGCACCACGGTGCCGGCGGAATCCTTAACGGTGACGGTGGTGGTGGCGGACGCATTATCCAGCGACACGCCGAACGGCGTGGTGGAGCTATCGGCGCCCACCAGAATGCCGCTGCCGTCGATCATCACGCCGTGGCCGACCAGGGTGGACGCCTGCAGCGACTGGCTGGTGGTCAGCTGACCGGAAATCGACCCCAGGGTGGTATTGAGGTTTTCAATGCCGCTGAGGGTGCTGATCTGCGCCAGTTGCGTGGTCAGTTGCGCGTTGTCCATGGGATTGGTCGGGTCCTGGTTTTGCAACTGCGCCACCAGCAGCTTCAGAAACTGATTCTGCAGGTCTGCGCTGCTGCTACTGGTACTGGTGGCGGCGGACGTGGCGGTGGTGTTATTGGTGTTAACGGTGGTGCTCATGGGTTGCTCCGATTATTGACCCAGCGTCAGGGTTTTTTGCATCAGGGTTTTGGCGGTGTTCAGCACTTCAATATTGGCCTGGTAGCTGCGCGAGGCAGACATGCTGTTCACCATCTCATCGACCACGTTGACATTCGGCATCCGCACATAGCCTTTTTCATCCGCCATGGGGTTGCCCGGCTGGAAGACCAGTTTTTCCGCTTCCGACGATTCCACCACCCCGCTGACCTGCACGCCCCCTATTTCTTGCCCGGCGGGCGCCGCGACCTGGAACACCACTTCCTTGGCATGGTAGGGCTGGCCGTCCGGCCCGGTGACGCTGTCCGCGTTGGCCAGGTTGCTGGCGGCCACGTTCATCCGCTGGGATTGCGCGGTAAGCGCCGATCCGGAAATAGCAAAAATCGAAGTCATACCCATGGGCTATTTACTCCTGTAGCACCGACATCATGTTTTTAATCTGTCCGCCCAGTACCGTCAGGTCGGTTTGATATTGCAGGCTGTTTTCGGCAAACTGCGTTCTTTCGCGATCCATGTCCACGGTATTGCCGTCCAGGGCCGGCTGGTCCGGCACGCGGTATAATAGTTCCCTGGCGGCGGGGGCGGAGGTGGACGCCTCGATATGGCGCGTCGACGTGGTGGTCAACGACAGTGAGTTGCCGCTGGCGCGTCCCTGCGTGATCGCTTTGTTTAATTCGCTGGCAAAATCGATATCGCGCGCCTGATAGCCCGGGGTATCGGCATTGGCGATATTGGCGGCAAGTATTTCCTGACGCTGCGCGCGCAGGTTGAGGGCTTCCTGCTGGAATTGCAGGGCGGCATCAAGCTTATCAATCATCATTATCCTAAGAAGGCTATACTGATTTATGCTTGCCAGCTTAGACGCAACATTCCCTTCCCTATCGTTGGAATAAGCATGAATTGCAGCGCTAATTTACCCATTGGCGGCAAACGGGGACCGGTACACTTGTTTTCCGGGGTTATCGCGCAAAGAGGCGGGTAACAGCAATTCCTCCACCGACAAGGTCATGGCGTGAGCGGACAAAACAGACAACAGCCGGAGGGCGAACCCACGCGGGCGCCGGCGGGCGGTGCTTGGCGTATGGCGGCGCGGCGCGTAGCCAACGGTTTTTTGTATGGCATGGCGGGCGCCCTGCTGTTGTCCACCGGCGCCCGGGCGGCCGATCGCCTTACCGAGGGACTGACCGATTTTTTGCTGCGGCAATATGCCTCGCCGCCGGTCGAGCTGAAGGTGGTGGTAAAAACGCCGGCCGCCCGCCGGCCGGACTGCGAACAGCCGCAGTTTTCATTGCCCGCCAATAATCGCGCCCGGGGGAATATCAGTGTCCAGGTGATCTGCGGCAATCAAAAACGCTATGTGCAGGCCGAGGTGCAGGTCACGGATCGCTATCTGGTCACCGCCCGCGCCATTTCCGCTAACCAGACGCTGGCGCAGGGGGATGTCGTCTGGCAGACCGGGCGCGTGGACAACATGTCCGTGACGCCGCTCACCGACATGGCCTGGGTTTACGGGAGTCTCAGCGAACGCGCCCTGGGCAGCGGTCAGGTATTGACCGCCGCCATGCTGCGTCGTCCCTGGCTGGTCAAAACCGGCCAGCCCGTGCAGGTCACGGCGCAGGGCGATGGATTTTCGGTGCAAGGCACCGGCAAGGCGATGGGCAACGCGGCGGTCAACGATCGCCTGCGGGTGCGGATGGAGTCCGGCCAGATGGTCGTCGGCCAGGTCACCCCTGATGGCGGCATCCGCATTGAGCCTTAACGGCCGCGCTGATTAAAAATTAAAGCTTTGGGTAATTTGACCGATAATTCAGGATAAGCCTTTAGCACCATTTATCCCCTACCTAAGCGAGATTGTATGAGTATTGAAAGTACGCGCCCGATACGACCCCTGTCCACCCTGCCGGGTAACGACCAGGGTACTGTCCAGTCGCCGAAAGCCAAGGCCGCCGCTCCCGCCGTCACGCCCGGCGAAGAGACGCGGGTTAAGCTGAGCGATGCCCAGGCGCAACTGCGCCAGCCCGGCAGCAATGACATCAACGTCGCCAAGGTGGAAAGCCTGAAGCAGGCGATCCGCAACGGCGAATTAAAAATAGATACCGGCAAAATTGCCGATGCGCTGATCGCGCAAACGCAATCGATGCTGGATGAATAAGCGACCGCCATGAACGAACTGGAACAGATCTGCGCCCGGATGCTGGGTATTTTGCAGCAATTGGAACTGACCCTGGTGGAAGAACAGCGTTTACTGAGCGCCGGCCAGGTGAATACGGCGTTGCTGCACCGGGTGACGGAAAACAAAAACGAGCAGTTAACCACCCTGCAGTATGTGGATCACCACCGCCAGCAGCAGGCGCAAGCCAGCGACGCCGGCAATCCTCCTTATGAGCCGCATCCCGGCCTGCACCGGATTTGGCTGGCCATCACGCGCCTGACGGAAGATCTCAGCCGCAATAACTACCGTAACGGTTTATTGCTGGCGCAGCACCTTAAGCATAACGATCAGGTATTATCGGTATTGGATGAATATCAAACCCAGCGCCGCATGTACGGCCCCGACGGCCAGGCCCTGGGCGGCAGCGCGCTCGGGCGCAAATTCAGCGTTTAATGTCTCCCTGGTAATTCACCAGCACCTGGTAGCGGTTTACTATCAGCGGTTGATTTATCACCCCGCGCCCAGCGACTTGTATCAATAGCGTCACCGGATTGTCCGCGGGCTGGCCAGCCATGGCGTCGCTGCGCCCGGCCAGGCCGTCCAGATAAACACATTTCCCCGGCATGCAGAGCGCCAGAACAACCTGTGACGGCAATGGCCGCCCGGTTTCTATCCGCCAGTTGATCGACGTGACGCGCACCCCGGTCGGTAAAGGCGCGAAGGGGCGCATCGGCGGGCTGCTTTTGGCGCTGCCGCGCTGGGAAAGCACCAGCATTTGCCCTGTCCCCTGCCATCCTCCCTGCGCGCCGCCCTTGATCTGATGGCCAAAACCCGCGGGGGCGTCCGGCGCCGCGCGCCGCGCGGCAAGATCCGCAGGCGGCATACGGACAGGGCCCGTACCGCCCCCCGGCGCCACCACTCGCGCGCTGACGCCAAGCGCCGCCCCGGCGACCGGCACGCCATTGCCCGGTGCGGGCATGGCGGCGGCCAGCGGCGCCAGGCCGGTTAGCGCGCCCGCAACCAGATACCCCGCAACCAGATACCCCGCCAGCGGACGACGCCTGACCCGCTGCCGCCGCCCGGTCACTGGGTGGCGCCCAGCATGGAGGTCATGCGGATTTGCCGCTGGTCGCTGACCTCCAGGTTGGAGAGCACCGCCATCTGCGGCAGAGTACGGCGCAGAAAGCGCGCCAGCAGCGGGCGCAGGCTATGGTTGACCAGCAATACAGGCGGCGCGTTCAGGTTTTCCTGCTGCGCCAATACGTCCCTGGCCTGGGCCAGCACGCGATCCGCCATGCCCGGCTCCAGTCCGCCGCCGCTTTGCAACGCCTGCAGCAGGACGCGCTCCAGCGCCAGATCCAGGCCGATAACCTGGATTTCGCTGTCGCCCGGAAACCAGCGCTGGGTAATAGCCCGTCCCAGAGCCACCCGCACCACGACCGTCAACTCCGCCGGATCTTTTTGCACCGGGGCATGTTCGACCAGGGTTTCGATAATAGTGCGCATATCGCGGATCGGCACGCTTTCCGCCAGCAGGTTTTGCAATACTTTATGAAAAATCGTCAGCGACAGGGTGCCGGGAATAAAGTCTTCGGTCAGTTTCGGCATTTCCTGGGTAACGCGTTCCAGCAACTGCTGCGTCTCCTGACGGCCCAGCAATTCGCTGGCATGGATGCCGATCAGATGGTTGAGATGGGTGGCCACCACCGTACTGGCCTCGACCACGGTGTAGCCTTGTATCTGCGCCTGCTCTTTCAGGGCGCTGTCAATCCAGACCGCCGGCAGGCCGAACGCCGGATCGCGGGTCACGTCGCCGGCCAGTTCTCCCGCCGCGCCGCCGGGATTAATCGCCATCCAGCGACCGGGGTAGGCTTCGCCGCGCCCCATTTCAACGCCTTTCAGCAGGATACGGTAACTGGCGGGCTGCAGCTCCAGGTTATCGCGGATATGCACCACCGGCGGGAGATAACCGGTTTCCTGGGCGAATTTTTTGCGGATACTGCGGATACGGCCCAACAGCTCGCCGTTCTGCTGGAAATCCACCATGGGGATCAGACGGTACCCCACCTCCATGCCCAACGGATCCTCCAGCTGCACATCGCTCCAGCTGGCTTCCTTGGCGAAGGCGTTTTCCTGCTGCGCCACCGCGGGCGGCGCCTCGGCCGCGGGACCGTCCATGGTCTTGCCACGCAGCCACCAGGCCAGTCCCAGCAGCATGGCGGTAAAGAATAAAAACACCAGGTTGGGCATACCGGGAACCAGCCCGAGCAGCCCCAGCACGCAGGCGCTCAGCAGCATCACCCGCGGATTATTGAACAGCTGGCCGACCATTTGCTGGCCGACGTCCTCGTTGCTGCCCACGCGGGTGACGATAACGCCCGCGGCGGTGGAGATCACCAGCGCCGGGATCTGCGCCACCAGGCCGTCGCCGATGGTCAGCAGGGTATAACTTTCCGCCGCGTTGCCCAGGCTCATGCCGTGCTGGATCATGCCCACCAGCAGCCCGCCGATCACATTGATCACCATGATCATCAGGCCGGCGATGGCGTCGCCGCGCACAAATTTACTGGCCCCGTCCATGGAGCCGTAGAAATCCGCTTCCTGGGTCACTTCGCTGCGCCGGCTCTTAGCTTCCTCCTCGCCGATCAGGCCGGCGTTGAGGTCGGCGTCGATGGCCATTTGTTTGCCGGGCATGCCGTCGAGCACGAAACGCGCCCCAACTTCGGCGATACGTCCCGCCCCCTTGGTGATCACCATAAAGTTGATCACCACCAGGATAATAAACACCACGATACCAATGGCGAAATTGCCCCCCACCAGGAAATGGCCAAACGCCTCGATGACCCGGCCCGCCGCCGCGGTGCCGGAATGGCCGTGCAGCAGGATGATGCGCGTCGAGGCGATGTTCAGGGACAGCCTGAGCAGAGTGGAAAACAGCAGGATGGTGGGAAAGGCCGCGAACTCGAGGGTTTTGCGGGTAAACATCGCCACCAGCAGCACCATGATCGACAGGGCGATATTAAAGGTAAACAGCAGATCCAGCACCAGGGCCGGCAACGGCAGCACCATCATCGACAGGATCATGAGAATCAATACCGGCCCGGCCAGGATCTGCCATTGGATAGTCTTGAAATTCGAAGGCAAACGTAATAATGCTACCAGATTGGCCATATCACTCTTTCTCGTGGGCAAAATCCAGTGCCGCCGGCACCGGTAAATGTTCAGGTTTTTTCGGAATCAGGCCGCCCTGGCTGCGCCAGCGCTTGAGCTGGTAAACCCAGGCCAGCACCTCGGCCACCGCCGCGTACAACTGGGCCGGAATGGCCTCGCCGATGTCGCTGTGCCGGTAAAGCGCGCGGGCCAGCGACGGCGCCTCCAGCATCGGCACATGATGGGTTTCCCCCAGCGCGCGGATGCGCATGGCGATGTCGCCGGCGCCTTTGGCCACCACCTTCGGCGCGCTCATTTTACTGTCTTCATAACGCAGCGCGACGGCGTAATGGGTCGGGTTGGTGATGATAACGTCCGCCGCCGGCACGTCGCGCATCATGCGCCGGCGCGACATGGCGCGCTGCTGCTGGCGAATATGGTTTTTGACGTGCGGGTCCCCTTCCTGGTCCTTGAACTCGTCGCGGATTTCCTGGCGGGTCATGCGCAGCTTCTTGATATGGCTCCACAGTTGCCAAAAGGCGTCGAACGCCACGATGGGAATAAATGACAGGATAACCATCAGCGCGCAGGTGGCGATCAGGCCCAGGGCATCTCCCAGCGCCGCGATCGGCGATTCCAGCACCAGATGCAGCATGCGCGGCCAGTTATGCCACAGGAACCAGCCGGTGACCCACCCCGCCAGCAACGCTTTCAGAATGGCCTTGAACAGCTCCGACAGCGACTGGGCGGATACCACCCGTTTCAGGCCCGGCAGCGGATTAAGTTTTTTTAAATCAAATTTTATCGAGCCGGGATTAAACATCACCCCGCCCAGCAGCGACGGCGCTACCAGCGCCATCACCACCAGTCCGGCAAACACCGGCAGCAGCGCCCAGACGGTTTGGCCGATAAGCGATTCCACCTGGAACAGGATTTGCCGGTCGTCGCTGATAATACCGTGGTCAAAGCGCAATCCCTGGGCCAGCATCGCCGCCAGCTGACGCGCCAGCGGCTCGCCGCCCATCCATAACACGGCCAGCCCGGTCACCAACATCAATACCGAGGTTAATTCACGCGATCGGGGGATCTGTCCCTCTTCACGAGCCTTATCCAACCGGTGGGCGGTGGGGGCCTCGTTTTTTTCCTGATCGCTGTCTTCCGCCATCACTGTTCCCGAATGCGTTTTGCCATGGGCATTATCTTACCAGCATGACAAATTACGCCCGGACCGATGGCGGGAACAGCGCGTTAAAGCGACGGTTATTTGGCGCATAGGCGTAGCCCGGACGACGGTCCGGGCCGGGAGAAAGGATTTAAAAACCGAGGCTGTCGAGCAGGTCGTCCACCTGGCCCTGGTTGGCCACCACGCCGTCGACGCTGTGATCAAGCTGCGGGCCGTTGAGCAGGCCGTCGCTGGCGCGTTTGCCCTTCGCCGGCTCCGGCATGTTTTCCAGCAACACCATCAGCAGCTGCTTTTCTATTTCCTGGATCACATCCATCATGCGCTTGATCACCTGGCCGGTCAGATCCTGGAAGTCCTGCGCCATCATGATCTCCAGCAATTGGGCATGGGTAAAGGCGGTATGGCCGGGCACCTCGGCCAGGTAGTGCCGGGTATCGGTCACCAGCTCGCGCGCGTCGGCCAGCTCAATGGGGCTGTCGAACCACTGGTCCCAACGGGTGGTCAGCCCCTTGGCGCCACGTTCCATGGCGGTCTGCCGTGGTTGCGCCGCCTCGACGCAGTTCAGCGCGCGCTCAGCCGCCTGGGCGGTCATCTGCACCACATAATCCAGCCGGTCGCGGGCGTCGGGGATGGCTTCGGCGGCCTGGGCGATGGCCTGGTCGAGGCCCAGTTCCTTCAGGCTGTCGCGCAGCATACGCGTCAATTGTCCGATACGGGAGATGATATCCGTGGCGGTGGCGTTAACATTCGGCATGGTCGGTGTATTATTCATATCCCCTCCTGATTACATCCCCAGCTTTTCGAAGATCTTATTAAGCTTTTCTTCCAGTGTCGCCGCGGTAAACGGCTTAACCACATAGCCGCTGGCACCCGCCTGCGCGGCGGCAATGATATTTTCCTTCTTGGCTTCCGCGGTCACCATCAGCACCGGCAGCGCGGCCATCGCGCCATCGGCGCGGATATTCTGCAGCAGGGCCAGTCCGTCCATATTCGGCATATTCCAATCGGAAATGACAAAATCAATCTTGTTGGCGCGCAGCTTGGTGAGAGCGTCGACGCCATCCTCGGCTTCGTCCACATTGTTAAAGCCAAGTTCCTTTAGCAGGTTACGGACGATGCGACGCATTGTCGCGAAATCGTCCACCACCAGAAACCTGAGTTCTTTGTCCGCCATACCTACTCCTGTTATTAACATGTAACCCGCTCGCGGGCCGCTAAATACGTAATGCCTGACCGCTGCTGATTTGCGCCATCATTCTCTGGCTCATCTGATGCAGCGGCACGGTTTCGTTGCTGGCGCCCATGGCAATCGCCTCGCGCGGCATGCCGAACACCACGCAGCTGGACTCGTCCTGCGCCAGGGTATAGGCGCCGGCGTTGCGCATCGCCAGCATGCCGGCGGCGCCGTCATTGCCCATGCCGGTCAGGATCACCCCGACGGCGTTGCGCCCGGCGAATTGCGCCACCGAATGAAACAGGACGTCCACCGATGGGCGGTGCCGGTTGACCGGCTCGCCGTCATGCAGCCGGATCTGGTAGTTGGCGCCGCTGCGGGCCAGCTCCATATGCCGGGCCCCGGGTGCGATGTAGGCGTGCCCCGGCAATATCCGCTCGCCGTCCTCGGCTTCCTTTACCGTTATCTGGCAAAGCTTGTTCAACCGTTCGGCAAAGGAGCGGGTAAATCCCGGCGGCATATGCTGGGTAATCAGCAGCGCCGGGCTATTGGCCGGCAACGGCTCCAGAACGTGGCGGATCGCCTCCGTTCCGCCGGTGGACGCGCCGATGGCAATCAGCTTCTCGCTGCTCAGCAGCGGGACATGGATGATCGGCGCGGCATCGGTCGAGCGCCGCTGCGGCAGCCTGGCGCGGGAGGCGGTGCGGATCTTCTCGGCAATGGCTTCGCTATAGGCCAGCATGCCGTCGCGCAGGCCGGTCTGGGGTTTGGTCACAAAATCAATCGCCCCCAGCTCCAAAGCCCGCAGGGTGATTTCCGAGCCGCGCCCGGTCAGTGACGACACCATCACCACCGGCATCGGCCGCAGGCGCATCAGTTTTTCCAGGAAATCCAGCCCGTCCATGCGCGGCATTTCCACATCCAGCGTCAGCACTTCCGGGTTTAATTTTTTAATCAGATCGCGGGCCACCAGCGGATCGGGCGCGGTGGCCACCACTTCCATATCGGGAAAACCATTAATGATTTCAGTCATTAATTGGCGCATCAGCGCGGAATCATCTACGCAAAGCACTCTGATTTTTCTCATATTCTTTCCTTAGTAAGCTGATAGACCGTTTGTCCGCGCAGCTTGAAATCCTGGCTTATCTGACTAAAATTTTCCGAATGGCCGGCAAACAGCAACCCGCCGGGCTTCAGCAACGGCGCGAAGCGTCGCAAAATGCGCTCCTGCGTCTCCTTATCAAAATAAATCATTACATTACGGCAAAATATCGCGTCGAAAGGCCCGGGCAACGCCCACTCTGCCGCCAGCAGGTTCAGGTACTGAAACCGCACCATGGCGTTCAGTTCGGGCCTGACCCGCGCCAGCCCGTCATGGGGACCGGTGCCGCGCAGAAAGAACCGCTGCCGCTGCACGGTGCTCAGCCCGCGCAGTTCTTCATGGCGGTACACGCCGGCGCGGGCTTTGTCCAACACCTGGGTATTGATATCGCTGCCGATAACCGACACCTGCGCCAGCGAACCCGTCAGGGTTTCCATCAGCGTCATGGCGATGGAATAAGGCTCCTCGCCGGTGGAAGCCGCGGTGCTCCAGACGCTGTACGGTCCCGGCCGCTCCTTGGCGTGCCGCGCCAGCACCGGGAAATGGTGCTGTTCACGGAAAAAGGCCGTCAGATTGGTGGTCAGCGCATTGACGAATATCTCCCACTCCGGCCCCTTGACATCGGCATCCAGCAGCGCCAGATAGGTGCCGAAGTCCGCTATATTCAGCGTACGCAGCCGCCTGACCAGGCGGTTATACACCATCTCCCGCTTATGGCTGGCCAGCACAAGGCCGGCCCGCTGGTAGATCAATTGGCAGATGCGCTGGAAATGCGCATCGGATAAGGGCACCTGCTGTGCCCAGTTAGACCATTTTGCGGCAATTTCAGCTTGGTTTGACATAGGGTTTCTCGCTGCGCCGCGCTTGCGTTTGGCGTTAGGTTATGGACCCGAGTTGCCGGGTGCTGAGGTCTGAAGCCATTGGTTCATCCTGGTTTTCCTGCAGCTCATGCTGCGTTAGCCTGAATACCCGTACCGCCTGCATTAATGCTTCCGCCTGTGATTCCAGCGCATGGCCGGCGGCGGCTGATTGTTCCACCAGCGACGCATTCTGCTGGGTTGCCGCGTCCATTTGATTGACGGCGGTGGCGACCTGTTCAATGCCCCGGCTTTGCTCATCCGACGCCGAGGCGATTTCACCCATGATATCGGTGACACGGGCCACCGAACGCACGATCTCATCCATGGTTTCACCGGCGGAGGCCACCAGCTCCGACCCCTGCTGTACCCGGGTCGCCGACTCGTCAATCAACCCCTTAATCTCTTTGGCCGCCTGGGCGCTGCGCTGCGCCAGACTGCGTACTTCACCCGCCACCACCGCGAACCCGCGGCCCTGCTCGCCCGCGCGTGCGGCTTCCACCGCCGCGTTCAGCGCCAGGATATTGGTCTGGAAGGCGATGCCGTCTATCACGCTTGTGATATCGCTGATTTTGCGCGAGCTTACGGCGATATCGGCCATGCGTTTAACCACGTTGCCGGTCAGCGTGCCGCCTTTTTGCGCGGTGCTGGATGCATCGCTGGCCAGTTTGCTGGCCTGACGGGCATTTTCGGCGTTCTGCTTCACCGTCGAGGTCAGCTGCTCCATGCTGCTGGCCGTTTCCTCAAGCGCCGCGGCCTGTTGTTCGGTACGTGACGACAGGTCGTTATTGCCGCTGGCGATTTCCTGGATGCCGCTAAGCATGGCATCGGTGCCCTGGCGTACGGTCATCACCGTTTGCGCCAGTTCATCGCGCATCGTCTCCAACTGATGAAACAGCTGGCTGATTTCGTTGCGTCCGCTGACCTCGATACGGTTACCCAGGTCGCCGCCGGCAATGGCGTTGAAATGGCCGCTCATTACGGCCAGCGGCCGCAGCAGCATACGTTTCAGCCACAGCAGGGCCACCAGCGTCAGCAGCGCGGTCATGCCGGTCATCAGCCCCAGCATCCAGCCCGAACGGCCATAGGCGATGCGATTTGCCTCGCTGGCTTCGCCAATCACCCCGGAAAGCTGGGTCATATAGGCGTTGTACTGCAGTTCGAACGCATCCTGGAACTTCTGCGTGGGCTGGCCCATAAAGGCCTGGACATTACCGTTGTCCAGCATCTCTATCGCCTCATGCATCGCCTGGTCGAATTCCTTGAAACTCTTCACGGTCTTGACGCGCAGCGCCTGCTCCGCTTCGTTGTCCGCCGGATAGGCGTTGAATTCCTTAAACACCGCTTCCCCATGGCTCAGCCTTTTTTTGGCGTCCGCCATCAGGGGCAGGATCTGCTCAAGCGGCGTATAAGACGCAAAACGCGTTGCCGCCCGGTTCAGGGAATTACGGGTTTGCAGCATCTCCGACCAACTCATGCTCAGCGAGTTACGTTTCAGGTTGTCCGCCTCCACCTGATGAAAGTTCTCGCTGCTGCGCCTGAAATTTTCAAACGAGAGTCCGCTGCTGACCAGCTGCATCAGGCCAAAGATCAAAACAATCATGATCAGGCTGGTGGAAATCCGTATACGCGTTAACATCATTAACCTCATGCCGGTGTGTGGCTTATATAATGCGTAGTTAGAAGGTTTCCCAATTTTCCTGCGACGTGCTTTCCGTGGTTTTTTTTGCCGTCGCGGACGAGGGCGTTTGCGGCACAGGGACCACCGCCTTTTCCGTCGCGGGCGCCGCCGCCGTCTCCAGCCGGAATACCGACACGGCCTGGGTCAACAGGCCGGCCTGCGCTTCCAGTTGAGCAGCGGCCTGGGCCGACTGCTGCACCAGGGCGGCATTCTGCTGCGTGGTGCGATCCATTTCCGCCACCGCCTCGCCCACCTGGTCGATACCGTGGCTTTGCTCATCGGACGCGGAAGAAATTTCGCCCATGATATCGGTCACGCGTGTCACCGCGTCGACAATCTCCGACATAGTTTCGCCGGCGCTTTCCACCAGCGCCGAACCCACGTCGACACGATTAACCGAATCGTCAATCAGTCCCTTGATTTCCTTCGCCGCCTGGGCGCTGCGCTGCGCCAGACTGCGCACCTCGCCCGCCACCACTGCGAATCCGCGCCCCTGCTCCCCGGCGCGCGCCGCCTCTACCGCCGCGTTCAGGGCCAGGATATTGGTCTGGAAAGCAATGCCGTCGATAACACCAGTAATATCGGCTATCTTCTGCGAGCTTCCGGCAATTTCATGCATGGTAGTGACCACGTTATCCACCACCTTGCCGCCCTTTTGCGCGGTTTCCGACGCGCTCAGAGCCAGTTGCCGCGCCTGACGGGCATTCTCGGCGTTCTGTTTCACCGTGGCGGTCAACTGCTCCATGCTGGCGGCCGTTTCCTCCAGCGCCGACGCCTGCTGCTCGGTGCGCGCGGACAAATCGTTATTGCCGGCGGCGATTTCGCCGGCGCCGCTGTAAATGGCGTCGGCGCTTTGGCGCACGGTATGCACGGTGCCGGTCAGCGCATGCTGCATATCCCGCAGGCTCTCCGCCAGCATGCCCATTTCATTACGGCTGTTTAATGTCAGCGCCTGGGTAAGATCGCCCGCGGCGATACCGCGGATATGGCTTATCAGATAGCGCAGCGGATGCAGCAGGATGCGGCGGATGCCGACCCACACCAACAGGGAAATCAGAATAAAAATGACCAGAACACCGCCCAGCACGCCGAGGGACTGGTTATAGGACTGCTGGTTCATGTCCACCGCGTCGTTATAGAGGCGGATATTCCCGGCCAGGTAACGGCTATAGGTATCCTCGAAATTATTTTGCACCGCCTGGGTAGGCTGCGCGTAAAAATCAACGATATTGCCGTTGCTCAATTGGGTATTGAGCTCGGCCAATGCGGAGTGCAGGGCATCATAGCGCTGTTTCATGGCCTGAATATTGGCCTCGTCCTGCCCTTCCTCGCGCGGCATCGCCATGAAATTACCGAAGGTCTGCTCCGAACGCCGCAGGGTCCCCACCGCTTCGGATAATAATTCGGTCACCGTTGCGCCGCTGCCCATTTTATTCTCGTCCATCAGGTAACGCACCGCCGCCCGGTTAAGGGTATTACGGGTCTGGACCAGGGCAACCCAACTGGCGCTCAGCGCGGTCTGCTGCTTACGCAGATTCTGATACACGCCAAAATAGTGCTGATCTTGTTTCAGCGAATGATAAAACACGCCTCCGGAGGAGAGTTGTAATAAACAAAAAATTATCAACACAAGAACTAAGCCGGTCACTACTCTTATTCGGTTAAACATGCCTGTTTTCCCACTACAACTGGTGCTAATTGTATCGGCAGGCAACCGCCAAACTTTACCGCTATCGTCAGAAATTAGCGCCAGGCCCGCGAGCACCCAGTACCAAACCGAGCCTGTTCAAGGAATAGCGTGCCAATGGGGTCGAATTGGGCATGGTGTTCCTGCCCAACCGAGGCCCCATGGCACGGTATGCCCGCCAGCACCAAACCTAAAGCAAACGTGTTAAAGGGAGAGCGTGCCGATGGGGTCGAATTGGGCATGGTGTTCCTGCCCAACCGAGGCCCCATGGCACGGTATGCCCGCCAACACCGCGCTTAAAGCAGACGTGTTCAAGGGAGAGCGTGCCAATGGGGTCGAATCGGGCGTGATTTTCCCGCCCGACCGAGGCCCCATGGCACGGTATGCCCGCCACCACCGCGCTTAAAGCAGACGTGTTCAAGGGAGAGCGTGCCAATGGGGTCGAATCGGGCGTGATTTTCCTGCCCGACCGAGCGCCCCATGGCACGGTATGCCCGCCAGCACCGGGCCTAAAGCAATCGTGTTAAAGGGAGAGCGTGCCTATGAGGTCGAATCGGGCGTGATTTTCCCGCCCGACCGAGCGCCCCATGGCGCGGTATGCCCGCCAGCACCGGGCCTAAAGCAATCGTGTTAAAGGGAGAGCGTGCCAATGGGGTCGAATCGGGCGTGATTTTCCCGCCCGACCGGAGCCTGTTTAGGAATCTGTGTAAACGCCTTTTTATAAATGACCACTTAAACGATCTCCAAATTCTATACTAAAACGATTCAATGCCATCTTCCACTCCCTCACCGGCATCGACCATTTTTTTGACGCCGCCTGGATGGCCAGCCACACCACTTTTTTTACCGATTCGTCTGACGGGAATACCTTGCGTTTTTTAATAGCGTGTCGGATCACGCTGTTTAGCGACTCGATGGCGTTTGTGGTGTAGATCGCTTTGCGAATGTCTTCCGGATAGGCGAAGAATGTCGCAAGGTTAGTCCAGTTAGCCTGCCAGCTCCGGCTTACTTGCGGATAACGGGAGTTCCATACGCTGGCGAACGTCTCCAGCGCCCGCTGTCCCGCTTCCTCCGTCGGTGCCTGGTACACTGCCTTCAAGTCTCGCATGACGGCCCTGGCGTCTTTCCAGGAGACAAAGCGCAGGCTGTTACGCACCATGTGTACGATACAAAGCTGAATGCAGGTCCTCGGGTAGACCGTATTAATAGCGTCAGGAAAGCCTTTCAGGCCATCGACGCAGGCGATAAAAATATCCTGTAATCCCCGGTTTTTAAGCTCGGTCAACACGTTTAGCCAGAACTTCGCGCCTTCGTTCTCTGCCATCCACATGCCCAGCAGTTCCTTTTGGCCTTCAATGTTAATTCCCAACGCCAGATACACGGATTTATTGATGACGCGACCGTCGTGGCGAACTTTTACCACGATGCAGTCCAGGTAAATGATGGGATAGAGCGTATCGAGTGGGCGATTCTGCCATTCAGTGACCTGCTCCAGAACCGCCTCAGTGACTTTCGATATCAGTGCTGGTGAGACATCCGCATCGTACATTTCCTTAAACATCGCCGATATCTCACGGGTGGTCATGCCTTTGGCATAAAGCGCCAGGATCTGGTCATCCATTCCGGTAATACGGGTCTGATTTTTCTTCACTAGTTGGGGCTCGAAGGTCCCTTCGCGATCACGAGGTGTCCTCAGCTCTAGCGGGCCATCACCTGTGGTAACCGTTTTAGAGGAATAACCGTTACGGGCGTTGGAACCCGATTTGAGCTGATTTTTCTCATAACCCAAATGGTGAGTCAGTTCAGCTTTAAGGGCAGCCTCAACACTTAATTTTTTTAAAAACCGATCAAATTGGCTCAGATCCTCAGGGGTTTTGAGACTTTTAGCCAGCTCAGTTGCGAGAGCCTGTAGCAATTTTTCGTCCATAAATTCACCTAATTCTAATGATGGATTGAACATATCAAAATCAGGCGATTACACAATCTTATGTACAGGCTCCCCGACCGAGCGCCCCATGGCACGGTATGCCCGCCAGCACCGGGCCTAAAGCAATCGTGTTAAAGGGAGAGCGTGCCTGTGGGGCTTATTTACGCCATGGCGACGCTATCCACCAGCGCCATTTCCTCGCTATTCAACAACCGCTCAATATCCACCAGGATAAGCATCCGTTCGCCCAGCGACCCCAGGCCCGTCAAATACTCAGTCGCCAGGGTCACGGCAAATTCCGGCGCCGGGCGGATCTGCTCGGCGGTCAACGACAACACGTCGGAAACGCCGTCGACAACAATGCCCACCACCCGCTGGTACAGGTTCAGCACAATCACGACCGTATTGTCATTGTACATAACATCCGACTGCGCGAACTTAATGCGCAGATCCAATATCGGCACAATCACGCCGCGCAGATTGGTAACGCCTTTGATAAAGGCCGGCGTATTAGCGATCCGCGTCACCTGATCATAACCACGGATCTCCTGTACCTTCAGGATATCAATACCATATTCTTCATCGCCCAGCGTAAAGATCAGAAACTCCTGACCCACGGTTTCTCCGTTCAGCGCGGTGACGCTTGCAAGTCCTGCCATGGTTTTCACCTTTTAATCAGTCGGCTAAATAAGATAAATTAAGCAGCACCGGCCAACCGTTTACTACGGTTCAGGGCCTGTAGTGCGGACACATCGATAATCAGCGCCACGCTGCCATCGCCAAGAATGGTGGCGGCGGAAATTCCCGGTACCTTGCGATAATTGCTTTCCAGGTTTTTCACCACCACCTGATGCTGGCCGATAAGCTGATCCACCAGCAGGGCATAACGTCGCCCCGCGCTTTGCAGGATCACCACGATGCCCTGGGTCGGATCGGTCTTGGCGCCGTTGATATCAAACAAATGGTGCATTTCCACCAGCGGCAGGTATTCGCCGCGCACCTGCAAGACCTGCTCGCCGCCGGCAAGCGGGTGCAAATCGTCCGCCTGCGGCTGCAACGACTCCATCACGGTATTCAGCGGCAGGATAAACACATCCTGGTTTACCCGTACCGACATACCGTCCAGGATCGCCAGCGTCAGGGGCAGCAGGATGCGGATGGTGGTGCCTTTGCCGGCCTGGGACAAAATATCCACATGGCCGCCCATCGCCTGAATGTTGCGTTTCACCACATCCATGCCCACCCCGCGTCCGGAAACATCGGTCACCTGTTCGGCGGTGGAAAATCCCGGCGCGAAAATCAACATGCCCACTTCTTCGTCGGTCATGCTGTCGCTCACCGGCAGTCCCTGGGACAACGCTTTGGCCAGAATTCTTTCGCGGTTAAGGCCGGCGCCATCGTCGATCACCTCGATACAAATGTTGCCCCCCTGATGCTCGGCGCGCAGCTGCAGGTTGCCGACGGCCGGCTTGCCGAGCGCCGTACGGATATCCGGCGACTCAATCCCGTGATCGAGACTATTACGCACCAAATGGGTCAACGGATCGATAATACGTTCGATCAGGCTCTTATCCAGCTCGGTTGAACTGCCCTCAAGCGTCAGCTCCACCTGCTTATCCAGCTTGGCGGCGAGATCCCGCACCAGGCGCGGGAAACGGTTAAAGACATACTCCATCGGCATCATGCGGATCGACATCACCGATTCCTGCAGATCGCGGGCATTGCGTTCCAATTGCCCCATGCTGATCATTAAATCGCTATGTTCCACCGGATCCAGCGCGCCGGCGCGCTGGGCAATCATGGACTGCGTAATCACGAGTTCGCCGACCAGATTGATCAACTGGTCCACTTTCTCTACCGCCACCCGGATACTGGTATCAGCGGGTTTGACTCGTGCCGCGCCGGTATCGGCCTGTCTGGCCGGCGCGCCCGCGGCGTTGATGGGCGTGACATTGTCGGCGTGGCCGGCGTGCGCGATTTCGCCGACCTGGGCCTGGCCGGCGGCGGCCGGCAACGGGTTGGCATCGGGGGCTTCGGGGGCTTCGGCTACGGTCGCGGCGTCGGGCTCGGCGTCAAAATGAATCTGATCGGCATCCAGCACAAAACACAGCACTGCGCAGATGTCATCCTCGCTCACCGTGGTTTGCAGGCTGGCGCTCAGGCCGTCGGGCGTTTCCTCGTGAGCCAGCACCGTGCCGAGATTGCCCAGTTCCTCAAGCATCAGCGGAATTTCACTGGCTTTAAGGCCGCTAAGCCGTATGCGCAGCGCAGCATCCGCCGCGTCCGTTTGACCGGGACGCGGCGCCGCGTTCTGCTGGACATTGTCCGCCGCCTGTGCGACGGCGCCGTCGGCCGGCGCCACGGCGCCTTTAGCTTCCAAAGCCAGCTGGCGCAGCGCTTCGCAGATATAAGCAAAGCTTGCCGCATCAGGCTCCTGAGCCGTTTTGTAGGCATCTAATTGATCCTGCATGATATCTTTGGTTTCCAAAAACAGGTTAACAATCTCCGTGCTGAGGGACATCTCCCCCCGCCGCGCCTCGTCCAGAAGGTTCTCCAGCAAATGCGTGGTTTCCTGCAATACCGTAAAACCGAAGGTTCCCGCCCCGCCTTTAATCGAATGGGCGGCGCGAAAAATCGCATTCAGCTGTTCGCTATCCGGATTTTGCGGATCCAGTACCAGCAGGTGCTGTTCCATATCCGCCAGCAGTTCGGCGGCTTCATCAAAAAAAGTTTGGTAAAAAGCGCTTAATTCCATGCTCACGAAATCACCTCTGCTGTGAATCACGTTCGTTAAACGGCGAGGCAGCCGGAACGGAGGCCCCGGATGGCAAAGTAGCCGGGGCTGCGGCCGGTCCCCCGGATGATGAACTCGCCGGCGCCGCGTTGACGCCGGCATTGGTCTGCCGGGCGGTGGACGGCACAGGTTCCGCGGTTCCTGGCGGGGTTACCGCCGGCTCCCCTGCCGCTGGCGGCGCCGCGGGTTTCACTGGCGTCGATTCCGGTGTTCCCGGCGCCGCCGGGTCCGGAACCGGCGGCGTATCGGTAGCGTCCTTAAATGACGGCTGCTGCGTTAATCCTTTCGAGTTATTGATTTCCATCCCCTGGCTTTGCACGTTTTCATGTGCAATGCTCAGTTCCGTTTGCTTATTCAGCACCAGCAGGCTGATGCGGCGGTTAATCGCCGCGTCGGGCTGCTGCGGCGCAAGGCTCATGGTGGCGGCCATGCCCACCACCCGCAGGATTTTGCCTTCCGACAGCCCGCCGGTGATAAGTTCCCGCCTGGACGCGTTGGCGCGTTCAGCCGATAATTCCCAGTTACTGTAGCCGCGTTCGCCATTGGCGTAGGGGGCGGCGTCGGTATGCCCCGATATGCTGATTTTATTGGGAATATCATTGAGGATCGGCGCGATACCGCGCAGCACATCCCGCATATAGGGTTCCACCCGCGCGCTGCCGGTTTCAAACATCGGCCGGTTCTGGCTATCGAGGATCTGGATACGCAGCCCCTCGTCCACCAGATTGATAAGCAACTGGGGACGCAGCACCCGCAGGCGCGGATCGGATTCAATAAGCTGGTCCAGACGTTCGCGCAGCTTGTTCAGCCGTTTCTTTTCCAGCTTGTCCAACAGATCGTTAATGTTCTTATGCACATCGCCCTGCTGACGTGTCGGATCCGCGCCGCCGCCGGGGATGGGACTGGTATCCGAACTGCTGCGATTGCCGCCGGTCAGCGCCACGCTCAGCGGGGTGCGGAAATACTCGGCGATGGAAACCCGCTCCTTTGGCGTGGCGATGGCCAGCAGCCACATCACCAGGAAGAACGCCATCATGGCGGTCATGAAGTCGGCATAGGCGATTTTCCAGGAGCCGCCGTGCTCGGCATGGCGTTTGGACCCACGCCGTTTGCGTACCACGATGATCGGCTGGTTTTTCATGCATCCTCTTCCACCGGCTGCTGTTTAATCGGTTCCCTGGCCAACCTGACATGCGCCTCCAGTTCGCTGAACGACGGGCGCTCGGCGGAGAACAGCGTTTTTCGCCCAAACTCCACGGCGATTTGCGGCGCATAGCCATGGATACTGGAGAGCAGAGTAATTTTGATGCATTGCATCATTTTGGTGCTTTCATCTTTCTTTTGCCGCAGCAGCGACGCCAACGGCGAGACAAAACCATAAGCCAGCAGTATGCCTAAAAAGGTACCTACCATGGCCTCAGCTATCATCGCACCCAGCTCAACGGCCGAGCGGTCCGCTGCGGAAAGGGCGTGCACCACCCCCATAACCGCGGCGACAATACCGAAGGCCGGCAGCGAATCGCCTACCTGCCCCAGACTGCTGGCCGGTATATCGCATTCATGCTCATAAGTTTCGATTTCCTCATCCATCAGCGTTTCAATTTCAAACGCGTTCATATTGCCGCCGATCATCAGGCGTAAATAATCCGTAATAAAGTCCATCAGATGTTTGTCGGCAAGAATACGCGGATAGAGTTTAAAGATGTCGCTCTCATTGGGGGAATCGATATCAAATTCCAGTACCAGCATTCCGTGCTGGCGCGCCTTGGCCATTAAACGGAATAATAATGCCATGAGGTCCATATAGAGGGATTTGTTATATTTAGAGCCACGAAATAACTGCGGGAAGGCCTTTATTGTCAATCTGATCGCTTTGCCGTTATTGCCGACAATAAAGGCGCCAAGGCCAGCGCCGCCAATCATAAGAAACTCGGCAGGTTGATACAGCGCGCCCAGATGGCCGCCGACTAAGGCATAACCGCCAAATACGGCGCCCATTACCACAAGGTATCCCACTATCACTAACACATCCGTTCTCCCGGTAAAAAGATGTCGGCCTGCACGCAGCACATCCGGGAAACCGAACGACGACAGTCTTGGCAAGCTTATGCCAGGATATCGTCGTGGATGTCGTCATCCGTTAGGATTGCCCATCACACCGCATGCTGCGCCTGCTCATCCAGCAGCTTGGTATTGATATCGGCCGCTACCGGCAAAAGTTTACGTCTTTTTACCGCCCGGGACGGCGGCTGGCACAAACTGCAGACAAACCCGTAAATGGGCTGATGAGCATAAGTGATAAAGTGGCCATGGCAGTGGCTGCACGGGGTTAGCTGCAGCATGCCGCTTTCGACAAACCGCACCAGGGTCCAGGCGCGGGTCAGCGCCAGTATCGGCTGTTCACCGTCCTGCTGGGGACACTGCTCAAGGTATAACCGGTAGGCCCTGATCACCGCTTCAACACCGGTGCATTGCCCGTTTTGCAGCAACACCTGGAAAATATTGTAAAACATCGACGAATGAATGTTCTGTTCCCAGGTCATGAACCAATCGGTTGAGAACGGCAGCATACCCTTGGGCGGAGGACTGCCGCGCAGCTCCTTGTACAATTTGATCAGTCGACCGCGACTAAGCTGCGTTTCGCTTTCCAACATTTGCAACCGGGCGCCCAACGTAATCAGCTCCATAGCCAGCTGAATATCCTTCGCTTCCTGGACAATACTTTTGCCGGCCATCGCTATGCCCTTTTCTTAGGCAGATGGTTGTCTTTTGCCGCCAGCCGTTCCTGTAGTTGACTGGATAGCAATATGCCGGTGTGGATTTGCTGTAATTCGTCCACGCGGGAATCCTGCGTTAATTGCGTAATGGTTTGGTGATCGTCAAAACGAAACAGGCACAATAGCTGATTCGTTTCGGCCAGTTTAACCATTTGCGGCAAGGTCAGTTTCAGTAAAACATCGGCCATGGTATCGTTAATCCCCAGCCGAAACATTGCCGACGCTTTTTCCTGGTTGATCAAACGCTGCGCCAATAATAAATATGATAAATTTATATCGTAAACATGTTTACGTATTTCACTCGTATTCATTTTCCCATCCCTCTAGACTATGTTTAAAAACATAACTTGGGTGATAAAATATCGCCCGGTATCCGGGGATTTTTCCCCTGGGTGGCTAATGAAATCAACGATACCGTACATACTTAAATTGTCCGGTAATCGAAGCGGCTAATTATAAAAGCCGTACCGTTAAATATTCTTGGTGTAAAATATGCCCAAAATTAACATGATTCATTAAGGTTTCTTCCGTGAAACATTTTTACAATTTAGTGAGATTATTCCTAATTGCGCCGCAACTCTAACGCCGATTCTGTCGTTCATACAATCTACCCCTGGGCAAATTTTAGATAAAGTGTGATCTAGATCACAGAAATTTAGCTTACTTGATCAGAATTGCTACTGGTCTGATGTGATTGCTGATCAAAAAATGAACACAAAAAAAGATTGCAACAAATTTTTAGCAAAAATCCCCGCACAATCAGCGGATTCATCTGATCATATTGATTTTGACAGAATATCATTCGAAAAAACAAATTCGCACCCTAAAATATCTTTTAAAATTAAATTCATCAGTATTAATGCTGTTTTTTCAGGATAAACGTCATGGATACATCAATAACATTATTGAAACATACCAACGGCTTTTGCCCGTCAGGGTCAGATTCTTTTGTATTAAAAATGAACGATTTTACAGGGGAATGTTAACAATGGAAGGAATGAGATTGGGGAGGGAAATGATACGTAAACATTTATGTGGCTGTTAAAAGGATGAGGGCGTGCCCACAACCCAAAATAGCCATGTATGATTATCATCGGCATACTTATTCAAAACTTGAGATAAAACTGATCAAAATATTCGCAAAATATGCAGTAACTCTTTATTTTAGATCGTTTTTTATACCAGGGGATTTGCAACGCCGCGACGGGTATTTATGTCCACGTCCGTTAGGGAAAATAAGGGTGATAACGCATAACGTTATCATACAGCTACAAAAATGCCGCCGTAATTCCGGTCCGGGTTTACGGCGGCTATACGTTGAGCAGGGCTATGTCACGGACCCCGGGGCAAGCGTCCCGCTGGCCGGGACCTATGCCGTTCCCTCCGCCCCCGGCCAGCGTAAGGGCGCGGCGGCGGGTACGGGACGATAGGCTTTAATGCGCCGCCGTGGTGGCCGGAACGGCTTTTAAGTCATTCAGGAACGATTGACGCCAGTGTACGATGTCATTTTTATTAATCACCTTCATCATTTCCGCATGGCGAGAAATGCGCTCTTCCAGCGGCATACAGAGCGCTTTATCCAGGGCGGCGGCGACACCGTCGCGGTCATAAGGATTCACCAGCAACGCCGAGGTAAGCTCGTTGGCGGCCCCGGCAAAACGGGAAAGAATCAGTACGCCCGGATTGGCGGGATCCTGTGAGGCGACATACTCTTTCGCCACCAGGTTCATCCCGTCGCGCAGCGGGGTGACCAGGCCGACTTCGCAATGGCGGAAAATCTTCATCAGCAGGCTGCGTTCATAATGCTGGTTAAGATAGAATAACGGGGTCCATTCCAGCGTTGAGAAATGGCCGTTAATCCTGCCGGCTTCCGTCTCCAGTTCGTGACGAATATCCTGGTAGGCCTGGACGTCGCCGCGCGAAGTGGGCGCTATCTGGAAAAAACGTATATTGCCGCGGTGCTGTGGATAGTTCTCAAGCAGGGTCTCGAAGGCCTGGAATCGCTCCGGCAAACCTTTGGAATAATCCAGGCGATCCACGCTGATAATCAGCTTGCCGTTCATTTTATCCCGCAGATGCGCAAGCTTAGGCGGCAGCGCCCCTTCCGCCAGTTCACGGATACTGTCCGGTTCCACGCCTATGGGATACACGCGCACCGTGACCGATTTGCCATAGGCGGCAAAGCGGTCTTCATCCAGTTGCTCCACGTCGGTCACCAGCGACAGGTTTTCAATAAAGGCCAAACGGTCGGTTTCCGCCTGGAAACCGATGAGATCATATTCGCACAGCATTTCCAACAATTCTTTTCGCGGCGGCAAGGCATTGAATATTTCCGAGGTCGGGAACGGGATATGCAGGAAAAAACCAATGCGATTGGTCATGCCCAGCTTGCGGCAGGCGGCGGCGAAGGGTAACAGATGATAATCATGGATCCACAGGATATCGTCGTCTTCCACGAGAGGCTGCAAACGTCCCGCCAGCTTCTCGTTAACATGGCAATAACCGTCATAATCCTCACGCTGGTATTGCACCAGGTCCAGGCGGTAATGAAACGCCGGCCAGATAACGGTATTGGAAAAATTGAGATAATATTGATCATATTCGCTTTGGTTCAATGTGAACGCAGCAAACGTAATGTTGTCCTGCTGGTGTTTCTCCAAAGGAAGCTCTTCTTCGCTGATTTTGCCGTTCCAGCCGAACCACAAGCCGCCCGCGTCCTTCAGCGAATCCATAATGCCGACGGCCAGGCCGCCCGCGCTTTCTTTTTTACCTTCCATAGCCGCAATACGGTTCGATACTACTATTAAGCGACTCATAAATCCTCCCCAACCGAGCTTTTGGTTTTAATAGAATAATTATCTTGTTGTTTAAGCAATGACAATAGCCAAAGATGAACGTGCCCCACATCGTCCAAATGATAACGCGCCGCGGTAGCGCCCGGTCCGACCTTTATTGAGATGCCGTTCAGGGCGTTGACCTGGATAAATCCGGCTTCGTCCGTCAAGTCGTCGCCGATAAACAGCGGCGTTCTTCCGGCAAAAGGGCTTTCCTGCATAAAGGCCTGGATGGCGGCGCCTTTGTCGACGCCCTTCGGCTTGAGCTCCACGACGCATTTGCCCGGCTGCAGGGCCAGTTCCGCATAACGGCGGGCAAAGGTTTCAGCCACCGCCATGATCGCGTCTTGATATTGCGGCGCCTGGCGATAATGCAAGGCATAGGCCATGCCTTTTGCTTCAACATGGCAGCCGGGAAATGCGGCGATGGCCTGCGTCAGTTCCCGTTCAAGCTTCATCGCCAGCTCCGGCGATAAGTCGGTGCGGTGGATTTCTCCGCGCGCGTCCCGGCGTTCAGCGCCGTGCACGCCGGCCGCAGGGCCATGCAGTGGCGCGCTGAGGGCGTCGAGTTCCGTTAAGGAGCGGCCCGATACCAGCGCCACGGCGCCCCCGCCGACGCTGGAGATGGCATATAAAGTCTGTTTGATATTATCGGGGATGGATACTAATTCGGGCCGTTTTTCAATGGGAGCCAGGGTGCCGTCCACATCAAAAAAACAGGCGAAGGTGTCCAAGGGTATCGGGGGTAGCGAATCACTGTCTGTCATACCTGTTATCCTCCTGTTACCGCGAGCGAGCAGCATTCCGGGCGCATCGCTGGATAAGTGGTTGCGCTACAGCGCATTAGCACAGCCCGGATGACAAGTGGTAAGCGGTAACAAAGGAGTGAGAAGCATTGAGGTGAATTTTAAAATCGTCGTTCTCCTTGAAACTGCGCTGGCGTTATCGCGGAACATAAGGCGCAAAGAAAACGCTTTTGCATGGCCGGTAAGGCATGCTTTCTGTCCCACCTGTCCTTCGGGCGGCAGTGAACACTTTAGTTAGTATAGACAATAATTTTTGATCTGTCATAAATGGCGGCAAACGCCCCGCCCGGCCAAGCAATGGCAGGCAATACTTCAACGTTATAGATAGGTTCCATTTCATGATAGCGTCTCTGCTGGCCTAAATGCGGTAAAAGCGGCCCGGAAAAGTCAAAAATTGTATATAAAGTTAAATACGCCTTGACGTATAAGGCTAAAAAAAAGGCATTTTGCTCAAAAATCAGACAAATATAAACGATAATCAGTTTCATTTATACGCACATATCACTTAAGTAATTAATTATTAATAGAAAAAATCTGAAATAGCCATAGATCGGCGTCATATTGTCAACCGCCATGAACATAAAAAATCATACAAAAAAGTCCATGAATTTTTCTTATGTTTATTTTGACTAATTTGTAATATCATTTTCCGAACAAACCGCTTGCCTTTAAACGGAAGCGCCTGCCGCTTGGCAAAACGTGCGCAGTTCCTTCGCGTGGCGGCCAGCAAAAGCGTTACCTGCCTTGAACGGTGCATCGTTAGACTTAAGTCAAATTTATCGATTCACTTTTGGGAGAGCGGTCTCAAAAAAATATCGTTGAACTTAATTGTGAATTGTTGTTAAAACATTAGGTAACTGTGAAGCTTTATGAAATCTACAGGCCAATAAGAAGCATTTTATCGTTGCTAAAAACAGATAATCAAATTAAATGAGGGTGCGCTATGCCAACGATCATCATGGATTCATGCAGCTATACCCGCCTTGGTCTTACCGGATTTTTGACGGATACCGGTGTAAAAAAGCGCAATATCAATATCGTAGCTGATATCGGCCAGTTGCAGACAAAATGCACGCGCGTGAAGCCTGATGTGGTTTTTGTGAATGAAGAGTGTTTTATCCATGAACCGGATGCGACGGATAGAATCAAAAAGATCATTACCCAGCATCCCGATACGCTGTTTTTCATTTTTATGGCAATGACCAACATCCATTTTGAAGATTATCTGTTTGTGCGTAAAAACCTGATTATCACCTCGAAATCGATTAAGCCCGAGACGCTCAATTCGCTGCTTACGGGCTGCAATAAACATAAATGCCTGGATGACGGCGCCCACAAGTCGCCGGTGGATTTGAACCCGGTGCGGTTAAGCCAGACCGAATCCAATATGCTGCGCATGTGGATGTCCGGTCACGACACCATCCAGATATCGGACCGCATGCAGATCAAGGCCAAGACGGTCTCTTCGCATAAAGGCAATATCAAGCGGAAAATCAAGACTCATAACAAGCAGGTGATTTATCACGTCGTGCGGCTGACGGACACCGTGACCAACGGCATTTACGTTAACGTACGCTGACCATAGGCCCCGTCGCTTTAATGCCTGGGCGCGCGGGGGCTTTTCGGTATCAGGGCGCCGCCTGATACCGTTTTTTTACGTCGTACTAGCGCTCCTCCAGCAAGGGTTCAACAAAAATGCCGTCAGGATGGCTGGTCTCGTTAAAAAACCAAATGGCGGTAGGATAATCATCCAACGCCACCAGATACATCACCCCTTCGCTGAATTCTTCTATGGCCTGGATTTTGCCTTTACGCCGTGGCCCGCCATCGGTTTTCACCGTCACCCGATCGTGTAATTTCATGACTTACCTCTAAATATGCCCGATAGCTAGTTTAGTATAAAACACCCCGTCCAGTCAGCCCGTACCCGATCGGCCGGGACATTTATTCCACCCCGACCAACGTACGCAAGGCGATCCAAACCCGCGGCAAAAGCTATACTTAACAGGTACGTTTTTGCTGGTCTTCACAGAGGGGAAACATCATGGCCTTTGCCAAAGAATTCAATGAACAGCTGCAGCGAGAAATAAGTATAGACGTGGATGCGTTGCTACAGGCGGTCAGGGAGGCGGCGCAAGGGGAAATACATGAACACCAGAGCAATGAACACGCCCATATGGTCACGGCCGACGGGCGCGAATTTAACACCTACGGCGCCCTGGCGGAAGCCTATGACCTGGATATACGCGATTATACCGTGGCGGAAGTCAATCGGTGACCATGGCGGCCTGGCGGCAGCGATAAACACAGAAAAAGACCCCGGCCGATCAGGCCGGGCGAAAAAAAGCATATTCCTTTGCGGGGTGCATAAGGAATTTTAAAGTTCGTTACACTAGGAAATCAAATTACCCGCCCATAGTAGCGGCATCACTTAATTTGGCAAGTAACATAATGGTTGCTACTCTATCGCATTACGCACCACAACCGCGCCAAAAAGGGTCATCACGATGAAAAACACCTGACCTCCCCGATAATAATTGTTTATTTTCATATGATTATTAAAAATAATTAGATTTTGCGCCCAATTTTTCCACGCTGGCCCAGCCGGTATTACGCGCTGTTTTTTAGGATTATTCTTAATGATACTTTAGGAAAAATGCTGCTTTACAGCACATCGGCACGATTAGCTTGACCCGAATCCGGCGAACATTTGCCGCTTTCGCGGCAATCCATCGTATATACTCAGTTTTATAAGATGACGTCAGCCCATTGTCACAACTGTCAAAAAGGCGGGAAAAACATGCCAAGTCTCACCGACCCGTTAGTGGTCATAACCGATTTGGACGGGTCGCTGCTCGACCATCATACCTACAGTTGGCAACCTGCCGCGCCCTGGCTTGATAGGCTTAAGGCCCATCATATCCCCGTGGTGTTTTGCTCAAGCAAGACCACCGCCGAGATTGTGCCGCTGCAAGAGAGCATGGGGCTGTCGGGAACGCCATTTATTGCCGAAAACGGCGCGTTGTTACAGCTTGACGGCGAACTGTCCGGCAGGATCATGGGACAGGACTATGCCGCGGTACGCGCGGCGATGGAACGGCTGCGGCAGGAATACGGTTTCAAATTCTTCGGCTTCGGCGACGTTGATGAGAAGCTGGTCGGCGAATGGACCGGGTTATCCGCCCAAGACGCGCTGCTGGCGCAGCGTCGGCAGGCCTCGGAGGCCTTTATCTGGCGTGAAAGCGACGAGCGGCTGCGCGACTTTACCGACCTCCTGGCCAAGGAGGGCCTGGCGGTGACCCAGGGAGGACGGTTTTATCACGTGATGTCGCAAGGCAGCAGCAAAGGCGCCGCGGTGCGCCGGCTTTTGCAGCACTATCGTCAGCAGGACGGCCGCCCGTGGCAATCCATAGGCCTGGGCGACGGGCCAAACGATATTTCGCTGCTGGACGCGGTGGACTATGCGGTCATCATTCGGGGTTACACGAAAACGCCGGTCACCGTCAGCCCGCAGCAGCGGTATGTTTATCGCACCAACGCCTATGGACCGGAAGGCTGGTGCGAAGGGATGGATTATTTTATTACCTCGGCTTAATCAGAGTCGGATAACAATTTTAAGAAAAAAAAAGCTTGGGGAGAAAACGCATGAGTGATTTTCATCAAAATGGAATTATCGCCAATTTTCACAACCTCTCCGATCGCAAGGTCGAGGAGTTAGAAACAGAGCTGCTGGGGTTTGCCAAAAAGCGCAAAATGGGTCTGATCCTGCCGTCGCTGTTTTCTGAGCTTGAAGGACCGGCGCTGGCCCATATCGTTGATGAATTGGCCAAAGTGCCCTATCTGGAGGAAATCGTTATCGGGTTGGATCGCGCCGACCGCGATCAATTCCTTTTTGCCCGGGATTTTTTTTCCCGGCTGCCTCAGCATCACCGCATTCTTTGGAATGACGGACCGCGGTTAAAGGCTATTGACGCCGAGCTGGAAAAAGAAGGACTTTCTCCCACCGAACCGGGAAAAGGACGCAACGTCTGGTTCTGCACCGGCTATACGCTGGCGTCGGATCGTACGCTGGCGGTGGCGCTGCACGATTGCGATATCGTCACCTACGATCGCGGCATGCTGGCCCGGCTGCTGTATCCCGTGGTCCATCCCAAATTCAGTTATGAATTCTGTAAAGGCTTCTATGCCCGGGTGGCCAACGGCAAGATGAACGGACGCGTCGTGCGCTTACTGGTGGGGCCGCTGCTGCGTTCGCTGGAAAACGTCTACGGCCAATCCCCGTACCTGGATTATCTCAACAGCTTCCGCTATCCCCTGTCCGGCGAATTCGCCATGCGCACCCGCGTCATGCATGATATGAAAATCCCGGGGGATTGGGGGCTGGAGATTGGGTTATTGTCCGAGATTTACCGCAACTACTCGCCAAATCATATTTGCCAGGTGGAAATCGCCGATAATTATGACCACAAGCACCAGCCCCTGGCGGAAGAGGATGGCTCCGGCGGCCTTAAGCGCATGAGCAACGATATTATCCAGTCCCTGTACCGTAAGCTGGCCACGATGGGCGTCAATTTAACCAGCGACTCCTTCCGGGTGCTCAAGGCTACCTATTACCGCAATGCGCTGGACATCCTGGAGTTTTATCATCATGACGCCATCATGAACGGACTGAAATTCGACCAGCACAGCGAGGAGGCGGCGGTGGAATTGTTTATGCAATGCATCCTTGACGCCGGACAAGCCTTTATCGAACGCCCGAACGATAAACCCTTTATCCCGAGCTGGAGCCGGGTGCAATCCGCTTTCCCCGATATTATGCAGCGCATCTATGATGCGGTGGAGGAAGATAATAACGGCGACGTATAGTCGCGGCTGGCGGCAAACAGCGGGGCCGCTGGCATGCGGCCCCCGGTTTGCCCGCCACCGGCTTTCGTTATGCCGCAGGGTGATGAGTCATGCGCGGTGATACCCTGCTCATCATGTGGCTGGCTGTGCCATAAACCCGTTATTGTCTTTGTGCTAAACCGGTCATCGTCCGGGCGGAAAAGAATGATTATGCGCGAACTGAAACCGAATGAACCTCTGGTCGCCGCCCTTGCGCAGTGGATCGAGGATCATCTGGACCGGGATATCGCCTTGCCTGAGCTCGCCGCCCGGTCAGGGTATTCGGTATGGCATATGCAGGGCGTGTTCCGCGCGACCACCGGCATTGCCGTCGGTCGTTATATCCGCGAGCGCAAATTGACGGAAGCCGTCTATCGCCTGCGCAATAGCGACAACAGAATCATGGACATCGCCCTCGATTATGGCTTTAACTCCCAATCACAGTTCACGACGTTGTTCAAAAAATATTTTGGCATCACGCCGCAGGCGTGCCGTAACGATTGCTCGCTAATATTGCCATTAACGCCGCCGCTGCGTTATTAAGCAGGAAGGTCAAGGATCGCCCGGACGAGGGCCTGTCTATTTCTGGATAAAAGTGTTATTACAAATGAATTAATTTAATTCACGCCACACGCGGATCACGGCATTAGCGAGACTGCATGATGCTAATTAAATCAACGTCTTTGCTCTTTTAAATATTCACTTCATTATGTGATATTCAAATAAGCATATCGTTATTCAATTTTAATTTCCGCTTACACGCTAAAACATGACTGAAATAAATAGTAATTCCCCAAGTTTAGCGTACTATGTATAAGTAAGATTAATTTCCCTGGTGTAACTTAAGAAGTAATGTTGCCCGCTTTTTTCGGCGGGCTTTTTTACCACGCCCCATAACGCATTGATATACCATTCCTTTTTTCTGCCTCTTTTCTTGGAAGTTGCTAAGATTTTATTTTTTGAAATCATCATTTGTCTCTACAGGCGACTTTAAATATCAGCAACACTAATCACACATCACCACGACACTGCCCGGCGTAGGCAAAATGCCCGTCGTTATCCAATTTATTATGCCGCGGGCGATCTTTCCAGCATACCGGGGAAGGCGCCTGGCATAATGTCAGGCGCTGTGGACAAAAATGCTTAAATTTTACAGCCTTCACAATCGTCCTCTGCCGAAAAGGCTTCCGGCACTTCCTTGGCTTTTTGTTCGGCATGTTCCTGCGCCTTGGCCAATTCGGCATCAATATCAAATTCAAAAATATCATCGTTCATGGTTCAAATATCCCGTTAGTGAGCACCGAGGACAGTATAACCAATTGCGTATAAAAACGTTAACCCTGCGAGCCCTGGATAAAAAAACCCGGCCATTGCCGGGTTACGTCGCGAAAAAAATGCAGGGTCAGATTTCGAGCCCTTTCTTGCTCTTCTTGTCCGCGCGCTTTTCCTTCAGTGTCTTCTCCGGTCTCTTCTTGGCTGACTTGTCCTTACCTCTACTCATAAACACCTCGCTTACTTGTCAGATTTAGGGGGTTGACCAAAAGACTTCCCGATAACACCCGGGCCACCTAGAGTTATCAAACCTGGACGCTAAATGCAAGAAGGAACGATTACCGCGCTTTATCGGGATGATCCTTCAGCCAGTTGTTCATGGTATCGATCTCGGCTTTTTGCGCTTTAATCACCCTCTCCGCCATCTGCCGCATCCGGGGGTCCTTACCGTATTTTAATTCGGTCTCCGCCATGGCGATAGCGCCCCGGTGGTGTGGAATCATACCGCGGGCAAAAGCGACGTCGGGGTCTTGGGCTTTCACCCCTTCCGCCATATCCTTATGCATGTCCTGCATGGCGGCCATATAGTCCTGGCTGGACTTACTGAGCCCGGCCGCCGACCCATGATCCATGTTCATGCCGGGCATGGCGTCGTCAGCCCAAACGGAAGACGACGCGCACGGCAAGGTTAACATCAACAGCGACAGCATCACGTATTTGCTCATATTCCCTCCTGTTATTATTTATGCCCGGTCTCGGTCGCGGCGTCATCCTGACCGATGATATAAGACTTGAACTGCGGCGACATCCAGGCGGTAAAACCATCGGCGGAACGGGTGATAAGATAAACCGCCAGACCCTGCTGCTCGGCCAGCGCCTGGGCTTTTTCGGTGCCCAGCACCATCAGTCCGGTATCCCAGCCGTCCGCTTCCAGGGCGGTGGGCGCGATAACCGTGGCCGACACCAGCTTATGTTCAATTGGCCTGCCGGTCGCCGGGTCGATGATATGCGAGAGCCGTTTTCCCTGCAATTCATAGTAATTGCGATAACTGCCCGACGTACTGATGCCGTGTCCCTGCAAATCGACTATAGCCTGGGCGCCGATTTCCCGATCGGTCGGCCGCTGGATCGCCACGCGCCACGGTATTCCCTGCGGCGAAAGACCGCGCGAGATCACGGCGCCCCCCACCGAGACCAGATAGCGGGTAATGCCGCGCCGTTCCAGCAGCGCGGCGAGATGATCGGTGGCGGCGCCCTCGCCCAGCGTGGACAAATCCACATACAGGTCCGGCAGATCTTTTTGCAGCCATTGCCCCTGGCTATCTTCGATAAGCCTCAGGTGGCGCAGCCCGACCCGGGCGCGGGCACTGTCGATGTCCTGCTGTTCGGGCAACGCCCGCGGCTGTTTATCCGGACCGAATCCCCAGAGATTCACCAGCGGCCCGACGGTGATATCCATGGCGCCGCCGGTTTTCACCCCGATACGCAGCGCGGTGGTGACAATATCGGCCATATTGGCGGTAATGGGCTGCGGATCGGTGCAGCGGTACTGGTTGAAACGCGACAAAACCGTGTCCTGTTGATAAGTCGACAATTCATGGTTGTCCTGCTCCAGTTGCCGGGCGATGCTGTCCTTTAATCCCTCTAGGGCCGCCGGCGGAGGCGCGGCCAGGGTGACGCGGTAAAAGGTTCCCATTGTCCGCCCTTCGGCGACCCACGCCTGCGCGGCGTCCGGCGGCGCGGGTCGGTCGCACCCGGCCAGCGTCAGAACCACCGGAGCCCCGATGATCAACAGTATTGCTGCATATCGCTTCATGAATTTCCCTGTTCCACCCTGAAATAAACCGGCCAGCGCCGCCAGCGCTATCTTAATACGTCTGACTGGCTTTGCAAAAATCAGACCGTCATCGGCGGGTATAAGAAAGAAAGCACGATCCCGGCGGGGAACCGGGATCGTGCTGGGTGGAAACGGGACGGGCCGGCAAAAAACGCGGGATCAATGGTCCGGCTGCGTGCCGCCCTGCGCGTAGTTAAACATCCGCTGGACGATTTCGTCGGCACCTTTGATAATTTCGGAGAGATGTTTATCGCTGCGGTTCACTGCCTGGGAATAGGCAATCTCATGCGCCTCGTCGACCATGGTGATGATACGATCGCGGGTTTCGGCATCGATATTGCCCAATATCGTGGTAATCACCACTTGATAGGCATGGGACGTGACGGTAAGCAACTCTTCACGGGCTTCCAGCGCCTCGATGCGTTTGAGCAGCGCGTCATAAAGCGGATCGTTGGCCATATTTTCTCTCCCAGTGTCATTCGGGCAGGCGCCCGACACCCGCGGCCGCATTGGCCGGCGGATGATGTATCGGCTTTTTATTGTTATTGCCAACAGCCAGTATAGTCAACAAAAGATGGCGGGAGCGTGCAACGCCCGGCGGCGTTGCGCTGACGATCGCATGAGCGGCGCTAATCGGCAGAGACGGTGGGCGCATGGGCGCCATCTTGTCCCCGTCTGGCCCATTTGGCCCACAGCGCGGTGAGGATGGGCACCAACACGGAGGTGACGATAACCGCCGTGGCCACCAGCGCCGTGGCCGACGCCACCTGGCTTTTAAATACCGGATTCATCTCGGCGATTAAAAACGGCGTGGCCGCCGCCGCGCCGGCCGAGCTGGAAGCGGCAATCCCGGCGGTGCCGTCGCCGCCGCCAATAAATTTATCAGCCAGGATCAAGGGAATGCCGGTGACGATAATAACGCCCACGCCCAGCAGGATCCCCAGCAGTCCGGTATCGCGGATCACCGATAAATCAATGGCGCTGCCCAGCGAGAAGGCAAAAAAGGGAATCAGCGCCGGCACCGCGCGGCCAAAAAACGCGCGCAGCTCATCATCCAGATTGCCCAGGATGAACCCGAGAATGAACGGCAGCACCGCGCCCAGGAATAGCCTGGGTTCAAACGATGCCACGCCGGCGGACCCGAGGATAATCATCGTCAACAGCGGACCGGATTCGATGGACATCAGCACAAAGGCGGCTGAATCTTCTTTACTGCCGTATTGCTGCATCAGCGAGGCATAGAGCCCGCCGTTGGTCATGTTCATCGACGCGGCCAGCACCAGGGCGGAAATGCCGGTAAAAAAGCCGCTTTGCACGCCGTCCAGCGGCAGGAAGCGTGAGGCAACCAGCGCCACCACCCAGGCAGTGAGGGTTTTAACCGCCACCAGGGTACCGGATTTTTTCAACACGACGCCGGATGCGCGTAATTGAATGGTGGCGCCCATGCAAAAGAACCAGACCCCCAGAATGGGCACCGTGCCTTTCAGGATGCCGTTCGTAAATGATCCAAAATACGCGCCCGCGTGCGGGTAGAAGGTATTGATAATCGCCCCGATGAACAGGGGAACCAACATTAACCCGCCGGGAATTTTATCTAAGCTTTGTTTGATTTTCATACCGCACCCATAAGAAACGCCATGCCTTAAAAAATGAACCAATATTTCATTTTTGAATGATACGACGTATTCCTTCAGGCTAAATGTGATCTTCGTCACATAATATTTGTGATGCAAATCACCATTTGGCGCTGACAGCATGAAAGGATCATGTGACGTACATCACATTAGAGATGATCACCTCTCGGCGCGTGGGGCCTGTGCCGCGACAGGGCGTTCGCGGGTTGTCAGCCAGCAGAGCAGCGAGCCGCAGCACACCAGCGCCACGCCCTGCCAGAACCTACCGGTCAGGTGGATATGGAGCAGCGTGGCGGCAAACAGCGAGGACAGCACCGGGGTAAAATAGGAACAGGCGGCCAGCAGGGTCATATTGCCGTTGATGATGCCGATATTCCAGGACGCATAGGCGATACCCATCACCGCGCCGGTCACCAGCAGGGCGACGACGCTCGCGCCGCTGAACACCAGTCCCGGTTCGTTGCTGAACAAGTATTTCACCCATAGCAGCAGCGCGGTCAGGATAAAAAACAGCGTAACGCCATGTTGTCCGCCGGCAAACCGACGGGTAACATTGCAGTAGACCGCCCAGATCAGTGCGCCGCCCAGCGCCAGGCCATAGCTTAGCGGATTGGATAATACATTATCCAGCATATGCCGGGGCGTCCATCCGCCGTCGCCGCACATCAGCCAGACGATACCCGTCAGCGCCAGCAGCAGGCCGGTATAAACACCGGCACCGCCCTTTGCGCCGTTCATCATCATCGCCAGCAGTACGGTCAGGCTGGGCCAGAGATAGTTAATCATGCCCACCTCAATCGATTGTTCCCGGCTGGCGGCGTAGCCGAGCGACAGGGAGGAGCAGATCTCATAGCTGGCAAACAGCAGTCCGGCGGTGAGCATATACTTAAGCCTAAAGCCGGCAACACGCGGACGCGCCGCCAGCGCCAGCAGGAATACGGCGCTGACGGTGTAGATCATGGCCGCACCGCCGGTGGGGCCGAACTGCTCGCTCAGGCTGCGGATTAAGCCGGCCAGGGTGCTCCACAGCACGATTGCCAGCAGACCCAGCAGCGTGGCGCGCGTTTTGCGCGCGCCGCCACAAAGCGCTGCCACTAGGCTCGCACGGCCAACAGGCACAGCTTGCGTGTCAGTTCATAACTGGCGACAAAGGCGCTGACCGGCAGAAATTCAAATTGCGAGTGAAAATTGTGCGCGCCGGTAAAATAGTTGGGCGTTAACAGCCCCCGGGCGGATAGGGCTGCGCCGTCGGTGCCGCCCCGCATCGGCGTCACTTTCGGCGCGATGCCCAGTTCCTTCAGACCGGCGAACAGCAAATCGATGGCGCGACGATCGTCGCCGATGGCGTTGCTGATATTACTGTAGATATCGGTTATCTTGAACTCGACCTTTCCCGTTGGATAACGCCGGGCAATTTCTTCCGCCACCTCGCCGATACGCTGCTTGCGTGCTAAAAAACGATCCCGGTCAAAATCGCGGATCGAAATATTCAGCCGCGCCTGGCGCGCATTCGCCGCCATATCGTTAAACCAGAAATAGCCTTCCCGGCCCTCGGTATTTTCCGGTGTTTCCCGCCGGTCAAAATGACTGATGAACTCCTGCGCCATTAAAATCGGATTCACCAGCACATTTTTCGCCGACATCGGGTGCGCGGTCACCCCGGTCAGGGTCACCGCCGCGCTGGCGGCATTAAAATTTTCATAGACCACTTCACCCAGCTCACAGCAATCGATGGTGTAGGCGAAATCCACGGCGAAACGGGCCGGATCCAGCGCTTTGGCGCCGCGCAAGCCGATTTCTTCGTCCGGGACGAAGGCAACGACAATATCGCCGTGGGGCGTATCCGCGTCCAGGTTTTCCAGCATGGTCATGATGGCGGTGACGGCGGCTTTATTATCGGCGCCGAGCACGCTGGTACCATCGCTGAAAATAATATCCTGGCCGCGATAGGGCATGATCTCGGGATGTTCGGCCACGCGCAGCCAAATATCCCGCCCGGCGTTCAGGCAGATATCTTCGCCGGTGAAACGCAGCAGCTGTGGATGGATCTCCGGCGACAGGCCGACATCCACCGTATCCAGATGGGCGATAAATCCGATGCGCGGCGCAGCCGGCGTGTTGCCGCGTTTCAACGCGGTGACGGTGGCGCGGTCATCGACCTGGATATCCTCCAGGCCTAAAACGCGCAGCTCCTGCGCCAGCATATCCGCCAGCTGTTGCTGTCCCGGCGTGCTGGGCAACGTGGTCGCCGCGGCATGGCTTTGGCTGGTCACCGCCAGGTAGCGGTAAAAGCGTTGAATCAACTGTCCGGCGATATCTTGTGGCATAACGATCCCCTGGCAAAAATGCAGTCTGCAAAAAAACGCCGCCCAAACGCGGTTTATCGCCCGGTGCGGGCGCACCGTATTGATACCGGCTGGGAGATAATATAAACGCTCCGGGCGCAGGTCTCCAGCCGGAATACGCCGGAGAAGCCCGCTTCTGCCGGTCCGCCTGCGCGCACCGGCGATAACGTACCGGGCCCCAGACAGCACAATGCCCGCCGAAGCGGGCATTGTGGCGACAGGTGCAACCGCCGGTTTGCGAACCGGCGCGCGGTCCAGGCTTATAAGCCGGCCGGACGCGGCACTTCCAAATACTGGCCGTTGATACTACGACGGTAATAATGCCCCTGGTTCACGTAAAAGCGTTCACCATTGAGGTCAAGCACCGTCATATTGCCGCTCATGCCGCCGGAGGCATACACCTGCGGCTGCGGCGGCGCGTCGACCACCACATATTGATTTTCCTGCCGCTGGTAGTAGATACCGTCAAGCACATAATACGTCAGGCCGGCGACCAGCACCGTTGCCGCCACGCCGGGCAGGAAATCAAATCTTGCGCCGCGGTGCGGACCACCCCAACCGGGTCCCCGTCCGCCCCATCCATGGCCGCCGTGACCCCCGTCGTGCCAGCCGGGAGCGGCAAAACCCGCCACCGGCGCCAGGAGGCTAAGCGATAACACAAGGCTCAATAATTTTTTCATAAGGTACCTTTAACCTTCCCGCTTAAAAACACATGCTTAAAAAAAGTCGCCGATGCTCTCATAACAGACCTAAACGGATGAATTCGCAAGTGCATTTACGCATCTTTAGCCGGCTATAACAGAATCCTTACCATCCATTAATAATTGATCGCAACTGCAGGGTGCCTGCTCTGGACGCCCATTATGCAACGCCTGCAATGCAAATAAAGGGTTAAGGATGCAAGGAGTTGTAAACATATAATTTATATGAATATTGATAACGCTGCGATTAGCCGTTCTCATTGGAAGCCGACGACCGGCAATGTTATTTTTTAACCGTCCGCTCGCTCCAGAGCCGGCATATGTGATGTTGGGCACCCACAGTTTTTTTCGGTGGGTGTTTTTTTTATCCGCCCTTGGCGCGCGCGTTATTTTACCAGATCGTCAAGACGCTCGTCGACGATCCCGGCCGGTTCAAGATGCGCCAGTACCTCCGCCGCGGGAAACAGTTTCCTGACCGCCGCTTCCGCCGCGTCGCCGATTTCATGGCCCACATCTACCGACAGTTGGCCGTCCACCTCGACATGCAGTTCGACGAAAACCCGATCGCCGCCGTTGCGGGTGCGGATATCATGCACCCCGCGCACCCCCTCGCAGCCCAGGGCGGCGTCGCGGATACGCCGGCGATCCTCAGCGCCAAGCTCCTGGTCCAGCAGTTGCCGCAGGGCGGTAACGACCATGCCGCGCGCGTTCCAGATCATATAGCAGGAAATGGCCAGGGCGCCGATAGCGTCCGATCGGGTCCAGCCGAAGGCGCTGTCAAGCACCAGGGCGCACAGCACCGCCAGGTTTACCGCGATATCGGTAACGTAATGCGCGCGATCGGCGGCGATGGCCGTGGAGGCCGTTTGCCTGACGACAAAGGTTTGCATTGAAACCAGCACGGCGGTGCACAGGGTGCTGCCGATGATAACCCAAATGCCCAGCCCGTGCTGCATCAGCGGCTGCGGGTGGAACAGGCGCTGCATGGATTCCATGCCCAGCACCAGCCCGGCGCCGCCCAGCAGCAGCGCCTGCACAAACGCCGCCACGGCCTCGGACTTGCCGTGCCCGTAGCGATGGCCTTTGTCAGCGGGACGTTGGGCGTAAAAGACGCCAATCAGCGTAACCACCGAGGCCAGAACGTCGACCAAACCGTCCGCGGCCGACGTCAACAGCGCCATGGACCCCGTCAGCGTCCACGCCCAGATTTTTACGACCACCATCACCAGAGCCAGGCTAAGCGACATCAGCGACGCCATGCGCGTCAGCGTCTTACCGGGAAGATTAAACAACATGACACTCTCTCCCACGGCTATTCTTTTTCTTCATATAGCTAACCGTTTGATATTGCGATGTAAGCGGGAATACGGATAAGACCGGACCGGGCTAGGTTATCATCAACCCCTGCCGCTGCCTATGGGATGCCATCAGGGTTATCGGTGCGTTTTTTTTTGGGGTGTGGTGGCCAGCGTGGCGCCAGTCACAGACCGGCAGGGGGATAACTGTTTGAATAGTGGCGGAGAGACAGGGATTTGAACCCTGGGAAGGATCGCTCCTTCAACGGTTTTCGAGACCGTCCCGTTCAGCCGCTCCGGCATCTCTCCTTTTTAGCGGTTGCTATCATGCCCTGTTTTACGGCATTTTAATAGTCCTAAACCTCGCCTGGCGATTCAAGTGACGACTTATCGAGCAACACGATGATAAAATGGCCATGGAAAAGTTCTACGCCATCCGCTGCAACCCTTGCCTTATGGCAAGAGGCGCTGGCGATCCCGTTATTTTCACCCCTCTGCGCCGCGGAGCGGCACGCTCTGGTAATGCTGGCCGGTAAGTTTCTCCAGCAGAAGAAATTAGTCCCCTTGCAGGGCCTGACCCTGGATGACGCGATGGAGGCACGTATCGCCCTGATGTTTGCCCTGCCGGTCTTGGGGCTGGGCATTGAGTGGCTGGACGGTTTTCATGAAGTGGTTATCTATCCCGCGCCGTTCGTGGTGAATGACGAATGGCAGGATGAGTATGGCCTGGTGCATCGCGGCGAAGCGGTGCACTCCGGGCAAAGTTGGGATCAGGGCCCTATCGTCCTTAATTGGCTGGAGATCCAGGACTCGTTCGATCTCAGCGGTTTTAACCTGATTATCCACGAGACCGCCCATAAGCTGGACGCGCGTAACGCCGGGGTGGTTAACGGCGTGCCGCTGATTTCCATCAGGGACGTGGCGCGCTGGGAAACGCTGCTGCACGCGGCCATGGAGGATTTGCAGGATGAGGTTGACCTGGTCGGCGAAGACGCCGCCAGCATGGATGCCTACGCCGCCAGCGATCCGGCCGAATGCTTTGCGGTCTTGTCCGAGTATTTTTTCAGCTCCACCGAGCTGTTAAACGAACGCTTCCCCGAACTCTATCGCTGCTTTACGCAGTTTTACCGTCAGGATCCCCTGGCGCGCCTGGACGCTCAGCGGCATGCCGGCGCGTGATTTGACCAAGGGTTGCGCAATCGCGCCGTAACATTTGTTTTTACGTTGACACGCCTGGAGGGGCCGGATATGATTCGCCCCGTTCTCGCAATTCCTCTGTAGTTCAGTCGGTAGAACGGCGGACTGTTAATCCGTATGTCACTGGTTCGAGTCCAGTCAGAGGAGCCAAATTCTTGTTTTCATGCCGCTCCGCGAATCCTTATCTGAACTAGATTCAAAAAGTTAGCGTGAAAAACCTTCCCGATGCATTTTTGTTTTTCCCTCCGCATCGGGAGAATTTGGTGGTCAGATTTGGGGTCAAGTTGGTTCGATGACGGAGTGACCCCCAAATGTCTCTTAACGACACAAACATCCGCAGCTCAAAACCATCCGCTAAACCCTTCAAAGTTTCCGATTCTCATGGCCTGTACCTTTTAGTTAATCCAGGCTGCCGGTGGCTGTCAACGAAGTTGACAGCCACCGGCAGTATGAAAACGATGATCCCACAGCTTCGTCGGCGGCGAAGTCGGCACCGTGCGAAGCATCTCGTCAGGCGCCGCCTGGCCATGTGGAGAGCGCTTGTTCTGCTACCGCCTCAAGAGTCGCACGATCGTAGCCGCTCCTGGCCTGGACTGCCATCCCCGAGAGTATCGTCATGACAAATGCGGCCAGCGCGGTACAGTTTGCGTCCCCCGGTAAGTCTCCCTGCTCCCTGGCGCGCTCCAGACGTCGGACAAGTGCCGCCTTGCCCACCGACCGTGCATCGACCAGCGTCTTTTGAATGGGTGCGATGCTATCCGGCCCGACCATGGCGCCGAGCACGCCCATGCACCCCCTGCGGTCAGCAAACCGCGTATGCAGCTCAGCCGCTCCAAACAGGATGCGTTCGATGACCGCGCGTGATGTGGGCTGCTCCAGCGCCTCTGGGAAATAAGACAGATACTGCGCGTAGTAACGCTCGAGCGCCAGGCGGAACATGGCCTCCTTGTTGCCGAACGCCGAATACAAGCCGGGGCGTTCGACGCCGGTCGCCTGCGTCAGGTCGGTGTATGACGCACCTTCGTAGCCTTTAAGCCAGAAGACGTCAAGCACGGCGTCGAGCGCCTTGTCGACATCAAACTCGCGGTGACGGCCCATATTTTCTCCTCGACCCCTTTTTTCATAACGATCGATATTAAATTAATTGACGGGCTGGGTCAACTGGTTGACACCGGCCGGCCGATAAAGTAACGTTCATTACGATACTGATCGTTATTTAATTGTGCCAGCTCTCGGTGCAGCCGTTTCGTAGCCTTAAGAGAAAGCAATAATGAAAACTACCCTGAACCGTCAAATTATCCTAGCAGCCCGACCGATAGGCATGGCGAAACTGAGCGACTTCACATTCGTGGAAACACCGGTGCCCGCGCTGAAGGATGGCGAAGTCCTGTTCCGCAATACCCTCTTTTCTATCGACCCCTACCAGCGCAACCTTATGGGTAATGGCTCGTCCGAGTGGCCGAGTATCGCAATTGGCGACCCGATGGGCGGGCCAACGGTCGGCATCGTCGAGGAAAGCAACAACCCGGCATTCGCGGTCGGTGACCATATCCAATCTTGGTCTGGCTGGCAGCAGTATGCCGTGTCGGACGGCGCGGACCTGCGCAAACTCAATGCCGCTGCCGCGCCGCTGTCGACTGCGCTCGGCCCCCTCGGCCTGACGGGATTTACCGCCTGGTACGGCACCACCAAAGTGAGCACATTCAAGCCGGGCGGCACCTTTGTCGTCACCGGGGCGGCCGGGGCGGTCGGCTCGACGGCGGCGCAACTGATGATGCTGCGTGGGCATCGCATCATTGGAGTAGCGGGCGGCGCTGACAAAATTGCATTCCTAAAGAATGAACTGGGCATCGACGCGGCCATAGATTACAAGGCTACCGACTTCAAAGAACAAGTGGCGCGCGCCCTGCCCGATGGCATCGACTCGTTTTTTGAAAACGTCGGTGGCCCGAACTTCCCCGTGTTGATGGAGCACTTCAACCCGCACGCGAAAATGGTTATCTGCGGCACGATCGCAGACTACAGCGACACCGACCTGCCGCAAGGAACGAATTACCTGCCGCGCTTGATTACGCTTATCCACTACCGGTTCATCGACATCAAGGCGTTTGCCACGCCCTACGTCATGGACACCTTCCCGGAGTTCCTGGCCGAGATGACACCCCTCGTGGTGGGCGGAAAAATCACATACCGCGAAGAGTTCGTCGACGGTTTCGACCAGCTTCCCGCAACGCTGCTCAAACTATTCGACGGTACCCATAGTGGCAAGAAGCTGATCGTTCGGGCATAAGCCGCCCAACCAACCTATTCAAGGAACAAACAATGACTAAACTGACTGGAAAACTGGCGCTCGTCACGGGCGCGGCACGGGGCATCGGCGCAGGCATCGCGCTGGCACTGGCCGACCAAGGCGCTGACGTGGTGATTACCTACGAACGCTCGACCGAGCGCGCGGCTGCGGTGGTCAAGGCAATCGAGCAGAAAGGTCGGCGCGCATTTGCCATCCAGGCCGACAGCGCCGACGCCGCCGCGGTGAAGCGCTCGGTCGACGAGGCCGCAGCTATGCTCGGCGGGCTAGATATTTTGGTGAACAATGCCGGCATAGCGCGCGTCAGTGCGTTCGTGAACCTTGGCCTCGCCGACATCGATGCCATGCTGAATGTGAACGTGCGCGCAGCCGTACTGGCTGCGCAGGCTGCGCTTCCCTACCTGAAGCAAGGTGGGCGAATCGTCACCATCGGCTCGAACGTCTCGCAGCGCGTGCCGTTTGGCGGGCTGACGGTGTACGCCCTCACCAAGTCCGCACTGCTGGCGTTCACCCAGGGCCTGGCCCGGGAAGTCGGTCCGCTGGGAATTACGGTCAACCTGGTGCAACCGGGGCCAATCGACACCGACCTCAATCCTGCCAACGGCGACCTGGCCGGACTCAACCTGCCATTCATTGCGCTCGGTCGCTACGGTATTCCCGCCGACATCGGCCACGCAGTGGCATTTTTGGCCAGTTCCGCAGCGAACTATGTTACTGGCTCGGTGTTGACCGTGGATGGCGGATTTAACGCTTGAGCACCGTACGAAACATAAGCAGGCGTTCGCTTCAATTTCACTCATTGGCCCTGGGTGGATGATTGCGCTGATCATTAGGGAACCGCCTGCCATAACTCCCAAGCTGGCTGGAATGTACTGAAGGATACTTGCAGGAGGGCGGAGTATCCATCACGTCACATAGATTGTACGGTGGGGACGACCATTCACCCCACTCAACCCTAGCTTTAGCTGATTACAGCAAGCTCGCCCCTATATCTAAAACGCTACATCGTGACAACGGAAGGAAATTTTTGGCGGTGGTAGTAGGTTCTTCGGCACGGCGATAATCCTTGTTGGTGTTCAGTTAACGACGCTTACCCCGCCGATGTTGCTCCTTATCATAGCCCTAATATTGGTTTACAGGTTTAACAAGCGGCACTGACAATGCCTCGCCTTGCCCGCTGGCGGCGAAATACAGCTCGCGCCAGTTGTCGGGATCGGCGAGGCTGAAATCCAGCGCATCGCTGCCCTGGTAGATATCCGGTACGTCCGGCGCCGTCAGTTTGAAAATCGCCTGGGTGAGGCTGTTGACCAAGCCGACGCGAATAAAGAGATACAGCGCGTCGCAAAAATCCAGGAGATAGTCCCGGTTCGCAGGCAAGAGCAGGTGGCGGGCATAGTTGAGCACGGTCGTTTCGCAAGTATCGTGCCGTCGGCCCAGTTAGTGAGCAGCGTGGCTTCCCGCAGCGCTTTTTCCAGTTTGATTTTGGCCGGCGTTACGCCGCGTCGGTTGTCGCCGCGTTCCGGCAACGCTTTCCGGATGTTGAAATCAGGATGACCCTCCCCGACCAGCCGCTGGTGGCCTGAAGCGACCGTTTTGATTTGGTTATCCATATCGGCGAGCTGCGATCTTCAAACCTTATAAGTCACTACATTGATTGCGCCCAATTGGCGCATAGTCTGCGCCGCGCCTGGTTTTATCGCTCGCCGCGGCTTACCTGGGCATCCCAGGGAGTTGGCGGCGCTGCCCGCCATTGCCCTGCATGAAGACAATGAAGATGTCCTGCTATGGCAGTTCCGCCAGCGGCGTACCATAACCTGAAGGCCTGCGCGGCGACCGCGCTGGCCGTTAGGCCCGGGTCAGCCAAGGTTTGCAGCCGCCATTCCGGCTGCCCGTGCCAGTGCCAGCGTGTCGATATACTCCCGGATGTGCGTCACCTTGCCATCTTGCAGCGTCATGGCGAAGACAAAATGGTCCACGAACGCCTTGTTCGTGGCCTTTATTTTTCCCGTGCTCAAACCCACGATCAGGACGCGGTCGGCCTGCGCGATAAATTCGAGGGGCGCAGAAATGGACGTTTCCACCCTGTCAGCGGCCTTGTGAAAAAAATCAGCCAACCCCGCATGCCCGCGATGCGTACCGGCCAGCGGCCACTCGCCCGGAATGACCCACTCGACATCGTCGGCCGTCAACGCCAGCACACCTTGCAGATCGCCGCGGCCCAGCGCTGCAAAGAGTGCCTTCACGATCTGCACGTTCCCTTGTGTGCTCATCGCGCCAATCCGATATCGACGTGCATGGCAATATCGAACGTGCCGGCGCCGTTTTTTGCCAGGCCGATCATCAAGAGGCCAAGCGATTCGAGCGTCTGGGCCATGTGCAGGGCACCAATGTCCAAAGGCCGCAGGCCGAGACTCCCGAGGAAAGTCGCAACGCGGGCCTTGGCTTGCCCATCGTCGCCTGCGATGAACGCGTCGAGCCGCCCCCCCTTGGCAAGCACAGGGCCGAAGAGAGTGTTGAACGCTTTCACGACATGCGCACCGGCGGGGAGGCCTTTGGCCGTCTCCTGCGCGCCGGAACTGCCGTTGGGGGACACGAGGCCCGAGAGGTCGGGTGCGATAGGGTTGGTGATGTCGATGATCACCTTGCCGCCCAGCGCCGCCCCGAAATCGGCCACCACCGACGCCGCACTGCCGTATGGCACGGCGAGGATGACGATGTCGCCCTTGGGTGCGGCGCCGTACGTCCCGGTGGTCGCGCCAGCGCCAAGCTTATCGGCAAACGCCTGCGCCTTGGACGGGTCGCGGCCGATCACCTCGACGGTGTGCCCAGCCTTGATGGTACGGCCCGCGATTGCCGTGGCCATGCCGCCGGCGCCGATGATGCTGATAGTGCTGATGGGAGTGCTCATATTGTTTCCTCGTCAGTTAACAGGTTGCTCGTCATGTATTACCGGGACATCGCCCCGGTAATACAGCGCGCGTCAGGCGGTCGGGAAATAGTGGCCGTTATCCATATCGGCGAACAGGTCGGGCTGAGTGGGTTCCCAGCCCAGAGCCTGCCGGGTGATAAGGCTTGATGCCGGGAGATCGAGCGTGACCAGATTTGCCAGGAAGCCAAAGTAGCCCGGCAACATCAGCACGTCCGCGGGAATGCTCACGGCCGGCACGTTCAGGCGGCTGCCAATGGCCTCGGCGATGGCGCGGAACGGGATGCCCTCACTCTCGACCCCATGCCAATATTTGCCCGCCTCACCCTTCTCCAGCGCCAGGCGGAACAAGATGGCGAGGTCACGGGCGTGTACGGCCGGCCACAGGTTCGCGCCTTCTCCCGGATAACCGATGACGCCCTTCTCCTTCGCCAGCCCGATCAACAATGGCAGGAAGGCGACGTCGGTCGTGCTGTGCGCGATGGTCGGGATCCGCACGATCGACGACCGCACGCCCCGCTCGGCGAGGCCGATGACGGCTAGATCGACGACGTTACGCACCCGCAGGGTCCCCTTGTACGCATCGCCGCCGGGAAGTGACGGGTCCTCCTCGGTGGCTGGCCGGCCCAGTTTTTCCCAGCCGGGCGCGCCGATGCTCCCCGACACGACCAGCGGCTTGCCGCTTCCCGCCAGCGCCTCCCCGTACGCGAGCATGATCTGGCGTTCCGCGGCGGCCACGGCGTCGATCCCGCCGGAGGGAAGCAGGTCTTGCCTGTGGGCGACGTGAATGACGCCGTCGGCGTCCGCCGCCGCCGCCTTGAGTCCCTCAAGGTCGGAAATATCTCCGCGCCGCACCTTGGCGCCAAGTGCGGCCACCGCCTCTGCGGCTTTATCCGAGCGGGCCAGGCCGGTAACGTCGTGTCCGGCCGCGATCAGTTCAGGGATGATGTACGAACCGATATGGCCGGTTCCTCCAGTAACTAAAACGCGCATGGTGCTGTTCCTTGTAAGTGAGATGAAAAAATAGCGCTACGGGTGAGCTCAGCCGGGAAGGCTGACCCCGATTGAAAAGTGGGTGTGCTTGATGGCGTGGGCGAGCAGGCCCAGCGACAGCAGGCAGACGTGTTCCAGCGTCCGCGCCATGGGCAGCAGTCCGATATCCATCGGGCGCAGCCCGAGGCTTTCAATGAATACCGCGATATGCCCCTTCGCCCGCGCGTCGTCGCCCGCGATGAAGACGTCTAGCGAGCGCCCCTGGAAGGAGCCGGCGGCCAGGACGTGGGAAAACAGGGTGTTGAATGCCTTGACGACAACGGCGTCCGAAGGCGCGGCCTTCATGATCTCCCGCGCGCCGAAGCTGTCGCCAGGTGTCACAAAGCTCGTGAGGTCGGCGGCGACGGGGTTGGTGATGTCGACCAGGAGCTTGCCTGCCAGCTTGTCACCGTATTGCTTCACGACGTCCAGAACGGCGGAGTACGGAACCGCCAGGATGACAATATCCCCGGCCGGGGCGGCGCCGAACGTGCCTATGATCGCGCCGGCGCCAATCTGCCCGGCCAGCGCCCGCGCCTTGGCGGCGTCGCGGCTCATCACCTCGACGGTGTGTCCGGCCTTGGCGGCCAGGCCACCGATCGCTGCGGCCATGCCGCCTGAGCCGATGATGCTGATAGTGCTCATGTGCAGTTTCCTTAGTGATAGAAGGCTAATCATTCATGGCTTGCCGGCGGCGATCCGGTGACCGCGTTCAACATACAAACCATGGTAGCCATATCACTTGCAATAAGCAAGTATTGTTGCTTGTAAAAAGAAAGTAATCATAACATTTGCTTGCGATATGCAAGCAATGTTAATATTTCACCATGAAAACAACAGATAAAGAAATCAGGTCCCACTGCGCGGTAAACTACGGCGTGGAGGTCTTCGGCGACCGGTGGTCGCTCTTGATCATTCGCGACATCGTTTTTGCCGGTAAGAAGACCTACGGCGAGTTCCTGAAATCGGAAGAGGGGATCGCGACCAATGTCCTTGCTTCCCGCCTTGCCTTTCTTGAGGCGCAAGGCATTCTCTCGCGGGCGCCCAGCCCCGATGACGGGCGCAAGGACTTCTATACGCTGACCGAGAAAGGCCTGGACCTCATTCCCATCATGCTGAGCATTGTCCTGTGGAGCGCGCAGCACGATGCGAAGTCGTATGTGCGGGGACAAAAGGAGTTCATTGCGAGAATCAGTCAGCATCCCGTGCAAGTAAGCGAAGAGGTGAAGGCACAGGTTCGCAATGGCGGATGCATATTCCCCGATGGCAACGGGTGAGCAGGACGGCAAGCATGCCTGTTAACTCCCGCAAACGCTGTGCGCACGCGGGCAGCGTTTTATTCTGGGCCTGCCCGAGATGCTGGACAACGGCCATGACTTCCCCGCCCCGCCAGCCAGGTTAAACGATAGGGAATACCCTAACTCACGCGGAAAATACCCATGAGAGCGGAATCTGGTCGATGCCGGGGAGCCGGTGTCAGGCTGGGCTGGGGTTTGAACGAACTGGCTAAGATGAGCTACTGCCATATTGCAGCCAAGATTCGTCATCCTTTCGAAACCCTGTTTGCCGCGACTTATGAAACGATTGATATATCAACGCTGCGCGGCAGGGAAGTCTATTTCCTTGACAGGATTGCCTCTGATCAACTGGTCAGGGTCGTGCCCACGATCGATAGGCCTAAGCCTCTCTATGCTATGGCCAATGGCAAAGTCATTCTATCCCATTCTCCCGCCCTGAAGTTGGCGCTGAGCACGGTGCAAACAGAGTGCCAGTCGATCCTAGGAATCAGGAATAGATAAGGCTTACCGATGCGGGAATTCGCCCCAGACTTCCACCAGATAATCAATGAAAACCCGCATTTTTGCCGGTAGGAACCGGCGGCTGACATAAACCACATACAGATTGAATTCCCCAAAACTCCATTCAGTCAGGATCCGCTGTAACTTCCCGCTGGCGATATCCTCACTTACGATAAAATCCGGCTGCGCCATAATGCCCCCGTCGGCCAACGCCAGGTGACGCAGCAGATCGCCATTGGTGGCATGCACCGTAGGCTGGATACGTACCTGGATTGCTGTTCCCGCCGCATCATAAAACTCCCAGTTATCACTTGAGCTGAGATAAGAATAGCCCAGCGTATCGTGGCCGGCGAGATCGGCGGGAGTCATGGGTACGCCGCGCTCGGCCAGGTAACCTGGCGCGGCGCAAACGATCATATTGATGCGCGCTATCTTGCGGGCAATCAAATTGGGGCTCGGGGCTCGGGTAATGCGGATGGCGAGATCAAACCCTTCATGTACCAAATCAACCACCCGATCAGAGAGATCGATATCAAACTGCAAGTCCGGATGCCGCCGATGAAACTCAGGCAATACCGGCGCTAATTGATGGATACCGAACGACAGCGGCGCACTGATGCGAAACGATCCGGACAGCCGCAGCGCGTATTGCCCCACCACAGCCTCGGTTTCGGCGATACTGGCAAGTATCTGTTGGGCACGCTCATAGAGCGCCTCGCCTGGTTCGGTTAGCGATAGCCGCCGCGTGGTGCGCTGCAGCAAGAGCGCGCCGAGATGATTCTCCAATGCCGCAATCTGGCGTGACACCGCCGCTCCCGATGTCGCCAGTTTATCCGCCGCCCTGGAAAAACCGCCTTCCTCTACCACTGTGGCAAAGACCTGCATAGCTTTGACGATATCCACTTCATTTCTCTTATTATTACGTTTTACGTAATAGTCATATTCTCATAGCGCCATTTTTCCCACCATTAAAAACGCTTATTGTATCAATTCGCTTGTTCAGTCATCGCCATCACCCCCTATACCAAAAGGAAATTGCTATGAAAATAACCGTTATCGGCGCAGGCAATATGGCCGCAGGTTTCGTCAAACAACTGACCAAAGCCGGACATCTGGTGTACATCGTCGGGCGCGACGCCGGCAAGTCCGAAGCGCTGGCTAAGCAATTCGGAGCCAAAACCACGGAACCCGCCAAGGCCGCCGGGGCGGACGTGATTATTCTCGCCACCGCCTACGGTGACGCGGTGAACGCGCTGCGCGCCCTTGGCAATCTGGACGGCAAGGTGATTATTGATATCACCAACCCGTTGAGCGCCGATTATATGTCGCTCACCCTTGGACACGTCACGTCCGCGGCCGAGGAAATCGCCAACGCCTTCCCCGGCGTCCGTCTGGTGAAAGCCTTCAACACGATATTTGCCCAGGTACTGGCCGCCGGTCCCGAGTTGGCGGGCAGCACGGTGCCGGTGTTTATCGCCGCTGACGATGCATCGGCAAAAGAAACGGTATCCACGGTGGTTCACTCGCTGGGCTTTAGCGCGATTGATGCCGGCGGATTAAAAAATGCCCGTTATCTTGAGCCGCTGGGCGGGTTGAATATCTACTTTGGCTATGGCGCCGGACTTGGCACCACCATTGCGCCGACCTGGCTTATCAACAAATAACCGGCGTCCAGACACGCTATCTAATAAGAAGAGTATTATCATGCAATTATCATCTCATGTCGTGACTGCCGCACTGGCGCTTGGGCTGGCTGTTTCCTCCGCATTTGCCGCTGATAAAGCCAAAAGCGCGAATGACGCCATACCACCGTTGATGCAGGAACTGTCGAAATATCAGAGCGCTGAAAAAAACGTTAATAACAATCTTAAAACGTTTGATACTCTCGATTTCGACGTATATACCCATCAGAAATGGGATCGCCTGCATGAAAGCCATGCCCAGGATATCCTGGTGCATTATCCTGACGGCCATACGACCAAAGGATTGGCGGCCCATATTGTTGAATTAAAGCAAACATTCGTTTTTGCGCCGGATACGCATATCAATGTGCATCCGGTGCGCTTTGGTTCGGGCGAATGGACCGGGGTCATCGGCATGATGGAGGGAACCTTCACCAAACCGATGCCTTTGGGAAACGGCAAAATGGCGGCACCCACAGGCAAGCCATTTAAGCTGACGATGGCCACCCTTGGCCATTGGACTAAAAGCGGCGTGATGGATGAAGAGTATTTGTTCTGGGACAACGCCTCGTTTATGCAGCAAATTGGATTGGCACATTAATATTATCCTAGGCGCTGGGAATTGACCCCCGGCGCAGATAAAATTGGCGATTCACGCGGCCAGTTCTTCTTCCTGGCGATTTTTCCAGCTTTTTATGTGCGTGACTTCAGCTGTATGTAGACCGCTGACGCTCAGCCAGTGCACGATGGGAAGGGGTAGTCTGGTTTACCTTAATTCCTATGCCTGAAAACGACGAAAAACAAGATAATAAATCTATATAGGATAATCATGAGGATATCATGTTAGGACCATGGCTTAATAGTGCGGCAATTATCTCTGGGGGACTGCTAGGCATTTCATTCGCCAAACATGTACCAGAGCGGCTACGTGAAGGATTACCCGCAACTTTTGCGCTGGCATCGATATCGATCGGTATTGTGATGGTGATAAAAGTACAGAATATGCCGGCGGTAATTTTCGCATTGATCCTTGGAACCACATTAGGTGAATTGTTTTCCCTGGAGCATGGCGTTAAATGGGGGGCAGGAAAGCTTCAGTACTGGCTATCCCGAGTCATCAAAACCCGTAGCACTATGCCAGCAAAAGAATTCGCCCAAAGTTTTACCGCTATGATTGTCCTGTTTTGTGCCAGTGGACTAGGCATAGTCGGCGCATTGACCGAAGGATTCGAAGGTAATTATCAGCTGCTGCTGGTTAAATCGATTATGGACTTTTTTACCGCGATGATTTTTTCGATGTCACTTGGGATTACCTTAGTGATGGTGGCCATACCCCAGCTGTTAATCCAGAGCGCTTTATTTGGACTAGCGGTGTGGATTATGCCATATATGGATAAGGCGGCTTTCGCCGATTTCTCGGCCTGCGGTGGTATAATTATGATTGCCGTGGGACTTCGCATCGCACAGATTAAAATTTTTTCCGTGGTGAATTTTTTACCAGCGCTATTGTTTGTTGTGCCACTTTCTTTTGTATGGAGGGCACTGATGACAGCTTGAAAAAAAATTCTCTGTCGTGCCATTTTTTTTTGCCACTATAAAAAAATTGCCGCGGCATCATAGTAAGCGACCGCCTAGCGCCGTATTGCCCCTTACTCAGCAGGGATGTCGAGGTGCCACGGCAGGAGATCTTTGATCTTGTTGATGGGATGTTCCGCGATAACTGCCAGCACATGACGCAGATACGCTTCCGGTTCCACCCCGTTTAGCTTGTGCAACGCCCGTTCACCGCCGCGGTCCGAACCGAAGAACAGGCAATTTTTGCGGCCCGGGCTCACTACCCGCAGCGCGTTTGCGGCGATATTGTTATCGATCTCCGCCCAGCCATCGCCGGCGTAGTAACACAACACCTGCCAGTGATTCATCAGATAGTTGGACGCCTTCGCCGTATCGGCCTGGCGCGACAGCGTGGTAAAGGCCCTATCAGTAACGATCGAGATCGTGCTTCGCACCCCTGCCTTCGTTACCCGGCCGGACGCCCCCGGATACAAATATCACCCGCACAGCGCATTGGGATACCGCCAGGCAAGGACAACGATGTCTTCAGCGGTATACCGGTATCAGGTATTGGCAATTCGATTGATGCAGCGTTGCTATCTCCTCTTTGCCTTGCGGATAAAAGCACTCTATATCCGGCCCCTGACGGCGCGTTAATTTCAGCTTTGGCAAATAAGTGTCATACAGCATCAAAATAAAATTCTGCAGGCCGCCCGTATCTCCGTTATAGGTAAATAGCGCGTATTCACCGCCCGCCAGTATTACCGGTTGACCTATGGGGGCATACTTTGGCTGAAGCGCAGTGGTGTAACGGAATATGACTTCCTGTCCCATTTCAGGGCTTTTATTCGGCAGTACATGATTTAGACCAAACAAGACGGACGGTAAGATCCGCGCTTGCTCCAAATAGTGAAACCAAAAATCCGTATGCAAATCGGCGCGAAAAAAAGTGCTATCCCGCCCAAGCGACCCGGTATAGCTGCTGGTGACGCCGTATAACTGCACATCCTGTAAGGTGACATAGGTGAGCGGCGGCATAGTCGCGGCGCCTGGTCGTATCGGAGGACAAATGCCAAACGACGGCCACTCCGTCGTATCGCGGTAAAAGGCGGGCGTTTGGCCAAACTGTTTTTTAAACGCCCGGGTGAAGCTCTGCCGGGAGTCAAAATGATATCTGATGGCAATATCAATAATGGGTAAATCGGTGACGCATAACGCCACCGCTGCCCGGGACAATCTGCGCGCCCGGGTATATGAACCCAGCGTCGTACCGGTTATTCTGGAAAACATACGTTGTAAATGCCATTTTGAATAACCTGATTTACTCGCAATCCGATCCATGATTAATGGCTGATCCAAGTTATTTTCCAACCAGCCCAGCAGGGCAAAAATGATGTGGGAGGGATCCATCGGCATTCCTCATAACACTCATGGGCATAAAAAAACACAAACCGGGTGTCGGACCGATAGCCCCAACCCCCAGGTGGCGCATAAACGATTTAAAAAGATGAGTGTTTATAATGGCTATAACCACCCTGCCAATAATTCTGCTCCAATGACCGGGCAAGGTCCTTTTCCGACATGACCGACGCCACGCCTTCTTCCTGGGCGGTTTTGGCCACCTTAACGGCGATCGCGCGCGATATTTGCTGAATATCATTCACCGGCGGCAGTAGCGGCCCCGCGCCGGTCATCGCCAAAGGCGAAGTGGCCGCCAATGCCTGGCTGGCCGCCATCAGCATGCCATCGGTGACGCGGCTGGCGCCCGATGCAAGAATGCCCAGCCCCAGGCCAGGGAAAATATACGCATTATTGCATTGGGGAATATCATAGCGTCGATCCTGGTAAATCACCGGCGCAAACGGGCTGCCCGTCGCCATCATTGCCGCGCCTTCGGTCCAGGCGAGCACGTCCTGTGGCCGGGCCTCCGCGCGCGATGTCGGATTGGACAGCGGCATAATAATCGGCCGCGGGCAGTGGCGCAGCATTTCGTGCACGATTTCCTCAGTAAACAGCCCTGTCTGGCCGGAGACGCCGATAAGCACACTCGGCTTGGCGTGACGCACCACGTCCAGCAGCGAGACGCTGGGTGTAGTCAGGCCCCAGCCGGCGAGCGAGGAGCGGGCGGTCACCAGCCGGCGCTGGAAATCAAGCAGGTTGGGCATATCGTCGGTCAACAGACCAAATCTATCGACCATAAAGACCTGGGCACGGGCTTCTTTTTCTCCGGCCCCTTCCGCCATCATTTGCGCGATGATATTTTCAGCAATGCCGCAGCCGGCGGAACCCGCCCCGAGGAATACGACCCGGTGATCGCGTAACCGGCCGCCCGCGGCATGGCTGGCGGCGATCAGGGTTCCCAGCGTTACCGCGGCGGTACCCTGGATATCGTCGTTAAAACAGCACAGCGTATGGCGATAACGTTCAAGCAGCGGCATGGCGTTCTTTTGGGCGAAATCCTCGAACTGCAACAAGACGCGGGGCCAGCGGGTATTGACCGCCACGATAAAGGCGTCGATGAAGGCCATATATTCGTCATCGTTTATGCGCGGGTGCCGCCAGCCCATATACAGCGGGTCGTCCAGGCACTGCATATTGTTGGTTCCGACGTCCAGCATGATCGGTAACGTTTGTGCCGGATTAATGCCGCCGCAGGCGGTATATAAAGAGAGCTTGCCGATAGGAATGCCCATGCCGCCAATGCCCTGATCGCCCAACCCGAGAATGCGCTCCCCGTCGGTAACCACAATGATTCTGATATCATGTTTAGAGAAATTCTGCAGCATGTCGTCAATACGATCCCGGTCCGGATAGGCAATAAACAACCCTCTGGCGCGGCGATAGATCGCCGAAAATTGCTCGCAGGCCTCGCCGACCGTTGGGGTGTAAATAATCGGCAGCATTTCGTCAAGATGATAACGCAACAAATTATAAAACAATGTCTCGTTGGTGTCCTGGATATTACGCAAATAGATATGTTTTGAAATATCCCGTTTAAATTGGCAGTATTGAGAATAAGCGCGCTCCGTTTGCTCGCCGATGGTTTCGACCTGATTCGGTAACAGTCCGCAGAGATTGAGGGCGCGACGCTCTTGTTCGGTGAAAGCCGATCCCTTATTCAGCAAGGGATTATCCAGCAGCAATGACCCGGTATAATGTGTGTACAACGTTTTGCACGATGCCATTTCACAACCCTCGCATATAACATCAATAAATACGCTTGTATTTATATTTTTCCACTCACAGCCGGCGAGCAGCTTGGCATAAAGCAGTTGTCCGCACCCGGCTAAAAAACCCATCAGTGGTGACTGTTATAGCATGTCAGGTTGCAACTCTCAGTTAAATTTAATTATTAATATGCATTTTTAACTATTTAAAGTTTTTTAATTAAACAAAGATTAATTAAATTACCAAAAAGATTGTGTGATGAGTAGCGCACACAAATTATACATCTGAGTATAAAATAAAACATTATAATTTTATAATACGTATTTAACGTCAGCTATTTAATCAATAAAACCCATTAACCTCTTATCAGCGCACCGCCAAAACAGCAAGGTGATTATAATGGAAAAAATCGACAAACCAATTGAGAATTATGAAAAAACAGCAACGTCGCCCTCATCGACATTCTTCAGGCAATGCAACGGCGCTGATATCAGTTCGGTGCCGTTGATTCTTTTCATTACCATCGCCAGCATCGTGTTTATTTCCGCCTATTCCAGCTACCTGCCTAAAAATATGATTGGTGGTTTGGCCGTCATTATGACCCTGGGATTTTTGCTGTCGCATATTGGCCGACGGATTCCCGTGCTGCGCGATATTGGCGGCCCAGCCATTCTTTGTCTAATGGTACCGTCGGTAATGGTTTTTTTTGGCGTTTTTAAAATTAATACCCTGGAGACGGTACACCTGTTAATGAAGGAGGCCAACCTGCTGTATTTTGTTATCGCCAGCCTGGTGGTCGGCAGTATCCTCGGCATGAACCGTATTGTCCTGGTGCAAGGCATGATCCGTATGTTTATACCCTTGCTGGCGGGAACCGCAACGGCGGCGATAAGCGGATTGGTGGTGGGTAAATTATTCGGGTATAGCGTTTACCATACTTTTTTCTTTATTATCGTCCCCATCCTGGGCGGCGGGATTGGCGAAGGTATTTTACCCCTTTCCCTGGCTTATTCCGCCATCCTGGGCGCCTCGCCGGATGTTTACGTGGCGCAGTTGGCTCCCGCCGCCGTCGTGGGCAATATTTTCGCTATCGTCTGCGCCGGCGTGCTGGCCCGTTTGGGCACCCGCCGCACTCACTGGAGTGGCGATGGCACATTAATCAGGTCGGCGGCGGAAAATGCCTTGTTTGCCCGAAAAGAAGAAGAACGTCCGGTGGATTTCGCGCTGATGGGCGGCGGTTTATTGATGATTTGCACCTTTTTCATCGTTGGGGGTTTAGTTGAAAAATGGGTTCATATTCCCGGACCGGTATTGATGATTCTGATTGCCGTACTGTGTAAATACGCGCGGGTGATCCCGGCAAAGATGGAGGAAGGAGCCCATAGTTTTTATAAATTTGTATCCACCACACTGGTATGGCCGCTTATGATTGGACTGGGCATGCTGTATGTCCCGCTGGAAAGCGTGGTCGCGGTGTTCTCCCTCGGCTATGTGATCGTCTGTGCCTCGGTGGTCATTTCCATGGGCGTCGTGAGTTTTCTGATTGCGCCTTATCTCAATATGTACCCGATCGAGGCCGCCATCGTCACATGCTGCCACAGCGGACTGGGCGGGACCGGCGACGTTGCCATTCTATCAGCGTCAAACCGCATGTCATTGATGCCGTTCGCCCAGATATCCACCCGGATCGGCGGAGCATCGACGGTCATCGGCGCCACATTACTCCTTGGATGGCTGATCTAGCATCCGCTACCGGGCCTATGCCAACGCCGTTCTCCGCGGGCTTAAAAATAACCTTGCCCACGTCTGATGCCAACATTTCCAAGGCAGGACTCGTTGTTTCTATTTACAAAACTTTAACGTATTTGACACGACTTAAATTGCTTTTTTATTTCAATCTGTTTTATTTGTTGACCAAGGGTAACGCAACCCACGAGGACGATGCCTTATGCGCTGGCGCAACTCAGCCGACAGTTTCGGCCATATCAGCATTGCTATCCACTGGCTGGTGGCGTTGGCCGTTTACGGTATGTTTGCGCTAGGCCTGTGGATGGTGACGCTTGGCTATTATGCGACCTGGTATCATCGCGCGCCCGAACTGCACAAAAGCATCGGCTGTCTCCTGTTCGCCATGATGATCTTACGCCTGATCTGGCGTTTTATTTCCCCGCCGCCCAAACCCCTCAGCCATTACTCGCCGCTGACCCGCGCCGGCGCGGTGCTGGCGCATTGGACTTTATATATCCTGCTCTTCGCCCTGCTTACCAGCGGGTATTTGATTTCCACCGCGGACGGGCAGCCGATAAATGTATTCGGCTGGTTTTCCGTTCCGGCCACCCTGAGCGGCCTGGCGGGGCAAGCCGATTTAGCGGGCGACATCCATTTGTACCTGGCGTGGTGCGTGGTGATCCTGTCGGTATTGCACGGCCTGGCCGCGTTAAAACATCATTTTATCGATGGCGACATCACGCTTAAGCGGATGCTTGGGTATCACCTTCATCAACCTGCGCAATATAAGGAAAAACACCATGCTGAAAAAGACTAGCCTGGGCCTGGCGACGGTCGCGTTATTTTTCGCCTCGGGCATAGCCGTTGCGGCGGAGTATAAAATTGATAAACAGGGCCAGCATGCTTTTATTCAATTCAAGATCAAACATCTTGGCTACAGCTGGCTCTACGGCGGTTTTAGGGATTTTGACGGCGGCTTCACATTCGACGCTGATAATCCCGCCGCCAGCAAGGTGAACGTGGTGATTAACACCGCAAGCGTCGATACCAATCATGCGGAACGCGATAAACATCTCAGGAGCGCGGAGTTCCTCAACGTAGCACAATATCCCCAGGCCACCTTCGCCTCCACGCAGGTGAAAAAAGACGGCGATGAATGGGATATCACCGGCAACCTGACGTTAAACGGCGTGACCAAACCCATTACCCTGGAAGCCAAATTGGTCGGCCAGGGCAACGATCCCTGGGGCGGCTATCGCGCGGGTTTCGAAGCTGAAGGAACCCTGGCGCTAAAAGATTTTAATATCACCACGGATCTGGGTCCGGCCTCGCAGCAGGTGGACGTGCTTATTTCAGTCGAAGGGATCAGGCAGTGACCTGCCGGCCATCCCCGTTTTTTCACCGCCGCCAGGGTTCTCTGCTTTCCAGCGGCGCAATATCCGTCAGAACGACGTGGTTAAGCCGGCATAATAGGCTCGTCCTGGTTCGTTATATGTTAATGCGCCTTCGTTTTCACGATAAATGCGTTTATCCAGCAGATTGCTGATACCGACATTGACCCGGACATTTTTTGTCACATCGTAATTCAGGCCGACGCCCAGCACGGAATAAGCACCCAGTTCTTTGCTGGACAGCGAGCCGACTTCGTTGCGTATGTCCGCGTATTCACGCGGTTTCTGCCGGCCGTACATGGTCCAGGCCGCATTGGCGGACAATTTATCGTTAACCTGCCAGTCCAGCAGGGTATTGATGGTGTATTTGGGAATCACTGATAGCGGATTGCCGGTTTCCTTATTCTCGGAGGTGATCATATAAGTGGCATTGGTACGCCAGTTCAGCGTATCGGGCAGCACCGGTATCGCCAGATTAGCCTCCAGCCCTTCCACCAGCGCCTTGCCGCCATTTTCCCAGCGCAGGATATTGCCGCCGTCCGACGCGGTGCCGATAACATCGGTGCCGGCCACGATTTTATTACGGTAATCGTTACGGAAATAAGTGATGCCGGCGTCATAGCCGTTGGCAGTAAATTCCAGGCCGATCTCTTTGTTGATACTGATTTCCGGGTTTAAGTCATCGTTGCCGAGCAGGTAGCAGGCGCCGGTGGCGACCCCCGCCGGGCAGCCGTTGCCATTGGTGCGCAATAAATACCCTTCGCTTGATTGATACAGATTAGGCGCCTTAAACACCCGGGCGATGCCCGCCTTGAGCTTGAAAAAATCGCCGAGCTCCTGGGACATATTCAGGCTGGGGCTCCAATTGGCGCCGAACTTGCTGTGATAATCGAAACGCAGTCCGGGGATAAGGTCGGTGCCGGGCAGGGCTTCGATATTATCTTCAAAATAGAGCGCGCTTAATTCCGCGCTATTTTTACTGCTGCGCAGCGCGGGATTGCCCGATACACCGCCGATGTTCGCATTGGTCTGGCTGGTGGCATGCATCGATGCCGGGTCGTTCAGCTCTTCGCGGTTCCATTCGGCGCCAAGGGTAGCGGTTTGATCCACCCATAACTTCAGCGGGATATTCAGCTCCGTATTGGCTTTGTAGTTCTCCAGCCGGCTGGTGGAGAAGGTGTCGCTATTGATCATGCCTTCTACGCGTCCCGTCGACCCCTCCATCAGGCGCGTATTATTGGTTTTTTCATAATAGAAGCCGGTGCGGGACTGGCCCCAGTCCCAGACGCCGTTATGGGTCACGCCATAATTCTGGCGGTACATGCGGTTGGTTTCCTCGCCATACAGCGTCGGCACCAGGCTGCTGACGTTACCATTGCTGTACTGGGTATCGCCGGTGTAGATATTGCCCTGGCGGCTGTAGCCGTATTCGAAGTCCATGCTTTGCCGGGGATCGATTTTCCATGATAGCAGCGTGTTGATGTCCTTGTTGCGCACCCCTTCGCGGCCGGCGGCATAGGAGCCATTTTGCTGGGTATTGATATCGGGGCTGTCGGCGTCGGTTTTATTGATATTGCCGTACAATCGCATGGTCAGCACATCGTCGATCAGCGGACCGCTCAGGCTGAAATTGGCCCGTTTGGTGGCGCCTTCCTTATCATCCTCCGGCTGGTTGGTATACAGGGATAACGACCCGTGCCAATCGTTGGTCGGCCGCTTGGTGATAATATTCACCACGCCGCCCGCAGCGCCGGAACCGTAGCGCGCGGCCGCAGGCCCTCTCAACACTTCGATCCGCTCGACCATCTCCACCGGCACCCAGTTGGTATCGCCGCGGGTATCGCGCTCCCCGCGCCAGCTGTAGCGCACCGCATTACGCGACGTGACCGGTTTGCCGTCTATCAGGATCAGCGTATTTTCCGGCCCCATGCCGCGGATATCGATTTGGCGGTTGTTGCCGCGGCTGCCCGAGGCGCTGTTGCCGGTCAAGTTGACGCCGGGCATTTTGCGGATGATATCCGACAGGTCATTTACCGGCGGTTCTTTTTTAATGTCGTCCGCGGTAATAATGGATACGCCGGGCTGCTGTTTCAGCTCCTCTTCGGCCGTGGCCTTGACGACCATCACGTCCTCGCTGTCGGTTTCCCCCGTCGTTTCGGCGCCGGCGCCGCTGCTGAAAATGGCGGTGAATAAAATGGCGAGCGGTCCCATAGTGAAATTTTTAGTTACACACATTTATTATGATCCTATTGCAATTTATATTTTCCCAAGAGAATACGAATAGTAATAAGAATCGTTATCATTGTATATGAATGCGGGAATTCTTCACATTTTCTCCTTAATGTGAAGAACGGTGGTTTTCTGAGCATACCAGTGCGTGAGCCAGGCCGCGCTTTCTGCGACGTCTTGAATGGGGAATGCAAAGCCGGTTGCCGGAGAATATCAGCAGTAATCGGGTAAGCGCCCAGAGCCTGCCACCGCCGCTGGGCAACCCGCAGCGGAAATGCCCCGCTTGCGCCGTGCCTCCGGCACGTCCAGTTCCGGGGCGGGCGGCATATCGGAAAGGGTCAGGCAGGACGCCGTCGCGCCCTGCCGGATATTACTGCAGCGCGATACGCATCACGTCATCCGGGCTGGTGGCTTCCTGCTGGCGGCTGGAAGCCTGCTTTACGCTGACATACAGCGTTTGGCCGTCGGGCGACAGGGCCAGGCTATTCGGGTGCACCGGGGTAGCGATGGTGCGCAGCACGTTATAGGTCTTGGCGTCGATCACGCTCACCTGCCCCGCCTGGCGGTGGGTCACATAGACTTCGTTGCGCACCGGGTTAAACAGCACCGCCAGCGATGCCGGCACGCCGATTTTCGCCAGGATATTACCGTTGCGGGTATCCGCCACCAGCACCTGCGGCTGTTTGGAATCGGTGATAAACGCGCGGTGCGTCGCCGGGTCCAGGCTGAGGTTGAGGAAAAAGTGTTCCGTCGCGGTTTCATCGAGCTTTTTGCGCAGCACCACGTTGTTGGTGACGGTGTCGATGGACAGCAGTTCGTTGTCGGCATTGGTCACGTACAGGCGTTTTGCCGCCGCGTCCAGCGCCAGCCCGGTGCCCATTTTGCCGATATCGTCCAGGGTGGCGCGCAGGGTCAGGGTAGCGCCGTCCACCACCCATATCACGCTGGACTCACCCAGTCCGGCGATATAGAGGGTATTGGTCTCCTGGTCCACCACCAGCTCACGCGGCGCCAGCGGTTTGACGGTGTCAGAACGCTGGCGCCCATCCAGCACCAGCCGGCCTGTTACCGCGCCGGTTTTGGCGTCGATGGCGGTGACGGCGCCGTCGACGGTGTTGCCGAAGTATAGGGTATCGGTCTTGGTATTGATGGCGGCGCCGAAGGGTTTGATATCGTTGTGGATAATCTGGGTGATATCAAGCGTGGCGGGGTCGAGGCGATATACCACCCCGCCTTTGTCCAGCTTGCGGCTTTGCGAGGTGGCCAGGTAAAGCGCGTCGCCTTGCGTGCTGTACGCCATCTCGTAAGCGCCTTTGCCGACGGGTTTGCGCAGCGGCTCCTGTGCCGCCCAGGCCTCCTGGGCCAGGGTAAACAACAGCGCGCCAGCCAGCAGCAGCGCATACGCCGCGCGTGGCCCCGGCCGTCCGCCGGTGGTCGTTATCACGTCCATACTATCTCCATTTCAATGAATTGAGGTTGCCGCCGGGCCAGCGCCAGGCAGCTAAAAGGGGTTTCACATTGCATCAAGAAGCAGCAAGAGCCGGAACGTCATGGCGTCCCGATCTTTATATGAGAATAATAATCATTATTTTTTGAAAAGCACAATGATTTTACCAACCCAATCAGGTGTTTCGTAACGCATTCTGACACCGCAAATGAATGTCACCCGACGCTAAACCGGGCCGTGGCCGCACCCCTTTTATCGCTACCGTCTGCTTTAGCGGCCGGCTTCATTTCACCGTCGGGCGGCCCTGTACGGCGGTGGAAGCCGCGCGGTTCGGCGGTATTCAGCCGGAGATTTTTTTAACGCCGGCGACGTTCCGCGGATATGGGGATTCCTCGGCCGTATCGTCCCGGATTCATCACCGCGATGAAAATGCTGCCGACAACCAGTACGGCGCCCAGCAGCTTGCCCTGATCCAGTTTTTCGCCCAGTATCGCCGCCCCCAACAACACCGCCAGCGCCGGGCTGAGTAGCGACCAGGGAAGGATTTGGTTTACCGGATACTTTTTCAATAACCAGTACCAGAGCGAATAGGATATCAGCGACGAACCCAGCGCGCTGTAGATTATCCCAAGCCAACCCCGCCAGCCCGCCGCCAGGAACAGCGTCAATTGGTGATGCTCCGTTAGGAAGGAACAAAGTGAAACCAGGGGAATGGCAAAAAGCGACAGCCAGCCGGTCATCGCCAGCGGCGGGATCGGCGGCGATCGCTTAATCACAATAGTGGTCACGGCCCATCCGCCGGCGCTTAACAGCAGCAAAGCCGGCCCATGCCATGAATTCAGCGCGGGGCTGCCGGAGAGCACCACCACGCCCGCCACAGCGCCGCAAACACCGATTATCTGCCGCAATGTGAGCCTTTCCTTCAGCCATACCGCCGCCAGCGCCATCGCCATCGGGGTCCCCATCTGTACCAGCACGGCCGCGCTGCCGGCATCGGTATAGCGCATACCGAGCAGCAGCAGTGAAAAGTGAACAAAACCAAAGGTAAATGCCAATAAACACAGTAGCGGGACCTGTTGCCACCGTATTGGATTGAACGGCACCAGTACTGCCGCCACAATCATAAAGCGAACCAACAACATCAGCAGAGGCGGCAGTTCCATCAGGCCGAATTTCATGGCGATCACGTTGAAGGCCCAGCCCGATGCTACCACCAGCAGAATCAGCACATCCTGGAACAGCAGTTTTTTCAACGGTTGACCATAACCGGCGTGCGCCGGTGGTAGTCGCTTTCCCGCTGGAAACAGGCGGCGATGCCCATCAGTCGCTGTTCGCCGCCATCCGGGCCAATCAGCTGCATGCCGATGGGTAAACCCGCACTGTCAAAACCGGCGGGAAGGTTCAGGGCGGGCAGCGCGGCCAGGCTGGCAAGCGCGTTAAAGCGCATATTGCCGGTGAGCACGCTCTCCTCATCATCGCCGATGCGTACCTGCGTCTGGCCTTTCAACGGCGCGGTAAACGGCAGCGTGGGTGCCAGTATCACGTCCACTTGGTTGAATTTTTCCACCATTTGCTGTCGTAATGCGGTGCGATAGCGCTGCGCCTGCAAATACTCCACCGCGCTGATGCCCAGGCCGGCCTGCAACAGCAGGCGGACATCTTCCCCGTACTCCCCGGCCCGGTCCGCCAGCCACGGTGCATGCAGCGCGGCCGGCTCGGCCAGATTGATTAACACCAGGGCATTAACCGCCTGCTCCAGTCCGCTGAACGACAGGGTTTCGCAGCGGCCCCCGGCGGCGCGGAACCAGTCCGTCAAATCATGATAGGCGCGCGCCACGTCCGGCTGTACTTTCTCGCTGTACTCCCCCAGCAGGCCAATGCGCAGGCCGTGCAGATCGGGTAAGGCGGCGGGTACGGTATCGCCGGTCAGCGCACTGAACATCAGCGCGCAGTCTTCGGCATAGCCGGCCAGCGGCCCGACGGTGTCGAGACTGGCGGCCAGCGGGAAAATGCCGTCGGTGGCGATCCGTCCCACGCCCGGGCGCAACCCGGTAACGCCATTCATGGCGGCGGGCAGCCGGATGGACCCGCCGGTATCGGTGCCCAGCGCGCCCAGCGCGCTGCGCACCGCCGCCGCCACGCCCGATCCACCGCTTGAGCCGGCTGGTATGCGGTTGCCATCCCAGGCGTTGCCGCTGGGGCCGTAATGGGGATTATCCGTCGTGCCGCCCCAGGCGAATTCATGCATATTGGTGCTGCCGATGATAATCGCGCCGGCCCGTTTTAACCGCCGCACGACCCCGGCATCGCGCTGCGCCAGCGATCCGGCCAGTATCCGGCTGCCGGCGTGCATCTCCTGCCCCGCCAGGGCGATATTGGCTTTAATGGCGATCGGCATCCCCTGGAGGGGACCGAGATCGTAGCCCTGCTCCAGCAGCGTCTGGCTGGCCTGCGCCACGTTGCGTGCCTGATCGCGATAAAGCGCGTTAAACGCATTCAGATCGCGGGTGGCGGCTTCGCGTGCCAGGCAGGCCTCCAGCAGCTCCGGGAAGCTGAACTGCCGGGCTCGCACCCGGCGTCCGGCTTCGCCCATGGAAAACTCCAACAGGTCGTCCATCAGCCCTCCTCCACGGCCATCGCCGTCGGCGGATGCAGCGGCGAGACCCAGGCGGTGGCCGGCAACAGGGCCGGCGGGAAATGGCACGCGCCGTAGGCGGCCACGCCGGCGGCCCGCTGCGCGCAGTCGCCAAGCAATGGGAGTAATAGCGCGGCATCCGCCGGGGTATAAAGGCTAATCAGCGCCAAACGCGCGGCGATTTCATCATTCATGGCCCAGCTCCTACTGTTTACCCATGGCATCTACCGCCTGCTTGGCTTTGCCGGCCAGTTCGGTATTCACATTGCTGTCGTAGGACGTGGCGGCCGAGGGATAGGCCTTGATGTTTTTGGCATACAGGGCAATGTTCATATTGTTGTCCCACGCTTTTTGCGAGACCAGCACATTCTCCGGATAGCCCTTGGCGTCGATTTCGCGCAGCACCGCGGTGCGCACCAGATCCTTGGGCACATTGGGGAAGTATTTGGCGGCAATCTCCACCGCCCGGTCGGTATTGCTGTAAATAAAGCGCGACGCCATTTCAAAGGCGGTCACCACGCCCTGCGCCTGCGCGGGGTTCTTGTCGATGTAGTCCTGGGTCGTGGTCAGGCTGGAGAACGCAAAGGGAAACCAGTCCTGGTTGGCGGAAAATGAATACACCACATGCAGGCCGTTCTGCTTTTCCGCCATCGAGGTCTGCGGCTCCACCGCCAGCGCATAGTCGGCACGATCGGCCACCACCGCCGGGATTTCATTGCCTATCGCCACATGCACCAGCTTCACATTGCTTAATTTTTGCTGCTTGATCAGATAGCTCATAAATGCCCAGGTGGTGTCGGGCTGCGGACTGGTCACCACCCGCTTATTGGACAAAAAGCTCAGGTTATTTTGCAGCGGCGTGGCGTCCTTGCCGAAGATAAACACCGTCGGCGCGTTTTGCACGCCGGCCACCACGACTCCGCCGCCGCCATTTTCATGGGATTTCGGCACAAACACCGGGTCCTGGATGGAAAAATCCGCCGAACCGCCGATCACCGCCGCCCAGGATTGGGAGCCGCCTCCGCCGGTGCTGATCTTGACCTCAAGGCCCTGCTGTTTAAAAAAGCCCTGTTCCTGCGCGACATACAGCGGCAGGTAGAGCAATGATTGAAAAGCCTGGTTGATGCGCACCGGCGTTTGCGCCGCCGACGCCGACCCCCACACCGCGCCGCACAGTACCGCAGCCAGGGTAAAACTACGTATACGCTTGCTTGTATTCATTTTTCAGGCCCTTTCCCATGAGAGAATCATACGTTCGAGTAAAGCAACTAACCCGTTGAAAATCAGCATCATAACCATCACCAGCACAATACCCGCCAGGACGATATTCATACCGAAATTGGAACTGCCCAGCAGGATCATATGGCCGACGCCGGCGTCGGAGGAGATGTATTCCCCGACGATGGCGCCCACCAGGGCGAAACCGACGTTCAGGCGCAGGCCGGACACGACCCACAGCATGGCGGACGGCACTACCAGCTTGACGAAAATCACCGTGCGCGAGGCATCGAAGGACCGCAGCAGGTTTATCAGGTCGGGGTCGGTGCGCAGGGCGCCCTTATAGGAGGTGGTCAGCGAAACCACCACGCAGGAGAAGGCGACGATAACCACTTTGGACAGCATTTCCGTGCCAAACCAGATGATAGTGATAGGCGCGATGGCCAATACCGGAATGGCGCCGATGGCGGCGATAAAGGGCGCGGCCAGATCGGAAATAAATTTGGAGTACCACAGCAACAATCCCAGGATAGACCCGCCTATCGCGCCGACGACAAAGCCTATCAGCGTCTCGTAGGTGGTGATTTGAATGTCGGCCAGCAGTTCGCCGGACTGGAAGCGCTGCACCAGCACCTCCCACACCATGCTGGGACTGGCGAACAGGAACTTGCTGATGCTGCCGTTGCGTACGCCGATTTCCCAGCCGGCCAGCAGGCCGGCCACTATCAGTATCTGCAACAGCAGCAACGTATAGCGCCTGACGGCCGGGGTACGGAAAAAGGACTCCAGCCGTTCGCTCTTGCGGGACGTGTTCACCCGGGTAGGTTGCGGAATACTGCTCATGATTGCGCCTCGCGAAAAACATTCATATATTGACCGGGGCGGCGCCGATGCTGCGCCAAATCATTTCGTAATACTCATTGAAGCGCGGCGAAAGCCGGCGCTCGGGAATGATCATGCTGTCGGTTTCCAAATCGACCCTTATCTCGTGTACGATTTCGCCCGGCCTGGCTTTCATGACATAGACCCGATCCGAGAGCGTGACCGCCTCCTCGATATCGTGGGTGATAAATATCACCGTCTTTTTCTGCTGTTTCACCACCGTCAGCAGTTCCGACTCCAGCGAGACTTTCAGCGGATAATCCAGCGCCTTATACGCTTCATCCATCAGGATGATTTCGGGCTCGGTAACCATGGTGCGCATTAACGCCACCCGTTGTTTCATGCCGCCGGACAGCTGGGCGGGATATTTATCCTCGTACCCTTCCATGTGGTAAGTACGCAATAAGTCGGCGGCGCGTTCACGGGCGATTTTTTTATTTATTCCCCGCACCTCCAGGCCCAGGATGATGTTCTCCAGCACGGTTCGCCAGGGGAACAGCAGGTCTTTTTGCAGGACATAGCCCAGATCCGGCGAGGGGCTGCCGGTGGTCTCGCGGTTTTTGATAATGATGTGGCCGTCGTCCGGCGCCAGCAGGCCGGTGATAATATTAAACAGCGTGGATTTACCGCAGCCGCTGGGGCCGACAAAGGAGATAAACTCATTTTCATCGGCATGAAAATCCAGGGCATTGAGCACCGCCACCGGCCCCGCGGCCGAGACATAGCTTTTGGAGATGTTAACTGCTTCCAGGGTATGCGGCATGGCGTTATTCCCCCACCTGTCTGGCATGGTAATGGCGGACGGTTAACGGCGGATCGGATGCCCGCACCGGCACATAATCTTTGAGGAAAAAGTACCCCATATACCCTACGCTGCGCGCGCGGGTGATATCCTGCCGGATGTTGACGCTCGCCAGGGCGATGCCCGCCGCATTGCCGGTATCGGCAATAATATTGCCACGCGGATCGATGATGCGGCTGTGGCCGTGATACAGCAGGTTGCCATGGGGACCGTGCAAATTGGATTCCACCATCCAGCATTGATTTTCCATCGCGCGCACCCGGCCGAACAGGGTATAGCTGTCGACCATGGAATCCTGCTCCGGGTCCCGGCTGTCGCCCGCCAGCCCCCAGGCGGTGGGCATGATCATGATATCCGCCCCGTTGAGGGCCAGTTCGCGGGTACTTTCAGGAAACACCTTGTCATAACAAATCAGCATGCCGATGCGGCCGAGCGCCGTATCGAATACCGGGAAACCCTCGCCGGGATAATAAACATGCTTCTCGTCCCCCGGCTGGTGCACTTTGCGATAGCGGCCCACCTCCCCGCCCGGTCCCAGCAGCACCACGGTGTTGAACAGGACTTCCGGGTAACGGGGATGGCGCTCGGTCATGCCCACTACCGCATAGACCTGATGCCGGATCACCGCCTCGCGGATCTGGCCGATGCCCTCCCCGCTTTCGATCACTTCGGCGTTGGCGAATTGCCAGGCCACGTTATCGAAATCCAGACTCAGGGTATCGGTCAGGTAGCCTTGCAAAATTTGCTCGGGAAACACCACCAGCCTGGCGCCGGCGGCGACGGCCTGCGCCAGTAGCGCGAGGATATTGCCGACATTACGCGGCTTGTCATAAAACGCCTGCATGGAAACGGTAGCAATAATGGTTTCGCTCACGTCCTTCTCCCGTAGCTTAATGAATCAACCGCCGCCGGTTTTCCCGGACCCGCGGGTTGCGCTGGTTTTCACATCATGCCGCCTATTTTTCATTTACACCAAAATGTTTTTCTTATAGTAAAAAATAAGCGATCCATGAGAAAATAACGTACACTTCAGCGCTAAGTAGGTACTCAGTATTCCGGAGCGGGCGATGGAGAATAATAGCTACAGTAAAACGGCAGGTATAAGGACCGCGTTGACCACCGAGCAGGATTTCGGCAAACGGATTAAGGCCATGCGGGTGGAACGGCGCTGGACGCTGGAACAGGTGGCGAAAAACTGCGGAGTGTCCATCTCGACGCTGTCAAAGATAGAAAATGGCCAGGTATCGGCCTCCTTCGACACCATCACCAAAATTGCCAACGCCTTCGATTTGTCCTTCAGCGATTTGTTCAGGCAGAACGCGTCGTCCGCAGCAAATGCCCGTCCGCCGGTGGCGGGCCGCCGGACCGTCACCCGCGCGGGAGAAGGATTGGTATTTACCAACGCGCATTACATCTACAATGTGCACGCCGAGGAACTGACCCATAAGGGCATGATCCCAATAGTCATGCAGATTACCGCACGCGAAGCGCCGCCGCAGGACCAATGGTCCTGCCATGAAGGCGAAGAATTTATCTACGCGATCAGCGGGACAACCATTTTGCATACCGCCTGGTATGCCCCGCTTTGCTTATTGCCCGGCGACAGCGCCTACATTGATAGTTCGATGCCGCACGCCTTTGTGACGCAGGGAGAACAAGATGCGTCCATTCTGTCCATTTGCCTTACCGATAAACTGGACTTTGAGCAACATGCAAGCGCCGCGCCGTTATAGCCATTGCGGAACAGCCCATTCCGCACCCGCAAGCCATTGCGCCTATTGGTTTGGCCAACGACGGGCCAGAACAGGTTCCTGCCGGTAAGCCCATCATGATTGCGGACCTTACGTCAGTTCACCAACCAGGACGGTTAGCAACCCGGCCAACGGTAATGAGCGCTTCTGTCGCTGTGTACCACGGGCCTGTCATTATCAGCGAGACACTGTTGAATAAATCGGAATGCAGGCATTTTGGTGTGCAATAAAAAATTAACGATTAAAATTAAATATAAAAACATTTCAAATATTGTCACAAAAAAAATTATTCAGTAATGACCATGTTATAAAGGAAGAAAATATAGCAGTCTGATATTTTAAAAATCCCGATATGTACTGGCGTGAATACTAAAAAAATAATACTTACTCAGGCCCTGAACATACCGAGAGATCGATTATGCTGTACGCCACCGAACTTATTCAAACAGGATTTTATCTCAGCGTTTAACTATCATCATTCAATTGACAGTGATTGTTTGCGAATGCACTATCCCGCGCCTACTTTTCTGCCCCGTCCTGCAACTCAGATCGCGCCACCATGTTGCGGGCGGAATCCGCTGCGGCCTGGACTTGCGAACGCTGGGTGATCAATGAGGACTCAGTCTGTGAGGCCCGTTCTGATGCATTGCTGCGGGCGGAGTCCGCTGCGGCCTGGACCTGCGAACGCTGGTTGCTCAATGAGGATTCAGCCTTTGAGGCGCGCTCTGATGCATTGCTGCGGGCGGAGTCCGCTGCGGCCTGGGCCTGCGAACGCTGACTGCCGAATGAGGACTCAGCCTTTGAGGCGCGTTCTGATGCATTGCTGCGGGCGGAGTCCGCTGCGACCTGGGCCTGCGAACGCTGGTTGCTCAATGAGGACTCAGCCTTTGAGGCGCGTTCTGATGCATTGCTGCGGGCGGAGTCCGCTGCGGCCTGGGCCTGCGAACGCTGACTGCCGAATGAGGACTCAGCCTTTGAGGCGCGTTCTGCGGCATTGCTGCGGGCGGAGTCCGCTGCACTGCGAGCCGAATTACGGGCAGAGTCCGCAGCGGCTCTGGCCGAGCTGGCATCATGCGCCATTGCGGTGCTGACACAACCCGTAACTAGGATAAAACTCAAAAAAAAATGTTTCATATTCATGATGTAATTCCTATGTTATTCGTTTCAGAAACGTCCATCGATAATATAATCCGTAACTGGATTTCTATTATTTATGGTTAGCGATCATGGCAAGGTCTTTATGCCATGGCAGCCATTAAAACAGCAAAAAATAATTTCTACATTTGGAATAATCCTAAATAGTAACCTAGGGTTACTATTTTTTAAAACAGTATTTATAAAATAAAAAATTAATTAAATTGTCATGAAACCGCAATCTGTTCTCCGGTATAGCAGGACTTTTCATCGTAAGCGATGAGATGGTCTTCCCCCTTCTTCACGACAGCATCCATTTCCGCCATGATGAATAAACTTCAATCAGAAGAAAAAGTAACAGGTTTACGAAAGCAAACCTGTCACTATCATTATGACTGCCGTCTTGCAATACGGGGGAAGACCCTATACGTACGCCCAGCGCCGTCTGTTGATTACCCGTCAAGTTGTTGAAAATGATGTCCAGGGTTCGGGGTTCAACCCAAAATCCCCGCGACGCAGAACGCTGAGCTGTTGGCTAACCGAGCTTCCTGCGTATTACCCAGGTACAGGCGATGATTTTCCGCATCAAACGCAGTGGCGAATAAATGCCCGGTCCCGGCGCCTGCCAGCACATTGATAAGCCGCATTCTTTTGGTGAATTGCTGCCGGCATCAGCCGGGTGGCGCACCGTTTTAAACGGCGCGGGGCGTGGCGGATTACCTTCGTCATGTTCCTGATTACCGTTGGCGTTTCTACCTTGGGCAAGGGGGAAGAGACCTTGGATTTTTATGCTATTCTTATCCCCCGGCTGTTCAGTCTGGGCTATAACAGTGGTCGCGTGCGCCGGAGCCGGTATTTCGCTAACCCAGGATATCGGTCTGCGGCTGGTGATGTGCGTGGTGCTGTCCGCCATTGGCCAGGTCAGGCCAGTGCGTTGAGACCCATAAGGGTCCTGAAAGGCATAGGCGCCGGGAAAACGGGCCGAATGGCAACATGCCCGGAACGGTTACCCGTTCCGGGCTAAGGAGTACCGTGATGGATGATAAAGACTGGCTGATTATTCGTACCGTTTATGAATTAAAAAACGTTACCCGCGCCGCCCAATTACTTAATACGTCCCAGCCGGCGCTCAGTTACCGTCTCAAGCAGATTGAGAAAAAGCTGGATGTGCAGCTTTTCGACATGAGCCACAAAAGCCTCACGTTTACTCTGCAAGGAGAACAAATCGCGCACTATGCGGTTAAGGTATTGCAGGACTACCGGGATATGAAAGAAAATTTGCAGCAATGCGGTGACCGGCTGCGCGGAGAAATACGCATTGGCGCTTCCAGCAATTATGCCGCCTACCGGCTGCCAAAGCTGCTGCAAGACTTCATCGCCCAGCATCCCCAGGTGGCGGTGAATGTCACCACCGGCCTGAGTCTGGAAATTTTCCACCAGCTTCAGCGCAATGACGTGCATCTGGCGCTGGTTAAAGACGATCTCAACTGGAAAGAGGGCAAACACATGGTGGATGAAAATTATTTTTTTATCGTTTACCATCGCCCGGTCGACCTGGCGGATCTGCCTCATCTGCCGCAGATCCGCATCAGCCACGGTCCCTATATCAGTACCCTGCTCGATCGCTGGTGGAACGCCAGTTTCTCTGCCCCGCCGCGGGTGGCCATGACGGTGGACAAACTGGAAGTCTGCCTGGAAATGGTCAAACACGGACTGGGTTATGCCATTTTATCCAACTACCTTCCCTTCGATGCCGCGTTGCACCCCTGCCCCATATTCGACGAAGATAATAAGCCGATCACCAATCACACCTGGCTGCTGTACCGGCATCATGCCCTGCACACGCCGCGCCTGGCGCGCTTTATCCAGCTGCTGTCCGCCCCGGCGCCCGCGGCTACAGGCTGCGCAACCTGGCAATTTGCGTCGGATGGTTCCTGAACTGCATATAAAGCGCAACCAGAGTGACCAGACCGATAGCGCCCAGTATCAGCCAGGGCAACGCAGGCGTGGCGGTACGCGTGCCGAAATCATACAGCCAGCCGCCGCCGCTATAGCCAAGGGCCCCGCCGACCGCCGCGCCCATGCGGCTAAAGCCCATGTAGCTGCCTCTGGCGCGATAATCAGACAGCTCCGCGCCCAGCGTTTCGCGCGCCGGTTCGGCGATAAGCGAGCCAAGATAAAACAAGATGACCAGGCTGAACAACACCATAAGCCGGTCCACATACCCGACCAATACCAGGCTGGCGGCCATTAATGCCAGGCCGAAGATCAGCCGTTGCTCCAGACGGAAACGGCGTTCGCTCCAGCGCGCCAATGGATAAAGCAGCAGGAGGGCCATCACCGCGTCAATGGAGTACATCCAGCCCACCGCCGCCGGCGAACCGGCCACCGCCTGTACTGCGATGGGCAACATCAGCATCACCTGCACGTTGAGCGTGTAATAACCGGTCAGGATCATGACATAACGGCGAAACGGCTTGTCGTTAAATGCCCGCGCCATGCCCGACAGAATGGGCGCACGGACGCTGGAAAGCTTGTAATCAGGTAGCTTCCAGGCATTCCAGCCGGCAGCCAGGATAAACATGGCCATACCCGCGAAACAAACGCTTTGGAAGTCATAGGCCATTAATAACCAGCTGCCCAACAGCGCGCCCAGCACCCGGAAAGCGCTGTCTTCAACCATCAGGATCGAGTAAAAGCGCCCGCGCTCGTTGGGGCGTACCAGTTTTATCACCAGCGCCGATCGGCAAGGAGAGAACAGCATGCCGCCAATGGCCGCAAGCGTACAGGCCATCATCAAAATCCAGCCACGATCGGCAAAACCCATCAGGCCCATGCCGGCGGCGCGCAGCAACATGCCGATCACCAGCATCGGTTTAGCGCCAAAATAGTCGGCAATGGCGCCGCCGAGAATACTGGTGCCCGACTGGATAAACTGCCAAATACCCAGCGACACCCCGACTATAACCGCCGGCCAGCCCAATTGTTCGACAAAATGCACCGATAACAGGGGAAAAACCGCCGAAAAGCCCAGTTCCAGCAGCATATTATCAAGGAGTAAAAAGCGCTTTCCTGCACGACGTGCCCGCGCGGTAACTGGAAGCATAAAGTGCCCGTATGAAAAAATCATCCCTATAACAGCCGGTAACCGCGCCTTAGCGTGCGGGAACCAGCCTCATTATTCTCAGCGTTTGGCCAGCGCGATAAGACAAAGCTCGGTGAACAGCACCTGAGCTGTGATTTGTGCGGTGTTCGAGGTGGCATCGTACTGAGGCGCCACTTCCACGACGTCTGCGCCGACGATATTCATGCCGGCCATCGAACGCAGGATTTGTTGTACCTCGCGCGGCGTCAGGCCGCCAACTTCGGGCGTCCCGGTGCCCGGGGCGTAACCGGGGTCAACCGAATCAATATCAAAGGAGATATACACCGGACGATCGCCTATCACTCCTTTGATTTTCTCGATGGCATAGGCGGTGCCTTTTTCCAGGATATCTTCACCATAAATTACGGTCATGCCGGACTCGAGGGAAAACTCGCCGTGGTAGGTGCCGCCGCCGCGGATACCGATTTGCACGCATCGCTCCGGGTCCAGCACGCCGTCCAGCACCGCCTGGCGGAACGGTCCGCCGTGGTGGTATTTCGTGCCGTAAGCACCGGACGTATCGCAGTGGGCATCAAAATGCACACAGGCTACCGGCTGCTTTTTACCTACCGCACGCAGAATGGAATAGGTAATGGAATGATCGCCGCCGACGGTAAGCGGAACCACTCCCGCATCCATCACGCGCAGATAATAGTTTTCAATATCCTGGTGACATTGTTCCAGGCTGCGCGGATTGGTGAAGGCCACATCCCCAACGTCCATCACCTTGAGTACGCCGGCCGGGGCAATATTCAGAATGCGATCGTAAGGCCCTACGCGGCTGACCGAGCGCACCGCCTGCGGACCAAAACGGCAGCCGGGACGGTCGCCGGCGCCCAGATCCATGGGAACGCCGATGATAGCGACATCCAGGCCGGCGAACTGTTGCTGGTAAGCGCCTGCGTCATAGGCCAGGTTGAGGAAGGTCGCCGGGTCGGCCAGCGGCCACCGGCTGTGGCCGGGAGCGCGACTGGCCTCCAGCACTTTTCCCGCGGCGGCGAAATCCGGATTATAAATTTTGCCGTCTTCAATATGATTGCCAAATTTTTCGATCAGTTGTGTCAATTTTTCCTGGTTCATAACAGCCTCTTTCGGGATATACCGACGCAGGGGTGTCGCCAGCCCTACGCCAAACAGATGTTTACACGCCCCGTGGGTGACGCGTTATTTCAAATTACCGCTGAGAAAACATTGCAGCCGTTCGCTTTGGGGATGGGTCAGCACTTCCTGTGGCCGTCCCTGCTCTTCAATTTTTCCCTGGTGCAGGAACAACACCTGGTTTGAGACATGCCGGGCAAAGCCCATCTCATGGGTGACGACGATCATGGTGCGGCCTTCCTCCGCCAACAGTTGCATGACCTTGAGCACCTCACCCACCAATTCCGGGTCCAGGGCGGAGGTTGGCTCGTCAAACAGCATAATGTCGGGTTCCATGGCCAGCGCCCGGGCAATGGCCACGCGCTGCTGTTGGCCGCCGGATAAATGCGAAGGATATTTGTTGGCCATTTGCATCGGTAAGCCCACTTTATCCAGATAAAGTTTAGCCCGTTCATAGGCATCCTTTTTTTGCATACCCAGAACATTGACGGGGGCGAGCATAATATTTTCCAGCGCGGTAAGATGGTTCCATAAATTAAAATGCTGGAATACCATGCTCAGGCGAGTACGGATCTTTTGCAGTATTTTGCCGTCGGCGACTTGCATCCGGCCTTGACGGTCTTTAATTGTTTTTATCAATTTACCGTCAAAAAATATCGCACCGTCATCCGGCCGCTCTAAAAAATTAATACAACGCAGTAGCGTACTTTTGCCCGAACCGCTGGCGCCGATCAGACTGACGACATCACCGGCCTTGGCGCGCAGTGATACGCCACGCAATACCAGATTATCGCCATAACTTTTACTAAAATTATCAACAAAGAGCTTTTCCAATGCCTTGTCCTGTCAAAATAAAAATGTTTTATGTATTCATCGGGCGCATAAATGCCAGCCAGCGACGCTCACCCAGGCGGAATAATGTAATCAGGGCGCATGAAGCCATTAAATAAATCAGTGCCGCAATGCCATAAGCCTGAAAGGACATATACGTCTCGGCATTGACATCCCCCGCCACTTTCAGCACATCAGGCACCGTGGCCGTAAAGGCTATGGCCGTCGCGTGTAACATCAGGATGACTTCATTACTGTAGTAAGGTAAAGCGCGCCGCAGCGCGGAGGGTAGAATAATGGTTCGGTACAGCATATGCCGGCTCATGCCGAATGCCCGCGCCGCTTCAATCTCACCTGGGGAGATAGAGCGGATGGCGCCGGCAAATACTTCTGTGGTAAATGCCGTGGTATTTAAGCCCAGCGCCAGTATGGCGCAATAAAAACCATTGCGGAAAAAGCCATTTAACAGCGGCTGATCGTGCACCCATTGCAAACTGTAGACGCCGGTGTAAATAATCAACAGTTGAATATACAGCGGCGTGCCACGAAAAACATAGGTAAAACACCATACCGGCACTGAGAAAAATTTTATTTTTGAGGCACGCATAATAGATAATGGTAGCGAAAATGAAAACCCCATCAGCAGCGAGGCAACCAATAACCAGAGGGTTATTACCAAACCGGAATATTGGTAGCCATCATGCCAGATATAGGCTTTCCAATAAGTTTGCAGAATTTCAATCATAATCCCGCCTCCCTCACGCCAAGCTCATAACGTTTACTCAAGAGCGCAATCACCACGCCGGATATGCTGGTGACCAGTAAATAGAACAACGCGGCAATCACCAGATAGAAAAAGAGTTGCCCGGATCCTTTACCGACCTCCTGGGCCGCTTTGGTAATATCCGACAGGCCGATTATCGATACCAATGCGGTGGCCTTGACCAGAATAAGCCAGTTATTGCTTAACCCGGGCAGGGCAAAACGCATCATCTGAGGAAACATAATCAAACGAAAACTCTGCCAGCCACCCATGCCGAATGCCTTGGCCGCCTCCATTTGGCCGGCAGGCACCGCCATAATGGAACCGCGAAAGGTCTCGGTGAAATAGGCGCCATAGATAAAACCCAGGGTAATCACGCCGGCGCCGAAGGGATTAATATCGATCTGTTGCCAGCCTAAGGCGTCGGTGGCGTTATTAAGCCCCATTTGCAGGCTGTAAAATACCAGCAGCATAATGGCCAAATCAGGGATACTACGAATGACCGTGGTGTAGAGAGTGGCAATACCGCGCAAGACCAGGCTACCGGATAACTTGGCTACCGCGCCCGCCAGTCCGAGCAGCATTGCCACCGCCAGTGAAGCCAGGGATAGACGGACGGTCATGCCGATACCGGCGAGCAACATATCGCTATAGCCCTGTGGGATCATAAATACCTCGTTTCGCCGGTAATGTTATTGGCCGTAAATATCGATGCTGGGCGGAAAGTATTTGCGGGCTATTTTCTGATAGGTGCCGTCGGCATGCAGTTCCTTTAACGCCTGGTTAATATTGTCGGCCAGCTGTTGGTTATTTTTGTCGACGGCGATAGCCGATTCACCGGTGCCCAGCAGCGGATCCTCGATGGCGTTGCCGGCAAAGCGATAGCCTTTTCCCTTATCCGTGGACAAGAAGCCCAGTTCCCCCTGCACTTCACCGGTAAGCACGGCATCCAGCCGGCCGGAACGAAGGTCGCTATAGGCCAGATCCTGATTGCTATAAGAGATCACTTTTACTCCCGCCGGCGCCCACACTTTTTTAGCAAAAGATTCTACGTTGGTGCCCTGCTCGACACCGACGCTTTTACCGGCCAGACTCGCGGTATCCGAACTGAATCCGGCATCGTCCCTGGCAATAAGACGCGAATGCCCGACATGGACTTTATCGGTGAATAAAAGCTGCTTTTTACGCGCTTCGGTAACGCCGATAGAAGCGAGAATTGCGTCAAATTTTCGCGATTTTAAGGCCGGGATCATGGTAGATATTTCCGTTTCCACCCACTGGCACTTTTTTTGCAATTTGGCGCAGATGGCATTGCCCAGCTCTATTTCGAAACCGGTCATCTGACCGTCGCTGCCGCGATACTCAAAGGGCGCGTAGCCTAATGCCGTGCCGAATCTCAGGATATTATTATCTTGCGCCCAGACAGAGGCGCTCAACAGCGAACACATTAATACTAGTAAAGCGCCTGTGTGTTTCTTACCCGAAAAATTCATAATGCCTCAACCTTTATATTTAATGAGTAATAAAAAACAGCATATAATTTAATTTACCATGCGCTTCGAGCACGGTTAAATATTGCAATCACTATGCCAGCTTTTTTATTTTATAAAATTAAACAAAAACGCTTACTTAACCCTATGAATTATCATTGATTTAAATTAATAAATTAAATTTTCCATGCAACCAATGTTACGATGAATAAAATCTTTTTATTACTGATTTCTTTTTACTATAAAAGAATTTTATTATAAAAATCACCTCCACGACCGCCTGCACTTAATATGTGCGCACCTGCACTTAAATAGCGCCGCTTTTGGTTAATTTCATTTTTAACTTTTTCAAATAACACCATTTCCTTAGCGTTGCGGTGGGTAGCTCACCGCTCGCGGCGCGGATACGCGCCTGGACCACAGTATCCTCAGGCAGTCGTGGCCGTCACATCGCGTTACCCTGGGTAAAAAAGCGCCGAAAACGAGATTTTGCTCACTGAAAACGGCTAACTAAACGTTTAGCTTAACAACATAAACGTTTAGGTCGGTGTGAAAACGGCCATTGAGACCAGAAAATGCCCATGCGAAAAGTCACTATGCGGGACATCAGCCAAGCCACGGGTTTATCCATGTTTACGGTATCCAAGGCGCTTAACGGCGGTGAAGGCGTGTCGGAGGAGAGCCGCAACATGATCCTGCGGACGGCGCGGGAACTGGGTTATGTTCCCAATCGGGCGGCGCAGGAATTGCGCCGGTCCAGCCGGGATTCGGTGGCGGTGATCACCGCCCACGCGTCAAACTCTTATTACCTCAACCTGATGTCCGGCATCCAGCAAACGCTGCGGCCCTCGAACTGGACGGTGGTGGTGGGCGATGTCGCGGTGGACGGCGTGTACGATCCCTGCCTTGAAGACCGGATGATCAAGCGGCTTATCGAGTCGCGCATGGCCGGCGTGATTGCCACGCTGACGCTGAGCCCCGACAACATCAGGCTGCTGGAAACATGGGGGATCCCCATTGTTTTTGTTGACTCGGCCCCCCTGGGTGAAAACAGCCATCCCAGCGTCACCACCGATAACTATAACGCCAGCCTGCTGGTGGGAGACCATCTGGCCGGGCACGGCTATCGCGAATGGCTGTTCCTGATCTATCCGGAAAAATGGACCACGCGCTTTGAGCGCGAACGCGGCATACGCGAAGCGGCCCGCCGCCATGACGCCCGGCTGGTGGTGCTGGAAACCGATAACGACACGCACTCGGCATATGCCATGCTCGGACAGTACCTGGAACAAACCGCGCGGCTGCCGGACGTGCTGATTGCCGGCAACAACCCCTTGCTGCTGGGGGCGTTAAAACTCCTGCAGGACCGCCGGATCGCCATTCCCGCCGACATGGCGCTGGTCGGCTATGACGAATTCGACTGGGCGCCGCTGCTTAACCCACCGCTTACCACCCTGAACGAACACAGCGAAGAGATCGGCCGGCGCGCGGCCGAAATGCTGGTGGCGCTGATCGGTGAGCAAACCGGGCCGCAAAACGCGACGCCCTTGCCCGTATTCCGGCGCGAGTATCAACAGCAGGTACCGGCGGAGCTTATCGTCCGCCAGTCCTGCGGCTGCGGTTTTCCCGCCGCGTCCAAAAAGAAAGAAGAGTCGTAACCGGGCAACGCCTTTGCAGGATGTCCCGGCGCGCTGTACCTACACCTGTGCTATCCAACAATACGTGAAGTGAAGGGGAATCGAATGAAAATAATCCATAAAACATGTCTGTCCGTGGCCGTCGCCGCCGTGGTCGCCGCCACGCTCAGCCTGGCGCCCGCGGTCCAGGCGCAGGCCGCGCCGAAAAAGATCGCCCGCATCGGGTTAATGGTCCAGGACATGTCGAATCCATTTTTTTCCGCCATGACCAAAGGCGGCAAAAAAATGGCCGGCGAGATCGGCGCGACGCTGAACGTCCAGGACGCCCAGCTGGATCTGTCCAACCAGAATACCCAGATCGACGCTTTTATTCAGCAGGGGGTGGATCTGATCGTGATTTCCGCTGTGGATGAATCCGGTATCGAGCCGGCTATCGAACGGGCCAAAGCCGCCGGCATCATTGTGATTGCAGTGGATACCCCGGCCAAAGGGGCGGACGCCGCCGTTATGACCAACGCCGTGCAGGCCGGGGAAAAGTCCTGTGACTACTTATTTACCCAAATGGGCGGCAAGGGGGAAGTACTACTGGTGGACGGTACGCCTATCCAGACCATTATAGATCGCATTAAGGGCTGTAAAAACGTCGCCCAAAAATACCCCGGCATCAAGATTGTCGGGCAACAGTCTTCCCGCAACGATCGGGCCTCCGGCCTGGCGGTGACCACCGATATGCTGACCGCCCACCCCGACGTCACCGGTATTTTCGGCATGAACGACCCCTCAGCCCTGGGCGCCGTGCTGGCGGTGGAACAGGCGGGCAAGGCGGGAGGTATTAAGGTCACAGGCGTCGACGGCAGCCCGGAGGCAGTGGACGAGCTCAAGCGATCAGGCTCGCCCTTTATCGGCACCGCCACGCAGAATCCGGGGGAAATGGTGCACCAGGCCATTAAGATTGCCCAGGATATCGCGGCTGGCAAACCGGTTGCCGCGCGCACCGTTCTTATTCCCAGCGTGCTGGTCACGCGCGACAACGTGGCCGGCTACCCGGGCTGGTAAGCGGCGAAACATCAACACGGGCGGGATGGGCGACGCGGCCTATTCCGCAGGGTGAGGACGATGGCTGACAGAACGGCACACCCCCTTTTACAGCTTGAGGGGATCTCGAAACGCTATGGCGCCACGCTGGCGCTAAATGATGTCCGCTTCGAATTGCGGGCCGGGGAAGTCCACGCCCTGATGGGCGAGAACGGCGCGGGCAAGTCGACGCTGATGAAGATCCTGGCCGGCAATGTGGCGCGCGATAGCGGTCGCATCCTGATCGACGGTAATGCTATCGCTATCCGATCGCCGCGCGATGCGCGCAGCAACGGCATCGCCATCATCCACCAGGAGCTTAACACGGTGCCGGATATGACGGTGGCCGAAAACCTGGCGCTGGGCCAGGAGCCACTGACCCGCCTGGGGTGGCTGGATCGGGAACGGATGTACCGGGAGGCACGGCAAAAACTGGAGCGCATCCAGGCGGATATTGATCCCCGCCAGCCGCTCGGTGCGCTGAGCATCGGCCGGCAGCAGATGGTGGAGATTGCCCGCGCCGTCAGCGAGGATGCGCGCGTCCTGGTGCTTGACGAGCCGACGGCCGCCCTGTCCCGCACTGAAGCGCAGGCGCTCTACGGTATCATTAACCAAATGAGCCGCGCGGGCGTGGGCATGATTTACATCTCGCATCGTATGGAGGAAGTCTGGCAGTTGGCGCATCGCGTCACGGTGTTTCGCGACGGCGGCTGGGTGGGCACCCGGGACATGCGCGATATCTCTCCCGCCGAGGTGGTGCGCATGATGGTGGGGCGGCAAATCATTGATCTTTATCAACATGACGCCCGCGTGCCCGGGGAGGTACTACTGGGTGTGACCGGCCTGGCGGGGGATAAGGTCGGTCCGGTGACTTTTCAGGTACGGGCCGGTGAGGTGGTGTGCATGGCCGGGCTTATCGGCTCGGGGCGGACCGAAATCGGCCGCCTGCTGTTCGGCGCCGACCCGCGCACGGCGGGTACGGTGCGTCTGGCGGGACAGGAAAGCGCCCCCGCCGATCCAACCGCCGCGATTGCCGATGGGATCGGCATGGTATCCGAGGATCGCAAGGCGCAGGGGCTGTTTCTGGACCATTCCGTTGAGCGCAATATCGCGCTCAGCTCGCTTGACCGCTACGTCACCGCCGGCGTGATCAGGCAGGGCGCCGTGCGCGCCGCCGTTACCCAACAGATGGCCCGGCTGCGGCTGCGGCTCAACGCACTCGACCTGCCGGTAAAGGACTTATCCGGCGGCAACCAGCAAAAGGCGGCGCTGGCGCGCTGGCTGCTGCGCGATTCCCGGCTGCTGATCCTTGACGAGCCCACCCGCGGGGTCGACATCGGGGCCAAGCGGGAAATTTATGAGCTTATCGATCAACTGGCCCGGGCCGGAAAAGCGGTGCTGGTGATTTCATCCGATTTACCCGAAGCCATCGGTATCAGCGATCGGCTTCTCGTGATGCGTAACGGACGCATCGTCCATGAAATGTCCTCGGCAACGGCGACGGAAGAGATCGTGATGCTTCACGCCACGGGGACGTTTGCCGGTCAGCCGGAAGAAAGTGAAGGTGGGTAATATGAACAAAGAGAATCCTGTTTCCGCAACGCCGGCCGCCCGGGCGCCGTTTGATTTTGCCCGCTGGTGGGATCGGGTGGGAATTCTGATGGTGTTGCTGGCGCTGGTGCTACTGATGTCGCTGTTCGCCCCGAATTTCAATCGGGTGGACAATCTGCTGAATATCGCCCGCTCCATATCCGTGAACGCGATCCTGGCGGCGGGACTGACTTTTGTGATCCTGACCGGCGGGATTGATTTGTCCGTCGGCTCTATTGTCGCCGTCTCAGGCGTAGTGTCCGTGGTGGCGGCCATGGCCGGCTGGCCGGCACCGGTGGCGATTCTCGCCGGCACCCTCGCCGGAGCCGCCTGCGGGCTTATCAACGGCACGCTGACGGCCTACCTGTCGCTGGCGCCGTTTATTGTTACCCTGGGCACCATGACATTTTTACGCGGACTGGCCTACACCATCACCGAAGGCCAGCCCATTGTGTCAAGCAGCCTGAGCTTTCGCGAACTTGGCAACGGCTACCTGGCCGGCATCCCGATCCCGGTGATCATCATGGCCGTGGTGTATGTGCTGGCGTGGTTTATCCTGGAGCGCACCCGCTACGGGCGCCACCTGTACGCGGTGGGCGGCAATGCCCAGGCGGCGCGCCTGGCCGGGGTGCGAGTCAATCGCATTACCACCTCCGTGTATGTTATTGCCGGCATCTGCTCGGGCCTGGCGGGTATTATCTTTGCGGCGCGGGTTATCTCGGCCCAGCCCACGGCGGGCACCGGTTATGAACTGGACGCCATCGCCGCGGTGGTGCTGGGGGGCACTAGCCTGTCGGGCGGACGCGGACGAATTATCGGCACGCTGATCGGCTCCATTATTCTTGGCGTGCTGAGCACCGGGCTTATCCTCCTCAGCGTCCCCTTCTTCACCCAGCTACTGATCAAAGGAATCGTTATTATCCTGGCGGTGGCCATCGACGGGCTTAAACAGCGCCCGGAGCTGTTCACCTTCTGGCGCCGGCAAAAAACCCCGCCGTCATAACGCCGCCTGGATGTTCCCTTACTCAGTCCGCTGTCGCGGCAGCGGACTCTATGCCTCTTGTTATGGAGACCCTGCATGTCAGATACCATTACCGTCACGGATCCGCTTTCCGGGCAGCGGGTGCATGAACCCGTGATATTCGCCATCGAACGGGATGTTGCCGGCGACCTGTGGCTGGCCGCCACCGACAGTGGCGAGCCGGTGCTCTGCCAGCGGCTCGCCGCCGGTTCAGGCCATGGCCGCACCCGCTTTATCGCTACCGTCAGCTTTACCGGCCGGCTTCGTTTCACCCTCGAGCGGCCCTGTACGGCGGTGGAAGCCGCGCGGTTCGGCGGTATTCAGCCGCTGCCCGGCAAAGAAATTGACTGTTTCGCGCGCCTCGATACCGGCGCCTTCGATCTTGAACTGTGCCGCGGCACCGCCCAGGGGGCGGGTTCATCGAAGTGGGGCATCCGCCATTTCCGCGCCGCCGGGGATGGTTTTGAGTTGCTGCCGTCCGGGAATAACGCCATCGGCGGGTTTTATGGCCCCTTTTTCACTCCGGAAAACGGGCTGATCAACCCCCCCGAACATACCACGGTGGCCATTGAAACCGTGGAATGCGGACCGGTACTGCATCATTACCGCATGCATGGGGTGATCCCCGACGGTCTGCTGCCGGAATTACGCGGCAAGCGCTTTAGCATCGACTGGCAATTTTTTTATAAAACACCCTTCTTTCAGCGCCGCTACCGGGTCGATAGCTTCCAGACCGAGATCAACGGCCGCTCGGTAACCGATAAAATCACTGTCGGCGATGAGTTTGAAGGCGGCCCGGGACAGCTGGTATTTGATCGCTTCGCCGCCTACGGTGGAACGCGCTATCGCGCCGGCGATCCCTACGCCGGGGAACTGGTGGCGATGGTGGCCGATACGGTGGCCAACTCAGCGAATCACAGCCCGAAATTTGAAGAGTTCCGCGCCCGGCTGGCGGATATGGCGTCGGCCCACTGGGATCTCTACTGGCGCCTGTTCTGCGCCTGGGAAAACGTGCTCGACGAAGACGAACTGCGGGACAGGCTGGCCCGGGTAAGAGCCCGCGCGCACGTCAGCGCCGATCTGAATGACCGCCCCTGGGTCTTGACGGACCAGGCGGTGGATGTCTCCGCCATGGCGCATGAAACGATTTTCCCGGGACCGGCCAGCAAAACGGTGGAATACCACCAGGACGCGTGCCGCGCCATGGTCTGGTGGACTTCACGCCCCTCCGGCGCCTTTCAAATTGTGCAGCGCCGCCAGTCCGGCTGGGTGAACTGGGGCAGCAACGGCGAGAATGAATGCCCGGAACTGCCGACCGGGGTGGCGATCAAAACCGCTTACGGTCATTTCGCCGCATGCTGGATGCAAGTTGCCGACCAGCTTGAAACACCGCCGGTGGTCACGGTGGGTGAAGGAGAACGCTGATGATTTTATGTTGCGGCGAAGCGCTGATAGATATGTTGCCCCGCGTTACCGCGGGCGGGGAAGCCGCCTTTCTTCCCTGCCCCGGCGGCGCGGCGTTCAATACCGCGATAGCCCTTGGGCGGCTCGGGGTGCCGACGGGGTTGTTCTCCGGTCTGTCATCCGATTTTATGGGCGGGATACTGCGCGACGCCCTGTCGCGCGCCAATGTCGATGGCACGCATGCGGCCTGCTCCGCGCTCCCGACCACGCTGGCGTTTGCGCAATTGGTTGAGGGCCAGGCGCGCTATACCTTCTATGACGAGAATACCGCGGGCCGCATGCTGACGGAAAGCGATCTGCCGGCCACGCAAGAGGCGACCGCCCTGCTGTTCGGTGGCATTAGCCTGATCGCCGAGCCTTGCGGCAGCGTCTATGAAGCCCTGATGGCGCGTGACGCGCCGCAACGGGTGATGTTCCTCGACCCGAATATCCGCGCCAACTTCATCGCCGACCGGGAGACCTATCTTGCCCGCCTGCAACGCATGATGGCCCTGGCGGATATCGTCAAACTCTCCGACGAGGATTTAGCCTGGTTCGGGGAAAGCGGCAGCGACGAGGAGATTGCCGGCCGCTGGCTGGCGCGCGGTCCAAGCCTGATGGTCATCACCCGCGGCGCTGCCGGCGCCGACGCCTATTCGGCCGCCGCCAGGGTGCATATTCCGGGGGTCAAGGTACCCGTGGTGGATACGGTGGGAGCCGGAGATACGGTAAATGCCGGGATACTGGCCAGCCTGCACGCCCAGGGGTTGCTGACCAAGGCGGCCATTGCCGGACTGAACGAGGAGCAGATGCGCGCCGCGCTGGCGCTCGGGGTTGGCGCGGCCGCGATTACCGTGTCGCGCGCGGGGGCGAATCCGCCTTGGGCTGATGAAGTTGTCGCGTGGTGACACGGCGCCGCGGGGAATGGCCCAGCGCGCGGGACGCATCGTGGCGCTGGCAGGAAAAGCCTCATCTTCGTTTCACCGACTTAGCATGCTGGCATGGCACGAAAAAATCATGCCCGGCCCCCTGATATGCCTGCTCCGCAAACGCTGATACCGCAATCCCTGTCATTGTGCTCCCGGATTTGGACTTCCGGGAGCATTAGCCTGGCGATTTACTCCTTCGCTATCGGCACGGCGTTTTCATCGATTTTGGTCTCGCCCTGAATAGCCGCAATCTTCTTCTCAACGTCTGCGACCTGCTCTTTGCCGTGCAGTAATGTATAGGTCAGATCAAACTGGGTGCTGGCTCCCGACTGCAGTTGCTTAACGCGTTTTTGCTCACGCTCGATGGTGACCGGGTAAGCATAGCTGGTGCCTGGTTCGATACCCGTTACATACCCCTGTTTTACCGTATCGGTATTCTTCCATAACGTCAGCACGGGTAACTGACGGGTATCGAACTGGATGGATGCGCCCTGATCTCCCTCTTTGTTCACGACTGCCGCCAGTGATTGGTGGTTCTGGTCGGATAGCGGCCTGATGTTAAAGACCATTTCATCAAACCCTTTGGTCGGACCGGCAAAGGTTTGCCATGTCTTCAGTCCGTCTTTGGCATAATCGTTAAACGGACTGATACTGGCCATCGGCGCCAGGAAGCGCGCGCCGTTTTCCAGAATCGGCGCGCCGAAATTGCTGTGATAGATAATCTGGTAATCGTGGGGATAATCCGCATGGTTGGTTAAGACGTCATGCAGGCTGAAACTGTTGCTACCGGGCACATAGCGCAGTTCGGTCATGGTCTGCAAATCGGCTTTCTTGAAGGTGCTTTCCTTGATCAGGCCACGAATATGAATTTCATAGGGCGCCGTATCCGCCACCTCCACTTCCACCTGTGAGGCCGGGGTGTTGCCCGCTTTACCATGCAGCGTGTAGATTTGACCGTCTGCGGTAACCGGATGACCGGTCCATTCATAGCCACAGCGGACTATCATTTCATTAAAACCTTCCAGCCAGCCCACCCCATTGCGGCTTTCCAGATTGATAAACGCCGGGTTGACCACCTCTTTGACGGGGGAATCCCAGCCCATTTTCGAACCGAAGCCTTCAACCCGCAGCAGGTTCATCCCGCGGGTTGGACTCAGGGTAATGGTGAGGCCATCTTTGCTGCTGATGACAATCACTTTGCTGCCTTCTTGTTTACCGCCATGCAGCACTTTCTGTTCAATGCTGAACGTCTTATCCTTTACCTTCAGCTCTGTGCTTGAAATCTTCCAGTTTCCCTTTTCAGCGCCCACTTCAGCACTTGTCAGCACCCAGGTTTTAGCCGCGGCATGACCCGAAATCATGACTGCAAGTACCGTTAAAGCCAGTTTAGTTTTCATTTCTCTTCCCTTTTGCTGAATCGATTATTGTTTTGCCTAAGAAAATCTACCGGCAAGCAGGTTAAAGAAATGTGATGAGCTTCACCTGATAGAAAAGTGAGCCAAAAACGCAATAAAAACGGGATTCACATCACAACATCAATGAAATAAGATCGATGCACTACTTTATATTTGCGTTATAAAACAACATTTGCTTTATCGTTTCAGCTATATTGTTACTGAAGTGACCCGGACGTGTGCCCCGGGTAGAAATGACGAGGCGTTAACCAAAAGCGGGTCAGGGATGGTTTAGACTGAACCTGACATACAGGTGTTTCTCTCCCCCCGGGAAAAGTGAACGGGCGCAAAGACTGAGAAGTCCAGCGCCTTTTTCCCCTGTCAGGTCCATTCTTTGTGCCGGCTGACGAATCGGACGTTGATTCGCCAAGCGTAAGCCTTGTAGGCACAGGAACTTCTGTGAGGTTTATCGGTAATGCGGAAAAACAAGGTGCCATTTCTGGTCAGCCGATAAACGTAGCGCCAGGCCGCAGGTCTTGTCAGCCAGCATAAGCCGGTTATTCTTCAGGCGCATGACAGGCACTCACCCGTCTTCCGGCCCGCTTACGGGCACAGGCTCTTTTCGCATCACCAGACATAGAAAAGCCCGCGTCAGTTCCCTGAAACGGGCTTTTTACCAGGCGATCTCTATCGTTGCTGCCGGTCAACAATTTTTATAAGTCGAATCGATCCAGATTCATCACCTTAGTCCAGGCCGCGACAAAGTCTTTAACAAACTTTTCTTTGGCATCACTGCTGGCGTAAACCTCTGCTGATGCACGTAATACGGCATTAGAGCCAAATACCAGGTCGGCGCGCGTTGCACTGTATTTGACCTCGCCACTGGCGCGATAGCGCCCCTCGAATCGTTCACCTGAGGAGTCGATGGCTCTCCATTCAATGGCCATATCCAGTAGATTTACAAAGAAGTCAGTATTAAGTTCACCCAGGTTATTTGTAAACACGCCAAGCTGGCTGCCATCGTAGTTTGTTCCAAGCGCCCGTAAACCCCCGATGAGCACCGTTAATTCCGGCACGGTGAGGGTAAGCTGCTGTGCCTTGTCGATCAGGAGATCCTCAGTCGATGTACTGTCGAAAACACCGCGATAGTTACGGAAACCATCCGCTTTTGGTTTAAGCAATTCGAACATGGCGATATCAGTCTGATCCTGGCGGGCATCCACACGACCTGGGGTGAAAGGCACATCAATCTCAACGCCGGCCGCTTTCGCCGCCCGTTCTACACCGACCACGCCGGCCAGCACGATCACATCCGCCAGGGAAGCTTTTTGCAATGACTGCTGAATGGCTTCCAGCGTGGGCAGGACGCGGGCGGCAATGACGTTCACGTCCCATTCTCTTTGCGGTAGCAGCGCCAGCCGTGCCCCGTTTGCGCCGCCCCGTTTGTCGCCGCCGCGGAAGGTTGATGCCGAAGCCCATGCCACCGAGGCCAGTTCACCGGCGCTCAGGCCGGATGCGGCAATTTTTTCTTTCAGCAGTGCGATATCGGCGCTGGTCGGGTGATATACCGGCAGCGGCAGCGGATCCTGCCAGATTAAGTCTTCTTTTGGCACCTCGGGCCCGATATAACGCGCCTTGGGTCCCATATCCCTGTGAGTCAGCTTGTACCACGCCCGGGCAAAGGCTTCGTTGAAAGCCTGGGGATCGTCATGGAAACGACGCGCTATCTTTTCAAACTCCGGATCGAAACGAAGCGTCAGATCGGTGACCAGCATGGTGGGTTTGCGTTTTTTTTCGGCATCAAAGGCATCAGGAATACTCTGCGGCGCATTGACCGCTTCAAACTGGATAGCGCCCGCCGGACTGCGCGTCTGTACCCACTCATATTTAAACAGATTTTCGAAGAAGTTATGGCTCCACTGCGTTGGCGTCTGCGACCAGATCACTTCCAGACCGGAGGTGATGGCATCAGCCCCGGCACCCGAGCCAAAACTGCTCGCCCAGCCCAGGCCTTGCGCTTCAATAGGCGCGGTTTCAGGGTCAACGCCGACATGGCTGGCGGGACCTGCGCCATGCGTTTTGCCCAGCGTATGGCCGCCGGCGATTAACGCAACGGTCTCTTCATCGTTCATCCCCATATTGCCGAAGGTGGCGCGGATAGCCGGGGCGGCCGAGGCGGGATCACCACTGTGGTTGGGGCCTTCGGGATTGACGTAAATCAGCCCCATTTCCGTTGCGCCCAGCGGCGATTGCGCCAGCGATTCAGGATGGCGGTGTTCAAGCCAGGTTGTCTCGCCGCCCCAGTTCACGTCCAGATCGGGTTCCCATACGTCTTCGCGCCCGGCACCAAAGCCAAAGGTACGGAAACCGGAGTTTTCCAGAGCGACGTTGCCCGCAAGGATATAGAGGTCGGCCCAGGAAATTTTTTGCCCGTATTTTTGCTTCACCGGCCACAGCAAACGGCGCGCCTTGTCGAGGCTGACATTATCTGGCCAGGAGTTCAACGGTGCGAAGCGCTGCTGGCCGCGTCCCGAGCCGCCGCGCCCGTCGACGGCGCGATAAGTCCCGGCGCTATGCCACGCCAAGCGGATGAAAAGACCGATATAACTGCCCCAGTCGGCGGGCCACCAGGGTTGCGACTCAGTGAGCAGCGCTTTCAGGTCGGCTTTGAGCGCGGAGTAATCTAATTTGGCGAATTCCTGGCGGTAATCAAAGGATTCGTCCAACGGGTTAGAGCGGGTTGAGTGCTGATTCAGGAGGTCGACTCTGAGCTGGTTAGGCCACCAGTCCCGATTATGTGTCCCTCCGCCGGATGCCTTATTGGAATTTCCTTCATGAAAAGGGCATTTACTCTCTGATGCTTCTCTTTCTGCTTCAACAATCGGCTTTGCGTCTTTTGCTTCTTCATCAATCGAATTGCTCATGACCATACTCCTTTTATGTATTCTCATTGCTACTCTATACGCGGACTTAACCCAGTCACACCTGTATTACCCTATGTATTTGATAGACCTCTCCATAGGATTACAGCGTTCATTCTTTGGTGTTAATCATGCAAGCGTTCTTTCCCTGCGCCTATATTGCCAGTTAATGGCAAAGGGATTCCCTGCCAGAGACGCAAAATAAGAAAAGCCCAGGCGGATTGATAAATATTGATCAGGGCGGCTTGTTGCCAATATGTTAAATTGCCAGTAAGTAGTATAAGTGTTAGGATATTATATATTTTGTATAATCCGTAGAGGCCCTATGCTGCAGCACGAGAGCATCAGCCATAAAGTTTATGAGCTGCTAAAGCAGGAGATCATTTCCAATCAGCTTAAATCCGGTGAGCGGCTTATCGTTAAAAATCTGAGCGTACGGTTTGGCGTCAGCGGCATACCCGTGAGGGAAGCGCTGTTTCGTCTCGCCGCAGAAAAACTCATTTTACTGGAGCATAACAAAGGATTCCGGGTGGCGGATAAACCCGACGCCCGGGATATTGCCCAGTGGCAGCAGGCGCGCCTGCTGATTGAGCCTGCCATAGCCGACATGGTCCTTATGAATATTACGCCGGATGAAATCGCTTATCTTCGCCAGCTCAATGATTCCATGCGTACCCACCATTATGGTCCCCGGTATGAACAGTACAGTTATTTCATTAATCTTAATGCCGAATTTCATAAGCACATTGTCATTGCGTCACGTAATGATTTAATTATCGAGATGTACGCCACCCTGAACTATGGACCGCAGGTGGGCCGCTTTCACGAGGAGCGCGGCGTGCCTGACCTGCAACTGTTGTGCGATGAGCATGATGAGATTATCGATGCCATAGAGCGGCGGGACGCGGAAATGTATCGCAGTAAATCAGCGGACCACATCATCCTGGGCTTTGACCGCCAAATCTCATACAGCACAGCCCGATAAAACGCGCCCTTTAGTTTCCCTAACGCCGCCGGGCGGGCGTAGGGATAAATCCGCATATTCCTCAGGGCAGGTAGCGCCCGTGGTTTTCCCGGATGGCGTCGAAGATATCCCCGGCCTGTTTTCCGCTAACCAGGCCATCGCGGACGATGGCGGATGAACTGTCTTGGAACGGGATGTAGCCGTGATACTTTGGCCGGACATAGGCATTGGCAACGGTTGAAAACGTGTTGCGGAAAAAGTTGCCCGTCAGTTCGTTGGCATGGTGATCATGCCATGCCCGGACATTGGCGGGCTGTCCGCCGTTTTCAACCACCAGCGTGGACTGTACGCGTTCTGACACATACCGCATGATGTGGTCGATAAGACCAGGCGTTAGCCCGCAATGCACGGAAATCGCCAGCCCGGTCCCGCCCAAAATGGATCCACGCATAGCCGGTTCGCCGCAGTGGGGAATGTCAACGAAGCTGACGGGCCTGCCGTCGTCAGGCGTGGCGTAATTGACATAACCGAAAATGGCGGGACACAGGTCAACACGTCCCTGAGCCATTTCATCCAGCAACCCGATGGGGTTAAGATCAACCAGCCCGGGCTGCTGAGAGGAATAAATCTCCCTCATAAATGTCAGCGCCTGGGCCGCCACCGCCTTATCCAGGACAAAATCATTGCCCAAAAAAAGCGTGCCCCCCAGCGACAGGCTAATGGCATAAAATGTCAAAAGCGCATGAGGTCCGCCCAACGACAGCGCCACCCGTCCCGGGTTTAACCGGCTCAAACGCAGGACTTCCTGCCAGGTGTCCGGCTGGGCCGAGGCGGCCTGCCCGGCCAGCGCGCAAACCTGGGCGGCGGCATCAATGGGAATGGCCCAGTGCCGGCCGTAATACTGGTAACTGTCAAAGGAGGGACCTACGCTGCTGTTACGCAGGAAGGATAACTGCGCCTCGCTTAGAAACGCCTCCAGGGGACGTAAACAGCCTTTCTCCGCCGCTTCACCGATGCCGGGATTATCGACAATCAGGAAATCATATCTCTCGGCGAGCTCATCAATGGGATGGGACTCAAAACCTTCCAGTTTCTGGACAGCCCAGTCCACCTTTACCGCACCGTCTTCTCGCGCCCACGCCTGAAGAGGCCGGTGGCCGCGCGGATGATCCCAGGTTAACCCTTTGAATGTTTTCATTATAATTCCTTTATTAATTAATAAGATACCAAACACTGACCCTGATTCTATCGGTTAGCACGCATAGAAATTTCGATCATCATCACACTTTTTTAAATATTATATATAATATCTAATAAATTTCGCCTAAATTATTTCCATCAATCATCCCCGCCCCGGATGGCGGCGTTTCTGAGAGCAAGAGGTCGTTTTATGTCAATTCTTAAAGGGTATCGGGTACTTGACTGTTCAATTGCGATGGCCGGGCCGTTTGCGGCGCTGCGCATGGGGGATATGGGCGCCGATGTGATTAAAGTCGAGCCGACCTCCGGCGAATGGCAACGCCACACGTCGGCCGGCGCCGCATTTGGAAACGTCATCAACACGTCGTTTCTGTCCCTGAACCGTAACAAGCGCAGCCTGGCCGTGAACCTGAAAGATGAAGAGGGCAAGGCGCTGTTGTATAAGCTGGTTAAAACAGCGGATGTCTTTATTCAAAACTATCGCCCGGGTGTCGCTGCGCGTCTGGGCGTGGACTATGAAACCCTGAAAAAAATAAAACCGGATTTAGTGTATGTTTCAATGTCCGGCTACGGGGAAACCGGTCCCTATTCAAAACGCCCGGGCCAGGATTTACTGTTGCAGTCGCTCAGCGGCGCCATGCTCAGTACCGGTGCGGCCGGTACCCCGCCCCAACCTTCCGGCCAGTACGTGGTCGACGCCATTACCGCGTATACCGCATTTGAAGGGGCGCTGGCGGCGCTCCTTCACCGTGAACGTACCGGCGAAGGCCAGTTGGTCCAGGTCAACATGCTGGATGCGATCATCGCCAACCAGATGCAGGAAATGACCGTATTCACGCAGGGCCGCAAACCGCAGCGCCGCAGCGAAGAACCGCACGGGCACTGTTATATCCGCGCGCCGTATGGTGTGTTTAAAACGGCCGACAGCTATATCACCCTGGTGACGCCGCACCTGCCCACGCTCGGCAAAATCCTCGACGTGCCTGAATTCGACACCATGGAAGATGAAGTCGACGGGCATACATTGCCTCAGCGCGATTTCATTTTCCGGGTGACCCGCGAAAAACTGCGGGAGCGCACCACCAAAGAATGGCGGGCCGCTTTTGATGCGGAAGGACTGTGGAGCAGTGAGGTCTACGGTTATGAAGACGTGGTGCAAGATCCGCAGGTCATTCACAACGAAACCTTCGTCGAATACGACCATCCGAGCGAAGGGAAAGTGAAGACGCCGGGCTTCGCCATTAAATTCAGCAAAACCCCCTCTTCCATCTATCGCCCGACGCCGTTTGTCGGCCAGCATACGGATGAAATCCTGGCCGAACTGGGCTTCACTGAGCAGCAAATCGCCGCCCTGAAGGAAACCGGCACGGTCATCCGCACCAATGGAGAGAAAATCGATGGCTGAGTTCGACTTTGAAATTGATCCCAACGTGCAGTTTACGTTGGCGGACAGCGTCGCCATTATCGCGCTGAATCGCCCGGAAAAACTGAACGCCGTCACCCCCGCCATGTCGGTCGCCATCACGAAACTTGCTTCATGGTGTAACGAAGCGCCTGACGTCCGCGTGGTGGTACTGACGGCAAACGGCCCTAAAGCCTTCTGCTGCGGCAGCGATATCAAAGAGCTGGATTCTTACCCGTCTCCGTGGATCCACCGTATGAAACACGATCACTGCGACGCGATGGCGGAAATCACCAAACCCTCGATCTGCGCGATTAACGGTTACGCCCTCGGGGGCGGCCTGGAGCTGGCTTTGTGCTGTGATATCCGCGTCAGCACCCGTAATGCCCTTTTTGGCGCGCCGGAAATCAAGTTGGGCTGGGTCGGCGGCGGCGGTATGGCGGTGTACCTGAATAAAACCATCGGCGCGTCCCGCGCGTCGCGCATGCTTTACACCGGCGATCCGGTTGACGCCGCCACCGGGCTGGCATGGGGCATCGTTGATGAATTGTTTGAATCGGCCGAAGCGATGATGGCGTCGGTGAAAGCGCTGGCCTCCACTATTGCGTCACGCCCGCCGATTGCGGCCCAGACGGCGAAGCTGAACATGCGCGCCGCGGTCAATATGCCGCTCGACCAGGCTGTTCGCTACGAGCGCGACCTGCGTACCCTATGCTTTTACACCGACGATGCACGGGAAGGTAAAGCCGCGTTTAAAGAAAAACGCACGCCGCATTTCAAAGGGGAATAACGCCTCACTATCCGGTGTCCGTGTTTAGCGGACCCCTTTTACAGCTGAACATCTTATTATCAAACACCCTAATCATCTTTGGTGATGAGGAATAACTATAGCCACAGAACAGGGGAAAACCCTATGAGTCACGCAAAACATCCATCTATGAAAGGGGTAGCAGCCGCCTCCCTGGTCGGCTCTGCGCTGGAATGGTTTGATTATTTCCTTTACGGCACGGCGGCAGCGCTGGTTTTTAATGAAATCATGTTCCCCAAGGGGCATGCAGTTGTGTCTACGTTATTGGCCTTCTCCACACTTGCCCTCGGATTTTTCGTCCGCCCCTTTGGCGCCGTCTATTTTGGCCAATTGGGGGATAAAATCGGCCGGAAAAAAGTGCTGGTGATTACATTATTAATAATGGGGATTGCGACCACGCTGATTGGTTTTGTGCCGACCTATGATTCCGTGGGCCTTTGGGCTCCGGCGATGCTCGTGACCTTGCGGCTGATTCAGGGTTTTGGCGCGGGAGCGGAGTTTGGCGGCGCGGCTATCCTCAGCGCGGAAAGCGCACCACCGCATCGCCGGGGATTTTATTCGTCTTTCCCGGGAGTGGGCGTATATATCGGTCTGTTGCTATCGGCAGGTACGTTTGCTGTACTCACCCAACTGCCAAAAGAGATATTTTTAGCCTGGGCATGGCGGGTGCCGTTTTTGTTCAGCTCTGTGCTGGTGGTCATTGCACTGTTAATTCGTATGAAGGTTTCCGAAACATCAGCGTTTGAGAAACTGTCGACAACCGAGGCCGTCAGCAAGAGCCCGCTGCGTGATCTTGTCCGCACTGAGCGCAGGAGCCTGCTTGTGGTCGCCGGCTCCCAGGTGGCGCAGAGCGGCGTAAGTTATGTCTATCAGACTTTTGTCATTACCTATATCGTCGGCACCCTGCATATGGCATCGTCCGTGGGGCCGATAGCGGTTGCCATCGCGGCAGGCGTAGCCATGTGCACCACGCCGATGTTCGGCGCGATGTCTGACCGGTTTGGGCGCCGCGCCATCTACATGTTCGGCGCCGTTTTTTCAGCTGTCTTCGCCTTCCCCTTTTTCTGGCTGGTGAATACCGGGACCACCTGGGGAGTCATCATCGCCATGACGCTCGGTGTCGGTGTCGGCGTTGCCGCCATGCTCGGCACCCAGGGATCGTTTTTCTCGGAAGTTTTCCCATCGAAAGTGCGCTTTAGCGGATTGTCCCTTGGTCGCGAAATCAGCGCATCCTTGTCAGGCGGCATTGCGCCTTTAGCCGCCGTCGTCCTGTCCAGCATGGCGGGTGGCGCGTCCTGGCCTGTCGCCTGCCTGGCCGTTGCCATGAGTTTGGTTACCGTTGTCGCCGTGGCCTGTGCGCCTGAAACGCATAAATTGGATCTCACTGAATTTACCGATAGTGGAAGCCATGCGCCAGATAATGAAGTCCACTCCGTGGACGCGCGCTATGAGCAGGCCCGGCATTGAAAAAAAATTCACATCCGGGTCTCTTCATTACGGCGCCTCACGGCGCCGTATTCATACTTATTAGCCAGCGGCATAGTGCCGGGCATAGTGCCGGCATAGTGCCGCCATTGAACTCCCTGGGCGCCGCTGGAATCCATCGGCCACTGACCGATCACCCCAGCCGTTGAAGCGCGAGTTCCACAAACCGGCGCAGCTTGGCCGTCATGCGCCGGTCGGCCAGATGAACGAGAGCCAGCGGCCATGCCGGCGTGGCGGTATCGCGCAGCAGCCTGACCAGACGCCCCGCGGCCAGGTCAGCGGCTATTTCGAAATCCGCCAGCAGCGCCACGCCTAAACCCTCCCGCGCCGCCGACAACAATGCGGCGCCGTTATCGGCGACCAAGCGGCCCGATACCTGGACTGGCGGCATGCCGGCGAATTGCCAGCGGTTGCGCGGCGCGCCCTCCCGGAACAGCAGACACGCATGTTGTGCCAGGTCAGCGGGGGTTAGCGGTACGCCATGCTTCGCCAGATAATCGGGCGCGGCACAAACCTGCCTGAAGCAAGGGCGCAGTGACCGCGCAATCAACCCGCTATCCGGCAGGTCGCCGAATCGGAATGCGGCCTCTATGCCCTCCTCGGTCAGGTCAACGATCCGGTCGGTTAGCCGCAGGTCGACCTCCACGTCCGGGTAGAGCCTGAGGTAATCGTGAATGAGCGGCGTGACGACATGGGTGCCGAACGACACAGTGGCGCTAACCCGCAAGCGCCCGGTGGGGCTGCCATGGCGTTCCCGCGCCGCATCTTCCGCCGTCTCGACGCGGGCGAGCACGTCTAAACAGTCGGCGAGGAAGGCCTGTCCCACCTCCGTCAGGTTTTGCCGGCGGGTGGTGCGCTGGATAAGCCTGGTTCCGAGCCGGCGTTCCAAATCCTGAATATGATTCGCCACCATGGTGGGGGACAACCCGCAGACCTTGGCTGCCGCGCTAAAGCTGCCCTTTTGCGCCACGCGGACAAACACGGCCATGCTCTCAAGTCGGTCCATTTCACACTCCTGGTTGGGTCTGTTCGCAGAATTAAGCGGATTATCCAAATGAAAGTGCTCAATTATAGTTCTTGTCTGGGGATTCCGGCGCGGTTGCGCCGATAAATCGTATGAGTAAGACAGCGCAAGGAGAAATGACATGGGCAGGCTTGAGCATAAGGTGGCGTTGATCACGGGCGGCGCGCGCGGACAAGGCGAGGCGGAAGCGCGTTTATTTGTTCAGGAGGGCGCGCGCGTATTCCTTTGCGACGTGCTGGAGGAGGAAGGCCAGGCGCGCGCCGCAGAGATGGGGGCGGGTGCCAGCTTTGCGCGCCTTGACGTGACTGATGCCGGCGCCTGGCAGCGGGTGGTGGCCGAGATCGAGGCACGGACAGGCCAGCTCGACATTCTTATTAACAACGCCGGCGCCAATGTTCGCCATGCCCTCACCCATACGACGCGGGAGGAATGGGAGCGCATGTTGAACGTCAACCTTACCGGGCAGTTTCTCGGCATACAGGCGTGCGCACCCCTGATGAAGCACGGCGGCGGCGGCAGTATTGTCAACCTGGGATCCACCGCCGGCATTATGGGCCATCCGGTCGCTGGCTATTCCACGTCAAAGTGGGGCGTGCGCGGCCTGACCAAATCGGCGGCGATCGAGCTCGCCCCCGCCAACATCCGTGTTAACGCGCTCCATCCCGGCGTCATAGCCACGCCGATGATGGACCCGGCCGGTCCGCTATTTCGCGCGCTGGTCGAGCTGACACCGCTGGGCCGCGCGGGCCGTCCCGAGGAGATGGCAGAAGTGGTTCTGTTTCTCGCCAGCGATGCCGCCAGCTTTATCACCGGCATCGATCTCGCCGCCGATGGCGGCTTCAGCGAACTGGGCACTTACGGCGCGGTGTGGAAGCACCTCCACGCCGCAACCTGACGGACTTTATGGCGCGTTCCATATCAAGCACCGCCGGCATATAGAGGAACGTCCAATGGCGATTGACCACCTACGCCGTTATTTGCTGGCGTGCGCAGACGCCGACCCGGGCCGCGCATCCGCCGCCATTAAGGACAGGTTATTTCCCTTAGCCGATATCGGTTGACTGCGACAGCGCCTGCCATTCGTGCGCGCTGCGGCGAAGCTCGTCTGCGCGCGCCATCAGCGTCTCGAAGGCGTTCGTCCCCGCAGCCCATCGCACCGGCGGCGTTTTATCTTCGGCAAGCCTGACCACGGCCTGGCCAAATTTAACCGGATCTCCGTCCTGGTTATGGTTCGTATTGGCGAGGGCCCCGCGCTTGGCTTGACTCGACTGTTGATAATCATCAACCACGCGATCGCCGAACCTGACCGAGGTTGACTCGAGAAAATCAGTGCGAAAAGGACCCGGATGGATGCAGGTTGCCCTGATCCCGAAAGGTTCAAGTTCGATGCTCAGGGATTCGGACCAGCCCGCGACGGCAAACTTCGTCGCGCAGTAAATGGATGCGCCGTCGAATCCGGTGATGCCGCAGGTCGAAGAGACGGTAATAACATGGCCGGAACGTTGTGCCCGCATTAAGGGCAGCACTGCCCGCGTGACATTGAACACACCGAACCAGCGAGGCGCGGAGGTGGCAAAGCTTGCGCATTTGCGGCAGCGGCCCTTGCCGTCCGCCATCACGCTGGGGGATGGCGGGGCCAAACCCGGCCGAGTCTACAGCCGGCGTTTAATTTTAACCAGCGCGTCAACCAGGCGGTGCCTATCCGCGTCGCTAAGATGGGGCGCATGCAGCAAATTATACATTTCCGCCTTATCCGCTTCACTGAAACCACCGGCGAGCAACCGCTGGCCGATCGAATTGAGTATCACCTTGTCCTGGTCGGCGATGGCCCCTCTGACCTCATCAAGGCTTCTCGGTTGCCATGACGGTTCAGGGCTGGATAACCAGTCAGCCAGATAACGGTATTGAATAGCCTTGGCCACATCCATCTGAGCCTGGATAAAGGGCAGCACAGACTGCGGATCCAGGCCCAGGGCCTTGGCATCTTCCTGGGCCGAAGCCACCACCTTCCGTTCCCGCGCCAGGTCTTCTACGGGCAAGTGATGCTCCGCCTTGTAACCGGCGACATCTTTCATCACCAACAGGCGCTGGTTTATGGCGGACGACAGATGAGGAACCGTCACAGTCGACACCGAGCTGGCGAATACCGCCCCGGCCATGAAAAATGATGATAAAAGCAAAACGATATGGTGCATTTCATTCCTCCCCTGCGACACTTAAGCAAAACAAAAGCATACAACAGAAACAATACCGTACAGTGACAATAGGGGATAATACCTTGACTTTATTGTCGTCTGGTTGCGCTTTGCCGCCAGGGCTGCCCCCGGACGGCGATCGCACGGCCCGTCGCGCCCCAAGATCAGCCCGTCCGCAGGCATTGCCCAAACAGCGTCAATGCGTCTACCTACTAGGGATTATGGCAACACGCTAAAAGATGCATGTATAATGCATCATAAATTTTCCCTCTCTCTAAGGTGTTACCATGCAGTATCGCGATCAGGCCCTTGGCTCTCTTGCTATAACCATTCCGCGCGCCACCCGGCTATTCCGTGAGTACGGTTTGGATTTTTGCTGTGGGGGCAAACAGACCCTGTTGCGGGCCGCCGAAAAACAACTCCTGGACATTGAACTGATTGAAACGCAACTGGCGGCGTTGATGGAGCAGCCCGGTGAAACCCGACCCTGTCAGGACAGCGCCTTGACTGAACTGATTGATCATATCCTGGCGCGCTATCATCAGCGCCACCGGGAACAATTGCCGGAACTGATTTTGATGGCGGAAAAAGTAGAACGGGTACATCAGGATAAACCGGCATGCCCGCGTGGGCTGGCCCGGCAATTGACCCTACTCTGCCGGGATTTGGGGGATCATATGATGAAAGAGGAGCAGGTGCTGTTCCCGATGATTAAGCAGGGAATGGGCGTCCATGCGGCCGGGCCGATTTCCGTCATGGAGCTTGAGCATGACGATGCCGGGCGGCAGCTTGAAATCATCAGTGAATTGACCCATAACGGGACGGCGCCGGCCATGGCTTGTACGACCTGGCGCGCGCTTTATGCAGGCATTAATGAATTTACCGATGATTTAATGGAACATGTTAACCTGGAAAATAATCTGCTGTTTCCCCGGGCGCTGCGCGGAGAATAACACCCTAATCCCGCTGAAGACGGCCACTAGCGGATCGGTAATTCCGGCGGGATAGCGGCTTTATCCGTCTTCACCCGGTTCGATAGCATGACGCCGGAAATGATCACCACAGCGCCGACCCACTGCGCCAGGCCGGCCGGTTCCTTCAGCACAAATACCGACAGGAATACTGTAATAAAGGGGACTAAATTGATAAAAGAGGCCGCTTTGGTCGCCCCGATTTCGTCGATACCTTGATTAAAGAATAAATAAGCCAGCACCGAGCCGCCGATCGACATAAAAATTATCGAGGCAATACTGATAAGGGTGATCCCCCGCCCGGGATAACAAAATGCCACCTGATGATACGCATCAATGAATACCCAAGGTAAAAAAGCCAGGCTGCCGTAGAAGAACAGGAAAAACATCCGCACCATGCCCGGGATGGGAATGTGCCATTTTTTGATTAACACATTATAAACGCCAAAACATAAGGTACTGATTAACAGCATAATATCGCCATAATTGTAGGATGAATCCTGCACACTATGCCAATTGCCGCCGCTGATGGTAATCGCCACCCCCAGGTAGGCAACAATCAATCCCAGCAGTTGCCAGGGTTTAACGCGCTCCATGCCGGATAAAGACGCCATCAGCAGCGTAATCAGCGGGATGGTCGCCTCGATAATGCCGGCATTGAATGCGCTGCTGATATTCAGGCCGTTAAAGTAAAAGTAATAACATAAGGTCACGCCAAAAACAGCCGTGACCAGCATGCGCATATGGGTCACCCAGTTGATATGCAGCAGCTGTTTTTTATTATCAATTAAAATAAAGATGATCGCCGCGGCCAGGAAAAAACGGACAAAGGTGACGAACGAAGGAATAAATACCGCCAGGGCATATTTACCCGCTATTGCCGAACCACCCCAAAAAAAGGCGGAAAGGGATAATGTAATATAGACTTTCATGCGCATGTTATTTGGTCCCATAAAACATGAACAGCTTCTTCATGTTCTCTTCCAGACGTGCAATATAGTTATATTCAGCCCGCAGCAAACGATCGGAGAGGGTGTCCTGGCAGGATAATTCGCTAATCAGGCCCATGACAAACTCCACCGTATCGCCCTGAATCGTGCTGACGTGCTGATCGAAGGCCTTCTCCAGATGGGAGTAACCGGTGATGCCGCAGTAAAATTGCGTCACTTTTATTGCATCGCGAATCTCGCGCAGCATACGGTCTTCCAGGCGAATAATCTCATAGCGGTCGATTATCCGGCGGATGAAAGCGTAGAGCGTGGCCACTTTGTCATCCTTGAAATGATAATTCTCCACATCCCAGGGCACGTGCCGTTCGTGTACCCGCGTCTGGTGATTAAGACGAATACCGGGCAGCGTTTCGGCGCGCGAGGCAATATTCCATAACGACGCCAGCCCGACGCCGTACAAAAACAGCACGCTATTTTGTATTTGCCGCAGCGTCACGTCCTGGAAAAAGGTAATGCAGCCGTTGGTAGACCCGGTCATGCCAAGGGATTTGAGGTAGTGGTAAACCTTACTTGATTCGGAGGGGACGATTTTTTTATTATACAAATCAAGCTGTTCATTATCACCGGCCTCCAGGCCCAAATAGGTGCTGATAAGACCGACGCTTCTTAGATGCAGCAGCAGATCCCGATCCCTGGGTTTGTTGATGTCAACGCTGTCGGCGCGGATAAAGGCGTCCAACGGCAAGGTTAACGATCGCCGCTCCATCTCGTCGCAAAATTCCTCGATCCAGGCGCGGTTTTCTCTGGCCGGCGTCACAAAGGTGGCATCAAAGATATGCAGGTATCCCCGGGTTTGCTTGACCAGCGGTTGCATTGCCGCCATTTCTTTGACGACATTGGCGGGCGAGCGCGCCCGGATGCCCGTAGACTCATTGCCCAGGAAACGCTGCGCGTTGCAAAATACGCACGGGTAAGGACAGCCGCGTTTCATTAAAATGCCGGTTTTGACCGGCCTGGCGGTACGCACGCTTTTCAGCGCAATATCATGGGCCGCGAAACACAGGCCATCGAGATGATTATTCGCCGCCCGGTTGGCGTTAATACGGCACTCGCCGGTCGCCCGGTCCCGCCAGGTGATGCCGGCGACATCGTTAAGCGGAAAGCCGTTGCTGAGGGCGTCGACCATGCGGTGGAAGGTAATCTCCCCTTCTCCCCGGCAAATGGCGTCGATGGACGGATAGGCCGACAGAATGCCGACATCCTCATACGAAACATGCTCGCCGCCCAGGACGATAAAAGGTTTGGGATCGGCAAACAGCGCCAGCCGCTGGCTTATCCTCAACGCCGAATGCAGGGTGGCGTAATTCACGCTAAAGCCGATCAGGGCAAATTTTTCCTGGGCGATCAGCTGGGCCATAGCGCTTTCCGTTAAACCGTCCACCCGCAAATCGTACAGCTCCACGCTATGCCCGCTCGGCCGTAGCTGGGCGGCAATCAGCGCCAGCGCCAGGTTTTCATATTGATCATACAGTTCGCGCATCCCCACGGTTTCCGTCTGCGGATTGATCAGAGCGATCCTCATGCCACCTCCCCTATGGAACAGCAATAAAATGCCATCAAGCCATACCCGCGCAAACGCATTACTCTTCTATACGGCTCACTAATAGGGATATTATGTAATGATATTTACCGGGCTTGATAGGACAGGAAGGGACAAGATGCGTATAAATCATGCCAAAAAAGGCCACCATGTCGTGGCGGTAGCCTACGACCGGCTGCGAACCTTCGAGTTTGGCTGCGTGGTGGAATTTTTTGCCGTGGCGCGCCCGGAACTGAACGTCGACTGGTACCGCTTTACGGTTTGTACCGCTGATAAGCACCTGATCCATGCCGTCGGCGGTATCCGCATGGAGATAGAAGCCGATCTCGATGTGCTGGCCACGGCGGATACGATCATCATACCGGCCTGGCGGGATATCAATGAAACCCCTTCGGAACGCCTGTTGCAAAGCCTGCGTGACGCCTACCGGCGCGGCGCGCGCATTTGCAGCATCTGTACCGGGGTATTTGTGCTGGCGGCGGCCGGCCTGCTGCACGGCAAAAGCGTCACCACCCATTGGCATCACGCCAGGCTGCTGGCGCAACGTTATCCCGATACCATCGTCTTGCCCTCGGCGCTGTATGTTGATCAGGGGCAAATCATGACTTCGGCCGGATCGGCGGCCGGGCTGGATATGCTGATGCATCTGGTCAAGAACGACTATGGCCACCGTGTCGCCAATATGGTGGCGCAGCGTCTGGTGATCCCTTTTCACCGGGAAGGGAGCCAACAGCAGTTAATCAAAACCAAAGTGGTGGAAAAAGGGGAAAACCGCATTGCCTCCCTGGTTGACTGGCTGCGGGGCAACCTGATACTGACCCATACGGTTTCCTCGCTGGCAAAACGCGCCATGATGTCCGAGCGGACGCTGCAACGCCATTTCCAGGAAGCCATGGGACTGCCCGTGATGCAATGGCTGGCGCAGTGCCGGTTGGATTATGCCAGGGAGCTGTTGAGCAGCGGGTCGCTGTCCATCGCGCGCATAGCCGAAGTCTCCGGCCACAGCTCGGAGGCCACGTTTCGCCATCAGTTCAGGCTGCATGAAACGATTTCGCCGACCCAGTTTCGCCGCCAATGCCGGCAAAAATACGGCGCGGCGTCCGCGCATCCCCCGCAATCAGGCGAAGATTTGCCGCGGTAAAACAGGCTGCGCCGGCAGCGATGGGGGGAATGTCGCTATTTCATCAGCCGGCGCCGCTTTACCTGAAGCCATTGAATCCTGCCGACACCGGCAATCTTGTCGCGTATTGCGCGGCGTGGGAAATCAGTAGATCATGCCCTCGCCGAATGCCCCTTCCACCATACATATCCGCGCGGCGAAACCGGCGCCCCGGCGCAGGCTTTCCGCCAGCGTGTCACCCGCGGCATGGGCCAGCAGGAACGCGGTGATAAAAGCGTCTCCGGCGCCAAGGGTATCCACCGGCGTGATCATCTCCGGCGCCTGGCTGAACCAGCGGCTGCCGTCGAACAGCAAAGCGCCCTCGGCTCCGCGGGTGGCGATCGGCAGGCGGCAGCCCGCATGCCGGGCCGCGGCAAGCACTTCCCGGGTTTCCTCCAGGCTGCGGTCCGCGCAGGAGAAAAAGCCGTAATCCAGCCAGCGACACAGCGGCAACGCCCGCTCAATTTCAAAATCATCTGAAAAATCATAGGATAAACGGCCAGGCAGCATGCCAAGCGCCGGCAACAGGGCGTCGGCATAGCTGTAGGCGCTGGTATGCACCAGTGTGAACTGGCCTAGCCAGGGCATATCCTCCAGGGCAAAATCCATGGCTATTTTTTGACGAATGCCGCCGGCGTTGGAGCCGAGAAAGCGGCGCTCCCCCTGTTCGATGGTCAGGCTGGCATGGCCATTTTCGCCGGCCGCCACCAGGCAGCGGGAAATGTCCACTCCCCTCGCCGCCAGCACGCGGCGGATATGCTCCGCCGCCCGATCGTCGCCAAAGACGCCCAGATAGGCGGCCTCGGCCGACAGCAGCCGGGCGTATACGCTGAAGTTAAGCGCGTTCCCCCCGGGATAACCGATGCCGGTATGGGTATAGCGGTCGATAACGTTATCGCCTAGTCCGAGTACTTTCATCATGTCGTCCCTCAGTAGGGCACCTGTCCCATATACCGCCGCGTCTCCAACGGATGCCGCCGCTCATTGGCCAACGCGGCACGGTATTCGCACATCACGCTGTAAAACAGTATCGGGTTAAAATAGTCCACCACGCTTACCGGCATCACGCCCAGGCCCAGTTCCCGGGCATCGATAATTTCCACCTTATCGCCATACCGGCCCAGGAAGGCATGCGCCCGTTCGTCCAGCGCCCGGGTGCGGCCTTCGTTCATCATCAAAATCCAAGGCGTATTGGCATCCGTCACTTCAAACGGACCGTGGAAATACTCGCCGCTGTGGATGGACGCCGCGTTAAGCCACTGCATTTCCATCAGCGAGCAGATGGCAAAGCCATAGGCATGGCCGTAGGACGCTCCGCTGGAAAGAATATAAAAAAGCGACTCCTGCGCATAGCGTTTGGCAAACGCTGCGCTGCGCGCCTGGACCTGACGACGGGCCCGGGCGATAACCCCGTCGATCTGCTCCATGCCGGCCAGGAAATCGGCATAGCCGTCGAAGCCTTCGGTCTGCTGCAACGCCTCGACGCACAGGCTCAGAATCAGCGCCATCGGATTATTGATAACCTGGCTGTCATCGCCCCAGGCATACAGCAGATTGCTGTCGGAGAAATCGATCAGGCCTGCCCGCTCGTTATGGGTCAGGGTGACGGTGGCGCTGCCCCGGCGCTGGGCCAGCTCCGCCGCCGCCACCGACTCGGGGGTATCGCCGCCGTGGGAGCAGACAATCGTCAGCGATTGCCTGCCCAGCGTCTTCGGCGCGGCATGGACAAACTCATTGGCGGTCATCATATAGCTGTGCAGGGTGGTGGATTCGCTATTAAGAAAATAATTAGCCGGGTACATATCCACCAGCGAACCGCCGCAGGCCACCAGGAACACCTGGCGCAGCCCACCCTGCGGGCGGAAACGCTGTTCAATAAGGGAAGAAATAATTGCTGCAGTATTCATAAATTAGTCGCCATACACATTGAAATTAAAATATTTTTTCGCCAGCTGATCATAGGTGCCGTCGCTGCGGATCGCCGCAATGGCGCCGTTGAGCTGTGCCAGCAGCTTGTCGTCCTGCTTACGCACGCCTATACCGGTGCCGGGGCCAAAAATGACATCGTCTTTTACCTGCGGATCGACCAGGCTGAAATTCTTGCCCTGGGGTTTGTTCAACAGCGCGTCGGTCACCACCGTCGCATCATCCAGGGTCGCGTCCAAACGTCCGACCACCAAATCGGCATAGACCGCTTCCGCGCTGGGGTAGGAAACCAGCTCGACCCCCTGATCCTGCCAATGTTTCTTGGCATAGGCCTCGAATACCGACCCCTGCTGCACGCCCAGGCGCTTGCCGCGCAGGGATTCGGCGGTCGGCTTGAGGCCGCTGTCTTTCGCGGCGATCAGATACGCCGGGGTATTGAATAATTTATCGGAGAAGTCGATGGCTTTTTTACGCTCATCGGTGATCGACAGCGAAGAAAGGATGGCGTCGAACTTGCGGGCATGCAGCGCCGGGATCAGGCCATCAAAGCTGTTTTCCACCCACACGCACTTAGCCTGGAGATGAGCGCAGATCGCATTGCCCAAATCAATGTCAAAGCCCTGCAGACTGCCATCCGCGGCTTTCGACTCAAACGGCGGAAAGGTGGCATCGGTGCCGAACCGGATTTGTTGCTGGGCTGATGCCTGGCAGGTGAGCCCCGCCAAAGCCAGGCCGAGGGATAACAGGGCAAGCGTTTTTTTCATCATTTACTCCTGATAAATATACCATAAAATAGACCATACAAGATATACGCCTGCGCCGTGAGATACGCAATTCATTTTTCTGTTTTATGCCGGCCTGACGGGTCGTGATGGCGTGATGGTCTGCTTAATGCCGGCCCTTTATCGCGCGGCGCCGATGAATTTCCGATGACGGAACAACGGCTGAGCGGCTATACTGGCCCCATTGCCCCAGTGTAATCCGGACTAAAAAACAGACCATGAGCGAGCCGAGCGAAGGTAAGCGCCGTCCACGCCGGGCCTATCTGCAGGCCAGGCAGGCATTGCTGAATTTATTGAGCACCCCTGAGTTCAACGATGGCGATCAGATCCCGGCGGAACGGGATCTGGCGGCCCAGTTGGGCATCAGCAGAATGACGCTGCGCAAAATCATTGATGAACTGGTCGCGAGCGGCGTGCTGGAGCGGCGCGGCAACCAGGGCACCTGGCTGACCCATACCACCATAGAGCGCCCGTTGACCCAGGCGATTGAACAGGGTATCAGCAAGATCACCGAGCTTAATGGCGCGGTGCCGGGAAGCAGGCTGATTTATTTCCAGGATACCCAGGCCAGTTCCCGCCTCGCCGCGCTGCTGAAAATCAGCGCCGGCGATCCGCTGGTGATGATTAAACGCCTGCGGCTGGCCGATAGCGAGCCGTTCTGCCTGGAAACCAGCTACCTGCCCCGCGCCATAATCCCGGATCTGACGGCGGAGATGCTGGAGCAGAATGGTTCGCTGTACCGGCTGCTGGCGGAGCGGTATCACATTTTCGGCGTGTCCGACGAGGGCACTATCCGGGTCGGCATCATGAATGAAGAAGAGCAGGCGTTACTGAACGCGCCGCCGGACAGCCCGGCGCTGGTATACCGGGGCGTGATCGCCGACCGTTTTCAGCAGCCGGTGGAATATCTGGTGTCGGTGAATCATCCTCAGCGGGTGTCGTTTCGCATTAGCCACCGCTAGGCCGCCGGGCGCTTGGAAAACGCTGATAACCGCTCCGTTGCCTCGGCTCCCCGCGCCGTTATAAGTGCCGCCGTCATGCCCATTTAGCGCTATGGGCGTTATTTCCTGGATTCCGCAGCCACGCGTTAACCCTGTTAAGTACGCCCCCCGCTGGCTTTAAGGGATTTTATAGCCAGTTTTTTTCCCATTCCGGTTGGCCGGAAAAGCGGTCGGCAAGAAAATCTATCAGCGCCCGGGACTTCTGAGCCAAATATTTTGCCGGGGGATAAACAGCGTAAAGGCCCAGGGGTGGCGCTTCATAATGTCCAAGTACGGGCATGACCTGCCCGTTTTGTAGCGCCTCGCCCGCCACGAAAGCGGGCAGACGGGCAATGCCCATTCCTTCGGTGGCCGCGCGCAGGCAAACTTCCGCATTTGAGAACTTCATTTTCCCTCTGACCGAATGAACGTGTAACTGTTGGTTATCATCCAGAAAAGGCCAGAGAAACGGATCGCGAAAATTGGTGTCCAGAATACAGTTATGATCGGCTAGTTCCCCCCAATGCGAGGGAATGCCGTGATCGTTGAGGTAGTCTCTTGATGCCACCATGACGATACGGATATCACAGAGCTTACGGGCGATGAGACTGCTGTCATCAAGGTTGCCTATACGTAAAGTCAGATCGAAGCCCTCATTGACAACATTCACCAGCCGGTCAGAAAAACTGACATCAAGCTCTATGTCGGGGTAACGGCGGGCAAAAGCGATCAGCGGCGCGGTAAGCTGAGTGGAGCCGAAAGTGACGGGGGCCGACAGCTTCAGCTGGCCGGAGAGACCTTTAGATGCGTTAAGTAAATCTTCATTCAGCGCATCATATTCCGTCAGCAAAGGGCGGATCCGCTCGTAATACGCCAGTCCTAATTCCGTCGGCTGCAGCGAGCGGGTGCTGCGCCTGAACAAAGTAACCGCAAGCGCCTTCTCAAGCCGTGAAATCAGTTTAGAGGCCTGCCCATGGCTGGTAGACAGCCGCTGTGCCGCGGCCGTAAAACTGCCCGTCTCGATCACCGCGATAAACATACGATCACAGTCCAGTCTTTCCATTTTGATTCCGGCAATAAGGCTATCGGTGCGTCACCATAGCAAACAAAGGCCGGCCAGGGGATAAGAACAGATAAAATGATGATGATATAAAGTGCTTTATCCAGGCCGTCGGTTCAGGTCATAAGGCGGGGATAAACCTGCCCCGCCTGCTTTATCTCCGCGTCTCATATCCGTCGAACATGAAAAAGCAGCCTGAGTCAACGCAATGGATAAACGCGCTGATGATCTGATAATTTCCATTTCGGAACAAAACTTGCTCTGAATAATGGGATAATATCCATAATGGAAATAAGGTATCTTCCTCGCATCAACCGACTGAGAGGAAATAACCATGACCGACACGCGTACCGCACCTTATGCCGCCCTGATCATGCGCCTGGCGCTGGGTATCTTGTTTCTGGCCCATTTTAGCCTGAAGTTTTTTGTGTTTACGCCCGCGGGTACGGCCAAATTTTTCGCCTCGCTCGGCCTGCCCGGCGGTCTTGCCTATATTACCATGGCGGTGGAACTGGTGGGAGCCATCGCACTGATTCTGGGCGTGTATACCCGCGTAGTGGCGGTGATCCTTATCCCTATACTACTGGGCGCGATTTTTACCGTTCACGGACCCGCCGGCTTTTTCTTCACCAACCCTAATGGCGGGTGGGAGTTTCCCGCCTTCTGGATTATCGGGCTGATCGTTCTGGCGCTCACTGGCGATGGTAAATATGCGCTTAAACCAACCTTGAGTCAGCGTTAAGGGGAACCCGCATGTTTGTTAATGGAAAATGGACCGCCGAATGGCATCCCGTACAGGCAAAAGATGAGAAAGGCGGATTTGTTCGTCAGGCTTCCAGTTTTCGTCATTGGGTCACCCCCGAGGGGTTGCCGGGCATTACGGGTGACGGCGGTTTCAAGGCCGAGCCGGGGCGCTACCATCTGTACGTGGCGCTGATTTGTCCGTGGGCGTCACGTACCTTAATAGCCAGAAAATTGAAAGGACTGGAGGATGTGGTTAGCCTATCAGTCGTTGAACCCTGGCTTCTTGACGAGGGCTGGCACTTTGGTGATTATCCGGGAGCCAACCGCGATGATCTCAATCAGGTGGAATGGCTGCATCAACTCTATACGCGTGCCGATGCTCACTATACTGGCCGCGCCACCGTGCCGGTGCTGTGGGATAAAAAGAGTCGAACCATTGTCAGTAATGAATCCGCTGATATCGTGCGTATGTTTAACAGCGGCTTCGGGACGCTGGCTCGTTCCGATATCGATCTCTATCCGCCTGAATTTCAGGCGGAGATCGATTTATTAAATGCGGAAATCTATCCGGCGCTGAATAATGGCGTTTACCGGGCTGGATTTGCCACCTCGCAAATCAGCTATCAGGAAGCCTGCAATGATGTTTTCGGTATGCTTGACACATTGGAGAAACGCCTGAGCGACGGGCGTGTTTATCTCACGGGGGATAGGATGACCGAGGCGGATATCCGTCTGTTCGTGACATTGATTCGATTCGACGCGGCTTACCACGGTTTATTTAAATGTAATATCCGCCAGCTTAGGCAATATCAATTTCTTTTCGCGTTTACCCGGCGCCTATTGCAGGTACCGGGCATAAACGAAACCGTTAACATGGATCATATCAAACAGGGATATTATTCCATTAAAGCACTGAATCCCAATGGCATCGTGCCGATGGGGCCAGACTTGCGCGATTATGGTTTTAACGAGGACAAGCTGAAATGAAAAAATTAGTTGTTCTGCTACATGGTGTCGGCAGCTCGGGGGCGGGTATGGAGGGAGTGGCACAGCTTTTACGCCAATTACTGCCTGACGTTATTGTCTCCACGCCCGATGGCACGTCTTCCTTTGCCGGTGGTAACGCCGGTTATCAATGGTTCAGCGTGCAAGACATTACAGAAAATTCCCGGCCACGTCGTATCGCGGAGGCGCGCAGCGCGTTTGACGGGGTTTTAAGGGAGATATTCAGGCAGCATGACTTCGTGCCGGGCGAGGACCAGCTTATTCTCCTCGGTTTTTCCCAGGGCGCTATTATGGCCCTGGACGCATTGGTCACAAACCGGCTGCCACTGATTGCGGTTGTGGCTTTTTCCGGACGCTTATCTTCCCCTGAGCCCTGGAGCGGGCAAATACACGCAAAAGCGCTTCTTATCCATGGGACGTCGGATGCCGTAATACCCTGGCGGGAAAGCGAAAATGCCTGCGTCCGGCTGAGAGATGCGGGTATCGAGGTCGAAACCCTTTTCGAACCCGGGATATCACATACCCTTTCTATATCGGGTATAAAAAAAGCGGCTGAGTATATCGCCCGGCGCTTCAATTTAAACGGGTGATTTGTATTCCCCCAGTGTGTCTGAAAACGTGCCGGACCCGCTCTTTTCTGCTAAGAAGCCTGTCAGAAAACGCAGTGTAGTTTGGCAATATTTTCAGGGAATATTGAGTTACAGGTAAGAAATCTTTAATGAAAATTCCGGTAAATAGCTTTATCAGAGACTAACGAGTTTGATGAAAACGCTTAGACTTGTTTGCCACGAACTTAACATTTAATCCTGTTTTCGCGCTATGCTCACTTAAGGGCCCAGGGGATGAATACTTTTGAGTTTTCCATTAAATCCGAATCGATAAGCTTTCTCTGGCAAGGAGGGGATCGCGCGATAAAAATCCCGGCAGGTTATGCTCATGCCGCCAAACACCTGTTTAAATCAGGAATGCTCACTGCCTATGACCTGGAAATGTTGATTTATCGCATTGAAGAGATGATTGAATCCGATAAAGGTCTATTTCCCGTGAACGGCGGCGCGTTGTGCCAAGATGAATTAATGAAAGAGGTGAGTAGTATTTACCTCGATGGGTCTAACGTCATTTTACCATCAGAGATTGAAGCGGCGTTCAACACGCTGGCTGATAGGTTGTCCTATTCTGCCATTGCTATCCCCCCGGAAAAAGTCCCCAGCCTTACGTATTTTGTCTTTATCAGGGAAATGACGCATCATTTCCACATAGACAAGATAACCATACTATAACCTCATTTAAAGCTCGCATTTAAGGCAACGCTTTTTAGCTGCTTTGGACGTATACACACCTTAATTCGACGGTATCGGCGTTTTGCCCGAATCCAGCGCTTGGGCCTACTATGCAGGTAGTATTTCGTTATTTCGCCAGCCGGATAGCGAGGAATAAGGACGCTATTTCTGCGTCCTTTCCGCAGGGTCTTATAGCGTCGCTATTACTTTAGATTTTCAGGAAAATGAGCCGGCAGTTCATCTGCCGCGCAATTTATTACCGTTTCGTTATCCGCGCCGCAATCGCGAATAAAGGTTATCGTCGCAAATTCGTCTATCACCTCCGTGGGATAGGCTGGGCCTTGTTCGCGTAGCAATGCCATTTCCTGGAGATGATCATTCTGAAAACAAACCGTTTTTTCGGGATGATCAATGACCCAGCGCGGGAAAAATATGGTGCCGTGAAAGATGTTATCTTCCAGATTGGCGATCAGGCTGACATCCGTGCCGGTGGGCTCTGTCCAGGATATTTTATAGACTTTATTGGCGACGCGAACGATAAACGCTTGCTGATCCCTCACCCAGCGATTCCCTACAATCCCGCTATGGATGCGATAGTCAAGAGTAGCGGCGTTTTTGACATAAATTTCATAATTCCAGCCATTATCATAGGTATACACTAAATGTTTGCCGACAAAACCGCTTAAATCGTTCTTATCAAAGGTATTCATACCCTTTTCCTCATCCGTTTTTTTATACTATAAACATTTTATTGTTAGATTAAAAAACGTATTATCAGAACATATTAAACGAAATTTTGGATTGGTTATGGCATTAAAAACCACCCTGGAGCAATGGGAATTATTACAATCCATTGTGCAAGAAGGCAGCTTTGCCAAGGCGGCCGAAAAATTCAACCGCAGCCAGTCGGCCATAAGTTATAAAGTCGGTTTATTGCAGGAACGCCTGGGGCTTCCCCTGTTGACCCTCAACGGGCGTAAGGCGGAGCTGACCAAGGAAGGCTTCTGCCTGCTTGAGCAGGCGAAACCCTTGTTGCGGTCGTTTTACGCGCTGGAAAAACGCGCCTTAATGCTAAAACAAGGCGACAAGATGCGCGTGCGCATGGCTGTTGACAGTATTTTCCCCAAACATCATCTCTTCGGGGCAATGCGCGCCTTTCAGCGCCAGTACCCGGCTATTTGCATCGACCTGATGGAAGTGCTTCGCAGCGAGACCACCGAGCAGCTGATAGCCCGCCAGGCGGATCTCTACCTGGTGACCTGGCGTGACGATCTGACGGCCACAGGTAACAAACTTATTGAACTCACCTTTATGGCGGTGGTCAATGCGTCCCATCCGTTACTGTCGCAGCCCTACCCGATCATGGACAACGCCCTGGCCTCATGGCCGCGTATTGAACTGACCCATATCAGTCAGGATGCGCCGCCAAAAGAAGCCGTTTCCGTGACGGACAGTTGGACATTCACCACCATTGAATCCGCCATAGACGCGGTAGTCCATGGCATCGGCTATGGCTGGTTACCCGTTGAGCATATTAAAAAACAGCTTCAGTCCGGTGAACTTGTCCCCTTACCGCTGATGTATGGCCAGACACGCTCAACCGCCCTTTATCTGGTCATTGACGAAAACAGCAAGGTTTTTGATAACGAGATCAACGCACTGGCCCGGCATCTCTCTTTTTATGCCTCGCAGTCATAGCCTATCCTGCCGCCCTACCTTAGCGGGTTATCGGGAGCAGGATTAAGCGCTGGCCCGTGCAATAAAATGCCAGTTCAACATCACGCGTTCCGCCGGGGCGTCCGGGTTATCAATTTTTTTAAGCAGCAGGGAAACGGCCTGGCGGCCTATTTCCCGCGACGGCTGCTCAATGGTGGTGAGCTGGGGCGACACCATCTCGGCCAGTTCAGAACCGTCAAAACCGACTACCGCGATATCGCGCGGAATGGACAGTCCGGCGGCTTCAATGGCGCGCATGGCGCCCGCCGCCAGCGTATCGGATACGGCAAACACCGCATCCGGGCGCGGATCCGCATCCAGCAATGTTTCCATCGCCGCCTTGCCCGCCCTGCTGCTCAGGTCGCTGGCATACGCAATGGCTTCATAACCGGGGGCCTGCCGGCGCAGTATCGTTTTATAGCCCCGCTCTCTGAGCTGGGCATATTTGTAGCTGAGATCGTGATTGATAAGCGCAATACGACGGCATCCGCGTTTCAGCAAATGCCGGACGGCATGCTCTGCCGCGTCGGTATCATTGATACCGACGCAGGAAACGTTGCCGGCATCGGCATACTCCGCGCACTGTACCCACGGCGTCTGGCCAATCATGGCGCTGAGCTCGGGCAAGGTTGAAAACGCATCCATGGTAATAATGCCATCGACCATTTTGCCCGAAAGCAATCCCAGGCTTGATTTTGACCGTTCGATGTCCGAATTCGAGTTGCATAGCAGGATACGATAGCCGTTTTTTTCCGCTTCTTCTTCAATCCCTTTCACCACCACGGCACAGAAGGGATTGGCGATATTCGAGACCATCACCAGGATCATGGAGCTTCTGGCGGTTCTCAGTTGACGGGCCAGCAGGTTGGGCTGGTAATTGCTGGCGCGGATAGCCGCCAAAACGCGCTCGCGGTTATGGACTTTCACGGTATCACTGTTATTCAGCACCCGGGACACCGTCGCCACCGAGACTCCCGCCAGTTTAGCTATTTTCTGAATCGACATTACGACAACACATCCTGCGGTCATCACCCTATTACCAGAGGCTACCACAGTTTACTTGCGGCATGAATCAAAGCCCGGCGTTTCTGTCTGCGCGCCGGGCGTCCGTTCTCAATCGGCGACGGTAACCCAGCCCTGCTGCCGGTGGCTTTGCACGATGGCATCGATAACGCGCATCACGCCGGCACCCTCATAAAAGGTGGCGAACGGGCTGCAGCCCTTCGCCGGCGCCCGGCCGTCGCGCACGGCGGTATAAAATTGCAGCATCATGTTCTTGAACGCATCCGGCCAGCCTTCAATGTGCCCTCCGGGGAAGTGCGCACTGCGCGCCACGTCGGCGTTCATCAGCCCCGGATCGTCGCAGAGCAACTGGTTGGCCGCCGTTCGATGCCCTATCCACAATTGCTGCGGCGTTTCCTGATCCCAGGCGACGGAAGCATCGCTGCCGTTCACCTCAAAACTCAGCCGGTTTTTTCTGCCCGCGCTGACCTGCGACACACTGAAACAGCCTTTGCTACCGTCGTCAAAGCGGAACAGGACAAACCCCATATCTTCCGTGGTAACCGGGCGGTCTTCGTAACGCGCGTCCTGTTGCCCGGCGGAAAACGTCGAATTGCCCCGCATATTGGCTTTACGTGTTGGCCAGACGGTGGATAAATCCGCCATGACCGCGGTAATCCGCCGGCCGGTGACAAACTGCACCGTGTCGCACCAGTGCGAGCCGATATCCGCCACGGCGCGGGAGCTGCCCCCAAGGGCGGCGTCCACGCGCCAGTTGTAATCGGTCTCCAGCAGCATCCAGTCCTGCAGGTAGCTGCCGTGCGCCGAAAACAACCGGCCCAAGCGCCCGTGGCGCAGCATACTGGCGGCCTGCTGCACCATGGCGAACTGCCGGTAGACGAAACTGACGCCGTGCACCACCCCTGCCTGCTCGGCCATGGCGACCAGTTCGCCCGCCTCAAGGGCGGTCAGGCACAAGGGTTTTTCCGAGAAAACATGTTTGCCGGCGCGCAGGATTTTGCGGTTGATGTCGGCATGCAAATGGTTGGGCGTACAGTTATGCACCACATCGAGTCCAGGATGGGCCAGCAAGTCATCAATGTCGCCGTAAGCATAAGGAACATTCAGCTGCGCCGCTTTGGCCTTGGCGGCGGCCAGCGGCGTATCGCACAGCGCCACCACCTCGACAAATCCCAGCCGGCGGATGGCTTCAATATGGGCAGGGCCGATAAAACCCGTGCCGGCGATACCGACTTTAATCATGAGTAGCATTCTCCCCCAGCCCCAGCATACGGCGCGCGTCTGCGCGGTCCTCATTGCCGGCGGCAAAATCATCAAAAGCCCGGGCGGCGACCGGAATAATATGGCGGCGGATAAAGTCGCCGCCTTCACGGGCGCCGGTTTCGCCGTCCTTCAGGCAGCATTCCCATTCCAACACCGCCCAGCCGTCGAAGTCATACTGGGACAGCTTGCTGAATATTGCTTTAAAATCAATCTGACCGTCGCCCGGAGAGCGGAAACGCCCCGGCCTGTCCATCCAGTTCTGATAGCCGCCGTAAACACCGCTGCGCCCGCTGGCCGCAAATTCCGCATCCTTGACATGGAAGGCTTTGATGCGCGAGTGATACCGATCGATAAATGCCAGATAGTCCATATGCTGCAGATGCAGATGGCTGGGATCGAACAGGATATTACAGCGCGGATGGTTATCCACCAGCGCCAGGAAACGTTCGAACGTGGCGCCGTCGTGCAGGTCCTCGCCCGGATGGATCTCAAAACATACATCAACCCCGTTCTGGTCAAAACAGTCCAGTATCGGCCGCCAGCGCAGCGCCAGTTCATTAAACGCCTCGTCCAGCAGCGTCTGGTTATGCGGCGGCCAGGGATAGAAATACGGCCAGGCCAGCGAGCCGGAAAAGGTGGCGTGCGCCGTTAATCCCAGCTTTGCGGACGCGGCGGCCGCCTGTTCCAACGCCTGGGTCGCCCATGCCCGGCGCGCCCCCGGGTTTCCCCTGACGGTAACAGGAGCAAAGCCATCGAACGCCAGGTCATAGGCGGGGTGGACGGCGATAAGCTGCCCCTCGAGGTGGGTGGAAAGCTCGCTAATGGTCAGTCCGTGGCCAGCCAGTGTTTCCAGGATTTCATCGCAATAGATCTGGCTGGCGGCGGCTTTTTCCAGGTCAAATATCGCCTTGTGATTACAAGGGATCTGCAAGGCGGTATATCCCAGCGAGGCGGCCCACTGCGCCAGCCCGTCAAGCGTATTAAACGGGGGTTGCTTCCCGATAAACTGGGACAAAAAAATGCCCGGACCTTTAATCGTTTTCATTACATCTCCCAAACTCAAACATGCTCTGGCTCTTTATATTTAAAGTAAAAGAAGAAAATTACCGCGATAACGGCGGCGGACACCGCCGGGATCCACCAAAAGGTGACCCACGCCTGCGGCACTGTCTGTCCCGCCACCAGGCGGTTGTAAAGCGCGCCGGAAATCTGCGAACCCAGCAGCATGCCGATGCCATAGGTAAACATGACGATCATGCTCTGCGCCTGCCCTTTGACCTTTGCGCCGGCGACGCGGTCGGTATAGATAAAACCGACGACAAAGAAAAAGTCGTAACACACGCCGTGCAGCAAAATGCCGAGATACAGCAGGAACCGGCCTTCCTCACTGACGCCCAGCGCGAAAAAGGCGTAGCGGACGAACCAGGCCAGCATGCCGATCAGCAGCATGTATTTGACGCCCAGCCGGCGGAACAGCAGGGGGATGACCAGCATAAAAAAGATTTCAGACATCTGGCCGAAGGACATGGCGGTGCTGACATCGCTGATGCCGACATCGGCAAGATATGACGCCGTATAGGCATAGTAGGTGCCCAGCGGTACGGAAATCAGCATGGCGCAGAGCGAGAAAACAAAGAAATGGCGGATTTTCAGCAGCGCGAACGCATCGGCGCAGAACAGATCGCGCAGCGCCAGCGGCTGCCCTTTGGCCGGTGCCGGCGTATGGGGCAACGTCAGGCTGTAAACCGCCAGCAATACCGAGCAGATGCCCGCCACCCAGAAAATATTCACGCTGGCCGACACGCCGGTAACACCAATGAATATGCCCGCGACTATCCAACCGATGGTGCCGAATACGCGCACCACCGGGAAGCTTTTATCGACATTTTTCAGGCTGTGGAAGGCAATATTGTTGCCCAACGCCAGCGTCGGCATAAAACAGAGCGTATAGCCGAACAGCAGGGCAATAAGCAGCGTGCCGTTGCCATCGATCAATGCCTGCGGCACGAACCAGAGGATCGCCGCGCCGGCCAGATTCATCACCGCCATGACTTTCTGGGAAGCAAAAAAGCGATCGACCAGCATGCCCAGCACAAACGGGGACAAAATCGAAGCGATGGGCCCCGCCGAGAACGCGTCGCCAATCAGCAATGACATATTGTGATGCGCCATCACCAGCCCCAGGGTAACCGACCAACTTCCCCAGATAAAAAATTGTAAAAACATCATCAGGGACAGCCGCGGTATCAGGAACCGATGCTGTACTTGGCTGACTTCACTGCTTTCCAGTGTTGACATCATGAGTTGCCTCGCCTTAAAAAGTAATCGATTACAAAACGTGTTTGCACAAAAGTAATCGATTACAAATTAATTTTCCCGCTCTTTATAACAAAATTGCGATTTGAATCACGCTAAAACCCGGTTAAAAACGCCCGGTTCAACGATGGCCAATCCCTTCGAGATAGGCGCAGAACATATCCGCCATGGCGTCGGAATAGGCGGTGATCTCGGCGGCGGTACGGGGACCCGCGGAAAAATGTTTCCCCACGGTACTGAGGGTCGTCATGATCAGGTCGCTTGCCAATGCCCGGGTTGTTAGCGACGCGTTGGGCAGCACCTCCCGCATAAAGGCTTGCACAGTCTGGTCGATCGCCGCCTGGGCCTCCTGCGCCTCGGGGACATCCCGATAGAGGGGTGCGGCATCATTGAGCGCCACGCGCATCTCGGCCTCCTCGCATTCGGAGCGAATAAAGGCGTGCGCTAATATGCGCAAACGCTCCAGCGGCGGTGTCCCGCCATCGTCAAGGATGCGCCGCAGTAATTCCGTAGTTTGCCGCCATTCATCGCTTTGGAGACGAAAAAGGATCGACGCCTTATTCGGGAAATACTGATACACCGATCCAATGCTCACACCGGCCCTTTCGGCAACCCGCGCGGTGGTGAACCGCGGCGCGCCCTCTTCCTTTAAAACCTGAGTAGCCGCTTCGAGAATCGCGGCCACAAGCTCTGCCGAACGCGCCTGCTGGGGTATTTTTCGTGAGGAAATCTGCGGGTTTCGGCGATGGGTCATGGGGGCCCTGGCAACGTGAAGGTGAATGCGAATAGGAAACATGACGAATTAGTCGTATTCTAAAACGCGAGTAATTACTCATATTATCCGGCCGCCGCAAGGCGGTCAACATCAGCCCTACACTATCGGACACTTTTATGATCACCACACTCTCCACCGCTCCGCTGGCTCCCCTGCTGGATCGCCTGTTCAAACAGGCGGACGAGGCGCGCAGTCCGGCCTGGGCGGCAATGGCGCACGAAGAACGCGAACGCTTTATGCACAGCAAGACTGACTATCTCGCGCTCTATGGGCACCTGAAAGACCTCTGGCTGCCGGTCTCGCGCGAAACCGGCACGCTTCTTTATATGCTGGCGCGCAGCGCCAATGCACGCACCATCGTGGAGTTCGGTACGTCGTTCGGCATCTCGACTTTATACCTGGCGGCGGCGCTGCGCGACAACGGCGGCGGCCGGCTTATCACCAGCGAGTTTGAACCGTCTAAGCTGGCGCAGGCGCGCGCGAATCTGACCGCCGGCGGGCTGATCGACCTGGTGGAGATCAGGGCCGGCGACGCGCTCAAAACGCTGGCCGCCGATCTGCCCCCGTCCATCGACCTGCTGTTGCTGGATGGCGCCAAGTCGCTCTATAGCGACATCCTTAACCTGGTCGAAAAGCGGCTGCGGCCGGGGGCGCTCATCGTCGCCGACAATACCGACTACAGCCCCGATTATCTGGCGCGCGTGCGCTCGCCCGCCGGGGGCTACCTGTCCACGCCATTCGCCCAAGACGTGGAATTGTCCATCAAACTCGGTTGAGCATGACTTCCCATGTTTTTCATTCAGGCGATGCCATTACGCCAATATTCATTACCGGCGCCACGGGGTGGCGCTTTGCGGGGATTAATGCATTATGACTGATACGCTTAAGCGGGATCCCGCGCAGAAACGCCTCATGCTGCTGATGGCGATCTTGTTTGTTTCCTATTTGTGCGTGGCCATTCCTCTCCCGGTCATTCCCATATTCGTGACCGGGAAGCTGGGATTCGGCAATGTTTACGCAGGTCTCGGCGTTGGCGTCGCCTTCCTGTCGACGGTATTGACCCGCGGCTATGCCGGCAACCTGGCCGACCGCCGTGGCGCCAGGTATGCGGTCAGGATGGGGCTGGGCTTTTATACGTGCGGGGCGCTCATTTCGTCGGGGGCGGGATTTTTGCCCTACGCCCCCTGGCTTGCGTATCTGGTTCTTATCGCGGGCCGGTTGCTGGTCGGCCTGGGCGAAAGCCTGGCCGGCGTCGGCATTATCCTATGGGGGGTGGGTTTGGTGGGGCCCGCGCGTTCAGGCCAGGTACTGGCCCTGGTCGGCGCCGCCATTTACGGCGCCCTGGCCGTCGGCGGCCCGGTGGGACTGGCGCTGCTGAAATGGTTTGGCTTTTCCAGCACCATGGCTGTGAGCGCGCTGCTCTGCGCCCTGGGCCTGCTGGCGATCTGGCGCGTGGCCGGCGTCGCCCCGTCTGCGCACGGCAAACGCCCCGCCTTTACGAACGTGCTCGGCAGAATCTGGATGCATGGGGTGGTCGTTTGCCTTCAAGGCATTGGATTTGCCGCTATCGGCGCGTTCTTCGCCCTCTATTTCCTGCATCAGGAATGGCATTACGCCGGGCTGGGCCTGACGGCTTTCGGCTGCGGATTCGTCCTGGTCCGCGTGCTATTTGGCCATCTGCCCGATCGCATGGGCGGCCTTCCCGTGGCGCTTGGATCGCTGGCAATCGAAGCCATCGGCCAGATTCTTATCTGGAGCGCGCACGATCCCTCCCTCGCCCTTGCCGGCGCATTCCTTACCGGACTCGGGTGCTCATTGGTCTTTCCGGCCATGGGGCGTGAAGTGGTCCATCTCGTGGAGCCGCATCTGCGCGGCAGCGCCATGGGCGGGTACGCGGCCTTCCAGGATCTCGCCTATGGCTTAACGGGGCCTGTGGCGGGATTTCTGGCGGACCGCGCCGGCTACGGCAGCCTATTTCTGGTCGGCGGGATTGCGGCGGCGATGGGCTTTTTCATCGCGCTTTATCTCTATCGCGCCAATACCGCCGTGGATGCGCGCAACTCCCGCGCGTCGGGAGATTGACCACGTCAGCGCGTGCGCGGGTTATCCCTGCGCATTCGCCTACGGGCCTCCCAGGCCCTGTTGCTTGCAAATGCATTACTCGGGAGCGGTTTCGGGCCTGGCGGGAAACACCGCCGAGAAGAGGTTCAGATAGATTTGCTGCAAACCCTTATGCGTGGTTTGCCGCTGCTGTGTCAAGATACGCAGCATGGTTCCCTCGGTGAGCACCGCCATCAGCTCCGCCAGACTGGCGGCGGCGTCATGGCTCATCTCCGGATAGGCCTGCATTAGCATCTTGCAGCCCTCCCGGAAGAGTACGGCATCAACATCCAGCAGAATGCGGGCAATACGCGGATTGCGCGTCGCTTCCGCCGAGACCTCCAGCATCAGCGCCTGGTTGATTTCCGTCTCATCGCCATCCAAAAGCCGGTGATCCGCCAGCGCTGAAGCCATATGTTCCAGGTTGTTATCGTTATCAAGCATGAGTTGCACCCGATGCTTGACGATACGATGCGCGATTTCTTCGATAATCGCCTCTTTATTGGTGAAATAGCGGTATATCTGGCCGACGCTCAACTGGGATTGCGCCGCGATTTCAGCCATACCGGCGCCATGGAAACCGTGTTTACGAAAGCATAGGCGGGCAGCGGCAATAATCTGATCGCGCCGATCCGCAATTTTCTGTTGCCTGTCGGGCACCAGGGGTTTGTTTTTAGTTGCCATCAGATCTTAATCCTTTACCGGGGCCAGCAATAAATCTAGCGGTAAGCCGGTCTAAAAGGCAATCGCCAGGCGCCGATGATAGCGGACCGGGGGCGGTAAGCGCCAGGGCTACTGTCGCCACCCGCCGCCCAGAACTTTGTACAGGGTAATCTGTTGCTGCAGTAAATCCAGCTGCGTCGTGATTTGCGACTGTTGCGCGCTATAAAGCGAACGCTGAGCCACCAGCACAGACAGATAATTATCCACACCCTGGCGATAACGCATATTCGACGCATCGTAGTTTCGCTGGTTGGCCGCGGTATTCAGCGAACGGGCGTCCAGTTCGTCCTGATAGGTCGACTGGCCGGCCAGGGCGTCCGAGACTTCTTTAAACGCGGTTTGGATGGATTTTTCATAATTCGCCACCTCGATTTTTTGCGAGGTTTTAGCGATATCCAGATTGGCCCGGTTCACGCCGCCATCAAAAATCGGCAGGGTGATTGTCGGCACAAACGACCAGGCCGCGGTCCCGCCTTCCAGCAAATGTCCCAGGCTGCTGCTTGAGGATCCGCCCGCCGCCGTCAGGCTGATGCTTGGGAAAAATGCCGCCCGCGCCGCGCCGATATTGGCGTTAGCCGCTTTCAGGGTATGTTCGGCGGCAATAATATCCGGCCGCCGCGTCAGCAAATCGGACGGCAGGCCGGCCGGTGTCGCCGGGAAACGCCACTCTTTATTCAGGCGGGCATGCTCGGCCAGACCGGCGGGCAGCCCGGTTCCGGCCAGCAGGCGCAGCGCATTGATATCCTGCCGTACCTGGCGGGTATATTGCGCCACATCGGCCTGGGCGCTGCGCACCGTGGTTTCCGCTTGCGCCAAATCCTGCGAGGTGCTGACGCCGGCATCATAGCTGCGTTTGGTCAAATCATAGGATTGTTGCTGGCTGGCGGCGGTCTGTTGCGCCAACAGTAATAATTCATTGTCCGAACACAATGTCAAATATCCCGTCGCCACTTCGGCAATCAGGCTGATTTGCGTCGCCTGCTGCGTCGCCTCGGTCGACAGATAGCTTTCCAGACTTTTGTCGCGCAGACTGCGCACCCGGCCGAAAAAATCCATCTCCCAGGAAGTGACGCCCAGGCTGGCATCGTATTGATGGTAGGTTACCGGCCCGGAGCTTTGGGTCGAATACAGGTTCCCCGGCAAATGTTCCGCCGTTTGACTGGCGGACAAATCTACCGTGGGCAGCAGCGCGGCCCGGTCGATATGGAATTGCGCGCGCGCCGTCTCGACATTCAGCGCCGCTACCCGCAAATCGCGGTTATTGGCTAACGCCAGGCCGATCAGCTGATGCATGGCCGGGTCGGTAAAGAATGTTTGCCAGCGGATATCCGCGCCGTCCGCCGCCTTGCCGCGCTGGCCGGCGGCGTCCCAGTCCGCGGCCACCGGCATTGCCGGCCGGTGGTACGCCGGCTGCAAGGTACAGCCGGCCAGCGCCAGGGAAATCATAACAGGCACAAGAGCCGGAACCAGATAACGTTTATTCATGAGAGGTCGCCTCGGACTGCGATGTTTTTTTGTTTTTACGGGTGAACAGGTTGACCACGACGACATAAAACATCGGCACAAAAAAGATGGCCAGGAAGGTAGCGGTAAGCATGCCGCCCACCACGGCGGTGCCAATGGAATGTTGACTGCCCGATCCGGCGCCATGGGAAATCGTCAATGGCAAAACGCCGAGGATAAACGCCATCGAGGTCATGATAATGGGGCGGATCCGCAGCCTGGCCGCGTCAATGGCAGACTCGACCAGATCTTTGCCCTGCTTTTCATGCAGCTCTTTGGCGAACTCCACAATCAGGATGGCGTTCTTCGCCGCCAGCCCGACCGTGGTCAGCAGCCCGACCTGGAAAAAGACATCGTTTTGTAATCCGCGCAGCAATACCGCGCCGATGGTGCCCAACACGCCAAGCGGTACCACCAGCAGCACCGAAAAAGGTATGGACCAGCTCTCATACAAGGCGGCGAGGCAAAGGAATACCACCAGCACCGAAAGGCTGTACAGGGCCGGCGTCTGCGAGCCGGACAATTGTTCTTCATAAGACAGTCCGTGCCACTGCACGCTGAAGCCCTGCGGCAATTTGGCGGCGATGTCATTGACCGCCTTAACCGCGGCGCCCGAACTCAACCCGCTTGCCGGCGATCCCATAATCTCCACCGCCGAGACGCCGTTGAAACGTTCATAGCGGGGTGAGCCATAGATCCATTTACCGCTGCCGAAAGCCGAGAACGGTACCATCTGGCCGCTGCCGTTGCGGAAATACCATTTATCCAGATCTTCCGGGGTCACGCGCGATGAGGCGTTGCCCTGGATGTAGACCTGCTTGACGCGGTCCTCATACATAAACTGGTTTACATAGGTGGAACCCCAGGCGGCGGACAGCGTATCGTTGATATCGTCCAGGTTCAGGCCCAGCGCGCTGGCGCGCTCGTCATCAATAAGCAGCTGGTACTGCGGTTCGTCCTCCATCCCGTTGGGACGTACCGCCGTCAGGCGTTTATCCTGCGCGGCCAGTTGCAGGAACTGATTACGCGCCGCCATCAAGGCGTCATGGCCTTTGCCGGCGTTATCCTGCAGGTAGAAGTCAAAACCGGTCGCGTTGCCCAGCTCCATCACCGCCGGTGGGATCAGCGCAAAGGCCTTACCGTCTTTTAACGTGGCGAAGTGCTGCATGGCGCGGCCGGCCAGCGCCTGCACCGACAGGTTGCTGCCGCCGCGCTCGCTCCAGTCCTTGAGTTTGACAAACGCCATGGCGCTGTTCTGCCCGCGGCCGGAAAAGCTGAAGCCGTTGGCGGCGAATACCGAACTCACCGAGGCGGATTCCTTGTCCAGCAGATAGTTTTCCATATCCATCAGGACCTGCTGGGTACGCAGCGCGGAGGCGTTGGCCGGCAGGGTCACCTGCATCATCATCACGCCCTGGTCTTCGTCCGGCAGAAAGGACCCGGGAACACGGGTAAACAAATAACCGGTGGCCGCCACAATAAGCAGGTAAACCAGCATAAATACCCCGCGCCGTGAGATAACGCCGCCGACATAGCGGGTGTAATGCACGGTGCCCGAATCAAATTTGCGGTTGAACCAGCCGGAGAAACCGCGCTGCGATCGCTCTCCCGCCGAGGCCCTGAGCAGGGTGGCGCATAATGCCGGCGTGAAAATCAGCGCCATCAGCACCGACAACGCCATGGCCGAAACAATGGTGATGGAGAACTGGCGATAAATAATCCCGGTGGAGCCGCTGAAAAAAGCCATCGGGACCAGCACCGCCGCCAGCACCAGGGCGATGCCAAACAACGCGCCCTGAATTTGCGCCATGGATTTGATGGTGGCGTCTTTCGGCCCGAGCTTTTCTTCGGACATGACCCGCTCGACGTTTTCCACCACCACGATGGCGTCATCCACCAGCAAGCCTATCGCCAGCACCATACCGAACATGGTCAGCGTATTGATCGAGTACCCAAAGGCCGCCAGTATGCCAAACGTACCAAGCAGGACCACGGGCACCACCATGGTGGTGATGAGCGTGGCACGCAGATTTTGTAAAAACAGCAGCATGACGCAGAACACCAGCACAATGGCTTCAAACAAGGTTTTGACCACCTCTTCTATCGAGGCGCTGACCACCGGCGAGGTTTCGTATGGGTATTCGATCCTGACGTTGTCCGGCAGGGAAGACTGCAGACCGGCGATGGTGGCTTTGACCGCTTTGGCGGTATCCAGCACATTGGCGCCGCTGGCCAGCCTTAACGCCATCCCGGATGAAGGCTTGCCGTTAAAAGTTGACGAAATGCTGTAATCTTCCGGCCCCAAATCAATATTGGCGACATCGCGTAAGCGCACCTGCGAGCCATCGGTATTCACCTTAAGCAGGATATCTTCAAACTGTTTCACGCTTTCCAGGCGGGTTTTACCGATAATCGTGGCGCTGAATTTGGCATTCTTTACCGAAGGCAGCCCCCCCAGTTTACCGGAAGAAATTTGCACGTTTTGCCGGGTAATGGCGGTACTGACGTCGCTTGGGATCAAGGAATATTGATACAATTTGGCCGGGTCCAGCCAGATACGCATGGCGTATTCGGAACCCATCACCATAAAGTCGCCCACCCCTTTGGTACGGGCGATGGGGTCTTCCAGTTTGGACACCAGGAGATTGGCCAGATCGGAATCGCTCAATTTGCCGTCTTGCGAAATCAGGCTCACCACCATCATGAAATTGGCCTGATATTTAGCGACCCTCAGCCCTTGGGTGGTCACCTCGGTGGGCAATTGCGACTCCGCCAGCGAAACCTTGTTTTGTACCTGTACCTGCGCGGTATCCGGATCGGTGCCTTGATCGAAGGTCGCGATAATGGTGGCGCTGCCGTCGCTGTTACTTTGCGATTCAAGGTAACGGAGGTTGTCCAGGCCGTTCATTTGCTGTTCGATAACCTGCACCACGGTTTTTTGCGTGGTTTCCGCGCTTGCGCCAGGATAGGTCACGGAAACCGAAATAGCCGGAGGCGCGATATTAGGGTATTGGTTGATCGATAAAGACAAGATGGACAAGCCGCCCGCCAGCATAATGACGATGGCGATGACCCAGGCAAAAATGGGACGTTCGATAAAAAACTTCGACATCTTGTTTCCCCTATTGTGCCGACGGATCGGTCATCGAAGAGTTGTTGCTGCCCGTTGAGGCGACGGCGTTCCGACGTTCGCTGGCGTTAACCTTGATACCGGCGCGGATATTCTGGAGCCCGTCGGTAACGACTTTTTCACCGGCCTGCAGCCCCTGCACCACCAGCCACTCCCCGTCGATCATTTCGCCGGTGGCGACAGTGCGTTGTTCGATGGTGTCATCGGTTTTCACCACATAGACGTAAGGTTTACCTTTGACGTCATGGCCGACCGCTTCCTGGGGAATAAGAATGCCCTGCTCCTGCACGCCCTGGCGCAGGACCGCATGCACAAACATCCCCGGCAGCAGTTCGTTATGCGGGTTGGGGAACGATGCCCGCAGGGTTACCGATCCCGTCCCCTCATCCACCGTCACTTCAGAAAACTCCAGCTTGCCCTCCTGTTGATAGATGCTGCCGTCCTCAAGGGTCAGTTGTACCGCCGCGGCGTTATCGCCGGCCGATTTCAGATGGCCCTGCGCCAGCGCCCGGCGCAAACGCAAAAGATCCTGAGAGGATTCGCTGATATCGACGTACATCGGATCCAGCTGTTGGATGGTGGTCAGATAGCTCGTCTGCCCGCTGGTCACCAAAGCGCCCTCGGTGTATATCGACCGGCCGATATGGCCGGAAATCGGCGCCTTGACCTGGGTGTAATTCAGATTGACCCGCGCGGTTTCCACATCAGCGGCCGCTTCTTTGGCGGCGGCGACCGCATCGTCGTAAACCTGGCCGCTGACGGCGTGGGCTTCCGACAGCGGCTTGTAGCGTTTGGCCAGCGCAGCGGCGTTGGTGAACGTCGCCTGCGCCTTATCATAGGCGGCCTGATACGTGGCGGGGTCGATCTGATATAACGGCTGGCCGGCCTTCACCTCGGCACCCTCGGTGAAAAGCCGCTTCAGGATAATGCCGTCGACCTGCGGCCGGACCTCCGCGCCCTTTACCGCCGTGGTCCTGCCGGGTAATTGGGTGGTAAGTGTTACCGGCTGGGTATGTAGCGTGACAATACTGACTTGCGGTATGGCGGCTGGTTGTCCGGCCGTTGGCGAGGTCGAGTCATCACAGCCGGCAATCAACAAAAACATACTGATAATCAGTAATTTTGGATGCGTCATCGGTTCACTCTTTCAATCGTTATGTTTTGAGAACAATCATTCTCAGAAAGAGTGGATATTACCCTAACGCCGGCCGCGATAACGTAAGGCTTGCGTTAACAATAATGTCAAATTGAATCGCAAAAACACCTTTTTTGCCGTTATGGTATGCCAGGAGGATTAATATCATGGCAAGGAGACGTTTATTTTCGCTGTTTGCCTTGGGGAATATTCAAGCGCACTCATCGAGGCAAAATCTGCCGCCGGCTGTATTAACGATCAACAAGAATAAAGCAGCCGGCATAACGTAACAAAACGGCCAATACCGATAACACGCGGGATGTGGCATTCATATGAGACGGGGTCACTTGCAATGACTTTATCTCATTCCCCGGCTGTTTTATGATGCCGAACCAGCGTCAATACTTTCGGGGGTGGAAACACGTGAGTAAAAGCAAACAGACCGCAAGAAGCGCCTTTTCCCGCCTTGACGCGGCGGATCGCAAGCTCCTCGCCCTGCTGTCGGAGGACGCAACGAGAAGTTACGCCGAGCTGGGCCAGTTAATGCATTTATCGCCGCCCGCCATCCACGAGCGGGCCAAGCGTCTAAGACAGGATGGCGTCATCAAAGGCACCGTCGCCCTCTTGGACGGCAAAAAGCTAGGCCGCCCCTTGCTTGCTTTCGTGCACGTTGACACCAAAAACTGGACAAGTACCCGCCGGATTCTAGAATTTCGCGCCTTTAATGAAGTCGAGGAAATCCACACGGTCACCGGGGAAAGCGCTATCCTGCTCAAGGTCCGCACGCAAGACACTCAGTCCCTGGAGGCATTGCTTGGCAAGATTCATGAAATAGAGGGCGTGTCTTCCACGCATAGCCATATCGCCCTCTCTACCTACCTGGAACGCGGCCCGAGCCCGTTAATGGATGGCGACGACGCGGATTGAAAAAATTGCGGCCGCATTTCCCTGCGTTTTTTTTCAGGCCTGTTCCCAAAGTGCATACAGGCTATTAGGGCTGAAGAATATTCAGGATTTCATGGTCCGGCAAGACACTTAAACAGATGTGCTGCGAACCGCGTTCGTATTTTCGCGCCTCTCGCCTTATACACTTCCTAGCGCCGAATATTATGTGAGAAAATTATATTACCGCAGAATAATGTTCAACCAGCGATAGTGAATGACGATATGGTACCTCTGACCAAGACCGCGATAATACTTTTGGATCCCCTCCCGCTCTGGAAAAAACTGAACGTCACGGCTTTTCTGGCGACAGGCATTGGCGATGCCTCCCCCGAGGCCATGAGCGCGATATATATCGATGCGGATGAGCGGCAATATACCCGACTGTTCGGGCAACCTATAGTCGTATTTTCGGCTTCGCAGGATACGCTGTTACGCGCGCTGCGGGTTGGTCAAGAGAGGGGCCTGACGTGTTCCGCCTATGTGAACGCCATGTTTGATCAATCCCATGGCGAGGAAGGGCGCAGGGTTTTTCGCGCCGAGCACGCGCACAGGCCGGATTTAGTGGGGCTTGCCGTGCGTGGCCCGCGCAAGGATGTCGATAAGGCAATCAAAGGCGCCCGGCTCCATCCGTAAGCACGGGTAAAAATACCGCCGGTGTCACGGGTTCGATGACCGCGTCAATTCCGCCGTGCGTCCCGCGCCCCGCAATGCGATAAAGATGACGATGGCGGTTATTGCCGCGATTGCCGAAAGCACGTCGAGCAGGAGGCTGAACACGCTCTGGTAAATTGCGGTCAGGGCCTCAGGGGAAGACGCGTTGAGGGCGGCATTCGCCCCTGCCAAATCGCCGCCTGCCAGGCGCTGCGCGGCTGCGCTGGCCGATGATGGCGCCTCCGGCAGTAAAGAATCAAACCGGGGGATAAGCAACGCCACAAGCAGCGCGTTTACCATCGCGAGCGCGATGCCTTCACCCGCCACGCGGGTCGTGTTGAAGATGCCCGTCGCCATGCCGGCGCGTTCGCGCGGCACGACGCTGAGGGCGAGCCCGTCCATCAGCCCCCAGGGAAGACTGATGCCGATGCCGATCAGCAGGAGCGGAGCAATCAGCGCCGGGCCGGCCTCGCCGCCCGCCCAGCGGCCCAGCCATAAGAGACCGCAGGCCGACAGCATCAGCCCTGTTCCGCACAGCGCAGCGGAGGATAACCATCGCGTGAGCAGGCCCGCGATGAGCGGCAGGACCAGGAGCGGACCGCAAAGCGCCATCATGATCCATCCGACCTTCAGTTCACTCATGCCATTGATGCCGACGAGCCGGATGGGAAGCAGCACCAGCAGGACCACAAAAGCGTAAGCCGGCGCCGCGGCCAGCAGTTGTACAGCGACGAAACGCGGAATACGGAACAGCGACAGGTCGAGCATCGGCCGCCGCGCGGAGGTTTCTACCAGGACAAAAACGGCGCCGAGGAGCAATGCGCCGGCCAAAGACACAATGACCGGCATAGCCAGCCAGCCGGCCGCCGGCGCGACCAAAATGCCGTTGGTAAGGAAAGCCAGCGCGGCGGTGAAGCTGACGGCGCCTTTCCAGTCGAGGCCTGCGGCGTCGGGATCGCGGGATTCCCGCACCACGCCGGTGCCAAGAAGGAACGCCGCGCCGGCAAGGACCGCCGCCAGGAAAAAGATTGAGCGCCAGCCGAAGATAGCAATCATAAGCCCTGAACTTATCGGCCCGAAGGCCAGGCCGATGCCGAAACTCGTGCCGACCACGCTGAAAGCCCTGATGGCGCCGGGACCGGTGAATTCTTGCGCCAGCGCCGCCATCACGCCGGAGAACGCTAACGCCGACGCGACGCCCTGGGCGGCGCGCAGCAAATCGGCGGTGAACAGGTTTGGCGAGAAGGCAAGCGCGGCCGAAACGATGCACAGGGCGCAGGACCCGCAAAGGAAGATCTTCTTTCGTCCAAAGGTGTCGGCGAGCGCTCCGGCAGCCATCAGGCAGCTGCCAAAGGCGAGCATGAAGGCATTGGAGATCCAGGCGAGTTCCAGCGAACTGCCTTCCAGCGCCCGGCCTAGCGTCGGAATGGCCACGGCCGGCCCGGTGAAGGCGAGCGGGTTCGCCACCGCGATAAGGCAGGCAGACAGGAGTACGCAGGCCTTGCGCAACGCGCCGCCTGAAGTCTGGTTAGTGTTCAAATAAACCTCATTGATGATTTCAGCGTGCCTTTCCGGCGGCGCTGCCGCATAAAATAATGCCATGGAGCTTACGCGATATATTGGCGAATGGGTGTCGCCACAGCGGCGACACCTATGATGCAAGGACGGGGGGCTGGCGAGGAAAGGGAATGTAGGACTGATATCACTTATGAGCATGATGAATAAGTCCTATGAATAATGGTCCCATTGTCATTAATCATCTTTGCCTTATGCTGGCGGTGGCATCCTCGAAAAAGGATTCTCGCTTTTCCCAGCCTTATTCACATCATAATGACCAGCAGGCTGGTCATTATCGTCGGGCATCTATGCTGGAGAAAATAGTCATAAATCGACTGATGATATCCGCCTTACCGTTGGCGCTACTTCCGTCGGCCACTTTTGCTGAGGAAACATCCATGATTGATATTACCAGACACGGCTCCACGCCCGCCGCCAGCGGTCCGGAGAGCTATTTTACCGGCACGGTAAGTATCGACGCGCCATTCCAGGCCACGCCGCCCGCGCGCGTGGGGGGCGCGACCGTCACGTTCCAGCCCGGGGCCCGCACGGCCTGGCATACGCATCCGCTGGGCCAGACGCTGATTGTCACCGCAGGCCAGGGGTGGGTGCAGGAATGGGGGAAGCCGGCCCAGGTCATGAATAAGGGCGATATCATCTGGATACGGCCCGGCGTTAAGCACTGGCACGGTGCGTCGGCCACCTCCGCCATGTCGCATCTCGCCATTGCCGAGTCCCTGGACGGCAAAGCCGTCGACTGGCTGGAAAAAGTCACCGACGAGCAGTATCAGCAGTAAGCCCCGCCATACTATGGCTCGCCTCCCGGCGCGCCATGGCAATACGCGCCCCACGCCTGCCTTGCGATTCTGCTGCGCGCTATCACGATAGTGCGCTTCCCGGGCTTTTCCGTATCACCATCAGGGCGCTGGCCGAGGTGAACAGCGCAATGATCCAGGCCATCGTCCAGGGCGTGCCGTCGCTCAGCCACGCCAGCAACAGGGATGAAATAATCCCGCTCCCGTACTGTAATGAACCCATTAATGCCGAGGCGGATCCCGCCATTCCCGGCACGTCATCCATTGCCGCGGCGGTAGACGTGGCGGCAATAACCCCGTTCATGGAAAAAAAGATAAACACGCTGATGACAATGAGCACGATACCGCCCACCTGCATTTTTGTCGCCAGCGCCAATATCACCGCGGCGGCGGCGGCAATCGAGGTGGCTATTTTCAGCAGCGTGTCCAGTTTGTGGCGCTGCACCAGCTTACGGTTGACGGCGCTGATGGCCATCAGGCCAATCACGTTTATGGCGAACAGCCAGCCATAATGCTGGGGATCAACCTGGTAATAACTGATATAGACAAACGGCGAACCGGTAATAAAGGCATACGCGGCAACATAATAGAAGGTCACGCACAGCGTATAGCGCATGAATGTCCTGTTCTTCAGCAAAGAAACATAATTAGCGAAAGCGCCAGCGAGTGAGGCGTTGATCCGCCGCGCCTGCGGCAGCGTTTCCGGCAGCCACCATAAGGAGATAAACATCAGCGTTCCTATAATGGCCAGTAACCAGAAAATGGCGTGCCAGGACGCCACCCTGATCATCTGTCCGCCGAGCAGCGGACCTGCTATGGGCGCGATGGCCATAATCATCATCAGCGTCGACAACATTTGCGCTGCGCGGGTGCGGGTAAATAAATCCCGGATCATCGCGCGCGCCAGCATCGGTCCAATACAGGCGCCCATCGCCTGGAATACCCGCCAGAAGACGATTTGAGTAATATCACGCGACATGGCGCAGCCTATGGACCCGAGGGTAAACAGCACCATCCCGATAAATAACGGCACCCGGCGCCCCAGGCGATCGCTTATTGGCCCCCAAATAAGCTGTGCTATGGTAAAGCCAATTAAAAAACCGGTGATGGTCAATTCCGCGCTCCCCCGAAGATCGGCTGACATGGCCGGCATCGCGGGTAAATAAATATCTGTCGACAACGAGGTGAATGCCATTAAAGCACTCAGGATGACGATAAATAACAGCCCGGTATTGTGACTTGTGGCGATAAGCACTCGTCTTTCTGTTTTCTTCATAATGTTCTTTTTAGCGTATACGGGAGGTGGCAGAAACCTCATCTTAGCCTTGAACCCTTCCCGGGTAACCTGATGAAAATATAATGTGGCTATGAGTCAGATTCATAAATGGCCGTTTTGGCGCCGAGGGCCGCCATTCGAGCGCTAGCGGCCGTCGCACCCCTGGCCGCCCTTGGCCGGTAAACGCGCCGTTTCAGGTTTACCGCGGTGTTGTTATAGCGCGTGACCCTGGGGACATAAATGATAACAAACGCAATTGCCGATATTCGCAACGGATATCACGCCGGGATAATTTTAAATCGGTTAATATATTAATTCTTTTTACCGCTTGAATTTTATGGTGTTTTTATTACTCTTTACTGAGAGTTTTCTCAAAGTAAAAAAATAACCGGATATGATAAAAGTGGCAATTGCACCTGCCCATTATGAACGGTAATTTGTAAGTGTATTGATAATGAATTAATCGGGAAAATATATCTCAACACTCAATTACGCGTGTTTATTCAGCGCTGAATTTATTGTAAGAATGGATTATTATTTTTTATTTACACATTAACGCAATGCAATAAAATTGACATCGCACGTTGCATCTGGACATATCGCTATTACGCGACATTTAATACACAGCTTATTCAGGTATCTGTTATGACAAAAACCACCCTTTCCATAATGTTGGCCGGTTTTATGCTGCTCGCTTCCGGGTGCGCCTATATTGCTAATTCGCCCGGCACCAAGCCTTCCGTGACGCCGCCAAAGCTGGTAAGCCCACCGGGGCAAAAGCAGTTTTGGAATAATGCTAAACTGTTCGGCCCCGTTCCGGAAATATACCAGAATGAGGGCGATAAAGAATGTGCCGCGCAGGGGAATGGCAAAGCCATCGGTTATCATCCCAATCCAAAAGATTATTATGGCAAGTATTTTGGCAAAAGGGGCTATCTGTGCGCGTTCCATTGACGCCGACCCAGGCCGGTATTCCGGGCCTTGCGGCATCGCGCGGCCCGGCGCGCCCATCTCAACAGCCAGGCCGTATGCTCACCCGCCGCGTGTTTTGCCGCCTTAATCGACAATCTCAATATTCACCAACCGGCTGTCGGCGCGTCCGCGATCGTCGATCGCCCGGATGCGGTAGCGCCCGCTGTTGATGGGCCGCCAATCAAGGGCCGTTTTGCTGGCGGAACTGCCGAGATAGATATCATCGGCAAACCAGTACACCCGGTTGCTGTCGGCATCCGTCACCGCATTAAACGAAATCCGGTCGCGCCCCGGCTGTGATTGCCTCAGGGTATAGGTCGTGTTCTTTAACGGCGACGTAATCCGCGGCGGATTACCGCTGACGTCCACGCCGCCATCCTGGCAGTGATTCGCCGGCGGTTTGCGCTTGGGCAGGCCGGCCTGGGCAAAGACGTTCGCCAGATCCGACGGCCAGAACTCAAACACCTCGGTGCGGGTCTTATCTTCATCGTAAGGCGGGCAGGCCACGTCGCCGGTCAGTTTATCCAGCCGCACCGGACGATACACCGTATCGACCTTGATTGGCGACTTGCCGGGAATAAACCAGGTTTTGCCTGTTTGCCGGCACCACGGCGTCGGTAAATCCCCGCTGGCGAGGCAGATATCGACCCGTTTCAGCTGCTTTGGAAAAGGCTGCTTCGGTTCCTGTAATGAGGGATAACTGGCGTTAATGCCGTCGATTATGTTGAAGAACAGCGGCGCGGCCGCTTGCGCGCCGACAAAGACATTATTGCCGGCGCCGTCGAAATTCCCTTCCCATACCACCAGGACGTAAGGGCCGAAAATCCCGACGCTCCACGCATCGCGAAAGCCCCAAGAGGTGCCGGTTTTCCAGTACACCGGTAACGATGCGGGTTGTTGAGCCAGCGTATCGCCGGGACGGCGGTGTTGGCGCAGCATGTCGAGGGTGATGAAGCTGGCTTGCGCGCTGAGTAACCTGACCGGGGCGGAACGCGGATCGGTTTTTTGCATCCGCAACGCTTGCAGCTCGCCGCGATTCGCCAGTAGCGCATACAGTTTTGCCAGTTCCTGCATCGTCACCTCGCCCCCGCCCAATACCAGCGCGAGGCCATAGTGGTTCTCGCTGTACATATCGGCAATGCCGGAGAGCCGCAGGAACTGATAAAACGACGGCTGCCGGAGCTGCGAAGCGACGAACACGGCGGGAATATTGCGGCTGAAGTTCAGGGCATCCGTCGCGGTGACCGGGCCGAGAAAGCGGCGGTCGAAATTCTCAGGGGCATAGGCGCCAAACGCCGAGGGCACATCCTTGAGGATAGTCATCGGATGCAGCACGCCCTGCTCCAAGCCCAGCGCATAAATAAAGGGTTTGAGCGCCGACCCCGGCGAGCGTTTGGCGTTGGTGCCATTCACCTGTCCCTGAATGCCGCGGTTGTAATAATCCGCCGACCCGGCCAGCGCGCGTATTCCCATATCGCGGGTATCCACCAGCAGCACGGCGGCATTATGGATGCCCCGGCGCTCGTTGCGGGTGATAAACGCGGTTACCTGCCGCTCGACGAGCCGCTGCAAGCCGGCGTCCAGCGTGGTGTCGATGCGGGTATCGGTGCCGATATACCGCTGGTTTTGCTGGCGCAGCTGCTCGATAAAATGCGGCGCGATAAACGGCAGCCGCTCGGGCTGGCGCAGCGCCAGCGGCAGCCTGAACAGCGCGCCCTGGCTGCCGTCGGTGGCGTAGTGCCGCTGCCAGCGCTGGAACAGCCGGTTGCGCGCCTGCGAGAGCAAGGCGCCCAGCACGCCGGCGCCGGCATCGATGCGATAACGCGGCGACTGCGGCAGCACCGCCAGCGTCAGCGCTTCCGGCAAGGTCAGATCTTGCGGCGCCTTGTCGAAATAAATCAGGCTGGCCGCCCCGATGCTCTCTATATTGCGGCCATAGGGGGCGCTGTTCAGGTAGGCTTCGAGAATATCGTGTTTGGAGTAACTCAGTTCCAGCTGCGCCGCGCGCAGGACCTGCATGATTTTGCCCGACGGCGCGCGGGTATTGAGATGCCAGCGCATGCGCGCCAGCTGCATGGTGATGGTCGAGCCGCCCTGCATTTTACCGCCCGCGACATAACTGCGCCAGAACCCCCGCGCCAGGCTGAACGGGTTGAAGCCGGGGTGGAGGTAAAACCAGCGGTCCTCATGCAGCAGCAGGCCTTTGACCGCCAGCGGGGAAACCCGCTCCAGCGGGGTCCATAAACGGTAGCGGTCGTCGCTGGCGAGGGCGATACGCATCAGCGTACCCTGCCGGTCATAGTAGACCGACGATAAAGGTTGCCCCCGGGAAAGCGGCGAATGAGGCCACAACCGGCATGCCAATACCAGCAGCGCCAGTAAAAAAACCGCCATGGCAATGTTTTGCAGCCGGCGTTGCAGGGCGGCGGATAACACGGGAAAGAGGTTCATCTCACTACCCAGGGCGGTTTACGCCCCGGTCCTCCATGGCGGGGCGCTGACCGCGGCATATTATTGTTTAGCCGCCGCGCCGACCAGCAGTTTTTGGCCGCCGACGGACAGCGCCTGGACGTCACGATCATACATGGCCTCGCCATAAGCCGGCGGGATGACAAAGCTGCCGGTGTTGGTGGCTTTGATCTGATAGACAAACTCCTGCGCAACGGGGCCGGCGCTGCCGTAAATAACGACACGATCTTCGCGGATATCGCTGTAATCCGGCGCCCAGGTGGACCCGGAGGCCGCCAGCGGCGATTGCCAGGACGGCGGCGCGTTGGCCTCGCCGTTCTCGTCGGCGTCCCCATCGCCCTGGCCGGACGCCGGTTCCGGCGGCGTTTGCTGCACCACTTCAAATCCGCCCGGCAGCAAATCGACAATCGCCAGATTGCTTTGCCCTTCTTTGGCGTTGGCGCGTATGTTCAGATGCACGCTTACCGTCTGTCCCAGCGTTACCCGGGTTACCGGCTTGCCCTGGTCATCGGTGTAACTGCGGGTGATTTCCAGGCCGCGCGCTATGGCTTTTTCCGGCGCGGCCAGATCGTAGCCGGCCTGCGTCACCACATACCAGGCCGGCGCGTCATGACCATTTTCAACGCGAATCGCTTGCGCATCGGCGGTAAAATCGCCTTTGGCCAGCCACCCCTGCATGCTGGAAATCAGCTTGGGCCCGACCTGTTTATCCGCGCTGATTTGCGTGATTTTCAGCGCGCCCGGTGCCGTGGCCTGTGCCGCCACCTGCGCGGAGTAACTCTCCAGCGCCAGAATACTCATCGCCGATGAATAGGTGGTGTAGCGCTCCTCCTTCAGCGCCCTGATCATATTTTCCAGCACCTGCGGCGGAATCGAGGACACTTTTTCCGGGAAGTGACGGGTGATGAGATACAGTCGCGTCGCGTCCTGTACCAACGGGTCGAAATAAGCCTGGGTCCACCAGGCTTTTCCATATGCGTTGCCCAGTTGCGTCCAGGTCGGCTGCAACAGCGCATTGGCTTCATCGTCCATTTTCAGCAGGCGATAAGCCGACGCCAGATACAGCGCGCCGAGGTCGGTTTTCCAGCTGTCGGGGTACCGCTGCTGTAAAGCGTCCTGTACCGACGCCAGCGAACTGGTGGTGATTTCCCCCTGCCGGGTCAGCAGATAGGACGCCCACGCGCGCAGGCGCAGAGTATACAAGTCGTCATGCTGGTTGGCGGCCAGCGCGCGCAGCGCCGCGTTCGCCTCGTCCAGCATACCGTCCGGCAAGGCATATCCCGCGTCTCTCGCTTCCAGCAGGGCTTGCACCACATACGGGGTTACGAACGGATCGGTTTCCGGCGACGAGCGCCACATGCCGATCGCGCCGCTGCCGTTTTGGCGCGAACGCAGCACCGCCAGCATGTTTTTCAACTGCTTACCGTTTTCCGCCTGGCTTTGATTGCCGTTGATTTCCGGGTGCGCGCCCGCGAGAATCAGCGGAATCGAGCGGCTGACGATCTGCTCGGAACAATAATACGGATAATCCGCCAGATATTGCGACAACCCGCTGGCCAGCACCAGCGGCGAATTGGAGACCGCCGCTTTACGCACCGCGTAAGCATCGAACATCCGGCGCAAACCGGCGATATCCTGGCTGCGGCCGCTCATGCGTCCCATGATGGACTGGGTGCGAAATGGCATGGCCGGACGCACCGAGATACTGAGCGTGCGGCGGCTGGCTTTGCCGGTACCGGCGTCATCCCGCACCTGGGCGTCAAACACCAGCGGCGCATCGCCCGGAACGGCATTGGCGCGCAGGCGGAAGCTGATGGCGCCTTCGTGTTTTTCGGCAAGCTGGAGGTCGCGATCCGCGCCGCCGACCACGCTCATCTGCGGCGGAACCGTGAGATGCACCGCAATCGCCGCAGTTTTGCCGTTCAGTCCTTCGAGGTTATTGCTGACGCCGACGCTGACATCAAATTCATCGCCCGGGGCCACCATCGCCGGGACATTCGGCGTCATGATGACGTTGTCGCGCACGACGGCCGAGGTTTGCGCTTTACCGATTTTATCCGGCGTTACGGAAATCGCCATTACGCGGATTTTGCCGTTGAAGTAATCCGGCACCTGATAATCAAATCGCTTCTCGCCGTTCACGTCGGTAATGCCGGACCAATACGCCACCGGCTTGTCGCGCTGACGTTTGAACGGATTGACGTTAAGATCCAGTCCTTCGCCGCCGTCACCGCCCGGCGCGGCCGCCAGTTGCATCAGCTTGCTGAACTCCGGCAGGATCAGGTCGAGGATTTGCGCGCTCTTAACGCCCAGCTCACGTTTGCTGAAGAAATACTCGAGCGGATCCTTCAGGCGATAACGCGCCACCTGCAAAATGCCCTCGTCGACGGCGAACAGCGCAACCTGCTGCGGGCCGTCGGTAGACACCGTCATCGCCAGGTTTTCGCCCGGTTTAATCACTGCCGGCACCGCGACACCGAGGCTGTTCTGACGCGCCTTGGTGCTGATTTTAAACGGCATGACGCCGTAGCTCAGCGGGCTCATAAAGATTTCATTGGAATTCACATCACGCACAAACTGCACGTTGATGTAGCCGTTACCCTCCATGCCCGCCGGAACGCGGATTTTCTGCACCGAACTGGTGGTATCGGTATGGAACCACTGCCAGCTGTAGACTTTGTCTTTTTCAATGGTTATCAGCCCGCTGCCGGTGTACGGCGCGTTAATCGACACCTCGATGTCCTCCCCCGCCGCGTATTCCGCCTGGTTCAGCTTCAGCGTCAGTTCCGCGTTGCGATCCAGGGCGCGGCTAAGGTTGGCGTTGCCGGCGACGCTATAGGCGATGCGGTTCAGCGCCTTGCCCCGCGCGTCTTCAATCACCAGCACAAAGTCGCCCGGCCGGCCGGTGGCAAGTTTGAGATCGGCGCCCTGCTCGGTCAGCGCCAGCGGCTGTTCAGACAGCCGCACTTCCTTCATTTTCGATTGATATTTATAGACGCCGGAATCCTGCCGGGTCAGCACGGAAATGTATTTCTGCTCGATCAGCGCGGCTTTCAACGCCGGCGGCGCGATCCGCCGGAGCGAAGGGTCGACGGCGATGATATTCAGATGACGGACGGCGTCACGATTGATGTAGCCCAAATCGCCGTCCGCCTTCACCCCGACCAGGTAATCGTACGGCGACACCAGAACGCGCGCCGTGGCCGCGACGGAACGGCCGCCGCCGGCCACAAAGGCTTCCGCTAGCAGTTGCAGTTGATAGGTCGCGTCGGCGTATGACGTTAGATCCAGCGGAATAGCCGCCGCGCCGTTTGCGTCGGTCTGGCGGTCCTCCAGCGCGGTCTCAAACCCATCGCTGTTCTGGCGATCTTCGTAGAACGCGTAGTCCGGGTATTGATCAAAGCTCGGATACATCGGGCGCAGCGTCAGTTTCGACGTGACGCGCCGATCCTGCGCCGGGGTCCCGAACAGGTTCTGCACATCGACATTGGCCCGCAGTTCCGAGGGTTTGACCCAGCCCTGCCGGCGATCCGGCGTCAGCTGTAGTTTCACTTGCAACTGATCCGGCTCGAACGCTTTCACGTTCACCGCGGTATGCCCCAGCAGCGTCGACGACGCGTCGTCTTTGCCGATCAGATACAGATAGACATTCCATTCGCCGGTCGGGGAATTATCGTCGGTGGTATAACTCAGCTCGTTGAAACCGCCGGCGCCCAGCGTCAGCGGAATGGTGCTCATCAGCTTGTCGCGCGGATCGTGGATTTCAGCGCGCACCGGCACGCCGGCCAAGCCGATGCCCCAGTCGGCGGCACGGGTAATCAGGCCGATATGAAAGGTCTCCCCCGGGCGATAAACGCCGCGATCGGAGAACAAATAGCTGTTCAGCGTACGCGGATCGGTCGGGGTTTCTTCCCCGTCGACGTCAAAGCGCGAGAAGTCGAGACCGCGGTCATTGTTGCTATCGGCCGGCAGGAAGGACACATCGCCCTCTTTTTCCACCAGAAACATGACCGGCGCGCGCTCGCTGGTGTAGACATCCAGCGCGGGAAAACGCACGTGGCCGTCGGCGCCGGTGGTCCGGCTCAGCAGCGTGACGCCGTTTTTGGCGATAACCGACACCTTGGCGTTGGCGACCGGCGTACCGCTATGAATCGACTGCACAAATACGTCGCGGGTTTTATCCTGCGCGCGCTTGGCGATAATGCCCAGATCGGTGACGACCACAAAGCGCGAATCCCCCGCCGCGGCCTCCTCTTCGTGCTGGTCATCGTCCTGGTACGGGTTGCCGTCGTCAGCGGCCGGCGTCGCCTGCTTTTTGTTGGGATCCCACTCCGTAAGCGTCAGCAGGAAGACGCCGCGATGCGAGCGCGGATCGGTGGAAAGATAACGGGAGAGATCAACGCCCTGATAATTTACCTCCCCCGGATGGCCGCTGTTCACCGCCGCCTGATAGGTAAAGCGCTCGGTAAAATACTCATCATTCAGGCGGTTGAAATCCGCCGATGAATACTGCCGGCTCTTGAACGACACAATGTGCTGTAGCTGGCTGGGAATCACCCGTTTGATATCGAGACGCAATCCCGGCACGTTACGCGCGGCTAAGCTGATTTGCCTGTCGCCGTTCACCGACAGCAGCGAGCCTTGCGACACAAATTGCAGGGATTTGGGATACTCCGGCACCGGTACGACACGGTAGACTTTTTCCGGCATTTTATAGCCGCCGGCAGAAACCAGAACGTTGTCGATTTCCACCAGCATGGCGCGGTGCGCCGGGGCATCGAAACGAAAGCTGAACTGCGGCTGGAACTCGTTTTCGGCGTCATTAAGCTGGACATCCACGGGCGAGGACTGCGCGAGCACGTTATTTTCAACGTTCCCGATCTCCCAGTTGGCGTAGTCATCCGGGCCGGCGGCGGCGTCTCGATCGTTTGGATTGTGCTGCGGCAGCAGCCAGACTTTCACCGCGCGGCGCAGGTCTTTATCCTTTACCGCATCGCTGAAGGCTAGAATCAACGCGCGCTGGCTGCTGGCGCCATCGGCATCAACGATCTGCGCGCTGGCCTCTTTAACCGCCAGGCTGTAGAGCGTCGGCACGGAAACCGTCGCGCCGCCGGGCTGCGCGGTGGCATTGGACGGCACCGCGGCTTTCACGCCCGCGCCGATGGCGATACGCACCGAACCGCCGTGATCCAGGGTTGCAGCGGTTCGGAGTGCACCCAGGCGTTGAGCTTTTTCTGGTCATAGACCACGGAATAACGCAGTTTCGACCCGGACTTGGCGTTACCTTCGAGCAGATCCAGGGCAATCCGTGTTTCGAAACTGGCGGCATCCACCGGCGCGTTGAACTGAACGTTAAAAATCGCGCTGCGTTTTTGCGCATCCTGCGGGTCCTGAAAATACTCGGCTTCGCCAAGCTGATAGCCGAACGCCGGCGCGCTGAAGGCGTACCGCCTGGTCGCCAGCGTGGTTTGCGGCGCGAGCAGGACGTCCGGGGTGAAATTCACTTCATATCCGGCGCCCATCGGCAGCGGATTTTTCGGCGTGAAGACTAACCTATGGTCGTTCACCCATCGCCACTCGCCGGCGACGGCCGGTTTGAGCGCAATGCCTTTTGCGACGACCTTGCCGACATCGCTCAGCGGCGCGGCGGCGTTGCTGAAATTGAAGATAGCCTGCTGCGGCGCGGCTTTTTGCGCCGCGTAATTCACCGCTTCCGGGCCGCTGACGCTGACGCTGGTTTGCTCAGGCACCATCGGCGCCGATTCGATGAGTTGCGGCCGGTTCAGCCACCAGTGCCAGCCGTAAACGGCCGCGCCCGCGGCGCACAGCAAGACCAGAATCGACAGGCTGACGGCGAGCGGGTGTCTATCCGCCCCGCGTTCCATATGCCCGACGCCGCGCTTGAGTCCACGGGACAGCGCCGTCCACCAGGCAGGGGCGCGCCAGTGGATATTGCCGACTAACGGTTTCATGATGCGGCCGAGCAGACCCAGGAGAAAAGTCAGCGCGCGCAACAGGCCCTTTATCAGTATAAAAGGCAGGCGCAGCAAGAATCTGAGTACATCCATTTGTAGCGATACTCCCCATCCCTATCAGTGTTACTGATACTTTAACTAAAGACAGGGGTAAAAAGTGATTTACGCAGAGTATTTTGGCGGCCGTTCACGTTGATTCTACAAATCGCGCTCTTTTTGTGCCCGCTGCCGGTCATAATATTCATATTCGGCGGCGATGATTTCATCAAGCAACGAATCGACGTCGGCTTTATGGGTATCTTCGGCGAACTGCCCGGTCAGGAGGGTTTCCGGGGTCAATTTACCGTCTTCATATAATGCCCAGATTTCCTTCGCATAGCGGGTTTCCAGCAACCGCGGCGCGAACCGTCCGTAGTATTCGGTCATATTATTTACATCGCGCCCGAACATCGCGGCGGCAAGATTGTTCGCCGCGGCATCGACGGCCTGGGGCAGATCGATAATCACCGGCCCGTCGGCATCCATCAGCACGTTAAATTCGGATAAATCCCCGTGGACGATACCCGCGCACAGCATCCGCACGATATTGCGGATCATGACGGCGAAATCGGCCACCGCCTCTTCTTCCGTCAGGATCACGTCGCTCAAACGCGGCGCGACCACGCCCTCGGCGTCGGTGATAAGCTCCATCAGCAGTACGCCGTCCAGGCAAATATAGGGCTGAGGTACGCGCACGCCGGCTTGCGCCAGGCGGAACAGCGCATTGACTTCCGCCGTCTGCCAGGAGTCTTCCTGCTGTTTGCGTCCGAACTTCGAGCCTTTTTGCATCGCGCGCGCGTTGCGGCTGTTACGGACTTTGCGCCCTTCCTGATATTGCACGGCCTGTTTAAAGCTGCGTTGCGTGGCTTCTTTGTAAACTTTGGCGCAACGAATCTCTTCACCGCATAACACGGTGTAAACGTCGGCCTCTTTGCCGCTGCGCAGGCGACGGACCACTGAGTCTATCAGACCGTCATCCACCAGCGGTTGGATTCTATTTGGAATTTTCATGCAGCCTTGTACCCTATTTCAGCGCTTGAGGGAATGACCGGCGCAATATTCTTGCGCAGCCCGATACCTTTTGCCGCACTGATTAGTAGCATTATCCATTATCTCTTTATGCCCAGATTGACGCCATTATGCCACATTATTTATCGATGCTGGGCGTTATGCGCGCATTCCCCCCACCTGCCGACAAATGTTTCGTCACAAAGCGCACATCGGCGGGACGCCGCGGCGGGGGAATTAACTCAAATCAACGTTTTTGCTGCCGCAGAGCCAGGTGATGATAAAGCCGGCGGCATAGGACACCAGCAGCCCGGCGCTATAGACCATCATCCCGGCATAGATGCCCTGCGCGGACGTCATCAGCGGGATGGTCAGGATACCGGAAGGACCAAAAACGGTATTGAGGCCGACCGGTAATCCCAGATAGGCGACGGCGCCCAGGAAGAACCCGCCGACGGCGCCGCCAAGACAGGCGGTGACAAAAGGTTTTACCCTGGGCAGCGTGACGCCGTAGATCAGGGGCTCGCCAACGCCGAGGATGCCCGGGATAATGGCGCCCTTGATCTGGGCGCGCAGCAGCGAACCCGTTTTCGCCCTGACGTACAGCGCCATTGCCGCCCCCACCTGTCCCCCGCCGGCCATGGCCAGGATTGGAAACAGCGAATTAAACCCCTGGGCATCCATCAGGGCGAAATAAACCGGGACAAAACCCTGGTGAATGCCGAACATCACCGCAAGCAGGAACAGGCCCGCCAGGACGGCGCTGCCGAACGGGTTGCCGTTCAGGTGCAGAAACAGCCATGACATGCCCTTATACAGCGCCCCGCCGGCCGGCATGATCACCACAAAGGTCACCGCCCCCATGATCAGCAGGGTGATGACGGGGGTCAGAATCATATCCAGATTATCGGGCATCACCCTGCGCACCCTGCGCTCGACCCAGGCGCCCATGATGGTGGCGATCAGCACGCCGATAATGCTGCCCCTGGGATCGATGGGCAGGCCAAAGAAGCTGTCGATACCGGAATAATACCCGACCCTGGCGTCCGGGACGTAGCCCAGGACAAACAGCGAGGCGATAATGGCGCCGTTCACTCCCGTGCCGCCAAACGCCTTTTGGGCGTTATGGCCTATCAGGATGCTCAAAAAAGCGAACAGGCCTTTACTGAATACTTTCATATAACCGATGATGCCGATAAGCCAGGCATTGGGCGACGCAACCCCGATAATCAGGCTTTGCTCCAGCAGGGTGGCGATCCCCAGCAGTAATCCGGCGGCGATAAAGCCGGGTATAAGCGGCGTGAAGATGGTGGCGAAGCGGGTGAAAAAGTGATGCAGGGCGCCGCTCTGGCGCGATTTGAGCTGCCTTTTATTCTGCGCGGCGATAGTGATGAGATCGCCTGCGCCCTCGTCGGCCTGCGGCTCCACGCGGCTTAGCGCAGCATTCATGATATCCGCCGCGGTTTGCGCCTTGCCGGGGCCGAGCACGATCTGTAACTGATCATCCCCCTCGATCACCCCCAGCACGCCGGCGATTTTTTTCAGCGCCGCGCCATCGACGCGCGCGCTGTCTTTCAACGTGAGCCGCAGCCGCGTCATGCAGTGGCCGCAAACCGCGATATTATTCCGGCCGCCGACCAGGGCCAGTATCTGTTCAATCATTGCTGTGTTGATTTTCGCCATGCGCATGGACACCTGTGCTGAAAGACCGCCCGGTTAACACCGGTGCCGGGCTTTAGCATCATGCCGCCGTCTGGTGATGCAATCAATTCACCTCATGAACATTTTTGTTCATGCCGCCGCCGCGGTCAGGACATGATCAGGCCGCCGTCGATATTAATGGTTTGCCCGGTCAGGTAGCGGGCGTCGTCGGAGGCTAAAAACGCCACCAATCCGGCGACGTCCGCCGGCTGCCCGGCCCGTTTCAATGGAATGCCGCGTACCCACTCCGCCATCAGTTCGCCTTTACCGTAGCGCTTTTGGTCGGTACTGAGGATTTCGCCCCAGACCCGGTCGTTATACTCCCACATCTCGCTTTCAATAATGCCGGGGCAAAACGCATTGACCGTAATATTATGCGGCGCCAGTTCATGGGCCAGGCTTTGGGTGATGCCGATGACCCCCATTTTGCTGGCGGCATAGTGCGGCGTATAGATAAACCCCTGCCGTCCCTGGCCGGAGGAGGTATTGATCAGGCTGCCGTACCGCTGTTTCACCATGATTTTCGCCGCCTCGCGGCAGCATAACCATACGCCGGTGGTATTTACTGCCAATATGCGCTCAAAATCGCTTTTCGGCATCGAATCAAAATAATCGATGGTGATGACGCCCGCGTTCTGGATGGACACCTCCACCGCGCCGAATTTCTCCAGCGCCTGCCGGTACAGATCCCGCACCTGCGCCTCGTCGGTCACGTCGACCCGCAACGGTAAAATGTCCGCGCCGTACTGTTGCCGCAGCCGATCGGCGGTGGCGAATATCCGTTCGGCGTCCGAGACCATCACCAGATTGGCGCCGTCGCGGGCGAAACGTTCGGCGATGCCGGCGCCGATGCCGCGACAGGCGCCGGTAATCACCACGGTTTTACCACTGAAATCTCGTTTCATCATGTTATCTCCACGTTGTTGGCGACGACATCCTCCGCGCGCCGGAATGGATCCGCGCGTTCAGCCGGCGCGGCGCTTAGCCATGGCTGGCCTCAGACATCGCCTGCTGCGCCGCCTGCTGCTTTTTTTCGTGGCGGCGCATCAGCGTGACCTTGCTTTGCAGCCGCTGCTGGAACTGATCGATTACCACGGCGGTGACGATCACCAGGCCCTTGATCACCATTTGCCAGAATTCGCTGACGCCCATCATCACCAGGCCGTCGGCAAGAAACACGATGACAAAAGCGCCGATAATGGAACCGAACACCCGCCCGCGTCCGCCGGATAGCGCCGTGCCGCCGAGCACCGTGGCGCCGATGGCGTCCATCTCGAACATGTTGCCGGTCATCGGATGGGCGGTTTGCAATTGCGAGGCCACCACCAGTCCCACCAGGGCGGCGCACAGGCCGGAGAAGGCATAGACGAAAATCTTCACTTTCACGATGGGCACGCCGGCCAGGCGCGCCGCCGGCTCGTTGCCGCCGATGGCGTAGATATAGCGTCCCAGCGGCGTTTTTTTAGTCAGGTACATGCCCAGCAATACGATGGCGATCATCAGCCAGATCGGGTTATACACACCCAGCAGGGTGCCGGAACCCAGCGTGGCGAAGCCGGTATTGCCCAGGGCCGCCAGGCCCGACAGGTTGGGAAAGGTTTTGCCGTCGGTGGTGAGCAGCGCCGCGCCACGCGCCACATACATCATGCCCAGGGTGCAGATAAAGGGCGCCACCCCCAGCCGGGTGATCACCACGCCGTTGATCGCGCCGATGACCGTACCGGCAAGCGCCACCACGATAATTGTCTCCACCACGTTTAAAAACAACAGGTTGTCGCCCCATAGCGGGATGCCGAGGGTGAGCAGCGCGCCGCCGATCATGCCGCACATCCCGGCCACCGCGCCGACCGACAGATCGATGCCGCCGGTGAGGATCACAAGCGTCATGCCCACCGCCAGCAGGCCGGTGATGGCGACATGCTGCGTCATAATCAGCAGGTTCGAGGTGGTGATAAAGTTCGGCACCATGGCGCTGAAAAAGCCGATGACGATTAGCAGGGCGATAAAGGTACGCGCCTTGAGCAAATACATATAAACGAGATATTTTCGGCTTTGCATAACCTGTCCTTAATCATGAGGCGTCGAAGCGCGGATAAGCGTTTCCCGGTTTACCCCGGCGCGCGGCAGGTCGGCGGTGATTTTACCGTCGGCCATGACAATGACCCGGTCCGCCAGTTGCATCACTTCGTCCAGTTCGGACGAGGAGAACATCACGGCCAGTCCCTGCTGCGCCATGGCGCCGATCAAATGATACACATCGGTTTTCGCCCCCACGTCGATGCCGCGGGTGGGTTCGTCGAGGAATACCACCTGCGGCTGGGTCAGCAAGGCTTTGCCCAGCACCACCTTTTGCTGGTTGCCCCCGCTCAGGGAGGTGACCGACAGATCGACATCGCTGACTTTGATGGCCAGCGTATCGATCATCCGCCGCACCGCACCGGACTCCTTGTCATTGCGGATCGGCAGCAGCGTTTGCCAAAAGCGTTTGCTGCGCAAACTGGAGAGGGTCATATTGGCTTTGATCGACAGCAACTGCACCAATCCTTCCGCCTGCCGGTCCTCGGGCACCAGCGCCATGCCCAGCGCCAGGCGCCGGCGGAACGAAAGGTGTTCGATGCGCCGGCCGCCGAGGGTTATCTCGCCGGCATCGGGTTTAAACACGCCGAGCAGCGTCTTGAACAGCTCAGTGCGCCCGGCGCCCAGCAGCCCATACACGCCCACCACTTCCCCCCGGTGCAGGGTCAAACCGACGCCGTTAAGGGCGTAGCCGCCATTTTGATGCAGCAGCGTCAGGCCGCGGGCCGCCAGGACCTCCTCCCCTTTCACCGCCGGGCTGTAATCAAAATGCTTGGCTTTTTCCCCCACCATGCTGGCGATGATCCAGGGGATGCTCGCCTGGGCGATTGCGCGCTCGGCGACGAATTTGCCGTCGCGCAAGACCGTAATGCGATCGCCGATGGCCATCAGTTCCTCCAGCCGATGGGAGATATAGATAATGGTGACGCCGCGGCGCTTAAGCTGTTCGATAACGTTGAACAGCACCTTGACCTCGGACTGGCTCAGCGCCGACGTCGGTTCGTCCATGATAAGCACCCGTGTGTCTTTTGACAGCGCGCGGGCGATCTCCACCAACTGCTGGTGGCCGATCGCCAGCTCCTCCAGCGGCGTGAGCGGATCGACATCCAGCTCCAGGCGTTCGAGCAGCGCCTTCGCCAACTGATACTGGTAAGCCACATTGATGCGGCCGCGCTGGAAAAACTCGTTGCCGATAAAAATATTGTCCATTACCGTCATGTTGGGAAACAGATTCAGTTCCTGGAAAATAATGCTGATGCCCAGTTTTTCCGCCTGATGGGTGGAGCCGAGCGCCACCGGCTGGCCGTCGAGCAGGATTTGACCGCTGGTGGGGGTTTCGACGCCGGCCAGCATTTTCATCATGGTGGATTTACCGGCGCCGTTTTCACCGATCAGCACGTTAACCTGGTTGCGGTAGACCCGATAATCAACATTATCGAGCGCCACCACGCCCGGATAGAGCCGCGATACGCCGCGGGTTTCGATAATGACCGGCGCGCCCTGGCGCAGGGAGGCGCGCGGCGTAACCCGATCGTTGACATAATGGGACCGGGGTTCGGCGGCGGCGGTGCGGGGGTTTGCCATGGCGCTCTCCTTATTGCGTAATCTTAACCGGCGTGATGAGCAGCGGCGGTTGCGGCGTATCAAAGGCGCTGAACACCCCGTACACCGTTACTTTGCCGCCGACGGCAAAGGTCTGTTTCGCCACGGTGTTGATGGCCTGCTGGTTAATGGCCTTGCTAAAATCACCAAACAGATTCTGATCGTTAAAGTCGGCATAACTCAGCCCGCGATAGCTGTCGCGCAAATCGGTGCCGCGAAAGGTCGGGCCAATCTGCACGTTGACTTCCCCGGCCGCGTCGTCGCTCTTTATCACTATCTGACCGTTGCGGGAGGCGGTATTCACCTCGCTGATGGCGCCGGTCACCGAGACGGCAAACACGCAGGGATTTTCTTCCTGGCTGCGGTAGCCGAACTGCTGGCAGGCGGCGTCAAAATCCTTGGCATGGCCGATTTGCGTCAGCAGGCTGCCCAACGGCCTGGCGGAGGCGATCACCTGGGGAGCGATTTTCTGGTCGAATAACTGTGCCGCCTTGGCTACATTGGCGTTCGGCGGGTTTTTCAGCTCCGCCAGCTGCCGCTCCGACACGATGCGGCAGCCGGATAACGCCACGGCAACCAGCACCGCCCATAGCATGCGCGTTGACATCCGTTTTATCTCCTTACGCGCCCCGCGCAGCCACGGGGCGCGATACACATCGGTGACGATCGCCGTCGTTATTGCTGATAATTAAAACCGTTCACTTTATCGGCGTTGTTCTGTTTAATCAGAATGCCGCGGAACATGATGCGTTCCTTACCGCTATAGCTGCCTTTTTGCAGATACTGGTCAAGGATTTCCACGCCCTGGGAGGCGATGGCCTGTGCCTGGAGCATGACGCTGGCATAAAGATCACCGGCCTTGATGGCGTCGCGTTCATCGTTGCTGCCGTCAATGCCGACCACGGTGACATCTTTACGGCCCGCGGCTTTGAGCGCCGCTATCGCCCCCAGCGCCACCGGACCGTTGCCGGATATCACGCCTTTGATATCGGGGTGGGCCTGTAAGATACTGTCCATGATACGTTTCCCTTCAAGCAGGTTGCCTTTGGCGTCCTGGCGGGCAATCATTTTCATCTCCGGATACTGGTCGATGACATTGTGAAAAGATTTTGAACGCGTCACGCAATTGTTGTCGGCCAGGTTGCAGGTCAATTCGGCATAACTGCCTTTTTCTCCCATTTTTTCGACGAATTCATTGGCCACATCGGAGCCGGCCTGGAAGTTATTGTGGGTGATCTGCGCCAGCGCCACGCCGTCCACCGGGATTTCCCGGTTGATAAGCACCACCGGCACGCCGGCGTCCTTAGCCTGTTTTACCGCCGCTACGCTTGCCTGCGAGTCGGCGTTATCCAGAATGATGCCCTGCACTTTACGCCCGATAACCAGGCTTATCAGTTCCCCCTGGCGTTTCACATCCTCGCCGTGGGACAGCACCAGGGTTTTGTAGCCCATCGCCTGCGCTTTGGCTTCGGCGCCTTTGGCCTCGGCGGAGTAATAGGGGTTATCAAGGGAATTGACCAAGATGGCGATGGTGCCTTTCTCGGCGGCGAGGGCGTGCGGCAGATAACAACCCGCCATGAGGGCGAACAGGGTAAGATATTTTTTCATGATAAGGTCTCTCGTGGTCATTGTTTTTTTTTACCGTGGGTACAACGGGTGCACAACGTGGTTGGCCTGAATTCGTCCTCCGGCGCGCCGATTACCAAATGGTAAACCCGCCGTCAATCATCAGATCCGCGCCGGTAATCATGTCGCTGCCGTTGCTGGCGAAAAACACGATGGCGGCGGCGATTTCGTCGGTATAGGCAAAGCGTCCCAGCGGGATTAATTTTTTCATCTGCTCCCCTTTCTCCCCGCGCCAGGCTTTCTCGCCCATGGGCGTCAATACGACGGTGGGCGACAGGGTATTGACGTTAATGCGGTGCGGCGCCCACTCTTTCGCCATCACCTTGGTCATGCCCAGCAGGCCGGCTTTGGCCGAGGTATAGGCGCAATGATTATCGATGGCGATGGAGGCGGCCTGGGAGGCGATATTGATGATCTTCCCGCCGCGGCCGCGGGCTATCATGCTGCGGGCGGCGGCCTGCGCGCACAGGAACGGACCGGTCAGGTTTACCGCCAGATGTTGTTGCCATTGGTCGAAGGCGGTGTCGATTGCCGGCTCCAGCTGTACGTAACCGGCGCAGTTCACCAGGATATCGATCTGGCCCCGGCGCTGCTCCACCTGGTCAAACGCCTGCGTGACCTGCGCCGGGTCGCCGACATCGCATTCGATATAGCTGACCCGGTCCTCGCCCAATTCCGCCACCGCCGCGGCTTTGCCCGCGCTGTCGAACGTCGGATAAAGCAGCGCCAGCGTCGCGCCTTTCGCCAGCATCATGCGATTGGCGGCCATGGCGATGCCGCCCAGGCCGCCGGCGACCACCGCCACCTTGCCGGCCAGCGATTGCGCTGGGTCCACGCCATAGCGCAGATTGACGTCATACTGATTATCGTTCATCACGGGTCTCCATGGGTGAAAGGCCGTCGTCACAGCCGGTAAATGATGGCGATTTTCGCGCGCGGGGGTGTTTTAATTCATTTTCGAATAAAACTATATATTGTCATTTTGATCATTTATGAGGCCAGGATCAGGTTTCAAACAAAAACTGAATATGATGACATAAGCTTGTTTTTCAGCGGGTTATAAATTTGATGGCAAAATTGACCCTGATTAACCTGCTGAAATGTAGGATTTTTTAGCTATCTTTTTCCTGTTCATTTTCGAATGAAAATCAAAAAAAAGACAACCGCCGCAACTCGCTTTCGCCTGCGCGCGACGTTACTATTTGCCGGTAAGCCTCGGGGGATGAAATACCGATAGGAGTATCATGATTGAAAAGCAAAAATGAGCAGTGGGCTGATATGCAGCATCGCCGCAGCAAAATACTGGAAATGATAAAAGAAGACGGCACCGTGTCGGTGAAAATGCTTACCGATACCTTTGACCTGACCGAAGCGACGATCCGTTCAGACTTACGCGTGCTGCAGCAGCAAGGCTATATTCAACGCTACCACGGCGGCGCGACGCTGCTGGACGGCAAGCAGAATACCCACGCGCTGCTGCTGGCGCGCCAGACCCAGCTTGGCGAAAAAGACGCCATCGGGCAATTGGCGGCCAGTTTTATCGAGCCGGGCGACACCATTATCCTGGATGCGGGCACCACCACCACGGCTATCGCCAATCATCTGAACCATATCAAAAAGCTGTCGGTCATCACCACCGCCGTCAATATCGCCCTGCAATTAGGCGGCGAGCCGGGGGTGAATATCCTGTTGACCGGCGGTACCTTTAAATTTCCCACCCTGTCGACTTCCGGCGAGAAAGCCGCCAGCTTTTTCGAAAATATGCTGGCGGAAAAACTGTTCCTGGCCACCGCCTGTATTTCACCGCGCGCCGGGCTGAGCTATCCCAGCGAAACGGACATCAAAGTGAAAACGGCGATGATCAATTCGGCCAATACGGTATTTGTGGTGGCGGACTCCACCAAGATCGATAAGGTCTCGATGTTCGCCCTGCCCTGTGAATGGCGCAAGATTCATTATCTGATTACCGACAGCGGCATTACCTCCGACGCAAAAGCCGCTTTCGAAGCCTTGGGCATCCAGGTACTGGTGGCGCAAACCGCCGGCGCGAGATCCTGATGCGCCGGGCGGCAAGCTTAAAGGCAGTCTCAGGTCTCAGGGGAGAATAAAACTGAGGAAAATTGAATGGCCTACGATCTTGGGCATCGTCATGTTATTGGCGTCTACTCGAGCGCTGTTTTTGATTTGACAGGGTCCGACGCGGTATTCAAAAGCCAGGGAGAGGAAGAATACCGGAAATTTCACGAGTTCCAAAGTCAAAAACGTCATGCAGCCGCACAATCCTAGCCCCTTAAAGGAATTTCTTGTCAGGATGGCGAAAATTCAATCCGTGGAAGAAAAGTATAAGATTCTACATCCGGGTTATGAAAATCGCCTGAGAATTTCCATAGTCACCGCCAGGAATGCGCCATCACATGAACGCGCCTTAAACACGTTGAAGAGCTGGGGCGTGATGGCAAATGACGCATTCTTTCTCGGCGGTATTGAAAAAGGCAAGGTATGAGGGGTACTGAAACCACACATTTTTTTCGATGATCGGTCTCCATATCTTCTGACCGCCAGCGCGGTTGTTCCCTCCGTGCATATCCCCTTCGGTGTTATCAATCAAGCAAATTGACGCGATAAGACCTGCCGTACAGGTAAAGACCACTATCACGCGTCCAGATACCTTTGCCGATTCCCGCTCGACGAACGTCCGTATGCGCGGGACCACGCCACTGTCCCGCAGGGTTTTCAATATCACCAGTCCCAAAGACGGTATAAGCGGATGAGATTGAAATTGATGCAAACCACCATTATTTAAACAGGTAGGGTCGCTCTTAGAAGTGTGTTTAGAGGCGCCTTGAAAAGCACCTTTAAAAGACTTAAAACAAGCGAAGCTAACAGGAGACTAAAAATGACCTTTACAATTTTGACCTCTACCGCCGCCAGTATTACTGAGCTAAAACGTAACCCGATGGGGACGGTCGCCGACGGCAGAGGCAACGCAGTGGCTATCCTAAACCATAATGAGCCCGCGTTTTACTGCGTCCCCCCCGAGCTTTACGCTTATTATCGGGAACTGGCGGAAGATGACGAGTTAAACCGGATTGCTGATGAGCGTTTGGTTGACCCTGAGTTTATCAGCGTAAAACTCGATGAATTATGAATTAAAATTTGAAAAGCGGGCGCTAAAGGAGTGGCACAAACTGGGTAATACCGTGCGGGATCAGTTTAAAAAGAAACTTGCCGAGCGCCTTATGCAGCCGCATGTACCTTCAGCTCAGCTGCATTGCAGCAGCAACCGTTATAAAATTAAACTCCGGGCCAGCGGCTACCGGCTGGTTTATGAAGTTAATGATAAGGAAATCCTGTTGCTGTCATCGCTATAGGCAAGCGCGATAACGATGATGTCTATGCTGCGGCCGACAATCGCTGAACATTTTTCTCTTAATGTATCTTCTCAATCCGGTGCAATCAAATTCATAAGGCGAACCGCTATGCGATCAGGTCATGAACCAGGCTGCCGCAGGCTGGAAGATGAGCTCGATAATCAATAGACGCAACTATCACCCGTGGTTCATATAGCTTGATGTTTTGTGCTCTTTACCTCATTTCCTTCGCCACGCCTCTGCCAGAATACCCGACAACAACCTCATGATTTTCCAGGGATGCGGCAATGAGCGATATAGCACTGACGGTCAGTATGCTGGCACTGGTGGCGGTGATAGGGTTATGGATAGGTAACTGGCGTATATACGGCGTGGGTTTGGGTATCGGCGGCGTGCTGTTCGGCGGCATTATCGTCGGCCATTTCGCCCATACGGCGGGACTGAGCCTGAACGGCGATATGCTGAATTTTATCCAGGAATTCGGGCTTATCCTATTTGTGTATACCATCGGCATCCAGGTCGGGCCGGGATTTTTCTCCTCATTACGCGTCTCCGGCCTGCGGCTCAATCTTTTCGCCATGCTGGTGGTGGTGTTGGGGATGCTGCTCGCGGCCCTGATCCATAAAGCGTTTAACGTCCCCCTGCCCGTGGTGCTCGGCGTGTTTGCCGGCGCGATAACCAATACGCCGGCCCTCGGCGCCGGTCAGCAAATTCTCACCGATCTCGGCACCGGTCCCGCCCAGATTAACCAGATGGGCATGGGCTACGCCATGGCCTACCCCTTCGGCATCTGCGGCATCCTGCTGACCATGTGGTTTATTCGCTTTGCATTGCGCATCAATGTCGAGCGCGAGGCGGAACAATTCGATAGCGCCAGCGGCGCCGGCCACGCCCAGCTGCAGACCATGAATATCCGTGTCGTCAACGCCAATCTCGAAGGGCTGGCGATGCAAGAGGTACCGGTGCTCAACAGCAGCGAAATCGTCTGTTCGCGCTTAAAGCGCGGCGAGAGCCTGATTGTCCCGCTGCCGACCACCCTGATTCAACAGGACGATTTGCTGCACCTGGTGGGGTTGAAAAGCGATCTGGAGAAAGCGCGCCTGGTGATCGGCCAGCAGGTGGACACGTCGCTGTCCATGCAGGGCACCGACCTGCGCATGGAGCGGGTGGTGGTCACCAACGAAAAAGTCCTGGGCAAAAAGATCCGCGACCTGAATTTTAAACAGAAATACGATGTGGTGGTTTCCCGCCTGAACCGCGCCGGGGTGGAACTGGTGGCCGGCAGCCATGCCAGTCTGCAGTTCGGCGATATCCTCAACCTGGTGGGCCGGGCGGAGGCAATCAATGCCGTGGCCGCGCTGGTGGGCAACGCACGGCAAAAATTGCAGCAGGTGCAGATGCTGCCGGTGTTTATCGGCATCGGTTTGGGCGTATTGCTGGGCTCGCTGCCGCTGTACGTACCGGGCTTTCCCGCCGCGCTGCGCCTCGGCCTGGCCGGGGGACCGCTGGTGGTGGCGATTATCCTGGGACGCATCGGCAGTATCGGCAAACTCTATTGGTTTATGCCGCCCAGCGCTAACCTGGCGCTGCGCGAGCTGGGCATCGTGCTGTTTCTCTCGGTGGTGGGCCTTAAATCCGGCGGCGGTTTCGTGCACACGCTGATCCAGGGCGACGGCCTGTCGTGGCTGGGCTACGGGATCATCATCACCGCCGTTCCGCTGCTAGGCGTCGGCCTGCTGGCGCGCGTGGTGTTCGGGATGAACTATCTCACCCTTTGCGGCATGCTTGCCGGCTCGATGACCGACCCGCCGGCGCTGGCTTTCGCCAACGCCCTGCATGGCACCAGCGGCGCGGCGGCGCTTTCCTATGCCACGGTTTACCCGATGGTGATGTTCCTGCGCATTCTGTCGCCGCAGCTGCTGGCGCTTATTTTCTGGGTCTGACGGCGCGCCGCCGGCCGGGAGGGACGGGCGTACGCGGCACCCGCGTACGCCTGGCGCGGAGGCTAAACGCGTTACTGATGCGCCTGTCCGGTATTCGGCTCATTGGCCTTATTGGGGTCCTTGCGCTCCACCGTCGACGTCGCGTGGCGCAGTTTTGCCACCGCGTTGGCACTCACCGCCGGCGCGTCATTGCCCCAGGCGCCGCGGATAAAGCTGAGCAGATCCGCCGCCTGTTTGTCGTCCAGGCGCCAGCCGAAGTCCGGCATGGTCAGGCCCGTCACGGCATCCCTGGTGACCGCCATTTTACCGCCATGCAAAACGATGCTGATTAACGACGACGGATCGTCGCTCAACACGACCGGATTGCGCGCCAGCGCCGGGAAAGTTTTGGCATAACCCCGGCCGTCGATACGGTGGCAGGCGGCGCAGTTGTCCATATATTCCTGCGCCCCCGGTTTGCTCATATCGCCCCGGATAAGCGCCGCGGAAGTGACATCATTCGCGTACGGCGCCGGCGCCGCGGCGGACGGCCGCAACGATTTAAGATAGACCGCCATCGCCCGCAAATCCGCGTCATTCAGGTATTGCGTACTGTGTTCCACCACATCCGTCATGGAGCCGAAGGCCGCGCTGGTATCGGTATGGCCGGTTTTCAGGAACATCGCCAGCTCATCCGCCGACCAGCGCCCCAGGCCGTCTTTGCCCGTACCGGTAAGATTGGGCGCATGCCAGCCCTCCAGCGTGCCGCCGGTCAGGTAGGCGTCGTCGGACTGATCCAGCGCCTTCTCCTGGAACGCGATGCCGCGCGGCGTATGGCAGGTGCCGCAATGCTCCAGCCCCTGCACCAGATAGGCGCCCCGGTTCCACTCTTCGCTTTGGCCGCGGTCCGGCTTGAACGCATCATCATCATGAAATACCCAGTTCCAGGCCGCCAGCGGCCAGCGCATATTCAGCGGCCAGGGGATATCGCTGTCGCGATTGGCCTGCTTCACCGCCGGCACCTGCTGCATAAAAAAATCATACAGCGCGTGCATATCTTCATCATTAATCCTGGCGAACGCGGTATAAGGCATGGCCGGGTAGAGGTGATGGCCGTCCTTCGCCACGCCTTCGCGCACCGCTTTGGCAAAATCCTCATAGCGGTAGTCGCCTATACCGGTGTCTTTGTCCGGCGTAATATTCGTGGAGTAAATCGCCCCCAGCGGCGTGGACATTTTCAGCCCGCCGGTAAACGGCTTGCCGCCGGCCGCGGTGTGGCAGGCCACGCAGTCGCCGGCGGTGGCCAGATATTGTCCTTTGCCGGCCGGCGGGCTAACTGCCGCGTTGACCGCGGCCGGCAACAGCGCCAGCGCCAGCAAGGGAAGCGCTGCATTCCATAGAGTGCTCATCTCAGTCCCTTCCCTGTTAAGCCTGGACCAGCGGTCCGGGGTTGGCCAAATACTGCGTGCGAATCGCATTGGCGGCAAATAGCGCGGTGGCGCCGACAATACCGGTGGGGTTATACGACAGGTTCTGCGGGAAACAGCAGGCGCCCAGCACAAACAGGTTGGGGACATCCCAGCTTTGCAGGTACTTGTTCACCACGCTGGTGGCGGGATTATCGCCCATCACCGCGCCGCCGGTGGTATGAGTGGACTGGTAGGGGCGCACGTCGTAGTGGGCGTTCATGCCTTTAAAACCCATTTCGTAATGCTCAGGCCCGATGGCCTTGGCGATTTCCTCCGCCTTGCCGCCGATAAAATGGGTCATTTTCAGCTCGTTCTGCTGCCAGTCAAAGGTCATGCGCAGCAGCGGCTGGCCGTGATGATCTTTATAGGTGGGGTCGAGATCGAGGTAGCACTGTTTATACGGCATCACCGATCCGGACGAACCGACGCTCATGGTGTGCAGGTAATTATCTTTGATCGCCTTCTTCCAGCCGGTTCCCCATTTTGGCGCCTGGTTGGAAATGCTCATCTGCTGGATGGGGCGCCCGCCGGTAATGGTGGCGGAAAGCGTGGCGCCGCCGATGAATCCCAGCCCGCCGTGGTCAAAGTTTTCCGCGTTGAAATCATCGATAAACGTGCCGGTGGCGCCGGTGGCGGCAAAGGGATTGAAATGGGTGTCCGGGTCGAAGAACAACGCGACGCCGCCGTTCATCTGGTAGGCATAGTTACGCCCGACCACGCCTTCGCCAGTGGCGGGATTGTAAGGCTTGCCGATTTTCGACAACAGCAGCAAACGTACGTTGTGCAATTGGAACGCGCTCAGCACCACCAGGCTGGCGGGCTGTTCCACTTCCTGGCCGTTGGCGTCGATATAGGTGACGCCGGTCGCCCGGGTGCCGGCGGCATCGGTATTGACGCGCAGCACATGGCACTGGGTGCGCAGCTCAACGTTTTTATGTTGATAAAGCGCCGGCAGCACGGTGCTTTGCGGCGACGCCTTAGCGTAATTAAAGCAGCCGAAGCGCTCGCAAAAACCGCAGTAGTTGCACACCCCCAACTGAACGCCATAGGGATTGGTATAAGGTTCGCTGCACAGCGCCGCCGGCAGCGGAAACGGATGATAGCCCAGTTCGGTCGTCGCTTTGCTAAACAGCATGCCGGAATACTGTTGCTTGAGCGGCTTGGTCGGATACGGGTTCTGGCGCGGCGCCTCGAAGGGGTTGCCGCCGGCGATTTTTTCGCCCTTGAGATTGCCGGCCTGTCCGGCGGTGCCGCAAATTTTTTCGAACTTATCGAAAAACGGCTCCATCTCCGCGTAGGTAAAGGGATAGTCCTGCACCGTCATATCCTGGGGGATAAAATCCGCGCCGTACCGCTCAATCACGGTGCTGCGCATGCGCAGATCAGCCTCCAGGGGGCGCCACAGCATGCCGTTCCAATGCACACCGGCGCCGCCGACGCCGTCACCCGGCAGGAAGGAGCCAAAACGCCGGTAAGGCAGCGCGGTTTCGCTGGTGGTATGCCGCACGGTTACCGTCTCTTTTGACGCATTCTGAAAGAGCTTTAACCGGATACCGTAGGTCAATTCATCCATTATGCGCGGGTAGGCGAAATCGGGATAGGTATCGCGCTGCTCGCCGCGCTCCAGGGCCAGGATATTCAGGCCGGTTTCCGCCAGTTCCATCGCCATCAGCGAACCGGTCCAGCCGAAACCGACGATAACGATATCGACCGGGTCTTGTTTTATCGCCACGTCAGACGCTCCTTTTCCCTGAAATACTGACCGGTCCCAATGGATAGGGCTTATTGGGGTTGTCCATCGTCTGCTGGTAATCGGCGCGCGCGCCCGGGAACCCAATCAGCTTCCATGACGCCAGCGTTTGATTGCCGCCGTGCATGGGATCGGCCAGGTAACCTTCTTTGGCGTTGTCCAGCAACTGGGCAAAAAACAGCGCGCCCGGCACGTTAGCAAACGTCAGCTTGCCGCTTTCCAATTCGCGCAGCACGGATTCCTGCTGTTGTTGGCTCAGGGCGGCGAATTCTTTGGCAAAGAACTGCCGGCAATGATCGTTGACGGCCTTGATGCCGCGGCGATAGGTATCGCGCGGCGCCAGCGGGGACTGATAACCCAATTCGGGCGCGGCGTCGGCAAAAGGAGGCTGCATATACCAGAGATGGCCGTAACCGTAGGGCAACTCCATTTGCTTATCGATATAAACCGGAACGCCTTCACTTACCGCGCCCGGCCCATATTCATCGGTGGGAATCAGCCGGTCGACGGCGGCCAGGATAAAGCGCCATTCATCATTATTAAAAAAGGTGGGAACGTAGTGGGCGGAAACGCCAGCGGATGTGGCGGTGGTTGCCTGGCCGGCGAAGGAAACAAGGCCGCCCCCCGCCGCGGCCAGGGGAATAATCGACAGCGTTTGTTGCAAAAAACGCCGCCGTGAGGGGATGTCCTCATCGTTTTGCTTGCTCATAGATCTTCCATTAAGGGTGTTAATCAATGTGCTGAGCGCCACCGTCACCAGCCGGTAACGTAGGGCGCTAATAATTATTTGTATGATAATTTTATCGCCAGAATAAGCGGATTTTTTGTCAGCACAAGTTATAAAAATGTTAACTTATGTAAACTTCAAACACAGTTACCGGTAACACTTTTACTTTTTGCAAAATTAATAGATTGATATAAATACTTATTTTTCCCAGCTATCGCTGTGCGGCATGGGTTATTACCAAAACGTGCTATTGGCAAAACCGGTAATCTTGATTTTGGCGACAGGAAGGTTGAGCGGCGAGGATAAGCAGAATAGGAAATCCTTCTTATGTTTCCCCGCGCGGGCTTCGGGAGAGCGCGTGACGTGTGATGCCGGCGGTCACCGCCGGGCTGATGGCGCTATTCGATGCGAAACGCCGTGACAATCATGTGCCGGAGCTGTGCCGGCGGGTAGTCCAGCAGCGCATTTTTGCTGGTGGATTTTTCCAGGCACACCGCCAGTTCTTCCGGGCTGAGCGGCAGGTCGTCCCGCCAGAAAGGGACAATGGCGTTGCGGGTGATAAATTCCAGCAGATAACGTTCCGGGTCGTCCCGACCTGCGGGAAGGACGCTGACGGCCAATGCGGCCATCAGCGCCCGCTGCCGGGGGTGGTCGCTGTCCGCCAGCAGTTGCAGAAACGGCAGCAGCAGCCTGCCGCAGACTTGGCCATGATGGTAGCTGCGCAAGGCGCCGACTTCACCGGCGATGCCGTGGATCACGCCCAGTCCCGCCATGCTCAGCGTCAGCCCGCCCAGGTAGGAGGCCTGCATGATAGCCTCGCGGGCATCGGCGCTGCGGTTTAACGCCGGCCAGGCCCGCAGGAAAAGACGGATACCGGTAAGCGACATTTCGCGCGACAGGCTGCTTGCCGTTTTGGACAGATACGCCTCGAACAGATGGGTGAACGCGTCGATGGCGCAGCAGGCCAGCACCGCATCCGGCGCGCCGGCCAGCAGTTGCGGGTCCAGGATGGCTACCTGCGGCACAAAGTTCGGGTGGCGCAGCGACGCCTTGACTTTATGGGTGCGGGTATCGGTGATCACGGCGTTTTGCGTCGCTTCGCTGCCGGTGCCGGCGGTGGTGGGAATGGCGATTAAGGGCAGCGTAGCGCCGCTCACCTTGGCGTCGCCCACCTTTTCCATATAGCGCAGCGCCGGCAAAGGATGCTCCGCCAGGGCGGCGAACGCCTTGGCGGCATCCAGTACGCTGCCGCCGCCGACGGCGACGATGCGCCGCGCTTTGCCGCGCCAGCGCGCCACCCACCCGTCAATATCCTGCGGCGACGCCTCATGGCCGACGATCTCGGTGCCGGCCAGCAGGGGCGCCAGCGCATCCGCCATCCCGGCATAGACCGCCCCGCCAAGGAACGAGCGGCAGCTGAACAACAGCGTCGGCTGCGGGTCGGCGTGCAGCAGGGGAAGCAGTTGGCTGATACTGCCGGCGCCGAACCAGGTTTGCCGGTTGGCGATCATCAGGCTGGTGGTCATAGAATCTCCTTGGCGGGGGCTAAAACCACAGCATAATCCAGTGCCGCCGGGCAAAACAACGCTTTTCGCCGCCGGGCCTGACAGCCAGGCACGGCGCCAGGCGCCGGCAAATCCGGCGTCAGGCATCCCCGGCGCGGCGGTTTTCCGCCAGGCAGATAAACGAGGCAGCCCGGATAATCTGCTGCGGCCCGCCCTTTGGCGGCCACAGTCCCGCGGCATAGTGTTCCGCGCGTAAACGGGCGCGCTCCTCCAGGCTGGCGAAGGTCCAGATATGCGTGATGCGCGGCGGCCCGTCCAGCGCGTACATATTGATGATCAGATGCGAGGTGTAAGCCTGCGCCGGCGCAAGCGCCTGCGCCCATCCCGCAAGCGTGGGAGACAATCCCCCGGGCTTCAGCCAATAGGTGCGGAATTCATAACAGGCCCCCGGCTGCGCCAGTTGGGACGGCGCGGGCGGCAGGAAAGGAAAAGGCTGATAGCTTTCCATGCTGAGGGCGGTTTGCGCATTTACGATATTAAACGGCGTGCTGTCCAGCTGCGCCCGCCGTCGCTCCCGCCACAATGCCTCTTCTGAGTGAAACTCGCGCAGCAGGAGTAACTGGAACAGCTCGCCAAGCTCGGTACGCCAGAAACCCACCACTCTTCCCCCGGCACCGGGCGCCGTCACCCATGCCCAGGCCCGGGCTGACGCCGTATCAAGTTCCAGCGCCGGCACGGACAGTGTCGTCAGCTCATATAACATAAGTTTTCCAATGGATGTAGTTGATATCCGCGCGGCTGAAAGGATCCTTCCCCACCCTCTCCTTTCCCTGCCGCCGATAGGCCGCCTTGCCGGGAAGGGTCGCGTGGGGAAAGTGTAACCGGCGCCTGGCCGCGGATAAATCCGCATTCGGTTGCGGGTATCGCTACCAGGCGTTGCCAATGCCCGCCCTCCCGCAGAGATCACACTTTCTTTACAAGAAGAATGTCTCCCGGCCGGCAAATTCCGCGGCAGATCGCCAGGCAATACTGCCAAAGGGCAGCGCTTATACCTAAAAGCCGGGCATTTATAAGCAGAGGATTTTTCCCTTTCGCCTGCCGCCGCTTATAATGGCAAGACGAACAACCACGGATTCATTTCCTATTAATCACCTTATTAAGGCAATAAAAATGGATTTACGCAAAACCTCTCTCGCACTGCTGATCGCCGCGATGCTGCCGGCGGGCGGCGCGCTGGCGGCGGCCAACGATGTGCTGGTCTATTGCTCAGAAGCCTCGCCTGAATCGTTCAACCCGCAGATTGCCAGCTCCGGCCCGTCATTTGTCGCCAGCTCGCAGGTGCTGTATAACCGGCTGATCACTTTCCGGGAAAGCGATAATCTGCCCATCCCTTCCCTGGCCGAGGCGTGGACCATCAGTCCCGACGGCAAAACCTATACGTTTACCCTGCGCCAGGGCGTTAAGTTCAACAGCAATAAATATTTCACCCCGACCCGCGACTTTAACGCCGACGACGTTATTTTCTCCGTACTGCGGCAAAAAGACGACAATCACCCTTATCATAACGTGTCCCACGCCGCCTATGAGTACTTTAACGACGTCGGCCTGGGTACCCTTATCCAGGAAGTGAAAAAACTGGACGATCGGCATGTCCAGTTTACCCTGAGCAAACCCGACGCCACGTTCCTGGCCGACTGGGGCATGGACTTTACCTCCATCCTCTCCGCGGAATATGCCGACGCCATGCTGAAGGCCGGCACGCCGGAGCGGGTGGACACCGATCCCATCGGCACCGGCCCGTATAACCTGAAAGACTATAAAGTCGACTCCCTGATCCGCTACGAGGCCAATCCGCATTACTGGCAGGGCGACGTGCCCACCAAACGCCTGATTTTCTCTATTACCCCCAACGTCAGCACGCGTCTGGCCAAGCTTGAGAAAAATGAATGCCAGATTATCCCCGCGCCGAACCCGGTCAATTTTGACCAAATCAAAAGCAATAAAGATCTGGTGCTGCACAGCGTGGACGGCATGAACGTTGGCTACCTGGCCTTTAATACCGCGAAAAAGCCGTTCGATAATGTTCTGGTGCGCCAGGCGTTAAACTATGCGGTGGATAAAAAAGCGATTGTCAACGCGGTATTTCTCGGTTCCGGCACGGTGGCGAAATCGCCCATTCCGCCCAATATGCTCGGTTACGATAAGGATCTCGCCGATTATCCTTATGACCCGGCCAAGGCCAAGGCCTTGCTGAAGCAGGCGGGTTTTGCCCAGGGCTTTACCACGGATTTATGGTCGATGCCGGTGCAGCGCCCGTATAATCCCAACTCCCGCCGCATCGCGGAAATGATCCAGAACGATTGGGCCAAGGTGGGCGTGACGGTAAAAATCATCACTTTCGAATGGGGTGAATACCTTGCCGGCATCCGCAAGGGCGAACACGCCTCCGCGCTGTTCGGCTGGATGTCGGATAACGGCGATCCGGATAATTTCGCCAATGTCCTGCTGGGATGCGACAGTATCAACAGCGGGTCCAACGCGGCGTTCTGGTGTGATAAACAGTATGACGCGCTGATAAAACAGGCCAAGGTCATCAGCGATCCGGCCCAGCGCGCCGCGCTGTATAAACAAGCGCAGGACGTGTTCCATCAACAGGCCCCGTGGGTGCCGCTGGCAAACGGTAAAACCTTTTATGCCACGCGCGCCAATGTCACCGGCTACAGCGTCAGCCTTAACGGCAGTGATTTTTCCAAGGCCAGGCTGAACTAAGAGCGACAGCAACGGCGCGGTCGGGGGCAGGATTCCGGCCGCGCCATGACGGCTAAGGGAACCGCGGCCGTCTTTACGGCAGCACCCGCTTGATGGCGGACTCCAAGTCGTTGATATCGAATTTTGCCACATACGCATCCGCCCCGACCTTGCGCACATGGTCCTCATTGGCGCTGCCCGACAAGGACGAATGGATAATAACGGGAATGTGTTTCAGGAACTCATCGCGTTTGATATTCAGCGTTAGGGTAAAACCGTCCATCTCGGGCATTTCCAGATCGGTTAACACAAACGCGATTTTATCCGTGACAGGTATGCCTTCCGCCCGCGCTTCTTCCGCCATTTTATTGATTTTTTTCCAGGCTTCCAGGCCGGTGACGTGCGTCAGGAAGGGGATGTTCATCATCGTCAGGCCCTGTTCCAGCATCGAACGGGCGACTTTGGAGTCCTCCGCCACAATGGCCACCGCCCCTGGTTTCAGGGTAAAGGTCTGCTTCTTTTCGCTTTCCAGGTGCGCCGTGCGATTGGCGGGAATGATGTCATACAAAATCTGCTCAACATCCAGCACCAGCGCCAGCGGGGTGTCGGTCTTATCATTGTTCAGGCGCGCGATGCTGGTGATATTGCGGCTTCTGACGCCCGCCTCGGCCGCCAGGACCTGGCTCCACTCAAGACGGACGATATCGTCGACGGATTCCACCGCGAAAGCCTGGGTGCTGCGGGCATATTCCGTTACCAGCAAGATATTCAACCCGGTCTTCGGCACGCAGCCGACGATGGCCGGCAAATCGATAACGGGCATAATCTCGCCGCGGATATTCGCCATGCCCATCAGCGGTGACGTCATGCCGGCGGCTTTGGTCAGCTTCGGCATCGGCACTATTTCACGCAGCTTAAACACGTTGATGCCGTACAATTCGGCGTGTTCTTCATCGGGGGGCGACCCCAGGCGGAATAACAGCAGTTCAAATCGGTTCGATGAGGTGAGATTGGTTCTCTCCTCTACCTCTTGTTGAAAATTATCCATACTTTCCCCAATAAAAATAGCGATTGATGCGTGGAAACAAGGCGGTTTGACTGATTCGGAAAATAAAGAATAATTCAACGTATAATGTTATCGGCCGGCGGGGGGAAATACTTAATATTACTGCGGCAGCATAGAAACGGGCGTCGGCGACCTGGCGGCCGTTTAACAGGAACTCGCCGCCAGGCTGGATAAACCCTACCACCATGCGCAGCGTGGTGGTTTTACCGCAGCCGCTGGGCACCAGCCGCTCGCCCGGTGCGATGGCGAGGTTAATGCCCTCCACGGCGCGGCGCCCGCCAGACGACCGGAAAGGATGGACAATCCAGCGCCCCGCCGTCTTGCGGGGCGTCCTGTAGCGGCGCCGGGGGCGACATTTTCCCGCTGCGGTAGCGGAAAACCGCGTCATCGCCGGTCCAGCGGGTGGATAACACCCGCCGCGGCGCGTCCTGGAAATTGCCGGCGGCGCCGTGCAGGGTCAGTCCATGGAACACCAGGCAGTCGCCGGGTTCCAGCGCCCAGCTGATAATCCGGTAGTCTTGCCGCCGCGCTTCAATATCCGGCAGGATGTCCCAGCTGTCGTCGTCGCCCTCGCGCAGTTGGCCGGTGGCGAACCACTGGGGACGGAACCATTTACCCCAGCGGTGCGAGCCGGCGACAAATTCCAGCGCCGTGGCGCGCGTCACGGCGCCGGTGGGCAGCCAAAGGGTGCAAAAGTCATTGCCGTCCACCGGGCTATACGGCTGATCCTGATGCCACAGGGTGCGCTGGGAGGCGCCGGGCATTTTAGCCAGCACATGATCATGCAGGAAATTGATTTTGCCGGACCCTAGAAGGCCGGCGGCGATTTCCTTGGCGGGCGATTCATACACAAATTGCCCGATGGCCGCAATGCGCCGCCAGTTATCGCTGTCCTGGAAAAACAGTTTAGTTTCGGGGTCGGTATAGCGGCCGTGATCGCTGGGCGCGGCGATATTAGCCATGATGCCCTGCTCCACTTTCTCAAGCCATTGGCGGGAAAAGGCCTGGCGGATAATAACGGCGCCATCGCGCTGAAACGCCGCTTTATCCTGGGGTGTGATAGTCAACATATTGCCTCCCGGCTGAATGCGGCGCGCAACCCGCCGCAGGCCGTTTGCGCCGGCAAAAGCGTTCCGGCGGGCTTAACGCGGGCGCGTGGCCATTATTCTCAGACTTTTTCAGGATTCCAACGGCCCGGAAATTCCTGGCCGCCGAGCTGGCGGTTATAGAACATGCCCAGATACCATGGGAAATAGTGATAAGACCAGGCGCACAGGCGATTGCCATATTTCAGAAAAGCGCGCAGCAATTCCTGAAGTTCTTCTTTGGTTTGCGCCGCGGCTACCGCCTCGCGCAAGATACCGGCGTATTCTTCCAACTGATATAACCCGCTGACGCCTAAATAGCTGGAGTAAGGCACGTCGAATTCCCGCAGCGTTTTATTAAAATCCTGCACCGAAAGCGTATTGGTCAGCGTCAGTAACGGGTACATGGTATACATAATATAATCACGCAGCATGCCGTTGGCGAAATCCCAGGCGGTAAAATACTGGCCGTAGGTGCCGGTGGACTCCACCTGTCCCAAACGGATGGCGCGCAGGTCCTCGGGCTCCGTCAACTGGATCCTGTCGGCTTCCGCCAGGAAGCGTTTGGCCGCGTCCGTGGTGGCCGCGGGCTGGCGCGGTACGCCCGGGTGGGCCTGCTTATCATGAGCGGAAACCTCGACAAAAATCTTATCCTTTTGCCAGAAGAGATTATTCCACACCGCCTTGCCCACATCGGGCAGTAAATGACAATATTCCGCCAGCACCTGTCCCAATACCGGCTGGGCCAAAGGCTCCAGGCCGACGCCATATTGAATCGACATTTTATTGCCCGTTGACTGGGAATAACGCAGCCGGCCCACCGGGCAATCGGTAATCATTTCGCGATGGTGCACCGGCGCGCTGCTGACGATGGGCGTCCAGGCATACATGGATGCGCCGGACACAACCGGATGCGCCTGCAGCACTTTAAACGGCAGGTGCTGCCAGAACTCTTCGCACAGCTCGGGGTTCTTTTCATCATTTAATTCAGCGACCACGGTAACGCCCAGGTCGGGCCAGCTTATATCAATTAAACGTCCCATCTTTATTCCTCGTTGGTAAAAATACGTTGTCTTATAATCCACCGCCGGGCGATGTTTATATTTTGTGTAATACCTTATTCAGAAAGGTCCTTGTTCTTGGATTCTCCGGCGCAATAAATATTTTTTGCGGCGGTCCCTGCTCGATAATTTCGCCGCCGTCCATGATGACCACCCGGTCGGCGACATTCCTGGCAAATTCCATCTCATGGGTCACCACGATCATGGTCATGCCCTGGCGCGCCAGGTCCTGCATTACGCTTAACACTTCGCCAATCATTTCGGGATCAAGGGCGCTGGTGGGTTCGTCAAACAGCATGACCTCCGGGTTCATCGCCAGCGCGCGCGCAATCGCTACGCGCTGCTGCTGCCCGCCGGATAATTGCGTGGGGTAATAGGCTAATTTATCCGCCAGGCCCACCCGGGCCAATAATTCCGCGGCGTTGTCGCGCGCCTGTTTTTTATTCATTCTCAGGACGCTTACCGGCGCTTCCATGACGTTTTGCAACGCGGTCATATGTGAAAACAAATTAAAGCGCTGAAAAACCATGCCGATGCGCTGGCGCAGCTTGGCGATATTTTTCTCGCTGTCTTCCTGCATCAGGCCGTTTTTCATGCGGTATCCCATCAGGGCGCCGCCGACGTGGATGGTGCCCTGCTGAATTTTCTCCAACCGGTTGATACAGCGGATAAGCGTGGTTTTTCCCGAACCGGACGGGCCGATAATCACCGTGGTTTCGCCGGTTTTCACCGTCAACGACACATTACGCAGTACCGGCAGTTCGCCATAGAATTTCATTACGTCACGGCAGACGACCGCATCCGGTAGGCTATCTGATTGATTAACGCTCATCGGCAAGCTCCGCTAAAAGGGATGAGGATTTTTTGGCGCGCCGCTTTATGCTCGCCCCTTTTAAATGCCGGTTGAGATTTTTTTCCAACAGCATTTGGATGGCGGTCCAGCACGCGGTCAGCAGCAAATAATAAATAGAGATGCCGAGATAAACCTCAAACGTCATAAAGGTGGCGGCCTGTAATTGCTCCGCGACACGAAACATTTCTGAAACACCGATAATACTGAGCAACGCCGTGGTCTTGAGCATATTATTAAATTGATTGCCTAGCGCGGGGACAATCACCGGGATGGTCTGCGGCAGAATAATGCGCCGCATCAGCAACCGCGGCGGCATGCCCAGCGCTTTGGCGGCCTCGGCCTGGCCGCTGTCGATGGATATAATGCCGGCGCGCGTAATTTCGCTCATATACGCCGCCTCGTGCAGGGCGAAAGACACAATACCCGCGACCACCGCCCCGGAAATCATGAACGGCCCCAACGGCATCACGGCGGGGAAAATATCAAAACCCAGTAAATAGGGCAGGCCAAAATAAATCAGTACCAATTGTACCAATACCGGCGTGCCGCGAAAAAACCAAATATAAAGCTGGTTAAACGCCTTTAATATCCATAAGCGGCTTATTCCTGCCATTGCCAATGTAATACCTAATACCGTGCCAATAAGCTGGGACAGTACAGCGGAAACAATCGTTAATATCAGCCCCTGAAATAAAACGGCTTGCGGATGAAACACAAAATTCAGGAAAAATGGCAGATTAAATTGCATATGAATTTGATTTAGCAAGGTACGCTCCTCACAGCATGGTCGCCCCGCCCCGTCAATCGCAGGGGTGCTCGCTGTCGCACAGGGCTACGCCATGTTCAATACCCCATTTCTGGACGATTTTCGTCATGGCGCCGGATGTATTCAGTTCATCCATTGCCGCCTGGATCGCCTGGCGCAGGTCGGTATTGTTTTTCACCATGGCCACCACCCACGTTTTGGCGGGCACCGGCATATCGACGGTCTGGAATTTATTTTTGGCCTTCGACATGTAAAAATTAATCACCACCGTATCGCCGACCATGGCATCGGCGCGGCCCAGCAGCAAATCATGGAACGCGGCGACGTTGGTGCCCAACGACACCAGGGTAATCGCCGGTTTACCTTCGCTCACCAGTTTGTCGCTTTCCTGCTTGACCACCGACTCATTGCGGCTGCCCATCAACGCCGCCACCCGGCGGCCCGAGAGATCCGCAAACGACGCCAGATGCAGGGGATTTCCCTTGACCACCAGCAGGCCGGACTTTACCCGCCAGTAATCCACCAGCCCATAGCGCTCCGCGCGTTCCGGGGTTTTCCCCAGGCTGGCCATGACCAGGTCGCACTTGCCGGTATCCAGCGCGGCAAAAATACCGGAAAATTGATAATTATCGATCTGGGTTTTCACCCCCAGGGTCTTGCCCAGCGCATTCATAATATCCACCGCGGCGCCGCTGGGTGTTTTGCCGTCCTCGGCCATGCCTTCCGCCGGGGGGTTTTCCAGGTCGGAGCAAAAGGTCAGTTGCCCTTTCGCCTTGATATCCGCCGGTGCGGCGACGGCGGCGTTTGCCCACCCCGGCGCGATGCCGAACGACAGGCTTAACACGGTACCGATAATCAATTGTTTTTTATTCACCCTGCTCTCCCGACACCTTGGTTGCTGTTGATAACGTCGTCACACGAGAATGATATCCAGGCCGTTAACATCTGTTTAACCCGATGAAATTGAACATACCGCCAGCAAAACGGGGCGTCAAGTTATGTATATACAAATAAGATAATTATATGGATGATTTTTGCGCTATTTTAGATAGATTTAAGTTAAATATTTGATTTTTATAAATATTATATTATTATTAGAGTATATACATAAGATATCAAATGTAGTGGCTTTTGACCGGATTGACTTCAGGACGGATAGATTTATATCGTTTGCGGGGGGATCTGCCGCGCCGGTGGGGGTTTGGTTTACGGCTGGTGGTAAGGACTATGTTGCGCCGGTGAAGGTTTCGCTTGCCGTGCGTTTGGTTGTTTTATGTAGTGCCGGGTGCCGGCAAGCGACAAAGAGGCCGTACCGCGACGGCCTCCTTGACCTCCGCGCGTCCGGCAGGTCGCGCGTCGCTGCGCGATGCCTTCCGCCGCCAGTTCCCCCGTTATGCACCGGCCCGGTTAGCGCTCCCGGCGCAACCGGGCCTTTCGCCGCTCCCGGCGGCTCATGCCGGGGTCACAGGCGCCGTCAGCGCGCTCTATGCCGGCCCGACTATCGCTGTCAGTAATAAATAGTAAGAAACAATAGCGCCGCTGTTGATAAGGAGAAGGAAGAGTGAGCCGGGAAGCTGACAATCATTGAGGTAAACAGCCGCAGCATGAAATTACAGCCCGCCAAACCCGGCCTATGCCCTAGTCCCCCGAATCTGTAAGCGTATTAGATACATCGCACCTGGCGCTTTTAATTTAAAGCCGGAAGCGAGCATATGGCATTAGACATTAGACATAGGGCTTTGGGCTTTGGGCTTTGGGCTTTGGGCTTTGGGCATTTAACGTTTAGCATTAGCCATTTGGCTTTGAGCATTTATCGTTTGGCATTAGCCATTAGCCATTAACCATCAGGCTGTAAACTTTATCGCAAAATGAATACTGATACCTTCCCGGTAAGTGCATGCCGCAAGAAACCCAAAAACGCTATTTTACTCACAGGCGATGGTGTTGACCTGGTGCCGGCATAGAGTGCGCCGGCGGCGCACATCGCGGCTGGATGAGCCGCCGGGAGCGGCGAAAGCTAAGGGCCGCGCCGGGAGCGCGTCCCGTGCGGTCCAAAAGCCGGGATGGGTGATGCCGGGAACCGCGCAGCGGCGCACGACCTGCCGGACGCGCGGAGGTCAAGGAGGCCGTCGCGGTACGGCCTCTTTGTCGCTTGCCGGTACCCGGCAACACATACGAACACCTCACGCACGGCAAGCGAAACCTTCGCGAGGCGACATATGCCCTAGCGCACCCTGACGCATGGCACCCTAACGCACGGCAAGCGAAACCTTCGCCGAGGCGATATATGCCCTAGCGCACCCTGACGCAGAGTACCTTAACGCACGGCAAACGAAACCTTCGCCGAGGCGATATATGCCCTAGCGCACCCTGACGCAGGGTACCTTAACGCACGGCAAACGGAACCTTCGCCGAGGCGATATATGCCCTAGCGCACCCTGACGCAGGGTACCTTAACGCACGGCAAGCGAAACCCGCGCCACGGCAACATAAAGCTTACCGCCAACCGCAAACCAAACCCCCACCGGCACAACCTAATCCTTGCCCCAAGGCTCTCCGCCGGCTCCGGCGCGAACTCATCCATAAAGCGGCCATAGCGTCGAAACCCCTTAGCGCAATACGCCAGTATTCAAAACGCGCCGGCGTGTTTAGCGGCAATCTCGTGCCCATACGGATGTGAGCCAAAAACACCGGGAGGGTTTCAGCCCGGGTTGGGCGTATCCCGCTGCAAATTCGCCGGGCTGGGCCCGAAACGCACTAAAAAGCGGTGGCGTTCCCCCGGATAAATCAAGCGCACAAAGGTGATCAGCTCCCCCGACAGCCAGGTGCGCCTGGCAATGGAAATGCACGCCGTGCCGGGCGATACCGATAATTGCCGCGCCAGCACATCGTCGGCGGAAATAGCGCGCAGGGAGTGCTCGCCTTCCGACCAGGGGATATTGCTTAACAACCAGCTGCCGGGCGGCATCTCGATAAACTCCTCCTGCGCCGCTTCCGGCACTACCGCCAGATTGATTTGGCGCGCCTCCAGGGCGAAAGGCAGGTTATCGGCGTAATGCATGACATCGATACATAGCATGCGTGCGTTAACGGGTATGCCGATATGTTCCGCTTCGACCGCGTCGGTAATAGTGCGGATGCCGCGCGACAGCAGCGAAAAACTGTACATGCTGTCGCTGGCCAGGACTTCGGCGCGAATATCCTGAATGGCCAGCAACGGCTCCTCGACACGCGGCATGGCGACGAAAGACCCTTTCCGGCGCTTGCGCACAATCATCCCGGCGGCCACCAGCGTCGACAGCGCTTTATTTACCGTCATTCGCGAGCATTGATAGACCGCCATCAATTCCTGTTCGGTGGGCACCCGATCGCCGGGATGCCACTCGTTGCTGAGGATTTTGTTTTTAATATCGTTCTGGATGCCCTGATGGATGGGCAGGGGTTTGACCCGCGAACGCTTAGGGATGAGCGGACTTGGCTCGGCGTGAGCGGGCGGGGCTTGGTGTAGCGGTGACTCGTTTTTGCTCATAATGGAGGTTTTCCCAAAGTATCAGCGATTAAGTATATACAAAACAAAAAGCAAATTCGCGCTATCATTTTTTCTTATTCATTTTTATCTTCGTTTTATGTATATACATAAAATAAGCCTATATGAACACGGCGTTTCCACCCCGATAAACACATTAATTTACTGTTTTAACGCTGCTTTATCATAGGATATTCGTATGAATATTGATCTGTTTTTCATCATAATGATATTTACATCCCAGTTCTTTATTATATTGTATATACCAATAGACTTCATCAGGGCGCCATTTTCGCCGGGACGCGGCGTCGGCGGCACAAGGGCAAATCGCATGATAAGAGTGGGAGTTGATATCGGCGGCACGTTCACCGACTTTGTCGTCTGGCGCAGCGACGCGCGGCAGGCGCCGTTATATTGTTTTAAAGTGCCCTCCACTCCGCCCCATTTTGCCGAGGGTTTTAAACAGGGCTTCGAGCGGTTATTGTCGGCATTGGCCGTGGGGCCGGAAGAACCGGTGGTGGTCATGCACGGCACCACTGTGAGCACCAACGCCGTGATCGAGCGTTCACAGCCGCCGGTCGCCCTGTTCGTCACCCAGGGATTTCGCGATATCCTGGAACTGCAGCGCCTGCGTCTGCTCGATCCCACCAATCTGCGCGGCACGCGCGGCCTGTCGTTGATCGAGCGTCACCAGGTTTTTGAAATACGCGAACGCATGGCGGCTGACGGCGGCGTTATCGACGCGCTGTCGGCGGAATCGGTGGCCGGCGCGGTGGCGCAGGTGGTGGCCGCCGGGCTCGACAGCATCGCCGTCGCCTATATCAACAGCTATCAGGATCCCCGCCATGAGCGGGAAACGCGCGCATTGATCCGGCGGCTCGCGCCGTCCCTGGATGTCTGCCTGTCCAGCGAGGTGTGGCCGCGCCCCGGCGAATACGAGCGGGCGGTCAATGCGTTGCTTAATGTCTATGTTAAGCCCCGGATGTCCTCATACCTGGGGCAGATTGAACACTACCTGACCAGCCGTCTGCGCCACGTCCAGCTGTTTATCACCCGCTCCAACGGCGGGGCCATGTCCGCGCGCGAGGCGCGCCATTTCCCGGTGCATACGCTCCTGTCAGGCCCCGCTTCCGGGGTAACGGCGGCGCAGCTGATTACCCGCGCGGCGCCGGAGCAGCATTTTCTGACAATGGATATGGGCGGCACCAGCACCGATATTTCCCTGATCCGCGCCGGCATGCCGACGGTGGTGGAGCAAACCGAGGTCGGCGAGTTCCCTCTGACCATGCCGGTTACCGGCATCGAGGCGATAGGCGCCGGCGGCGGTTCCATCGGCCGTTTCGACGGGCCGGTGTTCCGCGTCGGCCCCAAAAGCGCCGGCGCCTGGCCCGGCCCCGCCTGTTTTGCGCGCGGCGGCGCCGAGCCTACCGTGACCGACGCCTACTTATTATGCGGTTATCTGGACGCCGCCACTTTTCTCGGCGGCGAGATGCCCCTGGACACCGCTGCGGCCCGCGCCGCCTTCGCTCCCCTGGCCGCGCGCATGGCCGCGACGGAGACGGACGCGGCCGGCGCCGCCATCGCCATCGCCACCTCCAATATGGTCGCCAGCGTATTGCCTTATCTGGCCCGCCACGGTGTCGATCCGCAGGACGTGACCCTGGTGGCGTTCGGCGGCAACGGCGCCATCCACGGTCCGCTGCTGGCGGCGGAAATCGGCATCCCACGGGTTATCGTGCCCAACAATCCGTCGGTATTCTGCGCCGTGGGCGGCGTGGTCGCCGAACTGACCCATGACACCATCGCCATCGTACAGCAGGGCGCGATGGATACGGCGCGCTTGCAACAGACCTTTGCCGGGCTGGCGGACGCGGCCAGGGCCTGGCTGGCGCGGCAGACCGACCCCGGCAACGTGGTCGCGATCGCCCTGGAGTACTGGGCGGATATGCGCTATCGCGGCCAGTCGTTCCAGATCCCGGTGCGCATTGAGGCGGCCGCCCCAGACGGCATCAGCACCACGCTCGCCGTCGCCGCGTTTCACGCGGAGCATTTACGCTTGCATACCCATGCCGATACGGAGGCGTCCGTTGAATTTATCGAACTGCGGGTGCGGGTGCGCGGCGCGCTGGCCGCGCCGGAAGGCAATGCGGCGACGCGGCCGGCGGGCGGCGGCCGACCCCGCCCCCGCGGCTTCCGGCGGCTGCATATCGGCGCGGCGTTGCTGGAGGATTGCCCGGTTTATGACCGCACCGTATTGGGAGTGGATGCCCAGGTACCGGGGCCGTGCATTATCAGCCAGAGCGACGCCACCGTGCTGGTCCCGCCCTTTTTTACCGCCAGGGTGCATGCCGGCGGCGACATTATCCTGACGCAGGAGCATTGATTGTGGATCCCATCCAAACGGTCATCATGAATAATCGCTTTAACGCCATTGTCGAAGAAGCCTCCGTCACCCTGTATCGCACCGCCCATACCACCTTCGTCAAACTGGTACAGGATTTTCAATGCGGGCTGGCCACGCCGGCGGGCGAAATGTTCGCCTATCCCAGCCACAACGGCGTTAACGCCTTCATTGGCCTGCCGATAGCCGGCGGCCTGCACGGCATCGGCGTAGAACATCTTGAGCCGGGGGATTGCATTATCACCAACGACCCTTTCAGTACCGACGGAATGGTGACGCATATCATGGATGTTTCGATGGTGCGGCCGGTCTTTGTCGGCAACGAGCTGGTGGCCCTGGCCTGGTCGTTCGTGCATGCCTCCGATATCGGCGGCGCGGTGCCGGGCAGTATTTCGCCGGCGTTTACCGAGGTGTTCCAGGAAGGCCTGCGCGTCAGGCCGACCAAACTCTACAAACGTGGACAGCTCGATACCGCCATCCGCAATATCTTTATCGATAACAGCCGCATCGCCGATGAGCTGTGGGGCGACTTCCAGGCCATGATATCGGCGCTGGCCAGTATGGATAAGCGGCTGAATCAACTGTGCCAGCGCTATGGCGTGGCGGCGGTGCGCGCGGGCATGGAAGCGTCCATGGCCCTGGCCGATGCCAAGGCCCGCCAGGTTATACGCCGCATCCCCGACGGGGATTATCCCTTCGCCGATTATGTCGAAGGCATGAGCGAAGGAGATTTTATCCATATCCACGCCGTGATGCGCGTGCGCGACGAGCGCATCGTATTCGACTTCAGCGGCACCGACCCGCAGGTGGCGGCGGCCTTTAACTACGTCACCGGCGCGCGCGCCCACCCCTATACCCTGCAGGCGTTTATCTATTATATCCTGACCCGGGAGCCGGAAGCGCCGCGTAACGCGGGCCTGCTGCGCGCCCTTGAGGTCATCGCCCCGCGCGGCACGGTGATGAACGCCGAATTTCCGGCGGCCGGCGGTTCGCGGGTCACCACCAGCACCCGCGTTTACGACGTCATCCTGGGCTGTCTGAACGCCGCCCTGGCCGACGGTCTCACGGCGGCGGGTCCCGGCATGTCGGGAGTGATCGTGGTTTCCGCCAAAGATCCCCATGGCGAGGGCAATCGCGTCAGCGTGATCAATCCCTTGTGCGGCGGCGGCGGCGGACGTTTCGGCCTCGACGGCACCGACGGGGTGGACTCACGCTCCGGTTATCTGCGCACGGTGCCCGCCGAAACCATCGAGGCCGAAACGGTGATGCGGGTGAAACGGTATGGCCTGGTGACCGACAGCCAGGCGCCCGGCCGCTGGCAGAGCGGCGCCGCCATTGCCATGGAGCTGGAAAATACGGGTCCCGAGGCGGTGATGACGGTGCGCGGCATGAATCGTTTCTATTTTCAGTCCTGGGGCGCGCGGGGTGGGCAATGCGGCCATTTGGGATCCGTATTGCTCAATCCCGGCACCGATGATGAGCGCAATCTGGGCAAGATTGATGTCCTGAAGATGCAACGCCACGACGTGGTGCGCCTGACCTCGCCCTCGGGCGGCGGCTTTGGCGACCCTTTTCTGCGCGATCCGGGCCAGGTTGCCCGCGATGTGCGGCGCGGCCTGGTGTCCGTCTACAACGCCCGGGCCAGTTACGGCGTGGCGGTGGACGACAGCGGCCGGCTCGACCCCGATGCCACCGCGCGGCTGCGCGCCGGGCACAGCAGCGTCGCGCACGGCCTGTTTACGCTTGGGAGCGCGCGCGATCGCCTGGATCGGGTCTGGCCGCGCGAAATCCGGGCGGCGCTGGCCATGAGCCTGATGCGTGAGGAGCGCCGCCTGCGCCAGCCGCTGCGCCTGGCGGTCATTAAACGCCTGACGGCGGAAAACCGGCCGGTCAGCCTGACGATGATGGCCGCGGTTATCGCGGAAGAATTGCAGTACCTCAGGATGCACTGATTTTCCCCATCGCTCCGTTCTCTCATACTGGAGATCAACCATGTGTCATGTTCTCAGGCTTGCCTTGTCAGGCAAAGCGCGCCAATTACGACTGCTGGGCTGCGCCGCGTTATTATCCGTTGCCGGCGGCCTGCCGGCGGTCGCGCTGGCGGATACCGTCAATATTGCCTTTTCCGCCGCGGTGACGACGCTTGATCCGCAGCAGGCCACCGTGGTGCAGACGGATTTAAGCGTCATCAGCCATATCTACTCGCCGCTGGTGATACGCAATCCCGACCTCGGCATTACCGGCGTCGTGGCGCAATCATGGCAGGCTATCGACGACAACACCTGGGACTTCAAGCTGCGCCCGGGCATTACCTTTGCCAACGGCAAGCCGCTGGATGCCGCGGTGGTAAAGTGGAATTTCGATCATTTACTCGATCCCGCGCATAAAACCCGCGTCAAGGAATGGTATAGCCTGATCGATCATGTCGACGTCGTGGCGCCCGACGAGGTGAAAATCATTACGCGCATGCCCTTCCCCGGGCTGGTGGCGCAGCTGAGCATGCTGTTCATGATGGAGCCGTCTTGGACCGCGACGCACGATCCCAGCCGCGAGGCCATGGGCAGCGGCCCGTATCAGCTGGCGGAATACGTGCCGGGCGAACGGGTGGTGCTGACGCCCAACCCCACGTATTTCGGCACCCAGGTTTTCGGCACGCCGGCGCCGCATGACAAAGTCGTGCTGCGTATGATAAGCGAACCGGCGGTACGGGTGTCGGCGTTGCTGGCCGGCGAGCTGGATCTGGCGCTGGATATTCCGCCCACGGATATCGCGCGCATCAACAGCAGCGGCATCGCCCATGCCGGCTGGGGCGAAAGCAGCCGCGCGATGATCATTAAAATGAATAACCTCAAGCCGCCCTTCGCCAACAACCTCAAGCTGCGCCAGGCGATGAACTACGCCATCGATCGCCAGGGCATTATCGACGCCATTTATAACGGTCACGGCGCCATCAGCAAAGGCCAGCTGCTGTCGCCCATGTATTTCGGCTACAACGATAAACTGCAGCCCTACCCCTACGATCCGGACAAGGCGCGCCAGCTTATCGCCGAGTCGGGATTGCCGCAGCCCATTTCCTTTGAACTGCAGGTGCCGCTGGGACGTTATCTGTTAAGCCAGGAAATCGGCCAGGTGATCGCCGCCCAGCTGCAGGAAGTGGGTTTGAACGTCAGCATCAAGGAAATGGAATACGCCAACTGGTCCAACGCCTATACCCGCGGCGATATGGGGCAGGCAGCGTTTTTAGGCCAGGCCTGGCCGACCCTGGACGCCGACGGCCTATTGGGTCTGTATCTGCCCACCGACCCCGGCGCTTACTGGAAGGATGACGTTTTTGCCGGCCTGGTGATGAAAGGCCGCTCAACGGTTGATAAGCAAAAACGCGCCGCCTGGTACCAGCAGGCAACCGAACGGATGCGTGAACAGGCGCCGCTGGTGTTTTTATTTAACCAGCCGCTGACCTATGCCACATCGAAGCGATTCACCTGGCAAACGCGCGGCGACGACTGGGTGCGGGTTTTCGATTTAGTGGCGAAATAAACAGGCGGTGGCGCGTGGCGAAATATATTCTGTCCCGACTGCTGGAAGCCCTGGCGGCGGTATTCGGCCTGGTGACCCTTATTTTCCTGGTGTCGCGTTTACTGGGGGATCCGGTTTCTTTATTGCTTCCCCAGGGCGCCAGCGCCGCCGACCTGCAGGCCCTGCGCGAGCAGCTCGGCCTGCAGCGTCCCTTGCTGGAGCAATATCTGCGTTTTCTCGGCCATGCGCTGGCCGGCGATTTCGGCCAATCCTTTTTTTACCAGCATTCGGCGCTGGGGATTGTGCTGGAACGGATGCCGGCCACGCTGCTGCTGGCGGCGCTTTCCGCGGTGACCGGCATTCTGGCGGGCTGCCTGGCCGGTTTGATTGCCGCGCTTTACCGTAACTCGGTATGGGAGTTCCTGGTGCTGACCTTAGCGATGCTCGGACAGGCCACGCCGGCGTTCTGGCTGGCGATTATGCTGATCCTGGTGTTCTGCGTCGATCTTGGCTGGCTGCCCACCGGCGGCACCGGCAGCCCGCTGCATTTGATTTTACCCACCGCCGTGATGTCTATTTTCGTCGCCGCCAATATCACCCGCCTGTTCCGTTCCAGCCTGCTCGACGTCATGAGCGAGGATTATATCCGCACGGCGCACGCCAAGGGCCTGCCCCCGCGGGTGATCATGACCTGGCATATGGCGCGTAACGCCATGCTGCCGGTGGTCACCATGAGCGGGCTATTGGTGGGCGAAATGCTCGGCGGCTCGGTGGTGGTCGAAACCATTTTTTCCTGGCCGGGGGTCGGCAGGCTGATTGTCGAGGCGGTGGCGAACCGTGATTTTCCCGTGATCCAGGCGGGAGTCATGGTGGTGTCATGCCTGTTCCTGCTGGTCAGCCTGGGGGTGGATTTGCTCTATAGCCTGCTGGACCCGCGCGTGAGGCAAACGCGATGAGCCGCATGAACGTGATGCGCGCCGTGGGACGGCGTATTGGATCGAGCGCCATCGGCGCTGTCGGCTGGCTTATCATGGCGTTATTGCTGCTGGGCGTATTGGCCACCTTCGTGATCCCCCTGCCCAGCCCGGTACACGGCAATCTGGCCCTGCGGCTGGCGCCGCCCACGTACCGCTTTTTTGCGCCGGACGCCCATCCGCTGGGCACCGATCAGTTGGGCCGGGATATGTTGAGCCGGCTGCTGTACGGCAGCAGGGTCTCGATAATGGTGGGGTTTAACGCGGTGTTGATTGGCGGCCTCGTCGGCGTGGCGGTGGGGATGATTTCGGGGTACGCCGGCGGCCTCATCGATCGCCTGCTGATGCGTATTGTCGATATGCAGCTCTCGATACCGCTGATTCTGCTGGCGCTGATCATTATCGCCGCCACCGGTCCCAGCCTGGGCAACCTGATTATCGTCCTGGCCCTGACCAGTTGGATCCGTTATGCCCGCATGGTGCGCGGGCAGGTGCTGGCCCTGCGGCAGAGGGAATTCGTCCTGTCGGCGGTGGCCGTCGGCGCCCGGCCCTGGCATATCCTGCGCTATTACATTTTGCCGAATATCCTGACGCCCATTCTGGTGATCGCCACTCTGGAGTTTTCGCGCGTGATTCTCCTGGAGGCCAGCCTGAGTTTCCTCGGGCTGGGCGTGCAGCCGCCCTGGCCGAGCTGGGGCCGGATGCTGGCGGAGGGGCGCGCGTATATCGCCACCGCCTGGTGGGTCACCACCTTTCCGGGACTGGCGATAGTCGTGACGGTGATGGGCGCCAACTTTACCGGCGACTGGCTGCGCGATTATTTCGATCCCAAACTGAAGTCCGCCGGGGAGTAGCGCCATGCAGCCTTTGCTCGACGTGCGTAATTTAACCGTGGCTGTTCCGGCCGGACGCGGCGCGCCGCCGGTCAGGATTATCGACGATATCAGCTATAGCCTGGAGGATAACCAGACGCTGGGCATCGTCGGCGAAAGCGGCAGCGGCAAGAGCATGCAGGCGCTGGCGATGCTGGGATTATTGCCGCCGCGCAGCCGCGCCCTGGTCCACGGCGAGGTCATGTTCCAGGGGCACAACCTGCTGAGCCTGTCGGATAAAGCGCTGCGCGCCATCCGCGGCGCGCAGATCGGCATGATTTTCCAGGAGCCGATGACCTCGCTTAATCCGGTGCTGACCATTGGCCGGCAACTGGCGGAACCCCTGGTGCATCACCTGGGGATGAGCCATGCCAAGGCGCGCCGGCGCGCCGTCGACCTGCTCGGCCTGGTGGGCATCGCCGACCCCGCGCGGCGCGTCAGGCAGTATCCCTTTCAGTTTTCCGGCGGCATGCGCCAGCGGGTCATGATCGCCATGGCGATTGCCTGCAAACCCAAACTGCTGATTGGCGATGAGCCGACCACCGCCCTGGACGTGACTATCCAGGCGCAGATTATTGCGCTTATCCGCGATCTGCGCGACGAAATGAAGATGTCCATCATTTGGATTACCCATGACATGGGCGTGGTGGCCGCGATGGCGGACAGCATGCAGGTGCTGTATGCCGGCAAGATCATGGAGACGGGACCGGTGGAACGGGTGTTCAGCCAACCCCACAGCGCCTATACCTGGTCGCTGTTGCAATCGATCCCCGGCCGGGGACAGCGTCCCCGGCAACCGCTGTTCCAGATTGCCGGCCAGCCGGTGGATCCGGCGCGGCGACCGCCCGGCGACCCTTTTGCGCCGCGCAATCCGTTCGCCACCGCGCGGTGTTTTCTTGACGCGCCGCCGCTGCGTCCCGTCTCGCCCGATGAACCGCGCCATCGGGTGGCGGCCTGGTACGATTTGCCCCGCTGCCTGGCGGATCTTGATAAGGATAACGCGACATGAACGGCATGCCCCCGAGCGCCCCGCCGCTGCTGCAGGTGGAAGGATTATGCAAAGACTATCCCGCCGGCGCGTCTTTACTGGGCGCGCGCGCCGTGCTCAGGGCGGTTGACGGCGTCAGCTTTACCCTGGCGCGGGGGGAAACCCTCGGGCTGGTGGGCGAGTCCGGCTCGGGCAAAAGCACGGTGGCGCGCTGCGTGATGCAGCTGGAACGGCCGACCGGCGGCCAGGTATTGCTTAACGGCCGCGACCTGGTCGGTATGAGCCAGTCCGCGCTGCGGCCATTGCGCAAGGTGATGCAGATTATTTTCCAGGATCCCTATTCTTCCCTCAATCCACGGATGACGGTCGGCCGTTTTGTCGCGGATCCCATAGTGATCCATGAGGGCAAAATACCCCGTGAGGCGCTTATGCAGCGCGTGCGGGCCCTGTTTGCCAAAGTCGGCCTGGACGCCCGTCATCTCGGCCGCTATCCCCATGAATTTTCCGGCGGCCAGCGCCAGCGCGTCTGCATTGCACGGGCGCTGGCCATGTCGCCGCAGTTGATCGTGGCCGATGAGCCGATAACCGCCCTGGACGTCTCCATCCAGGCCCAAATCATAAACCTGCTGCAACAGCTGCAGGATGAACAGGGGCTGGCGTATCTGTTTATTTCGCACGACCTGGGCATGGTGCGCCATATCTGCCATCGGGTGGCCGTCATGCTGCGCGGTCTGATCGTGGAAACCGGCCCCGCCGAGGCCATTTTTCACGATGCCCGCCACCCTTATACCCAGGCGCTGCTGAGCGCCACCCTGGAAGCCGACCCCGCGCGGGAACGGAGTAAAGCGCGTCTGTTTTTCGACGCCGGCCAGCTTGACGGCAGGGCTCCCGGTTTTATGAAAGAGGTGACCCCGGGCCACTTTGTCAGGGAGTATGGCCACGGCCGCTGAAGAAAAGCCTCGTGCTTATTATTAATTGTATATACATAAATATTAATTGTATATACAATAAACCTGTCCGCGCCGCCGCGCCATAAGGGCCGCCAGCGCACGTTTTAGCGAAAACCATGACAGGAGAACGTAATGAGCTATACCAGCCTGGGGGATGTGATCGATCACGTTCGCAGCCAAACCGCGGCCATGGCCCGCGAGGAGCCCGCGGAGATTTACGCCTTTCGCACCGGAACCCTGGAGAACCAGGCGGGCAGCTACGGCCAGTATTTCGGTACCTGGGATATCGCGGCCGGTATGATGCGCGATTATTCCATGTATACCTATTATCCCTTGCTGCAAATCATTGAAAACCCGGATATCACGCTGCCGCAGTTCTGCTTTATCCTCGACAGTTTCGATCACCCGTACAGCAACTACCTGCGCTACAGCGGATTCCCGCAGCTGGGCAAACTGGCGCTGTCCCTGCGCGAATGGCTGCCGCGGGCGACATCGCGCCAGCAGGCGATAGAGGCGATCCGGGCGTTTTGCATCTATACCGATACGTTTGCCGCCTGGTCGTTCCATTATTTCCCGTGGGGACTGGGCAAGCAGTTTACCTACGCCAACCCCGAGGTGGCCGCGCCCGCCATTGCCGATGCATCCCGGCGAGTGCATATCAAGCCGGGCCGCAAGATCCGCCTGACCTGGCAACCGCTGGATATTACCGTGGATGCCTATCTGGCGGTCCATGAAAATCCGGAGTTATGCCAGGACCTGATGGCGGCCCTGCCTTTTACCGTCCTGCAAGATCACGCCGTGGTCACCGGCGAATCCATGTACGCCTGGTGCCCGCTGGTATCCACCGCGCCGATACAGGTGCGCGAGCGGATCTGCGACGCGCCCAAAGGGCGGCTGCGTTTTTCCCAATCCACCGGCCAGAAATTTATCGTGCAGTACGGACCGACCACCGAGGATCTGGCCCAACCGGTATTGGGAGAGGTCATTCCCGAGCATGCCGATCGCCTGGATAAGGTCGGCGCCGAGGTATGGAAAAGCACCTTTGACACCAAAACCCCCATCTGGCTGACCGTCGAGCTGGTCTGAGCAAGGGCCGACAGGGCGGCTTGCGCCGGCGTTTGCCGGCTGACCAGGCCGCCGCGCTTTGGCCGCGGCGCGGTTGATGTTTTTATTGGCAGGAAAAAACCATGACGATTATATTAAAACCCGGCGCCGTCACGCTGGCTGAACTTGAGTGTATTTACCGGACCGACGAGCCCGTACGGCTGGATCCCGCGATGGAGCCGGCCATTCGCAAGAGCGCGGCGCGCGTAGCGGAAATCGTGCAGGGCGAAGCGGCGGTCTACGGCATCAATACCGGCTTTGGCAAATTGGCCTCGGTGCGTATCCACGCCGACGATGTGGTAACGCTGCAGCGCAACCTGATTTTGTCGCACTGCTGCGGCGTGGGCGACGCGCTGGCCAAACCGGTGGTGCGTCTGATCATGGCGCTGAAACTGATTTCGCTGGGCCGGGGCGCCTCGGGCGTGCGTTATGAGGTTATCGGCCTGATTGAAGCCCTGCTGGCCCACGATATCATGCCCGTGATCCCAAGCCAGGGATCGGTTGGCGCGTCCGGGGATCTGGCGCCGCTGGCGCATATGGTGGCCGCCATGATGGGCGAAGGCGACGCGGAGCTGCGCGGTCAGCGCATGCCGGCGGCGCAGGCGCTGGAGCAGGCGGGCCTGCGGCCTATCATCCTGGCGGCCAAAGAAGGACTGGCCTTGATCAACGGCACCCAAGCGTCCACCGCGCTGGCGTTGAAAGGGCTGTTCGGGGCGCACCGGGCGCTACAGTCGGCGCTGATTTCCGGCGCGCTGGTCACCGATGCGGTCATGGGCTCCACCGCGCCGTTCCATGACGAGATTCACCAGCTGCGCGGCCATCCCGGTCAGATTGATACGGCGCGGGCCCTCAATTGGCTGCTGCGCGGGTCGGAAATCCGCTTAAGCCATCTGGCAAACGACGAGCGGGTGCAGGATCCTTATTGTATCCGCTGCCAGCCGCAGGTGGCCGGCGCGGCCCTGGACCTGATCCGCCAGGTCGCCGTCACGCTCGCGCGCGAAGCGAACGCCGTTACCGACAACCCGCTGCTGTTATCCGATAACAGCGTGGTGTCCGGCGGTAATTTCCACGCGGAGCCGGTGGCTTTCGCCGCCGATATCCTGGCGCTGGCCATTTCCGAGATAGGCGCTATCGCCCAGCGGCGCATCGCCCTGCTGGTCGACCCGGCCATGAGCTTTGGGTTGCCCGCCTTTCTGGTGGCCGCGCCCGGACTGAACTCCGGCATGATGATAGCCGAGGTCACCTCCGCCGCCCTGATGAGCGAAAACAAGCAGATGACGCATCCGGCATCGGTAGACTCCACCCCGACGTCAGCCAATCAGGAAGATCATGTTTCCATGGCCTGCCACGGCGCCATGCGGCTGGGCAGGATGCTGGATAATCTGTACGCCATCCTCGGCATTGAGGTGATGGCCGCCGTACAGGGCCTTGAATTCAGGCTGCCGCTGCGGACCAGCGCGCCATTGGCGATGGCGGCGCGCCGCGTCAGGGAGCAGATTGCGCCGTTGACGGTGGATCGGTATATGGCCGGCGATATCGCCGCCGCGGCGCAGCTGGTGGCCTCCGGCGCGTTGATTGACAGCGTGGGGGACCAGGGGATACTGCCGCCGCTGTGATCCTGCGGCCGTACCGTCATCCCGGCGCTGGGGAAGCCCCGCGCCGGGCGCAGGTTTCACTGCAACCCGCCGGTGTTGCGGCGCTACCCGCATCACTGCGGTTCGGCCGGCGGCACCGCCGCCAGCAGCGCCCGGGTATAGGGATGGGCCGGGGCGGAGAAAATCTGCTCCCGCCCGCCGGTTTCGACTATGCGCCCCTGGTACATCACGGCGATACGCGGCGCCATATAGCGCACCACGCGCAAATCATGGGAGATAAACAGGTAGGCCAGCCCATGCTCCCGCTGCAACTGCTTCAGTAAATTAAGGATCTGCGCCTGTATCGACACGTCCAGGGCCGAGACCGGCTCGTCCAGAATCAGCAGCCGCGGTCTCAGCGCCAGCGCGCGGGCGATGCCGATGCGCTGGCGCTGGCCGCCGGAAAACTCCGCCGGATAACGCTGCGCCAGCGCCGGATCCAGCCCCACCTGGCGCATCAGCGCATAAATCCGTTTTTGCCGCTCGGCGGCGTTGCCGATGCGATGCACGGTAAGCGGCTCGCCGATAATATCAAAAGCGGTCATGCGCCGGTTGAGGGATGCGTAAGGGTCCTGGAAGACGATTTGAAATTCCCGGCACAGCCTGGCGTTGCGCCGCCTGGGCAGGGCGGTAATATCCTCGCCGTCGAACCAGACGCGCCCGGCGGTCGGACGCGTCAGCCCCACCAGCACCGCGCTCAGGGTGGATTTGCCGCAGCCAGACTCGCCCACCAGGCCCAGGGTTTCACCGGCGTTCAGCGTCAAATCCACCCCACTCACCGCCATGACGGCGGCGGCGCGGCGCAAACCGCCGCCTGACGGCGGGTAATGTTTTTCGATGCCCTCCACCCGCAGCAGCGGCGGTGGCGCGGTGGGGCTTGCGAGCGGTATACCTGCGCTTGACATAGGCGATTAGTTCCTCTCCATGAGGACCGGCGCGGCCAGTTCATGGGCAAAATGACAGGCGCTGGCATGCGCGGGATCGGCCCCGTCCGCGCGCAGCGGCGGTATCTGGCCGGCGCAGATCGGGCGCTGCCGGCACAGCTGGCAGCGCGGGCGGAAGGCGCAGCCCGCGGGCAGGCGGGATATCAGCGGCGGCTCGCCCTTGATGGCCGCAAGTATCCGGTCCACGTCGTCGTCCAGGCGCGGAATGCTCTCCAGCAGCGCCCGGGTATAGGGATGGCGCGGCGCGCGGAATATCCGCCCCACCCGCCCTTGTTCGACGATACGGCCGGCATACATCACCAGCACCCGATCGGCGTACTGCGCCACCAGGCCCATATCGTGGGTGATAAGCAACAGCGCCGCGCCGGTCAGCCGGCAGGCGGCGCGCATGCTCGCCATGACCTGGGCCTGCACGGTAACATCCAGGGCGGTGGTCGGCTCGTCGGCGATAATCAGCCGCGGATGGTTTACCAGCGCGATGGCGATCAGGATGCGCTGGCACAGCCCGCCCGACATTTCGTGGGGATAACGTTTCATTTTGTCGGCGGCGTCGCGGATACCCACCAGCGCCAGCACCTCTTCCGCCCGGGCGGCGCGCTGCCGGCGGGTAAGCGAGGGCTGGTGGCGGCGGATGCTTTCGGTAATCTGCCGCCCGATGGTCAGCACCGGGTTAAGCGAGGACATCGGATCCTGGAATATCATGGCGATCTCATCGCCGTACGGCCCGGCGCCCCGCCCCGCCTCCGGCGCCGGTAAATCCCGGCCGTCAAAGCGCATCCTGCCGGCGGCCACCTCGATGCCCGCCGGCAACAGCGACATCAGCGCCAGCGCCGTCAGCGTCTTGCCCGAGCCGGATTCACCGACGATGCACAGGGTTTCGCCGCGTTCGACGCTAAAGGAGATATTATCGATCGCCCGGCAACGTTCCCGGCCGGTGGCGAGATCAACGCTTAGCCCCGTCACCTCCAGCAGCGGCGCCGGGAGTTCATGGCTTGTCATAAGGACCTTCCCAGCGGGTCGAGCGCCTTATGCAGCGCGTCGCCCAGTTGATTCAGCGCCAGTACCAGCACCAGTAACAGCAGGCCGGGTACCACGGCATACAGCGGCGCCGTCGCCAGGTAATCGCGGCTGCTGCTGAGCATCGTTCCCCACGAGGCGGCCGGGGGCTTGATGCCCAGGCCGATAAAAGATAAGGACGCCTCCAGCAAAATGGCGTGGCCTGCCGCCGACGCCAGCTGCGTTATCACCACGCCGATGCTGTTGGGCAGCACATGACGCAGCATGATGCGCCACGGGCCGCTGCCCTGCACCACCGCCGCCTTCACATAGTCAAGCTCGCGCTCGCGCAGCACCGACGCGCGCATCAGGCGCGCAAAAATAGGGATGTTCACCAGCGCCACCGCGATACAGATTTGCGCCAGCCCGGCGCCCAGGATGGCCACCGTCATGACCGCCAGCAAAATGCCGGGATAGGCCAGCAGGATATCGCAGCCCCGCATCAGCAGCGCGTCCAGCCAGCGCGGCCCCATGCCGGCAACCAGTCCCGCCACGATGCCCAGTCCCGCGCCCGCGCTCACGCTGATAAACCCCACCAGCAGGGAGATGCGCGATCCGAACAGCGCCCGGCTGAGCAGATCCCGCGACAGCTCGTCGGTGCCCAGCCAATGGCCGCCGGTACCGGCCGGCACCAGCCGCAGCCCGGCAAACTGGACATCCGGATCGCAAGGCGCCAGCCAGGGGGCCAGCAATGCCGCAAGCGTAATCATCGCCACGCCGCACAGGCCGAACAGGCCGGAGGGCGTGGCGAGCAGCGCCCTTAGCAACCGCAGCCGGCCGGGTCCGGCCGCCGCCGCGCCGCTCGTTTCCACGGCGTCTGCGCTCATCACGCCGCCCCCTTGACCAGGCGGATGCGCGGGTCAACGGCGCCATACAATACATCGACCGCCAGGTTCAGCAGCAGGAAAAACAGCACCAGCACGATCAGGATCCCCTGCACCATGCCGTAATCGCGATTGATAATGGACTGTACCAGCAGGCGCCCGATGCCCGGCCAGGCAAACACCGACTCGATAACCACCGCCCCGCCCAGCATGCGGCCCAGCAGAATGCCGGTCATGGTGACAATCGGCAGCAGCGAATTACGCAGCACATGCCAATAAATGATATGCCCGCGGCTCAGTCCCTTGGCCCGCGCGGTACGGATGTATCCCTCTCCCAGCGTGTCAACCACCGCGCCGCGGGTCGAGCGCACCAGCACCGCCGCGCCGTGCAGCCCAAGCGTCAGGGTAGGCAGCACCAGCGCCTGGGCAAAACCGGCGAACGATTCATCAAGGCTGACAAATCCCCCCGGCGGCAGCCAGCCCAGGGTGACGGCGAACAGCAGGATGGCGAGCATGCCGAACCAGAAATTAGGCGTGGCCACCGCCACGGAGGAAAAGACCGACGCCAGCCAGTCGACGGCTTTGCCCTGCCACAGGCCGGCGGCCAGGCCCAACGGCACCCCCACCGCCAGCGCGCTGAACAGGGCCGTGGCGGCCAGCAGCAGGGAATACGGCAGGCGGCTGAAAATCAGCTCGCTGTTATCGCGATGATAGATATAGGAGACGCCGAAATCGCCGCGCGCCATATGCCCCAGCCAGGCGGCATACTGTACCGGCAACGGCCGGTCGAGGCCATATTCCACCCGGATGCGCTGCACATCCTCCCGGCTTGCGTCCGGCCCGGCAATCAGTTCGGCCGGATCGCCCGGCATGGCGCGCACCACCGCGAACACGATAATGCTTGAGACCAGCAGCACCGGGATCCACTGCATCAGCCGGCGTAGCAGATAGGCGGTCATCGTCTGTTTCTCCTGGTCCGGCTCATGGCTGGAAGGACGCCGCGCTCAGGATCGGCATGCCGTCCAGATTAAAACGCACGCCCGTCAGCCCCTTGGCGGAGGCCCACAGCACCGGCAGCGTCGCCACCGGCAATACCCAGTTTTGCTCCAGCATAAAGCTGTCGATGCGCTGCCAGGCGCGATCGGTTTGTTCATCCGGCGGCCGCGAGGTCACCAGGGCCACATCGTCCTGGTACTGCTGGGATTTGACGCCCACCAGGTTATCGGTGGCGCGGAAAATCACCGCCGACATCAGGATGGTGGACGGACCGCGGCCGGCGCGGGCGTAGACATGGGCCGCCATTTGGAAATCCCCTTTGCGCAGGCGCGATATATAGGCGGCCTCGGACATTTCGACGATATTCACCTTCAGGCCGATGTCGCGCAGCGCGCTTTGCAGCATCTGCGCCATGGCGCCAATCTGCGGCTCGGACTGACTGCGCGACATCAGCGATATTTCCGCCCCGGCGGCGCCCGCCTGCTGGATCAGCTGTTTAGCCTGGGCCAGATCGAAAGTACAGGCGTTTTCATGCCCCGCCGCCTCGCGCTGGCTAAAATGCGGCCAGGGCAGGCATTTCACCCGGGCGTCCGGGCCGGCGATATCATGGGCGATACGCGCGCGATCCAGCGCCAGGCCGATGGCGCGCCGCACTTCGGGCTTATCCAGCGGCGGGGTTCGGGTATTCAGCGTAATATCCAGCACCCGTCCCTCCACGGTGGCGGCGCCGGTGGCGAAACCGGCCGCGGCCAGCTGTTCGGCGGCTTCCCGGTCCAAAGACGGCAAAAAATCCACCGTGCCGGCGCGCAGCTGCATCACCCCGGACTGCTGATCGGGAATCACTTTCAGGGTGATTTTCTTTAGCGCCGGACGCGGCCCCCAGTAGGCCTCGTTACGCACAAACACCGCGTCCTCGCCCGGCAGGTAGCGGCTCAGTTTAAACGGACCGGTGCCGTTGCCGCCGGTTTTGATTTTTTTAGGCGCGCTGCCGTCGATAATAAACGCCAGATCCAGTAAATCGAAGATTGCGTCCGAGGCGCCGGCAAAATGCAGTATCACGGTGCGATCGTCGGGCGTATCGATACTGCCGATCATTTTGGCCAGCGGCAGGATATTGGCGCCGTTAACCGGATCGCGGGCATAGTTCAGGCTGAACGCCACATCCCTGGCGGTAAACGGCCGGCCGTCATGGAACGTCACGCCGTCCGCCAGTTTAAGCGTCAGCGTTTTGCCGTCGTCGGAGCGGGTCCAGGACCGCGCCAGCTCCGGCTGCGGACGGCCGTCGGCATCCAGGCGGATCAGCGTGTTATACAGCAGGTGCGTCAGCACAAAGGTGCCCATGCGCAGTTCCGTCGGGTCAAAGGAGGTGATATCGGCGCTTTGTCCAATCACCAGGGTATCGCGCGCCGCCGCCAGGGCCTTGCCGCCCGCCAATGCCAAGCTTAACAGCAGCGCCAGCAGCAGGCCGCCGGCGCGGACACGGCCGCTGAACATCTTTAATGTCATACTATCCCTCATACTCGCTTCAACGATGGACCAACCAACGGCAATGCGTTATTTGATCAAATTATTGTCTGTTGTTGTCCGAATACTATTGAATAAAGCCGATTTATAACAGAAAATAAGTCCACAGCTCATATGATTTGATCAAATATCGTTATGCGAAAAATAGATAAGTCCCTCCACGACGGCGACCCGGACATTACCGACCGGCTCCGGGACGCCATCATCAACCGGCAGGAGTTCGACGCCGGGGCGCCGCTACGCATCGACGCGCTGGCCACGCGTTTCGGCGTGTCCCATATGCCGATACGGGCGGCGCTGCAGCGGCTGGAAAGCGAAGGGCTGATCGTCGCCCAGCCCAATAAGGGCGCGCGGGTGGCGGCGGTGGATGAGACCTTCGTGGCCGAATTGCTGGATGTGCGCATGTTGATTGAAAGCTACCTGGCGCGCCGCGCCGCCGGGCGCATGACGCCGCAGCGGCTGGAACAATTGGAAACGCTGCGGGCGCGGCACGAGGAGGCGGTTGCCCGCGGCGACGCCGCCGAGGCGCTTACGGCCAACCGCGATTTTCACGCCGCCATTCATCACATTGCCGCCAACCGCGACGCCAGCCTGATTCTCGAGCGGCATTGGCGGCTGATCCGCGCCCTGTGGAAACGCTACGGTTATCAAGCCGACCGTTTTGCCGGCGTGGTGGCCGATCACCGGCTACTGCTGGCGGCCTTCGCCGCCGGCGACGGTGAAGCGGCGGCGGCCGTAACCGCCGCCCATACCGCGCGCGCAAAGCTGGTGCTGCTCAACCGGATGCGTGAGCATGCCCCGCCCGCGGACGGGTCGCAAACCTTTGACGCCGCCACGAAGGAACCCCATGAATAATTCGCGCATCGCCGCGCTGGAACTGGTGCATTGTCCGGTCACGACCAAAACCACCTGGTCATTTATCCGCCTGGCGCGGGCGGACGGCGCATGCGGCTGGGGCGAGGCCAGCTGGGTGCGTGAGCCGGGCGCGCTCGACGCCTGCCATGACGCCGCCCGGCGATATCTGCTGGGACAGCCCTGGGAGGCGCTTGCCGCCTATATTGCCCGGGAAACCCACGGCGTACCCCAGGCGGCGATGGCCAGCGCCCTGGAACAGGCGATGTGGGATATCCGGGGCAAGGATAGGGGCGACTATGCGGCATCGCTGGCGGGCGGCGGCTACCGCACCCGCATCCCGTTGTATGCCAATATCAATCGCAGCATCGTCCAGCGCGACGGGGCGGGTTTCGCCCGGGCGGCGCAGCATGCGCGCGCGGCGGGGTTTAACCGTATCAAGATAGCGCCTTTCGACGGCCTGACCCCCGATATCCGCCTGACGCCGCTGGGCCGGCGGCGGCTGGAGGATGGGCTGGCGCGCGTGGCGGCCACCCGCGCGGCCATCGGTCCCGCCGCCGAGCTGTATGTGGATTGCCACTGGCGCTTCGACCCGCCGGGCGCGTCGGCGGTATTACCGGAACTGGCGGCGCTTGGCGTCAGCTGGTTCGAGTGCCCGCTGGCGGAAACGCCGGAAAATATCCCCGCCCTGAAACACCTGCGCGGCGCAGCCAATACCCTGGGCATGCGCCTGGCCGGCCTGGAGGAGCTGACGCATCCCGCCGCGTTTCTTCCCTGGCTCGCCGCCGGCGCTTACGATGTGGTGATGCCGGATGTCAAATATGCGCGCGGCATCACCGGCGTGCTGGAGGTGGCAACGCTTGCGGCCGCCCACGGCGCCGGCTGCGCGCCGCATAACCCCAGCGGACCGATTGCGCATGCCGCCAGCCTGGTGGCCTGCGCCATCAGCGAGGGCATTGAACAGTTGGAGCATCAATTTGATGAAACGCCGGCCTTCTGGCGCCTGGCGGCCGCCGATTTCCCGCGCCCGGCGAACGGGGCCAGCCTGACGCCCACGCTTGCGGGGCTGGGCACGGCGCTCAGGCGGTAAATGGCGGGCCGGGTGCCGTATCACCGGCGGCCCGCCCCGTTCAGGAGGCGATGCCCAGGCCGACGATATTGGCCGCCAGAATAATCACCATCGCGCCGAGGCTCAGCACCCGCACCGGTTTTTTGCCCACGGCCAGCCACTCTTTGAGCAGCAGGCCGACGATGCCGCCGCACAGCACATAAAAGCTCATATGCAGCATCCAGCTGACATAACGGTATTGTTCCGGAATATTGGCGTGTCCCCAGGCATAGAAGAAAAATTGCAGATACCACATGACGCCGCCGAGGATGGCGAACAGCGCATTGGCTATCAGCAGGGATTTCCCCACGGATAAATCCGCTTTTATCGACAGTTCGGGCCTGGTGGCCAACCGGAAAAAACAGTAGGCCAGATTGACGATGGCCCCGCCGCCCATGATGATCACATAGCTGGGCAGCGCCACGTACAGCGGGCTGATGCCGATATTTTTGGCGGCGATATGCATCGGCACCGCGGCATCCATGGCAAAGGACATGCCGGCGGAGAAGATCCCGCACAGCACGGCCAGGATCAGGCCCTTCTTAAGACTGAACTCCTGCGCGCTGACGCCGAGCGCTTTTTCCTTCATTACCCCGGCATAGCTGACGATGCCGACGCCTATCAGGGCGACGAACACGCCCAGCAAGGTGATCTGGCCGCCGGTCGAGCCGGCCATGGCGCCGAACTTCCCTTGCAGGATAGGCGTCATCAGCGTACCGACAATCAGGGTGATGCCGATGGCAATGCCGATCCCCATGGACATGCCGAGATAACGCATCGTCAGGCCGTAATTAACATTTCCCACGCCCCACATGGCGCCAAACAGAAATACCGGCAGCAATGTCGACCAGGAAAACGCGCCAAAATAGCCCCAGAAATCGGGGAGCAGGATGGCGCTGACGGTCCAGGGCAACACCACCCAGGAAAAGAACCCGCCCAGCGACCACATGGTCTCCCAGCTCCAGCGCCGGACCTGCTTGAACGGCGCGTAAAAACAGGCGGCGGAAGCGGCGCCGACGAAATGCCATAATATACCGAGGAAAATTGAGCTGCCCATTTACAATTCCTTAGAAAATAATTTGCATAAAGTGATAGGGACACATGCCGGAAAATGAATGCCAATGTAATTTTGTATTCTAAGCATCGGACTGAGCCTTACCTTCATATCCACGCCATTCAGATCGTCACCCTGGCACGCATATAAAGAGGGATGTGATGAGTATCACAAAAACATAATTGATTTATTTGCGGCAGGTTCTCATAAGCTTATTTTTTATCGCTCAAAAAACAATGTATTATTAATAAAAAAATCGGCACGACGTTTCATTTTTTTTATTATTCGCGCTCATTTATCGACAACAATCTTAATTATCGTAAAATAAAGTACATAATTTATGCCATGCTCATTTAAATTAATGTGTTGTTTTTAAATCTAAAAATAATAAAAGCGTTCTTTTTTAAGGCTGAATTTTTCACACCTATAACCGATTTTTACCCCTCCCGCGGCATCTTTACATGATTGCCATCTTTTGTCCGGTACTGGCAATGGGCGGAAGGTCCTGGGGCGGCGCTTGCGTTACGATACCGGCAAAGATCAATCCACAGGCGATATATCGCCTGTTATTACGCCATGCGCATAAAACAAGACGTGTTACTTCTTACTAACAATTCTGAAATCAACCGAAGGTTATCATTATGACTAATCGTATGATCCTAAATCAAACCGCCTATTTTGGCCGGGGCGCTATTTCGCATATTATCGATGAAGCAAAGGCCCACGGTTATAAAAAGGCGCTGATTGTTACCGACCAGGAGTTAATCCGCGTTAAGGTGGCCACCCGGGTATTCGCGTTACTTGATCAAGCGGGTTTTGCCTTCGACGTTTTTGATGAAGTGATGCCAAACCCCACGGTCTCCGTCGTCAAACGCGGCGTAAGCGCCTTTAAAGCGGCCCAGGCGGATTTCCTTATCGCCATCGGCGGCGGTTCGCCGCAGGATACCAGCAAGGCCATCGGCATTATCATCGCTAATCCCGGCTTCGCCGATGTGCTTAGCCTGGAAGGCGTGGCCGCCACCACCGCGGCCAGCGTACCGGTGATCGCCATACCCACCACGGCCGGCACCGCGGCCGAAGTAACGATTAACTACGTGATTACCGATGAGGACAAACGGCGTAAATTCGTCTGTGTCGATCCCCACGATATTCCTCTGGTGGCGATTATCGACCCGGACATGATGTCCAGCATGCCCGCGTCCCTGAAAGCCGCCACCGGCGTAGATGCCTTGACGCACGCCATTGAGGGCTACACCACCCGGGCGGCCTGGGAACTCACCGATATGTTTCACCTGAAGGCCATCGAAATCATCGCCCGCTCGCTGCGCGCGTCGGTTCAGGGCGATGCCAGGGGCGTGGACGACATGGCGTTGGGGCAATATATCGCCGGCATGGGATTTTCCAACGTCGGCCTGGGGCTGGTGCACGGCATGGCGCATCCGCTGGGGGCGTATTACAACACCCCGCACGGCGTCGCCAATGCCATTCTTCTGCCGCATATTATGGTATACAACGCGGCGCAAACCGGTGAAAAATTCCGGGCGATCGCCGTGGCGATGGGCGTTGAAAACGCGGCCGCCATGCCGCTTGAGCAGGCGAGGACGGCGGCCATCGACGCGGTGAAGGCGCTTTGCCGCGAGGTGGGCATTCCCGCGCGGCTGCGCGAAGTCGGCCTGAGGGAACAGGACATCCCGGCGCTGGCGCAGGCGGCGCTTGACGACGTCTGTACCGGCGGCAACCCCCGGCAAACCAGCCTGGAGGATATCAAGGCGTTATATCAGGCCATCTTCTAATCTCCCTCCGTCCCGGTAAAGACCTTGCCGGCGCGGCGGGAAGACATCCCCGCCGCCCGGTTTCCCCACTCCCCCGGGTCGTTTCTACCGGCTGAAAATCATTTTTGCGCCCTGGATCACAGTATGGTTTCGCAGTGAGAATCTAACATTAGGTAATCGATTACCTAATGCGAATAAACATGCAAAAACCCATAGCTATCCGTGATGTCGCCCAGGCGGCGGGCGTCTCCACCGCCACGGTATCACGTTATATGAACGGCAAGTTTCATGCGATGAGCGCGGACACCCGATTGCGCATTGAAAGCGTGATTGACGCTATGGGCTATAAACCGAACGATGTGGCGCGCACGCTGCGCAGCACCAAAAGCAACACCATCGCGGTGATCGTGTCCGATATCCTCAATCCCTATTCCATCGCCATCCTGCAAGGGATCGAGGAAGCCTGCGCGGCGTTCGGCTATACCATATTCGTCTGCAATTCCAGGGAACTGCCGGTAAAGGAGAAAGAATTTATCGAGATGATGCTGGCGAAACGGGTCGACGGTTTTGTGATAAATACCACCGGCGGCAATGATGGTCTTATCGCCAGCCTGGCCGAGCGGACCCCCGTGGTGCTGGTTGGACGTAAAATCAGCCAGGGGGCGGTGCAGGCCATTACCGTGAATAACGCGCAGGGCATGGCCCTGGCGGTGGATCATTTGCGGGCGCAGGGCTGCCGTTCCCTGGCATTGCTCAGCCCGCCCACCACCGGGATCAGCCCGCGCATGGAACGCGTTGAGGCTTTCCGCACGCACGCCGCCCGCGCCGGGGCCGACGGCATCATCAGCGATATCCAGATTATCGGCCGTGTCCAGGTCGAGCCGGTCGCCGACGCCCTGCAACATATCATGGCGCGGCGCGACCCGCGGCAACGGCTGGGCATTATCGCCACCAACGGCATGCTGGCGCTGGCGGTGCTCAAGGCCGCCAAGGTCCTGGGATATGCCATTCCCGCCGATTTCCTGTTTATCGGTTTTGACGATACCGAATGGGCCTCGGTCAGTGATCCCAGCCTGACGGTGGTCGCGCAACCGACCTACGAGGTCGGCGCCGCCGCGGCGAAAAGACTGATCGCCCATTTGATTAAAAAAGAACCGCAAAATGGACCGGACGCCATTGAATTACCGGTGAAACTGATCCCGAGAGACTCAACCCTGACTTAATTTTTACCGCCAGGGTAATCGATTACCCTGCTGGACCGGAGGCAGCGATGCACATTCAAGATATCAAGACTTACGTGGTGGTACAAAAACTGGATACACAGTTCGGCATGTCCCAGTGGTTATGGGATAGCCGGGCCAGCTGCCTGTTGGAAATCATCACCGACGAGGGCGTGATCGGCTGGGGCGAGTGTTTTGGCCCGGCCAGGGCCAACGCCGCGCTGATCAATGAATTATTCGCCCCGCTGCTGATCGGGCAGGATCCGCTGCAGCGCGCGCCGTTATGGGAAAACCTCTACAACCGCACCCGAGAATTCGGCCGCAAAGGCATCGCGGTTTCCGCGCTGTCCGGTATCGATATCGCCCTATGGGATATCGCCGGCAAAATCATGGGGCAGCCTATCGCGGCATTGCTGGGCGGCGGCGCCGCGGTGCCGGTCACCGCCTATGCGTCGTCTTTTTATTATTCCAGCGACGCGCGCTATACGCTGGAGAAAGACGCCGACGAGGCGCTGAACCAGGGATACCAGGCCTTCAAAATGAAAGTGGGCGGCCTGGGGCTTCGCCAGGATGCGCAACGGGTGGCGCGGGTGCGGCAGTTGATCGGCCCCGATGCCGGCCTGGCGGTGGATGCCAATCGCGCCTATACCGCGCGCGAGGCCATCCAGTTGGGCAGGATGATTGAAGAACAGGACATCTCCTGGTTCGAGGAGCCGGTGCTGCCGGATGATTTCACCGGCTATCGCGAGGTGAGAAGCGCGCTGCATATGCGCATCGCCGGCGGCGAATCGGAATTTACCCGCTTTGGCTTCCGGCCGTTCCTGGAACAACGCTGCGTGGACATCGCCCAGCCGGATGTCGCCGCCTGCGGCGGCCTGGGCGAAGCGTGGCATATCGCCGTGATGGCCACCGCCTTCGGCGTTGATTGTTATCCCCATCTATGGGGTTCCGCCATCTCCTTGGCCGCCACGCTGCATTTAATCTCCGCCATTCCGGTGGCGGTGCCATCGATGGTAAAGGCGCGGCCGCTGCTGGAGCTGGATCGGGCGCCCAACGTCTTTCGCGAACAGCTTTCCGACTTAGTCATCGGGCCGTCGATGCCGGTGCCGGATAAACCGGGGCTGGGCATTGAAATCGACCGGAGCCTTATCCGGCGCTACGCGCAATAACACGGCCGGCACGTTCGCCAGGCCACGTCACCCTACGATGGAATCATTAAAATAAACACAGAATGGGACAGGATATGAGTCATGCAAAATGGTACCGGATCGGCGGCACATTGATGATTGGGCTATTTGTCGCTTATCTCGATCGTTCAAACCTCTCCATTGCGCTGCCCGGCATGGAACGCGATCTGGGTTTTTCCGGCGCGGCGACCAAAAGCCTGGCATTAACCGGCTTTCTTATCGGCTATGCGGTGGCGAATTTTTTCGGCGGCTTCCTTACCTACAAACTGAACCCCAAAACCACCATTGTCAGCATGGTGCTGATCTGGTCGCTGGCCCAGGTGATGACCGCCTGGGTCACCTCGCCCACGCTGTTGATTATCTACCGCATTATTCTCGGCATCGCGGAAGGCATTTACTGGCCGCAGCAATTCCGTTTCGCCCGCGCCTGGTTTACCACAGATGAAATCACGCGCGGCACCAATCTTATCCAGTTTTACGGCCAGTTCCTGGCGCTGGCGCTGGGGTTTCTGATCCTGACGCCCATTTACGACGCCCTGGGCTGGGAATGGATTTTTTATATCACCGGCGGGCTGGGCCTGGCGATCGTGGTGCCGCTATTTTTGCTTTTCCTGAAAAACGCACCGGATGGCGGCAGCGGGGCGGCGGCCGAAGAGGCGCGTCCCGCCGGGAAACTGACTTTCCAGGCGCTCGGCGGTTATCCCTTCCTGTTATTGATATTCAGTTATTTCGCCAACGGCATGCTGTTTTGGGGCATTACGCTGTTTATTCCGATGCTGGTTCATTCGCTGGGCTTTACCGGCCTGTGGCAGGGGTTTGCCAGTTCCCTGCCCTATATGCTGGCGATTGTGTTCGCCATTCCGATGGCCTATATCAGCGATCGTACCCAGAAACGCGGGCTGATCGCCGCCTCGGGACTGGCCGTCGCCGGCATACTGCTGGTCATGTTGCCCGTTATTGATAATCCGGTGGCGAAAATGGCGTTGATTACCCTGGCCATCGCCTATTTCACCAGCAGCTACACCACCAATATCTGGTCGATTATCACCTCAAGCGTCCAGCCCGAAGCGGTAGGCCCGGCGGCCGGGGTGATTAACGGCATCGGCGCGGGCGGCGGCGGCACCACCGCCGGTTTTGTCGTCGGCGTGCTGTACAGCAACACCGGCTCCTATCTGGCGGGATTCAGCGTTATCGGCGCGGTAGCCATCCTGGGCGGGCTGGCCGTCTATCTTTATACCAAAATCCAGCGCACGGACGTGAGCGCGCAATAACGTGGCCACGCGCCCATCCGCCTTTGCCGCCGTCAATGCGCCGGGGGCGCCGCCGCCGGCTTGGTTATTTTCTTCATCAGCGGCACCATGGCGGTGGCGATGATAAAGCACCACATGATCGCCATAAACGTATCGCTGAAGGTTAACGTGCGCGCCTCGCGGTAAGCCAGCGACCACAGCTGGCGCAACGCGGCGGCGGCGGCGGAGGACGGATCGTAGCCGAGCCGGGTAAATTGCCCGGCCAGCGTATCCAGCATGGCGTTCATCGCCTCGTTGGACGCCGTCAGGGATTCCGCCAGGCGGGAATAATGCAGGTTGGTGCGATCGTTGAGCAACGTCGCGCACCAGGCAATGCCGATGGCGCCGCCCAGGTTGCGCATCAGGTTGAAGAGCCCCGAGGCCATTTTCAGTCGTTCCGGCGCCAGGCTGCCCAGGGTCAGCGTGACGACCGGGGCGACGGAAAACTGCTGCGCCATGCCGCGGAACGCCTGGGGTATCAGCAGTTCCCGCGCCCCCCAGTCATGGGTAATCGGCATAAAATTCCACATGGAGAAAGCAAAGCAGGCAAGGCCGAACATCAGCAGCCAGCGCAGATCGATACGGTTGGCTAAAAAGGAATAAACCGGAATGGACAGGACCTGGAAGATGCCGGTGGAAAATACCGCCATACCGATCTGCAGCGCGCTGAATCCCCGGACCTGGCCGAGGAACAGCGGCGTCAGGTAGATAGTGGCGAAGAGGCCGACGCCGGTGATAAAGGAGAAAAAACAGCCAAGGGCGAAGTTGCGCTCTTTTAACGCGCGCAGATCGACAATCGGCCGGGCAAAGGTTAGCGAGCGCCAGAGAAACAATACGCCCGCCACGGCGGAAATCCAGGCGGTGGCCAGGATAACGCCATCACTAAACCAATCCCAGCGCGGCCCCTCCTCCAAGGTGTACTCAAGGCAGCCCAGGCAGAGCGCCAGCAGCACAATGCCAAGGTAATCGGCGCCGCGCAGCAGCGCCAGGTTGGCGCGGTCAATCCTGACCATAAGCGGCACGGCGACGGCAACAAAAATCCCCGGCACTAAATTGATAAAAAAGAGCCAGTGCCAGGAATAGTTTTCGGTAATCCAGCCGCCCACCGTCGGCCCAAGCGTCGGCGCCAGCGACGCGATGCCGCCGACGGTGGCGGCGGCGAACACCCGCTGCGGCCCGGCAAAAAAGATAAAGGCGGTGGTAAACACCAGCGGGATCATCGAACCGCCGAGAAATCCCTGCATCGCCCGGAACAGAATCATGCTCTGGATATTCCACGCCCAGCCGCACAGCAGGCTCGATAAGGTAAAGCCAATGGCGGAAACGCAGAACAGCCAGCGGGTCGACATCACATGCGCCAGCCAGCCCGAAAGCGGTATGACGATGATCTCGGCGATCAGATAGGCGGTCTGGACCCAGACGGTTTCATCGGTGCCCGCCGACAGGCCGCCGCCGATATCCTTTAACGACGCCGAGACAATTTGTATATCCAGCAAGGCGATGAACATGCCGACGCACATGGTGGCAAAGGCGAAGATACGGGTGGGCAGCGTCATGCCGGCCGGCAGGGCCGCCACCGATGAATGCGCGGCCGGCGCGGCGGCGGCGCTCACGGGCGTTCCGCTTCGCGGCTGTCGATGGCGGCGGTTACCGACAGCCCCGGGCGCAGCAGGCCCAGCGTGCCGTCGTCGCGGTCAAGATTGATGCGCACCGGGACGCGCTGGACGATTTTGGTGAAATTGCCGGTGGCGTTTTCCGTCGGCAGCACGCTGAACTGCGCGCCGGTCGCCGGCGCCAGGCTGCTGACCGTACCGTGGAACACCCGCCCGGGCTGGATATCGGCCCGCACCGTGGCGCGCTGTCCCGGCCGCATATCCGCCAGCTGATCTTCTTTAAAATTGGCGTCCACCCACAAGCCCGTGGCCGGGATAATGACCAACAGCTGGCTGCCGGCGCCGGCCCAGGCGCCCAACCTGGCCCGCCGGTTGCCCACCACGCCGTTTATCGGCGCGCGGATCTGGCTGTACTCCACATTAAGCCGCGCGAGATCGCGGCCGGCAACGGCCTGATCCAGCGCGGCCTTGATCTGGCCTTTTTCGCTATCGGTGACCGCCAGCTGACGCTGTGCCGCCAGGAGCGCCGCGCGGGCCTGCTGGCCATCAGCCACCGCCTGCCGGTAGTCGGCCTCGGCTTTTTGCAGGCTTTGCACGGAGACGGCGGCGGACATCTGCAGTTTTTGGTAGCGATCCAGGTCATGGCGGGTGCGTTCCGTTTGCGCGTCGTAACCGGCGATGGCGGCCTTGGCCTGCTCGATCAGCGCTTCCTTTAAACTGCGCGTCGAGGCCAGATTGACCAGCGCGGCCTGCTGCGCGGCGATTTCGCTTTCCGTTTTCGCCAGTTCGGCCCGGTAATCCCGATCGTCAAGGCGCACCAGCACATCGCCGGCATGCACCGCCTGGTTATCGGTGACCTCGACGCTTGCGACATATCCCGCCACTTTGGCGCTGATGGTGGTGATGTCGCCGCCGATATACGCATCGTCGGTGGTCTGCACAAAGCGGCTTTGAGTCCACCAAAAATAGCCGTAACCGGTAAGTATCGCCGCACCGGCCGTCAAGGCCATAAGCATCAGGACGCGGCTTTTTTTCATGCCGCGCGGCGGCGCGTCGCTTGCGCTGAGAGGCGTGTTCATCGGGCTATCCTGTTAAGCACATTTTTTAGCGGGCGGGTTAAAACGCAGGTTGTCATCCCCGGTCGTTTTTTTTAGCTGCAAAAATGCCATGCGGTAGCGCATTTGCTCGCTGGCCACCGGTCCCGGGCCTACCCGATAGGCCGCGTCGGTCATTTTTTCACCGGTTACGGCATCCACCAGTATCGGCTGCGCCGGCACGTTGGTTTCCCGGTTGACCAGCTGTGTCGCGATGCCTTCGGGGGCGAAATGGGCGTTGCCCCAGGCCAGCAACGCCCATAATACCGGCCGGAAATCGCGTCCGGCCTCGGTCAGGTGATATTCGTGGCGGGGAGGCTTATCGCTGTACTGCCTGCGCTCCAGCAGGCCGTTTTCCACCAGTTCGGTTAACCGGCGCGTCAGCATATTGGGGGCGATCTTCAGACTGGCCTCGAATTCATAAAACCGCGTCAGGCCGTAGAAGGCGTCGCGCAGGATCAGCATGCTCCACCATTCCCCTACCCGTCCCAGGCTGCGGGCGATGGGACAGGGCATGGCGCTGAAATCGGTCTTGGTCATGGGCGGGTGCTCCGGCTGGTAACTATCAAGTTGAAAGTAGCATACCGCCAGTGACTATCATCATGCAAGTCTATGCCTAAAAAAAGGCCCATAGGGTATAGTCAAAGCGGGCACTCTCGCGCTGCATGCCGCGCGTAGGGTTTTTGACCGGCCGCCGGCGCGGCATTCTCAATCAAGGCAGGTGTTGCATGTCAGATCATCAGCATAGCGTTTCCCAAGCCGCCACCCTGCGCGTCTGCCGCCCCTGGCCCGGGATCATGGCCTTTTACGACGGGCGCATCCCCCATAAGAGACTTTACGGCGCGCAAGCTAACTGGCTCGATGACGGCGCCTTCTCTCTCGGCACCGCCACCTACGCCATCATCGCGGGCCACGAGGCGGCGGTGTACGATACCCACATGACGCTCGATCACGCCGCGGCGATCCGCGCCATCCTGGAAGAAGAGGGCGTCACCGCCATCAGGGTGATCATGAGCCATTGGCATACCGATCATGTCGCGGGCAACGCGGCGTTCGCCGATTGCGAAATCATCGCCTGCGACCTGACCCGGCAATTGCTGATAGAACACCGCGAAGAGCTGGAAAACGGCGCCCCGCCCATTACGCCGCTGGTCCTGCCCACCACCACCTTTACCGATAGCCTGGACCTGACCGTCGGCGCCCTCTCCCTGGAGCTGCGCCAGTTCGATATCCACAGCGCGGACGGCCTGGTGGTGCGCATCCCTTCGCTGGGGCTGCTGTTGGCCGGCGACACGCTGGAGGATACCCTGACCTATGTCGCCGAACCCGGACGGCTCGCGATACACCTGCGCGAGCTGGCCCGCCTCGGCCAGTGGGATTTCCAGCGGATCCTGCCGAACCACGGCCGCTTAGAGATGATTGCCGCCGGCGGCTACCCGCGCGACCTGATCGCCGCCACGCAGCGGTATGTGGAACAGCTGCTCCGGCTGCCGGCACACCCGGAATTAGCCGCTTTGCCGCTGGTGGAGTTTGCCGCCGCCTCGCTGGCGACCGGCGCGGTGGCCTGGTTCGAACCCTATGAGGCGGTGCACCGGCATAATATCGCCAGCGTGCTGAAGGCGGCCGGCGCCGATTGCCGGCCACAGCCTGGCTGAGTGAGGATCAGCCGCGCGGGAGTTCGCCGCGATTTTCGCGGCAAGGCGGCTGCGGCGCGCGGCTGGACTGCCGCGGGTGGACGTCACGCCGGTTTGCCCGCCGCCATCAGACCAGGGCGATCAGTTCGCGCCGCTGCCGCGGCGTCAGCGCCGGTCCGGTCGCCGCCGCCGCGTTTTCCGCCATGTACCTGGGATTGCCCGTGCCCGGTATGGCGCAGGTGACGGCGGGATTGGCGAGCACGAACTTCAGCGCCAGCTGCGCCCAGGACGCGGCGCCGGCGTCTGCGGCCCAGCCGGGCAGCGGCGTCGCCCCCAGGCGCCTGAGCAGCCCCCCGCCGCCAAACGGCGTGTTGCAGATAACGGCCACCCCTTTGTCACGCGCCAGGGGGAGCAGCCGTTGTTCGGCCGCGCGATCGTCCAGGGCATAGTTAATCTGCAGAAAATCCAGCGGCGTGGCGTTGATGACGCTCTCCAGCGCATCGTACGCCGCGGAGGTATAGTGCGTGACGCCGATATAGCGAATGCGTCCCGCCGCTTTCATCGCGCGCAGGGTGGGCAGGTGCGTTTGCCAGTCCAGCAGATTATGGATTTGCATCAGATCGATGCGATCGGTTTGCAGTAAACGGAACGACGCCTCCATTTGCCGGATGCCGGCCTCGCGTCCGGAGGTCCATACCTTGGTGGCGAGAAAGGCCCGGGGCCGCAGCCGCCGCGCCCCCAGCAGTTCGCCGGTGGTGCGCTCCGCCCGGCCGTACATGGGCGAACTGTCGATAACCGTGCCGCCGGCGGCAAACAACGCATCCAGCACCGCGGGAAGCCGCGCATACTGACTGTCGCCGGGCGCGACATCAAAGCCGCGATAGGTGCCAAGGCCGATAACCGGCAGCGCTTCGCGCGAGGAAGGGATAGGACGGGTCGGCATAGGCGATGCTCCTGGCGAAGGCGGCCGCGGGGATACCGGCGGCGCGCCGAATGAAACCCTTGCGCCCAGGGTGCTCCAGGCCGCCCATCCGGCGCCGAGGCGCAAGAGCCGGCGGCGGGATAACGGCGCCATCGTCAGCCCGCCAGGCCGGGATACCGCCCGGGCGCGATAGACGGCGCACGCCGCAAGGCGCGGCAGGCCCCGGCGTAGCCTGGTGATAGAGATTGACCGCCGATACCCAGGTCGAGCCGTTTTTGCATCCCACGATCCCCCCTACTGTTTGCCCGCCGTTATTACCGCATATAGCTTATCGTATTACTATAAGCCGGCGCCAGCCGACATAACGGCAATAGCGGGTGCATCATCCCTTTAGACTTACCGGCAATTGTAATATATTCAGCTAAGCTATTTGATAAAACGGTCAATATCCTATGTCGCTCACCCATATCCTCCATGCCGGTCAGCCGGTAAATCAGCAGATTTACCGTTTCCTGCGCCAGGAGATTGTCACCTGCATAATCCCGCCGGGTTCGCTGCTTTCCGAAAAAGAAATCTCCGCGCGGTTTAATGTCTCGCGCCAACCCGTGCGCGAAGCTTTTATTAAACTGGCGGAAACCGGGCTGGTCCAGGTATTGCCCCAGCGCGGCACCTTTGTGCGTAAAATCTCCGCCAGGCTGGTGGAGGACGGGCGTTTTATCCGTGAATCGCTGGAAAGCGCCGTGGTACGCCGCGCCGCCAGGCAGGCCCGCCCGGAGTATCTTGAGCGGCTGGAATATAATCTGGAGCTGCAATCGCGCTCGGCGCAAAAAAACGATAGCTTTGAGTTCCTGCGGCTTGATGATGATTTTCACCGGCTTATCGCCGGCAGCATTGATTGCGCCCTCGCCTGGGAAACGGTGGAAAATATCAAGGCGGCGATGGACCGGGTGCGTTTTCTGACCTTAAGCGAAGTCTCGCCGCCGGACCGGCTTATCGAACAGCATCATCATATTCTCCGCGCCATTAAAGCCAAAGACGCCGACGCCGCCGAACAGGCGATGCGCCTCCATTTGCAGGAAATGATTTTCTCCATTACGCCTATTAGCGAGCGCAACGGCGAATGGTTTGAGGATGACTGAATAGCGCGTCATGGGCGTACGGAACGCGGCCGGTGCTACCGGCCGCGGGGATGGCGGGATGAGAAACAGCGGCGCGCGGCGCCGGGAATCCGCCCGGCCGCCGCGGCGCATTAGCCCTTTACGCCGTCTCCGGCGCGGTCGCCGGCGCCACTTCCGGCACGGTATCAGGCCAGACCTTATCATAACTATAGCCGGTCAGGTCTTCGACGACGGCCCGGGTGCGCGGGTCGACCTGGCGTTTATCGCCGTTGTTCTTCAGCCGCTCGATGTCCTGCACCAGAATGGTATGGGTGCGTTTATTCAGTCTGAACGTCAGCGCGACGCACAGCGCCAGCACCAGCAGGCCGCCGGTGCCGATAAACAGCAGCATGGCGATGGTCGTTACCGCCTGCGGGGACTGCACGGCGCTGCCGGTAATAAACCCCCCTTCCTGCAAAATCACGCCGACAAAAAAGGTGGCGATGGCAACACTTGTCTTGCGGGAAAAGGTCATCACCGCGGCAAACAGCCCTTCGCGGCGTTTTTTGGTCACCATCTCGTCGATATCGGGAATAAACGGAAAGACGTTCCAGGGGGTAAATTCCAACAGGCAGCGTCCTATCTGGTAGGTGATGGCGATAGCGTAAAGCATCAGGACCTTGGCCGGCGGATTATTCAGGTACACCGCAAGCAGCGCCCCCAGGCAAACCAGCATAATGGTATAGCCGCAAATATACAGGCGGGAGGGACCGTATTTAATAATCGCCATGCCCGCCAATAACGTCACCGGCAGGCCGATAATACTCAGGGAAAGCAGGCCCGCGGCAAATGACGCGGAGACGCTCAGGCAATACACGCAGAAAAAGACAAAGACGGTATTAAAGATATCCTTGGCGGTAAAAGACAGCAGGTAAATGGCGATATGTTTACGAAAAGCGCGTATTTTCAGCGTCGAGCCATACTCTATCCATAGCCGGCCAAAGCGCTTTAATTGATCGCCAACGCTGTGTTTATCGGTGGATTTGGCGCGATCCAGATCCGCCAGCATGGCCGGCGTCAGCGCCCGCTCCCAGGTCACGCTATACGAGACCATGATGCATACCGCGAACAGCACGGCAAAAAACAGGCCGTTAACCAAATAGGCCGTAGGGTTGTTTTCCCCGAAATGGCCAATCAGCAATCCCGGAATGAAGGTTGCCAGGAACGTGCCCATCGCCGAGAGGAACATGCGGCAGGTCGATAATTTGGTGCGCTGGTTAAAGTCCTTGGTCATTTCCGACGGCAGGGTTTCCCAGGGGATCAGCACCATCGCGGCAATGATTTCAAATAATAAATACACCGACAGATAAAACCAATAATTCATGCCGTTAAGCCACAATAAGGCATAGACCAGCATGAGCGGCGAACCGATTAATAAAAAGAAGCGCCGGCGGCCAAATTTTTTACCAAAATAGTTTTTGTAAAAATGGTCGGTAAAACTTCCCATAAACAGGCTGACGATAGCATCGACAATACGCGCGATACCCACAATCGACGCCGCCTGTATCGGCGACAGGCCGACAAAGGTCGTATAGTAGAACAACAGCCAGGCGCCGATAACGGTAAACGCCCCCCCGCCCATGATATCGGTAAGGCCATAGCCGATACCGATAGGTATTGTGACTTTCCTCGACATAACGTTAAGCCTCTATTTTAAATTTTATGCGGCGAGACAATAGATAATTATTCGCTGCATTTAAAAAATGACGATAAAGTCAAAAATAATATTATGTCTCAAATATTAAATCTGACTCATGCAATAACAGCGATCGCTAAAAATCAAAATAAACCTTGGCATTCTGATAACAAATATTACCGATAAGTTTTTCCAGCAAGGCCTGGTCGGCGGGAATATGTCCCGCCGTGACCCACTCGCCAATCAGATCACATAAAATGCGGCGAAAATAATCATGCCGGGTGTAGGAAATAAAGCTGCGCGAGTCGGTAAGCATACCGACAAAATTCATTAACAGTCCGTGGTCGGCCAGCGTGGTCAGCTGGCGGATCATGCCGCGCCGGGTATCGTTAAACCACCAGCCGGCGCCGAACTGCATGTTCGATTTAACCCCGCCCCCGGTTTGGAAATTGGCCAGCGTGGAGGCCACCACGTCATTGAGCGACGGATCCAGGTTATAAACGATGATTTTCGGCAGGGCGTCCCGTTGCGCCATGGCGTCGAACAGCCGGTTAAGATGCGGCGCGATGTCGGACTGATCGCAAATGGAATCGTAACCGACATTCGCGCCGAGCTGCTGAAACATGCGGGTATTGGCGTTACGCAGCGCGCCAAAATGGATCTGCATGGTCCAGCCGCGTTTGGCGTAAAAGCCGGCCAGCGCCAGCAGCACCGCGGATTGGTAACGGACCTGGTCGTCGCCCGCGAGCGCGTCGCCCGCCCTTTTCCGCTGGAACAGCGCTTCCTGTTCCATTGGCGTGGACGGTAAATAGGCAATACGCGTCAGGCCGTGATCGGAAAGCCTGCCGCCATGCTGGTGGAAATAGCCGACGCGGGCATCCAGCGCCGCCAGGTAGTCGTCAAAACGGTGAATGGCGGCGCCGTTGAGTTGCTCAAGACGGGCGATAAAGCGCCGGAAGACGTCGCCGTCGGCCTCCAGCGCCTCGTCGGGCCTGAACGTCGGCAGCACCCGGGTGGCAAAATCCGCGTCATCGCGCAACGCCTGATGGTATTCCAGGGAATCGGTCGGGGCATCGGTGGTACAAATGACCTCGACATTGGATTGACGTATCAATCCGCGCGGTGAAAACGATGGCTGTTGCAATAGCGGATTGACCCGATCCCAAACGCCCCGCCAGTTTTGACCGTTCAGGGGCTCGGTGATACCGAAATAGAATTTAAGCTCCAGATGGGTCCAGTGGTAGAGCGGATTGCCGACACAAGCCTCGACGGTCTGCGCCCAGGCCTGGAATTTTTCCATCGCACAGGCGTTGCCGGTAATGAATTCCTCGGGTATGCCGTTGGCGCGCATGGCGCGCCATTTATAATGATCCCCGGCCAGCCAGAGTTCGGTCAGGTTGGCAAAAGAACGATCCTCGGCGATAACCCGGGGATCAAGATGGCAGTGGTAGTCGATAATAGGCGCAAGCGCGGCGACCTGATGATAAAGCTCGCGCGCGCAATCGCTCTTTAACAAAAAATCCCGGTCGATAAATGCCATTTCACACCTGCTGATGATAAACAATGCGCACTACCATACTAGATGGTTCAACATAGTGTTTTGAACGCAGTCACACTTCTTGGGCAGGCGGGAAAATATCCCTATCGCGGCTCCGGTTATGACGAAACCTCTCTTAGCGCGCGCATTACGATAAGCCCCCGCCGGCGCAGCGGCGCAGGCCGTCCCGGGGCTGTTTTGTTAGCCAAATGCCATTATTCAGGCGCTTTTTAAGCTAAAATAGCGTCATCAGGGCAGTGAATGCCCGGCTGGCCCTGCGCTGACATGGGCTGAATCTTGTGCCTTTCTCCTCCACCTCTCCAGGGAGTTTTCATCATGACCACAAAAAAGATTTTGCTGCTGGTCGGCGATTACGTCGAAGATTATGAAGCCATGGTGCCGTTCCAGGCATTGCAGATGCTGGGCCATCGCGTGGACGCCGTCTGCCCCGATAAAGGCAAGGGCGAATACGTGCTGACCGCGATCCATGATTTTGACGGCGCGCAGACCTATAGCGAGAAACCGGGCCATCGCTTTGTGCTTAACGCCGATTTTGCCGCCGCGCGGGCGCAGGACTATGACGCCCTGGTGATCCCGGGCGGCCGGGCGCCGGAATATCTGCGGCTCAATCCCGCGGTGATCGCCTTGGTGCAGGAATTTGACGCCGCCGATAAACCCATTGCCGCCGTATGCCACGGACCGCAGATCCTGGCGGCGGCCGGCGTGCTGAAGGGCCGCACCTGCAGCGCCTACCCGGCCTGCGCGCCCGAGATTCGCCTGGGGGGCGGCCAGTATGCCGATATCGGCGTCGATCAGGCCTGGGTGGACGATAACCTGGTCACCGCGCCGGCCTGGCCCGCCCACCCGCAATGGCTGGCAAAATTCGTCGAGCTGCTCGGCCGCTAGCCCTAGCCCCTGAGGCGCTACCGGCGCCATGCCGGCCGCGCCTCAGTCGATTTCTCCGCGGATAATTTCGGCCAGCAGCGCGGCCCGCAGCGGGATATCGGCGATAATGATATGTTCATGGCGGGCATGGATGCCGGCCCCGGTGGCGCCCAGGCCGTCAAGGGTGGCGATGCCCAGCGCGGAGGTGAAATTGCCGTCGCTGCCGCCGCCCACCGCCTTGCCCGCCAGCGCGACGCCCAGCCGTTGCGCGGCGCGTTGCGCCTGGCTAAACAAGGCCATGTTTTGCGGCGTTTGTTCCATCGGCGGCCGGGACATGCCGCCGGTTATCTCGATGCTGATCCCCGGCAGTGTCGCGCAGATGCCGTGAATCGCCGCCAGCAGGCGTTCCGCCTCCGCCATATGCGTGACGCGCAAATCCACGCCAAGGTAGGCCTGGTCGGCCACCACGTTGATTTTGCCGCCGCCCTGCGCCGCCCCGACGTTAACCGTGGTGCCCATCTGCGGCGCGTTCAGGCTGTGCAGATACAGGATTTGATGCGCCATTTCCTGGATGGCGCTGACGCCCTCCTCCGGATTATTGCCGGCATGGGCGGCGCGTCCAGTAATCCTGATATCAAAGCGGCCCACGCCCTTGCGGGCGATTTTCGCCTCATGGGTATGGGCGACGGCCGGTTCCGCCACCAGCACGCGATCGGCGCCGGCCGCCTGCCGCTCTATCCATTGACGCGAGCTGGGGCTGCCCAGCTCCTCATCCGACGGGCATATAAAGACGACCCGTTGGCCGTGCAGCAACCCGCATTGTTGCAAGGCGCGCACCGCCCAGATCGCCTGGACCAGTCCCGCTTTCATATCCAGCACGCCGGGACCGAAAAGCTTGCCGTCCCGTTCAGCCATCTCCAGTTCGTCGAGTTCCCACACGGTATCGAAGTGGCCGAGAATGCAGGTCAGCCCGGGCCCCTCGCCGACGGAAAAGGACAGGTGATCGCCCAGCGTCTCCTGCCGGTATACCTGCGCGTCCGCGCCCAGGCGCTCGACCGCCATGCTTTGCAGCACCGCGCCGCACCGGTCCACCGCGGCTTTATTTAACGACGGCGACTGCGCCTGTACCAGGCGCTTGATATCGCCAAGGAGTTCGCAAGCGTGTCGTTGCAGGTAGTCATAGGGGGTTGGCATGGGTCGGTTTCCTGTCCGGGAGAGCGGGTGGGTGATGACGGATATCTATAACGTACTCTGCATCACATTTCCATACCGGTGTGAGTGAGAACGGCGCAAGCGCCCGCGCGATGGCGGCGACGGCATGGCCAAGACCACCGCCGCTGACCCGTACGGCGTTGCCGCTGGGTTTTATCGTCCTCTTCTCCAGGGCTAATGATGGCGCAGGCCGCTGCGCAGGGTTTCGCCATAGGCCAGCGCGGCGATGAGCGACGCGCCGGCGGCGGCGATGACAAACCAGGCGGGCGACTGCAAATCCCCGGTGGCGCTCACCAGCCAGGTGGCGATAAAAGGCGCGGTACCCCCCAGCAGGGTGACGGGAATATTCAGGCTGACGGACAGCCCGGTATAGCGGATGCGGGTAGGCATGATTTCCGCCATGGCGCAGAGCGCGGTGGCCGAATGCGGGGCAAACGCCAGGCTCATCAGGCACAGCCCCAGCACCGTCTGGTTAAAATTGCCGGCGTTAAGCAGATGAAACGCCGGATAAGTGACCAGCGCAATGGCCAGCGAACTGGCGATCATCAGCGGGCGCCGGCCGATGATATCGCTCAGCCAGGCGAACCCGGGCAGCAGGCAGCAATAGAACGCCAGACTGTACAGATTGGCGCGCTGCGCCTGCGCCAGGGAGAACCCCAGCACCACCGACAGATAGGTGGGCGAATAAATATAATAGATATAAATACAGGCGGAAGGCGCCGCGATCAGCCCCATGCCGATCAGGATGGCGCGCCATTCCTGGCGTAATCCCGTCAGCAGCGGCGCTTTTTCCACCCCGGCGGATTTTTTCACCTTGGCGAAATGCGGCGTTTCCTCCAGCTTCAGGCGCAGATAAAGCCCGACGAATCCCAGGGGCAGCCCCGCCAGGAACGGCAGGCGCCAGCCCCAGGCATGCAGGTCTTCGGCGGACAGCAGGGCGGTCAGCGCCGTCGCCACCCCGCCGCCGGCCAGCAGCGCCAGGCCGATGGTGAAAGTCTGCCAGCCGGTATATAGCCCCCGCCGGTGCGGCGGCGCGTATTCGGAAATAAACGACGTGGCGCCGCCGTATTCGCCGCCCACCGAGATTCCCTGGATCAAGCGGGCCAGCGTCAGGATCACCGGCGCGGCCAGGCCGATGGTGTCGTAGGTCGGCATTAAACCGATGACCGTGGTGGAGCCGGCTATCAGCATAATCGCAATCGACAGCGGTATTTTGCGGCCGTAGCGATCGCCCAGATGGCCGAAGATAATACCGCCCAGGGGACGGGAGGCGTAGCTGATGGCAAACACCGCAAAGGTGAGCAGCAGGCTGGCGGCCTGGTTTTCCGCCGGGAAAAACAGCCGGGCGATCACCGAGGCGAAATAGCCGTAAATCACAAAGTCAAAATACTCGATGAAATTACCGATGCAGGCGGCGACCAGCGCCCGTTTATGCTGCGCGGTCACCCGCGGCGCATACTGCGCCGTGATAATTTTTGAACTCATGGTGCATCTCCTCCAGGGGGATGGGATCAGGCCACGGTGCCGCCGCCGTCTACGACCAGCGACGCGCCGTTAATATGACTGGACGCCGGTGACAGTAAAAACGACACCATCTGCGCCACATCGTCGGGGGTGCCGTACGGCGCCGTCGTCGCCCGTTTGATGCCGCCGCCCGGCGCCTGTTCGGCCGCCATGCGATCGATGGCCTCGATCATGGCGGTTTGCGTGGGACCGGGCAGTACGGCGTTGACCCGCACTTGGCTGCCGACGCATTCCAGCGCGCTGCTCCTGACCAGGCCCAGCACCGCGTGTTTACTGGCGACATAACCGGCCATATTGGCACGGCCGCGTATCGCCGACGTGGAGGCGATGGCCACGAAACTGCCGCCCTGCCGGCGCAGCAGCGGCAACGCGTACTTCAGGCAATAAAAGGTGCCGCAGGTATTTACCGCCAGCACCTGGCGAAACATGTCGCCGGGGTAGTCGCTTATCTCCCGCACGGCGCCCGCCATGCCCGCGCAGCTGACAAACCCCTGGCATCCGCCGTAGAGACGGGCGGCGGCGCCGGCCAGCGCCGCCACATCGCGCTCGCTGCCGATATCGCCGGCCACAGCCGTCGTTTCGGCGCCGAGCGACGCGCACGCGCGCCGGCACGCCTCAAGCGCCTGCGCCTCCTGTTCCGCCAGCACCAGGCGCCATCCCTGCCGCGCCAGGGTTAACGCCACCGCGCGGCCGATGCCGCCGCCCGCGCCGGTAATAATCGCCACCGGATCTGTCATCATGGTGCTCTCCGCGATCAGGGATAAAGACGCGCCAGCAGGCGGCGATCTTCCACGGCGAACCCGCCGCCATACACATCCGAGGTCATGAAATGCGCGCTCAGCACCTCAGGCTCCAGCGCCGCGATGGGATCAAACGGGCTGGCGTGCAATGTCCAGTCGATATGGCCGCGTACCGGCGCCGAATAGCGCAGCGGCGTGCGGCGATAGACCACATCGGCATAGGCGGTGGCCGGTTTTTCCGGATCGGGCAGGCGGCGCACATGGATTTCGCCCGCCGGCTGTTCCGCCTCGTCGGTGAGCAGCACCAGCGGCGCCGCGGCGTCGGGAGTAAAATGGAAATCCGCCAGCGGCACGTTGCGCCGCCGCACCCAGCCGCTGATTCGGCCGTCGTCGGTTTCACGGAAGGCGTAGTGGGTATCCTTTTTGGTGTAGCCGAACAGCTCGCGGCCGGCGCAGATGCCCATCGGGTCGCTGCAATACATGAAGATATGGGTTTGGGTAAACAACGACTGGTAACGCACCGGCACCGTGACCATCAAATCAAACATTTCCCCGCTGTGTAGTGCCAGGGTATGGCCGGGCGAAAGCATAAAACGGAACGCCACCCGGTCGTTGACCAGTTCGAAAGGGGTATCGCGCAGCAACGCCTCTACCTTGCGCCGTTCGACCCGGGTCACCACTTCCAGCGTGCGCAGCGGACATTCCCATTCCACGGGGTAGGCCGGCGCGTAGGGAGGATTGACGCCGCTGTCGGGATGCATTTTGTAATCGCCAAACATATAACACTCCTTTCCAGGATCCAGGGTTGATGTTCAGGGCGCCTCGGCGATGGACCGAAGCGCGGGGGTACGCGGCGCCGGCGCCGAGGCGACGGCAGGCCAGGGATAATCGACAATGGCGTCCGGACCAAGCTGCTCGAGGGCGGTGACGCCGCACAGCGCCATGGTCGCTTCCAGCTCCTTGCGCAGTATGTCAAGGCACAGGGCCACGCCCTGCTCGCCCAGGGCGCCGAGACCGTACAGAAAAGCGCGTCCGATCATCACGCTGTCCGCCCCCAATGCCAGGGCGCGCAGCATGTCCTGGCCGCTGCGGATGCCGCCGTCCATGATGATTTCGCCGGCTTCCCCGACGCTGTCGGCAATCGCCCGCAGCGCGCTGATGCTGGACGGCGCGCCGTCCAGTTGCCTGCCGCCGTGGTTGGAAACGACAATGGCGTCGGCGCCGGCGCCGAACGCCCGGCGGGCGTCGCCGGCGTCCATGATGCCTTTAACAATCAGCCTGCCGCCCCAGCGCTGCTTCACCCAGTCGATATCGTCCCAGGTAACGGTACGGTCGAACTGACGGCTGACCCACTCGGCAAAACCCAGGGTATCGGTGACTCCCCGCGCATGGCCGACGATATTGCCGAACGTCCGGCGCGGCGTTCTGAGCATGGCGGCGCACCAGCGCGGGCGCGACAGCATGGACAGGATGCCGGACGCGGTCAGCGCCGGCGGCACCGACAGGCCGTTGCGGATATCCTTATGGCGCTGCCCCTGGATCGGCAAATCCAGCGTCAGCACCAGGGCGGAACAGCTTGCCGCGCGGGCGCGGGCGATCAGATCGGCGATAAACCCCCGATCCTTCATCATATACAGCTGTAGCCAGAACGGCTGCGCGAGCCGGGCGGCCAGATCCTCGATGCTGCAGATGCTGACGGTGGACAGGGTGTAGGGCACGCCGGCCGCCGCCGCCGCGCGGGCGGCCAGAATTTCGCCATCCGGCCAGATCATGCCGGTCAGGCCGGCGGGCGCCAGCGCCAGCGGCAGCGCGGCCGGCTGACCCAAAATGGTGGCGCGGGTACTGATATCGGCGACATTGCGCCCGACCTGCTGGCGGAAATGCAGCCGCGCCAGATCGAGGCTATTGGCGCGGTAGGTGGACTCGGTCCAGGATCCGCTGTCGACATAATCGTAAAATAATCCCGGCACGCGCCGCCGTGCCAGGCGGCGGAGATCGTCCACGCAGGTGATGACCGGCTTCATAAGCCCGCCCCGGCCGCGACGACGGGATTATCCTGCTCGCCCAGCCCGCCGATGCCCGCCCTTACCCGCTGGCCGGGCGCCAGATAGACCGGCGGCCGTAATCCCATGCCCACGCCCGCCGGGGTGCCGGTGGCGATAATATCCCCCGCCTGCAGGCTCATAAACCGGCTGACATAGGCCAGCAGTTCCGCCACGCCGAAAATCATATCGCGGGTGGAGCCGTCTTGGCGGCGCACGCCGTCCACCTCCAGCCACAGCGGGAGATCCTGCACGTCGGTAATCTCATCCGGCGTCACCAGATACGGCCCGAGGGGCGCAAAAGTATCGGCGCATTTGCCTTTATCCCACTGGCCGCCGCGCTCCAGCTGATAGGCGCGCTCCGACACATCGTTGAACAGGCAGTAGCCCGCCACGTGTTCCATCACCCGCCCCGGCTCCAGGTAACGTCCGTCCTGGCCGATAACAATCCCCAGCTCCACTTCCCAGTCGACCTTGGCCGCCCCGGGAGGAATTTCGATCGCGTCAAAAGGACCGGTGATGGCGCTGGCCGCTTTTAAAAACAGGATAGGCTCGGTGGGCAACGCCATCCCGGCCTCCCGGGCGTGGTCGCGATAATTCAGTCCGACGCAAATGATTTTACCCACCCCGGCGATACAGGGCCCCAAACGCGCCTGCGCCGGAACCCGCGGCAATGTGCGCGCATCCAGGCCGTGCAGCCGCCGCAGCTGGCCGGAGGAAAGCGCGGCCCCGCGCCAGTCGTCGATTACGCCGCCCAGATCGCGCCGCTCTCCCTGACGGTCAATCATGCCGGGCCGTTCCCGCCCGGCGTCTCCCCACCGAAATATCTTCATCCGTCTTCCCCTTGCCCGGCCATCACCGGCTGGCGACGGCGCAGGCATTAATATGTACTTTGCATACAAAACACATTTACTTAAGGCGAAATGCATCAACATGTCAAAAAAAAGTTAACGAAATGATAAATCCGTCACTTTTTATGCCCTGGATGTGAGAGCGATCACGTAAGGAGTTTGATGCGTTGGGACGGCATAATGAAAAACGATGCCGCTAGCCGATGGCGGCGATTTGATTGTGATATGCTGATAAACAGGTACTCATTGAAATGATTAAGCTATGTCGGAATCTACGGATAAACACTCTATTCAGCATCGCGCCTATCAGCTGTTGAAATCCATGATCGACGACGGCCGGCTCTCTCCGGGCGAAAGACTGCTGGAGGTGCATGTGGCCAAGGCGTTCGGCATCAGCCGTTCCCCGGCGCGCCATGCGCTGAAAAGACTCTGCGAGCAACAGCTTATCCAGGAAGTCGAGGGGCGCGGTTATGAAGTGGCCGGCGCGCGCGCGACGGACGGCGTGGCGCACCATGCCAATCTGGATATGATCAAAATCCCGGCCGTAGCGCGCTGGGAAAGCATGTACGGCCAGCTGGAACAGGCGCTGTGCGCCAGTATTATTTTCACGTCCGTGCGTATTATCGAAGAACGCGTGGCGGAACATTTTAACGTTAGCCGCACGGTGGTAAGGGATGTGCTGGCCCGGATGCACAGCGTCGGGCTGGTCAGCAAAGACGCGCCCGGCCGCTGGATTGCGCCCCAGGTGACGCCGGAACGAACGCATCATCTCTACGAAATCCGCTGGCTGCTCGAGCCGCCGGCCCTGCTGCAGGCCGCGCCCCGGGCGCCAAGGCTTCATATGGAGCAGGCGCGCAACCGGGTAAAACAATCGCTGGGCGGCTTTCCGCGCGACGGGTTTAACATGGATGTGGTCGAAAACGATTTGCACGACATTTTATTGTCGTATTGCCCCAATAAAGAGATCCTGCAGACGCTGGCGCGCACACGGATTTTATTTGTTCCCACCCGCTATTTATTTGATCCGGTGCTGCAAATCCCGCTATCGTTAATCGAGGATGCCCTGCACGAGCACCTGCACATCTACGATCTGCTGCTGGCCCATGACCATCAGGGGGCGGCGGATACCCTGTGCCGCCATCTCCAGCGTGCGGATGAACGCTGGCTGCAGCGGTTCAGCAGCGCTTTCGGGCTGCCCAAGGTGCAAATTCCCGCCTATCTGGTGCCGCTGTGACGTCCGGGCCCCTTTTTCGCTGACCTCCCGGCCGCGTCGCCGGGACGTCGGTACGGGGATCTCTTTTTATCACGGCTTACACCGTGGCAACCGGCGTGACGGGCGAGCCTACCGCGCCCGGCAGCCGCAATGGCGGCGCGGTCAGCAAGAACGCGTGGCGTTGATGGGCGCAAAGCCAATCGGCGAGTTCGCTTAAATGCCACAGCTCGCCCAGGTAAACGCCCAGCCGGAACAGGCACAGATCGTGCAGGGGATGCGAGGGATAAAAATCCTGGTGCAACGGGCGCGCCGGCAATATTTCCACGGCCGGATTGTCGGCGATTAACGCTACCACGCCGCATTCTGCAACCCATTGGCGCAGCGCCGGATCGCCGCCGTCCAGGCCGGCAAAATGATGTGCGAGATAATCCGCGTCCGGGGCGCCGCCCATGGCAAATATAGCCTCATCCATACCGGTACGGAAACACACCATATCCCCGGGCCGGATGACGATATTGTCCGCCGCCAGGATCTGTTGCAGCTGCGCATAGCCAAAGGCAAAGCGCCGGATGCCGAAATGCTTTTTGATGTCGATCATCACCGCCCGGCCCTGGACGCCATGCCGCGCCATATTTTCAATACCCAGCCGCTTTGCGCCCTGGTGGCCGCCCTGGCCGCAGCCGCAGCCGCAGCCGGGCCGGAAATCACGCTCGCCGATGATATCCACACCGGCGCGGTAGCCGTTATAGAACACCATTTCGGGCGTGCCGTCGCCGCGCACGTCGAACCATTGGCCCATATGCGCCAGGCTGTCCCACTGCGTGGAATATTGCAGCGCCAGCGTCACGCTGTCGTCGCAGATAATATCGGTCAGGCGAGCGTCATCGCGCGACAGCGGATAGGTCATGTTGGGATGCTCGCCGCGCCGCGTGGCGTTAAGCCTGGGCGGCGGCCGCCTGGGATTCATCGCCGTGCCGCCGGGCAGATCCAGCGGCAGGCTCAGGCAAAAGGTGCGACCGGTTTTTACCTCGGCCACGCCCTCGCGCACTTTCTCAGGCGTCAGCAAATTAAGCCGGCCCAATTGATCGTCGGGGCCAAAATCGCCCCAGGTGGCGTATTCCGGACGCCGGGTCCAACGCGTTTGTTCGCTCATCGTCCTCTCCTTACGCCTGCGGGGTTAAGCGCATCGGCTCGACCCTGGGCAGCCACACGGCATAAATCAACGCGCCGAACAGCCCCACGATCCCCGCCAACACCAGGGGAATCACAAAAGAATGGGTAAACTGCATCAGCACGCCTATCAGTATCGGTGAAATAATGCCGGCGAGATTGGCCGCCATATTCTGGATGCCGCCGATGGTGGCGACATTGGCGCGGTTGGGGGCCACGTCCGAGGGCAGCGCCCATAGCGCCGCCGAGGCGAAGGTCGCGGCAAAGTTGGCGAAGCAGAGCGCGGACAGCGCCAGGGTGACGGTAGGTGAAAAAGCGGCCAGGCCAATCACCGAGCTGCCCAGCATACCGCCCACCAGCGGAATTTTACGCGCCACCGACAGCGAAACGCCGCGCCTTACCAGGCTGTCCGATAGCAGCCCCCCGCACCAGCCGCCGACAATGGCGGCGATACCGGGCAACATGCCCAGCAGGCCGAACTTCATCAGCGAAAGATGGAAGGTTTCCACCAGATAGGTGGGAAACCAGGTAAAAAAGAAATAGGAAACAAAGTTGATACAGAAAAAGCCGGCCATCATGGCCTGCACGGTACGCTGCGCCATGAGCTGGCGCACGCTCATCGGCGCGCCGGTGGCCTGCTCCTGGTTGGCCTCGATAAACGCCACCTCCTCCCGCGACACCGTGCCGTGCTGGCGGGGGTCGCGATACCACAGGTACCAGCCTGCCGCCCAGATGACGGCCACCAGGCCGGAAATGACAAAGGTCATGCGCCAGCCCACCCCGGCTATCAGGAACGAGATCAACGGGATAGCCAGGGTGCCGCCGATTTTGCTGCCGTTATTAAAGGTGGCGGCGGCAAAACTGCGCTCCTGGCGCGGAAACCAGCGGGTGACGGTCGCCGCGCTGGCGGGATAGCTGGGGGCCTCGACGGCGCCGAGCACAAAACGGAACCCCACCAGGGCGCCGATGCCGTGCGCCAGGCCGCAGGCGGCGGTGGCCAGGCCCCAGCCCAGGCTGCTGATGGCGAAGGTTACCCGCGGTCCCCACTTATCCACCAGCCAGCCGCCGGGCAGTTGAAATAACACATAGCTCCAGAAAAAGGCGGACAACAGCAGGCCGCTGTCGGTGCTGGATAAATGCAATTCCTCCGACATAAACGGCATCGCCACGCTCATGGCGGCGCGATCGATATAATTGATCGCGATGCCGACGGACAGTACGGTGAGAATAAGAAAGCGCATTTTTCCCATAGCCCTCGCGTTAACGACGGTCTCGGGCATAGCCGCGCTGTTATTGGAATCAAGCGACATAAAGCCTCCATAACATGATGGTTAACGGCAGGTATCCGAACACACATCATCGCGCCGGCGGCGGCCGGGCGATGATGTGCGGCAGGCTAGGCACGGCTGCCCAGGGACACCGGCCGTTTGCCCGCCGGGGCGTCTTCGACGATGGGCTCCACCTTCCCCATCAGGAACAGGTAGTTGATAATGCCGAGCACCACCAGCCCGGCGGAGAACACCAGCGCAAAGGTAAACGAGCCGGTGGCCGCCACGATGGCGCCGGTCACGATGGGACCGATGGCGCCCCCGAGGTTGGAGACGGTATTTTGCAGGCCGGCGACGATGGAGACGCTGTTTTTCGGCGCCACATCGCCGGGCAGCGCCCAGACCTGCGAAGCCGCGACGGTGGTGCCGGATTTCGCCACGCACAGCAGCAGCACGGTCATGAAAATGGAATCCGTAAACGGGGCGAAACCGATGCACAGCGCCATCAGCAGGCCGACTGTCAGGAACAGCTTGCGCGTGGCGGTCAATGACAGGCGCCCGCTCTCCACCACGCGATCCGAGGCCCAGCCGGCGACCACTTCAATCACCATGCCGCAGATCAGCGGCAGCGCGGCCACCATGCCCATCTTGATAAAATCCATGCCCTTTTCCTGCACCAGATAGGTCGGCAGCCAGGTGATAAAGAAATAGGAGGTATAGTTTATGGTGAAAAAGCCCAGGCACATGGCCCAGATATTGCGATAGCGCAGCAGCTTGTACCACCGCATCGGCAGCACGGATTTGTCGCCGTGTTTCTGCACCTGTCCGTCCAGGATATAGCTGACTTCCTGCGCGCTGATGCGTTTATGATCCGCCGGGTTTTCGGTATAGATGAAATACCAGGCGATCACCCACAGTATGCCGATGCCGCCGATGATCATAAACGTCAGCCGCCAGTCCACCATATAAATCATCCATACGATAAGCGGCATGGCCACGGCGCCGCCGAACTTCGAGGCGCTGTCGAACAGGCCGGAGACGGTGGCGCGTTCCTTATCGGGGAACCAGCGCGCGGTAATGCCGGCGTTGCTGGGATACGCCGCGGCCTCGCCGACGCCCAATGCCAGGCGCAGCGCCAGCAGGGATTTAAACCCGGTGGCCAGCCCCATGACCGAGGTGGCGATGGACCACCAGGCCACCGCCAGGCCGAGCCCCTTTTTCTGGCCGAAACGGTCGGCAAACCAGCCGGCCGGAATTTGCAGCAGCGAATAAGACCAGAAAAACGCAGCCATGATAAAGCCCATCATTTCCGCGTTCAGGCTGAGTTCTTTGATCAGGTGCGGCGCAGCGGCGGAGAGTACGGTGCGATCAATATAGTTAATGGCAATGGCCAGCCACATCAGTCCGGCGACCCACCAGCGAATGCGCGATTTAGCAGCTATTGTATTCATCGTCAACGAGCCTGTAGAGGAGAGGTTTAAGTCGCCGGATAACGTATTATCCGGCATTGCATACCAGGCGGCGGCCGCGCCCGTTATTTTTCGACGCCGTTATAGCGCGTTCATGATATTCACCGGCCGCTCATGCTGGCAGACGCACTGGATAATCTGCTGTACGCAGCGTTCGCCGATGGCGCTGATGGCGCCGTCGGTATAGCCGGCGATATGGGATGTCGGCAGGAAATTAGCCAGCGTAAACAGCGGATGGGCGGCCAGCGGCTCCTGGGTAAACACATCGGCGGCCGCGCCGGCGATGACCCCGTCGCTGAGCGCCGCATACAGGTCCTGTTCGTTAACCACGCCGCCGCGCGCCACGTTGATCAGGAACGCCGAGGACTTCATGCGCTTGATGCGCGCCGCGTCGAATAAATTGCGCGTCTCATCGGTCAGCGGCGTATGCAGGGTAATAAAATCGCTTTCGGCGGTCAGCCTGTCCAGCGTGACGAATTCGACGCCGTGTTCGGCGGCAAAACGTTCGTCCGGGTAAAAATCAAACGCCAGCACGCGCATAGCGAATCCCCGCGCCCGCAGGGCCACCTGCTTGCCGATATTGCCCAGGCCGACAATGCCTAAGGTCTTGCCGTAGACGTCGGTGGCAAAAATACGCGGCCAATCGCCCGCGCGCGTGCCGGCCACCGCCTGCGTCACCTGGCGCGCGCCGCTCAGCATCAGGGAAAAGGCAAAGTCGGCGACGGCATGCTTATTGGCGTCGGGTACGTTGGTGACGTAAATGCCGCGCGCGCGCGTGGCGTCCAGATCGATATTATCGACGCCGACGCCATGTTTGCAGACGATCTTCAGGCCGGGCGCCGCGTCGAGCAACGCGGCGTTGACCTCGGTAAAGGCGACGATCATCGCCACCGTGTCCGCCAGATGCGGCTCAAGGGCGGCAAGGGGCGCGTCCGCGGGTAACATTATCAGTTCAAAACCCTGTGCTAGCAGCCGGTCGATGGGGGAAGCATCGTATTTGGCAAACGAGGGCGAGGTGCAGATCACTTTCATCGTAGCGTCCTGGTAGGTCACAAGGCGGCACCCGGGTGCCGCGCCGCCATCACTGCAGATATTGATTCACGATCTGGCGAATCTTCTGCTCCTGTTCCGCGCTGAACCGGACGGCGTAACGGCTTTCGCCCACGTCATGGCCCATCAGCGCCACCGCTTTTTTCACCGCCGCCGGAGAAAAGGCCACGCTGTAAAGATCGGTGCGCAACCCTGTCACGTTTTCCTGCGCCCGGCGCGAACCCGCGATATCGCCGGTACGGAACAATGACCAGATGGCGTTGATTTCACGGGGCGCGACGTTGGCCAGCCCGGAAATACAGGCGGTGCAGCCGTCGACAAACCCCTGGTGAATCAGGGAGTCAGGGCCGTTCAGCACGTTAAAACCGTCGATGTCCGCGGCGACTGCCAGGAAACCACTCAGGCTTTCGTAGCTGCCCGCGCTGTCCTTGATACCGATAATATTGGGGTGCTGCGCCAGGGCGCGCACGGTATCCGGCTGTAACGTATTGCCGGTGCGCGCCGGAATATTGTAGAGGAATACCGGCACCTCGAGGGCGTCCGCCACCGCCCGGTAGTGAGACATTAATTCATCCTGTTTCAGCGGCACAAAATACGGCGTGATCACCGAAACCGCGTCGACCCCCAGTTTGGCCACCTGCCGGCCAAGGCGAATGGTATCGCGCGTGGATATTTCACCGATATGGGCCACCACCGCCGCCTGGCCCGCCGTTTCATCGACGCAGGTTTCGGTAACCGCCAGCTTTTCACGCTCGTTAAGCACGAAGAACTCGCCGTTGGTGCCGCCGCAGAAAATCCCGTTGCCGGCGTCCAGCTGGCGCCGGATCTGCGCGCGCATCGCCTTGGGATGGTATTCGCCTTGAGGGTCGAAGGTGGTGACGATGGCGGTCAGTACGCCTTGAATAGTGTGGTTCATAATATCCTCTTGATTAATCAATAATTCTTTTGCGGAAATAACGCCAGGTAGATGCCGCGGACATCCGCCGCGCTCACGGGCGCGGGGACATTTTTCATCAGCCGCTGTACATCCAGCGCCGCCGTCACCAGATAAGAGAGATTATCGGCGGCGATCCCCAGCTCATCCAGGCTGGCGGGAAGCCGCAGACGTTTTACCAGCGCGGCGAAATAGTCCACCAGCGCGTGTGATTTCTCTTCCTCGTTAAGCGACGTATCGGCCGTGGGCAGCAGATCGTAGGCCCGGACGAATTTCTTTACCGCCGCCGGCCGTACGAAGCGCATGCAGGGAGCGAGCAGGATAGCGTTGGCCACGCCGTGCGGAATATGGTACTTGCCGCCCAACGGGTAGGACATGGCGTGGACCAAATGGGTGCCGGCGTGGGCAATCGCCGCGCCGCCGTAATAGGATGCCCACAGCATATCCAGACGCGCTCCCAGGTTGGCGGGCTCGGCCACCGCGGTTTCCAGGCTGGCGAACAGTTTTTTCAGGCCGATCAGGGCATAGTTATCGCTGACCGGGTTGGCGACGGTGGCGGTAAAACATTCGATTAAGTGGCATAACGCATCGATGCCGGTGGAGGCGGCGATATGCGCGGGCATGCTGGTGGTGAGTTCCGGCGCCAGCGCCACGATATCGGGCAGCATGATCGGCGAAATGATGCCGACTTTGGTCTCTTGTTCCGGAATGGCCAGTATGGCGTTGGGCGTGGCTTCCGAGCCGGTGCCGGCGGTGGTGGGGATCAGCATCGAGGCGACGCGGGCGCGCGGTTTTTCGCCGGCCAGCAGCGCGTCAAGCGTCGGCGCGCCGGGCACGCACAGCACCGACAACAGTTTCGCCACATCCAGCACGCTGCCGCCGCCGATGCCGATAACCATATCGACGTCCCGCACCTCCAGCGACGCCAGGATGCGCGCGACGTCATGCTGACTCGGCTCCGGCGGCACGCTGTCGATAATATCCACCCGGCGGTCCGGGCTGCGCGCCTGTGCCATCACCGCGCGCACCGCGGGTATGGCGGCGATATTTTTATCCGTCACCAGCAGCACGCGCCGCTTATCCTTAATAATGTAGCCGATGTCGCTAAGCGCCTGGTAACCGCTGATAACGGTGCTATTGATATTCATTAATCCCGCCTCGCCTCCGACGCCCTGTTCTGATGTCGTTATATTGATTATATTTTGTCATTTTGACCGCATTACTCTTGCCTGTCTTGGCTATTTTATAGGTTATATGCGCCATGATTACCTTGATCATGCTCACATTTAATCAATTATGATTTTATATAATCACAAACAATCATTTTGTCGCCGGCGGGGTAAGCGCCGGGTCAATGGCCTGCGGAGGGTGGTAACGAAAAAGGCCAGCGGGAACGCTGGCGGGCGATATTGACGTGACAGGGTGTCACTTTTTAATCCGGCCCGGGGTCGGCCGGCGTTCAACGTCTATAAAGGAAAGATCCAGACCTGCCCGGCGGGCAATGACAGCCGGCACAGCCCGTCGCGCGCGGCGGTATCGCCATAGGCGCGCACCGGTATGCCCTCGGCGGCGGTGCGGAACAGGTATTCCCAGCGGTTGCCAAGGTACATGCGGGTCAGCAGCGGCAGTGAAAGCGTATTATCCCCGGCATCGGCGGCCCCGTCGGCAAAGCGTACCTGTTCCACCCGGATAACGGCCGCCGCCTCCTGCCCGACCGCCAGCCCCGCGCCGGCGCCGCCCCACAGCGACCAGTCCTGGCCGTCGATGCGCGCCCGCCCCTCGCGCAGTTCCATCACGCGGCCGTTCAGGCGGTTGTTGCTGCCCATAAACTCGGCGGTAAACAGGGTCGCCGGCGCGCCGTACATTTCCTGCGGGGTGCCCTGCTGCTCTATCCTGCCGTTATTGAGCAATAAAATCCGGTCTGAAATGGCCATCGCCTCGTGCTGGTCATGGGTGACCATCAGCGCCGACAGGCCGAGCCGGATAATCAGCTCGCGCAGGAACACCCGCGCCTCCTCGCGCAGTTTGGCGTCCAGGTTGGAGAGCGGTTCGTCGAGCAGGATAATGGGCGGGTTATAGACCAGCGCCCGGCCGATGGCCACCCGCTGTTGCTGTCCGCCCGAGAGCTGGTGGGGGTGGCGTTGGCCCAGATGCCCCAGGCCCAGCTGATCGAGTACCGCCTGCACGCGGCGGGTCAGCTCCGCGGACGGCACCTTACGCAGTTTAAGGGGGTAAGCGACGTTGTCGAATACCGTTTTGTGCGGCCAGAGCGCGTAGGACTGGAATACCAGCCCCAGGTTGCGTTCCTCCGCCGGCAGCTCGACGCCGGCGGCGCCGTCGTACAGCAGGGTATCGCCGATGGCGATGCGGCCCTCGGTGGGTTTTTCCAGCCCGGCCACCGCCCGCAGCAGGGTGGTCTTGCCGCTGCCTGAAGGCCCCAGCAGCGACACCACCTCCCCCTGCGCCAGCTGCATCGATACCCCGCGCAAAACCGAATTATCGCCGTACTTCAGGTGCAGGTTCTCCACCGACAGCTCAATCATACATTTTCACTCCAAAACGTAAGGCGACGCCCAGTCCGAGCACGACAATCAAAATATTGATAAACGACAGCGCCGCCACGATGTCGATGGCCCCCGCCGCCCACAACGACACCAGCATCGAACCGATGGTTTCGGTGCCGGGGGAGAGCAGGTATACGCCGGTGGAATATTCACGCTCGAAGATCAGGAACATCAGCAGCCAGGAGCCGATCAGGCCGTGGCGGGATAACGGAATGGTGACATGGCGGGTGACCTGGCCCTGGCTCGCGCCGGTGCTGCGCGCGGCTTCTTCCAGCTCCGGCCCCACCTGCAGCAGCGTCGAGGAGATCAGCCGCAGCCCGTACGCCATCCAAACCACCGTGTATGCCAGCCATACGCTGAAAATGGTGTTGCGCAAGGATCGCAGCCAGACGATAAAATGCTCGCGCAGCCCGTCGGCAAACGGCAGCGCCGACAATAATCCGTCTTTCAGGGAGCGATCCAGCCACATGGGAATAAACAGGAACACCCATAAAAACGCCAGCCCCGCGAGCAGGCCGGGCACGGCCCTGGGCACCAGCACGCTGTAATCCATAAAACGGGTGACGCCGTCCGGTTTGCGATGCAGCGCCAGGCCGATAAACAGATAACACATTACCGCGATGGCGCCGCCAATCACGCCGATGCTGATGGAATTGACAATGGCGCGCATCAGATTGGTCTGCCCGAGGATGAGGCGGAATGTCTTGAGCGACAGCTGCGCCCAAATATCCACCCCCACCCCCCAGTTGGTGATAAACGCGCGCAGCATGACGCCCGCCAGCGGTACGCCGATGGTGACCGTCAGCCACGCCACCACCACCACGCCCGCCACCCAGCGCCATTTACCCAACGGCAGCAGCCTGGCCTGCGCGGCTTTGCCTTTGACGGTGACAAAGCGGTTCGCGGTGCGCATCAGCCGCCGCTGCAGCATGACCAGGGGCACGGTGAGGCAAATCAGCACTACCGCCACCGCCGCCATCAGATGATAGGACGGCGTGCCGAGCTTATTGGTCAGTTGGAACAGATAGGTGGCCAGCACCAGGTTGCCTTCGGGATCGCCGAGCACCAGCATCAGGCCGAACACTTCCAGCCCGAGGAAAAACAGCAGCACGCAGGCGTAGAGGATCGCCGGGCGCACCATCGGCAGGCTGACCGAGAGCATCACCTGCAGCGGGGTGGCGCCCACCGTGCGCGCCGCCTCCTCCACATCCGATCCCACGCTCCTGAGCGCCGAGGAAATGTACAGATAGGCGTGCGGCACGTGGGTCAGACCGGCAATGACCACGATGCTGCTCATGGCGTAGATATCCCACGGAATAAAGCCCACCAGGCTTTGCGCCCAGAGCGAGAAAAAGCCTACCGGCCCCGCCGCCACCACGTATCCGAACGCCAGCACCATCGGCGAGACAAACACCGGCACCAGGATCAGCGGCTCGATAAACCGGCGGCCCGGCAGGTCGGTCCTGATCATCAGGAACGCCAGGATGCCGCCGAGCGGGATGGCGATGGCCACCAGGCCGAAGGCCAGGATAAAGCCGTTGCGCAGGGCTTTATAGAAGTCGGGATCGGTGAAGATAAAGCGGAACGCCCCCAGGCTGAACACCTTTGAGGGTGAAAAGAACGGGGCGGACAGGAAGCTTTGGATAATGATAAATGACAGCGGTACATAGATAACCAGCGCGGTTAACAGCACGACCACGCCTCTCGGCAAACGCCGCCAGGTAGTGCGCAATGTCTTCATAATGATCCCTGACGGCCGGTTATTTGTTCACCGCGGCGCGGAATTGTTTGATGAACTCCAGCCGTTTATTTTGTTCCAGGTATTCCAGCAGGGTTTCATCTACCGGGATCGGCTTGAGCGCGCCGCCCAATTTTTTGGTCATGCCGTCAAGATCGTTGTCGCCGGCGATATCATTGCGCAGCGAGGTAATATCGGCCTTATTGGCCAGTACGTCCTGCCCTTGCGGCGACAGGACATAATCCAGCCAGAGTTTGGCGGCATTTTTATTTTGCGCCTCGCTGCTGATGAACATGACCCGCGAGAGCACCAGGATATAGTCGTTGGGATAAGAAACGCCCATGGAGGGGTCGGTCTTGATGCGGGCGTCGGCATAGGATCCGAGGATGTTATAGCCGATCAGGTTTTCCCCGGAGGAGACCCGTTCCAGCATGGTGCCGGTGGACGACTGTACCGACAATCCTCCTTTGGCCGTCTGGGCCAGGGTGTCGAAGTAATGCGGGTCGGCCTTCATATCCTGTACCGACAGCATGAATCCGAGGGCGGATTTTTCGATGTCGTAGGTGGTGACCTTGTTTTTGAATCGATCCGGCTGGCTTTGGATTAATTTGGCCAGCGCGGCATGGGACGCGGGAACTTCATTGGCCGCAATCAGCCGTTTGTTGTAGATAAATACCAGCGGTTCGAAGGTGGTACCATAGGCCTTTTCCTTCCATACCGACCATTTGGGCAGGTTTTTCACTTCCGGCGAGGCGTATTGCAGCGCATAGTCGGTGGCCAGTTTGAGCGCGGTATCCATGGACGAGCTCCAGATAACGTCGCCGCTGTTGCCGCCCGCCGCCTGCTCGCTGATATACCGGTTATACAGTTCGGTGCTGTTCATATCGTTATATTCCACTTTTATTCCGGGATACGCCGCCTCGAATCCCTGGATCAGGGGCCCCGCGGCCTGGGTATCGGTTGTGGAATAGATAACAACCTTGCCTTCCTTTTTCGCGCCGTCCACCACTTGCTGGTAGCCGGCCGGGTAGCCCGCCGGCAGCGCCAGTGCCGGGGCGGCTGCGCCCAGTAAAACAGCCATACCGACCATAGGAATACTGAATTTCGTCGACATGCGTTATGTCCCATAACAATTATTGTAAGAAAAATTAACATATAGTTAAAGAATCCACCGGCGCAATAGCGCCTTTTCGTTATCTTCTTAATTTGTGAGTAGGCGCATATAAAAAAATTGCGCGGCGGTGAGGGGGGACTGCACCATTTTGAGGCGCGCCGGCGGGGCGTAGATCGCGGACGGAGGAGACCGCCGGCCAGGTGCGGGCCGGCGGGAAGCGTGGCTTAGAGGGCGGGGATCATGCCGCCGTCGACGCGGATTACGCCGCCGGTCATATAAGAGGCCTGGCGGCTGGCGAGGAATGCCGCCACCGCGCCGTATTCTTCGGGTTTGCCGTAGCGACCGGCCGGGATCGTCGCCGCGCTTTTAGCCGCTATCTGTTCGACGCTGAGGTCTTCCCGTGCGGCGCGGGCGGCGTCCAGCTGCCCTACCCGTCGGGTGGCGATGCGGCCCGGCACCATGACGTTTACCGTGATGCCGTCGCGGGCCACTTCAGCGGCGAGGGTTTTCGACCAGCCGGCCAGCGCGAGGCGTAGGGTGTTGGAGATGCCGAGATTGGCAATGGGCGCCACGATGCCGGACGAGGTGCTGGTGATAATGCGGCCCCAGCCCGCCGCGCGCATGTCCGGCAACACTTTGTCGGTCAGCAGGATGAGCGATCCGACCATGGCGGAAAACTGGGCGTTCCAGAGTTCCGGCGCCACGCCCGCGGCCCCGCTGGGCTGTGGGCCGCCGGAGTTATTGACCAGGATGGCTACCGGCCCGAGGGCGGCGCGGATATCGGCCAGGACGGCGTCAAAGGCGTCCTGGCGGGTGAGATCCAGTGTCCAGGCGCGGGCGCTGCCGCCCTGCGCGTTAATCAGCGCCACGGTTTCATCAAGCGTGTTTTGCGTGCGTCCGCAGACCGCCACCTTGGCGCCTTCCGCCGCCAATGCCAGCGCGATGGCGCGCCCGAGGCCGCCGCCCGCGCCGCTGACCAGCGCTACGCGCCCCTGAATGCCAAAATCCATTACCGACTCCTGTTTGATTGAAATAATGATTTAACAGCGGTGTATTCCGCCTGGTGTTAGCGCAATGTTGGCGTGCCATGGGGCGCTTGGTCGGGCGGGAATACCACGCCCGATTCGACCCCATTGGCACGGTCTCCCTTGAACACGTCTGCTTTGAGCCCGGTGTTGGCGGGCTTACCATGCCATGGGGCTCGGTTTGGCGGGAATACCACGCCCGATTCGACCCCATTGGCACGCTCTCCCTTGAACACGTCTGCTTTGAGCCCGGTGTTGGCGGGCCTACCGTGCCATGGGGTGCTCGGTCGGGCGGGAACACCACGCCCGATTCGACCCCATTGGCACGCTCTCCCTTGAACACGTCTGCTTTGAACCCGGTGTTGGCGGGCCTACCGTGCCATGGGGCTCGGTTTGGCGGGAACACCACGCCCGATTCGACCCCATTGGCACGGTCTCCCTTGAACACGTCTGCTTTGAGCCCTGCGTTGGCGGGCTTACCATGCCATGGGGCTCGGTTTGGCGGGAATACCACGCCCGATTCGGCCCCATTGGCACGCTCTCCCTTGAACACGTCTGCTTTGAGCCCGGTGTTGGCGGGCCTACCGTGCCATGGGGTGCTCGGTCGGGCGGGAACACCACGCCCGATTCGACCCCATTGGCACGCTCTCCCTTGAACACGTCTGCTTTGAGCCCGGTGTTGGCGGGCTTACCATGTCATGGGGCTCGGTTTGGCGGGAATACCACGCCTGATTCGACCCCATTGGCACGCTCTCCCTTGAACACGTCTGCTTTGAGCCCGGTGTTGGCGGGCCTACCGTGCCATGGGGTGCTCGGTCGGGCGGGAACACCACGCCCGATTCGACCCCATTGGCACGCTCTCCCTTGAACACGTCTGCTTTGAGCCCGCTGTTGGCGGGCCTACCATGCCATGGGACGCTCGGTCGGGCGGGAACACCACGCCCGATTCGACCCCATTGGCACGCTCTCCCTTGAACACGTCTGCTTTGAGCCCGGTGTTGGCAGGCCTACCGTGCCATGGGGCTCGGTTTGGCGGGAACACCACGCCCGATTCGACCCCATTGGCACGCTCTCCCTTGAACACGTCTGCTTTGAGCCCGGTGTTGGCGGGCCTACCGTGCCATGGGGCTCGGTTTGGCGGGAACACCACGCCCGATTCGACCCCATTGGCACGCTCTCCCTTGAACACGTCTGCTTTGAGCCCGGTGTTGGCGGGCCGCCTTAATCCGGCTTACTGCTTTTACTGACCTTGGTGCGTCCGTTTTCGTAGGCGGATTGCAGATGACGGCGCATGATTTCCGCGGCTTCGGCCATGTGTCCTTCCAGGACGGCGTCGATGATCGCCACATGTTCGCCGCACCATTCGCGCACCCGCTGCTTATTGGTATAGCTGCCAAATTCCAGCAGACGACGCAGACGGTTCTGCTGTACGATGGCCTGCAGGATAAAAATATTGCCGCTTAATTCCGCCAGCGTTTCATGGAAGCTGGCGTCGGTGTCGAAAATCTGCCGCCCGTCGACGCTTAAGATATCCGGGTGTGAAATCAGGAACATATGCTGCTGGCGCAGGCGCCTGAGCGTGTTTTTATCCGCCTGGAAGCCGGGGGACAGCAGCGCGCCCGGCTCAATCATCAGCCGGAACCGGTAACCGTTGCTGAACGCCACGTCGGTATTGAGCGTCGGCAGGAACGACCAGCCGTGGCCTTTATTGCGCGCAATCAGTCCGTCCTCGGACAAGCGCAGCAGCGTGCGCGCCAGGACATTGCGATCGACGTCATAGCGCTGCGAGATCTCGGTTTGGGTCAGGGATTCCGGCAGTTTGCCGGCGATACGGTCCCGGACCAGCTGTTCATACAGGTCTTGATCGCTGCTGGCGGGTACATCAATGCTGATGCGCTGGATTTCATCATAGGGCTTAACCAGGAAAAATCCCTGGTTGCGCCGCGTTTCGATGATGCCCAGTTCGCACAGCAGTTTCATGGCCGCGCGCACCGGGGTGCGGGAGACGCCCGCCATATCCGCCAGTTGCTGTTCGCGCAGGTGATGCCCCGGCTCGAATTTCGCCTCGCGTATCAGATCCAGGATTTGATTTGCCAGTCGCCGTCCGCTGGCCGTCGCCGTTTGAGTCATGGAGTGCCGCATCCAAAAAGTATTTGTTGCATACTATTATACAATAACCCATTAAACAATAACACCTTCAAATAGCGTGCAAGCCCTTATATAGTGCAGAATGTGCACCAAAAAAGAGCCTTGACAACCCCTTTCAATTGTATTTAATGATACACAAAGAGCAATTACGCTCATCACCCCCGGAGCCTGACATGTCTAAAAACCTGTTTTTGCGTCGCTATGCCGTCGTTACCCTGGCCGCGTTATGTCTGGGCGCCCCCCTGATGAGCCAGGCGGCGCCTGAGCTGGTCAGTAAGGGCGAGCTGACCTATGGCACCGCCGCCACCTTTATGCCGTTTGAATACATGAAGGACGGCAAGCTGACCGGCTTTGATATCGACCTGATCAACGCCCTGTCGGCCAAGCTGGCGTTGAAACCGCAGCCGATGTCCATGGAGTTCAAGGGATTGATCCCGGCATTGCAGGGTAAGCGTCTGGATATCATCAACTCGGCGATGTATATCAACCCGGTGCGTTCCGAGCAGGTGGAATTTGTGCCTTACCTGAAAATCGGCAGCCGGGTGGTGGTCGCCAAGGGCAATCCGGAGAAGATTACCGGCCGCGACCTGTCGCTGTGCGGCAAGAGCATCGCCGTGACCCTCGGCGGCATTGAGGAAAGCCAGGCGCGCGTGAGCAGCAAAGCGTGCCAGGACGGCGGCAAGGCGGCCATTAACGTCATGACCTTCCCGGCGGCCACCGACTCGGCGGTGGCGGTGGCGCAAAAGCGGGCCGATGCTGAATTTCTTTCCACCCCGGGCGCCGTGGCGCTGCTGAGCGAAAAAGGCGATACCTTCGAAACCACCGGCGATGAATTCGAGGCCGATACCCATATCGGCATTGCGCTGCGCAAAGGCGACGCGCAGATGAAAACCCTGATTGAAACCGGCCTGAAAGAACTTGTTGCCGACGGCACCTACCAGAAATTGATCGCGAAATGGCAGTTCCCGGCGTCGGTGGCTATTTTTTGATCATCACCACGTTTTCCGACCGGTCCCGGCGTTTAAGGAAAGTCCATGTCCCTTGATCTTGTTTGGCAGTACCTGCTCTCCCCGGCGTTCTTCCAGGGCGCGTTAATGACCCTGCTGTTGACGGTGTGCTCGTTGTTTTTCGGCATCATCATGGGATTGGTGCTGGCCCTGTTACAGGAATCCCGGTTACGTATCTGCACGGGGCTGGCCTTCTTTTATCTCTGGCTGTTTCGCGGCACGCCGGTGCTGTTCCAAATCATTTTTGTCTATAACGTCCTGCCCGGTTTCGGCGTGCGGTTCTCGGCGTTTACCTGCGCGATCCTGGCGCTGTCGCTGAACGAGGGCGCGTATATGGCCGAAATCCTGCGCTCCGGATTGCAGGCGGTACGCAGCGGACAGCGCACCGCGGGCATGGCGCTGGGCATGACCGGCGGGCAGATCATGCGCAAGATCGTGCTGCCGCAGGCGGCGCGGATTGTGTTGCCGCCGATGGGCAACCAGATGATCAGCATGCTCAAGTCCAGCGCCCTGGTCTCGGTGATTGCGGTGCAGGAACTGCTTCTTATCGCCAACCAGACCGCCAGCGCCAGCTTCCGCTATTTCGAGGCCCTGTGCGCCGCCGGTATCTATTATCTGGTGCTGACCACCCTCTTTATGTTGGGCCAGGCCTGGCTGGAGCGTTACCTCGACCCGAAAAAACGCAGAAAGCCGGCGTTGTCATTCACCGAACGCCTGCTGCGCGGCAGTACCGGCACGACACACTGAGGGAAAAATGATGAAAAGCACAAAACCGGTTCTGGAGATCATCGGCGTCGATAAACATTTCGGCGCGCAGCATGTGCTGAAAAACTGTTCGCTTAACGTGGCCGAGGGCGACACCGTGGTGCTGATAGGCCCCTCCGGCTCGGGCAAATCCACCCTGCTGCGCTGCGTCAACCTGCTGGAACCCATCGAAGGCGGCGCCATTTTTTTCCGCAACCAGGATATTACCCATGCCGATATCAAGCCGCACCGGCTGCGCCAGGACATCGGCATGGTGTTTCAAAGCTATGAGCTGTTTTCCCATCTCACCGCCGCGGAAAACATTATGCTCGCGCCGATGACGGTGCGCGGCGTCAGCCGCGCCGAGGCCCAGGCCCAGGCGCTGGAACTGCTGGGCAAGGTGCGCATACCGGACAAGGCCGACGCGTTTCCCGACGAGCTGTCCGGCGGCCAGCAGCAGCGGGTGGCCATTGCCCGCGCCCTGGCGATGAAACCCAAGCTGATGCTGTTCGACGAGCCGACCTCGGCGCTGGATCCGGAAATGATCCGCGAGGTGCTCGACGTCATGGCCGATCTGAGCGCCGAGGGCATGACCAGTATCGTGGTCACCCACGAGATGGGGTTTGCCCGGCGCGCCGCCAACCATATCGTTTTTATGGAAAACGGCGAAATCATTGAAAACGCCCCGAGCGGGAAGTTTTTCGGCGGCGATGTGAGCGAGCGGGCGCAGCGCTTCCTCGACCAGATATTGCACTGATAGTTAGTGCCAATCATGCATGCCCTCGTCAGGGCGTTTATTCACCTCAGGAGATGTCGATGAGTCTTTCATCGCCCGATATCGGCAGGATGAAACGCGATCTTGCCGCGCTGGTCGCAATCAATACCGAAAACCCGCCGGGGCGCGAGCGCGAAGCGGCGGAACATATCAGCCGGCTGCTGGCCGATGCCGGTTTTGACCTGACGCTTAGCGAATACCTCCCTGGCCGCACCAATGTCATTGCGCGCCTGGAAAATGGCGCCGGTCCCTGCTTCGCCTTTAACACCCATATCGATGTGGTGCCGGCGGGCGACGGCTGGAGCCAGGATCCGTTTACGCTTACCGAGCGCGACGGCAAATTGTATGGCCGCGGCTCCTGCGACGCCAAAGGGCCGCTGGTGGCGATGCTTGAGGCGATGCGCATGCTGGCGGCGCATCGCGACGGCTGGCGCGGCACCCTGATGGGGATTTTCGTCGCCGACGAGGAGGTGGCCAGCGAAGGCGCCAAATTCTACGTGCGCGAGGCGCCGGCGAAAATCGACTACGCGGTGATTGGCGAACCGACCTCTAACAGCACTTATTCCGCCCATAAAGGCAGCCTGCGTCCGCTGGTGCGGGTGCACGGCGTTACCGCGCACTCCGGCACGCCGGAGCTGGGCGAAAACGCCATCTTCCGCGCGGCGCAGCTGCTGGGTCTGGTGGAACATGCCCACGAACACAGCGTGCGCTGCCATTGCCACCCGCTGGTGGGATCCGCCAGCCTGACGGTGACGCGCATCAACGGCGGCCATGCGGATAACGTGCTGCCGGACAGCTGCGAGCTGCTGCTGGACCGGCGCATGGTGCCGGGGGAAGACGAAGAGCAGGTTAAACAAGAGATCCGCGATCTGCTTACGCTGGCGCGGGAAAAGTTCGGCGTGCGCAGCGACATCGTCACCTTTAAACCGACCACCGGCGGCGCGACGGAAACCGACTCCGGCGATCCCATCGTACTGGCGGGCCTGGATGCCTGTCGCGCCCACGGCAATGCGGAGCCGGGGCCGTTCGGCTTCCAGGGCGGCTGCGATCTGGTGCATTTTCGCAGTCTCGGCACCAAGGGCATCGTTATCGGCCCGGGATCCCTTGCCGACGCGCACAAACCCGATGAGTTCGTGCCCATCGATGAATTTATTGCCGCCAGCGAGATCTATCGCGACGTGGCGCTGGCGATGATGAGCCGCTAAGGAGCCCGGGTGAAAGCCACTTTGTATCGCGCCGCGCTGCGCTACCCGCATCTACGGCTGTATACCGCCTCCTCGGGCAGCGTGGCGGCGCTGGACGAGCTTTACCTGCTGCTGGAGGATCAGGCCTTCCAGGGCCTGGGCGAGGTGCGGGTGAATATCGCCTACCTGAACGGCTACAGCCCGCAGCAGGTGCTGGACGACGTCCTCCGCTGCCTGCGCCGGCTGGATCTTGCCCTGGACCCCGCGCAACTGCTGGCCGGGCTGGATACCTGGGCGGCAGGAATTCTGGCGCCGACGCGCATGCTGCTTGATGTGGCGCTGCATGACCTGCTTGCCCGGCGCCAAGGCATCAGCGTCGCCGGGTTGCTGGCGCGTCCCCGGGACGCGGGCGGCGCCGTGCCGCCATGCGGGGAAACGGCGCGGGAGCGGCACCCCGTGGCCATTGCGCCGGCGCAGGACGGCGCGTCTTCGCCGGTGGTGAGCTATCGCACTAACCAGACGCTGTTCTGGTCCTCGCGCGAGCAAATGCTGCAACAGGCCGAGGCGTATGTGGACCGGGGTTTCACCGAGTTGAAACTGCGGGTCGGCGTGGCCGGATTTGACCAGGACCTGGACCGCGTCGCCGCCCTGCGCCGCCGTTTTGGCGCCGGGATCAGCCTGGCGGCGGACGCCAACGGCCAGTGGCCGGCGCGCGAGGCCCTGGCGCGCCTGCGGGCCCTGGCCGCCTACGATTTACGTTATATGGAGCAGCCGATTGCCGATGGCGCGGCCGACGACCCGGAACACGGCTACGCGGCGCTGGCCGCCGCCAGCCCGATCCCGCTGATGCTCGACGAAAGCATGAGCAGCGAGGCGGATCTGGCCCGCGTCATCGGCCTGGGCGGCAAGGTTTGGGCGCACCTGAAGCTGGTGAAAATGGGCGGCATCGGCCCGGCCCTTGCCGCCGCGCGGCGGCTTAACGCCGCCGGCGTGCCTTTTATGATAGGCCAAATGAATGAAGGCGCGGCGGCCACCGCCGCCGCGCTGCATGTCGCCTGCGCCTCCCGCCCGGCCTATGCCGAACTGTATGGCGCCGACGGGCTGGGCAACGATCCGGTCGCCGGACTTATCTATCAGCAAGGGCTGGTCTGCAGCCCTTGCGCGTCCGGGTTGGGGGTCGGTTTTGACCCCGCCCGGGCGGAATTCATCCAGGAGTTCTGTAAATGACAAACCCAAGCGCAGTAAACAAGACCCCGTTGCCCGATCTGGGCCGCGTGACGCCGGGCGGCGAATCCGCCTTTGGTGAAGAGGAATACCGCGGACGCGTCGAGCGAGCGCGCGCCCTGCTCACCCAGGCCGGGCTGGACGTCATGGTCATCACCGGTCCGGAAAATATTTTCTATCTCACCGGCCAGCAGACGCCGGGATATTACACCTTTCAGGCCCTGGTGCTGCCGGTGGAGGGCGATCCGGTATTCGTTATCCGCCAGTTGGAATATTTTAACTTTATTTCCAACACCTTTATCCGCGACGCCGCCATTTATACCGACGGCGATAATCCGGTGAATTTTCTGCTGGGCGTGCTGAAGGACCGCGGCTGGACCCGGCGCCGCATCGGCATTGATAAACGCGGCTGGTTTCTGCCGATTGCCGTTTACGAAGCGTTGCAAGCCGAGCTGGGCGTTATCCACGACGCGGCGGGCGTGATTGAACAGCTGCGCGCGGTGAAATCCGCCGCCGAGCTGGAAAAAATGGCCCACGCCGCCCGCTATGTCGACGCGGGCATGCTGGCCGGGCGCGCGGCCATCCGGGCCGGCGCCACCGAGAACGACCTGGTCGCCGCCATGATGGGCGCGGCCATCGCCGCCGGATCCGAATATATGGGCATGGAACCGCTGGTCTCCTCCGGCCCGCGTACCGGCGTGCCGCACGGCACCTGGCGCCGGCGCAAAATCCAGGACGGCGATCCTATCTTCCTGGAAATGGCCGCCACCCACGATCGCTATCACGCGGCGCTGATGCGCTCGGCGTGGCTGGGCAAACCGCCCGCCGTGGCGCTGGAAATGGAAAAAACCTGTCAGGAAGCCCTGCAGGCGGCCCTTGACGCCATCCGCCCCGGCGCCACCTGCGAGGCCCCGCATCTCGCCTGCCAGAAAGTGATCGACCGCGCCGGGTATACCGATAACTTTAAAAAACGCACCGGCTATTCCATCGGCGTGTCGTTCGCGCCGGACTGGGGCGAAGGCGCAATCCTCAGTCTTTACAGCGGCATCACCACCGAACTGCAACCGGGCATGACCTTCCATATTCCGCCCGCGCTGAGAATCTACGGTGAATTCACCGTCGGCGTCAGCGAAACCATTGTGGTGACGGAAACCGGCTGCCGGGCCCTCGGGGCGGTGGACCGGCCGTTATACCGGCTTTAGCCGGGCGCTGTATGCGCCCGCCGGCCAGGCAGGCGCCCGCCAAGGCGGCCAGGCCGCGCCGGCAATGCTCCGCCCCGGCGGCGCAACCTCTCCCACGCGCCCGGCCCCATGGCCGGGCTGCGGTATCGGTTCTTCGTTATCAGGTCAGACAGGAAAGCATAGTTATGAAAGACATCAGTGAAAGCCAGGCACGCCTGCGCGGTATTTTTAATATCACCGTTACCCCGTTTACCGCCGACGGCGCATTTGATTTCGCGGGACTGGCGCGCAATATCGAGCGGGTCATCGGGCTGGGCTACGACGGCGTGCTGATCGGCGGCACCTACGGTGAATTCCCGGCGATGAGCGCCGATGAGCGCGCCCGGTTATTTCGCCACGTCATGGACGTGGTGGGCGACCGGGTGCCGGTGATGCTGTGCAGCGCCGGTTCCGACGCGCGCACGGTGCGCGATTTAACGGCGCTTGCCGGCGAACTGGGCGGCCTGCCGATGGTGACGCCGCCGTTTGTCTCCGAAGTGACCGACGCGCAGATCGTGAGTTTTTTTAAACAAATGGCCCCGCTTTCACGCACCGGCATCCTGGTGTATAACGCGCCGGGCATTGGCATCACGCTGCCGCCGGCGGTACTGGAACAGCTGGCGGATATCGGGGGCGTGGTGGGCATTAAGCAAGGCGATCTGAATCCGACCGCCATCGACCAGATCGCCAACCGCCTCTCCGGCCGCCTGCGGCTGTTCTGCGCCTCCGATCTGGCATTCCTCGGGCCGATGATGTGCGGCTTCGACGGCATCAGCAGCACCAACAGCTGCGCGCTGCCGGAAATCATTCTGGCCGCCTATCGCGCGCTTGAGCGCGGCGACGCCGCCACCGCCCGCGATCTGCATAGCCTGTGGTATCCCTACCGCGCCCTGGCCCGCCGCCACGGCCAGCCGCAACTGGTCAAGGCCGCCATGAACCTGCGCGGCTTCGACGGCGGCCATGTGCGCGCGCCGCTTCTCGATCTGGAAGCGGACGTCATCGCCCAGGTGGCGGCCGAACTGGCGCGCCTGGCCGCCGACCCGCGCGCCGGCGTATCGCCGGCGTTATAGCCGCGCCTCCCGCCGCCGCGCCGCCGCGGTTAAAAACGCCATCAGCAGCGGATGCGGCCGGCGGCGGGAAGACGAGAGCTCGGGGTGGCCCTGTACCCCCAGATAAAATACATGGCGGGTAAATTCTATACCGTCGGTAATGGCGCCGCTGGCATCGGTGGCGCTGAGGCGCAGGCCGGCGATGTCCAGATCCCGCTTCAGCGCCGGGTTAAGGTGGAAACGGTGGTTATAGCGCAGGGTTGACCGGTCGCCGAGCAACTGGTGCATACGGCTGCCGGGCTCGCTCACCATCATATGGTCGCCCAGGCGGTGCCGGGGAAGACCGGCCGTTTCCGCCAGCGGAACAAAGGATTTTACCGGCGCCAGGGGATCGGCCTCGGCCAGATTCACCCCGGTGGAGCCCAGCATGCGCTGGGCCACCGCCGTCGCCATGGTTTGCATGCCCAGGCATAAGCCCAGGGTGGGAACAGCGTTATCCAGGGTATAACGCGCCGCGGTTATCTGCCCGGCCACGTTGGCCATGGCGGCGCCGCCGGGCAACAGGACGCCGTGCGCGCGTTTGAGGATATCGCCGCAAGGCTCCTGCGGCGAGGCAAACAGGATATTAAGCCGCAGCGCCAGGGCGTCGGCGGCATCGCCGAGCGCGGCGACGGCGGCGGGATAGGCCTCCAGCTGATCCCGCCGCGCGCCGAGCAAAACGATGGCCAGCGGCGAAGCGGCGGCCCCGGCCAGGCTGTGGGGCGCGGCGACGGGAGCATCCCGCCCAATGCCCGGGCCGGGGTCGACGGCGGGTAACGCCCCGGTCGGGGCCACGCCAGGCACGATCGCGATAGCGTCGTCAGGGGAAGTTTCCCGCCAGCGGCCAAAGCCGTCGCGGCGCCATTGCCCCCAGGCGCTTTCGATGGCGCCGTTGCGGCGAAAAACCAGGCCCTGGGGCGACATATCCACCCGGATCAGCTGATAGTCCACGGCAAGACGGCTTAGGGCCCGCAGCCGGCCGGGCAACTCGGCCAGCTGCGCCGGACCGAGCGGGATCACCCAGTCCCGTCCGGCCGGCAGGGCGGCCAGTTCAGACCAGCGCTTCGGCGTATCTATGGTGTCGCCGCTCAGGCGTTCGTGCCATATCAGTCCGCTGGTGACCAGCGCGCCGGCGGCTATCGCGTGCTGGCAGGCGTCGGGATAGAGGGCGGTATCCCATGCAATGGCCAGGTGCGCCAGCGGCAGGCGCAGCCGACGCGCCAGGATGGCGGCCATGGCCCCATAGAGCGCCGGTTCCGGCGTGTCGTGCGCAACAAAGAGCAATGTCATGGCGATAAGTCCTTAATGGTCGGAACACGGCAAAAAAAGTCTGGGCAATCCGCCTGGAGACGTGATAGCTTAAATTGATTTTATTGTATCACATAATACAATTTTATTATTTCATAGATAGGGGAAATGATGTCAGCTGAATTACTTGCGCCTCGCTTACGCCGGGTGAGACCATCGCCGACCGCGGCGATTTCCGATCAGGTCCGCGCGCTAACCGCCGCCGGCGTGGATGTGATTAACCTCGGTGAAGGCGAGCTCGACTTCGATACACCGGCGCACATCAAACAGGCAGGCATAGATGCGATTGTACAAGGTGAAACAAAATACACAGCCGTTCCCGGCACGGCGGCCCTGAAAAAAGCCATCATCGCCAAATTCAGCCGCGAAAACGGCGTCGACTACGCGCCCCAGGAGGTCATCGCGGGCAGCGGCGCCAAGCAGCTGATCTTCAATGCCCTGCTGGCGACGGTCTCGGCCGGCGACGAAGTGATCATCCCCGCCCCTTATTGGGTATCCTATCCGGATATGGTGGCGCTGGCCGAAGGCGAAGCCCGCATCGTACCCTGCGCCGAGGCCCACGGCTGGAAACTGCGCCCGGCCGATCTCGCCGCCGCCATTACGGCCAGGACCCGCTGGCTGATACTGAACTCCCCCAACAACCCCACCGGCGCGGTCTACTCGCGCGCCGAGCTGAAGGCGCTGGCCGCGGTGCTGCTCGACAATCCGCAGGTGCTGATCATGGCCGATGATATCTACGAGCATATCTGCCATGCGGCGGGCGAATTCGTTACCCTGGCGCAGGTAGAGCCCCGGCTGAAAGATCGGGTGCTGACGGTAAACGGCGTATCGAAAGGCTATTCGATGACCGGCTGGCGGCTGGGCTATGCCGGCGGCCCGGACTGGCTGGTGGCGGCCATGCAGATATTGCAATCGCAAAGCACCTCCAATCCCAGCTCCATTTCACAGGCCGCGACGGTGGCGGCGCTGGAGCAGGGCCTGGGATTTATGGACGCCTGGATGGCGACCCTGGCCAGGCGCCGCGCCGTCATCATGGCCTGCGTCAATGCCATCGACGGCCTGGCGGCGGCGGTACCGCCGGGGGCATTCTATGTGTTCGCCAACTGCGCCGGCATGATCGGCAAAAAAACACCGGCGGGCGCCACCCTCGCCAGCGACAGCGATTTTGCCGCCTATCTCCTGGACGCCGGCCATGTCGCTACCCTGCAAGGCTCGGCCTTCGGCGCGTCGCCTTACCTGCGCATCGCCTACGCCATCGACGATAGCCGCCTGAGCGAGGCCTGCGAACGCATTACCCGCGCGTGCCGCGCCTTACGCTGAAGACACGGCGCGTCGTCCTCCTTGCCAGCGCCCCGTTGCGCCGGGCGCTGGCTTTATCCCCCGTCCCCGTCCCGGCAAAGGCCGGTTAACCCGCCGGCAGCCGGTCCAGTATCGCCTGGGCGGTGTTCACATCGGTCACCAGGGAATTGATCATGCCCGATCGCACCGCGCCGATAATGCCGGCGGCCTTTTCCGGCGTGGCGGCCACGCCGATGGTCAGCGGCGTGCGCCTGAGCTGTTCCGGCGAGGCGGCGATCATGCGCGCCTCCCCTTCCCAGTGCAGCACCTCGCCGGTCTCGGTCACGTAATGGCGCAGCACGTCGCCGGCGGCCCGGCTCAGCGTCTTTTCATCGGCGATGGCGGTGGTGGATTCGCCGGGTTTGGGCGCATGGGTCAGACCGATGCCGACAATCGCCACATCCAGCCGATCCCATAACGAAATAATATCCTGCACGCTGCGATCGGCGAGAAACGCGTCGCGCAGTTCGGCGGACGATATATAGGGCGCATGCAGGAAATAGGGCTTGCCTTCCATTTGCTCGGCGGCGCGCCGGACGAACTCCGTAATCTGGAAATGGGGGGCGGCCTGCTGCATACCGCCGTTCAGCGCCACGGTCAGGATGCCCGGCAACCGCGGCATGCCCGTCAGTGTCACCTCCCGCACCGCCCTGCCCCAGCCGATGCCCAGCACCGATCCGGCGCCCAGCCCCGCCTGTTCCAGCAGCGACGCCAGCGGCGCGGCCAGCGAGCCCAGGACGTTGGCCGGCGGCGCGTCGACGACAAAGGCCTTTTTTAATCCCAGGCGCTTAATCAGGTCCGCCGTCATATTCTCGGGCGAAGAGAGCGCCACCACCTCGATACGCACGATGCCGGCGGCGCGCGCCTTGTTCAGCAGCCGTGAAATGGTGGCGGTGGAGACATCGAACTTGCGCGCAATTTCCACCTGGGGCATGTCGGACTCGTAATGCAGCTTCGCCACCATATGCATCATGGCGCGAGTAGCTGCAAGATCTTGCAAAATTGGCTCTTTCAGCTTGAAATTCCTTTCTGTAATGTATTACACTCATCTCTGTCGATGGGGAATTATTGCGCAATATGCGGGAAATTGCAATCGTTCCCCAGGGAGAAACCCCTTATAAACCGCAGCATTGGGACCATTTTCTCCCATTTAATCAAGGACGATGATGACAAAGGGTAACAACGTATCACCGCGTTTTTTGTCTGTAATAAATTTCAGGTAAAGGAGAAATTCATGTCAAAAATGTCCACCTCAGAATTACGCAGCTATCAACAAATCTGTGGCAGCAACGGCGCCATGTTGGTTATCGCCTGCGATCAGCGAGGTGCCATGCGCAGCCTGCTATCCAACGATCCCGCCCGGCAGGCGCAGATTTCCGAACACGAACTGGGACTGATCAAGGCCGATATCACCCGTTACCTGGCAAGCAAGGCGTCATGCGTGCTGGTCGATCCGGTCTGCGCCGTGCCGCAGCTGGTGGACGACGGCATCATTGCGCGCGACACGGCGCTGCTGATAGGCCTCGACGCCTCCGGGTTCGACACCACGCCCGAAGGCTACCGGCTGTCGCGGCTGGTTGACCATATCAACGCCCGGCGGGTGCGCGAGCTCGGCGCCACCGGCGGCAAGATCATGGTGTATCTGCGCTCGGATCGCGCCGGGGCGAACCAGCACAATATCGCTATACTGCGCCGATGCATCGAGGATTTCACCCGCGAGGATTTATTGTTGGTGGTTGAGTTCCTGACGTATAAACTCGATGATGAAACGGACGAGGAATATAAGCAGAAAATCCCGGAGCTTATCTATGGCGGCACGAAAATCTGCCTGGAATGCGGGGCCAAGGTGCTGAAATTACCCTATCCCGGTTCGCCGCAGGCCTGTGCGGACATCACCCGGCTTGCCGGCGACGTGCCCTGGGCCGTGCTCTCGGCGGGCGTCGATCACGCCACCTTCCTGACCCAGGTGGCGGACGCCATGAGCAAGGGCGCCTCCGGCGTCATTGCGGGCCGTTCGTTATGGAAAGATTGTATTTCCCTGGACCGTGAGGCCACCCGGCAAAAACTGGAAACACTGGCTATTCCCCGGCTGAACGAAATTCAGGCTGTGATTAAACAATATTTTCACGCGACCCGGCCGACGAGAGACGCGTTAACGGAGCAGGTAAAACATGTCTGACAAGGGCGCGGCGACCGACAGCATCCGGTTTTCTCCTGCTAATGGCGCCCAGGCGTCGCATCAGGACCGGCCGGAAAGTGACAACGGCAAGCGGATTATCATGATCAACGGTATCCCCGCCTCCGGTAAAAGCACCCTCGCCGCAGGCCTCTCCCGGCAGTCCGGCTGGCTTTCGTTATCCCTGGACGGGATCAAAAACCCGTTTCTGCAGCATCTGGGCGGTGTCGACCGCACGATGAACCGTACCCTTGGCAAAGCCAGTTACCAGGCCGTCTGGTCCATCGTGGCGCAGGCCCCGGCGGGAAGCACCTTTATCATAGACGCCTGGTTTGGCTTCCAGCCCCGGGAGCTATTAGCGCATTATCTGGCGCACGCCGGCGTGACGCGCCTGGTCGAAGTGTGGTGCCGGATTTCCGCGCAACTGGCGGCCGCCCGCTATGCCGCGCGCCTGGCGGACAGATTGCCCGGCCATCCCGGCGCGGAATATCTACCCGAACTGCGGGCGCTGGCGGAACGCGCCGGACCGATGGCATTAGGGCCGGTCTTTAGCGTCGACCAGGACCAACCGCAGGATACCCGCGTTATTTACGACTGGATAATGCAAACATTGCCGCGCGCCGCGGTGATATAACCACAAACTGTAAGGAGATAACTCACACCTGACCGAATATAATAGAACATTGCTGCTTAAAAAGGCCTTCTTCATATATAAAGAAAGCCCGTAATAGTATTTGGCATTATTTTTCAAGACAACTCTTTATTATTATTTACAATATTGTAGAAATAGATAAAGATGGATCACAGTTTTTATAAGGAAACAGAAACATACTAGTATATATCTATACCTAGCTAAAAAGGGTCTTTATGTTAACGGACTGGATTAACGAAAGTAACGTTCGCTTAATTAATCAGGCGAAAGACTGGCAAAGCGCAGTGGCGTTATCGGTGCAGCCGCTTATCGATCAGCATGCGGTTGAGAGCCGTTATCTCCAGGCTATTTACGCCATGCATGAACAAATAGGCCCTTACTATGTCTTGGGCGAAGGCATTGCCATGCCCCATGCCCGGCCGGAGGAAGGGGTAATTAAAACCGCCTTGTCCTTGGTTATCGTTTCGCAAGGCGTGACCTTCGGCAGCGAAGATAACGATCCGGTGTACGTTATTTTTGCCCTGGCGGCCGTCGACAGCCATTCACATATTGAAATGATTGCGAGCCTGTCAAAATTATTTTGCGATGAGGAGGCGGTAAATACCTTAAAACATGCGCGGGATGAACAAGAGATTTTGGCCATACTGCGCCATTTTTAACGTATCACCCTAAGGGGCGATAACCATCAACCCAGGCGGCCATCAACGCCGGTGGGCCAGGCGCATGGCCGGTTAATGGCTATTCAGGATGGGCAGGCCGCAGGCTGTCCGCCGGAAGCGGTATTGAGCTATCGTCATCGGCGTCATGCCGGCCCGATGGCGGCGGTTACCCTACAGATGAATCACTTAAGGAACCTGTATTATGAAAAAATTATCAATTCTGGCGGTATGCGGGGCGGGACTGGGCAGCAGTTTTGCGTGCGAAATGAGTATTGAGGCCGCGTTGAAAGATCTGGGCGTGGATGCCGATTTGTCTCATTGTGATATTTCCAGCGCCACGTCAAGCAGGGCGGATATAATAATGACCGGCGAAAACTTCCGATCACAGTTCCAGCATTATACGATAAATGCCACTATTATTTACCTTAAAAGATTGGTTGATAAAAACGAAATAAAAGAAAAACTAACGCCAGTATTACAGGAAAAAGGCTACCTGGCTTGATATTGATTGATTGATAATCCGATTGTTGCAAACCCTACAGGGGACTTATTATGTCTTTCCTCCATTTTATTGTCAACGATGTGCTCGGCCAGGCGTCGATACTGATATCATTGATCGCCATGATTGGGCTTATCGCGCAAAAAAAGAGCCCCGGCCAGGTTATTACCGGCACGCTTAAAACGCTATTAGGTTTTTTAGTCCTGCTGTCCGGCGCCAATATTATCGTCACTGCGTTAAACTTCCTCGGCGATGTATTCCAGAAAGGATTCCATATGCGCGGGGTGGTCACCGACGTGGGTTCCATTGCCGGCATCGCCCAACAAACCCTGGGACGGGAAACCGCCCTGATCATGGTTCTGGCGTTTGTAATTAATATTCTTATCGCCCGTTTCACCCGTTATAAATATATTTTCCTCACCGGCCAGGCCTCGCTCTGGATGGCCACGGTATGCTCGGTTATCGGTTACATGGGCGGGCTGCGGGGGACGGAATTAATCCTTATCGGCGGCGTTATCGCCGGCGTCATGGCGGTCGGCATGCCGGTGCTGGCGCAGCCCATTGTGCGCAAGATAACGGGGTCGGACGATATTGCGCTGGGCCATTTCTGCACTATTGGTTATATCGTGCAGGCCGGCGTGGCGAAGCTCACCGGCGATGTCAGCAAAAGTACCGAGGATCTGGAGCTGCCCCAGTCGTTTTCCTTTCTCCAGGATACGTATCTCTCCATGATGGTGGTGATGATCCCGGTCTACCTGATTCCGTCCATCGCCGCGGGCCCCTTGGTGATCGCCCCTTATGCCCACGGCGTTAACTACCTGGTCTATGCCTTCCTGCAATCGGTACAGTTCGTGGTCGGGGTTTATGTCCTGCTGGCGGGCGTCAGGCTGCTGCTGGCGGAAATCGTACCGGCGTTTCGCGGCATCGCGCTGCGCATCGTGCCCAACGCCATTCCGGCGCTGGACTGCCCGGTGCTGTTCCCCTATGCCCCCAACGCGGTGATTATCGGTTTTATTTCCACCACCATCGGCTCGGTTATCGGCATGTTCCTGTTCCCAAGCATGGGACTGGCGATGATCCTGCCGGGCATGCTGACCAATTTTTTTGCCGGCGGCACCGCGGGTATTTTCGGCAATGCCGTCGGCGGACGGCGCGGCGCCATCATCGGCGGCGTGTTCCATGGGTTGTTTATTACCCTGCTGCCCGCGTTGCTATTGCCCCTGCTCGGGCAGTATGGGTTTTCCAACGTCACGTTCAGTGATTCGGATGTCATCAGCGTCGGACTGGTGTTCGGCCATATTCTTAACTTTTTCCATTAACCGTACGCGGAGGATCCATGGTCTCGTCTATTGATACTATCCTGGCGCAGGGGCTGGCGCCGAAAGAATGCGCCAAAGCGCTTAACGAACTGGGCAAGACGCTGTTTGAGCGGCAGGACACGGACGCCGCCATCGCCTGCTGGGAAAAGAGCGTCGCGTGCTACGGCAAGCCCGGCCCCGCCCAGGCGCATCTGATGAAAGCCTACAACCTGAAACGGCGCCAGTGCTCGGAGCGCGGCGACAGCGCGGGCATCGAGGCGTTTTCCCAGAAAATCGATGCGCTGATGCAGCAAAGCAAGGACGCCATCCGTTATGGTTTTTAACCGCCGGCGGCCCTGACGTCAAAATAACCCTGCCGGGACGGCGGCGCGTCCCGGCGGGCAGTTGCCGTTCCCTGTCCGCGCGCGACATCAATAGCTGAATGCCAATTATTCCGCTTTGCCGTCAATTTAACAAAATGATTTCACTTCTCTTTTTTTTTGTTGATCTACATCATACCTGTATTCATCCACACTCGCATTATTGCCCATACGGAATATATTATTATTATCTGAATGTATGGCATCATTAGAAGAATCAAATTAATTAGTGTGCTTAATTTAGTTAATTAAAAATTTTCAGTTATTTTAATTATTAAAGTCAATTAAATATCCCGCTGCGTTTTGTTGATTTTAATGCAATGTCCGATGAGCAGGAGAATAAAGTGCAAACCTTTAATGCCGATATCGTCATCGTCGGGGCGGGGGGCGCGGGTTTACGCGCCGCCATTGCCGCCGCGCAGGCCCATCCCAACCTGACTATCGCCCTGGTATCGAAAGTATACCCCATGCGCAGCCATACCGTGGCCGCCGAGGGCGGGTCCGCCGCCGTCACCCAGGATCATGACTCTTTTGACTCCCATTTCCACGATACCGTCTCCGGCGGCGACTGGCTGTGCGAGCAGGACGTGGTCGATCATTTTGTCCGCCACTGCCCGGAGGAGATGACCCAGCTTGAACTGTGGGGCTGCCCCTGGAGCCGCAAGCCCGACGGCCGGGTGAACGTCAGGCGTTTCGGCGGGATGAAAATCGAACGTACCTGGTTCGCCGCCGATAAAACCGGTTTCCATATTCTGCATACGCTGTTCCAGACCTCGCTGAAATATCCGCAGATCAAGCGCTTCGACGAGCACTTCGTGCTGGATATCCTGGTGGACGACGGCCAGGCGCGCGGACTGGTGGCCATCAATATGATGGAAGGCACGCGCATCTGCATCCGCGCCAACGCCGTGGTCATGGCCACCGGCGGCGCCGGCCGCGTTTATCGCTATAACACCAACGGCGGCATCGTCACCGGCGACGGTATGGGCATCGCCCTGCGTCACGGCGTGCCGCTGCGCGATATGGAGTTTGTTCAGTACCACCCCACCGGCCTGCCCGGCTCCGGCATCCTGATAACCGAAGGCTGCCGCGGCGAAGGCGGCATCATGGTTAATAAAGACGGCTATCGCTATTTGCAGGACTACGGCATGGGGCCCGAAACGCCGCTGGGCCATCCGGAAAACAAATATATGGAACTGGGTCCGCGCGATAAGCTGTCCCAGGCGTTCTGGCACGAATGGCGCGCCGGGCGCACCATCGCCACGCCGCGCGGCGACGTGGTCTATCTCGACCTGCGCCATTTGGGCGAGAAAAAGCTGTTGGAACGGCTGCCGTTTATCTGTGAACTGTCGAAAGCCTATGTCGGCGTCGATCCGGTGAAGGATCCCATCCCGGTACGCCCCACCGCCCATTACACCATGGGCGGCATTGAAACCGATCAGCAATGCGAAACGCGCATCCGCGGTCTGTTTGCCGTCGGCGAATGCTCCTCGGTGGGCCTGCACGGCGCCAACCGTCTCGGCTCCAATTCCCTGGCCGAGCTGGTGGTGTTCGGCCGCCTGGCGGGCGAACAGGCCGCGGCCAGCGCGGCGGCCGCGCCGGCCGCCAATAACGCCGTCCTCGACGCCCAGGCGCGGGACGTGGAAACCACCCTGCAACGCCTGATGGACCAGCGGGGCAATGAAAAATGGTCGGCCATCCGCGACGAGATGGGCCTGTCGATGGAAGAAGGCTGCGGCATCTACCGTACGCCGGAGCTGATGCAAAAAACCATGGATAAGCTGGCCGAGCTGAAAGAGCGGTTTAAACGGGTTACCATTACCGATACCTCCAGCGTGTTTAATACCGATCTGCTCTACACCATTGAGTTGGGCAACGGACTGGAGGTGGCCGACTGCATGGCGCATTCGGCGTTCCACCGCCGGGAATCGCGCGGCGCCCACCAGCGGCTCGATGAGGGCTGTACCGAGCGCGACGACGTGAATTTCCTCAAGCATACCCTGGCGTTTTATAATCCCGACGGCGCGCCGCGTCTGGAATACAGCGACGTGAAGATCACCACCCTGCCGCCGGCCAAACGGATGTACGGCGGCGAGGGCGCCGCGGCCGCGGTACAGGATAAAAAGGATAAGGAGCAGGCCAATGGCTGAGATGAACACGCTGAAGCTTGAGGTAATGCGTTATAACCCCGAGCAGGATCAGGCCCCCCATCCCGTGGTGTACGACGTGCCTTATGACGCGCAAACCTCGCTGCTGGACGCGCTGGGTTATATCAAGGATAACCTGGAGCCGGACCTGTCCTTCCGCTGGTCGTGCCGGATGGCCATTTGCGGGTCCTGCGGCATGATGGTGGACAATGTGCCGAAGCTGGCCTGTAAAACCTTTTTGCGCGAATATCCCCACGGCATGAAGGTCAAGGCCCTGGGCCACTTCCCCATCGAGCGCGATCTGGTGGTGGACATGACCCATTTTATCGAGAGCCTGGAGGCGATTAAGCCCTATATCATCGGCAATAACCGCCAGCCGTCGGAAGGCACCAACCTGCAGACCCCGGCGCAGATGGCCAAATACCATCAGTTCAGCGGCTGCATCAACTGCGGCTTATGTTATGCCGCCTGTCCGCAGTTCGGGCTGAATCCGGAGTTTATCGGCCCGGCGGCCATTACGCTTGCGCACCGGTACAATCTGGATAACCGCGACCACGGCAAAAAGGAGCGGATGGCGCAGCTGAACGGCGAAAACGGCGTCTGGAGCTGCACGTTCGTCGGCTACTGCTCGGAGGTGTGTCCCAAACATGTGGATCCCGCCGCCGCCATTCAGCAGGGCAAAGTGGCGAGCACCCAGGACTTTATGATCGCCATGCTGAAACCTCGCTAAGGGAGTGATTAACATGATAACAACCAAACGCAAGCCCTACGTTCGCAGCATGCCGGCCAACTGGTGGCAGAAGCTGGGGTTCTACCGTTTTTATATGCTGCGCGAAGGCACCGCCGTACCGGCGGTCTGGTTCAGCCTGGAACTGATCTACGGACTGTATGCGCTGAAGGCCGGCGAGGCGAACTGGGACGGGTTTGTGCATTTCCTGCAAAACCCGGTGGTGCTGGCGCTTAACCTGCTGACGCTGCTGGCGGCGCTGCTGCATACCAAAACCTGGTTTGAGCTGGCGCCCAAGGCCACTGTGCTGGTCGTCAAGGATGAAAAGGTCGGTCCGGCGCCGTTTATCGCCACGCTTTGGGGCGTTACGCTGGTGGTGACGGTGGTGATACTGGCCGTGGCCCTTGTCGTTTAATCAGGAGAACGCTATGAATCAAAATCCGAAACGCGCCGATGAACCGGTTTTCTGGAGCCTGTTCGGCGCCGGCGGCATGTGGAGCGCCATCGTCGCGCCGGTGATAATCCTGCTGGTGGCCTTTTTGCTGCCGCTGGGCTGGTATCCGGGCGAGGCGCTCAGCTATCCGCGGGTGCTCGCGTTCAGCCATACCCTGATAGGCCGCCTGTTCTGGCTGCTGATGATTGTCCTGCCGCTGTGGTGCGGGCTGCATCGCATTTATCACTGCACGCATGACCTGAAAATTCATGTGCCGGCCGGCAAATGGGTGTTTTACGGACTGGCCGCCATCCTGACCGTGGTGACTCTGGTGGGCATTTTTTAACCAGGGCAAGTTAACCTACCCCCTATCCGCACGTTAATCAGCAACGCCCCGCCACCCGTATCCCGGGTGGCGGGGCGTTGCCGTTATCGGGCGTTGTTTTTAGCCCACTACCCGCCGCTTCCCATCCTGTCTCATTTCGTCGAGCTCCAGGCCGACCATTTGCATGGACTGCAATGCCGCCAGCGTCTCGCGCGCCTCCTGCTCATCGAGCAGGCTCATGGCGAATCCCACATGGACCAATACCCACTGGCCGACCAGCGCGGCGGGTTCGCCTTCGCATACCAGGGCGATATTTACCGCGCGCTGCACGCCGCAGACCTCGATACAGGCCGGCTGGTGAATATCGGCCCCGACGGCCACGATCTTACCGGGAATGCCTATGCACATACTCTCTCCAAGGGATATTACTCCAGCTCCAGCTGCCTGACGCGCAGGCTGTCGCCGCCGTTAACCTGCAACGCGTGACCGCCGCAGCGCGGGCAGCCCGCGCCATGGTGCGTTATCTCGACGGCGGCGCCGCATGACCAGCACCAGGCCGGCGCCGGCCGCACGTCAAGGTGCAGCGCGCTGCCTTCGGCCAGCGTGCCGCGGCACACCGTGCCGAACGAAAAACGCAGGGCGCTTTCCTCGATGCACGACAGCGCGCCCAGTTCCAGCCAGACCCCGGTCACCCGCCGCGCCCCGTGCGAGCGGGCCTGCTGGTCAATCAGCGCCAGCGCCTCGTAGCACAGGGAAAGCTCATGCATCCGGGGCGCCGCCCCGGCCGCGGGTGAGCCAGGCGCGGCGATCGGCGTCCGGCGGGCTGTCGCCGTCACGCACCGGCAACGACAACGCCATTTTCACGCAGTGTTCCGCCAGGGCGACCGCCCCGGCGCCGGTCAGCCCGGCATCCAGCGGCGACATCAGGGAACAGGAGAGATAGGGCCTCCGGCCCGCCAGCTCGCCGCTGATAAAGGTGACATTGCCGCACGGCAACGCCAGCGCCCGCCGCGCGCCGTTTTCCATCGGCGGCCATTCCTGGCCCGGCCCCGGCAATACCCACAGGCTCAGCATCCAGGGGGTCAGCAGGCATCCCAGCCACTGCTGTTCAAACAGGGTGAAACCGCAGGCGCGCACCGGCACCGCCGGACGGAAAAACGGCAAATCGCGCATGCGCTCATCGGCGATGCGCCGGAACAGCGGCTCCAGCCACGACGCGGGCGCGTCGCCGACGGCAGCCGCGGCCTCATTAGCCCTTGTCCGGGCGGGAGGATCTTCATACCGCGGCATGGGTATCTCCCTTATCAGAAGGGTCATTATCGTCGGGCCGGGAAAAGGGGCCGGCGTCAGCGCCGGGGGGCGCGTCGCTGGCTTCCCGCGCCGACACGGTCACGCCGCTTTGCTCCAGCGCGGCAATCACCTGCCCCAGCGCCGGTTCCACCGCCCGCGCCACGCAATCGGTCAGGCCGATGCGCATGGTCAGCGCTTGCGGCTCCACGCCCACCAGGGTCAGGCGGCGCGGAAACGCGTCCAGCAGGCGCAGCGCCATCAGCGCATCGGCCAGTCCCAGCTGATGCGGCGACAGCTTTTGCGTCAGGAACGCGGGCACCTCATCGTCGCGCAGCACCACCACCGCGCCGGGGGCATGGCCGGCGAGCACCGCGTCGGCCACGATCAGATGATCGCGGCCGGACAGGGTTTCCAGCAGCTCCATGCCCGAGGTGCCGCCGTCCAGGATGTCGATGGCGGGCGTGAACCGGTAACGGCGCGCCAACGCTTCAACGATGCGCACCCCCACCGCTTCATCGCTCAGCAGCAGGTTGCCGATACCCAGCACCAGAATACGCATCACAGCACCTTTACCCGGTTCACTTCCCGGCCGGTCGCGTCCACCAGGTGCACGGCGCATGACATGCAGGGGTCGAAGGAATGGATGGTGCGCACCACTTCCAGCGGCCGGGCGGCGTCGGCCACCGGCGTGCCCACCAGCGACTGCTCGTAAGGCCCCGGCACGTCCTGCCCGTTGCGCGGGCCGGCGTTCCAGGTGGAGGGGACCACCGCCTGGTAATTGGCAATCTTGCCGTCCCTGATAACCACCCAGTGCGACAGCATGCCGCGCGGCATTTCGCCGAAGCCTACGCCGCGCAGTTCCTTATCCAGCGGAATGTCCGGCTTGATAAAGGTCTGGTGATCGCCCCGGCCGATATTGTCCACCAGCAGTTGCCACATCACGCTCAGCGAGTCTTTCAGCACGCAGCAGTGCACGGTGCGGCCGATGACCCGCCCCAGGGTGGAATGCAGATCGGCCTCGCGCAACGTGTTGCCGGTAAGATGGCGATAGGCGGCGCCAAGCTGCGAAAAGTGGGTTTGCGCGCCCTCGTGGCCCGCCGCCAGCCCGCACAGCAGCCAGGCCAGCGGACCGACCTCCACCGTCTGGCCGTAGAATATCGGTGATTTTACCCAGGAATATTTACCGTCCTCCTGCCAGCCGGTGTACTGCGGCCGGGTACGGCCCTCCCAGGGGGCCAGCGGCTCGTCGTCCTGGTACCAGGCATGTTTGGCGCTTTCCTGGATGCCGTCCATCAGGAACGGGTCGGTATGGCTGGCGATGGGGCGGAAGCGGGCGGCGTCGCCGTCCTCCAGATAACCGCCCGTCAGCCAAAAGGTCTCGCCCTTGCCATCCAGCGGCAGCTCCGGCACGCTCAGGTAATGCCGCGCCCCGCGCCCCAGCGTCAGCCACTGTGGATAGTGGGCGGCGATCACCACGCAGTCGACTTTATACACCTGCTCGATAAAGTCGCCCAGCCGGTCGATAAAGGTTTTGACATACATCAGCCGTTCCAGGTTCAGCACGCTGGGCATATCCGGGTTGATAGCGTTGGCGACGCCGCCGACGGCCAGGTTCTGGATATGCGGCGTTTTGCCGCCCAGCATGGCGACGATGCGGTTGGCGTCGCGCTGGCATTCCAGCGCCTGCAGGTAATGGGCCACCGCAATCAGGTTGACTTCCGGCGGCAGCGCCATGGCCGGATGCCCCCAATAACCGTTGGCGAAAATGCCCAGTTGACCGCTGGCCACCAGATCCTTGATCTTTTGCTGTACCCTGGCGAACTCCGCCGCGCTGTTCAGCGACCAGGTGGACAGGCCTTTGAGCAGCGTTTCGGCTTTCACCGGATCCGCCTTGAGCGCCGAGGTAATATCCACCCAGTCCAGGGCCGACAACTGGTAAAAATGCACGATATGATCGTGGATGCTGTGGGCCGCCAGGATCAGGTTGCGGATATACTGGGCGTTCACCGGCACGCTCATGCCCAGGGCGTGTTCCACCGCGCGAACCGAGGCGATGGCGTGCACCGTGGTGCACACCCCGCAGATACGCTGGACAATCATCCAGGCGTCGCGCGGATCGCGGCCCTGGAGAATTTCTTCCATGCCGCGCCACATGGTGCCCGACGACCAGGCCTTGACCACTTTTCCCTGTTCAATTTCGCAATCAATACGCAGGTGGCCCTCGATACGGGTAACAGGATCAATGGTGATGCGTTGGCTCATGCTCTACCTCAATCGGACGATCGTGATGGCGGTCCGCCGTCCCGGACAGGACCGGCAACAGGCGAATCAACATTATGTAAGCACAGACTTCGATAGCGACGAAGCCCACTGAAATCAGGATTTCACCCACGGCGGGGAAATAGCGGTAACCGCCGCCGGGATTGAAGGCGATCAGGGAATAATCCAGGCGCCACAGCGCCGCGCCCGACAGCATGCACAGCCCGCCGATAAACAGCGCGCGGGCGTCCCGGCGGCAGCGTCGCAGGCAGAGCATCAGCAACGGCGCCAGCATCAGGCCGATTTCCGCCCAGAACAGCGCGGCATAGCGATCGCCCGCCCATAAATAGCCGGTCTTGCCGCGCCAGATCACTTCCGCAAAGCGCAGCAGGATGAAGATCGTCAGGAAAACGGCGATAATGCGCGTCAGGCGCGTGAACAGCGGCGTTTCGTCCGCTCCGCGGCCCGCAAGCCCCGCCCGCACCAGCGAACCTTCAAACACCACCATCGAAAACCCCATGATAAAGGCGGTCAGCAGCGAAAACAGCGGCAGCATTTCGTAGCTTTGCCACAGGGGATGCACCTTGATGCCGGCGGCAATCATCAGCGACCCCATGGAGGATTGATGCATGGTGGGCAGCAGAACGCCCAGCGACAGGATCAGGAACATCCCTTTATCGAGCCATTTGCGCGGGGCGTGCCATCCCCACTTTTCACACAGTACCGGCGCGAACTCGAGCGCCATGATGCCGATGTAGATGGTCATGCATACCGCGGTTTCAAACAATACCGACGAGGTATTGAAATAGCCGGGAAGATAAAAGTACGGCAGGTTCCAGTAGCGGCCGACGTCGATGGTGATGGACAGCCCGCCCAGCGAATAGCCGAACAGGCTGGCCAGCAGCGCCGGACGCATCAGCGGGTGGAATTCGCCGCGGTTGAAGACGTAGACCGCCCAGGCCAGCGCCCACCCGCCGCAGGCCAGGCCGGTGCCCACCAGCAGGTCGAAGGCAATCCACAGGCCCCAGGGATAACCGCCGTTCAGGTTGGCCACCGAGCCGATGCCGAACAGCAGTCGCCTGAGGATAAGCCCCGCGCACAGTATCACCAGCGGCGCCAGGTACATAATGGGCCTGGCGAACAGACGTCCGCCCAGCGGGCTGGCCTTATGCATCGTCATGATTATTCTCTCCTGGTGGCGCTACGCGCGTCGTTTTGGCGCCTGACGCCTCCCGCCCGCCCGGCGCATCGTCGCCGGCCGCGCCGGATAGATCAGGCCCGGCGGCCTTATCGTCGCCGTCGTGTCCGTCGCGGGTATTGCGCCGCACCAGCAGCGCCAGCCCGGCAAATACCGCCAGCGGCAATACCATGCCTTTATACAGCGAATGCTGGATATGCTCCGAGCGCGCGCCGGTGGACAACTCCGCCAGCGCCGGCAGGTCGAGGTTTTGGTACGGCACCCCGGCCAGCACCAGCACCTGGGTGCCGCCGCCTTCTTTCTCGCCGTAGATATGCGGTTCATACCGCGGCAGGGCGCGCGCATAGCGATCCCCATCCCCAAGGGTCTGGCGGGGATACAGATATTCAACGCCCGGGGTCAGCGCCAGACGCTGGCGGGCTTCGGCCAGCAGCGCTTCCCTGGTGCCGAAAATCACCGCGCCGGTGGGACAGACCTCGACGCATCCGGGCAAGCCGCCGTTATCCAGCCGGGCGACGCCGGGCTGGTTGCACAGCTCGCATTTATGGATTTGGCCCAGCGGATTGTCATAATCGTATTTCGGCACGTTAAACGGACAGGCCACCATGCAATAACGGCAGCCGGTGCAAATATCGGCGTTGTAGTGCACCACGCCGGTCGTGGGGTGTTTTTTCAGCGCGGACACCGGACAGACCGATACGCAGTTCGGATCTACGCAGTGCATGCATTGCTTTTTGATATAGGCGTAGCCGTCCTGGGCCTGATCCTTATTTTTGCCGGTGCCGGAGGTCCACACCTGGATAATATTGTTGGTATACGGGCTGAGCTTGTCATTATCCGACCAGGTGGCCGCGCCGCCGGCATAGGTTTTCCCCGCGGCTGGCCTGGGAGAATGATTGACCTGCTGGCATTTTGTCACGCAGGCCTGGCAGCCCACGCAGAGCGTGGAATCGTACAGCATGCCCAGCGCGCCCGGAATGGGCGGTTTATTCTGCGCCTGCGCCAGCGCGGCGGCGGGTACGCCCGCCAGCAAGGCCCCGGCGCAGGTCAGTTTAAAAAAATGACGTCGGTTCACGGCTCACTCCTCCCGGGACGAAGCGTCGGTCCGATCCCGGCGCTGTTTATTCTGCGCCCGGCCCAGTTCACGCACCGTCATCAGGCCGACGCCCGCCACCACCCCCAGCACGCCGCCGATAAGGCCGGTGGCGGTGGCGGAGCGCGGCGCCCCTTCCGGCTGATGGACGGCGGGTTTTTCCGCCCTGGGGGTGGGGTTTTCCACATTCGCCAATTGGAAAATCCCCTTGGTAAAGCCGATGCCCTGCTCATTGCAGCCATAACAGGGATGGCCGATGCCCACCGGCCAGATACCGCCGCCCACATCGCAAAACTCTAGGGTCGGGCAGTTGCCGTAGGTCTCCGGTCCTTTACAGCCCAGATGGTACAGACACCACCCCTGGCGATGCCCCTCGTCGCCGAATTCCCGGGCAAAACGCCCCGCGTCGAAATGCGGCCGCCGTTCACAGTTTTCATGAATCAGACGGCCATAGGCAAAGGTGGGCCGCCCGGCGGCGTCAAGCGCCGGCGCGCGCCCCCAGGTAATGATATGGGCCACCGTCGCCAGGAAATTATGTGGATTGGGCGGGCAGCCCGGGATATTGATAATGGTTTTGCCCGGCAGGGCCTGCTGCAGGCTGACCGCCCCGGTGGGATTGCTGCCCGAGGCCGGCACGCCGCCCCAGGCGGAACAGGACCCGATGGCGATAATGGCGGCGGCGCCCTCGGCGCATTCACGGATATGCTCGACAATAGGTTTGCCGGCCACCATGCAGTACACGCCGCCGTCCTTGAGCGGGATGGAACCGTCCACCACCAGCACATATTTGCCGCGGTACCGCTCCACCGCGCGCTGCTTATTGTCCTCGGCCTGGGCGCCGAAGGCGGCGGAGAGCACCTCATGGTATTCCAGGGAAATATCGTTAAGCAGCAGGTGTTCCAGCGTCGGATGCGTCGCGCGCAGCAGGGACTCGGTGCAGCCGGTGCATTCCTGGGCGCCGATCCAGATAACCGGCGGCCGCGTCGGCTGCGCCAGGGAGCGGGCCATTTCGCCGGCCGCGCGGCTGCTCAGGCCCATGGTGGCGGCCAGGGCGGCGCACAGTTTTAAAAAGGTACGGCGATCAACCCCCGGGGGAGTAATGCGGGTATTCATAGTGGTTTTGGGCCTCTTACATGGCAACGCTGCTCAAGCACGGCTGCGTCATTGAGACCCTGAAATTATTATGAGAGGGTTAAATTGATCTCTATCAATTTAGGGCCAAATGACAATTTATATTTTTATTATTTGTGACCAAGAACATTTTTAACCAATATTATTTCAAAATGTTTACTCTAAAATTTTACTTTATTTGTTTTTTGTTAGGCTGGACCTCTATGCATTATATTTCCACGACGCACGCCATTAAATAACTATTCTGTTATTTTATTAAGTAAAATAATCCTCTACCGGAGATTATTTTCAGCCACGGCATAATCAGGCGCTGGTTTTATGCGCGCCCGCCGCTATTTTTGCCGGGAGTGTGAAGCAGACCCGCGTCAGAAGCAAGCAGAGTCTTTACCATCTTATTCATGGCGCGGCGTAATGATAACGGCAGCAAAATACCCCTCCTTCAGCCTTATTTTGTCGTATCATCCCGGGCAAGACGATTGGCGAACACGGAGAACACATGGCCAGAGACACCCGCAAAGCGCCGCTGACATTGAGCACCTCCGTCATTCTCATGGTATCGGGTGTCATCGTTTCCGTGCTGGTGGTGGTCCATATGCTGTTTTTCAGCCAGATAAGCGAACTGGCCGAGAACAACGTGCGGGATAAAGCCTTCGCCATCGCCCGCACCCTGGCGCAGGATCCCGAGGTGGTGCAGGGCCTGGGCGGCCAGGGCAATCCGGGCGCCATTCAGCAGGTGGCCGAAGCCGCGCGGATACGCAACGACCTGTTTTTTGTCGTGGTCACCGATATGAACCGGATACGTTATTCGCATCCGAATGCCGAACTGCTGGGTAAACTCTATGTCGGCGACGATATACTGCCGGCGCTCCAGGCGCGGGAACACCAGGCGATTAACCAGGGCACGCTGGGGCGGGCGCTGCGTATCTATACCCCGGTCTATAACGCCGCGCAGCGGCAAATCGGCGTGGTGGCGATTGGCATTTCACTGGATACGGTACAGACCATCGTCAACGGCAACCGCTGGAACCTGCTGTGGACCGCGCTTATCGGCGCCGCCGTGGGCGGTATCGGCACCTGGCTGCTGGTCAAGGCGCTCAAGCGCATCATGCTGGGATTCGAACCCCATGAAATCGCGCAACTGTTCGAGGAGCGCAACGCCATGCTGCAATCGGTCAAGGAAGGGGTGATTGCCGTCAACGCCGACGGCCAGATTACGCTTATCAACGACGAGGCCAAACGGCTGTTCAAACAGCACGGCCCCTGGGAAAACCTGCTGCTGGACGCGGCAAGCAAGAATTGGCCGGCGCAGCTCTATTTACGCAACGTGCTGCAAACCGGCAAGCCCCAGCGCGACCGGGAAAGCCATATCAACGGCAGCGTGCTGCTGACCAATACCGTGCCGGTGATCGTGGGCGAGGACATCGTCGGCGCTATTGCCACGTTTCGCGATAAAACCGAGGTGGCGCGCCTGCTCGAGCGTCTGGACGGCATGTCGGCCTATGCCGATACCCTGCGGGTGCAATCCCACGAATTTATGAACAAGCTGCATGTGATTCTCGGCATGCTGCATTTAAAAAGCTACCAGGCGCTGGAATCCTATATCCTGAAAACGGCCAATAATTATCAAAATGAAATCGGCACCCTGATTCGTATCGTCAAATCGCCGGTGATCGCCGGTTTCCTGCTCGGTAAGATTAACCGCGCCCGCGACCTTGATATCGGCCTGGTGATTACCGAGGACAGCTGGCTGCCCGATACCGATGATAACGACACCACCGCCTGCCTTATCACCGTATTGGGCAATGTGATTGAAAATGCCATGGATGCCCTGTCCGAGAGCGAAAAAGGCACGATCACCGTCAGTTTCCTCTATCGGGATGATATGCTGCTGCAGTGCACGGTGAGCGACGACGGCCCCGGTATCGACCCGGCCGTGGGGAACACGGTCTACCAGCGCGGTTTTTCCACCAAAGGCACCGGCCGCGGCATCGGCCTTTATCTTGCCCGGGAAGGCGTGGAACGGCTGGGCGGATGGATGGAATTTACGTCTGAACCGGGGGTGAGCACCCGCTTCGACATCACTTTGCCATATCGGATAAAAACGGGGTAACCCTATGATAAATACTCTGATTGTCGACGATGACGCCATGGTGGCCGAATTAAACAAATGCTACCTGAGCCAGGTCAGCGGGTTTCAATACCACGCCACCGCCTCCACCCTGCAGCAGGCGCGGTCGCTGCTGATGGCGGCCGGGGATAAAATTGATTTGGTGCTGCTGGATATTTATATGCAGCAGGATAACGGCTTGGATCTGCTGCCCATCATCCGTGAAATCAGCGAGCAAACCGATGTCTTGATTATTTCCTCGGCCACCGATGTCGGCACGGTGAAAAAAGCGTTCAAATACGGCGTGGTGGATTATCTTATCAAGCCCTTTCAGTTCGCCCGTTTTGAACAGGCGCTGGTCAGCTACCGCGAGGAGGTCAATTTACTCGACCTGCGCGAAAACTGCGCGCAGTCCGATATCGACCATTTAATTCACCATAAAACCGCCGACGCCGATCACGGCCATAAAAAATTGCCCAAAGGCCTGACCGTTATTACCCTGCGCACCATCGGCGAGTGGATTGAGCAAAGCAAGGATCGGGAATTTTCCACCGAGATGCTGGCCAACGCCATCAACATTTCCAAGGTCTCCTGCCGCAAATACCTGATATATTTGGCGGAGGCGGATATTCTTACCACCACCATTTTTTACGGCTCCATGGGGCGCCCGGTCTATTTTTATCGCTTATTGCCGGAAAAACTGGAGGCGCTGCGCCAGTGTTTCCAGTAAATGCCGCCCGCCGCATCATACCGGTGCGGCGGCGGCGGGTTTCGCCAGCAATAGTGTTTAATTCCCGCCCTTAAATCAAATTAATTATTTCACATCATAAGCATTAACATCTAAACAACAATATGATTTGCCTAAATAAGATTGGCTATAACATAAAAATATTAAATCATATTATTAACTAAAAAAAGCATCGGTATGTGATTCAGCACAATCATTGTGGTTTTAAACGGAGTTATTTGTTAAGCAGTGAATTTAAATAAAGTTATTAAACAAAGGAAAAGTACAAATGGCATTTTTTATTCAACTGGCCGTTATTCTGGCCTGTCTGTTATACGGCGCCAGAAAGGGCGGTATCGCCCTCGGCCTCCTGGGCGGTATCGGGCTGGTTATCCTGGTCTTCGTCTTCCATCTCGAACCCGGTAAACCCCCGGTCGACGTCATGCTGGTTATTATCGCCGTGGTCGCCGCCTCCGCCACCCTGCAAGCCTCCGGCGGCCTGGACGTCATGCTGCAAATCGCCGAGCGACTCCTGCGGCGCAACCCCAAATACGTCTCCATCGTCGCCCCCTTCGTCACCTGCTGCCTGACCATCCTCTGCGGCACCGGCCATGTGGTCTACACCATTTTGCCCATCATCTACGACGTGGCGATTAAAAATAATATCCGCCCCGAACGCCCCATGGCCGCCAGCTCCGTCGGCGCCCAGATGGGCATTATCGCCAGCCCCGTGTCGGTCGCGGTGGTCTCCCTGGTGGCCATGCTCGGCAATGTGTCTTTTAACGGCCGCCACCTCGACTTCCTCGACCTGCTGGCCATCACCGTTCCCTCCACCCTGTGCGGCATCCTGGCCATCGGCATTTTCAGCTGGTTTCGCGGCAAGGACCTGGATAAGGACGAGGTGTTCCAGAAATTTATCGCCGACCCCGAAAACCGCCACTATGTCTACGGCGATACCGCCACCCTGCTCAACCAGAAGCTGCCGCGCAGCAACTGGGTGGCGATGTGGATTTTCCTCGCCACCATCGCCGTCGTCGCGCTGCTCGGCGCGATGCCGCAGCTGCTGCCGGTGTTCGGCGGCAAACGGCTGTCGATGGTATTGGTTATCCAGATGTGCATGCTGTTTTCCGGCGCCCTGATTATCATCGCCACCAAGACCAACCCGGCGGCCATCTCGAAAAACGAAGTCTTCCGCTCCGGCATGATTGCCATCGTGGCGGTCTACGGCATCGCCTGGATGGCGGAAACCATCTTCGGCGCGCACCTGGCCGAAATCGAAGCCAGCCTCGGCGCCATTATCAAGGTCCATCCCTGGGCCTACGCGCTGGCGCTGCTGGTGGTCTCGAAGTTCGTCAACTCCCAGGCCGCGGCGCTGGCGGCGATTGTGCCCCTGGCCCTGGCCATCGGCGTCGACCCGGCCTATATCGTCGCCTCGGCGCCCGCCTGCTACGGCTATTATATCCTGCCGACCTATCCCAGCGACCTGGCGGCTATCCAGTTTGACCGTTCCGGCACCACCCATATCGGCAAGTATGTCATCAACCACAGCTTTATCCTGGTGGGCCTGCTTGGCGTGGGCGTCTCCAGCCTTGTCGGCTGGATCCTGGCCGCCGCCTACGGCTTTTTATAAACACGACTCGCATCGCGCGGCGCGGCGGATGGAACACCCGCCGCGCGATTTATTTTTGTTTATCGCATAAGGATCACATTATGGAAAATATCCGCACTGAAAAAGACTCCATGGGCGCCGTCGAAGTGCCCGCCGACCGGCTATGGGGGGCGCAGACCCAGCGCTCGCTGGAGCATTTCCGCATTTCGCAGGAAAAGATGCCGGCGGAGCTTATCGCTGCGCTGGCCATGACCAAACGCGCCGCCGCCCAGGTGAACCTGGACCTGGGCCTGCTGGCCCGCGACAAGGCGCAGGCCATTATCACCGCCGCCGACGAAGTGCTGGCGGGAAAGCATCCGCAGGAGTTTCCGCTGTCCATCTGGCAAACCGGCTCGGGGACCCAGACCAATATGAATATGAACGAGGTGCTGGCCAACCGCGCCAGCGAACTGTTGGGCGGGGAGCGCGGCGATACGCGCCTGGTGCATCCCAATGACGATGTCAATAAAAGCCAGAGCTCGAACGACGTGTTCCCCACCGCGCAGCATGTGGCGGCGGTGATTGCCCTGCGCACTCAATTATTGCCGCAGCTGGCTACGCTGCGGGCGTGCCTGGAACAAAAGGCCGAAGCATTCAGCGACGTGGTGAAAATCGGGCGCACCCATTTGCAGGACGCCACCCCGCTGACCCTGGGACAGGAAATTTCCGGATGGGCGGCAATGCTCGGCCACAGCGCGCGGCATATCGAGGCGACGGTACCGCATCTGAGCGAACTGGCGCTGGGCGGCACGGCGGTGGGCACCGGCCTTAACACCCATCCGGAATATGCCGTACGGGTGGCGAAGGCCCTGGCGGAGCTGACCGGGCAGCCGTTTGTCACCGCACCGAATAAGTTCGAGGCGCTCGGCTCTTGCGACGCCCTGGTACAAGGACACGGGGCGCTCAAAGGACTGGCCGCGTCGCTGTTCAAAATCGCCAACGACGTGCGCTGGCTCGCCTCCGGGCCGCGCTGCGGCATCGGCGAAATCGCCATCCCGGAAAACGAGCCCGGCAGCTCGATTATGCCCGGCAAGGTCAACCCCACCCAATGCGAGGCCATGACCATGCTGTGCGCCCAGGTTATGGCCAATGATGTGGCGGTGAACTTTGGCGGCGCGTCGGGCAATTTTGAACTGAACGTCTTCCGGCCGCTTATCTCGCATAATATGCTGCAATCCATCCGCCTGCTGGCCGACGGCATCAGCAGCTTTACCCGGCACTGCGCCGGCGGCATCGAACCCAATCGGGCACGCATCAGCCAACTGCTGAATGAATCGCTGATGCTGGTCACCGCGCTCAATACCCATATCGGGTATGACAAAGCGGCCGAGATTGCCAAAAAAGCCCATAAAGAGGGGCTGACGCTAAAAGCGTCGGCGCTGAAACTGGGCTATGTCTCAGAGACGGAGTTCGACCAATGGGTACGGCCCGAGGCGATGATCGGCAGCTCCGTTAAATAGGCCCGCGCGGCGCTTTCCCTGTAAAGCGTTTAAACTGATGTTCCCGCCGCCCGGCGTCCGGGTGGCGGATTTTTCCCCTGATAATGATTAAACCCGCGGAGGGTTGCGCTTGCGGCTTATGCTGTGGGGCGGGGTTTCGTTTGCCGTGCGTTAGGGGACCATGCGTCAGGGGGCGCTAGGGCATTCGCTTGCCGTGCGCTAGGGCATATGTCGCCTCGGCGAAGGTTTCGCTTGCCGTGCGTTCGGCGGTTATATGGAATGCCGGGTGCCGGCAAGCGACAAAGAGGCCGTACCGCGACGGCCTCCTTGACCTCCGCGCGCCCGGCAGATCGCGCGTCGCTGCGCGATACCTTCCGACGCCCGTTCCCCCGTTATGCACCGGCCCGTTATGCGCTCCCGGCGCAACGGGCCTTTCGCCGCTCCCAGCGGCTCATGCCGGGGGCACAGGCGCCGTCAGCGCGCTTTATGCCGGTCCACATGTCGCTGTTCGCACGGCATATTATGTAGCAATAGCGGCGCTGTTGTTTTGGATAAGGTCTGGCGTCGGAATGCGATTGACCGTTATGGAATACACCGGGTATGGAATGTATCTGACACAACGAAAAGTTGGACATATAGTCATACAGTCATGCAGTCATGCAGTAAGGCCATCATCATTCATCATTCAACTTTAAGCTTAAGTTTTAGCAATAAGCATTACGCTTTCAGCCATTAGCCATTAACCATCAGGCTGTAAACTTTAGCGCAAAATGAATACTGATACCTTTCCCGGTAAGTGCATGCCGCAAGAAACCCAAAAACGCTATTTTACTCACAGGCGATGGTGTTGACGTGGTGCCGGCATAGAGTGCGCCGGCGGCGCACATCGCGGCTGGATGAGCCGCCGGGAGCGGCGAAAGCTAAGGGCCGCGCCGGGAGCGCGTCCCGTGCGGTCCACAAAGCCGGGATGGGTGATGCCGGGCACCGCGCAGCGGCGCACGATCTGCCGGACGCGCGGAGGTCAAGGAGGCCGTCGCGGTACGGCCTCTTTGTCGCTTGCCGGCGCCCGGCACTGCATATAACCACCTCACGCACGGCAAGCGAAACCTTCGCCGAGGTGACATATGCCTAGCGCACCCTGACGCATGGCAAGCGAAACCCGCGCCACGGCAGCATAAAACGCCCCACAAGCCACAAGCGAAACCCCCACCGCAGCACCATAAACCACCCCCCAAGCCGCAAACGCCCCCCGCCGCATTGCCCCGCGTCCCTGCTTTCGGCCCGCGCTAAACGTCCGCCGACATTGCCCCGAGCCAACGAGCCAACGAGCCAACGAGCCAACGAGCCAATAAAGTAAGTAATCGCGCTTTTTATTTTCGTTTATTGTTCGTTATTGTTCTTTATCACACAAATCCTGTCCATTTTATGCGTTAATCCTACTATAACCATCCGCTCACTAGGGGATTAATCTATGGGAGAGAATATGAGCAACCGTTATTCCCATGAGGAGACGGACGTCATTATCATCGGCGGCGGCGCCACCGGGGCGGGGATCGCACGCGACTGCGCCCTGCGCGGGCTGCGGTGCCTGTTGCTCGAGCGCGACGATATCGCCGCCGGCGCCACCGGCCACAACCACGGCCTGCTGCACAGCGGCGCGCGTTACGCTGTCACAGACAGCGAATCCGCCCGCGAATGCATCGAAGAAAACCGCATCCTCAAACGTATCGCCCATCACTGCGTCGAGGCCACCGACGGCCTGTTTATCACCCTGCCGCAGGATTCGCTGGCGTATCAGCAACGATTTATCGCCGCCTGCCTGGATGCCGGCATCGAGGCGCAGGCCATCGATCCGCAGCTGGCCCTCAGGCAGGAACCGGCGGTCAATCCGGCGCTTATCGGCGCGGTGCGGGTGCCGGACGGCACCGTCGATCCGTTTCGCCTGACCACCGCCAATATGATCGACGCGCGCGAGCATGGCGCGCGTTTTTTAACCTACCACAGCGTCACGGGGCTTATCCGCCAGGGCGATCGGGTGCGCGGCGTGCGCGCGTTCGACCATGCCTGCGGCCAGACACATGATATTTACGCGCCGGTGGTCGTCAACGCCGCGGGGATCTGGGGACAGCATATCGCCGAATACGCCGACCTGCGCATCCGCATGTTCCCGGCCAAGGGCGCGCTGCTGATTCTCGGACACCGCATCAACAACCTGGTCATTAACCGCTGCCGCGCCCCGGCCGATGCCGATATCCTGGTGCCGGGCGATACCATTTCCCTCATCGGCACCACCTCCACCCGCGTCGATTACGGCGATATCGACCGGCTGACGGTCACCCCCGACGAGGTTGACCTGTTGCTGCGCGAAGGCGCGCTGCTGGCGCCGCGCCTGGCGCACACGCGCGTGCTGCGCGCCTATGCCGGCGTGCGGCCGCTGGTGGCCAGCGACGACGATCCTTCCGGGCGCAACGTCAGCCGCGGCATTGTCCTGCTGGACCATGCCAAACGCGACGGCTTGGAGGGCTTTATCACCATTACCGGCGGCAAGCTGATGACCTATCGCCTGATGGCCGAATGGGCGACGGATACGGTCTGCGCCAAGCTGGGCATCACCGTGCCCTGCACCACGGCGCAGCACGCCCTGCCCGGATCCAGGAAACCGGCGCAAGAGGCCGGGCGCGCCGCCGGCCCGCTGTCCGCCAGCATCTCCGGCTCCGCCGTTTATCGCCACGGCGATCGCGCCAACCAGGTACTGTGGGGCGACCGCCAGGCCAACAGCCTGGTCTGCGAATGCGAGGCGGTCACGGCGGGAGAAGTCCGCTACGCGGTGGAGGCCCTGAACGTCAATAACCTCACCGACCTGCGCCGCCGCACGCGCGTCGGCATGGGCACCTGCCAGGGCGAGCTGTGCGCCTGCCGCGCCGCCGGGCTGTTAACCCGTCTTAACGTCGCCACCCCGCGCCAGTCCATCGGCCAGCTGTCGGCGTTCCTGAATGAGCGCTGGAAAGGCATCAGGCCGGTGGCCTGGGGAGACGCGCTGCGCGAAAGCGAATTTACCAGTTGGGTCTATCGTGGCCTGTGCGGTTTGGACGGCGATGCCCGTCACGCCGCCCGGGACGATAGCCAAAAGAACACGGAGGCCGATGATGGAATTTGATGCCGTGGTAATTGGCGGCGGCCTGGCCGGGCTTAGCTGCGCCGTCAGTCTGGCGGAACAAGGCCACCGTACGGCGGTAGTCAGCGCCGGGCAAAGCGCGCTGTATTTCTCTTCCGGCTCGCTGGATCTGCTGTCGCGCCTGCCGGACGGCACGCCGGTGGCGTCCCCCCCCGACGCGCTGGCGGCGCTGGCGGAACAGGCGCCGCAGCATCCCTATAGCCTGCTGGGCGCGCGCGAGGTCATGGCCCGGGCCGCGGACGCGCAGGCGCTGCTGGCCCGTTGCGACATTGCGCTGACGGGCCGGGCGCAGCATAACCATCAGCGCATTACGCCGCTGGGCACCCGCAAGGCGAGCTGGCTCAGTCCCGAAGAGGTGCCGGTAACGCCCTGGGACGGCATCCTGCCCTGGCAAAGAGTGGCGGTGATAGACATCGAGGGTTTTCTGGATTTCGAGGCCAGCATCGCCGCCGCCTCCCTCGCGGCGGAGCAAGGCATACATGCCGTTGTGGCCTGCCTGCGCCTGCCCGCGCTCGACCGGCTGCGCGCCAATCCCAGTGAATTTCGCGCGGTTAATATCGCCAGGGTACTGGATTTGCCTGAGAATATCCCGGCCCTGGCCGCCGAGCTTGAACGCCTGGCGGGGGACGCGCAATGCCTTATTCTGCCGGCCTGTATCGGACTGGACTCGCCGCAGCCGCTTGAACGGCTGCGCGGACTCGTCAATCGGCCAATCTACCTGCTGCCGACCCTGCCGCCCTCGCTGTTAGGCATCCGGTTGTTCCAGGCGCTGCGCCGGCGCCTTAACCGGCTGGGCGGCGTCTTTATGCCGGGCGACAAGGTATTGAAGGCGCGGTTCGCGGGCCGGCGCATCATCAGCGTTTCCACCCGCAACCACGCCGATATCCCGGTGCGCGCGCGCCAGGTGGTGCTGGCCAGCGGCAGTTTTTTCAGCAATGGACTGGCGTCCACCCATGAGCGGGTCTATGAACCGGTGTTTGGTCTGGACATGTTTGGCGACGGGGAGCGGGATACCTGGAGCCGCGCCGATTTTTTCGCCCCCCAGCCCTATCTGCAGTTCGGGGTTAAAACCGATGACCGCCTGCGGGCGCTGCTTGGCGGTGAACCGCTGGAAAACCTGTATGCCGTCGGCGCGGTGCTTGGCGGCTATGACCCGTTAAGCCAGGGCTGCGGCGCGGGGGTTTCTTTGGTAAGCGCGCTGCACGCCGCGGGAAGGATCGCCGTTACGCTTGAGGAAAATCATGAGCCTGCCCTTTGATAACAGCTTTGAGAGCTGCCTGAAATGTACCGTTTGCACCACCTATTGCCCGGTATCACGGGTCAATCCGCTGTATCCCGGGCCGAAGCAGGCGGGGCCGGACGGCGAACGGCTGCGCCTGAAGGATCCGACGCTGTACGACGACGCGCTGAAATATTGCTCCAACTGCAAGCGCTGCGAGGTGGCCTGTCCGTCCGAGGTACGCATCGGCGATATTATCCAGCGGGCCAAGGCCCGCTACAGCACGCGCAAACCCAGCCTGCGCGACGCCATCCTCAGCCATACCGACATCATGGGATCCCTTTCCACCCCCCTGGCGCCGGTGGTGAATATGGCCACCGGACTGAAACCGGTGCGGCGGCTGCTGGATAAAACGTTAAAAATCGACCATCGCCGCCAGTTGCCGACATACTCATTCGGCACCTTCCGCCGCTGGTACCGCCAGGAGGCCGATATCCAGCGGCAGTATGCCGAACGGGTGGCTTTTTTCCACGGCTGTTTCGTCAATTACAACCACCCGCAGCTGGGCAAGGATTTGATCAGGGTGCTGAACGCCATGGATATCGGGGTGCAGCTGTTAAAACGCGAGAAATGCTGCGGCGTGCCGCTTATCGCCAACGGCTTTATCGCCCAGGCGCAAAAACAGGCGCGGGTCAACGCCGCCTCGCTTGAACACGCGGTGCTGGAGCACGGCATGGCGGTGGTGGGCACCTCGTCCAGCTGCATCCATGCCCTGCGCGAGGAGTATCCCCATCTGCTGGACGTGGATACGTCGGCGGTGCGCGAGCGTGTCGAGCTGGCCACCCGCTATATCTACCGCCGGCTCGAGGCGGGCAAAACGCTTGACCTGAAGCCGCTGCGGCTGCGGGTGGCCTACCACACCCCCTGCCATATGGAAAAAATGGGCTGGGCGCTGTATACCCTGGAACTGCTCAGGCGCATCCCCGGCCTCGACCTGGTGGTGCTGGACTCGCAGTGCTGCGGCATCGCCGGCACCTACGGTTTCAAATCGGAGAATTATGCCACCGCGCAGGATATCGGCGCCCCGTTGTTCCAGCAGATCGAACGCAGCGGCGTCGACCTGGTGATGACCGACTGCGAAACCTGCAAGTGGCAAATCGAGATGTCCACCGGCAAGCCCTGCGAGCATCCGATAACGCTGCTGGCCCGCGCGCTGGCCTGACCTCCCCGGCCGCGCCGGGGATCGGGGGGTTACCGATGGCCGCCCCAACCGATCGCCGCATGCCGGGCGGTTGCGGGCGGCGCCTTCCCGCCTCTGGGCCAGGCGCATATATTCCCGCACCCGGTTGCTGACAATGTCACCGCCGGCCGATTACCGCCGGCTTTGCATCCCATGATTTGATAACACAAGAATATATTCATTAAAAAAAATTGTTATTTAAAATTCATTGCTTGTTTCGGCTTAAGATACCCATGAATAAATGCGTTAAAATTATCCCCCCCGGACCAGGCAGCCTATATCGGCATGCCCGCCGTAAAGTTTTAATACCATTAATAGCGCAATTACAATTGATTACCCTATGGATACCAGTAACTACCTATTCAGTGAAAAAATCTGATTATTGCCGTAATATCCAATACCTTGCTGAATGCCGCTTAAGTTTTTTTTATTAATTTCCTTTAAAGCAGTGAATTATAATATTTATGACGAGATCACAAAACCTAATATTTAACGTTCCGTTTATTAAAAAAAAGGCGTTATTATTTTATCTCCCAATGGTGCTTCCTGTGTCTGCTTGATGCGCTTCCGCCCTGGCCGCGGGATGAAAAAGGCCAGGGCAACACACCCTTATCTCCGGTATGCAGGCAGTGGCGCGGGCTCACGTCCGTATTAAATAAAAATATTTTATAAGGTATCCCTCCGATGAAATATACCCTACTAGCAGTGATGATCCCGGCCCTGCTCGCGTCGGGGGCCGCAAGCGCGGCCGAAGTATTTAACAAAGACGGCAATAAACTGGATATGTACGGTAAAGTCGACGGCCTGCATTATTTCGCCGGTGATGACGGCTATGCATCCGATGGCGATCAGTCCTATGTGCGTTTCGGTTTTAAAGGCGAAACCCAAATCAATGATCAGGTCACCGGCTTTGGCCAATGGGAATATAATATACAAGCTAACAAAACCGAGGGCGGCAATGATGCCACCGACGGCACCAAAACCCGTTTGGGTTTTGCCGGCTTGAAATTTGCCGATTACGGTTCATTTGACTATGGCCGTAATTACGGCGTGGTGTACGATGCCCTGGGCTGGACGGATATGCTGCCGGAGTTCGGCGGCGAAACCGCTTACTCCGATAACTTCATGGTCGGCCGTACCACGGGTGTTGCCACCTACCGTAATACCAATTTCTTCGGCCTGGTCGACGGCCTGGGTTTTGCCCTGCAATACCAGGGTAAAAACGATCGGTCGGATATCGCCCGCGCGAACGGCGACGGCTACGGCGGTTCAATTTCGTATATGTCGCCCATCGGTGTCGGCATTGTCGGCGCCTACTCCTCCTCGGATCGCACCAATAGCCAGAATCTTGCTCCCTACGGCCAGGGCAAGCGCGCGGAACAGTGGGCGACGTCGCTGAAATATGACGCCAATAATATCTATCTTGCCGCCACCTATGGCGAAACGCGCAGGGCCACCTATATCAACGGCACAACCCCGGCCGGCGTCGGGGTGACGGGTTTTGCCAACCAGACTCAGGATATCCTGCTGGTGGCGCAATATCAGTTCGACTTCGGTCTGCGTCCGTCCATCGGCTATACCAAGTCCAAAGCGAAGGACGTCGAAGGCATCGGCAATGTTGACTTGATTAAATACTATGAAGTCGGCGCCACCTATTACTTCAACAAGAACATGTCGACCTATGTCGATTATATCATTAACCGTATTTACGAGGACAACCAGCTAAGCCGTAACCGCGGCAACGTCGTGGCGCTGGGCCTGGTATATCAGTTCTAGCCGGCCCGTAAGACACGCACATCCGGTTACGCCGCCGGTCCCTGTACTGGCATGACGTCGGCGGCGGCAGTCTGCAGAATGGGGATCAGGTAATCACAGTGGATTTCGCCGCTGCCGTCATCGTTACTGGATGACGGCCAGCGGTGGAAACGTTCGATATCATAGCCGTCGCGCCGCACCATGCGCATCAGCGGCAGGCAGACACTGTAGAGATCCATAATAAATCCCTGCAGCCCCCCGGCCGGCCCCAGGTAGGTAAACAAGGCATAATCGCCGGCGTTCAATGAAAGTTCCTGCAGATTATCGCTTTTGACCGGCAAAAACGCCGGTTCGGCGGCGGTGGTATAAAACACTTCGTTTTCACCGTTCTTATCAACGGCGGGACGCGAGTAGCACAGGCCGTAAACCACCGGCGGGCTGCTTTGCGCCTCTTCCAGGAAAGTGCGCCAGAACTGCGCGCGCAGCTCGGCACGGTGACGGCTTAACTGCTCCAGCGTGCAGGTGTAGCTGCGGGTAATGCCTTCCAGCCTCAGCGCCGGCAGCATAACGATTTCAGCCGGGGCATAGGCGCAGGAGGCGCGGCCTATCGGCGGCTGGATGCCGAAAAAATCCCAGCGCAACGAACGCCGGTAAAAGGCCGGCGTTTGCTGGAACTGCTTTTTAAACGCGCGGGTAAAGGTTTGCTGTGATTCAAAATGATATTGCAGCGCAATGTCCGCCAGCGACCGGCTGGTGAGACGCAGCGCCATGGCGGCATGGGACAGACGCCGGGCGCGGATATACGCGCCGAGCACCTGGCCCGTCGTCTCTTTGAATTTTCGCTGCAAATGCCATTTGGAATAACCCGACCTGGCGGCTACGTCGTCCAGCGATAGGGGTTTGTCCAACTGCTCTTCCAGCCAGGCCAGCAAATCGCCAATAATCCCGGATCGGTTCATAAAAAACCTTATGCCTCAAAATCTTTATATCGCGGTAGAATCCCCGATAAAAGAGAAATAACTAAAGCGATTATTCCCTGTTTAATCCCAAGATTCTATCTATTATTTTATTCATTAATCATGCTGTTATGACAGTTAATGCTTTTTTTGACGCGACATGCAGCGACTTTACATAAAATGACAATTCTCGCCTGAGATATAAGCAGTGTTAAATCTTTCGCGTGAACTATAAATGCTATTTTTGACCTTAAATGGCAATTGCCATACTATTAGGAATCTTTTTAACATATTGTGCCAAAATTATCCTCTGGTGCCTTTTTTAACGTTTGATGCTATTATCCACATAATAACAAATAGTTACTTTTAATAATATATTGAAAAACCATCCTGTATAAAAATGTCATTTTTAGCCGTAAGTGTTATTTTTGACATTTAGTGTCATATAACTTTTATATATTAATTGCAAACCAACGTCTTTGATTACAATAGTTAAACACCGATCACAAAATTTCATATTTTGCGTTTCGCTTTTTAAATAAATAGCGTTAATATTTCTTCTCCCATTGGTGCTTCCTGTGTCTACTCGATGCGCTTCCGCCTTGGCCACGGGATGAAAAAGGCCAAGGCAACAAATCCTTATCTCCAGTGTTCAGGCAGTGGCGCGGGCACAGGCCCGTATTAAATAAAAATACTTTATAAGGTATCATTTCGATGAAATATAGCATCCTTGCAGTGATGATCCCGGCTTTGTTAGCGTCGGGAGTAGCCAGCGCGGCTGAGGTGTATAATAAAGACGGCAATAAACTGGATTTGTACGGCAAAGTGGACGGTCTGCATTACTTTGCCGATGACGATGGCTACGCGTCCGACGGCGATCAGTCTTATGTGCGTTTCGGCTTCAAAGGCGAGACACAAATCAACGATCAGCTGACCGGTTATGGCCAATGGGAATATAACATCCAGGCTAACAAAACCGAGGGCGGCGACGATGCCACCGACGGCACCAAAACCCGTTTGGGTTTTGCCGGCTTGAAATTTGCCGATTACGGTTCATTTGACTACGGCCGTAATTACGGCGTGGTGTACGATGCCCTGGGCTGGACGGATATGCTGCCGGAGTTCGGTGGTGAAACCGCCTACACCGATAACTTTATGGTCGGCCGTACCACGGGTGTTGCCACCTACCGTAATACCAATTTCTTCGGCCTGGTCGACGGCCTGGGTTTTGCCCTGCAGTACCAGGGTAAAAACGATCGGTCGGATATCGCCCGCTCGAACGGCGACGGCTACGGCGGTTCAATTTCGTATATTTCGCCCATCGGTGTCGGCGTTGTCGGCGCTTACTCTTCCTCGGATCGCACCGATAGCCAGAACCTGGCCACCGTTGGCCAGGGCGACCGTGCCGAACAGTGGGCGACCTCACTGAAATATGACGCCAACAACCTTTATCTGGCCGCCACTTATGGCGAAACCCGTAACGCCACCTATATCGACGGCACGACCCCGGCCGGCGTCGACGTGGTGGGCTTTGCCAACAAAACCCAGGATTTCCTGCTGGTGGCGCAATATCAGTTCGACTTCGGTCTGCGTCCGTCCATCGGCTATACCCAGTCCAAGGCTAAGGACGTTGAAGGCATCGGCGACGTTGACTTGATTAAATACTACGAAGTCGGCGCCACCTATTACTTCAACAAGAACATGTCGACCTATGTTGATTACATTATCAACCGCATCGACGACGATAACTCCCTTGGCGTCAACAGCGGCGACGTTGTGGCCCTGGGCCTGGTTTATCAGTTCTGATTCAAGTGTCGCATTATCGACGGCCCGCAGCGATGCGGGCCGTTTTTTTTCCATTGTTGCGATCCCGCTATTCGTTTATCTCTAACCGTTTAAGCGGACCGACGATAAAAAGATAGGCGCAGGTGCCGGTGATGCCCATCAATCCGACGTACAAAATGGCGTAATCAAACGAACCGGTGGCCGACAGGATATAGCCAATCAGCAACGGCGTGATAATACTGGCGATATTACCGAAAAAATTAAACAATCCGCCGGCAATGCCCAGCACTTCCTTGGGGGATGTGTCGCTTAATATGCACCAGCCCAAATTGCCGAATCCCTTGGCAAAAAACGCCACGCTCATGACAAACACCACGACAATATCAGAACTCACAAAATTGGCGCCGACGATCGCGCTTGAAAGCACCATCCCTGCCATGATGGGCGTTTTACGCGCAAAAGTCAGGCTGCATCCTCTCCTGAGCAGGTAATCTGAAAACAATCCGCCCAGGATACCGCCGATAAAACCGGCCACGGCGGGAATGGACGCCACCATTCCCACTTTGATAATGGTCATACCCCGCGCCTGGTAAAGATAGGTGGGAAACCAGGTCAGAAAAAACCAGGTAATCGACGTGAGGCAGAACTGGCCGATATACACCCCCACCATCATTCGGTTGCAAACCAGCGCCTTGACATGCCGCATGTTGATTGCCGAGGCGTTACGCGCCGCGCTCAGATCGGGAATACCGCCGCCGGAACGGATATAGTCTATCTCGGCGGCGTTAACGTCCCGATGCCGCACCGGATCGCGCACATACCACAGCCAGGCGAGACCGATGGCGATGCCGGCGCTGCCAATATAATAAAAAATATAATGCCAACTCAGCGTTTGTAGGATCCAGGTCATCAGGGGCGTAAAAAGCGCCAGGGAAATATATTGCGCCGCGGAATAAATGGACGTGGCGAACGCGCGTTCCTTATTGGGAAACCATTGCACCGTCAGGCGACTATTGGCCGGAAACGCCGGTGCCTCCACCGCGCCCATCAGGAAGCGCAGGACAAACAGAATAATAAACGGCGAGGTAAACAAATAGACGTAACCCTGTAACACCGTAATCGCCGACCAGACGATCAGGGCAACGCCATAGACTAACCTCGCCCCCAGTTTATCCAGCACCCAGCCGCCCGGGATCTGCATCAGTACATACGCCCAGCCAAACGCCGAAAACGCCCACCCCATAGTGCTGGCGTCAAAACCCAGTTCCTTACTCATAAATGGAGCGGCAACGGACAGGGTGGCCCGATCGACATAATTAAACACCGTGGCCAGAAAGATAAAGCCCAGGATGATAAACCGAATATTGGATTTTTTTACCTTAGCGACTGCCTTGTTTTCCAATGACATGTGGGTATGCTCCCATGGTTATTTTTTTGCTGTAGGGTACGTTTCGGCGTGATTAACAATCCCTTTTATCGATGGTAGCCCGCGCGACAGTCCATGCGGCGGATTGCTCATGCAGCGTAAAACCCAGTCCAGGTCGGTCAGGTACCATCATATGGCCATCGCGGATGATAAAGCGTTCGTTAAATACAGGCTCAAGCCATTCGAAATGTTCGACCCAGGTTTCATGGGCGTAGGCGGCGGCCAGATGCAGGTGAATTTCCATGACAAAATGCGGCGCCATCATAAGGCCGCGGTTTTCGGCCAGCGCGGCTATTTTCAAAAAGGGGGTAATGCCGCCGATGCGCGGGGCATCGTGCATCAGTAAATCAACCGCACCGGTATTGATATACTCGGCCACTTCATTGACGCTGGTGAGCATTTCGCCGGTGCCGACAGGCGTAATCAACTGTGCCGACAGCGCTCCGTGTCCCTCGACGTCATAGGCGTCAAGCGGTTCTTCTATCCACTGCAGTTCGAACTGCTCCAGCGCCTTTCCCATGCGCAGGGCGGTGGCGCGATCCCATTGCTGATTGGCATCCACCATCAGCGGCACGTCATCCCCCAGCGCCTTGCGCACCTGCTCGACGCGACGCAGATCCAGCCTGCGGTCAGGATGCCCCACTTTCATTTTGATGCCGCCCATACCGCGCGCCAGGGACTGTGCCGACTTGTCGATGATTTCCTCCACCGAGGCCTGTAAATAGCCGCCTGAGGTGTTATAACACCGCACTTCATCGCGATGGGCGCCCAGGAGCTTGGCTAGCGTTAGTCCGGCCCGTTTAGCCTTCAGATCCCATAGCGCCGTGTCCATGGCCGCAATGGCTTGGGTCGCCACGCCGCTGCGCCCGACAGATGCCCCGGCCCAGATCAGCTTGCTCCACAGGCGGGCGATATCGTTGGGATCCTCGCCGATTAATGCCGGCGCCACCTCCCTGGCATGGGCAAACTGCGCCGGCGCGCCGGTACGTAGCGTATAGGTAAAGCCCAGTCCGCTGAAGCCCTGCTCGGTGTCGATTTGCGCAAACAGTAACGCCACGTCCTTTAAGGCTTTCTGCCGCCCGGTAAGGACTTTGGCATCGCTGACCGCAATGTTTAACGGCACGTTGACGGAGGATAATGTAATACTGCGGATATGATCGGATGAAGGGCGCTGGCCCCCGATGATGTGTTGCGCCATGGTTTTTCCTTGCTAGGTGGGTAAAAACACGCGCCGGCGTGGACGAATCACGGATGAGGCCATGACGGTCAAGAATAAAACTGACGTGACGTCATCAAAGTGTCCCGTATCGCACGTTTTTCCAGCGGCTCCAGCTGTTATCTTGTCCCGGGCGACTAATACTGTCTATTTCATTCAGGGCATGGATTAATACGGGAATTGAATCAATGTTTGAGTTAGGCCAGTTACGCTGCTTCACCACGGTGGCGATGGAATTGAGCTTCAGGCGGGCCGCGGAGCGGTTAAATATGACCCAGCCGCCGCTCAGCCGGCAGATACAATTGCTGGAACATCAGTTGGGAGTGCAACTCTTTGAACGCACTACCCGTTCCGTCATCCTGACACCGGCGGGAAGGGCCTTTTTTATCGAGGCCAATTATTTACTGGAACGTGCGCAAAGCGCCGTCGCCAATGTCAAACGGATCGCGCTGGGCGAGATCGGTGCTATTACTATCAGTTTCGTATCTTGCGCGGTATATGAATTCCTGCCGGGGGTGATCAACCGGGTGAAGTTAAGCCACCCGCAAATTGATATCAACCTGCGGGAGATGCCCACCACCGAGCAGCTGGAGGGAGTACGGTTACGTCAGGTCGATATCGGCATAGTACGCGCCGGCCACAGCCGGCACGGCTACCTATGCGAAAGCCTGCTAAAGGAACCCTTTGTCCTGGCCGTGCCGCGCGGCCATCCGCTGGCCTTGGCAGAGAAGATAGTACCGCGGGATCTGGATCGGCAACCTTTTATCACGTATGCGCTTTCGTCCTGGCAGCCTTTTTATGAACTCTTCGCCGGTGTATTCAGGGCAAACGACGTCCAGCCCCGCTACGTACACCAAATCGGCTCTACCGTCACCATTCTGTCACTGGTAAACGGGGGCATGGGGCTAGCGCTGGTTCCGGCCTGCGCCGCGCGTATTCGTTTTGAAAATGTGGTATTCAGGGAAATCGAGCTGGGTGAACGCATATTTAGCGAACTGTCGCTTATCTGGCGCGACGATAATGATAACCCGGTTTTGCCGGTGTTGCTGGACGCGCTGCGCCGCACGGTGGATGGCTCAGCGCCATGGCGAATGGCTAAGGCCGCCGCCGCGCATGGCCCTGGCGCCGAGGTTCATTACCGGGGCTAGCCTTTGATTTCCCGCTCGTTGTCCCCGTCCAATTGGCCGCTGCGGGAGATATCGCCAAGCAGTTGCTCCAGTTTTTCCTCCGACAGCGGTTTGGAAAATAAGAACCCCTGCAGCTGGGTACAGCCGGCGTCCACCAGAAATTGCTGCTGCTCGGGCGTCTCCACCCCTTCGGCAATCACCTCGAGGTTCAGTTTTACCCCCAGGTGGGAGACGGCGGTGACGATGGCGGCGGTGTCCTTTAACTGGGTGACGAACTGCACGAAGGAACGATCGATTTTTACGCTGTCGACGACGATATCTTTCAGCAGGCTGAGGCTGGAATAACCGGTGCCGAAATCATCCAGGGAAATCCGCACCCCCGCCTCGCGCAGCAGGACCAGTTGATGTTTGCTGTTGGCATCGGAATTCATGATGGCCGTTTCGGTAAGTTCCAGCTCCAGGCGTTCCGGCGGGAAACGCAGCTCGGCCAGCAGCGCCAGCACCATACGGGCGAATCCGCCGTCGCGCAGCTGAATAGGCGACACGTTGACCGACAGCGATAAATCGCCCCAGCGCAGCATCTCGCGGCACGCCTGGCGCAGAATAAACTTGCCCAGGGGAATAATCAGCCCGGTTTCCTCGGCCAGGGGCACGAACTGCACCGGGGAAATTTCGCCCAGCTCCTCGTCATGCCACCGCGCCAGCGCCTCTACGCCGATAATATGGTTGTCGGCGGCGCGAATCAGCGGTTGGTAGGCGCAGGTAATATCCCGGCCCGACGACAGGGCGTTGGCCAGCGCCTTTTCCATGCGCCGCTTGCTGCTCAGGCTGGCGTCGAGCGACTCGGAATAGAAACAGTGCACGTTTTTACCCTGCCGTTTCGCCTCATACAGGGCGGCGTCCGCCTTGCGCAGCAGTTCGCCGGCGGTGATAACCGCCTCGGTAATCACCGTCACGCCCACCGATACCGTGACAAAAGGCGACGCGCCGGTCAGCGTAAACGGCGTTTGCGTCAGGTTGACGATCCGGCGGCACAAGTCTTCCGCCTGGGCGCTCGCGAGGGGGTTATCGGTGAGCAGGGAAAACTCGTCGCCGCCCATCCTGGCGACCAAGCTTGCCTCCGGCGCCACGCCCTGCAGCCGGCGGGCAAATTCGCACAGCACAAAGTCCCCGGCCTGGTGGCCGTAGGTATCGTTAATATTTTTAAAACCGTCGAGATCCATCAGCAGCAGCAGGCCGCCGGCATGCTTGCCGACCCCGGGCACCACCACCTGGTTGAGCTGTTCATAAAGCGCGGTGCGGTTGTGCAGTCCGGTCAGGATATCATGGTAGGCCAGGTAACGGGTCTGGGCCTCGGATTCGCGCAGGATGGTAATATCATTGAGCGAGACCAGCACATAGGGCACGTCATGAAAGATAATGCGCGAGCAGCGCACCATCATCGACGTCTGCCCATTGTTCCGGTTCAGCATCTGATGTTCGTATTCCACGTCTTCACCGGTTTCCAGAACGTAACGATCCCGCTCGGTAATGATGTCCACCAGCTTATCGTCAAGGCCGGCCAGCGGAGAATGCCCCAGCATCTCCCCCGGCGATTTACCGAATAATTCGCAGGCTTTGCGATTCAGGAACACCACCCGCTGCTGTTCATCTTTCAGGAATGTGGCGTCAGGCAGCGCGTTCAATACCGCCTGGCAGACTGCAAGATTATTAAACATGGCATGGGCATCCCGTATGAATCGGTACCCCAAGATTAGCAGATTTGTCCCTGCCTGCGCACAAGTTTACCGCCGGTGTCCCCGCGCTCACGAGACGATATGATCGGACGCGCGGTGTCGCCGCCAGGAAAGCGGGCGGCGCTCCCGGCCTGAGCGCGCCCCGGCGACAAACAGCTCCGCCCGATCCGGACGCGTCCGCGTCAGGATGGCGCGGCGGTGGCGGCCGCGGACGGCGTTTCCCGCCCGTCGGCTTCCTCGTCCCACAGATCGCCCATGGCCAGCTCCAGGCGTTTAAACAACCGGTAGCGGGTGGAATGGAAAGCGTGCAAAGCCTCGTCCGGCAGGTAGCCGGTCGGGGTAAGGGTGACCGCGTGGGCCACGCCCGCCGACATATCGGCATAGACTCCCACCCCGACCCCGGCGCAAATCGCCGCGCCCAGCGCGCCGGTTTCGCTACAGTCCGCCACCCGAATCGGGATGCCCAGCACATTGGCGAACATTTGCGGCCAGATGCAGCTGCGCGCCGCGCCGCCCGAGAGGGTCGCCCGCGTAAAGGGGATACCCGCGGCGCGCAGCCGGTCGATATGAGCGCGATGGGCGAAGGTGACGCCTTCAAACAGCGCAAACAGCATATCGGCGCGGGTATGCCAGCCGTTCAGGCCGTAAAAACCGGCTTTCGCCGGGCCGTCCTTGCGCCCGGAGTAGAGATAGGGATGGTATAACGGCAACTGGACGCTGGGCTTGACCGCCGCGACGCTGGCGCTGCAGCGCGCCGCGCCGCCGCCGTCGCGGCCGTCGTCGAACTCGCGGATAAACCAGTCCAGGTTGGCGGCGGAGGTGGCGCTGGCTTCGATGGCCATATAGCGGTCCCGCTCAATAATGGAATTCATAAATACCGGGCGCCGGTAATTTGGCGCGTCCACGACCACCTGGTTGATGCTCCAGGTGCCGGCGACTATGGACGCCTCGCCGGTATGCACCACCCCAGAGCCGATGGCGCTGGCCACCACGTCGAAAATGCCCGCCACCACCGGGATGCCGCGCGGCAGGCCGGTAAGCCGCGCCGCCCGCGCGGTGACATGTCCCCTGATATCGCAGGATTCACGCAGCGCCGGCAGCAGCGGCAGCGCATCGGCCAGATCATAAAGCGCCATCAGTTCGGCATCATATTGGCGGGTGCGGTAATTGAGCAGGCCCGATCCCGCCGCGTCCGAGACCTCGCCCGACGCGACGCCGCTTAAGAAATGGCCGATCACGTCTTTGGCAAACAGCACCGTGCCGATGCGCCGGTACAGATCCGGGGCATGGCGCTTCAGCCAGCTGAGCAGCACCGGCGTGGCCGCGGCCCAGGGCTTTTGCAGGCAGCATTGATAAATGGCCCCGGCAAGGCCCGCCTGTTCCAGTTCCCGCACCAGGCCGGCGGCCCGGCTGTCGATGGACTGAATGCCGATAAGCGGCTCCCCTGCCTGATCGAGCGCATACAGGCCGTTGCCGTGACCCGCCGCGCCCACGGCGATAACCTTACGCGGATCAACGGCTGCGCGCGCCAGGCAATCGCGGATCGCCTGCGTTGCGCCCTGGTAGATATCCGCCAGCGGACGTTCGGCGTAGCCGGGGCGGGGTTGATGTGTGGCGCCGCCGCGCTCCGCCACCGCCAGCACCCGGCCGCGCAGGTCGAACAGCACGGCTTTGATCATGGTATTACCGGCATCTATACCTAACAGACATGCGTCCATATAACGTCTCCACAGAGAAGGGTACGATGGCGCACGGCTTAAGCGCCGGAACCGGCCTGGCCGCGCCGGTAGATCTCAAACGCGGTGGGACCGTCGGCGCCCTGGTGGATAATGGCCATCAGGGCCCTGACCACCTGGGCGGGATTACTGTGCTGGTACACGTTGCGGCCATAGACCATGCCGCTGGCGCCCTGGGCCATCAGGCCGGCGGTTTTTTCCAGCACCGTCTCCAGCCGGCCCTTGCCGCCGCCGCGAACCAGCGTCGGGCAGCGGGCGGCCTGCACCACGCGGTGGAAATCCTCCACCCGGTCGGTGGGATCGGCCTTGACGATATCGGCCCCCAGTTCCCGGGCCAGGCGCACCAGCGGCACGATTTTCTCCACATCGCCAATCGAGGCGTAGGCGGCGCCCTGCCCGGCCGGGGCCATCACCAGCGGCTCTATCATCAGCGGCATGGCGTATTTATCGCAGGCATGGCGCAGGCGGCCGATATTTTCCACGCACTGGCGGAAAATGCCCGGTTCGTCGGGGATCATATACAGGTTAACCACCACCGCCGCCGCGTCCAGTCGCAGCGCGGCCAGGATCGGCTCCTCCGGATTGTGCAACACCGCCCACATCTCGCGATGGCGCGCGCTGTTGTAGGCGTTGCCCACGTCGGCGCGCATCACCAGCGCCGGCTTGCCGGGCTGGTCGACCCCGGCCAGCAGATCGGCCTGGCCGTAATTAACCTGGATGGCGTCCGGCCCGGCGGCGACCAGGCTGGCCATCACGGCGGGCATATCCTCCAGGCCGACGAGGAAATCCGGCTCGTTGGCGATACCGTGATCGATGGCCACGTCCAGGCAACGCCCCTGGCGGAACAGACGGCTCATGCGGGCTTTAGGATTGAATGACATCGTGCGCTCCTTGGGCGGATGGATGGGGGATGGGTTGCGGCGCGGGCGCTGCCAGCCGCGCCAGGCCGTGACGCCCGGCAAGGCTCTCCAGGGCGGCGGCAAGGCTGGCGCGCCGTTCATCGTCGCTTAAGCCCAGCGCCTGCGCCACGATTTCCGTGACTTCGGCGACAAGCTCAGGGGTCAGTTCGCCGGCGATGGCCATGGCGGTGCGGCGCACCAGCACATCTTCCGGCCTCACCACCTGCTCGCGGGCGATCAGGAAGCGCAGCTCATTGACCGTATAGCCGGGATGATGGCGCAGCGGACGATCGGGCGTTCGGGTGACGAAATCCAGCAGCGCGGTCACGCGGCCGCCGTAACGGGATACCCATTGGGCCACCCGCGCCGCATCGCTATGATAATGCGCCGCCAGTTCCCCGATCCAGGCCGGTCGCTCCGCCTGGCCGGGTAAATCCCGGCCGCCGCCGATGGCCAGGTCTTCCGTCGTCACCCGGCGCCGCTCGCCCAGGTGGCGCAGCGCCAGATCCGCCGCCTGGGCGCCGAAGGCGCGGAAAGTGGTCCACTTCCCGCCCACCAGGCACAGGGTGGTAAACGGCCGCCCGGGCGCAGGGGGAATGACCTTAAGGGAGTGATTGCGGGAAATGCGGCCGTTCACGGTGGTATCGCTCACCGGCAGGGGACGGATGCCGCAAAAGGTATACAGGATCTCCTCGTCGGCGATGGCGATACGCGGAAAGACAAAGCGCAGCGAGTCGAGGATATAGCGCTTTTCATCCTCCGCGCAAATCACGTCGTCCGGATCGTCGGTGCGGATATCCGTAGACCCGACCAGCACATTGCCGAAGTAGGGAAACAGAATGCATACCCGCCCCTCCTGGTTTTCGTAATACACCATGCCGCCGTTTAACGCCGCCAGCAGCCGGGCGTTGCGCACGATAAGATGCGACCCCTTGGTGCCGCCGATAAGCCGCGGCGCCGGGGCCGCGGGGCTCAGCACCCCGTTAAGCCGGTCAATCCAGGCGCCGGTGGCGTTGATCACCAGTTCCGGCGCCAGGGTAAAGGTTTCGCCGCTCTGGCCGTCGCGCAGGGTCACCACGCCGTCGTCCATGCCCGCCAGGCTAAGATAATTGATCGCCAGCGCCTGCGGATTGGCCCGTTCGCTGTCCTCGATAAGTTCGATCCCCAGCCGCTCCGGATAGTTGATCCAGGCGTCATAATAGGTGGCGCTGCATTTGACCCAATCGTTGAATTCCGGCCATTGGCGACGGGTTTCGCCGCCGCCCGTCAGCCGATGGCGTGGCATGGCGCCCTGCGCGCGCGTATACAGATCGTAGAGCGAAAGGCCGGCCTTGATCACCATGGCCCCCCGGCGCGACGGCCGCTCGGTCAGGCCGACAAAGCGCTTGCCGGCGTTCACCAATCCGGAACAGTAGGAATCAATGGGCACAGTGGTGCGCAGCGGCATTACATAGTGCGGGGCGTTTTTCAGCAGCCGGTCGCGCTCGACCACCGATTCCTTGACCAGGGCAAACTCACCGGTCTCAAGATAACGCAGCCCACCGTGGATCATGCGCGACAGCGCTCCGCTGGCCGCCTGGCACCAGTCCCCCTGCTCCACCAGAATGGCGGGAATGCCCTGCAGCGCCAGTTCGCGGAAGGTACTGATGCCGTTAATGCCGCCGCCGACGATCAGCACCGGCGTCGCGCGGCGGCGGCGCAGCTCGGCCAGGCGCCCGGCGCGGTCGGACAGGGTCGCCGCCTGCGGGTCTTCCGTGGAATTCGTGCTGTTTAACATGCTGCCTCCTGTTGAGGATCCGGCGACGACAGTTCGATAATGCCCGCGGCGGTGGATTCATCGGTGACGATGCCCTTGAGATAGCGTCCGCGCAGCACGCTGCTGGCCGGTTCGATTTTATCGCTGCCCGCCGCCACGGCAAACGAAAAGGGAATATGCCGCAGTTCTTCCAGGGTCAGGCTCACCAGCCGCTGGTTATCGGCAAAACAGGCGGGCTGTCCCTGCGCGTCCAGCAGATGCGCCAGCACCTCGCTGCGCGCCCCGCTGGTCTCGACGCTGGCTTGAGCATGCCGCACCGATGGGTTTAAATCATAATAACTGGAGCTGGAGGCATGGATCGATCCCAGGCCGACGATGGCGATATCGGCTTCGCGCGCCTGCTGCAACACCTGATGCACCTGGCTGACCTCCATCAGCATTTGCCGCTGCGCAGGCGTATCGGCAAAGAGCGGCGCGTGGATTTGATACGCCTTGCCGCCAAGTTTGGCCGCCAGTTCGGACGCCACATGGTTGACGTCGGTATAGTGTTTGCCCTGCACACAGCCCAGGGCGGGCACCACGTCGACGCGAAACCGGCGCGGCGTGGACAGGGCGTCCACCATGGCGCTGACGCCCTTGCCGCCGGTGAGGGCAATGGTATCGCCGTCCTTGACGCGGCTGAGCAGGAAATCCGCCGCCGCCGCGCCCACCACGTGCAAATCGGCGTCGTCGCCGCCTGTCACGTTGGGCGCCACCACCACGTCCTGCAGTCCGCCGATGCGCGCCAGATCCCGCTCCAGCTGATGGGCGGAAAGAAACGGCGAGCGGATGGTAATCTCCACCATGCCTGTGTCCCTGCCCTGGCGGATCATCCGGTTAACGGTGGCCACCGATAAATGGGTGTGTTCCGCTATCTCCGACTGCTTTTTACCGTCCAGGTAATACATCACCAGTACCCGGTAGATCTGGCGCGTCAGGGTAAACGACGGCGGCTCGATAAAATTATCCATTAACATCACTCCCGGAATCGCGAAGTAGAGAAACGATCAGGCGCTGCGGTATTTATTCATAATATGATCCATTGACACCGCCGCCAGCAATATCAGGCCTTTAATCAAATCCTGCCAGTAAACCGAGACATTGATCAGGATTAACGAACTGGTGACGATGGACAGCAGGGCCACGCCCAACACCGCGCCGAGGATAGAGCCGGTGCCGCCCTTCAGGCTGGCGCCGCCGATCACCGCCGCCGCTATCACGTTCAGCTCCATGCCCACGCCAAAGGTCGGGGTCGCGGAACCCAGGCGCGCCATATAGATAATGCCGGCAAGACCCGCCAGGGTGGAGGTCAGCACCGTCACCAGCAGCTTGATTTTATTCACGCGGATACCGGAATACGCCGCGGCCCGCTCATTGCTGCCGGTATAAAACACCTTGCGGAACGCCGCGGCCTTGCGCAGCAGGAAATCGAACGCCACCACCAGGATAAAGAACAGGATAATCACAAACGGAACGCCCGATACCGTGCCCTGGCCGACAAACTTAAACGTGGCGGGCAAGGTAAACAGCGACAGCGGCGTGCCCTGGGTGATAATCATGCACAGCCCGCGCACGATAACCATGGCGGCCAGCGAGGCGATAAAATGGCTCAGCCCGATCCGCGTGACGGTCAGTCCCATCAGCAGGCCCACCAGCGCCGCCGCGGCGATGCCGGCCAGGCTTGCCGTCCAGGGGTCCAGCCCCGACAGGAACAACTGCCCCGCCACCACCATCGACAGGCAAACCACCGACCCCACGGACAAATCGATGCCGCCGACAATCAGCAGGATGGTCATGCCCACCACCACGATACCCTCGATGGAAAACGACAGCAGCATCGCCTTCATATTGGCCCAGGTCAGAAAATAGGGCGACGTGAAGCTCATAATCATGAAAATCAGCATGATGATTACCGTCAGGCCCACTTCCCGCTGCCGGAAAACCGCGCCGAACCAGCGCAGGGGCGCTTTGACGCCTTTTGCCGATAATAAAAACGTGTTAATGGTCATGGCGTTACCTCTTACGTTACCGCGCTACCCTGTCGTTAAGCCGCCGCGCCGGCGGCGAGACGCATGATATTCTCTTCCGTCAGCATATTGCCCGCGACCTCGCCGCCGATACGGCCCTCATGCACCACCAGCACCCGATCGCACAGCCCGATTAATTCCGGCAGTTCGGATGAAATCACCACCAGCGCCACCCCGCTTTCCGCCAGCAGATGCAAAATCTGGTAAATTTCCGCCTTGGCGCTGATATCCACCCCGCGCGTCGGTTCATCGAGAAACAGAATGGCGGGCTTGACCGACAGCACTTTGGCCAGCGCCACCTTTTGCTGGTTGCCGCCTGAAAGCGAGGACACCGGATCGCCGGGCCGGCCTTTTTTCAGCCACACCTCCCGCCCCAGCCTCTCTGCCTGCCGCCGTTCGGCGTCCCGGCTGAGCAGGCCATAGCGGCCGCAGACGGCGGCGATATCCAGCGATGAAATATTCCAATCGATAGGCATATCGACAAACAATCCCGCCGCTTTGCGGTCTTCCGACAGATAAGCCATGCCCAGGCGCACGGCATCGGCATAATGGCGCAGCCGAACCGCCCCGCCGTTTACCGACACCGTGCCGCGCTTGAGGGCATCGATGGCGCAAATAGCCTGGGCGATTTCGGTGCGCCCGGACCCCATCAGGCCGCCGATGCCCAGGATTTCCCCTGGCCGCAGCTGGAAGGAAATATCGAAGAACCGCCGATCGTCGGAGAGCCCCTCGACCGCCAGCACCGGCGCCAGATGCCGGCAGTCCGCGCGCTTGGGCGGGTACAGGCGGGTCAGTTCGCGCCCCACCAGCCGGGTAATCACCTGGTCCGGCGTCAGCGCGTCGAGGTTTTCACAGCCCACAGTCCGGCCGTCGCGCATAATGGTGACCCGCTGGCACAGCGAGAAGATTTCGGCCATGCGGTGGCTGATGTAAATCACCGCCATGCCCTGCGCGCGCAGTTGGCGAACGATGGCGAACAGCCGCTGCGCCTCGGGCTCGGTCAGCGCCGCGGTCGGTTCGTCCAGAATCAGAATGCGGCAGTCAAGCGTCAGCGCCTTGGCGATTTCCACCAGCTGCTGCTGCGATAAGGGCAGGCTACCGACACGGGCGGTTACCGGGATCGGCGCCAGCCTGTCCATCACCGCCTGGGCCTGGCGGCGCAATGCGCCATGATTGATCCAGGACTTTCCCGACCCGTTGATATGGGCCATATAAATATTTTCATAAATGGAAATATCAGGGCACAGGGCGATTTCCTGGTGAACCAGACCGATGCCCAGCTGCTGGGCGTCGGCGGGAGAGTGGATCGCAACCGGCCGCTCATTCACCCAGATGCGACCGGCATCGGGTTTGATGATGCCGTCGATGATATTCATCAGGGTGGATTTTCCCGCGCCGTTTTCTCCCGCCAGGGCGTGGATTTCCCCGGCCGCCAGGGCAAACTCGACGTTATCCAATGCCTTGACGGGGCCAAAGGATTTGCTGATGCCGCTAAGCCGTAAAGCTAGGGGTGCTGACATGGCCTCTCCCTCAGGGTTAAACGTAATGACATGGCGAACTTCCCGCGCGTGAACGCGTCGCAGACAACCGGCGCGCCACGCGCCGGCGTGGCGGGTACCCTACTCATTAATTCCTTTGGTGCCCCGGCGTTTCAAATAGCCGTCCCAGCGGAAATCATCGGCGTTATCTTTGGTGACCACGGCATAGCCGTTATCCAGCAAGGGGAAGGAAAAGGGGTTGGCGCCGGTGCGTTTGGCATCATTCATCGGATCGATCAGGTCAGGATGCGCCGCCAGGAACAGCGTCATAAATCCCATATAGCCCTGCACCCCCTGGTTGGGATCGATGGCGGCGAACACCTGGCCCGCCTTGATCATATCCAGCACCTTGGCGTTCACGTCCACCGTTATCACCTTAACCTTACCGCCGTTTTCCACCACCGCCTGGGCGGCGCCGATGGCGGAACTGGCTTCCGGCATAAACAGCACCGACAGGTTGGGATGCGCCTGCAGGATAGACAGTACGGCGTTGTAGGCTTTCGACGGATCCTGATTGGTCGCCGCGCGGCCCACCAGTTTGATATCCGGGTAATGGGTTTTCATTTCGTCGATAAAGGCGCTGACCCGCCGGTCGTGATTGTCCTGGCCGGGATTTTCCAGCACCGCGTACTCCCCTTTGCCGTTAATGGCTTTGCCCATCAGGTCGGCGGCGGCGCGGCCTTCGCGAAAGTTATCGGAGGTAATATACGCGACGCGTTTGCTGTTGGGCGAATCGGCGGCAAAGGTCACCACCGGGATGCCGGCCTCCGCCGCCCGGTTAATCGGCTCGATAAAGGGATCGGGGTTCATCGGATGCAAAAAAATGCCGGCCGGTTTTTGCGCCAGTACCTGTTCAAAGCTGGCCAACTGCTGGTTGACGTCATACGCCGGCGTGCCGCCATACACCGTTTTACAGCCCAGCTGGTGCGCCGCCTGTTTGAACATCTCATACACCGGAAACCAATACTCCACGCCGGTGACCATCACATTCATATAATAGGTTTCGCCCGGCTTGCAGCGAAACTGGGGGCCGTCGTCAGCCGCAGCCTGGGCGCCGCCGACCAGGGCGGCAAGAAAAAGGGTCAACGCAAGCAGGTGTTTTATCATGGTATTTCCCCGGAAAACGATGGGTTGGCCTGGCTCAGCCGCGACGGCGAAACAACAACGGAACCACGAGCCCGGGAATCGCTGTAATTTATTTCATAAGAAAGAAATAAATTACACCGCTATGTATAGATAATGTGAAAAAAATGTTCAAGAAAGGGTTGATTTCTGATGCGTGAAGCGTGAGAGAGGTCAAAAAGACGTGCGGAAATGTGATGTCACGCAAGTCTGCCGAGGGTGGCCGCGACCCTGGCGCCACACCGGAGCGGCCGCGCCGCGCACCATAAAGGCGCCCACGCACCTTAATGGTGCGGCGACGGCACGCTTATGGTGCCGCCGTCCGCGCAACCGATTACGTTTTTGCTGCGGCAAATTTAGAATTACCTATATAATGCGCCTGCTTCACCCATTGCCGCCTTTGGCATGCGGTTGCAATAGTGGCATAGCGATTGCTTTGGCTGTGCAGACAACTTCAATGAGAAAACTCCCATGTTAGAAAAACTATTTCAATTAAAGGCCCATCGTACCAACGTACGAACCGAAATTCTGGCCGGGCTGACCACCTTTTTGGCAATGGCATATATTCTGTTTGTTAACCCGTCGATCCTGAGCGCCACCGGTATGGATAAAGGCTCGGTGTTTGTCGCCACCTGTCTGGCCGCCGCCATCGGTTCGGCGCTGATGGGCTTTATCGCCAACTACCCGATCGCGCTGGCGCCGGGCATGGGGCTAAACGCGTTCTTTACCTATACCGTGGTTTTACATATGGGTTATACCTGGCAGATTGCGCTGGGAGCGGTGTTTTTATCGGCGCTGATTTTCTTCGCGCTGTCGATTTTCAAGATCCGCGAGTGGATCATCACCAGCATTCCGTTGCCGCTGCGCTCGGGCATTGCCGCCGGGATTGGGTTATTCCTGGCCATTATCGCCCTTGAAGGCGCCGGCATCGTGGTCGCCAATCCGGCCACCCTGGTGGGCCTGGGCGATTTAGGCAAAGCGGGTCCGCTGTTCGCCATGTTGGGGTTTGTGCTGATTGTAGTGCTGGAAGCCCGCCGGGTGCCCGGCGCGGTGCTGATCGGCATCCTGGCGGTGACGTTCCTGTCCATCGCCATGGGTTACAGCCAATTTTTCGGCGTGATCTCCATGCCGCCGTCCATTGCGCCGACCTTTTTGCAGCTTGATATTCGCGGCGCGCTGAATATTTCCCTGGTAAGCGTGGTGTTCGCGTTCCTGTTCGTGGACGTGTTCGATAATTCCGGCACCCTGATAGGCGTAACCAAACGCGCCGGCCTGACCGACGAGGCGGGCAATATCCCGCGCATGGGTAAAGCGCTCATCGCCGACAGCGCCGCCGCGCTGTTCGGCTCGCTGCTCGGCACCTCCACCACCACCAGTTATATCGAGTCGGCAGCGGGCGTCAGCGCCGGCGGCCGTACCGGCCTGACCGCTATCGTGGTGGGCATCCTGTTTCTGCTCAGCCTGTTCTTCGCGCCGCTGGCCTCCAGCGTGCCGGCATTCGCCACCGCGCCCGCCCTGCTGTTTATCGCGGTGCTGATGACCTCGGGCCTGGCGGAAATCGACTGGAAGGACATCACCGTCGCGGCGCCCGTCACCGTCACCGCGCTGACCATGCCGCTGACCTACTCTATCGCCAACGGCATCGCCTTCGGCTTTATCACCTGGACGGTGGTAAAACTGCTGGCCGGACGCACCCGCGACCTGAACGCGGCGCTGATCGTGCTGTCAATTCTGTTTGTGATTAAGCTGGGCTGGCTCAGCGCCTGATTATCGTCTTCCCTCTACCCCGCCGGCGCCCGCCCGCGGGGTATTTTTTTGCCGTGATTCGGCCCGCCTGGGCATTATTTCGCCGCCGTTGCCGGTTCGGCGCTGCGCGCATCGCCAGGGACAATCGGAGCATGTATGCTGAACCCCGGCGCCGAACAGGCCCACAGATACAGCGAGGCGGTGGTGCCGTAAGGCGAATAGCGGCGGCGATAGCGTTCGAAGCGCTCGCGGGGCAGTTCCTTATGGCGGTACAGATTCATCATGCCGCGACGAATGGCCAGATCGCCCCAGCTCAGGATATCGGGCCTGCCGAGCGCAAAAATCATCAGCATTTCCGCCGTCCAGACCCCGATGCCCGGCAGGCGCGACAGGGTGGCGATCACTTCCGGGTCCGGGCGGGACGGCAGCGCCGCCAGATCCAGCTCGCCGCTCATGGCGGCGGTGGCGGCGCCCTTGATATAGAGCGCTTTTTTCATGGTCATGCCGCAGGACTGGATTTGCTCCGCGGTCAGGCTTTCCATGGCGGCGGGGGTAATGGCGCCCGCCAGCAGCGCCAGGCGGGCGTTTACCGTCAGGCCGGCCTTGGTGGAAATCTGCTGGTCGACAATATTCCTGACCAGGGCCGCGAACAGGTCCGGCATCAGGGGCCGCTCAATCATCCCGATGCGCTCGATGGCCTGCGCCATGCGTTTATCCCTTTTTGCCAGCCAGGACAGCTCTTTGGTGCCGTATTCAAATTTGTCCATAACGTCGCTCAATAGGTCTGGGTGAGGGAAACAGGGTCGCGTATAAGAATACCATTTTGTTAATCAGGCCATAATTCATTTAAAATTGTTAAACTGCGGCGGCATCGAGGCCGTGTGCCGGGTCACGTAACCCTTTTTCTCGAGGTAAAATGCATGAAACCACGTAAGGTGATGATTATCGGCGCGGGCAATGTCGGCTCTTCCGCTGCATATGCCCTGCTCAACCAGCAGTTTTGCGAGGAGATCATCCTGGTGGATTTAAACCAACAGCTGGTTGAAGGCCATCGCAAGGATCTGGCGGATGCGGCGGCATATATGCCCAGCCGTATCGTTATCAGCACCCGGCCGGCAACCGACTGCGCGGATGTCGATATCGCGGTGATTACCGTGTCCGGCGGCGGCCTGAAACCGGGGCAAACGCGGCTGGACGAGCTGGACGGCACCGCGCGCATCGTCGGCAACATCGTGCCGGAGATGATGCGCAACGGCTTCAAGGGAATTTTCCTCATCGCCACCAACCCGTGCGATATCATTACCTATCAGGTGTGGAAGCTGTCCGGCTTGCCGCGGCATCAGGTGCTGGGCACCGGCGTTTGGCTGGACACCACGCGTTTACGGCGCATCCTGGCGGAACAACTGGATATCGCCGCGCAAAGCGTGGACGCCTTTATCCTTGGCGAGCATGGCGATACGCAATTCCCGGTGTGGTCGCACTGCTCGGTATACGGCATGCCGCTTAATGAATACAGCCGGTTGAAAACCGGTCATGAGCTGGATTTCCCGGCGCTCGGCGAGCGGACGCGTCAGTTGGGTTTTGAAATCTATGCCCAAAAGGGCTGCACCGAATATGGCGTCGCCGGCACCATTACCGAAATTTGCCGCAACGTATTCACCAGCAGCCATCGCGCCCTGACGGTTTCCTGCGTGCTCGACGGCGAATATGGCAAGCAGGGCCTGGCGATCGGCGTACCGGCGGTATTGGCGCAGCGCGGCGTGGCGCAGATTATCGAGCTGGATTTAAATGAAGTGGAGCAGCGTCAGTTTGATGATTCGGCGGCGGCGATCAAAAAGAATATCCAGCGGCTGGCGGTGGTGCACCATTGACGGGGCGCGCCCTGCCACACGCCGGCCTAAAACCTGGCGATGGCGGGCGCGCCCCGTGCGCTTGCCTTGCAACGCGGCTTTGGGCGCGGCGTTTATTTTTGGCCCAGGCGCAGCAAGCGCCTGATTGCCCGCTTTACCCGTTGTTTTATATCGCTCTTGATAAAGCGGTAAACGCTGCGATCGCCCGGCTCCTGACGTTGGCACAGTTTATCCTTGTTTACCGCCCTGATATTGCCGGCGCCAAAAGCGTGCTGATGATACGCACAGGGACATTGCACGGCTAAACCGCTCGTGGCGCAATCCGGGACCGGGCAAAACGGATTTGCCGTCTGCGCCGCCGGAGACCATGGCCCTTGGTAATAAACAGGTAAAACGGGTTGGATCAGCGGTGCTGATTTCCTGGCATTCTCCATGGATTGAAATAATATTATTATTGTAAATAATAATAAAATCGGGCGAATAATAATACCGATTTGATATTTCCTGATAGTCATGAAATAACTTACCTGCGTTTTGCGTATGCCGTTGTCGGCTCCCTTTCCGTCAGAAACAGGCTCTGATTGCGGGAGATGCTTCTTCCATCCTTTGCTGGTAAATAGCTCGCCACTGTTAATGGATCATAATTAACTATCATTAAGTAACCATCATTAAGTAACTATCATTAAGCATACGGTCTTTATAATAAAACAAGGTCAATCATACACACCATAACCATTGTATATATGATTATGTTTAATCTGTTATACTATTATCCCGTTAATCTACAATATTATTCAGGCTAGGGGAACCTTGCAATGGTGAAGCGGCGCATTTCCTCAGCGACAATCATAAAATTGAGCGTATGTTATCATTATATTTTTTATTCTTAGGAATTTTATTTATTGAACGAGGATTATTATTTTTTATTGAATGAATACGTTGTTTCAATTTTTTATTGCCGGCGGTAAAAAAAGCCGGTCCGCCGGCGGCGATTCAGGTTGCCACGGGCGGACCGGCATCAGAACGATCAGATGTGTTTACCCGCCTCAGGGGCGCCTGCGGCCATAGCCTTGACTTCGCCGATGGCTTTTAATTTTTTGGACAGTTCGCGACGCTCTTTCGACAGCTCGGCGTTTTTGATGATGTAATCATCCACGCGATCCTCATAGTCGGTGCGCATGCTGGCGATGATGGCCTGCACTTCCTCGATGGTCATGCCCGGCTTGAGATAGTCGCTCAGATTGTCCAGCAGCAGGACACGCTTCTGGTTATCGCGGATTTTTTTCTCGTTATCGGCTATTTCACGCTGCAACTTGTTTTTACGGCGAAACATTCGCACAAACTCCAGGACATCCTGGAATGAAGGCTTGATGTGATCCATGTCAATTTCCTTGCTGAAGTCATAGGTTGAAAACGGTGCGCAAACGCATAGTCATTACCTTACAGAGTAGCAGCTATCCGGTGCAATGGCATTTCACTATGTTACCCGTTTTTACCGCCGGGCCATAATTCATTCTTCCTGTTGCGGCAATGGCTTACGCAACGCCTGACACAGCAGCCGCGCCAACTGCTCCAGCTGTTGCGTCAGCTTCAGGCTCAGCCAGACGTAGCCGAATATCGGCGCCTCCACCTCGTTACGCTGGCTGGCCTGCTCCATTAATAATTTGAGCTCGGCGGCGATGACCGCCAGTTCGCCGCTATTGGCGACAATCGGCGCCGGATTGCCCTGGCGCAGCGCGTCGGCGAGGGTCACCAGCGCGCGCAGGGTTACCCTTTGCGTACTGCGCAGGGTGGTGGCGTTGAGCAGGATAAAGTGGCTCTCGCGCGAGGCCCACCAGGCGTCGATTTGCAGTTCCAGTACGCAGACGATATTACGGCTGAGATCCTGGATGGCGTCGAACACGTCTTTGGCTACCGCGCTTTCCTTGCTGGCCGGCGTCACCAGGGTGCCCGTTTTGCTGACATCGGCCAGCAGTTTTTTCAGGCGCCCGTCCAGGCGGGGGCGTTCGATGATATTGGGCGAAAGGTAGGCGGCGTAGATTTTGCTGAGGGCAATCAGGCCGAAACTCATCTTCATGCGCCAGTGAATAAACGCCCGCTGCGGGTAGATGCTGGTAAACAACAGCGCCAGCAGCGAACCGATAATCACATCCCCGCTGCGCCACAAGGCGGTTTGCATATCCCCCGCCCCGGCGCCGCATACCACCGCCAGGGTGATGCCGATAAGCAACGCCAGGTAGGGACGCTTGCCAAGCGTCAGGTAACCGCAGATAAACATCACCAGGCCGCACCATATCAGCATCAGCGGCAGGGAATACAGCTCCAGCCGCAGGCCGATAAGCCCCGACGCGGCGCCAAAAACGGTGCCGATAATGCGCTGAACCGCCCGCTGCAGGACATTGCCCCAAAAGGAAATCGGCCCCATTACCACCACCAGCGTGATCAGCGGCCAGGTGCCCTCCGGAATATCCAGCAGACGGATAATCATAAAGGTCAGCACAAAAGCCAGGCCGATGCGCAGGCCGTGGGCAATGCGGTAATGCTGGTAAATGGTATGTTCTAGTGAGGAAATCTGTCTGTCCAAACGCACGGGAAATCGACCTGGCAAAAACGAAGCGGGATAGGTAGTTTAATGAAATTAACTACTTTTCACATCAATAATTAGTCTTCCATATTTCAAATTGTAACCATGGCGCTACAAACAACTCTTTTCTATAAGGGTAGGGTTATCCCGCTATAATGCTACATAACATAAAAATATTATTAATCATAAGGTTCGTCTCGACGCACGCCGTGTGGCGAGCGGTTTTGCAGACGCCCCCGGCATCCGGTCAGGCCGCCAGGCAAAACCCGCGGCGTCAAGAAGCCTGTCTAATTCACTTACATCTTTTTACCGGGGGGCTAAACGCATCCCGTCGGATTTTGATGCGTTAATTCAAGCAGATAAATCTAATGCTCACATTTCTGCTCCGCAGCCGGCCTGTGTTGCCGGAGCGGTAGGAACCGGTACCATTGCAAAGTTACGTAATTGTTAGCAACATATTCATAATTTGCTATCGAGAAGAATCCTTTATAGTTATGGGGTTTACGACCCCGGCTTAGCCGGTCGTTTACCGCAGATAACAGTGCGGGGCCTGCACAGGCACGCCACAATAAGAGACGGGAAGCACATATGCGCAAAAGAAAAAAAACGCTGCCGGGGGTAACCCGCAGGCAGCTTCTTTCCTATTCCGCCGCGACCTTGGCCATCGGCGCGGGCGTAAGCGCCAAGGCGGCCACCCTCGCCGGCGCGCCGGGCTGGCAGCCCTTCGCGCACAACCCGACGGAAACCTTTGCCGACCAGGGCTGGCTGTTTTTTAACGATAAGGAAGTGGCGACGCTTGAAGCCATGGTCGAGCGGTTTATCCCCGCCGACGAGCTCAGCGTCAGCGGCAAAGACGCCGGATGCGTGGTATTCATCGACCGTCAGATGAAAGGGTTTTACGGCACCTTCTCCCGGCTTTACCGTGAAGGCCCTTTTCAGGAGGGCACCCCCGAGCAGGGCGACCAATCCCCCCTGGTGCCCCAGCAGCGTTACCGCATCGGCCTGGCCGATTTGGATGAGTATTGCCGCAGCACCTATCAGAAAGCCTTTCACGAACTTCCGCCCGAACAGCGCGATAACATTCTGACCGGTCTGGAAAAAGGGGATATCAAACTGGCCAATATCGACGCCAAACTGTTTTTCAAACAGGTGCTGGACAACACCATGGAAGGCTTTTTCGCCGACCCGATGTACGGCGGCAACCGCGATATGGTGTCATGGAAAATGATTGGTTTTCCGGGCGCGCGGTACGACTACCGCGATCTTATCGAACAGCATAATCAGGATCTTCATTTAACGCCGGTAAGCATTGGCGGCAGTGAGCAATGGAAAACCAAGGGATAACACCATTATGGCAAAGAAACTCCCCAAAACCGATGTGGTGGTGATTGGTCTGGGCTGGGCGGGGGCGATTATCGCCAATGAACTGACCGACGCCGGCCTGGAAGTCATTGCCATCGAACGCGGCCCGTGGCGCGATACCGCGCGGGATTTTAACGTCGCCTCGGTGACCGACGAGCTGCGCTATAACCGCAGCCAGGAACTGATGCTGCGCACCAAACAAAATACCATTACCGTACGCAACGATCCGTCGCAAACCGCCCTGCCCATGCGCAGTTGGGGATCGTTTCATCCTGGTAACGGCACCGGCGGCGCAGGCAACCATTGGGCGGGCATCACATTCCGCTTCCAGCCGGAAGAATTCCGCCTGAAAAGCCATCTGCTGGAACGCTACGGCGCCGACGCCATGCCAAAAGAACTGACCCTGCAGGACTGGGGCACCGATTGGCAAGAGATGGAGCCGTTTTATATGCAATTCGAGCGGCTGGCGGGCACCTCGGGCTATGCGTCCAATGTCAATGGCACCCGGCGCGACGGCGGCAACCCCTATGAGGGCATGCGCTCCGGCGAGTATCCCACGCCGCCGATGAAGCAGCCCTACGGCCCGACGCTGTTTGCCGAAGCCGCCCGAAACCTGGGCTATAAAGCCTTTCCGGTTCCCTCCTCCCTGGTATCGCAGGCGTATACCAACCCCCTGGGCGTGACCATGGGCCCCTGCACCTACTGCGGTTTTTGCACCAACTACGGCTGCGCCAACTATTCCAAGGCCAGCGCCATAACCACCGTGCTGCCGGTACTGGTGCGCAAAGACAATTTCTCCGCCCTGACCAACAGCGAAGTCATGAAAGTCACCCTCGACTCCACGGGCAAACGTGCCACCGGCGTGGTCTATATTGATTCCTCCGGCGATGAATGGGAACAACCCGCCGACCTGGTCATCGTCACGGCATTTACCTTTGAAAACGTGCGCCTGATGTTGTTATCCGGCGTGGGAAAACCCTACGATCCGGTGACCAATACCGGCACCACCGGCCGCAACTACGCCTACCAAACCGCCAATTCGGTACAGCTGTTTTTTGATAATAAAAACTTTAATCCGTTTATCGGCGCCGGGGCGGTCGGCATGGGCATCGATGATTTCAATAACGACAATTTCGATCATACCGGCCTGGGCTTTTTCGGCGGCGGCAGCATCCGCGTCACGCCCATCGGCGCAGCGCCTATCGCCTATCACCCCACCCCGCCCAGCGCGCCGACCTGGGGCAGCGAGTTCAAGCGCCAGGTCAAGAAAAACTACCTGAGCAGCATGAGCATTGGCTGCGAGGCCAGCAGCTACAGCACGCGCACCAATTACCTGTCCCTGGATCCCAATTATAAAGATCCTCTGGGCCGGCCCTTGCTGCGCGTGACTTTCGATTTCTCCCCCAACGATCTGAAGATGGCCGCGTATTGCACCGGCAAAGTCGGCGAGATCGCCAAGGCGATGAATCCGCGGGAATACTATATGCGCCCAATGAAGGGCCACTGGAATTCGGCGCCCTATCAGTCATCCCATATCGTCGGCGGCTTTGTTATGGGAAGCGATCCCGCCAACAGCTCGGTAAACAAACACCTGCAGGTCTGGGATGTGCCCAACCTGTTTGTGGTCGGCGCTTCCGCCTTCCCGCAGAATCCCGGCTATAACCCCACCGGCACCGTGGGGGCGCTGGCCTTCAAGGCCGCCTACGCCATTCGCCACTACTACCTGCAACGCCCCGGGGAGATGATCACCGCATGAAAAAGCTGATTTCATTTTACGCCGGCCTGCTGGCGCTGGCCGCCTGGACGGGACATGCCCAGGCGCAGCCGGAGTATGATCAGGTGGAAAAGGGCCGCTACCTTGCGGTGGTGGGCGATTGTACCGCCTGCCATACCACGGATGCCGCCAAACCCTTTGCCGGCGGGTTCCGTATCGACACGCCATTCGGCGCCCTGCTGGGCGCCAATATCACGCCGGATGTGGAAACCGGCATCGGCAAATGGACGTTTGATGATTTCCAGCGGGCCATGTCGGAAGGGATAGGCCATGGCGGCAAACGTCTCTACGGCGCGATGCCGTTTACCGCCTATACCAAAATGAGCCGCGAGGACAATCAGGCGCTGTGGGCCTACCTGCAAACCCTCCAGCCCATTTACCACCCCGTGGAAACCAATCAGCTGCCGTTTCCGTTTAACATTCGCACCAGCCTGATTGCCTGGAACTGGCTGAATTTCACTAAGGGCGTCTACACCCCCGACCCGACCCAATCCGCCGCATGGAATCGCGGCGCCTATCTGGTGGAAGGCCCCGGTCACTGCGGCACCTGCCATACGCCCAAGAACCTGCTGGGCGGCGACAAGAACGACAATTTCCTGCAGGGCAACAGCCTGGGGGCATGGTGGGCCCCCGATATTACCAATAACGCGCATACCGGCATCGGCGCATGGAGCGAAGAGGATCTGATAGCCTACCTGCGCACCGGCGTCAACCGTTTCGATATCGCCTCCGGCCCGATGGCGGAAGAGGTGGAACACTCTTCCCAGCATTGGCATGACGCGGACCTCAAGGCGGTGGCGGTCTACCTGAAGGCGGGCAAGGCCTCAACGGACAAGGCGCCCGCGGCCCTGGCCGCCGATGACAGCCGGATGGTGGCGGGCAAGGCCATTTATTTCGATCGCTGCTCGGCCTGCCATAACTCCTCCGGCACCGGCGAGGCCAATATTTTCCCGCGCCTGGCCGACAATCCGCTCATCCGCGCGCCCAACGCCGCTTCGCTGATAAACGTGGTGCTGGCCGGCAGCCGCGCGGGCGCCACCGACAGCCGTCCCACCGCGCCCGCCATGCCCAGCTTCGCCTGGAACCTGGATGACGCCCAGGTGGCGAATGTCCTGACCTATATCCGCAACAGCTGGGGCAACGCCGCGGCGCCGGTCAACGCCGACGACGTCAAGGAGATGCGCAAAACGCTGCGGCCCTGAGGCGCGGCGCCCTTCATCGTACGGGCAGAGCCGGCCGCAGCGCCGGCTTCGCCCATTTCATGGCAATGCTTGTTAATTTTATTTAATTACTTAATTCTTTATTCATATTTGCATTAATTGAATAACAAACTAATGTGCCAGGTTTATTTTGTCAAAAAACAACTTATTTACTGATAACTCTTATCCGTATAAATTCATGTTAATATTAAGTTATAAATAAAATAATTTTAACGCTATTTTAATTTCATATTAATTAATGGGTTAACGATAAAATAGATCCTTTTTTTCAGACCCCACTGTGATAGTTTTTATTTATGGGCTAAGATAACGAATAGTTCTTGGTAAAGCCGATTATCTAGCCCATTTTTCACGAAATAGGTTTTGCCGCCTTTATTTATACCTCTTAAATGATATACCTGGATATATGATAAACATCTCACGTTCTTTAGCCTGGAGATTAGTTTTCCTGCTAAGTGGTTTATTCTGGCTCTGTGTTATCGGCCTGTTCGCCTGGATTTAAATAGCGGACGGAACCGCCCGCGCCGGCGATCGGCGCGGGCCGGCCCCGTTATTTCATCAGCGGCAAGGCCTGATAAGGCACTTCCGTATCGCTGCGTTTATCCAGCCGGTAGGCCTGGTAGGCCGAACGTAAGCCGAATAACAAAATGCTGATCATCACAAAGATAAACAGCGCGGTCAGCCCGGCGTTCAGCTGATTATTGAATACCAGCCGTCCCATTTCCTCCATGGTTTTGGCCGGTGCGATTATCTGATTCTGGTCGATGCCCGCCTGGTATTTACGCGCCAGCGCAAGAAACCCCACCCGCGGGTCGCCGGACAGGATTTTCATCAGCCCGGCGGTGGTGGTGCACACCAATAAGAACGCCATCGGCACGCCGGCCACCCAGGCGTAGACATGGCGTTTCATCTTGAACAGCACGACAAAACACAGGGTCAGCGCCATGGCCGCCAGCATCTGGTTGGCGATGCCGAACAGCGGCCACAGGGTATTGATGCCCCCCAGCGGATCCACAACGCCCTGGTAAAGGAAATACCCCCAGGCGGCCACGCACAGCGCGGTGGCGATGATATTGGCCGCCAGCGAATCGGTGCGCCTGAGCGACGGCACCGCCACGCCCAGCAGATCCTGCAGCATAAACCGTCCGGCGCGGGTGCCGGCATCCACCGCGGTGAGAATAAACAGCGCTTCGAACAGAATGGCGAAATGATACCAGAACGCCATGCTGATACTGCTCACGGCCTGGCTGAGGATATGCGCCATGCCGACCGCCAGGGTAGGCGCGCCGCCCGCCCGGGACACGATGCTGGTTTCGCCCACCGATTGCGCGTAGTCGGTCAGCATCTGCGGGGTGATCTCAAATCCCCAGCCGCTGACCGCCGCCGCCGCCGCTTCCACCGTCGTGCCGCCCAGCGCCGCCGCCGGACTGTTCATGGCAAAATAAATGCCCGGATCGATAACCGACGCGGCAATCAGCGCCATGATGGCGACGAAGGATTCCATCAACATGCCGCCATAGCCGATAAAAGCCGCCTGGGTCTCGTTTTCCAGCATCTTGGGCGTGGTGCCCGAGGCAATCAGCGCATGGAAGCCCGACACCGCGCCGCAGGCGATGGTAATAAACAGGAAAGGAAACAGCGTACCCGACCATACCGGCCCGGTGCCGTCGATAAAACGGGTCATGGACGGCATTTCCAGCGTCGGGGCGATAAACACGATGCCGATCGCCAGCCCGACGATGGTGCCGATTTTCAGGAACGTGGACAAATAATCCCGCGGGGCCAGCAGCAGCCAGACCGGCAGGATGGACGCCACGCCGCCGTAGATAATCAAGGTCCAGGTCAGCTGTTTACCGTCCAGGGTAAAGAAAGGCGCCAGCGTGGGGCTGCGGGAGATATCGCCGCCGTAGATAATGGCGGCCATCAGCACGATAAAGCCGATGATCGAGATCTCGCCAATTTTACCCGGCCGGATAAAACGCAGGTAGATGCCCATGAAAATCGCCAGCGGGATGGTACAGCCCACGGTAAACGCGCCCCACGGACTGTTGGTCAGGGCTTTAACCACGATAAGCGCCAATACCGCCAGGATAATTATCATGATCATAAAAGTGCCGAATAACGCAATCACCCCGGGAACCGCGCCCAGTTCCTGTTTGATTAAGTCGCCAAGCGATCGTCCGTCCCGCCGCGTCGACACAAACAGCACCATGAAATCCTGCACCGCGCCCGCCAGCACCACGCCCGCCAGGATCCAGATCATGCCGGGGAGATACCCCATCTGCGCCGCCAGAACCGGACCGACCAGGGGACCGGCGCCGGCAATGGCGGCAAAGTGATGCCCAAACAGCACATATTTATTCGTGGGGACGTAATCCAGTCCGTCGTTATGGCGATAGGCCGGCGTCATGCGCGTCGCGTCCAGCCGCAGCACGCGGCTGGCGATAAAGCGGCTGTAATAGCGATAGGCAATCAGATAAACCGCCACCGCCACCACCAGGATCCACAACGCGTTAATTTTTTCGCCGTTATGCAAGGCGATAACGCCCATCCCAAAAGCGCCCGCAACGGCAACCAACACCCAAACCAGATGGGAAGCAATGTTTCGCATACACCCGCTCCTTGATAATGTATTAGCTAACTGAATAAAACGCTGTGCAGGAATGACTGAAATGTTTTATTACTATTTCTCATAACATTGCTTAAACCGTTTTGACAGACGCAATTTTCATAAATGTGATCCGCCAGGAAAGCTTGAACTATCTCTTACTGAAAATCAGACATCGGCTATAATTGTGCGCGCCCAAATATCACCCGTCCCCCGCCACCGGCGGCACGGCGCGCCTTGGCGGCGCTGGTGATAAACCTACTCGGGGGGCTGATGGCGGCATGGCGGCATGACGTAATTAAGATATGTCGCGGCGGTTAAACCGTACGCAAGGGCCGTGAAAAGTCCAGGCGCCACCCAGCCGGCGGCAGCCATGGCGGGGTAATCTATTCCCACTCCGGCGTGCCGTTATCCCAGGCAGACTATTTTTTATTGTTAAAACGCTTGTGCACCAATAACGCGGCAATAGCCGGAACGCCGAACACCAGCGCCAGCACCGGCAGTTCTTCCAGCAGCGTATAACCGGCGCGGAACACACCCACGCCCAGGTTGGCCAGGGAGATGACCAGCCACAGCACCATAAAAGCCTTTACCGCCGTCGCTATGGCCGGGCGGCCGACAAAATGCGCGCTATAGGTAAACAGGCCGAGCAATGCCAGGCCAACCACCACGATAATTAATGTATGCATGCGGTATTATCCATAAAAGGTCCATAAGCACTGTTTAATCACCATCGCGGCTACCGCTTCGGTTCCCGGTGCAAACCGCCATGATACTGGCTATCCCGGTACGAATGGCGCGCGCTTGGTGACCTGGGACGACGCCCGGCAGGCGGGACAATCGCAGGACATCTCGCGTGCGCAATTATCCGTTCATGTTCACCATAATCCCAACTTTCAGGTTGGGCGACGGCTTCATCCAATCGGTAAGCGCATGCTAGTGGCGCATATTCAGCAAGCGTTGGTCTATGCGATTTACGGCTATCGCCGGGCATGTGTCCTCCAGTCTCCCCAGTCAGAGGCTGAAGGCCTCACCCCGATGAATGCAAAACGGGCGTAGCGATATTTGCGTAATAACAGGGTGTGCTTGAGCGGAAAGCGCCATAAATATGATGGAGCATAATGATATCAGCAAAATGCCAACCCCGGGTAACCGGGCAACGGTATTGACTCTGGAAAGGATGCTGGAAGACTCGAAAGAGAACCCGCTGGATAGCGCGTTAGTTACCGCACGCCCAGAGAATATCAACACCGGCGCATTATTACATACGCTTCAGTCAGGGTCTAGCCAATGATCATTGCCAGACTTATGCAGCATTGATAACAAAGTTATAGCCGCTAATTAACACGCCGCCTTCAATGGTTAAAAAAACACCATTGTCCAACAAAATCCTTATCATTCATATTGTTGAAATAAAAAATCAATCATCATTCTTCTTCTTCATTTTGATGATTTATTGATAATAAAGTGATACCATAATTGTTACATGTTAATTTAATCAAGCGTAACGGTATCGATGAGATGGCTAAGCTTTTTTTTGAACCTTCATCAGTTCAATTTTATAAATATTGCTTGGTAGGATTAATAAATACTGCAGTCACTGCTGTTGTCATATTTGCCCTAATGGCAATAGGCACAAATATGTACCTGGCCAATTTTTCTGGCTATGTTGTGGGTATTCTCTTCAGTTATTTTATCAATAGCATATTCACTTTCAGTCAACAAATAACTGGCTACAGGATGCTAAAATTCGCCCTCGGTTGTTTGTTATCGTATATCGTCAATGTTGTTATCATCAAACTTGTACTTTTCATCATTCCGGATTCTATTTATGTTGTACAACTATTTGGGATGATTGCATATACTATTACTGGTTTTATCATTAACAAAATTTGGGTTATGAAATGAAGACCTTTAGAAAATGTCCCTCACTAGATATAGTCGTGCCTTGCTATAATGAAACCGAGGCATTCCCTTTTTGTCTGGCTGAATTAAGAAATATCATCAATCGGTTAAAAAACAGAGAGTTAATTTCATCACAAAGTGGCATTTTATTTGTCGATGATGGCAGTAAAGATGATACTTGGCGTCTTATCTCTGAGTCTTGCCAAGGTCATGATAACGTAAAAGGTATAAAATTATCCCGCAATAAAGGACATCAGGTTGCCCTTATCGCAGGTTTGGGAAAATCTGAGGCAGACATTGTTGTCAGTATCGATGCCGACCTGCAAGATGATACTAATGCTATTGAGGATATGGTAGTTAAGTACCATGAAGGATTCGATGTAGTCTACGGTGTCAGAAACAATCGACAATCAGATACTTTTCTTAAAAAAAATACTGCGTTACTATTTTATAAGCTCATGTCATTCATGGGTGTTAATCAAATTCAAAATCATGCTGATTTTAGGCTATTATCCAGAGTGGCCCTTAACGCCTTACTGGATTACCGCGAAGAAAATATTTATATCCGGGGTTTAATCCCAATGCTTGGTTTTCCTTCGACACAAGTTTTTTATTCACGAAGTAGTAGAGTTGCGGGCGAGTCTAAGTATCCATTGAAAAAAATGCTATCTCTTGCTGTTGAGGGCATTACTTCATTAACTATAACGCCCTTAAGAATGATTGCAGTGTTTGGATTATTTATAGCGGCCCTTTCAACCCTGGCAGGTATCTATGCTATCACTGAAAAATTATTAGGTCGTACAGTTGATGGCTGGGCGTCAGTAATGATAGGGGTATTTTTTCTTGGCGGCGTACAGATGCTATCTCTTGGCGTTATTGGGGAATATATAGGAAAAATATACGTCGAGACCAAACGCAGGCCAAAGTTCTTTATTTCTGAGGAAAAAGGTTATAACGATGTTAAATAATAAAACGAAATGTTTAATACTGAACCTATTAGCATTTATTATATTATCAGTCATCTATGCATATATTGCAAAAATAATCCCTTTAAATTCTGATGGAGCTTCTATTCTTCTGGAAGGTAAAGATTTAGGCCAGGGTAATTTCTTTTTACAAGACTGGCATCTTTCTACCGAAACCTATTTTTTTACTGATGTTATTTTTTATGGTATTTTCACTAAGATTTTTGGTTATCACATTTGGCAATGGTATGTTATACCCGGTATTCTGTACGCTGCAACAAGTATCGCCGCAATAAATTTGATAAAGGTAAAAGCGAAATCAAATATTTGGTTGCCCTTTGCAGTATTCGCTGTTCCCGGTGGCTTTATCGCCACAATAGCAGTAAGACCTTGTATACATATCGGCACTTATGTAGCCATATTAATCACATATTTGTTAATTGATCATTATCAGCGCCCCGGCAAAAAAAGCATTACGCTGAAAATCATCCTGCCTTTTGCATTTGCACTGATATTATTCAGTGACAGAATTTCCCTATACCTTTTATTTATACCTGTTTTTATTTCCTTTATTGTAGATGTGCTTAAGGGAGAAAAATGGCGTAATGCTGACATTCTAATTTTCGCACTGATCGGCTACTTTTTTAGCAAGGTAATAGCAAAATTATTCCTGCTAATGAATGGATTTCATCTTCCCGGCACGACACTGCCTGCGTTTGTTGAATTTGATAAAATTTTTAATAATATTTATTTATTTGTATTATGCTCGCTTCACTTTTTTGATGCGATGTTTTTCGGCAAACCCATACAAGACACAAGCGCAATTTTTAACTTACTGCATTTTTTATTATTTTTAGCATTATTAGTAGGCGTTGTAAAAGTTGCAAAGAATATCAAAACATTGTCTTTTGTCGATTGTTCACTTATGGTGGCAGGAATAACGCTTAGTGTTGCCTTTCTCGCAAGCAATATGCCTATTGATTTAGCCTCAGGCCGCTATTTATTCCCTGTCTATGTGTTTATGTCGATACTGGTCGGGCGAAACATCGTCCTGACTAAACGATGGCAAGCGCTGTTTATTTTTATCACCATCGTTTTGGCGATAAACACCCTACATGGATACAGGCACCAACATGCTGCCCGTACAGTACAAGTCGAAATACGTGAAACGCTTCAGAAGAATGGCCTAACCCGTGGTTTTGCGACTTTCTGGTATGCTTCTGAAACGGCGGCGCTAGGTGATATTATCATTGCGCCGGTAAATGATAATATTGATCCCTATCTATGGCTGACAAAAAATTCATGGTATGACGCCGGGAATAACTTCGTCATAGCTGAAAATAATCATATAGAACAAATTGCCCGGCAAAAATTTGGCATGCCCGATCGCGTGATTGAAGTCAGAGACTGTAAAATAATGGTATGGAATCATGTAATTAGCCTTAAATAATTACGAATCAGGCGGGTTCTCCTTTGCGGAGGGCCGCCTATCTTTACTTTTCTCTGATGTGACATGCAGACTTTCCGCAAGCTGTTCTGATAAGCCACTGAATTGTAGTGTAAGTAGATCGTTTTTAGTTTCACGCATTTTTTGAGATTTCAGGATCTTCAGCCATCAGCCGGTACTCTTCCGGCGCCAGGTTGTTCAGGGATTCATGAGGCCGCTCGCTATTATATTCAGTACTTAATTCAGTGTCCTGAACAAATAAAAATCCAGTATTTCTGTCCGGTACGTCCGGTTAAACGATTCGATAAACGCATTCTGTGTCGGCTTGCCCGGCCTGATAAATTCCAGTATCACGCTATGCTCTGCCGTCCAGTGCGCCAGCGTAAGCAATATCAGTTCCGGACCGTGGTATAAGCGTAACAGTACAGCAGAGGTACATGAAGCATACTGACAAACTCTTCCAAGACCCGCAGGATCTGAGATTCGGTGAAACGCGTTTTTTCATGAGGAGCCTTCCGTTAATTGTATTTTAACCAGAGAACGCCATTACGCGGGAAGGCTAAATTCAGGGGGACTACAGGTGTTACCACGGCCTCATAAGTGATTGCCGTGTCTTGGGTTGGCGGGACAAGCCCTACTATTGATTTCCCCGGCACCACAATTACGTGAAGTTTCGCTATTAAAGCATCTTGGGTACAATAGTGCCGGTGACCCCATACTGTATCGCCCTTGCGCCGTTAACCGAGCCGCACCATCCCGGCTGCCACAGCGGTTTCCAGTGCCAAACGCGGTGATTCGCCGGTCATCCCGGTAGGGTTTAGCGGTTAATCATGACATAATACGCCGATAAAGCCGATGATAACGATCGGCGCTATCCACCCAACCGGACTTTTGACCATCGTGGCTACTACTCCCAAGCAACCGAGCTTTCTGGTGCATGATTACGAAACCTTCGGCAAACATCCGGCGCTGGATCGGCCCGCCCAGTTCGCGGGGATCCGCGCCGGGCTGGACTTCGAACCGCTGGAAGAGCCCCAGGTATTTTTCTGCAAACCGGCCGACGACTACCTGCCCGATCCCGAGGCGGTGCTGATTACCGGCATCACGCCGCAGCAGGCCGCCCGCGAGGGCGTCTGCGAAGCGGAATTCGCCAGGCGGATCCATGGGTTGTTCAGCGTGCCGGATACCTGCATTCTCGGTTACAACAATATCCGTTTCGATGACGAAGTGACGCGCAATATTTTTTACCGCAATTTCTACGATCCCTACGCCTACAGCTGGCGCCAGGGCAATACGCGCTGGGACCTGCTGGACGTGATGCGCGCCTGCTACGCGCTGCGTCCCGGGGGCATCAACTGGCCGCTTAATGATGACGGTTTGCCGAGCTTTCGCCTGGAGCACCTTACCCGCGCCAACGGCGTTGAACACGCCAACGCCCATGACGCCATGGCCGATGTCCACGCCACGCTTGCCATGGCGAAGCTGGCCCGACAGGCGCAGCCGAAGCTGTTCGAGTATCTCTACCAGCATCGCGGCAAGCAAAAGCTGAAAAGCCTGGTGGATATCGCCGCCATGAAACCGCTGGTCCATGTTTCGGGCATGTTTGGCGCCGGGCGCGGCAATACCAGCTGGATTGCGCCGTTGGCCTGGCACCCGGAGAACCAAAACGCCCTGATCGTCTGCGACCTGGCCGGCGATATGGAGGTACTTCTGGATCTCAGCGCCGATGAATTGCGTACCCGCCTTTATACGCGGCGCGATAAGCTCGGCGAACTGTCCGCGGTGCCGATTAAACTGGTGCATATCAATAAATGCCCGGTGCTGGCGCCCGCCAGTACCCTGCGCCCGGAGGATGCGGAACGCCTGGGGATTGACCGCGAGCGCTGCCTGCAAAACCTGCAGGTGCTGCGCCGGCACGCCGGCGTGCGGGAAAAAGTGGTGGCGCTGTATGCCGAAGCCGAGCCCTTTGCCGGATCCGATAACGTCGACGCCCAGCTGTACGATGGTTTTTTCAGCGATGCCGACCGCGCGGCCATGGATATTATCCTGGCAACCGATCCCGTTAACCTGCCGGCGCTGGATATCAGTTTTGTCGACCCGCGCCTTGCCCCGCTGCTGTTTCGCTATCGGGCGCGTAACTTTCCCCACACCCTCGATGACGGTGAACAGCAACGCTGGCTGGCATACCGCAAAGGATTATTTACCCCGGAAACGCTGCAAGCCTATGTGGAAAACCTGGAACGGCTCTATGCCGAACATGCCGGCGATGAGCAAAAAACCCGCCTCCTGAAGGCGCTGTTTGATTATATGCAACAGCTTTAATAAACTGACATTAACTTTATAACCGGCTATGTTTCACCCTAGCCTGAAGTATAAACACCAGAGAGATTAGGAATGAAAAAAAGTGGGCAACGGGGTTACAGCATTTGGCTGCACCCTTCCTTTTTTGCAATAAATATTATATTGGGTATGATATTAAGTTATCATTTTGTGATGATTAACTTCAGTGCGGACAATGATGTCGCCAATTCAATTATCGTTTGGCATGAAATCCAGCTTCATGGTTTTTCGGTGTTATCCCAGTGGCGGCCCACGGTGGATAACTGGTACTTATCCACCTACCCTATTCATTTCCTGCTGTTTAAACTTACAGGATCCACTTCAATATCCATTATTAAATTTATTGAAATTTCCCAAGTTTTTTTAGCCGCGGTGATATCATCCTTAATCTGTTTTCACAAAACCCGCAGCCGTTACGCCTTTTTGTTGATTCCATTCTTCTGCGGTTTATCCGTATTTGCTTACAGTGTAGCCTATATTTCACATCCTTTTTCCCATAACCTGACTAATTTGTATGGGCTGGCATGCGTTTATCTGTATATTGTTAAACCGCAACAATTTAGTTTTCCTTATGAGATTGGACTCTGTGCGCTGATAATTATAGCCTCTGTTTCGGATCCCTGGTTTCAGGCGGCCTATTTTCTGCCATTATTTTTGACCAGTCTCTATTCTGGTTTTATCGCCAGGACGCAGCCCAAAAAATATGTTATTCCGTTATTTATTACCGGCATTATCCTTTTTACACATATTATTGAACGACTTCTTCATTTACCGGTGGCCCGTTTCACGCTGGGCGCGCCTGAACAGATGCTGGCAAATGCCTATTGGTTTCTGGTGGGCGTGGGGGGCAGCCTGAATGTCTTTTTTATCCAGACAGATAATCTAAAGATAATTTCGGCCATTATCCTTATTCTCCTCTACTTTTATACCCTTATCACTATGGCCAAGCATGATAGTCTAGATAGGGTTATCTTTCTTTCCCTGGCTGGCATTACCTCGGCTTTTATTTTAAGCAGTGTCCCCGGGGCCTCCTATAGCGCGCGTTTTTTTGTCAACATTGTCTATCTGGCCATTATCGCTATCTTCACCAGCGCGGTGTATCGCATGCACAAACCGCTGTTGGGCTTCCTAGGCATTCTGTTTTTGTCTGGTATCTACTCCCATTGGCAGGTTGCCGCTAATGGACAGGATCGGTCCATGAGCGAATTGCGCGCTTTTCTGGAAAAAAACGATCTATCTTACGGTTTCGGCCCCTATTGGGACGCCAAAACGCTGGCGCTCGCTTGGGATACCCAGTGGAAAATACTGATACGCCCAATCGACTTCGATAAAGTCACCGGGCTAATGCTACGCGGCGGCCGGTCGCAAACGTTTAACTATTGGTATATACCTGAAACCAACGATAAGCCGCAAAGGCAGTTTATCGCCGTGGCCAAAGGCGGCGAGGAATGTCCGGATTTGCAGCTATGTCTTGACGGCATTGTAAGGCAATTCGGTGAGCCTGAGGAAAAACTCAGCTTTAACAACCTGTTATTTTATGTGTACAACCGCCCTATCATCACCTACTCCGCGCCGGAGCTTGCCTCCGCCGGCGAACTTCGTTTCGGCTGGAAACACAGTGATTATATTTGGCAAGGCTGGAGAAAATCCTCGGAGCCGGACTATCGCTGGACCGAAGGACTAACGGCGCGGATGGCCTTTCATAAAGCGGCACCCTGGCGGCGAGGCGTTTTTACCCTAGCGGCATCAACCAATCAACCGGTCAAAGGGGCAATTTACTACCGTGATAAAAAAATCAAAGACCTCGATTTACCGCCAGGGGATCAGCGCATTCAGTTTGCCATTGATAATATTGACAGTGATGACGGCAATATCGCTATCAAAATCGCATTCGATGCGCTGAAAAGTCCACGCGACCTGGGTACCGGGCGGGAACGGGAAAAACTGGGTCTGGCCGTTAACAGGATAAGTTATCAGTTTGATTAACAATCAGGCGTTCTTCAGCATCCAGTCGATTTCCGTTGGCGTCACCAACTGCTCGAAATGGCTGAGTTCTGCGTGCTTGCAGGCATGATAAACCCGGCAAAAACGCGCGCCCAGTAATTCCTGCAGGCGCGTGCTCTCCCGAAACGCCCGCAGTGCCTCGCTTTGCCGCAGCGGCAGCGGCGCGCCCTGGTGTTCATCGCCGCCGTTGCCGGTAATTTCCTCCGGCAGCGGCGGCGGGTTATCCAGGCCGTGCAGCATGCCCGCCAGCGCCGCGGCCAGCGCCAGATAAGGATTGACGTCCGCGCCCGGCACCCGGTATTCCACCCGGTGGTTATCGCCATCGCTACAGGGAATGCGCAGCGCCACGGTACGATTGTTATAGCCCCAATTGGCCCGCACAGGCACATACATGCCGTGCTGAAAGCGCCGGAATGCGTTAACGTTGGGCGCCAGCAGCGCCATGGAAGCCGGCATTAAATCGAGCATGCCGGCCAGGGCGTCGCACATCAGGCCGGCATGACGGCCGCAGCCGTCGGACAGCACATTGTTACCCTGCCCGTCGCGCAGGCTCAGATGGATATGCAATCCGCTGCCCGCAAACGCCTCGTAGGGTTTGGCCATAAATGTGGCCTGCATGCCATGGTTTTCCGCCACCAGCCGCACCAGCCGCTTTAACTGCAGGGCCTGGTCGCAGACGGTAAGCGGGTTATCGCCATGGTGAAGGTTAATCTCGAACTGGCCGGGGCTGGACTCCGCCACGGCGCCGGCGGCGGGCAAGCCCTGCAGGCAGGCAAGCCGGTCGATATCGTTGAGCACCGGGGCAAAAAGGTCGAGATTATCCAGCGAATACACCTGGCTTTGGGTATGGCGATCGCCGGTTCCCGGCGCGCAGGGCGGCTGCAGCCGGCCCGCCGCGTCGCGCGCGCGATCCACCAGGTAGAATTCCAGTTCCACCGCCGCCACCGGGCTAAAGCCGCGCGCGCGCAACTGCTGCCACACCCGATTGAGAACATTGCGCGGCTCGACGTCAAAAGGCGCGCCGTCCTCATCAAGCATGGTCAGCAGCAGTTGGGCGGTTGAATCGGGATCGGCGGCGGATGGCGCCAGGGTACCGGCGACCGGCACGCAGACATGATCGGGCTCGCCTTTTTCCTGCCCCAGCCCGGCATCCTCCACCGTGTGGCCGTAAAGGTTGATGGCAAACAGCGACGCGGGGAAATAGCATCCGTTTTCAATCGTGGAAAGTTCGGCCAGCGGGATGCGTTTACCGCGGAAACCGCCGTTAAGATCGGTGAGGAAAATATCGACTTGCTGCGTTTGGGGGTGGCGTGCCAGGTAAGCGGCGATCTCACGCTGGAACGCGCTGGTTCGCTGCCCGTCGGCGAGCATTGCGCGCCGCGCCGGCGTATCCATCTGCTGCGCGGGCCGCGTCCTGAGGACATCTATTGCTAGGTGGTTGTGCATAGTTTACCCGCTGAAACATCCCTTTTGCATAACATTGGCGGACAGCAAACCGGCAGGCGCGATATTGCGCCTGCTCTAAAAACATAGCGCCAAGGCCGTTTTTTGGCAAATCCGGCTTTTAACCACATCCCGTCTTTAGCCAATCAGGCCCTGACGCCCCCGCCCGGCTCACGACAGGCGCATCGGCATCAGGGCCGGATCCGGATACAGGTATTCAAACCCCAGCTCGCGGCAAATCCGGCTGCCGTCGATGGTTTTACCGCTATCCTGCGCCCGGCCATCGCCGGCCTCGTCGGCCAGGTATTCCGGCGGGGTCAATGCCAGTTCCCGCGCCCTGGCCGGATAATAATCGCGCTTTGCCGGATGGCGCGGCGCGCAGATATTATAGATATGCCCACCTTTAGGCAGCTTGAGCAGCAGCTCAATGGCGGCGATGACATCGGACTGATGCACCAGGTTAACGCCGTGCGACCCGCCCGGCAACGCGGTCTTGCCCGCCAGGAACCGGCCGGGATGGCGGCTCGGCCCCACCAGCCCGGCAAGGCGCAGGATATCCACCGACGTATTGGGCAGGCGATGCAGCCAGCGCTCCAGCTCCACCAGGCACGCGCCCGCGGGCGTTACCGGCGCCAGCGGGCTGTCTTCGCGCAGCAGGCCCGCCGTATCGCCATACACGGCGGTGGAACTGGTGAAGATAATGCGCGGCACGGCAAACGCCAGGGCGCTGTCGACCACCTGCTGCACCGCCAGCAAATAGTCGTCAGCGCGCTCCACAGTACGGCCCGCCGGCAGGGTAATAATCAAAGCGTCCACCTGGAACAGCGCCGCCAGGTCGTCCTGCTCGGCGTTGATTTCCGGCGTCAGGACCAGCGGATAGCACTCCACGCCGCACATCCTGGCCGCCTCGACGCCGTCCGGCGTGGTTTTAGTGCCGGCCACCCGATATCCCTTGGCAAGCAGCGATAACGCCAGCGGCATTCCCAGCCAGCCTAAACCCACTATGGCGATTTTTTTCATATATGCTTCTCCCTCAGGCGTCTGGTACGTTAAGGCGTGATCTTCTGCAAAACCGACCGCGCGGGCCCGCGCCCCACAGAAAGAAAATAGTTGCATTTGCCACTAAAGATCGTTAGTTTTGATTTAAAGACGGCCTACCCTGGTCATGCTACTACTGTACTCGCTACAAATGTAATGCTACGTATGTAATTTTCAGCGCGACAGTACAACCTAGACTGCTCAACCCAGTACAACGGAAATTATGATGAACAACGTTCTGTTTAACCACCATCATCACCATCACCCTGACTAGTCTTTCAGGCGTTTGGTGCTGGAAGACATAATATCTTCCAGTGGCGCAGAATGTAAGAGAGAGCCCTCGGAAGATATCTTCCGAGGGTTTTTTTTTGGGCTTAACACATTTTATTTCAGGCAGAGGACAGTATCTTGGACAAATCACGGTTACGGATAGCGATGCAAAAATCAGGCAGGCTGAGCACGGATACGCAGCAGCTGCTTGAACATTGCGGCATTAAAATCAATCTGCAGCAACAACGCCTGCTGGCCTTTGCGGAAAATATGCCCATAGATATTATGCGGGTGCGCGACGACGATATCCCCGGCCTGGTGATGGACGGCGTGGTGGATCTGGGCATCATCGGTGAAAACGTGCTGGAGGAAGAGCTGCTTAATCGCCGCGCCCAGGGCGAGGATCCGCATTATTACATGCTGCGGCGCCTGGATTTCGGCGGCTGCCGCCTGTCGCTGGCCCTGCCGCTGGATGAACCCTTTACGGGTCCCCAATGCCTGCAGGGCAAACGCATCGCCACCTCCTATCCGCACCTGCTTAAGCAATACCTGGACAAACTCGGCATCAACTTTAAGTCATGTCTGCTCAACGGTTCCGTGGAAGTCGCGCCGCGCGCCGGCCTGGCGGACGCCATTTGCGATTTGGTCTCCACCGGCGCAACCCTTGAGGCCAACGGCCTGCGGGAAGTGGAAGTGATATACCGCTCCAAGGCCTGCCTGATTCAAAGCGACGTCGAACTGCCGCCGGCCAAACAGGCGCTGATCGATAAGCTGATGATCCGCATCCAGGGGGTTATCCAGGCGCGCGAATCCAAATATATTATGCTGCACGCCCCGGCCGAACGCCTGGACGAGATCGTGGCCCTGCTGCCGGGCGCGGAACGCCCCACCATTTTGCCCCTGGCCGGCGATAAACACCGCGTCGCCATGCATATGGTCAGCAGTGAAACCCTGTTTTGGGAAACCATGGAAAACCTGAAAGCCCTCGGCGCCAGCTCAATCCTGGTGCTGCCGATTGAAAAGATGATGGAGTAAGCGGCCGATGACCACCTCCCCTTTTTCCACGCCGGTACGCTGGGACGACTGCTCGGCCGGCCAACAGGCCGCGTTGCTGGCCCGTCCCGCGGTGGCGGAGTCCGATCGCATCAGCAGCGCCGTCGGCGAGATTATCGATAGCGTCCGCCAGGGCGGCGACCAGGCCATCAAAGCGTTTAACCTGCGGTTCGACCATATCGCCACGGCGGAATTACGCGTCAGCGATCTGGCCATCCGCCAGGCCGCCGATCGCCTGTCGCCCGCGGTAAAACAGGCCATGGCGACGGCGGTGGCCAATATCGACTGCTTCCACCGCGCCCAGCAGCTGCCGCCGGTGGATGTGGAAACGCAGCCCGGCGTGCGCTGCCGCCAGCTCACCCGTCCCGTGGCGTCGGTGGGTCTCTATATTCCCGGCGGCTCCGCGCCGCTGCCCTCGACGGTATTGATGCTGGCCACGCCCGCGCGCATCGCCGGCTGCCGCCGGGTGATCCTCTGTTCGCCGCCGCCGATTGCCGATGAAATCCTCTATGCGGCGCAACTATGCGGCGTGCAGGACGTCTTCCAGGTGGGCGGCGCCCAGGCCATCGCCGCCATGGGGTTCGGCAGCGAATCGATTCCGAAAGTGGATAAAATCTTCGGTCCCGGCAACGCCTGGGTGACCGAGGCCAAGCGCCAGATAAGCCAACGCGCCGGCGGGGCCGCCATTGATATGCCCGCCGGTCCGTCCGAAGTGCTGGTTATCGCCGACAGCGGCGCCACGCCGGCGTTTATCGCCGCCGACCTGCTCTCGCAGGCGGAGCACGGCCCGGATTCGCAGGTGATCCTGCTGACCCCCGACGCGGCCATCGCCGAAGCCGTGGCGCTGGAAACGGACGCACAGCTTGCCCTGCTTTCCCGCGCCGCCATCGCTCGTCAGGCGCTCAGCGCCAGCCGCTTGATCATAGCCCGCGACCTGGCCCAATGCGTGGCCATCAGCAACCGCTACGGGCCTGAGCATCTGATTATCCAGACCCGGGACGCCGAAAGCCTGGTGGCCGACATCACCAATGCCGGCTCGGTGTTCCTGGGCGACTGGTCGCCGGAATCCGCCGGCGACTATGCCTCCGGCACCAATCATGTCCTGCCGACCTATGGCTATACCAACACCTATTCCAGCCTGGGCCTGGCGGACTTCCAAAAACGCATGACGGTACAGGCGCTGACGCCGCAGGGCCTGCTGGGGCTGGCCCCCACTATTGAGATCCTCGCGCAGGCGGAGCAGCTCACCGCACATAAAAACGCCGTTACGCTGCGTGTCGCCGCGCTCAACCAGGCCCAGGCCGCCTCATCCACCCCTGCGCCGTTAACGGCCGATAAGGAGCAATAATGTCCATCAGCCAACTGGCGCGCGCCAATGTACTGGCGCTCGAGCCTTACCAATCGGCGCGCCGCCTCGGCGGCAAAGGGGATGTCTGGCTTAACGCCAATGAATATCCGCTGCCCCCGACGATTGAACCGCGTCCCGGCAACCTCAACCGCTATCCCGACTGCCAGCCGGCGGGGGTCATTAACAGTTACGCCGCCTATGCGGGGCTGCAGCCGGATCAGGTATTGGCCTGCCGCGGCGCCGATGAAGCCATCGAACTGCTGATCCGCGCGTTTTGCGAGCCGGGCCGGGATGCCATCCTGTTTTGTCCGCCCACCTACGGCATGTACAGCGTCAGCGCCGAAACCTTCGGCGTAGCCCGGCGCACCGTGCCGGCGCGCGACGACTGGCAGTTGGATCTGCCGGCCATCGAGGCGCAGATGGATGGCGTCAAGCTGGTTTATATCTGCAGCCCCAATAATCCCACCGGCAATATTATCCGCCCGGACGATATCAAGCGCCTGCTGGAAGCGGCCCGGGGACGCGCGCTGGTGGTGGCCGATGAGGCCTATATCGAGTTTTGCCCGCAGGCGACGCTGGCCGGCTGGCTGGCCGACTACCCGCATCTGGTTATCCTGCGCACCTTGTCCAAGGCGTTTGCCCTGGCCGGGCTGCGCTGCGGCTTCACCCTGGCCGGCGCGGACGTGATCCAGCTGCTATTAAAAGTGATTGCCCCCTACCCTTTGCCGCTGCCGGTGGCGGATATCGCCGAACAGGCTCTCAGCGCCGACGGACTGGCGCTGATGCGCGCCCGGGTGGCGGAGATCGCCGCCACCCGCCAATGGCTGGCCGCGGCCCTGCTGGAATGCGCTTGCGTGCTGGACGTCTATCCCAGCGCCAGCAACTACCTGCTGGCGCGCTTTGACCCGGCAAGCGGCGCCTTCAAGGCATTGTGGGATCAGGGCATTATCCTGCGCAACCAGAGCGCCCAGCCCGGCCTGCGGGACTGTCTGCGCATTACCATCGGTACCCGCGGCGAATGCGAGCGGGTGGTTAACGCCCTGCGCGCGCTGCGCAGCGACGTCGACGTTTCCCGCAAGGAGGCCATGTGAGCCAGAAACTGCTGTTTATCGATCGCGACGGCACCCTGATAAGCGAGCCGCCGGAAGATTTTCAGGTGGATCGCCTGGATAAGCTGGCCCTGGAACCCAACGTTATTCCCGCGCTGCTGGATCTGCAAAAGGCCGGTTTTCGCCTGGTCATGATCACCAACCAGGACGGCCTGGGCACCGCCAGCTTTCCCCAGGCGGATTTCGATGCGCCGCATAACCTGATGATGCAGATTTTCCGCTCCCAGGGCATCGTGTTTGACGACGTGCTGATTTGCCCCCACCTGCCGTCTGACGGCTGCGACTGCCGCAAGCCGCTCACCGGCCTGGTAACCGGCTACCTGGAGGACGGCCGCATCGATACCGCCAATAGCTACGTGATTGGCGATCGCGAAAGCGATATCGCGCTGGCGCATAATATGGGCATCAATGGGCTGCGCTATCACTCCGAGACCCTGGGCTGGCAGGCGATTGCCGACCTGCTCACCCGCCGCGATCGCCATGCCCACGTCAAGCGCGTCACCAAGGAGACGGATATCGATGTGCAGGTCTGGCTGGATCGCGAGGGGGGCAGCAAGATCAATACCGGCGTCGGCTTTTTCGACCACATGCTGGATCAGATCGCCACCCACGGCGGTTTTCGCATGAATATCGCGGTCAAGGGCGATTTGTATATCGACGATCACCATACGGTGGAAGATACCGCCCTGGCGCTCGGCGAGGCGATTAACCAGGCGCTGGGGGATAAACGCGGCATCGGCCGGTTCGGTTATATGCTGCCGATGGACGAATGCCTGGCGCGCTGCGCGCTGGATATATCCGGGCGCCCGCACCTGGAATATAAAGCGGAGTATACTTATCAGCGCGTCGGTGATTTAAGCACTGAAATGGTCGAGCACTTTTTCCGCTCGCTGTCTTATGCCATGGCCTGCACCCTACACCTGAAAACCAAAGGCAAAAACGATCATCACCGCGTCGAAAGCCTGTTCAAGGTCTTTGGCCGCACGCTGCGCCAGGCTATCCGCGTGCAAGGCAACACCCTGCCCAGTTCGAAAGGAGTGCTGTGATGAAGGTCGTGATACTTGATACCGGTTGCGCCAATCTGTTCTCGGTTACCGCCGCGGTGCGCCGGCTCGGCTACCAGCCCATGGTCAGCCGCGATACCGATATCGTGCTGCATGCGGACAAGCTGTTCCTGCCCGGCGTCGGCACCGCCCGGGCGGCGATGGATCAATTGCGTGAGCGCGGCCTGATTGAGCTTATCAAGGCCTGCACCCAGCCGGTATTGGGCATCTGCCTCGGCATGCAGTTGCTGGGCCGCGAAAGCGCCGAGAACGGCGGCATCACGACGCTTGGCATTATCGACGCCCCGATCGACAAAATGACCGATTTTGGCCTGCCCCTGCCCCATATGGGCTGGAACCAGGTGCATCCCCATCATGACAACCGGCTGTTTCGCGGCATCGGCGACGGCAGCTACTTCTATTTTGTCCATAGCTACGCCATGCCCCTGTGCGCCGCCACCATAGCCCAGACCCATTATGGCGAGCCGTTTACCGCGGCGGTGGAGCAGGATAATTTTTTCGGCGTGCAGTTCCATCCTGAACGCTCCGGCGCCGCGGGCGCTCAACTGCTGAAGAATTTTCTGGAGATGTAAACGGTGATTATTCCCGCGTTGGATTTAATAAATGGCGAAGTGGTGCGGCTGCATCAGGGCGATTACGGCCGCCAGCGCCAATACGGCGGCGATCCCCTCGCCCGTCTGCAGCAGTATGTCGGGCAGGGCGCGCAGCTTTTGCATCTGGTGGACCTTACCGGCGCCAAAGACCCCGCGGCCCGCCAGATCCCGTTGCTGAAAACCCTGCTGGCCGGCGTTCGGCCCACGCCGGTGCAGATTGGCGGCGGCATCCGCACGGCGGAGGATGTGGCGGCATTGCTGGATGCCGGCGCCACCCGCGTGGTGGTGGGCTCCACCGCCATCCGCCAGCCGCGCGAGGTACAGCGCTGGTTTGAGCGTTTTGGTCCCGATGCCCTGGTATTGGCCCTGGACGTACGCATCGACCGTGACGGACAGCGCGAGGTGGCGGTCAGCGGCTGGCAGGAAAATTCCGGCATGACCCTGGAGCAGGCGATTGGCGAGTATCAGCCCTTCGGCCTCAAGCACGTACTCTGTACCGATATTTCCCGCGACGGCACCCTGGGCGGCTCGAATGTGGCGCTTTACCAGGATATCTGCCGCGCCTGGCCCGCTATCGCCTTCCAATCCTCCGGCGGCATCGGCTGCCTGGAGGATATCGCCCGGCTGCGCGGCACCGGCGTCCAGGGCGTGATCGTCGGCCGCGCGCTGCTGGAAGACAAATTTACCGTTGAGGAGGCTATCGCATGCTGGCAAAACGTATAATTCCCTGCCTGGACGTGCGCGCCGGCCAGGTGGTGAAAGGGGTACAGTTCCGTAATCATGAAATTATCGGCGATATCGTGCCCCTGGCCCGGCGTTATGCCGAGGAAGGCGCGGACGAGCTGGTATTTTACGATATCACCGCCTCCGCGGACGATCGTGTGGTGGACCAGAGCTGGGTGGAACGGGTAGCGGAAGTGATTGATATCCCGTTTTGCGTCGCCGGCGGCATTAAAACCCTGGAGCAGGCGGGCCGTATCCTGTCGTTCGGCGCCGATAAGATTTCCATTAACTCGCCGGCGCTGGCGGATCCCGACCTGATAAGCCGCCTGGCGGACCGGTTCGGCGTACAGTGCATCGTGGTCGGCGTCGACACCTGGCATGACGGCGGCACCGATCGTTACCTGGTCAATCAATATACCGGTGACGAAACCCGCACCCGGGTGACGACATGGGAAACGCCCGACTGGGTGACGGAAGCGCAAAAACGCGGCGCCGGCGAAATTGTGCTCAATATGATGAACCAGGACGGCGTGCGCAACGGGTATGACCTGAAACAGCTCCGGCTGATCCGCGGGCTGTGCCGTGTGCCGCTGATCGCTTCCGGCGGCGCGGGCGCGCCCGAACACTTCCTTGAGGCGTTTCGCGACGCCGACGTGGACGGCGCGCTGGCGGCCTCGGTATTCCATAAGCAGATAATTAATATTGGCGAGTTAAAAACCTTTCTCGCACAACAGGGAGTAGAGATCAGATGTTAACCACACAGCAGCGCGACCAGTTGGATTGGGATAAAACAAATCAAATGATGCCCGCCATTGTCCAGCACGCCATTTCCGGTGAAGTATTGATGATGGGGTATATGAACCCCCAGGCCCTGCAGGCAACCGAGGACACCGGCAAGGTGACTTTTTTTTCCCGCAGCAAGCAGCGCCTGTGGACCAAGGGCGAAAGCTCCGGCAACGTCCTGCACGTGGTGGGCATCTATCCCGACTGCGATGGGGATACCCTGCTGATCCTGGCCAACCCCGACGGCCCCACCTGCCATACCGGCGCCAGCAGCTGCTTTTATCCGGCCGCCACCGACTGGGGTTTCCTGCATAACCTGGAAACCCTGCTGGCGCAAAGGAAAACCGCCGACCCGGAAAGCTCCTACACCGCCCGGCTGTATGCCAGCGGCACCAAACGCATCGCCCAGAAGGTGGGAGAAGAAGGCGTGGAAACCGCCCTGGCGGCCACGGTGCACGACCGTGAAGAACTGACCAACGAGGCGGCGGACCTGGTTTATCACCTGCTGGTGCTGCTGCAGGATCAGGATCTGGATTTAAGCCGGGTTATCGGCCGGCTGCGCGAGCGGCATCAATAACCGCTCCAGCAAGCCGCCCGGCGGCAGATAAGGCGTATTATGTGCCCCCGCTCATTGATCGGGGGTATGTAAAACCGCGGTGAATCGTTACCACTTTTTAAAAAACTTGCTAATCTGTTTTTCAAACCGCTTAGCTTCACCTTCTATCTTCGATGCATCAATACGCGCAGCTTCCTTCCCTATCTGCTCTAAAATACGGTTAGCTTCATGTTTTAACTTCTCTTTATCCAGCGATTTTATTTGACCATGAATACGCGAGGCTTCCCGCAATACCTTTTGCCCCAAAGAAAAAGAGGTCGCTGATCCGGCCGGTTTATTGCCGGCATCATTAGCTGCGGCCGCTTCAGGACGGGTGGCGTCATCCGGGTATTCGTTCCTTACCCTTTGCAAATAAGCGCCAATATCATTAAATAATGCTTCATCGATATCTTCGCCTCCCCGGCTATTATCTATACGCGCAAGCAGACCCTCGGGCAACGGCCGCTGGGAAGCATTGGCGACCCCGGTCAGCTTATCGCGCAGAGATGAAAAAAATGCATTATTGTCTGAATTCGTTGATACACTGTGCTGAATAGGTGCATCATTACTTTTAGGAACTAAACTATCATAAATCATTGTAAACTCCTTATTTATAATATATTAAACTAAAAATATTGCTGATAAGTTTACCTGGCATGCTTAGAGCAAATACGTTCGTTAATTGAATCATTATCAGCATGATTATCCGGCGCTAACTTTAAACAAATCGTCAATATGACAGGTAAATCTGAATCAAATATGAAACGCCTCTTTATCCCTTGGCGGCGCCATTGCTGCATGGATAACATCGCCGTCGTGACCGGGCTAGATTCACTTTCAGCGCCGGCTACGATGGTTAAGGCTGCGGCGTTAGCCTTCATGGCGCGGCGCTGCCCGATTCTGAACTGCCGCGCAGCGAAGGCGAGGCTGGGAACAGTTTTTTGTAGCTGGGAGGCGGTGTGTAGCTGGGAGGCGGTGAATCGCCCTTAATGTTCTTGAGTTCAGGAACGGCCGGGAATCCCGCATCCAAAGGGTGTGGATAAGAAGGAACTAAACTGAGCGGCGGTCCATGGCGGTTCGACGCGAACGACAGCGCGCTGAACCCCCCTGACGTTGGCGCCGGCCCGGCTATCAGGGTATTATCCGTCTTTCGCGTGATGGGGCCAAAACCGCAACAGTATAACCAACTTGGCATCTGATACTCCTGATGATTGAGACACAAAAAAACACAGTCTAAGAACATTACGGATGTGTTATTTTCCACCGAGCACAACGACCGCGATCGGTTTGAATTTATGATACCGGGCCGCCGCCACGGGTAATGCTTCCGTCATTTTTGGATTATATTTACAAGCTATTTCGTCAAAAAACCGCAGATTATTGCGATTAATTTTATTATTCATTAGTCCGTGGCAATATAACTCCGAATTATCAGGAAGCAGTAAAATTATCCTGAATATTCACTTCTTTTTCATCCGGTTTAATGAATTTGTTGAAAAATGATTAAGGTATTTTCACTTCATTATCACGACCTATTGATACTGCATTTAGGGCTTTATTAAGGGGCAACCTTTTCGCGTATTCTTGACATAAAAATGGTAGAATAGGTTAATTATTCATTTATACCTAAGTACACCGCCATGCGTTAATCAATCGGATTGCCACCTGATGATTAAGCCTGGGCAAAAGAATATGGGGCAGTTGATACTTAAGTTCACGGAAGATCCTCAATCTTCCGTCCAGGGGCAGGGTTAATACCGCCGCAAGCAATGCATCCAATGCCGGTAATATATGCCCCGGGCAGAGATGAAGAACGTCAAGCGACAGCTCTGCCAGTATGGCTTCCCGGGTCCGCCGGCGATAGCTTACCGTCAGCGCCAGCAACCCCAGCATAATCTCACCTCGATCCCGCTGCCGCAATAGCCTGAAATGGTAAAGGATATTTTCGCCGACATGCTCACGGCATACCGTCGACAGCACCGGCCCCTTACGTAACAGGTCTTTGCAGGCATCGGCCAGGGCGCAGGCGGATAATCCCCGCAGGCGGTAATAACTGAGCGCCGTCCAGCCCTGGTTTTGTAGTGAATCCGGCCAGGCGTCGATAATCTGGCTAAGACGCTGATATAGCCATTCCGCCGCCGCCTCGTCCGGCGGGCTCACCCTTTCAATGATACGCAAAACCGGCGCCAGCTGGTAGTGAGGAGGAAACGCGGCCAGGACACCCGGGGTGTCGTCACTGCCCATCAGCATTTTCACACGCGGATAACCGCACCGGCGCGCCAGGCTGCGGGTTAGAATAATGCTATCCCGCTGCGTTTTCAGCCGCTCATATAATGTTTTATTAACGCAGGATAATCTGAGTAAATCCCCAGGCGAGAGAGAATGGCCGATACGCGTTAAAAGCTCCATGGATAAGGTATCCAGGCCCTGCGGGCGCGCCTCGCCTGCGGCCTCAAGCGACGGCGCCATGCGCAGCGCCTGGGAGCATCGGTTGGCAACGGCATTGATTCCCCGTGCCAGCGCGCCGGGAATGCAGCTCCCGGATGAGAACGCGTTGGCAACGCCCGGCGGGGCAACAGATTCAGGCTCACTTGGGGAATGACAGCATAATAGCGAACGCAGCATGGCATGTTCCTCTTTATGATTGGCAAGGTTAGCCCGTTTTTTATGGTAGCGGCAGGTATATTTACGCTATGCGGCGGCGCTTTGCATCCGGCCTGCGCGACAGAAGTTAATTCTAGAACCCCCCTCGATTCTTCAGGAAGCAAACATAAAAAAACCGCCCGGTTTCGCGGACGGTTTACGATGACATCACGACGGTGCCTATGCCCTACACCGCCGGGTTACAGACGGCTTACACCGGCACCCAGCACAGTGGTTTGCCGGGCAGTCTTATTCCAGCCATTCGGTATGGAACACGCCGTCCTTGTCGGTGCGCTTATAGGTATGCGCGCCGAAATAGTCGCGCTGCGCCTGGATAAGGTTAGCGGGCAATACCGCCGAGCGATAGCTGTCGTAATAGGCGATGGCGGCCGACAGGGTCGGGGTCGGAATGCCGTGCTGTACCGCATAGGCCACCACGTCGCGCAACGCCTGCTGATAATCGTCGGCCACCTTTTTAAAGTAAGGCGCCAGCAGCAGATTGGCGATGTCGGCGTTTTCGGCATAGGCGTCGGTGATTTTCTGCAGGAACTGCGCGCGGATAATGCAACCGGCACGGAAGATCTTGGCGATCTCGCCGTAGTTCAGGTTCCAGTTATTTTCTTGCGACGCGGCTTTCAACTGGGAAAACCCTTGGGCATAAGAGACGATTTTACCCAGATAGAGCGCCCGGCGGACTTTCTCGGTAAATTCTTTTTTATCACCGCTAAAGGCTTGCGGCGCGGGACCGGACAATACTTTCGCGGCGGCGACGCGCTGATCTTTTAGCGACGACAGATAGCGGGCGAACACGGACTCGGTAATCAGGCTTAACGGTTCGCCCAGATCCAGCGAACTCTGGCTGGTCCATTTGCCGGTCCCTTTATTGGCGGCCTCATCAAGGATAACATCGACCAGGTAGTTACCCTCTTCATCTTTCTTGGTGAAGATATCTTTGGTGATGTCGATCAGATAGCTATTCAGCTCGCCCTTGTTCCATTCGCTGAAGGTGGAGGCCAACTCGTCATTGCTCAGGCCCAGGGCATTCTTAAGCAGCGCATACGCCTCCGCGATCAGCTGCATATCGCCATATTCGATGCCGTTATGCACCATTTTAACATAATGACCGGCGCCGTCCGGACCGATATAGGCCACGCAGGCTTCGCCTTCGGCGCGCGCGGCGATTTTCTCCAGTATCGGGGCCACCAGGTCGTAAGCGGCTTTTTGCCCGCCGGGCATGATGGAAGGGCCTTTCAGGGCGCCCTCCTCACCACCGGAAACGCCGGTGCCGATAAAATTGAACCCTTCCGCGGACAGCTCGCGGTTACGGCGAATGGTATCGCGATAGAAAGTGTTGCCGCCGTCAATCAGGATATCGCCTTTTTCCAGGTAGGGTTTCAGCGAGTCGATGGTTTTATCGGTGCCTTCGCCGGCTTTGACCATCAGCAGGATGCGCCGCGGTTTTTCCAGTGAATTGACAAATTCTTCCAGGCTGTAGTAAGGCACCAGATTCTTATCGGCATTCTCGGCGATCACTTCTTCCGTCTTTTCGCGCGAACGGTTGAAGATGGAAACGCTATAACCGCGGCTTTCAATGTTCAGCGCCAGATTGCGCCCCATTACCGCCATACCGACTACGCCGATCTGTTGTGTGGACATTAAGCAACTCCTGTCTGAAGTATGTGTCTTAAGTATGAACCACCTGCGGCCGCACGTTGGCCGGCAGGTTATAAAATGTGGATGATATGTTAACCCAGCTTTACGGGCGACGGGTAGTTATTGGTGCGATAGTCACTGTTCGTTACGCATTCCATGCCAACATAACGGTGCGGCTGGCTTGCCGCCGCGAGCGTGTATGACATGCCAGAAAACGTCTACAGTAAAGAACGATACAAACTGATATAACTCTCGACCATTTTCGCCGAGGTAAACATCGCATCGAAACGCTCCCGGGCGTTGTCGCCATAACGCCGCGCCAGTACAGGATTATGCCAGAGCTGCCGCATGGCATCGGCCAACTCCTCGGGATCGGTAGGACGAACCGCCAAGCCGGTCTCATGGTGAATATTAACAAACGTGGTGCCGGTACCTATCTCGCACGTAATCATAGGCTTGGCAAACATTGCCCCCTCCAGCAGAGTAATACCGAAGGCTTCTGAGCGCAGATGGGATGGAAAGACGATACCGTAGCATAACGTAAGCAAAGCAATCTTATCCTTATCCGGCAGCGCACCGAGAAAATGAATATTTCTCAGCCCCAGTTGCGCCGCTTGTTGCTTCAACTCGCCTTCCATGGGACCGACGCCGACCAGCACCACCGGATAACCGCTGATTTTAGCCGCGACCAACAAAGTTTGCAGGCCCTTGTAATAACGAAACGCACCGATGAACAAAAAGAAAGGCCCGCCGATACGGGATCGCCATGCCTCAAGCAGCTCATCCCTGGCCGGCGGATACGACGCCGGATCCAAACCAAAGGGGATAACGCTTATTTTAGGCAAAAAGCGCTGCAAAACAGGGCTACTGTCCACATAGTTTGGCGATGACGCCACGATACGGTCAACGCTGGTCAGAAAACGGTTCATTAACGGCCGGTAAAGCTGCAGCATCGCCTTTTGTTTGACGATATCGGAATGGTAGGTCACGACAGTCGGCTTTTTAATTCCGGCGACAAAATGCATTATATCCATAAATGGAAAGGGAAAATGGTAATGAATAATATCCGCCCCGGCGGCAAGGGCCTTAAAATGACCAATCGCTTTATAGGAAAAAGGCGTGGAAGCGAACTGCCAGCTGATGGCGCTATAGGCGACATGGTGGCGGTAAAACGGCTTGCTATCACTGGACCCGTTTGGACTAAGCGCCAGAACGGTTGATGATATGCCGCTGGCAAACGCCCCTTCACTTAATTGGAAGATCACCTGTTCAATTCCCCCGTAAGAATCGGGATAATAGGTTTTATAAAGGTGAAGTATTTTCAACATAACAGGATTCAGACCTTCCGGTAGGCTTCAATCGTTTCCGCAGCACAACGCTGCCATGAAAATTGCCGCGCGCGCGCCAGGCCGGCGGCTATCGCACTCGCGCGTTGATGTTCATCTTCAAGGCTGGTGCCAAGAGCCAGAGTCAATGCGTCCACATCCAGCGGGTCAAACATACTGGCGGCGTCGCCGGCCACTTCCGGCAAAGAGGCGGCGTTGGAGCAGACCACGGGAACCCCGGAGGCCATTGCCTCAAGCACCGGCAGGCCGAAACCTTCGTATAGTGACGGAAAGGCAAACACCCGCGCCGCCGCAAATAATAAGGGCAGGTCGTGGTTAGGGAGATAACCTAAATAATGCAGCCACCCCTGGCGCTGGCCACGTTCAAAGCGCCGATGCACCTCCTCGCTGCCCCAGCCCTGGTAGCCGCAAAGCACCAACGGATAGCGCATCCTTACCTCTTGCGGCAACCGTTCATAGGCGGTAAGCAGCGTGGCGATATTCTTCCTCGGCTCGATGGTGCCGGTAAACAGGGTATATCCCTGCTCGGTCAGGCCAAGCCTTGTCAGCAGCGGCTGCAACTGCGCGCTTTCCCTGGGATAAAATTCCGCGCTACAGGCCAAATAGGTCGTATCGATTTTTTCACTGGGGTAATTAAAATAGTTGGCTAGTTCATGTTTGGAAAAATCAGACACAGTGATGACGCGACTGGCGCGCTTTAGGCTGGCCTGCATAGCTTTATGCATGTAACGAACCCGCTCGCGGGGATGGTATTGCGGGCAGGTAAAAATCGAAATGTCGTGGAACGTGGTTACTGCGCGGTCAAGGCCGGCGGGCAGATAGTAATTCGGGCTATGATAAATATAATCGCGGTAATCGCGCAACGCTCTCTTTTGCATCAAAGGGTAAAGATGCTGGTAGACTTCAATCAATGTTGCACGTTTTTTTAGCCATTCTTTCAGCGGACTCGACGGCAGCGCTTTATCGGCATGATCGGGCAATGCATCGACCACCTTCAGGTTGTTGAAATATTTCAATTCACTGATAGCACTGCTTTGTTGCAATTGTTTCAGTAATTCCAACGCGTAACGGCACACCCCGGTAAGGGGATACTTGATGGCATCGGTGGAAAACATAATTTTCACTATGATTATTTCCATTCTCATCTATGGATACAAAACCGATGCGATACGCTTTATACCCGCACCCTATAGAATTTAAACGTACTCCCGCCTGCGCCCTAAGCCACTGGCGGGACAGTACAGTGGCTGTTTATTTTCCAGCCGGTCGTAATAATGGCAGTTTATTTAATAACAGCCGTGTGTCCTGCGGAAGGTTAAGCCCGGCAGCATTCAACGCGCAAACGTTAAGGTAAGGGTTTGCCATCACCTCTTCAGCACATTCCTTTAACCACAACCGCAGTTGATCGGCCTGATGATCAGAAGCACAAATGATACCGTCGGTATGCCTCGCCAGGGCGCTCAATACAGGGCGGTTGTTCGTCTGCCGGTCGGCATCGGCATCGGCATCCGCAGCGTTGATAAAAATCTCCTGTTCCTGAAGAAGGCAATAAACCGTTGTGCCGACGCGCCTCAACGTATCCCACTGTTGAGTATTCAGGGGAAAAACGCCGTTGGCCGGCACGTTGACCAGCACAATATCGTCTTTTTTTAATAAAATGGGCTCATCATCCCCCCAATCATGCCCCTGATGAGCAGCCTGGTAGCGATTTGCATAATGATAGTATCCCGCCTCATTGCAACTGATGGCCCTGACCTGATAACCAGGGACATTGCCAGCCAGCAGGCTTGCCGTCAGCGCTTCTAACGGCGCCGGCGCTGCAGCTGTGGTAAGCGGTTGCAAAAAGCGTGATACATCTATCGCTAATTGCCGCTGGTGCTGGCTGAAATTATTGCGTGCAATAGCCCATGCCGTGCCGAGTTTATCCGTATCACTGAGGTGATGCGTTTTCGACATCATGCGATTAAGGATATCATCCGTCGATTGCTCAGGCGTGCCGTCAAAGACTCGAAACATTTTTGGCGTATTCATTATGTGCGCAAAACTATCCCAGGCAATATGGGCGGTACGATCCCATGAAAACAAGCCAGACTGGGTCAGGGCATGCTTTTTAAGCGCCAAGAAAAAATCCTCATCCGTCAGAGCGCGTTCCATTACTGCCTTAATGGCATTGACATCATTTGGATCAAACATCGCCTCTGACCAGCCGATCACTTCCGGCAAACTGGTAGCGTTAGAGCTCAGCGTGGCCGCACCGCAACTCATGGCCTCCAGGGGAGGTAACCCAAATCCTTCGTGCAGCGACGGGAAAACAAACAATTTACAGGTGTTATATAAGGCTATCAAATCACTATCAGGCAAATAGCCGGTAAATACAATTTGGTTAGGCTTGATACCATATTTTTCCACCATCTCAAGCGTACGTTCTAAATCGTAGGGGCGGATCTTACACGCCATCACCAAGGGATAACGATCTCGCAATTCCTCGGACAACATGCCAAATGCCTGAAGTAATGCATTAATGTTTTTACGCGGCTCGATCATAGCGAGCGTAAGCAGATATTCATCGGGTAAATTATAACGTTCTTTTAATCGGGCCCTGGCTTGGCTATCTAACTCCAGGCGGCAAAATTCAGGTTCAACCGCTGATGAAATATTAAAAATTCGTTTATGATCGATGGACGTGAAGCGTTTAACCTCATCAGCTGCAGAATTAGAAATCGCAAAAATCGCATCCGCATATTCATATTCATGCAAACGTTCAAGGTAAAAGCCTCTGAAATTAGCGTCAGCAAGATACACTTCTTTATTAAGGTATGGTATTAAATCATGGCATACGCAAATGGTACGCCATTTTACCGGAAAGTCAGGAATAGAGACAATATAGTCATCAACATGGCCTTCAAAGAAACTGATAACAAAAACAATATCAGGATTAATGTTGGCAATCGCAATATTACGGCACTCTTCCGCCGTTTGATGACGCCATTGATTTTCAGCATGGCAAGCGACCACTGGTCCATGGGCTGAAAAAGTAAATATTTCCTCGGCAGGTAATATATCTTGATAAAGATGCCGTGTTTCTTCAATGTTATCAATAGGAAAAATACCGTTAACCAGTATACTTACTCGATTTTCACCGGCATTGCGTATGATTGCCCGGCTCATGGCCAAAGTACTGCGTCCTATACCCCGAAATTTGCTTTGTGTTTGCAATCCCTGCACGTCAATAAGAATATGCATTTAATCAACCTTCTTTATTATCGTTTTTTAATTTATTGAATATAATTTGTACCTGCCGCGGCACGTTTTTTAGATCGATTAACTGCGATTGTAGTTGCGTTTTAACGATTTCATTATTAATTGCCTGCTCAACGATCACCGGCTCGATAGCTTCGGGGTAGATACGGCGATAAAGACGGAGCGCTGCATTATATGCTCCTATTTTATTAAGCATTATTCTCAAGCGGGATTTCATGACCGGCCGCTGTTGAATACGGTAAAATGCCGCTTTCAGTATTCGTCTGATGGCATGCTTGCTACGTTGCTTAGCGCCATACTGGCGCAACAAATGATACTGGTTGCCGGCGTAGCGATAAGGGAATGTGAAACGCCAGGAGTTACTTTGGGTTATCGCTTCAAGGCGATGGGCCAAATCCTGATTGATCGCCGATAACTGTTTGATTTGCTGTTCTTCGCCAGCAATGATATCACTTAGTTTGTCGTTGCGTTCCCCTGCAGCAGTAAGCATCTCAGCAAAGCGCATGTTGATATTTTGTGTTTCAGTCAATAAATCGCGCAGACTGTCGCTGGCTTTGCCGCTTTGCGCTGCGTTGAGGCTTTCTTTCTCGGCCAGTTTCTGTTGGATATAAGCATATTCTTGACTCAAATCGAAAATTTTCTGCTCCGACATTTCACCATTACTGTGAAGCGTAGCAAGTATTTCATCAACAAATGGGATCCGTTCATCCAAAGCCGTTTTACACTCGGCGATCCCCTTGCGCATTTCCTGTGCCAGCAATTCGACGCGGACATCCTGTTGATCAATGCGCTCAGCTAACGATAGTTCCATATCGTGTAAATGTATTTGATACATTTGCATCCCTCTTTCAACCGCAGCAATCCATTGATTAAAACCGTAATTATCCGTTGTGGGTGCAGGCAAAGACACGCGTGATTGCAGTAATGCCAGCATAGTCTCGAAGGACCATTGTGCTTTAGGCAACTGCCACACTGCGTACAGCCAATTATCATACGGCTCCGGCAGGTTAAAAGGGCTTAGCGCAAAGGGCCGGGAAAAATTAATTTTAATTTCCGGCGGGTTAAATATTTCATTAACCAGAATAAAAAACGCCAGAAAAGGATCATGGGGCCAGACGCAATCGGTCTTTTCAGTCGCGACTGAACCCAAATCGATCAGACGCGCTTCACTGTTATCGTTAACCAGTATATTCCAACTACGCACATCATCATGATACAAACCGGCCTGTTCGAGGGCGGTAAGTTGAACCAAAAGAGAATTGAGCAGCGTCTCATGATTGAGGGGCGCACGGCGGCTCAATAAATCCAGCAACAGCTCTCCAGACAATCGCTCCATCATAAGCCAGCCATCGTATTCGCTGATGCCACCGCCAAGAAATTCCGGTGCGGGAAAACCCGCCGGCGGTTGCTTTAAAAAAGCGCTTTCGCTGGCTATCTCATCACGATTGCGTTGGCTTTCCATAGCGGAAAGTTTGCTGCCTTTAATATCAAAGTTAAAAACCTTACAAACAAAATCATGCCCAAAATAATAACGCCGGCTTCCTTTATGGGCCCCCTGCGCCGCTTTATAGGGCCAGTCGCGCCACTCAGTAAAGAGGGCAAAAATATCATCCAGGATGATATATTTATTACTTACAACATATAAAGGACGGGTGATGCTCGAAAGATGAGTATCGAAACTTGTCAACTGATGATAAAAAGCGCAATCCGCGATGAGTTCGCGTGCATCTTCAGGCTGAGAGGGACCCCAGTACAACGGTTCATCGCGCAGCGCCAACTCCAGTATAAGGGCCTCGGAGCAATCCGCCAGCCGTTTCAACCAGGCCTTGACCTTATCCACACCGTGTAAATGTACGATATGATGAAAGACGCTCAGTCCGGTAACGAGGTCATAATCACCGGGCGAGAGCGCATCAATAACATCCTCGATACGCCCTACCTCGAACGACACCTTGAGTTGAGGGTTTTCCGCGGCCAGGGCGAGGCACAAGTCGATATTTTGCTGCTGGAAATCAATCCCCTTCACACTGGCGCCTTTGGCGGCCAGGCTTAAGCAGAAAAATCCCTGGGCACAGCCTAAATCCAGTACCCGCAGCGGACGCCCCAGTTTTGCCGATAAGTGTTCATACACCCCATCGATAACCTTTAAACGATCAAAACAATTCCTGGACGCTTCCTGAGCACATTCCGGGTGACCATAAATTGCCTGATATACTTCGGGGAGCTCAGACACAAGTAGCTGTATGCGTTTCTCTGTCGTTGTCATCTGGTTCGATCCAATTAACAAATTTCGAATGTTGATTCAAGGTCAATTACGCCCCAAAATTCAATATTCCGTCCAACATGCAGTATTATCGAATCATAACGACGGTCAAGGGGAACGACTTCCCCTTGAGGATGACCGGACGATACGCCGCAGGATAAGAGATAATCACCTTGATTCAGGTTCATCGGAAAGCTGAATTTATAAACCCTGACATCGCCGGCTTTGACTGAAATCGTAGTTACGCGCCCGCGGGAACTCAAATATGAATTGCTACCATATAAAAACAACCCCTCGAGACTTTTGATTAGAATACCTAAAACCACATTATCAAAATCTTGCTCAAAAGCGACTTTGAAATAAAAGTCTGTTTGAGTATTGCTTTCAATACTAGAGGGATAACTAATACCCCCCGCGCGAATATCGTAATCTATAATTTTGGCACCACCCTGCCCCCAGCGGTATTCTTCCGCGCGGTAACCGTGACGGGATGAAAACAGATCGGCTAAGTTATCGCCAGTGGGCGTATTGAGGCTAAACAGCGTCTCGGGGCTATCTGCAGTCTCAGGGACACCATTTTTGGCAACAGATTTGCCGAACAATTCGTCGAAATAACGATTGGTGACATCGCGGGAAGGTCCATCCATTTCAATGGAGCCATTTTTGAGAAAAATAGCGCGGTCGCAATGTTTAACGATATCCCCCGCGCTATGGGAGACCAACAGCAACGTGGTACCTTGTTTTTTGTAACCGGCAATACGTTCATAACATTTCGCCTGGAAACGCGAGTCGCCGACAGAGAGCGCTTCATCAACGATCAAAATATCCGGACGGGATGCGGTGGCTACGGCAAAGGCCAATCGCATTTGCATGCCGCTTGAGTAGATGCGTACCGGCTGATCGATATATTCGCCAATATCGGCGAACTTCTCGATTTCCGGCATCAGATTATTGATATCGTTGCGGTTATACCCCATCATAAGACCTGACATATAGACATTTTGGCGTCCGGTGAAGTCTGGATGAAAGCCCATGCCTAATTCAAGCAAGGCCGCAACTCTGCCATTGATGTTAATCTCTCCGCAGGTCGGCTGCGTTGTGCCGGTTAGTAATTTTAGCAGCGTGCTTTTGCCGGCGCCGTTAACCCCAACGATACCTACAGCCTCTCCGGCTTCAATAGAAAAAGAAATATCCTTGAGCACCCATTTTTTTTGGTGGCGTTCCTTAGCTGCCGGATCAAGTTTTTCTATCAGCCGCAACCATTTGGAAGAGTAATATTTGTAGGCCTTGCCTACATTATGTACGGAAATAATGGTCATTATAACTCATCCACAATATCGGCCGAATGCTTCTTAAACATACGCCAACCGATAAAAAACAGCACTAAAGACACAATCGTTACCGGTAGCAACGTCAACCATTCAGGGCTTTTATGATAGAGCAGTATATTTTGATAAGACCCGATAATCACCGCCATAGGGTTATACACCAATGCCTCTCTAACCCAATCCGGTAGGGTTTTACTAACATAAACGATAGGGGTAAACCAAAACCAGAATTGCAAAATAATGTTAACAAACTGACCGACATCGCGCACAAAAACATTCATGACCCCCAAGATAACACCAAGCCCGACGGCAAACACCATCTGCAATAATAATATGGGGATAACATTAAAAAACACCAGGCCAGGAAAGTTGCCTGTACAAACCAAGAAAATAATAAATAAACCGAAAATAATCAAAAAATTAATAAAAGCGGATGCCGAGACAATTATCGGTAAGCAAATACGTGGAAAGCTAAGCTTCTTTAAAATATTAGCATTGGTAAGAAATATGTTAACCAGCCCATTCAGGGTTTCGGTAAATAAACCCCAAGTCAACACCCCTGAGCATAAATAAATACTGTAGGCAAAAGGACCGCTGATATCCGGCAGTTTTGCTTTCATCAATTCGGAAAAGATCAGGGTATAAACAGAAATCATCGCTACCGGCTGTAAAATGAGCCATAGCGCGCCCAAAAAGCTGCGCTGATAACGGGACTGAAAGTCGCGCTTGATACTGTCTATAATGAACCCTCGATAGCGGGCGACGCCACCGATCAGACCGTTCAGCATTGGCTGTCACCATTGAGCAACGTCATGATTTCAGTGGTCTTCGCTTCCATCAATGCCGCATCACCTCTGGCCTCCACATTCAAACGCACCACGGGTTCAGTATTAGATGTTCTTAGATTGAAACGCCACTGGGCAAACTCCAGACTCAGGCCATCGGTTTTATCAATATGCAACGCGGTCGGAGCGTATTTTTGTTCAATGCCGGCAATAACCGCCTGAGAATTATTCAATTTCAAATTGATCTCGCCGGAAGCCGGATAGGCCCGCATCCGATCACTCACCAGTTCGCTCAGCGACTGGCCTTTTACCGCCACCAGCTCCGCCACCAGTAGCCAGGGGATCATACCACTGTCGCAATATGAGAAGTCGCGGAAATAATGATGGGCGCTCATTTCTCCGCCATAAATAGCGTCTTCCTTGCGCATGCGTTCTTTAATGAACGCGTGGCCGGTCTTGGACATGACCGGCTTGCCACCGGCTCCGGTAACAATATCAATAGTGTTCCAGGTGAGACGCGGATCGTGAATAATCTTCGCCCCAGGCTGTTTTTTCAAGAAAGCCTCAGCCAGAAGGCCGACAATATAATAGCCCTCAATGAAACGTCCATCGCCGTCAAACATGAAACAGCGATCGAAATCACCGTCGAACGCTATGCCAAAATCAGCACCCGAAAGTTTGACCGCATCGGTTGTATCCTGACGGCATTCGGGTAAAAGCGGGTTGGGGATCCCATTAGGGAAATTGCCATCCGCCTGATGATGAACTTTAATAAATTCCACAGGGACACCCGCGAGGCGGAAGCGGTTTTCGATACCGTCGATAACGCGCCCTGCTGCGCCATTGCCTGAGTTAACAACCAGCTTCATAGGACGAACAAAATTTTTCGGATCGATATAACCCATTAGATGCGATATATAATCATTAAGGATATCGATTTTTTTATAGCCGCCCCTTTTTGCCGCATCCACCGGCGGAAATTTATTCTCCTGGGCCAGCCGCTGGATATCATGCAGACCGGTATCGCCACTAATCGGTTTAGCCTTGTCGCGCACCAGCTTCATGCCATTATAATCCATGGGATTATGACTGGCTGTCACTTCGATACCGCCGTCTACGCCAAGGTGGAAGGTCGCAAAATAGATTTCTTCCGTACCGCTCACACCAATATCCAGCACTGCCGTACCAGCGTCCCGCAGCCCTTCGGCCAACGCATGTTTAAGTGATTCGCTGGTCAGGCGTACATCGCCGCCCAGAACCATGGTGCGGGGGTGCAAAAACTCGCCATAAGCGCGGCCGATACGATAAGCGATGTCGTCGTTAAGCTCAGCACCCAGTTTCCCGCGGATGTCATAAGCTTTAAAACAAGATAGAGCAGACATGTTTTCCTCAAATTTCCAGATCGGCCATTGATTATGGTCTTGATTTAGTTAAATAAACTTGTGGGATGAGCACCCTCTCGCCCCCAGGCAACCAACGGCGGTCTGCGGCTCATAGGCCGGTCCAGGCGACGCGGACACAGTTCAGGGGGCAAATTATACATCAGTCGTCAAATCGGGCTAACCTTACCTCGCTTATCAAAGCTAACTTCGGATAGTTCCGAAGAAGTATCCCGGGCTGCGAAATCTTTATGAAAATGCCCGGCCGTAATTCAGCGGCCTATGATAACAGGAAGTGATATCGCATTTCCTCCGGAGAATAAGCACGAATGATTAAATTATAGCCATAAACGCTGGTTAACCTGCACGGACCGATGGGTTTTAACCGGCAAAGGCGGCGTTATTTCTTGTCGTAGTAGCGAAATCTTGGCGGGGAAACCGGTTGCGGGTTTACAAAAAAGCTTTTGGTGCCCTTGCCCGCACATTGATTAGTCTCAGATACGCACTGCGCGACCCTAATGGATCGCGCAGTGACGTTTGCCTTAACGGCCTGGCAATCTCATAATGTTACCGAAACAAACTTCAGCAACGGCCATACAGGTCTTTAATACGAATAATATCATCCTCACCCAAATAGGCGCCGGACTGGATTTCCAGTAATTCCAAGGGGATTTTGCCGGGGTTTTCCAGCATGTGCGTGGCGCCGATGGGAATAAAGGTCGACTGGTTTTCAGTTATCAGGTAAGTCTTATCATCAAGGGTAACCTTGGCGGTGCCCGCTAAGATCACCCAATGCTCGGCCCGATGATGATGCATCTGCTGCGAAAACACGCCGCCTGGCTTGACTGTCAAACGATTGACCTTATAACGCGGCTGGCTGACCACATTGTCATTACGTCCCCACGGATGGTATGACTCCCGGTGGCGACGATATTCACTGCGAGCATGTGTTTTAAGATAATCGACGGCTTTTTTCACGTCCTGCACTTTCGATTTATCCACAATCAGCACCGCATCCTTGGTATTGACAATCACCAGGTTTTCGACGCCTATGGCCGCGACCAGTTTTTCATCGGTATTGATATAACAGTTGTTAACGTTATGCAAGAAAATGTCCCCGGTCAGGACATTGCTATTTTCGTCCTTGTCGTTAACTTCCCACAACGCCGACCATGAGCCCACATCACTCCAGCCGGCATCCAGCGGCACGACGATAGCTTCACTGGTTTTTTCCATCACCGCATAATCCACCGAATCATCCGGGCAGGCAAAAAAAGCATCTTTATCAACACGGATAAATTCCTGCTCAGAATCCTGTTCCGGCGCGGCAAATGCTTTTTGACAGGCAGCCAGAATATCCGGACGGAATTTACCCAATTCAGCTAAATATTGCCGGGCCCGGAACATAAACATGCCGCTGTTCCAATAATATTCGCCAGTGCCAATGTATTCCTCGGCGGTAGCCAAATCGGGTTTTTCAACAAAACGATGGACGTTGAACACCTTGTCGCTTTCGCTACCGATTTTTTCACCCCGGTGAATATAACCGTAACCGGTCTCAGGGCCGGTGGGGACAATACCGAAAGTGACGAGTTTCCCCGCGATGGCGAAGGGCATAGCGCTCTTTATCGCCTGATGAAAGGCCGGAACATTCTCGATAACATGGTCGGCCGCCAGAACCAGTAACAAGGGATCGTCGCCGCTCGCCACGGCGCTCAGGGCCGCCAACGCTATCGCCGGCGCGGTGTTGCGGCCCACGGGCTCAAGAATAATATTGCGCGCTAACTGATTAATCTGGCGCAGTTGCTCCGCCACTAAAAACCGGTGTTCTTCATTACAAATAACCAACGGCTCGCGGGCATTGATGCCAGCCAGTCGGGACACAGTGCTTTGCAGCATTGACTGTTTACCGTGCAATGTCAGGAACTGCTTTGGATACAGCTCTCTGGACATTGGCCATAAACGGCTGCCGGTGCCGCCAGCCATAATAATTGGAAGTAACATTTTTTTCCCTAGAGTATGCAATAAGTTACCGTAACAGAACCGCGGCAACGTCATTCTTTATTGAAAGCCAAAAGTTGGTGCCGACATACCAGCCGCCATGGGATTCACCCTCCGGAAGTTAGTATATTTTCATAATAAATAATATCATAATGATTAGTACTACTTAATAACAATACCAATAAACAAGGTAAAATATTCAGGCTCACAGTGATTTTGGTTTTGCCCGCCAGGCGTGTTACAAGGCACGGGTATCATCACTCCCCTCGTTCGCCGACTATCTGAATCAAATACTGCCCATACTCGGTTTTACTCATTAACCGCGCCTCCTCCAGTACCTGTTGCTTATCCAGCCAGCCTTTATTAAAAGCAATCTCCTCCAGGCAGGCGACTTTAAACCCCTGGCGTTTCTCAATGGTATGGATAAACGCCGAGGCTTCGATCAGGCTTTCATGCGTGCCGGTATCCAGCCAGGCATAACCACGGCCGAGCAGTTCAATATTCAACTGTCCCTTTTGCAGGTAGAACTCATTCAGCGCGGTTATCTCCAATTCGCCCCGTTTCGAGGGGGTGACCCGCTTAGCCAGTTCCACCACCTGCTCATCATAAAAATACAGCCCGGTTATAGCCCAATTAGACTTCGGCTTAAGGGGTTTCTCTTCCAGCGACAGCACACGGTACTGGTCATCGAACTCAAGCACGCCAAAACGCTCCGGATCGGCGACATGATAACCAAATACCGTGGCGCCGGTCACCTGCGCCTTGGCATGCTCCAGCTTGGCGACAAAGTTCTGGCCGAAAAACACATTATCACCCAGCACCATGGCGCACCGCCCGCCGGCGATAAACTTTTCGCCGATGATAAAGGCCTGGGCCAGCCCGTCGGGGCTTGGCTGCTCGGCATAGGAAAAATTAAGACCAAACCGGCTACCGTCCCCCAGCAACCGCTGAAAAGAATGCATGTCCTCCGGGGTGGTGATAATCAAAATATCACGGATGCCCGCCAGCATTAATACCGAAATGGGATGATAAATCATCGGCTTATCATATAACGGCAATAATTGCTTCGATACGCCGCGGGTAATGGGATACAGCCGGGTCCCCGTACCGCCGGCCAGCACTATTCCTTTCATCAGCTCACCTTTCCTTATCTATCTGCTTAATCCCAGCCGTTCACCGCGATACGACCCGTCCAGCACATGCTGCCACCAGGTTTGGTTATGCAAATACCAGGCAACGGTTTTGCGGATGCCGCTCTCGAAGGTTTCATGCGGGCGCCACCCCAATTCGCGCATGATTTTGGCGCCATCTATGGCGTAGCGCAGATCATGGCCGGGGCGATCGGCAACAAAAGCAATCAGCTCTTCATAATGACCTATCCCCGCCGGTTTATCGGGCATTAACTCATCCAGTAAACGGCAGATGGTACGCACCACATCAATATTCCTGCGCTCATTATGCCCACCGATATTATACGTCTCGCCCACCACGCCTTGAGTAACCACAAGATACAGTGCCCGGGCGTGATCCTCCACATATAACCAGTCGCGGATTTGCGCGCCATCGCCATAGACCGGCAGGGGCTTGCCGGCAATAGCGTTAAGAATGGTCAGCGGGATCAGTTTTTCCGGGAAGTGATAAGGACCGTAGTTGTTGGAACAGTTAGTGATCAGAGCCGGCAGGCCATAGGTGCGATGCCACGCCCGCACCAAATGATCGCTGGAGGCCTTGGAGGCGGAATAGGGACTGCTGGGGGCATAAGGCGTGGTCTCGGTAAACGGCTCATCGCCGCCGGGCAAATCACCGTAGACTTCATCGGTAGAGATATGATGGAAGCGAAAAGCGGATTGGCGGGCGGCACTCAACCCCAACCAATACTGACGGGCGGACTCCAGCAGGGTGTAGGTGCCGATAATATTGGTTTGCATGAACGCAGCTGGCCCGTCAATGGACCTATCCACATGGCTTTCCGCCGCCAAATGCATCACCACATCCGGCTGATATTGCGCAAAAACCCGGTCCAGGCCCGCGCGATCGCAGATGTTTACCCGTTCAAATGCATAGCGCGAGTCATTGCTGACAGGTGCCAGGGAATCAAGATTGCCGGCATAGGTAAGGCAGTCCACTACAACGACCTGATCATGAGTATGACGTATAATCTGCCGTACGACGGCGGAACCGATAAAACCGGCTCCGCCGGTAATTAAAATTTTCATGTCGCAACATTCCATAAAGCCCGGCAACGGGATGCGTAATATTATCATACCCACCGAAGTCAGGTTAATGTTACGCCATGGCGTTTCCCAGGGAACTGCATGCGGAAAAGCGATCATGCATTGCGTCTTCACCTATACAGAAATTCTGAAATGTTGAAAAGTAAGCCTTAATACATCATTCCCCATATGATTCTTACTTTTAACAGTCTGGATTGGTGATAAAATACCCTACCGTTTTTTACATGGACATCGTTATGACCAGGTGGTGGTACATTGCAAACGATATCCAGCACGGTCCGGTAACCTTACCGACGCTAAAACGGCTGTTAAAACGCCACGTGCTTTGCGCGCAAAGTATTGTCTGGCGCGAGGGATTTAATCATTGGACCCGGTTGGACGCCACGCCTGAGTTAAAACCTTTGCTTAAGGCGACTCCGCCGCCCCTGCCCCGGGTAAACAATACGGCGCTCGCTGTCAAAACATGGTCTCAAGCAGGTCGGTCCAATGTTTCCCTTACGCCCAGCACACGTCAGCGCAGACATTGGCTAAGTTGGGCGCTGCCAGCCTGCTGTTTAGCACTTGCGGCATACTCCTTTTTCCCGCTGCCGCGCATGACCCAAATAATGCTTGGGGCCAAAACCTTTACCTCATCCCTCAACGGCCCGTCGTCCGCCAAAACACCCGGGTTTGCAGATGCGGCCACGGAAGACACCCAATGGCAAAACCCCGTCACTTTAAAAAAAGCCGATTTAGCGGGATGGACGGTCAGGCCCCTGTCCTCCGACAAAGGCAGCGTCGCCAGCTCGTTTGTCAGCGAGAATGCGGTGGTCAATTTCAGTGTTGCCGAAGCCAAAAATCAAACTTTAAATACCCTGGTTAATTATCTTAAGACAAATGAATCAGCTTTACGCTTTATCAATCAGGGCACTTACGGCCATACAGGCAGTCTGCCTAACTGGACCGGCATCGCCACCAGCACCGACGATCATGATAAAAGCTACGTGGTCCACGTCACCAATGCTCCCGATGGGTATGGCATTCTGATTGCGGCGATCAATCAGCAGACGACCAGCAGCGTCAGTCGGCTTGAGACATTGATGGCGCAGTTGGACCAGACGTTTAAGGGCAACTGACTGGAATGTATGCTGTTGGGTATTTTAGTATTTATATCTTTTCTCCCATAACAAAGGGCTGATAGGCCAATATATATCCGAACATAATTGAGCAGACTTTATTACCAAAACCCCATATTTTACCGATACTATTATCTGATCGCCAGTCAGAAATCAGTATTCCGCGAGCCATTGCCACCTATTGTGAACGCTAGAGAAGCGGTACATGTACCACCGATTGGAACATACTCCACGCGATGATAATGAGCCTTGTCCTTTATTTTTCCTGAGAACATGGATACAATAATTCCTATGTTCTGGGGGGGGAATCGAATTATTTATTTTTTTTAGCCATATTTTAAGTCTCTCATAAAAACACTAACATGAGGAATGGAATATTTTGTTTACATTACCAACAAAAGAGCACCAGCCAATTCTATATATAATGACAAAATATAAAAATTTCTAATTTAGACTTCGCATTAAAAACAAATTATTAGATCCCTGATCATATAAAATTTTCATATATCAATAAATCGTTGATTTTCTTTTAAGATCAATAATAGCAATTATCGGTGCTTTGAGCCATCCTCTGATTCAGTGACTGGATAAATTACTTATTCAGCATTTTCCTCTCTGTATTAACAATTGCCACCCCATATTGAAAATTTGAATGAAGGTGATGGAGGCTAATATGAAACGTTATTCACCGGAAGGTAAAACCGTTGTATTGGCAAAATTACTGTCGCCTTACAATATGACAGTCTCCTCTTTGGCCCAACAAGAAGGGGTTTCTTACGCAACCACGTATAATTTGCGTAATCACGCTAGATTGGACGGGAAAATTGGTTCCCGGAAGCCAATAAATCACTGAATAAAAGTTGAGCGGCCCCGTTTCGCTGTCATTGTTGAAATTGCAACGCTAAGTGAAGCAGAATTAGAAGAATTCTGTCGTCACAAAGGATTCTATCCGCGGCAAATCGCGCAGTACAATCTGGCTTTAATTGCACAGGATCGCGATAGCCACACAAATAAACTCCAGTCAAATCAATACTCTAAATACAACAAAAAACTTAAACGCAAGTTGGAGCGAAAAGATAAAGCTTGTGAGGTGTCGAAGCCTTGCTGGTATTGCGAAAAACGCTCAATCGCTACGACTAGATGGAGAACGACTAACATCTGACAGAAAACTTATGCAATTTATCTAAGGGATATGTGAAGCGATGGATCTGGGTGCGCGTCTGACTCCGGCCTGTCATGAAGTTAGTATCAGCCTTATGCTCTGGAAACGATGGCACAGGCAGGTAAAATCAGTGGATTACCGTCGCGTGACCGAAACCGCTAACAAATTCAACCAGACCAAAGGATCAGCAGATACTGACGGTATGCAACCAGCCGGAATATGCCAGCCCGACACCCGCGCGGACCGCTCCGTGTCTGGCGGATAATGGAATATCTCAGGCTAGCGAATTAACAATTTTTCCGCCCTGCTCAGATTTATAATCGTGACCGTAGCCGAGCATCGGTGATCAACAGCACGCCGCCCCCCTTACATGTCTTAGCGGAATGCCAGGTCTGAACCTGGCATGTGACGTGGTCAGCGCCGTGAGTCCATGATCGTTATTTTTATTCGTCCCTGATAGACGACATTTTTAATAGAAAAATTGTTGGTTCCGAAGTCCATGAACAGGAAATGGCGAACATGCCTGAGTTTTATTGCATCGTACCGTATTGCGCGAGCGGTGCATCTATGAAGTCTCAGACGTTAAAGACAAAACTGGAAGAACTGCTCACCAATTCGCACAGTCGGCCGTCAGTCAATAACGTTAAGCCGTATGTGGGGTCGCTGTTCAGAACGTTAAAATGCGCCCCCTCATGACAGTCAACCGGCTTCGCCAATAGGGAAGAAGCCAGGCAATGGTTCGGGGCCGGGCGCTTTAGTCGATGGTATAATCAAGAGCATCGGCATAGCGCCACCGACTATCTGACGCCGAAATAAAGCCCTCGGGGACAAGAAGTTATCCTGCTGGCAAACAGAAAAGCAGTATATGAGGAGATAAGATAGCCAGGAAAACCTATCTGGAAGATGGTCAAAACAATGCCGACAATGCCAACGTGTTGATGTAGTGATGTTGAATCCGTATAAACCACATTAATCATTAGAAAAAGCAGCCTGGAAACTCATTAAGGGTGACAACTTCCTTGACAGCTACCAAGGGGCTTTAACGTGGACAAAAAGCCCAGGGGGAACAGGATTTCCTTCAGATGCTCTGGGAGGAGATCCAATTCAGAGATCATCTTCAACAAGCTGATGGATAATTAACTGACTGCAATGCGTATGCTTACCTGAGATGGGGAAACACATTGTTTATAAAGAGGAAAAAAAACGCCTCGATTTCGAGATACATAAGATCAGATGAGAAAATGTAAATTTTTGTTCAACAAAATCAACGAATAAGTCAATTTACGTCAAACATTGTAAATTATCTGTTTATTTATCTCACTTTTTATGGCTACAATCGTATCAACTTCACTTTGTCAAGTGACAAGAGAAGATTAACCAAGAGAACATAAATATGTAGCAAGTTGCAGTATAATATACCATCAATCAACTTATGGTAGACGAATATGCTGAGAAAAATAGACAGTCTTCAATATTTAAGGGCGTTAGCTGCAGTATTAGTAGTAATAAATCACTTATGGCCTGAGGGGAAAATATCGTCAACCCTTGGGTTTAACCATATTGGAGGCATAGGGGTTGATTTATTTTTTATTATAAGCGGCTTTATAATGGGCCATACTATAAGCGAAAAAATAGTTAACAAAAAATTAGATTCTTTAAATTTCATAAAAAAGAGGATCACACGAATCTATCCAATTTATTTGGTGATAACTATCCCTCTACTTATAATATATTTTTTGAAAAGCATCACATCCGGTACAGAAATTTCATTATATATGGTAGTTGGAAATATTTTGCTTTTACCCTCTTTCACAAATGACCCTAACTATAAAATGTTAATTCCTGTCGCATGGACGTTATGTTATGAAATGTTTTTTTATATAATATATGGAATTTCCATCTTATTATCAAGCAAAAAAAATGACGTTATCTTAATATCTTCAATTCTTATATTATTTACATTTGCATTTGATAATATTTTTGGTTTTAAAGGCGCGCGCCTACATTGGGTAAACTTCAGTTATATGTTAGGGGACTCCTTGCTCATAAATTTTATAATTGGGGGCGTTTTGTATATAATCGCAAACAAAACAAGCAGAGTGGTTTTCAAAATACAACATTCTGTAATATTTGCTATATTAACCCTAATCATATCAATGACATTATTATCCGGGGCAGGGATTGGGAGATTTTTTACTTTTGGAATACCAGCATCTATAATTGTCTTTATGTTCATAAAATCTGACACAAGTAAAATAGATATGGGTATGAATAAATTTCTAATAACATTAGGTAATGCCTCTTATAGTATATATTTAATTCATTACTTATTCAAACCTTTATTTCCAATACTTACAACGACTGTTGGAATCAGTCATGATATTGTTGGAATCTTACTAGTGTTGGCGGCTCTTTTAACTGGCACTATATTTTATCGAAAAATAGAAATACCATTGATGCGCATGTTGACCAAAAGAAAAGCTTTACTATCTGGTGTGGTGTAATTCTTAGCGCACGAATCACATATTTATCATAATTATTTAACTTTATTTGCTGAGTATATTTTATCTCATTAAGATTAATATTGTACAAAAGAACTTAGGTCGACTTGGCAAGTCTAAAAGAGTTTACCGGATATACCGATTATTAAAGCTGAATCTTAGGCGCAGGCGTAAGGAAAGAATACGATTACCTAACAGGCATCTCCAACATTTGGTCATTACACAAGACAAGAAATGAACCACTGCTGGCCAATTGATTTTATGCGTAATGCCTTGATAAATGGGAGAAGGTTCCGTCGATTTAATGTAGTCGATGATTCAAATTGGGAGGCACAGACAATCGAAAATGATGCAAATATTCCGGCTCAACGTGTCGTACGTATAATGTTGGACCAACTTAGCAGTGAGAGAAGTTATCTGGCCTTTATTCTAAGTGACGATGTCCCAGAATTCACCGCCGTTACCATAGCTGAATGGGCCGAGCATCACAGTGCTATGCTTGATTTTACCCAGCCTGACAGACCAATGCGAGATGGGTTTATCGAGCAATTTAATAAAATTCTGCAAGCAAAAAAAATCAATTTATATCTGTTTCGGACGATATCATAAGTTTGATTTTTAAACGTAATCATGCGCACAGAATATTATGAAGAACGGCCACACTACTTACTCGTACAGAAATATGGTATGCCACCAGATATTTACACACAGCAAAAGCTAGCCAGAAATCCTCATTGGAGATGTTACTAAAAACTGAGAGGATAATAAAACCAAAGCTTCTAAGTAGTTAGTCTGGAATCGTCATCAATTTTACTTAACAATAAGAGTCGCAAAAAAATCACATATTGACGCCAAAAAACATAAGATTATTCTTAATTATATAAATCACTATTTACCGTATAAATCAGGGGGTATAAGATTCGCGTATAACTATTTCTTGACGGAATCCTTACAAATGAAAAATCGGAAGATTTGGGTCGATTATGCTAAGGCTTTAGGAATAACCTTAGTTGTCATTGGCCATGTAAACAGAGGATTAATGAACGCGAGAATTGATACAAATACGCATATAAGCAAAATGATTGACAATTATATTTATTCATTCCACATGCCGCTGTTTTTCTTTTTAGCTGCACTTTTTTTCAGTAAATCATTCGAAAGAAGTGGACCGTCCAGTTTTGTTGCTAATAAGGCCAAAGTACTATTGTACCCATATATTATTTGGTCTTTATTACAAGGTGGTATTGAAGTTTTACTTTCGCATTATACAAATACAAAAACAGATATTTCGGATGTAATTAATCTTTTTCAACCAAGAGCCCAATTTTGGTTTCTTTATGCTTTATTTATGGTATTTATGGTATCACTGTTACTCAGATCTATCTCAAATAATAAAAGAGTGGATTTATTTATATTATTACTATCATTGTGTTTATACTTAGTAAAAAACAACCTCACAAACAATTATCATTTAAATTACGTCACAAATAATCTTTTTTTCTTCTACCTTGGTATCGTAGCAGTAGATTATCGGGAAAACATTTCCAAAATTAAAATCAACTTCGTTGTTGCTTTTACTTCTTTGCTGGCATTCCTTGCTTTATGTTACTATTTTCATAACATAAACCATATAAATTTAGAACGAGACGTATTAGCATCATTGATTTTAGCATTAGCTGGAATTTTCACTTGTATTAGTATTTCATTATCCTTATCTGAAATTCTTGAGAGCAAAACATTACTTCTAATAGGTGAGCTTAGCATGCCTATATATTTACTCCATATTATTGCTGGTAGTGGAACGAGAGTTATGCTAACAAAATTAACTTCACTAACAAATTACCATATTCATTTACTCTTAGGGTTGCTTGCAGGCATTGTCATTCCAATAATTATTTATAAAATATCAAAAAAATATCACTTCATGTTTTTGTTCGAATTTCCTAGCTTTTATAAAGATATCCCTATAAGCAAAACACAAAAATACTGATATTTATCATGAAGTTATTTGAAAGAAAAGCATTTAGGAAGATAAATATTTGTATGCCGATACCATTTATTTATAATACTGTGGTTGATTTTACTAGAAATAGTCAACAAAATCACAAAAAGGGGAATGCTTATTTTAGAAAAATAGTGAATGGATGGAACTCATTAAAATACTTAAACAGTAAAACATTAATATAAATTATTTTTATCATATACGTTCATTATAATATTCAACGATATTTTCTCTTGGCGACGAATTTTAGAAAAAGTAATATTGGAATTGAAGCCTGCCAAAAAAAACAGGCCTCAATGGTTTTGGCGTATTTTAGTCAGAGTTTATACCCGTTAGGATTTTTTTCCTGCCAGTTCCAGGTATCTCGCATCATGCAATCTAGATCTCTAGCAACCGACCAGCCAAGCTCGTTTTTAGCCAACGATGCATCAGCCCAGAATGCCGCCAAATCCCCATCGCGCCTAGGCACGATATCATAAGGTATGGTCTTGCCTGCGGCCTTCTCAAAGGCATGCACCATCTGCAGCACTGATGACCCCACCCCTCCGCCAAGATTATAAGCTTTATAACCTTTAATCTCTGCCAGATGATCCAATGCCTTTAGGTGCCCGTCGGCCAAATCCATAACATGGATATAGTCACGTACACAGGTGCCGTCTTCGGTGGGATAGTCATTGCCAAAAATCTTGAGCTTTTCCAGGCGCCCTACCGCAACCTGGGCGATAAAGGGCAACAAATTATTGGGTATGCCGTTTGGATCCTCACCAATTCGCCCAGACTCGTGGGCGCCCACCGGGTTAAAATAGCGCAAAGCAATGATGGAAAACTGCGGTTCAGCCTTGGCAAAATCTGCTAGTACCTGTTCCACCATCACTTTTGAGGTACCATATGGACTGGTAGTGCCTCCGATCGGAGTAGTTTCGATATAAGGCACCGGCGCATTTTCACCGTAAACAGTGGCGGACGAACTAAAGATAAAATTATGCACGCCTGCACGTCGCATCTCTTCCAACAATACTAGCGTACCGGAGACGTTATTCTGATAATACTCCAGCGGCATGCGAGATGATTCCCCTACCGCCTTGAGACCTGCAAAGTGGATCACCGCGCTAATGTCGTGATCATCGAATATGCGCTGCAGGCAATCAGGATCGCGCACGTCCCCCTGGTAGAAAATAATATCTTTATCTGCCAGTTCTGACACACGATCCAGAGATATCTCGGAGGCGTTGCAGAGATTATCCAGCACCACCACGTCGTCCCCACGCTCGAGTAACGACAATACCGTGTGGGAGCCGATGTAGCCGGCTCCCCCCGTGACAAGAATCGCCATACAATCTCCTTGGATAACTTTAAGTGCAGCTAAACACTAAATTCTACAGCAGGCTTTTGATCTTCTCGCGGAAATCTTTGCCCCATTTCTCGTTACGCAGGCCATAGGTAACAAACGCCTGCATATAGCCCAGTTTTCTGCCACAGTTAAAGCTTTTACCGGTCAGGTAAAGCGCATCTACCGGCTGATGATTCACCAGGGAGGCGATAGCATCAGTCAACTGGATGCGGCCCCAGGCGCCCGGCTCGGTTTTTTCCAGCAATGGCCAGATATCCGCTGATAGCACATAGCGCCCCACCGCCGCCAAATCCGAATCTATCGTGCTCAGGTCTTGAGGCTTTTCAATGAAGGACTGAATAAGCGCATGGTCGCCCGGTTCAGAGACATCCTCATTGCAACTGATAACGGAATACTCGGGCAGATGTTCGCGCGGTATGGACTGAACCAACACCTGGCTATGGCCGTTTTCATGGAAGCGTTTAACCATTGAGGCCAGGTTTTCAGTACGGTTATTATAAGTCGAGTCATCCAGCAGGATATCCGGCAATACAACCACAAACGGCGAGTCGCCCAACATTGGCTTTGCAGACAGGATGGCATGACCCAACCCCAGAGGTTCCCCCTGGCGCACGTTCATGATGGTCAGGCCTTTGGGGCAGATCGCCTGTACTTCGGCTAACAAGGTATTTTTTACCCGCGCTTCGAGTAATGCTTCCAATTCATAAGAGGTATCGAAATGGTTTTCAATGGCGTTTTTTGAGGCATGCGTGACTAAGACGATTTCTTTGATGCCTGCCGCCGCGCACTCTTCCACCAGGTACTGGATCATCGGTTTGTCGACGATGGGCAGCATCTCTTTAGGAATGGCCTTAGTTGCCGGTAGCATATGCATACCCAGACCGGCAACGGGGATAACAGCTTTTAATGTTTTCATTCAATAATTACCCAGAATAAGAAGAGACGTCACTCGTTGAAGTTAGTAACAATCATAGCACCTGCTGCCAGGATCTGATTACTCGCTTCTCAGAATATCGAGCAGTGCTGCGGTTTTTTCGCGCATAAGGCCTGGGTTGCCCCTGCTCTCGACATTCAACCGTACCACGGGCTCGGTATTGGAACTGCGCAGATTAAAGCGCCAGTCCGCAAACTCCACGCTGATACCGTCCGTATGGTCGACATTAAGCGCCTCTTTTGAATAGGCGTCCAATACGCGTTGGATAGCCGTTTTAGGATCTTTGATAGAACTATTGATTTCACCCGATGCCGGATAGGCCGACATGCGATCGTTGACGAGTTCGCCAAGGGTTTTATTTTTGATATTCAGTAGTTCCGCAACCAGCAGCCAGGGGATCATACCGCTGTCACAGTAGGCAAAATCGCGGAAGTAATGATGAGCGCTCATTTCCCCACCGTAGATAGCGTCTTCCTTACGCATACGCTCTTTAATAAAAGCGTGCCCGGTTTTAGACATAACAGGCGTACCACCCGCCTTTGACACGATATCCATGGTGTTCCAGCTCAGGCGAGGATCGTGGATGATTTTGCTACCAGGGTGTTTTTCCAGGAAGGCGGCAGCCAAGAGGCCCACAATATAATAGCCTTCTATAAAGTTACCTTGTTCATCAAAGAGGAAACACCGGTCAAAATCACCATCAAAGGCGATGCCTATATCCGCGCCAGCTTTTTTAACGCCATCAGTAGTATCCTGGCGACATTCCGGCAGCAATGGGTTAGGTATACCATTGGGAAAGTTACCGTCAGGCTGGTGATGAATCTTAATGAAATCAACCGGCGCGCCGGCACTCTTGAAACGCTGTTCAATAGCATCAACCACATGCCCCGCAGCACCATTGCCCGAATTGATGGCTAACGTCATTGGGCGGGTGAAACTGGCCAGGTCGATATACCCCATCAGGTGATCGATGTAGGCCTCAAGGATGGATATTTGGCGGTAGCTACCACGCGTATCCGGTTCGACTGATGCAAAGGAATTTTCTTCCGCCAAACGTTGGATATCGCGCAGGCCGGTATCACCACTGATGGGACGCGAGTTTTCCCGCACCAGTTTCATACCGTTATAGTTAAGGGGATTGTGGCTGGCGGTAACTTCTATGCCACCATCGACGCCTAAATGAAAAGTGGCAAAATAGATTTCCTCTGTGCCGCTGACACCGATATCCAACACATCTGTACCCGCATCTCGCAGGCCATTGGCCAATGCCAATTTTAACGACTCGCTGGTCAGGCGCACATCACCGCCCACTACCATCGTTTTAGGTTTAAGAAATTCACCATAGGCCCGGCCAATACGGTAGGCAATATCTTCGTTGAGTTCATCACCGAGTTTTCCGCGGATATCGTAAGCTTTAAAACAAGAAAGTGTTGTCATAAATCCCCTCAAATTTTTATCAAAGACTATAATGATCTTTTATTCGTATAATGTCGTCTTCACCAAGATAAGATCCTGATTGTATTTCTAAGAGCTCCAAAGGAATCTTTCCGGGGTTCTCAAGCATATGGATAGCACCTACTGGAATAAAGGTAGACTGATTTTCAGTAATCAGATAAGTTTTTTCATCGAGAGTAATACGTGCTGTACCCGACAACACTACCCAGTGTTCTGCGCGATGATGATGCATCTGTAGAGAAAACATACCGCCGGGTTTGACGCTAATACGATTTACATTGAATCGCGCTTCGTTAACTACAATATCACTACGGCCCCACGGCCTGTAGGATTCCCGGTGGCGCCTATATTCACTTCTGGCGCTGCTTTTTAAATATTCAACAATTTTTTTTACATCCTGCACTTTCGATTTATCAACAACTAAGACAGCATCCTTAGTATTAACAATCACTAAATTATCCACACCGATAGCTGCGACCAACTTTTCATCGGTATTGATATAACAATTATTTGTGTCATGTAAAAAAACATCACCTGTTAGGGCGTTGCTATTGATATCCTTCTCGTTCACTTCCCATAAGGCGGACCAGGAACCGACATCGCTCCAGCCAGCGTTAAGCGGGACCACGATCGCCTCTGACGTTTTCTCCATTACTGCATAATCGATCGAATCATCAGGACAAGCTAAGAAAGCATCTTTCTTAACCCTGATAAAATCTTGTTCAACATCGGGCTCGGGTGTTTCAATCGCTTTTTCACAAGCAGCTAAAATATCGGGGCGGTATTTACCTAACTCACTCAAATACTGTTTTGCACTGAATAGAAACATTCCGCTATTCCAGTAATACTCACCGCAAGCCAAATATTCAAGTGCCGTCGTAAGATCAGGCTTTTCAACAAACCGATGAACTTTATATGCATTCGGGTCATCATTATTAACTGAGTCTCCGCGCTGAATATATCCATATCCTGTTTCTGGCCCGGTAGGTACTATACCAAAAGTGACCAAACTCCCTGCCAACGCATAAGGAATCGCAAGATTTATCGCTTGATGAAAGGCGCCGATATCTTCAATTACGTGATCCGCCGCCAGCACTAGCAATAAGGGATTCTCTCCTTTTGATGTTGCGCTTAAAGCTGCTAGTGCAATTGCTGGTGCCGTATTACGGCCCACTGGCTCTAAAATGATGTTACCTGCAAGGTGATCAATCTGCCGTAACTGTTCAGCAACCAAAAAGCGATGTTCTTCATTACAAATTACTAGCGGTTCTCTAGTATCCATCCCTTCCAATCGCGTCAACGTCTCCTGGAGCATTGAAAGTTTACCATGCAGCTTTAGAAATTGTTTAGGATAAAGCTCACGTGACATTGGCCAAAGGCGACTACCGGTACCGCCAGCCATGATAACAGGAAGTAACATTAACTTTCCTTATAATCGATTGATAGATAAACATCTTTAGAGCACACTAAGAAGATGTTGCTGAATCCAAGAGATGGTCAAAAGCGAATTAAAAACATTCATAACAAATATTGGTTTTTTAGCGAAAAAAGACAAAAGCTTATTTTTGATGAATAGTATAAAAAAATGAAAATCTAAATGGCTGGCTAAATTACTAACATTATAATTTAATATTTTTTAAGATTATCATAACTTGAAGAAGCAAGTTAAAAAGCCGCTATTATTTTTACTTGAAAAAAAATAATTACCATTTTTTAACTAATTTGCTCACCACAAGTCATATGGAAAAGAATTAATTAATCCCTTTTGTATATTACTAAAATCAAAGGTAGGTAAAGGATTCAACTTGAATGCTTCTTCAATAGTTTTAGCGATAGGATACGCCTCGCGATATGTGCCATTATAATAATCATTATACTTGAATATTGACTCACCACTGTTAGAATTCAGAAATATTGCAGGAATTCCGTAAGCTTCAGCTATGATAATACCATGCAACGAACTTGAGATGACAAAACCACTATTTACAATTTCAGTAGTAAAACTGATTGCACCCTGTCTCGGAGAACAGAGATTATCTTTATAAGCAGAGTAACGACTGAAATCCTCATTCATATGCGGAATAATCAAAAGGTCTTTTCGCTTGGTCTCATCAACAAGTAATTCTCTATTAAAAAATAGTGGTAAAAGAAGCCCTGGATCACCATAAACTTCTGGCACCGGTATCCCACGAGACATAAGAAAATTTCTAGTTAATGGCCCTCGTACCGAACGCACATCTAATGTCGAAAATTTAATATTTTTAGCGGGAATTTTCCCATTAATTCCCGTTCCCCATATACAATCATTATCTTGCGCAAAATGCATAACGGAACCAATCGACAAAAGTTTATTTTTGGCCGATACTTTATCAATCATTTCCTTATCTTTGAGAATCAACATTTGTTGAACAATTATTTTTGCCAAATGATCCCCAGCATTTTGCTGGCCATCTACTGGTTCCCACCAAAAAACTTTATTTTTAATATCATTTTTACTATGGAAATTGAATTTAAACATTTTCATTAATTACCTTATCGACACATTGTAATATAGAGCAAAAATTCCACTTCGGGAAAAAAAATTAATCATAAAAATAGAATGTATGCTATCAAAAAAAATAAAACACATTTAATGTAAAAACAAAACCGATTGATATTAAAAATTTAATGAAGAACGATCGACAATGATTATTTTAACCGTGATAAATTGGCACAAAAAACCTTAATCCATTTAATAATTACCTTAGAATAGTTACTATAAATGCAACTAAATCAAAAACTCATTCAATAAAAGATCCTTTAAGAGAAACGAGTCAATAAAGATCATATTTACATTTTTTATAATTATTTTAGAATTATAATATTACTTTTTTCCAAAAAAATCGCGTTTCGCGGTCTCGCTAATGAATCTAAGCTTAAGAATATTTTTCAACAAACTAAATGGATGGAAAAGTACTGATCGGTTTAGAAAATATTTGTGGAGCAGACTAGGTGTCATACTATGTGATCCTGCATGGGCAACACGATAAACTGCGCCACGAAAAGGAAGCGAAGAAAGTGGGGTTTGGCGATCTTTCAAAATCTCACGTATCCTAATATGGCTACCCAACATTGTTTTAATCCACTCAATTGACGCTGCATCGTAGCTTTCAGGCAACCCATAATGGTCAGAACGTATGATTAAAGATGTACCGCATAGGTGGTTAAAATCATTATGCTCATATAAAAATTTTCCACCATCATCCCAGACGTAACCTTTATCTATCGTCCACCCATTTGAATCTTGATGTTTCGCGACATGATCTACTATATGGGAGCTCACAAAATCATCATCGTCAACGATCATAAAAAAACGGCTATCGCGCGCATGAAGCATGCCTTTAAGAACTCTCCGCCCTTTATCAACTCGAAACGCATCTAAAAAATCATTTTTATCTCCTCCAGCTTTTTCATGCATAACATTAGGAGGAAACGATACACGAACCACTTCAAACTTGTCGGGGAGTTGAGGAAGATTAGCTCCGTCATTAGCAACTATTATCCCCCGCCAATCCGGGTGGTTCTGATTAGAAATAGAGCGTATGGTTTGTGAGAGATTCTCCATAAGTCTCCGCCAGTCTCGGGCATTATCTTGATGACGAACTGGGATTATAAATGTTACCAAAGTCATATAATTTTGCTCTGCTAAATAAATTGAATTTATGAAACTGACGAAATAATCATGAGAAAGATTTTGCTTGTTTGCGTGCCCAATTGACACCATCACTGAGTGATTCTGCTTTATAAGATAATTCTGTACCGCCTGAAAAAGCAGACATAAAGCGCTGAATTTTTCCATAGCTATTGTCTAATACGGCATGGGGTCTACCAATAAGCAACGAGCAAATATGGACATGCAGTCGATCTGTTACAATAGCTTGACCACGCGATATTTGCCTAATTCCACGTTGAAAACGATTATGAGCAGCGGCATCTAATGTATTAAGTCTTAATTCATTAAATTTTAGACCTTTTAAAGCAGTAATCGCACCTTCAATTTTTGAATTACGCACACTTGACGCAGACTCAGTGATCCAATCTTCTACAGGTATATTAGTAAGTATAGAAGTATCAACATTAGCAACTTTTTCTTTATCTTCCCTTAGCATTGCTAGTACCGGGTACTCAGGAGCGGCAGGTTTAATTGCCCCTATACAAAAAGCCATATCAGGACAAAGGTGCACTTCACATTCAAAATTATTTTTTGCAAATTCGAACGACTCGACATCACGAACTAGAAGTACAAAATTTCCGTGCTTTTTAATGATTTTTGCCGTCTCAGCCATCCTTGCGCTAGATTTGTAATGTATGGACTGCGGGAATTGAATAATTTTTCTTTTAGGCAACAATTCCAATATTTTTTCTCGAAAATCCTGATGGGATTCCCAAATATCTCCGAAATTTCCACCACCATGAATGAATATGGGCCCAGTAGGAACCGATTTTTCAAGCGATCTTCTTGAAAAATCTTTCATGCGCGAAATATAATCAGGCCGTTTATTAAATCTATCTTTGAGATAAGCCATCTCACCCAGCCAAATTGCCGAATCGCCACAGTTTTTGATATCAGGGAAATCCAAAATTGCAAGCGGTTCTTCTTTTGATATATATTTACTTAGACAATCATGTGTCATATTTTTGAGTTTATTAATCAAATCCAGGTTTGATTGCGGGGCCATTTCTTTTCTCCATAATGATAATGTGCAATGTAACTAAAAAATTAAGTTATAAATTTTATTCTTTCTTCTAAGGCATCAGTGTGCATCTTACTCAAGTAGATATTTCCATTATACTTTCAGACCATCTTGATAATAAATTCCTCTATTATATTTCAGATGCGTAAAAAAAATTAAAGCGCTAACTAATAATATTTCAATTAAGATAGAATGCATTTTATAATTTTATATATTTTTGAAAGCAATTCAATCAAACAAAAACAGAATACTGCTTATTCTGACAATTGGGAATTAATACAATTAATTATCCCTTTGAAAGTTAAAAAAAGGAACGGATACCACCATATCTCCGCTTTATAAAAAATAAAGCTGACACTGAATATACAAATGTCCCAACAATGACCATGAACACAACTGAATATATCGGCTGCAATAAAAGTTTATTGAAAAAGTTCATCGACAAATAGATAACACAAGACATTAAAATTGTGGAAACAGAAGGTATAAATATTGGGCGGAATTGTTCATTAATATTTATATTCAAGATCCGTTTCATTAATCCAACACCGACAGGTACGGTAACAATCACTCGGAGAATAGACCAAGCCAAAAGAGTTAGAAGAAGCGTTTGATCTTTAGTAACGAAGGCAGCAATTAGGGTGGTCGAAGCTGAAATTACCGAAAGGTACATAAATCGTTTAGATTCACCTACCGCTTTCATTGCCGTACCAACAAATTTTCTGCTAAACATGATTGCATTCATTACACATATTATTTGTATTATAGGTATTGCCGGGTTCCATTTTTCACCAAGTACTAATGGAGTCCAATAAGAACAAGTAAACGCAGCGCCAACAAACGCAGGCATGGACACCAAATTAAAAATTTCCGTTACCTTGCAAAACGATTTTTTTAGTAATTCGGAATCATGCTGAACAGAAGAGAATACTGGTAATGCGAGCCGACTTATAACAGTATTGAGTATATTCAAGATAGCATCAGTTAAACGTGAAGCCATGTTAAATAATCCAAGCGCATACGTACCATGAAACGTAAATATCAAAAGACTAAATACTCTAGAAAGGACTATCCACAAAAGGTTTTCAACCATCACATAAAACCCAAACTTAATTAGCTCAACAAAATCTTTATGAGAGTATTTAGTTAATGCTGGAATATATTTTTTCCCAGCAATAAAAATAAGAATTGTCGCTAATGACACTTGGAATAAATTTGCAAATGTAATACTCCAAACCCCATAATTATGCAGAGCTAAAGGTATAGCGACTGCAAAAAAAAGGATTCTCGAAAGAATTGTTCGTTTTGTGAAAGCGCTCATTTCTAAATTTCTTAATAGCAATGCTGTTGGAACAGTACTGGCAATATTAAGAGCTGCGCCAAGCCCCTCGAAGGGCAATATTAGCGCAATCGTTTTCTCATGAGAATAGTAGTAAAAAAAGACTGCGACAATAATAGAAAGTACAAACGTAATTAATGCTAAAAATAAACTTCCTTTGAGTGCAGATGCTATATGTGAATTAGATATATCTTTCTTTTGAATAACTGCTTCAGTCAAGCCAAGTCCTAAAAGCAGCTGTAAAATGAATGCAATTATTTGCGCAGTGGCTATTTGGCCATAATCTTCTGGCCGCAAAATCCTTGCCAAGAAGACAATTGAAAGAATGCTCAATAGAGAGGTGGATAGCGCTTCTATAGCTGCCCATATTGCAGCAATCTTTATGGTTTTATTATTCAAGATTAACTCTCTCATACCAGATGATTCTAAAAAATATGCCAAATGACTAACTTTAGATAAGATACAAGCGCAATTTGGCATCGCAATCTCAACCAGAATCCCCAACAATAAGATAATTGAATTATCAATGCTGAAATATTTATTTTACAAAAGAAAAAACTCGGAACAAGTTTTCAAAATATCGTTACTAGTGTGTAATACTAAATTGAAACGTTACTTTTTATCTATAAAAGAAATTAATTTTTCTTTAATTACATCATCGCCAAAAAGATTCATTATATTATTTACGGTCTCTTCATCATAAGGAATAAAATTTGGAATTTTCGAAAGACCTTCACACATGTCGGTTACTGATTCAAAACATACAACTACATTCTTACCAAGAACCGATTCAGCCCATTTTAAAAATGGTGTCTGAACAGAAATCACTCTAGCACCCATTGATAAAGCATAAAAAAAACTTCCGCTTACTATCATATCTGGATCAGAATGAGAAATTATTACACCTTCAGTGGAAGCAATTAACTTACGTGCATCATCGTCATTGATAAAACCAGCCATAACAGTAACATTAGAAGGACTTATTTCCTTTAATTCATCAATGTAACGCGTATCTTCGTAGCCACCAGCTACTAAAAGTTTTTTTCCTAATGGAAAGATTTCAATTAATCGTTCAAGTCTTTTATAAGGTACAATCCTTCCAAAAGCAATGAATGTATTTGTCTGCATATGGGGTGAGGCAACAGAAACAAGTGGCTTAGAATATAGTGGATGCGGAACATATTTATAATACGCATCTGCAGCGATTGGAGAATGAACTATCCCGTAGTCGCAATACTTTACTAAAATATGCATCCATTTTTTTGCTTTTTCAATATTAGTTACATTAATTTCATGCGGATAAAAGTTATGTTTGACATAAAATACTTTTTCTGATCTAATATTAATAAGTAATAATTTAATAAATGTTTTGCATATGTTTTTGACAGTTACTTTACCTTCCATGTCAATTAAATCTGATTCAAGCCAGTTAACTATGGTTAAGTTATAACGATTGCGATTGAAATTTAGAAATGAGAAAATCTCGAATTTAGTGTCGTATTCGTAAACTTTTCCTATCGAGGAAAGAATGTTGCTAAAGTTTTTTGTATAGTCATTTACACCTTTAGCTTTTGGATAAAAAGCAATTCTGAAATCCATAAAAAATCCCATTTATATTACTTTTAGCATACAAGTTTGCAGGAATATGCATTTTAAAACATCATTACAAACTTAGGGTGATGAATTATGCACATAGTCAAAGACGGCTTATTATACTACCCCTAAGAAACCTTTAAATCGTCATTTTATATTTTTACGATACAAATAGTATACGGATAATCATCAGCTAAATTTAGTTGTTATAGATCATTGAAGCAAAATAATGTCGGCGTTCAATTTATAATGATAAAAACAGGCTTATCTTTCGTGCAAACCTGACAAATTTGTTGCGGATTATAGTTAGCAACATTCACTACCAATTCGGTTCCTGTCAATTTGAACGAAGAGTCCAATTTGTCGCCTAAAGCTGTCATTACAGTGAGAGAATTTATTGCGCCTTTATATGGCATTTTGAATGAGAATTTTTTATCATTTACAGTATTATCATTTATAAAAGGTATTATAATTTGTTTATTCTCCCCCACACTAAAAGCAAAAAGCGATGCTTTGTTATGGCCAGAATTACTTCGTGATAAATTATCAACCGGATAATTTTCTGATAATTTTATTTTATTATCTCCAAAAACCTGATATAGCGCAGTTAACTCCTGACCATGACTAGTCAAAACATTTTGTTTATTAGAGTTAACAGTGAATAAAGCTTTTCCCCCATCTTTCCCTGTTGCCCATGCTGGATACCAAAAAACCTTATATCGATTATCAGACATGTCATGTTTGAGAGCCCAATCCAACATACGAATATAATTTTTTGACAGAAAGAGAGGAGTCGTTCTAAAGCCAAATTCTGTTTGCCAAATTCCATAAACTTTTTTATTCTGAATAAAATTATCATATAAATACTGAAATTCTTTATCTGTGCCATAATGAAAATCTATAATATCAGTATATTTCCATGCATCGTTGTGATTTAAGGCATTTTTGAATTCATGGATCGGATTTGATAATGGCCATCCACCGAAAACGACTTTGGCATTTTTTCCGCGTATAATTTTGGCAGCCGGGATATAAATTTTATCAATAAAATCATTTGTTGAGCCTAACCAATAGCTGGCTTTAATTGTTGGTTCATTCCAAATTTGAAAAAATTTAATTCCATATGAAGGGTTAGAATATCTGGTAACTGCAGCATCAACAAATTTCAACCATGCATCATAATCATTTGGAGGAGAGGATATTTTTCTTGAAATGCTTTGTGTCCAAGCAGGCGTATATGCAAGGACCGGCAAAACTTGTAAACCTTGCTTATTAGCCTGAGTCACAAATGTATCAAACTTAGCCCAGTTATATGTTCCTTTTTCTTTTTCAATATTAGACCAGGATAAATCCATTCTGACCCATCCGATGCCCATTTTTTTCGCCTGTCCATCTGGCGGGATATAATTTACGCCAGATGCATCTCTAAGGAATAATTCCGCAGAATGACTGAGTATTGTAGTGCACATCAGTGATGCAAAAAGACTAATTGATAACCATTTTTTTATAGGCATAATATATCTCTTATTTGTGTTAGATACTTCCTTAAAACATCTAATAAGCCCCGTCTTTTTTGAGCACTATTTTTACAGTCTTAAATAATATGGCAATGTCATTCCATAATGACCAGTTTTTGACATACCATGCATCAAAATAGACACGCGTTTCATAATCTACATCACTGCGCCCGCTGACTTGCCAAAGTCCAGTCATTCCAGGTTTAGCCATAAGATAATAGTCAACATCTCCTGCATAACGTTCCAGCTCCTCTTCAATTACTGGCCTAGGCCCTACAAGACTCATATTACCTTCTAAAACATTCCAGAGTTGTGGTAGTTCATCCAAGCTAGTTTTTCTCAGGAAAGCACCTATTTTGGTTACACGCGGATCATTTTTTAATTTAAAATCTCGTTCCCATTCAGTTCTGACATTGATATCTGACGCCAGAAGTTTTTCTAAAACTTCTTTTGAATTAACGACCATAGATCGAAATTTATAGCATTTAAATTTGGCGCCATTCATACCTACACGCTCGTGTCCATAAAATATTGGCCCTTTATCTTTTGCCACCATCTTCATTATTATTAATAGTATTGGTGCTAAAAAAAGAAGTATTAGGACACAACCAAAAATATCAAAGGCCCTTTTTATGAATCTCGATGTCCTTTTGGCCAAGTTATTGCTGACTCGCAATATCATGACCTCATGACTAAAAATAAATGACATATCTGTGCCATAAAGCGGCACTCCACGTAATGTGGGTATAACAGATACAGAACGGCAGTTATTTTTTGCTAAAAATTTAAGCCAATAATCCCTCACTAAATTTTGCTCATATTCTAAGGCAACGATGAATTGAGTGTTAGCGGGGTCAGTGGCATTCCATAATGCTTCTTCTGATTTAATAAGAGGGATAGTATCCACAGGCGAGGATTTGCTATCATCAATACTATAAAACCCCTCTACCCTAAAGCCTAATACTTCCTCGCTTTGCAAAGCTTGATATGCCTCATAAGCGTTTTTTCCGTTACCAATAATAATAGTTTGTTTAAGCCACCAACCGAATATATTTAAAACTCGTTTAACCAGAGATCTGCCTAAGGGGACGAGTACCATTACCAATAGCCATGCAACCAACCATATATATCTTGATAATTCTTCTTTTGCAAATCCAACTAATGCTAGGCTGATAACTGAAAAAATAAGCAAAGTCCGAAAGATTTCTTTTAACTCAAACCAGAATGGTTTTCGGTAGGTATAATGTCTTAAGCGCACCCAGAACCACCCAACACAAACTACTGAGAGGAGTAAATGGATTGAGGTAAACGTTTTAACTTCAAATGCTTCAAGGAAATTATCTTTTTTAAAAAACTGATGAATTATCCATATGGCTATATAAGCAGAAAGATTAAAAAATATGAAATCAGACGCAGCCAAAAACGCTTTGGAGCCATATGTTTTTAGGCTTATATATTTTGCAGACATTTTATATCTCTTTGTGTTATAAGCTATTTAAACTTATGAAGGCAAGGATTGTCATGGTTTTACAATTAAATTTAAGTAAATTTCATATTTTCAAATTGCGCCCATTTATCTTCTACAAAATCTTTAAATTCATTTATAAATCTTTCATCAGAAAATCTATTAGCATTTTTTCTGCATGCTTCAGACGTTATCTCTGGCCTTACTATTTCAAAGCGGTTAACGGCATCTATAATCGAATCTTCTGTTTGTTCATCAAAAAAAATCCCCGTAGGATCTTCACGGCCAACCGGGATTACCGTTTCTAGCGCCCCACCTCTACCAAAGGCAATAACTGGCGTTCCGCATGCTTGCGCTTCTACAGGGATAATCCCAAAGTCTTCCTCTGCAGCAAATACAAATGCTTTAGCATGAGACATTTTTTCTTTCAAAATTTCAAAATCTTGATAACCTAGCAATGTAATATTTTTAGCCGCAACTTTTTTTACCATTTCGTACTGTGGCCCTTCACCAATAACCACTAGCGCTTTATCCGGCATTTTGTTAAACGCTCTGACAATTAAATCAATTTTTTTATACGGAACCATTCGTGATGCTGTGAAATAATAATTTTCTTTTTCATTGATGCTTTCAAAATCATTAACTGCAACATTGGGATATATAACATCAGCTTTTTTGTTATAAACTTTATGAATTCGTCTGGCGATATATTTTGAGTTTGCAATAAAATAATCTACCCCAGCAGCAGTACGGTAATCCCACAATCGGATTCTATGTAATATCCATCTAGCAAGGCAGCTTTTCAATCCTTTTTCAAGCTTACTTTCTTTTAGATATTGTCCTTGCATGTCCCACGCATAGCGTATTGGAGTATGACAATAGCAAATATGTAATTGGTTAGGACCTGTAATAATACCTTTAGCAACAGCATGACTGCTACTTATTACAAGGTCATATCCATTCATATCAAATTGCTCAATCGCTAATGGCATTAAAGGTAAGTAACTTCTATATTTACTCTTAGCAAAGGGTAGTCTCTGAATAAAAGATGTTTTGACGATTTTATTACTAATTAATGCGCGGTTTTTATCATCTAAAAAATCTACCAAACTGAATAAATCTGCATGTGGATATATACTTATTATTTTTTCTAAAACTTTTTCTCCCCCACCAGGATTTACTAACCAATCATGAATTATTGCTATTTTACGTTTATTAATCATTTCTTCCCCTAATTATTATGACATATATACTTCTTTCAGCTTCTTTTGGAAGGTACAGAACATAAACTCCTGTTCATGTAAAATATAATTTTTACCAGTATTATTCTTAAGATTTTCGATTTTGTTATCAAACTCATATATCAAGTCACTATTTTGATAAGAAAAAAAAGCATAATATTTGGTAAGAGCAGCCATCTCTTTCATACCACCGTATTCTGGAACTAATATCGGCAGACCGGCTTTTGCTGATTCGATAATTGACAAAGGAGCATTTTCAACCCATAGCGAAGGCAATACAAATATATCGTAAAGGGTAATTAATGTTGGCAATTCTTCTCTTTTTTTAAAGCCATGGAAAAAAAGTTTAACGCCTCGCCTTAAACCTTTCTCCTTGAGCAAATGCAATTCTTCTCCTTCACCAAATATGTGTAACTCATAGTTACCAGCAGAATTTTCATTCAATAAATCAATGAACGCTGAAATCCCTTTTTCTTCAGTAACTCTGCCCATAAACACAAATTTGGTAGTTACATTTGATGCTGTAGGGTAAGTATAATTATCTTTATCATTCCTAATATAGGATGAAAAATCAATTGGATTTCTTATCAAATATGTATTTTGCTTAATTCCATAATTTCTAAATAACTTAATCAAATAATTACTGGGAGAAATTATGACATCAATTACTTCTTGTAAATGAAATATTTTATAGTTTATATAAAATTGCAATATCTTAAGCAATGAATGTGAAATTGAACGATGATCATATCGAAAAAAAATATTTTGCTCCTTCACTTCTTCATTCATATTAATTCGTTTATGGTTCCTAAAGTGCTGAAAGCCACTATTTGGGCAAATTAAATGATAGTCATGGGCAGTGAATATTATTTTGCAATTGTTTTTTTTCTTATATCTTTTAATCGCGAATAAAATGCTTGGACTTAAATAATGATAATAGTTTTGCAAGTGTATGATATCTGGTTTAATGACGCTGAGATTTTTATATAGCTTAAAAAAATTATTAAATGAAAATATATAGCTGAGTGGAGAAGTTTTGCCATTAGATATAAATAGCTTGTTTTCAAAGCCTAAATTATTTGCTGCTTTAATGGTATCCCTCAATACTGCTTCAGCCCCACCCCCATTAATTGAATCAGCAATATGAAGAATTTTTATTTTCATAGTTTCATCTTTTTTGATCATATTAAGGCCGGTAAATTATCTGCTTTATAAATGGAAATGTAGTATTAATTTTATTTTTACAATACATTTTGAATGTATCGCCATTAAAATGCGATAATAGTTCTGAAATGGTGATATCTTGTTTTCGATTTACTTTATCTTGGAAAAAAAGGCTAGCAAGGTTCGCTTCATTCATTAAGTAGCCATGTTTTTTTATGAACATTTCATAACCCTGTTTGGCCTTTGGAGAGTCGCTAATACGGCCTTCTTCATGATCTATATTCAATTGATATGTATAAGCCTCAAGTTTAAAACCGCTGCCATACTCTTTACACATTCTTAACCAAGCATCATAGTCTTGCCATGAAGGTAGGGATACATCAAAACCACCTAATTCCCTTATCAAGGAAGTTTCAGTAAATATCTGATTCCCAACATAATTCCTATTTAACATGTCATCTAATGTAATAACTCCCGCTTTCATTGGTTGTTTGAATTTTCCTTTCTTGGTTTTAGTAACATGTCCGGCACACAGGAAAGCATATTTACTTTTCTCAGTTGCGTTAACAAATATATCTATTCTGCTTGGCAAAAATTCATCGTCATCATCTAGGCCAGTTATATATTTTCCATCAGCCATCTCAATTAAACGATTTCGAGAAAAACATGCACCTTTAGGTTCTTCATTTTTAACGCATATAAAGTCACTGAATTTATTTTTATATTTTTCGATTACTTGATAATAGCTTTTTTGAGAACCGTCGTCGCAAACAAGAACCTGTAGATTTTTATAATTTTGTTCACACAAAGAATTTAAAGCGCGGTCAAGGAAATCTGGTCTGTTATGCGTTGGTATATAGACACTGACAGCTTCTTGCATATTAACCCACCTCTAAATATTAATTGAGCACCTTCAGTTAATACTTTTCTCTTTACAGTATTTAACATATGCCATCCCGAAAAATAAAAAGAAAGGAAGCATTTGCGATGGTGTAGTTATTCTATGTTCTGTCGCTGACGAAAAAATACATGTCCAAAAAGCAATTGCTAAGGCATTACCTAATTTATTATCAGCTATTGTTATCTCTACGATTTTTTTTCTTATTTCATTAAATAAAAGAATAAACAAGCCCAGACCTACAATACCTAATTCTCCTAAAATATTAAACAGAGAGTTGTGTGCATGGGCGTCAGAGTGTGCAATAACTTGGCCTTCCTTTATCGATAAAAAATGTGGTATTACAGTCACATATTGATAATATCGATCGTCATAGCTGCCAAATCCTGTACCAACTATGGGAGAGTGTAAAAAATTGTCCCATGCCCTTGGCCATAAATAAAATATCCGCGTGATAAAAGTATTAGCCCTTTGGAAATCAATCATTAATCCTTGCACTGGGACTTGGTCGCTGGCATAAACTTGCCCGGTATAAAGCCAACTATCATAGGTATACATTACTATTGCAATTTGCACGAATAAAAATGCTATAAAAACAACTGCTGGCCTTTTGAATTTTATAAAATAATACCCCACCGCACAAATCAGGGCTAGAATACTTCCTCGAGAATCAGTTGCATTAAGCAAAAATAAAAAAACTAGCGTATAAAATGCATATGGCCATTTACGTTCTGTAAGAAAAAAGCCAACTGCCAGCCCACCAACCACTGAGTAAAAACCGCCCGCAGCATTATGGGAAATAAATAGCAGGTGATGTACTCCGCCAATTTCGGTTGGCATAATTACGTACGCTATAGCTGATATTAAGGTAAAAAAGGGGAATATCAACCTTTTGATTTTTGATAAATCAAAATTGATATTCATTGGCATAAAAATAAAAACGAATAGGACTAGATAGCTGATTATAAAATTTCCATCACGTCTATAAAAGTCAAAGTCTGTAAAAGAGGTTGGATCATAAAGTGCAGTAGATAAAAGAACGTAAACAAACAATAGAATTAAATATAATTCTATTTTTGAAATTTGTGGGTAGTTGCTTTTATAAAAAAGTGTAATTAACGCCAAGGGGAGTAGTAAAATTACGGCAACACTGACAGGTACATAATTTGTTATCGAAAAAATTACCGAAAGCAAAACTATGATTTTAATTATATTTGTCACGCTAATTCCTTTTCATCATCTGATGAAACCGGTCCGATTTCCAGATCGGTAACCTGATTAGCACCTGAGTTTGTAGCGGCCAATAGGCCGCCAATATCATGCTTATCAATCTTTTTTACTTTCATATGAATACTGATAATATCCGTAATTATCATTTCCATATGATGCATATGCGCGCCTAACTATTGCGTTAAGGATGACCCCTTTCGTTTCAATGCCATTCTGCTCTAGCCTGCGTATACTAACTTCTACTTGTTTAACAGTGTTCTCTTCAAAGCGCGCAACGAGCAATGTTGTTCCGCAATGACTCCCAATAATTCCAGCATCTGTCACAGCTAAAACTGGAGGGGTATCGACGATGACGATATCATATCGACTATCCGCCCACTCCAAAAGCTCCTGCATGCGTTTATTCATCAATAGCTCTGAAGGGTTAGGTGGTATTTGTCCTCGTGGTATAACACTTAGGCCTGGCACTTTTGGTACATCGTAAAGGACCTCAGTATGCGCAAACTGACCTGATAGCAAATTTGAAAGCCCTTTATTATTACTGCCAACATTCATGATCGAATGCAGATAGCCTTTTCTCATATCGGCATCAATCAGCAATACTTTTTGTCCCGCTTGCGCTAAAACAGCTGCCAAATTACTGCTAATAAAGGACTTACCAATTCCAGGGCTGATGCCTGATATCATCAGAGTTTTGTTTTTTGCCTCCATCATCGCGAAATGTAGGCTTGTTCGCAAACTTCTTATGGCCTCGATGGCAAGATCTGTAGGATTACCGGTTGCGAGAAGTTCGCTACTTTTTATATCTTTATTCCCGCGACTTAAAACCTTCTTATCCGCATTTTTTTGCCATTCTGAAAGAGGAATACTTGAATAAACATTTATTCCATTAGCTTCAAGAGCCTCTGGACCTTCTATTCCTTTGTGCAATGCTCTTCTCACCAAGAGATATGCTGAAGATAGAAAAGCACCTAAGATTATAAAGACGAGCAAAATAATCATTTTTTGTGGCGCAACCGGACTTAAACGGGTTACCGCAGGGTCGATTATTCTAACGCTGCCAACTGCACTGGCTTTCGCTATATTGAGCTCTTGCTGCCGATTCAATAACTGCATATAAACTTGCTGATTGACTTGCACATCACGATTCAACCGCAAAATATCTTGCTGAGTTTGAGGCAATGACTCAACTCTTTTATTAAGTCTTTCTTTCTCTTTAAGAAGAACAGCTTTCTTTTCAAGTAAAGCGCGATAAGCTGGATGATCTGGCGTATAAAGCTTAGAGATATCAGTTTCTTTGAAAGTAAGTTCGTTAATTTGCCCATCAAGCTGGACTATAGTATCTAAAACAGATTTTGCTTCGATTGATAGGTCAACAGAATCATTACTACGCCGAAAATCATTTAATTTATTTTCAGCAGTATTCAGTTTATCGCTGATTTGAGGTAATTGTTGGTTTATAAAGGCTAAGCTCTTTGCTGCCACCTCGGTCTTACGGGTGATATTCTGAAGAACATAGTTTTCCGAAATACTTTCTAAAATAACAGTCGCGCGAGCAGGATCAGTATTATCATAACTTAAACCTAATACTCCTGTATTTAACCCTTTATCCGCTATATTCAGAACGCCTACAATGCCATTGTAAATGCTTAGAAAAGGCCGTTTAGTAATTGTGTATTCAGTATTAGGACTATCATTTAGCGAATCGACCAGAATAGTTATTCCTTGGCCGCTTATTGCTTGACCCGCAATACCATGAATAACGGTACTCCCCTTACCATCAGTAAGAATATATTCTTTATCGTTAGCAACTTTAAGTGTAAACGGTTTATTTAGCAAAGTATCAGGCACTTGGAATATACTTATTGCCGGTCCCGTGCTGGTATCTCCTGCGATTTTTGCGTAAGCATACCCAATGACAGGTAAGTAATTTTTTGTTACCGTAGTGTCAAGGTTTAAATCATTAATTGTCTTACCAATGACCATGCGGGATAACATTAATTGGATTTCAGTTGCTGAGGTGGGTGGTGCGTTAGGTAAGGCTGCACTGATAGAATCAAGTAATGAAGCTTGGGGATCCTTTTCTACTTGAATTACGGCGTCTGATCTATACGTAGGAGGAGTAATTAAGATGTAGATGAGGGAAAGCGCAGCAAATAGAAGCGTGATAGCAACGATTAGCCACTTACCATCGACCAGAGTACCTACAATACGTCCTATATCTATTTCATCGCTGTTACCAATTGATAACGCGGGTTTATTTTTATCAATCATTGCGGTCCTTGATTAGCGATTTAGTGCCTGAGCCCATTTCTGTGCAGCATCCTCAAGCAGTTGATAGACATACTGGAAAGCTTCTCGACTTTTTTTGTATGGATCAGGGATTTCTTTCGAAACCCAATGACCGAATAGCATCACTTTGCCTCTCGCTTCAGGAGCTATTTTACAAACCTCGTCTACGTGCCTTTTTTCCATAACTAGAATTAAATCATAATCTTGACAAAGCTTCTGGGTAAGTTGACGTGCAGAGTGCCCCTCCAATGAAAGCTGTTGAGTGAAAGCCACTTCAATTGCGACTCCATCTGCTCCCTGTCCGGTCAATGCTTGAACACCCGCTGAACTTATTGTTTTATCAGGCAAGTATTTTTTAAGCAATCTTTCACCCATTGGCGAACGGCATATATTACCTGTGCAAACGACCAGTATTTTATCGAACATATATCATTCAGACCATACACCTGCATTGCGAGTGCCATCGGAAACACTACGAACGCCGCTGATTGTTGGCACTAGTTGCCCAATAACTCTATTCCAGCGAGTAATTGGCGCTGTTGTAACATATACCATATCATAAGGCTGCAGTTTAAATTCAGTGCCGAGTATCAATGATGTCGCATCTGATAAGTCAAGTTGATAAACATTTGCCAGTTTTGTACTTTGTCCCCCAGATCGAATAGGGCGAATAACGAATATTCCCGTCGCATCTGAAGTCGTTTGACTTAAGCCGTTAGCATTGCCTAAAGCTTCAGTAAGGGTCATCCCGCTTCTATCCATTTTCAGCGTGGATTGTTTGCCCACTTCTCCCATAACGAACACTTTAAGATCGTCATTACGAGGGATAAACAGGATATCTCCAGGATAGAGCAGATGGTTTTGTTTCAAATCCCCATTCTGCATTAACGCTTGCAGAGATATCGTTTGCTCCTTGCCGTTATGAGTCAATACAACATTTCGCCAATCAGCATCAGTAGTTAAACCGCCAGCTTTATTAACGGCATCAAGTATAGTCAATGGCACGTTAGTAATAGCCTGCTCACCTGATTTGCTTACTTCACCCGTAACGTAGGCCTTTTGCGACCTGAATGTAGCAATATTCACATCAACCTGGGGGCTCTCAATGTACTGAGCAAGCCTTCCTGATATCTCGGTTCTGACCTCTGTTACTGTCCTACCAGCGACTTTTACTTTCCCAATATAAGGGTAAAAGATTGTGCCGTCTGAATGCACCCAATTCCCTGCATCACTCGCGCTACGATATGTCCCGGAGGGGGTGGTTAGCTCAGGATGATCCCATACCGTTACGCTCAGGACATCACCGACGCCAATCCGATACTCATAGTTTTGTAGTTCTTGATCAAGTGAAGTGTTGTTTTGCGCAATGACCGGCTTTGATCGTAACTGATCAATCAAAGAGGGGGTCATGGGAAAAACATTCACGTACTTGCCGATATCAAAATCTGAATCATCTGATTTTATTACTGTTTTGCCACGCGTTGTCATATTTGAACCAGGTACAACTGTACATCCGCTGATCAGCACAACCGACACCAAAAGCGGCATCAACTTAAGTTTTGTTTTCATCATTGAGTTATCATCACTATCGCTGTTGCTCGGGTAAAAAGCGTATCCATGTCTTTGGTTATCGCCTTACGCAAGGATGTTAATGCCAAAAAGCCCCAAAACTTAGCGCTGTTCCTCTTTTCACTTACTATGCCCTGCCTGTTCGCTATCACGGCCTCACTTTGAAACGCACAGCACTTAAATAGCGGTACAACTAATTGACCAAAAATAGCAGATAAATTCAACTATAAACCTTATTCTCTAACTCAAATTTGATCCGGTAATCAATTACGAACCGCCAGATCCTACACTTGTCCCTGTTCAGCATAGAGAATAGCCGCTTCTTTTGAGGAATGCTGGATTTGTCAGCAAAAAACAGCAGAATTTCTTCTGAGTAACAAATTTATTTATCGCTAAAGCTTTTATCCCATCGGCCGATACCCATGAACATTCAATTCCAGTCAAAGGACAGGTCATTTTTTAGCCAATATTGTGTCTTTAAGTACTACCGCTAAACCGAAGCCATAGGCACATTGCCTATTGATGACATTGACATGGCGCGCACGTTTATCGGTTGACTGATCAGATCACAGTTTGATTACCGGTCCGTTTGAGGCTGGGGGATATACTTGTGCCTTGGTTACGTAAAAACACGCTACCGCCCTTGGCTTGTAGCTACCAATGCACTGGTGGTCTTTTTTATCGGATTCCGGTCGTTTTTAGGTCAAAATCTGCAGGGGTACACGTGTCTTTGTGCGCGGTCAGTCACAAAACCGCACTTTCCATGCCTATCTTTTGACCAAAAACAATATAATTGGCACAACATATGCCTCATCATTGTTATACTAATTATTAATTATCTCTTTACAAGGTTTCGATGACCCCTGCGCCACGTTTTAGGAATAAGACTACCCTCAGGTTTGTTGCGCCAAGACGGCAATTGCCTATAATTTCACCACTTCCGCGGTTTATGCTTGCGATCTGCTTGAGAAATAACAATTTCTTATCCAGCATACTCTTTAAGCGAAGCGCATCCATTTAGCAGCTTATTAACATTAATAAAGCAACTAGATAATAACCAGTTTGAGTTAGTTCAACCTGCAAGTCAGTGATAGGTGTTGCATATTAATTAATGATGCTAATGTTTTGTCCATATATCATTTTTATCCCTTTGAAGCTCCATCACCTCTCTGTTATCGCCGCCGGATGTAATGATCGGTTGAGTTTTGCTGCGTTACCTCCCATCATTCCCCTGAGACAGTCTTTGATATAGGTAAAGTAACGATTATGGAATGGATCGCCGATCCGACGATTTGGGCAGGCCTGGCGACGCTTATCGTGCTGGAGCTGGTGTTGGGCATCGACAATCTGGTGTTTATCGCCATCCTGGCGGAGAAGCTGCCGCCGAGCCTGCGGGATCGGGCAAGGATAGTGGGCCTGGCGTTTGCGCTGCTGATGCGTTTGGCGCTGCTGGCGTCGATGTCATGGCTGGTGTCGTTGACCGCACCGCTGTTTAGCGTCTCCGGACACCCCTTTAGCGCCCGCGACCTTATTATGCTGGCCGGTGGTGTGTTTTTGATCTTCAAAGCCACCATGGAGCTTAACGAGCGTCTGGAAGGCAAGGATGAAGAGACGCAGACACAGCGCAAGGGCGCGCGCTTTTGGCCGGTCGTCACGCAAATCGTGATCCTGGATGCGGTGTTCTCCATAGATTCGGTGATTACCGCGGTGGGCATGGTGGATCAGTTGGCGGTGATGATGGCGGCGGTGGCGGTGGCCATTGGCGTGATGATGCTGGCCAGCAAGACGCTGACCCGTTTTATCAACGCCCATCCCACCATTGTGATCCTGTGTTTAAGTTTTCTGCTGATGATTGGTTTTAGCCTGGTGGCGGATGGCTTTGGTTATCATATTCCCAAAGGCTATCTGTACGCCGCCATCGGCTTCTCGGTGGCCATAGAGGCGTTGAACCAGCTGGCGCAGTTTAACCGGCGGCGGTTTTTATCCTCCAGCGTGCCGTTGCGCCAGCGTACCGCCGAGGCGGTACTGCGCATGCTGAATGGCAAACACGAAGAAGCGCAGCTGGACGCGCAGACCTCCTCCCTGATTGCCGACAGCGACGGCGAGGGCCAGGAGGTGTTTAACGAGCAGGAGCGGCGCATGATTGAGCGGGTGTTGGGCATGGCCCAGCGCACCGTGAGCAGCGTGATGACCTCGCGTCATGATATCGAGCATATCGATTTGCGCGATCCGCCCGAGGTGATAATCCCGCTGCTGGAAAATAACCAGCATACGCGGCTGGTGATTACCGAGGACAGCGCGTCCAATGAGCCGTTGGGCGTGGTGCACGTTATCGACCTGCTAACCCAGCAGCTGCGCAATGAGCCGCTGAATCTGCGCGCGCTGATCCGCCAGCCGCTGGTGTTTCCCGAACAGCTGTCGCTGCTGCTGGCGCTGGAGCAGTTTCGCGAGGCGCATACCCATTTTGCGTTTATCGTCGATGAGTTCGGGTCGGTGGAAGGTATTATCACCCTGAGCGATGTGATGGAGACCATTGCCGGTAACCTGCCGCTGGAAAACGAAGAGATCGACCCGCGTCATGATATCGTGCAGCATGATGACGGCACCCTGACGGTGAATGGGTACCTGCCGCTGGAGGATTTGGTCGGCTATATCGGTATTCCGCTGGAAGAGCGGCGGGAATACCATACCCTGGCGGGATTACTGATGGAGCATACACAGGCGATCCCCAAGGAAGGCGATACCTTGAGTATTGATAATTATCTGTTTGAGATTCTGGAAGTAGAGAGCCACCGGATATTAAAGGTACGCATCACCCCCGAAACCTTACCTGAATACGAAGTCTGAGAATACGCGGCGGCGCGGGGGCTTAGCCATGACAAGCCTTAGCTCCCGCGTTCCGTTTGTCCCCTGCCCCGTTACAACTTATCCAGCAGTTTTTGCACGTTTTTGTTCTGCGGGTGATCCTGGTTTTTCTGCGCCCAGGCGTCCAGGCGTTTCTTTAGCTCGTCCTGCAAGCGGTCTCGCAGCAACTGGTCGACGTGCAGCTGATAGCTGAGGCTGTCCCAGGGGCCGTAGACGCGCAGCGGGATGGCGGTATTGACCAGCGCCTCGGTCAGCTGCGGCTCGCCTTGCCAGCCCTTGAGCACCCGGATATTGAGGTTCACGTCGCACTGCCTGCCGGGCAGGTCGAGCACGCCGGTGCCAGCCAGCGACATCAGGTCCGAGTCTCCCGCCAGATTGTTCAGCCGCAGATTGCCCCGCTCGAGCGTGGCGTCGGCGGTAAGCTGTTTTACCGCTGAGTAGGTCTCGTTGCGCTCTTGCGCCGTGACATTATTATTGGTGCGCTCGACGGCCCGTTGAATCAGCTGTTGGATATTCAATCCTTCCAGGCGGGCATCATCGAGCTGCATCCGGCCTTTGCCGCTCCAGTTTTCGGCAAAATCCCGGAAACTGAAGGTCTGTCCGGTCAATTGCCCGTCCACGGATAGCCGTCCGGTCAGGGTCTGCGGCAGGGCAAATGCCTGCAGCAGCGGTCCCAGCGCCACCTGTTTTAAGCTTGGGTTTAATTCAAAACGGGGCCTGGCGCCGGTGGTATCCACCGTGCCCGGCAGGCTGAATTCGCCGTCGCCCAGTTTTCCGCCCAGGGTATTGATCGACAGATGGCCGCGGCGGTTATCCGCCTGGGTTTTAAAGCCGGTGATATTGAGCCCGTGGTAGATAACCTGATCCGCCGTGAGGTTAAGCTGGCCGTTGAAATCATTCAATACCGCCAGCGGCTGTTCCTCTTTACCGATGGCGGCGATGACCGGCTTGGCGCTGTGGCGATGGCTTTGCGTGTCATTGCCGCCACCGGCGTTGATGCCCAGCAGCGTGTCCAGGTTCAGGCGCTTGGCGGTGAGGTCGAGCTGATAAACCGGCGCGTCGCCCAGTTTGGCGCTGGCCTGGCCCGCCAGCTCGCTGTCGTTGGCGCTGAAGGACATGTTGCTTAATTCGACGGTCTGGTTGGTGGCGGAATAGTCGGCGCTGAATTTACCCTGCCCTTTGATGCCCTCGGCCGGTAACCCTTGGCCGTGGAGTTCATAGTTAAAACGGTCAAGGCTGGCGGCCAGCTGGCGCGGGTAGTGGCTCAGGTCAGCTTTGCCGCTGAGGGAGACCGCCACGTCGCGCTGATCGCGGTTAATGCGGCTGGAGAAGGTGATATTGGCCAGCCGCGCCGCCGTTTGCTCCACATCCAGGTTGAAATCGCGCAGGTTGATTTGTTCGTTTGGCTCCCGTTGCCAGATAAGCAGGCTGTCGGTCACCTTTAAACTGGCGATATCGTAGGACCATCCTGAGTGCGGCGTCAGGTCGGGCGTGCCGGCGGGCGCAATGGGCGCATTTTCCGGCCGGCGGGCTTCGCTGTCGGGCGTGATGGTAATGACGGCCCCCTTCAGCAGTACCTGTTTTACCGAGAGCTGATGGGACAGCAGCGGCCAGAGCTGGACATCAAGGCGCATATTTTCGGCGCTGACCACCGGCACGGCGGCGCCGGGCGCGGTGAGCGTCATGCGTCCGGCCAGGATGCTGAGCTGCGGCCAGACGTGCCAGCGCAGATCGCCGTCCAGGCGCAGCCGGTAGCCGCTGCGCTGCTCAACCTTGGTGACCATATAATTACGAAAGTCATTGGGATTGATCAGCAACACCAGCGCAGTAGTGCCTGCCACCAAAACCGCCAGCAAAATAACCAGCGTCGTCAGAAATCGTCTCATGCCATCCTCAAAAAAGTCTGCGCCATACAGTTCGTCTGACGGAATTAATCCTCATCAATCCGGCTGGCCACCGCGCCCTGTTGGTTGCGGTACTTCGCATCCTCGCGGCGATTATACGGCCGCGCGGCATGGCCGCTCAGCGGCTCGAAACTCAGCGCGCCGATAAGCATACCCGGACGCAGCGCCAGCGGCAGCTTACCTGAATTATAGAACTCCAGCACGATCCTACCCTGCCAGCCGGGATCGATGCGGTGCGCGGTCACATGCACCATCAGCCCGAGGCGCGCCAGGGACGAGCGGCCGTCCAGCCAGCCGACCAGGTTATCCGGCAGGGTGACTGATTCAAGGGTGACCGCCAGCGCCAGTTCGGCGGGATGCAAAAAGAAGGCGCCGCCTTCCGGCAACACGATTTCATCGCTCATGACGCGATCGAGCGCGGCCGAGACTTCTTCCTTAGGGCCGCTGAGGTCGATAAAGGCCGCGGTATGGCCCTGGAACACCCGGAATTGATTGCCCAGGCGCACATCGACCGTGGCGCCGTTAATCCGTTCCACCGGCGGACGCGGGCTGATATCCAGCCTGCCGTCGTCCAGCCAAGCTTCAATATCGCTGTCGCACAGTCTCATCGTTATTTCTCCATAAGCGTTCTGGGGGTCGTAGCGCCGGCGGCGCCGTGAACCCTACCCGCCTGCGTTAGGGGGATTATTCAAAAAACTGACTGATTTTTGCCTTCAGGATATCGATGGCAATACGGTTCTTTCCCCCGCGGGGTACAATAATATCGGCGTATTGCTTGGAAGGCTCGATAAACTGCAGGAACATCGGGCGTACCGTTTTCTGATATTGCTCCATCACCGAATCCATGGCGCGGCCCCGTTCGTTGACGTCGCGCTTCATGCGCCGCAACAGGCATATATCCAGCGGCGTATCGACGAAAATCGAAAAATTCATCTCCGTGCGCAGCCGCAGGTCGGTCAGCAGCAGTATGCCTTCCAGGATAATCACCTTCTTGGGACGCAGATGGATGGTCTCAGGCCGGCGGGTGTGCTCGACATAGCTGTAGACCGGCATTTCGATAGCCTGGCCCGCCTTGAGCATCTGCAGATGCTGGAACAGCAGGCTGTGATCCATGGCGCTGGGATGATCATAATTGGTCTTGACCCGCTCGCTCATGGTCAGGTGGCTTTGATCCTGATAATAGCTGTCTTCTGGGATAATGCCGATATGTTCGTCGCCGACCTGCTCACAAAGTTCCTGGTACAACGTGCTGGCTATCAGGCTTTTCCCGGAGGCGGAGGCGCCGGCGATGCCGATAATGACGCACTGGTGAGGCTTGTCAGTCATACAATAAATGGCCTGGTGTTATAAAGATGAAGGGCTGCGCCGGGGCGCATTTGACGCGGCAATTATAGAGTGCGGGAGAAACGGATGCCAGCAATAGCGTTTATCTGACGTGGCTTTACGCGGTTTAGACCGATGATTACCGCGATTTATGTCACACTTTTAAGATAATTCATGCTGGAGAGGGGCCGGAAGTTTGCGTAAGGTATATACAGCGGCATTTTTAATCTACTTTCGAGCGGTATTGGATGAATTGGCATTGGTTGACGTTTTTTGGCGATAGCATGCTGTTGCTCCCCTGCGCGGTTATTATCGTTATGTTGCTGCTGTGGAAAGCCGATACCCGGCGCACCAGCCTGCAGTGGCTGCTGCTGTTCGCTACCGCGGGCGCCGTGGTCGTGATATCGAAACTGGCTTTTATGGGCTGGGGCGTCGGCAGCAGAATGTATGATTTTACCGGTTTCAGCGGCCATTCGGCGCTCTCCGCCAGTATCTGGCCGGTGATGATCTGGATTTTGACCAGCCGCGCCTCCCGCGGCTGGCGGCTGGCGGCGGTGTGTTTCGGTTATCTGCTGGCGCTGGCCGTGGGATTTTCCCGCGTGGTTATTCATGCCCATTCGGTTTCCGAGGTGATCGCCGGGCTGGCCTTGGGTTTTACCATCAGTACCTCGTTCCTGCTGATGCAGTATTCCCGCCGGACCGCTATCCGCCCCCTCTCCTACGGGCAACTGAGCGCGGTGCTGCTGCTGCCGCTGCTGCTGGTCGTCCAGGGGAAAAAAGCGCCGACCCAGGGATTGCTGGAGCAGATAGCCTTGACGGTGGCGCCCATCGAGCGGGTGTATACGCGCGCGGATTTGCACGGCAAGGGGCGGCTGGCGTTGCCGGATACCGTGCAGATCACCCCGCAGTAAGCCCTTTATCCGCTATGAAGCCCATGGCCGCATCGCCCTGGGCGGCCTGTTGCAATGCCGTTTATTCCACGTGTTCTCAGCATGAAATGCGGCTTTCATGCCACCTCGCCCGCCGGCGCTGCAGCGGCGGCAGGGTATTTCACGTTCCCTTCTGGGGTATCGGCGCGCCGTTTCATTCTTCTTCCCTGTTTATGCCTGTTCGCATCCCGGGAATTCCCCGCTGGTAATTAAATCGTGATCCGCTTCAAATTTTTATCATGAGGTGATAGATCGCCGATGGAACCGGTTCCATACTCTTCTCAGCGTATTTGCCGCGCCGGCTGCCAGGTTTGCCCTGTCGGCGCCCGCCCGGATGCCACCCTGTATTGATGTCTTGAGGAGTATCTTTTATGTCCAGCAACCCTATCCCTACTGACTACGACCAGACCCTGGACGTGGTGACCTTCGGCGAAGCGATGGCCATGTTTGTCGCCACCGCCGGCGGTGAATTGCACACGGTGAGCCAATATGTCCGCCGCGCGGCCGGCGCCGAACTGAATGTCGCTATCGGCCTGGCGCGCCTGGGGCTGAAATCCGGCTGGGTGAGCCGTCTGGGCAACGATTCTTTCGGACGTTTTATTCTGGATACCCTTGATGCGGAGCAGGTGGACCGCCGTGCGGTCACCCTGGATACGGCCTACCCTACCGGCTTTCAGCTGAAATCCAAAGCGGAGGATGGAACCGATCCCACCGTTGAGTACTTCCGTAAGGGCTCGGCCGCCAGCCGGCTCTCCACGGCGGATTTTGATGAGCAATACTTCGGCGGCGCCCGGCATCTGCATCTCAGCGGCGTGGCGGCGGCGCTGTCGCCGGAATCTTATCAGCTGGCCGCCCATGCGGCGCAGTGGATGAGGCAGCGCGGCAAGACTATCTCCTTTGACCCTAACCTGCGCCCGGTGTTATGGCGCTCGCGGGAAGAGATGGTATCCCGCCTGAATGCGCTGGCGTTCAGCGCGGATTATGTGCTGCCGGGAATTAAGGAAGGCCTGATCCTGACCGGCCACGAAAGTCCTGAGGCGATTGCGGATTTTTACCTGGCGCACGGTGTGCGGGCGGTGGTGATCAAGACCGGCGCGGACGGCGCGTATTATAAAACCGACGCCGGTGCTGAGGGCGTGGTGCCAGCGGTGCGGGTGGTTAACGTGGTGGATACCGTGGGTGCCGGCGACGGTTTTGCGGTGGGCGTGGTTAGCGCCCTGCTGGAGGGGCTGACGCTTGATAAGGCGATTGTGCGCGGCAACCATATCGGCGCGCTGGCCATCCAGGTTATCGGCGACAGCGAAGGATTGCCGGATCGCCGGCAGCTGGCGCGGGCCATGGCGGATAGTACCGCCGGCGCACTGACGGCGTAAAGGACGTCACCAGACCGCGCGACACGCCGTGCGGCTGCCGGAGGTAATGCACCTGCGGGTCAAACCGGCCCCACCGTCGCGCCCCTGCCGCCGGGCAGGCGCCGCTGTGCCCCGGGAGCTGCCCGGGGCAGAGACATACGGCTCCGTCCGGCAATCCGGGCGCGGCTGATAACCAATTGCAAAAGGAATCGTTATGAAACCCAACGTCGTCCTGTATAAAACTATTCCCGCCGATCAACTGGCGCGGCTGCAGGCTGCTTTTAACCTGACCCGATTCGACAGCATCACCGACGCCAACCGGCAAGAGGTCATAGCCGCCCTGCGCCATGCTCAGGGCCTGATCGGCGCCAGCCATCCCATCGGCAACGAATTGCTTGATGCCGCGCCCGGATTGCGCGCCATTTCCACCATTTCGGTGGGCTATGATCAGTTCAGCGTGCCGGAACTGACGCGCCGGGGCATTACCCTGATGCATACCCCGGGCGTATTGACCGAAACCACCGCCGACACCATTTTCACCCTGATCCTGACCAGCGCCCGGCGCGCCGTGGAGCTGGCGGAGCTGGTGAAGCGCGGGGAATGGCGGCGCAGCATCGGCGAGGAATATTACGGCACCGACGTCAACGGCAAGACCATCGGCATCCTCGGCATGGGCCGTATCGGGTATGCGGTGGCCAAACGCGCGCATCTGGGATTCGGCATGCCGGTAATGTATTACAATGATAAGGTGAACGAACAGGCGGAGAGCCTGCTCCATGCCCGCCGCGCTACCCTGGATCAGGTGCTGGCCGAGGCGGATTTTGTCTGCGTGGTGCTGCCGCTATTGCCGGAAACCGAGAAATTGATCGGTTACGCCGAAATCAGCAAGATGAAGCCGGGCGCCATCCTGATTAACGGTTCGCGCGGTAAAATCATCAATGAGCCGGAGCTGATACGCGCCCTGCAAGACGGCGTGATACGCGGCGCCGGGCTGGATGTGTTCGAGCAGGAGCCGCTGCCGGCCACCTCGCCTCTCCTGGCGCTGCCCAACGTGGTGGCGCTGCCGCATATCGGTTCGGCAACGCATGAAACACGCCACGCCATGGTGGCCTGCGCGGTGGACAACCTGATTGCCGCGCTGGCGGGCGATGTGACTCAAAACTGCGTTAATCCTGGGGCGTTGCGCAACGTGGCAGCTACTGGCAATGAATTTAAGGGAATGTAACGACAATCCCGATCAATCCCCGCCCCTGGCGGCGGGGCAACTGGCCGTCACAGCCAGGGATTTAATAACGTTACGCCGGTTAATCCGAAATCTTTCGTGTTGCGGGTAACAAGCGTAAGACGGTTCGTTATGGCGGTTGCTGCGATTAATGAGTCTGTCATACATTTAGGGTCAGGGACATGCATTTTGGCACAGCATAGCGCTACAGCGGCATCAACTGCCAGGATCCTGTCATGAAAACCTTTTATTACTGTATGCTCAAACCAAGACCGCAATTTGACCGCTTGCGTTAAATCTTTCCTTTCTTTTAGTAAGATACCTTTTTCAATTTCCATAATAACTAATGCGGAAGTATACATTTCATAGTGTTCGTTACTTGCCGCCCATTCCCTGACGTTGGGATCAGCTTTATCCCCCTTAAAAAGCTCGGATATCACATTGGTATCTAACAGAAACATATTAAAACTCAACAGGCCTTGCTTGAATGTGTGCGCGTTCCGTTTCTAGATCGAACGATTCACCATCGGGGGGAGACAGCGCGTCAAGAATACTTTTACGCCCCCCCGTGATACTGCGGTAGGCTTCTTCGCTCAGCAGAACATGGGTTATTTTGTTGCGGGATTTTATAAACACCGGACCTTTGACAGCATCCCGTTTTGCTTTGGTAATGTTTTGATTGAGTTCCCGACTTGATATGTAGGTTACGCTCATCTTATCACCCCCTCATAACACAGCGTATGTAGTAACATTACTACATTACCGTTACCCGAGCAAGTAAGGAAGATAGCCTCACCGGCGACGTCAAGGGCAGGAACCGTTGGTCCGGCACGTCATCCATTTTTATCACCCCGTGCCGGCCATAACACATAAGCAGGATTATTCTGCCCTTATAATGCCTTAAACGATATCTCGGTGGGGATAACCTCGCCCTGCCAGTACAGCTGCGCCGCCACCTGTCCCGCCAGTTGGCGGTAGAGCTCGGTGAACTCGCTGTCCGGCCGGCTGACCACCGTCGGCTGGCCACGGTCCAGATCTTCGCGCAGGCTGATATGCAGCGGCAGTTGCCCCAGCAGCGCGCAGTGGTACTGCTCGGCGAGTTTTTCGGCGCCGCCGGTGCCGAAGATGGCCTCCAGGTGACCGCAGTGGCTGCAGATATGCACGCTCATATTTTCCACGATACCGAGCACCGGCACGCCGACCTTTTCAAACATCACGATACCTTTGCGCGCGTCGGCCAGCGCGATATCCTGCGGCGTGGTCACCACCAGCGCGCCGGTGACCGGGATATTCTGCGCCAGCGTCAGCTGGATATCGCCGGTGCCCGGAGGCATATCCAGCACCAGGTAATCCAGCTCCGGCCACAGGGTGTCGTTAAGCAGCTGCAGCAGCGCCTTGCTGGCCATCGGCCCGCGCCAGACCATGGCGTTATCTTCCGTTACCATATACCCGATGGAGTTGGTGGCCAGGCCGTGCGCCATGATGGGGGCCATATGCTGGCCGTCCGGCGACGTGGGGCGTTCCTCGGTGGTGCCGAGCATGGCGGGAATCGACGGGCCGTAGATATCCGCGTCCAGCAGGCCGACGCGGGCGCCCTCGGCGGCCAGCGCCAGCGCCAGGTTAACCGCGGTGCTGGATTTGCCGACGCCGCCCTTGCCGGAGCTGACGGCAATCAGGTTGCGCACGTTTTTTACCCCGGGTTGATCCTTGACCCGCTTGAGCGTGGCGATATTGTGGGCCAGCGTCCAGTCGATGGCCCGCGCCCCGGTGACGCGCAGCAGGTCCGCGCTGGCGGATTCCTTCAGCTCCTCAAAGGCGCTGTGCCAGGCGAAGGGCATGATTAGTTCGATATGCAGCGTGCCGTCCAGCAGCGCGCAGTGGTTCAGCGCCTTGAGTTCGGCCAGGCCGCGTTTGAGCGTGGGGTGCTTGAAGCGGGCGAGCACCTTGGCGACCTGGGCGCGCAGCACCTCGGGAGTAGACTGTTCGGGTGATGGAGGATTCATCACGGCTCCTTAATTTCTCATTCTGGGGGTGGTAACCGATGCCCATAGCATAACAGAACTGGCGGCGCTTGTTTACGTGAGGTGTCGCTATCGGTTACCATCGAAACTCTTTATTTCATCTGATAAAAGCACATTCCCAACATGACTCAAGTCGCGAAAAAAATATTGGTAACCTGTGCGTTACCATACGCTAACGGTTCAATTCATCTCGGCCATATGCTGGAGCATATCCAGGCAGATATTTGGGTCCGTTTTCAGCGAATGCGCGGCAATCAGGTTTATTTCATCTGCGCCGATGACGCGCACGGCACGCCGATCATGCTTAAGGCCCAGCAGCTCGGCATCGCGCCGGAAAAAATGATCGATGAAGTGAACCAGGAGCATCAGAAGGATTTTGCCGGTTTCGGCGTCAGCTATGATAACTACCACTCGACGCACAGTGATGAAAACCGCGAGCTGTCGACGCTGATTTACCATCGGCTGAAAGATAACGGCTATATCAAGACCCGCACCATTTCCCAGCTGTTCGACCCGGAAAAAGAAATGTTCCTGCCGGACCGGTTTGTCAAGGGCACCTGCCCGAAGTGCAAATCCCCCGATCAGTACGGCGACAACTGCGAAGTGTGCGGCGCCACCTACAGCCCGACCGATTTAATCGATCCTAAATCGGCGGTGTCCGGCGCCACGCCGGTGATGAAGGAGTCGGAACACTTCTTCTTCGACCTGCCGGCCTTCAGCGATATGCTGAAAGCCTGGACCCGCTCCGGCGCGCTGCAGGAGCAGGTGGCCAACAAAATGCAGGAATGGTTTGAATCCGGCCTGCAGCAGTGGGATATCTCCCGCGACGCGCCCTACTTCGGCTTTGAAGTGCCGGATGCGCCGGGCAAGTATTTCTACGTCTGGCTGGACGCGCCCATCGGTTATATGGGGTCGTTCAAGAACCTGTGCGACAAACGCGGCGACATTGATTTCAACGAATACTGGCGCGTGGGTTCCGATGCCGAGCTGTATCATTTTATCGGCAAGGATATCGTCTATTTCCATAGCCTGTTCTGGCCGGCGATGCTTGAAGGCAGCGATTTCCGCAAGCCGACCAATTTGTTTGTCCACGGCTATGTGACGGTGAACGGCGCCAAGATGTCGAAATCGCGCGGTACTTTTATCAAGGCCAGCACCTATCTTAAGCATCTTGACGCGGATTGCCTGCGTTATTATTACGCCGCCAAGCTGTCGTCGCATATTGATGACATCGACCTGAACCTGGAAGACTTCGTTCAGCGGGTTAACGCCGATATCGTCAATAAGGTGGTTAACCTGGCCTCGCGCAACGCCGGTTTTATCGCCAAGCGCTTTGACGGCCGTCTGGCCGATACCCTGGCCGACCCGGCGCTGTACCAGACCTTTACCGATGCCGCCGTCGGCATCGCCGAAGCGTTCAACGCCCGTGAATCCTCGCGCGCCATCCGCGAAATCATGGCGCTGGCCGACCTGGCCAACCGCTATGTGGACGAGCAGGCGCCCTGGGTGGTGGCGAAAGCGGAGGGACGCGAGGGGGATCTGCAGGACATCTGCTCAATGGGCATTAACCTGTTCCGCGTGCTGATGACCTATCTCAAGCCGGTGCTGCCGTCGCTGGCGGAACGCGCCGAGGCGTTCCTGAACGTGCGGCTTGACTGGGACGGCATCCACACGCCGCTCACGGGCCATAGGGTTACGACCTTCAAGGCGCTGTTCAGCCGTATCGATCCCGCGCACGTGGCGAATATGGTTAACGAATCCAGGGAAGAAGCGGATGCCGCCGGCGCCAAGGCCGCCGTCGCCGGTCCGCTGGCGGATGAGCCGCTGCTTGAGACCATCGCCTTTGACGATTTCGCCAAGGTGGATATGCGCATTGCGCTTATCAAGCGCGCCGAGCTGGTGGATGGATCGGATAAGCTGCTGAAGCTGACGTTGGATATCGGCGGCGAAACCCGCCAGGTGTTTTCCGGCATCCGCGCGGCCTATCCCGATCCGCAGGCGCTGGAGGGCCGCCTGACGGTGATGGTGGCCAACCTGGCGCCGCGCAAGATGCGGTTTGGCGTCTCCCAGGGCATGGTGATGGCGGCGGGACCGGGCGGCAGCGATATATTCCTGCTTAGCCCCGACGCCGGCGCCCTGCCGGGCATGGCGGTTAAATAATTCCTTAAGCAAGGTGTAAAACCGGGTCGCGGTACTCTGCGGCGACCCGGCAGATTTTCCGTGTAAAAACCCCCCTTTTGGCAGCAGCCTAATACCTTCATTTCGTTATCAATTTAACTCCACATGGTGCGCAATTTAGATTAAGGTTGGGTGTACGCCTTATTATTTATCATGAGAAAATTGGTCATGAAAGGATTCCCGCCCATTATCCGGCTGTTGTTAATCACATCGTTAATATTAACCATCGGCCGCGGGCTGACGCTGCCGTTTATCGCCATCTACCTGTCCAGGCAGGGCGGCATGCCGCCGGGAAAAATCGGCCTGGTGCTGGGTATGGGGCTGACGCTGGGCATTATCTTTAGCCTGTATGGCGGCTATCTGGTGGACCGGTTTAATAAAAATCGCCTGATTATTTGCGCCATCATGGTATTTGCCCTGGCGTTTTTTCTGCTGCCGCTCGGCGGGGGCGCTTTGTTGCCGATGATTATACTGGTGGCGCTGATTAATTCGGCGTACAGCCTGTACTCCATTACCCTGAAGGCCAGTATTGCCGAATGGCTGACCGTTGAGCGGCGCATCAAGGCGTTTTCCGCTAATTACACCCTGATCAACGTCGGCTGGGCCATCGGCCCGCCGCTGAGCGTGTTATTGGCGAAAAGCAGCGCCGTGCTGCCGTTTTATTTATCCGGCGTTCTGGCCGCCGCGGCCACGCTGACCCTGGCGCTGCTGCTGCCGCGCTATGGCCGCCCGCCGGCCCAGGCGGATGATAACGTGGCGGCGGTAACGGAAAAAATCAACTTCCGCACAACCCTGGACGTGCTGCGCCACGATAAGCGGCTGATCTTTTTTACCCTGGGAGGCGCACTCGGCAGCCTGGTATGCAGTCAGTTCGCCAGCTGTATTTCGCAATACCTGATGGTGGAGTTCGACGCTGTGTTTGCTTATCGGGTGGTGGGGATTATTCTGCCGGTCAACGCCGCTATCGTCATCACCCTGCAATATGCCGTCAGCCGTAATATCCGCCGCGAGACCCTGATGCCGTGGCTATTACTGGGCAGCCTGTTTTTTATTATTGGCCTACTGGGCTTTATGCTGGCGGGCAATGCCCTGCCGCTATGGATGATCGCGGTTGCCCTGTTTTCGCTGGGGGAGATTATTATTATCCCGGTGGAATATATGTTTATCGACTTTATCGCGCCGGCGCATTTAAAAGGCAGTTATTACGGCATGCAAAACCTGGGTAATCTCGGGGGCGCCGCCAATCCGCTTCTCACCGGCGCCATCTTGACCTATGCACCGCCGGTCTCGCTGTTTATGGTCTTGATACTTGCCACGCTGCTTAGCCTGTGGTTATTCCACCGCGGGTTTCACCACACCCGCCGCGCCGCCGTAACAACACATTCTTTGTGATTGAGTCCCGGTTTTGGCCGGGAAAGTGAAGAAAGCATGTGATTATCCGTCCGCCAGACCGCGCAGGCAGGCCGCAATTGAATGGTCCAGAGCTATAGCGCGGTTTTAAAGCCGGCATACAGCACGGCGACGACGGGGTTTTGTTTGCGGCATGGTTTATATTGCCCTGGGGAGGGCGTTTGCGCCATGGCCTATGTCGCCCTGAGGGGCGTTTGCGCCATGGCCTATGTCGCCCCGAGGGGCGTTTGCGCCATGGCCTATGTCGCCCCGAGGGGCGTTTGCGCCATGGCCTATGTCGCCCCGAGGGGCGTTTGCAGCATGGCCTATGTCGCCCCGAGGGGCGTTTGCAGCATGGCCTATGTCGCCCCGAGGGGCGTTTGCGCCATGGCCTATGTCGCCCCGAGGGGCGTTTGCGCCATGGCCTATGTTGCCCCGAGGGGCGTTTGCAGCATGGCCTATGTCGCCCCGAGGGGCGTTTGCAGCATGGCCTATGTCGCCCCGAGGGGCGTTTGCAGCATGGCCTATGTCGCCCCGAGGGGGTTTCGCTTGCCATGCGTGAGGTGTTCATAGGTAGTGCCGGGCGCCGGCAAGCGACAAAGAGGCCGTACCGCGACGGCCTCCTTGACCTCCGCGCGCCCGGCAGATCGCGCGTCGCTGCGCGATACCTTCCGACGCCAGTTCCCCCGTTATGCACCGGCCCGGTTAGCGCTCCCGGCGCCACCGGGCCTTTCGCCGCTCCCGGCGGCTCATGCCGGGGGCACAGGCGCCGTCAGCGCGCTTTATGCCGGTCCACATGTCGCTGTTGGCCATGCGTTTTATGAAGTGGCTGCGGCGCTGTTGCTTAGGATAGAGACTTGCGCCGGGATGGGATTGACCATTATGGGAGGCAATGGCTATGGAATGCAGCTGACACAGAGAAAAGTTGGACATGCAGTCATGCAGTCATGCAGTAAGGCGTTCATCATTCAACTTTATGCTTAAGTTTTAACAGTAAGCATTAAGCCATTAAGCCATTAAGCCATTAAGCCATTAGCCATCAAACTGTAAGCTTTAGCGCAAAATGAATACTGATACCTTTCCCGGTAAGTGCATGCCGCAAGAAACCCAAAAATGCTATTTTACTCACAGGCGATGGTGTTGACCTGGTGCCGGCATAGAGTGCGCCGGCGGCGCACATCGCGGCTGGATGAGCCGCCGGGAGCGGCGAAAGCTAAGGGCCGCGCCGGGAGCGCGTCCCGTGCGGTCCAAAAGCCGGGATGGGTGATGCCGGGAACCGCGCAGCGGCGCACGATCTGCCGGAAGCCCGGGGTCCCGGGGCGGGGGCGACTGCCCGCCCCGGGTCGATTGCCCGCACGGTGCGGCATAAAATCCGCCTCGCATGGCAAGCGAAACCTTCTCCCATGCCAATAAACACGCCCCGCCCAAGCAAAACTCTCCCTCATGCCAACAAACGCGCCCGCCCAGGCAAAACCTACCCCCATGCCAACAAACTCGCCCGCCCAGGCAAAACCTACCCCCATGCCAATAAACGCGCCCGCCCAGGCAAAACTTACCCCCATGCCAACAAACGCGCCCGCCCAGGCAAAACCTTCCCCCATGCCAGTAAACACCCCTAGGCAAGCTCAACCCCCTGCCCAGCCGTAGTCCCACCAACCGCAATGCCCCTTAAATTACCCCGCTCCTGACCAGCGCGCTCCTTACCTTCTCCTTCAGCTCTTCCGTAAGCGGCGACGCCGGCCAAAGCGAATTCACCGAAATATCCACCCCGGTCAGCTTAATGGCGTATTTCACCACGTTATAGAACGGCAAATCATAATTGTACAATTCCGGAATATACGACAGGCGCTGCTGCAGCTTGACCGCCTGGGCATAATCCTGTTCCTGCCAGGCCCGGTAGATGCCGCAGGTCAACTGCGGGGCAAAATTCGCGCTGGCCGGAATACAGCCGTCGCCGCCGAGTATCAGGGTGCCGAACAGATATTCGTCATAGCCGGAAAATACGGCAAAATCCGGACGCACGGGTTTAACCGCGTGGATGGTTTCCCGAATATGGTTAAGGGTATCCACCGTATCCTTAAGGCCGACGATATTCGCGCAGGTCTCCGCCAGCCGACGGATCACCGCCACCGGAATCGATTGGCCGGTCAGCCCCGGGAAGTTATAGATGATAATCGGCAGGCTTAGCGCGTCGGACAAATGCTTATAATGCAGATAAAGATTTTCCTCGCTCAGCGGATTGTAAAACGGATTTACCGCCACCACCCCATCGGCGCCAATCTTCTGTGCGTGCAGGCCGTAACGGATGGCCTCGCGGGTACCGGAATGGGCAATGCCGATTAAAACCGGTTTACGCTTGTTGACGTAATTAACGCAGAACTCCGCCGTCTGCAGGCGCAACGCTTCCGACATATGGGCAAACTCACCGGCGCTTCCCAGGAAAAACAGGCCGTTGACGTCAGAGGCAATCAGACTGTCCAGCAGTTTCGCCATGCTGTCTTCATCGAGTTGCTCATCGGCGGTAAAAAGGGTGGGAACGGGCGGAATAACACCATAAAAACGTGGAATAGCCATAGTAAAAACCTCTTCTGATCGCGAACACGCCTGACGAGGATCCTTCGTCGGCAAATGAATCTACTTTGTTAACAGTTTGGCCGGGAGATTGCCGTGCGATAAGTCATACATTTAAATCCGCCTTGGTCACGGCACGATTTTTACCGGCATAGCTGATAAGCTGGCCCGGTCATTTCATCGGACGAACCGTGAGCGGTGGCACGGTGTCAGAATTAATTGTATGATAAACGCGATTAGAAATAAGGTTGAGATAATGCGCAATATCATCGTAAACGGCTGGGCCTTTATTCGCGCCTTTGCCTTGATTTACCTGTGCCTGTTCGTCGGTGATTTCCTTTCCACGCTGTTGCCGATTACCATTCCGGGCAGTATCCTGGGCATGCTGATCCTGTTTATCCTGCTCTGTCTGCAACTGCTGCCGCCGTTATGGCTCAAGCCCGGCTGTCATCTGCTGATCCGCTATATGGCGTTGTTGTTCGTGCCGATAGGCGTGGGCGTGATGAACTATTACCACGAGCTGTCGTCGCAGTTCGGCCCGCTGGTGGTGTCTTGCGTTATCAGTACTCTGATTGTAATGGTGGTGGTGGGCTATAGCTCGCATTACATCCACCGTGAACGTCCGGTGGCCGGCCAGCCGCGCCCCCCTGAGGATCAATAATGTTAGCCAATTTCTGGTGGTCGCTGCCGCTTACGCTTGCGGTATTTTTTGGCGCCAGGCGGCTGGCGGCGAAATTTCGCATGGCGCTGCTCAATCCGCTGCTGATTTCCATGGTGGTGATTATCCCGCTGCTGTTGCTCACCGGCATTCCCTACGCGCGTTATTTTGCCGGCAGTAAAATTCTCAACGACCTGCTGCAACCGGCGGTGGTGGCGTTGGCCTTCCCGCTGTATGAACAACTGCACCAGATCCGCGCGCGCTGGAAATCCATTATCAGCATCTGTTTTGTCGGCAGCGTTACCGCCATGGTCAGCGGCACCGCCATCGCGTTGTGGATGGGCGCCACGCCGGAGATTGCCGCCTCGATCCTGCCTAAATCGGTGACCACGCCGATTGCCATGGCGGTGGCGCAGTCCATTAACGGTATTCCGGCCATCAGCGCGGTATGCGTGATTTTTGTCGGTATCCTGGGCGCGGTATTCGGCCATACGCTGTTCAGGCTGCTGGGTATCACCACCAAAGCCTCCCGGGGCCTGGCCATGGGCACCGCGTCCCATGCGCTCGGCACCGCCCGCTGCGCCGAGATGGATTTTCAGGAAGGCGCGTTCAGTTCCCTGGCATTGGTGATCTGCGGCATTATCACCTCGCTTATCGCGCCGTTCCTGTTCCCGCTGCTGCTACGGGCGTTCGGCTGATCTCGCCGCGCCGGCATCCGTCCGGGCTGATGCGATAATTTGCTTGACCCGCCGGCGACCCGTCCAGGCTGATGCGATAATGTGCTTGACCCGGTCGTCGCCGGCAACCGCCAGGCCGCACGATAAGATATTGATCATATTTATTTAAGCCTACAACGTCTAAAATGATCCCATAATAAATGCTCAGGGAATCATTATGCACGCACGGTTTACCCCCTCACTGGACGCCCTGGCACCGGCCCTGCGGTCCGCGCTGGCGCATGAACTGGACCAGGCCGATTTCAGCGGCTGGCTAAGCGCCGCCCAGGCCGCCAGCCTGATGCGGGCCGGCGGGATGGACGAAGACGCCTTATGCTTCGCGCTGCTGCCCCTGGCCGCCGCCTGCGCCCTGGCGCCGGTCTCGCGGTTTAATGTCGGGGCGGTGGCGCGCGGCGTTAGCGGCAACCTCTATTTCGGCGCCAATATGGAATTTATCGGCGCGCCGCTGCAGCAAACGGTGCATGCCGAGCAAAGCGCCATCAATCATGCCTGGCTGCGCGGTGAAAAACGCCTGCGCGGCATCAGCGTCAACTACACGCCATGCGGCCATTGCCGGCAGTTTATGAACGAGCTGAACAGCGGCACCGACCTGATGATTTACCTGCCCGACCGTTCGCCCGCCACGCTGGGCAATTATCTGCCCGACGCGTTCGGCCCGCGCGATCTGGCCATTCATACCCTGCTGATGGACGGCGTGGATCATCAGTACGGCATGATGGCGCCCAATGGGCGCGGCGCCAGGGCGGTGAAATCGCCAGGGGCGCGCGCGGATAGGCTTTACGCCGCGGCGCAAGGCGCGGACCCGGCCCAGGCGGCGTCCGGACGGCCCGCAGCCGGCAGCCCGGGGAAAGGCGCCGAGAGCGTCAACGATCCCCTGGCGCAGCAGGCGTTGCAGGCCGCAAACCAGAGCCACGCGCCTTATAGTCAGGCGCATAGCGCGGTGGCGCTGCAAACGGCGGATGGGCGCATTTTTGCCGGCCGCTATGCGGAAAACGCAGCGTTTAATCCCAGCCTGCCGCCGCTGCAGTCGGCGCTGATATTACTGAATATGGCCGGCGCCGACTGCGCGACCCTGCAGCGCGCGGTACTGCTGGAACGTGAAGGCGCGCCTTTTTCGCAGTGGGACGCGACGCGATCGACGCTGACGGCGCTGGGCTGCGGCGAGATCTCCAGGTATTGGCTGACATAAGCCCCTTTCCCGCCGATAACGTCTTCGACGGCGGCGCTGCGTTGCCGCCGGGCGGCGCCGATCGGGGCCGGCTGGAGTATCCAATTATTTATAAGTTAATCATTAAATAACAAATTACCAATGAAAACATGCATCCTTCGCCACAATCTTTTATCCTTTTGGAATCTTTTGCGAAGCGATGGGAAAAGTCATGGAATTGGAACACGAAAGCAAGCGTCCCCTCTATATCCCCCATGCGGGTCCGGTACTGCTGGAATTTCCGCTACTGAATAAAGGCAGCGCGTTTACCATTGAGGAGCGCGATAACTTTAACCTGCATGGCCTGCTGCCGGAAGCGGTGGAGAGCATTGAGGAGCAAACCGAACGCGCCTGGCGGCAGTATCAGGACTTTACCAGCGATATCGATAAGCATATCTACCTGCGCAATATTCAGGATACCAATGAAACGCTGTTCTACCGTCTGCTGGACGGTCATCTGAGCGAGATGCTGCCGATTATCTACACGCCGACCGTGGGCGAGGCCTGCGAGCATTTTTCCGATATCTACCGTCGCGCCCGGGGGTTGTTCATCTCCTACGGTAACCGCGACAAAATCGATGATATGCTGCAAAACGCCACCAAACAGAATGTAAAAGTGATTGTGGTCACCGACGGCGAACGCATCCTGGGCCTGGGCGATCAGGGTATCGGCGGCATGGGCATTCCCATCGGCAAGCTGTCGCTGTACACCGCCTGCGGCGGCATCAGCCCGGCCTATACCCTGCCGGTGGTGCTGGATGCCGGCACCAACAATCCCCAGCGTCTTAACGATCCCCTATATATGGGCTGGCGCCATCCGCGCATTACCGGCGAGGAGTATGATCAGTTCGTCGACGCCTTTATCCAGGCGGTGAAGCGCCGCTGGCCCGATGTGCTGTTGCAGTTCGAGGATTTTGCCCAGAAAAACGCCACCCCCCTGCTTAACCGCTATCGCGACGAACTGTGCTGCTTTAACGATGATATCCAGGGCACCGCTGCGGTAACCCTGGGCTGCCTGCTGGCCGCCAGCCACGCCGCCGGCAGCCGTCTGCGCGATCAGACCGTGGTGTTCCTGGGCGCCGGCTCCGCCGGCTGCGGTATCGCCGAACAGATCGTCGCGGAGATGCGCACCGAGGGCCTGAGCGAGGACCAGGCGCGCGCGCGGGTGCTAATGGTCGACCGTTTCGGCTTGTTAACCGATAAGCTGGCCAACCTGCTGGATTTCCAGAGCCGCCTGGTGCAGCACAGCGACCAGATTGCCGATTGGCGACTGGACAGCGACACGATTTCGCTGATGGATGTGGTGCGCAACGCCAGGCCGACGGTGCTGATCGGTGTTTCCGGCCAGCCTGGCCTGTTCAGCGAGGAGATTATCCGCGAGATGCACGCTCACTGCCCGCGTCCCATCGTCATGCCGTTGTCCAATCCCACCTCCCGGGTAGAGGCCACGCCGGAAGACGTGATTCGCTGGACCGACGGCGCGGCGCTGGTGGCCACCGGCAGTCCGTTTGCGCCGGTGCGCTATAAAGACCGGGTTTATCCTATCGCCCAGTGCAACAACGCCTATATTTTTCCGGGCATCGGCCTGGGCGTCCTGGCCTCGGGCGCGACGCGGGTGACGGAAGCCATGCTTATCGCCGCCAGCCGCGCCCTGGCCGACTGTTCGCCGCTGGTTAACGGCGCCGATGGGGCGCTGTTGCCGGATATCAACGATATCCAGGGCGTGTCGAGAGTGATCGCCATGGAAGTCGGCAAGGCGGCGCAGGTGCACGGCGTGGCGATGGTCACGCCGGAGGAGGTGCTGTCCATCGCCATCGAGCACAATTTCTGGCATCCGCAGTATCGCCACTACCGGCGCACGCCGTTCTGACGCGCCTCAACAAATTGTCACATTGGGCGTATTCAGCCGCCACGCTCCTTGCTTCGGCCGGGCAGGTAAAGTAGCCTTGGGCAATGACTTTGCGGCAGGATAGGTTAAGGCTTACGGCATGTGGAAGCGCCTGATATATTCCCTGATTATTATCGCGGGCGTTTTGCTGTTAACGGCATTCGGACTGGATCGCTGGATCAGTTGGAAAACCGCGCCTTATATCTATGAAGATCTGCAACTGCTGCCCCACCGCCAGGTGGGCGTGGTGCTGGGTACCGCCAAATACTACCGCGCCGGCGTCATTAACCAGTATTATCTCTATCGCATCCAGGGCGCGCTTAACGTCTACAATAGCGGCAAGGCCAACTATCTGCTGCTAAGCGGCGACAACGCGCTGCAAAGCTATAACGAGCCGGTCACCATGCGCCGCGACCTGATTGCCCACGGCATGCCCGCCGGCGACATCGTGCTCGACTACGCCGGCTTTCGTACCCTTGATTCGATCATCCGCACGCGCAAGGTCTTCGACACCAACGATTTCACCATTATCACCCAGCGCTTTCATTGCGAAAGGGCGCTGTTTATCGCCATGCGCATGGGTATCCAGGCCCAGTGTTTCGCCGTGCCCTCGCCCAAGAATATGTTCTCGGTCCGGCTGCGGGAAATCGGCGCCCGCCTTGGCGCCCTGTCGGACTTGTACCTTATGAAACGCGAACCCCGCTTCCTGGGGCCGCAAATCCCCATTCCCGCGCCGCACGAAATTCCCGAGGGCACCCAAGGCTACCCGGCGGTATCACCGGAGCAACTGCTTGAAACCCAGCCCAAACCCGAACCGAACAACGATATCAGCGATCGTCTGCCGGATATGCGCTAACCGCACCAGACCCTACCTATTAGTGCGAAACGCACCTGACTGAGGGGTTGCCGCCCCGATAACGACCCGGTCCCTTGTCCTACCGCCGTAGGTTCCCGCCGGTAGGCCGATGGGTGGTTTAGCATTGAAAATGAACAAATAATCGCCAATATTCCTAAAATAAAGACCAATGGCACGGATACCTCATCAACCGGCTCGTAAACAGTCAACTCTCTGCTAGATTTTAAGATGAAAAATTCACAATCTAATTAACGTTCATCAGAGGAGATTATAATGATTAAAAATATAGTGGTTTCAGTGGTTTTCAGCTGCGCTTCGCTGTTTTTACTGACCGCCTGCTCATCCAATCAGGCGATAAAAACCACCGACGGCAGGACCATCGTCACCGATGGTAAACCACAGATTGATGATGATACCGGCCTCGTTTCTTACAAAAACGCCGAGACCGGCAAAACCGAGCAGATTAATCGCGATCAGGTTAAATCCATGGGCGAATTGGATAACTAATAGCGGAGGCGGGGTTTATATCGCCTGGGGAGGGTTTCGCGCTCGCCAGCGAAACTCTCACCGAGGGCCACAACAGCCCTTTTTGACAGCAAGCCTGGGCCGCATTTGCCTTTTTATCATAAAATTCTGGTATTTCAGAACGACAATTCAACCGTAAATGAACATTTCGGCAGGAATGTGAAAGCGCTCGGAGAGTGCTTTTATATGATGTACAGTCAATGCACGCCGTCCGTTCAGTATGTTGCTTACGTTGGATTTAGAACCTAATTCACTCTCAAGATCCGCCGCTTTGAGTCCAAGCTGATCCATAATCGTGCGCAAAACTGCAATTCCACCTGGTATCCCGTCAAGCGCTTTGTTTAATTCAGCGAACTCCGGCGCACTGCTCTCATATTCGGCGATTTTTGCCGCTAGCGGTTCAAACAACGGATTATCAAGCTCGTCGTGGTCGATCAGGTACTCAATCAACTCCAGCGCCTGGTGGTATTCCGTTTCACTTTTGTTGCCCGTCATCAGGGGGATAATTTTCACGACGTTCCCAAATGCGGAAATTATGCCTTCGGCACTGGCGGCATTGAGTTGATTTTTACCATAGAGCGTAGTCATTCTTTATGCTCCCGATAATATTTTGTCAATTTGTCATAGTCGGCATGACTGGCGATATGCTTGATGAAAACCTTTTGCAATTGAAAATCGATAAACGCGATGATCCGTAGCGTATTTCCTGATACATCAATCACCCACCACTTCTCCCGATACTTAAAATTGTCTAGAGAAGATATCGCCTTTTTCATCGACTCCGGGCTGCTGAAACTGCCTTTTTCCAATGTCATTAGCAGATCAACAAGTGCAGTAGCGCTATTGGGGAATTCCGCCCGCGCCTCGTTGAACGGCAGCCTGCTGATAACGTGCAATCGTTTTGCCTCCCAGCATGACGTTTTCAACTTGAAAACATTCTAGTCTCTTCTCTGTACGTTTTCAAGATGAAAATACGTAAGCGCGGGGCCATTGACAACCCCGCACCTACGCCTGAGGCTGCTATTTCTTCTTCGCGTATTTCAGTGAATCCAGCGCCACCGCAAAGATAATAATCGCCCCTTTAATAATGTACTGCCAATAAGGATTTACGCCGATATAGGTCAGCCCATAGTTGATAACCGTAAAGATAATTACCCCCGTCACCACCCCCGCCACCGTGCCGACCCCGCCGGCGAACGATACCCCGCCCACCACGCAGGCCGCAATGGCGTCCAGCTCGTACATAAAGCCCAGGTTATTGGTGGCGCTGCCGATACGCCCGGCTTCCAGCATACCGCCGAAGGCATAGAACACCCCGGACAGGGCATAAATCATAATCAGGTTCAGCGGCACATTGACGCCGGAAACCTTGGCCGCTTCCGGATTGCCGCCGATGGCGAAGATATTTTTACCGAAGCGGGTCTTGGTCCAGATCACCCAGACAAACAGAATGGCAAACACCGCGTAAAACGTAATATAGGAAAGCTTAAAATCGCCGAAGCGCAGGAACCCTTGGGTAAAGGTGGAAAAATGGGAATCAAAGCCGGCGATGGGCGAGGCGCCGACAATATCGTAATACAGCGAGTTGACGCCATACACGATGATCATAGTACCCAGAGTGGTAATAAAAGGCGTCACATTAAGATAAGCAATCACCACGCCGTTAATCAGGCCGATAAAAGCGCCGATCACGCATACCGTCAGGATAACCACCGGGATCGGCAGGGTTTGCATATCCGGAAAGACTTTATTGACGTTTTCCATTGATTGCAGCAGGGTCGCCGAGACCACCGCCGCCAGCCCCACCTGGCGCCCGGCCGACAGGTCGGTGCCCTGGGTGACAATCAGCCCCGCCACGCCGAGCGCGATAATAATACGCACCGATGACTGGGTCAGGATATTACTTAAGTTTATCAGGCTTAAAAAAGTCGGATCCTGAAAAATGATAATAGCCAGCAGTACCAATAACACCACATAAATGCCGCCCTCTTTTAAATAAGTGAGCATGCTTTTCTTATTCAACACATTCATAATAAGAACCCTATAAAATTAAAGATGCACGGAAGCAAGACGTAAAATTTCGTTTTGCGAAGTTTGTTTCGTTTCCACAATCCCCGCCATCAGACCGTTACTCATTACCAGTATCCGGTCGGTAATCCCCAGGAGTTCCGGCATCTCGGACGAAATAATAATAATGCCCTTACCGCGTTTCGCCAGCTCGGTAATTAATTGATAAATTTCAAATTTAGCCCCGACATCAATCCCGCGCGTCGGTTCGTCCAGCAGCAGGATTTCCGGTTGGGTCAATAACCAGCGGCCGATAATCACTTTTTGCTGGTTGCCGCCCGACAACGAACCGATATTGGTCTGATGGCCCGGCGTTTTTACCCGCATGGAATCGATAACCCATTGGATATCGCTTTTCATGCGCGAATTATCCAGCAGCCCGATTTTGTTTTTATAATTGCGGATATTGGAAATCAGCGAATTAAAGCCGACATCCAGATAGGCGTAGATACCGGTGGCCCGCCGCTCCTCGGTCACCAGGGCAAAACCGTTGTTGATCGCCTCGTTGGCGCTGTTGTTTTTGATGGTCTTGCCATGCAGGATGATGGTGCCGGTCACTTTTTCGCGAATGCCGAACAGGGTTTCGACAATATCGGTGCGCCGGGCGCCCACCAGGCCCGCGATGCCGAGAATCTCCCCTTTGCGCAAGTCGAAGGAGATATTGCGGATCGACGGCTGGCGCAGCGAGGTCAGGTTTTTCACCTCCAGGATCACCTCGCCCGGTTCGCCTTCGCGCGTGGGGAAGCGCTGGCTGAGCGAACGCCCCACCATCATGGAGATAATCTTGTCCATGGTCAGGCCTTCCACCTGTTGGGTGGCAATCCACTGGCCGTCGCGCAGGATGGTGATTTCATCGCACAGCTGGAAAATTTCCTCCAGCTTATGGGAAATATAAACAATGCCGCACCCGCGCGCCTTGAGCTTGCGGATAATACTGAACAGATGATTGACCTCGCGTTCGGTCAACGACGAGGTCGGTTCATCCATGATGACGATTTTGGCATTATAGGAAAACGCCTTGGCAATCTCGATCATCTGCATTTGCGACACTGACAGGGTGGCCACTTTATCATAGGGATCGATATTAATGTCCAACTCGTCAAATATGGCCTTGGTGTCGGCGTACATCTTTTTGTGATCGACAAACAGGCCTTTGCGCGGATAACGCCCAAGCCACATATTGTCCATGACGGTACGCTGTAATACCAGGTTCAGTTCCTGATGCACCATGGAAACGCCATGTTCCAGCGCCTCTTTGGAACTTTTGAAATCGATTTCCTTTCCCTGGAAAATAATACTACCGGAATCTTTTTTATAAATGCCGAACAGGCACTTCAATAACGTGGATTTACCCGCGCCGTTTTCGCCCATCAAGGCATGGACGGAGTGGGAGTGCACCTTGAGGTTCACATTATCCAATGCTTTGACGCCAGGAAATGATTTACTGATGTTGTTCATTTCCAGCAGCCATTCGCCTGGCTGTTCGGTCGTAATATCGGCCATAGTTATACCCGGCTAGGATAAGACAGAAAAATCCCCCCTCGGGCGTCAGGCCCAATGGGGGGAGTGGGGATTATTTCTTAATAAACTGCGTTAAATTATCTTTATCGACGCCGACATAGGGGATGCGGACGACTTTATTATCCAGTTTCCAGTTGGTGCCTTCCGCCGCCGGTTTGCCGTCGGCCAGGTTTTTCGCCAGGTCGAAGGTGGCCTTGGCCTGGTTGTCGGCATCGTTCAGCACGGTGCCGGCCATAGCGCCGGATTTAACCATCGCCAGCGCTTCAGGCAGGGCATCGACGCCGAATACCGGAATGGCCGATTTATTGTGGGCTTTCAGCGCTTCCACCGCGCCCATGGCCATGGCGTCGTTATTGGCGATCACCACTTCAATCTTGTTGGCGTTCGGACCCGACATCCAGGCATCGGTTTTATCCTTGGCCTGGGCGGTATCCCACATGGCGGTATCCAGCTGCAGCTGCTGTACCTTGATCTTTTCCTGGTCGGTCAGGGTCTTGACCACATAGGCGGTGCGCGCTTCGGCATCGGGATGTCCCGGCTCGCCTTTAAGCAGCACATATTGAATCACGCCGTCTTTATTCAAATCCCATTCCGGATGCGCCTTCCAGTGCTTGGCGATAAGCTCGCCCTGGATAATGCCCGACTGCTTGGATTCGGTACCGACGTAATAGGCCTTGTCATAGCTGTCCAGGTCTTTACGGCTGGGTTCTTTGTTGTAAAACACCACGGGAATATTGGCGCCGCGCGCTTTTTCGATAATCACCGGCGCGGCGGCGGGGTCGACCAGGTTAATCGCCAGGGCCTTGACGCCCTTGGCAATCAATACGTCCACCTGGTCGTTTTGTTTTGACTGGTCATTTTGCGAGTCATTCATCAGCAGTTGCACGCCTTTGGCTTCTTTGGCGTCTTTTTCTATTGCCTTGCGCACCACCGACATGAAGTTATCGTCATATTTATAAATAGTTACCCCAATGCGGGTATCGGCGGCATGAGCGGCGACGGACAGCAACAGGCCGGTTGCCAGAGCGGTAAGGGTTAATGCCTTCTTATTCATTAGTTTCTCCGGAAATAGGTAGGTTTACTCAAAGGCAGACAAATTCCTTCCGTGGTTTTACCGACATCCCTGTACGAAAAGCCCTCGCGATGTTGACCTGATAGCATCGTGAGGGAATAACACCATTAGCATAGAGGGATCAATGTTAAGAAACTGTGAATATTCTCACAGTTTGGAAGCGGTTACATCTCATCTTCTGATGACGACGCGATCGCCGCCACGTTTTTCCAGGGCGCCACGGAATGGCGGCGCACCAGCGTCGGCATAAACAGGTGCGTTTGCTTCTCGTCGATGCGCCCCGCCGTGCCCAGCAGCGCCAGCTCGGTGGCGGCGACCGCCATGGCGAAGATGGGGTAGCGCACCGTGGTAAGATTGGGGCTGGTATAGCGGGAGATGGGAATATCGTCGAACCCCACCACCGAAAATTGCGTCGGCACCGCGATACCGTTTTCTTTCAGCGTCGCCAGGGCCCCCACCGCCATGCCGTCGTTATAGACAAACACCGCCGTCAGCTGCTGGTTGCGCCCCAGCAGCTCCACCATCGCCTCCTCGCCGCCCTGCAGGTCCGGCGAGCTGAACGCCTGCCAGCTTTGCGGCGGCGCGATCCCCTCCTCCGCCATGGCCTGCAGGTAGCCCTGGCGCCGCTGCCGCTCATCCTCGATGGGATGGTTGGAACCGATATAGCCAATCTGCCGGTGCCCCTGCTTGAGCAGGGTACGGGTGGCCATCAGGGCGCCGCTGACGTTGTCCAGCCCCACGCAGCGGTGCTCAAAGCCCGGCAGGATGCGGTTAATCAACACCATGCCCGGCTCGCGCACCATAAAGGGGATCATCTCTTCGTCGGACAGGATCTTGGCGTGGACCACCAGCGCGCTGCAGCGCTGGCGGATCAGCACTTCAATGGCATGGCGCTCTTTATCCGCCTGGTGGTAGCTGTTGTTGATCAGGACGTTTTTTTTATGCCGCTGCGCCACGGTGTCCACCGCTTTCACCAGCGCGCCGAAAAACGGATCGGATACGTCCATAACCACCACGCCGATGGTGTCGCTGATTTGCGTGGCCAGCGCCTGCGCATTGGCGTTAGGCCGGTAACCCAGTTCCTTGACCGCTTTCATCACCTTGTCGCGCGCTTCCTTGCTGGCGATAGCGCTATCGTTTAATACCCGTGACACCGTTGCCACCGATACCCCGGCCAACCGCGCCACATCACGAATAGTGATCATCTCATCCCCTGTTAATGGTGCTTTTCGCCCAGGTATTCTCGACCAAACCGGCGGACATTGATGGTTTATGCCCTCCTGACGCTCCTGATTGTCATAACACTTATGAAACATAAAGCGCTATCCTAACCGGTTTAATCGCAACACAGCGTGAATCAGGTCACAGGACCGGAACCGTTTACATACATTATTGGCATTTTATCTGCCAGGCGCTTTCGCACGCATTGGCCGGAGGGGAAGGATCGGTGGGGGGATACTTGATGGATGTTGTAACTATTTAGGGGCTTTTTTTTGTTATTTCACCCTATCCTATCACGAAATACTTAATCATCGCGGCGGCGGCGGTGTTTTTTCGCCCGGGAGTAAAATGACAGCGACCAGGCGCTGACCACCGAAACCAGCACAAAGGAGGCATTGATAAGCAGCACTATGTAGCAGGCGGCGGCCGGGCTGGATGCGTCGATGCGGCTGAAAACCGTCGCCGCGGCGGCAAGCGTGCCCGCCAGGCTGAGGATGATATACAAAAACGCCTTATTCCACGCCAGGTGCGCGTAACCACTGGCCAGCAACGCCAGGATAAACAGGTTATACAGCCAGGGGGCGGACGCGTCGGATAGCATGGCGGTCTCCTAGGCCGGTTCGGTTAGGAACAGGCGGGCGATGGTGCCGGAGTGGTCGTCGCGGTTGACCAGCTCGAAGCGGCCGTTGTGCAGCTGCGCAATGCGGGTGACAATACTTAATCCCAGGCCGATGCCGTTATAGCGCTGATCCATGCGCACGAATTCCTTCGTCAGTTCCACCGCTTTCGCCGGGTCGACGCCCGGCCCTTCGTCAATCACCTGAAGCTGGATGCCGTCAGCGCCGTCATGCGTGAGCCGCACGACGATAATACTGTCCGCCGGGCTGTAGCGGTGGGCGTTTTCCACCAGGTTGCGCAGCAGCAGCCGCATCAGGATGGCATTGCCCTGGAAAATGATTTCCGTTTCCGGCAGCAGCCAGCGTATCCGCTGTCCGCGCTGTTCCACCATCTCGTCCAGTTCGCTTTGCTGCGGGATGATAACGTCGTCCCTGAACCTGACCGTTTGGTAATGGCCGGAGGAAAAATCGTGGCGAATGCGCGCCAGCAGCAGCAGCTGTTCCACGGTATAGGACATATTGTCCACCCGCTCGATAAGCGGCTGGCAGTCGATACCGTACTGCTTTTCCTGTACCTCCAGGTGCAGCCGGATGCCGGAAAGCGGCGTGCGTAATTCATGGGCCACGTCGGAGGTAAACTGCCGGTCCTGCTGCAAGGTGGTATTCAGCCGGAACAACAGCTGGTTAAGGCTGCGGGTGACGGCGATCACCTCGCGGATATTGCCGAGCTCCGGCAGCGGCTCAAAGTTTTCCGCGCCGCGCGATCCCAGCGCGTCCTGCAGGCGCGAGAGCGGCTGGGTTATCCAGTTCACCGCCTGGAAGCAGAAGAACAGCGTGAACATAATCATCATCAGCGACGGCACGCTGAGCGCGGCGATGGCCTCGCGTATTTCCTGGTTAACGTGCTCGTTACGCACGCTCTCCGCCAGGGTACGGTTGACCAGCAGGTCGATTTGTTCTTTGCTTTCGTGCCATAACCAGATAACGGTAATCAGCTGGCAACACAGCAGGATAATGCCCAGCACCACGATAAGCCGCCAGCGCATGCTGGTCATCGGACCGTCGGCGGCTTTCATGACGGCTCCCCTGCCGCGGTTTTGGTCAGCAGGTAACCGAATCCGCGCAGGGTGCGGATACGATCCTTGCCGATTTTCGCCCGCAGATTATGAATATGGACCTCGAGCGAGTTGGACGAGGGGTCGTCATCCCAGTTATACAGATCCTGATGGAGGATTTCGCGGTGGATGCGATGCCCCGCCCGCAGCATCAGCCGGGAAAGAATGGCGAATTCCTTCGGCGTCAGTTCGATAATCTTGCCGTCCAGGGTCACTTCGTGGCTGTTCAGGTCGAGTGAAATATTATCCACCCACAGCTGATTGTTACTTTTGCCCTGATGGCGGCGGATAATGGCGCGCACCCGGGCCAGCAGCTCGCTGAGGGCAAAAGGCTTGACCAGGTAATCGTCCGCCCCCAGGTTTAGACCGTGCACCCGTTCATCGATGCCATCGCGCGCGGTCAGGATCAGCACCGGCACGTCGTTTCCCGCCTTGCGCCACAGATTCAGCAGCGACATGCCGTCACCGTCCGGCAGGCCCAGGTCGAGTATTGCCAGGCTGTAGGCGGTGCTGTCCATCAGATGTTCCGCGTCGCGCAGATTACCCGCGCAGTCGCTGGCGTAGCCTTCCTGCTGCAGGGCCATTCGCAGGCCGTCCTGCAATAACTTATCGTCTTCGATGATCAGAATTTTCATTGCTGCGCATCCCGGCAAGGTTGTAAAACATCAAGATCCGGCTGATAGAGTTGCGTTTTGACATCGGTCAGTCCAAGCAACGTAGAGAAGAGATTATCGTGTGAGTAGGCCTGTCGTTTTGCCCGGTCTCGCAGGCAGTCTTCCCGGACGGCATGCGCCTGGATATAGTCGGGCGACAGCCAAATCAGCATCGGGATATGGGTTTGCTGGGCCGGTGCCACGGCGTAGGGCATGCCGTGCAGATAGATACCGTTCTCGCCCAGGGATTCGCCGTGATCTGACAGATAGACCAGGGCGGTATTGAACCTATCGCCATGAGCTTGCAGCAATTTTATGGTCTTATCAAGCATGTCGTCTATATAGACAATAGTATTGTCATAAGTGTTAACCAGCGCCTGGTTCGAACAGGTTTGAATCTCGTTGGTGTCGCAGGTGGGGGCAAAGGCGGCGGCGGTTTTCGGGTAGCGCTGGTAATAAGTCGGGCCGTGGCTGCCCATGGTATGCAGCACGATAACCGTATCCTTGGTGCGCGCGTTGATGTAGCCGTCCAGGTTGCGCAGCAGGGCTTCGTCCAGGCAGACGCCTTCGGCGCAGAGTTCGGGTAGATGCCAGGTGCTGAGCTGTTCGGTGGGCACCCGCAGGCAGACATCCTTGCAGCCGCCGTCGTTTTCCCGCCACAGCACATCCACCTGCGCCCGCTGGATGATATCCAGCGCGTTGCTTTGGCTGTCGGCTTTTTCGCCGTCATACTGCCTGCGCGTCATGCCGGAAAACATGCAGGGTACCGATACCGCCGTGGCGGTGCCGCAGGACGAGGTGTCCGGAAAATAGATGACGTTGTCCGCCGCCAGCTTGGGGTTGGTCAGTTGGCCGTAGCCGCCCAGCGAAAAATCCTGCGCGCGGGAGGTCTCGCCCACCACCACGATGATCAGGTTCTTTTTATGATTGTCATGAATCGCGGGGACAATATGCGCGTCCTGGCCGCGCTCGGTGAAGGGCATTTTCTTGACGTAATCATGCTTGTAATAGGAATAGCCGCCGAGCGCCATATCGCTGGGGACCAGGTTTTTCACCAGCTGCTGGTTATTGCGCATCAGCGAAGCGTAGTCTTTATAAAAGAAAGAGGCCACCAGCGCGATAACACAGAGCGATACCAGGACATTCAGGAAATGCAGCCCGATATTCGACCAGGAAAACGCCACCGGCCTGACCTTGATCCACAACACCAGCAGCGAGGGCAAAATACCGAAGACGATCAGATACAGCGCCAGGCGCGGCGTCAGCAGGGCGACGCTTTCCACAAGCGTGGTGTCAAGGGTGTTCTGGACCATGCCCCGATCGATAATAATGCCGTACGCCTGCATAAAATACTGCGCCAGGGCGTCGCTGAAAAACAATAGGATGACGATGGGCTTGCGGATATAAGGCAGCAGGATCACGCTGAATAATACATTGAGCGCGAACAACAGGGTAACGGGCATGCTGATAAAAAACAGTAAGTTGTAACCTACTGATATATCGACGAGCTGCAGGACTTTTCTAAAATAAACGATATTCTGGAAAAAAGTAATGACCAGCGCCACGATAATATTAAAAAACCACGGGCTGACCGTGGGGCGCGGCGCCTCTTTCACAATATTAAACCACATATTCAGGCTAGCTCAGGGAAATATTAGCGCCAGTTAACCATGAAAAAATTAACCTAACCTTAAGCGGGCACATGCTTTGATGAATGATTAAAGTAATGGCGCACTCTCCCGGCAATCCCGCCTCCGCCAGGGTTAATGGATAACGATGCCCCGCCGCGGGGAAGGACCTTAGTCCGCCGCGCGCGCCGGGGCGCCGGCGGTCAGCCGGGTGAGGCGGCGCCATGTCCATTCCATCGGCCCCTGGGGGAAAAACCGCAGCCACAGGGTGGAAAACAGGATATTGGCCAGCCAGACGGGGGGCACCAGCAGCAGCAGGCCGGCGCGGCCGAGGGACATAAACAGGCCGAACTGGTTAAACACCAGGGTGCACAGCAGTGTTTGCAGCAGGTAGTTGCTCAGCGCCATGCGTCCGACGTTACTCACCCAGCGCACGACGCGCAGGCCGCCGATGGCCGGCCAGAAGCCGTAGCACAGCGCCACGTAGCCGAGCGCCTGGAACGGGGCGCCCAGCTCGCGGGGAATTTGCAGCAGGAACGCGCACCAGTGATAAGCCCAGCCCGATTGCCACTGCGCCACCACCGACGGCAGGTTTATCGCCAGCCCCAGGGGAATAAGCCAGGACGCCATGGCGCGGTAGTGGGCGGGACTTCTGTTGCCCGCCAGCCAGCCGCTGCGCATCAGCCCGGCGCCAATCAGCATGGCGCCGGCCAGCAGCCAGCCGTACTGGGCCGCCAGCGACATCAGGCTCGATTGCAATAACGCCAGGCGCACGCTCCAGGCTTCGGGACCGCCGGTGGTTTGCCAGTAGTATTCGTAAATGCGATCGGCCACGCCGGGCAGCCAGAACCGCCCCGGCGCGGCGCCGGCCAGCATCGCCTGCATCAGAACCAGGATGCCGAGGCCGATGGCGTACAGGGCGATGCCGGCGCCGATCAGGCGTCCGGACGATATATCGTGGCGAATGGCGCCCAGGCACAGCAGCCCCACCAGGCCGTAATCCAGCAGGATATCGCCGTCCCAGAAAAAGATGGCGTGGATCAGGCCAAAGGCCATTAGCCAAAACAGCCGCGAGCGTATCCAGCGGCCGCCGCGCGGCAGCAGCATTTGCAGGCCGGCGCCGAACAGCAGGGCGAACAGGGTCATGAACTTGACCTGCGCCACCATGTCCATCACGGCCCAGGTCCAGGCATCGGCCAGGGAAGGCGCGCCCATAAACGCCGGATTGAGATAGGCCGCCTTCGGCAGGCCGAAGGCGGTAATATTCATCAGCAGGATGCCGAGAATCGCCATCCCCCGCGCGCAGTCCAGCATGGCGATGCGCTCGCGCATGGGCAACCTCTTTTATCAGGCGGCGCGCACCGCGCCGTAACGCATATCAGCGCCGCATCAGCCGTTGTGGTGGCGTACGGCCCGTAAAAATTCCTGGCGCGTATTCTGGCTGGATTTAAACAATCCGCCCAGGGACGTGGTGGTGGTGGCGCTGGTGGCGTCGCGGATGCCGCGCGCTTTCACGCAGTAATGCACCGCGTCGATGGACACCGCCACGTTCAGGGTGCCGAGCAGGGTTTGCAGCGCCACCAGGATTTGCTGGGTCAGACGCTCCTGCACCTGCGGGCGCTGGGCGAAAAACTGCACGATGCGGTTGATTTTGGATAAGCCAATCACGCTGTCCTTCGGGATATAGGCCACGGTGGCCTTGCCGTCGATAATCACGAAGTGGTGTTCGCAGGTGCTGGTCAGGGTGATATCCCGTACCGTGACCATTTCATCCACCTTCATCTTGTTTTGAATCAGGGTGATTTTGGGGAAATTGGCGTAATCCAGGCCGGAAAAAATTTCATCAACGTACATCTTGGCAATCCGGTGCGGCGTTTCCGCCAGGCTGTCGTCGGATAAATCCAGGTTAAGCAGGTTCATTATGGCGGTCATGTGCTCGGCAATTTGCCGTTTGCGGGTTTCCCCGTCCAGCACTTCCCCGCGCAGGGGCGTTTCGAGGCCGCGCGTCATTAAGGCTTCATGCACCAATGCGGCTTCTGTTGTCAGCGATAGCATACTTTTTCTTCTCCGGCAGGCCTGGCTGCTCTTGATCTCATCACGTCAAGATGCGCCCCCACTCTAGTAGAGAGCGCCGCGTTTATCCAGTGAATGTGTTGCATGCGCCATGAAATTTTTACCGGCTTTACCGCATCGCCGCCTGTGACTAACCGTTCAGGGCTGACGCCATGCCAGCGCGCCCGCGAGCGCCAGGGCGGCCACCGCCGTCATCAGCGCCGGCTCCAGCCGGCCGGTCAGGCTGCTGGCCAGCGCGGAGAGCATGGGGCCGATAAGCTGCCCGACCGCGTAGCCGCAGGTGAGCAGGCCGGTCATGAAGCGCATATGATCCGGCGCCTGGCGGCGGGAGCAGACCAGCGTCAATTGCACCGCGCTCAAAAAGCCGCCGCCGGTGAGCACCGCGCCCGCCATCAGGCCGGCGACGCCGGGCATGGCGATCATCAGGCCGACGCCGAGCGTTTGCGCCCAGAGGGTCAGCGCCAGCCGCTGGCCGGCGCGCAGGCGATGGCGCGTCAGAATGCCGACCCCAATGCCCGCCATGCTGGCGGCGCCGAACACCGGCCAGATCCAGTGGCCGGTCTCGCTGCCGGGAAACCGCGCGGCCGCCATCTGCGCCAGAAAGGTGGCCGGCAGGATATAACCGAAACCCGCCAGGGAGTAGCTCCAGACCAGGCTTTTCAGCCGTGGCGTCAGCGCCGGCCTGGCGGCGTCCGGGCCCTGGCGCGTCAGCGCGCCGCCTCTGGGCAGATGCGCGCTGATAAGCGCCACCAGCAGCAGCGCCGTAACGCCATAGACCAGCCAGGCGCCCGCGGCGTGGATATCCAGGCGATGCATGACCAGCGCCAGCAGGCCGCTGACCATGATGCCGGCGCCGGGACCGGCGAACACCGCGGCACTGAGCGCCGGGCGACGTAGTTGTACCAGCCGGTCGCCGGTCCAGGCCGCCACCAGCACCATTGCCCATCCGCTGGCCGCGCCCGCCAGCAAACGCAGCAGGCAGTGCGCAAGCAGGCTGTGGGTGACGGCGCAGAGCAGCGTGATGGCCACCGTCCCCCACAGCCCAAGCCACAGCCGTATTTCCAGCCCCCTGCCCGCGCGCATGGCGTCATAAGCGCCCACCAGGTAGCCCAGGTAATTACAGGCCGCCACCACCCCCGCCCCGGTAAGGGTTAACTGCCCCGCGCTTATCATCAGCGGTACCTGCGGCGTAAAGGCGAAACGGCCGATACCCATCGCCACCAACAGTGCCAGAAAGCCGCTCAGGGCCACTTTTATCGCCATACCTTCTCCACAAGAAATATTCATCTTGCCAATAGCATGCACGATCACTAAACTCACGAAAAATGAATAATCAAGACCAACTTACTGACAAATAGAGAACACATGGATCTGACCCAGCTGAAAATGTTCTGCGCCGCCGCCGATACCGGTTCGCTGGCGCGCGCCGCCGAGCAGTTGCATCGCGTGCCGTCCAACCTGACCACCCGGCTGCGGCAGCTGGAGCGGGAATTGGGAACCGATCTGTTTATCCGCGAAAAACAGCGCCTGCGGCTCTCGCCCATGGGGCATAATTTCCTGGGCTACGCCACGCGGATCCTGGCGCTGAGCGAAGAGGCCATCAGCATGACCCACGCCGGGGAACCGACGGGCAATTTTGCCCTCGGCTCCATGGAAAGCACGGCGGCCATCCGCCTGCCCGCGCTGCTGGCCACCTATCATCAGCGTTTTCCCCGGGTGTCGTTGTCGCTGGCGACCGGATCCTCGGGGGAGCTGGTGGACGGCGTGCGCGCCGGCACCCTGGCCGCCGCCCTGGTGGACGGTCCGGTGAACTATGCTGAAATAGAAGGTTGCTACAGCTTCGCCGAGACGCTGGTATTGATTGCCGCGCTCGATCAGCCGCCGATCGACAGCCCGGCGGAGATTGCCGGCAAGACGTTGTTCGCCTTTCGCCCCAGCTGTTCTTACCGCCGGCGCTTTGAAGCGTGGTTTGCACAGCAGGGCGTGGCGCCCGGTCCGATCCTGGAAATTCAGTCGTATCATACCATGCTGGCCTGCGTCGCCAGCGGCGCCGGCGTAGCCATGCTGCCGCTGACGGTGCTGCGTCAATTACCGGATCGGCGGCGGGTGTCGGTGCATGAACTGCCGGCGCCCACCGCCGATGTGGCGACGTGGCTTATCTGGCGCGCCGATGCGTTCAGCCCCAACGTGGCGGCGCTGAAAAAACTGATTATCGAACAATACCCGCCCGCGCCCGGGAACGGGTGTGCGGTTAACGATGTGGTCCTGGAGAATATGTGATGGATGCGATGCCTGAGTGTATTGATGAGCACCGGCTGTTCGGCGGCCGGCAATGCCGTTTTCGCCATCGTGCGGCGAGTACCGGCGGCCTGATGACCTATAGCCTGTTCGTGCCGCCCGCCGATCGGCACGCGGCGCCGCCGCATATGGTGTTCTGGCTGTCGGGACTGACCTGCAGCGATGAGAATTTTTCGCAGAAAAGCGGCGCCCAGCGGGTGGCAGCCGAGCTGAACCTGTTGCTGGTGATGCCGGATACCAGCCCCCGAGGCGCGGATGTGCCGGATGACGAGGCGTATGATCTGGGCCAGGGCGCGGGGTTTTACGTTAACGCCACGCGGCAACCCTGGGCCGGGCAATTCCGGATGTTTGATTATGTGGCCGAAGAGTTGCCGGCGCTGGTGCGACGGCAGTTTGCGGTAAGCGGCCGGCAGGCGATCATGGGGCATTCCATGGGCGGCCACGGCGCGCTGATGCTGGCGTTGCGTTTCCCGGGGCGGTTTACTTCGGTGTCGGCGTTTGCGCCTATTGTCAATCCGGCGGAGGTGCCCTGGGGGCGCAAGGCGTTTAGCCACTACCTGGGAGATAACGCGCAGGCGTGGCGGGAATACGATAGCTGTGTCCTGCTGGCGGGGGATGCGGCCAGGCCATTGCCGATACTGATAGATCAGGGCGATGCCGATCAGTTTCTGGCGACGCAGCTGCAGCCCGAGAAGTTTGCGGATCTGGCGCGGCGGCGGGACTGGCCGTTAACGTTGCGCATCCAGCCGGGTTATGATCACAGCTATTTTTTCATCGCCAGTTTTATCGAGGATCATCTGCGCTTTCACGCGCTGCATCTTAACCGTTAACGCCCGTCCACTGTGAATCCGCCGACAGCGAGCCTGGCGAAACGGGGGCGTCCGGTGCCCCGAAACGCCGTGGCTGCTTCGGCCTCATAGGCACGCTTTCCCTTTTACCCGCCATGCTTACGCTGCCGCACCGGCGGCGACAGCCTCGACGTCGCGCAGCGCCTGCAGCACAATAGCCTCGTTTAAAGCGATCGGCACCAGATGGATGGATTCTCCCGGCTGGAGCGTGCGGGCAATGAGCTGGCCGACGGCGTCGCGGTCGTTGATATCCACGCGCATGGCCGCCAGCGACGTCGGCAGGCCGAAGCGGCTCCAGGCGGCGCTGAGCGCGCGCAGGACGTCATGTTGTCCCAGCAGGGCGCACTGGACCAGGATGCCGTAGGCGACTTTGGTGCCATGCAAAAAGGACGCGGTGGCGGGCAGCGCCGTTAAGCCGTTATGGACCGCGTGCGCGGCCGCCACCCGCGTGTAGCGTTCGCCCAGGCCGCCCACCATGCCGCCGGCGGCGATAATGGCGTCCACCACATCAAGAAAATCCTGGCTTAGCTCGCCCCGGTCCAGCGCCGTCAGCGCCGCGGCGCTTTGGTTGAGCAGCACATCGCGCGCCGCCAGCGCGGTCTGGAGCCCCAGGCGTACGGTAAGCGGCAGTTTTTCCGGTTCGGCACTGAGCACCACCGCCTCATACCATTTCGCCAGCGTATCGCCGATGCCCGCCAGCAGGTAATCTTTCGGCGCCGCCAGGATAATGCGCGGCTCCACCAGTACCAGGTGGTTGGCATCGGCGAAGATTTCAAAGCGCAGGGCTTGCCCGGCGTCGTCGTACCAGACCGAGAGCGGCGTCCAGGCGGCGCAGGTGGCGGCGATGGTGGGGATAGCCACCAGCGGGATGCCCAGGCGACGGGCCACCACCTTGGCGGTATCCAGCACCGCCCCGCCGCCGACGCCTATCACCACACGGCGGTCGCCGCCGGCCCGGCGCGCCAGATCCGCAACGTCGCGCTCGCTGCAATGGCCGGCAAAACCGATGCGCACCGCGCCGGGGGCGTCAAAGGACGCCGGCAGGTAGGCGCGCGCCGCCGCCAGCGCCCGTTCGCCGTAAATCCAGACCGCGTTCGCCAGCACGTCCGCAGGATAGAAATGGACCAGCTGTTCGATGGCGCCGGGGTAGGAATAGTAATTATCGGGAGATACCTGTACACGGATTGCGTATGACATGCCTTGGCCTGTATAAAACCGCGCGCCGTGCGAACTGACCTAGCCGACCCGGCCCGCGCTGGAATGGGAAGAATATCTTATTGGGTATCCGGGCAATGGGTAAGCATTTTTTCGGCATATAAAAAGCCAATCGCGCTATAAACCCAGGCCGGCGCGCCGCCCGGGATCACCCGAGGGGACGACGCGCGCGACAGGCCGGGCGGACGGTGGGCGCATCATTCGCCGTCCCGCGGCTCAGCTCTCCGAGCGCAGGGGCGCGGGCGCTGCTGCGGCGTCCTGGCGTTCAGCGGCATCGGGCCGGGCGGGGAAAATCATCTCCCGATAAGGCACCAGGCGCGAGCCGTGGCTCCATTTGTAACCCAGCCAGATAACCAGGAACAGCGGGATGCCGATATAGGTGGCGGTGACGCTGTACCAGTCGATGCGATCCTGTAAAAACGCCTGGTAGTTTTGCCCGAGCGTGATAAGCAGGCACAGCACAAAGGCGAAAATCGGCCCCAGGGGAAAAAAGCCCGAGATATACGGCAGGTCGCTGAGCCGGCGGCCCTGGATGATATACCCTTTACGAAAGCGGTAATGGCTGATGGCGATGCCCAGCCAGGCGATAAAGCCGGTCATGCCGGAGGTATTAAGCAGCCACAGGTAGACCGTCTGGTTGCCGTACATCGAGGTCAGAAAGCACAGGCCGGCCATGATGGTGGTCAGGTAGAGCGCGTTGCGCGGCACCCCGCCCCGGGATAACTTGGCGAAGATTTTCGGCGCCTTGCCTTCGCAGGCCAGCATATACAGCATGCGGGTGGAGGCATACATGCCGGAGTTGCCGGCCGAAAGCACGGCGGTCAGGATCACCGCGTTCATTACGGCGGCGGCGGAGAGCAAACCGGCGTTGCGGAACACCAGCGTAAACGGACTGACGGTAATATCCTTGACGTCGTTGCGCAGCAGGTTCGGGTCGGTATAGGGGATGATCAGGCTGATGATCAGGATGGCCAGCACGTAGAACAGCAGGATACGCCAGAACACCTGGCGCACCGCGCGCGGAATATTCTTGCCCGGATCGGCGGACTCGCCGGCGGCGACGCCGATAAGCTCGGTGCCCTGGAAAGAGAAACCGACAATCATCGCCACCCCGATCATCGCCGGGAACCCGCCGGCGAAAGGCGCGTCCCCCACCTGCCAGTTATGCCAGCCCGCACCCTCGCCGCCGCGCAGGATACCGGCAATCATCAGTACGCCCACGGCGATAAATATCACCACCGTGACCACTTTGATCAGTGAAAACCAGTATTCCGCCTCGCCGAAGCCCTTGACCGAAATGGCGTTAAGCAAAAACATAATGGCAAGGAATATGGCGCTCCAGATCCAGCCGGGCACCGTGGGGAACCAGTAGTTCATTACCAACTGCGAGGCCACCAGATCGACGGCGATGGTCACCGCCCAGTTGTACCAGTAGTTCCAGCCCAGCGCAAAACCGAACCCTTCCTCGACGTAGCGCGCGCCGTAGGTGGCGAACGAGCCGGATACCGGCATGTAGGCCGCCAGTTCGCCCAGGCTGGTCATCAGGAAATAAACCATCAGGCCTATCAGGATATAGGAGAGCAGCGCGCCGCCGGGACCCGCCTGGGAGATGGTCGCCCCGGAGGCGACAAACAGCCCGGTGCCGATGGAGCCGCCGATGGCGATCATGGTCAGGTGGCGTGCCTTAAGTTCACGCCGCAGGCCCGGCGCGGCCTGGGGTTCGATGCGGTTTTGCAACATGGTTGTTCAGTCTGTCCGTACAAAAATCGAGGGCGGATTGTAACAAATCAGGCGGCGGGGGATAGCGCAACGCGCCGGTTATAAGAGACCTTCATGATCGGCAGGGAATTATAAGCAATACGGCGGAAGATTGCCGCTTTTTGCCGCGGCCGCCGGTCCGGGACGGTGGCGCGACATCGCCGGACGCTCAGCGCGGGAGCATGTCGAACCGGCGGCAGTAGTCCTGGAAACGAGCCAGCGCCTGGGAAAGGTGTTTTTGCCGGTGATGCACCAGGTAAAGCGTGCGCATCAGCGGCGGCAGCGGCAGATCCAGCGTAACCAGGGTGCCGAGCGCCAGCGCCTCCGCCACCACCCGCCGCGACAGGCAACTGATGCCCAGGCCGTGGCGCACCGCGTGCTTGATGGCTTCCGAATTGCCGAGTTCCATGACCGGCAGAAAGCTTGGCAGCCGGGCCAGCAGCAGGTAATCGACGATTTCCCGGGTGCCCGATCCCTGCTCGCGCAGGATCCAGGGCGCGCCGGCCAGCTCCGCCAGCGCCAGCCGGCGTCCCGCCAGCGGATTATCCGGCGCGGCAAACGCCACCAGCTCATCCTGCAGCCAGGGCTGGGTAACCAGATCCGGATTGTGGCTCGGCCCTTCAATCAAGCCCAGGTCGACGCGAAAATCAATGACGGCATTTACCACGTCCTGGCTGTTGCCCACCTGCAGCTCCAGCGAGGTGTCGGGATAATCGCGGCGATAGCCGGCAATCAATTCCGGCAGGATATAGTTGCCGATGGTGCTGCTGGCGAACAGGCGCAGCGCGCCGTTGCCGCCATGGAACAATTGCTCGATTTCCATCACCCGCTCCAGCAGCGCCATCGCCTTGGGATACAGCAGGCGGCCGTGCTCGTTAATCGCCAGCCGTTTGCCCACCCGATCGAACAGCTGCAGGTTCAGCTGGCTTTCCAGCTCGGTCAGCGCCGCGCTGACGGCGGACTGGGACAACGCCAGCGCCAGGGCGGCCTGGATGGTGGAGCCGCTTTTAACCACTTCGGTAAAGACTTCAAGCTGGCGCAGGGTGATATGCATCAGATACGGGTTCCTTGGCGTGACGCTTAACCACTAATAACGATAGGTTATAAACATATAATCAATTTCTCTTTTATGCCAGCGCCCATTACCCTGTTTTTATCCGGGAATAGAGGAGCGAAACGATGTTATCCCTGCGCCATGAAAAGTTATTACCCCCGATCCGCCTGGCCGGGCGCCGCCTGTCCGGGCTGTTGCTGGCGGCGGCCATTACCCTGGCGGCCATACGCGCCGGCGACCTGCCCGCCGTTGCCGGCCTGGGGCTTGGCGCACTGACGCTGGCGATACTGGCGGGCATGGTGCTGGGCAATATCATCACGCCGGCCTGGCTTCATCAGTGTGACCCCGGCGTGCAGTTCGCCCGGCAGCGGCTGCTGCGCCTGGGCATTATCCTGTATGGTTTTCGCCTGACTTTCCAGCAAATCGGCGCTGTCGGCGCCACCGGGGTGGTGATTGATGTGCTGATGCTGTCCTCGACCTTTTTGCTGGCCTGCCGGCTGGGATGCCGGGGGCTGGGGCTGGACCGGCAGACCGCCATGCTTATCGGCGCCGGCAGCAGCATCTGCGGCGCGGCGGCGGTGCTGGCCACCGCGCCGGTGCTGAAAGCGGATGCGGATAAAACCGCCGTGGCGGTGGCGACGGTGGTGCTGTTCGGCACCGCCGCCCTCTTTCTCTATCCGGCGCTGTTTGCGCTGAATGCGCATTATCACTGGCTGAGCGTCAGCGCCACCGCCTTCGGTATTTATACCGGTTCCACCCTGCACGAGGTGGCGCAGGTGGTGGCGGCGGGCCATGCCGTCGGTCCGGAGGCGGAAAACGCGGCGGTGATCAGCAAAATGATCCGGGTGATGCTGCTGGCCCCGTTCCTGCTGCTGCTGTCGGCCTGGCTGCGGCGGCGCACGCCAGGGGCCTATGGCCCGGCCGGCGCCCCCCTCGCGTTTCCCTGGTTTGCCCTGGGATTTATCGCGGTGGCCGGCGTGAACTCGTTGCAGCTGTTGCCGCCACGGCTTATCGCGGCCATCACCACCCTGGATACCTGGCTGCTGGCCATGGCAATGGCCGCCCTGGGGCTGACCACGCATATCGGGGCGCTTAAACGCGCCGGGCTGCGGCCGCTGCTGCTGGCGCTGGCGTTGTTTCTCTGGCTGATGGCGGGCGGCGCCCTGGTGAACGCCGCCGTACAGCGCCTGCTGGGCTAAAAGGGATGTTTTTTTCCCTTTCGGGCGTTTTAGCGGCATTATCAGTGCGATAATAACGTCAAAAAGGAGAAGACATGAAGTATATAGGTGCCCATGTAAGCGCGGCGGGCGGCGCGGACCAGGCGGTTATCCGCGCCCACGAACTGGACGCGACGGCGTTTGCGTTATTTACCAAAAACCAGCGGCAATGGAAAGCGGCGGAACTGAGCGACGAGGATTGCGAAAAATTTCGCGCCGCCTGCGCGAAATATGATTTTTCTCCCGATCAGATCCTGCCCCACGACAGTTACCTGATTAACCTGGGACACCCGGTGGCGGACGCGCTGGAAAAATCCCGTGACGCCTTTATCGACGAACTGACCCGCTGCCAGCAGTTGGGGCTGACGCGGCTGAATTTCCATCCCGGCAGCCATTTACAGCAAATTGACGAGGAAACCTGCCTGGCGCGCATCGCCGAGTCGATTAACATCGCGCTGGAACGCACCCAGGGCGTGACGGCGGTGATCGAGAACACCGCCGGCCAGGGCAGTAACCTGGGGTTTCGCTTTGAACACCTGGCGGCGATTATCGACGGGGTAGAGGATAAAAGCCGCGTGGGCGTGTGCATCGATACCTGCCACGCCTTTGCCGCCGGCTACGATTTACGTACCGAGGATGCCTGCAGCCATACCTTTAGCCAGTTTGAGCATATCGTCGGCTTTTCCTACCTGCGCGGCATGCATCTGAACGACGCCAAAAGCGCGTTCAACAGCCGGGTGGATCGCCATCACAGCCTGGGGGAAGGCAATATCGGCAAAACCGCGTTCGAGTGGATCATGGCCGATCAGCGCTTTAACGCTATCCCGATGATCCTGGAGACCGTTGAGCCGGCGATCTGGGCGCAGGAAATCGCCTGGCTGAAATCCCTGGACCCGGATCGGCGCGAAGCCTAACGGTCCCGGCCGGCGATCGGCAATGCGCGGCGCCGGACCGCACAAGCCCGGGCGCCGGCACCGGCGAAGTTGCGTTAGCGCCGGTTGCGCACCACCTGGTAGCGCCGCGTCAGGTATTCCACCGGCGCGCTCCAGATATGCACCAGCCGGCAGAACGGAAACAGCACGAACAGCGTCATGCCGAGGATCATATGCAGCCGGTAGATAACCGCCACGCCCTCAAGGTGCGCCGACGCGCCGGGGTGGAAAGTGACCACCGCCTGCGCCCAGCCCACCAGCTTCATCATCTCCGCACCGTCCATATGCCTGCCGGATACCGGAATGGTGAGCAGCCCGAGGATCACCTGGACCACCAGCAGGGTCAGGATCAGGATATCCCCGACGCTCGAGGTGGCGCGGATGCGCGGATTAAGCAACCGGCGTTTTAATAGCAGGCCCCCGCCCACCAGGGTCAGGATGCCGCAAACGCCCCCCGCCCCCATCGCCATTTTCTGCTTTAGCGCTACGGACAAAAACGGCTCATAGACCCAGTGCGGCGTCAGCAGGCCGAACAGATGACCGAAAAAAATACCCAGGATGCCGATATGGAACAGATTGGACGCCAGGCGCATCCCTTTTTTATCCAGCATCTGGCTGGAGCCGGCGCGCCAGCTGTACTGGCCATAATCGTAGCGCAGCCAGCTGCCGGCCAGGAAGATGGTGCCGGCTACATAGGGATAGATATCAAAAAAGAACAGATTGAGAAACGACATGGCTAGTCTCCTTTCTTATCGGTGGCGCGCCGGGGCGCGTCAACCGCGGCGCCGCTGTGCGCGCGGCCGCGGGCCGGGCCGGGAGCGGCGCTGAAATCACTGCTCAGGTACTGCGGGATCACCGCGCCGGCAAACCGGCGCTGATGGCGGACCTGTTCGCCGGAGGCGCAGTCCGGCGGGGCGAGGAATTTGACCTGTTCCTCCTCCCAGACCGCGTCCAGCGCCGCCGGGGTATCGTCCCGCACCTCAAGGGCGACGTTGTTATCCAGGCTGGCGCCGCGCAACTCGCTGCCGGAGATCGCCAGCAGCATGTCGAACAGCAGGGCATAATGGTTAGACCGCGCCCGCAGCCGGGCGCCGAGCAGCGCCAGGATGGGCGCGATATCCGCCAGACCCTCGCGGCCCGCCGCCTGGTCGCGGCTGGAGAGATATTCCAGATAGAGCGGCAGGAAATCAGGCAGTTCGCGGCTGTCCAGCGCCAGGCCGGCCGCCCGGTACTGCGCCAGCAAATCCACCATCGCCTGGCCGCGATCGCGCGATTCGCCGTGCACATGCTCGAAGAGCAGCAGCGAGGTGGCGCGGCCGCGATCGAACAGGCCGCAGTAAGCCTCCTGCGCGTCGAGCAGCGGTTGGGCGCAAAAATCGCCGATAAACCCGATCAGGCGGGCCGCCTGCCGCAGGGTTAATTCCCCGGCGCCGCCCAACGCCGCGATCAGCTCCTCCCGCGCGGCCCAAAGGGGCTCGTCCGGATAATCCAATAAACGTCCGATAATCTTCAGGCTAATCATGGGGGGTGCCGCCGGTTTTTACGCTGACGTCAATGGCGTCGATGCGCTTGCTGTTAAACAGATTAAAACGGGTATTGCTGCCGTGGCAGCCGTCGCCGAAGCTGAAACCGCAGCCCTTGCTTTCCGGGAACGCGTCGCGGGCCAGCTCGCGGTGGCTAGAGGGGATGACAAAGCGGTCCTCATAGTTGGCGATGGCCAGGTAGCGGTACATTTCCCGCGCCTGGGCCTCGGACAGGCCGACCTGCTCCAGCGCGCTGGTGTCCACCCGGCCCTCCACCGTTTCGGCGCGCTTATAGTGGCGCATCGCCAGCAGGCGACGCAGCGCCAGCAGCACCGGAGCGGTATCGCCGGCGGTGAGCAGGTTGGCCAGGTACTGCACCGGGATGCGCAGGCTTTCCACGTCCGGCAGCACGCCGCTGTGCGGTAAGGCGCCCGCGTCGTCGGCGGACTGGATGGGCGACAGCGGCGGCACGTACCAGACCATCGGCAGCGTGCGGTATTCCGGATGCAGCGGCAGCGCCAGCTTCCAGTCTATGGCCAGCTTATAGACCGGTGATTTCTGCGCCGCCTCGATCACCCCCTGGGGAATACCGTCCGCCAACGCCTGCGCCACCACCGCCTGATCCTGCGGGTCGAGGAAGATATCCAGCTGGCTTTGGTAGAGATCCCGCTCCTGCCCGGCGGCGGCGGCCTGTTCTATCCGATCGGCGTCGTACAGCAGCACGCCCAGGTAGCGGATGCGCCCGACGCAGGTCTCCGAGCAGACGGTCGGCTGGCCGGCCTCGATGCGCGGATAGCAGAAAATGCATTTTTCCGACTTGCCGCTTTTCCAGTTGAAGTAGATTTTTTTATAGGGACAGCCGGTCAGGCACATGCGCCAGCCCCGGCAGCGCTCCTGGTCGATAAGCACGATACCGTCCTCTTCGCGCTTGTAGATGGCCCCGCTCGGGCAGGTGGCCACGCAGGCCGGGTTCAGGCAATGCTCGCACAGGCGCGGCAGGTACATCATAAAGGTGTGTTCAAACTGGCCGTACATGGCCGTTTGCATATGCTCGAAGTTTTTGTCCCTGGCGCGATGCTCGAATTCGCCGCCGAGGATCTCCTCCCAATTGGGGCCGCCGGTGATTTTTTTCATCCGCCGCCCGGTAATCAGCGAACGGGGACGGGCGACGGGCTGGTGCTTGCCCGCCGCCGCGGTGTGCAGATGCTGGTAGTCGTAATCAAAGGGTTCATAATAATCGTCGATTTCCGGCGCGTGGGGATTGGCGAAAATGTTCGCCAATATGCCCACCCTGCCGCCCATGCGCGGCTGCAGCCTGCCGTTGATCTTACGGATCCAGCCGCCCCGCCATTTATCCTGGTCCTCCCAGGCGTGGGGGTAACCTATGCCCGGTTTGCTTTCGACGTTATTGAACCAGGCGTATTCCATGCCTTCGCGGCTGGTCCAGACGTTTTTGCAGGTCACTGAGCAGGTGTGGCAGCCGATACATTTGTCGAGGTTCAGCACCATGCCGACCTGGGAACGGATTTTCATTGTGCTTTCTCCTGCGGGCGGTGGGTGCCGGCGAGCGCATTGCCCTGCGCATCATCGTTATGTTCGTCGTCCAGCCAGTCGATACGGTCCATTTTGCGCACCACCACGAACTCGTCGCGGTTGGAGCCGACGGTGCCGTAATAATTAAAGCCGTAGGCCAGCTGGGCATAACCGCCAATCATATGGGTGGGCTTGGGACAGACCCGCGTAACGGAGTTATGGATACCGCCGCGCTGGCCGGTGATTTCCGAGCCGGGAATATTCACGATGCGCTCCTGGGCGTGGTACATCATGGTCATGCCCGCCGGCACGCGCTGGCTGACCACCGCGCGGGCAATCAGCGCCCCGTTGGCGTTGAACGCCTCGATCCAGTCGTTATCGATGATGCTCAGCTCGCGGGCGTCGTCTTCGCTCAGCCAGACAATCGGCCCGCCGCGCGACAGGGTCAGCATCAGCAGGTTGTCGCTGAAGGTGGAGTGAATGCCCCATTTCTGGTGCGGCGTGAGGAAGTTCAGCGCTTTTTCCGGGTTGCCGTTGGGCTTGGCGTTAAGCAGCGGCGCCGCGGCGCGGGTATCAATGGGCGGGCGGTACACCAGCAGGCTTTCGCCAAAGGCGCGCATCCATTCATGATCCTGGTACAGCTGCTGGCGGCCGGAGAGCGTGCGCCAGGGGATAAGCTCATGCACATTGGTATAACCGGCGCTGTAGGAGACATGCTCATCCTCCAGCCCAGACCAAGTGGGGCTGCTGATAATCTTGCGCGGCTGGGCCTGCACGTCGCGAAAACGGATTTTCTCGTCTTCCTTGTTCAGCGCCAGATGACGGTGATCGCGCCCGGTCATGACGCCCAGCGCCGCCCAGGCTTTTACCGCCACCTGGCCGTTGGTCTCCGGCGCCAGCGATAAAATCACCTCGGCGGCGTCGATGGCGGTATTGATATTGGGACGGCCGGCGGCGGCCCCCGTGGTTTTGGTCAGGTTGAGTTTTTTCAGGAAATCAATTTCCACCTGGGTGTTCCAGCCGATGCCTTTACCGCCGTTGCCAAGCTTGTCCAGCAACGGTCCAAGGGAGGTAAAACGCTCATAGGTATTCGGGTAATCCCGTTCCACCACCATGATATGCGGCGCGGTTTTACCGGGGATCAGCTCGCATTCCCCTTTTTTCCAGTCCTCCACGCCCAGCGGCTGGGCCAGTTCGGCGGCGGAATCGTGCTGGATAGGCAGGGTCACCACGTCGGTCTCCAGGCCCAGGTGCCCCTGGCAGACGCGCGAAAACGCCGCGGCGATGCCTTTATAGATCTCCCAGTCGCTTTTCGAATCCCAGGCCGGGTCCACCGCCGCCGACAGCGGATGGATAAAGGGATGCATATCGGACGTATTCAGATCGTCTTTTTCATACCAGGTGGCGGTGGGCAGCACGATATCGGAATACAGGCAGGTGCTGGACATGCGGAAATCCAGGGTCACCACCAGATCCAGTTTGCCTTCGCCGCCCTGCTCCCGCCATTCCACTTCTTCCGGCATAACGCCGCCCTGGCGCCCCAGATCCTCGCCCTGGATACCGTTTTCGGTGCCCAGCAGGTATTTGAGCATATATTCATGGCCCTTGCCCGACGAGCCGAGCAGGTTGGAGCGCCAGACGAACAGGTTGCGCGGGAAATTCTGCGGCGCGTCGGGCTGCTCGGCGGCAAAACGCAGCGCCCCGCTTTTCAGGCCGGCCACGGTATAGTCCACCGGCGACAGGCCGGCATCCCGCGCTTTGGCGGCGATATGCAGCGGATTGACGTTCAGCTGCGGCGCGGAAGGCAGCCAGCCCATGCGCTCGGCGCGCACGTTAAAGTCGATCAGGCTGCCGGTAAAGCGCGCGGGGTCCGCCAGCGGCGACAGCAGTTCCTGCGGCGCCAGGGTTTCATAGCGCCATTGGCTGGAGTGATTATAGAAAAACGAGGTGCTGTTCATATGGCGCGGCGGACGTTGCCAGTCCAGGCCGAACGCCAGCGGCAGCCAGCCGGTCTGCGGCCGCAGCTTTTCCTGACCGACGTAGTGCGCCCAGCCGCCGCCGCTCTGGCCCACGCAGCCGCAAAACACCAGCATATTGATCAGGCCCCGGTAGCTCATGTCCATGTGATACCAGTGATTTAGCCCGGCGCCGACGATAATCATCGAACGGCCGTGGGTTTTATCGGCGTTATCGGCGAATTCGCGCGCGATGCGGGCGATATTGTGCCGCGACACGCCGGTGATCTTCTCCGCCCAGGCCGGGGTATAGGCCTTGATATCGTCGTAATCGCGCGCGCAGTTGTCGTCGCCCAGTCCGCGATCGAGGCCGTAGTTGGCCAGCATTAAATCGTAGATGCTGGTCACCAGCGCCTCGCCGCCGCCGGCAAGCGTAAGGCGCTTGACCGGCAGTTTATGCAACAGGATATCGTTGAGCGGCACCGGGCTGAAATGCTCGCTGGGCGTGCCGCCAAAGTACGGGAACCCCACCTCCACCACCTGGTCGTGGCGGCCCAGCAGGCTGAGCTGTAATTTCACCTCCTGCCCGCTGCCGCCGTCGCGCTGCTCCAGGTTCCATTTGCCCTGCTCGCCCCAGCGAAAGCCGATCGCCCCCTGCGGCGCCGTCAGCCCGCCGGTGTTTTCATCAATGGCCACGGTCTTCCACTGCGGGTTATTGTCCTGCCCCAGGCCGTCCACCAAATCGGCGGCGCGCAGCAGGCGGCCGGCGGCGTAAAATCCCTGGGGCCGGGGTTCGAGCAGCACCAGCATCGGCAGGTCGCTGTAGCGCCTGACATAATCGAGGAAATAGCTGCTTTGCCGCTGCAGGTAAAACTCGCGCAAAATCACATGGCCCATCGCCAGCGCCATGGCGCTGTCGGTGCCCTGTTTCGGGCTGAGCCATTGGTCGCACAGCTTGGCGATTTCGGCGTAATCGGGCGTCACCGCCACGGTCTTGGTGCCTTTATAGCGGGCCTCAGTAAAAAAGTGGGCGTCCGGGGTGCGTGTTTGCGGCACGTTGGAGCCCCAGGCGATGATATACGATGAGTTATACCAGTCGGCGGATTCCGGCACGTCGGTTTGCTCGCCCCAGGTCATCGGCGAGGCCGGCGGCAGATCGCAATACCAGTCGTAGAAACTCAGGCAGACGCCGCCTATCAGGGAAAGATAGCGCGCGCCGGCGGCATAGGAAATCATCGACATGGCCGGGATCGGCGAAAAACCGATAATGCGATCCGGGCCATAGGTCTTGGCGGTATAGACATTGGCGGCGGCGATCAGCTCATTCACCTCGGCCCAGCTGGAGCGGATAAAGCCGCCGCGTCCGCGCGCCTGCTTATAGGCCCGGGTGGCCGCCGCGTCGCTCATGATGGCGGCCCAGGCGTCCACGGGATCGGCGTGCCGCGCGCGGGCTTCGCGCCAAAGGGTGAGCAGCAGCTTGCGCATCAGCGGATACTTCAGCCGGTTGGCGCTGTAGAGGTACCAGGAATAGCTTGCTCCCCGGGGACAGCCGCGCGGCTCATGGTTCGGCAGATCCGGGCGGGTGCGCGGATAATCGGTCTGCTGGGTTTCCCAGGTGACCAGCCCGCTTTTGACATAAATTTTCCAGCTGCATGAACCGGTGCAGTTTACCCCATGGGTGGAGCGCACGATCTTGTCATGCTGCCAGCGGCTGCGGTAGCCTTCCTCCCAGTCGCGATTGGTGTTCATCGCCTGGCCGTGCCCGTCGGCAAAGGTCTGGTCCAGTTGTTTGAAATAACGGAACCGGTCGAGAAAATGGCTCATCGGATGTTCTCCTGCAAGACAGGTCCCGTGGACCTGCGGTCAAAATACGAGCCCGGACGCCGCGCAATCGCCGGCGCCCAGGTCCTCAGCGTGGTTTTTTGGTCGCCATGCCGCGATGGAGGTTGCGGCCGTAAACCAGCCACGTGACCAGCACGCACACCACATAAAACGCCAGGAATACTTTCATCGCGCCGGCCGGCGAACCGGTCAGGGCCAGCGAGGTGCCGAAAGCCTGGGGAATAAAAAATCCCCCCGCCGCGCCGATGGCGGAGATAAAGCCCAGCGAGGCGGCGGATTCCGTGGCCGCTTCGCGCTGCGCCTCGTCGTCGCTGCCGCCCCGCGCCTTGACCCGGTCCAGGGTAAGCTTGCGCAGGATCACCGCGATCATCTGGAAGGTGGAGCCGCTGCCGAGCCCCGCCGTCAGAAACAGCAGCATAAATACGGTGAAAAAAGCGGCGAACGAGCCGTCCTGTCCATTGGACGGCAGGGTCAGGAACAGCAGAGCGGCAAACAGGGCCATCAGCACAAAGTTGACCAGGGTCACGCGGATGCCGCCCAGCCGATCGGACAGCGCTCCGCCGGCCGAACGCGCCAGCGCGCCGATCAGCGGACCAAAAAAGGCGTAATGCAGGATCTGCACCGCGGGAAATTGAGTCTTCGACAGCATGGCGAAACCGGCGGAAAAGCCGATAAACGAACCGAAGGTCGCCAGGTAGAGAAAACTCAGGACCCACATATGGCCGCGCTTGAGCACCACCATTTGCTTACTCAGGGACGCCTTGGCGGTAGCCAGATCGTTCATGCCGAACCAGGCCGCCACGGCGGCAATCAGCAGCAGCGGCACCCACATCCAGGCGGCGTTTTCCAGAAATAGCCGGCTGCCGTCCGCCAGCACCCGCCCGGTGCCGCCAAAGACGGCGAACAGCGACGTGGAGATGACCAGCGGCGCGACCAGTTGCATCACGCTGACGCCCAGGTTGCCCATGCCGCCGTTCAACCCCAGCGCCCCGCCCTGGCGGGCCTTGGGGAAAAAGAAGCTGATATTGGCCATGCTGGAGGCGAAGTTGGCGCCGGCAAAGCCGCACAGCAGGGCGATGGCGATAAATACGCCGTAGGGCGTCAGCGGGTCCTGTACCGCCACGCCCAGCCACAGGCAGGGGATCACCAGAAACAGCGTGCTGATGGCCGTCCAGCGCCGCCCGCCCACCAAAGGCACCATAAAGGAGTAGGGCACCCGCAGAATGGCGCCCGACACCGCCGGCAGCGCGGTAAGCAGAAACAGCCGATCGGTGGAAAAATTAAATCCCACTTTATTCAGGTTGACCGCCACGGCGCTGAACAGCATCCAGACGCAAAACGACAGCAGCAGGCAATAAATGGAGATCCAGAGATTGCGGCGGGCCACCGGCTGGCCGCGGGTGCGCCAGAACTCGGGCTGTTCCGGCTGCCAATCCTCGATTACGGCGCCCCGGCGGCGTGGTGCGGCGTCTGAACGGGAAAGTAGAGTCATAAAGTCCTCGGGCATGTAGGGGGATTCGTTGTGATATCCGCCACCCTAGGCAAGGCGGGGACGGGCGAACTTGATGCAAATCAAGGGATAACCCGTTAGCCGGCGCGGCGTCCGGCCGGTCCTATCATTTGTAAGTAGTGCTTTTTTTCCGGCAAGGCCCTATGATTCATCAGGTTATGGCCCGGCCACGAAGAGAGGGGTAACCCCCGCCCCGCTCACGGCTATTTGTGGGTACTCCTAAAGGGGTATAGGGTTAACGCCGGGGATCGGGAACAATGGCCCCATCCGCCGCTCGCCTGCGCTTGACCTGGGAACGCTGCCTTATGATCAAAGCTCTTTTCGCGCCGTTATCCATCGTCCAGCAGGTGGCGCTGCTGATGCTGCTGTCGGGCATATTGGGCATCGGCGGCATGAGCCTGTCGTTATGGATGGCGCAAAGCATGCAAGGCAACGCCCATGCCATCAATAAGGCCGGCTCGCTGCGCATGCAAAGCTACCGGCTGTTGTCGCGCGTGCCGCTGGATCAAAGCAGCGACCCCTTGCTCGCCGAACTGGAACGGGACCAGTTAAGCGACGATCTGCGCCAGCCGGTGAAGCGCGAAGGCCTGACCCCGCAGTACCTGGATTTGCGCGACCATTGGCACGGCACGCTTAAGCCGCTGCTGCTGCGGGCGCAGCGCCCCGCGGACGCCGCCCGGGGCGTTGCGGAGTTCGTGCGCCGGCTGGATGCGCTGGTGTCGGATCTCGATCGCAATACCGAGCGCCGGCTGGCGCTGGTGGCCCTGGTGCAGAAAATCATCATCGCCCTGACCCTGCTGGTGCTGACCGGCACCATCCTTTACCTGCGCCGCCGGCTGCTGCGTCCCTGGCGGCGCCTGCTCAACCAGGCCAGAGCGGTAAGCCGCGGCGATTTTAGCCAGCGCTATCCGCTACCGGCCGGCGCTGAACCGGGCGGATATCATGAAATGGATCAGCTGGGCTTTACCCTGAACAGTATGTCGCAGTCGCTGTCGCAGATGTATACCGAGCTGGAGCAGCGGATCGCGGACAGCACCGCCGATTTGCGGCAAAAAAACCGCGTGCTGGATTTTCTCTATCGCGCCAGCCGGCAATTGCATACCGGCGCGCCTTTGCCCGGCCGCCTGCGACCGGTGCTGGAGGAATTGCAGACCCTGATCCCCTTGCGGGAAATCCAGATCCGGCTCTATGAAAACGATCGCGATCCCGGACTGAACGACATCCAGGCAGACGGCGAGGCGGCGGCGAACGATGCCGCACAACCGGTAAACGACGGGGCGGCACCGCCGGATGCCGGGGCGACAGCGATACAGGGCGGGATGGCCGACACCGCGGGCGGACCCGCGCCTGTCGATACGGCGCGGATTGCCGCCCGTCCGCCGGCGCCCGACTTAAGTGAAGCCGGGACGGAGCAGCTCAGCTGGCGCCTGCACGATAAATTAGGTCAATACGGCGTGATGCTGGCTGCGTATCCGCCGCGCCACAGGCTGGATGATACGCAGCGCCGGCTGGTGGCCACGCTTGTCGAACAGCTGACCAGCACCCTGGCGCTGGAACGCCAGGCCGAGCATCAGCAGCAGCTGATGCTGATGGCCGAGCGCACGGCCATTGCCGGCGAACTGCACGACAGCATCGCCCAGTCGCTCTCCTGCCTGAAGCTGCAAATAGGCGTCCTGCAAATGCAAAATACGCACGCCGCGCCTGAAAATCAGCTGCTGATGCAGCAAATGCGCGACGAGCTTAATACCGCCTACCGCCAGCTGCGCGAGCTGCTGACCACCTTTCGCCTGCGCCAGACGGAGCCGGGCCTGCGCGCGGCGCTGCAAACCACGGTGGAGGAATTTTCGGCGCGGCTGGGGTTCGCCGTCGAGTTCATCTATCGGCTGCCGGCGCAAGCCGTCTCGTCCCATCAGGCCATCCACCTGACGCAGATCGCGCGCGAAGCGTTAACCAATATCGTCAAACACGCCGGCGCCAGCCGGGTGACGCTTACCGCCGACCTGGAGGCGGATGCGCTGGTACTCAGCATCCGTGACAACGGCCGCGGCCTGCCGGAGGAACATCAGCGCCAGCATCATTACGGCGTGGTTATCATGCAGGATCGCGCCAGGAACCTGCACGGCGACTGCCGGGTGGCGAATCTCCCCGGCGGCGGCGCCGAAGTACGGGTAACCGTGCCGCGGCAACCGGCATCATCCTATTAACAGGAACAGACCATGAGCGAATCCGACGTCGCCACGATTTTATTGATTGACGATCACCCGATGCTGCGCAGCGGCGTGCGGGCGCTTATCGGCATGGACCCCGGCCTGAAAGTGGTTGCCGAAGCCGCCAACGGCGAGCAGGGGGTGCTGTTGGCCGAAACGCTGGATCCGGATTTGATCCTGCTCGATTTAAAGATGCCGGGCATGAGCGGGCTGGATACGCTGGACTGCCTGCGCCGGCTGCCCCTTTCCGGGCGCATCGTCGTATTCAGCGTCTCGAACCATCAGGACGATGTGATTACCGCCCTGAAACGCGGCGCCGATGGTTACCTGCTGAAAGATATGGAGCCGGAAGATCTGCTGGCGGCCATCCGCCAGGCCGCGGCGGGCAGGATGGTATTAAGCGAGGCGCTGATGCCGGTGCTGGCGGCCGGCCTGCGCGATGACCGTCCCGGCGGCGCGCGGGATAGCGGGCAGTTGACGCCGCGCGAGCGCGATATCCTGAAGCTTATCGCCCACGGCCTGCCGAATAAAACCATCGCCCGCAGGCTCGATATCAGTGAAAGTACCGTGAAGGTACATGTGAAACATCTGCTGAAAAAAATGGGGTTGAAGTCACGGGTGGAGGCGGCGGTATGGGCGCTGCAAAGCAAGGTGTTCTGACGTGGCATTATAAAAAACGCCCCGCGCGGGGCGTAAAAGAAGCATCGGCGCCCCGGAGCATTGAGCCCCGGGATGCCGGGCCGGCTTAGGCCAGCGCTTTCGCCAGTTCGGCGTCCGGACGTTTCAGTACCGAGTACATCACGCCCAGCAACAGGGTGCCCGCCGCGATGGCGACCAGGTAACTGAGCACCGGCGTAATGGCGCCCGGGATCAGCAGCACAAACATACCGCCGTGCGGCGCCATCAGCTTGGCGCCGAAGAACATCGACAGCGCGCCGGTGACGGCGCCGGAGATCATGGCAAGCGGGATCACCCGGAACGGATCGCGCGCGGCGAAGGGTATCGCGCCTTCGGAGATAAAGCACAGCCCGAGCACAAACGCGGCCTTGCCGGCCTCCCGTTCCGGTTTATCGAACTTATTGCGCGCCAGCAGGGTGGCGACCGCGATGCCCAGCGGCGGCACCATGCCGGCGGCCATAATCGCCGCCATCGGCGCATAGGTTTGCGTACTCAGCAAGGCGACGCCAAAGGCATAGGCGGCTTTGTTGATCGGCCCGCCCATATCGCTGCACATCATGGCGCCGAGGATGGCGCCCAGCAGTACGGCGTTGGCGGTGCCCATCGACTGCAGCCAGTTGGTCAGGCCGGTCAGGATCCTGGCCACCGGCGTGCCCACCACATAGATCATCACCAGACCGGTCACCAGGCTGGCGATTAACGGTATGATCAGTATCGGTTTCAGCGCCGCCATGCTTTGCGGCAAAGGCAATTTGGTGCTGATAAGCCTGGCCACGTAGCCGGCCAGAAAACCGGCGATAATACCGCCGATAAATCCGGCGCCGGTGCTGACCGCCAGCATACCGCCCACCAGGCCCGGCGTCAGGCCCGGACGGTCGGCGATGGAGAAGGCGATAAAGCCCGCCAGCACCGGTACCATCAGGGCGAACGCCGATTTACCGCCGATGGTCATCAGCGCCGAAGCCAGGGTTCCCGGCTGTTCAAAGGCATGGATGCCGAAAACAAAGGATAACGCGATGCACAGGCCGCCGGCCACCACCATCGGCAGCATATAGGAAACACCGGTCAGCAGATGGCGATACGGACCGGGAGAGGCTTTTTTGGTCTCGCCGGATTCAGTATTGCCGCCCTGCGCGGACGGCTGGTACACCTTGGCCTCCACCACCGCCTTATCCAGTTCCTGGGCGGTTTTTTTCAGCGCCAGGCCGGTACTGGTGCGATACATCGGTTTGCCGGCGAACTTGCTCAGATCCACCTCTATATCGGCGGCCACGATCACCAGGTCCGCCTGCTGCACTTCCTCGGCGGTGATGGCATTACCCGCCCCCACCGAGCCGCGGGTCTCCACCTTCACCCACCAGCCGCGTTTTTTGGCTTCGCCATCGATGGCTTCCGCCGCCATATAGGTGTGCGCCACGCCGGTCGGGCAGGCGGTGATGGCCACCAGCCGTTTGGGTCCGGTGGCGGCAAGCGCCGCCGCGGGCGCGGTGTCCGCCGGCGCCTGGTACAGGCTGGCCTCGGTCTTGGCGCGGGCGAGGAAAGCTTCCGGCTGGCTGGCCGCCTGGGACGGTTCGCCGGTAAACACCCGCTTGCCGTTCAGGGCGGCATCGGGGGTAAGGCCGCCCACCGCCACCACCAGTTCGGCGTCGGCGGCGGAGTCAACCAGGGTCAAACCCGCTTTCGGCGCGGCATCGACCAATATTTTTTTCACCAGGTGGCATCGTGCCTGCCCCAGCGAGCTGTCTATTTTCAGCAGCGTTTTCATTGTGCCTCCAACTGGTCATTAAACGGTTTTAAATCCACTCGGGCCATCATGGCGGCCAGCTGCGGCCGATCGGTGATGCCGACATTGCTTTGACTGACCGCCAAAGCCGCCACGGCGGTCGCCAGGCGTAACGTATGTTCACTGGACTCGCGCATCAGCAGGCCATAGATCAGGCCGCCGACCATGGAATCGCCGGCGCCGACGGTGCTGACCACTTCACAGGCCGGCGGCTTGGCCAGCCAGGCGCCCGAGGCGTTGACCCACAGCGCGCCTTCGGCGCCCAGTGAAATCACCACATGGGCGATGCCCTGCTCGCGCAGCGCATGGGCGGCCACCACCACGTCGGCCAGGGTGGGCAGCTTGCGGCCGGCCCAGATTTCCAACTCGCGCCGGTTGGGCTTGACCAGCCAGGGCGCGGCTTTCAGCCCGGCCACCAGCGCTTCGCGGCTGCTGTCGAAAATAATGCAGGGGCAGTGGCTGCGCAGCTTGATCATCCATTCGGTAAAGGCTTCCGGCGGCACGCCTGCCGGCAGGCTGCCGCTGACCGCCACCATATCGAACTGGCCCAGCCAGGTCAGCGAATCGTTGACAAAGCGTTCCCAGTCCTGCGGCGTGACGTTAAATCCGGAAAAATTGAAATCGGTCACGTCTCCCTGCTTCTCGGTCAGCTTGACGTTGATGCGGGTACGCCCCTGCACGACCTGGAAACGGTTGGCAATGCCCAGATCGCTGAACAGCAGTTGGAAACCGTCCTGGTTTTCCTTGCCGAGAAAGCCGCCAACGGTGACGTCGATGCCAAGATCCTTCAACACCTTGGCGACGTTTATCCCTTTTCCCGCCGCGTGCAGTCCGGTCGTTTGCACCAGGTTAACCTCCCCGCGTTCAATTTCGGGGCAATAGCCGACCAGGTCGTAAGCCGGGTTCAGCGTAATGGTGGCGACGCGTCTGCTCATGCCGCGCCCTCCCCGAGTCCCGCGGCAATCGCCGCGCCGATGGCTTGCAGCGCCTGTTCGGCGTCGGCGCCTTCAGCGGTGAAACGCAGGCGATGGCCGCTCTTCACGCCCAGGGCCACCACTTTCATCAGGCTGCGTCCATTGGCCGGTTTGCCGGACCCGTCCAGGTTGGTGACGGTAATGACGCTGTCGAACTGTTTGATCACGTTCACCAGGGCGGTGCCGGGGCGGGCGTGCAGGCCATGCTCGTTACGCACCACGAATTCCGCGCTTAATACCCCATCCGTCGCCGCGGCTTCGCCGCTGAGCAGGGCCAGCAGGGCGGGAGCGTCGGCGGTCAGCAGGCGGCTCGCCTCGCCGGCCAGCAGCAGGTCGCCGATGACGTTCAGCACGTCAAGCGGCCGATCGTCTGCCATGGCGACGGTAATCAGCAGCGCCACGCTTTCACCGTCCTCGACAAATGCCGTCGCCGGGCGACTGATCGCCACTGCGCTGGCCAGGTTGCCGCGCGTGCTGTCGTTCAGCCAGACGCCCTGCCCCAGGTTCAGCGGGCGGCCGCTGATGACATCGCTGACGAACCCGACGTCCACCGCGCCCGCCAGCTGCAGGCGGCCGGCATTGAGCGCCTTGAGGGTGACCATGTCGCCGGCGGGGACGCCCAGGGCCATCAGGGAGATATCGAACAGGAACGGCGCCGGCTGCTTTTCACCCGTCAGCGCGGCGCGCAGTTCTTCGGCCGACGTGGTGCTCGCCAGGCGCGCCGCCACGGCATCGTCGCTTAAGACATGGGTCAGCTGGCGCAGCAGCGCGAGATGCTCGTCGGAGCGCGCGGCGATGCCGATCACCACATAAGCCGTCTGGCCCTCGCCCCAGTCAATCCCCTGCGGAAACTGAAATACCTGCACGCCGGTGTTCAGCACCAGGTCGCGGGTATCCGTGGTACCGTGCGGGATGGCGATGCCGTTGCCTAAAAAAGTGGACGTCTGCTGCTCGCGCTTCATCATGCCGTCCACATACCCGGCGTCGACATAACCTGCCTGCGTCATGGCCGCGGCGATCTGGGCGATGGCCTCCGTCTTGCTCTGCGCCTGGGCGCCGAGATGAATATCTTTTAATGACAAATCAAACATATCTCTCCTCGCTTGCTGATATTGCTAATATTGAATCGATTCAGCTTCGATACACACCAACAGCGGGATGGTCCGGCGCACCGCCTGTCTAATCACGCTGAAACGTTTCAATAAAGTCTCCGACGTTGGCGACGTGATTGCAAGCGCCGGTCGACTATTCCTGTCGGATCTTTGAAGCGCCGCACAGTTTATCGTTATTCAGGCACGTCCCGGCCCGCCGGGACGGCTTTTGCTGACGCGCTGCTGAAGACCCCATCCCCCATGCCCGCCGCGGCCTGACCAGGGCCGCCCGCGCAGCGATCCGGCGGCGCGTCTTGCCGCCGGCCGACGTCATGCTGAAGTGGATTTATTTTCGCCGCCGGCTGTTGTTTTTCGCCAACAGGCGTATTATTCGGGCGTCCATTTGTCCTGATCCCGATGCCATTATCATGCACACGCCTATCGCCCTCCCGCGGCGCCTTCCGGATATGACCGCCCCGGCCTTTCTGGTTATCGCTTTTCTCTCCGGCATCGCCGGCGCACTGCAGTTGCCGACCCTGAGCCTGTTCCTGTCCACGGAAGTGGCGGCCCGGCCCTTTATGGTGGGCCTGTTCTATACCGGCAGCGCGGTGATAGGCATCGCGGTCAGCCAGTTCCTGGCCGGCCGGTCGGATAAAAAAGGCGATCGTAAACGGCTGATCCTGCAATGCTGCCTGCTGGGCGCGGCGGGCTGCGTGCTGTTTGCCTTTAACCGCAGTTATTTTGTCCTGCTGGCCTGCGGCGTGTTATTGACCAGCTTCGGTTCCACCGCCAACCCGCAGATGTTCGCCCTGGCGCGCGAACATGCCGAGCAGACGGGGCGCGAGGCGGTCATGTTCAGTTCGGTAATGCGCGCGCAGGTGTCCCTGGCCTGGGTCATCGGACCGCCGCTGGCCTTTGCCCTGGCGCTGGGCTTTGGTTTCAAAGTGATGTATATGATGGCCGCCGTCACCTTCGTGGCCTGCGGCGCGCTGGTCTGGCTGGCGCTGCCGTCGATGCGCAAATCGGCGCTGAAAACCGCCGCGGTGCTGGAGGCGCCCCGCCGCAACCGCCGCGACGCGATGCTGCTGTTCGCCGCCTGCACGCTGATGTGGACCTGCAACTGCATGTACCTGATCAATATGCCGCTCTATCTCATCCACGAGCTGCAGCTGCCTGAAAAACTGGCCGGAATGCTGATGGGCACCGCCGCGGGCCTGGAGATCCCGACCATGCTGGTGGCCGGCTATGTGTCCAGGCGCTTTGGCAACCGACTGCTGATGCGCATCGCCGTCGGCGCCGGGCTGCTGTTTTACCTGGGGTTGCTGGTGTTTACCGCCCCTATGGCGCTGCTGGCGCTGCAGTCGCTGAACGCGGTGTTTATCGGCATTCTGGCCGGCATCGGCATGATCTATTTTCAGGATCTGATGCCGGGCCAGGCCGGCGCCGCCACCACGCTGTTTACCAATACCGGACGGGTGGGCTGGATTATCGCCGGTTCGGCCGCCGGGCTTATTGCGGAAATCTGGCAGTACCATACGGTGTTTTTTGTGGCGCTGCTAATGATTGCCGGCGCCGGTTATTGCATGTGGCGCATTCGTGATGTAGATTCGCCGCTGCCCCGCGACACGCACTTTTCCCCCTTGCCTGAAGGCCCGGGCAACGGTAACGTGTCGCCATAGACTCCGATACAATTATACAGGTCCACTTTGATGGCTAGAGCAAACGAAATTAAGCGCGGCATGGCGGTAAATTACAACGGCAAACTCCTGCTGGTAAAAGACATTGATATCCAGAGCCCAAGCGCGCGCGGGGCCAGTACGCTGTATAAGATGCGGTTTTCCGACGTCCGCACCGGCCTGAAGGTGGAAGAGCGCTTTAAGGGCGACGATATCCTCGAGACCATCAACCTGGTGCGCCGCTCGGTGACGTTTTCCTATATCGACGGCGAAGAATATGTCTTTATGGACGACGAGGACTATACCCCGTACCTGTTCAAGAAAGACCAGATAGAAGACGAACTGCTGTTTATCCCCGAAGGCGGCATCCCCGGCATGCAGGTGCTGACCCTGGAAGGCCAGGTGCTGGCGCTGGAATTGCCGCAAACGGTGGATCTGGAGATTATCGAAACCACGCCCGGCATCAAAGGCGCGTCGGCCAGCGCCCGCACCAAGCCGGCGCTGATGAGCACCGGCCTGACCGTCTCGGTGCCGGAATACCTGAACAGCGGCGAAAAGATCCGTATTCACGTGGCGGAACGTCGCTATATGAGCCGCGCCGACTAACCATTTCCAGGCCAACGGCCAGACGGGGTGCATCATCATGGCGACCCTTGCCTCGCATCACCTTCCCGCCGGGGTGCAACAGCCCGGCTACGATCGCGGCCTGCTTAAGAGCCGCATCGTACATATCGGTTTCGGCGCGTTTCACCGCGCCCATCAGGCGGTAATGACCGATCGGGCGCTTAACGCCGTTGGCGGCGATTGGGGCATCTGCGAGGTCAGCCTGCACAGCGCCGGTTTATTGCAGGCGCTGCGCGCCCAGGATCATCTGTTTACCGTGCTGGAAAAAGACGGCGCCGGCAGGCAGGCGCACGTTATCGGCGCGGTCCGCGAGTCGGTTATCGCGGCAGAGGTCGGCATCGCGGCGGTGCTGGAAAAGCTGGCCGAGCCGCAGGTGGCCGTCGTCTCGCTGACCATTACCGAAAAAGGCTATTGCATCGAGCCGGACAGCGGCGAGCTGGACCGCGCCAATCCGCGCGTCCAGGCGGATATCCTGCATCCCGGGGCGCCTGGCACCGTGCCGGGCATTCTGGTGGAGGCGCTGCGCCTGCGCTATGCGCGCGGCCTCGCGCCGCTGACCCTGCTGTCGTGCGACAATATTCCCGGCAACGGCCAGGTGCTCAGGCGGGCGGTGCTGGGCCTGGCCCAGGCCAGGGATCCGCTGCTGGCGGCATGGATCGGGGAACAGGTGTCGTTTCCGGCCACCATGGTCGACCGTATCGTGCCCGCCGCCACGGAAGAAACGCTGGCTGAGATTGCCGCCCTTATCGGCGTGGCGGACCCCTGCGCCATCGCCTGCGAACCCTTTATCCAATGGGTTATCGAGGATAATTTTGTTGCCGGCCGGCCGGACTGGCAGGCGGCGGGCGCGCAGTTTGTCCCCAACGTCGCGCCGTATGAAGAAATGAAGCTGCGCATGCTGAACGGCAGCCATTCCTTTCTGGCCTGGCTCGGCTATCTGGCCGGCTACCAGCATATCAGCGACTGCATGGCGGACCCGGGCTACCACGCCGCCGTGGCCGCGATGATGGCGCAGGAACAGGCGCCCACCCTGCGCCTGGGCGCCGGGGAAGTGGACCTCGCCGCCTACGCCGCGCAGTTGCTGGCGCGCTTCGCCAATCCGGCGCTGAAACACCGCACCTGGCAGATTGCCATGGACGGCACGCAAAAGCTGCCGCAGCGCATGCTGGACCCGGTGCGCTGGCATATCGCCCACGGCGACGGCTATCCCCTGCTGGCGCTGGGCATCGCAGGCTGGATGCGTTATGTGGGCGGCCGCGACGATCTCGGCGCGCCTATTGATATCCGCGATCCGCTGAGCGACGAGCTGCGGCGCATCGTCGACCACAGCCCCGACGGCGAGCCGCGGGTGCTGGCGCTGTTGGCGCTGCGTTCGGTATTCGGCGCGGATCTGTCCGCCAGCCCCGCCTTTGCCGCCGCCGTCACCGCGGCTTATCTCGCGCTGGCGCGGGACGGCGCCAAAGCGACGGTGGCCGCCGCCCTCTCCCCGGCCGCCCGGGGACGACCATGACCGCCCGCACCACCCTGATTACCGGTTTTCTCGGCAGCGGTAAAACCACTACCCTCTTGCATCTGCTGGCGCAAAAACCGGCCGGCGAACGCTGGGCGGTCCTGGTGAATGAATTTGGCGAGATTGGCGTCGACGGCGCGCTCCTGGCCGACAGCGGCGCAGTGCTCAAGGAAATTCCCGGCGGCTGCATGTGCTGCGTCAACGGCCTGCCCATGCAGGTGGGATTAAATACCCTGTTGCAGCGCAACACCCCCGATCGGCTGCTGATCGAGCCGACCGGGCTTGGCCATCCCAAACAAATCCTCTCTTTGCTCACCTCGCCGGTATATGAAAACTGGCTGACCCTGCGCGCCACCCTGTGCCTGCTGGACGCGCGCCAGCTCGGCGACGCACGTTACCGCGACAATGAAAACTTCCGCGACCAGCTGGCCGCCGCCGATGTCATTATCGCCAACAAGCAGGACAGCTACCAGCCGCAGGATCGCGTGCTGCTGGACGAGTGGGCCGCCGGGCACGGCGATGGACGCCAAATAGTCGACGCCGTCCAGGGCCGGGTGCCGCTGTCATTGCTGGACCTGCCGCGCCTGAACGCGCGCGAACTGCCCGACGGCGCCCACCATCACGCCCCCCCGGCGCCCAAGGCGGGACTCGCGGCGCTGCGGCTGCCGGGCAATACCGGCTGGCGGCGTGCGCTGAACCAGGGCCAGGGCTACCAGTCCTGCGGCTGGATTTTTGACGGCGCCACCACCTTCGATACCATCGGCCTGCTGGAGTGGGCGCGGCTGGCGCCGGTGGAACGGGTCAAGGCCGTGGTACGCATCCCCGAAGGCACCCTGCAGGTCAACCGCCAGGGCCAGGACTTGCGCATCGAGACTCTGCCCGCACCGCCGCCCGACAGCCGGATTGAATTGATCAATCCCGCCCCGGCGGATTGGAACGCGCTGCAAACGGCTTTGTTGAAGATTCGTTTAAATTAGCAGGAATACTATAATCACCTTAATTTAGTCACTTGTTTTATAGGTGCTGAGTCATGCGTCGCTTACCTGCCGTTATTTTGCTCAATATCCTGGGCATCGCGCTTTTTGTCTCATGGTACCTGCCTTCGCACCACGGATTCTGGTCGCGGCTGGATACGGCGATCTTCATGTTTTTTAATCATATCGCCGCCAACAGCCACGCTTATGCCGTATTCCTGGCCGTCACCAACTATCGCGCGTTCGATATCACCTCCCTGCTGGCGATGGGCCTGCTTTACCTCCACTACCTGTTGCGCACCCCGCCGGATCGGCGCTATCAATTGATAAGCCTCGGCATCGTCATGCTGCTTTCGGCGCTGGTGCTTAACCAGCTGGGGCACCTGCTGCCGGTCAGCCGCCCCAGCCCGACGCTGTTTTTCCAAAATGAGGACGGCGTGGTGCGCGTGTCGCAATTTAGCCGCATTCCCACCAAGGACGCTTCCATGGATAGCTTTCCGGGCGACCACGGCATGATGCTGATGATTTTTGCCGCCTATATGCTGCGCTATTTCGGCGGCCGGGCGTTTGCCTGCGGCATGGCTATCGTGGTGCTGTTCTCCCTGCCCCGGGTGATGATTGGCGCGCACTGGTTCAGCGATATCGCGGTGGGATCGCTGTCGGTGGTGCTGGTCGGCCTGAGTTGGTGGCTGATGACGGATGCCAGCGATAAGGCGGTGAGCTGGTTTAACCAGCGCTTGCCGGGCGTGCGCGACCGGCGATATCAATAGGAATTAATTATAGCGGGGGCGGCCTGTGACGGCGTCCGGCGGTCGCCACGTTACGGGAAGGTTGCGGGATCGCCGGCCCCCGGGCGGCGACAATGCCCGCCCGCCGCCATTCCCGGCAAACGGCGGGGCTTTTTGATCCAATTCTTAACGTTTAATTTAATACTATTTCACATCACCAAAAGTTATAAAATAGTCGATAAAAATCCTCGCTTTCCCTTATTCATTACGGTACCCTCGAATTCGCTGTACTTATACACTGATATTTTCCCGCTAATAAAAATGTGTGAGTAATACCACACAATGCAGGAATAACGGTTGGTCAATCAGTATTTGCGCATTATTCTCGATTCGCTCGGTATTTTATAGCGGCACCGTCGCTAAGGACTTTAAGGGATAACACTTATAATGGTCAAATCTCAACCTATTTTGAGATATGTGCTGCGGTTAATCCCCGCAGTGGCGGCGGCAGTTATGCTTTCCGCCTGTAGTTCTCATGGCAGTCAACAAACAGCTGAGATGCATGCAGTCAACGATAAAAGTGATTTTTTACTGCAAGCCTCTCAGGATCAATTCGAAGATATGGTCCGTAATGTCGATGTGAAGACGAAAATTATGGATCAATATGCCGTATGGAAAGGCGTTCGGTATCGCCTGGGCGGCAGCTCTAAACGTGGTATAGATTGTTCGGCTTTTGTACAGCAAACGTTCCATGAACAGTTTGGCCTGGAATTGCCGCGCTCAAGCAGCGAGCAGCAGGGTATTGGCGCTAAAATCCAGCGCACCAAGCTGCGTCCAGGAGATCTGGTCGTGTTCCATGCCGGTTCCACCGGGCGCCATATGGGGATTTACCTGGGCAACGATCAGTTTGTCCACGCATCCACCACCAGCGGCGTCACCATTTCCAGCCTATCGGAAACCTACTGGAACAAGCGTTATCGGGAAGCACGGCGGGTATTAACCGGCGGCGCCAAGGGGCAGATGACCACGGCAATGCGCGGCAACAGCAACTCCTGATAATTAACGGTTATTATTTAAATGTCCTGAATGCCGAACGAGATAAAAGCCGCCTGCCCGGGCGGTTTTTTTTTGACCATTATTAAAGATTTGTATATCTGTTTTTTTGCTTAATACATATTCTTCGAAGCTCATCACTATTCTCGCCGCTATATTCCCAGCTCCTTAACATATTTGCCTGCATGTTATCAACATATTAATTATTATAATCCGCGTCATTTGTCCGTTTGCCGTTATGCTACCGGCGGCCAGCCCGCCCGCGATTGCGCCATATCGGCTAATTATTAAGCACGATAATATATCAGTTAAGGCAATATATGGGCGCAACATCCCATGCCCGCGGCCGCGCTAATTACGGCCGGCGCGCCGTTATCTCCCGTTCCAGCCACGCCAGCGAGGCAAACCCCTCGGCGGCGATGCGCTGCGGCGTTTCCCGCTGATACCGGTCGCTGAAAATTTCCAGCGACCAGATGCCCCGGTACCCTGCCGCCGCCACTTGGCGCGCAAAACCGGCGACATCCAGGATGCCCTGGCCCGGAAAACAGCGATGATGCCGGCTCCAGGCGTCTACCGGCTGCGACGGCCGCGGGCGCGGCGCGGCATCGGCCATCTGCACGTAAAAGATTTTTTCCGCCGGGATGTGCGCCAGGCCGTCGAGGTTATCCGCCAGGGCCAGGATATGAAAGCTGTCCAGCGCCAGGCCCAGGTTGGGCATGGCGACGGTGCTGACCCGCTCCCAGGCCTGGCGGTAATGATGCACATGGCGCCCCCAGGCCAGGGCCTCATAACAGATGGCGCAGCCATAACGCTGCGCCAACTCGGCCAGGCGCAGCAGATCGCCGTTTTGCGCCTCTTCGTCCGCCAGGGCATCCTGGTCCACCGAACTGCATACCAGCAATTGCCGGCATCCCAGTTCTGCCATGGCGTCAAACATGCGCCCGGCCTCGGCCAGCACGCCGGCGCGGCCGGCCGCGGGCGCCCCGTCGGCGTTGCGCAGCGGCTGCAGCAGCACCGCCTCAAGATCGAGCGCGTCGAGCAGCCGTTTAACGTCGCGCGCGGTACCGGGGAAGCGTTGCAGATCGTCGTCAAACAGTTCCACGGCGTCAAACCCCGCCCGGGCGATGGCCTCAAGCTTTTCCGGCAGGCTGCCGGCCATGGATAGGGTAGCAATGGACTTGCGCACCGTCGTCCTCCTGATTAAAGGGTGTATGGCTTAATAATCTGATTGATAATTTTGACATTAATGGCAAAAAAACCGTTAATGGCATTGTTTTAGGCATTAGTATAATAGACAGCCTTCAGCGGCTTGCCCTTTCAATACTATTTGGTGTTATCCCAGGAGCGTAACCTGATGTTTCCACGTGTTTGGATTGCGCTGATTCTCAGCGTCGTCTGCCTCGGCCCGCGCGCCGACACTATTGACACTATTAATGAAAGCTACGCTTTTGCGCTATTGGGCCAGCCGAAATACCCCAGCGACTTCAGCCATTTTGATTACGTCAACCCCGCCGCGCCCAAGGGCGGCGCCATAACCCTGGCGGCCATCGGCACCTTTGACAATTTTAACCGTTTTGCCCTGCGCGGCTCGGCGGCGATGCGCACCGACCAGCTCTATGACGGTTTATTTATCACCTCGGACGATGAGATGGGCAGCTATTATCCCCTGGTGGCGGAATCGGCGCGCTATCCCAGCGATTTTTCCTGGATGGAGGTGTCCATCAATCCCCAGGCGCAGTATCACAACCATCAGCCCATCACCGCCCGGGACGTGGCCTTCACCTTCGGCAAATTCATGACCGAAGGGGTGCCGCAATTTCGTATTTATTACAAAGGCGTCACGGTAAAAGCCATCGCGCCGCTCACGGTACGCTACGAGTTTCCCAAACCCGATAAAGAGATGCTGCTGGGCCTGCTGACCTTGCCGATTATGCCGGAAAGCTATTGGCAGCATCACAAACTCGGCGACCCGCTGACCTCGCCGCCGCCGGCCAGCGGGCCTTACCGCATTACGTCCTGGCGTACCGGGCAGTATGTCACCTACTCGCGTGTCCGCGATTATTGGGCGGCCAACCTGCCGGTCAACCGCGGCCGTAATAATTTTGACAGCATCCGTTATGATTATTACCTGGACGACAACGTGGCGCTGGAAGCGTTTAAAGCCGGCGCGTTTGATTTGCGCATCGAAAGCTCGCCCAAGCTGTGGGCCACGCAGTACCACGGCGGCAACGTGGAACGCGGCTATATCATCAAGCAGGAAATACCCAACGATGCGCCGGTCGCAACGCCCTGGCTGGCATTTAATATCCAGCGCCCGCTGTTCGCCGACCGGCGGGTGCGCGAGGCGCTGACGCTGGCGTTTGATTTTGAATGGATGAACAAGGCGCTGTTTTACCAGGGGTACCAGCGGGTCGACAGCTATTTCATCAATACCGACTATGCGGCGCGGGACTATCCCGGCGTGGACGAACTGGCGGTGCTGGCGCCGCTGAAAGGCCAGGTGCCGCCGGAGGTGTTTACCGAACGCTACCAGCCGCCGGTATCGGACGGCAGCGGTTATGACCGCAAAAACCTGCTTAAGGCGCTTGGGCTGTTAAAGCAGGCCGGCTGGGAATTAAAGGACCAGCAATTGGTCAACGTCAAAACCGGCAAGCCGTTTGCCTTTGAAATGATGCTGATGAGCGGCAGCAACAGCAGCAATTACATCCTGCCCTTCCAGCACAACCTGCAGCGCCTGGGCATACAGATGACGTTGCGTCAGGTGGACAGCGCGCAGTTTACCAACCGCCTGCGCAAACGTGATTTTGATATGATGCCGTCAAGCTATGCCGCCTTCCCCTACCCCAGCGGCGATTTGCAAATCCTGTGGGGCAGCGCCTATGTGGAATCCAGCTATAACCGCCCCGGCGTCAAGGATCCGGCGGTTGACCGCCTGATCAACGAAATCGTGCGCCACCAGGGCGACGAAAAAGCGCTGCTGCCCCTGGGGCGGGCGCTGGACCGGGTGCTGACCTGGAATTATTTTATGATTCCCCAGTGGTTTTCCCATCAGACCCGTCTGGCCTATTGGGATAAATTCGCCATGCCGGCCGTTAAACCCACCTATGCGCTGGGTTTCGATACCTGGTGGTATGATGTCAACCGGGCGGCCAGGCTGCCCGCGGAACGACGCTGACGCCGGCCGCGGCCGCCCGGTGCGTCCTGCGTCTGACTATCGACAAAGCTCTAAGGGAGGAGCCGCTTGCTAACCTATTTGTTACGCCGTTTATTGCTGGTGATCCCGACGCTTTGGGCCATCATTACCCTGAACTTCTTTATCGTGCAAATTGCCCCCGGCGGACCGGTGGATCAGGCCATCGCCGCCATTGAGATGGGCCAGCAAAGCGGCTTCAGCGCCGGGCACAGTGACCCCGCCGCCCGCGTGCAAACGCTGCACGGCGGCCAGATCGGCGACAGCCAGTACCGCGGCGCGCGGGGCCTGGATCCGGAGGTGATTGCGGAGATTACCCGGCGCTACGGCTTCGATAAACCGCTGCATGAGCGCTATTTCACCATGCTGTGGAACTATGTGCGCTTTGATTTTGGCGACAGCCTGTTTCGCGGCGCCACGGTAATGCATTTGATCAGGGAAAGCATGCCGGTCTCCATTACCCTCGGCTTGTGGAGCACGCTTATCATCTATCTGGTGTCGATCCCGCTCGGCATCAAAAAAGCGGTGCGCAGCGGCAGCGCCTTCGACGTCTGGAGCAGCACGCTTATCATCATCGGCTACGCGATCCCGGCCTTCTTGTTCGCCATACTGCTGATTGTGCTGTTCGCCGGCGGCAGCTATCTGGACTGGTTCCCGTTGCGCGGTCTGGTCTCGAGCCATTTCGACAGCCTGCCGTGGTATAAAAAAATCACCGATTATCTTTGGCATATCACGCTGCCGGTGCTGGCCACGGTGATTGGCGGATTCGCCACCCTGACCATGTTGACTAAAAACGCGTTCCTGGACGAGATCCGCAAGCAATACGTCACCACCGCGCGCGCCAAGGGGCTGACGGAAAACCAGATCCTCTACCGCCATGTGTTTCGCAACGCCATGCTGCTGGTGATAGCCGGTTTCCCCGCCACCTTTATCAGCATGTTTTTTACCGGTTCGCTGCTGATTGAGGTGATGTTTTCCCTTAACGGCCTGGGGCTGCTGGGGTACGACGCCACCCTGCAACGGGATTACCCGGTCATGTTCGGCACGTTATATATCTTTACCCTGATCGGCCTGCTGCTCAATATCCTCAGCGATATGACCTATACGCTGGTCGACCCGCGCATTGATTTCGAGGGCCGCCAATGAGACTGAGTTCCGTCAACCAGGCGCGCTGGGCGCGTTTTCGCCGCAACCGCCGGGGCTACTGGTCGTTATGGCTATTTCTGCTGCTGTTTATCCTGAGCCTCGCCTCGGAGCTGGTGGCCAACGACAAGCCCCTGCTGGTGCGCTACCAGGGACAATTTTATTCGCCGCTGCTGTTTAACTACAGCGAGACCACCTTCGGCGGCGAGCTGGCGACCAGGACCGATTACCGCGATCCCTATATCGCCGGGCGGCTGGCCGCGCACGGCTGGGCGATATGGGCGCCGGTACGCTATGACTACCGCACCATTAACTTCGCCACCGCCCGGCCCTTCCCGTCGCCGCCAAGCCGGCAGAACTGGCTGGGTACCGACAGCACCGGCAAGGATGTGCTGGCCAACTTATTGTATGGCTTCCGGCTGTCGATGCTGTTCGGCCTGGCGCTGACCCTGCTTTCAAGCGTTATCGGCATTATCGTCGGCGCCAGCCAGGGCTATTACGGCGGCCGGCTGGACCTGTGGGGACAGCGCTTTATCGAGGTCTGGTCCGGCATGCCGACGCTGTTTTTGATTATTTTATTATCAAGCGTCGTGCCGCCGGACTTCGGGTGGCTGCTGGCCATTACCGTGCTGTTCGGCTGGATGGGCCTGGTGGGCGTGGTGCGCGCCGAATTCCTGCGCGCCCGTAATTTCGACTATATCCGCGCCGCCCAGGCCATGGGGGTCAGCGATCGGATGATCATGCTGCGCCATATGCTGCCCAATGCCATGGTGGCGACGCTGACCTTCCTGCCCTTTATCCTGTGCGGGTCCATTACCACGCTGACCTCGCTGGATTTTCTCGGTTTCGGCCTGCCCATCGGCTCGCCGTCCCTGGGCAACCTGTTGCTGGAAGGCAAAAATAACCTCCAGGCGCCGTGGCTCGGCATTACCGCTTTTGTCACGCTGGCCCTGGTGCTGTCATTACTGATTTTTATCGGCGAAGCGGTGCGCGACGCCTTTGACCCCAGCAAGGCGCATTAACCTATGACCACGCCATTGTTAGAAATCAAGGAACTGAGCGTCGCCTTTGGCCAGGGCAATCAAACCCGGCAGGTGGTGGATAAGGTGACGCTGGCGCTTAACGCCGGCGAAACGCTGGCGCTGGTAGGCGAATCCGGTTCGGGCAAAAGCGTTACCGCCCTGTCGGTCCTGCGCCTGCTGCCCCAGCCGCAGGTGTGCTACCCCCATGGCGATATCCTGTTCGCCGGCAAGAGCCTGCTGCATGCCCCAGACGCAACGCTCAGGCGCGTGCGCGGCAATGACATCGCCATGATCTTCCAGGAACCGATGTCGTCGCTTAACCCGCTGCACAGCGTGGAAAAACAGCTGCTGGAGGTGCTGGCGCTGCATCGGGACATGCGCGGCGCCGAAGCCCGCGCCGAAGTGCTGGCCAGCCTCGATCGGGTGGGCATCCGCCAGGCCAAATCCCGGCTGCGGGATTTCCCCCACCAGCTCTCCGGCGGCGAACGCCAGCGGGTGATGATCGCCATGGCCCTGCTCACCCGGCCCAAACTGCTGATTGCCGACGAGCCGACCACCGCGCTGGACGTAACGGTACAGGCGCAGATCCTGGCATTGCTGACCGACCTGCGCCGGGAGATGGGCATGGCGCTGCTGTTTATCACCCATAACCTGAATATCGTGCGCCGTTTGGCGGACAACGTGGCGGTGATGCAGGAAGGCAAATGCGTGGAGATCGGCGGGCGCGACGCCCTCTTCAGCGCGCCGCAACACCCTTATACCCGCCGTTTGCTGGCGGCGGAGCCGGGAGGCGAGCCGCTGCCGGTGCCGCCGGGGGCGCCGGCGCTGCTGCGGGTCGCTAATCTGGGCGTGACCTTTTCCGGGCGCCAGGGGCTGTTTCGCCGCCAGGCGGCGCAAAAAAGCGCCGTACGCGGGGTGTCATTTAGCCTGCGGCGCGGCGAAAGCCTGGGATTGGTGGGCGAATCCGGCTCAGGCAAAAGCACCACGGCGCTGGCGGTGCTGCGGTTGCTGAAATCCGACGGCGAGATCTGGTTTGACGGCCAGCCGCTGCATCAGTTTAACCGGCGCGGCATGCTGCCGCTGCGCCGCCGTATCCAGGTGGTGTTCCAGGACCCGAACTCGGCGCTGAATCCCCGGCTGACGGTGGCGCAAATCGTGGTGGAGGGGCTGCGCGTGCATCATCATTTTTCGGCGCAGGAACAGGACCGGCGGGTGATTGCCGCGCTAAGCGAAGTGGGGCTCGATCCCGACACCCGCCATCGTTACCCCGACGAATTTTCCGGCGGGCAGCGCCAGCGCATCGCCATCGCCCGGGCGCTGATTTTGCAGCCGGACGTGGTAATCCTCGATGAACCCACCTCGTCGCTGGACAGATCGGTGCAGGCGCAGATCCTGCAATTGCTGAAATCACTGCAGGAAAAACACCAGCTGACCTACCTGTTTATCAGCCACGATCTGCAGGTGGTGCGGGCAATGTGTCATCAGGTGATGGTACTGCGGGAAGGGGAAGTCGTGGAACAGGGAGCCTGCCTGCAGGTGTTCGACGCACCCTCAGCGGAGTATACCCGCCAGTTGCTGCTGGCGGCCGGGTAAGCGCGGCGCGCCCGGGTACTGGTCTTAAGAATAGTACGATGCCGACGCGGGCTCGGCGATGGCCACGCCCATGTTTTTCAGCCGGCACAGGCCGGTGCATTCATCGTCACGGTGCAAAAACAGGCAAGGCTGCCCTTCGCATTCCAGCACCGAGCAGGTGACCTGGATTTCCACCAGGGAACGCGCCAGTTCCCGCATCACTTCCCACGCCGTATCGCCTTCATGGCTTAACAGCGTCAGGCCAATCAGGTCGTTATCGTCGCAATCACCGGCGGATATCGGTTCGACTTTGATGCCGCTAAACCCATTCAGCCAGCGGTAATATTGTGGCAAACGATGCACCACGGATAACTGTAGATTTGTCACTCCACGTCCCCAGACGATTAAACTACTTAGTAACAATTTTATCACAATACTATAATATTAGCGTGACATTAGCAGTCAATATGTTCATAAAAACAGCATAGATAACTTTGAAATGAGAGACAGATCTCTTTTCGGCCTATATGTACCGCGTTAAACGCCGTAGCACAACTGTTTTTTATGCATTTGCATAACTTTAACTGAGCTTATTATTTACATTTTGCGAACAAAAAAATGCCACGGGAGGAAGGATAGGATGCGCTCCCGCCGTCGCGGCGGGTAAAGGGGACGGCGGTTCACAGGAAAATCGACATGCACGCCGGCGCAGGGCAGCCGCGCCGGCAAAGCGGCAGAAGGGGGAAAACCGCCGGCGTTATGCCAGCAGCGACTGCGCCAGATAGCCGTCCTGGCGCTCGACCCCCGGCAGGGCAAAAAAGTAGCCCCCGCCGATGGGCTGGATGTATTCTTCCAGCGCCTCGCCGTTAAGCCTGCGCTGCACGGCGAGAAACCCCTGCTCCAGATCCTGCTGGAAGCAGACGAACAACAATCCCATATCCAGCTGGCCGGAGCGGGAAACGCCCAGGGAATAGCTATAGCCCCGGCGCAGCATCAGGTTGCCTTGGGTGGCGGGCGTACGGGGATTGGCCAGACGCATATGGGCATCGAGCGGGATGACCTTGCCCTGCGGATCGCGGCTGTAGTCGGGCACATCATGTTCATTGGCCATGCCCAGCGGCGCGCCGGTGCGCTTATCACGGCCGAAGATGGTCTGCTGCTCGTGCAGCGGCGTACGATCCCAGGACTCGACGTGAAAGCGGATAATGCGCACCGCCTGGTAACTGCCGTTTACCGCCCAGGCGGGTTCATCCGTACCGGCGCCGACCCAGATTACCCGATCCATCAGGCCGGGGTCGCGGGTATCCGGATTGCCGGTGCCGTCCTTGAAGCCCAGCAAATTAATCGGTGTCTCCTTGCCCCGGCTGCGCGCCGCGCTGGCGGAAATAAAGCCTTCGCGCTTCCAGCGCACGCTCAGCAGATCCGGGGTATGTTTAATGATATCCCGCAGCGCATGAATCACCGTGTCACTGCCGTTGGCGCAAATTTGCAACAGCAGATCGCCATGGCATAAATCAGCGTCCAGCGCATCGTTGGCAAAACGCGTCATCTTTTGCAGCCGCCGGGGTTTCAGCGCGGCGAGGCCGAAACGATCGTCAAACAACGAGTCGCCCACCGCCACCGTGATGGTCAGGTTATCCGGGGCGATATGCTCGCCCAGAATGCCGGAGTCCATCGGCGGCAATTTATCATCCACCGCCGGCGCCTGCCCGCCGGTGGTTAAAAATGCAATCCTCTCGGTCAGCACGCGAAACAACCGCCGCAGATCGTCCTTATCTCCGGCCAGCACGTCAAACGCCACCAGCATCATGGCCGCCTGCTGCGGCGTGGTGATGCCGGCCTGCCGGGGTCCGTAAAACGGCTGGCGCTGCCAGCGCTCGTCGGGTGACAAGGTGCCGGGGGAATGCTCATCGGGAGCAGGAGCCGGCGCCGCCGCCGCGCCGCGCAACGCCAGGGCGCCGCCGAGGGCGCCAAGCCCCTTCAGCCAGCGGCGCCGTGATGGCGACGCCGCCTTACCGCTGTTTTTATCTTTATCAGCACTCATCAGGCGCTCAACCCTACTCCAGCCCCAGCACGCCGCGCAGCAGCGCCAGATCTTCCGCCAGGGCGGTGATCGGGCCTTTGAGCGCGGTGCGATCGGCATCGGTCAGCTTGTCATAAGACGCAAAGCCGTCTTTATTACGGTATTTCATCAGGACGTTATCCACCTTGGCAAAGTTACCGTCAATTTTCGCCAGCAGCGGCGCATCGGCTTTTTGCAGCAGCGGGCGCAGCAGGTTGACGATTTTTTGCGATCCGTCGATATTGGCCTGGAAATCGGAAAGATCGGTACGGCTGTAACGGTCTTCCTCGCCGCTGATCTTACTGGAGGCCACCTCCTCAATCAGTCCGGCGGCGCCGCCGACCACTTTACTCGGCGGGAAGGTCAGGTCGCCGATGCGTTTTTGCAGATCCTGGGTATCTTTATACAATTGATCGGCAAACGGGGCGGTGCCGGCCGTGGTTTTATCGCTGAAGAGGATTTTTTCCAGCCGGTGGAAACCGGTGAATTTCGGGTCGGCGGATTTCTGCTCGAAATCATCTTCGCGGGCATCAATACTGCCGTCCAGATCCGAGAACAGTTCGGCGATAGGCTCGATACGCTCGTAATACACGCGGGTGGGGGCAAACAGCTTCTGCGCGGTGGCCAGATCGCCTTTCTTCACCGCATCGGTAAAGGTCTTGGTATGGGAGACAAGCTCGCCGACCTGTTGCAGCACATAGACTTTATAATCGGCAATCGGCCCCACCAGCGCCATGGCATCCGGTTTCGCCGCGCCCGCGCCGCCGTCCGCCGAAACCGTCAGCTTGCCCTTCGGATTGCTCAGCAGGCCGCAGGTCATATCGTATTCCCCCGGCTCCAGGGTGGCGGTCATCTTCTGGGTAAAGCCCGGCGCCACGTTCTCGCGCTCCTCGACCACCATCACGCCCTTGAGGATTTCCCACTCCAGCCCTTTCTGGCTGGCGTTATGAATAATAAACTGCGTTTTGCCCGGTTTAACGTTCAGCGCCATCGGATCGCACTGCTTATCGTTAACGGTAATCTTGACCTGAGGAATATCGGCCGCCAGCGCGGGCCAGCCCCATGCCGACAGCACCGGCGCCACCAGTAAGGCGGCAGGAAGAATGCGGCGACGGAAGCGTTGCATATTGGACATTTTTTTTACCCTGAATAGTGGAACAATTTAATGGATTTTATCCGGCGACACGTGTCGTCCGGTTGCCCCGCGCAGGCAGGAAAAACATCACCAGGGCCGGCACCAGGTATAACAAATACACGGCCACTTCACTGACGGTGGGCGCTTCCTGATAACCCAGCAGCCCCTCAAGCAAGGTGCCGAACAACGATTGGGTGGATAGGGTGGCGCTGAAATCAAATGCGATTGCCTGGAAACCATTCCATAATCCCGCTTCGTGGAAAGCGCGAATTGCCCCGGCCGCCAGCCCCGCGGCCACAAACAGAATAAACAGGCTGGTCCATTTGAAAAACTTCTCCATGCGCAGGCGGATGCCGCCGTAATACATCAGCATCCCCAAGACGATGGCGCAGGCCAATCCCAACACCGCGCCGATGGGCGCCTCGATGCCTACGTCCTGCTGAAACGCCGCCAGCAAAAAAAACACCGATTCCAACCCCTCGCGGGCCACGGCAAAAAACACCATGCCCACCAGCGCCCAGCCCTGCCCGCGGGCATTGCTGAGCGCCTGATCGACGGCGCTTTCCAGCTGGGCTTTAATCGAGCGGGACATCTTGCGCATCCAGAACACCATCCAGGTCAGGATGAGGACCGCCAGCACCGCCACGATGCCCTCGAACAGTTCCTGTTGCTTTTGCGGAAATTCGCCGGTGGTTTCGTTAATGACGACACCCACCGCCAGGCACAACAGCGCCGCGCTTAGCACGCCCACCCACACCGCTTTTAGCCAGCGGCCGCGGCCGGTCTTTTTCAGATAGCCGGCGATAAGGCTCACGATCAGCGCCGCCTCGAGACCCTCACGCAGCATAATCAGAAAAGGCACAAACATACCCATCACCTCGATGCTTTTGGGGGCGAGAAAAAGTAAAGAAACGTCAATTAAAACGATATTGATTATCATTACGAGGAAAAGAAAAACAAGCGCAGATTTGCGACTATTTGTAACCGATGCGCTACAAAAGGTTTCAGGATAAATAAAAGGTAAAGGGGGCGTCAGGGGTTAAGTGGTCTCGGTGAGGGTTTTGTTTGCTGTGCCTTGGTTTGCCTTATGGCAGGGTTTATGTCGCCTCGGCGAGGGTTTCGCTTACTGTGTCTTGTCTTGGCTTGTGGCAGGGTTTATGTCGCCTCGGCGAAGGTTTCGCTTGCTGTGCCTTGGCTTGCCTTGTGGCAGGGTTTATGTCGCCTCGGCGCGGGTTTCGCTTACTGTGTCTTGGCTTGCCTTGTGGCAGGGTTTATGTCACCTCGGCGCGGGTTTCGCTTGCTGTGTCTTGGTTTGCCTTGTGGCAGGGTTTATGCCGCCTCGGCGAAGGTTTCGCTTGCTGTGTCTTGGTTTGCCTTGTGGCAGGGTTTATGTCACCTCGGCGCGGGTTTCGCTTGCTGTGTCTTGGTTTGCCTTGTGGCAGGGTTTATGTCGCCTCGGCGCGGGTTTCGCTTGCTGTATCTTGGCTTGCCTTGTGGCAGGGTTTATGTCGCCTCGGCGCGGGTTTCGCTTACTGTGTCTTGGCTTGCCTTGTGGCAGGGTTTATGTCACCTCGGCGCGGGTTTCGCTTGCTGTGTCTTGGTTTGCCTTGTGGCAGGGTTTATGTCGCCTCGGCGCGGGTTTCGCTTGCCGTGCGTTCGGCGGTTATATGGAATGCCGGGTGCCGGCAAGCGACAAAGAGGCCGTACCGCGACGGCCTCCTTGACCTCCGCGCGTCCGGCAGATCGTGCGCCGCTGCGCGGTTCCCGGCATCACGCATCCCGGCTTTGGGACCGCACGGGACGCGCTCCCGGCGCGGCCCTTAGCTTTCGCCGCTCCCGGCGGCTCATCCAGCCGGGATGCGCGCTGCCGGCGCACTCTATGCCGGCACCACGTCAACACCATCGTCTGTGAGTAAAATAGCGTTTTTTGGTAGTAAGTAATATGCACGTACCGGGAAAAATATCGGTATTAATTTTGGGTTAACTTAAATTAGCTTGGCTTAGTTTAGTTTAGCTAAGATTTGCGGCCAGCTACCTACTCTCACTGTGGCGGGTTTATGCCCGGCTACGTGGTTGTCTGACCATAATTTCCGGCGGTATGAGACGCTGGCCGTATGACTGCTGACGGTGTAAATGTTGGCTGCATCGCATGATGTATGACTGATAATTGCCGGCTGCCGACTGCATGTATATTTGCATGTATGACTGACCTGTCGCGGTGCCTTTTGCATTGCACAATGATTAGCCGCTTCTCTGTCTGCTGTACCTTCCACTAAACCCACAGCGGCGCCGATGCCCTATACATCACAGCGCTGGCCGCGACAGATATCCCGGCATAAAGCGCGCTGACGGCGCCGGTGGCCCCGGCATGAGCCGCCGGGAGCGGCGAAAGGCCCGTTGCGCCGGGAGCGCATAACGGGCCGGTGCATCACGGGGACATTGGCGGCGGAAGGCATCGCGCAGCGACGCGCGACCTGCCGGGCGCGCGGAGGTCAAGGAGGCCGTCGCGGTACGGCCTCTTTGTCGCTTGCCGGCATCCGGCAATACCTATGAACACCTCACGCACGGCAAGCGAAACCTTCGCCGAGGCGACATAAGCCCTGACGCACGCTAACGCAAAGCAGGCGAAACCCTTGCCGTGGCGATATAAGCCCTGACGCACGCTAACGCAAAGCAGGCGAAACCCTTGCCGAGGCGTCATAAGCCCTGACGCACGCTAACGCAAAGCAGGCGAAACCCTTGCCGAGGCGACATAAGCCCTGACGCACGCTAACGCAAAGCAGGCGAAACCCTTGCCGAGGCGACATAAGCCCTGACGCACACTAACGCAAAGCAGGCGAAACCCTTGCCGAGGCGTCATAAGCCCTGACGCACGCTAACGCAAAGCAGGCGAAGCCCTCGCCGGGGCGACATTTATCTTCACGGAAGCCCAATATTGCCAGGACGGCGATCGTTAAACCTACACAAGATGTGTAAAAGGGAGAGCGTGCCAATGGGGTCGAATCGGCGTGGTGTTCCCGCCCAACAGAGCACCCCATGGCACGGTAAGCCCGCCAACACCAAACCCAAAACAGAAGTGTTAAGGGAGAACGTGCCAACGCCCGGCGTGTGAAAAGGAAAACGCTATGACGCGGTACGCGCCGCCCGCCGCGGACGGCTGGCATACAGATAACACAACATCGCGCTGATGGTGCAAAACGCCATGGACAATACCATCGGCCAGGCGCTGGAAAACGTCGCCAGCGACAACAACGCACCGATTACCGCGCCCACGCCGAACCGCAGCGTTCCCGCCAGCGACGAGGCGGTACCGGCCATATGCGGAAAATCATCCAGGATCACGGCCATGCCGTTGGACGTCACCATCGCCACGCAGCCGACAAACACCGCCACGCCGATAACCAACGGCCAGAACCCCAGGTTCATGCCGCAAACGATCAACAGCCAGATACCCATCAGCAACTGGATAAACAACCCGAAACGGAACATCTTCTGCGCCCCGAAATGCCTCACGCTCCGGCTGTTGATAAGCGTCATGATAAACAAAAACAAGACGTTAAGGGCAAAATAATAACCGAAATTCTGCGGCGAAACGCCGTTAAGATTGATATAGACAAACGGCCCGGCGCTCAGGAACGAAAACATCCCGGCAAAGGAAAAACCGCTGGCCAGCATATAGCTGAACACCCGCTTATGGCGAAACAACGCGCCGAAGTTGCCGATGGTGGTGCGCAGATTAAACTTTTGCCGCCGCTCCCTGGGCAGCGTTTCCCGGATATACAGCATCACCAGCACGGTGGCCACCAGCGCCGTCAGGCTCATGATCCAGAAAATGGCATGCCAGTTAAACACCACCAGCAGCACGCCGCCGATGATGGGAGCCAGCAGCGGCGCCACCGTCATCACCAGCACCACAAACGACATCATGCGTGAAAAATCATCCTTGGTGAACATATCGCGCATCAGCGCATTGATCACCACGCTCGCGGCGGCGGCGGACAGACCATGCAAGAAACGCATATTGATCAGCTGCTCCACCGATTGCGACAGCGCGCAAGCCGCGGCGGCGACGGCAAAAAAGAACGTGCCGAACAGAATCACCGGCTTACGGCCCAGGCTATCGGCCAACGGCCCGTAAAACAGCTGGCCGATGGAAAACCCCAGCACATAGGCGCTCAGGGTCATCTGCACGCTCCCCGCGCCGACGCCGAACTCCGAGGCAATCAGCGGCATGGCCGGCAAATACATATCGATAGCCAATGGCATCAGCATCGACAATAAACCCAGGATGACGATTAAACCGATATGGGATGTCCGGTCTGCTTGCACGTTGTACGACTCCTCGTTCATGCCTTTATCAATCCTGCACGGCCGGCGGACGCACCGCCCGCCGTCGTTGTCACGGACGTGCCGGCGCGCCTATGCCGGCGATTTCATCGGCGGTCAGCGCGCGGTATTGGCCGGGTTCCAGATCCGCATCCAGCACGATGGCGCCGACACGTTCGCGATGCAGCGCCACCACATGGTTACCCACCGCGGCGAACATTCTTTTCACCTGATGATAACGCCCTTCGCTGATGGTCAGGCGCACTTCGCGCTCGGCAAGCTGCTCAAGCTGCGCGGGCCGGGTCGGCAGTTTTTCGCCGTGAAGCATCACCCCTTCGGTAAACTGACGCGCGATATCCCCGTCCAGCGGATCCTCAAGCGTCACCAAATAGGTCTTTTCACAGTGATGTTTAGGCGAGGTGATCCAGTGGGACCACTGGCCGTCGTCGGTCATCAACACCAGGCCGGTGGTATCGATGTCCAGACGTCCGGCGGCGTGCAGCTTGTCCGGCACCGGTTCGTCCATAAAATACAGCACGGTGGGATGATCGGGATCGTCGGTTGAGCACACATAGCCCTGGGGTTTGTGCAGCATAAAATAGCGCGGGGCAAGTATCTGGTGCAGGACCCGATCGTCAAAGCGCACTTCATGTTGCGCCAGCAGTTGGAACGCGCCCTGTTTCACCGTATCACCGTCGACGGTCACCCGCTTGGCGCGCAGTTCCCGTTGCACCAGCGCCCGGCTGATACCTAACTGTTGAGATAAAAATTTGTCCAGTCGCATTAACGTCGTTTTGCCTGTAATCTTGGAAAGCGCCCGGCAACGATGCTCCACCCGCCCGGTAAGGGAGGCGCGCGGCCGGACCAAATGGCCCGAATCCGCTATCGTGCGGGAAAGGCGGCGAATGCCGCATATGCTTATAAAGTGAAATCACAGTATAACGGGGCTTGCCTGCCGAGCATAGCCGACAACGAGATTCATTTAGAGATGTCCTTCACCCTACGTCCTTATCAGCGCGACGCAGTCAACGCGGCGGTGGATCATTTTCGCCGCCACGACGAACCGGCGGTGATCGTGCTGCCCACCGGCGCCGGCAAAAGCCTGGTGATCGCCGAGCTGGCGCGCCTGGCGCGCGGCCGGGTTCTGGTCCTGGCCCACGTCAAGGAACTGGTGGCGCAAAACCATGAAAAATTCCAGGCGCTGGGACTGGAGGCGGATATCTTCGCCGCCGGTCTGCAGCAGCGGGACAGCCGGGGCAAAGTGGTGTTCGGCAGCGTACAGTCCGTTGCGCGCAACCTGGATCAGTTCGACAGCGCGTTCTCATTGCTGATTATCGATGAATGCCACCGGCTCGGCGACGGCGACGACAGCCAATATCAGCAGGTCATCCGCCATCTGCGCCTCGCCCGGCCGGCGCTGCGCATCCTGGGACTGACCGCCACGCCCTTCCGCCTCGGCAAGGGATGGATATACCAATACCACCATCACGGCATGGTGCGCGGCGACGAGCGCAGTTTCTTTCGCGACTGCGTCTATGAGCTGCCGCTGCACTATATGATCAAACACGGCTTCCTGGTGCCGCCGGAGCGCCTGGATATGCCGGTGCTGCATTACGACTTCAGCCGCCTGTCGCCCAATATCAACGGCTACTATGCCGAGTCGGAGCTGAATACCGAAGTACGGCGGCAAAACCGCATCACGCCGCTTATCGTCGGCCAGATACAGGAGTACGCGGCGGATAAGCGCGGCGTGATGATCTTTGCCGCGACGGTAGAACATGCCCGCGAAGTCCTCGGCCTGCTGCCGCCCGCGCAGGCGGCGCTTATCAGCGCCGAAACGCCCCAGGCGGATCGCGACCGGCTGATCGACGCCTTCCGCCGGCAATCGCTACGCTACGTGGTTAACGTGGCGGTGCTGACCACCGGTTTTGACGCTCCCCATGTGGATATGATCGCCATCTTGCGGCCCACCGAGTCGGTCGGCCTGTACCAGCAGATTGTCGGGCGCGGACTCCGGCTCTATCCCGGCAAGACCCGATGCCTGATTCTCGACTATGCCGGCAACGGCCACGATCTATTTTCTCCCGAGATAGGCCAGGCCAAACCGGCCGGAACCGGCACGCCGGTCCAGGTATTCTGCCCGCTCTGCGGCTTTGCCAATATGTTCTGGGGCAAAACCACGCCGGAGGGCGAAGTCATTGAACACTACGGCCGCCGCTGCCAGGGTTTCGAGGAACAGGAAGATGGCGAACGCCGCCAATGCGATTTTCGCTTCCGCTGCAAGATCTGTCCGGACTGCGGCGCCGAAAACGATATCGCCGCCAGGCGCTGCCACGAATGCGATAAAATCCTGGTGGATCCGGACGATATGCTCAAGGCGGCGCTGCGGCTCAAGGACGCGCTGGTGCTGCGCTGCAGCGGCATGACGCTTGACTGCGGGGGCGACGGCAAAGGCGAATGGCTGCGCATCACCTACCATGATGAGGACGGCGCCGAGGTCGCCGAGCGTTTCCGGCTGCATACGCCGCCCCAGCGGCGGGTGTTCGAGCACCGTTTTCTGCGTCTGCACCAGCGGGCGCCGGGGGTGCCCTTTCCCTGGCAAACCGCCGCCGATATCCAGCGCGCGGCGGACCGGCTGCGCGCGCCGGATTTTGTCGTCGCGCGCCGCCAGGGCGCGTTCTGGCAGGTAAGGGAAAAGATTTTCGACTACCAGGGCCGTTATCGCCTGGCCCACGAATTGCGCGGCTGACGGGGTTTTATTTGCCCCGCCGGGGTATTTCCGGTAGAATTCCGCCCGCTTTACTTTAAAGCACGTCTATCCAACCTGCTGCTGGGTCGCCTGTAGCGGGGTTACTTTTTTAAGTATCGAGAAAATACATGTTAATTATTAATGCAGAAGTGCGTAAAGATCAGGGTAAGGGTGCGAGCCGCCGCCTGCGTCTAGCGAATAAGTTTCCTGCTATCGTTTATGGTGGCACCGAAGCGCCGGTCTCTATCGAGATGGACCACGAAATCGTGCTGAATACCCAAACCAAACCGGGTTTCTATAGCGACGTATTATCACTGGTTATCGACGGCGCCGAAACTCAGGTTAAGGTTCAGGCGGTACAACGCCATCCGTTCAAACCGAAACTGACTCATATCGACTTTGTCCGCGTTTAATCGCGACTAACCGATACGATAAAAGGACGCCGCTTACGCGGCGTTTTTTTTTGCCCCATGGCGCGGTAGGCCCGCCAACACCGGACTCATAGCAAACGTGTTCAAGGGAGACCGTGCCGATGGGGTTGAATCGGGCGTGGTTTTCCGCCCGACCGAAGCCCCATGGCGCGGTAGGCCCGCCAACACCGGGCTCATAGCAAACGTATTCAAGGGAGACCGTGCCGATGGGGTTGAATCGGGCGTGGTTTTCCGCCCGACCGAGGCCCCATGGCGCGGTAGGCCCGCCAACACCGGGCTCATAGCAAACGTATTCAAGGGAGACCGTGCCGATGGGGTTGAATCGGGCGTGGTTTTCCGCCCGACCGAGGCCCCATGGCGCGGTAGGCCCGCCAACACCGGGCTCATAGCAAACGTGTTCAAGGGAGACCGTGCCGATGGGGTTGAATCGGGCGTGGTTTTCCGCCCGACCGAGGCCCCATGGCGCGGTAGGCCCGCCAACACCGTACTCACAGCAAACGTATTCAAGGGAGACCGTGCCGATGGGGTTGAATCGGGCGTGGTTTTCCGCCCGACCGAGGCCCCATGGCGCGGTAGGCCCGCCGACACCGTACGTTAGCTTCCGCCGTTCTGGCGACGGGTAAGCTGATCGCGCAGGTTCGGCGGCGTACCTTTGATGGTCAGGGTATCGGTGGCGGGGTCCCAGAAAATACGCTCGCCCAACAGCTGCGCGTCAAAATTCAGCGTAACGCCGCCGCCGCTGCCGGCATACTTGGTCAACTGGCGCAGGGTGCCGCGGTCGGCCGGAAAACTCTCCTCCAGCTCATACCCCGCCCCGCTGGCAAACGCCTGAAAGGTTTTATCGCCCACCGGCGGCAGGGTCCCGGACAGCTCGGCCACCGCGATCTCCTCGCCGGACGACAGCTGATCCTTACAGTAGCTGTATACCTGCTGGCGCACATTCTGCCGCTCGCTTTTATCAAGCTGGGCATCGGCGCAATAATCATCCACCGCCTGCAACAGCCCGCGATTCTGCGCTTTGGCGTCCAGCCCTTCGCTGGCGGCGAGGAAATCCATAAAAAAGTCGGACACCTTACGGCCCACTCGTCCCTTCAGGAACGTCAGATAGCGCGCAGACTGCGGATTGGTATCCCATTCGGTCAGATCGATACGCGCCACGATATCCGCATGGTTTATATCCAGATAATGGGTACTGCTGATATCAAGCTGTTCATTCACCCGCATACTGCTCAGGCTGTTCAACACCGCGATCAACAGATATTCCACCGCCAGGTAGCGGTACTGACAAAACAAAACGACGCCGCCCTCGGCAAAAGGATATTTGGCCAGTTCGTCGCGCAGCCTGCCGGTGGCGGCGCGGGTAAACGCCAGGAAGTCTTCATCGCCCTTACGGCAGCTGCGCAGCGCCGACGCCAGCTCGCTGCCTTCGTTAAACAGACCATAGGCTTTGTTTTTCGCGCTATATACCCGGTGCAGTTCCGCCATCATCTCCGCCACCGCCGCGCTGGGGGACAAAAGCGAATCGCGCAATACCAGTTCCAGCGTTTGCTCGTCGCGTTTGATAAGCTGATGCAATGCTATCTGGTCAATATCCAGACTCATGATTTATTCTCCTTCGGGCCAGGTGCGTATTCAAACACTGAATAGCCCGCAGCTCAACCGGTGTTGCGCTGGCACAGCACATTGCGCAGGGGCGCCCCGGCTGAAAAGCGATAAAAAAGCGGAAAAAGCGGAGTTGATACGGTAAGATAGCGGACTTTAACAGATTACTAAGAATATATTATGCCGCAAGCATCCCGTTATAGCGACGAAGAGGTTGAAGCATTGCTGGGCGAACTGTCGGCGGTGCTGGAAAAGCACCGTACGCCAACCGATTTGTCGCTGATGGTATTGGGTAATATGATTACTCATGTGATCAACACCAGCGTGGCGCCGGAACAGCGCAAAACCCTGGCAAACTCCTTCGGCGAGGCGCTGCTCTCCTCCGTCCGGACTCACGATACGCATTAATGAGCTGCCAAGACTGATTTATGGTGACAAATAGCCAGCGCTACCGTGACAAAGTTTCCCAAATGATCAGTTGGGGTCACTGGTTCGCCCTTTTCAACATCCTGCTTAGCCTTGGGCTCGGCAGCCGCTATCTTTTTGTCGCCGACTGGCCCGGCTCGCTGCTGGGCCGCGTTTTCGCGTTCACCAGCTGGCTCGGCCACTTTAGTTTTATCGTTTTTACCCTTTACCTGCTGATTATCTTCCCGCTGACCTTTGTAGTGATGTCGCAGCGACTGCTGCGCTTTCTGTCGGCCATTATCGCCACCGCCGGGCTGACGCTGCTGCTGGTGGATACCGAGGTATTTACCCGTTTCCACCTCCACCTTAATCCGGTGGTCTGGGAACTGGTGGTCAACCCCGACGAAGGTGAGCTGGCGCGCGACTGGCAGCTGATGTTTATCGGCATCCCCATCATCTTCCTGGTGGAAATGCTCTTCGGCACCTGGTCATGGCAAAAGCTGCGCAGCCTTAACCGGCGTAAAATCGGCAAGCCCGTGGCTATCGTGCTTATCTGCGCCTTTTTCGCCTCGCACATTATCTATATCTGGGCGGACGCCAATTTCTACCGGCCGATTACCATGCAGCGCTCCAACCTGCCGCTATCCTACCCCATGACCGCGCGCCGCTTCCTGGAGCGGCACGGCCTGCTGGATGCGCAGGAATACGAGCGTCGCCTGGTGCAGCAGGGCAATCCCGAGGCGGTGGCGGTGGAATACCCGTTAAGCCCGCTGCAATTCCAGAATAAAGGCAGCGGATATAACCTGCTGATCATCGCCACCGGCGCCCTGCGCAACGATACCGTCGACCAACAGATGCCGACGTTAAAGCAGTTCGCCGCCGACAACGTGCGTTTCACCAACCATTTCAGCACCGGCAATCATGCGGATACCGGGCTGTTCGGGCTGTTTTACGGCATTTCGTCTTCTTATATGGACGGCATCCTGGCGGCGCGCAAGACCTCGGTATTATTCGATGCGCTCGGCAAGCAGGGCTATCAGCTGGGCCTGTTCTCATCCAACGGCTTCGGCAGCCCGCTGGACAGGCAGGCGCTGCTGACCGATTTCAGCCTGCCGGAGCCGGTCAGCCAGCCCGACAGTCAGACCGCCCAGCAATGGCAACAGTGGCGCGCGGCGTCCACCGGCGATGCGCCCTGGTATTCTTACGTGGAATTCAACGGCACGGATATCAACGCCGGCCTGAATAACAAGCCCAACCTGGCGGAGCATTACCAGCAGGGCGCTCAGCGCCTGGACGGCTATATCGGCCAGATTATCGCCACCCTGCGCGCCAGGGGAGACCTGGAGCATACGGTGGTAGTGATTACCGCCGCCAACGGGCTGGAGCTCAACGATCGCAAGAACGGCCATCGGGAAGCCGGCACACGCCTTAACCGATACCAGCTGCAGGTGCCGCTTATCATCCACTGGCCGGGCACCCCGCCGCAGGTGGTGACCAAGCTGACCTACCACAACGATGTCACCGCCACGCTGATGCAGCGCCTGCTGCATGTCGCCACCGATGCCAGCGACTATACCCAGGGCGAGGATCTGTTTGCGCCAAGGCGGAGCAACGATTGGGTGGTCAGCGGCGATAACGGCACGCTGGTTATCAATACGCCGACCCAGAGCATCGTGCTGCAAAGCAACGGTGATTACCGCACCTACGATCTTAATGGCGACGTTATTCATAACGCCAAACCGCAGCTGGCGCTGCTTTTGCAGGTACTGACGGACGAAAAACGCTTTATTGCCAATTAACTGCTTAAATCTAAAGCAGTCAATTCAATGGGCTATTGCAATCAACGCAGGACAAGGTAGTATAGGCGCCCATGCAGTCGGCATGTAGCGCAGCCTGGTAGCGCACCGTCATGGGGTGTCGGGGGTCGGAGGTTCGAATCCTCTCATGCCGACCAATCATCCTGAAGAAAACCAACCACTTGTGGTTGGTTTTTTTTCGTCTGCATTTTGCTTGGGGTAAAATGGGGGAAAAACCAGGGAAAAACCGCACCATTTTCTATACTTCAAATACCCTCCTCCTTATAAGCTGATCTCTATGTGCGGACGATTTGCCCAGATCGAAACCAGAGAACAATATCTCGAATCACTTAAGCCTGACGTCGAATTCGTTGGCGCCCTCGATGGCGAGCCAATCGGACGCTACAACGTTGCGCCAGGCACCCGCGTTCTACTGTTAAACCAGCGCGATGATAAATTGCACCTCGACCCCGTAATGTGGGGATATCAGCCGGCTTGGGCCAAAGAAGCTGGCCGCCCTCCCCTCATCAACGCGCGCGTCGAGACGGCGGCTACGGGGCGCATGTTTAAGCCACTTTGGAATACTGGGCGCGCACTGGTCATGGCAGACGGCTGGTACGAATGGAAGAAAGATCCGGACGACGCAAAAATTAAACAGCCGTATTTCATTTATCATGAAAGCAAGGCTCCTATATTCTTTGCGGCTATAGGTCGATTTCATCCCGACGCCCTGGATGCGCCGGATGACGATGGATTTGTTATCATCACTGCGGCCAGTGACAAGGGCTTGGTCGATATCCATGACCGCCGGCCGCTGGTTATGACGAGAGAGGCTTCCCTCGAATGGCTATCACCCGAGATAACGCCGGAACGCGCCGAAGAACTGGCACATGATTTCGCCATACCGGCAGATGAATTTTCTTTTCACCCTGTCGCTAAGGCCGTGGGGAATATTCACAACGACAACGCAGGGATCATCAAACGCATCGATAACCCTGTCGTTTGAGTTGCATCACTTTGCTTTCACGATCGGCAAATCCTTGTATCTGGTCGTGTACGCCGGCGAGAGAAGCGCCCGCTTCATTTGCCACGCCTGCTGTATGCCCTGCCCCGCAAACCAGACCTTACCTTTCCCAGAGTGATTAATCCCATCCAGTACACGCATGAGCGCTTCGCTGTTGGCCCGCGGTTTATATTCATCGAATAGAGCCAACTGCGCTACTCCGATGCTATAAAAATCCCCCAACATCACACCGGCTTTCTGATAGCGCATGCCAGGCAAGAAAATTCTGTCCAGGCACTCCATAGCGACGCGGATAATGTCGCGGGTGTCATTGCTCGGGATGGTGAGACTTCCGGTCGCCTGGTTGCCATAATAGGGCTCATCCACCGCAAACGGACTTGTTTTGATGAAGACAGAAATTTTCTTGCAGTACTGACGTTCGCCCCGCAGTTTCTCCGCCGCTCGCTCGGCATAAGCACAGACCGCCTCGCGCACCATCTGGTAGGTGGTGGCCCGTTCCCCGAACGACCTCGAGCTGATGATCTCTTGTTTGGTTGGCGCAAACTCTTCCATCGCCATGCATGATTCGCCATTGAGTTCCCGAACCGTGCGCTCCAGCACAACGCTGAAATGCTTGCGGATAAATGGCGGGTGGCTATCAGCCAGCTGCAAGGTGGTAAAAATACCCATTCCATTTAGCTTTTTCGAAATCCGCCGGCCAACGCCCCAGACTTCCTCCACCGGCATCAGCGCCATCAGCTTACGCTGGCGCAGCGGAGAGGACAGATCCACCACGCCGCCGGTTTTGCTCCATTGCTTAGCGGCATGATTGGCGAGCTTGGCCAGCGTTTTTGTTGGGGCAATGCCTACGCCAACGGTCAGCTTTGTGCGCTGCTTTACCCTTTCGCGTACATCTCGCCCAAACTGCTCCAGGCTCATGCAATTGCTGACCCCGGACAGGTTCATGAAAGCCTCATCAATGGAGTAAATCTCAATTGATGGCGCCATCTCCTCCAGGGTGGTCATGACCCGGTTTGACATGTCGGCATACAGCGCGTAATTGCTGGAAAACACATGCACGCAGTGTTTCCGTACGATGTCTTTAATCTCGAAAAAAGGGTTCCCGGTTTTGAAGCCGAGCTTTTTTGCTTCAGCCGAACGCGCTATTACGCAGCCGTCATTGTTACTGAGAACGATGACCGGCTTACCTTGCAGGTCAGGACGAAATACTGTCTCGCAGGATGCGTAAAACGAGTTCACATCCGCCAGGGCAAACATGGTCAGGGTGCCGAGTGAATGATAAACGTCACCACGCCGAATATCTCGACATTGTCCTCTAAACGTATTGTGATGGCCTGATAAGCCGTATTCATGGGTAATAGGCGTGGCGTCGGGGTGAGTTGCAATTGCTTGACAGTAAATTCACCGTCTACTGCCGCGATAACAATTTGCCCATGCTGTGCCGTGAGAGCGCTGTCTACGATTAGCATGTCGCCCTCGTTGATAAACCCCTCGATCATCGAGTCGCCGGTTACCCTGACAAAATAGGTCGCAGCTGGATGGCTCACACATAACTGATTCAAATCTATACGGTTTTCAATGTAATCTTGGGCTGGGCTGGGAAAGCCAGCGGGCACCCGCTCCAAAAAAAGTGGGAGGGGAATTACTTCGGCAAGTTCAACGGCCCGATAAAAAATCATGTTCGCATACTCAAATGGATCATCACTGTTATTTTATACAGTATATGCACGCCATGCGGATATTGTGAAGCGAAGCGGGAGAGGAAAATCGTAGGGCGTTGAGCGGAAGGGAAATTTAGTTTTGCGGCGCGTTTCGCAAGAATGTCGCGCCGGTTTGATGGAGGCCGATTGGTTCGGTACAGTGCGCGTGTACTTCCAAAGGGCCAGGGAAGGCCCGACCTAAAGCGTGATATTCCTAGTTAGATGGTTATTCCACTTAAAGCTTGGAGTGCCCTGGATTCTGTATACGCCTTTGCGGCCTGCTTATCTGTGCATGCGCCATTATACGCTCCAAACTCTGCAATACGAAGTGCGGGGCTAGCCCCTGATATTGCCGAGGAGTTAGGAGCATATCCTACACGTAAAGGCGTTGTTCTCACCCTCGCCGCTAAATCATGCGGGATCTGAGTGACATCCTTTGTCAAAACGCCTTTATAACCGGAATAAATAGTTGCAGTATATGAAACTGGATCAATCACCATCATACGAAAAACGAAATCACCCTTTTCAACATTCTGTTGAGCATTTTGTAAACCAGTTCTGTTAGCGCTAGGAGTTGAATCCCAATAAACATATCCTGTTGCATACATCCCGTTAATTTGTGTATCTCCACTACCACGCGGGTATCGCTCCAAAAAATATGTCCCATATCCTGAACCGGTTGTATTTTGAGAGCCATCATTAAAAGGGATCGCGTTTAGAATATCATAAGTCAGGTCACCTTGTTTATGAACTGAGTAGATGCTAATGGCCTCGGTTGCTAATACATTTGTTTCAAGACCGTTGGTTTTCGTAACAAAAACACCCTCATCATCAAAGGTGACATTACCTGTACTTGTTCCGGCTAGGTTAAATAGAGCACCCGCCCCACTTATATCAACTAAACTGGCTATTGACCTTTTAAAATTCCCCTTTATCAATAAAGGAGGCATTTCAATAGAGGGAGTGAAAAGCTTTATTGAATTCGGATTAGTAATTATTCCGCTTCCGGCAATAATAGTCGTCATATTATTTCACCCATAGTCTTGCTAATTCGTAAGTTTTTCCCATGAAAAACTGGTCAGTGTAAACCGTTATGTCAGCATTTAACCTTCCCTGAATAAGCTCCGGGTATCGTAAAGAAAGGAACCCACCCCACCCACCCCCAGTAACTGGCTCTTGATCATTAGATAAGCCAGCTATGTTCTTGAACCAAACGGGATCGTATACGCCGTGAATAGTGGTTTCTATCAATAGAAATAATTTTGAGCTTCTATTGTATAAATCCTCTCCTTTTTGTATTGCCAACTCACACATCATTATCAAAGGTTCTAGTGCGAAACTATGATAATAAAGTACACGTTTCAACCTGTCTAGTTCAGTTGTCAAGGTCCCATCTTCTTGTATGCGGTTCATTGCTAAATCATATTGATTTAGAGAAAATGTTTTAAATTCTTCTATGCCGGTAACGAGATAAAGCGCATACACGGAGGCGGCGCACCAGTATGCGTGATTATTTGTTTTAGCAGAATATCCATCAAAATCAAGTATCATGGTATTGCCGAGGTCAGTAAACCAATCAATAATTTCCCTTCTCAACTCAAAGTTTATTTCATTTTTCCCTATAAAATAACAAATTGCAAAGTTTGCGACTCGCCAGTGTCTCTCATATGATGCGCCAGGATTACCTGACCCATTTCTTATTACCATCGAACGGCGCATAGCCCACTCATACAACCACTCCGCAGCCTGCCTGCCTGAAGCGGCATCACCTCTCACTGCGTAATCCAAAGACATGCCATAAAGACCTATATTGAAATCGTTTAAATCTTTTAGCATGATAGGTCTCATGAACGCGTTTGGATTTGGCGTTGCATTATCTGCCAGATATATCCCTGGTGGGTTAAGGTGATATACAGGACTTGGATGTTCTATTAACTCACAAATATTGGTTTTAATATGACCGTTTTTATAAAAAACTGTCCAAGGTGTCACCCCATCGGTTTGGTCACCAATAACCATGGCAATATAAGGATCAAAAATTATTTCTGATGTATCGTGCGAAACCCCCCCGCCATAAAATTTACCTCGTTCATCTGAATAAACGTTACCAAACCCATCTGAACCAGCCATGCCATTTATTATTTTTCTTCCATTTGGTAAAAATATATCGTCGCCTTTTATAACAGATTGTCCAAGAATATCCATATCAGATTGAACCGCATCCACTGCTCCTTTGCCAAGTGCCTCAATTCTTACTACAGCTACGCCGTTCACGTTCTCGAATGTCTTATATGAAATATCCGCGCCGCTTCCATACCCTACCGTGAAGATCTGGCCGTTAGTGGTATTGGCCAGCCCCGTGGCCTCGTCAGGTTGAAGGTTGCCAGAGGTGATAGCAGATTGGGCGGCTGTGACGGTTATGTCTCGGGCTGCGAGTGTTTCGTCCCGGGCAGCCAGAGAGGCAGTGCGCATTTCTTCAACTGTGGCGACAATAGCGGGGGTGAGTTCTGTCTCTCCAGGTGCTGTTAGAAAATCATTTAACGTCCCAGCAGTTGAATCGGCATACACCGCTATGGTGCCTACCTTTTCGTAAGGCTGGCCAAAAGCCTCGATCATAACCTCGTGCGTGCCGACTTCGACAGATAAGGAATAACTGCCGTCGCTGCCAGTGACCGAAGTTGAAGGGGCCAGTTGAACAACTGCCGATGATGTTTTCACCGCGCGAAGCTGTATTGTTACACCCGAGCGCGGGTCCCCATTTGGGCCGATAAGTTTGCCACTGATAGTTACTGCCATTTATTTCTCCCAATAAAAAATCCGCCGAAGCGGATTTCTCTTTGTCGTCAATGAAATCAGGACCAACTGTTATTTCGTTTACGGCATGCTATGAATATCGCTGGCCCGGCGTAGGCGTCATGAGTACCACCCCCGCCGGTAGTTTTGGTCACTTTGAGACTCATCGTCTTAGCCTGCCCTTGCGGCACATCCACCGTCCAGGCTCCCGAGGTGCCGTTGTAATCGGTATTGCCACCACCTAACGCATTAGCATTGGTTTTGAACGTGATGACAGAAACACCGTCAACAAATATTTCTGCCTTTAACTCGATATAGGCGTTTCCGTCACCTCCCTGCGGGCTGGTTGATGCCCAGGCATTTAAGGGGAAAATAACAGACAATGTTCTGTCGATATAATTATCAGGATTTAATGTTTTGGTGTAATTGCCCTCATGGCTTGACGAGCCGGACGGTGTACTGACGTTTATATCCATGGACGTCATTACGGCAAGGTCACCCTCAAGATGGTTGGCATAAACGGTGCCGTTGAAATAGCCGTCCGTTGCCTCAATGCGCCCTTTGAATAAACCATCCGTGGCATAAACTGTTCCCCGCACCGTAACATCATTGAATTCTGAGCTGCCATCCTTACCGATATGCCAACCTGATTGACCCGCTACCCAGTTGTTTGACTGGATGTAATCGCCGATCTTGGCGTTGGTGATAGTTCCGTCTTTGATAAAGGCGATATTCATAAACACCTGGCCGCCATCAATGGCAAAGGGTACCGAGGTCACGCCATTGGTTTGATTAAGCACAGCGAAACGGTCGGCCAAAATCAGCACCTGGCTTTGCATGCCTGACGGGGTGTTCTCTACCCCTACCCCGATCCCGGCCAGGTATTGCTTGCCGTCCTGAGTGGCACCGACCTTTACCGACCACATGTTTTTTAACTCTCGGGCATCCTGGATGGGCGCCAATAAATCCTGGCCCAGCTGCGTATCAGTGATCTGCCCCTTCAGGTAATCCAGAATTTCAGAGGCATCGCTACTGGATGCGCCATTAATCCAGTTTGTCCATGGCCCCTGATTACCTGTTTTGTCCACCAGCCGGCCTTTAAACCAGAAGGATTTGCCGGCGGCAAGGCCGGTCATGGTGTGGGAGTTTTGCGGGTAGGCGTAGTCCCCCAGGAGCGATGAACCATCATCCGATCCTTGGGTGTTGATCCAAATCTCCGTTTTCTGCGTATCCTCGGCGCCGGCCGGGAATTGCCAGGACAGCGCAATGCCAAATACCTGGCCGGTGGCGGTAAAGCTGGCCAGCGCCGGCGGATTACCCTCTTTGCCGTTCAGTTGTGTTTCAAGAGCGTTTGCCCATACGCTGGAAATCTCCGAGGCATTTATTGCCCTCACGCGCGCCTGGTAACGGCCAGCATATATCCCGGTCACCTCAAAACCCTGCGCGGAGGTGCGCGGCCCAGTTATCCAGTTGCCGTTGTCTTTACGCCATTCAGATTCATAGGCAATCGCGCTGTCTGCTTTATCCCATGTTACCCGCATCGTGGTGACCGCCAGGCCCTGGGCGATAGCGGTAAAGCTGCTGATCACCACATTTGACGGCGGCGGCTGGACGCCAGGGGGGATAACCGTAACCGGCCGATCTTCTATCCGCGCGCCGGTATCGATGCGCGCAAATTTATTCGGATCGTACTCTATGGCGGTAATATCGAACGACACTCCATCGTCACCCGCGGTAATGCCAGTGACGCGAAACAGCTGCAGGGCCAGGTTGGTGGCATCTACAGCCCAGACACATTCCGGCTCCGGTGTTTCTGAATAGCCCGTGGTAACGGTGACGACCTTGCCGGATACCGACGAAATGGTGCGCCCTTCGGATTTGCCGCTGGGCAAATTAATAATCAGCCGTTCCCCAACGGCTGCTGAAGAAACACGGTCAAGGGTTATATTACGCCCAGCTGCAGCGCTGATTCGTCCACCGAGTGGCCGGCCAGCGAGCATTTCGTCAGCAATACCGATGATATAACCCGGCAATGGGATTTTACCGTCCAACCCCACGGTGAAGGACACCACGCGGTCCTTGTCGTTGGTTTCCAGTACCCAATCACCGCGCCTTATCGACTCCGTTTGGCGGATACAGCCTATAGCGGTGATATCGGCCTGCTTAATGCCGTAGCGCCTAATCAAGGCTTTTTTAAACACCGGCTGCACCGCGTCCTGATAACCATTTGCCGGGTCTGACCACGAAACCATGGCCGTACTGTAATGGGTTTTCTCGCTGGCGCTGGCGTAAGTGAATTTTCCGTCTTTAACATTCGCCCGGGTAATTGCGTAATCCATGTCCCGCGGCATATCTGCCAACACGTTCATTTGATTGTTGGCCCAGAACATCATGCCGCGAAAAACAGCCACCAGGTCATTGAGGACGGTCCACGCTTCCTCCTGAGATTGAATATAAACGTCGCAGAGAAAACGCGGTTCAGTCGCCCCACCACCACGGCCATCGGGCACCAACTGATCGCAATATTGAGCAATCGTATACAGGTCCCATTTGGTGTAATAGAGATTGGCAGCGGTGATCCGTTCGCCCAGGCCAAAACGTTCAGCCATTAGAATGTCATAAGCCACCCAGGCAGGATTGTTTGACCAGGCCCATTTAAACGTGCCGTCCCAGGTTCCGCTGTAAGTGCGAGCAACAGGGTCATAGGTTGTCGGCACCCGGATAATGCGCATTTTGGGTTCGGATGAAACCACTGGGATATTTTGAAATTGGCTGGCGTCGAACTGAATAAACAACAACGCCGTTTCGGGATAGCGTAGCTTGGCGTCGATCACTTCTGTTATGGCTTCGATCACCATGGTGTCGGCAATAAGGTTACTGGATGAATTGGCAGTAAGACGACGGACGCGGATTTGCCAGCCAGTGGTTGCCGCAGGTAGATCAATGCGATGGCTACGCTCGTAAGTGGTCGTGGTTTTTCCATCGACCGCAGTATTCAGCACTTCCTGATATGCTCCACCATCTGTGGCTACATCTACCGCATATTGGATCCGGTAGCCCACCACATCGCCGTTGCTTTTTTGCTGTTGCAAAGAAGACCAGGAGAAACGCAAGCGCACAGCACTTAGCTCGGTATTGGTCACAGCCCGGATCCATGGCGTCTGGTTGGTCAGTTCCAGAGCAACGGCAGTTTCGTTTTCGACATCAGGCATACCGGCGATATAGGACTGGTCCGGCGTTCCGGAGCGAAACTCCCATTGCACCCCGGGAAAATTTATTGTGCCGTCGGCGCTTTGGATCGGGGTTCCATCAAGTTGAATTTTTGTGCCGTCCAGGTCACCCAGCCACTCCCCCTCGCCAAGCGCAAACAGCATTTTGGCATAGGAGGTGGATTGCAGTGAGTCGGGGGACTCAACCGGCGTGTGGGTGCTGGCACTACCGCCTTTCTGACCTTCGATTGATGGCATGTTTTCTCCGGGCATAAAAAAAGCCCGCCGAAGCGAGCCGATAGCTGATCAAATATCAGGATTAACCTTTGGTTACGTAAGGTTTATGTTAAGGATTCAGCCCGCCCATACGTTCACATGGGCGCACCTTGCCAGAGAGATGGCTGAAAACCTCTGAGTTAAAAAAGGCAAAACTTATGACGGAACAAGAGAAAGAAGATTTGCGAATATTACAAGTGCGGGTTGGAGCCGCTGAATATGTAATTCGTTTATTATGTAGTCAACATCCTGAGGGTGAAAGGAAATTTTTAGCACAATTAATTAATCAAGAAAAAAATAAATGGAGTGTATCTAATCCATTAATTACTGAGATTATGGATCAAGCCTTATCTTTGATAGCTCAGCAAAAATGATGCATCGGCGGCCTTCAATGTGGCCGCTTTCATCATTCTATGCACTTGCTCATTCTCATTCTTGGCTTTTTTTATCTGAATTCTAATTTCCGTCACTTCTTTTTCAAGCGCGGCAATACGTTGTGATTCGTTCATATTTGCTCCTGAATTTAAACTTGATTACTGTTGATCTTCCGCGTAGATTCCGGCTGAAATGATGGCCCCCCCAATACGGCGTTTGCCATAGCCAATGGGTACCGGGTTGCCTTGAGCGATTGAATTTACCGGGCCACCAAAGGCGTAGCTGGGCTTATTGTCAGGATCCTGCCGACTTGCCAGTCCGCTCTGCTGGGGTGAAAGCATCTGGACAACGCCGCCAACCATCATTGCCACGCCAGCTGGAACTAAAGCAAGGCTTGCTCCACCAGTAAATCCCGATAAAGCATATCCAGCGACCACAAGAACGGCACCAAGTATCGTCTGAAATAATCCCGCCCGCTTGCTGCCAATAATAATTGGCACGATCCTAATTTCATCATCGCCCACACCGAAATCCAATTCATCTTTACTAATATTTTTCTTTCCTTTAAATACTGAAAAGGTTAGCCCACGATCTTTAGCCGTCATCAAAAACCGCTCAAAGCCAGGAAGCACCGTACAGCATGCTTTAATTGCTTCCTGCGTTGTATTAACTGATAAATTAATTATTCCTTTATTTGCCTTCGTAAACTTTTTCAATGATCCATAAAGGTGAATGGTTTTCAACTCTGACATAATTCCTCCATTAAAAAAGGCCATGGTTAAATGGCCTTTTAATAATATGGTAGCAAATCAAAAATAGGTTATAAGCTCGTTGGTCTGATATCTAATCCGGCGTTAGTGCCACCAGATATTCTAAACTTCTGGACATCACCTTTACTAACTTCAGTTGATGATTCTTTTATAGGCTGTCCGATTTGATACTTACATAAACCCCCACCTAACGGATCGCCAGAGATGCCAATAATATGACGTCCAGGCTCAACATAAAATTTACCTATCTCAGAAGTATTAATCCGAGCGGCCGTTTTACCATCAATAAGAATTGATACAAAACACCCTCCCCCTGATAAGAAGCCACTATCGCGGCTTATTATAATCGTTGCGCTGCTATCACTTTTATTCTGAAATCCTAGGGCGCGCTCTGTAGGTATCGACGTAACATTGTCAGATGTGGTGGGGCTTGTAGAGCATCCTGTAATTGCAAAAAATATTGCAGCCAAGATTAGGTTAGTGTTTCTCTTCATTATGGCTCCCTCGAACGATGATTCAAGGATAATAGCAATAAATTATCCCTTATGGCGAAGGGTTGTAATCGTTCTTTCATGCCAGTATCCCCCATAAGGGACTTTGCCGCTCAACTTGCCGTACATATGGTGCAGCATCAGCCCATCGCCCAGGTAAACGCCGGCGTGGTTTGGCTCATCCGCGCGCACCTGCATGATGATCACGTCACCGGGTTGCAATGCACCTTCCGTGGGCACGAAGCCCGCTTCAGCATAGTTTTTCATGTAGAGGTTTTCACCACGGTCCCACCAGCCATCAGAGCGCTCAAAATTGGGCAGTTCTATGCCTCGCTCCAGTTTGTACCAGTCTCGGATGATGGCGTAGCAGTCCCAGATGCCATGCACGAACGGGCGCCCCTCCAGCGGCTTTATTCCTTCAGCGGGCATAATCTCACGCACGTCGCCTTCCGGCCAACTCGCGATAATCCAAGGGACCTGTAATAGATCGCATTGCGCCAGGTCGAGCTGCGACGGTTGCGTGGTGGCGTCGGGATGACTGTGGGCCACCGCGATAATGACACCGGCATCTTCCGCTGCCGCATATTCTTCGGGGGCAATCCTGAATTGTTCACCGTTTTCTGGCGCGGTATTGGTGCATGGGAGGTAAGTTTGCTTCCGGCCGTTCTGAATAACCAGGCCGCAACACTCCGCCGGATAGGTTTGCTCGGCATGAGCCAGCAGCGATTTGATGATATGTTTTCGCATCCTTACCTCTTCAGTAGCGCGGACCCGGGGAAACCACCGAAAGGTAATTCCGCCGTGGCGCCAAAACGCAATTTGCATGACGTCATCAGGCCACCGCAGGCATCCTTTGACGGATCATCCACCGGGTTGTCATCAATATCGAAATAGGCCGAACCTGTGTAGCCGCATTCCGGGCCTCGGTAACGGTTTCGGATGCACCAGGTGCAAAGGCTATGAATTTGCCGCGTCGGGATCATAATGCCCTGCAGATCGGCGGGACTGGAAAGCGCGAACTGTATTTGCTCGTCGTTCTCCATGGTCTTGCTGTCTATATACCAAACGTCGAGCTTTTCCTCGCTTGGATTGGCGTTCAGGTTTCCTTCCGGGAAGTTCCTTGCATCCAGGTAATGCGCGAACGTGGTGTGCTTGATGACTTTGGCTTTTGCCAGATTCTGATAGGCCAGGCACATTGAAGAAATGGTGCCGTCCAGATTGGCCACGGCTAATGATGGTGATGGCGCGCTGCCGTCGCTCGTTACTTCCTCACCGGTGATTTGAGTCGGCCAGGCTTTATACTCGATGCCCTGCCACCAGATTGATTTTGCCGGCAGCGCAGCCGGATCACCGCCGGCGGCATTCAATTCGTCTTCGGTAAATGGAATGGCATGGTTATGGAAATAAAGCTGCGGGCCGTCGAATGCCGTGCCGTCCACTTCAAAAAGCACGACTTTGCTACCCGGCTCTAATTTTTGCAGGTCACTGTTGATAGACACGTTTTGCCCTTATGGATGAAAAGCAGTTTCGAAAGTGGCGGTCAACTGATACATAGGCTTACCGCGGGAGTTATTCCCCAGCGCGGTAACCTGATGGGTTTTGCAAATATACAATCCCAACTCAAATAGCGGATTCCGCCACTGGAATGCGATGTAACCCTTATGAGAACGGATAAAATTGCGGATCGGAGAAATGTAATCCCAATCCCCGACAAACGTCAGTGGCCAGCTATCAGACTCACCATTAATTCCGTCGCCGGAACGCTGGGTATAGCCATCCCCAAATTGCGTTTCCCGCACGCGGAGGGTGACTTCCCCCACGGGATTGATGCGCGCGGGAAAGTTAAAAGTGTCGATCATATCCGCCCCTTGATAGCCCGGCTAATGACACCGTTTTGCCCCAGATCTCTATCACGCAGCGCGCGGTACCGCTGATCGACAAACGCGCCGATCTCGCTACCGAATTGCTCCCATCCCGTGCTGCTTTGGGTTGTGGTATTGCCATTGTTATCAATACTGATATAGACCTGGGGCGCGCTGCCGGCGCCGGCGGTAACATTGCCACCACCTACTGCCCTTACTCCCAGTGAACCATCTGCTGTTCGGGTCAGAGGCATAATAGCCTCTTCACCGGCTTCCCCCATAAGGCCGGCGCCTTTGGCAAACGCAAACAGCGTTGGTTGATTGACGATACTATTGCTATACGCGCTCAGGCTGGGCGAGCTGTAGGCGCCGCCCTTGGCGTTCAGGCTCAGATTACTGTAGGCACCGGTATTGAATGCGGTTGATGTTGATGCGCCAGCAGTACTACCACCGAAATAGCTGCTCACGCCGCTGACGATTGAGCCGAAAAGACTGCTGCCGGAGTTGCCCTGGCCAGCCATTTGGACAACCGCCATTTGCAGAGCGACTTTTTCGAGAATCTGGAGCACGGATATGCCCCAAGACTTCCACGAACCTTTATTGCCCTCCAGCATCGAGGTAACGCTGGTAAAAGCACCATCCAGCGTACTGGTGACGCCCTGCGACACCGTGCCAGCAATATCGGTTATATTGTCCAGCCAATTCCGATACCCCCTGGTGGCGCCGGCCATCCAGTCAGCTTCAGCATCCGAGGTAGCCTGGTATTTTTTATTCAACGCATCCAGCGCGGCAGAGCGCGCCGCAATCGCTGCTGCGCCCTGGTCAGTTTTATCGAATACGCGCTGCACTTCCTGCCGGTCATTAAAATATTGACGGCCCCGATCACTCATTCCACGCGTTTGGGTTGTAAGGGCCGCATCATCCTGATATTTCCGGGCGGCATCGCGCAGATCCTTAAGTGCGTCGATTTGCTCGCGCTGCTTACGGACATTTTCATCCGCTCGCTGGGTCCATATAGCCAACTCTTCAGAAGAGGCACGGATAGCCTTGCGCTGCTCGTCTGTCCATTTTGTCCCGGCCTGATGCGCCGCGGCATACAAATCTGCTGCCTTCTCCCCCTGGGTGGCACGCACCTGCTGAACCTCAGTCGCAACACTCAGATCGGCCATTTTGCGGGAGTACTGCTCCGCCTGGCTGGCCGCCTCCCTGACTGCTTTGTTCTGGGAGGAAGTAGCAGCAGTATCGACCTTTTTGGCCGCGGCCGAGGCAGCATCCTTTTGCGCGGCCTGGTCTTTGTTATTGATATAAGTGGTATAAAGCGCGCCGGTTAATTTCAGGTCTTGCGCTTCATAGACAAATTGCTGATGCTGTTTTGCCAGGCCGGAAAGGCTTGCCAGCTCATTATCCCGCCGGGATCGCTCAACTGCGGTGGCTTGTTGAGGGGTTGCCGATGCAGTTGATACCACAGGCCCCTGATACGCACCCGCTCCGAATCCGGCGCGCTGGGTAAGAAGGTTATTACCCAGCGACATCAGCCGGTTAAATTCCGAATAAGCCCCGTTCATCATGAGCGTGGACTGATACAGGCTGTTTTCGTTGGCGGCCTGCTGGCGCACCAAGTCAATGCGCTGTTGCTCCGTCGCGTTCAGGGCAGCCAGCGTTTTATCGTGCTCCGCGCGCATCTGGCGCAGCCGATCTTCTTCGGTGGCCAGTTTTCCCATGATGGTGTCGATACCGGATTGCAAGTCCGTGGTATTGACGCCCGGGGAGGGATTCTGGAGCTGCTTTTGATAAAACGCGATGGTGCTGGTAAGGCTATTGACCTTATCTTGCTGATCTTCTATCAGGTCAGTTTGCGCTTTAAGCGAGGCACGAATTTTATCGCCGGTGTCAGCCACACCGGAGAGCGATAAAGTGCTTAATTTGGCTTTGATGCCATCCAGGGATTTGGCATATTCCAGCGCGGACGCCGTAGCCTGTTCCTGCTGCTGGTACATCGTGTACCAGGCGCCGGCCCCTAATAATACTGCGCCTGGTATTCCCCCAACCAATGAGAGAAGCCCGGACACGCCTGCCCCGATGCGGCTGGTAACAGAAGTCAGGTTATTGAGTCCCGTTTCGGATAAGGCAACAGCCCGATTCGACTGCACAAGAGCCGTATTAGCGGCAATCATCGCGCCGCGTTTTTCGATCAGGTTTTGCGTCGCCAGCATTGACGCATTCGTGCCTTTAGCGACATTGGCTTCAGCCAGCGCCAGGTTATAGGCAGATAACGCGGCGCCGGCATCTGCTACAGCCTTGCGTTGTGTTTGCGCGGCGGCATAGACCTGGGCGCTGGCAATGCTGACCTGGGCTTTGTAGTTCTCCAGCAGCTTACCAGTGGCGGTGCCGATACTGCCCGCCATGTTGCCAAAGTAACGCGCAGCACCGATGGCCACCAGCGTGCCGGTGACGTTGGCCACTGTGCCCATATTGGCGGCGAGAGCATCAAGCGCGCCGGACAACTCCGTGGATGCGCCTACGGCATTATTTTCTTCCCCCACCCAAGCTTCGAAGGAATTTTCGACCTTTTGAGCTGAACCGCTTATCGATGCCGGTAAAGTGGCAAACTCTTTTCGCAACTGCTCAACGTTGGTCAGCAGCGGGATAATTTTATCCGTCGTCAACTGGCCGTTGTTCGCCATGGCGCGCAGACCGCCAACAGTCGTATTCAGCCCCGCAGCCAATAATTTAGCCAGGCGGCCGCCATTCTCCATGATGGCGTTGAATTCTTCACCACGCAGGACACCGGATCCAATCGCCTGGCTTAACTGCGTAATAACGGAGCTGGCTTCCTCAGTACTTGCGCCAGACAGCTTCAGCGACGTAGCGACGGTTTCTGTCACTTTTGCTACATCGGACGAAGCATATCCCGCGTCTCGCATGGACTGCGCGATACGGGCGTAAAGGTTGGTGTTCGCCTGGATGGTTGTGCCGGTACGCTGGCTGATAGCCATCAACTGGGTTTGCGCGGTTGCAAAATCCTGCGAGGATGTGGACGCCAGGCGTAGGCGGCCGCTTAACTGGTTCCACGTATCCGCATACCCGATAAGCTCACGCACGGCAAAAGCACCGGCAAAGGCACCAGCCATACCGGTTGCGGACGCTTTGACGGATGCCAGTTGCGAGTTCAGTTCAGCAAGGGCGCGCTGGGTTTCCCGTGTGGCCGCCGCTGCCTGGCGGCCGCCGTTCTGCATTGTTTTGTAATAATCGGCCCCCATACGGCTGGCGCGGGCGATCTCGGTCTGGAACGAACTGGAATTGGCCGAGATTTTAATAATCAGTTCGCGCAGCGTAGCCATTTTTCACCCATAAAAAAACCGCCGAAAGGCGGTGATTAACCTGCAAGATTACTCAGAAACGCTTCAAAGGCGGCGGTATCGCCGCCGCCGTCCGTGGTCTTGTTTTCTCCCCAGTGCAAAATGACATCCTGAAGAGAAACCTTTCCGCCCTGCGAGTTGAACGTGGCGGCGGCGATCTGGGCCGCCTGTATATCGCCGCGGATATCGCCAATAGGGCTGCGGCGGTCATACTCGATCCACATCTTAAGCTCGCTGGCCGACATGGCGCGCTCCAGTTCCCCAAGTGTCCGCCCCAGCCGCAGCGCCAGCGACATCATGAAAAAGTTGAGGGGGTCAGCTACTTTTTTTCGGTTTCTTCCTGCGTCAGACCGAGTTTAAGTGCCTTGGCCAGCAGGCGGGCATGGACGGGACCGTAAATGCCTTGCACCAGCTCGGTGTCTGCCTCTGAAAATACCGGCTGATCGTCTTCATCAAGCAGCACGTCAATAAACAGGACAACATCCGCCTGGATATTGCGGTGCGTTTTTTGAGACTCGGTTAATTTTGTCTCCTCTTCCCCTTCCGGGGCTTCTGGATTAATGATCGATCGCCACTTCGCCCAGGCTGGGCCGGAGGGTTCCCGGATTTTGACCTTAGCGTTTTCCCATTCTGGTACCGTTTCCGTGGCAGTGCGGAAACCAGCAAGCGGAGCAAGCACCTGTTCGCGTAGCGATAGTGTTTTCTTTGCCATGAGTTATTTTTCTCTTAATGATGATTAAGGGTGGAAGCGGACCGGCGGCAATAAATCTTAAGGAGCGACAGGGGCGGCAATAGACACAGGCTTGCCCTTCAGGCGAAGGGAGAACGTAGCCGCGACCACCCCCGACGTCTCAGACGTCCAGGTATGTTGGCGTACCTCAGAGATAAAGCTGAAGCCATTCCCCGACGGAAATACCACCTTAAAAGCGTAGGTTTCGTCATTGTCATACGCCGTGCGCAGTGCATCCTGAGCCGGGTTGCGGTAAAAATTTCCCGACAGGGATACCTCCGCCGGTGCCGGCAGGCCATTGATATTTTCCGTTTCCGTTGAACACAGGGTAGTAATATCAATGTCTGATTTCTGTCCAGCGGTGAACCCGATTTGCTTAATGGTGCATTCCAAATCCAGCATTACGGCATCTGCGGCGGTCTCGGCGGTAGCAGGTAACGAAGAAATGGAAATTTTGGTACCCTGCGTTTTTTCGGCAAGAGCTGTCATGGTTTTCTCCAGGCATAAAAAAACCGCCATTCGGCGGCATGATGTTAAATAGGTAGGCTACTGCCAGATCTGCACTTCAAGCGTGGCGCGGTATAGTGCGGTGTCAGGCTCATAGTCTTGTAGCTCCATGAGATCCACCGGCAATAATGGTTCAATGCGGTTGCGCGCCTGCTGGCGAATAGCCCGGGCCTCGTCAATGCTTTGCGCATAGACATCAATTTGCAGGGATGATGCCGACGCGCCCTGACCACATAACACCTGGTCATACGTTGTGGACGGCAGGATAAAAATCACATAGGGCACAACAGTACCCAGCGGCGCGACGTAGGGAAATACCTGACCGTCAGCCAATGGTCCCAGGAGGGTGTACGCTTCGGCTTCAGTCATTTTGACAGCACCCTATCGATTGCCCGGTTTAGTTCGGCAAATGCCGCTTCCGCTGCAGCTCGTTCCCGCGCATCAAATGCCGGTCGGATAAAAGGATGCGACTGCAATTTCGAGGTGCCTAGTTCGATAAAACGCCAGTAAAAAGCATTATTTCGATTTTTGGCCTTCATCGAGTTATCGCTGTTACCTGTCCGGGGATTGGTACCGCGCACATGCACCCCGGAAACGATACCGCCATCCCGATCGCGCTGGGTAATCACCACGATATTTCTCGCCAGTTTTCCGCTACGCTTCGGCGCTCGCTTTACGGCTTCGTCTTTAAATACGGTCGCGCCGGCGCGGGTTGCGTCGCGCATCACCTTGCGGTTTTCTGCCTTACTGAGCGCCTCCAGTTCCTTACCGATATCCAGCAGGCCGGAGAAATCGAGATTTGTATCGATCACTTTTTCACCCCTTTTTTACACAGCAATTCCAACCGGGTGCCGTTCTCGGCGGTGATTACAGATTCGATATCATAAATCTCGCCGTGGCCGGTCGGCGGCCGGTGCTCAATCCGATTTGCGCTGGTAATTGGCACCGCCGCGTAACGGCGCATCCAGATCCGCACTGTCGTTTCCGATTGTTCAGCCCCGGAATTTAGTAACTCGCTACCGGAAATATCCGTCACCTCGGCGCGCACAGAGGTAACATCCTCCCAGCCAGTAGCCGGTTGCCCAGAAGGAAGCCGACCGGTTGCCGGCCGCTGGATGGTCACCCGGTGCCGCATTCTCCCCGCTTTCATAGGCCATAGATCCTGTAAGGTTGCAGTAGTGCATCTACGGCAAAATCCAATGATGCGCTGGCGTTGTTGGTGCCGACCACTACAGCCTCACGGTTGGCATACCAATGGCCGATCAGCAGCAACATTGCCGTTTCGATATCTTCGCCATACAGCAAGGCGTCTTCGTCGGCCTGGTACAGCGGATCATCTGCGGATTCATATAAGCGGCGCTGGGTATAATTCTCCACATAGAGAGCCGCCGCCTTAATGCGGGCTTGCAGCCAGGCATCATCTTCGGTGAATTCCGGCTCGATATTGCAGTGGTGCTTTACCTGTTCAGCCGTTAGCATGGCGTCACCTTATTTGGTTTTCGCCTTAGCCTTAGCATCAGCCTCGGCCGGCGCATTTTCCTCAGCAGGTCCAGTTTCAACCGGTTTTTCTGCCGGTACGTCAGCCGCCACCTCAGTGACCGCCTCGGCATAACCCTTTTTGATCAACTCCCGGCCGTGCTGTTCGAGCGTTTCAAACTCCTGGCCCGCCAGCACAACATCACGGTTTAAATAAATGGGCTTTATCGCTGTCATTTTCATGATTCAATCCAGAAAAAAGCAGCCCGGAGGCTGCTATAAGTTAGTGGGATTATTCGCCGGAAACCGGTACCGTGAAATTGCCATAAATAAAGGCTTCCGGGCGATAAGTCGCCAGCGCCAGACGTTCTTCACAACGAATCGAAATCATGTTCTTTTCAAAGTCGTCGGCGTTTTCCGTACTGATCACCACATTGGCTTCTTCACGGTCAAAGATTTGCGCCGCGCTCCGGAACGCCCCGCACAGGAATTTACCCTGGAACGCCGCGGCCTCGGTGGCCACCACCGGCATACCCCACAAAGTAGGGCCAGTAAGCGCCGCCGGATTGGACAGAATATAGCGGCCCAGCGTGTCTTTGGTCAGTTCGATCTTGGCCCAGTCGATAAAGTGCAGGACATGGCCGTCGCAGGGCACGCGCGCCAGTTGAACCTGCAGCATAGCCAGGCGCAAATCATCGATCCCGTTTTGCTGGGCAACCTCGAATGCAGGCGCATACGCGGTGGCCTGCGGCACAATGCCGTCGAGATGCGCGCCAGTGCCGTCGCCAAACAGGATTTCCTGCTCTTCAACATATTTCAGGCCGTAGCGCAGTTCCGCATCAACGGTAGTCTGCAGGGCCGGCATATCATCCAGGATCTGCTTGGCCGCCTTGAACATGTGCGCAATGGTGCGTACCGGCGTGATTTTCTCAGCAAAGGCAATATCGCTATACGGCTTAGCGGTGTTTTCCGGCACTGCCTTGGCGTTATTGGTGAAGCCCGTTTGCTGTACCCAGTAAATGGTATTGGAGATAGTGCGGCCTGGCGCGATCAGATCCCGGATAAACAGGCGCTGTTTCAGCCGTTCCAGAATACCGGGTTGACGATCCACCGGAACAATCTGCCCAGGGATGTTTACCGACAATAGCGCGGCATTCACCGGGATATTGACGCGCTTACCTCCTTCGATGCTGGCGGCAAATGCCTTCAGCGCTTCGGAGCTGACCACGGTCGAACCGATGGTTTCGATAACCGTTTTGGCGTTCGCTAGCGGCATTTGCGCCACATGCTGCTCCAGATCACCCAGCGCCGCCTTGAGGGTTTTTTCCGCTTCGCGCAGCGCATTAAGTTCAACCGCCATTTTATCAACGGATTCTTTCGTCTGGGCGGACAACTGGCCGGAGTTCCGTGCCTCAGCAAGGGCTTCCTCCGCCTTCGTGTTGAATTTTCCGGTCGCATCTTCGATGCTTGCCGTGACTTTTTTCAGCAGATCATTTACTTCAGACATAGTGTCTCCAGAATTATTGGCACGCCGCCGTCAGGCCGCTTAAAGCAGCTTTCAGACTGGCTAAGGTTTCATTTTCGATATTGGTAGCGCTCGGCGTACCGGAGGTATCGGGCTCAGCGCCTGGCGTGAGCCCCGTTAAAGCTTTCAGTAATTTGCGGCGCTCGGTGCGCGGGGTGTTGGCCTTTGCCAGTAACGCATCCAGTTTGCGCAGCGCGGCGGCGGGACTGTTGTCTCCGTCCTGGATTTCGTCGGCGGGCAGTAGCCGATCGGCAAAGCCTTTTTCCACCGCATCGCTGCCGGCGATATAGGTTTCGTTATCCATCATATCGGCCACATCATCGGCGGCGAGGCCACTACGGGCGACATAGATATCCCCCATGGCTCGGTCGAACGGCTCCATATCCGCCGCGGCGCGCTGCAGGTCGTTGCGATTGCCCATCACCACCACCCAGCAGTTGTGGATCATCAGGAACGCCCCGCGCCCGATTTGCACCTCGTCGCCGGCCATGGCAATAATCGACGCGGCGGAGGCGGCGATACCCAGCACTTTTACCGTCACTTTGCCGCTGTATTCGCGCAGCAGGTTGTAAATCGCCAGGCCCTCGAACATATCGCCGCCCGGGGAATTGATATTGACCGTGACGTCTTCGCCATCCATTGATCGCAGCACGCCGGCGATGCGCTTAGCGGTGACGCCCTCGCCCCCCCAGTCCTTGCCGATCACGTCAAACATGGAAATGGCGTTATCTGTGCTGTCGGCCGCTTTCAGCCCGCCATTCCAGCGGTCCACCGCACCCGGCACCAGCTCACAGGAAACCCGCGCGCAGGGGCGCCCCGCCGGCGCAGCCGGAAGGCTTTTAATTGTCATGAGATTTACTCCAGATTAAGCGACTCGGGTCTTGTCCTGATTTTGCGGGGTAGTCTGACGCTCGGGGAACAGCCAGGATTCCAGGGCCGCGCGGGCACGCTCGCCGCTGGCCACGTTATCCTTACCAAGCTGATCAAGCGGAGTCAGGTTCAATTGCACCGTATAGATATCACCGCCATCGATGGGCGGCAGGTTTTCCAGGCGCCGGACGTCGTTACGGCTCATCCAGCCATTTTGTAATGCCGTAGTGTAGAAGGCCGAACGCCCGGCGCTGTCCGCGCGTAGCAACCCTTCAACAGAGAATTCAGCAAAATAATCCTCATCGTCGTTCAATAAGCACCGGGAAATTTCCTGCTCGATATTGACCAGCAACGGGCGCAGCGTATTCGTCAGGAACAGCAGGTTCATCCCTTCCACGCTGGACGCCCAGCTGCTTTGTTTATCCACATGCCCCACCATAAACGGCGGCACCCGGAACCACCGGCAAATTTCCTCGATACTGAACGCCCGGCTTTCCAGCAGTTGCGCTGATTCCGGGTTCATGGTCACGTTTTGATAGGTGAGTTTATTTTCCAGTACCATCAATTTGCCGGCGTTTTTTGAGCCGGCGAAGGTCTGGAGGCTCTTACGGAGCCGTTCACGCTGTTCTTTGGTTAACGCGGTTTCCGATGATAGAAAACCGGTACTCTGCAGCCCGTTTTCAAATATTTTGGCCGCTGACTCATCCACCGCCAGCGCCGCGCCGAACACATCCCGCCCGGTATGCATCGGCATCATGCCGCAGACACCATCCAGGCCAAAGCCGCGGATATGCATCATGCGATCGGTGGGGATAATTCGTTTATTGCCGTTCTCGGTATAGGTATATTCCAGCATGCCGCTATCGAGCCGCTTCACCAGCATGTTTTGCGGCAAGAGCGGATTCAAGGAAACCACTTTCGAGCCTATCATCAGCTTTTCGACAAACGCATTACCGCGCAGACAGATGCTGGCCACCACCATCAGCATAAAGCGCGAGGGGGTCATTTCCAGATTGGGGCGCCGGCACAGGACTTTATAAGCCGGGTGATCCTGCGCCAGCTTGCGCGAACCATCCGCCTCGCGCCGGTAGACTTTCAGCGGCAGCGTTGACGTGGATTCACTGAGCAGCCGCACACAGGCCCATACCGCCGCCAGGGCCATGGCCTTATCGGCGGTCACTACCTTGCCGCTGCTACTGGTTCCATACAATTCCTGCCAGAAAGTGCCATTCGTCAGGCTGATCGGCACGCCCAGCCAATTAAGGAGCGTGGATTTTATCCGCCCCGGTTTGTTGTTCCGTGCCATCAGGTACCTACTATGATTGGGTCATCAAAGAAACCATCCAGATCGCCTTCTTCCTCGATCTCCGCATCCTCGGCGGCGCCGATAGCCATCGCCGACGCAACAACGCCATCGATTCGCCCGGTGCTTTTCTTCTTGGCGAAAATGCGATTATCCTTTTGGTCAGCTTCAAGCACCGCCGAAGCGGCATTCCAGCGCAAGCAGGGATTACGGCGAATGATGATCGTTTTGTCGTTCAGTTTTTCTTCAAAGACTTCGATTGACCGCGGCATCCACAGCCCTGATCCCTGCGCTTTGAAATAACCCTGTCCGTGCGGTATAAGCACAACGCTGACGGATTCTTTCTCCAGCTCCGGTTCCAGGTATTTAATGCGGTACTGGTCAAACGCGAGGCACCGGATATTAAACATGGCCGTCAACTCGCCGATACGCACCGCCACGAAGCCATAGTTCACCGCCTTGCCGGGCGGCGCGTGGACATAACCGTCGCGCACCCAGCTGTCATAAGGCACATGGTCAGTCTTGGCGCGGTCCAGCATCGTGTCTTTTGGTGTCCAGAACTCCACGAATAATTTGCGCTGTTTGGGGAAAAACAACGCCAGCGCGGTAAGGTCGCGGGAACCTGAAAGATCCAGGCCGCCATAGCATTCCTCGCCCTGTAACTCTTCCAGGGCATAATCCCCTTCACAGCTCATCCAGGTATCGCTGTTAATCCAGGGATCGGCGGCTTCCACCCATTGGCAGAAATTGAGCCGGCGGACCGTGCTTTCTTTCGAGGGCATGCCGCGCGCCTGGGTAACCTGCTCACGCAGATATTTCAGCTCGAAGGTATACCCCAGAGAAGGATTGGCCTTTGGCCAGCAAGCTTCGTCCTTAAAAGGATCGTCGTCTTCGTCCAGCGAGCAAATAAAGCTGAAAAAACTGTCATCGACTAAATCACCGGCAGCTACTTTGCGGCCATATTCGTGGTACTCAAAGCAGACGCTGGTTTTATCGTGGCCGCTGTTGGTTATAAGAAATATCAGCGCCTGGCGCCGTCCTTTGGTGCCAGCGCGCATCATCTCCACAACCTGATTGGTTTTGTGCTCGTGTACTTCATCGATCAGCGCGCCATGCGGGCGCGGTCCGGACTGGCCGTCGTCCGAACTGATGGGTTTAAAGAAGGAACCGGATTGCAGAAATGCCAGATTCCATTCTTTGCCTGCCCCGCCCGACTTTGTTATGCGCTTCGTAAGGGCTGGAGATTGGTCCACCATGGTGACCGCATCCCGGAACAAGATCATGGCCTGGTCTTTTTTGGTTGCCGCGGCATAAACCTCAGCACGTGGCTCCTGGTCAGCCATCAGCAGATACAGGCCAATGCCGCCGGCTAGGGGTGATTTTCCGGAGCCTTTACCAGATTCGATATAGCTCATGCGAAAACGCCGGGTGCCGTCCGGGCCTTTCCAGCCGAATAACGATCCGGCGATGAAGCATTGCCAGGGTAAAAGGATAAATGGCTGTCCTTCATGCTCGCCGCCGTTGAGCTTCAGCACTTTGGCGAAGAAATCTATTACCCTCGTGACTGCTTCAACATCCCAGACCAATCCGCGCTTTGGTCCTTCCTCCAGATCGCGCAGATGCCGTGTGCATGCGGCGCGAATATCAGGACCGGCCAGGATCTTCCCGGCCGTTACATCCAAAGCATATTGTGTTGCCGGGTCAGCCGAAGAACCGTTCGAGCGGGTCTTTTTCTTTTTTACCGCCATCGACCTTTACCTTTGTCCTTGCCGCCGGCGTGAGACCGAACTCAATTAAATACCCTTTGAAACGGCGATCCGCATCGGCTAATTGTCCCACTGCGGGGTGCCCCTTAATCAGAAACCCGCCGTCAGTTTCCACTGTATAGGTGTTCCCTTCTGTATCAATTTGATTACGTAGACGGAGGATCTCTGCATACAGATCGCAAAGGCGTTCCAATGCCATGGTATCGGCAACAGTCAATACGCCCATTTGATCAAGCAGCAAGGTCAGTCGGCCCCAAGCAGCCTTGCCCCAATCGGACAAATACGCTGGCGGGCTTGGGATTTCCCTTGGGGGCTTCGGTTCGTCTTCGTTAAGAGGACGCTTGCCCGGGTTACCGGTGACGATCTTCAAGTGTGTTGGTTTTGGTCGGCGTCCAGCCATGGAAAACCTCCCAAAAAAAAGTTTTCATTTCGCGGTTGTGCACAAAAAGCAGGCTGCTCGGTCCTCAGGAGGCTAAGCCCTGAACTTTCGACCCGCCCTCCCCGTTGAGAATGGCTCTCATTTGATGCCGGTGATAAACGTTTTCATTTGCGCCAATGTGAATTGGGATCGAGTGGTATGCCATCCTCGGTGCATCCCGGCATGATGCCGCTCTTCTCCATGCGCTGCTTGGTAGAGTCGTGATGCTGTTTACATAGCGATTGCCAGTTCTTTCGGTCCCAGAAGAGTTTTTGCGCTTTGGTAATAGCCTCGGCATTGCCGGATTGCAGCGCGTCCTTAAGTCGGTGGGCAACGATGTGATCAACAATAGCAGCGGCCACGACTCGGCCCTGCCGCTTACACATGACACAGAGTGGATGCTCACGCAGGAAAGCCAGGCGCATCCGGTCCCACTTGCTGCCGTAGATGCGTTGTTCTTTCATGCTATTTCCAGCATATCAAGAGCCGCCATCGACACTCCCCAAGTTGAGCTGAAAGGAATTGATGATGGCTTTACATGCATAATATTGACCGCCTGCTTCCAAATGCTTTTAATACCATTCAGTCGTAGAAAATGGTGTAACTGCCTGAATCTAAACTACTGTCATCTTTGTGAATGCTATAGCATTATTTAGAGCTGCCTAACCATTGCCAATATACAGGGCTTGCTGACTTATACGCACTCATCGCAAAAATAACTGAAATGGACCGTTTCTATGATTCAGGTAAAAAAACTTCATTAAATTCATTACGCTGTTTTCGCATTGATACTCAATACATATCACAATAAAAAAGCCCCGCTAGTGCGAGGCTGACTGAACATAATAAAAAGTCTTTCGGGCGGTTAGATTTTTCTTACTGACCAATCGTATACCATGTTTCGCCGCTTTTGACTTGCAAGAAGGCATAGGTAAATGTCTGGTTTTGTGTGTCAATGCTAGTTATGACACCGCCACTGGGCGGAACATATTCACCATTTGTGGCTTTCCCAAAAGTATTTGCACTCAGACGAACACCCTCAATTTTAGTTTCCATAGTTCCCCCTTTCGTAAATAACCAACATACTTAGCTCAATCAAATATAGCAAGTTTTCCGTGGGGGCTTGTGCATTATCAGACTCACTCGTAAATGCACATTTCAAGGCAATCTCAAAAGATTGCGTTCGCAATGAATTTTATATTAGAAACCAACATGCCTGCTTATAATCCAGTTGTACATGAGTTATCTAGCTACATCTGAACAGTTAGCCTCCACCGCCTTGTCATGAGCCAGGATGTCCTTTTTAGTACGCGGGTCGAGTGTTTTAATATCGTCAGGCGTTAGGCGGATGATCCTTACCCAACTGCACGCCGTATCAACGACTACCGTCTTTGTCTGAGGGGTAGGAGTATTTTGCGAGCAACTCGCTATCAACATCAGCGTCAGACATATGGTTAACGTTTTCCTGAACATTGGCGGCCTCAGTTGTTACGGTAGTTTGCCGGGTGGCCATATCCTGAATGGTCTGCTTTTCTTCCTCGACCTTCTCGACCTTTGCGACGTTCTCAGCCGTAGCCTTTCCTTTCGAATGTCCAAGGCCAAATGCAGTTGCGATAATGCCCACCAGCGCGGCCAAACCTGCGCCAATCACGGACAAGTGGGAGAATATCCAGGCGATTATAACTGTCATAGTCTTGACCCTTCTTGTGGTGGGGGTGGCGGCGGCGCGTCGGTGGCGATTTTCTTGTTGATGGAATTGGCGCCAAGGGCAATACCCATGTAGGCAACAAACATCCATTCAGAGAGTTGGAGGTTGTAGGCGTACCAAGCAACAATGCCGGTAGCCACCAGGAAACCCAACGTTGCATGAGTCTTGCTCATGGATATTGACCCATCGCCTGAACTGCGCAGGATATCGAGAATTGACATTACGCCACCCTATTGGCAAGCCAGCCATAGACAAACGTCTCGTTGGCGGCCCGGCTTTCAGCCAGTTCGATGTATTTCGCACCCTGCAGGCAATTAAGCGAGCGCAACATGATCACGAGGCTGTTTGTGCCGCGGGACGAAAGGTACGTTTTCAGCGCGGTGATAGTACGCGGACCTACCTGTCCATCAGCAATCAGATCCGGATATAGCTTGCCCTGATTGTTCATCGCGTTAAGGCTTCGCTGAAGAAACTTAGCCGCGACCGATGGCCCCATGTTTACGCCGGTATCCGTCAGTTCCACAGCAATCGGCATAGAGACCTGGGCGACCTGATCGAACCGTGGGCCAGTCCAGTAGTCGGCGTCCAAGATGGCGATGGCCTGCAGCCGGGTCAGATTCTTCATATCGCCGGTGTAGCCATGTGCGCGAGCAGTTGTTTGCGTGATACCCCAATTTGTCGGGCCACCAGCATCGTCAGGGTTATCAACGTAGCCGCCTTCCCTGCCGATAATCTCGTTGAAAATATCGTCTTTGGTCATTTGTCATTGTCCTCTACGGCCTGCTTGACCTTATCAGCTGTCTTGTCAGGCAACTGAGCGATCGCTTTATCGCGGGCCTCTGCGCGCTGGGCGAACTGCGCTTGTGCAATGCAATAGCCACTCACTACCCCGCCGAGGTGTATGCCCAGCGCTACGCAGAACAACAAAACCAGCATTCGCCAGGTGATGGTCAGTTCGCTGTTTTTGAATTCGAGGTGAATCATCGGGCGGCTCCCAATTCAGAACGTAAGCGTGAAAGCTCTTCTGACATCGTTTTATTAACGGCGGTCAGCTCGTCAACTTTGCGGGTTAAATAGATCTGCGAGCTTTGAATAATCTGCAGTTCAGCTTTCGTCGCGGCGAGGTCTTGATAATATTGCCGGATCAGTTCATCTTTCTTTTCAATCTCGACATCACGAGCCTTGAGGTCGGCATTGCGTGCTTCCAATGCTATCTCCAGTCGGTCGATATATTTACCCTGTTTTTCCAGAGTGTCCGACCACTGTTTATCGTTCGTGATGAGAGCCTTGCTGCTTGACAGGAATCTGCGGCCAAAAGCTGCGTAACCTCCAGCACCGAATATGATCGAAATGAATCCGCCTATAGCCGTTTCTTTGGAAAATACTGAAGACACCAAGGCATTCCAATCCATAGCAGGCTCGTTATTTACCCGGTCACCCGGTGTATGTGGGTAAAAGCAGTCCACCAGCCAGGATGGCAAGGAAAATACTGGGCGGACCGAAAATGAAAAGCTCTTTGTCAAAGGCACTCAGAAGCATGCCTATTGCAGAGAGCTACTTTTTGGATGAATGATCAGCCCACAGATTAGTCACACTGACCACCACTGTGGCTCACCCCTGAAAGGTTCTGTGGTTGAAGTACGCCGAGCGTGGCGCGGGAATAAAAAAAGCCGCCTGGTTAGGCAGCCTCATTTCGGTAAAACATCGGTACGTTTATTTAACTGACGTCATTTCGATCTCTTTGCGGGTCTTCAGGAAACGCTCTTCCTCCAGTTCAACCCCTATCGATTTTCTTCCAAGCGCTATTGCGGCTTTTACCATTGCCCCGGACCCCATAAAGAAATCGGCCACCACATCGCCTGGCCGACTGCTGGCCTGGATAATATGTCGCATCATGTCGGCCGGCTTTTCGCAGGGATGCTTGCCCGGGTACGATTGTACCGGCGGGAACGTCCAGACATCGGTATAAGGGACTTCTTTCGTTACTGCGAACGGTCGGCGCAGATTCTGATATTGCTGGCGCAATTCGCCGTATTCCTCTACCAGTCTGGAGTAGGTCTCGCTCAGCGCATCATAACGTTCACGCAAAGAACAATGAAGCCCCGCCAGCGGGCAAGCTAAACCGGCGGCGAGCGCCTTTTTAGCGAACAGCTTTTGCAACGCGGCGTATTGCTCTGGTTTCGGTAGTTGCCACTGACTTTCGGAAAACCAGTGAGAACACATCTGCGTGCCGGTTGCCGCGTTGATTTCCGCAGCTGAAATATTCAGGGCAGCGCGGGCATTGCGAAAGTAATCAATTAGGGGCTTAAATACCTGGGCTTTGAGCTCCTTGCATTTACTCGCGTACCCCACTTGGCCCTTTGCATATCCCTCTGCGCCATAATGACCAGCGAATATGATCCGCTCCGTTGCAGGGAAGAAAGATCGCAGATCTTCTTTGCGACAACCTTTCCACTGCCCAGATGGTTTCGCCCATATGATGTGGTTGAACACGTCGAAGCGTTGGCGCACCAGCAATTCGGTATCTGACGCCAGGCGCGAGCCGCAAAACAGATACATGCTGCCAGCCGGTTTCAGTACTCGCCAAAACTCCACCAGCATGTCGTCCAGCCAGGCCAGATAATCTTCAACACTATCCCACTGCCGATCCCATGCGAGCGCTTTAACCCGGTAGTACGGCGGGTCGGTGGCAATCAGATCGATGGAGTTATCAGGAAGCGTTTTGATGTAGCTGAGGGAATCCGCGTGAACGAGCTTAGCACTGTTTAAATTAACAGTATTTTTCATAGACCAGAAGCGTCCTTTTTGATAGGCTCACTTTGCTGTGTGCACATCAGCAGTGGGCCTTGGTTCGCTTGTGATCCCCGATACAGGCGAATGGCGGTTTTGGTGTTAGCGCACCATCACCGCCGCCCATTTCACAAAGAAAAAGCCACACCTGAGTGCGGCTCTTGAAATCAAAAATCTGGCATTGTTGACAAAAATATTCAGCGATAAAGGCATAATATATTATTTAAACTTAGGATAAGATTGCATTTCAATTGCCACGCAATGCGTTAATCAGCATAAGCCTCAAATTTATTAGATTTTATTATTTCTAATCAATGACCATTTGGAGGAACATGCCACACCATCCGTCCATCCTCTTGATTTTCAATTATTTTCGCTGCTGAACTATTGCCGAATGTATGCATAAAACTATGATGAATAGTCAAAACCAAGTCTTGGAGGTCTTGATTGCTTTCCATAGCTGTTATGTTTAGACCGATTTGCAACGCTTTATCAATATGAATATGACGTGCATGGGCAAATGTTGAGGAATGATTATTCAAGCTAGCACAGATAGCTTCTGCCTTAGTGTGGGCGTCGGCATCCCCATCAAACATGCCAGTGACCAACCAATCGCTAACGATCGTTGTTGCCCATTGGATAGCTTTTTGGCATTCACCAATAAATGTTGGATTTAGCTTCGAAAGAGTAAACTGCCAATATGCTGCTGACGCCGGATTTTTTAAAATATCCTGCAAAGCATTTTGTGACTCTTCAAGCACTCCATGAGCAGGAACGCCCCCAACTTGAGGATCGAACGGGCCTATGTTTGATTGTTTCCCCATGATAATTTCCTTTGCACAACATGCAAGCATAGTGCCTGCAGACATAGAAATCATAGGAACAAATGCTCTGATATTTTTACCAAATTTCGCACGAAGATAATACCCAATTGATTCTAGTGCAGCTATATCCCCGCCAGGTGTATGCAATATCAAATCAAGGCCCAATTCCGGATTTAATCCATGAATTGCAGCCATGAACCCATTTTTATCATCATCTGTCATGGATATAAGGTGTTGATTTGACTGGGAATTTTTCTGTAGAAATCCTGAATAATACGCTATTACATTCCGACCTGTCAGTTGTGACATTTCTTTAATATATTTGCTTCTAACAGTATCAAAAGGGCTTTTTTGGGCGAGAACAGCCATCTCGCCCATAACCTTGTTCCAATTAGGCATGATTTATTTTTCTAATATGTATACATCTGATAAGTATTGGAATTTTTCTGATTTTGGGTGTTTTCACTGAGTTTTGAACCAGTTGAATACATAACACCTTTTTGCTCTACTATGTTGGGTGAAGAACTCATAACACGTCGGCCAAAATCATCCGAGCTTTCGTTCGGCATATATTCTGCCGGTTTGATCTCATATTTGGTATACAGTTCAGATATATTCATTAGGAACCCCTCTAGCCACAACATGTAGTGCCAGAAAAGCCGAGCAGACACAACATGTAGTGTCCACCGACCATTAAAGACGAAAAAACCTCCTTAAAGGAGGTACTTTTTATGAAACTTATCGATTTAATATAGAGCCTTTCAGGGGTAACTGGCAACTAAATTTGCGTGACATTTGTAGCTTTTCGAGCATGAAAAAAGATAACTTGGATATTCTACGTTGTTAGAAGGACATTTGATAAACTATCTAACTACCCGAGGCGAGTGTGCAAAAAAAAACAAGCCTCATGCATTTCAAGTTGTGCAACCGCTGACTCCAAGCAGTACATTGAAGCTCAACGCTGTGTCCACCCTTTTTTGACTTCGAAAGCCCGCCCTAACTTTAAGCCATCGGGAAGGATTGCCCAGGTTACATAAAAATCATGAGAAGTCAGTTCGCTACCAGACCAGTCATAGATTCCGATATAACAATCATCGTCTTTATCCACCCGGATTTCCCCGATGTGCCAGCCATCGCATGGGTTGTATACGATCACCTCAACATCATGCATGTCTTCTGTTGGTTTTTCGCTAGCAGGGCGGAAAATCAATTGCTCGGAACGGCACTCAGCCATTTGAACTCCAGAAAAAGCAAAACCCCGCCGTGGCGAGGTTTTGGTTATTTAAAAAATTGGCATAATATCTAATATACTCTTAATATCGCCGATAAAGTTGATTTTTGCAAGTATTATGATGCTAAGTTTCTGTAACGTGCATCACTTCTTTTAGATAAAATCGCTCCTAGTGCCGATATATCAAGCTCGTCGCATAACACAATGAGCGAGTTCCAGTGCTGCCTGTAGTTTTTGGACCAGTTGTCTGGCTTTACCCCCACCAGCTCAGATAGCCGTTTGCTGGTATACGGATTGCGAAACATATCCCAATGCCCGGCGCTTTCCTGAGCCGCTAGCCATACCAATGACGCCAAGCGGCCGCGCATTTTTTCGGTTACCTTTTTGCCCACCAGCTGTTTTTGAAACTCGTCCCAGATAAATTGGCAGATCGTAACCTGATGCCCATAGTCCAAGTCATACCCATAGCAATACCGGATCCATGCTTCCTGATATGGTTCAAGCTCGCCTATAGCCCGGCGCCAGGAGCTATAGGAATAGGTAATGGGGTCAATCGGCGGGAATGGTTGCTTTCTGTTACGCGTTTCCGGGCAGTAAATAGGATCAGTGTCTGCACACACCCTCCTGTCGCCTAGCTCTATTACCCGCGGCCGCTTGCGCTTATACCGCGTGGAATGGGTCATCGGAGAATCCTCAAATGCAGCTAGTTGTCCTTTTGTAGCAGTGCGTATGTCAGCAAGCGCCGTTGAAACACGTTCCCGGATGTAATCAAAATTCAGCATTGCCCACTCTCCACTTTCTTATTTTTTGCCGGTGGCAATCACGCCTATCGCCAGGGCTCTGTCCAAAACACGCATCAGCATTACTGGCTGGGTGTCGTGCTCTTGTTCAAATGTCCGCATATCCCTATGCAGCTCGTCGTGGCAGCGCCTGCACAGCGGTATCACGAATAGGTCATGCGCTTTCGTTCCCATCCCACCCTGGCCGTAGCCGATGATGTGATGGGGATCATCTGACGGGTTGCCGCATCCCTCGCACGGCTGCGACTTTACCCACCGGGTATATTGCTCATTCACCCAGCGACGGCGCTTCGGCCGCAACATGAATGATTCCGGCGTTTCCGGATCTATTTTCAAGGCCAGCACCTGTTTTGCGGTTTCCTCCAGAACGTCGGTGGCCCGCCGTAACGGCTCTATATCGGATTCCCTCATAACGGATTTATGGGATTCCGGCTCCGGCCATTTCAACACCCTCCGCGCCGGCATTTCTGGCATTGCTGAAATAACGCTGTATAGGGAGGCCCACCAGCAAAGCTCAGGCAAAGTGATTTGATGATGCTCAGGAAACATAAACGCAATACGGGCTTTATCCAGAATCCACTCGGACAGGTTGCGCGCGGCTATCTCCTCCAGTTTATCCAGCGCCATATCCCTGAATGCATGGTCATGGTGCCAGCACAGCCGAACCGCGCCAGGTCCGTAGCGGCGTATTGTCATGTTCGGATCGTGATATTCGTCATTTGGCCACTGACATGTATCCGCGCGCAATGTAAGCCATTCATCAAGCGAAGCAACGCCACCCGCCGCGGCTATGACCCGGGCGTCAGTAAAAAACGCCACCAGCGTGGAATCGTCTGCAAGCGTCTGACTGGTATCAGCCATCCCACCGGTGGGGAGGGTTTTCATAAAGTCTGGTTCATTGCTGATCAACACTCGGCCTGCGGTGAACATCGGCAATAGCTCATTACCGGGCCTGAATAAAACCAAACCCAGCTCGCGCTGCAGGCAGGGAGTTAATAAAGCCCTCATGCTGTTATCTCCCTGATCGTTATCTCGGCCTTGCCGCCGGTGGTGACCTCTCCCCATCGCGCCGAAAGCTGTTTAACCTGGCTGTCGTCTACCCATATGCCGGCATGCGTCAGCGCATCGAACAGCGCTTTAAAGCAATTATCCAGATCCCGGCGTGCGCGGTTGGGAGGGTATAGCACCAGATCGATACTCACATCATGGCGCAACGCCTTTGGGATCCGGCGTAACTGCTCTAGAACTGACGCAAAAACATCGTTTCGATACCGGCGCCCGTCAGCACTGATTAAATGCCGGCCAGCCAGCGGCCCCTTATTCGGGGCGCGCCAGTAGCTGTTCACGCTGGGCGGAAATGGCAAGACCAATATCATGCAGCCTCCTCGGCTTTGGCCCGGCACAACTCCGGCAGGTTAGCGCGCACCAGCGCTTCAGCGAATGGCGGCGGTACCGCGTTGCCGCAGCGCGCGACCTGCTTATCTTTGGCGTATTTGGTGCCCTTGTAGTCTTGATCGATGATGTACCATGATGGGAAGCCCTGGGCGGCGTATAGCTCGTGGGGTTGCAGCATGCGCATGCCGATATCCACGATCTGATAATCAACGCCGGCGACCGTCACCAAGCCAAATCGATCATTAGACGTCACGGTATGCAGAGGATCGGTCATGGCGCAGCCGTCTTTATCTGTGCCGTAATACTTCAGCAGAAAGGCGCGAACCTCGCCTATGTGCAGTCCGCCGGCGGTGATGGTCGGCAAAGGCTCGGTGACAGGCTGGCCGTCTTTGCAGGTTCCGCGCAATTTAATCAGATGGGACGTGACCAGGGCAGAATCGGCTTTTGCTGTTACGGTTTGCACTGGTTCGCTGATGTCTCGCGGGCGGCTTTGTCCGGCCCGGCCGCCACATCCCACCAGTTGCGCGGATACCAGGGCATGGTGATCAACCGTTGTGACTGTATGCGCCGGCTCAGCCAGATCCGCGCCGGCCCCGGTATAATTTCCGCCGTAGTGTTTGGCAAGAAATGCCGATACAACCTGGCTTTTACCTCCACCGCCCGCCGTGATAGTACCGCTGGGCTCATCGGCGACATGGCCGACGCTGTTGCCGAATTGCCGGGCAATGATCGGGGCCACCAGAAGATGTTCGGCTTTACTGGTCACAGTGGTGAGCGGGCCTTCCGGGCTGTAGGCCATGCGGTCGCCACCGAAACCTGTCTGACCTATACGGGCGATAACCGGTGCCACTACGCAGGAATGGTTGGTATTGCATAGCGTATGCAAAGGCTGTTCTATCGACCGGGGTTTTGCCTGATATTTTGGGCCTCCAGCGCCTGCTATTACCGGGCTGACAAGCGCATAGCCATGGGTTTTTGTTATGGTCTTCAGCGGCTCATCAATGGACTGGCCCCGGAAACAATCATAAGAACCGTCTTTGGTGGAGTGGTTGCACTTAACGATAAACGGCGTCGGGTTATCAATAACGAAGCGCTGGATGCCGCGCGCGATCCGTTTAAGCGTGTTCTCTGCCAGCGGCCGCTTGCGCTCGAATATGCTCGGGCATGGTAGGGACCAGTCTATGATTTCCGCCGCGGTGCGCCATGGTTTGAGTTTCCCGCTCTGGACCTCCAGTGATTTTGGATTGCCATGAGTCGGTACCGGCCAGGCTATAGCCGCGTCATCGCAACGCATTACCATGAAAAATCGCTCCCTGATCGTTGGAGTACCAAGATCGCTGGCGCGGAGCTCACGGAACTCAACGGTATAGCCCAGCCCGGCCACCAGCCGAAGGCGGTCTTCACTGTCCGCAGCAATTCCGAGGATTTCGCAACATTCGTCCAATGCCGGATGATTGGCGGCTACGCCGGTCGTCAGCATCGCTACGAACGCCGCGAATGTTTCTCCCGCCCGAGCCGGGTCCGGGTGCTGTGTACCGTCATCAGCGGTCAGCAGCGGCCCCCAGGTTTTAAACTCTTTGACGTTTTCCAGAATCATTACCCGTGGACGTGATTTGAGCCCCCAGCGCAGAGCAATCCAGGCAAGGCCCCTTATTTCTTTTTTTACGGGCGTGCTACCTTTGGCCTTACTGAAATGACGGCAGTCAGGCGAGAACCAAGCCAGCGCTACCGGCCTGCCGCTACAGGCCACAACCGGATCGACATCGAAAACTGATTCGCAATAATGCAGCGTGTCCGGATGGTTCGTGCTGTGCATGTCGATCGCGTTCTGGTCGTGATTAATGGCAATATCGACGCTCCGGCCGATCGCCATTTCAATACCCGTTGACGCGCCGCCGCCACCGGCAAAATTATCTACGATTATTTCCTTCATACTGTTGCTCCCATGGCTGCGCTGAGTGAAGCGATTTGCTGAATAATGGAGGCTGACGGGAGGCCATCCAGCTTCATGCGGTTAATGTGATGGCGGATTTTGTTCTGCAATTCTGGGGGAAGTGTCTCAGCAACCGGCACCTGGTCGAAGAGGAAATGCACCTCTGCAGGCCATACTCGGTTATCCGTTTCCGATACTGGAATCATTTGTGGAATATTTTGGGGTGGGTTTAGGCGTGATGCCATCCAATGCATTTGTGCCAGCGCCGTTTCGCCGCGGGCGATCAAATCGTCACGATTGACGTACCCCATAGCCGGGCCGGTCCACGTTTTATCGAATACCGCGATGGCTCCGGCAAAAAACGCACCGGTGGGCACCTGTTGTTCGTCTGATGGTTTGAACCAGACAGGAACGTCAAAACCGACACGACCACGGATGAATGAAATATGGTCGGCCTGCTCCGGCCACCAAACTTCGGACGTGGCAGCTTTAATGAGGAAGACGAACCGCCCGCCCCGTTCCCGCATTTCCGCGGCGTAAGCCAGGATGTACCGCATGCCGGTAATGTACTGGCCGTCGTGCTGGCTGGCGCGGGAGTACGGCGGGTTGGCGAACGCGGCCCCGTTGAGCTCCGCCAGCCGGGCTGACCAATCCTGCGCCAGCGCATTATCCTCGGCAGTGTAATAGGCTTCGCATTTTGCGTTGCTCTCATCGGCAAACAGATCCAGAACCAGCGGGCCGAACATGGCGTTTATTCCCCAAAACAAAGCATCCGGCGTGCGCCACTGGTCGCCTATTTCCTTGAGCTTATGGACGGGCGCAGACTTTATAGCGTCCAGTGCTTGGGCGTAGACGGCCTTGGTGATATTCGTCATACCACAGTTCCTTCCGCCATATCGATTAGCTTTGCTTCTTGAATTCCAGAATAATCGCCGCAAAACAGATTGCCATAGGTGATGCAATGTGCCCGGCGCGCGGCCAATGCATCACGTTGCTTCTCTTGTGTATGAGGTGTTATATCAAGGACTGTTAACCATTGGCGCGCCGCACGGCGCCACAAATGAGACGCTTCGAGCTGTTTGGCCCGGGCGATTTCCTTTTCCAGACGTGTTGTCATGATGCTGCCCCCAGAGTTGCGGCCACCAGCCGGTAGAAATGAACGGTTTTAAGCGTTTGCGGATCTTTGATAGCCAGGCGCTCTTTCTTCAGGCCATGAATTTCCGGCTTAACCTCGCGCAGTCGCGCGCTGATTGCCGCTTGTGTGTCGGCCACGCCGTACATCTGCAGCACCAGCAGTTCCAGATCGCGCAGGGTGCGCCACGTTGGGCCGGCGGCAGCATGCAAGACGCGATTAAATTGCGATTCATGTTCTTTCATGCAGCCGGCCAGGATCAGGCGGCGGATGCCGGCGTTAATATCGGCACGTTCGAATTCGTCTACGGAAATCGTCAGTTTCATGCTGCTTTACCCCCATTCAGGCGCTGGCTGCACTCAGCCCATATTTTGTTCCAGGTGATCTTTGCGAAGTCGGCGCGCATGGATTTGACGCTTGCGCCGTCGGCCTCTTTTCGTGCGGCGGTTTCAATGTCGCTTTTGGATTTATTGTCCAGGGTGAGCCTGAAATACCGCTTGTAGGCGGCTTCCCGCTCGGCGTTGTCACCTGCAGATGCTTTTTTGCCCCACTCGGCGCGCGGCGGTCGGCCGGCTGTTTGCCATTTGGTCGCCGACTGGAGATAACCGGGAAACTTGGTCGGCTGGAATAGTGTGGACGGGCGCAGATAATCCGTCATTTTCAGATCTTCACCCCACTTCTCGACGCTGTAGTCAACCACCAGCATCAAGTCGGCCATGGTGAAATCTTCCCGCAGCCGGGCGCGGATGTTGTCCAGGGATGATTTGCTGATCTGGTACTTCGAGCCGGTTGTTCGGTTCAAGTGGGCCAGAACTTGTTTAGCATGATCGGTTATTTCGATTTCAGGGTCGGGCGCCACCGGCGGCTGACAAGGAGGTTTTATATCTGATGGATCAGGTGTTGATCTTAATGACGGATCGGGTCCAGATTCTGGACCGTCAAAACCCGGCTTTTCGCCTAAATCTGAACGTTCAGGATTTGAACCTTCAGATTTTGAACGTTCAGAATCTGAAGGTTCAGAATCTGGACGGTGAGAATCAGCCGCGGCGGCAGCACTGCGTAGCTTTGCAACGTTCAACCGATAAACGTTTGTCTCGTTGCGATTGCCTTTGCGGCGGCGTTCCTGTTTGCTCAGCCAGCCGGCTTTTTCGAGTTCTCCTATGGCGGTGATAACGGTGCTTCGCCCTGCCCCAATCTGACGGGCAATAGTCTCAACACCGGGCCAGCAAATGCCCTCATCGCTGGAGAAATCCGCCAGGCGCGCCATGATCATCAGTTTGGCGCCCCGGATACCGGCATTCGCGCAGCCATCCCAGACCCAGCTGGATAACTTAACGCTCATACCAACCTCGTGAATTTATTCTTGAATTCTTTAACCGGCAGCGCGCATTCATGGGCATATCCATCTCGCATGAAGATGACGCGGTTTTTGTCGGGGTCCCATCCAACGACGTGCACCCGAATCCCATATCTATCCCTGTAAACGCGATCCACATTGACGCGATGGTCAGCCATAACACGACCTCCCCCTGCTCGTTGAATGCGCGCCAGGCGGTTTCCAGATCTACCCGTTCCGTCACCGGCTGGTAGTTGGCGGGCTGGCCCGGCTGATTTAAGATGAAGTCATACGCAAAGGGCTGACTCCGGTCGGAATTAACGAAAGGTCGGCAGCGGAATTGCCTGCCACCAGCGTTTGCCGGTACACTGTTCATGCGTTGATTACTCCACAATATGTTTTCTCCGCGCCGACGCCCTGGGCTGCACACTCGGGGCGTCAACTTTTCTGACCTGGTCATTTGCGCGATCCTTTCTTGCGGCCAAACAGCGCCAGGATTGCCCTGATTTCCTCCTCGCGCGCTGCCAGATGTTTGGCATGGTGTATTTCAATATCCGCCGCTTCCCCTTCATCGATTACCCCGTCCGCCAATGCCTTTTGGATAATTAAATCGACCTGCCCACGTTCGGCGGCTGTCCTGATGCTTTTCTGAAAAAGCTCCACCTGGTCCAGCTCTTCAAACTTGGGGACGTCAACATGCATTCCGCCGCGGCGCCGGGAGAAATACTCAGCCAGGAGTGAAGTGCCAGAAATATCCTCCATGGCCTCCAGTTCGTGGTGCTCGAAGAAGCGGCAACCGTTTTTCTCGTAAAGGTTGTTGTTGAATTGGGTGGTGGTCATGCCCAGGGCACCAGCCATGGCAGACCGGCCGCCTGGATAGGCTTTACACATTGCTTTGACGGTTTCTTTGATATCTACCATGTTGATTTTCCTTTGGTAGTTAGTTCTGGCCTTTTAAATCTGTATTCTTTGCATACAACGAGGGGTTATAGATAAGTGCCCCTTTGGTGCGATATGCAGCTTCGGTGGCCCTGCCTTTGGGTATCAATTGGCCCGGTCGTTTTCTCCATTGGTAAAATGCTTCAGGGGAAACGCCGAAAAATGCAGCAATTTTTAGCGGGTCACCGAAATACTTTTCCAAATCGGTAGTAGTCATAACGCCTCCATCCTAAAAGTATTTAGATATTATTAGCTAATTTAATTTTGGTCAATAAAAACTAAGATTATTTAGGTTTTATTTTGAGGGCTAATCCGTGGTTACTCTAGGACAGCGTGTAAAGACGCTTAGGAAGGATCGTAAACTTACCCAATCACAGGTGGGTAAAGCCTTGGGCGTTAGCGACGTCACAATAGGATATTGGGAAAGGGATCTGAATGAGCCAGGCGGGAAATCGCTGACAAATTTAGCAAGGTATTTCGGGGTTAGCGAAGAGTATCTCCTCTATGGCAAAAATGAGGAATCAAACGTTATGCCCGCATCTTTAGGTACCACCAGCATACCCATCATAAGTTTCGTGCAGGCTGGGGCTTGGAGTGCGGAGAGCGATGCCCGCAGCCTCGAAGGGAACGTTGATTATATACTTACTGACCAGAAATTATCTCCGAGCTCGTTTGCGTTGCGTCTGAAGGGCCGGTCAATGGAACCAGAGTTTACCGAGGGTGACATCATCATTGTCGATCCCGAGATAGGTCCTATACCCGGTGATTATGTTGTCGCAAAAAATGGTTCTCACGAGGCAACCTTCAAGAAATATCGGTCGCGTGGCATAGACGCCAAAGGCGATGAAATCTTTGAATTGGTCCCTCTGAATCCAGATTTTCCCACTAAAAGTTCTCAAACAGAATCCATCTCGATCATAGGTGTTATGGTCGAACACCGTCGTTTCAGACGTCGTTAATCACTCCCTTCGTCCGCCGTCAGCGGACAAATAATTAATAAACTAAATATGTTTAGTTTTATGCTTGACGTTTAAACTAAATTATTTTAGATTTTAATCATTCGGAACCAAGTGCAGGACAGGTTATGGAAAATCTCGCAAAGCTCGGATGGAAGTGGTGGGCAACCTTAATCGGGATTCTGGCCTTTGCTGTTGTCTGCAATGTGCCTTGGGAATTGATGTAGCTGACCAGATCCCATAACAGGCAAGAGCATTAACGCAGGTTGGCATGTTCGGGGGCGTTCATGATTAACCTGCAGTGCTCTTACCGTTGTGGTGATCAGGGGATTATCGGGATATCCCTCCCGGTAGCCGGTTCGACACCGGCCGCCCACTTATACACCGAGAGAGAACGCCCTTCGGGGCACGTTGTACCGCGGCGGATGGCCTGGATACCCGCGGAATGTATACAGGCCCGACCGGTCCCCGTTAACGGACCACCACAATCAAAGAGCGCGGGCGTGCAAAACCGTATCCGACTGGCGCAAGGCTAAACTTCCGGCCTAGATACATCAATCCCAATGATGGCGCCATAAAGTGGGAAGTTCGCTCTTTTTGATTGTGGTGAATGTGCGGGCTTGTGCCCATGGAAGCCTGCTGGCCGGGATCAGCTCCGGCCACCACAAACCGATCACTGTTGGAGGTGATGTTGTATTGCTGTGTGTAGTCCTTTGGCGGTGGTGTCAGCTCTTCAACTCAAAAGGGGTGAAGATAATGTTCTAGCTGGCATTTCCGCCCTTTTTTCTCGCCTGCATAGGCAAGGGACTCTGCCCTGCCCTATGTATGTGGAGTATCACCGCGGCGTGTGCAGCGCCGCTATCAACGAGGGGTTAGCCCATGTCTGAACCAAATAATATTACCAATGTTCCAGACTTTTTTTCTGAATTAGACGCCGGAATTTTTGAAAACAAATTTGCTGCAGCTCTGAATGACGCCGCGCTCGGCGCGCTCAATAACGGCGGCAAGGCCAAAGTGGTCCTGACCTTTGATATTGAACGGCTGAATAATTCAATCGAAGAAAAACGGGTCCGGATTAAACACCGGCTCAGTTTTACCACCCCCACCCCGCGCGGGAAAACTTCCGAGGAAGACACTACCGAAACCCCGATGTACGTCGGCAAGCGCGGGAAACTCACCATCCTGCAGGAAGACCAGGGACAGCTTTTCACTATCACCGGCCAGCCTGACGGCAAGCTCAATAACCAATAATTCATAAATTCATTTATCGAAGGACTCAACACATGTCGCAATCTATAGACGCAAGCGCCATCACCCAGATCCGGGATATGTCCCTGACCGGCGAACTGGTAGGAGATTTGACCAAAGCTGATTGCCCGGTTGTCGCTGTTCCGGATGGTGTAAAGCTTCAAAGCCTCGAATATCTCCAAAATGGCCGCTTCCGCTTTCGTGGCAAAATGGCTACCGCCAGCGTTCCTGACTTTGTTCGTTATTGCAAAGAGTATGAAGGCGCCGGCGTGCGTTGCTTCATAAATGCCGACGCTATGGCTGCTGTCACTATTTTCAATCTTGGCACCCTGACGGAACCGGGACATGCAGATAATACCGCGCGCCTGAAACTGGAAAAGACCGCGCCTTTTTCCTCACTGCTGGAAATCGACGGCCGTAAGGAGGGCCAGAAAGAGCTGGCAGAATGGCTGGAAGACTGGAACGAATATTTACTGGCTTTCACCGCTGACGGTGAAGTGCTGGACATTAAAAAAGCGGTCGCCGGCGTTCGGCAGATTACGATCGAATCCATGACCAGCCAGGATCATGAGGAAAATGATTTTAGCGGTAAGCGTTCTCTGATGCAGAGCGTTGAGGCAAAGAGCAAAGTCACCATGCCGGCGGCATTTGAATTTAAGTGCATCCCTTTCGAGGGCCTGGCCGAGCGCCGAATCCGTCTGCGCTACAGCGTCTTGACCGGCGGCGATGCGCCGGTGCTGGTCTTGCGGATTGTCCAGCTGGAAGCCGTAATGGAGCAAATCGCCAGCGAGTTCCGCGATCTGCTTGTGGCTCAGTTTGACGGCACCAGCGTCGAAACCTTTATCGGTGAATTTTCCGCTTAATGTAGTGATGCCCCATCCGGGGCATTTAATAAAAACAATCTTAATTGTTGCCTCCTGGCAAGGGCTTCGCTCATCCGAAGCCCGACCGCGTGCAGGCGGATAATGTGGAGTAATAACATGATTAATACCATTGTCATTGATACCGAGGATTTGGATCTAACACCCTCAGCGGTAATTTTGTCGATCGGCGGTTTTGCCTTTGATGTTACCGACATTAGCGATACACAATCTGCTATTTTTCAGATTGTCCAGGATCCTGAACTGGCGGAATATTCCGCCCGGGCGTTCTACGGTTTAGTTGACGTGTTTGATCAACTGATGATGTGCCGGACCGTTAGCCTGGGGACGCAGGAATGGTGGAGAAAACAAGGGGAGGATGCCCACGAGGCGTTGCTCGGCGAACGCCATAGCCTGGGCTCACAACTGCTGAACCTCAGTAGCTGGATTGCACAACACCGAGAGGCACGCATCTTTTTTCGTGGTACCGACTTTGATGGATCGATTCTTGAGCACGCTTACCGGATGTGCGGGATGGAATGCCCGTGGCGTTACAACGGTAAGCGTGACGTTCGGACTTATATCGATGCGATGACCCGCGGAATGCGGGGTTACCTGAAAGACCACCAGCCTTGTTTTTCAATGATCAAACATAACGCCCTTCATGATGCCATGAACGACGCTGAACAGATGGCTATTGCTTATCAACTCAACAGCCAGGCGGTGGCCAATGTTTAACGCAGAAATTTTGGCCCAGGTGCTGGCGATGAAGGAAAGCGGAGAACTAAATAGAATGGCTGGCAGCGGCATAGCCGGAATACTCGCACAGTTCGCCCTGACGGCGCTGACGGCTGAACGTGACGCCAAATTATATGGCGTCGGTTTTATAGTAAAGGGAGAAAGAGTTAACCCGCAAGATGTCGTCATTATCCATAACACCCCGCCCACAGTCGGCAACGTGCCTGATTATTTTCTAACTGTCATGGAGGAAGTTTTATCCATATCAGATCGCAAGCACGACGCATGGGACCGCGCTAAAGCAGCTATCGCAACCTGCCGTGCCTCCCCGCAGCTGATACCTGCAAGGATCAAGTTGCCAGCGGCATTCAACGTCAAGATGGGCGGTGATAAAGCTACCCGGGCAATGTTCCAGGGCATGAATATGATGCGTGAGGACTGCATAAAGGTTTTGCGCGCCGCCGGTATCGAGGTGGAGGAATAACGTGGAAATTGATTACGCCAACCTGAAAGCAGACTACGCCGCGGCGCTTGCCGCCGGCGATAAGCTGTATCTCGGTACAGAATGCACCAAGCCAGGCCACGGCCGCGTGCGTTATGTTAGTGGCCGGTCATGCCGGGAATGCACGCGCGAAAAATGCGTCCGGCGCCATCTGCGAGATCGATCGAGCAGGACAGATCAGGAAGGGTTTACCAGGCGGGCATTCATCCTCGGAGATCCAAACCGCATCACGCAAAAATCTATATCTGTCCATCCGGATAAAGTGGAGGAAAAGCCATGACAAATAACAAATTAATGAAAGCGAGAATCTGGGGCGAGCGTGAATTTGAGAAAGGCTCTATTCCTGATACTCGTACGATCAAGCGCTGGGTAGAAGATGGTTTATTACGCGGAAAAATCGTTGATAGCTCAGTATGGATTTTTTCTTCTGAACGATGGGGTGTTGATTCCCATGTATCCCATCAAGTGAAATTATTAATTAAGGAATGATTATGGCAGCGAGACCGCGCCGGCGAGAATATAGGCATCTCCCTGACTATCTTTACTTTGATAAGGATAAAGGCGCTTATAGATTTACGTTAATAACCGGCAAAAAGAAAGACCTAGGTTCGGACCGCGCGGTCGCGATAGCTATAGCTCGTGAATATAACGCTATCATGCGTACTAGTACCCCTATCTCTATAACTTCTTTAATTAAGGAGTCAGGCGGCGCGCATGGGGAATCAGAAGCATTTGCCCACCATGCTCAAGCTCTTTTTGAGCGTGCAGTTATAGACGAGAAACCCGCAGCCAGTACTTTGGCGGACTGGCAAAATGATCTTGTTAGAGTAAAAGAATATTTTTGTGAAATACCCGCAAGTGATATTGAATTAGAGCATGTTAACGGTTTTATACAGCAATATCATTCTGACGCTTCAGCCAATGTTCAAAATAGAAAAATAAGCTTTTTAAGCAAACTTTTTAGTTACGCAATGGATGAATCTTTGATGATGGATAATCCGGCGACACGAAAAAAAATGCGGCGTGTTGATAGCAAAAAAAGGCGCCGGTTGTCTTTAGATGATTTCCGGCGGATGCATGACGCTGCGGCTCCATGGTTAAGAACAGCAATGGATCTGGCATTGCAAACTACCCAGGCGCGTCTGGAAGTTTCACGCATAAAATACAGCATACGTGAGCCAAAAGAAGGTGTATGCGGGTGCGTTTGGTATGACATTCCACTTAATGGAATATTCGGTATGCTCTACATACACCGGCAAAAGGTTAAAGACAAAGAAGCCTCACATGTAGCGATACCCATTGGTGAAGCATTGAAAACGATCATAGACGATAGCCGTGATAACATCGCCAGCCCGTATGTAGTCCATCGTTTACCCAAGAAAAACAGCAATCCAATAAGCAAAGAAGTTTATCACCCAACACAAATCGCACCGGACTACCTCAGCCGTTCCTTTTCCAGCTTACGAGATAAGATCGGAGTGGCTTCTACATATCCGTTGCTTGAGCGACCTACATTCCATGAGATCCGAGCTTTAGCGGCTCATTTGTTCAAGATGCAGGGTCTGGATCCCCAGGCGCGCATGGCGCATAGCGATGCCAAATCGACAAAGGTTTACACCCAGAATCATGTGGATTGGGTGGAAGTACCGCATGCCGAAATCAGGATAAAAGGGTAGGGAAAAACGTACCCTAACTTATTGATGTATATGAGGTCAATTTTGCAAAGTAAGTACTGTTTGTTTATACAGTCAAATGGCATGGAAGCCAGGCGGGGCGCGGCCTGCGCGCATTTTTGAATGGGGTCATGGGGTGTCGGGGGTCGGAGGTTCGAATCCTCTCATGCCGACCAATCATCCTGAAGAAAACCAACCACTTGTGGTTGGTTTTTTTTTCGTCTGAAGCGTGGTTGAAAAGCCAAGCGGCGGCTTAAGCGCGGGCGCCGGGTCTGGCGCGGGTCTTTATAAACATGATTGCCTGCCCTCCTCGTCTTCCCGTTTCATTCTCGCGCGAATGCCACCCTCAATGCGCAGGGTCTCCGCCATAGGCTCATAGATAGCCCCTTGCGTAGCGGCCACCGGCGGGGCTTTATGAACTTCGCGGTCGGCGATGTCCGCTGACAGCCGCTCGGTCAAATCCGGGAACAGATGATGGGAAATATTGGAGGAACCGGCCTTCCAGCCGACGGGCGTTTCTTCCTGTGGATTGACGCAGGCCCCGACGATGGCATCCACCACCAGCGCGGGATCGTCCATCGCCGCCATGCGCGGCGCATGGCCGCTGTAATTGGCGGCATGCAACCACCAGGGCGTATCCACCGCCCAGGGCATTATGGTCGCCACCTTGATATTGGCGGCGCTGCCATCCAGACGCAGCTCTTCGTTGAGCGTGCGGCTGAGGCTCAGCACCGCGGCCTTGGAGGCGGCATAGGATGCCTGATAGGCCAGGGGCACTTCGCTGTCGATCGACCCGGTGTTTATCAGGGTGCCGAACCCCTGCATGCGAAATTGCCGGATTGCCGCGTGGGCGCCAAACAGGAGCCCTTTCAGGTTAACGTCGATAATGCGCGCATGATCCGCCGGCGGAATATCCCAGAATAGCCCCAGGGCGCCGATACCGACGTTATTGATCCAGATATCGATGCCGCCAAACCCTTCCAGCGCCGTCTGGGCCAGATGCTCGACGTCGGCGGCGTCACTGACATCGGTCCGCACCGCCAGCGCCGCGCCGCCGGTGGACCTGATGTGTGCGGCCAGATCTTCCAGCGCCGCCTCCCGCCTTGCAGCAAGCACGACGTTCGCGCCCAGTTGCGCGAGTTTAAGCGCCGTTCCCCGGCCAAAACCGCTGGATGCGCCGGCGATGACGACGGTCTTCCCCTTGAGATCGTGCTGGTGTGCTGACATGATGGATATCTCCATTTAATTAGCGCGCTTACCCAAAATGGGGAAATCCATCTCCCTGACCTGGAACCCTGGCCAGGGGACATAGTGCCGCGCGGAAGGCTATACCGATAGGTTCGCAATGGAATACGTCGGGATAGCCTCAATATAGTTGAAGATACTGCAGCGGGCAAAACCGTGGTTGTGACGCCCACCACCGCCACGCGGCGGCGTTAGGGTTATTGCATGCTGGCGGCTATCGTCTCGACATTGTGTTTAAAGGCCGCCTCGTAGGTCGTCGCGGGCCCGCCGGCTTTCGATAACGATTCCGGATACAGTTCGCCACCCGGCTGCGCGCCGCTGGCGGCCGCCACCTGCTTCACCAGGCGCGGGTCGGTTTGATTTTCAATAAAGTAGGTTTTGATATGCTTTTCCTTAATCTGCCTGATCAAGCCGGCGACGTCGCTGGCGCTGGCTTCGGCTTCAGTGGAGAAACCGACCGGGGCGAGGAACTCCACGCCATACTCGGCGCCGAAATAACCAAAAGCATCGTGGCTGGTAATCACTTTACGTTTGTCCGCCGGGATGGCGGCGAAGGTGCTTTTTGCCCAGCTGTCCAGCTTTTCCAGTTTTTGTATATAAGCGCTCCCTTGCCGGCGAAAATAATCCGCATCCTCAGGATCCGCGGCAATCAACGCCTGCATAACATTGCGGGCATAAACTGCGCCGTTTTTGGCGCTGTTCCATGCATGAGGGTCGGTGACGGTTTTGCCTTCCTCTTCCATGTTGCGCGTGTTTACGCCCGTGGACGCGGTAATGATCTTGCCCTTATAGCCTGACGCCGTGATCAGGCGATCCATCCATCCTTCCATCCCCAGGCCGCTGACAAACACGACGTCGGCTTTATTTAACGCCTGGCTGTCTTTCGGCGCCGGCTCAAAACTGTGGGGATCGCCATCCGGGCCCACCAGGCTGGTCACGGTGACATGATCCCCGCCAACCTGTTTTACGATATCGGCCAGTACGGAAAAACTGGCTACCGTATCGACCGTTTTGGCCAACACGGCGGGGCTCGACACCATCATGGCCACCGCTAATGGTAGGGTTAAACGATTCAATTTTCTCTCCTTGCTGATAAACGCGCGCTATAAACGCCAGTTATTGTTACTTTATAACATAACATGTAGCGCGATTTGCTGGCAAGACTTAACGCCGGCGGTCATCATTTATTCAGCTATAGAAAGCCAAAAAAGATATTTTTATTTTTATTACATGCGTAATAAGGTGGTTGCGCATATGTAATGGCGCTGTATTTATTTTGAGATATTTTGTATTGGCAGAATATGATGATTGTTTCAAGGAGCTGTAATGAATGTTATTACCCTGGCCGGTAGTCCGCGTTCGCCCTCGCGTTCGGCGGCGCTGTTGACTATCGCCCAGCGCTGGCTGGAGGGACGGGGTATTAAGGTTACCCCCTGGAATGTGTTTAATTTTAACGCGGAAGATTTGCTGTACGCGCATTTCGACAGCCCCGCGCTCAATGACTTTGTCAGGCAGCTTGCCGGAGCCGATGGCGTGATTATCAGCACGCCTATTTATAAAGCCTCGTTCAGCGGCGCGCTGAAAACCCTGCTGGATCTGCTGCCGGAGCGCGCGTTCGAGCATAAAGTGGTGTTGCCGCTGGCCACCGGCGGCTCGGCAGGGCATATGCTGGCGCTGGATTATGCCCTCAAGCCGGTGCTTAACGCGCTGAAAGCCCAGGAGATCCTGCACGGCGTTTTCTCAGAAGACAGCCAAATCACCCGCTACGATGGCGATCCGTTGTTAAGCGCCGCGCTTGAAGGCAGATTGCTGGAATCCCTGGAGACCTTTACCCGCGCACTGGAAAGGCAATCGCAATTCAGCCCCTTGCATATCTCATCCGCCTCGTAGGCCTCGGCAGCGGCCGCTGACAGGCGCGACGTGGAGAATAGAGTAAACCTTATGAAATTAGCTTGGTTTAATGACGGTAAACACCCCATATCCTTATTTTTAACGGGAGGATAAGCGATGCAGGGGAGAATTGGCTATATAGGCTGGCGGCTGTTCCAGATTTTGCCCACCACGTTTACCATTGTGCTGTTGGCCTTTGTGTTAATGAAATTAGCGCCCGGGGATGTTATTGATGTCGTGGCGGGAGAATCAGGCGGGGCCACGCCGGAATATATGGCGGAAATGCGTGAATTATATGGGCTGAATATTCCGATCTGGCAGCAGTTTATTCATTATCTCGAGTCGCTGGCGCATTTCGACCTGGGCTATTCCTTTCGGGAAAACACGCCCGTTGCCGATTTAATCCTCAGCCGGTTGTCCGCGACCATTACCCTGTCGTTGACGGCGATTATTTTCGCCCTGTTGGTTGGCGTGTTGCTGGGCATTATTGCCGCGCGCTACCGCGGTTCCTTCTTGGACGGGCTGATCTCGGTTTTTTCCACCATCGGTTTTGCCACGCCTTTATTCTGGATTGGCTTGTTGCTGATCGTCGTATTTTCCATTAATTTGCGCTGGTTTCCGGTGAGCGGCATCGCCACCGTCGGCGCCGACTACGCCAGTCAGGTCTATTACCTGCTGGACGTAGCAAGGCATTTGATCCTGCCGGCGTTATCGCTGAGCCTGTTCTTTCTGTCGATGTATGTCCGCATCACCCGTTCCTCAATGCTGGAAGTCTATGGACAGGACTTTGTGCGCACGGCCAGGGCCAAAGGATTAAGCGAATGGCGGGTATTATTCGGCCATATCCTGCGTAATGCCGCGCTGCCGATTATTACCATTACCGGCCTGGAAATCGGCGGACTGCTCAGCGGTTCGGTGGTGGTGGAAACCGTCTTCGGCTGGCCGGGTATCGGCCGGCTGGCCTACGACGCGGTATTTTCCCGCGACCTCAACCTGCTGCTGGGCATTTTCTTGCTCAGCTCCTTTCTGGTGGTGCTGATGAATCTGCTGGTGGATTTGATCTATGTCGCGCTGGATCCGCGCATCGGGAGACGCCGCCCATGATATCTCGCGGTTTTCGCGCGCGGCTGGCCCGCTCATATTCCACGCAGATTGGCCTGCTGTTATTGTTGCTGATCCTGTGCGGCGCGGCGGCGGCGTCCTATTTTTTCCCCGGCGACCCGCGCAATATGGTCGGCAGCCCGACGATTTGGCCCGGCGCCGATGCCCGGTTTCCCCTCGGTACCGACATGATGGGCCGCGATATGCTTTCCGGCCTGCTGTATGGCGCCCGCACCTCGCTGATGATCGGCCTGTTCGCCACCGCGCTTTCCGTGGTGCTCGGTATTGTCATCGGCGTGATCGCGGGTTATTTCGGCGCATCCTGGGTTGACGATATCCTGATGCGCCTGACCGAAGTGTTCCTGACCATGCCGCGCTTACTCTTTGCCATCGCCCTGGTGATGGTGCTGGGTCCCTCGACATTCAGCATTTCCCTGGCGCTGGGCGCGACCTCCTGGCCGCAAATCGCGCGCCTGGTGCGCGGCGAGGCGCTGCGCGTGCGCGAAATGGAGTTCGTGCGCGCCGCCGCCACCATCGGGCTTGGACACCTGCGCATCATCACCCGCCATGTCTTGCCCAACAGCATCGCGCCGGTGATGGTGGCCTCGTCGGTACTGGTGGCGCAGGTTATTTTATCCGAGGCGTCGTTATCCTTTCTCGGGCTTGGCGATCCCAGCGTGGTGACCTGGGGGGGCATGGTCGGCTCAGGGCGCGAGGTGCTGCGTACCGCCTGGTATATGACCGCCCTGCCCGGCCTGGCTATTTTCGTGACCGTTATGGGCTTTATGCTGATAGGCAACGGCCTGAACGATATTTATAACCCACGCCTGCATAGGAAGTAGATTACGATGGCAACAGAAGAGAAACCGACCGCCGCCGTCGACGGACCGATACCGCTCAAGCTACTTGACGTGCGGGATTTACGTATTGGTTTTAATGGCGAAGAGATTGTGCACGGCATTTCTTTTCATATTAAGCCGCATGAAAAGGTCGCCCTGGTGGGCGAGTCCGGATCGGGTAAAAGCGTGAGCGCCATGAGTTTATTACACCTGATCCCCGGCGCCAGCGTGTCCGGACAGGCGCTGTATGGCAATACCGATCTGCTCAAGCTGCCCGAGGCGGACGTACGCGCCGTCAGCGGCAAGGATATTTCGATGATTTTCCAGGAGCCGATGACGGCGCTTAATCCCCTGCATCGGGTCGGGGAACAGATTGCCGAAGTTTACCGGCTAAAGCGGCGGATGGGCCGTAAGGACGCCTGGGAGCATGCCGTGGCCCGGCTCGCGGAAACCGGCATCGCCGAGCCGGAACGGCGCGCCAATGCCTATCCGCACCAGCTTTCCGGCGGGCAGCGCCAGCGCGCCATGATAGCCATGGCGCTGGCCGGCGAGCCCAAACTGCTGCTGGCTGACGAACCGACCACCGCGCTGGATGTGACCCTGCGGCTGCAAATCCTTGAACTGTTGTCCGCTTTGCAGCGCAAGAACGGCTTATCCATCCTGCTTATTACCCACGACCTGCACCTGGTGCGCCGTTTCGCCGATCGGGTCATTGTCATGGAAGCCGGCAATATCGTGGAAGTCGCCCCGACCGAACAGCTGTTCCAGGCGCCAAAACATCCCTACACCCGTCAGTTGATCAACAGCCGTCCGCAACGGGACATCGGCGCCGTCGCCGCAGACGACGCCGGGCAGCACCCGCGCCTGGAGGGCAAAGACCTGCAGATAAGCTACCCGGTTTCGCATCCGGGAATAGGCAACTGGTTCCGGCGCCACCGATTCCAGGCGGTCAAAAATGCCGACTTCGTGTTGCGGCGCGGACAAACCCTGGGCGTTATCGGCGAGTCCGGTTCAGGCAAAAGCACGCTGGCCGCCGCGGTGCTGGGACTGATGGATCATGAAGGCTCGCTGCTTATCGACGGCATGTCGTGGCAGCAGGCCAATGCGCACTCTTCCCTGGCGCGCCGGTCGCAACGGCGCAAAATACAGGCGGTATTCCAAGACCCCTTCTCTTCCCTGTCCCCGCGCCTGAATATTGCCCAGGTGGTGGGCGAAGGCCTGCATTTCCATCATCCCGAACTGTCGGCGCGGGAGCGGGAGCGGCGTATTACCGCGATCCTCGGCGAGGTGGGTCTTAACGAAACCCAGTTTCCGGGGCTGCTGCACCGGTATCCCCATGAATTTTCGGGCGGCCAGCGCCAGCGCATCGCCATTGCGCGGGCGCTGATTATCAACCCCGATATTCTGGTGCTGGACGAGCCTACCAGCGCTCTGGACGTTACCATCCAGCGGCAAATCATTACCCTGCTGCAGCGACAGCAGCGCGCGCATGGTCTGAGCTATCTGATCATTACCCATGATGTGGCGGTGGTGGCCGCCATGGCGCACCGGATTATCGTCATGAAGGAGGGTAACGTGGTCGAGGCGGGGGACGCCATGACCCTGCTGAACGCCCCGGTCCATCCCTACACGCGCAGCCTGATCCTGGCGGCGGCCTGATACCCGGCACGCGCATGGCGCCAGGGGCGGGCGCCTGCCCCGCTGGCCGGCGTGTACCTAAAAAACGGGGTGCTGCCCGCCGTCCACCGAGATAAATGCCCCGACCACATAACTGGCGCGTTCGCTGGCCAGGAACAACACCACGTCGGCAACTTCCTCGGGACGGCCGAAACGGCGCAGCGGCAGTCCGCCGCTGAGCCGGCTTAGCGCCTCTCCGGACGTTATCCCCAAGCGCCGGGCTTCATGATCGACGGTCTGATCAATGCGATCGGTTAAGGTATAGCCCGGATTGACGGCATTAAGCCGGATGCCGTAACGCGCGTAATACTGTCCGAGTCCCAGGGTGGACAACAGCAGCGCCGCATTGGCCGCCCCGCCCGCCACATGCGACGGATGCGGCACCCGCGCGCCGGTGCCGATAATATTGACCACGGCGCCTACCTGGCGCGCCGGCGCGCCGGCGCCCGCGGCCTGCGCCACCCAGCGTTTGAGTACCGCGTCCTGGGCGTGGATATAGGTATAATATTTGGCGTCCATGGCGGCATGCCAGGCGGCGCTGTCGAGGGATTCCGGCGGGTTGCGGCGCGCGGCGCCCGCGCTGTTCACCAGGATATCAATCGGCCCCAACTGCCGGGCCAGCTGTTCGACGGCGGCCTCCGCCTCATCGCTGTGGCTAAGATCGGCACGCGCCACGGCAATCTCCGGCCCGTCATCCGCCAGCGCCAGCCGCGCCTGCGCCAGATTGCGCGTATCCCGCGATACGATGCCCACCCGCGCGCCCTCGCGCAAAAAAGCCCGGGCGACGGCCAGGCCGATGCCTTTGCTGCCGCCGGTGACCAGCACCACTTTCCCCGCTAATCCGAGTTCCATAACCCCGCTCCTTAAATTTTTGTATTGATCGGCGGCAGTATGCCGTTTAAATAAAAATCCCCCACCGCCCGCGCCTTATACGCCACGGGATCGTGGGTGGTATGGGTACGCGCGTTGCGCCAGTGTCGGTCAAGGTTAAGCGCCGTCGAGGTCGCCGAGGCGCCGCCAAGACGGTAGATCATTTCGCTCACCCTGACGGCGGCCTCGGAAGTGGCGTATTTCGCCTCCGCCACCGCAATCGACGCCTCCCCCAGCAGGCGATCGCTCGCCTCGCTGCCGGCCCATTGTGCCGCCAGGGCGTGGTCCAGCGCTTGCGCCCCGCGCTCAAGCAGGGTTTCCGCACCGTGCGCGATAATGGCCATTTCACCGACGGTATGCAGCACATACGGATCGGCGGTGGCGCCGCTGACGCCGCTTTCGCGTAGCGCGCGCGCCTGGTTACGCCCGTAAGCGCAGGCGTCCTCCAGGGCCGCCCGGGCGATGCCGGCGTCGATGGCGGCATGGATCAGCTGCGCGAATCCCCCTTCATGGGTGCGGCGCTGGCCATAGGCGGGAATGCGTAAGATCTCCCCCTCGGCGATAAGCACATTGTCAAACACCGTGGTGCCGCTGGCGGTGGTGCGCTGTCCCATGCCGTCCCAGTCGTCGCTGACGGTCACGCCGGGGCGATCCACCGGGACGAACACCGCCGCCCGGCCCCCCTCCTCATGCACCGCCGTGACCAGAATAAGGCTGGAGAACAGACTGCCGGTGCTGTAATACTTGCGCCCGCGCAGGCGCCACTCCCCATTTTCCCGCGTCAGCCGGGTGGCCACGTCGCCGATAAAGGCGCCGTCACGTTCGGCGGCGGCGTTGCCCATCATTGCCCCCCGCAGCACCCGATCGAAGTAGTGCCGCTGCTGCGCGGCGCTGCCATATAACCGCAGTTTTTCCAGATTGGCGAATTGCGGCGCGATCGCCTGGGCGATATTGGGATCGCCCGCCGCCAGCAGGCATATCACGCGGGAAAAAGTCGTCAAGTCAGCTTCCAGGCCGCCGTATTCCCGCGGTACCCGCATCGACAGCAGCCCGCTTTGCCGCAGCGCGCGGATTTCCTCGTGGGGCAAGGCCCGCTGGCTATCGCGCCGCGCCGCGCCGGCGGCGAAACGCAGCCTGAATTGCTCCGCCGCCGCGATAAGCCCGGACATATCGTCTTCTCGCCCGCCTGGGCGCAAGGCGTGTTGCTGGTCATGGTCTGTCGGCATACCTGTTCCTTAATAATGATCGCGCGCCGCATAGCGGCTGGCCGGGCGCGCCAGACCCATAATCTCCCGGGTGCTCGCGCCCTGATAGCGCCGGCGATATACCCCGCGCCGCTGCAGCTCGGGCACCACCAGGTCGACAAAATCCGCCAGGCCTCCGGGCAGCCAGCCCGGCATGATATTAAACCCGTCCGCGCCGCCCTCCTGGAACCAGGCGGTCATCATATCGGCGATATCCGCCGCGGTGCCGGTAAGCACCGGATGGCCCCGGGCGATGGCCACCTGCAAATATAAATCACGGATGGTGAGGTTATCGCGCCGGGCGATATGCCGGAGCAGCGCGATCCTGCTGTTGGCGCCCTCCCCGCCGGCCGCCGGCAGGTCGGGCAACGGCCCGTCCAGGGGATAACCGGACAGGTCGATGCCGCCCAGATGGTGCTCAAGCTGCGCCAGGCCAACCTCGGGGTGGATAAGCGATTGCAGATAATCGAATTTTTCCTGCGCCTCGCCCCGGGTGCGGCCCACCACCGGAAACAATCCCGGCAAAATACGCAGCGCGCGCGCCGATCGCCCCGCCGCCCGCGCCTGGCTCTTTAACTGGCCATAAAACGATTGCGCGTCCGCCAGGGTGGTCTGCGCGGTATAGATAACCTCGCCCACACTGGCGCCGAGCGCCATGCCGGCCACCGATGAACCGGCCTGCACCAGCAGGGGGTGGCCCTGCGGCGGCCGGGCGATGTTCAGGGGACCGCGCACGCTGAAAAATTCGCCCCGGTGGTCCAGGGCATGCAGTCCTTCCGGCCGGAAATAGACGCCCGCGTCCCGCTCGGCCACGATGGCATCATCATCCCAGCTGTCCCACAGGCCGCGCACCACGTCGACAAACTCCCCGGCGCGGCGGTAGCGCTCCCCGGCGGGCGGGATGGACCCGGCGCCGAAATTTTCCGCCTCCGCATCGCTTGAGGAGGTGACGATATTCCATCCCGCCCGGCCGCCGCTCAGGAAATCGAGCGAGGCGAATTTGCGGGCGATATGGAAAGGCTCGTTAAAGGTGGTCGACGCCGTGGCGATAAGCCCGATATGCCGTGACGTCTGGCTCAGGGCCGACAGCAGCGTTATGGGTTCAAAATGCGCCTTTGGCCCCCGCCCAAGGCGTTCGGCCGAACGGTCGCGGATGGCCAGGCCGTCAGCGAGGAAGAACAGGTCGAACAGACCGCGTTCGGCGATCTCCGCCACCTGCCGGTAGTGGGCGAAATCCATCGGCCCCAGGGGATTAACCTGTTGGTGGCGCCAGCTGGCCAGATGCCGGCCGGTCATCTCGACAAACACGCCGAGGTTCATTTCATGCCGCGCCGCGCCGCTCATGCTGGCGCTCCCGTCGCCCGGCCGGCATAACGGTTGGCCGGCCGCGCCAGCCCCAGATGGTCGCGCAGGGTAGCGCCGGTATACTCGTGGCGAAACAAGCCGCGCCGGCGCAGTTCCGGCACCACCTGGTCGATAAATTCCAGCAGGCCGCCGGGCAGCCAGGGCGCCATGATATTAAAGCCGTCCGCCCCGCCGCCGGTAAACCGTTCCTCCAACTGGTCGGCAATTTGCGCCGCCGTGCCGAAAATCGCCCAATGGCCGCGCGTGCCGGTGACATGCCAGTAGAGCTGGCGGATGGTCAGATTTTCACGCCGGGCGAACGCCGCCAGCAGCCCCTGCCGGCTCTGGTTTCCCTGCGTCGGCGGCAGTTCCGGCAGCGGCCCGTCGATGGGGTAGGACGACAGATCGACGCCGCCCAGGTGGCGGGCCAGGACCGGCCAGCCGATTTCCGGGTCGACCCATGACTGCAATTGCTCGAATTTTTCCCGGGCATGAGACTCGGACTCGCCGATAATAGGGAATACGCCCGGCATGATTTGCAACTGATCGGGATGGCGCCCGTAAGCCGCCATCTTCTGTTTAACGCTGCGGTAAAACGTCCGCGCATCCTCAAGCGTTCGCTGGGCGGTAAAAATCACCTCGGCCCGGCGCGCGGCCAGGTCCTGCCCGTCGTGCGACGACCCCGCCTGCACCAGCACCGGCTGCCCCTGGACCGGGCGCGAGATATTCAGCGGGCCCCGCACCTTAAAAAACCGCCCCTGGTGATCCAGCACATGCAGTTTGCGCGGGTCGAAAAAATGCCCCGTCGCTTTATCATTGAGCAGCGCGTCGTCTTCCCAGCTGTCCCATAATCCCTGCACCACGTCCACGAACTCCTGGGCGCGCTGGTAGCGCAGGCCGTGCTCCATAACCTCGTCACGATTAAAATTCAGCGCCTCGCCCAGCGTCCAGGAGGTCACCACGTTCCAGCCCGCCCGTCCCCCGCTGATATGATCGAGCGAAGCGAACTTGCGCGCGACATTGAACGGCTCGTTATAGCTGGTGGAGGCGGTGGCCACCAGCCCGATTTTTTCGGTTACCATCGCCAGGGCGGACAGCAGGGTGAGCGGTTCATAGTTCACCGTGCGCGTCGTTCGGCCGATATATTCGTCCTCCTCGTACTGGAAAGTCATCTGATCGCCTAAGAAAATCATATCAAACTTGGCCGCTTCGGCCCGGCGGGCCAGCAGTTTGAAATGCTCCAGGTTCATGCCGGCGTTAACCGGGGCGTCGGGATGCCGCCAGGCGCCGATGTGATGGCCGACATCCTGTAAAAACGCGCCCAGGCGCAGCTGTTTTTTCTGTTGTGTCAAGGTTAGCGCTCCGCTTGTTTACCCTGCTTCCACCCGCCCCCATCAGTCATACATGGTGATGGGGGGCGGCGTCTGGTTAAGGTAATAATTGCCGACCACGCGATAGCGGTGATTGATCGGGTCGTGGGTAGTATGGGTGCGTGCGTTGCGCCAGTGGCGGTCAAAGTTGTTCTCACGCAGCGTCGCGGAAGAGCCGCCGACCTCGTAAATCAGCTCCGCCGCCCTGAGGGCGGCGCCGTTGCAGACGATTTTCGCCTCGGCCGTGGCGATGGAGCCGTCTATCAGCTTCTGCTCCAGTTCATCCCCGGTCTCGCCGCCGTGCCAGGCGGACGCCGCGGTGTCCACCAGCGCGGCGGCGCGCAGCAGGGCCGCCTCGGCGCCATGCGCGTGGGCGATGATATTGCCGATGGTATGCTGGACAAACCAATCGTCGACGGAGCGCTGTACCCCGGAATCGGCGCGCGGCCGCGCGCCGCGATGCGCCCAGGCCACGGCGTCGTCCAGAACCGCCAGAGCGATGCCCACCTCAATGGTGGAATGCAGCATTTGCGTGGCCGCCGGCTGGTAGTTGCGCTTTTTGCCCTCGTCGCTGGTGTAGAACATCACCTCCTCGTCCGCCACCGCGACATCCAGGAATTCGGTGGTGCCGCTGGCGGTTAACCGTTGCCCCATGCCGTCCCAATCGTCGTGCTGCACAATGCCCGGCCGGGCGCGGGGCACAAACGCCGAAACTGTGTCGCCGCGATCATCCTTAGCGGTAACCCGCAGTCGATCCGCCATCAGGCCCCCGGTGCTGTAGAATTTTTTACCGCGCAAACGCAGCCCCTGCGGCGTTTGCACCAGCCGGGTGGTCATCTCCGCCACGAACTGCCCGCCGCGTTCGCCGGTCGCGCCGCTGATTAAATCGCCGTGCAGCAACCCGTGGAAATAACGCGCCTGCTGGGCGGCGGTGCCCGTCAGGCGAATACGCTCCACCGAGGTGAAATGCGGGATCAGCACCTGGGCCACGTTGGGATCGCCCTTCGCCAGCAGGATGACGATGCGCGCCAGTTCCGCATAAGACAGTTCGGGCCCGCCATAGGCCCCGGGCACCCGCGCCGCGCCGATACCCGCCCGCAGCACCCAGTCCAGTTCCGCATGGGGCAGAATACGTTCCTTGTCCCGTCTCGAGGCGTCGGCCGCCAGCCTGGCGCCGAGTTCCGCCGCCCGGGTTATCACATCGCCGGCGCGGGTATCAATCCCGGCGACCGCTTCGGCAAATCGGCCGGCCGGCCCGGCGTCGATGGTGGAAGAAGATAAAGACATAAAGACCCTCGCTTGGGACCGTTAAGTGGTGGCATCAACGCCGTCGCCATCAGGGCTGTTCGGCGATCCAGGCGTCGCGAAAACCGGAGTGCGCGCCCGCCGGGGAAAAATCCAGTCCGTGCAATTTACGGTTGTATACCGTGAAAAAAGGCGCTTCCATTACCGGAAGCAACGGTAAATCAGTCAGGGTTTGCCGTTGAAACTGACCAATAATGGCGATGCGCCGTTGTGGATCGACCTCATTTTGATAGGCGGCTATCAGCCGGTCCGTTTCCGGGCTGGAGTACGCGAACGCATTGGCGTAGGGCACCCCCGGGGATTGTGCTTTGGAGTCAAACACCCGCGTCAACCCCATTTGCGGGTCGAGCATCACGCCGAAGCCCTGGAAAATAATATCGAAGTCATAGTCCGAATAGACTTTTTTCAGGAACGTGGCGTTATCCAGCGGTGAGAACGCGAGATCGATACCGATCTTGCTGAATTCCTGGCGCAAAAACTCTCCCGCCAGCAGGAACTGGCCGGAGCTGGGATCGGTATACAGACGCAGGGTGAAACGCTTGCCGCCGGCTTTCACCGGATAACCCGCCTCGTCCAGTAATTTACCCGCTTTCGCCACGTCGTAATCATAACGGGGAATATCGTCCGTATAGAACCGGGTCAGGGATGCGGGCACCACGCTGTATTCCGGCTTGCTTTGCCCATACCAGACGGTATCGATTAACCGCTGGCGATCGATGATATGGGCGATAGCCTGCCGCACTTTCACATTGGATAAAACAGCCGATCGCAGGTTAAAGCCTATAAAATAGGTCTGCGCGGCATAGGCATAGCCGCGGGATTCAAATTTGAGCTCGGGATTTTTTTTCAGGCGCGCTATATCGGAAAAGGGTACGCCGGCATAGGGAATATAGGATACTTCCCCCGATTCCAGCGCGCCGCTGCGAGCGGCCGCGTCCGGGATAAACCGGTAAATGACCCGATCCAGATAAGGTTTGCCCTTATCCCAATAATCGGGATTTTTCTCCAATACCACATATTGCCCCCGTTTCCATTCTTTAAAGCGAAAAGGACCGGTGCCGATGGGCCGCGCATTTTCAGGGTTCTTGCGAATATCGCTGCCGTCGAAAATATGTTTCGGCACCACTTGCGATTCCGCGCCGTCCAGCGCGCTTAATATTACCTGCGAGGGTGAGCTGAGGCGGAATATGGCCGTATAGTTGTCCGGGGTCTCCACATCTTTTAATGCCGAGAAGGTCGATCGCCCGCGCGAATGCACTTTTTTCCAGACTTCCAGCGCCGAGTATTTTACATCCGCCGCGGTAAAGGGCTGCCCGTCGTGCCATTTAACGCCCTGGCGCAGGTGAAAAGTGATGCTCAATCCGTCCGGCGCCACTTCCCAGGAAGTCGCCAGGCGGGGCTGGGGCTGAAACCTGTCGTCGTAATACACCAGGCCGTCAAATATATTGGCTGAAATCACGCGATTGGCATATTGGTTGTTATAGGTCGCCGTCAGCGTGACCGGCTCGGGATAAATAGCGGCAATCAGGGTTCCTCCCCTGACGGGCGCCGGTTCCACCGCCCCGGCCGCGCCCAGAAAACTGGATGCCAGCAGGAGCGCTCCCACGGATAAGGCGGACAGGCATGATCTTAACATCTGTTTAAACCTTTTATTATAAATAATGGTTCCGGATCTGTGCAGGCGATGTTTTTCAACAGCGGAGAAAGTCTATCCCGGCGAAGATAACTTAATTAAATATCAATAATTGCTGTTTATAGACAACTTTGTGCTATCGAATTTATTACTGAGCTGGTTCTAAGTTAATTCAAAAAAAGCATTGGCTAAAAGCAGCCTTAATTTATATTTTAGGGTGTTTCCAAATTGTTAATGAAAGAAAGTTTTTTTATTACCACATGCCGGACCAGATAATTACCGAGGATGTAAGGTCATCATTTATGCCTATTTTTCAGCTGCCTTTGCCAAAAATCATTTTTGCCGCTATCGGCATCAGTTTTACCCTGACCGTCTGGCCCGCCCTGGCCGCCGGCGGTAATCTGGTCGCCCTGGTGCAACCCGAGCCCGTTGCGCTGAACACCGCCTTTAATACTAATTTTCCTAACGGCGTGGTTTCCAATAATATCTATGAAGGCCTGGTGTCCTATAACCAGGAGATGCAGCCGCAGCCCAGCCTGGCGACCTCCTGGGAAGTGGCGCCGGACGGATTGAGCATCACTTTTCACCTGCGCCAGGGCGTTAAATGGCACGACGGGCAGCCCTTTACCGCGGCGGATGTAAAATACTCGGCGCTGGAATTATGGAAAAAAGTCCATCCGCGCGGACGCACCACGTTTGCCGCGCTCAAGGACGTGGAAACGCCGGATGACCATACCGCGGTGTTTCGCCTCGAACATCCCTCTCTGGTGATCTTAAGTTCGCTGAACGCCAACGAGGCGCAGATTTTACCGGCGCATCTGTTTGCCGGCACCGACGTGCGCACCAGCCCTTATAATGCCAAACCGGTGGGCACCGGCCCCTTCAGGTTTGTGCAATGGCAGCGGGGACAATATATTGCGCTGGAACGCAACCCCGACTATTGGGACAGCGGCAAGCCCAAGGTCGATAAGGTTATCTTTAGCATTATCCCCGACGCGGGATCGCGCGCCGCCGCGTTGGAAACCGGCGACGTGCTGTATGCTCCCTATGATTCGGTGCCCCTTTCCGATGTAAAGCGCCTTAGCCAGAACCCGCAGTTGGTGGTGACCAAGCAGGGCTACGATTCGTCGGCGGCCTATACGTTTTTGGAATTCAACCTGCGCAACCCCATTTTGGCCAACCTGAAGGTGCGCCAGGCCATCGACCGGGCAATCGATAAACAGGCGCTGGTGGACGTGGTCTGGTACGGACTGGGTAAACCCGCCACCGGTCCCGTTCCCTCGTCGCTGAAGCGTTTTTATACCACCGACGGCGTGCCGCAGTATGCCTTCGATCCCGCCGCCGCCGAGAAGCTGCTGGACGAAGCGGGCTACCCGCGCAAGGCCGGCGGCGTACGTTTCCGCCTCGCCATCGACTATTTCCCGGTCAACGACGGTTTCAAGAATCAGGCGGAATTTATCCGCCAGAGCCTGAGCAAGATAGGCATTGAGCTGACGGTACGTAACCAGGACCTGGCGACGTTTATCAAGCGCATCTACAGCGATTACGATTTTGATATCGAGACCGGCCGCTGGGTGCCCATGATGGACCCGCAGATCGGCGGCCTGCGCCACTACTGGAGCAAAAATATCGCCCAAGGCACGCCCTGGTCCAATGCCTCGAATTACACCAATCCCAACATGGACCGGATTATCGAGCGGCTGCAGGTGGAAATAGACCCCGGCAAGCGCGCGGGCGAATTCCATGAATTCCAGCGTCTGGCCCAGACCGACCTGCCGGTTATTCCCCTGGTGGAACAGCAGAATTTCACCGTCTACAGCACCCGGCTTCACGGCGTGAGCACCGCGTCGGACGGCGCCTTATCGTCGCTGAAAGATGTCTCTTTGCAACCTGAAGGAAAATAATATGAGTTTGTTCTCCGCCAACGATCCCGGCGCGACGGCCCGGCACGAGGCGCGGTTGGATCTCGCCGCCGCGCACCGTCTCGCGGTCTGGCACGATTTCAGTGAAGGCATTTATAATCATTTCACCCTGGCGGTGCCGGGCAGCGACGATCGCTTCCTGCTGCCGCCTTTCGGCCTGCATTGGTCGGAAGTGCGGGCCAGCGAGCTGATGACCATCGGTTTTGACGGCACGCAGCTGGACGGGGAAGGCATCATCCAGCGTTCCGCTTACTGTATACATGCGCCGATCCATGCCGCCCATGCCAAACACCAGGCGGTGTTCCATACCCATATGCCCTATGCCGGCGCGCTGACCCGGCTGGAAAGCCAGCATCTGCTGGCGCTCGGCCAGACCGAGGCGCTGCTGCTCGACCAAATCGCCTACGACGAGGGTTACGACGGCCTGGCCCGCGATCCGCGGGAAGGCGAACGGCTGGCGGCGATCCTGGGCGAAAAGACCATTCTGTTTATGGGCAATCACGGCGTACTGGTGACCGGGCGCTCCACCGCCGAAGCCTACGATCGGCTGTATACCCTGGAGCGCGCGGCGCGGGTGCAGCTGTTTGCCCTGTGGACCGGCCAGCGACTGCGGGGATTGAGCGCGGAGCAGGTGGATAAGGTACAGGACCAGATTCATAACACCCCACTGCACGATGCGCCGGGCGCGCAGTACAAACCCGGCTATCAGCTGCATTTCGACGCGCTGCGGCGTCTGCTTGACCGGCGCGAGCCCGACTATCGTGACTGACCTGGCCTCAGGGGATGATGCCCCGCTAACTTTTTCCCGGCTACTGGCGGCGGCCGGGCAATTCAGCGCCCAGTTCAGCGCCGGCGCCGCCCGCCGCGACCAGGAGCGGCTGTTGCCCAAGGCGGAAATCGCCGCGCTGGCCTCCTCGGGCCTGCTGGCGGCACGGGTCGCGCGCGCATACGGCGGCGGCGAGGTCAGCCTGACCCAATGGGTGCGCCTGATGCTGCCCCTGGCCAAAGGCGATCCGAATATCGCCCAGGCCATCCAGCCCCACGCCTGCGGCATCGAAAAGCTGCGCATTTACGGCACCCCGGCGCAGCAGCGGCGCTACCTCGGCGCCATCGGCGACGGCGCCCTGATCACCAATGCCTCCGCCGAACGCCATACCGGCGCGGTCGGACAAATCGCCACGCGCCTGGTCCGGGAAGGCGCCGGCTGGCGTTTGGACGGCACCAAGCACTATGCCACCGGCAGCCTGTTCGCCCACTATTTTTATGTCCTGGCCAATGATGACCAGGGCGGCCGGGCGCTGGCGCTGCTGCCGGCGGACAGGGCCGGCGTCCATATCCAGGATGACTGGAACGGCATGGGGCAGCGGACCACCGCCAGCGGCAGCGTGACTTTTACGCATGTCGTGCTGGCCGACGACGAAATCCTGCCGCTGCCGGAATGGAAAACCCGCCGCACGTATGAAGGCGCCTTTGCCCAACTGCTGCACGCGGTAATCGATACCGGCATCGCGCTGGCCGCGCTGGAGGATGCCGCCGATTACGGCCGCAACCGCGCCCGGCCCGTCAGCGACGCCGGGGTTGACCGGGCCGGCGATGACCCGTATGTCCAGCAGGCGGTGGGAGAAATGTCGGTGCTGGCTCATGGCGCCGAAGCCATGGTTGGGCGCGCCGCCGGCGTGCTTGAGCAGGCCATGGCGTTATTCTGGCGCGGCGCGGACGCCGAACGCGCCCTGGGCGAGGCCTCGGTCGCCGTCGCCGAAGCCAAGGTGGCGGCCGAACAGGCAGCCCTGCGCGTGAGCGAAATGCTCTACCGCGTCGGCGGCGCCGGCGCGACGATACAGCCGCTGAACCTGGACCGGCACTGGCGCAATGCGCGCACGCATACCACCCATGATCCCATCGCCTACAAAACCAAGTTCATCGGCGATTTCGTGCTAAACGACCGTTTGCCCCCGATCGGCACTAAAATTTGAGGTTACCTATGCATTATCCCGTTTTGCCGCCGCTCCCGCCGGACAGCCCCCTGGGCATAGCCATGAAACAGCCGCTGATGCTCGGGCTGTTTTTACCCATCCATAACGGCGGCTGGACCATGTCGTCCTATCCCCGGGGCACCGACTGGACCTTCGATTACAATGCCGCGCTAACGCGCCAGGCCGAGGCGCTGGGATTTGAACTGGTGTTCGGACCGGCGCACTGGTTGCCAAAGGGCGGGTTCGGCGGAGAAATCCGCTATCGCGAAACGGCGCTCGACACCCTGATGACCGCGGCGGGCCTGGCGGCCATTACCGAACGCATCCTGCTGATTTCCACGGTGCATATTTTTTATGGCCCCTGGCATCCCCTGCATTTGGCCAAGTTCGGCGCGACGCTTGATCATATGTCGGGGGGCCGCTGGGGCCTGAACGTCGTCACCGGTTTCCGTAAAGACGAATGGGCCATGTTCGGCCAGGAGCAGCCTGGCCACGACCAGCGCTATACCCTTGCCGACGAATATGTTTCGCTGCTGCAGCAGCTTTGGGCCGGCACGGAAAACCTGGATTACCACAGCGACCGGTGGCGGTTGAACCAGGCGTTTGTCACGCCCAAACCCCGTTATGGCCGGCCCGTGATAGTCAGCGCCACCAGTTCGGCCGCCGGCATCGCCCATGCGGTACGTCAGGCTGACCTGATTTTCGTGACCAGCCCCGCCGGCGCGTCGTTCGAGGCGGCCATCGATGCGCTGCCGGATATTACCCGCCAGGTCAGGACGGCGGCACAGGCAATCAACCGCGACGTGCGGATCCTGGTCAATCCGATGATTATCGCGCGCGATACCGAAGCCGAAGCGCAGGCGGTATATCAGGCGATCATCGCCCAGGCCGACCATGGCGCGGTGGACGGATTTTTCCATACCCACGCTACCGGCGATAGCCGGTCCTGGCGCGGCCACCAGCGGGATGAGCGTATTGTCGGCGGCAATATCCAACTGGTGGGCACGCCGGAGCAGATCACCGAACAAATCCTCCGGCTCAAGGCTATCGGCTGCGACGGACTGCAACTGTGTTTTGTCGACTATCAACCCGAGCTGGCTTATTTCGGCCAACGGATCCTGCCGCTGCTAAAACAGGCGGGCCTGCGTTATTAACGCATTATTTCTTCATACAGGCATTTTATGACACGACAACATGACGCCGGGCGGCCCGTTACGCTGGCCGCCCTGCTGGACTGGCTCGACGACGGCGAAGAGCTGGCGTTTATCGATATCCGCGAAGAAGGCCCCTATGGCGAGGGCCATCCGCTGCTGGCGGTTAACGTTCCCTACAGTCTGCTCGAAACCGCCCTGCCCCCGCTGGTGCCCCGCGCCGGCACGCGTTTGGTGCTGCTGGGCGACGACGAGGATGTGACGGCGCGGGCCATAACGCGCTTATCCGCCCTGGGATATGACCGGCTTTATTTTCTGGCCGGTGGGGTACAGGCCTGGGAGCGCGGCGGTTACCCGTTATTCAAGGGCGTCAACGTGCCCTATAAAGCCTTTGCCGAGTTTGTCGAACACCTGCTGCATACGCCGGATATCGCCCCGGACGAACTGGCGCGCCTGATCGAACGCCAGGAGGATTACGTCCTGCTGGACAGCCGCACGGTAGAGGAATACGACCGCTTCCATGTGCCCAGCGCCATCGCCGTACCCAGCGCCGAACTGCTCTATCGCTTCGAGGACCTGGTGCCTTCGCCCGAGACGCTGGTGGTGATCTCCTGCGCGGGCCGCACGCGCGGCATCATCGGCGCGCAGACCCTGATTAATGCCGGCGTGCCTAATAAAGTGGTGGCGTTGTCCGGCGGCACCCAGGGCTGGCGGCTGGCCGATCTGGCGACGGTACGGGACGATGCCCGCTACTTCCCGCCGCTGAGCAAACGGGCGCAGCAATCATCCCGCGCACGGGCGGACGCGCTGGCACAACGCTACGGTGTAAACGTTATCGACGCGGCCACGCTCGGGCAATGGCAATCGGACCCGGAGCGCACCACCTATCTGTTCGATGTCCGTAATCATGACGAATATCAGCGCGGCCACCGGGCCGGCGCCCGCTGGGCGCCGGGCGGACAGCTGGTACAGTCGCTGGACAAATGGGCGGGCACGCGCAATGCGCGCATCGTGCTTAATGATAATGATGGGGTGCGCGCCACTACCACCGCCCATTGGCTGCTGCAGCTCGGCTGGGACGCGGTGGTGCTGCCCGGGTTCGATGGGGCGAACACCGCATCTCACCCCACGGCGCCCTTGCCCTTGGCGTTGCCGCCCGTCCCGGTTATCGACGCGGCGGCGGCCAGGCAACGGCTGGACGCCGGCGCCCTGGGCCTGAGCGCCGATCGCAGTTGGGAATACCGCCGGGCGCATCCCGCCGGTACGCGCTGGGTAAACCGATCGCGGATCGCGGCCGACTTGCCGCCGGCCGGCGAGATCCTGGTGTTTGCCGGGCAAGGACCGCTGGCCGAGGGCGTGGTGCGCGATTTAATCGATGCCGGATTCGATGCCAAACGCGTGTCCGGAAAGCCGCAGGATTGGCAGGCCGCCGGCTTAACGGTGCAAAGCAGCCCGCAGGATCCCCCTGCCGGCCAACAGATTGATTATTTGTTCTGGCTGCACGATCGCCATGAGGGCAATGCCGCCGCCAGCGCCGCCTACCTGGCCTGGGAGGCCGATCTGCCGCGTCAGGTGGCCGACCCCTTAGCGGCGCATTTTGCCATCCGCCGCTGAGGGACCGGCCTGTCGCGCCGCACGCCGGCGCGACAGGCATTTTACCCGCACAGCTGCCGATTAACGGCGCCGGACCCCACGGCTTATTTCCGCCGTCGCGCAGGCCTTTCAGCGCGTGGCCACGCGGTTCCTCCCCCCAAGCGCTTCTCTCCCTGCAATAGCGTTCAAGACGGCGGCGACGGGCCGCCGCATTATAGAGCGGTATTTTTATTTCATGGAGTCCCAGGCATGTCCGAAGCAACCAAAATACCCGAACGCTGCGTTATCGTGGTCGATAGCGAACTGCCCGTGGGCAGGGCGGCAAACGCCGCCGCCGTCATCGCCCTTACCGTTGGCCAGCGCCATCCGGCGCTGGTCGGCTTGCCCCTGGTCGACGCCAGCGGGTGCGAACATCCCGGCCTTATCCCCATCGGCATTACCGTTCTGGCGGCCGATCGCGCCACGCTGTCCGCCCTGAGAGCCAAAGGCGCCGGGTCGGGTTGCGACATTATTGATTTTCCCGTCCAGGGCCAGCAGACCACCGACTACGCCGCTTTTCGCGAGGCGGTAGCCCGCGTGGCCACCGAAGAACTACAGTATGTTGGCCTTGCCCTGGTCGGCGAGCGTAAGCCCATAAGCAAAATCGTGGCCAAACTCGGGCTGCTAAAATAGCCGCAGGCATAAACGCCGGGGCGGCGCGGACCCTGCGTGCCGGCGTTGCCTGGGTTCTTCAAAGTGATGTACCCTAACAGAGGAGTGTTTGCGCCCCTTGCCCCAGAGGATGTCCCCATGCCGTTCAACCCTTCCGACGTCAATGTCTGGCGGTCGCCCGACCTGAAGGCCGAGCTGCTGCGCGGCACATTTGTTGATTTTTCCTATGATGTGCATACCCATGATACGGCCTGTTTCGCCCTGCTCACTGAAGGTAATATCCGCATCCGCACGCGGGGCAATGAATTTATCGCCCGGCGCGGCGATCTGTATGCCATTGACGCGGACGAACCCCATGCGGGCTGGCCCATCACCGCGCAGGGGTGGAGCCTGCGTACCCTGTATGTGGATATCGCTTATCTGCATCAGCTGGTTGACGAGCGCGGCGCCAGGCATGCCTTGACGATTTCCGGCCCCATTATCAGGGATCCCCAGATTAACGCTATTTTGTATGCGCTACACCGCAGCTCGGAGACCCAGGGATCGCTGTTATTTCGCGATCAGGCTTATCTGGCGTTTTCCGACACGCTGATGAAGCGTTACGTTAAAGACGCCGCCAAATCGCCGGGCGGCGGGCCGGAGCTTGGCGCGGTGCGGCGGGCGCGGGCGTTTTTGGATGAACATTTGGGGGATCGCGTCAGCCTGATGGATATCGCCGCCCAAACCGGCATACCGCCGTTTCGCCTGCTGCGCGCGTTTGAGCGCGAATACGGCATGACGCCCCACGCCTACCAGCGCCAGGCCCGGGTGCGCTATGCCATGCATCTTATCCGCGACAGATGCCCCCTCAGCCAGGCGGGTATTTTATCCGGTTTTGCCGACCAGGCCCATTTTACCCGCTGGTTTCGGCGCTTTATGGGGGTAACGCCCGGTCAATATCAAAAGGCCCTGCACGGCGTTTAGCGGTGAGAATGGCCTGGCTGTCAAAAGGACCGCGCGCTTGCCGATGACATCTTTCGCCGGCCGGGCATGAAATACCGCTTTCACCATCGGATCGTTCGCTTAAATAAGTCTGGGCGAGTGATCTTTAATACCAAAGCGATCGGGTAAATGATCGTGAAAATTGATGGTTGCTTTATTTAATGGTATTTCTGGAATTAACTCATTACCGGCCCTTATGGCTGGATTTGCCAGGCTGATTTCCTGGCGGATTAAAACGGCGTTAGCGCCAGCAGGATAACATTCTGCTATTGCGGCCATAAAAAAACCCCAGCAGGGTGGGGTTTCGTCTTAGCGCGATGTTATGCGTCAGTGTTGGATTTCCATCATTTCCTTAACGTCACTGCGATTGATCTGCTGCTTGGTTCCATTAGCATCTTTGTAGCTTATCATACCGGTCTGGTCATCTACCTTCGGTTTGCCTTCACTGACAATGGTGCGTCCGTCGTTGGTATGCATGGCATAATTATTATCGGCGCAACCCGCCAGCAGGATGCTGAACATACATGCGGATAAAACATATAAGCTTTTTTTCATAACGAACTCCTTTTGTTAGGCCTACTAAAGGTTTAGCACAGACAAACCAAGCCGCAAGTCGGAACGCATCTTTCGTCCTGTTTATACCCTGCCCCGGCGCGGCCGGCACCACGGTCGAATCCGTGCCTACGCGCCGCGGGGCGCGGCCTGCGCGTCTTTTATGATGTCGCTCACGTTATGTTATCTGGAACATTGTCCTTTTTTACAGCGCTACTATGCTTTCTGATTTCTGAGGGCGCCAATGCCTTTTTATCTACCGGCGGATCCGGCCTATGTCGAAAAAAAAGCTTTTTTTCTCTTCCACCGCTGAAATGACCTGTCTGTTTCGGGCCAAATCTTTCGGCGAAACACGTCAACACTTTAAAGGCGACGATTTTATTGCGGTAATGATCTGTTATGCATTGAACTCATTTTTATCGCTGATGCATAAATCTTTTTTACTTAACGACGAGATGTTCAATACCTCGGTACCGCCCGGCGCTTATGAATATATTTTAGGCCGGACAAACTTCCTGGATAACATTTTCATGACCCTGCCCGCGGACTGTAAACAGGTCTTTATTCTTGGCGCCGGTTTTGATTCCAGGTGCTGCCGCTTCCAGCAACAACTCAGGCACTGTCAGGTGTATGAAGTCGATCATCCTGATATGCAGCAACAGAAACGCGCTATTTTCAAAAAAATAGATATTGATTTTCCGGCCAACGTTCATTTTATCGCCATTGATTTTTCCCGGCAACGCATAAACGAAATATTGACACAGCGTGCAATTCCACGCGGCGAAAAATGTTTTTTTGTGCTGGAAGGGCTGACCTATTATCTGGAAGCGGAACAGGTCGAGGCTATTTTTACCGCCATTAGCCGGCACGGCGGTCCGGGGAGCCAGGTATTTTTTGATTATGTGGATACCGCAGCGATTGCCGGAGAAAATAGCCAATATGGTTTGCAAGAATGCGTGACGGCAGTCAGGAAACTCGGTGAAGCCTGGACGTTCGGTATAGAGGCTGATAAAGCCGCCCAATTCCTGGCGCCGTTTCATTTTGACATCATCGAACAATTGACGTCGCGTGAAATGGAGGAACAATATTTTACCGATGAACACCATAACCGGCTGGCAAAGACCATGAGTTCGCTGACGCTGGTACGCGCCCAACGGGTGTGAACGCGTCTATCGCCCCGGCTCCTCCTCCCTCACCCGGCGGGGTGGTCAAAGACGCCGTCGGTTAAAAACGCCAGCGCAGCCAGGCAAAAACGACATTGCCGTTATTGCGCGTACCAGGAATATAGGTGCCCTGGAAGGTAATAGTGTGATAGCTGACCGACGCCAGCGGCAATAGGGCCGGGATGGGATAATAACGCCAATTATGCCGGGCCGTGACCCCAAGCGTGAAGCCCGCTCCCAGCCTGAAATCGTTATCGGCAAGGGGCCGCCATTGCGATTCCCAGGCATAACCGGCGAAAGGTTCCCAGCGGTTAAAGGAGTCCTTAAAAGCCATGGCATAGAGTGCGTGCCAATTATCCCGTTCGTCCAGTCGTGAAATGCCGTATCCCAAACCCCAGGGACGCTCATTATAACGCCGGATATGCTCGTCATCATAAAAATAGCGATTATGCCAGGTTATTACCGGCACATAAATATCCTGGTCGGGTGAGGCGTTCCATGTTTTAGCGATATTGGCGGTAAAATTCCGCCATAAACCCTTATTCTTATCCAGCGTAGGATCATGACAGACATTTACTGCCAGCGCCTCAGGTATTATACCCAAAGCCAGTAGGGGAATTGCCGCCCATTTAAATAACCACATCAGGTTACTGCTCCCTGAAAGCAATACACCACATCATCATTTATCATCATTACCGCACACTATTACACGTAGGACTTATACCGGTTGCCGGGAGGATCCGGTGTTATACATTTCGGAATCGCAGGTTATGCCACACTTTGTGTAAATCAAATATAAACAAAAATAAAAAATGCGGATGGCCATGCGGACGTTATTACCCGGCGTGGACTGCCGGTAGGGATGAACCCGATAACAACCTGCGCCTCTTGCGCAATGCCATTGCGGTAACATCTGAATGTTCGGCACGCGGCATGGTTTTGCCGGGGCGGTGATGCTGCTATTATTTAGCCAGCTCGCCTTTTGCCGCTAACCCCGGGGTTGCCGGGGCCGACACTACGCCGCAAGCCCGGGCGCAATCCCGGCATGCACATTCACACCTGAAGGAAACCAAGATGACCACCGTTAATGAAAGATTGGCATGGCGCTATGCCACCAAGAAGTACGATGCGACGAAAAGCGTGCCCGCCGAAAAGCTTGAACGTATCATTGAAGCTGTGCGGCTGGCGCCTACCTCAAGCGGGCTGCAACCCTTTGAGCTGTTCGTGGTCAGCAACGCGGATATCCGCGCAAAGATTCGCACCGTGGCTTGGGATCAGGCGCAGATTACCGACTGTTCGCACCTGCTGGTTTTCGCCGCCTGGGACGACATCACGCCCGATCGCGTTAATATGATGTTCGACCTTACCAACGACGTGCGGGGTTTTAAAAACGAAGGTTGGGAAAATTATCGCCAGATGTTGCTGGGTATCGTCGCCGGTCGGGGCACGGAGGCTAACTATCAGGCGGCCGCGCGGCAAGCTTATATCGGCCTGGGCGCGGCCTTGATTGCCGCGGCGTTCGAAGAGGTTGACGCCACGCCGATGGAAGGATTCGATCCGGCGGCGGTCGATGACATCCTCGGTTTGCCGGCGAAGAACCTGCGTAGCGTGGTTATGCTGCCCCTCGGTTACCGGGCGGCCGAAGGTGACTGGCTGGTGAACCTGAAAAAAGTCCGGCGCAGCCGCGATAGCTTCGTCACTGAAATAAAATGAACCGGACATTATTGGTTTCAGCGGCGAGGTGATCGCCACTGCTGCTCATGGCCGGCGGCGATAAGCGACGGTCAGGCAGAATCCTGGCATTAGTCAGGCACGGCCGCCCTTAGAGCCTATGGGCGGCGGTATAGGCGGCGATGGCATTTTGCACCGGCTGTGCGCGGCGGCTGTTTACCGGACTGACCACGGCGTAGCTGTATTTATTGTCGCTCCAGTACTGCGCCAGCAGGTTGCCGGCCTCGCGTTTGCCGCTCTTCAGGCCGTTGCTCCCCGATGGCCGGATATAATAGGTCACCCGCACCCCCTGGCTATCCTGATAAACGATTAACGCCGACGGACCGGTATCCGTCGCCATCAGGCGCCCCCCGACCAGGGTGAAGCCATATTCCTCCAGGTTGGGCGGCATGGCGCCATTGATAAAATAGCGGCTGACCCAATTGTCCATGTCACCGCGGTTATCGGCCACCACGTCCAGCACCGGCAGTTTATCCTGGCTGAACAGCTGGTAGGCATGTACCGCGTCCTCCATCGGCAAGGCATGGCGCTGCATCTCCAGGTCCCGGAACTGCCAGCCGGCAATACCGCCCACACCCAGGGAAAAAAGCAGCGTAAAGGCCAGCGCCAAGCGCGTCTGTCGCCGGGACTGGATGCGGCGGCGGATTGCCTGCGCCTGCACAAGACGGGTCTGGAGGTCCGGCGCCTGCGTCAGGGATTCGTCATGGGTCAAGGCGACCCGCAGCCGCTGGGTTTCAGTTTGCCAGCCGGCGACCATTTTCGCCGCCTCGGGATGCCGGGAGAGGTAGTGCTGGACCCACCGGCGCTGCGGCTCATCGAGCTGGTTGTCCACATAGGCGTGTAAATCGTTTTCAGTGGGCGTCCGGGTCATCATTTTAATCTCCTTAACGACGGATTAACGGGCGCGGCGGTGCCTTCCGCCAAATCGTGCAATTGCCTGCGCGCGCGCGACAGCCGCGACATCACGGTACCCAGGGGGATGTCCAGGGCCTCGGCCACTTCCTTATAACGCAAACCCTCGACGGCGACGAGCAGCAGGATGGCCCGCTGATCGGAGGGAAGCGAGGCGAACCCCGCCAGCACGCCATCCGTCAGCGCCAGATCCTCCGGCGAGGCGGCGTATTCCTCCTCGCTCTTGAACAGCGATAACAGCCGTAAATAGCGTTTTTTGCGGCGCTCCCCGTCGATAAACTGCCGGTACAGAATGGAGAACAACCATACCCGCAGGTTGTCCTCATGTTGCAGGGCCGCGTAGGCGGTTAACGCTTTTTCCAGGCCGGACTGGACCAAATCGTCAGCCCCGGCGGGATTGCGCGTCAGCCACAGGGCAAAGCGCCGCAGCTGCGGCAGCACTTCCTTTATCTGGCGATCGGTAAGCCCGGACATGGTCATCAGCTTCCTTTTATGACATGGCGCGTTACAACGCCTGGATTTGCACCGGCGCGCCATAGTTTTCGGCGGTCCCTTTCACCACCACCAGATAGCGGCGTTCCGCCTTGCGGTCCTGGCGGACGACCTGGCGAATCGGTCCGATGGCGTTAACAATCGCCGCGCCCGCGGGATTGGTCATAAACGCGCTTAACGGCTGTACCCCGCCGCTGCCGTCGGGGCGCGTGGCCAATGCCAGCAGATAAGCCTGTTTGGGCTCCAAACCGGTCACCGCCGCCTGCAACACCTGCGTCAGGCCCTGGTCAAACAGCGATACCGTGGTCGGGGCCGGCCCCCCCGCCGCGCCGACGCGCCGCAGCGCCAGGTGCGTGGCCTTCCCGGCCACGCCCAGGGTTTGTAAACCGGCCTTGCCGTCCCCCTCCGGCACCGCGTTGGGCACATAAGCCAATGCCTGCGGCGCCTGGCCGATGGGAATGGTGGCGGTGACTTTATTGCTTAACGTATCAATAACCGCCAGCGCATCGTCATTTTCCAGGCCGACATAAACCCGGCTGCCGTCGGCGGACGGCCAGACGCCATGGGGTAAATTGCCTACGGCGATGGTGGCCGCCTGGGTGAAATCATCGGTGCGGAACACTTTTACCTGGTTAAGTCCGCCAACGCTAATATACGCGAAGGTGCCTTTGGCATTATGCGCGATATTGACATGATTGGTAATAGGTCCGGTATCCAGCGTTTTCAGCAGCTGAAAAGGCGGCTGCGCGGCAAACACCTGGGTTTTCCCCGAGTCCTTAAGGGTAAACCATACCTGTTTGCCGTCGGGCGTGGCCGCAATATTCGGGCAGAACGGGCTGGCCTGTTTCACCCGCCCGACAATGGCGTGATCGGCTACGGAAACCACCACTGTTTCAGGATTAAAGGATGAACAGATATAGCCGTATTTGCCGTCCGGCGAAAAAATCTGCATGCCCGGCCCGGCCGGCACCTTGATACGCAGCTTTTCCTCATAACTGGCGGCATCCAGTACGGCAATATAATCTTCGCCGCGCACCGTAACCCACACCTCCCGGCCGTCGGGGGTAAAAAACGCCTCATGGGGCGCCCGCCCCAGATAGGTGGTGTGTTTCACCTGGTTGGTGGCGGTAGCGATAAAGGTCACGGAATTGGTGCCGATGGCGACCACCGCCAGGGTTTTACCGTCCGGAGAGAAGCCCAGCCCGTGCACCAGCACCTGGCCGCGATACAGCGGGCTGAGGTTGCCCGGCTGCGGATCGCCCAGGCGAATGACCCCCAGCAGGGTATTGTCCGCCGGGTCGGTGACCGAAAGGGTATTGGAAAACTGTTCGGCGGCGTAGACCCGGTCGTGATGGCTGACGGGGATATCGGCGCTTGCGGCGGCGCGCGGCGCCTGCCCTGCCCAGCCGGACAGCGGTGCGGTAAGCAGGGTCAGCGATAGGGCCATAAAGGATGATTTCATGATGGTTGTCCTTTCAGTGGGAACTATAACGTTAATGTCCGGCGCGCGCGCTGCCTGCCGGGATGAGATCGGGCGCCGGCGCGCTTGCCGGCAACGGGTCCCCCAGCGCCTGGCGCATGGCGGTGATTTCCTCCTGTTGGGTTATGATAATTTCCTGCGCCATGCGGCGCAGCCGCTCGTTACGGCCATAACGCAGCTCCGCCTGCGCCATGGCGATAGCGCCCTGGTGATGGGGCGTCATCATGGCGACAAAATCGCGATCGACATCGCCGCTGGGCGTCAGCGTCATGGCGGTCATCATTTGCGTCATCGCGGCATCATTCTCGCGCAGGAAAGGCGCTTCAGTGGCCGCCCCAGCCGTATCGGCGTCCGCCGCCGCGGCATGACTATCACCATGGGCATGGGCGGCGGTCATTAGCAGGGCCGCAAGTATGCCGGCGGCGGACCACCGGCAGCGTGGGGTGAAAGGCATCTTATCTCCGTCAAAGCGGTGCATAGGTACGGATAAGACGCGCGCGGATACGGATTATTCCCGGATGCGATTTTTTTTTTGCCGCCCGGCGGAATGACGGCGGCTACGCGCAAGCTTGCCCGCGGGCCGGCCATTAACCCCATTTTGCTTATTACATAAGCAAAGTGGTTGTTCAGTCACACTCGTTTCCTCCTGTTAAGGCCACAATGATGACAGGTGAAAGGGAGGTGACTTATGCAAACCAACGACATTACTTTTCTCGCAGCGCTCGCCGTGATTATTATTGGTTTTGTTTCGTTTATGTATGCATGATCGGAGAGGATGACTGGACGATAGAGACAGAGAAGCGCACCGACAACCTTTGCTGTACTCCCTCTTGCGAGGAGGTAAGTGGCCGATGCGCTTTTCTGAGGAAAAAAGCCCCGTCACCGGGGCCGTCAAAAAATGACGTTATCCTTTCCGGCGCTTATCTCCGGCGCTCATGACCCGGGGCCAAGGCGTTAGCTCTGTAAAGGATGATGTGTATATTAAGATTATTCTTAAGACCCTGCAGTGATAAACATCACAGTTCCATAGCATTGCTGGTTATTATGGTTTTTTCCTCAGCCCAGCGCCGACAGCACGGTCATGACACTGACCGACAGCACGGTCAGCATGGTCAGCGCCATCATCCAGCGGCCTTGCCAGGCCGAACGCGTCAGACGGCCATATCCCCACAGCCACATCATGCCCGCCAGGATTAACAATAGCGTTCCGCCGGCCAGCAATAGCCGGTTGCCGCCCGTCGCCGCCGCGCGCAGCAGCAGCAAGGCGTTAACGGCGGCGACGAAAGCGGTGCGCGACCAGGCCAGGCAGGTACGCTCAGGCTGCAGGCCGGGGTCCGGCGGCGGTGCGCCGCCGGCGCCGGGCAAGAGAGGTCCGCTCATGGCATCAGGATTAGCACGGTCAACGCCAGGGCCACGGCCGCCACAAACAGCGCCATCATCAGCAGCAGAGGGGTCTGCGGCAGGGAAGCGCCGGTGCGCATGGCCAGCTCGCTGGCCGCCCAGCGACGGTACGCCATGATGCCAAGGCTTGCCGCCATGACGGACAGCAGCACCGCCAGGGCCGCGCGCACCTCATGCGTTCCCAGGCCCAGCGCGAACTGATCGATGCCCACCGCGCCCGCCAGAAAAGCCAGCGCCGTGCGAATCCATGCCAGGAAGGTGCGCTCGTTGGCCAGCGAAAAACGGTAGTCAGGCGGTTTACCCTGCTGCCACCAGCGGCCGCCGCCCTGGGAAGGGAGGGTTTGCGAAGGCGCTTGCTTATCGGTTTGATTGTCCATAACGGCCTGTTAACGGCGCGCGGCGCCGACGGTAAAAAAGTGGTGGAATCTCCCGGGAACAAGATAGCCCAAACCGGCCGGAACCTGAAGCGACACTTTATCCGCGCATGGGTTTTTCCCCGGCGTTTTGCCGGTCAATAAGACATTCACCGCCGCCGTCCTTGCGCAAACGGCGTCATTAGGCCGTTATTTAAGTCATGTGTTCCATTATCATCATTTTCATCTTTCCCTTTTTCCGCGGGATTTCCACAGTGTTCCCCCATGACAGGAGTACCATCGGTAATGAATAATGCTTATTTAAACACACGCTATACCCGTTACGATCATTCGCCGGCGTTTTATCAGGGGAATATCGACCGCTCGTCAATCAACGCACGCTACAACTTCGCCCCCCCCTCCATTCCTTATGGTCCTTATGGACGCACGTCCATCAACTCCACCACGTTTCCCCTTCCTGAAACGGTGAGCAACACGCCGCTGGCCCTCTCTTCCCCCGCGCCCGTGAAGAACGGCATCGCCGGGGCCACGCAGACCGGCACCGGCGTGAGCGCGGGCAAAGCGTCCGCCGCCCGGATCGTGCCGGCCGGCAATCCGACGAAAACCTATCCGCGCTATAAAGCGCCGGTCAATACCAGAAATGCGTCCATGTCCGGCCCGGCGTCATTCACTGAGTATGGCCGCGGCCCCGTACGCGGGGCGGTTGCTCCCCTCTCCCCGCATGACGAACCGCCGCCGCCCTACGCAAAAAAACCGCCGCGGGATAATGCCCTGTCAGGCTGCCTGCCCTGGAGACGAAGTGATAAAAAATAGCAACGTCCCGGCCGGACTGCGGCGCGGGACGTCATCTTTCGCTACAGGGACGTAGGTCCGTCCCGGCATAGTGATTGTCGTTATACCGCTAGACCACAGGCGTTGGCTGCAGCGCCGTTTTATCGGGACGCCCTTTTACCACGGTCCAGACGATAATCATCGCCGTAATTTCGAATATCGACAGCATCAGGAACAGCGGCGAGAAGCCGATAATGCCCACCAGCGCGCCGACCACCAGGGTAAACAAGGTCGAACCGCCCCAGCCTATCATGCCGGTCAGGCCGTTGGCGGTGGCGACTTCATTGCGGCCGAAGAGATCCGAGGACAGCGTAATCAGCGCGCCGGAAAGCGTCTGATGGGCAAAACCGCCGAAGCACAGCATGGCGATGGCGAAATACGGGCTGTGATATAAACCGATAAGCCCGGGGCCAATCATGCACAGCGCGCCGACGGTCACCACCAGCTTGCGCGACACGATAAGCGTAACGCCGAAATGTTTCTGGAAAAAGCCCGGCATATAGCCGCCGAGGATACAGCCCACATCGGCAAACAGCAGCGGCATCCAGGCAAACATGGCGATATGCTTTAAATCAAAGCCATAGACTTTCCATAAAAATAACGGTACCCAGGCATTAATCGTACCCCAGGCCGGCTCGGCTAAAAAGCGCGGAATAGCGATACCCCAGAATTGGCTATCCTTGAGTAATTGGCTTACCGGTACTTTTTGTGTATTGCTGCTGTGATGGCGGGATTCCTGTCCAGCATAAATATATTCCCGTTCTTCAGAGGAGATATTTTTATGTTTATCCGGGGTATTATATAATTTGTACCAACCCACCGCCCAGATTAAACTCACCCCGCCGGTTAACAAAAACGCGAAGTTCCAGCTGTGCACCATAATCGCCCAGGCCACCAGCGGCGGCGCCAGTACGCCGCCGACGGCGGCGCCGGCGTTGAACCAGCCCACGGCGACAGGACGTTCCCTGGCCGGAAACCATTCGGACGAGGCTTTAAGGCCCGCCGGGATCACCGCGGCTTCCGCCATGCCCAGCGCGCCGCGCAGGATACCCAGCGCCACCCAGCTGCCGGCGAAGGCGTGGGCCATATTCAGCACCGCCCAGGCAATGGCGAACAGCAGATAGCCCAACTTGGTGCCCAGCAGGTCCAGGATGTAGCCCGCCACGGGTTGCGTCAGGGTGTAGCAACCTTTGAATATGGCGTCGATATAGGAATATTGCTGCACGGTAAAATGCATCTCTTGCATGATGGTCGGCGCCGCCACTGCCAGCGAATTGCGCGCCAGATAGTTAAGCACGGTGGCCAGCATCACCATTCCGATCATATACCAACGTAAGTTTTTTATTATCCTCATCTTTTACCATCCCAGAGAAATGAAGTGAATATTGAGAGCGCAACTTTGATGATCACAAAAAGAAACAAAAATTCATTTAAATTGAAATACCGTTTCTATTTGACGCGGAGTATATTATCGCCTTTTAGCATTTGGCGTGATTAACCTCACAGAAACTTGAGATTAGGTTTTTTTTCAGCACTTTTTTTTAGTTTTAAAAAAATATTTTACCGGGATATGGATAAATTTTATTAGCGAATTTCCGGTGGGAAAACAAGGCTAAATAATGAAAGGGCCGATAAATGATAGCTGCATTACATTATTCCGCCATGATTTAGCGGATGTTGCTTTATTGATTAACAGCACCATTACAAATCCGTCATTATCCGGTAATGACATGGACTGAACGGTTATTTATGGCGCCGACGCGGCATGGCGGGGCGCCGTTTCCCCCCGGTCAGCATCATCCGTCGGTTGCAACCCGGGCCGGGGTATTACACTATGCTAACCAGCCGCTTTGCCGCCTGCGTGTAACGAGGCTCTTATCCTGAACAATCTGGAGAATAATGATGACGCAACACGAAAAACCAGTATGGTTTATTACCGGCTGCTCCACGGGTTTCGGCCGGGAACTGGCCGGCCATACCCTGTCTTTGGGTTATCCGACGGTCGTTACCGCGCGTAATCCGGACCAGGTCAACGATCTGATCGCCGGCCATGAGGATCATGCGCTGGTCTTAACCCTGGACGTCACGCGCCAGGAACAGGTGGACGCCGCCGTGAGCGCCGCGCTGGAAAAGTTCGGCCGTATCGATGTGCTGGTGAACAACGCCGGCATCGGTTATTTCGGTTCGTTCGAAGAGAGTGATATGGACGATGTGCGCCGCATGTTCGATATCAACGTCTGGGGCCTGACCGCCATGACCCGGGCCGTGCTGCCGGCCATGCGCAAGCAGCGCAGCGGCACCGTGGTCAATATCTCCTCCATCGGCGGCATTACCACCTTCCCCTCGCTGAGTTTTTACCACGCCACGAAATTCGCGGTGGAAGCCTTGTCCGAGTCGCTGGCGCAGGAAGTGGAACCCTTGGGCATTAAGGTGCTGATCGTCGAGCCGGGGCCGTTTCGCACCGACTGGGCCGGCCGTTCGGCCAATGAGGCGCCGCAGACCATCGCCGACTATGCCGAAACCGCGCATGCGCGCGCCCGCGTCAGTCGCGATAACAGCGGCAAGCAGCCGGGCGATCCGGTGCGCGCCGTCAAGGCCATCGTCAAGGCGGTGGAAGCCAAGCAGCCGCCGTTGCGTTTACTGCTGGGCAACCCCGCGCTCGAAAACGCCCATAAAAAAATCAAACTCCTGCAGCGGGATTTTGATGGCTGGGCAGACGTCACCCGCGGCGCGGATTTCCCTAAAGACGAGTAACGCCCGGCTCAGCATGCAGAATAAAGGCGGCGGCGGCGGCCCCCTTCCTGCCATCAGACCCGATGGCTATGTAATATAACCGAACAGTATTTACTGCAATTTAACATTAACCGCTAAGATAATTTTTTATCCGATATTCATTATCTCACAAAAGGGTCATACCCTATGTCTGGCAATATTGCTGAAAAATTGATTAGCTGTCGACGCGAACTGCACGCCTATCCCGAATTGTCCAACCAGGAATTCGCCACAACGGAAAGGATCACCCGTTGGCTGACGGAGGCCGGCATCCGGATTTTACCGTTAGCGCTGAAGACCGGCGTGGTGGCCGAAATCGGCAAACAACCCTTTCCCCTGATCGCCCTGCGCGCGGACATCGACGCGCTGCCTATCGATGAAGTTTCCGGCGTACCGTTCAGTTCGCGCCACGAAGGCGTTATGCACGCCTGCGGCCATGACGTCCATACTTCGGTGATGCTGGGGGCGGCGTTGTTATTAAAAGCGCGCGAAGCCACCCTGCCGGGCACGGTGCGGATATTGTTCCAGCCCGCGGAAGAAAATTTCAACGGCGCCTGCCATTTGATTGACGCCGGCGCGCTGGAGAACGTGTCGGCGGTATTCGGCATGCATAACGCGCCCGAGCTGCCGGTGGGCACCTTTGCCACCCGGCGCGGCGCGTTTTATGCCCATATCGACCGTTTCCAGATTACGGTGACCGGCAAGGGCGCCCATGCGGCCAAACCCGAGCAGGGTATTGATACCATCGTGACCGCCAGCCAGATTGTGAACGCGCTGCAAACCCTGCCGAGCCGGAATTTCAGCTCGCTGGAATCGCTGGTGGTGAGCGTGACGCGTATTCAGGGCGGCAATACCTGGAACGTGCTGCCGCAAACGGTGGAGCTGGAAGGCACAGTGCGTACGCATAATGTGAAGGTGCGTGAGAAAGTGCCGGATATTCTGACCCGGGTGATTGACGGGGTGGCCAGCGCCATGGGCGCGGAGGCGTCGCTGTCGTGGTATCCGGGGCCGCCGGCGGTGGTGAATACGCCTTTCTGGGCGGATTTCAGCCAGCGGGTGGCTGCCGACGCCGGTTATCAGGTCCAGGAAGCGGAGCTGCAAATGGGCGGCGAGGATTTTTCCCTGTATCTGCAGCAGGTGCCGGGGACCTTTGTCAGCATCGGTTCGGCCAGCGAATTCGGTCTGCACCATCCGCGGTTTAATCCCGACGAGCAGGTGATTTATCCGGCGGCGGCCTATTTCGCGCGTTTGGCCGATGAGGCGCTGTCCGCCCTGCTGTTGACGCAAACCAGCGCGCAAGCGGCTTCGGTGGATTAACGCCGGGCTGGCGGCACGTTCCCTCTTTAACACGTCTGCTTTGAACCCGGCGAGGGAGGGCATGCCATGGGCCCCCGGCCGGGTGGGAAAGCCGCGACTGATTTAACCTTATAGATAGACGTGCATTCCCTATAACTTGTCGTGGGTAGATGCGGCGATCGCAGTTCTGGCGCGCTTATGCGGCCGTGGATGGGTTAGGTCGCGGCGGTGAGGTTTATGTTGCCGCGGCGGTGAGGTTTATGTTGCCGCGGCGGTGAGGTTTATGTTGTTGCGGCGGTGAGGTTTATGTTGCCGCGGTGGTGAGGTTTATGTTGCCGCGGTGGTGAGGTTTATGTTGCCGCGGCGGTAAGGTTTATGTTGTTGCGGCGGTGAGATTTATGTTGTTGCGGCGGTGAGGTTTATGTTACCTCGGCGGGGGTTTCGCTTGCCGTGCGTTCGGCGGTTATATGGAATGCCGAGCCTGTTTAGGAATCTGTGTAAACGCCTTTTTATAAATGACCACTTAAACGATCTCCAAATTCTATACTAAAACGATTCAATGCCATCTTCCACTCCCTCACCGGCATCGACCATTTTTTTGACGCCGCCTGGATGGCCAGCCACACCACTTTTTTTACCGATTCGTCTGACGGGAATACCTTGCGTTTTTTAATAGCGTGTCGGATCACGCTGTTTAGCGACTCGATGGCGTTTGTGGTGTAGATCGCTTTGCGAATGTCTTCCGGATAGGCGAAGAATGTCGCAAGGTTAGTCCAGTTAGCCTGCCAGCTCCGGCTTACTTGCGGATAACGGGAGTTCCATACGCTGGCGAACGTCTCCAGCGCCCGCTGTCCCGCTTCCTCCGTCGGTGCCTGGTACACTGCCTTCAAGTCTCGCATGACGGCCCTGGCGTCTTTCCAGGAGACAAAGCGCAGGCTGTTACGCACCATGTGTACGATACAAAGCTGAATGCAGGTCCTCGGGTAGACCGTATTAATAGCGTCAGGAAAGCCTTTCAGGCCATCGACGCAGGCGATAAAAATATCCTGTAATCCCCGGTTTTTAAGCTCGGTCAACACGTTTAGCCAGAACTTCGCGCCTTCGTTCTCTGCCATCCACATGCCCAGCAGTTCCTTTTGGCCTTCAATGTTAATTCCCAACGCCAGATACACGGATTTATTGATGACGCGACCGTCGTGGCGAACTTTTACCACGATGCAGTCCAGGTAAATGATGGGATAGAGCGTATCGAGTGGGCGATTCTGCCATTCAGTGACCTGCTCCAGAACCGCCTCAGTGACTTTCGATATCAGTGCTGGTGAGACATCCGCATCGTACATTTCCTTAAACATCGCCGATATCTCACGGGTGGTCATGCCTTTGGCATAAAGCGCCAGGATCTGGTCATCCATTCCGGTAATACGGGTCTGATTTTTCTTCACTAGTTGGGGCTCGAAGGTCCCTTCGCGATCACGAGGTGTCCTCAGCTCTAGCGGGCCATCACCTGTGGTAACCGTTTTAGAGGAATAACCGTTACGGGCGTTGGAACCCGATTTGAGCTGATTTTTCTCATAACCCAAATGGTGAGTCAGTTCAGCTTTAAGGGCAGCCTCAACACTTAATTTTTTTAAAAACCGATCAAATTGGCTCAGATCCTCAGGGGTTTTGAGACTTTTAGCCAGCTCAGTTGCGAGAGCCTGTAGCAATTTTTCGTCCATAAATTCACCTAATTCTAATGATGGATTGAACATATCAAAATCAGGCGATTACACAATCTTATGTACAGGCTCGGAATGCCGGGCGCCGGCAAGCGACAAAGAGGCCGTACCGCGACGGCCTCCTTGACCTCCGCGCGCCCGGCAGGTCGCGCGTCGCTGCGCGATGCCTTCCGTCGCCCATGCCCCCGTGATGCACCGGCCCGGTATGCGCTCCCGGCGCAACCGGGCCTTTCGCCGCTCCCGGCGGCTCATGCCGGGGGCACTGGCGCCGTCAGCGCGCTTTATGCCGGTCCACATGTCGCTTTCGCACTGCATATTATGAAGCAACAGCGGCGCTGTTGCTTGGGACAGGGTCTGGCATCGGCATATGAGTGACCGTTAGGGAATACAACGGGTATGGAGTGCGGCTGGCACAGCGAAAAGCAAGTCATACAGGCATACAGGTATGCAGTCACGCAGTAAGGCATACATCATTTAGCGTTAAGTTTTAACAGTAAGCATGACGCTTTTAGCTTTTGGCTTTTGGCTTTTGGCTTTTGGCTTTTAGCCATCAGACTGCAGACGTTAGCCCAAAATGGATGCTGATATTTTTCCCGGTAAGTACATGCCGCAAGAAACCCAAAAACGCTATTTTACTCACAGGCGATGGTGTTGACCTGGTGCCGGCATAGAGTGCGCCGGCGGCGCGCATCGCGGCTGGATGAGCCGCCGGGAGCGGCGAAAGCCCGGATTGCGCCGGGAGCGCATATCGGGCGGTCCAAAAGCCGGGATGGGTGATGTCGGGCACCGCGCAGCGGCGCACGATCTGCCGGACGCGCGGAGGTCAAGGAGGCCGTCGCGGTACGGCCTCTTTGTCGCTTGCCGGCGCCCGGCATTCCGAGCCTGTACATAAGATTGTGTAATCGCCTGATTTTGATATGTTCAATCCATCATTAGAATTAGGTGAATTTATGGACGAAAAATTGCTACAGGCTCTCGCAACTGAGCTGGCTAAAAGTCTCAAAACCCCTGAGGATCTGAGCCAATTTGATCGGTTTTTAAAAAAATTAAGTGTTGAGGCTGCCCTTAAAGCTGAACTGACTCACCATTTGGGTTATGAGAAAAATCAGCTCAAATCGGGTTCCAACGCCCGTAACGGTTATTCCTCTAAAACGGTTACCACAGGTGATGGCCCGCTAGAGCTGAGGACACCTCGTGATCGCGAAGGGACCTTCGAGCCCCAACTAGTGAAGAAAAATCAGACCCGTATTACCGGAATGGATGACCAGATCCTGGCGCTTTATGCCAAAGGCATGACCACCCGTGAGATATCGGCGATGTTTAAGGAAATGTACGATGCGGATGTCTCACCAGCACTGATATCGAAAGTCACTGAGGCGGTTCTGGAGCAGGTCACTGAATGGCAGAATCGCCCACTCGATACGCTCTATCCCATCATTTACCTGGACTGCATCGTGGTAAAAGTTCGCCACGACGGTCGCGTCATCAATAAATCCGTGTATCTGGCGTTGGGAATTAACATTGAAGGCCAAAAGGAACTGCTGGGCATGTGGATGGCAGAGAACGAAGGCGCGAAGTTCTGGCTAAACGTGTTGACCGAGCTTAAAAACCGGGGATTACAGGATATTTTTATCGCCTGCGTCGATGGCCTGAAAGGCTTTCCTGACGCTATTAATACGGTCTACCCGAGGACCTGCATTCAGCTTTGTATCGTACACATGGTGCGTAACAGCCTGCGCTTTGTCTCCTGGAAAGACGCCAGGGCCGTCATGCGAGACTTGAAGGCAGTGTACCAGGCACCGACGGAGGAAGCGGGACAGCGGGCGCTGGAGACGTTCGCCAGCGTATGGAACTCCCGTTATCCGCAAGTAAGCCGGAGCTGGCAGGCTAACTGGACTAACCTTGCGACATTCTTCGCCTATCCGGAAGACATTCGCAAAGCGATCTACACCACAAACGCCATCGAGTCGCTAAACAGCGTGATCCGACACGCTATTAAAAAACGCAAGGTATTCCCGTCAGACGAATCGGTAAAAAAAGTGGTGTGGCTGGCCATCCAGGCGGCGTCAAAAAAATGGTCGATGCCGGTGAGGGAGTGGAAGATGGCATTGAATCGTTTTAGTATAGAATTTGGAGATCGTTTAAGTGGTCATTTATAAAAAGGCGTTTACACAGATTCCTAAACAGGCTCGGCATTCCATATAACCGCCGAACGCACGGCAAGCGAAACCCTCACCGCGGCAACATAAACCTCGCCACACGCCCCTTCGCCGCAGCAGCATAAACACGCAAGCGCAACTCGCAAGCGCCCCCCCGGCCAAGGCTGGCCGCTGCAGATTTACATTCAGAAAAAAGGTTTATCTCTCTATGTCATTGCGTGCTACACACAGCAGCCAGGTGACAAGATCACCAGATCATTACCGGCCGAAACACTGAACTTGCGCGACGGTGACTCGGGCGGGCGGGAAAACCATGCCCCATAGGCACGCACTTCCCTCAACACCTTTGCGCGACGTTGACGGGCCGGGCGGTGCGCCCGGGGTTAGATTTGATAATCCAGCGCGGTCTCGAGAGCGTGAGGCGAAAGCACCTGTTCCTCGATTTCGGTCAGGGACAGCTGGGGGTTGCAAAGCTGGATAAAGCGCCAGGCATATTTGCGCTGCAGTTGGCCGCGTTTTACCCCCAACCATACGGTGCTGGCTTCGAACAGATGCTCGGCGTTGAGGCTGACCAGTCCGGTATCGCGCTCGCGATTGTAGGACATGTCCGCCAGCAGGCCGACGCCGAGTCCCAGCTCGACATAAGTTTTGATAACATCGGAATCCTGGGCGCTGAGCACCACCTCCGGCTTCAGCCCCGCGGCCTGAAAAGCCACGTCCAGCCTGGAGCGGCCGGTGATGCCGCGCCGGTAGGTAACCAGCGGATATTCGCTGAGGGTTTCCAGCGTTATGTCACCCGCCTGCGTCAGCGGGTGGCCTTCCGGTACCAGTACCGTATGGTGCCAGCTGTAATAAGGAAACGCCGCCAGTTGATCTTCGCCCATCAGCTTTTCACTGGCGATGCCCACGTCCGCTTCGCCGGATTGCAGCATGGAAACAATCTCCTCCGGGCTGCCCTGGTTCAGCACCAGGCGCACGCGCGGATACAGCGCGCGAAACTCCTTGATCACCGCCGGCAGGCTGTAGCGCGCCTGGGTATGGGTGGTAACAATGGAAAGTTCGCCTGAATCATTATTGGCAAAAACATCGGCGATGCGCCGAATATTATTGGCGTCGCTTAATATACGTTCCGCCACTACCAGCAGGGCTTTACCCGGTTCCGTCATGCCGATTAAACGTTTACCGCGGCGGATAAAAATTTCCACGCCCAGCTCTTCTTCCAGTTCACGAATATGGCGGCTGACGCCGGACTGGGAGGTAAATAACATACTGGCCACGTCAGTCAGGTTATAATTGCAACGGGCGGATTCCCGAATAATACGTAGTTGCTGAAAGTTCACGCGACGCCCCTCCTTTATCTTTAATATGGCTATATTCATACCGAGTAATAGCTAAAGGGACAAATAAGAAAAAACGGTAACTTATAGTTTTTTATACTAAGGAAAAACGCGGTAACAGATTAACGCGGGAAAATAATAAAAAGACAGGATTAACAGTAGGTTAAATTTTATCTTTTTTGGCCGGACATTATCAGCCGGCGACGGCGCTGCGCATGCGGCGGCTAAAGCAAAAATTTTTCTAAGCTTTTGCCTTTAGCCGCTAAGTCAATCAGGCGCCGTCGCGGTACGCCAGCCAATGCCGGACGGCGGCCCGGGCCAGCGCCCGGGTCGGGTCAACGCTTACCGACCGCCAGGGTGAGTCGATGGCCGCAAAGGCCGGCGGCACCTCGGTGCAGGCCAGGATCAGGCGTGCGGCGCCACGCGCCGCCAGCGCCTGCGCAAGACGAGACAATAGCTCGCCGCCGCCGCGCAGATCGCCGCGTTTTACCGCATAGCAGCCGGGCACAAACCATTCCCGCATCTCCTGCGGCAGCGGCGTCAGCGTTTCGCCGCCCAGCGCGGCGATGCGCTGCTGGAACCAGCCGGCGTCCAGCGTGCCCTGCGTGGCGATGAGCCCTATCCGTTCGCCCCGCTCCGGACGCAGGCTGTCCAGCGTGGCGTCGGCAATATGCAGCAGCGGCGCACGGCTGGCCGCCGCCAGCTCGCCATACCAGTGGTGGGCGGTATTGCAGGCGATAAGGATATGGCTGGCGCCGGCGCCGTTGAGCCGGCGCACGCCGTGCAGTAGCTGCGGCAGCGGCGACGGACCGGTGCCGGCCAGCGCCTGCTGCCGGTCGGCGACTTGCGGTACGTTCCAGGCCACCACCGGCGCATGCTGCTGATCGCTGTGCGCGGGGGTTTCCTCGATGATTTTCTGCATCAGGTCGACGGTGGCCAGCGGCCCCATCCCCCCCAGGATCCCCAGCAGGAAACGGCTCATTGCTGCGACTGCTCCAGCAATTGGCGATAGCCGAACAGTCCCGCCGAGCCGCCGGTATGGATAAAGACCACATTCTCACCCGGCTTGAACTGCCCCTGGCGAATCAGGTCGATCAACCCCGCCATACCCTTGCCGGTATAGACCGGGTCGAGCAAGATGCCCTCGAGCTGCGCCAGCAGGCGCAGGGCTTCCAGGGTACCGTCGGTGGGCAGGCCGTACCCTTCCCCCACATAATCGCTGTTGACCTTGATGCGATCGCGGGGCAGTTCGCCGCGCGCGCCAAGCAATTGCCAGGTGCGGGAGGCCAGCGCATAGACATTTTCTTCCTGTTTGGCCTTGGGGGCGCGCACGCTGATGCCCAGCACCGGAATGCCGCTGTTGCTGGCTTCCAGCCCGCTGACCAGGCCCGCCTGGGTGCCGGTGCTGCCGGTGGCGTGGACGATATGATCAATGCGCAGCCGCTGTTGGCTTGACTGGTAAAGCAGTTCCTCGGCGCAGGCCGCATAGCCCAGCGCGCCGATGGGATTGGAGCCGCCGCCCGGGATGACGTACGGCCGGTGGCCCTGGGCGCGCAGGGTGTCGGCTAGCCGTTCCATGGCCGCCTGCATATCGCTGCCGGCCGGCAGATGTTCTACGATGGCGCCGCCAAGCAGGTTATCCAGCAGGATATTGCCGGAGCGTTGGTAATCTTCGCCGAACCGGTCCACCCGCGTTTCCAGCAGAACCTGCGTTTTCAGGCCAAGTTTGGCGGCGCCGGCAATGGTCTGGCGGACATGATTGGATTGGGTCGCCCCCTGGGTTATCACCACGTCGGCCTCCTGGCGTACCGCGTCGGCCAGCAGGAATTCCAGTTTACGCGTTTTGTTGCCGCCGCTCGCCAGGCCGGTGTTATCGTCGCGCTTGATATACAGGGTCGGACCGCCGAGGTAGCGGCTTAAATTGGGCAAGGCTTCCAAGGGAGTGGGGAACTGTCCAAGGGTCAGACGGGGAAAACGGGCCAGATGCATAATGTTTTTCCTGGATTGAGAGCGAGAATGAACAATCAGAGTGTCGCGACGCCGGGGGTTGCCAGCGCCGCCAGTTGCCGCCAGCTGGTCTCATCGATAAATAGGCCCTGGCTGAGGCGTTGTTGATATTTTTCCTGCTCGGCGTCGCCGGGCAATAATAAGGCGTTGTCGTCGCGGGAGCTGCGCACCCAATCGAGCAAGCCGGCGATTTCCCGGCGATAGCTGTCGGCGCCGCCCAGTTTTTCCGGGTCGATAACGATCGACAGCATGCTGTTGAGGATGCGCTGCTTATCCCGGTTGTCATGGCGCTCGGTCATGCCGCCGGTCAGCGCCGCGCCGAGGAGCGAGCAAACCACCGACAGGCCCGACCCTTTATGCTGGCCGAACGGCAGCAGCGCGCCGAAGGGTTCGGTCATCAGCCAGCGCGGGTCGACGGCGGGCTGCCCTTTATCATCGACGATGCATCCCGGCGCCAATGGCTGGCCGGCGTTCCAGGCCAGCCGCACCTTATTGCCGGCGATAATGCTGGTGGCGAAATCCAGGATCAGCGGATGCCCCCCCGCCACCGGAATGCCGACGCAAAACGGGTTGGTGCCCAGGCGCGGCTGCACCCCCTGCCAGGGCATCACCGGCGAACGGCTGTTGACATTGGCAAAGTGGATGGAGACCAGCCCGGCCTGCGCCGCCTGTTCCGCCCAGGCGCCGATGCGTCCCAGATGGTGGGCGTCGGCCAGGCCGATAACCGCGACACCGTATTCCCCGGCGCGCCGTATGCCGGCATCCATGGCCTGGCGCCCCACCACCTGGCCGAACCCCTGGCCGCCGTTGAAAGACAGCACGGCGCCCGCGTCAAGGGTGACGGTGGCGCGGGCATCGGGATGCAGTCCGCCTTCGGCGATGGCGGCGATATAGCGCGGCAACATGGTCACGCCGTGGGAGTCATGCCCTTTCAGGCAGGCGTCCACCAGATTATCCGCCACCATGGCGGCCACGTCAGGCGCGACCTTGATATCCGTCAGCCGGGCGGCGACATAGTCGCGCAAAAAGGAATGCTGGAAAAGCGGCACGTTATATTCTCCTGGCGTTGCACGGCGCCCTGTTTATTGCCATGAACATCATGCTTAATCGTTGCCGCCACTATATCGCCGAAGAACTTTCCACCCAAAGACAACAATTAACTATCGATAGACGTAAAATGACTTTAGGTTATTATCGTTTATTGCCATTAATGCACTAAGCAAAGTTAAATAATGCATAAACATCTGCTTCTAATTTATTCCAAAAAACGATTTAACAATTATCACCGCATCACTTTATGATGGCGGGAATCATTTTCTTCTCTATTCTGGGATAACATTAATGAATGTTTTGTTCAAAGGTATCGGCATCATTGCCGCCTGCGGTATTTTCCTGGGCAGCGTCCCGGCGCGGGCGGAAGGCACCATCAGCATCGCGCAGCAGTTCGGCATCGGCTATCTGATCCTTGATGTGGTGCGCGACCAGCAGTTGATTGAAAAGCACGGCAAAGAGCAGGGCCTGGATATCAAAGTGGACTGGCACAGCATTTCCGGCGCCACGGCGATGAACGAAGCGTTGCTGACCGGCGCGCTGGACGTGGCCTCCGCCGGGGTGCCGCCGGCGCTGACCGTTTGGGACCGCACCCGCGGCAAACAGAATGTCAAGGCGGTGGCCGCTCTCGGCTCCATGCCCAATTACCTGCTGAGCAATAATCCAGCGGTGAAAAGCGTCAGCGACCTGAGCGATAAAGACCGGATCGCCGTCCCCGCCGCCGGGGTAGGGTTTCAATCCCGCACCCTGCAAATTGAAACCGCGCGCCTGTTCGGCAACGCGGAATATAAAAAATACGACAGCATTACCCTGAGCCTGCCGCATCCCGACGCGACCAGCGCGCTTATCTCGGGCGGCGCGGAAATTACCGCGCATTTTTCCAGCCCGCCGTTTCAGTACCAGGCGCTGGAACATGCCAATATCCACAAGATACTGAGCTCCTACGATGTGCTGGGCGGCAAAGGCACGTTTAACCTGCTGTACGCCACCGAGAAATTCCATGACGAAAACCCGAAAACCTATAAGGCGTTTTTTGACGCCCTGGCCGAGGCGGAGCAGATCATCAAAGCCGATAAAAACGCGGCGGCCAAGACCTATATTCGCGTAGAGCAATCCCATCTGCCGCTGGAGCTTATCGAGAAAATTGTCAACGATCCGGAAAATGACTTTACCATCGCGCCGCAGAAAACCTTTGTCTACGCTGAAAAACTGCATGAACTCGGCATCCTGAAAAACAGCGCCGGCTCGTGGAAGGATTACTTCTTCCCCGAAGCCTACGCCCTGCCCGGCAGTTGAATCCGGGCTTCCGGTTAAAAGGAAAACGCACCATGACATTACATATCCAGCAGGCTCCGGATAACGCGCCGCTGTTGCGGGTAGGCGCTTTGAACCTGGAATACCGCACGCGCCAGCGCGTGGTGCGGGCCACCCATGATGTCAGTTTTGATGTCTTCCCGGCCGATCGTTTTGTGTTGCTGGGGCCGTCGGGCTGCGGCAAATCGAGCCTGCTGAAAGCCGTGGGGGGGTTTTTGCCCGCGGTCGGCGGCAGCATTCTGCTGGACGGCGAACGCGTCACGCAGCCCGGGCCGGACCGGCTAATGGTGTTTCAGGAGTTCGATCAGCTGCCGCCCTGGAAAACCGTGCTGGAAAACGTCATGTTCCCGCTGCTGGCGAGCGGCAAGGCCCGGCGGCCCGAAGCCCGTGAACGCGCCGGGTATTTTCTCGACAAGGTGGGGCTGACGGCGTTTGCCGATGCTTATCCCCATACCCTGTCGGGCGGCATGAAACAACGGGTCGCCATCGCCCGGGCGCTGGCGATGGAGCCGAAGGTACTGCTGATGGACGAACCTTTCGCCGCCCTCGACGCCCTGACCAGGCGCAAAATGCAGGAGGAATTGCTGGCGCTATGGGAAGAGGTGCGCTTTACCCTGCTGTTTGTTACCCATTCCATTGAGGAAGCGCTGGTGGTCGGCAGCCGCATCCTGCTGCTGTCGCCCCATCCAGGACGGGTGCGCGCGGAGATGAACAGCCATCAGTTCGGCATCAACGACTTCGGCGGCAGCGATTTCCAGCAGGCCGCGCGCCGCATCCACGACCTGTTATTCAGCGATCCGGCGGCGTCCCAGACCGATCGCGCGGTCGCGGACAAACCACGGTTTAAAGTGGTCGGCGGCGCGCGATGATCATTTTTAGCCCTAAGCCATACCGTCAGGAAGCGTTGCCATGACCAAAAATCCTCCGATACGCCCCGAATATCAGCGGGATCTGCCGCCGATAGCCGAACTGAGCCTGGCTACGCCGCTGCCCTGGTCGACACGGCTGTGGAATCTTACCTGGCTGCGCAAAACGGCCATCCTGCTGGTGCTGATAGCGCTGTGGGAAATCGCCGCCCGGTGGCAAAACAACGATCTGCTGCTGCCCGGCTTTATCCAGACCTTTACCGCCTTTACCCAGGATATGGCCAGCGGCGAACTGCCGGCCAAGATCGGCCTGTCGCTGGGCACCCTGATCAAGGGCTACGCCATCGGCACCCTGCTTGCGCTGGCGTTAAGCTCCCTGGCGGTATCAACCCGTCTCGGCCGGGATATATTAAGCACCCTGACCTCGATGTTTAATCCTTTGCCCGCCATCGCGCTGCTGCCGCTGGCGCTGCTGTGGTTCGGCCTGGGGGAAAACAGCCTGATTTTCGTGCTGGTGCATTCAGTGATGTGGCCGATGGCGGTGAATACCTATACCGGTTTCCTCGGGGTCTCCGATACGCTGCGCATGACCGGCCGCAATTACGGACTGCGCGGTCTGCGCTACGTCTGGCATATCCTGATTCCCGCCGCCCTGCCCTCGATTCTGTCCGGCCTGAAAATCGGCTGGGCTTTTGCCTGGCGCACCCTGATTGCCGCCGAGCTGGTGTTCGGCGCGTCGAGCGGCAAGGGCGGGCTGGGCTGGTATATTTTCCAGAACCGCAACGAACTCTTTACCGATCGGGTTTTTGCCGGGCTGATTTCGGTGATCATTATCGGCTTACTGGTGGAAGGCCTGATTTTCACCACCCTCGAGCGCGTCACCGTCAAGCGCTGGGGCATGCAGAAATAGCGCGGGGCATCCGCCCTATAAACCCAGGCCGGCCGGGCCGGCTGGCAAGGAGAGACATATCGTGATTGTGGTTAAAGCACCCCAGAATTACCTTAACGAAGCCGGACTGATTAACCGCATCGGCGACTACGTCGCGCCAATAACGCGCGAACGGGTGATGATCATTACCAGCCCGCGCGCCTGGCAGGCAACGCAGCCGGCGCTGGAAGCCAGCTTCAGCGCCCACGGCATCGGTTTCCAGCGCTATTTTTTACAGGGCGAATGTACCCGCGCCACTATCGCCGCCTTCAGCGCCCAGGCGCAGGCGCAGGACATCAGGCTGGTTATCGGCGTCGGCGGCGGTAAAGTGCTGGACACAGCCAAGGGTATCGCCGAATCCTGCGGACAACTGCCGCTTATCACCGTGCCCACCATTGCCGCCACATGCGCCGCCTGGTCGCCGATTTCGGTGCTATACACCGAGGCCGGCGGCCATCTGAACTCCATGCCGTTGCAGCGCACCCCGGAATGGGTGCTGGTGGACAGCGCGATTATCGCCGCCACGCCGGTGCGCTACCTGAAGGCCGGTATTGTGGACGCGCTGGCCAAATGGTATGAGTTCGAGCCTTACCTGCGTCGGGACGACAGCAGCCTGTCGCTGGTGCTCAAGGCGCAGGCGGCAAAACTGGCGCTGGATATATTTGAGCAGTCGGGCGCGCAGGCGCTGGCCGATAATGAGGCCGGCCTGGCCACGCCGGTGCTGGCCAGGGTATTGGACGGGGTGATTGCCCTGGCCGGCATGGCCAACAGCATGCGCGATGAAATTCCCCGTATCGGCGTCGCCCACGCCGTGCACAACAGCATGACCTACCATCCCGATCTGCACGGATTTTTGCATGGCGAACTGGTGGGATTCGGGCTGGTGGTACAGTCCTATCTGGACGACGACCGGCCGGACAGCCTGGCGGCGCAGGCCCATTTATTGCAGTTGCTGACGCTGTTTTCCACGCCGATCACCCTGCGGCAGCTGGGCATCACCGACGCGATTGACCAGCGCATTAAACAGATTGCGCTGGGGGTGAAAATTTCGGCGGACAACGCCGCGCGGCTGCCCTTTGCGCTGGGGACGGAGCGCATCGAGCGGGCGCTGGCCAAAACCGCCGGCGGGGACGCGCCGCGCGACGGGGTTGCCTCGCCGAAGCCGGCTTATTCCTGCGGCAGGTAGTCGTTGGTATAGTACTGAGCGGCGGGCAGCGTCTGCTTGACAATGCCAAGGCTGGTAACGGCGCTCAGCAGCGCGCTCCAGGCGCTATCGTCCAGCCTGAGCTGGTCCTTGCCCGGTTTGCCCAGTATCGCCATGGTGTCCTGCCACTGCTGTTTCACGAAGGCGGGATCATAGGCTTTACTGTACTGGGCGGCAAAAGCCGCCGTGCCTTCGTCGGGGTGCTCGATGGCATAACGGATGCTTTTGGCGGTGGCACGCATAAAGGCCTTGGCCAGCTGCGGATTCTTATTAAGCCACTGCTGGTTGCCGGCGAACATAAAGATCGGCGTATCGGGCACGCCGTGCGCCGTAGCCGCCAGGTACTCCGGCTTTTTGCCGGTGGTGACGGCTATTTCCGTCCCTTCGGCGTTGGTGATGCCGGTGGTGGCGTCCACCCGGTTTTGCAGCAGCAGCGGCACGGTATCATCCGCGGCGGCAACCATCTGCACGTCGTCAAGCGTCATGCCGGCGCTTTTCAACATCAGCGACAGCTGCGCCTTGGTCCAGGCGTCATTATAGATGCCGATTTTTTTACCCTTCAGTTCAGCGACGGTTACCGGCTTACCCTGCGGCGTAAAAATCCCCCAGTTATTGCCGCTGCCGTAACGGCCGATGGCGATGACCGGGGCGCCTTGCTCCTTGGCGAAAATGATGTCCATCACCGTGGTAAACGCCACGTCGGCACGGCCGGTGCCGAGAAATTTCATGGTATCGGCCACCGTGGGCGGCGCGACGATATTCAGGTCAATCCCCTCTTCCAGATAAAAACCCTTGGCTTTACCCAGCGTCCAGGGGATCCAAAAGCCGTCCGCCACCGGCCATTCCTGGACAAAGGTCACTTTGGCCGGCGCCTGGGCGGCCTGGACGGAAAAAGCGGTGACCGACAGCGCCAGCACGGCGGCCGCGCCTAACGCCGCATGACGAAATAATGCAGATAATGTCATAAATCATTTCCCTTAAGCCATGATGGGCAAGTGATAACCGATCCCCGGGGGGGGGCAGGCAGGCACGGGCAGGTAATCCGGAATCAGCCGCGCCATCTATGTAGAATAGTGGAAGCGAAACAGTATTGTTGTTGTTTTTTCAACTGTTATACAGAATGCTCCGATGGCGGCCCAGGGTAAATTCCCGCAAAATCACTTTTTGTAAGTGTAATAGAGGGCAAAGACAATGCAGAATTTGATTCTCATCGCCGTATTGCTCGGCATCGCGATATTTTCATTGGTTATGGCAGTTAAAGATACGCGGAAGAAATCGCTGATTCGCCAGCGGCACCGTTAGCGCCTGGCCATGGCGGGCCTCAGCGCCCACAGGCGGAACGCGGGCAGGACAGGCAGCCTGCCGTCCTGCCGCCGCTCCGGCGGGCGTTGCCAACCCAGCCTTGCTCAGAACTGATACGTCAGCCCCGCCGCAACGATATTCCCCCGATGAATTTCAGCTTCCTGAGTAAAGGTATTGCCGCCCAGCAGGTTGATTTTATAATCAATATGGGTCGCCAAATTCTTGTTGAAATTATAGGTGGCGCCGATATCGATAAACTTTTGCAGATCCTGGCGCCCGTATTTTTCAATATTGCGCCCCGTGGTCCAGAGATAGGCCAGCGACGGCGTAAGACCGAAATCAAACATATACTGCGCCACCATTTCCAGAGTTTGCGCCTTATGCGCAAAGCCGCTGACTTTTTTATCATCCTTGAATTCGCCGAACCGCACCAGATTATAGCTTTGGGTATACATCACCGCCAGGTACAGGTTTTTGTCGTCATATTTGAGCGCACCCGAATAGGCGTTAACCCTGCCGTCGCCGCCGCCATATGCCAGTTTCCTCTGGCCTTCGGTGCGGCTGGCGCTGCTGAACGCGCCGGCGGCGCTTAAACCCCGGCCCAAATCATAACCCAGGGACATGCCATAACCATTGCCGTTGGCCGCGCCGCGGCCGCGGCCCTCGCCTTTCTTTTTGCCGGCGGCGTTGGCGCCCTGGTATTGCAGCGCGACGTCAAGCCCGTCCACCAGGCCGAAGAAGCCCGTATTACGGTAGGTGGCCAGGTTGCTCGCCCTCTGGGCGAGATAACCGTCGGCCTGGAAAAAGCCGCCAAACTCCGGCAGCTTATCGGTGTAGGAAAGTACATCGTACAGGACGCCCCAGTTGCGACCGTAATCGAACGAGCCATAATCGCCGTACTTCAGCCCCACGAAACCCAAACGGGTGGTGCTGTCCCGTGATTCGTCCTTTTCACCCCGGGCCAGTTGCGCCTGGTATTGCCATTCGGCATAACCGGTAAGCAGATCGTTGACCTGGGTTTCACCGCGAAAACCGAAGCGCATATATGATTCATCACTATCGGAACTATTATTTTTAAAATAATGCACTCCAGCCAAAGTACCGTTTAAATGCAGCTTCTGACCGTCCCGATTGTAGATCTCGGCTGCGCCCGCCGCGCCGGTAAAAACTAATGCCGGCATCAGGGCATAATTAAGACGTAGTTTCATTATAATATCCTCGGTGTATAAAATTATTGCAGCACTGCCAGATAAATAATCCTGTTTTCGGCAGGAAAAAATGATCCGCTAAAAAAATGGATTTTGACATGAGCCGCGATAATACCTAATCGAATTTTGCTATTCAACCACAGGAAATGGATATTAAAGCAGCAATATAAATAGAGGATAAATGAGAGTGGGTTTTTATTTATTGGCCAATACGGGATAAATATTTTTAAAATTAATTTTTAATTCGTTAAATATCAAATAGTTAAAATAATATCATATTTTTCGTGTTCGAATCAAAGAGCGCGCAAAAAGAAATTAAATTATTTTATTATCGAGCTAATATATTTCTATATCTCTGTTTTTCACATCGCGGCCAATGCGTGTTGTTTATGATTTATTTAATTCAACTGTCGGAATAATGCCCCATAACGGGAAAGGGCGCGCCCGCCCCCTTTCCCGCACGCTGCTTAGAATTGATACACCAGGCCCACCGCCACCACATCGTCGGTATTAATGCCGGCGGCATCGGTAAAGTTATTGTCGTCCATCAAATTGATCTTGTAATCAACATAGGTGGACATATTTTTATTAAAGTAATAACTGGCGCCCAGGTCGACAAACTTCACCAAATCTTCATTTTGATAGGTATTGTTGTCGCCGGCGCGGCCAAGATCCTTGCCCCGGGTCTGGTTATAACCCACGAACGGCACCAGTCCGAAATCAAACTTATAATCCGCATAGGCTTCGAAGCTTTGCGCTTTGTTGGCGTAGCCGTACACGCTTGAGTCGCTGGAACCGAAAGGCGCCGCGTTATACGACTGGGTAAACATGACCGCCACGTAAACCTGGTTGGCATCGTATTTCAACCCGCCCGAGTAGCCTTCCGCGCGGTCCCCGCGTCCCATAATGGTATTGTAATTGCGCGCGCCGTTCTGGTCGTCGGTACGTTTCGAGTTAAAAAAGGCCCCCGCGGCGCTGACGCCCATGCCGAGATCGTAGCTTAGGGACATGCCGTAGCCTTCGCCGTTTTGTCCCAATACATCGCGCCCGTTTGCCGATTCTTCCGGGTCGGCGTTCTTGCCCTGATACTGCAGGGCGAATTTCAGGCCATCCACCAGGCCAAAGAAGTTGTTATTGCGATAGGTCGCCACGCCGCTGGTGCGCTGGAACATAAATTGATCGGCGCCATAGGTGGAACCGTCAAACTCAGGCTGCAAATCGGTAAAGGCGGCGACATCGTACAGCACGCCGTCATTACGGCCATAGTCAAACGAGCCGTAGTCGCCGAATTTCACCCCGGCGAAACCATAGCGGGTGTGGTCGCCGTCGGTAGAATCGCTGCCTTCGGTATTGTTGGCCTTGATTTCATATTCCCACTGGCCGTAGCCGGTGAGCTGGTCATTGATCTGCGTTTCGCCTTTGAAGCCGATACGGGTGTAGGTTTTGTCGCCGTCGTTGCCGTCATTATCGGAAAAGTAGTGTAAACCATGCAGTGAGCCGTACAGATCCAGTTTATTGCCGTCTTTATTGTAGATTTCTGCCGCGCCGGCCGAACCGGCGGCCAGCAATGCGGGTATGAGCAGGGAGAGAACGTGAAGTTTCATTCTTTTATCCTCAAATATTTATTATCTTTGGCCACCATTGTTTTGGGTGCTTACAGGATTTATTACGCCTCGATAAGCCATTTCATTTTGCGTTAAATGCATTTTTATACTAGCGATAAAATGATACCAAGTGGCTTACAATGTTTCAAAATGCAAGGTTTATATTTAGTCATGTTTCCCCAAGGGAACTTATCCCATTTCCACCCGTCATCCGGCGGCGTTCCCCAGATGAAAATGTCGACAAAATATTTATTTTATCGATTAACATCAACAAGATAAAACCATTAGTCATTAATAGCACTTTCTGGCAAAAAATGAATTTATTTTTAACTAATATTATCTACGCTATCATCATTAATTTTCATTGTTACTCTCATCACTGATGTTTTTTCCCTCGCCGGTTAGAAGACCGGCTTTTTTTTTTGGCGTATCGTGAAAATATTAACATTTATTAATAAATGTTAGAAAATAAATCGTTATTGCCGCCCGACATCATTTTTACCTAAAGTTCTTTTTATAAACATCAATTTAATTATCGGGTAATTTATTATTCATCCGCTATAACATGAAAAGGAATATAAAAAAATACGATATTGATCACATTAAAAATCATTTATTTTTACCGCGACCCCCACAGGCATACCCTGCCCGGGCACGCGTCCCCGCCGCCTCAGCCGGCCCCGCCTTGCAAGGCGTACTTCGTTATCCGGCGCTGGGCATGCTACACTTTATGCCGTCATTTTCCCGGATACCGGGGATTTACGGCCACACCGCAGGACAGCAAGGGGCACCATGGGACAAGATCAGAATTTCGACATCCTTTGGGAGCGCTTACAGCGCTCCGCTTTCCGGTCAACATTCCGGCTTAATGAAAAAGACCTTACCTACCTGCATAATAAAGGTATGGCGGTGGTGCTTGCCCATGCGCGTGATTTTATCGCCGCCCGGCTGGCGCCGGCGCTCCCGGCCAAAGACGGCAAACAAACGCCCTGGCGTGGCCATCCGGTATTCGTCGCCCAGCACGGCACCGCCACCTGCTGCCGGGGATGCCTGGAAAAATGGCACGGCATCGCGAAAGGACAGGCGCTGAGCGCCGCGCAACAAGACTATATCGTACAGGTGATCGCGCTGTGGCTTGAGCGCCGGGGCGGCGACAGCGGCGGCGGCCGTGCATAACGGCGCCGCTTTACTCTTTGATTCCAGGCAGGATATGCGGAAAGCTTCATGACCACGACTTATAATACGCAGCAGCACATCGGCCTGCCGGTACGTATCGCCACGCGGATCGTTTTTTTTATCGCCGGCTTCGGCATGTCGGCCTGGGCGCCGCTGGTTCCCTTCGCCAAGCTGCGCCTGGATATTGATGACGCCGCCCTCGGCATGCTGCTGCTGTGCCTGGGCATCGGTTCGCTGCTGGCCATGCCCCTGGCGGCGCCGCTGGCCGCCAGACTCGGCTGCCGGCGGATGATTACCGGCGCCGGGGTATTGCTTTGCCTGACGCTGCCGGCCCTGGCGCTGGCGCCCGCCCCGGTATCCCTTGGCGTCGCCCTGTTGCTGTTCGGCGCGGCGCTCGGCGCCATGGACATCAGCATGAATATCCAGGCGGTGACGGTGGAAAAAGCCAGCGGCCGGGCCATGATGTCGGGATTTCACGGTTTTTTCAGCATCGGCGGCATTGCCGGCGCCGGTCTGGTCAGTATTCTGCTGTGGCTTGGATGTACGCCGTTCTGGTCGATTGCCGTCGCCGACCTGGCGATCGTGGCCTTGCTGCTGTACGCCGCGGGAGACCTGCTGGCGCAACCGCAGGAAAACGATCCCGGCCCGCTGTTCGTGCGCCCGCGCGGTAAAGTGCTGTTTATCGGACTGCTCTGTTTTATCCTGTTCCTGGCCGAAGGCGCGATGCTGGACTGGAGCGCCTTGTTCCTGACCGTCGAGCGCGGGCTTGACAGCGCCATGGGCGGCCTGGGCTATGTTTTGTTCTCCATCGCCATGACCGTTGGGCGCCTGAACGGCGATCGGCTTATCAACGCCATCGGCCGGTTCCGCACCCTGGCGGCCGGCAGTCTGTGCGCTTCCGCCGGGCTGTGGCTGGCCATTTTCATCGATCAACCGCTGGTGACGCTGCTGGGTTTTATGCTGGTGGGACTGGGCGCCGCCAACCTGGTGCCGCTACTGTTCAGCGTCGTGGGCACCCAAACGGATATGCCGCCTAATCTTGCCCTGGCGGCCATTTCCGGCGTCGGTTACGCCGGTATCCTGGCCGGCCCGGCGCTGATCGGCTTTATTGCCCATTTGACCAGCCTGTTCACCGCGTTCGGCTGCGTCGCATTGTTACTTCTGGTGGTTACCCTGAGCGCGCGCCGGGTGACCCGATAAAGAAAGCCGGTGATAAAAAAAATATGCAAATCAAGAACCTGACCCTGACACCGGCCGCGCTCACCCGCGGCCTGGTGGTGTTTATTTTATTATTGCTGCTGTCGTTATGGCTGTTTGGCCTGCATGCCGTTAATGCCTATATCATTGAAAAAAAGCACAGCATGACCACCATCACCGTGGCGCTGCAAAAACGCATCGATACCTACCGTTTCGTGGCGGATCGCCTCTATGAGCAATCCACCGGTACCGGCCCGGTCGACATGACGCTTGGGAATATTCACGAAACCCGCCTGCGTCCCGATGTGTTCTACATTGAAAAACCCCATCGAAAAACCGACGGACTGATCTTTGGCGCCCATGAAAGCGCCACCCTGGCCACGGCGGTGAAGATGTCGGATTACCTGGACGTGCTGTGGGGCGGCGAGAGCAATAACTACTCTTTATTTTATCTCAATGGCGTCGACAACAGCCTGACGCTGATTTCCACGCAGCCGCTGCGGGATATCGCGCCGCGTTTCGAAGACAGCTTTATCAGCGCCCTGGTAAAATCCCGTCGGGCCGAAATGCTGCAGCAGGCTAATATCCTTGATGAACGCGAAAGTTTTTCGCCGCTGCGCAAATACCGTTTCCAGAACGACTACTACTTTACTCACCGGATCATCATCAACCAGCCGGGGCATCTGGCCACCATCGTCGCCTTCGATCTGCCGGTCAGCGATGTGATCCCGCTGAACATGGCGCGGGCCAATTTCTCCCTGGTCGGCGCCGGCGCGGCCAATGGCGACGAGGAAGACGAGCAGGACAACGCGCAGCCGGCAACCAGCGTGATAACCGGGTCGGCGCTCGCCATCACCGCCCGGTTTAGCAATGCGCCGCTGAATCTGGTGTACCGCGTGCCGCTGGGCGGCCTGATCCTGGATCTGCTGCGCAATAATATCTGGCCGGTTGCCATTGAGCTGCTGATGATCGCCCTCTCGTTGCTGGGCGTTTACCTGGTGCGCCAGCATTTCCTGCGCCCGCGCGCGAATATGGCGCACGATTTGAAATCCCACCGTATCCTGAGCGAGGAAGTGATAGCCAATCTGCCCCTGGGGCTGCTGGTGTACAATTTCAGCGATAACACCCTGGTCGCCAGCAATAAGATCGGCGATCATCTGCTGCCCCATCTCAGCCTGCAAAAAATCGCCAACCTGGCCGAAAGCCACCAGGGCATCATCCAGGCGACGGTCAATAACGAAGTGTATGAAATCCGCATGTTCAAAAGCCAGCTTTCCCCGGAGACCTATCTGTTCCAGCTGCTGGATCACGATAAAGAAGTGCTGGTGAATAAAAGGCTGCAGCAGGCGCAGCAGGAGCTGGCGAAAAACCACCAGGCGCGGCGCGCCATTCTCACCAACTTCCAGGATGAGTTAAGCCGCCCGCTGATGGTGATAAATGAATTAACCGATGCCCTGGCGCACGCCGCGACCGACGAGGATCGCAAGCGCTGCCTGGCGAGCCTGAAATGCGAGTCCTCGCGCCTGGCCGCGCTGTTTGATAACCTGCGCCTGCTGACGGCGCTGGAAATTAAGGACTGGCAGCCGAATCCGGCGGACTTTTCGCTGGCGGAACTTATCGACGCCCTGTTGGTGGAGCGTTTGCCCGCCGTGGCGCAAAAAGGGCTGACCCTGTATCACCACTACCATTTGCCTTTAAACCAGCGGCACTGGGGCGACGCGCTGGCGGTGAAAAAAATCATTTCGCTGCTGCTGGATTACAGCATTATCAGCACCCAGTACGGCAAAATCGTCTTATCCGTGGATCAGGACCCGTCCCGCCCCGATATCTTGCTGTGCACCATCAGCGATACCGGCAGCGGCATCAGCGCCGAAGAGCTGGCGAACCTGCACCAGCCCTTTGTCAGCCGGGCGCGCGAAGATCATTACCAGCGCGGGTCGGCCCTGACCTGGTTCCTGTGCTCGAAGCTGTGTAAACAGCTGGGCGGCGGCCTGGATATCCATAGCAAGGCCGATATCGGCACCCGCTACCGGGTCAGGCTGCAGCTGCCGCCGGCGGCCGGCGGCGAGGACGCGGATGAACAGGAAAAGATCCTGGAGGATACGCAGGTACTGCTGGATATCGCCAATGAGGAAGTCCGCGCCATCGTCAACGCCATGGTGACCCAGTGGGGGGGGAAATGTCTGTATCCCGATGAGCACCATCTGGTCCAGGAGCATGACCTGCTGCTGACCGACGATAGCAATCGCCTGGAGGATTTCGCCATTTTGCTGCACGGCGGCGAACCGGCGATTACCTCGCTTTCGCCGTACCGTCTGCGGGTTAATTATAATCTGAGCAGTCCGCTGCTGGACGCAATGCTACAATTGATGGAGCTGAGGCTGGCCCAGGCGGATAGCGGCAGGGACATGGATACGACGCCTGGGAACCAGGAGAACGCGGCCCTGGAACAGCTCTTTTCGAGCGGCTATTTTCCGCTATTCGTCGATACAGTACCCGATGACGTCAAGAGGCTGTATACTGAAGCCGAGAGCGGCGACCTGAGCGCTCTGGCCCAGACCGCGCACCGCCTCAAAGGCGTCTTTGCCATGCTGAACCTGGTTCCGGGCAAGGTGTTATGTGAAACCCTGGAACAACATATAAAACAAGCTACTATGCAAAATGATAATACAAAAATCGGCAACGATATCCACCAAATTGATGCTTTTGTTATTAAACTGCTACAGCATGCAAGGTAGTCAACATTATGAATAATCTGAACGTCATCATTGCCGATGACCATCCCATCGTCCTGTTTGGCATTCGCAAATCCCTGGAATCCATCGAGTGGGTTAAAGTTGTCGGTGAATTCGAAGACTCCACCTCGTTAATCAACAGCCTGAGCAAGCTGGACGCCAACGTCCTGGTGACCGATCTCTCGATGCCCGGCGAGAAATACGGCGACGGCATCACCCTTATCAAATATATCAAACGCCACTACCCGCACCTGGCGATTATCGTGCTGACCATGAATAACAACCCGGCCATTTTAAGCGCGGTGCTGGAACTGGATATCGACGGTATCGTCCTTAAGCAGGGGGCGCCCACCGACCTGCCCAAGGCGTTGGCCTCGCTGCAAAAGGGTAAAAAATATACTCCCGACAGCGTGGCGAAACTGCTTGAGCGCATCAGCGCCGGCGGCTATGGCGATAAGCGCCTTTCCCCAAAAGAGAGTGAAGTGCTGCGGCTGTTCGCCGAGGGATTCCTGGTCACGGAAATCGCCAAAAAGCTCAATCGCAGCATCAAGACCATCAGCAGCCAGAAAAAATCAGCCATGCTGAAGTTGGGCGTGGAAAATGATATCGCCCTGCTTAATTACCTGTCGTCAGTCAGTATGGCGCCGGTGGACAAAGAGTAACGCCCCTCTTGCCGCAACGGGCGGCGTACTACGCCGCCCGTCCGATATGCCGACGTCCCCCGCGACCTTGTGCTTTTCTATACCCTCACCGTCCCTCGTGCCATGGCGCCGCCATACGCAGCGCATTCCATTGCCTTTAACCGGCATCGGCGGGAGATTGCTGGCGTTGCCGCCGGGTCTGCTGGCTGAAATGCGCCAGCGCCGGCTGCAATACGCTCAGGGTGACCGGCTTGGACAGGCAGTTGTCCATGCCCGCATCCAGGCAGCGCTGTTTTTCCTCCGCCAGGGCGTTGGCGGTCACGCCAATCACCGGCAGTTGGACGCCCTGCCCGCGTAAGCGCCGGGTCAGCTGGTAGCCGTCCATATTCGGCATATTGACATCGGTAAGGATGATATCCACCGACTGTTTTTGCAGCGTCCCCAGCGCATCCACCCCATCGTTGGCGGTAATCACCTGATAGCCCAGCGATTCAAGCTGATCCGCCAGCAGCCGGCGATTAATGGGGTGATCGTCCACCACCAGAATGCGGATATCGTTATTAAGGTCGCAGGCGTTCTGCATTATGGCCGCCGGCGAGGGCAACGCCGGCACCGTCTTCTGGTCATCCCGGCAGATTTTCAGCAACAGCAGCGGCAGCGCGTCCGCGAAGGCCGAGCTTAGCCACCATTCCCCCGCGGACATTTCCTGCGCGGGGCCGATATGGTTGACCATAAAACGGATCCAGACGCGCGGGCGTTGCGCCGGCGCATCATCGTCATCGGTAATGAACACGGATTCGTTGTCAATGTCCTGCCAGGTATGGCGTTTAACCACCATGCCTTCGGCGCCCAGCAAACGGATCAGGTAAGCCTCCAGCGCCGCATTGCGCACATGCAGCCAGCAGACGCGCCCGTACAGGTCGCTGCTCAGCACCGGCGGCGCGTAGCTTGCCTGGTAGAGCGGCAGCCGGATGGTAAACTGGCTTCCCAGCCCGGTCTCGGACTCAACGGCGATATCGCCGTCCATCAGATTGACCAGCTTTTCACAGATGGCCAGCCCCAGCCCGGTGCCATGGGACTGCTGCTGCCCGCCGCTGCCCAATTGCACAAAGGGGTCGAACAGCCGCAGCAGCTCGCGCTGCTGGATGCCCACGCCGGTGTCGCGTATCTGGAACAGCAGGTAATCCGCGTCGCGATAAACGCGGATCACCAGGCAACCGCTGTGGGTAAATTTAATGGCGTTATTCAGCAGATTGGACAACACCTGCTGCAGGCGCACCGGATCGCCGCGCAGGTTCTGCGGCACGTCGGGATCGATAAAACAGTACAACCCTAAGCGTTTTTTCACCACCAGCGACAGGTAATTGCCGGCGATATGGCTGACCACTTCCCGCGGGGAAAAACACCGCGGCTCGATTTTCAGCTGTTCGGATTCAATTTTCGAAAAGTCGAGGATATCACTGATGATATTGAGCAATAACGCGGAAGAGTTGTCCATCGCCATCACCAGGCGATCGACGCCGTCCGGCAGCGCCTTGGTCTTGATCAAATCGAGATTGCCGATGATACCGTACAAGGGGGTGCGCAACTCATGGCTGACCGTGGCCAGGAACATCGACTTCGCCTGGCTGGTCTGTTCCGCCGCCGCCGCCATTTCCTGCAAGGATTCCTCCATTTTTACCCGGGCGCTGATATCCACCAGCACGCAGATGGCGACGTTTTCATTACGATAGCGCGAATGCACGAAGCTGATTTGCAGGTTATTATTATTGCTGGTCATGACATCGACAAAATTCACCTGCTGGCCGCAGATGATATGGATGATGCGCTGCCGATCCTCAAACGTCAGCAGGCTGAGATAATTATGCGCCAGCTCATTGCTGATAAGGTTAGCGCCGTCGCTGATGCGCAGGATGCAGATACCCACCGGCGCGGAGGCGACGATTTTGCGATTAAACTGCTCGTTCTCCTCCAGCTGCAGGGCGTTTTTTTCCGCCGGGGAGAACATCCTGCGCTCAAACAGCCAGGCCAGCATAAACAGCAGGGTGGCCGACAGGACATTCAACAACAAAGCATTAAAAATCAGCGGCTTGAAATTTTCCACCATCGTGGTCAGCGCCAGTGAATACAGGATGCTCAACGACGACGGCGCCAGGTTTCTTTTCATCACCAGGTTTTTATAGCTATCCGTATAACCGTAATAGCTGGCCTGCGCCGGATACTCCGTCAGCGCCGACGCTTTGCGCTCCCCGTCGGCTAGCGACAGCACCGGCATATTGCCCTGATCCAGCAGGGTGATGCCGATAGGCAGGGTACTGGCGGTGGAAAAATCCTCCAGCCGGATGCTCAGTTCTATACCCAGCAACGCCTGCAGTTTGCTGGCGACATAGATGGGCGTCAATACGTACAGCGAGCCGCTGCCGGAGCGCGCGCCGGGCACCACCCAATACAAGTCGTCCTCGCGTCCGTTTTGGCGCGCGTTGCGGTATTTGATTATCTCCTGCTGCAGACTTTTCGGCAGGGAGGCCGCCGTGCCCGCGGTGCCGCGGAAGTTGAAATCCGCCATGCAGAGGCTTTCGCCGCTGATATAAAACACCCGGTTAAGGTCGTAGGCATCGGAAAAACTGTCTTTCCAGTAGCTGAGGAAATAACTCAGGGAATCGACGGCGTTATGGTATTCGGTACCGGTGCCGCTACAGTCGGCAGTGGGATAGAGCGGCGAAATATCGGGGCGGCTGGCCTTGCCGGCAAATACGCCGTTAAGCATATCCAGTCCCGGCAGGCCGGCGTTAAGCCGGTTTTCCGCCACATATTTAATTTCCCGCATAATGGTGGTGGAACGGGTGATATAGGCCTGGGCCTGGCCGTAGCTGGTGTAATACTCCTGGCGCAGATCGGACTCGCGCTGGTGTAATTGGCTGATAATGTAAAAAGCCGACAGCAGCGCGCCCAGCGCCCACAGCAATAGCGCCAGGGTGCGGAACAGATAGCGGGATATTTTTACCGTTGTGCGAAATGATGTGAAGTATTTCAAGAAAGTCACGTTCCGGTAATAGTCTTTAATCGGAGGCCAGCGTATGCGTTACACTACCGGCCCCCTATAAAAAAAGCCAGCGCGGCGGCTGGCTTTCGGGGCGGCCGTGCCGCCCGGCGCTATGCTGACACCGGGCGGCGGCGGCAATCAGGCGTTCGGCTCGTCGTCTCCGTCCGCCGAGTCATCGTCGTCCGCGCCGATATCGTCGCCGGCGTCCTCGCCATCGATATCCTCATCGGCGGCGTCTTCGATTTCGTCGCCATCGGCCAGGCCTTCGACGCTGTCAAGCTCTTCGTCGTCAACCGGCTCGGCCACGCGCTGCAGGCCGACCACATGCTCGTTTTCAGCGGTGCGGATCAGGGTCACGCCCTGGGTATTGCGCCCGACGATGCTGACCTCGGAAACCCGGGTACGCACCAGGGTGCCGGCGTCGGTGATCATCATGATCTGATCGGTATCGGCCACCTGCACCGCGCCGACCACCTCGCCGTTGCGTTCGCTCACCTTAATCGAGATCACGCCGAGGGTGGCGCGGGATTTGGTGGGGTATTCCTCCTGGGCGGTACGTTTACCGTAACCATGCTGGGTAACGGTCAGGATCGGCCCGTCTCCGCGCGGTATGATAAGCGACACCACGCGATCCTTCTCGGCCAGGTTGATGCCGCGCACGCCGGTGGCGGTACGGCCCATGGAGCGCACCTGCCCTTCCGGGAAGCGCACGACCTTACCGTAGGCCGAGAACAGCATGACTTCGTTCTTGCCGTCGGTCAGATCGACGCCGATCAGTTCGTCGCCCTCGTTGAGGTTGACGGCGATGATGCCGGCGCTGCGCGGCCGGCTGAACTCGGTCAGCGCGGTTTTCTTCACGGTGCCGCTGGCGGTCGCCATAAACACATGGCGGCCTTCCTCATATTCCCGCACCGGCAGGATGGCGGTGATGCGTTCATTCGGCTCAAGGGGCAGCAGATTGACGATCGGCCGGCCACGGGCGCCGCGACTGGCTTCCGGCAGTTGATATACTTTCATCCAGTACATACGGCCGCGGCTGGAAAACAGCAGGATGGTGTCATGGGTATTGGCCACCAGCAGCCTGTCGATAAAGTCTTCTTCCTTGATGCGCGCCGCCGATTTGCCCTTGCCGCCGCGCCGTTGGGCTTCGTAATCGGTCAGAGGCTGGTATTTGACATAGCCCTGGTGGGACAAGGTCACTACCACGTCTTCCTCGTTGATCAGATCTTCGATATTGATATCCGAGGTATTGGCGGTGATTTCAGTGCGGCGGGGGTCGTTGTACTGCTCTTTCATCGCGTTCAGTTCTTCGCGAATCACTTCCATCAGCCGATCGGGATTTTCCAGGATAATAATCAGTTCAGCGATTTGATCCAGCAGCTCTTTGTACTCGTCGAGCAGCTTTTCATGCTCCAGTCCGGTCAGTTTCTGCAGGCGCAAATCCAGGATGGCCTGGGCCTGCTGTTCGGTCAGGTAATATTTGCCGTCACGGATGCCGAACTCCGGCTCCAGCCATTCCGGGCGGGCGGCGTCGTCGCCGGCGCGCTCAAGCATGGCCGCCACGGTGCCCAGCTCCCAGGGACGGGCCACCAGCCCGGCCTTGGCTTCCGTCGGATTCTGCGCGTTGCGGATAAGCTCGATGATCGGATCGATATTCGCCAGCGCCACGGCCAGGGCTTCAAGGATATGGGCGCGGTCGCGCGCCTTGCGCAGTTCAAAAATGGTACGGCGGGTGACCACTTCGCGGCGGTGGCGGACAAAGGCGGACAAAATATCCTTCAGCGCCATGATCCTTGGCTGGCCCTGGTGCAGCGCCACCATATTGATGCCGAACGACACCTGCAGCTGCGTCTGGGAGTAGAGGTTGTTCAATACCACCTCGCCCACCGCGTCGCGCTTGATTTCGATCACGATGCGCATGCCGTCTTTATCGGATTCGTCGCGCAGGGCGCTGATGCCCTCGATACGCTTGTCCTTGACCAGTTCGGCAATCTTCTCGATCAGCCGGGCTTTGTTCACCTGGTACGGAATTTCATGCACGATAATGGTTTCGCGGCCGCTTTTGGCATCCGCTTCCACTTCCGCGCGGGCGCGAATGAGGATTTTGCCGCGTCCGGTGCGATAGGCTTCTTCAATGCCGCGCCGGCCGTTGATAATGGCGGCGGTGGGGAAGTCCGGCCCCGGGATATGTTCCATCAGCCCTTCGACGCTGATATTTTCATCATCGATATAGGCCAGGCAGCCGTTGATCACCTCGGTGAGGTTGTGCGGCGGAATATTGGTGGCCATGCCGACCGCGATACCGGAGGAACCGTTGATCAGCAGGTTGGGAACCTTGGTGGGCATGACCTCGGGGATCTGCTCGGTGCCGTCGTAGTTCGGCACGTAGTCCACGGTGTCTTTTTCGAGGTCCGCCAATAACTCATGGGCGATTTTCGACATGCGGATTTCGGTATAACGCATCGCCGCGGCGGAGTCGCCGTCGACGGAACCGAAGTTACCCTGGCCATCCACCAGCATATAACGCAGCGAGAACGGCTGGGCCATACGCACGATGGTGTCGTAGACCGCGGAATCACCATGGGGGTGATATTTACCGATAACGTCCCCGACCACACGGGCCGATTTTTTGTAAGGTTTATTCCAGTCGTTACCTAGCACACTCATCGCGAATAAAACGCGGCGGTGTACCGGCTTCAGTCCATCACGTACATCCGGCAGCGCACGTCCGATAATCACGGACATGGCATAATCCAGATAAGAGCGTTTCATCTCTTCTTCGATGTTGACCGGTGTTATTTCTCTGGCAAGGTCGCTCATGCAGCCGCTATCCCTCTACTAATTGATGCATCTACCCGGATTTGAAGGTGCCAAAGTATACCATACATCGGTGATTCAGGGAAAATAGTCGGCGGCCGGAAGCATCCGCGCCGGTGATTTCCGCCGTTATGCCGCTGGTCAGTTGCGCGGTTAACGGTATACTTGCCGCAGGCGGGAAGATTCTCCCCGGGAAACACCTGTATGAATGCAAACACCAACGCGATAAGGGAGCGTGCGTGATGAATCCGGAAGTCAGCAGCAATAAACAGGACGTCGTGCGCCACGACAATGTCGATCAGCAGGAAATTGCCAAATTTGACGCCGTCGCCTCGCGCTGGTGGGATCTGGAGGGCGAATTCAAGCCGCTGCACCGGATCAATCCGCTGCGCCTGGACTATATCCTGGGCCGCTCCGGGGGCTTGTTCGGTAAAGACGTGCTGGACGTGGGCTGCGGCGGCGGCATCCTGACGGAGAGCATGGCGCGCGAAGGGGCGCGGGCGACCGGCCTTGACATGGGCACCGAGCCGCTGGCGGTGGCGCGCCTGCACGCGCTGGAGACCGGGATAAACATCGACTATATCCAGCAAACGGTGGAAGACCATGCCGCGGCCAATCCCGGACGTTACGACGTGGTCACCTGTATGGAAATGCTGGAGCACGTGCCCGACCCGGCCTCGATCGTGCGCGCCTGCGCCCGGCTGGTGAAACCCGGCGGCGACGTGTTTTTCTCCACCCTGAACCGCAACCCCAAGTCGTGGCTGATGGCCATCGTCGGCGCCGAGTACCTGCTGCGCATCGTGCCGCGCGGCACCCATGACATCAGGAAATTCATCAAGCCGTCCGAGCTGCTGAACTGGCTGGAAAGCACCCCCCTGCGCGAGCGCCATATCATCGGGCTGCATTATAATCCGCTGCGCGATCGTTTTACCCTCGGCGGCAATGTCGACGTTAACTATATGCTGCATACGCGCCACGCGTCTTGACCGACAGGGGTAGCGAAAATCGTTACCCCTAGTTTAATAAAACACCAAATAATCCCTTTTCGAATTTTTTTCGCCGGCCATTGACATGCGCTAAGCGCCGGTGAAATAGCGCTTTAAAGAATCCGTTAACATTTCACCCCCAAGTTATCCACAAAATCGGGCGTTTTAGTCCCTTGCATTGGCTGCGGTTTGTCACTATCTTGTTATCAAATTAACGAAAAAACCCTATATATAGTGTTTTACCGCAACGGGAGACACTATTTTTCTTATGCGCGAGCATAAAGCCCGGGGTCACTCAGACAGGTATTGCGGCTTATGAACCAGAGTCTGCTTGTTACAAAACGCGACGGCAGTAAAGAAAAAATCAACCTCGACAAGATCCACCGCGTGATCGACTGGGCGGCGGAAGGCCTGGAAAACGTCTCGGTTTCCCAGGTCGAGCTCCGCTCCCATATCCAGTTTTACGACGGCATCAAAACCGCCGATATCCATGAAACCATTATCAAGGCGGCGGCGGATCTCATTTCCCGCGATGCCCCGGATTATCAGTACCTGGCCGCCCGCCTGGCGGTATTCCACCTGCGTAAAAAAGCCTACGGCCAGTTTGAGCCGCCGAAGCTGTACGATCACGTCACCCGGCTGGTGGAAATGGGCAAATACGACCGCCATCTGCTGGAAGACTACAGCGCCGAAGAGTTTGCCCTGATGGACGGCTTTATCGACCACTGGCGCGATATGAATTTTTCCTATGCGGCGGTGAAACAGCTGGAAGGCAAATACCTGGTACAAAACCGGGTCAGCGGCCAGATCTACGAAAGCGCGCAGTTCCTGTATATCCTGGTGGCGGCCTGCCTGTTCTCGGGTTATGACCGCGCCACCCGCCTGGACTATGTGAAACGTTTTTACGACGCCATTTCCACCTTTAAGATCTCGCTGCCGACGCCCATCATGTCCGGCGTGCGCACCCCGACCCGCCAGTTCAGCTCCTGCGTGCTGATTGAGTGCGGCGACAGCCTGGATTCCATCAACGCCACCTCCAGCGCCATCGTCAAATATGTCTCGCAGCGCGCCGGCATCGGCATCAACGCGGGCCGCATCCGGGCGCTGGGCAGCCCGATCCGCGGCGGCGAAGCCTTCCATACCGGCTGCGTGCCGTTTTATAAACACTTCCAGACCGCGGTGAAGTCCTGTTCCCAGGGCGGCGTGCGCGGCGGCGCGGCCACCTTGTTTTACCCGATGTGGCATCTTGAGGTGGAAAGCCTGCTGGTATTGAAAAACAACCGCGGGGTGGAAGGCAACCGCGTGCGCCATATGGACTACGGCGTACAGATTAACAAGCTGATGTACCAGCGCCTGGTCAAGGGCGAGGACATCACGTTGTTCAGCCCGTCCGACGTGCCGGGGCTGTATGACGCTTTTTTTGCCGACCAGGAAGAGTTTGAACGGCTGTATACCCGGTATGAGCAGGACGACAGTATCCGCAAGCAGCGCGTCAAGGCGGTGGATCTGTTCTCGTTGATGATGCAGGAACGCGCCTCCACCGGCCGCATCTATATCCAGCACGTGGACCATTGTAATACCCACAGCCCGTTCGACGCGTCCGTGGCGCCGATCCGCCAGTCCAACCTGTGCCTGGAAATCGCCCTGCCGACCAAACCGCTGGAAGACGTTAACGACGAAAGCGGGGAAATCGCGCTGTGCACCCTGTCGGCGTTTAACCTGGGCGCCCTGGACAGCCTGGATGACCTGCAAGAGCTGGCGACGCTTGCGGTGCGCGCGCTCGACGCCCTGCTCGATTACCAGGACTATCCGATCCCGGCCGCGCAGCGCGGCGCCATGGGCCGGCGCACGCTGGGCGTGGGCGTGATCAACTACGCCTATTACCTGGCGAAAAACGGCGTGCGCTATTCCGACGGCAGCGCCAATAACCTGACGCACCGTACGTTCGAAGCCATCCAGTATTACCTGCTGAAGGCATCCAACGAACTGGCGCAGGAGCGCGGCGCCTGTCCGTGGTTTAACGAAACCACCTACGCCCAAGGCATCCTGCCCATCGATACCTATAAAAAGGATCTCGACGCCATTTGCAGCGAGCCGCTGCATTATGACTGGGAAACCCTGCGCGCCGATATTCAGCGGCACGGCCTGCGCAACTCCACCCTCTCGGCGCTGATGCCCTCCGAGACGTCGTCGCAGATTTCCAACGCCACCAACGGCATTGAGCCGCCGCGCGGTTATGTCAGCATCAAGGCCTCCAAGGACGGCATCCTGCGCCAGGTGGTGCCGGAGTCCAACCGGCTGAAGGACGCCTATGAACTGTTATGGGAAATGCCTAACAACGACGGTTACCTGCATCTGGTGGGCGTCATGCAGAAGTTTGTCGACCAGGCGATTTCGGCCAATACCAACTACGATCCGTCCCGTTTCCCGGCGGGTAAAGTGCCGATGAAGCAGTTGCTGAAAGATTTGCTGACCGCGTATAAGTTCGGCGTCAAGACGCTGTATTATCAAAATACCCGCGATGGCGCCGAAGATGCGCAGGAAGATATGCAGGCCGCCGCCGAGACCGACGATTGCGAAAGCGGCGCCTGTAAGATTTAACACCGGCCGCGGGCGGCGCTGGCGCCGTCCGTGGGTAACAGGAGTGACCATGGCCTATACCACCTTTTCACAGCATAAAAACAACCAGCTGCTCGAGCCGATGTTCTTCGGCCAGAACGTTAACGTGGCGCGTTACGACCAGCAAAAATACGATATTTTCGAAAAGCTGATTGAAAAACAGCTCTCCTTCTTCTGGCGGCCGGAAGAAGTGGACGTATCGCGCGATCGTATCGATTTCCAGGCGCTGCCGGAGCATGAAAAGCATATTTTCCTCAGCAACCTGAAATACCAGACCCTGCTCGACTCCATCCAGGGACGCAGCCCCAACGTGGCGCTGCTGCCGCTGATCTCCATTCCCGAGCTGGAGACCTGGGTGGAAACCTGGGCCTTTTCGGAAACCATCCATTCCCGGTCCTATACCCATATCATCCGCAATATCGTCAACGATCCGTCGCTGGTGTTCGACGATATCGTCACCAACGAGGAGATCCTCAAGCGGGCCAAGGATATTTCGGGGTACTACGACGATCTGATCGAGCTGACCGGCTATTACCATCTGTTGGGCGTCGGCACCCATCAGGTGAACGGCCGGGAAGTGACGGTGAACCTGCGCGAGCTAAAGAAAAAGCTGTATCTGTGCCTGATGAGCGTCAATGCCCTGGAGGCGGTGCGTTTTTACGTCAGCTTCGCCTGCTCCTTTGCGTTCGCCGAGCGCGAGCTGATGGAAGGCAACGCCAAGATTATCCGCCTGATCGCCCGCGACGAGGCCCTGCACCTGACCGGCACCCAGCATATGCTGAACCTGCTGCGTTCCGGCGAGGATGACCCGGAAATGGCCGAGATCGCCAAAGAATGCCAGCAGGCATGCTACGACCTGTTTGTGCTGGCGGCGGAGCAGGAGAAGGAGTGGGCCAGCTATCTGTTCCGCGACGGCTCGATGATCGGGCTGAACAAGGATATCCTGTGCCAGTATGTGGATTATATTACCAATATCCGCATGCAGGCGGTGGGCCTGGAACTGCCGTTCGCCACCCGCTCCAATCCCATCCCCTGGATCAATACCTGGCTGGTGTCCGATAACGTACAGGTGGCGCCGCAGGAGGTGGAGGTGAGCTCCTATCTTGTCGGCCAGATTGACTCCGAGGTCAACGCCGACGACCTTAGCGACTTTCAGCTGTAAGCCGCCGTGTCCCTGCCCCTGCCTATGATCACGCTGCGCCGCGATGGGACGCGCCTGGCCTGCGAGAGCCGCCACGGTTCGCTGCTGGACGCGCTGGAAGCGCACCAGGTGCCGGTGGAATCCCAGTGCCGCTCGGGTTATTGCGGCGCCTGTCGCCTGCGCCTGGCGCAGGGGCAGGTACAATATCAGCATGCTCCGCTGGCGTTTATCCGGCCCGGCGAGATCCTGCCCTGCTGCTGCCTGCCCGTGGCGGATATCGAACTGGAGCTGTAATGCCGCCGCGGGTTGCACCAGCAGCGTGCAACCTATTATTTTGTATTAAGTTATAACTTTTCGGCCTTTCCCTGGGGCCGGCCGCTGGGTATGCTGCGCCTTACCTTTTCGATTTAATCAATAAGCACGCTATGTCTCTACTCCTGAGTACCGCCCACACCGCGACGCTGGACGCCGATATGGCGCCCGAGGGCGATCCGGTATTTATCAAGAGCGCCGCTGATATCTCCCAGCTGGTCAACGCCGGTACGCAAAAACGCAATCATGCCGGCATCATCATCGGCATTGCGCTGGGCGGCGTGTTCCTCGACGCCTACGATCTGGGGGCGCTGGCCTTTGGGGTCAAGGATATTACCCGCGAGTTTAACCTGACGCCGGCCGGCACCGGCATGGTGGCCTCGGCAATCACCTTCGGCGCTATCGTCGGCGCGTTTTTCGGCGGTTACCTGACCGATAAAATCGGCCGCTACCGGGTGTTTATGGCGGATATGTTCTTTTTTGTCATCGCCGCGCTGGCCTGCGCCTTTGCGCCCAACGAGTGGGTGCTGGCCGGGGCGCGGTTTGTGATGGGGCTGGGGGTCGGCATTGATTTGCCGGTGGCCATGGCCTTCCTGGCGGAGTTTTCCCGTTTGCAGGGACGGGGCAACAAGGCGGCCAGCATCGCCATGTGGTGCCCCACCTGGTATGCCGCCATCAGCGTGTCGTACCTGCTGGTGCTGCTGCTTTACGGCGTACTGCCCGCGGGGTATACCGATTGGCTATGGCGCCTGATATTGGGTTTCGGCGCCGTGCCGGCGCTGTTTATCATCGCCATTCGCAGCAAATATATGAGCGAGTCGCCGGTATGGGCGGCCAATCAGGGCGATCTGGCCGGCGCGGCGCGCATCCTCAGGCGCTCCTACGGCATTAACGCCCGGGTGGCGGCGGACGCCGGCAAGGGCCCGGCCGCCGTACCCGCGCGCCGCGCGCGTTTTCGCAATTACGGCGAACTGCTCAAAGGCATTTACCTTAAGCGCACCGTGCTGGCGACCATTATCGCCGTGGCCTCGTCTTTTGCCTATAACGCCGTGGCGTTCGGCCTGCCGGTGATCATCAGCAGTTTCCTGGCGCAGTCCATGCTGATCACGATTCTGGCGTCGCTGGCGCTGAACCTGCTGTTTGCGTTTGTCGGCGGGCTGATAGCGGTGCGCTGGGTGCCGCGTTTCGGCGCCTGGAACATGACGGTGCTGGGGTATGCCTTCCAGCTGGCGGCGCTTATCGGCCTGGCGCTGATCGGCCGGCCGGCCGACGGGCTGCACGCGGGACTGGCTATCGCCATGCTGGCGCTGTTTTTATTCGGTCAGGGCATCGGCCCCGGTTCGCACAGCATGACCTTCGCGTCGTTAAGTTATCCGACCTCGCTGCGCGGCGTTGGGGTAGGATTTAACCAGACGCTGATGCGCGCCAGCTCCACCGTTTCACTGTTCCTGTTTCCGGTCTTGGCAGCATTGCTGAATACCGGCGTGTTCTGGGTGATTGCCATCGCGCCGCTGGCCGGACTGGCGGCGCTGTTGACGATTCGCTGGGAACCGTCGGGTTATGATGTGGATGCGGAGGATTTTGCCGCCCCGCTCCGCCCCGCCGGGGATACTCAGTCGCGTTAAAACAGGGCCGTTGCCGGCGCCGGCATTGAAGCCCTGGGACGTAAAGGCGCTGCGGCACCCCGGAGACGAAGCCGCCGCGCCTTATCAGCGCGCGGCCAACACCGTGGCGATGAACGCGCGCAGGTCCGCCAACATCAGATCCGGCTGTTCCAGCGCGGCGAAATGGCCACCCCTCTCCATGTCCGTCCAATGCACGATATTGTAGGTCTTTTCGGCAAACGAGCGTGGCGTCGGCAGAAAGACGGGATCGGGAAACGCCGCGACGCCCATCGGCGCCTGGACGCGGGTTCCGGCCGGGAACCGATCCGCGCCTTCCAGGCGCTTGCCATGGTAAATCCACATTGCCGTGACCGCCGCCGGCGTCGCGATATACAGCATGATATTGGTGAGCAACTCCTCTTCCGAGTATGTGCTCCAGATGTCCGGACCGCCGTCGGCCGTCGTCGGCAGATCCGACCATTTACCGAATTTTTCGAGTATCCAGCCGGCCGCGCCGACCGGGCTGTCGGCCAGCGCGACGCCCAGTGTCTGCGGGCGCGTCTCCTGCTCGTGATTATAGCCCGTCTCCCAATCGAGGATCGCGGCGCGGCGGGAGAACAGATCCTTTTCCTCCGGCGTGGTGGGAACGCTATCCCCGGCGAAGATGCTCACCATATTGATATGGAAACCGAGCAGCGCGTCCGGCCGCACGTGAGCCAGCCAGCTGGCGATATGCGCCCCCCAATCGCCCCCTTGGACGAAGTAGCGCGCCTGGCCGAACAAGCGCGTCATCAGCCCGTGCATAAGCTCGGCCGACCGGCGCGGCCCGATAACGCCGGTGATGGGGTTCGAGAAGGCAAAGCCTGGGAGCGAGGGAACGATGACATCGTGCCCATCGGCGGCAAGCGGCGCCAGCAGCCGCTCGAACTCCAGATACGAGCCCGGCCAGCCGTGCAGGAGGAGTACGGGGGGCTTGGACCCGTCTCCCTTCACATGGACGAAATGGATATGCTCGCCTTCGACAACCGTCGTGAAATTGGGGAGCTGGTTGATGCGCCGCTCCACCTCGCGCCACTGATAGCTGTCCCGCCAGTAGGCGACGAGCCGTTTGAGGTCGCCGATGCCGACGCCCGCCGACCAACCGCCTGCATCCGCCAGCAAATGCCAGTCATAACCTTCGACTTTCGCCCTGATCGCGGCGAGCCGCTGGTCAGGAATATGTATCTGGTAAGGTGAAACCATAGTCCTCTCCTCATGGGTGCCGTAGATTGCACAGAGATGGGGATAGCGTTGAGCTTCAACCGCAGCGGCCACGGTTAAAAGGCATTGCACTCCCTTATGCAAAGATAGACTCACGCCATGCGGACGTCTATGCTATGAATTTGCTCAATTCTTTTGCGTAAAACGCACAGGTGGTATTTATGGCCCTGGCCGGCGATCTGGAAATCTTCGTGCTCGTCGCGGAGGAAGGCGGTTTTTCGGCGGCGGGACGCCGGCTGAAGGTGGCGCCGTCTTCAATCGCGCGGGTCATCGACCGCATCGAAGCACGGCTTGGCGTTCGCCTGCTGCTGCGAACCACGCGCTCGCTGATACTCACGCCCGAGGGCATGACTTATCTGGCGTCTGCCCGGCGCATCATCGCGGATCTGAAGGAAACCGAGCAGTCCATTGCGAATCAGAGTTCCCCCAAGGGGCGTCTGCGGATTTGTCTGTCGCTGCAGTATGGAAAAATGTTCGTCGTACCGCTTCTTCGCGCGTTCATGCAGCAATACCCCGGCATCCTGCTGGAAATCATTGCCACCGACGCCGTCGTGGACATCGCCGCGGGCCAGGCGGACGTTGCAGTGCGGCTGGGGCCGCTGCCCGACGGACTGCTTACCGCCCGCCGGCTTGGCGTCACCCATAAGGTCATCGTGGCGTCTCCGGACTATCTCGCACGTCGCGGCACGCCGGCGGTTCCGGAGGATCTCTACCATCACGATTGTATTGGCTTCAACTTCAAACGCGCCGCGCCAACGTGGCCGTTTCGCAAAGACGGCCGCGATTATTCATTGCCGATCACGGGCTGCGTGGAAACGAATAATGGCGATACGGAAGGCCAACTGGCCCTCGAAGGGATCGGGATCGCGCGTGTTTGCGCCGAGACGGTGGCAGACGCCGTCCGGGCAGGCAGGCTCGTGCCTATCCTCGACGCGTTCAATCCCGGCGATGGTGAGGAGGTGCATGCGGTATTCGTGGGCGGAGCGCACACACCGGCCCGGGTGCGTTGCTTCGTCGATTACCTCGTTGGGCGGCTGTGCGCATCGCCTGCGCAACCGTGATTACAGCCACGCCTTGACGGGGGAGAGCAGCCGGGGTGTGCCTGGTCCGACCTTAACGCCAGACCGGAGGCCCACCGTGATGCCGGTTACCGCCCGCGGCGCTTACGCCAGGGTTGCGGCGATGCGTATCCAGCCATGCTCGCCGTAGACCGGCCAGCCGTTCAGCCAACGTCTGAGCATATTCAGCGCCATCAGCGACACCATTTCCTGGCGGGTTTTCAGGCCGTGGCGCTGTATGCTGACGGCGAACACCACCGTTTGGGCGTAATCGCCGTCCGGCGTGTGCAGCGCCAGGCTCAGGCTGTCCTGCGCCATATCGCCGACCACCAGCGCAAGCTGCGTGCCGTGACGCGCCGCCAGCCCTTGCGCCTGCCGGGCCAGCTTTCGCAAAAGCGACTGGGCGTCGTGGGCCGGGGGGGCATCCGCCGCGCTTAGGTGCCCGGAGAAGGTGTCGCCATCGGCAGTACCGGCGATCTCAGGGCCGGGGGCCTCCAGCCATTCGCCGCCCTTGACCGGCATGCCCGCGCTCTGGCATTGCCAGGTCAGCAGTCCGGCGGTAAAACGTTCGCCGATGGCCAGGGTCAGCGGACGCTGATGCAGACGTTGCGCCAGCTGGGTCGGCAGATCGTCGGTACCTTCAAAAATAGCGCTTTCACCGGCCACCGCGCGCACTTTTTGCCAGGCCAGTTCCATGGCGTCGCGCTCATGGGCCGGGCCGGTCAGTTTTAATTCGATAATCGGCATTGAGGATCGGTAGCCCAGCACCACCTCTTCCGGCAGCGTCATGTCGTCAAGCTGGCTCGCCAGCTCGCTTTCCGCACGGCCGAAGGTGGTGAGACGCAGGCACAGCGGCGGATCCGGCAGATCGAAACGTTCGCGCAGGCGCGGCACGATTTGCTGCTCGACCATCACCTTGAACTCCGACGGCACGCCGGGAGTAAAAAACATCAGGCAGCGGTTAAGCTGCAGGGCAAAACCGCAGGCGGTGCCCACCGGATTATCGATCATCTCGGCATTGGCGGGAATTTGCGCCTGCTTGCGGTTGCTCGGCGCCATCACCCGGCCGCGTTCGGCGAAAAAGGCTTCGATTTTCGCCAGCCATTCGGGATGTTCGATCAGTTCCTCGCCGGTGGCGGTGGCGGCGGCCAGCGCGCTGAGATCGTCGCTGGTCGGCCCCAGGCCGCCGTTGACGATCATGATATCGGCGCGCAGGCTGCGCTCGGTCAGCGCCGCCACCAAGGCGGAGAGGTTGTCGCCTACGGTCATGCGCGCGCTCATCGGCAGCCCCTGCTCAAACAAATAGTTCGCCAGCCAGGCCGCATTGGTATCGAGAATCTGTCCATGCAGCACTTCGTCGCCGGTGCACAGCATTTCTACCCTAAGCATGCTTCTCTCCTCTCATCTTTATACCGCCACTTTAGAAAGCCGGACCGACAAACACAACCTTTCTTTAGGGATTTAACGCGAATTGCGCCTGCGCCAGCCGGGTAAGCTGGCTGCGCGGGATTTTTATGCCGCCGGCGTCCAGCTTGTCCGGCAGCACCTGGCGCAGGGCAAGATAGGCGATCGGGCGCTGCCACGGCGCCAGCTGCGGCTCCAGCCAGGCGCGCAGCTCGGGAAAAGGCGCATCGGCCTCCAGCACCGCCACCGGCCGCTGGCCGTACTCCCCGTCGTCCACCGGCACCACAAACGACTGGCGCACGGCGGGATGGGCGGCCAGGATACGTTCGATATCCTCCGGCTGCACCCCTTCGCCGCCGCAAAAAAAGACATTATCCAGCCGGCCGCTGATATGCAGTTCGCCGTCGACAAACCGGCCGCCGTCGCGGGTATGAAACCAGCCGTCGTCATCGGCCAGCTTCAGCAACCGGCCCTGCTGCCAGTAACCCGCGGCCATGCTGCTGCCGCGCAGCCACACTTCACCGTCCACCAGCCGCAGTTCGCGGCCGTCCAGGGGCGAACCGACGCCGCCCGAGGCATCGGCGCGCTTGGCGCAGACGGTGGAGGCAAACTCCGTCAGGCCGTAGCCGCACCAGCAGCGCACGCCGAGCGCTTCCGCCCGGCGGGTCAGCTCAAGGGGGATCATCGCGCCGCCCAGCAGCACATCCTGCAGGCTAAGCCGCGCGGGGTCACCCTGCAGCAGACGCCACAGCTGCGTCGGCACCAGCGAGGCGTGGGTGCATCCGGCCAGCGCCCGTTCCAGCGGCTGGTCCCGGGCCAGCGCCAACGTGGCGCCCACCGCCAGCCAGCGCCAGACGATGCCTTGCCCGGAAACATGGCACAGCGGCAGCGACAACAGCCAGCGATGGCGGTTCTGGAAGGCCATCAGCCGCGTGACGCCCCGGGCGCTGGCCAGATGCGCGGCGTAGGTATGGGCCGCCGCCTTGGGCAGGCCGCTGGAACCGGAAGTCAGCGTCAGGGTCGCCAGCCGGTTAACCTGCCAGGACACCAGCGGCGCGGCGGCGGCGTCGGAGTCGGCGTCGATTATCGTTAACGGCGCGATGGTCCCGGGCCAGGGCAGGCCGCGCGCGCACCAGCCGAAATCCATATTCAGCGTCGGCAGGCGCTGCGCCAGCAGTTCGGCCGGCAACAGGGGATTCAGGGGAAGAACCCGCGCGCCGCATTGCAGCGCGGCCAGATACGCCAGCAGCAGATCCAGGCTGTTTTTACCGCGCAACGCCACTCCGCAGCCCACCGTGACGCCCGCCCGCTGCCACGCGGCGGCCATCTGGTCGACGCGCATCACCAGGTTGCGCCAGCTCCAGTCGGCGTCGTCGGCGCGCAGCGCAATACTGTGCGGCGTCTGCTGCGCCCAATGGTGCCAGGGCCAGGTAGCGAAAGTCATCATGATTGCATCTTCATAGTAAGCCGGTCCGGAGATTGCCTTAAAGGCGGCGGGCCGTCGGCTCCAGTCGTGTTTGAGAGAGTTGCCCGGCGGTGCATAACGGCAGCGGGCTGCCGGACCAGGGACGGATCAGCTGCGAACGCATCAGCGTAAGGGTATCCAGGCCGGGCTGGATACCCGGCGTCAGCCAGGCGGCCAGGCGCGAAAGCTGCGTCAGGCCCAGGCTGGACTCGATGGCCGAACTGATAACCGCCGTCAGTCCCTCCCGGTGCGCCTGGGCAACCAACGCGCGACAGCGCGCCAGGCTGCCGGTGAGCGTGGGTTTGATGACCGCCGCCGCCACGCCCTGCTGGGCGCGGAGTTGAAAATCCGGCTCGCGCAGGCTTTCATCCCAGGCAATGGCGATGCCGGTATCGCGGGCAAAGGCCAGCGATTGCGCCGGCGTGGCGCAGGGTTCTTCCAGAAAATCGATACGCGCGATAAGGGAGGGGTCCAGATAGCGGGCAAAGCCGGCGGCCTTGGCCGGGGTCCAGCTGCGGTTGGCGTCCAGCCGCACATGCAGATCCGGCACCGCTTCCAGCAGCAGGTTGACCATGACGGCGTCGCGGATCGCTTCATACATGCCGACCTTGATCTTGGCAATCTTCCTGCCGGGCAACGCCGCGAGCATCGGTATCAGCCTATCGGGATCGCCGGTGCACAGCGGCACGGTCTGATAAGGCGCCGCGTCGGGCAGTTCACCCGCCAGCTCGGCCAGGGCCATGCTGATGCCGAACGCCACCGACGGCGCCGCGGGGCCGGAAGCCAACGCCAGACCGCCGCCGTCCGCCGCCGCGTCCTCGCCGTCGACCCAGCGCCGCAGCAGCTCCAGCGCCGACGCCTCCGCCTCGATCAGCGTTTCGCGGCTGAATCCGGGCAGCGGCGCGATTTCCCCCAGGCCATCACGGCCGTCGCACTCAAGCCGCACCACCAGGCCGTCACGGCTTTTCAGGCGCTGGTTGCGCAGCACCACGCCGGCTTCCATCGGCAGGCTGTAGCGGTAGATCGTTGCGCTGCGCATCAGGGGTTCCGCTTGAATTTGCTGAAGTCGGGCTGGCGTTTCTCAACGAACGCATTGCGCCCTTCCTGCCCTTCCTCCGTCATGTAAAACAGCATGGTGGCGTTGCCCGCCAGCTCCTGCAGCCCCGCCTGGCCGTCACAGTCCGCATTCAGCGCGGCCTTCAGGCAGCGCAGCGCCATCGGACTGTTCTGCAGCATTTCCCGGCACCAGCGTACGGTTTCCTTCTCCAGGTCGGCCAGCGGCACAACGGTATTGACCAGCCCCATGTCCAGCGCCTGCCGCGCATCGTACTGCCGGCAAAGGAACCAGATTTCCCGGGCTTTTTTCTGGCCGACGATGCGCGCCATATAGGCCGCGCCCCAGCCGCCGTCGAAGGAGCCGACTTTAGGCCCGGTCTGGCCGAATACCGCATTGTCCGCCGCCAGGGTCAGGTCGCACATCATGTGCAGCACATGGCCGCCGCCGATGGCGAAACCCGCCACCATCGCCACCACCGGTTTCGGGCAGGTGCGGATCTGGCGCTGGAAGTCCAGCACGTTAAGATGATGCACGCCGCTGTCGTCCTTATAACCGCCGTAGTCGCCGCGCACCTTCTGGTCGCCGCCGGAACAGAACGCCTTATCCCCTTCGCCGGTAAGAATAATCACGCCGATGCCTTCGTCGTAACGGGCGTCGGCCATGGCCTGGATCATTTCTTTGACCGTCAGCGGCCGGAACGCATTACGTACCTGGGGCCGGTTGATGGTAATCCGGGCGATGCCGTCGGCGGACTTATGATAGCGGATATCCTCGAAATCGCCGCTGCAATCGCGCCAATCGATAGGGGCGTACCACTGGTCTTCGCTGGGTTTAAGCATAAAACATTCCTTTAATGAAACGGAGCTAGCAGGGTGAGCAGTTGGCCGGCAAAAGCCGGCGGGTTGGCCCGGTGGGCATTGTGGCCGGCGCCGGGCACCGGGACCAGGGGCAATGCCGCCCCACGGGCCAGGGCGGTAAATTTGCCGTCGTGTTCGCCGCACAGGTAACCGAACGGCAGGTCCAGCGCGCGCAACCGCGCCGCCAGATCGGGCTGCCGCGCCAGCGAGGTGGCCAGGAGCATGGCGGCGACAGCCGCGCCGTCATTGGCGGCGCGCAACGCGACCAGCTGCCGGCGCGCGTCGTCGGACAAATCGCCGAACACCGGCTGGCGGTACCAGTCGGCCAGAACCGCGGTTATCGGCTGCCGGCTGAAGCGCCGTGCCCACAGGCCGTCGTGGCGCAGACGGTCCGCGCGCTCCCGCCGGTGCGCCAGGCCGGGATGGGCGCCTTCGACAAACAGTCCGCACAGCCCCGCTTGACCGTTCGCGCCGGCGGCGCCGGGGGTATTACCCGCGCCACACCGTCCCCGGCAGGCATGGTAGAGCGCAATGCGCCCGCCCAGGGAATAACCGATAAGAATATAGCGGGTGATGCCCAGCGCAGCCAGCGTATGCGCAAGCCCGGCGGACACCGCGGCAAAGTCCAGCCCGGCCTTCTGTCGCGGGGCGCCGCCATCAGCCGCCTGCGCCGTCTTGATCGGGATACCGCCATCAGCCGCCTGCTCGCGGTGAAGCGCGCATGCCGGCGCGCGGGCAGCGCCCGCATCGGGCCCATGCCCCGGCAGGTTGAGCGTCGCCAGGGACCAGTCGCTGAAATAAGGCAGTACCGGCGACCAGTCGTCGCCGCTGCCCAGCAGGCCGTGCAGCCAGACCAGCCACGGCCGGCCGGGATCGCCCCGGCGCAGGCGGCTTACCGTCCAGCCGGCGCCCTTCCCCGGCCCGACGGGAATGCCGATTGCCGCAGGCGGCAGTGGAGCATGGCGGTTCATGGCCTGGCCATCCCGGCCACCAATTGGCGAAAAACATCCGCGCCCTCCCGGGGCGGCACCGCCAGCTCCAGCAGCGTGGCCGCCCCGCCCCCAGGCCGGCGCCAGGCGCGCTGAACGCAGTCGCGCAGTTCAGCGGCGTTCCCGGGCCGCAGGTAATCCAGCCCGAACAGCGCCGCCGCGTGGCGAAACTCCACCTGCTGCGGCATCACGTAAAAACGCTCGCGCACCGCTTCCGGCGTCGGCAATAACGAAAAAATCTGGCCGCCGTTATTATTGATCACCACGATCACCACCGGCGCCGTGGTATGACGAAACAGCGCCAGGGCATTCAGGTCGTAAAGCGCCGATAGATCGCCCACCAGCGCAAGCAGCGGCCGGTCGCCGGCGCGCTGTACGCCGGCGGCGGTGGCCAGCAGGCCGTCGATGCCGCTGGCCCCACGGTTACCATATACCGGGTAACCCGCCGGCAGTTGGGCCAGCGCATCCACCAGCCGTATCGTCAGGCTGTTGCCCAGGAACAGCGCGCCGCCCGCGGGCAGCAGATCGTTAAGATGGCAGGCCAGCTGGGCTTCGCCCAGGCCGTCGGCAAGCGCCGCCCGGATGCGATCCCGCGCCAGCGCGGCGAATCCGGCCAGTTCAGGGGCCCAGGAAGCCTGCGTCCGCGCGGGATGATCGCCAAGCCACGCGCCGATGGGCGCACTGATGCGCCGCCCCCGGTGATGGGCCGGATCGAGGCGGCCCGGCAGCGGGTCGACCAGCCAGTACTCCGCCGGGCGGCACTGCTCCTGCCATTGCAGCAGCCGTTTACCGGTCAGGCTGCCGCCGAACTGGATCACCAACTCAGCCTGATCCAGCACCCGACGCGCCTCGGGATGGGCCAGCCAGAGATCGGCATAAGGCAGCGGCTGGCCGGTCTGCGACAGCACATCGCCAATCAGCGGCCAGCCGAGCGCGGCCGCCCATGCCGCCAGGCGCGCTCCCTGTTCGCAGGGGATGCGCCCGGCAATCACCACCCCTTTACGCGTGCGCCACTGCGCCCAGTCCGGCGCGGCGGCGGGCGCGACGGGCAGCGGAAGCGCCAGCCAGGGGCCGGCGTCCTGCCACCAGTCGCCGAGCGCGCGCGACCAGGCGTCGTCGCCGTTTTCGTCTGGGCCATAGAGCGGTTCAGCGAACGGGCAGTTAATATGCACCGCGCCCGGCGCCGGGTCCGCCAGCGCCCGATCCAGGGTGGAAACCAGCCAGCGCGCAGGGATATCCGGCGTCGGGCGCGGCAGATCCACGCGCTGGACGGCAAAACCGGCAAACAGTCCCGGCTGGCGGATAGCCTGGTTGGCGCCGCAGTCGATAAGCTCCGGCGGCCGATCGGCGGTCAGCATAATCAGCTTTTCCCCGGTCAGGCTGGCTTCGATCACCGCCGGGTACAGATTGGCCGCCGCGGTGCCGGACGTAACGATCACCGCCACCGGCCCGCGCGCCGCCTTGGCCAGGCCGAGGGCCAGATGCCCCAGCCCGCGCTCGTCGAAATGGGTATGGCACAGGATGGACGGATGTTCCGCCGCCGCCAGGGTCAGGGGGGTGGAGCGTGAACCGGGCGCGATACAGATATGCCCTACCCCATGGCGGGTGAGGGTTTCCAGCAGCACCCTGGCCCAGCGCCGGTTAAATTGTGAAGACATGTCTGGCAAAACGGATGTAGTCATGGAACCTTCTGTCAGTGCGCGTCTGAACCCATGCGTGATCGGCGGATAACCCCGGCGGCGCGGATGCCGATCAATAACGGCTCCGGCATTATATTTTGTTTCAGCCGCGGGATGTTGATATAGAACCGGATTCCCTTAATTCGGCGCGACGGCTTGGTCGCCGGTAAACAGGGTCCTGAGACCGGCGGCCTTGTTGTTCACTTCCTGCCATTCCCGATCCGCATCCGATCCCTCGACAATGCCTGCCCCGGCATAAAGCCAGAGCGACTCCCGCTCCATCAGCGCGCAGCGCAGGGTCACGCAAAATTCCGTCTGCGCATCCGAGAGATAGCCGGCCGAGCCCGCATACCATTGCCGGTCGAACGGCTCGTGGCGGGCGATAAAGGCGCGGGCGACGTCGCGCGGCAACCCCGCCACCGCGGCGGTGGGCTGCAGCATGGCCAGACAGCGGACATCATCGCGGCAGTCCAGGCGCGCAGTAATGGCGCGGCGCAAATGCTGCACGGTGCGCAGCCGCACGATCTCCGGCGGCATGACGTCGAGCGTCACCGCCGCCTCCTGCAGCCGCTGGCAAATATCGTCGACCACCAGCAGGTTTTCCCGCTGGTTTTTATCATCGTTCATCAGCCAGCGCGCCAGTTGCCCGGCATTGGCCGTGGGGCTGCGGGCGGCGACCGTGCCGGCCAGCGCCTCGGTATCCAGCATTTCCTGGCGCCGCAGGTAAAGCCGCTCGGGACTGGAGCCCAAAAACGCCCGCTGCGCCGACCAGGCCAGCATATAGTGATAGCAATCGTGGTTGACCCTACGGCTGGCCGCCATCAGGGCGTGAGGGTCGAGGTGGCCTTTAAAGCCGAGCCGGGTGCGGCGGGCCAACACCACCTTGGTTAATCCGCCCTGGCCAAAGGCGGCCAGGGCCTGGGAGACCATCATTCGCCAACGGGTGTGTTCCGGCTCGTGCACCTCTTCGCGCAGCTGCGCCGACCAGGGCGCCAGGGGTGCTGCGGGCGTGGCCTGCTGCAGCCAGGCCAGGCACCGCCTGGCGTCGTCGCGCAGGGAAACATCGCTTGCCAGGTTCAGCACCAGCCGGTGTGACGACCCGTCGCGCTCCCAGGTCAGGCGCGGCAAAAACAGGCAGCTTTCCGGCTCGCCGCCGCGGCCGGCGCCGTTGTCATCATCGCCGGCGTCGTTATCGTCTTCACCGCCGAAGGCATTGATGCCCCACAGGCGCAGCGCAGGCCAGGCCGTGCTATGGGCCGCCATAAAGTCCCGCGCCTTGCTCAGGCGATCGAAGATGCGCAGGCCGCCGCCTGCCGCCGCTTCCTGCGCGCCGTCGCGATGCTGCCAGTAGAATTGGGGATACAGCGGGGTGGCATGCAGCCAGTCAAGCATCGGCACATGGCTGCCGGGAGTCCAGGGAAGCGCAATCTGATACAGGCCGGGCCCAGCGGAGATGCCGGCATCAATATGCTGTTGCAGCGCCGAGTTGAGTAACGTCAGCATAGAGACCCCTACCCCAAGACCTAATTAAGAGTATGGATTATACGGTTTACGGAAGCAAAAACGAAAGATTAGCGCAATTAAGTATGATGAATGGCGTAATAAATAGCATGACTTGTTCATTCCCGCCGGCGCGGCGGCGGAAAATACCGGCTGGTGAGCGCGCCAGCCGGATAACTTGGCACAGAAACCTTAGCGACGGGCCAGCAGCAGCCCGAACACCAGGCCGACGGACGCCCCGATACCGACACCGTGCCAGGGATTTTCCTGCACATAGTCATCGGCGCGGTAAACCGCCTGTTTGGCCCGGTAATAGTAATTATCGGACGCATGGCTGATGCGTTTTTTAACTTCTTCCAGCGCCGCTTCGGCACGGGTTTTTAGCTCAACATATTTTTGATCCGCCTTGTCGCCGGAATAGGCCAGCACTTCCTCCAGCGTCTCGGACAGCAACTGCACGTCATCATCAACATGAGTTTCATGCGGTTGGATGGGATCTGTCGGGGTTACCATAATTGTTCTCCGTGTTCTGATGAAAGACCGTCACTCTAACTATAGTCATAAATTGCGCGTCCTGGCGAACAATTACGGGCAGATCATTCTTAAAATCAATTCGCTACCGCCGGCTTCGCGGCCGATGCCTGCGGATCGAGGGAGCGGATATAATCCGCCAGTCCCTGGATATCGCCATCGCTCAGCGCCGCCTTGGCCCGCTGCTCCGCGCCGCTGGTGGCAATCTTACCGTCCCGGCGGTCGGTGAGCGCGCTTACCAGCTGTTCGCGGCTTAAGGTTATCAGCGGCGGCGCTTTGCCGAACGCCGCCCGGTCGGCCTTGCGGCCATGACAATCGGCGCAGCCCTGGGCATATTTTTGCGCCCCGTCCGCGGCGTCCGCCAGCGCCGTACCGCTGACGCAGAGTAATAACATGCCCAGCATAAGCTTCTTCATGATTTATCCCGTTGTGCATTTTGGAACATCGCGACGAGTGCCGGCTCGCCCTGCAAACCCTGATGCGCCTCCAGCACGGTGCCCCCGGCGCTAAGCAGGTAGGACGTCGGCGTGCCGATCACCTGGTAACGCTCCCTGGTGATGCCCAGCTGATCGCGCACCACCGGATAATGGATCTGCAGCGCGGCCAGGAAAGGCGCGATATCGGTCTGCTGCGGATCGGTGTTCACCGCCACCACCACCAGCCGATCGCCGTAGACGTCGGTGAGCTTTTGCAGCAGTTTCATATCCGCCGCGCAGCCGCCGCAGTCGGAGGACCAAAACGTCAGGTACACCGGCTTGCCGCGCCATTGATCGAGCGCCGCCGGCTGGCCGTTGAGATCGAACGCCGCCAGTTTCGGCGCCGGCGCGCCGATGGCCACCTGCTGCTCTTTGCATCCCGCCAGGGCGGCAAGCAGGGCCAGCGCGCAAAACAACCTAACCACGGGATGCCAGCTCATGATGATTTCGCTCCTCGCCCAGGAATTTACCGTGCTGCAAACGGATGATACGATCGGCGAAACGGCCCAGTTCGGGGTTATGGGTGACCATAACGATGGTGCGGCCCTGGCGATGCAGATCGGTCAGCAGGTCCAGCACCCGTTGTTCATTTTCCTCATCCAGGTTGCCGGTCGGCTCGTCGGCGAAGATCACCGGCGGCTCGTTGACCAGCGCCCGGGCGATACACACGCGCTGCTGCTCCCCGCCGGAAAGCTGGCTGGGCAGATGGCCGACGCGTTCGCCCAGGCCGACCCGGTCGAGCACGGCGCGGGCGGCGCCTTCATCCACCACGCTATGATAATGCTGCGCGAGCATGACGTTTTCCAGCGCGGTCAGGAACGGGATCAGGTGGAATTGCTGGAATACCAGGCCGATTTTGTCGGCGCGGAAATTACGCCGCCCCTCCTCGTCCAGCGCGGCGGCGTCGACGCCGTCCAGCAACACCTGACCTTCGCTCACGGTATCCAGGCACGTGAGGATATTCATCAGGGTGGTCTTGCCGGAGCCGGAAGCGCCCATAAAGGCCACGAACTCCCCGCGGCGGATGCGGATGTTGATATCATCCAGCGCCGTGACCTTGCCGAAGCGTTTATACAGGCCGCGGGTCTCAATCACATATTCCGCCGCGGGCTGCGGCTGTATCAACCGGATAGGTGATGCCATGGTTATTCTCCTTTCAGGACCAGCGCCGGTTCGACATGCAGCGCACGCCGTACCGGCACGATGGCCGCCACCGCCGCCACCAGCAGGGATAACGCCAGCGTCAGTGGAAAAACAGGGGCGCGCAGGGCAATGGCGGCGTTAAACACCGCATGTCCCAGCACCTGCGCCAGTATAAAGCCGAACACGCTGCCCACCAGCACCGCCGCCAGGGCGATGATGCCGGTTTCCGCCAGCATTTGCCGGCTGATATCCGCGGCGCTGGCGCCCAGCGCCTTTTGCAGGGCAAACTCGCGCGAGCGCTCGCCGACGATGGCCATCAGGGTGGTATTGACGCACAGCGACGACAAAATCAAGATCACCGCCGACACCAGTCCCATCAGCCCTTTGATCTTATCCAGCACCTGGCCTTCGGAGGCGGAAACCTTGAGGATCGGCCGCACGTCCAGGTCGGGATACTGCTGCTGCAAGCGGGCGGCAAAGGCGTCCACCTGACCGATATCGTTATTGACGCTCAGCATGGCGTTACTGATGGCGCCGGGCTGATGCAGCCATTTCTGCGCCAGCTCCAGGTTGACGATCAGCATATTATCGGTGGCGTCCCCGGCTTCGACCACGCCCTTGATAATCAGGCTCTGGCGCTGCTGGCCGTCAACCAGGGTTACCCGATCGCCTACCTTCAGGTGCAGGCGATCGGCCAGTTTCACGCCGATCATCGCATGCCGGTCGTCAAAGCTGACGCCAATCCAGTCGCCCTTGACCTGCCAATAGGGCACCAGCTGTTGCAGCGACTCGAACCAGACGCCCATCACCACCACTTTTTCCAGTTCAGTGCGGGCCATACCGTACAAATACGGGCTGGACGCATTGATAAGCCCCTTGGGCGCCTGATCCAGAATCGGCTGCAGTGTGGCCGCCGGCAGGCTGTTGCCATGGCCGGGACCAAGGTAAAAATTGGCGCCGAAGGTGCGCAGCTCCTGGCTCATCTTGGCGTTGATATCAAAATAGACCGAGGCCATGGCGGTCACGATGGCCGCGCCCACCGTCAGGGCGGCGAACACCACCGCCACCCGTTGCAGCCGCAGCCGCAGCGCCCGCACCACCAGCAGCCAGAACATATTGTTCATCAGTCCCGACGGACGTTTGGCGCGCCGTCCGCCCCGGCCCGGCGCCGCGGCCACGACGTTAATTGCCATACAGCACCTCCACCGGATACAGTTTGGCGATGCGCCGGGCCGGGAACCATGTGCCGATCACGGCAATCAGGATGGCGATCACCAGCACGCTCGGCACCACAATCCAGGCAAAACTGAGCGGCACGCCGAACAGCATCAGGCCGATGGCTTTCGCCAGTCCCCAGCCGGCAACACAGCCCAGCAATCCGCCCAGGGCGCCGCTCATTACCGCTTCCAGGTAAAACAGCAGCATAATTTGCCACTGGCGGGCGCCGAGGGCCTTCATCAGGCCAATCTCCCGCCCGCGCTCCATAATGGTGCTGGTCATCAGCGAGGCGATGCCCATGGCGGATGCCGCCAGCGCCGCCAGGGTGACCACCGCCAGCAGCAGCTGGATTTTTTCAATCACCACGCCTTCGGATGCCGCCACCTGCCAGATAGGATGCACCACCGATCCGGAAATCGCCTCTTCCAACTGATGGGAAATCGACGACACAAAAGCGGTGCAATACCACAGATCGTATTCTTCCGCCGTCAGTCCGTCGAGATTATCCCTGGCCCGGCGGGAAAGATCGTTTTCCGGCACCGTCAGCGCCGAGACCCGTATCGCCTGCACTTTGCCGGGCAGGCCGAGCAGTTGCTGCACCGTGGCCAGGGGCATCACCAGACGGCCTTCCTCATCGCCGCCGCTGGCGAGCACGCCGCTGATGCGCACGCTGGCCCGGCCGTGCGGGCCGTCCAGCGTCACTACGTCGCCGGGCCGCCAGCCATGGCGCTGCGCCAGCTGCTTGCCCGCCAGCGCTTCGGGCGGCTGCTCCCGCGTTACCGGTTCATGGGGATATTGACCGGTAACCCGCCAATAGGGGCTGATGATTTGCTGCCCGGTATGAAAATCCGTTTCATCGGGCACATTCACCGGCTGCGAGAAAAAGGTGCCCAGCACCGGCACCGGCGCGCCGTTGACCAGCACTTCGCCGCCAAGCAGCGGCGCAAAGCCGATGATATTGTTGCGCCAGAAGATATCCTTGATATTGGGCAATTCGGACTCGTCGATCAGATCCTGCCCCGACAGGGGAGCGCCCCGCTCGCCAAACAGCGCGGGCAGCGCCGCCTGGCCCGCCGGTTCAATCAGGATATTGGCGCCATAGGATTTCAGCTCGCGCGCCATCTTGTCGCCGATATCGATGGAGACCGCCAGCAGCGCCGAAATCAACCCGGCGGCCAGGAACACCGTTAATACCGCCAGGGACTTGCGCCGGATATTCCTGCACCAGGACTGCCGTAACATACGCCACAACATAAGCTACTCGCCCTCCGCTTCGTCGCTGCCGGCGGCGGTGGCCGGCACGAACTGCGCCGGCTGCGCGCGGAAACGATTGTAAGTGTCTTCACTGGCAAAAAAGTACATTTTGCCGCCGTAACTGTATTTATGGGAGGCGCTGACATTGGTCAGTTTGCTGCCGTCCACCGGATCGGTCACCTGCAGGGTGAGCACGGTGGTAAAATAGTTGACCCCCGCCACCAGCGCCGCTTTGCCGATGGTCAGCTCATGGTCGTCGTTGCGCCAGTTGTCAATGGGTATGGGATTGCAGCCGCCCGCCTTGCCGATGGAGGGGATAAAAATATGCACTCCGCAGGCCACGCACACCACCTGGTTGCCTTCCATCACATACCCCTGGTCGCCGCACAGCAGGCAGGCGTCGAACACCACGCCGAGGCGCAGGCGATCGGGATAACGGTTAATCACCAGGAAACGCACCGCCTTGCCGTCCTCGGCCACCCAAACGAAACGATGCAGCTTGCCGTCGCGCACCTGTTCGAGTGGAATATGCACCTGGCCGTCGGCGCCCAGGGTCACGGGCACCGCTTCCGACAGGCGCGGCGGCTGCGAGGCCACCAAATCCCAATACAGCTGCGCGGCCACCACCACCATCAGCGCGGCCAGCAGCGTTGCGGCGGTACGCCGGGCATTGCGATAGCGCGCGATGGCCTTGCGGCGCGCGATAGGCTCCATCTGGTGGCGATATCCGCCGCGCAGGCGCAGCAGCGGCGCAATAAAGCCCGCCAGCAGCGCCGCCATCAGCAAGGCGCTGATATAGTTGAGCCAGGGGTTGCTGTTGGTGACGTTGGACACAAAACTCAGCCGCGGCTTGGTCAGCCCGAGGACGTCCAGTTTCATCAACAGTAGCGTCGCCTGGCCGCACAACGGCAGCAACAACAGCAGCGCCAGCGCCAGCAGCAGCGGCCAGCGCCACGCCGGCAGGCGCTTCACCAGCATCGCCGTCAGCACCGCGCACAGCGCCAGTAACGCGACGGCCAGTACCACCGCGCTCAGATTAAGTAATAAATCGGTGTTGATGACGCCCGTGGGCGTCAACGCGCTTAAATTGGGATCGTTGCTCCAGTGCAGCGCCGCGCCGGCCACCAGCAGGCCTTGCCAGCAGTAGCCCACCCTGGCGGAAACGGAAAATTGGCAGGCCAGGAACACTACCAGCCCCGCCAGTTGCAAGAAAACCAGCGTGAGCTGCACCGATTGGCCGCCGGGCAGGCGCACGCCCGCCAGGGTACCGGCCGCCAGCGCCAGCAGGTTGACCCATACCAGCGCGCGCACCGATGGCGCGGGGCGGTTAGCCCAGTTTAATCCGCATAGCAGTGTCACCGGCAGGAAAGCTTGCAAGGCGGTAACAAAAAAATAATTCATGACGACGACTCAGAACCGGAAACACTTCGTCATGCAGCGCTCCGGCAGGCCGCTGCGACAAGAGCCAATACCGCCACGGCCGCCAGGCAGCCGTGGCGCGGCGGATTTATTTCAGGCCGATATATTTAAAATCGTAGCTGACGTCGAATGGCTTCCACCAGCGGCCCACGCCGGTTTCAGCGTCGGTATGGCGATGAAGGCCGGCTTTTGACGGCGGTTCGATATGGAAGGTCACTTTGTAGTTGCCCACGCCCATCATTTTCACATTCTGGCCGTAATGCGGACCGTCGCTGGCGACCATCGGCATAAAGGTGCCTTCCTGTTTGTCGCCGGAATCGGTGTTGACCAGCGTGTAGCTGATGGTCAGGTACGGCATCCATTCGCCGGCGCCGAAACCGTTTTTGTTTCCTTCCACCGCGTGGATATCGGCTTCTAGATGAACATCGGCCTTGGCTGCGGGTAAACCCATGCCGCGCGGTTCCATATCGATAGGCTGTAAATAGACCGCAGCAATCTGCATTTCATTCATGGTGACGGTTTCACCCGCCGGATGCTCGGCCGCAAACACGGCCGGGGCGCAGGTCATACCGGCAACGGCCATCACGGCCGCCAGGCTGTTATTCATCTTCATCAACTCTCATTCCTCAGTCATCAAAAAAATTGCTTTGTGCGCTCACACAGTTTCTTGTTTTGGTATCAGGGTACCGGAGCGCCGGCGCATCACCCAGAGGGCGACCAGCGCGGCCAGTACTAAAACGACCTGAGGCGCCAGGGTCTCCAGATAGGGATAAATCCCCAACCAGCTTATTTCAGGTATGCCCTTTAATAACGTGGGTTCGAATAATTTACCTTCAATTAACTCCAGTACCCCTTTACCGGCAAAAACAAAGGCCATCAAATACATAAATGTACCGGTAAACATAAAGAACGGCTTCAGCGGCAGTTTCACCACCGTATACCGCATCAGCAGGTACGCCATCACCAGGATGACGCAGCCGATCAGGAAACCGCCCAGGATGGCGAATTGCCCGGCCATATTGCCGGCGTCCCCCACCAGGGCGTAATAAAACAGTACCGTCTCCGCGCCTTCGCGATACACCGCCAGGAAGCTGGTAAACCACAGGCCCGCCAGGGAGCCGGTGGTCAGGGACAGCGTCAGCTTGCCTTCCAGATAGGCCTGCCAGTGCCGGGCCTCCACTTTGGACAGCAGCCAGTAGCTCATAAAGAACAGCGTCACCACGGCGACCATCATGGTGACGCCTTCGAGCAGTTCGCGGTTGGCGCCGGAGTTGGCGAACAGCCATTGGAACAGCGCGGCGGTGACCACGCTCGCCAGCAGGGCAACCCAAACCGATTGCCGGATCAGCGGCAGCTTATCCTGATGCTTATTCTTGACCAGGTAGGCCACGATGGCGGCGACGATCAACAATGCCTCCATGCCTTCGCGCACGATGATAAGCAGGCTGTACACCAGCAATGTCCACTGGCTTTCGCCGCCCTCGCCCAGCATTTCCACCGCTTTGGTGAGATTTTGCGCGAGCGCGTCGGCCTGTTCCTGGATCTGGGCGACCGACTGGCCGGCTTTCATTAGACTGACCAGGCGGGTGAAATAGCCTTCCAGCGTCGATTTAAACGCCGCGTCGCGCGAACCGATTTTGTTCTCCATGCCGGTGGCTTCGAAGCGGTCGAAATACGCGTCCTGTATCGCCATCATGCCGGCTTTGGCCTGTCCGCCGCGATATTGGGCGATGGCGGCGGCTACCGCGGCGTTGATGTCGTCGCCGACCTGCCGCCAGTTGGCGTCGGGCTGGGCGTCGCCGCCCGCCGCGGCGCTGGCCGGGGCGTTGGCTGCGGGCGCGGTCACCGGCTGGTCGGGACGGGTGGTGGGCAGGCCCGGCAGCAGGTCTTCCAGATCCTGCAATAGCTGGGTGACGCCGTAGGACAGGTCATTCATCTGATCGGGTTTTGCGGCCAGGGCGATCAGGGCGATAAATTCCTGGTTGATGGCGGCCGCCTGCTGGGCGGAGCGGTTATTGCGCACCGACATTTCCATTTCCGAATTCTTATAGCCCTGAAAATGCGCCTGCTGCACGCGCTGGCTCGCGGCGGCATATTGTCCCGCCTGGTATTGCGTCAGGGCGTCGGCCAGCAGATCGTCGATGGTTTTAAAGCTTTGCTGCCAGTACAGGGCGATTTGCGTATTGCTATAGGCGTCATGCTGGCCCGCGGCCACCAGCTGATGGCCGCCGGACAATGCCGGCAGCACGCCGGTCAATTCATTTTTCAAGCCGTTGATTTTATCTTGCACTTCCGCCAGCGGCTTGCCCTCGCCGATCAGACGGCGGATCTCGCCGAACTGGCTTTCCATTTGATAGCTTTTCTGCGCGGAAATATTGATGCGGATCGGCCCCTCGAGATTTTCGAATACCTCGAAATAGGCCATTTGCACCTCGCGGCGCGCGGCGTCGTTCTGCTGCTGCTGATACAGCCGCGCGGTGGTGTCCAGCCGTCCCTGGATATCAGTGACCCACGTCTGGTAATCATCGGCCGCCCAGGCGGATGATATGCCCAGGAACAGGACAGCGCTGCAGAGAAGGTATTTTAAAACGGAAGTGAACATCGAGCCAACGCCAAACGTCAATGAGAGTTATTTTCATTATCACCGAATGGCATTAAGAAACAATGACGGGGGTCAATAAAGCATTTTTTAACGAGAACTATTTCGTTTATTCAGTCAGACGCGTTTACGGCCGGGTCGGGCAACGGCCATGGCGACCGCCGCCCCGCGCGGCCCTCCCGCCGCGGTAACCGGGAGGGGAAAAACGTGTTACATCAACGGCTGCGCCAGTCTCACCAGGGAGATCAGCGGCTGCGGGAAGATACCCAGCAGCAACACCAGCACGGAGGAGATCAGCACCACCACCCCGCCGGCGGTGAGCGCCCAGTTGCTCGGCGTATCCCGGCGCAATCTTTCCGGCGGGCTGAGATACAGGCTGACCATCACGCGCAGGTAATAGTACAGGCCGATAGCGCTGCCGAGCACCACGGTGCCGGTCAGCCACCACAGGTGCGCGCCGACGCCGGCCGCCATGATATAGAATTTACCGATAAAACCCAGGGTCATCGGGATGCCGGCCAGCGACAGCATCATCACCGTCATTACCGCCGATAAAATCGGTTTGTGCCAGAACAGGCCGCGATAGGAGAACAGCGAGTCGGCATCCGGACCGCTGTAGGGGCTGGACATCAGGCTGACCACGCCGAAGGCGCCCAGGCTGCTGAACAGGTAGCCGGCCAGGTAAACGCCCACCGCCTCCATGGCCAGCTGATGGGCCTGTACCGCAATCAGACCCACCGTCAGATAGCCCAGATGGGCAATGGAGGAATACCCCAGCAGGCGCTTGATATTGGTCTGGCCGATGGCCATCAGGTTGCCGAACATAATGGAGCAGAAGGCGATAATGGCCAGCGCCAGGCGCAGCGCGTCGCTATTCACCACCGGCGTATAGAGGAACAGGCGCATCAGCACGGCGAAAATCGCCACCTTGCTGGCGGTGGCCAGGAAGGTGGACACCGGCGCGGGCGCGCCCTGGTACACATCCGGCGTCCACAGGTGGAACGGCACCAGCGACAGCTTAAAGCCCAGGCCGACAATCATCATGCCCAGCCCCGCCAGCAACAGCGGCTGGTGCAGCATGGCGTCGTCCAGACGCTGTCCCAGCGCGCCAAAACCCAGGGCGCCGGTGTCGGCATAGACCAGCGCCATGCCGAACAGCAGGAACGACGAGGCGGCGGCGGACAACAGGGTGTATTTCAGGCTGGCTTCCAGCGAGCGCTTTTGCCGGTAGGCATACCCTATCAGGCCGAACAGCGGCAGGGAAATGAGCTCGATACCCAGGAACATCGAGGCCAGATGATTGGCGCCGGCCAGCAGGATGCCGCCCATGGCGGCAATCAGCACCAGCAGGTAAAACTCATCGCGGTTGCCGGGGTAGCCCGCAAGCCACGGATAGGCGAAGGTGCTGGTGGCCAGGCTCGCCGCCAGGACCAGCGCGGTATAGAACATCGAATAGCCGTCGGCGCGGATAAGCGGCGTCACATCCATCGGGCCGGCCTGGCCGACAAAAAACAGCGACAGTAAAGCCAGGTTCAGACCGATAACGGTCAGGGTGGCATTGACAAAGTGGTTGCGTCGCCACGCAATGCACAGCATCACAACCACCACCGTCAATCCGACGATCAACAGCGGTAACAGTGCGATCAGTTGTTGAGGAGTTATTGTCATGGCGAATTACGGCCTTGTTGTTAGAGTTGAAACAGCTGATCCTGCTGCGTTTAGCGAGAACCAGTGCTGAACGTTGCTCATTGCCGCGTCGGACGTTTGCAGCACCGCCTGCGGGAAGAAGCCCAGCAACACCAGCAGCACCACCAGCAGCATAATGATCAACAGCTCGCGCATCGTCATGCCCGGCAAGGGTTCCTGCGATTTCGCCGGACCGTAATAAGCGCGCTGCATCATAATCAACGAATACACCGAGGCAAAAACCAGGCCGAAGGTGGAAATAACCGTAATCACCGGCACCACCGGGAAACTGCCGAACAGGATCAGGAACTCGCCGACAAAGTTGCCGGTACCCGGCATCCCAAGCGTCGCCACCGCAAAGAACAGCGACAGCGCGGGAATGAATTTTATCCGTCCCCATAGTCCGCCCATCTGGCGCATATCGCGGGTATGCAGACGTTCATACAGCTGGCCGCAGATAATAAACATCCCGGCGGCGGACAGGCCGTGGGCGATCATCTGCACCACCGCGCCCTGGTAGGCCAGCTGGCTGCCGGTGTAGATGGCAATCAGCACAAACCCCATATGGGAAACGCTGGTATAGGCAATCAGGCGCTTGATATCGGTCTGGGCAAACGCCATCCAGGCGCCGTAGAAAATGCCCACCACGCCCAGCCACATGGCAATGGGCGCGAACTGGTGGGACGCCTCGGGGAACAGCGGCAGGCAAAAGCGCAGCATGCCGTAGGCGGCGGTTTTCAGCAGGATGCCCGCCAAGTCGACCGAACCGGCGGTAGGCGCCTGGCTATGGGCGTCCGGCAGCCAGCCGTGCAGCGGCACCACCGGCATTTTCACCGCGAAGGCGATAAAGAAGCCCAGCATCAGCAGGTACTGCACCAGCGACGACATCGGGGTATGCAGCAGGTCTTCGTAATTGAAGGTCCAGACGTCGGTGGCATGATAATGCACCAGCACCAGCGCCAGGATCGCCACCAGCATCACCAGCCCGCTGGACTGGGTATAGATAAAGAACTTGGTGGCGGCGGTGATGCGCGTCTTGCCGTCGGAGGCCTTATGGCCCCACAGGGCAATCAGGAAGTACATCGGCACCAACATCATTTCCCAGAAAAAGAAAAACAGGAACATGTCGATGGCCAGGAACACGCCGATGACGCCGCCCAGGATCCACAGCAGATTAAGATGGAAAAAGCCCTGGTAGCGCTGGATTTCACGCCACGAACAGAGAATGGCCAGCACGCCCAGCAGGCCGGTCAGCACCACCATCAGCAGGGACAGACCGTCCAGCGCCAGGCGGAACGAGATACCGAAACGCGGTATCCACGGCAGCACAAACTCGGATTGCCACTGCGGCAGGCCCTGCGCCGAAACCAGTGAATACCCGCCCTGCAGCCACAGCTGCAGGGAGAGCGCCAGAGTCAGCCCCATGGCGATCAAGGCTATCCAGCGCGGCACCTTGGTACCGAAGCGCTCGCATTGCCAACACAGCAGACCGCCAATGAAGGGGAAAAGTATTAGCCAAGGTAGTAGCATGGCGTTGTGCATCCCTAAATTGAAAAAAACCTGAAAACTTACCTACTGGCGGGAGAAGACATGATGCCGGTGTTCTTCCCGCCCCGCGCGTGTCATTTAACGCCGCCGCCGTTTACACGAATATCAACAGCGCCACCACAATCACGGCGCCCAGACTCATGGATGCCGCATACCAGCGCAACTGGCCGTTCTCGCTAAGCGTCAGCCCGTGTCCGGCCCAGCGCGCCAGCACCGCCGGCACGCTCATCAGGCTGTTCAGCGGATCGCTTTGCAGCAGCCGGGCAACGCCCAGGTACGGCCTGACAAACACTTTGTCATACAGCCAGTCGAAGCCCCAGGCGTTAAACCACCAGACGGTGAAGAACCGTCCCGGGGCGCTGGCGGCCACGGCATGCACCAAGCGGCGCTTGCCGAGATACAGCCCGGCGGCGAGCAGAATACCGAGGATCACCACCACGCCGGAGACAATCTCCAGGGTGATCTTGCCCTCTTCACCCAGGTGGCTGTCCGGCAGCACGCCCGCCAAAGGCGGCGTAATCAGCGCGCCGATAAAGGTGGACAGCACCAGCAGCACCAGCAGGGGCAGGTGATGGCTGATGCCTTTGCCGGCATGGGCCTTGATCTGCTCCTTGCCGTGGAACACGATGAAGATCATGCGGAAGGTATAGAGGGAGGTCAGCAGCGCGCCCGCCAGCCCGGCCAGCATCAGGTTGAAATGGCCGTTCGCCAGCGCGCCCCACAGGATTTCGTCTTTACTGTAGAAACCGGCGGTAATCACGGGCAGCGCCGCCAGGGCCGCGCCCCCCACCAGGAAGCAGATATAGACCAGCGGGATGGACTTGCGCAGCCCGCCCATCTTGAAGATATTCTGCTCGTGGTGGCAGGCCAGGATAACCGAACCGGAGGACAGGAACAGCAGCGCCTTGAAGAACGCATGGGTCATCAGGTGGAAAATGGCCGCATCCCAGGCCTGCACGCCCAGCGCCAGGAACATGTAGCCGATCTGGCTCATGGTGGAGTAGGCCAGCACCCGCTTGATATCGGTCTGGACCAGCGCGGCGAAACCGGCCAGCACCAGGGTAACCGCGCCGATGATGCCCACCAGGTGCAAGACCTCGGGCGCCATCAGGAACAGTCCGTGGGTACGGGCGATCAGGTATACGCCGGCCGTGACCATGGTGGCGGCGTGGATCAGCGCCGACACCGGGGTCGGGCCGGCCATGGCGTCCGCCAGCCAGGTTTGCAGCGGCAGCTGCGCCGATTTACCCACCGCGCCGCCAAGCAGCATCAGCGTCGCCCAGGTGATGGCCGTGGAGCCCACCGCCAGATGCTGCGGCGCCAGTACCATCAGCTCGCGGAAATTCAGCGTGCCCAGTTCCGAATACAGGATAAACAGGGCAAACGCCAGCAGCACGTCGCCGACGCGGGTGACGATAAAGGCTTTCATCGCCGCCGCGCCGTTTTTGGATTCTTTATAATAGAAACCAATCAGCAGGTAGCTGCACAGCCCCACCCCTTCCCAGCCGAGATACATCAGCAGCAGGTTATCGGCCAGCACCAGCAATACCATGCTGGCGATAAACAGGTTGGTATAGGCAAAAAAGCGCGAATAGCCCTCTTCGCCGCGCATATACCAGGAGGCGAACAGATGGATCAGGAAACCGACCCCGGTCACCACCGACAGCATGGTCAGCGCCAGGCCGTCCAGCGACAGGGTAAAGGCGATATTAAACTTGCCCACCGTCATCCAGGTCCACAGCGGCTGGTTGAATACCGCCGCCGCGCTTTCCCGCGTGCCGAGAAAATCAACCGCTACCCAGGCCGTGGTCAGCGCGGCCAGGCCGACGGCGCCGACGCCCACCAGGGCCGACAGGTTTTCCGACCAGCGTCCCCGTGAAAACGCCAGCAGCAGATACCCCACCAGGGGAAACAGAATAGTTAAATAGAGTAGGTTCATCCGTGCATCTCGCTGACGTTATCGATATTCAGGGATTGGCGGCGGCGATGCAGCTGCAGCAGCAGCGCCAGGCCGATGCTGGCCTCGGCGGCGCCGAGGCTAATGGCCAGGATATACATGACCTGTCCGTCGGCCTGTCCCCAGTAGCTGCCGGCAACGATAAACGCCAGGGCGGAGGCGTTAATCATGATTTCCAGCCCCAGCAGCATAAACAGCAGGTTGCGGCGGATGAGCATGCCCGTCAAACCCAGTACAAACAGAATAGCGGCCAAAATGAGTCCGTGCGTTAACGGGATCATGCCTGCTCCTCCGGTTTTCTTTTTATGGCATCGGGCAGCTTGGGTCCCTTGGGCAGCGCATCGCCCTCGCGATCTTCACGCCCGAGATGGAACGCCACCACCAGCCCGGCCAGCAGCAGCATGGACGCCAGCTCCACCGCCAGGACGTAAGGTCCGAACAACGCGATGCCCACCGCCTTGGCGCTGATCACCTCACCCGATATGCCGTGATCGGGCACGCCGTAAATGGCCCGGATCAGGATCGCCAGCAGCAGCAACGACAATATGCCCGGCCCGACCCAGGCGGACGGGGCAAGCCAGCCGCGTTCGCGCCGCTGGTCGGCGGCGCCGAGATTAAGCATCATTACCACGAACACGAACAGCACCATGATGGCGCCGGCGTAGACGATGATTTCCAGCGCGCCGGCGAAATAGGCCCCGAGCGCAAAGAATACGCAGGCGATAGCCAGCAGCGAGACAATCAGGTAAAGCAATGCGTGCACCGGGTGGGTATGGGTGATAACCCGCAGGGTTGCCAGTATCGCCACCAGGCCTGACAAATAAAAAGCGACTTCCATGCTTAACTCCTTAGGGCAGCAAACCTTTGACGTCAATGGGTTTGGCTTCGTTTTCCGCTTCGCCCTTATCTTTCCCGTCGATCGCCATACCGGCCATGCGGTAAAAATTATATTCCGGATATTTACCCGGCCCCGAAATCAGCAGATTTTCTTTTTCATAAACCAGATCCTGGCGCCGGTACTCACCCATTTCAAAATCCGGGGTCAGTTGGATAGCCGTGGTCGGACACGCCTCTTCGCACAGGCCGCAGAAAATGCAGCGCGAAAAGTTGATGCGGAAAAACTCCGGATACCAGCGTCCGTCCGCGGTCTCGGCTTTCTGCAGGGAAATGCAGGCCACCGGGCACGCCACCGCGCACAGGTTACAGGCCACGCAGCGCTCTTCGCCGTCCGGGTCGCGCGTCAGCACGATGCGGCCGCGAAAACGCGGCGCCGTATTGACCGGCACATCGGGATACATCAGCGTTTCACGCTTGCTGAACGCCTGCATGCCGATCATCCAGATACTGCGTAGCTGGGTGCCGGCACCATACACTAATTCTTTTAACGTCATGGTTTATTCACCCCTCATTGAGCGTTGTACAAAATGACCGCCGCCGTCGCCAGCAGGTTCAGCAGCGTTAACGGCAGGCAGATTGTCCAGCCGAACGACATCACCTGGTCATAGCGCGGACGGGGCAGCGCCGCGCGGATCAGGATGAACATCATCATGAAGAAGGCGGTTTTAATGGCAAACCAGATGAACGGCGGTAAAAACGGCCCCTGCCAGCCGCCGAAAAACAGCGTGACGATCAGGGCCGACACCGTGACGATGCCGATATATTCGCCGACAAAAAACAGGCCGAATTTCATGCCCGAATATTCGATATGGTAGCCGTCGGCCAGTTCCTGTTCCGCTTCCGGCTGGTCGAACGGATGCCGGTGGCAGACCGCGATGCCCGCCAGCACAAAGGTGGCGAAACCGAAGAACTGCGGAATGATATTCCACAGATGGGCCTGGGAGGCGACGATATCGCCGAGACTGAACGAACCGGCGCGCGCCACCACGCCCATCAGGGACAAGCCCAGGAAGACCTCGTAGCTGAGGGTCTGGGCCGAGGCGCGCATGGCGCCGAGCAGCGAGTATTTATTATTGCTCGACCAGCCGGCGAACAGCACCGCGTACACCGCCAGGCCCGCCATCATCAGGAAGAACAGCACGCCGATATTCAGATCCGAGACCACCCAGGTCGGGCTGACCGGGATCACCGTAAAAGACACCAGCAGAGCGGTAAAGGCGATAACCGGCGCCAGGGTGAAGATCATGCGATCGGAAAACGGCGGGACCCAGTCTTCCTTGAAAAACATTTTCAGCATATCCGCCACCAGCTGGAGCGAACCGCCCCAGCCGACCCGGTTGGGTCCGTAGCGGTTCTGGAACAGGCCCAGCAGCCGGCGTTCGGCAAAGCTCATGTAGGCGCCGCAGGTGACCACCACCAGCAGGATCACCACCGCTTTCAGTACCGTCAGAATGATGTCAATCACGTCCGATGTTAACCAACTCATAACGCGGCCTCCCGCAGGTTTTCAACGCGTTGTCCTACCCACACCGGCGGAATGCCGGGCAGGCCCAACGGCAGGCCCACCTGGCCGGCCGCCAGGGCGTCGCTGAACCTGACCGGCAGGCGCAGCGACTGCCCGGCGCAGGTGAATTCCAGCAGCGTGCCGCTGTTGACGCCCAGCCGCTCGGCGTCCTGGCGGCTTACCGCCACGTAAGGCTGCGGCATGCGCTCCTGAATCACCGCGGCGCGTTGGGAGGTTTCCTCGCTGCCGAACAGATGGTAGTACGGCGCCACGCGCCACTGGCCGTCGACCGGGGCGACAAACGCCGCCGGCACGTCGGTGAACCAGTCCATACGGCCCTCGCCCGCTTCCAGCAGCCGTACGCCGGGATCGCCGTGGCGCAGGTGTCCGCCCACTTCCGCCTGGAATTTATTCCAGGCCTGCGGGGAGTTCCAGCCCGGCGCCCAGGCGAAGGCCACCTGCTTGCTCATGCCCTGGGGGCTGCTGTTGCCTTCCATGGAGAACGCGAACATGGTGTCCTTGTCCTGGGGCTGGCGCGGCTCGTGCACGTCGATGTTGGCGCGCATCGCGGTGCGTCCGCTGTAGCGGTGCGGCTCGCGGGCCAGCTTCTGGCCGCTGACGCGGAAACCGGCATCGGGCGCGGCCTCTTTGATCCCGGCCAGCTGCGGCAGCGTCTCGGCGCAGGCGCTGATGATATGATCGAACTGGGTCCAGTCCACGTGGCGATCCAGGTAGGTGGAGTGCAGCGAATGCAGCCAGCGCCAGCTCTCCAGCATAATGGTCTCGGCATCATAGTAGGCCGGGTCGTATACCTGGAAGAAGCGCTGCGCGCGGCCTTCCTGGTTGATAAGCGTACCGTCGCTTTCGGCAAAGCTGGCCGCCGGCAGGATCAGGTTGGCCTTATCCATGATGGCGGTGCGCTGATGATCGAGCACGATAAGATTGACGGTTTTGGCCAGCGCCGCGTCCACCCGCTGGGCCGGCGCGTGGCGGTACAGATCGTTTTCCAGCACGATCGCGCTGTCCGCCGCGCCCTGCTCAAGCTGTTCCAGCGCCTGGTCCAGAGTACCGCCGCCCATCAGCGCCAGTCCCATGCTGTTGGCGCTTGACGCCACGAAGGTTATGCCGACGTCGGCGCCGCGGCCTTTCAGCGCGCGGGCGACGTTGGCGGCGGCGGCAATCACCGCCTCGCTGCCGGCGTTGCTGCCGGAGACGATCAACGGCTTGCGGCTGCCCGCCAGGGCCTGCACGATGACATCGATCCTGGCGCGCAACTCGTCATCCAGACCCGCTACCGCCGGGGCGCTGTCGTCCAGCGCGTGGGCGACGGCAAAGCCCAGGCGCGCCTGATCCTCCACCGGGGCGCAATAGGTCCAGGCGGCGATATCGTCAAGCTTGGTGCGATCGACGCTGGTGACAAACAGCGGATGGCGGGCATGCTGGCCGATGGTCTGGATGGCGGCAATCTGCCAGTCGGCGACTTTTTGCGCCGCGGCCATTTCACGGGTCTTGCCCTTCACCGCCTGGCGTACCGCCAGGGCGATGCGCGCGCCGGTCTGGGTTAAATCCTCGCCCAGCACCAGCACCGCGTCGTAACTTTCCATTTCGCGCAGCGACGGGGTATGCACGCCGCCGTTGCGCAGCACGTCCAGCATCAGGGCCAGCCGCGCCTGCTCGGCGCCGGAGATGCCGGTATAGAAATTGGCGGCGCCCACCAGTTCACGCAGCGCGAAATTGCTTTCCACGCTGGCGCGCGCAGAGCCGATGCCGATCATCTTCTTGGCGTGGCGCAACGCGTCGGCCGCGCCCTGCATCGCCTGTTCGGCGTTCAGGGCGATCCAGTCGTCGCCGCGGCGCTGCAGCGGATGGCGCGGACGATCCTTGAGATTGACGTAACCGTAACCGAAACGGCCGCGATCGCACAGGAAGTAGTGGTTAACGCTGCCGTTAAAGCGGTTTTCAATGCGCCGCAGCTCGCCGTAACGCTCGCCGGGGCTGGTATTACACCCCACGCTGCACTGCTGGCAAATGCTGGGCGCGAACTGCATATCCCATTTGCGGTTGTAGCGTTCGGAATGGGTTTTATCGGTGAACACCCCGGTCGGGCACACTTCCACCAGGTTGCCGGAGAACTCGCTTTCCAGCGTGCCGTCCTCGGGACGGCCGAAGTAGACGTTATCGTGGGCGCCGTAGACGCCCAGATCGGTGCCGTCGGCATAATCCTTATAGTAGCGGACGCAGCGGTAGCAGGCGATGCAGCGGTTCATCTCGTGGGAGATAAACGGGCCGAGGTTCTGGTTGCGGTGGGTGCGCTTGGTAAACCGGTAACGGCGGAAATTCTGGCCGGTCATGACCGTCATGTCCTGCAGATGGCAGTTGCCGCCCTCCTCGCACACCGGGCAATCGTGGGGGTGGTTGGTCATCAGCCACTCCACCACGCTTTTACGGAACTGTTGCGCCTCTTCATCATCGATGGAGATAAAGGTACCGTCCGACGCCGGCGTCATGCACGACATCACCAGCCGGCCGCGCGTATCCTCGGCGTTTTGATATTGCTTGACCGCGCACTGGCGGCAAGCGCCGACGCTGCCCAGCGCCGGGTGCCAGCAAAAATAAGGAATATCGAGACCCAGGGTAAGACATGCCTGCAACAGGTTGTCCGACCCCTTAACCTCGTATTCTTTGCCGTCTACATGAATGGTAGCCATAGTCAGCATGCTCAAGTGTGGCCCGCAATAGCGCGGGCGTTAATCAAAATGCGTCTCGGGTGCATAACATCCGCCCGGCCTCGTTTGGCCTAAAGGCGCGGATGCAGGGTTACCAACGCGCTTTCAGCAAGTTTGGCTGGATACCGGCAATAGTGCGGGTATTACCGATATGCTGCGTTGCAATTCCCGCTTCAAATTCTTCCCGGAAATATTTTATCGCGCTTTGCAGCGGCTCGACGGCGCCAGGCGCATGGGCGCAGAAGGTTTTGCCCGGGCCGAGGAACCGGCACAGCTGTTCCAGCGTTTCAATATCCCCTGGCTGCCCCTCGCCTTTTTCTATGGCGCGCAGCAGCTTCACGCTCCAGGGCAGGCCGTCGCGGCAGGGTGTGCACCAGCCGCAGGACTCGCGCGAGAAAAACTCTTCCAGGTTGCGCGTCAGGGATACCATATTGATTTCATTATCCACCGCCATGGCCAGCGCCGTGCCCAGGCGGCTGCCCGCCTTGCCGATATTCTCGAAATCCATCGGCAGGTCGAGGTGATCGCCGGTCAGGAAGTCGGTGCCGGCGCCGCCCGGCTGCCACGCCTTGAGCGTCAGGCCATCGCGCATGCCCCCGGCGTAATCTTCCAGGATCTCGCGCGCGGTGATGCCGAAGGGCAATTCCCACAGGCCGGGATGTTTGACCCGCCCGGAAAACCCCATCAGCTTGGTGCCGGTATCACTGCTTTTGCCCGCCGTGATGCCTTTGTACCAGTCCACGCCGTTCTCAAGGATGGCCGGCACGTTGCACAGGGTTTCGACGTTATTGACGCAGGTCGGTTTGCCCCAGGCGCCGGCGGTGGCCGGGAACGGCGGTTTGGAGCGCGGGTTGGCGCGGCGGCCTTCCAGGGAATTGATCAGCGCCGTCTCTTCGCCGCAGATATAACGCCCGGCGCCGGTATGGACGATCAGCTCGAAATCAAAGCCGGTGCCGAGGATATTCTTGCCCAGGTAACCGGCCTCGGTGGCTTCGGCGATGGCGCGCCTGAGGTTCACCGCCGCCTCGATATATTCGCCGCGCAGGAAGATATACCCGCGATAGGCCTTGAGGGCAAAAGCGGCGATCAGCATGCCTTCCACCAGCAAATGGGGCAGTTGCTCCATCAGCAGGCGGTCTTTATAGGTGCCCGGCTCCATCTCATCCGCGTTGCACAGCAGATAGCGGATGTTCATGGCCGGATCCTTGGGCATCAGGCTCCATTTCAGGCCGGTGGAAAACCCCGCCCCGCCCCGCCCTTTCAGGCCGGAGTCCTTGACCAGGGTGACAATGTCGTCCTGGGACATGCCTTTCAGCGCTTTTTCCGCGCCGGCATAGCCGTTCTTGCCGCGATACTCGTCAAGCCATACCGTCTGGCCGTCGTCGCGCAGGCGCCAGGTCAACGGATGCATTTCGGCGGTACGTACAATCTGTTTGATCATCGATACTGCTCCAATAGCGGACCGATACCTTCCGGCGTCAGATGAACGTGGGTGTCGTCATCAATCATCATGCTCGGCCCCTTGTCGCAGTTGCCCAGGCAGCAGGTGGGCAGCAGGGTGAAGCGCCCGTCCCCGGTGGTCTGCCCCGGCTTAATATCGAGCGCTTGCTCCAGCGCCGCCTGGATGCCCTGGTAGCCGGTGATATGGCACACCACGCTATCGCAATATTTAATGATATGGCGCCCGACCGGCTGGCGGTAAATCGAACTGTAAAACGTGGCCACACCTTCCACATCGCTGCCCGGAATGCCCAGCACTTCGGCAATCGCCGCGATGGCGCCGTCCGGCACCCAGCCGCGCTGCTTCTGCACGATTTTCAGCGCTTCGATGGAAGCGGCGCGGGCATCTTCATAATGGTGCTTTTCATGCTCGATGGCCTCGCGCTCCTGGGCCGTGAGCACAAAGGCGGCGGTGTCGTCCTGGCGGCCGGGGGCGGCGTCGCGCCCATGCGTATCTGTATGTTCATGCATAATTAGCGGTCCACATCTGACATAACAAAATCGATACTGCCCAGATAGACGATGAGATCCGATACCAGGCTGCCGCGAATCACCGAGGGAATTTGCTGCAAATGCGGGAAACTCGGGGTGCGGATACGGGTCCGGTAGCTCATGGTGCTGCCATCGCTGGTCAGGTAATAACTGTTGATCCCCTTGGTGGCCTCGATCATCTGGAACGATTCGTTAGCCGGCATCACCGGTCCCCAGGAGACCTGGAGGAAGTGGGTAATCAGGGTCTCGATATGCTGCAACGTCCGCTCTTTCGGCGGCGGCGTGGTCAGCGGATGATCGGCCTTGAACGGGCCTTCCGGCATATTGTTCAGGCATTGTTCAAGGATGCGCAGGCTCTGGCGCATCTCCTCCACCTTCAGCATCACGCGGCTGTAGCAATCGCTGACGCCGTCGCCCACCGGCACCTCGAAATCAAACTTGTCGTAGCCGGAGTACGGACGCCATTTACGCACGTCGAAAGAGATGCCTGTTGCGCGCAGCGCGGCGCCGGTCACGCCCCAATCCAGCGCTTCCTGGGCGCCGTAGGCGGCGACGCCCTCGGCCCGTCCGCGCAGTACGCTGTTGCGCAGCGCCGCCTTGACGTAGGAATCCAGGCGCTTGGGCAGCCAGTTCAGGAAGTCGCGCAGCAGGCCGTCCCAGCCGCGCGGCAGATCGTGCGCCACGCCGCCGATGCGGAACCAGGCCGGATGCATGCGAAAGCCGGTAATGGCCTCCACCACGTCATAAATTTTCTGCCGGTCGGTAAAGGCCAGGAATACCGGCGTCATGCCGCCGACGTCCTGGATATAGGTGCTGATATACAGCAGATGACTGTTGATGCGGAACAGCTCGGAGAGCATGACCCGGATCACCTCGACCCGTTCGGGCACCACGATGCCGGCGAGTTTTTCCACCGCCAGCACATACGGCATTTCATTGACGCAGCCGCCGAGGTATTCCACCCGGTCGGTATAGGGAATATAGCTGTGCCACGACTGGCGCTCGCCCATTTTTTCCGCGCCGCGGTGGTGATACCCGATATCGGGCACGCAATCGACGATTTCCTCGCCGTCCAGCTGCAGGATAATGCGGAAAGCCCCGTGAGCCGACGGATGGTTCGGCCCCAGGTTAAGAAACATGAAATCTTCGTTTTCGCGCCCGCGTTTCATGCCCCAGTCTTCCGGCTTGAAGGTCAGCCCTTCCATTTCCAGATCCTCTTTCTGCTTGGTCAGCATATAAGGATCGAATTCGGTGGCGCGCGCCGGATAGTCTTTACGCAACGGATGGCCCTGCCAGCTTTGCGGCATCATGATGCGGGTCAAATGCGGATGGCCGTCAAAGGTCATGCCGAACATTTCCCAGGTTTCGCGCTCATACCAGTTGGCGTTGGGGAAAATTTTGGTCACGGTGGGCAGATGGAAATCGCTCTGCGAGAGCGCCACCTTCAGCATGATATCCCGGTTGCGGTCGATGGATATCAAGTGATAAAACACGGTGAACTCAGCGGCGGGCAGGCCCTGGCGATGGGTGCGCAGGCGCTCGTCCACGCCATGCAGATCGTAGAGCATTACATAGGGCTTCGGCAGTTTTTTTAAAAACGTCAAGACCTCGAGAATCTGCTCGCGTTTGACCCATACCACCGGAATGCCGGTACGGGTGGGCTGGACGGTAAACGCCTCGGCGCCAAAACGGTCACGCAATTCGCCGATTACCGGATCGTCAAGATGATCCCGGGTCTGCCAGGCCGGCTGGGCGAGATGTTGCGTCATCAACTCTGTCATAGTTATTTTCACCAAATTAATGCTGTGCCGGCGTCATGCCACTGTGCGCGTTAAATGATTATGGACGACAACCGCCACATCGCCGCGCGCGTCAAATCTCGTCGGGAGATCGCAGGTTGGTTACCGCGATACGCTCGCCCTGTTTACGCTCGCGCTCCGACTGCATATTGGCGCGATAAACCCCCTGATCGCCCACCACCCAGGAGAGCGGACGCCGTTCCTTGCCGATGGATTCCTTTAACAGCAGCAGCGCCTGGATATAGGCTTCCGGACGTGGCGGGCAGCCGGGAATATAGACATCGACCGGCAAAAATTTGTCCACGCCCTGCACGACGGAATAAATATCGTACATACCGCCGGAATTAGCGCATGCGCCCATGGAAATCACCCATTTCGGCTCGAGCATTTGATCATAAAGACGCTGGATGACCGGGGCCATCTTGGTGAACGGCGTGCCCGCGATCACCATGAAATCCGCCTGGCGCGGTGAGGCGCGAATAACTTCCGACCCGAAACGCGCCACATCGTGCACCGCGGTAAAGGACGTGGTCATTTCGACGTAGCAACAGGACAGGCCGAAGTTATACGGCCACAACGAGTTGCCCCGGCCCCAGTTCACCGCATTATGCAACGCGTTTTCCAGGGTACCCAAAAAAACGCTGCGGTTGACGTGCCCATCCAGGGGATCGGCGACGATATCCTGTTTTTGCAGGGGATAACGGTCATTTTCACCGCCATTCTCACCGTCCGGCTCAACACGGGTGAGGGTGTAATCCATGGTTATGCCTCGCTGTTACTGCTGATGACGTTGGTTTTCGGCGATTGGGCCCGCGCGCTTGAGACGCTGGGAACGCTCGGGCGTCCAGTCCAGCGCGCCGACGCGCACCAGGTACACCAGGCCCGCCAACAACACAATAATAAAAACGGCTGCTTCGAAGAAACCGACCCAGCCGACTTCGCGGATGGATACCGACCAGGCGTATAAATACAGGGCTTCCACGTCAAAAATGACGAAAAACATGGCCACCAGGTAAAATTTAGACGAAAGACGCAGTCTTGCCGTCCCCACCGGGTCGATACCGGACTCGAAGGGCACGTTTTTTGAGCGGGAGTGGGCGCGTCCGCCTAATAAGTAACCGCCCAGCAGCATAAAGCAGCACAGGCCGACGGCACCAACGAGGAATACGGCGAACGCCCAGTAATGGGCGGTAACTTCAGTGGTTATTGACATTTTCTTTGCTCATCAAAAGTGGCATTTTGCAGTCTGCTCTTCGTCAACGGCAGTTCGACTCACCACATCGATTTATGGGAAGGAGTAGGAAAAAACCGCACCGCGCTGTTGCCACCGGCATACACAGCCATTGTGTGGGGTTTTTACTCCTTTACATAACCTTTTGTCAACTTGGACAAAAGAAACTTCATAGTAATTTACACAGTTAATATCTAATTAACATTTGATGCGCACGATTTTAGCTTAATCGAGTCAGTGTTGCGCGCCAGCAACATAGCAATAACATAGGGCGGTTCTATGACACCATGATTGCCCGCAGGTAACTATACCATTTTCAGGCAAAATCACGTTATTCCGCGCAATCGGTAAGGGCAAAATTTGATCCAGGGCACAATTTTGCAACTAATCAGAATAAAAGATGCACATTCTGTGCGCCATTAACCAAAAAACATTATAGAAACAGTGTTTTGATTTAGTTGGCATGAATAAAAAACAACCAGTTCTGGGGTGCGCGCGCTAATGCGCGACGGAGATGACGGACCGGGGATACCAGGCGGGAAGACTGTATTTTAAGACCTGTTGGAATATAAAACTACATTATTACAGCATAAATTATATTTTACGAAAAATTAAGCCCCATTTTCAGGGGCTTAATATCCAATTGATTTTATTTATTCGTCACTGACCGTGAAGCTTTCCCCCTCCCCTTTTACCGGGCGGGCTACGTCTGGTTTATAGGAGTCGTTACCGGTCTGTACCGCGCTGAAGATAGCCATGGCCAGTTCATTCTCGCACTGGGGATGTTTACACAGGACATACTGCGTATCGGGCAGCGTCGGCAATCCTTCGTTTTGCCCCAGCACCCGCAGATCGGAACTCATCATCTCCACCGGCCGGACGGTAATGCCCAATCCCGCTTTTACTGCGGCGCGCACGGCGGCCAGAGTAGAAGCGGTGTAGGCGATGCGCCATGAGATGCCGGCGGCCTGCAGTTGCTCGATGGCCATGGCGCGAAAGGGACTGGGCTCATCGGACACCACCAGCGGAATAACTTCCCCTGGAATAAAGCGGTAATCCGACGAACAGAACCATAACGTCGGCGACGAACGCAGCGTAACGTAAGGATGATTTGGATTAGTCAATGTTGTAATAGCCAGATCCACTTCGCCGTTTGTCAGCATTTCCTGCATCAAAGGGCTGCGTTTGACATTAACGTCAATCGCTAATTTTGGATAGATCCGTGTTACACGACTGAGTAAGTAAGGCAAAATTGAGTCGGCAGTGTCGTCGGAAGCACCGATGGTCAGCACCCCCTGGATATTACTGTACATCAAGGAAGTACATGCCTCGTCGTTATACAGTAAAATTTTCCTGGCATAACCCAGCAATTGTATTCCGTGTTCGGTCAACAGCTTGTTGCGACCGTGACGGGCAAACAACTCTTTGCCGACAAGCTGTTCTAATCGTTGCATTTGCTGGCTGACAGCCGACTGTGTTCGACATACTGATGCTGCAGCGGCCGCAAAGGTGTTGAGATCAGCGACTGCAACAAACGTTCTCAATAAATCAAGATCAAGATTGAGCACTGGACGATTTGCATTGGTCATAATATTGTCTTCACTTTTGTATTCTAATTACACACTACTACCCTGGCGTTTCAAAAAAATCATTTCCAAGCTAAAACTGTTATGAGCATATCCCCTTCATACCATAGCGACGTTACCACTGCCGTTATGTTAACTGGTACATGCTTTAATCTCTGGGGAGTTCGCACTCATCAAACAAAGCTCTAACCGATATAAAAGGTAGCCCCGGTCCTCGAAATCCAGCCCTCGTCCTGGATGAGACACTAAATTTCACAATGATATCATTTGCATAGCGCAGAAAAAAAATCCGTAACGGCTTGAATGACACATCAAAACTTAAATGTAATTTATTAAAACCGGCCTTGGTATTTAAAATAAATGTTGAATATTACCGGTTAAGTCGTATTTTCTTATCCCAACCGTCATAATTAACATAAATTTTTCTTAACTATTGTTTATACGATCAAAATAAATCTCTTTCTAAATGCACACCTGCATAAATGTATACCATAAATAGCTACCATAAACGAAACAACAATAATTTGTAAGCATCAAAATGTGACCTTTATTTTTCTATGGATAAATGTTCACAAACAGATGAAGTGGCAATACTTTACCCCGATAAAAAGTGTGATGCGCGTCAGGCAAAGCGGGTTAATTTTCCCGCCGTGTTTTACCCTTGGGGAAGCGATATAATGGTGTCGGTTGCTGTAACCCTTGTCCTCGTCGACTGACCGCCGCCCACCGCCTTTCATTTAGCAGAGTAACCTTTATCAGGTCCAAGTAGTATAAAAAATACGCAAAAAATCGCAAATTAACTGTTCTTATAGGATTTTAAAGCACTAAAATCTTGACACGATGGTGTTTTAATAGTTTTTTAATCTAAAAAATTAGCGAAGAAAATAAATTTTTAACTGTTTCTTATTTTCCATCTTAACATTCGATGCGCATCCACCCGTTATCCTTCAAAAAATCAGAGCGGAAGAGTACATTATGCAGAACGCGTGATTCCATGGTTGGAATACGTTTACCTGTGAGAAGGCCTAATATCGTGATTTCACCTGTAGAAAAATCCAGCAAACTGGAAAATGTTTGTTATGACATTCGTGGTCCGGTGCTGAAAGAAGCCAAGCGCCTGGAGGAAGAAGGCAATAAAGTCCTCAAATTAAATATCGGTAATCCCGCCCCGTTCGGCTTCGATGCGCCGGAAGAGGTACTGGTGGACGTTATCCGCAACCTGCCGACCTCGCAGGGCTATTGCGATTCCAAAGGCCTTTATTCGGCGCGCAAGGCGATTGTGCAGCACTACCAGGCGCGCAATATGCTCGACCTGACCGTCGAGGACGTTTTTATCGGCAACGGCGTATCGGAGCTTATCCAGCAATCCATGCAGGCGCTGCTCAATACCGGCGACGAAATGCTGATCCCAGCGCCGGATTATCCCCTGTGGACCGCCTCGGTGTCCCTCTCCGGGGGCAATGCCGTGCATTACCTGTGCGATGAAGAGGCCGGCTGGTTTCCGGATCTGGACGATATCCGCCGCAAAATCACCCCGCGTACCCGCGGCCTGGTGATTATCAATCCCAATAATCCGACCGGGGCGGTATACAGTAAGGAAATGTTGCTGGAACTGGTGGAAATTGCCCGCCAGCATAACCTGATCATCTTCTCAGACGAAATCTACGATAAAATCCTTTACGACGCGGCGCAGCACCACTCCATCGCCGCATTGGCGCCGGATCTGCTGACGGTCACCTTCAACGGACTGTCCAAGACCTACCGCGTCGCCGGTTTTCGCCAGGGCTGGATGGTGCTGAACGGGCCGAAAAAACACGCCCGGGGCTATATCGAGGGGCTGGAAATGCTGGCGTCGATGCGCCTTTGCGCCAACGTCCCCATGCAGCACGCCATCCAGACCGCGCTTGGCGGCTACCAGAGCATCAGCGAGTTCATCGCGCCGGGCGGCCGGCTGTATGAACAGCGCAACCGCGCCTGGGCGCTGATCAACGATATTCCCGGCGTGTCATGCGTCAAACCCAGCGGCGCGCTGTATATGTTCCCGCGCATCGACGCCCGGCGCTTCAATATTCTTGATGATCAGAAGCTGGTGCTCGATTTGCTGCTACAGGAAAAAGTGCTGCTGGTCCAGGGCAGCGCCTTCAACTGGCCGTGGCCGGATCACCTGCGCATCGTGACGCTGCCGCATGTCGACATCCTGGAAACCGCCATCGGCAAACTGGGGCGCTTCCTGCAGCATTATCATCAGTGACCCACGCCGTTCGGGCCAGCCCGGCACGGAACCGGCGGATTTGCATAATCCGCCGGCTGTGCGCACAATAGATCCCTTATTCACCTGCCGTAAGGGCGCATCATGACCCAAAGCCACTTTTTTGCCCATCTTTCCCGTTTGAAACTGATTAACCGCTGGCCGCTGATGCGCAACGTCCGCACCGAAAACGTCTCCGAGCACAGCCTGCAGGTGGCGTTTGTCGCCCACGCCCTGGCGGTGATCAACAACCGTAAGTTCGGCGGCGCCCTGAACCCGGAGCGCATCGCGCTGCTGGCGATGTACCATGACACCAGCGAAGTATTGACCGGCGATATGCCGACGCCTATCAAATATTTTAACGCGCAGATGGCCCACGAATATAAAAACATCGAGAAGATCGCCCAGCAGAAGCTGATTGACATGTTGCCGGCCGAGCTGCGGGACGACTACCGCGCCCTGCTTGACGACGATTATTACCAGCCAGAGGAAAAAGCGGTGGTGAAACAGGCGGATACCCTGTGTGCCTACCTGAAGTGCCTGGAAGAGATCTCCGCGGGCAATAATGAATTTACCATGGCGATGGCGCGGCTGGAAAAAACCCTGGAGCAGCGGCGCAGCCCGGAGATGGAGTACTTTATCCGGGTGTTTGTGCCCAGCTTCAGCCTGTCCCTGGACGAGATCAGCCAGGACACGCCGCTCTAGCCCCGTACCTCCGTCCGGATACAGTCGTGCCGGGCGCACGCCGTGAGATCAAAACGGGTAGAGTATCGGCACCAGCACCACGCTCACCACCATCACCAGCAGGGTAAACGGCACGCCGATACGGACAAAATCGCCGAACTTATAGCCTCCCGGCCCCAGCACCAGGGTATTGACCGGCGACGAGACCGGGGTCATAAACGCCGAGGACGCGGCGATGGCGATAATCATGGCGAAGGGATAGGGCGACACCGCCATCTCGTTGGCCGCGGCGACCGCGATCGGCGCCATCAGCACCGCGGTGGCGGTATTGGAGATAAACAAGCCGATAACCGCGCAGAGGATAAACAGGCTCAGCAGCATGATATGCGCCCCCGCCCCGCCCGAGATATCCATCAGCAGCCGCACCACCAGGTCCACCCCGCCGGTTTTCTGCAGCGCCAGCGCAAAGGGCATCATGCCGACGATAAGGATAAGGCTCGGCCAGTGAATGGCGCGATAGGCGCTTTCCATATCGATACAGCGGAACTTGCCCATCAGCACGCAGGCGATGAGGGCGGCGATGGGGTTGGGTATCTCCTCCGTCAGCATCATGGCCACCATCAGCGCCAGGCAGAAGAGCGCGTGGGGCGCCTGACTCACCGCCGGCGCCACGTCGTCCACCTCGGCCGGCAGGTTCAGTACGATAAAATTGTTTTTCTTCAGCTGCAGCTGGCGAATCAGCTTCCAGTCGCCAATCACCAGCAGGATATCCCCAAGCGTCAGCTCCTCGTCAATCAGCTTGCCCGCCATCGCCTCGCCGTTGCGACGGATGCCCACCACGTTAACGCCGTAGCGGCTGCGAAAGCCCACCTGGCGCAGCGTCTTGCCCACCAATTCGGAATCGGGAATCAGGCTCACCTCCGCCATGCCCACATCCCTGGCCTGTTCGGAGAAATACTCGCCGCGCAGCACCATGGGTTCCAGCTGCTGCTCGCTGCAAAACTGCCGCAGATCCATCTCGGAAGCGGACATATCGATTAATAACACATCGCGCTGGCGCAGTTCGGTATTGCCGCCGGCGCTTACCATTACCCGGCGGAATTTGCGCCAGCGCTCGATGCCGACCACGTTGGCGCCGTAGCGATCGCGCAGCCTGAGGTCGTCCAGGCGCTGGCCGATAAGCGGCGAGCCGGGGCGCAGGGCCAGGCGACGCGCGCGGCCGGTCAGCTTATAATCGCGGATCAGATCGCGGAACGTCCGGCGCTGCCACTGCTCCCGCTCATGGCTGGCCTCGCCGCCGCCCAGCCAGTAGCGCGCCACCAGCATATAGCCGACGCCCAGCGCCAGCACCACCACGCCCACCGGCGTAACGGCGAAGAAGCCGAAGCCCTCGGCGCCGTCGCGCACCAATTCGCTGTTGACCACCATATTGGGCGGCGTCGCCACCAGGGACATCATACCGCTTATCAGGGCGGCAAAGCTCAGCGGCATCATCATGCGGCTGGGGGAGGTTTTCATGCGCTGCGACACGCTCAGCACTACCGGGATGAATATCGCCACCACGCCGGTGGAGCTCATAATGGCGCCCAGGGCGGCGACGGTGATCATCAGCAGGATCAGCATGCGGGTTTCGCTTTTGCCCGCCACCCGCATCAGCCACTCGCCGACCTGGTAGGCGATGCCGGTACGCACCAGGCCCTCGCCGACGACAAACATGGCGGCGATCAGTAAGACGTTGGGATCGCTGAAGCCGGCGGTGGCTTCCGGCAATGATAGGGTGCCGCTCAGGACAAAGGCGATGATCACCAGCAGCGCCACCACATCCATGCGCACTTTGTTGGTGGTAAAGAGAAAGATAGCGATCAACAGCAGGGCCAGCACCCAGATGAGTTCGTTATTCACAACGTTTTCCCGGATTATAAAGCGGTGTCTGCGGCCAATCATGCCATAAAAAAGCCCCGGGATGGCGGGGCTAAATCATTAAACAGTTGATTTCTCTCAAGCTGTGCGCAGGCTGACGCGCGCACCCTGGCCGTCGCGTTCAATCACCAGTTGTTCCAGGGAGGTCAGGAGCAGGCCGATCGCCTCTTTCTGCGGCGTTTCCGGCGGCGGATTGACCGCGATGACCGGACAGCCGGCGGCCAGGCCGGCCTGGATGCCGGCGATGGCATCCTCCACGACGATGCAGTCCACCGGCGCAAACCCCAGTTTTTTCGCGCCCAGCAGATAGGCGTCCGGCTGGGGTTTGCCGCGGGCGACCTGCTCGGCGGTGATAAGCCATGCCGGCTGCGGCAGGCGCCCGGCCCGCAGCCGCGCGGTGGCCACCGGCATCGACCCGGAGGTCACGATAGCCCAGGGAATATCCAGCGCGTTGAGCCGGTTAAGCAAATCCACCGCCCCGGGCAGCGCCGTTACCCCGTCGATGCACTCCGCCTCGAACTTTTCCAACGCGCTGAATTCGGCCTGGATGCGTTCTTCGCTTTCCCCCGGCATAAAATGGCGCAACGACGTAATAGCCTGTTTGCCGTGGATAAAGTTCAACACCTCGTCGACGGGAACCCCCCGCCGCCTGGCCCAATTTCCCCAGGCTAATTCCACCACCGGCAATGAATCAATCAAGGTTCCATCAAGGTCAAATAAAAAACCTTTACACAGCACAGGCATATCTCCGGGTTAAGCCGTCAGGCATTGATAATTTGCGTAATTTCCACCGCGCTGAGATGATATTGGCGCGGGCAGGATTGCCAGACGGCCAGCATTCGCAGATATTTATCCCACATCTTGGTCTGGGCGTTGAAACCGTGGGTGCCGGAATCAAAGTGAGTGTAGCGTCCCTCGGTAAAGACCATAAAGCGTACATAGCCCAGGTAACGCGCCTCGGTGGCGGCGTCAAAGCCAAGGAACGCCAGGCGACGCTCGTCGATGTCCTGTTTTTCCTTCAGGTTCGACCAGGAGACCTGCAGCGCGTGGTGCAGTTCCATGATATCGATAATCGTGCGGCAGACGTCTTCGCTCAACTGGCCGAAATCACGGTCCAGCTCGCGCATCTGCAGGCCGTAGCCGCGTTCCACAATGGTTTGCTGACGGCGATAGCGTTCGCCGTTGTCCGGGTCCAGCATGGACATCATCTTATACTGGTTGGACAGAATTAACCGTTGGGCGTTTGTCATCTCCATCATCCACTCCTGATTGTATACCGTGGGGCGCCGAACTGTTCGCGCCAATGGCGAGCGCCGCCCCGTGGGTGCCTCTAGTCGTCTGGCGCTAGCATCGCATAATGCGTACGATGGCGGTACCGGAAGCCGGCGCTTTTTTGATTTAAGACAGCAGGTGGCGAAATATCGCCCGTCCGCCGCCCGGGAAGGCGGCTGGCGGACAGCGACATAACGCTTATAAATCGTCCAGGAAGGCTTTATCCAGCAGCTTAAACGCACGCTTAAGCACGTCGGCCAGCATTTGATAGGTCGGCACGCCTTCCACCGGCGCCAACGCCTGACCAGCCTCGTTAAGCTGATGGCGTACTTCATGGAACCAGTGCAAAAGCGTGGGGGGCAGCGGCGTCACGGAGCGTTTACCCAGCCACCACAGCCCCTGCATCGGCAGGCTGCAGGCAAAGATGGCGGTGGCCACCGCCGGCCCAAGCTGGCCGCCGAGGGCGATTTGCCAGGTCAGGGTAAAGACCGCCACCGCCGGCATGTAGCGCACGGCAAAGCGGGTGGCCGCGATCATGCGGTTTTCAGGAAAAAGCGGCGCCAGGCGTTTCTCGGTCGGCCAGGTTTTCATATAATCTTGTCCGCGCTGGAAAATTTTGTACCAGCTTACCGAACCGGAAGGAATTGTCGCCATAGCGGGCCTCAACTTTACGAATAAAAATTAAAATTTTTGTGCAAAATCACAATCAAATTGTATAACTTTTAAATATATTTTGTCTTTACTACCGGCAATCGTTATCCTTATTGCCGCCTTATGGCTGGCCCCTACGCACCGTTTGCGCCGCCTGAGCAGCACGATTCCGTGTAATGTCGCAACGATTAACCGCGATAAGTAAACACGTGTTTCAAAAAAATGTTTAACTTCAACAGCTTTCGATTTCATGTCAAATAAAACGCACTTTGGCATGATGTTAATCATAAATCTCAACGGCGTAATGCGCTACGCTTTATAGCTGATTGATGATTTATTAACCATGCACAACAAATAGGTACTTCCATGTCGAGTAAGCTAGTACTGGTTCTTAACTGTGGCAGTTCATCCCTAAAATTTGCCATTATCGATGCTGCCAACGGTGAAGAACATCTCTCCGGCCTCGCAGAATGTTTCAACCTGCCGGAAGCGCGCATCAAATGGAAGATGGACGGCGGCAAGCACGAAGCTGCGTTAGGAAACGGCGCCGCGCACAGCGAAGCGTTGAGCTTTATTGTTAATACAATTCTCGCTCAAAAACCAGAATTATCAGCGCAGCTCACCGCAATCGGCCATCGCGTCGTTAATGTTGGCGAAAAGTATACCGCCTCCGCCCTGCTCTCGGACGATGTGCTGCAAGCCATCAAGGATTCCATCCCGTTTGCGCCGCTGCATAATCCGGCCCATATCATCGGCATCAACGAAGCGCTGAAGGCGTTTCCAAAACTGGCCGACAAAAACGTCGCCGTGTTCGATACCGCCTTCCATCAGACCATGCCGGAAGAGTCGTTCCTGTATGCCCTGCCCTATGCGTTATATGAAGAGCACCGCATCCGCCGCTACGGCGCCCACGGCACCAGCCACTACTTTGTGACGCATGAAGCGGCGCGCATGCTGGATAAACCGGTGGAAGACGTCAACCTGATCACCTGCCACCTGGGCAACGGCGGTTCGGTTACCGCAGTGCGCAACGGCAAGAGCGTTGACACCTCCATGGGCCTGACCCCGCTGGAAGGCCTGGTGATGGGCACCCGCAGCGGCGATCTCGATCCCGCCATTATCTTCTTCCTGCATAATGCCATGGGCATGTCGGTTGAACAAATCGATAAACTGCTGACCAAGGAGTCCGGCCTGCTGGGCCTGACCGGCGTCACCAGCGATATGCGCTGGGTTATCGACAATTACGATACGAAACCTGAAGCCAAGCGCGCCATGGATGTCTTCTGCCACCGCCTGGCGAAATATATTGGTTCCTATACCGCCCTGATGGACGGTCGCCTGGACGCGGTGATCTTCACCGGCGGCATCGGCGAAAACGCCGCCAAGGTGCGCGAACTGACCCTGGGCAAACTGGCCCTGCTGGGCTTTGAAATCGACCAGAAGCGCAACGAAGCGGCCCGTTTCGGCAACAGCGGCGTGATCACCACCGACGCCAGCCGTCCGGCGATTGTCATCACCACCAATGAAGAACTGGTCATTGCCCAGGATGCCGCCCGTCTGACGGCGTAACAGTATCTCCGTTCCGCCGGACAAGCGCCGGCGGAATACTTGTTTGACTAACGAGCAACCGTTGAAAGAGGTTTAGCCGTGTCCCGTACAATCATGTTGATCCCAACCGGCACCAGTGTCGGCCTGACAAGCATCAGCCTGGGTGTCATTCGCGCCATGGAGCAGAAAGGCGTGCGCCTGAGCGTGTTCAAGCCGATCGCGCAACCCCGTGCCGGCGATGACGGTCTTGACGCCACCACCAATATTATCCGCGCCAACTCCACCATTCCATCCGCCGAACCGCTGCGCATGAGCTATGTGGAGTCGCTGCTGGGCTCCAACCAGCAAGACGTGCTGATGGAAGAGATCATCGCCCGTTATCATGACAATACCAAAGACGCGGAAGTGGTATTGGTGGAAGGCCTGGTGCCGACCCGTAAACATCAGTTCGCCAACGCGCTGAACTATGAAATCGCCAAGACGCTGAACGCGGAAATCGTCTTTGTGCTGTCGCTCGGCAACGATTCGCCCGATCAGCTGAAGGAACGCATCGAGCTGGCCCGTTCCAGCTTCGGCGGCAGCAAGAATAAAAGCATCGTCGGCGTTATCGTCAATAAACTGAACGCGCCGGTGGACGAACAGGGCCGCACCCGTCCGGACCTGTCGGAAATCTTTGACGACACGCCCAAGGCCAGCGTCGCCAATATCGATCCGAAGCAGCTGTTTGAAAACAGCCCGCTGCCGGTACTGGGTTGCGTACCCTGGAGCTTTGACCTGATTGCCGTGCGCGCCATCGACATGGCCAGGCATTTGGGCGCCACCATTATCAACGAAGGCGATATCCAGACCCGTCGCGTGCGTTCGGTGACCTTCTGCGCGCGCAGCCTGCCGAACATGCTGGAGCATTTCCGCCCGGGTTCGCTGCTGGTGACTTCCGCCGATCGTCCCGACGTGTTGGTTGCCGCCTGTCTGGCGGCCATGAACGGCGTGGAACTGGGCGCCATCCTGCTGACCGGCGGCTATAAGGTGGACGAACGCATCCAACGCCTGTGCGATCGCGCCTTCCTGACCGGCCTGCCGATGTTCACCGTGCAGACCAATACCTGGCAGACCTCGCTCAGCCTGCAGGGCTTTAGCCTTGAAGTGCCGGCCGACGACCATAGCCGGGTGGAAAAAGTGCAGAACTACGTTGCCGGTCATATCGACAACAACTGGATCGAGTCCCTGACCGCCAGCTCCGAGCGTTCGCGTCGCCTGTCGCCGCCGGCGTTCCGTTATCAGTTGACCGAGCTGGCGCGCCAGGCCGGCAAGCGTATCGTGATGCCCGAAGGTGATGAACCCCGTACCGTGAAAGCGGCGGCTATTTGCGCTGAACGCGGCATCGCGCATTGCGTGCTGTTGGGCAATCCGGACGAAATCCATCGCGTTGCTGCCGTGCAGGGCGTGGAATTGGGTAAAGGCATCGAGATTATCGACCCGGAAGTGGCCCGCGAACGTTACGTGGCCCGTCTGGTGGAGCTGCGCAAGAGCAAAGGCATGACCGAAGTGGTCGCGCGCGAGCAGTTGGAAGATAACGTCGTGCTGGGCACCCTGATGCTGGAACAAGGCGAAGTTGACGGTCTGGTATCCGGCGCGGTTCACACCACCGCCAATACCATCCGCCCGCCGCTGCAGTTGATCAAGACCGCGCCGGGCAGTTCGCTGGTGTCCTCGGTGTTCTTTATGCTGCTGCCGGAACAGGTGCTGGTGTATGGCGACTGCGCCATTAATCCGGACCCGACCGCGGAACAACTGGCCGAAATTGCCATTCAGTCCGCTGATTCCGCCGCGGCCTTCGGCATCGAACCGCGTGTGGCGATGATCTCCTACTCCACCGGCACGTCCGGCGCCGGCAGCGATGTGGAAAAAGTGCGTGAAGCCACCCGTCTGGCGCAGGAAAAACGTCCTGACCTGGTGATTGACGGTCCGTTGCAGTACGACGCCGCCATTATGGCCGATGTGGCGCTGTCCAAAGCGCCGAATTCGCCGGTTGCCGGTAAAGCCACCGTGTTCATTTTCCCGGATTTGAACACCGGCAACACCACGTACAAAGCGGTGCAGCGTTCAGCCGATCTGATCTCCATCGGGCCGATGCTGCAAGGGATGCGCAAGCCGGTTAATGACCTGTCGCGCGGCGCGCTGGTGGACGATATCGTTTATACCATCGCCCTGACCGCCATCCAGTCCAAACAGGCTGAAACGGCTAAATAAGCCCGCTGGCCTGCCAGCAGTAAGCACAACGCCGGCGCAAGCCGGCGTTTTTATTTGTGCGGGTAGTCTTGATATACCTTGTCTGGGATGGGTGGTTACGTGCCTGCCGCGCCAGGGGACTTCGGTCGGGTGGGAAATCCATGTCCGGTTCCCCTCCTGTTGGCATGCGCTTCCCTTAACACGCCGGGTGTAGGTTCTGCGATCGCGGCCCCGGGTCCTGGCGGGCTATGGGAGTCCTAGGGTCGGGCCCTCTTGGGCATCCGTGAAGGTCAACGTCGCCACGTCGATGTCGCCGGGGTGGGGGTTGCGCTGGCAGCATGCGGGAGATGTAGGTTGCTGTGGCGGGGGTTGCGCTTGCCGTGCGTTCGGCGGTTATATGGAATGCCGGGTGCCGGCAAGCGACAAAGAGGCCGTACCGCGACGGCCTCCTTGACCTCCGCGCGCCCGGCAGGTCGCGCGTCGCTGCGCGATGCCTTCCGTCGCCCATGCTCCCGTGATGCACCGGCCCGGTTAGCGCGCTTTATGCCGGGGCATATGTCGCTGTTGGTAATGTATTTTTTTAAGCGATAGCGGCGCTGTTGTGTTGGATAGGGTCTGGCGTCGGGATAGGTTAACCTGCTTGCGGGGAGGTTTATGTTGCCGTGGCGGGGGTTTCGCTTGCCGTGTGTTCGGCGGTTATATGGAATGCCGGGTGCCGGCAAGCGACAAGGAGGCCGTACCGCGACGGCCTCCTTGACCTCCGCGCGCCCGGCAGGTCGCGCGTCGCTGCGCGATGCCTTCCGTCGCCCATGCCCCCGTGATGCACCGGCCCGGTTAGCGCTCCCGGCGCCACCGGGCCTTTCGCCGCTCCCGGCGGCTCATGCCGGGGACACAGGCGCCGTCAGCGCGCTTTATGCCGGTCCACATGTCGCTGTTCGCACGGCATATTATGTAGCAATAGTGGCGCTGTTGTTTTGGATAAGGTCTGGCGTCGGAATGCGGTTGACGGTTCTGGAATACAACGGGTATGGAATGTCTCTGGCACAGCGAAAAGTTGGACATGCAGTCATGCAGTCATGCAGTCATGCAATAAGACATTCATCATTCAGTTTTAAGTTTTAACAGTAAGCGGTAAGCCATCAGCCATCAAACTGTAAACTTTAGCGCAAAATGTATACTGATACCTTTCCCGGTAATCACATACCGCGATGGACCCCAAAACGCTGTTTTTCTCACAGGCGATGGTGTTGACCTGGTGCCGGCATAGAGTGCGCCGGCGGCGCGCATCACGGCTGGATGAGCCGCCGGGAGCGGCGAAAGCCCGGATTGCGCTTGGAGCGCATATCGGGCGGTCCAAAAGCCGGGATGCGGCGTTGCCGGGAACCGCGCAGCGGCGCACGATCTGCCGGACGCGCGGAGGTCAAGGAGGCCGTCGCGGTACGGCCTCTTTGTCGCTTGCGGGCACCCGGCAATACCTATGAACACCTCACGCACGGCAAGCGAAACCTTCGCCGTGGCGACATACACCCGGCCACAAGCCAACCAAGCCATGGCAAGCAAAACCCCCGCCACGGCAACACAAATCACCCCGCACGGCAAGCGAGACCCACGCCCGATTCAGCCGCCAAGACAGGTATTACCTTTAACATGCCCAGATTAGCCTTGAGGCAGGCAGTTACTCTTCTGCGGTTTTTTGCTCCGGGGCGGAGGGAGGTAAAGGCTTGCCGTGGCTTTGCTGGTTATTGCGGCTCATCCAAAGCGAAAGCGCCTTGAGGGAGTCCGGGGTGAATTCATCGCAGCGGGCGGTGATTTCCTCCGGGCGCAGCCATTTGACCGCCTCCACTTCTTCAGCCTGTAGGGCAAACGGACCGTGGGTGACGCAGCTGAACAGCGCGCCCCAGACCCGGCAATGGTCGTTTTCAAAGTAGAACAGCCCGTGCTCAGCAAACGGCACGCCGGCGATGCCCAGCTCTTCCTCTGCTTCCCGGCGGGCGGAATCAAGCATATTTTCACCGCTTTGCACCACGCCGCCGGCGGTGGCATCCAGATAACCCGGGTAAAAATCCTTGGTGGCGGTACGGCGCTGCACCAGGATATTGCCCATGCCGTCATGGACCACGATGTAGCTGGCGCGGTGCCTGAGACGTTCTGCGCGCATCTGCTGACGGCTGGCCTGGGCGATGACTTCATTCTCTTCGTTGACGATGTCAACCCATTCCACGCCAGCAGCCTGACTCTGTTCCACCATCTTTCGAATCCCTTGTTAACGAGACGCGGGAGAGCCGCGCACCTTAATTGTAATAAAATAAAAAAATTTGCACGAGTGGATCCGTCATAACTTAGTGGTTAATCGCCACTTGCGCAATAGTCTCGCTCGTTTCCAATGACACAACTCGTAATATTTCCTGTTCCAGGAGGCCGTAGCTGGCGGCGAAGCCGCCTTTGGGGAGACTGACCGAGCCGGGATTGAAACACAGGATATCCTCCCGCCGCTCCGCCTGCGGAATATGAGTATGGCCGTAGACCACCACGTCGCCACGCCGCAGCGGGGGATGGCTGGCGGGATTGAAAAGATGCCCGTGGGTGACGAACAGCCGGGTATGATTCTCCAGCAGGACCTGCTGCCAGGGCGAGGTAATAGGGAACGTTAACAGCATTTGATCCACCTCGCTGTCGCAGTTGCCGCGCACCGCGATGATACGATCGGCATAGCCGTTCAGGAGCTCCGCCACCGCCGCCGGCTGGTATTCCTCCGGCAGGGCGTTGCGCGGGCCGTGATAAAGCAAATCGCCCAGCAGCACCAGCCACTGGGCGCCGCTGGCGTCATAGGCCGCCAGCATACGGCGGGTAGCGGCAAGCGAGCCGTGTATATCGGCGGCAAACATCAGTTTCATGGCAGCATCCTCTGGTTGTTCATCATCTCTCAAGCTTAACAAACTTACCGGCGCCGGAAACGGCGCTATGATGCGGCGGCCGGAACGGGTGGTGATTTCAACGGGCATTTGTTCTAGAGTGTCATCACGCGGCTATACATTCACAAGGAGCTTCTATGATTGACCTCTATTACGCGCCCACGCCCAACGGCCATAAAATAACGATTTTCCTGGAAGAAACCGGCCTGCCTTATCAAATCCATCCGATCAATATCTCCGCCAACCAACAGTTCGCGCCGGAATTTCTCGCCATCTCGCCCAACAATAAAATACCGGCGATCGTCGACCAGCAACCCGCCGACGGCGGCGCACCGTTAAGCCTGTTTGAATCCGGGGCGATTTTGCTTTATCTGGCGGATAAAACCGGCCAGCTTATCAGCAAGGATTTCCGCGAGCGCCAGGCCACGCTGCAATGGCTGTTCTGGCAAATGGCGGGTTTTGGCCCCATGCTGGGCCAGAACCACCATTTCAGCCATTACGCGCCCAAGCCGGTGCCTTACGCCATCGAGCGCTACCAGCTTGAGACCGTGCGCCTGTACGGCGTTTTAAACCGGCAACTGGCCCGCCATGCCTATATGGCCGGCGACAACATCAGCATTGCCGATATCGCCACCTATCCCTGGGTCGTTTCCCACGAGCGTCAGCATATCGATTTAGCGGATTTCCCGGCGGTACGGCGCTGGTTCGACAGCATTCGCTCCCGCCCCGCGGTCGAGCGCGCCTATCAGATACCCGCGCAAAAAGCCTAGCCCACGCGCCGCGCCGTCCAGCCGGCGGCGCGGTTTATTTTACCGGTTTAATTGTCAATTTATTGTCAGTTCAGGGGTTTTGTTCACTCATTTTCCCGCAAAAATGGCCTATGCTTGTAACCAAGCTGTTAATTGACGTGCGCATTGCGGGAAGCGAGGGCAAATATGAAAATTTTGATCACCGGCGGAACCGGGCTTATTGGACGGCACCTGATCGCCAGGCTGCTGACATTGTCGCACCAGATCACGGTACTGACCCGCGATCCCCAGCGTGCCCAGCAAAAACTGGGTACCCACGTGACCACCCTGACCACGCTGGCCTCATGTCCCCACCTGGATGCGTTTGACGCGGTATTCAATCTGGCGGGCGAGCCTATTGCCGATAAGCGCTGGACCGAGGAACAAAAAGATCGTCTTTGCCGCAGCCGCTGGGACGTGACCGAACGCCTGAGCCAGCTGATACGCCAGGGGGACGATCCGCCCCGCGTATTTATTTCCGGATCGGCGACGGGTTTTTACGGCAACCAGGATCAGATCCTGGTCACCGAGGACGAACCGCCGGTCGCCGAATTCACCCACACCTTATGTCAGCGCTGGGAAGAGCTGGCGCTGAGCGCGCAAAGTCCGCGCACGCGCGTCTGCCTGTCGCGCACCGGCGTGGTGCTGGCGGCGGACGGCGGCATACTGGGCAAACTGCTGCCGCTGTTTAAACTGGGGCTGGGCGGACCTATCGGCAACGGTCGCCAGTTCCTGTCCTGGATCCATATCGACGACATGGTGGATGCGCTGATCTTCCTGCTGAACACCGACGGGTTAAGCGGCCCGTTCAACCTGGTGGCGCCCTACCCGGTGCATAATGAACAATTCGCCGCCACCCTGGGCGAGGCGCTGCACCGCCCGGCCTTAATGCGCGCTCCGGCGGCGGCGGTAAAGCTGATGATGGGCGAAGGCGCCACGCTGATGCTGGGCGGCCAGCGGGCGGTCCCCAAACGCCTGGAAGCGGCCGGATTTACCTTTCGCTACATGGAGCTCAGGGACGCGCTGGCCGATATCGTTAAAGACGAATAAATCCCGAGCGCCCCATGGCACGGTATGCCCGCCAACACTTATCTCAAAGCAGACGTGTTCAAGGGAGAGCGTGCCTATGGGGTCGAATCGGGCATGATTTTCCCGACCGACCGAGGCCCCGTGGCATGGTAGGCCCGCCAACACTTATCTCAAAGCAGACGTGTTCAAGGGAGAGCGTGCCTATGGGGTCGAATCGGGCGTGGTGTTCCCGCCCGACCGAGGCCCCATGGCATGGTAGGCCCGCCAACACTTATCTCAAAGCAGACGTGTTCAAGGGAGAGCGTGCCTATGGGGTCGGATCGGGCGTGTTGTTCCCGCCCGACCGAGGCCCCATGGCATGGTAGGCCCGCCAACACTTATCTCAACGCAGTCGTGTTCAAGGGAGAGCATGCCAATGGGTCGAATCGGGCGTGATTTTCCCGCCCGACCGAGGCCCCATGGCATGGTAGGCCCGCCAACACTTATCTCAAAGCAGACGTGTTCAAGGGAGAGCGTGCCTTTTGGGTCGAATCGGGCATGATTTTACCGCCCGACCGAGGCCCCATGGCATGGTAGGCCCGCCAACACTTATCTCAAAGCAGACGTGTTCAAGGGAGAGCGTGCCTTTTGGGTCGAATCGGGCATGATTTTACCGCCCGACCGAGGCCCCGTGGCATGGTAGGCCCGCCAACACTTATCTCAAAGCAGACGTGTTCAAGGGAGAGCGTGCCTTTTGGGTCGAATCGGGCATGATTTTACCGCCCGACCGAGGCCCCGTGGCATGGTAGGCCCGCCAACACTTATCTCAAAGCAGACGTGTTCAAGGGAGAGCGTGCCAATGGGGTCGAATCGGGCGTGGTGTTCCCGCCCGACCGAGGCCCCATGGCATGGTAGGCCCGCCAACACTTATCTCAAAGCAGACGTGTTCAAGGGAGAGCGTGCCTATGGGGCGTCCGTTCTATTTGAGGGCGCCGGACAAGAATTGCTGCAACCGGGCGCTCTTCGGGCTCCCGAACACATCGGCCGGTGTCCCCTCTTCCTCGATAACCCCCTGGTGCAAAAATATAACGTGATTGGACACATGCCGGGCAAACTCCATCTCATGGGTCACCACCACCATGGTTTTACCCTCTTCCGCCAGCTTCTGCATAATACGCAGCACCTCGCCCACCAGCTCGGGGTCCAGCGCGGAGGTCGGTTCATCAAACAACAGCACATCCGGTTCCATCGCCAACGCGCGCGCGATGGACACCCGCTGCTGCTGCCCGCCGGACAGATTGATCGGATATTTCGCCTGGGCGCGCGCGTCGATGCCCACCTTATCCAGATACAGCACCGCCCGCTCGCGCGCCTCGCTCTTACTTAATCCCAACACCTGCACCGGCGCTTCCATCACGTTTTCCAGCACCGTCATATGGCTCCACAAATTAAAATGCTGGAATACCATGGTCAGCCGGGTCCGCAGCAGCTGCAGCTGTTTTTTATCGAACACTTTCAACTGCCCGTCCCGATCCCGCACCATATGGATATCGATATTATTGACGCTTATCGACCCCTCGCTCGGTTTTTCCAGGAAGTTGATACAGCGTAAAAACGTACTTTTACCCGACCCCGAGGAGCCGATAATGCTGATAACATCCCCCGCGCGCGCCTCCAGCGAAACCCCTTTCAGGACTTCCTGATCGCCGTAGCGCTTGTGCAGCTCCTTAATCAACAGTTTGGTATCTTGCATAGTCATATCCTGCGCGTAATGGGATTATTGCGGCTTAACGTGGCGCAGCCAGCGTTTTTCCGCCCGGCGAAACAGCCCTATCAGCACAAAAGAGATCATCAGGTAAATCACCGCCGCGATACCGAAGGCGTAAAAAGGCTGGTAGGTCGCAGCGTTGATGTCGCGCGCAATCTTCAGCACGTCGGGAACCGTGGCGGTAAAGGCCAGGGCGGTGGAGTGCAGCATCAGGATCACCTCGTTACTGTAGGCCGGGATGGCGGTACGCAGCGCGGAGGGCAGGATGATGCAACGGTACAGCTTAAACCAGGTGAACCCATAGGCCCGCGCCGCCTCGATTTCGCCGTGCGGCACCGCTCGAATGGCGCCCGCGAAGATTTCAGTGGTATAGGCGCAGGTATTCAGCGTCAGCGCCAGTATGGTGCAATTCAGGCCGCTGCGAAAAAAAGCGTTAAGCATATCCGTGCCGCGCACAATCTCCAGACTGTACATGCCGGAATAAAATACCAGCAGTTGCACATACAGCGGCGTACCGCGAAAGATATAGGTAAACAGCCAGACCGGGAAACGCACCCAGGGACGCGGCGACACGCGCGCCACCGCCATAAAAACCGCCAGCACCCCGCCGATAACCACGGAAGAAATCAGCAGCCACAGTGTTACCGCCAGTCCGGTAAAACGATAACCGTCGCTCCATAACAAAGCCGGACCATATTGCCGCAGGATCTCAATCATAACTCGGCCTTCTTAACGCCCATGGAATAACGCCGGGTCAGCCATAACAGCACCCCGTTGGACAAGGTGGTGAAAATCAGGTAGACCACCCCCGCCACGATGGCGAAATAAAAGGGTTGATAAGTACCCTTGCCGGCCAGCTGCGTGGCCTTGACCACATCGTTAAGGCCCAGCAGCGAGACCAGCGCCGTGGCCTTGAGAATAACCTGCCAGTTGTTGCCGATACCGGGCAGCGCGAAACGCATCATGGCCGGAAACATGATGCGGCGGAAAATCTGCACGCCGGAAAAACCAAAGGCGGTGGCCGCTTCTATCTGGCCGCGCGGCACTGCCATAAACGCGCCGCGAAAGGTTTCGGTAAAATAGGCGCCGTAGATAAAACCAAGGGTAATGATGCCGGCCGCCATGGGGTCGATATCAATCTGGTCCATGCCGATGGCTTCGGTCAGGCTGTTCAGGGCGATTTGCAGGCCGTAGAAAATCAGCAGCATCAGCACCAGATCGGGTACGCCGCGAATGAGCGTGGTATAGCCGTCGAAAATGCCTGCCAGGGTACGGCTGCGGGAAAGTTTTGCGCCGGCGCCGATCAGGCCGATGATTACCGAGAGCACCACCGACGTAAGCGCCAGCTCAAGGGTAACCAGGGCACCGTTAATGATGAGTTGCGAATAACCATAAAGCATCGATCATATCCTGTCCTGGCGGAGGATAACAACTATTCGCCCGCGCAAGGCGCGGGCAAACACAAAATGACAGGATTAACCGCCGTACACGTCAAAATCAAAATACTGCTTGGCAAATTTATCGTAGGTGCCGTCTTTGCGCATCTCGGCAAAGGCTTTGTTCAGCGCGGCCTTCAGATCGGTTTCATCTTTACGCAGGCCCATGCCGGTGCCGACGCCGAAGAATTTATCGTCTTTAACCGCCGGACCGGCGAAGACATAGCCTTTACCGGCAGGCTGTTTCAGGAAACCTTCGCTGGCGGCCACTTCATCCTGGAACGCGGCGTCGACACGGCCGGCGGCCAGATCGGCATAGATCAGATCCTGGTTGGCATAGGCGACGACGTCAATGCCCTTCGGCGCCCAGTTGGCGTTGGCATAGGCTTCCTGGGTGGAGCCTTGCAGCACGCCGACGCGTTTACCCTTCAGGGCATCCAGGGTCGGGGTAATGGTGGTGCCGGCCTTGGCGATCAGGCGGGCATTGGCGGCATACAGCTTATCGGTAAAGTCGATTTCCTGTTCGCGTTTTTCAGTGATGGAAAGCGAGGAGATGATGGCGTCGATTTTTTTCGCTTTCAGCGAGGGGATCAGGGCGTCGAAATCACTTTCCACAAAGGTGCATTTAGCCTGGATACGTTTGCAAAGCTCTTTGGCGAGGTCAATATCAAAACCAACCAGTTCGCCGCTGGCATTTTTCGATTCGAACGGCGCATAGGTGGGATCGGTGCCGATTTTAATATTTTTGGGCACGGCGGCATACGCGCTGCCGGCAGCGGCCAGAGCAAATACCAGAGGAAGGACTTTAACCAGCTTATTCATACATTACCCTCGGAATAATTTTAATTAGGCACACACCGTGATGTTTTCAGCGGAATGAGTTGCACTTTTCGTGCCATTTCAGCGCGAGTGGCCAATAGCCCGACCACCTGCGCACAAAACCGGCTGACCTGCTTATTTACTACCCGGGCCGGGGCGAACCCGCGCCGTTTCCAGCCTGAGGGCATAGCGTCAGGGCGGGTGCCGCGGGGCGGCTGCACCATAAAAAAACACAGCCTGATCACTATTGGTGCAATGTTATCAGAACGCGCCATCAGGTTGCGTCGCTATGCTGGAAACAACCTATAAAAATGCCGGCGGCTTCACATCCCGCGAATAAATCCGGCAGGATTTTCACCGTCAGTTAGCGCCCTGCCAGCGCTGGAACAGGTCCTGCGGCAGCGCGATATCGAATTGGTCCAGCACCCGGTTGACGGTCTGGTCGACCACGTCGTGCAGGGTGACGGGACGGTGATAAAACGCCGGCACCGGCGGCATGATGACGGCGCCCATTTCCGCGGCGGCGGTCATCAGCCGCAGATGGCCCACGTGCAGCGGCGTTTCGCGCACGCCCAGCACCAGGGTGCGCCGCTCTTTTAACACCACGTCGGCCGCACGCGTGAGCAGGCTGTCGCTGTAGCTGTTGACGATGGCCGACAGGGTTTTCATTGAACAGGGCAGAATCACCATGCCGGCGGTGTGGAAGGAGCCGGAGCTGATATTGGCGGCAATGTCGCGGCAATCGTGGAACTCATCCGCCAGGGCCTGCAAATCGCGCACGCTGTAATCGGTTTCAAGGGCCAGCGTCTGGCGCGCGGCGTTGCTCAGCACCAGATGGGTTTCAATGCCGTCCAGCGCCTTGAGCACCTGCAGCAGCCTGATGCCATAAATGGCGCCGCTGGCGCCGGTAATGCCGACGATCAGTCGTTTCATGTCAGTTCTCCCTGTCGCGGACGCCGGATGGATCGGCGCCGCCCATAATAAAAACACCCGGCGCGTGTTACCGCCCGGGTGCATATATCGTCTACCGGTTAACCGCCGGGGGATCGGTGCGGGTTGCGCCCCTCACCCTTCGTTATACATCTCCAGGTTTTCGACTTCGTTTTGGCGCTGGACGGCTTTGACGTCGTCGTTGCGTAACGATTCAAGATAGTCGAGATAACGCTGGTCGACATCCTTGGTGACGTAAATACCGTTAAATACCGAGGATTCAAATTGTACCACATCCGGGTTATCTTCCCGCACCGCCGCCTCGAGGTCGCCGAGGTCCTGGAAGATCAGCGCGTCCGCGCCAATCAGCGCGCGGATTTCGTCCACTTCGCGGCCGTGGGCAATCAGTTCGGTGGCGCTTGGCATATCAATGCCGTAGACATTGGGGAAACGGATTTCCGGCGCCGCGGAGGCCAGGTAGACATTACGCGCCCCGGCTTCGCGCGCCATTTCCACGATCTGTTCGGACGTGGTGCCGCGCACGATGGAGTCGTCCACCAGCAGTACGTTTTTATCGCGGAACTCGGCGCGGTTGGCGTTGAGTTTGCGGCGTACCGATTGGCGGCGCACCTGCTGGCCGGGCATGATAAAGGTACGGCCCACGTAGCGGTTTTTTACAAAACCCTGGCGGTAAGGCAGGTTGAGGATGCGGGCGATTTCGAGCGCGATATCGCAGGATGTTTCCGGGATGGGGATCACCACGTCGATATCCAGGTCTTCCCATTCACGGGCGATTTTTTCGCCCAGTTTTTGCCCCATGCGCACGCGGGCGCTGTAGACCGAAATTTTATCGATAAAGGAATCCGGGCGGGCAAAATAGACATATTCGAACAGGCACGGATGGCTTTGGGGGTTTTCGGCGCACTGGCGGGTGAACAGTTGGCCCGCTTCAGTGATATACACCGCCTCGCCCGGCGCCACGTCGCGCAGGAACTCAAAGTCCAGCGTATCAAGCGCCACGCTTTCGGAAGCCACCATGTATTCGTTGCGTCCGTCGGCGAGGGTGCGCTTGCCGATAACCAGGGGGCGGATGCCGTTCGGATCGCGAAACGCAATCAGGCCATGGCCGATAATCATGCCGACCACGGCATAGGCGCCGCGGATCTGCTGGTGGGTGGCCGCAACCGCCGCGAAGATATCATCGGCTTCCAGCGGGTAGTCCGGGAAGCGGTCCAGTTCGCTGGCCAGGATATTCAGCAAGATTTCCGAATCGGACGTGGTATTGATATGCCGGCGTCCTTTTTCGAATAATTTTTTGCGTAATTCGTGGGCGTTGGTCAGGTTGCCGTTATGCGCCAGGGTGATGCCGAACGGGGAATTGACATAGAAGGGTTGCGCCTCGGAGGCGCTGGAACTGCCGGCGGTGGGGTAACGTACATGGCCGATGCCCATGGTCCCCTGCAAACGCTGCATGTGGCGTGCTTCAAATACATCCTTCACCAGGCCATTGGCTTTGCGCAGGCGAAAGCAATCCAATGCATCAATGGTGACGATGCCTGCGGCATCCTGCCCACGGTGCTGGAGCACCGTTAACGCGTCATAAATCGACTGGTTGACCGGCATAAATCCGGCGATACCGACAATACCGCACATAATGTCATTTCCTCATCAGCGTTACCGAAGCGTGAGATGCTTGGGTAAGAAACTCGACGTGCTTTGCAGATAGTCGAAGAACCATCTGATAATACCGCTGAATTGCGGTATAAGCTGGGACTGCTGCCAGTCCGCGCTCTGGGAGAAGCCGGTGAAGGTATCCAGGAAGAATAGCATGGCCGATACGACCAGTATGCCCCTGAGTGCGCCGAAACAGACGCCCAACACGCGGTCGGTGCCGGATAAACCGGTCCGCTCCACCAGAGAGCCAATCACGTAGTTGACGATTGCCCCGACGATCAGGGTAGCCACGAACAGCAAGGCAATCGCGATACCGTTACGAACCAGCTGATCTTCAAAGCGGGTAAAATAGATAGCAAGATAAACATAATAGTGGCTGGCCACAAAAAACGCACATGCCCATGTCACTAATGATAATGCTTCACGTATAAACCCGCGAATCAGACTTATCAGAGCAGAAAATACGATGATGCCAATAATGACGTAATCAACCCAGATCATGCATGCATCCCTTGGTCATCCGCCCCGAAGCTGGTTCGCGGCGAATTCTATCAGAAAACGAAAACGTTTGCGCAGCGGAATTCCTGCCCAAAGTTAAATAAATAACGGCGATTAAAAAAAGCCAATCGCCGCAGGAAGATAGGCCGGCGACGGCACGCTCTCCCTTTAACACGCCTTGTGCAAGGACGGTGCTAGCGGGCCTACCGCGCCATGGGGCGCTCGGTCGGGCGGGAACACCACGCCCGATTCGACCCCATTGGCACGCTCTCCCTTTAACACGCCCTGTGCAAGGACGGTGCTAGCGGGCCTGCCGCGCCATGGGGCGCTCGGTCGGGCGGGAACACCACGCCCGATTCGACCCCATTGGCACGCTCTTCCTTTAACACGCCTTGTGCAAGGACGGTGCTAGCGGGCCTACCGCGCCATGGGGCGCTCGGTCGGGCGGGAACACCACGCCCGATTCGACCCCATTGGCACGCTCTTCCTTTAACACGCCTTGTGCAAGGACGGTGCTAGCGGGCCTGCCGCGCCATGGGGCGCTCGGTCGGGCGGGAACACCACGCCCGATTCGACCCCATTGGCACGCTCTCCCTTTAACACGCCCTGTGCAAGGACGGTGCTAGCGGGCCTACCGCATATCTATTACCGGGGCTGGTAAGCCCGCAGCTGGCCGCTCAGGCCGCTGAGCTGGTTCATTTCAGGCAGCGAGCTTTGCAGCTTTTGCTTCGATGCGTCCGGCCCGACGAAAATGCGTGTAATCTGCCCCGCCACCGGCGTCGACGGCACGGTATAGACCCGGTAACCGGACAAGCGCAGCTTGCCGACAATTTCAGTTACCTTGGTCGCGTTTTTCAGCGCCCCGAGCTGCACTACCCAGGCTTGTCCCTGTGGCGCCTGTTCCGGGGTTTCCTTTTCCACCGGCTTAGGCGCGGCGACCGGTTTGGCTTCAGGGGCCGCGTCCGTGCGCGGCGCAACGGGTTTGGCCTCGGCGATTTCCGTGCGGGCCTCGGGCTTCGCGGCCGGCTTGGCCGGTTCCACGCGCGGCGCGGGCGCGGCGACGGGTTTGGCTTGCTCAGGCCGCGCGGTGGGTTTGACCGGCTCCTGGCGCGCGGCGGCGGTGGGTTTGGCCGGTGCGGCCTTTACCGTCTCGCGCGGCGGGGCCTTGGGCGCTGCCTTCACCGGCGGCGACGCTGGCTGCGGGGCGTCCGGCGTGTCGGAGTCGTCCGCATCCGGCGCCTGGCTGGCCTGCTCTACCGCCGCCCCCGCGCCTTCCGGCGGCTGGCTGGGCAGGGCCTGGTTGGCCTGCGGCGAGGCATCCGCCTCGTCGCTGTCGCCGGGTTTAGGCACCAGGGGAATAGCGGCAAACTCGTCCTGGTAGTGCTTTTTTTTGCCATCCAGCAGCCCGGGCAGGACAATAACCCCCAAGGCGACGATGATGATGGTTCCCACCAAGCGGTTTTGAAACTTACTCGCCACGTTCTTTCTCCGGGTCTGTTATCGCAACGATCGGCGCCACGGTATGAAATGAACCAAACACCAGCACGCAGTCATCGGCGTCGGCATCCTGCAACGCCTGTCGCCAGGCCGAGGCCACATCGTCAAATTGCCGGGCATGATCGAGATGGGCCGCCAGCCGCGCCGCGGTAGCGCCGCGCGCGTCAATCAGGGTGGCGCAATACCATTCAGCCACCTGCCCGCGCAGGCAGCCCAGGGTGCCGGCAATATCCTTGTCGGCCAGCATGCCCACCACGGCGCGCACTTTCCCCCGGATTTTCAGGGTTGCCAGCCGTTGCGCCAGATACCCGGCGGCGTGTGGATTATGCGCCACATCCAGGATGCGCAGCGGCCGTTGGCCGACGACCTGGAAACGGCCCGGCAGGGACGCCTCGGCGAGTCCCCGGCGGATGGCCTGGTCGGAGACCGGCAGGGGAAAACGCCGGAGCGCCGCAAGGGCGGTGGCGGCATTTTCCAGCGGAATCAGCGGCAGCGGCAATCCGGTCAGCGCCGACTGCTGGTCGCGCCAGTCCCAGGTATCGCCGTCCCGGCTGAAGCGCCAGTCGCGATCGCGGCAGTACAGCAGCGCGCCCACGGCGAGCGCCGTGCTGTCGATTGAGGCGGGTCGATCCGGTTCGCCGACCACAGCCGGGCGGCCCGCCCGCAGGATACCGGCTTTTTCCCGGCCGATACTCTCGCGATCCGGCCCCAGCAGTTCGGTATGATCAAGGGCGATGCTGGTGATCACCGCCACATCGGCATCAACGATATTGGTGGCATCCAGCCGCCCGCCCAGGCCGACCTCGAGCACCGCCACGTCCAGCTGCGCCTGCTTGAACAGCCAAAAGGCCGCCAGGGTGCCGAACTCGAAATAACTTAGCGAAGTGGCGCCGCGCCCCGCTTCAACCGCCGCCATGGCCGCGCTGTGCTGCGCCTCGGGCAGTTCCCGCCCCTGGATGCGCACCCGTTCGGTATAATGCAGCAGATGGGGAGAGCTGTAGACGCCGACCTTGAATCCCGCGGCCAGCAATACCGCCTCGATCAGCCGGCAGGTGGTGCCTTTGCCGTTGGTGCCCGCGACGGTAATAACCCGGGGGGCGGGACGCAGCAGCGCCATATCGGCGGCGACCAGGCCTACCCGATCCAGGCCGAGGTCGATGGTCTTGGCGTGCAGGCGTTCAAGATAATGCAGCCACGCCGCCAGCGGCGAGGTGGCTTGTGGAGCAACAAGGTTTTCCATAGGCCCCGTCCTCAGACTTCGTCCGGACGCTCTTCGTGGATCGTCTCAGGCCTCGCCTCATGGGAATGTTCCGCTTCCGGCTGCGGCCTGCCGGTCATTTTGGCCAGCAGTCCCGCCAGTTTAAGGCGCATCTCCGGCCGGCGGATAATCATATCAATGGCGCCTTTCTCCAGCAGGAATTCGCTGCGCTGGAACCCGGCCGGCAGTTTTTCCCGTACCGTTTGTTCAATGACGCGCGGCCCCGCAAAACCTATCAGCGCCTTGGGTTCGGCGATATTCAAATCGCCGAGCATGGCGAGACTTGCGGATACGCCGCCCATGGTCGGATCGGTAAGCACCGAAATATAAGGCAAACGGCGCGCGCGCAGCTTCGCCAGCGCGGCGCTGGTTTTCGCCATCTGCATCAACGATATCAGCGCTTCCTGCATACGGGCGCCGCCGCTGGCGGAAAAGCAGACCAGCGGGCATTCGTCTTCCAGCGCCTGCTCGACGGCACGGACAAAACGCGCCCCGACCACCGACGACATAGAGCCGCCGATAAAGGCGAATTCAAAAGACGCCGCGACCACCGGCATAGCGTATAGGGTGCCTTTCATTACCACCAGCGCGTCTTTTTCATCGGTGGCTTTTTGCGCCGCCGCCAGGCGGTCTTTGTATTTTTTCGAGTCCTTGAACTTCAGGATATCCCGGGGTTCCAGCTCGCTGCCCAGCTCCACCTCGCTGCCTTTATCCAAAAAGGCATGCAGGCGGGCGCGGGCGGTCATGCGCATATGATGATCGCATTTGGGGCAGACCTCGAGGTTGCGCTCAAGCTCGGCACGGTAGAGTACCTGCCCGCAGCTATCACACTTGGTCCATACGCCTTCGGGGATATTCGCCCTGCGCGCCGGGGTGATAGTGCTCTTGTTAAGTATTCGTTCAATCCAGCTCATCGATAACCTTTCTGTTTGAACCTGGCAAGCGCCAGTCCGCTATTCATACCTTGGCCGCGGCGCGGCAGGACGTCCGTCGTTGTCTTGCCGCCGCCTTATTCAACGCGCCTGGACGGCGCGATGAAGAGCCTTTGAAAATGTCGCCCATTAAACCATAACCGCCAACGAGTTGGGATAGAAAACTCTGCCCGTCGCTCACAAATCATCCATGGCGCGGACAAATCCCGCGCGTTTATCTGCGGGCGGCGGCGCGCCTGTGGCGCCATACCTCAATCACCCCGGGCAGGATAGACAGCAGAATGATGGCGACAATCAATAATTTCAAGTTTTCCTGCACCACCGGCAGATCGCCGAACAGGTAACCGGCATAGGTAAACAGGACTACCCATATGACGCCGCCGGTAATATTGAACAGGGCGAAATGGCGATAGGACATATGTCCCATGCCGGCGACGAAGGGCGCGAACGTCCTGACAATCGGCACAAACCGGGCCAGGATAATGGTTTTACCACCGTGACGCGCGTAGAACTGGTGGGTCTTGTCCAGGTAGCTGCGGCGGAAAATCCTGGAATGGGGATTACTGAACAGTTTTTCACCGAACAGCCGCCCGATGGTGTAGTTGACCGCATCGCCCAATATCGCGGCGGCGGCCATCAGCAGCGCCATCAGATGCACATCCAGGCTGTTGCTCGGCAAGGCCGCCAGCGCGCCCGCGACAAACAGCAGCGAATCGCCGGGCAGGAAGGGCGTCACCACCAGACCGGTTTCACAAAACAGAATGAGAAACAGGATGGCGTAGACCCAGATGCCGTACTGCGCCACCAATTCCGCCAGATGGACGTCAATATGCAGAATAAAATCAATAATAAATCTTATAAATTCCATGTTCAGAATTCCGGAAGCGCAAATGATATGTTCAGTACCGTCAATCCAGCAGGAATAACGGTCCCATGGGAGGATACGGCAAATCGAACTGGCCAGGGTAGTCCACCGCCACCAGATAAAGCCCTTCCGCCCTGGCAGTAGCAGCGGCCAGGGCGCGATCCCGTGCTTCCAGTAATTCGTTCATCCACTCCAGCGGACGGTTGCCGCAGCCTATTTCCATCAGGCTGCCCACGATATTACGCACCATATGATGCAGGAAAGCGTTGGCCTTGATATCCACCACGATATAAGCGCCGTGGCGCGTGACCTGCAGATGTTTTAGATTGCGCCAGGGCGTGCGCGACTGGCACTGCAGGGCGCGGAATGATGTAAAATCATGTTCGCCCAGCAGACATTGCCCCGCCCGCTCCATGATATCCGCATCCAGCTGATGGTAATAATGCGTCACGCCCCGGGATAAAATTGCCGGGCGATAAGGATGATTATAGATAATATAGCGGTAACGACGCGCCGTGGCGCTAAAACGCGCGTGAAATTCGCCCGCGACGGCGCGGACCCAGCGCACCGCCACGTCCGGCGGCAGGTTGGCGTTAACGCCCAGGGTCCAGGCGGAGTCTTCGCGCCGCGCGCCGGTGTCGAAATGCACCACCTGGCCGGTGGCGTGCACTCCCGCGTCGGTACGCCCGGCGCACTGCACCGCGATCGGCTCGTTGGCGACTTTGGATAAGGCCTGCTCCAGGCAAGACTGGACGCTGACGACTTCCGACTGGCGCTGCCAGCCGTAGAAACGGCTGCCGTCATATTCAATGCCCAGCGCTATCCTGGACGTTGCCGGCTGATCGGCGAATACTTCCCGGGACATTAATAAAAGTACTCCGCCACCAGCAGCTCCGCGGTCAGCAACGCCATCAGCGCGCCGCCGAAGCGGACATTATCCGCCACCGACCAGAATTGCAGCAGATCCGGCATGCCGTAATCGTTGCGCAGGCAGCCGATGCTAAGGTGCGCCTGTCCCGAGGCATCCTCCACCTGGGTGGGATACTCCCCTTCCTCGCTGACATTGATGCTTTCGCCCGCCGTTAACGCGTCGCGCGCTTCCTCAGGGCCCATCGGCCGCTGGGTTTCCAGATGCACCATCTGGGCGTGGCCGTAAAATACCGGGGCCTGGACGCTGCTGACCGCAATCGGCAATCCCTCGTCCTGCAGAACCTTGCGCACTTCATCCACCAGGCGCCGCTCAACCTGGACGCTGCCCAGTTCGTCCGCCACCAGAGGCAACATATTAAACGCCAACTGGCGGCTGAAGAAGCCCGGCTCGGTGGGCAGGCCGTTCAGCAGCCTGGCGCTTTGGCCCGCCAACGCGTCCACCGCCGCCTTGCCCTGGCCGGAAGCGGAGAGCAGGTTGACGACATGCAGCCGGGCGATGCCGGCCAGGTCGGTAAGCGGCCTCACCGCCAGCAGCAGCTGGCTGGTCAGGCTGTCGGCGACCGCCACCAGGTTGCGGTTGCGATAATCCGCCAGCACCGCGTCATTGACGCCGGGCACCACCAGCGGCACGTCCGGCTCCAGTGCGAACAGGCCGCTGGAATCGATAACCACGCAGCCCGCGGCGGCGGCGGGTTCAGCATAAAGCGCGCTGGCGCCGCTGCCCGCCACGAAAAAGGCCAGTTGCGCCTGAGTCCAGTCAAACTGCGCGGCGTCGGCGACCAGGATACTTTTGCCGTCGTAACGCAGGGTTTCACCGGCGCTGCGCTCGCTGGCCAGTAAAAACAGTTCACCTACCGGGAACTGCCGCTCTTGCAGCAATTCCAGCAGCGCCGTACCGACCGCGCCTGTTGCGCCCAAAAGGGCGATATTCCAGCCGTCAGACATAACAACTCTCCAAAGCAATGCATCATCGGGGCGGGGAGGCAGAGCCTGCCCGCGCAATAAGGTTATACCCGCCATACTTCACGTTAGGGTATAGGTACGGTCGGGTGTCTAGCGGGCGCCGGCCAGCAGGGCGTTAAAACCGAGTTCGCGCAGCGTCGCCGCCGCCGCGGCGTCATCGCTTTCAACACACAGCGACGACCATTCGCGTCGGTCATGGTACTGCCTGCGCAGCCGGTCGAATTCTCCCGGCATGGCCGCCACCCGGCGCAGGGACGCATCATCGCGGCGCACATCATACACCAGATGGACCAACTGGCGGAGCATCGCCTCGTCAAGGCCGCCGTGTAACCGTACCCGCTCTACCGACGGCCGGGGCAACAGCTCGCCGAGCGGCGCCCGCAGCGGCGTGCCGAGAAAAGCGCTGTATGCCTCGAAAACCTGGGTGGTGCCGCGCGCCTTGCCTTCGAGCGTATAGCCTGCAATATGCGGCGTGCCGATATCGACACGAGACAGCAGCGATGGCGACAGCGCCGGCTCCGGTTCCCAGACGTCAAGCACGGCGCGCATTTTTTTCCCGTGCTCCAGGGCGGCCAGCAGCGCGGCGTTATCCACCACCGCGCCGCGGCAGGCATTGATTAAAATACGGCCGTCGGGCAGCGCCGCCAGCAGTTCCGCATCCACCTGATGCCAGGTGCGATAAGGCCCGGACATGTTCAAGGGGGTATGGAACGTCAGCACGTCCGCCTCGCGCACCAGGGTTGCCAGCGGATGGAAATCCCCGTCATCGCCCCGATCGGCGCGCGGGGGATCGCACAACAGGGTGCGGATGCCCAGCGCCTTAAGGCGGCGATCGAGCCGCCCACCCACGTTGCCTGCGCCGATAATGCCGACGGTTTTATCACGCAGGGAAAAGCCGTCGCGCTCCGCCAGCATCAGCAGGGAGGAAAAAACATACTCCACCACCGCGACGGCATTACAACCCGGCGCGGCGGAAAAAGCGATGCCGGCCTGCTCCAGCCAGGCTTCATCCACATGATCGGTGCCCGCGGTCGCCGTGCCGACGAATTTCACGCCGCTGCCGGCCAGGAGCCCGGCGTTAACCTGAGTGACCGAGCGCACCATCAGCGCATCGGCGCCCGCAAGCGCTGCGGCCGACAGCTGGCGTCCGGCAACCGGCACGACCTCGCCCAACCGGCTGAACAATTCGTGGGCATAGGGCATGTTTTCATCGACCAGTATTTTCACATCCGACTCCGGAAGCCAGCGGCCTGCGTGTTAAAAAGGGGGAATATTTTGCCACCGAACGGGGAAAAATCCCAATGCTATCGCGCACGGGATTGGCACAACATATTAATACCGTATTATTATTGCCCGCTTATGTTTAGGATGCCCTAAGAAAAACCCTTTTATCCGCCAGGCTACTCTGAGAACCGTATCATGGCGGATTGACGTTAAAAGGACCGTCGCATGACTATTTTTTATCCCCTGCTGGCCGTGCTGATCTGGTCGGTCAACGCCATCGTCAGCAAAATGTCCGCCAGCGCCATCGACCCGGCGGCGATTTCCTTTTACCGTTGGCTGGTGGCCCTGGTGATACTGACGCCCTTTGTCCTGCCCGGCGTGCTGCGCAACCGCCGCGTCGTGCGCGCCCAGGGCTGGCGCCTGCTGGTGCTTGGCCTGCTGGGCATGGTGTTGTACCAAAGCCTGGCTTATTATGCCGCGCACAGCGTGAGCGCACTGTTTATGGGGATACTGAATTCGCTGATTCCGCTGCTGACGGTGCTATTGAGTATCCTGCTGCTGCGCGCCGTGCCGACGCTGGGCGTCTTGCTGGGCACCCTGCTCTCGTTCGGCGGCCTGGTCTGGCTGGTCAGCGCGGGGCATCCGCGGGTGCTGCTGAGCCACGGCATGGGCGGCGGCGAGCTGATGATGATAGGCGCATCCGCGTCCTATGCCCTGTACGGGGTACTGACCCGGCGCTGGACGATACCGCTGCCCAATTGGCAATCGCTTTATATCCAGGTGGCGTTCGGCGTGCTGCTCCTGCTGCCGGGGTTCCTGCTGGCGCCGGACGTTGGCCTGACCGCGCGCAATATTCCGCTGGTGATCTTTGCCGGTATCGCCGCGTCCCTGATCGCGCCTTACCTGTGGATCCAGGGGGTAATGCGGCTGGGTGCCAATACCGCGTCGATATTTATGAACCTGGCGCCGCTGTTTACCGCCGCCATCGCGGTACTTTTTTTACATGAGCGACTGCACAGCTATCACGTCGTCGGCGGTGGGATTACACTGTTGGGAGTTATATTGGCACAACGGCTGCGCATTCCCCTGATACGCAGGCCAGGTAAAGAGCAGAAAATGCCTTCCTGACGCGTGCCGCTACCGCAAGCCACGGCGGCTTGTTATCATTCGCCGCATTGTTGATCTGAGCGCACGATGCCATAACGCAGTTGCTATGGCCGGGCTGGACGACAGCGCCCTATGCTAAAGGATGAGTCATATGCAACCTGTAAGTGGCCCCGGTACACCTTTACAGGGCGATCCGCCCCATGGCGCCGCGGGCAGCGCACCTTTAGGGCCGGAGAGTGAAAAGCCGCTGACCACGGCGCAACGCACCGCCCTGGAGCGTCTGATTATCAAGATCATGGCGTTAAGCAACAGCAAGGCCCCGGAGATCTGGGCCGCATTGCGCCATCAATTGAATATCGCCAACGACGGCGAGCTGACGGCGGGCCATTTCCAGCCCGCCGAACAGCTGCTGCAAACCAGGCTGGGCCAGGCACAGCAAACCCACGCCGGGCGCCAACTTATGCAACAGCTCACCGAACTGCTGCCCCAGGGTAACAACCGCCAGGCGGTCAGTGATTTTATTCGCCGGGAATATGGTCATACCGTGCTAAGCCAGCTTGGCCCCGAGCAGTTGCTGCAGGTGGTGGCGTTACTGCAAAACGGCCAGCTGAATATCCCGCAGCCACAGCAGTCCGCCATTACCGATCGCACGCTGCTGCCGGCCGAACATCATGCCCTGAACCAGCAGATTACCCGCCTGGCGGCGGTCACCGGCGAATCCCCGGCGGAAATCTGGCAAAGCGTGATGACCATGATGGGCCTGAAAGCGGGCGATCCTATCCCGGCGCGCCATTTCCAGCTGCTGATGCAATTTCTGCAGGGACATATGACGCTGTCGCAGCAGGCCTCCCCTACCCTGGCATCGGTGCAGGCCACCCTGAAACAGCCGACCAATAGCGATGAACAGCAGGCAATAGAAGCGTACTGCCAACAGCATTTCAACGCGCTGCCCCAGAGCGTGCTGACGCCGGCGCAGGTGGGCGCGGTAATGCAGTTCCTGTTTATCTATCGCCTTACCCGCACGCAAAGCCAGCATCAAACCCCCGACGCCCGTCTGCTACAGCCGGCCATGAGCCCGCTTATCGCCACCGAGCCGATGACGCCGGCGGCAAAAACCATCCGCTCGCGCTGGATCATGGCGATTGCCGTGGCCGGGGTTCTGTTGCTGATCTGGATCCTGATCTGAGCTGATTGGCCGACAAAAAAACCATCCTGCATGCGGACACGCCGGCAGGATGGTTTTTTTATTACGGCCAGGGAAAGGATATTTCCGCATGCCCGATAGACGTTGCCTGACGCACGCCCAAAGGCATCACCCCGTTAGAGATACTTGCGCATGACCAGGGTGGCATTGGTGCCGCCGAACCCGAAACTGTTGGTCATTACCGTGTTCAGGCGCCGCTCGGTGGGTACGGTGATGACATTCATGCCTTCGGCCTGCGGATCGAGCTCATCGATATTAATGCTCGGCGCGATGAAGTTATGCTCCAGCATCAGCAGGGTATAGATGGTTTCATGCACCCCCGCCGCGCCCAGGGAGTGGCCGGTCATGGCTTTGGTGGAGGAAAACGCCGGCTGCTGGCTGCCGAAGGTTTCACGGATGGCCCACAGTTCCTTGACATCGCCCACCGGCGTGGAGGTGCCGTGTACGTTGAGGTAATCGATCGGGGTATCGACGTCTTTCAGCGCCATCTGCATGCAGCGGATAGCCCCTTCCCCGGAAGGCGCCACCATGTCGGCGCCGTCGGAGTTGGCGCCGTACCCGATAATTTCGCCATAGATATGCGCGCCGCGCGCCAGCGCGTGTTCCAATTCTTCCACCACGACGATACCGCCACCGCCGGCGATGACGAAACCGTCGCGATTGACGTCATAGGTACGGGACGCCCTGGCCGGGGTCTCGTTATAGCGGGTAGACAGCGCGCCCATGGCGTCGAATTCGCAGGCCATTTCCCAGCACAATTCCTCGCCGCCGCCGGCAAACACCACGTCCTGCTTGCCCAGTTGGATCATTTCCACCGCGTTGCCGATACAGTGCGCGGAGGTGGAGCAGGCGGAGCTGATGGAATAGTTGACGCCACGGATTTTAAACGGCGTCGCCAGGCAGGCGGACACGCCGGAAGCCATGGCCTTGGTGACCATATAGGGGCCGACGCCGCGCAGGCCGCGCGCACGCATGCCGTCGGAACCGGCAACCTGGTTGCGCGGCGAGCCGCCGCCGGAACCGACGATGAGGCCGGTGCGATCGTTGGAAACCTGCTCGGGGCTTAGCCCGGAATCCTGGATAGCCTGCTCCATGGAAAGGTAGGCATAAATGGAGGCATCACTCATGAAGCGCGCAATTTTACGATCGATCAGCCCGTTAGTATCAAGTTTAATATCCCCCCACACATGGCTGCGCATACCGGAATCTTTCAATTCCTGGGAAAAAGTGATTCCGGAGCGGCCTTGTTGCAGAGATGCCAGGACTTCTTTCTGGTCATTACCAATACTCGATAAGATCCCCAGGCCGGTAATCACTGCACGTTTCATTTAATACCTCTTGTATTTATATATAAGATTCTGTGACGCACTTTAGCGTACAGTTGTACGCTGAACAAGTCCGATCAGACGAAGTTTGCAAAATTTGCGCCGCAAAGCACACCTCGTTAAAATCTCAACATTTCTTGACAAAAGAGCCTTACGCCGTGAATCGCGCGCCTATCCGCAACGCCATCCTTAATTGGAATGAAGACGGTACACCTGTATCCCGACAGTTTGATGACATCTACTTTTCCAGCCAGGATGGACTGGAAGAAACCCGCTATGTTTTTTTAGCCGGCAACGGACTGCCGGAGCGGTTTGCACAACATACGCGGGCATCGTTGGTGGTGGCGGAAACCGGCTTCGGCACCGGACTTAACTTTCTGGCGCTGTGGCAGGCCTTTGACCAGTTCAGACGGCGGCGGCCCGACGCGCCGCTGCGACGCCTGCACTTTATCAGCTTCGAGCAGTTCCCCCTGAAAATCGAGGATATGGCGCAGGCCCACGCGCGCTGGCCGGAGCTGGCCAGCTATGCCGCCGGGCTGCGCAGCCTTTGGCCGTTGCCGACGCCCGGTTGCCACCGGCTGATCCTGGCGGACGGCGCCGTCACGCTGGATTTATGGTACGGCGAGATCAACGCGTTGCTGCCGCTTCTGGACGACAGCCTGTCCGGCCGGGTGGATGCGTGGTTCCTGGACGGCTTCGCCCCGGCGAAAAACGCCGGCATGTGGAGCGAAGCCTTGTTTCATGCCATGGTGCGATTCGCCGCGCCGCAGGGGACCTTCGCCACCTTTACCGCCGCGGGATTTGTGCGGCGCGGCCTGCGCCAGGCGGGATTTACCGTCCTTAAGCCGCCGGGTTTCGGCCGCAAGCGGGAAATGCTGGCCGGCAGCCTGGCCGCGCCGCTGGCGACAGCGCCGCGCGCGCCCTGGTACGTCCGGCGCCCCGCGCGCGACCCGCTTGAGGTGGCGATTATCGGCGGGGGAATTGCCGGCGCCCTGGCGGCGGAGGCCCTGCAGCGCCGCGGGTCGCGGGTGACTCTTTATTGCGCCGATAGCGGCCCGGCCCAGGGGGCGTCAGGCAATCGCCAGGGCGCCTTATATCCACTGCTGAATAATGAGGATGACGAGCTGGCGCAGTTTTTTGCTATCGCTTTTCCTTTCGCGCACCACTATTACCAGGAGTGCGCACGCCAGGGGGTCATCTTTGAGCACCAGTGGTGCGGCGTCACGCAACTGGCCTATGACGACCGATCCCGGCGCAAGCTGCGGCAAATCCTGGCCACGGACTGGCCCGCGCAGCTCATCAGCGCGGTGGCCTGCGAAGACATGCCCGCGCTGACCGGGCTTGCCACCGGCAGCGGCGGGGTCACCTATCCGCTGGGAGGCTGGCTCAACCCCGCCCAATTCACCGCCGGCATCATCGCGCGCGCGCAGTCCCGCGGCATGGCGGTGCACTACGGCCATGAGGTGCGGGGATTAAACGCCGGCGCGGACGATTGGTTGCTGGATTTCGGCGCGGGGCGCCAGGCCCGCCATGCCACGGTGGTGCTGGCCGCCGGGCACCGCATGCTGCAATGGCCGATTACCGCCCCGCTGCCGTTGACCAGCGTGCGCGGGCAGGTCAGCTATGTTCCCGACCAGCCGGCACTGCGGACCTTGAAGCAGGTGCTGTGTTATGACGGTTACCTGACGCCCGCAAGCCCCGGCTTTCGCACCCACTGCCTGGGCGCCAGCGCCCGGCGCGACGACGAGGACATGACTTACCGCCCCGATGAGCAGCGGGCCAACCGCGACCGGTTAATCGCCTGCCTGCCCGGGCAATCCTGGGCACAGTGCGTTGATGTCAGCGCCGGCGAGGCACGCGCCAGCATACGCAGCAGCGCCAGGGATCATCTGCCCATGCTCGGCGGCGTGCCGGATTTTGCCGCCACCCAACGCGCGTATGGCGATCTGCCCGGACGCCTGCTGGCCGGCGAGGCGGTGGCGGACGCGCCGGTGTATGCCAATCTGTTTATGCTGGGCGGCCTGGGGTCGCGCGGTTTATGCACCGCCCCCTTGGCGGCGGAGATCCTGGCCGGCCAGATATTCGGCGAGCCACTGCCGCTAAGCCTGGCGCAGTCGGCGGCATTAAGTCCCAATCGTTTTTGGCTGCGTAAAGTGTTAAAGGGGCGTGAAATATAAATCCACTTCGGTAAAAGAAGATATTATATTCACCCGGTTAAATGAATACTGATATTTCTCTGGGTGAATGATATTTACCAAAATAGAAATTATCCTGCGGATGAATCCATGATTAAAACCCCACCCAAAACTCATACCCATTCTGCCGGGGACCGGTTTTACGCCGGGCGCAGGCGGTTAAAATGGCGACTGTTGTTATACCTATTACACCTCTGAGAAATGAATGCTTTTACAATTGGTATGATATCTTGTGCGTAATCCTCCTTTATAGTGTGATCAATATCACATTTAAGCGTCCATAGAATGTTGATTCTACCCGTGGGATGATTTTTCTCCAAAAGTTAAAGGACCAATAACTATAACCGCAAGAATAATCATAACGTATTGATTTTTAATATTTTATTTTATTAATTTTCATAAAATCGCACCTACCTGGATGCATGCGATTTGTGATAATAATCTCATTTAACAAAAATCATAATGCTCATACATAAATTTACAATAGTTGCAGTTGTTAATAATCCATAAAATGGCGGCGCTAAAAAGATGATTTTTCATTTAACTGGAGATGAATGATGATAAGAATAAAAAAACTCACGGTTTGGCAAAAAATGGGTTTTGGCATGGGAGATGCCGCATGTGGCATCGTTTATTCGTCGGTAACCATGTTTCTGACTTATTTTTACACGGATATATATGGTATATCAGCGGCCGCGGTCGGCATTATGTTCCTGGTAACCCGTATTTTAGATGCAGTATCGGATCCGCTGACAGGCTTATTAGCGGATCGGGTACGCACCCGATGGGGACATTTCCGGCCCTGGCTGGTATGGTTTGCCGTTCCATATGCCGTTATTGCGGTGCTCACTTTTACCACGCCCGAACTCACCGGCACCGGCAAACTAGTCTATGCCTATATTACCTATACGCTGTTAATGCTGTTCTATACCTTTATCAATATTCCTTATTGCTCTCTCGGCGGGGTCATCACTTCGGATGAAAAAGATCGCCTTTCCGCCCAATCCTATCGTTTTACCATTTCATCGGCGGCGGGTTTGGTGGTTTCCATCGGCACATTATGGCTGGTGGACTGGTTCGGCAAAGGAAATAAACAACTGGGCTATCAATGTACGATGGCGGTCATGGGTGTCCTCGCGGTCATTATGCTGTTTATCTGTTTTTTTACTACCCAGGAACAAATCAACCCGCAGGCACGCGGCAATGAAACCGTATTAAGCGATCTAAAAAATCTGCTATCCAACGATCAGTGGCGCATCGTGGCCATCATCACGTTCTTTTCCAGCATGGCCGGCGTCATGCGCAGCGCCGCCACGCTCTATTACGCCACTTACCTAATGCTTGATCCGCAGCATTCCGACCTGACAGGCACGGCGATGAAAACGGCGTTTATTACCACCAGCGTCGTAGGCACCATTCTCGGCGCAATGGCAGCCGGCTTTTTCGCTAAACGCTTTAATGCGGTCAGCATGTTTAAAAACATTAATTTACTGTTGGTTCTCACCGGCGTGATTATGTTCTTTATGCCGCCGAAATGGCTAAGCGTCGTGTTCCCGCTTTATTTCCTGATTGGCTTTTTCCATCAAATGTATCAGCCCTTTAAATGGAATATGATGGCCAATGCCGCGGATTACGGTGAATGGAAAACCGGCCGGCGCATAACCGCCCTTTCTTTCTCCGGCAATTTGTTCGCGCTGAAACTGGGCATGGCGGTGGCGGGCGCGCTGGTGGGATTTTCCCTGGGTTGGTTTGGCTACCAGGCCGGATCGACGACACAAAGCGCTCTGGCCACCACCGGCATCATCGGTTTGCTGACCGTCGGCCCCAGCCTGTCTTACCTGGTCTTATATTGGCTGACCCGTTTCTATAAGCTCGATGATAAAACCATGGCAAATATCCAGGCGGACCTGGCGCAGCGCCAGCTGATACCGCAGGCCGCGGCCGGCGATATCATTATTACCGGTGACGAGCCGCTGGCGAATCGCCTTTAATGGGCGGTACTGCGTCGCGGCGACATTTATCTTCGTCAAAGGACATTAATCATGCATGACAATGAGCTTTCCCCGTGGCGCCCCGATCGGGGTGACGGAACTTATCAGAATCCAGTGCTACATGCCGATTATTCGGACCCGGACATTGTACGCGTCGGAGATGATTTTTATCTGGTGGCCTCCAGTTTTAATCATATGCCCGGGCTGCCGATCCTGCACTCCACCGACCTGGTCAACTGGCAAATCGTTAACCATGTATTACCGTGCCTGGCATTGCCGGGGTATGACGCCTTTCAGCCGGGGAAAGGAGTTTGGGCGCCAAGCATCCGCTATCACGCCGGCCTGTTTTGGGTGTTTTTCAGCACACCTGACGAGGGCATTTTTATGTGCCGAACAACCGACCCGCTGGGAGAATGGTCAGCGCCGCACTGTCTGAAACAGGCTAAAGGCTGGATCGATCCCTGCCCCTTCTGGGACGACGACGGCCGGGCATGGTTGGTTCATGCCTTTGCTTATAGCCGTAGCGGCATAAAACATCGGCTGCAGCTGTGCGCCATGTCGCCGGATGGCCAGACCCTGCTGGACGAAGGACAAGCGCTTTATGACGGCAGCGCCGACTTGCCGACCCTTGAAGGGCCTAAACTGTACAAGCGCCACGGCTGGTATTATATCTTCGCCCCGGCCGGCGGCGTGGCCACCGGCTGGCAGGCGGTGCTGCGCGCGCGCAGCATCCAGGGTCCTTATGAAGCAAGAAAAATCTTGAGCCAGGGCAATACCGCAGTCAACGGTCCGCATCAGGGCGGCTGGGTGGAGCTTGATAATGGCGAAAGCTGGTTTATGCATTTTCAGGACGCCGGGACCTATGGCCGCCTGGTTCATCTGCAACCCCTGCGCTGGGTGGATGACTGGCCGGTGATCGCCTGCGGCGAACCCGTGGAACGTTGGGTAAAACCTGCAACCGCTCTTTCCCGCGCGCCCTGTGAACCGCGCACGTCGGATGATTTCTTATCGGCCCGTCCGGGCTTGCAATGGCAGTGGCAGGCCAATCCCCAGCCCTACTGGGCGAGCCTGGATAACCGGGGCCTCCACTTAGCCTGCGAACACCTGCCGCTGCGCGACGGCCAGCCTTCGCTCTATGATGCTGCCAATCTCTTGCTGCAGAAATTCCCCGCCCGGGAATTTACCCTTACCACCCGCATGACGGCGGACCTACGCCATGACGGCGAGCAGGCCGGCATTATTATCTATGGCGAACGTTACGCCGCCCTCAGTGTGCAGCGGTCCCAAGGCCGGTATTGCCTGACCTGGGATACAGGCTGGCGGGGCGATGGCGGCGAGGTCAATATCTCCAAGCGCGACCTGGTACCCTGGCCGGACGCCACGCCGCTCTATTTGCGCATTACCGTCAGGCGGGATGCCATCTGTACGTTTTCCTACGGCGCTGATGGCCAGGCTTTTACCTTGCTGCCCACCGCATTTGCCGCCGGTCCGGGGAAATGGGTAGGAGCAAAAGCCGGTTTGTTTGCCGTGGCGCGCAATAAAGGAGACGGCCAGGCCGGCACGGCCAATTTTTCATTCTTTACCGTTAGCGCGGCGGTTTAACGCGCCACCTTAAGTTCAAGCAGCATGATGCGAAGGGGGAGAACGTTAATTTCTCCCTCTCAGGGGAACTATTGTTTTAAAACGCAGCAACTCCAATAATCATTATATGAGAAAATAAACAATGAATAAAACAATGGCAGCAACTGTGATTATTCTCGCCGCGCCTTATCTGTCGGCAGCGGAAATTTATAATAAGGATGCTAACAAGCTCGATTTTTACGGCAGTGTGCAAGCGCGGCATTATTTTAGTAATTACACTGGCAGCGATGGTGATAACAGTTATATCCGCTTCGGATTCAAAGGGCAGACCCAGATTAATGACCAGCTTACTGGTTATGGTCAATGGGAATATAATGTTCAGACCAATCACACCGAGGGCGGCAGTGACGCCTTATCGGGCAATAAAACCCGCCTGGGCTTTGCTGGCCTGAAATGGAGCAATTTTGGCTCTCTGGATTATGGACGGAATTGGGGGGTGCTGTATGACGTCGCTTCCATCACAGATATTGCGGCGATATTTGACGATTTGACCTACAGTTATTCAGACAGTTTTATGAGCGGTCGTTCAACCGGCCTCTTGACCTATCGTAATAACAATTTTTTCGGTCTGGCCGATGGATTGAAATTTGCGGTGCAATACCAAGGTGCCAATGATGAAAACTCTAACGACGCACGCATGGCGACCAAGGCGAATGGTGATGGTTACGGTTTTTCTTCCTCTTATACTTTTGACTGGGGCGGTGCCATACTGGGCGCGTATTCAGTGTCTAATCGCACCAAGGCGCAGCAACAACTTGCCTATGGCCGGGGCGACAAAGCGGAAAATTGGGCTACGGGCCTAAAATATAATGCCCACAGCCTGTACCTGGCCACTCTTTATTCCGAAACGCACAATATGGCGCCCATAGGTTCTATCGGCATGGCCAATAAGGCACAGAATATGGAGGCGGTGGCACAATATCTGTTCGATTTCGGCCTACAGCCGGAAATAGGTTATTTTCAATCGAAAGGCAAACAGATTGAGGGTTATGGAGATGTTGACCTGATCAAATACGCCGATCTGGGCCTGACCTATTTCTTCAATAAAAACATGTCGGTCTATGCAGACTATAAAATCAACTTGTTAAAAGATGATAATCCAATGTCCATCGCGGCCGATGATGTCTTCGGCCTGGGGCTCAGCTACCGGTTTTAACCGTTTTCATGTTTTATGCCGCCGGTCGTGCCCAAAGCACGGCCGGTTTTTTGCCCCGCCCTCCGGCGGCTAGAACACCATATTCACCCTGCCCCACAGGGTCCTGCCCGGCTCGGTAATCGGCCTATCGGCCGCGTAGCCGAAGCCGCTGTTGCCCGCCAGGTTGAGGTGCTCGCTGTAGCGCTTGTCGAGGATATTGTCGACGCCGCTGCTGAGCTTGATGCCTTTGGTTAATCTGTAGGCCACATTGGCCGACAGGACGCCGAAGCCGGGGCTGGCGGCAAAATCCTTACCCGCCGCATTGCCCTGGTTGGCGGCGATGCGGCGCTGGGCGCTGACCACGCGCCATAGCGCGGTGCTGCTAAAGCGTTGCCGTTCATAGGTCAGTCCGGCACGGGCGTCCAGCGGCGGCATCTGCGGCAACGGACGCCCGTCGCGGGTATTTTTGCCCCACGACCAGGCAAGGCTGGCGTCGGTTTTCCAGTGTTCGGCCAGCCGATACCCCATGCCCAGCTCCGCGCCCATGATATGGGCGCTGATATTGACCGCCTGGCTGCCGTAGGCATTGTTCGGGTCGTATTTGACTAAAATAAAATCATCCACCCGTCCGGCATAACCGGACAGCCACCCGTTAAAACCGCCATTCACGTAGTGCCAGCCGGCATCGATCTGGGTGGTTTTTTCACTTTTCAGCGCGGCAAAGGGATCGGATCCCGGCCGCGGTCCGGCTTTGGGTTTGAATAATTCCCAATAATCCGGAAAACGTTCGGTATAACCTATGCCCGCATACCACAGCAGCGGCGCGCTCAGCTGCTGCTCGTAACGGATAAAGCCCGCGGGCAGGATTGCGGCGCGCGACCGCGACCCAGTATCATCGTATTTGTCCGCCAGGCTGCGATCGAGGCGCGCGCCGCCGATAATACGGTTATGCCCGGAGGCATGCCAGGTCAGCTCGCTGAACACGCCGTAATCCTGAAAACGCGCATCCCGGTCCCAGCCGGTGCTTTTTTTGACGCGATGCGTGTTGGTTTGCATGTCCGCGCCGGACTGCAGCTGGAAATCGGTCCACAGCCAGGTGCCGGCGGCGCGCCCCCCCAGGGTGCGGCGATCCGGGTTACTGCGCCGGGCGGCGTTTGGCGGCCCCTGGCGTGCGCGCATCTTGCAGCAGCCGGCGGCGGCCGGCTGCTGCACGGGAGAGCGCAGGCTGGTGTTGTCCATGACATGATTGGCATAGCTGTAGTAGAGCTGGGCCTCGACCCGGTCCAGCACATCACCGATACCGGTTTTCTCAAAGCGCGCGCCCAGGCTTTCGCGTTTGATTTGCGCGCCGTCCATGCCCCGGCCCGCATAACTGGCCTCGCCGTTGCCGCGGCCCATGGTCAGCTCCATCCGGGTGGCGTCATCCGGCGTCCAGCCCAGCGCCAGATCGCCGTTCCATTTATCCCAGCGCGAGGGCACGCGCCGTCCCGCGCCGTCGCGATAGTCGCCGGCGCGAGACTGGTTGGCGGACAGTTGCATATAGCCCAGCGCATTGCCCACGGCGGCCTGGACAGTTTCATCCCGGCGGCCGTTGGATCCCGCCAGCAGGCCAAGCTGGGTTTTTACGCCGGCCTTATCGAAATGCGGAAAGACGCGTTCGAAACGCAGGGTGCCCGCCGAGGAGCCCGGCCCCCACAGAACGGTTTGCGGGCCTTTGACCAGGGTCAGGACATCATAGCTTTCCGGGGAGATATAGGCGGTCGGCGCATCCATGCGGCTTGGGCAGGTACCGAGGATTTCCGCGCCGTCGGCGAGTATTTTCAGCCTGGATCCGAACATGCCGCGAAAAACCGGATCGCCGTTGGTGCCGCCGTTGCGGATCTGGGCGAAGCCGGGAATGGTTTTAAGGTAACCGGCGCCATCGCTGGCCGGCAACGGCTGGCGCGGCGTCTTAGGGGACGTGACGACGATCAGCGGGGAATGCAATGGCGCGGTTACCGTTATCACATCGCTGTCGGCGATGACCGACGGCGCGGCGGCGGACGGCGCGGGCACAGTATGGGCGACGGCGTGGTGGGCCGCCACCAGGGTAAATAACGGTATCAGGCCGGTCAGACGGCGCGGCGGACAGGTGTCTTTAGGGTGTATGGGGTAGCCAGACATCATCGTTCCTTGTGATTGAGTTTCTGCTTCCTGATAAGACGGAGGTAAGGGTACTACCGGCGCGGACGGCCAGGCCTGTTAATGTCCGGCGGAAGGGGATGGCGCGTTGGCGTGATTCAGGGGGGAACGGGTATGTGCCGGCGGTACGCGCGGCAGGGATACACGGGCGTTCACGCGGCGAGCCGCAGGAAATAACGCCGCAAATGCTACTGTAACAAGGTCTGTAAATTGGCGCCATCAGCCTGAAAAACGTCCATCACGTTAATGCCGGATTGTACGTGATAGGCCAGGATGGCGTGTGATAACTTAAATTTCGTTTATCGTTGGTACGGCTTTGGCCTGTTCATACAGCCGGTGCCACATGCCCAGCACCAGCACCTGATCCGGCGGCGACAGTTCACCATTGCCGATAGCCTTGGCCAGGCAGGCCTGTACCCGATCGTGCAGCGCTTCAAGGGTATGCTCGTTATTTTCCTCCGCTTCGGCGACCGCCAGCGTCAGGTGGCCGCGCAAATAGCCGCCGGCAAATAATTCATCGTCGGTGGCATGCTCCACCATATCGTCAATTAACGCCAGGATACGCGTTTCAAAAGTTACGATCATCGAATGTCCTCATTCATTATGCAACGTCGGGGCGGCATCTATCGCGACCGGGGAACGGAACTGGCTCCGCGTTAACGGCGGGGTATGGTAAAACGCATGCAACGCCTGGATAAAACAGGCCGCACGGTCAGGAATACCCTGGTCGAGATAGCGGATGACCTGCCCATGCACCAAGCGCTGGAACGCGATACGGTCCGGCTCGCTATCGCCATTGAGATTATCGCAGCTGACATTGAAGGGAAACCCCGCCGCCGCACAAAATAGCCATTCCAGGGCCTGGGGCTTGATTTCCACCTGCTCGAACTGGCGCTGCGTGGTGTCGTCGCGCCCGTCCGGGCAGTACCAATAGCCAAAATCCACCATTAGCCGGCGCCTGGCGCCGGCGATACACCAATGGGAGATTTCATGCATGGCGCTGGCGTAATAGCCATGGGCAAAAACAATGCGGTGAAAAGGCAGATCCCCATCGGCCGGCAGGTAAATGGGTTCGTCGTCGCCCCTGATTAGCCGGGTGTTAAGCGTGTCGGCAAAACAGCCGTCGAACAAGGCGATCAGGTGCTGAACATCATGGGTTTCGCTAGACATAATCTCGGTTCGGTTATCACAATGAAGACAGCCAGAGCGCAATCGCCGCGCCATGGCTATCGTACAAAAGTTTCAGGCTCATCAGGAGCGATACCACCACGATGGTCGGGCGTATCAGCCGTTGCCCCTTGGTCAGCACCATGCGGGCGCCCAGGCGCGCGCCCAGGATTTGCCCGGCCAGCATGACGACGCCCACGCTCCACACCACCTTGCCGGCAAAGATAAACAGCAGCAGTCCGCCCAGATTGGAGGTGAAGTTAAGCACCTTGGCATGGGCCGTGGATTTCGCCAGGTTAAAGCCGCACAGCGTCACGTAGGCCAGCGCATAAAAAGAGCCGGCGCCGGGGCCGAAAAACCCGTCATAAAAGCCGACGCCACACCCGGCCACCAGCGCAAACGGCCAGGCGGACAGGCGGCGCTTGCGATCGTCCTCGCCGATATGCGGCATCAGCAGAAAATACAAGCCGATGCCTATCACCAGCAGCGGCAATACCTGGCGCAACAGGTCGGCGCGCAGATGCTGGATCAGTATCGCGCCGGTCATCGAGCCGATAAACGTCATGGCGATGGTCAGCTTCTGGTTGCCGATATCCACCGCCCGCTGGCGCACAAAATAAAGACTGGCGGAGAAGGAACCGCCCACCGACTGCAGTTTGTTGGTGCCCAGCGTCTGCGCCGGCGACAATCCCGCCGCCAGCAGCACCGGCAGGGTAATTAACCCGCCGCCGCCGGCAATGGAGTCGATAAACCCCGCCAGCATGCTGACGAAAAACAACAAGGCAAACACCAGCGGGGAAACCGCTAACCAATCCATGAATGAATGAATCCAGTGGTAAAAAAACCATACCCGCCCGGCATGAAGCCGGGCGGCGCCAACCGGCACCCGTGCCGGACGCTCCCCGGCCCGCGGCGGCGTCGGTTATTGCGTGATCAGATGGCGATCCAATAGCGCCTGACAGGATGCCGGCAGCGGCGGCGGCGTTTTTTTCACCGGCGGCACGCCCGGTTTCGGCGGCAGGAACCAGCTGTCAAGCTCGGCGCCGCAGCCGTCGCCGGCGGGCGGCGGCGCCTGCTCACGGCATTCCAGGCTGTCGGCGGGACAGCGCAGGCGCACGTGCATATGGGCGCGATGGCCAAACCACGGACGTACCTTGGTCAGCCAGCCGCGATCCTCGCCCGCCACCCGGCACAGCTGCTTTTTAATCGCCGGGCTGACAAAAATCCGCGTGACCTCGCTGTCTTCGGCGGCCAGTTTGATCAGCATCGCGGTTTGCGGCTGCCATACCGCCGGATTAACATCGCGGCCGTTAGCCGTCACCAGATCCAGGGGCTGCGGTTTGAGCAACTGCTGCGCCGTCCAGCGCTGGCGCGGCAGCTGCAGCCAGATATCCACGTCCAGGCCCGACTGATGGCTGGCGTGGCCGCTGCCGAAACGCCCGCCCGCGGGCATGGCCATATCGCCCACCAGCAGCACGTCGCCCAGGTTGAGATGGCGGATCTGATTGCTCAGGCGCAGGATAAACATCAGCAGATCGGGATGGCCGTAAAAGCGCCGCTGATCCGGGCGCAAGACCTGGTAGTTGGCCGCCTGCAGCTGCAGCGGCTGCGCGCCGATAATGCAGCCGTTGGCGAACTCGCCGATGGCCTGCGCCGGTCCGGGAACCGGATGATTGATGCTCTGCCACGGCGTTGGCGCCGCAAACACCTGGACGGAGGCCAGGGCCAGTAATCCGACTATCCATTGCCGCATCATATTACCACTGAGGAAGGGTTGAGTTGACATCGCCGCACTGCGCGCGCTGGCGCAGGAAGTGGTCCATTAATACCATCGCCATCATCGCCTCGGCGATGGGCACCGCCCGGATGCCCACGCAGGGGTCATGGCGGCCGCGCGTCACCATTTCCACCTGCTCGCCGGCGCGGTTAATGGTCTGGCCAGGCACCATGATGCTGGAAGTGGGTTTCAGTGCCAGATGGGCGAGTATCGCCTGGCCGCTGCTGATGCCCCCCAATACGCCGCCGGCATGGTTGCTGGTAAATCCCCGCGGCGTGATTTCGTCGCGGTTTTCACTTCCCCGCTTGGCCACCACCGCAAAGCCGTCGCCGATTTCCACGCCCTTCACCGCGTTAATGCTCATGAGGGCATGGGCCAAATCGGCGTCCAGACGGTCGAACACCGGCTCGCCAAGGCCCGCGGGCACATGTTCCGCCACCACCGTGACTTTGGCGCCGATGGAGTCGCCCTCTTTCTTCAGGGCGCGCATCAGTTCGTCCAACGCCTCCAGCCGGTCCGGATCGGGACAGAAAAACGGATTTTGCCCGACCTGGTCCCAGTCTTTCAGCTCGCAGGCGATGTCGCCCATCTGCGCCAGGTAGCCGCGCACCGTCACGCCGAATTTTTGCGCCAGGTATTTTTTGGCAATCGCACCCGCCGCCACCCGCATGGCGGTTTCCCGCGCCGACGAGCGGCCGCCGCCGCGATAATCGCGCACGCCGTATTTCACCTCGTAGGTGTAATCGGCATGGCCGGGACGGAACACATCCTTGATGGCGCTGTAGTCCTGCGAGCGCTGATCGGTGTTTTCAATCAACAGGCCGATGCTGGTGCCGGTCGTCACCCCCTCGAACACGCCGGACAGGATCTTCACCTGATCCGCCTCGCGCCGCTGGGTGGTATAGCGCGAGGTGCCGGGCTTGCGCCGGTCCAGGTCCTGCTGCAGGTCTGCCTCGGTCAGGGGCAGGCCAGGCGGCACGCCGTCGACGACGCACCCCAGCGCCACCCCATGTGATTCACCGAAGGTGGTGACGCGAAATAATTGGCCGATACTATTCCCTGCCATCAGGACGCCTCTCTCAATGTGTTAACACGCATACCGGTTAATCCTGGAATATTGTAAAGCAATCGCTACAGGCCACAAGCTGTTCGCGGGTCAGTGAGAATACCCCCTCGCCGCCGTGGTCAAACGTCAGCCAGTTAAACGGGACGTCGGGGAACTGCTCGATCAGATGCACCATGCTGTTGCCCACTTCGCAGATCAGCACGCCGTCGTCATTCAGGTACTGCGGCGCGCAGGCCAAGATGCGGCGCACCAGCTTCAGGCCGTCGCGGCCCGCCGCCAGCCCCAGCACCGGCTCGGCGTGGAACTCCTGCGGCAGGTCGTTCATATCCTCTTCATCCACATAGGGAGGATTGGTGACAATCAGATCGTAGCGCAGGGCCGGCAGTTCGCGAAACAGATCGGAACGCAGCGGAGTGACCCGTTCGTCGAGTCCATACGCCTGGATATTGTGCTCGGCCACCGCCAGAACGTCGGCGGAAATATCCACCGCATCCACTTCCGCCTCCGGAAAGGCAAAGGCGCTGGCAATGGCGATACAGCCGCTGCCGGTGCACATATCCAGGATATGGCCGGGCGGATGCGGCAGCAGGTCGCGGTAGCGATCGTCGATAAGCTCGCCGATGGGCGAACGGGGGATCAGCACCCGTTCATCCACATAGAATTCCAGGCCGCAAAACCAGGCTTTGTTGGTAAGGTAAGGCACCGGGATACGTTCATTTATCCGGCGCACCACCCGCTCCACGATGCGGTAGCGCTCGCTGGACGTCAGCCGCGACCCATACATGTCCTTCGGCAGGTCCAGCGGCAGGAACAGGCTGGGCAATACCAGCTGCAACGCCTCGTCCCAGGGATTGTCGGTGCCGTGACCGTAGAAAATCTGCGCGGCGTTAAAACGGCTGACCGTCCAGCGCAGCAGATCCTGAATACTGTGCAGTTCGGCGACGGCCTCATCCACAAAAATTTTGTCCAATTATTTCACCCCAGGGCATGATGCGGTTCTAAGGACATAGTTTGCCATGAAGCGCACGACAAAGCAGCAGGCATCGCCCCGTCATGCCGCGTGATGGCCGACATTTTTTACCGCTGGGGGAAAATGGCGCCGGAAATGGAAAATTTCGCCGGAAAATGACAAGACGGGGTAAACTTGCATAAAAGCAGCAAACGCAGAGCAGGGAATGAAAAAAAGATACCAACTGGCCGATGAAGAACGCCATCTGTTCCGGGAATCCATCGCCGGTACACGCCCGTTGCGCCAAGATACCGTCAAGCCCCCCAAGCCGCGCCGCAGCAGGGCCGTCCTGCCCGCCCGGCGCTTGATGCAGGAACAGGTGGACGCCAGTTTTTATTTTTCCGATGAGTTCCAGCCGTTGCTGGACAGTGAAGGGCCGGCGCGTTATGTACGCCCGGACGCCAGTCCCTATGAGGTGAAAAAACTGCGGCGCGGGGATTATACCCCCGAGCTGTTCCTCGACCTGCACGGGCTGACCCAGGCGCAGGCTAAAGAGGAACTGGGGGCGTTGATTGCCGCCTGCCGGCGGGAACATGTGCACTGCGCCTGCGTCATGCACGGCCACGGTAAACATATCCTGAAACAGCAAACGCCGTTATGGCTGGCCCAGCACCCCGATGTGCTGGGCTTCCACCAGGCGCCGAAAAACTTCGGCGGCGACGCGGCGCTGCTGGTCCTGATTGAACTTAGCGCATAACGCGCCTTAGACTTTCACCAGCAATTGCGCCGGGCTGACCTGCCACTCCAGTTTGCCCTGGCCGCTTTCGCCCTCCAGGGTGACGCAGGCCACCGCCGAGGTGGCGAACATCGGCGCCTGCTCGTCGGGGCATAAATCAGCGACCAGGTAGCCCACCAGCGGCAGATGGGAAACGATCAGCACCGATCCCAGGCCTTCATTCGCCAGCGCCTGCAGATAACAACACACCAGGTCGACGTCGCCGCCCGGCGTGAGTTCGGGCAGGCTTTCCTCGCCGTCCGGCAACACCAGTTCGTCACGCAGCACGTCCAGCGTTTGCCGGGCGCGCAGATAAGGACTGACCAACACACGATCGGTATCGAGGATCCTGGTACTTAACCAACATGCCATCAGGCGTGATTCATCACGACCGCGAACTGTCAGAGGCCTTTCCGCATCACTGGCCGCTTCGAGCTGAGCGTCGCCGTGCCGCATAATTAAAACTTGCATAGTGCACCGTTGTTGTTTGACAAAAACGCGAAAGATAAACGCAACGACCGGGCCTTTGCGCTCGAAATCGCGTAAATAAAACGCTGCTTTTTACATCAATACCCGCCATGGAGTCAACACATGGACGTTAATTGATCCTCCGCCAGGCTTTTCCATAGGGGAAAAACCCGCAGCAGACTGAGGCTATTAGCGTATGACAACTATTACCGGTAAAGGTGCAGGCTAAGTAACATATTTACGAATATCCCCCGGAGAGTGGCCGGAACCGGTAAATCAGCAAGCGGCCACGGGCCAATCCGCTCATAAGCTTAATATTGGCATGATGGCACGAAAAATAAAGCGTAGCGCCAGGGATCACGACGTCTGGAACGACGCCGCGGGCGCCGGCCCAGGGTAAAGTAAGCCATAATTGCGCGCCCGGGCGCGATAACGACAAGGACGGAAAGTGTTACGGCGCCGGTATAATCTTGCCCATGGGTCATCAAACGCAGGCCCGGTCACGGGCCTGTCATGAGCGGATTAACGCAAACCGAGCTGGAAAATCAGCGTTTCAGCCTGGCAGCTGAAGGTAAAATCAGCGTTTAGCTCAACGCCGCCCTTAACGGGTTCGATGCGGCTGCTGATGTCGCAGGGATCGGATTCCACCGCGCGCGCTTTTTCCGTCAGCATCGCCAGCATGGCTTCCGCTTCCTGGCGCTGTTCAAACACCTTGCTGAACGACGCCGTGCAGTCTTCGTTATCAATGATAGTGCCGACATCGACACAGCAACAGGCGGCGGTTTCTTCAGCACTGCATTTGTTAATAGAGTGAGTCATTGCAATCTTCTCCACAGGATTTACCTGTTTGACAATAATAAGCCGTTCAAAAGTATCTACGGCTTATCATACTCCTGTACACCCAACGTTGATAGGGCCGGCTCCGCCGGCTATTGCGAATCGATATCCTTCAGATCGCCCTGTATCGCCTGGGCGTTGGGGTTTTCCTGTGGTTTCAGCCGGCCGCCGCTGGCCAGGAAATCATGCCGCTGGAAATAGGCGGCGCGCACCAGCGCATAAGGATCGGCGGAATTGCGCAACAGGCTGTCGGAGTCCAGCAGCTGCGCGCGGGTTTCCACGCCTTCGAATACCCATTTACCGGCGGACATCCACCAGGTGAGATAACTTAACACCGGATAGAAGTTGTCCACCGCCCCGCCCAGATCCTCGCGCGGGGTAAAGCTGCCGTAACCCGGCAGCACTACATAAGGACCGTAGCCGACGCCATAGGTGCCAAGGGTACTGCCGAACCGGCGCGGTTGTTCCTTAGCCAGCTTGGGATTGGCCATGGACGCCACGTCGATCAGGCCGCCCATCCCCAACAGGGTATTGAGGAAAAAACGGTTGAAGTGGATCATAGCTTCATAGGGCTTGCCGATGGCGAAATAGTTGACCATGGAGGCCGGTTCTTCAAGGTTGCTCAGAAAATTACCCAGGCCGTTGCGCGCGGGCTTGGGCACGTAATCGCGCCAGGCCACCGCCACAGGACGCACCACGTACGGATCCAGGACATTGTAGTTAAAATCAAACATCGTACGGTTAAACCCTTCCAGAGGGTCCGAACGCTGCTGTGAAGACGGATCGGTTTTATCGCTGGCGCATCCCAGAAGCAATACGCTGGCCAGCGCCAAACCTGACAGGCGGTAATTCATCATTCAACTCCATTTATTATTGTTATGCCGGCCGCTAGGGCATGTGTTGATCTATGCGCACGGCGATCCGGCCGGTGCCGCTGAAATCCTGCAACGCGCTCTCGCCAAACCAGTCGCCGGGCCTGGCGTCGGCGCCACCGTCACGGGCAATCCTCACCCGTACCTTTACCTGTCGCTGGGCGGAAAGCAAACGCTCCGGCAACATGGCATTGCTGTCATCCAGCGTTAACGATAACGGAAAGCGGCTCAATGGCAAAGTTTTAACCGCAACCGGTACCGGACTTTTTCCGTCGGTGACCGAAATAAACAGCGTTCCCTGCGCCGGCGGTTTATCGTCCAGGGCCGGCGCCAAAGTAACATCCACGGTAAGTTTCGCCGTCTCCTGGCCTGACAACGCGCGCGCCTGGTTAATCACGCGCCTGATGGCGTCGCCATGGACATCGCCCGCGGGCAGCAGGGTCAATACCTGGCGCCACAGGCTTATCGCCTGCGCATAGTCGCCTTGTTGATACAGGCCGACCGCCAGCAGGTTAAGCGCCGTGATGTTGCCCGGCTGCCGTTTGAGCAGCGCGCGCAGCAGGCTGTCGCCTTCCTGGTTGTCGCCCGCGTCGGCGGACCGGGTCAATACCCCGGCGTAATCGAGCGTAATCGCGTCATCGTCCGGGGCCAGACGATGGGCGCGTTCAAACGCCTGGGTGGCCATGGCCGCATCATTCATTACCACGCCGATGCGCCCGAGGATCAGCCAATCCTGGGTCTGTTGCGGATGTTCGCGCAGCGAGGCGCGCAGCCCGACCGCAAACCGCGCCAGTTCCTGCGCCGACAGCGGGCTGGCATGCGGGTCCATAATGCGCGCCCGCAGCGCCGGCATCTCCGCCACCGTCTGCTGCCAGCGCCATACCTGGAACGCGCCGCCGGTCCAGGCGTAAAACGCCAGGGTAACCAGCACCAGAGCCGCCGCGCCCGGGATCAGGACCCACGCGCCCAGCGGCGGTCTGGCCGGCGCCGGCGCCACGGGGATATCCGACAACAGGTTTTGCTGCAGCTCCTCAATATGCAGGGTGCGCTCAGCCACCACGCCCTGCGCCTCATCCTGGGCCAGTTCATCCAGCCGGTGCGTAAAAAACGCCTGGTTCAGGCTGTCGCGGGTTATCGCGCCGCCTTGCCGGCGGTAGCGCAGCGCCGGCAGCACAAACAGCGCACAGGCCAGCGTCAGCAGTAGGGTAAAGGTCATGCCGGCTATTATCATGGCTGTTCCCGATTGGTTTTTTCCAGCAACCGCGCCAGACGCTGCCGTTCTTCGCTGGATAGCGGACTGCGCCCGCCACGCCGGGACGCGCGCAGCACCACCGTCACACCACCGGCGATCACCACCGCAAGCGGCCCGAGCCACAAAAAAACCGTCAGTGGATTAAGGGGCGGCACATAAGTCACGAAATTACCGTAGCGCGCCACCATGTAAGCGATGATCTGCTCCTTGCTCCTGCCCTGCATCATCAGCTGATAGACCTTGGCGCGCATATCGGCGGCAATAATCGCATTGGAGTCGGCGATACTGTTGTTCTGGCACTTCGGGCAGCGCAGTTGCTGGGTCAGTTCCCGGTATTGCTGCTCCTGCGCCACACTGTTGAACTGCCGGGTATCTATCGCCGCGCCGGCGCTAAAACCCAGGCAAAGGCACAGCAACAGCATAATGCATTTTATCGCCATGCTCATGTCCCCTTGGCGTATTGCTGGTACAAGGGCAGCACCTCGCGCCGCCAGACGTCGGCATTCAGATCGCCCGCGTGGCGATAGCGTATTATCCCCCGGCCGTCGATGAGAAACGTTTCCGGCGCGCCATAGACGCCCAAGTCCAGCCCCAGCATGCCGTCGCCGTCGTACAGGCTCAGCGTGTAGGGATTGCCCAGCGTATTCAGCCAGTTAACCGCTTTGAGGCGATCGTCTTTGTAATTCAGGCCCACCACCCTGACGCCCTGGGCCGCCAGGGTATTGAGGAACTGGTGCTCGGCCCGGCAGGTGGGACACCAGGTGGCCCAGACGTTAAGCAGCATCGGCCGCCCGTCGCGCAGTACCGAGCGATCATAGGTCCTGGCGGGATCGTCAAGGGACGCCAGCCGGAAATCCGGCACCGGCTTGCCGATCAGCGCCGATTCCAGCAGCGTGGGATCATCGCCATGGGCATTGCGTGACAATTGCACGATAAAGGCGGCGGCCAGCAGCAGGAACAGCACCAGCGGAATATACAGCAGCTTTTTTTTCATAGTGGCACCCGACGTGCGGCCCGGCGGGCTTTTTTGTCGGCCCGGTAACGGGGGTCGGCCAGGCAGCACAGGCCGCCGGCCACCATAAACAGACCGCCCAGCCATATCCAGCGGACAAAGGGTTTATAATAGAGCCTGACCGCCCAGGCGCCGTCATCCATCTCCTCGCCCAGCGCGGCATATAAGTCGCGGGTCAACCCACCGCTGATGGCCGCCTCGGTCATCACCGTGCGGCTGACGCTGTAAAAGCGCTTTTCCGCCCGGAGCATGGCTTCCGGGTGGTTATGGCGCGTCACGTCAAACACCGCCGCGGCGCCGGTATAATTAGGGCCGCGCAAATCCTCCACGGCGCGGAAGACGAAGTGATACGCCTTGATGTCCACGCTGTCGCCGGTTTTCATGCGCACATCGCGCTCCAGACTATAGTTCTGGCTGAAGGTGATGCCGATAACCGTCACCGCCACGCCAAGATGGCCGAGCACCATGCCCCAATGGCTACGGGTAAGATGGGCCAACCCGCGGATAAAGCGGTGGCGATGGGTGGCGCGCTCGTGCACCTCCATCAGCGTCAGGATAATCACCCACAGCGACATCATCAGACCCACCACCGTCATGGCCTCGATCTCATCGCCCATCAGCCGGGGCAGCAGGATGGAAAGCGCCAGCGTGGCCGCCATGGCCAGCGCCAGGCGTTTAATCAGCGTTTTCGCCTCGTCCCGGCGCCAGCGGATTAACGGCCCGATACCGAGCAACAGGGCAAACGGCGCCATCAGCCAGGTAAACATACTGTTGAAAAAAGGCTCGCCGATGGAGATGCTGCCCATGCCGAGCTGTTTATGGATAAGCGGCAGCAACGTGCCGAGCAATACCACCAGCATCGCGGCCATCAGCAGCACGTTGTTGCCCAGCAGGAAGGTCTCGCGGGAGAAAACCTCGTGCTGCGCGCGGCTCCTTACCTTGCCGCCCTTGATGGCGTATAGCAGCAGCGAACCGCCGATCACCAGAATCAGGAACGCCAGGATAAACATGCCGCGCGCCGGGTCCGAGGCAAACGAATGCACCGACACCAATACCCCGGAACGCACCAGGAAGGTCCCCAGCAGGCACAGGGAAAAGGCGGCGATGGCCAGCAGCACCGTCCAGGATTTGAAGGTGCCGCGTTTTTCGGTCACCGCCAGAGAGTGCAGCAGCGCCGTACCGGCAAGCCAGGGCATAAACGAGGCGTTTTCCACCGGATCCCAAAACCACCAGCCGCCCCAGCCCAGTTCATAATAGGCCCAGGCGGACCCCAGCACGATGCCCAGCGTCAGGAAAATCCAGGCCGCCTGGGTCCAGGGACGGGACCAGCGGGCCCAGGCGGTATCCAGCCGGCCGGCAATCAGCGAGGCGATGGCGAACGAGAACGCCACTGAAAAACCCACATACCCCATATACAGTAGCGGCGGATGAAAAATCAGGCCGATATCCTGCAGCACCGGGTTTAAATCATGCCCATCGATGGGAATATCTGGCAGGGTACGCGCAAACGGGTTGGACGTGAGCAAAATAAACGCCAGAAATCCGCTGTTGATCATGCCCATCACCGACAGCACCCGGGCGACGGCCTCATCCGGCATGCTGCGGCTAAACAGCGCCACCGCCAGCGTCCAGCAACTGAGCAACAGCACCCACAGCAGCAGCGATCCCTCATGGGCGCCCCAGGTGGCGGCGACCCGGTAATACACCGGCAGCGCGGTATTGGAATTATTCACGACATAAGCCACGGAAAAATCATTGACCACGAACGCATAGACCAGACAGGCAAAGGCGCCGGCGATGGACGCAAACACACCGTAGGACAACGGCCTGGCCACCGCCATCAGCCTGGCGTCCTGCCGCGAGGCGCCCCAGAGCGGATACACCGCCAGCAACAGCGCCAGGCCGATAGCCAGGCACAGCAGGAAATTACCGAGTTCCGGCATCATGGCTGTTCCTTAGACGGCACGGCCTGGGCCGTATCCTGCCCGGGGTAGGGTATTTCGCCGCGCGCCAGGCGTTGCGTCCGGTCCTGGGGTTGGCCAGTCATGCCGGCCTGCACTGCGCCTTCGGCCATGGCGCGTTGACCGGCGGGCCGAGAATGGGTTTTCATCGCATCCTTCACTTCGGGCGGGGTATAGTTTTCATCATGTTTGGCCAGGACTTCACGCGCCTGGACCAGATTGCCCGCGCCCAGCACGCCCTGCGCCACCACGCCCTGCCCTTCGCGAAACAGATCCGGCAAAATGCCGTCATAGGTGACCGGCACGGAGCCGACGGCGTCATAGATCCTGAAGGTGACCTTCAGGGTATGGGCATCGCGCTTTACCGATCCCGGCATGACCATGCCGCCGATGCGCAGGCGCTGCCCGATATGCGGCAACTCCTGCCGCTCGCCCTTGCCCTCGAGGATCTCGCGCGGCGTATAAAACAAATCGATATTGGAACTGAGCGCGTAGAGCACCAGCGTGACTATCAGCGCGGCGCCCATCAGCATCACGACGGCCAGGCAAAGACGGCTTTTACGGCGCGGCGTCATCGGGCATCCCCCCGACGCGCGGACGGATCGGCCGGCGCGCCGCCACGGCGCATACGCAGGGCGCGCGCCTGCTGCCTGCGGATAGCGTCGAGCAGCTGTTGCCGCCGCCACAGGGTATGGGCTATCAATCCGGCCAGCGACGCCAGGGTAACCGCTACCGCCAGCCAGACGTAGAAACCATAGCCGCCCATGGCGAAAAACGCCGTCCAGGAGGTGAAAGCCGGGCTCACGATCGCCGCGCCTTATCAGCCAGAGCCACCGCCCACGGGCGATGGCGGTCCTGTTGCAATATCAGGTTGCGTAAACGCATCAGCGTTAGGGTGGCGAAAAACAGCAGATAACCGAAGATCGCCCAGCGCAGCGGAGTGCGCATGCTGGGATCAATGCTTTGTTGCATATTGGTCGAGCCTTGATGCAGGGTATTCCACCACTGCACAGAGTAATGAATAATCGGGATATTGACCACGCCCACCAGGATCAGGATGCCGGCGGCGCGCCCGGCCAGGCGCCGATCTTCAAACGCGTTGTACAGCGCCATAACGCCGAGGTAGAGAAACAGCAATACCAGCTCCGAGGTCAGCCGGGCGTCCCATACCCACCAGGTACCCCACATGGGTTTGCCCCAGGCGGAGCCGGTAACCAGCGCGATAAAGGTAAACGCCGCCCCCACCGGCGCCATGGCCGCCGCCGCCAAATCGGCCATCTTCATCTGCCAGACCAGGCCGATAAACGCGGCAACGGCCATCGCGGCATAGATACCCATGGACCACATGGCGGCGGGCACATGGATATACATGATGCGGACACTATCGCCCTGCTGATAGTCCGGCGGGGCGAAACCGAATCCCCAGCCCCAGCCGAGCAACAGCGTCGCCGCGCTCGCCAGCGCCAGAACCGGTATCAGCCGGCCGCACAGCTGGTACAGCCGCTCCGGCTTCGCCCACAAATGTAGTGTCTTCCACATTATTGTTTTGCTCACAGTAAAAATACATAACACGGCCTGCTCTTGCCGACAGTCCGCAGGTTATTGCAGGCTCACGCGCAGCGCGGCGGCGGCGGCGAAAGGCGCCAGCAGCGCGCTTCCCGCCAGCAGGGCGCCGAGGATCGCCAGATAGCCGTCAAAGGGTAGCCCCTGCGCGGCGTTATCCAGCGCGGCGGTGGCAAATATCAGTACCGGTATAAATAATGGCAGCAACAGCAGGCTTAGCAGCACCCCGCCTTTACGCAATCCCAGGGTCAGGGCGGCGCCGATAGCGCCGATCAGGCTCAGGGTGGGCGTTCCCAGTAATAACGACAGCGCCATTGCCTGCCAGGTGTGGCGGTCCAGCGCCAGGAACAGGGCCACCAGCGGCGATAGCAACAGCAGCGGCAACCCGGTGACCAGCCAATGCGCGCAGATCTTGCCCATCACCACCAGCGGCAGCGGCAGCGGCGACAGCAGCAACTGCTCAAGCGTGCCGTCATGAAAATCATCGCGGAACAACCGCTCCAGCGACAGCAGGCAAGCCAGCAAAGCCGCCACCCAGATGACGCCCGGCGCGATCCGCCGCAACAACTGCGGTTCCGGCCCCACCCCCAGCGGGAATAACGTAATCACGATCAGGAAAAACCACAGCGGATTCACGATATCAGCGCGGTTGCGCAAGGCCAGCCGCAGCTCGCGGCGCACAATCAGCCAGAACATGGCGCCGCCTCCCCCTGCCGTGCGGCCAGGGCCATTTTGCGCACCCGCGCATGCGTGTCCGGCAGCGCCTGATGGGTGGTCAGCAGCACGCTGCCCCGCGCGTCGGCGTGCGCGGCAAACAACGACATCAGCTGCGCCACGCCTTGTTGATCGATGGCGGTCAGCGGTTCATCCAGGATCCACAGCGCTGCGGGGCTCAGCCACAGACGGGCCAGCGCGATACGGCGCTGCTGGCCCGCGGACAGCCCCGCCGCGGGCAGGTCCTCGTATCCCGACAATCCCACATGCTCCAACGCCCGCCACAGGTCCGCCTCATTGCGTCCGCCGCCGCCCAGCGCCTGGAAGAATGCCAGATTTTCCAGCGGCGTCAGGGACAGATTAATCCCGGATAGATGGCCGATAAAAAGCATCTCGCGGTGATACAACCCGCGCTCGCGGCGAATCGGTTGCTGCCGCCAGCTGACCTGGCCCTCGTCCGGCTGCGCCAGCCCGGCCAGGATCCGCAGTAAAGAGGTTTTACCGGCGCCGTTGGCGCCCTCGACCTGGACAATATCCCCGGGGGAAATGCGGAAGCTCAATCCGGAAAACAACACGCGATCATCACGAATACAGGACAGGTTGTTTGCTTCCAGCATCAGAAACCCAATTCATCATTAATTGTATGGCGATCATAGCATAGGCGACTATCGCAGCGCTGTTCATCGCCATTGCATTCTTTTTCGGTCCAGGAAGGATTGTATTAGATCAATAAAACGCAACAAATACCAGCAAAGTTAAAATTTTGTTACGTATTGCCCCCGGCTGGTGACAATTCTACCGGCGACTCCGCCGACCCGGCGGACTTCTTTTAGCGCCGCCGGAACAAAATACCGCTACGCTTATTGATTAATAGCGAATGTATTAATAACCCGACGGATACGGATGAGGAATGCGGATGAGCGAGACCAACAAACATGATGATCCCGGCGTCGCCGTGGAGAGTGACGAGCATGACGCCAATACCGATATCGAGGTGAAAGAACAGAATCTTCCTTCGCGCGCCGCCGCCATACATGAAATGATCCGCGAAGAGGGTGAAAAGGAGCTGGAACGCGACGGCCAGGCGCTGCTGTGGTCGGCGGTGGCCGCCGGCCTGTCGATGGGCGCGTCGCTGATGGCCAAGGGTATCCTGCATGCCCATCTGCCCGAGGGCGCCGCGGGATTTTTGCTGGAAAACCTGGGCTACACCCTGGGTTTTATTATTGTCATTATGTCGCGCCAGCAGCTGTTCACCGAGAACACCCTGACCGCAGTGCTGCCGATTATGCAAAAGCCCACCGGCCATAATATCCTGATCCTGCTGCGATTGTGGGGCGTGGTGCTGCTGGGCAATCTTGCCGGCACCGCGGTGGTGGCGTTTGCCTTTCTCCATATGCCGATTTTTAATCCGGCCACGCGCGAGGCCTTTGTCGCCCTATCGCAGGCAATCATGGTCAATCCTCCCGGCGATATGTTCGCCAACGGCATTATTGCCGGCTGGATTATCGCCTCCATGGTTTGGATGATGCCTTCCGCGGGCAATGCCAAAATCCTGGTGATTATCCTGATGACCTACCTGGTGGGGATTGGCGATCTTACCCATATTGTCGTGGGTTCGGTGGAAGTGTTCTACCTGGTCTTTAACGGCGATATCCCCTGGCATCACTTTATCTATCCGTTCGCCCTGCCCACCCTTGCCGGCAATATCGTCGGCGGCACCTTTATCTTTGCCCTGCTCAGCCATGCGCAGATCCGCAACGACCTCAGCCGCCAGCGCAAGGAAGCGCTGAAAAAAGACGCCGCCCGCGACGGGCAACGGAAAAACCGCCGCCAGAAAGTGGATACCGGTGAGGAGTAGCACGCAGGGCCTGGCGGCGGAGGCCCTGACTGCCGCGCCGCGCGCGGGCAAACGGATTTTTTTGCCCGCGTTTGTCGAAGGAATGAGCAAACGCGCCGTTAAGTGCTTATTTTCGGTGCATAATCGGGTATAATCATGCCCGCTACAGGGTCCTCGTAGTTAAACGGATATAACAAGCCCCTCCTAAGGGCTAGTTACAGGTTCGATTCCTGTCGGGGACACCATCACCGCCTAAATCCGCATAATTCCAGCTAAACAAATCCCGTCTCGATTCGCGTCACGTCTGCATGCGAACTAAACCCACCTGAAACTCAAGCAAAGAGTCGATCTTCTTCGCCGCGATAAGCCGGTTTCACCCTGATGCGCCGCAAGACGACGGCTTTATTATCGTTACGGCGGCCAGTAAAAGGGCTGGTATATATCCACGACCGCCATCCCTTAGCGATGACGCGGGAGGTACGCCTCTAATGGCTATCGCCCAAGACAACGCTGGGAAACGCCGAAGAGCTGGCGCACGATTTCACCATACCGGCTGAAAATTTTCTTTCAACCCTGTCAGTCAAGCTATCGGCAATACTCACAACGACAAAGTAGGGATTATCAAATAGACCGATAATCATGAGCTGTAACCGCCGATTCATTTCATGAATTTGTATTCCCCCATTGTTCTACTTCCGTAATGCGAATAACTTGTAATTATTACCCCACAGATAATTTTTTATTCACCCTAGAAAAATTTTACTATCTGCACACCATTTATCTTTCTGTGACCCTCATTGTGATTAATTTAAGTTTTTAAGCAAACAATGCATTCGAAGAGCGTGCAAGCTATTAAGCATCGTAAGTAATAATTCACAAATCAATACTGGGTAAAAGTATGGAAGAAATACTCACTGTTTATGCCAATCCACCAGCAATAACAAAAAATTGTATAGATATTCCTTTTGACCGTTCAAAACCGTTCAGTAGTATATTATGTGGAGTTTATAACGCCTCTGATGCTGTTTTCCAAGAAATAAATGCCAATTTATCACATATAGAAAACGTTGTGCCTATTCATAAAAATGCCAGAGAACAAATTGAACAGGCACAAAAGAATATTATCGAGGCAAAACTGGCACACTTAAAATTAATGGCTACCGAATCAACCAAGCTGGACGCGCATCAGCAACAAGTGAAAAAATTGATTGAAGATCAAAAAATTTCTTTAAATCACAGGAACGCCGACTTGGAGAGAGTGAGGAATTTACAGACAAACCTACATAACAAAATGCAAGTTTCTCTAACACAACAACGAGAAATTTCTAACTCTATTGTTGCAACAAGCGTACAAAGCACACAGGCACAATTCCGTACACAGATGGCAAAAAGTATGGCATCTATGCAACTCGCTGGTGACTTGCTTGGAAAATCTAGAGCTTTTCAGCAAGCAAAGAAAATAGCGGAAAAACAAAGGCAAGAAGATGAGCACCGGTTGCAGGAATTAGCTAGAGAAAATGAAAAACTTCAGATGCAACTGCTTGAATTGCAGAAAAATGAACAAGAAATACAAAGATATTCTTACAGGCGTAATTTTGAACTAGAAATAATCAAATCACAATACAATTCTGCGGAAACCCATCAACAGGCCGTTAAGAGTCGCCACGAGGAAGCGGCAGAGCGTTATAAATTATATGATAAAGAAATTCATAGCATTAAAAATTTGGTTAATATATTCGGAGTTAAAATTGACTCACATTCTTCAGTTGCGCAAAAAGATATTGAAATAAAAAACAACATCATCACTCTTAAAGAAAAAGCACAGCAAGTTGAACAATGGCTTAAAGAAACCCATGCAAGGCTTGCATTACAACAAAGCCACCCATCTATGATAAATCATCATTTTGATCATTGCATTAACGACCTAAATAACTCAGATCTTGAACCCGAGCCAAAAGAACGCCTGATTAAAAAATGGGACGAGTTGCGTCATACGGAACTAAACAACAAGAAAATAATAATATCAGGCTCAGAACTTGAATTAAGCAATATAACTCATATCCATAATCAAATTAATGAATGCATTGTATATTTCAAAGAAAAAGAAGAACAGTTGAAAAGATATGTTGCCAAGCGCGATTTCGAGCTAAAAATAATAAAATCACAATACGAATCAGAAGAAATCCATCATCGAGCCGTTAAGAGTCGCCACGAGGAAGCGGCAGAGCGCAACAAATTATATAATAATGAACTTGATAGCATCAAAAATTAGATTGATATATTCAGAGTTAAAATTTACTCTCATTTATCAGTTACGCAAAAAGATATTGAAATTAAAAACAACATCTTCACTCTTAAAGAAAAAGCACATAAAGTTGAACACTGGCTCAATGAAACTCATGCGAGACTTGCATTACAACAAAGCCATCTATCAATGATAAATCATCATTTTGATCATTGCATTAACGACGTTAATAACTCAGATCTTGAGCCGGAGCCAAAAGAACGCTTAATTAAAAAATGGAATCAGTTGCGTCACACTGAGCTAAATAATAAAAAAATAATAATTTCACGCTCAGAACTTGAATTAATAAATATAACTAATATCAATAGTAAAATTGATGAATACATTGCATATTCCAAAGAAAAATCAGCCAAAGTTGACTCATTGATTAATAAACTTAGCTTTTTGAACACTAAGCAACAAACCCTGAAGAAAAATGAAGTTACCAATTGTGAGACATTGGTATGTGACCTGGGCACGCAGGCTAAATGGGCATCGATTGAGGCAAGTCAGACGCTCGCTTTTGCCGGTGGAATAGCCGCGGGTGTCCCCGCTGAGCTGAACGACACCGTAAATGGAATAATCCATGCTGGAATGCATTACTCTGAAACGTATGCCGCACTTAAAGCGCTCGTTAATAGCGGTGACGTACTTGGTAACGTATCCGAGGCTATGAAGGATAAATGGGTAGCTCATCTCGACAAAATGGTTGCAGCCCAAGAAAGAGGCGGTGTTGCTGAATTTTTTCAGGCAGGAGTGGAAGGGGGCAAGCTTGTTACTGATGTTGTCACACTAGGCGCGGCTGGCGTTGGCGCCGTGAAGCTCACTAAAGCTGCTGCAAACGCTGGAGTTTCAGCGGGTCAGCGCATCGCAGCAAAAGTTGCGTCGCGAATGGATGCATCACCACCAGGAACAAAAACTGTTAAGCAAGCAGATACCGGAATGGTTTGGGGTGAAGGAAACATGAAGCAAGGTGATCCATTTGAAACTTTCATCGGTAAAGAGTATTTGCCCGAAAGTATTCAATCACCTAAACCATTTGAAGCTTTCGATTTTCATGATAAATTAACTGGCGTAGCGGTGAGCGTTAAAACATTAGATACTCTCACGCCGTCGATACTTAAAAAGCCAGCAGGTATATATAGCAGGTTAACCAGGTATGTTAACAAAGCGAAGAATTTCAAGCAGCAACAAATGAAGGATTTCTCTCTTACTTCTGAAGAAATTTCTTCACGGGAAATATTCTTAGGTGTGCCAGCAAAAACTCCTACGGCGCAGTGGGAACAGATTAATAAAGCCATCAAGTATGGTGAAGAGAATGGCATAAAATTCACAATATTCAAGGTGGAATAATATGAGTGCCTTTGTAAAATCAGAATGGGCAACCATCCTTTCTAACCAAGATTTTATCTGTATAAGCACTTGCTCCGGCTACAGAGGGGGCCAGCGCGATCCCAAAGGGGTTCAGCACATTATAGATCCTAAAAGCGCGGACGATGATGTTGGTTTGCTTATTTTAGATGCGTTATCACATAGCAGGCTTGTCCTGCCACGATTTCGCCAGGATGTTGTAATCCACCCGGATACAGTTTTCGAGCCTGAATTTTATGACAATAAACTCATGGAAGAAAGATATGATGCATGGGTGGAATATATCATGAAGAGGTTTTCTTATAAAAACGAAAACCAAATGTATAAACAGTTGAAAAACTGCTCTTTGACCCGGACTAATGGTCAGATCATCTTTACTCCCTGGCATCACAAAAAATTAGCAAACTGGGATGGTGACGGCCTAACAGATGCCGATAAGGTCATCATCCCCGCCAGTAGTGTTCCCACGGAGATAGGTGCCGGACTGCGCCTCGCATTGAGCCGATGCACTGGTTGAAAAACAGCCTCGGCTTATGCCGGGGCTTTTATTTGGCTTTAACAACCGGCAAGTCTTTATACTGCGTCGTGTAGCGCGGTGAAAGCAATGTGCGCTTCATCCTCCAGGCTTGCTGTATTCCCTGCCCCGCAAACCATACTTTCCCTATACCAGAGTGGTTTATCCCGTCCAAGACCTTCATAAGCGCCTCGCTGTTAACCCGCGGCTTATGCTCATCGAATAGAGCCAGTTGAGCCACCCCCAGACCGTAAAAATCCCCCAACATAACGCCGGCTTTCTGATAGCGCATTCCTGGCAAGAAAATCTTGTCCAGGCACTCCATGGCGACGCGGATAATGTCGCGGGTGTCATTGCTCGGGATAGTGAGGCTACCGGTCGCCTGATTGCCGTAATAGGGTTCATCTACGGCAAACGGGCTTGTCTTGATGAATACGGATATCTTTTTGCAGTACTGCCGTTCACCCCTGAGTTTCTCCGCTGCGCGCTCAGCATATGCGCAGATAGCCTCCCTTACCTGTTGATAGGTGGTTGCCCGGTCACCGAATGATCGCGAACTGACTATCTCTTGCTTAGTGGGTGCAAACTCTTCCAACTGCATGCATGATTCGCCATTGAGTTCCCGGACGGTGCGCTCCAGCACAACGCTGAAATGTTTGCGGATAAATGGCGGGTGACTGTCTGCCAGCTGGAGAGCGTTATAAATCCCCATAGCAGTAAGCTTCTTCGATATACGCCGGCCAATGCCCCAAACGTCCTCTACAGGCACCAGGGCCATTAATTTTCGTTGCCTGACCGATGATGAGAGGTCTACCACTCCGCCTGTCTGTGTCCACTGTTTGGCAGCATGGTTGGCGAGTTTCGCCAGAGTTTTGGTCGGGGCAATGCCCATGCCCACGGTGAGCTTAGTGCGCTGCTTTACCCGTTCCCTGACATCGCGGCCAAACTGCTCCAGGCGCATGCAGTTGCTGACCCCTGACAAATTCATGAAAGCTTCATCAATGGAGTAAATCTCCACTGACGGGGCCATCTCTTCAAGTGTCGTCATAACCCGGTTGGACATATCAGCATACAAAGCATAGTTACTGGAAAACACATGCACGTGGTGTTTCCTGACGATGTCCTTAATCTCGAAAAAAGGATTCCCGGTTTTGAAACCAAGCTTTTTAGCTTCAGCCGAACGCGCTATTACGCAGCCGTCATTGTTACTCAGAACGATGACGGGCTTACCTTTCAGATCTGGACGAAATACCGTTTCGCAGGATGCATAAATTGAGTTCACATCCGCCAGGGCAAACATGGTCAGGGTGCCGAGTGAATGAGAAACGTCACTACGCCGAATATCTCGACGTTGTCCTCTAAACGGATTGGGATGGCCCGATAAGCCGTATTCATAGGCAGCAGGTGCGGTGTAGGGGTGAGCTGCAATTGTTTGACAGTAAACTCACCGTCAACTGCTGCAATGACAATCTGTCCATGCTGTGCTGTGAGCGCGCTATCTACAATGAGCATGTCGCCCTCGTTGATAAACCCCTCGATCATCGAGTCACCGATCACCTGACGAAATAGGTAGCGGCTGGATGGCTCACACATAACTGATTTAAATCTATACGGTTTTCAATATAGTCTTGGGCTGGACTGGGGAAGCCAGCGGGCACCCGCCCCAAAAAAAGAGGGAGGGGTATTACTTCGGCAAGTTCAACGGCCCGATAAAAATCATGTTCGCATACTCAAATGGATCATTACTGTTGTTTTGTACAGCATAAGCATGATGCCAGTGGATTGTGAAAGGCGAGTGAGGCGGTAAATCGTAGGGTGTTGAGCGGTGGGGAGATTTAGTTTAACCACCGCGTTAGGATCACATATGAGACTGGTTAAATGATTGAGTCGCCGAAATTAATTGATTCTCTGGTTAAAAATCTCTTGGGAAGATAACGATTGTAATGGTGTTTTTCACAGAATTCCCTTAGTTCACCAATATCTGTTACGCGAGCTTTGATATATATCCGTTGCATATAATTATTGAATGTATTTAATGAAAGATTCAACCTTTCGGCAGCCTCCTTTGATTTTAATCCTTGCAGTCGATAAAACATTATCTCACACTCTCGCTCAGTAAATGTGTCGTCCGGTTTATTTAGAAGCAAAGACCCTGGCATATGACCTTTAACGTAGTCATTTAAGGAATATACCGTTAACTCTATATTATATCCAAACATACCAACACACTCATGATTATCATTATAAAAAGGCATCTTCCTAAATATATAGGGGTAGTCAACCGCATGAGGATGCAGTTCTAACGTTGAAAATTGTTCCTGAGTTTTTATAACCCTCTTGTATTGGTTATCAAATTCATCTACTACGCCATCTACTGCGAAAAGGTTATTGTCAATTTCACAATCATACTTACCAATAATATCCGCGGGTGATTTAGCGCCAAGCAAATCAGCGGCAGCCTGATTACAGTAAATTAATCTTGCGGACAAATCTCTTATGCCATAAGGAGTTTTTAGCTGATCAAAGGCATATCGCATTGAGTTCGGTATATTTATTTCTGGAACGATACTACTCTTACATTTATCATTATTCATTATAACTTACTCCTATTGATGATATTTAAATGACTTTATCACCGCAGGAGGTTAACAACTACTGTCTTAAAGTGTAGAGTAAAAACTAACTTTAATAATATTGATATTTAATAATTAGGTAAAGTGCGTGGGTGCCTCTAAAGGGCCAGGGAAGGCCCGGCCTAAGCCGGGACACTTATCATTTTTGTACTGTAATTAATTAGAATCTTCGGTCCATGGAAACGGAGGCGGCGCCACCACAGGAGCAACTCCGTTTTCCTCTCGCCACGCATTGATGTCGGGGGTATAATTCCAACGCCTGACCCTGCCGTAAAAATCATCAGCAGCGAATGTGGCATCGCTTCCTAGATATTCGTGGCCAAGCCTGCCAAGTTCATTACAAATGTCTTCTATAGTATCCCCTACAAGCAATGCCTGGTTAAATTGAGCATGGGGAATTCCATAATAACCTTCTTCATAAGCAAAATTAGGTTCACTCATAGTTACCTCACTTAAGTTGTTTTTATTGTTGAAGCCCAGATAACAACAGACAGTTACACCTTATATTTCAATCGGAAAAGTTGGCTTTAATGTCACGGGAGACCGAACGCCATAACATTGCAACATAATACTGTTGTTATATACAGTATAATCATGTGAAGGCGATTTTGTGAAGTGAACCGAGGGCAAAAAAAAACATGTCTTTGAATAATAATATAATTCAGTTTCTATAGTACTGCATTCCGCAGTAAGGACGCTAAGCATTGATGCTCAGGCGCGTTTCGATAGAGTTTGCAAGTGCTACTAGAGGGCCAGCGTAGGCCCGACCTGAGTCGGGACACTTTTCATATTTGTATTGCAATCACTCGGAATCTTCGTTTCCTGGAATCGGAGGCGGCGCCACAATCGGAGCGATACTGTTTTCTTCACGCCAAGCATTAATCCTTGGGGTGTAATCCCAGCGCCGAACCAGTCCATAAAAATCATCAGCGATAAAAGCGGCATCGCTCCCCAATGCTTCATGGGAGAGTCGGCCAAGTTCATTACAGATATCTTCTATAGTATCCCCAATCAGTAAAGCTTGGTTGAATTGTTCCCGGGTTATTCCATATCGTTCCGCTTCTCCAAAATCTGGTGCACTCATAATGACCTCTCTTATGTCGATTTAGAAGTTATGCATGATAATAGAATCTGATAAACAGATTAGTATCAGTTAACTCCATCACATTTTAGCCACATATATGGCAAAATATTGCAGAATTATTTTTATCACGATATTTCAATTAATTGCTGCCCAGCCCACAAATGCCGCCAATAGATCCACATATTGCTCGCGAGCTGATCTCTTCCTATTAAACAGGACCAGGCTAAACTGGAGTTTTCTGCCACACTTCTCATACTAAAAGGGGGGATCCGGGCATGAAAAAATCCAAGTTTACCGAGGAACAGATAGCGTTTGCCTTGAAACAGGCGGAAGGCGGCACCCGCGTGGCGGAAGTGTGTCGCAAGATGGGCATTTCTGAAGCGACCTTTTTCAACTGGAAGAAAAAATTTGGCGGCATGGGCGTGGCTGAACTGCGGCGCTTGCGCCAGCTGGAAGATGAAAATCAGCGGCTAAAACGCTTGGTGGCGGATCTGAGCCTGGACAAAGAGATGCTGCAGGATGTGCTAAAACGAAAGTTTTAAAACCTGCCCGTAAGCGTGAAATTGTCCATTTTTTGCTTGACGCTTACCGGGTAGGCATTCGTCGCGCCTGCCAGACGATCCCCATGAGCCGCTCGGTTTATCACTACCGCTCTTGCCGTGATGACCGGGTGCTGACCATGCGGATCAGGGAGATTGCTGAAACCCGGATCCGTTATGGCTGCGAGCGAATACATGTACAGCTCAGGCGTGAAGGCTGGCGAGTGAACCACAAAAAAACGCACCACATATACTGCCAGGAGGGGTTAAATTTGCGGTGCAAACGGCCCCGGCGCCATGTGACGGCGGCCCACCGGCGTGAGAGGCCGCTACTGTCAAATCCGGATCAATGCTGGAGCATGGATTTCGTTGCTGATAATCTGTTTAACGGGCGCCGGTTTCGGGCGTTAACTGTGGTCGATAATTTTAGTCGGGAATGCCTGGCGACCCATGCCGGCCAGTCGCTCAGGGGCGAGGATGTGGTGGCGGTACTGGAGCATCTGAGGTTGATGCACAATCGTGTGCCGTTAAGGATCCAGGCCGACAACGGCAGCGAATTTATCTCAAAAGTGCTGGATAGATGGGCGTACGAAAATAAGGTCACCATGGACTTCTCACGCCCCGGCACGCCGACGGATAACCCGTTTATCGAATCGTTTAGTGGCAGCCTGAGGGATGAATGCCTAAATATCCACTGGTTCCTGTCGATGGAAGATGTGCAGGAAAAGCTTGATCGCTGGCGGGAGGAATATAACCATGACAGGACACATTCTTCATTAAATGATCTGACTCCGGCGGAATTTATCCGAAGTCACCAAAAACGGCAAATCCTCTAATTTAGCCATGATCAGGATATGGGGGGAGGTCACAAGTCTTGTACGGTTACGGTACTTCTGGCAGTAATTACGACGCTTTATATTCTCGTGTCTACAATGGAAAATCATGGAGCTTATGGAAACAATTCACTTTAACCTAGCAGCTTGCTATATAAGCGTTATCTTATTTTAAGTAGAGGGCCATCCGTGGCCTTTTTTATAATTTTAAAGTTAGATATTAATCGTGTATTTATCAAAAAAACATCATAAATAAGATATTTATGAACTAACGAATTGGAACCTGTGTATTTCATTATGACGCGCTCAGTTACGGCCAGGATTTGGTGCTCGGTAAAACGGACTTTGTGCATAATGTCCTCCTCGTTGGCATATTTATTATGCCGGAAAATCTATATAAGTGGATGGAACGATTATGTGGGATACTTGCAAAATCATTACAGCCGTACTGTGTGGCAAAGATTGGAAAACCAAGCCCCGGGGATGGGGCTTGGTTAATCAAATCATCACTGAGCGGGTTAGTTGAATATTCTGATATTAATAGCAATGGCAAAGGGAGAACTGACGCCAGTAACAGCAACTCGCGGCGATGAATTAGCGGGCCAAGTCACAAAAATTCCAGTACCAGAATTTCTATGGTCGCACAGTACAGTATCAGGCGTAGAGACTGAACCATCAACGCCACGCTTACCCAAAACGCACATATACTTACTACCCTCAATGGCACTACCATCCACAGCGCGAGTTGTGATAATAATTTCCGCTACTCCGTGTGTGATAATAATATCGCCGCCATCAGAAATATCATAAACGGTGCCATTAATAGCATCGGTAATAACTTCGTGCCATTCGTAACCGAATGTCACACCATTAATTTGAGCCGTAGAATAACGTAGCGATTGGACAACCGTTCTATCCCGAGTTAAATCAAAAGCGGTCTGTGGGCGCTCCATCCATGTTCGACCAGCATTCATAGATCCTAGCCTGTATATTGGAATATTGACACTAGAGCCTATACTACCGATCCATGGCCGAGATAAGTCATTTTGTGCATATTCAATAATACCATTGCCATCTTCATGAGAAGCGCCTCCTTTTTCTGTTCTGATGCCTTCAATCACTGTGTTATTTTGGTCGCCTTCAATATGAAGTATAGCCTTCAATTTTACAGTTGTATTTCCATGAATCTCAGTCCATTTTGAATCATATTGTGATGTACTTTCTTCAAAATATAAAGCATATTCAATATCAGCAATAAACATATTTTGTTCGAATTGCCTAGCGAATGAAGATTGTGCGCCTAGTCCAATAGTCCGGCCATAGCGATGCGCAAACCGGCAATTGACATAGGCAATGTTATAAAATGCATTGTTTTCAGACCAGAACAGCTTATTGTTTGTCAATATTCCTTCACCATTACTAAAGTCTATAAATGAACAATTATGAAATTTAGCCGCCCCACAATCATCCATCCGTAGACCACCAGCCGCAGCACTGTTAGTCCTATTTTCCATCCTCAATCCGCGGACCTCGAAATGCGCATGCATTGCTGCTGTACCAGTTTGATAAAGACGTAGGCCATAAACGGATTCCCGTACATCAACTTTATAAACGAGACCTTGCCATAAAGGATCTGTGGAATCAGATTGCAAACGGAGGGTGTGGGTAGTCGCGGTGGCAATAAATTCTCCACGGGGAACTCCATTACCTTTCCATGCCCGGGTGATGCGCCCTATTTCATCAATATACATTGCGAAAGAGCCTGCGGACACAGCTACGTCATAACCCTTGATATCGGCCATAACTTTATATGTTTTACCAACCGTAAGACCGGTAAGAATAATTCTCGCCATCCCTTGCGAGGCTGAAGCAGCACCCCAGGATAAACCGCCTGTTGATGTGAGTTCAACATTGCCGGTCAATGACCATCCGGAGAAAGTAACGGCGCTACCAGCAATATATTGCGCTATTAATGTGCCCGCGTCGACCAGGATCCGCGCGCCGGAAAAATCCAGCACGTGATCGATGACATTACTGACCGCTGTGCGATTAATTGAAAGCTGCTGAGTTATCAAAAACGTGCCAGAGCTTGTATTAAAATATCCGCCACCTATGGACGAACAAAAATCAAGCCATGCTTGAATCGCTGCGGTATCATCCGTAACACCATTGCCTATGGCGCCAAAATCATAAGGTGTTATGGTGTGACTCAGCTTATTACCGATTGTTTTTTGGGGATAAGTATTCGTTATATCATAGCCTATCCACCCAGCTGCAGCCGTATCTAACAACTGATCTTTAAACTGATCAGGGTCATATTTCAACACGTTTGGAAAGTAAAATTGCTGGACGCCATCAGCATCAAGGACGGTCATTGACTGCCCTTCAACCGTTACAAATTTTGCTACCTGACCGGCATACACTGGATAGCCTCCGGCATTGATGTTTATAGGTTGAGCTACCGCGGTATAGGTACCCTCCGCACTCTCTACATAAACCTGTATTTGATTTGCAGCCACAGTCGGGTCCGTGTCAATCTGCCCGACATAGACAGAACCATTGGCGCATGCTTGGAAGCTATTGGCAAGGGTGAATAATTGTGATGGCATAGATACAACGATATTAGGTATGGTCATATGTTTAGTACCTCTTTGAATGTGTTAGATAAACCGTTTACTTCATTAGGTTGATATTTAGCAACCTGTTAAATGGACTGAGTAATGTAATGACCAAAAGAGAAGCGGCACAAATTAAACAACGGCATTTTTAACCACATAACAGATAATTATGTAAAAATGCTTCCTGAAATATGTCCATGCCAAAAATCGTATCATAGAGAACTGTAAATAAAAACAGTACTTGACTACACCCCCAGCAGGCATTGCTGAGGTTTAAATCGATCATCAGCTATTTCAGCCGGACATTCTCCTTCTCCGGTTGCCATAAGTGTTGCCATCCAGAGGAAGACAGACCAACCACTCGTTTACACCAGGTGTAAAAGTTATATCGGAAATCCCCAGCTTGCCACAAACCGCTGGTACGGGGGTATCCAGTCCAGCCTGTTTGAAATCAAACGCGATCCACGCTTCTGTGTAACGGGACTTTTTGGTCGGCATTACCTCTGTCAAAGGGATAGGTTCATCACGTAGGATTGGCGATTTTGGGTGGGGCAGAATTCGGGGTGGGGTCAGTATGAAAGGCTGAACTTGCGAAACGGACATGGCCGGGAAATCGTATGGCACTGAGCGGAAGGGAGATTTACATTCACCCCCGCCCAGAACTGACCAAAGCAAAGATCAGATTATTGAATCGCTGAAATTAATTGCTTCATGAGTTAGAAATCTCTTGGGGAGATAACGATGGTAATTATGTTTCTCGCAAAAATCCCTTAACTCCCCGATCTCTGTTACATGCACTTTATTGTAAATCTTCTGCATATAGTTATTAAATGTATTTAATGAAAGATTTAACCTAGCAGCAGCCTCTTTTGACTTCAAACCTTGCAAGCGATAAAACATTACTTCGCACTCACGCTCAGTGAAAGTGTCATCCGGCTTATTCAATAATAGTGATCCCGGCATATGCCCTTTTACATAGTCGTTAAGTGTATATACTGTAAGTTGTGTATTATAACCAAGCATACCTATGCATTCGTGCTTATCATTAAAATAAGGGATTTTATGAAATATGAATGGAAAATCCACAGCATGAGGATGTAGCTCCAACGTAGAAAAAGGAGTCTGCGTCTCAAATATACGTTTATATTGTTTAGCAAAATTCTCTATTGATTCCTCGGTATCTAATATAGCGCAATCGAATTCACTGTCGAATTTACCAATGATTTCATTAGGCGACTTTTTGTCTGCGAGTAGAGCAAGCGGCTGATTGCAATAAACCAGCCTGGAGGACAAATCTCTTATCGCTATGGGACTTTTTAATTGGTCAAAAACGTAACGCATGGTGTTTGTAATATTAACTTCGGGAACCACAGTACACTTGCATATGTCATTACTCATAATTACCCCCGGTCATTGATGATATTTAAAAACTGTATCATCGCAAGGAGTGACTAACTACTGGCCTAAAGTACAGCGTAATAAAATAACATCCTTAATTTTACGGCTTAAGGTTTTTAATTAACGAATTTTTTCGCTTTAATAAAAATATAACTAGCCTTGCATTTAAAATAAAAAATTATTGATGAGAAACGTAATTATTAATAGTGTGAGTCCCGCAGTGCTTTGGCCCATTATGGCCCATTTTTATTAATGATATTATGGAAGCATTAAATTTCGAATTACTGAAAGGATTAATGACGGGGAAATGGTCGGTTTAGTTTTACGGCACAATTTAAATTATTGTCGGGCTGCCACAGTTCTGTCTCTTCTATCCCGTCTATACTTAAGATCTCTCTGCAATATAGATGACGACCATGTGCGGCCGATTTGCTGAATTTAATACCAGAGAACACTATCTCGATTTCCTGCGAAGTGATGTTGCGTTTTCGGGCGCATTGGATGGCGAGCCGATAGGCCGCTACAACGTTGCTCCAGGCAGTCGCGTTCTGCTGCTGAACCAGCGCGACGATACGCTGCATCTGGATCCCGTTATCTGGGGTTATCAGCCCGCCTGGGCCAAAGAAGCAGGCCGCCCTCCCCTGATTAATGCCCGGTTAGAAACTGCCGCCGCCAGCCGCATGTTTAAGCCGCTATGGCACCATGGCCGCGCGCTGGTGATGGCCGACGGTTGGTATGAGTGGAAGAAAGACCCGGACCATACAAAAGTTAAACAACCCTATTTTATCTATCATAAAAATAAGAAGCCGATATACCTGGCCGCGATAGGCAGATTCCATCCCGATGCCCTGGACGCGCCGGAAGATGATGGTTTTGTAATCGTGACGGCGGCCAGTGATCAGGGGTTGGTGGATATCCATGACCGGCGGCCGCTGATCATGACGCGAAAGGCGTCATTAGAATGGATATCGCCGGATACGACGTCGGGGCGCGCCGAGGAGCTGGCCCATGATTGCGCCATGCCGGCGGGGGAGTTTGCGTTTCATCCTGTCAGCAAGACTGTGGGGAATATTCACAATAACAACAGTTCGCTAATTGCAAAAATTTATAATTCACACTTATAGTCCTCGCGCCGGCGAGGACTATACAGGGATGCCGCCGGGTACCGTGGGTGCCGCACAAACGGTCATATCAGCCGCCAGGACGGCACGCCACGGCATTTTCAGTACAGCGCATCCACGGCGACTTTATAGCGGGCCTGCCTATCGGCCAAGCCGTTGACGCCGCCGTTAATCCGTCTAGTCAGCCCCACCATATCGCCAATATCGGCGAAAGTGTTACATTTATTGGCCTGCCAAAACCATCCGGCCGAACGCGCGGCATTGATATCCGCCAGGAGCAAATCAGGCTCGGCAAGCAGATCTAAATCGAGCGCTTTACCGCAGGCGGCATAATTAGCATAAAAGGTTACCTGTTTTAAACCTCGCCCGCGATATAACCAGCCGTCTCCCGGTCGCGTATTTCCGTATCTGCCGCCATAAACAATATTGGCTATTTTCTGCTGCCTGTCGATAGGCAGGGTTCTTTCAGAAGGTTGGCGGCCCAACGCCTCGCGCTGTGCCGGCGTTAAGCGATTGCCGAATATCTTGAGTCCGTTTATCGAATAATTAAACGATTCCACTACTGTGGTAAATCCACCTGATTCCGTACCGATTTGCGCAATAAAAGCTGCCTGGCGCAGCGGCGTATTAATACTGAATTCAGCCATAATAGCCGCCATATGCGGAAACCAGCGTGCGGCTAACCCGGCGCTGATATTAGCCGCCTGTTGGAATTGCTCGAGTGTCATATGCTTTGGCCCTTAACCGCCTGGTTTTCCTCCAACCCTTACACAAGGCAAGCCGTCCACGCTGCTAAAGGTTGCCGGCCCGGCGGTGATGGCCCTTAACCCTGGCGCGTCCCGCCGCAGGGCTGCGCTTGATGAACAATCGTCAGGGCCATCAGTATCATGAACATGCCGGCCTAGCAGGGGAGCTTGATCGATTCCGCGGGTGAGCAATCCGGGCAATTCGGGAAGGAAATCGCCTTTAGCGCCCAACGCTGGGTCTGACGGGGCTTAACCATGTTTACCTCACCCAGTCGCTATCTGCGTGACCGCGATGCCAGGTGTGTCCGTCATGGGCGGGCAGCGGCCGGGGCGGAGATAAAAGAGCAGCAAGCCATTTTTGCGCTAGAATAATCAGGTAAGCGCGCATTTCCGCTGGTGGGATGTGCTATCACATAATGGAAACATTTTAAAAGGCATGGCATTAACATGAAGAAATTCATCATCGCAATGATGACTGTAGTATTAGCCCTACCCTTTGCCCCCCTTACGTATGCCCATGCCGGGGATGAATATCATCCTAAAACAGTGCATAAATATCACCGTCACCACCGTGCGGCAAAGCATCATGGCAAAAAGCAGATCTATCGCAAGGCCGAGCCACAGGTGGGACATAACAGATGATGGGGAGTAAATCAGCTTTAACAGCAACAGCGTGGCGAAACCGGGTCGTATTGCGTTGAGATAGGCTGATGGCGTTTATCCGGCAGGACCCGCCATAAAATAGCGGCTTTTTTCATACCAATTAAAAGTGATTACACTTTGACATTATACTAATTAACATAATATTTTGCCGGTATATTTCCTGGGTGTTGTAGGCTTGTTATTATCTTATTGCAGGGGTTATTGTTTTAATTATTGGCTAATGCGCTATTATCAGAGGCAATCAATGAGGATATTGCCGCCGGAACCTGCCCGTCGGCATAGGAAACAGGAAGCCATGCTGATGGGCAGCGCGCCAGCGCTTATTATTTAAACGACAATAACATCAATAAGTTATACTACGATATCACCGCGCCGTTAAGCCACGGGCTATTAATCGTTGTTAACCTTTTCTTCGTCGCCGTTGACTTCAACATACTGCGAGACTGAGATCAACCGGACAAAATGCGCCAATAATAAATCCACATCCGTTTGCAGAATCTCCTCGCTGGCGCCGGAAGCCGATAAAATGGCTTTTTCTATGTTGGTCGCCATAACCGATGAGCTACCCTGCCCGACAGTCAGCACCAGCGCGGCCAGGAGCAGGGACTGGGCTTCAACCTGGGCAGTCAGCTCTTTTGCCGCCGCATCCGCTTTGGCCATTTTTTTCAATATATCAATGACAAGGTTTCTCATAGTTTCCTACCTGGACGAAATCGCGGCCAACAGGTTGCCACGGCACTAAACATAGCCTGCTTATATTACTCTTATTGTGAGTAGGATAACATCTTCTGAACTGTAAGTATTGTGCGCGATGACCGCCACCATGGCGCCCACGCCAGTTGTAGTCCCATTGACGCGTATAGGGCGCTGTTGTGCAGGGATTAATTCATTAGAAATATTTATCAATCAACACAACATTATCCCCACCCACGAAGCAAAACGCCGTATGCGGGGACGAATGCCGTGTTGCCGGAACGGAAGAGAAGACGTTCCCCCTCCGCCGGGCCGGGTAGCCGTTCCCTAGTCCGTGATGGCCTTGGCGCCGGCGGGTTTCAGCACGCCATCGGCACGGAACATGGCCTTGATGCCGCGTACCGCCTGCCGGATACGATCCTGGTTCTCAATCAGCGCGAAACGAACATGGGTATCGCCGTAGTCGCCGAACCCAATGCCCGGCGATACGCAGACCTTGGCGTCCGACAGCAGTTTTTTCGCGAACTCCAGGGAACCGAGATGGGCATAGTGCTCCGGGATCCTGGCCCAGACATACATGGACGCCTTTGGGGTATCTACCATCCATCCCGCCTCGTGCAGGCCGCGCACCAGGACATTGCGGCGCTGGTGATATTGTTCGACGATATCCAGTACGCATTGCTGGTCACCTTCCAGCGCGGCGATGGCGGCCACCTGCAGGGGGGTAAACGTACCGTAGTCATGGTAACTTTTGATACGCGCCAGGGCGTTGACCAGTTCCGGATTACCCACCATAAACCCGATGCGCCAGCCGGCCATGTTATAGCTTTTCGACAGGGTGAAAAATTCCACCGCAATGTCCTTGGCGCCTGGCACCTGCATGATCGACGGCGCTTTCCATCCATCATAAACAATATCGGCATAGGCGAGATCGTGTACCACCAGCACGCCGTACTGCTGGGCCAGGGCCACCACCCGTTCAAAGAAGTCCAGCTCTACGCATTGCGCCGTGGGATTGGACGGGAAGCCCAGAATCATCATTTTCGGCGTGGGAATGCTTTCGCGAATGGCGCGCTCAAGCTCGCGGAAAAAGTCCACCCCCGCCACCAGCGGCACCGAGCGCACCTGGGCGCCGGCTATCACCGCGCCGTAGATATGTATCGGATAGCTGGGATTCGGCACCAGTACGGTATCGCCATGATCGAGGGTAGCAAGCATCAAATGGGCCAGGCCCTCTTTGGAACCGATGGTGACGATGGCCTCGCTGTCGGGATTGATCTCGACGCCGTAGCGATCGGCATACCAGCCCGAGATCGCGCGCCGCAGCCGGGGAATACCGCGGGAGGTGGAATATCCATGGGTATCCTCCCGTTTGGCGACAGTACAAAGCTTTTCAACGATGTGCGGCGGCGTGGGTCCGTCGGGATTACCCATGCTGAAATCAATAATATCCTCTCCGCGCCGGCGCGCGGCCATTTTCAACTCGGCGGTGATATTGAATACATAAGGGGGGAGACGATCGATGCGTGTAAAACGCCGTGGCAAACCGGATGCGGCCATAATATCCTCGTTATACGTTAGCGCCCGGACCATCCGAGCGACGCCGGCCCATGCGTGGGCCTGTCCATGAAGCTATCCTATATTCGGCATGATTTCAATATCAACGGCAGACATCGCGGCGGACAAGATAAAAAGAGGAAATATGAAATTTTATTTATCGATTATTCCCCTTTATTGCGGTAGCCGTTGGCCTAAAACCGTGCGGCAGGCGTTTTATGCCGGTAAATGAAATCCCCTTATGTTTACTCAGACTTCCCCGTTTTACGGCACTTCTCGCGTCATGGCGGCCGGAGTCGCCGCGTTCCCCGACGGCGGCCGCGGCGGCAAATCTGGAATCTCAGGCGTCCATTGCTTATAGTAACGGCTAAAGGTTGGCCATTTACCGGGATGTCGTGGTGAAAGAAATGTTCGAAATGCTGCTGGCGGTCTATGAACGGGCGGCATTAATGTTGATTTGTCTGTTTTTGTTGACGCGCATCCGCCAGTTCCGCCAGTTATTGCAAAAAGAACAGCACACCCGCCAGGAATTGCTGGCGGTCACCGCCATTTTTTCCCTGTTTGCCATTTTCAGCACCTATTCCGGCATCCATGTGGAAGGCTCGCTGATTAACGTGCGGATTATTGCGGTCATGTCCGGCGGTATTTTATTCGGGCCCTGGGTCGGCATCGCCACCGGGATTATCGCCGGCGTGCACCGCTATCTGATCGATATCGACGGCCCGACCTCGGTGCCTTGCCTTATCAGCAGCGTGGTGGCGGGTTTTGTCTCGGGCTGGATCAAGCTTAGGGTGATAAAAGAGCGCCGCTGGGGCATCGGCATCCTGGGCGGCATGCTGTGCGAGTGCCTGACCATGCTGCTGGTCATTCTCTGGGCGCAGCCGATGTCCCTGGGGCTGGATATCGTGTCCAAAATTGCGCTGCCGATGATCCTCGGCGGGGTCAGCATCGGCATGATCGTGCTGCTGGTGCAGGGGGTCGAGGATGAAAAAGAGGTGATCGCCGCCCGGCAAGCCAAGCTGGCGCTGGATATCGCCAATAAGACCCTGCCCTACTTTCGCCATATCAACAGCGAATCCCTCACCACCATTTGCGATATCATCCGCGCCGATATCAAGGCCGACGCCGTGGCCATCACCAATGAACATCATATCCTGGCTTATGTCGGGGTCGGGGCCGAATTGTACAATATCGGCCATGAGATCATCAGCGATATGACCAGGGAGAGTATTCAAAGCGGCAACATCACCATCAAGAACAATGACGAGGCGGACCGTACGCCGCAAATCCACTCGCTTATCATTATCCCGTTATGGGAAAAAGGCGTGGTCACCGGCACCCTGAAGATCTATTACTGTCACGCCCATCAGATCACCAATTCACTCAAAGTGATGGCCATCGGCCTGTCGCAGATTATTTCGACGCAGATCGAGGTGTCGCGCATCGAACAGCTGAGGGAAATGGCCGACCAGGCGGAACTGCGCGCGTTACAAAGCAAAATTAATCCGCATTTCCTGTTTAATGCGCTTAACGCCATTTCCTCGTCGATCCGCATCAATCCGGATACCGCCCGGCAGCTGATTACCAATCTTTCCCGTTACCTGAGGTACAATCTGGAATTAAACGGCGCGCAAATCGATATCAAAAAAGAGCTTTATCAAATCCAGGATTATATCGCCATCGAGCAGGCGCGTTTCGGCAGCAAGCTGAGCGTTATTTTTGATATCGATGAAGAGTTGTCGTTCCCCCTGCCCAGCCTGCTCATCCAGCCGCTGGTGGAAAACGCTATTGTACACGGCATCCAGCCTTGCCGCGGTAAAGGCGTGGTGGTGATTTCCGTGCGGGAGGATACCGGCGGACGTATCCGTATTGCGGTAAAAGACACCGGCGGTGGCATCAGCGCGGAAGTCATCGAGCAGGTTAAACGCAATGAACTGCCGGCCGGGAAAATCGGCCTGCTGAATGTTCATCACCGGGTATTGCTGTTATATGGCGAAGGGCTGCATATCCGCCGTCTTGAACCGGGCACCGAGATCTGGTTTTACATTACCCCCCAGCCCCACAAGCTGGCGGCATGACGTCCATGGAGGACATGTTTAACCGCGAGGCACCATGAAAGCCATAATTGTCGAAGACGAATTCCTCGCCCAGGAAGAATTACGCTACCTTATCCATAAGCACAGCGGCCTGACTATCGAGGCCACGTTCGACGATGGACTGGATGTCCTGCGCTACCTGCAGCATCATGAGGTGGATGTGATTTTTCTCGATATCAATATCCCCTCCCTGGACGGCGTGTTGCTGGCGCAGAATATCAGTAAATTCAGCCATAAGCCGGAAATAGTCTTTATTACCGCCTATAAAGAACATGCGGTGGAGGCGTTTGAGCTGGAAGCCTTTGACTATATCCTGAAGCCTTATCAGGAATCGCGCATCGTCACCATGCTGCAAAAGCTGGAGGCGCAGCATCAGGCCGCCCCGGCGCCGGCTGCGGGTGCGGCGCCAGGGCGGCGGAATCAACACGCCATTAATTTGATCAAAGACGAGCGCATTATCGTTACCGATATCAGCAATATCTATTATGCGGCGGCGCAGGAAAAGGTGACCCTGGTCTATACGCGGCGCGAGGAATTTGTCATGCCGATGGTCATCACGGAATTCTGCAGCCGGTTGCCGGAGGAGTTTTTTTTCCGTTGCCATCGGTCGTATGTGGTGAACCTGGGAAAAATTCGTGAAATTGTGCCCTGGTTTAATAATACCTATCTGCTGCGCCTGAGCGATCTGGATTTTGAAGTGCCGGTCAGCCGCAGCAAGGTCAGGGCTTTCCGGCAATTGATGCGGCTGTAGCCGGGGTTTGGCTACAGAACCGTGGGCAAGAGGGTAAAGGCGCCGGAATAAGCCGCCCTGTCGGCAACAGCCGGCGTGTAGTCAAATCACGCCGAAACCTGGAGTTGAAGACCCATTAGCTGGCGCATATGCGCGCCGGCGCCGAGCAGGCCCGGTTGTTCGTGCCTGATCAGAAACACCGGGATATCGCGTACGTAATCGTTAAAGCGGCCTTTATCCTCGAACGCCGCGCGAAAACCGGAGGCGCGGAAAAATTCCAGAAAGCGCGGCACCAGGCCGCCGGCGATATAAACGCCGCCAAACGTGCCCATGTTCAGCGCCAGATTGCCGCCAAAACGCCCCATCAGCACGCAGAACAGCGACAGCGCGCGCCGGCAATCGTCATTGCTGCCGTCGACGGCCTGTTCCGTGACCTGTTGCGGCTCCAGTGAATCCGGAACGCGGCCATCGATGGTGACGAGGCTGCGGTACAAATTAACCAGCCCGGGTCCGGATAATACGCGTTCGGCCGACACATGGCCGAACTCGCCGCGCAGCACCGCCAGGACATCGGCTTCCTCTTTGCTGTTAGGCGCGAAGTCGACATGGCCGCCTTCGCCCGGCAGGCTTATCCAACGCTGGTCCAGATGCAACAGATGGCACACGCCAAGGCCGGTGCCGGCGCCGTACACGGCAATCGGCCCCTGGGCCTGCGCCTGCGTGCCGCCAAACTGCACCACATCGCCGGCGGCAAGCATCGGCACCGCCATCGAGACGGCGGTAAAATCATTGATGACCTCCAGGCGCGCTAATCCCAGGCTGTCCTTCATGGCCTTGATGGAAAATGCCCAGGTGCTGTTGGTCATCTCCACCCAGTCATCGGTTATCGGACAGGCGATAGCGATACAGGCCTCCGTGGCCTCGACCTTTTGCGCGGTCAGGTAGTGACGGATCACCGCTTCAAGGGTGGCGTAATCTTTACCGGAATAGGTGTGGATATGGGAAATCGCGCCATTGTCCATATCGCATAACGCCAGGCGGGCATTGGTTCCCCCAACGTCACCGACCAGGGCATATTTTGTCATTATGTAAGGCTCCGCTAACTCTTCTACTTGCCGTCGGAGGGTTACCGGCAGCAAACATAAACAATTTATTAATATAATAATAATACCAGTTATATTGGCCAATGCTATAAATTGAGTTTGCTTTCGGATTCGCCTTTATCCCAGGGCAAAGGCCACCGCGGCGGCGGCGTGGAGGGTGGTGGTGTCGAACAGCGGCACCGTTGCGTCGTCTTCGCCGATCAGCAGGCCGATTTCGGTGCAGCCGAGGATCAGTCCCTCGATGCCCTGGCTCTCCAGCGAAGCAATAATGCGCCGGAAGGTGTGGCGCGATTCATCGCGGATCTTGCCCAGGCATAACTCCTCGAAAATGATGTTATGAATCGCGTCCATTTCCGCAGCGCCCGGAACGGTGATTTCGATGCCGTGCGGATGCTCGAACCGCCGGCGATAAAAATCCTGCTGCATGGTAAAGCGGGTGCCCAATAGCCCGACCCGCCGCAGGCCACGGGCATTGATTTCCCGGGCGGTGGCATCGGCGATATGCAACAGCGGCAGTGGACAGGCCCATTCAATGGTGTCCGCCACCTTATGCATGGTGTTAGTGCAAAGGACGATGGCCTCGGCACCGGCTTTTTGCAGCAATACCGCTTTGGCCGCCAGCAGATCGCCCGCCCGTTGCCAATCACCCTCGGCCTGCATGCGGGCGATTTGGGCGAAATCGACGCTGTACAGCACCAGATCCGCCGAATGCAACCCGCCCAATGCGCCGCTAATGCCTTGGTTAATCAAGCGGTAATAAGGTAAAGTGGATTCCCAGCTCATGCCGCCTAACAGTCCTAGTGTTTTCACTGTGTGATCCTCGTGCGTCTTCGGCCGGGTCAATGCCGCGGCACCCGTAGCGCTTGTATTGTTTGTCAGGGAAGGGTTATTTTTAACTGAGTTTGATGATAAAACGGTGCTTGCCCATCACACCCGCGACAAGCTCGCGCACGTTTGTTTGTCAGTAGTCTGAGTTATTTTTAATGGAATTTATCGCTTAACTGATGCAAAGCGCAATATATTATCCGACCAGGATAATCCACCGTTGCCGGTAAGCCTATGCCGTCGCTTGCCCGGCGAATTAAGCGGTGACCGATTCCTACCGTGATAGTAATGATAAAAGGATACTTTATGGTTTATCTGGCCAATCCAACGCGTTACGACGATATGTTATATCGTCGCTGCGGTAATAGCGGTCTTCAACTGCCGGCGGTGTCGCTCGGCCTGTGGCATAATTTCGGCGACGTCACGTTGCTGGAAAACAGCCGCGCCATGGTGCGCCGCGCCTTTGACTTAGGCATTACCCATTTTGACCTGGCCAATAACTACGGGCCGCCCCCGGGATCCGCCGAAGCCAATTTCGGCCGGTTGCTGCGCGAGGATTTGCTCCCCTACCGTGACGAGCTGATTATTTCCACCAAGGCGGGCTATACCATGTGGCCCGGGCCTTACGGCGACTGGGGCTCGAAAAAATATCTGGTGTCCAGCCTGGATCAGAGCCTGCGCCGTCTGGGCCTGGACTACGTGGATATCTTTTATCATCATCGTCCGGACCCCGCTACGCCGCTTGCCGAAACCATGAGCGCGCTGGATCTGCTGGTACGCCAGGGCAAGGCGCTCTACATCGGCCTGTCCAACTACCCCGCCGCGCTCGCCAGGCAGGCGTTGGCGCTATTAAACGACCTCGGCACCCCCTGCGTGATTCATCAACCCAAATATTCCATGTTTGAACGGTGGGTGGAACCGGAACTGCTTGATGTGCTGGCTGAGAACGGCGTGGGGTCGATAGCCTTTTCGCCGCTGGCCGGCGGTCAGCTGACGGACCGCTACCTGAACGGCATACCACAGGATTCGCGGGCGGCCAGACCGGGTCTGACCCTGACGCCGGAACAGCTTACCGCGCAGAAAATGGATAAGGTACGGCGCCTGAACGATATTGCCCTGGAACGCGGCCAGAAGCTGGCGCAAATGTCTCTGGCCTGGGTGCTGCGCGGCGATCGGGTAACGTCGGTGCTGATTGGCGCCAGCAAAACCTCGCAGATAGACGACGCGGTGGGGATGCTGGCCAATCGCGAATTCAGCGCCGACGAATTGGCGCGTATCGAAGCGATACTGGCATAAGGCCGCGCCGGCCCGCAATTTCCGCCCGGTATTGGCGGGCCCGGCGTGCCACGGAGCCTCGGTCGGGCGCATAAACCGCGCCCGACCAACCCCATAGACACGCATTGCCCTTAACGCGCCGGGTGCGGCCCCTGCGGTAGGGTGGCGTATCGGATAGCCGGAGAAGATAAAGTCCGGTTACAGGCCGAACGCGGTGCCCACCATCAAATAGCCATTCAGCGTTACCACCACCGCCACGATAACCCACCCCAACGTCTGGATCAGACGCGAATTCACCATGTCGCCCATCAGGACGCGGTTGCCGGTAAAGGTCAGCAGCGGCACCAGCGCCAGCGCAATGCCGAAGCTGAGCAGGACCTGGCTTAATACCAGGATACGGGTCGGGTCCAGCCCCATCATGATAACCACAAAGGACGGCAGCATCGTGACCACCCGCCTTACCAGCAGCGGTATGCGAAAACGCACAAATCCCTGCATCACCACCTGCCCGGCCATGGTGCCCACCACGGTGGAGGACAGGCCCGCCGCCACCAGGCTTAAACCGAATACCGTCGCCGCCGTATGGTTCAGCAGCGGCGCCAAGGTCAGGTAGGCCTCATCCAGATCGGCGATGCCGGTATGCCCGCTGAAGTGAAATGCCGCCGCCGCGGTGGCCATCATGGCCAGATTGACAAAACCGGCGGTGGTCATGGCGATGGCCACATCCAGTTTAGTCGAGGAGTAGCGTTGGGCGCGGTTGCCGTGCAGTCCGTTTTGCGTCAAGGAAGAATGCAGGTAAATCACATGCGGCATAATGGTGGCGCCCAGCACCCCGGCGGCCAGGAAAACCGCGTCGCCGTTCGGCAGGCTGGGCAGCAGCATGCCTTTACCCAGTTCCGCCATATTCGGTTGCGAAAAAAACAGCTCCGCGATATAGGCGGCGGCGACAAACAGCAGCAGCCCGCCAATGACCAATTCCAGTGGTTTTTGACCCCGCTGTTGCAACATGAGGATCAAGAATGTGGCGATGCCGGTAATGATTGCGCCTTGCAGCAGCGAGCAGCCCAGCAGCATTTTAAAACCGATGGCCGCGCCGACGAATTCCGCCAAATCGGTGGCCATGGCAATGATTTCAGCTTGTATCCAGTAGGCCCACACCGCCGGGCGCGGGAAGCGATCGCGGATATGCTCCGCCAGGTTCTTGCCGGTGGCGATACCCAGCTTTGCCGACAACAGCTGGATGAGCATGGCCATAAAGTTGGCCCACACCACCACCCAGAGCAATCGGTACCCGAAGCTGGCGCCCGCCTGGATATTGGTGGCGAAATTACCGGGGTCGATATAGCCAATCGCCGCGATAAACGCCGGGCCAAGCAATGAGAGCTTTACCTTGCGTGATGCGCGATTGACACCGTCCGCAGTTCGGCTATTCAGCATATCAGTGACCCTTATGATCCATCGAATTAGCTTCATCCTATCCAAACGATAATAATTATCAAGCGCATTTAGGACGTTTCGGGTTATCTCTGCGATAGATGACGATGATGATGAGCATAAAGGGGGCAAAACCCAGCCTAATGACAGTTTCATCCCTAATTGGACCGGCTTAGAAGCGCCAATGGGTTACTAAATTACATTAGCACACTATTAACATAATTGGATATAAATTTAACTTTTTTCGCGACTTATCTGTGACCGCCTCGCTATCCTCATCTTCTGCTAGAGGATTTTTATATATTTGCAACTTATAACTCGTTTTTAGTTCGACCGTTACATAGAATGAGCGGCAAATTATTGCCTGCCTCATAACTGGAGCAACTATGTCCCGGATTTTTCATTTTGTCCTCGCTCTTGCCGTAGTGGCAATCCTGGCGTTATTGGTCAGCCACGATCGTAAAAAAATCAGGCTGCGCTTTATTGTTCAACTATTAGTCATTGAAGTCCTGCTTGCTTATTTTTTCCTCAACTCGCAGATTGGATTGGGTTTTGTGCAGGGATTCTCGGCGCTGTTTGATAAGTTGCTAGGATTTGCCGCCGAAGGGACAGGATTTGTTTTCGGTAATATGAATAAACAGGGCCTGGCATTCTTTTTCCTGAATGTGTTATGTCCGATTGTATTTATCTCGGCCCTGATAGGTATTTTGCAGCATATCCGGGTGCTCCCTTTTATTATCCGCATCATCGGTACCCTGCTGTCGAAAATTAACGGTATGGGCAAGCTGGAGTCGTTTAATGCCGTCAGTTCGCTGATCCTGGGGCAATCGGAAAACTTCATCGCCTATAAGGATATCCTGGGCAAGATGTCCGAACGCCGGATGTACACCATGGCGGCCACGGCGATGTCGACGGTATCGATGTCCATCGTCGGCGCCTATATGACCATGCTGGAACCGCGCTATGTGGTGGCCGCGCTGGTATTGAATATGTTCAGCACCTTTATTGTGCTGTCATTGATCAATCCTTACCAGGTCGGCAAGGAAGAAGAGCTGCAGATGAGTAATCTGCATGAAGGACAGAGCTTTTTCGAAATGCTGGGTGAATATATCCTGGCGGGCTTCCGGGTGGCCATTATCGTCGCGGCCATGCTGATTGGCTTCATTGCCATTATCGCCGCCATAAACGCCTTGTTCAGCCTGGTGTTCGGCATCAGCTTCCAGGGCATACTGGGGTATATATTTTATCCCTTTGCCCGGGTCATCGGCATCCAGGGCGACGAGGCGCTGCGGGTCGGCAGCATCATGGCCACCAAGCTGGTCTCCAATGAGTTTGTCGCCATGATGGATTTGCAAAAGGTTGCCGGCCAACTGTCCGCGCATTCCGTCGGCATCCTGTCGGTATTCCTGGTGTCGTTTGCCAACTTTTCATCCATCGGCATCGTGGCCGGCGCGATTAAAGGCCTTAACGAACACCAGGGCAACGTGGTATCCCGCTTCGGCCTGAAGCTGGTGTACGGCTCGACGCTGGTCAGCCTGCTGTCCGCCGCCATCACCGGTTTGGTAATTTAAACCGCCGTCCATCTTGCCGTCATAACGACGGTGCGGTTGGGGCCGGGGAAACCCGGCCTTTTTTATAGGATTGACGCGATAAATCGAGGCGGCGCCAGGCATGCACGCACAAGATATAAAAACAAAAAACCGGCCAGAAGCCGGTTTTTTTAATGTGGTGGAGCTAAGCGGGATCGAACCGCTGACCTCTTGCATGCCATGCAAGCGCTCTCCCAGCTGAGCTATAGCCCCAACGTACTTCCTGGGTAACACGAACACCGTCGTAAAACATCATCATATCAGGCCAATCGAGGTGATTGGTGGAGCTAAGCGGGATCGAACCGCTGACCTCTTGCATGCCATGCAAGCGCTCTCCCAGCTGAGCTATAGCCCCGTACCCGACACATCATGTCTGGTGGACGGGGCGCATGATATGAAACCCGGCAAACAGTGTCAACGGCTAATTGAAATTAACGCATCAAACGCTGAAAAAGCCGTCAAATCCTCGATAACGAACGGTTTATCCGGCGCGCTGGGCGATATAGTCCAGCGCCTTATCGATACGGGCCAACGAACGTGACTGTCCGACGGCATGGACGGTGACATCCAGCGCCGGCGACTGGCCCGCGCCGGTGACCGCCACGCGCAGCGGCATCCCTACCTTGCCCATGCCCACGTTGAGCTCCGCCGCCGTCTCCTCGATAGCGTTATGCACGTGTTCAGGCGACCACGACGTCAGGGCGGCCAGTTTGGCGCGCGCCAGCACCAACGGCTCGCGGGCCACCAGGCGCAGATGTTTTTTGGCCGCGTCGGCATCGAACTGCTCGAAATCCTCATAGAAATAATGGCATGAGGCCGCCATTTCTTTCAGGGTCTTGCAGCGATCGCCGAGTAATGTCACCAGCTCCGCCAGTTGCGGCCCATTGCGGGTATCAATGCCCGCTTGTTCCATATGCCATACCAGGTGGGTGGCGACGTATTCCGGCGGCAGATGATTAATGTAGTGGTGATTAAGCCACAGCAGCTTTTCGGTGTTAAAGGCGCTGGCCGATTTGCTGATATCGTCCAGGGTAAACAGCCGCTTCATTTCTTCGATGGAGAAAATTTCCTGATCACCATGGGACCAGCCCAGGCGCACCAGGTAATTCAGCAGGGCCTCAGGCAGAAAACCGTCGTCGCGGTACTGCATTACGCCCACCGCGCCGTGGCGTTTGGACAGCTTCTTGCCGTCGTCGCCCAGGATCATCGAGACGTGGGCATATTCGGGCACCGGCGCGCCCAGGGCCTTGAGAATATTGATCTGGCGCGGCGTGTTGTTGATATGATCCTCACCGCGGATAACATGGGTGATTGCCATATCCCAGTCGTCAATCACCACGCAGAAATTATAGGTGGGCGAGCCGTCGGTACGGCGGATAATCAGGTCGTCAAGCTCTTGGTTGCTAAATTCAATCGGGCCGCGAATATTATCATTAAAGATAACCGAGCCGTCCTGGGGATTGGCGAAACGCACCACGCAAGGCTCGGCATCGTCATGCTGTTCATGGCTGTGGCGGCAGCGGCCGTCGTAACGCGGTTTCTCGCCGTTGGCCATTTGCTGCTCGCGCAGGGCTTCCAGGCGCTCCCTGGAGCAATAGCATTTATAGGCGGTGCCCTGCACCAGCATGTCGTCGATCACCGCGTTATAACGGTCGAAACGTTTGGTCTGGTAGTAAGGACCTTCATCCCAATCCAGGTTCAGCCAGTTCATTCCGTCCATAATGGCGTTGATAGCTTCCTGGGTGGAGCGCTCAAGATCGGTATCCTCGATACGCAGCACGAACTCCCCGCCCTGGCTACGGGCAAACAGCCATGAATATAAAGCGGTACGGGCGCCGCCGACATGAAGATAGCCGGTGGGGCTGGGCGCAAAACGGGTTTTAATTTTCATCAGGAACACTGCCTTATTACGCATGGCTGACAGTCGGGAGCAATGCTCCCGGCCGGTTATAAAAAGTGGACAATATTCTACCACTCCAGCCCGATTCCTCAACGCTGTTCCACTTTTGCTGCTCCTTTTGCAGAGATTAAAGGCGCAAACCCGTTCATCTTGACTAATTTTACGACGAACACACTTTTTACTTTCAAAAATCGTTGACTCACTTGGCAGTATCCCTATAATGCGACTCCACACGGCGGGGTGATTAGCTCAGCTGGGAGAGCATCTCCCTTACAAGGAGAGGGTCGGCGGTTCGATCCCGTCATCACCCACCACTTAATTTTCTAAGTGGCTCCGCTGTGAGAAATAGAAGTAATACGCGGTAAGAAGTGGGTGATTAGCTCAGCTGGGAGAGCATCTCCCTTACAAGGAGAGGGTCGGCGGTTCGATCCCGTCATCACCCACCACTTCTTAAGTCGGTATTGTTTTGATGTTCGTTTACAGAAATGGGTGATTAGCTCAGCTGGGAGAGCATCTCCCTTACAAGGAGAGGGTCGGCGGTTCGATCCCGTCATCACCCACCATTTCTGTCCTTTTAAGTGGGTCGTTAGCTCAGTTGGTAGAGCAGTTGACTTTTAATCAATTGGTCGCAGGTTCGAATCCTGCACGACCCACCACTTTCAAGAATACCCCCCAAACTTCAAACCAAGCCAATACCTCAATATTTCGCGTGTCGTGCGGATTTGAACCTGCGCAGGTTCGAGTCGAGCGCAGCGAGACAGCGTTGCCGCCAGGCGACGACCCGAAGGGCGAGGCCAGCGGCCGAGTCATCCTGCACGACCCACCACTTTCAAGAATACCCCCCCAATCTTCAAACCAAGCCAATACTACAATATTTCGCGCGTCGTGCGGATTTGAACCTGCGCAGGTTCGAGTCGAGCGCAGCGAGACAGCGTTGCCGCCAGGCGACGACCCGAAGGGCGAGGCCAGCGGCCGAGTCATCCTGCACGACCCACCACTTTCAAGAATACCCCTCAAACTTCAAACCAGGCCAATACCTCAATATTTCGCGCGTCGTGCGGATTTGAACCTGCGCAGGTTCGGGTCGAGCGCAGCGAGACAGCGTTGCCGCCAGGCGACGACCCGAAGGGCGAGGCCAGCGGCCGAGTCATCCTGCACGACCCAACAGCTTTCGTTCCGGGGTGACACTGGCCCGATAACTTCAGCTATACCGCCGCGGTTTTGCTGCGTAAAAAATCGAGCACGGCTCTGGTTGCTGCGCTGATGTGCTTATCACGGTAATAGTAGGCCCAGAAGCCCTGATAGACAGGACACCACTCCTGCAACAAAGGCACCAGCTTCCCGCTATCAATCTCTTCCTGTAAATGGTGCTCGACCCACATGGCAATACCCAGACCCTCTGTTGCGGCCCGTACCGCTGCACGCCGATCATTGATGGTCAGTGGCCCCTGTACTGCAAGGGTGATTTTCTCGCTGCCTTTACTGAACTCCCAGTTATAAGGCGAGGCATCAGGCTGCTGCCGCCAGTTAATACATCGATGGCGAGCCAGGTCTCTGGGGTGTTCTGGTGTTCCATTGGTCGCAAGGTAATCGGGGGAAGCCACCGGAATTTGTCGTAGTGCAGGGCCAACCGGAAAGGCGACCGTTTCCGGGTGTATGTATTCACCTAAGCGAAAACCAATGTCATATCCCTCACTGACGATGTCGATCCAGGCATCGTCCAGACGAACTTCCAGAGTGATTTCCGGGTATGAGGTATGAAATGTCGCAAGACGAGGGGCGATCAGATCATTCCAGGCAACGCGCGGCATAACGAGCCTGACATTCCCGACCGGGTGTTCACGTTGCCAGGATAGTTCCCGGGTTGCGGCTTCAATTTCCTGAAACGCCAGGCTCAGGCGTGCCAACAGTTGTGCCCCCTGATCGGTTGTGGACACACTTCGAGTGGTACGATGAAAAAGCTGGACCCCGGTCCGCTCCTCCAGGCGACGAATGATCTGGCTCATCGCTGAAGGGCTAATCTCCAGCAGACGAGCCCCGCCATTAAAGCTACCGGCTGTCGCAACAGCGATGAACGCTTCGTAGTCTTTAAATAGAGTCGATTTCATAGAGGTGTAAATTATATATCCTAACTGACATAGTTAATTGAAAATAACGGCGATTATCATTTTATTTATAATATGTATGCTTGTCGACACACTAGACACACTAATAGGAGAACCTTGATGCCTGACAAGCGATATTCCACCCTGCGTAAGCAACTGGATGATGGCGTGGCCACTGTCACGTTTGACAATCCTCCCCTCAATCTCGTCACCCCTGAAGTGATCGGGGAACTGACACTACTGCTTGAGGAATTGCGAACGGATGATAGGGTACGCACCATTGTGTTCGACAGTGCTGACCCCGATTTTTTTATCGGACATGCGGATCTCAACCTCTTTCTCGGCCCCCGTGATCGGGTGCCGCCGAAAGGCAACACACTCAACCCACTGCAAACCCTTCTGGAAACACTGCGAACGCTGCCTAAGGCCACTATCGCTATGCTTGACGGGCGTGCAGTCGGGATTGGGCCGGAGTTTCTTACCTCCTGTGATATGGCTTTTGCCTCTGATCGCTCGGTCCTGATGCAATTCGAGGTGGCTATGGGCGTGCTGCCTGGTGCAACGGGGTCACAGCGCCTGCCACGCCTACTGGGACGTATGCGGGCACTTGAAGTGATTCTGGGATGCGATGAAATCGCCGCTGATGTGGCTGAACGTTATGGCTTTATCAACCGTGCGATGCCAGTGGCCGAGCTCAAACCCTTTGTGAAGAGGCTAGCCCACCGGATTGCAACTTTCCCGGCGCAGGCTATCGCACTCACCAAAGTGGCGGTGGATGCTGCCGATCATCTGCCGATCCATCTCGGCCTGCTCGAAGAGAGTCATACCCTTAATCAGACGCTGGTGAGTGGCGAAGCTCAACGCCGGATGAAATCGTTTCTCGCTATGGGAGCGCAGACGGTGGAGTTTGAGAAAAACGACTTCGCCAGTTCGCTCGACAAGCTGCAATCTTCCTAATCGGAAAGGAGATATCACATGATCCACTTAACACCCAGGGCAGCGATGCAAAAGCTGGTCGATGATATTTCGAGTGATAACTGGCACGAACTGCACATGCTGTATGCACCTGACGCAGTTGTCCGCCATCCCATCGCACGTGATGAGCGCTCGTTGCTGCAAGGACGTAAAGGCCTAAAACAGCATTTTGAACGTTTTTTCGCCACAGGAGTGAAATTGCGTGCGACACCGATTCATTTCATTGATACCACGGACCCCGAACTGGTGATCGGTTCCTTCACCTACCACGGTGAAAAGGGTTTCGGGATGGAACATTTTGATCTGGAAGCGTGTTTCATCTGGCGGGTCCGTGATGGATTGATTCTTGACACGACCGATTACCTCAGCCCTCCGGTGCCGCCCCGTGACCAAACACAGGAGAAATAAACATGACACAATCCGCTATTAACCTCAGCCAGACCACCACTGAACGTCGTCAGCGAGGTGAGGAAATCATACGTCTACTGACCAATGGCGCACCGCAGCCTGCTTCACTGGATGCACTGGAACGTGACTTCCCGTTTCTTTCAAATGCCGTGAGTGCATTCGCGGTTGGTGAAATTTTCGATCGCACCGGCGTGTTGGACATTCGCACGCGTCAGATTGCGCTTTGTACGGCTTTCGCAGCGCTGGGTCTGACGGATTTTTTGAAGATTCATGCCGGTTATGCCCTCAATCACGGTGCCAGCGAAGAAGAAATTAAGGAAATCGCCAATATCGTGATTATTCCGGGTGGTTTCCCCCGGGCCATCATGGCTTCGCAGGCAATTTCAGCGTTACTTGCGGAGCGCAAAAAGGACTGACGACCAGACGCCCATGCAGAACGCACTACCATCAGGCTGTGCGTTATTTTTTGGGAAATATGTTTCCCCCGACTCATGGCTTTTGAACTTAATTGATGGATGTCATAACCATCTTCTGGCCCGGCGGTACCTTACAGTAAAACCCACTGCGGGAGGCGATATATTTTGTCATCGGGCCAGAAACAGGCTGGCATAGCTGTCGGATGTGTATACTGCTTTCAGCGAACACAGACCGAAAATTAATCTGATTAAATGTTTTTTAAACATGTACCTATCCCACAAGCGGCGCCGTCAATCGGCTCGCGGGGAACGCGAGCGGCTGGGGTGGCTAAAAAAAACTTATTAAATAGCTTGCTATTTAATATCGAGTTAACTAAATTACCTCCAGGGAACTTAGCAAGGCCGGAAAGACCCAGTTAACCTACAAGACACCGCACCTGTGCTAACGTTTTCAGGACAGAGTTACAACCAATTAAATAGTGTGCTATATATTATTTCACTATTTAATGATGTGCGTAGCATAACCGTCACCATCGCCCCCGGCGATACCTTTTATCACACAAGGAAATTTATCATGAACAAATTAACCACCCTGTTTACCGCTTCACTGTTGACGCTCGGCATGAGCAGCGCGTTTGCCGCGGCCCAGACCTCCGCCGCCGATCGCCAGGTCCAGGCGTTCCTGAACGCGTTAAACAGCCAGGGCGGCAAACCCATGGAGCAGCTTTCGCCGCAAGATGCACGCCAGGTATTGGTTGATGCGCAAGCCAACGCCAAGCTGCCGCCGGCCGATGTCAGCGAAAAAACCATTAACGTCGACGGGAAGGATATCTCCCTGACCATCGTCAAACCTGCCGGCGCCAGCGGCACGCTGCCGGTATTTATGTTCTTCCACGGCGGCGGCTGGATCCTGGGCGACTTCCCCACCCATGAACGCCTGGTGCGTGATTTGGTCGTGGAATCCGGAGCGGCGGCGGTATTTGTAAATTACACGCCTTCCCCAGAAGCGCATTATCCGGTGGCCATCAACCAGGCCTATGACGCAACGCGCTGGGTAGCCGAACATGGAGCGGAAATCGGCGTCGACGGCTCACGTCTCGCCGTGGCCGGCAACAGCGTCGGCGGCAATATGGCGACGGTGGTGGCGCTGATGGCAAAAGAAAAAGGCGCGCCGAAAATCCGTTTCGAAGCCCTGATGTGGCCGGTGACCAACGCGAATTTCGATACTGTTTCCTATAAAACCTACGCCAACGGCCATTTCCTAACGCGTAATATGATGAAATGGTTCTGGGATGCTTATACCAAGGATGTCGCGCAGCGCAAGGATATTCACGCCTCGCCGCTGATGGCAACCCCGGCCCAGTTGAAAGGCCTGCCGCCGACGCTTATCCAAACCGCCGAGCTGGACGTACTGCGCGATGAGGGTGAAGCCTATGGCCGCAAACTGGATGCCGCCGGCGTAGACGTTACCATCACCCGTTATAACGGCATGATCCATGACTTCGGCTTGTTAAACCCGTTAAGCCAGGTGCCGGCGGTGCGTTCCCAAGTCCTGCAGGCCGCGACCGAACTGAAAACCCATCTGCAATAAGCACTCCGTTGATGACCACCCGGGAGCCTGATGGCTCCCTTTGCGTTATCCGCAGCCGGGCTGTCAGCAAAATCTTTCCCGCATAAAAGCAATATACTCATCCTCGGGCAATTCGCGCCGGGCGCGGATAAATCCCCGGCTATCGTCCCCGATCAGATAACGCAAACGATCCGACCCATCGGTGGCCGCCTCATGGATAACCTTGGCCACATCCAGCGCACTGATGGTCCTGGCCGCGCCCAGCGCGGCAAATGCCCGCTGCGTCTTGGCGATAAAAAGCGCGTAATCGGTTAATCCTTTATCCTGGGCTTGATATTCGCCCTGGCGCTCGACAAACCGGGTTTCCGTCACGCCGCCGTGCGGGATAACCAGTTTTACGCCGATGCCCACCGCCGCCAGCTCATAGGCCAGCGCTTCGCTAAACCCCTCCAGGGCAAATTTACTGGCGCAATAAAGCGAAATCATCGGCAGGGTGAACAGGCCGGCGCCGGAACTGAGATTGATAATAGTGCCGCTGCCCTGGCGGCGAAAATGCGGCAGCAGCGCCCGTGTCACCGCCATGACCCCGAAAACGTTGACGGCGAACTGCCGCTGGATCTGGGCCTCGGTCACGGCCTCAAACAGTCCGAACTGGCCGAAGCCGGCGTTATTGACCAGCGCGTCGATAGCGCCAAAGCGTTGCATGCCGGCGTCGATGGCGTCGCCGATGCTGTGCGCATCCTCCACATCCAGCCTGGTCAGCAAGATATTATCGCGCCCGGCCAGCGGGGATTCCGGCTGCGGGTGGCGTAGCGTGGCGACCACGTTCCAGCCTTGATCGGCAAAATAGCCGGCGGCGGCCAGGCCGATGCCTGAAGAGGTGCCGGTGATGAGCAGGGTTTTTGCCATGGGTGACAGACTCCGTTGGAAAGGCGTGAATGCCTGCGGCCAGCATAAATCCGTTGAAAGCATGCAACAATAGGCCTAATTTGACATGATTTGATGCAGGAAATAGCACAATGAAGAATACGGCATTGTTCGAACTGCAGGCTATAGACGCGGTGGCGTCGGCCGGCAGTTTCCGTCAGGCCGCCAGCCAGCTCGGCATTTCACCGTCGGCGCTTAGCCACCGGGTGGCGACGCTGGAAAGCCGTCTGGGGGTGCGTCTGTTTAACCGCACCACCCGCAGCGTTTCATTATCCCAGGCTGGCGAACAATTGCTAAACCGGGTGCGCCCGGCGCTCAATGAAATCGATGCGGCCATGGAGGGCGTCAACCGGTTTCGCCTGACGCCGTCCGGGCGCCTGCGGCTCAATACCGCCGAAGCGGCGGCCAGGATGATCCTGCGGCCGATCGTGCTGGAATTTTTGCGCCGTTATCCCGATATGACGGTGGAGATCGTGGCCGACGGCCGGCTGGTGGATATCGTCGCGGAGGGCTTCGACGCCGGCATCCGGCTGGCGGAAAGCGTGCCGCTGGATATGATTGCCGTGCCCTGCTCGCCGCCGCTGCGTTTTCTGGTGGTGGGCGCGCCGGCGTATTTTGCCTTATACGGCCGTGCGCAGGAGCCGGGCGAACTTGTCCGGCACCGCTGCCTGCGCAGCCTGCTGCCCAGCGGCGCGCCGCTGCATTGGCAATTTGAACGACGGGGCGAAAAGCGGGTGGTGAATGTGAGCGGCCCGCTGACGCTGGATAACCAGCCGCTGATGATCGACGCAGCCCTGGCGGGCGCCGGTCTGGCCTGGGTGAGTGAATCGGCGGCGGCGCCCTATCTGTTGTCCGGCGCGCTGTCGCCGGTACTGGAAGACTGGTGTCCGCGGTTTGCGGGGCTGCGCCTGTATTATCCGGGACACCGGCTGGTGCCGGCCGGTTTACGCATGTTTATCGATCTTATCCGTGAAGTCATGGATAGTCATGGCGACGCCCGGACGCCGCCATGAAGAATGCGCGCAATGACGTTAGTGTGCCCCGCCCCCGCCGCCCTGGGCGCTGAACGGCGGTTTCGCCAGCCAGATAACCAGGATCAGGGCAAAAAACATCCAGCCCAGCAGGGTAAAGTAGTCAATGGTGGAGAGCATATACGCCTGGCTTTCCACCAGCTTATCCAGTTGCGCCATGGCAGTCTGGCTGGCGCCCCCCAGCCCGGCGATGTACTCCTGGGTGTTGGCGCTGTAGGGCGTGATGTTTTCCGTCAACTGCGCATGGTGGAAAATTTCACGCCGTTGCCAAATCCAGGTGGTTAACGAAGAGGCAAAACTGCCGCCCAATACGCGCAGGAAGGTTGCCAGTCCCGATCCGTCGGCAATCTCCCTTGGCGACAGGCTCGAGAGCAGGATACTGGTGGTCGGCATAAAAAACAGCGCCACGCCGATCCCCATAAAGCCCTGGATCATCGCAATATGATAATAATCCACCTGGGTGGTGAAATCAGCGCGCATAAAGCAGCTGACGCCGATCACCAGGAAGGAGCCGCCCGCCAGCAGCCTGAGGTCGAACTTATGGGCATAGCGCCCCACCAACGGCGACATGAATACCGGCAGTATGCCGATCGGCGCCGCCGCCAGCCCCGCCCAAACCGGTGTGTAGCCTAATTGGGTTTGCAGCCACTGCGGCAGTAACAGATTGATGCCGAAAAAGCCCGAATACCCCAATACCAGCGCCAGGGTGCCGAATGAAAAGTTGCGGTAGCGGAACAGTCGCAGATTAACGATGGGATGTTTATCGGTAAACTCCCAAATCACCAGGGCTGTCAGCGAGATAGCGGCAATCAGCGCGCCGATGATAATAAAGTTGGACCCAAACCAGTCCAGGTCGTTTCCTTTATCCAGCACCACCTGCAGCAGGCCGACGCCCACCACCAGCAGGCCCAGGCCGATATAATCTATAGGCTGGTGCTCCTGCTCCTCCGGGCGCCCCTTTAACTGGGCGAACACCAGCATGGCGGCAAATATACCTATGGGTACGTTGATAAAGAAGATCCACGGCCAGGTGTAGTTATCGGTAATCCAGCCGCCCGCCAGCGGACCGACAATGGGCGCCACCACCGTCACCATGGCCAGCAGCGACAGCGCCATCCCCCGCTTGGCGGCGGGATAAATCGACAGCAGCAGGGTCTGCGCCATGGGATACAGCGGACCGGCGAAGAACCCCTGCAAGGCGCGGAAAATGACCAATTGCGTCATGCTTTGCGAAATACCGCACAAAAACGAGGTGATGATAAACAGCAGCACCGACGCCAGGAACAGTTTGGTCTGGCCGAAGCGCCGCGACATCCAACCGGTCAACGGCAGGGCGATGGCGTTGGAGACCGCGAACGAGGTAATAACCCAGGTCCCCTGCTCCGAGCTGACGCCCAGATTGCCGGAAATGGTCGGCAACGCCACGTTGGCAATCGTGGTATCCAGTACCTGCATAAATGTCGCCAGCGACAGTCCGATGGTGGCCAAGACCAGGCTGGGCGGACGAAACGATTGTTCACTCATGGCGACTCCGCATTAATTTTTACCCTGGCCGGCGGCCATGGCCTGCTCGCCATTTTCATGGATGATGCGGGCCACCAGCTTATCGGCTTCCACCAGTTGATGGTCGTAGACATCGGTGGCGAAACGCGGCTGCTCTTGCGGATTAACCGCCAACACGGGGCCGTCCTGGTTGTGCAGGTTCACGGTCACGTTGGTGGACAGCCCTATGCGCAGCGGGAATTTATCCAGATGATCGGGTTCCAGGCGAATGCGCACCGGTAAACGCTGGACAATCTTGATCCAGTTGCCGCTGGCGTTTTGCGCCGGCAGCAGCGAGAAGGCGCTGCCGGTGCCGACGCCCAGGCTTTCGACCTTGCCGCGATAGGCGACATCGCCGCCGTAAAGGTCGGCATCAATTTCCACGGGCTGGCCGATGCGCATTTTCACCAGCTGTGTTTCCTTGAAATTGGCGTCGATCCAGATTTGATCCAGCGGCACCACCGCCATCAGGGCGCTGCCCGGCTGCACGCGGCTGCCGACCTGCACGGAACGCTTGGCCACATAACCGCTGACCGGCGCCACCATGGTGCTGCGCACATGATCCAGATAGGCCTTGCGCAGCTGGGCGGCCGCGGCCTTCACATCGGGATGGGAACTGATGGTGGTGTCGTCCACCAGGGCAAACGTGGTGCTTAACTGCTGCTGGGCCGACGTGAGCGAGGTTTCCGCCGAGGTCAGCGCGTCGCGTGAATGCGACAGCTCTTCCTGGGATATCGCCCCGTCGCGCGCCAGGTTGGCCCGCCGCTGGTAGTCGTCCCGGGCGCGCTGCAGCTGGATCTTGCTCGCCGCCACCATGGCCTTGTAATTATCCACATTGCTGTATAATCCCCGCACCTGGCGCACGACCTTGGCCAGATTGGCCTCGGCGCTTTCCTGGTTGACGATGGTATCGCTGGGATCCAGGCGCACCAATACCTGGCCCTGGCGAACAAAGTCGCCGTCATCGGCGGCGATGGCGGTAACCGTACCCGACACCTGCGGCGTAATCTGCACCAGATTGCCGGAGACATAGGCATCATCGGTGGATTCAAAAAAACGGGCGTGCAGCCAATAATAAAGGCCAAAAGCAATAGCGGCCACAATAATTATCGCCATTAAAATCAACAACATCAGTCTGCGCTTACCCGACTTCGCCGGCGGATTGACCGGCGCGGCGTTGTTATCTGTTGGAGCGTTGGTGGAATTCTCAGCCATAAAATAGTTCTCAGTGTGCTTGATTCATGGCCACGTTTTGCGCGGCATTGGAAGAAACGGAAGAATGAAAGCCGCCGCCCAGCGCCTGCATCAGCAAGATGGCGGTGTCGGTACGATCGGCATTCAACGCGGCCAGCTGACGCTCGGCCTGGATAAGCTGTTGTTCTACGCTCAGGGCATCAAGATAGTTGCCGACGCCCGCGCTGTAGCGCTGCATGGCATTGCCCCATGAATCATTGGCGATATCCCGCGCGCGCATTTGCTGCTGGATTTGGATATCCAGTGAATTCAGGCGGGTAATGGCATCGCCAATATCCCCCAGCGCCGACACCAGCGACTGGTTGTATTGCGCCACCGCCAGATCGTAATCGGCATTGCTGCCGGCCAGATCGGCGCGACGGCGGCCGCCGTCGAAGATGGGCAGCGACAGGGCCGGTCCAATGCTGAAATAACGTTCTGGCGCGCCAAAGAACGCGTCTCCCACCAGCGATTTGGTGCCGGCGGCGGCGGTCAGGTTAATGTTGGGGTAAAAGGCGGTACGGCTGACCTTGATATCCTTGGTTGCCGCTTCGACCCGCCAGCGCGCGGCCACCAGATCCGGCCGGCGGCCGAGCAGCTCGGCCGGAAGCGTGGGCGGCAGGCTGACGACGGACGGCGCAATCAGCTTCGGCCGCGGCAGGCCGGCGGCGCGATCCGGGCCCTGCCCCAGCAATACCGCCAGACGGATGCCGGCGGCGCGCACCTGCTGCTGGGTGTCGGTCAGGCTGGCTTCGGCCGAGGCCTCGAGGCTTTCGGTCTGTTGATACTGGAATTTACTGTCCAGCCCGGCGTTAAGACGCTTGGAGGCCAGATTCAGCATGGTGCGGGTGCGCTCCAGATCTTTTTGCGCCAGATCCTGCATCGCCCAGGCCTGGCCCAGGGTGTTGTAGGCGCGCGCCACGTCCGCGGACAACGTCAGCCTGGCCGCCTGGCGATCGACCTCCGAGGCGTTGGCCCGACCGACCGCGGCTTCCCAGGCGGCACGCTGCCCGCCCCATAAATCGAAGCTGTAATCGAAGTTCGCCGACAGGGTGCGCAGCGTGGCATATCTTTTACCTTGCCCGGTGGGATCGTCCACCGCGGACATGCGTTCGCGCGTGATGCCGGCGTTAGCATCAAGCGTCGGCATGCGATCGGCCTCGGCGGCCAGGACCGTGGCGCTGGCCTGGCGCGCGCGCGCGTCCGCCACCTGCAGATCGGGGCTGGAACGCAAGGCTTGCTGGATGAGCAGGTTAAGCTGCGGGTCGCCAAGGCTGTTCCACCAGTCGGCAGCCGGCCAGCCGGCGCTGGACAGGGTATTGGCCTTCAGCGTGTTTTCACTGTGCAGGCTGGCGACATCAAGCGTCCGGCCTTCGGTATGTAAACCATTTGGCAGGGCGCACCCCGCCAGGATCAGCGAGCAGAGCAACGGTAATAAACGAATGCGCAACGGCATAGTAAAATTTACTCCTTAAATACCGGCAGGGATCGCCAGCTTCTTCAGCAGGCGATCGAATTCATTAAGTTCTGAGGGTGTCAGGGGCGCCAGTAAATCATTAAAGGACTTGAGCGCTATCTGCGGGATCTGCCGGCAAAACGCATGCCCCTGCTCGGTCAGCGCCAGATGGAATTGACGTCGATCGGTGGTGCTGCGCACCCGCATGATCATCTTTTTATTCTGCAGCCGGTCCAGCATGCGCGACATGGCGCCGCTATCAAGGGAGATGCAGCGGCATAGCTCCGCCGACGTGGTTAAACCGTCCCGGTTCATCATCAACATGACCTTGAACTGGGCGGCGGTAATCTCGTAGGGTTCCAGATAGCGTTCAAGAATACGATCCTTGCACAGGTTCAACCGGTGGATTTGCCGTCCCCAGGCATAGACCTTATCAATATCGTCAGCGGAAAAATGGTCCATAATAATCTTTGCCTAGGCAGCTATTAGGCGGGGGACTATACTGCGGCTAAAGTACGTAAACAACCGTCAGTTTTGTAACCAAATATTTACACATGGAGAAATCGGCCGGCGCGGGCTTTTCCACATGGAGAAAAGCGCACTATTTGGTAAACCGACCAGCCTCGTTGGTAAACCGGCCAGCCTCGCCGGGCCAGCAGCAGCCGCAGGATCTCAGTCGTTGCCGATCGCCAGCACCGTCAGCACATCCTCCTCCCTGACGGCATAACCGCATTCAAACAGCATGCCCACCGGCAGCGCGGGCGTCAGTTCGACCTGCAGCTCCAGGGTGATGCGGTTGCCGGCCAGGCGGACCACGCGCGCGTCGAGAAAATCGAAGTAACGCATGACCGAGGGATACAGCGCCTTAAACAGGCTCTCCTTGGCGGAAAACGCCAGGGTCAGGGCGACGGCGAAAGGCAGTTCCAGGGTGGCGAAATACTCGCGCTCCCAGGCGCTGATGATACCGGGCCACAGTTCCAGCGCGCGGGGACCGTTAATCAGTGTTTCGATATCTACGCCCAACCCGGATACCGCACGACCTGGGCGCCGCCAGCCTATACCGATGGCCAGCGTGCCGTGATGGGTCAGCGCGCCCTGCACGTCGTCCGGCCAGGCCGGCGCCCGGTCTTCCCCCGCCAGCAAATCGAAATGGCGATAGCCCGCATCCTCTAATACGCGTCCGGCGACGATGCGCCCCGCCAGATACTCCCCGCGCCGTTTAACGGCGGCGCCGGCGATTGACGGCGGCAGCCTGATACCCCGGGCGGCAAAATCCTCATCGTGATATAAGGCGATGTCAAAGCGACAGGACCAGGCCCGCGCCGGCGCAACCAGGGTAAGCAGATCGGCGGGGCCGAACGGCAGTCCCTGGTCCACGGATAAAATACAGGAAACAGGGTGGCTCATATCGTGAAGGTATCCTTATCGGGTCAAACGCTCAGGAAAACCGGCGCTATCCGCATAAGTATAATCACATTTTGCCCGGCAGGCGTTCGGCCTGTTTAAACAAGGGCTTAATCAGGCCGTATAAGGCCGGATTGTCGCTTTCATCCTTCAGCGCGATGCCCGATAAACGCCGCTGCCCGGCCTGTTCAAGCAGCCATGCCAGTTTAAAGGCCGCCTGGGGATAATCCAGCCCCTCGGGACGGATATTGGAGATACAGTTGCGTTCCGACTCCAGGCGCCGGATATGGGGCTCCCAGGTAAAATAGATGCCCAGGCTGTCAGGCGAGGATAAGCCGGGCCTCTCTCCAATCAGGATTGCCACCGCCCGCGCCTGCAGGCAGGCGCCGATATCATCCCCCAGGGCCACCCGCGACTGGTGTGCCAGCACCACCGGCGCCATTTTCAGCCCCAACAGCGCCAGGTAAGGCGTCAACGCGCGGATAAACGGCACCGCCTGGCGATGTACCGCCTTCGAGGACAGGCCGTCGCCGACTACCAGCAGGATATCGGCCTGTTTATCCGGATACGCGGTTAACATCTTGCGGCTGTCGTCGCCAAGACGGCGGCCCAGGTCCGGCCGGCAAAGATAGGTCTCCCGGTTTTGCGCCGCGCTGTGCACCGTAAGCGTGGTTAAGCCATCCGCTTCCAGCTGTCGCGCCAGCGATTCGCTGTCAAAGGGTTGATGCACCGCGTCGCGCGCCTGGGCGTGGGCCAGCCCGAAGTTGAGCAGTTCACGGGTAGGCAGGCTGGAGCCGGAACGGCCGAGCGCGATGCGCGCCGCGGTAAACTCCCGCAGGCCCTCCCAGGGGTTGGCATGGACGCTATTGCCCACCGGATATTTGCCGGCCGGCGGCGGGACAGTTTTACTCATGGCTCACTCCAGGACATGATGTTGCAGCAGGGGATGCTGGCCGCTGGTGTCGCGCAGCATCCCGTCGGCGTTGATAATCTGCATACGCTGCAGCCAGGCGGAAAACTCCGGGGCATGTTTGAGCCCGAACAGCTCGCGTACATACAGGGCGTCATGGAACGACGTGCTTTGATAATTCAGCATGATATCGTCCGCGCCCGGCACCCCGATCAAGAACGTCAGCCCGGCGGCGGCCAGCAGGGTCAGCAGCGTGTCCATATCATCCTGATCGGCCTCGGCATGATTGGTATAGCAGACATCGCACCCCAGCGGCACGCCCAGCAGCTTGCCGCAAAAATGATCTTCCAGCCCGGCGCGGATAATCTGTTTGCCGTCATAGAGATATTCCGGTCCGATAAATCCCACCACGGTATTGATAAGCAAGGGTTTAAAGCGGCGCGCGATGGCATAGGCGCGGGCTTCGCAGGTCTGCTGATCGACGCCGTGATGGGCATTGGCCGACAGGCAACTGCCCTGCCCGGTCTCGAAGTACATCACGTTGTCGCCCAGCGTGCCCCGGTTCAGGCTCAGCGCCGCCTGCCGGGCTTCATCCAGCAGCGCGAGGTTGATGCCGAAACCGGCGTTGGCCGCCTCGGTGCCGGCTATCGACTGGAAGACCAAATCTACCGGCGCGCCGCGCTCAATCAGCTTGATGGTATTGGTGACATGGGTCAGCACGCAGGATTGGGTGGGAATGGCAAAACTGCTGATCACGTCATCGAGCATATAGTTGAGTTTTTCCAACAGCGGCAGGCTGTCGCTGGCGGGATTGATGCCGATCACCGCATCGCCGCTGCCATACAGCAAACCGTCGAGCATGCTGGCGGCGATGCCTTTGAGATCGTCGGTGGGATGATTGGGCTGCAGCCGGACGCTCATATGGCCCGGCAGGCCGATGGTATTGCGAAAGCGGGTGATCACGCGGCATTTTTTCGCCACCAGGATCAGATCCTGGTTACGCATGATTTTGCTTACCGCCGCGGCCATTTCCGGCATGATGCCCGCGGCGACCTGGGTCAGGCGGGCGCTGTCGGTGCGCTCGGACAGCAGCCAGTCGCGGAAATCGCCCACCGTCAGGTGGGCGATGGGAGCAAAGGCCGCCGCGTCGTGACCGTCGATAATCAGGCGCGTGACCTCATCCGTTTCATAAGGAATAAGTGGCTGCTGCAAAAATACCGTCAGCGGCACATCCGCCAGCGCAATGCGCGCCGCCATACGCTCCTCAGCGCTGCCGGCGGCCACTCCGGCCAGGTAATCGCCGGAACGCGCCGGCGATGCCTTGGCCATCAGTTCGCGCAAATCGGCAAAACGGTAGCTGCGATGACTTAGCGTGGCGTGAAACATCAACCCTCCGGGATCAGTCCGATAACGTCAGCTGCGGATCCGGCGCCGCCGCGTCGCGGGCATAACGCGTCAGGCGGAAATAGGCATAACCCAATAACATCATTATGGCGAAAATCATAAACAGCATTTGATTGTAATAGATCATCGCCACCAGGCAGATGACCGCCATCACCAGCGCCAGCGCCGGGGCAAACGGATACAGCGGCGCGCGGAACGGGCGGATAAGCCGGGGTTCAAGGCGGCGCAGTTTAAACAGCGACGCCATGGAGATGATATACATTACAATAGCACCGAATACCGACATGGTAACGATGTTGGCGGTTAATGGCTGGCCGCCGATGATAATCAGGGAATCGGAAAAAATCGCCGCGATGCCCACCACGCCGCCGGCAACGATCGCCAGATGCGGCGTGCGAAAACGACGGTTGATCCTGGAAAGCGGTTTCGGCAGGTAGCCGGCGCGCGCCAAGGCGAAAATCTGGCGCGAGTATCCCATGATAATACCGTGGAACGACGCAATCAGCCCGAACAGTCCCAGCCAGACCAGCATATGCAGCCAGCCGCTGCTGCCGCCGACGATAATCTTCATCGCCTGCGGCAGCGGGTCGTTGATATTGGCCAGTTTGGTCCAGTCGCCCACCCCGCCGGCAAACACCATCACGCCGAGCGCCAGCGCCGTTAAGGTCAGGATGCCGCCGATAAAGGCGCGGGGAATGGTGCGCTGGGGATCCTTGGCCTCTTCGGCCGCCATGGAGGCGCCTTCAATGGCGAGGAAAAACCAGATGGCAAACGGAATGGCGGCAAAAATACCGGAAAACGCGCCGACGCTGAAGTGTTCCGCGCCGGCCCAGCCGCCGCGGGTAAAGTTGGCCAGGTCGAAGCCCGGGGCCACCACGCCCATAAACACCAACAGCTCAAATATCGCCAGCAGGGTGACCAGTAGCTCGAACGTGGCGGCGATACTGACGCCGAGAATATTCAGCGTCATAAACACCAGATAGGCGGCCAGGGCCACCCAGCGCGGTTCCAGCGCCGGAAACTGCACGTTAAGATAGGCGCCGATGGCCATGGCGATGGCCGGCGGGGCAAAGACAAATTCCACCAGGGTGGCGAAACCGGCAATAAAACCGCCGGTGGGACCGAACGCGCGATGGGCGTAGGCGAAGGGACCGCCCGCATGGGGTATGGAGGTGGTCAGTTCGGTGAAGCTGAAGATAAAGGCGCAATACATGGCCGCCACCGCCACCGCGGTGACCAGGAAGCCCAGCGTGCCCGCCTGGGCCCAGCCGTAGCTCCAGCCGAAATACTCGCCGGAAATCACCAGGCCCACGGCGATGCCCCACAAATGGAAACTCCCCAGCGTACGCTTCAAAACCGGTGCCACTTTTGTGCTTTGCATAATGGTGTCCTAGGCTATGTAAGTATTTGTAAAGGTGCAAAGGTCATACCACATCAGCGGAGCACGGTGAATTGAGGCCAATATGCTGATAAAACAGCCGAATCGTTGATTAAAGCGCCGGCCGGGAGGCATAAACACGGGCGCCATGATGCTTTTTGGTGCAGATAACGGGGGAATTCACCGCCGTATGACGCGTGCCGGTGCAGGGAGCATGCGCATGCCCGCCCCCTGCCCGCGGGCTAGAGCTTATCGGTATTCTCAAGCGCGAAGCGTCCCAGCGGATTCTGGTAAAAATCCTTAATATTCTTGCGGCTGACGTTGCGATAGGGGCTGTAATATAAATCGATCCAGTTCACGTCCGCCTTGGCCATTTTTTGCAGGTCGATATACATCTGCTGCCGCTTGCCGGCATTCATTTCCACCCGCGCCGCGGCCACCAGATCCTTGACCTTATCGTTATGATAGCGGGTCATGTAATTCATATTGGCGTCATGGCCCAGCACAAAGGTGGTTTTCTGATCGGGATCGAGGATATCGTTGGTCCAGTACATCACCGAAATATCATATTCGCCCGCCACCAGCATATCCCAGCTCTGGCTTGGGTCGACCTTTTGCAGGTTCACCGTTACCCCGGCCTTGGCCAGTTGCTGTTGCAGCAGAATGGCGATCTGCTCGTCCACCTCATCCCCGGCGTTGACGACATAATTCAGCTTCAGATCCGACGCGCCGGCGGCCTTAAGCATCTGCCTGGCTTTCTCGGGATCGTAGGGACGCTGCAGGTTGTCCGCATAATGAAACAGCGCGCCCTCGGGAATATAAGAGTTGGCGACATGGCCGAAACCGAAGGTCACGGTATCGACAATGGCTTTTTTATCAATGGCGAAATCCAGCGCCTGGCGCACCTCGACCTTGGCCAACGCGCCATGCTCGTGGTTAATCAGCAAATGATCCTCGCGGGTGGATCGATCCAGATGCACGTCCAGGTTGGGGTCTTTTTGCAATGACGCGATGCGGGAAAACGGCACCGATAGCGCCGCGTCCAGCTCACCCGCCTGCACTTTCAGCATGCGTGTGTTGTCGTCCGGCAGCGTCAGCCATTCCACGCCGTCCAGCTTGACGCGATCCGCCTGCCAGAAATAGGGGTTCTTCACCAGCACCACCTTTTCGCCACGGGTCCAGGACTTGACGCTAAAGGCGCCCGAGCCCACCGGTTTTTCGGCAAACGCCTCCTCGCCCATGGCTTTCACCACTTTTTCCGGCAGCACCGACACATTCGGCAGCGCCAGCTGCGAGAGGAACGGCGCGGACGGCGTTTTCAGCGTTACCACCAGGGTGTGGGGGTCGGTGGCTTCGGCTTTATCGATGACGCTGTAGGAGTCGCGCCATAAGGACCCTTCATTATCGCGTATGCGCAGCAGGCTGAACACCGCATCCTGTGCGGTCACCGGCGACCCGTCGGAGAATTTGGCGTCGCGCATCTTAAAGGTATAGACCTTGCCGTCGGGGGAGATTTCCCAGCTTTCCGCCAGCCCCGGCTCCAGGCGCGTGCCGTTTTTATCCACCCGCACCAGCACGTCGAATACATTGGAAAACACCCAGTTATCGGCGTTTTGCGCCGACTTAATCGGGTCGAAGGTCGTGGAATCCTCGCGCCGGCCAATGCTCAATACCCCGGCGGCTTCGGCGATTTGGCCGACCGCGCTGAGCGCCAGAAAGACCGCGGCGGCGGCAACGTTAAAATGCTTACGCTTCATGGTTAACATACCTCATTGAAAAGGAAAGTCGGCTTCGCCGGTATTTCTGTCGAGCACACAGGCAAAAGCATGGTCGGCAACATGCCGGGTATCAGGGGTGGAACCGGTACGGCAAGCGGGTCGGGCATAACGGCAGCGGGGATGAAAGGCGCACCCCGGCGGAATGGCAATCGGGCTGGGCGGTTCGCCGGCCAGCGGCTCGGCGGGCAACGGCAGATCGGGGTTGATTTCCGGAATGGCCGCCACCAGCGCCGCGGTATACGGATGGCGCGGCAAATGGAATACCGATTCCACCGGGCCTTCCTCGACAATACGTCCCAGGTACATTACGGCCACCCGATCGCACAGGCGGCGGACAATGGCCAGGTCGTGGGCGATAAACAGTATCGCCAGCCCCATGCGCTCACGCAGATCCATCAGCAGATTGATAATCTGCCCCTGGATGGAGACATCCAGCGCGGCAACGCATTCATCCGCCACCATCAGCCGCGGTTCCAGCGCCAGGGCGCGGGCGATGCCGGCCCGCTGGCACTGCCCGCCGCTCAGGGCGCCCGGCCGCTTATCCGCCTGCGCCGGCCGCAGCCCCACCAGCGTCAGCAGTTCGGCCACCCGGGCGGTTATCGCCCCCGGCGGTACTTTGCGATGCACGCGCAGCACTTCGGCGATGGCGGCGCCGATGGTCTGGCGGGGATTGAGCGATGAAAACGGGTCCTGGAAAATCATCGCCGTCTGCCGGCGCAGGCGGGCGATATCGCTCGTCAGGCCGTGGGTTACGTCGCGGCCGTCGAAACGTACGCTGCCGCCGGTGCTTTTCTCCAATTGCAGGATGGCGCGGCCGAGCGTGCTTTTACCGCTGCCGGACTCGCCCACCAGTCCCAGGGTTTCACCGGGATGGATACGCAGCGATACGCCGTTCACCGCCTGAACCCGCGGCCGGTTCCAGCGCAGCGGATTGCCGCCGGACAGGGGAAACGACACCCGCAGCTCATCGACTTCCAATAATGGATAGGCGTTGGTTATCATGATCCCTCCCGGTGGGTTAACGCATGCAGAGGATAAAAACAGGCCGCGCCGTGGGCCGGATCGCCGCGCGCGGCCAGCAGCGGCGGTTGCACGGACGGACATGCCTCGCCGGCGCGCGGACAGCGGGTATGGAACCGGCAGCCCGGCGCAAAGCCATCCGCCGACGGCGGCTGGCCGGCGATGGTCTTTAAACGGCCGCCGCCGCCTTCGCTCACGGGCTGGCAATCGATCAATCCCTGGGTATAGGGGTGCAGCGGCTGCGCCAATACCCGGCGTTTGGCGCCGACCTCGCACAATCGGCCGGCATACATCACCGCGATCCGATCGCAGGTTTGCGCCACCACGCCCAGATCGTGGGTGATCATAATGATGGCCAGGCCCAGCCGGTCGCGCAGATCCATTAATAAACGCAGGATTTGCACCTGTACCGTCACATCCAGCGCGGTGGTCGGCTCATCGGCAATCAGGATTTTGGGCTCGCAGGCCAGCGCCACGGCGATCATCGCCCGCTGGCGCATGCCGCCGGAGAACTCATGCGGGTAATGATCCACCCGCCGCTCGGGATCGGGGATGCCCACCCGGCGCAGCAGGCCGACGGCCGCCGCACGCGCCTCCCGCCGCCCGGCGCCGAAATGGGCGCGGCGGCTTTCGGCGATCTGCCCGCCGACGCTCATCACCGGGTTAAGATGGCTGGCGGGATTCTGGAAAATCATGCCCAATTGATGGCCGCGCACCCGGGTCATCTGGCGGGGATCGAGGGTCATGATATCGGTCTCGCCCAGCCACGCCTCGCCGCCGCCCATGGTTAATCCTTCCCCGGGCAGCAGCCGCATCAGCGCCCGGCAGGTGACGGTTTTGCCTGAACCGCTTTCGCCCACCAGGCCGAGCATTTCGCCCGCCGCCAGGGTAAAGGAAACATCATCCACCAGGGCGATGCCCTGGCGGTTGTTGACGGTCAGGTGATTGACCCGCAGTACCGGCGCGCTCATGGCCGTGCCCCCAGTTTATCGCCCAGGCCATCGGCCAGCAGGCTGAAGCCCATCGCCAGCAGCACGATGGCCAGTCCCGGAAAAGTCGTGATCCACCAGGCGGTGGTGATGAAGCTCTGCCCTTCGGCAATCATCACCCCCCACTCCGCCGTCGGCGGCTGTACGCCGAGGCCGAGATAGCTCACCGCCGCGCCGTTCAGCAACACCAGCACGCAGTCCGACATGGAAAATACGATGGAGCCGGTCAGGGCATTGGGCAATAAATGGGCGAACAGAATGCGTCCGTGGCTAAACCCCAGGCTGCGCGCCGCCAGCATAAAGTCGCTATGCTTGAGGATCAGGACCTGCGAACGTACCAGCCGGGCGTAGGAAACCCAGCCCACCAGCGCCATGGCGATATAAAAGCTGCCCAGCCCCGGTCCGATAATGGCGATAATCGACAGCATCAGCACCAGGAAGGGAAATGCCAGCACAATGTCGATGCAGCGCATGATAAAGGCGTCGACGGGACCGCCGAGATAACCGGACAACGCCCCGACGATGGTGCCGATGGTAAACGGAAACACCACGCCCAGCAGGCAGATCTGCAAATCGACGCGCGCCCCCCAGAGGATCCTGGAGAAAATATCGCGGCCGAAGTTATCGGTGCCGAACAGATGCGGCAGGCCAGGGGCCAGCAGGCGCGCATCCGCATTCTGATAAAGGGGATCGAAGGGCGCGAGCCAGGGGGCGAGCGCCGCCAGCACACACCACATCAGCAGGATACCCATGCCCGCGCGCAGCGCCGCGCGCCGGGGCAGCCAGCGCACGGAAAAATGGCGGACGGCCTGGACGGGCATCATAATGTGACCCTCGGGTCCAGGGCCACGGTCAGCAGATCGGCCAGCAGGTTGACCAGCACCGTCGCCAGGGCAAACACCATTACCACGCCCTGCACCACCATATAGTCGCGGCTGAATATCGCCTTGACCAACAGCTGGCCCATGCCGGGGATGGCAAAGACGCTTTCAATCACCACCGTACTGCCGATAAGCCAGCCGATATTCACCGCCAGCAGGTTGACCGTAGGCACCAGCGAGTTAGGCATGACATGACGCCAGAAGATACGTCCCTCTTCCTGCCCGCGCGCCCTGGCGGCGGTGACGTAATCCGCCTTCAGCTCCGCCAGCAGGCTGGCGCGTAGGTTACGCGTCAGCACCGCCGACAGCGCCAGCGCCACCGTCAGGCAGGGCAGCACCAGGTGATGCAGCCTTGTGCTCCACGCGTCGCCATAACCGGAGACAGGAAACCAGCCCAGGGTGACGCTAAACAGCAGGATCAGCATAATGCCCAGCCAGAACGCCGGAAAACCCAGTCCGGCGGTGGAAAGCAGCCGGATAACCTGGTCGGCGGCGCTCCCCCGCCGGCGGGCGGCGACGGCGGCCAGCGGCACGGTGAGCAGCAGCGCCAGCAGCACGCTGCCCGCGACCAGGCACAGCGTGGGCTCAATGCGGGTCATAATCAGTTTCAGGGTATCGACGCGATAGACAATGGAGCGTCCCAGCTCGCCGTGCAGCAGGTTAGTGAGAAAATAGCCGTACTGTACCCATAATGGCTGATCCAACGCATACTGGGCGCGAATACGCGCGATCGCCGCCGGGGTACTGCGCACCCCCAGCAGAATGCGCGCCGGATCGCCCGGGATGGCGCGCACCAGCATAAAGGTGATGATGCTGATGCCCAGCAATACCGGCACCAGTTGCAGCGGACGGAACAGGACAAAGCGATAACGGTGCATTCTCCCTACCCCCTGCCGCGTTGATGGGGTATATCCGCCGCGGTATTTTCCAGCATCAGGCGTTTGATTGCACCTAGATGGTGCAATACCACCTCGATGCCCAGCCAGCCGCCCCAGGAATGACCGAGCAGATGCACCCGATCCAGTCCCATGGCCCGGCGTACGGTGTCCACTTCACGCACATAGCGCGCCATGGTCCATAATCCGGGCAGATCCGGCCGATCGGACCGGCCGGTGCCCAATTGATCAAACGCCACCACCCGGTAGCCGTGGTTGCTGAGGCAGGGTTGCGCTTCGCGCAGGTAGTCGCAGGGCAGCCCCGGGCCGCCGTTCAGGCACGGCACTGTCTCGTCGCCCGCGCCGAACTCGTAGGCCGTCACCCGATAACCGTCGACCTCAATATCCACTTGCCGGTCAGGCCTGATCTCACTCCACATATCTCCCCCGGTGCTTGCCGGCGGCCCGCGCCACGCCGCCATGATGATGTCTTTACGCTACGCATAAGCCGCGGCGCTGAACAGTTAGTAAAAATGCTAGGTTTCGCCTCCGGTCCCCGGGCGGCGTGGCATCCAAATTGCATGCCATCCGGTGGCCGACAACAAGCGTCGCGAGCGCCGGAAGCGATACGGGAATGGCTTTGCAGGATCCATGCCCTGGCGCCATGGAGACTGGATGAGATAAGGGGGGCCGATGAGCATTGTGGTAACCGATGCATTGCCGACGCCGCAGGCCGGCTGCAGTCTTGACGACGCCTTTTTATACCTGTACCGGCAAAGCGCCCGGCTGGGCATGGAGGCGCTGATTTATGATTACACGCCGGTGCCGCGCTCGCTGGAAGGCGAACTCATTACGCCGTCGGTGCTGCGCATGAGCAATGTGCCGGAGGATATGCGGCAGCTATGGACCGAAAGCGGCTACTACCAGGTGGATCCGGTGCAGTTGTACGCCCTGAAAAGCTGCGCGCCTTTCGTTTGGTCTTATCAGCGCCCGGATACGACCTTGCTGCGCGATATCATCGGTGAGCGACATCAGCCTGTAACGCACTATATGCGCGACAACAATATGCCCTGCGGCGCCACGGTGCCCCTGCACCTGCCGCAGGGGGGATTCGCCACCCTGACCGGCATCGTCAGCGGCGGCGGCCGGGAGCGTGATTTGACCCAGACTCTGGCGGAGCTGGGCCTGCTGGCCCATACCTTTCAGGAGCGTGTTTATCCGCTATTCGACCGCCAGATGCTGACCTGCCAGTATGTGCGCCTGAGCAAACGCGAACGGGAGTGCCTGAGTTGGTCGGCCGAGGGGCTGACCGCCAAGGAAATCGCCCGCAAGCTGTCGCGCTCGATTGCCACCGTGACGCTGCACCTTAACTCCGCGGCGCGCAAGCTGGGGGCCAGCAACCGGGTCCAGGCCGTGGTGCGGGCGATGCATTACCGCCTGCTCGACAGCTGAGCCGGCGCAATACCTAGCATTTTCTCTAGCTATCCGCCGCCGGGCGCGCTGTTTTACCCTAGGTTATCCTTAACCGACAGGTAAACCGTCATGTACAGCATTACCGAAGGCTACGCGCCGTTTCAGCAATACCAAACCTGGTACCGCATCTGCGGCGATCTCCATAATGGCAGGACGCCCCTGGTGGTGATCCACGGCGGCCCGGGCTGCACCCATGATTATGTCGACGCGTTCCGCGATATCGCCGCCAGCGGCCGGGCGGTCATCCATTACGATCAGCTCGGCAATGGCCGTTCCACCCATTTGCCGGACCAGGGAGCCGACTTCTGGCGGGTATCGCTGTTCCTGGCGGAGCTGGATAACCTGCTGGCGCATCTGGGCATCGGCAACAACTATGCCTTGCTCGGCCAGTCGTGGGGCGGGATGCTGACGGCGGAGCACGCCGTGCTGCGCCCGGAGGGTCTCAAGGCAATCGTCATCGCCAACTCGCCGGCGTCGATGGCGCTATGGCTACAGGCGGCCGCCAGGCTGCGCGCCCAGTTACCGGCCCCGGTACAGCGCTGCCTGACGGAGCACGAAACCGCGGGCACCCTGGACAGCGACGCGTATCGCCAGGCCACCCGGGTATTTTACCAGCGGCACGTCTGCCGGCTTACGCCCTGGCCGGAAGAAGTCACGCGCACCTTCGCCGCCATGGACGCCGACCCGACGGTGTACCATGCCATGAACGGTCCGACGGAATTCCACGTTATCGGCACCATGAAAAACTGGGACATTATTGACCGGCTGGCGCGGATACAGGTGCCGGCGCTGCTGATATCGGGCCGCTACGACGAGGCGGCGCCGGAGGTGGTGCAGCCCTTCAAGGATCACATCGCCGGCGCCGAATGGGTGATATTCGAGCAATCAAGCCATATGCCGCACGTAGAGGAGCGCGCGGCCTGCATGCGGGTAGTGGGGAACTTCCTGGACCGTCAGTTGGAAACCCGGGAGAGCGTCGCCGGCCGTTAACCGCCGCGGCGACGTTGCCGGCGGCGATGTGTTGGCGCGGCCCGGCAACCGCGGCCGTGCGGTCATCAGGCCAGCCCGGCCAGTTTTTTTACCTGGCCGACGAACGCATCGCGCTTCACTTCCTCGAATAGCCGGGCGCGCAGCCGCGGCGCCGGGCTGGCATTCACGTTCTCGAACAGCGCCACCCGTCCGGCCAGCGCCCCGGTGGTCATATCCCAGATAAAATTCATCAAGCGTTCTTTTTCCATGGCGCTGGCGCCGTGGCCGGCCAATAACTCCCGCAGCGCGTGACCGATATCGGGATTGTCGAAGGCCGCCTTGCCAAAACGCATCACCAGCCCCTGCCCGCACATCTCCTGCAGGATATGGACAATGTGCGGATAGTGCCGGATGGAATACAGGCGGCCGGCGGTCAGCATGCCGGCATCGGGCGCCATTACGCCGCCCTCGGTAAGACGCGCCTGCGCTTCGGCGGCATAGATAAAGGCGCGCAGGGTTTGGGCATATTCAATCAGCTCCCCCAGCATGGCCTGCACGGCGGGAATGCGGCCGGTGCCCAGCACATCCAGCACCAGCTGCCCGGCGCCGACAAACAGCTCGGCCTTTACCGCCAGCCTTGTCAGCACATGCCAGTGGGCGAAAACGCATACCGGGCCGTAATACCGCATCGCGTCGGGATCGCCAAGATTAAAAATACGCTCGGCGGGCACAAAAACGTTATCGAAAATAATAAACTGGTCGGCTTCTTCCCCCAGTCCGGCGAGGGGGTGGTCAAACGGATCGGCGCCGGGATGGGAGACCATTTCCCGCGAAATCAATTTGATTCCCTCGGCGTTAACCGGGATCGCCCCCCAGATGCAGGCTTCCGGCGGCGTTTCCTGGCTGCTCCCCAGGTTGGTGAAAAAAATCTCGTTGGCCTGGGCGGCAACGGAGCCGACGGTTTTGGCCCCTGAGACGCGAATCCCGCCCCGCTCGATACTTTTTACCCGCAGCAGCGACCCCCAACCCGCCTTGGGCGACGATCGGTCGGCCTGCGGACCCGCCAGGCTTTCCGCGGCGGTCAGGTTATTATCGCGGCCATAGGCCAGGTAGCGTTCGATATTTTCGGCAAAATCAGGACGGCAGCCGTCCAGGGCGGACCGCTTGGCTTTAAAGACAGGCAGCAGGGCATAGAGTCCCACGACGATGGCGGGCGCCAGATCGGGCGGGCGACCGAAGGTGCCGCCGGTCTTGAGCGAGGTGTATTCAATCATTTTGCGCCGCTCGCGCAGATCATCGCAGGTCCGGGGAATTTGCCAGGCGCGGCTGACCACCGTCCCGCTGGCGGGATCGACGCAGGTGGTGGCGTCGGCATGCTCCGCGCTGAACTGGTCGTCGAACATCGACGCCAGCACATTGACCCCCGCCGCCAGCGCGGGGTCGTCCATCACGCTGCCAAGCCTGTTGCCGTTAACCCACAGCCGCCGTCCATCCTCCAGGGATGCCTTGAACTCGGCGCCGGTCTTAAGCCGGTGCGGCTTACCCTTTGCCAACACGGATGTCATAGTGATTCCCCTTCCCTTGGGTCAAAAACGCAACGCCCCGGCTTTACGCGCGCCGGGCGCTATTTTTACCTATCCCGGCCCGGTCTTTATGGCCTGCCGCTATCCACCGTACCCGGCCGGTTAAGCTAAGCACGGGCTAAAGCAAGATTCAAACGTTATGTCTTGCCGGGATAAGAAGGGTTTAAGAAACCCTCTGGGCTACAGACCGCTCGGCGCGACGCGGCACTGGATGGGGTCCGCGCCGCCGGCGCAGTCGAGCGTAAGGGAGCGCGGGCTTTCGCCCCGGTGCGTCGACAAGGCCACCTCGTAGCGGGTTTGCCAGGATCGCCCCTGCTCGCCGCACCAGAAGCGTTGAACGGGCAACCGATCCTGATGGTCATTGAGGATAATCACCTCGCCGCTGGCGATATTCTTCCACAGTCCGGTGGATAGCGTCGCGCCGGGGGCAACGGCGCCCAACGCGACCGAATACCAGTGGGCGGTGGTCGCTTCGCAGTCCAGCGGACGATGGCCGGTGTTGTTCACCACCACCAGAAAAGGGGTTAATCCCCGCGTACCGCGTTGATAATTTGTTGATTCCCCGGCGCAGATTGCGGTGGTGAAAAAAAACAAACAGGGCAATACTAGCCCCTTTAGTGTCATAAAGTGCTCCAGTAAACAGGTCCTATCCGTTAGGAATGCATCAGAAAAGATTTTATTAGCCGTATTGTCAACAATAAAATGTATCGAGGACAGAAGATGATGGGTAAAGGTTGGTTAAAATACGCGGCTGCGATGTCGGTGCTGTCGGTGCTCTGTTCAGCGGCCTATGCCGCTGATATTAAAACTATCGCCATAGTCACCCCCGAACCCGGCACTGATTTCGGCTGGAACCAACAGGGCATCAGCGCCGCCAGGGCGGCCGGTACCAAAGAAGGCGTCAAAGTCATGGTGGCGGAGAACCTCGGCTACGGCGATATCCGCCCCACGCTGCGCGACCTGACGGAGGACGGGGCGCAGCTTATCATCGCCCACGCCAGCGGTTATAACCAGTCAGGGCCGGAAATCGGCGCGCAGGCCAATGTGCCGGTGGCCATCACCGACAGCCCGTCGTCGTTAAAAGCCGGCAAAGTGGCCGATTATACGGTAAGCGGCCAGGAGGGGGCCTATCTGGCCGGCGCGCTGGCGGCGAAAATGACGCGCAGCGGCACCATCGGCATCGTGGTTTCCGGCGAACCGCCGGCCTGGAATGCGCAGTCCTCGGCTTTTATCCGCGGCGCCAGGGCGGCCAGGAGCGATATTAAAATCCGTTACGCGGTGATCGGCCCGGCGGCGTACAGCGATGCCGCGGGCGGTAAACGCGTGGCGGCCTCCGTTATCGCCGCCGGCGCGGATATTATCTTCGGCCAGGGCAACGGCTCAAGCTTCGGCATGCTGCAGGCGGTGGAAACCACCCCGGCGCCGGACGGCGGCAAAGTCTATTTTATCGACGTCATCGGCGACAAATCCCCCATTGATAAAGGCAACCTGCTCAGTTCCGTCCTGTGGAACCTGACGCCGGTCTACACCGCCATGATCGAGGATCTCAAGCAGGATAAATTCGGCTCCCACAACTACAAGACTTCGCTGGCGGACGGCTCGATCAGTCTGCTGAAAACCGCCCATATCCCGGACGATATCTGGCAGAGCGTCAACGCGGTGCGCGACGACATCATCAGCGGTAAAATCACCGTGCCGGCGGATTACGACGCTAAATCGCTGCACGACCTGCTGGCCGCCGGCGGTAAATAGTCCGGCGGCAAACGCCCCGGCCGGGGCGCGCCCGTCGCGCTCCGCTTAACGTTATCGAGATCATGATGAGCCAGAATCTGCCTTCATCGGCCTGCCCGGTCGTGACCGTCTGCCAGGTCACCAAGCGGTATCCCGGCATTATCGCCAATGACCAGGTTGACCTGGCGCTGTGGCCCGGCGAGGTTCATGTGCTGCTGGGGGAAAACGGCGCCGGGAAATCCACCCTGGTCGCCATGCTTTCCGGGCTGCAGCAACCTGACGAGGGGCATATCGCGGTGGGGGGCCGGGTCGAATCGCTGTCCTCCCCCCGTCGCGCCCGCGCGCTGGGCATCGGCACCGTGTTCCAGCATGCCATGATGGTGCCGGCATTAAGCGTGGTGGATAATATCGCCCTCGGCGATCCCTGGTGGCGGCGTCCCGCGCGCCGCCATTATGCGGATCGGGTTAATGCCATCGCCCGGGATATCGGCGTCAGGGTCAACCCGTTCGCCCTGGCGGGATCGCTCTCACTCGGTGAGCTGCAGCAGGCGGAAATCGTTCGTACCCTGTTGCGCGGCAGCCGTGTGCTGATCCTTGACGAAGCCACCGCCATGCTGACGCCCGACAACGCGCACGAACTGGGGCGGTTGATGCGCCGGCTGGTGGCGCAGGGCCTGGCGGTGGTCTTCATCACCCATAAGCTTAACGAGGCGCTGGCCTGGGGCGATCGCATCTCGGTGCTGCGCCGCGGCCGTAAAGCCGGCGAAATAGGGCCTGAACGGCTCAAATCCCTTACCGCCCCGCAGACGACCCAGGAAGTGGTCGAAATGATGTTCGGCATTCCCGGCCAGGCCGCCGCGACGCCCGCGGCAGCCGCGGCGCCGGCGCCGAAAACAGCCGGTAAGCCGGTGCTTGAGGCGCAGGGGTTGGCGGTAGAGGATCCGCTGGTGCCGGTCGCCGGCATCGATCTGATGGTTCGCGCCGGTGAAATCGTCGGCATCGCCGGCATCGACGGCAACGGGCAAAAACAGCTGGCCGAGGCGCTGGCCGGCCAGCGCCCGGTGGCCGGCGGGCAAATCTGCCTGGACGGCGAGCGGATAGACCATGAAAACATCGGCCAGCGGCGCCGGCGCGGTCTGCGCTACGTCACCGACGACAGGCTGGGCGAAGGTACCGTCGCCACCTTTCCGGTCTCGATTAACCTGCTGCTCAAGCAGATAGGCGACACGCCCTTCTGGCGGCGGGGCATCGTGCAGCCGGCGGCTATTGCACGGCACGCGCTCAGGCAAATCCTGGAATACGATATCCGTACCCCGGCGGTCGATACGCCGGTTGGCAAGCTGTCCGGCGGCAATATCCAAAAGACGCTGCTGGCGCGCGAACTTAGCGGCCAGGCCCGGGTGGTCATCTTCGCCAAGCCGACCCATGGGCTCGACCTGCAAAACACGCAATCGATCCGCGGGAGGATACGCCGCGCGGCCGGTGCGGGCATGGCGGTATTGCTGATATCAACGGATTTGGAGGAACTGCTGGAACTGGCGGACCGGATCGCAGTGATGGCGCAGGGCGGAATAATCGGCATGGTGGAGAATAATCCGGCGGCCCGGGGCCGCATCGGCGAGCTGATGAGCGGAGCCATGACATGAGCGGTCGCTCCGGTCCTGCCTGGGGGCGACGGCTGTCGCCGGCCCGGCTTAAATCCGCCCTGGCACGCGCCGGGCTGTCCGTGGCGCCGGTGGTTATCGCCCTGGTGATCACCGGCGCCCTGTTGCGGATCATGGGGGTCAATCCCCTGGATTATTACGGTTTTATTCTGCAAAAGGGGCTGATGACGCCCTCGGGCCTGCAGGCGACGCTGACCCGCATGGGGCCGCTGTTGCTTATTGCCGCCAGTTTGATGGTGGCGTTTCGCGCCGGTCTGTGGAACCTGGGCGGCGACGGCCAGTTTTTACTGGGCGCGGTTATCGCCTCGGCGGTGGCGGCCCCGCTGAATCAGCTCGGGGCGCCGTCGTGGCTGACGCTACTGGCGGCAATGGTGGCCGGTACGTTGATGGGCGGCGCATGGGCGATTCTGCCGGCCATCTTAAAGGCCTGGCAGCATATTAACGAAATCATTACCACGATGATGATGTCCTTTTTAGGCATTTCGCTGGCCAATGTACTGGTCAAGCTGGTGTTCGCCGATCCCGCCACCACCGTGCCGGAAACCCGTACCCTTCCTTATGCGCAGCGGCTGCCGCCGCTGTTCGGCACCCATACCTCAAGCGGGTTGCTGATTGGCCTGTTTGCCGTGATCGCGGTGCATTGGCTCATGAACCGCACCGCCTTCGGGCTGCGGTTGCGCACCGTCGGCGCCAATCCGCGCGCGGCGCTCCATGCCGGCCTGCCGGTCGGGGCGCTGACCATCGCGGTACTCGCCCTGTCCGCCGCGCTGGCGGGCCTGGCCGGCGCGGTGGAGGTTATCGGCATCGAAGGCAACGTGCGCGCCGACTGGAACCCGGCCTATAGCCTGCTGGTGGTGCCGCTGGTGTTTCTGGCCCGCTTCAACGGGTTCGCCACCATCGCCTTTGTCTTTATTTTTTCGGTGCTGTCCATCGGCAGCGAAAGCGCGGCCCGGCGGATGGGCGTTCCCAACCATTTTACCCTGGTCACGGTAGCCGTGCTGCTTATCGTGTTCGGCCTGACGGAAATGGTCGCGCAGCGGCGACGCGGCCGTGCCGGCGGGCAATGAGGCAAATCATATGGATTTACTGACGCAAGGTTTTCTCTCGTCCCTGCTGCTGGGGGCGATTATCGCCGGAGTACCGTTGTTGTTGACCGGCCTGGGCGAACAGTTATCGGAAAAGGCCGGGGTCTTGAATATCGGACTGGAGGGCATGATGCTCACCGGCGCCTACCTGGGTTTTTATACCGCCTGGCAGACCCAGTCCATGGGCATGGGGCTATTGGGCGGCGCTGCCGGCGGCATACTCATCGCCCTGCTGATGGCCGTGCTGTGCGTGTGGCTGCGCCTTAATCAGATCGTCATCGGTATCGCGCTGACGCTCGGCGCCCAAGGCGCCACCGCGCTGTTGCACTACCTGCAATTCAGCCGCACCTACCCCCGCCTGGGCGGTATCGACAGCGTGGCGCTGCCGCTGCTGTCCGGCATACCCTTTATCGGGCGCATCCTGTTCAACCAGCCGCTGATTGTCTATCTGGCGGTGGGCTGCGTGGCGCTGTTTGCCGTGGTCTATCGCCATACCAACCTCGGCCTGTATCTGCAGGCCGCCGGCGACAAGCCCGCCGCCCTCGACGCCGCCGGGGTAAGCGTTTTGTGGACACGCACGCTGGCGGTACTGGTGACGGGCGCGCTGGCGGGGCTTGGCGGCGCCTTTATGTCGCAGGTCGGCGCCGGTATTTTTGTGCCCTTCATGACCCAGGGCAACGGATTTATCGGCATCGTACTGGCGATGCTGGCGCGCGGCAGGCCGCTGTGGGTACTGGGGGGAGCATTGCTGTTCGGCGCCTGCCTGTCGTTGACCACCGCCCTGCAAGTGCTGGGGGTGGATATGCCCACCGATGTGATCCAGATGCTGCCGTTTATGGCGGTGATGGTGGTGCTGGTCGCATTCGGCCGGCGCGCCAGCTTGCCCGACGCCCTGGGAACGGCCTATATCCGGGGTGAACGCTAAGGGCGTTAAATCTACTTATAAAGATATGAAAGCCGTACAACTAAATGGGACTATCGATAAATTGTTAGAGCACTAAATAGATGATCCTAATACCGCTACATTTTTGCTTGGCCGTGCTTCCCTGCGGGAAATGGGCTTACTGTTTTCATTTATTGCTCCCGCCGGCGTAACTGACTTTGCCCGTCCCGCTGTGCAATGCACCGGCCAGATAATATTTTTCGTTCTGTCCGGGCGTGACAATGCGTTTTTGCTGACCGCGTAGCTGCCAGTCGGCACCGATTTTTGGGTTAAGATGGATCCCCACCTCGTCCTCGTAAAACACTGGATTTTCATGACTGCACGGGGCAAGCTCTTCAGCAACAGCGGCCACTTTATCTTCTTTATGTGGGTCACGAATGCTCAGCGTTGGCGCTGCCCTTCGCCACACCAGCCCGGCAGCGGGAAGCCAATGTCTCACCGTTGAAGCATGTAAACGACAACCTGTTATCTCATTGATTTTGATTGCCAATAACTTTGTGCTCCAGCGTGAGCGCTGATAGCCAAAATCTCCCGGCGAGTGTTTAACAAGCTAACTCAATAGTGCGCAGATATACTCAAACGGCCAGCGTCGCCCATGTCCCGGGGCTATGGTTTTAGACCTTCCGGGCCATAAAGCGTGAACCAATTAATCCAACGCGTCAGCGACGACAGGATAAATATTATGGCTATGTATATTTTGAATTAAATATTTTCTAATATCACCTCCATCATTCTCGGACAAGTCATCGGTGGATATGTTCATTGGTGAAAATTAATGTGACAAACACTCAATATCACATAAGCTTGCTATTAATTTCTGGAGAACACGCCTAATTGAATGATTGCACTAATCGTACCTTAAAGAAATTTGAAACATGCATCATTAATATGAACCTGTTTATAGGGTGAAAGAGAAAGGTGAGGTAGTAGGCAGAAGGGCATTAAAGGATCATTAAAATGTATTTCGTCATAATCCAACACATAATGTTCAACAGATGTGATAAGGAGAAGATGTGTGCAATTATTATTCAATCAACGCGGGAAAATAATTCATTACTAGTTAATGCTTGTTGCATTGGCTAATATTAACTTATGGTGCTGAAAAATTGGAGCACCCTCTAATTTATCTGGCCTAAGGTAAATAATATTAAGTTGTGTAAAAAATTTTAAGACGATCACAGGAGAACCCATGCAAACTACGTTAACATTCAACTCACCGAGCTCAATAAACACTAAGCCCTCATATGGATGTCGTAGGTTTTACGATGACGCTTCCTTCTTGCCAAATCCCCTACAAGGTTTAAAAAAAGCGGGAAATTTTGCTGTTAATACAAAGCTGATTTTTGACGAAAAAGCAGTGGGAAATCTAAAATTTTGCGAATTATTTACGAATAAAGTATTATTAAACACTCTTACAACTCCCTTTAAATATAATCAATCAAACCATGTAGTGTCTCCTAAAAATAATAGAACTAATGATTACATATCATTTATAATGAACAAGAAATTCATTAGCCTTGACAATTTATCTGAGTCTTTAATCGATGTAATTAATTCTCGCTATGCTGAGACATTAACTACGGAAGGTGAATGTGTTGAATTTAACCACTGCCGCGCCTTTTTCGATGTTAAGTATGATAAGATTCGTTTTGCATTCAAAAATGGTGCAGTTGTGAATCTCTCAGTTAATGCTGAAGGTAAGGTTTATGGGTTTTACGATTACTCACATGACTTAATTAAGATTATTGCGGCTGGGATTATAAGAACTGGATTCGCGGAGAAATTGGTCGTTGTCTTAGAGAAAATTGAAGTTGATAAGACAGCAGCTTTAGCAAATGTAGTGACGTCTGATGATAAATTAAAACTCCTTAACGGCATATTAAAAAAAACTCGGTATTTTTTCAAGGGTAGCCGTTTCAAGTCGAGTAATAAGATAAAGACCAACGATGATATAAAAGTTCGCTGGGATGAACACATCGAAACGATAAGACTCTTAGGATTATGCCGTGAATATCCTAATACTGGATTTCTTGAAGAATATATCAAATTTTCAGTCGACCATCAAGTTGGGAATTGCGGCGAAATGGCAAGAATAACTTATGCCTTTTGTGAAAGTTATCATTTATGTCCAGAGTTTATTAGTTTTGAAAAAAATAAATATTCTAATCACGTAGCATGTGGTGTTAAAATAAACAATGAATATTACATACTCGATCCTTGGGCTAATATAATATGTAAAGAAATAAATTTTATATCAGCTCTGAAGAATAAAATTGCCGCCTGGAACAAAAGTGGTAAATTTATTTTAAACGGGGAAGCTGGAACTATTCACATGAGTCAAAATAGTATAACGCCTGTTGACCTATTGATGACACCAGAAGATATTTCTAAATTCAAGTTAGTACGCAAAATGAAATTAAACCTGGGGCGTCAAGTTGTTGGCTCCGCCTTCATAAATTATCTAGAAGATAAATTGAAAAATAAAGGGTTTGATAAAAAAGCAGCGGGTTAAAAATTTCTTAATTGTAAAGCATTATTCAACGCATTGATTATAAAGCTTAATGCGTAGTTTTACGTAACCCTACATCCATTAGCAATAATGAGGAATTTTGAAGCCGCTCGACGGTAAGAAGTGCCTAAGATGTACTGAACCCCAAAATTTGACACTGCCGCTGTTTTCAACATGAGCCGGGTATTCTACCTGGTTCATTCACCTAAATAGGTGATCCTCATACCACGACACTTTTGCTTGACCGTGCCTCCCTTCGGAAAATGGGCTTCCCGTTTTCATAACCGGTGGAGTATGTCGGCGCGAGGTCGGCGTAAATGAGAACTGCTGGATGATATAAAAAGACCGGAACCAGACCGTTTATTGCCGCGGCGCCTCAATCGCCTTTGGAATCAGTAAATTTCACTAAAAATACTTTGATTGAAATGTATCAGAATCAGCTATGCTGAGCTTTAGTGCGAAAATACACCTTAAAAATAGCCTTGGCGCAGCTCAGGTGTCAACAATACACAAATGTTATAAATATAGTCCCCAAATAATTACTCTAACTTAAGGCATATTTTGTATTCTCGACGATATTAGTTCATTTTTTTTGCTTAAGCGGCTTGATAAGCCCCTCAAGCCCCTCGATTTTAATGGCGAGCGTAATCGACATCAGTTCCCCCAGCCGGCCCTGGGGGAATTCACCTTTACGGGCAAACCACAGCAGATAAGGCTCGGGCAGATCGATAAGCGCCCGCCCCTGATATTTGCCGAACGGCATTTCGGTATTGGCGATGGCCACCAGATCTTCTTTCTCCATGATTGACTCCTCTTGGGCCGGGATCGGTGTCACTCGCCCAGCAGGCGCATCATTTCCGCCTCATCTATTACCGGAATATTGAGCTGCTGCGCCTTGGTCAGCTTGGAACCGGCCGCCTCGCCCGCAATCACCAGATTGGTCTTGGCCGACACGCTGCCGCTGACCTTGGCGCCAAGGGCCACCAGGCGGTCCTTGGCCTCGTCGCGGGAAAGCCCGGTTAACGAGCCGGTCAGCACGATGGTCTTGCCGGCGAACGGGTTATTGTCTTCGGCGGGCGCCGCCACCGGCTCCGGCCAGTGGATGCCGATGGCGGGGCTGACCAGCTCGGCGATAACATCCAGGTTGTGCTGCTCGTCAAAAAAGTTGCGCACATGGGCGGCCACCACTTTACCAATATCCTGCACGCTCACCAGCGCGTCAATATCGGCGGCGTACAGCGCATCCAGGGTTTTGAATTCCGCCGCCAGGTTGGCGGCGGTGGCCTCCCCCACTTCGCGAATGCCCAGGGCATACAGAAAACGGGCAAACGTGGTTTGTTTGGCGGTCTCCAGGGCCGTCAGCAGATTTTGCGCCGACTTCGGCCCCATGCGATCAAGACGGGCCAGGATGTCCTTATTCAGGCGGAACAGATCGGCGGGCGTCTTGACCAGCTCGCGCTCGACCAGCTGATCGATGATTTTATCGCCCATGCCGTCCACATCCAGCGCCCGGCGCGACACAAAATGCTTCAGCGCCTCTTTGCGCTGGGCGCCGCAGACCAGGCCGGCGGTACAGCGCACCACGGCTTCGCCTTCCACCCGCTCGACGTCGGAGCCGCACACCGGGCAATGGGTGGGAAAGGCGATCGGCCGGGCATCGCCGGGGCGTCGCTCCAGCACCACGCCCACCACCTGGGGGATCACGTCGCCGGCGCGGCGGATAATCACCGTATCGCCGATTTTCAACCCCAGTCGCTCGATTTCATCGGCATTGTGCAAGGTGGCGTTGCTGACCATGGCGCCCGACACCAGCACCGGCTCCAGACGGGCCACCGGCGTTACCGCCCCGGTACGGCCCACCTGGAACTCGACGTCCCGCACCCGCGTCATCTGCTCCTGCGCCGGAAATTTATAGGCGATGGCCCAGCGCGGCGCGCGGGCGACAAAACCCAGCCGCTGCTGCAGCGCCAGGGAATCGACCTTGATCACCACGCCGTCGATATCAAAGCCCAGGCTGGCGCGCTGTTCCTGGACATGGCGATAGAATTCCAGCACCTGTTCGGCGCCGGTACACAACCTAATACGGTTGCTGACCGGCACGCCCCAGGATTTAAACAGCTGCAAGCGTTGCCAATGGCTGGCGGGCAGCTCGCCGCCTTCCAGCAGGCCGACGCCGTAAGCGAAAAAGGTCAGCGGCCGTTTGGCGGTGATGGCCGGATCCAATTGACGCAGCGAGCCGGCGGCGGCGTTGCGCGGATTGGCGAACACTTTGCCGCCCTCGCGTTTGGCGTCGTCGTTCAGCCGCTGGAAACCGGCCTCGGACATAAACACTTCGCCGCGGATTTCCAGCCGTTGGGGAAGGGGTCCGTCGCCGTCCTGGAGCCGCAGGGGGATGGTGCGGATGGTGCGCACGTTGGCGGTGATGTCTTCGCCGGTGGTGCCGTCGCCGCGGGTGGCGGCGCGTACCAGCCGGCCGTCTTCATACAGCAGGCTGACCGCCAGGCCGTCGAGCTTCAGCTCGCAGCAGAATACCAGGTCGTCGTCGCTTCTCAGGCGATCGCGCACCCGCTTGTCAAACGCCAGAAAACCGTCTTCGTCAAACACGTTATCCAGCGACAGCATCGGCACTTCATGGCGAATCTGGTGAAAGACGGTCAGCGGCGCGCCGCCGACGCGCTGGGTGGGGGAATCCGCGGTAAGCAGTTCAGGATGCTGCGCTTCCAGCTCGCGCAGCTGCGCCATCAGCCGATCGTATTCGGCATCCGGCACCTGCGGCTCATCCATCACATGATAAAAATATTCATAACGGCGCAGCAGGGCGCGCAGGGCGTCTATTTGTTGATTGATTGGTTCCATTGCTCACCATCAGCGAAAAACCCCCCGCAAGCGGGGGGCGTGAAAATCAGGCGCAACAGCCGTTGGCGTCAGGCGCTGGCGTTAACATCAAGCACGTCGCGAATGCGCGCCTTGTAGATATCCAGCTTCTGGGGCGTTAACATCCGGCGTTCATCATCCAGCACCACGCCGCCGCAATCGTCCGCGATACGCTGCGCCGATTGCAGCATCAGTTTGAAATTCTGATGCGCGTCGCCATAGGAGGGTACCATCATGAACATAGAGACGCCCGGGGTGGTGAAGGCCGCCATTTCCTCGGGATCAAAGGATCCGGGTTTGACCATGTTCGCCAGGCTGAACAGCACCGGGCCGCTGCCCGCGGGATTCAGGTGACGATGGAAGATATTCATTTCGCCAAACTGGAAGCCGGCCTGCAGCACGCTTTGCAGCAGTTCCTCGCCACCGATGACGGTGCCGTTGTGGGCCGCGACGTGCAGGACCAGCACGGTCTCCCGGCGCTTGGCCGGCTGGGCCGGCTGGGCCGGCTGAGGGTCGGCGTCCCTTGGCGCGTCGCCGCGCGTTTCCTCACGGGGACGGGACGGCGCGGGAGCCGGAGGCGGCTCGTCCGGCAACACGGCCTGCTGGCGTTTTTTGAAAAATGAGGTCTTCATCCGCGGCGCCGGAGCGGGCGGCGCGAGCTCGTCTTCCGCTTCTTCCGCCTCGCTGTCGGCGTCGACATCATCGAGCAGGGGATCGAAGTTATTGCGCGCATGGGTTGCGGACTTATTGCCGAAACCCGGTTCCTGCTGCGAACGCGGTCCACGCGCATGTCCTCCCGGGACGCGAATCTCGGGTTCCTGCGTGTCATAGCGCCCAAACGCGGGCTCGTCGTCGGCACGGACCTTGGTTACCCTGACTTCGCCCACACCTTCATCACGCTCTTCCAGCGGAGGCTCGTCCTGATCCTGTCGGTCTTGTTTCAGTCGTTTAACCGGGCGATCGCGGAAAACCGATGAGCGTTCTTTACGGCTGGTCCACAGGCCGTGCAAGAGCAACGCTATGATAGCGATCGCACCAACAACGATTAATATCAGACGCAAATCCTGCATCATTGCCATCTCAGTTGTTCTAATTCATTGCCACGGCGGCAAACATTTACTCTGTTAACTCTATTTGCCTGCGTAGACAAGTGCAAGTCCGCGCGGTACTTTCTGACAATAAAGATAGCATCAGCACAGTTTTTTGCTGTTTTTTCAACCAAAAGTGCTAAAACGACAAAATACTGGCGTAGCCGATGCGTCCGTTTTCCTTTTTCTCCGTATAAAAAATGGTCGAAAAAAATGTTTAACGATACAAAATCCCGCAGCGGTTGCCATTATTTTGTCCGCGGCTGGCATTTAATCATGCTGCCGGGCATCAAACGCTACGTTGTACTGCCGCTTATCATGAATATCGTGCTGCTCGGCGGCGCGTTCTGGTGGCTGTACACACGTCTGAATATCTGGATCCCCAGGCTGATGGAACATATCCCCGCCTGGATGCAATGGCTGGGCTATTTGTTATGGCCGCTGTGCGTCCTGGCGGTGCTGCTGATATTCAGCTATTTTTTCAGCACCGTCGCCAACTGGATTGCCGCGCCGTTCTGCGGTTTGCTCGCCGAACAGCTGGAAGCGCGTCTCACCGGTCATACCCTGCCCGACAGCGGGGTCATGGCCATGGTCCGGGATACGCCGCGCATCCTGCACCGCGAATGGCTTAAACTGGCGTACTACTTGCCGCGGGCGCTGGCGCTGCTGCTGTTGCACCTGATACCGGCCTTCGGTCAGACCGTGGCGCCGGTGCTGTGGTTTTTGTTCGGCGCCTGGATGATGGCCATCCAATACAGCGATTATCCCTTCGATAATCACAAAGTGCCTTTTATCGCCATGCGCCGCGCATTGGCGCGACACAAAGCCCAGAACCTGCAGTTCGGTGCCCTGGTCTATATCTGTACCGTAATCCCCTTGCTTAATCTGGTGATTATGCCGGTGGCGGTATGCGGCGCCACGGCGATGTGGGTCGACAGGTATCGTACCGATTTCGCGGCGCCGGTGCCTATGAGGTAATGGCCCGCCCCCCGGCGGTACGTTCTTAAAACTTATGTCTTAATAACATATCGATATACTATTCTTTTACTTCCGTCGGCCATGCGAAAGGGTATGCTTTGGTTATCATTCCCCCAATTTGCACTTACAGTAAAGGACCGGCCATGAGCAACATTTACGAAGACAATTCCTACACCATCGGCCATACGCCCCTTGTCCGCTTAAACCGCATCGGCAATGGTCGTATTCTGGCGAAAGTGGAATCCCGTAATCCGAGCTTCAGCGTGAAATGCCGCATCGGCGCCAATATGATTTGGGACGCGGAAAAACGCGGCGTGCTCAAACCCGGCGTTGAACTGGTGGAACCCACCAGCGGCAACACCGGCATCGCCCTGGCCTATGTCGCGGCGGCGCGGGGCTATAAGCTGACCCTGACCATGCCGGAAACCATGAGCACCGAACGCCGTAAGCTGCTCAAGGCGTTGGGCGCCAGCCTGGTGCTCACCGAAGGGCCGAAAGGCATGAAGGGCGCCATCGCCAAGGCGGAAGAGATCGTGGCCACCGATCCCAAGCGTTACCTGATGCTGCAACAGTTCAGCAATCCGGCCAACCCGGCCATCCATGAACAGACCACCGGCCCGGAAATCTGGGAAGATACCGATGGCGATGTCGACGTCTTCATCGCCGGCGTCGGCACCGGCGGCACCCTGACCGGGGTGAGCCGTTATCTGAAAAAGACCAAGGGAAAAGCGGTTATTTCGGTGGCGGTTGAACCCACGGACTCGCCGGTGATCACCCAGGCGCTGGCCGGTGAAGAAATCAAGCCCGGCCCACATAAAATTCAGGGCATCGGCGCCGGTTTTATCCCGGAAAACCTGGATTTGAGCCTGATTGACCGCGTGGTGAAGATCACCAACGACGAGGCCATCGCCACCGCCCGCCGCCTGATGGAAGAAGAAGGCATTCTCGCCGGCATTTCCTCCGGCGCCGCGGTTGCCGCCGCGCTGAAATTACAGGAAGACGCGGCCTTCGCCGACAAGACCATTGTCGTGGTACTGCCCTCTTCCGGCGAGCGTTATCTCAGCACCGCGCTGTTTGCCGATGTGTTTACCGAAAAAGAGTTGCAGCAGTAAAATCCATCGTCGCTTATGTGCGCTTCTACCCCAAAAAGCACCCTGCCGGGTGCTTTTTTGTGGAGTAGATCAAATTTTTGCCCCCTGCATAATTGATTTTGTTGGCTCTGTCTTGTATTTAAGCAGACAATTATTTCGATGTATGAAATTAATCAGGCTATTAATTGTTCTGCTAGCTGAATCGATTAACGCCCTATGGATTTTGGCGCAAAAGCGGCATAATGGTAAATGGCACAACGGCGTATCACAGCTTTCATAAGCGTTAGCCAGAAATGCTTTTATACCGTTTTTTGCTCGCATACATCTTTGTCTTTGTAACATACTCAGGCACTAACCATATAGGCTAAAGTCCATGTTTTAAGCTAAACTTTAGCCCCACAACACTGATATCATCTAATAAGTTGGGGAAACATAATGTTCCAGCAAGAAGTCACGATTACCGCACCTAATGGTCTGCATACCCGCCCTGCCGCTCAGTTTGTCAAGGAAGCCAAAGGCTTCGTTTCCGATATCACCGTAAGCTCCAACGGTAAAAGCGCCAGCGCAAAAAGCCTGTTCAAACTGCAAACGCTGGGCCTGACCCAGGGTACCGTGGTCGCCATTATCGCCGAAGGGGAAGACGAGCAAAAAGCTGTGGAACATCTGGTTAAACTGATGGCAGAGCTTGAGTAATCCAGGCCCGTTTTTTTACGTTAACGCGAGTCACGAGTGAGTAAGGTAGGGTTATGATTTCAGGCATTTTAGCATCACCGGGCATCGCCTTTGGTAAAGCGCTCTTACTAAAGGAAGATGACATCGTCATCAACCGGAAAAAGATTTCTGCCAACCAGGTTGAGCAGGAAATCGAGCGTTTTCTGGCTGGACGTACCAAAGCATCCGCGCAGCTGGAAGCGATCAAAACCAAAGCTGGCGAAACCTTCGGTGAAGAAAAGGAAGCAATCTTCGAAGGCCATATCATGTTATTGGAAGACGAAGAGCTTGAGCAGGATATCATAGCCCTTATCAAAGAAGACCTGGCGACGGCGGACGCCGCCGTTTACAACGTTATCGAGACCCAGGCCAAGGCGCTGGAAGAGCTTGACGACGAATATCTGAAGGAACGCGCCACTGACGTGCGCGATATCGGCAAGCGGCTGCTGCGCAACATCCTCGGCATGCCCATCATTGATTTAAGCGCCATCGCCGAAGAAGTGGTGCTGGTGGCAACCGATCTGACGCCCTCAGAGACGGCGCAGCTCAATCTTGACAAGGTGCTGGGGTTTGTCACCGATCTGGGCGGGCGCACCTCCCATACGTCCATTATGGCCCGTTCCCTGGAACTGCCGGCCATCGTGGGCACCGGCAACGTCACTAAAAGCGTGGTTAATGGCGATTATCTGATTCTTGATGCCGTCAACAACCAGGTGTATGTCAATCCGACGCCGCAGCAAATCGAAGAACTCAAGGCGCTGCACAGCCAGTACGTGCTGGAAAAGACCGAGCTGGCCAAGCTGAAGGACCTGCCGGCCATTACCCTTGACGGCCATCAGGTCGAAGTGTGCGCCAATATCGGCACGGTGCGCGACGTCGCGGGCGCCGAGCGCAACGGCGCCGAAGGCGTGGGCCTGTATCGCACCGAGTTCCTGTTTATGGATCGCGACTCCCTGCCGACCGAGGAAGAACAGTTCCAGGCCTATAAAGCCGTGGCGGAATCCCTCAGCACCGGTTCCATTATCGTGCGCACCATGGATATCGGCGGCGATAAAGATTTGCCTTATATGAACCTGCCGAAAGAAGACAATCCGTTCCTGGGCTGGCGCGCCATCCGCATCGGCCTGGATCGCAAGGAAATGCTGCACGCGCAGCTGCGCGCCATTCTGCGGGCGTCGTCCTTCGGCAAGCTGCGCATTATGTACCCGATGATTATCTCGGTGGAAGAAGTGCGCGAACTGAAGGTGGAGCTGGACCTGCTGAAAGCCCAGTTGCGCGAGGAAGGGAAATCCTTCGACGAGTCTATCGAAGTGGGCGTGATGGTGGAAACACCGGCCGCCGCGACCATTGCCCATCATCTGGCGAAAGAAGTTGATTTCTTTAGTATTGGGACAAACGATTTAACTCAGTATACTCTGGCGGTGGATCGCGGTAACGAGTTAATTTCGCATCTCTACAACCCCATGTCACCGGCGGTGTTGACGCTGATTAAACAGGTTATTGACGCATCTCACGCGGAAGGTAAATGGACTGGTATGTGTGGCGAGCTGGCAGGTGATGAACGTGCTACACTACTGTTATTAGGGATGGGACTGGATGAATTCAGCATGAGTGCTATCTCTATCCCGCGCATCAAGAAAATTATTCGTAATACGAATTTTGGCGATGCAAAGGCGTTAGCAGAGGAAGCTTTAGCTCAACCGACCGCGGACGAGTTGATGAATCTGATAAACAAATTCATTGAAGAAAAAACGCTCTGCTGATTTCACGACGCTGACCCGCTATAAATGCTTAGGAGAAGATCATGGGTTTGTTCGATAAACTGAAATCTCTGGTTTCCGATGATAAGAAAGACATGGGAAGCATAGAAATAGTTGCACCCCTTTCAGGTGAAATTGTTAACATTGAAGATGTGCCTGATGTCGTTTTCGCCGAAAAGATCGTGGGCGACGGCATTGCCATTAAGCCCAGCGGTAACAAAATGGTGGCACCGGTTGACGGCACCATTGGGAAAATTTTTGAAACCAACCATGCTTTTTCCATCGAATCCGATAACGGGATCGAGCTTTTTGTCCATTTCGGCATCGATACCGTCGAGCTGAAGGGCGAGGGCTTTAAGCGTATCGCACAGGAAGGTCAGCGCGTCAAGAAAGGCGACGTCGTGATTGAGTTTGATCTGCCGTTATTGGAAGAGAAAGCCAAATCCACCTTGACTCCGGTCGTGATCTCCAATATGGATGAGATCAAGGAACTGATTAAGCTGACCGGCAGTGTTGTTGTAGGCGAAACACCCATTATTCGTATAAAGAAATAATACCAGGCAACCCAGTCCCAGCCAGGATGTGTTATCGTCCGGCGCAAACGGCACCCAGCGGGTGCCGTTTCTCTTTGCTGAACCCGGTGTTGCCATGATTTGCCTTTAACACGTCTGTATTGCGGCCGGTGATCATGGGGTCCGTCGCGCCATGGGACTGAGGTGGTCTTTAGGTTCTGTGCAAGTGAATGTCGCTGCGGCGAGGGTTATGCCGCTGCGGTAAGGTTTATGCCGCTGCGGTAAGGTTTATGCCGCTGCGGTAAGGTTTATGCCGCTGCGGTAAGGTTTATGCCGCTGCGGTAAGGTTTATGCCGCTGCGGTAAGGTTTATGCCGCTGCGGTAAGGTTTATGCCGCTGCGGTAAGGTTTATGCCGCTGCGGTAAGGTTTATGTTGCCGTGGCGTGGGTTTCGCTTGCCGTGCGTGCGGTGGTTATATGCAATGCCGGGCGCCGGCAAGCGACAAAGAGGCCGTACCGCGACGGCCTCCTTGACCTCCGCGCGCCCGGCAGGTCGCGCGTCGCTGCGCGATGCCTTCAGCCGCCCATGTCCCCGTTATGCACCGGCCCGGTTAGCGCTCCCGGCGCAACCGGGCCTTTCGCCGCTCCCGGCGGCTCATGCCGGGGCCACTGGCGCCGTCAGCGCGCTTTATGCCGGTCCACATGTCGCTGTTCGCCTGCAGCCTATGAAGCGATCGCGACGCTGTTGCCTGGGATAGGGTCTGGCGTCGGCAGACGATTGACCGTTATAGATGCAGTTGGTAGAGCAAAAGACAGGTCATACAGGCATGCTCTTAGCAGTCATGCAGTCATGCAGTCATGCAGTCATGCAGTCATGCAGTCATGCAGTCATGCAGTCATGCAGTTAGGCAGTTAGGCAGTTAGGCAGTTAGGCAGTTAGGCAGTAAAGTGTTTATCATTCAACTTTAAGCTTTAACAGTAAGCATTACACTTTCGGCCATCAGCGGGTAGACTCTGGGCCAAAATGGATGCTGATATTTTTCCCGGTAAGTGCATGCCGCAAGAAACCCAAAAACGCTATTTTACTCACAGGCGATGGTGTTGACGTGGTGCCGGCATAGAGTGCGCCGGCGGCGCGCAGCGCGGCTGGATGAGCCGCCGGGAGCGGCGAAAGCCCGGATTGCGCCGGGAGCGCATATCGGGCGGTCCAAAAGCCGGGATGGGTGATGCCGGGCACCGCGCAGCGGCGCACGATCTGCCGGACGCGCGGAGGTCAAGGAGGCCGTCGCGGTACGGCCTCTTTGTCGCTTGCCGGCGCCCGGCAATACCTATGAACACCTCACGCACGGCAAGCGAAACCCTCTCCGCGGCAACATAAATCTCACCCGCAATCCCTCGCCGCGGCAACATAAACCTCACCCGCAATCCTGTCGCGCAGTTGACTAAAAAACGGGCCCGACGCTACGCCATCTGCACCCTTAAACACGCGCAGGGTTCAGGCCCAGTGAGGAATACGGATACGGATGACCAGGCCGCCGCTGGCGCCGTTAAACGCTTCCACCTGCCCGCCGTGCGCCAGCACCGCCTTGCGGGCGATCGCCAGGCCCAGGCCGTAGCCCTTGCCGTTCAAGGGCGAATTGACGCGCACGAAGGGATCGAAAATACTCGAGAGCTTGCTCTCCTCCACGCCCGGCCCCTGATCGGCAACGGTAATATCCAGTTGAGTCTCCACCCGGGACAGCGTCACGCTGACGCGTTGCCCGTGGGTGGAAAAACGCACGGCGTTGCGCACGATATTTTCCACCGCGCGCCGCATCATTTCCGCATTGCCTTTCACGGTATAGTCTTCCGGCTGGGCGGCGCTCAGCGCGATTTCCACCCCGGGCACCTGCGCCTCGTAGCGTGCGTCGTTGACCACCGCCTCCACCAGCCCGTACAGATCAAAATAGTCTTCGCCGGCAGACCCCTGGTGTTCGGCGCGGGTGAGCGCCAGCAGCTCGCCAATCATCCGGTCCAGACGGCCCGCCTCATGTTCGATGCGATCCAGGGATGCGGAAACATTATTCGGATTCTGGTGCGCCAGGCCGATGGCCAGCTGCAGGCGCGCCAGCGGCGAGCGCAGCTCATGGGAAACGTCATGCAGCAACGCCTCGCGATCGCTGACCAGCACCTGCAATCGTTCGGCCATGGCGTCGAAATCCTTGGCCACGTCGGTGATTTCGTCGTGGCGCCGACGCATCACCGGCAGCAGGCGCACGCTTAAATCGCCGCGGGATACCCGCTCAAACGCCCTGCGCAGCATCAGCATCGGCCGGGTCAGGTTCCAGGCCAGCAGCATGCTGAACAGCAGCCCGCCCGTCAGGCCCAGCCAGAACAACGGGCTTGGCATATGCAAAATGCTGCCGCGGCGTCCCTGGTGCGCGTCATGGCGCAGCCCGAGAAGATCGTAACTGAGCAGGTAATGCCGTCCGTCGGCGGCGGTAACCCGCCGGCTGATGATGTCGGGCGGTCCGAAGCGGGTGGTATCGTCCGCAACCGGATCGGCGACGTCGGCGACAAAGGAGAAGAACTGCCGATCGGTGCTCGTCCATGCCGCGCGCAGGGCCTCGAACGCCGGTGTCCCGCCGCTGGCCAGTACGGACGCGGCGGAGTCAAGCTGCAGGTTGGCGATACGGCGGGCGATATTTTCCTCGGGCGGCTCGTGATGGCTGCCGTAGAGGGAGAACACCACCCAGAGCAGTTGGGTAATCAACAGGAAAATCAGCCAGAATCCCAGCAGTATCTTCCAGAACAAACGACCCCGGTTGGCCATTAGCGAATCCGGTAACCGATGCTGCGCACGGTTTCAATGCTCAGATTACTGCCGGGCAAAACGGATAATTTCTGGCGAATATTGCTGATATGGACATCGACGCTGCGATCGTAGGCCTCGCGGCGACGGCCCAATCCCTTTTCCGACAGGTCGTCCTTCGAAACCACGCGATCCGGCGTGCGCATCAGCAATTCCAGTAAATTAAACTCCGAGGCGGTGAGGTCAAAGGCCACTCCCTGCCACTGGCTGGAGCGGGTGGCGGGATTGAGCGTCAGTTCGCCATAGCGTACCGCCCCCGATTCCGGCGGTTCACTGCGCTGCTCGTCAAACCGGCGCATCACGGCGCGCAGCCGCGCCACCAGTTCGCGTGGATAACAGGGTTTGGGCATATAGTCGTCGGCGCCCATTTCCAGCCCGATCACCCGGTCGATATTATCGCCTTTGGCGGTAAGCATGATAATCGGGATACGGCTGCTTTTGCGCACCTGGCGCAGCACATCGGTACCGCTCATATCCGGCAGCATGATATCCAGCACCATGGCGGTATAGTCGCCGGACAACGCGCCGATGACGCCTTCCTTTCCGGTCAGGGCCAACGACGTGGTAAATCCTTCAGCGCTCAGGTATTCACTGAGCATCTTGCCCAGTTCCTGATCGTCGTCAACCAGCAAAATCTTCATATTTTTCTCCATAACAGCGGCATCTCTCTTCATCAGGCCTAAGCATGGCATAAAACCGCGCCGGGCAGGCGAATTATCCCCTTATGCAGACCGCTAATCAGGTAAGTCGTTCAGACCGCGTCAAACACGCCGGTGGAAAGATAACGGTCGCCGCGATCGCAGATAATCGCCACGACCAGACTGCCAGGCGCCTCGCGGGCAATGCGCAACGCGCCAGCCACCGCGCCGCCGGAGCTGACGCCGCAGAAAATGCCCTCCTCGCGCGCCAGCTGACGCATGGTATCCTCGGCTTCCCGCTGGTGGATATCCATGATCACATCAACCACCTCCGGGCGGAATATGCCTGGCAGATAGGCCTGCGGCCAGCGGCGTATGCCGGGGATAGCGCTGCCTTCGGCGGGCTGCAGCCCGATAACGCGCACGCCGCCGTTCTGGTTTTTCAGGTACTGGCCGACGCCGGTGATGGTGCCGGTGGTGCCCATGGCCGAGACAAAGTGGGTGATGCCGCCCGCGGTTTGCCGCCAGATTTCCGGGCCGGTGGTGGAAAAGTGGGCATAGGTATTATCAGGATTATTAAACTGGTCGAGCACCTTGCCCTCGCCTGAGCGCGCCATATCCTGCGCCCGGTCGCGCGCGCCTTCCATCCCCTCCTCCCGGCTGACCAGCACCAGCTCGGCGCCATAGGCGCGCATCGCCGCCTGCCGCTCCATGCTCATGTTCTCCGGCATCAGCAGCCGCAGCCGGTAGCCCTTCATGGCGGCGATCATCGCCAGCGCAATGCCGGTATTGCCGCTGGTGGCTTCTATAAGCCTATCGCCCGGCGCGATTTCGCCACGCCGCTCCGCCTGGGCTATCATCGCCAGCGCCGCGCGATCCTTGACCGAGCCGGCCGGGTTATTGCCTTCCAGCTTAACCCGGATCTCGCTGCCGGTCCCCGCCCCCATACGGCTTAATGTTACCAACGGGGTATTGCCTATGCATTGTTCAAGGGTTGTCACGTCGCTATTCCAATAATAAAACAGGCGGCCGCCGGGCCGCCTGTTGCGAGAAGGGGTAAGGTAAAGAACTTATCAAGCGCTTTCAGCGAAAGCAACGGGTTGCAACGCCTTATCGCCCACATACAGGCGGGCGTTCTGCGCCCCGAGGTAATACCGCTCGCCGCGCCGCGGCGGCGTCACGCCCGCGCCGGGCAATACCACGCTCAGGGGCTCCTGGTGCCAGCCGACGGGCTGGACCAGCAGTTGCCAATAATGCCCGCGCGGGCTGATATCAATGACCTGCACCGGCAGCGGACAACGATCGCTGGGCTGATCGGCGATCTCCATTTCCCAGGGACGCAGGAACAGATCCACGTGGCCCTGGTGGATGGGCGCATAGTACAGCGGCCAATGATACTGGCCGATATACAACTGCGACCCGCGGATTTCGCCATCCAGCCGGTTTACCTCGCCCATGAACTCCAGCACAAAACGGGTGGCCGGCTCGCGCCAGACGTCCTGCGGCGTGCCGACCTGCTCAATATTGCCCTGGCTCATCACCACCACGCGGTCGGCCACTTCCATGGCTTCTTCCTGGTCGTGGGTAACAAACACGCTGGTGAATTTCAGCTCTTCATGCAACTGGCGCAGCCAGCGGCGCAGTTCTTTGCGCACCTGGGCATCCAGCGCGCCGAAAGGCTCGTCGAGTAGCAGGATTTCAGGTTCCACCGCCAGGGCGCGCGCCAGCGCCACCCGCTGTTTCTGTCCGCCGGAAAGCTGCGAGGGGAAGCGGTTGGCCAGGTGGCCAAGCTGCACCATCTCCAGCAGTTGCGCCACCTTCTGCTTGATGGCGGCGGCGGAGGGACGCGCGCGCCTGGGCAATACCGTCAGGCCGAAGGCGATATTGTCGGCCACGGTCATATGGCGAAACAGCGCATAGTGCTGGAACACGAAACCAACATGGCGATCGCGCGCATGACGCTGGCTGACATCCTGCCCGCCAAAACGCAGATGGCCGCTGTTATGGTGCTCAAGACCGGCGATAATGCGCAGCAGGGTGGTCTTGCCGGAACCGGACGGTCCCAGCAGCGCCACCATCTCGCCGGTGGGAATATCAAGGGAGATATTGTTCAGCACCTTGGTGCTGTCGAAATATTTGCTGATATTGTCGATTTCGATACTCATCACTGCTCCCCCTGCCGAAGATGCGCCTGCTGGCGCGCCAGGCGCCACTGCAAACCGCTCTTCAGGAATAATGTAACGATAGCCATCAGCGTCAGCAGCGCGGCGGCGGTAAAGGCGCCCACGGTGTTGTAATCCTGATGCAACAATTCAACCTGCAACGGTAAGGTATAGGTCTCGCCGCGAATCGAGCCGGAAACCACCGACACCGCGCCGAATTCGCCGATGGTGCGCGCATTGGTGAGGATGACGCCGTACAATAACGCCCAGCGGATATTGGGCAACGTCACCCGGCGGAACATCTGCCAGCCGGAGGCGCCGAGCAAAATCGCCGCCTCATCCTCGTCGCTGCCCTGGCTTAGCATCACCGGCACCAGCTCGCGCACCACGAACGGACACGTGACAAACACCGTGACCAGCACCATGCCCGGCCAGGCAAACATCAGCTGGATATTATGGGTGTCCAGCCAGCCGGCCAGCGGGCCGTTGGATCCGTAGAACAGCAGATACAGCAGGCCGGCCACTACCGGCGATACCGCAAACGGCACATCCATCAGCGTCAGCAGTAGCTGCCGGCCGCGGAAGTTAAACCGGGTTACCAGCCAGGCCATCAGCGTACCGAACACCACGTTGACCGGCACGGCGATCAGCGCCACCAGCACCGTCAGCCAGATGGCGTGCAGCATGTCCGAATCGTTCAGGTTGCGCCAAACCGGCGCCAGGCCTTCCGCCAGCGCGGTGACGAAAATGTAGCTCATCGGGATCACCAAAAACAGCAGGGAAATCACCATGCCGGTGCCGATTAACAGCCATTTCAGCCAGTCGGTGCGCACGCGTTCCGCGCCGTTAAAGGCGGAGATATCAGCCATCAGTGCCCTCCCAGGCGCCTGCCGAAGCGCGATTGCAAGACGTTAATGGCGAACAGCAGCAGCAGCGACGCCGCCAGGATCACCGAGGCGATGGCGCTGGCGGCGGGATAATCGAACTCCTGCAGCCGGATAAAAATCATCAGCGAGGTGACCTCGGTTTTCCAGGCGATATTGCCGGCGATAAAAATCACCGCGCCGAACTCGCCCAAGCTGCGGGTAAACGACAGCGCGGCGCCGGCCAGCAGCGCCGGGGCCACCTCCGGCAACACCACCCGGCGAAACGACTGCCAGCGGCTGGCGCCCAGGGTTTGCGCCGCTTCTTCATATTCAGGACCCAGTTCCTCGAGTACCGGCTGCACCGTGCGCACCACGAACGGAATGCTGGTAAAGGCCATCGCCACGGTAATGCCCAGCCAGGTATAGGATACCTTGATGCCGAAGTGCGCCAGCCAGGCGCCGTAGAAGCCGGTGGTGGAAAACAGCGTCGCCAGGGTCAGGCCCGCCACCGCCGTGGGCAGGGCAAAGGGCAAATCCATCAATCCGTCCAGCAGCCGGCGGCCGGGAAAATCATAGCGCGTCAGGATCCAGGCCATCAGCATGCCGAACGCGGCGTTAAACAGCGAGGCGACGCCCGCCGACAGCAGCGTGACCTTATAGGCCGCCAGCAGCTGCGGGCTGGTGATCACCTCCCAATACTGCTGCCAGCTCATCTGCGCGAGCTGCATCACCAGCGCGCTCAGCGGCAATAATAAAATCAGGCAGACAAACAGCAGACTGCTGCCCAGGCTCAAGCCGAAACCGGGCAGCACGCGTTTGCTTTGCAGGGCCAACATCAACGATGTCCCGCCGCGATTAATTTATCCAGCTCGCCGCCATTGCCGAAATGGGTGGTCATGACCTGCGGCCAGCCGCCGAACTGGTCCTCGACCCGAAACAGCGTGATTGCCGGAAATTTATCCTTCGCCGCCGTCATGATGGCGTCATTATTGACCCGGTAATAGAAGTTGGCGATGACCTGCTGCGCCGCCGGGCTGTAAAGGTAATTCAGGTAGGCTTTCGCCGCCTCGAGGGTGCCGTTTTTCTCGACGTTTTTATCCACCCAGGCCACCGGGAATTCCGCCAGGATATTCACCGCGGGCACGATAACCTCATAGTTGTCGGTGCCGTACTGGTTACGGATATTATTCACTTCCGATTCAAAGGAGATCAGCACGTCTCCCTGGCCCCGTTCGGCAAAGGTGGTGGTGGCGCCGCGGCCGCCGGTGTCGAAAACCTCGACATTGGCGATGAATTTCTGCATCCAGGCGCGGGTCTTCGCCTCGTCGCCGCCGTCCGCAAGGCTGGCGGCGCCCCAGGCGCCCAGATAGGTATAACGCCCGTTGCCGGAGGTTTTCGGGTTGGGGAACACCAGCTTCACGTCGTCGCGCACCAGATCGTTCCAGCCATGGATATTTTTGGGATTGCCCTTGCGCACCAGGAACGCCATGGTGGAATAAAACGGCGAGCTATTGTTGGGCAGCCGGCTTTGCCAGTTCGCCGGGATTAAATCGCCGCGGTCGTGCAGGATCTGCACGTCGGTAACCTGGTTGTAGGTCACCACGTCCGCTTTCAGGCCCTGCAAAATCGCCAGCGCCTGTTTGGAGGAGCCGGCGTGGGATTGTTTAATGGTCAGCGTGTCGCCGGGATGCTGCGTTTGCCACTGCTGTTCAAACGCCGGGTTCAGGGCCGCAAACAGCTCGCGCGACACATCATAGGAGCTGTTCAGCAATTCAGTCGAGTGAGCCGGACCGCAAGCCAGCAATACCGCCGCGATACAACCTTTGACCGCACGGCTTGAAATCAGCGTTTGATTCATTCTTTACCTTTGGTTCATACGTTATAAAACCTGCCTTATGGTGATACAGTTTATTTATAACGGCCCTATAACCTGTAACGGTTTTTTATACCTTTTTCTGCTTTAAGAGCATGAAAAGCTATAAGCACCCTCATGGTGCGTAAAACGCCGCCCGACGGCGGCCGTTAAGGCTAGGAACCAGGGTAAAAAAATGCCGGCTGCGGCGGTGAGCCGCGCCGGCATGTCATGCGCGCCGCCCGCGGGGAACGGCTTAACCGGCGCTGTTGGCGTGCCAGACTATTTTGCTGACCCGCCAGCTTTTTAACGTGTCGTCCGCCGGCATCAGCTCATCCGGACCATGCCAGGTGCCGGAAAAAACATAGCTCACATGGCGGCTCTGCGGCGCGGCGCACACCACCTGATCCTCGCCGGCGCCACGGGCGCAGGCGCCGAAGGCTTTGTCGTACAGACTGCTGAAGGGCGTGCCGATTTTTACGCCCCAGGCGCTGGCGATGTCGCTGTCCGTCACTTCCACGCGTTCAACCTTCCCCGCCTGCGGACCGTAAAACGTCATTTTTACCCGATCGTCTTTTAACGCCTGATAAAAGGCGACGATACCGCCGCTGCGCGTCTCCATGCCGCCGCGCAAACGATAATTGCCGTTCAGCGCCTTATCCAGCGCCTCATGTTCCAGCGGCGTGGCGGCGGTAACATTACCGACGCCGGTATCGCCGACAGTGGCGCTGCTGCCGAACCAGTTAAACGGCGACAGGCTGGACCAGGAGAAATTGGACAGGGTCGAACAGCCCGCCAACAAAATGGGAAGCCCGATAATCAACGGGCGCAACTGCTTCATGTAAACTCCTTAACAAAGATTCCGGCAAGCCTTTGCGGTATTGGATACCGCAAACGACGTAAAGTGCCATTAATCGGGTTGATTGACAAACCGCGTTTTTAACGCGGGAACATCCCCGCGGATAACGGATTATAGGGTGCGTTAATGTCTGTTTACCGGCCCCGTAATGACGGCGGGCTCGCAAATCAAGCGCCATGTGCCATGCTTAGGTTTTCATTGTATAAATAAATAATCGGGATTCTACCCTGCCCATTCCACCGGTTACGGCGGCATGGGCCGATTTAAAAGGAGAACTATTGATGATGAAAAAAGCGACAATTGCCGCGCTTATCCTATTATGCAGCCTGCCGGCACTGGCGCAAAACGGCGGTTTTCACGGCGACGAGCCGCCCCCGCCCCCCGACAAACAGCAAAGCGGCTTCAGAGGCTCCGCCGATGCCAAGCAGGTCACCATAAAGCAGGCCAAGGGGATGAAAGACAATGCCTGGGTCACCCTGCAGGGCAATATCGAGAAAAAGCTTGGCGGGGATAAATACCTGTTTCGCGACCATACCGGCAGTATCGAGGTGGAAATCGATAATGATAAATGGAACGGGCAGGATGTCTCTCCCAAGGATTTACTGGTCATCAGCGGTAAGCTGGATAAGGACCGCCACGGCGTAAACGTGGACGTGGAACATCTCCTGAAGCAATAAGCCGGCCGGGGCCGGCACGACCACCGGCCCTTCCCCCGCCGCGCTAGTACTCCTGATCCTCGATCAGCCGCTTGCCCAGGGTCACGCTCTCGATAAGTTCGTATTCCAGCTTTTCATACATGCCGATCACCGCCTCGTTGTCTTCGCGCACCATCAGATGGATCTTCGGACAACCGCGCGCGATAAGCTTTTTCTCCAGACGGCTTATCAGCGCGTTGGCAATGCCCCGGCCGCGGTAATCGGGGTGTACGCCAAGATAATAGGCCGAGCCGCGATGGCCGTCGTACCCGCCCATAATCGAGCCGACCACTTCCCCCGCCACCTCGGCCACCATAAACAGGTCGGCGCCGCACTGCATTTTGCGCTCGATATCCATTTCCGGATCGTTCCAGGGACGCAGCAAATCGCAACGTTCCCAAAGCGTAATCACTTCCTCGAAATCGTCTTGACGAAATACACGGATTTCCATAGCTGACCGCCGTAATTTCAAGCAAATAAACCTAATAGACTGATTATCGCGTTATTTACCCTGAAGGCAAATAACATCGTCGCCGGGAGCGCTATTTCTTGCTTATTAACCTGATAACGGTTTTTCCCGCGCGCCGGCAGGTAATAGATGGACATAGTTCCGCCATCGATCGCGGGAGATTCTTATGTTATACCCTAACATTTGCCGCCAACCCTCAGCATCCGGTCTGTTTTAGCTATGGTCATGAAAAAAGTCATACCCTCCGCCCCCCTGAATATTCTGCAATCCCGCCGCCAAATGCTGCTGTCGTGCCTGGCGCTGGCCTCGTTGACCGCCCGGCCGGGCTTTGCCGCCGGCGCGCTGCTGCCCGCAAGCCCGGGCGCGCCCAGGCCCGCCGGCGGTCCGCACTGCGTGATGATTGATCCCGGCCATGGCGGCATCGATCCCGGCGCCATTGGCCACCAGGGCGCCAAGGAGAAGCATGTGGTGCTGGCGATTGCCAACAAGGTGCGCGACAACCTGGCGCGGCACGGCCATATCCAGACCCGGCTGACCCGCGAGCAGGACGAATTTATTCCCTTGTTCCGGCGGGTCGAGCTGGCCCATGAGCACCGGGCGGATCTGTTTGTTTCCATCCACGCCGACGGGTTTACCAGCCCGGACGCCGCCGGCGCGTCGGTATTCGCCCTGTCCAATCGCGGCGCCAGCAGCGCCATGGCCGGATATCTGTCGCAAAAGGAAAACGCCGCCGATGACGTGGCGGGAGGCAAATACCGGCAGCAGGATAATTATCTGCAGCAGGTGTTGTTTGATCTGGTGCAGACCGATACGATTAAAAACAGCCTGACGCTGGGCCGCCACCTGCTTAACCATATCCGGCCGGTGCATCAGCTGCACAGCCAGCATACCGAGCAGGCGGCGTTCGCGGTGCTGAAATCCGCCTCGATCCCGTCGGTGCTGGTGGAAACCTCCTTTATCACCAACCATCGGGAGGAGCAGTTGCTGGAAACCGCGGCGTTTCAGGATCGTATCGCCTCGGCCATCAGCAGCGGCATCGTGGACTTTTTCGCCTATTTCGACGCCCATGAGCAGCATGCGGGCGGCGCCACCCGCCCCTAAGGGGCGTTGCGGCGGTTGGTCACGGCAGCCGGCGAGGTTATACTGCATGGCCTATATCTCCGCGCGGCCTTAACCCCGCGCGCAATCAACCAGGGCTTGCGACATGACTTCACCTGATATTGGACATATCAAAGGCTTCCTGCTGGATCTGCAGGACAGAATCTGCCATGCCCTAGCCGCGGAAGACGGCGGCGCCTTCAGGGAAGACCTGTGGACGCGCGACGAGGGCGGCGGCGGGCGCACCCGGGTCCTGCGCCAGGGCCGGGTATATGAACAGGCGGGAGTCAATTTTTCCCACGTGGAGGGCGCGCGCCTGCCCGCCTCCGCGAGCGCGCACCGCCCCGAACTGGCCGGGCGGAGCTTTCAGGCACTGGGCGTGTCGCTGGTGGTCCATCCGCACAACCCCTACGTTCCCACAAGCCATGCCAACGTGCGTTTTTTTATCGCCGAAAAACCCGGCGCCGATCCGGTGTGGTGGTTTGGCGGCGGCTTCGATCTCACGCCGTTTTATGGTTTCCAGGAAGATGCGGTGCACTGGCACCAGACCGCCCATGACCTCTGCCGTCCGTTTGGCGACAATGTGTATTCCCGCTACAAAAGCTGGTGTGACGACTACTTCTTCCTGAAACACCGCAACGAGGCGCGCGGCATCGGCGGGCTGTTTTTCGATGATCTCAACACGCCGGATTTCGAGCGGGCCTATGCATTTACCCGCGCGGTGGGCGAAGGCTACCTGGACGCCTACCTGCCGATAGTCCGCCGGCGCAAGGTTTTGCCGTGGGGAGAGCGGGAACGCCAGTTTCAGCTCTATCGTCGCGGGCGCTACGTCGAGTTCAACCTGGTCTGGGATCGCGGTACGCAGTTCGGGCTGCATTCGGGCGGGCGCACGGAATCCATTTTGATGTCGCTGCCGCCGCAGGTGCGGTGGGAATATGATTATCAACCGCAGCCGGACAGCCCGGAGGCGGCGCTGTACCGCGACTTCCTGCCGGTGCGCGACTGGCTGTCCCAAGGAGAACGTTAATGGCGATATGGGTTGACGCCGATGCCTGCCCCAAGGTGATCAAGGAAATTTTATTCCGCGCCGCGCAGCGTTTGTCGGTCATGGTAACGCTGGTGGCCAACCAGACCCTGGCGGTGCCGCCCTCGCCCTTTATCCGCACCCTGCGCGTCGGCGCCGGCTTTGACGTGGCGGATAATGAAATCGTCCGCCGCGTCGGCCCGGGCGATCTGGTGATCACCGCCGATATTCCCCTGGCGGCGGAAGTGCTGGAAAAAGGCGCGGTGGCGCTCAACCCGCGCGGCGAGATGTACCGGCCCGAGACGATTCGCGAACGGCTGACCATGCGGGATTTTATGGATACCCTGCGCTCCAGCGGCATCCAGACCGGCGGGCCGCCGCCGCTCAGCCAGCGCGAACGCCAGGAATTCGCCCGCGAGCTGGATAAGTGGCTGCAGCAGGCCAAAGGCTGACGACGCCACGGTTTCACCCGGCACACGGCGGCGCCGGCGGCGGACGGGCCGCCGCTTTTTATTCGGCGCCCGGGCCCCGCTTGCCGCGGGGCCGCCATCGTTTTTGTCCATTATAATAATCAGAAAAAGCGCATTTCATTCTGCGTCTTGTTGAGGCAGTGTTATCCTTAGGTTAACTGTAACTTAGATCAGATGTATTATTTTCTTCATGGAGTTGAGAAATGAATCAGTTAGAAGCGCTAAAGCAATTCACTACCGTCGTGGCCGACAGCGGCGACATCGAATCGATTCGTCATTATACCCCGCAGGATGCCACCACTAATCCATCGCTGATCCTCAAGGCCGCCAGCCTGACCGCCTACCAGCCGCTGTTTGAAGACGCGCTGGCCTATGCCCGCAAGCAGGGCGGCACCCGGGAAACGCAGATCATCAATGCCAGCGATAAGCTGGCGGTGAATATTGGCGTCGAAATACTGAAAAGCGTCCCGGGCCGCGTCTCCACCGAAGTGGATGCCCGCCTGTCGTTCGATCGCGGTATGTGCGTGGCCAAGGCGCGCAAACTGGTCGGCCTTTACCAGGATCAGGGCATTGATAAATCCCGTATCCTGATCAAACTGGCCTCCACCTGGGAAGGCATCAAGGCGGCGGAGGAATTGGAACGGGAAGGCATCAACTGTAACCTGACCCTGCTGTTTTCGTTCGCCCAGGCCCGTGCCTGCGCCGAAGCCGGCGTATACCTGATTTCGCCGTTCGTCGGGCGCATCTATGACTGGTATAACCAGCGTAAACCGATGGAACCGTACGATGTGGAACAGGATCCGGGCGTTAAGTCGGTGCGCGCTATCTATGATTATTATAAAGAACATCGCTACCAGACGGTGATCATGGGCGCCAGCTTTCGCAAGACGGAACAGATCCTGGCGTTAGCCGGCTGCGATCGCCTGACCATTTCCCCGGCCTTGCTGGAAGAGTTGCATAACAGCGAAGAACCGGTAGAGCGCAAGCTCTCTCCTTCCACTGAAGGTTTTCACCAGCCCGCCCCGTTGTCCGAACCCGAATTCCGTTGGGAACACAACCAGGATCCGATGGCCGTTGATAAACTGGCTGAAGGCATTCGTCAGTTTGCGGTGGACCAACAGAGCCTGGAAGACCTCCTGGCGGCCAAACTGTAATCTTTGGAGCATTCAATGACCTCTCGTAAAGTGCTTGCCAATGCCATCCGCGCCTTAAGCATGGATGCGGTTCAAAAAGCCAACTCCGGCCATCCCGGCGCCCCGATGGGCATGGCGGATATCGCCGAAGTGTTGTGGCGCGATTATCTGAACCATAATCCGTCCAATCCGAAATGGATGGATCGCGACCGGTTTATCCTTTCCAACGGCCACGGCTCGATGCTGCTCTACAGCCTGCTGCACCTGACCGGCTACAACCTTCCCATCGAAGAGTTGAAAAACTTCCGCCAGCTGCATTCCAAAACGCCGGGCCACCCTGAATACGGTTATACCGACGGCGTGGAAACCACCACCGGCCCATTGGGCCAGGGCATCGCCAACGCGGTGGGCATCGCCATCGCCGAACGCACCCTGGCGGCGCAGTTTAACCGTCCGGGCCATGAGATCGTCGATCATCATACCTATGTCTTTTTAGGCGACGGCTGCATGATGGAAGGCATTTCCCACGAGGTCTCCTCCCTGGCCGGCACCATGAAGCTCGGCAAGCTGGTGGCGTTCTACGACGATAACGGCATATCCATCGACGGGCATGTGGAGGGCTGGTTTAACGACGATACCGCCAAGCGGTTTGAAGCCTACGGCTGGCACGTGGTGCGCGGTGTTGACGGTCACGACAGCGATGCGGTGAAAGCGGCGATTGAAGAAGCGCGCGCGGTGACCGATAAGCCGTCGCTGCTGATGTGCAAGACGGTAATCGCCTTCGGCTCGCCGAATAAAGCCGGCACTCATGGGGCGCACGGCGCGCCGCTGGGCGCCGACGAAGTCGCCGCCACGCGTAAGGCCATCGGCTGGAACGAGCCGCCGTTTGTCATCCCGCAAGAGGTGTATGACGGGTGGGACGCCAAACAGGCCGGCGCGGCCAAAGAGTCCGCCTGGAACGAAAAATTCGCCGCCTATGAAAAAGCCTTCCCGGAGCTGGCGGCGGAATTCAAGCGCCGTACCCAGGGCCATTTGCCCGCCGACTGGCAGGCGCAGAGCAAGGCGTATATCGAAAAACTGCAGGCCAACCCGGCCAGTATCGCCAGCCGTAAAGCCTCGCAAAACGCCCTGGAGGCTTTTGGCCCGCTGCTGCCGGAACTGTTGGGCGGCTCCGCCGACCTGGCGCCGAGCAACCTGACCCTTTGGTCGAAATCGGTGTCCATCGCCGATGACGCCGCGGGCAACTATATTCATTACGGCGTGCGCGAGTTCGGCATGACCGCTATCGGCAACGGTATCGCGCATCACGGCGGCTTTGTGCCTTATACCGCCACTTTCCTGATGTTCGTGGAATATGCCCGCAACGCGGTGCGTATGGCGGCGCTGATGAAGGCGCGGCAGATCATGGTGTATACCCATGATTCCATCGGCCTGGGCGAGGACGGCCCGACCCATCAGCCGGTGGAGCAGTTGGCGAGCCTGCGGCTGACGCCGAACATGAGCAACTGGCGGCCGTGCGACCAGGTGGAAACCGCCGTGGCCTGGCAGCAGGCGCTTGAGCGTCATGACGGACCTACCGCGCTTATCCTCTCGCGCCAGAACCTGGCGCAGCAGGATCGCAGCGCGCAGCAATTGGCCGATATCGCCCGCGGCGGCTATGTCCTGAAAGACAGCGAGGGTACGCCTGAGCTTATTATTATCGCCACCGGCTCGGAAGTGTCGCTGGCGGTGGCGGCGTGGGAGAAACTGAGCGGCGAGGGCCGTAAGGTGCGGGTGGTGTCGCTGCCGTCCACCGACGTGTTTGATAAGCAGGATGAGGCGTACCGTGAAGCGGTGCTGCCCCATGGGGTGCAGGCGCGCCTGGCGATTGAAGCCGGCATTGCCGATTATTGGTATAAATATGTCGGCCTGAACGGCGCCATTGTCGGCATGACCACCTTTGGTGAATCGGCTCCGGCCGAGGAACTGTTTAAGGTGTTCGGTTTTACGGTCGAGAATGTGCTGGAAAAAGCGCGCGGCTTGTTAAAGTAGTCTTGGGCGCTCGGTCGGGCGGCAACACCACGCCCGAGTCGACCCCATCGGCACGCTCTGCCTTGAACAGGTTTACCTGCGGATTTCATTCTCCGTGACTACCCTGCTTCTGAAACCAGCCGGCATTTGCCGGCTGGTTTTTTTTATGCCGGGAAGCGGCGGAAACGGTACTCAGGCCGCGGCGCCTTTTTGTTCCTGGGCGATATGCGCCGCCCATAAGCCGGCGACCCATTTTACGCCTTTGGCCGTGAAGCGGGTCTGGGAAAAGGCGTGGCGGTTTTCCCCGGTGCCACGGTACAGTTCAAAGCGCCCCGCCTCCAGGTGCTGCTGGTGCGGCGTGAGCACGCCGGACAGGCGGTACATGATTTGGCGTTCCAGCAGGAACTGGCGGAAATCCGCTTCTTTGGCTTTCAGTAATTTGCAGACCTGGCGAAACCCCAGGGCGCCGTCGACCACCACGTAGCGATCGAAAAAATCCGCTTTGGGCGCGATAGCGGCAAGGCGGTTTTCCAGCGCCTGGCGGCGTTCATATTCCTGGGCCCAGGCGCGCGCCGCCACCGCCGGGTTGGTAAAGTCCGGCAGGTCGTGCTGCATTTCCCGTTCATGCCAGCGATCGAGCACCGCCGGGGTGTAGCCCGGCGACAGCCGCGCAATGACCGTAAGCGAGTCGCGCTTGTTCAGCTGATATTCCTGGGAGGTTCCGTCCGGGCGTTGATAATCCGTCGCGCGCACAGGCTGGCTTAGGCGCCGGGAGGCGTCCAGGCTGTTGATCAGGCGTTTCACTTCACCGTGGGAGATGCCGGTCAGACCGGCCAGTTCACGGCTGCTCATCGAGACCGTTTGATGAAGGGTTTCAAAACCCGCTGCGGATATCATCATAGCTTTCCCCACGTCTTTATCAGTACGGCAAACAGGCAGTGCGGGCATATCGCCGAACAGAGCCCATTATGGTTCACCACCGGACCGGAGCCTTTGCCGGGAGACAGGCTCCCTGTCGGTAGTGTAATAAATATACAGCATAGCTGTGTATTTATCCAGTACTTTATTAACGCGAGTCGTTACAGCCGCAGATTACCCAGCCGTCCGCCGCCTGGGCGTTATGCCTTCAGCCAGCCCCGGATGTGCGCCTGCTGCAACAGCATAATGGTCTTGCCGTCCTGGATGCGGCCGTCCTGCACCATCGCCATGGCCTCAGGGTACGGCAGCTCCAGCACTTCGATATCCTCATCATCAATACCGCCGCCGCTGTTGTCGCGCTGCGCATCGTCATATTCGGCGGCAAAAAAATGCAGGATTTCCGTAACGCCGCCCGGCGACATATAGGCCGAAAAGAGTTTCTCCACCGTTCTCACCGCATAGCCGGTTTCCTCAATGGCTTCGCGCCGGATGCACTCCTCCGGCGAGTCATCGTCCAGCAGGCCGGCGCAGGCTTCCAGCAGCATGCCGGTGGCGTTGCCGTTAACGTAGGTAGGCATACGGAACTGGCGTATCAGCACCACGCTGTTTTTGGCGCGGTTATACAGCAGGATGACGGCGCCGTTGCCGCGGTCGTAGACTTCGCGCATCTGGCGTACCGGCGTGCCGTCTTTTCTTTGCAGTTCGAAAACAAATCTCCGCAATACAAACCAATGGTCCGATAACAACTTATTTTCGATAATTTTGATCATAAACGCCATGACGCCCTCTATAATCCGACTAAAGACCTGGAACTGTGATCTTGATCATAACGCAAACCGGCGCCGGAGCGAGAGCGATTCCGGGCAAACCGCGTTAAAGGATAAGGTGGGAACAGGCTTGGCGCCGCGCGCGACCGGCGTGGAAAACGGCGGCGTCCGCCTCGGATACAACGACACTAGTACTTCTTTACACGATCTCCTTTTTTTCTCCACGTTTTCTTCGGTCCCGGCGCGTAAAGTACCATGGCGGCGAGCAACGTCACTTTCGCCGTACGATAACAGGACACTCGCCCCGGGGTTTTATTGAATGGCTAATTTTTTTATCGATCGCCCGATTTTCGCCTGGGTACTGGCAATTATCGTTGCCTTGACCGGCACCATGGCTATATTTACGCTGCCCATTGAGCAATATCCCAAATTAACGCCGCCCACGGTGCGTATTACCTCCAAGTATCCCGGCGCTTCCGCTAAAACGGTGGAGAATGCCGTTACCCAGATTATCGAACAAAACATGACCGGCCTGGATAATTTGCTGTATATGGCCTCGCAAAGCAGCAATACCGGCCAGGCCACCACCACCCTGACTTTCGAGGCGGGGACCGACCCCAACGAAGCGATGCAGGAAGTGCAGAACCAGCTGCAGGTGGCGATGAAACGATTGCCGCAGGCGGTGCAGACCCAGGGCGTGACCGTCACCAAGACCGGCGACAGCAACCTGATGATGGTGGCCTTTGTGTCCACCGACGGGTCGATGGATAAATCCGATATCGCGGATTATATGGTGAGCAACCTGCAAGAACCGCTCAGCCGGGTCAGCGGGGTCGGCAGCATCGATGCCTACGGGTCGCAATACTCGATGCGCATCTGGCTTAATCCTGATGCCCTGGTCAATTACCAGTTAACCACCGCCGACGTGGTCACGGCCATCGAGGCGCAAAACAGCCAGGTGGCGGTCGGCCAGCTGGGCGGCACGCCGGCGGTGAACGGGCAGGCGCTTAACGCCACCATTAACGCCCAGTCGCAGTTGCAGACGCCGGAGCAGTTTCGCGCCATTACCCTGCGGGTCAACAGCGACGGCTCGGCGGTGACGCTCGGCCAGGTGGCGACCATCGAGCTGGGTTCGGAAAGCTACGATTACCTGACCCGCTATAACGGCATGGCCGCGGCGGGCATGGGTATCAAGCTGGCCTCCGGGGCCAATGAGCTCGATACCAACCGGCTGGTAAAACAAAAGCTGGCGGAGCTGGCGCCCTTTTTCCCCCATGGCCTGAAGGCCGAAATCGCCTATGAAACAGCGCCGTTTGTCACCGCCTCCATCGAGGACGTGGTGAAAACCCTGCTGGAAGCCATTGTGCTGGTGTTCCTGGTCATGTACCTGTTCCTGCAGAATTTCCGCGCCACCCTGATCCCGACTATCGCCGTGCCGGTGGTGCTGCTCGGCACCTTTGCGGTGCTCTCTGCCAGCGGGTTCAGCATCAATACCCTGACCATGTTCGCCATGGTGCTGGCGATAGGGCTGCTGGTGGACGACGCCATCGTGGTGGTGGAAAACGTCGAGCGGGTGATGAGCACCGAGGGCCTGTCGCCGCGCGACGCCACGCGCAAATCCATGAGCCAGATCCAGGGCGCGCTGGTGGGCATCGCCCTGGTGCTGTCGGCGGTGTTTGTGCCGATGGCCTTTTTTGGCGGCACCACCGGCGCCATCTATCGTCAGTTTTCGGTCACCATCGTCGCCGCGATGGTGCTGTCGGTGCTGGTGGCCATGATATTGACCCCGGCGCTGTGCGCCACCCTGCTTAAACCGCTGCCGGCAAATCATCAGCACGCGCGGCGCGGTTTTTTCGGCTGGTTTAACCGTGTATTTGACCGGGGGGCGGAACGTTACCAGCAGGGGGTCACGCGCATTTTGCAACGCACGGCGCGCTGGCTGCTGCTTTACGGCCTGCTGCTGGCCGGCATGGCGTTTCTGTTTTTGCACCTGCCCACGTCGTTCTTGCCCGAGGAGGACCGGGGGGTGTTTATGGGACAGGTGACGCTTCCCACCAATGCGACCCAGGAACAAACGCTGAAGGTGGTCGCCAAGGTGGAAAACTACTTTCTGACCCATGAAAAAGATAATGTGCTGTCGGTATTCTCCACCATCGGCGCCGGTCCCGGCGGCAACGGGCAAAATGTCGCCAGGATGTTTATCCGCCTGAAGAACTGGGATGACCGCGCGAGCGCCGATCGCACCGCATCAGCCATTATCGCGCGCGCCACCAGGGAGTTCAGCCATATTTCCGAGGCGCGGGTGCTGGCCAATAATCCGCCGGCCATCTCCGGCCTGGGCAACGCCGCCGGTTTCGATTTGATGCTGGAAGACAAGGCGGGCCAGGGCCATGACACATTGATGAAGGCGCGCGACCAGCTGCTGTCGCAGGCGGCCGCTTCGCCTGAGCTGTCGCGCGTGCGGCATAACGGGCTGGACGACAGTCCGCAGTTGCAGATCGACATCGATCAGCGCAAGGCGCAGGCCCTGGGCGTGAGCGTTGACGATATTAACGATACGCTGCAGACCGCCTGGGGTTCCAACTACGTCAACGACTTTATCGATCGCGGCCGCGTCAAGCGGGTCTATGTGCAAGCGGCGGCCAAATACCGCATGCTGCCCGACGACGTGTATCGCTGGTATGTGCGTAACGGCAGCGGCACCATGGTGCCCTTCTCCGCGTTCGCCACCTCACATTGGGAATACGGCTCGCCGCGGCTGGAACGCTATAACGGCGTTCCGTCGGTGGAAATTGTCGGCGAAGCCGCGGCCGGCGTGAGCAACGGCACGGCGATGGACCTGATGGAGAAGCTGGTGGCGGGACTACCCAACGGCATGGGGCTGGAATGGACCGCGATGTCGTATCAGGAACGGCTCTCGGGTTCCCAGGCGCCGGCGCTGTACGCTATCTCGCTGCTGGTGGTATTCCTGAGCCTGGCGGCGCTGTATGAAAGCTGGTCGATACCTTTTTCGGTGATGCTGGTGGTGCCGCTGGGCGTGGTGGGCGCGCTGCTGGCAACCTGGATGCGCGGGCTGGAAAACGATGTGTATTTCCAGGTCGGCCTGCTGACGGTTATCGGCCTCTCGGCGAAAAACGCCATTCTGATCGTAGAGTTCGCCAATGAGCTGAACCAGCGCGGCCAGGGAGTGATCGAGGCCACACTGCACGCCTCGCGCATGCGGTTAAGGCCCATCCTGATGACCTCGCTGGCGTTTATCTTCGGGGTGCTGCCGATGGCCATCAGCCGGGGAGCGGGGTCCGCCAGCCAGCACGCGGTCGGTACCGGCGTTATCGGCGGCATGATCTCGGCCACGATACTGGCGATCTTTTTTATCCCGCTGTTTTTTGTGCTGATCCGCCAGCGCTTCCCGACCAAAGATCATCCGGACGCCAATATCCAGTTATTGCCGGATAACGCGGACGTAACGCCCGGCGACGGCCCAACCCGGCTTTAAACCGATAATCCGCTAAAACGACAAAGGCCACCTTGATGAGAGGTGGCCGTTTATTCGTACGATGATTTCCAAGCTGGTTAGCGTTAAAAAGGAACAACGCCTTTTTTCAGCTTGCCACTACTTGCGCAGCATTGCTTCGATGAAATCTTTCCAAGTGACTAACTCTGTATCAATCATACCCTGCCTCTCTTTTTTGTACGGCGATTATACAAAGTCTCTTTAGAAAATAAAAGAGGGCTACGGATGTATTAATTTTAATTGCCCGTAGAGATCACATAATATATTAGCCTCAGGGGGCTAATGCCCTGTTTTGATGCACGACTCTCCGGCCATGACCGGTTTTTTCCCCGCAATGGTTAATGTTTAGATCAAAAATGTGACAATTCAGCCGCAATGATTGCAATTTGCTAAAAATTGCAATTAATTGCTGATTTTAAACAATAAATCTTTAATCATCATCGCAATATCCGCATTTGAACAGGCAAAACCAGGCATTTGCCCTACGCTTTCTTCATAAGTTCTTTTTATGGTTTGGCGCCCATGAACCAGGTAATGATAAAAAAACATATTCACCCTGAATGCTTAAAAGCGTGTGTCAGGGAGTCGAACGCAACCCTTTATAAGCGCAGCAAGAAATCCTTTATTGCCTTCATTGTCTTGGCGCTGCTTTTTAATAAACAGCACTATGGCCCGGCAGAAAAAACGCAACCCCGGTAAAGCGATACATGGGCGTAAAATAATAAATCGATGCATAAGTTAAATTATTGGCACATTATGTTATCACTTGGGTTAATAATAGGGTTTTTAGCGCGGTAAAAAAGACAGTATTGCCCGTCGGCCATAACGATAAGCAATGATTGCCCCGCCGTCTGGATCCTCCGGCCATTTTCCCGCATTATTGGCGCAACAATGTTTTTTTACAGGTAACGCTTTGCCATGGCAGACCCGGATGTTGCATTTACGCTCTACGGTATCAAAAACTGCGATACGATAAAAAAGGCCCGCCGCTGGCTTGACGAGCGGCAGGTGGCTTACCGGTTCCACGACTATCGCGTCGATGGCGTCGACCGCGGATTAGTGCAAGGTTTCGCGGACGGCGTGGGCTGGCAGGCGCTGCTTAATACCCGCGGCACCACCTGGCGCAAGCTAAGCGACGCCGAGCGGCAGGCGGCCGAAGGGGCAGCGGGGGCGCTGGCGCTGATGGTCGGCCAGCCGGCCGTCATCAAGCGGCCGGTGCTGCAGTCCCCTGACGGCAGGCTTATGGTGGGTTTCGACGCCGAAGGCTATCAACTCTTCATCACCCACAAGGAGGCCTGACATGTCTTGTCCGGTACTGGAGCTGGCGCAGCAGTTAATCAAACGCCCGTCCCTCAGCCCCGACGACGCCGGCTGCCAGGCGCTGCTGATTGACCGCCTGCGGGCGGCCGGGTTTACCATCGAGCCGATGAACTTTGGCGCCACGCACAATTTTTGGGCCTGGCGCGGCGAGGGCAGAACCCTGGCGTTTGCCGGCCATACCGACGTGGTGCCGGCGGGCGATGCTCTCGGCTGGGATAATCCGCCGTTCGAGCCGGCCCTGCGCGACGGCATGCTTTTCGGCCGCGGCGCCGCCGATATGAAAGGTTCGCTGGCCGCCATGATCGTCGCCGCCGAGCGTTTCGTCGCCCAGCATCCACAGCATCGGGGACGGCTGGCATTCCTTATCACTTCGGATGAGGAGGCCACCGGCGCCGACGGTACGGTAAAAGTGGTGGAAGCGTTGATGGCGCGCGATGAGCGGCTGGATTATTGCCTGGTGGGTGAACCTTCGAGCCAACTGCGCGTCGGCGATATCGTGAAAAACGGCCGGCGCGGTTCGCTTACCGCCACGCTTACCGTGCTCGGCACCCAGGGGCATGTGGCTTACCCGCATCTGGCGGATAATCCGGTGCACCGCGCCATGGCGGCGCTCAATGAGCTGGTGACGATCGTCTGGGACGAAGGCAATGCGTTTTTCCCCCCCACCACCATGCAAATCGCTAATATCCACGCCGGTACCGGCAGCAATAATGTGATTCCGGGCGAATTGCTGGTGCAGTTCAACTTCCGCTTCAGCACCGAACTGACCGATACCCTGATCCGGTCCCGGGTGGAGGCCCTGCTGGAGCGTCACGGGCTGCGCTACCATATCGACTGGTGGTTATCGGGCCAGCCGTTTCTCACGCCGCCCGGAGAGCTGGTGGCGGCGGTCATCAACGCGGTCAGGCATTACCAGGACCTGACGCCGCGCCTGGAAACCACCGGCGGCACCTCGGATGGGCGTTTTATCGCCCGCATGGGCGCGCAGGTGGTGGAACTGGGGCCGGTGAACGCCACTATCCATAAAGTGAACGAATGCGTCAGCGCCGCCGACCTGCAATTGCTAAGCCGGATGTATCAGCGCATCATGGAGCAACTGATCCCATGATGACGCCGGACATGTTGACCGGCCAGACCGACCGGCACCTGGCGCCGCTGTGCGATCGCCATCGCCTGCAGCCCGAGGCGGTCGCCGCCTTTCAAGACCTGCGGCAGGCTGCGCGCCAGGCGGGTTTCAATCTGCAGCCGGCCAGCAGTTTTCGTGATTTTGACCGCCAATTGGCTATCTGGAATGGCAAGTTTCGCGGCGAGCGGCCATTATTAGATAACCACAGCCGGCCGCTGGACAGTCAAAGCCTGACGGTGGCCGAGCGCTGCCACGCCATCCTGCGCTGGTCGGCGCTGCCGGGCGCCAGCCGCCATCACTGGGGCAGCGATCTGGATGTGTACGATCCGGACTTATTGCCCGCCGGCGCGACGCTGCAGTTGGAACCTTGGGAGTATCTGCCGGGCGGCTATCTTGCCCCGCTGGCCGACTGGCTGGGCGAATGGATGGCCGGATACGGTTTTTACCGCCCCTACGCCCATGACCGCGGCGGCGTGGCCGCGGAACCCTGGCATCTGAGCTATCGTCCCCTGGCGCAGGAGGCGGAGCGGCTGCTTACGCCGCAATTACTGCTGGCATCATGGAAAGACCGCGATGTGGCGGGCGCATCCTGGCTGACGCCTCGATTGCCGGCCCTTTTTCGCCGTTATATTGGAAATGTGGATAAGGAGTAAGGATATGCATTGGCTGGCGGACTACTGGTGGATTATTTTAATTATCCTGGCGGGTATGCTGATAAGCGGCATTAAAGAGTTGCGCCGCGTAGATGTGAAACGCTACCTGAAAGACAAGCCCGAGTTGCCGCCGCACCGCGACAACAACGCAAAATGGGACGACGACGACGACTGGCCGAAAAAGAAACCATAACGGTTTGGGATAACGGCAGGTTCCGTCGCGTGAAGAGGCGACGGGTCTTGCTGCGTCACGCCCCTTGAAGGTGCCCGCCGGGTGCGCTCCAGTCACGCCAGCGGCGGCAAGTGTCGCTACTGATATCTTCCAGCGCCCGCGCGGTCTCCTCCCGCCAGCGTGTTATCACCGCCTTTTTACCGCTTAATCCCGTTTGCTCCACGATCGCGTTGACGTCAAGCCGTTGCTCCAGCCATAACCGCAGCGCCGCCAGCGGCAAGTCCGACCGGCGTAGCAACCGGCTAAGCGACATGCGGCAGGCCTCCGGCGTTCGCCGGGCAAACGCGAACCCGGCCAGGTTGCGCCAGTCGTCATCATCCAGCTCGTCGGCGGCCGGCCGTGCGCAACCGTGTCCGCCGCCGGCGCCGGCGGCATGGAAGGCGTCTGCGTGGATAACACCATCACGCGTTAACAGCGCCGCGCCCTGCGCCGCCAGCCGATGACCGGCGGAACTGAGCGGATAGAGCGCCATGGCGCTGTTGCACCCGCTGCTGGCCTCCCGATGGGTGCCGATGTGCACCAGATGAAATCCCACCGCCTGCCAGAACCGCCACAGCTCGGCGGTCAGCCCGAAGCTGACCGAGACAAAATCCAATGGCGCGGCCCCGGCCACCATGCACGCTACCAGCTGCCGTCCCCACCCCCGGCGGCGCCCGGCCGCGGTCACCGCAATGCGGCTGATGCGGCGCGATCGCAGGCAGGGCGCCGTCCACAGGCCGCTGTGCGCCGCCAGCGATTGGGCGACCAGGCTGCCCGCCGGGCGCCGTCTTCCCGCCCAGACCTCATGGGCCAGCGCCGGCGGCAAACCGCCCTCCGCCACCGACCAGAGCGCGCCGGTTAAGCGATCGCCCGACCGGGCGGCAATAAAATATTGCCCCGGCGCATCCATTAACCGGCGTAAATCCAGCGGGGTGGTACGGTAATGGGCGCTGGCCAACAACTGGTAGAACGCCTGTAATTCCCGTGGATGGGACAACCAGTGTTCCCTGGAGGGCCGGGTCAGCGCCGGGGCGGCGTCGGGGGGCGCGGCGTCCCGCTCCGCCGGCTCGGCGAACAGCAGCGCCGCGCCCAGCCAGCGCTCCAGCGGGTCGTCTTTGGCCCAGCGCAGGGGGTGTTCCAGGGTAAGGTGATGCCATCTCGGCAGCGTCGCGCAGAACTTAAGCAGAAAGCCCCGTCCGGTGCCTTCGTAGCCCTGCACGGTGGTGGTCAATAATACCCGGGGGAAATAACCCAGCAGTTCCCGTAGCAGCGGCATGGGAATGGCGGCGGCTTCATCCACCAGCAGCCAGTCCGCCGCCGGATGATGGCGGCACTGCAGCAGCAGGGCGTCGGGCGCGAAAAAGCGGACACGGTGACCGGCATGCCGCTCCAGGACCTCGGCCGTGGCTTTGGCGGGCGCCGTCGCCCAGCAGTGTCCTTCGCTGCGCGCCGCCAGCATCCCGGCCAGGGTCGATTTGCCGCGTCCGCGCGGCGCGGTCAGGACAAAAATACCGGCTTTAGCCGCCTGCAGCCGGGACAATACTGCCCGCTGTTCATCGGTAGGCCCCGGTGCCGGCGGCCGCCAGCGGGGGAGCACCGGCTGCGGCGCAAAAATAGCGTCCTGCGGCTGGTGCTGGCGCAGCAGCGCCACGCCGGGGTCGGCCAACAGGCTTTGCCGGAAATGCGCCACAAAATGGGGGGTTGCCATGGGTACGGGACGTTCGCTCCAGCGCAGGGAATCGATATCGGGACGCGTTGGCCAGGATGTCCATTCGGGCACCAGCAGCACCAGCCAACTGCCGGCCCGCAGCGTGCCGGCCAGCGCCGCCAGCGCGTCGACCGCCAGGCCGTGGCGCGCGTCAAACACCGCGTGCCTGAATTCACGCCCCAATAGCGTCCTGAATGCGGCGGGCGCGCAGCAAAGCGGCCAGTCCTCTGGCGGCGCGCCAATCCAGGGCCAGTCCCCGGGCAACCGGCCGCGCAGCATCCGCGCCTGCGCGAGGCTCCATTCGGCGTCGCCGCTTACCACCAGCAAACGGCGCACGCCGGCGCGCCGCATTCGGGCCGTCGCCGCGCGCCAGGGGTCCGTCACGCCGGGAGCCGCCCTGTCCATGTCAGGTTTTGCCAATCAACAGCGACAGTATGCCTGCGGCAATCAGCGGCCCGACCGGCACGCCGCGAAACAGCGCCACGCCCATCACCGTTCCCACCAGCAACCCGGCCACCACCGAAGGCTGGTGGGCCATGAGGGACACGCCCCGCCCCCCCAGCCAGGACACCGCCACGCCGATAAGGATTGCCAGCAGTGATTTCCAATGCAGAAAGGAGTGCATGACGCTGCCGGCGGAAATGGTGCCGCTGGCGATGGGCGCCATGACGCCGATGGTCAGGATAATGATGCCCAGCGTCAGCCCCTGTTTTTCCACCCAGGGGAAAAAATGGCTCAGCGGGGTAATGCGGATAATCAGTAATACCAGGATCGCCACCGTAACGGTGTTGTTGTGGCTGATAATGCCCAGCGCCGCCAGCGCCAGCAAAATCAGCAGCGTAGGATCCAGAAATGTCATGGTGTAGTCCCTGCTGAGTCCTTTAGCGACCGGCAAAGGTATCGCATTGATTCATATCGCCGGTGTCAAAACCGCGTTTAAACCAGGTATAACGCTGCTGCGACGTGCCGTGGGTAAAGCTGTCCGGCACCACCCTGCCCTGTCCGCGCTGCTGCAGGCGGTCGTCGCCTATCGCCGTGGCCGCGTTCAGCGCCTCCTGCAGATCGCCGGTCTCGAGGATCTGCTGTTTTTGCATGGCGTTGCCCCACACGCCGGCATAACAATCCGCCTGCAGCTCCATTTTTACCGAAAGCTGGTTGATCTGTTGCTGCGTGGCGCCCTGCTGCATTTGCCTGACCTTTTGCTCGGTGCCCAGCAGATGCTGGACATGATGCCCCACTTCATGGGCAATCACATATCCTTGGGCAAAATCGCCGCCGGCCCCGAGTTTATTTTTCATTTCATCATAAAACGACAGATCGATATAGACCGTGCTGTCGGCGGGACAATAAAAGGGCCCCATCACCGACTGGCCGGTGCCGCAACCGGTTTGCGTGGCGCCGCGGTACATGACGAGCTTAGGCGGCGCATAGGTGTTGCCGGTGCGCTGGAAAATCTCTTTCCAGGTATCTTCGGTGGTGGCCAGCATCACCGAGGTAAATTTGGCCGCCTCGTCGTCATTGGGACTGGCGCGCTGCGGTGACGACTGCTGCACGGACTGGCCGCCGCCGGTCAGCAAAGGCGTCAAATCGATGCCGTAATAACCGGCCACCACCACCACGATCAGCACCACCACGCCCGTCTTGCCGCGCAGCGGGATCCGCATGCCGCCACCGCCGCCGGAAGATGAATTACGCCTGTCTTCAACATTATCGCTTTCGCGACGTCCTTGCCAACGCATACGCTTACCTACGGCTGTTTAGTTATACCGTGGAGGATAGCACAAAATGCCGCTTTGGACGGCGCCCTCCGCCGGCGCGCGCGGGAAAAACGGCATGACGCGGCATGCCTGTCGCCTCGATCGGCGGGCCGCGGCGACGGCAGGGAAACGATTGCGTCGTTAGTCCAGCGTTACGCCGATACGGTGGGCAACTTCCTCGTAGGCTTCGATAAGCCCGCCCAGGCTCTGGCGAAAACGGTCTTTATCCATCTTATTGAGGGTGGCTTTGTCCCACAGGCGGCTGCCGTCCGGCGAAAATTCATCCCCCAGCACCACCTCGCCATTAAACAGGCCGAACTCAAGTTTGAAATCCACCAGGATCAGGCCGGCATCGTCAAATATTTTACTCAGCACGTCATTGGCCCGGTAGGTCAGTTCTTTCATGCGCGCCAGATGCGGTGCGCTGGCCCAGCCGAAGGTCTCGCAGTAGGACTCGTTGATCATCGGGTCGTGTTTGGCGTCGTTCTTCAAAAACATATCGAACAACGGCGGATTGAGCACCAGCCCTTCCTCTATCCCCAAGCGTTTCACCAGGGAGCCCGCCGCACGGTTGCGCACGACGCACTCGACCGGCACCATGGCGAGTTTTTTCACCAGCACTTCGGTATCCGAAAGCAGACGCACGATTTGCGTCGGGATCCCGGCCTCGGCGAGTTTGGTCATGATAAAATAGTTGAATTTATTGTTGACCATGCCTTTGCGCTCGAACTGCTCAATGCGCTGACCGTCTAACGCTGACGTATCGTTGCGGAATTCCAGAATCAGCAAATCCGGATCGGCGGTGGTATAGACCGTTTTCGCCTTTCCGCGATACAACTCAGCTAACTTTTGCATCTTTTTTACTCCAGTGGCAGATAACGCAGACTAAAAATAAAAAAGGGCGTAGGCCCTCTGTTTGCTAACAAACCGCTGCCCGCGGGTAGAAGTTCATCAAGCCGCCGTCTATACGTCCATGCCGGCTCGGGCGCGCCATCCCTGGCGCGCCACCTTTATTTACCTTTATACACCTTGCCCATCCTGGCGGTACAAACGCCTACGAAGGCTGGTCAGCAAATACAGCGGGGCGTTAGCCCCTGATATTACTTACTCGATGTCTTACTGAACGCCGCCTGGAACACCGCCACCAGCGCGTCATTTTTCGCCTGGGCGAGGGTATGGCCCTTCGGATCGGTAAACTGCAAGGTGCTGCGGTTGCCGAGATCGCCGACCTGCAGCTTGTAGTCGCCGTTAAGAAGATCCGGATCCTTGACGCCCAGGTCGTCCCAGGTGCCGCTGCCCGGCGCATCATAGGTCACGGAAATAGTGCCCAGCGGACGGCTGGTATCCTTGACCTTCATCCCGATTTTTTCAAGCGCCGCCGGCAGGTGTTGCCATACCACGGCATAAGGGGAACGCACCACCAGCAACGGCAGGCCGGAATCGTCGGCGCCGCTGATAACGCTCAGATCCGCCGTCTGGCCCGAGGCGATTTTACTTGCCTGGTCGCTGTCGAGCTGTTCAATCCCCTGCGCCACGCTGTTCAGCATGGCGACGGTATAGCGCTGTACGATAGCCGGGGCGCTGACCGGATTGCCCTGCTGCTCAAGCCCTAAGGATTTAACCATCAGCGAGGTTTGGTAGCCCTCGGTGCGCAGGCTGACCTGGTAACGGCCGCGGTATTGCACGTCCTCGTCGGCCCGCGTCCACTGCACCCAATCGGTATTGAGCGTCTGGCTGCCGTCCTGGCGGGAGGCGATGGTGTAACCTTTGCTTTGCACCACAGCGACCACCTTGGACCAGAGGTCGCGGGTTTGCGCGCTGTTTTCAAGCTGGATGACCGCGGTATCGCCCGTATATTGCGAGCGGGAACCATCAAGCAAAGCCAAAGGCTGCGCCGGAGGACGAATATCCAGTCCCTTGCCCACGTTCCCGCGGGCGTTCGCGACGGGCACTTCGTAATCCCCGGTCTGCACCGGCAGGATCATCCCTGATGGACTGTTGAGCGGGCGCAGCGCCGGCGCTTTCAGGTATTCTTCGTTGCCGTTGACCTGCCGTTTGTAACGTTGATCGCTGGAACAGGCCGCAAGCAGCATGAACAACGACGCGCCCACCACTTTTGCCACCATCGACTTTTGCAATAAATAAGCCATCAATTCTCCCTAACAGAGTTATAGCAAACCGGCATCCGTTAAAGCTTGCTCAACAACACGGCTATCATTCTCGGTCAGCGGCGTCATCGGCAAACGTAACGTATCGGTTGCCATTAATCCCAATGCTTTACAGGCCCATTTAACGGGAATTGGGTTGGATTCAATAAATAATTTCTGATGTAGCGGCATCAGGCGTTGGTTCAGGCGGCGCGCTTCGGCAAAATTGCCCTGCAGCGCCAGAGCGCAAAGCTCCGCCATTTCCCGCGCGGCGATATTGGCCGTGACGGAAATCACGCCTTTGCCGCCCAGTTGCATGAAGTCCAGACCCGTGGAATCGTCGCCGCTCAACAGGATAAAGTCCTCATCAACCAGCTCTTGGATCTGGCTGACGCGGTTTAAGTTCCCCGTCGCTTCCTTAACAGCCACGATATTCTTGATTTTCGATAAACGCCCGATGGTCGGCGGCAGCATATCGCACCCGGTACGCGCCGGCACATTATACAGGATTTGCGGCAGATCGGTGTGTTCGGCAATCGCCTTGAAGTGCTGGAACAACCCTTCCTGGGTCGGTTTATTGTAATAAGGCGTCACCGTCAGGCATCCGACCACGCCGCTATCGTTAAAGCGCTGCGTCAGGCTGACCGCCTCGGCGGTGGAATTGGCGCCGGTGCCGGCGATAACCGGAATGCGCCCGTCGCTTAACTCCAGGGTGCGCATCACCACTTCGCCGTGTTCGTCATGGCTCAGCGTCGCCGATTCCCCTGTCGTCCCGACGGAGACGATAGCCGACGTCCCGCTGGCCACATGATAATCGATTAATTTTTTTAGACTTACCCAATCGACGGCACCCTTGTCATCCATTGGTGTAACCAGCGCAACTATGCTGCCAATAAAGCTTCCCGTAAACATTGACCATCCCCTCCACAAACAGGTTATTCATGGTACTTTTGTCACCTATCCAAAAGCAAGCAAACATCGGCCATGTAAGCCCTTGGCAGCAGGTTTTTTTTAGGGTTACCATGTAAATCACATCAGCCATGACAGGAAGCACCATTTTGCCACAGTCACAACAACACTATCTGGTCATTACTGCGCTTGGCACCGACCGTCCCGGTATCGTCAATACCATTACCCGTCACGTCAGCAGCTGTGGATGCAATATTGAAGATAGCCGTCTTGCCATGCTGGGTGAAGAGTTTACGCTTATCATGCTGTTGTCGGGCAGTTGGAATGCGATTACCCTGATCGAATCCACCCTGCCGCTCAAGGGCGCCGAGCTGGACCTGCTGATTGTCATGAAACGCACCAACGCCGGCGAGCAGCAGGCGACGCCGAATACCGTCTGGGTCAAGGTCGATGTGCAGGACTCGCCGCATTTAATCGAGCGTTTTACCGATCTGTTCGACAGCCAGCACATGAATATCGCGGAGCTGGCCTCCAAGACCCAGCCGGCGCGGGGCGACGCGCCGCCGCGCCTGAATATCCAGATTACCGCGCACGGTCCCTCCGGCTGGCCGGTGGAACAGATCGAAGATAGGTTTCATCAGCTCTGTACAGAACTGAATGCGCAAGGCAGTATTAGCATTGTGAATCATCCACAGAATCAAGAGAAAGATGGAGTATGTTAATGATGCCACTGAAAGCCGGAGATACCGCACCGAAATTTAGTTTGCCCGATCAGGACGGCGAACAGGTCAGTCTGACCGACTTCCAGGGACAAAAAGTGTTGGTCTACTTTTATCCCAAAGCCATGACGCCCGGTTGTACCGTCCAGGCATGCGGACTGCGCGACAATATGGACCAGCTGAAAAAAGCGGGTGTGGAAGTGCTGGGCATCAGCACCGACAAACCGGAGAAACTCTCGCGCTTCGCCGAAAAAGAGCTGCTGAATTTCACCTTATTGTCCGATGCGGATCATCAGGTGGCCGAGGAATTCGGCGTCTGGGGCGAAAAATCGTTTATGGGCAAAACCTACGACGGCATCCATCGCATCAGTTTCCTGGTGGGACTGGACGGCAGGATTGAAAAAGTCTTCGACGACTTCAAGACCAGCAACCACCATGACATCGTGCTGGCTTATCTGCAGGAGGCGTAGCTCCGCCGGGTCCGCTGTGCCCGTACACCGGGCGCGCCAGCGGTGAGAACACTTTCCGGCCCTGGCTGTCCAAGTGATATCACCCAGGTTAAGGTTGGATAGTTTATGTACACATGGATGAAAAAAAGTCTTGTCGCCGGCCTGTTGACCGCCATGGTCGCGGGCGGGCAGCCCGTGCTGGCCGACGAATTGCAGGACCAGCTGCCGGATATGGGCACCACCGCCGGCAGCACGCTCAGCATCGACCAGGAAATGCAGATGGGGGATTTTTATGTCCGCCAGATGCGGGGCGGCGCGCCGCTGATTAACGATCCCCTCCTCAACGCCTACATCAATCATCTGGGCGGCGTGCTGGTGGCGCATGCCAATTCGGTGCGTACGCCATTCCATTTTTTCCTGATCCACAGCGATGAGCTGAACGCCTTCGCCTTTTTCGGCGGCAATGTGGTGATGCATTCCGCCCTGTTCTACTATACCGCCAATGAAAGCGAGCTGGCCTCGGTGCTGGCTCATGAACTTTCCCATGTCACCCAGCGCCATCTGGCGCGGGCGATGGAAGACCAGAAGCGCAACGCTCCCCTGACCTGGGCCGGCGCCCTGGGGTCGATATTACTGACCATGGCCAATCCGCAAATGGGCATGGCGGCCCTGAGCGGCACCATCGCCGGCACCCAGCAGGGCATGATCAGCTTCACCCAGGCGAACGAACAGGAAGCGGATCGTATCGGCATCCAGGTGCTGCAACGATCCGGGTTTGATCCCCAGGCCATGCCGGACTTTCTGCAAAAGCTCTCCGATCGGGTGCGCTACTCCACCGCGCCGCCTGAAATGCTGCTCACCCATCCCCTGCCGATGAGCCGCCTGTCGGACATCCGCAACCGGGCGAACCAGATGAAGCATCTGGTCATCGACTCGTCGCAGGATTTTTATCTGGCCAAGGCGCGTATCCTCGGCATGTACGGCTCGGGCGGCATCGTGCTGGACGACGATCTGATCGCCGCCTGGAAAAAAGGCAACGCGCGCCAGCAGCTTGCCGCCGAGTACGGCCAGGCCATCCTGTTCTACCAGGCGAAAAAATACGACGACGCCCGCAGGGCGCTGCAACCCCTGCTGGCCAAACAGCCGGCCAATATCTGGTTCGTGGATTTGATGACCGATATCGATCTGGCGCAACAGCAGGCTCCCCGGGCCATTACCCGCCTGGAGGCGCTGGTGAAGGTCCAGGACAACAACGCGAATCCGGTGCTGCTGCTTAACCTGGCGAACGCCTATGTGGAGGGGAAACGTTTTGCCGATGCCAGCCGTTTGCTTAACCGCTACACCTTTAATCATCCCGACGACACCAACGGCTGGGACCTGCTGGCGCAGGCCAACGCCGGCCAGGGACTGCGCGATCAGGAACTGGCGGCGCGCGCCGAAAGCCTGGCGCTGAACGGCGAGCTGGATCAGGCGGTACGGGCGTTAAGCAGCGCCAGCTCGCAGGTTAAGCTCGGCAGCCTGCAGCAGGCGCGCTATGACGCGCGCATCGACCAGCTGCGCCAGATGCAAAAACGCTTTAAACCCTTCCAGAAGTCATAAGCATTGCGCCGGGCCGGGCACGGTGCATTGCTTATCCGGCGCGCGGCCGTTACAGATTAAGGATATCTTTGACGAAGGGAATGGTCAGCTTGCGCTGTGCGCGAATGGAGGCGTGATCGAGCTGATCGAGCGTATGCGACAGCGTGCGCATATCCCGCTCCAGCCGTTTGAGCAAAAAACGGCTGACATCTTCCGGCAGCTCAAAACCGCGCAGCCGGGCCCGCAGCTGCAGCGCGGCCCCTTTTTCCTCATCGGAGAGGGCCTGCAGGCGGTAAATCTGCCCCCAGTCCAGGCGCGAGGCCAGATCGGGCAAATTCAGGTTCAGCTGGCGCGGCGGACAGTTGCCGCTGATGATAAGCCGGGTGCGGCCCGTTTCCTGGATGCGGTTGTACAGGTTGAAAATGGCCATTTCCCAGGGTTCGTCGCCGACGATGCATTCGATGTTGTCGATGGTGACCAGCGCCAGTTGCTCCATGCCGTCCATCACCTCCGGCACAAACCAGGTGCGCTTATCCAGCGGCACATACCCCACCGCCTCCCCCCGTTGGGAAAGTTCGGCGCAGGCGGCGTGCATCAGATGGCTGCGGCCTCCCCCCTTGCGTGACCAAAAGTAAAGGTAGCTGCCGTGTTCCTGCGCCAGCATGCTGTGCAGCGCCGCCAGCAACGACCTGTTTTCGCCCGGATAAAAGCTGGCGAAAGTTTCATCGTCGGGGAGATAAAGCGGTAAGGAAAGCTGTGCCGGCGTGTTCAGAAAGACCTCTATGCATACGGGCGGGAACCGATCTAGTTTATCATAGAATGGCCGCGGCGGCGTATTGCTTCACCGCCGGGCACCGGCCGCGGGTTATCCGTACACCCGTGGGCGCGAGGTTATTTTTCGGCGGATTCGGGAGCCGGGAGTTCGGTCGCCTCGATAATCACTTCTTCGCCGCGCACCAGGGTAATGACCCGGAACAGCAGGCTCAGGCCGATACCCACCACGGTGGCCAGCGCCATGCCTTTCAGTTCGGCGGCGCCCAGATGGATTTTGGCGCCGCTGACGCCGATGATAAGGATAACCGAGGTCAGGATCAGATTTTGCGGTTTATTATAATCCACCTTCGATTCGATCAGCACCCGGATGCCCGAGGCGGCAATCACCCCGTAGAGCAGCAGGGAAACGCCGCCCATTACCGGCACCGGCACCGCCTGGATGGCCGCCGCCAGCTTGCCGACGCAGGAAAGCAGGATGGCGAGGATAGCCGCGCCGCCGATAACCCAGGTACTGTAGACCTTGGTAATGGCCATCACGCCGATATTCTCGCCGTAGGTGGTATTGGGCGTCGATCCAAAAAATCCGGACAGCATGGTGGAAAAACCGTTGGCGAACAGCGAGCGATGCAGGCCGGGATCGCGCAACAGATCTTTTTTGACGATATTGGCCGTCACCACCAGGTGGCCGACGTGTTCGGCTATCACCACCAGCGCCGCCGGCAGGATGGTCAGGATGCCGATCCACTCAAAGCGCGGCGTATAAAAGGTCGGCAGCGCGAACCAATGGGCGGCGGCGACCGGGGATAAATCCACCACGCCCATCGCCCAGGCCAGCGCGTAGCCCACCAGCACCCCGATCAGGATCGGGATAATGGCCAGGAAGCCGCGAAACAGCACCGATCCCAGCACGGTAACACCCAGGGTCACCAGGGAAATAATAATGGTGGAACTCGCCACCGGCGCGCCTTCCGTCGGCAGCAGCCCCGCCATATTGGCCGCGACGCCGGCCAGTTCCAGGCCGATTACCGAGACGATGGCGCCCATGGCGGCCGGCGGAAACACCACGTCAATCCAGCCGATACCGGCGACCTTGACGATCAGCGCCACCACGCAAAACAGCGCGCCGCAGGCGATAAAGCCGCCCAGCGCCGCTTCATAGCCCAGCGGCAGCAACAACAGCACCGGCGATATAAAGGCAAAACTGGAACCCAGGTACGCCGGGATCTTGCCCTTGCAGATAAACAGGTACAGCAAGGTGCCGATACCGTTAAACAGCAGGACGGTGGCCGGATTGATTTTAAATAAAATCGGCACCAGCACCGTGGCGCCGAACATGGCGAACAGATGCTGAAAGCTGAGCGGGATGGTTTGCAGTAGCGGCGGGCGTTCATCAACACCGATGGCGCGACGGGTCATGTTGAGTTTCCTTAAAGTGAGAAGCAAAAAAAAGCCGGCCTGCCGGCCGGCTTGATTTTATTTGGTGCCAAAGAGTTTATCGCCCGCATCGCCGAGGCCCGGCATAATGTAGCCGTGCTCGTTAAGCCCCTTGTCGATGGCCGCGGTATACAGCTCGACATCGGGATGGGCTTTTTCCAGCGCCGCGATACCTTCGGGCGCCGCCACCAGGACCAATATCTTGATACTCTTGCAGCCGGCCTTCTTCAGTAGGTCGATGGTGGCGATCATCGAGCCGCCGGTGGCCAGCATCGGGTCGACCACCAGCGCCATGCGCTCGTCGATGCTCGAGGCCAGCTTCTGGAAATAAGGCACCGGCTCCAGGGTGGTTTCATCGCGATACATGCCGACCACGCTGATACGCGCGCTGGGCACGTTCTCCAGCACGCCGTCCATCATGCCCAGGCCCGCGCGCAGGATAGGCACCACGGTAATTTTCTTACCCTTGATTTGTTCAATTTCCACCGGACCGCACCATCCCTCGATGGTGACCTTTTCAGTTTCCAGATCGGCGGTTGCTACGTAGGTCAGTAAACTTCCCACTTCAGAGGCCAATTCACGAAAACGCTTGGTGCTGATATCATTTTCACGCATCAAACCTAATTTATGTTTCACAAGCGGGTGCTTTACCTCAACGATCTTCATCATTATTCTCCCCAAGTAGCATTAATTGCGCAAAAAAATCGCGAGATTATAACCCCTTTTATTTACTGCGCCATACGAAAATAGCTGATCCTGATCAACCGTTAAGCGAAATAAAGGCTGGACAACAAAAGCCGGGAGGGCGTTTGACATCACCACTCGCAAACGATTGCCCACGCTGTTAGAATTGCCTGCGCCAGAATACAAGCCAACATACCATCTCCGTGGGGATCTTGCAGTGACCGATAAAACCTCTCTCAGCTATAAAGACGCAGGCGTGGATATTGATGCCGGCAACGCCTTGGTAGACCGCATCAAAGGTGTGGTGAAACAGACAAAACGTCCGGAAGTCATGGGCGGGCTGGGTGGGTTCGGCGCGCTATGCGCCCTGCCGCAGAAATACCGCGAACCCATCCTGGTATCCGGCACCGACGGCGTCGGCACCAAGCTGCGTCTGGCGATGGATTTAAAACGTCACGATACCATCGGCATCGATCTGGTGGCGATGTGTGTCAACGATCTGGTGGTGCAGGGCGCCGAGCCGCTGTTCTTCCTGGACTATTTCGCCACCGGCAAACTGGATGTGGATACCGCGGCGGCGGTGATTACCGGCATTGCCGAAGGCTGTAAACAGTCCGGCTGCGCCCTGGTCGGCGGCGAAACGGCGGAAATGCCCGGCATGTATCATGGCGAGGATTATGACGTGGCGGGTTTTTGCGTCGGCGTGGTGGAAAAATCGGAAATCATCGACGGCAGCAAGGTACAGGCCGGTGATACTCTGCTGGCCCTGGCCTCAAGCGGCCCGCACTCCAACGGGTATTCCCTGGTGCGTAAGATCCTTGAGTTCAGCCAGACCGACCCGCTCACCACCCAACTGGACGGCAAGCCCCTGGCCGATCACCTGCTTGAGCCGACGCGCATTTATGTTAAGGCGCTGCTGGAGCTTATCGCGCAAACCGAGATCCACGCCATCGCCCACCTCACCGGCGGCGGTTTTTGGGAAAACATCCCCCGGGTATTGCCGGCGGACACGCAGGCGGTCATCGACGAGGGCAGTTGGCAATGGCCGGCGGTATTCGGCTGGCTGCAGCAGGCCGGCAACGTCAGCCGCCATGAAATGTACCGCACCTTTAACTGCGGCGTCGGCATGATTGTCGTGGTGCCTGCGCACAGCGCCGATCGGGCGCTGTCGTTGCTGACCGGCCTGGGCGAGACCGCCTGGAAGCTGGGCGAGATCCAGACGCTGGCCGGCGGCGAACGGGTTATTATCCGTTAATGAAAAAGCTGGTGGTGCTGATCTCGGGCGAGGGCAGCAATCTGCAGGCGGTGATCGATGCCTGCCGGCAGGAAAGAATGCCGGCGCGGGTCGCGGCGGTCTTCAGCAACCGGGCCGACGCGTTAGGACTCAGGCGCGCCGCCCGCGCCGATGTGCCCGCCCGCGCGCTGCTGCCCGGCGACTATCCCGACCGTGCGTCCTTCGACCGCGCCCTATGCGAGGCCATCGACCGCTATCAGCCGGACGCGGTGATCCTGGCCGGTTATATGCGCATCCTGTCGCCGGACTTTGTCAGCCATTACGCGGGACGGATGCTGAATATCCACCCTTCCCTGCTTCCCTTGTATCCGGGCCTGCATACCCATCGCCAGGCGTTGGCCAACGGCGATCGCGAACACGGCACCTCGGTGCATTTCGTGACGGAACAGCTGGACGGCGGCCCGGTCATCCTGCAGGCGAAAGTGCCGGTCTTCCCCGGGGACACCGAGGCCGACCTGATCGCCCGGATTAAAACCCAGGAGCATGACATCTACCCACTGGTGATAAGCTGGCTGCTGGACGGCCGGCTTGCGCTGCGGGAAGGCGCCGCCTGGCTGGACGGCGCGCCCCTGCCGCCGGCGGGATACGCGGCGGAATAAACGCCGCCGCGCCGCGCCATAACGCCGGCGGCAGCCACGGCGCCCGGCCGGTAAGGACGTTCACTGGGCGCCGACGCCCTTCGCCGGTAACATCGCCAGGCGAATTAGCGCAGGCGGCCGGTAATATATTCTTCGGTCTTACGCTGCGCGGGCGAGGTGAACAGCCGATCGGTGCCGGCGTATTCCACCAGCCTGCCCTGATGGATAAAGGCGGTATAATCCGATACCCGCGCGGCCTGCTGCATATTGTGGGTCACCAGCACCAGGGTGAAATGCGCTTTCAGCGAAATCATCAGTTCCTCGATGGTCAGCGTGGTGATGGGATCAAGCGCCGAGGTCGGTTCATCCAGCAGCAATACTTCCGGTTCAATGGCTATCGCCCTGGCGATGACCAGCCGCTGCTGCTGGCCGTTGGACAAGCGGAACGCATTCTCCTTCAGCCGATCTTTTACTTCATGCCATAGCGCCGCCGCGCGCAGCGCCTGCTCGGCCGCGTCGTCCAGCACCCGCCGGTCGCGAATGCCCAGCAGGCGCAGGCCGTATACCACGTTATCGTAGATGGATTTCGGAAAGGGATTGGGCCGCTGGAACACCATGCCCACCCGCCGCCGGAGCGCCACCACATCCTGCCGCGCGTCGTTGACATCCCGCCCCGCCAGGCGCACCGCGCCTTCGACGCGGCAATCATCGTTCAAATCGTTCATGCGGTTAAAACAGCGCAGCAAGGTCGATTTGCCGCAGCCGGAGGGACCGATCAGCGCTGTAATACGCTGGCGCGGGATGCGCAGGGTGATATCCTCAAGCACCGTGCGTCCGCCGTAGGAGACGCTAAGATGCTCGGTCTCCAGGACAGTCTGCTGCGGGGTAAAGCGCTGGACATCCGGCATCTGCGCAAAGAGATCGGGGGTTAGCAGGGACATAAATCACACTCCATTAAAGCGCCAGCGCGCGGTATTTTTCCCGCAGGCGGTGACGCAGGCCGATGGCCGCCAGGTTCAGCCCCACCACGATCACCACCAGCAACAGCGCCGTGGCGAAGACCAAAGGACCCGCCGCGTCGCTATCGGGACTTTGCAGCGCCATATCGTAAATCTGGAAGCCCAGATGCATAAATTTCCGCTCGGCGTGCAGATAGGGAAACACCCCGTCCAGCGGCAGCAGCGGCGCGGATTTAATGACCCCGACCAGCATCAACGGCGCGGTCTCGCCCGCCGCCCGCGCCACCGCCAGGATAAGCCCGGTGATCATCGCCGGGGCCGCGCCCGGCAGCACGACGCGCCACAGCGTTTCCGCCCGGGTGGCCCCCAGCGCCAGCGACCCATGGCGCAGCGACGGCGGAATGCGCGCCAGGCCTTCCTCGGTGGCGACGATCACCACCGGCAACGTCAGCAGGGCCAGCGTCAGCGCGGCCCACAGCAGCCCGGGGGTGCCGAAGGTCGGATTGGGCAACGCATCGGCATAAAACAGTTGGTCCAGCGTACCGCCAAGCACATAGACAAAAAAGCCCAGGCCGAACACGCCATACACAATAGAGGGCACCCCCGCCAGGTTGCCCACCGCAATACGGATTAGCCGGGTCAGCCAGCCGGACTTGGCATATTCATGCAGATACACCGCCGCCATCACCCCGAGCGGCATCACCATCACCGACATCAGCATCACCAGCAGCAGCGTGCCGACAATGGCCGGGAAAACCCCGGCCTGCGCCGGATAGTCATTGGCGTCGCGGGCGACAAAATGACCGATCTGCGTGGCCCAAAGCCTGACTTTTGCCATAAATCCCATTGCGTTGGGATACCAGGCGCGCTCGATTTCCCGCAGCGGTATCTCGCGGGTGGCGCCCCGGGCGTCACGCAGCAGCACCCGATCGCGGTCCATCTCTTTATTAATATCCGCCGCCTGGCGGGAGAGACTCTGCGCCTGGTGTTCGAGCTCACCCTGGCCGGCGCGGTACAGCGCCTGGTTGAGCGGCGTCCATAGCCCGTCTTTTTCCCATTGCTGCCGCCGGGCGGCTAACCGTTCGGCGCGCTGGCCAAGGTCGGCCTGCATCCTGGCGCGCAGTCCCGCGGCCAGCCGGCGCTGCGTGGCCATTGACGCCAGCCGCTGTTGCAGCGCCCGCGGCATATCGTCGGCGGTCAGGGGTTGCCCGTCCTCGGTCATGCCCTGCAGGAAACCATACTCCCTGCCATAGCCGCTGCGTTCCAGCACCACCAGATCCGGCGGGCGGGAGCGCGCCACCACCCGATCCGCCCGCACCCGATAAAAATCCCGGGCGGCTGAGGCGCCGCCGGTGCGGATAATATAAAATTTATCCCCCTCGCCGCCGGGCGGCGCGGCGCGTTTTTCGGCGTAGATTTCGCCGATCCACGTGTCCGGCTGGCCGGACGCCGTCTCCAATTGCAATTGATACACCGGCTGCGGCCAGAACAGGCGCATGCCCTGCAGGCTGAGCAACGCCACCAGCATCAGCATGGCCAGCAGGCTGACGCTGACCGAACCGGCCGTCAGCCAGACCCATGGGCGGCCGGATTGGAACCAGTGCTTCATCCCGTCTCCCCGTCCTGTTGGCGGTAATGGGCGCGCAGGCGCAGGCGCAGCGCTTCGGCCAGGGTGTTTATCAGGAACGTAAAGATAAACAGCACCAGGGCTGTCAGCAGCAATAACCGATAGTGCCCGCTGTTAAGCGACGCCTCGGGTATCTCGATGGCGATATTGGCCGCCAGCGCGCGCAGGCCCTGGAACACGTTGCCGTCCACGCGCGCCATGTTGCCGCTGGCCATCAGCACGATCATCGTCTCGCCGGTGGCGCGTCCGAGTCCCAGGATAAACGCCGAAAACAGGCCGGCGCCGGCGGACGGCAGGGTGACCCCCAGCAGCGTTTGCCAGGGGGTTGCGCCCAGCGCCAGCGATCCCTGGATCAACCGCGCCGGCACGTTGAACAGCGCGTCCTCCGCCAGAGAAAACATCACCGGCACCAGGGCGAAACCCATGGCGGTGCCGACCACCAGCGCGTTCAGCGGGTTAAAATCGTCTCCCAGCCAACCCGACAGGGGCTGGCCGAACAACGCCGCATCGATCCAGGGCGAAAGGCGGCACGCCAGCCAAACCACCAGCGCCACCACGGGCAGCAGCAGCAGACAGTCCCAGCCCGCGGAAAACCGGGCGCCGAGGCGGGCGGGCAACCGGCTGACCCCCCAGCCGGTCGCCAGTATCGCCAGCGGCAGCAAGAGCGGCAGCAGCAAAATGCCGCTCAGCACCCGGCTATAGTAGGGCGCCAGCCACAGAGCGGCGATCAGGCCGATAACGACGCTTGGCACCGCCCCCATGATTTCCATGGCCGGCTTGATCCACCGCCGCAGCGCCGGCGCCATAAACCAGGCGGTATACATTGCCGCCGCCAGCGCCAGCGGGGTGGCGAACAGCATGGCGTAACCGGCGGCCTTCAGGGTGCCGGCCAGCAGCGGCACCAGGCTGAATTTGCCGCCGTCCAGGCCGCCGGCGGCGGTGGATTGCCAAACCCAGGCCGGCGCGGGATAGTGGTGATAGGCTATTTTTTGCGTCAGCGTGCGCCAGCTGATATCGGGGAAGGCGGTATCGAGCCGCCAGATGCGCCAGCCGCCGGCATCCAGGGTGACGATCGCCTCATCCGCCCCGCCGCCGGGGCCGGGGCCGGACTCACCGATTATCGGACTGAATACCGCGCGCAGGGCGGGCGCCAAACGCGTCTGCAGCAGGGGGGCCTCCTGGCGGGCGCTGAACAGGGAGAACGTACCGTCCGGGGCCAGCACGCCGAACACCGCGCGCTGCGCCGACGCCAGGATCTGCGCGCCGGGCGGCAGCGGGGCGGCAAATTCCCGAATGCGCGCCAAATGATGTCCGTTATCGTCGCTGACATCGAACCACAGGGCGAGCCGCTGGCCGGCAGCGCGCACCAGCAGGGAGCCGTCCGCGGGCAGCAGGGTCACCTGCGCCGGGCCCGCGGGCGCCAGCGCCTGCCGCTGGCGCAGCTGGATTTGACCGTCATCGCTGAGCCGGTAGATGCTCAGCAGGTTTCCGGCCAGCAGATACAGCAGGCGGCCGTCCGGCGACAGCAGCACCTCATCGACGGTGCCGTCGTCCGGGGTCAGTTCGCTACGCGTCAAGCCGGCTGGCCCCAGGCGGGCGACCAGAATCCGGCCGGATGCCAGCTGCGCCGCCATGACCGCCTGCTTTTCCGCCGGCTGCGCCAGCGCCGCATGACGCAGCGGCTGGCCGTCGCCGCTTAACGGCAGCGGGTTTTCCCCGAACGGAAATACCCAGGAGAGCGCGGCGGCGCGGCCGTTCGGCTGCGCCAGACGGGCGTTGCCGCGGCGGTCAAGCAGCAGGTACAGCGGCTGGCCGCCGCTGGCGGCCGCCAGTCCGGCAAAATCCGCCATCAGGCCGGCCGCGGACGGCGCCGCGCCGCGCCGCGGCAGCAGATGTCCCTGCCCGCGCCCATCAATAACATAAGCGCTGGACAGGGAGGCGTCGATACCCATGGCCTGAATGGCGGCCACGCCAGCGCCGTCCGGCGGCGCGGCCGCCTGATCCCTTACCGCCTGACTCCAGGGGACGGCGCCAAGCGGCGTGACCGAGGGGGAACGAAACAGCGGCAATACCGCGTACAGCAGATAAAAAAACATGACCAACAGCGTTAACAGCACCAATGCCCCGCCGCCGCTGACGAGGCCGCGCGTCACGCGGTCGCTCCATCGACGGTAGGCGGCGGTTTTCGTATTGGATAGCCGTTTTATTGTCATATTCCTCTGTTATATAGAGTCAACCCTATGGTCGGTACTGATTAAGGAAGCCTATGTTGCCTGTAAGATATTAAGATGACAATCTTAAGAAGGTTGTTCTGATGGACTTTGCTCCCGTGGGGGCGATAATACTCTTAATACAGGATCCCCCCTTCCTGAACAAATTAACGGAGTGGCAATGGGTCAGGAAAAGCTTTACAGCGAAAAAGAACTGAGTTGGTTATCGTTTAATGAACGTGTTTTGCAGGAAGCCGCGGACAAATCCAATCCGCTCATTGAGCGTATGCGGTTTTTAGGCATTTATTCCAACAACCTGGACGAGTTTTATAAAGTCAGGTTCGCGGAATTAAAACGGCGCATCCTGATAAGCGAAGAACAAGGATCCAAGGTAACATCGCGCCATCTGCTCAATAAAATCCAGGCCAAGGTGCTCAATGCCGAGCAGGAGTTCGATAATCTCTATAACGATCTGCTGCTGGAAATGGCGCGCAACCAGATATTCCTGATTAACGAACGGCAATTATCCCCCAATCAGCAGGAGTGGCTGCGCGTATATTTCAAACAGCAGCTGCGCCAGCATATTACGCCGATCCTCATCCAGCATGACACGAATCTGGTGCAATTCCTGAAGGATGACTATACCTATCTGGCGGTGGAGATTATCCGCGGCCAGGAGACCAACTACGCCCTGCTGGAAATTCCGGCCGATAAAGTGCCGCGTTTTATCAATCTGCCCGCCGAGCCGCCACGCCGGCGCAAACCGATGATTTTGCTTGATAATATCCTGCGCTATTGCCTTGACGATATTTTTATCGGCTTTTTTGACTACGATACCCTGAACGCGTACTCCATGAAAATGACCCGTGACGCGGAGTATGACCTGGTCACGGAAATGGAGTCGAGCCTGCTGGAGCTGATGTCGTCAAGCCTTAAGCAGCGCCTGACCGCGGAGCCGGTACGGTTTGTCTACCAGCGCGATATGCCCAACAGCATGGTGGAAATGCTCAAGGATAAGCTGGGTATTTCATCCTATGACTCGGTCATCCCGGGCGGCCGTTACCATAATTTCAAGGATTTTATTACCTTCCCCAACGTCGGCAAGGCCAACCTGGTGAATAAACCGTTGCCGCGCCTGCGCCATACGTGGTTCGAACACTTCCGCAACGGATTCGACGCCATCCGGGAACGGGATATATTGCTGTATTACCCTTATCATACCTTCGAGCACGTCCTGGAGTTGTTGCGCCAGGCGTCCTTCGACCCCAACGTGCTGTCGATTAAAATCAATATTTACCGGGTGGCGAAAGATTCGCGCATTATCGACGCCATGATCCATGCCGCCCATAACGGCAAAAAAGTCACCGTGGTGGTGGAGTTGCAGGCGCGCTTTGATGAAGAAGCCAATATCCACTGGGCAAAACGGCTGACCGAGGCCGGCGTCCATGTGATTTTCTCCGCCCCGGGGCTTAAGATCCACGCCAAGCTGTTCCTGATATCGCGCATGGAAGGCGAGGAGATCATGCGCTATGCGCATATCGGCACCGGCAACTTCAATGAAAAAACCGCTCGCCTCTACACCGATTATTCTCTGATTACCGCCGACCCGCGCATTACCAACGAAGTGCGGCGGGTGTTTAATTTTATCGAAAATCCTTATCGTCCGGTCAGCTTCGATTATCTGATGGTATCGCCCCAGAATTCGCGCCATATGCTGTACCAGATGATCGATCAGGAAATCGCCAATGCCCAGGCCGGGCTTGCCTCGGGCATTACGCTTAAAATTAACAACCTGGTGGATCAGGGGCTTATCGACCGGCTGTACGCGGCCTCCGGCGTGGGGGTGCGCATCCGTATCCTGGTGCGCAGCATGTGCTCGCTGATCCCCAACCTGCCGGGCATCAGCGACAATATCCAGGTAACCAGCATCGTCGATCGGTACCTGGAGCACGATCGGGTCTATGTCTTTGAAAACGGCGGTGATAAAAAGGTATTCCTCTCCTCCGCCGACTGGATGACCCGCAATATCGATTACCGTATCGAAGTGGCGGTGGCGCTGCTGGACCCGCGCCTCAAGCAGCAGGTTCTGGATATTCTGGCATTACTGTTCAGCGATACGGTAAAAGCGCGCTATATTGATGCCGCCCTCAGTAATCGCTATGTCCCGCGCGGCAATCGTCGTAAGGTACGTGCGCAGATAGCCATCTATGATTATATTAAGCGACTTGAGCAATCCGGAGATCAGGCCTGACGTATGCCATTAAATAACTTAACCACGCCCAAACCCGAAGAATTCGCGGCCATCGATCTGGGATCGAACAGCTTCCATATGGTGGTCGCCCGGGTGGTCAACGGCGCGTTGCAAGTGCTGAGCCGGCTAAAGCAGCGGGTGCACCTGGCCGACGGGCTGGATGCCAATAATGTGTTAAGCGACGAGGCCATAGAGCGCGGGATAAACTGCCTGGCGCTGTTTGCCGAGCGCCTGCAGGGGTTTTCCCCGCTGCGGGTGACCATTGTCGGCACCCATGCCCTGCGCGAGGCGGTGAATGCCGAAAAGTTTCTCACCCTGGCGGCGCAGGTGATCCCTTACCCGATTGAAATTATTTCCGGCCATGAGGAAGCGCGGCTGATTTTTATGGGCGTGGAGCATACCCAATCCGAAAAAGGCCGCAAGCTGGTGATTGATATCGGCGGCGGCTCGACTGAGCTGGTGATTGGCGAAAATTTCGAGCCTATCCTGGTGGAAAGCCGCAGGATGGGGTGCGTGAGTTTCGGCAATTTGTTTTTCCCCGGCGGCGTCATCAGCCCCGCGCATTTCCGACGGGCCCGCCTCGCGGCGGCGCAAAAAGTGGAAACCCTGGCCTGGCAATACCGCATTCTCGGCTGGCAGGTGGCCCTGGGCGCGTCCGGCACCATCAAGGCGGCCTGTGAAGTGCTGCTGGCGCTGGGCGAAAAGGACGGTGCCATTACGCCTGAGCGTTTGCAACTGCTGCATGACAAAATCATGAAGTTTAAAAATTTCAGCGCCCTGAACCTGCCGGGACTGTCCGAGGAGCGAAAGAGCGTGTTCGTGCCCGGCCTGGCGATTCTGTGCGGCGTGGTGGATGCCCTGGCCATCAGTGAATTACAGCTTTCCGACTGCGCCCTGCGCGAAGGGGTGCTGTATGAGATGGAAGGCCGCTTCCGGCATCAGGATATTCGCTCGCGCACCGCCAGAAGCCTGGCGGAACACTACAATATCGACAGCGATCAGGCCAAACGCGTCTGCGACACCACCGACCATCTGTATCAGCAATGGTGCCGGCAGAACGAGGATTTGCAAAACCCGCAGCTGGAAGCGCTGTTGATCTGGGCCGCGCAGTTGCATGAAGTGGGCCTGGGTATTAACCATAGCGGTTTGCAGCGTCATTCGGCCTATATATTGCAGCAGACCAATATGCCGGGATTTAACCAGGAACAGCAGCTGTTGCTGGCGACATTGGTGCGTTTTCACCGCAAGGGCATCAAGCTCGACGACATGCCGCGCCTGACGCTGTTCAAGAAAAAGCATTTTCTGCCCTGCCTGCAGTTACTGCGGCTGGCCGTATTGCTGAATAACCAGCGCCAGGCCACCTCGCCGACGCAGCTGCGGCTGCTGACCCACGAGCATCATTGGACGCTGGTGTTCCCGGCCGGTTTTTTCGCCCAGAACAATCTGGTGCAGCTGGATCTGGAACGGGAGCAAGCATACTGGGCGGAAGTTCCCGGCTGGCGCCTTGATATCACCGAGGAAGCCGAGGCGGTGAGTTAACCGCGGCGCGCAGAGGCTCCCGGCGTAGGGGGCCATGGCGCGCTATGGCTTACGCCCCCAGGCCATTGTTACCGCCCCAGGCTCATGTGCGGCTTGTGTGCGGTTTGACATGGATGTATAACATTCCTATGACTGAAAAGCGTCCGGAGATCATACAATCGCTTCCCCAATGCGGTTATAATGACAACCGATGCCGTTATCCCATAACCTTGAAAGGACCCCTTTAGTGAAGTTGGCCTATCCTATGCGCAGACGACGAACCTCGGTGCGAATGACTCGCTGGATCCTGTTTATCAGCTTTATTTTTTTATTCGCCCGTCTGATCTTCGCCACACTTGGCGCCTGGGACCATCACCAGGATACCCTGTCGGAACCGGCCGGCCAGATCATCAATGTCGACAATAGCCACGACGATTAATCCCGCCCCCGCCGCCGTCCGCGTGTAGCCGGCTGTAAGCTGTTCCGGCACAGGCCCGCGCAATCCGCTGCGCCGCGACCGTTTTCCCCGTCGCTTTTATCGCGTCCGATCCTTCCCGCGCCCCGCTGTGCTATCTATACTGCTTGCGACGGTAACCGATTTATCCGCCCGCAGCCCATAGTCAAACACGGGGAACGCACGCTATGCCCGCCATCAAACAACACTCCCTGGAACTGACCGGCCTGCGCCGTCAGGTACTGGGTTTACTGCTGTCCAACCGGGCGCTGGTCGACAGCATCCTGGGAAGGCCGGCGCGCGATACCTCGGTCGCTCCCCAGCTCATTTCCGACCAGACCGGCCGGCTGGTGGCGATTCAACGGCACCTGCACGCGGCGGATCTGGCGGATTTGCTGGAAAGCCTGCCCCATGATGAGCGGCTGGCGCTCTGGCGGCTGGTGGGCAACGATAAGCGCGGCAAAACGCTGGTGGAAGCCTCCGAAAGCGTCTGGGAAAGCCTGATCGCCGGAATGAGCAACCGCGATATCCTCAATGCCATCAGGCCGCTGGATGTCGACGAGCAGGCCTACCTGGCCCGCTATCTGCCGCGGGATCTGGTCGGCCGCATGCTGACGTCCCTGGAACCGCACCAGCGCGCCCAGGTACGGGCAATGATGAATTTTGACCGGGATAGCGTTGGCCATCATATGGATTTCGAACTGGCGGCGATTCGTCCCGACGTAACGCTCGCCACGGTGCAACGCTACCTGCGCTTACGCAAAACGCTGCCGGCCAATACCGATAAACTCTTTGTCGTCGATCGCCACAATCTGCTGGTGGGGGAACTGGCGCTGTCCACGCTGCTGCTTAAGCCGCTGCAGAAAAAGGTCCTTGAGGTCATGGATCCCAATCCCACTACCTTTCATCCGGAAGATCGGGCGGAGGACGCGGCCGGCGCGTTTGAACGTTACGATTTGATTACCGCGCCGGTAGTCGATGTCAAAGGCAAGCTGATGGGCAGGCTGAGCATCGAACATATGGTCGATCTGTTTTTTGAGGAAAACGACAGCAACCTGCGTAACCTGGGCGGTTTAAGCCCCGCCGAGGATATTTTCGCCCCGGTGAGCAAAACGGTGCGCACCCGCTGGGCGTGGCTGGCGGTCAACCTGTGCACCGCGTTTATCGCCTCCAGGGTGATCGGACTGTTTGAAGGCACGATATCGCAACTGGTGTCGCTGGCGGCCCTGATGCCCATCGTCGCCGGCATCGGCGGCAATACCGGTAATCAAACCATCACCATGATTGTCCGCGCGCTGGCGCTGCATCAGTTGGAAAAAGGCAACGCGGTGTTTTTACTGCTGCGGGAATTGGGCGTGGCGTTGATCAACGGCCTGGTCTGGGGCGGCATTATGGGCATCGTCACCTGGCTGCTCTATCGCGACGCGGGCCTTGGCGGCGTCATGATGCTGGCCATGCTGCTTAACCTGGTGCTGGCGTCATTGATGGGGGTGCTGATTCCGCTCACCATGGTACGCTTCGGCCAGGATCCGGCGGTGGGATCAAGCGTGATGATTACCGCCGTGACCGACACCGGCGGTTTTTTTATTTTTCTCGGGCTGGCGACGCTGTTTTTAATGCATTAATACGCCCTTTTTCTGACCTCGGTGCGGTGCAAGGCGCAGACCACCAGACCTATTATGTCCTTTGCTTATGTATAAACGGCCAAAACACACTTTTATGCGGTTTCTGGACTATTCTAACTATACGAAAGCCTAGGATTCTATTATGCATGCCAACGACGCAGCTTCCGCTTATAAGGTTAAAAAAACAGGGATATTTATTGCGGCGGTAGCGTTGCTGGTTTTCATCTTGTCCATGGCTTGCCTGCGCCTCAATCATTACGCCGAACCCTTGTCCCCCTTATGGCTTGTCACCGCCGTTATGCTGTCGGTGCTGTTTTCCTGCCCGTGGCGCCGCTGGCCGGCGATGATACTGTGCTGCGCACTGGCGGTCATTGCCGCCCATAGGCTGATGGCGGAGGATATGCCGGCCGCATTGCCCCTGATCGGCATTTCCTTTGCCGAGGCCGCCTGCGGCGCCTGGCTGCTGAAATGGACGTTAGATCCCCTCGATCCGCTGGACGGCATCGTGCCCTGGATGACGTTTTTCCTGATTGCGGTGCTCCTGATCCCCTTTCTCGGCGCGCTGGCCGCGGGTTTCCTTGCCGCGCCCGCCCATATCGGTTTCATGGCGTTCGCGCCGCAGTGGTTTACCGCCGAGGCCATCGGCATCCTGGCGCTGACGCCGGTGGGCATGCTCTGCCGGCACCAGACGCTGCCGCTGATGCTAAAACAGCGGTCCTGGCTGGAACTGCTGCTGATGATCCTGCTGACGCTGGTCATCAGCTATTTTGCCCTGCGGTTTTTACCCTTCCCCTTTACCATTATTATTCTGCCGCTGCTGATGGGCGCCATACGCTTGCCGCGTTTTGAGGCCTTCGGCCTGTTTTTAGTCATCACCCTGGCATTATTCATTACGCTGGGTTCCGGGTTTATCAAGGTGGGTTTACCCACCAGCAATCACCTCGCCATTTTATTGCATATACCGCTGTTGATGATCCTGATCCCCGCCAATGCGATGGCCATGGTCATGTACGCCTTTCGCCTGGAACGCGGCCATATCATGCAAAGCGAGACCCGTTTTCGCAACGCCATGGAGTATTCCGCCATCGGCATGGCCTTGGTCTCGCTGGAAGGCACCTGGATGCAGGTGAATAAAGCGCTGTGCCGGTTCCTCGGCTATGAGGCCGCCGAACTGAAGAAGCTCAGTTTCCAGGAGATCACCTATCCGGCCGATCTCAGTTCCGATCTTATCCAACTCAACGATCTGGTTAACGGCCATATTGATAGCTATACGCTGGAAAAACGCTATATCCGCGGCGATGGGGAAATTGTCTGGGCGCTGCTGGCGGTATCCGTGGTGCGCGACCAGAAGAGCAAGCCGCTCTATTTTATTTCCCAAATAGAAGATATCAGCGAAATCAAACACAACAATATTATCAACCAGCGCCTGATGGAGCGCATTACCCTGGCCAACGAGGCGGGCGGCGTCGGTATCTGGGAGTGGGATGTCGAGGCGAAAATCATGAGCTGGGATAAGCGCATGATGGAAATTTACGCCATGCAATCCGGCGAAACCGTCAGCTATGACTATTGGCTGGCGCGCATTATCGATGAAGACCGGCCTTTGGCCCTGCAAACCCTGAACGAATCCCTGGAGGAAAATAAGCCGTTCCTGCTGGCATTCCGCATTCGCCATCCCGGCGGGGAAATCCGCCATATCCGCGCCTACGCCAATATGCTGATGGATGAGAACGACCGGGTGGTGCGCATGCTGGGCGTCAATCTGGATATGACCAGCGAGGTCCGCCTCCGGGAGGCCCTGCACGAGGAAAAGGAACGGCTGCATATTACCCTCGATTCCATCGGCGACGCGGTGATTTCCGTAGACCAGGGGATGCGCGTCAATTTCATGAACCCGGTGGCGGAAAAGATGACCGGCTGGCGCCAGGAGAAAGCCCATGGCCGGCATATCGACAGCATTATGCATATCAGCCTCGGCGTCGATGGCCCGCGGGTGGGCATGTCGATGGACGATGTCAATGCCGGGCCCCACGAGGGGTTGACCCTGCGCCAGGATCTGGTGCTCAACAACCGCAAAGGCACGCTGTTCGATATTCATTACAGCGCCACGCCGCTCAAGAACCTGAAGGGGGAAATCCTGGGCGCGGTGCTGGTTATCAAGGATGTCAGCGAGTCGCGCCAGTTGCTGTTGCAGCTCAGTTACAATGCGTCCCATGATGTCTTGACCGGCCTGCCGAACCGGGCCAGTTTCAAACAGCATCTTGATGCCGCGCTCCTGACGGCAACGCGCGAAAAACGCCGTCACGCCCTGGTCTTTATCGATCTGGACCGGTTCAAGCAGATTAACGACACGGCCGGACACGCGGCGGGCGACGCCTTGCTGCTGGAGCTCGGCCTGCTGATGCAGGACAATATCCGGCAGTATGATTGCCTGGCGCGACTCGGCGGCGACGAGTTCGGCCTGCTCCTCACCGATTGTCCCTTACCCGAGGCGCAGGGTCTGGCCCAGCGCGTCATCGATGCGGTTAACGCCTACCGCTTTTATTGGCAGGAGCAATTATTCCGTATCGGCGGCAGCGCCGGCGTCACGCTGATATCGGCGGATAATTGCGATGCCAAGGAAGTCATGGCCCAGGCCGACAGCGCCTGCTATGCGGCAAAACATAGCGGCCGCGGCCAGGTATTGTTATACGAGGCGCGGCAGGATCCCGCCGGCCCCGCGTCGGTAACACAGGATATCCTGAGCCGCGAGCGGCTGCTTGATATGATGGATAACGAGAGTCTCCACGTGCAGATCGAGGCGGTCGCGCCGCCCGATGCCAGACTTGAGGTGGGTTTCTACCTGATAAGTTTCGTCATCCAGGGCCGGGACGCATTACTGGTCAGCCAGGAAGACTTTATGCGCGCGGCGCGGGCGCGTCATTTATCGCTGGCGGTGGATCGCTGGCTGCTAGGTCAGATCTTCACCGTCCATGGCGCCGCCATCGCCGCCCAGGGGATTTGCCTGGTACTCCCCCTGTCCATGGCAGGGCTGGCCGACGCAGACATGATGGATGAGCTGCTGTCTCTCGGCGAGCGCCATCCTTTACTGAACGCGCGCCGGCTGATTATCAGTCTCGACGGCGGGGATTTCATGGCCGCTTATCCCGCCGCCGGGCTGGCCGCGGACCGATTGCGCCAGTACGGCTACCCCATCATGCTTAATCAGTTCGGCGCCGATTTAGGCGCGTTTAACAAGCTGAAAGCGGGGCATATCGATTACATCAGGCTGCCTGACCCGTTTATCGCCAATGTTCATTGCAGCCAGATGGACGATATTATGGTCAGGGTGATCCACGGCCATATCCATCGCCTGCGGGCGCGCTCCCTGGCCGGTCCCGCCAACCAGCCCGCCACGCTCGCCGCCCTTGCCGCCATCGGCGTCGATTTCGCCGCCGGCGAAACCGTAGGCCAGAGCCTGCCGCTGTCCACCCTATTGAATAAAGGCTATTTCACTGTTCAATAATCGTCGCGCGCCGTTGCCTGCTCCCCGACATTGCTGTAAAGTTCCCCGCCTCATCGGCATGGGGAGGCAGCGATGTTTATTGGTTTTGACTACGGTACCGCGAACTGCTCGGTCGCGGTGATGGACGGCGACCGGCCGCGCTTATTGCCGCTGGACGGCGCGTCGCCCTATATGGCCTCTATGCTTTGCGCGCCGACGCGCGAGGCTGTCAGCGAATACCTGCATCAGTTCTGGCAGGTGCCCACCGGCAGTGATGAAAATCAACGGCTGCTGCGCCGGGCGATTAACGCCAACCGGGAAGAAGATATCGTCCTGACGGAGCAAAGCCTGCAGTTCGGTAGGCAGGCGCTGGCAAATTATATTGCCGATCCCGAAGAGGTTTATTTCGTCAAATCGCCTAAATCCTTCCTGGGCGCCAACGGTCTCAAGCCGCAGCAGATTGCGCTGTTCGAGGATCTGGTCTGCGCCATGATGCGTTATATCAAACGCCAGGCCGAGGCGGCCTTGTCCACGCCCATTACCCAGGCCATGATTGGCCGGCCGGTCAATTTCCAGGGCACCGGCGGCGAGGAAGCCAACCGTCAGGCCCAGGATATTTTGCAGCGGGCCGCCTCACGCGCCGGGTTTACCGATATCGACTTCCAGTTCGAGCCGGTGGCCGCGGGGCTGGATTTCGAAGCCACCCTCGATCGGGAAAAAATTGTCCTGGTGGTGGATATCGGCGGCGGCACCACCGACTGCTCGCTGCTGCTGATGGGGCCGGAATGGCTGAAGCAGCGGGATCGCCGGCAAAGCCTGCTGGGGCACAGCGGCTGCCGCGTCGGCGGCAACGATCTGGATATCATGCTCGCGTTTAAATCGCTGATGCCGGAGCTGGGCCTGGGCGGCATGACGGAAAAAGGCCTGGCGCTGCCCGCCCTGCCGTTCTGGCAGGCGGTGGCGATTAACGATATCCCGGCGCAGGGTGATTTTTACAGCAGCAATAACGGCCGGTTCCTGCGTGAACTGATCCGCGACGCCGCCGATCCCGAACGCGTCGGCGCCTTACTGCAGGTCTACCGGCAGCGGTTAAGCTATCGCCTGGTGAAGAGCGCGGAAGAGAGCAAAATCGCCCTGTCCAGCGAACCGGCGACCCGGGCGGGCCTGGAGTTTATCCGCCCCGGCATGCAGGTGCCCATCTGCCAGGCGGAACTGGAGGAGGCCATCAGGGCGCCGCTGGGCCGGATCCGGCAACAGGTGGACGACGTGCTGGCGCAGGGCGCCGCGCCGCGGCCGGATGTGGTCTATCTCACCGGCGGCAGCGCCCGCTCGCCGCTGTTGCGCCAGGCGCTTGAGCGCAGCCTGCCGGACATTCCGATCGCCGGCGGCGATGATTTCGGCTCGGTCACCGCCGGACTGGCGCGCTGGGCGCAGCGCCAGTTCATCGCCTGAAGCCGGGCGGCGGCCTTAGCGCCTGGCAGGCGGCTTAGCGCGGCAACCCGCCGTCGGTTTCCAGCAGGCCCTGGCGGATGATAAAGGCGATGAGCGTATCCAGGCCGTCGCCGGTTTTCAGGTTGGTGAACGCCCATGGGCGCGCTGGCCGCATCCGGTTGGTATCGCGCTCCATCACCTCCAGCGAGGCGCCGACGTAGGGCGCCAGATCGATTTTATTGATCACCAGGAAATCGGATTTGGTAATGCCCGGCCCGCCTTTGCGCGGGATCTTCTCCCCTTCCGCCACGTCAATCACGTAAACGGTCAGATCGGCCAGCTCCGGACTGAAGGTCGCGCTCAGGTTATCGCCGCCGCTTTCGATGAAAATAATGTCCAGATTGCCGAATTTGCGCGCCAGATCCTCCACCGCCGCCAGGTTCATGGACGCATCCTCGCGAATGGCGGTATGCGGGCAGCCGCCGGTTTCCACACCGACGATGCGATCGGCCGCCAGCGCGCCCGCCTCGGTGAGGATGCGCTGATCCTCCCTGGTATAAATATCGTTGGTCACCACCGCCAGTTGGTAGCGATCGCGCAGCGATTTACACAGCACCTCCAGCAGCGCGGTCTTGCCGGAACCCACCGGACCGCCGACGCCGACGCGTAAGGGTTGTTTATATTCTTGCATCTTAACTCCCGGATAACATCGCAAAATAGCGCATCGTCCCATGGCCCGTCCCGTGCCCAGGCCAGGGAGCGAAGCGTCCGCCGCTTGCGCCCGATAATGACATCATCAGGAACGAAACAGGCGTGAATACTGGGTTTCATGGCGGGACGACGCAATGGCCTGCAGCGGAAAACTGCCGCCCAGCGCATCGTCATCCAGCCGCCCGGCGCGGGCGAATGCCGCCGGCAGCAGCGCGGACAGCTCACGTAACAGGCTTTGCGCCTTCTGCTGGCCGAACGGCACCAGCTTCAGCCCCGCCATGACGCCGCTTTCCAGCACGCTGTAGCCGTAGCCCATGGCCAGCGCCTCCAGAGGAATCGCCCATTGCCAGCCCAGCCAGGCCATACCCGCCAATTGGCTCTGGCGCAGCGCCGGCAGCCATGCGCCGTCCAGCGGCAGGTCCGGCCATTCCAGGATCAGCCGGCTTAACGCCTGGCCCCGCTGCTGTTCTTCGCGCCTGAGCTCGCAGGTCTCGCGCGCGGCCAGCAGAAAATCGCTCCAGCGGGCAAACTGCCCGCTGTCATCCGCCGCGCAGGCCCGGTACAGGCGGATCAATACCGGCCAGTCCAGGCCGCCTAAGGTGTCGGCGATAATCTGCCGCTGCCAGTCGGCAAAGGCGTCGCCTGACATAACCCAGCCCGCCTCCACCGCCCATTCCAGCCCCTGCGAATAGGTAAAGCCGCCCACCGGCAGGCTGGGGCTGATAAGCTGCATCAGGCGCAGCAGCGCGGTTTGCTCCAGCATATCAGTGCGGATGATGATGGCCATGGGGCGCGCTCTGGTACGCCCCGGCCTCGGGTTCGAACGCCGCCTGCTCGGTCCTGACCGCCGCGCCCAATCCCATCACCATGGCGTCCAGCACATGATCGTGCTGATAGCGCACCCAATCGCGCTCGATCTGCAACGGCACATGGCGGTTGCCCAGGTGATAGCAGACCCGCGCCAGCAGCAGCGTATCGCGCGCATACACCGTGGAGACGGTTTCAGGCGCGGCAATCACCCGCACGACTTCGCCGCCGTCTTCGGTGGCAAGCACGTCCCCGCCGCGGATCACCTGCCCGCGCGGCAACAGCAGGCCGGCCTCGCGGCCGTCGTCCAGACGCACCTGGGCCCGGCTCTTGATGCGTGTATCCAGATCCAGCGTCACGGTGGCGGTAGCCGCCAAAGCCTTATCAAGGTGTTTCGTTAAAACAATCATCCTGATTCCCGACTCGGTTAAAAAAGAAAATAGCGCTGCGCCATCGGTAAGATATCGGCGGGCTCGCAGGTCAGGAGTTCGCCGTCGGCCCGGACCTGATAGGTCTGCGCGTCCACCTCGATGGTGGGCTGCCAATGATTATGGATCATATCGGCCTTCCTGACGTGGCGGCAGTGCCTGACCTCGCCCAGCAGGCTTTGCAGGCCCAGCCGGCCGGCCAGGCCGTTGCCGTACGCCGCCTGGGACAAAAACGTCATGCGCGTGGCGTGGCGCGCGCCGCCGAGCGCGCCGAACATCGGGCGGTAGTGGACCGGCTGCGGCGTGGGAATCGACGCGTTGGCATCGCCCATCGGCGCCATGGCGATCATGCCGCCCTTAATGATAAGCGCCGGCTTGACGCCGAAAAACGCCGGCGACCACAGCACCAGATCCGCCAGCTTGCCGCGCTCGATGGAGCCGACCTCATGGGATATGCCGTGGGTGATGGCCGGGTTGATGGTGTATTTGGCGATATAGCGCTTGACCCTGAAATTGTCGTTGCGCTCACCGTCCGGCGCGAGCGGGCCGCGCTGCACCTTCATTTTATGCGCCGCCTGCCAGGTGCGCAGGATCACCTCGCCCACCCGGCCCATCGCCTGCGAGTCGGACGACAGCATGGAGAAGGCGCCCAAATCGTGCAGGATATCCTCGGCGGCGATGGTTTCACGCCGGATGCGCGATTCGGCGAACGCCACGTCCTCGGCGATGCCGGCGTCAAGATGGTGGCAGACCATCAGCATATCCAGATGCTCGTCGATGGTGTTCACCGTATAAGGCATGGTGGGGTTGGTGGATGAGGGCAGGATGTTCGCGTGGCCGCACACCTTGATGATATCCGGCGCATGGCCGCCCCCCGCCCCTTCGGTATGATAGGTATGGATGGTGCGATCGCCGATGGCGGCCAGCGTATCCTCGACAAATCCCGCTTCGTTCAGGGTGTCGGTATGGATAGCCACCTGCACATCATACTTATCCGCCACGCCCAGGCAGCAATCGATGGCCGCCGGCGTGGTGCCCCAGTCCTCATGCAGCTTCAGGCCGATGGCCCCGGCTTCCACCTGTTCGGCCAGCGCTGCCGGCTGCGACGCGTTGCCCTTACCGGTAAAACCGATATTGACCGGCAGGGTTTCCGCCGCCTGCAGCATGCGCGCCAGATACCAGGGACCGGGGGTGCAGGTGGTGGCGTTGGTGCCCGCCGCGGGCCCGGTGCCGCCGCCGATCATGGTCGTTACGCCGGCGCAGATGGCTTCTTCCACCTGCTGCGGGCAGATAAAATGAATATGCGCGTCGATACCGCCGGCGGTGACGATTTTGCCCTCCGCCGCCACCACTTCAGTGCCGGGGCCGATGGGGATGGTCACCCCGGGCTGGATGTCCGGATTGCCCGCCTTGCCGATGCCGACGATCCGTCCGTCCTTGACGCCGATATCCGCTTTAACGATACCCCAGTGATCGATAATCAGGGCGTTGGTCAGCACCAGATCGACACAAAACGCCGACGTCATCTGCCCCTGCCCCATGCCATCGCGGATCACTTTGCCGCCGCCGAACTTTACCTCTTCGCCATACAGGGTAAAGTCCTTTTCCACCTCGATCCACAGCTCGGTATCCGCCAGCCGCAGCCGGTCGCCCACCGTGGGGCCGAACATTTCCGCGTAGGCGCGGCGGGAAATTTTGCTCATGACGATGACTCCAGCTTGCCCATGATCTCGCCGCGAAAGCCGTAGACTTCGCGTTTGCCCGCATAGGCCACCAGGGTAACGTCCCGGGACTGCCCCGGCTCGAAGCGCACCGCCGTGCCGGCGGCGATATCCAGCCTGAACCCGCGCGCCGCCGCGCGATCGAACTTCAGCGCCGGATTAACTTCGAAAAAATGGTAATGCGATCCCACCTGTACCGGCCGGTCGCCATGGTTGGCGACGGTAACCGTCACGCGATCGCGGTCGGTGTTAAGCTCGATATCGCCCTCGGCGATACACATTTCACCAGGTATCATAACGCCTCGCTGCTTGTCAGATTATCGGATCGTGGACCGTCACCAGTTTGGTGCCGTCGGGGAAGGTCGCTTCCACCTGCACGTCGGGGATCATTTCCGGCACCCCTTCCATCACGTCATCGCGGGTTAATACCTCGCGGCCCAGGCTCATCAGTTCGGCCACCGTCAGCCCGTCGCGCGCGCCCTCCAGGATCGCGGCGCTTATCAGCGCCACCGCCTCCGGATAATTCAGCTTCAGCCCACGGGCCTGCCGCCGTTCCGCCAGAAGGGCGGCGGTAAACAGCAACAGCTTGTCTTTTTCTCTTGGCGACAATTCCATTCTTCAACTCCTCAGGTTGCCCAGATACGCGGGGGCGACGCTTCCAGCCCCAGCATCCCGGGCCGTAAACAGGCCCAGATCCGGTGCAGCAGATGCTGCAGCCGCTGGTTATCATTATCCAGCACCCGTACGACCAGCAATGAATCCAGCAGGCTGGCGCCGGCCGCCGGCGCATGGGCGGCGTCGAGCAGCAGACGCACCTCGGCCAGCATCTTCTCGGTGACGGGGGTGGCATAAAAGGTCGCGCTTAGCGGATGGCCGCCCAGTTTTTCCAGCCGGCCCGCGCTGATGCGCAACCGCTCGAACAGGCCCGGCGATCCCGGCAGGATAATGCGCAGGGACGCATCCAGGCTACCGGAGGTAAAGGCTTCGCCGGCCGCCGGCCGGCCAAGGCACAGGGTTTCAAAGCCCAGCAGGCGCGCGCCGGGGGCCAGCCGGAACTCGGTATCGATAGCCACCCTGGCGGCCGGGAACAGGATATTATCCTGCGGCAGCCATTCAAGTATGCTGTCCTCGCCGAGCGAAAATCGCTGCGACACCCGGGCCAGCTGACCCGCGCTGCGGTAAAATTTGGTGGCGCCCGGCATGGTCAGCAGCGCATGACTCTGCGCCGCCATGGCGACCGATAATTCAAGCCGGTCACCGCCGACCACGCCGCCCGGCGGATGCAGCAAATAGACGTGGGGGTGATCGGCCTGGGGATAAAACGCCCGCTGCACCCGGTAGGGTCCGCTATGCCGCCGGGTCGTCAGCAACGTCCGGCCGTGGCGCCGCTCGAATCCCAGCGCGAGCTTACCCAGCCAGCCCGCGGGCGGCGGCACGGGTAGAACAGTGTCGTTTGTCATAGCACCCTACTGCACGGCATACCATGGCCTTGTAGTGACAGGCCATGAGATAACAAGTCCAAAGCCTTTCCGTAGCAATATTTAAGCCAATTCTCAACCGGGGATCACCTGTGCTCACGCCCTCATGGCGCACCATATTAGTGCCATGCCTGCACCCCAAGCGGTAACAGCGATAAAAATGCGCCATGCCGGTGCGCAAGGGTGAACGCGCTATAACGCCAACACCGCCTTCCCCGGCGGGGAAAACAGGGTTACCCGCCGACCCGGGTTCAGCTATAGGGCGAGATAAAATTAACCGTTGGGCGCGTTAAGGCACCGGGGATTAGGGGGCTAAAATGGCGTTAAGCCAAGGCGCCAGAACCGCGCAACATGGCGTACAGGGCGGTATCCCAGCGCTCCCGGCCCACTTTGGCCGAGCTGCGGCGCACGCCTTCGCGGATAAAACCCAGTTTTTCATAGGTGTGGATTGCCGCCTGGTTAAAGGTATAGACATTCAGTTCCAGACGCTCAATCAGCGGCTCGGCAAACACCCGCTGTACAATGGCGCTCAGAAAGGGGATGGCGATGCCCTGCCCCCGGTTGGCGGGGTTCACGGCCACCCGCCCCAGCAGGGCGACGCCGTTGCGCCAGTCAAAAGTCACCTGGGCGGTAGCGGTGGCCGCGCCGGGCTCCCCGGCGCAAAACAGCCATCTCCGGGGAGGCGTGCCGGCCGATTCGCCGAGCATTTCAGCTAATTGCGGCGGATCCAGGGGAAAACGCGGCAGGGGACCGCCCCATTGCGCCAGCTCTTTTTCGGTGTTAAACCAGCGGCAGATGCCGGGAAAATCAGCTTCCGCCATATGACGTATATTCATTCTACCCCGCCGTGTAAGGACATTAACCCGACCCTGGGATATCTGTCCCGAAATGGACCGCATCCCGGCCGCTTTTGGCCTGTACTATATCAATATATTTTGTTAAAAATCACAAGTTGCCGTCAAACTTTATCACGTGGGGACAAGATGCTTGAATTACGCCCGAACTGCGAACGCTGTGATTGCGATTTACCCCCCGCAAGCCATCAGGCGCGCATCTGTTCTTATGAATGCACCTTCTGCGCCGACTGTGCCGCCAATGAACTTAATAATACCTGCCCCAACTGCGGCGGAGAATTAACTGCCAGGCCCATCCGTCCACCCCACCGGCTTAAACTGCATCCGGCCTCGACACGGCGTATTATTGCAAAACGTTAACTTTCAGCTATCGAATCCATCTATGAAAGCAGCTATCAAAGATAAGGCATTAACGTAATATGCTTTCATCGGCGACAAAGGAATGATGACCATTCGGTGCTGGCCGATAGATAAAGGATTAATACCCTTATCCGGCCCACTTTTTGTGCATAAAATTAACGTTATCCGAGGCAAAAAATGTATAATTTTTCACGTTTTCAGGCAAAAGAATTGGCATTGGCCTACATGAGCGGCAAGGCCACCGGCCTGACGCCGGAAGAATTTTTTCAACAGGTGATGAAAGCGGAAAAATCCTTTGATTCCCTGATCAGAACAGGAACCGCGCAGCCCGCCAAGGGTGTGCTGGTCAAATCCTTTTAACGCCCGCGGGCGGGAAAGTGAAGCCGCCCGCCCGGTATGATGCCCTACCCGGCGCGTGGCTCCTCCCGGCATGGCTGCGCGCCGCGGCCGCGAGGTTTATTTCCAGGCGCTGGCTTCATCCAGCACGCGGACATCCTCGGCGCTGAGCCGCAGTTCAAGCGCTTGCGCCAGTTCGTCAAGCTGTTCCACCGACGTTGCGCTGGCAATAGGCGCCGTGATGCCGGGCTGCTTGAGATTCCAGGCCAGCGCCACCTGGGTCGGCGTGACCTGGTGCTGCTCGCTGACGGCATCCAGCGCCTTCAGGATGCGCAGGCCGCGCGGGTTTAAGTATCCCTCGACCACGCTTTGCCCGCGCGGGCTTTTGGCGGCATCTTCGGCGGCGCGGTATTTACCGGTCAGGAAGCCGCTTGCCAGCGCGTAAAAGTTGATTACGCCAACGCCATGCGCGGTCACCACCGGCGCCAGGTTCTGCTCGTATTCCTGGCGATCGTAGAGATTAAACTTGGGCTGCAGCGTTTCATAACGCGCCAGGCCATTCTGTTCGCTGATGCGCAGCGCCTGCGCCAGGCGCGGACCTTCATAATTCGACGCCCCGATGGCCCGCACCTTGCCTGCTTTTATCAAGGCGTCGAACGCGGCCAGGGTCTCCTCCAGCGGTACGGACTTGTCGTCGTCGTGGGATTGATAGAGATCGATATAATCGGTTTGCAGGCGCTTAAGCGACTCTTCCACCGCGCGTTTGATATATCCCGCCGACAGCCCCTTTTTATCGCCGCCCATGGGCTTGCCCACCTTGGTGGCGATAATCATCCCGTCCCGCCTGCCGCTTTTTTTCAGCCACTCGCCGATAATGGTTTCGGATTCGCCGCCCTGGTTGCCGTCAACCCAGGCCGAGTAGACGTCGGCCGTATCGATGAAATTCAGCCCGCGCTCCGCCAGGGCGTCAAGCAGGCGAAAGGACATCTGCCGGTCGATGGTCCAGCCAAATACATTGCCGCCGAATGCCAGCGGCGGCACGGTAATCCCGGAACGGCCCAGCGTTCTTGTTTCCATGGTGATACCCCCTTATTGCTGTTGAGCGTTACTGTTTTGCCATGCTGACTACCTTAGCACTCCCCAGGTTACGCGCCAGCCTTTGCCGGCTCTCCCGCGCCTCCCGCTCCAGCCAGTGCTTGAACAGCGTAAGCGAAGGCGACAGGACCTTTTGCTCAGGATGAATCAGATAATAAGAGGCGCCGCTTTGTATGCACAGCGGAAATGGCGCCGTCAGACGCCGGGCCTCAAGATCGAACTCCAGCAGGCAGAGATCGCCCATGGCGATGCCATATCCCTGCAGGGCCGCGGTCATGGCCAGATCCAGCGTGTCAAAATGCTGCGCCTTGGTCAGCGGCGCTACGTCGCAGCCCGCCGTCTTTAACCATAATAGCCAATCGCGGCGATCGCGGGTGGGATGAAGCAGGGTTTTATCCGCCAGCCGGGCGACGTCGGCGTCAGGCGCGGTCCACAGTGCCGGGATGCACACCGGAGTGAGTATTTCATCAAACAGCGGGGTGGCCTGGATGCGTTTATTCTCCGGCCGGCCGAAGATCACCGCCGCGTCAAAATGTTCGCTGGCGAAATTAACGCCGTGCGAGAATGAGGTGGTCAGGGCGATATCGATTTCCGGATGCTGGTTTTGCAGTTGCATAATGCGCGGCAGCAGCCAGCGCATGGCGCAAGTGGGGCATTTTACCCGCAGCGTGCCCGTGCGCCTGGCGGCAAGGGCAAGCGTGGCGTCGATTTGCCCCAGCGCCTGCTGCAGCGGCGCCAGCAGGGCGGCGCCCTGCTCGGTCAGTTCCAGTCCCCGCGCCTGGCGAATAAACAGCGCGCAGCCCAAGTGCCGTTCCAGGCCGGCTATCTGGCGGCTGACGGCGCCCTGGGTGAGATGCATATGTCGCGCGGCATGGGTGAAATTTAGCCGCTCAGCGACTACGATAAAGGTTTTCAGCACGTCCAGCGAGGGCAGCGGATTCATGATTCGGCTCCGGATAACAGCAGGATTGATGAAACATCCACGGGCATGGCTCCAGTGGTAATAGGGCCGGCGAAGGCGGCTGCGCCGCGCTGATGAGATTATCGCCGCGCTCCAGGCATGTTCCCGGCGCATGGCATGCATGATAAAGGATCGGTTGTCGCGCGGCCGGATATGTTGCTTAATCATGATTCATCCAGCCTTACGTGTCACGGCTTTTGCGGTTTTAACCCTACCAGGAGGTTGTTCCCATGCAGAGCGTTATTCCCCCCAGGTCTAAGTTGCCCGATGTCGGCACCACGATCTTCACCACCATCGGACAGCTGAGCGCCGAGCACCAGGCCCTGAATCTGTCCTCGGGGGCGCCAAGCTTTGACTGCGATCCGCTGTTGATAGACGGCGTGGCGAAAGCCATGCGTGCCGGACATAACCAGTATGCGGCAATGCCGGGACTGATGGCCCTGCGCGAGGCGCTGGCGGATAAAGTCGAGCGCCTGTACGGCTGCCGGTATGATCCTGAAAGCGAAATCACCATACTCGCCAGCGCCAGCCAGGGGCTTTACAGCGCCATCAGCGCCCTGGTGCATCCGGGCGACGAGGTGATCTATTTTGAACCGGCGTTTGACAGCTATTCCCCCATCGCCCGCTTGCAGGGGGCGGTGCCGGTGCCGGTGAAAATCCCGCTGGAACAGCACGCTATCGATTGGGACGCGGTGGCCGCGGCCGTGACGCCGCGCACGCGCATGATTATCGTCAACAGCCCGCATAACCCTACCGGCATGGTGTTCAGCGAAGAAGATATCCAGCGGCTGACCGCCCTGACCGCCGGCACCGATATCCTGATCCTCTCCGACGAAGTGTATGAGCATATGGTGTTCGACGGCGCGCCTCACCGCAGCATGGCGGCGTATCCCGCCCTGGCCGAGCGAAGCGTGGTGGTTTCGTCCTTCGGTAAAACCTACAGCGTCACCGGCTGGCGCGTGGGGTATTGCCTGGCGCCGGCCGAATTGATGCTGGAAATCCGCAAGGTGCATCAGTTTATGGTTTTTGCCGCCGATACGCCGATGCAGTATGCGTTTGCCGAAGCGTTGGGCAAGCCGGAAAGTTATCTCGGCCTGGCGGCTTTTTACCAGCAAAAGCGCGATATACTGACCCGCGCCCTGCGGGATTCGCCGTTTAAACTGCTGCCCAGCGCGGGCGGTTTTTTCCTGTTGGCGCAGTTCAGCCATTTCTCGGCGGACAGCGATAACGATATGGTTATAAAATTAATCCGCGATGCCAAAGTCTCGTCGATACCCCTGTCGGCGTTTTACAGCGACGGCACCGAAACCGGCATGATCAGGCTCAGTTTCGCCAAAGATGAAGCCACGCTGCGCGAAGGCGCGCGCCGGCTTTGCGCATGGCGCCAGGCGTAAGCGGCCGGGATGGCCGTATTTTTTTGACGTTCACACACTACCTATGACGGGACACGACAATGAAAAAAATAGCGACACTGTTGATATTGGCCTGCGGCATGGCCGCGCTGCCGGCCATGGCGGCCGAGGGCAAAATCCGTTTTGGCCTGGAAGCGCTTTACCCGCCGTTTGAATCCAAATCGCCGAGCGGTGAATTGCAGGGGTTCGATATCGATTTGGGCAACGCCGTGTGCCAGGCCGCCGGCGTCAAATGCGAATGGCTGGATACCTCATTCGATGGTTTAATCCCGGCGCTGCAGGGACGCAAATTCGACGCCATCAACTCGGCGATGAATGTCACCGAGAAGCGCCGCCAGGCCATCGATTTCACCCAGGTGATCTATCGGGTGCCCACCAAACTTATCGCCCGCGCCGACGCGGGGCTGCAGCCGACCCCGGACGCGCTGAAAGGTAAAAGCATCGGCGTGCTGCAAGGCTCCATCCAGGAATCCTACGCCAACGCCCACTGGGCCGGCCAGGGCGTGAACGTGGTGGCCTACCAGGATCAAAACCAGATCTATATGGATTTGACCTCCGGCCGCCTCGATGGCACGCTGGTGCTGGCGCCGGCCGGGCAGTCCGGTTTCCTGTCCCAGCCCCAGGGCAAGGGCTTTGCGTTTAGCGGACCCGCGGTCAGCGATGACGCCATCCTCGGCAGCGGCATCGCCTTCGGCATTCGCAAAGGCGACGACGCCCTGAAAAAACAGCTGGACGACGCCATCGCCAAGGTGAAGGCCCAGGGAACCATCGGCACCCTGGCGAAAAAATATTTCGGCGATATCGACGTGTCCGCCCCCGACTGATGCGTCCGCAGGCCCCGGAAAGCACTTTTCGGGGCAATATTCATACCAGAACGACAAACCCTGACAATACCTCCACACTTCCTCCATTTTTACCCGCGTTTTTTTGGCTAAACTGGGTATATCATTCTTATTTTATGCGGGAACGTGCGATTCTGATGCCTTGTCCGCATGATTACAGGTATAGCGATACATGAAGGGTAAACGCAATGGACGCTTATTGCTCCTGATAACGACACTGCTGATCCTCCTTATCGGCGCGTTTTTCATATGGCGGCATGTCCGGGAACAGCCCGCCGCCGAACCCACCGCCGCCGCCCGGCCGGGCGCGGCCCGCCCCGAGACCGGGCGGCGTGGCGGCCGCGCCGGGCGCCACGCGCAAACGCTGTCGCCGGTGCAGGCGGCCACCGCGCAGTCCCGATCGGTGCCGCGGTTTCTCACAGGCCTGGGCACGGTGACCGCCGCCGGCACCGTCACCGTAAGGAGCCGGGTGGACGGCCAGCTGATGGCGCTGCATTTCGCCGAGGGCCAATGGGTCAAGGCGGGGACGTTATTGGCGCAAATCGATCCGCGGCCGTTTGAGGTGGCGCTGCTGCAGGCCAAGGGGCAGTTGGCGAAGGACCAGGCGACGCTCGCCAACGCCCGGCAGGATATGGCGCGCTACCAGCAGTTGGTCAAAACCAGCCTGGTCTCCCGTCAGCAGCTCGACACCCAGCAATCATTGGTGCGCGAGGCCGAGGGCACTTTGCTGGTGGACCAGGCGGCGGTGGCCAGCGCCGAGCTGCAACTGGCCTACAGCCGCATTACCGCGCCGATGGACGGCCGGGTCGGCCTGCGCCAGGTGGATGTGGGTAATTTTATCACCAGCGGCGATACCACGGGCATCGTGGTGCTGACCCAGACGCGGCCGATCGATGTGCTCTTTACGCTGCCGGAAAGCGATATTCCAAGCGTTATCGCCGCGCAGAAAACCGGCAACGCGCCCCTGATTGAAGTATGGGATCGCACCAATAAAACCAAGCTGACCGAGGGCGCGCTGCTCAGCCTGGACAATCAAATCGACGCCACCACCGGCACGGTAAGGCTTAAGGGCCGCTTTGCCAATGCCGACGACAGCCTGTTTCCCAATCAGTTCGTCAATATCCGCATGAAGGTCGACACCTTGCAAAACGCGGTGGTGATCCCCCCCGCCGCGGTACAGATGAGCAACGACGGCCATTTTGTCTGGGTCCTGAACGATGACGACCAGGTGAGCCAGCACCGGGTCACCACCGGCATGGAAGACAGCCAGCAGGTGGTGATCACCGCCGGCCTGCAGGCGGGGCAGCGGGTGGTTACCGACGGTCTTGACCGGCTGACCGAAGGGGTCAAGGTCGAGGTTATCGCCCCCGCCAGCACGCAGCCCGCCGCAGGCCCCCGCGCCCCCGCGCGCCGCGGGGAAAAATCCTGATGGAGTTGCTGCCGTCCAGCCATAGCGGCGGCCCCTCGCGCCTGTTTATCCTGCGGCCGGTCGCCACGACGCTGCTGATGATCGCCATCCTGCTGGCCGGTATCCTCGGCTACCGGACGCTGCCGGTGTCGGCGCTGCCCGAGGTGGATTATCCCACGATCCAGGTGGTGACGCTGTATCCCGGCGCCAGCCCGGACGTGGTCACCTCCGCCATCACCGCGCCGCTGGAGCGGCAGTTCGGCCAGATGTCGGGATTAAAGCAAATGGCGTCGCAAAGCTCGGGCGGCGCGTCGGTGGTTACGCTGCAGTTCCAGCTGTCGCTGCCGCTTGACGTGGCGGAACAGGAAGTGCAGGCGGCCATCAATAACGCCACCAACCTGCTGCCGGACGATCTGCCCAATCCGCCGGTATACAGCAAGGTCAATCCCGCCGATCCGCCCATTATGACGCTTGCGGTCACGTCGACATCCATGTCGATGATCCAGGTGGAAGATATGGTGGAAACACGGGTGGCGCAGAAAATTTCCCAGGTCAGCGGCGTGGGGCTGGTCTCGATTTCCGGCGGCCAGCGCCCGGCGGTGCGGGTCAAGCTTAACGCCCCCGCCCTGGCGGCCTACGGCCTTGACAGTGAAAGCGTGCGCACCGCCATCGACGCCGCCAACGTCAATTCCGCCAAGGGCAGCCTGGATGGCCCGCAGCGTTCGGTAACCCTGTCGGCCAACGATCAGATGAAATCCGCCGAGGATTACCGCCGGCTTATCGTCACCTGGCAAAACGGCGCGCCGGTGCGGCTGCGCGATGTGGCGACCATTGAACAGGGCGCCGAGAACAACCGCCTGGGCGCCTGGGCCAACCGTCAGCCGGCCATTGTCATGAATATCCAGCGCCAGCCCGGCGCCAATGTCATTACCACCGCCGACAGCATCCGCGCCCTGTTGCCTTCGTTAACCGCCAGCCTGCCGAAGTCGGTCACCGTCTCGCTGCTGGCCGACCGTACCGACAATATCCGCGCCTCGGTCAGCGATGTGCAGTTTGAACTGTTGCTGTCCATTGCGCTGGTGGTGATGGTGATTTACCTGTTCCTGCGCAATGCCGCCGCCACCATTATCCCCGCCGTGGCCGTGCCGCTGTCGCTGGTGGGCACCTTCGGGGTGATGTATCTGCTCGGATTTTCCGTCAATAACCTGACCCTGATGGCGCTGACCATCGCCACCGGTTTTGTGGTGGACGACGCCATCGTGGTGATCGAGAACATCTCCCGTTATATCGAACAGGGGGAAAAACCCCTGGCGGCGGCGCTGAAGGGCGCCGGCGAAATAGGCTTTACCATTATTTCCCTCACCGTGTCGTTGATCGCGGTGTTAATCCCGCTGCTGTTCATGGGCGATATCGTCGGGCGGCTGTTCCGGGAATTTGCGGTGACCCTGGCGATAGCCATCCTGATTTCGGCGGTGGTGTCCCTGACCCTGACGCCGATGATGTGCGCGCGCATGCTGAGCTACGAATCCCTGCGCCGGCAGAACCGCTTTACCCGCGCCAGCGAAAGGCTGTTCGAACAACTGGTGGCCGGCTACGGCCGCTGGCTGCGCAAAGTGCTGTTTCATCCCTGGCTGACGCTGTCGGTGGCGATTGCCATGCTGGCGCTGACCATTGTCCTGTACCTGGTTATCCCGAAAGGATTTTTCCCCACCCAGGACAACAGCGTGATCCAGGGCACGGTGCAGGCGGCGCAAAGCGTGTCGTTCAGCAATATGGCCCAGCGCCAGCAGGAGGTGCTGTCGGTCGTCATGCGCGATCCGGCGGTACAAAGCGTATCCTCGCTGATTGGCGTGGACGGCGCCAACGCCACGCTGAACAGCGGACGGCTGCAGATCAACCTCAAGCCGCTGGATAAGCGCCAGGACAGGATCGGCGTGGTGATCGAACGCCTGCAGCGGGCCACCGCCGGCCTGACCGGCATCCAGCTTTACCTGCAGCCGGTGCAGGACCTGACCATCGATACCCAGCTCAGCCATACCCAGTATCAGTTTACCCTGCAGTCCTTGTCCCTGACCGATTTGGGTAAATGGATACCGCCGCTGCTCACCCGGTTGCAAAGCCTGCCTCAGCTGCGGGATGTCAGCAGCGATTTGCAAGATCGCGGCCTGGAAGCCTATATCAAGGTGGACCGGGACAGCGCCAGCCGCCTGGGCGTCAGCATGGCCGATGTGGCGAACGCGCTGTATAACGCCTTTGGCCAGCGCTTGGTTTCCACCATCTATACCCAGGCCAACCAATACCGCGTGGTGCTGGAGCAGGATACCGACACCCTTTCCGGGCTCGCGGCGCTCGACGATATCCGCATCAGGGGCGCCGACGGCAATATGGTGCCGCTAAGCGCCATCAGCAGCGTACAGCAGCGCCTGGGCGCCTTGTCCATCAACCATCTCGAGCAATTCCCCGCCGCCACCGTCTCGTTCAATCTCGCCCCCGGGTATTCGCTGGGCCAAGCGGTGCAGGCCATTACCCAGGCGGAACAGGATCTGGATGTGCCCGACTCCGTGGCCACCCGGTTCCAGGGCAGTACGCTGGCGTTCCAATCGGCGCTGGAGAGCACCGTATGGCTTATCGTGGCGGCCATCGTGGCGGTGTATATCGTGCTGGGCGTGCTGTATGAAAGCTTTATCCATCCGGTCACCATCCTGTCCACCCTGCCCACCGCCGGGGTGGGCGCGCTGCTGGCGCTGATCCTGTCCGGCCACGAGCTGGACGTGATAGCCATAATCGGCATTATCCTGCTGATCGGCATCGTCAAGAAAAACGCCATCATGATGATCGACTTTGCCCTGGCCGCCGAACGGGAAAAAGGCATGACGCCCTATGACGCCATTTTCCAGGCGTGCCTGCTGCGCTTTCGCCCGATCCTGATGACCACCCTTGCCGCGCTGTTCGGCGCCCTGCCGCTGATGTTCAGCACCGGGGTCGGGGCGGAGTTGCGCCGGCCGCTGGGAATTTGCATGGTGGGCGGGCTGGTGGTGAGCCAGGTGCTGACATTGTTCACCACCCCGGTGATCTATCTGCTGTTCGACCGCCTGTCGCGCCGCGGCCGGGCCGTTGTCGATAAGCCGGAAACGACATGAAATTCTTCGCCCTGTTTATCTACCGCCCGGTGGCCACGCTGCTGCTGACGCTGGCGATTGCCCTGTGCGGGGTGATAGGCTTTCGCCTGCTGCCGGTGGCGCCGCTGCCGCAGGTGGATTTTCCGGTGCTGCTGGTCACGGCGTCCCTGCCCGGCGCCTCCCCCGAGACCATGGCCTCGTCGGTGGCCACGCCGCTTGAGCGGGCGCTGGGCCATGTGGCCGGCGTCAACGAGATGACGTCCACCAGCGCCCTGGGCACCACGCGCATTATCCTGCAGTTTGATTTTGACCGCGATATCAACGGCGCCGCGCGCGATGTCCAGGCGGCGCTGAACGCGGCGCAAAGCCTGCTGCCCAGCGGCATGCCCAACCGGCCGCAGTACCGCAAGGTGAATCCGTCCGACGCGCCGATCGTGATCCTGACCCTGACCTCGGACACCTACAGCCAGGGCCAGCTTTACGATATCGCGTCCACCCAGCTGGCGCAGAATATTTCCCAGATGGACGGCGTCGGCAATGTCACGGTCGGCGGCGGCTCGCTGCCGGCGGTGCGGGTCGAGCTCAATCCCCAGGCGTTGTTCAACCAGGGCGTGTCGCTTGACGAAGTGCGCGAGGCCATCAGCCAGGCGAACGTGCGCCGCCCGCAGGGGGCGCTGGAGGACAACCAGTCCCGCTGGCAAATCCGCACCAACGACGCCCTGTCTACTGCGCGGGAATACCAGCCGCTGATTGTGCACTACCAAAACGGCGGCGTGGTGCGGCTGCAGGACGTGGCCGACGTGCGCGATGCGGTACAGGATGTGCGCAACGCCGGCATGGTCAACAGCAAGCCGGCCATTTTGATCGTGATTTTCCGCTCCCCCGACGCCAATATCATTTCCACGGTGCAAAGCATACGGGCGGCCATCCCCGCCCTGCGCGCCTCGATACCGGCCGGCATCGAGATGAACGTGGCGCAGGATCGCTCGCCGACTATCCGCGCCTCCCTCGACGAAGTGGAACAGTCGCTGGTGATTGCGGTGGCGCTGGTGATCCTGGTGGTCCTGCTGTTCCTGCGCTCCTGGCGCGCGACGCTGATTCCGGCGCTGGCCGTGCCGGTGTCGCTGATCGGCACCTTCGCCGCCATGTACCTGTGCGGGTTCAGCCTGAATAATATCTCGCTGATGGCGCTGACCATCGCCACCGGTTTCGTGGTGGATGACGCCATCGTGGTGGTGGAGAATATCGCCCGTCACGTGGAATCCGGTATGAATCCCCTGGCGGCGTCCCTGCTGGGGGTGCGTGAAGTGGGTTTTACCGTACTGTCGATGAGCCTGTCCCTGGTGGCGGTATTTATTCCGCTGCTGCTGATGAGCGGCCTGCCGGGCCGGCTGTTCCGCGAGTTCGCCGTGACGCTGTCGGTGGCTATCATGATTTCCCTGGTGGTGTCGCTGACGCTCACGCCCATGCTTTGCGCCCGCCTGCTGGGCAGGGATACCGCGCGCGCCGCTAAAAAAACCGATCGGTTTACCGCCCTGCTGCTGCGGCTGCAGGGCGGCTACGCCCGTTCGCTGCACTGGGTGCTTAATCATGCCGGCTGGGTGCTGGTGCTGTTTTTGGCCACCCTGGCGCTGAATGTATGGCTGTATATCGCCATACCCAAAACCCTGATGCCGGAGCAGGATACCGGGCGGATACAAGGGTTTATCCAGGCCGATCAGAGTATTTCCTTCCAGGCGATGCGCGGCAAGCTGCAGGACTTTATGAAAATCGTGGCGGCCGATCCGGCGGTGGACAATGTCACCGGGTATACCGGCGGCTCGCGCACCAATGCCGGCTCGATGTACATCTCCCTGAAGCCGTTATCCGAACGCCGGGAAAACTCGCAGGAAATTATCGCCCGCCTGCGCGCCAAGCTTGCCCGGGAGCCGGGCGCCGATCTGTATTTGTCGGCGGTGCAGGATATCCGTGTCGGCGGGCGGGAGTCCAACGCCGCCTACCAGTACACGCTGCTGGCGGACGATCTGGCGGATCTGCGCGCCTGGGAACCCAAGGTGCGCCTGGCGCTGGCGGCGCTGCCCGAACTGGCCGATGTGAACTCCGACCAGCAGGATAAAGGGGCGGAGCTGGGATTGATCTATAATCGCGACGTGCTGTCCAGCCTGGGTCTGGCGGTCTCGGACGTCAATAATCTGCTTAACAATGCGTTCGGCCAGCGCCAGATATCCACCATCTACCAGCCCCTGAATCAATATAAAGTGGTGATGGAAGTGGCGCCGGCCTATACCCAGGACCCCAGCGCGCTGGACCACATGTTTTTGATCAACAGCGCCGGCCAGCCGATCCCGCTGTCGGCATTTGCCCAATGGCAACCGGCCAACGCCCCGCTGTCGGTTAACCACCAGGGACTGTCCGCTGCCTCGACCATCTCCTTTAACCTGCCGGAAGGCGTGGCGCTGTCCACCGCCTCCGGCGCCATCGAACGCGCCATGACGGAATTGGGCGTGCCCGCCAGCGTGCGCGGCACCTTCGCCGGCACGGCCAAGGTCTTCCAGCAGACCCAGCAATCCCAACTGTGGCTTATCATCGCCGCCATCGCCACGGTGTATATCGTGCTGGGGATCCTCTATGAAAGCTATGTTCATCCGCTGACCATCCTGTCCACCCTGCCCTCGGCGGGCATCGGCGCGCTGCTGGCCCTGGAGGCGTTCAGCGCCCCGTTCAGCCTGATTGCCATGATAGGCATCCTGCTGCTGATAGGCATCGTCAAAAAGAACGCCATTATGATGGTGGACTTCGCCCTGACCGCCCAGCGGCAAAGCGGCATCAGCGCGGCGGATGCCATTTTTCAGGCCTGCCAGCTGCGCTTTAGGCCCATTCTCATGACCACCCTGGCCGCGCTGTTCGGCGCGCTGCCGCTGGTGATCGGCAGCGGCGACGGCGCCGAGCTGCGCCAGCCCCTGGGCATTACCATCGTCGGCGGGCTGGTGGTCAGCCAGTTGATGACCCTGTACACCACGCCGGTGATTTATCTGTTTTTTGATAAATTGCGTCTGAAAGGGCGTCCGTCCCGCGCCGGCATCGTTATCCCCGAGCAAGAGTAACCGCGATATGCAATGGCATCCCTTTCATCATAACACCGCCCCCGCCGACCCCCGGCCCTCCGCCTCTGTGCACTGGCAGCTGTGGACGGTGGCCTTTGGCTTTTTTATGCAAACGCTGGACACCACCATCGTCAATACCGCCTTGCCCTCGATGGCCCATAGCCTGAAGGAAAACCCGCTGCATATGCATTCGGTTATCGTCTCCTATGTGCTGACGGTGGCGGTGATGCTGCCGGCCAGCGGCTGGCTGGCGGACCGGTTCGGGGTGAAAAAGGTCTTTTTCAGCGCCATCGTGCTGTTTACCCTGGGTTCCCTGCTGTGCGCGCGGGCCGGGTCGCTGCAGGAACTGGTGCTGTCACGGGTGGTGCAGGGCATCGGCGGCGCGATGATGGTGCCGGTGGGCCGCCTGACGGTGATGAAAATCGTGCCGCGTTCGCAGTATATGGCGGCGATGGCGTTCGTCACCATGCCGGGGCAGATCGGGCCGCTGATCGGTCCCGCCCTGGGCGGCTTCCTGGTGCAATACGCCAGCTGGCACTGGATCTTCCTGATTAACCTGCCGGTGGGGATTGTCGGCGCCCTGATCACCTGGCTGCTGATGCCGAACTACAAAATGGAAACCCGCGGCTTTGATATCGGCGGATTTTTCCTGCTGGCGGTGGGCATGGCCACCATGACCCTGGGGCTGGAAGGCCATAAAGGGCTGAATATCCCCCCGGCGTATATCGTCGGCCTGATGCTGACCGGCCTGCTGGCGCTGTTTGGCTACTGGCTGCACGCCAGGCGCAATGAAAACGCGTTGTTCAACCTGCGGCTGTTTGAAACGCCCACCTTCGCCATCGGCCTGCTCGGCAGCCTGCTGGGCCGCATCGGCAGCGGCATGCTGCCATTTATGACGCCGCTGTTTTTACAGCTCGGCATGGGCTACACCCCTTTCCACGCCGGGCTGATGATGATCCCGATGGTGATAGGCAGCATGGGCACCAAACGCATTATCGTGCAGTTGGTCAACCGCGCCGGTTATCGGAACGTCCTGACCGGCGCCACGCTCGGGCTGGCGGCGGTGAGCCTGGTGTTTCCGCTGGTGGCGCTGGCGGGCTGGACTTACGCCATTCCGGTGGTACTGTTTTTCCAGGGGGTGGTTAACGCCATGCGTTTCACCTCGATGAACACCCTGACGCTCAAGGATCTGCCCGATCCGCTGGCCAGCGGCGGCAACAGCCTGTTGTCGATGGTGATGCAGCTGTCCATGAGCCTGGGCGTGACCACGGTGGGCATCCTGTTGGGCTTGTTTGCCGGCGGTCAGGCGCCGCTGGCGACAGGCGATATCCACGGCGTGTTTATCGCCACCTATTTATGCATGGCGGTGGTGATTGCCCTGCCGGCGCTGGTATTTATGCGCGTACCGCCGGACACCTCGCCCAATGGGCTATTATCCCAAAGCGACCCGAAGGGCCAATAAGGCGTAAAAATGAAATTCGGCATTACCGCAAAGCTGTTCCTCGCCATTTTCGCCACCTGCATGTTGGTGGTGATTACCATGCACTGGGGCGTGCGCGTCAGCTTTGAGCGCGGTTTTATCGATTATATTAAACGCAGCAATAACCAGCGCATCGAGCTGTTAAGCACCGCGCTGGCCGAACAGTACCAGCTGCACGGCGACTGGCGTTTCCTGCGCAATAACGATCGTTTTGTCTATCAGCTGCTGCGTTCCTTTGAACAAAACCTGGACGAGGGCAAGAACCTGCCGCCCCACGGCCTGCGCACCCAGATCTGGGTGGTGGACGCGCAGCGGCAAAAGCTGGTCGGGCCGGGCGGCCCCCTGCCGGATGAAGGCCCGCGCCGTGCGATCAACGTGAACGGCACCCTGGTCGGCTGGGTGATGTCGACGCCGGTCGAGCGCCTGACACGCGATGCGGATATCAGTTTCGACGCCCAGCAGCGGCGCACCAGCTGGCTGATTGTCGCGCTGGCGGGACTGCTGGCGGCGGCGGTTACCTGGCTGACCGCGCGCGGCCTGCTGGCGCCGGTCAAACGGCTGGTGAGCGGGACCCATCAGTTGGCCGCCGGCAACTTTTCAACCCGGGTGGAGACCGGCACCCAGGATGAGCTGGGGCGGCTGGCCAATGACTTTAACCAGCTGGCCATGTCGCTGGAAAAAAACGACGCCATGCGCCGCGCGTTTATGGCCGATATTTCCCACGAGCTGCGCACGCCGCTGTCGATACTGCGCGGCGAGCTGGAAGCGCTGCAGGACGGGGTGCGCCAGCCCACCGGCGAATCCCTCGCGTCCCTGCAGGCGGAGGTCGCCATCCTGACCAAGCTCGTGGATGATTTGCATCAGCTTTCCCTCTCCGACTCAGGCGCGCTGGCCTATCGCAAGGACCGGGTGGACGCCATCCATATCCTGGCTATCGCCGCGGCCTCGTTTCGGGAACGTTTTGTGCTCAAAGGGCTGGACCTGACCCTGGCGCTGCCCGATAAGGCATGGATATTCGGCGATGCGGATCGCCTGACGCAGCTGTTCCTCAACCTGCTGGAAAACAGTTTGCGTTATACCGACGCCCCGGGCAGCGTGGCCGTCGAGGGATGGATACGGGAAGACAGCCTGACGCTGCGCTGGCGGGACAGCACGCCCGGGGTCGAGGATGACCAGCTTACGCAGATTTTTGAACGTTTCTACCGTACCGAGGGCTCACGCAATCGCGCCAGCGGCGGCTCGGGGCTCGGGCTGCCTATTTGCCAGAATATCGTCGAGGCGCACGGGGGACGCATATCGGCCGCGCATTCGGCTTCTGGCGGCCTGCAAATCACGGTACAATTACCCCTCGATCAACGGGCACCCAGGACTCTATGAGCGAACTCGACAGCGCGCCGCTAACCATCCTTATCGTCGAGGATGAGCCCAAGCTTGGGCAATTACTGGTGGATTACCTCCAGGCGGCGGATTATCGCACCCATTGGCTGACGCGGGGCGACGAAGTGGCCGACTATCTGCTGAAGACGCCGGCCGCGCTGGTGTTGCTGGATTTGATGCTGCCGGGCCGCGACGGCTTGTCGGTGTGCCGCGATATCCGGCGCTTTTCCGATGTGCCGATTATCATGATGACCGCCAAGACCGATGAGATCGACCGCCTGCTGGGCCTTGAAATCGGCGCGGATGATTATATCTGCAAACCTTACAGCCCGCGGGAAGTGGTGGCCCGGGTCAAGGCCATCATGCGCCGCTGCTATCGTCCGCAGGCCTGCGCGCCGCAGCCCAGTCCGTTAAAAATCGACGAGAACAGGTTCAAGGCCAGCTACCGCGATCTGGCGCTGGATTTAACCCCGGCGGAATTCCGCCTGCTGAAAATACTGGCCGGCGCGCCCGGCCAGGTCTTTTCGCGCGAAGCCCTGCTCAACCAGCTGTATGACGATTACCGCGTGGTGACCGACCGCACCATAGACAGCCATATCAAGAATTTACGCCGCAAGCTGGAAGCACTGGCCGACGATGTGGTGTTTATCCGCGCCGTCTACGGCATGGGCTATCGCTGGGAAGCCGAGCCCGGAGATTTAATTTAACCGATTCAGCCACGGTGACAGCCGCGATCGTCTCCTATACTTCATTTAGCGCGAAGGCGCCGTGCAACGTTGAGGAGGAGCCGACATGGCAACCGTACATTATGAGCTGGAAAAAGTGAAGAACGGGCATTTCATATTTAAATTAAAGGGTAATAACGACGAAATCATTTTATCCAGCGCCACCTTTTGCAGCAAGGCGTCAGCGGAAAATGCCATTCGTTTCGCCCGTTACAATGCCCCCGACGAGAATAACTACGAGCTGAAAAGCAGCCGGGACCGGCATGCGTATTTTATTCTGCGGGGCGGCAATTATCAAATCCTCGGCCAAAGCGGTCCTTACAATTCCGAAACCGCCGCCCGACGAGGCATCAAAGCCGCGATGGAATGCGCCGCCACGAAAGAGATCATGGATTTGACGGCCTGATCCGTTCCGCCGGGGGCGCATCCGGTGTCCCCGTTGCGATGAATTAACCCTGCCTGTTATCGGTTTTTGCTGATCTTTTCCCCGCCAGGGGCTAAAATCCCGTGCTGCACTGCCCCCGCAGGGGCAGCCTGACTTGACATCAGACGAGATTTATCATGTTTACTCCGGAATTACTCTCACCCGCCGGTTCGTTAAAAAATATGCGTTACGCTTTTGCCTACGGCGCCGACGCGGTCTATGCCGGCCAGCCGCGCTATAGCCTGCGGGTACGCAATAACGAATTCAATCACGAAAACCTGTCCGCGGGCATTCAGGAAGCCCATAGCCTGGGTAAGAAATTCTATGTGGTGGTGAATATCGCCCCGCACAACGCCAAGCTGAAAACCTTTATCCGCGATCTCACGCCGGTGGTCGAGATGGGTCCCGACGCGCTGATCATGTCCGATCCCGGCCTGATTATGCTGGTGCGCCAGGCGTTTCCGGCCATGCCCATCCATCTGTCGGTCCAGGCCAACGCGGTAAACTGGGCAACGGTAAAATTCTGGCAGCAGGCCGGACTGACCCGGGTGATCCTTTCCCGGGAACTGTCGCTGGAGGAGATTGCGGAAATCCGGGCGCAGGTACCGGAAATCGAGCTGGAAGTGTTTGTCCACGGCGCCCTGTGCATGGCCTATTCCGGCCGCTGCCTGCTGTCGGGATACCTCAATAAGCGCGACCCCAACCAGGGCGCCTGCACCAATGCCTGTCGCTGGGAATATAACGTGCAGGAGGGCAAGGAAGACGAGGTAGGCAATATCGTTCATCAGCATGAGCCGATCGCCGTTACCCAGGTTGAGCCGACGCTCGGCATCGGCGCGCCGACCGGCAAGGTGTTCATGCTGGAAGAGGCCCAGCGCCCCGGCGAATATATGAGCGCGTTCGAGGATGAACACGGCACCTATATCATGAATTCAAAGGATCTGCGCGCCGTCGCGCACGTGGAACGCCTGACGGCGATGGGCGTGCATTCCCTGAAAATAGAAGGCCGCACCAAATCTTTTTATTATTGCGCGCGCACCGCCCAGGTCTATCGCCGGGCGATTGACGACGCCGTGGCCGGCAAGCCGTTTGACGCCTCCCTGCTCAAAACGCTTGAGGGCCTGGCGCACCGGGGTTATACCGAAGGCTTCCTGCGCCGCCATGTCCATGAGGATCAGCAGAATTACGATTACGGTTATTCTGTTTCAGACCGCCAGCAGTTCGTCGGCGAATTTACCGGCGCCCGGCGCGACGGGCTGGCCGAAGTGGACGTGAAAAACAAATTCTCCCGCGGCGACAGCGTGGAACTGATGACCCCACAAGGCAATATCAGCTTTACCCTGGAACGCATCGTCACCGGCAAAGGCGCCGACGCCGACGTGGCGCCGGGCAACGGCCATAGGGTCTACCTGCCGATCCCGGAGGCTATCGACGTGCGCTTCGCCATATTGTTGCGAAACCTGCCGGGCACCACCACGCGTAATCCGCACGGCAGCGTCGCGGCGGCGGACAGCACCGCGGGCTGATCGTTCAACGAAATTCAGCATTGGTCATCCGGAAATTAGAATTGGGTCACAATACGTACCGGGGGCAAAGCGTATAATGCGCTTGCTGAATCAAAATGCAAAACAATGACCCAGCCTCACCAGGAACCACCTCTTTCGCCAGCTCATCCTCCCTTGAGCTGGCTTTTTATTTGGCGAAAAGCCCCTTCATGACGCATTATCATTTCTGTATGAAAACCCCTACTTCAAGGAAAGGCATTGATGCAATCAGCCATGGCAACCACTCCCGCCTCACTGCTTATCGTGAACGGCAAAAGCGCGGGTAACGAAGAGCTCAGACTGGCGGTGGAGCAGCAACGCGAAGCCGGTTTTCCGCTGCACGTGCGCGTTACCTGGGAGCATGGAGACGCGCAGCGCTACGTCGAGGAAGCCGTTCGCCTGCGGGTGGACACGGTCATCGCCGGCGGCGGCGACGGCACCATTAACGAAATCGCCAGCGCCCTGGCGCTGCTGCCGGCGGCGCGCCGCCCTTGCCTGGGTATCCTGCCGCTGGGCACCGCCAACGATTTTGCCCTCAGCTGCGCCATTCCCCAGGAGCTGGATAAAGCGCTGATGCTGGCCATTAACGGCAAGGCGGTGGATATCGACATCGCCCAGGTTAATCACGATCGTTATTTCATCAATATGGCCACCGGCGGCTTCGGCACCCGCATCACCGCCGAGACGCCGGCCAAGCTGAAATCCGCCCTGGGCGGCGCATCCTATTTTATCCATGGTCTGCTGCGCATGGATACCCTGAAAGCCGACAGCTGCGCAATCCGCGGCCCGGGCTTTAACTGGGCGGGCGAGGCGCTGGTTATCGGTATCGGCAACGGCCGCCAGGCCGGCGGCGGGCAGGCGCTTTGCCCGGACGCGCTGATCAACGACGGCCTGCTGCAGCTGCGCGTTTTCGCCTCGGAGGCGCTGCTGCCGATCCTCCTCAACAGCCTGACCAGCGATGAGCAAAACCCCCATGTCATCGCCGCTTCTCTGCCCTGGCTTGAAATCGAGGCGCCGCATGAGGTCACCTTCAACCTCGACGGTGAGCCGCTGAAGGGAAAAAAATTCCTGATTACCATCTTGCCGGCGGCGCTGGCATGCCGTCTGCCGCCCCTTTGTCCGCTGCTGGCCTAGGGGAACCGGCCATGTCGCCGCCAGTGATTTGATCTTACGCACATTTTCGACAGTCCGGGACGACACGCGCAAGAATTTGTATAACAACTTAGGGTAATCTATAGGCTATGTAGCTGTTTCAGGAAGTTATCATGCAAGCATTTTCACCCGCCCTGCCCGCGCCGCAAACGCTTTACTACAGCGCCGGGGAAGCCCATCCCCTGGAGACGCTGACGGAAAAAAGCCTGTGCGACATGGTCGAGGATATGAAAGTCACCCAGAGTGACAAAGAACATTATATTACCGGCTGGATGGGGCCCCACAGCGTGGTGGTTATCCATAACTACCGCGAAAAGCGCGGCACCTCCAACGGTTTTGTGTTGACCAAAGAGAACCAGTACCGGCTCAGCGTGCAATCCATTGAGTTCCGCATCCCAAAATTAATCCTTTGGCTGTCGCTGCGCCGCAATCCGCGCACCATGACGCTGATTACCTACAATACGCTGGGCGATATGGTCAGCCCGCTGATGCAGTTTCGCAATATGACCGATAAGCCGGTCAAGCGCATGCTGGAGCAGGACTGGCAGGCGCTTAACGACTATATCGGCATGGCCTGCTGGCAGTTGGAAAACGGCAATCCGCTGTGGCATCAGCTGCTGCAGACGTTAACGCCCGACCAGCTATCAGGCTTGATCAACGCGCCGGTGTTCAGCGAAAAACGACTGCAAAAAGACGGCGAGTACGAAGGTTTCTGGGCCGGGAATGTCTTTATCGGCCGCTGTCTCGGCCCTTATCCGGCGCTGCAATTATTATGGCGCGATGAAGACAACCAGATGCAGCCGGGGTATATCTATACGGCGGTACCGGAATACCGGGGCGGCACGCCCCTGCCGTCATTGCGCATCCGCCCGCACCGCGGCGAGAACAGTTATTTGCTCAACGCCTTCGACGCCCGGCATCTGCACGACGCCCGCTCGCTGCTTAACTTTGCCCAGGGCATTCTCACCGGAATGTCACCACCACTGGTGGAAATGATGGACCGGCCCGATCCCCTGCCCGACCTGTAGATCATCCGCATGTAGCAGCGCCTGCTGCAGCCAGGCTTTGGCCGCCGCGAGCGTTTGCGCCCAGTCGTCATGCAGCGGACGCAGGGCCGCCAGCGCGGCGGAGAGCGTGCAACCGGTGCCATGGGTATGCCGGGTGTTCACCCTGACGGCGTCGAAACGCCGTTCGTCCGTGGCGGTGATAAGCCAGTCGGGACTGGAGTCGCCATGCAGGTGGCCGCCCTTCATCACCACCGCCTGGCAGCCGTAGGCCAGGAGTTCCCGGCCCTGCCGGCGCATTTCCTCCTCGCTGGCGGCGGCGCGGCAGCCCAGCAGCGCCGCCGCTTCCGGCAAATTAGGGGTGATGATGGACGCCAGCGGCAATAAGACATCCCGCACGGCGCTCACGGCATCCGGCGACAGCAGGAAATCGCCGCTTTTCGCCACCATCACGGTATCGAGCACCACATAGGGTATGGGATATTGCCGCAGTTTTGCCGCCACCGTCCGCACGATGTCCGCCTGCCCGAGCATGCCGATTTTGGCGCTGTCGATACGCAGGTCCCCGAGCACGGAATCCAGCTGGGCGGCGACGAATTCAGCGCTGATAGGATAGATGGACTGCACGCCGCGGGTATTTTGCGCCACCAGCGCGGTGATGACCGTGGCGCCATAGGCGCCAAGCGCCGAGAAGGTTTTTAAATCAGCCTGGATACCGGCGCCGCCGCTGGGATCGGTGCCGGCGATACTGAGCAGGTTATGGCAGCGCTTCATGGTATATCCTCCTCCTGCAGGCCGTACAGCCGGTCGAGGAAGCCGACGGCAAAGCTGCCCGGACCCGCCGCGTCCCGGGCGGTTAACCGCCCGGCCAGCGCCATGATCCTGCAGGCGGCGGCCAGATGCTGCAACCGATCGCCCGGCAGGGCGCAAAACGCCGCCGCCACGGCCGATAAGGCGCAGCCAGTACCGGTGACGCGCGTCATCATGGCGTCGCCGTCGGTCACGGACCAGACCCGATCGCCGTCGGTGATAAAGTCCACCCGGCCGGTAACCGCGACCAGGGTGCCATAGTCCGCGGCCAGCCGGCGGGCAAAAGGCAGGGCGAGGCGGGAGTCGTCGGCGCTGTCCACGCCGCGGCCCAGGGCCGGCTGCCCGGCCAGCGCCAGGATTTCCGAGGCATTGGCGCGAATGGCGGCGGGTTTTAACGGCAATACGCCCCGGGCGAATTCAGTACGGAAGGTTAATGCGCCCACGGCCACCGGATCCAGCACCCATGGCGTGCCGGCCTGATTGGCCGACGTAATGGCGGCCATCATCGCCTCGGCCCGCGGCGCGGTCAGCGTGCCGATATTCACCAGCAGCGCATCGGCCATGGCGGCGAACTGAACCGCCTCACAGGGTTCGATCACCATGGCCGGGGCGGCGCCGACGGCCAGGAGCGCATTGGCGGTAAACGCCTGTACCACGTCATTGGTCATACAATGGACTAATGGCTTGCGCTGGCGCAGCAGGGTAAGGGAAGACGCGGCGGCTAAGCCGGGCAGTTCGGCAGGTTCGGTAATCATAGCGCTCCCAGCCGGCGCTGAGGAAGACGGACCCGGCGGGACAACAGGCCGTGACTTCCCTACGCTGGCATTATCCAGATCAGGTCATACGGGTAAAATCTCAGTCCGGCGCACAGCGGCGGACACCCCGAGTCAAGTGGCATGATTATCCGGCGGGCGGGAGAAAAGATCAATGGTGAGTTTGCCGGCGGAGCCTGGTCCCTCCGCCGGCGTCGATCTCATAAACACAATTATCAGCAGACTTAATAATAAGGCTATGAGCAGGGCCGCTGGGGACTGACCAACATCCGGCCGTAACAAACGTCCCCGCAGAATTGCGCACCCGTGGCGCCGGTGGGCGTCAACCACCACTGCGCACTGTCCCCGGCCCCCTCCAGGCGGGCAAATCCCGCCTCGGCCAGCGCGCTTAACCGCCCGGCCAGCCAGGGATCGTCTTTTATCGGCGGGGAAAAGCGCCAACGGGGCTCAGCATGACAAAACATTGGCTTATTATTCATGAGATCGATTAAAATTATTTTATGGAGATGCTCAGAGGAATATGCCGTTAATGAAAACAAAGCTAATAAATTAAAAAGACAGAATCTAATCATGCCTACCTTCAACAGCCAGAAGAATCACCGGGCAATGATAGCATCAAATTTCTCGCGGCAACGCCTGCATCTTAAACACTATATAAATGATTGCAAATATATTGGCAACGCTGTCCATTTTAAGCCGACAGCATAATAAAACTCCCACAGATGGACAGGGTTGTGATCGCGTTGCGCGAAATGATAAATGGATAGTTAACCAAATAATTTAAGTTCCGTGGCCCGGCTGATGGCATGTTTTGCATTCGTAACGCCTAGCTTATCAATAATATTTCTGATATGAAATTTTACCGTTCCCTCGCGTATTGCCAGGATGGTCGCGACCTCGCCATAGGTTTTTCCGACACTGGCCCAGAATAATACTTCTTTTTCCCGGGGAGACAGTGCCTGGACGTGTGATCTCTCGCCATGGGATGTGGCGTCGGGCAACGTATTTTGCATAAAGTTCAACACCTTATCATGAGTGCTAATCAGCAGCATCTGCAGTCTTTCTTTGTTTTGCTCAATAAAATGATAGAATTCCTCCTTTCCCTGGCGGTTGCTGATGCTTAATGTAGCCAGGTTGTTATCGCAATCATGCAACGTAAAAGTGTAGCCGCTGTCAAGCCGGTAATATTTTGACAGCCTGAAAAAGCTATGCTCTTGTATTATCGACGGATTATCAGGCCAAAAAAAAGGGGTGAATTTCCGGCAGGCGATGAGCATCACCGGGTCGATTTTTTGATAACCGTAACTGCGGTATTGATTCAGCCAGCCGCTGGGGTAGTCGGATATTATATAGGCTGGGAAGTTATCGCTTTTATTCATCATAAAGTAGGCAAAACAGAACGCGTTGGCGTTCTTGAATATCTGCTGAAGATAAAGTTTGATTTCTATTTTCATCGTTTGGATAAAGAAATCTTGATTATTCTCTAAGGGTTTTTCCATAAAATATGCCTGCCATATTAACTAACACTCATCATTTATTATCCATAAGGGGTAATAAAGAGCAGTTTCAACATGTAATACCGGTGGGATTTTGGATAATATAAGAGGCAGGCTATGGATGCAACCTCTAACAGTTTTATCAATCATTGCGGCGTTAATGACTGCCGCCCAGGGCTTGCGCCACCCTCATACCGGTGTTTAAGACGGTGTATCCTCAGCGGCATCCCGCGTTTATATTAATCTAGTTTAAGCTTCAGCTAGATGCGACCGGATAATAATCGCGATCGCCTGCCGGCGGACCGCACCGCGCCGGCACCGCATCCTTTACCGCCTGGAAATAATAAGCACAATATTATTTATTCCATCTATAAGTTAAACTTGATACTGAGAAGGTAACAAATCAATAAGTTAACTAAGGTTTAAGATGAAAAAAGAGGATGTGGTTGTCAGGGATTACCGGGAAGCGGATCGTCCTTTTCTGCGTACTCTCTATCTGTCGGCACGCAAGACCGGCTGGACCTGGCTTGATAACCGTCAGTGGCGGCTGGAGGATTTTGACGGCGCCACGTTCGATGAAAAGATCATCGTCGCCGAAATACAGGGCCATATTGCCGGTTTTGCCTCGCTTTGGCTGCCGGACAGCTTTTTGCATAATTTGTTTGTCGATCCTGCCTGGCAGCGCCGCGGGGTAGCCACCGCGCTGCTGACGGCGTGCTATCCGCTCTGCCGCGGCACCATGGCGCTTAAATGCCTGCAGGAGAATGTGGGTGCGCAGCAATTCTATCTGCGTCACGGCTGGACGATTATCTCATCCGGTGTTTCCGAGCACGGCAAATATTATCTGATGCACCGCAGGATCCGGCAGCAGTAGCCAGGCGCGCCCGCGCCGCGTTTTCGTGGCCGCTGCCCCCGTCTTGGGGTTACAGGACGATGCGCGGGCGTCTGTTGCCGTGACGATTTATTCTTCTGTGCGGCTTTTCCTGGCGGCCATGTATGTGCATAATACACATATTATCCATTTGAACCCGGTTGCCATCGGGGATGGCCGGATTCGCGCCCAGGGGTGAAACGGAATGAAAGCAGCGATCGTAACAACGGCGGGCCAGCCCCCCGTCTACGGAGACTTCAGTGAACCAGCGCCCGCGCCGGGCAAAAGCCTGATCCGCGTCAGCGCGTCGTCGCTGAGCCACATCACCAGGAATCGCGCGTCGGGCGCGCATTACAGCGCCGACAGCGCGCTGCCGTTTATTCCCGGCATCGATGGCACCGGCATCACGCAAGACGGCCGGCGCGTCTATTTTCTGTTGCCGGTGCAGCCTTACGGCGCCATGGCCGAGCAATGCCTGGTGGACGCGGGCCATTGCATCGCCCTGCCGGACGACCTGGACGAGGTTTCCGCCGCCGCCATGGCCATACCGGGCATGTCGTCATGGGCGGCCCTGGTGGAACGCGCCCGGCTGCGCGGGGGTGAAACGGTGCTGATTAACGGCGCCGCCGGCACGTCCGGCCGCCTGGCAATCCAGATTGCCCGGCATCTCGGCGCCGGGAAAATCATTGCGACGGGACGCCGGACCGCATCGTTCGGCGATCTCCGCCGTCTTGGCGCCGACGTGACGATTCCGCTGGTCCAGAATTTGAACGCCCAGGAGCAGGCCTTTACGCACGAATTTCGCCAGGGCGTCGATATCGTGCTGGATTATTTATGGGGGGTTAGCGCGCAAACGCTGGCCATCGCCGCCGCCAAGGCCGGTCCTGAGGGCGTACCGATTCGTTTTGTGCAAATCGGCTCGTTAAGCGGGGCCGATATCACCCTGCCGGGGGCGGCGTTGCGGTCGTCCGCATTGCAGCTGATGGGCAGCGGCATCGGCAGCGTGCCGTTTCCGCGCATGCTGGCGGCCATCCAGGGCGTGCTGGCGGCGGCCCCGGAGGCCGGTTTTGCCATCGCGGCGCAATCCATGCCGCTGGCGGAGGTCGCGCGGGCCTGGGCCGCTGATAACGACGGCGCGCGCATCGTATTGCGGCCCTGAAAGCCCGTTCAGGGTCATTGCCGAACCTGTTAGTCGATATACCCGTATAACGTCACTACTTTACCCCTACGGCCGGAAAGCCGATAGTAGCTCTTCGCCCATACCTCTCTGGAGAAGCTATCATGCGTGTCTTTGTTACCGGCGCTACGGGGTTTATCGGCTCCGCCATTGTCAGGGAACTGATCGCCGCCGGCCATCAGGTGCTCGGTCTCGCCCGCTCGGAGGCCTCCGCCGGGTCGCTTATCGCCGCCGGCGCCCAGGCGCATCGCGGCAGCCTGGAAGATCTGGACAGCCTGCGCGCCGGGGCGTCCCTGTCCGACGGCGTCATTCATACCGCCTTTATCCACGACTTCACCAAAATGAAGGAAAATTGCGTGATAGACCGGCGCGCCATCGAGGCGCTCGGCGCCGCGGTCTCCGGCAGTGGCCGCCCCCTGGTGGTCACCTCCGCCACCGGGCTGATGTCGCTCGGCCGTAGCGCCACCGAGGACGATGTCCCGGCGGCCGGCCCCGATGCGATACCCCGGGTCGCCTCGGATAACGCGGTGGCCGCGCTGGCGGCGCAGGGCGTGCGCGTCTCGCTGGTACGCCTGCCGCCTTCGGTCCATGGTGAGGGCGATCATGGCTTTGTGCCGCTGCTGATCGGCATCGCGCGCGAACGGGGCGTTTCAGCGTATGTGGACGAGGGCCTTAATCTTTGGCCCGCCGTGCACCGGCTCGACGCGGCGCGTTTGTTCCGGCTGGTGCTTGAACAAGGCGCTGCGGGCGCCCGCTATCATGCCGTCGCAGAAGAAGGGGTGCCGTTTCGCGCGATCGCCGAGGTTATCGGCCGCCGCCTGGGCCTGCCGGTCGTCGCCAAGACCGCCGGTGAAGCCGCCGCACACTTCGGTTGGTTCGCGCACTTCGCCGCGCTTAACAGCCCGGCCCTGAGCCGGCAGACCCGCGAACAGCTGGGCTGGCGGCCGGAGCAGCCTGGACTGATTGCCGATCTCGACCACCCACGCTATTTTTCCTGACCGGCACGGCGGTTTTCGGCCGGTGATCAGGAAGAAGCCGGTATGTTTTGGGCTTCGCCGGCGAGCAGATGGCGCCTGGCGCTCGCCATAATCTCATCCGAGAGCGCCTGCCCTTTTGTGGCCCGGGCCAGCACCAGCGCCCCGACCAGGGTGGCCATCTCAGCCAGTGCGGCTTCCCGCGCAGCGCCGGCATCGCCCTCTTCCAGCCCATCGGCAAGCAGGGCAATCAGTTTTTCCAGCCCCTGGAGAAACGCCAGGCGCACGGGCTTGTCTTGCGGCTCACGGGCGACATCGGTGGCCAAGGCGGCCAGCGGGCACCCCGTTGCCACCGCCGTCAGGTTCTGCGGCGCGAGATATCCCTCAATCAGCGCGGCGTGCGCCGCGGCGGGGTCCCCGGTTCCGTCCATGCGCGCATGCCAGCGCTCAACCGAATCCCCGAAGGCCTTGGCGCAGGCAATGGCGGCCAGTTCATCCTTCGACGCAAAATGCCCGTAGAACCCGCCATGCGTCAAGCCCACCGCGCCCATCAGATCGGCGACGCTGACGCGCAGGCCCTGTTCACGGAACAAACGTGACGAGGCGTCTACAATGGCGACGCGGTTGCGTTCGGTTTCGGCTCTTGATACCCGCGGCATGGCAACTCCCACTATGGCATATACATTATCAGCATCATCTATTATAGCCCTGGCAGCTATCCGGCGCTACACTGTTTGCCCCTGCCCGCGTGTTTCACTGTGAAGGAGAGAGCCCATGCCTTATCTGCAACTTGATGTAAACGGCCATTATGCCACGCCGGATAAGCAGCGCCTGGCCGCCAAACTCTGCGCCACCTATGCCGATATGATGTCCGTCGATATCCGGCGTATCAGCATCGCCATCCGGGAATTGGGCGCAGGCGGCGTCTGGCGTATTACGGCGGCCGATAGCGCGCCGGAGCCGGTTTCGGTGCTGATGCTGGACATCCGCAAAGGCCGGTCGGCCGACCAGCGCATGGCGGTGGCCAAGGCGCTTTGCGCGCACTGTGTCGAAATACTGGGACTGCGCGCGGATCGGCTCAACGTCGAGTTTACCCAGCATGACGGCGACGAGATGTATCACCCGCAGCTGGGCGGCTACAGCCCGGATTGGGAGCCAGGCCAACGCTAGGCGGCAGACAATTTGTCGGCGCTATTGCGCAGCGCCCGCGCAAAGACGCGCCAGAACGCCTGGGGATATTGCGGCGAAGGCTTTCCGCAAGCTGGCGCCGTTGGCCGGGCGCTACATTTCCATAACGATCTTGCCGAAAGCGCCGCGGTCGAGATGATCGAGCGCCGCGGCAAGATCAGCCAGCGGATAGCGGGTATCGATCACCGGTTTAAGGCCCGTCCGGTCGACGGCCCGGACCAGATCCTCCAGCGCGCGGCGATGGCCGGTGCCTATACCCTGGATGCTGACATCCTTAAGCATCAGCGGCATGGCCTGAGCCGACACCTCGAACCCCTCCAGCGCGCCAATCTGGTAGATGCGCCCGCCGACAGCCGCCGTCTGGACGGCCTTGCCGAGGTGCGGTCCGCCGACCAGCTCGAAAATATGATCGGCGCCGCGGTCGCCGGTGATGCGCAGTACCGCGTCCACCCAATCTGCGTGCCGGCGATCGATGCCATGATCCGCGCCCAGCGCCATGGCGCGCGCCAGCTTGTCGGCGCTGGCGGAGACAATGGCTTCGGCCCCATGCGCCTTGGCGATCTGCAGGCCGAACAGCGCGACGCCGCCCGTTCCCTCTATCAGCACCGTCTCGCCGGCGCGCAGGCGGCCGCGCTCGACAAGCGCGAACCAGGCGGTAAGCCCGGCGCAGGGCAATGTACTGGCTTGCGCATCATCCAGCGTATGCGGCGCCCGCACGAACCAGTCTTCCGGGAACGCCACATAGTCCGCCAGCACGCCGGGATAAAAACCGCCCAGGGTACGATAGGACGGCGTGCGGGCGTCACCGCGCCGGACGCCGTCGATCCAGCCGGGCGTGAAGGTCGAGATGACGCGCTCGCCGGTGCTGAAGCGGGCGGCATCCGCGCCCGCGGCGATCACCGTTCCCGCGAGATCGGAACCGGGGGTGAAGGGAAACGCGATGGGTAAACCCCGGCCGCTTTCGGTTACCATCTTGTCGCGATAATTGAGCGAGACGGCGGCCACCTTCACCAGGACTTCGCCCCGCCCCGGCGCCGGAATCGGCACCTCACGCAGCGCCAGCCGGTCCCGGCCTATGGCGTCCATCTCCCAACGTCTCATGGTTTTTGTCATCACGTACTCCGTTGCATCTTGGCGGAAAGGGCGTCCCGCGCGATCATCCGCCCGGCAGAGGCCCTTGAGGTTAGGGTCCGCACAGTATCGCATCCTGGATAGTGCATGATAATGCGCTATAATCGGCACAATCTGTTGAATGTGAGGCAACTGTATGAAAGGCGCGGAATTCGCCGAGCTGCTGGCTTTTATGGCCGTCGCGGAAGAAAGAAGCTTCCGTCGCGCCGCCCGGCGGCTGGGCCTGTCGCCCTCCGCCCTCAGCCACACCATCCGCTCGCTTGAGGAGCGCCTGGGCGCCAGGTTGCTTAACCGCACTACCCGCAGCGTGGCGCCAACCCAAGCCGGCAGCGACCTGGCCAATCGCCTGCGCCCCGCGGTCGCCGATATGGAGGGGGCCGTCAGGGACGTCGGCGCCTGCCAGCTGCAGCCGCGCGGCGTGGTGCGCGTGAACCTGCCGCGTATTGCCGCCCGCCTGGTGGTGACGCCTGTCCTGGCGGCGTTCCAGGCGCTTTATCCTGACGTATGGCTTGACCTGGTGATTGATGACAGCCTTACCGATGTCGTGGCCAGGGGGTTTGACGCGGGGATCCGTTCGGGGGAGCTGGTGCAGCAGGATATGGTGGCGGTCAGGCTGACGCCGGACCTGAAGATGGCGGTCGTCGGGTCACCCGCCTATTTCGCTGGCCGAACGGCGCCCCAGGCGCCACGGGAGCTGCGCGATCACCGGTGCGTCACCTACCGCTGGCACGAGACCGGCGCGCTGTACCGCTGGAGCTTCCAGGGTCCGGACGGCTCCCTGGCCGTCGACGTCGACAGCGCCATTACCGCCAACGACACGGATCTGCTCCTTGCGGCGGCGCTGCAAGGCGCCGGCCTCGCGTTCCTGCCCGAAAGCTTTGTTGCGCCCTATATTGACCGCGGGGAGCTGATCCATGTGTTGGAAGAATGGTGCAAACCCTTTCCGGGCTTTTATCTCTATTATCCCAACAAGCCCCATATGCCGGCGGCGCTCAGGGCGTTCGTCGACTTTATCAAGCTGCCGATCCCCTCGCTTGGCGCGCGGGTTTAGCGCGCCAGGGCGTCCTGCCCGGCTATGTCGTTAAAGATCCGCCATGCCGCCTGGGCGCGCTCAACATTCGGATAGTTGCGGTTGGCCAGCATCACGATGCCCATTTTTTTCTCGGGGATAAAGGCCACATAGGCGCCAAAGCCGTTGGTGGCGCCGGTTTTATTCAGGAAAACGGCCTGATTGGGCGGCGTGGGAGGGGTATGGATTGTTACCGGCTGGATAGCATGCGTCATATCATCCGCATTCCCGTCGATAACCGTCTGCAGCGCCACCGGCCAGGGGTATTGCTCCCAAATCATGTCCTGGGTGTATTTCGTGGTTGAGAAATAGCCGCGATGGGTTGCGGTCACGGCTTGCTGCACAGGCGATCCCTCGCCATTGCCCAGCATATTGGCGTCGACAAACCGGATCATATCGGCGGCGGTGGATTTTACGCCATAGGCCTCTTCGCCCAGCAGGCCGGGAGTGACGCGTACCGGCTTATTCTGCTTATCATACCCCCAGGCATAGTTTTTCATCTCCTGTTCCGGCACGATAATCCAGGTATGGCGCATGTCCAGCCCGGGCAGGATGACGTCCCGCAGCAGATTAACATAGGTTCCTCCCATCGCCCGGGCGGAGATAAGTCCCAGGACGCCGATACTGATATTGGAATAAGAGCGCCCCTGCCCGGCGCCCTGCGCGGAACGCCAGGCGCGCAGGTAGTCCATCAGCTGCGCCTCGTTGGTTACGGCATCGGGAACCTGCAGCGGCAGCCCGCCGCTGGTATGGGTGGCCAAATTGATAAGCGTCAGGTTGCCGAAAGGGGTATCCCGCAAGATGGGCAGGTATTGCCCGACTTTGTCGGATAAGGCCAATTTATTGTGCCGTGCGGCATAGGCGGCCAGCGCCACGTTAAACGTTTTACTCACCGACCCGAGCTCAAACAGGGTATCGGACGTGACTTTTTTTGCCGGTGCCCGTTGCGCCAGCCCGTAGTTATAGAAATAGTGCCTGCCGTCCACCGTAAGGGCCACGGCCATGCCGGGAATCTGGTGCTTTTCCATCATCGGCAGGATGGCGCGATCGACGTCGGCGCGATAGGCATCCGGCGCTGCGTCGGCAGCCCGGGCGCTTAGGGTGATGGCAAGCAGGGACAGGGCGATAAAGGGAAATGGCTTTGTTTTATACATAAAACGCTCATTACGATGGATGATAGGCACTGGTGCAGTCATTAACCTGTATGACGGTTAAAACAGCGTGGGTGCATGCGATGTTGTCTTCGCCAACGGATAACATGATCATCTCCACTGATTCAATATCTGATAAACCGGCCATGATTAGGTCGTATTTGCCCGCCGCGAATCCGCTGCTTAATGTCAAAAATACCCCCGCCGGGTACCGCCGCTCAGCGGCAAAATACGATGCCTACCCTTTATTGCCCGGTAATGCCGATGCCTTAGAAGATAACCCGCGCGCGCTATGCATCGGCCTGATTGTCGGACGCAGAGCGTTCAAGATCGTGCGCAAACCGGCACGCCAGCCGCACCAGTTCGTCAAATTCCGCCGGGTCCCAATGCGAAAAAATCGCCCGTCCCCTCCGCTCCCGCGCGGCATCCACGGCATCGGTCATTAATTTTCCCTTCGGCGTTACCTCCGCTTCCCGCAGGCGGCGATCGATCATCCCGGGTCGACGCGTCACCAAACCCAGGCTCTCAAGCTTGGCAACCTGGCGGCTGACCGTGGTGTGGTCGCGCCCGACGCGATCGGCAAGGCCCACCACGCCGATGGGCCCGAGACGCTCTATCAATACGAGCAGTGGAAACAAGGCCCGATCGAGCGCAATGCCGGCCTCCCGTACCATGGCTTCATCGTTCTGCGGACGGTTCATCACGCTCACGATCCCCAGCAGCGCCCCGTGCAACACCCGGAGCTGTTCAGAAATTTGTTTATCCCGCACTCTTTTTCCCGTTGATATAGCCCGATGTCTATTCGGTGCATATTACACAGACAGGATCGGATCGCGATAGCGAATTCAGCGGCTGAGCCATTCCCTTGCCGGAAATTAATCAATCAATCAACCACCACGATTGAGTATACTGACGTCCTACGCCATCGCATCAGGAAGGCCGCCATGATTTTTGAACCTGACGAAGCGGATCGCCGCCTGCGCAATGAAACCGAACACATCCGTGCCGGGCTTGCACGCCGGATCACGGCCTTTGTCGGGGACGGCGAGGAACGCGCCACGACTCTGCCCGGCCTGAGCTTTGCACAGGTCAGGGAGCCGAGACCGCCGACGTCCTATCTCTATGAGCCGAGCCTTTCCATGATTATTCGCGGCAGGAAGCGCGTTCAGCTCGGCAATACCACCTACCTCTATGACGAGTCCCGCTTCCTGCTGACCGCGGTCAATCTTCCTACCGTGACCGAGGTGCTGGAGGCCAGCCCCGCGGTCCCCTATGTCTCGTTGCTGATGAGGCTGGATCTTCAGGCGGCGCGGCAAATCATCGCCGACGTGGATACGCACGCATCGAACGCGCCTGTGGCGGGAACGGCCATGGCAACCGGCCCCGCCACCCCTGAGCTTTTCAATGCCGTGGCGCGTCTGGTCGATCTGCTCGACAAGCCTCGGGATCTTCCCCATCTGGGTGCGCTTATCCAGCGGGAGATCATCTATCGCATCCTCACCAGTTCAGCGGGGACGCGTTTTCGGGAAACCGTCTTACTCGGTACGCAAAGTCAACGAACCGCCAAGGCGATCGCCTGGCTGCGGGAAAACTATACGCAACCACTGCGCGTCGAGAACCTGGCGGAACTGGCCGCCATGGGCGTCTCCACGCTGCACCATCACTTCCGGGCCATGACCGCGATGAGTCCCTTGCAATATCAAAAGCATCTGCGGCTGCATGAAGCCCGGCGCATTCTCCTGGGAGAAAATATCGATGCCGGCACCGCGGCGATCCGGGTCGGCTACGAAAGCGTCACGCAGTTCAACCGCGAGTACCGGCGCATGTTCGGCGCGCCGCCCATTCGCGACGTCACGTCATTACGGACGGCCAGGGCGAGATGAACCGCGCAGGGCCCGCCCTCCCGTTACTGGCGGGCCAATAGGTAATTTAAAGGCGATAACCGGGGCCTGGGCGCGGGCTGTTTTTTAATGTGAGGACCGGCTGTAAACCATAATCCGTGCGCACGGGTAAACGCCGGTACGCCGAAGGCGTGATATGGAAATTTTTTTTAAACGCCCGGGTCAGGGCCGAATGATCGTCGAATTGGTATTTATGGGCGATGTCCTTGATGGTGATTGCCGACTGGCGCAACTCCTCGGCCGCACGGGTCAACCTTCTTTTGCGGGTGTAGGTGGCAAGGGAATACCCGGTGAGCTTTTTGAACAATCGCTGTAAATACCATTTGCTGTAGCCGGACTTGGCGGAGAGTATCCCCACATTCAGCGGCGCCTCAAGATTGCTTTCAATCCATATCAACAAATCATCCAAAATATTCTCATGGTACATAATGACTCCCAGGTTAAGATCGTTCTTTTCCACCCGGTTCCCTTTACAGGCACGGTAAGGCGGCAAGGTATGTTATGGCTTACCGGCTTACCACCCACTTACTGTCGCGCACCAGAACTCGGGGCGGCGAACGGATGGCACTGAAATACTTGCGGCCATTTCCCCTTTGATTTGCGCCGCGACCGCTTCTGGTGGATGAGCTGAGGCAACGCTTATGCTGCCTGGCCTCAAGTGGCGCGTCGCAATGAATCAGGCGGCAGGCCGCCGAAGCGTAACCGGCCCTTTGGCACCTTTGGCGACGACGAGATGCGGCTGGCCCTGTCATGCTGGATCCATTGCCGCCCCCGTTGTGCCAATCAGCGGACAAGACTACCGGCTAAGCGGCACGTTAAACATGATCCCGTTACCGCGGATAATCCCGGGCAACAACGCGCGATACGTTGGGAGGCCGTGTTACGTTGCCGTAAAGGATCGCAATTCTGTCGGCGTTGACATCAAGCTACAAACAAGAGGTTGGAACAATGTTGCTGTATCAATTTCGCATGGGCACAAACCCGCGGCGCGTCATCATCTATCTCGCGGAGAAAGGGATCGACATCCCACGCTACGAACTCGATTACGCGAACGGCGAGCATCGCTCCGTTCGCTACCTGGGCATCAATCCGTCGGGCAGGGCCCCGACCCTGGTAACCGATACCGGCCTTGCGATCACTGATTCGGCGGCGATCGTCGAATACCTGGAGGAACGCTTTCCGGACAGGCCGATGATAGGTTCCGACCCCCTCTCACGGGCACGCGTGCGCTCGCTTGAAAGGTTGGGCAGCGATCTGGTCGCCCGGGGCCAGTTGTGGCTCTGGAACCAGACCAACGCCTTCCCGGCAAAGGAGCCGGCCCCGTCGCAGGAGACGGCCGATCGCATCTCCCGCTACTTATCGGAACTTCTCGATATCCTGGAGAAAGAAATTGGCGGGAAGGCATTCCTCGCCGGCGATGAACCGACGATTGCCGACTTCACCGTCTTCCCGATTTTTCAAACGGCGCGCGAGAGGTTCAGCCTTCCCTTCGGCGAAGATCATCCGCGGTTGGATGCCTGGTACAGGCGCTTTCGGTTACGCCCGAGCGCAGACTATTAGAGCGGTTGGCGCAAACCATTATCCCCCATGGGCAGGGTAAAGGATCCATGGGGATACTGGTTGCACATGAACTCCACGAAGGCCCGGACTTTGGCGCTCTGCAAACGGCGCGACGTGTGCAGAACCCATAGCTCGACTTCGTCGCCGGCAATCCCCCACATCACCAGTTCGCCCTTTTCCAGCAGGCTCCCGATAATGGACTGCGGCAGCATCGCCGCCCCGGCGCCGGCGGCAATGGCATCCCGCACCATCAGGAGCGAAGACAAACGCAGAACAGGTTGTGGTTCGACGGTGAACTGACCGTTGCGGACCGACCAAATATCGCCGTCGCGATAGGAAGGCATGACGACCGCCGGAACCTGGAAAGGCTTGTCGCGTCGCCCCGTCGGCATCTGAACGGATGGCGCGGCGGCAAGGACCAGCCTGTCCCTGGCAAAGCACCTGCCGACCAATGTGCTGTCCTTGCCCGGATTGATGCGGATGGCGACATCGAAATGTTCTTCCACGAGATTGACGAGACGATCCTCCGCCACGGCGTCGATCTGGACGTCGGGATAGAGCACCAGGAACTCAGCGGCAAGCCGCCCCAGCGCCAACTGCGAAAACAGGAGCGGTGCCGCGAGGCGCAGACGGCCCCGCGGCGTCCCGAGGCCGTCCCGTGCCGCCGCCACCGCTTCAACAACCTCGCGCATCGGCCCCTCCGTTCTGCTCAGCAACAGGTGGCCGGCTTCGGTCAACTCCAGGCGCTGCGTACCCCGCTCGATAAGCCTAATGCCCAGCGCTTCTTCGAGATCGGCGACACGGCGCGACAGGGTTGCCTTAGACCGGCCGCTGGCGCGGCTGGCCTTGCCGAAGCCGCCGTGAGCCGCCACCAGCTGAAAATCCTCTAGGGCGTTAAAATTCATGATGTCTCATTTTCAATACAAGTTGTCTATATTTTAGAGTCTTTGTTTTGAATATGAAACCCTTTATTGTTGGGTCATACGCAACCCACACCCTAAAGGAGTTTCTTATGAACCACATTCGTGCACTGGTGCTCAACGAGTACGGCGGCCCCGCCGCCGTCGGGATTTCGTCAGTGGCGGCGCCGACGGCAGGCGCAGGCCAGGTGCTGGTCCGCGTCCAGGCCGCCGGCGTCAATGGCCTGGACTGGAAGGTCCGGGAAGGCTATGTCCGGGACGCTTTCCCGCTGCAGTTGCCGACCGTCCTGGGCATCGAACTCGCCGGCGTCGTCGAAGCGGCAGGCCCGGGCGTCACCCGGTTGCGCAAAGGCGATCGCGTCATGGGACCGCTCGGCGGGCTGGGCGCCTACGCCGACCTGGTGGCGGTGAGCGAAGCCAATCTCAGCCCGGTGCCGGACTCGCTGAGCTTCGTCGAAGCGGCGTCGCTTCCCGTCGCGTCGGTGGCGGCGTGGCAAAGCCTGAACTTCGCCGGCCCCATCGGTTCCGGGCAGCGCATCCTGATCCAGGGCGCGGCCGGCGGTCTGGGCGGCTTCGCGGTGCAATACGCACATCAAGCCGGCGCCGTGGTGTACGCCACCGCCTTGGGCAGCCACGCCGACTATGTCCGCGGCCTGGGCGCGAACCAGGTTATTGCCTACGATAAAGAGCAGTTCGAAGCCACGGCAAGCGATATCGACCTGGTGCTCGACTACATCGGAGGCGAGGTGCTGAACCGCTCGTGGTCCGTCCTCGCCGAAGATGGCGTCATCGTCAGCACCGCATCGCCGGCCATACTGGCGAGCACCCCGGCAGGGCGCCGCGGCCTTTGGTTCATGAACACGCCGGATGCCGCACGGCTGCAAGCGATCGCCGAAGATGTGGCGCGTGGACGCTTGCAGTCCAGGATTGGCGCCGTCGTGTCCTTCGGCGAACTGCCCGCGGCTATCGAGCGTAATCGGACGCAGCCACAGGTGGGCAAGACCGTGGTGGATTTCTCCCTGTGAATCCACTGCGCCACATTGAAATAAACCAACCAACCTAAACCATGGAGACATCATCATGACCATTCTCGTTACCGGCGCTACCGGCACTGTCGGCCGCCAAGTCGTCGAACAGCTCGTGAAGCGCGGCGCCGATGTCCGCGCGTTCGTGCGCGATCCCGCAAAAGCCAACTTCCCGGCCGGCGTCGGCATCGTCCAGGGCGACCTGCTCGACGTCGACGCGCTGCGCGCCGCGTTATCAGGCGTCTCGACGCTATTCCTGCTCAACGCCGTCGTTGCCGACGAATTCACGCAGGCGCTGATCGCGCTCAACCTCGCCCGCGACGCAGGCATCGAGCGGATCGTCTACCTTTCGGTGATCCACAGCGACCGCTACGCGAACGTGCCGCACTTTGCGGGCAAGTTCGCCGTCGAGCGGATGATCGAGCAGCTTGGCCTGACCGCGACCATCCTGCGCCCCGCCTACTTCATCAACAACGACGTCACCATCAAGGACGTGGTGACTAGCCACGGTATCTACCCGATGCCGATCGGCAGCAAGGGGCTCGCCATGATCGACGCGCGCGACGTCGGCGAGATCGCGGCCATCGAACTCTTGCGCCGCGAGAAGTCCGCCGCGGCGCTCCCGCTTGAGCGGATCAACCTGGTCGGCCCCGAGACGCTGACCGGCCCTGACGTCGCCGCCATCTGGACCGACGTCCTCGGGCGCCCGATCGCCTTCCCCGGCAACGACACCGCGGGGTTCGAGCACAGCCTGCGGCAATTCATGCCGGGCTGGATGGCCTACGACATGCGCCTGATGGGAGAGCGTTTCCTCACCGAAGGCATGCTCCCGGATGCCGGCGACGTCGAACGCCTCACCACGCTGTTGGGACGCCCGCTGCGCTCTTATCGCGCCTTTGCATCCGAGATCGCCGCCGCAGTTTGACAGCGCGATCCGCCTGGCGCTTGGCCGGGAAACACTTAGCCAGCTTTCGCCGCACGCCTGGCCACCCGGGATATGTCCGGGCTGGCCAACCGCACCGACTCCCTGCCGATACTTACCATTCACCTCCAAGTGCGCCGGTTCGACGTGTGGCCCGGACAGTTTGTTGAATTTGCCGCCGATTGGCGCCTGAGCCGGCTCAGCGGCGATCGGCGCATCGGGCTTACCTGCCACAGCCAATTCACTGAGCTTGCACTGGGCGAAGATGCGACTATGCTAGCGTCGCAACGCCAGGTGATAACGCGGCTGGCGGCGCAGATTGCCACCCAGGCCAGGAACTGGGTTCGTGACAATCGCGACGTTTGCGTCGCGCCATAACCCACGCCTGCGGGCCGCCGCGCAACGTGGCGCCCTGGGGTTATCTGATGATTAAACTGCATAGAGGCAGGAAACCACACTATGAAAAAAATACTATTGCCAGTTTACATCGCGCTGGCTTTTTTACTCAACGGCTGCCTGATGGTGGGCGGACACGACCGGCACCCGGACCGGCGCTATGACGATCGCTACAACCACCACCAAGGCCGGTTAAGCGACCGGGATCGTGAGCATATCCAGGGGCGTGATCGCGATCGCGACAATAGCCCGCGTTATAGATAAAACTTATCCGGCTACCATTGCTAACATCACGTCTATATACACTGACCCTTACCGGATTATCGTGGTCAGCGCAGCGATGCGGGCGCGCTGACCGGGGTAATGCCTGCACGACCAGAGCTTGGGAATCGGGGCGATCGGTGAAGGGAAGCCAGTCCCGCGAGGACCCTGCCCAATCGATTGACCATTGCGACAAGATGACGAGGCTAACCTCATGGTAATGTACGTTTTTTATACCAACGATACGGCATTAAACGTTTACGAAAGTAAGCTGCTACACCATGCCGAGATAGCAAAAATCACCGCCGACGGGTTTTATAAACTGGACCAGGAAGTTGAAGCATCAACACAAATTGAGGCGATAAAAAAGTTGGCCGCGCGACGCAGGGAAGACGCGGAATCCCTGGGCGCATTCACCAAAAACATGTTATTTTCCTCGGTGATAGGATCATTAATCTGATAAAGCAATTGTCATGTTAGTCTCCCCCTCCCGCCTATCCTTGGGTAAGTGCTGTGCAAGTGACATGCGGCTATTATTATAGTAGCCGCATTGCGGTTTTCCTCCCGCGGCTAACCCGACAATCAAAGTGTTCCGCCACGCCGCCGGCGTGCGTTGACGGCAGGCGTTGGTTACAGATGCGTGCCCAAGGAAATACAGCCGGATAACATCAACACTAATGGCGTACAACTTAGCCAAATGATTCTTTTCATATTCACCCCCCGAGATCGCGATGCTCAATAAACTCGCGCCCGTCCATAGATTAAAATAACGAAACACAGCCGGTTAGGACGAATATCGACAGCATGCATAAAGGTAAAATCAGTCGGTTCATAAAAACTCCAAATGGGTAAACAACTGGGATTATTTAAGGTACGGCTGTAGGTCACGGCTTTTACTGCAAGGCGTTGAGCGGAAACCCTACTAAACCGTACCGTACTGTTTAGTTTTGCATGATCTTTATTTGCCTGTCAATAGAACGATGCGCTATTTTTAATCCACCGCTGCCTGTTTGCTCGTAAGCGTAAGCGATGAGATGATCTTCCCCCTTCTTCACGACAGCATCCATTTCCGCCATGATGGATAAACTTTAATCAGAAGAAAAAGTAAGAGGGATACCCTGTTTGAAATGAAATTTACCGGCATCGATCTGGCTAAAACGACCTTTTATCTCTTCAGTACCCATGCTTACGGAAAACCGGCTGGCAAGATAAAACTTCCGCGTAGCCGTTTACGCTCAGCAACCGCCTATGACTGTTGCTATGGAAGCTTGTGGAGCATCACATCACTGGGCAAGAGAGATACAAAAGCTCGGCCATAAAGCAATCTTGATTCCGGCCCAATATGTCAGGGCTTATCAGCGGCGCCAGAAAAATGTGTCTTGCCGTGTCGCAAAAATCCTAAAATCAGCGACCCAAATGTGGCTTCAACGCACGCCTACCCCATTCAAAAACAGGCTCACCAGATGCGCGATCCGTGCTTTTGGAGAGCTGTCTTTCTCGACAGCGAGTGAGATTGCCGTTGCGATGCACACCAAGTCGTCGAAAGTGACATCAGGCCGAATAGCTCCGCCTCTCTGCGCCAGGTCCAAAAGACGGACCCCTTCCCCACTGGTTGCCAGGCATCCCGGCGTTCCAACCTGGAGAACCGTTCCGAGCAAGGCCGCGAGGCCGCGATAGACCGTAGTGTATTGAACCAGCTCTTCGAGATAGGCCCGCAAGCCGCCCAGTGGGGCAAGCTCTGCGTTTCTGGCACGGCTGGTTTCTGCTAATGCCAGGAAACGAGCGCTGTAGGCCGCCGCCAATAGATCTTCGCGTGTCGGAAAGCGCCGATATAGCGTGCCGATTCCTACGCCCGCTCGTTTCGCAACGTCCTCTAATGAGGCGCTCGCGCCTTTCTCAAGAAACACTTCCTCGGCGGCGGCAAGAATACGCTCCCTGTTTCGCTGCGCATCGGCTCTCAATGTGGGTTCATCGGTCAAAGGAATAGTCTCGCTGCTACTTGTTAAGTGGAGGATACCTCCATATAATAAATGGAGCAATCCTCCACTTGATACGAAAGCGAGCTCACGACATGACGAAACGATTTGAAAATAAGGTTGTGGTGGTTACGGGCGGCACGGACGGCATCGGTTTGACCACGGCGGCGTCCTTCGCGGAACAGGGCGCTCATGTGTACATCACTGGCCGCCGCCAAGAGCGCCTAAATGAGGTTCTGAAGGAAATCGGGCACGGTGCCATTGGGGTGCAAGGCGATGTCAGCAATCTTGCCGACCTTGATCGTCTGTACGCACAGATCCAGCGAGAGAAAGGCCGCGTGGATGTGGTCTTCGCCAATGCTGGCGTATCGGAATCCGCACCCATCGGTGGCATTGAGGAAGACCATTTCGATCGCGTGTTCGGCATCAATGTGAAGGGCACGGTCTTCACGGTGCAAAAAGCCCTGCCGCTGATGTCTGCTGGCGGCGCGGTTGTGCTGACTGGATCAGGAGCAGGCAGCAAGGGCTTTGCAAATCTATCTGTCTACAGCGCGACGAAGGCGGCGATCCGCTCGCTCGCCCGCACCTGGACGACCGACCTGAAAAGTCAGGGCATTCGGGTGAATGTCGTTTCGCCGGGCATGGTACTGACCCCGGCAATGCAGACCTATCTGCAAAACAACGCCGGCGCTGAAGAATGGATGCAGCAAACCATCCCGTTCGGCAGGCTCGCCACGACTGAAGAAATCGCCAAAGCCGTGCTATTTCTGGCGTCGGACGAAAGCAGCTTTGTCGGTGGTGAGGAACTGTTCGTTGATGGTGGCTTCGTGGCCGTCTGATATGCGGTGCGACCCTTCAGTCTTGTGACCTGTGCTAAGGCCGTCTAGCCGACTGGCGACGACAGGTTAATTCGCTCTTCGGGGCGACAATAAGGCCACTGGGTCTACCGCGCATTTTCGCCAGTCTGAGGGGGTGAAAAGAAATATTCCCTTTTTATCTTTGTCATTTGTCGCCTAAGTCCAACGTTTTGCGACAACACCTCGCCGTCGGTTTTTCCTGGCGCTCAGACGTTGCAAAAGTCAGTCGCAAATTCCCTATAATATGCGGCAATATTTGCAACACAATGGGGGCGCCATGAGAGACAAACACAGCCCCTGTACGCTCGACCTGGAAAGCGGCCGGCTGCGGATCGGTTACGCCAGGGTATTGAGCGATGACCAGGACTTGAGGAATCAGTGCGACGAATTGCACACGGCAGGCAGAAATGCAAACCTGAGCTTAGAAGGCTAAGCACCTTCAGACTTTCTAAAAAATGCCTCCAGTTCGGAGAAACCAATAGCCTTCTTCGAATAACCGAAAGTACCTTCAGCGCATATCTCGCGGGCTGCCTGAACAAAAGAACCGTATGCCAGTCTGGCCATTGATGCGCCAACGCTGATACGTTTCACTCCCGCGTCGGCCAGTTGCACAACACTGAACGTCTCACCCGGCAATCCCATAACAACGTTAACTGGCCTTGTCACTGATTCACAAACGGTCTTGATCATTGAAAGATCGTGAAGGCCGGGAGCATAAAGTACATCAGCTCCCGCCTTTTCAAAAGCTTGTAATCTCAGGATCGTATCATCCAAATCAGGACGTCCCCACATAAAATTCTCGGCGCGAGCCGTGATCACAAAATCATGATCCAGCGCCTCCCGCGCTTTTACTGCGGCTTCGATACGATCGACTGCGAGGCTTAAATCATAGACAGGGGCATCGGGCAGACCGGTATGATCTTCGAGGGAGCAACCTGCCAGACCAATATTGACCGCAATTTTTATGGTTTCCGCGGCACTGTCCGGATCATCACCAATTCCTTTTTCAAGATCCGCTGACACTGGCAGAGACGTTGATTCAACAATGGCCTGACAATGATCAATAGTCTGCTTCCACGAAACCCGCCCTTCAGGTACACCTAAGGAGAATGCAAGACCGGCACTGGTCGTAGCAAGTGCCTGGAATCCCATACTTTCAAGTATTCTGGCCGTCCCGATGTCCCAGGGATTAGGAATAATAAAAGTATCTGGCATTTCATGAAGGAGCCGAAAAGCCTTGCTCTTATCTCCCATAAATGCCCCTTTGAGTGGTATTAATTTGTTTTAAATGGCTGGAAATCATTCGGAGCCATCCGTTGATTATCAAACTAAATACACAGCTGTTTTCGCCGTGGAGAGTTTCATCACCCTATATCAAAAAACTCATTCGAGGCAACCGACCTTATGCTGGAGTTCTATTCCATATAAAGCCAGATGGATTCCCATGGCCCACAAAAAAAATCGCCAATAAATCCTATGATTTTACTGGCGATTTTAGACGTTAGCGGAACTCAGTGGATGCTAAAAACTTATTCCCACTCAATCGTCGCCGGCGGTTTCCCCGATATATCGTAAACCACCCTTGAAATCCCATCGACTTCATTGATGATTCTGTTAGACACCCGGCCCAGGAACTCATAGGGCAAATGCGCCCAGTGAGCGGTCATAAAGTCGACGGTTTCCACCGCGCGCAGCGAGACCACCCAGTCGTATTTGCGGCCGTCGCCCATGACGCCCACTGAGCGTACCGGCAGGAATACGGTAAATGCCTGGCTGACCTTATGGTAGAGCTCGGCCCGGTGCAGTTCCTCGATAAAAATCGCGTCGGCGCGGCGCAGCAGGTCGCAATATTCTTTCTTCACTTCGCCCAGCACGCGCACGCCAAGACCCGGTCCCGGGAAGGGATGACGATAAAGCATATCGTAGGGCAGGCCCAGCTCCAGGCCGATTTTGCGCACTTCATCCTTGAACAGTTCTTTCAGCGGCTCCACCAGGCCCAGTTTCATCTCTTTCGGCAGGCCGCCGACGTTGTGATGGGACTTGATGACATGGGCCTTGCCGGTGGCGGAGGCGGCGGATTCGATCACATCCGGGTAGATGGTGCCCTGCGCCAGCCATTTGACCAGGGATTGTTTGCTGGCTTCCTGATCGAAAACCTCGACAAATACCCGGCCGATGATTTTGCGTTTGGCCTCCGGCTCGTCCACGCCGGCCAGCGCACTGAGAAAACGCTCTTCGGCGGCGACATGGACGATATTCAGGCCGTATTTCTGGCCGAACATTTCCAGCACCTGGTCGGCTTCGTGCAGGCGCAGCAGGCCGTTATCGACAAACACGCAGGTTAAACGCTTGCCGATGGCGCGGTGCAGCAGCATGGCGGTGACCGAGGAGTCCACCCCGCCCGACAGACCGAGGATCACGTGATCCTCGCCTATCTGCGCGCGCAGCCGGCTGACCGCGTCCTCGATGATCTTATCCGGCGTCCACAGGGCCTCGCACTGGCAGATATCAAGGACAAAGCGTTGCAGAATGCGCTGTCCCTGGCGGGTATGGGTCACTTCCGGGTGGAATTGCACGCCGTAAAAATGCCGTTCTTCGTCGGCCATAATGGCGAACCGGCAGCTTTCGGTGCTGGCGACGGTAACAAAACCCGCCGGAATGCCGGTGACCTTGTCGCCGTGGCTCATCCACACATCGAGCAGCGGCCGGGTGTTGACGCTTAAGGAATCCTGGATATCGCGCACCAGCTGGCTGTCGGCCACCACCTCGACCTGGGCGTAGCCGAACTCGCGCTGGCTGGAGCCTTCCACCCGGCCGCCCAGCTGCATGGCCATGGTCTGCATGCCGTAGCAAACGCCCAAGACCGGCACGCCGGCCCGGTACACATAGTCCGGGGCGATGGGGCTGTTCAGTTCGGTGGTGCTTTCCGGGCCACCGGAAAGGATGATGCCGCTGGGGGCGAAGGCGCGGATCTGCGCCTCCGTCACGTCCCAGGCCCAGAGTTCGCAATAGACGCCGAGCTCACGGACGCGGCGGGCGATCAGCTGCGTATATTGCGAGCCGAAGTCCAGGATCAGGATGCGGTGTTGATGAATATTGTCTGTCATAGAAGGCATATTCCAGGAGCGGATAGCAAATAAAATACGTCCCGGCCGCGGCCGGGAAGAATAACAGCTGGGAGGGCCGTTACTCGGCCATCCGAAGCGTAATTAACTGCGGGCCGCCGACGCGGGTCAACGCCGCGCCGTGCGCAGCGCTTAGCCCATGCGGTAATTCGGGGATTCTTTGGTGATGGCGACGTCATGGACGTGGCTTTCCTGAATACCCGCGCCGCTGATACGCACAAATTCAGCCTTGGTGCGCAGCTCGTCGATAGTAGCACAGCCGGTCAGGCCCATACAGGAGCGCAGCCCGCCCATTTGCTGGTGGACGATTTCCTTCAGGCGGCCTTTATACGCCACCCGGCCTTCGATACCTTCCGGCACCAGCTTGTCGGCAGCGTTGTCGGTCTGGAAATAGCGATCGGAGGAACCTTTGGACATGGCGCCAAGCGACCCCATGCCGCGGTAGGATTTAAACGAACGGCCCTGGTAGAGCTCGATTTCACCGGGGGATTCCTCGGTGCCGGCCAGGAGCGACCCGACCATGACGCAGGAGGCGCCGGCGGCGATGGCCTTGGCGATATCGCCGGAGAAGCGGATACCGCCGTCGGCGATAACCGGGATGCCGGTGCCTTCCAGCGCTTCCACCGCATCGGAAATGGCGGTGATTTGCGGCACGCCCACGCCGGTGACGATACGGGTGGTGCAGATGGAGCCGGGACCGATGCCCACTTTAACCGCGCTGACGCCCGCCTCGACCAGCGCGATGGCGCCGGCGCCGGTGGCGATATTGCCGCCGATAATCTGCAGGTCGGGATATTTGGCGCGGGTGGCGCGGATACGTTCCAATACGCCCTCGGAATGGCCGTGGGAGGAATCGATCAGCAATACGTCGACGCCGGCGGCGACCAGCGCGTCGATACGCTCTTCGTTACCGGCGCCGGCGCCTACCGCCGCGCCTACCCGCAGGCGGCCGTGCTCGTCCTTGCAGGCGTTGGGCTTGCGCTCCGCTTTCTGGAAATCCTTGACGGTAATCATGCCGAGCAGATGGAAATGCGCATCCACCACCAGCGCTTTTTCCACGCGCTTTTCATGCATTTTCTGCAGCACGACTTCGCGCGCCTCGCCTTCTTTTACCGTGACCAGGCGCTCTTTCGGCGTCATGACCGCGGTAACCGGCTGGGACAGGTCGGTGACAAAACGCACGTCGCGGCCGGTGATAATGCCCACCAGCTCGTTGTCGTCGGTGACCACCGGGTAGCCGGCAAAACCGTTACGGGCGGTCAGTTCCTTTACCTGAGATAAGGTGGTGGCGGGAGTAACGGTCTTGGGATCGGTGACCACGCCGCTTTCGTGTTTTTTCACCCGGCTGACTTCTTCGGCCTGGCGTTCGATGGACATATTTTTATGGATAAAACCAATGCCGCCTTCCTGGGCCAGGGCGATAGCCAGGGGCGCTTCAGTCACGGTATCCATGGCGGCGGAGAGCAGCGGAATATTCAGGCGTATTTTTTTAGTCAGTTGCGTGCCGAGTTCGGCCGTGTTGGGTAACACCGTGGAATGTGCAGGTAACAGGAGGAGATCGTCGAACGTTAGAGCTTCTTTTGCGATACGTAACATAGCAATATCTCACCAGGATGAATGTATAAAATATTGCCGTGGCATTATACAGAACGTAACCGGTTGCCTCCAGCACTTTTTAAAAAAAATGCTTGATCTGCGCTGAGCGATAAGTAATATCAATCGATTAACCCTTATTTATAGAAGTTGATCTGGCTCACATGTCTTCACCGCCCACCGCCTTGATTTTTACCGTCTCCCGTCTTAACCAGACGGTGCGCGAACTGCTGGAAGGCGAAATGGGCCAGGTCTGGCTGACCGGCGAAATCTCCAACTTCTCGCAGCCCGCCTCCGGCCACTGGTATTTTACGCTGAAGGACGATCGCGCCCAGGTGCGTTGCGCGATGTTTCGCAACAGCAACCGGCGGGTAACCTTCCTGCCGCGCAACGGCCAGCAGGTGCTGGTGCGGGCGGCGCTGACGCTGTACGAACCGCGCGGCGAATACCAGTTGGTAACCGAAAGCATGCAGCCCGCCGGCGACGGCCTGCTGCAACAGCAATTCGAGCAGCTTAAGCAGCGCCTGTCCGCCGAAGGTCTTTTTGACAGCATCCATAAGCAGCCTTTGCCCAGCCCGGCCCGCCGGGTCGGCGTGATCACCTCCGCCAGCGGCGCGGCGCTGCATGATATCCTCAATATTCTGCGGCGCCGGGATCCCTCGTTGCCGGTGGTGATTTATCCCACCCAGGTGCAGGGCCAGGACGCGCCGGCGCAGATCGTGCGCGCCATCGAGGCCGCCAACCGGCGCGGCGAGTGCGACGTGCTGATCGTGGGCCGCGGCGGCGGTTCGCTTGAAGATCTCTGGGGCTTTAACGATGAGCGGGTGGCGCGGGCGATTTTTGCCAGCCGCCTGCCGGTGGTGAGCGCGGTCGGCCATGAAACCGATGTCACCATCGCCGATTTTGTCGCCGACCTGCGCGCCCCTACCCCTTCGGCGGCGGCGGAGCTGGTCAGCCGCAATCAGCTGGAGCTGGCGCGGCAATTACAGTCCCAGCAGCAGCGCCTGGAAATGGCGATGGACTATTTTATGGCACAGCGCCAGCAGGTCCTGACCCGGATGCAGCACCGCCTGCAGCAACAGCATCCGCACCTGCGCCTGGCGCGCCAGCAAACGGCGCTGATAAAACTGCGCCGCCGGCTGGACGACAGCCTGCAGGGGCAGTTGCGCCAGGCGCGCTTACGCCAGGAGCGTTTGCTCCAGCGCCTGGGCCAGCGGGCGCCGCTGCCGCGCATTAATCACGCGCAGCAGCGCTTACAGTCTTTAGGCTACCGGCTGCGGCAGGCGATCGGCGGCCGCTTGAACCAGCAGGGGCACATACAGGCGCTGCGCTACCGGCTGGCGCAGGGCATCACCCGGCAGTTAAGCGGGGAGCAGCGGACCTTCGGCATGCTGTGCTCCCAGCTGGAAGCGGTCAGCCCGCTGAAAACGCTGGCGCGCGGGTTCAGCGTTACCACCGATACCAGGGGGGCGCTGGTCAAACGGGCCCGGCAGGTGAAGGCGGGGGATATCCTGTCAACACGTCTGGAAGACGGGCGGGTGGAAAGCCAGGTGCTGAGCGTCACGCCCGCCGCGGCGAAATCCGCGCGGCGCGCCAAAGACGCCGGATAACGCCCGGGGCCGGCGCCGTACGCCTGATTAATTCTGATTACCGCGCGCGGAGGCCAGGCGGGCAAAAGCGTTATAGCCCGCGCCAATCACCAGCAATGCGCAGGTGCCGAAAAACACCGGCCGCATACCAAAATGCCCGCCGATAAACCCGCCCAGCAGCGGCCCCGCCACCTGGCCGACATATTGCGCCGAGGTGGAATAACCCAGCATCCTGCCGGCAATCTTGTCCGGCACGTTATGGCGGATAACGCTGGCGATACAGGGCAGCAGCCCGCCCAGCGCCACGCCCATAAAAAAGCGCAATACCACCAGTTGCCAGCCGCGGGTGACCATCGCCTGCGGAATCAGCAATAGCCCCGCGACCAGCAGGCAGCCGATTATCACCGTCCACGGCCCGTTGCGATCGGCCAGCCTGCCGAGCCAGGACGCGGAGACAATGCTGCCCAGCGCCGCGCTGGCCATCACCAGTCCGGCGACAAACGTGACCTGCGTGGACGCCACCAGTTGCGCCACGTACAGGGTGATAATCGGCTCGATGGACATATTGGCCACCATCAGCAGCGCGCCGGTAATCAGCATCGCCAGCACCGGCCGGGTAAACCCGGCGGCCTCCTCCGGCACGCTCTCTTTTTTGCGCCTGATGGTGGCGCCCGGTTCTTCCCGCAACAAAAACGTCGTCGCCAGGAAGGAGATAAAAATCGTCGCGCCGGCCACCATAAACGTGGCGCGGATGCCGATAAGCGGCGGCAGGGTGCCGCCTATCAGCGGACCGATGAAATTACCGGCCATGATGCCGGAAGACAGGACGCCCAGCGCCCAGCCGGTGCGCGCTTTGGGGGTTTGGGTCGCCACCAGGATCATGGACCCCGACGCATAGCCCCCCAGCAGGCCGGCCAGCAGGCGCAGCGCCACCAGTTGCCAGACGCTGTGCGCCATGCCCAGCAGTGTCATGGCGACCGCCATGCCGAGGCTGGCGCGGATCAGCATCAGCTTGCGGCCATAGCGATCGCCCAGGCGTCCCCACAGCGGCGCGGTCAGCGCCGCGCTGAAAAAGGTGGCGCCATAGGCCAGGCCCGACCAGAGGCTGATGGCGGCGTGGGTCGTTGCGCCCAGCTGTTCTACATACAGGGGCAGGAACGGCAGCAGCAGGGTCATGGCGATAATGGTGGTGAACGAACCAAAGACGCAGACAAACAAATTTTGTTGCCAGTAGCGGCTGCCGTCAGCCGAATCCGTCGGGGTGCTTGTCATATCCTTCCTGCGATCTGTGATGGCCATGGATTGGCGGAAATAATTAACCGCGCGTCGCCGTAGTGCTCCCGAGTAGCAAAAATAATATCAATCCAGCCGCCATGAAAACAACTTCTGCGCTACGGAAAAAAAGAGTGAAATGACGAGCTGCTAATTATTCCCGTAATAAAGAGGATCCGGCTGCCTAATGGGTCAACCATCGCAGATTACACTTAAAATGCCTTTTTTGTCCTGATAAAAAGAGAGTAAGCATTTGTTAATGAATGGTAAAAATTAATCAGCACCTTTGGACAAACAGCTGTTTATCAACCATTTACAACCTATAAGCTTTATGTATCTTAACCAGGTGATAACATCACTTTTTAGTTTACTTAGCCGTTGACGGCTAATAGAATCAAAAACGCTAAGCAGACAGTATTGGGCTCAAAGCAACCTCAATAATATTGCCCTGCGGTATACTTAATTTTCTTAAATAGAGACACTGCGCATGAAAGAGCATTTCATCGCACCCCTTTGCATGAATTTGTTGGCATCGTCCCAACGGCAAACGGCTGCGAATAACGCCCCGGTGGATGTTGTCCTGATCGGCGGTGGAGTCATGAGCGCTACGCTTGGAACCTACCTTAAGGAACTTGAGCCAGACTGGACCATCAATATGTATGAGCGTCTGGATAAGACCGCGGAAGAGAGCTCCAATGGCTGGAATAACGCCGGCACCGGCCATGCGGCGTACTGCGAGTTAAATTACACCCCGGAAATGGCCGACGGCTCGATTGATATCACCAAAGCGGTGGCGGTCAACGAGGCGTATGAAATTTCCCGCCAATTCTGGGCCTATCTGGTAAAAAATAATATTCTCGGCGCCCCCAAATCCTTTATTAATAACGTTCCCCATATGAGTTTTGTCTGGGGGGAGGAAAACGTTAATTTCCTGCGCAAGCGTTATGCCGCGTTGCAGGGCAGCACGTTATTCCAGGGCATGGAATATACCGAGGACAGCCACGTCATCAGGCAGTGGGCGCCGATGATCATGGCGGGCCGCGACACGTTCCAAAAGGTGGCGGCCACGCGCATGGCCATGGGCACCGACGTCAACTTCGGCGAACTGACGCGGCAGATGCTCGCCGCGCTGGAACGGCGGCCGAACGTTAACCTGCACCTGCGCCACGACGTGCTGGATATCAGCCGCAACGACGACAGTACCTGGACGGTAAAAGTCGCCGACCTGAACAACAACGGCCGGCAAAGCTCGGTGCGCGCACGCCATATTTTTATCGGCGCCGGCGGCGCGTCGCTGACGCTGCTGCAAAAATCCGGCATTCCCGAAGCCCGGGGTTATGCCGGCTTTCCGGTGGGCGGCAAATTCCTGGTGACCACCCGGCCTGAGGTGGTCAACGGCCATCTGGCGAAAGTTTACGGCAAGGCGTCGGTCGGCGCGCCGCCGATGTCGGTGCCGCATATCGATACCCGCATGCTGGACGGCGAGCGCACCCTGCTGTTCGGCCCCTACGCCACGTTCAGCAGTAAATTCCTTAAACGCGGCTCCTGGTTTGATTTGTTCGGTTCGCTGACGTGGCAGAACCTGATGCCGATGATCCGTGTCGGCCTGGATAATTTCGGCCTGCTGGGATACCTGGTGAGTCAATCGTTTATGTCGGATAAAAAACGGCTGGCGGCGCTGAAGGAATATTATCCCGAGGCCAGGCTGGAGGATTGGGAACTGACCGACGCGGGCCAGCGGGTGCAAATCATTAAAAAAGACGCCAGGAAAGGCGGCATCCTGCAGTTCGGCACCGAGGTGGTCAGCTCGGCGGACGGCAGTCTGTCGGCGCTGCTTGGCGCGTCGCCCGGCGCCTCGACCGCCGCGCCGATTATGCTGCAACTGCTTGAGAGCATGTTCAAAGAGCAGGCGGCCTCCCCCGCCTGGCGCGCCAAGCTCCAGGAAATCATCCCCTCCTACGGCCGCCCGCTCGACGGCAGCGTTGAAATGACCAATAAAATACGCGCCTATACCAGCGGGATCCTGCAGCTGGCCTGCGTCGAGGCTACCCAGGGCAGCGCCGCCGGGTCCGCCGGCCTGTGGGATACCTTGCCCAAAGCCATCTAGCCCACACAGCGGCCGGCTATGCGCCGGCCGCCCGCCGCGGCAAGCAAGCGCCCGGCGGTCATCGCGTTTTTTCCCCCGCCAAGCCGCCTTGCCCCGGCGGCCGGGTGCACGGACCCTGAACGCCCCTGTCCGCCGTTTGGCGATGGCGTATACATTGGCATTTAACTGAAATACTATGTGAACAAAGTACATGCTTTCCCTGCCGGCCATGGCATCACCGCCAAAGACGCCCGGGCAATCATCACCCTAAAGAAGGTATGCCATGCCGCTATCCCCGACACAAGAAAACAGCCCGGCATCGTCGTTATCCTCGCTGGCGGCGGTGCTGGCGCGCGGGGATTGGCAAAATCCCGGCGCGACCCATTACCGCAGGCTGCCCGCCCATCCGCCCTTCCATAGCTGGCGCGACGAGGAACTGGCGCGTCGGGACACCGAAAGCGAACAACGCCGTTCCCTGGACGGCGAATGGCGTTTCAGCTATTTCCCACGCCCCCAGGCGGTACCGGAAAGCTGGCTGGAGGACGATCTGCCCGGCGCGCAGGCCATGGCCGTGCCGTCAAACTGGCAAACCGCCGGTTATGACCGGCCCATTTATACCAATGTCAAATACCCTATCCCGGTCAATCCGCCCTATGTGCCCGAGGATAATCCCACTGGCTGCTATTCGCGGGATATTCTGCTGCCCGACGGCTGGGCCGGCCAGGGCCGGACGCGGATTATTTTCAACGGCGTTAATTCGGCGTTTTATTTGTGGTGCAACGGACACTGGGTGGGGTATTCGCAGGATAGCCGCCTGCCGGCGGAATTTGACCTGAGCGATTATGTGCATCAGGACCGCAACCGGCTTTGTGTTTTAGTGTTGCGCTGGAGCGACGGCAGCTATCTGGAAGATCAGGATATGTGGCGTATGAGCGGCATTTTCCGCCCGGTGTCCCTGCTGCATAAACCGCCGGTCGGTTTTACGGATATCCGTATTCACACCCGGCTGGATGCCCTGTTGCATGACGCCGTGCTGGACGTGGACATCGCGATTACCCCTCAGGCCGCCGGCGCCGCCTCGGACTATAGCGTCGAGGTCGCCCTCTGGCGGGGTGACCTGCGCGTGGCCGCTCAATGTTCTGCGCTCGGCAGCGCGATAATCGACGAGCGCGGCCGCTATCCGGAGCGGGTTACCCTGGCGCTGCCGGTGGCCGCGCCGCGCCTGTGGAGCGCCGAAACGCCGGATTTATACCGGGCGGTGGTGGCGCTGCGCGACGGCCGGGGCGCGCTGGTGGAAGCCGAGGCATATGACGTAGGCTTTCGCCGGGTGGAGATACGCGACGGCCTGCTGCGCCTTAACGGCCAGCCGCTGCTGATCCGCGGCGTTAACCGTCACGAGCATCACCCGGCCCATGGCCAGGTCATGGACGAAGAAACGATGCGCCGGGATATCCTGTTGCTGAAACAGAATAATTTCAACGCGGTGCGCTGTTCGCATTACCCCAACCATCCGCTGTGGTATCGGTTATGCGATCGGTATGGCCTGTACGTGGTGGATGAAGCCAATATCGAAACGCACGGCATGGAACCCATGAGCCGGCTGGCCGACGACCCGGCCTGGTTTGCGGCATTCAGCGAACGGGTTACGCGCATGGTGCAATGCAACGGCAATCATGCCAGCATCATCATCTGGTCGCTGGGTAACGAGTCCGGCCACGGCGCCACCCATGACGCCTTGTATCAGTGGGTGAAAGCCCATGATCCCAGCCGGCCGGTGCAGTATGAAGGGGGCGGGGCCAATACCCGCGCCACCGATATCATCTGCCCGATGTATGCGCGCGTCGATGAAGATCAGCCGTTCCCGGCGGTGCCGAAATGGTCGATAAAAAAATGGATCGGCCTGCCCGATGAGCAGCGTCCGCTGATTTTATGCGAGTATGCCCACGCCATGGGCAACAGCCTGGGTGGTTTTGCCGCGTATTGGCGCGCCTTCCGCCAGCATCCGCGCCTGCAGGGCGGCTTTATCTGGGACTGGGCGGATCAGGCGCTCGAGCGCCAGGACGGCGAAGGCCGGATGTTCTGGGCCTACGGCGGCGATTTCGGCGATACCCCAAACGATCGCCAGTTCTGCCTTAACGGCCTGGTGTTTCCCGACCGCACCCCTCATCCGGCCCTGGTGGAGGCAAAGCACCAGCAGCAGTTTTTCCAGTTCCGCCTGCTGGACACCCGGCCGCTGAAAATAGACGTCGCCAGCGAATATCTGTTTCGCGCCAGCGATAACGAGCTGCTGCGCTGGACCCTTGAATGCGACGGCGATCCGCTGTTAAGCGGCGCGACGCCGCTGCGGCTGGCGCCGGGGCAACACGCCGCGCTGACGTTAGGCGACCTTCCGCCGCAGGCGGAAAAGGCGGGCGAATGGTATCTGCGCGTCAGCGTCGAGCAGCCTGCCGCCACCCCCTGGTCCCCCGCCGGACATCAGGCGGCTTGGGCGCACTGGAAACTGGCCCGCGGGTTTATGGCGCCCATCGTCCCCGGCCCCTCCCGCCCGACGGACGAAACGCCCAGTCTGACTGAGAATGCCGGCGAGTTTATCGTCCGCCATCACGATCAGCGCTGGGTGGTGGATAAACAGCGCGGCCAGTTAACCCAGTGGTATCGCGGCGACGCGCCGGGTCTGCTCAGCCCCTTAACCGATCAGTTTATCCGCGCGCCGCTGGATAACGATATCGGCATCAGCGAAGCGGACTGCGTCGACCCCAACGCCTGGGTGGAGCGCTGGCGCGCCGCCGGCCTGTATGACCTTGAGCACCGCTGCCTGCGGCTTTGCGCCGATCAATTGGCGGATCGGGTTGTGTTCGAGGCGGTACACGGCTATTTCCACCAGGATCGCCTGCTGCTGCAAAGTCACTGGCACACGACCATCGACCATGCCGGCCAGATGGAAAACCGGGTCCGGGTGGTGGTGTCGCCGTCCCTGCCGCCCCTGGCGCGCGTCGGCGCGGCATGCCAGCTCGCCCCCGGCGCGCAGGAGGTGTCCTGGCTGGGGCTGGGGCCGCACGAAAACTATCCCGATCGCCTCGCCTCGGCGCAATTCTCCCGCTGGCGCTTGCCGCTGGATAAGATGTATACGCCTTATATTTTCCCGGTGGAAAACGGCCTGCGCTGTTTTACCCGTGAAGTGGCCTTCGGCGACTGGCGGATTGACGGCAATTTCCATTTTTCCCTTAGCCCCTACGGCACCGGGCAGCTCACCCGCGCCACCCACTGGCATTTGCTGCGACCGGAACCGGGCCTGTGGCTGCATCTGGACGCCCGCCATATGGGCGTGGGCGGCGATGACTCCTGGAGCCCGAGCGTGCATCAGGATTATCTGCTCTGTGAGCGGGAATATGATTACAGGTTGCGTTGGCGCCGGGTATCCCTTGACAGCGCGGCCATTTTATCGACAACACCGGTATCAACCTCGACCATACCGGACCGGGGAGGCGCCCATGACTGATGATACCAGGATAGTTATCCGTGCCATGACGCTTGCAAATAAAGAGGAATGGAAATTCCTCTGGCGCCGTTATTTAAGTTTTTACTCCACCATCCGCGACGATGCGCTATATGAGCATACCTTCGCGCGCCTGCTCGACCCGGCCTGCCCCGGCATGTTTGCCTATGTGGCGCTGTTGCAGGGGCATCTTATCGGCCTGGTCAATTGTATCGTGCACGATCACGGCTGGTATCATGAAAAAGTCGTGTACCTGCAGGACCTGTATGTGGAGGAATCGGCGCGCGGCAAAGGCGCGGGCCGGCAGTTGATCGAACGGGTTTACGCCCATGCGGACAGCCACGGCATGGCCAATGTGTACTGGACGACGCGCACCACGAACCATTCCGCCATGAAACTGTATGACAAGGTGGCCCATAAGACCGATTTTATCAAATACCAACGCTAGCCCCGCGGCGGGTGAGCCCGGTTTCTGGCGCGCCGCCCGCCACCGGCAACGACCTGCCGGCAGCCAAGGCTTAGCGATCCGCTTTGGTCGCGATGATAAAAACCCCTATACTTTAATAAAATGCTAATTATTGATAGGGGGTAAAATGGAAAACCTATACCGGCGGCACCTGAGCGTTATTCCACCCTATATACTGCGGCGCATTATCGAAAAAGGCAGCGAACACCAGCGCCAGTATGCCCGGCATACCCTGAACCATGTCTATAGCCTGATGGGACAGAACCCGGTGGCGGCCCGTTACCAGCCGACGGCGCAAGCCGGCACGGTGGAACGCGCCATTTATGACGCGCATAACACCACTAACCTGCCCGGCAAGGCGGTGCGGCGGGAAGGCCAGGCGGCGGGGAACGACGTTGCGGTCAATGAAGCCTACGATTACCTGGGCGTCACCTACGATTTTTATTGGCAGGTGTTCCAGCGCAACTCGCTGGACGCCAAAGGGTTGCCGCTGACCGGCACCGTGCATTACGGTACCGATTACCAAAATGCCTTCTGGAACGGTGAACAAATGATATTTGGCGATGGCGACGGTGAAATATTTAACCGATTTACCATCGCTATCGACGTGGTGGCCCATGAATTAACCCACGGCGTCACGGAATCCGAGGCGAATTTAATCTACTTTGAACAGGCGGGCGCGCTTAACGAGTCGCTGTCGGACGTCTTCGGTTCGCTGGTGAAACAATATCACCTGGGACAAACCGCCAAACAGGCCGACTGGATCATTGGCGCCGGTTTGCTGGCCGCCACCATCAAGGGCAAAGGGCTGCGCTCGATGGCCAAGCCCGGCAGCGCCTACGACGACCCGGTGCTCGGCAAGGATCCCCAGCCCGCCGACATGGCCGGTTTTGTGCACACCCGCGAGGACAATGGCGGCGTGCATCTCAACTCCGGCATTCCCAACCGGGCGTTTTACCTGGCGGCCATAGCCCTGGGCGGCCATGCCTGGGAAAAAGCGGGTGCTATCTGGTACGCCACGCTGTGCGATAGCCAGTTAAAACAAAACGCCGACTTCGCCGCTTTCGCCAGGCTGACTGTTAAACACGCCGGCGAGCGCTTTGCCGCTAAAGAGGCCAAGGCGGTGGAGCAGGCCTGGCACGAGGTGGGCGTATTGTCTTAAGGCCCGGGCCGTTCGCACCGGCAAGGGCCGGCATGCGGCCCGGAGTGGGTGTTGCGTTGGCATAATGCCGGGAGAGCCTGATGGACCTGTTATCTTTATTAAACGAGCATGCGGTAATTGAACTGTCGCGCGAGGGGGGCTTTGCCTATATTCCCAAGCTTGCCGCCCAGCAGCGTTTTGCCCTGTGCGACCTGTCGTCGGCGCAGCGGGAGCAATTGTGCCATCTGGTCAGCCGCGTGGCGCTGCTGGCCCAGCACAGCGGGCAGAACCGCGCGCCCGGCAGCGGCGATCAGCGGTTTTACCGCATCCTGATCGTCGGCCAACCGCCGGGAGAGGCGCAGCCGGCACAGGCCGAAATCGTGGTGCCGGAGAGCAGCGCGCCGCCGGAATTGGAAATTTTATGGCAAAAGGGGACGTTTTAAAGCGCGGCGTAATGCCAATCCACCCTTTTCCTGGAAATCAGGCCGTCGCCGCGCGGACAGAAATAATCCACCGCGCCGCAGGCCTTAAGCACGTCCAAGGGCTGCCCGCAGTCGGGACAGATAGCCTGCGCCTGAAAGCGGCGACGGCAATGCTCGCAAACCTGGTCTTCGCCGTCGGCCTGCATCGGACCGGCGCATACCGGACACCGTGGCGTCATGATCGCCTCCCCCTTGCCCACGTGTAGCCGCACCCGGCCGCAATTCACCCGCTTAGCGCGGACCCGGTGGGCATCGCGTGCTTATTTACTTTTTTTAATGTGACTAATCAAACGCTTGCGTTTACGCATCTGGTTCGGCGTCAGCTTGTTATGCTTGCCGGCGAACGGGTTTTCCCCTTCATTGAACTGGATGCGGATCGGCGTGCCCATGATTTCCAGCGAGCGGCGGAAATAATTCATCAGGTAGCGTTTATAGGAGTCCGGCAGGTTTTTGACCTGGGTGCCGTGGATCACCACAATCGGCGGATTATAACCGCCGGCATGGGCATATTTCGGTTTTACCCGGCGCCCGCGCACCAACGGCGGCTGATGCTCTTCCACCGCCATTTGCATGATTTTGGTCAGCATCGCGGTGCTGATGCGCTTGGTGGAGCAACGATAGGCTTCATTCACCGATTCGAACAGGTTGCCCACGCCGCTGCCGTGCAGGGCGGAAATAAAGTGCACCCGGGCAAAGTCGATAAAGCCCAGACGCATATCCAGGGTTTCCTTGACCTCGTCCTTGATCTCCTGCGTCAGGCCGTCCCATTTGTTCACCGCGATCACCAGCGATCGCCCGCTGTTAAGGATAAAGCCCAGCAGCGACAGGTCCTGATCCGAAATCCCCTCGCGGGCATCGATAATCAGCAGCACCACGTTGGCGTCTTCGATGGCCTGCAGGGTCTTGATCACCGAGAATTTCTCCACCGTCTCGGTAATCTTGCCGCGCTTGCGCACCCCGGCGGTATCGATAAGGATATATTCCCGCTCGTCGCGCACCATGGGGATATAGATACTGTCGCGGGTTGTGCCCGGCATATCGTAGACCACAACGCGATCCTCGCCCAGGATACGGTTGGTCAGGGTGGATTTGCCGACATTGGGACGCCCGACGATGGCCAGCTTGATCGGCAGGGACTGCGGATCGAACGCTTCTTCCTCGTCCTGCGGGATTTCGTAATCGTCCTCGTCTTCTTCGGTCCAGGGTTCCATGCCGGGATACTCGATAGGCTCCTCGACCGCGCCGCCATCGCCTACCAGCGGTAGCAAGACTTCTTCCATCAGGGCATTAACGCCGCGGCCATGGGAGGCGGCAATGGCGAAGACTTCACCCAGCCCGAGGGAATAAAAATCGCCCACCGCGCTCTCGGCATCAATGCCGTCGGTTTTGTTGGCTACCACCACCGTGGTTTTCTGCCTGCTGCGCAGGTGTTTGGCAATGCCCTGATCCGCCGCCATCAGTCCGGCGCGGCCGTCGACCAGGAACAGCACGATATCCGCTTCCTCGATCGCCACCAGCGACTGCCCGGCCATACGGGTTTCGACACCATCCTCGGTGCCGTCGATACCGCCGGTGTCAACGACGATATACTCATGGCCTTCCCATTCTGCACGACCATACTTGCGGTCACGCGTCAGCCCCGGAAAATCCGCCACCAACGCATCGCGGGTATGCGTTAACCGATTAAACAGGGTGGATTTTCCTACATTCGGGCGCCCGACCAGCGCGACGACAGGTATCATTGTTACAACCTCATCAGGTAATTTTTCTGTTTCAGCACTTAATCAGGCTGATTATATAAGACAAAACGGCTCCTGAACATGTCAGGAGCCGTTAATGACCCGCGCGCCCAGACGTCAGCGGCGGATAAGCACAGGCATTAGCGGGTAAAGGCGTACACCTCGCCGCCGTTGGCCTGCAACAGCAGCTTGCCGCCGGCAACCACCGGATTGCTTTGCAAGCCGGAGCTGTCCACCTTAACCTGCGCGACAAAACGTCCGTCGTCGGTATTGATCCAGTGCATATAGCCCTCCGAGTCGCCAACGACGATATACCCGTCGAACAGCACCGGCGACGTCAGGTTGCGGTGCAGCAGCTCGCTTTGGCGCCACAGGGTAACGCCGCCCTGGGTATCCAGCGCAATCAGGCGATCGTCCTGATCGACCAGGTAAATGCGGCCGCCTTCGACGATAAGATCGTTGACCGAACCGATTTCACGGCGCCAGATAATTTGCCCGGAACGCAGATCCAGCGCCGCCAGGTTGCCGTTATAGGCCAACGCGTAGACCACGTTATTGACCACCACCGGCGTCATGTTGACATCACCGAGACGCGCGATTTCCGTCGCGCCGCTCGGCTGGGAAATACGCTGCTGCCAGATCAGCTGGCCCTGGGTCATCATCACCGCGCTGACCCGGCCGTTATCGCCGCCGACGATGGCCGCGCCAAACGCCGGCGTCGGCGCCGATTCGCCGCGCAGGGTCAGCGGCGGCATATCGAGGTTAACCGTCCACTTCACGGCGCCGTCGGTTTCGTTAAGACCCTGCAGCATGCCGTTGCTGGTATGGACCAGCACCAGGCCGTCGCTGACCACCGGCGTCGACAAGGCTTCGCCCGCCACCTTGGCCTGCCAGGCGATGGTGCCGTCCTCGGCGTTCAGCGCATAGACCTGGGCCTTTTCGCTGCCGACGAAAACATGCCCGTTGGCCACGGCCAGGCCGCCGGATAACAGCGCGGGAAGATTACGCGACAGGAAGCCGGTCTTTTCCGACAGGTCCACCGACCAGATTTCCTTGCCGGTATCAATATCCATCGCGGTTACGGTACCGCGGCGGTCCGCGGCGAACACGCGGTTATCCTGCCAGGCGGGACGCAGGTTGGAGTAAAACTCGCCGGTACCATTACCGACCGAGCGGCTCCATACCTGGGTAGGCTGAAACTGATTGTCCACTTTCGGCAGCGGGGACATGGTCACCACATCTTCTTCACCGCTAAACCAGGAACAGCCGCTGAGCAAGGCAACGGAAATCAGACCTACGAAAAATGTTTTACGCAATTGCATGGGGTCCCTCTTAGCTGGACAGGTTATTCAGTTTCATGCGCAACAAGGCTTGTAATGCCTGAGGCGGGTTCGCTTTAAGCGCTTTATCGTACGCTTCACGCGCCGCTTGATTATTGCCTTTGATGACCTGCGCGTCGCCACGGGCATCTTCCACTAATGCCGACCAGCCGGCATGCGTTTCTTTTTCCAGGGTCTTCAGCGCGCCGTCGACGTTTTTCGCCTCGATCTGGACACGCGCCAGACGAATGTTTATCAGCGCCTGCAGGTTTTCTTCATTGGTCTGGGTCAGCGCTTTTTGCAGCTGCTTTTCGGCGGCGGCGAAATTACCGTTATCCACATAAAAACGCGCCAGATCCATGGAGGTCAGGGCGCCATAATTATTGTTGTTGGCGTCGGCGAATTTCTGCGCTGCGTCGACGGCGGGCGGGGCGGCGTCGTGGGTCAGCGCCGTGTTCACCTGCTGCCATGACGCAGACGACGCCATCATGGCGTCATTTTGATGGTTATGCCAATAACGCCAGCCCACCAACGCGGCGATACCGATGACCACGCCGATAACCAGCGCTTTACCGTTATCCGCAAAGAACCGACTGAGCGCTTCGCGCTGTTCGTTTTCCGAGCTGTAGACTTCCACGTGGTCCTTCTCCTTAACCTAATATCGATGCCAGGCGCGCCGCGACATCGCTTTGCGCCAGCGTTTCCTGGTCGCCCGTGGCCAAATTCTTCATCACCACCTGTTGGGCGGCGACTTCGTCCTCACCGAGCACCAGGGCCAGGCGCGCGCCCCATTTGTCGGCCCGGCCGAACTGCTTCTTAAAATTACCGCCGCCGTAATTGGTCATTAACCGCAGGTCGGGCAAGGCGTCGCGGATTTGCTCCGCCAGCGCCATTGCCGCGCCCTGGGTCTCATTGCCGGAGGAAATGAGGTAGACATCCACCACCGCCCTGGGCTTGAACTGCGGGTTCGCTTCCCGCACCAGCAGCACCAGGCGCTCCAGCCCCATGGCAAACCCTACCGCCGGCGTGGCGCGCCCGCCCAGTTGCTCGACCAGCCCGTCGTAACGGCCGCCGGCGCAGACGGTGCCCTGCGCGCCAAGGCTGGTGGTGACCCATTCAAAAACGGTACGGTTATAATAATCCAGGCCGCGCACTAAACGCGGATTAACCGTATATGGGATACCGGCCCGCGCTAAAAGTTCACACAGGCCGTCAAAGTGTTCGCGCGACTCGTCGTCAAGGTAGTCGGTCAAGACCGGCGCATCGTTCAGCAAGGCCTGGATGCCGGCATTTTTGGAGTCAAGTACGCGCAGCGGATTGGTATGCATGCGCCGGCGGCAATCATCGTCCAGCGCCTCCTCATGCTGCTCGAGGAAAGCCACCAGCGCCTCGCGATACCGCGCGCGCGCGTCCAGCGAGCCGATGGAATTCAGTTCCAGCGCCACATGTCCGTCGATGCCCAGCGCCCGCCACCAGCGCGCGGTCAGCAAAATCAGCTCCGCATCGACATCCGGCCCCGCCAGGCCGAACACCTCGACGCCCAGCTGATGGAACTGGCGATAGCGGCCTTTTTGCGGGCGCTCATAGCGGAACATCGGGCCAATATACCACAACCGCTGTTCCTGGTTGTACAGCAAGCCGTGTTCAATCCCCGCGCGCACGCAGCCCGCCGTGCCTTCCGGGCGCAGCGTCAGGCTTTCGCCGTTGCGATCCTCGAAGGTGTACATCTCTTTTTCCACGACATCGGTTACCTCGCCGATGGCGCGCTTGAACAAGGGCGTCTGCTCAACGATGGGCAGGCGAATTTCGCTATAACCGTAACCGGCCAGGACGTTCTTAAGCGTGCCTTCAATGCGCTGCCAGACAGCCGTATCTTCCGGCAAATAGTCGTTCATGCCGCGAATGGCCTGGATGTTCTTTGCCATGTCGATTCTCTTCGGGTTTTGAGTTACTTATCAATCAAATTAACGGTAATGCGATTGCTTTCATCAAGCATTGCCGCCTTAGCGCGAATTTTAGCCTCGAGCTGATCTATCATCTGCTCGTTATCAAAACGATCCCGCTGGCGCACGCCGTCTTCATAGAAACCGCTTTTATTATGGCCGCCGGTAACGCCGATGGTCGAGACCAGGGCTTCGCCCGGACCGTTAACCACGCAGCCGATAATCGAGATGTCCATCGGCGTGACAATGTCCTCGAGGCGCTGTTCGAGGGCGTTGACGGTGCCGATGACATCAAACTCCTGCCGCGAGCAGGTCGGGCAGGCGATAAAATTGATGCCGCGCGCGCGGATGCGCAGGGACTTGAGGATATCGAATCCCACCTTCACTTCCTCAACCGGGTCGGCCGCCAGCGAGATACGCAGGGTGTCGCCGATGCCCTCGCTCAGCAGCATCCCCAGGCCGATGGCGGATTTCACCGAGCCGCTGCGCATGCCGCCCGCTTCGGTAATGCCCAGATGCAGGGGCTGCCCGATGCGCGCGGCCAGCAAGCGGTAGGACTGCACCGCCAGGAAAACGTCGGACGCCTTGACGCTGACCTTAAACTGGTCAAAATTCAGTTTTTCCAGGATATCCACATGGCGCATGGCCGATTCCAGCAGGGCCTCGGGCGTGGGTTCGCCATACTTTTCCTGGATATCCCGTTCCAGCGAGCCGGCGTTGACGCCGATGCGGATCGGGATGTTTTTATCGCGGGCGCAGTCCACCACCGCGCGGATGCGCGCCTCGCTGCCGATATTGCCGGGGTTGATGCGCAGGCAATCGACGCCGTACTCCGCCACTTTCAGCGCGATGCGGTAATCAAAATGGATATCGGCCACCAGGGGAACATTGACCTGCTGCTTGATAAGCCGGAAAGCCTCCGCCGCATCCATGGTGGGTACGGAAACGCGCACGATATCGACGCCCACGCGCTCAAGCGCCTGGATTTGTTTCACCGTCGCCGCCACGTCGGTGGTGCGGGTATTGGTCATCGACTGCACGGCAATAGGCGCGCCGTCGCCGATGGGCACGTTGCCTACGTTAATCCGGGTCGATTTGCGGCGGTTAATGGGTGCTTTATTATGCATTATGTTCTCTCCATAATTGCCGAACAGAAGCTTAGTTAGCCGCTATTGTAAATCGGGCAACCTGGTTTGACCTGACATAACGGCTAAGATCAACCGGCTTGCCCTGGAACTCAATCTGTACCGCGGCCGGCGCGCCGATTTTCAATTTATAGGGGGCCTGACCCGCCAGGTTAAGCTTGCCGCCGCTGCGCTGGGTGCCGCTGAACAGCTTCTTGCCGCTGGCATCCGAGACTTCGAGCCAGCAATCCGCGGTAAAATTCATCACCAGTCCGCCGCCGGCGGTGGTGTCGGACGGCGCCGGCGCGGGCTGTGATTCAGCCGGGGTGGGCGTGGGGGCGGAGCTTGCCGCGCTGTTGGGGGCCGGCACGGCCGCGCCCTGGGGCGTGGCGGGCTGGGGCGTTGCTGGCTGCGCCGCGGCGGGCGACTGGGCTAGCGGCACCGAATGCGCTTCGCTCTCCGCAGGCTGGTCGGCGGGGGGTTGCCCCACCTCGTCGGTGGACGTATTGTCGCCGCCGTTCTGGGCGGCGGCGGTATTATCGCTATCCGCCCCCGTCGCGAGCCGGTTGGAGGACTGATCGGCCATATCGGTAATATCCTGCTGCTGCGCCTGGTGATTTTGCCACCACCACGCACCGGTCAGGCCGATGACCACGAATAAAATCAGCCAGGTGAACCCCATCAGCCAGCCGTCCCGCTTTTTGCGGGTTTTCCCGAGGGAAAAACTCTGCATCGGAGCAACCTTCGAGGCCCGGATCGGCGCCTGTTTCGCCATCATCGGCAGGAGTTCTTCCTCAGAGACATGGACCAATCGGGCATAGGAGCGGATGTAGCCGCGTAAAAAGGTCGAAGCCAGGTTGGGGTTGGCTTTATCCTCTTCTATTTCCCTGACGGTAGTGACCTTCAGGCACAGGCGTTCCGCCACGGCCTGCTGGCTCAAACCCATTTGTTCACGGGCCTGACGCAGGCGTCCGCCTGTCGTCGTCGGTACTGCTTGATCTTGGAGGGCTTCAGTATTCATTAGCTAGGAACTGCTGGTACTGTTTAGATTGTGGAAAACTTCGCGCAAGCCGTGCGCCATAACGTTGTACGTCATTCTGGCGTCCCGCTAACGCAGCGAAACGAATCTGTAACCATAAACTTTCAGCGCTTGCCGGAAGAATATGCTGATAAACATCCAATAATAGTTGTGCTTTGTCGCCTTTCCCTTCACTGAATTGCCGGTCTGCTTCCGCCAGCAAAGGCACGCCTTTCTCCGGATCGTATTTTAGCGCGCGGCTGAGCAACGTCCGCGCCTCTTCTTTTTGGCCGGCCTTATAAAAGCAATAACCGGCGTTTTCCAGGCTGTCGGCAACCAGACCATAATCCGCCGCTTGCGCCGCGGCGGCAAACTGTTGTTGCGCCGGTACATACTGCCCTAAACTACATAAAAACGCACCGTAATTATTCAGAACAGTGGCGTTTTGCGGCGCCAGTTTCAGCGCCAGCCGGTAACGGCTGTCAGCGGCGTCGTTTTCACCGACCCGCTGCTCATAAAGCGCCATGCCCAGCTGCGTACGGTAATCGTCCGGCGCCGCTTTGACCGCCTTGGCGAGATTTTGCCGCGCCGCGTCAAGGTTATTGGCGGCCAGGTACTCCATGCCCAGCTGCAAACGCGTTTGCGCGGACTGGGCGGAAACATCGGTCGGCGGTTTTTCGCCGGCGCATCCATTCAATAAGGCAATAACCACTACTGCTGCTATCCCACTTAACCGCGTCAGCGTCATGCTTGTTCCCTTTATCCTGTTCTGTGAGCGTCCATGCCGTTAATCAAGGCGCGCGGACTCAATCCCGATGCCGTTTCCCGGCGTCAAACCGCCTTGACGTCGATCGGCTGGCCCGCCATACGCTTGCGCAGCGTTCTTTTGGTGCGATCGATGACGTCGCCGGCCAGCTGGCCGCAGGCGGCGTCGATATCGTCGCCCCGGGTCTTACGCACGATCGTGGTAAAACCATATTCCATTAATACTTTTGAAAACCGATCGATGCGGCTGTTGGAACTACGGCCGTAGGGCGCCCCGGGGAAGGGATTCCAGGGGATCAGGTTGATCTTGCACGGCGTGTCTTTCAGGCATTCCGCCAGTTGGTGGGCATGTTCAGTGCCGTCGTTGATATGATCCAGCATGACGTATTCCACCGTGACCCGTCCCTGGTTGGCATTGGATTTATCCAGGTAACGCCGCACCGAGCCGAGGAACGTTTCGATATTGTACTTTTTATTAATCGGCACGATTTCATCACGGATGGCATCGGTGGGCGCGTGCAGGGAAATAGCCAGCGCCACGTCAATCATTTCACCGAGCTTATCCAACGCCGGCACCACGCCCGAGGTCGACAGCGTCACCCGGCGCTTGGACAGGCCGAAGCCAAAATCGTCCATCATGATTTCCATTGCCGGCACCACATTGTTGAGGTTCAGCAGCGGTTCGCCCATGCCCATCATCACCACGTTGGTGATCGGACGCTGGCCGGTGACGCCGACGGCGCCGATAATCCTGGCGGCGCGCCATACCTGGCCGATAATTTCCGATACGCGCAGGTTGCGGTTGAACCCCTGCTGGCCCGTGGAGCAGAAAGTGCATTGCAGCGCGCAGCCCACCTGCGACGACACGCACAGGGTGGCGCGATCGTCTTCCGGGATATAGACCGTTTCCACCTGCTGGTCGCCGACCTTGATGGCCCATTTGATGGTGCCGTCGGTGGAGCGCTGCTCGGTCGCCACTTCGGGCGCGCGGATTTCGGTCAGCTCTTTTAACCTGGCGCGCAGATGTTTGTTGATGTCGGTCATCTGGTCGAAATCATCGCAGCAATAGTGATACATCCACTTCATCACCTGATCGGCGCGAAAGGGTTTTTCACCCAGGCCGGCGAAGAATTCCCGCATCTGCTGGCGGTTCATGTCCAGCAGGTTCAGTTTTTGATGGGCGGACGCGCCAGCCGGTGGCGCCGATGCGGGCGCGTCGGACAAGGCGTCCGAGACTGCCGCGGTGATAAGTTGTTCTGACATAATGTAGAAATGCCTCGTTATTACACGTTATGGCGTGGAAAAGATAAAAAAAGCCCCGGAGAGAGTGCGGACTAACTCCTCGTCAACTCCTGATCCGGGGCGCATTGGAAATAGATTTTAGCGCAGAGCCGCGCGGCTTAAAAGCATAAGCCCGGCTTTTTTATCGATAATGCGCGACGCTTAGCGTGTGCGCGGGCAGATTTCGTCATCACTGAAGAAATAAGCAATTTCCCGCGCGGCGGATTCCGCCGAGTCGGAACCATGCACCGCGTTTTCGGTAAAGCTGTCTGCGTAGTCGGCGCGCAGGGTGCCGGCCAGGGCGTTGGCCGGGTTGGTGGCGCCCATGATGTCGCGGTGACGGTGCACGGCGTTTTCACTTTCCAGTACCTGGACCATAACCGGTCCGGAGATCATAAAACCCACCAGTCCATCAAAGAAGGGTTTGCCCTGGTGCTCGGCGTAAAAACCTTCAGCCTGTTCGCGGGTAAGGTGCAACATTTTTGCTGCAACCAGAGTAAAACCGGCGCTTTCATAACGGTTAAAAATCGCGCCAATGGCATTCTTTGCCACCGCATTGGGTTTTAAGATGGATAAAGTACGTTCTATCGACATTATGACCTCTATGTTACACAGCAATGGAAGACCGGGTTAATCAGTTGTTATGCCGGCCTGTTTAAGTGGCGCAGATTATAGGGATCGGACAGCCGCTTGCCTACCAGAAATGCAACATTCCATTAAAAAAAATGCAGCTTATTCCCTACTTTTCAAGGGGCTATTCTATTTTCCATAAATAAAAAATAAATTCTAGCGTAATTTTCATCCAACCGGCGAGATTGTCCCGCCGGGACGCCGACGTGGGCTAAGTGCTTGAGGCCGACGCAATTTATGCGCAGGACGTTAACATTATCATCGGGACGAAAACGCGTCCTATCCGTCATTTTCCGCGTTTAGGCCGTGCAAAGCCGGTTTCGGCGCCGGCATGCGGATAACGGCGGCGGCCAGCGCCGTCTTCCTCTTGTCCGGCGCGGAAAAATCGCTGACAATGCCGGTTATCTTACCGCTGCGCGGCGGGCGCCTCTGCGCCCGCCGGGCCGTTACCGGAGAGCCCGCATGAATTCATCCCTGTTTGTTGCCCCAGACTGGCTGGCCGAGCGCCTGGACGATCCCGAGGTAAGGGTTATCGATGCCCGTATGCTGCCGCCAGGCTACCAGGGGCCGCGCGACCTTTATCAGGAGTATCTCGACGGACATTTGCCGGGGGCGGTTTTTTTTGATGTGGAAGCCCTCTCGGACAACGCCAGCCCCCTGCCCCATATGCTGCCGCGCCCGGAGGATTTTGCCCGCGACATGGCGCAGTTGGGCATCAGCGATGACCAGCACCTGGTGATTTACGACGACGGCTCGCTGTTTTCCGCGCCCAGGGTATGGTGGATGCTGCGTATTGCCGGCGTCGGACAGGTGTCGTTGCTGGCGGGCGGACTGGCGGGGTGGCGGCAGGCCGGCCTGCCGCTGGCGCAGGGTCCGGTGCCCGCGGCGCCGGGCGTCTTTACGGGCCGGTTTGCCGCGGACAAAGTCCGGGATATAGCCCAGATGCGGCGCCTCATCGCCGGACGGTCGGCGCAGATTGTCGATGCCCGCCCCGCCGCCCGCTTCAGCGGACAGGCGCCTGAACCGCGTCCCGGCCTGCGCATGGGCCATATCCCCGGCAGCGTCAATGTGCCCTGGAACACGCTGGTGGCGGACGGGCGGTTAAAATCCGCTGACGCGCTGCGGGCGCTGTTCGCCGATGCGGGGGTGGATTTGCGCCGGCCGCTGGTGGCCAGCTGCGGGTCCGGTGTTACCGCCGCGGTGGTGGTGCTGGCGCTGACGGCCCTGGGGGTGGAGGATGTGGCGCTGTACGACGGGTCCTGGAGCGAATGGGGCGGTCGGGACGATGTCCCCGTCGCCGACTGAGTTGGCGTGACGTCCGAAACGGGCATGGCGGGCAGGAAGAATAACGCGTAGCGCGCCGGCAGTGTTTTGCCGTCACAGGCGGCGCCCCCGGCGCGGGCGCGGGGACGCGATGTCAATGTTTGCCGCTGTCGCGCACGGTGCGCAGCCAACTGCCCCATTTGCGCTCGTAAAACGGCGTAATATGATGGATAAAGTAGTGGCTGATGCCCGGTTCCTCCTGTCCGACCAGGCAGATATCCACCGGCTCCTCGTCCGGCGCGGTATCGGTGGCAACCCGCCCCACCGCCTGGATGGTCGCTTCCTCATCGCCCTCGCACTCCAGCCCAATCAGCCAGTGCGGCTTCTCCTGCGGGGAGTCCTGCACCTGGACGACAAACGCCCGGCGCACCTGCTTGATATCCGCGAATAGCCGGGTGAGCGAGTCGATCATCTGCGCGGGTTTTTCCGCCGGATCGCTTAGCGTAATACGCATTTCGCCCTCCAGGATCTCCCGCTCGGTCAAGGCGTCGCCTTCATTCATCATAAGGGCGGTAATTTCATCCGGCCCGAAGGCTTTGCCGTACGGCAGCTTAGGGTTCAGGAACAGCTCCGCGCCGGCGGTCATGGCAAACAGGGTGCGGGCGGGCAGCGCCAGGAACGGCTGGGTCTGGCTCACGGCCTGTTGCAGTGCGTCAAGTGAGGTAAAAAAAGGAATGGCGGTGGTGCCGTCCGGTTTTTCCCAGTGCTGCAAATTGACCGGCTGTTCCCCGTCGTGGCGGGCGGCGCCGGCAATCCAGCCGTCCCCCGCGTCGCCGAGGACATACACCGTGGATTCCAGCAACAGGCTGAAAAAGGCCGGACGATGGGCCGGCTCGTTGGCCGCCAGCGCCAGCGCCTGTTCCAGCGCATTATCGAGGGATGCTTTCATGACGTATTTCCTGCAATCACGTCCCGGCCGCCGGCAGGGTCACCGCACGGCGGCCAGGGAAAACCAAAGCGACAGCATAACCGGCCTCAGGGCCGCCGGTGTGCCGCCAAATGCCCTATTATTCCGCCGCCTGGGCCAGCAACAGGTTGGCCAGGGTGCGGACGCCCAGTCCGGTGGCGCCGGCCGACCACTGGTCCACGGCGCTCTTGCGATAGGTCGCGGAACAGTCGATATGCAGCCAGCCCTGACGGTAGTTTTCGACAAAGTGCGACAGGAACGCCGCGGCGGTGCTGGCGCCGGCGCTATGCGCCGCGCCCGCCACGTTGCTCAGGTCGGCGAAATTGGACGGCAGCTGCGCGCGATGGAACTCCGCCAGCGGCAGGCGCCAGAACGGTTCGTTTTCCGCCGCCGCGCTCTCCAGCAACGATTGGGCCAGGACATCGTCAAAGCTGAATAAGGCGTGGAAATCATTGCCCAGCGCGGTCTTGGCGGCGCCGGTCAGCGTGGCGCAGTCGATGATAATGCGCGGTTTTTTCGCCGACGCGTCGATCAGGCCGTCCGCCAGCACCAGCCGCCCCTCGGCGTCGGTATTCATCACCTCGACGCTCTTACCGTTACGATAGCGGATGATATCGCCTAACTTGAAGGCGTTGCCGCTGACCATATTATCGGCGCAGCACAGATAAAGACGCACGCGCTGTTTCAGGCCGCGGGCGATGGCCAGCGCCAGCGCGCCGGTCACCGTGGCCGCGCCGCCCATATCGGACTTCATCGAATCCATAAAGCTGCTGCCTTTCAGGCTATAGCCGCCGGTATCGAAGGTAATGCCTTTCCCCACCAGGCAGGCCAGCACCGGCGCGTCGGGATTGCCGCCCGGGTTATAGTCCAGCGACAGCAGCACCGGCTGGCGATCGGAACCACGGCCGACGGTGTGCAAGCCCATATAGTTTTTGTCGCGCAAATCCTCGGCCTTGGTGATCTTATAGCTGATGTCGTCGCAGGCGACGGAGCACATAATATCCACCGCGCGCTGCGCCAGCTGTTCCGGCCCCAGCTCTTCCGCCGGGGTATTAATGGTGTGGCGTACCCAGTCGATGATCTTCAGCCGGTTATCCAGCTCCAGCCTGGCCGCGGCGTCAAGCTCGGGCCAGGATACCTCGCGCTGTCCCTTCGGCCCGCGATAGCCTTGCCAAAAGGACCAGCAGCCCTCGAGGTCCCAGAGTTCGCCGTCGAGGCGCACATGCCTGACGCCCTGCCCGTCGATTTTGCGCGCCGCGCGCTGGATCGCCGCCAGACGGTTTTCACCCGTCAGGTGGATGGTCATGCCGCGATCGTTCACGCTCAGCAGCGCTTTTTCGCCCCAGCGGGCGTCGGCGGGGGTGGTTGCCAGCATCACCGGCATCGCTTCGGTTGTCATAACCAGGCTCCTAGAGTTTTTATGTTTAATCCCATGCCGTGCGTATCCCGCGCGGTGACGGTTAATCGTGATTTGACAGGATATTACCTGAAAGGGCGGACGTTATCACCGGCCAGGATGACCAGCCGGGATGACAAGGAGATGACAGGAGCCGCTTAGCGGCGGACCCAGTCGGCGCCGCTGCGCTGCGCGCCCTGTTTGTACATGCCCCACTGCGGCGAAAGCTCACGCAGGCGGCCGATGGCCTGATGCACCACCTGGATGGCGTAGTCGATCTCTTCCGCGGTGGTATAACGCCCGAGCGAAAAACGAATGGAGCTGTGGGCCAGCTCGTCTTCCACGCCCAGGGCGCGTAGCACGTAGGACGGCTCCAGGCTGGCGGACGTGCAGGCGGACCCGGACGACACCGCCAGATCCTTTAACGCCATGATAAGCGATTCGCCATCCACGTAGTTAAAACCGACGTTAAGAATATTTGGCGCGCCCTGCGCCAGGTCGCCATTGAGATAGATTTCCTCGATATCCTTCAGCCCCTGCCACAAGCGGTCGCGCAGAGCCCGCAGGCGAGGCGTTTCGGTAGCCATTTCTTCTTTGGCGATGCGGTAGGCCTCGCCCATGCCGACAATCTGGTGCACCGGCAACGTGCCGGAACGCATGCCGCGCTCATGGCCGCCGCCATGCATCTGGGCGTCAATGCGTACCCGCGGCTTACGGCAAACATACAGCGCGCCGATGCCTTTCGGCCCATAAATTTTATGGCCGGAAAAAGACATCAGATCAACGTGCAGTTGGCTGAGATCGATAGGCAGCTTGCCGACGCTCTGGGTGGCGTCCACATGCAGCAGTATGCCGCGGCTGCGGCACAACTCGCCGAGCGCGGCGATATCCTGTATCACGCCGATTTCGTTGTTGACGTGCATGATGGACACCAGGATGGTGTCGGCGCGCATGGCGTCCTGCACCTGTTGCAGCAGAATAATACCGTTGCGCTGCGGCGCCAGGTAAGTGACCTCGAAACCCTCGCGCTCAAGCTCGGCGCAGGTATCAAGCACGGCTTTGTGTTCGGTTTGACTGGTGATGATATGGCGGCCTTTCCCTTGGTGAAAGGTGGCCGCGCCTTTGATCGCCAGGTTATCGGATTCTGTCGCGCCGGAGGTAAACACGATTTCGCGCGGGTCGGCGCCCACCAGCTCGGCTATCTGGTTGCGCGCAATGTCCACCGCTTCTTCGGCCTGCCAGCCAAAACGGTGCGAGCGGGAAGCGGGATTGCCGAAAGTACCGTCCATGGTGAGATACTGCATCATTTTTTCAGCCACACGCGGATCGGCTGGCGTGGTGGCGGAATAATCCAGGTAGATCGGTAGTTTCATTGCTCATATGCCCCTGAAACACTGCGTATATCGCAGCCGTCGTATTTCTGCTTATGCGCGCAGATTAACGTTAATGGTTTCCTGTATACGTCCGTTGGCGGTAGCGGTGCGGCGGATATCGTTGTTTTGCCGATCGGCCACGTCCAGGACTTCTTCGTTATTGACCAGTTCGGCCAGAGAGATATTATTGAGGAAATCACTGATGCGCACGCTGAGATCGCGCCACAGGGTGTGGGTCAGGCAGCGTTCGCCGTTTTGACAGGCTTCTTTTCCCTGGCAACGGGTGGCGTCGACGGATTCATCGACCGCGGTGATAATGGCGCCGACGGCAATCTGATCCGCCGCCTTGCCCAACAGATAACCGCCGCCCGGTCCGCGCACGCTGGCCACCAGGTCATGCTTGCGCAAGCGGGAAAACAGCTGTTCGAGATAAGAGAGGGAAATGCCCTGGCGTTCGGAAATTTCAGCGAGGGGAACTGGCCCCTCGTTGGAATGCAGCGCAACGTCGAGCATGGCGGTAACCGCATAACGGCCTTTGGATGTCAGTCTCATAATGGTGGTCCCGGTGGGTGAAATATCGTAAAAGTCTGCCATTCCTGACTAATTTAGTCAACTATTTAACCAACCGTTTTACTCAAGTATTCCCGTCCGATATCACAGTGTCCCGTCATGAGACCTATGCTGTTGCTCGATGGAGGTCAGGATGCCGCGCAATATATGCAGCTCCTGGCTTTCCGGCCGGGCGCGGGCAAACAGGCGGCGCAGCTTGTTCATCACCTGCCCCGGATGCGCCTTGCGGATAAAACCGGTCTGGTCCAGCACCTGCTCCAGATGCTGGTAAAACCGTTCCAGCTCATCCACCAGCGGGTAAGGCGACGGTTCGTGGTTTTCCGGCACGCCGGCCTGCTGGCGCTCGAGAAAGGCAATGCGCACCTCATAGGCCAGGATCTGCACCGCCATCGCCAGGTTTAAGGAACTGTACTCCGGATTGGCCGGGATCTGCACATGAAAATGGCATTTTTGCAGTTCGTCGTTGGTCAGGCCGACGCGTTCGCGGCCAAACAGCAGCGCCACGGGCGCATGCTCGCCTTCCTGCACGCATTTCACGCCGCATTCGCGCGGCTCCAGCATCGGCCAGGGCAAGGTGCGCGAGCGGGCGCTGGTGCCGACTACCAGGCTGCAGCCGGCCAGGGCCTCGTCCAGGGTATCGACGAGGGTGGCGTTGCCGATGATGTCGCTGGCGCCGGCCGACAGGGCAATGGCCTGCGAATCGGGTTTCGTCAGCGGATTGACCAGATACAGGTTGCTTAATCCCATGGTTTTCATGGCCCGGGCGGCGGAACCGATATTGCCGGTGTGGGAAGTTTCAACCAGGACGACGCGGATATTGTGCAGCATAGACTTTCAAGGCAAAGGAATTATGGTCAATAGTTTATCACAGCCGTAGGCATATTGCTGGCGCTCTGCTATAATCTGCGCCGTTTTAGTTCTTTAACATCTTAGTGGACGATATCCATGCATCCGATGCTCAACATCGCCATTCGCGCTGCGCGAAAGGCGGGTAATTTAATTGCCAAACATTATGAAACCCCCGATGCCGTCGAAGCCAGCCAGAAAGGCGATAATGACTTCGTGACCAACGTCGATCGCGAGGCGGAACGTTTAATCATCGAAGTTATCCGCAAATCTTATCCCCAGCACACCATCATCAGTGAAGAATGCGGCGAACTGGCAGGCGAAGACCCCGATGTACAATGGATTATCGACCCACTGGATGGCACCACCAATTTCATCAAGCACCTCCCGCATTTCGCCGTGTCCATCGCCGTGCGCATTAAAGGCCGCACCGAAGTGGCCGTGGTCTACGATCCCATGCGCAACGAACTGTTCACCTCCACTCGCGGCCAGGGCACCCAGCTGAACGGCTATCGCCTGCGCGGCAGCACCTCCCGCGATTTGGAAGGGGCGATCATCGCCACCGGTTTCCCGTTTAAGCTAAAACAGCACTCCGCCACCTATATGAACCTTGTCGGCAAGCTGTTCAAGCAATGCGCCGATTTCCGTCGCAGCGGTTCCGCCGCGCTGGATCTGGCCTATGTGGCGGCCGGCCGGGTAGACGGTTTTTTTGAAATCGGCCTGAAACCCTGGGACTACGCCGGCGGCGAGCTGCTGGTGCGTGAAGCCGGCGGCCTGGTCACCGATTTTGTCGGCGGCCATAACCATCTGGTCTCCGGTAACCTGGTGGCGGGCAACCCGCGCGTGGTCAAGGCCATGCTGGGCGCGATGCGCGAAGAACTGAGCGATGCGTTAAGGCGTTAAGCGCCATCAGCTTCACTGGCTGAAAGGCCGGATGCCGATCGTTGGCGCATAGTGCGCGCCGGCGAAGAGTACCGCGCCGGCAACGATCAGCGCCATGCCGCCGGCGAGGGATAATGCCGCCCAGGCGGCAGCGCGCGCAGCGCCGCCTGCGTGCCTGCGAGTCAGGTGTTCGGCATAACGGCGCCCGAAAAATACCAGCAGCGATACCAGCAACAACGTCAGCGACGTCCCCGCCGCCATCACCAGCGCCGACAGCACACCCCACAGATAAACCCCCAGCACCTTGGCAAACAGCAGCACCATTACCGCCCCGGAACAGGGACGCACGCCCATGGCCAGCACCACCGCCAGCCGGGTACGCCAGCCCTCCGCAGAGACCAGCTCCTCATCGCCGGGCAGATGGCGGTGGCAGCAGCCGCCATGATGGTGATGATCGCCCGGCCCGCCGCTCCCGGAAGGCAAATAAGTCAGCCGGGGATAACACGCCAGCGGCAGGGCCCGCCCGCGGGTAGCGTAGCGCCGGCTCAGCGTCCGCCATAGCCGCAGGGCCGCCCGGCGGCACAGCAGTACGCCCGCCAGGATCATCAGCAGATAACCGGCCCGCTCCAGCCACGCTTCGCTCAGATGCAGAATCCCGGAAGAGAGCCGCAGCGCCACCAGCACCAGCGTCACCAGCGCAATCGCCATGGCGCCCTGCAGCAGCGAGGCCGCAAGCGTCATCGTCAGGCTGAGTTTTAAGCGCGCGGGATGGGTGGAAAGATACGTGGTGATAACCACCTTGCCATGTCCCGGGCCGACCGCGTGCAGTATGCCGTAGGTTAGGCTGAACAGCAGCAGGGCGCCGCCGTATCGCCCGGGATCACGCTGCACCTGCTGCATCAGCTGGGCCAGCTGCTGATGCAACTGACGCTGCCACTCGATGCTTAGCGTCATGATGTTGGCCCAGTGCAACGATATCCAGCCCAGCGCGCCCAGCAACGCCAGCAAAAACAACCAGAACGGCCACAGGCTGAACCAGGGATTGGCCGCGGGCCCCGGCGCTTGGCCGGTTCGCATCCTTAATGACATTGCAGCGTCACCCGCTGGGCAAACTGTTTGCCCAGCGCCATATCGACGTCCGGCGCCGCCGCTTTATCCAGCGACAGCGCATAGCGCTGCAGCGCCGCGTTGGGGGCGGGGGTCATCAGGTCGATGGCGCACCGCGCGGCCAAGTCCGGCGGCAGGCTGACGGCGTGTTTATCCGCATAGGTCATATCGACAAAATAGGTAGGATCAAAGGTGGAAAACACGATGGGCGCCCCTTTCAGCTCCGGCGGATGCGCCAGCGGCAGCACAAATACCAGCCGCGCCTTGAGTCCATTGCGCTCCAGATGATATTCCGTGGGCAGGTTTTCAAATTTCACCGCCTTGCCGTCCCGGTACACTTCCGTGAAATAGTGCTGGCCCAGCACATTGGCCATAATCTGCGCCGCCAGCTTTTTCCAGATCACCGAATCCGGTTTGGCGTCGCCGGCGTCATAAAATACATCGGCTGAGGTGATCTCATCCATGGTCCAGGTCATCTTCAGCCCGGTAAGCCGCTCGTCTTGCGCCAGGATGTCTGTTTTCATATCGATAAAACTATGTGGATGAGCATATACCGGCCGGCAAAAACCACCGGCGACGGCCAGAAACAATCCGAGGGGCAATCGCCGGCATGGCGTATTACCCCTGTCTTTACCCATGTTGCCACATAACATTTTGCCGTCCTGTTATTCCCCGGGAAGATGCTAGCGGAAATCCGGAACGCGCCGCAAGACATTTTCGGTCAACTTTGCATAACCGGCGGAACGATTAGGAAGGCTAAAGTGTGACCGGGCTTAAAGCCCGCAAACAAAATAGGCTGTAATCTCACTTAGGGAAATTGTTTCGCTATTATTAGCTGTATTCCTTAACGTAAGGGCATCACATCTATGAGCCTGAACACCCCAGAGGTGCCAGCGCTTTCAGGTCCACAACGCCGTAGCCATTTGCTTTTGATGCTTTTTGCGCCCGTGCCGTCATTGTCATTGGCCGCCCTGGCCCGTTATAACGGCGAGGATTTGCCCACGACACGGCGCGATCTGGCTCATATAGAGAGCGAGATCCGACGCATATACCATCTTCAGCTGATTGCGCATCATGACGGCAGCTACCGGATCGAAGGCACAATCCTGAACCAGCGCCTATGCCTGATAGAAGGCATGCGCCGGGCCTTACGCCTGTGCGCGGACAAAGTAACCCGCTATTTCCTGCCGTTGCAGGAACAGCTCTGGTCCCAGGCTCCCGCCGCTTTTCAGGCAAGCGCGCTACAAATAGACGAACTGGTTGAGCGGTTCACGGTGCTTATCGATCGCCCCGCCGCCCCGTATGACCGGGCTTTTCTCGCGATTTATCTGCGCTATATCCTTTGTCAGTGCCCGTTGGCCGATCATCCTGAATTCAACCAGCATCAGCAGCAGTGGCTGCGGCAAAAAGCCGAGTATGCCGCCGTGACGGACATGTTCCGCCATTGGCCGGTCCCTCCCGCCGAACTATTGTGCCTGACGCTCCTGTCGCGGATGCTGAAAACCCCGCACCGCGCCCGTTCGCCTTCCGGCGAGGACCGGCAGTTACTGCACGAGGTGGAGGAACTGGTCAAACGCTTCGAGCAACTGGCCGGCATGAGTTTCAATGAGCCGGAAATGCTGGCTGGCCAGCTGTTTTCACATCTCAGCGCGGCCCTGGAACGCTGTCATTTTCACGTGGGCATCGACAACAGCCTGCAAATGGAGGTGGAGGAGAAATACCCGCGGCTGCTGCGCACCGCCAAGACGGCGGTTATGCCGTTTGAGGCCGCCTATCGCATTCGTTTTTCACGCGAAGAGATGGGATTGATTGCGGTCATTTTTGGCGCCTGGCTGATGCAGGACAATGATTTGCAGGAAAAACAGGTGGTGATCCTGACCAAAAGCGGCGGCGAGCAGGAGAAGTTGCTGGAGCTGCAGATTCGCGAGTTAACCCTGCTGCCCCTGAATATTAAATTCCAGGCGCTGGCGGAATTCCAGGCGCAAGGCGCGCCGAAAAACACCGTTCTGGTGGTGACCTCGTTCGCCATGCCGCTGCCGCTGTTTTCCCCGCCGTTGATGCTGGTGCGCCTGCCGCTGGCGCAAAGCCAGCAAGAGCGCATCCGCCAGCTTTTGGAAACCCCGGGCACGGCCGGCAACTGCTGAGACAGATTCACACCGAACGCAAAGCAGACGCGTTAAAGGGAATGCGTGCCGATGGGGGGCCGAATCGGGCGTGGTTTTCACGCCCGCCCGAGCGCCCCATGGCACGATAGGCCCGCCAACACGATATTCAAACCAGACGTATCAACGTGAGCGCGGGCCTGGGGGGCTATCAGGCATAAACCGGATAGCGCGCGCAGATATCCAGCACTTTCTTTTTAGTGCGCTCGATAACCGCTTCGTCATGGATGCTGTCCAGAATATCGCAAATCCAGCCGGCCAGCTCGCGCACCTCCTGCTCGCCGAAACCGCGCCGGGTGACCGCCGGCGTGCCGATACGGATACCGGAGGTGACAAACGGACTTTTAGGATCGTTTGGCACGGCGTTCTTGTTCACGGTGATATTCGCCCTTCCGAGCGCGGCATCGGCTTCTTTACCGGTCAGGTTTTTGTCCACCAGGTCCAGCAGGAACAGATGGTTATCGGTACCGCCGGAAACAATGTTGTAGCCGCGTTCCAGGAACACCGCCACCATGGCCTTGGCGTTCCTGGCCACCTGCTGCTGGTAAATACGGAACGCCGGCTCCATCGCTTCTTTCAGCGCCACCGCCTTGCCGGCGATCACATGCATCAACGGCCCGCCCTGCCCGCCCGGGAAAACGGCGGAATTGAGCTTCTTATACAGTTCTTCGCTGCCGCCCTTGGCCAGGATCAGGCCGCCGCGTGGACCGGCCAGGGTTTTATGGGTCGTGGTGGTCACCACATGCGCGTGAGGCACCGGGTTCGGATAGACATCGGCGGCGACCAGGCCGGCCACATGGGCCATGTCGACAAACAGGTAAGCGCCCACTTTATCGGCGATTTCACGCATCTTAGCCCAATCGACAATACCGGAATAGGCGGAAAAACCGCCGATAATCATCTTCGGCTTATGCGTTTCGGCCAATTGCGCCAGCTCCGCGTAATCGATATGGCCGCTCTCATCAATGCCGTAAGGAATGATGTTATACAGTTTGCCGGAAAAGTTAACCGGCGAACCATGGGTCAGGTGACCGCCGTGGGCCAGGTTCATGCCCAGCACCGTATCGCCGGGCTGCAACAGCGCGGTATAGACGGCAAAGTTGGCCTGCGACCCGGAATGCGGCTGCACGTTGGCATAATCGGCGCCGAACAGCTCCTTGGCGCGATCGATGGCCAGCTGCTCGACGATATCGACAAATTCGCAGCCGCCGTAATAACGCTTGCCCGGATAACCTTCGGCATATTTATTGGTCAACTGGGAGCCTTGAGCCTGCATGACGCGCGGACTGGTGTAGTTTTCCGAGGCAATCAGTTCAATGTGCTCTTCCTGGCGCACCACTTCCTGCTCCATTGCCTGCCATAATTCGGCATCATAATCTGCAATGTTCATATCACGCTTTAACATCCGCTTCTCCTGGCTCAGCTGGCATCGCTGTGGGGTGAAAAAAAAGATTGTAAGAATCCGTTGACGCTATGGCGATAGTGTAAACTTTTTTGCCCCTGCTCCGATAGGGCCCGCGCCGGTTTTTAAGCAAACGATTCCGTCGCCGCGCGCCCATAAGGGCGGGCACGCGCGGGTCGCAAGGGGATTGGGATTTTTTTTCATGCCGGCGGGGAATTTTTTCATGACCACGGGACTCCCCGCCCAGCGGTATATGCCGCGGGCGCGGGAATAACGGCGGGCGTCAGATCGCTTCTTCGTCCTGCTCGCCGGTGCGGATACGCACAACGCGCGCAACGTCGAAAACAAAGATTTTACCGTCGCCGATTTTACCGGTCTGGGCGGTATGCATGATGGTATCGACGCAGCTGTCGACGATATCATCGGCCACCACCAGCTCGATTTTTACCTTGGGCAAAAAATCCACCATATATTCCGCGCCGCGATAAAGCTCGGTATGGCCTTTCTGGCGCCCGAAGCCTTTCACCTCGGTGACGGTCATGCCGGTGATGCCGACTTCCGCCAACGCCTCGCGCACATCGTCCAGTTTGAACGGTTTGATAATTGCATCGATTTTTTTCATCGTAAAACCTTTTTCAGGCAGCCCGGCGACGCCGGCCGCGCAGCATGGGTAAAAAGAGAGCCAACTTAGGCTTTAAAGTCGTTAGCGTCCAGCTCGTGACGAGACAAAAGCTTATAAAATTCAGTGCGGTTACGTCCGGCCATACGCGCCGCCTGGGTAACGTTACCTTTGGTGATCTGCAATAATTTACGCAGATAATGTAATTCAAATTGCAATCTGGCCTCAACAAACGTCGGCAAGACGGTATTTTCCCCCTCCAGCGCCTGCTCCACCAGCGCTTCGCTGATGACCGGGGCCGACGTCAGGGCCACACACTGTTCTATCACGTTAACCAGCTGACGTACATTGCCAGGCCAACTGGCCGCCATCAGACGTTTCATGGCATCGGTGGAAAAGCTGCGTACAAACGGCTTATGGCGCAGCGCCGCCGCCCGCAGCAAATGATTGGCCAGCACCGGGATATCCTCGGCACGCTCATGCAGCGCCGGCAATTTCAGGCTGACCACATTCAGGCGGTAATACAAATCTTCGCGAAACCCGCCTGCGGCCATCACCTTGGGCAGATCGCGGTGGGTGGCGGAAATGATCCTGACGTCGATATCCACATCCCAATTGCTGCCCAGCGGGCGCACTTTGCGCTCCTGCAGGACGCGCAACAGCTTGACCTGCAAGGATAGCGGCATATCGCCAATCTCGTCCAGGAACAGCGTCCCGCCCGCGGCCGCCTGGAACAAACCCTCCCGGCTGCTCACCGCGCCGGTAAACGCCCCTTTGGCATGCCCGAACAGCTCCGACTCCAGCAACTGCTCCGGCAACGCGCCGCAGTTAATGGCGATAAAAGGATGTTTGGCGCGGGGGCTGGCGGCATGGATCGCCTGCGCCAGGATCTCCTTGCCGGTGCCGCTCTGGCCGTTAATCAGCACGCTGACATCCGACTGCGCCACCATTTTAGCCTGCTCCAGCAGCCGCAGCATGAGGGGGCTGCGGGTGACGATTGACTCGCGCCAGCTGTCGTCGCCCGCCGGCATCGACAGTTGCAGGGCATGATCGATAGCCTGGTATAAGGCATCCCTGTCGACGGGTTTGGTCAGGAAACTGAACACGCCTTTTTGCGTGGCGGCTACCGCATCGGGTATGGAACCATGGGCGGTCAGGATGATCACCGGCATGCCGGGCTGATGGCGCTGGATCTCGCCGAACAGCGCCAGCCCGTCCATTTCGTCCATGCGCAGATCGCTTATCACCAGATCGATTTTTTCCCGCGCCAGCACGCGCAGGGCGTCCTGGCCGCTTTCGGCGGTGGTGACGGTAAATCCTTCGCTGGTCAGGCGCATGCCCAGCAGTTTCAGCAGGCTGGTATCATCGTCGACCAATAATAAATGGGCGGTTTGATGTTGGCTCATTATTTACCGGTTCCCTGTTGTGGTCCGGCGGCGCCACGGCCCGCGGCGGCGTCCGGCGCGTCGTTATCGTCGTTGTCGGGCATATCCGGCGACAGCTGCTTGCGGGAGGATAACCGCTGCTCGATTTCCGTCAGGTTCTGCAGTTTGCGGGTGGTCACGTCCAGCTTACGCTGCAGCTCCATCTGCTGGATGCGCAGCATGTCTATCTGGCTGGCGCTGGTTTCCTGCTGCCGCTGGCTGCGGCTGCGCTCCTCCGCCAGCATCAGGCGCAGCGCCTGTTGTTGGCGCCACATTTTAAACAGCGGATAGATCGTCGCGGGAAATTGGGAACGGAATTCCAACAGGTGCTGATAAGACTCGCGCCGTTCAATCACGCTGATGCCGGCTGAATTGAGCAAAATACTCTGCCTGAAGGCGTCATGCCAGGTCTCGCCCGACTGATGCCCGGCTTCGGCGCGCGCCTGGGTGGGCGTTATGCGTTCGGCGCACTGCATGGCGCGCAGCCAGTAGCCGGGGTCGGCCAGGGTGGATTCTGCGTCGGTTTGCCAGAGTTCGTTGCATTCGGCGGCGAAACGGTTCGGCGGCGAGACCTGCTGCACCTGGGCCGTGGAAGAGCCGGCCACATCGCGGTGAGCGGGATAACCATGGCATCCCGCCAGCAGCACGGGCAGCAGGCATACCGGCCTGAACAGCCCGCGTATTGATGCCGGCGGCAAGGAAAAGCGAATCAGGCGATTAAAGCTTAGCGTCAATCTGCCCATCGCCGGTGCGGTACGTAACATCATTATTATTCATTCTCGGCGGTTAAGGGTAATTCTATCCGAAAGCAGACCCCGGCATACTCCACCGTCACCAGGTTAAGCTCGCCGTTCATCCTGCGGATACAATCACGCGCGATGCTTAATCCCAGGCCGCTGCCTTTAACCGCGCCCTTGCGTTGAACGCGGCCCTGGTAAAACGGCTCGAAAATCATGGTTTGCTCCGCCGGCATGATCGGCTCTCCGCTGTTGGCGATGTCCAGGATAAGGCGACCGGACGAAGTGCGGCTGCGGATCCAAATGTTACCGGATTCCGGGCCATAGTGCACCGCATTGGAGTAGAGATTGTCCAGCACGCGCATTAACAGCACCGGCTGCGCCCTGACGCGTTCGCACTCCAGCGCCACCAGGGTATGGATGTCCTTGGCGCGGGCCGGCAGGCTATGGGCGGTAATAACCCGCTCGATCATGGCGCCGAGAGCGATATCTTCATAGTCCGCCGGACTGTCGGCCAGTTTGCGATTGTAGTCGAGCAGCTGTTCGATCAGTAGTTGCAAGTGACGGCTGCTGCTGTCCAGGATGGCCACCACGTCCTGCTGATCCGGCGTCAGCGGACCGGCCACCTCGTCCGCCAGCAGCGCCGTGCCCTCGCGCAGGCTGGCCAGGGGCGTTTTCAGTTCATGGGAGATATGGCGTAAAAACTCATGGCGCTGGGATTCCAGCCAGGACAATCGTTCGTTAAGCCATAAAATGCGCTGCGCCAGCGACTGGATTTCACGCGGGCCGGTAAAAGAGACCCAATCGTCCAGGGGCCGTCCCTGCCCAAGCCGGTTAATCATTTTTTCGACCCTTTTCACCGGACCGATAATCATGCGGGTAAAGAGGATCACCAGCACCAGGCTAAACATAAACAGCAGCAGTGCCTGCCAGCCGAAAAAACGGCCGCGCTCGGCGATGGCCCGCTGCAATTGCTGGCCGCGGGTAAAAATATCATTGCGCGTGGCCTGCACCATATCATTGTTGGCATGGGAAAAATCCCTCAGCAAGGCGGACGCCTGCGCATTCGGTCCGCTGTTTTCGCATTGAATGGCGGCGAGCTGGTCCAGTAGCTGGGTAAGCCGCTGATAATAGCGTTGATCGGGCAGCATGCCGGCGCGGACGTTGAGGATTTGGGTATATTGCCGTCGCTGGTTTTGGTAAAGGGTGACCAGGGTTTCATCGTCGAGCACGCAATACTGGCGATAGCTGCGCTCCATCTCCAGCGCCACGCTGCCCATGGACTCGATGCGCCGGGCGTCCGAGAGCGTGGTACGGTTGATATCCGCCGCCTGCTCGCTAAGATTATCCAGGCTTTGCCAGGCCTGGTAAGCCAGTAACAGCAGGGGCAGCAGCACCAGCGTAAAGGCCAGGATCACCAGTTGCCGCAGGGATCGGGGAAAGGGACGCCACGTCTTCAAAAAAATCATCCTGTGATTGCCGACAAAGTCTTTGCCGATGCTATCCGGTTCGGTGGCTTGAAGAAAGCATAAAAAAAGCACTTGGCCCGCGGGCAAGTGCTTTTTTATCGGAATAGGGGGTGCCTCACTCAACGTGTCGTCCTGTGGGTGATAAAGCCGTAAGGCAATTATCGGTATGTTGGACGATAGGCACCGTTCTTTGGCGTCATTCGGTAGTTATGAAGCAAAAGCCGTTGGTTAAGCGTAAACGGCGCTGTCATATCGGGGTGAATGAGCAACTGGGCTATAGTATGCAGCATTCATGCCATAAATAAAATAATTTTATAATACGTTGAAAATAAATAACATTTTCAGGTACCGCTCCCTATACCGCATTGTACTGCCCGGGCCGGCGCCGCCGTTTGTCTCCCGAAAGAGACATAAATCGCAGTAAAATAAAATATCATTAAAAAACAATTAATTAAGTGTCTCTAAAAAGAGACAGAATTATCTTAAGAAATGAATTAAAGCGACACTTTGCTTTCGGCTGCCCCACCGGCGGAGTACGTGAAAAAAAAGCGCCGGCAACGAGCCGACAGCCGCTGATTAGCCTCTGACGGGACGGCGCCACGGCACGCACAGGATGCCGCCGCGCGCGCCGTAAGCGCCACGGCCGGCTTAGCCCAGCTGTTTGCGCGCGTTGCGGAACATGCGCATCCAGGGACCGTCTTCGCCCCACTCGCCGGGATGCCAGGAATTGCTCACCGTCCTGAATACCCGCTCAGGATGCGGCATGGTCAGAGTGACCCGCCCGTTGGCGCTGGTCACGGCGGTGATGCCGTTCGGGGACCCGTTCGGATTGGCCGGATAGGTTTCGGTAACCTTGCCGGTGTTATCCACGAACCGCAACGCCACCAGGCCCGCATGTTCCAGCGCCGCCAGATGCGCGGCATCGCGCACCTCCACCAGCCCTTCGCCGTGGGATACGGCGATGGGCAGGCGGGAACCGACCATGCCCTGCAACAATAACGAGGGGCTTTGCGTCACCTCCACCAGGCTGAAGCGGGCTTCAAAGCGTTCCGACTTGTTGCGCACGAAGCGCGGCCACAGTTCGGCCCCCGGGATAAGCTCGCGCAGGTTGGACATCATCTGGCAACCGTTGCACACCCCCAGCGCCAGGGTTTGCGGACGGTTGAAAAACGCCTCGAACTCGTCGCGCACGCGCGGATTGAACAGGATGGATTTGGCCCAGCCCTCCCCCGCGCCCAGCACATCGCCGTAGGAGAAGCCGCCGCAGGCCACCAGCGCCTGGAACTCCTGCAAATCACGGCGCCCGGACAGCAGGTCGCTCATATGCACGTCGATGGCGTCAAAGCCGGCGCGATGGAACGCCGCGCCCATCTCCACATGGGAATTCACCCCCTGCTCGCGCAGGATAGCCACCCGGGGCTTCGCCTGCCTGGCGATATAAGGCGCGGCGATATCCTCGGCCGGGTCAAAGCTCAGCGCGACATTCAGGCCCGGATCGCTATCATCCTGCTTGGCGGCGTGCTCCTCGTCGGCGCAGCCGGGGTTATCACGCAGACGCTGCATCTGCCAGGTGGTTTCCGCCCACCAGGTGCGCAGCAGGGTGCGGCTTTCGCTATAGACCGCGCGGTCGGCGCGGCGGATAACCACCCGGTCGCCCGCTTCGGCCCGGCCGAGATAACGCAGGCAATCCGCCAGGCCATGGTCGGCGAACAGTTGTTCGACGCGATCCCGATCGCCGGCGGCGATCTGGATCACCGCGCCAAGCTCTTCATTAAATAACGCCGCCAGCGTATCCTCGCCAAGGGCCGCGATATCGATATCCAGGCCGCAATGGCCGGCAAAGGCCATTTCCAATAGCGTCACCAGCAGGCCGCCGTCGGAACGGTCGTGGTACGCCAGCAGAACGCGGTCCGCCACCAGTTGCTGCAGCGCGCGATAAAAGCCGCCCAACTGCGCCACGTCGCGCACGTCCGCCGTATCGTCGCCCAGCTGGCGATAGACCTGCGCCAGGGCGGTGGCGCCCAGCGCCTGATGCCCGGCGCCCAGATCGATAAGCAACAGGGCGTTATCCTGCCCGGCGCGCAGCTGCGGGGTTACCGTGCCGCGCACGTCTTCCACCCGGGCGAAGGCGGTAATCACCAGCGACATGGGCGACGTCATTTCACGCTGCTCAGCACCCTGCGGCCAGCGGGTTTTCATCGACATCGAATCCTTGCCCACCGGAATGGTCAGGCCCAGCGCCGGGCAAAGCTCCTCGCCCACCGCCCTGACCGCGTCATACAGGCCGGCATCCTCGCCGGGATGGCCGGCGGCGGCCATCCAGTTGGCGGAAAGCTTGATGCGTTTAATATCGCCAATCTGGGTCGCCGCCAGATTGGTAAGCGCTTCGCCCACCGCCAGACGGGCCGAGGCGGCAAAATTCAGCAGCGCCACCGGCGCGCGTTCGCCAATGGCCATCGCTTCGCCGTAATAGCTGTCCAGGCTGGCGGTGGTAACCGCGCAGTCCGCCACCGGCACCTGCCACGGCCCGACCATTTGATCGCGCGCTACCATGCCGGTGACCGTGCGATCGCCGATGGTAATCAGGAAGGTTTTTTCCGCCACCACCGGCAGATGCAGCACCCGTTTTACCGCCTCGGCCATCTCGATGCCGCCGCGGTTAAGCGGCGTGCCCGCCACCGGCAGCCGGACAACGTCGCGCGTCATTTTCGGGGTTTTGCCGAGCAGCACGTCCAGCGGCAGATCGATGGGACGGTTGTTGAAATGGCTGTCGTCCAGGCTGAGATGCAGTTCTTCCGTCGCCTCGCCAATCACCGCGAAGGGCGCGCGCTCGCGGCGGCAGATGGCCTCGAAGGCCGCCAGCTGTTCAGGCGCCACCGCCATCACATAACGTTCCTGCGATTCATTGCACCAGACTTCCAGCGGGCTCATGCCGGGCTCGTCGTTGGGAATATCCCGCAGCTGGAAACGCCCGCCGCGATTGCCGTCGCTGACCAGCTCCGGCATGGCGTTGGACAGCCCGCCGGCGCCGACGTCATGGATAAACAAAATAGGATTGTCGTCGCCCATCTGCCAGCAGCGGTCGATCACCTCCTGGCAGCGGCGCTCCATTTCCGGGTTGTCGCGCTGCACCGAGGCGAAGTCGAGATCGGCGTCCGACTGGCCGGACGCCATCGAGGACGCCGCGCCGCCGCCGAGACCGATATTCATCGCCGGGCCGCCCAGCACGATAAGCTTGGCGCCGGGGGTGATCTCTCCTTTCTGCACATGGCCGTCGCGAATATTGCCGAGGCCGCCCGCCAGCATAATGGGCTTATGGTAGCCGCGCAGCTCAACGCCGTTATGGCTGTCGACCCGCTCCTCATAAGTGCGGAAATACCCGGTCAGCGCGGGACGGCCGAACTCATTGTTAAACGCCGCGCCGCCCAGCGGACCGTCGGTCATGATATCCAGCGCGCTGACAATGCGATCCGGCTTGCCGAAATCCTCTTCCCACGGCTGGCCGAAACCGGGAATGCGCAGGTTGGAGACGGAAAAGCCCACCAGGCCGGCCTTGGGCTTGGACCCGCGGCCGGTGGCGCCCTCATCGCGTATCTCGCCGCCGGAGCCGGTGGCGGCGCCGGGCCAGGGTGAAATAGCCGTGGGATGATTATGGGTTTCCACCTTCATCAGGATATGCGCCGCTTCCTGGTGATAATCGTAACGGGCGCTGCCGGGTGCGGCGAAGAAACGTCCCACCGCCGGTCCCTCCATGACCGCGGCATTGTCCTTATAGGCGGACAGGACAAACTCCGGCGTCTGTTCAAAGGTGTTCTTGATCATTTTAAACAGCGACTTCGGCTGTTCCTGGCCGTCGATAATCCAGTCGGCGTTGAAGATTTTATGGCGACAATGTTCGGAATTGGCCTGGGCGAACATATACAGCTCAACGTCGGTGGGATCGCGGCCCAAGCGGGTGAACGCCTCGAGCAGGTAGTCGATTTCATCCGGCGCCAGCGCCAGCCCCAGCGTCTGGTTGGCCTGCTCCAGGGCGTCGCGGCCGTCCGCGAGCATAGCCACGGTGCGCACCGGCGCGGGCTCGTGGTGGGCAAACAGCGCCTGGGCCTGCTCCAGCTCGCTGAAGACGGTTTCCATCATCCGGTCATGCAGCAACGTCCCCAGTTGCCGCCACTGGTCCCCGGTCATCGACGCGCCCTGGAAATAAAACGCCAGCCCGCGTTCCAGGCGCTTGACCTGCGCCAGCCCGCAGTTATGGGCGATATCGGTGGCCTTCGACGACCAGGGGGATAATGTGCCGGGACGCGGCGTAACCAGCAGCAGCCGGCCCTGGGGCGCATGTTCGGCGAGAGAGGGGCCATACTTCAGCAGCCGTTGCAGCCGGGCAAGCTCGTCGGCGGAAAGCGGCGCGCTCAGGTCGGCAAAGTGGACATATTCAGCATAGACATCGCTGACCGGAAGCCGGGCATCCTGGCAGCGGGACAATAGCTTGTTGATACGAAATGCCGACAGAGCGGGCGAACCACGCAGTATTTCCATAATAAAAGATCTCTCGTCTTTGAACCGGCGACCAAAGGTGCTCGGGTACGGCTTGCCATGGGGCGCATCTTTAGCGCAGCTTCAGGGGGGAAACGCGCGCCATTATAGAGAATCCCGGCGGCGGACGAAACCGTTTGCGCGGTTATTGTTGCGATTCTTCTTGTTAAAACGTCCCCGCGGCGGGAATGCAATAAATTTGCACCTTGGCGTTTTGTTAAGCAAAATGCTCCGACCCCAGGGAAAAAAAGATAATAACACCGCGATCACAGACCGCGATAAAATCGCCCCGGCGAGAGATAACTATTTGAAGCGTTTTAAATTAAATTATGTCGTGACCGGCGTTATCGCCGTCTTGCTGACCTGGGCGTTGTGGTTAAACGTCCCCTGGCACAGCATGCAGGACGATAAACTCAGCCAGATAAAAGCCAGGGGAACGCTGCGCGTCAGCACCATCGACGCTCCGCTGAGCTTTTATACCGCCAACAACCAGCAAACCGGTTTCGATTACGAACTGGCGAAGCGTTTCGCCGATTATCTGGGGGTCAGGCTGGTCATCCGCCAGCGCCATACCCTCAATGAACTGTTCGACGATCTGGACAACGACGATGCCGATCTGCTCGCCGCCGGATTGCTCTACAATAACGACCGCCTGCAGCGTTTTACTACCGGCCCCGCCTATTATTACGTTTCCCAGCAACTGGTGTACCGCCTGGGCCAGCCGCGGCCGAAAAACCTCGGCGCCCTGCAGGGCCGGCTGGCCGTCTCCTCCGGGTCGGCGCATATCTCGCTGCTGCGCGGCCTGAAGGAAACAAAATATCCGCAATTGCAATGGGAGGTATCCTCCGATCTCAGCAGCAAGGCGCTGCTGGAGCAGGTGGCCGAAGGCAAGCTCGACTATACGCTGGTGGATTCGGCGACCGTCGGCCTGCTGCAACGGGTGCATCCGCAACTGGCCGTGGCCTTCGACGTCAGCGACGAGGAGCCGGTCACCTGGTATCTGCCGCGGCGCAATAGCGACAACCTTTCCGCCGCCCTGCTGGATTTTTTCAGCGGCCAGGAAGCGGACGGCACCATGGCGCGGCTGGAGGAAAAATATCTCGGCCACGTGGGCAGTTTTGATTACGTGGACACCAAGACCTTTTTGACCTCCATCGACGCCACGCTGCCGACGCTGCAAGGGCTGTTCCAGCAATATGCCAAGGAAATCGACTGGAAACTGCTGGCGGCCATCTCCTATCAGGAATCCCATTGGAATCCCCAGGCCGTCTCCCCCACCGGCGTGCGCGGCCTGATGATGTTGACCCGCGCCACCGCCGATAGCCTGGGCATTACCGATCGGCTGGACATTGAACAAAGCATCCGGGGCGGGGCGCTGTATCTGGAACGCATGATGCAAAAAGTGCCCGATACCATTCCCGAGGATGAAAAAATCTGGTTTGCGCTGACCGCCTATAATATGGGTTATGCGCATATGCTGGACGCGCGCGCCCTGACGGCAAAGCAGCAGGGCAATCCCGACAGCTGGGTGGACGTCAAGCTGCGCCTGCCGATGCTCAGCCAGCCGCGCTACTATCAGCAAACCACTTACGGCTATGCGCGCGGCCAGCAAGCCTACAATTACGTGGAAAATATCCGGCGCTATGAAATGAGCCTGAACGGCTACCTGGAAGAGAAAGAGAAAAAGGCGGCGCAGCTGGCGGCGACCGGGGCTGAACCGCTAGCCCCGTCCCCGGCCGCGACGCCCGGCCCGGCGCCGGCGAAAATCCCGCCGCAGATCACCGGACTGTTCCCGCCCAATGCGACCGGCGCCGTGGCCGCGCCGCCCTGGATCCGGCCCGGCGGCGTTATTCCGTAATCGTCGGGTCCTGGGACTTCAGCGCCAGGCGGCGCGCTTTATGCGCCTCGCGGCGGGCACGGAAAAACGCGCTCAGCTGGGCGGAGCACGCCCCGGCCAGTACGCCCTCGGTAATAGCCACGCAATGATTAATGCCCGGCTGGCGCAGCACATCGCACAACGAACCCGCCGCGCCGGTTTTCTCATCCCTGGCGCCGAAGACCAGCCGGCCGACGCGCGCATGGATAATCGCGCCGGCGCACATTACGCAGGGTTCAAGCGTGACGTATAGCGTGGTATTCACCAACCGGTAGTTGCCAAGCACCGCCCCGCCCTGGCGCAGCGCCATGATTTCCGCATGGGCGGTGGGATCGTGACGCCCGATGGAACGATTCCAGCCTTCGCCGATGACCCGGCCGTCCAGCACCAGCACCGCGCCCACCGGCACCTCGCCCTCGCCTTCGGCCCGGCCGGCCAGGGAGAGGGCATGGCGCATCCAGATTTCGTCGCCCTGTTCGCCGTGCATATCTGTTCTCCCGGATGATTCGCAGCCGGTGATTATACAGGGATAAAGGGATTTTTTAATCCAGTTGTTTTAACTCGCCCTCGCGGGTGACGCGCCAGCGATGTTCGCAAAAATAGAGCAGCGGGCTGTCGTGCTGGCTATCGCTATAGCCGCTGAACAGCTTAAGCGGCGTGCCCAGTTCGCGCTCGAGCTGGGCCACTTTTTCATGCCCCAGGCAGCGCAGGGTCAATACCCAGCCGCCGTGCCGGCGGGTCATCCTGCTGCCGATAAGCTTAACCCGCGGCAAAAACAGCGCGTCGGCGTACACTCCTTGCACCAAGGGTTCCGGCGAGCCGGTGATCAGCCACACCTGCGCATCCTGGCTGGCCAAATAGTCGTTCAGGCGCTGCAGCACGATGGGAAAGCCGGTGACCCGCTGGCGGAACCAGACGACAAAACGTTGCTGCAACTTGATAAGCCGGGCTTCGCTGTGGCCGAAGGTAATTGCCCATAACAACAGGCTCATCGGCCAACGCGCCGAGCGCCCCTTCACCAATAGCCCGATGCCGACGACCGGCAATACCGGCAGGACCAGGATGGCGTTCAGCGGCAGGTGGCGCAGCAGATAACGCAGAAAACAACCGAACATATCCTGTTGATGCAGCGTGCCGTCCAAATCGAAAAAAACTATGCGCGAGGCTGCTGTGCGACTCAAAACAACTCCTCCGGTTAAAATATCTTATGATCCCGGGCGTCCGTCCCCGTCGCCAGGGTAACGATCATGCCGGCCCACGGAAAACATGTCCGGCGCCGGAAGGGGAAAAATACGCGCATGCGCATACGGTTGTTATCAGTGTAGACAGTACTGGTGGATGTAGCCTGTTTACCGCGCCCTGAAAACGGTGTTTTATTTCCCGGCATCAAGGGCATGGCGCAAATAGCCCCGGTGCTCCGACAGCAGGCGCGCCGCCTCGTCGGCGTCAGCGCCGGTGAGGATCATCAAAATCGCCGGTTTCACCGCATAGCCGGTCAACGCGAGGATTTCACCGGCCCGCGCCGTATCGCAGCCGGTCGCCTCGGCCACAATACGGCAGGCGCGATCCGCCAGTTTAATGTTGGTGGCCTTCACATCCACCATCAGATTTTGATAGACCTTACCGAGTTTCACCATGGCGCCGGTGGAAATCATATTCAGCACCAGCTTTTGCGCGGTGCCGGACTTCATCCGGGTGGAGCCGGTCAGCACCTCGGGGCCCACCACGGGCGAAATGGCGATACGCGCCTCGCGGGCCAGCGGCGAACCGGGATTGCAGGAAATGGCCGCCGTGGGACACCCCAGCCCCGCAGCATAGCGCAAACCGCCGATCACGTACGGGGTACGGCCCGATGCCGCCAGCCCGACCACCATATCCACGGCGCGCAGTCCGATGGCCTGCAAATCATCCCGGGCCAGGGTCAGGCTATCCTCGGCCCCCTCCACCGCTTTCAGCAAGGCGCCCGGCCCGCCGGCGATCAGCCCCACCACCATGCCTTCGGGCACGCCGAAGGTGGGCGGACATTCAGCCGCGTCCAGCACGCCCAGCCGGCCGCTGGTGCCGGCGCCCAGATAGATCAGGCGACCGCCGGCGGCAAGCGCCGCCGCCGCCAGATCCACCGCCCCGGCGATGGCGGGTAATTCGCGGCCGATGGCCTCCGGCACCAGGCGATCCTGTTGATTAAACAACGTCACCATCTGCAGGGTGGAGAGCATATCCAGGTTCATCGAGGCCGGATTACGGGTCTCCGATACCAACGCGCCCAGGGTTGCCACATCATTGTTCATCTCGTCACCATTGAATTTTTTATTCATTTAATTGAATCTATTATTGAATATTAAATTCCGGCAGGCGAGAAAATTCTGTACTCTGTCGTCTCCGGAGCGGAATGGCCATGGCAGGGTTCGACATGCATATTCACCCTGGGCGCTTTATTTATAATCCCTTGTTAATGGGCCGTTGTTTTATGAGTTTTTCGTTATGAGTCTTTTGTTATGAGCAGTGTGCTTCGTATTCGTCAGCTATATCGCTCGCTATCGCTCAACGACCGCAAGCTGGCCGATTATCTTTTAACGCAAACCGACCAGGCAAGGCATCTCAGCTCGCAAAAAGTCGCCGAACAGGCAGGCGTCAGCCAGTCAAGCGTGGTGAAGTTCGCGCAAAAGCTGGGTTACAAAGGCTTTACGGCGTTAAAACTGGCGCTCAGCGAAACCTTGGCCGGCGCCTATGAGCTGCCGTCCATCAGGGTGCATAACCATATCTTAAGCGACGATCCGCTGAAAGCGGTGGGCGAAAAGCTGCTGACGGAAAAAGTGGCCGCGCTGCGGGCGACGCTTGATATCAATAGCGAGGAAAAACTCCGCCAGGCGGCGGCCATGTTGCAGGAGGCCCGCCGGGTGATTATCGTCGGCATAGGCGCATCCGGCCTGGTGGCCAAGGATTTCTCCTATAAGCTGATGAAAATCGGCATGTCGGCGGTGGCGGAAACCGACATGCACGTACTGTTGGCCACCATCCAGGCGGTCAGCCCCCATGACCTGCTGCTGGCCATCTCCTTTAGCGGCGCGCGCCGCGAGATTAACCTGGCGGCGCAGGAGGCGCACCGGGTAGGGGCGCGGGTGATGGCAATCACTCACTTCTCGCCTAATGCGCTGCAACAGCACGCCGATATCGCCCTCTACACGGTGGCGGAAGAACAGGCGCAGCGCAGCGGCGCCATTTCCTCCACCATCGCTCAGCAATCGCTGACCGATCTGCTGTTTATGGCGCTGGTGCAGCGCGACCTGGAAAATGCGCCGCAGCGCATCCGCCATAGCGAAGAACTGCTCAAAAAATTAGTATAATCCCCATCCTGACGAGAGATGCGCCGGCGCGGCCCCGGCCGCATCCCCAGCCGGTTTCAGCATTCAATGCGCCCGTGCCAAAGGCGTAGCCCCGTCGCGGTCAGCGCGGGTTCGGCTTGCCGTCAGGGGACGCCGGCAGGCGGGTTTTCTGATTAAAGATAAAAAACCGGGCGGTGGAATAGTTAAATACCATCCCGGTCAGGCTACCCGCCGCCACCCCCAAAATCGGGTACTGCTGCACCAAGGTATAACAGGACACCAGAAACCAATAGGTCAGGTAATTGACCGCCCCGCCGCTAAGCATACATATACCGTACCTGATGGCCTCGGACAGGGCCGAGCGACCGCTGCGGCTTTGGCGAAAGGTAATCATTTTATTCAGGATCCACGTGGTCAGCACCGCGCAGACAAAAGACACCCCGCGTCCGGCATACAGGCCTAACGCATCCTTTAATAGATACAGCACTCCCGAGTCGACGATAAAACCGACACCACCAATCATACCGAAGAAGAACAGTTCTTTAATTTTTTGCATATTTTCCACTCAACGTGTGCTGCTGCCCATAAGGCATCAGGGCCGGCCATGTTGATTTTTTGTCTGGGCGCCGCGAAGCGCAGGAGCATTGCCGATACTGTATCTCAAATTCACGCCAGCGGCCTCCTTTCCTGAGCGTAAAACCGTTTTGCCAAAAGCCGCGTCAATAAATGATAACCACGTTTGGCCCGTGAGATAAAGCACCGCCGGAAGTGTGCAACCCCCGGGCGCCGCCGCCAGGCGGATAATGCTGATGTAAACGTCAAGCGCACCGCCAGAGGTCATAATAAGAAAGGGAGTTAATGCAAGGGGACATTGATAAAAATCGTCGCAATATTGATTATAAAAACGTCACTTTATCCTGATAAGCGTTATAGGACATTCATTTCACATCATTATTTTACTTATAAAATTTCATATGCATTTAAATTTCACTCACTTTTCATCCCCTCTTTATTGAATATCACTGGGCTCACATGCAAACTGACGCCGTTATATTTTTTAACAGAAAAGCATCAAAGTTTAAAAAATAAAATAACCATTTTGCGACCAGGAACCCTTTCCAGGGTTTCGGGTAGAACAAACATACCCAGGAATAAATAACAATGAATAAATCTATTTTTTTAATACCCTTGTCTTTTTTAATCCTTATGTCTTCAGGATGCAGCTATTTAAGCGGGACGCCGGGAGAACAGCCTTCCAACGTTTCACCAAAAATCGTCACGGCCGCCGGTCAAAAACAATTTTGGAACGATCCGGGATTATTCGGAGCCGTACCAAAGAACCAGCAGCAGGAAGGTGATAACGCCTGTGCCCGCGATGGCAACGGTAAAGCCATCGGCTACCACCCGCATCCGAAGAAATACGATGGCACCTATTTCCCAGGCGGCGGCTATTTATGCCGGATGATATAAAAAAGGCCGCCTGTGCGTGAAAACGGCAGGTATGCTATTAAAAATCTATTGTAGCGTTAAGCAAAGTACCTTGAAGCCATGGCCGGATAATGAGATACGGGGGGGTGCTCTTTTCGTCCTTGGGCCACAGGTACTTATTCAGCGCGGGGGCAAAAATGATTTTTAGCCGCCGCAACACCGACTTCACCGCGCGCCTGCGTCAGGCGGTTTACCGCCGTGCCTGAACGCGGTTGCGGCTAAAAATCCCGTATTATTGGCCTTTAACGTACTTTGTGGTACTGTGCCCGTCATTAAAAATCCTTTGCTGCTTTGGTTTTTAATGTGATTTAAACTGTATTAATACACATGCTTTTCACAATGGCGTGCTGATAAGCAACCCGTCCTCTTGATGATTTATAATAAGATATTACCTAAGTTATTGATATGGCTTTATTCATTACCAAGAAGTGCATTAATTGCGATATGTGCGAGCCGGAATGCCCGAACCAGGCCATTACCATGGGCGCGCAGATATACGAGATCGACCCCAACCGCTGCACCGAGTGCGTCGGCCATTACGACACGCCCACCTGTCAGAAAGTGTGCCCGATCGATAATACCATCCTGCCGGATCCCGCGCGTAGCGAGAGCAGCGAACAGCTATGGGAAAAATTTGTCGTCATGTACCACGGCGATCGACTCTGACGGCCACGCGCCAGACGTTCTCTGCCAGCCAGATAAAGCGCCATCCCCCTGCAACCCGTCATTGCCGCCCGCGCGTCGATAATCGCCCTGATGCCGGCCTGGGTTATCCCCTGCCGTGCCGGTTCCCTATCGCCCTGATTTCAGCCCTGGCCCTCGATAATCACCGTCGCGCAGGCGTAGCGCCGTTCGTCGGCAAGCGTAACGTGGACGCTGGTGACCCCGAGGCTAATCGCCAGCGCGGCGGCCTGTAAATAGAGTTTCAGGCCGGGTTTACCCAGTACATCATTGACCACCTCAAATTGCGCAAACGCCAGCCCGTTGCGGATGCCGGTGCCGAAAGCCTTGGCCGCCGCCTCTTTTACCGCAAAACGTTTCGCCAGGAAGCGTATCGGCTGCCGATGGGCCTGGTACTGCGCCCACTCCGCGTCGCTGAGAATGCGGCGCGCGAAGCGGTCGCCGCTGCGCTCCACCACGGCCTCGATTCGCTCAATCTCAACGATATCGGTGCCGATGCCGAGGATAGCCATCAGGCGCGCGCCGCGAGCATCAGCCGTTTCATTTCCGCCACCGCGCCGGCCAGGCCGCTCATGACCGCGCGGCCGATAATGGCATGGCCGATATTAAGCTCATGCATCTGCGGCAGCGCCGCGATCGGCTGGACATTATGATAGGTCAGGCCATGGCCGGCATTGACTTTTAAGCCCAGGCCGGCGGCATAGACCGCGGCCTGCCGGATACGTTCGTATTCAACCTGGCGCGCGTGGTCATTCGCGGCGTCGGCATAGGCGCCGGTATGGATTTCAATATACGGAGCGCCAACGGCGGCGGCGGCGGCGATTTGTCCCTCGTCGGCGTCGATAAATAATGAAACCTGGATGCCGGCCGCCGCAAGGCGCGCCACAGCATCGGCCATTTTCGCCCGCTGTCCGGCCACGTCCAGCCCGCCTTCGGTGGTGACTTCCTGGCGTTTTTCCGGCACCAGGCAGCAGAAGTCGGGACGCGTGGCGCAGGCGATGGCGACCATCTCGTCCGTTACCGCCATTTCCAGGTTCATGCGGGTATGCAGCGTTTCACGCAACAGGCGCACGTCACGATCGGTGATATGGCGGCGATCTTCGCGCAAATGCACGGTGATGCCGTCGGCCCCGGCCTGCTCGGCGATAAACGCCGCCTGCACCGGATCGGGATAAGCCGTGCCGCGCGCGTTGCGCAGGGTGGCGATATGATCGATATTGACGCCTAATAACAGTGCTGACATACCATCCTCGGTTACTGTGACGCGTGGATCCAAAGATCCCAGTTTAACTGGAGGGGCCGCCGTTGGGCAACGTTTTCAGCGGGGGTTTCCGGGCCATGAATTGACGAAACAGCTCGGCGCTTTTCAGCGGCTTGCCGCCCAGGTAGGGTTTGAGGGCCATGCGGGTAAAGCGTTTGGCGGCGCGCAGGGTGGCGATATCGGCGAATTCACGCGCGGCAAGCGAGCGCAGCTCGCGGCCGGTAAAGCTGTAATGATCGATGATAACGCTGGCGATAAACCCTTTTTCCTCGCGGTAACGATAGGTCATCTCATCGCTGACCGGTTCGCCGCTGCCGGCGCAGTGCAGAAAATCCACGCCGTAGCCGAGGTGCCCGAGCAGGGCCAGCTCAAAGCGCCGGAGCGCGGGTTCAGGCGAGCCGCTGGCGCCGGCCAGGGTTTGCAGGCAGTGCAGGTAATCAAAAAACAGCGAGGAGTAATCGGTTTCGTGCGCCAGCACGCGGGAAAGCAGTTCGTTGGTGTAAAGGCCGCTGTAGAGCATCAGACCGGTAAGAGGCAGTCCCATGGAGACCGGTTCGGCGCTGCGCAGGGTTTTCACCTCGCCGCGTCCGCTCCAGCGGATCAGCAACGGCGTAAACGGCTGCAGCACGCCTTTAAGGGCGGAACGCCGGGAGCGCGCCCCTTTGGCCAGGATACGCACCCGTCCGTCGTTTTCGGTAAAAAAATCCAACAGCAGGCTGGTTTCGCTATAGTGGCGTCCATGCAGGACGAATGCGCGCTGCCAGCCTTCCATCGGCGGGTTCCTCAGACGTCGTCGCCGTAACCCAGGCTTTTCAAGGCGCGTTCATCATCGGCCCAGCCGGATTTAACCTTGACCCACAGTTCAAGATGCACCTTGTTCTCGAACATGGTTTCCATATCCTGACGGGCTTCGATACCGATGGTCTTGATCTTGGCGCCGCCGTTGCCGATAACCATTTTCTTCTGGCCTTCGCGCTCCACCAGAATCAGGCCGTGGATATCATAACCGCCGCGCTCGTTGGTGATAAAACGCTCAATCTCGACCGTCACCGAATACGGCAGCTCTTCGCCCAGGAAACGCATCAGCTTTTCGCGAATGATTTCCGAGGCCATAAACCGCTGCGAGCGGTCGGTGACATATTCTTCCGGGAACTGATGTTCGCCCTCGGGCATATGCTTACGCACTATGCCCGCGAGAGTATCGACATTCATCCCGGTTTCGGCGCAAATAGGCACCACATCAAGAAAATCCATCTGCTGGCTGAGGAACGTGATATGCGGCAGCAGCTTGCTTTTGTCGGTGACGTTGTCCACTTTATTGATGGCCAGCACCACCGGGCAGTTTACGCCGCGCAGCTTGTTGACCACCATTTCATCGTCCGGCGTCCAATGGGTGCCTTCCACGACAAAAATCACCAGTTCCACGTCGCCCATGGAGCTGCTGGCGGCGCGGTTCATTAACCGGTTAATGGCGCGTTTTTCTTCAATATGCAGCCCGGGGGTGTCGACGTAGACGGCCTGGTAAGGCCCCTCGGTATGAATGCCCATAATGCGGTGGCGCGTGGTTTGCGGCTTGCGCGAGGTAATGGAGATCTTCTGCCCCAGGAACTGGTTCAGCAGGGTGGACTTGCCCACGTTAGGCCGTCCGACAATCGCCACGAATCCACAATAGGTTTTATCTTCGTTCATTCAAGCTCCAGCTCTTTCAGCGCCTGCTCGGCGGCTGACTGTTCGGCTTTACGGCGGCTTGAGCCATTGCCCACGACGGGTTCCGGCAAGCCACTGACATGGCAGTGAATAGTAAATTCCTGGTCATGCGCCTCGCCACGCACCTGAACCACCAGATAAGTCGGTAACGGCAAATGGCGCCCCTGCAAATATTCCTGCAGCCGGGTCTTCGGATCCTTTTGTTTGTCGCCGGGGCTGATTTCGTCCAGGCGGCTTTGATACCAATTGAGGATCAGGCGTTCGATATTTTCAATATCGCTATCAAGAAAAATACCGCCAATCAGCGCTTCCACCGTATCGGCTAGAATGGATTCGCGGCGAAATCCGCCGCTTTTCAATTCGCCCGGCCCCAGGCGCAGGCACTCGCCGAGTTCAAACTCGCGCGCCATCTCGGCCAGGGTATTGCCACGCACCAGCGTAGCGCGCATCCGGCTCATATCGCCTTCGTCCACCCGCGGAAAACGCAGGTACAGCGCATTGGCGATAACAAAACTCAATATGGAATCCCCCAGGAATTCCAGCCGTTCGTTATGTTTGCTGCTGGCGCTTCGGTGTGTCAGGGCCTGTAACAAAAGCTCATGCTGTTGAAAAGTGTAGCCCAGTTTTTTCTGGAGCCTGTTTATTAAGATGGGATTCATGCGTTACCAATAACTCAACCATGCGTCAAATAACTACAGCAGACGGAACAGGCCTGTCGGGACAATACCGGATCAAAGCTGTTTCGTGTGCAGTGGCCCCCGAATCGGGGGCCAGTCTTTATTGCCAGAAGGGGGTATTCTACAACGGGAAGCATAATAATGCTTCGCTTAAAAAACGTATTTGATTAATGTATTGCACCAATCCGCCGTAAACGCACGCCGGTGGGCCATTGGCCTTCTTGTTTTTCAAAACTCATCCAAATCGCGGTCGCTTTGCCAACCAGGTTTTTTTCCGGAACAAATCCCCAGAAACGGCTGTCGGCGCTGTCGTCGCGATTATCGCCCATCATAAAATACTGCCCGTCCGGTACCGACCATTCCGCCAGTTGCTGATTGCGCTGGTGGTAATACATTCCCACCTGATCCTGCTGGCCCGGCACCGTCAGGATATGGTGCGTCACGTTGCCCAGGGTCTCGGTGCGCTCCGCCAGGCGGATGCCGCCGTCCACCTGCTGATCGGGCGGGACCTGCAGGAAGCCGGTGGCGGACTCGCCGCTGCCGGTGGAATCAAAGGTCTGGACAAAATCGCTCGGCGCCATGTCGCTATAAGTCACCGCTAATGCGCTGGAACAGGACGAATTATTGGCGCAGCCCGGCTGTACCGTCACGCTTTTGTTCAGGGGATCGTAAATAATCCGATCGCCCGGTAAACCAATCACCCGTTTAATATAATCCAGCTTGGGATCGGGCGGATATTTAAATACCACGATGTCCCCGCGCTGCGGATGACCGGTCGGTATCAGCGTCGTCTGGGTAATGGGATTTTTGATGCCATAGGCAAATTTTTCCACCAGGATAAAATCCCCCACCAGCAGCGTCGGCATCATGGAACCGGAAGGAATTTGAAACGGCTCGTAAATAAATGATCGTACAATAAATACCACCAATAATACCGGGAATATGGAACCGCAGGTTTCAACCCAGCCCGGCTGTTTGGCCTTTTTCAGCAAGGCCTTGTTCTGTGCCGCGTCACCTTCCGCGGCCGTGCTTAACTGCGCCTGCCTGATGCGGCGCGCCGGTGCCAGTTTAAATCGATCCACGCACCAGATAATGCCGGTTATCAAGGTGGCTATTGCCAGGATCAGGGCAAACATATTTGCCATGCCAACTCCTTTGGGTTATTTACTGTCTTTGCCAACGTGCAGGATCGCCAGGAACGCTTCCTGCGGGAGCTCGACGTTCCCCACCTGCTTCATGCGCTTCTTGCCTTCTTTCTGTTTTTGCAGCAATTTCTTTTTACGGCTGACATCGCCGCCGTAACATTTCGCCAGGACATTCTTACGTAATTGCTTAATGGTGGAACGGGCAATAATGTGATTGCCGATGGCGGCCTGAATGGCGATATCGAACTGTTGGCGCGGGATCAGCTCCTGCATTTTTTCCACGATATCGCGGCCGCGGCGCTGGGAATTGTCGCGGTGGGTGATCAGGGCCAGGGCATCCACCCGTTCGCCGTTGATAAGGATATCCACCCGCACCATGTCCGAGGTCTGGAACCGCTTAAAACCGTAGTCCAGCGAGGCGTAGCCGCGCGAAGTGGATTTCAGCCGGTCGAAGAAGTCCAGCACCACCTCCGACATGGGAATGTCATAGGTCAACGCCACCTGGTTGCCGTGATAGACCATATTGGTCTGCATACCGCGTTTCTCGATGCACAAGGTGATCACATTGCCCAGGAACTCCTGCGGCAACAGCATGTGGCATTCGGCGATAGGCTCGCGCAGCTCGAGGATATTATTCAGCGGCGGCAGCTTGGACGGGCTGTCGACGTAAATGGTCTGGTTATCGGTGGTCACGACTTCGTAGATTACCGTGGGCGCGGTGGTGATAAGCTCCAGGTCGTATTCGCGTTCCAGCCGTTCCTGGATGATCTCCATATGCAGCAGGCCGAGGAAGCCGCAGCGAAAACCAAAACCCAGGGCGGTGGAGCTTTCCGGCTCGTAGAATAACGAGGCATCGTTGAGGCTGAGTTTGCCCAGCGCGTCGCGGAACGCCTCATAGTCGTCGGAGCTGATGGTGAACATGCCCGCATACACCTGCGGTTTGACCTTTTTAAAGCCCGGCAGCGCCTTATCGGCGGGCTGGCGGGCCAGGGTCAGGGTATCGCCCACCGGCGCGCCCAGGATATCCTTGATGGCGCACACCAGCCAGCCCACCTCGCCGCACCTGAGAATATCGCGATCGATGCGTTTGGGGGTGAATATGCCCACCCGGTCGGCGTTATAAGTCAGGCCGGTGCTCATCACCTTGATTTTGTCGCCCTTGCGCAGGGTGCCGTTTTTCACCCGCACCAGCGACACCACGCCCAGATAGTTATCAAACCAGGAATCAATAATCAGCGCCTGCAGGGGCGCTTCCGGGTCTCCCTGCGGGGGCGGGATATCGCGCACCAGCCGCTCCAGCAGTTCGGGGATGCCCACGCCGGTCTTGGCCGAACAGCGCACCGCGTCGGTGGCGTCGATGCCGACGATATCCTCGATTTCCTGTGCTACCCGGTCGGGATCGGCGGCGGGTAAATCGATTTTGTTCAGAACCGGCACCACCTCCAGATTCATTTCCATGGCGGTATAGCAGTTGGCCAGGGTCTGCGCTTCCACGCCCTGCCCCGCGTCCACCACCAGCAGCGCGCCTTCGCAGGCGGCCAGGGAACGGGAAACCTCATAGGAAAAATCCACATGGCCCGGCGTGTCGATAAAATTAAGATGATAAATCTGGCCGTCGTTGGCTTTGTAGTCGAGCGTTACGCTCTGGGCCTTGATGGTAATGCCGCGTTCACGCTCCAGGTCCATGGAATCCAGGACCTGGGCTTCCATTTCACGTTCCGCCAGGCCGCCGCAGGTCTGGATCAGCCGGTCGGATAGGGTCGACTTACCATGGTCGATATGGGCAATAATGGAGAAATTACGAATGTTCTTCATTTATAAGGAATTTTCTCGGGTATTTTTGATAAAAAATAGGACAATGGGCACGGACGTGGGCACAAGTACAAACCACCCGTGAAAATATGGAGGCATCTTACACTGAAAGGACAAATCATTAAAGGTGGGCGCTGTTAGCATCGATGACAGCCCCCTTCCCGCATCGCCGAGCCATGCCCGCGATCCCTCGCGCTACTCAAGATTGCCATCGGCGAAGATCATCAGGCGCAATGACGTCGGCTTTAATCATGGTATGGAGTGGCATAAGTCGTAATGGGGGCCGCAAGGCCAGACGGCCTTAGTCCCTGGATGGGGTTTCACGGCGGAGATAAAACGAGGACGGCGGCAGCGCGACTTGCAAAATCACCGGCTGGTATTCGCGATCGTTGCCGATGCGCCGGGCAAAAAACCGCGCCAGCATAAACCCGCCGACACCGCCCATAAGCCCGCCGCAGGCCGCGGCGAGGTCGGTATTAAACCAGCCTTGCATAATGGCCGCGCAGCCGATCAGGCCCACCAGCGGCAGCATATAGACCAGCAGCGCAGAACGGATCAGGCTGGCCTCGGTGATGCCGACTTCCACCCGCTGCCCCGGTACCAGCGGATGCTTGCTTTCCACCTTTAGCTGATGCGCTGAGTCAGCCCCCATTTTATTGAGGATGCTGGTGCCGCAACTGCTGCTGGCGTGGCAGCTGCCGCAGCCGGAACGCTGTTCGCAGCGCAGTTGCGCCACACCCTGCTGCCAGGAGATAACCGTCGCCCATTCTTTGATCATGGTTGCGCCTTAAATAAAACGCCGTCGGCAATGCGTTTGGCGGTAGCCGGAGGCAATTCGCCGACAACGGTAATGTCTTTATTGTCGCGCACCTCGGTGTGTATGGTGCGCCGGCCGGTGCGGATAAACCGCTCCGCGTCGCCCTGCTGCGCCGGCGAGACATTTACCGAGAAACTGAACAATCCGTCGGTAAACAGCCTGGTCTCGATAGGCACGTTAATGCCGGGCAATGTACGGCGGCTGCGCGAGACTTCACTCACGCCCGCCGGCAGCCAGTTGGTCGTCCAGTCAAACTCCGCTTTCTCCGAGGCGGGCATAGCCAGCAGCGGCGGCAGGTTGACCGTTTCCAGACCCTGCATCAGGGACTGCACCTGCGGATCCACGATAAACGAGATCACGCGAAACTGTTCAAGCGCCTCGCCGTCGCGATCGAGCAGATCGGCGCGCAGCGGCAATTTGGTGGCGGCGTCAATCCACAGCACATAACCAAATCGCGTGCCGTCCCGCGCCACAACCCGTACCACGTCGCACAGACGATCGGTAACCCGGGTGCGGCCGACAGGAATAAAATCGTAGAATTGGGCCAGGCGTTCAAAATCAGCGTAAACGATAGAAGGGAGAGAATCAACGATATGATCGCCGGCCAGCGTAAAAGGCTCCAGACCAGGCTCGAAAAAGCTGATCTCGTTATCACGCTGTAAGATTTCGCGGCGGGGACCGTCCATTTGCAGCAGCTGGGCCAGGCGATGTTTTTGATACACCGCGTGACGAAAGCGTAAGGAGTCGACACCCTGCTTGCTGACGCTGACAAAAGCAAACTCATAATTCAATGACTGGCTGGCCTGGCTCATCTGCTGCAACAACGCCCCGGGCGCCATGGCCGGCGTATCGGCGGCGTTCGCGCTGGAGGAAAAGAGCAGGCTGCCTGTCATTAAACACACAGCACACCAAAATGGCTTCATTACTGCGGTTGCATTCCTAAAGACTGGGTACCAGGCACCTGTACCGCGGCCTGCTGGGTTTCATGCTGGTCGAATTGCAGCTGCGTGGAGTGAACCCGACGCTGCAGTTCATAATCCTGCAATATGGCGTTGATACGCTTGCGCTGTTCCTGCACCTGCTGCTGGGAACCGTTATCAGCGGTGTTGGTCGCCGAAGGCACACCCAGGCTGACCGGAGACGCCTGGCCCATCATCGGCAGCGTATTGAACACCGGCGCTTCCGGCTGGGTATCGTTGTTGACCGGCTGGTTATAGTGTTGCACGCCCACAATCACCGCCAGCGACACGCACGCGGCCAGGCCGATTTGCGTAATCTGCGCGGCCCAGGGACGGGCTTTATGCCAGAACGGCAGCTTGTGCCAGGTCTCGGGCTGCGGCTGCGATTCCTTGACCGCATCGGGCACCAGGCGGACCGGCTCACGGGCGATAGCCTGCGCGACGCGGTCGGCGATATCGAGATGCAGCGTCGCGCCGATGTCCCCGCGCAGGGTATCGCGAATCAGATGATACCGTTGCCAGCTTTGTTGTAACTTATCATCCCTGGATAATTCGTTGAGCAGTTCGTTATCGAACGACTCCCCATCCATAAGAGCGGAAAGCTTTTCGTTATGCATGCGTGGGTACCTTCTCCTGCCGCCATCGTTATCGCTGAATCAGCGGTTGAATTTTGTTGTCAATAGCTTCGCGCGCACGGAAGATTCGCGATCTTACCGTTCCCACCGGGCAATCCATGATGGACGCTATCTCTTCATAGCTCAGGCCATCCAGTTCCCGAAGCGTGATTGCCATACGCAAATCTTCGGGAAGCCCTTCGATAGTGCGAAACACTATCTGTCGCAACTCTTCAGACAACATTAAATTCTCAGGGTTCGATATTTCTTTCAACGCGCCGGCACTTTCATAATTTTCGGCGTCGTTGGCGTCCACATCGCTTGACGGTGGGCGCCGGCCCTGAGCAACCAGATAATTTTTAGCCGTGTTAACAGCGATACGATACAACCATGTATAAAAAGCGCTATCCCCCCGAAATGACTCGAGGGCGCGATAAGCTTTGATAAACGATTCCTGGGCCACATCCGGCACATCCCCCTGGGGAACATATCGGGATACCAGGCTCGCCACTTTGTGCTGGTAACGAACGACCAGTAAATTGAACGCTTTTTGGTCGCCTTTTTGTACCCGTTCAACCAGCACCTGATCCGTTAACTGCTCGCTCATCCGAGGTAAATTCTCCTCAAATTTATCTCCACGCGAAAAATAGTACCGCCAGCCTCTAAACCCATAACACGAGCAAGCTCCCGTTTGGAGTTTACGCTATACATAAAGTTCCGTCCCGCCTGTCTTTTTTGTTAAATGTAATCGGGGACGGATCTCGGCGCGCCAGCACGTTGGCCGGGAAGCAGTCAGACTATCATGAAATAAAGTTTTATAGTGTCAGAATCCTGAAATCACTCTGCCGAAGCGGCACGTTTACGCCCGGCACCCTATTGAAAGCGCAGGGTACCGTGAAATCCTCCGGATGTCAGTAAACATGCGTAAATACCCCCACGGGTAAAATATCAGCAATTAGCGGTTCAGCCCTAAATCATACAGTGCTAACATCGGAAAACTATTATTTCTGGCAGGGTAACCACCCCATTATGCAACCTTTAACTGAACATGTAACCGACGTGCTGGTCATTGGCAGCGGCGCCGCCGGTCTTTCACTGGCGCTGCGTCTCGCGGGACATTGTAAGGTCATGGTTTTAAGCAAGGGCCCGCTTAACGAAGGATCAACCTATTATGCCCAGGGCGGGATCGCGGCGGTGTTCGATGAAACCGATACTATCGCCTCCCACGTCGAGGATACGCTGATCGCCGGCGCCGGCCTGTGCGATCGCGAGGCGGTGGAATTCATCGCCGGCAACGCCCGTCATTGCGTACAGTGGCTGATAGACCAGGGCGTGTTGTTCGATACGGAATCCGGCACCGGCACCGGCGGCGTGGAAACGGAACACCATGCCGGCACGTCTCCCGATGAGCGCTATCACCTGACCCGCGAGGGCGGCCATAGCCACCGGCGCATCCTGCACGCCGCGGACGCCACCGGCAAAGAGGTGGAAACCACCCTGGTTTCCCAGGCGGCCAATCATCCCAATATCCATATTATGGAACGCTGCAACGCGGTGGATGTGATCAGTTCCAATAAAATCGGCCTGCCCGGCACCCGGCGCGTGGTCGGCGCCTATATCTGGAACCGCGAAAAGGAACGCGTGGAAACCTGCCGGGCCAAAGCCGTGGTGCTGGCTACCGGCGGCACCTCGAAGGTTTATCAGTACACCACCAATCCCGATATTTCGTCTGGCGACGGCATCGCCATGGCCTGGCGCGCCGGTTGCCGGGTGGCCAATCTGGAATTCAACCAATTCCACCCCACCTGCCTGTTCCATCCCCAGGCGCGTAATTTCCTGCTTACCGAGGCGCTGCGCGGCGAGGGCGCCTACCTGAAACGTCCGGACGGCTCGCGCTTTATGCCCGATTTCGACGAGCGCGCCGAGCTGGCGCCGCGCGATATCGTGGCCCGCGCCATCGACCATGAAATGAAGCGCCTGGGCGCCGACTGCATGTACCTGGATATCAGCCATAAGCCCGCGGACTTTATCCGCCAGCATTTCCCGATGATTTACCAAAAATTGCTGACGCTGGATATCGATCTGACCAAAGAGCCGATTCCCATCGTGCCGGCGGCACACTATACCTGCGGCGGCGTAATGGTGGATCAGCACGGGCGCACCGATCTCGACGGACTCTACGCCATCGGCGAAGTGAGTTATACCGGCCTGCACGGCGCCAATCGCCTGGCGTCCAATTCCTTGCTGGAATGCCTGGTCTACGGCTGGTCGGCCTCGGAGGATATCCGCACGCGCCTGCCGGCCATCAAGCTGGCCAAACAGCTGCCGGCCTGGGATGAGAGCCGGGTGGACAACTCCGACGAGGAGGTGGTGCTACAGCATAACTGGCACGAGCTGCGGCTGTTTATGTGGGATTACGTGGGCATCGTGCGCACCACCAAACGCCTGGAGCGCGCCCTGCATCGCATTAACCTGCTGCAGCGGGAAATCGACGAGTACTATTCCAACTTCCGTATCTCGAATAACCTGCTGGAAGTGCGCAACCTGACCCAGGTGGCCGAGCTTATCGTCAAGAGCGCCATGCTGCGTAAAGAAAGCCGGGGCCTGCATTACACCCTGGATTATCCGGAAATGGCCGCCAACCCGCAGCCGACCATCCTGCATCCCTGATCCATGGCAAACCGGCGGCCCGCCCGCCGGTCCTACCCTGCCGGCCGGGATAAATAAAACCCGTCGGTCAGTGCGCGATAGGCGGCGGAATAAGCGCCGTCGCCAGCGCGCAGCGCCAATGTCGTATACGTCAGTTCTCCCGCCTGCGGCGAAAAGCCCAGCAGCACCCGATGACAGGGTTTTCCCGCGCGATCGGCCACGTCGGTGCGATAACGCAAATGCCAGCCCCCGCGCTGCGCCATGGCGATGACCTCTTCGCCGGTAGCGGTCGGCAATACCAGCGTCAATAGGCCGTCGCGGGCCACCAGCCGCCGCGCGGCATCCAGCAGGCGCCGGTGGGTCAGGGTCGCCGTGTAACGCGCCTTATCGCGCTCAGCGCTTCTGGTGGCCAAACCGACCGGAAAATAAGGCGGATTGCTGACGATCAGCCCATATCCCGCCCCGGGATCCTCTTTCCCGCCGCGTTGCGCGGAAAACCCCGGCGTCGCCTGCGGCGCAAAGTCCAGTATATCGCCGTTAAAAATGCGCAAGCGGGACGACCACGGGCTGGCGGCGAAATTTTCCCCCGCCTGTCCGGCGGCGGCGGGGTCCAGCTCGACGGCGTCAATGCGCACGCCAGGGTCCGCGCGCTGCGCCACCATCAGAGCGATCAGGCCGCAGCCGGCGCCGATATCCAGCACCCGCCGCGCCGTGCCCAGGGGCGTCCAGGCCCCCAGCAGCACGCCGTCGGTCCCCACTTTCATTGCGCAACGGTCGTGGGCGACAAAAAATTGCCTGAAGGTAAAACCGTCCCGGCGCAGCGGCATAGTCTGTTTTAACGATTCGATCATTATTAGGCTCTTTGGGACATATCGGGGTACTTTATGGCAAACCGGCCGCGGATGAAATCATCCGTTTGCGCGGAAACAGATGAAGATTATCCGCGATCCGTCTATAATCTGCGCCCCAACCAGAGGTAGACCATGACTGTAACCCAATTTTCCGAACTCGACCTGCATGAAAGCCTGATCGCCGCACTGCGCGATAAAGGTTACGAGCGCCCCACCGCCATTCAGTCCGAAGCGATCCCGCCGGCGATGGACGGGCGCGACGTATTGGGTTCGGCGCCTACCGGTACCGGCAAGACCGCCGCCTATCTGTTACCGGTATTGCAACACCTGCTTGATTTCCCCCGCCGGAAATCCGGCCCGCCGCGGGTACTGATTATCACCCCTACCCGCGAGCTGGCCATGCAGGTGGCGGAACAGGCCAAGGAACTCGCCGCGCATACGCACCTGGACATCGCCACCATCACCGGCGGCGTGGCGTTTATGAATCATGCCATCGTGTTCAGCGACAACCAGGATATCGTGGTGGCCACCACCGGCCGGCTGCTGCAATATATCAAGGAAGAAAATTTTGACTGCCGCGCGGTGGAAACGCTGATCCTGGATGAAGCGGATCGCATGCTGGAAATGGGTTTTGCGCAGGATGTGGAGCTGATCGCCGCCGAAACCCGCTGGCGCAAGCAGACCCTGTTGTTTTCCGCCACCCTGGAGGGCAACGCGGTCAAGGATTTCGCCGAGCGGCTGCTAAACGATCCGGTGGAAATCGACGCATCGCCCTCACGGCGCGAGCGTAAAAAGATCACCCAATGGTATTATCGCGCCGACGATATCAAGCATAAAACCGCCCTGCTGGCCCATCTGCTCAAACTGCCGGACGTGACCAAGGCTATCGTTTTCGTACGCAAACGCGAGCGGGTGCATGAACTGGTCGGCTGGCTGCACGCGGCCGGCATCGCCACATGCTATCTGGAAGGCGAAATGGTGCAGGCCAAACGCAATGAAGCCATCAACCGCATGACCGACGGGCGGATGAACGTGCTGGTGGCGACGGACGTGGCGGCGCGCGGCCTGGATATCGACGATATCAGCCATGTCATCAACTTCGATTTGCCGACCACCGCCGACGTCTACCTGCACCGTATCGGCCGTACCGCCCGCGCCGGACGCAAAGGCTCGGCCATTTCTCTGGTGGAGGCGCACGATCATCTGCTGTTGGGTAAAATCAGCCGCTACCTGAACGAGCCGCTGAAAGCGCGGGTGGTGGATGAACTGCGTCCCGTCACCCGTGCGCCGGCCGAAAAAACCACCGGTAAACCTTCGAAAAAAGTGCTGGCCAAACGCAAAGAGAAAAAAGAGCTGAGCCAGATGAAGGACAAGGTTAAGGTCAAGGTGCGTTTACGCGATAAGCGCAATATCGGCAAACGCCGGGCGCCAAAATCGGCCGCGGAGGATGCGGCGGCGGCCGTTACGCCAAAACCGCATGATGAATAAACCATCACGCGCCCTGAAAAGCCGCCCGCACGGGCGGCTTTTTTGTCGCCTTAGGGGTAAGTTTCAACGCCTTAAGCCATTTTTCGCCTAAATCAGCTAATTTCCGGCTGAAAGCTGCGCGCGCCACAAACAAGCGCGGCGTAAATGAATGAAAAAAACAATTTATTTCATTAGGTTAAAGATAGTTTTGCCATAAAATGGCATTGGTCAAAATAGGCGCAGGGGGTGAATATTCATATTTTGATCCAGACGGGAATTCAGCATTTCTAAACGCAACATATTGATTTTAATACAGAGTCTTTGCCGTGCGGAAATAGCGGAAATCAAAAAGGGAGCCTAGGCTCCCTTTTATACACCGCGACGCCGTTAAAGGGCGGCGGTAAAGGTACGGGTAATGACATCGCGCTGCTGTTCAGGCGTCAGCGAGTTAAAACGCACGGCATAGCCCGAGACACGGATGGTCAGCTGCGGATATTTGTCCGGGTTGGCCACGGCGTCTTCCAGGGTTTCACGGGTCAGCACGTTGACATTCAGATGCTGGCCGCCTTCCACGCGTACGGTTTCCTTGGCTTCTAGCGGAATTTGACGGTATTCGATATTGCCCAGTTCGCTTAAGGCAACGACCTGATCGTCGGCGTAGCCGGCAACGGCACACAGGCAACGGGCCTGTTCAATGCTGTTATCCAGCAGCCAGAAAGAGTTAACCAATGCTTTGTTGTCGGCCTTGGTGATTTGAGTTCCGATAATCATAGAATGTCTCCATGGTGTGGCTACAAAATCTGCCCGTCGTCGTCCGGTAGGCTACCGGCTGCTTGGGTATTTGGTAAAACCAATTTGTCTAACTGACTGTATACCAGCCAATCGGCATCGTTTCCTTGATTTAAATCAATTTATCCGTAGTAAAGAAACGCATCAAAAAGTCATGTTTTTGTTTTATATCAATTTTTGAGTTATTTATCACTTTCACTAATTTAACTTTTTTTTAAGCTTTATTTATTTTGTTGGCGTGCCCCTGGCGGCGGAAAAGATTCCGCCTGCGGACATAAGCCGGTAAGCTAACGCCAGTCGCCAATCCACATGGAGCGTACCATGACACAAAGTCCAACCTGGCGGGATGCGCTCGCCGAAGAGAAGACCAAGCCCTATTTCCAGCAAACGCTGAACTTCGTCGCCAGCGAGCGGGCGGCGGGCAAGATTATCTATCCCCCGCAAAAAGACGTATTCAACGCGTTCCGCTTCACCGAACTTGCCGCGGTAAAGGTGGTGATACTGGGGCAAGATCCCTACCACGGCCCCAACCAGGCGCACGGCCTGTCCTTTTCCGTCCGGCCGGGCGTGCCCGCCCCGCCCTCGCTGGTCAATATCTACAAAGAGCTGGCCAATGATATTCCGGGTTTTACCAAACCGGAGCACGGCTGCCTGCAAAGCTGGGCCGGGCAAGGCGTGATGCTGCTCAATACCGTGCTTACCGTCGAGGCGGGCAAGGCCCATTCCCACGCCAGCCTGGGCTGGGAAACCTTTACCGATAAAGTGATTGCCGTGCTGAACGAGCAGCGCGAGGGGATCGTCTTTATGCTGTGGGGATCGCACGCGCAAAAAAAAGGCACGATTATCGACCCGCAACGCCATCATATTCTGAAAGCGCCGCATCCGTCGCCGCTGTCGGCGCACCGGGGTTTCTTAGGCTGCGGGCATTTCTCCAGGGCCAACGCCCTGTTGGCACAGCAGGGAAAACCGGAGATTGACTGGCAACCGCGGTTGCCGTCGGAATAACTGGGGGAACAGGGAATGGGCCGGTTATCGGGCTCGACGACCGGCTCGCGGGCGCGGAAATCCTACGCCTTGGCTTTCGATACCGCCACCATGGCGGGACGCAGCAGGCGGCCGTTCAGGGTGTAGCCTTTTTGCATAATCATCATGACATGGTTTGGCTCGTGCTCATCGGATTCCAGCATGGTCATGGCCTGGTGCACCGCGGGATCGAACGGCACATGGGTCTGGTCGACCACGGCGATGCCGTACTTGCGCACCACGTCCAGCAGCGACTTCAGGGTCAGTTCGATGCCTTCGATAAGCGGGGTCAGCTCGCTATTGTTTTTATCGGCCATATCCAGGCCGCGTTCCAGATTGTCAATCACCGGCAGCAGTTCGCCGGCAAATTTTTCCAGGGCGAATTTATGGGCTTTTTCCACATCCAGCTCGGTGCGGCGACGAAGATTTTCCATTTCCGCCTTGGCGCGCAGCAGGCTGTCGCGCTCGCGCTGCTGCAATTCTTCCAGCTTGGCTTCCAGACTGGCGATACGCTCATCGCGCGGATCCACGACGTTCTCCGTCTCGGGCGCCGCGTCCATCCGCTGCCCGGCATCCATCTCATCCGTGGTAATGTCTTGTGAGACTTGCTCGTCAGGTATCTTCTGTTCTTTACTACTCATCATGAGTTCTCCGCGTTTTAGCCTTTTAGTCTTGCTACTCCGCTTATTATGGGGATGAATAGCAGGTATTCAAGGGATGTCGCATAATGTAGTCAGCAAAACACGGCGAGGAAAAGCAAATACATGAACACCCCTTTCAAAAGCATCGGCATTGTCGGCCATCCGCGTCATCCCAACGCCCTGGCCACGCACGAGATGTTGTACCACTGGCTGATCGGGCAGGGACATGAGGTGATCATGGAGCAGCACATCGCCCGCGACCTTGATCTTACCGGCGCTATTACCGGCAGCCTGGCGGATATCGGCCAGCGGGCCGATCTGGCGGTGGTGGTGGGCGGCGACGGCAATATGCTGGGCTCGGCGCGCATCCTGGCGCGGTACGATATTAAAGTCATCGGCATCAACCGCGGCAATCTGGGCTTTCTTACCGATCTCGATCCCGATTCCGCGCTGCAGCAGCTTACGGACGTGCTGGCGGGCAATTACCGCTGCGAACAGCGTTTTTTACTGGAGGCCCAGGTCTGCCGGGGCAATGAATGCGGACGGCTCAGCACCGCCATCAACGAAGTCGTGCTCCATCCTGGAAAGGTGGCGCATATGATTGAATTTGAAGTGTATATCGACGATAGCTTCGCCTTTTCGCAGCGTTCCGACGGCCTGATCATCGCCACGCCGACCGGTTCCACCGCCTATTCCCTCTCCGCCGGCGGCCCGATCCTGACCCCGCCCCTGGATGCGATCGTCCTGGTGCCGATGTTTCCGCATACCCTGTCCTCCCGGCCGCTGGTTATCAACGGCAGCAGCACCATCCGGCTGAAATTTTCCCAGGCCAGCAGCGAACTGGAGATCAGCTGCGACAGCCAGATCGCGCTGCCTATACAGGAGGGCGAGGAAATTTTTATCCGGCGCAGCGAATATCACCTGGATCTGGTCCATCCCCATGATTACAACTATTTCAATACGCTCAGCACCAAGCTCGGCTGGTCGAAAAAATTATTCTGAAAATCAGCATTCGTTTCTTTACTGTATATAAAACCAGTTTATACTGTGTTTAACCACAGCTGTGTTTTTATATACAGGAAACGTATCATGCTGGCTCAACTGACCATTGCTAACTTTGCGATCGTGCGCGAGTTGACGATTGATTTTCAATCGGGAATGAGCGTTATCACCGGCGAAACCGGGGCGGGCAAATCCATTGCCATCGATGCCCTCGGTTTGTGCCTCGGCAGCCGTTCCGACGCAGGCATGGTGCGCCCCGGCGCCCCCAGGGCGGATATCTGCGCGCGTTTCGCCCTCGGCGACGCCCCGCTGGCAGCGCGGTGGCTGGCGGACAATGAGCTGGATAACGGCAATGAATGCCTGCTGCGGCGCGTGGTCGGCCATGACGGGCGCTCGCGGGGGTTTATCAACGGCATGCCGGCGCCCTTATCGCAGTTGCGCGAGCTGGGCCATCACCTGATCCAGATCCACGGCCAGCATGCCCACCAGTTGCTGCTGCGTCCCGACTATCAAAAACAGCTGCTCGACGCCTATGCGGATGAACAAGCGCTGCGGCAATCCATGGCCGGCGCTTATCGGCAATGGCACCAGAGCTGCCTGGATCTGGCCGCGTTCCGCCAGCACGCCTCGGAGCGCGAGGCCAGGCGCGAATTATTGCAGTACCAGTTAAAGGAGCTGAACGATTTTATCCCGGCGGACGGCGAATTCGAGCAAATCGATCAGGAATACAAGCGGCTGGCCAACAGCGGCCAGTTGATCACCACCACCCGCCAGGCGCTTGAGATGCTCAGCGAGGGCGAGGACCAGACCCTGCTTGGCCAGCTGTACGCCGTCCAGCAGCGGGTAGGCGAACTGGTGGGCATGGACGGCGCGCTTTCCCCGGTAATGGATCTGCTGGAAGAAGCCTCAATCCAGCTGACCGAGGCCGCGGAGGAGCTGCGCCATTACGGCGATCGGCTCGACCTGGACCCGGCGCGGCTGTATGAGCTGGAACAGCGGCTGTCCCGCCAGATCTCCCTGGCGCGCAAGCATCATGTGAAACCGGAAGACCTGCCGCTGTTTTATCAGCAGTTGCTGCAAGAACAACAGTTGCTGGAGCAGCACGACACCGACGCCCAGGCGCTGGTCGAGACCGTGGCGCAGCACCACCTCCAGGCGGTGCAAACCGCGCGGCGGCTGCATGAAAAACGCGTGCATCATGCCACTGAACTTTCCGCCCTGATTACCCGCAGTATCCGCGAGCTGTCCCTGCCGCACGGCAGGTTGGAAATCACGACGCATTTCGATGCCGAACAGCTGAGCGCCGAAGGGGCGGATCGTATCGAATTCCTGGTCACCACCAACCCCGGCCAGCCCTTGCAGCCGTTGGCGAAAGTGGCCTCCGGCGGCGAATTATCGCGCATCGGCCTGGCGATACAGGTGATTACCGCCCGCAAGATGGATACCCCGGCGCTGATTTTTGATGAAGTGGATGTGGGCATTAGTGGCCCCACCGCCGCAATTGTGGGTAAAATGCTGCGTCGGCTGGGGGAATCCACCCAGGTGATGTGCGTAACCCACTTGCCCCAGGTTGCGGGCTCCGGTCACCATCACTTTTTTGTCAGCAAAAATACCGACGGTAACGAGACCGAAACCCAAATGATCGCCCTGGACAAAAAAGCCCGCCTGCAAGAGCTGGCGCGCCTGTTGGGCGGGAGCGAGGTCACCAAAAATACGCTGGCAAACGCTAAAGAACTGCTCGCAGCTTAGAAAAGGCTAACTTTTTTACGTTCCCGTGGTCATAGATGGGCCTTGTAGAGGTTCCCAATGTCGGCAAGGTCTATTATCATCGGCATCCTATGCCTAAAAGGAATGTGATTATTATGAGCTGTAAGACGTTGACCGCTGCTGCCGTCGTTCTCCTGATGTTAACCGCCGGTTGCTCCACGCTTGAAAGATTGGTCTACCGCCCGGACATTAACCAGGGAAACTATCTGACAGCAACTGACGTAGCTAAAATTCATACCGGCATGACCAAGCAGCAGGTGGCGTATATCCTGGGCACGCCAATGATGCAGGATCCGTTCGGCAGCAGTACCTGGTTTTATGTGTTCCGCCGCCAGCCCGGTCATCAGCCTGTCACGCAACAAACGCTTACCCTGACCTTTAACAACACCGGCACCCTGACCAATATCGATAACCGGCCGTCATTGGATACCCCGCGCGGGTAAATCAGCGGTAAAAAGCCGAACTGAAGCGAAGCGGCAACGCCTGGCGAAGTAATCCCAGCGCAGGCGGCACAGCGGTAAAACGGGGGCAAGGCGAAGAACACGCTTGAGAGGGCAACGGGCCGGACGCCTGGGGTATATGACCTACCCTGCCGGCCCCCGGCGTCCCGCGCACCCGTCTACTTTTTCGTGCGTTCCGCGCGCTGGCGGCGCAACTCCTTGGGATCAATCAGCAGCGGGCGGTAAATTTCCACGCGATCGCCGTCATTGAGCCGATCGCTTAATTTGGCCGGGCGACTAAAGATACCGACCTTATTCTTGTCCAGATCGATATCGTGCCGTATTGCCAGAAGGCCCGAGGCCTGTATCGCCTGCTCAAGCGTACTGCCCGCAGCCAGCACCAACTGCCGCAGGTATTGCCGCTCAGGCAGCGCATACACCACTTCCACGCGGATATCCGCAGCCTCAGGCGGCACGGTAAACCTCTTTTGCCCGCTGGGTGAACGCCTGGACCATGTTATTCGCCATCTCTTTAAAGATTGGCCCGAACGCCAGCTCGATTAGCCGGTTCTTAAACTCAAAGCTCATTTCGAATTCGACCTTGCACGCTTCTGGACTCAGCGTGGTAAAACGCCAGTCGCCGGCAAACGAGCGGAATGGCCCTTCCACCAGGCGCATTACGATACTTTCGTTATCGGTGATGACATTACGTGTCCTGAATGTTTTGCTGATGCCCGCTTTGGAAACATCCATCTCGGCGGTCAGTTCGTTTCCTTCCTTGGCCAGCACGCGGCTGCCGGTGCATCCGGGAATAAACTCCGGATAAGCGCGAATATCATTGACCAAGGCAAACATTTGCTCCGCGCTGTAGGGCACTAACGCGGAACGACTGATATGAGGCATAAGGGTTCCTGTCTTGACGATCATTGCTTAATATTATCATTTATCTGTCTTGAGACAAAAAGTGTTGGCGCCCGTTTGTCTTAAAAAGCATCAATACCGCAAGGTAACGTAAGGAAAGCATTTTATTCCCGCCCATAAAACTGTATAATATTTAGTATCATGACAAAGAAAAAAGCTTACAAACCCGGTTCAGCCACCATTGCGCAAAACAAGCGCGCCCGACATGAATATTTCATCGAGGAAGAGTTCGAAGCCGGACTCGCGTTGCAGGGATGGGAAGTCAAATCGCTCCGTGCCGGCAAGGCCAACATCAGCGATAGCTATGTGCTGCTTAAAGATGGCGAAGCCTTCTTATTTGGCGCCACCTTCCAGCCGCTTATGGCCGCCTCGTCGCATGTGGTATGCGACCCTATGCGCACGCGTAAACTTCTGCTCAACAAGCGTGAGTTAAGCTCGCTGTTCGGCCGGGTGAACCGCGAGGGCTACACCGTGGTCGCCCTGTCGCTGTACTGGAAAAACGCCTGGACCAAGGTCAAGATTGGCGTCGCCAAGGGTAAAAAAGATTTCGATAAGCGTGAGGATGTCAAATCACGCGAATGGCAAGTCGATAAAGCACGCATTATGAAGAACGCCAACCGTTAAGATTTGCCGCGCTATTGAATTTTTGCTATAATGAAATTAACAACTTGGGGCTGATTCTGGATTCGACGGGATTTGTGAAACCCAAGGTGCATGCCGAGGTGAGGTAGGCCTCGTTAAACAGCCTCAAAAAAAATAATTGCAAACGACTCGCAATACGAACCCGCTGCTTTAGCAGCTTAATCAGTCTAAACCACTGATGGTTCCCTCTCTCCCTAGCCTCCGCTCTTAGGACGGGGATCAAGAGAGGTCAAACCCAAAAGAGCTCGCGTAGAGATCCTGCCTGGGGTCAAAGCGTCAAATCTAATCAGGCTAGTTTGTTAGTAGCGTGTCCATCCGCAGCTAACTGGCGAATGTAATGATTGGACTAAGCATGTAGTACCGAGGATGTAATAATTCCGGACGGGGGTTCAAATCCCCCCAGCTCCACCAATTTATCATCCGGACATGTCCGGCGAAGTCCTGAAAGCCCGCATCCCACCTAGGTTTGCGGGCTTTTTTGTGTCTGTAACAGTCCGAGCATATCCAGCTAAATCCAGCGTCTATTGGTATACGAATTGGTATACGCTATGATGTATACCAATAAACGTATACCAATTAATGGACGATCCCTCACATGGCGCGGACTACACGCCCCCTCACCCACACCGAAGTACAAAAAGCCAAAGCCCTCGATAAAGACCTTACACTACATGATGGCGACGGTTTATTTTTGCTGGTAAAAACCACCGGCAAAAAAATATGGCGCTTTCGCTATCAGCGACCCGGTACAGCACAGCGCACCATGATTAGCCTCGGAGCTTACCCTGCCCTGTCTTTGGCCGATGCCAGGGAAATCAGAGGGGAAAAGCTCTCCCTTTTAGCCAAGGGCATTGATCCCCAGGCCAAAGCCGAGGATGAGGCAGAACAGCGTCAAATCGCTCAAGACAGCATTTTTATCAACGTCGCGCAACACTGGTTTGCCCTTAAACAAGGCAGCGTTAGCGCCACGCATGCGCAAGATATCTGGCGTTCGATTGAAAAGGATCTGTTGCCCGCATTAGAAAATATCCCCGTGCAGGACATCAAGGCCAGAACCCTGATACAGGCGTTAGAGCCGATCAAAGCCCGTGGCGCACTTGAAACGGTACGCAGACTAGTACAGCGCATCAACGAGATTATGATCTTTGCCGTTAACACCGGTTTAATTGAAAACAATCCGGCATCGGGGATTGGCAATGCGTTCGAGCGCCCCAAAAAACAGCACATGCCGACTATCCGCCCCGAAGAGCTTCCTAAGCTAATGCGCACCATATCGATGAGTAACCTGTCCATACCAACCCGGTGCCTGCTGGAGTGGCAGCTATTAACACTTATACGCCCGGCAGAGGCATCGGCAACAGCCTGGGCAGAGATCGATATCGAGAACAGGGAATGGCGTATTCCTGCAGAACGGATGAAGGCTAAACGTGATCATGTCGTTCCATTGTCTATACAGGCGCTGGAGATACTGGACATCATGCGGCCTATTAGCGGCAATCGGGAATTTGTTTTTCCAAGCCGCAATGATCCCAAAAAACCGATGAACAGCCAAACGGCTAACGCTGCGTTAAAGCGCATAGGCTATGGCGGGAAATTGGTTGCGCACGGCTTGCGATCTCTAGCCAGTACTGCTATGAATGAGGCAGAATTTAATGCGGATGTGATTGAGGCTGCGCTAGCGCATAGTGATAAAAATGAGGTTAGGAAAGCTTATAACCGTTCTTTATACCTTCAGCAGAGGAAAGAACTTATGAACTGGTGGGGGCATGCCATTGATAATGGTTTTTTCACAAGGCGAAAAAAATGATAACTAACATTACAGCTCGTGATAAAAAATATCATTTGATAGGCAAAAATTATATTACAAATAATGAAAATGTTTTTACACTTATTACTGGGAGGAACGGAGTTGGCAAAAGCAGGATGTTAAGTTTTATTGTTAATCATTTTATTCCGAAGAAAGACCAAAATAAATTTTATAAGGAACTTTATGATTCAGTTGATGACCGTTATTTCGAAATAGACTATGACTTTGTGCCATCTAATATCATCGCAGTATCCACAAGTGCATTTGATAAATTTCCAGTGCCTAAGCGAAGAGAACGCCTTAGCAATTACTCTTATCTAGGAATTAGGGGTTTATCCAGCTTAAATATTAGTTCTGAATATCTTTCTAAAATTATCTATAAACTAATAGCATCTTTAATTAATCACAACATGGATATGTCTAGAATCGCAAACGTTCTAGGCTATTTAGGTTATCATGATGAAATTGAGATTTCATTAGTCATGAGATCTTCAAATGAAAGGTTCAAAGAAATATCTGCCTCGCATGACCATTATATAGCATTTGAACAAATATTTTTAAAAAGCATACCGTTTCCAATGAACATAAATAGAAGTGCGTTTTTAAAGGATGATGGGGCGCTTGATAAAGAAAAAATAGATTATGCGTTATATATACTCAGTCAACTAAATTACAAAGAAAAAAGACCGATTCATAAAATGATAATTGATCAACTCGGTGTCCACATTGATACTGGTCTCTTCAATGAAGTATCTGACGACTTTATTTTTCTTATTGAATCTGGTTTTTTATATACACGATATGTTACCCTTCATAATAAAAACTCAAACGAAAGATTCCGTATAAACAATGCCAGTTCCGGAGAACAATGCATTGTAATGAGCATATTAGGCATTGCAAGTCAAATTCAAGATAACTCTATAATTTGTATAGATGAGCCTGAAATTTGTTTGCATCCAGAATGGCAAGAAAAATATATTTCAATTTTAATGGACACGTTTAAAGACTATCATAACTGCCATTTTATCATTGCAACGCACTCGCCTCAAATAACATCAAAATTGAAATCCCACAATTGTTTTATATTGTCGATGCAAGATGGAAAAGTAAATAATGCATCCAATTTTATAAATCGGTCAATAGATTTTCAACTTGCTAATATTTTCAAGGCCCCTGGTTATAAAAATGAGTATCTTATGAGGGAATTAATAAGTTTTTTATCAGAGTTGACTGAAACTAAAAAAATAAGCCATACAAGATTAATCGAAATTGAAAAAATTTTAGGTCTAAAAGATGTCATTGAAAATACAGATCCAGTCAAAAAACTAATGACTCTTGTTGCAAAATCATTATCGGAGAGAAGAAATGATTTTCAATAAAGTTGAATACAATGAACAATTAATGTCAAAGGTAAGTGAATTTGAAAGACTGCCAAAAAAAGAAAAAATTGGTGGATATTGGGATAGGCAGGATGATAATGAATTGAAAAATTTGAAAAAACATATTAAAGATCATTATATTATCGCACAAGATTACACTTGCCCTTATTGCCAACAAAAAATAGTAGTTGATCATAATATGGCTTGGGACATTGAGCACATCATACCAAAATCGACACATCCAAGTTTTCTCTTTAAGCCATTAAACCTCTGCATAGCATGCAAAGACTGTAATACTGAGAAAGATAATAAGAATGTTTTAGTTAATGCTACAAGAAAGACGTTACCTATTAAAAGTGAAGACTATATTATATCTCATCCTCACTTAGACAATTATGATTCCGACATTAAAGTAATAGAAGAATCTTTATATTTTTTACCAAAGACAGACAAAGGAAGAAAGACAATTGAGATATGTGGATTATTAAGATTCATATATAAATATTCAAATTATGGTAATGTTCAACAAAGCATCAAGGAGGGTATTTTGGCATACACACAAGCACTTCTAAACACATCTAATCCCATAGAGGAGAATTTATATCTCTCATTCATTGAGGATCTTACACTACAAGGTAAAAAATTATCAAAATTGGAATTCCAGCGAAACTTTCATAAATAATATCGATATGAATATATACAAAGTTGATGCACTCGGCCCCAGCGCGCGCAGTGTCCCCCGCCTGCCCGCTGTGACTACATCATGCACCTTTCATGCACGAGCCAATAGCCCACAAAGCCCATACGTAGCGCGCTTTCAGCGGTTTTATAGGGGTATCTGTTGCATGCAGATCCATGCATCCACTGCATGCACGGTCATTTTACAGCGGGCTGACCAGAGAAAAGGCGTTTTGCGAAGGTGTCGGGGGTGGAGCATCTACCCCACCCGGGAGAATGTCTGAGGTACTGATTAGTGCAAACGGGCACCCGAACCATAACGATTTAATACCCGTTTCTCTGGCTGAACGATTAACGCTACCGGTGCAACCTCGGGTTCAGGGGGCCGGTTAATAATTCTATCGATACTTTCCACCGATTTAAAGGTACTGGAGCATTGCAAATTCTGGCATTGATAATACGCCTCTTTGACCTGCTCCGATAAATAACGGCTGGAGCGAATATGCGATGCTGCGCGGCATACCGGACACCGCATCATGATTTGTTAACCTTATCGTTTTCTTTGCCCTCGTTAACTTCTTGCTCGGCTTTCCTTTTTATCAATGCCTCAGCCAATCGCGTTCGTCTAATCGGGCTGTTATATAATTCTTGGTCGAGACCTTTCATGACATCCGGATATTCCAAGCCTATTTGCATCGCGATAGGTTCATTTTGCATATCCAGCGGTGTCGTCTCGCATATCGTACGCAACATGCTGCCAAAAGAGGCCATAATTTCCTGATAAACATTCCCATCGGAATGACTGTAGGGATGGCGCAATGCCACGCTTAATTTCATGGCACGGATCAGTTCCGGCATTTTAATGCAGCTCAGGGCGCTGGCGACCTCATGGCGGGCATAAGCACAGGCGGCACGGATATGGGCCTCTTTATAGGTTTTCGCCGTGCCACAGCAGCGCAGCATCGCCTGTTTGTGATCCCATTCCATATCTTCCAGCAAACCGGCAAATTCCTTTGCCAATTCCCGTTGCGCGATACGAGTGTTATATCCGGCTTTCAGTTCGTCGGTCATTTCACCGCGCAGACTGCGAAACAGCTTACGCCAGTTACTTTCCGACTCTTGGCTGGACACTTCCGCGTCGTGTTGTTGTTGGTGACAGCGGGTGATGGCCGTTTTGATATCCTTCAGGGCAGCGGTATTTGTGTTATGCGCGCTGCGGGCTTTGTCCAAGTCGGCCAGGATTTCAATCATATTCGCTGAAAGGGGTTGTGTGCTCATGGTAAAAACTCGTGTTGTTTGGGGTGTGCTTATTCTGTCCGGCACCACACAACAGCTCAACGTATTGGGGTTTACCTGCCGATGGCACAACAGACGGTCAAAAAGTCCCCAAATCTGCACCTTACCAAAAAGAGTTTTTATATAAACTATTCACTACTCTTCACCTTTGAAAAAAAGTAATAGTAATCAGTAAGTAAAGGGATGAATAGTTTACGATTAACTCATCACCGAGTATTCACACCTGTTCACCGGGTTTAAAACAGCCTTTTCTTTGGTCAGCTTTTTTATAACGTTTATTTCTATCAATATGGGTTATTTATTCAGTTTTACCTATCAATGAAAATTACCGGTTCGTATTACTTAGTATTAGTTAGCATCACTTAGTATTTGTTGGTAGGTCAATATTTGAACACATTTTTTCAAGCCACTGGCACAACACCCCCTTGTTGCCACAGCCAAAAATAACCACATAATAGGCAGCTACCAGACGCATCCACCCAGTCACGGCCACGTATGACCGCACTCATGATAAGGTAGCTTTTGATGCTTGCAGTTGCTCGACACACCCCACCGGCTTGCCCGCCACCCTTGTTAAACGGCTATCCCCCTGACCGCTTTATGCGCCTGCCGGAAGTCATTAATACCACCGGACTGTCCCGCTCATCGATTTACGATTACATCAGCCGTGATGCGTTTCCGTCGCAGATCTCCCTGGGCGGTAAAAACGTTGCCTGGCTGGCCTCGGAAGTAAATGAATGGATGAATACCCGGATCGCCGCCCGCAATGAGGAGTCCCGCCCATGATCACCGTCACGCTGAATTCACAAGACTTTACCCTGACCGACAAAGAAGCCGAATACCTGTCGCTGGCGCTAGCCTCGGCCATCAGCCACCCCGAGAAAGTGGTACGCAGTTTGATGACCGCGCACTGCGGCTCTATGGGCGTGCGCTTGACCGCAGCAAAACCCTTCGAGTCACATTCGGGCCTCATCGGTCGGGAGAAGTACTACACCGTATTGCCTGCCCGTAAAGGGCGTACCGATATGCAAACCGACTGCTGAGAATTTACCGTGCTACTGCAAAAAAGCCTTTTCTCTGGCGAGCCAGTTCGTTATAGTTTCCGCGCTGCCGCAAAATCGGCAGCCGGGCGTGAGAACCCGAGTTACTCAATGGCGACACAACACGCGCCAGGCGTGTTTTTTTACGTCGCGGCCTTAGTTTGCCTGTTTTTTGCGCAGCCATTTCCATTACGTTGCGCTAATCGAACAATGGTGGCTCAGGCGGGGCAGCCTTCGGGCTGGCCGGTATTCATTGAGGCCGGTTTCTCACCCCCGTCTGGGCTACCACCCGAGCGTGAGAACTTCCGTGGTAGCAATAACCATTACTCAATGGAGGCTGCCAATATGGCTACAACCCTCGCTCATTCTCATTCTTCTTTTACTTTTATTTTTGCCGCCGTGCTTCGCAGCGTGCCCAATAGCCGCCCGTGCATGGTGCGTACCATTGCCGCCTGTGAACACGACGCCCGCCAATCGTTGGCGCGAGATTACGTATTGTCATTTGCCGGTCGCCTGCCGGTACGGGAGGTGGCATGAATACCCTGGCCGCCCGGTTTCACGCCGATGAGTCTTACCCCATTCCCCATGCGGATTTTTTACGGCTCCAGAACGCCCACAATATGGGGGTGTTGTTCCTCGATATGCTCGACCGCCAGCACTGCCTTAGCCTGGATGCCGAACACCACCTTAATGACAATTTCGCGGCGGTTATCGCAGTACTGACTGACCATATCGGCCAGGTGGTGAATACCTGTGAATCCCTGATTTCCGCCAGCATGGAGGCGACCCGCTGATGAATACCGATAATCAATCCTGTATCCCCGTAGAACTGCGAATTGCGCTTTATCGCCGCGCCGTGGCCTGTGCCTATCAGACCACTTGTCAACAGTACGGCATGCAACTGGCCTTAAGTCTGGACGCGCTGGAAGCGAAAATAGCCAATGAGGTGGAAGCCTTTCATGTGGCGGAGCATGGCCTTGAACTCGGAGTGGAAATCGCCTGCGCCATGTTGGGCGATATGGTGACGCCGGATTTTCTCGACGCCTCACCGCGCCTGACGGCATTAGGCGAGCGGGTGATGGATGAAGTTTGCCAGCACCATTTAAAAACCGTCCGCCTCAACGCCACCCTACATTAAGGAAATGCGCATGAACGTAACCGATACAGTGCGCAGTGCGCAAGGATATTGGCCGCAACTGTTACCAGCCCTGGGCATTAAGGTGGCCCTTAATGGACAACACTCTCCTTGCCCGCTGTGCGGCGGTAAAGACCGCTTTCGTTTTGACGACAAGGCCGGTAAAGGCTCTTGGATTTGTAACCAGTGCGGGGCCGGTGACGGCCTCAACCTGGTGGAAAAGGCGTTACAGCTTTCACCGTCCCAGGCAGCCCGCCAAGTGGCCGAACTGATAGGCGAAAATGCGCCGATTTTCGCAAGCCTGCCGACAGAACAGGACAAGACTCTGGCACGGCAAAACGCTGTCAAACAGGCGCGCCAGATAGTCGCCGCTGCCATCGAGCAACCTCGGCAAACCTACCTGGCGGCCAAAGGCTGGCCGGGTGTAGAAGCCCTGACCCTGGCGCAACCGCTGCGCGTCGGCGGTATCGACTATCAGCGTGGTGACATGGTGGTGCCGTTGACGATTGCCGGGGGTGAGGTGGTTAACGTGCAGCTTATCAATGCTGCCGGTGACAAACGCACCTTACCCGGCGGACAGGTGAAAGCAGCCTTTCACTGTTTTGCCGGTATTGACAGCAAACACCTGTGGTTGACCGAAGGTTACGCCACCGGCCTGACGGTGCATGAGCTGACCGGGGATTCGGTATATGTCGCGCTTAGCGCCAATAACCTGCCGTCGCTGGCCGCACTACTGAAAACGCAATACCCGGATACTACCTTATTGATTGCCGCCGACCGTGACGACAACGACACCGGACAGGCCAAAGCCGAGGAAACCGCCCAGGCGGTTAACGGTGTGGTTGCCCTGCCGCCGGTTGCCGGTGACTGGAATGATATTTATCAGCGCCAGGGTCATGAGGCGACCCGGCAACTACTGCGCGCCTTTATCACCCCGGCCTGGCACAGTCCGTTTGAGACCATTAGTGATGCTGATATCAAGGCCATGAGCACCAGTGAAAAAGCCGAACTGGTGGCCGGCCACTATCATGGTGATTTGGCGGTGCCGGTGTTAGGGGAAGAGATATTGCAATACGACGGCGGCGCCTGGAAAGTCCTGCCGCCAAAGCTGATTAACCGCGAGATTGCCACGCTGTTTCAGAAAGCCCGTGCCCCGTTCTCGGCTTCCGGCATCAATAGCCTGGTGGATACGCTAAAACTCATGGTGCCACAAATGGGCGACCCGGTGCGCAGACTGATAGGCTTTCGTAATGGGGTGTTTGATACGCTGGCCGGGGAGTTTCGGCCACACCGCAAGGAAAACTGGCTGCGCACCGTTAATAATGTGGATTACACCCCACCAAAAACCGGGGAAAACCTGGCCGACGACGCGCCGCATTTCTGGCAATGGTTAACGCGGGCCGCCGGGCATAATACTGATAAGCAGGACAATATCCTCGCGGCGTTATTTATGGTGTTAGCGAACCGCTACGACTGGCAATTGTTTCTGGAAATCACCGGCCCCGGCGGCAGCGGTAAGAGCATTATGGCGACCATTGCCACCATGCTGGCCGGTGAGGACAACACTACCTCGGCCACTATCGACACGCTGGAATCCTCCCGCGAACGGGCCTCAGTGGTGGGATTCTCACTGATTATTTTACCCGACCAGGAGAAATGGAGCGGCGACGGTACGGGCATCAAGGCCATTACCGGCGGCGATGCGGTGGCTATCGATCCCAAATACCGGGACGCCTACGCTACCCATATTCCGGCGGTGATCCTGGCCGTTAATAATAACCCGATGCGCTTTAGCGATCGCAGCGGTGGCGTATCCCGCCGCCGGGTGATTATCCATTTTCCCGAGGTGATCGCCGCTGGGGATCGTGACCCACAGTTAAAAGACAAAATCCGCCGTGAACTGTCAGTTATCGTCCGTCACCTGATGCAACGGTTTGCCGACCCAACCGACGCTCGCCGCAGACTGGAAGCGCAACAGAACTCCAATGAAGCCCTAGAGATCAAACGTAATGCTGACCCGTTAGTGGACTTTGGCGGCTACCTGCTGGCAAACAGCGAGGCCAACGGCATGTTTATGGGCAATGCCAATATCACCCCGCGCAATCCGCGCAAATATGTCTATCACGCTTACCTGTCGTTTATGGAGGCACGAGGCTACCAGAAGCCCATGAGCCTGACCGCTTTCGGTCTGGCGCTATCGGGGATCTTACGTGAATACGGCTGCGAGTTGATCAAACACAAAAGCAAAAACGGCATCCAAACCAATCTTGAATTAAGCGACGATAGCGACGCGGATTGGCTGCCGCAGTGCAACGCGGTGTAACCTCAGTATGAACAAAAACCAACCGGCCCCGGCCGGTTTTTTCGTATCTGCTACAAGGGTAGTCACCCTGGGGTGATGAGTTTAGGGTTGCTGTTCACCAACTCATCACCACTTAACAACATGTTTTATATGGATAAAAGTCAAAGGTGAATAGGGTGAACAGTTTTGCGTAAAATCTTTTTTTCTTGAGTATTTTATGAAGAAGAACTTTTCGGGAGTGGGATTCTTGAGGCATAATCGATCGCATCGTTCCCGTATTGCCATTGAATATTACGCCATAAATTACCAAAGGCTAATGATGATAGATGAATCTCAAAAAAACCAACAAATCATGGCGTTATTATCGCAGGCTAAAAAAATCGCCGGACAATACCAATCGCTTACAGGAAAACCTCTGGGAATCACCGGAGAGATTGCCGAATATGAAGCAGCAAGGATACTTGGCTTAAAACTTGCGGAAGCACGCCAGGCGGGATTCGATGCGATTGAATATAGAGAAAAGGAAGCGGTTAAATTACAGATAAAAGGGCGATGTATCCACAATATAAAAAAAACAACTCAACGAATGGGATCAATCGATTTAAGCAAACCCTTTGATGCGGTTTTACTCGTACTAATGGATGCTAATTATGATGTGCTTGCTATATATGAATGCTCGCGTGAAAAAGTTATAGAAGCATTGATGTCACCTGGTTCAAAAGCACGCAACGAACGCTCAATGTTGGGAATAAAAAAGTTCATATCGATGAGCATAATACGTTGGGAACGTCCAGCCTTGCCAGGTGGCATTGATGTGGATGAAGTCATTAGCAGTGATTTATCGATTCTGGATTAATGCACAACATAAGAGGACTCGTGATGCCTGTACACCCTATCCTGGCAAATGTGGCGGTGAGCATTAGCGATTTTAAAAAATCACCCAATCATGTGCTAAAAGACTCTAATGGCCAACCGGTGGCTGTATTAACCAACAGCCATATCTCCGGTTACTACGTTTCCCCTGAAACGTGGGAAGCCATGGTTGATTGCCAGGAAGATATCGAACTCGCCAAGATCGCCCGCTCCCGAATAAGCGGTAAGCGCGTCAAGGTCGATCTCGATAAACTATAAGCTTTAATGAAATGAACCCGCCCTGAAAGCGATAACAATGTGATTGTGCTGGCAATGGTTAAGCATAAATGCACAGAAGTGTATAAGCAGTAAAAGCCCGGCGCTAACCGGGTGGCATATGCGGGAACAACGGTTCAAAATTTGCCTTCATTATCCCATCACTTTTCCGCATTGGTATACGTTTGGGTATATCCTAAAATCTGAATTGAAACTTAATCCATATATACCAATGCATTACACGAAAAATTCAGATTCCCCCGGCGCTGAAGCCAGATTGAAAGAGATAACATATGAACGCTAAACGCCTGCCGCCAACCAAAACCCATGACGAAATGGTCACTGAGTGGATGGGGCAACCGGAATTCAAGGCTGAATACGAAAAACCGGATCGGGAATGCGCCCTACTTGATGAGCGGTTGGCCGCACGCAAAAAAGCCGGCCTCGCCCAAGCGCAAATCGCTGAGCGAATGTGAACCAAAACAACGGCTATTACACGGTTGGAACGCGGTTTAGCCTCCGGTACCCAATTGCCGCGTTTGCCCCGGAAGACGAAGACATGGCCGGACAACGGATCTTCCCGGAGGGCGGATACGACTTTGGCGGCGAGGCCCTGGAATCCCTTTCTCATATCAGTGTGGCCGGCGACCAGCCAGATACTGTAAGTATCTCTGCCAAACGGACCATTCACATTTAGAGATCTTCCGGCATATTGATTATGTCCCGATAGGAGATCGCCATGCGCAAAGCCCGATTCACCAAACACCAGATCATCGCCGTTCTGAAGTCAGTCGAAGCCAGACGCAGCGTTAAAGATGTCTGCCGCGAAGCCGGTATCGCTGAAGCCAGCTACTACAATTGGAAAGCGAAGTTTGGCGGCATGGAAGCCTCTGATATCAAAAAGATGAAAGATCTTGAGGATGAAAACCGTAGCCTGAAACAGATGTTTGCCGATCTCAGTCTGGAAAACCGGGCGTTAAAAGATGTCATCGAAAAAATGTATGGTTCGCCCCCGTTTTGCAAGCATACGATGATAAAAGCTGTTTGCGTTAATGTATACGGCCTCTCGCAAGTCAGCTGCTTTTGGCAGCAAGGCCATGATGGGATAAGCGCGTCGTTAGAGTGCTGGATCGGATAGTGGCAAATCGCGGATATCCGCTGAAACTGCGGATGGATAACGGTCCGGAACTGATATCGCTGGCGCAATGGGCGGAAGAACATGGCGTGATACTGGAATTTATCAGGCCGGGCAAGCGGACACAGAATGCGTTTATCGAACGGTCTAACCGGACGTACCGGACAGAAATACTGGATTTTTATCTGTTCAGGACACTGAATGAAGTACGGGAAATCACAGAGTGCTGGCTGACTGAATATAACAGCGAGCGGCCTCATGAATCGCTGAATAACCTGACGCCGGAAGAGTACCGGCTGATGGCTGAAAATCCGGAAATCTCAAAAAGTGTGTGGGACTAAAACCGGTGTGCTTACAGTTTCAGCCCTATCTCAGAAATGAGCCGCAATCGCCTAACCACCTGATTGACCCTGATCCCGGATTAGTGGCCCGAACCCCAGAAGAAATTTCAAGCCACAATATTGTCGAGGTAGGTGCGGGACTATGGTGGCTGATTGTTAGATTTAACAGATAGGCCAACAAGGAATGGCCACCCGGAGGCAGTATTGTTAAAAGTGGTTATTATACCCACTATCATATTGACTCATATTTTTTCTGTGGGTACTATACCCATAGAGGGACAAAATGGAGTCAGGATGGAAAGCGCTAAGTTAATCAAGCTATTGATAAATGATGGATGGATAGCAAGGAAACAAAAAGCAAGCAGTCACATCACGCTTGAAAAGGAGGGAGTAAGGGAAATCATCCCCCTTCCCCACCCAAGGAAAGAAATCTCAAAAGGAGTTTTAAGACAAGTAAAGAAGATTTCGGGGCTAAAGGTCATTTAACAGAAAGGACGGCGCAAGCTGCCTTTAAAAGCGCGTTCCCCATTAGTATAGTAAGTCATGCGAGGTACTTAATGATCTATCCAGTTTTCATTTTCGGAACTAAAAGCGGTGAATATGACGGTTATTTCCCCGATATTCCCGGTTGTTTTTTTGCCGGGGATACATTGGAAGAAGCCGTTCGCGATGCAGAAAAAGCATTCGGTATACATGCTGAAGCCCTAACAGAGCGCGGCGAGCACGTTCCCGCCCCTACTGATCCCTCAGCCTATATTCACGATGATCGCCTGTCAGAGGATGACGGCTTCCTAGGCTTTTTTGAGCTCGATCCGACAAAGTACGAAACCAAAGCCGTTAAATTTAATCTCACTATGCCCGGCAATCTCATTACGGCCATCGACCGTTATATTGAGACAAACGGGCATTACAAAAACCGTTCGGCGTTTCTTGCGGAGTTGGCCCGCAAGGAAATTGCGAGAAATTGATTGATATGGCCTCTAGCGGGGCCAATCTTGTTTACACCTACAGAGATTTTCGCTGAAGCCCCCTTATTCCCATGAAAGCACGTTTAACCGGGAACGGACGACGTTGACGTCGCCTTTGGCCTTGTTCCTTCGCGCCGTCGCACAGCATTAGCCAATCATGTAAGTTCGGCCATAAACTGCCCCAGAACCGAAGGCTCAAGGTAAAAATAACCGGAAATAATGAGCATTTTACTTTTCTTATCCTGCAGTCCAGCCGGCCTCAACACATGGCGAAGTGGGATAAGATAATCAAAAGTGTGTAAGCACAATTTTGCCCTGGATACTGCCTGATAAAGCACGCTTATGTGCAGCTGAAGCCATTTGTAAAGGGTAGGTGCTATCAATGACGACCCTGATAATTCCTGTTTCCAGAAGGCTACCCGCCGCTGAGAGTTGCGCGCCACTGGAACGCACTTGCGTTGTTGACACCGTAATTCCTCTTTCGGCGGCCTCCTTCTGCCCGGAAAAATGCAAAGGATTAACAAGAAACATTGCCCCGCCTTGCTTGATGCTGCTCAAAAAGCGCTCAACGTGCGTTCCACCTGAAGTATCAATGACAAGATCGGCATTTTTTACTACGGTCTCGGGAGCTATTTTGGTGTAGTCGATAAACTCATCCGCACCGAGATCGCGTAAAAGCGCCTCATTGCGGGAAGAAGCGACTGCAATCACTCGCGCGCCTTTCCACTTGGCAATCTGCACCGCAAGGTGTCCTACGCCTCCTCCGGCGCCGTTGACCACTACTGTCCGGCCTTTTAGAGGAACAGGTGTATGTTTGAATGATTGAAACGGATTAGGCGCGTCATGCCCCAGTTCGACAAGGAACTGCCAGGCCGTGAGCAGTGACATCGGCGCACCCGCGGCCTGGACATGTTCGATGTTCTGAGGTTTTAACGCCAGCTCTGATGCAGGAACGCTCACGTAGTCGGCATAGGCACCGCTGCCTTCCATGGCTCTTTCAGGAAAACGCACCATGGAATAGACTTCATCGCCAATGCTGAATCCGGAAACATTTTTGCCGACCGCTACGACTACACCGGATATATCCGTGCCCAGGATGAGCGGAAAGTGGGGATGGGGCCACCATTCAGGCGGCAACGCCCGATAACCGTCACGCAGATACCCGTCTGGCGGGTTGAGACTGACCGCATACACCCGAACAAGCACTTCCGTACATCCCATCGTTGGCCGGGGTGCATCTTCATATTTAAGGTTCTCTGGACCACCAAACGCGTGCAGTCGTACTGCTTTCATCATTTCAGTCATCACAAGCTCACTCTAATGGGGATTCAGTTGCCAGATAATATGACTAATAATGATGATTGATAATGGGGCTGGATTTCGCTTTAATGTTGCCATGAAGGAACAAATAGGTTTTGAAAGACTCACCGGTCTTATCGCATTCGCTCGCGCGGGAGCGCTTGGCAGCTATACCGCCGCTGCCCGCTCGCTATCCGTTTCACCTTCAGCGATAAGTAAGAGCATCCAGCGACTGGAACAGCGTCTCGGCGTCACTTTATTCACCCGAACCACACGCTCGCTGGTTTTGACTGCTGAAGGCCGCGAACTGCACGAGAGGGCTTTACGGTTGCTGCGCGATGCCGAGGAGCTCGAGCAGGTAGCCATGCGTACGCGGGCAGAGCCCGCGGGAACATTACGCATTGCGGCATCGTTGCCGATCGGTCTCCATATGATCGCCCCTGCGCTTGCGCAATTCTGCGCCCTGCATCCAAAAGTGACGATTGACTTACGGTTAAGCGATCGCGTGATAAGTATCGTTGACGAAAGTATTGATATTGCCATCCGGCTCGGCGACCTCGCGGATTCAAATCTCCTGTCGCGTCGCCTTTCACCCTATCAGATGGGTTGTTATGCTTCGCCTGATTATTTGGCCAAATGCGCCCCGCCAAAACACCCTAATGATCTTATAGGGCATAAAACGGTCAATCTGCGTTACCAAAATACGGGGCGGATTTTTCGCTGGCCGTTCCGGGTTGGCGAGCGGGAGATCGAAATCGTGCCGTCATCTGCTGTCATCGTCGATGCAAGCGAAGCCGTTATAGCGGCAGTCGCTGCCGGTGCCGGAATAGGAATGGCGACAAGTTTTATGGCGGCTTCTTTGGTAAGGCGCCAGGAGTTAATTCCCGTTCTGACGGATTTTTCTGTAGAACGGCATAATATTTCGGCAGTCTGGCATGAAAGTCGTCGTTCAAACCCTGCCGTACGTGCGTTTCTGGAATTTATGCTGGAGCAGTTTTAAATTCTCTTAACTGGACCGCCCGCAAAACGGCGGACATGTCCCGTCACCACGCGGCAACAGGTGACAGCCGGTAGCAGCGCACAACCGGAGGAAAGCGCGTCGGGTATAGAATGCATTGCCCCTCCTGCCACAGTGATCCTGAAAACCCGCGGCATAGCAGCGCAGCCGGGATACGCGCTATGGTCGTTTATTTCAGACGTCTGGATTTCAGCGAACAAGCATCCGGGCATGAAATGCGTTATACCTGATGACCCCCTAATTAAACAGCAGGAGCCCGTAATGGATTTGGATCTCAAAGACAAAGTGGCGCTGGTGACAGGCGCCAGCACCGGTATCGGTTTCAGCATTTGTGAAGAGCTGGCGGCAAACGGTGTGCATCTGGTGATGGTGGCCAGGACCCAGACGCGGCTGGACGACGCCGCCGACAGGCTGGCGCGGCGTTATGGCGTCTCCACGCTGCCGCTGGCGGGCGACGTGACCGATGCCGCGTTTCCCCGTGAGGCAGTCCGCCTGGCGGAGCAGCAATTTGCCGGCATTGATTTACTGGTCAATAATGCGGGCCGGGCCCATGCCGGCACGCTGCTGACCACCACGGAGGAAGACTGGGAGGCGATGACCGCCACCAAATTTACCGCCATGCGCCGTTTTTGCCGCGAGGTGATCCCGGGTATGCAACGGCGGCGGTGGGGGCGTATCGTGAACATCTCCTCCATCGGAGGGCTGTATCCCAACCCGCCGCTAACCGTTTCCCATGCCCTGAGTGCGGCCATTAATAATTTGACCCGCAGTTTGGCGCTTGATGTCGCGCCGATGGGCATTCTGGTCAATGCCATTGGCGTTGGCGCGGTCGCGACGGAAAACTGGGCAAACAACATGCTGCCCAACGTTCGCGAGCGCCGTCCGGAACTGGCCGGTAAAACCGATGAGGACATTATGGACATTCTCGGTAAGGAAAGAACCCCCGTCGGGCGTTTCGGACGCCCGGAGGATATCGCCGTTATCGCCGCGTTTTTGCTTTCCGCACGCAATCAGTTCGTTACCGGGCACACCGTGGAAGCGTCCGGCGGCGCGGACCGGTTTATGTAATGCTGATCACACCCGCGGCTATGGCCAGGTATGCAGCGGGTTGACATGGGTAAGGAGGCGCCGCCGCATTGTCTCCCCAGACAAATTGTCCCTTTTAGGATAGCGGCCTGCGTGCCGCTTCGCGGCACAGGCATCAGAAGAAACGCAACCCAGGTTGCATCCTTCGGGATCAGCGCGAGCCGCTAAATCGTCTGGATATGTTGTGAAGCGTTTTCTCTTCTGCCGCCAATGGCATAGGTCTTTCCCTCCCGCGGCAGGAGATGGAAATGTTCCGGGGGTAAAGGCGGCGGTACGGACACACGCCAGGCGTTATCCGCCGGCTCGTCGAGGCATGGGGTCGGTCCGAATTGTTTCAAACCTTGAGCAGTTTTACCGTGGCATCCACGTCTATCTCATCTTCCGAGAAAATTAACGTCGTTCCCTGAAAGGTGGTGATCGCCAGTTTTTTCAGCGAACGCATTTCGCCAGGCTTCGTGGCTGATTTCGGCCGAATGCTACTCATCAGCACCCCTACGGACAGCACCGCATTTTCTTTATCAATGCGGGTATCGGCAGGCACCTCTTCGCTGTAAACCAGATAAGACTTGATCGACGTAAGCTTAAGACGCTCGCCTGCGATATAGATGTATTTGCTTTCCGGTGCGACTTTCACGGCATAAGCCGACAACCCCTTGTTATTCGTGGTGGGTTCGAAGGTCACCGCCGCATCTTTCTTAATCAGCTCAGGGTTGGCGACCTTAATCACATGAAAATAACGGTTATCGCCGTTTTCATCTTTGATAAATCCAAAACCTTTATCTTTAAACCAGGTTGTGATCGTTCCATTCATCGCCGTTACCGCCTGCTTAATCGTTTATCTAATCAGTTTTTGCAGCGCGCAGTGTAAAACACAATGCCTGCGCAGACTACGTCTTTGGTTTAAGTCTGGACGATAAATGTAGGGTATGCGAACGGGACGGCCAGGTAAAGGCGTCAGCGACGCAGAGTGAAACGCTGCGGCCAGACGTGGCGGAAGAGTTAACGTGGCGGCAGCAGCATCAGGTCTGGCTATTTTTTGCGCAAAAGAAAAACAGCCGCTGCCGTCAGAACACCTATCAGGGGCATGGCTCCGGCGCCGGCTATGAAGTTATGCTGATCTATTCGTTTTTCCCGGCGGATATCAGCAAAGCGGGCAAGCGCGTGTTTTTCATCAGCGGCGTTGACCTCTTCAAATTGTTTTTTATAACCCTGATGGGTCAGCCGAGAGGCCAGGTCCGTGTCTGATCTTTCCAGCACGACGGTTTGCTTCCCCTTTTTGAAAAAAAGGTATTCCGGCATTGGGTGCTCCACATGGAAGAGGATTTGATATAAATAATATATCCGGTCTCACTTCATGTTGTACACATCTGCCTGTATATTCGCCGCCGCCAGATCAATCACGCGTATTTTATTCGCTCATTTCCAGTAAGGAATGTTTTTGGCCCTATTCATCTGCCACTCCCGGGCTGATATGGTCTGGATGATTGTTCAGTGTCAGCGCAAGCAGCCTCTGCTGAAGGCTGAGCAGGCTTTCCCTGTTTCCCGGCGTTCCACCTTTAAGCAGACTCGTGAACCAGATGCCGTCTGCCGCAAGTCTGGCAATCTCCAGATCCGGTGCACTGTCAGTCTCCTGATGCTGTTTCAGGCGCTGAGCGAGCCAGCTTTCCCAGCGTGTTATCAGTTCAGGTTCAGCACAGAGAGAAAACGTCAGAGCTGACATCTTTTCCGTGCAGGCGACAATTGTCGTCCTGATATAAGCCCGTGTAAAGCGACCGTAGCCGCCGGGGTCACGCGCCATGAAGTCCTCAAGGAGTACATTGAACTGCTCCAGCTCATCATCAAATACCGCAGTGATAAGATCCTGCTTGCTGGAAAAATGGTGAAACAGGCCGCCTTTGGTCACACCCGCGTCAGAGGCGATGTCGCTGACGCTGACACCGGCAAAGCCACGGGCCGCCATCAGACTTGCCGTACTATTGAGCAAACGGCGGCGCACATTGACAGGGTCTTTTTTTGGTCTGCCGGACGCTGTCATCATCAGTGGGCACTCATCTTGGAAAAGCCGTTAATCACCACCACGCCGACAACAATCAGCGCGATACCCGCGATGGCCGCCGCATCAGGTTTTTGCCTGAAAACGACCACGCCGATAAGGGTCGTCAGAATAATGCCCAGCCCTCCCCAGGAGGCATAAGCAATCCCTAGCGGAAGCGTACGCAGCACCTGAGCCAGCAGATAAAAGGAACAGGCATAAAGAACAGCGCAAATTAGCGAGGGCATAAGGCGGGTAAAATGTTCAGACTTGCCCAGAAACAGGGTGCCCACCACTTCCAGAACGATGGCGAGTGCGAGTGCTGCGTAAGCGAGTAGTGAAGACATGGTTTTCTCCTGAAATAAAAACCAATACTAGATACCTACCGGCCGGTATGCAAGTTAAGCGTCAGCGGTTTTTTTCTGCTGCGTAACCTCGGATTAACATAAGACGTGCTGTGACAGGCGGGCCCCCCCGCGGCCATCCTCATGGCACCACGTTGCCGGTCACGCCTGTTGGCACCCATAACAGCAAAAAGGGACTAGCCCTAGTCTGGATACGATAAAAAGCGGGAACGCCAAAAGACGTCATCCCGTCGGGCCGGCAGCGCGGGCGTTGACGACTGTCGAGAATAACCCCGCGTTTTCCGGTACTGGCTGAACATCCGATGTTAATGAAAAGCCCGGAAGGACTTTTCATACATCAGCATCCGCAAGGCGTTGATTACCACATCAAATCATCCGGCACTTTAAAATCGGCATACGGATCTTCTTCATCTTGTTCTTCCTGACTTAGCGCACTATTTAATACAATACTGTTCGCATCTCGCTGCGCAATTTTATCGGCTACGCTCGCCGGGATAATAGCGTATTTACTCACGCCGCTGTTATCATCAACCAACCGGGCAATGGCGAGACGGCCACTGATCAGCTGAGATTGAGTCAGCTTGTCCACAGCTATCTTTTTAATGAGATTATTATCTGTGAAGTTAAAATCAATATCGCCTCTGGCAATATTGATTCGATTCATTTCAATTAACTGCTTCACCTGGGCTTTATATTCTTTCGATAAAGCAGCGTGTTTTTGTTGCTCGCTGAGCTGTTTATCACGTTCAAGCTGGGCTTTTTTATTTTCTTCCACGGCCTCCCTTGCCTCACGGGCCTGCGCTCGTGATTTTTTAGCCGTTTTTTGGACTTTGGCTATTTTTTTGCTGGTTACTAATCCAGCTTTTAGCATCTGCTCTTGTAAGGTGAGTTTTGTCATCTTCGTTTCTCAAACAGTCGAATAATTTGTGTGATTATACCCGTAATGTATGAGGCTGTACCAGATTGAGCACCTGATCACCGTGCGGCATGAGTTTGGCGGGTCTATCAGAGGTTGGCGTGGCCTGCCCTTAGGATTTCAGCCCGGCCCCTCGCTCCCTGCCGCCAGCAATGGCACCAGCACGTCGCTGATGGGCGTGGGAATACCCTGTGAGCGACCATAACGCTGTATCACACCGTTGCGGATATCCCACTCCAGTGGGCGATTGGCCTGCCGGTCCGCGAGAATGGAGGTGCCCAGATCCGCAGGCGCATGATGAAAGCCGTTAACGATTTCCTGCGGAACGTTATCATCCAGTACAGCACCTTCCGCTCGCGCAACCGTCAGACACTCACGCAGATAAGCCAGTGCCAGTTCAGTGATATCCTCGCGTGAGAACATCCCGGCACGGCGATTCGCCAGTACCATCAGACCCGCGACCGCATTCTGCAGCAGTTTGCGCCAGGCGATGGAGATAAAATCGGCTGACTGCTCAACCGCGCAGCGTGTGCCGCTGAGCGCATCCGCGACCCGTTTTGCCGGCGCCACATCCGGCAGCGTCAGGCGCGGTTTGGCGCGCAGCCAGACTGAGGCATCCGGCTCGCGCTGTGCCGGGAACCACACTACCGAAGGCAGCACCGTTGCGCCGTTGACCAAGGGTTCCAGTTGGGTTTTCTGCTCGACGCCATTTTGCAGTGCGCATACCACAGTGTTTTCATCGCACAGTGCGGCCAGCCAGTGGGCGCTGTCAGCTACCTGGGTGGTTTTCACCGCGATAAACACCAGATCGAACGGGTGGCTGATAGTCACCGGACGAGTCAATACCGGACCGGGCACCACAATTTCACCCTCATCGTGACGCAGAATTAACTGCGGATGCGCGGTGCGCCCGCAAAGGACAGGCGTGCGGTCAACTTCATGCAGTACAGCGGCGATGGTGGTACCGATAGCACCCGGACCAATAAGAGCAATTGTGGGATGATCAGACATCTTGTGTTCTCCTGATGTGAGTACCGCCGCGTAATAAGGCGTTCCAGCTGGCATGTTGCAGGGCGGCGAATAACGTAAGCAAAATAATGTGTCCAGGCATAGGCTCATGCTAAACAGCGCGCGCCCGGATGAAAAGTGAAGTGTCGTCATCGAGGCATGAGTAAATACTCATGTAGTAATGGTAACTGAGCTGCGCCTGTTGTGATTCTGCCAGTAACCAGCGACGGAATTTCATGATGGTTCCGATGACGCTTAGCAGTCCGGTCCTCATTTTGGCAGGGACGGTTGGCATACACCAGCCCACACTATGTCACCCCAATTCTGTCATGTCCCGCCAATAATTTCAGCCAGTAGCCAGCGTTCAAAATCCTGCAGTGCAGGTTCATTTATTCCTGTTTCCACCGGTTTTACCAAACAGAATTTTTTGCTCAGGTTTTCTGATTCTGGCCAGGGTGCGACAAGCGCTCCGCTACGCAGTTCTTTTTCGACGTACATACGCGGCACCATTGCCACGCCTTGTCCCGCCAAAGCGGCAGCTATTGCCATTTCATGAAGGTCATACCGGACACCTTGCGCCGGATTATCAAAGATTATTCCGTTTTCCTGGGCATAGTGATGCCATGCTTCCGGATTCTGCCGCCGGTGAATACGCGGTAGTTCGTTCAACCTCTCATAGACGTTCTTGTCCGTTAACAGTGCAGGATGGCATACAGGCACCAGCTTTTCCTGAAAGAGAAAATGCAAACGCATCCCTGCCCATGCGGGATGTTCAAAATGAACTGCGGCGTCAAAGCCACTCCCGGTGAGAATGAATGGGTCGGTTCTGGCCGCAATATGTAATGTGATATCCGGATGCATAGATCTAAAGCCGATCAGGCGGGGAATCAGCCATCGACTGGAAAACGTCGGCAGGACGGCAATTTCCAGACTTTTGCTTCCTTCAGGCATCCCCATTATGTATTGAGTATCCCTGTCGAGTCGTTCGAGCGTTTCGCGTATGTGATGTGCATAGCGCGCACCTACAGGATTAAGCTTGACGCGGCTTCCGGTACGGTCAAACAGTTTGCAGTTCAGCAAAGATTCAAGGCGCGCAATCTGCCGGCTGATGGCGCCTTCCGTCAGCGATAACTCCTCTGCGGCCCGGGCAAAATTACCGTGCCTTGCGGCAGCCTCAAAAGCCTGCAGGGAAGTGCTGCTGGGAATTTTTCTGCGCATAAAACCGCCCCTGTTGTGTGTATAGGGTGACCCATCAGTGACTGAATATCACTAAACCATGAAATAATATCGATTTATAGCCAAAAAAACAGCATGTAGCATGATGAAAAATCATTAAACGGGCTCATGAGATTCCTGCCGTTTATTCATGCAGAGGTTAGTCAATGTTGTATATCGTGGAATGCACCTATGCCAATCCCGGAAGCGAGGAAGACTGGAATGAATTTTACAGCCGGGAAAAACTGCCGGCGCTGGTCTCCGTCACCGGATTCAGCACTTCCCAGCGCTTCCGGGCCCTGAAACCTGGCTGCCCTGTTTATCTCGCCCTTCATACCATTAAGGATGCGGATGTGACCCCCTGTGTCAGAGTAGTTGAGAAGATCCCTTTTTCGGGATTTCATTCTCAATCCAGGGGGCCGGAGCATCACCATGTCGCGTTTACCTCAGGCTCGCAAGGACGCCATTTTAAGTAAAATGCTTGCCCCTCATCCGCCGACCATCCGTGAATTGGCACAAAGAGAAGGGATTTCAGAAGCTACACTGTACAATTGGCGTAATCAGCTTCGCAAAGAAGGTCGCCCTGTGCCCGAACATGATCGCAGCAGTGAGAATTGGTCTGCGCAAACTAAATTCGCCGTCGTCGTCGAAACCTCGTCGATGTCGGAGATCGAGTTGAGCGAGTATTGCCGAGCCAAAGGTCTTTTCCCAGAGCAGGTTAAGCAGTGGCGCGAAATATCGATCCAGGCCCATGCAGAGCCAGGCGGTTTTAATGATGCGGCCAGCGCACAGCAGAATAAGGCCCAGCGTAAGCAAATTAAACGTCTTGAGCGCGAAGTCCTGCGTAAAGATAAAGCACTGGCGGAGGCAGCGGCATTACTGATCCTGCAAAAAAAAGTTCGCGCCCTTTGGGGCGACAACGAGGACGATTAACTCCTCTGGCGTACCGGGAACAGATCACCGCCTGGGTTCAGCAGGCGTGCAATGATGGCGCATCGTTGTACCGTTCTTGCGAGGGGGTAGGGATCTCTGTTCACAGTTGGTATCGGTGGCAACAGGATGGTGCTGTTATTGCGGATCAGCGTCCATTGATTGACCGCCCTGAGCCGGCCAACAAACTGAGCTCAACGGAACGCCAGTCGGTGTTGGCGGTATGCAATAGCGCGCGTTTCGACAGCGTTCCGCCGAGTCAGATCGTACCGATTCTGGCAGACGAGGGTTGCTACATGGCCTCTGAATCGACGATGTATCGGGTATTAAGAGAGGCGGGTCAAGTGCAGCATCGTGGACGTGCCGCCAAGGCTGTGCGCGTGGCAAAACCGACCAGCTTTACCGCCACCGCCCCTAACCAGGTCTGGATGTGGGACGTGACCTGGTTGCCGAGTAGTGTTAAGGGGCTGTATTATAAGCTGTATTTATTTGAAGACCTATTCAGTCGCTACCCGGTGGGTTGGGAAGTCCATGATGAAGAGACCGGCGAGCTGGCGGCAGATCTGCTACAACGATGTGTCCTGGGGCAGCGCTGTGCTATGCAACCCTTGGTACTGCACTCGGATAACGGTGCGCCGATGAAAAGTTATACGCTGAAGGCCAAGATGGAAGCCCTGGGTATAACGTCATCCTTTAGTCGGCCGCGGGTATCCAATGACAATCCGTACGCAGAATCAATCTTTCGTACATTGAAATATTGGCCGTCCTGGCCGCGCAAAGGATTTACCTCGATTGATGCTGCACGGCAGTGGGTGAAGCGCTTCATTGATTGGTATTGCCACGTCCACCGCCACAGCGGGATCAAATTCGTGACGCCGGCGCAGCGCCATCAGGGCAAGGATAAAGCCTTGCTGTTAAAGCGTCACCAAGTCTATCAAGCCGCCCGCGCTGCGTGCCCGGAACGGTGGCGAGGTGAGACAAGAAATTGGGGTTGGGACAAGGAAGTTCAACTCAATCCAGATCGGCCGTTGACACAAGAAAACGCCGAGAATTTACAGGCTGCATAAATCGCAATTTTATCTCAACATCTTTGACAAACACCGGTGATCTCCAGTGACGAATACCGGCTGAAAGGCGGCGGTAATTTCTCGCGCTGGCAGGAGCACATCACTGACTGGCACCGTAATCTGTATGAGTGTGAAGGCCCGGCTCCGGCCGTATCCTCGGATGAACTGCTGCTGCTCAGCGCCCGGCCGATCGGCTTTATCGAGAGCGGGCTGGGATACCGGGCACTGGCAATGCAGGCGTCAGGGCTGGATAAATCCCCGGAACGGCGCGTTGCGTACGTTCTTGCACGTGAAAATGCCGCGCAGTTAGCAGAAGTCCCCGGAGCCTACCTCTACGAAACGCTTACACCGCAATTGCAGAACCCTGCTAAGGGTCACCAGAGAGGAAAACAATAAAATCATGCCAAATCTGACTTTTTACATTTCTGAAGATCAGTCTGACAGGTTCACCGATCTCTCCGATTTCACCCATATCTGCCGCGCACTGTGCAGTGAGATTCTCGGCGCAGAAGCAGAAAAAGTTCACATCATATATGTCGATGTCAGGCCGGGATGCGGGCATCCGGTGTATGCCGAACTCTGTTATCGCCTGACAAAATCGCGTGTGCCGGACGTGATGGAAAAGTTTATGCGTGAACTGGATCTGGCCATTCGGCTGGCCTCGGGGCTAATGGCGCGTATCCGCTGTTTTGGCTCGAGCGCACCACAAATATTCGCTCGAAACTGACCATGAGGAATTTATGAACCATCCGCCTTTCACATCCCGTCAGATTGGGGATTTTCTGGTTACCGCCCTGAGTGATGGCAATATGTCAGCCAGCCTGGATTTACTTTCAGGCATTGAGACGGCGGATGCTGGGTTAATTCAGCGCAGCGCCGGGATCGCTGAACCCGGTAATATCCATATCAACTGTTATCTGATCCGCGGTCAGGGACGCACCATTCTGGTTGACGCCGGCGCGGGAGGCCTGAACAACGTCGGAGGGCTGCTCAAAAGAAACCTCGGTGCAGCGGGGGTAAGCCCCGCTGACGTGGACACCGTCTTATTGACGCACGGCCATCCTGACCATATTGGCGGCCTGCTGGATGCTGAAGGAAGGCCAGTCTATAAACATGCTGAACTCTATCTTCATCCTCTTGAAGCGGAATACTGGCGGGATGATGAAAGATTAAAAATGGCCAGCGAGCGTGGGCAGCGTAATTTTAAGCTGGTCCGCCGAACGTTAGAAGCGTATGCGCAGAACTTGCGCTTTCTGGACGGGAAGGAGATAACCGGGGGCATTCTCCCGGTATGGCTGCCGGGTCACACGCCAGGCCATACCGGATTCCGCATCGATTCAGGTGATAAATGCTTATTGATATGGGGAGACATCGTCCACTTCCCGCATATCCAGTCAGCACACCCGGCCGTTTCCATTGTATTTGACTGCAATCCCGCTCAGGCCGAAGACACTCGGAAAAAACTCCTGGAACAGGCAGTCAAGGAAAAACTGCTCGTTGCAGGCATGCACTTAGAGCGTCGGGGGTTTGCCAGCGTTCTCATGGCTGATGGCGGATATCGAATTTCCTACCCGGAAGAATGAATGGCTATTCGCATCTCATGAAATACCTGTTCGCAAATCACTTAACCGCTTCCAAAAAACCAGAAGTGGTAGAGGAGTAAGCCAGGAGAGGGCGATCTGCTCTCCATTGATTAACGCACCGCGATGTTAGTCGTGTTTGCTCGTGGCGCAGGCTGTGTGAAAACCCTAGTCAAAAACTGAAGTGCGCGTGTCTACGCAAAATCTGAAATTAATCGACCGGTTAGTAGAGCCGAATTTTACGTATAAGCACGGTTTTCAGCTCTGCTTTTGACAGTCTCTGTAACCAAAAGTCTTTTCACACAGCCTGGGTACGAAGCAGACATGCTGATGTGAATAGTCCGATATGAGCTGTGAGTTCAACGGGTCGACGCAACGCTATCCTTAAACAAGGGGGGACGTTGCCATGAAACGAAGAACGCGCATTTACTACACGCCAGAACAGAAAGCGATTATCTGGGACAGGTATAAGCAAGGTGATTCCCTGCATGATATCGCCAGAATGTTCGACAGATATCACTCTTCTGTTATGCCCACTATTCACCAAACTGGTGGTTATCGCCCTTCTGTCAGAAAGCGACACCGGCTGGCTCTTTCACTTGATGAAAGAGAGGAAATATCCAGGGGGCTGGTAGCAAAAAGTAGCATCAGGGACATCGCCGACAAATTATCAAGAGCCCCTTCAACTATTAGCCGCGAGATCAAAAGGCATGGAGGTGCAAAACATTACCGAGCTGCAAAAGCGGATAAGGACGCGTGGGACAGTGCCCTGAGGCCAAAACCTTGCAAGCTAATTGGATGCCCCGCATTGTGTAAAATCATTGCAGAGAAGATGTATCAGGACTGGTCGCCGGAACAAATCGCCGGTTGGCTTAAACGCTGTTATCCGGATAATCAGGAAATGCAGGTGTCACACGAAACGATTTATAAAACGCTTTTTATACAAACCCGGGGAGCTTTAAAAAAAGAGCTGCAGCAGTGCCTAAGAAGCGGGAGAGTAGTACGTAAATCCAGAACGACATCACTTAAAGGAAAGGGATTAGGCTCAATACCGGATGCAATACCCATCAGCGAAAGGCCATCTGATGTTGCAGACAGAGCTATACCAGGTCACTGGGAGGGAGACCTAATACAGGGCTCTAAAAACTCATATATTGTCACGATGGTAGAACGCCATTCCCGCTTTGTTATGCTTGCCAAAATCAGTGATAACAAGACAGCCACAGTCATATCCGCACTAATCAAACAAGCCCGGCAGCTGCCTGTTGAACTTTATAAAACATTAACTTGGGATCGAGGGGCGGAAATGACTAATCACACCCTTTTTACTGTAGCAACAGAAATTGAGGTCTATTTTTGTGATCCACAATCTCCCTGGCAACGCGGCTCCAATGAAAATACGAACAGATTGCTTAGGCAGTATTTTCCAAAAGGAACTGACTTATCGGTTCACAGCCAGCAAAGACTAAACAGTGTTGCCAGGCAGCTCAACGAGAGGCCAAGAAAAACGCTAGACTATGAATCACCCGCAGAGCGTTTTAACCAATGTGTTGCATCCATCGGTTGAACTCACAGCGAATAGCAGACATTCATTAGTATGTTTGTTAGGCTAACTTAAAACCTGTTCACAATCCGCTACAGGTGTTTCGAAAATATTTAGGGATATTTGCCTGTATATATGAAAAAGCTGCCACAATCTCTATTTGATGTTTATGCCCTTGCATTGCCCTGTGGTCATGGCTTTGGTAGTGCTCCACCAATTGCAGCATGGCAAAGTTATGATGGCTTGTCATATGCGGGTTTAACTTATGATGATTCTAATGACATACTTGGCCTGTTCGCAGCTAGGCGTCGCACAGATCAAACATGGGCAATATTATCAGCGGCTCGGAAGTGTCTAGATTATCCGTGACGATTCAAAACGTCTATTTTATGTTCTAAAACCATCATTCAAAACGAGTCAGAACCGACTCTAGAAATTGGTGATTTATATGATGATTGCTGAAATTGACCTTCTTTTGAGAATTGCATAAGGGGAATAAAATGGATGTCAATGAACTTAGAGAGATTCTCATCCAGCATAATGGTCTTCAAAATACTGATGAAGTCTATACGTTTTATTATGATGAAACGAATAATATCCGAAAGCTATATTTAAAAAATGCTGGCTTTAATGTTAACAAGGCGGATAATTTCGTCCTTGCAGGAATACTACACAAAGGGTTAAGCACTGGCAGTGATTATTCAACCCTATTTCAAATGCTTAATCTTCAAAAAAACACCCATGAGCTAAAACTCAAGCATATTGCTAAGGGTGATTTTTTGAATATGCTTAAATCTGATAAGCTTTTAATTATTCTAAACTGGTTCATCGAAAACAAATTCTACATCCATTATTTTAATCTTAATATCACATACTGGTCTGTTATTGACATTATTGATTCTATTATTGGTGAGTTACATCATCCTTTTTATATCATGAATCACATGTCACTTAAGAGCGATTTTTATGAGCTTGCTAATAGCAATTCTGATGTTTTCCTGAATGTTCTACATGAATTTAACTACCCAGATATTCCAGAAGAAAAAGCTCATGAGTTTTGCCTATGGCTTATCGATTTTACATGCATGCACAGTTGTATGCTGTCGGATTTTCGAGCGAATGTACTCGAAAATTTGGTTAAAGAATCTCTGAAAATCGAAGAACTACCGTTCATATCGGGATTTCATGGTCGAGAACTGATCGATAGCTTTATGGTATTTTATTTAAGGAACTTGTATCTATTTAAAAATTCCATTCACATATTTGATGAAGAAAAAAACATTCAGGATGAAATTAAAGATTTCCCGTTAACTGAAAATGGCATGCCAATACTGAATCATGAATTCGTTAAATCCCACAACTCAGAGGCTGTACAACTATCTGATGTTATCGCAGGCTTTTTGGGTAAGTATTTTTCTTACTTAAAAGATGTAAATGACGAGCAATTAGTGCTTGATAAGGCAGACTTAACTAGCAAGCAATTTAAGACACTTTCTGCGTTAAAACAGATTATTGATGTTTCTGATGATGTTAGCAGAGGATTTTTTAATGTAGTTAGCAGCGAGGGAGAGCAACGAAGAAATAACCGGTTTTTACATGGTGTAAAATTGTAAAGGTTGAAGTCTGCTTTGGCACAGAGCCCCCGGAAAGCAAGAGCATGATGTCTGCTTTGAGCTGTGAGTTCAACGGGTCGACGCAACGCTATCCTTAAACAAGGGGGGACGTTGCCATGAAACGAAGAACGCGCATTTACTACACGCCAGAACAGAAAGCGATTATCTGGGACAGGTATAAGCAAGGTGATTCCCTGCATGATATCGCCAGAATGTTCGACAGATATCACTCTTCTGTTATGCCCACTATTCACCAAACTGGTGGTTATCGCCCTTCTGTCAGAAAGCGACACCGGCTGGCTCTTTCACTTGATGAAAGAGAGGAAATATCCAGGGGGCTGGTAGCAAAAAGTAGCATCAGGGACATCGCCGACAAATTATCAAGAGCCCCTTCAACTATTAGCCGCGAGATCAAAAGGCATGGAGGTGCAAAACATTACCGAGCTGCAAAAGCGGATAAGGACGCGTGGGACAGTGCCCTGAGGCCAAAACCTTGCAAGCTAATTGGATGCCCCGCATTGTGTAAAATCATTGCAGAGAAGATGTATCAGGACTGGTCGCCGGAACAAATCGCCGGTTGGCTTAAACGCTGTTATCCGGATAATCAGGAAATGCAGGTGTCACACGAAACGATTTATAAAACGCTTTTTATACAAACCCGGGGAGCTTTAAAAAAAGAGCTGCAGCAGTGCCTAAGAAGCGGGAGAGTAGTACGTAAATCCAGAACGACATCACTTAAAGGAAAGGGATTAGGCTCAATACCGGATGCAATACCCATCAGCGAAAGGCCATCTGATGTTGCAGACAGAGCTATACCAGGTCACTGGGAGGGAGACCTAATACAGGGCTCTAAAAACTCATATATTGTCACGATGGTAGAACGCCATTCCCGCTTTGTTATGCTTGCCAAAATCAGTGATAACAAGACAGCCACAGTCATATCCGCACTAATCAAACAAGCCCGGCAGCTGCCTGTTGAACTTTATAAAACATTAACTTGGGATCGAGGGGCGGAAATGACTAATCACACCCTTTTTACTGTAGCAACAGAAATTGAGGTCTATTTTTGTGATCCACAATCTCCCTGGCAACGCGGCTCCAATGAAAATACGAACAGATTGCTTAGGCAGTATTTTCCAAAAGGAACTGACTTATCGGTTCACAGCCAGCAAAGACTAAACAGTGTTGCCAGGCAGCTCAACGAGAGGCCAAGAAAAACGCTAGACTATGAATCACCCGCAGAGCGTTTTAACCAATGTGTTGCATCCATCGGTTGAACTCACAGCGAAAAGCGGAAGCTCGTAATTGCTCCCACAGTGGATCATGTGTGCTAATCAATGGAGAACATGCCAGAGTGTTTTCACAGGCTTTATTAGTTTCGGTTATGGCCAAACTCCCGTGAGAGCAGTATTTGTTTCCAGTGGCTTTCGCGGCGGTCAATCTCTCCGTCCTCGGCATTGGAGTCCATAACTTCGAGGATCGAAAAAGTGATATTCTGCAGCCTGTTTTCATCGCCAGTACCGAAAGCTTCCTTAAGCCCTACATTCCCACCATGTCCGGAGCCAAAATAATATTCCCATCTACCCCATATTCCCTCTATTCCATCGGCTTTTCCCACATAGAGCTTTCCGCCATCACGATCAGTTAATACATAAATACCTTTAACAACAGATAGTGCGGTGCGCCAAGATTGCAAATTAAGCCTGAGGATCGCTCCTATGCTGTTACGGTCTAGCACAATGTTACGGTAACCGGGAAACTCGCCGAAGCTCTGACGTACCGGGGAGATAGAGTTTATTATCAATTTGTTCTGAATACTTTCGCCCAGACGGATGAAGTTGCGGGCCGGATTTTTAAAGCTGATATACATCCGCCCCGCGTATTCTTCAGTCTCAAGGATTTTATGAAGATAGTACTGATAATAAAGTTCCTTACGGTTAGGGTAGGTTTTCTTTCCTGCATTGCCTGTTTGTTGAAAGGCTCCCGCAAACATCCAGGTTTCAGTCCCTGGGATCTTAATCAGTGAAACGACATACCTGCGTGTAAAATCCAGCTTCTTCTGCCAACACTGCCAGTCGTCGAAAGTCTCTTCCCGGAATTTAACCAGCGGATCCTCTTTGTAATCATTCATTTGCGCAAGATGGACTTTGGTGGTTTCAGGTGTCAGATCCGGAAACTCCATCTTCAAATAATCAAAAAGCTTCAAAACTGCTCCTTAATGATAAGTTGAGTCTTTTGACTCTTTGCCGTGACTTTACTTTACACGCCCGCATTACGCTAAACTATTGCCCATAAAATTATATAGTTCGATGCCATCAACGTCCGCTCTTGGCACACAAAAGATATGAAAAATCATCACGGTTGTGGCGCAACAACTGTCAGCCTGGACACTCAGTTAATTCTATCCATTGCTGGCATTCAACAAGCAGCAGCAGCGCGGCCAGTAGTGGTTTTGACCCCATATATCCATGCACCTATTCCCGCTTAGGTTGATGGTTTCCCCCTGCGCCGATATTCTCTTGGTGAGCGATATCCTAAAGCGCTGTGCGGGTGATATTCGTTGTAATGTTCGAACGCTAACGACAGGTTTAACACTGCCGTCTGGCTGTCCGGTTTTGGCATCATGCCGATATAATCACGCTTCATCGTCTTAACGAAGCTTTCTGCTACACCATTACTTTGTGGACTTCTGATCGCGGTCGTTCGGGGCTCCAGGCCCAGCATTTTAGCGAAGCTCCGGGTTTCATCGGCACGATAGGCCGAACCGTTATCCGTCAGCCATTCGAGGGGCGCTGTCGGCAGGTTTTGCCCGAACCGGCGTTCAACTGAGCGTAGCATAACGTCCTGTACCGTATCGCTGTCATAACCGCCGGTGCTGGCCGCCCAGTCCAAGGCTTCCCTGTCGCCACAGTCGATGGCGAAGGTGACCCGCAGCTTTTCGCCGTTATCGCAGCGGAACTCGAAGCCATCCGAACTCCAGCGCCGATTGCTTTCGGCCACCGCCACCCGGCCTGTGTGACGACGGGTATCCGGTGTGGGACGGGGTTTCGACTCTAACAACAAGCCGTTGTCACGCATCACGCGCCATACCCGTTTTGCGTTCACCCTCGGCAGACCTTCCTGCTCCGAACGGCGGCGCAGATTAGCCCAGATGCGTCGATAGCCATAACTCGGAAGGTCGGCAACTTCGGCACGGATGTGTTCCAGTAATTCGGCGTCATCTTGATGCCGCTGCATGCGACCGTCCTGCCAGTCAGCCTGCCGATAACGATAAAGCGAGAGCTGCGCACGCGACACACCCAGAGCTTCACTCACTGGTTTTACTCGTCGTCCCCGGGCAATAAGGGTCCGTGCGCAATCCATTTTTTTGCTTTGCCGTATTCTACCGCCTCCTTAAGGATCTCATTTTCCATGGTTTTCTTACCCAGGAGACGCTGGAGTTCACGGATCTGTTTCATGGCACTGTTTAACTCAGAAGCCGGCACAACTTCTTCGCCGGCAGAGACCGCCGTCAGGCTGCCATCCTGGTATTGCTTACGCCATTTAAAGACTTGATTAGCATTCACATTATGACGACGAGCGACAAGAGAAACGGAGCTTCCTGGCTGGAAGGTCTCCTGAACGATGGCGATCTTCTCCTGCGGAGTGCGACGACGGCGTCGCTCTGGCTCAGTAAGAACAGTACCCATGATTTCGCTTTGACCAGTCTTGAACATACCCCCTGTGTCAGAGTAGTTGAGAAGATCCCTTTTTCGGGATTTCATTCTCAATCCAGGGGGCCGGAGCATCACCATGTCGCGTTTACCTCAGGCTCGCAAGGACGCCATTTTAAGTAAAATGCTTGCCCCTCATCCGCCGACCATCCGTGAATTGGCACAAAGAGAAGGGATTTCAGAAGCTACACTGTACAATTGGCGTAATCAGCTTCGCAAAGAAGGTCGCCCTGTGCCCGAACATGATCGCAGCAGTGAGAATTGGTCTGCGCAAACTAAATTCGCCGTCGTCGTCGAAACCTCGTCGATGTCGGAGATCGAGTTGAGCGAGTATTGCCGAGCCAAAGGTCTTTTCCCAGAGCAGGTTAAGCAGTGGCGCGAAATATCGATCCAGGCCCATGCAGAGCCAGGCGGTTTTAATGATGCGGCCAGCGCACAGCAGAATAAGGCCCAGCGTAAGCAAATTAAACGTCTTGAGCGCGAAGTCCTGCGTAAAGATAAAGCACTGGCGGAGGCAGCGGCATTACTGATCCTGCAAAAAAAAGTTCGCGCCCTTTGGGGCGACAACGAGGACGATTAACTCCTCTGGCGTACCGGGAACAGATCACCGCCTGGGTTCAGCAGGCGTGCAATGATGGCGCATCGTTGTACCGTTCTTGCGAGGGGGTAGGGATCTCTGTTCACAGTTGGTATCGGTGGCAACAGGATGGTGCTGTTATTGCGGATCAGCGTCCATTGATTGACCGCCCTGAGCCGGCCAACAAACTGAGCTCAACGGAACGCCAGTCGGTGTTGGCGGTATGCAATAGCGCGCGTTTCGACAGCGTTCCGCCGAGTCAGATCGTACCGATTCTGGCAGACGAGGGTTGCTACATGGCCTCTGAATCGACGATGTATCGGGTATTAAGAGAGGCGGGTCAAGTGCAGCATCGTGGACGTGCCGCCAAGGCTGTGCGCGTGGCAAAACCGACCAGCTTTACCGCCACCGCCCCTAACCAGGTCTGGATGTGGGACGTGACCTGGTTGCCGAGTAGTGTTAAGGGGCTGTATTATAAGCTGTATTTATTTGAAGACCTATTCAGTCGCTACCCGGTGGGTTGGGAAGTCCATGATGAAGAGACCGGCGAGCTGGCGGCAGATCTGCTACAACGATGTGTCCTGGGGCAGCGCTGTGCTATGCAACCCTTGGTACTGCACTCGGATAACGGTGCGCCGATGAAAAGTTATACGCTGAAGGCCAAGATGGAAGCCCTGGGTATAACGTCATCCTTTAGTCGGCCGCGGGTATCCAATGACAATCCGTACGCAGAATCAATCTTTCGTACATTGAAATATTGGCCGTCCTGGCCGCGCAAAGGATTTACCTCGATTGATGCTGCACGGCAGTGGGTGAAGCGCTTCATTGATTGGTATTGCCACGTCCACCGCCACAGCGGGATCAAATTCGTGACGCCGGCGCAGCGCCATCAGGGCAAGGATAAAGCCTTGCTGTTAAAGCGTCACCAAGTCTATCAAGCCGCCCGCGCTGCGTGCCCGGAACGGTGGCGAGGTGAGACAAGAAATTGGGGTTGGGACAAGGAAGTTCAACTCAATCCAGATCGGCCGTTGACACAAGAAAACGCCGAGAATTTACAGGCTGCATAAATCGCAATTTTATCTCAACATCTTTGACAAACACCGCATAGTTCCAAGCCTACCTCTTATTTTAGGCGGGTCAAAGTGTATGGATCATCAGGGGGCTAATACAAGTAGCAAAGATGCTGGCAAAACTCGCATTCTGTCCGCCGGTTCACTTGCAGACCTACTGGAAAATCGCCGCTGTGACGTAATCATTCTTTCAACTGGGACAGTCAGGCATTTCTGCCCATAGTGCATGATTCTGTCTGGCTGCGGTAAGATTAATCTTTGAATACTGATGCCTTAGGAAGTGACAAAATGCCAAAATCAACCATTTATCTCATCAACTCTTTGCTTGTGATCTTGCTTATGGTCGCGCTTGTTTGGATTGGTAATACTGTTGTAGCTTGGCTTCAAAGCAAAAGTTATCACGGCAATGAAATTTATAACTGTCCAAAAGACATCAGTAAGAGCTTAGAATGGTTTGAAGCTAAAAAATTCTGTCAAACAGTTGAACGAGTTGACGGTAAATTTTCCGAAGTTGACGAAGATGATGTGAAAGAACGGGCAAAACGGCAGGCCAAAACAGCTGAATTCATGTCACATCAAAATATTTTGGGTGAAAAGCCTCGCCAACAAAACACTTACTACCGCATTTGGTAATTTGTGCAACGGTATGGATCTTCAGGTGTTTCTGTCCATCGAACGTTGATTTGATGCCGTATCTAGACGGCTGCTATGAGCGAACAGCGGGAGTTCGCAGTTGTTCTTCCAACTAATGAAGACATTCCTAACATTGCTGTTAATCTACGAATAGCAAATCAGTGCGATTTAAAAATTATGAGTCGGTTAATCAGCTGAAGTGAAAGAAACTCCTATCATTTCTATGCCTCTCACATTCCATGTTTTTAGTGTATAGGTCCTGCCAACACATCAAGTAAGGAGTGCGTGACAGGTCTTATGAGGTCAGAGAGGGCATCGTAACCATGAGCCGGGATTCCTGAAGTGATATATCTCTCGTTGAGATAATGCTGGCATAATTTCTGAGTATCTTCGACAAGTTTTCCTGAGGACGCCAGATAACGAGAAAAACTCGAAATTTCACTTTCAGTGGGGGTCGATGCCAGCCATTCTCCCATCAATGTGACAAAATGCGCGTCGTTTCCCATCCTGAATTTGAGTGCTTGGTTAATTCTGTCCTGAAAATCCCACAGATCATGATCATGGCGGTTTATCATTTTTTTGACGATAACACCGAGTTGCTGGCTGTCAGATCTTGCTGAGCCAAGAATGATAGGTGTCACAAACTGTAATTGAGACTCTGCCTCTTGAAAAACCTTTTCGACAAGATTATCAAGGCTGGAATGGTGAGGATCATAAATCGCCATAGCAGCAATGCCATGACTATAATCAGTATCCTGGAGTACTTTTAGTATTTGAACTGTCAGCTCAGACGTGCCAGGAAATTGGTCACGTAATATATAGGAAGCTTCGATGTAGCTTTGGTATAGCGACCATGTGTCATTGGTTTTTACTTTTTCCAACGCTCGAATGGCTGATATGCAGTGCCTCTGAAGCAAATCACTTTTTGGAAATTCCTTTGCGAGTGACTGTAAAGTCTGGGTATCCAGAACATGGGATGAATTTTCACAGTAAGCGATGAACTTTTCTCGTAAAGATGCACTCCTACCAACATATGGGGATATGAGAGACCAGAAATGGTCTTCTGAATTTATTTCGCTAATTCGAGACATAAATGTTTTATCGAAACACACATCAATTTCATCCCAGTGCTCAGCAACTAATCTTAAAAGGGCTTTAGATTCTCTGCTGTATGGCCCCAGTGAAACAGTTAATGGCTTATTATTCCATTCGAGGCGAACAAACTCGTTTACGGCGCCGTAAGCCACCAGTCCCGCAAAAGCAGCTGCATGGCGCTCTTCAAAATCCGGTGCTGCAACCTGAGCATCTGATATCAAACGGTCAATAATCGTTTGACGCTCCACGTTTGCGGGTAATAATGCCTGATGGTATTTTATTGCACCTTCGATTTTTAACTGACTGTCAACCTCATCGTCATATCGGCTGAGTATTTTTTCTGCAGTCTCATTTCTATCGAATTCACTGGCTGCAGCGTCCATAATTTGATGGCGCATGGCAACGGAAAGAGACCCTACATGTTTCGCTATTTGTAAACGGACTTCAGGCAGTTTGTGATAAGTAGAGGCAATCATTGCAAGGGGCGGATTACGATCTTCAAGTTTTGAAAGCGCGTATTCTTTTAACCTTGGCTCATCCGGACAGATCAACAGCAAATTGTTGAGGCCTGAGTACCTATTGTCTGGCTCAGTTAAAAAGTGGGTAACCAGGAAGCCAGTGATGTCAGTATCTGAACCAACATCAAGTTGCGTAAAAGCAGACATGAGCAGGTCTGTCCTGACGCCATCCGTGGTCTTGGTAATCCTAATCAAAGCTTCAATGCATTCCTCCCTGTCCAGCATTTGGGGGAATAAACTGACAATATGCCGCTTTCTTTCATCTGGCCATTGCAGAATTTCGTTAACAAGAGAATCCACTTCGTGGTCGCCGGCCTTTCGCTTGTGAAGTAAGGGGCTTAAAAACCAGAAAATTCTAAATCCTTTAGCAGTTTTTACCTTATTTATTAGGTGCTGTTTGATTCGTGGATCTTCAATTTCACTAAGGACAGGATTCAACACATATTCTATGTGCTCCATCCTTTCAGACAACATGGTGGAAATGACTTTTTCACGGATCTCTTCATTTGCCTCAGTAAACCGTAACAACCATTCCCAGCTCCGCCCGAAATGGGCCACGAAGGGATGTTTTGATTCCAGTTCGCGTAAAATCCAGGCAATGACGTCGGTATTTTTCGCGTTGCAGTTTGTGAGGTATAGCTGCGCTATGTCTTTTTCAATCCCTTCGCCTCTCCTAAACGTATTATTAAACGAATCTAGGCATTTCTTAATGACTGACTCATTATCCTTCCAACCCAATATTAGGCATTGTCCAGCGAGATCTCTGCAGTGATAATCGATGCGGCTATACCAGCAAAGCAAATCCAACAATGCATCCAGGTCTTGATCATCATGTATGGATAGTTTCACTTTGCAAAAAATCGCACTGAGCCGCAGGTGTGGGTCTTTTGAGGCTGCCGCAGAAGAAATCAGCGCAGGTAATGCACCATTTTTCGGCCATCCAAGCACAAGTGTCTCTAACGCTATCCCCACGATCATTAATTCTGAATCACCCCGAAAGAATGACAGTAACCATTCCTCTACCCCGGCATCTCCGGCGTATTTTAAAGCAAGAACATGAGCAGCAGGCCGTGCATTGTAGAAGCTTTCGTCCTTCATACCGTGCTTAAGGATATTCAGCGTTTCATCTGAGTGCGGCCATGCTGATAAGGTGTGATAGAAGTTATGCAGGTAATCGGCGCTTTTGGTGCCCCAGCTACTGATAGCTGTTGAGGCTTTTTCTCTGAGAGTTGTGTTATAAACCCCCTCAAAGGTGGCGGCAAGATGCGCACGCCTTTCCCCTATCCAGCCCGAACCTGTTATGATATTGAAACTTTGCTCAGCAAGCCTGATGGCGGTTGGCTTGTTGATCTCAGCGCCGCCAAACGCGACATTAGCCAGCAGTAAACGGCGCTGCAATGCACCGACAGCATCACTCTCAGGTTCGGCAATAACCCTGACGATATTCTCTGCCTCGGAACGCCGGTTATTTCTTGCAATCAAATCGCCAAAAACACTTCTCCAGCGAAAGTGGCTAGCATTGGCCCGGACAAACTCTAAAATACGCTCAATGGGCCAGCCGTGGATGTGAACCGATGCCAGATATTCTTCCAAACTTGCATGTACAAATCCGACTTCTGCACGTCCTTTTTCGACCAGCAGTCCCATGGTTTCTGAGTTCACAGCCAGGATCTCATTGGCAACTTCCATTGCTTCTCGTTGCGTATAGCTGAACCCCTCAGGATCCGTCAGAAACGTTTGAATGCATTTTCGGGCCAGATGAATGGGATACCCGGCATCGCCACCCTCAAAGCGGATTTTAAAAGCGAGTGCGGCAAGTGCTTCCCGTCGCACATCATTTGAAGCTGCAGGTGAAAAGCGCGGAACGACATCTCCCGCAGCGGTTGCACGGCTGTGAGGATGGCGTTCTAATAGAAGTTCAGTGAGCTGACTCAGAGCCTGAACTTTGTTAATAGGCAGAACCAGCTGGCGGATAGCAAGAGCAATAAGTCCCAACAGCAGTAGTGGTGTTTCAGCCAGGGTGGACAGCCCACGGCCCTTGTTTAACTCATCAAAAAAGCGGTTTGTCTGCCAGAGTACGGACTCTGCGCTTTGAACCGGATCGCGATGTTGATCTACGTTTCTTGAAAACCAGATGGTGGCAATTTGTGTTTGCTGCCTTTTCGATAAAGGCGCAAGTACGCCCACGGCCCAGTTATCTGGAATGCCCCCAATGGTTGTCAGCCCCCCAGGGCGAGCACTGACCAGAATGGGAATGCGATGTGCAGAAACCACAGTCAGCATCGCCTGAAGCGTGGTACGTGCAGCCTGCTCGTTAGCCCACTCGTCAAGGCCATCCACAAAAAGTACCACACGGCTTTCATCAATCGCCTTATCGATCAAAGCAACCAGATCTGCCGTCAACTGCTGCTGCCACGTTTCCCGGATTAACGCTTTAATGCTCACGACACCGCCATTCGCTTCCGTCAGACGTACCCATTTTGCGAATGAGATGAATAGGGGAAGATGGCGTCCCCATTTTTTTGCCACGTGCGTGAAATGATTCTGCTCCCCAAGCAGATCAAGCGCCAGACAGCGCAGCACTGTGCTCTTTCCTGTGCCGGCATGACCAATAACAGCAATCTGATCAGATTCCGCTAGCCAGCTCAGAATGGGGGTTCGTCGGTATTGTTCAGCCTGACGGCTTTCTTCACTCCGGGATTGCGGATGCGGTTCAATCGACTGCTGATCATGCGCGAGAACTTTCTTTTCGGCAGGTTTTTTTTCGGGTGCATGATTCTTGACGTTTTCTCTCAATAAAACATCGGGAGCGGAGAAACGTTCGAGTAAAGAAATGGGTTCAATCGTCTGGTCGGAAAAAGGCGTTGGGGCATTGACCGGGATTTTATCAAGTAGCTCAAATCCCGCTTGGTAGACCCTCAGCAGTTGCGATCTGACTTTCTGGATTTCCCCGCCATCAAGCTTATTAAGAAGATCCTGACTGACAGTATCGCCAAAAAATTGTTTTGCGCATTCTCGTCCAAAAAATTCCAGAACGATATCCGTATGGTCACGCAGGTCGGTGCACAAGTCATGCCCGCCCAGAACTTTTAACACAATATTCCGCGCATGAAAGTTCTCAGCCTGTTTTTCAATGGCGTCTTGAAGGTTTACATCATCAACAGGACATTGTACGGCAATATAAAAGATGTCCGTTTTGCCCGCCCATCCGCCTGACAGAAATGTCGCACAAGCACTGTTAAGATCGTTATGCGTGTATTTTTTATAGCGTTTTGCTTGCCAGGTGTTGTATCGCCCGTTGCGCTTCCTCGCGAAGATATCGATTCCCTGCTGGGCCTGGCCTGTTCTGCCATACAGGCTGTGTGACTCAACATCCGCATCCTTCCCCGCTAACCGATAGCAGAGTTTTTCGAAGTTTTCCCAAGTCAGCTCAGCAAAAGGCAACGTCATCGTAACAGAACGTACGGCCACAAAATCTGGTACGTGATTCGCAGGTGAAGTCATCGCCGTTTCTGTTATTTCATCCAATTCCATGTTCACCTGCTTTTCATGTTAAACGGTTTGGGGATTTCGAACATCCGGCAGACAATGCCGTTGGGTTTATATAATAACGAATTGGTTAACTGCCGTCGAAGGCCATGGCGGGATTCTTGCTAATAAATGCAGCGCCTTTTAGTCAAATGTGTATTTACTAAACTTGGTGGATATCTATGCAGAATGTTTAACGCAGTTGGACTCGTAAAAATTCTTATCTTGTGCATTTGTATAGCAATAAGCAATTAGCATTTTCCCTTCGACCTGATCAACATGGCAGGATACACTCAACGTCTGCTCTTGGCACTAAGCTGCCATTTTAAATGCGCTAAAATTACTTTTCATTATAGCCGGAGCTGCCATTTTTCCCAAATCTAATGACTGCATAACTCATATCTTGGGGTATTAATCAGTGGAGAGCAGATCACGTTAAAAACATTTATCTGCGGTTTGTACCGGTATGCTTTTATGACATTCCAGCATACCGGTCCATAGCCAGACCGATGAACTCGCCTGTAGAACAAGCTGAATGTAACCTGTCCAGAGTCATGCTTTTCAGGTCTGATAGTTTTGAGCACTGTTAAAGTCATTGCCCTAACTCAACCACTTCCTTAACTTACTCCAAATGGATAGAGGTTCGGTTCTCATCCCAGAAGACTCCTCAGTTGGTTCCTGTTTCAACTCTTCAGAAGTTTCGGTCGCATTAGTCTGCGCGTAATAACGCTCCTTAGCCGCTTTATCCCGACGCATCTCTGCATCGATTTTGGCTTTATCCCAAGGAGCTGCTTCCAGTACGCGGTTACACTTAATTACATAGTGCGATCGACAGGGTAAATTCCAATTTCCTACGGATGGCCAAAGCGAAATGGTCTCGCCATCGAAGGTTAACTTCCAGTCAGTTGGGGTTAGAGGGGTTACTACTTCATGTCCGCAACCACAACAGCAACTGTGGATAACCGTGCCATACTTCATGGAAACGTAGAGAGTGCCGGCTTCAAGTTCTCGTGGAATCCCTTTAACGAAACACGGGGTCAGTTGGTAATGGCGTATCATAGTAAGTCACCATTCAGTAACATATTCCCGTCAGTCGTATATGAACAGTGATGTTCATTTTCAAGATCACGATAAAACCCGAGTAGTTTCTTCCATTTGATGACGGCAAGTGCCGCATTCAACATGTTTAACTCGGCGACTTGAATATTTGAAGCGTAAACGTTTTCTGCGCCACGCTCCTTGAAAGACACACGGGTGCGAATATGTTCACGCTTCTCTGGAGTGCTGGTCGTCACCCTCAGGATGCCACCAAGCGATCCTTCCACCAACTCGAGCCCCATTCCCACGTCTACGAATGACACTCCCATATCTTCCAGCTTCTGCATCGCTAAACGTTTTGGCTCGCCTGCGTCCATGCAAAGGAAGGCAAAGGTGATTCCATCCAAGAGATTAAGATTATCCAGGCTTATCTGTACTGCATGCGTAACGATATGACGGTGCATCTGACCGTAAATTCCCGCCAGGTAATCTACTTTCTTCGGCACTTCCCTGAGAGTGTTAATGGACGGGGCGCCAGGTGCGCGAAAAGCGTTGTGCTGAAGAAAATCATCACCATCGATGAGACGTATCTCACTAACCGGCGTTTTAGCTATCTGGTCCAGTATGTAGGAACCTGTACCACCGACTCCAATGATGGCAATGTGCTGACCTTCAAGTCGTGCAGTTAATGCCCCGATCCCGACCCGGTCAGATGCAGTTTCAAGATAGTTAAATACGCCCCCTTCCTCCTCATCAGGGGTTTTAAAAACACGTGGACTAACGCCAGGTTTGAGGGTTGCGGCGTGGCCAGAAATGATCGTCGCATAGATGGACATCTTCTGATGGTAGTCACTGTAACCTTCAGGCCCTGGCTTACTGGAGAATAAGTGCTGAGCAGATAGTCCATGCCCAAGATTTACCGTTTCACTCTGATGAAAAATAGCCTGAATGCGCACCCCCTGGGAAGTGCATGGAAATTCTCCATCAAAGTGAATTGTGTGTGGTTCTGGTTTTTGAGTTACGTCGCCAGACATGCAAAGGCTCGATATAAGCGTGCCGGTTTTCACTTCCCGTTGCGCGTTAACATACGGCACGTCACGCATGACCAGGAAACCACCCACAATGTGTACGTGGTAACCTTCTTCGCGCAAGCGCTTCAGATCGCTATTAAGATTGAATGGTGCGGCCGACATTGATTACGCTCCCATTTTTCACTTCGATAAAGGCACCTGCAGCTAACTCACCACTGTGTGGTTTTGAGCTCGCTCCACGATATGTAATTGAATATACGATCTCAGCAGTTGGAGCTTCACCTGGATATGCGATAGCCACAAATTGCTCGAAAGTTTGATGACTATCGCTGACCTGAACTTCACGTCCATTAACGACGATATCAATCTTTGGTTTACGCTTTGGCGCCGTTACAAAGTGTTCAATTCCCGGAGTCGTAAGATCAACCGCCTCATTCGGTTCAATCTGGCGATCATCACCGCCACGGACAACCATAAATACGGCATCGCCGTCGCCTGGTTTTGCCAGTTCATAAAGTGTTGCCCCCGAAATTGCAGGTTTACCCCATGATACTTGGCTGTCGTTTACAGTAAGTTTGAAATCACGATCGGTCTGGAAGGCCACGAAACGTTCAGCGCCATGACCGCGTAAATCGAAAGGTTCATCAAGGCGCAGATCTTCAAAGTCTCCCGTCTGAAGAATGGCGAAGAGGCTATAGTCATCATTTGCACGCAGACCCGCAGCAATCAGAATTTGTCGACCCAGTGGAAGTGGGTCATTGACTACAATTGCGTGAAAATCCAGGTTTTCCTGCGCAAACAGGATGCGGTAGGCATTTGCCGGACGCAGTTCGCGGCCTTCGCGAATCGCTTCTCCGACATCGTCGATATTGTTAATATTTTGGCTGTTCATGTTTTGCATATCCTTGAGTTTGGCCAGACGATGTCTGGCTCTAATACTCAATCGATGCAGCTCTACCAAAGCGGTAAATTATTTTAGAATTTTTTTTGAAGCGCGCCTGGAGGGGTCAATCCGCAGACGAAAAATGCCGGGCAGGAGGGACAGACCCGGGATGATGATTCGGTGGGAAATACACCCCGACTTATAGAGTCTATGGCAACATAAAGCTTTTCCTGCCGGTTATGTAGCACCTTAGTGCTCAGATCAATCGGCGTTACAGTCTTATCAGAAAGATGAACTAACTCCACTATCGCGTCAGGAAAGGCTCTCCGTGCTGCCAGTATAAAAGCGGCTGCGCCAAGGTCCGATTCTTCTTTATCTCTTTTATGTCCGGTTCTAACACGGCGAAACGTACGTCGCCCATCTGAGTAAATCAACACATCGTCAGGTTGTACGGTGATAGTGATATCCCCAAACTTCATCGTGAGTACACTGGGTGTTTCAGGGGCGTGACCTTCGCGAATTGAATTAAAATATCTAACCATGTCAAGTGCCAGAGACTTAAACTCAGGGGCATATCCGTGCTCAGCCAGACCTTCAACTTTGAGGGCTTGCTCAACGCTGCCTTCTATATTCGTAATTATTGTAGACTCTGCCTCGATCATATCCCTGAACACTTTTCGGACAGCATCGTGCATTTTTGAGAATGGGGTTGGTGATCGTCGCCCCCCGATTTGAAGGACGTGAGTATAGAAAAATCGTCGAGGACAAGATTCATAGAGGGAGACCTGATCGCCACTAAGTTTGAATTCTCCATCCGCAACCCAGTCTATTGGTAAAGATTCGGGAGGCTCAATGACCGGATGATGAGGCTCTATGTTTCTTTGAATCAGATTGGGCTCAATACGATCCAGATACTCGGATTTCCTTCGGGTACTACCTGCAGCGTTTCGTAGTGCAGCATAGAGGAATAACTGGTCCCTGGCTCTCGACAATGCAACATAGAATAAGCATTCTCTTTCCGCCTTGTGCTCCAGACTAAACTGCTCCCTGGCATTCGCCTTACTACCGGCTATCATCCCATCGGGTGGTGGGCAGGCTTGCTTTTGCGTATAACCAGGAAGGGTATCTGCATTCATCCCCGGGACATGGACCACAGGAAATTCAAGCCCTTTTGAGCCATGTATAGTCATGAGGCGAACCGCGTCAATGCTTTGTGCTGCTACCGGGAGTTGCCTGAGGTCACGATCGTCCCCGAGTCGGACTAAACGGCGGATGCGATCTAATGTGCGAGTGATAAATAACCCTTCGCCAGTTGAGGGCTGGACTCGCAAGAAATTAAGTAACTGCCAGGTTGCAATACATTGGGAGCGGTCACTGCAACCTGAAGAAGTTGCCAGGCGAGCTACAATACGAGTCCTGTCTAAAAGTACAGTGGCCAGCACAGTCCAGGGTGAAGTATCGCCGTTAAAACCGTCCAGTGTTTTAATCAGCCGCTTTAAGGCAGTAAGGCCATTTGCAGAGATTTGGAACTGATCTACTCTATCTCTCCAATCCCCCCTGTCATCTTCTTCACGCAGGCATGCAAGAATATTTCCGACATCTTGCAGCGACATCGTAAATTCTGGCAGGCAAGCCATCCTCACCAGGCCCATTGCGCGGCGATCCACTAAAAGGGAAAGCAGTGACAGCCAATCCTTTATCTCTGGACGCTCGAAAACACTGCCCAAGAAAAGAACAGGGATGCCTAAACGCTCGAGTTGTTGCCCAATTTCTGAGAGTTTTTCGTTGCCTGTACAGAGAACGGCCTGATCACGATATGGGTAACCGGCACCTCGCATTTCCTGTATAGCGTCCGCAAGAGCTGGTGACTGTTGAACGCCTTGTCCCACAAAGCGAAGCTCGGGTTTGCAGGCATTACTGCCCCGATTGGGGCGTAGCTCGCTATCAGCATCCCCTACAGCCATACCCACCGCAAATCTCGAAAATGTTGAAACTATTTCAGGTACCGATCGGTAGTTCATTTTTAACCGATATCGCACCCCGCCTGGAAAATCTTCATTTCCAAAGCGCGTCATGTTAAATGAAGAGGCACCTCTAAAACGATAGATTGACTGCTTAGCATCCCCAACTGCCCACAAATTTTCACCATTACCACATATAGCTTTCAGCAGTCGCACGCTGCTGTGGTTGACGTCCTGGTATTCGTCCACCAAAACGTGTTCATAGGTAGACTGGACATGGGAGCGAATAGCTTCATTTTCTTCAAGTAGCTTTACAGGTAATGAAACCAAATCCCCAAAGTCTATACATTCAGACTGTTGCTTAAGGTTCTCATAAGCTGCGTACACTTTGGCGACTTCAATCGCTTTCTCTGCATCGGTAATAGCATCATTCTCAACAGCGCTATCGCGCATGGCCTGCGCCAGTCTCAGGTAGGTGCTTGCATCAGCTACCTCGTCTTTAGCACGTGAAATGCCAGCGAGAAAGTCCGCAATAATCCGGCTTGGATCATAAAGATTGCGGTAATGAACCAGTCCTAATTTTGGGAACTCATGCTCCAGCAATTCTACTGCTTCTGTACGATCCAACATCCGGGGGGATTGTGGCAGATTCAACTTATCGTGAAACCGGCGAACCAAATCGAGGCCGAATGAGTGGAAGGTACCGATCCACATTGCAGCTGCAGCATCGCTATCGACACGCGCAATTCTTTCAGCCATTTCTCCTGCCGCTTTATTTGAAAAAGTCAGCAAGAGAATTTTCCGGGGATCAACCCCTTCATTAAGCAGTCCTTTTACACGGCCTACCAATGTCTGTGTTTTTCCTGTGCCAGGTCCGGCTTCAAGCAAAAAGGCAACTCCACGATGGGCTGCGGCTTTAGCCTGCTCATCGTTTAAAGGAAATTCAATTGCTGACTCTTGATTTTCAGGCAAAGTTGGGGGCAACAGTAGTGCATCAAAAAGTTGTTGAGCAACGACGTCAAATGGCGCTCCAAGCTTTTCGGCAATACTTGAAGCACTTTGGCTCTCCAGATAAAGCGTTCTAACAAAATGTCTAGGTAGTAAAAACTCGCGCGCAAAAAGATCCATCTGGACCTCTCTTCGCTGTCTGCGACTGTAATCTACGACTCGCTCAACTCCCAGTGGGGAGGTCTCCGACGTCCTTGTGGGATCTATCGTATAACTCTGTTCATCCTCTTCGACATCATCTCCAAGTTCAGCGTGACCAATTTCATGAGCGACGAGGAATGCTTGTTCAAAAAGAGTTGCGCATTTTTCGTGGAGAATAAACATCTCCTCTGGAATAAAACGAGCGCGCGCGCCTCTCAGGTTAGGCGATCCTTTTCTTGTACTCTCTACATCAAGGCCTCGTCTGTTGGCTTCAGCAACAGCAAACTCATAGGGAGTCCATGGATTTTGTCCTGAATCAACGGCCTGATCATGTAGAGCAGCAGCGGCCTTACGAGCCAGTTCCACTGCTTGCACGTTATCTATCCTCTTCCATTAAGTTTCTGATTTCTTCCTCAGACAACCCGGCATCCCGAAGCAGTAGTTCGAAAGTAATCTTCTCTACTTCACCCGGTTTAGATTCGGACTTATAACTCCCTGCAACCTCCATGTGCGGCTGCTCGAGTGAGGTAAATAACTGTTGTACGCTGATCTGAAGTTGTTCAGCAAACCTGACCAGAAAACCCCTGGGAACAGATTTGGCGACTACGTTTCGCTCTTTGAATGCCATGACGACCTGTCGAGGTATCTCTAGCGATTTAGAGAGAGCCCGCATTTCTTGTGCCGAGAGTCTAGCGAAGGGGTCCACCGCTGTTTTGCCCGGTGAATTTTGGATGCGAGTGGTAGCAGAATTGATTAAGCGGCGCTGGGACTCAGAGAGTGGCGCTTCATCTTCGATTGATATTCTGGCTATCTCTCGAGATAAATCTATGAGGTCATTGGCATATTCCGGGAAGGCTGCAAGGTACTTTTGCAGAGTCGCTTTTCCCACATCATGCTCTATGGAAAATGACTCCAGTACCTCTTCCAGGGATGCCTGAGGTGAAAGTCCGGTCATAATATGCCCCCTTCAAGCAGTGAACGAAGACGTGCAAACGCCTTATTTTTATGATTATGGATGGTCTTTTCAGACTTGTTTAGAGCTTTGGAAATCGTTATCTCTTGTGGGTCGATGGAGTCTATTGGAAAATCTAATCGGAGCATTTCAATGATTCGCTTCTGTAGATCGGGTAAAGTCTCAATCGCCGCATCAAGCTCACGACGGTAATGAAAATGATTGAGATCTGTTTCTCCAAAAGGATTAAAACCTTCAGAAGCAGTTTCAACCTCTATAGTTACGTCCTCTGAATCATCGTACTCCAGATCAGTATTCCTATTTTCCGACCGATAAGACTTCTCCTGAGCATCTTTTTTTAAATTTGAAAAGGCCAAATCAAAACGAATTTCAAAAATGTCCAACCGTTCTTCATAACCTGCTTTATCAATCATAAGCATCTCAACGATACGGTCAAAGACACTCTCCTGAATGTCGCTGTTCAGCATTGATACAGAATTTCCACCATGATTAACGGCTCGAGGAAGCTTCCTGAAAATGCGTTCTGAGAGGATCCTGAAGAGGGGATCAAAAAGAGTTTGGTTAGACAATGCGCTGCGCCGGACGAAGTAAAGAAGACATTCACTAGGCACATATTGCGGATGTGTCTTGCTCTGCTTACACAACTGAATCAGATTTTCATCCGTGAGGGTGACTAATTCTGTCAGCCTGGCTTCGGTCTCAGGTAAGCGGGTGTAGAGCGTCCCACCCTCAGTTTGTTTTTGAAGAGGAATGATCAATGCAACCTCCATCATAATGCTTGTGTGTCGGAAAAGTGCTTTCTGCTCTAGAAAAGAGTGCGCAAGGTTAAAGAAGCACAATGATTAATTTGTCGGTGTTATTATCATTTCACATCCAGCAATCTGCTCATGTTTACTGGTCTAGTAAGGTCCACATCAGTTCGCGATTTAGCTCGGTTTCACTTCTCTGCTTCTGAGAAGGTTGAGTTAACAAATCGCATCAGCCACATGCTATGAAGCCTACATGGGGTTGGTTCTGCTGAATGTACCCGATCCAAGGGCTTTTATGCATTATTAATTTGGTAACAGCTTTTACAGCGTTAGCCACAGCAATCTGATGTGGTACACCAGTATGCAGTAATTTTCTTAAAAGTGAATCTCCGCATTATGCTCAATACATTCATAAAATGTGTTTAACTATGAGCGAAAAGCGAAAGTTCGAAGTTATTTTTAAAATTGATTAAGGCATCACTTAAATCTTGATGTCTCAATCAATCAGGAGCAGGCCAAGTGTATTCACGTTTGAATTCAGAGATGATAATTCTTTTTTCATTGGGGTCCTGTTTTATCCTGAGTTGTGTATATCACCTCTGTTCAAGTTACCAGAGTTATTAAACCTCTATACTCAGATGGTCTCTGCGCTGCTGTTTATGTTATGCGCGGCAGTGTGGAGAGCTGTTGATTACAGCTCCTGAACTTCATTGTTGAGAGACAGAGGGATGGTTGCCGATTAACCCTGTTCAGAAGGCGAGTCATTTGCTTCTTCCCTTCTGGCCGCTCTCATTTTTCGCCATACAGCTGACAGTGAAATGAGCTGGATAAGTGGCCTGATAACTCCAGTCGCAAGCATCCGGCACATCAGCAATGCTTTGATAGCAATAAATCTGATGATCATGAAAAGCCATGAAGGGGGGCGAACCTTGTCATGTTCGACCATCGACCTTGAGGCGTTGGCAAGCTTACCTCCGGCTACAAAGGCCAGTAAGAGAAACACGAAATAGCGCACATTATGCCCCCGCTCGATTTCCTGAATATGATCATCGGCCTTCTGCATGGATTTATGCAGTCCCCCCTGTGTCAGAGTAGTTGAGAAGATCCCTTTTTCGGGATTTCATTCTCAATCCAGGGGGCCGGAGCATCACCATGTCGCGTTTACCTCAGGCTCGCAAGGACGCCATTTTAAGTAAAATGCTTGCCCCTCATCCGCCGACCATCCGTGAATTGGCACAAAGAGAAGGGATTTCAGAAGCTACACTGTACAATTGGCGTAATCAGCTTCGCAAAGAAGGTCGCCCTGTGCCCGAACATGATCGCAGCAGTGAGAATTGGTCTGCGCAAACTAAATTCGCCGTCGTCGTCGAAACCTCGTCGATGTCGGAGATCGAGTTGAGCGAGTATTGCCGAGCCAAAGGTCTTTTCCCAGAGCAGGTTAAGCAGTGGCGCGAAATATCGATCCAGGCCCATGCAGAGCCAGGCGGTTTTAATGATGCGGCCAGCGCACAGCAGAATAAGGCCCAGCGTAAGCAAATTAAACGTCTTGAGCGCGAAGTCCTGCGTAAAGATAAAGCACTGGCGGAGGCAGCGGCATTACTGATCCTGCAAAAAAAAGTTCGCGCCCTTTGGGGCGACAACGAGGACGATTAACTCCTCTGGCGTACCGGGAACAGATCACCGCCTGGGTTCAGCAGGCGTGCAATGATGGCGCATCGTTGTACCGTTCTTGCGAGGGGGTAGGGATCTCTGTTCACAGTTGGTATCGGTGGCAACAGGATGGTGCTGTTATTGCGGATCAGCGTCCATTGATTGACCGCCCTGAGCCGGCCAACAAACTGAGCTCAACGGAACGCCAGTCGGTGTTGGCGGTATGCAATAGCGCGCGTTTCGACAGCGTTCCGCCGAGTCAGATCGTACCGATTCTGGCAGACGAGGGTTGCTACATGGCCTCTGAATCGACGATGTATCGGGTATTAAGAGAGGCGGGTCAAGTGCAGCATCGTGGACGTGCCGCCAAGGCTGTGCGCGTGGCAAAACCGACCAGCTTTACCGCCACCGCCCCTAACCAGGTCTGGATGTGGGACGTGACCTGGTTGCCGAGTAGTGTTAAGGGGCTGTATTATAAGCTGTATTTATTTGAAGACCTATTCAGTCGCTACCCGGTGGGTTGGGAAGTCCATGATGAAGAGACCGGCGAGCTGGCGGCAGATCTGCTACAACGATGTGTCCTGGGGCAGCGCTGTGCTATGCAACCCTTGGTACTGCACTCGGATAACGGTGCGCCGATGAAAAGTTATACGCTGAAGGCCAAGATGGAAGCCCTGGGTATAACGTCATCCTTTAGTCGGCCGCGGGTATCCAATGACAATCCGTACGCAGAATCAATCTTTCGTACATTGAAATATTGGCCGTCCTGGCCGCGCAAAGGATTTACCTCGATTGATGCTGCACGGCAGTGGGTGAAGCGCTTCATTGATTGGTATTGCCACGTCCACCGCCACAGCGGGATCAAATTCGTGACGCCGGCGCAGCGCCATCAGGGCAAGGATAAAGCCTTGCTGTTAAAGCGTCACCAAGTCTATCAAGCCGCCCGCGCTGCGTGCCCGGAACGGTGGCGAGGTGAGACAAGAAATTGGGGTTGGGACAAGGAAGTTCAACTCAATCCAGATCGGCCGTTGACACAAGAAAACGCCGAGAATTTACAGGCTGCATAAATCGCAATTTTATCTCAACATCTTTGACAAACACCGCAGTCGCTGGAGTGCCTGTGCATAAGGCGGGGGGAGGAAGGCAACTGGATTCTTGTAGTCATCCTCGTCGAGCGACATCTCAATGGGGACGGTCTGGCAGTTGCCTCTGCTCTGGCCTGGTGAGCAAGTAATGGCGTTGAATGCATCGATCTGTTTTTTAAGCGAAGGATCGCTGGCGACGCTACTGACCCAGTCTGGCAGGTCGATTCTGGCGCGCAGAATGTCCTTTAAAATAAAGTTATCCTGAAATGCCCATTTCATCGCTGGTGCCAGACTGCACAAATCAGGAGCCTGATTTACCACTATCGGATCTTTGCACAGGGCTGCGAGGTTCTGCTCACCGTTGCGATAGAATTGCATGATCGAGGTTGTGCGATCGCCGGATTCAGAGAGGTCTTCCTTATACGAAGGCAAACCACTGTCTACAACAAAATATAGAGCCGCGATTAAGCCTAAAACGTACCAGATATGATCGTAGGCGTTTTTGAAGGTATTTTTCTTCCATAAAGCACCGAAGAGCATAATGACTGACCAGCCAGCAATCAGGCAGATGATCAGATTTGCTGCCGCCGATGTCGTACTGCCGGTAAAGTTAGCCCCAAACTGAAACTTATCAGGTCCAAAATTACGAAGGTCGGGAACATAGCCCAGCATGCTCATTCCGCCAGGTATGACCCACAGGCACAGGCTAAACCAGCCTGCCCATTTGTTCAGGTAAAATCCAGCCCGGATGTTCAGCAACGAAATGGGGATCAGCATAAGGGTCAGTACACCAGATAACCCATTAACACCATGTATTGGGCTGAAATTCAAAGGATAAATCACCTCGTTTCCTACACGCATTGGAAAATCATTTATGTAGTGGAAGAGCCCAAGACCTTCAAGGTTCTGTGCAAGTCCCCAGGCGGACAAATTGCAAAATAACAAGTAAGGATGAAGAAATTTCAGAAGCAGTAGCATCGGCAGGATAAATCCATTTATAAAATTGCGTGTTTATAGAATACGTAAAAAATTCGGGCCATTCTATTCTTTATTCCTCACGAGCGTGGCGGGTCGACAGCCCTAGAACGCTAACCGGCAGAGTCGGTTTCTGGCACAGGGCTGCTGTTGCAGCCCTGACAATCTTAGACTTCAATCGATTCAGAAATCTCCAACGCATCATCCACTTCAATGCCCAAGTAACGAACTGTGCTTTCCAGTTTCTTATGGCCCAGCAGGAGTTGGATCACACGGAGATTTTTGGTTTTCTTGTATATCAGGTAAGGTTTTGTTCTTCTCATGGAATGTGTGCTGTACAGCGAATCGTCGGTGTCGAGACCAAGCTTTGCTATCCATCCATGAAAAATACGGCTGTACTGTCGGGTTGAGATATGTTGGCGAGAACCGACCCGGGATTGGAACAAGTAGTCTTTACAGTGAAGATTACCCAGCTTTATTAGTGCCGCAACGGCTTCTCTTGTCCCTTTGGTTAACTCAAACTGAACGGGACAGCCAGTCTTCTGTTGCAACACCGTTGCTCTGCTTGAAATTGAACTGCCATATGCAACATCTGATACTTTGAGTTTCACCAGATCACAGCCCCGCAGCTTACTGTCCAAAGCCATGTTGAACAGGGCCAGATCGCGCGTTTTACCTTCCAGTTCAAGCCTGATTCGGATCCCCCAGATATGAGATATCTGAAGCGGTCTTTTTTGGCCGATGATACGGTCTTTGCTCCACGGTAACGTGTTCATACTCAAATCTCCTGCAATGGGGGAGATTTGAGTATGGTTGTCCTTCAAGAGCGAAAAGCAGACTGTATGACTCAATACAGAATTATGATGCTTTTTTCAGACTAGATTCAGCGATAGAGAAGGTTTTTAGACTTTAATTTATAAGAAAAATTTGTGTTATTTTCCTATAAAAATAATTTATTTTATAGTACTGGGGTTCTTAATGGCTAATGACTTATCAAAGTGAAAATTATTCTGAAATGAGGCCGATAGCAACGGGGAATTAAAAGGCTTTCAACTTTGAAAGATTTAACAGTATTTTCCTCCCCACATCACTAGACCAACAACAAATAAAGAGCTAAAATAAAATGATTTCAAATCATTACACGGGGATTTATGAATAGTACTTTAAAAGAACTTGAGAGAAACTGCGCGCCAATAGATTTTATTGAACCTTTGGCTCAATTGGTCTTGGATGGTTTATCTGTGTGGGCAAATGATAATATATACTCAAAACATTCTGGGTGTTTAACTTATGAATTGCCTCTTGATGGAAATATAAATGCAGGGTGTACAAGCTATCATGATTCACGCTATCGAACCAAGATTACAATAAACCTAGGAATGATTCAGGAAATCTACATCCAGTCATTTACCTATCCAGGTTACATTAAAAATCTAGAAAGAGGAAATTGGAATTTTAACGCTATTGATGAATCCTTTAGTGATGCTGAATTTTTGTTTGAAGGTGGTATCCCTCCAAGAGTCAGTGCGTCTGACACGGTCACTTATATGATAGAGCTATACAAAAATATTCCTGGCAATAGCAATTCCATGTGGAATGATGAAGAATTAATTTGCCGTTTTACTATGTTTTAATTAATGATTACGTGGATATTTTTTCATGAACTTGCACATCACGTTCAAGGGCACTACAAGATCAAAAATGAAAAAAAAGAATCGGTTACTTATCACGAATTAGATTACTCAAGCAACGTTAATAATTCCAATCCTGAGGTAACTCCCAGCGCCATAGAAAATAACATTGACCAGCATGCCCGAGAAATACTTGCAGACCTCGAAGGCATGCATTTAACGCTGAGGATGATGGTTCGGAATAATACATTAACACCACCTAACACTTTTTTGCTTTTGTATGTCCAATCCTCAATGTTTAATGTATTCTATAAATTATCTGAGAGAAAGTATGTGGAGTTAGATAACGTTAAAGTTTCTCACCCCCACCCTGTAATTAGAAACAAATTTGTACACGCCCTGTATGTCTCTGTTATGAGTTGGGAATTGGATGATGAGATATACCAAGATTACCGTCAATCTGTTAGCCGAGGCCTTGAATATTATGTTGTAAAGTCCTCATTGTTAGCTGGAATGATATGGGCAATGAGACAACCTGATTACAGCCCAGATGCAATGCCAAAATTTCTTAAATTTAGTGATGAGACCGAGTATGTCACAGATTATAACTACCTCATGAAATTGACATTAAGCGCTGAAAGGCAATCATCCATCATATCAAGCATGCATATCATCGATGATGATTCAGATAATATTTTTAAATTAACAAAACTAGAAAAGCTATTCACTCATTTTTTAAATGTTAATGAAGAATAATATACGATGGTTAGTGTTCAATTTCACCAGTGTTCTGAACACCTGTAATTCACACAAGCTACTGTTGCAGCCCTGACAGCCCTAGATTTCAATCAACTCAGAGATCTCTAACGCATTATCGCCTTCAATGCATATATAGTGGAATTAGCTTTCCATGTCAGATATAACAATGTCCGCATCTGGCACGAAGCTGACGAGCTAATTGAGCCGAAGGTCCGCTGTGAGCGAGGAGCGGAAGTTTGCGATTGCTTTCAAACCAGGTATTGTCATTTCTGACATAGCCGTATGTTCATCAACGAGCAGCAGGTCACAGACCCGGTATAATCCAGGAATTCACTGTGCAGGATGTTCTTTACCCTCAAGTTGGATTACTGTTGATGTATCCGTAACTTTTAATAATTTCCTACCATGACTCAACTACGCTATCGCCTTATACCGCTAGTTTTTTTATCAGGATACGTTTTACACAGTTATGCCGAAGCGGTGTTTGTCAAAGATGTTGAGATAAAATTGCGATTTATGCAGCCTGTAAATTCTCGGCGTTTTCTTGTGTCAACGGCCGATCTGGATTGAGTTGAACTTCCTTGTCCCAACCCCAATTTCTTGTCTCACCTCGCCACCGTTCCGGGCACGCAGCGCGGGCGGCTTGATAGACTTGGTGACGCTTTAACAGCAAGGCTTTATCCTTGCCCTGATGGCGCTGCGCCGGCGTCACGAATTTGATCCCGCTGTGGCGGTGGACGTGGCAATACCAATCAATGAAGCGCTTCACCCACTGCCGTGCAGCATCAATCGAGGTAAATCCTTTGCGCGGCCAGGACGGCCAATATTTCAATGTACGAAAGATTGATTCTGCGTACGGATTGTCATTGGATACCCGCGGCCGACTAAAGGATGACGTTATACCCAGGGCTTCCATCTTGGCCTTCAGCGTATAACTTTTCATCGGCGCACCGTTATCCGAGTGCAGTACCAAGGGTTGCATAGCACAGCGCTGCCCCAGGACACATCGTTGTAGCAGATCTGCCGCCAGCTCGCCGGTCTCTTCATCATGGACTTCCCAACCCACCGGGTAGCGACTGAATAGGTCTTCAAATAAATACAGCTTATAATACAGCCCCTTAACACTACTCGGCAACCAGGTCACGTCCCACATCCAGACCTGGTTAGGGGCGGTGGCGGTAAAGCTGGTCGGTTTTGCCACGCGCACAGCCTTGGCGGCACGTCCACGATGCTGCACTTGACCCGCCTCTCTTAATACCCGATACATCGTCGATTCAGAGGCCATGTAGCAACCCTCGTCTGCCAGAATCGGTACGATCTGACTCGGCGGAACGCTGTCGAAACGCGCGCTATTGCATACCGCCAACACCGACTGGCGTTCCGTTGAGCTCAGTTTGTTGGCCGGCTCAGGGCGGTCAATCAATGGACGCTGATCCGCAATAACAGCACCATCCTGTTGCCACCGATACCAACTGTGAACAGAGATCCCTACCCCCTCGCAAGAACGGTACAACGATGCGCCATCATTGCACGCCTGCTGAACCCAGGCGGTGATCTGTTCCCGGTACGCCAGAGGAGTTAATCGTCCTCGTTGTCGCCCCAAAGGGCGCGAACTTTTTTTTGCAGGATCAGTAATGCCGCTGCCTCCGCCAGTGCTTTATCTTTACGCAGGACTTCGCGCTCAAGACGTTTAATTTGCTTACGCTGGGCCTTATTCTGCTGTGCGCTGGCCGCATCATTAAAACCGCCTGGCTCTGCATGGGCCTGGATCGATATTTCGCGCCACTGCTTAACCTGCTCTGGGAAAAGACCTTTGGCTCGGCAATACTCGCTCAACTCGATCTCCGACATCGACGAGGTTTCGACGACGACGGCGAATTTAGTTTGCGCAGACCAATTCTCACTGCTGCGATCATGTTCGGGCACAGGGCGACCTTCTTTGCGAAGCTGATTACGCCAATTGTACAGTGTAGCTTCTGAAATCCCTTCTCTTTGTGCCAATTCACGGATGGTCGGCGGATGAGGGGCAAGCATTTTACTTAAAATGGCGTCCTTGCGAGCCTGAGGTAAACGCGACATGGTGATGCTCCGGCCCCCTGGATTGAGAATGAAATCCCGAAAAAGGGATCTTCTCAACTACTCTGACACAGGGGGGAAGTTCCGCTGCCAGACAGTGTACTGAAGGATAATACCGAAACTTTTGAAATAGCTTGCCCTGACAATCCCCAGCAGACAACTATTGATATGAATGATTGTATAGGCACAAAACGTGATGCAGTTAAGTCTGTCGAAGCGAAGTATTTAAACACAGCACGTCAACGTATTTCGGCAACACAAGATAACCAGACCCTTAATGCCTTTGAGGCAGAAAATAAGGCGTGGGACATTCTGATTGATACGGCATCACATGCTACTGGTGTAGAGTGGCAGGGAGGCACAATTCGAGGGGTTAAAGCTACTGACCGTGAGATAGCCCTGATTGAATTAAGGATTCATAATCAGTGGCAGAACTGGCTGCGCTATGAAGACTCGACACCGCCAGTACTACCGGAACCACTTTTCCATAACGTCGAATGAAATACTAGAAAACAGTGCAACAAGCATGCTTTCCATGAGTACAGAATCGGTCTCGGGAGATCGATTGAAAATGCGGGTTGAGTGTATTTAGCATAAAGCCTCATGCCTCATGATACATCAATGTGATGTGGGGCTTTCCGGCGCTTTTACACTCTTCCCTGCCCCCCGTTTATTAACATAGACTGATTTAGCAACGTCTGCTTTTGGCTGTGAGTTCAACGGGTCGACGCAACGCTATCCTTAAACAAGGGGGGACGTTGCCATGAAACGAAGAACGCGCATTTACTACACGCCAGAACAGAAAGCGATTATCTGGGACAGGTATAAGCAAGGTGATTCCCTGCATGATATCGCCAGAATGTTCGACAGATATCACTCTTCTGTTATGCCCACTATTCACCAAACTGGTGGTTATCGCCCTTCTGTCAGAAAGCGACACCGGCTGGCTCTTTCACTTGATGAAAGAGAGGAAATATCCAGGGGGCTGGTAGCAAAAAGTAGCATCAGGGACATCGCCGACAAATTATCAAGAGCCCCTTCAACTATTAGCCGCGAGATCAAAAGGCATGGAGGTGCAAAACATTACCGAGCTGCAAAAGCGGATAAGGACGCGTGGGACAGTGCCCTGAGGCCAAAACCTTGCAAGCTAATTGGATGCCCCGCATTGTGTAAAATCATTGCAGAGAAGATGTATCAGGACTGGTCGCCGGAACAAATCGCCGGTTGGCTTAAACGCTGTTATCCGGATAATCAGGAAATGCAGGTGTCACACGAAACGATTTATAAAACGCTTTTTATACAAACCCGGGGAGCTTTAAAAAAAGAGCTGCAGCAGTGCCTAAGAAGCGGGAGAGTAGTACGTAAATCCAGAACGACATCACTTAAAGGAAAGGGATTAGGCTCAATACCGGATGCAATACCCATCAGCGAAAGGCCATCTGATGTTGCAGACAGAGCTATACCAGGTCACTGGGAGGGAGACCTAATACAGGGCTCTAAAAACTCATATATTGTCACGATGGTAGAACGCCATTCCCGCTTTGTTATGCTTGCCAAAATCAGTGATAACAAGACAGCCACAGTCATATCCGCACTAATCAAACAAGCCCGGCAGCTGCCTGTTGAACTTTATAAAACATTAACTTGGGATCGAGGGGCGGAAATGACTAATCACACCCTTTTTACTGTAGCAACAGAAATTGAGGTCTATTTTTGTGATCCACAATCTCCCTGGCAACGCGGCTCCAATGAAAATACGAACAGATTGCTTAGGCAGTATTTTCCAAAAGGAACTGACTTATCGGTTCACAGCCAGCAAAGACTAAACAGTGTTGCCAGGCAGCTCAACGAGAGGCCAAGAAAAACGCTAGACTATGAATCACCCGCAGAGCGTTTTAACCAATGTGTTGCATCCATCGGTTGAACTCACAGCACAGAGCGGACGTTAATCCCACTCGGGCATAATCAGTTTATCGGAAGCTCTCTAAATGTGGACGATTCGAATTACACGAACACTTAGATTTCAAGTGCAGCAAGAATTACGGTTTCCATTTTCTCTGGGGTGGTGAACGGTGCAAAACGCTTGACCGGTTTGCCGTCGCGTCCGATCAGGAACTTAGTGAAGTTCCACTTGATCCGCCCACCCAGCACACCGGGCAATTCGTCTTTCAGGTAACGAAACACCGGGTGCGTAGCAGCGCCGTTGACCTCCACTTTTTCGAATATCGGGAAGCTCACACCATAGTTGATGTGGCAGGTCTGCGCGATTTCATCGGCACCGCCGGGTTCCTGATTACCGAACTGGTTACAGGGGAAACCAAGCACCACCAGACCCTGCGCGGCGAACTTCTTGTAGAGCGATTCAAGGCCTGCGTATTGTGGCGTGAAGCCACAATGGCTGGCGGTATTAACCACCAGAACCAGCTTACCCGCATAGTCGGCCATAGAGATGAGCTGGCCACCCAGACTGGTGGCGGTGAGTTGATGAAAGGTGATCATGTCGGGCTCCTCAGAGAAGATTTGCAAAGTCGAACGAAAAGAACAACAAACAGACGTGCTAAAGGCCTCGTGTCGCTATGAGTAAGATAGAGTCAGTAGCAGCGCCGATTCAATGAGTATTCACGACCGTGGCTGGCAGCCAGCCCGGTAAACCATAACAAGACTGAAAATACTGAGTGGTTTCGATTCTGTAGACGCAACACAAATCTGAGGGTCACTCTGGGGTGGAGGGTGACGGAATAGGTCGCTGTAATTACTGGCGACATGCGGCAGAAGCCCTGCCCGCAAAACCGATGCCTATAGGGCATCCAAGCACTCTGTAGATCTCAGAAATAACCTGCATCGTTGCGTCTTCGATGATTCCTTCATTACGGCATAAAACCCAGCCGTGATCTGCAACTTCTCGCTCAAACGCCTTGGTACACGCGACATGCTCTTCCAGCTTATGAATTACCGTACTACTTAGCCCACGCGTTCTGGCCGCGGCCCTTGTCCATGAAATGTCAGGCGCAGTAACAACCCCGACATGCAGGTCTGGCGTTCGCACGTTTCGTTCAATGTTGAGCTGTAAGATCTCTGCAAATGGAACCATCCGGCGAAACGCGGCTTCCGACGGGTACCAACGATCCATTAAGATAATGCTGCCCGGTGGCTGTTTAGTCAGCACATGCTCGGAAATCCAGGCACGGCTATCGGCAAAGCGCTCACAAACTTCCAATTCCAAATCCAGGGTGGGATTTCTAGCGAGCCTGTTCACGAGGGCCATTGTTTCCCTCCTGTAGGGATCGCTTTTTTTCTCGCAAAGTCGGATCACCGTCTTGTTATCTGCCCTGAGTACTTTCGTAATGGCCTCCAACAGTGTGGTTTTGCCGACTCCCTTGGGCCCATCCAGAGAAATAAACAGCGGACGACTCATACTTGAAATGACGATTGACATAGGGTTTGCTTAAAACTCAAATCTGGCAAAAGCATCTTATTACCTTCTTATTAACCGCTGACCACCCTTTCGTTCGTAGCAGTTGCCTGTAGCGTCAGCGTGAACCAAATGCCCAAAACAGGCAAATGAATAGATTACCAAATCATATAGTAAGATAATGATCTAAATTGGGTTTCACATTAATAGTGAACCAGCCCGCCGTCCACAGCATACTGGCTTCCGGTTACGTAGGACGCATCCTCTGAGAGCAGAAAAAGTGCGACAGCGGCAGCTTCATCAGCTGTACCGGCTCGCCTGAGAGGCACCTGGCTTACCACAAAATCTTCAAACTTTTGCCGCGACTCCCCGGACATGAAGTGTCTAAAATTAGTCTCGATAGGTCCTGGCACCAGCGTGTTGGCGCGAATATTGCGCGCGGCCAGTGAGGCGGCCCAGCTTTTTACCATGGCGACAACGGCGCCTTTTGTTGCACCATATAAGCTCGTCATGGGCGCACCTTCATAGACTGAAGACGATGCGGTGACCAACACTGATGCACCTGGGTTCAACGTGTTGGAAAGTGATGCAAGCTGCAGCATAGGTCCACGAACATTGGCATTCATCATGCGATTAAAGGCGTCGGCCGTAACGGATTCCGGTGCGCCAATTTCTGCGTAACCCGCATTCAGCCACAATCCGTCGAGGTGCCCCCAGCCGCTGACTGCCGTTGCGAGCGCATCAATATCAGCCTCACTTGCAGCATCACTTTTCAGGATCAGTGCAGTGTCCGGCATCAGTTTGCGGGTTTGGGCCAGACGTTCTTCACTCAGCCCCGTGATGGCAACGTGTCCTCCCTCTTTCACAATTCGCAGCGCGCCTGCCAGCCCAATGCCGCTGGTGCCACCCGTTATAAGTACACGTTTACCGTGAAATCTTCCCATAATTACGCCCTTTTGATCCTTATAATCGCCATTTACCTTACGAAAGATAAACATAGTCGTCATCTGTTTAATCGTATAGAAGTGGCATGAATGGATGACCTATCCAGAGCAGATGCACTTTTGGTTCGTTATTTCGTTGTCAGGCGTTTTGAGAATTGTTTCAAAGTCTGCTCTGGCACAGAGCGGACATTTCAGCTTTCCCCTACCCTTGACATCTGAACTTAGCCTTGACACCAGAACACAGTAATTAGCCCAGCGCGCTCATACGGGTCAAACACACCTCATGGCTTCATAACGATGCGCCCAAGCGGTTTCGCTGTCTCGGCGAATTCGTGGGCCGCAGCAGCGCTGGCCAGGGGGAAGATGCGGTCAATGACAATCCTGATGCGCCCTGCTGCTAAAGCCTGCAACATGTCGTCCACACTTGCCCGAACTCCGGGCCTTTCAAAAAGGGGTCCCATGAATACCCCCATGAGTGTCTGGTTAGACTGCATTGGCGGCCACAAGTCGACAGTCAGGCCTCCACCGCCCGCATTACCGACGAAGATGAGACGTCCTTCCGGAGCGAGTGCAGAAAGCGAAGCAGGCAACGTCGTCCCCACCGGATCGATGACGAGGTCAACACCGCTGCCATGGGTGTACTGTCTGACACTGTCCACGACGTTATTCTCTGCACGATCCACGACATGATCGGCACCAAGTTCCAGCAACCGGCTTCTTCGCTGCGTTCCGCTTGCCACGGCGATGACCGTTGCGCCTGCTTGTGAGGCAAGCTGAACGACCGCGAGCCCCACGCCACCAGCTGCTGCCTGAATAAGGACGGTTTCTCCGTGCCGGAGCATGCCTCGAGTGAAAAGGCAATGGTGCGCGGTTCCAAAAGAAATCGGTAAAACCGCCGCTTCTGCCATATCCACCCCATCGGGTATAAGCCAGGTTCGTTCCGCGGGCACAGACCAACGTTCCGCATGTGATCCCTGCATGTGAAAAGCCGCGACTCTGTCCCCAACCGTACGGCTACGGACGTTCGATCCTACTGCAACAACTGTGCCCGCGGCCGCGTAGCCGACGATCCATGAAGGAAGAGGCGGCGGAGTTAAACGGCGGTTGATCAGATCTCCACCTTCTATCGAGATAGCCTCGACAGAAATCAGAACGTCGTCAGGTCCTGCGACCGGATCGGGGATATCGACATATTTCAGGACGCCGGGAGCGCCTTCCACGTCATAAACCGCTGCTTTCATAAATTTTCCTCTGTCTCATCAGTAAATCCTGACCAGCCTGGCAAACCATCCCGATGCGGCATATAGCAATTCAGAAATCTCTCTGCTGCCTCTACAGGCAGCGCGGTCTGCCCTGTTGAATTTTCGACTGGCGGAAAGACCCGTAACGCTTAGGGCAGCCTGGCAATCACCTTAATCTCAAACTGGAATCCGTAAAGCCACGTCACGCCGATCCCGGTCAACGTAGGGTAAGGCGCCTCCCCCCAATATTCTGGCAGGATACTCCAGATAGCGTCGAGGTTTGACTCGGGATCGACGACAAAGAGGGTAACGTCAACCACATCACCGAACGTGCAGCCCGCAGCCGCGAGAACAGCATTAAGGTTATCGAATGCCAGCCTGATCTGCTCTTTAAGATCCTGTTCAGGCAAACCATCCTCCCGGCTACCCACCTGCCCCGAAACGAACAAGAAACCGTTGGATTTGATGGCCGGTGAATAGCGATTGCGCTCATAGAGCGCCTGCCGACCGAAGGGAAAAACTGCTTCGCGTGTTGTCATGTTTGTACCTTTGCAATGGGCGAAATCTGCCCGGTGAACATAAAGACACTTTACAGGTACTGGATCGGGCGGATAAACAGGCGACTTTGTCCATCATTGTTTGTAAAATCCAAACAATCGGTGAGAAAGAGAGGATAAGGAATGGATCGTTTCGATGCGATGCGCGCCTTTGCTCGCGTGGTGGAGGCAGGTAGCTTCACAAAGGCTGCCCAGACGCTTCATATGAGCAAAACCACGGTGACGCAACTTATTCAGCAGTTGGAAGCGCGCCTGCGCGTCAAGTTACTCCATCGCACCACCCGCAAGCTCGGTGTCACTCCCGACGGCGCGGTCTACTACGAGCACGTCATCCGCCTGCTGGCGGACATGGAGGATGCTGAAAACAGCCTCTCCAGTGCGGCGATTACGCCCGGAGGACGATTACGGGTGGATGTGCCCAGTCCGCTGGCCCGCCTTGTGCTGGTGCCAGCGCTACCGGCTTTCCACGCACGCTACCCTGATATCCAGTTCGACATGGGCGTGAGCGACCGGGTGGTGGATCTGATCGGCGACAATGTGGATTGCGTCTTGCGCGGTGGCGAAATCACCGACCAGTCCCTGATCGCACGCCATGTCGGCGATTTGCAAATCGGCGTCTACGCCGCCCCCAGCTATGTGGAACGCCTTGGCGCTCCTGCGCACCCGCGCGATCTGGAAAACACCGACCATCGCATAGTGGGATTCTTGTCTTCACGCACCGGTAAGATTGATCCTCTGGTGCTGCACTGTGAGAGTGAACATATTGAAATCAAAAGCAGCTATGTGCTTGCAGTGGATGATGGCAATGCTTACCTCGAAGCTGGGCTAGCCGGGTTAGGCGTGATTGCGCTGCCAGTCTATATGGCGGCAGCACATCAGGCTTGTGGCTCCTTGACTCCGCTATTTGAACACTGGCGTATTAATCCAATGCCCCTGTACCTGGCGTTTCCGCCGAACCGCCATGTCAACGCCAAACTGCGAGTTTTTATTGATTGGATCGTTGAATTGATGCAGCACCATGTCCCCAATTCTAACAATAAGTAACTACGTCCCAGCCCCTGATTCGCTCATCAGCGTCGATTGGTGGTCATTCTGGTGGTCTTGACTGAAAGGGAATTCAGATGTCGACGTCCGCTCCTGGCACGGAGCAGACAGACCAACTTACTGTCAGGTCTGCTTCGAGCGAGAAGCGGAGGTTGACACTTTTAACCTCACCAAAACTGACTACATAAGGAATGGTTATTCAGTTCTCAACGAATTGTCTTTGAAACAACTCTATTTTTCAATTCAATTTCCAATTTAGATAACTGGTCATTCACCTTTTTAGAAAGAATCTTATAGTCTTCAGTAACCTGCTCTTGGCTCTTGTTTGCAAGGAAAAATAAGGTGCCTGACATCGCTTTCAGCAAGAGAATAGCGCGATCTGTATTGCTGAGATCATTGTTATTAGACCATCGGTCTATGGCTTTCTCTGTCAGACTTAGCAATGGCTCACAGAATAATCCTGAGCCATTGACTACTTTTAATGCTTCTCTTTGTGCTTTAATTCTATTATTAAACTCACTCATTCTTGTCACCAATCATTTTTATTTTTTCTCGCATCCAACACTCAATTAAGTCTAATTGGGATTTGACTTTTTTAATGTCATCAGCATTGAGAATTTCACCAGTACCTCTGGTACAAAGCACTCTGGCCCTTTCGAGTAATTGATAGGTCAAATCACAAACTGGTATGCTGTGAATGCCCAGATTACGCGCGGAATTTCGCGAAAAGTCGGGCCTTACATCGCAATCTAAAGAAAAACATGTCGCAAAATTTCGTATCGACAGAAATATTGAAGATAGATCAAAAATCTCAGTAAGAACAGATGTTTCAATTGAATTTTTAGCGCTGATAAATATCTCCAGGAACTTTTTACAATCAGCCAAGCCTGAATTATAATTACTAGGTTTACCTAAGCTCCGTAAATAATCAATTCTATCGGGTGAATAAATAAGCATGGATTCCAAAAACAGATGCCAAGCGAATGGGTTACCTTCTTTCCAGAGTTCATTTATCCGTTCATACGAGTAAATTGAGTAATCTTTCGGATTAAATCTTTCATCCCGACCACTGACAATAGCCAACATGTCAACGTCTGAAAATGAATCAACTTCCCCGCGACATATCGAACCAAAAGCGTAGATATGCATAATTATCGCCTATTGAACCGTTTAATTATTATGGACATAAAGAAACCAAACATAATTAACCTTACCAAAACGACCATTGTCAGAAAAGATGCTGAATATTGAGGGAGTAACAATGTACCCAGAAGTATTTGTGGGGAAATTGCTAACGCTTCAGAATATGAGTTAACTAGTTTTGGATCCCCATAGTTAAGGACGTGATGTAAAGCTATGATGCACAAAATAATAATGACAGCCCTGCATAATTTAAAAACAGACTCCCCGTTCCCCCAGATAAGATCTAGTGCCTTGAACTCAAACCATTCGCCAAACATTTTTAAACGGTCAAATCCTTTATATTTATTTCGGTAATAAGATTCTTTGGATTTCCATGCTTTATAAAGATGCGCTCCTGTAGCCTGTAGTTCTATTGCTATAGCGTTGTTTGCTGATTTTGAATCACCTATTTGCTGATAATTCAATCGTAATGAACGCGCAAACTTGAGTTTAAGGTTGTCCGGTCCAGGGCACCCATTTTCGAGAATGTCATTATCAATGTAAGATTTATCAAAAGTGGCGTAGTCAAATTTGCAGCCACTAAAGCTTGAACCCATTAAGTTGCAATTTAAAAACCTGCAACCGGTAAAGTCACAATCCTGAAAACTACAGTTTCTGATGTAAGCAGCATCGAAAATACAGTAGCTAAAGTTCACATTTTTGAATTTAATATCTAATGCAACTAATCGTTCAAATAATTTATTAACGAACTTATCCTTGGCTACTACAGAGTCAAATCTTTTGTCTGACAGCTTTTCTCTTCCGCTATCTTTTATCATTTTTTTCTCTATAAGCTAATAGACTAAACATTATGCATTATAGTAGTTTTTTTGGCTGATTTGAAGCCAGGCTGACCTGCAATAGCAACTTCCGCTTTTGGCACAAAGCAGACAATACTTTGATAGCAAGGGCATTCCCGGCAGTTCCCTTGGCCAGGAGCGCTGTGGCTAAGTCTATTGAATTGAGCGGTTGCCTTGGCCAACATCTCAAACCGACCCGCTACCCTATATTCTTGTCCAGGAACGCACGAATCACCGGAATAATTTGCCTGGCGTGGGTTTCGAGCGCGAAGTGCCCGGTGTCATAGAAGCGAATATCCGCCTTGGGCAGATCGCGTTTCCAGGCTTCGGCCCCGTCCGGAAGGAAAAACGGATCGTTCTTTCCCCAAACCGCCAGCAATGGTGGCTGGTACTTGCGGAAGCACGCCTGGAAGGCGGGGTACATTGCTACGTTGGAGGCGTAATCCAAAAGCAGGTCGAGCTGAATGTCCGCATTGCCAGGCCGCGATATCTGGAGCCCTTCCAACGTATAGCCATCTGGCGAAACCGAATCCTTGTCGGTAACCCCTTCCAGGTATTGCCACTTAATCGAGGCCGGTGTCGGAAAGTCATGCAGGGCGTTCCGGTTCTGCTGCGTCGGTTCGCGCCAGTACTTTTGAATAGGTGCCCAGCTATCGCCCAATCCTTCCTCATAGGCGTTGCCGTTCTGAGAAATAATGGCGGTCACCCGCTCAGGATGGGCGACAGCCAGGCGCCATCCCACCGGGGCGCCGTAGTCGTGAACCATAAGCGCGTATGTAGCGAGCTTAAGCTGTTCGGTAAACTGGCCGATGGTCTGCGCCAGCTGGCTGAAGGTGTAGGCGTACTCGCCCCGCGCCGGGGCCGCGGTAAAACCAAAGGCCGGTAAATCCGGCGCGATCACATGATAGCGTTCGGCCAGTTCGGGAATAAGGTCGCGAAACATAAACGATGAGGCTGCGAAGCCGTGAAGCAGCAGTAGCGTGGGTGCGCTGGGGTTGCCTGCCTCGCGGTAGAAAACCTTCACATCACCCACCTGCTCGTAGCGGTAACGAATGGGGCCGATAGCATTGGCGGTATGCGCACCGTCAACAAGCAGAGAAGTCGCGGGTCCGGTAGCTGCAATCGATTTGGAAGAGGTCATGATAGTTCCTTTTGTAACCGTTAAATTTATCATTTGAAGGTTACGTGGTTTTTTGGTAACCTGTCAAATATATTTTATTAGTTACAGGCCAATATGAATCCGACCAGCACGTCTTCCGGCCCGCTCTTTCTGGCGGACAATCTTGCCCTCGATTTCATTAACACTGAGTACGGTGTGGGCGACCAACGTCATGACTGCCTAACCGACGATCAAAGCGTCGCGAGCTGGCTGAAACTGGCGGGCCTTTGGCCCGATGGCGCTAACCAGCCGATCCCCTGTGGCCTGCTGGCTGAAGCCCGCGGGCTTCGCGACTGTGCGCGGGCAGTGGTGAACGCGGCAATGAAAGGCGTTCCAGCCGATTTCACCGCCATCAATCAGGTGCTTGCGGCGGGTTGTCCGGTGAAGAGGCTGGAATGGGATGGCGAAGCGCAGGAATTGCGCATCGGTGTTCACCACCGGGATAGCAGCCCGGCAAGCCTGCTTTGGCCTGTGGCCGATGCTTTGGTACGTCTGGTTACGGGCGATAAATTCGAATTCGTACGCCAATGCGAAGCCCATGGCTGCATTCTGCTCTTCCATGACCTGAGCAAATCGCACCGCCGCCGCTGGTGCAGCATGGCCACTTGCGGCAATAGGATGAAAGTGGCAGCGTTTCGTTCCAGGAAGAAATCTGCATAGGGCTGGTTGCGGCATCCCTGGTCCCGGTTCGCCTTGAAGTTCCCTCTGAATTTAGTGTTACCGCTTAATGAAGTTCGGTTAAAATGCGCCCAATGGATGCTTATCATGAGAAAGACCCTCGATAAAATCTTTCCCGATCGTTAGCGGCCGTGCTAGATTTTTATCACCTCCCAGTGCAGAACTGTAATTTCCAATGTAACGATTTCTCAATGTAGACAGTTTTCTCTTCCGTGTAGTCCCGGCTATGCGCAATATTCTGTTTTTATTGAGAACGTTATTGATGAACAATTTGCTAATAGGATTAGTACGCGCCCTGCACCACCATCGCTGGTTGCGCCTGCTGGGTGGCGCCTTTATTCTTTCTTCTTTAGGTAATGGCCTGACGCAGGTGGTAATTTTCGGCCAAATGTTGCGCTGGCATGCCCCACCGTCCGCCCTGACACTTGCCTACATGCTGGCGACATTACCCGGTTTTTGCGGCAGCCTGCTTGGCGAAAATTTGAGTCGTCGGGTGCCACCGCTACGTTTGTTGATCCTGACTGAGCTATTCGGCATGTGCGCCCTGATATTGCCGGTGCTGGGCCTGCTGCACCACAATATCCCGGCGATGCTGGCCATGCAGTCGGTAGAAGCATTCTTGGGTGGAATGTCATATCCAGCCCTGACGCTTATCTTCAAGCAGGGATTATCCGTACAGGAGCTTCCGGCCGCCACCTGCATGGAAACACTGATTTTTGCAGCGCAGGTTCTGCTGGGAACCGGGCTGGGTGTTCTACTGTTTGATGTGCTTTCCCCGCCGGCATTACTCAGCATTGATGCAGTAAGTTTTGTTGCGGCCACAACGCTATTGGTCTCCACGGCACGCGATACCCACATCAGCCAGATAGTACCGATTGTCGCGCAGAGTAAGGTGGCAATACTCCGCTGGGACGGATTGTCTGTATTGCAAAAGCGCAGCCTGTTATTACTACCGGCATTGGCCGCCGTTGGCTCGCCGGCTATGGCGCTGTTGCCGGCAATGGCACAACAAATCCGCCCCGTGGATACCACCAGTCTGGCATTACCTTTACTGTTCGCCCGCAGCCTCGGACAGTTATGCGGTCCATTAGTGCTCAGTGGCGATAGGCTGAGCCGCTACGCTAAAAGTAACGGCCGCCTGTTGCTGTGTATGGGGATTTTTCTGGCTGCCTATGGCGCGTTTCCTTTCCTGGCTTCACAAAAAGCGGTGGCGTTAGGGCTTATATTCGGTGCGCATCTGGCCTCTAATATTGTGTTTGCTCTAGGCACCTTCAGCATTCTCGCTTATTTCCCGGCAGAACAGGTTTCGGGCGCCAGCGCTAAAGCATGGCGATGGCAAGCTTTAACCTCAGCCCTTGTCGCCGCCATCGCCGCCGTATTGGCATCTGAATGGGATGCGGTCCAGGCTTTGTATACTGTTTGCCTCACTTCTCTGGCCGCTGTCGCACTCATTTTGGTGCGCTATCGTCAATAATCGCCCGGCAAAGAGGCCGCTTAATAAGTGGCGCTAAATACACTGGCGGCATCCCCATTGCGTTCTGCCGCCATCGCTGCGCTGACGATTCAGGCAGGCTGCCACCCCGGGGCGCTCCCTGCCCCGCGTCTCCTTTTATACGACGATATCGGATCAGTCCTCTGCGACCCATACCCGCATCTCCCCTTCGCCGCGGTTGGCCCAGCAAAAATAAGGAATAAACAGCAGGGATTGCTGCCGGCGCCGCGGAGGTACTCCGTCATAATCATAAAGCGTTTGTTGCGAAACATCCACAGGCGGCAGGCCCTCCCCCGGCGCCTGGATCAGGGTTTTCCCCGCCAGCACGCCTTCACCGGGCACTAAGCGAAAATCACTTCCGGCGGACAAACGCAACTGGTGCAGATTATCGCCGTTATCGGCCTGTTCAAGGCAATACACCAGCGGTCCACGCTGCAAAGCAACCTTTCCCAGGTTTTGGCGCACCAGCGGATTGCTGCGGACCCGGCGCACCGGCATCGGCAAAGTCAGTTGAATACTGTCGCCTTCCGACCAGGTACGCGTGAAATAGGCATATCCCCGCCGGGGCGCCATAGCCACCGGTTCGCCGTTCAGCATCGCCTGCGGCGACGGACACCAGCCCGGCAAACGCAGCGCCAGCGTAAAGGATGTCGGCGACGCACAGCTGACGGCGAGAGTAACGGTCTCGTCCCAAGGGTAATTACCGGTTTGCCGCACCGTCAGGGAGCGATCGCCCGCCGGCAGGGTCACCTCGCTGCCGATATAGAGGTTTACAAACAGGGTCTCGTCGTTGCGGGTGTAAATATAATTGCCGAGCGAGCCCAGCAACCGGGCGATATTGGGCGGACAGCAGGCGCAGCCGAACCATTGCTGGCGCACCGGTTTAACGTGATCGTAAATATGGTTGCATTTAATGGCGCCAGGATGGACTTCCAGCGGATTGACGTAGAAAAAATGTTTGCCGTCAAGAGCCATGCCCGCCAGCACGGTATTATACAGCGCTCGCTCCATCACGTCGGCATACTGCCCGTCGGCCTCCATTTGCAGCATGCGCCTGGCAAACATCATCAGGCCGATGGACGCGCAGCTTTCCGTATAAGCGGTGTCGTTGGGCAGATCGTAACCGGAAGTAAACGCCTCGCCATGGCTTTGGGCGCCGATTCCGCCGGTAATGTACATCTGGCGCCGGGTCATGTCGTCCCATAAGCGACGGCAGGCGCGGCGCTTCTCATCATCGCCGCTGACACGCGCCAGATGGGCGACGCCCGCCAGCAGATAAACGAACCTGACCGCATGGCCTACCGCCGTTTCCTGCAGCGCAATGGGTTTATGCGCCTGGCTATACGCCTTGTCTTTCACCATCCAGGCCGTGCCGTAGTTGTGCCAGTGGGAAGTGCGGCCGCGGCGCTCGTATTCAAGGTCATAGAAATGAGGTTCGGTACCGCGCTGCTCAACAAAATAGCGCGCCAGGGCGAGATAGCGCTGATTGGCCGTGACGTCATACAATTCCATCAACGCCAGCTCGATTTCCGGGTGGCCCGGATACCCATGCAACTGCCGGGGACCCGGGCCGAAAACCCCGTCAATATGATCGGCCAGGGCGCACACGACCTCGAGCAGGCGGGTTTTGCCGGTGGCGCGGTAGTAAGCCACGCCGGCTTCAATCATATGTCCGGCGCAATACAGCTCATGGCATTCCGCCAGGTTGGTCCAGCGTTTTTCCGGCGCCTTCACGGTAAAATAGGTATTCAGGTAGCCGTCCGGCTGCTGGGCGGCGGCGATCAGCTCAATGGTTTCATCGGCGGTACGCTCCAGCTGCGGATCCGGCTGCCGGCACAGCATCCAGGCCACCGCCTCCAGCCATTTCGCGACATCGCTGTCCTGGAATACCATTCCGTAAAATTCTCCCTGGCTGCGTCCGGCCGCGAGGCGGAAATTTTCTATGGCATGACTGGGTTCCGCGTCGGCGATACGATCGTTTAGCGCCTCCCACTGGTACGGCAAGACCACATCCCTGACCAGTCGCTGATAATCCAGCCAGAAGGAATCGCTCAGCTTGATATGATGCAGGTCGATTTCGGATGTTTTTTCCATTTTTGATTACCTAATCAATGTTTAATCAATGTTTATGCCAACCGACGGTCCTGAAGATCGCGGGATATACGGGCCATACTGGTATTGTCCAGCCGGCAAAAACGCAACGCTACCGCCAGCAATAAATGGAATATCGTCGGTATCAGGGTTTCCATCATCTGGATACCGTGGAGCGACGCGGGGGTTTGGTGATCGATGCCGGGAGCATAGGCCACCAGAACGAACACCAGGCTGATAATACCGGCGCTGGATGCCCAGGCCAGTTTGATAAAAAACAGATTAAACGCAAAGCTCATGCCGGATGAGCGGATACGCGTTTTCCAGAAGCCATAATCATCGGCAAACGCCATGAGGGAGAAATGCAGCGTCAGGGTAAAACCGAGGATAATGCTGTTGATGAAAATCAGCGCCAGCCATAGGGTGCGGTACGCCTCGCCAATGGGGATAAACCACATCAGGATGCCCAGGACCGCCAGGGTAATATTGGTGTAATAATAGAGTTTTACCGTATCGATGCGCCGTGACAGGCCATTGACGATCATGGCACCAAGAATGGACGCCACGGTGACGGCGGTAAAAAACAGCGAAGCGTAGCCGGCGCTGCCGTGCAGCGCATAGGTAATAAAATACATATAGCCGCCGCCGCGAATATTAAAGACATTTATCAGCAAAAATGACATCAGCAACATCAGCAGCAACTGATCGTTTTGCCGCAGACCCCGCAAATGGTCCCGTAGTGAAAACTTACCCATCACCGCCAGGGGCACCCGTTCACGCACCCAGAAAAAACAGCACAAAAACATCGCCACCGCGATAACGCACAGCACGGCGACGCCGCGTTGATAGCCTTGGGCCGCATGGCCGCGCCCCAGCGCCTCCACCAGCCAGGGCAATCCCACCGAGACCAGGAAACCGGCGACGCCGCACAGCACAAAACGCCAGGCCTGACAGGAAATCACCTCCCGGTGGACACCGGTCATGGTGTTTATCAGCGCGCAATAGGGCACATTGATGGCGGTATAACTCAGGGAGAGCATCAGGTAGGTGACAAAGGCCCAGAGGATTTTTGCATGGATGCCCACATCGGGCACGGTGAACGTCAGGATACCGATAATACCGATGGGCAGCGCGGCCCATAGTTGCCAGGGGCGAAACCGTCCCCAACGGCTTACGGTCCGGTCAGCCACCACGCCCATCAGGGGATCGGAAACGGCATCCACGACGCGCAGCACGATAAACATAATGCCGACCAGCGCCGGGGTGAGTCCGAATATATCCGTATAAAAGAAGGTGAGGAAATTCATCATCAGGCAGGTAATAACGGTACCGCCCGCATCGCCTAAACCGTAACCGATTTTTTCACGCATGGATAAATAGCTGCCGGCGGTTATTGCCGGGGCAACCGTATGGGGAATGGAGGTGGTTGACATTATTTTCTCCTCGCCGATAACGCGTTATTGGCATGCGGAAGGGTTAAGAAGTTAACGCTTCAATGTAATAAGCATTTTTAGGGTTCCACCGGTTAAACGTCGCACACTACCGGGGCCGCAACAAGGTGAGGAAAAGGCAGATAAAGGGTACAATTCCGACATGGATTTAAAATTGTGAAGCAGATCAATAGTGCGTTCATATTACCTGACATGCCCAGTCAGGTTTGCTAAGGTGAGGGAAAACGGCAACCAAGGTAATTTATTATGCTAGAAATATCAGTTAATTACCCCATTAGAATTGAAAATGGCGGCCTTTTTATTTCCCGCGGCCTGGGCCACCACCCCACCCGCGTCCTGGGATCCTATGAATTAATTTTTGTTGAACAGGGGATATTAGCGATTCGAGAGAACCAGCATGATTTTTATGTCAAAGCCGGGGAATCGCTTTTATTATGGCCAGGCCGGGAACATACGGGCATAGGTAATTTTCCCGCGGATTTAAAATTTTACTGGCTGCACTTCGGCATGACGGCCAGTAATGCCGCCAAAGAACAGGCGATTAAATTACCTATACCGCAATACAGTAAAATACGCGATCCACGCCGGTTTGTTACGCTGTTTAGACTGTTTCTCAGCGAGCAGGAAAACCGATCGCCCCCTTCCTCGCTGGAATTAATTCTGCTGCTGCTGTTGCAACAGGTGGCGGACGGCTGGACCGAAAGCACTGAACCGGCGGAACCGGGCATAGCCTTGGCATGGAAAGCGCAACAGCTGATCGGCACCCAGTTCCATCTGCCCCTTACCGCATCCGGGTTGGCGTCTCAACTCTTCTGCAATGCCGACTATCTGGGCCGGGTCTATAAAATGACGTTCCGTATGACCCTTACCGAGGCCATTCACCGGCGGCGCATCGGCAACGCAGAAAAGCTGCTGGTTGCGGACTGCGGCATCATTGCCGATATCGCAAAACGCTGTGGTTTCCAGGATGTGGGATATTTCAGGCGGCTGTTTCGCCGGCTAACCGGTTTGACGCCGCTGGAATATAAAAAGCGTTACTGTAAAGAGCATATTAATTCGGATATCTAGGCGAAGAGGAGAACATCCGGCATTAAAGAGATACGGTGGCGACGCCCTGACATCGCCAACGCAGGCCCTCAATCAACACTCATGACAAAATGGTCTCCGCCTGGAAGTAACAGCCTGAATTTAAGGCTGGAGACAAAAACCGGCTGGGGATGCGCCCGGCTTGATGCACCATTGGCCGCACAAAAGCCGGCCCTGCTTAATCACCCGTTACTGAGCGAATAATACCTTGAGATAATGTGGGCCGCCGTCGCCGGGAAATTTATGTGCAGTATGATATTAATTATCATTACGGTACTCACTGGCTTAATAGGTCATTGTTAAAATGCTACAACAAGTTTACCTAATCGCAATCGGTTTAACGCGAATGGATTCACTTACTGCATATAATTTTGATTAAGTCACAATTTTGCCACTAAAAATTCATGTTAAATGCACTTTAAGCAAAATAAAGAGCCTAAATATTTAACACTTCAATTTAATTACCATGCTAATATTTTTAATATCAGCTATTACTAAAAAATAGCGAAAAGTCAATAAATTATTAGTGGTTGATTTTTATAGGTATTTATTTAATATGTCGATCGCTGTAACATTTGCTTAATTAAACGCGTTGTCTTAATATAAAATTAATACTTTGTTACTATTATCCTCGCAGCAATTAAGTCAAATATTGATGGCTTCACACTTAATTCTTGGTTGCGAGAAGGTATCAGTTGTTAACTTTCATGAAAATAAATGGCATCTCATCTATTTGGTTGGTCATACAACTAATGTATGACAGACGAGCTCTCCGGCTAGTTAATAGTGAATAATTGCCCGGTGATACCAGGCTATTTTTAGCAGCAATCAGGAAAAGAGAGTCGAATATGACCGAATGTGTGATGTTATGCGTTGGATTGTTATTCTTTAGTGCTTGTTTTATATAAATAATAATATCAATACTCTAATTATAGTTAACGGTGATTGTCAGGATGAAAAAATGAACGCCAAAGAAATTCGCCAATATATCTTCGATCTTAATTTTTCCTATTTACTTCTGGCGCAACGCTTGATTAATCAGGATAAAGCCGCCGCAATGTTCCGCCTGGGTATTGATGAAGACATGGCCGATACGCTGAAAAAGCTGATGCCATCACAAATGACGAAACTGTCGGAAGCCAGTCAACTCTTATGCCTGTTTCGCTTTGATGACCATCAGACCATCAGATTGCTGACCCAAGAGTCGCGGATTGACGAATTGCAGCAACTTCATACGGGTATTGTTTTGTCGACTGTGTTAGCAAAACGTACAAGCGCAAAAATAGTGCCTTTACCTAACCCAAGGGGGTGACCATGACCTATAAAAGCATCATTCAGGAAGCAAAAGATATCCAAATGGCCATGGAACTGATCACCCTGGGGGCCCGTCTCCAGATGCTGGAATGTGAAACACAGATCAGCCGCCCCAAATTAATCAAACTCTATAAGGAATTGCGCGGCAGCCCTCCGCCGAAAGGGATGCTGCCGTTCTCTACCGACTGGTATATGATATGGGAGCAGAATATCCACTCCTCTATGTTTTATAATATCTTCCGGGCATTAAAGAAAAACGGCGAATCCAGCGATATAGCGATAATTATCCAGGCTTATCACCTCTATCTGGAGCAGTGCCCGCCGCAGGTGGACGAGTTACCGCTGCTGACCATGACCCGCGCCTGGACCCTGGTACGCTTTGTCAATAGCGGCATGCTGCAATTAACGCCCTGTAGCCATTGTCAGGGCCATTTTGTCACTTATGCCCATCATCCGGTTTATGGGTTTGTCTGCAGCTTATGCCAGCCGCCGTCGCGGGCCATAAAAAGACGTAAAATTATGCCCGAATCAGAAATGCCAGCGATAACGCCACAATATGCGTACTAATTAATGCCCCCTGTTTATCACGCTGGCTGAAAGGCATGAAACGGACTGTTGAAATCGGCACATTATGAGTGGCATACGCGCCCAGGCTAAGAGCGCCGGACAGGTTTTTTTTCGCCAGGACATCCGTCTCGCCACATTGCCGTTATGACGCCACAGCGGCTAACCGCCTGAGGTTATCCGTGGCCTATACCACCTGGTCTATAAATCAGTTAATTTGAACAACACCAGCGAATTTATTCGATATCCCATTATGTTAATGAGCGTTATATTTATTCCATCGAAAGCAAAACGCTTTCACTCATACCACACAGGATATCAATCATGAAAAAGACCATCGCAGCCCTCGCCCTTATCGCAGCCGTTCTTGCTCCAGCAGTTTCCATGGCGGCAGGCGGTGATTACCAAAGCTACACCAACACGTATCCGGTGACGCAAAGCAGTAATCATCACGTCAATACCGCCGAATAAGGGCGTCATATAGTAAAAGACAAAAAAATTGATTAAATCGCAAAACCATGGCGCAAAAGTCGTGGTTTTGCGATTTTTTTTTGCCCGCCTTGAATGGCCTTGCCAGCATGATTTGCCATCAGCGCCGCCTGGGCCACGCCAGCCGGCGCAACGTGACCCGTATGCCCGCAAAATAAGAGACAACATGGCCGTTGGGCTATAAGATTCAGTGTCAGTAAACGTTGCCTGCGAGATCCCAGTGTATTTGTATTTATTGAATTCAGCTGATTTGCCGGGGTTTTCCCCGGTTATGTTAACTTTATCGGCGCGGGTTAACTCCGATGAGCACTATTGACGCGTTAGGTCCAATGGGGCCGCTTAAGGGAACCCTTAGTGGAGTGCCAGATAAGTGTTCGCCAGTGGTCCTTATCATCCCGGGGTCCGGCCCAACGGATCGCGACGGCAATAGCGTACTGGGAATAAAAGCCGCGCCCTATAAATTATTGGCGGAAGGACTGGCCGCCAAGGGGATAGTCAGCGCACGCATCGATAAGCGCGGCATGTTTGCCAGCGCGGCAGCCGTACCGGACCCGGATGCGGTGACCGTCGCTGATTATGTCGATGACATTCACAACTGGATTAACACCCTGCGCCGGCGTACCGGCACAAACGCGGTATGGTTGCTTGGCCATAGTGAAGGCGGTTTAGTGGCGCTTAGCGCACTAACACGAGCGTCGGAACATATAGCCGGGCTGATATTGGTCGCATGCCCCGGCCGGCCGGCCGGCGAAGTGCTGATGTCCCAGTTGCGCGCCAACCCCGCCAACGCGCTGTTGCTTGACGCGGCCGCCAAGGCGATCGCCGCGCTTTCGTCCGGCCAGCTCATAGATGCCAGAGCAGTGCCGCCGGCCCTGGAGGCGTTATTCCGGCCGGCGGTGCAATCCTTCCTGATCAGCCTCTTTGCCTTAGATCCCGCGCAACTCATCAAGCAGGTTAACAAGCCGGTGCTGATACTGCAGGGAAAACGCGATCTCCAGGTCGGTATTGCGGATGCCAAACGTCTCCATCAGTTCGCGCCGGCCTCTACCCTTCTCCTGATCCCCGACACCAATCATGTGCTTAAACGGGTCACAGTTGATGAGCCCAGCATCAATCTGGCCGCCTATGCCGATGCGAACCTTCCCCTGGCTCCGGGCGTTATTGAAGCCATTGCGCTTTTTATCAGGTCGAATAGCGGATAAACCCCACATCAAATCAAATAATTTGAACAATAAAAACAAATTTATTCACTAGACTATTTAATTAATGAGCGTTATATTAATCACATCGAAAGCGAAAGGCTTTCACCTGTACAAACAAAACGAGAGGATATCAATCATGAAAAAGACCATCGCAGCTTTAGCCCTTATTTCCGCCATGCTCGCCCCCGCAGTTTCCATGGCCGCCGGCGGTGACTACCAGAGCTATGCCAATACCTATCCGGTAACGCAAAGTTCTAACCAGCATGTCAATACCGCGGAATAATAGCGCGGTAAAAGTAAGACAAAATTTTTCATCAAGGCGCAAATCCATATCAAGATATGATCATGGATTTGCGTTTTTTTTTGCGCTTATGGCGGTCGCATAGCCGCGCCCACGCCAAGCCCCTCCCCTCTTTATCTATACCCCCTTACCCATTAGGCAAACTCTGTTGATGGCGGTGCCTCATTACAGTGCGCCGCGCTACATGATGGAACATCCAGGCTCCCGCCCTAACTCATCATCGCGCAGGCAACGGGGCGTCCCGCCACCGCTGTGGGCGGGCGGACATCCGACTGGAGTTGGCATCTAAATTGCTTGGTTGTACATACAAGAATATACATGCCTGATTTTACAGCGCGGATTATAAATTTGATGGATAAGCCATGATCGCATTCGACAATGTCACCAAATTTTACCCCGATGGCACCGTTGCCGTGGACAGATTATCTTTTGTCGCGCCTACGGCAAAAATCACCATTCTGGTCGGCCCCTCCGGTTGCGGCAAAACCACCTCGCTGCGCATGATCAACCGGCTGATTGAGCCGAGTTCGGGCGTGATTACGCTCAATGGGCAATCCACGCAGGATATGGATGTGGTGCGGCTGCGGCGCAAGATAGGCTATGTCATCCAGAATGCCGGCTTATTCCCGCATAAAACCGTACAGGATAATGTCGCCGTTACCGCGCGCCTTAACGGCGCGACGCGGCATGCCGCCCGGAAAACCGCGCTGGATTTACTGGCGCGGGTGGGCCTGTCGCCGGAGATGGGCCAGCGTTATCCCTGGCAATTGTCCGGCGGGCAGCAGCAGCGGGTAGGTGTTGCCCGGGCGCTGGCCTCGGATCCGGAATTCATGCTGATGGACGAGCCCTTCAGCGCGGTGGATCCGGTGGTGCGCGAGCAGTTGCAGGATGAATTCCTGCGCCTGCAAAGCGATATCGGTAAAACCATTATTATGGTCACGCACGATATTGATGAAGCCATGAAGCTGGGCGATCGGGTGGCGGTGTTCAGGCCCGGCGGCAGGCTGGCGCAGATCGACGCGCCGTCTAGGCTGCTTAACCATCCCGGCGATGCGTTTGTCGCCGATTTTATCGGCCGGGACCGTGGCTACCGTAAGCTGGCCTTTAGCGCCATCCCCTCCGGCCTGGCCTTGTCCAGCGAACCCTGCGCCGCCGTGGGGATGCCGGTCGCCGAGGCCCGTGAGCGGGCGCAGGGCCGGTGGATACTGGTGACCGCTGACAACCAGCCCCTGGGCTGGTTTGATGTCGCCCAGCCAAAAAGCCATATCCTGGCCGGCGACATTAACCTGAGCGGTACGTTTGCGCCGCTGAGCGGCTCGCTGCGGCAACTGATGGACGCGGTGCTGAGCTCGCCTTCCGGCCGGGGGATCGTCGTTGACGATAACCGGCAATTACTCGGTTCGGTGAATATCGAGCAGGCGTTCGGCGCCGCGCGTCAACCGATGGACGTGGAGCAACGCCATGCGGTTTGACTGGCTCTGGGCGCAAAAAGACACCATTTTCAACCTGCTGTGCTGGCACCTGTATTTGTCCGTGGTGCCGGTATTGATTGGGTTAATCCTGGCCATCCCGGCCGGGATCGTTATCTATCGCAGCGCGCATATCAAGAACCTGCTGCTCAATATGCTCGGACTGCTCTATACCATTCCCTCCCTGGCGTTGTTTGTGCTGCTGCCGGGGATCCTTGGCACCCGAATTCTCGACACGCTTAACGTGGTGGTGGCGCTGACGCTGTACGCGTTTTCATTACTGGTGCGCACGGTATGCGACGGGCTGGATTCCGTGCCGGAAGACACCCGCCAGGCCGCCGTGGCCCTGGGATACCGGCCGCTGCAGCGGTTCTTGCTGGTGGAGCTCCCCCTGGCGGTTCCCGTTATCGCCGCCGGGATGCGGGTGGTCCTGGTATCCAATGTCAGTATCGTGTCCATCGCCGCGGTGGTGGGCATGCCGCAGCTCGGAGCGCTGTTTACCCAGGGGTTCCAGCTGCATTTCCTGACGCCGATTATCGCCGGCATCGTCTTATGTATCGCGCTGGCCCTGGTTCTCGATAATTTACTGCTGCTGGGCGCGAATAAGATTACGGCCTGGAAACCTAAACGGAGCGGACGATGATAGCGTGGTTTATGGACAGCGCCCATTGGCTGGGCGATGACGGCCTGCTGGTATTAATCACCCAGCATGTTATTTACAGCGCCGAAGCGTTGCTTATCGCGTTGATTATCGCTTTTCCCATTGGCTGTTATGTCGGCCATACCGGCAAAGGCACACGCACGCTTATCGGTATCGCCAACGCCATGCGGGCCTTGCCCACGTTTGGCCTGATTATTTTACTGGTCATTATTTTCGGCCCGGTGTTCGAATCGGATCTGGCGTTTATCGTCCCCTGTCTAATTGTGCTGATTATACTGGCGCTGCCGCCGATTATGATGGGGATCTATTCCGGCATGACCGCCATTGATCCCAGCGTTATCGACGCCGCCGTCGGCATGGGGTATTCACCCTGGCGCCTGCTGCTGACCGTGGAAATTCCCTGCGCGCTGGCGCTGATCCTGTCCGGCATTCGCAGCGCGGCGCTGCAGATTGTCTCCACCGCCACCATTGCCGCCTATGTGTCGCTGGGCGGCCTGGGCCGGTTGATTATCGACGGCCGCGCGCAAAACGATTATCCGCAGATGGTCGCCGGCGCCATTACGGTGGGCGCGCTGGCCCTGGCGGTGGATTTTATCTTCTCGTTGTTCATTCGTTTCATGGTCTCATCCGGCATACAGCGGCGCGAGCGCCGGCGTAAGCCTTTTATTCTATTAACCCACTATATCAATCGCCTATATCATTAACCGGAGCCCGTCAAAATGAAAATGAATCAATTGCTCGCAGCAACGTTGTTTTCCGCCGTTTTATTGCAGACCGCCCCGGCATCGGCTGATGATAAAACGTCCGCGACCGGCGATATCGGGACCATTATCGTGGGATCGGCGGATTTTCCGGAAAGCCAGTTGCTGGCCACGATCTATGCCGACGCGCTGGCCGCGAAAAATATCAAAGTGGAAAAGAAATTAAACATCGGCAGCCGGGAAGTGTATATGCCCGCCTTGCTGGACGGTTCCATTAATTTAATCCCGGAATACAGCGGCGCGACACTGAGCTATCTGGACGAGAAAACCCAGGCCCATAGCGTGGAAGATGTCGAGGCCGCGCTGGGTAAAGCCCTGCCCGCCAAGATCAAGATGCTGTCCATCTCCCGGGCGCAGGATAGCGACGTGCTGGCGGTTACCGACAAAACCGCCAAAAAATATAACCTGAAGACCATCAGCGACCTGCAGCCCGTCGCCGGCAAACTGGTGTTGGGCGGACCGGCGGAATGGAAAAGCCGGCGCGAGGGGGTGAAGGGTTTAAAAGACATTTACGGCCTGACCTTTAAGAACTTCAAGGTACTGGATGTGGCGGGACCGCTGACTTTGTCGGCGCTGGTCAATAATCAAATCCAGGTGGCGGATATGACCTCGACCGACCCGGCGATGAAAAAAAATAACCTGGTGGCCCTGGAGGATCCCAAGCATCTGTTCCCGGCGCAAAATATCGTGCCCCTGATTGCCGCCGACAAACTCAGCGCCCCGGTCGGTGACACGCTGAATAAGATTTCCGCCCAGCTTACCACCGATGATCTGATTGTCATGAACGGCAAACTGGCCAATTTTGACAGTATCGATGCGGTGGCAAAGGAATGGCTGACCCAGCACGGCCTGGATAAATAATGTCGGTGAATGAAAACCATCCGGTCGGGAGCATGATATGGCTTTAGTGGATAGCATTCTGTTAGGCAAAACCGCGACCACCACCGGCGATATCGCCGCGATTGCCGCAGGCGCCGAGGTACGGCTCGATCCGCCGGCGCTGGCGGGCATGGCGGCGGTGCACCAGGAAATCAACCGGGCGCTGGCCGCGGATAAAGTGATTTACGGCCTGACCACCGGCGTGGGCGATCTGGTTACCCAGCGCCTGTCCTCGCCGCAAATCGCCGCCGTGCAGTTGAACATGCTGAAAAGCCATGCCTGCGGCACCGGCGCGGATCTGGCGCCCCGGGAAGTGCGCGCCATGATGGCGGTAATGATTAAATCGCTGTTGCAGGGTTATAGCGGCGTCAGTCCGTCTCTTGTGACCAGCATGGCGATGATGCTGAACCGGGGTGTTATTCCCTGGGCGCCCGCCAAAGGGTCGGTGGGGTATTTGATAGCCACCGCGCATATCGGCCTGGCGGTTTTCGGCCACGGCAAAGCCTGGTACCAGGGGGAACTGCTGCCCGGCGGGGAAGCGCTGCGCCGGGCGGGTATCGAGGTGCGCACGCCGGGACCGCGCGAGGGACATGCCCTGGTCAGCGGCACATACGAAATCACCGCCCTGGGATGCCTGGCGGTGGAGGAATTTACCGCGCTGCTGCCGGTCGCCGACGCGGCCGGCGCAATAAGCCTGGAGGCGTTGAAAGGCAATATCCGTGGTTACGATGCCCGTCTGCACGCGCTGCGTCCGCATCCCGGCCAACTGGAGACGGCGCGCATCCTGCGCTGCCTGCTCCAGGACAGTGAAATACTGGACCGCTATCGTGATTTTCGCGTGCAGGATGCGCTGAGCCTGCGCTGCATTCCGCAAATTCACGGCGCGGTACGCGACGTGCTGGCCTGGTGCCGGCAGGTATTGACCACCGAGATCAATTCCGTCACCGATAATCCGGTATTTCTGGTGGAGGACGGCGAGCTGCAGGTTCTGCCGGGCGGCAACGGCCATGGCGCGCCCACCGCCCTGTGTCTTGACGCGCTGGCGATCGCCGTTGCGCAGCTCAGCACGGCGTCGCAGGCGCGTTCCGACCGGTTGACCAACAGCCACCTCAGCGGTCTGCCGGCATTTTTGATCCAGGAAGGCGATGCGTATTCCGGCATGATGATCCCGCCTTATGTCGCCGCGGCGCTGGCCGGCGAAAACCGCGCCCTGGCCTCTCCCGCCAGCGTTCACACGGTGTCGACCTGCGCGGGCCAGGAAGATCATGTCAGCATGGGTGTGACGGCGGCGCGTAAAGCGCTGGATGCCCTGCAAAACGCCGTCGATATCGTGGCCATCGAACTTCTCTGCGCCACCCAGGCCATTGATTTCCATCGGCCGCTGCGCCCCGCGCGGGGAACCCGGGCGGTGCTGGCGGTAATACGCCGGGAAGTGCCGTTCCGCCAGCGGGACGACGAGATGTATCCGGATATGTTGGCCATCCGGCGGCTGATCGCCGACGGCCGGTTATCGCAAGCCCTGGAACCCGTGCTGGCCGATGGCGCCGCTACGGGAGCGCGCCTATGACTATCCCCGTTTCACCGCGGCCGCTGGAAGGCATCCGGGTGCTCGATCTCTCTCGCGTACTGGCGGGTCCTTATTGCGCATCCCTGCTAAATGATTTGGGCGCGGAGGTGATTAAAATAGAAATGCCGGGCAAAGGCGATGATTCCCGTGATTTCGGGCCGCATATCGGCGGCGAAAGCAGTTATTTCATGCTGCTCAACCACGGCAAAAAAAGCCTGACCCTGAATCTTAAAACCCCCGAGGGCCGGCGGCTGCTGGAGCAATTGATCGCAACGGCCGATGTGCTGGTGGAAAACTTCCGCCCCGGGGTGACCCGGCGTCTGGGCATTGATTACGGCGCGGTAAGTGAAATCAATCCCAGGCTTATCTACGCCAGCATTTCCGGTTTCGGACAGGAGGGCCCCCTGGCGCATAAGGCCGCGTATGATCACGTCATCCAGGCCATGGGCGGCATTATGCAGGCGACCGGCTGGCCGGACGGCGAGCCGACCCGCGTCGGCGACGCCATCGGCGATGTCGTCGCCGGGCTTTATTGTTCATGGGGCGTGCTGGCCGCGCTGCTGCAACGGGGCATCACCGGCCGCGGCCAGCAGGTGGACATGGCGATGCTCGACGCCATGGTCTCGTTGCAAATGGTCTCGCTCACCCAGTTGCTGGGCGGCAAACCCTCCGCCGGGCGCCTGGGCAACGCGCATCCCATCAGCGCGCCGATGGACAGTTACCGGGCCGCCGACGGCCACGTGGTCATCGCGGTCGCCAACGACAGCCTGTTCGCCCGTCTGGCGGCGGCCATTGACCAGCCCGGGCTGGATAAGGACGCGCGCTTCGCCACCGATCCGCAGCGGCTGCGACATCAGTCCGAGCTGCGCGGTTATATCGAGGCGTGGCTGCGGGATAAAAACGTGGCGCAGGCGGTGACGCTGCTCGACCAGGCGGGTATTCCCGCCGCGCCGGTTTGGGGGCTGGACGAGGTATTGCAAAGCCCGCATGCCTTAGCGCGGGGACTACTGCAAAAAGTCGTTCATCCCACCGCCGGCGAAATCAGCCTGCTCCCCCAGCCGGTCAAGCTGAGCGGCATGGCGCAGCCGCCTGAACTGATGCCGCCGCGGCTGGGCGAGCATACCCGCGGCATCCTGGGCGACATCCTGGACCTGAGCGAGCGCGAGCTGGATGAACTCCAGCAACGCGGTGTTATTTAACCCGGCAACGGAGCAAAACGCTATGCAGCCAAATAAAATCGCCGTAATCGGCGCCGGCACCATGGGAACACGCATCGCGGCGGTATTCGCGGCGCGGGGTTTTGCCGTTTCGCTCTATTCGCGCACTGCCGCCTCGCTGGAGAAAGCGGAGCCGGTGATCCGGACCCTCGCCGGGGGGGACGCGCCGGTGACCTTCACCACCGTATTAGCGGATTGCCTGTCCGGTGCGGGGTTTGTGTCGGAGAACATCGCGGAAAACCTGGCGCTGAAACAGGAGGTTTTCCGGCAGATTGAGCAGCATGTCGGCGATGACTGCCTGCTGACCACCAATACGTCCAGCGTGCCGATCGGCGCTATCGCCACCGTTCTGCGGCGGCCGCAGCGGTTTATCGGCCTGCACTGGTTTAACCCGGCGGACGTGATGCCGATGCTTGAGATCGTGCGGGGACCGCTGACCGGCGAGCCCGCCTTTCAGCAGACAATGGCGCTGTGCCGCGCGCTGGGAAAGACGACCATCGCCGTCGACAAAGACGTGCCGGGATTTATCGTCAACCGTTTGCAATACGCCTTGCTGCGCGAGGCTTTGCATTTGGTATCGGCGGGCATAGGCACCGTCGAGGACGTGGATTTCGCGGTACAAAGCACCCTTGCGCCCCGCTGGTCCGCCATGGGGCCGATGAAATTAATGGATTTCGCCGGGCTGGATACCGTGCGCAACGTGGCGGCTATCCTGTTGCCGGAGCTGGCCAACGATACCCATTTGCCCGCGTGGGTGCTGGATCGGGTGGAGCAAGGCCATCTCGGCGTAAAAAGCGGCCGGGGCTTTTATGTCTGGAGCGAGGAAGAAATCAAAACCGGCATGGAACACCGCAACGACATCATTAGCCTGCTGACCGCGAAGAGGTCGTCATGAGCCTTATTTCCTGTCGCCGCGACGGGGCCGTGGCGCATATCCAGCTGGACCGGCCGGAAAAACTGAATGCCCTGAGCGCCGGCATGCTGGACGAACTCTACGCCGAACTCTCGTCGCTTGATGCCGATGCGGATATCCGCGCGGTGGTTATCTCCGGCGGTCCCCGGGCTTTCGCCGCCGGCGCCGATACCGGCGAACTGGCCGGCGCATCCGCCGTTGCGCTTTATGTCAGCGGCTTCAGCGAAAAATGGGATCGCATCGCCGCCATCGACACCCCCCTGATTGCGGCGTTATCCGGCCACACGCTGGGCGGCGGGCTGGAACTGGCGCTGTTATGCGATATTGTTATTGCCGACGATACCGCGCGGCTGGGGCTGCCCGAGACGCATATCGGCATCATTCCCGGCGCGGGGGGCACGCAGCGGCTGGTCAAAGCGGCCGGTAAAGCCATGGCGATGGACATGATCCTGACAGGGCGCCGTCTGTGCGCCGCCGAAGCGCTGGCGGCGGGCTTGATAAGCCGCATTGCCGCGCCCGGGCAATTGATTGCCGTTGCGATGGAGATTGCCCATAGCGTGGCGGCGGCGGCCCCGCTGGCGGTTAAAATGGCCAAACGCGCCGTGCTGGCGAGTTTTGATATGCCGTTGACGGCGGGCATCGGCTATGAGCGTTCGCTGTCGGCGCTGATTGCCGCCAGCGACGATCGCGACGAAGGCATGCGCGCGCTGGCGGCAAGGCGCCCGCCGCAATTCAGCGGGCGCTAATCAGTTATCGCGACGGCCGCAAGCCTGTGGGTTCGCCGGTAAACAAAAACCGCGCCTTGGCCAGCCGGGAAGCCGGCATTGGGGGCGCGGCGCTCACAACAGGCGGGGATGCAGGATCAGCGCGGCGTTTGGTGCCATCCCCTGGCCTCACCTAAGACAATCTCGCGGTACGCCGTGGCGCGGATGCCCTGATTGGTACCGCCGGAGACCATTTCGTATTTGAGCTGTTCATCTGCCTCCGTTCCCACATTCAAGGTTTTTTTAACCGTTAAAGTCACCAGTGATGACTCCTGTAAAAAATTTGACCTGGAATCTTGTCACATGCCAGCGGCGCACAAGCAGATCCGCATGACATTTTTTGTTTAATTTTTGCTCGCGGCCGGGGGTAAGATTTCTTAAGTTAACCTTAAGAAGGAGGTGAATCATGGCAACCGTTGCGGCGTTTATCATCTATGCCATCGTCATGACCGTTATTGCGGTGAAAGTGCGCGAGTAGCGGCGGCGATCTCCCCGCCCGTCCCGGGACGCGCACCGCGCCCCGGGAACGCCGTCCGCGAAGACGGCAAAGGGGCGACGTGAATTCGGCGCAGGCCTGAGCGGGAATTTCTTTAAAACTGAACGGCGGTTATTTGCCGGATTTATATTTCCAGTTCCATTTAATGGAACCCATTAGGTAAATACGCCAGCGGGTTTCCCTGGCGACGTTAACCCTTTGCCGCCTGGAAAGTGAGGACTGTTTCGGCCGGGACATATTCTCTCTTGCCGTAATAATGCATTATCACAGAACAATTGTTACGCATTTAACATTCATGTAACGCCAAAGCCAATATTGTCTTGCGCCGCCACGGCGGGAGGACTATTCGGTAAAACACCATTCCGGATTGATATTTACCCGGCATGATCCGCCATACTTGAAAAGGCGTTAATGCCGTCATCGCTTGCCCGATCCGGCCCATTGCGCAGGATTACGTAATGAATGATTAATGAATATAAAAATGAAATGTCATCCTAGTTACGATAATAACTTTGCATTGCACAGTACGTCTTCGCGGAAAACGCTGTTTAATTATATCTCAGTAAAATCTGATAAACCATCATAAACCTCAGTGGATCTTAATAATAAAAACGTTTAATTTCATAAAGATACTTAATTTTCAGCTCTGCTGGCGCCGGGCTTTCCGGCACTGCTGTAAAAATGAATATATCCTAAAGTAATTAATAATATATGTTTTAAGTGTTTTTTCTTGCCATACTGTCCATTTTTTGCTGACCGATTAAACAGCGGAAATAAATATTACTTATATATTAAAATGTATCTAATCATTTCAAATCCTTGCCAAGGCGCTTTACATTATCTTACTATCCGGCTATTAATATTCACAACTTTTCCACCTTGCAGATGATTATAAAAATTAAGGCCAATGGTAGCAAATTTCCAATTTACCGACGATTTGCGTCAAATGTTAACCACTACTATTGCAACACCTGTTTATCCGCACAAGGTCATTAAGCATGCCAAATCGCATACCCACAAAAAAAATAGTGATTTTGGGTATTCCACCGATCGATCTTTTAAATGTCGCCGGTCCAATGGAAGCGTTTCGTCTGGCGAATACGCTGGCGGAAAATAAATCCCCTTACCAGGTGGAACTGGTCTCCGCCGGACCGGATAAAACCATCGAAACTGAAGCGGGAATAAGCCTGCTGGGCCATTCAGCCCTGACCGATAAAAAATGGGATACATTCGTTATCGATACGTTGATCATCACCACCACTATTGCATCATTCGGCCTGTATCCGGCGCATACCATTGAGTGGATCAGCAGCCAGGAAAGCCGGGTCCGCCGCATTTGCACCGTCTCCGGCGGTATCTTCGCCCTGGCCCAGACGGGCATGCTGGAGGGAAAACACGTGACGACCCACTGGCGCGTAATGGATGAATTCGCCAAACACCATCCCGGAGTTCATCTGGAGGAGCAGCCCATTTGGGTCAAGGATGGCAAAATATACTCCTCCGCCGGCATGTCTTCCGGCATTGATCTGGCGCTTAACCTTATCGCCGACGATCATGGCGACCGGCTGGCGGGGGAAGTGACCAAGGAGCTGGTGATGTTCCTGCGCCGGCCCGCCGATCAGGCCCAGCTCAGTTTTTCACTGTTGGCGCAATACTCCAGCCACCGCAGCCTGAAAACGCTGCAACCCTGGATACATGAGCATTTAGCCCAGGAACTTACCGTTGATGTGCTGGCGGATAAGCTGGCCATGAGCCGGAGCACCCTGATCAGAATATTTAAACATGAGCTGAACACGACGCCGGCGAAATATATCGAGAACATTCGCCTGGAAACCGCGCAGCGCTACCTGCAAATGACCACCATGAACCTGGATAAGATTGCGGCCAAATGCGGCTTTACCAGCGCGGATGTGCTCAGGCGGGTATTTCAGCGCAATATCGGCATCAGCCCCCAGGCCTATCGGCAACAGTTGGCCAAAGAGGATTGAACGTCCCGTCAGTGTAGCCCGCCGACAGCGACTCTGGCCACGGGGAGCGCGGCCGCCGGCGTCGGCAAGTCGGGCATTGCCGTTGATTTTCTCACGCTGGCCAAGTCCTTGCCGTCCATTTCGGTGGCCACCCAAGCCGCGATATTTTGATACGGGACAAAGATGCTTTGCCTGCGTTTCGGGTGCGTGGCGGTAAAGATGCCGACGATAGCGCCGTCGGCCACATATACCGGCCCGCCGCTCATGCCCTGGATGCCCCCGGCGTCGGTCAGCCCCATCCGGCAACTGGTGCCGGGCTTATCCCACCAGCCGAAGGCCTGTAACGTGCCGGATGACGATGTGGGCAGCGTCGTATAGGCGTTGTAGCCATAAAGATTGACCCGTTCGCCTTTAACCGCTGATTCCAGCCTGGGCAACGCCCGTCCCTTATTATTATGGTAGATTATGGCCACATCGCAGACGGGATTATAGGCTTTTACCCGGACCATCATTAATTTAGCCACATGCCCGGCGGTAAGACTGTAATTTTCCGTCAGCGGGAAACTGGAGCCGACAGCGCCCGCCAATACAGGAATACCGATAAAATGAAAATCTGCTTTGTTACTGGCGGTCTTGTCGACATTATAATGACCTACCGCGCTGCAACCCGTCAATAATGACGCCAGGATAAAGATAATTACTTTCACTGTTGTGCCTGCTGATAACATGCATTGCAAAGAAGAGCCTTGCGACTGCTAATGAAAATGATGCCCTGTAATATACAAATAGCGTCAATCAATTTTTCATTGAGATATTCTATATTTCGGGCATGCCATGACATCCTTATCCACGCGAGTTTAAGGGAATGTTCGCTATGACGTCATTATAATGACCCATGAAATAACCATTGATTTACATCAATTTTATGCCGCCTTGTTCATCATCGACTCCTGGCGGCCATGGGTTTCCACCCTATTGTCCACAGCATAGAAAGCCTGATGTCGTATTACGGGTGGTAACGGTAATTTTATATAGCTATATAATCTTATTTCTTTTTTATGCCGTTTTTTAGGCAAGCTTCTGCTGGCAATAAATTGCGCATGCCGGTGAAAACTATACAGCATAGTTAAAACAAGAATCACACATATAATTAACAAATTCATTGATAGTAAACCGGTTCGGATTTTTGATAAATATGACCCGTCCTGACCACATTCGGGGGCCATCGCGTTACGCTTTTATCGGTACAGTTATTTCATACAGATCGCCAAAAACTGGGGATATTAATTCGCCCGTGTTTTCATCAGCGCGCGAGTATATTAAGACTATAGGAAAATTCCTAGGTGTCATTGTTACGACGATATGCTTCTTTTTTCAACAGCGGGGATACGTGGTTTTGCCGGACGGGGATATTGCCGGATCTTGCGTCCGGCCGGGGGAATGGAACCTACCGGCGGCCCCTTACGGCCGCCGGCGGGATTTACTCCAGCAGCCGCGTCGGGACAAAATCGCCCGCCTCCGCCGCGTCCCGGCGGAATTTGTCCAGCGCTTCGCGACTGTCCGCCGCGCGTACCTGGAGCGGGGAGATGCTGAACCCCTGCAAAAGTACCGCGCGGATAATAATGCCCGCCGCCGGATCGTCCAGGGACTGGGGGGTGATGACGTCGGCTTTGCGCAAAAAGATAAAATGCTGTTGTTTCATGCCATTCTCCTTTATCTACCGGATAACCGGAACGCTATGTGAGCGGGATCACAAGAGCATTCATTAGGTCCGAAAACAGTAGAGCGCAAAAAATGATTGAAATATAATCACTTAAATTTCGCCATTGATAACCGTTTGGAATGGATAATCGATTATTGCGCGCCTTTGTCATCCTGGCGGCTACCAGGAACTACCGCGAGGCGGCACAACAGCTGTGTATTACCCAGCCGGCGTTGTCAAAACAGATTAAAGCCCTGGAACATGCGCTGGGCATCACGCTGTTTGTCAGGGGAAGACGGGGCGCCCTGCTGACGCATCCGGGAGAATTGCTGTTGCCGAAAGCCGCCGAACTGGTGGAGCTGGCAGGGACATTCAGGCACTATGCCCTTGGGGTGGCGAAAGGGACCACCGGCAACCTGGCGATCGGTTTTGGCATCTCCGCCTTAAAAACGGTGCCGGACTTGATTGCCCGCTTCCGGCGCGCGTATCCGGACGTGACCGTCAGTTTGGAGGACCTGTCCTCGGCGCAACAGCATGCCCGCTTATTATCCGGCCAGCTGCAGCTGGCTTTTATGCGCCTGCCGGTGGATCCGCCGCTGCAGGGGCGACGGTTTATGTCGGAAAGCCTGGTGCTGGCGGCCAATAAATCCGCCTTGCCGGCCAGAGACCCCGACATGCGGATGTGGCGGCATTTCCTGCTGGCGCAGCCCTGGGTCCAGCTTTTGCCGGATAAAGGGCCGGGGCTGTATCAGCAGATAGAACAGTATTTGCGCTTTAACCAGATTAGCCCGCGGGTGGTCCAGCAGACCCGGGATATGCAAACCCTGATGGCGCTGGTCGCGGCGGGCGTGGGAATCGCCATCGTGCCGGAAAGCGCCGCGCACATCGCTCCCAGGAATATAGCGATGATCCCGCTGCAGGGAGCCTATGCCCGCTGGGAGGTGGGCATGATTTGGAACCCCACGCTGGCGGACCCGGTGCGGGATGAGTTTATCGGCATGGTTAACGCTTAACAAAAGGCGGCAATACAATGAGCGAATTGGAGAAAATGCGCCGGGGCGAGCATTATTTTATCAACGATCCCGAACTGGTCGAAATACGGCACGCCGTCAGGGATAATATCGATCGCTATAATGCCCTCGGGCATCGTGAAACGGCACGGCAGCAGCAGCTGCTGGCGGAAATCTTTGGCCAGATCGGCGATGATGTGCATATCGAGAAAAACCTGCGGGTCGATTACGGCATGAACACCCGGCTCGGGAGCCATGTGTTTATCAATTTTAATTTTGTCCTGCTCGACTGCGCGCCGGTAAACATCGGCAACCATGTGTTTATCGGCCCGAACGTGCAGCTCTACACCGCCCATCATCCGCTCGACCCCGGGGAACGCGGCCGGCATATCGGCTGGGCCGAACCGGTTACGCTAAGCGATAATGTCTGGATTGCCGGCGGCTGCATTATCCTGCCAGGCGTGACAATTGGTGAAAATACCACCATCGGCGCGGGCAGCGTGGTGACGCGCCCGATTCCCGCCAATGTCGTGGCCTGCGGTAATCCGTGCCGGGTATTACGCGCCCTGCCATGAAGACGCTATTTATTTTGCAGTAATTCGCGCATCCTGACCAACGCGAAAACAGCCGCCTGTTCAATAACGGCTTCGCAATCGCCGCTGAACCGTTTTACCTGCGCATGGACCTTGTTATCCGGCGTAACCCATCCGAACCAGATGGTGCCCGCGGGGGTGCCGTCAGGTCCGTCCTCGGGTCCGGCGTAGCCGCTGACCGACAGGGCGATATCTTCACCTGCGACCTGCAGCGCGCCCGCGGCCATCTCTTTCACGACCTGTTCGCTCACGGCGGTATAGGTTTCCAGGGCGTGCCATCCGACGCGCAATACTTCATGTTTGGCGCGATCCGTATAAGTGATGAAGCCGCGGGTGAAAAAATCACCGCTGCCGCCCACGGCGCACAGCGCCATGGCCACCAGTCCCGCCGTGCAGGATTCCGCGGTGGTCAATATGAGCCTATCCCGGCGTAATGTTTCGGCAAGAGCGCCGGCGGCGGCGTTGAGTTGTGAATTCATCAGTCGAGTTTCCATAAACCTGTGGTGTTGTTCTTTTATATTATAATATCGAGGCAACACGGAAAGTGCCGGTGTTCTGAATTATAGCATTGCGCTTTTTAGCTGGATTATAAAAAATTCATGGGCTGCTGATAGTTAACATCAGCAGCCCATGGGCTTAGGCTAACAGTGCGCCCTGCCGGCGGCATCATTATTTTTTGGTGCTGCTTTTCCCCTTGGCCTTATCGTCTTTTTTATCTTTGTCGTCACTTTTGGCTTTTGCCGGCGACTTCGCTTTTTCAGAAGGTTTGTCCTTGACGGGCGCTTTATCTTTGGAGGGGGCAAACGTTCTCTTACCTTCATGATATAGGGTCATTTTAACTCCAATGCATTAGGTGATGATTTGGTAAGAAATATACAAAGTGCCGATGACCGCAAAATAACAACAGACACTTTTATTGCACTAGCATTATTAGTTTAGACCGGGCACGGGTTAACACAACTTTATTTTATCCGTGGAACCGGGACGTCCGGATTGAACGAAATGATGTTATGTTTAATAATAGACCGGGGCCACCGGCGCGCCGGCATACCCCCTGTCACCGCTGCCCAGAGGATAATGCCATGCTGCCGACATTACAGTTTATCAGTGAGCTTCTCAAGCTGATCCACAGCCTGTTCAGCTAAGGACGGACGCGGCCCTTAGCTGAAGCGTTAACGCAAATGATCGTCGCCGCGCAGGGTTATCAGCGCCAATAGACTGATTGCTGAAATTATAACGACATAATAAGCCGGTATATCAATGTTACCCGTTTGTTTTATCAATCCGGTAATGATGAGCCCCGCGCAGCCGGAAAATACCGCGTTGGAAAGCGAATAAGAAAGACCGAGACCGGTATAACGCACCCGGGTCGGGAACATTTCGGCCAGCATCGCCGGCCCGGGACCGGCCAGCAGCCCCACCACCGCGCCGGCGACCAGCACCGCAAGCGCCTTCATCGCCAGGGGGCTAGACGGATCCTGCAGCAGATGCAGCAGCGGGAACGTAAACAGGATGGTGGCCAATATCGCCGCCACCATCACCCGCTTGCGCCCAATCCGATCGCTCAGCATACCCGCCGGCAGAATGGTCAGGGCGAAACCCACATTGCCAAGCACGGTGGCGACCAGCGCCTGTAAAAAACTGGCGTGCAGCGTCGTTTGCAAATACGCGGGCATGACCACCAGAAAGGTGTAGCCCGCGGCGGACCAGCCCATCATGCGGCCGATGCCGAGCATGATGGCCTTGACGACGGCCAGCGCCGGCGCCGAGGGCGCTGCCGGCGCGGCGTCGTGATGGATGGCGCGAAAGGTGGGCGTTTCCTCCAGGCGCAGGCGCAGGCCCAGCGCGACGACGCCCATCGGCAACGCCAGCAGGAACGGAATGCGCCAGCCCCAAACATGCAGCTGATCGGGAGTAAGGCAGGCGCCCAGCAGCGCCACCATGCCCACGCTCGCCAGCAATCCCAGGGCCACCGTGAACGATTGCCAGGCGCCGAACAGGCCGCGCCTGCCCGGCGGAGCGAACTCGGTCATCAGCGCCACCGCGCCGCCGAACTCACCGCCGGCGGAAATCCCCTGCACCATACGCAGTAGGGTCAGCAGCAGCGGCGCGGCCACGCCCAGGGTGGCGTAGGTCGGCATTACGCCGATAAGCGCGGTGGACAGCGTCATCATGATGATAACGGTAATCAGCGTCGGCTTACGGCCAAGGCGATCGCCGATACGGCCAAAAATTATCGCTCCCAGCGGGCGGCAGAAAAAAGCCAGGGCGAAGGCGGCGTAGGTCAGCACCAGGCTGGCCGCGGCGCTTTCGCCCTGCAGGGTAAAAAAATTGGCGGCGATGAGGGTGGCGAGAAAACCATAAACGCCGAATTCGTACCATTCAATAAAATTGCCCACTGAGCCGGCAATCAGCGCTTTGCGTTGCGCGGGCGTTACCGCAATGGCGGTGCGGGAGAAAGTCATACGGTCACGGTCGCTGTCGATAAATAGGAACATGCACTATAAATCATTTGCCCGCGCTGGCAACAATACCGGCGGCGCGCGGCGTCTTGCCCGATGCTAATCGCGTTTTTCAGCGCGATTGCGTCCCGCCTTTTTCGCCTGGTATAAGGCAATATCGGCGCGATCGATTAGGGCGTCCAGGTTTTCCATTGGCCGGTGTTCCGCCACGCCGCAACTGACCGTGGCGCTTATCACCGCCCGGTCGGTAACCACCTCCGACTGCCCGATATCGTGGGAAAGGGTATTCATGCGCCGCAGCGCCTCGTCGCCATTGCATTCGGTAAGCAGCACCAAAAATTCATCGCCGCCCCAGCGGCAGACGAAATCCGTGCGGCGCAGGGACGTCCGGATTAAGCGGGCGATATGCTGGATGACCCGATCGCCCGCGCCGTGACCATAACGATCGTTGATTTGCTTAAAATAATCGATATCAATGATCGCCATGGCCAGCGGGGCGTTTTCTGCCGCCCTGGCCCCCCGCAAACGCTGGAAGCGATACTCAAACGCCTGACGGTTCATGATGCCGGTCAGTTTATCGGTGGTGGCCATTGTTTCCAGGCGGCGCTGGTAGCCGCCGATGGTCAACCATAAAAACAGGATAAACAGTACGCTGACGCCGGCCCCGATGCCGAGGTTCTTAAGCAGCGTCATAAACAGGACCCGCTCCAGGGGATGCTCGCTTTGCTCCACCATCAAATACCAGTCGAATTCCGGAATGAGGCGCGTATGGAGCAGCACCTGCCTGCCCTGGTAATCATATTGATAGCTGCCGCCCGGCACGGTCAGAATCGACGTCGCGAGCGGGCCCAGTCCCGGTTGCAAGCGGATTTGCAGCGGCCGTTTGAAGGTGGTGCCGTGCAATATGACCGCCCCGGTTTTATCAACGAAATAAATGGTGCGGTTATAGCGGCGTTCATATTTTTCAATCAGGTATTTGACTTTTTCGACGGAAAGGCCGATGCCGGTAATCCCGATAAAATTGCCCTGGTAATCCATAACCTTATGATTAACGAAGATATCCAGGTGAGTATGGTCCTCGGGATCGGGGCGCGCGTCGATAAAATACGGCTTGTCGCCGGCCGTGGCTTTTATCTGGAAATACCACCGATCCTCATCCTCCTGCTCGGAGACGGTTTCCAAAACCCGTTTGGGATCATAATAGCGCCGGGTTTTGTCGGAGACAAAAAAGGAAAAAATAGTGTCGAAACGCCGATCGATCTCGCTCAGATAGCGAATCATCGCCTTCGGATCCTGCTCGCCATCCACCAGCACCCAGTCGCGGACAAAGGTGTCATGGGCCATCAGGGAAGAAATAAATATCGGTTTTAACAGATCTTGCTGGATCTCGGAATAGACATTGTCGCTGGTCAGCGGTAGCGTGTTTTCTTCGATTTCGTCGTTGAGCGATTGCCTGGCCACCTCATAGCTGCTCCAGCTGATGATTAAAAAAGCAGTGAGCAACATCAGGGTAAATAAAATAATGGCCCGTGTTTTATTCAACCAATGCAGGTTGTTCATCAAGTTCACCTGGTACGTCATCTTCTTGCCATAAAGAGTGCGTTAATAGTGTGTCCCTGTCACGCGACAAATCCCGGTCGGGTTTCATCGGCAGGTGGAGGTTGCCACTGTTAAGGTTTATCCTGACGGCATCATAAATCACGCAGGAGCCGCAGATGTTTATCGTTGATTTAACGTATGAAGAGCCCATGGAAAAAGTTGAGGCGCTGCTGGAAGCGCACCTCGCCTGGTTGCGTAACTATTTCGCCACCGGCGATTTTGTGGCCTCCGGAAGGAAAGTGCCGCGCATCGGCGGCATCATCCTGACGCGGACCCTGCCGCGTCCCGATCTGGATGCGATCCTGGCGCAGGACCCCTTTAAGGAAGTGGCCAACTACAGCATAACCGAATTTGTCCCTTCCACCACCAGCGAACTGCTCAGCGCCCTGCGTACGCTCTGATAATGAGCAGGGCGTCACGCTCAACGCGTTGGCGCCCCCTCCTGCGGTCAATGGATTTCTGTGATATTGCTCAAAATTACACATTAATATTGCCTGTCTGCCGGACAAGGTATTTTTGAGATATTAATCACAGCGTTCTTGAAATGGTTGCCAGACTATTTTTCCTCGTGGCAATAAGACAAAGATACTGCGCGCAAAATGCGGCAAAAGCCAGGGATGCGGGGACCCATGCCGCCGCCGGGGCCATTGCATTATTACGACGGCCGGAGTAAAACTTTTATCCAATGCGCAACAATAACCCTACAATTTCTTAATGGAGTTGCAGCGATGGCAATAATACAGCAACAGATGTATATCGACGGCGAGTTTGTTTCCAACCGCAGCGATAAATGGATTGATGTCCTCAACCCCGCCACCGAGGAAGTCATATCCCAGATACCGGACGCCGATGCGGACGATGTGCGCAACGCCATCGACGCCGCCGCGCGGGCGCAGCATGATTGGGAAGACTTGCCGGCTCAGGAACGGGGCGTGTGGCTGCATAAAATTGCCCAGGGCATCCGCGCCAGGGAACAGGAGCTAACCGATATTATCGTGGCCGAAGGGGGCAAGACCCAGGGCCTGGCCAGGACCGAGGTCTTGTTTACCGCCGATTATCTCGACTATATGGCCGAATGGGCGCGGCGCTATGAGGGCGAGATCATACAAAGCGACCGGCGCAACGAGAATATTTTTGTGTTTAAAAAAGCCATCGGCGTGACCACCGGCATCCTCCCCTGGAACTTTCCCTTTTTCCTGGTGGCGCGCAAAGCGGCGCCCGCGCTTATCACCGGCAATACCATCGTCGTAAAACCCAGCCAGCTGACGCCGAACAACGCCATTGCCTTTGCCGGCATCGTGCACGAGGCCGGCTTGCCCCGCGGCGTGTTTAATCTGGTGACCGGCCGGGGTTCGGTGGTGGGCCAGGAGCTGGCGGCCAACGCAAAAGTCGGTATGGTAAGCCTGACCGGCAGCGTGGCGGCGGGAGAGCAGACCATGGCGGCGGCGGCGAAAAACATTACCAAGGTCTCGCTGGAGCTCGGCGGCAAGGCGCCGGCCATCGTCATGAACGATGCCGATCTGGATCTGGCGGTCAAGGCGATAGTCGCCTCCCGCGTCATCAATACCGGGCAGGTCTGCAACTGCGCCGAACGCGTGTATGTGCAGGAAGATATTCAGGATGACTTTATCGCCCGGCTCACCGCGGCGTTTAACCAGGTGACTTTTGGCGATCCTGCCCGGGAAGAAAACCTGGATATGGGGCCGTTGATTGACGCGGCCGCGCTGAAAAGCGTGCAGGACAAAGTGGATAACGCCGTGGCGCAAGGCGCCAGGGTGGTCACCGGCGGGCGGCGGGCGGGCGATAAGGGCTATTTTTTCCAGCCTACCCTACTGGTGGATGTAAAGCATGAGATGGATATCATGCATGAGGAAACCTTTGGCCCGGTGCTGCCGGTCACGACCTTCCGCACCCTTGACGAAGCGGTGCAAATGGCCAATGACTGCGAATTCGGCCTGACCTCCTCGATTTATACCACCAACCTCAATACCGCCATGGCGGCGATAAAAAAACTGAAGTTCGGCGAAACCTATATTAACCGGGAAAATTTCGAGGCCATGCAGGGCTTCCACGCGGGATGGCGCAAGTCGGGCATCGGCGGCGCCGACGGACGCCACGGGCTGGAAGAGTATTTGCAAACCCATGTGGTGTACCTGCAATACCAGGCCTGATGGCGGCCAGCGCCGCCGGCGGAGCGGGTTGCCGGGCGCCGGGCGCGGGTTCCAGCCGGCCTGGCGCCCGGCGGCGATTGGCCCGCCGCCGCGCCTGCGCTAGAATAACCCTCGTCCGCGGCATGCCCGCGCGGGGTCCTGCACCGCCGGACCGGAGATAAGCGACGAGGTAACCATGTCTGATAAACCGGTGCTATTTATGGCCTGCCCGCTATTTACGCAGGCCCATACCTTATTAAGCGCGCATTTCACCCTGCGCCATACCACGGAAAGCACGCTGGCAGGCACCCTGGCGTCGCTGTCCGCCATGACCGACGTGCAAGCGTTATTGGTTTCCCTGGCCATGCCGCTGGACAGCCAGGCCATCGAACAATTGCCGCGCTCCATCAAGGCTATCTGCACCTATTCGGTGGGGACCAACCATATCGATTTGGCGGCAGCCAAGGCGCGCGGCATCAAGGTGTTGTTTACGCCGGATGTGCTGAGCGAATCCTGCGCCGACACCGCCCTGCTGCTGATGTTGGGCGCGGGCCGCCGCGCGCTGGAAGGGCTGCGTCTGTTAAAAGGCGGTGATTGGCCGGGCTGGGCGCCGGACCAGCTGTTGGGCAAGGATGTCTGGAACCAGCGCCTGGGGATCTTCGGCATGGGCCGCATCGGCCAGGCCATTGCCCGGCGCGCGCGCGGTTTTGATATGGAAATTCATTACCATAACCGGCACCGGTTGCCGCCCGCGGCCGAACAACACGCCGTGTATCACGATTCCCTCGCCGACCTCGCCGCGCACAGTGATTACTTTTGCATAGCCTGTCCGCCCGCCCCGGAAACCCGGGGCGTGGTGGATGCCCCCTTGCTGGCGCAGCTGCCCAAGGGCGCGGTGGTGGTGAATATTTCGCGCGGCGACATTATCAACGATAACGCGCTGATCGCCGCGCTCAACGCGGGCCACGTGGCCGCCGCCGGGCTGGACGTTTTCGCCGGCGAGCCCGATATCCATCCCGCCTACCGGCAGATGGACAACGTATTCGGCCTGCCGCATCTGGGCAGCGCCACGCTTGCCACGCGCCTGCGCATGGCGTCGCTGCTGCGCGACGGACTGGTGGGTATTCTGGCGGGCAGGATGCCGGCCAATGCGGCCAACTGATCGCAGCCGTCGTTAACCACGGGCGGCGATCCGTCACCCCTGGGGTGTTGGCGCATCCAGCAACAGTTTTTTGTGCAATTCCGCGGCCAGCATCTCAATGCGCTCGCTCAGGTTTTTGGTCAGAGTGGTCAGCTCGGTATTTTGCTGCAGCAGCACCATGATTTGCGCCGAGGTTTGCGCCGCCCGCTCCTGGCGTTCGGCATTGGCGACGGCCAGCGCCTCGCGATGCTGGGCATCCGCGTCGGCATGCGCCTTGTCCCGCTCCGCCTGGCGCGTCTGGGCCAACAGGATCAGCGGCGCGGCATAGGCCGACTGCAGACTGAACGCCAGATTAAGCAGGATAAACGGATAGATATCGAATTTGGCGAAACCAAAGGTATTGATGCATACCCAGGCGATAACGATCAGCGTCTGCGCCCCTAAAAACATCGGCGTGCCGAAGAATCGGGCGAAACCTTCCGCCTTACGCGCAAACCAGCCGTTGCCGAACGGCGCGGACAAATGGGCGTGACGGCGGTGGAAACGCAGATGATCAATCTTTGCGGGCGCGGCGTCCGCGGCGTCGGGCGTGGCGGCTGAAGTCGGTTTTTCCATGGTTTTTCTCATCCGGGGCAATGATGTTTATCTTGCTGATAATACCGGTTATGCCAAAGGCCGAGCTCGGCCGTTGACGCATGCGCCCATTATAGTTGCCGGCGCGCGGAAACCGGCACATATAATATGTAACCGGGCGATCGCCCGGTTTCCCCATGACCTACCCTCACATCCGCAGGATCGGCGTGGTGTCGGCGTAAGCGCTGGGCACGATTCGGATACTCACGTGATCATGCAATTGCCGCTGGCAATAGCGATAGGCGGAATACGTCAGCGGCCAATACGGCTCATCCTGACGGCCTTCAATTTTCATGGCGGTTTGGTGCCGGAAATTCACATCGAAATTAACCATAATCTTATAATAATTGCTCCACTCCAGCCCCAGCTTGATGATACGTCTTAATAGCATCGTTTTTATCGCCCCCGCCAGATGAGGCCTGTTTTTATCGCCGCGCCTGCGCAAGGCTTTAAAACCCGCCACATCGCCCCGCCGTATAAATTTTCTCGCCAGCGCTCTGGTATCCCGCCATAACCCGTCATCAAAGCGCGGCCTGGAAGGGCTGTTTTTAAGCAATATGTTTTTTGCGCACTCGCAATTCCTCCCTAAGATCCGGCATTTTTCTATTTTCTCAAGCAACCGAGATTTTACGGATATAAAATCATAATTATCCCGTAAAAAGTCACGCCATGACATCAGCAACATTTTGGCGGTCGCGCCGTCGATACCCGTTAATACGGTAAAACGCCTCACCCTGCGGCGGCTAATGGCAACCCCCAGGCGTAGTTGCCTGATTTTACGATAATCCAGTTGCTCGGTAGTGATACCCAGCGCCTGGTTAAGCTGATCAAGGGTAAATTGAGTCACGCCGTCCCCGCTGTCAAGATTACGGACATTAGCAAAACCATAGACTAAAGCCACCCGTCTATTCATCGGGCGTTGATTTGTGATCACAGGGACGAATACGCTATTATCATTGGCGGCGAAAACGATATTATTTAATTTTTTATTGCAAGCGCCCTTATGATTTGCATTCATTCCAGTGATGTCATCAGTCGGAATTTTATTTAATAAGCACGCGATACTTGACGGTATAAAATTCACCATAAAACTCCTTCGTATTTAATAATATTTATCTATAACGATAACATAAATATCCATTACCCGGATTTACTAGCGCGGACGTGCCGGCGAGAAGAGTTACGATTGTATATTACTTATATTATCGGCGGGATATATTCATATACTGCAATAAAATTATTAAACAGAAGTCGTATTGTCGCGCTCTCTGGCGCACTGCGCGGCGTAGGACGTGAGGATGGCCTGGATCAGGGGGCCGAAGCGTTCCTGCAGATCGTCAAGCCGGGACGTATTGCGCACTTCCACCCCTTTGCGTTCACTGCGGATCAGGCCGGCTTCCCGTAATATCTTGAAGTGCTGGGACAAGGTGGATTTCGGCACGGCGCGATCGCTGAACGCAAGAAACGCCGAACAGGGCCGGGCGCACCCGGCCCGGGCGATCTCGGCGAAGATATGAACGCGCAGGGGATCGGACAGGGCATGCAAAATCCCCTCTACGGTAATGTCTTCAGGCGCGGGGTGCATTATCGGTCTCATAAAAAATTTATAGCAGATTGTTGACAAGGTGTCCAATAGTTCATACTTTACGAACTAAGATAGTTCATAAATTCCGAACTAACGTACTTCATCCTATCCACCCTCCGGAGTCTGCTTATGAGTCAGTTGCAAGGTAAAGTCGCCGTCGTCACCGGCGCATCCAAGGGCATTGGCGCCGCTATCGCCAAAAGCTTTGCCGCCGCCGGCGCGTCGGTTGTGGTTAATTATGCCGCCAGCCGCGAGGATGCGGATAAAGTGGTCGCCGGGATCGTCGCCGACGGCGGCAAGGCGATTGCCGTACAGGGCGACGTGGGCAACGCGGCGGATGTCGAGCGCGTGTTCAGCGCCGCCAGGGACGCCTACGGCGCGCTGGACGTGCTGGTAAACAACGCCGGGGTCTTCGCCTTCGGACCGCTTGAAGAGGTGACCGAGGCGGAGTTCCACCGCCAGTTTAATATCAATGTGCTCGGCACTATCCTGTCGACGCGGGAAGCGCTAAAGTATTTTAATCCCCAGGGCGGCAGTGTTATCAACATTACCTCGGCGATCAGCACCCACCCCACCCCCGGCTCGGCTATTTATGCCGCGACCAAAGGGGCGATTGATACCCTGACGGTCGGCCTGTCGCGGGAACTGGGCGCACGCGGCATCCGGGTCAATGCCATCGCGCCGGGCGGCGTGGCAACCGAAGGCGCCGCCCGGTTAGGCATAGTGGGCAGCGACTTTGAAAAAGAATTGATTGCGCAGACGCCGCTGGGCCGGTTCGGCCTGCCGGGGGATATTGCCGCCGTCGCGCTGTTCCTGGTGTCTGACGCCGCCGCCTGGCTGACCGGCGAACGCATCAGCGCCTCCGGCGGCTGGCGCTGACGGCCGGCGAGCACCTTACCGATAAGCCCGGCCCGGACGCCTGTCCGGCCGGGATACCCCTTTATCCGGCGGCGGCGGCGACGCCCCTGCCCCTCACACCCCGGGAGCGACTATGCCGGCCTATTTTGTTGCGGTACGTGAAGCGGTAAATGATCCAGAACAAATGAAAATCTACGGCGAGAAGGCGGGAAAAAGCACCGCTATCCATCAGCCTGTTCCCCTGGCGCTGTACGGGCGTTTGCGCCATACCGACGGCGGCGCGGTGGAAGGCGCGGTGATCCTGGAATTTCCCACCTTCGAGGCGGCCGAAGCCTGGTATGATAGTCCCGAGTACCAGGAGGCGGTGGCGCACCGGTTTCGCGGCGCGACCTACCGGACGTTTATCATCCAGGGCGTGGAAGGCGAATAACGCGGCCGCGCCCGCGGAGAGAAACCATGAAAGTGATGATCTGGGGCGCCACCGGCATGGTGGGCCAGGGCGTACTGCGGGAATGCCTGCTGGCTGAAGACGTGACGGCGGTCGTCGCCGTGGGGCGCTCGGCGCCGCGCGTGGAACATCCCAAACTGCAAACCCTGATCCACACCGAGCTGCTGCAGTATGACGCGATTGCGCACCGGCTCGGCGGTATCGACGCCGCATTTTTTTGCCTGGGGGTCAGCTCGGTGGGCATGGACGAACAACGCTACGCGACCATTACCCATGATATGACCCTTGCCGCCGCGCAGGCGCTGGCGCGGATAAGCCCGGCGGCGACCTTTGTCTATCTCTCGGGCGCGGGGGCCGACAGTGCGGAAAAAAGCCGCACCATGTGGCAGCGGGTACGCGGCGGCACCGAAAACGCCCTGCAACGCCTGCCGCTGAAAGCGGTCTATATTGTTCGCCCCGGCATCATCCTGCCTAAACACGGCGCGCGGTCGAAAACGCCGCTGTACCGCGTGCTTTACCTGCTGCTGACGCCGGTGATGTCTTTGTTTAGGCCTTTGTTTCCCCGCCGTATCCTGACCACGCAAACCCTGGGCCTGGCCATGCTTAACCTTGCCCGGCGCGGTTTCTCCCGTCCGGTGCTGGAAACCGGGGATATATACGCTGTTTCCCATACGGCAAAAACAAAATAGCGTCCGGTCATAAAACGGTGTAATGGCTATAGCCGGTAATGTATGATGAATACATTATGTCGCCTGGGCCATGATATGCTTGACGTCCTCATTAAAGCCTTCTCGTTCTTTTTTATTATCGTGGTCGGTTATCTGTTAAAAAAATACGGCGTGCTGCAGCGATCCGATAGCATCGCCTTATCGAAAATAATGATGAACCTCACGCTGCCCGCGGCGGTCATTACCGGCTTTGCCAGCTTTGAAGTGGACCCTTCCCTGCTGGTTCTGGTGCTGATTGGATTTCTCTGTAATATCCTGCTGCTGGCGGCGGGCTATCTTCTTGCCCGCAAACGCGACAATGACACCAAAGTATTTTATATGATCAATTCGCCCGGCTACAATATCGGGTGTTTTACCCTGCCTTACGTGCAAAGCTTCCTCGGTCCGGTGGGCATCGTCGCCACCTGCCTGTTTGACGCGGGTAATTCGGTTATCTGCACCGGCGGCAGTTATGTCGCCGCGTCCAATGTCATCGGTATTAATACCGGCCTGAAAAATACCTTCAAGCGCTTATTTTCCTCTATTCCGTTCGACGTCTATATGCTATTGCTGGTAGCGGCCCTGTGCGGCTACCATCTGCCAAGCCAGGTCACCATACTGACGTCTATCGTCGGCAACGCCAATCCTTTTATCGCCATGCTGATAATCGGCATGATGCTTGAAATCAATATTGACCGGTCGCAGCTGAAAAACGTCTCTAAGGTGCTGGCGCTGCGTTATGGCGCCGGCGCCCTCCTGGCCGCGCTGTTTTATTATGGCACCCCGCTGCCGCTTGAAATCCGCCAGGTGCTGGCGGTGGCGGTATTTGCCCCGGTATCCGCGCTGTCGCCGATGTTTACCGCCCGGTGCAGTTCCCTGGGCTCGGTATCCAGTTTTACCGGTTCCCTGTCGATATTTATCAGCATTATCATCATCACCACCCTGCTGACGCTGATGCAGGGATAAACGCGGAGGAAGACATTATGCAGATAGAAGGCAGTATCGCACTGGTGACCGGCGCGAACCGCGGGCTTGGCAAGGCCTATGCCGAGGCGCTGCTCAACGCGGGCGCGGCCAAGGTTTACGCGGCGGCGCGCAATCCAGCCGCCATTACCGATCCGCGTCTCACACCGGTGAAGCTGGACGTGACCTCGCCGGCCGATGTTGCCGCGGCGGCGCTTGCGTGCGCGGATGTGACCCTCCTGGTCAACAACGCCGGCATCCTGCTGCAAAGCCCGATACTGGCCGCGGGTGCCGGCGACGCCATGCGCCGGGAAATGGACGTGAATGTCTTCGGGCTGCTGGCGATGATGACCGCCTTTGCGCCGGTGCTGGCGAAAAACGGCGGCGGCGCCCTGGTCAATATGCTGTCCGTGGTGAGCTGGTTCACCTCGCCGTTTAACGCCACCTACGGCGCGTCGAAACATGCGGCGCTGTCGATCACGGATGCGGCGCGCATCCAGCTGCGGGCGCAGGGAACGCGCGTTATCGGCGTCTACGCCGGGTTTATCGATACCGATATGACCGCGGGCATCGACGCCGCCAAGGTATCGCCCGCGCAGGTGGCGGAACAAACCCTGGAGGGCATCCGCCACGATCGGGAGCATGTGCTGGCCGATAAGCGCGCCCGGGATGTGTGGGATAGCCTCAGGCGTGATCCCGCGGCGATAGAAGCGCAAATGCAGCAGCTGTGGGATCAGCGTTCATCATAATGGGCGCGCGGTATGCGCCGCCGCGCCGGCGGAGGGGATCTCGTGATATAAGGAGCGCGCCGCGTTGCCGGCAGCCGGCCGGCCGTTTAATACATGGCGCGGCGCCCCGTGCTGCATGACCCGGGTAAGGCTGGCGTCATCCAGGCCGTCGCCTTCCACCAGCAGGTACTGCAAGCCGCGAAAAGCATCCGGATACCTGCGCGCCACCTGGTTAAACAGGGCGGCGGGAATAAACAGGATACTGATGGCGAACTGCGCCAGCGCCGCCGTTAAGCGGGAAGCATCGCGCACGATATCCTGCGGCAGCACCACCGCCGCCGCGCCGTTAAGCAACGCCCCCCAGACCTCGAGCTGATAGGCACAACCGGTGGCAGCGGCGATGCAGCCTACCCGATCGTCGGGATTAACCCGCACGTGCCGGCGATTGATGACCTGGCCGACAAGGCTGTGCGCGTCCAGCTCACGGCTGGCGGGCCGCCCGGTTTGCGCCGTCACCAGCAGGTGGGTGCGCTGCGGCAGGGACGTGGGCTGCGGCATAAAATCGCTATCGTTACCGTCGCCCACCGCGATATCCTCAAGAATGATCAAACGGGTGTCCAGCGCCCGCTCCCGGCAAGGCGCATCGGTCAGGGTAAAAAGCACCCGCCACTGGCGCAGCATGGCGGCCAGCCGTTCGTCCGGCAGCGACACGTCCAGCGGCACCACGCTGCCGCCGGCCAGTATAACGGCCGCCTGGGCGGTGATATGCTCGATGCCCGGCGCCAATAATACCCCCACCGGCGTTTCATGTCCTACCCCCAGCCGGCGCAGATGCGCGGCCAGGGAGCGCGCATCGCGGGCCAGTTCGCCATAGCTCAGGATGCGGTCCAGCGTAATAATCGCCGGTTTGCTTTTGTTCAGCACGGTCTGGCGCAAAAAGCGCTCGCTTAACACACCGTCCGGCGCCGGGGCGCCGGCAAGGCGCTGCGGGTAAAAACGAACGGCGGAATGAACCGGTAACTGAACCATGGGGGCACCTGAGCGCGGGGAGTCATGTTAACATTATGGGCCAAATACTGTTGCAGTTTTATTAATTAAAGTAAAAATTATAGTTCTGTGAGTATTATCTCACTTAACGTCAGGAAAAATAGTTACTTATTGATTATATACGATTTTCTTATTTCTTAATCGACAATAATGCTCAGAACAATTCATCATTTATTAATGCACTTTCAGCAATATATTACCCCTGTCATTTGCTGTAACCTTTAATAAAAGCGCATGCCCCAGGGCTGACCGCCGGATTTGCCCACACCTTCAACCCAGCCGGATAATTCTCCGGCCATTGACCTATTCTGGAGTCGCGGTAACATGACACTCACCTATAAAACCATCGCCCTTGCCGGCATGATGGCCATCCCCCTATTGTTAAGCGCATGCGATAATGCGGATAAAAACCCCGGCCATATCAAGGTAGGCATCAGCGCGGGCATCGACCAGCCGCTGTGGGACGCGGTAAAAAAAGTGGCGAAGGATAAGTACAACCTGGACGTGGAGGTGGTGACATTCACCGATTATGTGCTGCCGAACGAAGCGTTGAACACCAAGGATATCGACGCCAATGCCTTCCAGCACGGCCCTTACCTGGATCAGCAAATCAAGGAGCGCGGCTATAAGCTGGCGGCGGTCGGCAAAACGTTTGTCTACCCCATCGCCGGCTATTCGCGCAAAATCCATGCCATCGGCCAGTTGCCGGACGGCGCGCAAATCGCCATCCCCAACGATCCGACCAATTTGGGACGATCGCTGCTGCTGCTGCAGAAAAACGGCCTGATCACACTCAGGGACGGCACCGGACTGCTGCCGACCTCGCTTGATATTACCGCCAACCCGAAGCACCTGAAAATTGTCGAAATCGAGGCGGCGCAGCTGCCGCGCACGCTTGACGACGGCAAGGTCGACGCGGCCATCATCAATACCAACTATTCCACGCAAATCGGCCTGTCCCCCCATAAGGACGGCCTGTTCATTGAAGATAAGGATTCTCCCTACGTCAACCTGATCGTGGCCCGGGAAGACAATAAGGATAGCGATAAGATAAAAAACCTGGTGAAAGCGTATCAAACCGATGAAGTGGCCGCGGCGGCGGATAAAATCTATCACGGCGACGCGGTAAAGGGCTGGTAACGCCACAGGGCCGGTTTACCGGCCCTGTACACGTGTTATTAATTATTAACCGGGATTACCGCGCCTTTATATTTTTCGCGGATCCAATCCTGGATGGTCTTGGAATGCAATACCTTGACCAGGGCTTTTATATCCGGCTTATTTTCATCGCCGCGATGGACGGTGATAATATTGGCATAGGGGTTATTTTCGCCGCTTTCCACCGCGATGGGATCTTTAACCGGGTTAAGCCCGGCGTCGATGGCATAGTTGGCGTTGATGACCACCGCGTCGCCCTCGTTATTGTTATACATCTGCGGCAGCAGGGATCCTTCGATATTCGGCAGAAACTGGAGATGCTTCGGATTGTCGGTGATATCGGTAATGCGCGCGTCCACCTTGCTGACGCCGGGTTTCAGTTTAATCACGCCCTCGCGTTCAAAAATCGACAGGATGCGGCCTTCTTCCGCCACCGAATCGCGCATGATCACCTTGCCGTTTTGCGGCAGCGCCTTCAGGCTTTTATATTTCTTCGAGTAAATGCCGATGGGCTCGATATGGATGGCCCCCGCGCTGACGAAATCATAGGTCTTGTCGCCGGCGTGATCCTTGAGCACGCTGTTCAGGTACGGCACATGCTGGAAGTAGTTGGCGTCGATATCGCCGCTCGCCAGCGCGGTGTTGGGCAGGATGTAGTCCTGGAAGGGTTTGATTTCAAGGTCGATGCCCTGTTTGGCCAGGATGGGTTTGGCCTGCTCAAGGATCTCGGCGTGCGGCACGTTGGAAGCGCCGACGGTGAGGGTATCCGCCCGGGCCTGAGCCGACAGGCTAAGGACGGTCAGGGTGGCGGCGGCTATAAGTGTCAGGCTTTTTTTCATAATGTGGTATCCCGGTCTGTTTAACGTTTATCAAGCAGTGAGGTAATGACGTCGCCAAGCAGCTGGATAACAAACACGATGATAAGAATCATCACGGTCGCCACCAGCGTGACATCGTTATGGTTGCGTTGGAATCCTTCCAGATAGGCCAGGTTGCCCAGCCCGCCGGCGCCGATCACCCCGGCCATGGCGCTGTAGCTGACCAGCGCTATCAGGGTGACGGTGATGCCCGACACCAGGGCGGGCGAGGACTCCGGCAATAACACGCGAAAGATCAGGGTGGCGGGGCGCGCGCCCATGGCGCGGGACGCCTCGATCACGCCTTTATCCACTTCGCGCAGTCCGATCTCCACCAGGCGGGCGTAAAACGGCGCGGCGCCGACGATCAGGGCCGGCAGCGCCGCGTTGGCGCCCAGGATGGTGCCGATCAGGATTTTGGTAAACGGGATCAGCAGCACGATTAATATAATGAAGGGAATGGAACGGAACACATTCACCAGCACCGAGATCGCGCCATACACAATGCGATGGGCAAACAAGCCGCCGCGGGCGGTGAGGAACAGCGCCAGCCCAAGGGCGATGCCCAGGGCGAAGGTCGCCAGGCCGGCCAATGCGGTCATATAGAGCGTATCCGCGGTTGCCGCCCAAAGCTGGTCAATGCGCAGATGGGGAAACAGGGACTCAAGCATGTTTTACCACCTCGGTGGCGATGCCGTGGCGGGCCAAATCGGCCAGGATAGCGGCCAGCAGCGCCTCATCGGCCGCCACATGCAGCCACAGCTCGCCGAACACGCCGCTGGCGGTTTGCGTCATCTTGCCGTGCAGGATATTAAACGGCAGCTGATAACGCAGCGTCAGCTCCGCCACCACCGGCTGATGGGTGCTCAGACCGACAAAGGTCAGCTTCAGGATGGCGCCGGGCAGGTTTTGCACCAGCAGCGGGTTAAAGCCCTGTTCAATCTCCTGATACTGGCTGACCTGCCTGACAAATTGCCGGGTGATCTCCTGCCGGGGATGGGTAAACACTTCCAGCACCTCGCCTTCCTCCACCACGCGCCCCGCCTCCATCACCGCCACCCGCCCGCAGATTTTGCGCACGACATGCATCTCGTGGGTAATCAATACGATGGTGAGAGTAAGCTTGCGGTTAATGTCGAGCAGCAAATCCAGAATGCTGTCGGTGGTCTGCGGATCCAGCGCCGAAGTGGCCTCGTCGCACAGCAGCACCTCGGGATTGTTGGCCAGCGCCCGGGCGATGCCCACCCGTTGTTTTTGCCCGCCGCTGAGCTGCGAGGGATAGGCGTTTTCCCGGCCCTCTAGCCCCACCAGCGCCACCAGTTCCGCCACCCGCGCGGTGATGGCGGCTTTGGACGCGCCGGCTATCTGCATGGAAAAGGCGATATTGTCCCTGACCGTGCGCGACCACAGCAGGTTAAAATGCTGGAAAATCATGCTGATTTTCAGCCGCGCCTGGCGCAGCTGTTCACCGCCGGCGCGGGCGATATCCTGGCCGGCCACCCATACCTCGCCGGCGCTGGGTTTTTCCAGCCCGTTCAGCAGGCGCACCAGCGTGCTTTTGCCCGCGCCGCTGTAGCCGACAATACCGTAAATCTGGCCGCGCCCTACGCGCAGACTGACATTATCCACCGCCACGATCGGCGTTTTATCACCGTCGAATATCTTGCTCACGTTCGTCAGCACGATCATAACCCGTCGATCCTTATTACCCCTGCCGGGACTGCGTTAAGCTGATGATTAATTTCACTGATTATTTTTTAATCATTATTTGAGATGCTAATAATGTTCGGGATAGTAGGGGAAGCTTCGTCGCGGCAGAAGAAACAATAAAATATGAGATATATTTTATTCTTCTATCTATTTGGCGAACGCCGGTTTATAACGCGTTTATTAAAGGCCAGGGATCGCTTAGCTGTATTTATTATAAAGTTAGCCAGGATTGTTATTTGGTTATGCTTTTTCCGGCAATGGATATTTGAATATATCTGTTCTGCTGGCGCGGTATTTACCCGATATTGGCTCCCATGTTTCGCCTGAGGGTTCGTCATGCAGAAAAAAAACCGTTCCAACAACAAGCATCCTGGTTTTAATGGCTTCAAACATTTCCGCGTCACGGGCCTGACGCTGGCGCTGCTCAGCCTCGCCGCCGCGGCGGCCGCAGAGACAACCAGCGCCGCCACCCCGGTACAGGGCGGCACGCTGATTTATCTGGAGCAGCAGGCGCACACCAATCTTTACCCGCCGGCCGGCGGTTTTTATCCCAACGGCGGCATTTTGAACCAGATTACCGATAAGCTGACCTATCAAAATCCGCAAACGCTGGCCATTGAGCCCTGGATCGCCGAATCCTGGACCACCAACGACGATAAAACGCAGTACACCTTTAAAATCCGCCCCGGCGTCACCTTCTCGGACGGCACGCCTCTTGACGCCAACGCGGTGGCGAAAAACTTCGATACCTTTGGCCTGGGCAATAAAGAACATCACTTGCCGGTGTCGGAAGTTATCAACAACTACGATCACAGCGAAGTGATTGACCCGCTGACGGTGAAATTCATCTTTAAAAAATCATCGCCCGGTTTCCTGCAGGGCACCGCCACCATCGGATCGGGGCTGGTATCGCTCGGCACGCTGGCGCAAAACTTCGATGCCCTGGGCGACGCCCGCCATATCATCGGCTCCGGGCCGTTTGTGGTCAGCGGGGAAACCCTGGGCCGCGAGGTGGATCTGGCCGCGCGGCCGGATTACCGCTGGGGACCAAAAAATCTGCCGCAGCAGGGGCGGGCCAATCTTGACGGCATCAAATACCTGATAACGCCGGAAGACAGCGTGCGCATCGGCGCGCTGCTGGCCGGCCAGGCGGATTTTATCCGCCAGGTCCAGGCCTACGACGAGAAACAGGTCGCCGAACAGCAGTTTAACCTGTACGCCGCGCCGACGCGCGGCGTCAACGACGGCATTTCCTTCCGGCCGGATAACCCCCTGGTGGCCGATGTGCGGGTCCGCCAGGCTCTGCTGCGCGCCACCAACAGCAAACAGATCGTCGAAACCCTGTTTTCGCCGCACTATCCCCAGGCGACGTCGGTGATAGCCGCCACGGCGGCCGGCTACGTTAACCTGGCGGACCAACTGGCTTTTGACCCGCAGCAGGCGAAAAAACTGCTTGATGAGGCCGGCTGGGCGCCGGGCGCGGACGGCGTGCGCCAGAAAGACGGCCGGCCGCTGGCGCTGACCATCTATGAATCGCCGCCGCAGCCGCAAAATAAAGAAGTCCTGCAACTGGTGGCGCAGCAGTGGAAACAGGTGGGAGCGCGGTTGAATATCCTGGCCGGCGATGCCGGCAGCAAGGCGGCGGACAGTCTGGACCCGCTGAAAACCCCGGTCAACGTGGTGGAAGTCGGCCGCGCCGATCCGGATGTGATTAAAAGCGAGTTTTACCCCACCAATCGTGACGCGCTGCTGCAAAAAGGCGGTCTGAGCAGCAAGGTGAACACCTTTAGCGACGATAAGCTTAACGCGCTGCTGGTGGCCATCTCAGCGGAAGTGGACGGGCAAAAACGGCTGCGTCTGGCGGGCGATGCCCAACGTTATCTGCTCGAACAGGCCTATGTTATCCCGATTTTTGAAGAGCCGCAGGTCTTTGCCGGCGCGCCCTATCTGAAAGGCGTCAGCTTCGAGGCGGTGGGACGCCCGTCGTTTTACGGCGCCTGGCTGGAAAAACACTAAACCGCGCCGGCGGCCCTAACGCCCAGGAGGCCAGAATGAACCGTTATTTTTCCGCACGTATCGGACAGGCGCTGCTGGTGCTTTGGGCGGCCTTCACCGTTTCTTTTATCTTATTGCAGGTGCTGCCGGGGGATGCCGTCCTGATAAAATTCCAGGATCCGGATATGGGCCTGAGCGCGGCGCAAATCGCGGATATGCGCGCCGCGTACGGCGCCGATGTGTCCTTATGGCAACAGTATCTGCACGCGGCGGGCAATGTGCTGCGCGGCGATCTGGGGTACTCGGTGCAGGCCGGCGTGCCGGTAACGCAACTGCTGGCCGCCAATCTGCCCCCCACGCTGCGCCTGGCGACCGCCGGTTTCCTGGTGGCGGCGACCCTGGCGCTCGGCATAGCGTTTCTGTCGAGCCTGACGACGTTCCCCTGGCTGCGATCGCTGCTGCACGCCCTGCCCTCGTTGTTTATCTCCGTGCCCACTTTTTGGCTGGGCATCGCCCTGATCCAGCTGTTTTCCTTCCGGCTCAGGCTTATCCCGGTCGTCAATCCCGGCGAGTGGCAGGGGCTGATCCTGCCGGTTATCACCCTGGCTCTGCCGATTGCCGCCCCGCTGGCGCAGATCCTTTCCCGCAACATCGACGAGGTGCAAACACTGCCCTTCGTGGCGGTGGCGCGGGCCAAGGGCGGCAGCCGCGGCGGCGTGCTGTGGCGCCATGTGGCGCGCAACGCCGCCCTGCCGGCCCTGACCATGGCCGGCCTATTGCTGGGCGAACTGATTGCCGGCGCCCTGATAACCGAAACGGTGTTCGGCCGCGGCGGCCTGGGCCAGCTTACCCTGCAGGCGGTCAATAACCAGGATGTGGCGGTGTTGCAGGCGCTGGTGCTGATTTCCAGCGCGGCCTTTGTCGCCATTAACCTGGCGGTGGATTTAGTCTATCCGCTGCTCGATCCCCGGGTGAACACCAAGACGGAGGCCGCGCCATGAGCAGCTTGCCTTTGAATACCCCCGCGCCGACCCCCACCGAGCCGCCGCCATCGGCCGGCGCCGGCGCCACGGCGCGCCGTGGCCGGGGGCCTTTGCCCGCAGTGCGCCCCGGCCTGCTGCTGTCCTGGCTGGTGATTGCCGTCGTGCTCTGCTGGGCGATAGCGCCGGGGCTGTTTACCTCCTATAGCGGTACCGAAGGCATAACCGGCGCCCAGCGGCTGGCGCCGGGCGCCGATCATTGGCTCGGCACCGACCAGTTGGGACGCGATCTCTATGCCCGCATCGTCTACGGCGCGGCGTTTTCGCTGTCGGGCGCCCTGGTGGCGGTGAGCGTGGGACTGGTGCTGGGCACGCTGCTTGGCGTCGTGGCCGGCGCCACCGGCGGCATCGCCGAAAGCCTGATCATGCGTTTTATCGATGTCCTGCTGTCGATACCGGGGCTGCTGTTATCGTTGAGTATTATTATTCTGCTGGGTTTCGGCACCGTGCATGCCGCGATCGCCGTGGGCGTCACCTCGGTGGCGAACTTTACCCGGCTCGCCCGCTCGGAGGTGGTGCGGGTGCGCCACAGCGATTACGTCGAGGCGGCCTACGGCAGCGGCGGCACCTTTGGCGCCGTCCTGTGGCGGCATATCCTGCCCAATTCCCTGACCTCGGTTATCGCGTTTTCCGCCCTGCAGTTCGGCAGCGCCATCCTGGCTATTTCCACGCTGAGCTTCCTGGGGTACGGAACGCCGCCGCCGACGCCGGAATGGGGCCTGCTGATTGCCGAAGGACGTAACTATATTTCCACCGCCTGGTGGCTGACCACTTTCCCCGGCGTGGTGGTGGTGCTGGTGGTGCTGTCCGCCAACCGTATCAGTCAGTCTTTTGCCAGGAGCCGCTGATGAGCCTGCTGCACGCTTTACCCGGATTGGGCGGCAAGCCCGCCGCCGCGCGCGATAGCGCAGAGCCGGCGCTGGAGCTGGATGAGGTCTGCATCGCCTACGAGGCGGGGGGGCAACGTCGGCGCGTGGTGCATGACGTCTCGTTTCGCATCCGCGCCGGCGAAGTGGTGGCCCTGGTAGGCGAGTCCGGCTCGGGCAAAACCACCATCGCCCAGGCGATTATCGGCCTGCTGGCGGACAACGGCCGGCTGGAACAAGGCGGCATCCGCCTTAACGGCGTTGACATCGCCCGCTGGCCGCAGCGTCGCCTCGACGCCCTGCGCGGGGCGCGCATCAGCCTGATCCCGCAGGACCCGACCAGTTCCCTTAATCCGGTCAAGACCATCGGCAGCCAGGTGGCGGAAATCCTCGCCATCCACGGCCGTATGCCACGCAAGGCGCGCGATGCCCGGGTCATCGCGCTGTTAACCCGCGTCGGGCTGGCGCATCCCGAGCTGCGCGTTCATCAGTATCCTCACGAACTGTCCGGCGGCATGAAACAACGGGTGTTGATCGCCATCGCCATAGCGCTGCGCCCGGCGCTGATTATCGCCGACGAACCCACCAGCGCCCTGGACGTCACGGTGCAAAAACGTATCCTGGACCTGATCGATGAGCTCAGGCGCGAATTCGGCACCGCGGTGCTGCTGGTGACCCACGATCTGGCGGTGGCGGCCGAGCGCGCCGATCGCCTGCTGGTGTTCCGCCATGGGCGGATACAAGAGCAGGGGCCGGCCGCGGAGGTGCTGCGCGCGCCCAAAAACGACTATACCCGCCAGCTGTTTAACGATGCCCCGGCGCTGTCGGCGCGCGCCCGTCCCCCCCTGCCCCGGCAGGACGCCGCGCCGATGGCGATCGTGGTCGAGAATATCGGCAAAACCTTTGCGCTGGGCGGCAAGAACGCGGCGCCCCTGCGCGCGGTGGACCAGGTGTCGTTTACCGTGGCGCAGGGCACCACCCACGCGCTGGTGGGTGAATCGGGTTCGGGCAAGACCACGCTGGCGCGTATCCTGCTGGGTTTCCAGCGGCCGGACGCCGGGCGGGCGTTTGTCGACGGCACCGAGATTACCGGGCTGCGGGGAGAGGCGCTGCGCCGGTTACGCCAGAAAATCCAGTTGGTCTACCAGAACCCCTTCGGTTCCCTTGATCCGTCGCAGCGTCTGTTTAACGTTATAGAAGAACCGCTGCGCAATTTCGACCCGCTGAGCACAAGCGAACGCCGCCGGCGGGTGGAGGAGATGGCCGAACGCGTCGCCCTGCCGCCGGCGCTGCTGGATCGTAAAGCGCGCGAACTGTCCGGCGGCCAGCGCCAGCGCGTGGCCATTGCCCGCGCGCTGATCCTGCGGCCGCGCATCCTGGTCCTCGACGAGGCCACCTCGGCGCTGGATGTGACGGTACAGGCGCAGATCCTGGCGCTGCTGCAGGAATTGCAGCAGCAGTTGGGCCTGACGTATTTATTCATCTCCCACGATCTCGCCATCGTGCGCCAGATTTCCCATAGCGTTTCCGTGCTGTACAAAGGCCGCCAGGTGGATGCCGGCGCCGTGGGGCGCATCTTCAGCCAGCCCGGCGACGCGTACACCCGGGAATTGATCAATGCCATACCCGGCCGGCGACCTGATCATGACGTCGTACGGCTGCAACCAGGGGACACCTTATGAGCAATAACACTATCGGCGGTAAACGATTAGGTTTTTTTACCCGGCTGCTGGATGAGGTTAATCCACGGCAACGGTATCGTCTGGCGACCGAGCAGATTGCGCATGCCGAAACCCTTGGTTTCGACACCGCCTGGGTGGCCCAACATCACTTTCATGAAGCCGAGGGCGGCCTGCCCGCGCCGCTGGTATTTCTGGCGCACGTGGCGGCGTTAACGCGCCGTATCCGCCTGGGCACCGGCGTCATCACCCTGCCGATGGAGCTGGCGCTGCGGGTGGCGGAAGATACCGCGGTGCTGGATCTCCTGGCGGACGGACGCCTGGAGATCGGCCTGGGCTCCGGCGGCACGCCGTCTTCTTTTCCGCCGTTCGGCCTGCAAAGCAGCGAGCGCGGCGCCGCTTTCGGCGCCAACCTGGCCATCCTGCTGGCGGCCTGGCGCGGGGAGGAGATCGGCGCCGGCGGCAACCGGCTGTATCCGGCCGCCCCGCACCTGGCGGGAAGGGTATGGCAGGCGACGTTTTCGGTTGACGGCGGCGCCCGCGCCGGCGCCGCCGGCGACGGCCTGATGCTCTCGCGCACCCAGCCCCGTCCCGAACATACGCCCGACATGCCGCTGGATGCCATCCAGAATCCCATTATCGACGCTTATCTGGACGCCTTGCCCGACGGCGTCGCGCCGCGCATCCTTGGTTCCCGCACCGCGTTTGCCGCCGACGACGGCGACCTGGCGCGCCGGTTGGCGGAAAAAGGGCTGCGCCGCCAGGCGGAAAACGCCCGCGCCGCCGGACAGTCCCCTCGGGGCGATCGCCTGGATGATCTTATCGCCGCCTTTGACGTCCATCTCGGCACCCCCGATCGGGTATTGGCGACGCTGCGGCAGGATACCGCCCTGGCGCGGGTGACCGATTTGGCTTTCCAGGTCCACTCCATCGACCCGCCCCATGCTGACATTTTGCGCTCGCTGGAGCTTATCGCCCAGGAGGTGGCGCCCGGACTGGGCTGGACACCCTCGGCGCAACGCAGCGCCGAGGCGCCGGATTACCGCACCCCCACATGTTCTTCACAGGAGAGGCTATGACCGATACCCTGGCAAACGAGGATATACTCGACCACCTGGCGGAGATTGCGCCGGATTCCCCCCTGGCGGCGGCGCGTATTACCCGCGACGCGGCGACCCGTCATATTCAGGGCAGTTACCAGGCGCTGTTCACCGCCGGCGACGGCATTGATTTTTCCCTGCCGGAGCGGCTGGAGGTCGCGCGGCAGGTCGCGTTATGGCATGGCGACAGCCGCCTGGCCGACTTTTATGCGCTCCGGCAGGCCGCGCCGGCCGCCGGCAGCGCCAGGCTTGAGGCGGCGCTGGTCCATGCCCAGTTGCTCAGCCATCGTCCCGCCGCCGCCGCCGCGGAACATCTGGCGGATTTGCGGCGGGCGGGGTGGTCCCTTGACGCCATCGTGACCTTGTCGCAGCTGGTCGCGTTTGTCAGTTTCCAAAGCCGTCTGCTGCGCGGCTACCGGCTGATAAACCAGCGGCCGGTGGATACGCCGTCGGATCAGGCGGCGCCGGCGGGACGCTGGCGTACCGGGGGCACCACCCGCGGCGGGCGTACCGCTCCCCTGGCGTTTACCCAGCGGGAGCTGGGCTGGGAGCCCTGGCTCGCCGCCAAAAAATTAACCGAATTCACCCCGCAGCAGCAAAGTGTGCTGGTGAACAACGGCCATGCCGACTCCGACTATTTCCGGCTGCTGGGGCGCAACCTGCCGGTGCTTGAACAGCGAACGCTGACCGACAAAGGTATTTTTTATACTTCCGGCGGCCTGGCGCGTAAAGAGCGGGAGCTGGCCGCGGCGGTGGCCAGCAAAGTCAATGGCTGCATCTATTGCGCCTCGGTACACGCCCGCAAGGCCGGGCAGCTGTCCAAGCAGCCGGACGACATACAGCGGCTGCTGGACACGCCGCCGGGTTCGGTGCTCAGCAGCGGCCAGTCGCCGCGCTGGCAGGCAATAATTGATTTCGCCGCCGCCCTGTCCGCCACCCCGGCCGTGGCGGGGGAGCAACAGCTGGCGCGGCTGCGCGAATTGGGATTAAGCGATTTGGCGCTGCTGGATCTGGTGCAGGCCACCGCGTTTTTCGCCTGGGCCAACCGGCTGATGCTGACGCTGGGGGAACCCTTCGACGAATAACCGCGGTAAGCACAACCGCCCGAGCACTGGGGCGCGGGCGGTCCGGAGAGCCGCCGGTGCGGCGCAGGCCGCGCTGCCGGCTAGAGCTGCAGCGCTTGGCGCACCGCGGCGAGCCCCGGCTGACCCTGGCGTGTGGTAACGCCGTCCAGCCAGCGTTCCAGCAGTTCCGGATGTTGCTTAAGCTCCGCCGCGGCCGCCTCATTGGCGGTCTGCTTATCATCCAGCACCCGTTTGATTATCCGGTTTTCTAAGTCGACGTTAAACGTCAATTGAGTAAACAGCCGGCCGGTATTGGGGCATTGGGCGGCAAAATCCTTACGCGTGACGGTATTCACGGTGGCGCTGCCGTAATTCGGCCCGAAATAACGATCGCCCCCGCTCAGATAGGTCAGCTTATAGTGGGTATTCATGGCATGCGGCTCCCAGCCGAGGAACACTATCCACTGCTGCTTGCCCACCGCGCGCCCGACCTGGGCCAGCATGCCGCTTTCGCTTGATTCCACCAGCGTCCAGCCGGTCAGGTTGAAATCATGCTTATCCAGCATGTTCTTAATGTTCTGGTTGGCGGGCGCGCCGGGGGCAATACCATAAATTTTATGATCGAACCGGTCGGCATATTTTTCCAGGTCGGCAAAATCCTTTACCCCGGCCTGCGCCACATAGTCCGGTACCGCCAGGGTAAATTTAGCGCTGCCCAGGTTGGCGCCCACCACCTTGACCGCGCCGTCGCGGGTGTATTTTTCAATCACCGGCTGCTGCGCCGGCATCCAGTTGCCGAGGAACACGTCCAGTTGCCCGGTCTTCAAGCCCTGGTAAGCCAGGGCCACCGAGAGATTCTGCACCTGCTGGCGATAGCCCAGGCCCTGCAGCAGGACCCCGGCGACCGCGTTGGTGGCGGCGATATCGGACCAGCCGGGATCGGACATATTCACCGTTTGACAATCGGCCTCCCCGGCGGCGCGGGTTGGGATCGGCAGGCCCATCGCAAGCGATAGCCCCAAGGCAACAACAGCGGCGTGCACGCGCATAATCTTCCTCACAGGTAACAGTATCAGAGCGTTGAAGGCGGGCGCGGATAGCGCGCCAGCGCCTCCTGCTCGTCCAGGGATTGGTGGTTACGGATAAACCGGTGGCTGGCGTCCTGCCAGGGCTGATAATCCCAGTCGGGCGCGCCGTCCCGCCCCAGCGCCCCGGTCAGGAACAGCCTGGCGCGCTGGCTGCTTAAGATCCGCTGGTTCAAATCGGGAAGGTTCCAGCGCGCCTGCGCTTCCTGCTGAAACTGCCGCAGCTGCGGCGCAAACGCCGGCGATAACGCCAGATTGGCCAGTTCCAGGGGATCCTGGCGCAAATTGTAGAGCTGATCGGGTTCCCCCAGGGCGGCGATGAATTTCCACGGTCCGCGCCGGATCATCACCATCGGTGCCAGCGCGCCCTCCGCCAGATATTCGCCGTAAACCCCGTCCGGTCCCGCTTCGCCGCGCAGATGCGGCGCCAGGCTGCGGCCGTCCAGGGGCGCGGCCTGCTCCTCTTCCGTCAGCGGCCGGCCATGGGCCAGCTCGCGCAATGTCGGAAGCAGGTCGGCCAGCGACACGTTCTGCTCAACGCGCCGGGGCGCAAAGCGGCCGGGGGCGTGGATGATCATCGGCACGCGCGACGCGCCTTCAAAAAAACTCATTTTGTACCACAGGCCGCGCTCGCCGAGCATTTCGCCATGATCGGAGATAAGGATGATAATGGTGTCGTCGGCCAGGCCGGTGGCATCCAGGGTGTCGCGCACCTCGCCGAAGCGATCGTCGACATAGGCCAGGGCGCCGTAATAGGCATGGCGCGCCCGGCGGATGTGGTCATCATCCAGCAGCCCGTCGGTCAGCTGGTACATGGCGCGCAGCCGCTGCGAATGCGCGTCCGGCGGCGCGTCCCCCGCCGCCACCCTGGGCAGGTCGATATCCTGGGGGCGATAGCGATCCAGATAACGGCGCGGGATGGCGAAGGGATCGTGGGGATGCGTGAGTGACATCATCAGCAGGAAGGGCCGGCCGTCGTCCCGCCTGGCCAGATCAAACAGCTTTTGCCGGGTGTGGAACAGGGCCTCGTCGTCAAAATCCAGCTGGTTGGTGCGGATACATTCTCCCGCGTCCAGTACCGAACTCATATTGTGATACCAGTCCAGCCGGCGTTCAGGATGACGCCAGTCCGGCGTCCAGCCGAAATCCGCTGGGTAGATATCGGTGGTCAGCCGTTCGTCAAACCCGTGCAACTGATCCGGCCCGCAAAAATGCATTTTGCCGGCCAGGTAGGTGCGATAGCCTTCCTGCCGCAGATAATGGCAGAATGTCGGACTCTCGGCGCGAAATTCCGCCGCATTATCGTATACGCCGTTACGGGAAATTAACTGGCCGGTCATCAGCGACGCGCGCGATGGCGCGCATAATGGACTATTGCAATACGCGGAGGTAAATACCACGCCTTCGCGCGCCAGTCTGTCTATATTCGGGGTTTTGCTGACATTATTTCCATAAGCGGAAAGCGCGCCGGCGGCAAGCTGATCGGCCATAAGAATAACAATATTCGGTTTTTTGCTAAGCATAGTTAAATTTCGCTTTAAATAAATTTACAGCTCAATGTTATTTTTATCGCACAAATATATTTTGCTGTGAACCGGTTAATTTCTTATCGGTCTATAAGGGGACGTTATGGCAAACAATTTCCGGCTGCCGCCGTTACAGGCGCTGACTGTTTTTGAAGCGGCGGCGCGTCATCTTAATTTTACCGCCGCCTCGAAGGAATTAGGTTCGTCACAGCCGGCGGTGAGCCAGCGCATCAATTTATTGGAAAATCAATTAGGCGCCACGCTGTTCGAACGGCGCCACCGCGGCGTGGCCCTGACCGACACCGGGGAGCAGCTTTACCAGATCGTACGCGCCAGCCTGCAGGAGATCAGTCAGCAAATAGAAAAAATACAGCTGAAAAAACAACGGGATGTGCTGCGCATCGATACGGATATGGGTTTTGCCAGCTACTGGCTGCTGCCGCGCCTGGACCAGTTGCAACAGCTGATCCCCAATGTCGATGTGCAGATATCCACCTCGCCCAACGAGTTCTCCCTGCGCGACAGCAGCGCCCATCTGGGCATCTCGTTTGGCGACGGCCAGATCCCCGGCTGCCACAGCGATATGCTGTTTCCCGAACTGGTGGTGCCGGTATGCAGCCCACTGTTTTTCCAGCAGTTCGGCAGGCCGGCTGCGGCCCGGGACCTGCTGGCGCTGGCGCTGCTCAACCTGCCCGATACCCTGCCCCGGCGCTGGCTGAGCTGGCAGGATTGGTTTCGCGGCCAGGGCGTGGAGCCGGACGACGGCGTGACCTCCCTGACCTTCAACGCCTATTCGCTGGTCATCCAGGCGGCGCTGAAAAGCCAGGGCGTGGCGCTGGGCTGGAAGCCGCTGGTGGATCAATTCCTGGATAGCGGCGAACTGATCGTCTGCGGGCCGCAATTAAAAACCGGGCGCGGTTATTATTTAATTCAGCCGGAGCGGGGAAATAATCGCCTGCTTTACCAGAAAGTTAAAAAATGGTTAATCCGTGAATCGTTCAGTTTTAAACAGCATGAGGAAAATAACGCCCATTACGGTCAATTGGTTTAAACCATTTAGTTATAACTCAGACGATAATATTTTATTGCGCCGTTCTTTTTTCTTATAGCCTGTGCTTATGGTTGGGACATGGCAAAAAATAAAATCTGATGAATGAAACGCTGATAAAAATTGACGGGCTGTATAAAATATTCGGCGACGGCGACCGGCATGCCCTGTCGCGTTTGCAACAGGGCATGGACCCTGCCGACATATTTACCCAATTTGGCTGCTCGGTGGCGTTAAACAATATTTCGCTGGATATTTATCGCGGCGAGATCTTTGTCATCGTCGGCTTATCCGGCTCCGGCAAATCCACCCTTCTGCGTACCCTCAATCGCCTGATAACACCCAGCGCCGGCGAGGTGTTTTTCAGCGGACAACCGCTATCGGGGCTATCGGCAACCGCGCTTATCCAGCTGCGCCGGCATGAAATGGGCATGGTGTTCCAGTCTTTCGCCCTGCTGCCGAGACGCAGCGTATTGGATAACGCCGCCTTCGGGCTGGAGCTGGCCGGTGTCGGCACGGCGCAGCGCCATAAGCAGGCGCTGGCGGTATTGGCGCAGGTGGGGCTGGCGCAGGTGGCGGGACAACTGCCGCATCAGCTGTCCGGCGGCATGCAGCAGCGGGTCGGCCTGGCGCGCGCGCTGGTGGTCAATCCCACGCTGCTGTTGATGGACGAGGCGTTTTCCGCGCTCGATCCCATCAACCGCCGCGAAATGCAGGAACTGCTGCTGCGCCTGCAGGCCGGCCAGCGGCGAACGGTCATTTTTGTCACTCACGATATCGAGGAGGCGCTGCGTATCGGCAGCCGCATTGCCATTATGCAGCAGGGCCGGGTCATCCAGATCGGCACCGCCGAGCAAATCGTCAATGCGCCGGCAAACGCCTACGTGCGCCGTTTTTTCTCCGGCGTCGATACATCGCGTTTCGTCCTGGCCGAAGATTATGCCGGCGCGTTCAGCGGCCAGTCACCCGCGCACCGGGAGTCCCGCCCATGACCGGAACGGTTGATTTCAGCGCGCAGATCGACGCGGGCGTGCGTTACCTGCTGGAACACTGCGGCGGATTTTTTGACGCGGTGGCCAAGGTGATCGACACGGTTGCCGGCGCCCTTGAGCTGGGCCTGGGCTGGCTTTCGCCCTGGGGGTTGGCCGTGATTGCGGTGGGATTGAGCCTGTGGCGCGTCGGCAAGGGGTTCGCCGTGTTCAGCGCCCTGGCGATGCTGTATATCATTTATAGCGGCTACAGCGAACATGCCGTGGTCACGCTTGCGCTCACCCTGGCGTCAACGTTATTCAGCCTGCTCGCCGGCATTCCCCTGGGGATTATGATAGCCCGGCGGCACCGGGCGGGCCAGCTTGTCAGGCCGATGCTGGACTTTATGCAAACCATGCCCGCCTTCGTCTACCTGATCCCCGCCACGATCCTGTTTGGCCTCGGCCGTCCGCCGGGCATTTTCGCCACCGTACTGTTCGCCATGCCGCCGGTGGTCCGCTTAACCGATTTGGGCATCCGTCAGGTGGACAAAAGCCTGGTGGAAGCCGGCCTGGCGTTTGGCTGCACCCGCCGGCAGCTATTATGGAAGGTACAGTTGCCCAATGCGCTGCCGGCCATTATGGCCGGGGTAAACCAAACCATCATGATGGCGATGTCGATGGTGATTATCGCCTCCATGGTCGGCGCCGGCGGTCTTGGCAACGATATATTGACCAGCATCCAGCAGCTGGACATCGGCCAGGGGCTGCAAAGCGGCATGGCGGTGGTGCTGATGGCCATGCTGTTGGACCGGCTCTCGGCGAGCCTGGTGCGGGAGCCTGGAGTTAAATAATAAGCATATTATTAATCATGGTTACTATTAGCTAAATAACGATATGCTTTTTTTACTTAATCAACGTTGGGCAAATTGACAATGTTTTATGGTGGTTATGCCCAGGCTGTGCGGCGAGTAAAGGGTTATTATGCTGTGATAGGTAATATCTATATCAAAAAAAACACTTTGTTTATTTTGTCATGATAATGCAAAGTAAGCGGCGTACGGGCACAGGCAAAAACGGATTGTCCGGTTAATTTAAGATAAGTTAACTTTAAGGCGGCTGTATTCGGATAAGTTTTGCTACTGCCGTATTGTCGCGACAATTGTTATACAAATGATAAATATTATCTTGACAAGTGTTATTTACAGCGAGGCAATAACGGCACGGACAATGACTCCTTGCCGCGCGCGGTGCTGGCCCGGGTAAAATGTATTATACCAATTTCGATCTGGCTGGCTGCCACGCGGGGCATCAGAGACGAGCAGTACTGATGCTGGCCAGGCTCTTTTTGACCGCGGATTTGACTTAAGCAGCGCTCATCACCGGCCGGAAGGTAGCTTGATACGGCCATTGGTTTAAACCCTTAAATAAAAAAAGGGTTTTGTGATGGCTCTCAACTTTTAAATCTGTATGACAAGTTAAGGTAGCGTACCGCGCGGCATAGCGCTCTATGATAGGTAGATTCCTACTTTAATGAAAAGTTCACAATCTTCGTGACGATTTTGCTGCTACTATCCTGCAAAATCGGTCCACAGGGTGATATTTAAATTAGCATTGCGCGTTCTCTTAGCTTTTATTTTTAAATTATAAATGCTGGTTAGCTCAGGACATCAGCCATCAAAAGGTTGAGTCCTTTTTATAAACTCGAGAGTATTTGGTAAGGAAAAACAGGAATGAAGAAGATAGCATTGGCCGTTTTAGCGACATTGATTGCCCCAGCTCTGCACGCCGCGGAAATTTATAACAAAGACGGCAACAAGCTGGATCTGTACGGCAGCGTGCGCGCCCGCCACTATTTTAGTGACAATAAGACCATTGACGGCGACCAAAGTTACATGCGTTTTGGCTTCAAAGGCCAGACCCAGATTAACGACACCTTGACCGGTTACGGCCAATGGGAATACAATGTTCAGGCCAACCATACTGAAGGCGGCACCGACGCGCTGACCGGCACCAAAACCCGTTTGGGCTTTGCCGGCTTGAAACTGAAAGACTACGGCTCAATCGACTACGGCCGCAACTGGGGCATCGCTTATGATGTCGCGGCGATAACCGATACCGCGCCAATCTTCGATGACCTGACCTACAGCGCCGCCGACGTGTTTATGGGCGGCCGTACCACCGGCGTGGCCACTTATCGCAACAACAACTTCTTCGGCCTGGTCGACGGTCTGAAATTTGGCTTGCAATACCAGGGCGCCAACGACGAAAATTCCGGTAACGCCCGTGCCGCCAACAAATCCAACGGCGACGGTTACGGCGCATCGGCGTCTTATACCTTTGATTTCGGCCTGTCGGTACTCGGCACTTATGCCTCGTCCAACCGCACCCAGCCGCAAAACAGCCTGGCTCTCGGTAACGGCGACAAAGCCGACGTCTGGGCGGGCGGCTTGAAATATGACAATTCCGGCGTCTATGCCGCCGCGTTGTACGGCGAAACGCATAACTACACCCCGATCACCGGCGGCTACGCCAATAAAACCAAGAACTTCGAAGCCATCGCTTCTTATCTGTTCGATTTTGGCCTGAAACCGATGTTCGGTTACTTCCAGTCCAAGGCCAGCGATGTTGAAGGCATCGGCGATGTCGATCTGGTGAAATACTATGACGCGTCCCTGACCTATTTCTTCAACAAGAATATCAATGCGTATGTTGATTATAAAATCAACCGTCTCAGCGAAGACAATAAGCTGGGCATCGCCGACGATGACCAGGTCGGCCTGGGCTTGACCTATCAGTTCTAAGGTTTATCAAACGCAAAAAAAAGCGGCCCTGCGGCCGCTTTTTTTATGCTGTTTTTTTACGTTGAGCTTATTTATACAGCTCGGCGCTGCCGCGCAGGGTGTCATTACCGCCGGCGCCGATAATACGATACGAGGTGGCGTTGGCGGCATCGGCCTTGGCGGCCAGCTGGGATTCCAGATCGGACAGGTTACTGGTGGTGGATGACGATACCACGCCGATGGAATGTTCGCCGGCGGGACGGCTGGTGACTTCCTGGGCGGCGAAGGCGCCGGCGGAAACGGTGCTGAATACGATGGCTGCGATGGCAAGTGTCAGGTTTTTCATAATGTCTGTTCTCATGGTATGAAGCATTAATGGACTGGACGTTAATTTGTTAACGTTCGATAAGTAAATAATAGACATCTTGGCGCTGCAGATCAAGTAATATTTTATCAATCATTAACTAATTACCTAAAGTACTGTAAAGACCGGTGAATATGTTGGCATCGCCGTGTCTGTTTGTTTCCCCGGTCAGGAAACGTCATCCTTGACGCGGCCAGCCGCCTAAATAAATCACGGCGGTCCTTTACAGCGAACCGGGCGGGGGTTAAAGTTAATCAAACGTTTGACTTATTTTATTGGAGCCACCATGCCCCCTTCTCCGGCCCCCACCGCGCGCGGCGAACAGGCGAAAGCCCAGCTGATCGCCGCCGGCATTACCTTATTTGGCGAAAAAGGCCCGCAAACCGCCACCACGCGCGAAATCGCCCAGTTGTCCGGGCAAAATATCGCGGCGATTTTTTATTATTTCGGCTCCAAGGAAGGGCTGTACCTGGCGGTCGCGCAATGGATTGCGGATTTTATCGCCCAGTCCCTGCATTCACAGGCGCAACAAATTGATGCGCTGCTGGCGCAGCCGGAGGTGGATGCCGGGCAGTGCCGGCGTTATCTGCATGAGTCCCTGCTGACCATGACCGGGCTGCTGGCCCGCAGCGAAACGCTGAATCTGAGTAAAATCATCTCGCGGGAGCAGCTCTCCCCCACTGGGGCCTACGCCATTATCCACCAGCAGGCGATTGCGCCGATGCATCAGCGCATCACCCGGCTGGTGGCGGGTTTTACCGGCTGCGATCCGCTGTCGGTCGCCACCATCGTCCACACGCATGCCCTGCTGGGCGAAGTGCTGGCGTTCCGGCTGGCGCGGGAAACCATCCTGCTGCGCACCGGATGGAGCGACCTGGGCCCGGCGCAGGTTACCCAGATCAACCAGGTGCTGACACAGCATATCGATTGGTTCCTTCATGGATTGCGGGCCGAACAGGCCGGCCACACAGGCAAAAAATCATGAATAAAAAAAGTATCACCGCGGCCGTCATCGTTATCGCGCTGCTGGGCGCGGCGATCTATGGCGTCATGTACTACCACCGCCAGCAAAACCGGCCGTTGACCCTTTACGGCAATGTGGATATCCGCACCGTTAACCTTGGTTTCCGCGTCGGCGGCCGTCTGGCTCAGTTGGCGGTGGATGAAGGCGATGTGGTGCATCCCGGCCAGGTGCTGGCGAAACTGGACGATGCGCCGTATCGCAACGCCCTCGCGCAGGCCCAGGCCAATGTGGACAGCGCCAGGGCCAAACTGGATTTATCCCGCTCCGGGTATCGCAACGAAGAAATCGCCCAAGTGCGCTCGCAGATGGCGCAGTTGCAGGCCGCCTTCAATTATGCCGACAGTTTTTACCATCGCCAGCAGGGCGCCTGGGCCAAACGGGCCATTTCCGCCGACCAGCTGGAGGACGCGCTGACCGCCAGCAACCAGGCCAAGGCCAACCTGCAGGCGGCCAGGGATAAGCTGCAACAGTACCTGGCCGGCAACCGGCCGCAGGAGATCGCCTCCGCCGAAGCGGATCTCGCCCAGGCGCAGGCGGCGCGTGACCAGGCCGCCCTGGATGCAACCGATACCATGCTGGCGGCGCCCTCGGGCGGCACTATCCTGACCCGGGCGCAGGAGGTCGGCAGCATGCTTGGCGCCGGCGACACCGTATTTACCCTTTCCCTGACGCGGCCGGTGTGGGTGCGCGCCTATATCGATGAACGCAACCTCAACCAGGCGGTGCCCGGCACCCGGATTATCATTCGCGCCGACGGCCTGCCGGACAAGGCCTATCACGGTAAAATCGGCTTTGTCTCGCCGACGGCGGAGTTCACGCCTAAAAACGTGGAAACGCCGGAACTGCGCACCGATTTGGTGTATCGCCTGCGGATTATCGTCACCGATGCCGACGACCGGCTGCGCCAGGGCATGCCGGTGACCCTGGATTTCGCCGACGGCCAGGAGCCAACCGCGGCACAGCCCGCCGGCGGGAATGTTTATGCCCGCTAACCAGATTGTGCTGGATGCGCTGGAGAAACGCTTTGCGTCCCTGGCGAAACCGGCGGTGGCCAGCCTTACCATCACCCTGCAAAGCGGCGGGGTCACCGGGCTGGTCGGCCCGGACGGCGCGGGCAAGACCACGCTGCTGCGCATGCTGGCCGGCCTGCTGACGCCAAGCCAGGGCACCCTGCGCGTGGCCGGATTGGATCCGGTGGGCGACGACGCCGGCCTGCACGCCATCCTTGGCTATATGCCGCAGAAGTTCGGGCTGTATGAAGACCTGACGGTGATGGAAAACCTGACGCTGTACGCCAGCCTGCGCGGCATTACCGGCGAACAGCGCCGGCACACCTTCGAGCGCCTGCTGGCTTTTACCGCGCTGGCGCCCTTTACCACCCGGCTGGCGGGCAAGCTGTCGGGGGGAATGAAACAAAAACTCGGCCTGGCATGCACGCTGATAGGCCAGCCCAAGGTGCTGTTGCTCGACGAGCCGGGGGTCGGGGTGGATCCCATTTCCCGCCGCGAGCTGTGGCGCATGGTGCATGAACTGGCCGACGACGGCATGCTGATCCTGTGGAGCACCTCATACCTGGACGAAGCGGAACAGTGCCGCGAGGTGCTGCTGATGAACCAAGGGGAACTGATCTATAGCGGCGCGCCCAAAGCGTTGACGGCGACCATGGCGGGCCGCACGTGGCTGGCCCATGACGCCGCCGGCACCAACCGCCAGCTGCTGCGGCGCGCGCTGCGGCTGGAACAAATAGGCGACGGCGTCATCCAGGGCAAAGCCGTGCGCCTGATCCTGAAAAAAGACGCCGACCGGTCGGGCCTGGGCCGGGCGCTCGGCTTGTCCGATGCGGATATCGAGGAAACGGCGCCGCGTTTCGAGGATGCCTTTATCGATCTGCTGGGCGGCGGCCCGGCCACCCAACAGGCGCTGGCGGATATTATGCCGCAGGTAACCGGCGACCGGCATGAAACGGTGATCGAGGCCCGGGGGCTAACCAAGAGGTTCGGTGATTTTGCCGCGACCGATAACGTGGATTTCACGGTGACCCGGGGGGAAATTTTCGGCCTGCTGGGCCCGAACGGCGCCGGTAAATCCACCACTTTTAAAATGATGTGCGGCCTGCTGATCCCCACCGCGGGCCAGGCGCTGGTGCTGGGAATGGACTTGAAGACCAGCTCCGGCAAAGCCCGCCAGCGCCTGGGATATATGGCGCAAAAATTTTCGCTCTACGGTAATCTGACGGTGGCGCAGAACCTGCGGTTTTTCTCGGGCGTCTATGGATTGCACGGTAAGCGCCAGCGCCAGAAAATCGCGCAGATGAGCGAGGCGTTCGATTTCGGCCCCATTTTCAACCAGACGCCCGACGCGCTGCCGCTGGGATTTAAGCAACGCCTCGCCCTGGCATGCTCGCTGATGCACGAGCCGGATATCCTGTTCCTTGATGAGCCCACCTCCGGCGTCGACCCCCTCACCCGGCGTGAGTTCTGGCTGCATATCAACGGCATGGTGGAAAAAGGCGTCACCGTGATGGTGACCACCCATTTTATGGACGAGGCGGAATATTGCGACAGGATCGGCCTGGTGTATCACGGCAAGCTGATTGCCAGCGGCACCCCGGACGAGCTGAAACTGCAAACGGCAGACCAGGAGACGCCGAATCCCACCATGGAACAGGCGTTTATCACGCTGGTGCAGAACGTTGACAAGGACGGCGGCAATGACGCGGCATAACGCTACGCGGTTCTCCTGGCGGCGGCTGCTCGCCCTGTGCGACAAGGAAACGCGCCAGATCCTGCGCGATCCCAGCAGCGGCCTGATCGCCTTTGTCATTCCCCTGATGCTGCTGTTTATCTTCGGCTACGGCATCAACCTGGATTCCAGCCGCCTGCACGTGGGCATCCTGATGGAACAGCAGAGCGAGGATGCCCGCGACCTGGCCATGGCTTTTGCCGGCTCCCCCTATATCGCCCCGACCATCAGCGATAACCGCCGCGCGCTGGTGGCGCTGATGCAGGCGGGAAAAATCCGCGGGCTGATCGTGATCCCGGTTGATTTCGACATCAATATGGACCGGACCGGCAACAGCGCGCCCATCCAGGTGATTACCGACGGCAGCGAACCCAATACCGCCAATTTCGTGCAGGGGTATGCCCAGGGCATCTGGCAAATATGGCAGCAGCAGCGCGCCGAGGATCGGGGCCGCGCCTTTCATCAGCTGATCGACGCCAAGGTGCGCTATTGGTTCAATCCGGCGGCGGTCAGCCGGCATTTTATCATTCCCGGCGCCATCACCATTATCATGACGGTGATCGGGGCCATCCTGACCTCCCTGGTGATAGCGCGCGAGTGGGAGCGCGGCACCATGGAGGCGCTGCTCTCCACCCAGGTGACGCGAAGCGAACTGCTGCTGTCCAAGCTGCTGCCCTATTACGTGCTGGGAATGGTGGCGATGGCGCTGTGCATGGCGGTGGCGGTGTTTGTCATGGACGTGCCGTTCCGCGGTTCGCTGGCGGTGCTGTTCGGCATCAGCAGCCTGTTTCTTGCCAGCACCCTGGGGATGGGGCTGCTGATTTCCACCCTGACGCGCAACCAGTTCAACGCCGCGATGGTGGCGCTAAACGCGGCGTTCCTGCCCGCCGTGATGTTGTCGGGTTTTATTTTCCAGATAGACAGCATGCCCGCCGTGGTGCGCGCGGTGACCTATATCATCCCGGCGCGCTATTTTGTCAGCACGCTGCAAAGCCTGTTCCTGGCGGGTAATGTCGCCGGGATTTTAGTCGTGAATACCTTGTTCCTGGTGGCGTCCGCCGTGGGATTTATCGGCCTGACGGCCTGGAAAACCAAACGCAGGCTGGATTGAGGAAGGGTTATGTTCTATCGCTTATGGACGCTTATCGTCAAAGAACTGCAGTCGCTGCTGCGCGAGCCGCAAACGCGGGCGATCCTGATCATGCCGGTTATTCTGCAGGTGCTGCTGTTCCCGTTTGCCGCCACGCTTGAGGTGACCCATGCCACCATCGCCGTTTACAGCGAGGACAGCGGCCAGGCCTCGGTGGAGCTGACCCAGCGCTTCGCCAAGGCCAAAGCCTTTACCGCGGTGGTATGGCTGCGCAGCCCGCAGCAGATCCAAAGCACCCTGGATAACCAGCGCGCCCTGCTGGTGGTGCGTTTCCCGGCGCAATTCTCACGCGACCTGGCCGCCGGCATTCCAGCGCCGCTGCAGTTGCTGCTGGACGGGCGCAACTCCAACAGCGCGCAGATAGCGGCCAACTATATCCAGCAGATTATCCGCGATTACCAACTGGAGCTGACGGCGCGGCAGGTTAAACCCAATAACAGCGAACTGGTGATACGCAACTGGTATAACCCCAACCTGGATTATAAATGGTTTGTGGTGCCGTCATTGATTGCCCTGATCACCACCATCGGCGTACTGATCGTCACCTCGCTGTCGGTGGCGCGCGAGCGGGAGCAAGGGACCCTGGATCAACTGCTGGTTTCGCCGCTGACCACCTGGCAGATTTTTGTCGGCAAAGCGGTGCCGGCGCTGGTGGTGGCCAGTATCCAGGCGTCCATCGTGCTGATTATCGGCATTTTGGGGTACCGCATTCCCTTTGCCGGCTCGCTGCTGCTGTTTTACGGCACCATGCTGATCTACGGCCTGTCGCTGGTGGGGTTCGGCCTGCTGATCTCCTCGCTTTGCTCGACGCAGCAGCAGGCGTTTATCGGCGTGTTTGTGTTTATCATGCCGGCCATCCTGCTGTCGGGTTATGTCGCGCCGGTGGAGAATATGCCGTCGTGGCTGCAAACGCTGACCTGGGTAAACCCGGTGCGGCATTTTACCGATATCATTAAAGAGATTTACCTCAAGGATGCGGATTTCGCCATTATCTGGCACAGCCTGTGGCCGTTGCTGGCGATCACCGCCACCACCGGCAGCGCGGCCTACTGGATGTTCCGCCGCAAGATTGCCTGAGCGGAGCGGTAACCGGCGGCCGACGTCACCTGCGTCAGTCCTCTTCCCCAAGCAGCACAATCTTGCCGGCAAAATGGCGGTCTTCCAGACGCCGGTGCGCCCCGGCCCCGGCGCTTAAAGGGAAGGTCTCCACGGCCGGCGGCGCGATCCATCCCCGCCGCCAGGCGGAAAACAGGGCGCGGGCGCGGCTTGCGCGCTGCGCGCCGTCGCCAAGATAGGTCCAGAGATCGCCGCCGATCACCCCTTTCGACGCCATCATCAGGCTGGAAGGCGCTAAGGCGGGCGCCGCGCCGCCCGACATGCCGAATAACACCACCCTGCCGCCGGGATGCAACGCCGCAAGACTGTTCGGGAGCGTACTGCCCACGGAATCAAACACATACTTCACGCCGCCCCCCGTCGCCTCACGAACACGCTCCGCCCAGTTATCGTCATAACCGTAAGCGGCGAGGGCGCCGTTAGCCAGGCAGATACGCTGTTTATCCCGCGTCGAGGCCACGGCGTAGACCCTGGCGCCGCGCGCCTTCATCAATCGCGTCAAATGTTGCCCCACCCCGCCGGCGGCCGCCAGCACCAGCACCCGATCGTTTTCCGCCACCCTGACGCTGTCATTGATAAGGTATTGCGCCGTAAGGCCCTGCAACAATATGGCCGCCGCCGCCACATCACCGATGTCGTCGGGCAGTTTCAAGGCGCGGTCGACCGGCACGTTTACCCGGGTGGCATGGGCAAACGGCACGTCGGCAAAACCCACCCGCTGCCCGAGATGCCAGCCGGTCACCTCCGCGCCGACCGCCGTCACATAACCGACGCCCTCATACCCGCCGATATGAGGTGCGCGATCCGCCAGGGGATAGTCCCCGCGCCGGCGATAAATATCGGCAAAATTAAGTCCGGCCGCCGCCATCTTGACCTGCACGGCGCCCGCGGGCACCGCGGGGGTGGGGTGATCACCGTAAAACAACACTTCCGGCCCGCCAAACCGATTAAACATTAATGCCCGCATTCGCTTTCCTCCATGCAACACCCAGGGTAATGACCAGGAGTATTCCATGGCGGTTATATGCTATAAATAGCGATAAAATAGTTTAATAAAACACCGTGGGTTTTTAATGGACCGTTTAACCAGCATGGCGGTATTTATCCAGGTCGTGGAAAAAGGCAGCTTTGTCTTGGCCGCCGCCGAGATGAACATCTCCCCCACCATGGTCGGCAAACATATACGTTTCCTGGAAAGCCGATTGCAGGCCAGGCTGCTGGCCAGGACTACCCGTCAGCAGGGCGTAACGGAAATCGGCAGGCTGTTTTATGAACGCTGCCGCCGCCTGCTGGCGGACGCGGAGCAGGCCGAGGCGCTGACGCATCATTTATTAACCGAACCCGCCGGGAAACTGCGCATCAGCGCGCCGGTCGTCTTTGGCAATCATGTCTTGACCCCGCTGCTGACCGGGTTCATGCAGTCACACCAGGAAATAACGATTGAAGTGGTATTATCGGACCGTAAAGTGGATTTGATAGACGAGCATTTCGACGCCGTTTTCCGTATCGGCGATATCGGCAGTGATGGCGTGATTGCCCGTCGGCTGCCGGATTATACCCTGGTGCTGGCGGCCTCCCCGGATTATCTGGCCCGTTATGGCGCCCCAGCGCGTCCCGCCGACCTGAGCGGACATAACTGTTTTGGCTTCAGCCAATGGCAGGGCAATAGCCGCTGGCGGCTGACCGGCCCTGGCGGGGAGGACAGCGTGGAGGTTCACCCAAGGTTGCGCATCGACTCAGGTGAAAGCGTGCGGCAGGCGGCCCTGGCAGGCTTTGGCATCGCGATGCACGCCGAGATATTGTTGGGCAACGATATCGCCGCCGGCCGGCTGGTCCAGGTGCTGCCGGACTGGCGGGCCATCCCGCGGCCCATGCATGTGATTTCCTTGCCGGACCGCCAGCAACCACTGAAACTCGAACTGTTTATTGCCTCCCTGGTGGCCGCGCTCTGGGGGCGCACGCCGGCGAATCCGGCGGCTGCCGGCATGGAGAGCCGGCCCGGCTATCCCTAGAGCCGCCATCGGCGGCCCCTGGCCCTTATTTGCCCGTGCCGGCGGCGGATTCCACCTTCGGGCGGCCGCTGCCGCCGCCGTTATCATAGCCGGAAATGGTTTTGCCCTGCGTTTCGCGCCCGAAGCTGACCAGAATACTGATCAGAATAGCCACGGTGCCCGCCACCATGGCCATGGCCAGGCCGTAGTTATTGCCGTGCGCTTCGGCGATACGGGACTGCAGCGTGGCGTTCACCGAGGCAATCAGGTTGCCCAGCTGGTACACAAAGCCCGGCAGCACCGCCCGCGAATTGGCGGGCACCAGCTCCGTCAGGTAGGTAGGCACCACGCCCCAGGCGCCCTGCACCATAAACTGCATCAGAAACGCGCCCAGGCCTATCAGCACCGACCCGCTGGCGAACGCCCACAGCGGCAGCACCGGCAGGGCCAGCAGGGAGGCGATGATCATCGCTTTTTTACGCCCTATTTTTTCCGACAGGGAGCCGAAACAGATGCCGCCCAGCATGGCGGCGATATTGTAGCCGATGGCGATGATGCTGACGGTATGGGGAGCAAAGCCGTGCTGCACTTTCAGAAAGGTGGGATAAAGATCCTGGGTGCCGTGGCTGAAAAAGTTAAAGCAGGCCATCAGCACCACCATATAGAGGCAGAGCTTCCAATGGGCGCGGATAATGGGCAGCAGCGCCACGCTCTCCTTGCGTTCCCTGGCCGCCAGCCATACCGGCGATTCCGGCACCTTGAAGTAAATATAGGGCAGCAACAGCACCGGCAGCGCCCCGATCAGGAACATGCCGCGCCAGCCGACGCTCTCGAAAAACAGGCCGAAAATAATCGCCGCCAGCAGGTAACCGGCGGGATATCCCGCCTGGAAGATGCCCGACATCAGGCCGCGGGACCTGTCGGGGATGGTTTCCATCGCCAGTGACGAGGCCACGCCCCAGATGCCCCCCATCGCCACGCCGTATACCACCCGGAAGGCAATAAAAAGCGCCAGCGTCGGCGACCAGGCCGACAGCAATTCAAACAGCGAGAACATCAGCACGTTGATCATGAGAATCGGCCGGCGGCCATACTTCTCGGCCAGGCGGCCAAACAGCAACGCCCCCAACGGACGCACCGCCAGGGTCAGCATAATCGAGATGGAAACGCTGGCGATATCGGTTTTAAACCACGCGGCCAGATCGCTTAGCACAAATACCAGGATAAAAAAGTCGAAGGCGTCCAGCATCCAGCAGGCAAAACAGGCGAATGCCACGTTGCGCTGTGTAGGGGTCCAGTTAAACATAAGTTAGTGTCCTATCTTTGAATCGGTCACCTTTACGGTGGCACCGGAAAAAATAAGCCAGGCCTGGGTATGCCGCCGGGGGGTTCCCCGCTACCCGGATGAGAACAGAGCGGAATAATATGTTTTTAAATTGTTAACTATTTGTTTATAGCACGTAATACTCTTACTTTTATTGTGGATTTGTATCATTTATCAAGATTATGTAAACAGTCATTGCCTCGGGCGCCCCGCGCCATTCTCCATTGGCGCCTGCCCGCCGGCGGCCGCATTTTGTCCACCGTCCCGCCCCTTATTCAGCGTTATACTGCCGGTATGGCTTATTTCCGGCGCACGCTTGGCATGGCGCGGCCGGCCCGGTGATGGTAAAGAAACATGGTAAGGATTGACGATTTGGCGTTGTTTGTCCGCTCGGCGGCGCTCGGCAGCTTTTCGAACGCGGCGCGGGAGGCGGATCTGTTGCCGGCCCAGGTCAGCGCGGCGATCAAGCGCCTGGAGCGGGAGCTGAACATCCGTTTGTTTGCCCGTTCCACCCGCAGCCTGCGCCTGACGGCCGAAGGGGAGCAGTATCTGCCTTATGCCCGCGCAGCGCTGCGCAGCCTGCGCGAGGGGCAGGACCTGCTGCATCAGGAGCCGGCCGGCCTGCACGGTATGCTGCAAATCGCCGCCCCGTCCGATTTGGGACGTAACGTGCTGCTGCCCTGGATCACCCAATTTCGTCATGATCATCCCAACCTGCAGGTGCGGCTTTATTTATCCGATCAGGTGACCGATATCTTCAAGGATCCGGTGGATGTGGCCTTCCGCTACGGCATTATGGATGACGCCAGCTACGTCGCCCTGCCGCTCGCGGCGGAAAACCGGCGGGTGGTGGTGGCGTCGCCGGCGTATCTGGCGCGCCGCGGCCGGCCTTCGACCCCGGCCGATCTGGCCGGACATGATTGCCTGACGTTTGTGCTGCACGGCCGTGTGTATGATAAGTGGCGTTTTTATCCGCACGGCCAGCCGCAGGCGGTGGGCGTAAGCGGCACCCTGACCAGCGACGACGCGGAAGTGGTGCGCCGCCTGGCCATTGCCGGCGAGGGGATCGCCTATAAGTCCTGGCTGGAGGTATGCCATGACGTGCGCGCGGGCAGGCTTGAGGTGGTGCTGAAAGGCTATGGCGGCGATCGCGTGCCGTTGCATCTTATCTGCCCGCACCGTCGGCAATTTTCGCCGGCGGTACGCCAGCTGTACGAGCGGCTGAAGCTCGGATGCGGGGAACTGCAGCGGGAGTACGCCGCCCTGCTTGACGGCGCGGCGCCGGAAAATCCGGCCGCGGCCGATCCCAAAGGCCGGGAAGACGCAGCGGACGTAGCCCCGTGCCGGGACAGCTCAGCCTAGCAGGCGCGCGGCGGCGATCAGCGCCTGTCCCAGCGCCAGTCCGCCGTCGCCGGCCGGCAGCCGGGAGGGAACCAGTACCCGCAGGCCCTGCAGTTCCCGCACCAGCAGTTCGCGAAACAGCCGGTTATGCAGCACGCCGCCGGACAGGACCACCGTGTCGATGCCATGGCGCGCCGCCGCCTGCCGGGCCAGCGCGGCGAATCCCCGCGCCAGGGCCAGGTGGAAGCCATAGGCCCGTTCGGCCGGGCCGGCGCGCCAGGCCAGCCATTGACGCCAGAAGGTCGCCATATCCAGCCGGTTATCCAGCAAGGGTAGCGATACGGGCAAAGTCACCGCCGGCTCCCCTCCCTGCCCGGCGCCGCGCCACGCCAGCGCCTCCAGCCGGCAGGCCGCCTCCCCTTCCCAGCTGGTTTCGCCGGCACACACCCCGAGAGCCGCGGCCACCGCGTCAAATAACCGGCCGGTGGAAGACGCCGGCGGCGCGTTGATCCCGCGCGCCACCGCCCTGGCCAGCAGCTCGCCCGCGCCCGCGGGAATATGCCCGGCTTCCGGCAGGCCGCGCCAGTCGGGCACAAAGCGCAGCCACTGCGCCAGCAGGTTGCGCCAGGGCTGGCGCGCCGCCAGATCGCCGCCGGGCAGGGCGACGGCGGGCAGGCCGCCCAGCCACCGGGATTCGCGGTAGTCCACGAGAAGGCATTCTCCCCCCCACAGGGCGCCGCCCTCATGCCCGCTGTCCGCCAGGCCGTCCCCGCGCCTGTCGTCATCCGGCGGTATGTCTTGCGCCGGGTTGCCGTGCCGCCGCGCGCCGCCGTAGCCCAGCCCGTCCATGGCCAGGCCGATTACCGGCCCGCCGTCGAGCGGCCAGCCGTGTTCACCCAGGCAGGCCGCCAGATGGGCGTGATGATGCAGGATGGTTAGGCAGGGTAAGCCGCGTTCGGTCGCCAGCGCCGCGCCCCAGCGCCGGCTGAGGTAGCCGGGATGGGCGTCCACCGCCACCGCCCGCGGCGTAAAATCCCAGATGGCGTGAAACAGCGCCAGCGCCTGCTGCCGCTGGCGCTGGATGCCTTCATCCGCCAGATCGCCCAGATGCTGGCTGAGCACCGCCTGTCCGTCGCGCAGCAGGCAGAAGGTGTTTTTTAAATCCGCCCCCATGGCCAGTATGGCCGGCGCCCGGGAAAATCCGGGAGGCAGCGCGATGGCGTCGGGCACATAGCCGCGGGAACGGCGCAGCATCTCCACCCCCCCGGCGCTGAGGCGCACCAGGGAATCATCGGCGCGCTGGACGATATCGCGATCGTGTAATAGCCAGGCGTCGGCGATGGCGGCCAGCTCATCCAGCGCCTGGCGGTTATCCAGCGCCGGCGGCCGGCCGTTAAGATTGCCGGAGGTCATGACCAGCGGCCGTCCGGCGCGACGCAGCAACAGATGTTGCAGCGGACTGGCCGGCAGCATCACGCCGATTTCATGCAAGCCGGGCGCAATATCGGCGCACAGCGCCAGCGGCGCCTGCGCGTCTATCGCACCGGGCGCCGGGGCGCCGCCGTCACCGGACGCCCGATCGGCCGGCGCGCCGGCAGCGGAGGCGGCAAGCCCGGGGGCAACGTCCGCGCCGTAGGCGACCGCCGTCGCACAGGGCGGCAACGGCACCAGCACAATGGGCGCGGCGGCGGATTGCAGCAACGCCACCAGCGCCGGGTCGGCATGCCCGAGGCAGCGGCGCAGCCAGTCGCTGTCCGGCATCATTACCGCCAGCGGTTTGGACGGCCGCCGTTTACGCGCGCGCAGCCGCGCCACCGCCGCCGGGTTGGTGGCGTCGCAGGCCAGGTGAAAACCGCCCAAGCCTTTCACCGCCACGATTTCCCCGGCCAGCAGCCTGCGCGCCGCCTCGGTAATGGCGTCATCGGCAGCCGCCAGCCGCCCGCCGTGGCGGTCCGCCAGCCAGGCCTGCGGCCCGCAGGCGGGACAGGCGTTCGGCTGGGCATGAAAACGCCGGTCGGCGGGGTTGTGGTATTCAGCCAGGCAATCAGGGCATTGGGGAAACGCAGCCATGGCGGTATTGGGCCGATCGTAGGGCATGCGGCGGATCAGGGTAAAACGCGGCCCGCAGTGGGTGCAGTTGATAAAAGGATAGCCGAAACGGCGATTGGCGGGATCAAACAGCTCGGCCAGGCAGTCGCCGCAGGTGGCCGCGTCCGGCACTACCTGGGTTTTCATCGCGCCGCCGCGGCTTTCGATAATGGTAAACGACGACGGCGGGCGCGCCCACTGCCAGGGCAGGATATCGATTTCGTCGATGGTCGCAAGCGTAGGGCAGTCCCGGCGCAGCTGGGCGATAAACCGCCCGGCATCGTGGCCCCACAGGCGCACCTCGACGCCGTCGGCGTTATTGCCGACGTCGCCGGTCAATCCCAGGCGGTGGGCCACCTGCCAGACCGTGGGCCGAAACCCCACCCCCTGGACCTTGCCGGTGATGCGTAACAATACGCCGTTGTGCGCCATCGTCTTCTCCGCTAGCAAATCCTCGGCAGGGGTTCGTCATGGGGCAGATCGAGCAAACGGCTAACGCCGTACAGCCCGCGCAGCCGGACCTGTTTATCCCCGGTCACCTCGCCGATGACCGCGGCGTCGCGTCCCAGCGGGTGCGCGCGCAGCGCCCGCAGCACCTGCTGCTCCGCCGCCGCGTCCACTATCAGCACCAGCTTGCCTTCATTGGCGAAATTCAGCGGCTCCAGCCCCAGCAGTTCGCATAGTCCGCGCACCGTGGTTTTTACCGGCAGCGCCGCCTCGTTAATGCTCATGCCGCACAGGCTGCCGCGGGCGAACTCATGCAGGATGGCGGTCACGCCGCCGCGCGTGGCGTCGCGCAGGGTACGCACGCCGCCGATATCGCGCAGGGCGGCGATAAGCGGCGCCAGCACCGCGCAGTCGCTGACCAGATCCGCCTCCATGCCGAGGTGCTCGCGCAGGTTAAGGATCGTGGCGCCGTGATCCCCCAGCGTACCGCTGACCAGGATGCGATCGCCGGCGCGGATACGGGACGCGCCCCAGTCGATGCCGGTCGGGATCACGCCCAGCCCGGCGGTATTGATAAACAATTTATCCACCGCGCCGCGCGGCACCACTTTGGTGTCGCCGGTCACAATCTGGATGCCGGCGTCGCGGGCGGTGGCGGCCATCGACCGCACCACCCGTTCCAGGATCTCCAGCGGCAGTCCTTCCTCAAGGATAAAACCGCAGGAAAGCCAGCGCGGGGTGGCGCCGCTGACCGCCAGATCGTTGGCGGTGCCGCACACCGCCAGCTTGCCGATATCGCCGCCGGGGAAAAACAGCGGGTCGACCACATAGCTGTCGGTGGTAAAGGCCAGCCGGTCGCCCAGGGCGGTCATTTCGCTCAGCTGCAAGCGGGCCTGGTCTTCCCCGGTGCACAGCAGCGGGTTGTCGAAGGCGCTGAGGAATACTCCGCTTATCAGCGCCTGCATGGCGCCGCCGCCGTTGCCGTGCGCCAGCGTAATCTGTTTGTTCATGCCTCACTCCGACGATATTGATACCAGGCGGCGCAAGCCCCCTCCGATGAAACCATCAGCGCGCCGAAGGCGTTTTCCGGCGTGCAGACGCCGCCGAACAGCGGGCAGTCCGCCGGCTTGCAGCGCCCGGTCAGCACCGCGCCGCAGCGGGCGCGCGGGTCATCCGCCACGGGTTGCTGGGCGGGATGGAACCGCAGCTCCGCGTCAAACGCCATCCAGTCCGGACGCAGGCTGACGCGGGAATCGTCGATAACCCCCAGGCCGCGCCATTCGCTGGCGCCCGCGGTGATGAACACCTCGTCCATGGCGCGCTGCGCCAGGCCGTTACCCTGCCCCGGCACCACGCGCCGGTATTGGTTTTCCACCGTGCAGCGCCCCGCGGCGTACTGTTCGATCAGCATCAGCAGGCCCTGCAGGATGTCCCCCGGTTCGAAGCCGGTGACCACCACCGGCTTATGGCAAACATCGCTGATATAAGCAAAAGGCTGTTCGCCTATCACCATGCTGACATGGCCGGGGGCGATAAAACCGTCGATGCGCACATCCGGCTGCGCCAGCAGGCTTTTCAGCGTCGGCATCAGGGTGATGTGCTGGCAGAACAGGAAAAAGTTCTCCACGCCGTCGGCGCGCGCCTGCTGCAGGGTGACGGCGCTGGCGGGCATGGTGGTTTCAAACCCGATGCCGAAAAACACCACCTGCCGGTCGGGGTTCGCCCGGGCAATGGCCAGCGCGTCAAGAGGCGACCAGACCATACGCACGTCGGCGCCCCGCTGGCGGGCGGTCAGCAGCGACCCGTTGCGGCCGGGCACGCGCATGGCGTCGCCGAAGGTGCAAAAAATCACCCCGGGCCGCTGGGCGATTTCCAGGCAGGCGTCGATGCGCCCCGCCGGCAGCACACAAACCGGACAGCCCGGACCGTGAATAAATTCCAGCGACGGCGGCAGTAATTTATCGAGACCAAATTTAAAAATGGCATGGGTATGGCCGCCGCACACTTCCATGATCTGCAGGGGGCGCGCCGGCGTATAGCCGGTAAAAGGCATGCGCTCGGCGATGCGGGTGACCAGGCCGCGCACCAGCTCCGGCTGGCGGTATTCGTCAACGAACCGCATCGGGCTCACCTCCGCGCAGGAAATAACCGACGTCGGGCTCCACCTCGCCCATGGCCTGAAGCGCCTCCAGGGTTTCCCGCGCCTCATGCTCGTCGAGCAGGCTCATGGCAAACCCGACATGCACCAGGATCCATTGACCCGGCAACGCGGCCATGGCGGCCTCGTCGGCGCAAACCAGCCGCACGTTAACCCGGCGTCTAACACCGCACACATCGACCCAGGCGTTGCCCGGGCTGTCGTTATCCAGCGCCATCACCTGGCCGGGAATGCCTATGCACATGACTGTGCCTCCGCGTCCGCCGCTGTCCGGCCGCCGGCCAGCTGATCCGTCAGCCAGCCCAGCCAGGCGTCCATGCCCGCGCCGGTGGTGGCCGACACCATCAGCACCGCAATCGCCGGATTCACCCGGCGGGCATTGGCGATACAGATATCGACGTCAAACGTCACCCAGGGCAGCAAATCGGTTTTATTGAGGATCATTAGCCCGGCGGCGGCGAACATATGGGGATATTTCAGCGGCTTGTCCTCTCCTTCGGTGACCGACAGCACCACCACTTTCAACCGCTCGCCCAGATCAAAACCGGCCGGGCACACCAGGTTGCCGACGTTTTCGATAAACAGCAGGCTGCTCTCCGGCGGCGCCAGCCGTTGGGCGGCGTCATGGATCATTTGCGCGTCGAGATGACAGCCTTTGCCGGTATTGACCTGAATGGCCGGGACGCCGGTGGCGCGGATGCGGTCGGCGTCATTGGTGGTTTGCTGATCGCCTTCGATCACCGCGCAGCTGACCCGGTCCCGCAGCCGCAGCAGCGTTTCGGTCAGCAGGGTGGTCTTACCCGATCCGGGGCTGGAAACCAGGTTCAGCGCCAGGATATTCATCGCCTGGAAATGCGCCCGGTTGCGTGCCGCCAGCCGGTTGTTTTTATCCAGCACGTCAATCTCGATTTCCACCATGCGGCGCTGGCTAAGGCCTGTCGCATGGGTACCCGCCGGGCCCTGGCCGTAATCAAGATCCCCCTGGGGGCCTGACTGCGGAATAAACGCCGAACCGCCGGTATCCCCGGCGGGATAAGCGGCACGTCCGGCGCCGCTGCCGGCATTTCCGTCGCGATCCATAACGCGCCCGGCGGCCGGCGGCGGCATGTGCCCCGGCGCCACGCTGTAGTAATGATTATGCACGTCGCCGTGATAGTGATGATGGATTATCGTCGCAGGCGCGGCGGCGGTCAGGCTGATGCGGCGCGGCGAAGCGGCGTGGGCGGCGTCATGATGGCTGTGGCCATGGTCATGGTCATGATGAGGGTGATCGTGATCGGCATGGCTATGGTCATGATGAGCGTGGTCGTGATCGGCATGGCTGTGGTGATGATGAGAGTGGCGATCATCATCACCCTCGATATGACGTTCGCCTTCGGCACAACCGCAGGTACTGCACATGGCAAGTCTCCTAACATCGTGAATAGGCCCAGTATAACGTTACGCCACTTCCAGTCGTTTGATCTGGATGTGGTCATGGGCGTCTGTTTGCAGCTGATGCCCGCCGCACAGCGGACAGACCAGCAGCGGCGCGTCGGGCAGCATGACGTGGCGCAGGCAGCGCCCGCACCAGGCCTCGGCCGGCTGCTGCTCGAGATGCAGCACGCATCCCTCGGCCGCGGTGCCCCGGCACACCATATCGAAACAAAAATGCAGGGATTCCGCCTCCACGCAGGAGAAGGCGCCGATGGACAGCCAAACGCCGGTTACGCGCCGCGCGCCGTTTAACCGCGCCTGCTGCTCCAGGATTTCCAGCGTGTTCTGCGCCAGTGTTAATTCATGCATTAATGGCTCCGCTTAAGGTCGGGTGAGCGCCCGGTCAAGACTTCGCGCGCGACGCTGGCCGCGGCCAGGCCGGGGCGGCGGTCCCGCGGGCGTTTCCGGACGCGGGGACCGTGGCAGTGCTTATCATGCGCATGCAAGGGGGATGCCAGGTCTGGCGCGCCGGCACGAATAATTTAAACTTAAAAATCAAAGGACTGACGCCAGCCCCGGCGGCGCTGTTCCCTTCACGGCCCCCGGCGCCGGCACGTCGTCACTTATGACGACACTCCCGCGGCCGCCGGGGTCGACACTTATGACGATATTACCCTCGCCCGCGCCTTTTTTCCTTGATCACCCTCCCACCGATGCCCGCGCCACGGGCCTTGCCGGCTATAACCCTACTGCTGGCATGGAATATGCTTTAGTCGCGGGCATCGATTAAGCATGCAGCCTGACTGTCATCCGTTTCTCCTGGAGGAGAGGGTTATGAACCGCTTTGTTATCGCGGAACCACAGCTTTGCATTGGCTGTAACACCTGTATGGCCGCTTGTACCCAGGTGCATAAGGCCGTGGGGTTGCAGTCGCACCCCCGGCTTTACGTAACCCGTACCGGCGAGCATACCGCGCCGTTGCTGTGCCGCCATTGTGAAGACGCGCCCTGCGCCCGCGTCTGCCCCGTCAACGCCATAACCCATGGTCCTGACGCCATCGAGCTCAATGAAAGCCTGTGCATCGGCTGCAAACTGTGCGGACTGGCCTGTCCCTTCGGCGCCATCACGCCCTCAGGCAGTACGCCGGTGAATATCCCCACGTTGTTCGAGAATTTTATTCCCTCGCGGCAACTGGCCGATGTGCCGGAAAGCCCGCAGAACATGAATCCGTTCCTGGCCTGGAACGCCGGTGTCCGGAGCGTGGCGGTGAAATGCGACCTGTGTGACTTCCATCCCGACGGCCCGCAGTGCGTCAAGGTCTGCCCGACCGACGCACTGGTGCTGGTGGATGACGGCGCGGTGGAACAGGCCAGCCGGCGCAGGCGCAACTATGCGGCGCGCTGGCTGTCGTCGGATCTGGATTTTCTTTCCCCCCCTACACCGGAGCAGGAATAAACATGGGCCCCTTTCAATTACTCAGCGGTTCGCTCGGGTTGTACGTTATCGGCGGCATCCTGTCGCTGTTGCTGGCGCGCCGGGAAGCGCTGGCGATATGGGTCGCCGGTCTGACGGCAATGGCCGGCGGGGTGCTGGGCGGACTTGCCGCCGTCCCGGTATTGCTGAGCGGCGAGACGCTGACCTGGGCCGCCGCCGGCCCCTTTCCCTTTGCCGCCTTCAGCGTGCGCCTGGACGGGCTGGCGGCCTTTATGCTGCTGGTGATTTCGCTGCTGGTGACGGTGTGCGCCCTCTACTCCATCGCTTATGTGCGCGAATATATCGGCCGCGGCGCGGCGGCGATGGGCTTCTTTATGAACCTGTTTATCGCCTCGATGGCCACGCTTGTGGTGATGGACAACGCCTTCTGGTTCATCATCTTCTTCGAAATGATGTCGCTGGCGTCCTGGTTCCTGGTGATTGCCGATCAGGACGAAGAATCCGTTAACGCCGGGCTGCTGTACTTCTTTATCGCCCACGCCGGGTCGGTACTGATCATGGTGTCGTTCTTCCTGATGTGGCGCCAGAGCGGCAGCCTGGAGTTTGCGTCGTTCCGCGGGCTGTCGCTGTCGCCCGCCGGCGCCTCGGCGGTGTTCCTGCTGGCGTTTTTCGGTTTCGGCGCCAAGGCCGGCATGCTGCCGCTGCACAGCTGGCTGCCGCGCGCGCATCCCGCCGCGCCGTCGCACGCCTCGGCGCTGATGTCCGGCGTCATGGTGAAAATCGGCATTTTCGGCATTATCAAGGTCGGCATCGACCTGCTGGGCGCCAGCCAGCTGTGGTGGGGCATCCTGGTATTGGCCTTCGGCGCGGTGTCCTCGGTGCTCGGGGTGCTGTACGCGCTGGCGGAGCATGATATCAAGCGCCTGCTGGCGTGGCATACGGTGGAAAACATCGGCATCATCCTGATGGGGGTGGGCGTCGGCATGGTGGGCATTGCCGCCCATCATCCGGTGCTGGCCGCGCTCGGGCTGCTCGGCGCGCTGTATCATTTGCTTAACCACGCGGTCTTCAAAGGACTGCTGTTCCTCGGCGCCGGCGCCATTATCTGGCGCGTGCACAGCCGCGATATGGAAAAAATGGGGGGCCTTGGCCGCCTGATGCCCCTTACCGCGATGGCGTTTCTTATCGGCTGTATGGCCATCTCCGCGCTGCCGCCGCTCAACGGTTTTGTCAGCGAGTGGTACACCTATCAATCCCTGTTCACCATGAGCCATGACGGCGGTTTTATCATGCGCCTGAGCGGTCCCGTGGCGATGGTGATGCTGGCCATTACCGGCGCGCTGGCGGCGATGTGCTTTGTCAAGGTCTACGGCATCAGCTTTTGCGGCGCGGCCAGGAGCGATAAAGCCGCCCAGGCCCGCGAGGTACCCTGGCAGATGACCACGGCCATGCTGCTGCTGGCGCTGTCGTGCGTACTGCTTGGCGCCGGCGCGTCCCTGGTGGCCCCGGTGCTGGCGAACGTCGCCGCCGGGCTGAGCCATACCCATGATTTTACCGTGGTCCAGGGGACGCTGCTGGTGCCGCAGCAGGCCGGCCAGGCCATGATGTCGCCGCTGATGATGTTTATCCTGCTGCTGGCCCTGCCGCTGATCCCGCTGGCGATTTACCTGCTGCGCAAAGGCGCCCAGCCGGGCTATCGCCGCGGCGGCGATCCCTGGGCCTGCGGTTATGCCTGGGAACCGCTGATGGCCATGTCGGCCGGCAGCTTTACCCAGCCGCTGCGCGTGATGTTCGCCACCCTTTACGGGCTCAGGCGCCGGCTCGACCCGTCGCCCCGGCTTAAACAGGCGCTGGAGTACGCCACGCTCGGCGCGGGCCGTGTCGAACCCTTCTGGGATGAGGATATCATCAACCCCTTGGTACGTATCACCCAGCGCCTGGGCGCGCGGGTCCAGGTCTTGCAGGGCGGGGATTTCCGCATTTACTGCCTGTACGTGGTCGCCGCGCTGGTCATCCTGCTGCTTGTCACCGCCCTCTGAGGAGAGAGACCATGTTGATACAACCGTTGCCGTCGCTGACCATGGGGCTGTTCGCCCTGGTCCAGGCGCTGCTGCTGCTGGCGTTGACGCCGCTGCTGACCGGCCTGTCACGGCAAATCCGCGCCCGTATGCATTCCCGGCGCGGACCCGGGCTGTGGCAGGATTACCGCGATATCGCCAAGCTGCTCAAACGCCAGGACGTGGCGCCGGAGCAGGCGGGGCCGGTATTTCGCGTCATGCCCTATGTGCTGCTGGGCAGTATGCTGCTGGTGTCCATGACCCTGCCGGTGCTGACCCGCTTTTCACCGTTCGGCGCGGCGGGGGATCTGATCGCCCTGCTGTATCTGTTCGCGCTGTTCCGGTTCTTCTTTTCGCTGTCGGGGCTGGATACCGGCAGCACCTTCGCCGGCATCGGCGCCAGCCGCGAGCTGACGCTGGGCGTGCTGGTGGAGCCTACCCTGATCCTGGCGCTGCTGGTGGTGGCGCTGATTACCGGCTCCACCAATATCGGCGCCATCAGCGCCACGCTTTCCGCCGGCTGGATTTCCCCCACCGCCACTTTCCTGGCCCTGCTGGCCTGCGGCTTCGCCACCTTTATCGAGATGGGCAAGATTCCGTTCGACGTGGCGGAGGCGGAACAGGAACTGCAGGAAGGGCCGCTGACCGAGTATAGCGGTTCCGGCCTGGCGCTGGTGAAGTGGGGCATCGGCCTGAAACAGGTGGTGATGGCCGAACTGTTCCTGGCGGTATTTATTCCCCTCGGCAAGGTCACGGAACTGACCGCGCCGTCGCTGCTCTGGGCGCTGGTCGCCACGGTTATCAAGCTTGTCGTGGTGTTTACCCTCGCTTCCCTATTGGAAAACAGCCTGGCGCGCGGGCGCTTTTTATTGATTCCGCGCGTGACCTGGCTGGGGTTCGGCGTCGCCGCGCTGTCCTTTGTTTTTTACCTCACCGGACTTTAAGGAGCCAGGAAATTTATTATGGAGAATATAGCCCTTGCGACTGTTCTGGTCCCATTTGCCGGCGCGCTGCTGACCGCCTGCCTGCCCCAACGCCTGGCGAAATGGCTCTGCACCCTGTTTGCGCTGCTGGCGACGCTCGGCACGCTTTGGCTGGCGCAGGCGTTTTTCAGCGGCGGCAAGCTCGACGCCACCTATACCCTGCTGTCGTATGGCGACACGGCGCTGATAGGCGTCACCGTTGATCGCATCAGCACCCTGATCCTGTTCGCGGTGGTGTTTCTCGGCCTGCTGGTGAGTCTGTATTCCACCGGTTACCTTACCAACGGCAACCGTGAGCATCCCCATGAGGGCACCAATCGTTATTATGCCTTCCTGCTGGTGTTTATCGGCGCCATGGCGGGGCTGGTGCTGTCGTCCACCCTACTCGGCCAGCTGCTGTTTTTTGAAATCACCGGCGGCTGCTCCTGGGGATTGATCGGCTACTACCAGACGCCGAAAGCCCAGCGTTCCGCCATGAAAGCCCTGCTGATAACCCACTTCGCCTCCATCGGCCTGTACCTGGCGGCGGCGACGCTGTTTATCACCACCGGCACCTTCGCCCTCAGCGCCCTGGGCCAGCTGCACGGCACCCCCGCGCTGGTGGTGTTCGGCGGCATCCTGTTCGCCGCCTGGGGCAAGTCCGCCCAGTTGCCGCTGCAAGCCTGGCTGCCGGACGCCATGGAGGCGCCGACCCCGGTCAGCGCCTATCTGCACGCCGCGTCCATGGTCAAGGTCGGGGTGTATATCTTCGCCCGCGCCATCCTGTCCGCCGGCGACGTACCGCATATCATCGGCTGGGTCGGCATGGTAATGGCGGTGGCGACCATGATCTACGGCTTTATGATGTACCTGCCGCAAAAGGATATGAAACGGCTGCTGGCCTGGTCCACCATCACCCAGCTGGCGTATATCTTTTTCGCCCTGTCGCTGGCGATCTTCGGGTCGAAGGAGGCCTTCAACGGCGGCATCGCCTACATCTTTAACCACGCCTTCGCCAAGAGCCTGTTCTTCCTGGTGGCCGGCGCCTTCAGCTACAGCTGCGGCACCCGCATGCTGCCCAGGCTTAAGGGCGTCATCGGCAAGATGCCGCTGCTGGGCATCGGTTTTTGCGTGGCGGCGCTGGCCATTACCGGCGTGCCGCCGTTCAACGGCTTTTTCAGCAAGTTCCCGATTTTCGCCGCCGGCTTCGCCCTGTCAAGCCAGTACTGGGTGCTGACGCCTCTGATGATCCTGGTGTTGATTGAGTCTGTCGCCAGCTTCGCCTGGCTGCTTTTTTGGTTCGGACGGGTGGTTCCCGGCAAGCCCAGCGAGGCGGTGGCGCAGGCCGCGCCGCTGCCGCTGGCCATGCGCGCGGTGCTGGTGGTTCTGATCGTGATGTCGCTGTGCTCCAGCTTTATTGCCGTCGCCTGGCTTGGATAAGGAACAAATTTATGACCGGATCTCTGATAGTCAATAACCTCGCGGGCCTGATGATGCTCACCTCGCTGTTGGTCATCGGCGCCAAACGCCCCATGGTCTCCTGCTGTTTGTATGCCCTGCAATCGCTGGTGCTGGTGCTGATTTTCTTCACCCTGGCGCAAACGCTCCAGGCCCACCAGCTGATGCTCTGGTCCCTGAGCGCGCTGATCACCAAGGTGGTGCTGGTGCCGCTGATCATGGCCAGGGCATTTAGCAAACTGTCCGATCCCGGGGCGGATGGCGGCATTATCAGCCCGACCCTGCTGATGCTGGCGGCGGCGATTATCGTGCTGCTGTGCTGGTTTGTCGTCGCGCCGGTAAACCTGCCGATGGTGGCAGCGCTGAAACCGGCGCTGGCGGTGTCGCTGGGCCATTTCCTGCTCGGGCTGCTGTGTATCGTCACCCAGCGCAATATCCTCAAGCAGGTATTCGGATACTGCCTGATGGAAAACGGCTCGCACCTGACGCTGGCGCTGCTGGCCAACCGGGCGCCGGAGCTGGTGGAAATCGGTATTGCCACCGACGCTATCTTCGCCGTGCTTATCATGGCGTTCATGGCACGCAAAATCTACCGTACGCTCAACACGCTGAACGTTAATCAACTGACGGCGCTGAAGGGGTAATGAGATGAGCAATACCGCTATGTTATTGATATTACTGGTTACACCACTGGCGATATCGCTGCTGGCCTTTGCCTGCCGGTTCGCCGGCGGCGCGGCGCGCGGCCTGGTCACCGCCCTGCACACCCTGGGCATCATCGCCTTGCTGGCGGAAGCGCTGTGGGTGGTAGGCCAGGTCATGGCGCAAGGAGCGCTGCTGGCCGCGCACCGCTGGCTGTATATCGACAGCCTGGGCGCGCTGTTCCTGGCCATCCTCGGCATTATCGGTTTCATCACCGGCCTGTACTCCATGGGTTACATGCGCCATGAAGTCGACACCGGTGAAATTTCCGTCACCACCTTGTGTCACTACTACGGCTTTTTTCATCTGTTTTTATTCACCATGCTGCTGGTGGTGAGCAGCAACAACCTGATCCTGATGTGGGCGGCGGTGGAAGCCACCACCCTCAGTTCGGCGTTCCTGGTGGGCCTTTACGGCCAGCGCTCCTCGCTGGAGGCGGCCTGGAAATACATCATTATCTGTACCGTCGGCGTCGCATTCGGCCTGTACGGCACCATTCTGGTCTACGCCAACGCCGCCAGCGTCCTGCCCGATCCGGGCCAGGCGATTTTCTGGACCGAAGTGCTCAAACACACCAGCCTGCTGGATCCGACGCTGATGCACCTGGCGTTTGTGTTCGTGCTGATTGGTTTCGGCACCAAGACCGGCCTGTTTCCGATGCACGCCTGGCTGCCCGACGCCCACAGCGAAGCGCCCAGCCCCACCAGCGCCCTGCTGTCGGCGGTGCTGCTCAACTGCGCCCTGCTGGTTATCCTGCGCTATTACATCATTATCAGCGCCGCCATCGGCCCGGTGTTCCCCAGCCGCCTGTTGATCGTATTCGGCATGCTGTCTGTGGCGGTAGCCGCGTTTTTCATTCTGGTGCAGCGCGATATCAAACGGCTGCTGGCCTATTCCAGCGTGGAGAACATGGGACTTATCGTGGTGGCGATTGGCATCGGCGGCCCCCTGGGCGTGCTGGCGGCGCTGCTGCATACCCTCAACCACAGCCTGACGAAGACCTTATTATTCTGCGGGTCCGGCAATGTGCTGCTGAAATACGGCACCCGCGATATGGGCGCGGTAAAAGGCATGATGCGCGTCGCGCCCTTTACCGCCGTTATGATGGCGGCGGGCGCGCTGGCGCTGGGCGGCATGCCGCCGTTTAACATTTTCCTCAGCGAATTTATGACGGTGGCGGCGGGACTTGCCGGCGGCCATCTTATTCTTACCCTGGTGCTGTTGCTGCTGCTGACCGTGGTGCTCGGCGGGCTGGTGCGCATGATTGCCATGACCGTGTTCGGCGACCGGCCGGAGGCGACGAGCAAAGGCGAACTGGGCTGGCTGACCACGCTGCCGATGGCCGTGCTGCTGGTGCTGATGCTGGTGATGGGCACCTGTATTCCCCGGCCGGTGATCGGGCTGTTGGAAAACGCCGCCACCATCGTGCTTAACCACGATGTGGCATCGTTCAGCTGGCCCTGGGCCGCGCTGGATACCGGGACGGCAACGCCCATTCATTCCCCGTCAGGAGAAGTAAAGTGACAGACATCATTTCCGACAAACTCGGCCTGGGTTACCTGGCGCAGGTAAACGAAAAATTCCCCGCGGCGGTCCTGGCCCACGAATGGCAAACGGCCAATCAGTTAACCATCACGGTGAAGGTTAACGCCCTGCCGGAGGTGGTGGAGTTTCTCTACTACAACCAGGGCGGCTGGCTGTCGGTGCTGTTCGGCAACGATGAGCGTACCCTGTGCGGCGATTTTGCCGTCTATTATGTGCTGTCGATGGAACAGGGCGAGAAGTGCTGGATCATCGTCAAGGCGCTGGTGAGCGCCACGACCCTTGAATTCCCGTCGGTGACGCCGCGCGTCCCGGCGGCGGTGTGGGGCGAACGCGAAATCCGCGATATGTACGGCCTGATCCCGGTGGGCCTGCCGGACGAACGGCGCCTGGTGCTGCCCGACGATTGGCCGGAGGATCTCTATCCGCTGCGCAAGGACAGCATGGACTATCGCCAGCGCCCGACGCCGACCACTGAGACCGAAACCTATCCCTTCGAGAACGACGCCGCCGGCGAGACCCGGGTGGTGCCCATCGGCCCGCTGCATATCACCTCCGACGAACCGGGCCACTTCCGGCTGTTTGTCGACGGCGAGCAGATTGTCGACGCCGACTACCGGCTATTCTACGTCCATCGCGGCATGGAAAAGCTGGCGGAAACCCGCATGGGGTATAATGAGGTCACCTTCCTGTCGGACCGGGTGTGCGGCATCTGCGGTTTTACCCACAGCGTGGCCTATACCAACTCGGTGGAAAACGCGCTGGGCATCGTGGTGCCGCCGCGCGCCCACGCCATCCGCAGCATCCTGCTGGAAGTGGAACGCCTGCACAGCCATCTGCTGAATATCGGCCTGTCCAGCCACTTTGTCGGTTTTGACACCGGCTTTATGCAGTTCTTCCGCGTGCGCGAAAAAGCCATGACCATGGCGGAACTGCTGACCGGCGCCCGCAAGACCTACGGCATGAACCTGATCGGCGGCATCCGGCGCGATATCCTCAAGGAGCAGCGGCTGAAAACGCTGCTGCTGGTGGCCGAAATGCGCGCCGACTTCGTCCAGTTGGTGGATATGCTGCTCAGCACGCCGAACATGGCGCAGCGCACCCAGGGCATCGGCCGGCTGGACCCGAAAATCGCCCGCGATTTCAGCCCGGTGGGGCCGATGATCCGCGCCAGCGGCTTTAAGCGCGACCTGCGCTTCGATCACCCCTACGCCAACTACGCCAACCTGCCGAAAACGCTGTTTACCCTTGACGGCTGCGACGTCTATTCCCGCGTCATGGTACGGGTAAAAGAGGTGCTGGACTCGCTGGCGATGATTGAATACGGACTGGACAACCTGCCCGGCGGCCCGCTGCTCACCGAGGGCTTTACGTATCAGCCGCATAAATTCGCGCTCGGCTTTTCCGAGGCGCCGCGCGGCGAAGATGTGCACTGGAGCATGCTCGGCGATAACCAGAAGCTGTTCCGCTGGCGCTGCCGCGCCGCCACCTACGCCAACTGGCCGGTGCTGCGGTATATGCTGCGCGGCAACAATATCTCCGATGCGCCGCTGATCATCGGCAGCCTCGATCCCTGCTATTCCTGCACCGATCGCGTGACGCTGGTGGATATCAACAAGCGCAGGGCGAAAACCGTGCCTTATCAGGAGCTGGAACGCTATGGCATTGAACGCACCCATTCGCCGCTTAAGTAGAGGGTTGAACGATGTTCAAACTGTTTAAAACCATCCTGAAAGCCGGCGAGCCAACGGTAAAATACCCGTTCAAGCCCCTTGAGGTGATGCCGGGATTTCGCGGCAAGCCGCAGTATGACCCCACGCAGTGTATTGCCTGCGCCGCCTGTACCAGCGTCTGCCCGGCCAACGCCCTGACCATGGAAACGGACCTGGCGTCGGGCGAGCGGCGCTGGCAGCTGTTTCTCGGCCGCTGCATTTTCTGCGGCCGCTGCGAGGAAGTCTGTCCGACACGCGCCATCGTGCTGTCGGAGGAGTTTGAAATGGCGGTGACGCAAAAGGCGGATTTGTATGTGAACGCCACCTTTACCCTGCAGAAATGCCGGGTATGCCATCAACCCTTTACCGCCAAAAAATCCATCGATTATACCCTGGCGCTGCTGGCGCATTCCGGCCTGGACGCAGCCGCGCTGGACGCGCTGCGCCCGCAGTTCGAAACCTGCCCGGACTGTAAGCGTCACCAGAACCTGCAAAGCAACCGCGATCTGCGCCTGCCGCACGACGCGGGGAGAGAAAGCCAATGAGCCAGCAAGACATCCCGCTGCAACACCATGTCAGCATCCCCGTGGCGCCCGACCCGCATACCCTGGCGCTCAAAAAAACGCTGCTGCAGAATATCAAGCGCTCGGCCTATGTCTACCGGGTGGACTGCGGCGGCTGCAACGGGTGTGAAATCGAGATCTTCGCCGCCATTACCCCGTTGTTCGACGCCGAACGCTTCGGCATCAAGGTGGTGGCCTCGCCACGCCACGCGGATATCCTGCTGTTTACCGGCGCGGTAACCCGGGCGATGCGGGTGCCGGCGCTGCGCGCCTATGCCGCGGCGCCGGATCCGAAAATCTGCATTTCCTACGGCGCCTGCGGCTGCGGCGGCGGCATTTTCCACGATCTTTACTGCGTCTGGAGCGGCAGCGAAAGCATCGTGCCCATCGATGTCTGGATCCCCGGCTGCCCGCCCACGCCCGCCGCCACCATCTACGGTTTTGCCGTGGCGCTCGGCCTGCTGGAACAAAAGCTGAAAGGCGAATCGCACCTGGAGCAGCCGGACGAAAAAGCGGCGCTGCTGCTGCCGGATGTGCCGCTGCATACCCGGGTGCTGGTCGAGCGCGATGCGCGGCGCATGGCGGGCTATCGCGCGGGACGCGAAATCAGCGACACCCTGCTGTCGCTGCTGCCCGGCGCCACGCCCGCGGTCTTGGCGCAGCGGGTGGACGACTGGCTGCGGCAAGCCGACGATCCGCGTTTGCAGGATATCGTCGCGCAGCTGATGCTGACCCTGAACAGCGAGGCCCATCATGGCTGAGGTCTATTTCTGGTCGCTGCGCCAAAAGTTTCTGGACAGCGACGACGACATGCCCGCCCAGGCCAAACAGGTGATGTATTACTCTCTGGCCATCGGCCACCATGTGGGGGTCATTGACTGCCTGAACAAGGAATTCATCTGCCCGCTGGAACAATACGAGCAGTGGATCGCCCTGCTGCCGGAAGGCGAGGCGCGGCGCAAAATGCACGGCCTGCTGACCTTTGGCGAAATCGTCATCGACAGCACCCATACCGACCTGCTGGCCAATGCCTTTGCGCCGCTGCGCGCAAACCAGCCCGCGCCCTTCGGGACATGGAGCGCCCGGTTGATCGGCCTGCTGGCTGAAATCGCCGCCGAGCCGGCCATTTACCTGATTGTGCGGAGAGTATTATGACCGTTGACGACCACGCTGGCGACGGCAAGATGGTGCCGGCCGGCCGCGGCCACGCCGATGACGTGTCCGACAGCGTCGTGCTGACCGTCGGCAACAGCATGATGGGCGACGACGGCGCCGGGCCGTGGCTTGCGGAGCTGATGGCGCGCGCGCCGGTGGCCGGCTGGACCGTGGTCAACGGCGGATCCGCGCCGGAAAACGTGGTCCACCGGGTGCGCGCCCTGCGCCCCAAACGGGTAGTGGTGGTGGATGCCGCCGATATGTCGCTGAAGCCCGGGGAGCTGCGGCTGGTGGACCCCGCCATCATCGCCGACATGTTTATCATGAGTACCCATAATCTTCCGCTGAGCTTTGTGATCGATCAATTAAAGGAAGATGTGGAAGAGGTATGGTTTATCGGTATCCAGCCCGATGTGGTGGCATTTTATTTCCCCATGACCGCGCCGGTCAGGGAGGCGGTCGAAACCCTGTATGCGCAATTGGCGCACTGGCGGGGCGACGGCGGTTTCACCTGGCTGGCGCCCGCCGGGCAGGATGACTGAGGACGGCGCATGCCGCCCCGTCACGTGTTATCGACACCTGGTCCGGTCGACACTTTTGTCGACCGGTTCGCCAGCGGATCTGACGATATGGGCGCCGGCCGGCCCATCATCAGCCGGCGGTCAAAAAATGCCGGATTTTATTCTTTGTTTTTCATAGCCTTAAAAAAACAGCACGGCGCGTGCAAACTGGCATAAACCATGCTTTATATAGGGATATAATCTCGCCCATGCCACCGGGCCGAGAACCACGACAGATGGAACCGCGAGGAGAAATGAATGAACCGGTTCGTTATTGCCGATCCACAAAAATGCATTGGCTGCTTCACTTGTGAAGTCGCCTGCGTCATGGCGCACAACGGCGACCACCCCGGCGCGCTCAATCACGACAATTTTTTGCCGCGCCTGAAAGTGATGAAAGAGTGGAATATCAGCACTCCGGTGCTGTGCCGGCAGTGCGAGGACGCCCCGTGCGCCAATGCCTGCCCGAACGGCGCCATTATCCACGCCGAGGATTCCATCCAGGTATTGCAGGAAAAATGCATCGGCTGCAAAACCTGCGCCGTCGCCTGTCCCTATGGCGCCATGGACATCGTCACGCGCCATGTGTATGACGATCGTAATCCATTAGCCGGCCATAGCATCAAGGCGGAAGCGCAGAAATGCGATCTGTGCATAGGCCATGCCGGGGGCCAGGCCTGCGTGAATGTGTGTCCCACCGACGCGCTGGTGTTGATGACCCACGAAACCGTCGAAATGATGAAACTGAAAAAACGGCAGCGGGCCGCGTTGGAAGGCTTCAGCGCCGTCCTGTCATGACCGCTTCTTTTATTAACCGCTGGAAGATAGGTAAAAAATCCTCCACAAGGGGTATGGCATAATGCATAAAGCACTCACCGTATGTCCGTACTGCGGCTCCGGCTGCAAGATCAACCTGTTGGTTGAAAACGGTAATGTCGTCGGCGCGGAAGCGGCGGACGGCGTCACCAACCAGGGCCAGTTATGCCTTAAGGGGTATTATGGCTGGGATTTCCTCAATGACACCCGCTTGCTGACCCCCCGCTTGCGCAGCCCGATGATCCGCCGCGAAAAAGGCGGCAACCTGGAGGAGGTGTCCTGGGACGAGGCGATCGAATATACCAGTTCCCGCCTGCGCGACATCAAGCAGAAATATGGCGCCAAGGCCATTATGCAGACCGGCTCCTCACGCGGCACCGGCAATGAAACCAATTACGTGATGCAAAAATTCGCCCGCGCGGTCATCGGCAACAACAACGTCGACTGCTGCGCCCGTGTCTGCCACGGCCCCTCGGTTTCCGGCCTGCAGGTGACGCTGGGCAACGGCGCCATGAGCAACTCCATTTGCGAAATCGAAGACACCAAGTGCCTGCTGGTATTCGGCTATAACGCGGCTGACTCGCACCCTATCGTGGCGCGGCGCATCCTGAAGGCCAAGCAGAAAGGCGCCAAGGTGATCGTCTGCGATCCCCGGCGTATCGAAACCGCGCGTCTGGCCGACCTGTGGCTGCCGCTGAAAAACGGCTCCAATATGGCGCTGGTGAACGCATTCGCCCACGTATTGATCAACGAAGGGCTGTATGACGCCGATTACGTCGCGCGCCATACCGAAGGGTTCGACGAATACCGCGCTATCGTGGCCAAATATACGCCGGAATATGCCGAGGAAATTACCGGCCTGCCGGCGCAGCAAATCAGGGAAGCCATGCGCATGTACGCCGCCGCGCCCACCGCCACCATTTTATGGGGCATGGGCGTGACCCAATGGGGCCAGGCGGTGGATGTGGTGAAAGGGCTTTCCGGCCTGGCGCTGCTGACCGGCAATCTGGGCAAGCCGAACGTCGGCGTCGGCCCGGTGCGCGGGCAGAATAATGTGCAGGGCGCCTGCGATATGGGCGCGCTGCCGAATATGTTCCCCGGCTACCAGCCGGTGACCGATCCGGCGGCGCGGGAAAAATTCGCCCGCGCCTGGGGTGTGGAAACGCTTGATCCGGAGCCGGGTTTTACCCTGACCGACGTGCCGCATAAGATCCTAAGCGGCGAAATCAGGGCCAACTATGTGATGGGTGAGGATCCGTTGCAGACCGAGCCGGATCTGTCGGTGATGCGTCAGGCGTTCAAACAGCTGGACCTGCTGATCGTGCAGGATATCTTTATGACCAAGACGGCGTCGGAAGCCGACGTGATTCTGCCCGCCACGTCCTGGGGCGAGCATGAGGGGGTCTATACCGCGGCGGATCGGGGTTTCCAGCATTTTGAAAAAGCCATCGAGCCGAAGTTTAACGTTAAGCCGGACTGGGAAATCATCAGCCTGCTGGCCACCGCGTTGGGCTATCCGATGCATTACAACAACACCAAGGAAATCTGGGACGAGCTGCGCGGCCTGTGTCCGCTGTATGTGGGCGCCACCTATGAGAAGCTGGCCGGGTACGGGTATATTCCCTGGCCGTGCACCGAGGAAAGCAGTCCGGGCACGCCGTGGCTGTATGCGGGCAATAAGTTTGACCGTCCGGGCGGCAAGGGACTGTTGTTCGCCGCCGAGTGGCGCGCGCCGATGGATCTGGTGGACGGCGATTTCCCGCTGGTGCTCTGTACCGTGCGCGAAGTGGGGCATTATTCCTGCCGTTCGATGACCGGCAACTGTACCGCGCTGGCCACCCTGGCCGACGAACCGGGTTATGTGCAGATTAACCCGCAGGACGCCGAACGGCTGGGTATCCGCGATCAGCAGCTGGTGTGGGTGACCTCGCGCCGCGGCAAGGTGATTACCCGGGCCTCGGTAAGCGAGCGCATCAACCTCGGGGCGGTGTACATGACCTATCAGTGGTGGATTGGCGCCTGTAACGAGCTGACGATCGATCATCTCGATCCTATCTCGAAAACGCCGGAATATAAGTACTGCGCGGTGAAACTGGAGGCCATCGCCGATCAGCGCTGGGCGGAAAGTTACGTACAGACGGAATATAGCCAGCTGAAGGCGCGGCTGCGCAATGCGGTGGATGACGCGATTATTCCCGCCTGATAGCAGTGTTAAACCGGTGTCGGCTTAGCCTGTATGCTAGGCTGGCACCGGTTTTTTTATGTTGGGTCGGTGACGATTTCGCGTTTATGTTGGGTCGGTGACGGGTTCGCGTTTATGTTGGATCGGTGACGGGTTCGCGTTTATGTGGGATCGGTGACGGGTTCGCGTTTATGTGGGATCGGAGACGGTTTCGCTTGCCGTGCGTTCGGTGGTTATATGGAATGCCGGGCGCCGGCAAGCGACAAAGAGGCCGTACCGCGACGGCCTCCTTGACCTCCGCGCGCCCGGCAGGTCGCGCGTCGCTGCGCGATGCCTTCCGCCGCCCATGCCCCCGTTATGCACCGGCCCGGTTAGCGCTCCCGGCGCCACCGGGCCTTTCGCCGCTCCCGGCGGCTCATGCCGGGGTCACAGGCAACGTCAGCGCGCTCTATGCCGGGACCTATGTCGCGGTCAGTGAGGTTTTATTGGGAACAATATAGTCGCTGTTGTTTATTGGGCGCCGGCATGCAATTGAGATGCGGCTAATTACAATGGCAGGCAATGGCACAGCGAAGTATCAGGTCATACCGGAAAGTATCAATCTTCAATCCTCAATCTTCAGCATCCAACATCCAACACCATCAGCATCAGCATTCGACATTAGCATTTAGCATTTAGCATTTAGCATTTAGCCAGTAGAATTCGGCCATAGACCGTAAGTCCCCGATCATTTGCCCGGAAAGTGCATGCGCCTGAAATCTGGCAAAAACGCATCATCCAACAGACGTTGGTGTTGACCTTGTTGCCGGCATAGAGTGCGCCGGCGGCGCGTAGCACGGCTGGATGAGCCGCCGGGAGCGGCGAAAGCTAAGGGCCGCGCCGGGAGCGCGTCCCGTGCGGTCCAAAAGCCGGGATGCGTGATGCCGGGCACCGCGCAGCGGCGCACGATCTGCCGGGTGCCGGCAAGCGACAAGGAGGTTCGGGCGCAGCGAACCTCCTTGTCGCTTGCCGGCACCCGGCATTCCATATAACCACCGAACGCAAGGCAAGCGAAACCGTCTCCGATCCCACATAAACGCGAAACCGTCTCCAACCTAACCCTCACCGGCTTCCCCTAAAACCAACCTGTGCCGGCAGATATTCACCCGATAGCCAATAATCGCATTATCAACAACAGCCAGGCGCAAACCAGCTTTTTACCCTCCCGGCATGGCGAATCCGGCAACGAGGCGGGCTACCATTCCTGAGGTGAAATCCCGAGGCGCTGCATGCGCGACAGCAGCGTGGTGCGCTTAACGCCCAGCTTGAAGGCCGCGCCGCGCGGCCCGGCCACGATGCCGTTGGCCTCGCGCAGCGCCTGGATAATCCGCACCCGCTCCGCCTCGTCGTTTTCCGGCGGGGCGGTATCGGGCCTTGGCCTGGGCGCCGCATGGGTCGCGGGCGCGTCGGCCACCGGCGCGGCGCGCTGCAGTTCATCGAGGCGCAGGTTCAACGTATTGCCGCGCGTGAGGATCACCGCCCGCTCAATCACATTCTCCAGCTCGCGCACGTTGCCCGGCCACGGATACTGACTGAGCTGGCGCAGGGTCTCGCCGGGAATGCTGTCGATGGCGCGGTTCATGCGCCGGGAGATTTTCTGGGTGAAAAACTTGGCCAGCAGCGGAATATCCTCCGGCCTGTCGCGCAGCGGCGGGATGGTGATGGGAAAGACGTTCAGCCGGTAGTACAGGTCGCTGCGGTATTCCCGATCCGCCACCATTTGCTTCAGATCGCGGTTAGTGGCGGCAATCAGCCGCGCGTTCACCGGAATCACTTTACTGCCGCCGAGCCGTTCGATTTCACGCTCCTGCAATACCCGCAGCAGCTTGGGCTGCAGTTCCAGCGGCATGTCCCCCACTTCGTCGAGAAACAGCGTACCGCCTTCAGCCAGCTCAAAACGCCCCTGGCGGGTCGTAATGGCGCCGGTAAAGGCGCCCTTTTCGTGACCGAACAAATCGCTTTCCATCAGGCCGGACGGCACGGCGGCGCAGTTCATTTTCACCATGCGTTTGCCGCTGCGCGCGCTGTGGTTGTGAATGGCGCGGGCAATCAGCTCCTTGCCGGTGCCGGTTTCGCCTAAAATCAGCACCGTGCTGTCGCTGTCCGCCACCATTTCCACCTGCTCCAGCAGCGCGCTCATCGCCGCGCTTTGCCAGATAATTTCACCGAAGCTGCCGCTGTCGTGCATCTGCTCGTTGAGCCAGATGTTTTCATGTTCCAGGTTATCCTTTAACCGGGAAATCTCATCATAGGAACGGGCATTGTCCACCGCGATGGCGATACGGGCGCTGACCTGACTGAGCAGGCGCAGGTTGTCCTCGCTAAACGTGTCGCTGCTGCACAGCGCCAGTTTCAGGATGCCCAGCGGCTTGTGCCCGAACACCAGCGGCAGCAGGCATAAGGTCTGCAGCCCGTCATCCAGCATGGCCGCCAAATGGGGATCTTCGTCGCCAAGCTGCGGCGCGTCGCGCAAATCCACCAGCAGCGGCCGGCACTCCGTCAACACCCGCGCCGCCAGGCGGCTGCCCGCCATGGGCACGCGCTTTTGCTCGCGGCGCATCGGCGTGCCCGCCGTATAGCGGGTCAGGTAAACATTAAGCGAGGCGTTGTCGCCGCCGCCCTCGCACAGCGCCAGGCTGATATAGTCGATGCCGAAAAACCGGTGTATCTCCTTTGATACTTCCGCGGCCAGCGCATCCATATCCAGGCAGGAAAGGACCGAATTGGTGACATCCACCAGGATGCGGTGATGATCGCGCTCATGGCGCAACTGGTCGTTTTCCTGGCGCAGGGTTTCATGGACGCCAAGATTTTCCAGCGCCAGCGCCAGCAGCTGCGCCAGGCGGCGCAAAAAAGCCCGTTCGTCCCGGCTGTAATGGTAGCCGTCGGCGCGGGTAAATATCACCTCGCCAAACTGCCTGCGGGGAGAGGCGACCGGCAACGCGCACCGGCTAAGGGGTTCCGCCAGTTCGTCGTCGGGAAGCGGCGCCGGCGCGGCGCGCGCGCCGTTCTTATCGCAAATCAGATGGCGTTTGGGCAGCGAAAGCATCAGGTCAATACACTGACAGGGGATCGGCAGCGGCAACAGCGCGGCCAGCAGGGATTCGGCGTCGCGCTGGAAAAAAAGCCGTTGCGAGAGCTCGATGATCGCATCCTGCCATAACCCGCTATGTTCAGTATCATTCGACGTCTTGAGCATCAGGATAGTTTCGCAATATTCACATTTATTCCTTCGCTGTATTTTAAAGGAGAGTGGAGGGAAAAAATATTCACGCGGGTCATTAATTTGATCTGATGCGGCATTTCATTTTGCGGCCGCGCCGTAACGGGCAAAAACGGCGCAATCGATATATATTTAATTATATTACGATTTATATTTCTCACGGCGGATAATTATTTTGCACCGTGATGAAAATAATTCTCTTTTACATTTTTCCTTGCCGCTCAATGCCCTAGATTTACCCTACCCCGCCCCCGGCATCTTATCATTAATCAACACTGGTATGGGAAATGCATTAATCCTCGCGTCTCACGCTTTTTATCTCTGTAAGCACATGTTCTGAAGGTAAATAACAAGCAGTTATTGCAAAAATAACCGGGAGTCATTATGAATAGCGAAAATTATTTTGATCTGCGCCTGCCTGCGGAAATGGCCAAAATGGCCGAGCAGGCGGGGGTATACAAGACCATGAAAAAACCGGAGATGACCTTTTTCCTGGCCATGACCGCCGGCATGTTCATCTCCATTGCCTTTGCTTTTTATATTACCGTGACCGCCGGTCCCGGCCCCGCCGGCGGCCTGACCAAACTGGTGGGCGGGCTGTGTTTTTCGCTGGGCCTGATCCTGGTGGTGGTGTGCGGCGCCGATCTGTTTACCTCAACGGTACTGACGGTGGTGGCCAAGGCCAGCGGCAAAATCACCTGGCGGCAATTGACCCTGAACTGGATAAACGTTTATATCGGCAACCCGGCGGGGGCGCTGTTTTTCGTGGCGCTGATCTGGTTTGCCGGCCAGTATATGGCGGGCAACGGCGGCTGGGGCCTGAACGTGCTGCAAACCGCCGATCACAAGATGCACCATACCTTTATCGAGGCGGTCTGCCTGGGGATCCTGGCCAACCTGATGGTCTGCCTGGCGGTGTGGCTGAGCTATTCGGGCCATTCGCTCAGCGATAAAATCTTCGCCATGCTGCTGCCCATCGGTATGTTTGTCGCCAGCGGTTTTGAGCACAGCATCGCCAATATGTTCCTGATTCCCCTGGCTATTCTTATCCGTGATTTTGCCCCGCCCGACTTCTGGCAGGCCATCCACGCCTCGCCGGATCAGTACGCCTCGCTGACGGTGGGCCAGTTTATCGTCGATAATCTGATACCGGTGACCCTCGGCAATATTATCGGCGGCGGCCTGCTGGTGGGATTAACCTATTGGGTGATTTACCTGCGCCCGGGCAATGCCCACAGCTAAGCTGCCGGCGCAACCTAACCGGCGGCGGGAAGACGCACAACCCGCGTCGGTTTCTCACCGTCACGGGTGACGAATCGCCGCCGCCGACGGCACTTTTGACGAACAAAAAATCGACAGCCGCCGCCCGTGCCGGCCACCATCAAGCAGCCCCCGCGATCAGGCCAGGTCTTTGGAGATGGCGTACATGCCTTTGATGCCGTTGCCGAAGCGCGCCAGCGCTGCGCGATGATTCGCCAATTCGCTGTAGGGCAGGTAACGCACTTTCATATCGGCCACGCGGCTGAAGGCCGGACGGCGCAGCTGGGCCTGCACCTCCGTCTCACGGTTGTCCGGCGCCACCAGGAACAGCCCTTCGCTGGCCTGGGTATCGCCGCTCAGGGCCAGATCCAGCATGCGCACGATGCCGGAGTAGATCGAGGTGGTATGCTCCACCTCAAACGCCGCCATCACCCGATCGCGCTGCGCGTTCAGCCATAGCACGTCAATCAGCCGGATGGCGTCGGCGGCGGGCGAGGCGACAATATCCGCCGGCAACTGCTCCAGGCAGCCGGACCCGAGCACGCCGTTGCCATAAGGACGCCGGCGATCGTTGGACGCAATCCACACGCTGTAGCCCAGGGCCAGGCCCAGATCGCGCAGCCAGCCCTGGATCTCGGTATGGGTGCGCTCGTTTTCGCCCGCCAGCTGCTGCGCCTTGGCCGCGCCGGCGCCGTCGGCACGCACCTGCGCCAGATCCGCTTCCCAGATCCGGCGCCCCTCGCGGTCATCGGCGCGGGGCGGAACCGGGTAACGCCCGCTGCCCAGATCGAACAATAATCCCGCTATCGCGCCAAAATCGTTCGACAGCAACGGGCGCCAGGTCTCGTTCAGCGCGATAATGCCGCGCCGCATGGCCAGGTACTCCTGCCATTTGCCCAGTTTAACGTTGGCGCCGGTGAGGGCATTGTAGCCTTTGACGATAGCGGTATTGCACGGCGGCATCAGCGTTGGATGGAGAAAATAAAGCAAATTGGCCACCGCCGGCCCCAATCCCTTAATCGCCAGGCGATCGATGTGGTGGATGGCGCTGATAATCGGGTCGGCGCCGGTGCAGCCGGCACAGGTAAACAGCAAATGGCCGAAGGCGCGCTGATGGTCCGCGTTTTCATAAATATCGGGAATACGCAGCTTGGGTTTCCATAAAAAGGCGTGATCGGCGCCCTTGAATATCTGCCGCTGTTCCGCAATCGAATGGACGATGGTTTCCAATGACGAGCCGCGATACTGATTGCCGAAGACCCCGCGCTCGATTTCATCCACCACCTGCGTGATGCCCCGGCGGATCGACCGGAAATTCTTGATGCGCTGATCCCATAAAAACCAGCTTTGATAGGTGCCGGCCGGATCGTTGCGCCACCGCTCGATTAACAGACCCACCGCGTCTTCATTCATCGCTTTCCCACCCTGACATACCCGCCGGCATCATTACCGGAAAACGAAAGCGCAACCGGCCTCTTTTTCAGCGCCGCGCCGCTTTCTGGTTATCGTCATGGCAAAGCGGGGCGCGCGATTTATTTTAGCCGCCGGGCGCCGGGGGTTATTGTCGTGGATCATCAATTGAGGGACGAAAACCGGCGCGGCGGTAAACGGCGGGCAAGGAGGCGCTCCTTTTTGGCATCGCCTATCGCCGCCTGGCGGCTTAGCAATGGCCCGCGCGCGACGGCCAGGCATGGCATCGCGCGCGTAAGGGGAGTGAAGCCTAAGCGGCCTGCAGGCGAAGGCTATCCACCTTGCGCTGGCGCACAAACAGCAGCATCACCACGATACCGGCCACCGCCAGGATACTGGCGAGGATAAACGCCGAATGGTAGCCGCCGCCGTACTGGATCAAAAAGCCGGTGATGCCGGGGGACAGGATACCGGCCAAATTGGCCAGCAGGTGGACAAACCCGCCGGCGGAACCGATGCGCTGCGCCGGCACGATATCCTGCAACAGCGACCAGCACGCCTGCGGCGTCATATAGGCGAAAACGCTGGCGACGGTTATCAGGGTGACCGCCGCCCCTAAGCTGGACGCATAGGCGGTCATCAGCACGCACAGCGCGGCGATGGCCAGGCCGCATACGATAACCAGCTTGCGCGACAGCAGGAAGTTGCCGGTTTTGCGGAACAAGGCGTCGCAGACGAGCCCGCCGCCGATAAAGCCGACCGTCGCGCCGAGCCAGGGCAGGATGCCGACAATACTCATGCTCTTGATATCCAGATGCTGGAAATCCGTCAGGTAGCTGGGCAGCCATGACAGGAAAAAGAACTGGATATAGTTAAAACAAAAGAACGCCGCCGCCACGCCCAAAACCGGCATCGACAGCACAAAAAAGAACACGCCGTGTTTCTGCGCGCCGGCGGCCGCAGCCGCGGGTTTGGCCGGGCGATCGGCGGTGATCAGCGCCACCTCCTGCGGGGAGACGCGGCGGTGCTGCTCCGGACGGTCGCGAAAAAACACCAGCCACAGCGCCAGCCAGACAAAGCCCAGGCAGGCAATCACCACAAAAGAGACGCGCCAGCCGAAGTTAAGCCCCACCAGGCCGACAATCGGCGCGGCGACGGCCGCGCCCAGCGGCTGGCCGGCGTTGGTAAAGCCCACCGCCCTACCCACTTCCCGGCGCGGAAACCAATTGGAAATGGATTTATTGGTGGTGGTGCCCATCGGTCCTTCGCCGATGCCGAACAGGATGCGCACGATAAGCAGATGGCCAAAACCGGTGGCCAGGGCTGTGGCGCCGCAAAAGAACGACCAGAAGCCGGCGGCCCAGGCATACACTCTGCGCGGGCCGAACCTGTCCGCCCCCCAGCCGCCGATAAAGCAGAACAGGCAATAGCCGACAAAAAAGAAGCTGAATAAAATGCCCATCTGCGCATCGCCGATATGCAAATCCTGTTTAATCAGCGGCGCCATCACCGAGAGCGCCGCGCGATCGAGATAGTTGAGCATGCCGGCGGCGAACAGCAGCAACGCCACGATAAAACGATAGTTATGCTTAAACATCAGGCTTTCTCCCGGGTCAGGCTGCTATGGGCAACGCGGTAGCGTGCGAGAAGGTCTTCATCCGGGGCGAATCCCAGCCCCGGGGTGGTGGGCAGCCGCAGGCGCGGCTGGAAATCCAGTTCGGCATATAAGGGTTCGGGCCACTGCAAATAGGGCACCTCGAGCGCGATATCCTCCGGCAACGTGGCCACCAGATGCGCCGTGGCCAATAGCGCCGCGCCATAATAGAAGCAATGCGGCACCACTTTTACCCCGTAATGGCGCGCCAGCCGGTAAACGTCAAGGGCGGCGCTGATGCCGCCGATTTTGGCCACGCTCGGCTGGGCGACGCTGACGGCCCCCGCCGCGAAATGCTGTAGAAATCCCTGCACGCCCTGGGCATTTTCGCCGGCGGCGATGGGCGTGCCGCAGGCCCGCACCCGGGCCAGTCCGGCCAGATCGTCCGGCGGCCAGACCGGTTCCTCCAGCCAGGCCAGGCCCAGTTCATTGAGGGCCTGCGCCCGCCGGCAGGCTTCGTCCACCGGCCACGGGCAGTTTACGTCCACCATCAGCTGCGCGTCGTCCGGCAAGGCGTCGCGCGCCGCCGCGATGGCGGCATACTCGGTTTCATGCAGCTTGATGGCGCGAAAGCCGGCGCGGTAGGCGCGCAGGGCATGGGCGGCCACCTGCGACGGGTCGTTGTCATAGCTTACCAGGCTGGCGTACACGCCAATTTCCCCGCGTGCGGCGCCCAATAGCTGCCACAACGGTTTACCGGCCTGTTTGGCGCACAGATCCCATAAGGCGATATCCATCGCCGACAGCGCGAACTGGACCGGCCCGCTGCGGCCAAAGGCATGAAAAGCCCGCTGCGCGTGATCCATCAGTTGTCCTAAGCCCGCGGTCGTGCCGTCGAAGGACCGGCCGAGGAAAAATCGTCCCACCGGGCCGTCCAGCGCGGCGTAGGTCACGGGATTGGACAAATGACCAAACCCCTCGCCCCATCCCTGCAGACCGTCGTCCGTGGTCACACGCACCAATAATGTTTCCATGCGGGTCAGCTCGCGCGAGGCGGCATTATAGGCGTCATCCCCGCCGCCGCCCGTCTGGTCGCTGCTTCTGCCGGACGTGAACGGCATCGCCACGCGCATCACTTCAATCGCGGTAATCTTCATAACCTGTGCCTCTACGCGGTCGGTTTATTTGCCGGATATCGGCGTTAAGTTATTGGGATATAAGTCATTATAGTTAGCGGTTTTTGCGCCAACATTGGAAAACGGCACAGTGTTGCGCGTGGGGAAATGAAATTATTTGTGCAAATGAATAAGATGGTGAGAGGCCGGTCACGAAATTTCAGTGCGGGATGCGCGGCGTGCCGGCGCGGGCGCGCCGGCGGCAATAAGCCCCGGGGGGGCGATTATTTATCGTTGCCCGAGGCTATCTGGGCGTTCTTGTTATCGCGTTCGGCCCGGCTGTCTTTGGCCGCCGCCCGGGCCTTTTCGGCCATGGCGTCCGTCTGCTCATCGGTCAATTCTTCTTCCGCCTCGAAAAGCTTACCCAGCCCCTGGCTGATGGTCACATCCTCGGGTTTCTGTCCTTCGCCGGCATTGGATTCGCCGGTTTTTACCGCATCGGTTTTAGGGTCGGTCATGGCGTTGTGCTCCATTCAAGAGATAAAAAGGTCTATACCGCTAAGCATAGACCTTTAATGGCATTACCGACCCATTCTATTACGCCGATAGACAGACACGGCGTGCTAATCGATGCGCGGCAGCCAGGCCGCGCCGCGAACCCCGCTGGAATCACCATGACGGGCTTTGCGCACCGGCGTATCGCACTCGCCGCCGAATACCCATTGCGGCAATAGCGCCGGCAGCGTGGTATACAGCCGATCCACGTTGCTCATGCCGCCCCCCAGCACAATCACCCGCGGGTCCAGGGTATTAATCACGCCGGCCAGCGCCTTGGCCAGGCGGCGCTCATACTGCTGCAGCGCCAGTTCGGCGTCGCCGTCGCCGTCCCCGGCGCGCCGGGCGATTTCCGCGCCGCTCAGGGTCGCCCCGGCGGCGCGCCGGTAGGCGGTGGCAAAACCGGTGCCGGAGATAAAGGTTTCATTACAGCCGGTTTTGCCGCAGTAACAGGGCACCTCGCGCTGGTATACCAATTCGGTCGCGTCGGGCCAGGGCAGCGGATTATGGCCCCACTCGCCGGCGATGCCGTTATGGCCGGCATATACCCGGCCGTTGACCGCCAGGCCCCCGCCGCAGCCGGTGCCGATGATCACCGCGAACACCATTTCCTCGCCGGCGCCGGCGCCGTCGGTGGCCTCGGATATCGCCAGGCAGTTGGCGTCGTTGGCAACCGTAATGGGACGCCCCAGCAGCGCGCCCAAATCCTCCTTGAACGGCCGGCCGTTAAGCCATACCGAATTGGCGTTCTTGACCTTGCCGGTCAGCCGGGACAGGCTGCCGGGAATGCCGATGCCGATGGAGCCCTGTTCGCCCACCGCCCGCTCCGCCCCCAGGATCAGATCGCGGATGGTGGCAAGCGTCGCCGCATAATCGTCGCGCGGCGTCGGCACCCGGTAACGGTACAGTTCGCCGCCCGCCGGATCCAGCGCGATAACCTCGGTCTTGGTGCCGCCTAAATCAATGCCAATATACATACGGATACCTTTGTTATGCCGATGTCTGTCACGGGTTGCGCTGCTTTAGCCGCTTGCCGAGCCAGGCAAACAGGCCGCGGCACACCACGATGACGATGATAATGCCGCCCCAGGTGGCGGTGATCATAAACGGATCCAGCCGCAGCAGGTTCAGGCCGCTGGAGATAAGCTGCAGGATAATCACCGCCAGCACCACGCCGGATACCCGGCCGAAACCGCCGAACGGACTGACTTTGCCCAGGAACGCCGCCAGCACCGCCACCAGCAGGTACGAATCCGCATAGCTGGCCTTGACCGAGTTCAGCTGGCCTATCATCACCAGCGCGGTCAGGGCGGCGAAACACGACGACAGCACATACTGGATCACCGTCACCTTGACGGTATTGACGTTGGAAAAGCGCGCGGCCACCGGATTGGAACCCATCATGTACAGGTTAAAACCAAACCGGGTCTTATTGAGGATCACCGAGGCGACGATGGCGGCGGCGGCAAACAGATACAGCGAGTTGGGCACGCCGAAACTCTGGCCATTGCCGATATTCACCAGCGCCGGCGGAAATCCGGTAATGGTATACCCCTTGGTAAAGACCACATTCAGGCCGGAAATCAAGGTCATGGTGCCCAGGGTCACCAGGATGTCCGGAATTTTCAGCAGGGCTATCAGCAAACCATTGACTACGCCCACCAGAATGCAGGCCAGCAGCCCCAGGAAAATGGCCAGCGCCACCATCTCGCCCGAGGCCAGCTTCATGCCGTTAACCGACACGGATTGCAAAAACAGGGCGATGACGATGCCGTTCAGGTTGGTGGTGGCGATAATCGACAGGTTAATGCCGCCGGACAACATGGAAATCATCATGCCCAGCGACAGGAAACCGACGATGGGCAGTTGATACGCCATGGAGCTGAAGTTCTGCAGGCTGAGGAATTTGTCGCCGTTCAAGGCATACATCACCATAAAGACCGCCGCCAGCACCACATACAGCGAGGCGTTTTCTTTCAGCGCCGGCGGCAGGCCCGCCGCCGCGCCCGGTAGTGTATTACTGTTGCCGACCGCTTTCATGATGGCTCCTTAAGTTCAACCAAAACCCGCACCCGCGAACGCCGTTGCTTGATGACCTGCAGCGCGTTAGCCGCTACGCTTACCAGGATCACCAGGCCGGTGAATACGTTGTAATAATAGGGAGAGACTTTCAGCAGGGTCAGGCTATTGCTGAGAATGGCGAACAACAGTACCCCGAGCAGCGTGCCCGGCACGGTGCCGCGCCCGCCGGTGACCGATGCCCCGCCCAATACCACGGCGGCGATGACCTGCAGTTCCGACCCGACGATGGAATTGGGGATCACCGTTTGCACAATCGACACCTGGACGATACTGGCAAAACCGGAAATGGCCCCCACCAGGGTATAGATAAACAAGGTGGTTTTTTTCAGGTTGAATCCCACCCGTTCGGCGGAGAGCGCATTGCCGCCCACCGCGTACAGGCTGCGCCCCAGGATGGTATGGCGCAGGAAAAAATGCAGGACAATCGCCAGCAAGAACCACAGGCAGGTGACAAAGCTGATGCCGTAAAGCGAGCCGTTGGCGGCATGCAGCGGGAAAATCTTTAATTCCGCCAGCCCAAGGAACGACGGCGGAATATCGTAAATCAGGTCGCCCTGGGTCACGACATACAATAAGCCGTAGAACAGGCTGTTGGTGGCGATGGTGACGATAATGGCGGTAATCTTGAAATAATAAATTATGACGCCGTTTAATAAGCCCATGGCCGCGCCGATTATCATGCTGCACAAAATCGCCAGGTAAATATTGTCCAGATTGGCCTGCAAAAACCAATACACCACGGCGTACTGCGCCACCTGGGCGATGGCGGTAAACGACACGTCGAAACCGCCGGAGAGCAGTACCAGCAGCACCCCGAGGGCGAAGATCCCCAGCACCGTATAGGATTTAAGCAGGCTGGCGATATTGTCCAATGACAGGAAGGCCGGATTGTTCAGGGCGATGGCGATGGAAAATACGATAATCAGTATTAACAGCACTGCTTCACGCGCTTTAAAAAGTTTAACAAAAGCCATAATAAGACCACCTCTTGATATCAGGCACTTTCCATCTCCTGCTGCAACGCCTCGTTGTCGACGGCATCGGTCGCGTATTCCTTACCGAAACGCCCCCGGGTCATCATGATGATGCGATCGCAATTCGCCAGCAGCTCCGGCAGTTCGTCGGAAATAAACACGATGCCCATACCCGCCGCCGCTTTTTCTTTCACCGTCTGGTAGATATAACTTTTAGCGCCGACGTCGATGCCCACCGTCGGGCTGTCGAGGATAAAGATGCGCGGATTGGTCGCCAGCCATTTGGCCAGCACCACTTTTTGCTGATTGCCGCCCGACAGCATGCGGATCTCTTTATCCATGCCGCCGTATTTCACCTGCATGCCCTGGAGCAATCCCCTTACCGCGGCGCGCATTTTGCGGCTGTTAATCAGTTTCAGCGGATTAAGGTAATCCTTCAGCGAGCAGATGGCGGTATTGGCAGCAATGCTTTGCTCCATGATAAGCCCCTGCGCGAGCCGGTCCTCCGGCACATAGGCAATGCCGTTGGCCACGGCGGCGCTGATGCCGCCGATGCGCACCGGACGGTTATCAATCAGTATTTGCCCCTCCTGGGCCGGCTCCACGCCGAACAGCGCCAGCGCCAGCTCGGTGCGCCCCGCGCCCAGCAGGCCGGCGATACCCAGCACCTCGCCCTGGTGTAAATCGAAACTGATATCCTGGAAACTGTTTTTCTTGCTGAGCCCGCGCACGCTCAGCAGCACGTTCTGCGTGGCATGGGAGACGCGCGGCGGATAGGTCAGTTCATACCCCAGCATCAGCTCTTCAATCCGCGCGGTGGTCAGCGCGTGGGCGGCGACGGTATCGATCAGCCGCCCGTCGCGCATGACGGTAATGCGATCGCAGATTTCCAGCAGTTCGTTCAGCTTATGGCTGATAAAAATAAACGAGATGCCCCGGGAACGCAGGCGGTTAAGAAGGGTAAACAGATGTTTGATTTCGGTGCGCGTCAGGGCGGTGGTCGGCTCATCAAGGATAATCAGCCGCGAGTCGTTGATCAGCGCCCGGGCGATGGCCACCAATTGCTGTTTGGCAATGGGCAAATCCTCCACCAGGGCATCCAGGTCCAGGCTGACGCCCAACTGCCCGATAATGGCCTTCACCTGCTCCTGATAGGCGCTGGAAAACACCCAGGGTTTCTGGTCGTTGATCATCTGGCTGATGTAGATATTTTCCATTACCGTCAGGTTGGGAAATAACGACAGATCCTGGTAGATAATGCCGATACCCTGTTTTACCGCCTCGATGGCGGAATATTTTTCGATGCGCCGGCCGTTGATGCGCAGCAAACCGCGATCGTAGGCCAGGACCCCGGCGACAATCTTCATCAGGGTCGACTTACCGCAGCCGTTCTCCCCCACTAAACCGTGAATTTCCCCGACGTTAATGTCAAAACTGACATCATTGAGGGCGGTGACCCCGTCAAATGTCTTGGTAACATGTTCAACGGCAAGAAATTCCATGTCGTATTCCTCAGGCGTAACGGCGTGGTTCCCGGTCAGGGGCGCCACGCCTGGAGTGGTTATGATTAGAAATCGTACTGGCTGTAGTTTTCCTTGGTGACCGTCAGCGGCTTATCAAAAATGATATTTTTGCCGTCGACAACCGGCTTGCCGATGCCGGGGATTTCCAGGCCGTTCTTGATTTGATCGCGTTTGCCGTCAAGGATCATCTTGGCGATATAGGTCATGGAATAGGCGGCATCGCCCGGGCTCCAGAGCACGGAGGTGGTAATGGAACCGTCCTTGAGGAACGAGGCGCTTTCCTTGGGCGAAGTGGTGCCCATCACGGTCAGCTTGCCTACCAGCCCCTTTTCGCGCAGCGCCTGGGCGGCACCCGGCGCGCCCTGGCTGCCGAAGGAGATCACGCCTTTTAAATCCGGATAGGTCGACAGCAGTTCCAGCGTTTTCTGGCGCGAGGCGTTACGGTCCTCGCTGACCGGGAAACGGTCGGCAATAAGCTTCAGGTTCGGGTATTTTTCCTTGGCCTCCTTGATGGCGGCGTCCGCCCAGATATTATGGGCCGGCACGGTAAGCGAGCCGACAAAAATGGCATATTCCCCGCCGTCTTTAGCGTGCTGGGCAAATTGATCCATCATATATTTGCCGAATTTTTCATTTTCAATCATTTCCACATCGTAATCGGCATTGGGCTGATTCACCGATTCATGGGTAATCACCACGATGCCCTTTTCATGGGCGCGGGCAAATACCGGCTCGCAGGAGCTGGCGTTGTTCGGCACCACCAGCAGCGCATTAACGCCCTGGCTTATCGAATCCTCGATAATACGCACCTGCTGCGCCTCATCCGGCGACGCGGGCGCCTGCTGATAGACCTTGACATCAAAATCCTTACCGGCTTTTTTCAGCCCTTTTTCATAATCGTTAAACCAGGCGGAGCGTAATTTCGGGATGCCCACCATGGTTAATTCCTTGTCGGCGGCGCCGCTGATGCTGGGCAACAGGCTGACGGACGCGCCCAACAGCATGCAGAGCGCCATTGCATTGATCTTTTTCATGGTTTTTCCTTATCGCTGACTAAGCTTTATCAGGCGGGATAACGGCTTTCGGGTTGCGGGATAGCGCCGGCATTGCCTAATTCGATCACCGCGCCCTGAAACCGTTCTTCGGTATCAAGATAATAAAAAACATCGTCACCTATATTGCCGCTTTGCACCACCTGGTAGCCGCGCGCCGCATAACGCGCAATCGCCTGGTCGCAATCCTGGAAATACAGCTTCATGTGGTGCAGGCCGTAGCCGTGCTTTTCAATATATTCGTCATAGATGCTATAACCGCTGACCGGCTGCATTAATTCCATTTGAATTCCATTAACCCAGCACACGGCTATTTTATAAATATGCTCCGCCGGTTTGCCGCGATAGAGGGAATGGCGAATATTGTGCGGACCATAGGTATACACATCCCAGGGGCCGATATCGCATACTTGATAATAATGCGCCATGGCGTCATCCAGGTTTTCCACCAGATGCGCTATTTGAATAATGTCACCGTCTTTCATCGTGGAACCTTTTTGAATAAGGGTAAGGGTCTCAGGCAAATTTTTGCGGCAAGCCTTCCAGATTGGTATGGCGTGTTTTCATCTCGTCGAGGGAAATACCGGTTTTTTCAATCAACAGCATGGTAATGATATCGACAAACAGAAACAGCGATTGCTCCAGCAGCGAGGACATCGGCTGGATTGACGGCACTTCCTGGTCGCCGCCGAAAATCTGTCCCGGCACGCGCACGGTCAGATCGGCATAGCCGCCGTGTTCGTTTTCCGGATGGGCGGTAAGCAGCGCCACCCGGGCGCCGGCCTCCTTGGCCAGCTTTATCACGTTCAGCTCGACATTGGTGACCGCGCAATGGCCGATCAGCAAGTCGCCCGCGCCAAGACAGGGCGTGGTGGTGTCGTAGACCACATAGCTGTCGAACCCCATGTGTTTCAGGCGCATGGCGAACGCGCGCACCGAGAGTTGCATTCGCCCCATGGCATAGAGTTGAATGGTCTTTGCTTTACAAATTTCATCCATCAATTGGCTTATTTCAGCTTCATCCACGGCCAGCAGGGTGGCTTTGTTTTCCGCTATCACCTGTTCTACCAGGCCTTTGTAGGTATACATCGGCAATTCCTCACTTTTATCATCGTCGGCGGGAGGCACAATATAATTTACATGTTAGCTGATATGTAAAATTAATTAGCCAACATATGCATACAACATACGATAAATTTTTGGCATATCTATCGATATTGATCACATTTTTTACGCCGAAATGTTAAATATTATGATGAAATGTGCAGTTAAGTGATAAGGATCACATTACTATTGCGCGATATTCCGTTACCTGCCTGTTGACATCCTGTCCCCCAGCAGGAGCGCTATGACGCCGGCAGCAAACCGCGACCTGGCGCGGCGCGCTTCGCATCCGCGCCGGCTACGGCATTGGCGGCGACATAAAGATTGAACAAAAATGCCGCCCGGCCGGGGCGGCGAAAAAAACCGGAAAAAAATCTCGATTTAGCGCGCTGCTCGTGGGTTTATTTATCGCTGAAACAGGATAATCGGCCGCTAAACATAGGCGCTATCGCCGTATTTATCAGCCGAATAACCCGCTTGATTTTACAACTTTTATCATTTATGGTGTTTTGCAACATTACGCGACGCATGTTGTACAGTAGCTGTAATAATCCAGCGGTCCTCACTCATTTCTTTTGGATAATTAATTTCAGCATGGGCAAAAGAATCATCATGGCGAAAAGAGGTAAACTGGATAGCGTTTTTTTGAATATCGAACAGCGCATTCGCGACAATATTTACCAGGAAGGCCAGCGTCTGCCGTCGGAATCGGTATTATGCGATGAATTCTCGGTATCGCGCCCCACCGTCTCCAAGGCGCTGTCCAAACTGCGGGAACTGGGGCTTATCAGCAGCACCCAGGGGTCCGGCCATTATGTCTGCGCGCGGCAGCAGCCGGCGGCGGCGGCGCAGGGAGAACTGACCCTCGGCATCCTCTCGCCGCGCATGGAAGCCAATGAAAGCGGCTTCCTGTTCGAGCAGATCTTTAAGTCCATTGCATCGCTCTCCCAGCAGTTCAATTTCTCCCTGGTCTGGAACGGCATCGTCACCATGGGCATCGACGCCAGTAAGCAGAAAATAATCCAGACCATTGAAAACATCATCGATCGCTACATTAAAAATAATGTTCACGGGATATTTTTTATACCGATAGAGTTCCATCCCTTCGCCGATGAAATTAACCAGATGATCCTGCAAAAACTTTCTTTGTTCAATATCAGAGTCATCCTGGTTGACAGCGATTTCAAAGCCTATCCTAATAAGTGCGCCTACGATCTGGTGGGCATTGATAATATTGCCGCCGGTTTTGAAGTCACCCGCCATTTATTAAAAAACGCGACCCGTCGCGTTGATTTTTTATGTGAAAACTATTCGGCGCATACCGTTTCAATGCGCATCATGGGCTATAAGCTGGCGCTGCTGGACGCCGGCATCCAAGCGCAGGAAGGCTGGGTGCACAAGGGTCTGGCGGGGGATAAGGACTTTATTAACGGCGTTCTCGACGGCGGCGCCACGAATATTGTCTGCGCCAATGATTTTACCGCCATGAAATTATTATCCACCTGCGGCCAGATAGGCCGCCAGGTTAATGTCGTCGGCTTTGACGATAATGAATACTCCGCCCTGCTCGGTATTCCGCTGACCACCTATAAACAGCCCTTTGGCGATATTGCCAGGAACGCCATATTCCTAATGCTTAACCGGCTGCAGTTTCCCCAGGACGCGCCGCGCCATCTGCAGCTGCGCGGCGAGATGATCATCCGCTCGTCCTGCGGCACGCGCCGCGACCCCGCTTGAGATACATTTCTTCATAGTTCCACGGGCCGTGCGCCGGGCATGGCCGCCATCCCACGCTAGACTTGAGATAGAGCCATTCCGTAGAACCTACTCCGAAGGAGCAATGACATGGAAAATACGACCTCGCAGGTTTCCGCCCCCGACGCCGCCGAACTGGCGCTGATCGACCGCTACTGGCGGGCGGCGAATTACCTGTCGGTGGGCCAGATCTACCTGATGGATAACCCCCTGCTGCGCCGGCCGCTGTTGCCGGACCATATCAAGCCGCGCCTGCTCGGCCACTGGGGCACCACTCCCGGCCTTAATTTCATCTATGCACACCTGAACCGGGTTATCCGCGCCCGCGACCTGGATATGATTTATATCTGCGGGCCGGGGCACGGCGGCCCCGGCATGGTGGCCAATACCTGGCTGGAAGGCACCTACAGCGAGATTTATCCGGATATTTCCGACGATGCCGAAGGCATGCGCAAACTGTTTCGCCAGTTTTCCTTTCCCGGCGGCATTCCGAGCCATGCGGCGGCGGAAACGCCGGGTTCCATTAACGAAGGCGGCGAGCTGGGCTATGCCCTGGTCCATGCCTACGGCGCCGTGTTCGATAATCCCGATCTGATCGCCGCCTGCGTTATCGGCGACGGCGAGGCCGAAACCGGGCCGATGGCCGCCAGCTGGCATTCCAATAAATTTATCAACCCCGCCCGCGACGGCGCGGTGCTGCCTATCCTGCATCTTAATGGCTATAAAATCGCCAATCCTACCCTGCTCGGGCGCAGCAGCGATGACGATTTGCGTCAGCTGTTCCAGGGCTACGGCTACCGGCCGATTTTCGTCGCAGGCCATGAGCCGGCCAAAATGCATCCGCTGATGGCCGCCGCGTTCGACCAGGCGTTCGATGAGATCCGCGCCATCCAAAACGACGCGCTCACCGGCAACGCCGCGCCGCAATCGCTCCCCCGCTGGCCGATGATTATCCTGCGCAGCCCCAAGGGCTGGACCGGGCCGAGAGAGGTGGACGGCAAAAAGGTCGAGGGCTTCTGGCGCGCCCATCAGGTGCCGGTGGCGGGCTGTCGCGAGGACGAGGGCCACCGGCAGATCCTGGAACACTGGCTGCGCAGCTATAACCCGGACGATTTGTTCGACGGCAACGGCCGTTTGCTGCCGGAACTGCGCAAACTGGCGCCGGAGGGCGGCAGGCGCATGGGCGCCAATCCCAATGCCAACGGCGGTCTGCTGCGTAAGGCGCTGAAGGCGCCGGCAATCCAGGATTATGCGGTGGCCAGCAAGAAACGGGGGGATATCCAGGCCGAAGCCACCAAAATATTCGGCGAGTACCTGCGCGATATCTTCCGGCTCAATGCGGATAATGCCAACTTTCGCCTGTTCGGCCCCGACGAAACCGCCTCCAATCGTTTAAGCAGCGTGTTCGAGGCCACTAACCGGGTCTGGATGGAGGAAACCAAAGCTTACGACGAGCAGCTGTCCCAGGACGGTCGGGTGATGGAGGTGCTGAGCGAGCATCTGTGCCAGGGCTGGCTGGAAGGCTACCTGCTCACCGGCCGCCACGGGCTGTTTTCCTGTTATGAAGCCTTTATCCATATTGTCGATTCCATGTTCAATCAGCATGCCAAATGGCTCAAGGTGTCGCGCGCCCTGCCCTGGCGCAAGCCCGTTTCCTCGCTCAATTACCTGCTGTCCTCGCACGTCTGGCGCCAGGATCATAACGGCTATAGCCATCAGGATCCGGGTTTTGTCGATCTGGTCGCCAATAAAAAGGCTGATATCGTGCGCATCTATTTCCCGCCGGACGCCAATACGCTGCTGTGGGTCGGCGATCATTGCCTGAAAACCTACGATCGCATTAATGTGATCGTGGCCGGCAAGCAGCCCGCGCCGCAGTGGCTGTCTATGGACGAGGCGGTGACACACTGCGAGGCCGGTCTGGGCATCTGGGACTGGGCCGGCAACGAGGACGGCACCACCGCCCCCGATGTGGTGATGGCCTGCGCCGGCGACGTGCCCACCATGGAAACGCTGGCCGCCGTCGAGCTGTTGCGCCGGCACGTGCCGGAGCTGCGCATCCGGGTCGTCAACGTGGTGGATCTGCTGGCGCTGGAGTCCGAGACACAGCATCCGCACGGCCACAGCGATGAATTTTTCGATAGGCTTTTTACCCCCGACCGGCCGGTGATTTTTGCCTATCACGGTTATCCGTTCCTGATCCACCGCCTCACCTATAAGCGGAAAAATCACGCCAATATCCACGTGCACGGCTTTATGGAGGAAGGCACCACCACCACGCCGTTCGATATGACCGTGCTGAATAAACTTGATCGTTTCCATCTGGCCATGGCGGCGATCAAACGCATTCCCGGACTGAAGGATTCCGCCAAGGCCGCCGCCGCCATCGATTTTTTCAAGGCCAGGCTGGATGAACATTATCATTATGTGCGCGAGCACGGCGACGATCTGCCCGACGTCAAGGAGTGGAAGTGGCAAAAAATCAGCTAAGGCTCCCGTCGGGAGGATGCTGGGCGCGAGACGCGGTTAAAAGGAGTCATATCTTTTAGCGAACAATCACCCTACATCAAGGTGATATGAGATTTCCCACACAGACATATTCGGTGACATGGACGTTGACCGCCAGGTGTCGGCAGATACCCACCCAGGCGCCTGAATAAAGGTCGATTGTCTGTTTTAATTATCCTTTTACCCCCTTATTTATTATTGCCGCAATTGTATGGGTCGCCGTCATACAGGGTACAAGAAAATAATTTAAAAAAATCCACAGCCGCTCAAAGCAGACACTCTCCGCTGAGGAGAAAAAATATTTTCTCCGTATCCCGGCGAGATTACGAACGTATTTTCCCCTCTATAGATGCGGATATCGCCTTAATAGCAATAGAAATCAGAATAATAATAGCCACCCTGCGCCGTCCGGCAAGCCAGCGCCTCCAAAACTGTTTTTGGAGGCGCAATGACCACCTTAACCCTGTCATCATTTAACCCGCACTATTACGACACAACGGTCATTACAGGGAATCAGCAGTTTTTACCAAGGTGCTTTCTCTTTCTGTCTGTGCCGGTAACACGTTTTCCCTGATGCCCACTAAGAACTGCGGCCGCCGCCATGGCTGTGTTGACCGCCTTTCTTGCCTGCTTCCGAGGCTTTTTCAGGATCGTTCTTAAAGTTGCCGCCACTCTGCTGACCGCCTTTTTTACCCGCGTCGGACGCTTTCTGTTTATCTTCGGCGAAGTTGCCGGAACCGCCACGATGTTCAGCCATGTTAACCTCCAATTGCAGATGATATCATCAAGCCGTTAGATATTACCCATCTTATTAATACTACTCATTTAACGGGCTTGAACTGTTTATTGATGACTATTTATTACACGTGACTCATCATCAATGGAATTAATGTTAGGCAAGGTTCTCTAAAAGAGCAAATACGGCATTTAGGTGAAAATGACCCTCATAATGAATTTCAACATACTGAAAAAGATGTATTTTTTGCATTTATGTTTTATGGGATTATTTATTAACATAATAGAAATGGTGATTTTTATTAATTAAATCAACAACAAATTACCACTCAAAAATTTATAAAAATATTTATACACACCTGATAAAAATAATAAACGAGGCGGTATAACATATTGATTTTTTGGTCGGTATATCCGTTCTACGCCGTAATAAGCATTATTACCGGAAATATAACAAGGTACGCAAAGGAACATTCCCGCCGCTAAGGGACAATCCCATGCGCAATTAACCGCAGCCGCCGTCCCGCCCGCCATGGTATGCGCGGCCGACCCGCGCGGCTCAGGCCGACGGTCCCTGCCCCACCGAATGGCGGATGCGCAGCTCGGTGGAGAATTCACTTGGGCAGGGCGCGTCCGGGAGGGCACCGATGCGCTGCAACAGCAGGGTGGCGGCGGCGCGGCCCATGGCATTTCCCGGCTGGCGTACCGTGGTAAGTGCGGGACTGAGCAGCCGCGCCGCGGGGATATCATCAAAGCCGGTGACGCTGATGTGTTCCGGCACGGCGATACCACGCTCACGGCAACGGCGTATAAAGCCTATGGCTATCAGATCGTTGGCGCACAGCACCGCCGTAGGGCGCTCCGTCGCCGGCAGATTGATAATCGTATCCGCCGCCCGGCTGCCGGACGCCTCGGTATAGTCGCCGCTTAATACCGGCACCGAGTCCGGCATAATATCGGCGGCGGCAAATGCCTCGCGAAATCCGGCCAGGCGCTGTTCGCTGGTCCACAATCCGCGCGGCCCGCCGAGGACGGCCAGCCGCCGATGCCCGCGCCCCAGGACATATTGCGCCATGGCGCGCGCGCCCAGCAGGTTTTGCGCACTGATAAAAGGCGCGTCGATCCCCGGCAGGCATTCATCGACAAATACCACCGCGCCTTGCTGCGCCAGCCTCATCAGCGAGGGGCTGGGCAGACCGGTGCCGGACAGGTAGATCACCCCGTTCAGGCGCTGGGTACGCAACACCTGTGCGTAATACTCCTCGCGCTGCGTATCAGCCCAGGTCATGCACAGCACCAGCAGGCAATCAAGGTGGTCAAGCACGCCCTGGATGCCTTCGGCCACGTCGGCGAAAAACGCATTGCCCAGATCCGGCACGATAAAACCAATGGAGGAAATACGCTGGTGTTTCAGGCTGCGCGCGGCGTTGTTGGGTTCAAAATTCAGCTCGGCAATGCAGCGCAGCACGTGCGCGCGCGTATCCGCGGCCACCGGCCGCGCGCTGTTGTTAAGCACCGCGCTGACGGTACCGATGGAAACATTGGCTAAACGCGCCACGTCGCGAATCGTAGGCCGTACCGGCCTGCCAGGCTTTACGCTATCATCGGTCATCAGGCGTCCTGTGCGGGATTAAACTAACGGCGCCAGTAGCGCCGCGACCAGCGCCTGGCGGTCGACGAGGAGCGCCACGGCGTAACCAGATATTCCAGCAGGATAACCAGCAGAAAGCTCAAGACCCCCAGCAAGGCCAGAAAACCGATGGCGGAAAACGTGCCGGCGGTATTAAGCCTTGAGTTAGCCTGCAGCAGATAAGCGCCCAGGCCGCCGCTGGTGGACGCGGTCCACTCGCCGATAACCGCCCCGGTGACGCTGAAGGTGGCGGACAGCTTCAGGGCGGAAAACAGCGGCGTATAGGTGGCCGGCAGCTTAACGTAGCGGAAGATGCTCAGGCGGGAACCGCCCATGGACCGTACCAGATTAAGCATATCCTTATCCACGGAGTTCAGCCCGTCGAGCACGTTGACCACCACCGGAAAAAATACCACCAGCGCCACAATCACCAGTTTCGGCGCCAGGCCGAAGCCCAGCCAGATCGTCAGCGCGGCGGAAATCGCGATAACCGGCACCGCCTGGCTGGCGATCAAAATTGGATACAGCACGCTTTTCACGCCGGGGATCGCATCCATCAGCACGGCAAAGACGAATCCGGCGCCGGCGCCCAGGACAAACCCCAGCAAAAAGGTGGTGAAGGTGGCCTGGAACCCGATCCAGAGCACCGACCAGTCCGATAAGGCGTGCTGCCAGGTGAGCTGCGGCGAGGGCAGGACATACGCGGGAATCTGATAATAACGCACCGCCGTGTCCCAGACCGCCAGCACCAGCAGCAGTGCCACGAGCGGGCCGCCCAGCGGCAATAACAGCTTACGGATGTTGATCATGGATAAGCGCTTCCTGTGCCGGTTGTTCAGTGTAAATCAGATCCAGGATGTGTCGTTTCAACTGGGTGAATGCGGGGCTGGTAAGGCAGGACAGCGGACGCGGACGCGGGATATCCACGCTGAAAATCTGCTGGACACGGCCGGGACGGGGCGTCATCACCACGACCCGGTCCGCCATAAAAATCGCCTCGTCGATATCATGGGTAACAAACACCACGGTGCGGTGCTGCTCCGCCCAGACCGTCAGCAGCCATTGCTGCATCGCCAGGCGGGTCTGGGAATCCAGCGCGCCGAACGGCTCGTCGAGCAGCATCACGTCATGCCGCATCGCCAGGGTGCGCATCAGCGCCACCCGCTGGCGCATGCCGCCGGACAACGCCGCCGGATAGTGATTGATGAATTCGCCCAGGCCATAGCGCTCCGCCAGGGCCACCCCCGCCGCGCGCTGGTCCCGCGTCGCGCCTCCTTTAAGGATGGCGCCCAAGACGATATTGTCGATAACCGTCATCCAGGGCAGCAGCAGGTCTTTTTGCAGCATATAGCCGACATGGCCGCTGCGGCCGGTAACATCGTCGCCGTCTATCAGGATCTTACCGCTGTCAGGTGTCAGTACGCCGGACACCAGATTGAACAACGTGCTTTTACCGCAGCCGGACGGGCCGACCACGCAGACAAACTCGCCCGCGCGTACGTCCAGATCGGTGGGCGCCAGGGCGGTCATCGCGCCGAAGCGCCGCGTAACCTGTTGAATCGATAACTTGGGAACTGTCATGACGTTGCCTCTGGGCTATCCCTTCGCGGATAGCGCACTATAGAATCTGTTCGGTTTCCGTTACAAAACCTCGCATCGCTCACGGCCGAACCAGACCACGTCCTCGACCTTGACCGCTACGTCGCCGCGCCGGGCAAAGGGTTCCACAGCCCAGGCTCCCCACATGGGCGTGTCGTTGCCGGCATCGATAAAACCCAGGGTATAGGCGGCGCCGGCCGTCAGGGAATGGCCAATATTACCCAGCAAATCCAGCAGGATAAATCCTTCCCGCGTCAGGCGTTGGTGACTCAGGCCGAACAGCTCTGCGGCCGGCATGCCGGGCCGGCATAACGCCAGGGTATCGCGGTGGATATGTTCCAGCGCCCGCAGCGCGTCCACCGCCTCGGGATAATCGCCCACGACGCGACAGCGGGTGCAGTCGCCCCAGAAGCCCTCGGCGGTAATGGGATGCACATCCACCATCAGTACGTCGCGCGCTGCCGCGGCCTGCGCGCCCGGTCCCTGGGTCGGGAAACAGACCTTGGCGTTCTCGCCCAGGCCGACGTTGGTAATGGTCCAGATGCCCGCCGCGCCCTGATCGCGCAGATAGGCATGTATGGTTTCCTCCACGGCGGACTCCGATACGCCCGGCCGGACCGCGGCCAGGCCCGCCTGGGCGGCCGCTTTCGCCAAAAGTTGCGCCTGGCGCAGCCCGGCCGGGGCCTCAAGGGCGATATCCGGCCCGGGACGATAGGTCCAGAGGGGTTTCATCGGCGGTGGCGATAAAGGCATGATAGCGGCATCCTGTTAGCAAACATGACCGGCATGGAAATATGGCGGCGTCGGGGGAACATGGCAATATCCGGGCGTGGATCCCCGGTGCACTGATTATAGCCTCCCGTGTTCATCATCAATACACCGGCGGGAGAATGATCAATGTTTAGCGATTCAATCCATATTGAAACGGTTCAATCTTTATATGTCAATATCGTTTTATAAATAAATTTATGCTTGATATAACATGATAAAAATGACAATTTTATTAATTGAAACGGTTCAACTTCTCTTAAATGCTGCGCTAAAAAGGGGCGAGCCGCACAAAAATGATCCATGCCTGTGGAGGGTAATAACATGAGTCGGAAACAGATATTATTAGTGGGAGAGACATGGGTGTCGTCAGCGACCCATTTCAAGGGATTTGATCAGTTCGGCAGCGTCACCTTTCATTCGGGCGCCAAGGCGATCATCGCGGCGCTGGCCGGTACGGAATTTGCCCTGACCCATATGCCGGCGCACGTGGCGGTGGAGGAATTCCCTTTTACCGGGCAAGAGCTTAGCCGTTATGACGCCATCCTGCTGTCGGATATCGGCGCCAACTCGCTGCTGCTGCATCCGGATGTCTGGCTGCACGGTAAAACGGTGGCCAATCGTCTTGACGTACTGCGCGACTGGACTGCCGCCGGCGGTGCCCTGGCCATGTTCGGCGGCTACCTGAGCTTCCAGGGCATCGACGGCAAGGCGCGCTGGCACCGCACCGCCGTGGAGCAGGCGCTGCCGGTGGAATGCCTGCCTTATGACGACCGCATCGAGGTGCCGCAGGGGTTCCGTCCGGTTATCGACCCGCGAAAGCAGGGACATGCGCTATTTAACAATATTACCGGCGATTGGCCGCTGCTGCTGGGCGCCAACGAGGTGGTGCCCAAGGACGGCAGCGATGTGTTGGCGCGCCTGCCGGATGAGCTGGGCGGACACCCGCTGCTGGTGACCGGTGCCCACGGGCGCGGGCGCACGCTGGTCTGGACCTCGGATATCAGCCCCCATTGGCTGCCGCAGAATTTTATCGACTGGCCCGGTTATAAACAGCTGTTGCTCAACATGCTGGGCTGGCTGACCACCCGTTAATCCGCCGATTAGCAGGGATCCTCGTTACCGACATTATCCTCCGGAGGCCGCCATGGCGCCTAAACCGAATGAAGCCTTAGTCACCGTAGCCTGCTTGCAAATGGAGCCGGTTTTTGGCGAGACCGTGCGCAACGTCAACACCTCCATCGCCATGATCGAACAGGCGGCGGCGCGGGGGGCGAATCTGATGGTGTTGCCCGAGCTGTGCAATACCGGCTATGTGTTCGCCACCCGCGACGAAGCCTTCGCGCTGGGAGAAGCGCTGCCAGACGGCCCTTCCTGCCGCGCCTGGATCGACTGCGCCCGCAGGCTGGGGGTGTATATTGTCGCCGGCATCACCGAGCGCGAGGGCGAACTGCTGTATAACGCCGCCGCTATCATCGGGCCGGAAGGGTTTATTGGCCGCTATCGCAAAGTGCATCTGTGGGGGGATGAAGCTATTTATTTCGCGCCGGGCAACCTGGGTTTCCCGGTATTCAAAACCCGCATCGGCACCTTGGGGTGCCATATCTGTTATGACTGCTGGTTTCCGGAAAGCTTCCGCCTGGCGGCATTGCAGGGTGCCGAGATTGTCTGCGTCCCCACCAATTGGGTGCCGATCCCGGGCCAGGATCCCAACCGCGAGGCCATGGCCAATATCATCTGCATGGCGGCGGCGCATACCAATTCGGTATTTGTAGCGGCGGCGGATCGGGTAGGCGTGGAACGCCATCAGCCTTTTATCGGCCAGAGCCTGATTGTCGGCTATACCGGCTGGCCGGTGGCGGGACCGGCCAGTGCCACGGATACCGATATCATCATGGCGACCATTAACCTGGCCGATGCCAAACGTCATCGCAACTGGAACGCCTTTAACCAGGTGCTGCGCGACCGCCGCACCGATGTGTATGATCAGATGCTCGGAACGTCCCATCAACCGGGCAATTTTTAGCCGCGGCGGCGGGTCATATCAAAGTCCTATGGCCCGCCTCCTGCGCCGGCAGATAAATGTGATATAACTCTCTTTCGGGCTTCTCAAGCTATGCTAACGTCAATTAGTCATTATTTAGGATTAATCTAGCTATCAATGAGAAGATTCCAAATAAAAATTTAATCAATTAGTCCTAATTAAGGATTATATGTCGCGCTGGGCGGTCACGCTGCCTCGTTGCGCTAACCCCACCCGCTACCGGAGTGAGCTATGAACGGAACAGATTATGTGGTCATGGCGCTGTATGCGCTGATGATTGTGGCGATCACGCTTTGGGCCATGCGCAAAGTGGGCAGCACCAAGGACTTTTTTGCCGCCGGCGGTAAAATGCCCTGGTGGCTTTCCGGCATTTCACATCATATGTCGGGTTATAGCGCGGCGGTGTTCGTGGCTTACGCCGCGGTGGCCTACAGCTATGGCATCACCATTTATTTCTGGTGGGCGCTGCCCATTTCCATTGCGGTGTTTATCGGCTCGTTTATTTTCGCCCCGCGCTGGGCGCGGCTGCGCATCCATATGCATATCGAATCGCCGATGGAATATCTCGCCACGCGCTACAATGTGCCGACGCAACAGCTGCTGGCCTGGAGCGGCGTGCTGCTGAAAACCTTTGATGTCGGCGCCAAGTGGGCGGCCATCGCCATTATCATTAATGTCTTCACCGGGCTCGCGCCGGTATACGGCATCGCGATATCCGGCGCATTATGCCTGTTTTATACCGTGATGGGCGGGTTATGGGCCGATGCCTGCAACGACTTCGGCCAGTTTATCGTGCAGTTTATCGCGGCCATCGTGATGGTGGTGGCGGTGGCGGCCCATCTGGGCGGCGCGCACGAACTGCTCACCGTCTGGAACCAATTGCCGCCGGCCCATACCGATATTATCCGCGAGCCCTACACGCTCGGCTTTATGCTGGCCTATTTTGTCATCTATACCCTCAGCTACAACGGCGGCACCTGGAACCTGGCGCAGCGGTTTATCGCCTCGCCCCGCGGGCGGGACGCGCACAAGGCCGCCCTGCTGTCCTCGGTGTTGTACCTGGTATGGCCGCTGGTGCTGTTTTATCCCATGTGGGCGGCGCCGGTACTGTTCCCCCATATCGCCGATCCGACGCAATCCTACTCCATCATGGCGATGCAGCTCTTACCCAACGGCCTGATAGGTCTGGTGCTGGTGGCGATGTTTACCCATACCCTGTCGATGACCTCATCGGACTCCAACGCCATTACCGCCGTGGTCACGCGCGATATCCTGCCGGTTTTGTTTCCGCGCCGGTTCGGCAACGGCCAATCTTCCCTGGTGGTGGCGCGGGTAACCGTGGTGCTGTTTATCCTGACCACCCTGCTTATCGCGGTTAACGCCAGCCGGTTCGGCGGCGTGCTGACCCTGCTTATCGTCTGGTTCGGCGGCCTGGTCGGCCCCATCTCGATCCCCATGCTGCTCGGCCTGCTGCCCTGGTTCAGAAAATGCGGCCCGACGGCGGCCATTGCCTCATGGGCGGCCGGGGTGGCGGCATTTTTCGCGGTAAAATTCGTCGTGCCGGGCATGAGCACCACGCAAATCGTCGCCATCCCGGTCTTCACCTCGTTGATTGTCTATACGCTGGCGGGGATGTTGCGGCGTAGTCCGGTCAGCCCGCAGGTGGACATTCTGCTGGCCGCGTTAAACCAGGATCAGGGCACGGCGCAGGCTGCCGAACCCATCCACAACCTGCGTAAACCCGAATCCGGCCAAAACTAAGGAGCTTGGTATGTCATTGCCGCTACTGAACCGTCGGTGCGAGAATTTATCCGTCCAGGTGTTTGCCGATCGCCGGCAAATGGGACGCCACGCCGGCGAGGCCGCCGCCGCCTGCCTGCGTAACCGCCTGAGCGCCCAGGATAACGTCAGGATTATTTTTGCCGCCGCCCCTTCGCAAAATGAGTTCCTGGCCACCCTGGCGGCGGCCGGGGATATAGACTGGTCGCGGGTGACGGCGTTTCATATGGATGAATATATCGGCCTGCCCGCCGATTCACCGCAGCGCTTTAGCCACTATCTTAAGCGGCATCTGTTCGATATCGTCCGCCCCGGGCAAGTCCATCTGATCCCGACGGGCGACGCAGGCCGTGTGTGCCGCGAATATGCCGCGCTGATTAGCCGCGCGCCGGTGGATATGGTTTGCCTGGGGGTGGGAGAAAACGGCCATCTGGCGTTTAACGATCCGCCGGTGGCGGATTTTCACGATCCCGCCATCATGAAAGTGGTGGCGCTGGACCCGGTCTGCCGCCAGCAGCAGGTCAACGACGGCTGCTTCGGCGAGATAAACGCGGTTCCCACCCACGCGCTGACCCTGACCATTCCCACCCTGATGGCGGCATCGCGCCTGTTTTGCATGGTGCCGGGCAGCAGCAAACGCGCGGCGGTGCGCGCCATGCTGGCGTTGCCGGTAACCACCGCCTGCCCCGCCACCGTTCTGCGTACCCACCCCGCTTGTTCACTGTTTACCGACGTAGACGCGTATGGAGAGCTAACGCATGGATAAGGTTTGTATCCGCGGCAGGGATTACCGGGAGTTAACCAGCATCGAGATCCACGCCGCCGGCGGACTGATCCGTGAAATACGGCCGCTGCCGCAGGATGATAGCCTGCCCATCCTGGCGCCCGGTTTGGTGGATTTGCAGGTCAACGGTTATGCGGGGGTTGATTTTAACCGTTGCCCGATTGATGAACAGGCGGTACTGGAGGTCACCCGTGAATTATGGCGACAGGGCGTCACCACCTTCCTGCCCACGGTCATCACCAACGGCGATGAACAGATCGCCGGGATGGCGGCGGCGATTGCCAATGCCCGCCGGCGCTTTGCCCCGGTCGGGCAAAGCGTGGCCGGAATCCATCTGGAAGGGCCGTTTCTTTCTCCCGAGGACGGACCACGCGGCGCGCATGACAAACGTTTTGTCAAAGCACCGGACTGGACGCTGTTTCAACGCTTCCAGCGCGCGGCGCAGGGCGATATACGCCTGCTGACCCTGTCGCCCGAATGGCCGCAGGCCCCGGCATTTATCCGCCGCTGCGCGCAAGCCGGGGTGGTGGTCGCCTTAGGTCATACCGCCGCCGACGCGTTACAGATAGACGCGGCGGTCGAGGCCGGCGCCACGCTGTCCACCCATTTGGGCAACGGGGCGCATTTGCTGCTGCCGCGCCACCCCAACTATATCTGGGAGCAACTGGCGCAGGACCGGCTGTGGTGCGCCATGATTGGCGACGGCGAACATTTGCCGGCGTCGGTCATGAAGGTTTTTATGCGCGTCAAAGGTGAACGCGGCATCCTGGTGAGCGACGCCACCAGCCTGGCCGGCATGCCGCCCGGACGCTACCGGCTGCATATCGGCGGCGAGGTGATCCTGAGCGACACGGGGCGCCTGGCGATGGCCGATAACCCGCGGTTGCTGGCGGGATCGGCGCGCTCATTACTGTACGGGGTGAATAATCTGCTCCGCCTGGGCCTGGCCACGCGCCGCGAGGCGTGGGAGATGGCGTCGGTACGTCCCTCGGCGCTGCTTAACCTGCCGACGCGGCATGGTCTGGCGGTTGGCGCCCCGCTGGACGCAGTGGCGCTTGACGAAGACCGGCGCGGCGGATTGTCCGTGCTGGCCGTTTATCAGCGGGGAGAATGCGTCTGGCGGGATGAATAGGTTTTTCCGGGCATCAATGGTTATGCCATAATGCCCGCTGATATTCAGCCGGAGGTTAGGGTAAGCCAGCCTATGAAAGAGCCAGGAAAAGGACCCGCGCTGCTGCGCCAGTACAATGAAAAGCATGTCCTGTCTTTCTTGCGGCAACAGCGCGTCAGTTCGCGCCTGGATATTGCCCGCGCGCTGTCGTTAAGCAAAAATACCATTTCGCTGATCGTGGATGATTTTATCGCCCGGGGCTACGTTGCCGAACTGGGCGTGGCCCAATCCAACACCATCGGCCGCCCCAAAATCCATATTGCGCTGCTGCCGGATAAAATGAAGGCGGCGGGCATTATGGTCGAGCGCCAGCAATTGCACTGGGCGGTCTATGACTATTTTTCCGAGGTCATCGAGCAGCAAACGCTGGCTATCGATACCGTCGCCCCCGGCCCGGTATTGGCGGAAATCACGCGCGTCGTCCAATGGATGCACCGGCGTTATCCCGAACTTATCGGCATCGGCGTGGGCTTTCCCGGTATTATCGATCCGCTTGCCGGCGTGATGCACGTATCGTCGCATCTGGGCTGGCAACAGGTCGACCTCCTGGCGACCCTGGGCGAAACCGTGCCGATACCGGTCGGCGTGATGAATATCGTCAAGGCGGCGGCGCTGGTATCGCGCCAGCAAGGCACCCGGCAGCCGGGAGCCGAACCCGGTTTTTACCTGCGGATCGCCGAGGGCATCGGCGGCGCGCTGCTGACCGAACAGGGCGTTTATTATGGCGGCAGCTGGACCGCGGGCGAAGTCGGGCACCTGAACGTCGCCGCCGACGGGCCGCTTTGCACCTGCGGACAACGCGGCTGCCTGGAATCGTTAATCGCACTCAGGGCCATCAATGCGCAGCTGGATCAGCTGCAGCCGGGGCTGCAGTGGGCCAATCGCGCGGCGGCGCCGCAGATAGTGGAACAGGTTATCGGCCGGGCGGGCGAATTGCTCGGCAAGGCGCTCAGCCAGATCATCCATCTGGTCAACCCGCGCACCCTGCTTATCGACTGCGCCTATAATGCCTCGTCGCTGTTTACCGAACAGGTATTGGCCACGGCGCGCCGTACCACCCTCTCTTTTGCCTACGGCCATACGCAAATCCGCTTTCTCTCCCATAGCTATGACCCGGCCCAGGGACTGGCGCTGGCCATGATCCAACGCTTCGAGCGCATTAATTTGTAGCGGCGGTACGCGCCGCCGCAAAGCAACACCGGATTAACCGCCGGTGCGGCAAGGCAACGGGTTTAATGTTCATTGTTAATTGGTATAGCTTCAGTTATTTAAGATGCGGCAGTCAATATAATGGGGATGTATCAATTTTGTGATAGACCGGTACTTTAATAATCCCCAAAAATAATTAGCATATACTATTTATCAAATAAATAGCTGATGCGTTTTTACCGCTACGAAAAGGTAGAATTTTCGATGAGAGGAATATCCTCGTCCCTTGGTTTTATTTCCGGTGTCGTTAAACATCGGGATATCGAAGAATATAATAAAACCATCGCCGGACGGTCATTACTTGCCAAGGGGCCATTATTTGAAAATACGATGCCGTGGAAAATACACAATCCACGAAGAGAGCTGCCAGCCCTTATCCCTATCCGTAAAAACGGCAGGCCGGCCACAGCCAGAGCGGAAAACGATTCTCAAGTCAATCGCCCCCCCGTCAAAAGGCATAGGATTGAAGGCAATACCTTCTCTGGCGGACTGGTGGCGATTAACAATCGCCAACCGCCAGATTCAGGCGCTCCGCCTCGCTATTGTCCTGCCGATAGCGCTCTGCCCGCAGGGCGTACCCTCCCTATAAATCCGCTGCAAACAAAAAACCAGGAGGATATCTGGCCGGTTAAGCAGGAATTAGGAACGATAAAAGAAAAATTAGCCAAGGAGATTTTACGCAATGGCCAATTACGCAGACTGATTCAGCTAGCAGATGAGGCGCAGGCACACAGACAAGAACATCATCTGCACGCCAGTGAGATTACGTCAGCACATTCCGCCACGCCTCATCAATGCCAGATATGCGCGCTTTGGGCTACCTACCATCAATTACTGACCGCAATGGAAACCGCAAAGGCGCAATCGGGCGTGCTTAACCTAGATCAGGACGGCCAACGCCAAAATAGCGACACCGTTCTTTTAACACTCGCATCCGTACTGCATCACCTCATCAGAGAAGACAGCGATAAACTGCTCGACGTTATCCGTTCCCTTGCCGGGGTTCGCATTGCGGGCCTACCTGACTCGCAGGAAACGGCAAACAAAACTGCAACCCGCCCCAGTCCGGATGTTGCAGCGCATCTCTATGAGGTCCTCACCATTAGCCCGTCATATCTGGAAAAAACATGGCAGATAAAAGACCATATCATTAAGCTGCTCGAAGAATTAAATAAGACGCTGGCGCAAAATACCGGTCTTCGCCGGCTAATGGGGAAGTCCCCGTTGACCGCCCACGCTGATGGCCACGTGCATACATTCACTCTCCAGGATGCCGATATGCAACATCCCGACAAATGCAATATTTGCGTGTTCTGGACGCATTACAATAATTTTTTCCAAGGATTGAAGCGCAATCCACAGCCTTGCACTTCCGCGACAGAATATCATGACCGCCATCGCGATTTAAACTCTGGGGTTTTTAAATTAACCCATACCCTGTTATCAATGCTGAAAAAGGATAATGATACCCTGCTCGACAGTCTGGCGCATCATGCGATAACCGCCGACAACCCAGGTGACCCGCCCATGAAAAACATTTCATGGGAGGACATTACAGCAGCCTTAACTATCGACCCGAAAGTGGTGATGGCCGGAAGCGACATGCCGCGCATTAACCCTGCTTTAGGCAAAATGCTGAATATAGAATCACAGATAAACCGTATAAAATCCGAATTCGCCGATATGCTGTCGCTCGATTTCCGGCTGCGCCAGCAGTTGGCGCAACATTCAGGTCCTGGAACACCCGCCATGCATTTTCATGTCAACGCATCAGAGACAATAGACTACAACACCGCTCATCAATGCTATTTTTGCCGGCTTTGCACGCTTTACAACCGTGAACTGTACCCTCCATCCCGGCCGGACACGCGGTTACATGCGCATAGCAGCGGAAATCCCCCCACCGGTCTCGACAATCATTGGCGGATTTTCAGCTTAACGCACTTACTGCTGACGCATCTGAAAAACGATACCCAGACCCTGCAAGACAGCCTGCCTTATTATCGAGATATAAAGGCTTAACGTCCTTATGCCCTGCGCCAGCAAACACGCGCGCTTTTGACGTCACCTCAGCGCACCAGTCCCAGGCGTTCGGCGAAATCATCGACCGGCATCGGTTTGCCGAACAGAAAACCCTGCGCTTCCAGGCAGCCTTTTTTCTTCAGGCGTTCGCATTGTTCAAGCGTTTCCACGCCCTCGGCGATCACCTCCAGCTTAAAGCTGCTGCCCAGGTACAGGATAGCGCGGACGATGGCGGCGTCGGGGGGAGAATCCACCATGGCGCGCACAAAGGTTTGGTCCACCTTCAGGCGGGTCACCGGGTAATGTTTCAGCATGCTCAGAGAAGCATAGCCGGTGCCGTAGTCGTCAAAAGCGATGCCGACGCCGTACGCGCGCAGTTCCCTTAGCGGCTTCAGCATATGTTCATCGTGGCGCAGGATGATATTTTCCGTAATTTCCAATTCCAGCGCCTGCGGGGGTAAGCCGGTTTCCTGCAGGATGGCGCGTACCTGTTGCGCCAGCGTGCCGGTCCTGAACTGGGCGCTGAACAGATTCACGCCCATGCGAAACTCGGTTACGCCCCGATCGCGCCAGGCCGCCGCCTGGCGGCAGGCGGTCCTGATCACCCATTCTCCGACGCGCTCGGCCCAGGGACCGGACTCCAGCGCCGGAATAAATACCGCCGGACCCAGCAACCCCTTCTCCGGATGGCGCCAGCGCAGCAGGGCTTCCGCGCCGACGATGGCGTTATCGGCCAGCCTCACCTGCGGCTGGTAAAACAGTTCGAATTCATCCCGATCGTATGCCCTGCCCAGTTCCCCCTGGTAAGAGCGCTTGGCCTGTGATAATTCACGCAGCTCCCGGGTAAAAAAACGGCGGCAGTGGCGGCCGTCGGCCTTGGCCTGGTAAAGCGCCAAATCGGCGCTGGTCAGCAGTTCCTGGATGGTCAGACCGTGGACGGGATACAGCACAATGCCGACGCTGGCGCCGATATTGACCGGCTGGCCGTCGATGGTGACAATCTTGTTGATTTCATCAATGATATGATCGGCGATTTCCGCCGCCCTCTTGGCATCGGACAGTCCGGGAAGCAACAGGGCGAATTCGTCGCCGCCCATACGCGCGACCACGTCGCCCGAGCGCACGCAGTTTTGCAGCTTGAAACCCACGTCCACCAGCACCGCGTCCCCGCCCGCATGGCCCAGGTTATCGTTAACGTCCTTAAAGCCGTCCAGGTCCACCAGCATGATGATGGCGGCGTCCTCGTCCCTAAGGGTTTGCTCAAGACATAAGCCCAGCAGGGTACGGTTGGCCAGCCCGGTAAGGTGATCCATATGCGCCAGTTGGAACAAGCGCTCTTCGTTGCGGCGCCGTTCGGTGATATCGCGCAGGATGGCGCCAAAGGTGATGCGATCGTGGTCCACCCACGAAGACGCGGACAGTTCCACCGGGATCCAGACGCCGTCGGCGGAGCGCACTTTCAGTTCCAGGGTGCTGCCGCGCTGTGTGCCGTCGCCGGCGCCGGCCAGGCGCTGCAGACGGCCGACCAGGCCGTCCGGCACCAGCACGCTGACGTTGCATCCGATAATCTGTTCGCTGCTATACCCCAACAGTTTGCCCGCCGCCGCGTTCCAAAAGGTGATGATGCCTTTATCGTCGGCGCAGACAATGGCGTCGGGGGACGTATGGGCAATATTTTCGAAACGAAACTGGCTGGCGTTGCGCGCGCGTTCCAGACGGCGCATTTCCAGCCGGTCCATAACCAGCGCGGCCAGGTCGTGCATATTTTGCCTATCGCCCGCGCTCAGCCCCGGCCGGGGCACGCGGTCGATAATACACAGCGTGCCGAGGGCGACCCCATCCTGATTGCGTAACGGAATACCGGCGTAAAAACGGATAAAAGGCTCCCCGGTCACCAGAGGATTATCCCGGAACTGCGGATCCTTATGGGTATCCGGAATCACCATGATATCGTGCCGGCGAATGACGTGGGCGCAAAACGAGATATCGCGCGGCGTTTCGCAGGAGGCGATGCCGATACTGGCGGCAAACAGCTGGCGTTCGGCTTCGATCAGCGAAATGAGCACAACAGGCACTTTAAAAATATTGGCGGTAAGGTGTACTAACCGGTTAAAGCCTATTTCCGATAATGTGGAATGGATGCCATATTCTTCCAGCACGGCAAGACGCTTTTCCTCTTCCCTATCCGACGGCGAATCATTCATGTGTGCCTCTGCGAATCACGTCAAAAATAATAATTAAAAAATAAATTATTTCATGCATCAGGGTTATATCGGCATGATGAAGGCAACGCTTGAGTCATTGTCGCGTAAGCGTTGTGACGGCTCGCTCCGATTCGTCAGATACCACACCATTTCGCGCCTGTTTTTCTTGTTAAGTATAGACAGCGCCGGCGGAATGCGGCGCAAATGACTCAATGCCGCGGTATTAGACGGCTTCACGAAAAACACCCCGAAATGAAGAAAATCATGCCAGCCCGCTAGGAACCGCCAATATGTCATGCTAGGTTTAATTTGCTATCTAATGATAAGAAATTTTGTTGTTTACTCTCAATCATTCACAACGCGGCCGGAGGACCATGGCAAAAAAAGATCCCTACGCCCCGCGCGAATGGCTGCCGCATGAGAAGCCCGCGCTTCCCGGTTCGCCCTCGACCCCGCTGCACCCCGTGCCAAAACGCATTGCGTACGGCATCGTCGGCGTGCTGGTTTCAATTACCGGCGGGCTGGGCAATGCGTTGGTGACGGCCAACCTGAGCAACCTGCAAGGCACTTTTGGCGCTTACTCCAACGAGATTGCCTGGCTGCCGGCGGTTTATCTGATGACCAATGTGTCGATAAACCTGCTCTTGGTGAAATTTCGCCAGCAGTATGGCCTGCGGGTATTTACCGAAGCCTTTTTGGTGCTGTATGTCTTAGTGGCGTTTTTTCACCTGTTTGTGAACGATCTTAATTCCGCCATCATGGTGCGCGCCGCGCACGGCATGGTGGGCGCGGCGCTGAGTTCGCTGTCGATTTACTACCAAATTCAGGCTTTTCCGGCCAGGCACCGCCTGAAGGGCCTGACCATCGGCATCGGGGCGTCGCAGGTGGCGATTCCGCTGGCGCGGCTGTTCTCCTCGGAACTGCTGGCCCTTAATGAATGGCGTGGCCTTTATCTGTTCGAGCTGGGGCTGGCCCTGCTGTCGCTCGGCGGCGTGCTGTTGCTTAAGCTGCCGCCCAGCGATCGCATCAAGGTGTTTGAGAAAAAAGACTTTCTGACGTTTATACTGCTGGCGCCCGGCATGGGGCTTATCTGCGCGGTGCTTTCCCTTGGCCGCATCGACTGGTGGTTATCCGCGCCCTGGATTGGCGTTTCGCTGGCGCTGGCCGTAGCGCTGATTACCGGCGCCATCCTGGTGGAACGCAACCGCCGCAATCCGTTGCTGAATATCCGCTGGCTCAGCAGCGGCAGTATCGTGCGCCTTGGGCTTATCATGTTGCTGATCCGTATCGTGCTGGCCGAGCAAAACACCGGCGCCATCGGCTACCTGCAGCAAATCGGCCTGCTCAACGATCAGATGCGCGGTTTGTCCCTGGCGATCCTGGCGGGTATTGTGGCCGGCATCGTCATCAGCGCCCTGACGATTAATCCCAAAAATCTCAGCCGCCCTATTATTATCGCTCTCGTGTTGATGACCTTCGCCTCGCTGATGGACGCGCAGTCCAACAGCCTGACGCGACCGGATAATCTGTATATCAGCCAGTTTTTGCTCGGTTTCAGCAGCGCCTTTTTCCTGGCCCCGGCGCTGCTGGCCGGCATCGGCGGCGTGGTGGCCGAGCCGCGCAACCTGGTGAGCTTTTCAGTGCTGTTCGGCATGAGCCAGAACCTGGGCGGGCTGCTGGGATCAGCACTGCTCGGCACATTCCAGGTCATACGCGAAAAGTTTCATTCCAGCCAGATAGCAGAGCAGCTAAGCCTGCAAAATCCCCTGGTGGCCGAGCGGGTCGGCAGCTATAGCGCCGCCTATGGCGGCGTGCTTAACGACAGCGATTTGTTAAGCGCGCAGGGACTGGCGCAATTACAGGCCGTCGCCACCCGGGAAGCCAATACGCTGGCCTATAACGATGTGTATATGCTGACCGCGGCCATTGCGCTGGCAACGCTGGTCTGGATTTTATGGCGACTGTTCCGGCTGCGGATGCAGGCCCGGCGCCAGGTTAACCATTAATGGAGCAACAATGAGTCAGCAACCCGACGGCCCGGCCACGGCGCCGGAAAAGGAAAAAAGCAGCTATGCCCGTATCCTGACCACCCTGGTGGCGGTGGCGATCGCCATTGTCGGCGTGCTGGTCATCCTCTACGCCTGGCAGTTGCCGCCGTTTACCCGCCAGGTGCAGACCACGGACAATGCGTATGTTCGCGGCCAGGTTACCGTCATCAGCCCGCAGCTCAGCGGCTATATCACCCAGGTCGCGGTACAGGATTTTGCCTGGGTGCGCAAAGGCGATCTCCTGATGACCATTGACGAGCGCATTTACCGGCAACGGGTGCATCAGGCCATGGCGCAGCGGGATATGAAACGGGCCGCGCTGGCCAATAATATTCAGCAACGGCGCAGCAGCGAGGCGGCGATTGCGCGCAACCAGGCGGCGGTGGTCAACGCCCAGGCGCAGGCGGAAAAAGCGCGCCTGGATTTAAAGCGCGTCGAGGACCTGATGTCCGACGGCTCGTTATCCGTGCGCGAGCGCGACGCCTCGCGCGCCAGCTACAGCCAGGCCAGGGCGGATATCGCCCAGGCCACGGCGGCGCTGGAGATGTCCCGGCAGGATTTGCAGACGGTCATCGTCAACCGCGCGTCGCTGGAGGCCGATGTCGCCAGCTCGCAGGCGGCGCTGGAACTGGCGCAGATTGATTTGGCCAATACCCGCATTGTCGCGCCGCGCGATGGGCAATTGGGCCAGATCTCGGTCAGGCAGGGCGCGTATGTCAGCGCCGGCACCCACCTGACGTCGCTGGTGCCCGAGCAGATGTGGGTGATCGCCAATATGAAGGAAACGCAAATGGCCGCCATCCGGCTGGGACAACCGGTCAGTATCCGGGTGGATGCGCTGGACTACGCCAGCCTTAGCGGCGAGGTGGAAAATATTTCGCCCGCCGCCGGGTCGGAATTCAGCGCCATTACGGCGGATAACGCCACCGGCAACTTTGTCAAAATCGCCCAGCGCATCCCGGTGCGGATAAAAATCCACGATGATGGCCCTCTTTACCGGCGGTTGCGTCCCGGCATGTCGGTGGAAGTCAGCATCAATACCCTGAATGCCGAAAACCAGCAAGGCGAGGTACGCTGATGCCGGCGAAGCCCCTCCTGCTGCGTTTATCCGCGCCCGGCCTGCTCCTGCTGCTGTGCGCCTGCCACCCTGGGCGCGAGCCGGCGGCGCAGTCCAGCCTGCTTATCCCGGCGCAGTGGCGCGAAAAGGTGGGCCCGGCGGCGCCGGTGGAGGCGCGCTGGTGGCGGGAATTTAACGATCCGGTATTAAGCCGGCTGGTTGAACAGGCTCTGCGCAATAATACCGATATCCTCACCGCCCGCGCCCGGGTTGACGAATATCGCGCCCGGCTGCGCGCGGCCAACGGAGATCGCCTGCCGTCGCTGGACGCCGGCGTCGACGGCACCCGCGCCCGGGTGCTGTCGTCAGCCACCGGCCTGCCGGTCTATAGCACGGTCTACCAGGGCACGCTGCAGGCGGGTTATGACGTGGATCTCTGGGGACGGCGGTCCGCTACCGCCGCCGCCGCGCGCGCAAGCCTGGAAGCGCAGCAGGCCGCGGCGGCGGCGGCCATGCTGACGGTGGCCTCGTCCGTCGCCTCGGGATATCTGACGCTGTACGCGCTGGACCGGCAATTGGCGTTAACCCGCGCCACTCTGGAGTCACGGCGCAATTCGCTGAAACTGGCGCGCAGGCAGTTTGAAACCGGCTATTCATCGCGGCTGGAATACGTGCAGGCGCAGGCGGAATACCAGGCCGCCAGCGCCCAGATACCGCAGCTGTCGCATCAGATAACGGAACAGGAAAACGCGCTAAGCATTCTCTTGGGCGCTAATCCCGGCGCCATCCCGCGCGGCGACGATGCCGGCCGGCTGCGCCCCCTGCCCTTGCCCACCCTGCTGCCCTCGGAGCTGATGCGACGGCGTCCCGATATCATCCAGGCCGAACGGCAGCTGATTGCCGCCGACGCGACGCTAAGCTCCGCCCGCGCCGCTTTGCTGCCCTCGCTTAACCTGACCGCCTCCGGCACCCTGCAGGACAATGCCCTGGAAAAGCTTATCGATAATCCTTTCCGGCTGTGGAGCATCGGCGGCAGCGTACTGGCGCCGCTGCTCAACCGCGAGGCCCTGAACGCCCAGGTGGATATCAGCGCCGCCACCCGCAACCAGGCCCTCTACAATTACGAAAAAGTGGTGCGATCGGCGTTCAGCGAAGTGAACAATAGTCTGGACGCCATCACGCGGCTAGAGGAACAGCTGACGGAAACCCGGCGGCAGGAGGACGTGGTAAGCGAGGCGTTGCGCATCGCCCATAATCGCTACCGCAACGGCTACGCGTCTTACCTGGAAGAACTGGATGCCCAGCGTACCCTGTTCGCTACCCAGGTCAGCGTAATACAGTTGCGCAACAACGTGCTGCTGGCGCAAATTGATCTTTACCGTTCCCTTGGGGGCGGCTGGCGGGTGGACGGCGATAACCTGGAGCCGCGCTAGGGCAGAAGTGAATGCGGTTCGCCGCCTGAGGGAAGACTCGCGGCGCGCGCGGCGTTGGCCCATCGCTTTGGGCCAACGCCTAACTGATTAATCAGAAATAATAAATCAGCGCCACCGCCAGCACATCGTCGGTATTGATACCGCTGTTTTTGGTGAAGTCGTTATTTTTCAGTAAATTGACTTTGTAGATAACGTCCGTGGACATGCGTTTATTGAAGAAATAAGCGCCGCCGACGGCCAGGTATTTCAGCGTATCCTGATTACCATAGCCTTCGATATCCTTACTGCGGGTTTGCAAATAACTGACGATCGGCGCCAGGCCGTTGGTGAATTGATATTGCGCCAACAGTTCCACCACCTGGGCCCGGTTGGCAAAACCATACACGCTGTGGCTGCTGCTGCCGAACGGCGTCGCGTTATAGGTTTCGGTATAGGTGGCCGCCAGGTAGATCTGGTGGGCGTCATATTTCAGGGCACCGCGATAGGCGTCGGCTTTATCGCCATGGCCGTAGGCCAGGTTATTTTGTCCCTCGGTTCGATCGGACGTGGCAAACGTAGCGCCGGCGCTGATACCCGCGCCAAAGTCATAAATCAGCGCCGCGCCGTAGCCTTCGCCGTTCTGGCGCAGGGCATCGCGGCCGTTATTGGTTTCGGTGGCGCTGCCGTTCTTGCCCTGGTACTGGGCGGTGAGCTTCAGGCCGTCGATCAGGACGTTATTGCGATAGGTCAGCAGGTTGCTGGTACGTTTAAACATAAAATTGTCAATGCCGTAAGCGTCGCCGCCAAATTCGGGGATCACATCGGTCCAGGCGCCCAGATCGTACAGTACCCCGAAGTTACGCCCGTAATCCACCGACCCGTACTGCTGGGTGCGCAGGCCGGCGAACCCGAGGCGGGTGACGCTGGTGCTGGTGCTGCTTTCCGCCTGGTTGGCGTTGACCTGGTATTCCCACTGGCCGTAACCCGTCAGGGACGAATTAATCTCGGTCTGGCCGCGAAAACCAAAACGGAAATAGGTTTGATCGCCATCGATGCCCGGATTATCGCTAAACATATGCAGCGTATCGACCTTGCCATACAGATCGAGCTTGTTGCCGTCTTTATTGACAATCTCGGCCGCGTTGCCGTTGCCGGCAATAAAAACCAACGGTAAAACCCACCACAGAACAGAAGATTTCATTTTATTCCAACCCTCAATTAATTAATTTAAAATAAAATTCAAATAGTGAATTGCTGTGTTACGTCCATATTTATCCCTTGGCCGGTGCGGCCAATTATTGTTTATGGCTTTTCTTTTTCAGCGTTTAAACGGCATGCTCCTGCGGTACGGCTTTTTCCGGCGCACCTTTATGGCGGTTAAGGTAGCCGATGTTGTTATTGCCCCACAGCGATTCGTATTTCATGCCGGTCAGCGTCTCCACGGTGGCCCGTGCCTCCGGCGTGATCTGCTGCGGCAGCGGATGATTGGCCGCGCGCATTTTCTGCGTTTCCAGCTGCAGGATGCGGTGGGTTTTCAGGTTCAGCTTAAAGCGCAGGGAAATAATGAAACCCGCGGTCAGCACCAGCACCGTGCCGATGCACAGGATGGCCAGGATGGCGTGGCTTACCTGCGGCAACTGCACTTTCTGCCCGGAAACGAACCCCGACAGCTGCAGGAACACCCCCACCAGCATTACCGCCCCGGCCTGGGACGCCTTGCGCGTCAGCGTCATGATGCCGGCGAAGATGCCCTCGCGCCGCTGGGCGGTGATCGCCTCGTCCACATCGGCGATATAGGTGTAGATATTCCAGGGCACATAGTTGATGCCGCCCCGGCCAAGGCCGGCCACGGCCGATACCAGCAGCAGCAGCGAGAACGTGTCGCTCAGGCCGGCGTAGTACAGCACGCCGTAGGAGAGCGCGCTCAGGCCGAACAGGGTGACCACCAGCCGGTAGGACGGCGCCGGTCCGAAGCGGATGCACAGCGGGATCATGCCGATCACCGCCACGAACTGCAGGATCGCCATCACCCCCATCAGGTTGGAGGCCACGGTGGCGCTTTGCATCAGCACGAACACCACATAATAGGTAAACACCGCGTTGAACACGTCCTGGGCGATGTAGCCGCCGAGGTACAGGCCCAGATGCTGGCGAAAGATGCGCACGCGCAGCGTGGAGGACAGTTCGATATGCAGGCGCCGCAGGCTTTGTCCCAGGGTCAGCTGCTGTTTTTCACGCTCAAGCTTTAATACCGCCTCCGATTTCAGCGCCGCCGGCCGCTCCCAGGTAAACAGGTAGACCAGGGTCAGCACCAGCGCGCAGATCACCGCGAACACCACGCTGGCGTAGAAAAAGGAAATGGCGTTGTCCTTGCCGAAATGCGACAGCAGGATGCCGGGCAAAAAGGCGGCCAGGATGGCGGACAGCTGCGCCAGGGCGATACGCGCGCCGGAGAACTTGGATTTTTGTTTAAAATCGTCGGTCATTTCCGGCACCAGGGTTTCGTAGGGCACCAGGATCATGGTGTAGACCACGTCGAACAACAGATAGGTCAGCAGGTAATAACCGTAGCCCATGCCGCCGACCCACATCAGGCAATAGCTGAACACGCAGGGAATGCCGAGCAGGATAAAGAACTTGCGGCGGCCGAAGCGCTTGCCCAGCCAGGTGCCGCCGAAATTATCGGTCAGGTAGCCCATCAGCGGGCTGACCACGGCGTCCAGCACCCGGGCGCAGGCAAAGATAAAGGTGGCCTCGATGGGCGAGAGGCCGCAAAACGTGGTGTAGAAATAAAGCAGCCAGGCGGCGGTCAGGGCGGTGGTGCCCGCGCCCAGGAAATCGCCGGAGCCATAAGCCAGGTATTGCGGTAAACCTATGGAACGTATTTTCATTGCTGTGATGTCCAGGGTTGTATCTGGTTAGACAAAGGTTGAAGAACACTTGAATCTGCCGGTTATAACGCGGTTCAAGATAGAACCAACCAACAATGAAAACCTTTCTGCGGTTGCCAGAACGTTGCGTCCAGTGGCAGAAAAACGAAGAGAATAACGATCGAGGTCAAAGATATAAAAAAATAGTTTATTTTTAATAAAACATCATTTTATTTAACGGCAATGGAAATAACGGCGGCGCGGCGCCCTTTATTCCGCGGGCATCCAGGCCGCCGGGTTCCTGCCCGCCGCCTGGATGTGGCGGCGAACCGCCGCCGCCCTGCCCGTCAGTTCCCCGTGGACTTAACGTCGTCCCGCCAGCGGTCCAGATAGGCCATGACCGCCCGCAGGGCTTCGTTTCGCACCGCGTTATTGATGCGGCCGTCTTGGACATAGCCGAACTTCAGGCAAGCGAAGCCAATTTCAACGGCGAGGGTCGCAACGTCGGGCGACGCCGGCAATGCCGGCAGTTCGCCCAAGCGCGCGGCCGTGTCGCGCAACAAGCGTCCGATTGATGCGTTCTTGACGGCATGGGCGGCACGGTCGGTATCGCTAAAAGAACCATTCAGCAACAGCACACTCGCCACCGGATGGGCGTTGTAATACTCCACGCAAATATCTATCACTCTGCGCACCCACGCGCTAAGCGTACGGGCGCGGGCGGCGTCCGAATCCGCGATGGCGTCGGCAAGGCGGCGCATATGGATCTGCGAGATATGCGCGAACAGTGCGTACTTATCAGGAAAGAAGGGATAGATGCTGGCCCTAGGTACTTCCGCCAGGGCAGCAAGGGCGGGGATCGAGGTTTTTTCCGGGCCCAGTTGCTCGAGCATGCGCTCCGCCGCCTCGATGACCCGGGTCATGCGTTCCAGCGACCGTTCCTGCACGGGACGGCGCGTTCGTTTTTCCTTGGGGGGACTTGCATCAAAATCAGACATATGTTAGATTTACAAAAAGTGACAGATGTTGGATATTAGCAGATTTCACTAAGGATGACCACGCCCTACGTCAAACCGGTACGTATGCGGGCAAAACGCTTTCTTGAACATCCAGACGGGAGAGGCCATGACAGCCGTAAACGGGGAGATCTATATCCATGTCGAGGAACAGGGCAAAAGCGACCCGACGCTTATCTTCCTGCATTATTGGGGCGGGTCGTCCCGAACCTGGCGCCACGTCATCGCCGCCCTGGCAAACGCCTGGCGCACCCTCGCCGTCGATTTGCGCGGTTGGGGTTTGTCGGATGCGCCGCGGGAGGATTATGCGCTGGCCGATTTCGCCGATGACGTTGAACGGGTGATCAGGGCGCGTGGTTTGTCGGATTTCGTGCTGGTTGGGCACTCCATGGGCGGTAAGATCGCTCAATTGATCGCGTCGCGCCAGCCGGAGGGACTGGCCGGGCTGGTGCTGGTCGCTCCTTCGCCGCCCACGCCGCTCGGGTTGCCGCCCGAGATGCTCGTCGGCATGGAGGCGGCGTACGCGTCCGCGGCCTCGGTTGCCGCCACCATCAACCAGGTGCTTACGGCAAAGCCTCTCACCGAAGGCCAGCGGCGGCAGGTTATCGAAGACAGTCTGCGCGGCGGCGCGGCGGCAAAAATCGCCTGGCCGCGCCACTCCAGCCAAGAGGACATTTCGGCCGCGGTAAGCGCGATTACGGTGCCGGTCCTGGTCATTGCGGGTGAATGCGATCGGGTCGACAGCGTCTCCACGCTCGAGACGGAACTGCTACCGCGTATCCCCCAGGCCAGGATGCGCGTGCTGGCGGGCACCGGACATCTATCCCCCCTGGAATCGCCCGGGGAAATCGCCGCATTGATCAGAACCTTTATTTCAGCATTGCCCAAAAACGCCATCTCGGCGCGCGTCAGACAAGCGTCACAACCCTAACCACCTGCAAAGTAAGGACCTCATAATATGTACAAGACCATTCTTATTACCGGCGCCGGCTCCGGTTTCGGCGAAGCGGCCGCCATCGGCTTGGCGCGCAACGGCCACCAGGTTATCGCCACCGTGCAATGCTCGCCGCAGGTAACGCCGTTGCGCGAAAAAGCCAAGGCTCTGGGCCTAGCCAATCTGCGGGTGGAAAAGCTTGATCTCCTCGACGCGCATGACATGGCCTACGCCCAAAGCTTCGACATCGACGTGCTTTGGAATAATGCAGGCATGGGCGAGGGCGGTCCGGTTTTCGAAATTCCGCTCGATCTCGTTCGCCATAACTACGAGGTCAACGTTTTTCTTCCGCTCGCGCTGACGCAAAGCTTCGTCAAAAAGTGGATCAGGCAGAATAAGCACGCAAAGGTTGTCTTCACCTCATCGATGAGCGGGCTGTTCTCACCCGCCAATTGGGGCGTTTACGCTTCGACCAAGCATGCGCTGGAATCCATTGCCGAGGCGATGCAGCAGGAATTGGCCGCGCACGGCATCAAAGTCCAGACCATCAATCCAGGCGCCTATTATACCGGTTTTAACGAGACCATGGCCGATACGGCCTTCCGCTGGCTCGACGACACGAACAATATTACCCGGCGAGCCGACCTGCGCGCGCAGTTCGACGAGGCGCTGGCATCGCCATTTGGCCATCTCGATGCGCGGGAAATGATTGATCGCATGATTGAAATCGTCCCCGCCGACAACGGAAAATTCCGTAACGTGGTGCCCCAGGCGGTGGAGGATATGCTGAAAGCTCAACAACTGGCGGCCTGGGACAATCAGATCTGAAAAAACCCCAAGGCGGCGCTTCGGTCGCGCCACCTTCCCCGCCGGCTTGCAGGGAACCGGGCGTTATCAGGCGCCGACGGCGGCGGCCGGTTCCAGCGTGGCCTCAGCCTGGCTGGCGGTATCCGTATAGTCCGGCATCTTGTCGTTATACATATCCAGCAGCTTAAGGGTGACGCCGTTGGTCCAGCCAAAACCGTCCTGCAGCGGATACTCGCCGCCCCCGCCTCCGCCGAGGCCGCTGCCTTCCACCACGTATTTCTCCACCAGCTTATGCTGATTGTTGAACAGCCGCTGCACGTTGCCCAGGAAACGGGTGGCAATATCTTCCGCCAGCTCGTCCAGACCATAATTGCGCAACCCCTCCACCGCGACCCATTGCAGCGGCGCCCAGCCGTTCGGCGCGTCCCATTGCTGGCCGGAAACATTGGTGGTGGTAATCAGCCCGCCCTGTTTGAGCAACTGATCGCGTATCGTCTGGGCGGTGCGGGTGGCGCGCTCCAGCGGCGCTACCTTGTTATACAAGGGGAAAACCATGGCGGCGGTCAGCTGATCGCGCAGCTTATCCTGGCGCCAGTCGAAGTCGGCGTAATACCCGCCCTCCTCGTTCCACAGGTGCAGGTTAATCGCCTGCTTACGGCGCTCCGCCCGCTGGCTGTAATAGCTGGCGGCATCATGGTTGCCGCTCAGCAGGCTGGCCTTGGCGAGCGTCTGCTCCAGATGGAAGAGCAGCGCGTTCAGATCCACCGGCAGGATGGACGTCGTGCGGATAGACGACAGCGCCAGCGGATCATCGAACCAGCGCGAGCTGAAATCCCACCCCGATGCCGCCCCAGCCCGCAGGTCCCGGTATACCTCCCCCGCCGGGCGATCCGTCGCCTCGCTGGCGGTCACGATATCGTCCATATAGGACTCGGTGCGCGGCGTATCCAGATCATCCCAATAACGGTTAAGCAGCGCGCCGTCTTTCATGCGCACCACCCGTTCGGCGGCGGCGCCGTTCTCCAGCGCGTCGCCTCCCTCCATCCAGTACTGGTATTCTTTTTTCAGCTGCGGCAAATAGTTTTGATAGATGCCGTCCCCTTCCCTGCTCGCCAGCAAATCCACCATCAGGGCAAAAAACGGCGGCTGCGAGCGGCTCAGGTAATAACTGCGGTTACCGTTGGGAATGCGCCCATAGGTATCGATTTCATGGGAGAAATTATCGGTCATATCCACCACCAGCTCCCACTTATCGCATTCGGCCAGGCCGAGCATGGTAAAATAACTGTCCCAATAATAGACTTCGCGAAAGCGTCCGCCCGGCACGACGTAGTCCTTCGGCAGCGGCAGCAGAGAATCATAGGGCCTCACGGTGGAGGTATTGCGGGTCAGCACCGGCCACAGGGTGGTGATATGCTCGCGCAGGGTTTGCCCGTTAGGCGGCACATATTTCACCCGGTCGGTGGGGAATATAAAATTTTTCTCGACAAACGTCCGCAACTTGAAGTTCTTGCGCCGCTTTTTCGCCTGATAATCGGACAATATGGCCGCCGGGGTACGGCGCGGCACCGCATCGGCAAAGGTCTTCTGATCGGAAAATAATTTTGCCGTCTGCACATCGATGTACAACTGCCCCAATAAGGCATCCGGTCCCTGGCGTACGTTGATATTATATTTATTTTTTTTTGCCAGCGCCGTTGAAAAAACCCGGCCTGACGCGGTACCCAGCGACATGCCCATGGTTAGAAATCTTCTCCAGGCCCACCTGAAAGAGCGTGTAATCATAGGTTAACTCTCCATTTTTATACGCCATCCGGCTAAACTGGCCACGGTCAGCCTTAGCATAACCCGTAGCTGATTTATAACTATAGCCACTCACGCCATAAGCTGGGGCCGGGGAGGCAAATTAGCCGGTGAAATTAGCTGGTTAGCCCGTTTCACGGCCATATTCGGAATTATCGTAACGCCCAGGCGTCCACCGCCGCGTGAACCGGCCGCCGCGCGCGCGCGGGAACACCCCCTCCCCGCCAATAACAGGATAATTACATTCGCTCCCGGCATTTAGCATTAATAACAAAGCCAATATATTTCCAGGTAAAAAATATTTCATTATTCCTGATGCTTTTTTTAACTCATCATTAATGTGAAGTGAAGCATTTAATAATACTTGTCGTCCACGACCACAGGTGAAAATATTAACTTACCCTCCGCTATAACAAAGGTTATTTATTATGGCTAATAGAATGATCCTTAATCAAACCTCTTATTTCGGTAAAGGCGCCATCACCCATATCATTGACGAAGCGCGCACCCGCGGCTACCACAAAGCCCTGGTGGTTACCGACAAAGATCTCATCCGCTTTGAAGTGGCCACCCGCGTAACCGATCTCCTTAAACATGCCGGACTGCCCTTCCAGATTTATGATGAGGTGGTGGCGAACCCCACCATAGAGATAGTCCATAAAGGCGTTGCCGCTTTTAAGGCCGCCGGGGCGGATTATCTGATAGCCATTGGCGGCGGGTCGCCGCAGGATACCTGCAAGGCCATCGGCATTATCATCAATAATCCCGAATTTGCCGATGTCCGCAGCCTGGAAGGCGTCGCGGCCACCAAAAAACCCTGTGTGCCGATCCTGGCGGTGCCCACCACCGCCGGCACCGCTGCCGAGGTCACCATCAATTATGTTATCACCGATCGGGAAAACCGGCGCAAATTTGTCTGTGTTGATCCGCATGATATTCCGCTGGTGGCGATTATCGACCCCGATATGATGGCCAGCATGCCCGCCAGCCTGAAAGCCGCCACCGGCATTGACGCCCTGACCCATGCCATAGAAGGCTATACCACCCTCGCGGCGTGGGAACTCACCGATATGTTCCATCTCAAGGCCATAGAAATCATTGCGCGGTCCCTGCGTGATTCCGTACAAGGCAACGCGCGTGGCGTAGAGGATATGGCGCTGGGTCAATATGTCGCCGGCATGGGATTTTCCAATGTCGGCCTTGGGCTGGTGCATGGCATGGCACATCCGCTGGGCGCGTTTTATGATACGCCGCATGGGGTGGCGAACGCGGTACTGCTGCCCACCATCATGGCCTATAACGCGGCGCACACCGGGGAAAAATTCCGCCATATCGCCGTGGCGATGGGCGTTGAAGCAGCGAAGACCATGGATATCGCCCAGGCGCGCGCCGCCGCCATCAATGCGGTCAAACAGCTGTGTCATGATGTGGGCATTCCCGCGTCGCTGCGGGATCTGGGCGTGAAAAAAGAAGATATCGCGCAACTGGCCAAAGCGGCCTTCGCGGATGTTTGCACCGGCGGCAATCCCCGCGCCGCCTCGATTGCCGATATTGAACAACTGTATCAAGCGATTTTCTAACCGCGCCTGAAACCGCCGCCCACCAACACCGGGCTCAATGCAGACGTGTTCAAGGGAGACCGTGCCGATGGGGTCGAATCGGGCGTGCTTTTCCGCCCGACCGAGGCCCCATGGCACGGTATGCCCGCCAACGCCGAACTCAACGCAGACGTGTTCAAGGGAGAGCGTGCCGATGGGGTCGAATCGGGCGTGCTTTTCCCGCCCGACCGAGGCCCCATGGCACGGTATGCCCGCCAACACTCATCTCAAAGCAGCCGTGTTCAAGGGAGAGCGTGCCAATGGGGTCGAATCGGGCGTGCTTTTCCCGCCCGACCGAGCGCCCCATGGCGCGGTATGCCCGCCAACACCCATCTCAAAGCAAACATGTTCAAGGGAGAGCGTGCCGATGGGGTCGAATCGGGCGTGCTTTTCCGCCCGACCGAGGCCCCATGGCGCGGTATGCCCGCCAACGCCGAACTCAACGCAGACGTGTTCAAGGGAGAGCGTGCCGATGGGGTCGAATCGGGCGTGCTTTTCCCGCCCGACCGAGCGCCCCATGGCACGGTATGCCCGCCAACACCGAACTCAATGCAGACGTGTTAAAGGGAGACCGTGCCAATGGGGTTGAATCGGGCGTGCTTTTCCCGCCCGACCGAGGCCCCATGGCGCGGTATGCCCGCCAACGCCGAACTCAACGCAGACGTGTTCAAGGGAGAGCGTGCCGATGGGGTCGAATCGGGCGTGCTTTTCCCGCCCGACCGAGCGCCCCATGGCACGGTATGCCCGCCAACGCCGAACTCAACGCAGACGTGTTCAAGGGAGAGCGTGCCGATGGGGTCGAATCGGGCGTGCTTTTCCCGCCCGACCGAGCGCCCCATGGCGCGGTAGGCCCGCCAACACCGAACTCAATGCAGACGTGTTAAAGGGAGACCGTGCCAATGGGGTCGAATCGGGCGTGGTTTTCCCGCCCGACCGAGGCCCCATGGCGCGGTATGCCCGCCAACACTGAATTCAACGCAGACGTGTTAAAGGGAGACCGTGCCAATGGGGTCGAATCGGGCGTGGTTTTCCCGCCCGACCGAGGCCCCATGGCACGGTATACCCGCCAACACCCATCTAAAAGCAGACGTGTGCAAGGGAAAATACGGCAGGCTAGATCCGCTGCGCGTGATCAGAATGGATCCGGTATTCCATATCGCTCACCCGCTGCCAAACGTCGGCCGGGATATACACCGGCATATTCTCGCAGCCCATGGCGCTAAACAGGGCATCCGTCTCGGATCCGGTAAACATATCGCTGACCGGCTCTTCAGGCTGGGTGACAAACAGACGCTTTAAACGATCGACAATCATCTCGATTCTCCTGGCTGTGGACAAGAAGCCTGACCTTCCTGGGCCGGTTAACCCTGAAACGCTACCCTACCGACTGTATATGACACTTGTACTGTTATAACCATAAATCACCACCGCGTGAAAGCACTTTTTCACCTAATCTTATACCCCATAAGGCAATACCGCTCCCCCAGACGCCGCCGCTCGCGCCTCTGCGGATAAACCCGCTCGCCGCGCGCGAATGTAACACATCCCATTTGATGAAGGAGGATATAGGAAAAGTGATCAAAGCATAATAAATAATCGTCAAAAAAAAACCATACTCCTATTACATCCACGCCCTTAACAATGTATTATAACGATAATTATTTTATAGTGATTTAATTACCCATCACCCTGATGTGATTCGGTATCCTTCCCCGCCAGAAATAGAGTTACTTCACCTGTAAAATAGAAGCACCATATCAATTATTAAGCAAATTTAATTATTTATATCAATATATATTGCAACAGGATTAATTATGATAAAACACCCCATTCTGCTATTAGCGGCGTTATTTTTATTGACCGGCTGCTCGTACGGAAAATATAGCTTTGATAAAGACACCCGCGCTAAAGCCGATATGCGTTTTATCGGCATCCCGGCGCTGGCCGGAGCGGTCGGCACCAGCTTTCCCATCGGCGACGGCTACAGCCTCACCGCCAGGCATGTGGCCAAAATCATGATGATGGACGTGGTGGCCTACCATGAGGTCTGTGACATCGCCCTGATCCGCGCCGGCAAGGGCCGGGTGGATTTTCGCCCGGCGGTGGCCGGTGAAAATGTACGCATGTACGGTTATTCGGCGCTGAGCACGCTGCCGGTATCATCGCGCGGCATTGCCTCCTACCAGGATCATTACGACGGCTGTCCCGCCTTCGCCTCCACCTCCGGCGTGGTCCAGGGCATGAGCGGCGGGCCGGTATACGGCGATGACGACGCGGTGGTGGGCGTGGTGATAGCCTATAATAAACGCCTGGGCGTATCGGTGTTTATCCCCTGGCAGTCCATCGACACCTGGGTGGAAGAAAAGCGCGCGACACACCGCACGGCATAATCGCCCCGGCGTGGCGCGTTTGATTTGCTCGTATCCCCGCGCCGTTGTAGCATTGTCGGCGTTCTCCTTGCCGAGCCATATCATGCCCAAGCCTAAAAACCCCCGCCCCGTCACCGCGCGCTCCACCCACGGCGTAACCCTCTTTGATGTGGCTAAACTCGCCGGCGTGGCGCCAATTACCGTCTCCCGCGTGATGAACCAGCCCAATCAGGTCAAGGACGCCACCCGGCTCAAGGTACTGCGGGTGATCGAAGAAACCGGCTACGTACGCAACCAGATCGCTGGTTCGCTGGCGTCCAATCGCACGCGCCTGGTGGCGGTGGTCGTGCCCATGCTCACCAACCCGATATTCGCCGACACCTTCCAGGCCATCGCCGCCAGGCTGGCGCAGGCAAATTACCAGGTATTGCTGGGCATTTCCGGCTATCAGGCCGCCCAGGAGCAGGAACTGCTGGAAGTGGTGCTCAGCCGCCGCCCCGACGGCATTATCCTCACCGGCACCATCCATACCGAGGTCAGCCGCAAACGCCTGCGCGCCACCGGCATCCCGGTGGTGGAAACCTGGGACATGACCGACGATCCCATTGATATGCTGGTGGGGTTTTCCCATGAGACCATAGGCCAGCGTGAAGCGCAGCACCTGCTGGCGCAGGGCTACCGCGATTTTGCCCTGATTGAGGTAGACGACCCGCGCGGCATGCGGCGCAGCAACAGTTTTATCCGCCAGCTGGCCCAGCAGGGCATCGCCCCGCTCGACCGCCAGACGTTCCACGGTTTGCCCACTCTGGAACAGGGGCGGCAAGGCCTGGTAAACCTACTGCATCTGCTGCAACGCCCGGCGGCGGCCCAGGCCGCATCCGCCGGGATACGACGGCCGCTTATCCTGGTGTGCACCTCGGATACCCTGGCGCACGGCGTCTTGACCGAGGCCGCCAGCCGGGGGATCGCCATACCCGGCCACATCGCGGTCATGGGGTTCGGCGATATGAATTTTGCCGCCCATACCTTTCCGGCGCTGTCGACGGTTAAAATCGACGGCGCGTATATCGGCCAGCGCGCGGCGGCGGCCTTGCTCGAGCGGTTAAAAGACCCCAACGGCGCACCGCCCGTGGCCATGGATGTCGGTTTTACGCTGGTGGATCGGGATAGCACCGGTCCGCTGATTGACGCGCGATAACGCGGCCCGCGCCGTCAGTCGACGATAAACAGGGTGGCGCCCCGGTCGGTATAGGACCGGTGCGCTTCCGCATTATCCGCCACCTGGTAACTGCTGCCCGGCGTCAGCGTAAAAATACGCCCGTCCGCCAGTTCGGTATGCAACTCGCCGGTGAGGCATAACAGGATATGCCCTTTGACACACCAGTGATCGGCCAGGTAACCGGCGGAATATTCCACCATACGCACGCGGATATCGCCGAAATGACAGGTACGCCAGAGGGCTTCCCCGCGCGCGCCGGCATGGCGCGTGGGGTCCACGCGCGACCAATCCGTGGTGCCGAAGGGAATCTCTTTTATCTGCATGTCGTCAAGCCCCGGGCCTGGATAAGCGTTTTCAGGCGGATTTCGCCCGCGGCCCGCCCCGGATGGGCGGGCTGTCGTTACGCTACCAGTGTTTCGATATAGCCGGCAATGGCTTTATCCCGGCAGTTGGCAAAGAAATATTCCTTGAATTTGGCCCCGGCGACGGCGCCCTTCAGCAAATCCTGATCGAGATCGGCCAGGATGGACAGCAAATCGCGATAGCTCACCGCTTTCACCGCATCCAGGATCTTTTTATTCCGCTGTTCCGGCACCACGCGCTCCTTGGGATACCCCTGGCCGCCGGCGGTTTCAAACAGCTTTTCGAAAATATACTGCAGGTTCAGCTCCGCGCCCCAGCCGAATCCCTTGGCAAACGGCAGGGAGATGGCATTGCCGTCGTTTATCTGGGCAAACATATAGCCGTCGGCGGGATCGATGGCCAGGCCGCAAATCACGCCCGGGAAGGAATTGCAGGCCAGCATGGCGCCGGCGCCGGTTCCGCAGCCCGTCACGACATAATCCGCCGCGCCGGAGTTCAGCAATATCGCGGCCAGGATGCCGTTCTGAACGTAGGTCAGCGTCGCCTTATCGTCGGCGGAATACATGCCGTAGTTAAACACCTGGTGACCCAACGGCTCGACCACCTTGGTCAGGGTGGCGGCGATAAGCTCATTTTTAGCAGCCTGGCTGTTTTCGTTAATCAGTGCGATTTTCATAAAAGCGTTATCCGTAGTCAGTGAAAAGGATGAGGCGAGAATGCGTTGATGTCCTGCGGTCTTCGCTTGGCGGCCAGCCTGGCGACCTGACCGCCTGGCGTTATGATAAAGAAACCGGCATCACTATTCAATAAAATGAAATGCCGTTTTATTTTAGATTATGCCATCCCGGCGCTGGCAAAAACCGCGTTGCCGTCACGTAAAGCGCCGGTTACCGCGCGGCGCCCGGCCCGGCACAAATTAGCTTATGAGGTAATTATAATTTAATTAATGAAAATAATTACAATACCCTCCCATTGGCAACAACCGCGACCGCCGATTTTGGGTTCTTTATCCCCTTTAATGACAATACTTCCCCAGCGCTCACTGAATTTAAAAAATTATTTTTATATCATCCCTTTTCTATTAAATGCCATGTATCAATGAATTATCCGGGTATTGCCAAGAGAACTATCTTTGTTTATAAGTCATAAGTAACCAGGATGCTCTATTACAAGGAAAATTTATGTTTCGATATATAGATTGTGGACTATCAAATGTCTGGCTAACTAACGGTTATAAGCATAAAGATACTGGAACAAGAACATCTACCGCCATTCAGGATGGGGCGGATTTGCATCGTTTAATCGCCCTGGAGTTAATTAACCGCCGCGGTCCCCTGGTGTCGTCTGAAATGCGTTTCCTGCGTCATGAGATGAATTTATCCCGCCAGTCGCTCGGCCATGAACTGGGCGTGGAAATAGCCTTTATTACCCAGTGGGAACGCAACGATCGCCGCCTGCCCCGCGACGCCGATGTCAATCTGCGCATCCTGTATGCCACCAACCGGTTAACGGATCGCGACACGACGCTCTCGGTCCATTTGCTTGCCGATGACGACTACCCGCCTTCGCCGGTGCCGATGGTATTTACCTGGGCGGATAGCGGCTGGCGGCTTGATCCCCCTGCGGCGCGGCCCTGAGGACGCGCGACCTTTCTTGCCGCCGCCGGCGCGGCGCGCAACGACGGGGAGCTACCGCCTCTGCCGGCACGGGCCGGGTTTTCCGCGCCTTTAGCGTGGTTGTGATCCAGCGCACGCTTTATCCCCTGTTAACGGGCCGACATCACCTTGCTGCCGCCGCCGCGCGTGATTATCGTCACATTTACGCACAACACTTTATGAACTCCCTCACATTTTTCCCATTTATCCTGGCGCACGGGCCGGCAGCGACATTATGCCGGTAGGTTTTATCCCGCCAGGCGTTTAGCCTCTTCACGTCGGGGCAATATCAACGCCCCGGATGCGCCAGGGCATACAGCCGGGCCGGATTCATCATCATGCGGAGGCAAAAGGGATGGGCATCGGCGCTCTCGTCAAGCCAGCGATCGGTTTTTTCCGCGCAGCGCTCCGCGGCGGCGACGGCATCATCCAGCTCGGCGCGCAGCGCGCGGCTGCAGCCGTATTGATGGATAAACCAGTGCAGCTCGATCAGTTGCCGGACGTGGCCGAACAGGCGCGAATACCAGTCCGCCCGTTCCCAGGCCGCCGCCAGGTCACGTGTCCAGGCGGCCGGCAAAGCGGCTTCCTGCAAAAGCGCCTGTGCCATATGCCGCAGATGACGGGCCAGGAACTCCGCCTGCTGCCGTTCAAGACGGCTAAGCTCCCGCTGCGCCAGGCCCGCGGCGTTATCGTCAGCCGGAAACAGCGGCTGGAAAGACTGGCTCCAGTTGGCGCCGCGGGCGTCGGAGTGGATCAGCCGCAGCGCGTCATCCATATCCTGCGGGATCTGGCTGTGGCGATGCATTATCCGCCCCAGCAGATAAGGCGCCTTGCACATCCAGTCATAGCTGGTAAAAAACAGCTGCCGCAGTTTCTGGCGCTGGAGGCTGTCCGGCGGGCGCACCCCGCGGGTCTCGAGCCAGTCGTCGAACAACGTGGCCGCGGCGACCGGCGGCGCGCCGCTTATCATGCGCGCCAGGCCATAAAGATTGCTTTCATTGACCGAGTCCAGGAGCGAGCCGTTGTTGACCCATTCCCAGCTGATACGCACGCTAACGGCCTCCAGCCGCTCGCCAACCACCGCTTGCACCCACCCCAGCCGGCCCTGGATTTCATCAATCAGCAGGCAGGGCAGCAGGGTCCAGCCGTAATCAATGCCCCACAAATCAATATCAAGCCATATTTTGCGCTGTTCAAAAGCGCCGATGGCCGGATTATTGGCAAAGCCGGGGCGATAGTCCACCGCCGTGGCCTTCAGCGAAGCGCGCACATCGGGCGGCAGCCGCGCCAGCGTTTGCTGCAACTGCCGGCGGGGCCAGCTGTCATCGGTGTAATCACGCAGCACCAGTTTTTTATTTTGCCGCCGCAGCTGCAGGTGAAGGGATTGCAGCGGCGCGTGCCACTGCGTTTCATTAAACGCCGGCGTTTGCAGGCTGAGGATCAGTCCGTCAAACAGCGGCAGTTGCGCAAGCGACGCGCTGACCACGTCGGTATAAAAATAATACAGGAATTTTTCCCCCTGGCCGGCGTCGTCCGCCAGGGACAGTTCGGGAAATTTATGCTCGATGCGGCCGTCCTGCGGAAAGGCCTCGCCCTGCAGCCACACCGTCAGCCGCCTCGCCCGGCAATAGGCGCTCACGCGCCGCAGGTAGAGCAACGCGCCTTCCCATTCATGCTGCAGATTGGCTTTATCCGCGCCCTGGTAATGGGCCGGGGGCGGGGCCAGCAGCGCCAGGATATTTTGCTGGTGAATCACCAGGCCGGTGAAGCGGTATTTTTCCATCACCGCCGCCATTTCCAGGAAATGCGGCCAGTGCCAGATAAGCGGGGAGTTAATTTCCAGCAGACGTTGCGGCACGGTATTTTCCCTAATCAAGCGGCGCGAAGACAGCAAGGCCGGTCCAGCGGGTATAAAGCATCCGCTTTAGCCTGTCAACAGGCCGGACTTCCAGCGTTGAATCACCAGAAGACAAGACCTCATGTACTGTAATACCAGGAATACGGGAGAACGATAACATGAAAAAATATGCATTGGTCGGCACCGGCGGCCGGGCTGGGCTTTATCTGCAGGCTATCGCCGGGGAATACCGCACCCGGGGCGCGTTTGTCGCCTTTTGCGATACCAACCGCACGCGAATGGAATACGCCAACCGGTTAATCGGCGCGGCGGGCCACGACGGCGTGCCGATGTATACCGCGCTGGAGTTTGATCGCATGATAACCGAAACCCGGCCGGATACCGTCATCGTCACCTCTATCGATCGCACCCACCATCGTTATATCGTGCGCGCCATGGAATTGGGGTGCGATGTTATCAGCGAAAAACCGATGACCATCGACGAGGAAAAATGCCAGGCGATTATCGACGCCATTAACCGTACCGGCAAGAGCCTGCGCGTGACCTTTAACTACCGCTATGCCCCGCATCACAGCAAAATCCGCGAACTGCTTGCCGGCGGCGCTATCGGCGAGGTGTTTTCGGTGCATTTCGAGTGGCTGCTGAATACCCGGCACGGCGCCGATTATTTCCGCCGCTGGCACCGTGATAAGCGCAACAGCGGCGGCTTGCTGGTGCATAAATCCACCCACCATTTCGACCTGGTCAACTTTTGGCTGAACAGCGAGCCGGAAACGGTGTATGCCCAGGGAGACCTGCGTTTTTACGGCAAGGATAACGCCGAAAGCCGGGGGGTGGCGCAATTTTATTCCCGCGCCTTCGGCAGCGAGGCGGCGGCCGAAGATCCCTTCGCCCTGCACATGGATCAAAGCGAACCGCTGCGCGAGCTTTACCTCAACGCCGAACATGAGGACGGTTATTATCGCGACAAAAGCGTTTTCGACGACGGCATCAGTATCGAGGATGTCATGGGCGTGATGGTGCGCTATAAAAACAAGGCCATCATGACCTATTCCCTGAACGCCTACCTGCCGTGGGAAGGACTGAACGTGGTGTTCAACGGCAGCCGGGGCCGGCTGGAGATGAAACTGGTGGAAACGTCTTATGTGAACAGCGGCGGCGAAAAAGAGCTGGAAGGCGCTATCGAGAGCTGCTCTATACGGGTATTTCCCTTGTTCGCCGCGCCCTATGACGCTACGGTGGATTTCCTGGCCGGCGGCCACGGCGGCGGCGATAAGGTTATGCTGGCGGATGTGTTCGGCGCGCCGGCGCCGGACCCGCTGAAACGCGCGGCCAGCTACCGCGACGGCGCCATGTCCATCCTGACCGGCATTGCCGCCAACCGCTCGCTGCGCACTGAACTGCCGGTACACATTCGCGATCTGGCGGTAAAACTGTAGCCCGGCCGGACCCTGCCGTTTATCGGCCGCAACGATAAAGCCTGAATGGCGTTTTTACCGTTGCGGCAATAAAACCGTCATATTCCCTCTCTATACTCCAGCGAAGATAAAGTCCCAAAGAGGATAATACTATGTACGCCCGCCTGTCCTTAGCGCAGGGGCGAACTTCCGGTCGACGGTCAGCGCCGGAAGGTTTGTCCCGCGCCCTATTTTCCCCCAAGCGCCATTGCCGTAGCATCCCCGCCGCCAGCCGCCGCGCGCCGGCCGTTTGCCTGACGTTTCGCCCGGGGGCCCGACATGCGCAACCTCGGCGCTAACGACGGCACGCCAATCGTCATCAGCGGACTCAGCCATCAGTTTGGCGGCAAGCGCGTATTAGAGGATATCCATCTGCATGTGCCCGCGGGCACGACCCTGGCCCTGCTCGGACCCTCGGGATGCGGTAAAAGCACTCTGCTGAAATTACTGGCCGGCCTGCTGCAGCCCGCGCGCGGCGAGATCCATTTCGGCCCGCGGCTGATGGCGAGCCATAGCGTCTGTATTCTTCCCGAACAACGCGATATCGGCATGGTGTTTCAGGACTATGCCCTGTGGCCGCATATGAGCGTGGCGCAAAATGTCGCTTTCCCGCTGCGCATGCGCCGGGTGGCCCGCGCCGAACGCCGGCTGCGGGTCGACAACGCGCTGGAGCGGGTCGGCCTGGCCGCCTTCGCCGGACGCAAGCCGTCGGAGCTGTCCGGCGGCCAGCAGCAGCGGGTGGCCCTGGCCCGGGCCATCGTGGCCGAGCCCCGGGTCCTGCTGTTCGACGAACCGCTATCGAATCTCGACCGCGAACTGCGCGAAACGTTATGCGGCGAAATGGCCCGCCTGCTCCGGCAGCTCAGCATTACCGCCGTTTACGTCACCCACGATCGCGGTGAAGCGCAACAGCTTGCCCAGCATATCGCGCATATGGCGCAGGGGCGCATCGTCAATTATCACGCCACTTGAACCGGGGAAAACACATGCAGCAGACCACCCACCGTTTATTAAGCCGTATCAGCACAGGAGCTTTATCCATCATGATTGCCGCCGCCACCCTTATGGCCGCCGACGCCCGGGCGCTGACCCTCTATACCGCCGGTCCCGGCTCCCTGGCCAAAAAGCTGGCGGCCGGCTATGAGCGGCAATCGGGGACCAAGGTCGATGTTTTTCAGGCCACCACCGGTAAAGTCATGGCCCGCCTGGAGGCCGAACAGGCCAACCCGCGCGCCGATGTCCTGATTTCCGCTTCATGGGATACCGCGGAAGAACTGCAACAACGGGGATGGCTGCTGGCCTACGGCAGCCCGAACGCCGCCAGCGTGCCGGCGCAGTTTAAAACCGGCTATTATGTGGCGCAGGGCATCTCCGCCCTCGGTATCGTCTGGAACAGCGCCAGCGGTACGCCGGAGCCGCATGACTGGCAGGACCTGGCGCAGCCGGCATTCAGGGATAAGGTGACCACCCCCGATCCGGCGCTGTCCGGCGCCTCGCTGGATTTGCTGATGGGCCTGCAAAATGCCCTGGGCGAGAAAGCCTGGACATTGTTCGGACAGTTAAAGGACAACGGAATGATTATCGCCGGGCCCAATGCCCAGGCGCTGACGCCGGTACTGCAGGGCGCCAGGGCGGCGGTGTTCGGCGCGGTGGACTATGTCGCCTATAACAGCGTGCAGGAAGGCGAGTCGGTGAAAGTGATTTTCCCCTCCAGCGGCACGGTGATCGCCCCGCGTCCGATGATGATCCTGAAAACCAGCACGCAGCCCGATCAGGCCAGGGCTTTTATCGATTATGCGCTCTCCCCGGAGGGGCAACAGCTGGTGGCAGAAGCCTGGCTGATGCCCGCGCGCAGCGATATCAGCGCCAAACGCCCGCTGTTCAGCGATTTGCGGCTGCTGCCGGCGCAGGGCGCCCAGCCCGCCACGCGTGACAAGGTGCTCGACCGGTTCGCCAAACTGTTCGGCCAGCGCTAGGCTTTGCGATGCGCGCTTTTTTCCTGCCGCTGCTGACCCTGGCGGCATTACTGGTGCTGGTGGCGCTGCCGGCGCTGTTTGTGCTGCTGCAGGCCATTTTTCCCCAGCTGGCCGCCGGCTCGCTGGCGCATGCGTTTGGCGCGGTCCCGGCCCTGTGGCGGGACCCGCAGGTGCCCGCGCTGCTCGGCGGCACGCTGCAAACCGGCCTGGGCGTGGCGCTGGCCTGCGCCCTGCTGGGCATTCCCCTGGGCGCGCTGCGCGGGTTGTTTGCCGTGCCGCTGGCGCGGGTCTGGGATGTGCTGATCCTGGTGCCGTTCCTGACGCCGCCCTATATCGCCGGCTTATCCTGGATGCTGGCGTTGCAGCGGCGCGGTTACCTTGAGCAACTGACCGGCCTGCAATTAGATCGGCTCCTGTTCAGCCGCGCCGGCATGGTGCTGGTCATGACGCTGACGATTTTCCCGGTGGTCTATTTTGCGGTGTCGCGCGCCATGGCCGCGGGCGGCCACCGTCTGGCGGACGTGGCGCGGGTACACGGCGCGGGGCCGTGGCGGGCGTTTTGCCTGGTCACCCTGCCGCTGGCGCTGCCGGCCATTTTCGCCGGCCTGCTGCTGGCGTTTACCCTGGCCATCGAGGAATACGGCGTGCCCGCCGCCCTGGGCATGCGCGCCGGTGCGCCGGTGCTGACCGTCGGCATCGAGCGGCGCCTGGCGGACTGGCCCATTGATTTAACCTCGGCATCGCTGCTTTCGTTATTACTGGTGGCGCTGGCGCTGGCGGCGTACAGCATCCAGCGCACCCTGTCCGGCGGCCGTGACGTGGCCATCACCGGCGGAAAACCGGCGGCTATCGCCTCGCGGCCGCTCGGCGTATGGCGCTGGCCGGTGGTGGTGCTGTTCGGCCTGATCGCCGGCCTGGCGGTGGCGGCCCCGGTGGCCGCCATGCTGGCCACCGCGTTTTCCGCCACGGTATCCGGCGGACTGACGCCGGCCAACCTGACGCTGCGCCATTTCGGCAATCTCTTCGCGCAGCACGGCGAGGCGGCCGACGCACTGGCCACCAGCCTGGGCCTGGCGCTCGGCACCGCGCTGTTTACCGGTCTGGTGGGATTGATGGTGGCCTGGCTTATCAACAGCACCCGAGGCCGCGCCACGGCCTGTATCGACGCGCTGTCGCTGCTGCCGGCCGCGCTGCCGGGCGTGGTGGTGGGCGTCGGCCTGATCCTGGCCTGGAACCGGCGTTTCTGGCCGGTAACGCCTTATGATAGTTGGGTTATCCTGCTGCTGGCCTACAGTTGCCTGCTGTTGCCTTACCCGGTGCGCTATACGGGAGCCGCGCTGCGCCAGCTCGGATCCAGCCTGGAGCCGGCGGCCAGGGTGCACGGCGCCAGCGCCGCGCGGGCATTGCGCTATATCGTGCTGCCGCTGGTATTTCCCGCGCTGCTGGCCGCGATGCTGATGGTATTTGCCGTCGCGTCCAGGGAACTGGTGACCTCGTTGTTGCTGGCGCCGCCCGGGGTGCAAACGGTATCGGTATTTATCTGGCGCCAGTTCGAGCAAGGTTCGGTAGGCGACGGCATGGCCATGGCCAGTATCGCCATGCTGTTAAGCATGGTGGTCATGCTGACGGCGCTGGCGCTGTTACAGCGTCCGCGCCGCTAGGCCTGCGTGGGGCAACGTCCCGCCCGCCGCCGCGCGGGAACATGCAGGGGTGAAAGCGGGGCTTACTTTTCCTGGCTGCTTTCCAGGCCGAAGCGTTCCGCCAGCTCACGGCGCAGGTTATCGGACTGGCGGCCGAAGATAGCCTGCACCTCCTGGCCGATAACCACGACGCCGAGCGCGCCCAGATGCTGGATCTGGCCGGTATTGACCTTGCCCAGATCCTTGACCTTAACCCGCAGCCGAGTAATACAGGCATCGACATCCACAATGTTTTCCTGCTCGCCCAAGGCGCTAATCAAAGAGGCAATATCCGGATCACGCGGGGCAACGTTATGCTGGTGCGTCAATTTTTCTTTAAAAACACGCATAAACTCTTTGATATTGACCATTCTGGTATCCTTATAAAAGATATCGACAGGCACAAGGCGGACGTGAATCCGTAACCCGCCGCACATACCCGGAAAAACCACTGCTGCACCGGCATATCCTACCGCGATGCCGGGTTGGCGCAAAGCGTGATTCATATCCCATTCCTCTTTTATCGCCACCGGCTTGGAAAAATGTGATCCCCATACGTTTTCCGCCGTCTGGCGCCGGCTGCCGGGCCCTGCCGCGCCGCGCGCATCTCGCCCGCAGGCGTTATTTTCAGCCGCCGTTATTTTTTTACGCCTATACTTTTCAGAAGGTTAAACGAGCAGGTAACCTGGCTATCTTCTTTATCTATCGGCTTTCGAGGTAACGGAAATGGATAACGACCACTTACCCGACGACTATCGCAGCAGGCATTATCCGGTCAAGGAAAATATGCGCTTCCAGCTTTTCGCCTGGAGAATGCAGAATCTCGGCTTTGTGCTGCTGTTTATTTTTATTGCCGCGGCCTGCCTGGGACTGTTTTCCCAAGGCGTACTCAGCAATGCATCCGCGCAATCAGCCGGGGGCAATATGATCCTTGAATATGACCGCTTCGCCCGTAACAGCACGGAGACTCATTTTATAATCCGCATAAAAATCAATAAAGAAAACCAGCTTACCGCCGTCCTGCGCGGCGATATCCTCGATAATTACGATATCGAGTTTATCCAACCCACCCCCGATGTGTCGATTATCAACGATAACGCCCTGACATTAACCCAGCCGATCGCCAAAAAAGACGGCTGGCACAGTATTTACGTCACCCTAAAACCAAATAAAATGGGCTACTTCACCAATACCATCGCACTTTCCGATAATGAAAAAATAACGTTTAACCAATTAGTTTATCCTTAGGGAGAACATCATGGATATGGTATTAAGAGCGGCCTTTATTTACCTGATCCTGATCGTGGTCTTTCGCATATCGGGCAGACGCACGTTGCTTGAAATGAACAGTTTCGATTTTATTTTGCTGCTGATTATCAGCGAAGCCTGCCAACAGGCGATCCTGGGCGAGGATTTTTCGGTGATCGGCGCCACGATTTCCATCGTTACCCTGATAAGCCTTGATTTGGTGCTTTCCTGGCTGAAGGATAAATACCATATTGTCTGGCTGGCCGCCGACGGGCCGCCGCTGCTGCTGGTGGATGACGGCAAGGTGCTGGAGCTGCGCCTCAAGCGGACCAAGATTTCCCATGACGATCTGCTGACCAGCGCGCGCAAATCGGACGGCATCCTGGACCTGGACCAGATTCGTTATGCCATTTTGGAGCAAAACGGCAAAATCACCATTATTCCGAAAAAAGAGTCATAAATCCGTGGCCGCCGGCTAATATCCCTCTCCCGCCGCGTTTATCTCACCCCGCCGTGACTCACGGCGGCATAGCCACGTATAAATATTATTTTTATAATTTTATTATATTTAAATAAAATTAACTTTTTATCAATCAGTCATGCTAAATCATTTTCATCATAGCGTATTGACAGCCGGCGAATATATATTGTTATATAACTTCTGGCAACCGTATTCTCGTCCTCATATCGCTGCCTGTTTAATATTTTAAATTATTTCTGATGTTATTTTGTCATTTAATAACATCCGTGATCGCCGGGGGAAACGTTTTATGGATAAAAACGCAATATCGCATGCAATATTAAGAGAGTATAAAAGCAAGCCTATTAAATGGTTTGTTATTTATTCAGCGAAGTTTTCATTATGGGCCTGCTGGTTAGGCTTATGCGTTTACGGCATTGTGTCCGTGGACCGCTGGCCCATCCGGCTGCTCCTGCAATTGCTGCTGGGGATGGGATTTGCCCATGGCGTGGAATTGCAGCATCAGGCGCTGCACCATACCGGTTTCCGCTCCAGAAAAGCCAATCATGGCGCCGGATTTCTGCTGGGATTGCCGATGCTGGTCTCATATTCAGCCTATCGCGACAGTCATCTGTTTCATCACCGGGCGCTCGGCCGGGCGGATGACGAGGAATTTTTTAAACACGATCTACGCTCCCCGCCGCGGCTGTGGGATAGGATTAGCATTTTTTTTATGTTAAATCATTTTTATTCACAATTAATGAAGTTTATCCACGCCGTAAAAAGACGTCCCTTTCCGGTAAAAATCGCGACCAGTAACCCCCACATCCTGCGCAACGAATATCTTCTGATGGGCGGGATTTTTTTTACCGCCGCCGGCGCATCGCTGGCGGCCGGCAGTGATATTTTTATCCAGTGCTGGCTGCTTCCTCTGCTGTTTTTCGCCGCCCCCATCCATAGCTTAATAGAATTACCCGAACATTACGGCTGCGATAAGTCCAGCGTGCGGGTTTGCGACAATACCCGCACCATCCAGGCCCATCCGCTGATCAGCTGGTATACCAACGGCAATAATTATCACGTTGAACACCACCGCTTCCCCTCATTACCCATGGAACAACTGGCGCGGGTGCACCGGCAAATTAAGGGGGACCTGCGTTATTACAGCGATTCCTACCCGGCGTTTTACCGGCATATCATCAGGCAGGCCTGGCCACGCCCGCGTCGCCGATAAGCCGTATACGCGCGGCGATGTCGCCGGCGCCCATAAAGCCCAGTCGTAAATAAATAGGAATTTATATTGCTGCATATTTTGAACCAAATTCCTATAGTTTGGCGTGGGTTCATCTCATCCGCTAATAAAGACGACTTTCCATCGTTAAAAAAACACGTTAATCTAAAAGAAAATTAAGATGGCCGGCCATGACTTATCCCCACGCTGAAAAACGCGGTCACCGCCGTAGTGGCCGGGCCATCTTGAACCGTTATGGCGCGGTGATATAACCCATGCGGGGATTTTTTTCGCGGCCATCCGTTAATTAACCCAATTCATTAATTACAATAACTAATAAATCGTTAGCTTACATATAAAGAAAAAACAGTGAATAGACCTTTTAAGGCCATATCTTCCGCGGACGACTGGCAAAAACAATTATCCGAGGTTATTTCGGATCCTGATGAATTATTATCATTACTGGGGCTAAGCGATAATCCCCGTCTGCGGCAAGGCCGGCCGGCGCGCCGTCTTTTCCCGCTGCGGGTGCCACGCGGTTTTGTCAACCGCATGGAAAAGGGTAATGAACACGACCCCTTGCTGCGGCAGGTTATCACCGCGGCGGACGAATTTATCGTCACGCCGGGCTATGTCGCCGACCCGCTCGGCGAGCATGACTGCGTGATGCCGGGGCTGTTGCATAAATACCGCAACCGGGCGCTGTTGCTGGTGAAAGGCGGCTGCGCCATCAACTGCCGGTATTGCTTTCGCCGCCATTTCCCCTACCCGGAAAACAGCGGTAACAAGGCTAACTGGCGTAACGCCTTAGCCTATATCCGGGCGCATCCGCAGATCGATGAAATTATCTTTTCCGGCGGCGATCCGCTGATGGCCAGGGATCATGAACTGGCCTGGCTGGCCGACGAACTCCAGGCCATTCCCCATATCCGGCGCCTGCGCATCCACAGCAGGCTGGCGGTGGTGATACCGGCGCGCATTACGGAGCAATTATGCCGGATGCTGGCCGCTTCGCGGCTGCAGGCGATTATGGTGACGCATATCAACCATGCCAATGAGATCGACGCCGACGTTGACGGCGCCATGGGCAGGCTGCGCAACGCCGGGGTGACACTGCTTAACCAGAGCGTCCTGCTGCGCGGCGTCAATGACAGCGCCGATATCCTGGCGGCGTTAAGCAACCGGCTGTTTAACGCCGGTATCCTGCCCTACTATCTTTTTGCGCTGGATAAGGTCGCGGGCGCGGCGCATTTTATGGTGGGCGACGACGAAGCCAGGCGCATTGTCAGTACGCTATCCACCAAGGTTTCCGGCTATCTGGTGCCCCGGCTGACGCGCGAAATCAGCGGAATGCCCAGCAAGATACCGCTGTCTCTCACGCCGCCGTCCTGAACAGACGCGCGCATGGGGATGTTATCAATCCGCCCTGCGGCGGCGCGTATTAGCTATTGTGGTCGAACGTGGCCCGCGCGCGCTCCACTTCGGGCAGGTACTCCACCGTCCATTGGTGCAGCGCCTGGAAAGGCTGTTTTAGCGTATGACCCAGGGGCGTGATTTGATACTCCACCGCGATGGGCGAGGCGGTAATAACGCGCCGCGCCACGATGCCGTTGCGCTCCAGACGCCGCAAACTCTGGGTCAGCGCCTTTTGCGTAATACCATCAAGACGGCGTTTGATAACGTTGAAACGCAACGGCCCGGCGCACAGGGCGGCCAGAATCAGCACCGACCACTTATCCGCAATCTGGTCGAGCAGCATGCGGCTTGGGCAATGCGCCGCGGAAAAAACCGGACAGTGCTCTCCCGGCACGGCGCTGTCGCCGGCATAGCGGATGGCGGTGTCTTCAACTTCCGACATGGTGGTTTCCTTTTGGCTACCTGGTAGCGTCAAAGTGCCTGATTGACTCGCAGTATACATAATATACCATCAAAAGCTTCACGTTAACCGGAGATGATCTGTATGCGCGCACCGCAAGTCGATATCCTGTTCCAGCCTTTGCGAATAAAATCGCTGGTATTGAAAAACCGTATCGTCATGGCCCCCATGACCCGCTCGTTTTCACCTGACGGAGTGCCGGGGGATAACGTAGCCGCCTACTACCGCCGCCGCGCCGAAGCCGAAGTGGGGCTGATCCTGTCGGAAGGTACGGCAATCGACCGGCCGGCGGCCAGGAACGATCCGAACGTGCCGTTTTTCCATGGCCAGGACGCGCTGGCCGGCTGGCAACGGGTAATCGATGAAGTCCACGCCGCCGGCGGTAAAATGGGACCGCAGCTGTGGCATGTGGGCGCGGTGGCCAGTTTCCAGACCGAATGGGTGCCCGATGTGCCGGTGGAGAGTCCTTCAGGCCTGGCGGCGCCGGATATGCCCCGCGGCGAGATCATGAGCGACGAGGCCATTGCCGATACCCTTGCCGCCTATGCCCGGGCGGCTGCCGATGCCAAGCGGCTGGGTTTCGATACTTTTGAGATCCACGGCGCCCATGGCTATCTCATCGATCAGTTCTTCTGGTCCGGCACCAACCGGCGTACGGATCGTTTCGGCGGTGCCACCATTAAAGAGCGCGCCCGTTTTGCCGCCGAGGTATTAAAGGAAATGCGCGCGGCGGTCGGGCCTGAATATCCGATTATCCTGCGCGTCAGCCAGTGGAAACAGCAGGATTATGCCGCCAGGCTGGCGACCACCCCGGACGCGATGGCCGATTGGCTGGTACCGCTGGTGGAAGCGGGCGCCGACGTGCTGCACTGCTCGCAACGGCGTTTCTGGCAACCTGAATTCCCGGAGCAGGATGGGGAAAACGGGCTTAACTTCGCCGGCTGGGCGAAAAAATTGACCGGCGCCGCCACCATCAGCGTGGGTTCCGTGGGTTTGTCCGGGGATTTTATCGGCAGCTTTAGCGGGGAAAACGCCAGCCCGGTCGGATTGGATAATCTCATCGGGCGGCTGGAGCGCAATGAGTTTGACCTGATAGCGGTCGGGCGTGCGTTGATAAGCGACCCGCACTGGGCGGCCAAGGTGCGCGCCGGCGATACGGGGAATATGGCGGATTTCACCCCCGCGGCGTTGGGCGAATTATTTTAGCGGGCGGCCCCGCGGTTGCGCGGGGACCGACCAGTTGTTTCCGGTCCCCGCCCGGCAAAGATGCCTGCGCTATGCCTTTATTGTTGTCGTTTATAACACCCGCGCCGCATTAATACCCCGGCATATCGGGTAGAACATTTCTGTATTTTATCCAGGGAATTTAATCTGATAAATGCCGCCCATTTTTACCGCCGCACAAGCCCTATAATATGCGGCTGTTCCCGCCAACCTTTTGATATTAATCGCAACAATAAACTTTTATATAAAATATCGCCATGGCCGCCGCTCATGGTTTGTCTAATTCGCAACGGTATACTAGGCTTATTATTATCAGCCGACTAAGTTAACATCGCTGATTATACCTATAATCCTAACAACGTGATGGTGAGCCCGATGAATATCAAGACTCTTGAAGACCTCTTTATCCATGCCCTTTCAGATGTATACAGCGCTGAAAAGCAAATCACCCGCGCTTTGCCGAAAATGGCCCGGGCCGCTACCGATCCTCAGCTGATTGATGGCTTTAAGCTTCATCTGGAACAAACGCATGGGCAAATCGAGCGTATTGATAAACTGGTGGAAGTCACACCGAATATCAAGATTAAGCGTATGAAATGCATGGCAATGGAAGGATTAGTGGAAGAAGGCCAGGAAATTATCGACGAGGTTGAAAAAGGCCCGGTACGTGATGCAGGTCTTATTGCCGCGGCGCAAAAAGTTGAACATTATGAAATCGCCACCTACGGCACGTTAGCCACCCTGGCGGGGCTGCTGGGGTATACCGAGGCTAAAACCCTGCTGGCCGAAACGCTGCAGGAAGAAAAAGATACCGACATCAAATTATCCAAGCTGGCCAGTGTTAAAGTAAATACGGATGCCGGTAAAAAATAACCCATATCAGCATGTTAACAAGGTAAGTATTTTTATAATACATTTCACCCTGTATGGTCATAGCATTAATAGGCTCGTTTAAGGTTGAGTAAATATCATCAGCGCAAAAACCCGGTATTTATTGCCGGGTTTTTTGCATTTTAACCAACATAAAGAGCGTATTTTACGGCGCGACGCCTGGAATATTCCGGCCCGGTTGTCCCGATGAGTGGCGAAAACAATTCTTCGGGACCCGATGCGCCGCGCCGTAAGCGCAGTATGGGTTACGCCGGCAATAATTGCCCGTGCCTAAGGCCGTTATCGTGCCGGATAAGCCATTATTTTTTAGCTTCCGTATGCGGCGCCTGCGAACGCGCCAGGAATTGCCGGGTGGTTTCCGGCAGATGTTCCAGCAGCCAGGCGGCCATCGCTTTCTCCTGTTCCAGGATCTGCGTGAAAATACGTTGCCCTTCGGTATCGCCCACCGCCTGTGCCGCGGCGATAAGCGCGGTATAGGAGGCAATTTCAAAATTTTCGAAGGTATAGCCGCTAATGCCGCCTTTGATCACTTCATCGCTGGCAAACATGCCGCCCATCGCCTGGCCCATGGCCGCCACTTTGCCCGCCATATCCTTAAATGTCGAACTGGATGAATCATAACGTTTAATAACGCTTTCCACCAGACGCTGCTGCTCGATGGTTTCATCAATATGCTGTTTAATGCGGGCCTCCAGCGCCGGGTAGTGCTCAAGACGCCCCGCCATGCGTTTCAGCATGCTTTCGGCCTGTTCTTCCATGGCATGGGCATCACGCAGCCAGTCCAGATAATTGTCATGTAAATCGGCCATTTTTCACCTCTCAATCAATAACGGCATTGCGGAAATAAGAAAATTATCGGTTATCGAATAGCCTTTTCAGTTTAGCTTCCCTTATGAAACGCGCCAGTGACATGGCTATAAATTGAGCGAAGCGCGCAAACCCCGCGCACGTCTTGCCTTCGCTCCGCGGCATGCGCGCGCAAGGTCGCTAAGAAAGGACTCTGCACGGTTTTGGCGATCCCTGCCGCCCTGAAATAATCCTGAACGTGCGTGATCAGCCTGAAAAGGCGCCAGGCGCCCCGCCATGCCGCACGCGCGCCCGTATTTGGTGCAAGGCGCCGCCGCCGGCGCGGGAAAAGCCGGGCAAACGCCGCCGGGCCGCGACGCCGCAACTGGCACGGGGATTGCTTTGAACCATTCTGTCCCGCCGGCCATTGTTAATCCTCATAAATTCAGGAGTGAATTGCATGCAACGACGTAAATTACTGAAAGCCTTCGCCCTCTCCGCCACGGTTATCGGCATGGGGATCAGCTGGGGGGCGCTGGCTGCCGACACGATTAAAGTCGGCGTGATGCATTCCTTATCCGGCACCATGGCTATCTCGGAAACGCCGTTAAAAGACGTGGCGCTGATGACCATTGACGAAATCAATGCCCAGGGTGGGGTGCTGGGTAAAAAGCTGGAGCCGGTCGTGGTTGATCCGGCGTCGAACTGGCCCTTGTTCGCGGAAAAGGCCCGGCAGTTGCTGACCCAGGACAAGGTGGCGGTGGTGTTCGGCTGCTGGACCTCGGTCTCGCGCAAATCGGTGTTGCCGGTATTTGAGGAGCTGAACGGCTTGCTGTTTTACCCGGTGCAATATGAAGGCGAGGAAATGTCGCCCAACGTGTTTTATACCGGCGCGGCCCCCAACCAACAGGCTATCCCGGCGGTGGAATACCTGATGAGCGATGACGGCGGCGGCGCCAAGCGCTTCTTCCTGCTCGGCACCGATTATGTTTATCCGCGTACGACCAATAAAATTCTGCGGGCCTTCCTGCATTCTAAGGGCGTGGCGGATAAAGATATCGAGGAAGTCTATACCCCGTTCGGATATAGCGATTACCAGACCATCGTGGCCAATATCAAGAAATTCTCCGCCGGCGGTAAAACCGCGGTGATTTCCACCATCAACGGCGATTCCAACGTTCCTTTTTATAAAGAGCTGGCCAACCAGGGCATCAAGGCGACCGATGTGCCGGTAATAGCCTTTTCGGTGGGCGAGGAGGAACTGCGCGGCATCGACACCAAACCGCTGGTCGGCAACCTGGCGGCCTGGAACTATTTCCAGTCGGTGGATAATCCCACCAATAAGAAATTCGTCGCGCAATGGAAAGCCTACGCCAAGTCCCACCATCTGCCCAACGCCGATACCGTGGTCACCAACGACCCGATGGAAGCCACCTATGTCGGCATCCATATGTGGGCGCAGGCGGTGGAGAAGGCCAAGTCCACCGATGTGGATAAGGTGCGCGCGGCGATGGCCGGGCAAACCTTCGCCGCCCCGTCCGGCTTTACCCTGACCATGGATCAGACCAATCACCATCTGCATAAACCGGTGATGATTGGCGAGATCGAGTCCGACGGCCAGTTTAACGTGGTATGGCAAACCGAAGGGCCGGTGCGCGCGCAGCCCTGGAGTCCCTTTATCGCCGGCAACGATAAAAAACCCGATCATCCGGTCAAAAGCACCCAGTAAAAGGGCTTACGGATAGGGCGGGCCAGGTGTAAACACGGAAACCGGGGCCGGGCCGCGCTCTACTCTTCGCGCCCGCCCTACCCGCTTCAAACGCCTGAGGCGGCAGAGGCGCCCTCTGTTTTTGACGCAGCACGGGACGAAAAATATGCGCTATCTATCATTATTATTGCGAAGGTTCGGCCTCGGCGTGGCCTTATGCCTATGTCTGCCGGCCTTGGCTCTGGCCGGCCCCGCCGCCGATTTTGCGGCGGCCAGCCGCGCCGATCAGGCGAAATTACTCCAGGCGTGGTCAAGCGCGCCGGATGCCGCCCGTCTGCCGCTGCTGCAGGCATTGCGCCAGGAGACCATGGTGATCGACGCCGCCGGCAAACCCTTTATCCAGCAGGGCACCACGCTGACGCCGATGGAAGGCGACGCCGCGCCCACCGGCGGCGTCAAGAAAGTCTGGCTGAATAACCGCCTGCGCAACCTTATCGCCACCGCCTTGTCCGTTCACCAGTTGGTCAGCGACGATGCCCGCATACGGCTACAGGCCGCCACTGCGCTCCAGCGCGAAGCGCAGGCCGACCAGTTGCCGCTGCTGCAGGCCCGTTTACCGCTGGAAAAAGACCCGCGGGTGCATGACGCGCTGCAGATTGCCCTGGCCAATCTGCAACTGGCCGATCCCCGGCCCGAGGTGCGGCTGCAGGCGGTCACGCTGCTCGGCGAATCGGGCGATCCCGATGTCCAGGTACGTCTGCAGGCGCTGACGCAGGAGAGCGCCGAACCCGAGGCCCAAGTACGCGCGGCGGCGCTGAAAAGCCTCAAGCAGGTTCAGCGCCGGCTGATGATAGGCGACCTGCTCGGACAGGCTTTTACCGGCTTGTCCCTGGGCTCGATACTGCTGCTGGCGGCGCTGGGCCTGGCCATTACCTACGGCCTGCTGGGGGTGATTAACATGGCGCACGGCGAGATGCTGATGCTGGGCGCCTACGCCACTTATCTGGTGCAGCAGCTTATGGAGCACTACGCGCCGGGACTGCTGCCGCTCTACCCGCTGGCGGCCCTGCCGGCGGCCTTCGCCGTTACCGGCGTTATCGGCATGCTGCTTGAACGCACCGTAATCCGTCATTTATACGGTCGCCCGCTGGAAACGCTGCTGGCGACCTGGGGCATCAGCCTGGTGCTGATCCAGGGGGTGCGCATGCTGTTCGGCGCGCAAAACGTCAGCGTCGCCAACCCCGGCTGGCTCTCCGGCGGCATCCAGCTGCTGCCTAACCTGGTGCTGCCCTACAACCGCCTGGCGGTCATCTTGTTCGTGCTGTGCGTGCTGGCGCTGTGCTGGCTGCTGCTGAATACAACCCGGCTGGGCATGCATATCCGCGCGGTAACCCAGAACCGGGCCATGGCCGCCTGCTGCGGCGTGCCGACCGGCCGGGTGGATATGCTGGCCTTCGGCCTGGGTTCCGGCATTGCCGGCCTGGGCGGCGTGGCGTTGTCCCAGCTTGGCAACGTCGGCCCCGAGCTGGGCCAGGGATATATTATCGATTCGTTCCTGGTGGTGGTGCTGGGCGGGGTCGGCCAGTTGGCGGGCACCGTGGCGGCGGCGTTCGGGCTGGGCATCGTCAACAAAATCCTCGAACCCGAAATCGGCGCCGTGCTGGGCAAGATCCTGATCCTGGCGCTTATCGTGCTGTTTATCCAAAAACGTCCCCAGGGACTGTTCGCCGTCAAAGGCAGGGTCATTGACTGATGAGCCAACCCTTAACCCTCACCGGCCTGCAAAAGGCGCCCCGCACCGCCATGATCCTGGGCGCGCTGGTTTTTATCGCGCTGGTTATCCTGCCGCTGCTGGCCCTGCTGCCCGCGGCGCATCCGCTGAATATCTCCACCTATACCCTGACCCTGGTGGGCAAAATCCTGTGCTACGCCGTGGTGGCCATCGCGCTGGATCTGGTCTGGGGTTATGCCGGGCTGCTGTCCCTCGGGCATGGGCTGTTTTTTGCCCTCGGCGGTTACGCCATGGGCATGTACCTGATGCGCCAGGCCGCGGGAGACGGCCTGCCGGCGTTTATGTCCTTTTTATCGTGGAGCGAGCTGCCCTGGTTCTGGGCCGGCACCCAGCACTTTGCCTGGGCGTTGTGCCTGATTATGCTGGCCCCCGGCCTGCTGGCGTTGGTGTTCGGCTACTTTTCCTTTCGCTCCAAAATCAAAGGGGTCTATTTTTCCATTATGACCCAGGCGCTGACCTATGCCGCGATGCTGCTGTTTTTTCGCAACGAAACCGGCTTCGGCGGCAATAACGGTTTTACCGGTTTTACCACCTTATTGGGATTCCAGGTAACCGCCACCACCACCCGGGTGGGCCTGTTCCTGGTCACCGTGCTGCTACTGGCGGCGAGCCTGCTGCTGGGATTCGCCCTGGCGCGCAGTAAATTCGGCCGGGTGCTGACGGCGGTGCGCGATGCGGAAAACCGGCTGATATTCTGCGGCTACGACCCGAAGGGGTTCAAGCTGTTCGTCTGGACGCTGTCGGCGGTGCTGTGCGGCCTGGCGGGCGCCCTGTACGTGCCGCAGGTGGGTATCATCAACCCGGGTGAAATGTCGCCAACCAACTCCATCGAGGCGGCCATATGGGTGGCGCTGGGCGGCCGCGGCACGCTGGTGGGGCCGCTGCTCGGCGCCGGCATCGTCAACGGCGCCAAGAGCTGGTTTACCATGGCCATGCCGGAGTACTGGCAATTGTTCCTGGGGCTGATGTTTATCCTGGTGACGCTGCTGTTGCCGCAGGGCGTTATCGGCCTGCTGCGCAAAAGGCGGCCCGAATGAACGCGCCGGACGACCTGCTGACGCAGGCCTATCCCGCCGATATCCATCGCCTGCGGCGCGATCCGGTGTTGACGCTGGACAATATCAACGTCAGCTTCGACGGTTTCCGCGCCCTTACCGACCTGTCGCTGCAGATAGGCGTGGGCGAATTGCGCTGCATTATCGGCCCCAACGGCGCGGGCAAAACCACCCTGATGGATGTGATTACCGGTAAAACCCGTCCGCAGAGCGGCAGCGCCATTTACGATCAGCATATCGACCTGGCGCGGCTTAGCCCGGTGCAAATCGCCCAGGCCGGCATCGGCCGTAAATTCCAGAAGCCGACGGTATTCGAGGCGCTGACGGTATTTGAAAACCTGGAGCTGGCGCTGAAAACCGATAAATCGGTTTGGGCCTGCCTGCGCCATAAGCTGAGCGATGAACAGCGCGATCGCATCGACGCCATGCTCGCCACGCTGCGTCTCGCACCGCTGCGCCGGCGCCCGGCGGGCCTGCTGTCCCACGGCCAAAAACAGTTTCTTGAAATCGGCATGCTCTTGGTGCAAGACCCGCACCTGCTGCTGCTTGACGAGCCGGCCGCCGGCATGACCGATGCTGAAACCGCCTATACCGCCGAGCTGTTCCGCTCGCTTGCCGGTAAACATTCGCTCATGGTGGTGGAGCATGATATGGGTTTTGTGGAAACCATCGCCGATCATGTCACCGTGCTGCACCAGGGGCAGGTGCTGGCCGAGGGGTCGCTGCGCGAAGTGCAGGCCAACGAGCAGGTGATTGAAGTCTACCTGGGGCGGTGAGCTGATGAGCGTGATGATGCGCGGGAGGATATCGCGCATCGGCGCCGGTTATCAGGCCAGGGTTACTCATACGCAGGGGAACATAATGCTACAGGTGGAAGAGTTAAATCAGTTTTACGGCGGCAGCCATATCCTGCGCGGCCTGTCGTTCGAGGCGCAAATCGGTCAGGTAACCTGCCTGCTCGGGCGCAACGGCGTCGGCAAGACGACCCTGCTCAAATGCCTGATGGGCCTGCTGCCGGCCAAAACCGGCCGCATTCGCTGGCAGGGAGAGCTTATCAACCAGCGCCGCCCCCACCAGCGTGTGCAGGCCGGTATTGCCTATGTGCCGCAGGGACGGGAAATATTTCCGCGCATGACGGTGGAGGAAAATATCCTGCTCGGCCTGTCGCGTTTTTCCGGCGCGCGCGCCAAAGCGCCGCCGGCCTCGGTCTACGAGCTGTTCCCGGTGCTGGCGCAGATGAAAAACCGGCGCGGCGGCGATTTGTCCGGCGGCCAGCAGCAGCAGTTGGCGATTGCGCGCGCGCTGGCCTGCCAGCCGCAGTTGCTGATCCTCGACGAACCTACCGAAGGCATCCAGCCGTCGGTGATCAAGGAGATCGGCGTGGTGATCAAAACCCTTGCGGCGCGCGGCGATATGGCGATCCTGCTGGTGGAGCAGTTTTATGATTTCGCCGCCGCCCTGGCGGACAGCTACCTGGTGATGTCGCGTGGGCAGATCGTGCAGCGTGGCCTGGGCGCGGATATGGAAACCGACGGGGTGCGCGGTCTGGTGACTATCTGAGGCTAAACCTGCCGATATCCTTTGCCTGGCGGTAAAAATGTTCCACACTGTGGTTTTCCCCGATACCCGGAATGCCCTATGCAGCGATTAACCATTTCCCTCGACGACCGGCTGGCGGCCGAGCTGGACGAACTGATGCGGCTGCGCGGCTACAGCAGCCGCTCGGAGGCGTTCCGCGATATGCTGCGGCGCGACCTGGGCCAGCAGGCGGCCACCGCCAACCCCGGGGCGGCCTTTATCGCGGTGCTCAGTTACGTTTACGATCACCATGAGCGGCAACTGGCCACCCGCCTGACCGAACTGCAGCACGATCATCACGAACTGACCGTATCCACCATGCATGCCCATCTCAGCCACGACGAGTGCGTGGAGACCGCCATCCTGCGCGGGCCGCTGGGGGTATTAACCGATTTTGCCCAATCGGTGATCGCCCAGACCGGGGTGCGCCACGGCAGCATTAACCTGATCCCGCTGGACGCCGCCGCCACGCAAAACGCCGCAATGATCCCGGCCGATGCCGTGACAACCGCCGATCACCGTCATGCAAGCGGCCATGATCATGATAAAGATCACCGGCATCCCCATAAACACGTTTAGGACAGCCTTCCGGTTTAGGGTAGGGAACCGTGGCGGGCGCTTAGCGGCCGGCGGGAAAGTTGACGGTTAATTGTGCTCGATCAATGAACCCGGTATGATTTTTTATGGAAAAGTATGAACGGCGGAGGCATACTGATTTCCACGAAAGTTTTGCCCCCCGGCCGCCCTGTTCGCTATGCGCGCGGCCTGAACACAGGGTTATCCGATGCATATTCCCGATGGTTATCTCAGCCCGTCCACCTGCGCCGTTGCCTTCCTGATCGCCGCCCCTTTCTGGTGGGTGGCGCAAAAACGCGTGCAACGCCTGCTGCATACCCGCCTGGTGCCATTGCTGGCGGTGGTATCGGCGTTTTGTTTTGTCATCATGATGTTTAACCTGCCGCTGCCGGGCGGCACCACCGGGCACGCGGTGGGCATGGCGGTGGCGGCCATCGTGCTGGGTCCGTGGGCGGCGGTACTGGCCGTCTCGATGGCGTTGTTTATCCAGGCGGTATTTTTCGGCGACGGCGGTATTACCGCGCTCGGCGCCAATTGCCTGAATATGGCCATCGTCGGTCCGCTGGCGGCCTACGGCCTTTACCGCCTGATTGCCGCCGGGTCGGCCATTACCGCCCGGCGGCGGGTGGTGGCGGCCACGGTGGCCGGCTACTGCGCCATTAATATCGCCGCGCTGCTGGCGGCGGTGGAGTTCGGCATCCAGCCCCTTCTGTTTACCGACGCCGCCGGAGCGCCGCTGTATGCGCCCTATCCGCTGTCGGTGGCGGTGCCGGCCATGCTGCTGGGTCACCTGACCTTTGCCGGTCTGGCGGAGGCCGTGGTGACCGGCGGTATTGTCGCTTATCTGCAAAAAGCCAACCCCGACCTGCTGCGCGCCACCGCCGGCGGCGCGTGCGTGCCCGCGCGCCTTTCCGGCTGGCGGCCGGTGCGCGCGCTGTGGCTGGGCATGGCGGTGGTGATGATCATCAGCCCGCTCGGCCTGCTGGCCGCCGGCACCGCCTGGGGGGAATGGGGCGCCGCCGACTTCCAGGATGCCGGCGCCAGGGCCGAAATCACCCGCGCCTCGGGCAATATCGCCCCGCCGCAGGGCGCGCCGGCCGGCATGCAGCGCCTGGAGGCGCTCTGGTCAGCGCCGATGCCGGACTATGCCCCGGCATTTATGCAAAACGCCCGCGTCGGGTATGTGCTGTCGGCCATTATGGGCAGCGGGCTTATCCTGCTGGCGTTTTATCTGCTGGCGCGCCTGACGCGCGCCGCGGCCTGGCGGCCGTCCTCGGGTCACCGTTAAACGGTGCGCGAACCCTCCTTCAGCCACCGGCGCGCGCCGGGAAGCCGGCATTTTATCGCGCGCCTGCTGGCGGGCCTGCTGGCGGCCATGGCGCATGCCGATGACGCCCAGACAATGGCCGACCGGCCGGGCTGGCTGCAAAGGCTGGACCCGCGCGTGAAGCTGATGGGCCTTGGCGCGCTGATTATCACCGCCGTCGCCGTGCATTCGCTGCTGGCCCTGGCCGGCCTGCTGCTGGCGGCGACGATCATGGCGCGGCTTTCGGCGCTATCGCTGGCCAGGCTGCTGCGCCAGGTATGGCTCGGCGTTTTGCTGTTTACCGGCGTGCTGGCGCTGCCGGCGCTGTTTATGGTACCCGGCGCGCCGCTCTTCGCCCTGCCCTTCACGTCGCTTACCGTCACCGCGCAAGGGCTGCGCGTGGCCCTGCTGCTGATCGGCAGGGCCGAAACGTCGGCCACCCTGGCGCTGCTGCTGGTATTGACCACCCCCTGGCCCCGCCTGCTCAAGGCCTTGCGATCGCTGCGGGTGCCAAAAGTGGCGGTGATGATCCTCGGCATGACCCATCGCTATATTTTTGTGCTGCTCAGCGGCGCGGTCGCCCTGTTTGAAGCGCGCGCCAGCCGGATGGTCGGCCCCCTGCCCGCCGGCGAGCGCCGCCGGCTGGCGGTCAATGCGGCCGGCAGCCTGCTGGAGCGCTCGTTGTATCTCAGCCAGGAGGTTCATCTGGCCATGCTGTCGCGCGGCTTTCGCGGTGAAATCAGGCTAATGGACGATTTGTGTCTGCAAAAACAGGACTGGCGCGCGGTGCCGGTGTTTATGCTGCTGGCGCTGGCCGGATTTAGCTGCCAGTGGCTGCGGCTACCCTGAATGACGCCCCGGGAACAGGAGCAATACGCATGAACCAGGCCCCATCGTTAACCACGCCGCCGGTCTATGATTTACAGCAGGTCAGCTATGCCTACCAGTCGCTGCCCGCGCTACGGGAGATCACGCTTCAGGTCCGGGCGGGCCAGCGTATCGCCCTGCTCGGCGCCAACGGCTCGGGCAAGTCCACCCTGCTGCGCCTGCTGGACGGGCTTTATTTCCCCAACGCGGGCAGCGTGCGCGCGTTCGGCCGGGCGCTCGATGAACCCGCCCTGCGCGGGGACGAGGAGGCTTACGCCTTCAGGCGCCGGGTGGGACTGGTGTTCCAGAATTCCGATGTGCAATTGTTTAACCCGACGGTCTATGACGAGCTGGCCTTCGGCCCGTTGCAACTGGGGTGGGATAAACCGCGCATCGCCGGGCGTATCGACGCCATGCTGGAGCAATTCGGCATCACGCATCTGCGCCACCGTTCGCCCCATCGGTTGTCCGGCGGCGAAAAAAAACGCGTCGCCCTGGCGTCGGTATTGATTATCGAACCCGAGGTGTTATTGCTCGACGAACCCTGCAGCGGCCTGGACCCGGCAAGCCAGGGCAATATGGTGCAATTCCTGCGCGAGAGCCGCGGGCGTACGCTTATCACCGCCACCCACGATCTGGCCATTGTCCCGGACATCGCCGATCGGTGTTTTGTGCTGCGCGAAGGGCGTCTTGCGGCCCAGGGGCCGACCGCGGACATTTTAGCCGACCGGCAACTGCTGCGGGAATGTCATTTGCTCCGTCACCGCCAGGAGGATGATCACCTTCACCGGTTATAACCCGCATAATGCCGCATAAAATAACGATCAGACGTTATTTTGCGCTGTCGTGTTAAAAAATAACCTGTTATGCTGTATAAAACAACAGTAATAAGAGTTCAGTCAGTGTATAAGCGTCTGTCCGCCACCCGCAGGGAGTTCGACCCCGCCGAGGCCTATCAGTATCCCGAACATTTGCGTCAGTATATCGACGGCCTGCCCGCCGCGCCCGGCGTGTATGTCTTTCATAGCGACAGCGACGTGATGCCGCTGTATATCGGCAAAAGCGTCAATATCCGCAGCCGGGTCATGTCGCATCTGCGCACCGCCGAAGAAGCGCGCATGCTGCGGCAATCGCGGCGCATCAGCTACCACCTCACCGCCGGGGAAATCGGCGCCCTGCTGCTTGAGGCCCAGATGATCAAGGCGCTCCAGCCGCTGCACAATAAACGGCTGCGGCGCAGTCGCCAGCTGTGCTCGATTCACCTGGCGCGCGGCATGCCCGTCATCGTCTCGGCCAAAGAGATCGATTTTGCCCGCACGCCGGATTTGTACGGCCTGTTTTCCAGCCGCCGCGCCGCCCAGCAAACCCTGCTGGATATCGGCGACAGCGAATTATTATGTTACAGCCTGCTCGGCCTGGAAAAACTCAGCCACGGACGCGCCTGCTTCCGGTTCCATCTCGGGCGCTGCGCGGGCGCCTGCTGCGGTAAAGAAAGCCCGGAGGAACACCAGCTGCGCCTGATGGACGCGCTGCAGCAGATGCGCATCGTGGCATGGCCTTACGCCGGCGCTATCGGCCTGGTGGAACACAGCGGCGATCGGCGGCAAATCCACGTGGTCAACAATTGGTTCTATCTCGGTTCGGTGGCAAGCCTTGGCGAAGCGGCGAGCCTGAGCACCGTGGCGCAGGGGTTCGACCGCGACGGCTATAAAATTCTCAGCGGGCCGATATTAAGCGGCCGCCATGAGATTATCGAACTGGGCTAAGGGATAAACCAGGCCGTGTTCCAACGCCGGTGCAGCGCCTGGCAAGCCCAACCGGCGAACCCGCCGATGGCGGATGCGCCGCACAGATCCCTAAACATGCCGGGCGCCGGTTCCAGCCCGGAGGCATAGAACGTGACCATGCCGAGGAACCAGGCCAGCGTGTTATCGACGATACGGGTCGCGCGCAGGCTTACGATAAGTATGGCCACCCAAAATACCACCAGCGGCAACGCCAGCGGCTCCAGAGCCGGCGACAACGCCGGCAGTATTATCTGGGTAACGGCCCCCAGCCCAATTCCCAGCCACAGGCAGATCATGGCGCACAGCCCGGCGCGCCAGGACGTCGGGCGCGTGAACCAGGTGATAAGGCCCGCGAACATCACCCAGACCTCCAGCGCAAGCGTCGCGCTGCCCCAGGCGGCCAGGGACGCGCTCGAGGCGGCGATGACGGTGTAAAGAATAAACTGCCCGGGGGTTTGACGTTGGACAGGTTGCGTGCGGCGGGTGTTCACGGCCGGTCTCCTTACGCGCGATGACTCTTGCTTTCAAGATAGGCGCTGGGGGAGAGGCGGTCGATGTCGTAAAATCTATAGTATCTTTGCCTGCGTCGCCGGGCCGGTATGGCGGCAGGCGAAAGCGGCTATCTCAGGCGGGCGCTTGTCTGCCTGCAACGGCAGACGGCCCTGAAAAGGGCCGTCTGGGATAAAGAGGGCGGGCGGCGCATCGGCAACACCGGATGAGGCCCCCGGGGCATGCGTCACGCTTAATACAGGCTATATTTAGCCGCCTGTGCGTGGATATTGCCTTGTTCTTTCAAAAATTTGTTAATTTTACGTATAATTTTCATTGCTGATTCCTCACATTGATCCGACATTAATGTGATGTTCATCACACTTTTCGCAGTTTAGCAAAATGAGCCGCCGTGTCAATTTTTTGTGAAGCTTATCACGCTTTTTTTAACGTCTCCGCAACCATCAGCGCCGGCGGCGCGATACGCTCCACCGGCGCCGAGAGAATGATCGACGTTTTGGTGGCGCCGAATTGGCTTACCCGCTCGATAAAGGCTTCCATCGCCGCCATATCCCCGACCGCGCCGCGGACAATCACACAGGCTTCGCCGGTTACCCGGTAGCATTGCAGGATTTCGGGGATCTGCGTCAGCATTTTCAGCGTATTTTGCCAGTGGTTATGGTTAAGGCGCAGCTCGACGATAAAGGTGATCGGCAAGCCGAGTTTTTCCAGGTTGACGTGGGCGTGGTAGCCGGTAATGACTTTTTTGGTCTCGAGCTTCGCCACCCGCTCCGCCACCGCCGGCGGCGAGAGATTAACCCGGCGCGCCAGTTCGGCATAGGTTAGCCTGCCGTTTTCCACCAGCGCCTGCAGTATCAGTTCATCATATTTATCCATAGCTTTCCCCGTTGCGCCCGCTGTTGAATCGAAGGTGTTATACGGCTATTTTCGTTGTTTAACTGGAGGATTACGACAAAAAGAATATATTAACAGCCATAAAAAAAGGTTTACTAATCATCCGAACGTTTAGGCTTAAAAGGCAGCTACATGCAATTACGCGATTCAAACGGACTGAAGCTGGTCCTGGCGCTGTTTACACTCTACATCATATGGGGTTCGACCTATTTTGTTATCCGCGTCGGGGTGGACAGCTGGCCGCCGCTGTTGATGGCCGGCGTACGGTTTTTAACGGCCGGCATTATCCTGTTCACCGTGCTGCGCCTGAAAGGCGAGTCCCTGCCCTCGCCGCGCCAGGCGCTGAACGCGGGCATGATCGGCATCCTGCTGCTGGCGATTGGCAATGGCCTGGTGACGGTGGCCGAACATAGGCAGGTGCCGTCCGGCATTACCGCGGTGATTGTCGCCACGGTACCGCTGTTCGCCGCCTGTTTCGGCAGTATCTGGGGACTGCGCGCCACGCGCCTGGAGTGGTTCGGCATTGTTCTCGGCCTGGCCGGCATTATTTTACTCAATACCGGCGGTAACCTGACCGGCAACCCGCTCGGCGCCCTGCTGGTGATCGTGGCCTCCGTCAGTTGGGCGTTCGGCTCCATCTGGAGCTCAAGGCTTGATCTGCCCAAGGGCATGATGGTCGGGGCGGTGGAAATGATCGTGGCGGGTGCGGTGCTGCTTGTCGCCAGCCTGCTTACCGGCGAGCGCCTGACGCGGATGCCGGATACCGCGGGGCTGCTGGCCATCGGCTATCTGATCGTGTTTGGCTCGATTATCGCCATCAACGCCTATATGTTCCTGCTCTCCCACGCCCGTCCGGCACTGGCCACCAGCTATGCCTATGTCAATCCGGTGGTGGCGGTGCTGCTCGGCATGGGGTTTGCCGGCGAGCGCCTTAATCCCATCGAGTGGCTGGCATTGGGCATCATTATCCTGGCGGTGGTGATCGTCATGGTCGGCAAAACCTTCAGCGGTTCCGGCAAAGCCGGCGCGGCCGGCGCCGTTAAATCGCCCGCCGGAGCGGCCCGCTCCTCCGATGGATAAAGACGGGCGGTTTTATCCCATGACGATGTCTTACGCCAAAGCCGGCGAAAATAGGGAAAGCATGCCCAAGCGCCATAAAAAAACTCCCGCCGGCTAAAACCCTCTCCAGGTCTTAGCCGCGGGAGCGTGTTACGCCGACGGCATCAGGCGGTTTGGAAGAAACTCACCGCCCGGCGCAGCTCCTGGCCCTGTTCGGTCAGCGAACGGGCGGCGGCGGCGGCCTCCTCCACCAGCGCCGCATTTTGCTGCGTAACCTGGTCCATCTGGGCCACCGCCTGTCCCACTTCCTGGATGCCCATATGCTGTTCGTTACTGGCGGTGGCGATTTCGTGGATGATGGCGGCCACCTTGTCCACCGAGTCGACGATTTCGGTCATCGCCTTGCTGGCGTTATCCGCCCGTTCAGATCCGGCGCTGATTTTGTCCACAGTGCCCTCGATCAACGATTTGATTTCCTTGGCCGCGTCGGCGCTCTTCTGCGCCAGCGTGCGTACTTCGCTTGCCACCACGGCGAAGCCCTTGCCCTGGGTGCCGGCCCGCGCCGCCTCGACGGCGGCGTTAAGCGCCAGCAGGTTGGTCTGGAAAGCAATGCCCTCGATAACGGCAATGATATTGACGATTTTTTTCGAGCTTTGGGAAATATCGCGCATATGCGTCAGCATTTCCGCCACGATTTTACCGCCCTGGGTGGCGGTGCGCGAGGTAGCGACCGCCAGTTCGCTGGCTTCCTTGGCGTTATCGGCGTTGTGGTGTACGGTCTGCGTGAGTTGCTGCATATTGGCCGAGGTCTGGATTAACGACGCCGCCTGCTCTTCGGTGCGCTGCGACAGGTCGGTATTGCCCTGGGCGATTTGACCGGAGGCCACCGAAATGGATTCGCTGCCGCTGATGATGCCGCTGATGGTATCGCGCAACTGTTGGCTCATGGCGTTGAGCGCGGCCAGCAGGCTGCTGCTGTCCTTGGCGCTCAGCTTGATGCCGGTGGTCAGGTTGCCGGCGGCGATTTTACGCATAATCGACGTGGCATAGGCCGGCTCGCCGCCCAGCTGGCGCCACAGATTACGGGAAATCACCGTGGCCAGCAGTCCGGAGATCAGCAGGGCGAACAGCGACAGGCCCATCAGGCTGTATTTGGCGATATCATAGCCCCGGGCCGCCTGTCTCGCCGCCTCCTGGCTACCGCCCACTTCCCGGTCGACCATGGTGGCCAGGTCGGCCATCAGCTGGGTGCGGTATTTGCGCGAGGTATCGCCGCTGATGCGGATGGCTCCGGTGACATCATTTTCCGACATGGCCGCGATCATCTTATCGTTCGCCAGGCTGAACTGATTGAAGTTGGCCATGATCTGACTGAATAACGGCGTGGAGCTTAAGGGCGTATTCAGCGCCAGGTAGGCATTCTGGGCGCGGAGGAAGTTCGCCACCGCCTGCATCAGTTCCAGCCGGTGTGACTCCCGATCCTGGTCCGTCGGAGAAGAAATATATTGTACCTGCTGCAAACGCAGTTCGGCTAGCGTACCGCGCATCTCCAGGGTATAGCGCACCCCGGGCAGCCAGTTATTGCGATAGGCGTCGATATGGTCATTATTGGCGCTGAGCTGGTAGAGGGACACGCCGCCCAGGCAAAGCATCAACGCGATAATAATAGCGAAGCCGCTGAATAGCTGCACCATAAAGGGTAAATGGAGTAATTTTTTCATGACCTTAGCCATCTAAAAAGAGAAGTAAGGGTTTATCGGCACGCAGAGGACGATAATGAGACTGCGCAGCGGGTTTAGTTGCGTTTCGTGATCAACCTGTCATTTTTGAACGCAAAGCTATCGTACCAATTCGCCCCGGCCTTTCACCCCAGGGGATATTCGCCGGACAGGACAATGCGGGGTAAGGGTATGCGCCCGCGGCGGCTTCGATTACAATCAGTGAACATCGTTAAACACGCACCAGCGGCCCGCCCTTATGGATGATAAGTTAATCGAGTTACTGAAGACCTATTGCAACGAGCGCAACCAGAGCGGCGGAGCCTTGTACCAGCGGCTGGAAAAAGGTTTCAGGGAACTGGTGGCCGGCGGCCTGATCAAAGGCGGCTATACCATCCCCAGCGAACGCGAGCTGTCGGAATACCTGGCGGTATCCAGGGTGACGGTGCGGCGGGCGTTAAGCCAGCTGGCCCAAGACGGGGTGATTATCCAGCGGCGCGGCGCCCGCAGCCAGGTTGCCGGCCGGCTGGAAAAACCCTTATCGTCGTTAACCAGCTTCAGCGAGGACATGCTGTCGCGCGGCCATCAGCCGGGAGCCATCTGGCTGGAGCGCGAGTTGATCCAGTCCTCGCCGTCGGAAACCATTGCGCTGAATCTCTCTCCCGGCGCGCTGGTCTACCGCCTTAAACGGCTGCGCACCGTGGACGGACGGCCGATGGCGGTGGAAATCGCCGTCATCCCCCAGGGTTTCCTGCCGTCGCTCGACGGGCTTGGCGACTCGCTGTACGCGGTGTTGCAACGCAGCGGCCATATGCCGAAACGGGCGTTGCAACGAATGCGCGCGGAACCGTTATCGGCCGAAAATGCGCTGCTGTTGGAGCTGCCGCCGCAAAGCGCGGCGCTGCATGTGGAACGCCACTGTTATCTTGAGGACGGACGCCCGATTGAATATACCCATACCTGGTATCGGGGCGACAGTTATGATTTTGTGGTGGAACTGCAGCGCGACGGCCTGTACTGACGGGCGGCAGATGCCGGGAACAGCCGGCGGGCATTAACCGGCGCCGCGCCGCGCCCAGCCGGCGGCGCCCATAAGCCCCGCGTCCGCGCCCAGCGCGGCGCCTGATACCGCGACCCGTCCCAGCGGCGGCAACGCGTCCTGCGCCTGGCGGATCCTGTCCAGCATGCCCGCCGCCAGCCCGACGCTGCCGCCAATCACCACCTCATCAATATCCAGCAGCATATGCGTATTGGCGATGGCCTCGGCCACCGCCGCCGCCGCGTTGTCGATGATATCGTTTGCCCGCGCGCTCGTGGCAGCCAGCGCAAACAGCGCGCGACTGTCGATGGCCCGCCCGAACAGCGCCCCGGCCTGGCGCGCCAGCGCGGTGCCCGAGGCAACGGATTCCAGGCAACCGTAACGGCCGCATCCGCACGGCCCCCCGCGGCCGGGCATCACATCGGCCGGCGGGCGGCTCACCGTGGCATGGCCGAGATGTCCGGCCAATCCGTGCCCGCCGGTGCGCAGTTCGCCGTCAAGCACCAGGCCGCCGCCGACGCCGGTGGACAACGTCATAAACAGCAGGTTGCGCACCCGTCCCTGCCGGACGCTATACTCGCCCCAGGCGGCGGCCTGGGCATCGTTCATCAACACTACCGGACAGGAATACAGTTGGCGCAGCGCCGCTTCCAGCGGGAATCCGCGCCAAAAGGGGATGGTGTCCAGATTGACCGAATAAACCCGCCCGGCGCGCACGAAACCGGTGGCGGCTACCGCGATCATGCCGGGCGTGACGCCAAACGCGGTCACCTCGCGCAGGGCGGTGATAAACCCGGCCTCGTCAAAACGCATCGGCGTTTGCCGCCGTTCCACGCAGCGCCCCTGCTCCACCCTGGCGGCGGAGATTTTGGTGCCGCCGATATCCAGCGCGATAGTCGCCATAATCAGCTCCGGGTTGCGGCCTGTGCCAGCGCCTCGATAAACCATTGGGTAATATGCTCAACGCGCGTAACGGCCGAGCCGACGGTTACGGCGAACGCGCCCTGCGCCAGGGCGGCGGCGGCATGATCCTGCGTGCGGATGCGCCCTTCCGCCATCACGTTATAACCCCGCGCCGCCAGGGCGGCAATCAGTGCCAAATCGGGGCGCGCCATCGGCTGATCGGCGGTGCCGGCCGTATAGCCGGACAGCGTGGTGCCAATCAGATCGCAGCCCAGACCTGCCGCCGCCACGCCGTCCGCCAGGCAGGCGCAATCCGCCATGATAAGGCGTTGACACGCCCGCGCCGCCCGGTAGAGTTCCGCCACCGGCACGGGCCTGACCCGGTCGGTGGCGTCAAAGGCGATAATCGACGCGCCCGCCCGCGCCAGATCCTCCACATCCGCTATAAAAGGTGTGATACGCACCGGTGAATCGATTAAATCACGTTTTACGATGCCTATCACCGGGATGGTCAACGCGGCGGCCACCCGACGCACATTCTCCACGCCCTCGATCCTTACCGCGGCCGCGCCGGCCGACTGCGCGCTTTGCGCCATGGCGACGATAATCTCCGGCCGGTCCATCGGTCCGCCGGTCACCGGCTGGCAGGATACCACCAGGCGGTGCTTAAGTTCATTCAGGGTCATCTGCGTCGTTTTCCTTAAAAAATAACCTCGGCACCGCCAGCTAACCACAACAATACCAAATATGTAAACTGGTATTTTATTTTATCGAGCAACGCACAAAAAAGGTGCTTAAAGCTATTCAAATGCACAATAATTGTGCTAATAGTTATGCGTAGCGTGAGATTAACAGCCTGATACTCAGGAATAAAATCGCAACAGTTTCGTTAAGTTAATAATATAGAACCCTTTTAAGCATCTGGCTCTAATCTGGACTTAAACTGGCATGCTTATTGTATTGCTTATCCTATAAAAACCAATAGCGACAGCGGCGGACCGCGGCCCCGAAGCCACCCGGCCGGGCCGCCGCCCAACAAAAAACCAAGAGGCCAGTCAATGAAAGACGGAACACTGAAAGTCGCCGTGGTGGGCGCGGGATTTATGGGCACCATGCATGCCAGGGTGTTCAGCCAGCTCTACGGCGTGGAAGTGATCGCCATCGCCGATCCGGATCCGGCGCGCTGCGAGGCGGTAAAGGCGTTTATTCCCGGCATCCAATGTTTTAGCGATTATCAGGACATGCTGACGCTTGAGGGATTGGATATCGTCAGCATCTGCACCAAGGATGATTTCCATCTGGCGCCGGCCCTGGCCGCCGCCCGGGCCGGCAAGCATATCTTCCTGGAAAAACCCATCGCCGCCGCCCTGGCCGACGGCGAGGCGATTGTCGGCGCGGCCCATGCCGCCGGCGTCAAGCTCGGCATCGGCTTTTTGCTGCGTTTCGACCCGCGCTATTCACGGGCGCGGGACATCATTGAAGCCGGCGAGGCGGGAGAGATCAGCCATATCGCGGCGCGGCGCAATAGCCCGGCCATTGAGGGACCGGCGCGCTACGGCGGCAGCCTGCCGCTGCCGCTGCATGTCACCGTGCACGACGTGGATATGGTCCTCTGGCTGTTGCACCGCACCAAACCGGTGAGCGTTTACGCCCAGACCACCAATAAGCGCCTCGGGCATTTGGGGACCGAGGACGCGGTTTTCGCCATTATCCGCTTTGCCGACGGCGCGGTGGTCAATCTGGAAAGCGCCTGGGCGCTGCCGGCGGGTTCACGGACCCTGCTGGACGCCAAGATGGAAATATTGACCACCGCCGGCCTGTTTGAAATCGAGTGCGGCGAGTCCGGCCTTTATCATGCATCCGAAACCGCCAACCGCTATATCGATACCCAGCACTGGCCGCTGAGCCAGGGCGAAATCAAAGGCGACCTGCGCGAGGAACTGATGGCCTTTATCAGCGATATCCGCAGCAACCGTACCACGGTCGCCACGGGAGAAGAGGCTAACGAGGCGTTACGGATTACGCTTGCGATCATGGCATCCGCCCGTACCGGTCAGGTCGTCGCCGTCTGATCGCCTCATTTATCCACTGAATAAGGATTTACGCATGAAAACGACGCTCTCCCGGTTTACCGCGCTCGTCTGCGCCTGGCTGTTCTGCGCCGGCGGCGCCCACGCGCAGGATACCCTGCGCGTATTGCTGGAAGGCCATAGCACCAGCGACTCCATCAAGGCCATGCTGCCGGAATTTGAAAAGGCGACCGGCATCAAGGTACAGGCGGAAATCGTCCCCTACGCCGATCTGACGTCCAAGGCGCTGCTGGCCTTTTCCTCCAAAAGCGGCCGCTATGACGTCGTCATGGACGACTGGGTGCATGGGGTGGGCTACGCCTCGGCGGGTTACATCGCCCCGCTCGACCCGCTGATGAAAGCCGACGCGGGTTTTGATCGCGCGGACTTCGTCAAAAGCTATGCCGATACGCTGCGCTATAAAGACCGTTATTACGGCGTGCCGGTGTACGGCGAAAGCACGTTTCTGATGTACCGCAAGGACCTGTTCGCCCAATACGGCATCGCGGTGCCCACCACCTTTGACCAGCTGCTGGCGGCGGCCAAAACCCTCAAGGAAAAAAGCGGCGGCCACATGGCCGGCATCACGCTGCGCGGCGGCCAGGGCATCCATAACACCTTCTCCTGGGCGGCATTCCTGTGGGGCTATGGCGGGCAATGGATCAAGGACGGCAAATCCGCCGTCGACAGTCCCGAAGCCATCGAGGCCACCAAGGCCTACGTTAATATCCTGAAGAATTACGGCCCCATCGGCGCGGCCAATTTCGGCTGGCAGGAAAACCGCCTGGTGTTCCAGCAGGGCAAAGCGGGCATGATTATCGATTCCACGGTCAACGGCGGCTATAACGAGGACGCCCGGGAATCGACGGTGGTCGGCAAGGTCGGCTACGCCCCGGTTCCGGCGCAGCCGGGCAGTCATCCCGGCGGCAGCTCGGCGCTGCAGGTGCATGGCCTGTACCTGGCCAGCGCCAGCAAGCACCAGCAGGCGGCATGGCAATTCATCAGTTGGGCCACCAACAAGCAAACGCAGATGAAATCGGTGGAGCTTAATCCCAACGCGGGCGTCAGCTCCCTGAGCGCCATTAACAGCGAGGCCTTCGTGCGTAAGTACGGCGCGTTTAAGGACGGCATGCTGGCGGCGCTGAAAAACGGCAATCCCAACTACCTGCCCACGGTGCCGCAGGCCACCATTCTGATCAATAACACCGGCATCGCGCTGTCCCAGGCCCTGGCCGGCACCCTGTCCGCCGAGGACGCCATGGCGGCGGCAAACCGCCAGAACGATAAAGCCCTCGCGCGGTGAAACCGGGACCGGAGTCAACATGAAAGCAACGTTTACACGTTGGGCGTTTACGGTGCCGCTGCTGGCGGCACTGATGGCGGTGTCGGTCTACACGCTGGGCTATTCGCTGTACCTGGCGCTGCACGATATCGACATGATGGCGCCGCCGCCGTTTGGGTTTGTCGGGCTGGCCAATTTTATCGACGTGCTGCAGCAGCCGCGCCTGTGGTTTTCGCTGTGGCATACGCTGGTGTACGTGGCGGCGGCAACGCTTATCGAGCTGGCGCTGGGATGCGCCGTCGCCCTGTTTATCAGCCGCGATTTTCCCGGCCGCAAACTGACGCGGGCGCTGCTGCTGCTGCCGATGATCGTCACGCCCATCGTCGGCGGCCTTATCTGGCGCATTTTTTACGATCCCAACGCCGGCTTGTTTAATTACCTGGCCGGCCTGCTGGGCATCGCCCCCGTCGACTGGCTCGGCAATCCGTCCTATGCCATGGCGTCGCTTATCGTCGCCGACGTCTGGCAATGGACGCCGTTTATCATCCTGCTGGTATCGGCCGGCCTGGACTCGTTGCCGCAAGAGCCGCTGGAGGCGGCGGAACTGGACGGCGCGCGCGGCTGGCGCCTGCTGGCCTATATCAAACTGCCGATGCTCAAGCCGATTATCCTCATCGCCCTGTTCCTGCGCATGATTGACGCCTTTAAGTCGTTCGATCTGATTTATGTCATGACGCGCGGCGGGCCGGCGCTGGCCACCGAAACCACCAACATGTTCGCCTACCTGACCGGCTTTCAGGATTTTCGCATCAGCGAAGCGGTGGTGATCGCCATCATCAACACGCTGCTGGTTATCCTGGTGCTCTCCATGGCAAGCAACCGGATTATGAAAGATGCCTGATTCTCTGAAACGCACCGGCCGCTGGGCGGGGTTTTATGCCCTGTTACTGCTTATCCTGGCATTTTTCCTGCTGCCGATTTTCTGGCTGGTGTCGATGTCGTTCAAAACCTATATCGACGCGTTCGCCATGCCGCCCAGGCTGTTTTTTACGCCCATCCTGGACAACTACGCCACCGTACTCGGTAACAGCGATTTTATCCGCGCCTTCTTTAACAGCGTGGTGATCTCCCTGGCCGCCACCCTGCTGTGCCTGCTGCTGGGGGCCTTGTTCTCCTACGGGCTGGTGTTTTTTGTCATCAAGAAGGCGCGCGCCAAGCAATTTATCATGAGCCTGCGTTTTGCCCCGGTGATCATGCTGGTGCTGCCGGCCTACTACCTGGTGACGTCCCTCGGCCTGACCGACAGCTACCTGGTGCTGATTGCGGTCTATACCCTCGCCAACGTGCCCTTCACCATCCTGATGATCACCACGTTTTTCGAGGATATTCCGCCGGAATTACGCGAGGCGGCGCTGGTGGACGGGGCCAGCGAATGGCAGGTCTTCGCCCGGATCATTCTTCCCCTGGCCCGTACCGGGCTGGCCGCGTCCGGGGTGCTGACGCTGTTTTTTATCTGGAATGAGTTCCAGATCGTGCTCACCCTGTCCGGCGAATCCACCCAGACCCTGCCGGTGGCCATCACCTCGTTCCTCACCTTCCAGGGCACCGAATGGGGGCCGCTCACCGCCGCCGGCACGCTGGTTATGCTGCCGATGCTGGTGCTGGGACTGCTGGTGCAAAAACATCTGGTCCGGGGTTTAACCATGGGCGGCGTGAAATAACGCCCGACCACCCTACAACAGGAGAGCCGGACGATGGCTGCCATACGCTTACGCAATGTCTTTAAAAGTTATCACAACACCCAGGTCATCAACGGGGTCAACCTGGATATCGAGCATGGGGAGTTCTGTGTGTTTGTCGGCCCCTCGGGCTGCGGCAAATCCACCTTGCTGCGCATGATAGCCGGGCTGGAAACCATCAGTTCGGGAGATATTATTATCGGCGACCGGGTAGTCAACCGCCTGCCGGCTTCGGAGCGCGGCGTGGCCATGGTGTTCCAGAGCTATGCCCTGTACCCCCATATGTCCATTTTCGACAATATGGCCTTCAGCCTGAAGCTGGCCAAGGTCGACAAGCGGGAGATAGCGCGGCGGGTGCACGACGCCGCCGGCATCCTTCAGCTTGACCCGCTGCTCGACCGCCTGCCGAAGGCCCTGTCCGGCGGCCAGCGCCAGCGCGTGGCCATTGGCCGCGCCATCGTGCGCGACCCGGAGGTCTTTTTATTCGACGAGCCGTTATCCAACCTGGACGCGTCGCTGCGCGTCGCCACCCGGGTCCAGATTGCCAAACTGCATCATGAGCTGGGCAACAGCATGATTTATGTCACCCATGATCAGGTGGAGGCCATGACGCTGGCTGATAAAATCGTGTTGCTCAACAGCGGCGCCGCCATGCTCAGCCAGGGTTCCATTGCCCAGGTCGGCCATCCGCTGGCGCTGTATCACCACCCGGTCAATCGCTTTGTCGCCGGTTTTATCGGGTCGCCCCAAATGAATTTCCTGGCGGCGAGGTTAACCGGCGCCGGTGCCGACCGGGCGACGGTCACCCTGGACGGAACCGACGCCGTCGAGCTTTGCGTCGACGCCAGGCTCGCCGACGGCGACGACGTCTGTGTGGGCATCCGTCCCGAGCACCTGCGGCTGTGCGCGCCGCAGGACCGGCAGCTGTCGGGGCGTATCCAGCACATTGAACATCTGGGCGAAGCGGCTTATTTATACATTGCACTGCCGGACCGCGAGCCGGTGATACTCCGGCACGGGGAAGACCGGCGCCTGGCATTGGGCGATACGGTGGATCTCGCCATCCCCGCCGACAAGGCGCACCTGTTTGACGGCGCGGGCAACGCTTTCCGGCGCACCGTGGATATTTAGCCTGCGGCGGCGTGGGCGGCGGCGCGGCGGCGGCGACCCCCGCGCCCATCCGTTACCGTTGCCCGTAACACGTCCACGTTAGAGCAATGATTACAGAGATTATTCACTGAATTTGTCATAATATTGCCAATTTTCTTCTGCAGGCGGGCTATGATAATATCAGTAGCCATTTAGAAACCGAAAGAATAATCTTATGACCTATCTGTACCTGTTAATAGCAATAATTTCTGAAGTCATAGCCACAAGTTCGTTAAAAGCCTCCGCGGGTTTTACCAAAATGTACCCTTCCATTATCGTTATTGTCGGGTATTGTATTTCTTTTATATTGCTTTCCCAAGTACTCAAAACCATGCCCGTGGGCGTCGCTTATGCGGCATGGGCAAGCTTAGGCATTGTATTTGTTGCCGTTTCAGGTTATTTCTTTTTTGACCAAAAGCTCGATATCTATGCCATACTCGGTATGTTCATGATCATTGGTGGTGTTTTGGTCATGAATGTTATTTCTAAAACCACTAATCATTAATTAGCTTATAATATCATTCTTTTTATTATGGGGAATATAATCAAGCATGCCTGGCAGCCATCATGATTGTGGAAAATGAAATATCGCATAGTTATAATATTAAGCTTCGTCCATTAGAACGGGAAGATCTGCATTTCGTTCATCAGCTGGATAATAATGAAACTGTCATGCGTTATTGGTTCGAGGAACCTTACGAGGCTTTTGTCGAACTTAACGACCTTTATGACAAGCATATCCATGACCAAAGCGAACGGCGGTTTATCATCGATAAGGAAGGTGTGGGCATCGGCCTGGTGGAACTGGTTGAAATCAATCATATCCATCGCCGCGCCGAGTTCCAGATCCTGGTCGACCCGGCCCATCAGGGGCACGGCTATGCCAGCATTGCCGCGCAGCTGGCCATGAACTATGGATTTATGGTGCTTAACCTGCATAAGCTGTATCTGATTGTCGATCAGGAAAACGAGAAGGCCATCCATATCTACGGCAAGCTGGGTTTCAAGGTCGAAGGCGTATTGCTGAAAGAATATTTTGTCAACGGCGAATACCGCAACACCATCCGGATGTGTATTTTCCAGAACGAATATCTGGCGAGTAAGAAAAGATAACAGGATGCTACCCGGCTGGCGCCGCCCGCGCCATGGGGAGCCGCCTGTCGCGGCAAGCGAACCCAAAATGCGGCGCCTGGCGCGAAGGGCGCTTAAAAGACATTATCCGCAATGGGCTTATGCATATAGAGGCTCAGGGGATCATCCGGGTAAGCGCCAAAACGGCCGACGCGGCTGAAGCCCTGTTTTTCATACAGCGCCACGGCATCCATCTGGTAAATGCCCGTTTCCAGATACAGGTCGCGAAATCCCTGGCCGCGCGCCCAACCCTCCAGCCGCGTCAGTAATGCCGAGGCAATACCGCAGCCGCGAAAAGCCGGATCGACATACAGGCGTTTGATCTCCGGCAGCTTATCCTCGCCCACAAACAGGCAGACGCAGCCGGCGGCCCGCATGCCCGCCCGCGCCAGCCAAACCCGCACCCCGGCTGCGCGCAGCGCGCCGATCGGCAGGCCATGATTGCTTTGCGCCGGGTACAGCGGTATTAAATACGCGTCGAGCGCGGCGACCAGGCGGGCAAACTCCGGGTCGCTGGCCTCAACCGGCATGATGCGCACGTCCATACCCTTCCTTGCGGTGACTTTTATATATTTATATTATAAAATTCCCTGGTATTGAACACCTCAGAACTGCAGTTAACGTAAAAATCATCCACCAAAGACATCGCGTTATCCAGATAAACTGAAATATCGCAACCGTAGTTAATTTTGCTTTTTTGCAGGGTATTGGTCGGCAGGGTCTTATTGATACAGGTGATCGCCGCCTTACAGCCGCATTTATCGGCGATAATCACCCGTTCCGGCGTAATAAGGTTTACATTCCAGCCCGCCTTGATCACCGTGGTCCGGATATCAACATCCTGGCCGGACACCGCCGCCACATCGCGCATGATGTCGACCTGCTCAAGAATAAAGGCCTTGACTGAATCGGCATCTAAAATAACCTTCTGATAAGGTTCAAGAATTTTACTCAGCACCCCTTTAACCATCAACGTGATTTCAGTATCTTTATTGAACTGGAAATAGGACCCGTAACCGTCGGTAAAGACCAGTTCCTGCCGCTTATCAAAAAAAATCGGCGCCAGGTCAATTAATTTATCATGGATCTGCGCATCAAGCTTCAACGCCGCGCCCTGATCCGAGCGGTGATGGTTAGACCAAAGCTTAACGGCATCAGCGATTCTGTTATTGGCTACATAAGACATGGCATAATAATTAGTCTTTAGGAATTTATTAACTTCAATCAACTTTTTGAATAACACATCCGATTGGATAAAACTCAGATTGAATTCGCGCGCTAATGTCGCCTGCGTCAGAAAAGGATTGCGCAGCATCAAATAGACCGCGTCCAGCAGCAGATCGTCGCCAAAGTCAAACTGGCGGATAAATCTTAAGGCGCTGTGGGGGAACGTATTCATCTCATCTCAAGTCCCATGGCATGTTGCCGTTGTTCGGTAGCCACAACAGGGCAACGGTTATCCTTCCGATTAACTCGTTCCAAAGGGTTTGCGTTTAAGGAGTATCGGCAGCGGGGCGTGAATATTTAGCAAAAAAACGTGAAAAGAGTGCGCAGGGTTGACAGCAGAGGTCGTAATGGGGAAACGTGGCCAGGGGGGCGGGCGGGTTTCCCCCGCCCGACCGGGGCCCCGCGACGTGGCAGGCCCGCTAACACCTTACTTGCTTAAGGCCGGCTTAAGCCACCACCATCGTGGTCTTGGTATTCACCAGTTCAAACAGCACCACCGTCCGCGACGGACAGGTATAGGCATGGCCGAAACCAAAGCTATGCTCATTGATATCATCCGGCTGAAAGGTATCAAATATATGCCGCCAGCCGTACCCGTGCGCCACCTCCGGCAGGGTAAAGACCAGATTCTCGTGGGAGGCGCTGAACAACAACAGCACGGTACTCTGCGATCCCACCCGCAGCAGCCCGGTAGGCTGCGCGCGACCGTCCAGCAGCATGCCGATGCTCTTCAGATTGGCGTCGCCCCAGGCCTCCTCCGACATTTCCTCGCCGTTGGGCTGCACCCAGGTCACATCCTTAATATTGAGCTTCTCATTGAGCTTGCCGCTGAGAAAACGCCCGCGATGCAAAATCGGAAAACGGTTGCGCAGGGCAATCAGCCGGTAAGTAAATAAAATCAGCGATTCGCCCTTATCGTTGATCTCCCAGTTTACCCAGCTGATATCGCTATCCTGGCAATAGCCATTGTTATTACCCTGTTGGGTACGGGCAAACTCATCTCCCGCCAGCAGCATCGGCGTACCCTGCGAGAACATCAGCGTCGCCAGCATATTGCGCATCTGGCGCAGCCGCAGCTCGTTAATCGCCGGGTCGTCGGTGGGGCCTTCGACGCCATAGTTGGCTGAAATATTATCACTGTGGCCGTCGCGGTTATCCTCGCCGTTGGCGTCGTTATGCTTATGCTCGTAGGACACCAAATCGTTAAGCGTAAAACCATCGTGGGCGGTGATAAAGTTCACCGACGCATGGGGTTTACGGCCGCGATGATTGAAGATATCGGCGGATCCGGCCAAACGGGTGGTAAAGTCCGCCAGTTGCCCTTCGTCGCCGCGCCAGAATTTACGTACCGAATCGCGATATCTGTCGTTCCATTCCGACCAGCCCGGCGGAAAACCACCCACCTGGTAGCCGCCCGGGCCGCAGTCCCAGGGTTCGGCAATCAGCTTGCACTGGCTCAGGATGGGGTCCTGGCGGCAGGTGTCCAGAAAGCCGCAACCTTCGTCAAAGCCGTACGCCTCGCGCCCAAGGATAGTCGCCAAATCGAAACGGAAGCCATCCACCTGCATCTCGGTGGCCCAGTAGCGCAAGGAATCCGTCACCATCTGCAGTACCCGCGGGTGGCTCAGGTTAATGGTGTTGCCGGTGCCGGTATCGTTAATGTAATAACGTTTCTCCTCGGGGAACAGGCGATAGTAGCTGGCATTATCGATACCTTTGAGCGACAGCGTGGGCCCAAGCTCGTTGCCTTCGGCGGTGTGGTTGTACACCACATCCAGGATCACCTCGATACCCGCGGCGTGCAGCGTGGCGATCATCTGTTTAAATTCATTGACCGTCGAGGTGGCCATATATTGCGGATGGGGCGCAAAAAAGCATAGGGTATTGTAGCCCCAGAAATTATGCAGCCCGTTTTCCTGCAAATGACGATCGTCGGCGAAGGCGTGGATCGGCATCAGTTCAATGGCGGTCACGCCGAGTGATTTAATGTAATCGACAATCTGCGGCGTGCTCAGGCCGGAGAAGGTGCCGCGCTGATGCTCCGGCACCGCCGGGTGGCGCATGGTATAGCCGCGCACATGGGTTTCATAAATGAGCGTTTTTTCCCAGGGGATGAAACTTTTGCCGTTGGCCGGCCAGGAAAACGCCGGGTCGATCACCCGGCATTTCGGCATAAAAGGCGCGCTGTCGCGCTCATCCAGGCTCAGATCCTTATCTTCCGCCTCGAAGTCGTAGGAAAACAGCGCGTCATCCCACTTCAGCTCGCCCCAGATCTGTTTGGCATAGGGATCGAGCAGCAGTTTGGCGGGGTTGAAACGATGTCCTTCCTCGGGGGCATAAGGACCGTGCACCCTATAGCCATACAGCAGGCCGGGACGCGCGTCGGGCAGGTAGCCATGCCAGACCTCGTCGGTATATTCCGGCAGCTCTATCCGGTCATACTCCTCCCCCTCCTCGGTGAACAGGCACAGCTCCACCTTGGTGGCGTGGGCGGAGAAAATGGCGAAATTGACGCCCAGTCCGTCCCAGGTTGCTCCCAGCGGTACCGGCATGCCTTCCCTGACGCGCGTTTTGCGATCCGCGTCCAGGCGGCTGATAATGTCATGATCGCTATTGGGATGGGCAATGCGCACCCCTTTATTATCAATGGTCACCACCACCTGATTATCCACTTTGCTCGCCATGGTGGTGGTAGTGGTCGGAATAACAATTTCGTTAACCTTCTTCGACGATCCCTTAGCCATCAAACTCGTCTCCTGCGCATAATTTTTAGTATATCCAGTCACAATGCCGACCGCCGCCCGCAAGGTCTGCCAGCATGCGATGGACAGTCAGATAATCAATATAGTTCCTGCCGGTGAAGGCATGAGGTAAACGGCACGACGGCCGGGGAAATTGGAGTGGTAAGACACGCCTTATTGGAGTGTAGTACCGGTTCGCGGTTATGCCAGAAGCGCACGGCAATGTTTCAGCCCGGCCATCCGCGCCGGTAACCACCGGATGACGGCGCCATGATGTGATATCCTTTTATCCACAGCGTAACGGCATTTGTTTACGACTCAGGCAATAGGACCCTATGATGAATATCAATAAAGATACCCTGTTATGCATGTCTCTGGCCGCCCGCCCCGGCAATTTCGGCACGCGTTTTCATAATTATCTCTATGAAAAGCTCGGTCTGAACTATATCTATAAAGCCTTTACCACCCGCGATCTTGCCGCCGCCATCGGCGGCGTCAGGGCGCTGGGCATCCGCGGCTGCGCGGTGTCGATGCCGTTTAAAGAGGACTGCATCCCCTACCTGGACGAGCTTGACTCCTCGGCGCGCGCCATCGAGTCGGTGAATACTATCGTTAACACCGACGGCTATCTGAAAGCCTATAACACCGACTTCATCGCCATTGAGCGCCTGCTGGCAAAGCATCAGGTCAGCCCGGACAGCGCCTTTGCCCTGCGCGGCAGCGGCGGCATGGCGAAAGCCGTGGCCGGCGCGCTGCATAATGCCGGGTTCCGCCAGGGGGTGATTATCGCCCGCAATGAAAAAACCGGCCGTCATCTGGCGGAACTCTACGGCTACCGCTGGCAGGCCGATGAAACCGGGCTGGACGCCGCGCTGCTGATCAACGTCACGCCGGTGGGCATGGCGGGCGGCGCCGGGGCCGAAGAGCTGTCCTTCAGCGAGCCGTATATCGCCCGGGCCGGGCGGGTGTTCGACGTGGTGGCGCTGCCGGCGGAAACTCCGCTGATTCAATATGCGCGCCTGCATGACAAAGCCGTGATTACCGGCGCCGAGGTGATTGCCATCCAGGCGCTGGAACAGTTTGTGCTGTATACCGGCGTGCGTCCCGACGACGCGTTGGTGGAACGCGCGGCCGCCTACGCCCGCGGCTAACGTGGTGCAACCCATGCACCACTATCGTTCGCGCTGAACGGCGGGGAAAGACGGTCAGCGCGGATCCTTTGCAACACATTGATTATTCAAGAGCTCATCGCTGTTTCTCTGTTGGCATATTACTTGCTTATTAATTAGTTAATTAATTAATAAGCTTTATCAAGCCAACCGGAGAGTATCAGAATGACCGTCGACGAAGTAATAGCGCGTTTCGAGCAGGAGCGCGAAAAAATATGGTTCGAGCAGCCGGACGAAGTGCGGGATCTGGGCAAGGGTATTGTGCCGCGCGGTACCGGCGCGCGCGGGCAATACCTGAGCACCATTATTTTCGCCGAGGGGGAAGCGCGCACCATGGCCGACGAAATGCTGTGGGGCCTGATCCGCGTGGCGGAGGATACCGACGCCGATTTGGCGACGCTGCAAGCCATCATTAAGGAAATCATCGGCTATAAAGCTGACTTTTTTGATTTTGTCAGCCTGCCCCACGCGGCCGCCATGATCCATCTGTATGTGGATACCGCCTGCCAATGCACCACCCTGCATGACCTGTGCCGGTTGTCGCATGCGGCGCTGTCCTACGCCAACCGCCTGCATATGTGGGTTGATTTTATTCTGCCATGGGGCCTTGGCGACGGCTTCCGCCGGGTTAAACCGGCCTGATCCCCCTTATCTTATTTCCTTTTACGCTATCATCAGGTGCCAGAATGAAACTCAGAATGAACGTTGCGGACGAACCTATTTGCATTATCGAGGTATGGGAAGATAAAGTGCCCAACCTTGTTAAAGAACTGCGGGCCAAATTGCCGATGAAAAGCGTCTTGCAGCACGGCAAGCTTATCGGCGATATGGTGTTTTTCACCATGCCCATCGTCGCCCCGTGGGAAAATAAATTCAAAACCGAAGAAGTGGGCAAAATGCGCCGGGAAAAATACGGCAAGGTTACCGGGTCGGTGTGTTTTTACAGCCCGCGCCAGCAATTTTGCGTCGTGTACGGCGATGATACCGCCGAAGAGCCTTTGCCTATTTCGTATATCGGCGAAGTTATCGAAGGCGACCTGCAGTTGCGCGTCACCGGCCTGGAAACCTGGTTTGACCAGGGCCGGGTGGTGGAACTGGAGATTATTGAGTAAGCAGTTCGCGTATCGCTTGCTCGATAACGGCGGTTTCCGCGGCAAAACGTCCGGGCGCGCCGGCGCAGTGGCCGTAGTCGGACGTAAGCGGCCGCCATTTCCCCTGTTTAAGCCATGAAAACTCCTTAAACGCCTCCTCCTGGGTGAAATACTGGTCGGTATTGCACGGCATCACAATGGTCCTGGCGGTAACCGCCGCCAGCGCCGCCTGAAGGCTGCCGCCATATCCCGGCGCCCGTCCCGCGTCGGCATCCTGCCAGGTGCGCAGCATGCACAGCAAGTCGTTGGCATCCCACGCCTGATGATCGCGCTCCCAGTCCCGCAACAAATCCTCGCGCGTGGCGAAGTGGAGCCGCTGATACAGCGCGTCGCGGTAAAAGGCCGCGCTATAGGCCCACCCGGCATAGACCCGGCCGAACGCCGCCAGCCCGGCCAGCGGCGGGGAGGCATAATGGCCGTCATTGAACGCCGGGTCCGCGCGCAGCGCCGCCTTCACCCCTTCCAGAAACACATGATTCAGCGGCCAGCAGCGCGCGCTGCCGCAAATGGGCAGTAGCGCCCGAACCGCCGCCGGATAGGCCGCGGCCCAGTGCCAGGCCTGCATCGCCCCCATCGACCAGCCGCATACCAGCGCCAGTTGCTCAATACCCAGATACTCGGTAATCAGCCGGTGCTGCGCCCGCACGTTATCCCCTACCGTCACCGCCGGAAACAGCGGTCCGCCCTGGCGCGGGGAGTTGCTGGGCGAGGTGGAAATGCCGTTGCCGAACATATTGACGGCGATAATGCAATGGCGCGCCGGGTCCAATGCCCGCCCCGCGCCGATAATCGCGCGGTAGGATCGGTGCGTGCCGGTGTACCACGACGGCAACAGCACGGCATTGTCGCGCCGCCGGTTAAGCCGGCCGTGGATTTCATAGGTCAATGTGGCGTCATAAAGCGTTGCGCCGCCTTCCAGCGCAAACGCGCCCAGGTCGCAGACGTGGTAATCCGGCATGATGCCTCCCTCCGGCGTAGCCGGTATGATAGATGTTAATTAATCAGCTAGTTAACTTGTTGCTGATTTCCCGCCTGTGGTAGTATTCACCTAATAAAACTGATTATCCCCATGCTGCAATAACGCCATTCAAAGAATTGGGCTGCCCGGACGCAATGTATGAAAACCAATGACATAAAAGAAAAAGTCGCGGCTAAAAATGGTAAGAATTTGCAAAACGATGTCGCTCATGCCCTGCAGGACTCCGCGCTGGAATTGTTTGCCAAACAAAATTACTCCTCGGTCCGCATCAAGGATATCGCCGAAGCGACCGGGCTTAATTCCGCATTGATTTATTATTATTTTGGCTCCAAGGAAAACCTATTTCTTAAGGTCATCGAATCCACGGTGGAAAAGGCCTTCGAGCAATTTGATTCCATCAAAATGAATGCGGATAATCCCAAGGACGTACTGTTCCTGTGGATCCAAATCCACATTTTGCAATTCTACCTGCTGCAGAAATTAGCCAAGATTAGCCTTGATTACGCCGGCACCAACGGTCGTACGCCCGATATCGACAAAGCCGTGAAGAAATTTTATGAAAAAGAGTCGGTGATCCTGAAAAACACCATTAAGGACGGCATCGCCGCCGGCGTTTTCCGCGAGGTCAATCCGGTGGATATGGCGATGTTTATCTCCACCTTTCTCGATGGGGTGTTATTTCGCACCGTCATGTTTCCTACATTCAAATATAAACACGCCATTAACTGTATGCGGGACTTTGTCTTCGAGCATCTGGACGTCAAGACGAAATAAATCCGGCGCGCCGCCGGCCACGCGGCGGCGCGGGGATAATCGGGTTATTAAAGAACGCCGGCGGCGCCGGACCTCAGTGCGCGAACAGCTGGCCGATATCCTTGAACGCCTTGAACTCCAGGGCGTTCTGGCAGGGGTCTAGCAAAAACATCGTCGCCTGCTCGCCGATTTGCCCTTTGAAACGAATATAGGGTTCAATCACAAAGGCGGTGCCGTGGGCGGTCAGCCTGGCCGCCAGCGCTTCCCAGTCGTCCCAGGCCAGTACCACGCCAAAATGCGGCACCGGCACATCGTGGCCGTCCACCGGATTGGTATGCGCGTGCTCCTGGCTCGGGGTTTTCGGGTGCTCGTGGATAACCAGTTGGTGGCCGAAAAAGTTAAAATCCACCCACTGCTCGCTGCTGCGTCCTTCTGCAAGGCCAAAAATTTCACCATAAAAATGGCGCGCGGCGTTCAGGTCGTAAACAGGAATTGCCAGGTGAAAAGGTGCAACGGACATAGCTTGACTCCTCTGATGGTATTAAAGATCGATCACTAAACGTGTAGAGCGCGCCCGTGAGCAGCACAGCATGATTTTGTTGTTCGCGTCCTTCTGCGCGGCGCTGAGGTACTCATCCCGGTGATCCGGTATGCCCGCCTTGACCCCGGCCAGACAGGTGCCGCAAACCCCCAGTCCGCACGATACTTCCACCGCCACCCCCGCCTGGTTAAGCGCCTCGGCAATACTCAGATCGGCGGGTATCGGGATAACCGCGCCGGTGCTGAAAATCTCGACGTCAAACGTGGTCTCTCCGCGCACCTCCGGCGGGGTAAAAGACTCATAAAAACACGCCTCGGCGGGAATTTCCGCCGCGGCGCATTGATCGCGCACGCTTTGCATAAACGGCAGCGAGCCGCAGAAGTACAGACTGAACCGGCCGTGCCGCCGTTGCCAGTCGCGGATCACCACCGCCAGGGACTGCTGATAATCCGCGTCGGCAGGGGCTGCGCCGTCCCGGCAATGGGGGACGATATGCCGCGCAAGCCGCGTATAATCCGGCTGTTCCATAAAGGCGCCGAGGGTGTCGGGCCTGCCGTAATAGTGCAACCCGAACTCCCGCCCCTGCGCCCTAAGCGTCAGCGCCATCGCCAGCAGCGGTGTAATGCCGATACCGCCCGCCAGCAGCAGCGCCGGCTCCCGCCGCTCCGCCAGCGGGAAATCATTGCGCGGCGCGGATATCCAAAGGCTATCCCCCCGCTGCAGGCTATCGCGGATATAGCTGCCGCCGCCACGGGAGCGGCGGGCGGCCAGGATCGCCAGCCGGTAGCTATCGCGCCGCGCCGGATCGCCGCATAACGAGTACTGCCGCAGCAGTCCGTCCGCCAGGCGCAGCTGGATATGCGCCCCGGCGGAAAACGGCGGCAGCGGCGCGCCGTCGGAACGGGCCAGGGTGAGAAACACCACCCCGTCGCCCCGGTGGCTTTTCGCCACCACCATGACCTCAAAAAAATGCTGTGATACGTTCATAAATCGCCGCCCTGCCGGCATCGCGACGGTGGAACGCATCCGCCGCCGCGTGGTTTAACGGTATCGCGTAACGGGCAATACAGGCCCCGCCTCAGAATATCGTGCTGTATTGATCGATTTCCCACTGGCTGACGTGCAGATGGTAGTTGTTCCATTCCTGGGTTTTATATTTCACGAACTCATCGCGCAGCGCGGTGCCGAGCGTGGCTTCGATAAAGGGATCGGCGGCGAACGCCTCCACCGCTTCCTGCAGGTTTTGCGGCAGGAAATCGATGCCGCGGGCGCGGCGCTCCTGTTCGCTGATGGCATACAGGTTGTCCTCGTTCGGCTCGCGCGGGTCGATTTTTTCGCGGATGCCTTCCAGGCCCGCCGCCAGCGCCAGGGTGGCCGCCAGATAAGGATTGACCGCGCCGTCCGCGTTGCGCGATTCGCAGCGGCCGCCGCCGGCGGGCACCCGTACCGAGTTGGTGCGGTTGTTGGATCCATAGGAGTTAAACACCGGCGCCCAGGAGAAATAGTTCATCGCGCCCTGGCGCACCAGGCGTTTATAGCTGTTGACGGTGGGGGCGAACGCCGCGCACAACGCCCGGCCGTGCTTGAGCAGGCCGCCGATAAAATAATAGCCGGTATCGGACAGGCCCAGGCCGCGCGGGTCGTCTTTGCTGGCAAAGATATTGGCGCCGCTGCCGATATCGTATAACGACATATTGAAATGGGCGCCGGTGCCGGTTTTATTGGCAAAGGGCTTGGGCATCATGGTCGCCACCAGGCCCAATTCCTTGGCGTAATGTTTGGCCATAAAGCGGAAAAAGATAAACCGGTCGCAGCTGGTCAGCGCATCGGCATAGTTGAAATCAAATTCGTATTGCGAATTTCCGTCCTCGTGATCCAGGGAATAGAGGTCCCAGCCCAGATCGTTGATGGTGGTGGAGACCTTATCCAGCCAGGCGAACTGATCGACAAAGCCGCGCAGGTCGTAACAGGGCTTATTCAGCTTATTGTCTTTTTCCGGCACCGACAGTCCGCCGTCCTCGCCGCGTTTGAGCAGATAGATTTCGCATTCGATGCCCAGGTTAAAACCAAATCCCATTTCTTTCGCCTGCGCCAGCACGTTTTTCAGCGCCACGCGGGTATTAAGGGCGTAGGGTTCGCCCTTAAAGGCGTTGTCCGCCGGCATCCAGGCGATTTTCGGCTCCCAGGGCAGCTGGATGATATGATCCAAATCCGGTATCGAGGTCAGCTCATCCTCATTGGGCAATTGGCCCAGTCCGTCCAGCGCATAGCCGGTGTAGCGCTCCGATCCGGCCGCCATCTGGCTGAAATGGCCGATGGGCACCACCTTGCCTTTGGGCACGCCGTGGATATCCACATAGGCGCCCATGCAATATTCCACCCCTTTCTGCTTTAACTGCTGGGCAATTTCCGCTATCTGCTGCTGACTTTTTTTCATAATAGGCTCTGCTCTGTAGGTAAATATCGCGTATCGGATCAGGTGTGCTCGACGATCGCATGGGGAATATAAGGGGCCTCGAGCGCCGCGATTTCATCAGGCGTCAGGGTCATTTCCGTGGCGCCGGCCGCGTCCTCAAGGTGGTGGAAAGACGTGGCGCCGATAATGGGCGCCGCCACCTCGGGTTTGGTAAACAGCCATGCCAGCGCCACCTGGGCCTGGGGTACGCCGCGCGCGGCGGCCACCTGGGTGACCGCTTCAATCACCGCCCGGTCGGCCTGTTCGGTGGCCGAGTATAAAAAGCCGGCATACGCATCGTTGGCGCCGCGTCCGGTGGCGGCCGCCTGCTGCCATGGCCGGGTCAGGCGTCCGCGCGCCAGCGGGCTCCACGGCGTTACCCCGATGCCCTGCGCCCGGCACAGCCCCATCATTTCCCGCTCTTCCTCGCGATAGAGCAGGTTGAGATGGTTCTGCATGGCGATAAACGGCGTCCAGCCGTTTTCCCGCGCCACGTGCAGCGCCGTGCAAAATTGCCAGGCATACATGGAGGACGCGCCCAGATAACGCACCTTGCCCATCTTCACCAGGTCGTGCAGCGCCTCCAGCGTCTCCTCCAGCGGGGTGTCATAATCCCAACGGTGGATCTGGTAGAGATCGATATAATCCGTTCCCAGGCGTTTCAGGCTGGCATCGATTTCGGTCATGATGCATTTGCGCGACAGTCCTTTACTGTTCGGTCCCTGGCGCATGGGGTTGAACACCTTGCTGGTGATCACCACATCCTCGCGCCGGGCGAGATCCCGCAGCGCGCGGCCGAGGATTTCCTCGCTGTCTCCTTTGGCATAGGCGTTGGCGGTGTCGAAAAAATTAATCCCCAGCTCCAGCGCCTTTTGGATAAACGGCCTGCTTTGCCGCTCATCCAGCGTCCAGGCGTAACCGCTTTTTTCCGGGCGGGCATAGGTCATGCAGCCCAGGCACAGTGCGGAGACCTCAAGCCCCGACCGGCCGAGTTTTACCATTTTCATGCAACGTCCTTTCGTTATCGTGCGGCGCCACGCGCCGTCCGCCCTAGATGCGGGTGCGGATATAATTGGCCAGATGCCAGACCGTGGTTTCCAAATGTCCCAGTCGTCCCGGCCGCGCCAGCGAAGACAGGCTGCCGCGCTGCTGGGCGGCGTTGATGGCCAGATCCTCATCGATAATCGACAGGCTGGACGCCTTCATGGCGGCGGCGGTGTCGGCAAAACCGGGTTGGCTGCTTGACGCTTTCGACACCAGCACCAGGCGGTGCCAAACGGTCATATGCTTATTGATGGGCAGCAGCTGGCTGATGCTCAGCCGGTCGGGATTGAGGCCGATAAGGCAGCTGGGGTAGATCAGCATCAGGTCGATTTGCCGCATATCCTGCTCGCTGAACCCCGGCAGCGGGATCAGTCCCTCGGTCAGCACCTCCGAGAGTTCGCCATTCTTGCGCAGCGGCTGGTGGCACAAGGTCCAGCCGGGACCGTCCTCACCGATATAACTCAGGCGTCCGGGAAAGCTGTCTTCCAGGGTGGTGCGGTGAACAGCGGAATGGTGGTAGCACTCCATAAAAGTTTCCACCGCCATTTTCCAGTTGAACGGACAGTCGTAATCCAGGGTATAAGCGGTATCCAGCTCCGCCACCTGGTACTTGTCGAACATGGCGTTGAGCGGCTTGAGCCGTTGCGCTATCGATTCCACCTGATCCGAGAAGGTGATAAAAATCAGGCCGTGGAAAATCTCGTGCCTGATCCGCGGCAGCTTGCATTGCTTACGGTCGAATTCCGCCGCCTGGTTCATATAAGGCGCGCCGATCAGGTTGCCGGTCAGATCATAAGTCCAGTTATGGAACGGGCACACCAGGGCCTTGGCGTTGCCGCTGCCCGAGACGATAGGCGCCCAGCGGTGCAGGCAGACGGCGGACATCACGTTTATCCCTTCCGCGTCGCGCGTCACCACCAGCGGTTCGTTAACGATATCCAGGGTAAAATAATCTCCGGCATGGGGTATTTGCGATATATGGCCGGCAAAAATCCAATCCCCCCGATATATTTTTTCCATTTCATGGGAAAAGAACGCATCGCTATTATAGGCTTCCGGCGGCAGCGTCGATGATAAGGCGGCATCATCGGAACGCTGCTGTTTAATTTTTTCCACGATAGTGGCGCTGTCGTCAATTGCGCAGTCAATCCGCCGTGAATAGTCAGGCATGATTTATCCCCTCGATTAACAAATATTGTGGGTAAGAGGTTATACGGGATAGTCTTTAATGAATATCCACCGTGACCTTACCCAGCGCTTTTTCCAATAGCGGAATCACCTCACGCCCGAATTTCTCCAAAGATTGCCTGGCGGCCTCGATCGGCATATCGCCAAATTGGAAAAAACAGTTATAGTGCGAAGGATTAATATCCGTTACTTCGTTAATAATCCGCTCGGCGACATAATGCGCGTCGCCAATAATCAAATTATCACGCACCACCGATGCGTCCGGTTCATCGGGGAATTTAGGCGCGGTGATAAACGCGCCCTGGGTCTCCAGCGTCTTACCGTGCAGGGCGCTTATCATCCTGGCGACGAATAATGCGCGTTCCGCCGCGTCCAGCGCCGCTTTTTTACTGTCGGTGACGTGGATATACTGCTGCACCGCCAGCGGCGTGGACGCCATCAGGCCGGCCTCGCGCCATTGCCGCCTGGCGTCCAGGGCCATCTCCTTCAGGCGCGGCGAACCGCGCCAGCCGGCGGTGATAAACGCGGTGGCGCCCCAGCGTGTAAACCGCTGCAACAACGCCGGATTGGTGGTGGTGATAAACAGCGGCGGCAGCGGCTGCTGGAGAGGCGTCAGTAAAAAGTCCGTTTCCACCCGCTCGCCGTTATGGGATAAGGATGCCGCCTTGCCGCCGGTCAGCGCCGTCTCGATAAATTGCCAGTTATCCAGCAGGACGCGATTGCGCTGTTCAACATCAATATTGTAGCGTTCGAATTCATAGGCCTGGTAGCCGCTGCCGATGCCCAGCACCAGCCGCCCTTCGGTCAGGCGATCCACCAGGGCGATTTCCTGCGCCAGGCGCATCGGCTGGTATAACGGCAGGACGATAACCGCGGTGCCGAGCTTGATGCGCCGGCTATATCCCGCCATATGGGCCGCCATTAATAACGGCGAGACGCTGATGGAATAATTGGTAAAATGATGTTCGGCAAACCAGGCGGTTTCAAAACCCATTTCTTCGGCCAGCGCCACCATCACGCGCGTATCTTTAATCACCCCTTGTATTCCCTGGGGATTATCCTGGTAAGACATTAAATTAAACAGGCCTAATTTCATCACAATCCCCTGAAGATAATATCAACCGATGTCAACGCTATTTATGATCATGCCGGCGCACCCTGGCCCTTGCGGAAATATTTTTCAATCCGCCCCTGGAGCCAGCTCAGCACGGTGGTGGCGATCAGGTACCAAATACAGGCCACGATCAATAGCGGAATATTTTCAAACGTCCGCGAATAAATCGACTGCGCTGAATACAATAAATCCGATAATGAAATCACGCTCACCAGCGACGTGGTTTTCAGCATGCCGATCACCTGGTTGCCGGTGGGCGGAATAATAAAAGGTATCGCCTGGGGCAGAATAACCCGCCGCAGCCATTGCGCTTTATTCATGCCCAGGGCGCGGGCCGCTTCCTGCTGGCCGTTATCCACCGAGGACATGCCCGCGCGGATAATCTCCGCCATATACGCCGCTTCATTCAGCCCCAGCCCCAGGATGGCGGCGGTATAGGGGGTAATGATATCGTTCATGCTGCCCTGGTAGAGGGTAAACACATGAGGTATCCCGATATAGGCCTCTGGATACAGCGCCGCCAGGTTGTACCAGAAAATCAACTGCACCAGCACCGGCGTGCCGCGGAAAAACCAGATATAACCGGAGCTGAAGTGCGCCAGCAATGGGTTGGCGGACAGGCGCAGGGTAGCTATCACCACGCTCAGCACAATCGCCAGCAGCATAATCGTCAACGTCAGCCACAGGGTGACCCCTAAGCCTGTCAGGATGGTCGGCGAAAACAGATAATGTCCGACGGTCGGCCAGCCGAAGTTCTCATTCATTACCATCGAATGCACCAGCATGATCAGCAGCAGCGTGCAGACGGCCACTGAAATCCAGCGCCCCGGATAGCGGGTCGGCACCACGGTCAGGGCGTCGTGGGGAAAGGCCGGCGCGTCATGGCCCTTATCGCGCGGGTGTTGCCCCACGGCCTGATATTGCTGGTTATCTGTCATGTTATCTCTCATTCATGCTCGCTGACTTCTGTTAACACAGGCAGGATACGGCGCCGGCAACGGTATTAATTAATCAGTTAATTAATAATATGCACCTGCATTCTGATACTGTCAATAAAAAAACCGACGCAATTTAATTTTTTAATTAAAATTAAATCAATATAAAACAATTCGTTAGTGAAAATCATTTGCCGGCAAGATGTTTAGCCAGGAAAGCACGCGTCCGGGAGTGCTGTGGGCGCTGAAACATTTCCGCCGGCGGGCTTTTTTCGATGATCGCCCCGTTATCCATAAACGCCACGCTATCCCCGACTTCGCGGGCAAAGGCCATTTCGTGGGTCACCACCACCATGGTCATGCCCTCCTCGGCCAGGCCGCGCATGACATCCAGCACTTCGCCGACCAGCTCCGGATCCAGGGCGCTGGTCGGTTCGTCGAACAACATCAGCGCGGGTTTCATCGCCAATGCCCGTGCGATGGCGACGCGCTGCTGCTGGCCGCCGGAAAGCTGCGCGGGATAAGCATTCAGCCGATGCGACAATCCCACCCGCGCAAGCAGGCTCCTGCCCTGCTCCAGCGCCTCGGCGCGCGGCACTTTACGCACCCGCATCGGCGCTTCGATCACATTTTCCAGCGCGGTCATATGGCCGAACAGGTTAAAGCGCTGGAACACCATGCCGATGCCGGCGCGCTTGCGGGCGATTTCCGCCTCTTTCAGTTCATAGAGCTTATCGCCCACCCGGCGATAGCCCATCAATTCCCCGCCGACGTACAGCGCGCCGCCGTCAATTTTTTCCAGGTGATTGATACAGCGCAGAAAGGTCGATTTGCCGGAACCGGAAGGTCCGATCAGGCAGACCACTTCCCCCTGCCGTATTTGCAGATCCACGCCCTTGAGGATCTCCTGGCCGTGAAATCGTTTTACCACCTGATAAGCGGCCACCGCCGGCGTATCGTGTTCTGACATCGTTACCGCCTCTCTATCTCGTCATATACCAGGTACACAGCCCGCCGCCGTCCACCACCAGCATCTGGCCGGTGGTATAGGCGGCGCCGGGGGACAGCAGGTACCCCACCGCCGCGGCCACCTCCTCCGGCAAGCCGGCGCGCCGCAGCGGCAGGCGCGCCACCTCGGCGGCCAGCTGCGGTTCACGCCGTTGCCAGTCGCCGGCCGCGGATCGTATCGGCCCGGGACTGACGCCATTGACCCGGATGCCATAGTCCGCCCATTCCACGGCCATCTGCCGGGTCAGATTGACCACCGCCGCCTTGCTCGGGCCGAAGGCCCCGGCGCCGGGATAGCAGCGATGGGCCGACGCCCCGGCAATATTCACGATGCCGCCCCCGCCCCGGGCGCGCATGATCTTCGCCACTTCGGTGCCCACCACAAAACACCCGGTCAGGTTGATATTCACCACCTGCAGCCAGGCGTCATCGTCCAGGCTGAGCAACTCGCCGGCGGCGGTGGCGCCGGCGTTATTCACCAGCATATCGATCCCGCCGAACTCGGCGGCGATCGCGGCCACCTGAGAACCAACCGCGCCGCGATCGGTGATGTCGCCATAATAGGCGCGCGCCTGGCGCCCGGTTTGGCGGATCTCCGCCACCAGCCGATCGGCTGAATCCCGATCCCGCCTGAGCAGCAATGCAATATTGGCGCCAGATCGGGCGAGCGCCAGGGAAACGGCGCGGCCGATGCCTTTGGATCCGCCGGTTACCAGGGCGGTTGGCGCGGGTTTGATATCAGGTATCATGACAACTCCGTGGTGATGGCCGGGGAAGCGACGCCCGCGGCCGGTAAAACATCATCCCCGCCTCCCGACGCCGGACCGGCGGCCAGGGTCCGCCCGCAGATATAGCCCCAGGTCAGGTTAGGTCCAAGCGTGGTGCCGGCGCCGACGCCGCGGGTGCCGATGGGATTGGCCATGGCCACGCCGGCGCAGAACAGCCCGGGGATCACATGGCCGTCAAGGTGGATCACGCGGCCGAACTCATCGGTGCGCGGGCCGCCTTTGGTGGCGGTGAAGCTGCGGTTAAACGGCACGGCGATAAACGGCGCCCGCTGGATAGGCAGCAGGCCGCCGTGAAAACGCCGATCGCCCCGCCCATGGCCCGCGGCCAGATGCCGCTGGAAATCCTCATCCACGCCGCGGGCGCAAAAATCGTTAAAACGCGCAACGGTTTCCTCCAGGGATGCCCGCGGCAAACCAAGCTGGTCCGCCAGGGCGCCGATGCTGCCGGCCCTGCGCATCCATCCCCGGCTGCGCAGGGCGCAGGCCAGCAAAAACGGCGCGCGCCACAGCAGGCGGGCATCGGCAATCAGCCAGGCGGGAAGATGCCGCGGTAATCCACCCTGCCCATTGCGCGCATCCAGCGCTTCGCCGAGGTTAAAGGCAAACTCGTTGGTAAAACGCCGGCCCTCCCGGTTAACCAGGATGGCGTTGGGTTCGTATTGAAAAAACACCGACAGGCCATAGGGACGCCCTTCGTAGCGGGTCGGCAGCGATCCGCTCATATTCGCCTGATCCATGTGCGCCAGCCGCGCGCCCACGGCCTGGGCCATGCGGTGGCCGTCGCCCTCGTTGGTGCGCGGGCTGGAAATGGCGTCAAACGGCCCGGGAAAATGCGCCGCGCGCCGCAGCGCATCCCATTCAAAACCGCCGCTGGCCAGCACCACGCCGCGCCGGGCCGTAATCCGGGTCAGACGGCCGTCGCGGCTGAACCAGGCGCCCGTGACCGCCCCCGCGGCGTCGGTGATGAGATCAACGACCCTGGCCGACATTTCGATCCGGCAGCCATGGGCCAGGCAGCCGGCCAGCAGCCCGGTAATCAGCGCCGCGCCCTTGGTGCGGGTGCGGGTGATGGCGCGCCATAGCAGCCGTGGCGCCAGCTTGAGCGCTACCCTGACCGGATGATGATAGATATCCTCGCCGATGACTTCCTGGTAGGTATAGACCTGAGGCAGGGGGGAACGCCTGACCGGACAGCGTCTTTTGCCCAGCACCCCGGCCCGCAGCGGATCGGGCGTCAGCATACGGCCGAAGGCCTTGGCGCCGGCGCAGTCCATCAGCGGATCGGCCTCCGGCGTCAGGCTGAAACGCAATGGCGTATGGGTTTCCAGAAAACGCAGCATCTCGGGCGCGGAACGCGCAAATTGTGCCCACAGCCGGTCTTCGCCGGCGCGCCAACCCGCGGGCGCGGCGGCGCGCAGGTATTCCAGCGCCTGCGCGGGGCTATCCTCGACCCCGCGGGCCAGGGCGTGATGATTGGCGGGCACCCATACCGCGCCGCCCGACATGGCCGAGGTGCCGCCCAGGACAGCGGCTTTTTCCACGATCAGCACCGCCAGTCCCGCCGCCGCCGCGCTCAGCGCCGCGCTTAACGCGGCGCTGCCCGACCCCACCACCAGCACATCGCACCGCAGCTGGCTGTCGGCAATCGGGACAGGGGCTGTCCCGGTCTGTTTATCCGCCCGCATCATCGGTTGCGCGCTTATTGCATCGGGCGGGTGGTGAACAGATTAATACCCGGCTGTTCCAGCATCACGGGTTCCAAATCCCATTTTTTCATGATGCGGGCGTATTCGCCGTTGGACCACAGTACCTTCAGCGCGCCAAGCAGGGCCTGGGCCAGTTGCTGGTTATCGGGCTTGACCACGATGCCAAGATAATATTTCGGCATCAGCGGCATGGTCACGGTGCGAATCGGCCGGGGCGCCACTTTTTTGATTTCGGCGGCGGCGGCGGCGTCGTTGAGCACAAAATCGATACGTCCCGCGTACAGCGCCAGCAGCACGGCGTCCGCCGACGGCAGGGTGGTCACCTTAATGGCCGGTTTATTATTCTTCGTGCAGTTAGGTGAAAAAATTTCGCTGATGGCATGTTCAAAATCGGTGCCTGACTGCACGCCGACCTTCAGGCCGCACAGCGATAACGGATCGTTGACGATGCTTTTATTACTGGCCAGGGTATAAACTTCATTGGTGGCATAGGCATAGTTCACGAACGTCACCTGCTTTTCACGCTCCAGGCTGTCGGAAATGCATTCCATCGCCATATCGTAACGTCCGCTTTTCACGCCGGGGATCAGGCCGGCGAAATCGATGGAGACCGGATTGATGCCCACCCCCAGCACTTTGCCGATGGCGTTCCACAGATCCGGCTCAAACCCCACCATGGTTTTATTATCATCGGCGAACACCTCGCACGGCGGGTAATGGGCATCGGTCACCAGATTGATAACGCCCTGGGTTTTGATCTTGTCCGGCAATAGCGCGTGCAGGGCGTTGTCCATGGCGATCGGCGCCGGGTCCTCGGCGCTCGCCGCGCCGCACAGAGTCAGGCCGGCGCACAACAACACAGCGTGGAGCAGGGATGGTGTCATTCTCATGCTTGCAATACTCCCGAAAGGTCTTTATCTGGTTTACCCGATGATCTGGGCGTAAACACCGGCAGACACGTCATGACGCCTGCGGCGATGGCCGGCCGTGGTAGCGTACCGATAAAGGGGAAGTAGCAACTAGCGTGCCATCAGTTAACTAATCAATTAATTAACTGATTAATGACTCAATCCCGCCGTGCGAATCGATCCGCCCGCCGGGATCATGCTGGAAAAATGACCTATGAAAGTGCAGATGTTGCAATTTTTCATCATAGTAGTGCGCGTCCACCGGCGATTGATGGCATGACCAAACGCCGGTATAGCATGATGAATCCACCGTGGAGGGGATCGGGTTAATTGAACATTTTCTGCAAATAGCGGGTTAACGAGGCGCGGGAAGAAAAACCATGGGGGATGCCGTAATGGCTGTCGGGCTTGCCGTCCGGATCGGAAGGAAAGACTTGATAGTTGTCGCTGGAGCGTACCGGCGACGTCGGGGCGGCAAACAGGCTGCTTTTATCGCGCAGCGAAGGATGAACGACCAGGGCGGTTCGGCCCAGTTTAGCCTCCCGATTCACATAGACATAGTGGTGACCTTTACGGTAACCGTAACATTGTCGGGTGATATAATCTCTTTCGAATCCGGAGTTTTCCAGTTCGCGAGCGACTTCATCGGGTCTTAAATACATTATTTGTCCTCTCTTCAGTCACAGTGAAGTGATCCCAGCTAATGTAATCAGTTAAGCGTCCGGTCAGTAGACGCAGCGCGTGATTTCGGATTAATCCAAAAACCGGCTCCGGCCGGGTTCCGGCAACGCGCCAGACCGCGCCAAGCCGCCCGTCGCGCTTGTTCCGGCCCCGCCGACGCCTGTCCCGACGACGGCAGGCGGCCTTACCGCCGCGGCAGGAATGGCGTGGATAGTCTACAGTTAAACTATCATTAGCCAAAAGGGAGAAACAAATGTTTACGAAAGCTGAAAAAAATGATCTGCAAAGAGATATTAAAGACGATGTTTCTCTGTTAGCCGATACACTGGATGAATTGCTTAGTACGTCTGAAAAAACCACCAAAGAACAGCTGGACGCGCTGCGCAGTAAAGCTAAAGACGTCTTGAAAGACGCGCGCGCGCGCGCCGGCGGCACCAGCCGTATCGGACAGTACGCCCGCGACACCGCGGTCCAGACCAAAAATTACGTGGTCGAGAAACCGTGGCAGAGCCTTGGCATCACTACCGCGGTCGGTATCGTGCTCGGCGTGTTGCTCTCGCGCCGTTAAGGCCGATGGGCAATAAGAGACGCGGGGGTGATGCAGGACCTCCTACCTGGTAACCGTGCCGGGTGATTTTCAAGACATCACTATTTTCTTGCACCGCCAGCCGTATCCTTTGCAGTACCGCAGCCCGCGCTCCCCAAGGAGCGCGGGCTTTTTTGTCGCCTGTTCCCCCGACCTCAGTGAAAAATTGTCGCATCATCCCATATATTGTGTGGTTGATAAAAATAATATCTACATATAGTATTAGTTTCAGGCAAGCCACCCTACCGGCTAGCACCGCCTGGGCGATATTACCACTATAATGTTAACGCGTAAGGGGAATGCGAATCATGACTATTACTATTTACACTAAACCGGATTGCGTCCAATGTCACGCCACCTGCCGCGCGCTGGACAGAAAAGGCATCAGCTATCGGTTAGTGGATCTGGTGGCAGACGGCCAGGCGCTGGCCCATGTGAAATCGTTGGGGTATCAGCAGGTTCCGGTGGTGCAGACGCCCAGCGAGCACTGGAGCGGCTTCAGGCCGGATAAAATCAACCTGCTTGCCGCCACCGCCCTGGCGTCGTGAGCCATCATGTTATCTGCGCAACCGCTGCTGGTGTACTTTTCCAGCAGCTCGGAAAATACGCATCGGTTTGTCGGCAAGTTAACGCTGCCGGCGCTGCGCATTCCCCTGGCGACCAGCCAGAAACTGCAGGTGGACCGGCCCTATATTCTGATAGTGCCGAGCTATGGCGGCGGCAGCCAGCACGGCGCCGTGCCGCCCCAGGCCGTCCGCTTTCTTAACGATGCAACTAACCGTTCCTGGCTCCGCGGCGTCATCGGTGCCGGTAACCGTAACTTTGGCGCAGCCTTCTGTCTGGCGGGCGATATTATCGCCAGGAAATGCCAGGTGCCGTTCCTTGATCGCATTGAGCTATTGGGTACGGCGGAAGACGTGGCGCGGGTACGTATGGGAGTAACCACATTTTGGCAACAGCAGAACTGAACATCACTCAACCCGGTCCGGCGCTGGCGGATTATCATGCCCTGAACGCCATGCTCAATCTCTATGACGAGCACGGCAATATTCAGTTCGATAAGGACCGGCAGGCCGTCGAGCGCTATTTCGAGCAGCACGTGGTGCCCAACACCCGGCGGTTTCCCTCCCTGGCCGCCCGGCTGCGCTATCTGGTGGATGAGGGTTACTACGAGGCGCAGGTACTGGCCCCCTACTCCCAGGACACCCTGGAGGCCTTGTTCCGGCAGGCCGACGCGCGCCAGTTCCGTTTCCAGACGTTTATGGGCGCGCTGAAATTCTATACCAGCTATACCCTGAAATCATTTGACGGCAAACAGTATCTGGAGCGCTTCGAGGACCGGGTATGCATGGTGGCGCTGACGCTTGCCGCCGGCGACGGCGCCCTGGCGTCCAGGCTGGTGGATGAAATGCTGTCGGGACGTTTCCAGCCCGCGACCCCCACCTTTCTCAACTGCGGCAAACAGCAACGCGGGGAGTATGTCTCCTGTTTCCTGCTGCGCATCGAGGATAATATGGAATCCATCGGCCGCTCGGTCAACGCGGCGCTGCAGTTGTCCAAACGCGGCGGCGGCGTAGCCTTTATGCTCACCAACCTGCGCGAGGCCGGGGCGCCGATCAAGCGTATCGAAAACCAGTCGTCCGGCGTTATTCCGGTGATGAAAATGCTGGAGGACGCCTTTTCCTACGCCAACCAGCTTGGCGCGCGCCAGGGCGCCGGCGCCGTCTACCTGCATGCCCATCATCCGGACATCATGCGTTTCCTCGACACCAAACGGGAAAACGCCGATGAAAAAATCCGTATCAAAACCCTGTCGCTGGGCGTGGTCATTCCGGATGTCACCTTCGAGCTGGCGCGCGACAATAAGCCGATGTACCTGTTCTCGCCCTACGACGTCGAGCGGATTTACGGCCAGCCTTTTTCGCAACTCAGCATCAGTGAAAAATACCATGAGATGGCGGCCGACCCCCGCATCCGCAAGACCAGCATCGACGCCCGGCAGTTTTTCCAGACGCTGGCGGAAATCCAGTTTGAGTCGGGTTATCCCTATATGGTGTTCGAGGATACGGTAAACCGCGCCAATCCCATCAAAGGCCGCATCAATATGAGCAATCTGTGCTCGGAGATCCTGCAGGTCAACAGCGCGACTGAATATAACGAGGATCTCAGCTACCGGCAGGTCGGCCATGATATCTCCTGCAACCTGGGCTCGCTGAATATCGCCCGCGCCATGGACGAACCGGATCTGGGCAATACGGTGGAAACCGCCGTGCGAGCCCTGACCGCCGTATCCGACATGAGCCGGATAAATTCTGTGCCCTCCATCGTCAAAGGCAACGACGCCTCCCATGCCATCGGCCTTGGGCAAATGAACCTGCACGGCTTTCTGGCGCGCGAGCATATTTACTACGGCTCGGAGGAAGGCGTGGATTTTACCGATATGTACTTTTACGCCGTCACCTACCATGCGGTGCGGGCGTCAAACCGCCTGGCCATCGAACGGGGTGTGACCTTCGCGGGTTTTGCCGACTCCCGTTATGCCAGCGGAGACTACTTTACGCCCTATGTCGAACGGCAATGGCGGCCTAAAACCGAACGGGTGCGGGCGCTGTTCGCCCGGGCCGGCATCGCCCTGCCCACCCGCGAGGATTGGCTGGCGCTGCGCGCGTCGGTGATGGCGCATGGACTCTACAACCAGAACCTGCAGGCGGTGCCGCCGACCGGCTCCATTTCCTATATCAATCATTCCACATCCAGCATCCATCCGATTGTCTCGCGCATCGAGATCCGCAAAGAGGGTAAAACCGGCCGGGTCTATTATCCGGCGCCCTTTATGGACAACGATAACCTGCACTATTACCAGGACGCATATGAAATCGGGCCGGAAAAAATCATCGATACCTACGCCGCCGCCACGCGCCATGTCGATCAGGGCCTGTCGCTGACGCTGTTTTTCCGGGATACCGCCACTACCCGCGATATCAACAAGGCGCAAATCTACGCCTGGAAAAAAGGCATCAAGACGCTGTACTACATCCGTATCCGCCAGTTGGCGCTGGAAGGCACTGAAGTCGCCGGCTGCGTCTCGTGCGCGCTGTAACGGTAAAGGAGACTATCACCATGACCACCGCTCAACCGATCTCCCGCGTCCAGGCGGTAAACTGGAACCGGATTGAAGACGATAAGGATCTGGAGGTGTGGAACCGCCTGACCGCGAATTTCTGGCTGCCGGAAAAATTACCGCTGTCCAATGATATCCCCTCGTGGTCGACATTATCCGCGCAGGAACAGGAACTGACCATCCGGGTATTTACCGGGCTGACATTGCTGGATACAGTGCAAAATACCGTCGGCGCGCCGGCATTAATGGCCGATGCGGTAACGCCGCACGAGGAAGCGGTATTCTCCAATATCAGCTTTATGGAGGCGGTGCATGCGCGCTCCTACAGTTCGATATTTTCCACGCTGTGCGCCATGCCGGAGGTGGATGCGGCATACCGCTGGAGCGAGCAGAACGAAGCCTTGCAAAATAAAGCGGCCATTATTCTGCGTCATTACCGCCATGACGATCCGCTGACGAAAAAAGTCGCCAGCGTCTTTCTGGAGTCCTTTCTATTTTATTCCGGTTTTTACCTGCCGATGTATTATTCCAGCCGGGCAAAACTCACTAATACCGCCGACCTGATCCGGTTAATTATCCGTGATGAAGCGGTGCACGGTTATTATATCGGCTATAAATTCCAGCGTGCGCTGGAACGGGCCACGCCCGAGCGGCGCGAGCAGATCAAGACCTTTACCTACGACCTGCTGCAGGACCTGTATGAGAACGAACTGCTTTACAGCGCGCAGCTGTATGACGGGGTCGGCTGGACAGCGGACGTTACGGCATTTTTGCATTACAATGCCAATAAAGCCTTGATGAACCTGGGTTATGAAGCATTATTCCCGGCATCGATGACCAACGTCAATCCGGAAATCCTATCCGCGCTGTCGCCCAACGCCGACGAAAACCACGATTTTTTCTCCGGTTCCGGGTCGTCTTATGTGATGGGCCGCGCGGTCAATACCGAGGACGAGGACTGGGCCTTTTAATCTCCCCGGCGCGCAGGAGCTATTTTTCCGCGCCCGGTAAGAGACTATTTCCGCTGATAACGGCTTACCCATGCCGTTATTTATTATAAATTCCGCCATCCCGATTTAATTGTTTCCCTCCCATGGGAGGGAATTATATATCCAGGGTTCATCCCCGCGGTTCCCTGCGTATCACCTGCCCCACACGACCTATCGTCTTTTCTGCCGTAAAATTATTCACTCTTAGCCCTTGACGCATGAAATTCACGCCAAAACCGTGCCTGTGCATTAAAAAAATTCGCAAGACTGTTTATTTCCCTAAGCCCTTGTCACGTTTAGCCGAAATGGCTGAAACGATAGCGGCTCAAGGACGGGATATTCAACTGGATAAGGCCTTGGGGGTTGTCTCAAATGCTCAGTATGTTAGGGTATACAGCGTTTTTATATTGGCAGGACCCTTAAATATATTAGAAAACCATACGGGAACTTGATAATTGCATGGCTGTTAAACTTGAAGTAAAAAACCTCTATAAAATATTCGGCGAACATCCCGAACGGGCATTTAAGCTGATTCAGGCAGGGCACGATAAGGATACCCTATTCGCCAAGACCGGTCTGACGGTGGGCGTAAAAGATGCCAGTCTGGCCATTGAAGAAGGCGAGATATTCGTCATCATGGGATTATCCGGTTCCGGTAAATCCACCATGGTACGCCTTCTCAATCGTCTGATAGAACCGACCCGCGGCGAGGTGCTGATCGACGGCGTCGATATCGCCCGGATATCCGACAACGCCCTGCGCGAGGTGCGGCGTAAAAAAATCAGCATGGTGTTCCAGTCCTTTGCGCTGATGCCGCATCTGAACGTGCTGGACAATACCGCGTTCGGCATGATGCTGGCCGGCATACCGGCGCAGGAACGCCACGCCAAGGCGCTGGAAGCCTTGACGCAGGTGGGGCTGGATAAGCATGCGTTGTCCTGGCCCGACGAGCTGTCGGGCGGCATGCGCCAACGCGTCGGCCTGGCGCGGGCGCTGGCGAACGACCCCGATATCCTGCTGATGGATGAGGCTTTTTCGGCGCTCGACCCGTTAATCCGCGCCGAAATGCAGGACGAATTGGTGAAGCTGCAATCCCGCCATCAGCGCACCATCGTATTTATCTCCCATGATCTCGACGAAGCGATGCGCATCGGCGACCGCATCGCCATCATGCAGGGCGGCGTGGTGGTGCAGGTGGGCACGCCGGATGAAATTCTCAACAATCCGGCCAACGACTATGTGCGCACGTTCTTTCGCGGCGTAGACGTCAGCCATGTTTTCAGCGCCAAGGATATCGCGCGCCGTCGTCCGGTAACGCTTATCCGCAAGACGCCGGGGTTCGGCCCCCGCTCCGCCCTTAAGCTGCTGCAGGATGAAGACCGCGATTTCGGTTATGTCCTGGAGCGCGGCCAGAAATTTATCGGCGTGGTGTCCATCGATTCGCTGAAAGCCGCCCTTGCGGCCAATCTTCCCCTGGAACAGGCGCTGCTCGAGAGCCCCGTGCCCGTGCCGGGAGATATGCCGCTCAGCGAGCTCATCTCCACCGTCGCCCAGGCGCCTTGCGCCGTACCGGTGGTCGGCGAGGAGAATCAATATATCGGCATTATTTCCAAGGGCATGTTGCTACAGGCATTAGACAAAGAAGGGGCGACCAATGAGTAAGCCAACCACCGATCCATGGGGCGGCGCGCAGGCCGCGCCCGCAGCCGACGCCAGCCAGGCCCAGTCCGCCGCGCCGCAGTCCGCCGATCCCTGGGGCGGGGCCGCCGCGCAGCAGCATGACGCCGTCGCGCAGACCGCCCCCGCCAACGGAGCGGGCAGCGCCGCCGACGCCTGGGGCAATACCGCCACGCCTCCCGCCGACGGCGCCGGGGCGCACACCGCCCAGCAGGGCGCCGACTGGCTCAACAGCGGGCCGGCTCCCGCGCCTGAGCATTTTAATCTGCTGGATCCGTTTCACACTACCCTGATCCCGCTCGATACCTGGGTCACCCACGGCATCGATTGGGTGGTGCTGCATTTCCGGCCGTTGTTCCAGGGTATCCGCGTGCCGGTGGATATCATCCTCGGCGGCTTCCAGCATCTGCTGCTGGGCATGCCCGCCCCGGTGGCCATCCTGGTGTTCGCCCTGCTGGCCTGGCAGATGTCGAGCCTGGGCATGGGCATCGCCACCCTGGTCTCGCTGGCGATTATCGGCGCCATCGGCGCCTGGGCGCAGGCCATGGTCACGCTGGCGCTGGTGCTCACCTCGCTGTTTTTCTGCGTGGTGATAGGCCTGCCGCTGGGCATTTGGCTGGCGCGCAGCGATGGCGCGGCCAAAATCATCCGCCCATTGCTGGACGCCATGCAGACCACGCCGGCGTTCGTCTACCTGGTGCCCATCGTCATGCTGTTCGGCATCGGCAATGTGCCGGGGGTGGTGGTGACCATTATCTTCGCCCTGCCGCCGGTGGTGCGCCTGACCATCCTGGGTATCAAACAGGTGCCGGAAGACCTGATAGAAGCCGCCGAATCGTTCGGCGCCAGCCCCGGCCAGTTGCTGTTCAAAGTGCAGTTGCCGCTGGCGATGCCGACCATCATGGCCGGGATTAACCAGACGCTGATGCTGGCGCTCTCGATGGTGGTCATCGCCTCGATGATTGCCGTCGGCGGCCTGGGCCAGATGGTCCTGCGCGGCATCGGTCGCCTGGATATGGGGCTTGCCACCATCGGCGGGGTCGGCATCGTGATACTGGCCATAATCCTCGATCGTCTGACGCAATCCCTGGGACGCGACAGCCGCAGCCGCGGCAACCGCCGCTGGTACGCCGCCGGTCCCCTGGGCCTGTTCACCCGCCCGTTTGCCAAAAAAGCCTGACCCTTTGCCGGGCGCGGGCTCCCCGCCCCCGGCGTCTGAAAGTTAAAATACATGATGAAAATCAACGAGAAGGATATTCCATGCATCACACCGGAATCTGGGCGCTAGCGCTCACCGCGGCGCTTGTCGCGCCACTCTCTTTTGCCGCCGATCTGCCGGGCAAGGGCGTGCAGGTGCAGCCCCTGCAAAGCACGATATCCGAAGAGACGTTCCAAACGCTGCTGGTCAACAAAGCGCTGGAAAAGCTGGGCTACGATGTCAAATCGAGCCGTGAGGTGGATTATAACGTCGCCTATACTTCCATCGCCTCCGGCGACGCTACCTTTATGGCGGTTAACTGGGATCCCCTGCACGCGGACCAGTATCAGGCGGCCGGCGGCGACGCCAGGTTCTATCGCCAGGGCAACTATGTCGAGGGCGCGGCCCAGGGCTACCTGATCGACAAAAAGACCGCCGATCAATACCATATCAAAACCATCGATCAGCTTAAGGATCCCAAGCTGGCTAAACTGTTCGACGCCAACGGCGACGGCAAGGCCGATTTGACCGGCTGCACCCCAGGCTGGGGCTGCGAGGCGGTGATCAACCACCAGATCCAGGCCTACGGCCTGGCCGATACCGTGGAGCACAACCAGGGCAACTACGCGGCCATCATTGCCGACACCATGGCGCGCTTCAAGGAAGGCAAGCCGATCCTGTATTATACCTGGACGCCCTATTGGGTCAGCGACGTGCTGGTTCCGGGCCGGGACGTGGTATGGCTACAGGTGCCGTTCTCTTCCCTGCCCGGCAAGCAGAAGGACATCAGTACCAAACTGCCTAACGGCGCCGACTATGGCTTCCCGGTAAACACCATGCGTATCGTCGCCAATAAAGAGTGGGCCAAGGCCAATCCCGCGGCGGCGAAACTGTTCGCCATCATGCGTCTGCCCATTAGCGATGTGAACGCGCAGAACCTGCGTATGCATGAGGGCCAGGCCTCGGAGGCGGATATCGAACGCCACGCCAACGGCTGGATTGCCGCGCACCAGGCGCTATTCGACGGCTGGATAAGCGCCGCCACGGCCGCCGCCGCTAAATGATACGGCGTCTTCGCGCCCGTTTATGGCGCGAAAACAGGTCACGTTAACCGACGGGGGGCATTCGCCCCTCGTTTTTTTGGCGCTTATGGGGAATAATAGCCCCCCGATTGGTAAACAGACTCACCAATGAAAACAAAAACAGATCACCCAAGTTTAAGTCCGGCGCTGATTATTATCATGGCTATCGCCACCGGATTGTCGGTCGCGAGTAATTATTACGCGCAACCCCTGCTGGACACCATTGCCCAGTCGTATCACCTGTCGGTGAACCAGGCCGGGTTTATCGTCACCGCCGCCCAGCTGGGTTATGCCTGCGGCCTGATGTTTATCGTGCCGCTGGGGGATAAGTTCGAACGGCGCGGCATGATAGTGGTCATGACGCTGCTGGCCGCCGCCGGTATGCTGGTCACCGCCTCGGCCGGCAGCCTGTGGCTGATGATAGCCGGCACGGCGCTGACCGGTCTATTCTCGGTGGTGGCGCAGATCCTGGTGCCGCTGGCGGCGACGCTTGCCGATCCGGCGAAGCGGGGCAAAGTGGTCGGTATGATCATGACCGGTCTGCTGCTGGGTATCCTGCTGGCGCGTACCGTCGCCGGCGCCCTGGCAAGCTTCGGCGGCTGGCGCACCGTGTACTGGTTCGCCAGCGCCCTGATGGTGGTCATGGCGCTGATACTGTGGTTCGCCCTGCCGCGTTATAAACAGTATTCCGATCTGAATTACCCGCAGCTGCTGGCCTCCATCCTGCGCATGTATGTCACCACGCCGGTGCTGCGCACCCGCGCGCTGATCGGCTGCGTGACCTTTGCCAGCTTCAGCAACCTGTGGACTTCCATGGCGTTCCTGCTGGCCGCGCCGCCGTTTTTTTACTCCGAGGCTAAAATCGGCCTGTTCGGCCTGGCGGGCGCCGCCGGCGCCCTGGCCGCATCCAGGGCCGGGCATCTGGCCGACCGGGGCAAGGCAAAAATCACCACCCGCTATGGCCTGCTGCTGCTCCTGGTCTCCTGGGCCTTTATCTGGTACGGCCAGCATCAGGTGATGGCGCTTATCGCCGGCATCGTCGTGCTGGATCTGGCGGTGCAGGGCGTGCATATCACCAACCAGAGCGTCATTTACCGCCGCATGCCGCAAGCGCGTAACCGTCTCACCTCCGGCTATATGACCAGCTATTTTATCGGCGGCGCCCTGGGCTCGCTGATTTCCGCCTCGGCCTACCAGATGGCCGGCTGGACCGGCGTATGCGTCGCCGGCGGGGCGCTGGGCGTGCTCAACCTGCTGTTATGGTGGCGTGGCCAGCATCATGAGGATAGCGGCGTAGCGGCCGCCTGAGGGCGTCGCACGGCGGGATGACTGTCGCGGCGTTCCGGCGGGCGATAGTCGCCGGAAGTGTCGCCATGGGAGATACGCACATGGACGCAAGCCAGGATCACCTGCCGGCGGCCCCAGGGACGCCGGCCACCTTTCGCGAGGGCATCAAGGACAGCCTGCCCATCGTCATCGGCTACCTGCCGGTGGCGTTCGCTTTTGGCCTGAACGCGGTGAAGCTGGGCTTTACGCCGCTCGAAAGCCTCTTCATTTCCTGCGTTATCTATGCCGGCGCCAGCCAGTTCGTGATAACCACCCTGCTCAGCGCCGGGATATCGCTGTGGGTCGCGGCGTTGACCGTCATGGCCATGGATGTGCGCCATCTGCTGTACGGCCCGGCGCTGCGTCACCGTATTCCCGGCGCCCTGTCGCGGCGCGCCACGGCGCTATGGGCCTTCGGCCTGACCGATGAGGTGTTTGCCGCGGCCATCGCCAAACTGATTAAGGATAACCGCCGCTGGTCGGAACGCTGGATGATAAGCGTCGCGGTCTGTTCGTGGCTATCCTGGGTCGTCGGCACCGCCGTCGGCGCGCTGTCGGGCAACGGCCCGCTGAACGACTATCCGGCGGTTGAGGCCGCGCTGTCCTTCATGCTGCCGGCGCTGTTCCTCAGTTTCCTGTTGGCGTCATTTCAGCGCCGGCAAAGCCTGGTATTGGCCGCGGCGCTGGCCGGCGCGCTGGCCGGGCTGCTGCTGCTGTCGATTCCGATGGCGATCCTGGCCGGCATCGGCGGCGGGTGCCTGGGTGCCTTGCTGGGCCCGGCGCGCGCCGCCAGGGAGGAATAATAAATGCATACCAGCGTGATTATCATCGGTTTGGTGGTCGGCGCGGCGAATTATCTGTTCCGTTACCTGCCCCTGCGTTTTGGCGGCGGGCGTAAATCAGCCGGCCCCGCCGGCGCCTGGGCCGGACGTCTTTTGGACGGCATAGGTTTGGCCTCCATATGCGCGCTACTGGTGGTCTCCAGTGTGCCGGAGGTGCTGCGCGCGCCGGCGAAACTACTGCCTACCCTGGCGGGTTTCGCGGTATTGGCGGCCTGTTTTTACCGCACCCGCAGCATCGTCATCGCCACCCTGGCCGGGGCGCTGTGCTTTGGCTTGGTATATAAATTAGTCATGCCCTAATCTATAGCTCTCTAAACTTTTCAGGACGACAATATTTACTTGAGTGATTACATTAGTTATTATATCCATAGAAACTAATGAGGCATAAATCATCATGGACAGTTCCTTCACCCCCATTGAGCAAATGTTGGCGCAACGCGCTAAGCAGCGTCCCGAGTTTCCCTACCAGGAAATCCTGCTGACCCGGCTATGCATGCATATGCAGAGTAAATTGCTGGAAAACAGAAACCGCATGCTGAAAGCCCAGGGCATCAATGAAACGTTGTTTATGGCCCTGCTGACCCTGGAGTCCCAGGAAAATCACAGTATCCAGCCCTCTGAACTCAGTTCCGCCCTGGGATCGTCGCGCACCAACGCCACCCGCATCGCGGATGAGCTGGAAAAACGGGGCTGGATTGTGCGTAAAGAGAGTGAGAACGATCGCCGCTGCCTGCATTTGCAACTGACCGACGCCGGCGAAAACTTTCTTAATAATCTCTTGCCGCCGCAGCATAAGTGCCTGGTAACGCTCTGGTCTACCCTCAATACCGACGAGCAGAAGCAGCTTGAAACGCTCACGCGCAAGCTGCTGACCAAACTGGACGAATTAATTGTCGAAGACGAAAAAGCCTGACCTGCGCGCGCGATTATGGCTCACTTCCCTGTGAGCCTCCCTGCGCGTCAATGAGTGCGGCGTTTTTGTCCCTGCGCGCTACGCGTTATTCTGTTTGCCCGGCAAACCCGCCGCACACTCAAGCGTGGTTTTGCCGCCACCACTCCGCCAGCAGTATGCCGGTAGCCACCGACACGTTCAGGCTTTCCACCCGCCCGGTACCGCCGATGGAAATCGCCAGATCCGCCTGTTCCACGATGGCGTCGGACAACCCTGCCCGCTCCTGGCCTATCACCAGCACCATCTTCGCCGGCATATTGACCCGGCCAAGCGACGCGCCTTTGTGGCTCGAGGTGGTGACGATGGTATAACCCGCCTGGCGGAAACGGTCCAAATCGCCGAATAAATCATCGGTATGTATGGCGCTGATATGCTCCGCGCCACCTTCGGCGGTACGTACCGCGGCGCCGGACTCCAGCGCCGCGCTGTCGCAGGTCATGACGCCTTTCACGCCAAAATGCGCGCAGCTGCGCAACATTGCGCCGAGGTTATGGGGATTGGAGACATCCTCAAGCGCCAGCACGCAATCTTTGTCCAGGGCTTTATCAAGATAGGTAACGGCATCCAGGCCGATGCGCTTTTTAATCAGGAAACAGACGCCGCCGTGATGATCGGTGCCGGATGCCAGCGCCAGCTCGTCCTCTTCCACCACATGGTAGGCTTTGCGATTGGCGGCCATCCAGCGCAGGGCGTCGCGAAAGCGCGGCGTAACGGATTGCACGAACCAGGCGCGCACGATGGAATCGGGACGGCTTTTGAATAAGGCCTGGCAGGCATTTTCGCCGTAAACCCGGGTTTCTTCCGCCCGCTGGCGCCGCAGCTGTTCGGGGTCGATCAGGCTTTTACCGCTGATGCCGCCGTGATCGGCCACCGCGGGGGTCTCATCGTTTTGGTACAGGGTCTTCCAGGGGGAGTCCGGCGCGGTGGACGGTCTGTCCCTGCGGGGCGCGTCGCCGCGACGGGCATCACCGCGGGGCGCGTCACCACGACGGGCGTCACCCCGGGGCGCGTCGCCGCGACGGGCATCACCGCGGGGCGCGTCGCCGCGGCGGGCATCACCGCGGGGCGCGTCACCACGGCGGGCATCACCGCGGGGTGCGTCGCCGCGGCGGGCATCGCCCCGGGGCGCATCGCGGCCCGGCTGGGGTGGACGAGAAGGACGACGAGGCTGCTCTTCTTCTTCTTTGCGCACGTACATAACACGGACCTTGCCGTTTTTACCCTTTAATGAATCGCTCATTTGTCTCTCCACCCATATGCTGGGCGCGAAGATTACCTGATCTTGTCTTTTTTAGCTACCGGGTAGAGGTAAAAGCCAGCAACTATCGAAGCCATCGGATAAATCATTTTGTACCTTCACATTTCTTTCACCATACTTCAGAACATCATTTCGATAAAGCGTGGATCTCATCGCCCGGCCGCCCTGTCGCCGGTTTAACCTCCACCCATAAGAGGCAATTGTATGAATACAGTATGTGCATCCTGTCTGGCCACCAACCGGCTGCCGGAACAGAAGGTCAACGACGGCGCGAAATGCGGCCGTTGCGGCGAGGCGCTGCTGGACGGCAAAGTGGTGCATGCCACCACCGACTCCCTCGATAAGCTGCTGCAAGACGATCTGCCGGTGGTGGTCGACTTCTGGGCGCCCTGGTGCGGCCCCTGCGTCGGCTTCGCGCCGATTTTCGAGGCGGTTGCCGCGGAGCGCCGCGGCTCGGTACGTTTCCTGAAGGTGAATACCGAAGCGGAGCCCCAGTTAAGCACCCGTTTCGGCATCCGCAGCATTCCCACCATCATGGTGTTCAGGCACGGTAAAATGGTGGATTCGCTGCACGGCGCTATGCCCAAAGGGCCGTTTGAAGAGTGGCTGGACGAAGGCCTGTCCATTCCGAGCCCGTCTTAAGCGGCCGCCGCCGGGCCACCCGCACATGCTGTGGCGGCGGGTGGCCCGGCGCGCCGCGACACTGCGTTTCCCGACAGCTCCGTCGGTAAATAGTTGTCCGCTTTCCCCGCCCGCTCCGGTAAACTCTCTCTTTTCTTGCGGGCTTCCCATGACAAACAACGCCGTGCTGGCGCTACGCCAATATCGTCTCGATCGCGCCACCCGGCCGTACCGCGCGCGCGGTTGCCGGGTCGTGCGCTGCGAACACTGCCTGCTGCCGCAGCCCGTTTGCCTGTGCGATCGCATTATCCCCATGACGTCGGTCAGCCGTTTCTGCCTGATCATGTTTGACTCCGAGCCCCTGAAACCCAGCAATACCGGACGCCTGATCGCCGATATCTTGCCGGATACCCAGGCTTTTCTCTGGTCGCGCACCGAGCCGGATACGGCACTGCTATCGGCTATTGCCGACCCCGCCCGCCAGCCTTATGTGGTATTCCCGGCGCACAACGTCGCCCCGGACCGGCGCGTGGTGCCGCAAATCGATGCCTGCGGCAAGCCGCCGTTGTTTATTCTGCTTGACGGCACCTGGTCCGAGGCCGGCAAGATGTTTCGCAAAAGCCCCTATTTGGCGGATTTTCCGATATTATCCCTTAACCTGGCTACCGTCTCCGCCTATCGTCTGCGGGAAGCGCACGGCGAAGGCCACCACTGCACCGCCGAGGTGGCCGCCACCCTGCTGCGCCAGACGGGGGACGCGGCGGCGGCGGATCGCCTGGGCGCGCATTTTGCGCTGTTTCGCAGCCGCTACCTATTGGGTAAATCGCACCATAACACCGCGCAAATATCTTCCGCCATCACAACACCCCGGCCTTAATGCGCTTACACTTGTCGGATGCGGCTGGATAGGAGACCACCGATGAGTCAACGAGGTTTGGAAGCGCTGCTAAGACCAAAATCCATCGCCGTGCTGGGGGCGTCCGACAAACCGGGCCGGGCCGGGAACCTGATGATGCGTAATCTGCTGAACGGCGGGTTCGGCGGCCCGATATTGCCGGTAACGCCGCGATATCCCGCGGTTTGCGGCGTTTTAAGCTATCCGGACGTGGCGAGCCTGCCCCTGGCGCCGGACCTGGCGATCCTGTGCACCCGCGCCAGCCGCAATCCCGGTTTGCTCGACGACCTCGGCAGGCTGGGTTGCAAAACGGCGATTATTCTCTCCGCGCCACCGGCCCAGTTTACCGAGCTGAAAGCCTGCGCCGCCCGTCACGGCATGCGTCTGCTCGGGCCGAACAGCCTGGGGGTACTGGCGCCGTGGCAAGGATTGAACGCCAGTTTTTCCCCGGTGCCCATCCATAAAGGCAAGCTGGCGTTTATCTCCCAGTCCGCCGCGGTATCCAATACCGTGCTGGACTGGGCGCAGCAGCGCGAAATCGGGTTTTCCTATTTTATCGCGCTCGGCGACAGTATCGATATCGATGTGGACGATGTGCTTGATTTCCTGGCGCGCGACGGCAAAACCAGCGCCATTTTACTGCACCTGGAGCACCTCAGCGACGCCAGGCGTTTTCTGTCGGCCGCCCGGGGCGCCGCGCGCAACAAGCCTATACTGGTCATCAAAAGCGGGCGCAGCCCGCAGGCGCAGCGCCTGTTGAACTATCCCCAGGGAAGGGATGCCGCCTACGACGCCGCAATCCAGCGTGCCGGGCTGCTGCGGGTGCGCGATACCCACGAATTATTTTCAGCGGTGGAAACCCTAAGCCATATGCGCCCGTTGCGCGGTGAACGGCTGATGATCGTCAGCAACGGCATTGCCCCGGCCGCCCTGGCGCTGGATGAGCTGCTCAGCCGTCATGGCAAGCTGGCGACGTTGAGCACCGCGACCCGTCAGGCCCTGCAGGCGGTATTGCCGGAGGGCCTGCCCGCCGCCAACCCGCTTGATTTGGCGGACGACGCCACTCCGGCCCGCTATCGCGCCGCCCTGACGGCGCTGCTTGACAGCACCGACTACGACGCGCTGCTGATTATCCACGCGCCCAGCGCCGCCGCCCCCAGCAGCGAGACGGCGCAGCAGGTTATCGAGCTGGCCAAGCTTCACCCCCGCGGCCGGCAGGTCACCCTGCTGACCAACTGGAGCGGCGAATTTTCCTCCCGGGAGGCCAGACGCCTGTTCACGGAGGCGGGGCTACCCACCTATCGCACCCCTGAAGGCGTGGTCACCGCTTTTATGCATATGGCGGAATACCGGCGCAATCAAAAGCAATTGATGGAAACACCGGCCCTGCCGGTCGGCCTGACGGTGGATACCGCCCAGGCGCACGCCCTGATCCGCCAGGCGCTGGAACAGGGCATTACCCGGCTGGCGACCCACGAGGTGCGCCCCATTATCGAGGCTTATGGCTTAACCACCCTGCCCACCTGGATCGCCGGCGACACCGCCGAGGCCGTCGCCGTTGCCGACCGTATTGGTTACCCTGTGGCGCTGAAGCTGCGCTCGCCGGACATCCCCCATAAATCCGAGGTCCAGGGCGTGATGCTGTCGCTGCGCAATGCGCAGGAAGTGGCCCAGGCGGCCAACGCCATGGCGGAACGCGTGGCGCAAACCTTTCCTCAGGCGCGCATCGAGGGCATGTTGGTACAAAGCATGGCCAGCCGGGCCGGCACCCAGGAACTGCGCATCCTGGTCGAACAGGATCCGGTGTTCGGCCCGCTAATCCTGCTGGGTGAAAGCGGGCATGAATGGCGACAGGCCGACCAAACGGCGGTAGCCCTGCCGCCGCTTAATATGACGCTGGCGCAGAATATGGTGCGCCAGGGCCTGAAAAAAGGCGCTATCCGCACCCATAGTCCGCTCTATTCGCTGGATATTGTCGCGTTAAGCCGCCTGTTGGTGCAGGTCTCCAACCTGCTGCTCGACTGCCCGGAAATCGTCCATCTGGATATCCATCCGCTGCTGGCCTGCGGCGGCGATATGACGGTGCTGGATGTCAGCCTTGAACTGGCCGAACGCCCGGGCGACCCCGAGGCACGCCTGGCGATCCGTCCTTATCCGCAGGCGCTGGAATCGGTGGTCACGCTGAAAAACGGCGAGCAATGCCTGTTCAGGCCCATCCTGCCCGAAGACGAACCGCTGCTAAAGCAGTTTATCGGCGCGGTCACGCCGGAAGATCTTTATTATCGTTACTTCAGTGAGATCACAGAATTTACCCATGAAGATTTGGCTTATATGACCCAAATCGACTACGATCGAGAAATGGCGTTTGTCGCGATCAGACAAAACGACGCGGGAAACACCATTATCGGCGTCACGCGCGTTTTTTCCGACCCGGACAATACCGAGGCCGAGTTTTCGGTACTGGTCAGGTCCGATCTCAAAAAAATGGGCTTAGGCCGCCTGCTGCTGCAAAAAATGATTGCCTACGCCCGCGATCACGGGCTCAGACGCTTGAACGCCATCACCATGCCCAGCAACCACGGCATGATTTCACTGGCAAAAAAACTGGGATTTACCGTCGATCTGCAGTTGGAAGACGGCATTGTCGCGCTATCGCTGTCGCTTGCGGGCGAAACCCGGCAACCACCCCCGGTCTAACATCAAGCGCGCATCAACCTGCGGCGAAACATAGCCACAATGGAGAAAAGTAATGTTATTATGGCCGATTCCACACATTTGTGTTTTTGCATATGGTCATTCCACCATACGATGACAAGAGAAGAAGCGCACTGTGATGTTGTCAAACTTTAGACGTACCAAACACCAACAACACCTTGCACAACTGCCCAAAATTCCCCAGACGGTTGCTGACGTACAAACGCTGTACAGTCCTGAAGATTTCCGTATCGCCTTGCTTAACGCCATTGCGGGTGCCAAGAAGCGTATTTATCTGGTGGCGCTGTATCTTGAGCAGGATGAAGGTGGCGAGGCTGTGCTCTCGGCCCTCTACCAGGCCCGCGAGCTGCGGCCGGAGCTTGAGATCTGTGTGCTGGTCGACTGGCATCGCGCGCAGCGTGGGCGCATAGGCGCGGCGGCGGTAAACACCAACGCCGACTGGTATTGCCGCATGGCGCAGGATCATCCCGGCACGTCGGTACCGGTGTACGGCGTACCGGTCAATACCCGCGAAGCCCTGGGCGTATTGCATCTCAAAGGCTTCATTATCGACGATACCGTTATTTACAGCGGCGCCAGCCTGAACGATGTCTACCTGCATCAGTTGGATAAATACCGCTACGATCGTTATCAACTGATCCACAACCCTCAGCTTGCCGAGTGCATGCTGGGTTATATTAAGCGGCACCTGCTGACGGCGCCCGCGGTCAACCGGCTGGATAATCCCGCTCGTCCCAAAAGTATTGAAATCAAAAACGATACGCGCATGTTCCGCCAGTCTTTGCGCGATGCCGATTATGCCTGCAACGGCTCGGCCGGCGATGGCGAACTGACCATCACGCCCCTGGTGGGATTAGGCAAGCAAAGTCCGCTGAATAAAACCATTCATCACCTGATGTCGTGCGCCGACAGTAAACTGACCCTGTGCACCCCCTATTTTAATATGCCGGCGCTGCTGGTGCGCAATATCATTTCTCTGCTGCGCCAGAACAGGCAGGTGGAAATCATCGTCGGCGATAAAACGGCCAATGATTTTTATATTCCCGAAGATCAGCCGTTTAAGATTATCGGCGCCTTGCCTTATTTATATGAAATCAACCTGCGCCGTTTTCTCGGAAGGTTGCAGCGTTATGTGGACAATGGGCAACTGGTGGTCAGGTTATGGAAAGACGGCGATAATACCTATCACCTCAAAGGCATGTGGGTTGACGACGAATGGCAGTTATTGACCGGCAATAACCTTAATCCCCGCGCCTGGCGCCTGGATCTGGAAAACGCGCTGTTAATCCACGACCCGAAGGGCGAACTGCGTGCGCAGCGCGAGCATGAACTCGAACTTATCCGTACCCATACCATAGTGGTCACGCACTATACCGAGTTGCAAGGTATCGGCGACTATCCGGTCAAAGTACGCAAGCTGATCCGCCGGCTGCGGCGTATCCGTATCGATCGCCTTATCAGCCGTATTTTATAGATTCGCCCTTGGGCACACAGGAATGTCATTCCGGCATCATCGCGGTTTTCCACCGGCGGCCTCCTTGAAAGGACCCGCCGGAGACAAACCGGCGCCGTCGGTTCAGGGATGCCGTAGTGTCCGCCAGGCCCACGGTTTGAACCAGCGGAACGCAACCATGTCAAAAAGCCCCAGGCAGCCATTTCATCACGTCAGTCATCTCGCTTGTCGCACGGTTATTATTCTTCCGCTGATTTTTTGCAGCGCCTGCGCCCATATGGCGCAGGACAACTGGACAGGGCGCGATAAAACAGCGCATTTTATCTCTTCCGCCACACTGGCCTATGCGGGTAGCGCGGTGGCGGAACACCAAAATGCCTCCCCGGCCCGCAGCCGCAATATCGGGTTTGCCTTCGCCCTTTCGCTGGGCGCGCTGAAGGAAACGTTCGACAGCCGCGCCGCCGGCAGCGGCTGGAGCTGGAAGGACTTCGCCTGGGATGTGGCGGGGGCTTCGGCGGGTTATAGTCTGTATTATCTCAATAAATGATTAACTAAAATAACTGTATACTCAATAACCGAGGATATTGCCGTATGCTAACAGGCCAAGACGTTGCATCTGGACCTGTTCCCAGCAATTTTCGTCTGCGCGGAGCGCAAATTAAGACTTCTATTATGATAAGTTCATATTTGGATTAATCCGCAGGGAGGCATAGATGTCGCGACATGAAACGCCAGACAATTTACCTGGCGAAAATCATGATAAAATACGTGTCCGGTTGGCCAAGATCACGGATATCGATACTATTTTTGCTATTCGCTTAAGCGTAAGAGAGAACCAGATCTCACGCGCTCGGCTTACGGAAATGGGAATTACTGCTGTTGCCATCAGGGACGCGATTCTTGCCTCCCCCTGCGTCTGGATTGCCGAGATAGGGCAAATTCCTGCTGGTTTTTCTATGGCCTGCACCGCTGAAGCAAGCGTATTTGCCCTGTTCATACGCCCTGAATTTGAAGGGCTTGGACTAGGCCGCGTTCTGCTGGCCAACGCCGAATCCTATCTTTTCAAGCACCATCAAAAAATATGGCTGGTAACAGACGGCAACAGCCGCGCCAGCGGTTTTTATCGCCAGCTCGGGTGGCACCCTAAGGAATACTTAGCGGATGGTGATATTCGATTTGAGAAGTCAGTTTAATGTCTATTATACATTCAAATTACCTCGCCACGGTAAACTAAGCGCTTTCCAGATCATCGTGGGCCGTCGCCTGCGGCTCCGTTCCACCGGCGTTGCCGGGGGTCCTACTCTCTTACTCCAGTAGCGAACCGCCAGGGTCACGCACATGAAAAAGCCCTCTGTTTTCACAGAGGGCTTCGTCAATTGGATGCCTGGCAGTTGATGCCTGACTGCGTCAGGCACCCTGCGGGCCGTCGCCTGCGGCTCCGTTCCACCGGCGTTGCCGGGGGTCCTACTCTCTTACTCGAGTAGCGAACCGCCAGGGTTACGCATATGAAAAAGCCCTCTGTTTTCACAGAGGGCTTCGTCAATTGGATGCCTGGCAGTTCCCTACTCTCGCATGGGGAGACCCCACACTACCATCGGCGCTACGGCGTTTCACTGCTGAGTTCGGCATGGGGTCAGGTGGGACCACCGCGCTAGTGCCGCCAGGCAAATTCGTTACCGTCCGCCGCATATCCTTCTATGCCACGTCCGTTTATCCGGAACAATCGCTGAAAATTCTCTCGCCACCCCTGGGGGCAACGCTCTCTTCGCGTCAAACACTTTAGGTGTTGTAAGGTTAAGCCTCACGGGTCATTAGTATCGGTTAGCTCAACGCATCGCTGCGCTTACACACCCGACCTATCAACGTCATCGTCTTTAACGTCCCTTCAGGTGGCTTAAAGCCACAGGGAAGACTCATCTCGAGGCAAGTTTCCCGCTTAGATGCTTTCAGCGGTTATCTCTTCCGCACGTAGCTACCGGGCAATGCCATTGGCATGACAACCCGAACACCAGTGGTGCGTCCACTCCGGTCCTCTCGTACTAGGAGCAGCCCCTCTCAATCTTCCAACGCCCACGGCAGATAGGGACCGAACTGTCTCACGACGTTCTAAACCCAGCTCGCGTACCACTTTAAATGGCGAACAGCCATACCCTTGGGACCTACTTCAGCCCCAGGATGTGATGAGCCGACATCGAGGTGCCAAACACCGCCGTCGATATGAACTCTTGGGCGGTATCAGCCTGTTATCCCCGGAGTACCTTTTATCCGTTGAGCGATGGCCCTTCCATTCAGAACCACCGGATCACTAAGACCTGCTTTCGCACCTGCTCGAGCCGTCACTCTCGCAGTCAAGCTAGCTTATGCCTTTGCACTAACCTCACGATGTCCGACCGTGATTAGCTAACCTTCGTGCTCCTCCGTTACTCTTTAGGAGGAGACCGCCCCAGTCAAACTACCCACCAGACACTGTCCTCGACCCAGATTATGGGCCGGAGTTAGAACATCAAACATTAAAGGGTGGTATTTCAAGGTTGGCTCCATGCAGACTGGCGTCCACACTTCAAAGCCTCCCACCTATCCTACACATCAAGGCTCAATGTTCAGTGTCAAGCTATAGTAAAGGTTCACGGGGTCTTTCCGTCTTGCCGCGGGTACACTGCATCTTCACAGCGAGTTCAATTTCACTGAGTCTCGGGTGGAGACAGCCTGGCCATCATTACGCCATTCGTGCAGGTCGGAACTTACCCGACAAGGAATTTCGCTACCTTAGGACCGTTATAGTTACGGCCGCCGTTTACCGGGGCTTCGATCAAGAGCTTCTCCTTGCGGATAACCCCATCAATTAACCTTCCGGCACCGGGCAGGCGTCACACCGTATACGTCCACTTTCGTGTTTGCACAGTGCTGTGTTTTTAATAAACAGTTGCAGCCAGCTGGTATCTGCGACTGGCTTCAGCTCGGGGAGCAAGTCCCTCCACCTAATGCCAGCGTGCCTTCTCCCGAAGTTACGGCACCATTTTGCCTAGTTCCTTCACCCGAGTTCTCTCAAGCGCCTTGGTATTCTCTACCTGACCACCTGTGTCGGTTTGGGGTACGATTCGATGTGACCTGGAGCTTAGAGGCTTTTCCTGGAAGCGTAGCATCAATTCCTTCACCACCGTAGTGGCTCGTTATCACGCCTCAGTGTTGAATAAAAAAGCGGATTTACCTGCCTTTTCCACCTTCACGCTTAAACCGGGACAACCGTCGCCCGGCGAACCTAGCTTTCTCCGTCCCCCCTTCGCAGTCACACCCAGTACAGGAATATTAACCTGTTTCCCATCGACTACGCCTTTCGGCCTCGCCTTAGGGGTCGACTCACCCTGCCCCGATTAACGTTGGACAGGAACCCTTGGTCTTCCGGCGAGCGGGCTTTTCACCCGCTTTATCGTTACTTATGTCAGCATTCGCACTTCTGATACCTCCAGCAGCCCTCACAGGCCACCTTCGCAGGCTTACAGAACGCTCCCCTACCCAACAATACCCGAAGGTATCGCTGCCGCAGCTTCGGTGCATGGTTTAGCCCCGTTACATCTTCCGCGCAGGCCGACTCGACCAGTGAGCTATTACGCTTTCTTTAAATGATGGCTGCTTCTAAGCCAACATCCTGGCTGTCTATGCCTTCCCACATCGTTTCCCACTTAACCATGACTTTGGGACCTTAGCTGGCGGTCTGGGTTGTTTCCCTCTTCACGACGGACGTTAGCACCCGCCGTGTGTCTCCCGTGGTAACATTCTTCGGTATTCGCAGTTTGCATCGGGTTGGTAATCCGGGGTGGACCCCTAGCCGAAACAGTGCTCTACCCCCGAAGATGAATTCACGAGGCGCTACCTAAATAGCTTTCGGGGAGAACCAGCTATCTCCCGGTTTGATTGGCCTTTCACCCCCAGCCACAAGTCATCCGCTAATTTTTCAACATTAGTCGGTTCGGTCCTCCAGTTAGTGTTACCCAACCTTCAACCTGCCCATGGCTAGATCACCGGGTTTCGGGTCTATACCCTGCAACTTAACGCCCAGTTAAGACTCGGTTTCCCTACGGCTCCCCTATTCGGTTAACCTTGCTACAGAATATAAGTCGCTGACCCATTATACAAAAGGTACGCAGTCACCCTGATAAATCAAGGCTCCCACTGCTTGTACGTACACGGTTTCAGGTTCTATTTCACTCCCCTCGCCGGGGTTCTTTTCGCCTTTCCCTCACGGTACTGGTTCACTATCGGTCAGTCAGGAGTATTTAGCCTTGGAGGATGGTCCCCCCATCTTCAGACAGGATATCACGTGTCCCGCCCTACTCATCGAGCTCACAGCACTTGCACCTTCGGATACGGGGCTATCACCCTGTGTTGCCGGACTTTCCAGACCGTTCTCCTGATGCAAACGCTGATGGTGACTCTGGGCTGTTCCCCGTTCGCTCGCCGCTACTAGGGGAATCTCGGTTGATTTCTTTTCCTCGGGGTACTGAGATGTTTCAGTTCCCCCGGTTCGCCTCAATACGCTATGGATTCACGTAATGATAGTGCAACGAATTGCACTGGGTTTCCCCATTCGGACATCGCCGGCTGATAGCGCTTCATATCAGCTCACCGGCGCATTTCGCGGATTAGCACGTCCTTCATCGCCTCTGACTGCCTAGGCATCCACCGTGTACGCTTATTCACTTAACCTCACAACCCTAAAGTGTCTGTGTTGCGACTGGCTGCACACTGCCATGGCATCGTTGCGCGGTGCTCGCCATGCTCATGGACATTGAGTCCACTCCGCTGGCTGCGCGCCGTGCGCCTTGCCCTGACACTGTTCGCACAGTCTCACCCTGGTGAGAGTAAACCCTCTCCTGGGCTACAGAGATTGCCATCGACACGGCAATCATTAGGTTTGCTTGCTTTGAGAGAATCGCATACTGATTTTGCTCAGCATGTTTTTTTCAAATTTTCAGCTTGTTCCGGATTGTTAAAGAGCATGTATTTCGCAGCATACTCATAAGAGTGTGCTCTGAAATAGACAGCGGGATATGGCGTCCCCTAGGGGGTTCGAACCCCTGTTACCGCCGTGAAAGGGCAGTGTCCTAGGCCACTAGACGAAGGGGACACGGAAAATGCTTGCAACGCGCCGCGTTGCTTTTCCGTGTAAGGCGAAACTTTCATTAATGAAAGTAAGCGACCTCTTTCTAGTCGAACAACGCATCGCGTTGCTCTCCTATCATCGGACGATGCCTTGCACGTGCGAAGCCGAGCTTCACGTGTAAACCATACGAGCTGTTTGCTCATTACAGTTATCAGACAATCTGTGTGGACACTTCACATTACGTATCTTTCGGTAAGGAGGTGATCCAACCGCAGGTTCCCCTACGGTTACCTTGTTACGACTTCACCCCAGTCATGAATCACAAAGTGGTAAGCGCCCTCCCGAAGGTTAAGCTACCTACTTCTTTTGCAACCCACTCCCATGGTGTGACGGGCGGTGTGTACAAGGCCCGGGAACGTATTCACCGTGGCATTCTGATCCACGATTACTAGCGATTCCGACTTCATGGAGTCGAGTTGCAGACTCCAATCCGGACTACGACGCACTTTGTGAGGTCCGCTTACTCTCGCGAGTTCGCTTCTCTTTGTATGCGCCATTGTAGCACGTGTGTAGCCCTACTCGTAAGGGCCATGATGACTTGACGTCATCCCCACCTTCCTCCGGTTTGTCACCGGCAGTCTCCTTTGAGTTCCCACCATTACGTGCTGGCAACAAAGGATAAGGGTTGCGCTCGTTGCGGGACTTAACCCAACATTTCACAACACGAGCTGACGACAGCCATGCAGCACCTGTCTCAGAGTTCCCGAAGGCACAACCTCATCTCTGAAGTCTTCTCTGGATGTCAAGAGTAGGTAAGGTTCTTCGCGTTGCATCGAATTAAACCACATGCTCCACCGCTTGTGCGGGCCCCCGTCAATTCATTTGAGTTTTAACCTTGCGGCCGTACTCCCCAGGCGGTCGATTTAACGCGTTAGCTCCGAAAGCCACGGCTCAAGGCCACAACCTTCAAATCGACATCGTTTACAGCGTGGACTACCAGGGTATCTAATCCTGTTTGCTCCCCACGCTTTCGTACCTGAGCGTCAGTCTTCGTCCAGGGGGCCGCCTTCGCCACCGGTATTCCTCCAGATCTCTACGCATTTCACCGCTACACCTGGAATTCTACCCCCCTCTACGAGACTCTAGCCTGCCAGTTTCAAATGCAGTTCCCGGGTTAAGCCCGGGGATTTCACATCTGACTTAACAGACCGCCTGCGTACGCTTTACGCCCAGTAATTCCGATTAACGCTCGCACCCTCCGTATTACCGCGGCTGCTGGCACGGAGTTAGCCGGTGCTTCTTCTGCGGGTAACGTCAATCGACAAGGTTATTAACCTTATCGCCTTCCTCCCCGCTGAAAGTGCTTTACAACCCGAAGGCCTTCTTCACACACGCGGCATGGCTGCATCAGGCTTGCGCCCATTGTGCAATATTCCCCACTGCTGCCTCCCGTAGGAGTCTGGACCGTGTCTCAGTTCCAGTGTGGCTGGTCATCCTCTCAGACCAGCTAGGGATCGTCGCCTAGGTGAGCCATTACCTCACCTACTAGCTAATCCCATCTGGGTTCATCCGATGGCGTGAGGCCCGAAGGTCCCCCACTTTGGTCTTGCGACGTTATGCGGTATTAGCTACCGTTTCCAGTAGTTATCCCCCACCATCAGGCAGATCCCCAGACATTACTCACCCGTCCGCCGCTCGCCGGCAAAGTAGCAAGCTACTTCCCGCTGCCGCTCGACTTGCATGTGTTAGGCCTGCCGCCAGCGTTCAATCTGAGCCATGATCAAACTCTTCAATTAAAAGCTTGATGCTCAAAGATTGTCATACTGTTAATCTTATGAATTAACTGTTTGTTCACTCTTCAAGACTTGGTATTTTTGTGTTTCGATACGGTCTTGTGAGTGCCCACACAGATTGTCTGATAAATTGTTAAAGAGCAGTGCGCCGCTGTAATCAGTCTGGCGCGAGGTGGCGTATATTACGCTTTCCTCTTTCAGTGTCAAGCCCGTTCGGCCTGTCTTCTGACTCGTTTCCGGTAGACTGTGATACTGCTCACGTTACCGGTCGATGGAGGCGCATTATAGGGGGGTACGGAAAAATGGCAAGTAAAAAAAACGTCATTTTAACCGACCGGTTAAAATCTAACCGTTATGCACCTTTTGCATGCTGTTTAATGGCAGCCGGTAGTTGCGCAAGACTGTCTATCACCCAATCCGCCAGGGCCTGGGCCTTTTCGTCCAGCGGCTTGCCGCTGCGCACCAGCACTTTGGCGCCGACGCCCGCGGCTTGCCCCGCCAGCATGTCTTCGGCCTTATCACCTACTATATAGGAGGCCGCCATATCGATATTCAGGAACTGCTGCGCATCGAGCAGCATGCCGGGTTTGGGTTTGCGGCAGTCGCAATCCTGGCGGTATTCCCCTTCCACGCCGTCGGGATGATGCGGGCAGAAATAGATGCCGTCCAATTCCACGTCGCGATCGGCCAGCGACCAATCCATCCACTCGGTTAGGCGCATAAACTGATCTTCGGTAAATTTACCCCGTGCAATACCGGACTGGTTCGTCACCACCACCAGGGCGAATCCCATGGTTTTCAATTCCCGCATGGCATCGATAACACCGTCGATAAATTGAAATTCATCGATCTCATGTACATAACCGTGATCGACATTAATGGTACCATCGCGGTCTAAAAATATAGCTGGGACAGGCTGTGTCACTGATTGGCTCCTGACAACATAAACGGCGCCCAGTATCGCATGTTTTATCGGGCGAAGAGAAACGGAGAAAATGAAACCCAGTTGACTTAGCCGTCTAGACGCCCTAACATCCACGCACGCTGATATCTGCGGATATCGTAAAGGTGCCATTTATTCTCGCAACAGGTAACCAGTAACCCTAAAAAAGCATGATCACACTCTCTCATATTACCAAGCAATATTCGCAGGGCGCCCTGACTATTAATGCCCTGTCGGATGTTTCCCTGCACGTTGCGCCAGGTCAGATTTATGGCGTTATCGGCGCTTCCGGCGCCGGTAAAAGCACGCTTATCCGTTGCGTAAATTTATTGGAACGTCCCACCAGGGGTACGGTGCTGGTCGATGGTAAAGATCTTACCAACCTGCCTGAGCGTCAGCTTATTGCCGCCCGCCGGCAAATCGGCATGATATTTCAGCATTTTAATTTGCTGTCCTCGCGCACCGTGTCCGGCAATATCGCCCTGCCGCTGGAATTGGATAAATTATCCAGGCGCGATATCACCGCGCGGGTCAATGAGCTGCTGACCCTGGTCGGGCTTGAGGATAAGGCCGACGCCTATCCGGCCAACCTGTCCGGCGGCCAGAAACAGCGGGTCGCCATTGCCCGGGCGCTGGCCAGCAACCCCAAGGTGCTGCTGTGCGATGAAGCCACCAGCGCCCTGGATCCGGCCACCACCCGTTCTATTTTGGCTTTGCTGAAGGATATCAATCGCCGCCTCGGCCTGACCATTTTGTTAATTACGCATGAAATGGACGTGGTGAAGCGCATCTGCGATCAGGTGGCGGTAATAAGCCAGGGTGAATTGATCGAACAGGACACCGTGAGCGAAATGTTTTCGCATCCCAAAACGCCGCTGGCCCAGCAATTCATCAAGTCCACCCTGCATCTGGATATACCGGACGACTATCGCGAGCGCATGACCGACGCGCCGTCGGCGGGTAAAATCCCCATTCTGCAGCTGGAGTTTACCGGCCAGTCGGTGGATGCGCCGTTATTATCCGAGGCCGCCCGGCGTTTTAACGTCAACAATAATATAATCAGCGCGCAGATGGATTATGCCGGTGGGGTTAAGTTCGGCATTATGCTGACGGAAATGGCCGGGGATGAACAAAATTCCCGTGACGCCATCGCCTTTTTGCAGCAGCAGCACGTTAAAGTAGAGGTACTGGGTTATGTCTGAAGCCATGGTGGCGTTATTCGCCAAGGGAATCTGGGAAACACTGATGATGACATTTGTCTCCGGTTTCCTGGGGTTCGTCGTGGGACTGCCCATCGGCGTATTGCTGTATATCAGCCGGCCCGGGCAGATTATCGAAAACGGCAAGGTCTATCGCACAACCTCGGCGCTGGTGAATATCTTTCGCTCCATTCCTTTTATTATCCTGCTGGTGTGGATGATCCCCTTTACCCGCATGATTGTCGGCACGTCAATCGGCCTGCAGGCGGCGATTGTCCCATTGACCGTCGGCGCCGCTCCGTTTATCGCCCGCATGGTGGAGAACGCCCTGCTGGAGATCCCGGCCGGCCTGATTGAAGCCTCGCGCGCCATGGGCGCCACGCCGCTGCAGATTATCCGCAAGGTTCTGTTGCCGGAAGCGCTGCCTGGCCTGGTGAACGCCGCCACCATCACGCTTATCACCCTGGTGGGCTATTCCGCCATGGGGGGGGCGGTGGGCGCCGGCGGCCTGGGTCAAATCGGTATCCAGTACGGGTATATCGGTTATAACGCGACCATCATGAATATTGTCTTGGCGTTATTAGTTATCCTGGTGTTTTTAATACAAATCGGCGGCGATAGAATCGTCAAAGCCGTTACCCATAAATAGTCAATAATGAAACTGCCATTCCGGCGTTTCATTGCGGCAACTTTATCCACAAGAGGAAAGGGATATGTTTTCTAAAATAAAAACTCTGGCTACCGTCAGCGCGTTGATCGGTTCCCTGGCATTGGCAGGCTGCGGGCAGGAAGAAAAAGATCCAAACCATATCAAGGTCGGCGTGATTGTCGGCGCGGAACAGCAGGTTGCCGAAGTGGCGCAAAAAGTGGCGAAGGAAAAATATGGTCTGGATGTCGAGCTGGTCACCTTCAACGATTACGTGCTGCCTAACGAAGCGCTGAGCAAAGGCGATATCGACGCCAATGCCTTCCAGCACAAACCTTATCTTGATCAGCAAATCAAGGATCGCGGTTATAAGCTAACGCCCGTGGGCAATACCTTTGTGTATCCGATTGCCGGTTATTCAAAACAAATCAAATCCCTGGATGAACTGAAGCCAGGCTCACAGGTAGCCCTGCCCAATGACCCGACCAATCTGGGCCGTTCCTTGCTGCTGCTGCAGAAAGTGGGCCTGATCACCCTTAAGGACGGCGTCGGCCTGCAGCCAACCGCGCTGGATGTGGTCGGCAACCCGAAAAACCTGAAACTGGTTGAACTGGAAGCGCCGCAATTGCCGCGCTCCCTGGACGATCAGCAAATTGCCCTGGCGATTATCAACACCACCTATGCCAGCCAGATTGGCTTGACCCCGGCGAAAGACGGCCTGTTCGTGGAAGATAAGGAATCTCCCTACGTCAATCTGATCGTGGCCCGCGAAGATAATAAAAATGCCGAAAATGTAAAAAAATTCGTGCAGGCATATGAATCCGATGAAGTTAACGATGCCGCCAATAAAGTCTTCAATGGCGGCGCCGTTAAGGGCTGGTAATCTTTATACATTAATAACGTGCGTTTTTGACCAGACGGGCTACGGCCCGTCTTGTTATTTATGCCGTAGATTGATTCAATAGCGCCGTTGAAATAAAAATAATCAGAGGAAAATGTATGCGTGCTTTACCTGGATGTATTTTGGTGCTCTCGTTGACGGGGTGTGCATGGGTCCATACGCCCCCATCGTCCACGACGACCCAGGCCGCACCCGTCTCTCCGTTCAAGAGCGCGCCGCCCGCCCACAAGGCCCCCGCGCGCCCGCAGCCGGCCAAACTGTATAAATCCGCCGAAGAGCTGGTCGGTAAACCGTTCCGCGATCTGGGCGAAGTGTATGGCTCCACCTGCCAGGTGAGCTTGCAGGATCCACCGCCAAGCCTGCCCGCGGCGCGCAAGGAAATGCAGATGCGCGCGGCGTATATGAAGGGCAACGCGGTATTGCTGCACCAGTGTGAAACGGTGCGGGCGGTGGCGGGATGCTATCAGCAGGCCGTTTGCCAGGGCACGGCGTTGAAAGTTTCGCAATGAGCGCATACGCCCTGCGGCAAATCGGCGTAATCCATTCGCCCTATAAAGAAAAATTTGCCGTTCCCCGCCAGCCGGGACTGGTGCCGGACGGTACCGGCGAACTGCGGCTGCTGGCGCCCTATAACCAGCCGGACGCCGTGCGCGGGCTGGAGGCGTTCAGCCATATCTGGCTGCTGTTTATCTTTCACCAAACGATGGAACAGGGCTGGCATCCTACGGTGCGCCCCCCGCGCTTGGGCGGCAATAGCCGTATCGGCGTGTTTGCCACTCGTTCAACGTTTCGCCCCAACCCCATAGGTATGTCCCTGGTGGCGCTGCGCGGTATCCGCCTTCAGGGCGCGGAAGTGATACTGGAACTGGGCAGCCTGGATTTGGTGGACGGCACGCCGGTGGTGGACATCAAACCCTATCTGCCCTATGCCGAAAGCATCCCCGGGGCGCGGGCCGGTTTCGCCCTGCATCCTCCCGCGGCTTCGATGGCGGTAACCTTTACCACAGCGGCGGAGCATCGTCTGGCCGCGCTGGCGGGCCGTTATCCCCACTTGCGCCGGTTCCTCACCGATGTGCTGGCGCAGGATCCGCGCCCAGCCTATCGCCGGGATCGCGACGGCGAGCGCACCTACGCGGCGCTGTTGCTGACCTTTAATGTCAGCTGGCGTGTCTTGGGCGAGGTGACCGAAGTGCTGTCGATCGAGGATTATCCCGGCGCCGCGGCAGGCGAGAGCCGGTAATCAGCGGCCGTCGCCGGCGAACGCATACCGGCCGCGGACAGGTTTTTGCGATTTTTCCATTTGCTCTCTTTTGGCCGCCCGCCTGCACTGGTAAACTGATTCACTTTTGATACTTTGCTGCCGATAAGCAGCCTGTGGCATTAAGCCGTTCTTGTGGAACCCAACTATCATGCGTACTACTCAATATCTGCTCTCCACCCTTAAGGAGACCCCCGCCGACGCCGAGGTTATCAGCCATCAGCTGATGCTACGCGCCGGGATGATCCGCAAGCTGGCATCCGGCCTGTATACCTGGCTGCCCACCGGCCTGCGGGTACTGCGAAAAGTCGAAGCCATCGTGCGTGAAGAGATGAACAACGCCGGCGCCATTGAGGTTTCCATGCCGGTGGTGCAACCGGCGGATCTATGGCAGGAGAGCGGACGCTGGGAACAGTACGGGCCGGAATTGCTGCGTTTTGTCGATCGCGGGGATCGTCCGTTCGTGCTCGGCCCCACCCATGAGGAAGTGATTACCGATCTGGTGCGCAATGAAATCAGTTCGTACAAACAGCTGCCGCTGAATTTTTTCCAGATCCAGACCAAATTCCGCGACGAAGTACGCCCGCGTTTTGGCGTGATGCGCGCGCGCGAATTTTTGATGAAGGACGCCTACTCGTTCCATACCAGCCAGGAATCCCTGCAGGCGACTTACGACGCCATGTACCAAGCCTACAGCGCCATTTTCAATCGTATCGGCCTGAACTTCCGCGCCGTACAGGCGGATACCGGTTCCATCGGCGGCAACGCCTCCCATGAGTTCCAGGTGCTGGCCGACAGCGGCGAGGACGATATTGTTTTCGCCAGCGGTTCGGACTACGCCGCCAATATCGAACTGGCCGAAGCGGTTGCCCCGTCCCATCCGCGCGCGCAGCCGGCTGAAGAGCTGCGCCTGGTGGACACGCCCAACGCCAAGACCATTAATGAACTGGTGGAACAATTCAACCTGCCGGTGAGCAAAACCGTCAAGACGCTGATCGTTCACGGCGATAACGAGGCGGGCCACGCGCTGGTCGCACTGCTGATACGCGGCGATCATCAGCTTAATGAAATCAAGGCGGAGAAACTGCCGCAGGTGGCAAGCCCTCTTGAGTTCGCCAGCGAAGAAGAAATTCGCGCGGCCGTCGGCGCCGGCCCCGGTTCTCTCGGGCCGGTCAACCTGCCGATTCCGCTGGTGATTGACCGCAGCGTGGCGGCGATGAGCGATTTCAGCGCCGGCGCCAATACCGACGGCAAGCATTATTTCGGCATTAACTGGGAACGGGATCTGCCGCTGGCGGAAACCGCCGATCTGCGCAAAGTCGTGGAAGGCGATGCCAGCCCGGACGGCAAGGGCACGCTGCAGATTAAGCGCGGCATTGAAGTCGGCCATATTTTTCAACTGGGCGCCAAATATTCCCAGGCGATGAATGCCACCGTTCAGGGCGAGGACGGCCGTAACCAAACCTTGACCATGGGCTGCTACGGTATCGGCATTTCCCGGGTGGTCGCGGCGGCGATTGAGCAAAACCACGATGAGCGCGGCATCCTCTGGCCAGAAGCCATTGCTCCGTTCCAGGTCGCCATCCTGCCGATGAACATGCATAAATCCTTCCGGGTCAAGGATGCGGCGGAAGGCATCTATAACGCGTTGCGCGCCAAAGGCATCGACGTATTGCTCGACGATCGCAAGGAGCGCCCGGGCGTCATGTTCGCCGATATGGAGCTGATTGGCATACCGCACACCATTGTTATCGGCGACCGCAATCTCGACAGCGAAGAGATTGAATATAAACACCGCCGGATTGGCGAAAAGCAGATGATGAAAATCAGCGCTATCGTCGACTATCTGGTGGCTGAAATCAGCAACGCCGGCCGTTAAGCCGGTAATCCGCCCACTATCCGGCCGGCAATATGCCGGCCGTTTTTTCCGATCGCCGGATTAAACCCGCCATCTGTTAATCATTGTGAATGAGATTGATCAATATCCAGCTTTTTTGCAGGATGCCCGGGTCACCATAGATAAAGTTGCGGCTGTTCGATTTTACCGGTCTAATATCCAGATGATCCTTGGCGCCAAGCTTAATGGTTTCGGTATATTTATTAACTTCGGTGGCAATAAAAAAAGCGATCTCTCCCTGGTCGGAAAATATTTCGCTTGGAATATTCCTTTGCAACATCACCAGCCTTTCCCTGTTTTCCAGCAGTGTGATGACCACCCTTGGCGTTGACGGCAAAGGGGACATTGTCGAACCGTTATTTTCACCATCATCGGGCCCGCCGGGGCGGTCAACGATTAACGTCTCATTCATTTGCAAAGCGAGCCGCCCTACTTGTTCCACCAACAGGGAATGCCCTAATCCGATATCATCGCGCGTATCGGTACGCCTTCCGCCTGTTTCGCTAAAATGAACATAGTGCGCGGGCTGAATGGGATCAAGCCTGGGTTCGTCGGTGGTCATATCGATTTGCAGGCTGAAATCAGACCTTAACCAGGAATTTAGATAAAAATGAAAATGCGAGAAATCAAATCCCATGCTTAAAATATCCTGATCTCTGACGCCCGCCATAATGGGAAAGAAAGCAGATTTTTCCTTGAAAAAATTAGCCAGTAAAAGTGGCCATAATGTCTTGCGATGGCATTCACTACCCAGGCGGATGAGATATTCTCTCAAATGATCTTTATCGTCCGTTAAAGAGATATAAATATTGCTCTTGCTCAGCAGATTCCTGGAAACAACGATCGAGGGGAGCTGCCGGAAGGTGTCCAGCGACGGCAGGACATCCCGCCAATGCAGCGGATGGCGTAAATCTTGTCCGTCCACGACGAGAGTCCCCGCCGGCATCTCCTTATATTCCCGCGACAAAATATAGGCATCCAGGGCGTTGCTCATAGTCCGGCTGCCATAAAAAATGGTCAGCATGGCGGCGATAAGCGTTTCCTCATCCCCGGTGGGGTTTGCCAGCAAGCTGGCCTGATAAAGGGATTCCGCCGTCATCAGGCCGGGATAATAAGCCATCAGCGTTTGCGCGCCGATTTCTTTCCTGAGAAAATGCAGCACATCAATTACCACCATGCCGAAGGGAATGTTTTCACTAACCGCCCTGCTGTGGCGCTGGAATGGCAAATTTCCAATGAGGCTAAGAGCGTCCTCGATGAAATCATGGATACGCCGGTGCCAGCGCTCGTTATCCCGCCGCCGTTCAATACCGCAGCCACGCTGCGGCTTAAACATAACTCCCGTCCCCCGATTACGCGATTTACTGTCGGTAATCACCCCGCGATAACTTTCTACCGTGGCACCCAGCCTGTCGGCCATAATCTGCGCGGAAGAGCGCCGTCCCCCTAACGCGCCAAAGCACGAGATCAGCTCGATATGGCTAATAGGCTGATCCGGGTGCAGCGAGCGATGTAACCCAAGAATAATATTTGATAGTTCAACGGCGTCGTAATGATTGATGGAAGCCAGGGCGCCATGGGCCTTTATTTCCATTTGCAGGCTATTTAGCCCGTTGCGAACGTAGTCAATACGACCATCAGGCCCTAATAATGCTGAAATCCGGTTTTTTTCTAAATTACCCTCTCCGACCACAACCTTAAAGGATTTTTGATCATTAATCCTTCTGCCGTTAGTGATATCCCCTATCTCTTGCGAAGAAACTATCCTCTGATCACTCCTCAGCATATTATTGATATAATCATTGTTAAGTCCCGCAAAACGATCGTCCCCCAAGCTGACCATCATATGAAAATCTTTATCATCGGTATAAAAAACCAACAACTTTCCGGCAGCCACATTGGCAAGCTGAGCGTTATTGTCAATATACTTATCTATAACCATAAATTTATTGAGCTTTATTATTGATATCCTATTACCATCCATTTTTCCGATCATTAGCCTTGCCAAACGTTCCAGCGCATCGGCTTGCTGAGGTACGAGATGTTTAGCGGCAATTAAAATTTCCAGTGCAAAACGGATGCTGGTTTTTTCGTTGGAACTTTTAGCGCTAAGTTCTTTGGCAATATCCATGATACTTTTGCTTGTCGGGCTTGAGTGCGGAAAATCCCCTTTTTCAACCATAAAGCTTTTACATTGGTTATAAGTAACTAACACATCGTCCTTGAAATGTCCCAATTGCTCAGTAATCAAAATGCATTTTTCATCACTGAGTTCCGCATCCAGCAGGCTATTATTCATCCCGGTAAACCTGCCGTTACCCACGCTGAGCATCAGATGTGAGATTGAACTGTCTTGAAGATTAGTAAAACGAACCAGTTTTCCCGGTTCAATACGCAGCATGTCGCTATAAGTCCTGATCTGAAAGGGATGTGGTATAATCTCAAGCATCGCTTCTGGGGAGTTTTTTTTATATGCTGCCAATAAATTATCCTTCTGATTAAGCGTGAGCTGTCCGGCTTTTTGCATAACCGATATAATAAATTCATAACTGTTTTTAGACGTTTGATCTTTGATAATGGATTTACGTATTTTTTTTTGCAGCAATAACTGTTGTTCCACGCCATCATAATGCGATAAAAAAGTTGAAAACGTTATCGGCGTAGCCGGCTGCAGCAATTCACTGAAACCCGGCGGCGACAATAATAATTGTTCATTGTCGCGGCTAATCATAAAACTTTCCTGATAATCTTGAGCCAGTTGTTCCGTAGCGAAGTCTTTATAAGTGATCAAAGCGGCGGAACCGGAATTTTTAAAGCTCAGGGTCCATTTATCCTCAGTTAAAATCGCTACATCTTCGATGTTAGGCAGTTTTATAAACCGTAAATTTTCAGCATTAGGCTCAAGTAGATAATCTATATTTTTATATTTAGCGGCCAACAAGTAATGGCGAATAACTTCACTATTTATAATTGGGTCGAAAATAAATAGTGCGCGATAACGGACATTATAAAATCCATGATTAATGGCAAAGCGTTCCACTCCTTTTAATGCTTGTTTTAAATTCCCTTCAAATTTGAATCGATTGCAATAACGACGAAACTTTAAGGCTAAATTATCATCATAACTGAAAATTTCCTTGTCTAACGTCGATGTTGATACCACATTATAATCCTCAACATACAAGGTGGCGGACCTGCCATTCTTTAATATCAGTTGCTGGTTATTCATTATGAAGGCGTCGCCGCCAACTTCTTGCCACTGCGAGGCGGAAAGAGAGTGATCCAATTTTTGCAGTCCAAAGCCGGCAAATCTGTCGTTACCTAGACTAAGCAATAATAGCGTCAATTTATTGGTTAAATTATCCACTACCGCAACTTTATAGCCAGGGGGAATGAAACGCAATGACTCCCTTTCGCGTAAAATTATTTTTGGACTAGAACTCTCATCCCAAAAATAAAGTTCATTGGCAAATTGATAGGTTTCATCATCTATCCGGCGACATAGCTGAAACACTTGCAGCATCGCCTTAATGTTGTTATTTCCCAGGATATTTGAACGACCTTTTTCCTCATTTACCAGCGCTTTAACCAACATGACCATACGATCGCGTGTTTCCCCTTTGGTAAAAGTCTCGGCCACCTGTGTGGCGGTGGTGGCGGACTTTAACAATTCACCGATCCTGCCCGCCTGCTCGTGCAGTAATGCGTATCCCTGGCTACCATAGGATTTTATCACGCCATAGATATCCGCCGCGCCGGTTATGCCGGTAACCACTATGCTTAACAAGGCTGATTCCCAGCCCTTCTGGCGCCTTTGCGCGTCCTGTTCGCGGGCGGCGCTTTGCAGTTGCAGAACACTACCGGCACCCGCCAGCATATCGCCCAGTATCATGGCGGCGCAGCCCGCAGGTGAACCGCCGCTGAAAAACAGCGCCAGCAGAGAAATGGCATTGCTTGCAGCCAGTAAACGCCGTTGTGTCACGTCATCAGGGCCGGCGTCGTTTGGATTGGTTGAAACCAGAGCATTATAACCAATATGCTCGTCCAGTTTTTCCATATCCAAATGTCTTAAACGTTCCCAAATATTGACCTGATTGATCAACACGATAGTGGATTCTAAAATACAGGCAGGCTTATTCAACCTTGGTGTCAGACTGGTTGATTCTAGCCATGCTTTATGTTGAATCGAGAGGTGCCCGGCGATAAAGTGCTTTAATGCGGTGGATGCGTCGTCAGGAGTCCAAAGATAAATTCTGCCCGTTGCCAGGGAGATAAATAACCCGCCTGTTGGCTCGGCGATAGCGACAATGCCCGGAACAGTGAACCGGCCTTCAGGGGTAGCCACACTGATCAGCCGCTCGGCTATCAGTCCATCCATCCAGCGATCAATCATATTTCGTAAATCACGATCCGCGTCGCTGGCCATAAATGGGAACAACGCCGCGACCAACCGGTTTTTAGCCATAGTAATATAAGCGGCGCTGATATCCGTACTAGCACCAAAGTATTCAAGCAACCGTTCTAGCTCAGCCGTCAGGGTGATGGCGTCACCATTAATAATAAATTCCAGATAGGAAAGAAAATTTTCCTTATCAGATCCCAAAATGGTAGTTTTAATAATGATATAATCATTATCTTCTTTTGCATGATTACCTATATTTAATATGGCGTTAGAGAATTCCTTCAGCAACAGCTGCCGGACACTATAGATCCCTTCTTTTATATGCGTTGTCGGCTGCATGCCTTTGCGGTCGTGTTTCATAAAAAGAATAAGCAGGGAGGTTTTTCTGGAAAGTTGATGCGCCGTCAGGGACATGCCATATTTTCTCTGTACCAGGTCACTTAACATCATATCAACAAAATTCAGGGTCACGTTATCACGTGCCGCCGGAAACTCTTGGGAAACACCGAATGTATGCAGCCATTGATTACGTTCCAGCATCATGTGGTGTCGGGACATGTTATTTCGGTTGGGATTCGGGTTAACAGGCGCCAAATCGGGTAGATAAGGATAATGTCCATCTGCTGTCGGTTTATCCATGGCCGCGTTCATCTGAGAATATGTATTTATTTTTTCACGCAACGTCCGCCAATACGCCATGTGCTCTTCCTGGCTTGCACAAGCGGGTGATTGAGCTTCATCAGTTATTTGCCTTCTGCCACGTAAGATTTTATCGCTTATCTGCTCTGCTTTTTTTTTATTTTGCCTTGCGATATTCTTTCCGCGGGAACCACGGAGCGGGTAATAATGGCGGGGTATGGCGATCCATCCCGGGCTGGCTGCGCCTTTAGCGGGACGATAGCCGCGCTATCGTCCCATCCTGAATATATTTTTGATGGCATAAGAGAGAAACCGGGCAGTCTGATCGAGGCGAACGCCTCAAGCAGCGCCGCGGTAAATCGAATCTTTTGCCGGGATAGCGGATGAACGCGTTCAGCGGCATCTCTGACTGCGCAAAGTACTCCTCTCGCCTCCCGTTGTTCCTCAGGCGGTAATTCCTCCAGCCATTTATTGCCGGAGATAGCCTCACTGCCATAGCGCAAATAGTACAGCAACGTATCATTGATTACTGGATGCGAAGCCTTTAATATATCTTTATTGCCATAAAATTTATTTTCATCATTCTTAAACTGACGTATTGTGACGCCCTCCCCATGTTGTTCTCTATTTGAAACGTTGGTTAGACTATGCGCTCCCCAGGTGACTTGCGGCGAATTATTTATTTTCGTTTTATTATTAAAGAAAGAAATAATAGAAAAAAGTTGAGTTGCATTCGCTATTAGCATAGATATTATATCCTTTTTTATTCACGGTGATCAGGTTGATGATTGGAAGAGGCTATAATCAATGGCGAACATTATCTTTTGCGGCGGCTAAGCGTCAACCGCGGATCAGGTTAATCAATATTTAATCATTACGCTGCGCCGGTGCCGGGGGGATATTAAATAGCGTTTATTACGCGGGCCATTCGCCATGAACCGCGCAACTTCTTCTGGGGATGCATCGTCGACGCCGCTGTGCGGCTCGGGCTTATCGGCGCAGCCAAAGTCCTTAGCCAGCCGCGTTTTTCCAGGTCGCCAGGGTAATTTCCAGCTGAGTTTGCTGATCCGACAGCCACATCAATCCGTCCTGCAGTGTTGCCTGCAAAGACATATTACGCGCCGCCAGCGCGGCCAGCTGCGCCATTTGCGCATCGTCGACAAAATAAACGCTCAGGTTGTCGTGCTGGGATAACATTGGCTCGACCTGTCGCCACCAAATCCGCGCCGCGCGCTCGTTATAGGCATAGAGCACCACATTGCGCGCCAGGTGGCAGGCTTTACGCAGCCGTTTTTCCTCCGGCAGCCCCAGCTCAATCCACCACTCCGGTTCACCGTGATCGTTGCGCAGCCATAATGCAGGCTCATCTTCGGCGCTGAGGCCGCGGGTAAACTCCAGGCGATCGTCGGCATGATAAATCCATGCCAGCAGCCGCAGCATCATGCGCTGCGGTGTTTCCGAGGGATGCTGGGCCAGTACCAGATTAACATCGGAAAAATAATTCCGGTCCATATCGGCGATGTTGACCGCCGCTTTATGTACAGTCGCTTTTAACGCCATGGTGATTCCGTAAGATATGCTTTGCCCGGCAGTGTACCTGACATCGCCCGTCGGCCGCCAGAAAAGCGGTAAATGCATAGTGTCGGCTCTATTAATTCCTAAACCATTTATTCCAGGGATAGGGGCGCTCTGTGCTATAGTCTGATAAGGAAATACTGTTGAAAGATGTAGGCGGGATGAGCGGCGGATGAAAATCGCACTTCATCCTCCCTCAGGGAACAGGCGGTATTTACCGCCGTAACAAGTAGGTGAGCTATTATGTCAACGAATGAAGAATATCAACCCATTAATTGTGATGATTACGATAATCTTGAGCTCGCCTGTCAGCGCCACTGGGTCCTCACTCTGACGCTTAAGAATGGAGATACCGTTGCCGGCACGGCGCGCGATATGATCTCAAGAAAACATGTCGAGTATCTGGTTATCGATGACGCTGGCGGCAGCCATGAAATACGGCTGGACCATATTGCCAGTTTCACCCATCCTGAACTCGGTACAGTGGTGGTTAGCGAATAACCCCCTCGCCCCTTCCTTCCTGACGGGCAGTAGGATTGCTACCCGTTAGCGTAACTCTATCGTATCCATTCCACATTCAGGCCTGTTTCCTCCTCCCCGGCCTGTCCTTCGTGAGTAATAAAGATGCCGGGTGCGGTTATCAGCTGCTCATTGTAATACACCAGAGGTGTGCGCTCGCGCTGCCAGGGCGCGATACCCAGCTCCTGCCATAATTTTTTTACCGATCGTCCATGGCGCCGGCCCAGGATATGCAGGGTACCGGTCGCCGAAAACCGCACGCTTACCCGCTCGTCCATCCGCGGCCGGCGCACCGCCCCGCCGCCGGAACCCAGGCGCAGCAGACCGAGATCCTCCGGCAGCGGCAGCGGTTGTCCGGTGTCCTCCCATAATAGCACCCGCCCCCTGAGCGGGGGCCACAGCGGCAGGATAAACAAGCGTTGGCGAAACCGCCTGATCTGCCGGTCACCCAGCCGCATCATGGGCTCGGCGTCCTGGCGGCTTAACGCAACCTCCTGCCAGATCCTGGCCAGTTGTTCCTGCGCGGGCATGGCCATGCCAAACGACGCCAGCCAGCGGCGCAATACGGCCGCGCGCCGGATAGCGCTCATGCCCATCATCGGCGCCAGTTCGAGTGAGCCGTCATCGCGGGTTAATTGTTGCAGCGTCTCGGCGAGCAGCTCGTCGAGCAGGGTTTCCTGTTCGGCGCAAAGCGTAGCGCTGCGCGCCGCCGCCCGGCTGAAATGGGGCCAGCGCTTCTTAAGCAGAGGGAGAATGCGCAGGCGCAGAAAATTACGATCGAAGCGTTGATCCTGGTTACTCTCATCCTCAATCCAGCGTAAGCGCCGGCTTTCGGCATAGTCGCGCAGCTGCGCCCGGCTGATATCGAGTAAAGGACGCAGCAGCTCGTGCCCGTGGAAAGGCGACGCGGCGGCCATGGCCGACAATCCGGCCGGTCCGCTGCCGCGTTTTAGCGCCAGCAGCAGCGTTTCGCTTTGGTCGTCCTGATGCTGGGCGGTCAGCAATGTCTCTCCAGGCAGCAGCGCCTGGGCCAGCGCCTGGTAACGCGCGGAGCGCGCCGCCGCTTCAATACCGCCGTCGGCGGGATCCACGCTCACCCTGACCTGCTGGAACGGAATCGCCAGATGGCGGCACAGCGCCTGGCAATGCTGCGCCCAATCATCGGCATGGGCGCTCAAGCCATGATGAACATAGACCGCGCGCGGGGCGAGATCGGGCAGTTGCCGCCCGCGCAGGCATGCCAGCGCATCCAACAGCACCGTGGAGTCCAGTCCGCCGCTCAGGGCCACCAGCACCGTTCTGCGCCGCTCAAGCCTGGCGGCGATATGGCGGCGAAGCACCTCCCCGTCATCAGGCTTCATAGAGTTCCAGGGGCAGATCGTCGGGATCGGCGAAAAAGGTAAAGCGCCTGCCGGTCAGGGGATCGATGCGGATCGGCTCGCAGTCGACGCCGTCGATATGAAGCGCGCTGACGGCCGCGGCGACGTCCGCCACGCTGAACGCCAGGTGGCGCAAACCGCGGGCCTCCGGGCGGCTGACCCTGGCCGGCGCGTTGGGAAAACTGAACAGCTCGATAATATAGTCGCCATTGAGCGCCAAATCGCCTTTCCAGGAATCGCGTTCGGCGCGATATACCTCGCTTAACAACGTGAACCCCAGGATGTCGCAATAAAATTGCTTACTGCGCGGGTAATCCGACGCGATGATGGCGATATGGTGCACCTGCTGTAGTTTTAGCATCGGCATAGTCCTTTTTATTCCGTTAATGCGCGTTGCCCGGGTTTGCCGCCCGGCGTTCAAAGGCAATTTACCACACTCTCTCCGCCCTCGCCCGCCTGTCATGCGCGCGGCAAGATGCATAAAACGCTCACGCCCGGAGTAATGCCTGGAATTATCCATTTCATTGATTTAGCATCTGATTAAATTATATACACCTTCCATTAAATTGATGCATAGCAACAGGTAACGCCATGAGCAGTTCCTCCCACATCCTTATTAATCGTCCAGCCGACCCCAGCCGGTTCGCTACCGGTCAAGTGGCGGGTATTAGCCCTTGCGAGGCGGTTACCGGAACATTTGCGCATTTGAAAGCGCCGCGTATCAGTCATCCGGTCAATATCATGGGCAGGCCCTCAGCCGCCGGTTTCCCACGCTCCCCGATTGCGGCGCGGCGCAGGCTGGCGCTGGCGACAGGGCTCGGCGCCGCGGAGAAATTGGGCGACGACGAAGGCGTAAATTATTTTGCCGTCATGCTGGATAATGAAAAAGACGATGATGATACGCCCAGGGAAAATAAGGATTACAAGGCCGTACTGGCGCTGGAAAAAGGGATTATAAAATTGTTAGCCAATTTTATAAAGAAACACAGCGGATGCAGTTCCCGCAAAGCCAGCAGCGAGGCCAAAGCGCTTTTTAATACGTCCAGTAAAGATGTATTGAACAATCTGGATTGGAATACCGTTGAAGACAGTTTTCGTTTTCGCGGTACTCACTTTAACAGTACATTAATACCCGCGGGGCAAATAAAACTGGGTGATCAGGATATTTTTGCCGCGGGCTATGCTAACAAGGGGATCAGCAGTAAATCCAATGAGGAAACCACCCATGCAACGAATATGTGGATCTCGACGTTTTACGCGGGAGATGATAACCGGGATCCGCTTTTTTCCGGCATCCGCCACGGCGTACTGAGCCCCTTCGGCCTGAAAGCGGGCAGCGCGGAACGTCAACAAGGCGCGTTGAATCGGGCCAGGGAAGTGGCCGCCGCCGCGTTGTTCCTGCATCCGGAAAAACTGGCCGCGGCGTTGGCGGGCCAGACGGTAGTATTGCCGCTTACGTCGACGAGCCTGCTGACACCGGTGGATATCGGGCCGTCAACGGAGGAATCACAATTCAGGGATCAGATGGAAGCCTGGGAGAAACTGGGCGCCGGCCCGGTAGAAATACCTATCAGGAACGAGAAAGGCGAAATGGTGCGGGTCACCCTGCGCCTTAACATCGCCGCCTTTAATTTCGGGGTCAATGAGCTGGCGTTGAAACGGTTGCATCTGGGACATCGCACAGCCGACGCCTATAATCGCTCCGCCCTGGTCAAGCTGCTCGGCAAGGATCTTTCCCCCGGCTCGGCGCACGGAGGCTGGGTGGGGGAATATCTCGCTTCCCGGCCGGATAATGCCGACAGGGTTTCTTCGCTTGCCAGCGAACTGAAACAAATTTGGGCCAAGAAGACGTACCGTGCCGATAAAGGCGAGCCGTACAAGGCGGCCGTGCGGGTGGCGTTATTATCCCATGAAATAGGCATTACCCCCTGCTGGAACTGCAAGAGCGGAAAAGACCGCACCGGTATAATGGATGCGGTCATTAAGCATCAGGCCGTAAGTCAATACCTGCGTAAAACCGGTGCAGACAATGTATTGCCTGATGCAGAGAACAAAGCGCTGATGCAGAAAGTGATGCTCAACAGCGGAAATTTGCAAATCCAGCAGCATAACACCGGCGTTCCCGGCAACAAATGTATGAAGAACAATAAAATACTTAATTTTTTATTCGGCAAATTATCATTGCGCCGCAGCATTGGCGACAAAAAAATAGCCGACCAGGCAGAAGGCTTTTCTAAATACGTATAGGAGAGAGTATGGAAACCTTTTTGCAGGGTATATACGACCGTTATAATATTATCCCCCATGAAGAAAACACATTATATATTAATGAAGATGTGGTTATTTATTTTGATGAAACAGATAAGGATATCTTCTTGCTTTGTCCTTGTTTTCCCGTGCCGGCGCAGCAGACGCAATTGCTAGAGCTGTTAGCGCTAAATGGCAAAAGCGATATGAGCTTCTGCGCCGCCGATAATCTGATCCTGGCCAGATTAACCCTAAGGCAGCACGATGATTTCGACGACATGATGGAGAGATTCAGTGTATATATTGCGGAAATCGCGTGCGCCATTGAACGCGTTGATCAGGGCCCATGGTATCAGGCCGCCGGCCGCTTTGCCTGAAAATGGGCTGACACGACCGCCGCCTTTGCCGGCCCGGGGAATGGCCGCACCGGTTCGCCGCCGGCCGGCCCGGATGCCGCATGCTTATCACCGCGGCCTCAGGCCGGGCTATCGGTTTTCAGCACCCGCACCAGGTAACGACCGTCCTCGGTCAACTGGGCGCCGTGGATATCGGTTTCAAATCCCGGATAATGTATCCCGATGGTGCACAGCATAATCAGGAAATCCAGCACGCCGCGGCTTTGCTCGGTGATCATTTCACCCGGCATCACCACCGGCACTCCCGGCGGATACGGCAACAGCATATTGGCGGAAATACGTCCCAGCAGGTCAGGCAACTCCACCGTCTCCACATTGCCCCGCACCTGTTGCTGGAAAGCGGCATGGGGCGTCATTTTCATCTCGGGCAGCACGTCGAAGGCGCTTAACATCAGATGCGGCAGCCGGTGTTGCCGGATCAAGCGGTGAATGCCCTGGGCCAGATCCTGGATACGCATATTGCGATAGAAATCGGGATCCTCGGCGAACAGATCCGGCAGCATATTCCTCACCCGCAAATTCAGATCATAGGACCGTTTAAATTCCGTCAGCCCGCGCAGCAGGCTCATGGCCTTGGTTTTATCAATGCCGATGCTGAACAGGAACAGCAGGTTGTAGGGGCCGGTTTTTTCCACCACCACGCCGCGCTCGTCGAGGAATTTGGCCACCAGCGCCGCCGGTATGCCTTCCTCGGCCATGTTGCCGAACTCATCCATGCCTGGCGTCAGAATGGTGACCTTGATCGGGTCGAGATACATATGGTCGGCGTCGGCATGGTTAAAACCGTGCCAGGGCGCGCCCGGCTCGATGGGCCAGCACACCGCCTCCTCGATAATCTCCGGTTGCCAGATATCGAAAAACCAGCCCTCGGACTCCTCACGCAGACGCTGCACCTCTTTGCGAAAATGCAGCGCCCGCTCGATGGAGCGCAGGATCAGCCGCCGCCCGGGCTTGCCGCGCACCATGGCCGCCGCGGTCTCAATCGACGCCACGATGCCGTAATTCGGCGACGTCGTGGTATGCATCATATAGGCTTCGTTAAAGGTGCGTTCGTCATAATCACCTTTAATATGAATCAACGAGGCCTGGGAAAACGCTGCCAGCAGTTTATGAGTGGACTGGGTTTCAAAAATCACCTTGCCGGGAATACGGTCGCCGCTCATGCCGCTTTTGCCGCGGTAAATCGGATGGAAATTGGTATAAGGCACCCAGGCGGAGTCAAAATGGATCGAGGCCACCTCCAGGGTTTCTTTAATATACTGTGTATTATACAGCAAGCCGTCATAGGTTGAATTGGTGATCACCGCATGCACGGGCCAGGAGGCGTGGGGGGTTTGCGCTACTTTCAGCGCAATGCTTTCCCGGCTGAACTCACGTTTGGGAATGCCGCCCAGGATCCCGTAGGCATTGCGGATAGGACACAGGTAGATCGGCACAATGTCGCTCATCATCAGCAAATGCGTCAGCGACTTGTGGCAGTTGCGATCGATAAGCACCGTGCTGCCCGACGGCGCGGCATACATCCCCACCATTTTATTGGCGGTGGATGTACCGTTGGTCACCATATAGCTTTGCTCCGCGCCGAAGATGCGGGCGATAAACTCTTCCGCCTCCAGGTGCGGGCCGGAGTGATCGAGCAGCGATCCCAGTTCGGTTACCGAGATCGAGACATCCGCCTTCAGGGTGTTGGCGCCGAAAAAATCATAAAACAGGCTGCCCACCGGGCTTTTTTGATAGGCGGTGCCGGCCATGTGTCCGGGGGTGCAAAAAGTATATTTACCCTCCTTCACGTAGTTGAACAGCGCCTTGGTAAAGGGGGGAATAATGGCGTCGATATATTCGTCGGTATACTGACGGATGCGCACGCTGATATCGTCGGCCACGCCCAGGCCGTACTCAAAAAAGTACAGCACCATACGCATTTCGTTCAGGCTGACGTCCAGTGACGAATGGGTGTTGATAAACGCGTAGAGCGGCAGGTATTCGTTCAGTTCATTGATCTCGATGCAGAGATCCATACTGTACTGATCCCAGTCGAAAATCACGCCGCAGATGCGCGGATTCTGCTCGATAAGCTTGACCAGATCGCCGCTCGAGGTGGGATAGACTAATTGAAAACCCTGCGTTTTCAACGCCTCGTCCAGCTCACGGATGGGTTCATTTTTATAAAATACCCGCTCCGGACTTAGTATTGCAATGATGTTCATTCAGCCGGTCCTTTTAGCCTGGGTCTATTTTACCTGAAGATGTCGCTTAAAAAGTTCCCTTGAAAACTTCCCTGGCAATACTACGCCGCCCAATAAGCATAGATGACTTCGTCACGGCCATGGCCGCAAACGCCGGCGGTTGCGCGCGGCCCATGAAAAAACACCCCGCGAGCGCACGCTGGCGGGGTGTTTGGCCGTGATCGACCGCGCGGTGCCGGCAGCGCATGCCGGCGCGGCCGGGTGGGTATCAGCAGTAGCCGTAATTCATCAGCCGCTGATAACGGCGGTTCAGCAGCTCTTCTTCGCTCATTCTGTCCAGCTCGTCCAGGTCGGAGAGCAACTGCGCTTTTAATGACGCCGCAATAGCCAGCACATCGCGATGCGCGCCGCCCAGCGGCTCGGGAACTATGCTGTCGATAAGCTCCAGTTCCTTCAGACGCGGCGCGACGATGCCCATCGCCTCGGCGGCAATCGGCGCCTTGTCGGCGCTTTTCCACAGGATGGACGCGCAGCCTTCCGGTGAAATCACCGAGTAGGTGCTGTACTGCAGCATATTGACCTTATCGCCCACGCCGATGGCGAGTGCGCCGCCGGAGCCGCCCTCGCCGATAACGGTGCAGACCACCGGTACCCGCAGCCCCGGCATTTCGCGCAGGTTGTGGGCAATGGCCTCGGACTGGCCACGCTCCTCGGCGCCGACGCCCGGATAGGCGCCTGGGGTATCGATAAAGGTCAGCAGCGGCAGGTTAAAACGATCGGCCATTTCCATCAGCCGCAGGGCCTTGCGATAGCCTTCCGGCGCGGGCATGCCGAAGTTGCGGCGGATTTTTTCTTTGGTTTCCCGGCCCTTTTGATGGCCGATGATCATCACCGGCCGGCCGTCGAGGCGGGCCATGCCGCCGACAATCGCTTTATCGTCGGCATAGGCGCGATCGCCCGCCAGCTCATCAAAGTCGGTGAAAATATGCTGGACGTAATCCAGCGTATAAGGCCTGCGGGGATGACGGGCCAGCTGGGCTATTTGCCAGGCCCCCAGATCGGAGAAAATTTTACGGGTCAGCTCTACGCTTTTTTCACGCAGCCGCTGCACCTCTTCATCCAGATTAATATCTAATTTTTCGTCTTGACGGCTGACTGCGGTCAGCGAGTCAATTTTCGCTTCCAGCTCTGCAATCGGCTGTTCAAAATCAAGAAAATTCAGACTCATAGTATTCCTATATTAGTCAAATTCCAGTTCTACCTGTTCGTTGCCTACCAGGGTACGCAAATCATTCAGCAACCGGTCGGTCGGCGTGACACGCCATGTCGCGCCAAATCGCAACCTGGCGCGAGCATCTTCGCGTTGATAATAAAGATGCACTGGAATCGTCCCGGATCGGTGTGGTTCCAACGATTGGCGGAGACGGTTTAAAAGCTGGTCATCAATTTGCCTGTCAGTCAGCGAGATAGCAAGACCCCGGGCATATTTTTCACGTGCTTCGCTGATATCCATCAGTTCACGGGCGGTCATTTTAAGACCCCCGTTGAAGTCATCAAAGCTGACCTGTCCAGATGCGATCAGGATACGGTCTTTTTCCAGCAAATGCTGGTATTTTTCCAACGCATCCGTGAACAACATCACGTCGAGGCGACCGGACCTGTCGTCGAGGGTCAAGACCCCGATGCGATTACCCCGTTTGGTCACCATAATGCGGGCGGAAAGCACCAGGCCCACCGCGGTAATCATCTTGCCGCGATCGGTGGGATGCATGTCCTTCAGGCGCAGGCCGCCGGCATAACGCTCGATTTCGCGCAGATAACGCGTAATGGGATGGCCGGTCAGGTACAGCCCCAGGGTTTCGCGCTCGCCGTCCAGCACCACATGTTCCGGCCAGGGCGGCACGGTGCTATAGGATGCCTCCACCGCCTCTGGCGCGTCGGCCAGCACGCCGAACATATCGCCCTGGCCGATGGCTTCCGCCTTGGCGTGCTGGTCCGCCGCCTTAAGCGCATCGTTAAGGGAATTCATTAACGCGGCGCGGTGCGGCCCAAGGCGGTCGAACGCCCCGGACATAATCAGTTTTTCCAGCATGCGGCGATTAAGCTTTTTGATATCGGTGCGGGCGCAAAGATCAAACAGCTCTTTAAAATGGCCGTCCTGGTTGCGGGCATCGATAATCGCTTCGATCGGGCCCTCGCCCACGCCTTTGATAGCCCCGATGCCGTAAACGATTTCGCCTTCGTCATTGACATGGAAATGATACTGCCCGCTGTTGATATCCGGCGGCAAGACCTTCAGGCCCATGCGCCAGCACTCGTCCACCAGGCCGACCACTTTTTCGGTATTGTCCATATCGGCGGTCATCACCGCCGCCATGAACTCGGCCGGATAGTGCGCCTTCAGCCACAGGGTCTGATACGAGACCAGGGCATACGCGGCGGAGTGGGATTTATTAAACCCATAACCGGCGAATTTCTCCACAAGATCGAAGATTTTCATCGACAGTTCGCCGTCGATACCGTTTTTTTCCGCCCCTTCCTTGAAGATGGAACGCTGCTTTTCCATCTCCTCGAGTTTCTTTTTGCCCATGGCGCGGCGCAACATATCCGCGCCGCCCAGGGTATAGCCCGAAAGCACCTGGGCTATCTGCATCACCTGTTCCTGGTAGAGGATAATGCCGTAGGTCGGCTCCAGTACCGTGCTCAGGGATTCATGCTGCCATTGGATATCCGGATATGAAATAGCCTCGCGCCCGTGTTTACGGTCGATAAAGTTATCCACCATGCCGGATTGCAGCGGACCGGGACGGAACAGCGCCACCAGGGCGATCATATCTTCGAAGCAGTCGGGCTGCAGGCGCTTGATCAGATCCTTCATGCCGCGGGATTCCAGCTGGAATACCGCGGTGGTTTCCGAACGCTGCAGCATATCGAAGCTTTTTTTATCCTCGAGCGGGATCGCCGCGATATCCACCGGCGCCAGGCCGTGCCTGGCGCGGCGGGCGTTAATCATCTCCAGCGCCCAGTTGATGATGGTCAGGGTACGCAGCCCCAGGAAGTCGAACTTCACCAGCCCGGTATATTCCACATCGTTTTTATCAAATTGCGTGACCGGGTGATTGCCCTCGGCGTCGCAATAGAGCGGGGCGAAGTCGGTTATCCGGGTGGGGGCGATAACCACCCCGCCCGCATGTTTGCCGGCGTTGCGGGTGACGCCTTCGAGCTTGCGCGCCATGTCGATAAGCGCCCGGACTTCTTCATCGGCGTCGTAGATCGCCTGCAGCTGCGGCTCGGCGGCAAAGGCCTTTTCCAGCGTCATGCCCGGGTCGGGCGGCACCAGCTTGGAGATGCGATCGACAAAACCATAAGGATGGCCCAGTACCCGGCCGACGTCACGGATCACCGCCTTCGCCGCCATGGTACCAAAGGTGATGATCTGCGATACCGCCTCGCGGCCGTAGGTCTCGGCCACGTGGTCGATAACCAGGTCGCGCTTCTCCATGCAGAAATCCACGTCGAAGTCGGGCATCGAGACGCGTTCCGGGTTGAGGAACCGTTCAAACAGCAGATCGAACGCCAGCGGATCGAGATCGGTGATTTTTAATGAGTAGGCCACCAGCGAACCCGCGCCCGACCCGCGCCCAGGCCCCACCGGCACGCCGTTATCCTTCGACCACTGAATAAATTCCATCACGATCAGAAAGTAGCCGGGAAATCCCATCTGGTTGATCACCTTCAGCTCGATTTCCAGGCGTTCGTCATAAGGCGCACGCTTGACGCTGCGTTCCTGCTCGTCCGGGAACAGGAAGGCCAGCCGTTCCTCCAGCCCCTCGCGGGAGCGGGCCACCAGGAAATCCTCGGTGGTCATGTCGCCGGTGGGGAACTGCGGCAGGAAATATTCCCCCAGCCGGATGGTGACGTTGCAGCGCTTGGCAATCTCAACGCTGTTTTGCAGCGCTTCCGGCAAATCGGCGAACAGCTCGCACATTTGTTCTTCGCTGCGCATAAACTGCTGCGGGCTGTAATTGCGCGGCCGTTTCGGATCGTCCAGGGTAAAGCCGTCATGGATCGCCACGCGGATTTCGTGGGCGTCAAAATCGCCTTCGCCGATAAAACGCACATCGTTGGTGGCCACCACCGGCAGCCCGCGCTCGATGGCGATGGCGACCGCGGCATGCAGGTAGCTTTCTTCATCCGCGCGGCCGGTACGGGTCAGTTCAAGATAATAACGATCGGGAAAATACCGTTGATAAAATGCCAGGCATTGGTCAACCTGCGGCATATTGCCGCGCATCAGGAACTTGCCGACGTCGCCTTTGCGACCGCCGGAGAGCAGCAGCAGCCCTTCGTTATGCTTTATCAGCCAGTCCCGATCGATTATCGGACCCGCCGCGCCGTAGCCGCGCTGGTAGGCCTCGGAAATCAGCAGCGTGAGGTGTTGATAACCGACGTTATCGGCCGCCAGAATGGTCAGTTCCGCCATTTCCTCGCCGAGCATATCGCTCTGCACCAGGACATCCGCCCCGACGATAGGCTTGATCCCGGCCCCGTGCGCGCTGCCGTAGAATTTCACCAGGCCGCACAGGTTCATGAAATCGGTAATGGCCAGGGCGGGCATATTCAGCGCCGCCGTTTTTTTAACCAGCGGGCCGATTTTAGCCAACCCGTCGATCATCGAGTAGTCGCTATGAACGCGAAGGTGAATAAAACGTGGTTCGGCCATTATCCTGCTACCAAAAGTTGATTTTTTGTGGTGAAGACCCGAAATCCACCGGGATACCGGCCTTTTAGACCAGCCCCAGTACCCGTTTTACCGGCGCGAAGCTGCGGCGATGATGCACCGTGGCGCCCAGCAGCGCCAGTTTTTCCAAATGGAACGCCGTCGGATAGCCTTTATGCTGCGCAAAACCATATTCGGGAAACTCCAGATCCAGCACCGCCATCTCCCGGTCCCGCGACACTTTTGCCACGATGGAGGCCGCGCTGATTTCCGCCACCCGGCTATCGCCTTTGACCACCGCCAGCGACGGCATGGACAACAGCGGGCAGCGATTGCCGTCTATTAAAACAAAGTCCGGCGGGATATGCAGCCCCTGGACCGCGCGCTGCATCGCCAGCAAGGTGGCATGGAAGATATTCAACCGGTCGATTTCCTCGGCTTCGGCGCGTCCCAGGCACCAGGCCAGGGCCTTATCGGTGATTTCGTCATACAGCGATTCGCGGCGTTTGGCGCTGAGTTTTTTGGAATCCGCCAGGCCGGCTATCGGCCGCCGGGGATCGAGGATCACCGCCGCGGTCACCACCGCGCCGACCAGCGGCCCGCGGCCGACTTCGTCAACGCCTGCGATACAGGCGGCCTGCGGATAAACAAACAATTCCATCATGATAGCTACCGTGAACGCGCAGGCTGCGCGATGAGTTGCAGCACCGCCTGGGCGGCCTGCTCGTCGGCGTTACAGCGAATTTGCTGGTGCAAATCGCGAAAAGTCTCTTTAAGCACCTGGCTATCGACACTCTTTTTTAACAAGGGCGCCAGCGCCGAGGCCAATTTTTCCGGCACGCAGTCTTCCTGCAGCAGTTCCTGCACCAGCTCGCGCCCGGCCAGCAGGTTGGGCAGCGAGACATAGGGCGTCTTCACCAGGCGCCGCGCCAGCCAGTAGGTGAAAGGTTTCATGCGGTAGCCCACCACCATGGGGCATTTGGCCAGCATGCATTCAAGGGCGGCGGTGCCGGAGGCCAGCAGGGCCGCGTCGCTGGCCACCATCGCCTCGCGCGCCTGCCCGTCGAGCAGGCGCACCTGAAGATCCGGCGCTACCCGCGCTTTAATGGCGTCGAACTGCGCGCGGCGGCGGGCATTGACCAGCGGCACCAGGATATCGAGTCCGGGATATTGGGTGCTAAGCAACTGGGCGGCATGGAGGAAATCGGCGCTGAGCATCTCGACTTCCGCGCCGCGGCTGCCGGGCAGCAGGGCCAGGCAGCGGGCATCCTGGGCAATGCCCAAATGTTGCCGGGCGGCCGCTTTATCCGGATCGAGGGGCATGGCGTCGGCCAGGGTGTGGCCGATAAACTGGCAGGGAACGTTATACCGGTCGTAAAAGGCTTTCTCAAACGGCAGGAATGCCAGTACGTTGTCGGTGGCCCTGCCGATTTTAAATACGCGCTTCTGGCGCCAGGCCCATACCGACGGACTCACGTAATGAATGGTGCGGATACCGCGCCGCTTGAGCCGGCCTTCGAGGGTGATATTAAAATCCGGCGCGTCGATGCCGACAAACACCGCCGGGCGCAGCGCGGTGAAACGCCGGGTCAGGTCGCGACGGATGTGCAGCAGCCGCGGCAGCCGCCCTATCACCTCGACGATGCCCATCACCGCCAGCTCTTCCATCTCGTACCACGCTTCGCAGCCTTCGGCCTGCATACGCGGGCCGGCGACGCCGACAAAACGGGCGTCGGGCAGATGCCGGCGCAGCGCGCGGATCAAGCCGGCGCCAAGGACATCCCCCGATGCTTCGCCGGCTACCAAGCCGATTACCACCGCGCAAGCCTGCATGTTCAGCGGATAATACCCCGTTGCGAACGGGCCAGGAAATCGGTAAAGGCGGAAATCACCGGATGCTGGACCGCCATGGCGTCGAGTTCGGGTTTTACTTCATCCAGGGTCTTGCCGCTGCGATAGATAAGCTTATACGCGGCGCGAATGGCGTGTTGGGCTTCCTTATCGAAACCGCGGCGCTTAAGCCCTTCGATATTAATGCCGAACGGCGTGGCGTGATTGCCCTGGGCGATGACAAACGGCGGCACGTCCTGGGCCACGCCCGAGCAGCCGCCGACCATAACATGGGCGCCGATGCTGCAAAACTGATGCACAGCGGTCAGGCCGCCGATAATGGCGTAATCGCCCACCGAGACATGGCCGCCCAGGGTGGCGTTATTGGCCAGGATACAGCGATCGCCGATAACGCAATCGTGAGCGATATGGGTATTGATCATCAGTAGATTATCGCTGCCGATGCGGGTCACTTCCCCGCCCTGGGCGGTGCCGCGATGCACGGTCACGCTTTCGCGGATGCTGTTGCGATCGCCGATTTCAACACGGGTGGGTTCGCCGGCGTACTTCAGATCCTGGTTCACTTCGCCGATGGAGGCGAACTGGTAGATCAGGTTATCTTCACCGATCTTGGTAATGCCGTTGATGACGATATGGGATTTCAGCACCGTGCGCGCGCCAATCTCGACCTGCGGGCCGATAAAGCAAAACGGCCCGATCTGTACACCGGCATGAATGATGGCGCCGTCTTCAACTATGGCACTGGGATGGATAAAGGCGGATTGATCAATCACGTTTTCAGGACTCCCGACGACGGGCGCACATCATTGACGCTTCGCAAGCGATCTCGCCGTCCACCTTGGCAACCCCCTGGAAACGAGCAACTCCGCGGCGCTCTTTAATGAATTCGACTTCAAGGATCATTTGGTCGCCTGGTTGCACCGGGCGTTTAAAGCGCGCGTGATCCACCGCTGCAAAATAGTATAGCTCACCCGGCTCCAGCTTACCGACGCTCTTAAAAGCCAGGATACCCGTTGCCTGCGCCATCGCTTCCAGGATTAGCACACCGGGGAAGATGGGTTTGCCGGGGAAATGTCCCTGAAAAAACGGCTCGTTAAAAGAAACATTTTTCACCGCACGCAGGAATTTCCCTTTTTCAAAATCCAGCACCCGGTCCACCAGCAAAAAAGGGAAACGGTGCGGCAATAGTTCTAATATCTCTTCTATCTGCAGAGTATGAGCATGAGTGTCATTAGTCAAAATACTCTTCCTGTCTGAAAAAACGATGGCATTAACAACACGGCCTGCAACAATCCCACACAGGACAATTTAGCAGGCCGCAAATAAAAAATGTCTTGCCAGGCTTTAAGTGCCTGAACGCGCATAATTATCACTATCTGGCGAAGGCGATTAGTTTTTTGCCAGGTTTCGCTCGATAGCTTTCAACCGCTTGCTGATCTCGTTGATATTCATTACTAACGCTGCGGTCTTGCGCCACACTTTATTGGGTTGCAGCGGAATACCCGAGGAGTATACGCCAGGTTCAGTGATAGGTCTCATCACCATTCCCATGCCGGTGATGGTCACTTTGTCGCATATTTCCATATGGCCGTTGATGACGCTGGCGCCGCCAATCATGCAATAGCGGCCTATTCGCAGGCTGCCGGCCATAATAACGCCGCCCGCAACCGCGGTATTGTCGCCAATTATGACGTTATGTGCAATCTGGCACTGGTTATCAATGATGACGCCATTGCCGATAATAGTGTTATCCAGCGCGCCGCGATCGATGGTGGTGCAGGCGCCAATTTCAACCCGATCGCCAATTTCAACCGTGCCCAGTTGGGGAATCTTAATCCAGTTGCCGCGATCGTTGGCATAACCGAAACCATCGGCGCCGATAACGGTGCCCGACTGGATCAGGCATTTTTCGCCGATGCGCACTTCATGATAAACGGTGACGTTGGCCCACAGCTGGGTGCCCGCGCCGATGACCGTATTTTTACCGATAAAGCAGCCCGGACCGATAACCACGTTATCGCCCAGGATCACGCCGGATTCAATGACCGCGTTGGCCCCGACGGCCACCTGGCTGCCAAGCTGCGCGTCGGCTGCAATGACCGCGCTGGGGGCGATATCCTGTGCGGCGGCGGGCGTGGTATTTAGCAATTGCGCCATATGCGCATAGGTCAGGTAGGGATTTTTAACCACCAGCGCGGCGCTGTGGCAAAAGGGCAGGTCGGCTTCGGTAAGAACGATCGCGCCGGCCTGGCAGGAAGCAAGTTTTTCACGAAAACGGCTATCAGCCAGAAACGTAATCTGGTCCGCCTTGGCGGAGCCCATGGAAGCAATGCCGGTGATGACAAGAGAGCCATCACCGTGCAATTGTGCATCCAACTGCTGCGCTAAATCAGCAAGTCGAATTGATGGCATGACTTATTTAACCTGTTTTAACACATCAGCCGTAATGTCATTGGCAGAACCGGCATACGCCACGGCGTTGGCATCGATAACGATGTCATAACCTTGTTTGCTGGCGACGGCTTTCACCGCATCCTGAATACGGCTCAGGATTTTATTGCGTTCTTCACCCTGACGGCGACGATTGTCCTGTTCAAAGGCCTGCGCCTTGCCGGAGAAGTCTTCACGTTGCGCCATGACTTCCTTCTCCAGACGGCTGCGATCGGCGGCTTTCATGGTAGAGCCGTCACGTTGCAGGCGCTGCATTTTGGTCTGCAGATCACGTTCCTGCGCTTGCAGGTCGGTTGCCCGGCCCTTGAACTCATTTTCGAGTTGTTTAGCGACAACAGCGCGCTGAGGAGACTGCTGAAAGATATTGGCAATATTGACAACAGCAATTTTATCAGCAGCTTGCACGCTGGCTGAGGCAGCCAATGCTAATCCGAGGCCCGCGGCATACAACCACTTTTTCACTATAAACTCCTTAACACTACATTTAAGTTTGAAAACATTTCAACGCGGCAGGAACAAACACCCAAACCGGCGGCATGGCCGCCGGTCATGTCATTCAGGCTCCGTTCGCTGCCTTGCATGGTGCCTGCGCTGTGAATCGACGCAATGTTACCACGTTTTACCGATATTAAACTGGAACTGCTCCGCCTTATCGCCATCGTACTTCTTGACCGGCTGGGCATAAGAGAATACCAACGGCCCGAGCGGAGACATCCACTGCAGGGCAAAACCGCTGGAAATGCGGATATTACCCGGATTACTGTAGTCAGGTACGTTGTACTGCCGGGTCTGCGCGGTGTTTTCCCACGCGGTGTCCCAGACGGTGCCGCTGTCCACGAACAGCGAGGTACGTACCGAGTTGGCGTATTTCGGGCTGATAAACGGCGTCGGCACGATAAGCTCGGCGCTCAACAGCGCCATGGCGTTGCCGCCCACCGCATCGCTGGATTTATCCAGCGGGCAATCGCCAAGCGACGACTCGCCGCCGCCGCACTTATAATACGCCGCTTTCGGCCCGATGGTATTGGACCGGAAACCACGCACGGTGCTGGAACCGCCGGCGTAGAAGTTATCGTAGAACGGCATTTCCTTGCTGCCGATGCCATCGGCGTAACCCGCGCGCCCACGGCCCATCAGCACCCAGCTGCCGGAGTCGGTCAGCGGCACATAGCTGGTGGTATCGAAAGTCACCTTGTAGTATTCGTTATCCGAACCCGGCACGGTGACCTTGCCGGTCAGGCTGGCGCTGGTACCCGATGTAGGGAAATAGCCCCGATCCAGGTTGCTGTAATTCCAGCCGGTGGTCAGGAAGAAATCATTGGCGCTGAAATCAGCGTCGTTGTCTTTCTTCTCGCCCGCCACGACCTTGGGTTGGAAACCGGTGGATTCCAGGTAACGCCACATGGCAATCTGCGGATACATATTCGACAGATCGTTATGGACATAATCCACGCCCAGGCGCAGCGCACTGGTTTCACTGATCGGGAAACCGAGCGTGGTGCCTAAGCCATAGCTCCTGTTGGTGTAATCCGACAGGTCGGCGTTATCGGCGTCGAAGTTATTGTAGAAAATGCGCCCGCCGAGGCTGACGCCGTCCACCGTAAAGTACGGGTCGGTCAGCGAAAGTTCGGCATAGGTCTGGTAATCGTTCTTGGTGCCGCTGAAACCAACGGAATTACCGGTGCCCAGCCAGTTGTCCTGCTGGATGCCGAACTGGAAGCTGACGCCGCTCTCGGTGCCGAAGCCCACGCCGAAGTTGATGCTGCCGGTGTTGCGCTCCTTCACCTTGTACGTCACGTCCACCATATCATCGGTGCCGGGAACACGCTGCGTGTCCACGTCAACCGTTTCAAAGTAGCCCAGGCGGTTCAGGCGCTCCTTGCCCTGATCCACCAGGTTGCTGCCAAGCCAGGCGCCTTCCATCTGGCGCATTTCGCGCCGCAACACCACGTCTTTGGTGATATCGTTGCCTTCGAACTTCACGTGCCTGACGTAAAAACGGTTGCCCGCGTCCACATTGACATGGAGTTTGACGGTTTTGTCGGCGTCGTTGATTTCCGGTTGCGTCACCACGCGCGGATAGGCATAACCATAACGGCCCAGCAGCTGCTTGATGTCGTTTTCCATCTTGGTGACTTTCGCGCCGCTGTACAGCTCGCCCGGCTTAACGCGCGACAGGGCGTCGATCTCGGCGGAGTGGCCGGCCAGGTTGCCGTTGACCACGGTGCCCGACAGGGTGTACTGCGCGCCTTCGGTGATATTCAGGGTGATATAGATACCCTTTTTGTCCGGCGTCAGGCTCACCTGGGTCGAGTCGATATTAAAGCGGGCATAGCCCCGGTCAAGGTAGAAGCTGCGCAGGGTCTCGAGATCGCCCGCCAGTTTCTGCTTCTGGTATTTACGATCGCCGACCACGTTCCACCACGGCACTTCATCGCGCAGCTGGAAGCGCGAAACCAGTTCGTCGGTGGTGAAGGCATGATTGCCGACAATGTTGATTTGCTGGATCTTGGCGGAAACGCCCTCGGTAAAGACCAGTTTTAAATCTACCCGGTTACGCGGCAGCGGCGTGACCACGGCTTTCACCGACGCGCTGTATTTACCGACGCTGTAGTAGAAATCCTCCAGCCCTTTCTCGATGTTGGAAATCGTGGTGCGGTCCAACGCCTCGCCGACGCGCACGCCGGAAGCCTCGAGATTCTGCTTGAGCATATCCTCCTTCACCGCCTTGTTGCCGGAGAAGGTGATACTGGCAATAGTGGGACGTTCCTTGACCTGAACGAGCAGTGTGTCTCCATCACGCAGCACCCGGACATCCTCGAAGTTCCCGGTGGCAAATAAGGCGCGGATAGTATTGCCGATATCTTCATCACTGGCCGTGTCTCCGACACGTACCGGCATACTGAGTAACGCCGCACCGACGGCGACCCGTTGCAGTCCTTCGAAATGAATGTCCTTCACTACGAACCCGTCTGCACCGTATACGGTGGCGCTGCTAAGAAGCAGCGACGCTATGAGCAACTTTTTCATCGCCATCGTGGTTATGCGTTCTTCCTAACATAATCCCCGGCGCTAGAGCCGGGAGAAATCATTGAAAAGAGCAAGGCCCATTAACAGCACCAGCAAAATCGAGCCGATACGATAACTGAAATCCTGCACTCGTTCGGAAACCGGCCCCCCCTTAAGCTTTTCTATCGCCAGGAAGAGCAAGTGACCACCATCTAACACCGGTAACGGGAACAGGTTGATGATACCCAGGTTGACGCTGATAAGCGCCAGGAACATCAGGTAGTAGATCAAACCATATTCCGCTGACATCCCCGCGCCTTGGGCTATTGATATCGGCCCGCTCAGGTTGTTCAGCTTAACATCTCCCGTGACCAGTTTGCCTAGCATACTGACCGTCAATTTCATCAGTTGCCAGGTTTTTTCGCCAGCCTGATAAAACGCGGGAAACAGGCCGTACTGGCGTATCGTTTTGTATTCCTCGGGCAGGGGCGTCACTTTCGGCACCACGCCCGCGAAGCCTTCCACTTCGCCTTTACCTACCGACTTCTCGTCGGGCACCAACGTCACCGGCAGGCTTTCACCCTGTCGGTCGATTTCCAGGGCCAGCGGCTTGCCGGGATTATCCCGCACCCGCATGACGAAATTCTGCCAGCGGCCGATAGGCTGACCATCGACTTTAACGATCCTGTCGCCCGCTTGCAAACCGGCTTTTGCCGCCGCCGATGCATTTTGCACCTCGGCGAGCACCGGTTCTATCTGCGGACCCCGGGGAATAATCCCCAACGCGATGATAGGATCCTGCTTATCCGGTTCAAAATCCCACCCGCGCAGATCGAGTATCTTCCGTTCGATATGGGAAGACCCGAAAGGCGCCACCCCGACGCTGGTCTGGCCGTCGCCAATCTTGCCGATAAGCTCCAGCCGCACCGAATCCCAGTCAGGCGTTTCGATACCGTCAACCGACTTTAGTTCCATGCCGGGCGAAATATCGGCCTGCGCGACGATAGAATTGGGGGTAACCTCACCGATTACCGGACGAAAACTCGGCACGCCGATCAAAAATACCAGCCAGTAGGCAAACACCGCAAAAATAAAGTTGGCGATGGGGCCGGCGCTGATAATGGCGGCGCGCTGCCAAACCTTCTTGTGGTTAAACGCTTCATGCCGGCGTTCGGGGGCGACGGTATCCACCCGTTCGTCCAGCATTTTCACATAGCCCCCCAAGGGGATGGCCGCGATAACATACTCGGTGCCGCGCTTATCCCGATGACGCCACAGCGCGCGGCCGAATCCGATGGAGAATCGCTCCACCGTAACACCGCACCGGCGGGCCACCCAGAAGTGACCGAACTCGTGCACGGTGATCAATATACCCAACGCAACGATAAATGCGGCGAGACTCCAGAGAAAGTGCAACATGATAACTCCTGGCCCCTCGATTAAATAGCTCTAAAAATCAGCAGCATTAAACAGGCGAAAACCGGCACCGCGGCGGTCAGGCTATCGATGCGGTCCAAGATGCCGCCGTGCCCCGGAATCAGGTGCCCGCTGTCCTTGATACCGGCCTCGCGTTTAAACATGCTTTCCGTTAAATCGCCCAGCACCGACGCCAGGGCGGCAATCACCGAGCACAGCAGCAGGCTGAGCGGCAGCGCGTCCAGCGGGGCGTATTTGCCGAACAGCCAGGAAATGACGGCCGAGGTCACCAGCCCGCCCGCCAGGCCTTCCCAGGTCTTGCCGGGAGAGACCTTCGGCGCCAGCTTATGCTTGCCCAGCGCGCGCCCGAAAATATAGGCGCCCGAGTCGGCCCCCCACACCAGCAGCATCACATACAGCAGCCACCAGGCGCCGGTAAAATGATTCACCGCGTAGTGGTACTGGCGCAGGGTGAGCATGCCCCAAAAAAAAGGCATGATGGTCAGGACGCCGAACACGAGCCGCAGCGCGCATGAATGGCGCCAGAACGCGGCGGAGCGCGGATAGAACAGCACCAGCACCAAGGCCGCGGCCCACCACGCCAGAGAGGCTCCCAGCGCGTATTTCACCATGGTGGCGGTGACGAACGGATGGTAATCCGGAATAGTGAACATCATTAACGCCAGCAGCAGCCCGCACAGAATAGCCAGCCAGATGCGCTGGCTTCGGGTCGCCAGGCCGGCAAGCTGCCCCCATTCCCACGCCGCCAGCATGCAGACAACGAGCGTAACCAGCGCAAACCCCAGCGGGGGCAGTAAAAAGATCGCGGCGATAACAACAGGTATCAGAATAAAGGCAGTGATCAAGCGAGACTTCAGCAAAAATCCCCCCTAGGACGCGTTGGCATCATTAGGCGTAGTTCCTCCGAAGCGCCGCTCACGTTGAGCAAAAGCATTCAGCGCACCTTCAAAAACGTCTTCGTCAAAATCCGGCCACAGCACATCGGTAAAATAGAGTTCGGCATAGGCTATCTGCCATAATAAAAAATTACTGATGCGATGTTCTCCGCCGGTGCGAATTACCAAATCCACCGGCGCGAGTTCATTGAGGCAGACATGCCGGCACAGGGCGTCCTCATCTATCTGGTCGGGACGCAATATCCCTTCCTGCACTTCTTCGGCCAGTCGCTTCACGCCCTGAATAATATCCCAACGGCCGCCATAATTCGCGGCAATATTGAGGGTTAAGCCAGTGTTATTTTGCGTCAGGGCCTCTGAGCGGCGGATTCGCTCCTGCAAACGCAGGCCGAAACGGCTAGTATCGCCGATAATACGTAAACGAACGTTATGTTTATGCAGGCTTTTTACTTCGCTGTCCAATGCCCTGACGAATAATTCCATCAATGCGGACACCTCCTGCGTCGGCCGGTTCCAATTTTCGCTGCTGAAGGCATAGAGCGTCAGAGCATCAAAATGATGGCTGACGGCAAAACTGACCGCGCGACGGACTGACTTCACCCCCGCTTTATGCCCGAAGATGCGTAATCTTCCCCGGCTTTTCGCCCAACGTCCGTTGCCATCCATGATGATGGCCACGTGACGGGGAGTGGATGATGACAGAATAGTAGCCTCGTGCTGATTTTCGGACGACATAACGCTTACGTATTTCCTCAATAAGAATACAACCGTCTTTCCGGAACAGTAGGCCCCGAATGCGCAAAAAAGCCGTGTACTCACACGGCTCACTCCGGATTTCTTATGGCCAGCCATCATCCTGGAGACAATTGGCGCTGACTATATCATTTCAGCAGCGGCGGAACAAATCAGGCCGCGACCGACGCAACGACCCGCGCCGGCTGATTTTACTGCATAAAAGCGGCCATTTCGCGCTCCGCCACGCTTCTGGCCTCGGCGTCAATCGCCACGACGTCGTCCACGCTCTCCGGTTCCGGCAATACCATCCGTTCAAGCGTAGCGCGCACCAGGGGGGCGATGGCGGTAAAGCGCACCCGCCCCTGCAAAAACGCCGCCACGGCTATTTCGTTGGCGGCATTCAGCGTCGTGGTGGCCGCCTGGCCGCGTTCGCAGGCGTCTATCGCCAATTGCAGGCACGGGTAGCGCGCTTCATCGGCCCGCTCGAAGGTCAGCCCGCCGATGCGGTAGAAATCGAGCGCCTCGACCCCGGCCGCCACCCGCTCGGGATAGGCCATCGCGTGGGCGATGGGGGTGCGCATATCCGGCGAACCCAACTGCGCCAGCACGCTGCCGTCGCGATAACGCACCATGGAATGAATCACCGACTGCGGATGCACAATCACTTCCATTTGCGCCGCCGAGGCGTTGAATAACCACCGCGCCTCGATATACTCCAGTCCTTTGTTCATCATCGTCGCCGAATCAACGGAGATTTTGCGCCCCATCGACCAATTGGGGTGGGCGCAGGCCTGATCCGGCGTCATGGCGTCCAGTTCAGACAGGGCCGTGGTGCGAAACGGGCCGCCGGAACCGGTGAGGATGATGCTCGACACGCCATGCGCCTCCAGGGAAGCGTACCCTAACTGACGCTGAAATGGTTCGGGTAAACTCTGAAAAATCGCATTATGTTCGCTGTCCACCGGTAATAGTTGCGCTTTGCTCTGGCGAACCTCGTTTATAAACAGCCTGCCGCAGGTCACCAGCGCCTCTTTATTGGCCAGCAGCACGGATTTACCGGCGCGGATTGCCGCCAGGGTCGACGGCAGCCCCGCGGCGCCCACGATGGCGGCCATCACCAGATCGACCCCGTCGAGAGCCGCCAGTTCGCAGGCGGCCCGCGGCCCCGCCATGACCTCGGTGGCGCTCCCCGCCTCATGCAGGAGGCGTTTGAGCTCACGCGCCGACGCCTCGTCGGCCATACAGGCATACGCGGGACGAAAAGCCAGGCATTGTCGGGCCATGACGGCGCTGTTTCGTCCGGCCACCAGGGCGCGCACGGCGAACTTTTCCGGATTTTGCTGAACAACGGCCAGTGTGCTGGTTCCAACCGAACCAGTGGAGCCGAGAATCGTCAAATTTCTCATGAGGTACTCTGGACAACCGCGTGTTAAAAATAAAGAAGGCACAGTAGTCTGGAACGTTGCGCAACATTTGTCTATGACGTTGCCGACAAAAAAAACCGCGGCGGACAAACAATATAATTGATTGGCCGCCGCGGCGTGTTTGACGGGCCGGCGCGCTGCCGGCCCCTGCAGGCCGGCATGACGTCAGCGTAGCGCCGTTAGCTTAGATTTCCATTAACTCGGCTTCTTTGTCGGCCAGGGCGCTGTCGACCTTCTTGATAAAGGCATCGGTCAGCTTCTGGATATCATCCTGCGAACGGCGATCCTCGTCTTCGCTGATTTCTTTATCCTTGAGCATGGCTTTGACTTTATCGTTGGCGTCGCGGCGCACGTTGCGCACCGATACCCTGCCCTGCTCGGCCTCGGCGCGCACGATCTTGATCAGATCACGGCGGCGTTCCTCGGTCAGCGGCGGCAGCGGAACGCGGATCACGGTGCCGGCGGACGAGGGATTCAGGCCCAGGTCGGAGGCCATGATGGCTTTTTCCACCGCGGCGCTCAGGGAGCGATCGAATACGGTAATGGCCAAAGTGCGTGAATCTTCGGCCACCACGTTCGCCAGCTGGCGCAGCGGCGTGGACGTACCGTAATATTCGATCTGAATACCATCAAGCAGGCTCGGAGACGCTCGGCCGGTACGGATTTTGCCGATGTGGTTTTTGAATGCTTCTACGCATTTTTCCATGCGTTGTTCTGCATCTTTGCGGATTTCATTAATCACGTTGCGAACCCTTGGAAACTGGTTATCCGGGCGGGCTTAAGCTTACGTCAAGCCCGTGATAGTCTGACCAGCCGCAGCCAGTCGTGTCTATTATTGCCGTAAGATCGGCATGATACTGTAACCTGGCGAACAAATGCTACTTGGTAATGAGCGTGCCTTCCTTCTCGCCCATCACCACCCGCCGCAGCGCGCCGGGTTTGTTCATATTGAATACCCTGATGGGAATATTATGATCCCGCGCCAGGGTAAACGCCGCCAAATCCATTACTTTCAGCTCCTGCTCCAGGACGTCCTGGTAGCTGAGCTGTTCATACAGTGTAGCATCAGGGTTTTTCACCGGATCGGCGGAAAATACGCCGTCCACCTTGGTGGCTTTCAGCACCACGTCGGCTTCGATCTCAATGCCGCGCAGGCAGGCGGCGGAGTCGGTGGTGAAGAAAGGATTGCCGGTACCGGCGGAGAAGATGACCACGCGGTTGTTGCGCAGCAGGCTGATGGCCTCGGCCCAGCTGTAGTTATCGCACACGCCGTTAAGCGGAATGGCCGACATCAGCCTGGCGTTGACATAGGCGCGATGCAGCGCGTCGCGCATCGCCAGCCCGTTCATTACCGTCGCCAGCATGCCCATATGATCGCCGACCACGCGATTCATCCCCGCCTGGGCCAGTCCCGCGCCGCGAAACAGATTGCCGCCGCCTATCACCACGCCGACCTGGATGCCCAGCTCGACCAGCTCCTTCACTTCCTGGGCCATGCGATCCAGGACGCTAGCGTCGATACCAAAACCTTCTGCGCCTTGCAGGGCTTCACCGCTCAATTTAAGCAGGATACGCTGGTATACGGGTTTTGCATTGGTTGCCATTTGTTCTGTTCCTAAGCAGCGATAACGAGATGGGCGGATCCGACTGCTGGACCGCGCGTTGCAGTTTTTATGCGGCAAAAGTCCCCTGACTTTATTTCAGCTCATAAAAAGGAACCGCCTGATGGCGGTTCCGGAGTTCTAATTTAAGACTGTTTGCTCATGGCGGCAACTTCGGCGGCGAAGTCGACTTCCGCTTTTTCGATGCCTTCACCCACTTCAAAACGGATGAAGTCGGCAACAGTGGCTTTATGCTCTTCGAGCAACTGGCCCACGGTCTTGCTCGGATCCATCACGAAATGCTGGCCGGTCAGGGAGATTTCGCCGGTAAACTTACGCATACGGCCTTCAACCATTTTCTCGGCGATTTCACGCGGCTTGCCGGACTGCATGGCGATATCCAGCTGGATCTGGTGCTCACGGGCCACCACGTCCGCCGGTACGTCTTCGGCATGGACATATTCAGGCTTGCTGGCGGCGATATGCATGGCAATATGCTTGACCAGTTCTTCGTCGGCGCCGGTAGCGGCCACCATAACGCCGATACGCGCGCCGTGCAGGTAAGAACCCAGCACGTCGCCCGCCAATGCGGCTACGCGGCGGATATTGATGTTTTCGCCGATCTTGGCAACCATCGCGGCGCGCTGATCTTCAAATTTGGCTTTCAGCGTCTCGATATCCGTGATGCGTTCGGCCAGGGCCGCGCTGATCACTTCGTCGCCGAAGGCTTTGAATCCGCCGTCTTTGGCCACGAAATCGGTTTCACAGTTCAGCTCGACGATAACGCCGTATTTGCCGTCGGCGGCGATTTTAGTCAGGATGATGCCTTCGGCGGCAACGCGGCCCGCTTTCTTGGCGGCCTTGGCCTGACCGGATTTACGCATATTGTCGATAGCCAGCTCGATATCGCCTTGAGCTTCAACCAGCGCTTTTTTACATTCCATCATGCCTGCGCCAGTGCGTTCACGCAGTTCTTTCACCAGGGCGGCGGTAATATCAGCCATTATTTTTTCCTCGTTATCCCATGAGGGGGATAGGTAAAAAAGAGGGCCTGAAGCCAGGCCCTCTAACCAACATAGTTAAAACTTGGTTAATAAGGGCTCAATGAAGAGCATGCCTTATTACTCAGTTTCTACAAAGCTTTCTTCGGCCTGTTCAACCAGGTCCTGAGAGCGGCCTTCGCGAACGGCGGTGGCAACGGCGGTCAGGTACAGGTTGATGGCGCGGATGGCGTCATCGTTACCCGGAATGATGAAGTCCACGCCGTCCGGATCGGAGTTGGTATCAACGATAGAGAACACCGGGATGCCCAGGTTGTTCGCTTCTTTGATAGCGATGTGCTCGTGCTCGGCATCGATAACAAACAGCGCGTCAGGCAGGCCGCCCATATCCTTGATCCCGCCCAGGCTGTTTTCCAGCTTGGCCAGTTCGCGAGTGCGCATCAGCGCCTCTTTTTTGGTCAGCTTTTCGAACGTGCCGTCCTGGGACTGGGTTTCCAGATCCTTCAAACGCTTGATGGACTGACGAACCGTTTTCCAGTTGGTCAACATCCCGCCTAACCAGCGATGATTCACGAAGAACTGATCGCAGCTGTTGGCAGCTTCTTTTACCGCTTCACTTGCCGCGCGCTTGGTGCCGACAAACAGAATTTTACCCTTGCGGGAGGCAATTTTGTTCAATTCGGCCAGGGCGTCGTTGAACATCGGTACCGTCTGCTCAAGGTTGATGATGTGTACTTTATTACGCGCACCGAAGATGAAAGGCTTCATTTTCGGATTCCAGTAACGGGTCTGGTGACCGAAATGTACACCCGCTTTGAGCATGTCACGCATGGAAACAGTAGCCATGATTAAACCTCTTGTTAAAGTTTGGGGTTATGCCTCCACGTGTCCCATACGACCGACCCCGCCTTACTGGCCAAGGCACCCCGGCGCATGTGCCGACACGTGTGTGTAATTACACAATTGAGTTTAGTTGATCTGAACGGCGCATAGGACCAAAATACTCTACGCCGATCGTCGGCGCGCTTTATACCATAATCCGCGCCCGGACTCCACTCTTTGTTCAGTCACGGCACCGGCACCAAATGATAATTTGGCAGTCTTATGGCTGGACTGGTAACATTATCCTCTACTTAAGCTTAATCATAATTTGTCGACTTTCACGCCGACTGTGGATCTATTCATGGCCATTCCAATTAAAAATTCCGATGATATCGCCAAAATGCGCGTTGCCGGCCGGCTTGCCGCTGAAGTGCTGGAAATAATCGAGCCCTATGTTGTCCCGGGCGTCAGCACCGGCGAGCTCGATCGCCTGTGCCATGAGCATATCACCGTTCATCAGCACGCCATTTCCGCCAGCCTCGGCTATCACGGTTACCCGAAGTCCGTCTGCATTTCGGTTAACGAAGTCGTGTGCCACGGCATTCCCTCGGATGAAAAAATACTTAAGGACGGCGATATCATCAATATCGACGTGACGGTCATTAAAGATGGCTTCCACGGCGACACATCGAAAATGTTTATCGTCGGCAAGCCGACCATCCTCGGCGAGCGCCTGTGCCGCATCACCAAGGAGAGCCTGTACCTGGCCATCAATATGGTGAAGCCCGGCATTCGCCTGCGCACGCTGGGCAAGGCCATCCAGCAGTTTGTCGAGGCGGAAAATTTTTCCGTGGTGCGCGAATATTGCGGGCACGGCATCGGCGAGGGTTTTCACGAAGAGCCGCAGGTCCTGCACTACGATGCCGATGACGGCGGCGTGATACTGCAGCCGGGCATGGCGTTTACCATCGAACCCATGGTCAACGCCGGCGACTACCGCATCCGCACCATGAAGGACGGCTGGACGGTAAAGACCAAGGATCGCAGCTTGTCGGCGCAATACGAACATACTATTGTGGTCACCGACAGCGGTTGTGAAATCATGACCCTGCGCAGCGACGATACGCTGCCGACGGTCATTACGCACGCGGCCTGATTGTTAACCGCGCGGCGCCCGCCCGCCGGCGGCGTCCCGCGCGCCATGTCTTCTCCTCCCGCGGGTAGTCCGGGGCCGATGTGCCCCGCCCCGGACCTACCGGCTTTACCATGGGTCTCCTATGCCGGATAAAATCCTGCTGTACGCCGACAAGCCCGCCGCCACCGCCGTCCTGCCGGCCAAGCCCGCCTCGCCGCTGACCTGGCCGGACGACGCCTTGAACCGCACTTTTCTCAAAAGCCGGCTGGATGATTTCCAGACCTGGCTGGCCGAGGCGTTTAACGCCGGGGTGTCGGCGGAGACGCTGATCGACGCGCGGGCGCTGTATATCGATCAGCTGCTGCGCCAGCTGTGGCGGTTGTACGGCTTCGGCGCGGCGCCGGAAACGGCGCTGGTGGCGGTAGGCGGCTATGGCCGCGCGGAGCTGCATCCCTTATCGGATATCGACGTGCTGGTGCTGAGCCAGGATCCGCTTTCGGCCACGCAGGCCCATGCCGTCAGCGAGTTGCTGACGCTGCTATGGGATTTAAAACTGGAAGTCGGCCATAGCGTGCGCACCCTGGAGCAATGCCTGCAGGAAGGGCTGGCGGACCTGACCGTCGCCACCAATTTGATCGAGTCGCGGCTGATCTGCGGCGATGTGGCGTTATTCCTGAAATTGCAAAAGAGCATCTTCAGCGAGGAATTCTGGCCTTCCCGTGAATTTTTCCCGGCCAAGCTGGCGGAGCAGGAAGAGCGGCACCAGCGCTACCACGGCACCAGCTATAACCTGGAGCCGGATATCAAAAGCAGCCCGGGCGGCCTGCGGGATATCCATACCCTGCTTTGGGTGGCCCATCGCCATTTCGGCGCCACGTCGCTGGATGAAATGGTCGGCTTCGGTTTTCTTACCCAGGCCGAGCGCGATGAACTTATCGAATGCCAGAGTTTTCTCTGGCGCATCCGTTTCGCGCTGCACCTGGTGCTGAACCGGTACGATAACCGGCTGCTGTTCGACCGCCAGCAAAGCGTGGCGCAAATCCTGCACTACGGCGGCGAGGGCAATCTGCCGGTCGAACGGATGATGAAGGATTTTTTCCGCGTCACCCGCCGCATCGGCGAGCTGAACCAGATGCTGCTGCAGCTGTTCGACGAGGCCATCCTGGCCCTGGGGCCGGACGATAAACCCCAGCCGCTGGACGCCGACTTCCAGCTGCGCGGCAGCCTTATCGACCTGCGCGACGAAACGCTGTTCGCGCGCGAGCCGGAAGCCATACTGCGCATGTTCTACCAGATGGTGGTGCACCAGAAGATCACCGGCATCTATTCCGCCACGCTGCGCCAGCTGCGCTACGCCCGCCGTCATCTGGCCGAACCCTTGTGCAACAACCCCAAGGCGCGGCAGTTGTTCCTGGCCATCCTGCGCCATCCCGGCGCGGTGCGGCACGCCTTGCTGCCCATGCACCGTCATAGCGTGCTTTGGGCTTATATGCCGCAGTGGAGCAATATCGTCGGGCAGATGCAGTTCGACCTGTTCCATGCCTATACGGTGGATGAGCACACCATCCGCGTCTTGATGAAGCTTGAAAGTTTCGCCGACGAAAAAGTGCGTCCGCAGCATCCGTTATGCGTCGAGCTGTTCCCGCGCCTGGCGCACCAGCATCTGCTGCTGCTGGCGGCGCTGTTCCATGATATCGCCAAGGGGCGCGGCGGCGATCATTCCCAGTTGGGGGCGAAAGACGCGCTGGAATTTGCCGAGCTGCACGGCCTGCACGCCCGCGAAGCCCAACTGGTCTCCTGGCTGGTGCGTTATCATCTGGTCATGTCGGTCACGGCGCAACGGCGGGATATCCAGGATCCGGACGTACTGCGGGAATTCGCCGCCGAGGTGCAAACCGAAAACCGGCTGCATTACCTGCTGTGCCTGACGGTGGCGGATATCTGCGCCACCAATGAAACCCTCTGGAACAGCTGGAAGCAGAGCCTGCTGCGCGAGCTGTTTTTCGCCACCGAAAAACTCCTGCGCCGCGGTATGCAAAGCGCGCCGGATATGCGCGCCCGGATCCGCCACCACCGGATGCAGGCGCTGTCGCTGCTGCGGATGGAGAACATCGACGAAGAAGCGTTGCACGCCATTTGGAGCCGTTGCCGCGCGGATTATTTTCTGCGCCACTCGCCGAATCAGCTGGCGTGGCACGCCCGCCATCTGCTGCGCCACCGGTCCAATGAGCCGCTGGTGCTGATAAGCCCGCAGGCCACCCGCGGCGGCACCGAAATTTTCATCTGGAACCAGGACCGTCCCTATTTGTTCGCCGCCGTGACCGGCGAGCTGGACCGGCGCAACCTGAGCGTGCATGACGCGCAGATCTTTACCAACCGCGACGGCATGGCCATGGATACCTTTGTGGTATTGGAGCCGGACGGCAGCCCCCTGGCGCCGGATCGCCATCAGGTTATCGGCCAGGCGCTGCTGCAAACGCTGCAGCCGGGCAAGTATCAGCATCCGCGCGTGCGCCGTCCCTCGCCGAAGCTGCGGCATTTTAATGTCGCCACCTCGGTGGTGTTCCTGCCGACCCATTCCGACAGGCGCAGCTATCTGGAACTGACGGCATTGGATCAGCCGGGCCTGCTGGCCCGCGTCAGCGAGGTGTTCGTCGATATGGGCGTGTCGCTGCACGGCGCCAGGATTTCCACCATCGGCGAACGGGTTGAGGACTTATTTATCCTGGCGGGCAGCGATCGGCGCGCATTAAGTCCGGAAATACAGCAGGAACTGGAACGGCGCTTGACAGAGGCGCTCAATCCAAACGATAAAATATGATACAACGGGTGCGTGCGCGGACGGCAGGTCCGCTGCGCCCATTTATCCATTTGACAAGAGACGGGACTGAGACAGGATGCAGCAATTACAACAGATCATTGAAAACGCCTTCGAGCGCCGCGCGGACATTACGCCGGCCACGGCCGACAGCGTCACCATCGACGCCGTCCAGCGCGTTATCAGCCAATTGGACAGCGGCGCGCTGCGCGTGGCGGAAAAAATCAACGGCGAATGGATCACTCATCAATGGCTGAAAAAAGCGGTATTGCTGTCTTTTCGCATCAGCGATAACCAGGTTATGGAAGGGGCGGAAACGCGCTACTTCGATAAAGTGCCGATGAAATTCGCCCAATACGACGCCGCCCGTTTCCAGCGCGAAGGTTTTCGCGTCGTGCCCCCCGCCAGCGTGCGCCAGGGCGCGTTTATCGCCCGCAATACCGTGCTGATGCCTTCGTATGTGAATATCGGCGCCTACGTGGATGAAGGCACCATGGTGGATACCTGGGCGACGGTGGGGTCGTGCGCGCAGATTGGCAAGAACGTTCATCTCTCGGGTGGCGTCGGTATCGGCGGCGTGCTGGAGCCGCTACAGGCCAATCCCACTATTATCGAGGATAACTGTTTTATCGGCGCCCGTTCGGAAGTGGTGGAAGGCGTGATAGTCGAGGAGGGTTCGGTGATCTCCATGGGCGTGTTTATCGGCCAAAGCACCAAGATTTATGACCGTGAGACCGGCGAGGTGCACTATGGTCGCGTGCCGGCCGGTTCGGTGGTGGTTTCCGGCAATTTGCCCTCAAAGGACGGGAGTTATAGTTTGTATTGCGCGGTTATCGTCAAGAAAGTCGACGCCAAGACCCGCGGCAAGGTCGGTATCAATGAGCTGTTGCGTACGATAGACTAATATCTTTAGTGGCGAAAGCGTTAACCGCCCGGATATCTGGCTGCAATCTTAGCCGTTAATCACATTTTATGGCGCCCGCGGGCGTCATAATCATCCCGGAACCCCGGCATTACATACCAGAGGTAGCGCTATGTACGATAATCTTAAAAGCCTTGGCGTTAATCATCCGGACGATATCGACAGATACAGCCTGCGTCAGGAAGCCAATAACGATATTTTGAAAATTTATTTTCGGCGGGATAAAGGCGAATTTTTTGCCAAGAGCGTTAAATTTAAATATCCGCGCCAGCGTAAAACCGTGGTTTCCGATAACGTCGCCGAGGGCTATCGCGAAATTAACGAAATCAGCCCTAACCTGCGTTATGTGATTGACGAGCTGGATCAGCTTTGTCTGCGCGATCAGACCGAGGTGGATTTGAAACATAAGATTTTGGAAGATCTGCGCCATCTGGACAGCGTGGTGTCCAATAAGATCGCCGAGATCGAGGCCGATCTGGAAAAGCTGACCCGCAATAAGCCATAATCCCGCCGGCACGTCCGCCCTTCAACACGTTTGTGTTGAGTTCGGCGTTGGCGGGCCTAGCATGCCATGGGGCGCTCGGTCGGGCGGGAAAACCACGCCCGATTCGACCCCATTGGCACGCTCTCCCTTGAACACGACTGCGTTGAGATCGGCGTTGGCGGACATACCGCGCCATGGGGCCTCGGTCGGGCGGGAACACCACGCCCGATTCGACCCCATTGGCACGCTCTCCCTTGAACATGTCTGCTTTGAGATGGGCGTTGGCGGGCATACCGTGCCATGGGGCGCTCGGTCGGGCGGGAAAAGCACGCCCGATTCGACCCCATTGGCACGCTCTCCCTTGAACACGACTGCGTTGAGATCGGCGTTGGCGGACATACCGCGCCATGGGGCCTCGGTCGGGCGGGAACACCACGCCCGATTCGACCCCATTGGCACGCTCTCCCTTGAACACGACTGCGTTGAGTTCGGCGTTGGGGGGGATATCGCGCCGGGGCTTGTCGTTAACTTTTGATCAGTTCGGCCCATTTTTTGACCCAGGGGCCGGAGATCACCTCCGGTTCAGGGTGCGCCAGCGCATCGATTTCCAACAGCTCACCCACCCTGACCGCGCCCTGCTCCTGCAACAGCGCGTCAAAGGTATGCCCGGCGCCGCAGAAATTGTCATAGCTGCTGTCGCCCAGGGCAATCAGGCCATACCGCAGCTCCGGCTGGTAGCCGACATGATCCTTTACCGCCTGGAACAGCGGCGCGATGGAGTCCGGGAAATTGCCCTGCCCGGTGGTGGAGGTCACGATCAGCACATGATGTTGCCGATAATATTGCCAGGACTCCAGCGTGCCCTCGTCAAATAATTTTACCTCGTGGCCCGCCTCGGCCAGGAGGGTTTCCGCTTCTTCGGCGACCAATAAGGCATTACCGTAGACTGTCCCGACAAAAATACCCACTTGGGCCATGCTTTGACTCCCTTTCATTCCGTCAGCGTAGAAGATGCCATATCCTGACCCGATGCCCGGGGAAACTCAACCCTTTCATAGTCAGGGATAATACCGGTCCAGCCGAACCGTACCATCAGATCCTGCCAGGTCTGGTCCCAGCCGGCGTTGATTTTTAACGGTTTCCCGGTGACAGGATGGGTTAACTCCAGGCAACTGGCGTGCAGCATTAACCGCGCGCAGTCAAAGGTGCGGGCAAATCCGCGATTCTGGCGTAAATCACCGTGGGTGGAATCGCCGATCAAGGGATGGTGCAAATGGGACATATGGCGGCGCAGCTGATGTTTGCGCCCGGTTTGCGGTAGCAGTTCCATCAGGCTGTAGCGGGACGTGGGGTAGCGGCCGATAGCCACCGGCATTTCCACCTGCGCCAGCGTCCGGTAATGGCTTATCGCCTGCTGCGGCGCCTTGCCCGGCTGGGCGAATTTGTCGGCTATCTTGTCCAGTTCCTGGGTCAGGGCATAATCGATCACGCCTTCGCCTTCCATATAACCGCGCGCCACCGCATGGTAGGTTTTTCTGATCCCGTGCTGTTCGAACTGTTCGGATAAGCTGCGCGCCACGTCACTGGACAGCGCCAGCAACAGCACGCCGGACGTGGGGCGGTCCAGGCGATGGACGGTAAAGACATGCTGTCCCAGCATGTCGCGCACCGTTTGCATCACCACTATTTTTTCCTTGCGGTCCAGCCAGCTGCGGTGTACCAACCACCCTGCCGGCTTATTGACCGCCACGATATATTCGTCCTGGTAACAGATCTCAATCATGCTGAATTTTCGGCGCCTGCGTAGGGGGATCCTGGGGGGAATCGATATTAAGTAAGTCGTCCAGCCGCTGTAACTGGGTAAGCAATCCGGCGGCGTGCGCAAACGCTTCCTCAAAATAGGGCGTGATGGCGAAGCGCCGCGGTAGTGCCGCCTGCTGATCGAGCAAGGCGTGCATACGCGGCAGCAGGATCCACTGCAGCCACTCTTCGGGGCGCATGGTATCGATACAAAACGGCTCCCGGCTTTCAAACGCCTCGCGCGCCGGCGGCTGCGGCTGCCACATTGACAATGAACGCATCGCCTGCTCAACGGCAAACAGCCGCTGGCGAACCTGTTGGTGGAAATCCATCGTATGCTCCCCGTAAAGGACTGCTGCGCCTGATCTGACAAAGCGGCAAAGCATAGCACTTAACTTTGTCCGGTACTAATTATGACATATAAAGTTAGCCTGATAATTACAGCTGCTGGCACCGGCGACCGCGACCGTCTGTAACAATGCGTGGAATAGCCCGAACGCTAAGCGAGGAGATAATCCTGAAAGGCGATACCAGGCGCCATTCAGGATTTTTAAGCATCTTACCCCTCTTAACTTGCGCCCAGCGGGCACGGTTTGATTACCTGCATCCGCTTTTAACCGTCTCGGCTTTGCCCGTATCGCAACCCTATCCTTCTCTATCGGGCTACATATTCATTTGGCAATATTATTGTCAAAATCCAGCTTCATTACATTTTTTGTGCAAAAAATCAATCATTTGCGTATCACCCGTCAGACTGGCGATATACAGAGCCGTTTTCCCGGTTAATTGTGTCGAATCAATTAAAGAGTGATCTTGTTTAACGTAGTTTTCAACCTGATCGAACCGTCCACTTTCCACTGCCAGGAAAAAAGCCGTTTTCAAAGGTAAAGCAGTTTCATCGGTATTGGACTTAATCTTCTCGAACAATTTAACAACGATACTACCCAAATCATTACTAGCAGCCATCATTAACGCATTTACGCCTGATGCATCTTCTAAATTGAAATTGATTTTTTTCTCATTTAACAAAAGTTCTATTATCTCGGTTGCTCCCACTTCAATTGCATATAATAACGATGTTTTGCCGGTATCTGTTTGCATATTCAAATTTAGCTTACCGCTATCAATAAACATCTTGAAAATTTTAATGTCATTCGCTTCGATCGCTATGAATTGAGCTGGAAATGAAGGTCTTTCGGCGCCCAAACTTATCATTTCATTCACATCAAAATTGTTTTTTAAAAGAAATTCAATTATATCGTAACGTTTTTGGGTTAGAGCCATCAAAATACCCATTGGAACTCCATCTTGATCTTTTGAATAAAAATCCGGTTTGTAATCAACAATCAACTTCACTAAATCTAAATCGTCCATATAAATTGAATTTACCAAAGCATCCCACCCATCTCTATCCTTAAAATGAACAGAGGCATTATTCTCAAGTAAAATTTTAGCCATGTCATAATATTTAGCTGCAATGGCAATTAATAAAGCGGTTTTTCCATTTAGATCGGCATGATTGATATTAGCGCCATGGCTGAGTAATAATTTAACCATTTCTAAATTATTGCTGGCGACCGCGAAGGTCAACGGAGCATTTCCCTTCATGTTGACATGCTCGACGTCCGCGCTCGCGCTATGTTCCAGTAAAAGTTTAGCCATGTTTATATCTTCGTTCTTTATAGCTATAAACAGCGCAGTTTCCCCATTATGCTTCTGAGGCATGAGTTTGGCGCCATATTTCAGTAAAACCTGCGCCACTTCGAGGCGCTTCTTATTAACGGACGCAATTAAGGCTTGATCGAGGGCAAGAACTTCATTACCTTGATCGAGATTATTTGCCAATAAAAATTCAATTATCTCAACAGAGATATTATTTTCCAGAGCGTAAAACAAGGTTGTCTTACCATGAAGATCTTTGTAATTTATGTTATAAGTTTTCTTATTATTAGTTATTAATTTCTTAACCATCTCGGTATCATTATATGTCAAGGCATACATCACGAATTTGTTCATTGACTCGGCATAATCTTTTTCATTAAAAAAATTATTATTTATACAAAATAATAAAGCCTTGTAACGTTTTTCGTTATCAATATTATTGGAAAAATCCTTAATATCTATTAACCATTCGGTGTCAAAAAAATAAGAAACTTTTTCCGTTAATGTATTATCAATAGCGAAATACAAAAGTTCAGAACTTTGCTTGCCACTTATTTTATTTTGTTGTAATAATTCAAGAGTAACAAGGCTACGAATATCTGAATTTTTATCTAAAAACCAAAATATATTGGCCGCTGACATTAAACTGAAGTCGGGAGTGCTAATTTCATTTTTTAATGTAGCTTGTCCAGAATCCACAAGCGCCGTGGCCAAGGCAATATAAATACCTTCAGCATTCGGCAACAAGTGATATTGGCCGGCTATATCACCTTCCTCTACAATCGCCCAATCATTTATTTTAAGGGAAATAACCTCTGGGCTGCCAAAGATGGCGCGATATCCTTCTACAGTCAAATAACATTGAGTACCGTCGATAACATGGTTAGCTTTTTTATTACTAATATTTACAAGCTGCTCATAAATACAATCACCATATTTTTTTATTAGCGCGGGCATCTGACAGTTATTATTAATCTCTATCAATAAACGTGGAAATAGTTCACTGATTTCTTCTTTCATATGCACGCCATGGAAAGGATCGCTGTCAGAGCTTGCCAAATTCCAGTTATGTTCTTTGTTTAGCATCAATTTATAAGCATTGACATAATGTATTTCCATAGCTACGGATATAGATTGGTGATTATTACTCACAAACCAGGAAATCACATCATTCGCTATCGTGTTTTTTTCATTTTCAAGTTTTTCAACCAACCCTGCACTTTTGATTAGATTAATTTTATGGCACGTCTGTTGGATTCTAATCAGTGAACCGGAAACACAATATTCAAGATCGCTGAGCGTATTTCTAACTTCATCTACTATCGTCTCGCATATTGGTTTCTTAAGGGATTTTAATTGCAGAAGCCAATTACTAAGCTCATGATATATATTATATTTAATCGAGGGATGCATCTCACTTGGGTCTGCCAATTTTTGAATGAATATATTTATAGACTTGCTTAAATGCTTATCAAATCCCATTATATCAATTATATCATCGAAATCATTCTTCACTTGAAGAATATATTTTGTTAAAAACATTTTTTCAAAAGACTCAATTTCCCCATGGACCTCTTTTGTATAAATAATTCTTATTTCTTTCTTGAGCAAATGATTATTATTTTTACCTTCTTCCATCAGTGAAGAAAGGGTATGATTTAAATTTTGTTGTACATTATTTATGGGCATAATCAGTTCTCATTATTATAAGATGAGCGAATCAGGTTGCCAGCGTACTGTTTTTTCTAGAAAAAACACAATTATAATAGCGGGCTTTATAAACAAAACATTCACTTGTTGATGTTTGGTTGATGCCGGCGGGTAAATTCAAATAAATAGATATCTAATAGATTTAATTATATTTAATTTCTTTTAACCGGCAGGAAAATCCAGGGGGCAACGCACGGCAAAATACTTTGCGTAATAGGCGGCGCGCCATCGAGTAGGCGGCGGGATTGCTCCTACCGTCCTCTCACGGCACCGTACTCACGGTTCCGTATACGGCGCTTCATTTACAGCGCTGGAACTCACTATACAACTCCAGCAGTGTTCACAGTCCTAAGCGCTCGAACACTTTCTTCGCTAACGCGTGGTTCATATGACTGGCCCCCGCGTTCTACCAGAGACCCCGTCGGATCGTCGCCGATATTCACGCCCTTTCTTCACCTAGGCCTATTTTCATCAGCATCCTTGCCCGCTTGCTCGTCCTTTTCAAGTGCCGCCACAGCAGTAACGCAGTTTACGGCGAACCCAGCCATCCATTTCGTCCAGTATCCCTTTGACTTTGGTCAGCCGGCAGTAACTTATCCACCTTCGTAGCACCGGCGCAAGCCCGCCGATCACCGTTTTCAGCGCTTTTGAACAGTCGCCTGTCGTCAGGCTGCGGATTTTACCCTTCAGCCTTGCCACGCTGCTCGCGGCTATCTTCAGTTTTACCCGTTTGTGCCACGTCAGGCTATATCCCTGGAACTTGCGCTCTCAGGGCCCGGCCATCGCGCTTTTGTTTGGAATTACCGACAGATGGAGATGCTTTTACAGGTACCGGCTTATCGAGTTCATCGCCTTTTCCCCGCTTTGCGACTGCTCACGTATTATTACAGTCATCTGCGTAACGGCGGAACCGGTGCCCCTGCGCTCCAGCTCAAGGTCAAGGCCGGTCAATCGCAGGTTGCAGAGTAACGGCGATAACGGACTGCGCTGCGACATTCCCTCCCGTCGCTTTGTCGCCACCTTACCATTGACCAGGTCCGCTTCCAGGTACCGCCTGATGGGCTTGAGCAATCTGGCATCTTTGATTTTGCGGCTTCGTCTCGACATCATGATATTGTGGTTAACCCGGTCAAAGAATTTTTCCAGATCCCTATCCACCACGCAGCGCCGACCACTTCGCACTTAGGCCTGTGCTTGACGCACTGCCTGCCATGCGTTGAGTCCCGGCCTAAAGCCGTAGCTAAACTCGGAAAACGTAGGCTCATAGTAAGGGGTAAGGTGCTATTGGATGGCCTGCTGGATCAATCGGTCCACGGCCGTGGGGATACCCAGGACTCTGACTACGCCATTAGGTTTGGGGAGCTCGACCCGACGTATCGCCCGCGGTATAAAGCTACCGTCCAGCGGGGCCGCTTTGACCGTCGGCCAAAGCCGTTTCAGCCAGTCTTTGAGTTCCCCGAGGCCCAGGGTATTTACACCCGGCGCGCATTTGTTCTCAATCACCCGCTGACGGGCCAGCACCCGGTTGCTGCGGGTTATCACCGCTTCGATTGACAACGGTTGTTCCGCTTTCGTTTGCTCAGGTTGCGCCGTGCGCATTTCAGCATCCGCGTCAGGCTCTTGCAAATACTATGCGCTTCCTCCTGTCCGGGCCGCGGCATTCTGCGCTTGTGCCTCATCAATACGCATCGAAATAACCTGTCCTGATCACGGTTGTAAATGTTCAGCCCTTCACCATGCCGGTTTTGCACCGCTACTACGGGCCTCGGCTGACTTCTGTACGTTCATTCCGTCGCCTCTCAGCGCTCGGTAGTACCATGGCAAACGTATAGCTCTCCCCGGATGATGCGCGTGACCGCCCTGCTTATACCTCTCCACTGTATGTCACAGCGTTCTGTGCAAGTATTGGGGCTTTGATGATATTTGCCTCCTTATCCCGCTGTCTCGCCTAAACCGATCCCTGTTCGTTAGGCCAGCATGTTGCCTTCAGCTGCCTTCAGATCCCACCTCGCGGTGGGCACCCTTGCCGTTCAGCTAGCACGTCCCCCTCGCCGGGTGTGCAGAGGGCTTTCACCGCCAAGTCGCCCCTTAACCACCACGGTCAAGGGACAGCGCCTGTCAAGACGCTACGCGCCATGCCCGGCGCGCCAAAGAAAAGGGGGTACTGTATCGCTACAGTACCCCCGGTTCGTTTATAGCAATCCCGCTATTGTTGTGCTCCCTGCCTTCATCCATGATAAGCGTTATATTCACGATAACTTGGCAACACTCCTTGTCGGCAATCTCCATCCGTGAAAGCCGCCTACGTTCTCCAACGTATTTCCTGCAGGCATTCCCGCCCCGCCGGTACTCCCTGACCCGCGCACATTCTCCATCCTGGAGGTGTCCCGCTCATCATCCTGAATCGTCCGGGCCTCTTCATGAAGCCATCCCTGTTGCAGCCCGTCCTGGGCCCTTCCCTAATAGGCTGGCCCAATACCAACGGCGTTTGCCGCGTCCTGAACCGAATGGTAAGATCGCTTAATCGAACCGCTTATACAAGACGATCACTGTTAATAGCGAACATTGTTTACCACCGCACTGTTAATTCTGCTAATTAATTTATTGATTAATAGCGCTTAATTCCGCTTTCCCGTGATTGAAAAAACCTGAATTAATAGCTTTATCTTACATGAAATGTAAGAGATCTCTCACATGCATTGTTGCAAAACCCGCTCGGTTTTTCATGTAACACAGGGATCGAGGCGGGATAAAAAGTCCTGCAGCGTCGGCGCCAGCACCGTATTTTTTTTCCGGCCGACTTCTTCGAGCAGGACTTCGCCGGTCAGGTTGGATAAAGACACCAGGCTGAGCTCGGAGTCGGTGGTGGCGATAAATACGCTGGGAGGGAGCTTAAGCCGCTTTTGCATCAGCAGGTGGCCGATGAGGTTTTCCTGGATGCGCACCCCGTCCGCCGCGCTCCAGACTTGCAGCAGCTCCAGGGGTTGGCCCTGGAAAGAGGCGGCCATATCGCCGGCAAGCTGGGTGCAATAAAAATCCCAGGCCGCCGGACGCAGCTGCATGTCCATCGCCCGCTCGACGCCGGCGAGGGTCAACGCCTCTTCCGGCTGGCGCGGTTGCCAGACTACCCGGCCGTCGTCCTCGCTTACCACGCAGGGAGAAGGAACGCCATACAGCGCCTGGCTGGCGGGCCCATGGCCGGTGAGAGACTGCCAGTGGCGCAGATAACGGCGGGTGAAATCCTGTAATGACTGTGACACTTGGTAATCCATATTCTCTCTCATCTTACGACTCTCTACGTTACACTAAGCGCATTGCACTACGGAACATGCCGGATACTCTATTATGTCCTTGAATGAAGAACGCCACACCCTGGATCATTTGACGCTGGGTAAACCCACCGCCTATCGCGACCGGTACGACGCCACGCTGCTGCAGGCGGTGCCGCGCGCGCTCAATCGCGAGCCGCTGGGCATCGACGCGCGGGCGCTGCCGTTTCACGGCGCCGATATCTGGACGCTTTATGAACTGTCATGGCTCAACGATAAGGGCCTGCCCCAGGTCGCAATGGGTGAAGTCATCCTGAACGCGCAAAGCCTTAACCTGATTGAATCCAAAAGCTTTAAGCTCTATCTTAACAGTTTCAATCAAACCCGGTTTGCCGACTGGGCCACGGTGCGGGAAATATTAACCCGCGATCTCGCCCGGTGCGCCGTGGGCGAAGTGGGCGTTACGCTGTTCAGGCTCGGCGAGCTGACAAATCAGCCGGTTGCCGATTTTACCGGCGAGTGCATCGACGAGCAGGACATCGCCATCGATGACTACGCCTTCAACGCCGATTGGCTGAAGAATGCCGCCGCGGGCGCCCAGCCGGTCAGCGAAACCCTGGTCAGCCACGTGCTGAAATCCAACTGCCTGATTACCCACCAGCCCGACTGGGGGTCCGTCCAAATCAGCTACCGGGGCCCGCGTATCGATCGCGAAGCCCTGCTGCGTTATCTGGTATCGTTTCGCCAGCATAATGAATTTCACGAGCAATGCGTGGAGCGGATTTATACCGATCTGATGCGTTTTTGCCGGCCGGAGCGCTTAGCGGTGTACGCGCGCTATACCCGGCGCGGCGGCCTGGACATCAATCCCTGGCGGAGCAATACGGATTTTGTCCCGTCAAAAAGCCGCCTGGCGCGGCAATAATGCGCGCAAGCGCGCAACTCAGAGGCATTTTGGCGCGGACCGTTGGTAAAACCGCGCCGATATTATTATGGTTAACCTGACTAGAAAACAGCGAACGCGCCGCCATCGTGCGCTCCGGCGGCCGCGTCTACTGTCTGTTTGCATTTTGTGCCGAGTCGCACACAAGGAGTTATATTGATTACGCATATCAGCCCCCTTGGCTCAATGGATTTACTGTCACAACTCGAAGTCGATATGCTCAAGCGTACCGCCAGCAGCGATCTTTACCGCTTATTCCGCAACTGTTCGCTGGCGGTGCTCAATTCCGGCAGCCAGACCGACAGCAGCAAGGAATTGCTGGCCCGCTATCAGGATTTCGATATCAACGTGCTGCGCCGCGAGCGCGGCGTCAAGCTCGAGCTGGTCAACCCGCCCGAGGAAGCCTTTGTCGACGGCCGGATTATCCGCTCGCTGCAGGCGAACCTGTTCGCGGTGCTGCGCGATATCCTGTTCGTCAACGGCCAGATTGTCAGCGCCGGCCATCATCAGCACCTGGACATGGCCAACTCCGTCCATATCACCAACCTGGTGTTTTCCATCATGCGCAACGCCCGCGGCCTGCACGTGGGCGAGGCGCCGAACATGATCGTCTGCTGGGGCGGGCATTCCATCAATGAAACCGAATATCTTTATGCGCGCAATGTCGGCAGCCAACTGGGCCTGCGCGAGCTGAATATCTGCACCGGCTGCGGTCCGGGCGCCATGGAGGCGCCCATGAAAGGCGCGGCCGTGGGCCATGCCCAGCAGCGCTACAAGGAAGGGCGGTTTATCGGCATGACCGAACCCTCTATTATCGCCGCCGAGCCGCCTAACCCGCTGGTCAACGAGCTGATTATCATGCCGGATATCGAAAAACGCCTCGAAGCCTTCGTGCGTATCGGCCATGGGATCATTATCTTCCCCGGCGGCGTGGGCACTGCCGAAGAGCTGCTTTACCTGCTCGGCATCATGATGAACCCGGAGAATAAACACCAGGTGCTGCCGCTGATCCTGACCGGTCCCGGCATCAGCGCCGATTATTTCCGGGTCCTGGACGAGTTTATTGTCAGCACCCTGGGCGAGCAGGCCCGCCGGTATTACACCATCATTATCGACGATGCCGCCGAAGTGGCCCGGCGCATGAAAAAAGCGATGCCGGAAGTGAAGGAAAACCGTCGCAACACCGGCGACGCCTACAGCTTTAACTGGTCGCTGCGCATCGCGCCGGACCTGCAGCATCCGTTCGACCCGACCCATGAAAATATGGCCAACCTGAACCTGCATCGCGACCAGCCGGCCGAACAGCTGGCCTCCGCGCTGCGCCGGGCCTTTTCGGGCATCGTGTCCGGCAACGTCAAGGAAACCGGCATCCGCCTGATTGAGCAGTACGGTCCCTATAAGCTGCATGGCGACCCGGCCATCATGAAACGCATGGACGCCCTGTTGCAGGGTTTTGTCGCCCAGCACCGGATGAAGCTGCCCGGCAGCGCTTATATCCCCTGCTACGAGATTTGTATTTAATCCCGCGCCTCGCGGCCCGGCAGGGCGGCACCACGGCTTACCGGCCCGGCTTGCCGCCGCGCCGGTAAATGATCAGGACGGTATGCCATGTCGGTTCACTTATTGATTGTCGATGCGTTAAACCTGATACGCCGCATCCACGCGGTGCAGGGAGAGTCCTGCGCGGCCTCCTGCCTGCATGCGCTGCAGCAGTTAATCCTGCACAGCGCGCCGACTCACGCGGTGGCGGTATTCGACGATGAGGAACGTCATGAGAGCTGGCGGCACCAGCGGTTGCCAGGCTATAAGGGCGGCCGCTCGCCGATGCCTGAGGATTTGCGGCTCCTGCTGCCGGACATCAAACTGTCTTTTGCCCGAACGGGCGTATCCAGCTGGCAGGCGGCGGGCTATGAAGCGGATGATATTGCCGCGACGCTGGCATGCAAAGTGGCCGCGGCGGGCCACCGCGTGACGCTGGTTTCCACCGACAAGGGATATTGCCAACTGCTGTCGCCGTCGATTCAAATCCGTGATTATTTCCAGAAACGCTGGCTGGATATGCCGTTCGTCACCCATACCTTTGGCGTACAGCCGCGGCAGCTGACCGATTACTGGGGCCTGGCCGGCATCAGCGGCAGCAAAATCCCGGGCGTCACCGGCATCGGTCCCAAAACCGCCGCCCTGCTAATCGGCCAGGCCGGATCCTTAGCCGCGCTGTATCAGCAATTGGATCAACTGGGCGGCAAGTGGCGCGCCAGGCTCGAACAGCAGCGGGAAATAGCCTTTACCTGCCAACAGGTGGCGACGCTTGATACCGGCATCCATCTGGATGGCAATCTGCAGCAATTAAGATTGGGTACAAGGCCGTTATAACCGACGCCGCCTGGGTTTAATCCACCACCCTCGCCTGCGTTGGGAAGACCGGGGCCGGCCTGACGACGCCATGGTGAGCGAGAATAATGATTAACTTGACCCCGGGCTTCAGCGTTCGTCCCGCCGTCCCGGCACCGCGCTCCAGAACCGGCGGATATGCACCGTCACCTCTTCGCGATCGTGGTAAAGCTGCTTGGCGTGGACCTCGGAATGAATATCATTTTCCTTCAGGGCCGCGCGCAGCAGCGCCAGGTTCTGGCTCACTTCCTCGTAGCGCTTTTTCATCGGCAGCTTAAGATTGATGATAGCCTCGCGGCACCACCCCTTGACCAGCCAATCGGCGGCCAACTGCGCCACCCGCGCCGGTTTTTCCACCATATCGCAGACCAGCCAGTACACATTATTGCGCGGCGGCTCGAACCTGAATCCATCCTCGCGGTGGTGGATGACCTGCCCGGTCGCCATCAGGCTCTCCGCCATGTCGCCGTTATCCACCGCATGCACCATCATGCTGCGCTGGACCAGCTGATAGGTCCAGCCGCCGGGGCAGGCGCCCAGATCCACCGCGTACATGCCGCTGCCCAGCCGTTCATCCCATTCATCACGTGGAATAAAAACATGAAATGCCTCTTCCAGCTTCAGCGTGGAACGGCTCGGCGCCTCGGACGGGAATTTCAGGCGCGGGATGCCCATATAAAACGGCGAGTTGTTATTGCTATAGGAATACCCGACATAACAGCAGCCCGGGGCAATAAAAAACACGTGGATCACCGGACGGAACGGCTCTTCCCGCACGGCCAGTATTTTCTGCGCGCGCAGGACCCCGCGCAGCGGCACGGTAAATTTGCGGCAGAACTTCATCAGTTCCTTGCTTTCATTGGTATCCGGCACTTCCACCCGCAAATCGCCGGCGCCCTTCACCGCGCCGGTCAGCATGCCGACTATCGGCGTGATGCGGTCGTCCACCGGCAAATCGCGCAGCAGTTCCCCGGTGAGCAGCATTTGCCGGGCAAAGATCAACTCGCGAAACGGCAGCTCGCGGATCAGCCGGTCTGCTTCTTCATGCTGATAGCATTCAAAGATCACGTAGCCGCTGTTGTCCTTAACCCGCGCAAAACCATAGATTTCCAGGGCGCCGGCTTTTTCGGTAATCTCCGAGGCGCACTCTTTTTCAAATCCGGGTCGGCAATATAAAATAACTTTATTCACGGCGATCGGCCTTTTTCTTCAGACGCAGCGCGCCAATTAACATTAACGTCCAACCCGCCACAAAGCAGGCCCCGCCTATCGGCGTAACATAAACCCACAGACGCAGATGCGACAGCGACAGGCAATAGAGGCTGCCGCTAAACAGGACAATACCGATGGCCAGCAGCGCACCGCTCCAGTAAAACCACACACTGGCGTTACGCTGCATGGCAACCCCCAGCGCCATCACGGCCAGGGTGTGAAATCCTTGATACTCCAGGCCGGTTTTCAGCCAGGCCAATTCCAGCTCGCCCAGCGTCTGGCTAAGGATATGGGCGCCGAAAGCGCCAAGGGCGACATAGATTAGACCACTGACGGCGGCAAATACCAACATAGCGCGACTACGCATCGTATTAATCCTGATTAGGGTGTTATTTTTGTGATATTTATTCGGATTCAACCGTATGACCGTTATTATAACGGAAACGGAATTTTTCCTGTTCGCTCGCCGCGCGCCCGATGATCCATTGGCGAAAGGCGGCTATTTTACCCACTTCCGCCTGGCTGTCATGACAAACCAGATAAAAAGCGTTTTTACTGACCAATACGTCGTTAAACGGACAGGTCAGCCTGCCCGCCTCGATTTCCGTCTGCGCCATGACATTATTGGCCAGCGCCACCCCCTGACCATGGATGGCGGCCTGCAGTACCATGGCGCTGTGACTGAAAATCGGCCCCTGCTGCACGTTAAGATGAGTGAGCCCCAACTGACGGGTATAGGCCTGCCAGTCCCGGCGCGACGCATCATGCAGCAGGGTATGATAGGCTAAATCCCCGGGCGTTTTCAGCGGGTGCGCCCCACTCAGCAGGGCGGGCGCACAGACCGGCAGCAAATATTCGGCATACAGTTTTTCCACCCGCAGCCCGGGCCAGTTGCCGCGGCCGTAAAAGATGCCGACGTCTACGTCATCGGCCAGTTTGTCCTCTTCGCGATCCACCGCCTGGATCAGGACATCAATCCCCGGCCAGGCGCTATTGAAGCTGGATAAACGCGGCACCAGCCACTGAATGGCGAAACTGGGCAACAGGCTGACCGTTAACGCGCCTTTGGCGCTGCGCGATTGCAGCCGGCGCGTGGCGTCGATGAGCGCCGAGAAAATTTCCTTGATATCCAGGTAGTAGCTTTGTCCTTCCTCGGTGAGCAACAGCGATCGGTTACGGCGGCGAAACAGCTTCAACCCAAGGAAATCTTCCAGGGACTTGATCTGGTGACTGACGGCCGCCTGGGTGACGAACAGCTCCTCGGCCGCTTTGGTAAAGCTTAAATGACGGGCGGCGGCATCAAATACCCGCAAGGCATTTAGCGGCGGTAAGCGTTTAGACATGGGCGAGACGCTTTTCTGCGCCGGTGGCAAGTAAGATGGGCACGAAGAATTGACCTATTAGTTTTTTTTATCCGAGACATTATAATTTGTCCGTTGTGGATGCACCAGCAAATACCTATAGTATCGCTCTACCACGCGGGCCGGAACGAAAGGTAAGTCTGGATTTTGCCATTCAGGCGAGCTTTTGGCCTGCGGTGTGGTGTTGTGTTTGCCCTTTTTGGTCTGTCTTTCGGGCCTGTGGTATTTACGGTAACCGGTCTTATCGTGCCAGGTGACTATTTTTTATTCTTTTCAGCCTTACTGAACATTTTTCTGTCTGTCCAATACGTGAAATATGTAGCACCGCCTGAGGCGGTGCTTTTTTATGCCTGATAACCGGCAATCATGAAGTGCGGCAGGGTTTGGTATTGTCCGGCTTGGCAAAAACGGGCGCTTATTGCGCCTTCATCATTTCTTTGACATCGGAACTGTTGATTTGCTGCTCGGTGCCGTTGGCGTCTTGATAACCGATCATGCCGGTTTCATCATCAACCTTTGGTTTGCCGGACGTCACGATGGTGCGCCCGTCGTTGGTGTGCATAACATAGTTGCTTGAACATGCGCTTAGCGTCAGGGCAAACAAAAAAGCGGATAGCATTGCGGCTGTTTTCTTCATCGTTATCTCCTTGCAATCTCATTTTAAAAATAAAAAATCACCACTTAATTCTGTTATTAAGCTTCCAGGCAGGCAGGTATTTTGCTTACCTGATAATAATCAGCATAACAAGCATTGTTCATTTTTCCATAAAACCGGATTAAATCCTGTCACTTATCCCCTCCAGACGGCGATAATAGGATAAGTCTGTAGTTCTGCTTTGCCGAAACAAGGTGTATGAGGTAACCATGACCGAATTTGATTTTGCCGCCTTCCGCCGTCATTTCCCCGCGCTGGATAATGACGCGGTGTATCTGGACAGCGCCGCCACCGCCCTGAAGCCCGACGCGGTCATTGATGCCACCGACGCCTTTTATCGCCATGGCACCGGCAATGTCCATCGCAGCCAGTATCCCGGCGCCGTTTCGCTTACCGCCCGTTATGAGCAGGCGCGCCTCAAGGCCGCCGCCTGGATCGGCGCTCCGGCCGCCGGCATTATCTGGACCCGGGGCGCCACCGAGGCGATTAACCTGGTGGCGCAAAGTTATGCCCGGCCGCGCCTGCGGGCGGGTGACGAAATCCTGGTCAGCGAGGCCGAGCATCACGCCAATCTCATCCCCTGGCTGATGGTGGCGCAGCAGACCGGCGCGCGGGTGGTTCGATGGCCCCTGGGACGCGATTGGCTGCCGGACCCGGCGCAACTCGCCGGGCTGCTGAACGGCAAAACCCGTATCCTGGCCGTGACACAGATGTCGAACGTCACCGGCGCCTGCCCGGATCTGGCGGGCATCACCGCCCTGGTCCGCCGCTACCCGCAGGCGGCGATCGTGCTTGACGGCGCGCAGGGTGCGGTGCACCGTCCCCCCGACGTGCGGGACGCCGATATCGATTTCTACGTTTTTTCCGGCCATAAACTGTATGGCCCGACCGGCATCGGCGTGCTGTATGGCAAAACGGCGCTGCTGGAGGACATGCCGCCCTGGCAAGGGGGCGGCAAGATGCTGACCGCGGCGGGTTTTGACGGTTTTATTCCGCAGGCGGCGCCGCTGCGTTTTGAAGCGGGCACGCCCAATATCGCCGGCGTGCTTGGACTGGGCGCCGCGCTCGACTGGCTGCGCACGCAGGATCTGGCGGCCGCGGAGGAATACAGCGCCGGGCTGGCCGGCCTCGCCGCGCAACGTCTGTCCGCCCTGCCGGGTTTTCGCGCGTTCCGCGCACCGGGTTCCAGTGTGTTATCCTTTGTGTTGGCCGGTCTTCACCATCAGGATATCGCCATGATCCTGGCGCAGGACGGCATTGCCTTGCGCGCCGGGCAGCATTGCGCCCAGCCGCTGATGGCGGCGCTGGGCGTATCCGGCACCCTGCGCGCCTCTTTTGCGCCCTATAATACCCGCCATGACGTCGACCGGCTGGTCGCGTCGGTGGAAAAAGCCGTCTCCCTGCTGAGGGATTGATTCTGATGGGGATAACGTCATGACAGAACATCAAGCGGGCAGCCATCCTTTCGGCGGCGAGATCGCTATGCGGGAATTGACGCAACGCTTTGCCGGCTGCCGGACCTGGGAAGATCGCCTGCGGCAGATTATCCTGCTGGCCAAGGCGCTGCCGCCGCTGCCGGATACGCTGAAAACGCCGGCAACGATACTGACGGGCTGCGAAAACCGCGTCTGGCTCGGCCATCAGCGGCTGCGCGACGGTACGCTGCATTTTTATGCCGACAGCGACGGGCGCATCGTCAAGGGTCTGCTGGCCGTGGTGCTGGCCGGCAGCGAAGGCCAAACGCCGGAACAACTGTCCCACCGGGATCCCCTGGCGCCGTTTGACGACCTGGGGCTGCGCGCCGAGCTGAGCGTCAGCCGCGCCGGCGGGCTGGCGGCTATCGCCGGGCGGATCAACGCCATTGCCGAGAGCTATATTAAACGCTGACGCCCCGCGCCGCCCGGGCCAGCATTTTTTTTAGCGCATGGGATACGGCGATAAACCCGAAGCTGGCGGTGACCATGGTCGCCGCGCCAAAGCCGGAGGCGCAATCCATGCGCTTGGGCCCAACGGCGGTGGCAGGCGACGCGCACACCGAGCCGTCCGGCTGCGGATAGACCAGATGCTCGGTGGAGTAAACGCAGTCTATGCCCAATTTGCCTTTACTGTTTTTTACCACGTTGAAATCATGCTTGAGCCGCTCGCGCAGTTTTGCCGCCAGCGGATCCTGGATGGTTTTCGCCAGATCGGCCACCGCGATGCGGGTGGGATCGATTTGCCCGCCCGCCCCGCCCACGGTGACCACCGGGATTTTATAACGACGGCAGTATGAGAGCAGCGCCGCTTTCGGCCGCACGCTGTCAATAGCATCGATAACATAGTCGAAGCCGCGATCGAGCAGGGCCGCGACGTTGTCGGCGGTAATAAAATCATCCACGCAGGTCACCACGCATTCCGGATTGATCGAGGCGATGCGCGCGGCCATGACCTCGGTTTTCGGCTGTCCCACCTGCTCGCGCAGCGCATGGATCTGGCGGTTGGTATTGGTGACGCACACATCATCCATATCGATAAGCGTAATGGCGCCGACGCCGGTGCGCGCCAACGCCTCCGCCGCCCATGAGCCCACGCCGCCGATGCCTATCACGCAGACATGGGCGCGGAAAAACACGTCCAGCGCCTGCCGGCCATACAGGCGGGCGGTGCCGCCGAACCGCTGCAGATACGCGTCTGACTGGTACGCGTGTGAAGGGTGCCCGTTCATCTTGCTAACCTTATTGGCGGTGCCAATAGCATCTAATTATCGTAGGTAACCTGTACCTGGCCGGTGCTGGCCTGGGTTGTCAGGCCCTGGCTCTCGCCCGTGAATAACGGGGCGCTGTCCTGCGACCCTTTCAATACCCATACCCGGCCGTAGTGGTTGTAATAACCCGCCGCGTGGCCGGCCTCGGCGCCGATGCCCTGGTAGATATCAAAATGCTGTCCTTTTATGGCGCCGCCCACATCCAGGGCCACCATCAGGCGCATCTCATATTTACCGGTAAATTTGCCGGCGTTGTCCAGCAGGGGTACCTCCGCCAGCAGCGTGGTGCCGGCCGGGATCAGCGAGCGATCCGACGCCACCGAGGCCTTGGCCACCAGCGGCACGGCGCTGGCGCCTTTTACCGGCGCGAAGGGAACCGGCCTGAAGAACACATAGGACGGATTCTCTTCCAGCAGTTGCCGCACCTCGGTCTCGCTGTGGCGCGAGGCCCACTGGCGAATCGCCTGCATCGACATATCCTCGCGCGCCACTTCGCCGCGATCGATCAATATCTTACCGATGCTGCGGTAGGCGTGTCCGTTTTTACCGCCATAGCCAAAAAAGGTGAGCGGCCGGCCGTCGCCGTAATCCACATAGCCGCTGCCCTGCACTTCCATCATAAAATTATCCATCAGCGAATTACTGTAGGCGATGGCCAGATTACGGCCGTCAAGCGCGCCCGCGTAGATGGCGGCGCGGTCGGGCAGGCGGTTCCTGCCCTTGGGCGGCATGCGGTACAGCGGATACTGAAATTCGCCCTGGGGCGTATAGCGGGCCTGAATCACCGGCGTGTAATAGCCGGTGAACTGTACATTGCCGTAATTATCCACCCCTTCCATCTGGTAGGCCTTGACGCCGAACTGGCTGAGCTGGCGGGTATCCGCGCCCGCCATGGCCCAGCGCTTGACGGCGTCGAAATTGGCGCTGTTGCGGCTATACAGGCCCGCGGCGGCGTATTGCGTTTCAGCCACCTGATCGGCGTAGTCCTTGGCATTAACCGGTCGCCCCTTGGCATTGGGTTCATTGACCAGCCCGAACGGCTGGGTAAGAAGACCATCTTTATACTGTTGTCCACGATCGGTGGGGCGCGACGAACAGCCGGCCAGAATGGCGAAAATCAGGCCAATGAAAAGATAGTGTGCCCATTGTTTGTTCATAACGTTCTCATGCCGGTTCCATTTGCCTATGTATCAACGGCGAACGATAGCAAAGGCGGTTCAATAGATAAATGCATTATTGCAAAAACAACCGTCTGTTTTGCTTATAAAACAGGCAAAAAAGCGCCTCTTTAAACAAAAATCATTATAGCAGGCGATTAATCGCAAAAAGGGGTTGCATCAAAGGCTGTCCGGAGTATAGTGCGCTTCCACGGACGCGGGGTGGAGCAGCCTGGTAGCTCGTCGGGCTCATAACCCGAAGGTCGTCGGTTCAAATCCGGCCCCCGCAACCAATTAAGCAGTAAAAGTCATACGTTAAGAAAAGAATTAAAAAAAAGAGTAAAAGAAGCAAGCATCTGACTGCTCACAGATGTAGTATATCGGACGCGGGGTGGAGCAGCCTGGTAGCTCGTCGGGCTCATAACCCGAAGGTCGTCGGTTCAAATCCGGCCCCCGCAACCACTTCTTGAAAAATGACAGGCTAAAGCGCTTAACCCACTCTAAGGTGGGTTTTTTGTTGTCTGCATTACGCAAAACGCGCCGCCTCACCGGCCCGAGATCACCCCACCCGCCGCAAAATACGCCTTGATGCCCGCCAGGATGGCGTGCGCCACCTGCTGCTGGAAATGCGTGGTGCGCAGGCGCCGCTCCTCTTCCACATTGCTGATAAACGCGGTCTCCACCAGGATGGAGGGAATATCTGGCGCCTTGAGCACCGCAAAACCTGCCTGATCCACGCTGCGTTTATGCAGGTGCGCGATTTTCCCCAGATGATGCAACACCGCCTTGCCGAATTTCAGGCTGTCGTTGATGGTGGCGGTCTGCACCAAATCAAACAAGGTATGATCCAGATAGCGGTCGCCGCTTTTGCCTACCCCGCCGATATCGTCCGCGGCGTTCTGGGTTTGCGCCAGGAAACGCGCGGCGGCGCTGGTGGCCCCTTTGGTGGACAGCGCAAACACCGACGCGCCGCGTGCCGCGCGGTTGGTAAACGCGTCGGCATGAATGGAGACGAACAGATCCGCGCGCTGTTTGCGCGCTTTCGCCACCCTGACCTTCAGCGGAATAAAGACATCCTCATTGCGCGTCATATAGACTTTCATATTGGGCTCACGGTCAATCAAGGCGCGCAGGTGGCGGGCAATCTTGAGCACCACATCCTTTTCGCGGGTGCGGAACTTGCCGATGGCGCCAGGATCCTCACCGCCATGGCCGGGGTCGAGCATGATGACAACCGGCCGGTCGCGCCCGGCTTTGCCGGCGCGCGGCGCCTGGGATTCGGGCGGCAGGCTGCGCGCCAGATCGCCCTGATTGTAGTCCTCCAGCAGCGCCAGCAGCGGATCGTCTTGCAGCGCGGAACGGCTGCCGGCCCGGGGATAGAGATCCATGATGAGACGATGTTTGAACCCGGCCACCGGCGGCAGGGCCAGGAAGCGCGCCTGGACCGGCTGCTTCAGTTCGATCACCATCCTGGCGGTGCGATCGTCAAACTGGCCGGCCCGTATCCGGCTGATGTAGGGGTCCGCTTCCCTGACCAATTGACCGGCGCCCTTCAGCACCGAATTAAGCTGGGCATCCTGGATATCCACCACCAGCCGATCGGGATTGCCAAGGACAAACTGGCGATAGCGCAAGGGGGACTGGGATTCAAGCGTAATGCGGGTATAACTGGCCGCGGGCCAGATGCGCACGGCCACCACCAGCGGCGCCGCCATTCCGATGCGACTGAGCGTTAACAGCCAGGTGGCGGCGGTTGCCTGCAGCAGCCGCCTGCGCCCCTTATTATGATGTGAATCCGGCATATCGCCCCAGGATAAAAGCTAATATAATGAAAAAGCAGTCATTTTTTCGAATGGCAAAAACTTTAGCGAATCCGCCGGTATCTGTCATCCTTAAAAGGCTCTATGCTTAGTGCTTCGGGGTTTATTTTCGATTCTTTACAAACAAGAATGGGGAAAAATGCTGCTTGCCAATACCCTATTTATAGAATAAAAATACACAAAATCAGAATAATCATTCACAGAGGATTTGCCGTGAAGGAACGTAGTACTGAACTGGTCCAAGGCTTTCGTCACTCAGTTCCCTATATCAATGCCCATCGGGGCAAGACGTTTGTCGTCATGTTAGGCGGCGAAGCCATCGAACATGAAAACTTCGCCAACATCGTTAATGATATCGGCCTCCTTCACAGCCTGGGCATCCGCCTGGTGCTGGTCTATGGCGCACGGCCGCAAATCGACGCCAATCTGTCGGTGCACCACCTGGAACCTATTTACCACAAGCATACCCGCGTCACCGACGCGCCGACCCTTGAACTGGTCAAGCAGGCGGCCGGCCTGCTGCAGCTGGATATTACCGCGCGGCTGTCCATGAGCCTGAACAATACGCCGCTGCAGGGGGCGCATATTAATGTGGTCAGCGGCAATTTTATCATTGCCCAGCCGCTCGGGGTGGACGACGGGGTGGACTACTGCCACAGCGGCCGCATCCGCCGTATCGACGACGAGGCGATACATCGCCAGCTGGACAGCGGCGCTATCGTGCTGCTCGGGCCGGTGGCGGTATCGGTAACCGGCGAGAGCTTTAACCTGACCTCGGAAGAAGTGGCCACCCAGCTGGCTATCAAACTGAAAGCGGAAAAGATTATCGGCTTTTGTTCTTCGCAAGGGGTGTGTGACGATAAGGGCGAGATAATATCCGAACTGTTTCCCAATGAGGCCCAGCTGCGTATCGACGCGCTGGAAAAAAAAGGCGATTACCATTCCGGCACGGTGCGCTTTTTGCGCGGCGCGGTGAAAGCCTGCCGCAGCGGCGTGCGCCGTTGCCATCTGATCAGCTATCAGGATGACGGCGCGCTGGTGCAGGAACTGTTCTCCCGCGAAGGCATAGGCACCCAGATCGTGATGGAAAGCGCGGAACAGGTGCGGCGCGCGACCATTAACGATATCGGCGGCATCCTGGAATTGATACGCCCGCTGGAGCAGCAGGGCATCCTGGTGCGCCGGTCCCGCGAACAGCTGGAAATGGAAATCGATAAATTCACTATTATCGAACGGGACAACCTGACCATTGCCTGCGCCGCCCTTTACCCCTTTCCGGAAGAACAGCTGGGGGAGATGGCCTGCGTGGCCGTGCATCCCGATTACCGCAGTTCGTCGCGCGGCGAAATGCTGTTGCAGCGCATTACGCAGCAGGCGCGCCAGATGGGGCTGAAAAAGCTGTTTGTGCTGACGACGCGCAGCATTCACTGGTTCCAGGAGCGCGGTTTTACCCCGGCGGAAGTGGAAGTGCTGCCGCAGCAGAAGCAGGCGCTGTATAACTACCATCGCCGTTCAAAAATCCTGGTGGCGGACCTCACCGGCCAGTAACCGGGCTGCGCCGGCGAGCATTCCCGGGACGCCCGCCGGCTACCGCGTGCGCCGGCAAGCCTGCCGGCGGCCTACCCCTTTAACAGCAATTCCCGCAGGCCGCTGCGCCGCTCGGTCGGCGTGGCGATGGCCTGGCTTATCACCTCGTCGTTGGCATAGACCGACAGCCGCTCGCGGGCGCGGGTAATGGCCGTATAGACCAGCTCGCGGGTTAGCACCGGCAGAAACTGGTTGGGCAGCACCAGCGCCGTATGGATAAACTCCGACCCCTGGGATTTATGCACCGTCATGGCAAAAGCGGTTTCATGATCGGGCAGACGGCTTAGCGGCACCGCCTTGATGGTGCCGTCAGGCAGCGGGAAGCAGACCCGCAGCGCCGACTGCGCATCCGGCAGCATAATACCGATATCGCCGTTATACAGTCCAAGGGACGGCGCATTGCGGGTGATCATCAGCGGCCGTCCCGCATACCCCCTGCCGGCGGCATCCGCCTGGCGCTTAATCAACCCCGCCTGGGCCAGCGCCTGTTCAATCCGCGCGTTAAGGCCGGCGACGCCGAAGGGCCCTTCGCGCAGCGCGCACAGCAGGCGGTAGCGGTCAAATGCCGCTAACACCGCGCCCGCCCCGGCGCCGTCCCGCACCAGCCGCAGGTAATCACGATAGCCCGCCACGCACCCGTCGAGCAGGCGCAGATAGTCTTCGCCGTCGCGCACCGGCGCGTAGGCCACGTCCTCATCACGCCCGGCTTTCAGCAACGCCAGCGCCCCCCGGCCATCGCCGTTGTTAACGGTATTGGCCAGACGGCCGATGCCGGATCCCGCGTCAAAGCGGTAGCTTTTACGCAGCAGGCACAGGCTGTCCCCCGTCTGGTGTCCCGCCACGGGCGTGCCCGCCGGCACCTCGCAGCCGGTAAGCCGCCGCAGCTGCGCATTACGCCCGGGACTATAGCCGTTCTCCGCCAGAAAGCAGATGTCGCCCAGCACCGCCCCCGCTTCCACCGACGCCAGTTGGCAACGATCGCCTAAAAAAACCACCCGCGCCTGCGGCGGCAGCGCGGCGATCAGGCTGGCCATCATCGGCAGATCGACCATCGAGGCTTCGTCGACAATCAGGATATCCACATGCAGCGGATTATCCTGATGGTAACGCATGCGCTGGCTGTTGGGCTGCGCGCCCAGCAGCCGGTGCAGCGTCACGGCTTCCGCGGGGAACAGCCGCCGCTGCCGTTCGTCAAGGCCGAGCGCCGCCAGCGCCGCGCCAAGGGACTCGCTCAGGCGCGCCGCCGCTTTCCCGGTGGGCGCCGCCAGCTGGATACGCAGACGGGCATCGCCGCCCAGCACCACCATGGCGGCCAGCATTTTCGCCACCGTCGAGGTTTTACCGGTGCCCGGGCCGCCGGAAATCAGCGCCACCGGATGGGTGATAGCCACCGCCGCCGCCACTTTTTGCCAGTCCACCGCATCGGCGCCGGCCGGGAAAAACCGGTCCAGCACCCGCCTGATAAGCGCTTCATCCCCAGCGGGCATGGGCCGGATGGCGTTAAAAAAATGCGCGACCCGCCGTTCATTTTGCCACATGCGCTGCAAATACAACCGGCCCTGATCTAATACCAGGGGGGTGGGCCTGGAACCGTCGCTGACCGCCGGCGACGCGTTCAGCAAACGCGGCCACTCGTCCGGCGAGGGCTTGCCGGCAAGGCGCCAGGCATGCTCGGCCAGCTGCGGATGCCGGCCGTTGAACAGGCCGCCGGGCTGCAATAGCGTCAACGGCAGGCAAACATGTCCGGCGCCGGCGTCGGCGCTCAGGCAGGCGCAAGCCAGCAGCAGCGCCGGCTCATCCGCGCTCGCCAGCATGCGGGCAAACTGGATATCCAGCGGCCGCCAAAGCCGCAGTAATTGCGCCTGCTCGATCACAATGTCCATTAAATCGCCTTATCCTCGCTGGTGACCGCCGCGCCCTGGCTGAATAATGTATCCAGGCCGTCAATCAGGGCCGGTTCAGGGCGGCAGTAAAATATGCCGTTGCCGGGATTATCGGCCGCGACGCCGCGCAGGAACAGATAAAAGACTCCGCCAAAATGGCGGCGATAATCATAATCCGCCAGGCGATGGCGCAGGTAACGGTGCAACGCCAGGGTATACAGCTGGTATTGCAGATCGTAGCGATGCTCCGCCATGGCCTGCGCCATCGCCTCGGGCGTATAGGCGGCATCGTCTTCGCCCAGCCAGTTGGATTTGTAGTCCAGCAGGTAATAACGGTCCTGCCAGCAGAACACCAGGTCGATAAACCCCTTCAGCATTCCCCGCACCTGGGGAAAATCCAGCGGCGGGCAGCGCGCAGACAACGGATCGTAGCGTTTGCACAGCGTATCCAGCGCGCCGGCGGTCACCGTGGCGTCTATCGGCAGATAGAACTGCAGCTCCGCCTGTTTCCGCCCCGGCGCCAGCCGGGAGAGCGTAATGCCGGAGGCGCCGAGCGGCGCGTTTAATACCCGGTCCATCCACTGCCCGATAACCGGCCGCCAGATGTCGCTGATGCCGTTTTGCGCCAGTTGCCCACTGAGCCAATCCTTATCAAGCGGCCGGGTAAAATCGAGCGATTCAAACAGGGCGTGCAGGAAGGTGCCGGGGGAGGCGCCGCGCGCAAAGGTATGGGGCGACAGCTCGGGTTCGGCATCCTGACGGCGTTCGCCCACCGCGTCGACGTCCAGCCGGGGCAGCAGTTCCATCAGCCCCGGTCCGCCGCCGTGCTGTTGCAGGCCGGAATAACTGGTGACGCGCCAATTGTCCTGCGCGCGCGGCTGAAAGCGCCGGGCGGCGAGGCTATGCCGCGCCGTCACGGCCGGTTGCCAGGGGCGCCCCTGCGGCTGGGTAATCACGTCCAGGACGATATCCGCTGCGCACAGCTGCTCAAGCCGCGCCCGCAGGACGGCGCCGTCGCCGGGCTCGCCCTGCTGTATCAGGTAGCCCAACGCGCTTTGATGCACATCGGTATCGCCGTTTTTGGCACGGGAGCCGCGAAACAGCGGCGCGATACCGATGCAACATTGATAAATGGAACGGGTCAGCGCCACGTACAGCAGGCGCAGGTCTTCCGCCAACCGCTCTTCCTCCGCGAGCGCGAGGCTCTCCTCGGAGGCCGCCAGATCCAGCCAGGCCTGGAAATCACTGCGGTCATGGAACAAGGGGCGCTTTTGCAGACGAAAATCGGCGACAAACGGCAGGAATACCAGGGGAAATTCCAATCCCTTGGACTTATGCACCGTGGTGATCCGCACCAGATGGCGGTCGCTTTCCAGCCTCAGCTGCTGGTTATCGGCCTGGGTGTTGGGCTGTTCAATCTGCAACGCCAGCCAGCGCACCAGCGCGTGTTCGTTATCCAGCTGCGCCGAGGCTTCCTGCAGCAGTTCGGCCAGATGCAGCAGATCGGTCAGCCTGCGTTCGCCATTGACGCTGGCCAGCAGGTTCTCCGCTATCTGATGGGCGATCATCACCTGGCGCAGCATCGGCAGCACGCCGCGTTGCCGCCACAGCTGGCGATACCCGGCGAACTCATCCACCAGCGCGTCCCAGGCCTGGCCGTTGTGGTTGACGGCATCGATATCCTGGGCGTCTAGCCCCATCAGGCTGGTGGCCAGGGCGCAGCGCAGGGCGTTATCCTGGCCCGGGATCAGGATTGCCTGCAACAACCACAGCAGCTCGCGCGCCTCCGGCGTTTCATAAACGCTGTCACGATTGGACAGGTAAACCGCGGGGATCGACAATGCGCTTAACGCGTCGCGCACCAGGGCGGCTTCATTACGGTTACGCACCAGCACCGTCATATCCGAGGCCTGCAGCGCCTCGCGTCCCTTGCGGCCGTTAAGCCAGGCGCGCCCGTCCCGGCCGGCGGTCAGCAGGTCGCTGATGGCGGCGGCGCACTGGCGCGCCATTAAATGTTGGTACTCACTTACACCGGTTCCGTCCCCCGCCAGCAGCCAGACCCGCAGCGCCGGCTGCGGCGCCTGGTCGACCATCAGCGACAGCGCGTCGTTTTCCGGGGCGGCGGCGACCGGCAAAAAGGGAATTTGCTGAAAAATAAAGGGGTTTGCGAGCGATTGGAACAGGCGGTTCACCGCGCCGATCATGGGCGGCGAGGAGCGCCAGTTGGTGCCGAGAGTATAGTGGGCGCTAACTTCGCTGCGGGCGCGCATATAGGTAAAAATATCCGCGCCGCGAAAAGCATAAATCGCCTGTTTGGGATCGCCAATCAATACCAGCCCACAGGCCGGCTGCCCGCCATAGATGCGGCGGAAAATCCGGTATTGCTGGGGGTCGGTATCCTGGAATTCGTCAATCATCGCCACCGGATAGCGCGCGCGCACCGACTGCGCCAGGGCGTCGCCACCCTCGCCCCGCAGCGCCTCGTCAAAACGGCTGAGCAAATCGTCAAAGCCCAGTTCACCGCGCCGGCGCTTTTCGAGTTGCAGCGCGAGGCGCATTTCATCCAGCGCCAGCACAAAAATCAGCTCGCGCAGCGTCAACGCCTCCTGGAAAAACCGGTCGATTTCGTCGAACAGGGCATGCTCGGGCGGGCTGCCCTTGGTGGTTTTGGCGCGCAGTACCGATTGGCGGAAGCGTTCAAGCTCTTTTGGCACCGCATAATCATCGGTTGGCGCGGCGGCCCAGGCTGACATTTTATCCAGCCATACAGGCAGGTTCTTGCTGCTGTATGAGCGCTTATCGACGCCTGAGTCGCCCACCAGGGCCGGCAACAGCCCGGCGGATTGGCGCCATGACCGCTTAAGGGCGTCGATGCGGGCGATAATGCGCTCATGCCGCGCCAGGATGGACTCGGTTTTATCCGGCGGATTGCGCACCACCGGCGCCTCGCCCTGCATATAAGGCAGCAATTCAGCCAACAGTTTTTCCGGACCGTCCCATTCCTGGTGTATGGCCTGGGCGATGGCGTAAGGCAGCGGGTAGCAATGGCGGCGCCAAAAGTCGGCGCAGACCTGGCGTCTGAGCGCCGATTCGTCTTCCACCAGGGTTTGCTGGAACAACATACCCGACTCAACGGTATTCTGGCCGAGCATGCGCTGGCAAAAGCCATGAATGGTATAAATCGCCGCTTCATCCATCTGCCGTTCGGCCGCCAGCAGTAAACGGGCGGCATGCTCCGTATCGGCGACCTGGGCCAGCAGTTCCTGAAACAGGTCGTCCTTGCCGGGTTCACTCAGGGAATGACCCCGCACGCAGGCCAGCCGCAGGCGGTGGATATTCTCCCGGATGCGTCCCCGCAGTTCCTCGGTGGCCGCCTCGGTAAAGGTCACCACCAGGATTTCTTCCACGCTGAGCGGGCGCTGATAAGCCGCCTGCTGGCCCAGCCCCAGCAGCAGGCGGAGATAAAGTGCCGCCAGCGTGTAGGTTTTCCCGGTACCCGCCGACGCCTCGATAAGGCTTGCGCCCTGCAACGGCAACGTCAGCGGATTAAGTATCTGCGCGGTCAAGGATGCTGTTTTCCTCTATTGATGAGCAAGCACGGGTAACGTCCTTTGCAGCGCCGAGGCGTTGGGATAAAGCTGCCAGCCCGCGGGCGCGGCATATTCCGCCGGAGCGTGGCCGTCGCCGCTGCCGCCAATCTGGGATAATAGCGCCAGCCCGGTCGGCGCAATCACCGCCTGATGGAAAAAATCAGCCAGCTGCGCGAGCGTCATCTGCCGCAGCGCCGCCACTACTTTAGCACGGGTATCGAAAGACAGGTTATCGCGCTCGATATCATCGGTATATTGTCCCACTTCTTCGGCCAGCGTCTGCGGCTGCTGTAGCAATTGGCTGATAATGCCTTGCTTATACTGCTCGAAATCCGCGGGCGCCATAGCGCGCAGCCGCCGTTCCGCCTCGGGGAAAAACGCCTGGTAACGCTGGTAAAGGTATGCGGGCTGGCGGGTGCCGCTTTGCAGCACAAAACCGATCCCGCCCTGGTCGCCGACAAATACTGGCACCATAAAAATCGCATATCCCAACTGTTCCTGGGTGCGCAGCTGCTGGTAGAACCAGGACTCCACGATTTGCGCCAGCATATAGCTATTAGCCATGCCCTGTATCCGGTCATAGCCGGCGGGGACATACGCCGCGGACAGCGCCGCATCAGAACTGCCGCCCTGTTTTTGCATCACGGCCAGCTGCGGCCGGGTAATCTGCACTTTGTCGGCGCGCCGCCACTGCGTGCCCGTCCAACCTATCTGTTTCTTCAGCTGTGCCGACAGTTCGGTGGCCTGCTGCGGCGTCATATTGCCCACCACCAGCATATCCAGCGCGGTGGGCTTGAACAGGGTTTCGCGGTAATCAATCACATCCTGTACCGTCATGCCGTCAATCAGGGCGCGCCGCTCATCCCGTTCCACATACGGCAGGGCCGACAACACTTTGACCGGGATCATCGCCTGCGCGTACGGCTTCTCTTTTTCCGTGCCGTCCAGCTGCTGGCGATACCAGCTTTTGGCCTGTAACAGCTGATCAACCGTCGGCGTAAAGGTGGCGTAACGCTCCACCAGGCTTAATACCAGTTGCGACAGGCGCTGGGTATACCCCGAGGCTTTAATGGTCAACCCGTCGTTTTCATAGGTGGAAAAGCTGATGCCGCCCACATAGGCCTGATTGCTGAGCTCGGCCAGATCCTGGCTGGCGATATAGTCGTTCAGGGAATAAAGCACCTGATTGCGGGCGGAAGCCATGACGGCGGGATTACGGAAATTGAGGGTGATATCCGCCCGCGGCACGTCGGCGAAATACCGGCTGGGCATATAACGCAGCCGCAGTCCCGGTTCGTCGATCAGCAGTTGCGGATAGGCCGGCGCCGCGGTGGCTTTGATTAATGAAAAATCGCTGGCGATATAGGGATTGAGCGCCGGCAGCGACAGCTGGATATGAGGCTGGGTCTGGCGCCATAACGTCAGCCGTTGCGCCGGGATTTTATCTACCTGGTAAGGCGCGTTGACAAAATAAGCGCTTTTGTTATGCGGCTCGTCCGGACTGATAAACCAGATGCGGGCCTTGTCCGGCGTCATGCCGTCCAGGCGCGCGGCGATGGCCTTGGGATCGTAGCGGTCCGCCACATAGGCGGAATCGAGCACGTGCTGTACCGGCACCCGCAGCATGGAGTCCACCAGCCATTCGATATAATCCATATTGCGGGTAATCACCGGGTAGCGGAAATCCTGTTCCAGCACATGGGCGATCTCATCGAAATATTGCCTCTGTATCCCTTGTTCGCGCAGGGTCTTCAGGTAACTGAAGATTGCCGCCACCACTTCATCCCGTTGCCTGAGCCCTTTATCGCTCAGGGACGTGGCGATGGCGAACACCCCGCCGTTGCGATCGACCATGGGATCGGCGCCCGCGTCTATGGCATCCGCCAGTCCCTGTTTCTGCAACCAGTCAGCCAGGGTGTTCGGACTGCGGTTGCCAATCAGGTAACTGATATAAGTATCGGTTTTACTGCGAAAAGCCTGGCTGTTATTGGTGATGGGAAACTCGATGCGCAGCATTTTCTGCGGCTGCACCGGCTGGTAGTGGATCAGGACGCCGGTTTGCTTTTTTGTCACCGCCGGTGCGGTAATCTTGGGCACCGTGGCGTGGCGGTTGGCCACGCGTCCGTAGGTGGCGGCCGCGATCCGCGCCAATTCGGGCAACGGCTGGTTGCCGTAGATCACCGCCACCATCAGGTTGGCGGAGTAATAACGATGATAAAACGCCTTCAGCGCCTGGTGCAGGTTGCTGCCCGGCTTATCGCGCAGGGTGTCGAGGTTGCCGCCGGAAAAACGCGAGCCGGGATGGGCGGGATTCATGGTTTCGGCGCGGATTTGCGCCATGCGTAAGCCGTCATTGGCGCGGGCCATGGTGAGTTCGGCATCGACCGCATGACGTTCTTTGTCGGCGTTGCCGGGATCGAGCAACGGCTCGGCGATGGCGTCCGCCAGGCGATCGATGGCTGGCTCCAGGGCGTTATTTTCCACCTCGAGGTAAAATGCGGTGCGGTAGGAGGCGGTGCTGGCGTTATGATCGCCGCCGTGCTTTTTCAGGAATTCCGCCAGGTTTTCCGGCTGTGGGTATTTTTTCGACCCCATCAGGATCATATGTTCAAGATAGTGGGCCAGGCCCAACTGGTCATCCGGGTTCTCAAGCGATCCCACCGGCACCGCGATGGCGGACAGCGACTTCACCGCCTGCTTATCGCTGACCAGCAATACCGTCATGCCGTTGGCCAGCCTGACGGCCTGGTACTGGCGTATGTCCTTGCTGCTCTTGCGGATGGTCTCCTTTATCGGCTGCCAGCCGGCGACATCCGCTACGGCAGGCGCAATGCCCAAACAACACAACACAGCACAACTGAACAATCCCACAACCAATCTACGCATTCCACTCTCCAACAACCCTGAAGGGCCGGCCATGGCCTCTTCGCTTATTTCGCGATGTATTTACCGGCTATCGCCGGTGTTGTTAGCTTAACGTGCTTTTTTTCCCCCGTCGTGCCTTTTCGGCTTCCGCCAGATTGAGGCTGAACGGCGCCAGCAGGTAAGTTTGCGCCGCCTGGATAATCGCCTCGACATGCGGCGCGTTGAGTTGCCGCATCAGCCGCTGCAGGTAGGGGTCTTGTCCCTCGCCGGGCGTGTAGCCGTCCCCTTGCCAGGCCTGCATCAGCTTATCGCGCGCCTGGAGCTGGCAGGATTCCCCCCAATCAATGGCGCCCGTACCGTGGTCGTAGCTTTGTGCCAGCCATGCGCCGCCGGCGCGGTGTAATAATAGCAGCGGCGTGCTCATGCCCTGGCCATACCCCGTCACCAGCGTCAGTAAAAACGCTTTCGCCTGCTCCGGCGCCAACGCGGCAAAACGCCACTGGCCCTTAGTGCCGTACATGCGGCTCTCCCCGCCGCCGCCCATGGCGCACCATGCCAGATGCTCCAGCCACAGCGCCATGCCGTCTTTCATCGATAAAACGCCCGGACGCCAGCGCAGCAAGCCGTCGCTCTGCGTCTGGGGCAGCCAGCCGCTCAGTTCGGCGTCGCCCAGCATCAGGCTTATCTCGATGCTTTGCGCCCCATCACGGCGTTGTTCGCGCACCGTTTCAGCCAGCAGGGCCATTTCATCGCGCTGTTTGGCCCAATACAGTTCGCCGAATGCGCCGTAGGGCAGGTATCCGGCCGCCCTGAAGGTACGGTAAAGCCGGTCGGGATCTTCCCCGGCGATAAGCGTATTAAGCAGTTGGTCGTTAAGCTGGTAGCGGTCCAGGCCTTCGACGACAAACGGCTCGTCGGCGGACAGCTCGGTTTCTTCCAGGCGGAAATAGACGCCCAGGCGCTGCTGGAAATAGGCGCGCACCGGGTGGCCGTAAAACCGTTTCAGCACATCAAACGCCAGCAGGGTAACCGGCTGCGGGTCCAGCGGACGGGTAAACTCGGGATGGGGCTTGCCGCCCGCGCTGGCGGCGGGCAGCCACTCCGCGGCAAAACTTTGCTGTTCGGTATCCTTGATAAAATTCTCGGCGGCAAACGGCATGCGGCTGTGCCACTGGCACAGATGCGCGCTGACCCGGGCGGCGCTGGTGTCCACATCCACCGCCTCATCCCCCGGCAGGTAAAAACTCTGCGCGACATACTCGATCAATTCGCTGACCAGCACCGACGGATAGCGTTGACTGTTATCCTGGATCGAACGGCCGATAAAACTGATGTAAAAACGCTGCTGGGCCGACAGCAATGCTTCCAGGAACAGGTAGCGGTCATCGTCGCGGCGGCTGCGGTCGCCCCGTCTCGCCTGGCCGGCCATTAAATCGAACCCCAGCGGCGGCAGCGAACGCGGATAGACGCCGTCGTTCATGCCCAGCAGGCACACAACCTTGAAAGGGATGGATCGCATGGGCATCAGCGTGCAAAAATTAATCGTGCCCGCCAGGAAGCGCTGGCTGACGCGCTGCTGATCCAGCCGGGCGGATAATTCGTCGCGCAGCAGCGTGATCGACAAGGGTTCGTCATAGGCAGCCTGCAGGCCGAATTGCAGGATCTCCTGCCATTGGGTTTCCAGCAGGGCCAGCGCGGCTTCGGTCTCGCTGTCCGGCAGGAAAAAGTCCGCCGCCAGTTCCCGGCAACAGGGCAGCCATCCGGCCAGGTCGCGCGGTTCCCGCAGGATGTCCCGCCAGCGCCTGAGCTGCGCCAGCAATTCCGCCAGATGGCCCACCAGTTCCGCAATCAGCCCGCTTGATTCGTCGTAAGGCAGAATACCTCGCCAGTCCCCGCTATGGCTGTCCATGGCGTACCCCAGCAGCATGCGCGTCAGCCCGAATTGCCAGGTATGCTGGCCGGTGGCGGGCAGCATCAGCTCGCGGATATTATCGTCGTCCAGGCCCCAGCGGATGCCCGACTCGGCGACCCATTGCCGCAGCAACTTCTGCCCGTCCTCGTTAATCGAAAAACGCGCCGCCACCGCCGGCACCTCAAGCAGCGCCAGCACCTGTTCGGCGGCGAAGCGGCTTTGCGGCAGCTCCAGCAAGGACAAAAACGCCGGCAGCGCCGGATGGATATGGCGCGCGCGCCGGTCGGAAATGGCAAACGGCAGATAGCGCCCGCTGCCGGCATGACCGAATACCGCCTGGATCGCGGGCGTATAACGATCGATATCCGCCACCATGACGATAATGTCGCGGGGCGACAGGCTGGGATCGTCGCCGATCATCGCCAGCAGCCGATCGTGCAGCACTTCCACCTCGCGCTGCGGACTGTGGCAGACATGCAGGCTGAGGGAACGATCGGAGGGCTGCAGCAGCCGTTTTGTCCGGCTGTTCTCCAGCGTCTCGCGGGTCATGCCGACCACGGCATGATCTTCCAGTTCCAGTATGTCGCGCTGCAGGGTGGATAGCAGGCCGTCGTCCGGCGGGTCGACAAAGGCGTCCACTTCCTGGACGCCCTCCAGCTGGGCCAGCAGATACAGGTTATCGCGGCCCAGTTTACCCCAGGAAGCCAGCAGAGGATTGCCGACCTGCTGTTCTCCCGCGTCGTTGAACAGCGCCCCGGCTTCCGCCGGCCGGCGGAAAAGGCCCTGTTCCCGTGGCTCCTGGTAATGGGTGCGTTTGCGGTTTTGCAACTTGGCCAGGAAGGCGTAATCGCGGATATCGCCCCAATAATAGCGGCAAGGGTTGGTGAAAAGCAGATGAATGTCGATATGGCGCCCCAACGCCTGCAACGCCTGTAAATAGGTGGGGGGCAAGGCGGAAATGCCGCAGATAAATACGCGTTCGGGCAGGCCCGGCGGACATTCGGCCGCCTCTTCCAGCGTCTGGATAAACCGCGCGTAGAGGTTGGCGCGATGCCAGGGAGATTGCCCGGCCCGGTCGGTGAACGCCACCAGTTCCCGCCACAGGGGGGCTTGCCAGGACTGGGCATCGCCCAGGTCCGGCACCGGCTCTGCGCGCTGCCAGCGCTCCAGCCAGTCCGGCCTGAAGACCAGGTATTGATCGAAAAGATCCGCGATACGGGCGGCAAACTGGAAACATTTACGCCGGTCGCCGTCATCCTTAAGGTACTGGCAGATCACCTCGAACCCGGGCTGCTGGCACAGCTTTGGCAGCAATGCCATCAGTTTCCAGGTCATGGCATCCTTGGAGAACGCGCTCTCCTGCGGGATATCCGGCAATACGCGGGTGAACATTTGCCAGATAAAGCTTGCCGGCAAGGGAAATTCGATATTGGCGGCAATGCCGAACCGCGCCGCCAGCGCCATCTGCATCCATTGGGCCATGCCGGAGCTTTGCACCAGGATCACCTCCGGCTGGAACGGATCGCGCAGCGGACGCCCCTCGATCAGCGCGGCGGCCAGCGCTTTAAGCAAATCCAGCTGGTTTGAATGGTACACCGTAAACATGCCGCCCCCTTTCGCCTGAACCAACGGGTGTTACTCATGCCGACACTCTAGCGGTATTCGCGCTGAAAACAAGCGTTGATCACCCGCCATCGACGGTATCACCCCCACGTCGCTTCGCATCCACGGGCAAACAAAACCATTCGCACAGCGTTGCCCGTTGCCCGCGCGCGGTTGCGACCCCGGCACTGACCCGCGTACAGCCGCCGGCCAGCGGCTGTACGACGATATCGAGCCGCCAACCGGCGGGCAGGTCCATGCTGTCAGCCAGCCTGTCCCGCAGGCTTGGCAGGCGATATCCTTCCAACGCCTGGTGGCTGAGCGTCAACGCCTGGCGGTACTGGCGCACATCTTCCTGCCGGTTCGCCAGCCGCTGCAGATAGTGCAGCATAAACAGCGCCACCAGCGAAAACAACAGTACCGCCATTAATGCTTCCGGCATGCCGTGCCCCCGCTGATGATAGCTTTTCATTACACCTCGCAAAGGATTCAGCCCGGGTGGTAGTCCAGCCAGCCCGCGGGCAGCGGCGTCAGACGCCATGATGTTGCGCCGTCCCCCAACTGCCCCACAGGGCGCATCGCCACCACGCGGTACAGATACACCGGTTCGGCTACACCATCGCCGTGGCCGCGCAGTATCCATCTGCCGCGCGCCCCCGCCAGCAGGCAGGCCTGGAAATTTCCGCCCGGCGGCCGCAGGCATTGCCCGTCCTCCCCCCGCCAGCACTGGCCGGTTCCCCACGACAGCGCGGATTCGGCCTGATGAAAAGCGCTCAGGTAATGCTGTTCATCGGCAATTAACGCCAGGGAAGCATCCATAAAACGCTGCCACGCCGCCAGAGCCGCCATGCCGGTAAACAATACGGCCAGCAGCGCCGCCAGGGAACCGCCGCCCCGCTGCGATTGAGTATTCATCCATTACGCCCGACAACGATCCGGCTGGTCCGATACCCGCCGCCGGGACGATCGCTTTGCACGCCATGCAGCGTGATCCGCCATGCATGGGCCGCCACCGGTTCAAACCTGAGCCTTGTTATCCGCACCTGCCGGGGATCGTGCATATTGGCCCAGCCCGCCTCGTCGCAATGCCTGACGCCCCGCTGGGTTTCCAAAGCGCCGCGATGCAAACGGTAGCCGAAGGTATCGTTGACGACGCGGCCTCCCGCCGTTCTGGCCCCGGTCGGATAAAAGGCGTAACTGACGATCAGGCAGGAATTTTTACGCTCGCCGCGTCGCTGCCCCAGCACGACGCCGGACCGTGCGCAGGGCGGCCGGCAATGACCGGCGCGGCGCAAATCTTTTTCCATGGCCAGCAGGCTGTAATCAATCTGCCGAACCAGCCTGGCCTGTTGCATGCCGCCGTGGCTGAGGCGATGCAATAGCGGCAACAGCCGCAGGCCGGCCAGCAGCAGCAGGGACACCACCGCCAGGGCGCCCAGGGTTTCCGCCAGGCCCGCCCCCCGCTGCGCCCGGTTTAGCACGGCCCGATCCCCGCCCAGCGGCCGTGCTCGCTGCACACCCTGACCCGCCCCTTGCCAGACAGGATAACCCTGATCCTGCCCGCCGGGTTGCTGAGCGTCAGGTGGGCCGGCGTGGCGGTATTGCGCAGTCCCGCCAGGGTAAGGTAGCCGGGCGTGGAAATTTCCAGCCGGATACTCCCGGCGGACGCCTGCCGCCGCAAGGTCATTGCCGGCGCCGGCATAGGGCGCGCCTGCGCGTCCCCACGCGCCTCCAGCGACCAGTCCAGGCCGGTTCGCACCCTGATGCGATAATGATGATTGCCCCAGGCGGCCCGGCACTGTAAACGCTGCATGAAATCCACTATCTGGCGCGCCGCGTGTTCGAGCTGGGATTTATGCTGGTAATGCCGCCAGACAAACGTGCCCGACAGCGCCAGCATCGCCGTCAAGGCCAGCACCAGCATCATTTCAATCAGGGTATAGCCCCGCTGTGACAGGTTGGGAATTTTCATGCACCGCAGGATAGCGGCTATCCATCCCGCCGCGCTACCGGGTAAGACGCAAAGTGCGACGGGCTGTCGCATGGATTTAGGGGAGAGGTGCAAACAGACAAAATATTGCGGGGAGCATAACAAAACTATGGCGCCCCACGGCGCGGCAGGCCCGTTAACCTCCCTTGCAAAGCAGACGTGTTAACGGGCGCGCAATATCAGATTGCCACAGGCGCCTTGATTGGCGGATACGGGTCGTAACCCTGGATATCAAAATCCTCAAAACGGTAGTCGAACAGCGACGCGGGCTTACGCTTGATCACCAGGCGCGGCAGTTCACGCGGCGCGCGCGTCAGCTGCAGGTCGGCCTGCTCCAGATGATTGCTGTACAGATGGGTATCGCCGCCGGTCCAGACAAAATCCCCCACCCGCAGGTCGCACTGCTGCGCCACCATATGCACCAGCAGCGCGTAGCTGGCGATATTAAACGGCAGGCCGAGGAAAATATCGCATGAGCGCTGGTAAAGCTGGCAGGACAGCGTACCGTCCGCGACATAAAACTGGAACAAGGCATGGCAAGGCGCCAGCGCCATCTGATCCAGCTCGCCCACATTCCAGGCGGAAACGATAATGCGCCGTGAGTCGGGGTCCTGGCGCAACTGCTCGATCACCCGGCTCAGCTGATCGATCCGGCGGCCGTCCGCCGCGCCCCAGGCGCGCCATTGCTTACCGTACACCGGGCCGAGATTGCCGTCCTTATCCGCCCACTCGTCCCAAATGGACACATTGTGCTCGTGCAGATAATCCACCTGGGTATCGCCGTTGAGAAACCACAGCAGCTCATAAATGATCGAGCGCAGGTGGCAGCGTTTGGTGGTGACCAGCGGAAAACCCTGCTGCAGGTTAAAGCGCATCTGATGGCCGAAAATCGATAAGGTGCCGGTGCCGGTGCGATCGGCTTTCGGCGTGCCTTGATGCCGAACCAGGCGCATCAGTTCCAAATACTGTTTCATGTGACCTCAGGACAGTTGTTGCTGGGGGCGGCGGCGGTAGGCCCAGATAAACATAATCAGACCGGCGATAATCATCGGCAACGACAGGATTTGCCCCATGCTGATGGCATCGTCGAATAATCCGAGCTGCGCGTCGGGCTGGCGGAAAAACTCCACGATAATGCGAAACGCGCCGTACCCCATCAGAAACAGGCCGGAGACGCTGCCCAGCGGGCGCGGCTTGCGGATAAACACATTCAGGATGATAAACAGCACCACGCCTTCAAGCAGCAGCTCATAAATTTGCGAGGGATGGCGGGGCAATACGCCATACTGGTTAAACAGCGCCTGCCATTGCGGATGCGAAGGCAGCAGGGCCAGATCCTCGGCGCGCGAGCTGGGAAACAGCATCGCCCACGGGGTATCCGTCGTTACGCGCCCCCAAAGTTCGCCGTTGATAAAATTGCCCAGCCGGCCGGCGCCCAGGCCGAAGGGGATCATCGGGGCGATAAAATCCGCCACCTGGAAGAAATGGCGTTTGGTGCGGTGGGCAAACCACAGCATCACGATAATAACGCCCATCAGGCCGCCATGGAACGACATGCCGCCGTCCCATACCTTAAACAGATAAAGCGGATTCTCGAGGAACTGCGGCAGGTTATAGAACAGCACATAGCCGATGCGTCCGCCCAGGAACACGCCCAGGAACCCGGCATACAGCAGGTTCTCCACTTCATCCTTGGTCCAGCCGCTGCCGGGCCGGTTGGCGCGGCGCACCGCCAGCCACATGGCAAAGACGAAACCGACCAGGTACATCAGGCCGTACCAATGGAGCGACACCGGTCCCACGGAAAAAATCACCGGGTCAAACTGCGGGAAGGCCAGATAATTCATTGTCATTCATCACCACGATTTAAGTCATTTTCACCGCGTCGGTGCGACGGGGCGGCAGGCCGTTCGGTCACGAAAAAGCGTCGCGTCGCCGTGCGCCTGGTTCGTCCGATGGCGGCATATCATAGCATAGCGGCCTAATGTTCGCGGCGGGGCGACGGAAAATTTACGCGTTTTTAATATCGGGTTGCGCCGCCGGCCGTCCTACCTGCCGCCGCGGATAAGACCGCCCAGCCCGCGGCGCTCCAGAAACGCCGCCACCTGATGACGCACATCGATGGCATTTTGCGCGGTGAGCACCCGTTCCACCAGGGTAACGGCGTCGCCGAGCTCCACATTACGCAGCAGGTATTTGATGCGGGCGACGCTGCGTCCATTCATGCTGAGGGTACGATAACCCATGCCGGCCAGCAGCAGCGCGCCCATGGGGTCGCCGGCCATTTCGCCGCACAGGCTGCAATCGAGCCCCAGCAGGCGGCACTCGGCGACGATTTTCACCAATACCTGCAGCATGGCCGGATGCAGGCTGTCGTACATGGCCGCCACCCGGGTATTGTTGCGATCCACCGCCAGCAGGTACTGGGTCAGGTCATTACTGCCCACCGAGACAAAATCCACCCGGTTGATCAACAGCGGCAGCATAAACACCATGGCGGGCACTTCAATCATCACCCCGATGCGCAGCGGCGGCAGCGCGTACCCCAGCATGTCCTCCACCTCGCGCCCGGCGCGGTCGATGAGGCGCCGCGCCTCGTCGATTTCGTCGACGCTTGTGATCATCGGCAGCAGGATACTGAGATTACCGGTAGCCGCGTTGGCCCGCAGCATGGCGCGCACCTGGATGAGGAAAATTTCCGGTTGATCGAGCGTGATGCGGATACCGCGCCAGCCCAGGCAGGGATTTTCCTCATTAAGCGGCGCCATATAGGGCAGTTGCTTATCCGAGCCGACATCCAGCGTGCGCAGCGTCACCGGCTTGGCCGGGAACAGCTGCAACATGCCCTGGTATTGCGCGACCTGTTCATCCTCGGACGGAAATCCGCTTTGCAGCATAAACGGAATTTCGGTGCGGTAGAGGCCGACGCCGTCCACGCGATTGCCCAGACGCTGTTCATGTCCGGCGCTCAGGCCGGCGTTAAGCATCACCTGGATGCGCTCGCCGCTTTTCATGGTCGCCGGCTGTTCCACATCGTCTTCCGCCAGGCGGCTGAGCTGTTTTTCCTCGCTGATTAAACGCTGGTACTCTTGCACCAGCACCGGTTCGGGATCCACCAGCAGCTCGCCGCGATAACCGTCCACCACCAACAGCCGCTGGTTTAGCAGCGCCGGCTGGATATCGGCGCCCATAACGGTTGGGATGCCCATGGCCCGCACCAGGATGGCGGCATGAGAATTGGCGGCGCCGTCCCTGACCACCACGCCCACCATTTTGTCCTGCGGCATCTCGGCCAGCAGTGTGGCGCTCAGCTCATCGGCCACCAGGATAAAACGCGACGGCCAGGGCGTCTCGCCCTGGATGTTATCGCCCAGATGAAACAGCAGGCGTTGCCCGAGGGCGCGTAAATCGCCGGCGCGCTCGCGCATATAGCTGTCGTTCAACTGCGCGAACTGCTCGGCGAACAGCTCGATAACTTGTTTTACCGCCCATTCGGCCATGGCGCCGGCATCGATTCGCGCAAACAGCTCACGCTTTAAGCGCGCGTCGTTAAGCAAATGGGAGTAAAGATCGAAAATCGCCGCGCTGTCTTTTTGCGCATTGGCGGTGAAACGCTTGCTAAAACGGCGGAACTCCGCCGCCGCTTCGCCGAGGGCGAGCGTCAGGCGCTCGCGCTCGCGCGCGCTGTCCAGCGACGAGGCTTGAAAAACCTGATCGAGCGAAGGCTGGCTGTTGTCCACCCACCCCTGGGCTATCGCCACGCCGGGGGCGGCGGCCAGCGCGCGGATGCGCGTCTGGCGGTATTGGCCGAACAGCGCGTTGAGCTGGGATTGCGACAAAATACCGGCCATTTGCGTGGCCAGCGTCACCATAAAGGATTCTTCGCTTTCGTCGAACTGCCGATGTTCGCGCTGCTGCACCACCAATACGCCCAGCAGTTGGCGGCGGTGGATAATCGGCACGCCGAGGAAGGAGCGGAAACGCTCTTCTTTTACCGCCGGAATGTACTGGAAGCTGGGATGGTTATGGGCATCGGCCAGGTTGATGGGCTCCGCCAGGCGGCCCACCAGCCCGACGATCCCCTGGTCGAAAGCCAGCGTGATGGTGCGCCCGCGCGGTTTTTGCAAACCACGCGTGGCCATCAGGTAGTAGCAGCGGCGATCGTTATCGGCCAGATAAACCGAACAGACTTCGGTATCCATCGCCAGACAGGTCTCATTGACCAGAATTTCCAGCGTATCCGACAGGCGCGGCGCGGCGGCGACCTTTTCAACGATTTCCCGCAAGCGCGTGAGCATATTCTGCGTGGCTTAACCCCTCTTCCGTCTGTAGCCTGGGAGAGTCCGTTGCACAGCGCTTTCCTGCAACGGCATGACAATAGTAGAAAACTCTTTCATTACCCGGCGGTAAACGTCCCGCTTAAAAGAAACCACCTGGCGCACCGGGTACCAGAAACTGACCCAGCGCCAGCCGTCGAACTCAGGGGTGCCCCCGCGCTGCATATTGATATCGGCGTCCGGGCACATGAGCTGCAGCAGGAACCATTTTTGCTTCTGGCCGATACAAACCGGCTTGGTGTCCCAGCGTACCAGACGCTTCGGCAGCTTGTAACGCAACCAGTTACGGGTGGAGGCCAGTATGCGCACATCCTTACGGCTCAGCCCGACCTCTTCGTACAGTTCACGGTACATGGCCTGTTCCGCGGTTTCGCCGGGATTAATGCCGCCCTGGGGAAACTGCCATGAGTGCTGCCCATATCTCCTGGCCCATACCACCTGCCCATCACGATTACAGATCACAATACCAACATTCGGGCGGTAGCCATCATCATCGATCACCGGACTACCTCGATTACATAAAATGCAAGATAGCCTGATTGTTTCACACTCGCTCAATACGGTAAACCACTGCTTTTAAGGAATGTCCGACTTCCTGGACGTCGAATGGCGTCCGGATGCGGCATGGTTATCAACAGCCGGGGATAACTGCCGGTGCTTTTATTCACTTTTTCTGTGGATAGGTATGTGCAGAACACTGGGTTAAAGAGGGAAAACTTTTCGCCGCGCGCCGGCTTTGCAAAACGCGCCGCGGGAAAACACAATGATTTTCAATCGCCTGTTGCCGGATCCCGCCGTGGGAACGATCGTGCGGGATCCCCCTGTCCACCGGTTGCGCGCGATGAGGTTAAAAAACAGACGATGATGATTTTATCCACAAATTATGCTGTAAAGCGCGGCGATATATGTACAAACCTGTAAAAAACAGGGGCGTCAAGGCTGTAAATAGTGACAGTAGTGCCAGTTTATTAGGTTTATCCCATACTTCTGTGGATAACATGGTGTAAGATCCTGTTCATTGTCGCCCGCTTCAGGTGTACAACCTCGGGCGCGCCGGCGGCAAAACGCGATCGGCGCTTAAAAAAGAGTGTGAAATCATGCTATTATTTATGGCTGATGATTAAATGCCGATCCTGGGTCGGACGGCCCCGGCGGCCGATTAGTTTTTATACAGCACGCGGATAACTGTTTATGACCCTTCCCCTCATCGCCACACCGATCCTCCCGCCGGGGGACGAAATAGAGCTATTGGCGCGCGCCAGCGCCCTGGCGGGCTATAATCTGGGTGAACTGGCGGCGCACGCGGGCCTGGTGCTGCCGGCCAACCTGAAACGTGATAAAGGCTGGATCGGCGTCTTGCTGGAACGTTACCTGGGCGCCAGCGCGGGCAGTAAACCCGAGCAGGATTTTGCCGCCATCGGGGTGGAACTGAAAACCATACCGGTCGACAGCCGCGGCCGCCCCCTGGAAACCACCTTTGTCTGTGTCGCGCCGCTGACCGGCAACAGCGGCGTCACCTGGGCGTCCAGCCATGTCAGGTATAAGCTGGCCAGGGTACTGTGGATACCGGTGGAAGGCGAACGCGCGATCCCGCTCACCCGGCGCCGTATCGGCACGCCGCTGCTGTGGAGTCCCAGCGCCGAGGAAGAATCGCTGTTGCAAAATGACTGGGAGGAATTAATGGATTTAATCGTACTCGGGCGCGTGGAACATATCACCGCGCGCCACGGCGAGGTGCTGCAGTTGAGGCCCAAGGCCGCCAATAGCCGGGCGCTGACCAGGGCCATCGGCGAATTCGGCCAGCCGATCATGACGTTACCGCGCGGGTTTTACCTGAAAAAGACCTTCACCGGGCCAATGCTGGCACGGCATTTCCTGATGTAAATGCATTTTACCTTGCCTGCTGCCCTTTGGACCTGTTTATAATATTCGTTTAAGCTTCGTTTACATTTAGGTAATGGATCACAATGTTTGATTGGATCGTGGATCCCGATGCGTGGCTGGCGCTGGGAACACTGACTGTTCTGGAAATCGTCCTTGGTATTGATAATATCATTTTTCTCTCCCTGGTCGTCGCCAAGCTGCCCGCGAGGCAGCAAGCCAAAGCCCGCCGTCTGGGCCTGTTCGGCGCCATGGTCATGCGGCTTTGCCTGCTGGCGTCCATTTCGTGGGTGATTCGCCTTACCTACCCGTTGTTTACCGTTTTCGCGACCGAGGTATCGATCCGCGACCTGATATTACTGCTGGGAGGATTGTTCCTTATCTGGAAATCCTGCCGGGAGATCCACCAGGCGCTGGAAGGGGGCGAAGCCGATCAAAGCACCAATGTCAGTTCGTTTCTCGGCGCCATCACGCAAATCATGCTGCTGGATATTATCTTCAGCCTGGATTCGGTGATCACCGCCGTCGGCCTGTCCAATCACCTGTTTATCATGATGGCGGCGGTGGTGATCGCGGTGGGCGTGATGATGTTCGCCGCGCGGCCGATAGGAGAGTTCGTCGCCCGCCATCCCTCGGTCAAGATGCTGGCGCTGGCGTTCCTGATTTTAATCGGCTTTACCCTGATCCTCGAAAGCGTTGATATTCATGTACCTAAAGGCTACATTTATTTTGCGATGTTTTTCTCTATGGGCGTCGAGGCGCTGAACCTTCTCAGGAATAAGAAAGTCAGCCACGCCCGTCGTAATTGATCCAATGCTTAACATGGACATAACATGAATAAAAAAGTGGCAATCGTATCGGCGGTGTTATTCACCGTCATGCTATCGGGCTGCGCCAGTGATTATGTGATGGCGACCAAGGACGGCCGGATGATTTTGACCCAGGGCAAACCTAAACTGGATAAGTCCACCGGCCTGATTCGCTATACCGACGAGCAGGGCAATGATATGCAGATTAACGGTAATGAGGTATCGCAGATGATCGCGCGCTGAGCGTTCGGCGCCCTTGTCGGTTAAACATCCCCGCCCGCCCATTTTGCGCTTTTCCCCGCGCCCTGGCTTGGTTATAGTCTGATCGGGCGGCGCCTGTTGACGCCTGATCTTTTCAGACATTAAGGAACAAGCCTCAATGCATTATCACCGTATTCCCCATAGTTCACTAGAAGTCAGCGTTCTGGGATTGGGCACCATGACCTTTGGCGAGCAAAATACGCAGGCCGATGCCCATGCGCAGCTGGATCATGCCGTTGCCGCCGGGGTGAATCTGATCGACACGGCTGAAATGTATCCGGTGCCGCCGCGCCCCGAAACCCAGGGACTGACCGAAACCTATATCGGCAATTGGCTTAAGCAACGGGGCGGACGGGAAAAAATCATCCTGGCCAGCAAGGTCGCCGGCCCCACGCGCGGCAATGACGCCGGCATCCGGCCCCAGCAGATACTGGATCGCAAGAATATCCGCATGGCGCTGGACGCCAGCCTGCAGCGGCTGGGCACCGATTATCTCGATCTCTACCAGGTGCACTGGCCGCAGCGCGCCACTAACTGCTTCGGCAAACTGAATTACCAGTACACCGACGAAAAACTGGCGGTAACCATACTCGAAACGCTGGAAGCGCTGGCCGAGCAGGTACGGGCGGGGAAAATCCGCTATCTCGGCATCTCCAACGAGACACCCTGGGGCGCCATGCGTTATCTGCAGTTGGCGGAAAAGCACGATCTGCCGCGCATCGTCACGGTGCAGAATCCCTACAGCCTGTTGAACCGCAGTTTTGAAGTGGGCATGGCGGAAATCAGCCAGTTTGAAGGGCTGGAGCTGCTGGCCTATTCCAGCCTGGCCTTCGGCACGCTGACCGGTAAATACCTCAATGGCGCCAAACCGGCGGGCGCGCGCAATACGCTGTTCAGCCGCTTTACCCGCTACAGCGCGCCCCATACCCAGCAGGCGATTGCCGAATATGTGGCGCTGGCGCAGCGCTACGGCATTGACCCCGCGCAGATGGCGCTGGCGTTTGTGCGCCGGCAACCGTTTGTGGCGTCTACCCTGCTGGGCGCCACTTCCCTGGAACAGTTACAGACCAATCTCGATAGCCTGGAACTGACGTTAAACGACGAGATTATCGCCGAACTGGAATACATCCATCAGCGCTTTACCATCCCGGCGCCTTAACCCGCACGGAGCGGCGCTATCGGTCGCTCCGCGTGTCGCCACGGCTTCAGCCGGCGGTTTTGCCGGCGCGGGTGGTCAGCCACAGCAAGGCAATCGCCAGCGCGAATACGACGCCGAAGCCCACCCCGATAATCACGGCCGGCACGCCAAGCCTGACCACCAGCGAATACAGCCCCAGCATCAGCAGCATGGCGATATTCTCGCCGAAATTCTGCACCGCGATGGCATTGCCCGCGCCTACGCTCTCCTTGCCGCGCTGTTGCAGCAGCGCATTTAACGGCACGATAAAAAAGCCGCCCAGGATACCGATCAGCGCCAGCAGCAGATACGACGGCAACAAATGATGTTGCAGGCAAAGCGCCACCACCACCACGCCCATCAGGATGCCCGCCGGCATGCAGCGCCGTACCGTCTCAAGCGTGACCAGCCTGGCCGCGGCGCCGGCGCCGAACACGATGCCCACCGCCACCATGGCGTTGAGGGTGGTCGGCGTGGCGTTATCGTTAATGCCCAGCGCCACCGGCACCCAGAGCACCAGCAGGAAACGCAGGGTCACCCCGGCGCCCCAGAACAGGCTGGTGCCGATCAGGGAAAAGCGGGTGTAGCCGTCGCGCCAGAGCAGGCGGCAGGCGGTGCCGAAATGGCCCGCCATGCGCGCCGGATGCCAGGAGCTGTCCTTGCGCGCCGCGGGCAGGCGCGGGATAAACAGATTGGCCGCCACCGCCACGCCATAGGTCAGGGAGCAGACCGCCAGCGCCGTGATCAGATGCCAGTCGGCCAGTACCCCGCCGGCCACGGAACCGGTCAGGATGGCGGCAATGGTCGAGGCTTCGATCAGGCCGTTGGCCTTGACCAATTGCCCGCCCTGGGTCAATTCGCCCAGAATGCCGTATTTGGCCGGCGAGTAAGCCGCCGCGCCAATCCCCACCAGGCAATAACCGATAAACGGATTAAAACCGAAACAGATAAGCAGCGCGCCGGCAAGCTTCAGGGAATTAGCCGCCATCATCACCCGGCCCTTGGCGAAATTGTCGGCGAACTGGCCGACAAAGGGTGCCAGCACGATATAGGCGGCGACAAACAACATTTGCAGCACCGGCTGGCTCCACGCCGGATATTGCTGTTCCTTGATCAATGCAATGGTGGCGAACAGCAGCGCATTATCGCCAAACGCGGAAAAAAACTGCGCGGACATGACCGCCAGCATCGGTCGGGATAATACGCCCGCCGGAGTGGTTACAGATGGGTTCATCCCTGTGGCTCCGTGGCTTCCGCCATTTTTTTCAAGGCTACATAATCGGGCTTGCCGCTGCCGAGCAACGGCAGCGCGTCGAGGTGGCGGATATCCCGCGGCACGTAGATTTCGGCAATACCGTCCTGCCGGGCCTGCTGGAACAGCTTCTCCCGCGTCAGCGCGGCATCGGTGGTAAACAGCACCAGGCCCTCGCCCTTGGCTTTATCGTTTTTGGCGGATGCGCCGTGCCGTGCGTCCGGCGATACCTTCAGGGCCAGTTGCTCGACGCTTTCCAGGGACACCATTTCGCCGGCCAGCTTGGCAAAGCGTTTTACCCGGCCCTGGATGGCGCAAAATCCCTGGGCGTCCAGGGTGACGATATCGCCGGTGTCGTACCAGCCCTCTTCGCGCACCCCCTGTTCGTTGTCGGCCGCCGGCGTTTCCAGGATGCCGGGATGTTCCACCCGCAGGTAGCCGCGCATGATATTGGGCCCGCGCAGCTGCAGCCGCCCGCCTTGTTCAATGCCCGGCACCGCGATGATCCGCGCCTGCATGCCCGGCAGGATCTGGCCGACGGTATGAGGCTTCGCCGCCAGCGGAACATTGATCGCCACCACCGGCGCGCATTCCGTGACGCCATACCCCTCCAGAATGCGGATGCCGAACTTTTCCTGCCACAGCAAGCGGGTGTTTTCGGACAATTTTTCCGCCCCGGCGACCACATAACGCACCCGGGCGAAATCATACTGGTGTGCCAGACGGCCGTACTGCGCCAGGAAGGTGGAGGTGCCGAACAGCACGGTACAGTTCTGGTCGTAAACCAGCTCGGGAATAATGCGATAATGCAGCGGGCTCGGATAAAGCAGCACCCGCGCCCCGGTGAGCAGCGGGGTCAGCAAACCGACGGTGAGGCCGAACGCATGGAACAGCGGCAGCGCCGACATAAATTTGTCACGCGGGGTAAAATCGGCCACCGTGCGGATTTGCTCGATATTGGCCAGGATGCCGTCATGGGAATGGACCACGCCTTTCGGCGTGCCTTCCGAACCGGAGGTAAACAGCACCAGCGCGCTGTCGCCGGGCTGTTGCGCCACCTCGGCCCGGTCCGGGAACAGTAAATGCCCAAGGATCCACAGCTTATCCCGCAGCGTCACCTGATCTTTCAGATCCTCCAGATAGACCCAGCGCGCCCCGGTTACCTGTTCCGGCAGGCCGGCCAGCTTGGCTTTGTCCAGGAACTGGCGGGAAGTGACGATAGTATTGATGGTGGCGGCTTTAAGCGCGTTGTTGATGCCGCTGGCGCCGGAGGTATAGTTCAGCAACGCGGGAATGCGTCCGCGCAGACCGGCGCCGAGGATAACGGCGGCGGTAATGGTGGCGTTGGGCAGCAGCAGGCCGACATGCTCGCCGCGGGCGGTAAAACGTTCGAGAATCCGGCTGACGCCGAAGATTTTTTTCAATAATCCGCGATAACTGTCCGGACTGAAGGCGATATCCTCGATGCAGGGCTTGCCGACGCCATAGCGCCGGGCCGCCGCCAGCAGCGCCTGATACAACGTCTGCCGGGGCCGGGAGGCCATGCGCGCCTCCATCATGATGCGATGCAGGTTCTCGCCGGCCAGCCGGCGGCGATCGCGCGCCCTGGGCGCCGCGGGCATCGGCAGTGACACCGGGGCCTGCAGATGAAGGGTGATTTTGGGAAACCAGTGGCGCTTGATGATGCCGCCCATGCGGCTGAACGGCGTCAGTTCCGGCCCATCCAGCCAGACCGGCACCACCGTTGCGCCCGAACGGGACGCAACGAACGCCGCCCCATCGTAGATTTTCATCAGCGACCCGGTGACCGAAATGCGCCCCTCGGGGAAGACCACGATCGGCCGGCCGCTGCCGACATACTTGATAAGCTGCTTAATGCTGAGCGGCTTGGTGGGGTCGAGCGGCAGGATATCCACATAACGTTTTACCACGCGCATATACCATACGTCGGTAATCGTGGAATAAATGGCGAATACCGGTTTTACCGGCAAAAACAGCGCCAGCAGAATACCGTCCATAAACGAGACATGATTTGGGGTAATCATGATCTTCGGCTGCTGCAATACCCGCGTATCGCCAACCAGTTCCACCCGATAAAGCAGCCGGAACAGCCGGCGCAACACAGAAAAAAGCATACCATCTCCTTATTGGTTTGCGGACCTGAAATCCGCCAGCGGCCGCTTTTGCCTGCCTTCGGCGCTAAAATTATCGCTATCCAGCCAGGCCCGCAACGCCCGGCCGACGGCCGGCCATTCGCTGTCGATAATGGAATACCAACAGGTATCGCGATTGTGTCCTTTGGCCACCACCGCCTGGCGGAAGGTGCCCTCGTATTGAAACCCCAGCCGGCGGGCCGCCTGGTTGGAAGGCTGGTTCAGGCTATGGCATTTCCATTCGCAGCGCCGGTAACCCAGGGTGTCAAAGCTATAGCTTAGCAGCAGGCTGATGGCTTCGGTGCCGCAGGGCGATCGTTTCATCAGCGGCGACCAGTTAACCCAGCCGATTTCCAGCACGCCGTTGGCCGGGTCGATGCGCATCAGCGCCACCGAGCCCGCCGCCAGCCCGGTAGCCTGGTCGATGACCGCGTAAAACAGCGGATCGCCGCTGGCCGCATTGGCGGCGATCAGGGCATCGCACGCGGCGAGGGTCGCCGGCCGGCGGCGGGAAAAGTAGGTCCAGTCGCGTTCGTCGGCGATACTGTGCCAGGCGCTGAACAGCGCCGGGCTATGGGTTAACGCCAGCGGCTCCAGGCGGCAAAAACGCCCGGCCAGGGTAATTTTTTGCGGCAGCGGACGGGACTGCCAGTCCGCAAGCCGGGCGCCGATAGGCTGGCCGTATTCATTTACCAACGTTGCCTGTTGCATAATGTGGTCCTTTTGCCTGGTAACCGGTGAAGAGAAAAAAAAGCGGCGCACAAAAGGTATTACAACCTAAAAGCGGTCATACATAAAGTCCGGGATAACAATAGCGTGCGGCGGGAACTGAAAAGCGCGGGCAAAAAAAAACCTACGCATCCGCGTAGGTTGGTGCAACTGAAATGGTTTCAACATACAGAGTATGCTGATTTCTCACCAATCAATACCTCTGGGAGTACCTACTCTATAGTCCGTCACCCGATTACACTACCGCATAATCGCAAGATTACCGCTCGAAATGAAACCAACTGTAAAATTTACCCCATCATTGATTCCATTCGGCCAGGTTATCGCCCGGACCGTCTAAAACAATGCGGTCGCGGCTGGTCACGGCCGGCGGCGGCGACGGCGTTCAGCCTTACCGCCTGCGCACTTCCACCAAGCAACCCATGGCGTTGGGGCCCTGGGTCAGCGGCGAGGTGCCGATATCCAGCGTCAGCGCATTGGGATTGCCGGACTGTTCAATACCGGCCTCATCGCCCTGCCGCCCCGGCGAAAACCAGGAGCCGGTGGCCATGAGGATAACGCCGGGCGCCACCCCGTCATTATGCCTGGCGCCCGCCAGGATCCGGCCGCGCTGGTTATACACCTCCACTATTTCGCCGTCCTGGATGCCGCGGCGGCGGGCATCGTCGGGATGAATATGGAGCGTCTCCTTGCCGGCGGTTTTATTTCCCTGGGCCAGGGGCGCGGGATCAAGCTGGCTATGCAGCCGATCTTTAGGCTGCAGGCTAATCAAATGCAGCGGATAGGTTGCGGCCAGCGCGCTGCCCAGCCATTCCGCCGGCGGCTGCCATTGCGGATGCGGGGCGAAATCGGCATAACCAAAACCGGCGATGGCGGCGCTGAACAGCTCGATGCGCCCGCTCGGCGTTTTCAGCGGATGCGCGAGCGGGTCGCGGCGAAAATCCCCCAGCAGGATAAAATCCTGCGCGGGCGCGGGCACCTTGATATGGCCTTCCCGCCAGAACTGCGCGAACGCCGGCCACGCATGGCCGGCGCGGGCGTGGGATTCGGCGCTTTGGCGGTAGAGATGCTCTATCCAGTCCTGTTCGTCCCGTCCGCCGGTAAATGCCGCGCGATAGCCCAGGCGATCGGCCAGATCGGCGAAGATATCCATATCGTTACGCGCCTGGTGCCGCGGCTCCACGGCCTTATGCATCGCCAGCACGTAACTGTCGCGCGAAGACCCGCCGATATCGTTGCGCTCAAGGGAGGTGGTCGCCGGCAGGACGATATCGGCAAGCTTCGCCGCCGGCGTCCACCAGATATCCTGCACCACCACGGTATCGGGTTTGCTCCAGCCCGCCAGCAGGCGGTTAAGCTGCTGGTGGTGATGGAAGGGATTGCCGCCCGCCCAGTGGATCATATGGATATCCGGATAGCGCCGGTCCTCGCCCTGAAAGGTGTAATGTCCGCCGGGATTGAGCAGCATATCGGCGATGCGCGCCACGGGAATGGTCAGGCCGGCGGCGGCGTTCGGCCCCAGCGGCAGGGTCGGCGCCTGGGCGTCCAGGCGCGGATTGCCCACGCCGTTCATCGAACCGTGGCCGAAGGCAAAACCGCCCCCCGGCAGGCCAACCTGCCCCAGCATGGCGGACAGGGCAATCACCATCCAATAGGGTTGTTCGCCCCGGTGCGCCCGCTGGACGGCGTAAGAACAGGTCATAAAACTGCGCACGCCGATAAGCTGGCGCGCCAGGCGTGCAATGCGCGCCTCGGGTATGCCGGTAATGGCGCTGGCCCAGGCCGGCGTTTTGCCGATGCCGTCATCCTGCCCGCGCAGATAGCCGGCCAGCTGTTGATATCCGACGCAATAGCGGGCCAGAAAGGCGTCATCCTGCGCGCCGAGGCGCTGGATTTCATAGGCCAGCGCCAGCATCAGCGCCACGTCGGTGTTCGGCCGGATGGGGATCCACTCCGCCTGGAGGAACGCCGGGCAATCATCACGAGTCGGACTGATATTGATAACCGGCGTGCCTTTAGCCGCCAGTTGCTTAAGCCAGGGTTTCAGCGTGTGCTCGGCCGCGCCGCCCGACGAAACCTGGGCATTCTTCAGCGCCAGGCCGCCAAAGGCGATAAACAGCTGGCAGTGCGCAATCACGCTGGGCCAGGCGGTGACGCGCCCGGTTAACGGACTGAAGGTGCCGATGACATGCGGCAGGAAAAACTGCGCGGCGCCCCAGCTGTAGTTGCCCGCCTGGTCTACCGCCCCGCCGCCGGCAAAATAAAAGCGCCTGACCAGCGAGCGGGCATGATGGACCCGGCCGGCGGAAGACCAGCCGTAGGAGCCGGTAAAAATGCCGGACGCGCCGTAGCGATCGCGCACCCGCCGGTTCTCATCGGCAATCAGGTCCAGCGCCACATCCCAGCTGACATTGACAAAGGCTTCCCGGCCGCGCAGCGCGCCGTCGCTGCGCTCCCTTTTTTGCAGCCAGGAGCGGCGCACCGCCGGCTGGCGGATCCGCTGGTCCGAGTATAGCATCGGCGCAATGGAGTCCAGCAGCGGCGACGGGTCCGGATCGCCGGCGAAGGGCTCGCAGCCGATTAACCTGCCGTCCTCAACCACTGCGGTAAACGCCCCCCAATGGGCCAGATGGGGGAAACGTGAAATAGCCATGCTATTGGTGTCTTGTTCAGGAATTGAAACATAAAACTAACATTAATCGCCCCCCCGCCACAAAGCAGAAAATCAGTCGCGGCGATAATTTTCATTTATCCCGCAGCGATCACCAAAGCTGTGCGCCAACGCCTTGCATCGGCGGGCTTTTTCCGTAAAACTTAATAATGTAAACGATTACCCTATTGAGAGCTTGTAAGCGATATGGCCACCATAAAGGATGTAGCTAAACTGGCGGGTGTATCAGTCGCCACAGTCTCGCGCGTTATCAATAATTCACCGAAGGCCAGCGACAATTCCCGCCAGGCGGTGCTTGGCGCCATGGAAGAGCTGCAATATCATCCCAACGCCAATGCCCGGGCGCTGGCGCAGCAATCCACCGAAACGGTGGGGCTTATCGTCTCGGACGTATCCGATCCGTTTTTCGGCGCCATGGTCAAGGCGGTGGAGCAGGTAGCCTATCGCACCGGTAACTTTCTGCTGATTGGCAACGGCTACCATATCCTGGAGCAGGAACGGCAGGCCATCGAGCAGTTGATCCGCCACCGCTGCGCCGCGCTGGTGGTTCATGCGCAGATGATCCCCGAAGAGGAGCTTAACGCCCTGATGGCGCATATTCCGGGCATGGTGCTGATTAACCGTATTCTGCCGGCCTATGCCAGCCGCTGCGTGGCCCTCGACGACCGTTATGGCGCCTGGCTGGCCACCCGCCACCTGATTCAGCAGGGCCACCGGCGCATTGCGTTTATCTGTTCAAGCCATCCCATTTCCGACAGCACCGATCGATTGCAGGGCTATCTGGATGCGCTGAGGGATCATGATATCGAGGTGGATGAGAAGCTTATCGCCTACGGCGAACCCGACGAGGTGGGCGGCGAGCAGGCCATTACCAGCCTGCTGGGGCGCGGGCGTAATTTTACCGCCATCGCCTGTTACAACGATTCCATGGCCGCCGGCGCGCTGGCGGTCCTCAGCGATAACGGTATCGACGTGCCGGAGCAAATCTCGCTGGTCGGCTTCGACGATGTGCTGATTTCGCGTTACCTGCGACCGCGCCTGACCACTATCCGCTATCCGGTGGTGGCGATGGCCACCCAGGCGGCGCAGCTGGCGCTGGCGCTGGCGAATGGGGATCCGCTGCCGGAGGTGACCAATACCTTCAGCCCGACCCTGGTAAGGCGTCACTCGGTCGCGCCGCCGCCTTAAGCGGCGACCGCGAATTTACCGCGCGTCCGCGCGCAGCTGATAGAGATGCACCGGCATATCGGGATATTCGATCCCGTCGCCGATATAGTCCCAGCCGTGGCGTTCATAATAGCCGGTAAAGGTGGCGTACAAATACAGGGAACCGAAACCGGCCCGGCGGCTGAAATCCTGCACAAACGCCTGCAGCTGCCGTCCCAGGCCCCGCCCCCGGTATGCTTCATCGACATACAGCGCCGCCAGCCAGGGGGTGAGGTCCTGGCGGCTCAACAGATCGCTGCGCCACAGGCCCACGGTGCCCACCGGGCGGCCGTCGTCAAGGGCGATAAAGGTGATCGGCAGGCCGTCCCGGCGCATGCCATTGTCGACGATGGCGGCATAGAACCCCCGGCCGGCGCCGTGGCCGAAAGCGCGCCATAGCCAGTCGGTCACCTGTTCTTTATGCCGGGCATGGTCCGCCAGCGGGGCAATCACCACCGGCATCAGACCAGTTTTCCCTGGAAAATGGGCACCGATTCAAACAAAAAGCCGTCGAATTCCGGCGCATCGGCATCGGAAATTTCCATCAGGGTGTTTTTGACGCTTTCCATATGCTGCCACATGCACTGGTAGGAGGCCATCACGTCGCGCCGGCGCAGGGCCACCAGAATATTCTGATGATCCGCCAGCCAGCGCAGCCGCAGGGAACGCGTATCTATATGGCTGTAGAGCTGCTGCCACAACGCGCTGGATTCCTGCCGCAGCCAGATGGATTTTACCGTTTCCAGCAGCATCTGGTTTTGCGTGGCGCCGGCAATCAGCTCGTGAAACAGCTTATCGTTATTCTCGCTGCGCTCGTTGGTAATGATATCGCGCTGCTCCTGCTCCAGCGTCCGGCGCAGGTTTTCAATGTCCATTTTGGTGGCCATTTTGGCGGCGAACGCGGCGATATTGCTCTCCAGAAGCTGGCGGGCCTGCAGCAGTTCAAACGGCCCCACCTCGCTTTCAAGGTAATGGGTTCCCTCGGTGTCCCCGCCCGGAATGCGTATCACATATACGCCGGAACCCTGGCGGATATCCACCACCCCCTCCAGCTCCAGCATCAGGAGGGCCTCGCGGATAATGGTGCGGCTGACGCCGTAGGTTTCCGCAATATTACGCTCCGGGGGCAAACGCGTACCGATCGGGTAATGACCTGACTGGATCTTCTGCCGCAGATCCCGGCCAATTTCCTGATACTGTTTTTTTTCCTGCAACATCACACCTTCTTCCCCTCGCCCGTTAACGCGTAGCCTGAAACACGATATGCCCGCGACAGGACGGCAGGCTTGCTTCCTGCCGTTTGCCGGCGCGCGGGCTAGTGTAACAAACCCAGGGCCTGATCGAGTACTTTCGCGCCGTTTAAAGTGCCATAGGCCACCGAATCGATTACCGCGATGGGGATCTGGTATTCATCGGTCAGCTTTTTGTTTTCCACAAGCTTAAAGCGCACCTGCGGCCCCAGCAACACGACCAGGATATCGTTGCCGAACGTTTGCAGCTCATCGCGCAGGTTTTGTTCGGGGATGGCGTAAATCTTGTATTCCAGGGAGCGGCTGGCCGCTTCCTTTTCCATTTTGGTCACCACCAGCGAGGTGGACATGCCCGCGGAACAGGCCAGGACGATACGTTTCATAGGTATTCCTCTTATTTATCTTCGTCATCGAGCGTTAACGCCAGGGTGCGGGTAGCGCTTAAGCGGGCGAACCAGGCGGCGGATTTTTTCGGCTGCCGGCGCAACTGTTGCTGCAGGTCGATTTCAATCAGACCATAGCGGTTTTTAAACGCGTTCATCGGCGAAACATTATCGGTAAACGCCCAGAGCATATAACCCAGGCAGCGCGCGCCCTCCTCCCGGGCTTTTAACGCCCAGTACAGATGTTCGGCGATAAAGTCGATGCGGTAATCATCCTGGATCACGCCGGCGGGGTCTTTAAAGCGTTCCTCATGTTCAACGCCCATGCCGTTTTCGGCGATAAACCAGGGCATATCCGGATAATCGCGGTTCATCCGCTGCGCCATGTCATAGACAATCCGGGGATGGATTTCCCAGCCGCGCGAGGGATTCATCCGCCGTCCCGGCAGCTCGAACGGCTCATAATAATATGCCGGATGGAACGGGGTATTGTCATTCCACTGGCGGCTGGGGGCCTTGACCCGATGGGGATAATAAAGATTAATCCCCACCTCATGCACCGGATAACGGCGGATAATGTCCAGTTCCTGCGCGTCGTAATGCCACTCGACCCCATGGCGGCGCAGCAGCTCCATTAACTCCGGTGGATAGACGCCCAGCAGCAACGGATCGAGAAATACCCGGTTATAAAACAGATCGTAGAGATGCGCCGCCCGCTGGTCATGGGGAGCGCTGGAACGGGCATAAGTCACCTCCGGATTAAGGATAACCCCGAGCGATCCGCCGCCGCGCCGGTAGCCTTGTTCTTCAAACAACTGTACCAGCCGGGCGGTGGCGAGGATTTTATGATGGTTCCACTGCATCCATTTATGGGTATTCTGTTCATAGGGATAACGCAGGGCATCCAGGTAAACCCGGGTCTGCACCACAATCGGCTCGTTAAAGGAAAACCAGCGCTTCACCTTGCCGGCATAACGCGCGAACACTTTTTCCGCGTAGCGGACAAACAGTTCCACCACCCGCTTCGACTGCCAGCCGCCATGGCGTTCCAGCAGGCAGGCCGGCAGCTCGTAATGCTCCAGGCAGATCATCGGCTCAATACCCTGCCTGATCATCTCATCAAGAAAATTATCGATATAGGCCGCATAATCCTCATCGACAATCACCTGCTCGTGATCCACCAGGAAACGCGACCAGTTGATCGAGGTGCGGTAATGCGTCAGCCCGGCCTGCTTCATCAGCGCCACGTCTTCGGCGTAGCGATGGATAAAATCGGTGGCCACCGCCGGGCCATAGCCGTTATGCCAGACGTGGCGGTCCTGCTGGTACCACAGGTCGAGATAAGAATCCTGGCCCGGCTTCTTGCCGCTCCAGCCCTCGGTTTGCCAGGCGGACGCCGCGGCGCCCAGGATAAAATCCGCCGGGATGGCGATGCTAACCTTGCTCATGTCCGTCCTCACGATGACTTAAGGGTTTGCGCGCGGGATGCTTCGCTCATTTCCGCCGCCAGCTGCGCCTGGTCCGCGCGGCGCGACGCCACCTGGACAAAAGGCAGATAGATCAGGAACGACACCACGATGCAGCACAACTGCGTAATCACCGCGCCCATCGATCCGGCGGTGGACAGCCAGGCGTTAATCAGCGGCGGCGTGGTCCAGGGCACCATCACCACCGCCTTGTCGGCAAAACCCAGGCTGGTGGCGAAATAGCCGATGGTGCCGGTGACCAGCGGCGTAATAATAAAAGGAATGGCCAGGATCGGATTAAGCATGATCGGCATGCCGAAGATCACCGGTTCATTAATATTAAACACCGAGGGACCAAGGGATAATTTAGCGATTTCTTTCATCTCCTTGCGCTTGGATGTAAACAATACCGCCATTAATAATCCGATGGTCAGGCCGGAACCGCCGATGCTCATATACACATCCCAAAACGGCATGGTAATGATATTGGGAATATCCTTGCCCTGTTCAAACGCGGTCATATTGACGGTAATGGCGCCGAGCAATAAAGGTTCGCGAATCGGCTTAATCATTTGGTTGCCGTGAATGCCGATGACCCAGAACATCTGGGCGACGAACATCAGCACCAGGATGCCCGGCAGGCTTTGCACCACCGATTCCAGCGGCTGCTGTACCACCTTATATACCGCATCGTACAGATACATGCCGGTCACGCGCTGGAAGACGAACCCAAAGGTCGCCAGCAGCAGCACGGTAATAATGGCCGGGATCAGGGCGGTAAAAGACGCGGACACATTGGGCGGCACGGTATCCGGCATCTTAATGCGGAATTTATCCACCTTTTCCAGGCGCGAATAAACCTCCACCGATAAAATCGCCATAAACATGCCGAGGAACAGGCTCTTGGTATCCGAAAACTGCCGCGCCAGCACGTCCTTGACCACCATCATCTGGTCGCCGACCATTAACTGCAGCGTGGTCGGCGTGACGGCGATAAAACAAATTACCGCCAGCAGCCCGGGAAATAAGGTGCGTGACCCATTAAGCCGGCCCAGCTCAATACCGATTAGGAATACCGCGCCGATGGTTAAAAAATTCAGGGTGGCGTAGTTAATACTGCTCATAATAGGCTTAAGCGTCGCCAGCGGCGCGAAGAAACTAAAACTGGCGAGGCCGTTAACCGGATCGAGCACCATATTGGAGATCAACACCGAAAACGCGCCGACAATGATGACCGGCATTAAGGTAATAAATGCCGCCTTGATCGCCATAATATAGCGAAAGCTATTAAATTTAGTGGCAAACGATCCCAGAGAATCGATCATACGATCCTTAAATGACATGACACCACCTCATCATCAGTGAGTTAAGCCTATTGATATGCACGTTTGCCGGTAGCCGGCAGGTTTTATTGTGGGTTTGGCATACCAAAAACTAGCGTAACTGAATTTATTTTCTGTGATCATGCTCTCACAAGCCAACATTGGAATTCCAATATGATGAAATTACCAAATTTGGTATACCAATAGAGGTGGCGAATGGAAGATTTTGAACAAACTGTGATGGAATTGCTGATTAACGCCGGCGAAGCCCGTTCCGAGAGCATGAGCGCCATCCAGTCGGCGCGGGAACGCAACTGGGACGAGGCGCGGGAGAGGATGGACGCGGCGCGCCAGGCCTCGCGCCGCGCCCACGCCATCCAGACGCGGCTTATCGGGCTGGATGAGGGGACGGGCAAGGTGCCGGTCAATTTAATCATGGTCCACGCGCAGGATCATTTGATGACCGCCATGCTGTGCCAGGATCTGGCGCAGGAATTTATCCTGATGCGCCGCGAGCTGGCGGACCTGGCCGCGCGCTGATCCGCACGGGCCTTAAGCCGCGCCGGCGGCGAATGGCCGGCGCGGCCTGAAGCCCGCGGCCATGTCGGTGCAGAACGGTGTTTTAATTTTTAACACTCTTTTAGCGGCCAACCGTTGGCTTCGCCGCGGGGGGAGGATATGATGCGAATCACCACTTTCTTTTAACATATAAACTACCATGTCGTTTCATTCTCCTAAAGAAGTCGCAGCAATCGCTGTGCAAACGGGCGCCACCAAAAGCCGCGCGCCGCTCCCCTATTTACTGGTGCTCGGCTGTCTGGCCGGTGCGTATATCGCGATAGGTTTTATGCTGGATATCCATGTGACCGCCAGCCTGCCCGCCGACTGGGGGTCGTTCGGCGTCTTTTTAGGGGCGGCGGTGTTCCCGGTGGGGCTGGTGCTGACGCTTATCGCCGGAGGAGAACTCCTGACCGGCAATATGATGACGCTGCCTATTGCCTGGCTGGCGCGGCAAATCTCTTTTATGTCGCTGATACGCAACTGGTTCTGGATTACCGTCGCCAACTTTGCCGGCAGCATTTTGATTGCGTGGTTTTTCGGCCACGTGCTCGGCCTGACCGAAGGCGCGTTCCTGGCCAAAACCGCGGCCACCGCCCAGGCAAAGATTTCCGCCGATTTCCTGCACGCCTTTATTTCCGGCATCGGCTGCAACTGGCTGGTGAGCCTGGCGGTATGGCTGGCATACAGCGGCAAGGATGTGGCCAGTAAGATCCTGGGTATCTGGTTCCCGATCATGGCGTTTGTCGATCTCGGCTTCCAGCACGTGGTGGCCAATATGTTCGTGATTCCGGCGGCGATTTTTGCCGGGCAGGCGACCTGGGCGCAGTACTGGGGCAACTTCCCCGGCGTGTTCCTGGGCAACGCCGCCGGCGGCGCCATCTTTGTCGCGCTGGTCTATTATATTGCCTATCGCCCCATGGCGGCCGACACCGCGGCCGCGGCGCCGTTGCCGGCGGCCGGGCGCAGCAAAGCCTGAGTTCCCGGGTACCGCCGCACCGCCGGCGAAGACCCCGCCGTTTTGGGTTACAAGCGTTCCAGCGCCAGCAGCTCATCCAGCGTCTGGCGGCGGCGGATCAGGCGCGGGCGGCCCTGCGTGAACAAGACTTCGGGCAGCAGCGGGCGGGTATTGTAATTGGATGACATTGAGGCGCCGTAGGCGCCGGTATCATGGAACACCAGGTAATCGCCCACCCGGGCGGCGGGCAATGGCCGCGGCTCGATGCCGCCGCCGGCCAACTGGGTAAACACATCCCCCGATTCGCACAGCGGGCCGCCCACCACCGTCGCTATTTCCGCCCGGCCGTCCGGCTCGCCGCCGTCGGCCGGGATCAGCGAAATATGGTGATAGCTGCCGTACATCGCCGGGCGCATCAGATCGTTGAAACCGGCGTCCACCAGCACGAAATGGCGACTGCCCATCTCCTTGACCGCCTGCACCTGCGCCACCAGCGCGCCGGATTCCGCCACCAGGAAACGCCCCGGCTCGATTTCCAGCGTCACCGGATGGCCCAGATGGTCGCTGATTTCACGGCGCGCGGCATCCCACAGGCCAAAGTAATGCCCGGTGTTGATCGCCTCCTCGCCAAACCGGTACGGCACCGACAGCCCGCCGCCGGCGGAAATGGCGTGGACATCCTGGCCGGAGGCGATAACTTCCCGCACCATCGCCGCGCAGACCTGGCGCAAATGGTCATAATCCACGCCGGATCCGATATGCATATGCAGGCCGACGAGCTTTAAGCCGTAGCGCCGGATTTGCGCGATGGCCAGCGGCAGGTCGGCATACCAGATCCCGTGCTTGCTGTTTTCGCCGCCGGTATTGGTTTTCTGGCTATGGCCGTGGCCGAAGCCGGGGTTAATGCGCAGCCATACCGCATGCCCGGGCGAATGCCGCCCCAGTTGTTCCAGCATATCCACCGAACCGGCGTTGACCGGGATGGCGAGCTCCACCACCCGTTGCAGGGTCGGGCGGTCAAAGACATCGGCGGTGAACACCATATCAGCCGGCTGTTGTCCCGGGCGGTAGCCCGCCGCCAGCGCCCGCTCGATTTCACCCAGGGACACGGCATCGACCTTTACCCCCTGCTCGCGCATCAGGCTCAGGATATGGATGTTGGAGCAGGCCTTCTGGGCAAAACGAATCACGTCGAACTGCCGCAGCTGGCGGATGCGCTCGTTAATCACTTCGGCTTCATAGGCCCACACCGGGCCGCCGTATTGCCGGGCCAGTTGCCGCAAATTGACCGCGTTAAGCGCGCTTTGGGTGTGAAAAAGGTTATGTGGCATGGGGTTCCCGTCGGTGTTACCGCTTTGAGCCTATTTTTATCTATTACTGGCTATCGATAAAATATCTATTTTAGCGTCAGCTATTCACCTATGATATTGGTTTAGGGGCTGGGAGCGGTATTATGGCGGCAATTTCATTGCGACATATCGATATCTTTCACGCGGTGATGACCACCGGCAATCTTACCGAGGCGGCGGCGCTGCTCCATACCTCGCAGCCCACGGTCAGCCGGGAGCTGGCGCGCTTCGAGCATTTGCTGCGCATGACGCTGTTCGAGCGGATTAAAGGCCGGCTGAAACCCACCGGCGAAGGGTTGCGCCTATTTGAAGAGGTGCAGCGCTCCTATTACGGGCTGGATCGCATTGTCAGCGCCGCCCAGGCCATTCGCGAGTTCCGCCAGGCGCAGCTGTCGGTGGCCTGCTTGCCGGTGTTTTCCCAATCGCTGCTGCCGCTGGTATGCCGGGATTTTTTCGACCGTCATCCGGCGGTCAGCCTGAGCGTGGTGCCGCAGGAGTCGCCGCTGCTGGAGGAATGGCTCTCCGCCCAGCGCCACGATATCGGCCTGACGGAAAATACCTTTACCCCCGCGGGCACCGGGCGCGAGACCCTGATGACCCTTAACGAGGTGTGCGTGCTGCCCGCCGGCCACCCGTTGACCCGGCGGGAGCGCCTGACCCCGCGGGATTTTCACCATCTGCCGTATATCAGCCTGTCGGCCACCGACAGCTACCGCCAGCTGCTGGATCGGCTGTTCAGCCAGGAAGGCGTGGAGCGCGGCATGGTGGTGGAGACCCATAGCGCCGCGTCGGTGTGCGCGATGGTACGCGCCGGGGTCGGCATTTCCATTGTCAATCCGCTGACCGCGCTGGATTACGCTGCCGGCGGCGTGGTATTACGCCCCTTCAGTCACCAGGTGCCGTTCACGGTCAGCCTGATCCGGCCGCTGCACCGTCCGGCATCGGCCCTGGTCAGCCATTTTATCGATTACCTGCATACCTTTGCCGCCGCCGTTCCCGCCCGGCTGGACGCCGCGCTGGCGCAGTCGTGATCCCGTCCCAGAGCATCCGCCGGGGGGGCCGGCGGCCACGTTATGCGGCCACCGGCCGGCCGGGAGAACGAGAGAAGGTCAGCAGGCACACCAGCAGCCCGCACAGCGCCATCGCCGCCGCGGCCAGCGGCACCGCAGTCAGTCCCAGGCCGGTGGCGATCACCTTGCCGCCGGCCCAGGCGCCAAACGCATTGCCGATATTGAACGCGGAGATATTCAGCGTCGATACCAGGTTGGGCGCATCGTCGCCGTGCGCCACCACGTTAATCTGCAGCGCCGGGATGGTGCTGAAGGTGGCCAGCGCCCAAAAGAACAGGGTGATTTCCGCCGGCAGCAGCGCGCGACTGGTCCAGTAAAACATCACCGAGAACACCGCGATCAGGGCAAAACTCAGTATCAGGCTGAAGGAGACCCGCCAGTCGGCCAGACGGCCGCCAATCAGGTTGCCCAGCGTTAAACCCGCACCGATTAAAAACAGCGTCCAGCTGACCCCCCGATCGCTGACTCCGGTCACCTGCAGCAACAGCGGCGCAATATAGCTGAACAGCGTAAACATGGCGGCGGCGAAACACACCGTCATCAGCAGCGACAGTAGCAGGCGGCCATTGCGCAGCGCGGCGAATTCCCGGGCCAGGTCGGCGGGCGCCGCATCGCGCTGCGGCGGCAGGCTGGCCAGCAGGGCGACAAATCCCACGATGCCCAGGAGCGAGACGCCCCAGAACGTCGCGCGCCAGCCGTACAGCTGCCCAAGCCAGGTGCCGGCGGGCACCCCCAGCACATTGGCAAGGGTCAAACCGGTAAACATCAGCGCCACCGCCGACGCCCGCCGGTGCGGCGGCACCAGCCCGGCGGCCACCACCGCGCCGATGCCAAAAAAGGCGCCGTGGCTCAGCGCCGTGATCACCCTGGCCAGCATCAGCAGACCGTAATCGTAGGACCAGGCGCACAGGGCATTGCCGATAATAAATATCACCATCAGCAGCGCCAGGCAGGTTTTGCGCGGCAGCCGGGCGGTCAGAATCGCCATGATGGGCGCACCCGCCGCCACGCCGATGGCGTAACCGCTGATAAGCCAGCCGGCGTCCGGCAGCGATACCGCCAGGCTTTCCGCCACTTGCGGCAACAGGCCCATAATGACGAATTCAGTCGTCCCGATGGCGAACGCGCTCAGCGCCAGGGCCAGAAGAGCAACAGGCATAACAGACTCCTATACATCATCCCGCCCGCGGGCCGGAAAGGTTATGTAGCGATAATGAGGACGGTACGGTAGGGAAAAGAGGGGGGCGGCCAAGGGAGCCGCAATGCGATTGCCGGGCTAATCGTTATAATATTGTTAAAATAACACGCGCCGCGGCCGGCGCCAATACCGCTGCGTGCTCAGTAGAGCGAGACCCGCTGAAAATCGCCATCCGCCCGCACGTTCATGCCGAACCCGCAGTCGCCCGAGACGGTCTCCAGGTGCGCCGCATTAGCCGTAAAGGTCATGTTGACCTGACAGGACGACCCGTCCGCCTGCGCGTCCTGGCGATAAACGCCATGGCCGCCGTCAAGTGATTGCACCACCGAAAACTCGCCCATATTCGGGCCGTAGTACATCCCCATCACCGGCATATAAAAGCCGTTAAAGCTGATTTTCCACGCCTCGCCCTCGGGCTGTACCGAAACGGTGCTCCATACCCCTTTACCGGCGTAGCGCCAGTAGGTGCCCATCGGGGTGGCGGCCAGTGCCGGGCGCAGGCGGTCAAGCACCGGCTGGATCAGCGCCAGGTTGGTGCGGGTTTTGTCGTCATCCGGCGCCAGGGAAAGCCAGGCCGCGGCCTTTAACGGCTCGCCGGCGTGGATCAGTGCCAGCGCCACGTTGTTATAGGCGGTCGCGATGGCCGCGGCGGGCAAACGGCAAAATTCACTCCAGGCGGCCTGGGCGGTAAACTCATCCGCCGCGCGCGCCATATGGCCCTGCTGATAAGCCGTATTGCCCGCCTGGGCATAGTCGTCAAGGCGCGCGCAATCGGTTTTGATCTGCTCGTCTTTTGGCGTCGCATAGCTCAACGCGCTATACAATCCCAGGGCGAACGCCCCGGTTTTCAATATCCTGTCCATCCCCTGCCCATATCGCTGCCGCCCCGTATCTCCCGCGATAATGAAGCGCCGGCGGCGATAAGTAAAGATGAAGCCGGCAAGGTGAATCCCGCCGGGCGAAAAAAACGGCCGCCGGTCAGCCGTTGCCGTCCAGTAAATCCGCATAGGCGTCGGTTACCAGCATGATTTTACCGATATGGGTGCTCCCTTCCATCAGCGCATGGGCCTCGGCGGCCTGGCGCAACGGAAAAGCCCGTTCGATCAGCGGCCGGATCTTACCCGCCGCCAGCAGCGGCCAGACCTGCTGCTGCAAGTCGGCGGCGATGGCGGCCTTGTCCGCCACCGGACGCGGCCGCAGCGTCGAGCCGGTATGGATCAGGCGCTTGGCCAGCATCTTCATCAGATTGAGCTCTTTTGCCGGGCCATCCTGTACGCCGATTTGCACGATGCGCCCGTCCATCGCCGCCGCCGCATAGTTACGCGCCACATAGTCGCCGGCAATCAGATCGACAATCACATCCGCGCCATGCCCGCCGGTCAGCCGTTCCGTCTGTGCGACAAAATCCTCGGTACGGTAGTTAATGGCATGATCGGCGCCCAGCTTGCGCGCCGCCGCGCATTTCTCTTCGGAGCCGACGGTGGTCAGCACCGTGGCGCCAAAGGCCTTCGCCAGCATAATGGCGACGGTGCCGATACCGGAGGTGCCGCCGTGCACCAGCAGGATCTCCCCTGCTTTGAGCTTACCGCGCTGGAAAACGTTAACCCAGACGGTGAAAAAGGTCTCCGGCAGCGCCGCGGCCTCCAGCAGCGACAGGCCCTGCGGCACCGGCAGCGCGTTGCTTTCATGCACCACGCAATATTCGGCGTAACCGCCGCCGGCCACCAGGCCGCACACCTCGTCGCCGACGGCAAAACGCCCGGCGCCGTCGCCCAGCGCCGCCACGACCCCCGCGAACTCAAGCCCCGGCAGCTCGGAGGCGCCCGCGGGCGGCGGATAACTGCCTTTACGCTGCAACACGTCGGGACGGTTAACGCCCGCCGCGGCAACCTTGACCAGCAGGTAGCCGGGACCGGGACGGGGTACCGGCAGCTCGGCCGCAATCAGTTGTTCGGGGCCGCCGGGCTGTTTAATCCTGACGGCTTGCATGGTGGCGGGAACGGTGGATAAAGTCATAGCTAGCGTCCTGTAACAAAGTCTTCAATCCCGGGTCGGGATAAAGAATTAACGATCCGATGCAAGATAGCCTAGCCTATTTTGCGCCGCGGCTCAGCTATCCGCCGTGCTATGTTCGCGTAATCGCGTTTCAAGTCGTGCGATTAACTGCCCCAGTTCGCGCATATCGTCACCGTCCAGCACCGGGCCGGGTTGCCGCACCGCCGCGCTGCGGATCACCCCCCGGCGGCGCAATGTTTCCTTGCGCAGCGCCAGGCCGATGCCGTACTGGAATTCGTGGCGCAGCAGCGGCAGATAGACATCAAATACATCCTCGGCCTGCTCGGCCTTGCCTGCCTGGAACAGCGCGCAGACCCGCACCAGCATTTCCGGATAGGCGAATCCGGTCATCGCCCCGTCCGCGCCGCGCCGCATTTCCTGCGGTAAAAACAGACCGCCGTTGCCGGCCAGGATACTGATGCGCCGCAGGCCGCGCGCCGCGCTTTGTCCCCGTACCTGGCTCAGCTTGCGCAGTCCCGGCAAATCTTCATGTTTCAGCATCACCAACTGCGGCAGCGCCTCAATCAAGCGAAGGATCACCGCCACCGACGTATGCACGCCGGTGGACTGGGGAAAATCCTGCAGGCAGATGGGCACATCGCCCCCCAGCAATCCCGCCACCGTCAAATAATATTGGCTTATTTGATCGTCGGTTTTAAGATTGGCCACCGGCGCCAGCATCACGCCGGCGGCGCCCAGCTCCATGGCGGTATGGCTTAGCCGCTGTACGTGACGGTGGGACGCGTGGCTGACGCCGACCACCACCGGCACCCGCCCATTGACACGCGTCAGCACCCGGCGCATAAACAGCAGCGATTCGTCGTCCGTCAGCTTGGGCGCCTCCCCCATCATGCCGAGAATGGTGATACCGCTGACGCCCTGCTGCAAATAAAAATCGGTCAGGCGATCGGCGCTGTCCAAATCCAGCCCGCCGTCATCGGTAAAGGGGGTGGCTGAAATGATATAGACGCCGCGCGCCTGTTCATTGAGTTTATCGGTCATATCTACCCTACCTTGCTGAATAAAATGTGTCTCGTCCGCCAGGACGCGGCGGCGGAGGGCGGTCCCTCAGGCACGCGGGTCCTGGTGAAATACCATGGCGTCCCCCGGCTGGAACCCCCAGTCGACGATGTGACCGGGCGTACGCTCAAGGGTTGGGATATCCGGCGGCGCATAGGCGATAATGGTTTGTCCCAGCGAGGCGATAAACAGCTTCCAGTGCATGCCGCAAAAGGTCGCCGCCTGAATTTCGCCCCGGTGGCGCACCGCCGCCCGGCGGCCCGGGTCGCCCACCAGCAGATGTTCCGGGCGGATGCCAAGTCGGGCGCCGCCGTCCTGTTGGATAAAATTACATTCCCCCAGAAATCCGGCGACAAAAGGACTGCCCGGCCGGCGGTACAAGGTTTCCGGCGCGCCGGACTCCACAATGCCGCCGTTTTCCATGATCACGATGGTATCGGAGAGATTCATCGCCTCCTCCTGATCGTGGGTGACAAACACCACGGTCAGGCCCAGTTCCCGGTGCAGTTGTTTAATCTGCAGCTGTATGGTCTGGCGCAGGTTTTTATCCAGCGCCCCCAGCGGCTCATCCATCAGCAGGATATCCGGATTGAATACCAGCGCCCGCGCCAGCGCGGTGCGCTGCTGCTGGCCGCCGGACAGTTCCCCCGGCATGCGCGCGCGGTACTCGTCAAGGCTGACCAGCGCCAGGGCCTCCGCCACCTTGCGTTCTATATCCGCTTTGGCCATGCGCCGCATGCGCAGCGGAAAGGCGACATTTTCAAACACCGACATATGCGGAAACAGCGCGTAGTTCTGGAATACCATGCCGATATTGCGATCGGCAATCGGCGTGCTGCTGACATTTTTTCCGGCGATGTGCACGCTGCCGCGATCCGGCATTTCAAACCCGGCGATAATTTTCAGTAAGGTGGTCTTGCCGGAGCCTGAGGCGCCCAGTAAGGTGCAAAACTCGCCGCGCCGCACCGCAAGGTCCACGTTCGGCAGGGCAATGACGCCACCGTAGGTTTTGCGGATCCCCCTGAGTGCGACGTCTTTACCTTGTAGCTGTTGCATGCTTTTCTCCATGGCGACCGAACAGGCTGTGGGCGATTAAAATCAGCGCGGTGGCGGCGATCAGCACGCAGGACGCGGAAATGACCGTCGGGTCGAAGTCAAATGACAAGCCCTCATACATCAGTTTTGGCAGCGTGCGGTTGCGCAGGGTTGTCAGGAACAGCGCCATCACCACATCGTCGAACGAGGTAATAAACGCAAACACCGCCCCGCCGATGATGCCCGGCAGCAGGGCCGGCAGCATCACCCGCCGGAACATCCGCGGCCAACTCGCGCCCAGGCTGAGCGCCGCCAGCTCCAGGTTGGGATCAAAGCTTTGCAGCGCCGCGCGCAGGGTAATATAGACATAGGGGGTGGCCAGCACCGTATGGCCGATAACCAGCGCCACCGAGTTACTGATCAAGCCGCGCGGACCACACAGATAATACAGCGCCACGGCGGTGATAATCGCCGGCACCGACATCGGGATGATAAACAACGTTTCCAGCAAGCCTTTACGGCCCGGGCGCATCTTATAGACGCCCAGCGCGGCGGCGGCCCCCAGCGCCATCGAGGCGGCGGTGACCATCGCGCCGACCTTGACGCTTTGCCATAGCGCGGCCATCCATTTGGGATCCTGGAAGAAATTGCGATACCAGCGGACGCCGTATTCCGGCGGCGGAAAGGTCGGAAAGCTGCCGGTGCCGAAGCTCATCGGGATCACCACCAGGATCGGCAACAGCAGGAACGCCGCGCACAATACGCCCGCCAGCGCGCCGATACGTCCGCCGCCCGTCCGCCGGGCGCTGCTCATCTGGCTGCCCTTGCCCGCCTGGCCGCTCATGAGTTTATCCAGTCCGAACAGGCGATTGAACAGCCACAGCGCGAACAGCGTGGTCACCAGCAATACTCCCGCCAGCGCGGCGGCGATGCCCCAGTTCAGCTCATCGCTGATATTGTGCGAGATAAGCTCGGCAATCATGCGCTGCGCCGGGCCGCCCATCAGCGAAGGCGTGATGTAGTACCCCACCGCGTTCATAAACACGATAATGGCTCCCGCCACCATGCCGGGGCGCGTCAGCGGCAAAATCACCCGGGTGAATATGCCGATAGAATCGGCGCCCATGCCTTGGGCCGCCAGGATAAGCGAGTTATCCAGCGCCCGGAACGAAGCGTACAGCGGTAATACCACGAACGGCATCAGTACATGGGTCATGCCGATCAGCACACCGGTAAAGTTATAGAGAAAGGCGATCGGATGATCGATAAGGCTGGTGGTGATAAGCAGCGTATTCAGCGGCCCGTTTTGCTGCAACAGCGCGATCCAGGCCGATGTGCGCACCAGCGCGCTGGACCAGAATGGCAGCAGCACGGCAAAAAACAGCAGTTTCGACAGCGCCGGCCTGACCGATGCCATCAGGTAAGCCAGCGGATAACTCATGATCACGCAGCTGCCGGTCACCACGGTGGCGATGACAAAGGTGTTTTGCAGCACGATGCGGTAGATCGGCACCTGCAGCAGGCGCAGATAATTATCCGCCGACAGCGCGCCCTGGCTGTACAAGCCCTGTTTAAGCAGGCCCAGAATCGGCCAGATAAAAAACAGCGCCAGGAAAACCAGCAGCGGCAGGGCCAGCAGGCACAGGCGGGAAAAACGCCGCGTCTCCTTGTCCCGGCCTGCCGCGCTCAGTGTTATGGTCGACATAGATTCTCCATGGGGCCGAACTTGCGCAGACCGCCGCCAGCCTGGGGCTGACTGCGGTTTTGACGATAAGCGTCGGCCGCGTTGATCCATGATAGGAATGATGTTTTCACTTTGCCTCCGCAGCTTGCACGCAACCTTGACCGCGCCGGCGCATGCTTGCCGGGGAAGGCCTCGTCCGGCATTCTTTTTGCATACTTCTGGTATACCAAGAGTAACGCTGAAATCTTATGCAAGAAGCAGACCCGAAATGCAGCGTCGGAAAAATTTCATTCTTCCCCGGCCCCGTCGGCGCGCGCAGAGCGAACATCGCCCCGCATATCATGGCGGTACGGGTATTTCTAAGCTGCATAGATATCGGTACAGACGGGGCCTGCGCCAGCCGGCGGCGTTCGTTTATGGGGCATCAGGCCCCAGGCGGGTGCAACGGGGCAAAGGATAAGGCCTTTATCGCCGCCCAGAAACCTTAATGGCACCACATTATTCAAGGGGATGACATGTCAGAAAAATTTATTGCCCGGCGTATGAAACGCGTACGCCCCTCGCCAACCGGGGCCATAGCCGATACCGTGCGCGCCATGGAGGAAGCGGGCCTTGATGTAATAAACCTGGGCCTGGGCGAGCTGGATTTCGCCACGCCGCCGGCCATCGGCCAAGCCGGGATCGATGCCATAGTGCGCGGCGACACCAAATATACCGCCGTGGCCGGCACATTGGCGCTGAGGCAGGCGATCGCCGATAAGTTCCAACGAGATAACGGGCTATCCTACCGGCCGGCGGAGATCATCGCCGGCACCGGCGCCAAGCAGCTTATTTTCAACGCCTTTATGGCCACCCTGTCGCCGGGAGATGAAGTGATTATTCCGGCGCCCTATTGGGTCTCCTATCCGGATATGGTGGCGCTGGCCGAGGGCGAGACGCGAATAGTGGCCTGTAGCGAAGCGTCGGGCTGGAAGCTACAGCCCGAGGATCTGAGGGCGGCCATTACCCCGCGCACCCGCTGGCTGGTGCTCAACTCCCCCAACAACCCCACCGGGGCGGTCTATTGCCATCAGGAACTGGCGGCGCTGGCCGCCGTGCTGGTCGATGCGCCGCAGGTACTGGTGCTATCTGATGATATCTACGAACGCCTGCGCCACCAGGACGAGCCGTTTGCCACGCTGGCGGCGGTTGAGCCGCGCCTGCGGGATCGGACGCTGACGGTTAACGGGTTATCAAAAGGGTTCTCCATGACCGGCTGGCGGCTGGGCTATGCAGGCGGGCCGGGCTGGCTGATTACCGCCATGCAGGTGTTGCAATCGCAGAGCACCTCCAATCCCAGTTCGGTATCCCAGGCGGCGGCGCTGACCGCGCTGACCGCGCCCGACGATTTTACCGCCGGCTGGCTGGCCCGGCTTGCGGCGCGGCGGGCGATAGTCATGGCGATGATTGACCAGGTGGAGGGACTCAGCGCCCAAACTCCCCCCGGCGCCTTCTATGTCTTTGCCTGCTGCTGCGGACTGCTGGGTAAACGCGCGCCCGACGGCGCTTTGCTGGCAACCGATGGCGACGTGGCCGACTATCTGGCGCGCAGCGCCCGGGTGGCGACGCTGCAAGGCGCGGCATTCGGCATGTCGCCCTATATCCGCATCGCCTATGCCCTCGACGACCAACGCCTGTCTGAAGCCTGCGAACGCATTAAACAGGCCTGCGCCCGGCTGCGCTAACTGATAAACAACTGGCGCGGGAACTGGGTTAACCGCTCATAGCCGCTGTCGGTAATCGCGATGGTTTCGGACATGCCGAAACCACGCGCCAGTACATAGGTATGAAACGTCATGCCCGGGACAAAATGCCAGGCGCAGCCCGGCGCCGCTTCCAGCGGCTCGCCGCCGCTCGGCGCCAGCAGCAGGCCGACCGAATAGAAGGTTTTATTGGTGTAGGTCTCGCGCAGTCCCGCCGCCAGCACGCCCTCGCGATAGACCGCGTCCGGCACGGTGGCCGCCACGCCGGGCCGCACTTCCGCCAGCGCCGCATCCTGTATGGCAATCAACTGCTCCACCGTGCGGCGGTCCTCATCGCTGGCCTGGCCGACGCGGATCGGGCGCATAAAGCGCGCATGGTAATGCCGTACGTTGGGCGTGGTTTCAATCTGTACGATATCGCCGTGCGCCAGCACCCGATCGCTGTAACCGCCGTGCAAATGGTAAGCACGCTCCCCCGACGACATGACCCCCGGCCCCGGCAAATCACTGCCGGCGCGGATCATGGCGCTACAGATTTCCGCCGCCATGTCCCGTTCACTGACGCCGGGCCTGGCCGCCCCGATCGCCGCCGCCATGCCGGCCTCGGCCGCCCGCGCCGCCCTGCGTTGATAGCTGATTTCCGCCGGGGACTTAATAAAGCGCATCTCCGTAACCAATTGGCTTTCATCGAGCATCAGCGCATCCGGCAGACCGGCCCGGAGGCCGTTAAACCGCGCCACCGACAGCGGCCATGCCCCCATTTCCACCGCCAGCCGGGGCGAACTGCCGAGCCGCGAGCGGATCGCCTGCACCGCGACGGCGGTTTTATCGTCGCTGTCGCTCCACATCTCCCGATCGGGGAACAGGCAGGTGCTGTCGAGATAATATGCTTCCACGTCACGGCAAATCACCGTCGGATCGCCGTTCGCCGGAATAATGGCAAACTGGAACGACGAGTAGGCGCGGGTAAAGAATCCCGTCAGCCAGGTTACGCTTTCCGGCATAAACGCCAGCAGGGCATCATAGCCTTTTGCCACCAGTTGTTGCCGCACCCGCGCCAGGCGTTGGTCATATTCCGCTTTTTCAAACCAGTAATTGGTTTCCACCATCATTGATACCCTATTTGTGAATTACTGTTGCATGGCGGTGTTGTAGGCTTCACCCGCCGCCAGGGAATGGGCCGCCCACCAGTCGATATTCATAAACAACGCGTTGGCCAGGCGTTCAGGCGTCGAGGGCAGCCGCCCCAAGCGCGATTTATCAATCAGCGGGATTGACTTAGGCGTTACCGGACCGTAGGCCACATATTGACTGAAACGCGCCTGCACCTCCGGGCGAATGATGTAGTTGAGGAATTTAACCGCCTGCGCCTTGTTGGGCGCGTCTTTGACAATCATAAAATAGCCTACCTGGGCCACCGATTGATCCCAGGCCATGGCAATCGGCAGACCGTCGTCAATGCCGGCCTGGAAACGGCCGTTCCAGCCCAGCGCCATGACCACTTCGCCGCTGCCCAGCGCCTGTACCGGCTGCGCGCCCGATGACCACCACATGGCGACATAGGGCTTGATCTGGCGGATCTTATTCAACGCGCGCTCCATGCCGGCGGGCGTATCAAGGGTTTTATACACATCGGCGGGCGCGACGCCGTCGGCCAGCAGCGCCGCTTCCAGCACGGTGTCCGGCTTATCCGGCAGCGTGCGCTTACCGGGGAATTTCTTCACGTCCCAGAAGTCGGAGAACGTTTTCGGTCCGCCGTTGGGAAAAGCCTTGGTCGAATAGCCGATTACCGTGGAAAAGATTTCCGACGGTACGCCGTAGTCGTTGCGGGCCTGGGGCAGCACATTGCTTTCATCGACCATATCCGGCGTGATTTTTTCAAACAGGCCGCTTTTCGCCCCCTGCATCAGGCTGGCGCCGCCGGCGGTCACCACGTCCCACTCGACTTTATGGGTATCCACCATCGCCTTGATACGCGCGATAACCGGATTGGTATCCTCGATAACCTCAATGCCGGTTTCCTGGGTAAAAGGTTTCATCCAGGCCGCGCGAATGCCATCCTGGTATGCGCCGCCCCAACTGGCAAACGTCATTTCATCGGCTGCGGCGGCGTTTAACGGCAGCGCCGACGCGGCAACGACAGTAACGGCGGCAAACGCGCCGAGCAGTTTTATGCGCAATCTTGTCATCACTTCTCTCCCTTCATCACTGGAAACATCGTTCCCGGCACGAAACCCTGCCCCGCGCCGGGCGATAAGCCGTTAGCTTGCGATAAACGCCGCAAAGCGGGTCAGCATGGATTTGGCCGCCGCGGCTTCGTCGGCGGTAGCGATAAGATGCCCGATATCCGCCCCGTCGCGCTCCATGGTGGCGCGGTTTTGCTCAAACCACAGCGGCGCCTGCCGCAGCGTAATTTCCGGATGGCCCTGGATACCCCAGATTGGCTGATCTTTATAACGCCAAATTTGGTTGGGGCATTGATCGCTGGCCGCGAGGATGGTCATGTCGGGATGGGTGGCGCGCACTTCATCGTTGTGCCAGACAAACATATACACCTGCGGCACGATGCCGGAGGCGATGGCATCGCCGGCGGCCGCGGGTGTCGCCTGCAGCCATTTATTGCCGATTTCGCACGTGGGGCACCGGAACACCTGATCCCGCCCGCACAACGCCGAGGCGAGGATCTGGCTACCGAAACAGATCCCCAGCATGGGGATGCCCAGGCCGGCGGCTTGCGTGATCAGCTGGTGTTCACGGTGGATAAAGGGAATATCTTCATAAGCGCCGTGCGGACTGCCTGAAAGAAAAATGCCGTCATAACCGGTCAGGTCGGCCGGAAACTGGTTCTGATAAGCCCAGTGGCGGTCAACCTCCAGCCCCCATGACTCAAAACGATCGTCCAGGCGGGCGATCGTCTGTTGCGATTGACCGTTGTGAAGATACAGCAGACGCTTGCGACCCATTGGGCCCTCCTGATATTCGTTAACGGACCGCTGTCGGCGGCCGGTAGTTAGCGCGAACCGCCGCCGGTGACCGACTGGAATATGGCGTTGCGCGCGCCCTCGATATGCCGCACCATCGCCTGCGCCGCCCGCTCGCCGTCGCCCGCCTCAATGGCGTCGACGATCGCCAGGTGCTCGTTGCGCCCCGGTTCAAAACGCGAGGGCACGGTCTCTTTGCCAAACATCCGGGTGCGGGTGCGCAGCTCGCCTATCAGGCGCAGCAAGAGCTTATTGCCGCTGGTCTCGGCGATACTGAGATGCAGGAAGTCGTCGACTTCCCAATGATGGCCGGCCGTAACCTGATCGGGACCGGCCATCGCCATCAGCCGCTGGCGGATGGCGCCCAGCTTCGCCGCCGACATCTTGCCGGCGGCGCTGCGGGCGGCGTCGGCTTCCAGCAGCATGCGCACCGACATGATTTCTAAAATTTCGCTTAATTCCACGCCGTTAACCAGCAGCGTCCGCCCCGATCGGCGCAGATAATGGCTGCCTTCCAACCGGCCGAGCGCCTCGCGCACGGGCGTACGCGACAGGCCCAGCTGTTCCGCCAGCCGGCGTTCGTTTACCACGTCGCCATTGGCCAGGGCGCCGGCCTGGATCATGCGCAGCACGGCGTCAAAGGCATTTTGCGTTAACGATTGATCGTGCGGTGGGGTTAATTCCGTTGCTTTCATTATTGCCTCCGTACTGCATGATTTTTACCCTGCCCTCTTTTTGTATTCTATTTGTATACCATTTGTCTACCGCAACATCCGCCGCTTAAATGCCCTGAACGTCTGATAACAGGCGGCGAATTGCAGTAAAATAAGCAAATCTTATTTCTTGACCGACTGCGGGCGCGTCCGGCGCCGGGCGAACGTATACCGCCAAGGCCCGTAGCAGGCATTGCGCGGGCTGAGCAGGGGCAGAAGAAAGAGCGGCGGGGCGGCAAGCGAAATAGTAATGCAGTCATTTTTGATCTGGCTGGCGCGCAGAGATAGGTTATCCGTATGGCGGTGTTTTTCCCGCGCCCGCGCCCTGGGGCAACATAAGGTTGCCGCATGAAACCAATAACATATCCTAACTAATAATTAGCTATATAAATTATATACATGAGCGAGATAACGCCCATGCACTGCCGGTTAAATTTTTTGATCCTTATTTATCAGCCAGCTAATCGCTTTTTAGGCCGCTGTCCCGCTTCGGCGTCTTTTCAAACCGCCTGATTTATTTATACTGGACACATAAACAGTATTAATGGATTTATCAGCATGAAGATTATCACGACATTTTTTGCGCCCGCCGACCTGTTGCCGGTGCTGTCCCTGCCGCTGTTCGCCGACCGGTGCCGGGCGGGTTTTCCCTCGCCGGCCCAGGATTATGTCGAAAAGACCCTCGACCTGAACGAATACTGTATCCGCCATCCCAGCGCCACCTATTTTGTCCGCGCCAGCGGCGATTCCATGACCGACGCGGGTATCGGCGACGGCGATCTGCTGGTGGTGGACCGGGCGGAAAAAGCCGGCCACGGCGATATCGTCATTGCCGCCGTCGACGGCGAATTTACCGTCAAACGGCTCTGCCTGCGGCCGCGCCTGGCGCTGCAGCCGATGAATCCGGCGTTCCCCGAACTGTTTCCCGACCCCGACACGCTGGAAATCTTCGGCGTGGTGCTGTTCGCCGTTCACGACACCCGCAATTGATCATGTTTGCCCTGGCCGACGTCAACAGCTTCTACGCCTCATGCGAAGGCCTGTTCCGTCCGGATCTGCGCGGCGTGCCGATCGTGGTGCTGAGCAATAACGACGGCTGCGTGATTGCCCGATCGGCGGAGGCGAAAAAACTCGGGGTGAAAATGGGCCTGCCCTATTTTCAACTGGAAGCGTTATTGCGCCGGCAGCGCATCGCCGTGTTTTCCTCGAACTACGCCCTGTACGCCGATATGTCGGCGCGGGTGATGGCGACGCTTGAAGCCCTGGCGCCCCGTACCGAGGTGTACTCCATCGACGAAGCCTGGATGGATGTCGCCGGCATAAATGCCAGCGTGCCCTACGATCGGTTCGGCCGGCAGGTGCGCGCGGCGGTGCGGGAGGTGACCGGATTGACGGTGGGGGTAGGCATTGCCCGCACCAAAACCCTGGCCAAACTGTGCAATCATGCGGCCAAGCGGTGGCCGGCCACCGGCGGCGTGGTGGCGCTTGACGATCCGATCCGGCTGCGCAGGCTGATGGCGTTGACGCCGGTTGAGGATGTGTGGGGCGTTGGGCGGCGTATCGGCAAAAAACTCACCGCCATGGGCATGCAAACCACGCTGCAGCTGGCCGACGCCAATATCCATTTTATCCGCAAAACCTTCGGCGTGGTGCTGGAGCGCACGGTACGGGAGCTGCGCGGCGAATCCTGCCTCAGTCTGGAGCAGCAGCCGCCGGCCAAGCAGCAGATCGTCTGCAGCCGCTCGTTTGGCGGCCGGGTCACCGATCTTGCCGCCATGCGCCAGGCGGTCTGCCGCTACGCCGGGCGCGCGGCGGAAAAACTGCGCCAGGAAAAACAGTATTGCCGCCAGATAGCGGTATTTATCCGCTCATCCCCCTACGCCATCAATGAGCCTTATTATGCCAACGGCGCCAGCGAAACGCTGCTCACCGCCACCCAGGATACCCGGGATATTATGGCGGCCGCCGTGCGCGGCCTGGAGCGCATCTGGCGCGACGGCCCCCGTTACGCCAAGGCGGGGGTAATGCTGAATGATTTTTCTCCCACCCGCCAGGCCCAGTTCCAGCTGTTTGACGACCATCCTCCCCGTCCGTCCAGCCGTGAGCTGATGGCGGTGCTCGACCGCATCAACCAGACCGGTATCGGCCATATCGGGTTTGCGGGCCAGGGCATCGCCCCCGCCTGGGCGATGAAGCGCGAGATGCTATCGCCGGCTTATACCACGCGCTGGGGGCAATTGCCCGTCGCCAGGATAATCTGAAGACGCGGGGTTAAAAAAGCCGCGCGGGCAAGGCCGGCACAGCCGGCAACGCGCTTTATTGACGGTAATATATTGCCACCCATCCGGATTGACGGTACAAATAAAGCCGCTATGGCAAGCGCGGGGGCCGTATCAGCTCCCGGCAACACAATTTACCTATTAAAATAAGATAATAAGGACACACCTCACATGTTAGCCAAGATTACCCGCCTGTTCCCGCTGTGGGCTGTTTTGCTGTCCATCGCCGCCTACTATTCCCCGACCACCTTTACCCGCATCGGGCCCTATGTGAGCATCCTGCTGATGCTGATTATGTTCGCCATGGGCGTCACGCTCCGGGTGGCTGATTTTAAACGCGTCCTCTCCCGCCCGGCGCCGGTTATCGCCGCCACCTTCCTGCACTACCTGGTGATGCCGCTGGCCGCCTGGATACTGGCCAAGCTGTTCCAGATGCCGCCCGATCTGTCGGCGGGCATGATCCTGGTGGGCAGCGTCGCCAGCGGCACGGCCTCCAATGTGATGATTTACCTGGCGAAAGGCGATGTGGCGCTGTCGGTGACCATTTCCGCCGTGTCCACCCTGGTGGGGGTTTTCGCCACGCCGCTGCTGACCCGGCTGTATGTGGATGCGCAGATCAAGGTCGATGTGGCGGGCATGCTGCTGAGCATTTTGCAGATTGTGGTTATCCCGATCTTTGCCGGCCTGGTTATCCATCATTTGTTTACCCGCGCCGTTAAGCGCGTGGAGCCTTGGCTGCCGGCGTTCTCAATGATCTGCATCCTGGCGATTATCAGCGCGGTGGTGGGCGGCAGCCAGGGATTTATCGGCTCGGTGGGGCTGGTGGTGATCGCGGCGGTGATCCTGCATAACGGCATCGGCCTGCTGAGCGGCTACTGGGGCGGAAAACTGTTCGGCTTTGACGAAACCACCTGCCGCACGCTGGCCATGGAGGTCGGCATGCAAAACTCCGGTCTGGCGGCCACCCTGGGCAAGATTTATTTCTCCCCCCTGGCCGCGCTGCCCGGCGCGCTGTTCTCGGTATGGCACAACCTGTCCGGTTCGGTGCTGGCCGGCTACTGGTCCGGCCGTCCGATCAAGAACGGGAAGCCAAAATAACGGCGCTACGCTATCAATGACGCCATGCCGTCCGGCGCAGAGGTTGCGCCGGCGGTTAACGTATCAGAAAGCTTAACGGAATACGTCCGCGCGGCTCGCCCATTTGATAAATAAAACCGCGGTGATTCCACCGTCGCCTATCGCCGGATTTACGCGTTGATGTGGTCATGGCCGCCTCTGGCGCCGTTGACGGCGGCGCCTGTCGTTTTCCCCATTTTCTCATCCGCCCGCTATGCTTAAGCCAAGTTAATCGATAAAGCCATCCGGTGACCGGCTGATAATGAGCGGCGCGTTACAGTTGTTTACTAAAATAGATAGCCGGTTAAACACAATTTGGGTGTTAAATCTCACCGCCTCTCAGCTCGCCGCTCTATTTGCCATACAGGATTACTGAAGATGACGCTTAGATTGAATGCCTTTAGTTCAATTAAACCCAATGTAAAATGGGCAACGGTGTTCTGGTTATTAAACGCTGTGTTACTGACGGCGGTAAGTTTCCGCTATTGGCAATGGATTACCATTCCGGCGGGGGATTACCGTTCGGTTATCTATTTGCTTACCGCCCAATACGCCCTGTTCGGCACCATTTGCCTGCTGGGCCTGGCGCTGAATTGCCTGTTGTGCCTGTTGCCCGGCCGGCTGTTCCGGGGCATCGGCATCCTGCTGGGGTTCTGCGCCGTTGCGGTGCTGGTTGTCGATACCCTGGTGTTCGCCCAATACCGCTTTCACCTTAACGGCGTCGTGCTCGAAATGCTGTTCGAGGGGCGCGACGTGGTCGACCTCTCCTGGTACACCTGGCTGGTGGGCGCGGGCATGGGGCTGGCGCTGCTGGCGCTGCAACTGCTGTTTAACCGCCTGGCGCGCGCCGTACGCCGTCTAAGCACGCTCAGGACGCCCGGCTACAGCCTGATGGCGCTCAGTATCCTGGTCAGCCAGGGTATGCACGCCTGGGATGACGCCAACTATAGAACCCAGATTCCAAGCTATACCCACGATTTCCCGCTTTATTATCCGCTGACGGCCAAGTCCAGGCTGGTCGCCTGGGGACTGGTGGATCCCTCCCTGGCATTGAATAAAGAGAACAATCTACAGGCCGCGCCGGAAGGGACATTGCATTACCCCCTGCACCCTATCGCCTATGCCAAGCCGGCCCAGCAGCCCAATGTGCTGTTTATCCTGATCGACGCCTGGCGCTACGACGACGCCAATGACCGGGTGACCCCCAACGTCAGCCGGTTCGCGCAGCAGGCGCTGCGTTTCCATCAGCATCGCAGCGGCGGCAACTCTACCGAGCCGGGCATATTCAGTTTGTTCTACAGCCTGCCGGATACCTACTGGCTGGCGGTGCGTAACAGCGGCCAGCGCCCGGTGCTGATGCAAACCCTGGCCGACGAGGGATATCAATTTTCCATTCACGGGTCGGCGGATCTCAACCATCCGCCGTTTGACCGCACGGTATTTTCCCATATTCCCGATTTGACCATCAGCAACAGCGAACCGTCTCCCGCCCGGCGCGACCGGCAGATCACCGATGCCTTTAAGCAGTTTATCGATAAGCGGGACGCTAAAAAGCCGTTTTTCGGTTTTCTGTTTTATGACGCGGCCCACGGCTACGACCTGCCGCCCGACGCGGCGACGCCGTTCAAGCCCTATTGGGAACGCGTGGATCACATTAAGCTCAACAACGATTTTGACCCGACCGAATACCATAACCGCTACCGGGACGCGCTGTATTATGACGATAGCCTGATAGGCGAGGTGTTGGCCAAACTGGCGCAGGCGGGGCTGGACAACAATACCCTGGTGGTGATTACCTCCGATCACGGCGAAGAGTTTAACGATCATAAAAAGAACTACTGGGGTCACGGCAGCAACTTTAGCGACGTGCAAATCCATGTGCCGATGTTTATGAAGCTGCCGGGCGGCGAAAGCGGCGATATCAACCGGCGCACCAGCCATTTCGATGTGGTGCCGACGCTGATGCAAACCATTGCGGGCGTCACGACCCCGGTGGGCGACTACAGCGTGGGACGCAATTTATTGCAGCCCGACGCGCCGCGTTCCGACGATATCATTGTCGGCAGTTATTACAATTACGCGGTGGTGTCCCCCGATCAGATTGACGTCGTCTACCCGGGCGGGATCTTCGAGACCTTTACGCCGGACCTGCAGCCCAGCAAGCAGCATCTGCTGCAGGGCGAGCGCCTGCGTAATATTATCGGGCTGATGTCGCGGTTTAATAAATAAAACGCCACCGCCCGGCGGCGGTCTTGTTCAGACTGCTGACAAGCGTGCACATGAGCTAGCGGTGGGTATGATGGGTAGGCTCAGTAAAGCGTAGCGCACCAGGGATGGCGCGCACGACGTTGCCATCAAACTCAACAAGACCGCCGCCGGGCGGTCTTGTTTCGATCAAATGAAATCGCAGGCATGATGACGGGAGGACGAGGACGCCCCTCAGAAGTTAAACGCGCCGCCGATATACGGGCCGTCGGCCAGGATATTGTCGCGGTCGCCGTCCTTGCCGTCCATCGCCATATAGCGGTAACCGACGCTGACGGTTACCAGCGGGATGGCGGTCAACCTGACGCCGGCATTGGCTTCGGTATAGTTTTCCACGCCGCTGGAAAGGGAATCCGGCGAGTAGTAATAATCGCCATACAGGCTGAACAGGCTGCCCACCGGCAACTGCAGGCCTCCGCCCACGGCAATGGCATAACCTTCATCGCCGTCTTTTGGCCCCACATACAGTCCCTTGCCGCCCACGGTGCCCATAAACGGGCCGAGGGGAATATTGTAACCGAGGCCGAGACCGGCGACATCGCCGTTGTCATCGTTATGCGCCCAATTGCCGCTGACGGCAATGCCCGGCGTAGTGGTCCCGAAACCAACGCCTACGTTGGTATAATGTTCGCCGACTTCACCGGTTACGCTTACGGCATTGGCGGATGCGGCGGCCAGTAACAGGCTGGCGGCGGCGCCAGCAATAAAAAACGTCTTCATTGTTTTCTTCCTGAATCATCAAAATGGTCGGGAAACATTCCACCGCAGGAAGTTTAACGCAAAGAGTTGAAAGTGTAATGAGGTTAATTATATAAATTTCAGATACAAGCATTCACCCTGATTGGCGCGCCCCGCCGCCGGCGCATTATTTACCACAATGCTCCTTCACGTCTTTCGTGCCATTGCCGACCGCCCTGATGGCGGCGGAGAGTTTTTGTTTGGTGATTCCTAAGGTTTGCGTCCAGTACTCCACTTCCCACGGTTCCCGCAGGCTGATAAAATTTTTATCTTTCGGCTCTTGAAGATGAATTTGTTCACTCATTTCGTCGTGTCCCTGCTGATGGGAATAGCCCCATACCAGTTATAAGTTTATATAACTGAATAGCAACAGGGATTATTTAACTTTTGGGGCTGGATCATGACCCTGACCGAATAAAGCCGTTTATCTGCAAAACGTGAAAAGGATCGCAGTAACTTTTATTGTCTGCGGGAAATGTCGCCGCCCGGTAAATTACTAAATTAATCATCGCGCAGAGGATCGGCACCCGGAATCATTCCCGCCGCCCTGCGCGATATCTTGTCTTTCACTGGTCAATATCGGTCGATAAAGCAATGTCTTTTTGCGCTTCCAGCGCGGCCAGCCGCTGCGTCAGCGTCGCGTGGAGATGATCATAAGCCTGGCTGCCCAGCGTCAGCCGCCGGGGAGCGGGGCTGCGCTCCACGCTGGCCATGATTTCCCGGACCATCTTTACCGGGTCCCCCAGGATCGGGAAAGCCTCAGCGGCCAGCGCGCGACGCATATCCCCCGCCGGGGTGGCGTCATACTCCGCCATCGGCGGCGGGGTGATCAGCGCGCCGCCGAAGCCTGTTTTCGCCGGTCCCGGTTCCACCAGGGTAAACTCGATATTGAACGGCGCCACTTCCTGGGCCACCGCCTCGACGAATCCCTCGATACCCCATTTAGTGGCATGATACAGGCTGAAATTGGGATAGGCGGTTTGGCCGCCCTCCGAGGATATCTGCAGGATCCGCCCGCCGCCCTGGCGGCGCAGGTGCGGCAAGGCGACGCGGATAAGCTGGATCGAGCCGATGAGATTGGTATCGATCTGATGACGGATCTGCTCATCGCTCGCCTCCTCGCCCGCGCCGAACACCGCATAACCGGCATTGCCCACCACGATGTCGATACGGCCCCAATGCGCGACGGCCTGATCGAAAACACGATGCACCTGCTGCGTATCGGTAACGTCCAACGACGCCACCCACAGCCGGTCGCCATACCGCGCCAGCAGATCGTCAAGCGCGCCGGTCTTGCGCAAGGTTGCCGCGACGCGATCGCCGCGCGCCAGGAGTTTTTCCGTCAGTTCCCGGCCAAGTCCCGAGGACGTGCCGGTAATAAACCACGTTCTAGACATACGCTGTCTCCTTATTGTTAAGGCGCCGCTATGATGGCGCGTTAACTGAGTATAAGGCCCGCAGATCCATGCTACTATCCGTACAATATCGCATGAAGAAGTGAAATAAACCCAGCAATGAAAAAACCAGATTTAGCGGATTTAACCGCTTTCGCCGCGATAGTCGCCCATCGCAGCTTTCGCAAGGCGGCGGACGAGCTAGGCCTGTCCCCCTCCACCCTCAGCCATATGATGCGGGTGCTGGAGCAGAATATGGGGGTGCGGCTGCTGCACCGGACCACCCGCAGCGTGGCGCCCACCGAGGCCGGCGAGCGGCTGGTGTCCCGTCTGCGCCCGTTGCTCAGGGATCTGGATTCGGCGCTGGAGGATGTCAACGAATTCCGCGACCGGCCCAGCGGCATATTACGCATTAACGCCAGCGAGCCGGCGGCCCGGCAACTGCTGGCGCGGGTGGTGCCGGCGTTTCTGGCGCGCTACCCGGAAATGTCCCTCGATCTGGTGACGGAGAACCGGCTGGTGGATATCGTCGCCGGCGGTTTTGACGCCGGCGTTCGCCTGGGCGAGGCGCTGCCGCAGGATATGATTGCCGTGCGTTTCGGCGGCGAGGTACGTTTTGTGACGGTGGCCGCTCCCGCCTATCTGGCGGGCCGCAGGCCGCCGCAGACGCCGGACGACTTGAAAGGACATGAATGCATCCGCCTGCGCCTGCCCAGCGGCAAGATTTTCCGCTGGGAATTTGCCCGCAACGGCCAGGAAATCGCCCTCGACGTGCCCGGCGCCCTGACCCTGGACCACCTGGGCCTGATGGCGGAATCCGCCGCCGCCGGACTGGGCATCGCTTACTTACCCGCGCCGGTGGCCCAGCCCTATATCGACCAGGGTAAACTTATCCGGGTGCTTGAGGAGTGGTGCCCGCCGATACCCGGGTTATTTTTATATTATCCCGGCAATCGCCATGTGCCGTTGGGGCTGAGGGCATTTATTGCCGTATTGAAAGAAGTTGATTAGTTTATTCGTAGATATTATTTTTTCAAATAAATTAATATCTGGCATTAATTAAATTCAATAGCACCGCGCATTGCAATGCTATTACCTGTTCGCGTAAACTGCGCAGCGCATTACTTATTGCGCACTATGCTTCGGCACTTATGCCATCAATATAATGCTCACTCCCATCGACATCATTATCCATTAGGTTTCTACTATATGCCTTTAAATGTTACACTCGCCTCGGCACCGCAAAATCAGCCATCCCTAACCGCCGGCCCTGGCAGCACCGCGCACGACCACCATCTTGCCGGTGACCTTTTAATTGCATTGTTAAAAAAAACCGGCTACGCCGCAACGCCGCTTCCCGCAGAAATAGGGGATGTGACTATAGATAGCAATAATATCGATTTTTTTAATGAGATTTTCGTTAAAACGTATACCGCTACCCGTGATAAAAAAAACGTTCAGGACATCCGATTCGACAACGCATTTACCCTTTCGCTGCTCGACTGCGATGGCGGATTGGTAATAGCCTATGGCGAGAAAGTCTTTGAGCTGTCTAATATTACTATCGAATTATTAACGAATTTAATCATAAGCGATTACCATGATCATCCCGCCGCGTACGATAATACGCTGCTGGCGGATTTTATCCTGATGCAGACAGCGCTGGACGATAATACCGATAAACCCGATGTCCATAAAAAAATCGATATCCTGCATAATATATACCACGACATTCCCCAGCCCTGTTTTATTGCCGCCGCGTATATGATGGCGCACAGATCCATCAGTCCTTTCGACTTTTCCGTACCGGCGTCGATCCTGGCGCAGCTCAGGCAAGGCGGGCAGTTCGACATCGGCTTATGCATGCTGGACGGTAACGATATCAGCCAGGAGCGCCATGGCGTCGATTTTACCCTCACGCGCCATGATAATCAGAAAACCAGCCTGCAGGCGAATGTCCGCCCCCGGGATTTATTTAACCACGCGGCGGAGATACGGCATTTTCTTGCCGCCAATTTAGGCGACCACTGTATTTTTCTGACCAGCAGCTACAGCGTCGGCCACTTTTGCTATTATGATATTAAAAATGATATTGTTTATTCCGGTGGGACAAAGGCGCTTTCCGCGGTAGCCTCCGGAATACATTTTCTCGAGTATATGGCAACAAAATATAATAAAGATAATGAAAAGCAGCAAATCACTTTGTTTTGCACGAATAATAGCGCGGTTGAAGTAGCGAAAATCATCGACAGCTTCTGATCAACCCCGCGTCATCAGCACCGCCAATACGCCGTCAGCATCTGGCCGGCGCTGATCCTTAAGCAGCTCAGCCGATGCATTTAACTCATATTTAATCCCGGTTTATTTATTAGAGCTTCCATTATTTTCCTCACATACTGAGCCATGTCAAATCACCCCAGACACCCGCGGTGAGCTGCTCACAATATGCATTAAGGATCATTTTATGGTTGCCGTTTCACCCCGCTTTACGGGGGCTATTGTCCGGGGCGCGCCGGGCGATACGCTTTCTTCGCCGCCGGGCATTGCCCCGGCTGACCCGATGCTTAACGCCGAAGGTATTTCGGTCACCTACCGTACCCGTCGTGGGATAATAGAAGCGCTGAAACAGGTCAGCCTGCGCATCGGCACGGGCGAGTTCGTCACGCTGCTGGGGCCGTCCGGCTGCGGAAAATCGACGCTGCTGAAAATTGCCGCCGGCCTGCTGCGTCCCTCCGCGGGGCAAATTACCATTGCCGGCAAGCCGTCCCACGGCCCTAACCGCAATATCGGCGTGGCATTTCAGAAACCCACCCTGATGCCCTGGAAAACCGTGCTGGAAAATATCCTCATGCCGGCGCATACGCTTAAGCTGGATTTAACCCGGGCGCATGCCCGCGCCCTGGAACTGCTCGCGCTGGTGGGACTGAGCGAATTCAGCCACAACTACCCTAATGAACTGTCCGGGGGCATGCAGCAGAGAGTCGGGCTGGCGCGCATGCTGCTGGGGGATCCCAAACTGTTATTGATGGATGAGCCCTTCGCGGCGCTGGATGCCATGACCCGGGAAACCCTGACCCTGGAACTGCAGCGCGTCTGGCTGCAAGACCGGAAATCCGTGCTGTTTATTACCCATAGCATCCCGGAGGCGGTGTTCCTGTCGGACCGGGTCCTGGTCATGTCCGCCCGCCCGGGAACCCTTATCGAGGACTACCGGATAACCCTGCCGCGGCCCCGATCGCCTGAGACCCTTTCCTCGCCCCCGTTCAGCGAGGCATGCCGGCACCTGCGCCGGCATTTTATGGAGCACGCGCAATGAACCGGATCCTATCGGTGATTTATCCGCTGATAACGCTTACGGTATTGTTGCTGGCATGGCAACTGGCCGTCAGCCTGCTGAATATTCCGGAATATATTTTACCCGCCCCCACCGCGGTGTGGACCACCCTGCTGGATCTGTTCCGCCAGGGCGTTATCTGGAAGCATATCGGCTATACCCTGTCGGCCACGCTTATCGGGTATGCGCTGGGCAGCGGCTTTGCCCTGATCGCCGGCGCCGCGCTGGCGGAATCCGCCACCTTCGAAAAATTCGTTTACCCGCTGCTGGTGGCTATCCAATCCACGCCTAAAGTGGCCCTGGCGCCGCTGATCCTGGTCTGGTTTGGTTTCGGCATCGCCTCAAAGGTGGTGCTGGTGGTGCTGTTATGCTTTTTCCCGCTGTTTATCAATACTCTGGTGGGATTTAAGCGGGTAGATGCCGACCTGATTGACGCCTGCCGGGCCTTTTCCGCCTCCCGCTGGTATATCTTCCGCCACGTTAAGCTGCCGTCGGTGGCCGGGGATATTTTTGCCGGTCTGCAGATAGGCATTGCGCTGGCGCTGATTGGCGCCGTGGTGGGCGAACTGGTGTCGTCGGAAGCCGGGCTCGGTTACATGATTGGCGCCGCCGCGGCGAATTTAAACGTCAGCACGATGTTTGCCGGCGTATTCCTGCTGGCGGTGATAGGGCTTATCGGGGCGCAAAGCGTGCGCTGGCTGCACCGGCGCCTGGTTTTTTGGGAAACACCCCGGGCCGATGATACCCGCACGGTGCGCTAACCCCAGGTTTGATGACATTAACGAGGCTCGCTATTTCATGACACAACGTGGTTATTTATTCAGCACTTTTTTTTGCCTGGCGCTAAGTGCGGCGGCCCAGGCTGAAGAACAGATTATCGTGGGATTGAATATTCCCCAAACCGTGGTCGACGGCAGTATTTATAGCGCCGCCGATAAGCTGGGTTACTTCCGCGCGGAAAACCTGGCGGTGAAAACCATTGTTTTCCAGGGCGCCGGCGCCCTGCTGCCGCAGGTTAACAGCAAAAAAATCGATATCGGCTTTCCGATGCCGGAGCCGGTGCTGGCGTCCTATGCCCCCGGCAAACAACCCTTGCCGGTACAGTTTTTCTATAACGCCCGGCCTTCCGGCGGCATGGAGCTGGCGGTATTGGACAGTTCGCCCATCAAGACCCTGGCCGACCTGAAAGGGAAAAAAATCGGCGTCGGCGCCCTGACCTGGGCTTCGATTCCGCAAACCCGCGCCGTGCTGGCCAACCAGGGACTGAATCCGGATAAAGACGTGCAGATCGTGGCCACCGGCGCGCTCGGCGCCGGCTTCCTGGCGTTAAAGGAAGGCCGCGTCGACGCGCTGAACTTTAACCAGAGCTGGCACGACATGCTGGAGCAAAGCGGCACTAAAATCCGCCGGTTGTCCTATCCGGCCGAATTTTCCGCGATGGTGGGCAATGGCTTTATCGCCCATAACGATACCCTGCGCGATCGCCGCGCCATGCTGGTGGGTTTTGGCCGCGCCATCACCAAGGCCACACTGGCGTGTGAGGCCAATCCCGGCTTCTGCGTCCAGACATTCTGGCAGGCGCAGCCGGAATTAAAACCGGGAGCCGAGGTCTACCAGGCCAAGCTGAAAGACGCGGTATTCCTGTTGGAACGCCGGTTAAAACGCACCCTTTACACACCTGAGGGTCAGCCGGTGGTGCCGGGACGATACGATATCGACGCCATTGCCCGCTATGTCGCCTTGATGCATGACGCCGGTGAGTTGGACGTGGCCAGCGTACCGCTGGATAAGATTTTCACCAACGCGCTGGTCGGCGATATTAATCATTTCGATAAACAGGCCGTACAGCAACAGGCCCGCGTGGCCAAAATGGAGGAGAATTGATGATGCCGCTGACACTGACCGTTACCCCGGCCATCGCCTTGGTGGATGAACCGCGCCGCATCCGTCTCCATGGCCTGCGCCCCGGCGCCACGGTTGAGATTGAAGCCACATCCCGCACCGGCGATGGCGCGGCCTGGCGCAGTTACGCGCAATTTATCGCGGCGGATGACGGCACGGTGGATTTGCAGCGTGATGCGCCGGTTGCCGGTGATTACCGGGGCGTAGACGGCCAGGGATTACTGTGGTCGCAGCGGCAGGTTTCCCCGCCGACCGGCGCCGCCGGTCATCCGGCGGTTATCGCGCCGGTCACCGTGCATCTGCGCGCAACGGGACGCTCCGCCGGGGTGGATGCCGCACCTGTCCATGCCGATGCGCAAATGGTGCAACAGTTTAGCGCCGATAACGTCGCCTATCGGCCGATTGAAGAGCAGGGCCTGGTGGGCGCGCTCTATACGCCGGGCACGCCGGGGCCGCATCCGGTGGTTATCTACCTCAACGGATCCGGCGGCGGCATCAATCATCAGCGCGCCGCGTTATGGGCTTCCCGCGGCTATGCGGCGCTGGCATTGGGGTACTTCGGCGCGCCGGGCCTGCCGTCGCATATCTCCGCCACGCCGCTGGAATATTTCGCCGACGCCCTGGCCTGGGTACACGAGCGGCTGCGGCCGCGCAAGGGTTTTGTCGCGGTCAGCGGGCAGTCGCGCGGCGGGGAATTATCCCTGCTGCTGGCCGCCACCTTTCCCGAAAGGGTGTCCGCCGTGATCGCCTATGTTCCCAGTTCGGTAACGCACGGCGTACTGGCGGCGGGACGCCCGGGTGAAAGCCGCTTCGCGCCCTGCTGGGTTTACCAGGGCAAGCCGCTGCCGATTGTCTGGCATGGAAACGACGCGCAGGCATGCTGGCGCGAAATCGACAACGCCCCGCAGCCGCGGCGCCAGGCGGCGGCGTTTGTCCACGCCCAGCGGAATACCGCCGCGGTGGAAGCCGCGCGCATCCGGGTGGAAAATATGCGCTGCCCGGTGCTGTTGATTTCCGGCGGCGACGATGGATTCTGGCCGTCCACCGACTACTGCCGCCATGTGACCAGGACGCTTAACGATCACGCCTATCCTTACCCCGTTCAGCACCTGGATTATCCCGACGCCGGCCACGCCATCGCCACGCCGTATGTGCCGGCCACGGTTATCGATAAGCCCCATGCGGTATCGGGCATTATCATGGCCGCCGGCGGCACGCCCGCCGCCAATGCCCACGCCTCGGCGGATTCGTGGCGCCACAGCCTGGCGTTTATGGCAAAACTGACGCAAAGCCGCTGATCAACTCGCCGCCTTGCGCGGCGGTTACCCTTTCCAGCGCGACGCGCGGATAAGCGCGCAAAAGTCGCCGGGCATAAAACCCGGTTCCTTATCGGCAATCACATCGGCTTTAACATTGCCGAAGGTGGTGTCCGGCTTATGCTTAATGCCGTCATAAAACGCCTGGATAATGTCTTCTTTAAACGCCGGCGTGCGCGGATGCTCGGCCACCACCTGTTCCCGCACGTCTTCCGGGTAGGACGCATAGTTAATGCCCAGTACATCCATCTCCACGCCGGCGGTGACCAGGGCGATTTCCGGCGCCATAAACTCCGGCACCCCCGGCGTGGTATGCAGGGCGATGGCGGTCCAGACCTTATCGATATCCGCCTGGCCGACACCGTACCGGCGCAGGAAATCGCGCGCCGCATCGGCGCCGTCCACCTCAAAACGCTTATCGCAGCTGCAGTGTTCCCGGGTCAGCCCCATGTCGTGGAACAGGCAGCCGATATACAATAATTCTTGATCGACGCGAAGGCCGCGCTGCCGCCCGGCCAGCGCCCCCCAATAATAGGTGCGGCTGGAATGATGAAACAGCAGATCGGATTCGGTGTCGCGCACCAGCTCCGTTGCTTCGCGCGCCATTTTGCTGTCGGGCACGCTGATACCGTTGATGCTGAAAGCCATGGTGATTACCTCCGGTTAATTGACCTGACCAGGGTAATGGCTCATGCTCGGTGTCTTCAATCACCGCATTACGACGATTTGAGACAAAACGCTGACCGGCGCCATGCAATAACCCATTGAGGTACGGAATAGGATATGCGTAAAGAAATAGTCTGCCTCGCGCTGCCCGGCGCGCAGCTGCTGGATATTTCCGGGCCGCTGGACGTGTTTGCCGAGGCGAACGCCATCCTGGGGCGGGTGGTTTACCGTATGCGGGTCATGGGGCTGGATCAGCAGATCATTACCTCATCCTCGGGGGTAAAAATCGTCCCCGACCTGTCGTTGCGGGAGACGCTTACCGGGCCGCTGGATAGCTTTCTGGTGGCGGGCGCGCCGGCGGCGGCGGGCGTTAATCTGGATGCGCACAGCCTGGCGGCGCTGGCGGCCTGCTGCCGGCAAAGCCAGCGTTATGGCTCGGTATGCACCGGCGCGCTGGTGCTGGCGGCTACCGGATTAATGGATGGCTTCCGGGTCACCACCCATTGGGCGGTATGCGGGGAACTGGCGCGCCGCTACCCCGGCGTGCGGGTCAATGGCGATGAAATCTATATCTGTGACGGCCCGCTGCGCACGGCGGCGGGCGTAACGTCCGGTCTGGATCTGGCGCTGCGGATGGTGGAAGAGGATCTGGGCCGCGAGGTGGCGCTGGCGATCGCCGCCAACCTGGTGATGTTTTTCACCCGCCCGGTCGGCCAAGGGCATTTCAGCCGCAGCGGCCGCGCCTCGCTGGCCGGCAGATCGTCCTTGCAGGATATGCAGCGCTGGGCCGTCGCCCATCTCGATGAGGTGAAAAGTGTGAAAACCCTGGCCAATCATATGCAGCTCAGTACCCGGCATTTTACGCGTCTCTTCCAGGAGGCGCTGGGAGTGGCGCCGGCGCGCTGGCTGGAGCAGGAGCGGGTGGCCAAAGCGCGCGACCTGCTTGAATCCAGCCGTCTGGCGCCGAAGGAAATCGCCGCCGCCTGCGGTTTTTCCAGCGTGGATATTCTGCGACGCGCCTTTTTACGGCGGCTGAAAACCACGCCCACGCAATATCGCCGCTATTATATCGGCCTTGATTGAGCGCAAGGGCAAACCCGCCTGCGCGCGGCCACATCAACGTCGCTACCGCCTAATCAACACGCCTGGCAAGTCCTCCGGGGCAATCTCCTACAAAATTTCAAAGAATAGCGTTCAATCTCTGTACTGATTAAGCGCTTTATCAAAGACACCGGTGATTTATTATACCCACACTCTTTTTATCAGGTGAAACTCAACGGCGGGCGCATGAACAATATCAATTCAACATCCTCTTCCTCCGATACCGCCATAAATGATGTCGCCGCCGCTCGGCAAGCCGGGCCGTTCAATCCGGCATTCGGCTTAAGCGTAACCAATGTCCCGCGGCCCTTTACCGCAATGCGCAGCCCCATACTCCGCCACCAGGAAGGCCCCCCGGCAAAAATCCATAAACCAAACTTCGCCGATGGCGATAATACCCCCGGCAAGGGAAACCCAGGTTTCGCCTGTCGTTCATATGAATGTTTAAAACAAGAACTACATAAAAAATATTATGATATAAGCGTTTTGCTGCCGCATGAAAAACACCTTTATCTGCCGATTTTGCTCGACGGCGATAGCGGGACGATAGAACTGCTCAAAAATACCAACCTTATCGATGATAGTGATAACCCTGCTTTAAACTTTCACGCGGCATCCGGCAGGCTGTCCATCACCACTGTCACAGATAAAGATGATAATGAATTTAACGATATCCCGTTAAAACTGATGGACCAAATAAATATGCATTACCCTATATTAGGTAATAATTTCTATGCATCTTATTATTGTGAGCCAAATAAAAAGAAAAAAATGTATAAACTGATATTCCCTAAGAAAAATTTTACGGGGGAAAATTTTTATCTGACGTTGGAATGCGCAAATACGGTATTTAATGCCGCATCGATCAATAAAAAATTTTATATTTCATTGGTTATAATGCATTTAAGTAACTATCTAAAGCACGCCGGCTTGCCTGAGCTTAATCATGATGTTATTGACAAATTATTGCAGGGATATCCGTCATTGGCCAATAGCGGCAAGGGGATTTTGCAATGCTTAGCGGCCTATTACTGAAGGCTCCTTGCCCTACCCTCGCCCACCAATGCGCCATGGCGCGTTTTTATCATGTAAAAGCAGGCCGGATGATGTCCGGCGCCGGCACGTTTTCATCCAGGCGACGATCGCCAGGCTTGGGGGAAGCGCTAATCATGGGCAGTCCGCATCACTGACGGGGCTATTCGCGCTTAAGCCGGTTACTGTTGACCAGCCACAGCGTTACCACCAGGATTAATATGGCGGCCGAATAATACAGCGTATCCTGCGGATCTTTATGATCGACGATAATCAGGCGGATAATCGCCGTGATGCCGATATAGACAAAGTAGCGCAGCGGAAAGTGATACCCGGACTGGAAATACTTCACAATCAGGGCGATAAACTCAAAATACAGAAAATAAATGACGATGCCTTCAATCATCTGGTAGTAAGACGCCAGTTCGCCGTTTACCAGCAACACCCTGGCCAGAAGAACGGTTTCCTTACCCATAAAAACGATCAGGATCGCCGCCAGGAACAGCAGGCCGATATTCAGGATCATTTGCAGCACGGTCGCTATACGCATACCGGTAATCATACCCATACCTCGTCGTGATAGTTTCCTTACGGAAAGACCGGTAAGCATAGCATGATTTTTGTGATGAACATCACATTAAACCAGCGCATCCGGGTACTTGCCTTCAGGCGGGTAAAGGAAGAGCAAGGGCTTTGGCGGCGCGGCGAAACGCGGTATGCGGCGTAGGGAGGGGAAACCCACTGCGTGGTAAAGCGGTGGCGCAAACCCCGCCCTGATAGACGGGGTGCGGATCAGGTCGTGCTGCCGATTCAGTTTTTTAACTGGTAGGTCAGCGTAATGTCAGCCTTTAGGACCTTGGACACCGGGCAGTTTTCTTTTGCCTGCTGGATAATGGCGTCAAATTCCTGTTTATCGATCCCTGGCACTACCACGCTGCTGTCCAGGGCGATTTTAGTGATGCCGTAGCCGCCGCCCACCTTATCAAGGGAAACATCGGCTTTGGTATCAATACTCTGCGCAGTGTATCCCTTCTCGCCCAGCATCAAGGATAGCGCCATGGAAAAACAGGCCGAGTGGGCGGCGCCGATAAGCTCTTCGGGATTGGTGCCGGGTTTACCTTCAAAGCGGGTATTGAAGCCATAGGGTTGCTGGCTTAAGGCGCCGCTTTCCGTGGAGATGGTGCCCTTACCCTGCTTGATATCGCCTTCCCAATGTGCCTGTCCGTGTTTATGAATAGTCATCTGCATCCTCCTGTTTGTTACCCATAGGCTTTTAGTATAGCTACTCTTGCCGGAGGTGGGGAAATCCCAGGCCAATGCGGCCGGGTAAGCGACGTGACAGTCATCCGGTTTATTTTTTCGCTCTTTTGTGAAAGCGGCTATTCTATTTCCGCCATGCGGCAGGCGAAAATATATGTTCTGCTTCTTTATTAACAAAATAGCGGTAATTATTTCCCAACGTTCATTTGCAATCGGTAAGCCGAGGCATTACCCGTCAAGATTGAGTCATCATCATCTATTGGACAGTTGCACTATTTTTTTCAGGCATCCGCATATCAGCACGGGCAAAAGACAAAATTTGGGCTTAACGCCATCACGCAAAGCACAGGGTGGCATGAGCGAATCCCCATAATTCCCACAACAACCGCCCTACCGCCGCCGCACCACTCTGCATCGATATTTTTACTGTCCATTCTCTCATTCCGCGGAAAATAACCTAAAGAAGCGGAAAAATTTGCCGATAGCTAGGCAGGACATTTATCTCAGGTATTACACAGTTTGATTTGTGACATTTATATGGGAAACAGAAATGACAAGTTTAATAAGTAAAATAAATAGCATTAAAGTGTCACATAAACTTTTTTTAGGCTTCGGTATTGTCTTATTGCTGGTCGTGATTGCATCAGGCCTCAGCGTCCAACGGTTCAAGGAAATTCGCGATATTTATGAAAAGACCAATCTGGTATATAATATAAATATTGATGTTTTCCAGGTTAAAGTCAACCGCGTTAAATACCTTTACTCGTCCGACGACGCGGTGCGTAAAGTCATGGCCGGCTTTATCGATGACGCCGCCGCGCTCACCCACCAAGCCCAGGCACTGTCATGGGATAAAGAATCGATGGCAAGCCTGGATAGCATTGCCCGCTATCTGGGAGATTTTAATAAATCTCTGGAAAACATGAGTGTTTTTTCCAAAAAAATGGTCGCTATCCGCGCCCAACTGGACGAACTCCATAACCAGGACGCCATAGGCCCCTTTAAAACCGCCTTGCTAAACCAGACGTTTGGCACCGATATGGATAATCAACTCAATGATTTTGTATTGGCCTATATTTTAATTAAAGACAATTCCTTTAATTTGCAATTAAAAGGCACCGATGAGGCATTAGCCTTGCTGCAAAAGAATTATGCGGATGCAGAGAAAAAATATAACGATTTGGCGGTCAGCCTCGCACCGGAAAAGAAGCCTGACCTGGATGCTTTTTGGAGCTACTTTGGCAAATATAAGGATATAAGCCAGAACTACTATGCCGATTATAAGGATTTGAATGCTGCGGAAAACGGCGTAAAACTTGCCGGCGATAAGAGCAGCGCCGCGGTCAAAGTCATTATTAATATCGTGAAAGAAAAAAATGACGCGCTGGCGTATGGTTCTTCAAGCATTACCATTATCATCGGCCTGATTGCGGTGGTCTTCGGTATTCTCGTCTCATGGTATATCACCCGGCAGATTACCCGGCCGGTGCTGAAAAATCTCGCGGTTGCCGAGCGCATTGCCGACGGCGATCTCACCGCGTCGATAACGCCTGAAAGTCATGATGAACTGGGCCAGCTTACCGCCGCCATGGCGCGCATGAACGCCAAACTGCGCACCATCATTTCCGATGTGCGCGACAGCGTCGGCACCGTGGCCTCGTCGGCGGCCAAAATCGCCACGGGCAATACCGACCTGTCTTCCCGCACCGAGCAACAGGCCGCCGCCGTGGTCGAGACCGCCGCCAGCATGGAAGAGCTTACCTCAACGGTGAAAAACAACGCCGACAACGCCAGACATGCCAGCCAGATCGCCGGCGAAGCCACCCACAATGCCCATCAAGGCGGCGAAGTGATGAAAAATGTCGTCAGGACCATGGACGACATCTCCCTGAGTTCGAAAAAAATCACGGATATTACCGCCGTCATCAACAGCATCGCTTTCCAGACCAATATCCTGGCGCTTAACGCGGCGGTGGAAGCGGCGCGCGCCGGCGAGCAGGGCCGTGGGTTCGCGGTGGTGGCCAGCGAAGTACGCAATTTGTCGCAACGCAGTTCGCAGGCGGCGAAAGAGATCGCCACCTTAATAGGCGAGTCCGTCTCGCGCATTGACGTGGGCACCAAACTGGTGGCCCAGGCCGGCGATACCATGGAGCAAATCGTCGCCTCGGTTTCGCGCGTCAACGACATCATGGGCGAGATTTCCTCGGCCTCGGAGGAGCAAAGCCACGGCATCGAACAAATCGCCCGGGCGATCAGCGAGCTGGATACCACGACCCAGCAGAACGCCGCGCTGGTCACCGAGTCCTCCCTTGCCGCCAACACGCTGGAAGACCAGTCGGCGGTGCTGGAGGAACTGGTTGCCAGCTTCCGTTTATAGCGGCCGCCTTGCGGGTTAACCCTGCGCGGTGGGACGCACGATAATCTCGCCCACATCCACATCGGCGGGCTGTTCAATGGCAAAGGCGATGGCGCGCGCTATCGCCTCAGGCGCAATGCCGAACGTGTTCATGGACTCTTCGATCCGGGCCTTGACGGCCGGATCGGTGATGGTCTGCGCAAAGTCGGTACGCGTCATACCGGGAGAGATGACCGTGACCCGCAGCGTTTCCCCCGCCTCTTGCCGCAGCCCTTCGGAGATGGCGCGCACCGCCATTTTCGTGCCGGCATAGACCGCCATGGTCGGTACGATACGATGCGCGGCGGTGGACGCGGTGTGGACAAAATGGCCGAAACCCTGGGCGCGGAACACCGGCAGCGCGGCGGCAATACCATACAACACGCCCTTGATATTAATATCGATCATCGCCTCCCAGTCGTCTACCTTCAGTTCGTCGAGAGGTGAAATCGGGCCCACGCCGGCGTTGCCGATCAAAACATCCAGCTTGCCATACCGTTCGCACGCCAGGTCGACAATACGCGCCACATCGTCGCGCCGGGTGACATCGGTTTGCAAACAGGCCGCGTCGCCCCCCTCGGTTCGTATACGGGTTGCCAGCGCCGCCAGCCGCTCCGGCCTGCGCGCGCCCAGCACCACTTTAGCGCCGCGCGACGCCAGCAGCAGCGCGGTCGCCGCGCCGATACCGCTGCCCGCGCCGGTAATAATCACCACTTTACCGTTGATTTGCGACATGAATACGCCTCCACCTAATTCGCCATCAAAATCGGCGCGGCCTTGCCGGGCCACGCCGGGGACAGATGGCATCATGGCGCCCGCCGGCCGATTAATCTATAATCAATTCTCCGCTATTTATCATCGATCGTACGGAATGTTATGGACCCGTTGTCGGATGTGTTTTCCCTGTTGAAAGCTAAAAGCCTGTTGTCGGCGCGCATTGAGGTGCACGGTCCCTGGGCGATGCGTTTCTCCGGCCTGAGCCATATCAAATTCGCCGGCGTGTTGGAAGGATCATTCTGGCTGTGGAGTGAAGACGGCATGCCGCCCGTGCATATCATGACCGGTGATTTTTATTTGCTGACGCGCGGCCAGGACTATTGCACCGGCAGCGATCCCACGCTGGCGCCGGTTGATGGCCGGGAGGCCCTGGCGAAAAACCTTGGCGCAGACGGTATTGCGCGTTATGGCGACAGCGGCGAGAAGGTGAGCGCGGCGGGCGGACGTTTTATTTTTGCGCACGACTCCGGCACCCTGTTATTGAAGCTACTGCCGCCGGTGGTTCATGTGCCGGCGGCGTCAGCCAGCGCCGCGCCACTGCGCGCGGTGCTGGAACTGCTGCGCATCGAGACCGAAGCCTCACGCCCGGGGGCCGCGGTGGTGGCCACCAATCTCGCCAATATGGTGCTCATCCAGATCCTGCGGGCGCACCTGGGGTCGGGTATGCAAGCGCCCGGCTGGCTGGGCGCCCTGGCCGATCCGCAGATCGGCGCGGCGCTGGGCCTGATGCACGCCGATATCGCCCGCCGCTGGACCGTGGGGGAACTGGCGGCCAGGGTCGCGATGTCGCGCACCACGTTCTCGCAGCATTTCAGGCGGCTGGTCGGGGTGCCGCCGCTGCAATATCTTATCGAGTGGCGCATGGCGGTGGCGGGCGACGCCCTGCGGGCCGGCAAAAGTCTGGCGGCGGTGGCGGACAGCGTCGGTTACGGTTCCGATACGGCATTTAGTGCGGCGTTTACGCGCACCACCGGCCAAAGGCCGGGGCGTTACCGGGCGCAAAGGTAGTCAGTTATTACTGAAAAAGATATCGCCCGATTCGGCTTTGAGAATTTTGCCGGTGTCATTGGTGATCAGAAGGTAATTGCCGCTGGCATAGGTCCAATGGCTATTCTCTACCGGGGCGGGCAAATGGCGCTTTTGCCATTCGACAATTTCATACTGCTTGGTGAGGTATTTAGCCGGTACCGTATCGCCGATTTGATGCTCTTTATCATCGATAATGATTTTATTGAGCTCGTAGGACGGGGGCGCGGCGGGCTGGGGCTGCGTAAGCTCCGGTTGGGGTTGCGTAAGCTGCGGCTGCGCCGAATCCGGTTGCGCGGGTGCCGGCGCCTGTTCAGGCTGCGCCGGCTCCTGCTGCGGTTGTACCTGTTCCTGCTGCGGCGCAACGGCATCCTGCTCGCCTTCCGCCCGTACGGGGGAAACCAGGCTGAGGCTGCCGGCCAGTAATCCCGCCGTAAAGAGTAAAACTTGAGTCCTGCTGCGCATCATATCTCCCGCTGTAAATGCTGTTTTATCAAAATACTTACACTACAGACAATACGGAAGGTAGTGTTGTTCCGTACATGGGTGGCACGCAGCAAAATTTAATCGCCCCATGGCAATACCCAAATCCGGGGTAAAGCGGCGGGGAGTAGAGTAAAATGGAATGCGCCACGGTAGATTATTATTCACAATAGTCTTGGTAATCAGATCGCCCCGGGCCCAAAGAGGGATAGGCCGCGCATGACCATGAGCCACGCCCATATTATAACCAAACTTATGCGCCTGTAGGTCAGTATTGCAACCCATTTGCTCAGCAGCAAACATGTCAAAAGAATGGGGAACGGTGTTTATCCAGGCGTTAATATAGAATTGCAGGATGTTATGAATAAAATCAAAGGACTTTTGAAATTAGTCGCCATTTTTATCATCATTAAGGTCATCTTTTTTTTTAGCGCTGAATTTAGTAAAAACCAGGCCATGTCGGCGAATACAGCGCCCCGGCCAATCCCTGCGACAGCACCGATTGTTTCTTCTGCTCACGCGGTGGTGCCAAAAGATGGATTCCGTCGCTATGTGGCCGGCTATGGCGTAAGCGTGGAGTTGCCTGAAAAATGGTTTATTCTTGCACACAGCCAGGTAAAAGACATCGCGGACATTGGCAGTAAAGCGATGAATAGCCAGGATAAAAGTAAACAAACGCCCCTGGCCGCCAATTCCAGCGCCGATCAAAAACAGAATCAGGCGGTATTCAGAGTTTCCTTCAGCGATAATCTGTTAACCGAAAGCGAGATACAAACAGCGACGGCGGCGGAAATAAAGGAGGCTTGCGACGCGCTTAATAACGGCCTGAATCCTGGCTTAGAAAAGATGGGCACTCACCTAGTGAGAAAACCCTACTGTTCAGTGGGCAAAATAGCCGGTAAGACGGCGTTTATTGCGGACTATCAGCGCAGCGGCGCCTATGGCCCCGATCCGTGGAGAGTGCTGATTTATCAAATTCCGCTGAGTGCAAAAACGGCGATGATAACCGTATCCTACCAACTTGTTTCCGACGCGGCAAAAAACCAGATTGAGGAGATATTGAGCTCTCTGTTGTTTGAGTAACAGCTAACCTGGGTGAAAATATTTGCGCGTGGGTTTTTTTAACCCGTGCCGGCGCAAATATTTTCGCCGCTGATTCGTCTACCTCTGTATCTGAACAATGTGGAGTAGACAACATGAGAGATCGTAAGTTAAAGATATTGGTTATGGCCGTTGTGGCTATCCTCGCGGTTACCACGCTGGTCATGCTGCTGTGGAACGCGCTGCTGCCGGTAATATTCGGCGTAAAGAGCATTGGCTTTTTCCAGGCGCTGGGGCTGCTTATCCTCTGCAAAATCCTGTTTGGTGGTTTTGGCGGCCGGGGCATGTTCGGCCGCCGGGGCCAGGAAATGCGTGCGCGCTGGATGGCGATGAGCCCCGAGGAACGCGAGGCGTTTATTAAACAGCGCGGCATGGGCCACCGGCAGGGTCCCTGGCATGGCCACTGCCATCCTAGGGATCGAGGCAATGAACCGCGCGCCGACGAAAACGGCCAGGCATAATGACTAACGCCGCGGACCGGCGCCACGATCTGCTGGCCGCGCTGCGCGGCTGCCAGCAGCGGCTGCGGGCGTTTATTGCCGGGCGCACCGTTAATGTCGCCGATGCGGAAGATGTGTTCCAGGAGATAAGCTATCAGCTGATCAAGGCCGATAGCTATCTTCATCCCATCGAGCAGGTCGCCGCCTGGCTGTATCGCGCCGCGCGCAATGAGCTTATCGACCGGTCGCGTAAAAAGCGCGAATTATTGCTATCCGACGATGTGGACCAGGAATGGCCCGCCGGCGAGGAACTGGGCGAGCTGCTGTTTAATGCGCAAAGCGGCGCCGAGGACACCTATCTGCGCGAGCTGGTATGGCAGGAGTTGGCGCTGGCGCTGGCGGATATGCCGCCCCAGCAGCGCGAGGCGTTTGAAAAGACCGAACTTCAGGGCTACTCCTTTAAGCAGCTGGCCGATGAGACCGGGATCGCCGTCGAAACCCTGCTGTCGCGCAAACACCAGGCGGTGCTGTTCCTGCGCCTGCGCCTGCAGGTGCTTTATGAAGCGGTAACCGGTGCCTGAGCAGGCTGAAAATAGCCTGCCGTTATGGTCTCTCCGGCGCCCGGACCTCAAGGCGTTGTCCCTCTCTGCCGCGGCTCGAGGTATACTCAGTACATATACATACGCTGATAAGGTCCATTCGCCAATGCCATCCGACCGTCGTTCCCGTAAGCGCCTTGCCATGCGGCAAGCCATCTCCAATGCCGCCACGCACCTCTTCATGGAACGGGGCTTCGATCGGGTGACGGTGGATGAGATCGCCGCGGCCGCCGACGTCGGGAGGATGACCGTGTTCAATCACTTTCCCCGCAAGGAGGACATGTTCTTCGATCGCGACGAGGAGGGCCGTGAACTCTTGCGCGACGCTTTGCGGCGCCGCGATCCCCAAGTCTCTCCCATCGAGGCGCTGCGCCTGCTCGCGCACCGGCTGGTGGCGGAACAAAGCCCCTATGTCGAATTTTCCGCCGGGAGCGAACGCTTCATGGCGACCATCGAGGGCAGCGAAACCCTTAAGGCCCGGGCGCGCGGAATACGCGACGAGATAGCGCAGGTGGTGACGCAAGCGCTATGCGCATGCGTGGGGCGGGACCCCGCCGATCCCGCCGCCCATCTGGCGGCCGGCCTGCTCCTGGCCACCTGGACCGTGGCCTTCATCCAGGCTCACCGGGTCTTTCGCCACCATCGGGACGCAGAGGAAGCGCAGGCCGCCTTTCTCGCTCTTATCGATCGGGGAACCCTCGGCCTGAACGCCGCCATGGCGGGCACGCCTTACGCCTGAGCGAACGGCTGCTCCCTGCCCGCTACATTCACCGGTGGCCCATCATATAATAACCTCCCGTCGGTCCGCCGGCTGCGGGGGCCGCTGCCCCAATAGCCCCTCCGCGCTGTCGGCCGCCAAAAATGGACGTGATTAAAAATTTTACTGGACTTAATTTTATGATGATCATAAAATTTTACCAGACATAAAAATATGCCACAATAATAGAGACACGACCATCCGGGAGCGGACAAGTGAACATCAACGGTAAAGCGGAAGGGTTGCGTGAGCAAAAAAAACGCATCACACGCCAGCAGCTATCAAACACCGCGACGGAACTCTTTATTAAACATGGTTTTGATAATGTCACTATTACGGATATTGCCATCGCTGCAAACGTTTCTAAGATGACGGTATTCAACTACTTCCCGCGCAAAGAGGCACTTTATTTCGATCGCATTGACGAGATCCATCAATTATTACAAGGCGCTATCGACCGCCATCACGCGCTTTCGCCGGTGGCGGCATTACGGACCCTGGCCGCTGAACTGGTCGAACAGGAACATCCGTTAGTCAGGATGGATGAGGGTGTTGCCGACTTTTGGAGGGTGGTCGCGGAAAGCCCATCACTGCGCGTTTATGCGCTTGAGCAGTTTGAAATACTGGTACTGACGCTGAGCAATATCCTGTCCTCGCGCATCAACGCGCAAAATAATGATCCTGCGGCCAGCCTTATCGCCGTCATCGTGCTGAATACCTGGCGTATCGCATTCCAGGAAGCGCTGAGCCACCAAACCACTTTATCAATCAAAGATAGGCGGCAGGTATTCCTTGATCTTCTTGAGCGCGGCTTTCATGCCGCCGAAGCGGCCGCACAGGGAACGCCCTATGTGTAAACCGTGGGGAACGGCGCTTGCCAGCCTGATGTTGCAGCCATGGTGAAGAAAACGCTGAGCGTTATTTTTATTACCATTTGGCTTGACGCTATTGGCATCGGCATCATATTTCCTATTCTTCCGCGCCTTCTCGAAGATGTCATGCATACGGCGGACATCTCGCCTTACATCGGTATTATGGCGGCGCTTTATGCGCTTATGCAGTTTATTTTCGCCCCCTTTCTCGGCGCATTAAGCGATAATTTCGGCAGGCGCCGGATATTGCTGATTTCTCTTTCCGGCGCGGTGGTCAACTACTTGATAATGGCTTTCTCCACCCAGCTTTGGATGCTGCTGGCCGGGCGGGCGATAGCCGGCCTCACTAGCGCGAATATAGCGGTCGCCATGGCCTGGCTGACTGATATAACCCCGCAACACAAACGCGCCCGGCGTTTTGGGTTATTTAATGCCATGTTTGGCGCTGGCTTCATCATCGGGCCGGTTCTTGGCGGGTGGCTCGGCGACTACGGATTACGGCTCCCCTTCCTCGTTGCCGCCGGACTGAACACCGGTAACTTTCTGCTGGCGTTAACCGTCCTGAAAGAGTCCCGCACCCCGGCAAACCGGAAAATGAATTTGTCTGAATTTAACCCGCTCAAGCCGTTGCGCTGGTTATCCGCCTCGAAAGGGCTTTTGATTGTCACGCTGGTTTTCTTTTTCTTAAGCGCTACCGGCGAGGTTTATGGAACCTGTTGGGCGCTGTGGGGGCAGGATATGTTTCACTGGAATGGGTTGTGGATTGGCCTGTCCCTGGGCACGTTCGGAGTATGCCAGACACTGGCGCAGGCATTTTTGCCCGGCCCTGCCAGCCGGCTGCTTGGCGAACGCGGCACTATCCTGGCCGGCATTGCCTGCTCATGCCTGGCATTGATTATCCTGTCCATAAGCAACCAGAGTTGGATGGTGTTCGCGATTATGCCGCTTGTGGCCCTTGGCGGCATCGGCACGCCAGCCCTCCAGGCATTGGCTACCCATCAGGTTAACGCTGACCAACAAGGACAGCTTCAGGGCATATTGGCCTCGGCTGTCAGCCTGGCATCTATTGTGGCTCCGCTGATTTTCTCGACCTTATACTTTCTGGTCCGGACATGGTGGCCCGGCGCCATCTGGATTTCAGTCATTATCATTTATGCGTTCGCGGTACCTTTGATATATCGCTGCGCCCGCACATAACGTAAGCGTGTGGCCAGCGACCGACACTGCAAAATATCGCCTTATTCCTTTAGGCGAGCTTGCTCCCAATAGAAGATATCTATAAATAAAAACAATATATTAGTAACTTTTCAAAATAAGAACCGATCAGCTTAACGATGAGATTTACTCACACTTTCCTCGAAAGTGTTCGCATAAGTACCCCCGCCTTTGCCAAACTACCTCGATACCCCAACAACCGGAGAGGGAATTCTGATGGGTGTGCCGCAAACTAAATCGGAACTTCTGTTAGCCATCGACAAAAACTACAATAAATTATCAGGTTACCTCGCATCCATTCCGCCAGAATTAGCATCGGATCCATCCATGGAAGGGCATGCAAAAGGCTCTGTTATGAGTGTTTGCAATCTTGTCGCTTACTTAGTTGGCTGGAATAGATTAGTTATCAAATGGATAACGCGTGACGAAGCAGGACAGCCCGTCGATTTCCCGGAAAAAGGTTACCAGTGGAACCAGCTTGGTCTTCTCGCCCAAAAGTTTTATCACGACTATGGCGATGTGGATTTAGACTCGCTAAAAAACCAACTGCAGGAAGCTAAAAACGAAATCGTTGAATCTATCAATAAGCGATCCGACGATGATCTGTATGGAAAAGCGTGGTATGGCAAATGGACAATGGGAAGAATGATTTCTCTTAATACGTCTTCACCCTACGCCAACGCCTGCGGCAGGTTAAGAAAATGGGCAAAGGAAAATAACCTTAAGCTGTGAGGGAAGCTGGCGGAAAAATTGACTGCGAAAAAGCAACAGTCCCAGGTTTGGCAGCCCCCCTCAGCCATAGCGTTTAAAAACATCGGCGACGGCAAATCAGTTCTTATAGGGGCGTTATTGCGTAAGCGTACGTCCAGTCGCCGTCTGATTTAACAGAAGTCGTTAGATAACCTGGGTGCTCCTCTGTTAAATTGATCTGCGCCCCAGATCCTGGACTTCAAAATCAATCTGGTGGAACAGGCGCTCCAGCCCAGCGTATCTATTGCCAAACTGGCGTAGGAGCATGGGATCAACGACAATTTGCTATTCAACTGGCGCAGACCTGCGCTGGATACAGGCGATGCTGGGCCATGCCGCGTCAAATCGACTCAAATCTACACGCAGGTAAGCATCAAGGCGCTGTCGGCGGTGCATGCGTCAACGCGATAGGCCAGACGTTGACGACGATATCGGGTTGTTGCTCGACTTGATGGCAGAAGATGCCCCCACGGGGGTTGACGTTAATAAACCATCAAAGATACTAACAGATAGTAATAGATATTATTCTGTATCGGAGGCAACCATGACAACCAGTATCGCGCTAAGTCCTCACTTCGAAGAGTTTATCCGCGCACAAATCGACAGTGGCCGTTATAACGTAAGCGTCAACTCAGTGACGTATTGACGCTTATTCGGCAGGTATGACAAGGTTCCACGGCAGCAGATCTTTAATCTTATTGATGGGATGATCCGCGATTGTCGCCAGTACATGGCGCAGATAGGCTTCCGGTTCGACACCGTTCAGTTTGCAACTGCCGATCAGCGTGTACATCAACGCCGCCCGGTCGCCGCCGCTGTCCGACCCCGTGAAGAGATAATTTTCCCGGCCCAGGCTCACCACCCGCAGCGCGTTTTCCGCGATATTGTTATCGATCTCCGCCCAGCCATCGCCGGCGTAGTAACACAACGCCGGCCAGTGGTTCATCAGATAGTTGAACGCCTTTGCCGTATCGGCCTGTCGCGGCAATGTGGTGAGTTTTTCCCTGATCCAGCTCTCCAGGCCCATCAGTAACGGCTGGGTTCGCGCTTCGCGCACCTGTTGTCGTTCTTCGGCCGGGCGCCCCCGGATGTCGGCTTCGATAGCATACAGTTCACCGATCCTCTGCAGGGCTTCGGTGGTGGTCGGCGACGGATGGCGAACATGGATATCATGGATTTTACGCCGGGCGTGGGCCATGCAGCCGACCTCGCGGATAGGGCCTTCTTCGTATGGCGGGTTGAAGCCCGCGTACGCATCCGCCTGCAACAGTCCGCTGAACCCGGCCAGATGCGTTGGCGGATGAATCCCCTTGCGGTCCGGGCTGTAGGTGAACCACACCGCGGGTGGAAGTCGCGAACCGGCATTGCGGTCGTCACGCACATAGACCCACAGCCGGCCGGTTTTCGGCTTGCCTTTGCCCGATTGCAGCACGTCCACCGGCGTGTCGTCGACGTGCACTTTACCCGTGTTCATCACATAGTCGCATACCGCGTCGGCCAGCGGCGCCAGCAGGTTGCTGCACAGGCCCACCCAGCCGGCCATGGTGGCCCGGCTCAGTGTGACGCCCTGACGGGCGAAGATTTCCGACAGGCGATACAGCGGCGAGTGCTCGGCGTATTTCGCCGTCATCACGCGCGCCAGCAGGCCCGGACCGGCGATGCCACGTTCGATGGGGTGCGACGGCGCCGGCGCCTGGACGATGACATCGCAGCGGGCGCAGGCTTTCTTTTTACGCCGGGTTTTTATCACCTTGAACGCGCTTTTAATCAGCTCAAGCTGTTCGCTGACATCCTCGCCCAGCGGCTTAAGATCGCCGCCGCAGGCGGGACAGGCCGGCTCGTGCGGCTCCAGGCAGCACTCTTCACGCGGCAGGTGTGACGGTAAAGGCCGACGTACCGGTGAGGGGCGTGAGGCCGGCAGCATAGCCGGGCAATCGACGGGCGCATGCTGGACCTTATCTTCCGTCAGCAGCTCTTCCAGGCGATGCTCCAGTTGGACTATCTGTCGCCCGGCCTTTTCCGAGCTGCGGCCGAAGTACAGGCGCCGCAGTTTCGCCAGTTGCGCCAGCAGGCGGTCGATTTCTGCTTTGCGTGCGTTAAGGTCATTGTGCAGGGATGCGATAGTCGCCTGTTGTTGCGCGACCAGCGTTTGTTGTTGCAGTACCAGCGCTTGCAGCGCGGGCATATCAGTGGGCAAGGCATGATTTTTTCGTTTCATGCCAGGATGTTAAGGGAAGCTATCGGGTTATTACAATATCGCCAGGTTAAACGAAGTACGTTCCGGTTGTTTCCAATTAGGAGTAGTTACTATGGCTAAGCGCGATTGTAAGTCAGAACTTGGCACAACTGAAGTAAAACCATCACAACCTCGTTATTATACAGTAGGTTATGCACCTAATGGCGGAACGCGCCAGACCAGCCCGCAGTTGAAGATAAGCGGGCGGTGGCTTGATGAACTGGGCTTTAACACTGGGCAAACGGTAGTGGTAACGTCTGAGCAGGGATGCTTGACCATCAAAACTGAGCTTAACGTCTAGAACTAATGTTATCATCCCGGCATAAGGCCGGGATTTGACTATCTGATTTTTTGTATGTCTTTATAATAACAACAAAACAATATAATTCCGATTGGAAAACCTGTTAGGCCAATTTTGCAAATGATTTTTATCTCTTCTTTTCCAAAAGGAAATGGCTTATCAAATTCCCACATTAACCATCCTTTCAGTAAGTAAGCAAAGACACCACTTACAATAAAAATAAAAACCATTGAAAAACACATATATATCAATAAAAATAAACAAAATTTTAATTTATTTCGTTTCATCTTTAATTCCAGATACACTTTGGTTCAAGCGTTCTCCCACAACTTCAGATACAAACGAATCAGTAATATTTGCACTAATTGAAGGTAAAGGATTCATTGGCGCAGGCTTCGTTATTGTCCAGATCCCAATCGGCACCCATTCGTATTGTTTCGAGACTGGATTAAGTACCTTATCCATGGGGACTTTGAATACGTTTCCTGCAGCATAGCCCACTGAAGCCCCTGATTTACTCAGTAATGCCCCCATAAAAGGATCGTCCCCTTTTATTTCCGCCGAATAAAAGCCGCCTGCCGCATTCCAGGTGACGGTAGGGTTATATCCTTTACCCGCCGTGATTGCACCAATGACTCCAGCGTTGATCACATCGGTAAGTTTGACATCGCCTGTCGCCCCTGCTTGTATCGCCGCATTAGCCGCGCCCGATATTCCAGCAGCGATTAATTGCTCTTTTCCACTTGGCCCTTGAATAATGGATTTTGCACCCATCATAATGACTGGCCAAGACGTAGGGTCACTGACCACAGACAGCACTCTATCACCGGTAGTGATATTATCTTTAAGGAATTTAAGATCATTTTTATTTAGATAATTAACTAATGCGGCGGCTTCGGGCTGCTTTAATTTCTCATCTAGCCGAAATTGCGAAGGATGAGCATCATTGGCAACATTTGTTTCAGCCTGAATAAGCTCTTCCAATGTCACACAGGCCACGCCGCCACCGCTGCATGCATCAGCAAGTTCTTTCGCATTCTTGTTGCTGATATCAATGTATTTCTCAAGTAAGGGAGTGACGTCTTCACCCGTCTCTTTCAGGTCGGCTAGCTCTTTATCCAGTTGCCGTGCTTCTTTTGCACTCAGGAAGTTATTCTCCACCTTAGTCGGATGACCCATGCGTTTTCTTAGCGCTAAGCTTGGACTTAATCCAGATTCCCACGCCAAGCGTCGTACCGGCTACAGTAGCTTGCTTTAGAGAGGTCAAAAAGCCATCCCCAAGATAGAACATGAAATGGCCAATCTTGAAATAAACAATAATAGATGCCAAAAGCCTAGCTACGAATACTAATATAATGAATAAAAATATATTACAAATAACTAACACGCTGAGTTTTTTGAGGTCAGTTATTCCCATCATTCTCGTCCGCATTATCTAAATACTCTTTTACAGCTCCGCCAAGCATCTCGCTAGAGAAAGACCCGCCTATAGCCCCAGTTAGATGTGCTGTATTTTCTTTAATCAAGCCAGAAAATTTATCAGTCATACCTTTTGAGACTTTATTTCCTATAACAGTACCGGCCCCAGCCCCAATCATAGCATTGGTCGGATCTTCACCTTTAGCTGCACTACCAATAGCTGCACCGCCTATATTTATTCCCACGCTGGGTAAAATAGCTTTTCCTGTGGTCGCCGCTGCGGTAACCCCGGCCATTACCACATCAACATAGCTAAAAGGATCGCCTCCGCTGAGTTGGACGCCTGTATTAACACCAACACCGATCGCAGCATTGGTTACCATCCCCGTTTTGATCGATTGGCCCAGCGGCCCCAATCCAAACATTAGCGCGGGGTCACCCATACTCGCATTCGAAGTATGGTAACCCCAGGTGTTCATAATGGTGTGGGCTTTCTGCTGCGCTTCGCTGTTGGGCGCTGACTTAAGATAATCTTGCCCCGTCAATAAGCCGGTCACCAGCTCTCTGGTTACCGCATCTCCATGTTGAGTCTGCATATCGGCCGCGTAAAGCCTGATATAGCTTTTCAGTTCATTACGTTCATCGGCCGTCATCGCTGCCGGATCTTTCTTGAACTGGCTGACCAACGCATCACTGCGTTTATCGGCATTTTCCAGCGCTAAATACTCCTTCGCCGTTTGCAGCGTCTTATCACCGTTGATGATTTTTTCCGCTAAGTCGTCCCGTTTTGTCGCGGAACGGGTGCTCAGGAAATTATTCTCCTCGACTATTTTTCCAAAATTTCAATTATTGGATCCTGAAGAACCGCTATCTTCAAGTCTAACTTTTATCCAGATGCCGATACCGAGAATTGAACCCGCTGTGATGCCTCTTTTTAGTGAAAGTAATGCTGCTTCTTTCCAACTGAAGGAAAAATAACCATGCTTGAAATAAACTAAAATTGAGGCAACAAAGCTCCCAATCATACAAAGACCGACAAAGACTAAAACACACCGACAAATAAGAGAGATAAGTAAATGTAATTTATTTGTTGTCATTTTTAAGCCCAACTTTGTCTAAATCATCCTTTACGCTACTGCTGATGATCTCGTTTGTTGTAGCCCCCCCGACATTACCTATTAATCCTGCGGTTCCCTCTTTTACTGCTGTCGATAATCCTGTAGTAATGAATTTATCAGCTTTATTACCTAAAACAGTGCCTAGCCCAGCACCAATCATAGCATTGGTCGGATCTTCACCTTTGGCTGCACTACCAATAGCTGCACCGCCTATATTTATTCCCACGCTGGGTAAAATAGCTTTTCCTGTGGTCGCCGCTGCGGTAACCCCAGCAATTACCACATCAACATAGCTGAAAGGAACGCCTCCGCTGAGTTGGACGCCTGTATTAACACCAACACCGATCGCAGCATTGGTTACCATCCCCGTTTTGATCGATTGGCCCAGCGGCCCCAATCCGAACATTAGCGCGGGGTCACCCATACTCGCATTCGAAGTATGGTAACCCCAGGTGTTCATAATGGTGTGGGCTTTCTGCTGCGCTTCGCTGTTGGGCGCTGACTTAAGATAATCTTGCCCCGTCAATAAGCCGGTCACCAGCTCTCTGGTTACCGCATCTCCATGTTGAGTCTGCATATCGGCCGCGTAAAGCCTGATATAGCTTTTCAGTTCATTACGTTCATCGGCCGTCATCGCTGCCGGATCTTTCTTGAACTGGCTGACCAACGCATCACTGCGTTTATCGGCATTTTCCAGCGCTAAATACTCCTTCGCCGTTTGCAGCGTTTTATCACCCTCAATGATTTTTTCTGCCAACTCGTCTCGTTTTGTTGCTGAAGGCGTGCTTAAGAAATTATTCTCCACAACAACTTCAGCTGACATGCATCCCTGCATAGTTGGTGACTTTCCCTTGTCAGTTCAGTGACTTACAACCTACTTTTTCTACTGCATCTCTCCCCAGAGACCCGCAGCCCCCGACGCGCGTTTTTCGCCCCGTGGCGCGGTTTTGCCTTAACAGAGTATCAACGTGTTTCTCTACGGCGAGTATATGGGCGATGGGTTTTTACTCCGAGGCGTTGAGGCGGGTCACAGCTTGTCTGTGGCCCGGCGAACCGTCTGCCGGGCGTGGGCTGGCGAAGCCCGCAAGCGACGCACTGCGGCGCTCTGGACCACGGAAGGTTAAGGGAGCGCCGGGCCTGCATGACCGCGCCGGACTGGGCTGGGTGGCGCAAGCTGGCGAGCCGGGAAGGAGCAACGCAGTGCGACCCGGCGTAGCCAGGCGAAGCCGGGCGGGCATAAAGCCTTTAAGCGGAGGCCGGCAGGCCGTCAACCCCATAAGGTGTTGATGTTGATGTTGGTGTTGATGTTGCTGAGGATCGGCGCTGATTGTGACGCCGCCAGGGATGGCGGCCACACCGCCGTGGCTTAAGTGATAACGGAAGATAGGAGCAGAGGGCAAACCGGTCACGGCGCCGCCCAGGAGTAGTTACTATGGCTAAGCGCGATTGTAAGTCAGAACCTGCCACAACCCAAGTGGTTAAAAAAGAAGGATATCAACCCCGCCACTACACCATCGGTTATGCCCCCAACGGTGGACGTAAGAAACCCAGCCCACAGCTAACCATAAAGGGCCGATGGCTGGAAGCGCTGGGATTTAACACCGGCCAGTCGGTAACGGTGACCACTGAACAGGGATGTCTGACGATCAAGACTAAGTTGGGCGTTTAAGATAATCATAGAAAAATCCCGGCCATAAGCCGGGATAAGGTCACATAGGTATGGCTATATCAAAACGAACCTTAGTCGGATGACTCATGCGTTTTCTTAGCGCTAAGCTTGGACTTAATCCAGATTCCCACACCAAGCGTCGTACCGGCTACAGTAGCTTGTTTTAGAGAGGTCAAAAAGCCATCCCCAAGATAGAACATGAAATGGCCAATCTTGAAATAAACAATAATAGATGCCAAAAGCCTAGCTACGAATACTAATAGAATGAATAAAAATATATTACAAATAACTAACACGCTGAGTTTTTTGAGGTCAGTTATTCCCATCATTCTCGTCCGCATTATCTAAATACTCTTTTACAGCTCCGCCAAGCATCTCGCTAGAGAAAGACCCGCCTATAGCCCCAGTTAGATGTGCTGTATTTTCTTTAATCAAGCCAGAAAATTTATCAGTCATACCTTTTGAGACTTTATTTCCTATAACAGTACCGGCCCCAGCCCCAATCATAGCATTGGTCGGATCTTCACCTTTAGCTGCACTACTAATAGCAGCACCGCCTATATTTATTCCCACGCTGGGTAAAATAGCTTTTCCTTTGGTCGCCGCTGCGGTAACCCCAGCCATTACCACATCAACATAGCTAAAAGGATCGCCTCCGCTGAGTTGGACGCCTGTATTAACACTAACACCGATCGCAACATTGGTTACCATCCCCATTTTGATCGATTGGCCCAGCGGCCCCAATCCAAACATCAGCGCGGGATCGCCCATGCTCGCATTCGAAGTATGGTAGCCCCACGTCTTCATAAGGGTGTGCGCTTTCTGCTGCGCTTCGCTGTTGGGGGCTGACTTGAGATAATCTTGCCCCGTCAACAAGCCGGTCACCAACTCTCGAGTCACCGCATCGCCGTGTTGCGTCTGCATATCGGCCGCGTAAAGCCTGATATAGCTTTTCAGTTCATTACGTTCATCGGCCGTCATCGCTGCCGGACCTTTCTTGAACTGGCTGACCAACGCATCACTGCGTTTATCGGCATTTTCCAGCGCTAAATACTCCTTCGCCGTTTGCAGCGTTTTATCACCCTCAATGATTTTTTCCGCTAATTCTTCTCGTTTTGTTGCTGAAGGCGTGCTTAAGAAGTTATTCTCCACCGCGTTTTTGCCAGCCTGCGCCCCCGCAGTCGCACCTGATATGCTGCCGCTACTGACTCCCGCCGCGATCCCCGACGCCAGCGTCGACAGCGCGCCCAGGTTCTCCTTTTGTTGCGATGTCAATTTATCGCTGTCCGCCGTGCCGTATAATGCCAGTGCTATCGCCGGCGCGGCCATTTCGCCGCTTGCCGCACCGGTCGCTCCCGCTACGGCGTTGGCGCCGCTTAGCTAGGTTATTACCCCGCCCAGGATGGCATGCGCCACCACGTTATTCCGCTTCTCCTCATCGCTCAGATTGTAAGTCAGAACTCGGCACAATTGAAGTAAAACCGTCACAACCTCGTTATTATACAGCAGGTTATGCACCTAATGGCGGCTCACGACAGACCAGCCCGCAGTTGAAGATAAGTGGGCGGTGGCTTGATGAACTGGGCTTTAACACTGGGCAAACGGTGGTGGTGACGTCTGAGCAGAGATGCTTGATCACCAAAACAGAACTTAATGTATTAGCCCCCTGATGATCCATACACTTTGACCCGCCTAAAATAAGAGGTAGGCTTGGAACTATGTTCAAGACTGGTCAAAGCGAAATCATGGGTACTGTTCTTACTGAGCCAGAGCGACGCCGTCGTCGCACTCCGCAGGAGAAGATCGCCATCGTTCAGGAGACCTTCCAGCCAGGAAGCTCCGTTTCTCTTGTCGCTCGTCGTCATAATGTGAATGCTAATCAAGTCTTTAAATGGCGTAAGCAATACCAGGATGGCAGCCTGACGGCGGTCTCTGCCGGCGAAGAAGTTGTGCCGGCTTCTGAGTTAAACAGTGCCATGAAACAGATCCGTGAACTCCAGCGTCTCCTGGGTAAGAAAACCATGGAAAATGAGATCCTTAAGGAGGCGGTAGAATACGGCAAAGCAAAAAAATGGATTGCGCACGGACCCTTATTGCCCGGGGACGACGAGTAAAACCAGTGAGTGAAGCTCTGGGTGTGTCGCGTGCGCAGCTCTCGCTTTATCGTTATCGGCAGGCTGACTGGCAGGACGGTCGCATGCAGCGGCATCAAGATGACGCCGAATTACTGGAACACATCCGTGCCGAAGTTGCCGACCTTCCGAGTTATGGCTATCGACGCATCTGGGCTAATCTGCGCCGCCGTTCGGAGCAGGAAGGTCTGCCGAGGGTGAACGCAAAACGGGTATGGCGCGTGATGCGTGACAACGGCTTGTTGTTAGAGTCGAAACCCCGTCCCACACCGGATACCCGTCGTCACACAGGCCGGGTGGCGGTGGCCGAAAGCAATCGGCGCTGGAGTTCGGATGGCTTCGAGTTCCGCTGCGATAACGGCGAAAAGCTGCGGGTCACCTTCGCCATCGACTGTGGCGACAGGGAAGCCTTGGACTGGGCGGCCAGCACCGGCGGTTATGACAGCGATACGGTACAGGACGTTATGCTACGCTCAGTTGAACGCCGGTTCGGGCAAAACCTGCCGACAGCGCCCCTCGAATGGCTGACGGATAACGGTTCGGCCTATCGTGCCGATGAAACCCGGAGCTTCGCTAAAATGCTGGGCCTGGAGCCCCGAACGACCGCGATCAGAAGTCCACAAAGTAATGGTGTAGCAGAAAGCTTCGTTAAGACGATGAAGCGTGATTATATCGGCATGATGCCAAAACCGGACAGCCAGACGGCAGTGTTAAACCTGTCGTTAGCGTTCGAACATTACAACGAATATCACCCGCACAGCGCTTTAGGATATCGCTCACCAAGAGAATATCGGCGCAGGGGGAAACCATCAACCTAAGCGGGAATAGGTGCATGGATATATGGGGTCAAAACCACTTAACGTGTAGGACTAACGTTATAATCCCGGCACAAGGCCGGGATTTAATAGCAAGAAAGAGATCGGCTAAAAACCTTTTACTTTAAAGAGGCGAAAAAGAACTAGGCCTATTCCAGTTATCCCTCCACCTGCACCACCCACTTTCACCCCTCTTATAACTTCAGAATGAATTATTTCAAAATAACCATTAACAAAATAATTAATCATCACCAACGAAAAATAAGATATCTCGGCAATCAATATACCCGCTAGAAGCGATGTCATGAGAATGTAAGCATTAGGAACAAATGACCTCAATATTTAATCTCCGCCTTCCTGCTTAGCTATAATTTTTTGTATTCCATCTCCAGTCATTTCTGAAGTGATAGAGGCGCCTGCGTTACCAAAAGCACTAGGAATTTTACTCGGTAACATTTCTTTCGATATGCCAAGCTGCCCCTTAACTTTATTATATTTTAATAGCTCAGGGCGAAATTTTGGATCCCAGCCGCCAGTGACTGCTTTACCCACAGCATTCGTTCCTTTAGCGATAACCTTACCAAATCCATAACCTACAGCCCCACCGGCACCACCCGTTATTGCCCCAGTCAACGGATCATCACCCTTAATGGTATTAGTTAAAGCACCGCCTGCTGCATTCCAACCAAAGGTTCCAGCCAGCCCGCTTCCCATACTGGCTACATTCACCCACCCAGCCACTGCGGCGTTCACTGGATTTATGTCTTTATCGTCATCGTCCAGATATTGAACTCCGGCATTAGCCGCCGCGCCAAGCCCCCCCCATAGCCTGGGCCGCACCCGGTAACATTGCAACGCCAGCAGCATTAGCGATACCGGCGGATACTTTGGCATTGCCTTTCGCGATATCTCCGGCCAGTTGGGCTTTCTCCTCTCTATCCGTGTCTGGTATCTCACCCAGCCAGAACCCCAGTCCGGAACCCGCTGCCGCACCGCCCAGAGAGTTATTCTCCACAACATCTCTTTTTCAATCGTCATTCATCAGATTTTGTACATTTTGAATTTCTTAGCTTAGCCTCAATCCAAATTCCTATACTAAGGACTAATCCTACTGAAATTCCTTTTTTTGCTGCTGAAATAAACTGACTCAACCAATCAAAGTAAAAGGGGATGTCACTTATTATAAAAAAATAAGCAGCAACAGCCAGACTCACAAAAAAAATAGCTGTGAAAATGATTAAAGACCAATAAACAATCAAAAATATCAACAAAGTTAAACTTACTTGTTCAAATCTCATCATTTCATATCTACTTCATCTATTTGTTCTTTAACCCCATCACTCACTACTTCAGATATCACAGACCCTACTACCGCTCCACCTTTATCAGAAGTTGCTTTGCCAACAGCCTGACCTATAGAAGTCGAAGTAACTTGACCTGCTTTACCCCCAATCACTGAACCCAACCCAGCCCCGACTATTGACCCAACCGGATTTTCTCCTTTAGCAGCACTACCTATAGCAGCTCCGCCCATGTTGATTACAGCAGAGGCCCCCATTCCCTTTCCTGTTGTTGCTGCTGCGGTTACACCCGCCATCACCGCATCAACATAACTAAAGGGGTCGCTCCCACTAAATTGAACGGCAGTATTAGCACCAACACCGATCGCTGCATTGGTTAACATCCCCATTTTGATCGATTGGCCCAGCGGCCCCAATCCAAACATCAGCGCGGGATCGCCCATGCTCGCATTCGAAGTATGGTAACCCCAGGTGTTCATAATGGTGTGGGCTTTCTGCTGCGCTTCGCTGTTGGGCGCTGACTTAAGATAATCTTGCCCCGTCAATAAGCCGGTCACCAGCTCTCTGGTTACCGCATCTCCATGTTGAGTCTGCATATCGGCCGCGTAAAGCCTGATATAGCTTTTCAGTTCATTACGTTCATCGGCCGTCATCGCTGCCGGATCTTTCTTGAACTGGCTGACCAACGCATCACTGCGTTTATCGGCATTTTCCAGCGCTAAATACTCCTTCGCCGTTTGCAGCGTTTTATCACCCTCAATGATTTTTTCTGCCAACTCGTCTCGTTTTGTTGCTGAAGGCGTGCTTAAGAAATTATTCTCCACCGCGTTCTTCCCCGCCTGTGCACCCGCTACCGCATTGGCCGAACTGTCGCCCGCCAGGCCGCCAGCTAAGCCCGCAGCCAGTGTACTTAATACGCTGATGGTCTGCTTTTCTTCTTCGCTCAAGTCTTCGCGTTCGATATCTGGATAGAGATGCTGGGCAATATATTCGCCTATCACGCCCCCAGATGCCCCCGCTAAAGCACTGTTGCCATTCACCTGCGCCACCAGCGCGCCTAAGGCCGCATGCGCCATCAAGTTGGCTGTCGTATTCACTTCAGCCGTGCCCGCGTCAGTAGTCATATGGTGAATCCCTTGCGCCACATAGGGTGCGCCTGCGCCGACCAGCGCCTCCGCCATAGCTCCACCCGCCAAACCCTGCACTGCAGCAGTCGCCGCCTGGATCGCACGCTGGCAATAGCCACCGGTACCGAAGCCCGACTCCGTTAATGCCTCGTTATAGGCCGTCTGATATATCCGTTGTCTGATATCCTCATCCGACGGCGCTTCGCCTTGGTAATCCTTCCGCCACTGCGCTTCTGCCGCAATACGATCTTCGGGGTTCATGTTCTGTAGCTTTTCGTTCGCCGCCTGGGTAGCCATAATTTGCCCCTGAGTGCGCGCCACATCCGCCGCCTGGCTGCCTATTTCGCCAATCAGCCGCGCTTCCCTCAACCGCCGTTGCTCCTTCTCTTTATCGAAGATAGGACTAAGCGTTTGATGGGCGTTTGCAACATCGCGACTTAGGTCCGCCACATCCTGCCGGCCTTCCGGATTACGAAGAGTAATAGCACCTTCAGACACCGCCGATTGCGTGATAGAGCGACTGTTATCGTTGCTGTTGTTCCCCATCGGCATGGCGTTCGCCATATTGCCGGCAAACTGCCCGCCGATATTTCCGCCGTTGCCAAAATTCGCGCTCTGGTGCGTCACCTGAAAATCGGCCTGGTTCTCGATATTGCTAAAGCCCAGGGTGCCGGTAGTCAATGAATTATTGCCCGCTTCGGCGGTCGAACCAATCACCGCGCCGGTGAGCTGAGTATGTTCCCCCACCGTGATATCAAAACCACCCTTACCGGCGAAAACCCCCGTTTGCTCCTGCACCGAGCGGTAGCTGCTGTGTATCTTATCCCGGCTCAGATTAATATTTGCCGAACCACTCATCGAACCAAAACTGAAGCTGCCGCCCGCGCTAGAATTCTGCTGTTTGCAATCATAACTTTCTTGGTCCTGCACGCTGTTCAATGCCAGATTGCGGCCGACGTTCATCGTCACCGTCTCACCGCTTAGCTGCGCTCCGGCAAGGGTGGTATCACGCAGGCTGCTGATATTCAGCAAATTACCGCTAGTCGCCGTCATTACGCTATGCGTTATCTTATTGCCTTCCTCATTGCCGCTCCCCTTATTGATACTGGCCGACACATTTATGCCCCAGCCGCCCTGGCCAACACCAATACCTATACCGACGCTGCCTCCCTTGCTCTCATTTTTACCCTCCATGCGCAGCGTATTTTTAGCCGACTGAAGATTGATATCTCGCGCCGCATCGATGAAGATATCTTTCCCGGCCTGAAACCGGCCACCCCGCACGGTGATATCGCTGCCTGTGGAGCGGATGGATAAGTTTCTGGCCGCTATCAGTTGGCTTCCCTGGCTCTGTGTCCAACTAACGGTCTTCTCCGATTTAGAGGACTGGCTACCATAGGACAGACTAACGCCGATAGCATTTTTGTCATTGGCGTTTGTCGCCGCCAGAGCACCGCTTTGCGCGGCCTGCACACTGCTCAGCGCCGCCTTGATGCCCTGCAATGCCGCCAGGCGGTTATCGTTTTCCTTGCTGGCTTCAGCGGTATTGGTAGCCGCTGAATTTACCGCGCTGCCCACCGCGCCGGATAACGCCAATGTCAATCCACTCCATTTCTGCTGGAATTTTTGGGTCTGTGTGCTCTGGTTTTCAGCCGACATGATAGCAATGCTATTACCGGTCAGGTTGATATTTTTGCCCGCTAGCAACTCGGAGCCCCGCACCAGGATAGCATCGCCTGCATCCATTGTGACGCTGCCATGTGTAGCTCCCAGTATGCTGCCTGTATGGCTGATATTTAGCGCGCTATTAGCGTTATTAGTGATGCGGTTGCCAAAACGATAGCCGATGACACCGTTGTCGGAAAGACCGGATGTCTTGCTCTGACTCTCCGCGCCGGCCTGAAAGTGGTTTTGCGCAGCCTCAACCATTATATTTTTTTTTGCCATCAATATCATATTCTGGTCGGCTACCGCGTTACTGCCTGCTATTTTGATATCGCCGCCACTCAATAAGATGATTTCCTGACCACTTAGCAGGCTACCACGGGACACGCTACTTCTCTCATCCCCTTGATACGCGGATTGGCTACCACTAATAAGCCGGTTACAATTGCTGTTGCCATCTTGTTTTGCATAAAGTTTATCTTGGCTGCCATACACGACGATGTCCCCCGCCGCTTTAATCGCTAATATGCCAGTCTCGCTTTGTACCTCATATCCTGTTAAAGCGCTATGCCCATACCCGGAAGTAACATGCGCCCCGGCCTGCAACTGGCTAGCCCGCACAGTGATATCGCCGCCGGTGGCGTGTATATTAAGATTCGCGCCCGCGGTCAAGTGACTGCCGCGGTTTTTTGATTGGCTGATGAATTGCTCAGATTTGCGGGACTGTTTACCGTATGAGAGACTTACGCCGCCAACATCAATTTCATTGACATCACTGGGCTGTAACATGCCGCGCTGCGCAGTCATCTGTTTACTCAGCGAGGCCTTTATATCCCGACGCGTGGTCGGCCCGCGATGGCTTTCTTTGACGGCTATAACACTACCGGAGACGGCCGACTTCACCATACTACCTATCATGCCGAAGGGGCTAGCACTCAGTCCGCTCCGCTTTAGCTCAAACTTATGAGTTTGAGTACTCTGATTTGCCACCGGGAGAATATCAACATCCTTACCGGCCAGATTGATTGCGTTACCCGCCAGTACATCCGAGCCTTGCACCCTAAGGGTATTGCCCGCGTAAAGGGTTACGTCGCCCTGTCTAGCGCCCACCGTGCTGCCAGTATGGCTGATAGCATCCAGGGTATCGGCGGTTTTCGTACGGAGATTATCGTTGCTAAAGCCGATACCGCCGGTACTGCAAAAACCTGATTTCTGGCTCTGGCTCGCCGCGCTGGCCTGATATCGATTTTCCGTAGCGTCCACCATAATGTCGTTGCCCGCCAGCAGTGAGATAGCCTCGCTGGCAACAGTATTACTGCCTAACACATTAATATTCTGAGCACTGTGCAGAACAACCTTTTGGCCGCTCAGCAAACTGCCCTTGGATGTGCTGCTGCGCTTTTCAATTTGGTAAACACTTCTTTTGCTGCTGACATAACCTTTACTGCTGCTGCTGCCCTGTTGCTTGAAATGCCGTTTGTCCCGGCTGGCTATGACTGAGATGTTACCTGCCGCTTGCATCTCTATCGCTCCTGTTTCACTTTGCATTTCACTACCCTGCAGCGTGATATCGCCCTGCCCGGCAACGATAAGTGTACCTTGCCGATCGTTAAAGACGCTGCCCAAAGAAATATCACTCTCCATATCAATTTGGCGCTGGCTTCGCCCGCGGCCTTCTTGCCGACGTTCGCTATCGCTTTCGCTCAACTGTTGGCGCGCTTCCTTAATGATTGCCTGTTGCGCACTCAAGGCGATACCGCCTGAAATACTGTCAACCGTGGCTCCTTGCGAGACAAAATTCTTTCCGGACAGAATCATAACGCCGTGATTACCTTCCAGTGTGCTGATGTGCAAAGCATCTGCCCGGCGGCTATTTCTTACCGCCGAAGTGCGGCCACCCGCTTGCAGGTGAGTATTATTAGTGGTGGTATCGGCCAATAATGCGATATTCCCTCCAGCCCGCGCATAAAGCTTGCCACCGGCGGAGGCTTGGCTGCCTTGCAAAGTTGTATCATGAAGGGACTGTAAAATAAGGTTATTTCCCGCCGACAGGTGGCTGCCCAGCGCTTGCTGCCATTCCCCGTGGACCCGGGCCATCCGCGGCCCGCTTACCGTCATTGCTGCGCTTATGCTCTTATTCAATGGGTTAGCTATTATGCTCCGGCCTTCACCACCGCCTCGGTTGCCCAAGGAGCCGGAGATCATACTCAAATCCTTATCGGTGCGACTACGGGCCATGGTTATGCTTAGGCTATTGTCGGCACTGAGGCTGATATTTTCCTCAGCGCTGAGCCTGGCGCCCTGCAAACTGATATCGCCGCCGCTTATGCTGATATTACGGGCGTTCATACTGGCCTGACGCAGTGCGTCCCGCAGATTGGTGTTTAATGCGACACTGTCAGCATGTAAACGTATGCTGTCGGCATGGATGCCGCCGCCAGTATTGTTAAAGAGACGGCTGTCAATATTCAGCGCTCTATCTGCATAAAGGTTACCGATATTGTTGATGGTTTTCATGGACAATCGCAGATTACCACCAGCAATCAAGGCGCCATGCCCCGTTAATCCGGCTTGGTTCCGGGGGCTTATCAATGCGCATACCGCCTGTGTACAGCCGGCGACGTCGCCCGTGTTGCTCTTCAGCGAAAGGATCTGATTATGCAAAGCAGCGTGAAGTGTCGGCGTTAACGCCATAGGGGGCGTGAGATATGAATCTGTCGTGACTCCGGAAACATGTTCTTTGGTAATCAAGGCTAGCTCGTTGGAATCGAAGGCGCTGTCGATAGCCGGCAGTAGTACAATAGCGGACTGCCATGCTCTGGGTGCACCATCGACCGCCGACGGATGAGTTACCCACTGCGCGCTGTCAAATCCCTCCGTATTCGGCCCAGTTACCAGCGCGTTGATTTGCGCTGGGTTGACCATGATATTCTCAAGGCGTGCGCCTTTAAGGGTGACATTGCCCCCGCCGTTAATTATCCCGTCGACGGTAGACAATGCGGTAGTCTCATCACGATTGAACGTGGGATACCAGTGTTTAGCGTCTCTGTCGTAGTGATCGACGATGTATTCCCTGCGCCGTTCATTTATTGAATAGGCCCGGTTAGTAATATTGGCGCCACCACTTGTGAGGTGGCCCCTGGCGCTAATGATACTGGCATCATTCATTAGCTGCCCGGCAACGCGCAGATCCATATTGCCACCTGACAATATGCTGGCGCCATTGCCAGCGGATACCAGTTTATCCCTGGTCACGGTTCCGTTCACCGTGCGCTCCCGCAAGTTACTGTAATCGGTCACAAACGGTATATCGGCAATCGCTATATGGCGTTCGGGACTCCATAGCTCAACCTGGCCCCGGTCATGTTCACGCCAAAACATATTGTGATAACGTGTAGGAGTAGATGTTTCCGGCAGTTTTAATATTCCTGACCCATAGAAGCCAATCTGACGCGGCCCCCGCATTTCATAAAACGTCATGTTGTGGCTACCATCGGCATTCGGATCCAATGTCAGATAATGAGTCCACAGGTTCACCAGTTCTCCCCGATGGTTCTGCACACGCACTTCCACTCTTTGGGCAGCGGTGTCTATATTCAGCAATGTGCCATAGGGGTGAATGCCCGCAGCGTGCTCATCACGAAACGTCAGCCTTTGGGTCGTTGGCGCTACGGTATTAACGTCGGTATTCTCCTTAGAACCATACGAACGCCAATATAAATTATAACGATGCCAATTATAGTCGTTTTGCTCAGCATTCCGTGCAATATCCAACCCTTCGCGCAGGTTATCCAGGCGTTTGGCCTCTATCGTGATGTCTCCTCCGGCTTCGATATGACTGGCGCGATTTTCAATGACATTACCGCTCGTCAGATACATTGCCCCCCCACTGTGAATCAGGGCGCCGCCCATATTGCTTAGCCGCTCCCTCGTTTGCAGGTTGAGATGCTCAGTGGCGGCGATACAGCCGCCACTGCCTTTATTCTCAATAAGTTTGCTGCGGACGGTAAGCGATTTACTTGTTAAAGATGCGTTATTATTCAGAGTATCGAGATTGAGATTGAGCGTGATTGCTTCGATGCGCCCTTGATTGGACATTACGCCAGTGCTTACCTGCAACTTATTGGCCACCAGCCGGGCTAAATTATTAAAATGCGCGCTGTTGAGAGTCAGGTCGCCAGGCAATAGCCAATCCGCCACATTGTTTAATAACCCAGACACCGTTAGGTTAACAGCGCTGTTGCTGCTTAGCGTATCCCCATTCCGTTGGATAAAATCCTGTCGCATATTTAGCGTTAACGGCCGCTGGCTTAGCAACGTGCCGCCCTGGTTATCCAATAAACCGGTGTCGATCGCAAGGGTCCCACCGCTTTGGATATTGCCGCTTTGGTTAAACAGCGCCAGGTTTGACGCATCATCGCTCTGTACAGTAAGTGGGCCATGGCTTAAAATATGCCCGTGCCGATTGTCTAGCTTGTCTTGTAATATCAAGGTTAAGGCACCCGCGCTTTCTAACCGGCCCGCGGTATTGTCCAGCTCGCGCGCGTGGGTACATGTACGCGACTTGCCAAACACTATGCCGCCGTCGCGATTGGTCAATTGCCTGGTATGCACGTCCAATTTATCTTGGCTCGTTATAACGCCCTGATTGTTTTGCAACAGGTCAGTCAATATTCGCAGTGCCTGATTGGTACATAGTTTGCCTTGCGTATTTATGAACTCTCGGGACTTCAGTTTCACCGCGCCTTGGCTGGCAATATTGCCGTTGCGGTTATCCAAGGTGTCGCCAAACCGCATGGATAGATTATCAAACGCCCTAATTCTGCCATGTGAGTTAGCGAGATTACTCGTGTATATTGTGCTGTTCCCACCGCCGGAAAGGTTTCCGCCCTGGTTATCCAGTAAACCGGCGTCGATCGCAAGGGTCCCACCGCTTTGGATATTGCCGCTTTGGTTAAACAGCGCCAGGTTTGACGCATCATCGCTCTGTACAGTAAGTGGGCCATGGCTTAAAATATGCCCGTGCCGATTGTCTAGCTTGTCTTGTAATATCAAGGTTAAGGCACCCGCGCTTTCTAACCGGCCCGCGGTATTGTCCAGCTCGCGCGCGTGGGTACATGTACGCGACTTGCCAAACACTATGCCGCCGTCGCGATTGGTCAATTGCCTGGTATGCACGTCCAATATATCTTGGCTCGTTATAACGCCCTGATTGTTTTGCAACAGGTCAGTCAATATTCGCAGTGCCTGATTGGTACATAGTTTGCCTTGCGTATTTATGAACTCTCGGGACTTCAGTTTCATCGCGCCTTGGCTGGCAATATTGCCGTTGCGGTTATCCAAGGTGTCGCCAAACCGCATAGTTAGATTATTAAACGCCCAAATTTTGCCATGTGAGTTAGCGAGATTACTCGTGTATATTGTACTGTTCCCACCGCCGGAAAGGTTTCCGCCCTGGTTATCCAATTTTCCGGTGAGTCCTATTTCAAGCGTCCGCGCTCCTTTCATGAGTCCGTGGTCACGATTGAGCAACTGGTCCGTAAATAGAGATAATGTACCCTCACACAATACTTTGCCGGCGTCATTATTCATCAGACTGCGCTCGCCGGGAAGCAATATCAAATCTTGCTGAGCCGTCAGGACGCCGCCTTGATTATAGATATTGCGTTTACTCTCCAAACCTAACCTAGCGCCAGATTTCATCTCCCCCTGGCGGTTATTTATCTCATACTGCGAACTGATTTCCAGATTTAACTGGCTTTGTACCGTCCCTTCTTGATTGTTTAACGATTGTGTGGTGACTGCCAGGGCCTTGCCGCTTTGAATGTTTCCGTTCTGGTTAAATAGGGACAGACCAGACGCATCAACACGCTCTATTGTAAGAGAGCCATGAGTCACGAGATGCCCGTGCCTATTGTCTAACTTTTCCAGTAATGTCAGGATAGAGGAACCCGCGCTTTCTATCCGACCCGCGGTATTGTCGAGCTCGCGCGCGTTCACCACGGTAAATAACTTGCTAAACACTATGCCGCCGTCACGATTGATCAAATGCTTGGTATGCACGCCCACTGTATCCTGGCTATTGATAACACCCTGATCGTTCTGTAACAGGCCAGCCGAAATTCGAAGAGGCCGATTGGCACAAAGTTTGCCTTGTGTATTTAAGATATCTCTGGACTTTATATTTATCGATCCTTTACTGACAATGTCACCGCGGCGGTTATTTATCCCAGACCTTGACTTGATAGCCAGATCTGACTGGCTTTGCACCCTCCCCTCCGTATTATTTAAATAATGAGCGGCGACGGCGAGTGCCCCGCCGCTTGAGATATTGCCGCCCGAGTTAAATAGCGATTGAAGAGAAATATTGCCGCCATTGATATCAAGCGCGCCCGTGGATGAGATGTATCCCTGCCGGTTGTTTAATAGATCAACCAATAGCAGGGTTAACGAACTGTCACTTTTTACCTGTCCCGCGGTATTGTCCAGCTCACGTGCATGCACATCCATGCTCGTCGCGCCCTTCAGCATACCGCCGTTGCGGTTGTACAATCGCACGGCTTGTAGCGTCAATGCATCCTGGCTACTGATGACACTTCGAGAGTGTTGCCCTTGTTTACTCTCTATCCGCGGTGGCTGATTGGCTTCTGGCGCGCTTGGAATATTGAGGATAGTTTCGGCATGTAGACGCTGAGCCCGCCGGCTGAGAATTTCACCATCGCGATTATCCAAAACGCGGGTAAACTGCATGACCAACATGCCTGATGACTGAATACTTCCTAAAGAATTGATTAAACCAAGCGCGCGCACATTACCGTTGCCATCGCTCACGACATTACCGTCCTGATTTTCCCATGTCCCTGCGAGGTCTATTTCAAGCTCCCGATGGCTATGCACCATGCCGCGCTCGCGGTTGGTTAAATGTCCCCCTTGCAGTGATAATGCGCCTTCACTTGATATCTTGCCTGCGTCATTATCAAACAAGCTCTTCATACCGCCTTGCCAGATCAAATCTTGTTTTGCCTCTAACACGCCGGCTTGATTAGAGACATTCCCTTTACTTTTCAACGTCAGGTTTGCGCCTGATAACATCTTGCCGTGGCGGTTATTTATCCTCTCTCCAGCGGTAATGGCCAGATTGGATAAGCTTTGCAGCGTGCCCGCTTGGTTATTCAACGTAACAGTATTCAGTTCCAAGCTGCCCGTACTGCTCAAAACCCCCATTTGGTTTGAATGCAGATGGTTCACATGCCAGCGTTGCGCTGTATCGCTCAGTACTACAAAACGTCCACGCAGGTTATTCAGGTCGGCGGCATGCAATCCGATCTGCCGTGCTTCAATAACCCCATCAGTGTTATCCAGTCCACCCGAAAGGGTCATATAGCTTTTACCCTGGCCTTCCTGCAACCAAACGCCCTCCTGGTTTAACAGACCATCGGCGAAAATCTGCCAACGTCCAGCCCGGATGCGGGCGTGTCGGGTATCAATGTCGCCGGCGCTCTCCACTATTAACTCCCCACTTTCCACATGCGCCTGTTTCAGGACAACGCCTTCCGTTGCTGTTAATTTGGCCCAGTCGGCCTTCAAACGGCTTTGTTTTAAATTCACTCGAGGGCTTGTGATATCGACTCTATTCAGGCTCATTAAACTACCGCTGGCGTTTACCACCGACTGACTTCTAAGTGTTAAATCCGCCATGCGATGCAGTGTGCCGCTCGCATCACTGCCCGCTAACAGTCGCCCGCTGCTCTGAATGGCTTTTTCAGCGCATAATGAGACATCGCCCGCCGCCGCCAGCGTGCCGGATTGCTTAATCTTCCCCTGCCGGCTTACCAGGATAAGCTCTCCGCCACTGTAGAGTTTGCCGGAATGTTCAACACTACCCCTGGCTGTCAGGGTAATATCCCCTGTGGCTACTGTGGTAGGTTCCGTTAATCCAGACTGCAAGAACAATTTGCCCTCGCTGCTCACCGTTAGCGTCTTCTCAGCCACCAAGTGCCCGCCCTGGTTACGTACGCCTACCCCGGATTCTGTGCCGATCATCCTGATATGGCCACTATACATCCCTCCCATTCGCCCCATATCGATAGCAAACTCAGCAGGCTTATCCTTTCCACCAGGCAATGTGCCTATTATTCTGCCCTTTGCATTGATTTGGTTGCGCCCGGCGGCGATTGAAATGCTTTTTTTGGCCCAGATTCCTGCGTTTACCTGCACCGCTTGCGCCATGATATCGACATATTGGGTATCGTGGCGCGCGTTCCTGTTGAGACCACTGCCTTCAATCCGGATTAGCCCACGTTCCACATGATAGCCAGCAACAGTACCATCCGCATTAAGCTGTGGTTTACCGGTGGTGAGCGTCATACGCCCGGCATTTATGGTTCCGCAGCCGTCGCATAGTATGCCGGATGGGTTGGCGACGATGACTTGCGCCTGACCGCCTGCCACTTCGAGATAACCCCGCAATTGGCTGGGATCGCTGCTGTTCACTTGATTAATAATGACACTTGCGGGTGCGACATTGGGATCGAATCTGCTATTTCCCGGAATATCACCTGCTAATTGGGTCGATGTCATCACTGCAGAGTTATTGAGGATGGCTCCTTCTTGGCCGACATCGAACTGCTGAAAATGATTGTGTGAAACTCCCGCCTGGTTGGGAGCATTGATATTGACTTGTGGTAACCCATTATGCGTTATTACCACCTCTGGGCGCTGTTCGGGTGCAAAGTGGCCATCGGCGATAATTCCGCCGGCAGACACGTAGCAGGGAAACAATGCCAGACCGATACGCCACACGACACAACGCAGCGTTATCCATATGCGCTGCATGCCAGTACCGCGGCGTTGCCCTGGCCTAGCGCCGCAGCTGCGGGCCAGCTCCGAGACTACCCTTAACTCACCCCGTGATCGGCTGAAAATAATGCAATAGCACTGTTTATTCATAACTGACTTCCCTGTTTAAAAAATATCCATTTTAAAAACACCAACAGAGTGGTACTAACATTGACCTTTATAGTTCTACATTGATGCTAAAACCGCTGGTGAGGCCGGAGGTATGGAACTTATCCGGCTTAACCAGCGGGACGCCGGCAAAAAAATCAAAACTAAGACACTTCCACAATGCGCCCCGCAGACCTAAGGCGCCGCCAGCCAGTTGATGTTCTGCCAAATAGCGGGTGCCGAGACCATCCGCACGACCATAATCCAACGCCCAATGGAGTTTTTGACCACGCGACCATGGATTTCAAGTCAACTTATTGCGCCAGGTAATGCCTTTGTCGCCGGATATTTTTTTTCCCCTGCAAATCCACGGATGGTGTAGCGCCAGACAATCCTGTTTCGTCAATCGCTGGTAACGTCCCGATCACCAGGTATAATCTTTGATATCGGCATTAGCGTTGTACACATCGGTAAAATTCTCCAACGCTTGTTCGATATCGCGCAGGTTAAGGATATCTCCTGTAACTGACGGCATGGCATTCCATAATCTGGCGCGGTAAGACACGGCCCGACAAACTGGATTTTAGCAATGCGTATGGGCTGAAGCGTTAGCGCCAATATCCCTTGAGTAATATCTTAATTCTGCGCCATAACGCGCGTGGTCACATGCCCATGATCTATTTTGTATTTTGTCGATAGCCAGCCGGCTGCCCTTTGCTCCCAAGCAAGGTCCTTTCGCTTTTTTGGCAGCGTCAAGCGCCCATTGAAAATGTCTGGCGGTATCCCCTTCTAATTTGATGGTGTTGATAGTGAAACAAGGAGATTCATTAGCTGGGTAATCAGGCAATAAAACATTTGCGCGGGTGAGCCGAATGTCTCTTTTCGGAAACAAATGCTGCTGAAAAACCCGTTCCCACTCCAAGTGCCGAGTTTGCTCCTGAGCGTCAAACGAAGCAGAAATGTCCTTTGTCGGGAATGCGTGTATACTGGCTAACGCAAGCGCTGAATGTTGAACAACCAAGAAGAAAACGCCAGATCTAAAGGCGTGGATCAGAAAGTTATATTGGATACAATTCATCCCTGTACACCTCAATCAATTCCAATAAGCATAAGACACGCCTTCCGGTGCGGATTATTCGGTAGAAAATTTACGATTCCCTTTTAATGGCTTTTTTAAGGGTGTGTTTTCCTACGCCGCGTGATTACGGTTTAATCCGCAGTTTATCAACTCACTATTGCAGTTTCCGGGAGCAGACACCCTTGCTCGTTCCCGGCAGTTAACCTGCGAATATTGTCTGCAAGCGCATCAAGGCCATCGTTGTAGGACAATGCTTAGATTATAACGGTGAGAATAAATAGCGTTATAAATTACAATCATTTGTACTATCATGCTTATAAAAAATATACACATATCTTAAGTAAATACAGTGTGATTACAATAACGCCAGTTTAAACAGAATGCGTTTTAGTTTAGAAAAGGGATAATAATACATTATTATGCTGCTGCATTTAAAAATAGCGATTATGATAATGTTAGTATTGTTTAACCATGCGACTGGAGAATAGGCAGCATGTGTTCGCAAACTACGCCTTTAGGTTATTCATCAATGCTTTTCATGGGCGCGTGCAAGCGAACATTTCATCAATTCGGACGGTTCAGTCTATGCGACCAAGACGATTTATCATATTCCTCTATAGACTTCGACCGTGTCGTGCCGGAATTTAAGACCCATCCTTCACGCTGGAACAACCATATCCATTTGAACAGGTGCTTGTCATTCCCGTTATGGCGGTGAGCGACGTCGACGCTGATGCGTCGTGCTGTCGGGCAAGCTAAACCAGCGTTAGCTATAGCCCTGATCGTTTCATCATTCGCGTGTGACCCGGTTCGCCGTTTTTGACAATCTATACAAGGGTGCAAACAAAGCCTGGAGAGTAAGAGGAGAAGCGAGATGCAGATATATTTTTTGGAGCGGGTGAAGGGAATCGAACCCTCGTATGCAGCTTGGGAAGCTGCCGTTCTACCATTGAACTACACCCGCACGGCCGCGCTCGGGGAAAGCGCGAGAGGCATTATAACCTTATGCCGGTGCCTGGCAAGCGGTGCGGCGATTAACTGCGTGAGTTTTAAGCGGTTATCCCTTAATAAAAAACGGCGCCCCGGGATGTTGGCGCGCAACCAACATTCAAGGCGCCGTTTAGCTGCTGCCTGCGGGGCGTTAAGCCCGCCGGCCCAGGTCATTGACCGGCTGGGGTACCGGCCCGTTATTTCTGCGGGCGCAGCGCCGGGAACAGGATCACGTCGCGGATGGTGTGGCTGTTGGTAAACAGCATCATCATACGGTCGATACCCACGCCCAGTCCCGCCGTCGGCGGCATGCCGTGTTCGAGGGCGATAACGTAGTCCTCGTCGTAGAACATGGCTTCGTCGTCGCCGGCATCCTTGGCGCTGGCCTGTTCGGCAAAACGCGCCGCCTGGTCTTCGGCGTCGTTCAGCTCCGAGAAGCCGTTGCCGATTTCGCGGCCGCCGATAAAGAACTCAAACCGGTCGGTGAAGAACGGGTTTTCATCGTTACGGCGCGCCAGCGGCGAGACCTCGGCCGGGTATTCGGTGATAAAGGTCGGCTGGATCAGGTGGCTTTCGGCGGTTTCTTCAAAAATCTCGGTCTGGATACGGCCCAGGCCCCAGCTTTTTTCGATCTTGATGCCGAGCGACGCGGCGATGGCGCTGGCCTGCTCCAAATCGTCCAGATGGGCGGCAACGGTTTCCGGGCGGTAATGGCAGATGGCTTCGCGCATGGTCATCTGGGTAAAGGGTTTGCCGAAATCAAAGGTCTGGTCGCCGTACTGTATTACGCTTGTGCCCAATACCCGCTCGGTCAGGGTGCGGAACAGTTCTTCCACCAGCACGATGAGATCGCGGTAATCCGCATAGGCCATATAGAGTTCCATCATGGTGAACTCGGGATTATGGCGCGGCGAGATGCCTTCGTTGCGGAAGTTGCGGTTGATCTCGAACACCCGTTCAAACCCGCCGACCACCAGGCGCTTGAGGTACAGTTCAGGCGCGATGCGCAGGAACATATCGATATCCAGCGCATTATGGTGGGTAATAAACGGCCGGGCGGCGGCGCCGCCGGGAATGCTTTGCATCATCGGCGTTTCCACTTCCATAAAGCCTTTATCCACCATAAAGCGGCGGATTTCCGCCATGATCTGCGAGCGCACTTTAAAGGTGTGGCGGGAGTCGTCGTTGGCGATCAGGTCCAGGTAGCGCTGGCGATAGCGGCTTTCCTGATCCACCAGGCCGTGGAATTTATCCGGCAGCGGGCGCAGGGCCTTGGTCAGCAGGCGCAGTTCTGTGCAGTGGATCGACAGTTCGCCGGTCTTGGTCTTGAAGACTTTGCCGCGCGCGCCGAGAATATCGCCCAGGTCCCATTTTTTGAACTGGTCGTTATACAGGCCTTCGGGGAGTTCGTCGCGGGCGACGTACAGCTGGATGGTGCCGCCGACGTCCTGCAGGGTCACAAAAGACGCCTTGCCCATGATACGGCGGGTCATCATGCGCCCGGCGATGCTGACCTCGAGCCCCAGTTCCTGTAGTTGTTCGTTGCTGTGTTCGTCATAGGCGGCATGCAGCGTATCGGACGTGGCGTCGCGGCGAAAATCGTTGGGAAAAGCATTGCCCTGCGCCCGCAGCAGCGCCAGTTTTTCACGGCGCGCCGCGAGTTCGTTATTGACATCCGTCGCCTGCGGGGCACCGCCCTGTGATTGTGATTCAGACATCTTGGTTCCTCATAGCCCGGCTTTAAGGCTTGCTTCGATAAATTTATCCAGATCGCCATCCAGTACCGCCTGCGTATTGCGTGTTTCCACGCCGGTGCGCAAATCCTTGATACGGGAATCGTCCAGGACGTAAGAGCGGATCTGGCTACCCCAGCCGATATCGGACTTGGTGTCTTCCAGCGCCTGCTTTTCGGCATTTTTCTTCTGCAGTTCAAACTCGTACAGCTTGGCCTTTAACTGCTTCATCGCCTGTTCTTTATTTTTATGCTGCGAGCGGTCGTTCTGGCACTGGGTGACGATATTGGTCGGCAAATGGGTAATACGCACCGCGGACTCGGTGCGGTTTACATGCTGGCCGCCGGCGCCGGAGGCGCGGTAGACGTCGATGCGCAGGTCCGCCGGATTGATTTCGATATCGATATCGTCATCCACTTCCGGGTAGGCAAAGGCGGAGCTGAACGAGGTATGGCGGCGGCCGCCGGAGTCGAACGGGCTTTTGCGCACCAGGCGGTGCACGCCGGTTTCGGTGCGCAGCCAGCCGAAGGCGTATTCGCCGATGACCTTGATGGTGACCGATTTAATGCCGGCCACTTCGCCATCGGATTGTTCGATAATTTCGGTTTTAAAGCCGCGGGCCTCGGCCCAGCGCAGGTACATGCGCAGCAGCATGCTGGCCCAGTCCTGGGCTTCGGTGCCGCCGGATCCGGCCTGGATATCCAGGTAGCAGTTGGCGCTGTCGTATTCGCCCGAGAACATGCGGCGGAACTCCAGCTGGGCCAGTTTGGCCTCCAGCTGATCGAGCTCGGCGATAGTGTCGTTAAGGGTTTCCTCGTCGTCTTCCTCCACCGCCAGTTCCAGCAGGCCGGACACGTCGTCCAGTCCGCGGGTCATCTGATCGATGGTGTCGACGATGGCTTCAAGGGAGGCGCGTTCCTTGCCTAAGGCCTGGGCGCGCTCGGGGTCGTTCCAGACATCGGGCTGTTCCAGGTCGGCGTTGACTTCTTCCAGGCGTTCGCGCTTGAGATCGTAGTCAAAGATACCCCCTGAGAACTTCCGTCCGTTCAGACAGGTCCTGGATGCGGTTTTTTACCGGATTAATTTCAAACATGAGTTCAGTTAGCTCGTAAAGAAAAGATAGGCATATAAGCCCGGTATTCTAACGGATCCGCACCCCGGTGTGTAGCATATTGCGCTTACAGCGGCCAGAGATGCTGGATTAATAATTGCACCGTGCGGTTGCCGCGATATTCGTTCACGTCCAGCTTGTAGGCGAGTTCCACCAGACGCACGCTGTTGTCGGGCCAGAGGGTGTTATCGACATTAAAGGCAATGCCGTCCAGCAGCGGGCCGCCGGCCACCGGCTCGACCATCAGCTTCAGGTGCTTGTCTCCCACCAGCTTTTGTTGCAGCACGCGGAATTTGCCGTCGAACAGCGGTTCCGGAAAAGCCTGGCCCCAGGGGCCGCCGTCGCGCAGGATTTCGGCGGTGGCCAGGGACAGTTCGCCGCCGCCCAGTTCGCCGTCGGACCAGATAATGCCGTCAAGCAGCGCCGGATCCAGCCATTCGTTGACCAGTTCGGCAAAACGCAGGCGAAAAGGCTCAAACTGCGAGGCGTCCAGGGACAGGCCGGCCGCCATGGCATGGCCGCCGAATTTCATGATCATGCCGGGATGCAGCGTATCGAGTCTTTCGAGCAGGTCGCGCATATGCAGGCCCGCCACCGAGCGGCCCGAGCCTTTCAGGATGCCGTCGCCCGCCGGGGCGAAGGCGATGACCGGGCGGTGGAAACGCTCCTTGATGCGCGAGGCCAGGATGCCCACCACGCCCTGGTGCCATTCGGCGTGATAGATAGCCAGGCCATAGGGCATTTCGTTTTGGTTCAGTTCCATCTGGCCGCACAGCGCCAGCGCCTCCACTTCCATGCCCTGCTCGATTTCGCGCCGGGTCTGGTTAAGGGCGTCCAGTTCCCCGGCAAGCCCGCGCGCCTGCGCCAGGTCGTCGGTCAGCAGCAGCGCCACGCCCACCGACATATCGTCCAGCCGGCCGGCGGCGTTGAGCCGCGGCCCGAGGGCAAAACCCAGATCGCCGGCGCTGAGCCTGGCGGTATCGCGGTTGGCGACCTCCGCCAGCGCCCGGATACCGGGACGGCAGCGGCCGGCGCGGATGCGGCTGATGCCCTGGTGCACGAGAATGCGATTATTGGCGTCCAGCGGCACCACGTCGGCAACGGTGCCCAGCGCCACCAGATCCAGCAGTTCGGCAAGCTTGGGCACCGGGATATTTTTTTGCGCAAACCAGCCGCTGTCGTTGAGCCGGGCGCGCAGCGCCAGCATCAGGTAAAACGCCACGCCGACCCCGGCCAGGGATTTAGAGGGGAAAGCGCAGCCGGCCAGGTTGGGATTAACGATGGCGTCGGCGTCCGGCAGGGTGTCCCCGGGCAGGTGGTGGTCGGTCACCAGCACCGGGATGCCGTGTTGATGGGCCAGATCGACCCCCGCATGCGACGAGATGCCGTTATCCACCGTAATGATAACCTCGGCGCGGCGCGCCAGCGCCTGCACCACCACCTCGGGGCTAAGGCCGTAGCCGTCCTCGAACCGGTTCGGCACCAGGAAATCCACATGGCCGGCGCCCATCTGCCGCAGCGCCATCACCATCAGCGCGGTGCTGGTGGCGCCGTCGGCGTCAAAATCGCCCACCACCATCAGGCGGCGTTCGTCAGCCAGGGCGCGTACCAGCAGATCCACCGCGCTTTCGATACCGTCCAGTTGCCCATATGCCAGCAGCCCCTTGACGCCGCGCTCCAGCTCGCCGGCGCCTTTGACGCCGCGCTGCGCATAAAGACGGCGCAGCAAAGGATGGATATCCAGTGCACGCAGTCCTTCGGCGCTTGCCTGCGGGCGGCGGCGCAGTTCGGTTTTGATTTTCACCGCCGTCAGCCGCCCGCCTGCTGCTGATCGAGCATCGCCGCCATTTCCTTCGGGCTTTGATAGCCCGGCACCATGGCGCCGTTGTCCAGCAGCACCGCCGGCGTGCCCTGGATGCCGTATTGCACGCCCAGCTGGTAATGTTTGCTGATATCGGTATTGCAGGCGGCGGCGGGCACCGGGTCGCCGTTCATGGCTTTATCAAAGGCGGCATTGGGGTTGGCGCTGCACCACACCGAGACCATGTCTTTTTCCGCCTGGGAATTGAGCCCCTGGCGCGGGAACGCCAGGTAGCGCACGGTAATGCCCAGCCCGTTGTAGTCTTTCATCTGCTCGTGCATCTTGTGGCAATAGCCGCAGGTGATATCGGTAAAGACGGTAATGACATGTTTTTGCTGCGGCGCTTTATAGACGATCATCTGGTTTTGCAGCGCGTCCAGCCGTTTGCCCAGCAGCTGGTTGGTCACATTGACCGGCTGGCTGCCGCCGACGTCGTACATCGGACCCTGGATGACGTGTTTGCCGTCGTCGGAGACATACAGCACGCCGCTTTCGGTCAGCACGGTTTTCAGCCCCGCCACCGGCGCGGGCTGGATTTCCGCTTGATGCACCCCCAGGCGCGCCAGGGAGTGCGTAATGGCGGCGTCATCGGCGCAGGCCAGGCGGGAAAGCGACAGCGCCGCAAAAGAAAGCAATACCAGGCTCGGTTTCATTGTCAGTCCTTATCTCTTGATCCTAAATGGGTCTTGTTGGTTTATGCCACGCAGGTGGTGATCAATACGTTAATCCCCGTCAGGCCCGGGGATGATGCTGCTGATGAATCAGTTTAAGACGTTCGGTTGCGACATGCGTGTAAATCTGGGTGGTGGACAGGTCGCTGTGGCCCAGCAGCAGTTGCACCACGCGCAGGTCCGCGCCGTGGTTAAGCAGATGCGTAGCGAACGCATGGCGCAAAACATGGGGGGAGAGCCGCTCGCTGTCGATACCCGCCAGGATCGCATAATGCTTGATGCGATGCCAGAAGGTCTGCCGGGTCATTTGCCGGCTGCGGTTGCTGGGGAACAAGACGTCGGCGCTCTGGCCGTTCATCAGCCAGGGACGGCCGTGCTCCAGGTAATATTCCACCCAGTATACCGCCTCCTCGCCCAGGGGCACCAGCCGCTCCTTGTCCCCTTTGCCGGTAACCCGCACCACGCCCTGGCGCAGGCTGACATCGCTCATGGTCAGGCCCACCAGCTCCGAAACGCGCAGGCCGGTGGCGTAAAGCACCTCCAGCATCGCCTTGTCGCGCACTTCGATGGGCTGGTCCAGCACCGGCGCGTTGAGCAGCGCGCCGACCTGGTCCTCGCTGAGCCCCTTGGGCAGGCGCTGCGGCAGCTTCGGCGCCGCCAGCGCGGCGCTGGGGTCGTCGTCACGCGCTTTTTCACGGTACAGGTACTGGAAAAAGCGCCGCATGGCGCTCAGCAGGCGGGCGGAGCTGGTGGCCTTATAGCCGTGCTCCAGGCGGTCGGCCAGGAACGCTTGCAAATCCGCCGCGCCGGCGGTTTGCAGGTCCGTCTGGCGGGCGGCCAGCCAATCGGCCAGGGCCTGCAAATCGAGACGGTAGGCCGACAGGGTGTTTTCGGCCAGGTTGCGCTCCAGCCACAGGGCATCGAGAAACTGCTCGATCCAGGGGTTGTTCGATCCTGGGTTATTCTGCTGCTGCATCTGGGCCCCCGGTGTTTTTCATGCCTGCATTATGCCTGATTACGCGGTGAATCTGGTACACTTGATGACATAGATTGAAGGTCAAGAGTATGAGTAAAGATGAAAGTCGGTTTATTTTATGGCTCCAGTACCTGCTATACCGAAATGGCGGCGGAGAAAATCCGCGATATCCTGGGTCCGGATCTGGTCGACCTGCATAATATCAAAGAGGTGCCGCCAAGCCGCATGGCAGAGTATAACGTGCTGATCCTCGGCATCCCCACCTGGGATTTCGGCGAAATCCAGGAAGACTGGGACGCCGCCTGGTCGCAGTTGTCCGATCTGGACCTGTCGGGCAAGATTATCGCCCTGTACGGCATGGGCGATCAGCTCGGCTACGGCGAGTGGTTTCTGGACGCGCTGGGTTATCTGCATGATGTGCTGGCGCCGCGGGGCGCCACCTTTATCGGTTTCTGGCCCACCGCCGGTTATGAATTCACCAGTCCAAAGGCATTGGCCGCCGACGGCGAGCATTTTGTCGGCCTGGCGCTGGATGAGGTGAATCAGTACGATTTAAGCGAGGAACGCCTGCAGCTGTGGTGCGAGCAGATCCTGAACGAAATGGCGGCGCTGCTTTAGCCTTCAGCATTGCGCCAAGGCCGGTCCGGCGTTAATCCAGCGTTTCCTGTGAGCCATGATGCAGCAGCGCCTGGCGCAGGCTGCGCCACTCGCGCTGGCCCATGCAGTCCGCGGCCAGCCACAGGCGGCGCTTTTTTTTGCCCCCCACCTGGCGCAGGCGCAGCAACACCCCGCCTTTAAGCAGCCAGGGTTTGCCCACAACCGACCATTCCTGCTGATGCCAGCGGATATGCCGGTCGCTTTGCAGCACCAGCTCTCCCCGGCAGGCCATGATATTCCTCTGGCTGCGGATGCATTCAAACACCACAAGCGTTATCAGCGTAACCCAGACCAGGCCGTAATTTTCCGGCCACGGCGACAGCAGGATCACTAGGGTCAGGATCCCATGAACCGCCAGCGAAAAAATCTGCGTGCGCCAGGAGACCCGTATGTCACATCGCCAGAGGGCCACGGGCTTTATTTCGCTGTTGTATCATGGTTATCATTTTTTTTAATCCGCTGTCCTGGGGTTCGCCATGATTCATCAGCCAATTGAAAAGATCGGGATCGTCGCATTCCAGCAGGCGGACGAACAAGGCTTTGTCATCGTCGCTAAGGGTGTCATAGTCGTATTCAAAAAACGGCATTATGGAGATATCCAGCTCGCGCATGCCGCGGCGGCAGGCCCAGTGGATGCGCGCTTTATTGACGATATCCATTTGTATCTTTTACCTCATTTCCATCCGGCCAGGGCATAGTTTAACCCGTTTCGCGGGTCGGCATTACATAAAACGACACATTTCGACATGTTCCGGCAATTTTTACCGGCACGCATCGCACATTTCGGCACAGCGCCGATGAAATAACCACTTGCAAAGCCTCTTGACTCTTTTACCATTAGGCTATTGTTTTGTCTTACAGGATAGGAGTGTTGCATGACACCTAAAGTTCCTTTTCCGCCGCGTTTACCTTCTCCCTCCAGCCATTTGCCCCTGACGCTGATGTCGCTTGAGGAATGGGCGCTGGTCGGGCTGACCGGGCCGGATACCCTTAAGTACCTGCAGGGCCAGGTCACCACCGATGTGGAGGCTATGGCGCGCGATCGGCATATCCTGGGCGCGCATTGCGATGCAAAAGGTAAAATGTACAGCAATATGCGTATATTCCATCGCGGCGCGGGCATGGCCTATATCGAGCGGCGCAGCGTGCGCGACGCCCAGCTTGCGGAACTGAAAAAATACGCGGTATTTTCCAAGGTCGCCATGACGGCGGACGACGACGCGCTGCTGCTGGGCGTCGCCGGGTTTCAGGCGCGCGCGGCCCTGGCCGGCCTGTTTGCCGCCCTGCCCGACGCCGAACATCAGGTGGTGGAGGACGGTGAAACGTCGATCCTGCATTTCAGCCTGCCCGCGGAGCGTTTTTTACTGGTCACCACCCCCGGCGTCCTGGAGCAACTGCTGCACAAGCTTGAGGGCCAGGCACAGTTGACCGACAGCCGTCAGTGGCTGGCGTTGAATATCGAAGCCGGGTTGCCGGTCATCGACAGCGTCAACAGCGCGCAGTTTATTCCCCAGGCGGTCAACCTGCAGTCGCTCGGCGGCATCAGCTTTACCAAGGGCTGCTATGCCGGGCAGGAGATGGTGGCGCGCGCCAAATACCGGGGCGCCAATAAACGGGCGCTGTACTGGCTGGCCGGTAAAGCCGGCCGCGTGCCGGCGGCGGGAGAAGACCTTGAGCTGCAAATGGGCGATAACTGGCGCCGCACCGGCACGGTACTGGCCGCCCTGCAACTGGAGGACGGCAGCGTCTGGGTACAGGCGGTGCTGAATAACGATCTGGCGGCGGATAGCCGGCTGCGGGTCAAGGACGACGCCGCCGGCGCGCTGGCGATCCAGCCCCTGCCTTATGAAATCGAGTAAAGCAAACCGGCGCCTTTAAGCGGGGAGTGACTGACGCGCCCGGCGGCATAGGCATGGCGCCGGGTGTCGTGTGACTTTGACGGCGTTATCCCTGTTATCCGCGGCCGCCGGGCGGCATTAAATATACAAATAAATCGCCAGGAAATGGCATACGCTGCCGCCCAGCACAAACCCATGCCAGATGGCGTGATTGAACGGGATACGGTTGCAGGCGTAAAAAATGACCCCCACCGTGTAGACCAGACCGCCCACCGCCAGCAGCGTCAGACCGCCCACCGGCAGGCGCTGCGCCAGCTGATAAATCACCACCAGCGATAGCCAGCCCATGGTCAGGTAGGTGATAAGCGATATCACCTCAAAACGATGGGCAAACGCCAGTTTGAACACGACGCCCAGCAGCGCCATGCTCCAGATCACCACCATCAGGCCCTTGGCCAGCGGCGACGCCAGCCCCACCAGCAGGAACGGAGTGTAGGTACCCGCGATCAGCAGGTAAATGGCGCAGTGGTCCATCTTTTTCAGCCAGCGCTTGGCCGGCGGATGGGGAATGGCGTGGTAGAGCGTAGAGGCCAGAAACAGCAGAATCATGCTGCCGCCGTACAAACTGTAGCTGGTGATGGCCGTCACGTCGGCGCCGACATGACCGGCCTGCACCAGCAATAGCACCAGGCCGACGATACCGAAGATCAGGCCGATGCCGTGACTGATGCTGTTGGCGATCTCTTCCGCCGGTGAATATCCCTGAGCTAATAGTTTATTAGCCATACGTAATACATCCTCAATCTTAACTCATTATCATTTTCGCCAACCGCACCAAGCTTAGCTGAGAACCATTCCAGTGTACACGCGTAAGCTGAAAAAATGTTAACGCGCCCTGACGGCGGCGGCGGCGGCGCGCTTCGCACCGTATCGTCCCGGCGGCGATGGGAAACGGCGTGCAGAGAGCGTTCGAAATTGCCGCCGGTTTGGCCTACAATGTGGCGCTTTACGCTAGCGTGGTTAAAAATTGATATGTCTGAACTAACGCCTGAACTCGCCTTCGGCGAACTGACCGAAGTGATCGCTTTTTTAATGGAAATCGACAAGCTTAAAAGCATTCAGCGCCGCACCAAGGTCCTTGGCACCCAGCGTCAGGAAAATACCGCCGAGCACAGCTGGCATTTTGCCGTCGCGGCGATGGCGCTCGCGCCCTATGCGGACGATAACGTCGATATCAACCGGGTGATCCAGATGGCGCTGGTGCACGATATCGTGGAAATCGACGCCGGCGACGTACTGGTTTACGATTTGGTCGGGCGGGCGGCGGTGCATGCCCAGGAAGAAGCGGCCGCCGAACGGCTGTTCGGCCTGCTGCCGGCGCCGCAACGCGGGCATTTCCATCAGCTGTGGCTGGAGTACGAGGCGGGCGAAACGCCCAACGCGCAGTTTGCCCTGATGCTGGACCGGCTGATGCCGGTGCTGATGAACCTGCATAACCGCGGCCAAAGCTGGGTGGAAAACGGCATCCGGCTTGAGCAGGTGCTGACGCGCAACGCCTTTATCGGCGACGTTTACCCTGCCCTTTGGGAACATCTGAAACGCCATCTTGACGCCGCCCATCAGAACGGCTGGCTGAAGTAGCCCGGCCGGACGCCGCCGGCGCGCGCTGGCGCGCCATATCGGTATGCCGGGTCAGGGCGGGACGCGCGCTTCCGCGCGCGGCACGCGGTTCCCCGCCGTCCGCCGCCGGGGAAGGCACCAGGCATTCGCCCCCGCCGCCAATCAGGTGCTTTAGTCCCATCTCTTCCAGCGCGGCGCGGATCAGCGCGGCATTGGCCGGATCGTGGTAACGCAGCAGCGCTTTATGCAAGCGGCGCTGGCGATCGCCGCGCGGCACCACCACCTCTTCGCTCTTATAGTCCACCTTGGCCAGCGGATTCTTGCCGGTGTAATACATGGTGGTGGCGCTGGCCAGCGGCGACGGATAAAAATTCTGCACCTGGTCGAGCCGAAAACGGTTTTTCTTCAGCCATAACGCCAGGTTGACCATATCCACATCGCGCGTGCCCGGATGCGCCGAGATAAAATAGGGAATAAGGTACTGTTTTTTCCCCGCCTCGGCGGAGTAGCGATCGAACAATGCCTTAAAGCGGTGGTAGCTGCCCATGCCCGGCTTCATCATCTTCGCTAAGGGCCCGGCCTCGGTATGCTCGGGCGCAATCTTCAGGTAGCCGCCCACATGGTGCAGCGCCAGTTCCTTGATATAGCGCGGATCCTCCACCGCCAGGTCGTAACGCACGCCGGAGGCAATCAGCACCTTTTTGATGCCTTTGACCGCCCGCGCCCGCCGGTAGAGCGAGATGGTCGGCTCATGATCGGTATCCATATGCGGGCAGATTTCCGGATAGACGCAGGAGGCGCGGCGGCAGGTCTGTTCCGCCCGGGGCGATTTACAGCGCAGCATATACATATTGGCGGTCGGCCCGCCCAGATCGGAAATCACGCCGGTAAACGCCGGCACCGTATCGCGAATGGCCTCGATCTCGCGCACGATGGACGCTTGCGAGCGGCTTTGGATAATACGGCCTTCATGTTCGGTAATCGAACAAAACGAGCAGCCGCCGAAGCAGCCGCGCATGATATTGATGGACGAGTGAATCATCTCATACGCCGGGATGGCCGCCTTGCCGTAGGACGGATGCGGCACGCGCTGGAACGGCAGGGCGAAAACCTGGTCCATCTCCGGGGTGGTCAGGGGAATGGCCGGCGGATTGATCCAGACATAACGATCGCCGTGTTTTTGCATCAGCGCCCGCGCGCAGCCGGGGTTGGTTTCGTGATGCAGGATGCGCGAGGCATGGGCATACATCACCTTATCGCCTTTGACTTTTTCGAACGAAGGCAGCAGCACGTAGGTTTTTTCCCACGGCTTGGGTTTGGCAGCGCGCACCGTTACCGATCCGGCCTGCGGAGCCGGCGCCGCGCCGTCGGCACAGGGCAGGTCGTCGCCATAGGGATTAAGGATCGGTTCGATGCGCCCAGGCTGGTCCAGGCGGGTGGAATCCACCCCGCTCCAGCCGGGCAGCGGCTCCCGGCGCATAATGGCGGTATTGCGCACATCGTTGATGGCGCCGATCGCCTCCCCCGCCGCCAGCCGATGGGCCAGCTCCACCAGCGGCCGCTCGCCGTTGCCGTAGATCAGCATATCGGCTTTCGAATCCACCAGCACCGAGCGGCGCACGGTATCGGACCAATAATCGTAATGGGCGATGCGCCGCAGGCTGGCCTCAATGCCGCCGAGGATCACCGGCACCTCTTTGTAAGCTTCCTTGCAGCGCTGGCTGTAGGCCATGGTGGCGCGGTCCGGACGCTTGCCGCCGACGTTGCCGGGAGTGTAGGCGTCGTCATGGCGCAGCTTGCGGTCGGCGGTATAGCGGTTGATCATCGAATCCATATTGCCGGCGGTGACGCCAAAAAACAGGTTCGGCCGCCCCAGGCGCATAAAGTCGTCCTTGCTGGTCCAGTCCGGCTGGGCAATGATGCCGACGCGAAACCCCTGTGATTCCAGCATGCGGCCGATAATCGCCATGCCGAAGCTGGGATGATCGACATAGGCGTCGCCGCTGATTATCACCACATCGCAGCTGTCCCACCCCAATTGATCCATTTCTGCGCGCGACATCGGCAAAAACGGCGCGATGCCGTAACATTCCGCCCAATAAGGAGGATAGGAAAACAGGCCGCGTTCGGGTTGGATCAGGCTGGTGGACGCCATACAAGCACTCTTTATCTGGTTAATTCGCCGGGCGGCGATTATACGCGTACCCGGCGAAATAAGCAGGGATCTTTATCAGTAGTGCGGGCTTTTCCCGATAAAAGCAGCCAAAGCCAGGTTATGACCATTGCGGAAACGGATCGCCATACCAGAACCACATCTCAGGTCCCTGCGCCATTTCCCGATCGGTCAGCAGACAGGCGTCAAAACCTGCCCTTAAACCCGCCTCATCCATGCCGATTCCGATCAGCACCAGTTCCTGACGGGCATCGCCGACCCCGTCAACCCAGTTGTCGTGAATAAATGCCAGCGTATCGGGATCGCCGGGCCATCGATCGCGGGGTATGGCGGCCCACCAGCAGCCAGCCGGAGCATGCCTGCTGACGCCGCCGGCCTGGGACCATGAACCGGCATGCGCCGGACGGGTGGCCAGCCAGAAAAAACCCTTGGAACGCATCACCCCGGGCCAATCCTTCGCAATCCAGGCGTAGAAGCGCTCTGGATGAAACGGCCGGCGGGCGCGATAGACAAAATGGGTAATGCCGTACTCTTCGGTCTCCGGCGTATGCTCGCCGCGCAGCTCCTTCAGCCAGCCCGGCGCCTGCGCCGCCTGGTCAAAATCAAACAATCCGGTGTTCAGGACGCTATCCAGCGCCACCCGGCCGAATTCAGCCGCTTCGATTTTTGCCCTTGGGTTCAGGCCGCGCAGGATAGCCAACAGGCGCAGGCGTTCGTCTTCGCCGATCAGATCGATTTTGTTCAGCACCAGCACATCGCAGAATTCGATCTGTTCGATCAGGAGATCCACCACCGTGCGCGGGTCCTCCACGCCCAGGGATTCGCCCCGGGATGACAGGCTGTCGCGCGAACCGTAATCGCGCAGGAAGTTGAACGCATCCACCACGGTGACCATGGTATCCAGGCGGGCGACGTGCGACAGGCTCAGGCCGTCGTCATCGGTAAAGGTAAAGGTCTCGGCCACCGGCAGGGGTTCGGAAATACCGGTGGATTCGATGACCAATTGGTCGAATTTGCCCTCTTTCGCCAGCCGGCCGACTTCCAGCAGCAAATCTTCCCGCAGGGTGCAGCAAATGCAGCCGTTGCTCATCTCCACCAGCCTTTCATCCGTTCTGGACAATTCCGCGCCGCCGTCGCGCACCAGTGCCGCATCAATATTCACATCCGACATATCATTGACGATCACCGCCACGCGGCGGCCTTGCCGATTGTTAAGGATGTGGTTAAGCAAGGTGGTTTTACCCGCGCCAAGGAACCCCGAAAGCACGGTTACCGGCAGGGGAACCGATGCACGCCCTTCCCCCATCCGGGTTATGCCGGGCATCTTATCTGTCGCACGCATGTTTCACTCCATCAGTATTGTGGTCGGTAAAAGGGCGGAGAAGTCCGTGTTTATTGGTTATGTTATAACATAACATAACCAATAAAGACTAGAGCTTTCCCGCGTCTTTTGCCTGCGGGACACACAGAAGGAATGGATAAGGTGAAGGCCGTTATTTTTGCCGGGCGGCCTGTTCGGTAAACGCGCGGAAAATGGCCAGCGTTTCCTCGCTGACATGATGCTCCAGCCCTTCGGCATCCAGGCGCGCCGTCTCCGGACTGACGCCCAGCGCCAGCAGGAACGACTCGACCACCTGGTGCCTTTCCCGGCTGCGCGCCGCCAGCGCCTCACCCTCGGGGGTAAGGAAAACGCCGCGATAGGGTAATTGCCGGATTAGCCCCGCCGCGGCCAGCCTTTTCAGCATTTTCGCCACCGTGGGCTGCGATACGCCCAGCCGCGCGGCCAATTCCACCTGGCGGACTTCGCCGAAATCACGGATAAGATCGTCGATCAGCTCCACATAATCGTCCATCAGCTCGGCACGGTGGGCTGCCCTGACCTGAAGGAAACCCTGCGCATGTTCCTGCACATCCACAAGTTGCGTGCTACGGACGGGCATATCCGCTTTTTCAGGGGTGGTCATAGTCCTTCCTCTTGATGTACGGCTGCATAAGGCCATCACCGGCGATGGCGAGGTAAAGCATAGCATTGTTACCAAAGGCGTTGATAAACAAAATAGGCATGCACGGCGCGGCGGTGACGACAAACAGATTAAGTTTGCCTTTGCTATACAGTATAGCTCATGCTATATATGAACATTAAAGCATCACTTGTTAATTATATGCATACAAATGTAATGACGCCCCGGCCGTGCGGACATCGGTAAAAGATGACGACGCTGTACTCCGACCCTGCCAGGGCCAGCCTGATGACCGGAAGCGTTTATGGAGATCGCCGACATGCCGTTATTGCCGTTAAAGAGACGTTTTTCCGCCCTGGCGCCATGGGGCCTGCTGTTTGGCATGGCGTTATCGCTTGCCGGCACCCCCGCCATGGCGGAGAAAAAATTCAAGGTGATAACCACCTTTACCATTATCCAGGATATGGCGCGCAACGTGGCCGGCGACGCGGCGGTAGTGGAATCCATCACCAAGCCCGGCGCGGAAATCCATGATTACCAGCCTACCCCGCGCGATATCGTCAAGACCCAGTCGGCGGACCTGATTTTGTGGAACGGCCTGAACCTGGAACGCTGGTTTGCCCGTTTTTTCGATAATATCCATGACGTGCCCTCGGCCGTAGTCACCGAGGGCATCGAGCCGCTGCCTATCCGTGAAGGCCCCTATAACGGCAATCCCAACCCCCATGCCTGGATGTCGTCCGCCAATGCGCTGATCTATGTGGAAAACATCCGCAAGGCGCTGGTGCAATACGACCCGGCCAACGCCGACGCCTACAACCGCAACGCCAAAGCCTATGCGGAGAAAATCGCCGCCACCGACGCCCCGCTGCGCGCCCGGCTGGCCAATATTCCCGCATCCCGGCGCGTGCTGGTGACCAGCGAAGGCGCCTTCAGCTACCTGGCGCGGGATTACGCCCTGCGCGAAGCCTATCTTTGGCCGATCAACGCCGAGGAGCAGGGCACGCCCCAGCAGGTGCGCCGGGTGATCGATCTGGTGCGGGAGCAGCAGGTCCCGGTGGTGTTCAGCGAAAGCACCATCTCGGATAAACCCGCCCGGCAGGTCGCCAAGGAAACCGGCGCGCGCTACGGCGGCGTGCTGTATGTCGATTCGCTGTCGGCGGCCGGCGGGCCGGTGCCCGACTACCTCAGCCTGCTTAACGTGACGGTGGATACCATCGCCAGGGGGTTCGGCCAATGAACAACACCGGCTATCAGCCCGATCTCCGGGTGGACGACGTGACGGTCACCTACAATAACGGCCATACCGCCATCAGCAACGCCAGTTTCCGGCTTACCGGCGGCACCATCTGCGCGCTGGTCGGCATCAACGGCAGCGGCAAATCGACATTGTTCAAAAGCATTATGGGCATGGTGCGCCCTTCCTCCGGCAAGGTTACCCTGGATAACCTGCCGGTGGCGAAGGCGCTGCGTAAAAACCTGATTGCCTATGTGCCGCAAACCGAGGAAGTGGACTGGAATTTCCCGGTGCTGGTGGCGGATGTCGTGATGATGGGGCGTTATGGCAAAATGTCTTTCCTGCGCATCCCTTCCGCCGAGGATAAGGCCCAGGTGGACCGGGCGCTGGCGCGGGTCGGCATGAGCGCATTCCGCCAGCGCCAGATTGGCGAACTGTCCGGCGGCCAGCGCAAACGGGTGTTCCTGGCGCGGGCGCTGGCGCAGCAGGGACGGGTCATGCTCCTTGACGAGCCGTTTACCGGTATTGATGTGCAGACCGAAGATGCCATTATCGCGCTGCTGCAATCGCTGCGCGCCGAAGGCCATCTGATCCTGGTCTCTACCCATAACCTGGCCAGCGTGCCGGAATTTTGCGACCGGGTGGTGATGATCAACCGCACGGTACTGGCCGCCGGCCCTACCGCCGCCGCCTTTACCCAGGAAAACCTGGAGCGGGTATTCGGCGGCAGGCTGCGCCAGTTTGATATCGCGGCGGCCGGGGCGCCGCGGGCCGGACTGCGCGCGGTCGACGCCGATAAGCGGGTGTCGTGATGATGGCGCTCTTGCTACAGCCGTTTCAGTACGATTATATGCTCAAGGCCATTTGGGTAAGCGGCATTGTCGGCGGGGTCTGCGCCTTTCTTTCGGCCTACCTGATGCTCAAGGGCTGGTCGCTGATGGGGGATGCGCTGTCCCACTCGGTGGTGCCGGGCGTGGCGGGCGCGTATGCGCTGGGTTTGCCCATCGCCGCCGGCGCGTTCCTGACCGGTATGCTGGCGGCGCTGGTGATGACGCTGGTGCGCCATTATACCCGGCTGCGCGAGGACGCCATTATCGGTTTTGTCTTCACCACTTTTTTCGCCGTCGGGCTACTGATCGTTTCGCTAAATCCCACGTCGGTCAACGTGCAATCGATCATCTTCGGCAATATCCTCGGGATAGCCGACGCGGATGTCCTGCAGGTTCAGGTGATAAGCGGCGTGTCTTTTATCGTGCTGTGTGTGATCTGGAAGGATCTGCTGGCGGCGTTTTTTGACGAGGGCCATGCCGTCTCCATCGGCCTGTCGCCGCTGCGCCTGAAAATTATTTTTTTCACGCTGTTGAGCGCCTGTACCGTGGCCGCGCTGCAAACGGTCGGCGCCATCCTGGTCATAGCCATGGTGATAACGCCCGGCGCCACGGCGTACCTGCTGACCGATCGCTTCCCGCGCCTTATCATAATCGCCGTGATCATCGGCACCCTGACCAGCGCCTGCGGCGCCTGGCTGAGCTATTTCCTTAACGGCGCCACCGGCGGGGTTATCGTTACCCTGCAAACCCTGGTTTTCCTGCTGGCGTTTTTGCTGGCGCCGAAACACGGGCTGCTGGCCGCCAAGATGCGTGGCCGGGCGCGGGCTAAAGATAGACGGAGCGCCGGATGATGGCATGGTTGGATTACCTGCTCGCCTATGTCGCCGAACCACTGGGCTTTCCGTTTATGCAACGGGCGATTATCGCCGCCATCGCCACCGGCGTGGTGTGCGCCATCTTGTCGTGCTTCCTGGTGCTCAAAGGCTGGTCGCTGATGGGGGACGCCATTTCCCACGCGGTGCTGCCGGGCATTATCCTGGCCTATATCGCCGGACTGCCGATCGTGGCCGGCGCCTTTGGATCGGGTATCGTATGCGCCCTGGGCACCGGTTATATCAAAGACCACTGCCGGGTGAAGGAGGACACGGTCATGGGCATTGTCTTCTCGGGCATGTTCGCCCTCGGCCTGGTGCTGTTTTCACGTATCGATACCGACCAGCACCTTAGCCATATCCTGTTCGGCAATGTGCTGGGCATTACGCCCGCGGAGCTGTGGCAGGTCGTGTTGATAGCCGGCGCGGTATCCCTGGTCATCCTGGTTAAACGCCGGGATCTGATGCTGTATTGTTTTGATCCGGCCCAGGCGCGGGTGCTGGGCCTGTCGGTAAAGACGCTGCATTATGGCCTGTTATGCCTGCTGGCGCTGACCATTGTCGCCGCCCTGCAGGCGGTGGGCGTGATACTGGTGATCGCCATGCTGATTTCACCCGGCATTACCGCCTCCCTGCTCGCCCGCCGGTTCGACGGGATGCTGCTGGCGGCGGTGCTGGTCTCGGTGTTCTCCTGCGTTACCGGCACGCTGATAAGTTTTTATATCGACGGCGCCACCGGGCCCTGTATCGTTATCGTCCAGGCCGTGCTGTTTGTGGCGGCGCAGATCTATCGCATCGCCCGGCGCAAAAATCACGCGGCCACCGCCTGAGCGCATCCGCCGGGCGCGGCGACGCTATCATGGTGCTGGCGCCGGGCGATACTTGCCAATCGCCTTCCCTTTTGTTGGTGCAAAATCCAGCCAGCAAATATCGCCGCGTCCAGGAATAAACATCAGTAATCCAGCTCCCCAGCGATGGGCGCCGCCAGATCGTCGGCATGGGCGGTATACGCGGTAAGTCCCATTAACAGGTCGGATTCCCGGAACCGTTTTTTATGGGCTTTTTGAGTGACTAATCCTTGCTCGCTCATCTCGATATCCACCGTATCCCCCGCTTCGAAATGCGGGATGGTTTTAAGGTTACCGGATAAACGCAGCGCAATGCTATTGCCCCATTTTTGTAAAACCGCCTGGGTATGCATAACAACCTTATAGGTAAAGGTATCGACAATGAGTAGACATGCAGCATGCGCGATGTCAACACCGTGGGTGTCCGCCATACCCGGCACAGGGTGCCTTGTGCCGGGTATCGGGCGTGATGACTGAAAAATCAGATCCCCGGGCATCACCGGCGTCTCGCCAAGGCCATCTCTGACCTGGACGCCGCGGCCTAGGGCGTCTGGCACCAGTTACGCTGCTTGACGATGCCGCCGTCGGGGGAGGTAAAGCCGATGCAGCCTAAGATACTGTCATAGAGTTTTTCATGGAATACCGGGGTCTTGGCCGCCGCGAGGGCGCGCAGCCGGCTAAACGCCGCCTGGTGATCGCTCCCGCGCAGGAAGCCGTCCGAGGCCCAGACCATAATGGGGATGGTGCGTTGTTCAATCGGCGCATGATCGCGCGGCGTGCCGTGGAAATGCATATTTTCCGCGATGGATTCCCCATGATCGGAGGCGTAGAACACGATGGCGTTACGATCGCGCAGCTGATCGAAGACCTGTTTCAGGAAATAGTCGGTGTACAGCAGGCTGTTGTCATAGGAATTGACCAGTTCCTCGGTGGAGCAGGCATCGTCGATGCCCTGGCATTCCGGCTGGTAACGGGCGAACTGGCGCGGATAACGCTCCGTATACATATAATGGGAACCCTTGGTATGCAGCACGATCAGGTGCTTGCCGTCGGGATGGCGCGCCAGGGAATCGTGCAGTTCGTCCACCAGCGCCATATCGTCCACCGGCTCGCCCGCGTTGCGTTTTTCCGCCTGGATGGTTTCGCGCAGGGCATAGTCGTCGGCCATCACCTTATTATAGAACCAGGCCTCGCTCTGCATGGAAAACAGCTCGGAGCTAAAGCCCTGTTTTTTTAATACGGAAAAGACGTTCATCTCTTTCAGGGTGCGCTGCGGCGCTTCCGACGCGCCGCCCTCGCGCACAAACATGCAGCGCAGGGAGAGCTTGGTGGACGTATCGCAGGAGTAGCCCTGCAGCAGCGCCAGGTTCTTTTCCTTGTCCAGGTTGGGCGTATTATCGCGCTGGTAGCCGTAGGCGCCCATATGGTCGCGGCGCGCGCTCTCGCCGATGATAAACACCACATACAGATCCTTGACATCCTTCGGCGCCACATACGTAAAATGCTGCGCCGGATCGTACAGCTTGCGGCTGTCCTCCGCCTGGCTATAGGAGCTGTAGATCAGCATGCCGAGCGCCGACAGCCAGTTTGACGGCGAGTAGGAGCCGGCGACCACGCCGCCGTAGCTGGCCATGGTGCGGTTATTCTCGCGATCGTGCTGGTCCTGTACCTGGCCCATCAGCTTCAGCGGCAGCCAGCAGCACAGGGCGGCGGTAACGATCAGCAGCCCTTTTTTGGAAATATGCCTGACGTTGCTGCGCCTGAGCGCCGCTTCGGGCATCGGCGCCAGCCAAATCAGCGCCAGGGGGATCAGGCTGACCAGGATAACCCAGATAAAGAAGTGGTAACCCACCGATTCCTTTGACAGGTCCACATCGGTGGTCATCACGGCGGCCAGGATGCCGTAGCCGATATCCACGTTGTACAGCACCATGTAATAACTGGCGGCCACCGAACTGACCACCACCAGGGTGACCAGTACGCGATAGAGTGTCTTGCCCAGCAGCGAGAGCAGCATGGTCAACAAAAACACCAGTGAAAACAATGCCAGCACTTCGATAGCCACCGACAAGGCATTATTATATTGCAGTTGCTGGTAGCGGCGGATCAGAATGGGTATGTTAAGAATAATCCCGATATAAAAAGCGATAAACAGGGAAATTTTCAGTTGGGATAGTTGCAGAAGCTTTCTCATTAATTCTATTTTTCTCAGTATAAATGACTGCGGATAAGCACATCCCGTACTTAATCACACTCCGCCGGGCCATCTTTAATGTCTTCGTAATATCAGACGAGGGATAATCCTTATCGGACCTCCGTATAGCTCAGGTGGTTCATTTAGTCAGGCGAATATCAGACGATATGATGTAACAACACGTGTTGTCGGCCGCAGCAGGCGGGGTAAAACAGCGGTAATGGGCGTCAGCGCAGGGGCGATCGCCGTCCGCCCGGCGCCGGGTGGGCTGGGCTTTCCAGGAAAGGCGTAGGATGCGGCCAAGCCCGCTCCCCCGCCCGTCCCGGTGCGATACCGGCGCGTCGAGCGGGGACAGCGCCGGTCAGCGCCTATTGATAATCGTCGATCGGCACGCAGGAGCAGAATAAATTGCGATCGCCGTACACATCATCCAGGCGTTTTACGCTCGGCCAGTATTTATTGCCGAAGCCCGCGGGAAACGCCGCGGTTTCCCGGCTGTAGGGATGGGACCACTCGCCCGTCAGCTCGCGCTCGATATGGGGCGCGTTGACCAGCGGATTGTCCGCCAGCGGCCATTCGCCGCTGCCCACCCGGTCGATTTCACCGCGGATGGCCAGCATCGCGTCGATAAAGCGATCCAGTTCCACCTGGCTTTCGGATTCGGTGGGCTCGACCATCAGCGTTCCCGCCACCGGGAAAGACATGGTGGGGGCGTGGAAACCGTAATCGATCAGGCGCTTGGCGATATCCATCTCGCTGATGCCGGTCGCTTCCTTCAGCGGCCGGATGTCCAGGATGCATTCATGGGCAACGCGGCCGTCGCGCCCGGTATACAGCACCGGAAACGCGGACTGCAACCGGCTGGCGATATAGTTGGCGTTCAGGATCGCCACCTGGCTGGCCTGCTTGAGTCCCTGGGCCCCCATCATGCGGATATACATCCAGCTGATCGGCAGGATCGAGGCGCTGCCGAACGGGGCGGCGGATACCGCGCCCTGGCGCGTCAGCACGCCGTCGATATGTACTACGGCATGCCCCGGCACAAACGGCGCCAGATGCGCTTTCACGCCGATGGGGCCCATGCCCGGGCCGCCGCCGCCGTGGGGAATGCAGAAGGTTTTATGCAGGTTCAGGTGCGAAACGTCGGCGCCGATAAAGCCCGGCGAGGTGATGCCGACCTGCGCGTTCATATTGGCGCCGTCCAGATACACCTGGCCGCCGAACTGGTGCACGATTTGGCAGACTTCGCGGATGGTCTCTTCGTATACGCCGTGGGTCGACGGGTAGGTCACCATGATGCATGACAACTGATCGCCGGCCTGTTCGGCTTTCCGGCGCAAATCGTGTAAATCGATATTGCCGTTTTTATCGCAGGCCACCACGGTGACCGACATGCCGGCCATCTGGGCGGACGCCGGGTTGGTGCCGTGGGCGGAGCTGGGGATCAGGCAGATACGGCGGTTGCCCTCGTTGCGGCTCTCATGATAGCGGCGTATGGCCAGCATGCCGGCGTATTCTCCCTGCGCGCCCGAATTGGGCTGCATGCACAGCGCGTCATAGCCGGTAAGCTGCACCAGCCAGCGGGAGAGTTGAGCGATCATCTGCTGGTAGCCGGCCGCCTGCCCGACGGGACAAAACGGATGCAGCTCGGCGAACTCCGGCCAGGTGATGGGGATCATCTCGGCGGCGGCGTTCAGCTTCATGGTGCAGGAGCCGAGCGGGATCATCGACTGGTTAAGCGCCAGATCCTTGCGTTCCAGCTGATGCATATAACGCATCATGTCCGTTTCGCTGTGGTAACGGTTAAACACCGGATGCGTCAGGATGGGCGTGGCGCGCAGCAGATCCGCCGGGATGACCTCCCCGACCGCGCGATCAAGGGCGTCGATATCCAGCACGGCGTCGCCGCCGGTCACCACGCCGTACAGCGCGGCAAGATCGTCGCGGCCGGTGGTTTCATCAAGCGTTATCCCCACCGCCCCGTCCAGGTCGGCGCGCAGGTTAATGCCGCGGGCCAGCGCGCGGCTTATCACCGCGTCTTTATCCGCCACATTGACGGTGAGGGTATCGAACCACCGGGCATGGCGCAGCGTCAGTCCCGCCGCCGTCAGGCCGGAAGCCAGGATGGCGGTCAGGCGATGGATGCGCGCGGCGATGCGTTTCAATCCTTCCGGACCGTGGTAGACCGCGTACAGGCCGGCGATATTGGCCAGCAGTACCTGCGAGGTGCAGATATTGGAGTTGGCCTTTTCGCGGCGGATATGCTGCTCGCGGGTTTGCATCGCCATGCGCAGGGCGGTACTGCCGGCCGCGTCGCGGGACACGCCGATAATACGTCCCGGCATGGAGCGCTTGACGTCGTCACGGGCGGCGAAAAATGCCGCGTGCGGGCCGCCGTAGCCCATGGGCACGCCGAAACGCTGGGAAGAGCCGAACACCACGTCGGCCCCCTGCGCGCCCGGCGCCGCCAGCAGCACCAGCGCCATCATATCGGCCGCCACGCAGCTGATGATGTGACGGGTTTTCAGTTCGGCCAGCAGCGCGCGGTAATCATGCAGTTCGCCGGTGGTGCCCGTCTGTTGCAGCAGCACGCCGAAGACGCCCTGCTGTTCCAGCGCGCGCGGGGCCGGGCCGGTGATCACCTCGAAACCGAAGGTCTCGGCGCGGGTGCGCACCACGTCCAGCGTTTGCGGATGGACATCGTCGGCGACAAAAAACACATTGGCCTGTTTGAGCTTGCTGGCGCGCTTGGCCAGCGCCATGGCTTCCGCCGCCGCCGTGGCTTCATCCAGCAGCGAGGCGGAGGCGATATCCAGCCCGGTCAGGTCGAGGGTCAGTTGCTGGAAATTCAGTAAGGCTTCCAGGCGCCCCTGGGCGACCTCCGGCTGGTAAGGCGTATAGGCGGTGTACCAGCCCGGGTTTTCCAGCATGTTGCGCAGGATCACCGGCGGGGTGACCACCGCGCTGTAGCCCATGCCGATATAGGTTTTAAACCGCTGGTTAAGACTCGCCATGGCCCTGAGCTCCGCCAGCGCCTGGGATTCCGTGGCCGCATCGCCGACCGCCGGAGGCGCCGGCAGCTGGATGTCGGCCGGGACGATGTGGCCAATCAACGCGTCGAGCGTCGCGGCGCCGATAGCCGACAGCATATGCGCCTGCTGCTGCGCGCTGGGGCCGATATGACGCTTGATAAAAGCGTCATGGTGTTCAAGCTGGCTGAGAGTCTGGGTCATAAACAACAATTCCTGCATCGGGCATGGGACGGGGAAAGGCAACGTGCTCGGCAGGGACAGGGGCCGGTATTCCAACGCCCTGTCCCGCCTGTTGGCCTCCGGACGGCTAATTAACCGTGCGGGACCGGGTCTCGGTGGCGGTTATTCGTCTTCGTCGAGCGTGGCCTCATAGGCCTCGGCGTCAAGCAATCCGGCGACCTCGCTTTCGTCGTCGGCCTTGATCTGGAACAACCAGCCCTCGGTGTAGGGCGCGCTGTTCACCAGTTCCGGCGACGCTTCCAGCTCTTCGTTCACCGCCACGATCTCGCCGCCGATGGGCGCATAGATATCCGAGGCGGCTTTCACTGATTCGGCTACCGCGCAATCGTCGCTGGCGGCGAAGGATGTGCCGACGTCCGGCAGGTCGAGAAACACCATATCGCCCAGCAGTTCCTGGGCATGTTCGGTAATGCCGACGGTATACACGCCGTTACCTTCGTTGCGCACCCATTCGTGGGAGGGGGTATATTTTAGTTCTTGCGGCACATTGCTCATTGCCTTCCTCACTCTTGCAAAGTTAATTATTGAACGACCGGTTTACCGGCGCGTACAAAACCAGGTTTGGTCACCTTAACCGGCATTTCGCGGTTACGGATTAATACAATGGCGTGCTCGCCGATACCGGCGGGCACGCGGGCCATGGCAATGCTGAAACCCAGGGTGGGCGAGAACGAACCGCTGGTTATCACGCCCGTTTTCATATTACCGTCGGCGTCGGTAAAGTGTACCGTCAGGTCGTTGCGCAGCACACCTTTTTCCGTCATCACCAGGCCGACCAGTTGGTCGGTGCCGGCGCGGCGCTGGGCTTCAAGCGCCTCGCGGCCGATAAAATCCCGATCCTCGGGCTGCCAGGCGATGGTCCAGCCCATGTTGGCCGCCAGCGGAGAAATACGCTCATCCATTTCCTGGCCGTACAGGTTCATGCCGGCTTCCAGGCGCAGCGTATCGCGCGCGCCCAGGCCGCAGGGTTTGACGCCCGCCGCCAGCAGTTTGCGCCAGAAGGACTCCGCCTCGGTTTTCGGCAGCGCAATTTCAAATCCCGCCTCGCCGGTATACCCGGTGGTGGCGATAAATAAATCCTCCGACTGCACGCCGAAGAACGGTTTCATCCCGGCCACCGCCGCCTGCTGCCCGGGGGTAAACAGCGTGCGCGCTTTCTCCTGCGCCCGCGGGCCCTGTACGGCAATCAGCGCCAGGTCGTCGCGTACCCGTACCGACACACCGTAGGGGGCCGCGTGGTCGGTCACCCAGGTGACGTCTTTGTCGCGGGTGGCGGAATTCACCACCAGGCGAAAATAAGTCTCTTCGAGGAAATAGACGATCAGATCGTCGATAACGCCGCCTGAGGCGTTCAGCATGCCGCTATAGAGCGCCTTGCCGGGCACGGTGAGCTTGGCCACGTCGTTCGCCAGCAGGTAGCGCAGGTATTCGCGGGTGCGCGGACCCGTTAAATCGATAATGGTCATATGGGACACATCAAACATGCCCGCGTCGCGGCGCACCTGGTGATGCTCCTCCAGCTGGGAGCCATAGTGCAGCGGCATCATCCAGCCATGGAAGTCCACCATTTTCGCGCCGCACGCTATGTGCTGTTCATACAACGATGTCAGCTGGGCCATCTCGTCCTCTTTGTCGTCAAATCAGGAGCTGTAAAATTGAATTTTACGCCGCGACGCCCACAGCGAATCCGGCGGCGCAAACGATACCTTTTGCCAGAAGTTACCACTGAATCCCGGGGGAAACCATAAATTAAATTATCCTGCGGCCAGGGCGGCGCAGGCGGAGGGAATAGGCATGAATCAGCATGTTATGTTGGCAAAGTGGCGAATACGGCGCACAAACAATAAATGCCGGCCGTCAAAAGCAAAATATGATAACAAAAAACCCTGACTTTGGTCAGGGGCAAAGACTTTATTCCCGATATCGGATTAGAAAATATAATGCAAAATAGCGGGTTAAATTAGTTTATTTCAGTCAAACCGCGCCCGGTTCCAGCCATGCGGGCAGATCGTTTAACCCCATGGCCTGGCGGATGAGCCGGGGTTTGACCCCGGGTACCGTATCGGCCAGGCGCAGTCCCGCGTCGCGCACCCATTTTTTCAGCGGGTTATTGCCGTCGAACAACTGGCGGAACCCCTGCATGCCGGCCAGCATCACGGCGGCGCTATGCTTGCGACGGCGCTCATAGCGCCGCAGGTAGGGATGATGGCCGATATCCTTGCCGGCCTGCTGCAGCCGGCGCAGCTCCGACAGCAGTTCCGCCACGTCCATAAAACCGAGATTTACCCCCTGCCCGGCCAGCGGATGGACCGTATGCGCCGCGTCGCCCACCAGCACCAGGCGGTGGGCGGCGAAATCCCGCGCATAGCGGGCGGTCAGGGGAAAGGTTAACCGTTCGCTTTGCAATTCGCATAACCCCAGCGCCAGGTTGAAGTGCGCAGCCAGCTGCGCGTTAAATCCGGCCGGCGCCTGTTCTTGGAGCGACTGCGCCATCTCGGGCGGCAGGGACCAGACGATGGAGCAAAGATGCGGATCGCTCAGCGGCAGGAACGCCAGGATGCCGTCGCCGTGAAAGGCCTGGCGCGCAATGCCGCCGTGCGGATGTTCGGTACGCACGGTGGCCACTAGTGCGTGATGCTGGTAATCCCAGAAAGTCAGCGGAATATCGGCGTAGCGGCGCAGCCAGGAGTTGGCGCCGTCCGCGCCCACCACCAGCCGGGCGGTCAGCATGCCGCCGTCGTCGAGGGTGATAAACGCTTCGTTCTCGCCCCAGGCAATCTGGCGCGGCGCGCGCGGGCACAGCAGCGTCACGTCGGACAGCTGCCCGGCCCGGCGCCACAGCGCCTGGTGGATAACCGGGTTCTCGACGATATGGCCCAGATGGGCGTAGCCCAGCTGTTTACCGTCAAAGGCGATATTGCCGAAGCCGTCGTTGTCCCAGACCTGCATGCCCTGGTAGGGATTGGCGCGCAGCGCGACGATATCGTCCCAGACCTGCAGGTGTTCCAGCAGGCGCTGGCTGGCGGCGTTGATGGCCGATACCCGCAGCGCGGGGTTATCGGCCGGCGGCACCGGCTCCGGCGCCTGTTGTTCCAGCACGGCCACGCGCATGCCGCTGCCCTGGAGTCCACAGGCCAGCGCCAGGCCGACCATGCCGCCGCCGTTGATGACCACGTCAAATGCTTGCATAACTGTAATATCCTTTTAAAGACCGGGAACCAGCGTAAGGGTGCTAACGCGCCACCCAGCCCAGGGTTTGCCGCGCCAGCGCGGCGCGCAGCCCCGGCGAAGCGGCCATGGCGGCAAGACCCAGGTTACGCGCCACCACCAGCGGCGGATGCCGGTTGGCAAACAAATGTATCAGGCCGTCGGTAATGCCGACCGTGCGGTCCTTATCGGGCAGGCGGCGCTGCTGATAGCGCTGCAGGGTGGCGTAGGCGCCAGGGTCCTCGCCCCGCGCCAGGGCCTCGGCCAGGGTTTCCGCCAGGGTCATCACGTCACGCAAGCCCAGGTTGAACCCCTGGCCGGCAATAGGATGCAGGGTTTGCGCCGCGTTGCCCACCAGCGCCAGCCGATGGCTTACCTGGCGCGTGGCGGTGCGCAGCTGCAGCGGGTAACACTGCCGCTGCCCGCAGGCGGTAATACGCCCGAGCCGCCAGCCGAAGGCGGCTTGCAGCGCGTCGATAAACCGGCTTTCGCTCCAGCCGGTGATTTCCTGGCGCATGGACTGCGGCAGGCACCACACCAGCGCGCTGCGCCCCTGCGACATGGGCAGCATGGCCAGCGGCCCATGTTCGGTAAAACGCTCATAAGCCCGGCCCTGATGCGCCTCAGCGGTGGTGACATTGGCGATAATCGCCAGTTGCCCATAGTCCTCCTGGCGCCACTGCATATGGCAATGGCGCGCCGCCTGCGAGTGCGAACCGTCCGCCGCCACCAGCAGCGAGCCGGTCAGCTCCGTCCCGTTGTCAAGCCGCGCCAGAATATCGTCCTGGCGGCGGGTAATATCCGTAAGCGTCGCGGGGCAGTGCAGCCTTACCCCCGGCGCCTGGCGCAGCAGGGCAAATAAACGCTGCCCGGCGTCGTGCAGCTCCACCACATAACCCAGCGCGGGTACGCGGTAATCGCGCGCGGACAGCGAGACTTTACCCGGATAGCCGCTATCGCTGACCTCGACACGGGTGATGGGCGTGGCGCAGGACATCAGCGAAGGCCAGACACCGATGGCGGTTAATTGCTGGCTGGTGCCCTGGGCCAGGGCGATGGCGCGGGCGTCATAACCGGGATGGCGCCGGCTTTCCGGCGCGGCCGCTTCCACCAAATCGATCTCCAGCCGCCCGCCGGTCAGGCGGGACAAGGCCAGCGCCAGGGTGGCGCCGGCCATGCCGCCGCCGATAATGATCACCGACATAGGCTAGCGCGCCGCCGCCATCAGCGCTTCGATGGCATCCGGGTCCTTGACCACCGATGCGGTGAGGTTGTCGTTGCCCTGTTCGGTGATAACGATATTGTCCTCGATGCGGATGCCGATGCCGCGATATTGCGGCGGCACATCCGCGTCCGCGGCGATATAAATGCCCGGCTCGATGGTCAGCACCATGCCCGGCTCCAGGGTCCTGCCCCGCTCCGGGGTGCCGTAGTCGCCGACGTCGTGCACATCCAGCCCCAGCCAATGGCTTAAGCCGTGCATAAAGAACTGCCGATGGGCCTGGGCGGCGATAAGCCCGTCCACGTCGCCCTTCATTACGCCCAGCGCCACCAGCCCGGAGACCATAACCCGCACCGCCTGTTCATTGACTTCGCGGATACTGGTGCCCGGCCGGTACAACGCCAGGGATTTCTCCAGCATCGCCAGCACTATGTCGTACACCGCCCGCTGCTCGGGGCTGAACTTGCCGTTCACCGGGAAGGTGCGGGTGATATCGCCGGCATACCCCTGGTATTCACAGCCGGCGTCGATAAGCACCAGATCGCCGTCGCGCATCTGCGCCTCGTTTTCGGTGTAGTGCAGAATACAGCCGTTTTCGCCGCTGCCGACGATGGTATTGTAGGAAGGATAGCGGGCGCCGTGCCGGTTGAATTCATGCAGGATTTCGCCTTCCAGCTGGTATTCATACTGCCCCGGACGACAGGCCCGCATGGCGCGGGTATGCCCGAGCGCGGTGATTTCGCCGGCGCGGCGCATGACCGCCAGCTCCTCCGCCGATTTAACCAGCCTGAAATCGTGCACCCAGGGGCGCCAGTCGGTAAGTGTGGCGGGCGCGCGCAAATGCTGACGGTAGCCGCGGCGCAGGGTATCGAGGGCGTTAAACACCAGGGTATCGGCAAAGGCGTATTGTCCCTGGGCGTGATAGACCACATCCAGTCCGTTCAGCAGCAGGTGCAACTGATGATTGATTTCGTCCCACGGCAAGGCCCGGTCCACGGCAAGTCTGGCCGGGGCGGCCTCCTGGCCCAGGCGGCGGCCGAACCAGGTCTCGGCGCCGGGATCGCGCACCCGGTTGAACAGCACGCTGTGCGAATGGGTCGCGTCGCTTTTGATAAGCACCAGCGCCGCCTCCGGTTCGTTGAACCCGGTGAAATACCAGAAGTCGCTATTCTGGCGATAGGGATATTCACTGTCGGCGCTGCGCGTCGCCTCCGGCGCCGCAAAAATGACGGCGGCGCTGGCCGGAGCCATGTTGGCCAACAATGCCTGCCGGCGGCGTAAAAATTCTTGTGATGTCATCACTCTCTCCTGCCTTGCCATACTCTCAACAATTCAACGGGCGGTGCTGCCGGTTGCGGCGATCAGTGCAGCGTCGGCTTTGGCTTTTCCAGCGGGCCGGCGTGCTCCGAGCGGGTAAATCCATTATGGCAAAGAATGGCGGCCATACGCACGTATTCAACGACTTCCTCCAGCGACTGCGCCAGCTCTTCCTGATCTTCATCTTCGTCATAGCCGAGCTGGCCGATATTGCGCAGATCGTCGATGGCTTCCTTTAGCTCGCCCTTGATTTTATCCAGATGCGGCTGCATCACGCCCAGCCCCAGCAGGAAATGATTTACCCAGCCGGCCAGCGCGTCCACGCGCTCGAATACCGTGGCGCGGTCGTCGTCGGGCAGCAGCAGCTGAAACATAAACTCCTCGTCGTCCAGGGTTTGCGCGGTGGCTTCGTGCAGCTGGCGCAGCGGGTCGGCCAGGGTCTGGGAAAAGGCCATGCCCTCGTTGGTCAGCTCGTGCACCAGCGTCTGCCAACTGTGATCCTTGTTGCCGCCGCACAGCATGCCGCTTATCAAACCATGCATTTCCGCCGGCGTCAGCGCCACGGCCTGTTGGTTAAGCAGTTGGGTCAGGTTATCGTAGTCGGGAAAGGTATTTTGTATAGACATGCGCTTTCATCGTCGTTGGCAGGATAAGTTCGTGTTATGCTACCACCAAGGTCCGTAGCTATACCAGAAAGGGCGTGTATCTTCTGTTTTATATGGATTCTTCTGTTTGATATAGCGCATGGATATAGAGTATAGTTGCGCCCGCCCTGTGCTCCCGCAATGGTGAAACGGGAGTGGCCTGGCGTCGGCGCGGTAACAAAGCAGGAAGGTGGTATGTCCGCACAACCGGTAGATATTCAAATTTTTGGCCGCACGTTAAGGGTAAATTGCCCGCCGGAACAACAAGAAGCGTTGAACCAGGCGGCGGAAGATCTTAATCAGCGGTTGCAAGATCTCAAAGTTCGCACTAGAGTCACCAATACAGAACAGCTTGTTTTTATCGCGGCACTGAACGTATGCCACGAACTGGCGCAGGAAAGAGTTAAAACCCGTGATTACGCCGCCAACATGGAACAGCGGATCCGGTTACTGCAGCAGACGATTGAGCAGGCACTGGTAGAACAGGGCCGTATCTCCGAGCGACCAGGCACGCAGTTCGAGTAACGATAGCCGCCGGGAAAATCCCGCGGAACAGGAATACAAAATTTCTCTGAGGTGTTCGCCAGCGGGCCCGTCCCCTGAGCCGATAATTTTTACCACAAGAATGTGGCGATCTGTAACTGGTGCGCAAGCTCGGTTCGTCCGAGAAGCCTTAAGGTTATAACGCTGCGTTCACCTTGAACCATGGGTTCAAGGGTTACAGCCTGCGGCGGCATCTCGGAGATCCCTTTATAGCGTAGCGTCGGCTTGCATCAGCAGCGGACGCGCGCGTCAGCGGCGCGGCTTGGTACGGCTCTCGGCACGGCGTATCAGGCTTCCCCCCCCCTGCCACACTCTATTCCCCGACAGCGTTTTTTCAGACCCGATTTCTTTATCCGCGTACGTTATGACATCCCCCCGGACCGTCTTTATGACATACTTTATTACCTTCTTTTTCCGGTATAGCGCGTAATCAGCCATGATCCAGTCGCCCGAAACGTCCCTGCAGCGGCAAAGCCTCCGCAACCATATCCGCCGGCAACGCCGCCGGCTCACCCCGGCCGAACAGGCCGCTGCGGCCGCGGCGCTGGTCAAAACCCTGCTGGCCGACCCGCGGGTTACCGCGGCCCGCAGCCTGGCGCTGTTTTTATCGTTTGACGGCGAGCTGGATACCCGGCCGCTTATTGAGGCGCTTTGGCAACGCGACCAGCGCGTCTATTTGCCGGTGCTGCACCCTTTCAGCCCGGGCCACCTGTTGTTCCTGCGCTACAGGCCCGATACGCCGCTGGTGCTGAACCGCCTGCATATCAGCGAGCCGCGGCTGGACGTGACCCAGCTCTTGCCGGCGCGGCATCTCGATATCCTGTTTACCCCGCTGGTGGCCTTTGATGCCCGGGGCCAGCGCCTGGGCATGGGCGGCGGCTTTTACGATCGCACCCTGCGGCACTGGCGGCGCGGCGCCGGCTTCTACCCCATCGGGCTGGCCCACGATTGCCAGCAGGTGGACGCCATACCGGCGGAGCCCTGGGATATCCCGTTGCCGGAAATTGTTACCCCGTCGCGGCACTGGCGCTGGTAAACCGCCGGGGACGGATGGCAGCCCTTGGCCCGGTGGTGTACCCGGCGTGCGCGGTAAGCTGGCGGTACCCATAAAAAAACCCCGGCTTGCTAAGCCGGGGCTGGGGTCGACCACGTCAGGCGCGCAGCTATCAGTACAGCAGGCGGGCGCGGATAGTGCCGGGTATCGCCTTCAGCAGCTGCAGGGCGGTATTTTCGGTATCGGTTTCCACATCAATGACCACATAACCGATTTCGGGCGTGGTTTGCAGATACTGGGCGGCGATATTGATGCTTTGCTCGGCAAAAATCTGGTTGATGCGGGTCAGGATCCCGGGACGGTTTTCATGGATATGCAGTAAACGGCTGACGTTATCGCCATGTTCCGGCAGCGAGACTTCCGGGAAATTGACCGCCGACAGGGTCGAACCGTTATCGGAGTATTTGGCCAGTTTGCCCGCCACTTCCACGCCGATATTTTCCTGCGCTTCCTCGGTGGATCCGCCGATATGCGGCGTCAGGATCACATTATCGAATTCACACAGCGGCGAGTTGAACGGATCGCTGTTGGTGGCGGGCTCTTCCGGGAACACGTCCACGGCGGCGCCGGCGATATGTTTACTGGCCAGGGCGTCGCACAGGGCCGGGATATCCACCACCGTACCGCGCGAGGCGTTGATAAACAGCGACCCCGGCTTCATATGGCCGAATTCTTCCTTGCCCATCATATTGCGGGTGGACTGGGTATCCGGCACATGCAGGGAGACCACGTCGCACATACCCAGCAGCTCAGGCAGCGAATCCACCTGGCGCGCGTTGCCCAGGGACAGTTTGCTCTCGATATCGTAATAGAACACCTGCATCCCCAGGCCTTCCGCCAGGATGCTCAGCTGGGTGCCGATATGGCCGTAACCGATGATGCCCAGTTTCTTGCCGCGCGCTTCATAGCTGCCGCTCGCCTGCTTGTTCCACTGGCCGCGGTGCGCCTTGGCGTTGGCCTCCGGGACGCCGCGTATCATCAGCAGCATTTCGCCGAGCACCAATTCCGCCACGGAGCGGGTATTGGAAAAAGGCGCATTGAATACCGGCACGCCTTTTTTCAGCGCGGCTTTCAGATCGACCTGATTGGTGCCGATACAAAAGCAGCCGACGGCAACGAGTTTTTCCGCCGCGGCAAAGATGTCTTCCGTCAGGTGGGTACGGGATCGGATGCCGATAAAGTGCGCGTCGCGCACGGAGGCTTTCAGTGCCGCGGAATCCAGCGCGCCCTTATGGTATTCAATATTGGTATAACCGGCGCGTTTCAGGTTATCCACCGCGCTGGGGTGAACACCTTCGACCAACAGAAACTTAATCTTATCTTTTTCCAGCGATACTTTTGCCATTTCCCGACCCTTTTTGAGACTTCAGATGCGACTGCAACACACAGCACCCGGACAAAATAACAAAAATTACCGTGGCGGCAACAGGGCCGTTTATCCTTAAGACAGCATAAGACGCAGCCATAAGCGATTGCTATGGATAAATCCTCTGGTCTGGTGGAGAAGCGTCATATATATAGCAGGCCGATGGCATAAATGTGACATTTATCACTGAATTTCGCCTGCGGCGATAAAAGATGCTATGTAAACAAAATTAACATCCGCCGCCGCCGGCGTGGCAAGCCGGCGGCGGCGCCGGGCGGCGGTAAAACCGGCCCGTTACTCGATAACCTGAACGCCCCCGGCGGTGCCGATCAGCGCCACATCCGCGCCGCGCCGGGCAAACAGGCCCACGGTCACCACGCCGGGCAGGCTGTTGATTTTGTCTTCCAGGGCCACCGCGTCCAGGATGCGCAGGTTGCGCACGTCCAGGATAATATTGCCGTTATCGGTTACCACGCCCTGGCGGTACTCCGGCAATCCGCCCAGTTTCACCAGCTCGCGCGCCACATAGGCGCGCGCCATCGGGATCACTTCCACCGGCAGGGGAAAATTGCCCAGGACGTCCACCCGTTTGGATCCATCGACGATACAGATAAATTTACGCGCGACCGCCGCGATGATTTTTTCGCGCGTCAGGGCCGCCCCGCCGCCTTTGATCATCTGCATCTGGCCGTTGATTTCATCGGCGCCGTCGACATAGATGTCCAGCACGTCGACGCTGTTGAGATCCAGCAGCGGGATACCGAGGCTCTTCAGCTTGGCCGAAGACGCGTCCGAACTGGAGACCGCCCCTTCGATTTGATTCCTGATGCTGCCCAGGGCATCGATAAAATGCGCGGCGGTGGACCCGGTGCCGACGCCGACGATCGTGCCCGGTTTCACATACTTCAATGCCGACCAGCCCACCGCCTTTTTCAGTTCATCCTGCGTCATAAATAATTAAGCCCTTGGCTACGGAAAGTGGGCGGTATTATAAAACAATATCATCGCCGATGGCGTGAATTCCGCCACAACCCGCCGCATCCCGGATGCCCGCGCCTGACACGGCTGAAATTTTGCGTCCGCAACCGGGTCAATCTATGGCATAGTGAAAACCGGTGACCAAAAAGTACCTATTGATGCACAGAGATATCGACGCAGGGGATAAAGAATGAAACGCCCGGACTATCGGACGCTGCAGGCGCTTGACGCCGTGATACGGGAACGGGGTTTTGAACGCGCCGCGCAAAAATTATGTATCACCCAATCCGCGGTATCGCAGCGCATAAAACAACTGGAAAACCTGTTCGGCCAGCCGCTGCTGGTGCGTACCATTCCCCCACGGCCCACCGAACAAGGGCAAAAGCTGCTGGCCTTGCTGCATCAGGTGGAATTGCTGGAGGACGAATGGCTGGGCACCGATAACGGCAGCGACACGCCGCTGCTGCTGTCGCTGGCGGTGAATGCCGACAGCCTGGCGACCTGGCTGCTGCCGGCGCTGAAACCGGTGCTGACCGATTCGCCTATCCGCCTTAATTTACAGGTGGAAGATGAAACGCGTACCCAGGAAAGGCTAAGGCGCGGCGAAGTGGTGGGCGCGGTCAGTATCCAGCCCCAGCCGCTGCCGAGCTGCCTGGTGGATCAACTGGGCGCCCTGGATTATCTGTTCGTGGCATCCCAGCCTTTTGCCGATCGTTATTTCCCCCACGGCGTGACGCGCAGCGCGCTGCTGAAAGCGCCGGCGGTGGCGTTTGACCATCTGGACGATATGCACCAGGCGTTTTTGCAGCAGAACTTTGACCTGCCGCCGGGCAGCGTGCCCTGCCATATCGTCAACTCATCGGAAGCCTTCGTGCAGCTGGCGCGCCAGGGCACGACCTGCTGCATGATCCCGCATCTGCAAATCGAACGGGAGCTGGCGACGGGCGAACTGATAGACCTGACGCCGGGCCTATACCAGCGCCGCATGCTGTTCTGGCATCGGTTTGCGCCGGAAAGCCGCATGATGCGCAAAGTGACCGACGCCCTGCTCTCCCATGGCCGGCAGGTCTTGCGCCAGGCCTGAGGGCCGCACAGCGCCGGCGCGCCCCCAAGTGGGACGCATCGGCCACACCCGCCGCCTAGGGCTGGCGTTGCAGCTCGAACACGACATCCACCTGATCGTCAAAATGGATCGCCTGCTGGACATAGGTCTGGGCCGCATCGGTCTGCGACATGGCCTCGTTGGTCTTAAACATCCGCGCCACCGGCACCGGCTGGTAGTTCGCCACATGGTAACGAATGCTGAAAATCGGCCCCAGGGTGGCTTTAAAGCCTTCCGCCAGCGAACGGGCCTGGGAAGTGGCGTTTTCAATCGCCTTGTTGCGCGCCCGATCGCGGTAGGCGTCCGGATTAGCCACGCCCAGCTCGACGGAGCGGATTTCATTCAGGCCGGATTTCAGCGCGCCGTCCAGCAGTTCATTGAGCTTGTCAAGCTGGCGCAGCGTGACCTGCACCTGGCGCACGGCGCGATAGCCTTTCAGCACCGATTCCCCGGTCTTTAAAAAATCATATTCCGGCTGAGTGCGCAGGTTCGCGGCGTCGATATCTTTATTTTCGATGCCGTTTTTATTAAGAAAATCAAAATATTGCGCCACGCGCGCGTCCACCTGTTTTTTAGCGTCGGCGGCGTCTTTCGAGGAAATCGACACTTCGATGGTCAGGGTGGCGATATCCGGCGTCGCCTCGACGCTTGACGTGCCGGAGGTGATCACATGCGGCCCGGCGGGAAGCTCGGCGGCCAGCGCCTGGGTCGTAAACGATCCTAATCCCAACAGGGTGGTTAACAGCAATGCTTTGACCTTCATGACGTCTCCTGTGCGGCAAAATGCGCTGAATATAAATGAAAATACCGCCTATGATTGCGCATTTTCATCTAAAAACAACGCCCTTTGCGCTTATTTACCGTTACGTGATTATCGGCACCCAGCATAATCGTTGCCGTTGCGTTAAAATATAGGATAAGTTCTCAATCTCATGCAGCGCCACGCCCCGGGCACTACGCCGGTTGCGCGGTAAACATCTGCCAGGCCTGGCGCGCCAGTTGCAGCGCCACCAGCCACATCACCACGCCGACGAATAACTGGATCCCGCGCTGCACCCGGCCGCGGTTAAGCCAGGGGGCCAGACGCGCCGACAGCATGGCCAGGCCGTAGAACCATACCAGGGACGCGCCGATGGTGCCGCCGGCGAACCAGCGCCGCGCCGCCGGCTCCAGTTGCCCGCCGATACTGCCCAGCACCACCAGCGTATCCAGGTAAACGTGGGGATTGAGCCAGGTCACCGCCAGCATGGTAAGGATAATGCGCCGCCGCGACGGGCGGAAGACCTCGCCCGGGACACCGGCGCGGTCATCCCCTTCCCCGCGCCAGGCGTTTTTCAGCGCGCAAAAGCCATACACCGCCAAAAACGCCACCCCCGCCAGGGTCACGCCCTGCAACAATATGGGCGACTGCGACAGCAGCGCGCTGCTGCCAAAAACGCCGGCGATAATCAGCGCCATATCGCTTAACAGGCACAAAGTGGCGATCAGCAAATGATATTGCCGCCGTATGCCCTGGTTCATCACCAGGATATTCTGCGGCCCAAGGGGCACAATGGTCGCCATGCCCAACGCAAAACCCTGCATAAAAATAACCCACACGTCGCTCACCGCCTGCTGCCAATAAAAAGTAGCGCTAGTGTAATCAGAAGCGGATATCAGTTGAAATGGAATAAATTAATCTTGCATTAGCATTGCTTATAATCTGATCACCTGTGCGTCAGCGGGCAAGGCTGACCGCCGGCATGGCGTGACAACCCGCCGCGCCGGCGGGTTTAGCGGCAAGGCCTCTCAGGAGGGTTGCCGCGGCGCAGCCGGGGCCGCTGGCGAATGGCCGCCCTCGGCCGCCGCCTCGGATTTGGGCTTGGGCGCGCGATACATATGCACATCCATTTGCGGATAGGGAATGCCGATCTGGTGCTCGTCAAGGGCGCGTTTAAAGCTTTCCAGCAGGTCGAAGGTGGCGTTTTGCAGCGCATCCCGCGGTACCCAGGCGCGGACCATAAAATCGAGCGACGAGGCCCCCAGGGCGTTGAGGCGCACGGTAATACCCTTATCTTTCAGCACGCGGCTGTCGGCGGCGATAATATCGGTCAGCAGGCTTTTCACCTGTTCGATATCGGCGTCGTAGCTCACGCTGATAATCAAATCGATCAGCCGGTTGGGTTCCCGCGAGAAGTTGGTGATATTGCCGGACAGGATCTTGCTGTTGGGCACCACGATCATTTTGCCGTCGAAGGTGCGCAGCGTGGTGGAAAAGATCTGCACCACCAGCACGGTGCCGGCGGTGCCGGCGAAATCGACATACTCCCCGGCGCGGAAATGGCGGAAGGTCACCAGCAGCACACCGGCGGCGAAATTGGACAGCGAGCCTTGCAGCGCCAGGCCTACCGCCAGGCCGGCGGCGCCGATAACCGCAATCACCGACGCGGTCTGCACGCCGATGCGCCCCAGGGCCGCGATAATGGTGAAAATGATGATGCCGTAACGGACAATGGCGGAGAGAAAGTCCGCCACGGTAATATCGATGTGGCGCGTTCTCATCAGTTTGTTGAGGGTGCGCGAAATGACGCCCGCAACCAGCATCCCGACGATCAGAATGATAATGGCGGCGACGATGTTCACCGCGTAATGGATTAATAATTGCTGGTTATTGACCAGCCAGCTGCCGGCGTCATTGATTTTATCGACTACGTTTAGATCTTCCATTTAGGTCATCCCACTCTGGTGTATTGCAAAAAAAAACCTGCCGGCGCTGACGTGCCGGCAACAACGGAGCCTTTTAAGCGTAACCAATAATCGGATGACTGCCAACGTCAGGTGGAAAAACGGCCGAAAATAATGCGCCTTATCATAACGTTAAAGGCCTCCACGCGGGAGGCCTTTAGAGAAGGGCAATGACGGCGGAAAAATTACAGCACGTCTATCGCATTCAATTCCTGAAACGCCAGTTCCAGGCGGGTAGCCATGGAGACCTGTCCGGCACGCAGCCAGGCACGCGGATCGTAGAATTTCTTGTTCGGTTTGTCGTCGCCTTCCGGGCTGCCCAGCTGGGTTTCCAGGTAGCCGGCATTCTTGTGGTAATACTTCAGGATACCTTCCCAGGTTGCCCATTGGGTATCGGTATCGATGTTCATTTTCACGACGCCGTAGCTCACCGCTTCTTTAATTTCTTCCGGAGTCGAGCCCGAGCCGCCGTGGAACACCAGGTTCAGGGAGTTAGCCGGCAGGCCGAATTTTTCCGAAACGAATTTCTGCGAGTTATCCAGAATTTTCGGGGTCAGCTTAACGTTGCCCGGTTTGTAAACACCATGCACATTGCCGAAGGCGGCGGCGATGGTGAAACGCGGGCTGATGGCGTTGAGCTTTTCATACGCGTAGGCCACGTCTTCCGGCTGGGTATACAGCGCGGAGTTATCCAGATGGCTGTTGTCCACGCCGTCTTCTTCACCACCGGTGCAGCCCAGTTCGATTTCCAGCGTCATATCCAGCTTGGCCATGCGGGCCAGGTACTTGCCGCTGATTTCAATGTTTTCTTCCAGGGGCTCTTCGGACAGATCGATCATATGCGAGGAGAACAGCGGTTTGCCGGTGGCGGCGTAATGTTTTTCACCCGCGTCCAACAGGCCGTCAAGCCAGGGCAGCAGTTTTTTGGCGCAATGGTCGGTATGCAGGATAACCGGCACGCCGTAATGCTCCGCCATATGATGGACATGCAGCGCGCCGGCGATAGCACCGAGAACCGCGGCAGTCTGGCCTTCGACCTTCAGGCCTTTACCGGCGATAAAAGCCGCGCCGCCGTTGGAGAACTGAACGATAATCGGCGCGCGTACCTTCGCGGCGGCTTCCAGCGCGGCGTTAATGGAATCCGTGCCTACGCAGTTAACGGCGGGCAGGGCAAAGTGGTTTTCCTTCGCCACGGCAAATACTTTTTGTACGTCGTCACCGGTGATGACGCCTGGTTTTACAAAATCAAAAATCTTAGACATATTGCTTTGTCCTGTTCTGTAGGCCATTGATGGAGGGAATCAAATACCGTTGCCCTAGCCTGCATTCGCAACGATGTTTGCGGGCGCCGTGATGCCGCGCCCGGCTCGCTAATGCGTTATTGTTTTGCGCGCTCTTCAAGCATAACCACGGCCGGCAGTTTTTTGCCTTCCACGAACTCAAGGAACGCGCCGCCGCCGGTGGAAATATAAGAAATTTTGTCCGCGATGCCAAACAGATCGATGGCGGCCAGGGTGTCGCCGCCGCCGGCGATGGAAAACGCGTCGCTGTCGGCAATGGCGTTGGCCACGATTTCGGTGCCTTTGCGAAAGTTAGGGAACTCGAACACGCCCACCGGGCCGTTCCACAAAATGGTCTTGGCTTTTTTCAGGATATCGGCCAGCTGCTGCGCGGACACATCGCCCAAATCCAGCACCTGCTCGTTGTCTTTGATCTCGCTGGCGGATTTCAGGGTGGCCGGCGCGGTTTCCGAGAATTCGGTGGCGACGCGGACATCGGTCGGGACCGGGATCTGGCAGGTCTGCAGCAGGCGCTTCGCTTCAGGAATCAAATCGGCTTCGTACAGGGATTTGCCCACGTTGTGGCCCTGGGCGGCGATAAAGGTATTGGCGATGCCGCCGCCGACAATCAGCTGATCGGCAATTTTGGACAGGGAGTCCAGCACGGTCAGTTTCGTCGACACCTTGGATCCGCCGACAATGGCCACCATCGGGCGCGCCGGGTTGCCAAGAGCCTTGCCCAGCGCTTCAAGTTCATTGGACAGCAGCGGGCCGGCGCAGGCGATAGGCGCGAATTTTCCCACGCCATGGGTGGAGGCCTGGGCGCGGTGCGCGGTGCCGAAGGCGTCCATGACATAGATATCGCACAGCGCGGCGTATTTTTTCGCCAGGGTTTCGTCGTCTTTCTTTTCGCCTTTATTAAAGCGGACGTTTTCCAGCACCACCAGCTCGCCCGGCTTGATTTCCAGGCCGTCCAGATAATCCTTGGCCAGGCGTACCGGCGCGGACATATGTTCCTTCAGGTAATTCACTACCGGCAGCAAAGAAAACTCTTCGTTGTATTCGCCTTCGGTCGGACGACCAAGATGGGACGTCACCATGACGCTCGCGCCTTGTTTCAGGGCGGCTTCAATGGTGGGCAGGGACGCGCGGATGCGCGCGTCGGACGTGACTTTCCCGTCTTTAACCGGAACGTTCAGATCAGAACGGATAAGCACGCGTTTACCAGCCAGATCCAGATCGGTCATCTTAATTACAGCCATGGTGAACCCTCTTGTTGATTCTTGGAAAATTGCCTGAACGGCGGGAGGCGCATCGTCGCCCGCCGGCCGAGAAGCCGCTTACGGTCTGCGCCTGGCGGGAGAACCTCTCCATTGGCGCAGCCGTGTGTCTGTTTATTGTCTGCCCTTGTTTCATCACCGTTATTTTTTAACATACCGGCCTGGGGGAAACGTTGCGTCTCGTGCTCACGCGCCCCGTGGCGTGCCGCCGTCCGTCAGGACGGGCGAGGATAACGTTGAAATGCGGTCATGATTGTAGAGCATGTTATACAGTCAACTATACCACGAAATGCGTCCCATGCCGCTTTTTGCGATAATTCCGCGCCGGCCGGCGGCGGTCAAAATGAGCGCGCGGCCAGGAGCCACGCGGGTGATCACTGCCTGGGGCCCCGTGGTTGGCGGAGGCGGCGCTGATGAATAAAACCGCCGGCGCCACCGTCAACTGAAACGCTTCAGCTAGAATAATCAAAATTAGATAGCAGCGGAATAATTTTGCCAAATATGTGACGCAGATCCGTTTCCGCCGGTTAAAACGGTGTTTTTTTGTGCATTTGTCGGGGAAAAATTCAGATATTGACGATAAGGCACATACACGTAATAATCGTTCGCACAGTTGCCCGCATGGCGCTGTCGTAGGCGTTACCGTCATCCAACGCGTCCTTTGCCGAGAGGATCCCAGCAGGGAGTGTCTCGGGGTCACTAAAGGCGCTTTAACATGACATCATCCCCTTTTTTCGCATTCGTCCGCCTGTCTCGTACCGCTGTCTTGCCGGGGCATTCCCCCGCGATTACCCTGGCTCTGGCCTTTCCGGCGTTACTTGCCGTCACCGCCCCTTATTTCGCCCGATCGCCCGCGGTGCGTCATGATTTTATATTTGTTCCGGACAGTCGTGCTCAGTCCCTGGCCGCGCGGGCAACCCGCCATCACGCGGGGATGCGTTTGCGCCCCGGCCGTTCTCCGCCTCGCCATTTGCAGGGTGAGTCGGGAGGCGGTCAGACCATAAGCATACGATCACAATACAATACAGGAGCGACGAATGATGAAAATGACCGGCAACACTATCCTTATCACCGGCGGCACCAGCGGCATCGGCCGTGGGCTGGCCGATGCCTTCCACGACCTGGGCAATAAGGTCGTCGTCACGGGGCGCCGGCAGGCCCTGCTTGATGAAATCACGGCGGGCAGGCCCGGCATGGTCGGGATGTCCCTCGATCTTAACGATCCGGCCTCCTTGTCCCGCCTCGCCGGCGACGTGCGCGCGCGCTTTCCTGAGCTCAACGTGCTTATCGCCAACGCCGGTATCTCGCGGGCGGAGGACATGACCGCGGCCGGCTGGGATGTTTCCGACGCCCGGGACATCGTGGAAACCAATATCATGGGCGTGCTGCGCGTTACCGCCGCGTTTCTGCCGGTGCTGCAAGGGCGGCCGGACGCGGTCATCATGGCCACCAGTTCCAACCTAGCCTTCGTACCCCGCGCCGATTTCCCGACGTATTGCGCCAGCAAGGCCTTCCTGCACTCCTGGTTACAATCGCTGCGCCATCAGTTGCGCCATATTCCCATCGATGTGCTGGAACTGGCGCCGCCCTACGTACAGACCGGGCTCACGGGCGATCGGCAGGCTCGCGACCCGCGCGCGGTTCCGCTCGCGGCTTATGTAGCGGAGGTCATGCAATTGCTGGCCTCGGGAGATCACCCCCGGGGCGAAGTGCTGGTCGAGCGCGACAGGGCCCGGCGCTGGGCCGAGCGGGAGGGTCGCTACGACGCCACCTTTGCCGCCATGAACCCGGGCTGAGGCCAGCGGGATAGCGGCGTGCCGGCGGGGGCTTAGCGCGCCCGCCGGCGCGCCAATAAAAAAGGCACCCGCAGGTGCCTTTAAGCGTCGTGACGAGGAGGCCAGCAGGCTACGCCAGCAGCGTGCGCGCCTTGTCCAGCACGTTTTCGGCGGTGAAGCCGAACAGGGTAAACAGCTCCTCCGCCGGCGCGGATTCGCCAAAGCTGGTCATGCCGACAATGGCGCCGTTCAGGCCCACATACTTGTACCAGTAATCGGCAATACCGGCCTCGATGGCCAGCCGCGCGCCCACCGCCTTCGGCAGCACCGCCTCGCGGTACGCCGCATCCTGCAGATCGAATACCTCCGGCGACGGCAGCGACACCACCCGCACCCGGCGGCCTTCGGCGCTGAGCGTTTCCCACGCCGACACGGCCAGCGACACTTCCGAACCGGTGGCGATAATCAGCAGCTCAGGCGTGCCGTCGCATTGTTTAAGCACATAACCGCCGCGGGCGATATCGGCCAGCTGCTGCGCGCTGCGCGGCTGCTGCGCCAGGTTTTGGCGCGAGAACACCAGGGTGCTCGGACCGGTGGCATGCTCCACCGCCTGCTGCCAGGCCACGGCGGATTCCACCTGATCGCACGGGCGCCAGGTGCGCATGTTCGGCGTCAGCCGCAGGCTCGCCAACTGCTCCACCGGCTGATGCGTCGGGCCATCTTCCCCCAGGCCGATGGAGTCATGGGTATACACGTAGATGGAGCGGATTTTCATCAGCGCCGCCATGCGCACCGCGTTGCGGGCATACTCCACGAACATCAGGAAGGTGGCGGTGTAGGGCACGAAGCCGCCGTGCACCGCGAGACCGTTGGCGATCGCCGTCATGCCGAACTCGCGTACGCCGTAGTGAATATAATTACCCGCCTTATCGTCGCCCAGGGAGACGGATTTCGCCCAGAGCGTCAGGTTGCTCGGCGCCAGGTCGGCGGAACCGCCCAGCAGTTCCGGCAGATCCGGGCCAAAGGCGTCCAGGGCGTTCTGCGAGGCTTTACGGCTGGCGATATTGGCCGGGTTAGCCTGCAGTTTTTCGATATACGCCCGGCTTTTCGCCTGCCAATCGGCGGGCAGGCGGCCTTCGGTGCGGCGGATGAACTCCGCCGCCAGCGCCGGGAACGCGCTGCGGTAGGCGGCGAACTTATCGTTCCAGGCGGCTTCTTTGGCCGCGCCGGCTTCTTTGGCATCCCATTGGGCGTAGATGTCCTGCGGGATCTCGAACGCCGGATAGTTCCAGCCCAGTTGCACGCGCGTGGCGGCCACTTCCGCCTCGCCCAGCGGCGCGCCGTGCGCTTCATGGGAGCCGGCCTTGTTCGGCGAGCCAAAACCAATCACCGTCTTGCACATCAGCAGCGACGGCCGGTCGGTTACCGCACGCGCCTCATCAATCGCCGCTTTCAACGCCGCGCTGTCGTGGCCGTCGACGCCGCGCACCACATGCCAGCCATAGGCTTCGAAACGCGAGGCGGTGTCGTCGCTGAACCAGCCTTCCACATGCCCGTCGATGGAAATGCCGTTGTCGTCGTAGAACGCCGTCAGCTTGCCGAGCTTCATGGTGCCGGCCAGCGAGCAGACCTCGTGGGAGATGCCTTCCATCATGCAGCCGTCGCCCATAAACACATAGGTATGGTGGTCGACGATATCATGGCCCGGACGGTTAAACTGCGCCGCCAGGGTGCGCTCGGCTATCGCCATGCCCACCGCGTTGGCGATGCCTTGTCCCAGCGGCCCGGTGGTGGTCTCCACGCCGGCGGTATAACCGTATTCCGGGTGGCCCGGGGTCTTGGAATGCAGCTGGCGGAAGTTCTTCAGCTCCTCGATGGGCAGGTTATAGCCGGTCAGGTGCAGCAGGCTGTAAAGCAGCATGGAGCCGTGACCGTTGGAGAGGATAAAGCGGTCGCGGTCGGCCCATTTGGGATTGGCGGGATTATGGTTGAGGTAGTCGCGCCACAGCACTTCGGCGATATCCGCCATGCCCATCGGGGCGCCGGGGTGGCCGGATTTGGCTTTTTGCACCGCGTCCATGCTTAACGCGCGGATGGCGTTAGCCAGCTCTTTTCGGGATGTCATGAATTACTCCGTTTCGGATTGAATAGTGTCTCGTTGCCCAAGCCATCATAAAATCAATCACTTAACTTCAGAGACTGTGAAAATATCGATAAATGTACCCTAAAAAGGTCATAATTGTATATGCAGGAATGCGCGATAAATAGGGGATAATCCCCTGATCGTACGGCACGACGATGCGATGGAAAAAACACCATCATTCATGCCGTAAAATCTGTTAACAGACTCACAATTTTTCTTAATATCTTATGGGAAAACAAAATAATGACCCTCTCTGTACTGCCCTGGGCCGGCTTAAGCATTATCGCCATCACGCTGCTGAGCGGTTGTGAAAATCTCGACCAGAATACCCTGATGCAATCGGGCGGCCAGGCGTTTGTGGCGGCCACCCTGAGCGATAGCCAGGTCAAGGCGCTGAGCGCCGAATCCTGCGCGCAAATGGACCAGAAGGCGCAAATCGCCCCCGCCGGCAGCCCCTACGCCCAGCGCCTGGCGACCGTTGCCGCCGCGCTGGGGGATAATATCGCCGGCACCCCGGCCGATTATAAGGTTTACCTGACCAAGGGCGTCAACGCCTGGGCCATGGCCAATGGCTGCATCCGCGTCTACAGCGGCCTGATGGATCTGATGACGGATAATGAAGTCGAGGCGGTGGTCGGCCATGAAATGGGCCACGTCGCGCTCGGGCACAGCCGCAAGGCCATGCAGCTGGCCTATGCCACCACCGCGGCGCGCACCGCCGCGGCCTCTGTGGGCGGGGTCACGGCGGCGTTATCGCAATCGCAGCTGGGCGAGCTTGGGCAGGCGTTGATCGGCGCGCAGTTTTCCCAGCGCCAGGAAAGCGAAGCGGACGACTATTCCTTTGATTTGCTGAAAAAACGTCATATCGACCCGCAGGGGCTGGTGACCAGCTTTGAAAAGCTGGCCAGCATGGAAAAGGGGCAAGGCGGCAGTATGTTTGATTCCCATCCGACGTCGCAGGCGCGGGCGCAGCATATCCGCGATCGCATCGCGGCGGGCAAATAAAGGGCGGGATGGCCGCCCGGTCCGGCGCACCCCGGTGAGGGCGCGCCCGTCAGCGCGGATTTACCGCGGTTTTTTGGCCGCCTGGATATAGAGCATTTCCAGCGCCAGCGTGGCCGCCGCCAGGGCGGTGATTTGCGAATGATCGTAGGCCGGCGCCACTTCCACCAGATCCATGCCGACGATATTCAGGGGCTGCAGGCCGCGCAGCAGCTTCAGCGCCCGATCGGTGCTCAGGCCGCCGATCACCGGCGTGCCGGTGCCGGGCGCGAACGCCGGATCCAGGCAGTCGATATCAAAGGTCAGGTAAACCGGCAAATCGCCGACAATCTGCATGACCTGGGCCAGGATATCGTCGACGCTGCGATCGTTGACCTGCCCCGCGTCCAGCACCGTAAAGCCGTTATCGCGATCGTATTCGGTACGGATGCCGATCTGCACCGACCGGGTGGGATCGATCAGGCCTTCGTTGGGCGCATGGTAGAACATGGTGCCGTGATCGAACTTGCTGCCGTTGCTGTAGGTATCGGTATGGGCGTCGAAATGCACCAGCGCCATTTTGCCGAAATGCTTATGATGCGCGCGCAGCAAAGGCAGCGTGACGTAATGATCGCCGCCAAACGAGAGCAGGCGTTTGCCCGCCGCCAGTAAACGCTCCGCGTGCTGCTGGAGCTTATCGCTCAGATCCTGCGCATCGCCGAAATCAAACACCACGTCGCCGCAGTCGACCACCTTTAAACGCTGGCGCACGTCGAAGTCCCACGGCCAGCGGCAGCCTTCCCAGGCCAGGTTGGTGGAAACCTGGCGGATCGCCGCCGGGCCGTGACGGCCGCCGGAGCGGCCCGAGGTGGCCATATCGAAGGGAATGCCGGTAATCACCCAATCGGCATCGGCGTCATAGGGGTTGAATTCCAACGGCAAACGCAAAAAGCCAAAGGCATTGGAAACCAGGGAATTATCGTATTGATGGCCCAGGGTGCTCATAGTCCGTCCTTTCTTATTCATCTTCCAGGTAAGTGTAGCCATACAGGCCGGCCTCGAACTCTTCGAGGAACTCCGCCTGCAGCGCGCCGTCCAGATCGGTCTCTTTCACCTGATCGCGGAAACGGGTCAACAGTACCGCCGGATCCAACTGCACATACTGCAGCATATCGGCTACCGAATCGCCTTCATCGGACTCATTAAGCTCCACGCTGCCGTCTTTAAACACAAAGACGTCCACCGCGGCGGTGTCGCCGAATAGGTTATGCATATTGCCGAGGATTTCCTGATAGGCGCCGACCATGAAAAAGCCCAGCAGCGGCGGGTTATCCACATCGTACGGCGGCATCGGCATGGTGGTGGCGATGCCGTCGCCATCGATATAGTGATCGATGGTGCCGTCGGAGTCGCAGGTAATATCCAGCAGCACGGCGCGGCCTTCAGGCGGTTTATCCAGCCCCTCCAGCGGCAGCACCGGGAACAGCTGATCGATGCCCCAGGCGTCCGGCATCGACTGGAACAGCGAGAAGTTAACGTACAGCTTGTCGGCCATGCGCTCCTGCAGTTCATCGATAATCGGCCGGTGCGCGCGGTTGCTCGGATCGAGCTGCGTCTGGATCATGCGGCAAATATTCAGATAGAGCTGCTCGGCCCAGGCGCGCTGGCTCAAATCCAGCATGCCGTGGGTATATTGGGTATGGACGTCGTGCAGGTCCATCTGGCTGTCGTGCAGCCATTCGCGCAGCGAGCGGCGGTTTTGCGGTTCCTGCATTTCCTGCCAGGTCTGCCACATGCTTTCCAGCGGGCGCGGCGCGTCCTCGGCGGGCGGCAGCGGTTCGCTGAACTCGTTGCGCTCCACGCCGATAACGTTCGACACCAGCACCGTATGGTGGGCGGTGACGGCGCGGCCGGACTCGGTAATCACCGTCGGATGCGGCAGGTCATATTCGTTGCAGGCATCGCCGATACCCCAAATCACATTGTTGGCGTATTCGTTCAGGCCGTAGTTGGCCGAACAATCGGACTGAGAACGGGTGCCTTCGTAATCGACCCCCAGGCCGCCGCCGACATCAAAGCATTCGATATTCACGCCCAGGCGGTGCAGTTCCACATAAAAGCGCGCCGATTCCCGTACGCCGGAGGCGATATCGCGGATATTGGACAATTGGGAACCCAAATGGAAATGCAGCAGTTGCAGGCTGTCGAGCCGTCCTTTGCTGCGCAGCAGTTCCACCAGTTGCAGCACCTGGACCGCCGCCAGTCCGAATTTGGATTTTTCGCCGCCGCTGGACTGCCACTTGCCCGAGCCCTGCGAGGCGAGACGGGCGCGCACGCCCAGGCGGGGCACCACGTTCAGGCGCTCGGCTTCTTCCAGCACCAGCTTGATTTCGGTAAGTTTTTCAATGACCAGGTAAACCTTATGGCCCAGCTTTTCGCCGATCAGCGCCAGGCGGATATATTCGCGGTCTTTATAGCCATTGCAGACAATCACGGTTCGCGTCATGCCGGCATGCGCCAGCACCGCCATCAGTTCCGCCTTGGAGCCGGCTTCCAGCCCCAGCGGCTCGCCGGAATTCACCAGGGATTCAATCACCCGGCGATGTTGGTTAACCTTGATGGGATAAACCAGGAAATAGTCGCCCCGATAGCCAAAGGATTCGCGGGCGCGCTTAAACGCCCCGTTAATGGAACGCAGGCGGTGTTGCAGGATCTGCGGAAAGCAGAACAGGGCCGGCAGCCGCTGCCCGTCATTCTGCCGTTCCTTCACCAGCTCAGCCAGGTCGACCCGCGCCTCGGGGAAATCGGGATCGGGGCAAACGCTGATATGGCCAAGCTCATTGACATCAAAATAATTATTGCCCCAATACGCGACATTGTAGGTACTCATCATTTTGCTGGCATCGCTGTCATTCATGGCTACCTCCTGCATGGAACGCAAGTTTTCATGGGGTGCGGACCGGTGGGACCCTTGGTGCTTATGATCATCAGACATGACGTAACTCTCTCCCGGGGTTCCAGTTGGCGTTCCCGTTCATCAATGTTGGAGCGTGGACACCACCGTCGGTGGCATAGTTGTTGTGCGTAAACCCGCAGCCCGCCAACGGCAATAAGCGCCGCCGGACGCAATCGGCATCCGGTACATCAGTACAGTAATTGTAAAACACCTTGATGAACTCCGTGAGACGGGGTGGTGGATCGCCCAAAAAATAGGGTCCGCATGAAAGACCGCATGGCCCGGGTCCGGTAATGAGCAACCGTCAACCGGCCCTGGAATCCTGGGAAGCGCCCGCATGTCGGCGGCCTGGCGGGCAACATCGGCCATAACAGAGCGGAAATGCTGGAAAAACAGGGTGCGCCGGACAAGCCGGGCGAGCGGAAGCGTGGTCGGGGTTGACCGGAAAATAACGGATCATTAACTGTGCCACCTCCCGCAAATGCCGGCCATCGGCGGCTTACGCCGTGCCGGGACAGATAAAAAGTTACCGGATGTAAATGAAAGACATTCACCTTACCGTTGCTTATGCGCGCGAATTTATACAGCCTGCCCCGCGAAAAAGCAAAATTTAAATCAGCACCGGGCGCGATTATCGCACGATCGGGCGCCGCCGCGGCCTGCGCGGAGGCGCCAGGGCGAAAAAATCGCTGGTAATTCGCCAAGCGGGTGTCCTAGAATAGCCATCCAGAAGTTAATCCATCTAAACTGGATAGCTTACTTATACTATTACTTACTGTGAGTACTTACTGCTAACGACGTTATCCGCGGGACGTTGCAGGACGCGTAACGCCATCATCGGAAAATCGCTTTTCCCTTATGGCTGAATCCCAGCGCTACGCAGTCATTCCTAACCCGTATGTTAAGGTAAAGAGACCGATGGCTAAACACCTATTTACGTCCGAATCCGTTTCAGAAGGACATCCTGATAAAATCGCGGATCAGATTTCCGATGCCGTGCTTGACGCGATCCTAGCCCAGGATCCCAAGGCGCGCGTGGCCTGCGAAACATTTGTCAAAACCGGTATGGTGCTGGTTGGCGGTGAAATCACCACCAGCGCATGGGTGGATATAGAAGAACTGACGCGCAGCACCATTCGCGATATCGGCTATATCAATTCGGATATGGGTTTCGACGCCAATTCCTGCGCCGTCCTCAGCGCCATCGGCAAGCAATCGCCCGATATCAACCAGGGCGTGGATCGCAGCGACCCGCTCGAACAGGGCGCCGGCGACCAGGGGCTGATGTTCGGTTACGCCACCAACGAAACCGAAGTACTGATGCCAGCGCCGATCACTTACGCCCATCGCCTGGTGGCGCGCCAGTCCCAGGTGCGCAAAAGCGGCACCCTGCCCTGGCTGCGTCCGGATGCCAAAAGCCAGATCACCTTTGCGTATGACAACGATAAAATCGTCGGCATCGACGCGGTCGTGCTCTCTACCCAGCATTCAGAAGACGTCTCCCTGCGCGATTTGCAGGAAGCGGTCATGGAAGAGATCATCAAGCCGGTCCTGCCCGCCGAATGGCTGTCGTCCAGCACCAAATATTTTATCAACCCCACCGGCCGGTTTGTTATCGGCGGCCCCATGGGCGACTGCGGCCTGACCGGGCGTAAAATCATCGTCGACACCTACGGCGGTATGGCCCGCCACGGCGGCGGCGCGTTTTCGGGCAAAGATCCCTCCAAGGTCGACCGTTCCGCGGCCTACGCCGCCCGCTACGTGGCAAAAAATATCGTCGCCGCCGGCCTGGCCGATCGCTGTGAAATCCAGGTTTCCTACGCCATCGGCGTGGCGGAACCCACGTCCATCAGCATCGAAACCTTCGGCACCGGCAAAGTCTCCATCGAAAAACTGACCCAGCTGGTACGCGAGTTCTTCGACCTGCGTCCGCACGGCCTTATCACCATGCTGGATCTACTGCAGCCGATTTATCGCGAAACGGCGGCCTATGGTCACTTCGGCCGCGAGCATTTCCCCTGGGAAAAAACCGATAAGGCCGCGCTGCTGCGCGATGCCGCCGGTTTATAAGCGGGATAAGATAAGTCGTACCGCCGGAGATTTCTTCGACTACACTACTTAACGGTGATCTGATGATCGCCGTTTTTTTTTAGCCTTTCTGAAAGCGATTACAGAACAATAAAATCAATTTTATCATCAAGTTAATTGGGATTAAATTTTCGATTTTTTTTTGCTACCGCTTCATTTTCAGCTATATGTTATATATCAACCGGACCGACGCGAAAGTTGTTTCTAAAACATCATTTTAGATTGATAAGCGGCATGGCCCTGGCTTTTAGTGCTGTTAATTCAGGATAAGTCTGTGTAAACGATTACATAGTTGTGATCTGGCGCACACTATATCCGCATACGTTTATTTAACATTCATAATTAATAATTGTGTAGTTTTAGGGAGGTACTATGAGTACTGCCAATGTGAGTACTGCCAAACCCCGGTCAGGCAGATCTCATGCCCGCATCACCTTTTTCGTCTGCTTTATGGCGGCGCTTGCCGGACTGCTGTTCGGCCTGGATATCGGCGTTATTGCCGGGGCATTGCCGTTCCTGTCCGATGAGCTGCAAATTACCGCGCATCAGCAGGAATGGGTGGTCAGTTCCATGATGTTCGGCGCCGCGGTCGGCGCGGTAGGTTCGGGCTGGCTGTCAGCCAAGCTCGGGCGTAAATACAGTTTGCTGATCGGCGCGTTATTATTCGTCATCGGCTCGTTATGCTCGGCGTTTTCCCCCAATGTCGAACTGCTGGTGGTTGCCAGGATCATCCTGGGGCTGGCCGTCGGCGTCGCTTCTTATACCGCCCCTTTATATCTGTCGGAAATCGCGCCGGAAAAAATTCGCGGCAGCATGATTTCCATGTACCAGCTGATGATCACCATCGGCATCCTGGCGGCTTACCTGTCGGATACCGCGTTCAGCTATAGCGGTTCCTGGCGCTGGATGCTGGGCATCATCACCATCCCGGCGGTTTTGTTGTTTATCGGCGTATTGTTCCTGCCCGGCAGCCCGCGCTGGCTGGCGGCGAAAGGCCGCTACATCGAGGCGCAGAAGGTGCTGAACATGCTGCGCGACACGTCCGAGCAGGCCAAGAAAGAGCTGGAAGAGATTCGCGAAAGCCTGAAGGTAAAACAAAGCGGCTGGGCGCTGTTTACCAATAACGGCAATTTCCGCCGTGTGGTGTATCTCGGCATTCTGCTGCAGGTGATGCAGCAGTTCACCGGGATGAACGTCATCATGTACTACGCGCCGAAGATCTTCGGCATCGCCGGTTTCTCCAGCACCACGGATCAAATGTGGGGCACGGTGATAGTCGGCCTGGTCAACGTTCTGGCCACCTTTATCGCCATCGGCCTGGTTGACCGCTGGGGCCGCAAGCCGACCCTCAAGCTGGGCTTCCTGGTGATGGCGGTGGGTATGGGCGTATTGGGCGCGTTGCTGCATATCGGCGTTGAAACCGACTTCCGCAAATACTTCGCCATCATTATGCTGATGATGTTTATCGTGGGTTTTGCGATGAGCGCCGGTCCGCTGATTTGGGTACTGTGTTCCGAAATCCAGCCGCTGAAGGGCCGGGATTTTGGTATCACCGTTTCCACGGCCACCAACTGGATCGCCAATATGATCGTCGGCGCCACCTTCCTGACCATGCTTGATGTACTGGGGAACGCCAATACGTTCTGGGTTTACGGCGGGCTGAACGTGCTGTTTATTCTCCTGACATTCTGGCTGATTCCGGAAACCAAGAATATTTCGCTGGAACATATCGAGCGCAACCTGATGACCGGCAAACGCCTGCGCGAAATCGGCGATAAATAATCGTCGATCCGTCCAGCCGGTGAACGAGCCGGCCGGCGGCGGCGGAGCGGCGCAAGCCGCCCCGGCGCCGGCGGCAATCCGCCATACCTCCGCGCCGTGCCCGGCTTTCCCGCGGCATGGCGCCAGCGTCCATCCCGGCTAAACCCAGCCCTTCCCACCCTATTGCGTCGCTTGCATCTGTTAACCGCGCCGGTTAATCTTGCCGTTATGAAACCGAACCGCATCCCCATCGCCCTTCACCAGGCCGTTATGTCATGTCTGCGTGCCAAGCTGCGCCAGGCAGGGGACTATTTCAACACCACCTTCCCGGAGCCGCTGTTGAATTACCAGCAGCGCGGCACCTCGGCGGGCACCGCGTGGCTGGATAAATGGGAAATCCGGCTCAACCCGGTATTGCTGCTGGCCAACCAGGACAGCTTTATCGACGAGGTGATTCCCCACGAGCTCGCCCATCTGCTGGTGTTTCGCCAGTTCGGCCGCGTGGCGCCCCACGGCAGCGAGTGGCGCTGGATGATGGCAAGCGTGCTGCATACCGAGCCCCGCCGCACCCACGGTTTCGACCTGGCGACGGTGCGCACCAATACCTACCGCTACCAGTGCGGATGCCAGCGCCACGAACTGACGGTGCGCCGCCATAACCGCATCGTACGCGGCGAGTCGGTGTACCGCTGCCGCCAATGCGGCGCTGTGCTGCGCTTTGCCGGCGATAACGATGCCGAAAACGTGATGGAATAACAGCGGCGCCGGGCTCAGCCGGCGCTAAAGAACCCCTCCAGCTCGCGGGCCACCGCTTCAGGCTGCTCTTCCGGCAGGAAATGCCCGCAGTGGGGCACCACCACCCCTTGCACATTATCGGCAAAGGCCCGCAGGGGGGCGGCCATATCGATGATGGACCCCTGATCGGCGCTCAGCGCCAGTACCGGCATCGCCAGCCCGCCGTTCCCGCTCAGGCGCCGGTTCTGCGCCGCGGACAGCGCCGCCTCCCGGTAATAGGCCAGGCCGGCGCGCAGCCCGCCGTCTTGCTTAAAGGCGCGCAGGTACTCATCGATATCCGCCTCGGTAAAAGACTGTGGATTGGCGGTCTTGCGCCGCAAGAACCAGTCCAGGTATTCCCGCTCGCGTCCGGCAATCAAAACTTCCGGCAGGTCCGCAATGGCGTGAAAGGCAAAATGCCAGGTGCGCCAGGCCCGGTCCGGCGCCGTGGGCAGCGCGTCGGGCAGGGTGATGCCCGGGATGCCGGCATCAAGCAGCGCCAGACGCCGCACCTCGTCGCCAAACATCAGCGCGTAGGGATAAGCCACCCAGGCGCCGATATCGTGGCCGGCCAGGAAATAGCGCCGGATACCCAGCTGGCGCAGCAAGCCGTGCACAGCGTTCGCCAGGCTTTCAGTGTCATAGCCGGCCTGCGGGCGATCCGAATCCCCCTGCCCCGGCAGGTCCGGGACAATCACGCGATAGCCCCGCGCCAGCAGCGGCATGACTTTTCGCCAGGCGTACCCGCTTTCGGGAAACCCCGCCAACAGCACCGCCACGGGGCGCGGATCGGCGGCGGACGTTTCCGCGCGCGTCTTCACCGCGTCGCCGCTCGTGCCCTCGGGCAATGCTGTATCGCTCGTATCCCCACCGGCGCTATGGCCGTTATCGACATAGTGGATCCTTACCCCCGCCACGGTGGCGAAGCGATGGACAAATCCGGCCAGATCCGCGTCCGGGCGCGACGCGGCGACGGCGGCCGTTATCCTGAAGCCAGGTTTCAGGGACGGTGATGGTATAGAGCCAGTCATAACATCTTCCTATAGGGTTGCAGGCAGGCTCCCAATATAGGAAACGATCATTTCCAAATCAAGCGATATCGATTGGCAGCGGCGCGGAAAACCGCGCCGGCAGGATTTTTTTTGCCGCTTCGATTTGCCTGCAACCCCGGGATTGGTTAACCTGCGTTTTTCCTTTTAATGAATCCGAAGATGCAACACAGAATTGTTTGGTTCCTTTGTTTTTCCCTGTTGCCGATCGCCGGCGGCGTCCTGGCGCAAAACATCAATAACTTCAGCCAGGCGAAAGCGGCGGCGGTAAAAATCAACCAGGATGCGCCGGGTTCCTTTTATTGCGGCTGCAAAATCGACTGGCAGGGAAAAAAGGGCACCCCGGATCTGGCATCATGCGGTTACCAGGTGCGCAAAAGCGCCCTGCGCGCCAACCGGATCGAATGGGAACACGTGGTGCCGGCCTGGGAATTCGGCCACCAGCACAGGTGCTGGCAGGAAGGCGGGCGCAAAAACTGCGCCAAAGATGCTGACTATCGGCAAATGGAAAACGACCTGCACAACCTGCAGCCGGCGATCGGCGAAGTCAACGGCGATCGGGGCAATTTCCAGTACAGCCAATGGCGCGGCGGCGAGGGACAGTACGGCCAGTGCGCCATGAAAATCGATTTCAAGAATAAACAGGCCGAACCGCCGGCGCGTGCGCGCGGCGCCATTGCGCGCACCTATTTTTATATGCGCGACCGTTATCATCTGAATATCTCGCGCCAGCAAACCCAGCTGTTCGAGGTCTGGGATCGGCAATATCCCGTCACCGCCTGGGAATGCGAACGCAACCGGCGCATCGAAAAGGTACAGGGCAACGCCAATCCCTATATTCAGCGGGCTTGCCAGTCGTAACACTGCTGCCTACTATGTGATGACGCGCGCCGCGCACCAACCAGGACGAAAACGATACCAGCATGCGAATACCGCGTATTTACCATCCCGGGCCGCTCCCGGCCAAGGGCACCGTGGCGCTCGATGAAGACGCCGCGCACCACCTGACGCGCGTACTGCGCATGTCCGAAGGACAATTACTGCATCTGTTCGACGGCAGCAATCATATCTTCGAAGCGGAGATTGCCGCGGCGGGCAAGAAAAACGTCACGGCCACCATCATCGCCTCTCGTCCGGCCAATTTCGAGTCGCCGTTGCAACTGCATTTAGGACAAGTCATGTCCCGGGGCGAGAAGATGGAATTTACCATCCAAAAATCCATCGAACTCGGCGTCAATGTGATTACGCCATTGTTTTCCGAGCGCTGCGGGGTCAAGCTGGATGACGACCGCATGGCGAAAAAAATCCAGCAATGGCGGAAAATCGCCATCGGCGCCTGCGAGCAGTGCGGCCGTAACAGTCTGCCGCTGATCCGGGAAGCCATGGACCTGGAGGCGTGGTGCGCCGAGCGGGATGAAGGATTAAAACTCAACCTGCACCCGCGCGCCGCGCACAGTATTAATACGCTGCCGCTGCCGGTCGATAAGGTACGGCTGCTGATTGGCCCGGAGGGCGGCCTGTCCCCGGAAGAAATAGCCATGACCTCACGCCATGGATTTACCGAAATCCAGCTGGGGCCCCGTGTTTTGCGCACAGAAACCACAGCGCTCACCGTCATTACCGCACTGCAGGTGCGTTTCGGCGATCTGGGGTAAAGGAGAAACAAATGTTAAAGCTCGGCATCGTGATGGATCCCATATCCTCCATCAATATCAAGAAAGACACCAGTTTCGCCATGCTGCTCGAAGCGCAACGCCGCGGCTGGCAGATCCATTACATGGAAATGAGCTCGCTGTACCTGCGCGGCGGCGAGGCGCGCGCCACCACGCGCCTGCTGGCGGTAAAACAGGATTATGACCAATGGTATAGTTTCCACGGCGAGCAGGATATCGAGCTTGGCGATCTCGACGTGATCCTGATGCGTAAAGATCCGCCGTTCGATACCGAATTCATTTACGCCACTTATATACTTGAACGGGCGGAAGATAAAGGCGCGCTTATCGTCAACAAACCGCGCAGCCTGCGCGATTGCAACGAAAAGCTGTTCACCGCCTGGTTCGCCCACCATACGCCGGATACCCTGGTCAGCCGCCGCGACGATCATATCCGCGCGTTCTGGCAGGAACACGGCGACATCATCCTCAAACCGCTGGACGGCATGGGCGGCACCTCGATATTCCGGGTAAAAAAAGAAGACCCCAACCTGTCGGTCATCATTGAAACCCTGACCGGCTACGGCCAGCACTTTTGCATGGCGCAAAACTTCCTGCCGGAAATCAAGGACGGCGACAAGCGGGTGCTGGTCGTGGACGGCGAACCGGTGCCCTATTGCCTGGCGCGCATTCCCAAAACGGGTGAAACGCGCGGCAACCTGGCTGCCGGCGGACGCGGCGAGGCGCGGCCGTTGACGGAAAGCGATTGGAAAATCGCCCGTGACGTCGGCCCGATCCTGAAAGAAAAGGGGCTGATTTTTGTCGGCCTGGATATTATCGGCGATAAGCTGACGGAGATTAACGTCACCAGTCCGACCTGCGTGCGCGAAATCGAAGCCGCGTTCCCGATTTCCATTACCGGTATGCTGATGGACGCCATCGAAAAACGCCTGGGCAAAAACTGATTTTATGCCGGCTGCGGGCGGATTTCGCTTGCGGCCAGTGACTTATCCCTGATTTAGCCGCATACTGCTGTTCGACTATTTATTAAACTACTCACCCTAAAAAGACAGAATGAATTTACAGCATCACTTTCTTATCGCCATGCCCTCTTTGCAAGACCCTATGTTCAAACGCGCGGTGATCTATATCTGCGAGCATAACGACGACGGGGCCATGGGACTCGTCATTAATAAACCCGTCGAGCAGTTCACCGTCGAGAGCGTGCTGCACAAACTCAAGATCATGCCGGCCGAGCGCGATCCGGCGATCCGCCTGGATAAACCGGTGTTTGCCGGCGGCCCGCTGGCGGACGATCGCGGGTTTATCCTGCATACCCCCTGCGAGGGATTCGGCTCCAGCATCGGCATCTCCGCTGAAACCATGATTACCACGTCCAAGGATGTGCTGGAAACCCTCGGCACCGCGCAGCAGCCGCAGGATGTGTTGGTGGCGCTGGGCTACGCCGGCTGGGACAAGGGGCAGTTGGAGCAGGAATTATTGGAAAACGCCTGGCTGACCATCCCGGCCGACAGCGATATCCTGTTTCGCACGCCCATCGCGTCGCGCTGGCGCGATGCGGCCAGGAAGCTGGGTATCGATATTCATAATATCGCCAACGAAGCGGGCCACGCCTGATGACCAACCGGACCATGATGGCTTTTGATTTCGGCACCAAAAGCATTGGTGTTGCCATTGGCCAGGAAGTCACCTGCACCGCCCGTCCCCTGGCGGCGTTTAAGGCCCAGGATGGCGTTCCCGACTGGCTGGCGGTGGAAAAACTCCTGCGCGAATGGCAGCCGGACGTGATTGTGGTGGGACTGCCGCTGAATATGGACGGCACCGAGCAGCCGCTGACGCTTAAGGCGCGTAAGTTCGCCAACCGGTTGCATGGCCGTTTTGGTTTTGAGGTGGTGCTGCACGATGAGCGCCTGAGTACCGTGGAAGCACGCGCCGACCTGTTCGAGCGCGGCGGCTACCGCGCGTTGAACAAGGGCCGGGTCGACGCCGGATCGGCGGTGGTGATCCTGGAAAGCTGGTTTGAACAGCTGCTGGCCGTGCGCCACCCCCATGCCAGGTAAGGGATTTCCGGTAATGCCTGCCGGGTAATCCGGTCAGCAACGTCGCTCACTCCAGATAAAAAACCGGCCGCAGCTCACGGCTTACCGGGCTGTTGTCCGCATTGGCCGGCATCACGTCGGTCATTTGGCGCCACCAGCGCTGGCACACCCCGGTGGCGGCCACTTCGTTCCACCGCTGCTCGGACTCCATTTCCACATACGCAAACAGCAAATGGCGCTCCTCGTCCATGAAAATGCTGTAGTGGTGGGCGCCGTGGGCTTTAAGGGTGTATTCCAATTCCGGCCAGATCGGGTTATGACGCCGCCGGTACTCCTCGTGGGCGTCGGGATTGACCTGCATGACAAAGGCCTTTCTGATCATAATCAATGCTCTTATCAATAATGAGGGTGAACCGGCGCGGGCGCGGCACGCCGAATACCGGGCGCGTGAACATCCGCCGCGCCGGTACCGGCGCCTTACTCTACATCCAGCGCCGACGCCATCGGCGTCACGCCGAAACGCTGCCCCAGGGCAATCAGCTCGTCGCGGCTGATGGTCTGCTTTTTGCCGCCCATGGCGCGCACCTTGACCATGATTTCGGCCGATTTTTCCGCGGTGTCAATCAGGCCAAAGGCGTCGTCCAGGGTCGGCCCGGTGGCAAAAATACCGTGGAACGGCCACAGTACCAGCGAATGGGAGCGCATCTGCGCCGAGGTGGCGTTGCCGATGCCGTCGGTGCCGGGCACCATCCAGGGCACGATGCCCACGCCGTCAGGGAACACCACCAGGCATTCGGTGCTGCCTTCCCACAGTTCGCGGGTAAAATGCGCGCTGTCCAGTTTCAGCACAAAACTCAGGGCAATCAGGTTGGTGGCGTGGCAGTGCATAATCACCCGGCCGCTGCCCTGCGTCACTTCCTGGCGCACCACGTGCGACTGGAAATGGGACGCCAGTTCCGACGTCGGCAGGCCGCCGGCGGTCAGGCCCCACAGAATGCTGTAGCCGTTGCCCGCGGCGTTTACCTGCAACAGCACCAGGTTATCCGACGGCGATAGCTGGACATTGCGAAAAAACTTACCTGAACCGGTGACCAGAAAATAGGTATTGGCCAGCTCCGGCACCGGCTCGGTCAGCGTTTCGGTGCGCGGCCGGGGCGTGAATTCCCCACGGTACGGCGCCACGTCTTCGGGGGTCAGGCGCAGGCTAACGTTGCCGCCATTACGTTCATCCCAGCCTTTAAGCCACATGTCGGTGGTGGCTTTGACCATTCCCTGTACAAACCAGGAAGTCAGTATTGTTTGCATAGCGTCTTATCCTTTGCGTGTTGTTAACGTTGCGCGTTCATATTCACGCACCGTCTGCAGCCAATCGCCGCCTACCGGCACATTGTGCAATTGGCAATATTTGTCCCATACCGCCTGCCAGGGCAGCGATTTTTGTTCTTCCAGCAGCGCCAGGCGCGCCGTATAGTCTCCCTGCTGCTCAAGTTGGCGCAGTTCTCCGGTCGGCTCCAGCAGCGCCCGCAGCAGCGCTTTTTTCATATTGCGGGTGCCGATGACCCACGCGGCGATGCGGTTGATGGAGGCATCGAAGAAATCCAGGCCGATATGTACGCGGTTAAACAGTTTCTGGCGCACGATTTCCGTGGCGATGGCCTGGGTTTCGTCGTCCAGCAGCACCACATGATCGCTATCCCAGCGTACCGGGCGGCTCACGTGCAGCAGCAGGCGCGGCACAAACAGAATGGCGCTGGAAATCTTATCGGAAATCACCTCGGTGGGATGAAAATGCCCGGCATCGAGGCACAGGGCGGTACCGCGGCTGGTGGCATACCCCAGATAAAATTCACTGGAGCCGACGGTATAGCTTTCCGCGCCGATGCCGAACAATTTACTTTCCACCGCGTCGATATGGTGATTGCGGTCCAGCTTTTCCGCCATCACGGCATCCAGCGCCTCCAGCAGCCGCTGACGGGGCGCCAGGCGATCGATGGTCAGGTCCTTCATGCCGTCCGGGATCCAGATATTCATCACCGACGGCGTGCCCAGTTCACGGCCGAAATAGGCCGAGACGCGGCGGCTGGCCTGGCAATGTTCAATCCAGAACTGGCGGATGCCGTCGTCCGCGTGGGACAGGGTAAATCCGTCGGCGCTCAGCGGATGGGAAAAACAGGTGGGGTTGAAATCCAGTCCCAGATGATGCTCCCGCGCCCAGCTGACCCAGCGGGAAAAATGCTTCGGCTCGATTTCATTGCGCTCCACCTTGCCTTCGGCCTCCAGATAGATGGCGTGCAGGTTCAGGCGTTTTGGTCCCGGGATCAGGCTGAACGCCTGCTCCAGGTCGGCGCGCAGCTCCTGAGCGTTATGCGCTTTGCCGGGATAGTTGCCGGTGGCCTGGATGCCGCCGGTGAGCGCGCCGCCCGTGTTTTCAAATCCGGCCACGTCATCGCCCTGCCAGCAATGCATGGATACCGGCAGGGTATCGAGTAATTCGAGCGCGCCCTCCACATTAACATTGATATCCGCAAACCGCTGTTTGGCCAGGAGCCAGGCTTGTTCAATGGATTGACTCATAATAAAATTTCCTCTTTCAGGTGGCAGAGCGCCAAAAAACGTTGCCAGTGCGTGGCGAAATCGGGATCGGGATTAGGGGTGTAATGGCGTAATGGGAAATTGGCTTCCACCACGCCGCGCCAGTGGGCGACGTCGGCCACCTCCCCCAGCGCCATCAGCTGGCAACCAATATTGCCCAGCGTCGAGGCCTCCACCGGCCCGGCGGTCACCGGTATCCGGCAATTGTCGGCGCAAAGCTGGTTAAGCAAAGGGTTCAGGCTGCCGCCGCCGACGATATGCAGCCGGCTTAGCGGGACGCCGCGAAGCCGGCCCAGTTCAAGCAGTACCTGGCGGTATAACAGGGCCAGGCTGTCGAAAATACAGCGCGCAAGCGCGGCTGCATCCTCCGGCGCCGGCTGTTGCTGTTCCCGGCAGGCCTGGCGAATGGCCTCCACCATTGACGGGGGATTAACAAATCGTTCATCGTTGGGATTAATAAGGCTCCGGCAGGCCGGCCGGGCCGCGGCGGCGGCCAGCAAAGCCTCCAGGTCCGTTATCGCCAGCTCGCTGCACACCCGCTGCAACAGCCATAATCCCATAATGTTTTTCAGAACCCGGTAGCGCCCGTTGACGCCGCCTTCGTTGGTGATATTCATCGCCAGCGCACGGTCGTCGTTAAAGGGACGATCGCTGTCGATACCCATCAGCGACCAGGTACCGGAGCTGAGATAAGCGCAGTTATCGCCATGCAGCGGGGCCGCCACCACGGCGCTGGCGGTATCATGGGACGCCACGGCGATAACCGGCACCGCCTGGCCGCCCGGGCTGATCCAGTGTCCCGGCGTATTGCCGGGCTGCGTGGGCGTGCCCAGCCAACGCCGGGGAATCGCGAGGTAATCGAGCAGGGACGGATCCCAGTCCCCGGTGGCAAGGTTAAGCAATTGGGTCGTGCTGGCGTTGGTGTATTCCCAGTTCAGCGCGCCGGTAAGGCGAAAGTAAAAATAATCCGGGATCATCAAAAGATGCGCCACCTGATCGAGGCCGGCGGGGTGCTGTTGGCGCCAGGCTTTCAGTTGGTACAGGGTGTTGAAGGACAAGAACTGAATGCCGGTGAGCCGGTAAATATGCTCACGCCCCAGTTCATCCAGCACCGCGGGCATAATGCCGTCGGTGCGGTGATCGCGATACGATACCGGGCAGCTTGCCCGTTCGCCCTGCGCGTTCAGCAGCACGTAATCCACCCCCCAGGTATCGATACCGATACTGTCGATAACGGTGCCGGCGCTATCCAACGCGGCCAGGCCAAACAGGATTTCCCGTTCCAACTGGTCCAGGTCCCAGCAATCGTGCCCGTCGACTGAAATAAAGGTATTGGGGAAGCGGTGAATTTGCTTAAGCGTGACGTTTTGCGTGGCTGAATGCCATTGAGCCAGCATGACCCGTCCACTGGACGCACCGAGGTCGACAGCTACGCTATTTCGTACGGCCATAGTGAATATTCCTCTTTCATTCTATGACCGGCAGTGTATTCACAATAATGACGGGCCACCTTCCGGTGAATGCCAACATGGAAGTGCCGGTGGCAGAATAGTAAAGATGAACGTGAAACCGATCACAAAAATAGCATTACCTCAATAACGCAATATTTACGCGGGCAATGAAGGGCATTATTCCCCAGCGCCTGTGATCTCAGCCGCAATTTTGAATATTCACCCGGCCAATCTTTAAAAAATAACCTGAATGTCAGCGATGGCGGTCATTTATTCAAGGTGAAGCCATGGCCAGTCGCCATACTATAAGCACCGAATAACGGTGAGGTGCTGAAGATGACGCTACTTTGCGGTGATGATTTTTTTATTTCCAAAGACGCGACGGTCACCATTGAGCCGCGCGTGCCCCAGGCCGCCTTCCCTGAGCATTATCACGATTTTTGGGAAATAGTGCTGGTGGAGAAAGGCTCGGGTATCCACGTGTTTAACGATCAGCCCTATGTGTTGAATAGCGGCACCGTCTGTTTTATCCGCGCGGACGATCATCATTTATTTGAGAATGTCGATGAGCTGATAATGACCAATGTGCTTTATCGTTCACCGCAGGGTTTCCGGTTTTTAACCGACATCAGCCGTTTCCTGCCGGCCCAGAACCTGCCGGACAGCCAGGTTAACTGGCAGATTAACCATGCGGGCATGCAACAGGCCAAACAGTTTATCCAAACGCTTGCCGAGCTGACGACGGATACGTCGCCCGAAGGCATCGCGGCCAGCGAAGGGCAATTTTTGCAGCTCTTGATTATGCTGCGCCATGGCTGTTTCCAAAGCCAGGGCGAGGGCGATCGCGAGCGGCGCCTGCGCGACCTGCTGCGCTGGCTGCAGCATAATTTCTGCAACGACATCGATTGGATGGCGCTGGCCGAGCAGTTTTCACTGCCGCTGCGCACGCTGCATCGCCAGTTAAAACAGCAGACCGGCATGACGCCGCAGCGTTATCTTAACCGGCTGCGTTTGCTGGAAGCGCGCAAGCGCCTGCTGGAGAGCGACAAAACCATTACCGAAATAGCCCACGCCTGCGGTTTCAGCGACAGCAATCATTTTTCCACCCAGTTCCGGCGCGAATTTTCCCACTCGCCCAAAATGTTGCGTAACGGTGAACACTGAACGCCGGTAGCCGGCGGAAAAATATGACAATTGTCGCCAGTCTCAAGTTTTTAGGTAACCCGTTATGCCATGATCCCTCTCTTGCCCAGGCGTTGAGGGGGTCTGATGGTGTCTAACCTGAAGCTGAGTACCACCGACTATTTCCTGTCGGACAAAAATGCGATTACGGTGGCGGATCGTCATCCGCAGCCGATATTCCCCACGCATTACCATGATTTTGACGAGTTGGTGATTGTCTGGCGCGGCAATGGCCTGCATATCCTCAATGATGTGCCCTATGCCATTACCTGCGGCGATCTGTTTTACGTCAATGCCCGCGATCGCCATAGTTATGAGTCGGTCAATGAGCTGGAACTGGATAATATACTGTATTGCCGCGGCAGGCTGACCCTATCCACGGATTGGAACGCCTTGCTGCCGGGCGAGGAAGCGACGCAGGAACAACGCTACTGGCGGCTTAGCACCCCCGGCATGTCAGTATTGCGCCGCGAGGTGGACGCGCTGGCGCGGGAATGCATGAAAACCGATCCGCTGTCCGTCCTGCTGAGCGAAGCATTATTCCTGCAGGTGGCGCTGCTGTTGAAGCGGTTCCGCCACGCCCCCGACAGTCCGTTGCTTTCCGACGCCGAACAGCTGGACTTGCTGCTGATGGCGCTGCGGGTCAGCATCGAACAGCCTTTCAGGCTGGACGACTTTTGCCACCGGCACCAGCTTAACGCCCGTAGCCTGAAGACGGTGTTCAAGCAGCAGACCGGCATCGGGGTGAATCAGTATTTACGGCAATTAAGACTGTGCAAAGCCATGGATTTGCTGCGCCATGGACAACAGACCATCGGCGAGGTGGCGTCACGCTGTGGTTTCGACGACAGCAATTATTTTTCCGTGGTGTTCAATCAGTCTTTTGGCGTCTCGCCACGGGAATATCGCCAGCGGTTCCAGAAAAACCAGGACGGCAAAAAGCCTTTTAGCGCGGTAAACCCACCCTCTATTGCTTTGAAGTGAAGTACCACACCGCCAGCGCGATCAAAATAAAAATCCAGGTGACTTTTCTCATTTTTTTTCCGTGATTTGCCGTAGTTTGGCGCTTATTTCAGGCCATACCTGTCATGCGCGCTGGTTTTTGGCGATTTTATACTACCACCCCGCTTTTGCAATGGTTATACCCGCGCCGCCCTAAGCCCATCACATATTTTACTGGTAGAGATATTTGCCCGAGGTCATGCGCCGGTAGCTTTGTTCAAACGTCTGCATGCCCTGTGCGTTGCCGGTCTGCAGCAAGCCCGGCAGCAAATGGGTTTTGCCGTCGCGAATAAGATTGCGCACGGCGGGCGTGGCAATCATCAGCTCGAACAGCCCCATGCGCCCGCCCCGCTCCCGGGGAACCAGCTTTTGCGCCATGATGCCAAGCAGGCCGGCGGCCAATAGGCCACGGGCAAAGGCGCGCTCATTGGCGGGAAAGACATCCAGGAGCCGGTCCACCGCCTGGGCGGCGTGGCGGGCATGCAGCGTCGCCAGAACCAGATGACCGGTTTCGGCGGCGCGCAGGGCCAGCCGGATATCCGCCTCGTCGCGCAGTTCCCCCAGCAGGATCACATCCGGGTCTGCGCGCATGGCGGCCCGCAGCCCGGCATTGAAATCCTGGCAATGGCCGCCGATCTCCCGCTGTTGGATCAGGCTGCGCCCGGCGGCATGGATATACTCGATGGGATCTTCCAGGGTAATAATATGGACCTGACGCTGCAGGTTAACATAGTCCACCATGGCCGCCAGGGAGCTTGATTTGCCGCTGCCGGTGGCGCCGGTGACCAGCAGCAGCCCCTGCGGCTGCTTTAGCAGCCCCTTGACCACGGGTGGGATGCCCAGCTCCGCCAGCGACGGGCTTTGCGTCGGTATCAGGCGAAAGGTGGCCGACGTCCCGGTGCGCTGGCGAAAAAAGTGGCAGCGCAGCCGCTGGCGGCTGGAGAGCGTGGCCGCGCAGTCGGCCTGCCCATCGCGCGCCAGCTGCCCGCGTCCGCGTTCATCCAGCAAGCGGTCGCCGCAGGCGATGACCCAGTCTTCCCGTACCGGCGGCAGCTGGTCCAGACAACACAAACCGCCGTCGATACGCACGATCGGCGCCTGGCCGGGACAAAGGTGCAGATCGGACGCATTATGCTTTACACTAAGGGCCACCAGTTCATCAATATCCATATGACCTCCTGAAACCATGAGTACTATCGAGCAGAATCTACAGCAGGTAACAGAACGAATCTCGGCGACCGCGCGTCAGTGCGGCCGCGATCCGCAAGAAATTACCCTGCTCGCCGTAAGTAAAACCAAACCTGTGACGGCTATCGAAGAAGCCATCCGGGCGGGGCAAACCGCCTTTGGCGAAAATTATGTCCAGGAAGGCCTGGAGAAAATCAGCTACTTCCGGCAAAAAGCCGTTACCCCGCCGTTGAGCTGGCACTTTATCGGTCCGCTACAGTCGAATAAAAGCCGGCTGGTGGCGGAGCATTTTGACTGGCTGCATACCCTGGATCGCCTGCAGCTGGCGCAACGCCTGAACAACCAGCGTCCCCCGGCGCTGGCGCCGCTCAATGTGCTGATTCAAATCAACATCAGCGGTGAAGAGAGCAAGTCGGGCATTGCGCCGCATCTCATGGCGGATCTGGCCGCCCAGGTGGCGGAGCTGCCCAGGCTGAGGCTGCGAGGCCTGATGGCCATTCCCGCCCCGCAGGCGGATTATCAGCGCCAGTTGGCGGTTTTCCAGCAAATGGCGGCGCTATTTGCGGATTTGCGCCGCAGCCATCCCGGCGCCGATACGCTGTCGCTGGGAATGACCGACGATATGCCCGCGGCCATCGTCGCCGGCAGTACCCTGGTGCGTATCGGCACCGCGATTTTCGGCGCCAGGGACTATCGCGCACCGATGGCATAACCCATTACCATGAGGAATAGCATGCAACAGCGTAAAATTACCTTTATCGGCGCGGGCAACATGGCCCAGGCCATTATCGCCGGCCTGGTCGCCACCGGTTACCCGGCGGGTTTGATCACCGTCTGCGCGCCGTCGCAGGCCAATCGCCAACGGCTTGCCGCGCGCCTGGGGGTGAATGAAAGCGCCGATAACCTGGCGGGCGCCAGGCAGGCGGAGGTGGTGGTGCTGGCGGTGAAACCCCAGCTGATGGCCGAGGTTTGCGCGCAGCTGCGCCAGGGAATGGATTTTTCCGGCAAACTGGTGCTTTCCATCGCGGCCGGTGTTAACGTTAGCCGGTTTTACGCCCTGCTCGGCGAGACGGTGGCCATTGTGCGCATCATGCCCAATACGCCGGCATTGGTCGGTAAGGGCATGAGCGGCCTTTATGCGCCGGACCAGGTCGGCCGGGCGGATCGCGATTTCACCGCCGATCTGATGGGCGCGGTGGGCAAGGTGTGCTGGGTGGACGAGGAAAGCGGTATAAACGGCGTCATTGCCGCGGCGGGCAGCGCGCCGGCCTATTTTTTCCTGTTGATGGAAGCCATGCAGCAAGAGGCGGTAAGGATGGGCTTTGACCAGGAAACGGCCGGCCTGCTGGTAAGACAGGCCGCCGCCGGCGCCGCCGCCCTGGCCGATGCCAACAGCGCGACCCCGTTTGCCACGCTCCGGCAGAATGTCACGTCCAAAGGAGGCACCACCGCCGCCGCATTACAGGTATTCGAACAACATCAGCTGGCGCAAACCGTAGCCGAGGCCATGCAGGCCGCGGTGGCGCGCGCTGAAGAAATGGAAAAATTATTCTGATTTTTTGCCGTAATCGTGCATTTTAACGCTATTAAGGATATCACCCTCTTATGCTGACGCTGACGTTTCTGGTCAAGACGCTATTTGATTTTTATATCATGGTGCTGCTGCTGCGCATCTGGATGCAGTGGACCCGTTGCGACTTTTATAATCCGTTTTCACAATTTATCGTTAAAATCACCCAGCCGGTCATCAAACCCCTGCGCCGGGTTATTCCCTCCATCGGCCCCATCGATACGGCGTCGCTGCTGCTGGCGTTTATCCTGGCCACGCTGAAGTTTCCGCTGGAAATGCTGATCCAGCTCGGCGGCGTGACGCCCGACCCGCTGTATTTGCTGGTGGGGCTGTTGACGCTGGTAAAATCAGCCGGCCAGCTGATTTTCTGGGTTATCATCATCCGCTCGCTGATGAGCTGGATAAGCCAGGGGCGCAGCCCGATGGATCAGGTGCTCTACCAGCTTAGCGAACCGCTGATGGCGCCGGTACGCCGCATTATTCCCGCCATGGGCGGCATCGATTTCTCCGCCATGGTGGTGATCCTGATCCTGTATTTATTCAACTATATGGGCATGGACCTGTTTCCGACGCTCTGGTACCGGCTGTGATCTGCGCCTGGCTGGACGCGGGCGACGTGGTATTGCGACTTTATATCCAGCCGAAAGCCAGCGGCGATCGGATAGTCGGCCCGCACGGCGACGAGATCAAGGTCGCGATCACCGCGCCGCCGGTGGACGGCCAGGCCAATGAACATCTTACCCGTTTCATCGCCAAACAGTTCGGCGTGGCCAAGAGCCGGGTTATGATTGAAAAAGGCGAACTGGGCCGTCATAAACAGCTGCGGATAACCGAGCCGCCCCGCCTGCCCGCGCTTATCGCGCAACTGCTGGCGGACGACGCCGCCGGCGCCTGAGGCGTGTACCGGCATCCCCGGCGCCGGGCTTGCCCCGCCTGGCACGAATGACCCCTTTTGTGGACAGATGATATGCAAAAAGTAGTACTGGCCACCGGCAACGCCGGCAAAGTGGCCGAACTGGCGGAATTACTGGCGGATTTCGGCCTGGACGTGGCGGCGCAAACCGCCCTGGGCGTCGACTCCGCCGAGGAGACAGGCCTGACCTTTATCGAAAACGCCATCCTCAAGGCGCGCCATGCGGCGGCGGCCACCGGCCTGCCGGCCATCGCCGATGATTCGGGCCTGGCGGTGGACAGCCTCGGCGGCGCGCCGGGCATTTACTCCGCCCGCTACGCCGGCGCGGCGGCATCCGATCGGCAGAACCTGGAAAAACTGCTCGATGCCCTGAAGGACGTGCCGGACAACGAACGCGGCGCCTGTTTTCACTGCGTGCTGGTATATCTGCGCCATGCGCTTGATCCCACGCCCCTGGTGTGCCACGGCATCTGGCGCGGCGTCATCAGCCGCGCGCCGTCGGGCGCCGGCGGTTTCGGCTATGACCCGGTATTTTACCTGCCGGATGAAAAGCGCACCGCCGCCGAGATGACCCGCGGGGAAAAACAGCGCGTGTCCCATCGCGGCCAGGCGCTGGCGCAGTTGCTGGGCGCCCTGCGTGATGCTTAGTTTGCCGCCGCTGAGCCTGTACATCCATATTCCGTGGTGCGTACAGAAATGCCCCTATTGCGATTTCAATTCCCATGCGTTGAAAGGCGAAGTGCCGCATGAAGAGTACGTCGGCCATCTGCTGGCGGATCTGGATCAGGACGCCGACTATACCGGCGGCCGGGAAATCGGCACTATTTTTATCGGCGGCGGCACGCCCAGCCTGCTGAGCGCGCGGGCTATGCAGCTGTTGCTCGACGGCGTGCGCGCGCGGCTGCCGGTGAGCCCCGCGGCGGAAATCACCATGGAGGCCAACCCCGGCACCGTGGAGGCCGACCGCTTTCACGGCTACCAGCAGGCGGGGGTTAACCGTATCTCCATCGGCGTGCAAAGTTTCCAGCCGGAAAAACTGGTGCGCCTCGGGCGCATCCACGATGCGCAGGAAGCCCGGCGCGCGGCGCAGCTGGCCGCCGGCCTGGGGCTGCGCAGCTTTAACCTGGACCTGATGCACGGCCTGCCCGATCAAACGCTGGCGCAGGCGCTGGACGACCTGCGCCAGGCTGTGGAACTCGAACCGCCCCACTTGTCCTGGTATCAGTTGACCATCGAGCCGAATACGCTGTTCGGCTCGCGTCCGCCGGTTTTGCCCGACGACGACGCGCTCTGGGATATCTACCAGCAGGGAAATGCGCTGCTGTTCGCCGCGGGCTACCGGCAATATGAAACCTCGGCCTATGCCAAACCCGGTTTCCAGTGCCGCCACAACCTCAACTACTGGCGTTTTGGCGATTACCTGGGGATCGGCTGCGGCGCCCACGGCAAATTAACCCAGGCCGACGGCCGCGTGCTGCGCACGGTGAAAGTGCGTCATCCGCGCGGCTATATGCAGGGTAAATATCTGGACAAGCGCTATGCGGTGGCGCCGGCGGATTTGCCGTTTGAATTTTTCATGAACCGTTTTCGCCTGCTGGAGCCGACGCCGCGCGCAGAGTACGCCGCCTTTACCGGGCTGGATGAAAGCACGGCGCGCGAAGCGCTGAATCACGCGCTGGCCGGGGGCTATATTACCGAAAGCCCGTCAGCGTGGCAGGTGACGGAAAAAGGCAAGCTGTTCCTGAACCCGCTGCTTGAGCTGTTTATGGAATGACGGGGTCCGCCCCGCGCCAATAATTCAGGCGCCTCCGGCCGCGGGAAGAGCGTCCCGGCGGGGCGGTGTCGCCGGGCGCACGGTGGGCAGCCTCTACGCCGGCGTTGACAGGCCGGCTGCGGTTGCAACCGTCCGCCGGGCGCGTTATTGCGGCAGGGATTTCAGCAGATCGCTGCGCTGGCGCTCCAGATGGGTCACCCGCTGGCAGACCTGATCGCCGAATTGCTTGAATTCCTGTTCCTGGTTGCTCCACTCCGCCTGAATGGCTTTTTGCAAGCCGCCCAGATTGCCCATCACCGACTGCAGCGGGCTGTTGCCGGTGGCGGCGTTCATCGTCTGCTTAACGCCCATCTCGTTGAGGCTGTCCTGCACCACGCCGCCCATGCTTTGCTGCACGATGCGCTGGCCGTCCTGCTGCACCTGATCAATGGCCTGATGATGGAAGGCCAGTCCTTCGCTGCGATGCTCCAGAATGCGGTTCATCTGCTGCTTCAGCTGTTTATCAAGCGTGGTCAGCCGGTTACGCACGTTGCTGTCGCTGCCCAACTGCTGCACGATAACCCTGTCCAGCGCCACGCGGCCTTTCTCCAGATGAGCCTGGGCGCCGTTGTCAATCCAGGGCAGCTGTTGACGTATCTCCGCCTGGTAATCCACCGCCTGCTGGCGCGCCCGCGCATCCAACGCCACCTGCTGGCCGTTACGCACCACGTCGCCGTTGCGGCTGATGGTCACGTTGCCGCTGGCGCCCACCACCTGCACGGTCTGCGCGGTGATAAAGATATCGTCCTGCGGTTTTACCTGGCACTGATAATCCGCCTGCGCCTGCCAGGCGGTTAACATCAAGATACCCAGAACTGCTTTGCGCAACATACGTTCTCCTGAAAATAAAGGTCAAACATCAGACACTTTTTTCGAACATTAAATCCCAAACCCCGTGGCCTAATCGCTGGCCCCGCTGCTCAAACTTAGTTAACGGCCGGAATTCGGGACGCGGGACGTAGTCCCCTTGTTCGGAAAGATTATGGAAATGCGCCACGTCGCTCATCACCGCCAGCATATGCTCGGCGTAGGGCTGCCAGTCGGTGGCCATATGGAACACGCCGCCGGCCCGCAGCTTGCGCCGCACCAGCTCGGCAAACGGCGTCTGCACGATGCGCCGTTTATTATGACGGGCCTTATGCCAGGGATCGGGAAAGTAGAGTTGCACCAGGGCCAGGCTCTCGTCCGGGATCATATGCTCCAGGACTTCAATGGCGTCGTGACACATCACCCGCAGGTTGCTGATGCCCGCTTCGCGCGCGCTCAGCAGGCAGGCGCCGACGCCGGGCAGATGCACCTCGATACCCAGAAAATCCTGTTCCGGATGCGCCGCCGCCATCTCCACCAGCGACGCGCCCATGCCGAAGCCAATCTCCAGGGTGAGCGGCGCCTCGCGCCCGAACAGGGACGCCGGCGCGATCGGCTCGGGCCGGTATTCGACGCCCATGGCCGGCAACAGCGTATCGATTGCCAGCTGCTGGCCTTTGGTCAGGCGGCCCTGGCGGCGCACAAAACTGCGGATGCGGCGCAGCGGCCGTCCCTGGTCGTCAAATTCATGGGAGATAACGTCATTGCTCATAGTAGTTTCGTTTTAGGCAAATTGATTGGCAATCGCGCATTATGCAAAGATAGCGTTGATTAGCAAGTGGCCGGTACCGGAAAGTTCCTGTTTACAGTATGGCAACTCTGTGCTGGAATCGCTGCCTGATATTTCGAGCCAAGACCTGCCGGAGAGTAATACCCCACCGATGAGACAAGCGCAACTGTTCGCGCAACAAGTGCTGGAATGGTACCGGCGCTTCGGGCGCAAAACACTTCCCTGGCAGCAGGACAAGACGCCGTACAAGGTCTGGCTGTCGGAGATCATGTTGCAACAAACCCAGGTCGCCACGGTTATCCCTTATTTCCAGCGCTTCATGGCTAAATTTCCGACGGTCGGGTCGCTGGCGGCGGCGCCGCAGGATGAAGTGCTGCATCTGTGGACCGGGCTGGGCTATTACGCCCGCGGGCGTAATCTGCACAAAGCGGCCCAGCTGATTGCCGACCGGCACGGCGGCGTCTTCCCCACCGCTTTTGCAGACATCACCGCCCTGCCCGGTATCGGCCGTTCTACCGCCGGCGCGATATTATCACTGGCGCTTGGCCAGCATTATCCTATTCTTGATGGCAATGTGAAGCGTGTTCTGGCGCGTTATTTTGCCGTCGGCGGCTGGCCCGGCAAAAAAGAGGTCGAGCAGCGGCTGTGGAGCCTGAGCGCGGAAGTGACCCCCGCCGAGGGCGTCGGGCAGTTCAACCAGGCCATGATGGACCTGGGCGCGCTGGTGTGCACGCGCACGCGGCCGAAATGCGAGCTGTGCCCCCTTAATACCGGCTGCGAGGCCTATGCCGCCCACAGCTGGGCGCTCTATCCGGGCAAGAAGCCGCGCCAGGCGTTGCCGCAAAAAACCGCCTGGTTCCTGATGCTAAAGTCCGGCCAGCGGATTTGGCTGGAACAGCGCCCGGGCGCCGGCCTGTGGGGCGGATTATTCTGCTTCCCGCAGTTTACGCAACGCGGGGAACTGGCGGCCTGGCTGCAAAGCCGCGGCCTGGATATCGATCAGGGCGAGCAGTTGACGGCGTTTCGCCATACCTTCAGCCATTTCCACCTGGATATCGTCCCGGTGTTGTTAAATACGGACGGCGCGCAGCGCTGCATGGATGAAGGCGCCGGACTCTGGTATAACTTAGCGCAACCGCCATCGGTGGGACTGGCCGCGCCGGTCGAGCGCCTGTTGCTGCAAGCGGGTAAATTACCCGCAGGCGCGCCGCAGCCACCGGTCTTGGGCCATCCCGCCAACAAAGAGGAACAATAATGAGCAGAACCATCTACTGTACTTTTCTCAAGCGAGAGGCCGAAGGCCAGGATTTCCAGTTTTATCCGGGCGAGCTTGGCAAACGCATCTTTGACAATATCTCCAAGGAAGCCTGGGCGCAGTGGCAGACCCGGCAGACCATGCTGATTAACGAAAAAAAACTCAGCATGATGAACGTCGCCGACCGTAAAATACTGGAACAGGAGATGATTAAGTTTCTGTTTGAAGGCCAGGATGTGCATGTCGAAGGGTACACGCCGCCTAAACCATAATGATAGATGAGCGCTCGCAGGCCCATTATGCCTTTCTTGTCCTGACACGGCCCGTAAGATGAAGAAAATTGTAGCATTGCTGGTGATTGCGCCCCTGTTGTTCTCGTGTTCCAGTCATAAAACCGAAGACAACGAGGCCTATGTTAAAGATACCAATGGTTTTGATATTCTTATGGGGCAGTTCGCCAATAATATTGAGAATATTTGGGGCATCAACGAGGTCCTGATTGCCGGACCGAAGGATTACGTTAAATACACCGATCAATACCAGACCCGCAGCCATATTAATTTTGACGCCGGGACCATTACCATCGAGACCATTGCCGGCGATCCGGCGTCGCATTTGCGCCAGGCGATTATCAGCACGTTGCTGATGGGCGACAACCCCGGTTCCATCGATCTCTATTCCGACGTCAATGATATCCAGATCAGTAAGCAGCCCTTCCTGTACGGCCAGGTGGTGGATAACAACGGCGATCCCATCCGCTGGGAATGGCGCGCCGCCCACTTTGCCGATTACCTGCTGCAAACCCGGCTGCAGCAGCGCACGTCCGGCCTGCATCAAATCTGGTCGGTGACTATCCAACTGGTGGCTAACCACCTGGATAAACGCGCCCATAAATATCTGCCGATGGTGCGTAACGCCTCACAGAAATATGGCGTGGATCAGTCGTTGATCCTGGCGATTATGCAAACCGAATCCAGTTTTAACCCCTACGCGGTCAGTCATTCGGATGCGCTGGGCCTGATGCAGGTCGTCCAGCACAGCGCCGGACGCGACGTGTTCAAAATGAAGGGCAAATGGGGCCAGCCAAGCCGTAGCTACCTGTTCGATCCGGAAAACAACATTGATACCGGCACCGCCTATCTGGCGCTGCTGCAGTCCAGCTACCTGGCGGGGATTGTCAATCCCACCTCCCGGCGCTATGCGGTGATTACCGCCTATAACGGCGGCGCGGGCAGCGTGCTGCGGGTTTTCTCCAGCGACAAGAACCGCGCGTTCTCGGTCATCAACAACCTGGATCCGGATGAGGTTTACCAGAAACTGTCCACCCAGCATCCGTCCGCGGAGTCACGGCGGTATTTGTATAAGGTGAGCAGTTTACAGAAACACTACCGCTAAGTGATAAACCCCTCCGCGGCCCGATAACGCGGCCGCCGGGGGGCTAGTTGCCGATAACGTGGCCGTACAGGCGCTGTAGGCCATCCTCTCCCCGCACCGCGTAAACCCCCTGCAGTTCCGGCGAAAAGCCCGGCAGCAGGTTTAACCCCTCCTCCAGCGCCAGGAAATAGCGCTGCGCCGCGCCGCCCCACACTTCGCCGGGCACCACGCACAGCACGCCCGGCGGATACGGCAGCGCCCCTTCTGCGGCAATACGTCCTTCCGCCTTGCTCACCGGCACCAGTTCCACATCGCCGCGCACAAAGGCCATGTTGGCTTCCTGGGGATTCATCGCCACCTGGGGCAGGTAGTCATGGCGGAACATTTCCCGCTGCAGCTGCTTCACATCGAAGCTGACATACAAATCGTGCATTTCCTGGCACAGGCGGCGCAGGGTATATCCCTGGTAGCGGTCGGGATATTTTTCGCAGATGCTGGGCAATACGTCGCCCAGCGGCGCATCCTGTTCGATATAGCGCTCGAATTGCGCCAAGGCCGCCGTCAGCCGGCGCATTTTCGGCGCGTCTTCCGCCGGCGTCAGCAGGAACAGGATCGAATTGAGATCGCATTTTTCCGGCACGATATTATTTTCGCGCAGATAGGTGGCAAGGATGGTGGCCGGTATCCCAAACGCCGAATAATTCCCGCTCACCCGGTCGATGCCGGGCGTGGTCAACAGCAGTTTGCAGGGATCGACAAAGTACTGGTTTTGGGTGTAACCGCTAAAGGCATGCCAGGACTCTCCCGGCACAAAATTAAAGAACCGCACGTCATGGGCCATGGCGTCGGTGTCGTGATCCTGCCAGCGCTTGCCGCCGACGCGATCGGGGATAAAGGGCTTGATAAGGCGGCACTGCGCCAGCATGTTCTTGCGTGTATCGATGCCAAGCTTAACGCAGTCCAGCCACAGGCGCCTGCCGGCGGCCCCTTCGTGCATTTTGGCATTGATTTCCAGCGCGGCGAACAGCGGGTAAAACGGACTGGTGGACGCATGAAGCATAAACGCGTTGTTGAAACGCTTATGGTTGCAAAAGCGTTTCTGCCCTTTGATATGCGCGTCTTTTTTATGGATTTGCGACGTTTGCGAAAAGCCGGCCTGCTGTTTATGCACCGACTGGGTAACAAAGATCCCGGGGTCATGTTCATTGAGATCAAGCAGCAGCGGTGAACACTGCTCCATCATCGGGATAAACTGCTCGTAGCCGACCCAGGCGGAATCAAACAGAATGTAATCGCACAGATGGCCGATTTTATCCACCACCTGGCGGGCGTTGTAGATGGTGCCGTCATAGGTGCCAAGCTGGATGACCGCCAGGCGGAACGGACGCTGCTGCGCGGCGCGCCAGGGAGCGATTTCCTCCACCTGGCGGCGCAGGTAACGCTCGTCAAAGCAATGGGCGTCGATACCGCCGATCAGTCCGAACGGGTTGCGCGCGGTTTCCAGATAGACCGGCGTCGCCCCCGCCTGTATCAGGGCGCCGTGATGAACCGATTTATGGTTATTGCGATCAAACAGCACCAGATCGCCGCGGGTCAGCAACGCGTTAGTGACGACCTTATTGGCCGACGAGGTGCCGTTCAGCACAAAATAGGTTTTATCCGCATTAAACACTTTGGCGGCAAATTTTTGCGCTTCCTTCGCCGAGCCTTCATGGATCAGGAGATCGCCCAATTTAACATCGGCATTGCACATATCGGCGCGAAACATATTCTCGCCGAAAAATTCATAAAATTGGCGCCCGGCGGGATGTTTGCGGAAAAACTGGCCGCCCTGGTGGCCCGGGCACGCAAAGGTGCTGTTGCCCATGGCGACATATTGCGTCAGGGTATCAAAAAACGGCGGCAGCACGCCCTGCTGGTAGCGCGCGGCGGCGGCTTCCAGTAGCGGCCCGTGGTCTTCCGCGCCGCTCAGGATAAGCAGGCCGGTCTGCGGCGGCAAGGCGACATCAGCGGCGTGCTCCCCGCTCTCCACGGCGATAAAAGCCGGAATCGACAGCCCGGTATTGCGCAAAATGCTGAGTACGCCCGCGCGCGCGTCCGCCACGGAAACGACCAGGGCCGCGACATCGGTAAAATCGGTGCTATCCAGCGGCACGATATCCCGCGCGGTAGACAAACGATCGGCAAAGGCCGCACTGGCCGCTATTTTTAATAATTTCATGTCACCAATCCCAAAGGTTAAGGATGAGTGTATGTGCCTGAGAGCACGCGATGGGAGAACAACGTATCTTCCCGCATAAGATGTCTTCGCTGTTTCCGCTTGTGAAAACAGCGCGTTATCGGAAACACTGGTATTAACAGCAGCCGATAAGCATCAGTAAAAGCAGAGCCAATCTCTGTTTTTACGACTGCTTAACAGGAAGCCGGGATATACCCTCACCGCATGGTGAGCAGGGGTGTACTTCGGAGGTGAAGATCGTTTGGGCAAATATCGGATAACACCAGGCATAGATGCCCGACGCTATAACGCAGCAGCATGGAATGTATCATACCGGCGGCTCCCAAAGACCTTGCAGCAGTGATAAGAGAAATTTGCGCAATAATTGCATTTTTTTACGCCGGGTTCAAGCAAAAATATTGCCAATAAGCAAAAGCAAATTTGATATTAACCATATGATAAACAATAAATTTATATTATTCAGTTAAATTATGACATATCTTATTTCTCCACCGCCTTAAAGTCATCGCGTTATATGCCCATAACCCGGGCTCCAGCGAAGAGGAATGCGTGGATAAAGTCTTCCTGTACCTGGCCTGCTTACCTGCCTCATCCGCCATCCCATAAGAAATACCGCGTCCCCCAGGCCCGTCAGCGCCGGCCAGGATGGCGTGATTGACACTAAACAGCGCTTCAACTTTTTCCATTCGCCAACCAGGCATGATCATAATGATCAATAAAATATGTTTATCGCCACGTATCAATACCGGTGCCATAATCAGAAATAGCCTTAGCGTATTTTCGCTATAGAAAATAATGAAATAATCGCATCCGGAAAAAGGACGCTATCCCGTATTACCCTGGTTTTTTACGCCGCCAACCCGGATACGCCTGCGGGCGGCGCAACGCTGACTGCGTGAAAACTCGCCGATCGAGCGGATAAAGATGATAAAGCCGTTGACGTCATCCCGGCGATACGGTTTAATGCGCCCCGTTGCCCGGATAGCTCAGTCGGTAGAGCAGGGGATTGAAAATCCCCGTGTCCTTGGTTCGATTCCGAGTCCGGGCACCATGATTTAAAGAAACCAGCCTAACGGCTGGTTTTTTACTTTCCACCATTCAGTATTCCGGAACCCTGTTTACTTCCTCGATAAATTTTATCCCGTCTACGGTGCGTATCCAGCGCGGCGCGCGCAGTTCATCGGCGAAATACACCACCAAATCAAACAGCAGCCCGGCCAGAAACGGCTCCATCTCCGGCGATAATTTACGCTCCGCCAACAACCGCGCCAGCGCCTGGCCGTATCCGCAGAGCAGATCGGCATCGGGCTCAAAGCGAGGCGAGGTTATGGGCAGGTCATCCACGGTCAGGCTTGCCATCAGATGAGGCGGAATGGCATCGTCCAACGTGGGCCGCAGCTGCGCCAGGCAACGGTCAAGCCGTGCGCTGAGCGCCTGGCGCTGCGCCGGGTCGTCGTTTTGCAGCAAAGCGTCGGCAAGGTTCTCACAATGGCCTGCCAGAACGGTGAAATCAGTGGTTGAATCGAACGGGATGGAAAGTAACGCGTGAGCATGCGTGGGGATCGTAGCCATAAGGCTGCCTCCAGTGAGTGACGAAGTACTCCCACCACCAGAGGTTCCAATCTCAGGGTGGTGGACTGAACAGGGTTGGAACTACCGGCCTCACTGACACCGGCGCACCTTGCGGTGCCCCCGCCCAGCCCACCATAATTTTGGTATAACTAAGCGCGCGACATAAAAAAAGACGCGATGGCGTCTTGTCGCCAATGAGGTTTATCGGGGTTCCAATCCCGGCGCCTGATTTTGCAGGCGCAGCTAAAAGATACCGTTAACGGTGATTAACCGCAAGTGATTTTCAGGCAAAGGAATGGTCGTTATAAATCCATTTAAACATTTTTTATCAAATAGTTACCTAATAAATATTCAAGCTGCACTATGCTCCGTATCTCGGCCCCGTTATCTCGGCAGTGGGTTGCCGATATCGGCATGGCCGTTTTAAATTGTTTATAGGGATCATTGGTGAATATCAATTAGGGCGAGAAATAAGTTTGTCATGACATTGAGGTCAACTTCTTTCATCGACAGCTTATGGCGGCGGCTAGAACATGGACAACACTGAGCTCTTTCTGCTAACTGAAGAAAAAACATTATCAGGGATAAGCATTCAGTGCGTGTATCCGTTGGCAGGTGACTGCGAAATGATCCTGCAACAGGCGCTGCTCATCACTCCTGTCGCTGGAAAGAAACCGGTAAGCGGCTGTTGTCGCTGCACGATCCTGGCAGGAAAAACGAAGGCTGTTGCCCATTCCGCACCAGAATTTTTGCCTCAAAGATTTAAAGCGACTGGCATGGCGGCGATCGCTAAACACCGAAGAATTCATTTCTTCATCTAGACATGAGTGCGAAACGTGTTCCTGATTAACCACTGTTCAGCCATCCCTGTAAATAACTTTATCCCATTATCCTTATGATTATATTAGTATAATTTTGGGTAGTTGCAAGACTGGGCACACGCTTACCCAGCAGATGCAACAACCGGCAAAATCACTGTCTTCCCCTTGTGTATAGGGCATATTATCGGAATGTTGTATATATTGTAGATATCAGATATATAGTTAAACTATCACAAGGAGTCAGATCATGATCACACGAGAAAAAGGCTCTACTTTCAAAGTCATGGCAATCCCCGCAGACAATATCTCGTACTTTAAAACTGATGACGGACATGCTGACATGACTATTACAGTGCCGGACTTCTATGATGACCAGGAAGATCAGACAGAGCTGTACTATGTACTGAAACGCCCTCCCGCCATTGATGACATAACCTTTAAAATTGCGCTTGATGCCGCTTTCCGTGCCGTAACCGGGATGAGCCAACGTCCCAAGACCTCACAGACAGCAATTGCTTCAGTAAAGGTTAAGACCGGAGGCGGGCAAAGGAGCGCAGGGACAACCAACACAGAACGTCTCGAGAAACTTAAAAAGATCATCCTGAATGACAGTGAGTGGCTACCTGCTCAGGAAGTTTCACGCCGAGGGGGGGCCAGTGCCGATGTGAAAAACCCCAGCGGGTTACCAAATCGCTGGAAGCGGGCCGGAAAGATTTTTGCCATAACATCGGAAGGTAGGGACCTGTATCCGGCTTATGCGCTGGATATCGGTGGACAACCCCTGCCACTGATGAAAAAGATCATAGAACTGTTCGGGGAAACAAAAACACCATGGTCTCTGGCCGTTTGGTTTGGCACCCCCAATAGCTGGCTGGGTAATAAAAAACCCAAAGACTTCCTGACCTCAGCGCCGGAGCAGGTATTGGAAGCCGCATTACGGGCTAAGGAGGGGCCAGTCCATGGTTAAAAAAATCAAAATCCCCGGAAAAACCGATGTCCTTTCGGCCATGCTAATAACCTGGTCGATGAAATGGCTCTGGTTCTTGTCCCCAGACATTTCACATAGATAAAACAAAACTACGTGTGAATAACAATATCATGACGATTTAGAGAGGCTTTAACGGAATATTCACCGCCGTCAGATTGCAGACCACATCAGGGCTTTTGCGGCCAAACTTGGAAGAACCTACCAGCGGAATCCGCTGCTGCGCGGCGTTGTGCATTGCCTGGCTGACGCCGCGCAAAACCCGACTTACGGCGTAACGCTAACCGTCAAAACGAGCGACTAACCCGCGCCCACACCCGCGGCGTACGATCCACGTCGCTTTGTGCATCGGCATTACCCAGCTTCCATGCCGCGACCGCCATCAAATGCCAGTTGCCGGCAGACAATGTCGAGCCCACGCCCGTAGCGGAAAGGCTGCGGTGATTTTCACCGTCAACCCACGTGTCTTTGTTCAGCCGCACTTCGCCATGGTCGACGAAGGTGAACAGTTGCGCGATCTCGGTCAGGGCGTAACGCAGTTCGACGTTGGCCACATAACCTTGGTCGCCCTGTGCTTCGCCTTCTGGATAAGCCCGTACGCCATACGCGCCGCCGAGGCTGATTTTTTCAGAGGAGTCAAGGTTGCCGCCGGCCCATTGGCCTTGGAGCTGACCATAAAGACTGATCCGATCCGTCAGGCGCTGCAGGCGCACGACGCTGGGATTGATCTTCTGGAAGGTGCCGCGAGTCTTGGCAGTTTGATCGTCCAGCACTTTGTCTTGCTGGTTATCCAGCGTCAGGTTGCCTTGGCTCCAGGCCAACGAGAACGCATTCGAACCGCCACCCAAAAAATTGTCGCGGGCGGTGCCGTTGAGGCTGGCGGTCACGACATGCGAGTGTTTGTTGCTTTTGTAGTCGTAAAGATCGATGTCATCTTTTAAGCGTTTGTCATCGAATTGCAGTTGCGCAGTCAGGCTGAAATCCCGGGTGCGAATCAATGGCTGCTGCACAAACACGCTGGCAATCTTCGCGTTGCCAGAGGCATCAAGATGGTCGAAATTCTTGGCCAGCTGATAATTCATGTCCGAGTAAGCGACGCCGATTTGGGTCGCCCACGGACCGATCGGCAACTGATACGCCGCCCGGTAGTAACGCTGATCTTCATCAGAGCCCATGATCCGCATGCTGGCCTGATCGCCAATGCCCAACGGGCTGGCGAGGTTCAGCGTGCTGCCTAGGCGATATTCACCGGTGAAGCGGTTGCCATAGTTATCCAGATCCACTTGGCCCGACACCATCGGCGCCGAGCGGGCATCCACCACCAGGTCGCTGGCGCCCACGGCTGTGCCGGGTTTCAGCGTGGACCGGACTTCGACGCCGGGGGTTTCCTGAAGCAGCAACAGACTGCGCTCCAGGGTGCCGGCGCGCACCGCGCCCCCGTTTTTCAGCGCGCGGAGCGGTGCCGCCAACGTGCCGTCGCTGATGCGCGACGCGTTATTGAGCGTCACTTCGCCAAAATGGCCTTCGAGCACGGCAATGGTGACGATGCCATTTTCCACGTCCTGGGCCGGCAAATAAGCCCGCGCCAACGGGTAACCTTTGTGTCGGTAAAACAGGGTGATACGCCCGGCAGCTGCCTGCAACTCACCAAAGCTGACCGTGCGATTTCGCAGGTCGGCCAACAATGGCAGCAGATCGGCGCTGCCGATTGCCTGATTGCCGGTCAACTTGAATTGCGCGACCTGCATTGTCGGCCCGCTGGTCGTCGGGTTGGTGTCCGGCTTGTCGGGAAGGTTCAGATCCAGCGTCTGGCGCGGCGGTAACGCCGGCGGTTTCGTTTGGATCTCACGGATCGATTGACCCGCGTCCGGCGCAATTTCAGCCTTGGCCGCACCCGCAGTTAACGTCAGGAGAGCCAGGGCAATGGGAGTAAGGCGGATACGCATGAATCAAAGTCCTTCTGGAAGGCGCAAGCCTTGCTCAATTACGCTATAGAGGTTGTCGGACGGCAGTTGCACCGCCAGAGGCGTGGTGGGGGTCGGCAATTTACGCAGAGGCTTGGTGGTCGCCGCCGCTACGTTTTCGGGGGCGCTGAGCAATTGGAGTAGCACCTCCAGAGACGTAGGGGGTGACGGCAATTCGTGCAGCGGCGTGGTGGGCACCGCCGCTACGTTTTCGGGGGGGCTGGGTAATGGGTTTAGCGGCGTTACACCGATATTGAACACACCGTCAGTGAACGCGATGGCGTAATTGCTGTTGTTCAGCGTGCCTTGTTCAATCCTGTATTGACCGACGGTTTCGCCCGCACTGCGCGTCAGATTGCCGTTGAGGTGGTCACCGTTAACCAGATTGCCATTGGTGGTCCACGTCAGTGCCGGATCGCTGGCGTTGACGATTTTGCCAAGGTTGTTGGCGGTCACGGCCAGGGCGCGGGGATCGACGGTCCATTGGCCATCGGATGTTTGGGTCACGGTGTAGTTGCCATTGGCGAGGACCCCCTGCACGCTCAACACATAGGTGCCGACGTGGGTGGTGTCGCTAATGCCTGTGCTGCTCAAGCCGCTCAGTACCGATGCACTTTGGCCGTTGACCAGGCCGCTGGCGCTTAGGGTCGGCTGGACATGAGGCGCGCCGTACGTTGAGCTGCCACTGTTGACCGCCACGGTGATGTTTCTGGGATTGACTGTCCAGTTGCCATTGCTGCGCTGATCGATCACGTAATTACCGTTGCTCAGCGTACCGACCACATGCAGCACATTGCTGCCTGCGTTATCGGCGCTGGTGATGGCGAAATCGTTGCTCAGACCCAGTCCGCTTTCGAGATCACCGTTGACCAGGCCCGTGACGCTGATGCCCGGTTTATCCGCGGTGACATCGCCGTACGTTGAGCTGCCGCTGTTGGCCGCCACGGTGATGTGTCTGGCATTGACTGTCCAGTTGCCATTGATGCGTTGATCGATCACGTAGTTACCGTTGCTCAGCGTACCGACCACATGCAGCACATTGCTGCCTGCGTTATCGGCGCTGGTGATGGCGAAATCGTTGCTCAGACCCAGTCCGCTATCAAGATCACCGTTGACCAGGCCCGTGACCCCGATGCCCGGTTTATCCGGGGTGACATCGCCGTACGTTGAGCTGCCGCTGTTGGCCGCCACGGTGATGTGTCTGGCATTGACGATCACGTTTCCGGTGTTCGCGAGTGCGACCAGGTAACCACCCAAACCGCTTAACGTATTTTGGATTTCCTGGATGGCGTAACTGCCCACATTCGCGGTAGCCGCCGTTCCCATCGAAGACATCGCTAACGTGCCGGCCACCACGTTAGCCAAGGTATCGGCGGCGAATGCTCCAGCGACACCGGCACTCACGCCAGAGGTGGTATACGCGGAGCTGACGTCTGCCTGGTCGCCGTAGGTCTTGCTGACGTTTGCCACGGTGTAGGTGACCGTCGGTTGATAGCGGAACACGTACCGGTTGCCGATTACGGCGCTTGCTGGAAGGGTATTTATGTTGGCATTCCAGATAGCCGTATTGTTGCTGTTTAGCCCGGCAAACGTATCGGTGGTTGGGGTATTGGAATAAATCACCCAGTGGTGTCCGGCGACGGCCGAGGCGGTAACGGCGTTACTGCCGGCGTTGTTGATAAAGGCCCCCGGGGTGGACAACACCACATCTGACCCGCTGACATGCCCGCCCTGTGCGATGGTCAAATCACCTGCGACGCTCAGGGTGCTGCTGCCGACAGCGCTCAGGGATTGGTCAACAATGAAACTCCCGGCCTGGGTGAGTTGCACATCATCGGTGGCGTTCAGGCCACCGCCATCGAGGGTAAACAGCTTGTTGGCGCTGTCTACGCCGCCGCTGGCCGCGTTCAAATCCGTCAGCAGCGAGGACAGTGAGTTTTCATCGCCAATGAGTACCAGCGTGTTAGCCGTCAGATTGATGTTACTGGTCGTATCCGTAACACCCTGAGTGAAGGTATTAGCCAGATTGCCGCCGCTTTGCGCGTAGGTGAACACATTCGTGTTCGCCAAGGCGCCGGGCGCGAGCAGACTGTAATAGTAACCATCGGCGCCGATGGACGAGGTACCGGCCACCGCGCCGTTAATCACGGTGGCGACTTGGCCAGCCGCATCGCTGTTTTGAGCAAAGCCGGAAATGGCTTGCGGTGTGCCGTGCGGATAGTGGGACGTCAAATAGGGGTAAAGACCGCTGGCGGTGGCCCAAACGGTATTATCGAAATCAGAAGGTAATACGCCCTGTAATTGTGCGGTGGTTAACCCGGTGACACCGGAAGCGACACCGCCGCCAATCCCAACAGCATTGCCGCTGGTCACGCTATTCCAGTAAACGTGGGTAACCGTACCAGCGGCTTGATTGTAGCCAATGGCGCCGCCAACGTTAATGCCCGCCGTCCCCCGCACTTGGCCGGTGGAATAACTGGAGGAAACAGCACTGTCGTTATAGCCTGCGACCCCGCCCACAATATTATCAGCTTGGACATTGCCGAAATTGTAGCTATTTGTGAGCGAACTGGACGTATCGTTAAGGCCAACAACACCGCCGACAAAACTGTCGCCCGATATGTTGCCCGTATTGTAGCTGTTGGAAATCGTACCCTGGTAGCTGTTGCCGGCTACCCCGCCAACACGCGTGTTGCCCGATACGGTCCCGGTGCTATAGCTGTTGGTGATGGTGGCGCTTTCGTTAGCGCCCACTACCCCGCCAACGTAGTCACCCGTACCGCCATTGACGTTGCTGGAACTGTGACTGTTTGTCACCAGGGCACTGCCGTTATAGCCGGTTATTCCGCCTGTCCAGCGGGTGCCCGTCACAGTGCCCATGCTGTAGCTGTTTGCAATCGTCGAGCGATATCCATTCAAGCCGGCGATTCCCCCGATCATAATGCCGGAGGATGACGTTGACACCGTGCCGCTGAAATAGCTGTTTAATATAGAGGAGAAACTATCGTTCATCGAGACGATACCGCCGACGTAAGATCCGCCGCTGATAGCGCCATTCACTAAACCCAGGTCCCGGACCGTTGACCCCTGATTGTAGCCAAACAGCCCCGTGTAATTTGCGTACGGAGCCGTGATGGTCAAGTTCGATAGCGTATGGCCCAAGCCTTCGAAGGTGCCGGAGAAGGGTGAATCATCATCATCAGCATAGCTCCCCACAATGGCGTTCGTATAGGTGACGCCACTCGCGTCCTGATTACGCGCCATGGCGTAATGGCCGGCTAATCCGCCCGCCGCAGTTTGGTTTGTAATTGCGCTGGACGAAGCTGGATCCCCGTCGATTCCGTCGATGTCGGCCATGCTGTAAACCAGCGTGTAAGCCGAACCGTTGATGTTCAACCGCTGCCCGCTGCCTTGCGGTGCCGTGAAACTGGCCGAGACGCCATCGGCGAAACTGAGATCGCCGCTGCCGCTGCTGGCGCCGTTCCTGTTGTTATTCGTCACCAGTACCAAGCCGCCTGCACCGGTGACGGAGACGTTGGCATTGATGGCAATGGAGTGGAACGAGTCCAGCGTTAGGGTATTTGGCGAACTCCAGCTCAAGGCGGAATTAACGGAAATATCACCGGGGCCGGTTGCCGTGGAGGCCGCAGATCCACCGGTCGTGGAGGCGGTGGTGCCGGTGGTTTGCAGGGTGACGTCGGTGTTCAAGAGCGCGGCGTTGATTGTGGCCGCTGAAACGTCATCAACGATCAGGTCTTCAGGATCCACCAGCCAATCACCCGTTTTGCCTTTCGTCGCCGAGGTGCTCACCTGGATGCCAGTGAAGTCAACGCTGTGGCCGGAGGTTTCTACAGACCCGCCGTCACCGCTGTGCGTACCGCCCCTGGCCGAAAAATTGCCCCTGGCCACGGTCGTTCCGTCGGACCAAACGACAATGTCGCCGCCTTTTCCCGTGGTCCCGGCGTCAGCCTTGAGGCTGCTGCCGGCATCCACGCTGGTACCTTGTGCGTGAGCCAGGGTGCCTTTGCCTTGAGCTTCGCCGCCGATCTTGATGCCGCCGCCACCGCTGGCGCCCGAGGCATTCAGGGTGGCGGACGCGAGCGCAATGTTCTGGCCGGTGATTTGAATCGCGCCGCCCGTGCCTTGGGTTGCCGAGACATCTAAGGTGCCGGCGATGTGCGCCAGGCCGCTGTCACCGCCGCCGAGGGAGATCTTGCCGTTCTTGTTCTGCAAGCCCCGCGCTTCAATCACACCAGTGTTGTTGACCACCGTCCTGAGCAGCGCATTGCTGGCCGCCGCGGTCATAATGACCTGGCCACCGTCGGCTTGAATCAACTGGCGGTTTTCCGCCAACGCATTCTTGGCCGCTTCATCGACCTGGACATTAAGCAAGCCATCGCCAGCGAAGTCCAACGTCACCGCCTTGCCGGCGGCCAATGCTACGGTACCCAGTTTCGCAACAATCACGCCCTGGTTGCTGACGGTGCCGCCGAGTAACGCCACGGCACCACCGTCGGCTGCGGTAATGGTGCCCTGGTTGACGACGCTGGCGTTGCCGCCATCACCCTTTAGCGCGTATTTGCCGTTGGCGAAATCCCGGTTCGAGAGAGTGAGTGTCGAAGCCACCAACCCGCCGACACTGACGGAGGCACCCTGACCAAACAGCACGCCATTGGGGTTGATCAAGAACACCCGGCCATTAGCGTTAAGTTGGCCCATGATCTTCGAACCGTCAGCACCGATCACCCGATTCAGGGCGATCGAATCAGCGCCGGGCTGAACAAAGGTCACTTTGTTGTCTTTGCCAATATCAAAACTCTGCCAATCCATCGCCATTTTTTGGCTGGACTGGTTGATCGTCAGTTGATGATTGGCCGCCGTGCCAATCTGGCCGCTGCCGAGAACGACATGACCGCCAGTGGGCAAATCTGCGGCCATGCTGACAACAGGCATGCAGAAAATACTGCATGAGATCAGGGCAATGGCAAACGGTAGCGGCTTGAGCGCTCCGTTACATGGGGTTGAATGATCATCGACCTGAATCGCACCGACTTCACTGCGTTTGCCACGGCGAGTGGCAAGCTCACTGACGACCACAAAGGCATTACAGCTGTGGTTCCAGATCACGCTGAAGATGCGATTCATAGGTACTCCTTGCTTAAGCGGGTAGAAATGCATGCTGACTAAGCTGTATTAGCGCCAGAGGGCGCGCTATCGTTGACGCACATTGGAAGGGCAGACGCCGGTTGCGCCTGCATCACAACCAACGGCAGGGATGGGGAGAATCTTTATCAATAAAAACGTTTAATTACGTGGATAAGATTATTTTTGCGAGTTGCGTCGAAGAAGGAGAAATCAGGCGGCCAAAACCCCTTGCAAATTGAACCGTTCGGGGATGCCGGGCGTTAACCCGCCAATTTTCTCTGTCGGCAACCTAAATACCGATGGCGCAACCGTTGCCGGCTGACTTGCGGTATAACTACACAGCCGGACCGCGCTACACCACCTGGTGCAGAGGGTCCGAGTGGTGGTGGAAAATCCGCCATTGCTCTTCTTCCCGGCGAAACAGAACCGTGACGCGCCGGCATCTTACCGTCGCATCTCTCATGTTGATTACGCGTTCCCGCAAAATGACATAGCCGAGCATCCCGTCGTTAACGGCTGCGATGGGTTCCTCCTGATAGTCGGGCTGCCATCCCCGGTAGTTGGCGGCTGCACGGATTATCGCCGCGCAGACCGCATCGTACCCCGTGTAGAGGCCGCCGTAGGCACCCATCATGGTGACGTCCGGCGCACGGGACCACAGTTGTTGATAGGGCGTATGCTCGCCGACAAGAAGACGTCCGACGGCGGCATGCAGCTCTCCCAGGATGTCCTCCCATGATGGTGGCTTCATGGCAGTAGTCCGATGGTCTTGCGAACGAACGGCTCGACTGCGGCGCGCCAAGCCTTGGGATTGTCGAAGTGCAGTACATGTCCTGCGTCCGGCACCAATACAAACTCACCTGCCGGGAGCACATCCGCCATGCGGCGTGAACCCTCGGCGGGGAAATAACTGTGCTCCCCCGCGACCACCAGCGCCGGGCAGTGAACCTGGCTCAGCTCGGAGGTATGATCGCGGTTATTCCAGTGTGCCCTGCAGGCAAGAACATTGCGCGTACCCGCAAGGGGCCAATAACCATCCCGCCGCTCAGCGAACACCTCGACAAAATAGTCTCCTTCAGCCGGGTGCACTCGTTCGGAATGCGCGCCGATCATGTATTGACCAAAATAGTCCCCGCCGAAATAGGCGTGGATAGCGGCAATACTGTCGAATGGGACCGGCCACTCATCCAGCCATGCCTGCCAGCGTGCCTGGACATCGGGCACCACGGCGGCCATATCGCCGATAACCACGGACCGGACCAGTTCAGGATGCTTGCCCGCGAGTTGCCACGCGGTGAGCGCGCCCATGGAATGACCGATGACCACGGCAGGCGCGAGGCCATACGCATTAATCACCGCGGCGGCGTCCTCGACATGCGCGTTGCGGTCGTAGGGCCCTTCGGGCGCGTCGCTTAAGCCGTGGCCGCGGGCATCGTATCCGATCACTTTTCCATGTTCGGTCAGCCACTGCGCCGTTGTTGACCAGGTCGTTGCCCGGCCCATCATGCCGTGGATAAGGAGAATCCCTCCGCCCTGCCCGCCGAAGTCGATTGCGGCCAGTTGAGTGCCGGCAAATCCGGCAATGTTGCTGCGCTTCCAGCTCATAGGCTTATCCTCTTTTTCCGGTGTTGATCATCAGCGATGTGGGGCCATGGAATCCCAGGTTCGTATTCCAGACGGGTTCGGTTTGCTGACTCACGTCGAAGGAAGGGTAGCGCGTGAGCAGTAGAGAAAGCGCGATTTGCGTCTGTTGGCGCACCAGCGTCGCGCCGATGCAGGCATGCGGGCCGGTGCCAAAGGAAAGATGCCGGTTGGGGGTGCGGCGTAAATCAAGGGTTTCAGGGTGATCAAAAACCGCCGGATCCCGGTTCGCGGAACCGACATAGGGCAGCACCAGTTGCCCCTCCTCGATGCGGTAACCCTTGTAGGTGAATGTCGTGGCCGCCCTGCGGCCAATGTACTGCACGGGCGTACCGTATCGAAGGAACTCCTCTATCGCCAGCGGCAATTGTTCCAGATCCGCCGCCAGCGCGCGCCGTTGGGCCGGATGCTGGTGCAGCGCCCAGACGGCATTGCCAATCAGATACCTTGTGGGCTCCAGCCCTGCGAACATCAGCAGCATGCACTGCGCGGTCGCTGATTCGATATCGAACTGGAATCCCTTGCCGCTATCGCTCATTAAACGGTTAAGTATCAGATCGTCGCGGCGGGATGTTATCGCGTCACCAGCAAGCGCGCGTAAATAACGCCCGAATGCGTGGAGACTTTTCTGGCCGCGTTGTACCTCTTCCACACTCAGATCGCTTGCGCCAAACAGGTACGCGATATCATCGGACCAACTCGCCAGTTGCTCATGATCACCGTCAGCCCCGCCCAGCAGCCGCGTGATCACTATTGCGGGTAACGGACGGGCAAAATCGGCAATCAGATCGACACGGTCCCGCTCCCGCCATGCCGCCATGAGATCCCCGGCAACATTGCGGATAACGCTGGACAAGGAACCTTTGCTGAGCAACGTTGGACACGACCAGTCCAGCCGTTGTCGACGCTGCGCATGGTCATGTCCATCAAAGAAGGCTAACCACTTGCTGAGAACGGGAATCATGTCGGCAAACTGTGCTCGATCTTCGTCGGGCAACGCCAATAACGGCAAGGCGGACCGATCATTGGTCAGTCTCGGATCCGTTAACAGCGCCTTGACGTCAGCGTAGCTGAACAGCAGCCACGATCCGCCATACATCGTCGAATAGTGAATGGGCTCTTCCCGCCGAATTTTGTCGTAGTACGGATAGGGGTCCGCCAACAGCTGTGGGTTACTTAATGAGAAGTCTTTTATTTTGAATGGGTCAGTAGCACCTGAGCGATGTAATTCCATTATTAGCACCTCGTAAATAAGGCATAGACTCCTGCGAACCGTAAAGCGGCACTCCGGCGAAAATATGTTAAAAAATAGCGCCAAGGAACTTATTACATTCACTACAGATTACGTCTTCTGATTAAATTAACTCTTGTGCTAATAAAGCAAGAACACGCATGGGCCAAAATCGCCCTTATAAACCTGACTTAAATGACAAGGCCCTTCGATTTAGCTAATGGATGATAATACTTATTAACCTATTTTAATTTCGTTAGAATATTTTTATTATATATGAATTTATATATTAAATTTCTTTAAGTTTATTTATAATAAATAAAAAAGCTTCCCAACCCTCAATATCAAGACTGAAATATTCAGAATTCATTTATCTGTAAATAATATGTATACCTCTAGACAATTACCAATGAAAAAATAAGGTAATGCGATCCTCTTCAAATTTTATAAACTATTCTCTTTTAAACATAGCGTTAGCCAAGTCCCTGCTGCATTACCGGTTCGGTATGCAACCTAGAAGCCCCTCGACACAGCAGACTGAGCCGTTGGCCTCCAGAACGATCCGCTCAAACGCCGGTTTGCGAGAGCGGTGAGCATGGATAACAGTCTGCGCTAGAGGCCCGCTTATCGCATCGGTTAGCTTATCACCGTGATTTCTTCGGTGATGATTCTCTCGACCGAAGTCAGATCAATGAAATTCTCATGATCAGGATCTACTTTATGCAGGAAATTTTCTGAAGAGAAAAGGCCATTCAGCTCGGCCATTGTATTAAACCAGGCCTCTACCACCGCATCATAGCGCGGCTCAGGATAATTAGGCGCTGGCACAGGATAAGACACGACAAATTTCCGGATGTATTTCGCTTCAGGAATGGCCAGCAGCAGAGGTGCGTGCACCTCGCGGCGGTAGTCCATGAAGTCCTGGTGGCTCATGCCGGCCCGACGTCTGAACAGCAGAATAATTTTTATCATCTCATTTTACCTTTTGACAGATTAAGCACGAATTGCCTGACAGATGATAGGTAAGGCGACTGGGATGATCTATGCTTAAAAATCCCTATTACTTTGTTGATCGTCCAGATGAAGAGTGACCCTCTCTCCGATATTTTATCACTGCTAAAGCCTGACACTTGGGTGGCAGGCGGTCTGCATTTAGGTGGTGACTGGTCTGTCAGTTTTGACGCGCATAGCGGCATCAAATGTTATGCCATCGTATCCGGTACCGCATGGTTAGCCATAGAAGGCGACGAAGCCCCGTTACTGCTGGAGGCCGGGGATTGCGTTCTGTTACCCAACGGCAGACGCTTTGTCTTGGCACGGGATCTGGCCTTTCCCCCGCTGGCGTTTAGCGCTATGCCGACAGAGGAGTGGGTGGGTGGCATTGCGACGGTCAATGGCGGTGGCGATACGATGATGCTGGCGGGGCATTTTGCCTTCACCGGCAGCCATATCGATTTGCTGCTTGGTACCATGCCCGCGATTATTCGTCTGCGGGACGACAGCGATAAGGTCGGCCTGCGGTGGGCGCTGGAAAGACTGCGGCTGGAATTAAGTGCAATCCAGCCGGGCGGGGTTCTGGTGGCAAAGCATCTGGCCCACCTGATGTTAATACAGGCGTTGAGAATTTACCTCTCCACAGAAGCGGGCCGTGGCGTAGGGTGGTTATTCGCGCTGGCCGACCCCCAGTTGGCGGCGTCGATAAATGCGATTCATGCTCATCCGGGCGCACGCTGGACACTGCCGGCCCTGGCGAAAATAGCCGGTATGTCGCGGTCTAAATTTGCGCAGACGTTCAGGGCGAAGACCGGCCACTCGCCCATTATGTATCTGACCCGCTGGCGGATGCTGATTGCCTGCCGGCGTTTGACCCAGGGCGTCGACCCGGTCGCTGTCATTGCCCGGTCATTAGGCTATGAGTCAGAAAGCGCATTCAGTACCGCATTCCGGCGTTCAACCGGCTATTCACCTCGCAACTACGCCAGACAACAATATCAGGCTGTACAAGCGTGACAAAGGGGGATGATGACAGGCCACGCCGCTTGCCCGGACCAGGACACAACACCTCAGTCAGGACAACCCGTATCGCCTGTCGCACGGTGAGCACGGGATTGTCCGGGACATATCCGCGGACGGCATGCCCGTGCGTCCGGCGCGCGCGTCAACCCGTTGCCGCCTGGTGGGGATTAATGCGCGCCGGCAATGGATAACGGATTACCACCGCCGTTTTGCCCCTTGCGCTGATAGCCGGGCTTCACCTGGTCACACTTTGATATATCGGCCTGGGAATGAGCCGGTTAGGCCATCTTCCAGACTGTAAACCGTTTCGCCCCGTAACAGGGTCCGGACAATCCGGGCGCCGATTGTCCGGCCGACATAAGCGCTGATTTTATTCCTGTACTCAAGCTCCTCCGCTTTAAGGGTATAGGGCGAGTTCGGCTTGATAAAGGCAAAGTCGGCATCCTTACCAATCGCAATGCTGCCTTTGGTATGCAAAGCAAAGCGGTCGGCAGGATTGGTGGCGATGAGTCTGGCAAATTGCGTCAATGGCATCCCCCGTTTTTGTACGCTTTCATCAAAAAAAATATCAACGTCATTTTGTACTCCGGCAATGCCGCCCCAGGCGTCAAACGCGTTGTTTCTGTTTTTCAGTTTTGCCGGACAAGGTGAATGATCAGAAGTGATAAAGTTTATATTGCCGGCCAGCACATGCCGCCATAAGCCATCCTGTGCCCTTTGGTCGCGAATAGGCGGCGAGCATTTTGCCAACGGGCCGATATCGTCCAACTCATCAGTCACAAAATACAAATATTGATTACAGGTTTCGCAAGTAATATTAACCCCTTCCCCGCGCGCTTTCACCACCTCGTCCACGGCTTCAGGACTTGATACATGGCAAAAATTAATGGGACAACCGGTCATCTTCGCAAACAAAACCGCACGCCGGATGGCTTCAACTTCCGCGAAAACCGGACGCGTGGCCACATAGGATGTTAACGATCCCTCGCCTTTTTTATAGGCAATTTTCGCTAGACGGTCTGTAATGGCGGCGTTCTCAGCATGAATCATCAAAACCTTGCCGGTTTTGGCTATTTGCCGCATGCCTTCATAAAGGGAATAATCATCAACATTCAGAAAATCACCTTTAATGGAAGGATCGCCGCACGTTGCCATAAAGCATTTATATCCAACCACTCCAGAGTCGCTCTGCTCTTGGATTCCATTATTCTCTAAATTATAAGGAACCAAGCCACCATGAGACGCGACATCAATGACTAATTTCCCTTCTCCGGCAGCATATTTAATTTCCAGTGTTTTTTTATCGACGGTGGCCGGCAATTGGTTCAGCGGCATTTCGATGATCGTGGTAACACCGCCTTTGGCGCAGGCCCTGGTTCCGGTAACATACCCTTCCCAGTCGTTGCGAATGCCGCCCCCCGGTTCATTTATATGAACGTGCGCATCCACCATTCCCGGGCTTACCACCAGACCCTTTGCGTCAATCACGTGTTCAGCCCCTTTTAATGCCGAGCCGATGGCGGCAATTTTACCGTTTTTAATGGCGATGTCGGCAGGCACTTCGCCCTGTTCTAAAATAACTAAGCCATTAGCAATGATCACATCGTAATCACGCACTGCTGCCTGACGGGCAGGCAAGGCGGCGCGACTCTTTACCTCACCGGCGGTTACGGAATTGGGTGCTGTTCCCAACACCCCTATTGCCGCTATACCGGTAATTTCTTTTAAGAGATTTCTTCTATTTTCGGAAAACAAAGCGTCATTTTCCTGATTTTTTTCTTTCGCCTCCGTGCGCTTTCCTAACTTCGCTTTCATCCTTTATTTCCTTATTTTCCATTTTCATAAAAAATAGCGTCATTAACCCTATTGCGCTATCTGGCTTTTATTGAGCAGCAGCCATAATGATGTTATTTCTTGTAATAGTGATAAGCGTTCAGAACGGCCAGGCTACTCAGTAGGTTCTATTAATCTGATAGGACTCAGTCAGCATAGCGGCAGTGTCGCCATAAACCAAAATATTAAGCCAGGCACGCGGGAATTGTGTTTTTAAACTATTCGACGCGATCGACGCCCGGTAAACAGGGCCGGGCTAAACGGAAGTGTTCATTTTTTTGCCCCTCCGCCGGGTAAACATTCTCCCGTACTTCTCACGGCATGGGTATAGCGTTAAGATTCTGTTTCACGCAATGGATGAGAGATGGATGATGAAGCTCCCCGACCTGAACCTGCTGGTCGCACTGGACGCCCTGCTGGAGGAAGGCAGCGTGGTGGGCGCCGCCCGGCGCATGAACCTGAGCCCGCCGGCGATGAGCCGTACCCTGGGCCGCATCCGGGAAACGCTGGGCGACCCGGTGTTCGTGCAGGCCGGCCGCAAACTGGTGCCGACCCCGAGGGCGCTGGCCATGCGCGAGCAGGTCAGGGCGGCGGTCGAGCAGGCGACACAGGTGCTGACGCCCAGCGCCGAGGTCGACCTGACAACCTTGGCGCGACGTTTCAACGTGCGCGCCACCGACGAGTTCGTCAGTATCCACTTGGGCCGTTTATTGGATGCGATGGCCACGAGTATGCCGCGCGCCATGCTGCGCTTCGCCCCGGAGGAAGACGATGTGGACGACGAGGCGCTGCGCAGCGGCCGCATCGATCTATTCATCAGCGGCTCGCGCAAGCTCGGGCCGGAGATCCGTGTGCAGTCGCTGTTCACCACCACCTATGTTGGTGTTGCCCGCGAGAATCATCCGATCTTCGATAACGACATGACGTTGCAGCAGTTCACCCGCTGGGAGCATATCAACGTTTCCCGGCGTGGGAAATCCGATGGTCCCATCGACGCTGTAATCGAGGCGCAGGACCTGCGCCGGCATGTCGCCCTGGTGGTGTCCTCACCCTACACCGCCTTATTCGCTTTGCAGGAATCCGACCTGCTGCTGCTGCTGCCCGCGCATCTCGCACACAGCGCCTTCGCCGCCGGGCTACACATCCGCCTCTTCGACCTGCCGGTCCCCCTGAAGACGGTGCTTCTCACCCAGGCATGGCATCCGCGTCTGCAGAGCGACCCTGCGCATCAGTGGTTGCGGCGCACTATCCGGCTCTTGTGCCGGGAGGATGCGTCGCCTGCCGCCAAGCCGGGAAAGGTATAGCGCGCTGGCGGCGATCGGTGCGTTGAACGCACTCGTTGATTCACTCAAAGTCACTTTCCGTAAGCAATACCGGACCCTAAAGTAATGCAAATCGTTGCTTTAGCTTTAGGAAATGTTCATCGTGCCTTCTGCGACATTACCACCGGCATCGTCTGTCGCCCCCCTTCCCATCATCACCCGGCTGTGCGGCTGGCTGGCCCGGATTGATCTGACCACTCCGCGCGCCACCTACGTCATGCGATCGACGCTTGCCGCCTGGCTGGCGCTGATAGTGGCCTATCTGCTCGAACTGCAGGCGCCGTATTCGGCCGCTTCCACCGTGCTGCTGGTCATCAATCCGATCCAGGGCGCGGTTATCGGCAAAGGCACCTGGCGCGTGCTCGGTACGCTGGCCGGCATGTTGGCCGCCATCGTGCTGATGAGTGCCTTCGGGCAGATGCCGTGGCTGTTTCTGCTGGGCTTTGGCCTGTGGCTGGGGCTGAGCGTGGCGGCAATGACGCTGCTGCGCCACTTTCGCGCGTACGGCGTCGTGGTTGCCGGCTACACCGTGGGTCTGGCGGCCTATGGCGCCCTTGAGCATCCGCTGCTGACGTTTGCTAATGTGATCAGCCGCGGTTCTTCGGTGATGGTGGGAGTGGTCTGCCTGGGGCTGGTATCGATGCTGTTCAGCGCCCGTGGCGTGCGCGGCAGACTCGACGCCCAGTTGCGGCGGCTGGCGGCGGCCATCGCCGATACCCTGGCGACGCAGCTTGGGGCGATCGGCAGCGGGAGCGACGCCGGCGCCGCCCAGGCCGCCTCGGCGAGACAACGCCTGATTGCCGAGGTCTATGGCGTGGACGACCTGCTGGCGCAGGGCAAGGCGGAATCGGCCGACCTGGCGCAGCGCGCCGTGACCGTGCGGCATGCGATGACGTCATTGTTCGCCGCGCTGGTCGGCGGCGTGCCGCCCCTGCCGGCGGACAGCGCCGGCGAGCGGACGCTGCGCGCCTTGCAACCGGCGCTGGAGCAGGCATGGCGCGAAGCGGGGCGCGCCGTGGCAGGCGGACCGCAGGGGGTGGAACCGGCGATACAAACGCTGCGCCGGGTACGCACGCACCTGGGCGCCACGCTTGCCGCGGCTTCAATCGCGGCGCCGGCCGGACAGGTGGCGCACCTTATCACCGGCGACCGGCTGGTGGAGCAGATCGACGACTATCTCGCGGCGCTGGAGGGCATCGCCACATTACATCACCCACGCCCACGTGGCCCGCAATCGCCGATTCCTTTCCACCGCGATACCACCGCGGCGATGGAGAACGGATGTCGTGCCATGCTGACCCTGGTGCTGGGCGGCGGGTTCTGGATCCTTACCGGATGGCCGCATGGCAGTATGATGCTGGCGGGGCTGGCGGCCAGCTGCGCGCTGCTGGCGACGGCCCCTAATCCCGCGGCCGGCGCGGTCGAATTCATCAAGGGCACCGTCGTGGCCGTGCCGGTGGCGTTCCTTTGCGCGTTCATCGTGCTGCCCTGCATCGATGGGCTGCCGCTGCTGCTGGTGGTATTGGCCCTGTTCTGGCTGCCGGGCATCTACGCGACGACGATTCCCCGCCACGGGCTGGCCGGCGTGGCCTATCTGGTCGGATTCAATACGCTGGCGGCCGCGGCCAATCCTATGCACTATGACCTTGCGTTGTTTCTAAACGGGTCGGTGGCGTGGATACTGGCAACGTTTTTCACGCTGCTGAGCTTTCGCCTGCTGCTGCCGCGCAATCTTGCCCGTGACCATGACCGGCTGCGCCGCCGTATCCGCGACGACGCGCTGGCCGTACTGCGCGGCACACGGGCGGATCGCCGCAATTGGCAATGGTATCAGCAGCACCGCATGGCGCAGCTCGGCACCGTATTCAAAACCCAGCCCGCCGCGCTGGATCACGCCATCGGCGAAGCGCTGGCCAGCCTGCATCTGGGCCGCGAGCTGCTGCGCTTGCGCGCATGGCTGCGGCTTGCGCCGACCCTGTCCCCATTGCGCCCGCCGGTCGCGGTCGCGCTGCAGCGGATGGCCCGCCGCGCTGATACTCCGGTCCTGGCCGCCCGGCATGCGCGCCGCGCCGCGCGGACCCTGATGTGGATGGGGGCCGGCGAACCGACCTTGACGGCGGACCGGCAGCGCCTGGCCGCGGCGTTTACCGATGTGGCGGCGCTGCTTGAGGGCCATGCCGCCTATTTCGCTACACTGCCGCGGAGCCGTGCCCATGTTCAGTGAAGTCGCCATCGCCGGCATCTACCTGCCGCCCTTTTTCATCTACGCCTGCATCGCGGTGCCGCTGTTCCTGGGCCTGCGCTCCCTGCTGGCACGCTGCGGCCTGCTGCGCCGGGTCTGGCATCCGGCGCTGTTTGAGTTCGCTATTTCCCTTTGTCTGGTTTCCATACTGATTCTTTATGTCTAACACTATGTCTACTGCCGCATTACTCGTAAAACCCGCCGCGAAAGCGGCCCTGACGCTGGCGGCGATCGTCGCGGCGGTGTTGCTGGTCGCCGCGCTTTGGCGCGCCTACGTGCTCGCACCCTGGACCCGCGACGGTCGCGTGAGCGCACAGGTGGTACGTATCGCCCCCGAAGTGTCCGGCACTGTCGCCGCCGTCGCCGTCGCCGATGACCAGTATGTGAAACGCGGCGACGTGCTGTATCGCATCGACCCCGAGCGTTTCCGGCTCGCCGTCGCGCAGGCCGAGGCGCAGCTGGCGGCGGCGACCGCAACGTCGCGCCAGAAGGCCCAGGATGCCAAACGGCGTCAGGGCATGGACGATCTGGTGCCCGGCGAGGACATCCAGCGGGCAAACCAGGCCGTTGCCATCGCCCAGGCGGAACAGCGCCACGCGCAGGTGGCCTTGGACGTGGCGCGATTAGACCTTGAGCGCGCAGCCCTGTACGCCCCGGTCGATGGCTACGTGACGCACCTGCGGCTGCGCCGGGGCGATTATGCCGTGGCCGGACAGCCGAACATCGCGTTGCTGGATGCGCACAGCTTCTGGATCACCGGCTATTTCGAGGAAACCAAGCTTTACGGCATCCATCCCGGCGCGCCGGCGCAGGTCCGGCTGATGGGATACGACGACCTGATCCAGGCGCATGTGTCCAGCATCGGACGCGGCATCACCGATACTAACGAGAAGGCCGACACCCAGGGTTTGCCAAGCGTCGAACCGAGTTTCAGCTGGGTTCGCCTGGCCCAGCGTATCCCGGTACGCGTCGAGATTGACCACGTGCCGCCGGGTATCGTCCTGGTAGCCGGCATGACCTGCAGTATTGACGTCGGCCAGCCGGGACACGCCCCGATTCACCAAGGGCGTTTGACGACGCTGTTGCATCGCTGGATGTAAGGAATGATTATGCGCACAGACATGCATCCCCGCGGATTCACCTTTCCGGTTCCCGTATGGGTACTGCTCCTGGCCACCGGCCTGTCGGGCTGCGCCACCGTCGGCCCCGACTATCATCCGCCGCGGATCGCGGTGCCGACACACTGGAGCGAGGCGCCGGGCGCCGTCGCAGCCGCCGACCAGGCGCGTTTGCAGACCTGGTGGCGCACATTTAACGATCCCATGCTCGATCGGCTGGTGGACAGGACGCTGGCCAACAACCAGGATCTGGGTATTGCCCAGGCACGATTGCAGCAAGCGCGCGCCGAGCGTATATCGCTCGCCGCCGGCCTGGGGCCAACCGTGTCGGCCGGCGGCTCTGGCGAAGCCTTGCGCTCCAGCAAGAGGCTGGACGATGGGACGCTGGGCGGCCAATCCGGTACCTGGCACGCCGGCTTCGATGCGAGCTGGGAACTGGACCTGTTCGGCGGCACCCGGCGCGCGGTGGAGTCCGCCGATGCGAACATCGATGCATTAGCCCATGACCAACACGCGTTGCAGGTGAGTTTACTCTCGGAGCTGGCGGCCGACTATGCCGGGCTGCGCAGCGCGCAGGCGCGCCTGGTCATCGCCCACGACAACATCCGCACCCTGCATGAGGGCGAGCACCTGGCCGAGCGGGCAATGCGGCAGGGCCTGGGAACCGCCACGGACGTTATGCAGGCACGCGCCGAGCGCGAGTCCGCCGAGGCGCAACCGCCTCTGCTGGAGGCAGACATCGCCCGCCTGAGCCATGCCATCGGCGTACTGGCCGGAGGCTTCCCCGGCGAATGGCGGGCCACGCTGGCCAAGCCTGCGCCCAGCCTGCCCATGGTACCGGCTTTGCCGCTGGCGTTACCCTCGGACGTTATCCGCCGGCGCCCCGACCTGCTGGCGGATGAACGCCGCCTGGCCGCTGCCACGGCGCAGATTGGCGTTGCCGAAGCAGCGCGTTTCCCGCATTTCAGCATTCCGTTAAGCATCGGTACCTCCGCCAGCCTGTTGCATGACCTGTTTTCCGGCGCCAGCCTGGCGTGGTCGGCCGGGGCGCAGGCAAGCCAGACGCTCTATGACGGTGGCCGCGCGCGGGCCGGCGTCACGGCGGCACAGGCCGGAATGCAGGCGGCGGGGCTGGCCTATGAGCGCGATGTGCGCCTTGCCCTGCGTGATGTAGAAGATGCCCTGACCGGGTTAAATAGCGAACGACTGCGCCAGGCGTCGCTGGCAGCGGCGGTTGGCGACAGCCAACGGGCGCTGGAGGGGGCGACCCGGCTTTATCGCCAAGGCTTGAGTGGCTATCTGCCGGTGCTTACCGCCCAGCGCGCGGCCAATCAAGCCCGCGACGCCCTGGCATTGAGCCAGGGGGACGAAGTGCGCAGCGCTATCGCGCTTTACAAGGCACTGGGCGCAGGGTGGCAGCGCCAAGCCATGGCCCTGGACAGCCCCGGCGCCGGCCAGCCCAACGCCGCTGCCGATGAATGAATGCACGGCTTTCAGGGTGTGACGCCAACCCGATAAGAAGACGACCGGGCGAGCCAGCAGAACGGCCCTGACCTTATTCCAGACAAGAAACGGCACGCCCCTGTTAATACCCGGTATGAAATCGCGTTAACCGCCATGACTCATTCATCGCCCACGCGGGAACAAGGGAAATTACCGATGACTTATGATGACATTATTTCAGATTTACTTAACTGGCTAGAGTCCCATATCGATCAGCAGTTATCCCTTGATGCCATTGCGGCGAAAGCAGGCTATTCTAAATGGCACCTGCAACGCATATTCCTGAAAATAACCGGCAGTAAGCTGGGTACCTATGTACGGGAGCGAAGGTTATCCAAAGCCGCATTGGCACTCTACCACAGCAGCCGATCCATTTTAGATATCGCGCTGGAATATGGCTTTGATTCGCAACAAAGCTTCAGCCGCGCATTTAAAAAACAATTTTTAATTACGCCCGATCAGTACCGCAAGATGGCGGATTGGGATACTGTCGGCCTCAGACCCCCGATACAGTTACACCCTTTTCATGTACCGCAACCAGCGTTAGTGATGCTGCCCCGCTTGGCATTAGTCCGTCTGCCCGCCAGCGTGTATCGCCCGGTAGATAACGATGGTTATCAGAGCAATACCTTAGCAAGCGATCTGCGAGGATGCGCACGGGACATCAATGCGGATGGAACGTCGATGCTGTATGGATTACATCATCTTTATCTGGCAAGAAAGCATAAACAACAAACTTACTATAGCATTGCCGCCGGTCAAATTGACGAAACAGAACGTCAGGCGATATTTATAGAAACGGGAATCTATGCGCGTTTTACCTATAATGGCCCATCGGATATGTTACCTTCATTTATTATGAAGATTTATGAAAACCACTTACCCGCGCTGGGATTCATCCGCCGGCAAGGTTACGATATAACACGTTTCCATGCCCTCGAAAGGACCGTTGCCGCCGCTTCGTTACTGCAATGTGATTATTTTATTCCCTGGAAGGAAAAATGATACCCTTGGGGATATGCAATACTGTTGATGCCATTGAGGTTATCTGGCGTGAAGCGGGTCCGTTCGCGGGCCTTCTATACCGCCCCGCGTGCACGCGGATTCCCGGCGACCGCAGCGATGTCATGCTCTCGAAAGCGTCAGCGTGCTGCTTTGGCGGTCTGCAGATCGGACTGGCCATGCTCTTGACGGACGGTCAGGGCCGGAGCTCAGCCTTACAGATGTTAAAAGCCCCAACTCGGAGAGTCGGGGCTTTTAAGGTACAACGCACTTAAAATTTAACATTCATCAACTTTATAACGACTTACTGCTATGGGTACTGCGTTTATAGATGTACATGTGTATCACAGAATATATGAGCCACCTATATTGTACGATGTCCTCCCATCTGTTGCCTGAAAGGTAATTGTTCACTTAGCCCTATGCGTATCACTTTAGCTAAGCCTGTACAGTACATCCCCCTCGCGATATAGACTTTGTGTTACGTGGCTTTACTTCTGTCGCGATATACCTACTTTAATACCGTTTTACACCCATCGCGAACAATATAATAACTATAAAGCCTTAACTCATCGCGTTTTCATGACGATATTAACATGCGATGGCAGAGATTGACTACCTGGCCTTAAAGCATCGCCGTTCGAGTTTATTGAAGCCACTCTCACCGGCATAATGTTACTCTGTACTTCGTGGCCTTTATCGCATTATTTACTTACTTTTTACTTACTCTTTACTTACGCTTACTACTTAACTCTTACAACCTATACCGCTTAATTTAATCCACTACATACTACGCCGGCTCGATATAATCTTTACTGCTCAATGCACCGGCGTTGGATATAAATCTAATACATCTCACGGTAATGTCAATACTGTTTTTACAACCATGATTTTATTATCTGCAAATCAAACAAACCCGCGTCGGCTCCGCTTATCCAGCTCCTTTTTCTGCTACTGTGCGGCAGGGATTGAGCGTTAGCCTATTGTGCTCAGTACCCGGTATGGATCGGCCGCGCCCTGATTTAGCCCTGGCGGCCGCGATAAAACCGTGCTGCCGGCGTTTATTGAAATTTACCGCCAGGGTGGTAACCTTTTGCCTGGGAGCTCATGCCGGCGAGAGTGATTGATGAATATCGATAATGCTAACGATTATGCTCGTTTATCCCGCGATGAACGAACGGACGCCCGCGAGGATCAAAGCAGCGTATCCGCTGGCCCGGACGATGCCTTTGCCACCATGGCGACGGATGCCGTTACCTCGGAAAAAATCAACCGGCTTATCGATCGCATCGCGCTGCCCTGCCGCGATCTTAGCCTTGGCCAGCGGCTGGAAAGGCTATCCGAACAGTTTTTAGCCACGCCCTATCAAGCCAATACCCTGGTGGGCTCATTAACCGAAAAAGAGCGGCTGGTGGCCGACTTTCGCGGCGTAGACTGCTTTACCCTGCTGGACTATGTCTGCGCGTTGGCCACATCCCGCAGTGAGCATGACTTTTTCCAGCGCCTGGCGGCAATACGCTATCAGGCGGGCAACATTGATTTTCTGGCCAGAAACCATTTTTTTAGCGACTGGTGCGCTAGGGAACCGGCCAATGCCGTGGATATTACCGCGACACTTAGCCAGCAGGCGATCGGCGTCACCAAATACCTCAACCGCAAGGGCGTTGATGAGGTGTATATTCCGGGGTTGGCTATCGTGGAGCGCAGGATCAGCTATATTCCCACGGAAAAAATCGACGCTGCCGTGCTGGCTGGGCTTTATTCCGGCGATCTGATCGGCATCTATGCACCCTCGCCGGGGCTGGACGTTTCGCACGTGGGCTTTTTGATCAAAAACGCCGACGGGGTTTATTTGCGTAACGCGTCATCGCTTAGCCACAATATGAAGGTGGTGGATTCCCCGTTGGCGGCCTATTTGCAAAACAAACCGGGCATCGTCGTACTGCGCCTCCACTGATATCGGACGAGGCCAAGGCCGTCTTTATTTGCCTGGCGGGTTTAAGCCCATTATGGTGAATAAACCCGCCGGTCCAGGAGTCCAGCCATCAGAGTCACGGTCATAACGGGTCGTCATCGTTACTCCCGCGCCTGGCGTCGCCCGCTTAGGCGATCGCGTCTATAGCGAGTCGGGAAAAACCCTATCCATGGCCGCAAACCGGGATTTGTCCGTCAAAAGCCCCCGGCTGTTCATTGCCCATCGATTGAGTTGGAAACGACACCCTGGCCGGAGAGGCTATGGCCAGTCATTGTTTATACCGCCGGGATATTCTGTATTCAGATGGCGTTCTGCGCAGAAAATTGCGGACCATTAATGACAGAATCCCGCAGAATAAGATCTGAGGTAAATTGATTTTGCTCGGACAAATATCCGCCATCAAGCATCGAAATAATCTGATTAATCACTTCGTTGACCATATCGCTGACGGGATCTTTCACGCTGGATAACGCCGGAATCAGAAACGGCGCGATCGGGATATTATCAAAACCGATCACCGAGACATCGGCAGGCACAGCTATACCGGCGTCGTTGAGTTTTTTCATGGCACCAATCGCCATTTCGTCGTTACTGGCAAGAATGGCGCTGAACGGCTGATTCCCGGCGAGAAGAGTATCAACCGCGGCCGCGCCGCTGGCCGACGACCATTTACCCTTTACGATCAGCGCTTCCTGCACCGGTAAAGCACAGGCGGTCAATGCCTCTTTATAACCGGAAAAGCGTTCAATGGCCGTGGGGGAATCCATAGAACCGGTAATAAATGCAATGTCATGGTGACCACGTTCAATGAGCGCTTTGGTGGCGTTAAAGCTCGATCCTTTATGATCACAATAAATACAGTGGCTCAGATGCTTCCTCAATTTTCGATTCACCACCATTACCGGTATTTTATATTTATCGATGATAGCGTCCATTTTGTCGATGGATAAAAAACGCGGATAAATAATGATGCCATCGCAACCTAAATCATGTAGAAATTCTATGGCCTCCAGCTCCTCGGCGACGCTGTTTTTCCCATCCACCAGAATCAGCTTGCGTCCATTCGCATCCAGTTTTTTGGCCGCCTGAGAAATGAGCTCACTAAAGTAATTACCGTTATACAACGTATTGGTGACCACCAGCCCGATACACTTGGATTTGCTGGTGGCCAGATTACGCGCCAGCAAGTTCGGACGATATCCCGTGTCTTCGATGGCCTTGAACACCTGATCCTTCGTTTCCTGGCTGACATAGCCTTTCCCCGAAAGAACGCGTGAAACCGTGGCTTTTGAGACGCCGGCTCTGGACGCCACTTCCTGCATTGTCGACATCAGGCATACCTAAACGGAAAATGATACGCCATTCTACACATTTTGTGAGTTTTCCGGAGATTTCGACCGGCAATGTCTCCCCATAGGGATCGGCATCACAAAATTGAAACAGAGTTAAAATTAACTATTGAATTATAAAATAGATAAACTCACTATTGTGTGAAACCGGTTACTTATCGTTTCGGCAAGAAAGTAAAAAGATGACGATAACGCAGGCTCATAGGCAACGAAAAACTTATAATTACATGAAAAATAGAGACTTATTGTTGATGCCTGCCTATTTTACAGCACTATCGCCGTCCATTGCCGACGCCATGGACATACCCATCGCCCGCGCCGTTTTGCAACGTGCTGTAAATATTGATTAAAGAAATTGAAAAAAGAGGATTGTTAGATGAGTGCATCATTATTTCCCGACGGTTTCTTATGGGGCGGCGCGATTGCCGCCAACCAGGCCGAAGGCGGGTGTTTTGAAGGTGGAAAGGGTCTGGCGACAATCGATATGATCCCGCACGGCGAACATCGTTTGGCGGTTAAACTCGGTCAGGAAAAGCGTTTCACGCTGCAAGACGATGAGTTCTACCCGAACCATCAGGCAATTGATTTTTATCATCGTTATAAAGAAGACATCGCGCTGATGGCGGAAATGGGTTTCACCGTGTTCAGAACCTCCATCGCCTGGAGCCGTCTTTATCCGAACGGTGACGAACTGACGCCGAATGCCGAAGGTATCGCGTTCTATCGCGACGTATTTGCCGAATGTAAAAAAAACGGCATCGAACCTTTGGTGACGCTGAGCCACTTCGACGTGCCGATGAATCTGGTGATTGAATACGGTTCTTGGCGCAACCGCAAAATGGTCGATTTTTTCACCCGCTATGCACGAACCTGTTTTGAAGCCTTTGACGGTCTGGTGAAATACTGGCTGACTTTCAACGAGATCAATATCCTGCTGCACAGCCCATTCTCCGGTGCCGGTTTGGTATTCGAAGCGGGTGAAAATCAGGAGCAGGTAAAATATCAGGCGGTACATCACGAACTGATCGCCAGCGCGCTGGCGACAAAAATTGCCCACGAAGTCAACCCGGAGAACCAGGTCGGCTGCATGCTGGCGGGCGGTAATTTCTACCCGAGAACCTGCAAACCGGCAGATGTCTGGGCGGCGCTGCAAAAAGACCGCGAAAATCTGTTCTTTATCGACGTGCAGGCGCGCGGTGCTTATCCGTCCTACACCAAACGCATTTTTGCCGAGAAGGGCATTACCCTCGACAAAGCGCCGGGGGATGACGAGATCCTGAAAAATACCGTCGATTTCGTCTCCTTTAGTTATTACGCTTCACGCTGCGCCTCGGCGGACATGAGCGAGAATAACAGCAGTGCGGTCAATGTCGTCAACTCGCTGAGAAATCCGCATCTTGACGTCAGCGAATGGGGCTGGGGCATCGACCCGTTGGGCCTGCGTATCACGATGAATATGATGTATGACCGCTACCAGAAACCGTTATTCCTGGTGGAAAACGGCCTCGGCGCAAAAGACGAAATTAACGCACAGGGTGAAATCGTTGACGATTACCGCATCAACTACCTGCGTGAGCACATCAAAGCGATGGGCGAAGCCATCGCCGACGGAATCCCGGTGATCGGCTACACCTCGTGGGGCTGCATCGATCTGGTTTCCGCCTCCACCGGTGAAATGAGCAAACGCTACGGTTTCGTCTATGTCGATCGCGACGACCATGGCAACGGTACCCTGGCAAGAAAGAGAAAAAAATCATTTTACTGGTATAAAAAGGTTATTGCGAGCAAGGGGGCAGATTTGGATTGACCGCCAATATAAACCTTAAACCCACATCAGGTCTGGGTAAGTAACATTATATTCATTCGAAGCGGTGAATGTTGACTTTAGCCCGCCCTCATGAATAGAAAAATAATAGGTTGCACAACTATCATAGCGACCAAGAAATACGTGGGCGGCTGCCTGATGGGTTATTACAACCCCATGAAGCCACACCGCGATATCATGGGTATGCACCGGTATCAGCTGTAAATATGGCTGATTTACTGTCCGGATATTGTGGCCCGCAAGCCGACCAGGTTCAGTAATCTGTATAGAACCGGGTACCTACTTAAGAGGACTTTATTTATGTCTAAAAATTATGCGGCATCAGCACAAGCGATAGTCGATGCCCTCGGCGGGGCAAATAACATTACCGCCGTCACCCACTGTATGACGCGCTTACGTTTTGTTATTAATGATGATTCAGCGCTGGATACAGAAAAACTGAAATCCATCAGCGGCGTGCTGGGGGTAGTAAGAAACAACAACCAGTGCCAGGTGATCATCGGCAATACGGTTTCGCAGGCTTATGCCGAAGTCATTAAGCTGTTGCCGGAAAATGCCGTTGCGCAACGCCCCTTACCGGGGAAAAATAAAATTACCCTAAGAAGCATCGGTGCGGGCATTCTGGATGCATTGATCGGCACCATGTCACCGCTGATTCCGGCCATTATCGGCGGTTCTATGGTGAAATTACTCGCTATGGTTTTCACTATGACCGGAGCACTTTCCAGCACCTCGGCGACACTCATTATTCTTAATGCGATTGGCGACGGCGCCTTCTTTTTCCTGCCGGTGATGGTTGCGGCATCCGCAGCGGTAAAATTTAAAACGAATATGTCGCTGGCGATTGCGATTGCCGGTGTATTGGTCCATCCCGGCTTTATTGATCTCATGGCAAAAGCCGCACAAGGCCAGCACGTCGAATTTATGGGAATTTCCGTCACGGCGGTAAAATATTCCTACACGGTGGTCCCGGCGCTGGTGATGACCTGGCTGCTTTCCTATATTGAACGCTGGGTTGATAAAATCACCCCGGCAGTGACCAAAAACTTCCTCAAACCGATGTTGATCGTATTGATCGCAGCCCCGATCGCCATCGTATTGATTGGCCCGTTAGGGATCTGGATCGGTACCGCCATTTCCGCCCTGGTCTACACCATTCATAGCTATCTTGGCTGGTTGTCCGTGGCGATTATGGGCGGGATTTGGCCACTGCTGGTCATGACCGGTATGCATCGGGTGTTCACGCCGACCATTATCCAGACCATTGCCACAACCGGGACCGAAGGCATGGTTATGCCGTCGGAAATCGGCGCAAACCTGTCGCTCGGCGGCTCATCTTTGGCGGTGGCATGGCGCACTAAAAACTCCGAGCTACGTCAGACAGCCCTTGCCGCAGCGGCTTCCGCGATTGTGGCCGGAATTTCGGAACCGGCACTGTATGGCGTGGCAATACGTCTGAAACGCCCGCTTATCGCGTCGATAATCAGTGGTTTTGTGTGCGGCGGCGTGGCGGGCGCGGCAGGATTGGCGAGCCATTCCATGGCGGCGCCGGGGCTTTTCACCAGCGTTCAGTTCTTTGATCCCGCCCATCCGATGTCTATCGTCTGGGTTTTCGGGGTGATGGCGCTCGCCGTGGTGCTCTCTTTTATATTGACGCTGTTGCTGGGCTTTGAGGATGTACCGGTTTCCGGCAACGAAAGCCAAAAAACTCAGCCTGCACCCGCTGTATTGGCGCATGAGATGAAAACAGAATGATGTACTGAAACGCTGTACCATCACGGCCATACTATAGCAATGATAAGATAACGATCTTTACAGGAATATATCCTGGCCGTCGACACGTTCATTGCCATGCCATTTTTATATTAATGACATTATTACGCTGTTATTAAAAAGTAACGTTACCCTTACTATATTACACACACTTAACTTTGATAAAGGTCGTTTATAATGAAACCTTACCTACTGACACTTTTGATTCCTGCATTATTAGTTTCAACCACTTCCGGGGCGGCAGAAATTTATAATAAAGAAGGCAATAAATTAGATTTATATGGTTTTTTTAATGGCATGCATTATTTATCAGATGATAAAAGTGCTGACGGCGATAAAACATATATGCGTTTTGGTTTTAAGGGTTTGACCCAAATCTCTGATCAGCTGGCTGGATTCGGCCGCTGGGAATATCAAATTCAGGGTAACCAAACCGAGAGCCAAAACACCGCATTTACGCGTTATGCCTATGCTGGTTTAAAATTTGCCGGATCTAACTCTTTCGATTATGGTCGTAACACCGGTGTGTTATATGATGCCGCATCCTATACCGATATGCAGCCGGAATTCGATGCTTCCACCTATGGCTCTGACCAGTTTTTGTTCAAACGTGGCAACGGTATCGCCACTTACCGCAACACCGATTTCTTCGGTTTGGTTGAAGGCCTGAAAGTGGCGTTACAGTATCAAGGTAAAAACGATAGTGGGGCCAGCGAGCCGGGTACCCGTAACGTATTGTCGCAAAATGGCGATGGTTACGGCTCCTCTTTGAGTTACGATTTTAAGTCCGGTATCAGCGTCGCCGGTGCCTTTTTTAGCTCGAATCTTACCGATGAGCAAAATTCCGCGCCAGGCATCATGGGCGGGGGCGGAAAAGCTGAGGGCTATACCGGGGCGATTAAATATAATGCCGACAGCCTTTATCTGGCGGCCATGTATACGCAAGCCTACAATGCGGCGAAATTCGGATCGCCGAGTGGTACCGCCTACGGTTTAGCCAATAAATCACAGGCCGTGGAACTCTATGCGGGCTACACCCTGCTTTCAGGTCTGATTCCCTTCGTCGCTTATAACCAAACACGCGGCAGCAATTTAGGCACTGACCGTAAGGGCAACAACTACGATGCCCAGGACCTGGTCAAATTTGTTGACTTTGGTTTCACCTACAACTTCAACAAAAATATGGTGACCTATGTTGACTATAAAGTTAACTTGCTGGATGACAACACCTTCACCGAAAATGCCGGTATCGTCACGGATAATGTGTTAGCCGTAAGCATGAAGTACCAGTTCTGAGGGTATAGATAATCAGTCGGTTTTCCGTTTCGTTAAACCGACACGCCTCTGCCTCATTTTGTGTTATTGCCTGTTTTTGATGTCCTAATCCGCATAGCAAAAACAGGCATCCCTAACCGTAACGGTTACTCCCCCCAACCTGATTTACCGATGATAAAATCGCATCAGAGACATCGCTTACTCTTGATGGCGCCTGCGCGCCCAGGATTCCCGCGACGGGATTCCGACCGCGCCGGATCCAGGTTATAATAGTGACCACCAAGCTGGATGCCGCTGCCCACGGTATTCCCGAACCCCATGGGCATCCCCCGACAGGGAGTAAGATGCTACTACATTCGGTTTATGATGCGTTTCGCTGTATGAACCTGCTGGCCACCCTGAGCGAGCCCACGGGTATTCGTGAGATTGGCCGCCAGTTATCGCTGGATTCGGCAAAAGTGACCCGCATTATGCAAACGCTCCTGGCACTGGAGATGGTGCATCGCAATGAAAAGCGCAAGTACTCGCTCGGCCTTGGCGTACACCGTTTTTCCGCCCATGCCATTCATAATTCCGCCTTTTACAAAGCCGTGCTTGAGATACTCGAGGAAGTGGGCAATAAGCCGGTTTCCATTGTCATCGGCGTGCTAAGCGGCAGGGATGTCGTCTATTTGATTCATACCCGGCAGGGGAAAAGCGTGGCCCGGGCGATAGGGAATTATGATTCGGTCCCGGTGACCGAGTCGATTATCGGCATTAAACTGCTGGCCGCGCGCAGCGATGAGGAAATCGTCAGCCTGATTGGCATCCATGACTTTCATTTGATAAAAGAAGATATCGACGGCGCCCGGCGCCATCAGGTGCTGGTGAAGCACTATCCGCCGCAGGAGTACCGTATGGCCTGCACCATTCCGGGCATGCAGGCGGCGATAGCGCTGTCAAACCTGAGCGGCGAACGGCTGGAACTGGAAACCCTGAAAAAGTTCCTGGTGTCGGCGGCGCAGAAAATCAGCGGCGGATAAGCGCCGCCGGGCCGGCATTACAGGGCGGGGCCGGCCGGACTTCGCCCCATCAGCGCCACGGCGCGCCGGCGGGTAAGGGACGGCGGCTGTCCAGGCCGGTATAGCGCCGAACCGATCCCCACGCTATCGTAATACCGCAGATAGTCCGCCATATTGTCCGCATCAATGCCGCCCACCGCGCAAAAGGGAGTGGCATGGCAAAACGGCCCCTTAATAAGCTGGGGCCAATTTGCCGGCAGCGCCGCCGCCGGAAAGATTTTCAGCGCGCTGGCGCCAAGCGCGCTGGCGGCGAAAAGCTCGGTACTGGTGTACACGCCGATACAGGTTTCCAGCCCCTGGGCCTGACAGGCGCGGACGACGTTTTCGTCAAGGTTGGGCGTGAGGACATAATCAGCGCCGGCCTGCGCGCAGGTCGCCACCTGCGCGGTGGTGATGATGGTGCCCGCGCCGAGATTCACCTGTCGCCCGAAGTGGCGTTTGATAGCCTGGATACTTTGCGCCCAGTCCGGCGAATTGGCGGGAATTTCCACATCGCTGATACCGCTGTCCACCAGGCCGGTGACCTGCGCAATAACGTCGGCCGGGGTTATGCCCCGCAGGATGGCGATGACATTGCCATTAAACAGCATCGTCGAATACCTCGTTCAATCCGGTGATAATCGCCTCTTCCGCCGCGAGAGTGGTACAGGGAAGATGAAGTAAATGACATGCCCGCCGATAGCGTTCAAGCAGGATGGCGGAGCCGATGAAGCACACGCTTTCGTGCCGCGCATGGCCGGTCAAGACTTCATGGCCCACCAGCAGGCCGGATAGCCAGGCCGCGGCAAAGGCGGCCTCGAATTCGCCAAGGATATAACGCCCCCGGCAGCGGAACAGTTCGCTGAGCAGGGTGCTGTCGCCCCGGTCAATGGCCTCGGCGGTTTCCACCCCCTGCCGGAAAATGTCCTCGGAAAAATCCTGCTCGCCAAGCCCCTTGCCGACCACCGAATGATTCAGCACCAGGTGGTACAGTTCGCCGGTCATCAGCGTGCGCAGGCCGACGATTTTTTGCTGCCGGCGATCAACGGTTATCCATTTGCTGTGGGTGCCCACGGCGGCGAATATCCGCGCGTCGCTGATGCTTAAGGCTCCTGCCAGCTGTATCTCCTCGCCGCGGCAGATTTCGTGCTCCTCGCGGCTGCAGATGCCCGGACGCACGGTGACGGGATTGGGCAATACGTTTTCCAGCGGCAATCCGCGGGCGGTCAAATCATGAAAGCTGACCGGAAGCGCCAGGTAACCGGCATCCACTATGCCGATATTGCTGCCGATCATGCCGCACAGGATAACCGGCACGTGTTCGTCGTACTCATCGCCCAGCCGCAATAGCTCCTCGCGCAACACTGCGCCCAGCTGCCCGCGCCGGCAGCGGGCGACGCCTTTTTCAGACTGCACGGCGCGCACCACCCTGCCCTGTTTGACGCGCATGGCGCGAAAATTACTGGTCCCCCAGTCGACGGCAATGTAGTTCATTGCGCCCGTGCCAAAATCGCCAGCGGCAGATGGTCGGTTATCTCCTGCAGCTCCAGACGCGTCGTCTCGTCGAGCCCCTTTGCCGGATCGCGCACCGCGGCGGTGGCGAACAGTCCTGAGCGGTGCAATATCTCTTTATGCACCGCCACACCCAATCCTGGCTGCACGCCATAGCGCAGGAAGGGCAAATAACGGTAAAACAGCGCCCGCGCCGCCTCCTTGTCATGTTGTTCCCAGGCCTGCAAAATCGCATTTATCACCTCGGGAAATTCACAGGCGGGCATGGTGCCGACAATGCCCCGCGCGAGTTCCTCGTATAAGAAACCGGCGTTGAGCCCGCCGAAAAGCCCGACCCTGTCACCCAGCGCGGCCTTAAGCTGGCTGATTTTCAGCGTGGTGGGCGGCTGTTCTACCTTGATGTAGCGAATCTGCGGGAAATCCTCACACAGCCTTATCAGCGTGGGAACCGGAAAGCTGACGCCGGTCATTTGCGGCGCGTCCTGAATCATGATCTCGATATCGCTCTGTCGGCAGATGTCGCGGTAGAACCGGTAGATCTCGTCCGGGCCGGGTTTTACCACCGACGGCGGATTGATCATCGCCACCTCCGCGCCCCAGCGCTCAACGCGTTTAATCTCCTCTATCGCCACCGGCGCCGCCGCGCCGCCGGTGGCAACCACCAACGGCAGGTCTCCGGTCAGGGCCTTTACGCTCTTAAAAATCGCGTCTTTTTCCTGCCCCGTCAGCGCATAGCCTTCCGAGGCATTGCCAAACAGCGCCAAACCGTCGATACCCTGCTCAAGCAAAAAGCGCACAAGTTTAACAATGGCGGGGAGATCGACCTCCCCCTGGTTATCAAAAGCGGTTGCCAGTATCGGAACATTACCTTTTAACATGCGTCACTCCAGTGATTTTCACGTACTTTTTCTTCATTGATGTCAATACCCAGGCCAGGCCCCGCGGGCAGCGCATAGTGACCGTCCCGGCAAACCAGGGGCTGGCGCAGCAAGCTGTTGGCCAGGTCAAACACCGGCGGCTGGAACTCAAGCATAAAAAAGTTGGGCAGCGCGGCGGCCACGTGGATGGAGGCGGCGATACAAGGACCCAGGCCGACGCTCAGATGCGGCGCCACCAGCAGGTTCCAGGTTTCGGCAAGGGCGGCGATATGCATCAGTTCGGTAATGCCGGTACGCCCCACATCCGGTTGCAGAATGTCGACGGCGCGCTGCTCGATATAAGGACGGAACTGATAGCGGGTGCGCTCTGTTTCGCCAAGGGCCACCGGCACCGCGCTTTTCCGGCGTAATTCCCGATGACCCGCGACATCCTCGGGCAGCAGCGGCGCTTCAAGAAAACCGACGTCACAGGCTTTAAGGCCTTCCGCCAGCCTTACCGCCTCGTGAACGCTGTAGTTCCAGTGCGCGTCGATAAAGAGGGTTGCCTGCGGCCCGAGCGCTTGCCGGATGGCGCGGACATTTTCCAGGTCCTCGTCGACGCCATAGCCCAGCGCCAGCTTGACGGCATTGAAATTTTTCCCCTGCCATTGCCGGGCCAGCTCGCAACGGGCTTCGACGGTCGGGCGCGGCAGACCGGAAACATAGCAGGGAACCTGCGCGCGAAAGCTCCCCCCAAGCAGCTGGTGGAGCGGCAGCCCCAGAATATGCCCTTTGAGATCCCACAGCGCGATATCCACCGCCGCCAGCGCATCAATATGGTAGCCGGCGGTATGGCCGCGATCGCGCATTGAGTTGTACATCTGCGTGTTGAGGACATTGCTGCTAAACGGACTGGCTCCCAGCAGCAGCGGTTTAAACAGGTGCGTAATCAACTGCGCGACCACCTGCGGCACCACCGGGGCCAGCGCTTCGCCCCACCCCACATGGCCATCATCACAGGTTATTTTCACCAAGCAGGTTTCCATTTTGCGTGAATAGACGCAGCGGTATTCAGGGCGATAGTAGTAATCCCCGCCGCCATCCGGATCTCCGCCGAGATAAATCTGCTGCGGTTTGATTTTTAACGGGAAACACTGTACGTCGACGATCTTCATATCCACTCCGGTTTTGCGGGTTAATCCAGTTTTTTGCCTGCGGTCTCTTTGGCGAGGCACACGGCGACAAAAGAGATAAGCGCGGTCAGCATGACGTAAAAAGCGGGCGACAACGGGTTGCCGGTGGCGGAGATAAGCCCCGCCGAGACCAGCGGCGTTACGCCGCCAAAGACCGCCACCGTCATGTTGTAGGCGATGGCGATGCCGCCGTAACGCAGCGCGGTGGGGAAAAGCTCCGCCATTGCCGCGCCGCAGCCGCCGTTAAATAAGGCGACCAGCATGCCGAGCAGGCTCATGGCGACGATGGAGACGGCCACCGAACCTTGCTCCATTACCATCATCGCCGGGTAGGTCAGCAGAATAAAACCGCCGCAGCCGATAAGCATCAGCGGCCGGCGTCCCCACCGATCGGAGAGATACCCCGCCAGCGGCATGACGATGGCGACGCTGAACAGACCGAGCATGGTAATCAGATAGGAATCGGTATGGGAATAATGCAAATAGGTGGAGAGATAGCTGGGCATAAAAGATTGCAATACCCAACTGCTCACCGCCTTCACCACGACAAAACCGACGCAAAACAGCAAGGCGCGGGTGGAGGTGGTAAGCGTGGTACGCAGCGGGGAGTGTTCCAGTTTTCCCGATTTTTGCAGCATATGGAATTCGGCGGAGTCTTCCATATTGCGGCGCATATAGAGACCGCCAAGCCCCAGCGGCGCGGCCAGGAGGAAAGGAATGCGCCAGCCCCAGTCGTTCATCGCCGGCTCCCCCAACTGGTGGGTCAGGAACAGCACCAGCCCGGAACCGCAGACAAACGCCATAAAACTGAAATTTTCACTCCAGCAGGTCAGGCTGGCCCGGCGATGAGGCTGCGCGCTTTCCGCCAGATAGGTGATAACGCCGGAACTCTCGCCGCCCGCGGCGAATCCCTGCACCAGGCGGGTCAAGACCAGCAGCACCGGCGCGAGTATGCCGACGTGCGCATAGGTGGGAAGAATGCCCATCACAAAGGTGGAACAGGACGTGATGACAATCACCGTCACCAAGACTTTCCGCCGCCCCAGCCGGTCGCCCATCGAGCCGAAGAAAAAGCCGCCCAGCGGACGCATTAAAAAACCGGAACCGAACACCGCGAAGGATTTCAGCAGCGCCACCGTCGGGTCATTGCTGGCAAAGAAGTTGCTGCCGATGATGGCCGCGAGGGTGCCGTAAAGGCCAAAGTCGAACCACTCGATAAAGTGGCCGACGCCCGCCGACATCATGATTTTAAACGTCCGTTGTCTTTTTGTTTTTGATGTCTCGGCCGGATAGTCCTCTGTCCGGTGAGTGATGGAATTGCTCATTTTATCTCCTGAACGAAACGTCATATGCCTGGCGGTACATCGGGACACCGGCAGGCCTGGGCAGCTGTTTTATCCGCATAACCCGCAGTGTAGGCGGCGGCGGGCGACAAGCCACTACGCGTGGGCGTTGCGTGAGAGCAGTCATAAAACCCATGCGGAAATTGCTTCATATGGTGAAGCATTTGCCAAAACAGCCCTGGATTGCGTTAGTACTCATCTCGATTGAATAAGGGGGGTGTTATCAGAACCGATACCAGAGGCGGACCCAGTTTTCATCCGGCTGGTTATCCGTGGTATTGCTGAAGGTGCGTTCATAATCAATTTGGAAGCCATGGGGCAGTTCCGCGGCAATCCCCAGGTAGGTGTGGTTCGTCTGGTAATGCTCCCAGCGCATCCCATCGCCGGCGATATAAGGCTTGACGGCGGTAATGGCCCGGGCGGCCACCGGCCACCGATACGACGCCATATATTCCCACCCCCGCGCCTGCCCTTCAAAATAGGCCGTCGGCACCCTGGCGGTACGCCGCGGAATAAAATCATGGTAATACCCGGCCGTTGCCGCCAAAGTCCAGTTATCCGGTTTCCATTGCGCCGCGATACCGGTTATCTGTTGATTATAACCCGCTGTATCCGCGCCATCCCCCGTCGGGGCGCGGCTGATGATATAAGCCCGGGTATAACTGTAGGCGGCGCTGAGCGTCAAATCCTTGGCGATATGGTAATCCATGCCGCCGGCGCCGCCGGTTTGGCGCTGGTAACGGACATTGTCGCTTCTGATATAATAATCATTCACCGGCGCGTCCCAACTGGCGCTCAGGGTTACCGGTCCCGCGTCCTGGACATATTTGAGCAAATATTTACCGCGGTAGGAACCATCATAATTGCCGTTGACGCCATTGTTCGACCCTTGACCGTGCATATCATTATCCCATACGTCGGTTTTGGCGCCGATAACACTGTATAAGACGCTGTTTTGCTGTCCGAAGGTCAAGGTTCCATAGGTCTTGCTGGCGATACCAACATAATGTTTACGGGTGAAGGTGGTATCTTTATTATGATCAAAATGGCTGCCGGCCCCGAGCTCATTAAAGATATCGATACCGACTTCGTAATACCATAATAGATTAATATCATCATTGAGATAATAATTTAAAGAAGTATGAATAAAGCTGCCGCTGTCATATCCCCGCTGCATATAGGTGTGATCATCGGCCGAGCCCATTTTATTACGATATTGCGGCCGGATAAGGCCGCCGAATTGCCATTCCACCCCGTTAAGCATAGGCAGATTATTATTTCGGTTAAGCAGCATGATATCCGCCCTGGCCAAATCAGGCAGGGCAATCAGACTCAACAATACTGCGCTGAAGAACACAGTCGGTTTTTGTAGGGCCATTATTTTATTATTCCTCTGAAAATTGCGGCATTATTCCCGGCAAAAGCTCGGGTATCCGGCAGTGTATGCCGGCGCGGACGGGAAGCTATCGCCCATGCGCGTTGCGTGAGAGGAGTCATAAATTCATTGGCGATATTGCTTCATATAGTGAAGCAATTAACAGGCGTAGAGGAGAAAGGGATGCGCGCCGAAGATTCCCGCCCTTAGAGTGCGGGCGGGAATGTGCGGCGGGGGACTAAAACGTTTCCCAGTTATTGTTGGCCTTGCCGGGCCTGGCCGCCGCTTGTGCCGGGGTAAGGGTGGCCCGGCTAGCAACCCGGTTGATCTTATCGCCGCCATTGCGCGCGTCCGCAGCCTGCGGCAGATGAAATACCGCGACCGTTTCCGTCAGCATCCGGGCCTGTTCTTCCAGCGAGGCCGCCGCCGCGGCCGATTCCTGGACCAGCGCCGCGTTTTGCTGAGTTACGCCGTCCATTTCCGCCACCGCATTGCCCACCTGGCTGATGCCGCGGCTTTGTTCTTCCGACGCCGAAGAAATTTCGCCCATCAAGTCGGTTACCCGGGTCACCGCCTGCACAATGTTATGCATGGTTTCACCCGCGCGGGACGCTTGCCTGGAGCCGGTATCCACCCGCTCAACCGACTCCGCGATCAACCCTTCTATTTCCTTCGCTGCCTGGGCGCTGCGCTGGGCCAGGCTGCGCACCTCCCCCGCCACCACGGCAAAACCACGGCCCTGTTCGCCGGCCCTGGCCGCTTCCACCGCCGCATTCAACGCCAGGATATTGGTTTGGAAAGCAATGCCGTTAATCACCCCGGTGATATCGGCGATCTTTTTCGAGCTGGTGGTGATGCTTATCATGGTTGACACCACGTCATCGACTATTGCGCCGCCCTGTCTGGCGGTATCTGCGGCATCTTGCACCATCTTATTGGCCTGCATGACATTTTCGGTATTTTGCTTCACCGTGGCGCTTAACTGCTCCATGCTGGCCGCCGTTTCTTCCAGCGCCGACGCCTGCTGTTCGGTGCGCGATGAGAGATCGGTGTTGCCCAGGCTGATTTCACCCGCGCCCTGGTAAATGGAGGCCGACCCATCGCGGATAGCGGTGACGGTACGAATCAGGTTGCGCTGCATTTCCTGTAGATCAGGAATCAGCGAGCCAACGTCGTTACGGCCAACATCGACGATGGCATCATCCAAGTGTCCTTCTGATAGCGTATGCAACTGCGCCTTAATGCGGCCCAGGGGTTTAATCATATAATTGACGAGATAACGATCGGTGAGGAGCAGTATGACTACGCCGGCGATAATGGCCGCAATGAGTATGGTCTTACACCTGTCAACCATCACTACCATTTGCCGCGCGCTTTGGTCCGACATGGCCGCGGACTTGTATGTTTCCGCCGCCTGCCCAAAGGCGAGGCTGAGCGGGGGATACTGCATCCTGAAAACCTGACGAAATTGTTCAATATCCTTGTTCTGCACCGCGCGGTATAACGGCTCCAGTCCCTGGGAAACCATACGCGACCACGTCGCGATCATGTTTTCGGTCACCGCGGCGTCTATGGAGGGATGAGGGCGCAATTTGAATTCAGCCAGCGCATCCGCTGAGTTTTTCATCGCCACCGCGGCGGAGGCCAATACCTTATCGGCATCGGCCGTTTCTCCCGTCTGGCTATAATCCATAGTACGCGCCAACCGGGTAACGGTGCGGAAATATTGGTCGTTACCACGGGTAATGATATCAATATCTTTTTTCTGATCTTCACTGACAGTCAAAAGATGAGTGACCTGGCCCAATGACGATAGGGTAAATGCCGCAACACCGCCCCAGAGAAGCAAAAAAAATCCAAGCGTGATGATTAATATCACTCTGATACTGCTGTTTTTAAAAAAATTCATAAAACTGCTCCTATTCATCATTTCTATGCTGACATCCGGGCATAGACGTTATAAGCCAATCAGTTGTAAATAAAATATTACCCACGCCTTATCAATTGGCTGATCTGAGCTTTTATAGGTATCGGTTTATGTGGGCGAAACTTTATAGCAAGGGGGGGGGAAATCAGCTCAAAAACAGAGAGTTAGAATGTGAATGATTCGTATGAATGCCTACGCCGGTCATTAAAAGCCAAGCCGCTTAAGCGTACATTTAGCCCGCCTATTCTCATGATATTAATAAATAACAGCTTTAAGCCACTCAAGGCATCATCATCGCCCATTCCCCCTCAGTATTATCTCATAGGGAAAATATATCGACCGGCGGCCGCCGCGGTATTTACGCCTGTGTTTAATTGCAAAATTCCCAACTATTCTGTTTCTGTTAATGACTTATGCCAGGATAAAGTCTTTTTTTCTGCTATGCCTAGATACTCGATAAGAGTAATCAGAAGCCGTTTACGCAGCGGTTTTGCATGTAAACCAGAGACCCAGGAGGATACAGTGGTCGATTCAAGCAAGAAAGTCGCGGTTGTGACCGGGGCCGGACAGGGTATTGGCAGAGCCATTGCGCTGCGCCTGGCGAAAGATGGCTTTGCTATCGGCAGTCTGGACTTTAACGCCGAGACGGCGAAACAGACGGTGGCATTGATCGAGGCCGCCGGCGGCAAAGCCCTGGCCGTGGCGGTGGACGTGGCGAAGCGCGAGGATGTCATATCCGCTGTCGACCAGGTGGTGGCGACGTTCGGCCGGCTTGATGTCATGATTAATAATGCAGGTTTAGGCCCGACAACGCCTCTTGAGGATATTACGCCGGAAATCTACCATAAGGTTTTTGACGTGAATGTGGGTGGCGTCTATTGGGGTATCCAAGCCGCCCTTAAACATTTCAAAACCAGGACACCCGCCAAACCCGGCGACATCGTCGGCAAGATAATCAATGCTTCATCCCAGGCGGGACAGGTCGGCAACCCTGATCTGGCGGTCTATGGCGCCACCAAGTTCGCCGTGCGCGGCATTACTCAAACGGCGGCGCGCGACCTGGCTAAACTGGGCGTTACCGTCAATGCCTATTGCCCGGGTATTGTGCGTACGCCGATGATGGAAAACATCGCTAAAAAAGTCGCCGATGAAAATAAACAGTCCCTGGAGTGGGGTCTGCAACAGTGGGCGAAAACGGTTGCGCTGGGCCGGATATCCGAGCCGGAAGACGTGGCGGCCTGCGTATCCTATCTGGCGGGACCCGACTCAGACTATATGACCGGACAAGCGCTGATTATTGATGGCGGCATGGTATTCAACTGATAGTCTATGGATAGAAAAACCGAGGCGCGCCCGCACGTTAACAGGCGGGCGCGCCGAAGCCGGCGGTGCGCGGAGCGTACCCATCCGGACACATTTTTCCCGACTGATGGCTCCTTAAGCCCGGTCCCTTTTCCGTCCCGGCGAACAGGGGCGGGCCCCCGTGTAACGCTCGGGGGCTAACGTCTTCAGAATGTTTCCCAGCCGGCATTATCCTTGGGGTTATCAAGGGGCTTAGCGGCACGACGCGGCAATGCTTTGGCGCCGTTTTGCCTGTTCTCTTCCTGCCGCCCTTGCGGTTCATGCAATTTGAATACCTGAATAGTATCAAGAAGCAGGCGTACCTGCCCCATCAGCGAGGCGCTGGCCGCTGAGGACTCTTCCACCAGCGCGGCATTCTGCTGCGTGACGCCGTCCATCTGCGAAACCGCCAGGTTAACCTGGTCGATACCGGCGGATTGCTCTTGCGATGCCGCCGAGATTTCCGCCACGGTGTCAGTCACGCACTTCACTGACGACACGATTTCATGCATGGTTGCGCCGGCGCGCTCCACTTGCCCGGCGCCGATATTGACCTTGGCCGCGGAGTCCTCTATGAGCAATTTTATCTCCCTGGCGGCAGATGCGGAGCGTTGGGCCAGCGTGCGTACTTCGCTTGCCACCACCGCAAAGCCCTTGCCGTGCTCGCCCGCGCGCGCGGCCTCCACCGCCGCATTCAGCGCCAGTATATTGGTCTGAAACGCGATGCTGTCGATAACCGAAATAATCACGGAAATTTTGCTGGAACTGGAGGAAATCTCGTTCATGGTCTGGACGACTTCCGATACGGCCTTGCTGCCGGACTCGGCCATTTGAGACGCGTTGGCGGCAAGCTGGCTGGTCTGGCGCGCATTCTCGGCGTTTTTCTTGACGGTGGAGGCGAGCTGTTCCATCGAGGAAGCGGTTTCTTCCAGCGAAGATGCCTGCGCCTCGGTGCGAGACGACAGATCGGTATTGCCTGCCGCAATTTCTTTGGAACCGGTGTTGATCTCTTCGACGCCCAGGCGGACCTGCGTGACCAGACGCATCAGGCTTTGCTGCATGCCGCTGATGGCGGAAAGCAATTTACCGATTTCGTTTTTGCTTGATACCTGTATGTCGGCGGTTAAATCGCCTTTGGCGACCGCATCCAGTTGCACAATCGCATAGTTCAATGGTCGCAGTATGATGTTTCGCAACACGTACAACACGGTAAGGGTTATCATAAAGGCAATAAGCAATACGATGGTCATCGTCCACAACAACTGGCGGTATTCGCTGTTGCGCATCTGCGTCAGCGCGTTTACCGTTTCACGGGTGTTTTTCTGATATTTCTCCAGCGAGGTAGAAAACCGCCCTCCGGCTTTGTCGATATCCTGTATGTTGATAGCGTAATAGCCTTGCACATCCCCCACCTGCAGCAGATGCTCCGCCTGGTCGAGAAGCTGGCTGAGCGCATGCGCCGAGTCCACCAGTTCAGTCTTGATGGCCTCATCGCCGCTTAGCAATACGGGAAGGTCTTTGAATAACTGGATATTGGCCGTCATGCGCCCGTGGGTCTTCTCGATGTTTTTGAAAATCCAGTCATCGGCCTTGCCTTCTTTCAGCAAGCTGGCATAGACCAGGGCAAAGCCTGCGCGGGTACGCGCGGAATCTTTATAGACATCATTGATCAGGATCACCCGGCTGTCGGCCTGGTGAACGAACTCCGTCGTGTCGTTTGAGCGCGTGAGCGCAAACAGGCCCGCGCAGGAAATCGCCAGAATCATCAGAGCGAAAATGGAAATTGCGCCAGTCAACGCAAGTCGTACTGAAATATTCTTCATTAATGATTATTTTCCATAACTGAAACAGCAACACCGGGAGCGGGCGCAATGGATCGTTGTGCGTCGTCGACGTGAGGTTCTGTGGCCGGACACAATGATTGACAATGAGTACTTAACGACCAAAAACCAGGAAACTTTAACTTTTAACGTTACCCCGCCGCCCTTAAGTCAAACCGCGACGACGCAGGCTATTCCCTGGCCGCAACACGGTTGCTATCTCTGCCGCAAAGACCTAATCTCTTCCCATCGCTATAAACCAAAGAATTTTGAATCGAACGAACGCGGGATCGCAGGCGAAAGTTCTACTCAGAATTGGGAGAGCTTGTCATGAATGATCAATTCCATTACGCCAGCAGCGAGTCGCCGGACCCGCGCCAGGCCGTCGCCGAATTTGCCAGCCAGCTTGGCCATGAAGGCATCGATACCGTTCTTTTCTTCTGCTCCCCTGACTACGACCTGGACATCCTGGGCCAGGAATTGAAGAACGCCTTTTCCTGTCCCTGCATCGGCTGCACGTCCTCCGGACAGATTGGCAAGGAAGGCTTCCAGCACTCCGGGCTGTTGGGTCTCGGACTGGACGGCAACTTTCGCACCCGCGCCTTCCTGATTCAACCTTTGACCAACTACACCGCGCTGGTGGCCGACATCGCCGAAGCCATTCGCCTCGACTGCGAGGCCAGGCCGAACCTGCAGCGCTTCGGGCTGCTGCTGGTAGACGGCCTCTCTATGGCCGAAGAACGCCTGGCGGCGAACCTCTATCAGCAGATCGGCAACATTCCCATAGTCGGTGGTTCCGCTGGCGATAACCTGCGATTCGAGAAGACGCACGTTTATGATGGCAATGGCCATTTTATTTCCGACGCGGCGGTATTCGCCGTTATAGAGACCAACGCGCCCATCACCATCTTCAAGGTCCAGCACTTCGAGCCCAGTGAGGTGGAACTCGTCATCACCGGGGCCGATCCTGAGAAAAGGCTCATCCTGGAGATCAATGGCGAACCTGCCGCCCAGGCTTACGCGGATGCCCTGGGCCTGACGGTGCGCGACTTGACGCCGACGGTATTCTCCCGCAACCCGCTGGTGCTCTCCTTCGGCGATGAGCCCTACATCCGCTCCATCCTGCGGTGGAACGAAGACCTTTCTCTCACCTGCTACTGCGCCATCGAGGAGGGATTGATCGTGGCCGTCGGCAAAGCGAAGGATCCCGTCCAAACCTTCAAGCAGGCTTTCGCCAAGGTCCGCGAGACCATTCCCGAGCCTGCGGCCATCATTGGCTTCGATTGCATCCTGCGCCGTATCCAGTTCGAGCAGGAAGGGCTGGAACAGCAGATCGGCAGCATCATGGAGCAGAATCATGTCGTGGGATTTTCCACCTACGGCGAGCAGTACAACGGCGTGCACGTGACGCAGACATTCACGGGCGTCGCCATTGGAGGACAGAACATTGCCTGATGAAGCCTGTCCGCAAGCGTCCGCCGGCGAATACGAGCGCAAGCTCGCCGCCCGGGACAAGACCATCGAGGTCCTCAAGCGCCGCATCGCACAAGAAGCCAGGCGCGGCAACGCGACGCCTTTTGCCATCCTGGAGCAGAATGTGGGCCTGGAGAAGGTGGTCGCGCGCAAGACCCTGGAGCTGGAAAACGAACGGCGCGAGCTCGAAAAAGCCCTGTCCGAGTTGCGCTTGACCCAGGCTCAACTGCTGCAGGCGCAAAAGATGGAGTCCATTGGCCAACTCGCCGCCGGCATCGCCCATGAGATTAATACGCCGACCCAGTACGTCTCCGACAATGTGGGTTTCGTTAAAGGCGCCACCGTTTCACTGCTAAGCCTGTTGGACGCCGCCCTGGCGCTGGCCGAGGCCGCGCGCGGGAAAATGGCCGGGGAATCCGTCATGGCGGAATTCGACGCGATCCTCAAACGCACCAAAGTGGATTTCCTGCGCCGCCAGATCCCGGGCGCCCTGGACGAATCGCTGGAGGGCCTTGGCCATATCGCCAAGATCGTGTCCGCCATGAAGGAATTCTCCCATCCCGCCCAGGACGAGAAGGAATGGGTGGATGTGCGCGAGGTCATCAATACCACCACGACCGTCGCGCGCAACGAATGGAAATACGTGGCGGAACTTGAGACGCGTTTCGAGGATGACTTGCCGCAGCTGCCGTGTCTGCGCGACATGATTGGCCAGGCCATTCTCAATCTGGTGGTGAACGCCGCCCACGCCATCGCCGATACCATCCAGGAAGGCGTTAAGGAGAAAGGCCACATCATCGTATCGGCGGCGCGCAACGGCGAATATATTGAAATCCGGGTCACCGACGATGGCGGCGGGATCCCTGCGGGGATCCGCGATCGCATCTTCGATCCCTTCTTCACCACCAAAGCGGTAGGCAAAGGCACGGGCCAAGGTCTCGCTATCGTCTATTCAACCGTGGTGGACAAACATGCCGGCCGCGTCTTCTGCGAGTCCGAAGAAGGCGTGGGCTCGACGTTCATCCTGCAACTGCCCCTGCACTGCGATAAAGAGGAGTGCCCGGCATGCAAGTGATGTTCGTTGATGACGAAAGCCGGGTACTCTCCGGCATTGAGCGGGCGCTTATGCTGCAAGACACCGAATGGGAGTGCCGCTTCGCCACCAGCGGCCAGGAAGCGCTGGCGATGCTGGAGGAAGAGCCGGCCGACGTGGTGGTGTCCGACATGCGCATGCCGCTCATGGACGGCGCTGAATTGCTTACGCGGGTACGCGACCGCTGGCCGGGCACGATACGTATCATTCTGTCCGGCTACTCCGAGGCCAGCTCCACCTTGCGCATGGTGGACGTGGCCCACCGGTTTGTCGCCAAACCCTGTGACAGCACGGCGCTGCTGGCGATGGTGGGCGGCGCCCTGGCCCTGCGCGCCCTGTTTCAGGACCCGGCGGTGGTCGAGGCCGTGGGCCGCATCAGCAGACTGCCGGCCGCCCCGAAAGTCTTTACCGAAGTATGCCGCCTCCTTGCCAGCGCCGGCGGCGATACCCGACGCATCGCCGGGCTCCTGGGCAGTGACCCCGCCCTGAGCGTCAAGATTATGCAGTTGGCTAACTCGGCCTTCTTCAGCAGAGGCGGTCGCATTCATGATATCGGCAACGCCATCACCCGCCTGGGCCTGGATCAGGTGAAGCTGCTGGTCCTGGCTTCCCAGATCTTTGCGGATGCGAGTACGGACCCTTATGTGGACCGGTTACAGCGGTCCTCGCTGCTCGCGTCCACCCTGGCCGCCCGCATTTCCGGACACCAGGAACTGGAGCCGACCGCCGCCCTGCTCGCCAGCATCGCACGGCTTATCCCCGAACTGAGGGAGCCTGGCCGCGAGGTATCCGCCACCCAGGACAATACGTCCATGCATGCCGCGGTAGGCGCCTATCTGCTGGCCTTGTGGGGTTTGCCCATGGACATCGTGGAAGTCGTGGCCTATCACGTCGAGCCCTCCCGCTCCGCGGAGAAAGCCTTCGGCGTGACCGGCGCCGTGCATGTCGCGGTCGCTCTCGCCAACAACCGTATCCCCGATCTGGATTATCTCGAACAAACCGGCGTGCTGAATAAACTGCCCCTGTGGCAGGAGATGCTCGCCCACACGCAGGAGACGCTTGATGACTGAAACCGCCTTGCCCCGGGTGCTGTGCGTAGACGATGAACCCAATGTGCTCGCCGCGATGGAGCGCAGTCTCTTTAATGAATTCGACGTGGTGGTGGCTCTCAGCGGTGAAGCCGGCCTGCGCGCCGTGTCCTCGGGCGAGCGTTTTGCCGTGATCATGTCCGACATGCGCATGCCCGGCATGGACGGCGCCGCCTTCCTGTCCAAAGTGCGGGCAGTCGCCCCCGACAGCGTGCGGATCCTTCTCACCGGACAGGCCGATCTGGCATCCTCCATCGCGGCCATCAACCAGGGCGCCATCTTCCGCTACCTCTGCAAGCCTTGCCCCAGGGAGGAACTGGTATCGGCGCTCAATGACGCGGTCGGTCAATACCGTCTCGTTTGCGCGGAAAAAGAATTGCTGGCGACCACCCTCACCGCGTCGGTCAAAACGCTGACTGAAGTCCTCGCCATGGTCGCGCCATGGGCTTTCCAGCGGTCGGCCTTCGCCCAGTCCTGTGTCATCCACGCGCTGCCCAAGCTGGCGTGGCCTGATGGATGGCTATACACCATCGCCGCCTCATTGAGCCAAATCGGCTGTGTGGGCGTCCCCGCCGACATCGTCCAGGCCGATGTGGCCCAGAGAAAACTCTCGGAGGACGAAAAAAAACTCCTCCAGGAACACCCGGATGTCGCCGCCCGATTGGTTGAGCACATTCCCCGCCTCGAACTGGTGGCCGGGATTATCCGCCACCAGGCCCGTGAGGCCGCGCCAGACGCGCCCCTGGAGGTTATCCGCGGCGCCCACCTGCTGCGCGCCGCCCTTGAACTGGAACGCCACGCGGCGCGGGGGCAAAGCCTGGAACGCCCGTGGGAAATCCTGCGCGCGGCGCGCCCGGCGATCCCCGAGTACATCATCAAAGCCCTGGCTGATTTTCGCGCTAACGTGGCCGGCGCCCGCACCGTGCGCTTTAGCGAACTGATGCCCGGCTGGGTGGTAGACGAAGATATCCGCACCACCAACGGTTTGATGGTGCTGACCAAAGGTCATGAACTTACCGACACCGCCATATCCGCGCTTCAACGCCTCCTCGCCGCAAATGCCGTCAAAGAGCCGATCCGGGTGCGTGGACGGCCGGACGCCGCGGCGTCTTAAGATCCACGCCAGGCTCCCCGGGGGAAAATGGCTTAGCCTGTGTTTTCTCCCCGCGGCACTACGCGTCCGCCGGCGGCATTTTCGCCGCGTTCAGATAAGTACAGAACATTAACGTCAGCTGTGATGTCAGGCCGCCGCCAACGAACAGTTCCGACATATTCCTGACGAACACATTGCAGACGGTGCCGCACAGGACGTTCAACAGCGTCAGGTTCACCGTAGCGAGATCGGCAAATTTCGCGTCCGGGGCGCTGGCAAACATGGCCTCGCTTGCCGCTTCGACACGCCTGGTCATCGCCTCGACCAGTTCGGCCACATCCACCTCGGCCGCCGCACGATAGAGTGCGCTCGTCACATCGCGGCGCTCGATTTTGGCTGCAATGTAGGTGCTGACGAGCGCGTCGCTCATCTGCGCATAGGGTTTCCCGTGTTGCGCCAGACAGGCCGCCTCAACCCGTTCCGCCAGCATGATGAGATATCTTTCATTCAGCGCATAGAACAACGCCTGCTTATTGGGAAAATACTGATATAGCGAGCCAACGGATACCCCCGCCCTTTCAGCCACGCGCGTTGTCGTCAAACGGGTTGGCCCCGCGGCTAATAAAACCTGAATCGTCGCGTCGAAAATGGCCTCGACAGTGGTGGCCGATCGCGCCTGCTGCGGGACTTTACGGGCGCTGAGGCTGCGTTTGGGGACCGAAAACATAAGCGAATTCAAAACCTGAAGAATTATTCTTATTCTTAATGTGATCGGAATAACCGAAATTATCAAGGAACTTCACATGACAAATATCGCTAACCGCATTGCGCTCGTGACGGGCGCCAATAAAGGAATCGGCCACGAAATCGCCAGGCAGCTTGCGCAAAAGGGTGTCTTCGTCCTGGTGGGTGGACGCGACGCGGGCCGAGGTAAATCCGCGGCCGATAAGCTGGCCGCGCAGGGTTTGCCGGCGTCGTTCATTCAGATTGACCTTTGCGACGCGCGGAGCATAGCCGCGGCCGCGGTCAGGATCGACGCCGAGTATGGCCGCCTCGATATCCTGGTGAACAATGCCGGCGTTTCCGACGCCACGGACGGCGCGCCAGGCGCCGCCGCCCTGGACGCGGTGCGTCGGGTATTCGACACTAATTTCATCGGGACACTGGCGGTTACGCAGGCGATGCTGCCGCTGCTGCGTAAGTCCGAAGCCGGGCGTATCGTCAATCTATCCAGTAGCCTGGGTTCATTGACGCTCAATGAAGATCCCGACTGGCCGTACTACGATGTCCGGTTTATTGGCTACAACGCGTCAAAAGCCGCGCTGAATATGCTGACGATCCAGCTCAATGCCGAACTGCGCGCTACCGGGATTACCGCGGTATCTGCCTGCCCAGGCCTGGTGAACACCGAGCTAAGCGGAAATCGGGGTGATAGGATGCCCGCCGAGGCGGCGGTATTTATAGTGCGCCTGGCGCTGCTTACTGAGCACGACCCGAAAGGCGCCTACCAAAACGAGCAGGGTAGCCTCCCCTGGTAATGTTGACGCAGTCGGGTATGCAGTAGCGCGCTGATGCGCGCAATGAACGAGCCGGCTTGCTCCGCGCCAGCGGCAGCCGCGCTCTTTTTCGCGGGCCATCAAGCCCGCGGATAAAGTGTCCAAAGTGTGATCTGCATTGTAGTACAAGATAAAATTATGGTGCTACAATCACCAACAGATAATTATTGCGAAAGAAACTGCTTGGAAGCAACGACACATTCTTTCATCCATCGGGCAGAACGCCATATTGCCTTTAATACTGACTGATAAATATATTTTCAGCCGGTGGGCCATTAATTTTATTTAACTTAAAAAATTAATGAGTTCTTTTTATTGTATAACGTGCTGCGGTAGTTCATTAGGTTTTTAACACTGTATTGTTTATTTTGTCACAAAGCCAAAGCGCGCATCGCCTGCAAACACAATTTATTTTCGATGCTATAACAATGGATTTCATGCGCGTTTGCAGTTTCTATCAAAAATATTATCAACTCACTACCCACCTTACCTTACATGTTGTAGTTTACTGAACGGGATGAACAAGATGGATATCTCAGTAGCCACCGCGCCGTCCAAACGGCGCTATATCACATTGCTCATGATCTTTATTACCGTGGTGATTTGTTATGTCGACCGCGCCAACCTGGCGGTTGCGTCGGTGCATATCCAGCAAGAGTTCGGTATTAATAAGACACAGATGGGATATGTCTTCTCGGCATTTGCCTGGACCTATACCCTTTGCCAGATACCCGGCGGCTGGTTTCTCGATCGCGTCGGCTCAAAAATGACCTATTTCATTGCCATTTTCGGCTGGTCCGTGGCGACGCTCAGCCAGGGATTCGCCAATGGTTTGATTTCACTTATGGGCTTACGCGCCATCACGGGGATGTTTGAAGCGCCCGCGTTTCCAACCAATAACCGGATGGTGACGAGCTGGTTCCCCGAGCAGGAACGGGCATCGGCGGTTGGTTTTTTCACTTCGGGGCAATTTGTCGGTTTGGCTTTTCTGACGCCGCTATTGATTTGGGTGCAGGAAATGCTGAGTTGGCATTGGGTGTTTATTCTCACCGGCGGGGTGGGCATAATCTGGTCGGTTATTTGGCACGTTGTTTATCAACCGCCGAAAAAAAGCAAAGGGATTAATGCGGCCGAACTGCATTATATCGCAGCCGGCGGCGGCATTATTGACGGCGATGCGCCTACCGCCAAGGCGCAACGCATGTCCATGACCGCGGCCGACTGGAAGTTAATATTTCACCGCAAGCTGGTCGGCGTTTATCTGGGGCAATTTGCCGTAACCTCGACGTTATGGTTTTTTCTCACCTGGTTTCCCAATTATTTGACCCAGGAAAAACATATCGGCGCCCTGACCGCCGGATTTATGACTACCGTACCTTTCCTGGCCGCGTTTGCGGGCGTATTACTGTCGGGTCTCTTTGCCGACCGTATGGTGCGCAAGGGCAAAACCATTGGATTTGCACGCAAAACGCCCATCATCTGCGGCCTGTTGCTGTCAACCTGCATTATGGGCGCGAATTATACCAACGATCCTGTTTGGATTATGACGCTAATGGCTTTAGCCTTTTTCGGCAACGGTTTTGCTTCCATTACCTGGTCGCTGGTATCGTCGCTGGCGCCGGTGCGGCTGATCGGACTGACCGGCGGCGTGTTTAACTTTGTCGGCGGGTTGGGCGGCATCACCGTTCCGCTGGTGGTCGGCTATCTTGCCCAGGATTATGGTTTCGCGCCGGCATTGATCTATATCGCGGCGGTCGCCCTGCTGGGCGCATTGTCATACCTGTGCCTGGTGGGTGAAGTAAAACGCGTCGGCTGATATGGCAGACCGCTAAACCCGCCGGATGGGAAGCATCCCCAAGGAATCACCGGCATTATTGCCTGCCGCGCCGACATGGGCGGCATTATTTTTATATACGCCTTATTTTTTGGCGGCGCAGCCGCACCGTTCATTAACTATCCATCACCGATTAAGCACCGGCTCTAATGCAGGCTATCAATTTCACTCAACATTCTATAACAATAATTTATCTGGCTATATCTCATATAAAATTAAAATTCATTATGATTATTTATGCGTAACCTATCTTGTCTCACAAAGAGGTTTTTATCCTAATTGCTCCCCGCCCCTTAAAATAACCCACCATTAAAAATCAATATCAAGGTTTTTATATTTTTTTATTCATTATTCCCTTTAACCCTATTTACAGAAGGTGACGTACCGGCGTTATTATCAACTTGCATCGCACGCTGTATTTTCTGCAAATACACCCTAATGAGGTTTATTATTCACTTGATCCCCTACTGGCGTTTTTCCCCACGCTCGTTGACAGGCAATGAGATCACGCGATCACGTTCCGGCAAGATTGAGTGGCATGTTTCAAAAGGGCAGTGATTTATCCAGCGATAAATAATATTAGTGAACGAGGGGCCTTATATGAAAAGCACATTTACCCTTCCCGCGTTAGCCGTAGCCGGCATTCTGTCCTGCGGCCTGGCTAATGCCGCCGATGGTACCATCAACTTCACCGGAACCATTCTGGATACAGCCTGTGTCGTGGAACCTGCCGTCGTGGCGGTGAATATGGGCAGTTTAACCGTCGCGGCGTTTAGTGGTGTTGGCGCAACCGCGGGTTCCACGCCGTTCTCCATTACGCTGACCTCCTGCCCCGCGGGTTTAACCACCGCCCAGGTCTTTTTTTCCGGCGCTGCGGATCCCGCGGATAGCACGGTATTAGGTTTAACCGCCGGGGGAGCCACCGGCGCCGGCATCGCGCTGTTTGAATCCGACGGCAGCACCCGGGTGAATCTTGGCGCGGCGTCCGTGGCGCAGCCTGTCACCGCGGCCGGCGGTTCGCTGGACTTCGTGGCGAAGTACATGCAAACCGCGACGCCGATTGTAGCAGGTGCCGCCAATGCCACGGCGGAATTCGTCCTGCAATATCCCTAAACATAAATGCCGATGCCCTGGCCCCGTCTTTAGGTCGCCCCAGAGGCCATATTTAATCTCTATCGGTCATTACTCTTGGGCCATGGCGCGCGTAGTGGCGGATTTTTACTGGAGATGACCATGTTTCAGTGGCTGAAAGCGGTATGCATGGCAGCCGGGCTGGTTAGCGCCTTACTGGCTCAGGCCGGCGTGGTGGTGGGCGGAACCCGGGTCGTTTACGATGCCGGGAAGAAAGAAGCGTCGATTTCCGTCAGCAATCCGGACAAATCGCTGCCCTATCTTATTCAGTCCTGGATTGATAACGAACGCGATAGCGACACCCTCAGGGTGCCGTTTATCATCACCCCGCCGCTGTTCCGGCTGGATGCGGGGCAGGAAAATGTCCTGCGCATCGTGCGCGCCGGCGGCAACCTGCCCGGGGACCGCGAATCGGTGTTTTGGCTCAATATTAAATCCATCCCCGCCACCGATAAAAATGCGATCAACCAGTTGCTGATCAGCATCAATACCCGCATCAAACTGTTTTATCGTCCGCAAAACCTGGCCGGTCGTGCCGGGGATGCGTATAAAGCCCTGAATTTCTCCCGCCAGGGCGGGCAATTAACGGCGCGTAACCCTACCCCGTTCTACGTGTCGTTCGCCAGTTTGAGCGTAAGCGGCCAGGACATTACAAATCCCGGCATGATTGCCCCGCTGGGCACCCTGAGCTGGCCGTTGCCGGCCGGGGTACGCGGTAACGTGATGTGGCGGGCGATTAATGAATTCGGCGGCACTTCCGCGCCGGCCAGCGCGCCGTTGTGATGGCTTAACGACGGCACGCCCATTAGCCGGCGGATCATCCGTTTGCCAGCATGCGGTAGAGGGGGTGAATATGAAAAATGCGCTATCCCGGCTGCCTGTCAGACCGATGTTGATGAGCTGCTTCGCCTGGTCCATCCCGCCTGTTTTGCCGGTCTTATCGCTGGGTCTCGTCCCGCTGCCGTCGCCGGCGCAGGACTACTTTAATCCCAACGCCCTATCCCTCAAGGGGGCGGCAATGCACGCGGTTGATCTCTCCCAGTTCTCTGATATCGGGGGACAACTGCCCGGTATCTATCGCGTCGATATCTATCTCAACGGCAATAAGGTGGATACCCGCGAGGTCACGTTTGTGGCCTCCGCGGTGGGGCTGCAGCCCGAACTCACCGCCAGGCAACTGGCGGAGTATGGGGTGAATCGCGGCGCCTTCCCGGCCCTGCGGGCGCTGCCGGACGACCAGCCTATTACCGCGCTTGGCCAGTACATTCCCGAGGCCGGCAGCACGCTGAATTTCCAGCAATTGCGCCTGGATCTCAGCGTGCCGCAGGCGGCGCTGGACAGCCAGGCGCGCGGCTATGTCGATCCGTCGCAATGGGATCAGGGGCTGCCCGCCCTGATGCTGGGCTACGCCTATTCCGGCTCTACTACCTGGTATGACGACCAGTCGGGCAGCGACGAAAACCATTATCTCAACCTGCGCAGCGGGGCCAATCTGGGCGGTTGGCGATTAAGGAATTATTCTGTTTATAGCAACAGCAGCCGGGAGCGTTCCCATTGGGACAGCATCAACACGTACGTCCAGCATGACGTGCAGTCGCTTAAGGGCCAGTTTACCGCCGGCGACGCCTACACGCCCGGGACGATATTCGACAGCGTGCCGTTTCGCGGCGCGCAGTTGGCCTCCGATGATAATATGCTGCCCGATAGCCTGCGCGGGTTTGCCCCGGTTGTACGAGGCATCGCGCAAAGCAACGCGCAGGTGACCATTCGCCAGAATAATTCCATTATTTATCAGACGTACGTCGCCCCCGGCCCTTTTGTGATTACCGATCTGTTTCCCACCGCGGCCAGCGGTAACCTGGACGTGACGATACGGGAAGCCAGCGGCGCGGAACGCCGTTTTACCCAACCGTTTTCGGCGGTGCCTATCATGCAGCGCGAGGGCAGGTTGAAATATGCCGCCAGCGCCGGCCGATACCGCTCCGCGTTTAACGACGCGCGGGAGCCCAATTTTCTTATGGGCAGCCTGATTTACGGCCTGCCCGGGGACACGTCGGTCTACGGCGGGTCAATCGCCTCGGCGGACTACCAATCCCTGCTGCTGGGGATGGGCCGTGGTTTTGGCGACCTGGGCTCCGCGTCGTTCGATGTGACCCGGGCCAACACCACGTTGCCCGGCAGCGATGAGCGCCATACCGGCCAATCGTATCGCTTCCAGTACGCCAAAGTCTTTACCGACTACGGGACCTCTTTTACCCTCGCCGGGTATCGCTACTCCAGCAAAGGCTTTTATGACTTTGGCGATGCCAACGAGATGACCCATCAAGCCTCCGACGCCTGGCAACGGCTCTACAACAAGCGCAGCAGGATCCAACTGAATGTCAGCCAGTCTATGGGCGATGCCGGCAGTCTGTATCTGGCGGGCTATCAGCAGGACTACTGGCAGCAAAGCGGTTATCAGCGCAGCTTAAGCGCCGGGTACAGTCTTAGCCACGCCGGCATCACCTATTACCTGAATTACACTTTTAGCCAGACGCCGGGGCCGCAGGACAACGATCGGCAATTTGCGTTCAGCGTGCAAATCCCGCTCAGCAAATGGCTGCCGAACAGCTGGGCGACCTACAGCGTCAATGGCGATAACCACGGCGCGGTCAATCAGCAGGCGGGCATCAGCGGCACCCTGCTTGCGGATAATAATTTTAACTACAGCGTGCAGCAAAGCTACGGCAACCGGGGTACCGGCGCCAGCGGCAGCGCATCGGCGTCGTACCGGGGAGGGAGCGGCGAGCTCAACGCAGGCTATAACTACAGCCGACACAACCGGCAGGTAAACTACGGGGCGCAGGGCGGCGTCGTGGCACATCCTTATGGCGTCACGCTGTCGCAATCGCTGGGCGATACGCTGGCGCTGGTACGCGCGCCGGGCGCCGACGGGGTACGGGTGGAAAACAATACCGGCGTGGTGACCGACCGGCGTGGTTACGCCGTGGTGCCCTTTGCCACCACGTATCGCCGGAATCGCATTGCGCTCGACACCACGACGTTGGGTGAGGATGTGGATATCGATATCAATACCCAGACCGTCATACCCACGCAGGGAGCGCTGGCGCTGGCGGACTTCAAGACCCGGGTGGGCAGCCGGGTGCTGCTGACGATAACGTATCGGGGTCAGCCGGTGCCCTTCGGCACGCAGGTCACCCAGATACAGGCCGCCGGTGAAAGCGAAAACAGCGGTATTGCGGATGCCGCGGGCCAGGTGTACCTGAGCGGAATGCCGGAACAGGGCCGGATCAAGGCGGTCTGGGGCCAGGGCGCGGACCAGCGGTGCGAAGCCGGCTACAGTCTGCCCGCCGCGGCATCGCCAACCCCCTCGATTCGCATGGCCAGTGTGCCATGTCGTTAGGAGCCATCGTATGAAGCAACAACGCATTTTATGGTCGATAAGCGCCCTGCTGGCGACGGCGTGCGCGGCGCTGGCGTATACCCCACCGGCCATGGCCGCCTGTACCACCACGGGAGCATCGCAGACCGGCGCCCCCGTCACCTTAACGTTAGCGCGTGATAAACCCAACGGCCTGATAGGCAACCCCTATGTTTTTCCGAGCTCGGATAGATATTCGTGCGCCCCCGCCGGCATAACCCAGCAACAATTTGGGCTACAGGGAAATTCGGAAAATATCACAGGTGAGGTATCGGCTGGCCGTAACATCTATAAATTGGGTGATACCGGATTAGGTTACATCGTCTATGGCGATGTGCAGCCTACAGGAGACTGCGTAGGATCCGCCTATATAGGCACCGGCCCGCAGATGGGGGGGGATACCAATACCGTTCAGCTATGCTCCAATCCAAGCGGCTACATCCCGCAGTTAACCGGCGGCGCAACAATCACTTTTTATAAACTCGGTCCCGTCACCCCCGGAACCCTCCCCTCGACACATCTCGCCAGTTTTATCAATGTCGTAAACGGCAGTGATTTGACTTTGCCGGCGGTATCGCTTTTCTCGGGAATTATTACCGTTATCGTCAATGCATGCTCAGTGACCAACACCGCCATCACGGTGCCGATGGGTAATGTGGATCGCGCAGAGTTTACCGCCATCGGCAGCACGGCGGGCCTGCGCGGCTTTACTATACCGCTGGATTGTAATCCCGGCATTAATGTCAGAGTGCAGTTCGACGGCATCAGCGCCGGCAGCGCGACGAACGTACTGGCGCTGAGCCCATCCTCTTCCCCCCCCGCCGCCACCGGCGTGGGCGTGCAAATACTGTATAATAGCAATCCGGTCACCCTCGGCGCGCCGCTGGCCGTTGGCACCACCACCGCGGCAGGATTTTTTAATATCCCGTTAGAGGCGCGTTATTACCAGACTGAAAGCACGGTGACGCCCGGACTCGCCAACAGCACAGCCACCTTTACCTTAACCTACCAATAAATCACGGCGGGATGAAATGGGTTGGCCTTAAAGCGGACGCCAGTGCGCAGCTCCGGCAATAATGGTAAATTGCGGGTCGCTGAATCCCGGTGAACATCTTTCTTCCGCACGGCTGTTTTCTCGGCGGTGATTTACTCTTATGATGGACCCTGGTTTGCTTGAGGACGTCCCATGATCTGGCTCATACTGGCAACGCTGGTTGTCGTTTTCCTTGTCGGTTTTCGCATCCTAAACTCCGATTCCCGCCGGGCGTCGCAGGCGTTGACCAAACGCCTGAATATCGAGCCGGTCTATGTGGAATCCATGATAAGCCAAATGGGGAAAAAAGCCGGCGGCGAGTTTGTCAGCTATTTATTACATAACAGCGAATCACATCTCGGCAACGCCGCGGGCGTGCTGCTGATCTATCAAACCTTTATTGTCGATGACGCCGAAGAGAGTCTGGCATTCTGGCATTCGGTGTTGCATAAAGCGCGGCTGCCCACCGAACTGACGCATAAACATGTCCGTTTGGCGCTCTCGTTTTTACGGGACCTTGAGCCGGAAGCAAATGATCTCGCCGCTTACCGGCAACGCTATAACGCGCGCTTTACCGATATCTTTAACCAGGTCCCCGCCGCCAACAGCAATGTGTATTATCTCGACGGTGTCGCGCCGAAGAATTAAGGCGGCAGGACGCATTTGTCCAACAGGACGGTAAACCGTTCAGCCAGGCCATCACTCTGCGGATAGGACCGATGGTTCAATGCGGGTTCAATTAACCGCGCTGTTCATTTGATGAATATGCTGATCGAAATCCCGCTGCGCCCGTTCGATGTCGGGCTGATGATCGACAGCCCAGGCATAAATCGCGGCAAACGGTGATTGCAAGGTATGCCCCAACGGCGTGAGCGAATATTCAACCGCGACCGGCGAGGAGGCTATAACACATCGTTTTACCAGCCCGTTTCTCTCAAGACGACGCAGGCTCTCGGTCAACGCCTTCTGGGTTATCCCCCCCACACGCCGCTGCAACGCGTTAAAACGAACCGGCTGCTCACAAAGGACAATCAGGATCATCAGGGACCATTTATTGGCGATTTGGTCAAGAATCGGGCGCGCCGTGCATGCAGCGGCAAGGGTGTTCACCGCGCATGCGGCAGCAAGGGTGTTGATAGCGGGCCGGGACATAGTGGTTTCCTTGTGTATACCTACGCGACTCAAGGTGCGTAATTGACAGTAAGTATATAAGTTATACCATCATGGTTCAAATTCAATGGAGTACTTATATGTCGAACTTAAACGGGAAAATCGCGGTCGTCACCGGCGGCGGCAGTGGCATCGGCCTGGCCATCGCACAACGCTTCGTGCAAGCAGGCGCTTATGTCTTTATCACCGGCCGCCGCCAGGCGGAACTCGATAAGGCGGTGGCATTGATCGGCGGAAATATCGCGGCGGTGCAAGGGGATGTGACGGAAATGGCGGACCTTGACCGGTTATATGCCGCGGTCAAGGCTCAAAAAGGTCGGCTGGATGTTCTGGTGATCGCCTCAGGCGTTTCCGTGCCGTCCACATTAAACGAGATAACCGAAACCCATTTCGATCTGATGTTTGATGTTAACGCCCGCGCCGCGCTGTTCACGGCGCAAAAAGCGCTGCCGCTGATGGATAAGGGCGGCAGTATGGTATTGATTGGATCCATCGCCGGATTTATCGGCACCCCCGGCTATGGCGTCTATGGCGCGACCAAAGCCGCCATGCGCTCCTATGCCAGAACGTGGGCCAACGAGTTCGCCGATCGGGGAATTCGCGTGAATACGCTGAGTCCCGGACCGATCGACACGCCAATGTTTGATCAGGTTACGCAAGAGGTTCGGAAAACCTTGATCGGCCATATTCCGTTAGGCCGTCTGGGCAAACCGGAAGAAGTCGCGGCCGCCGCCCTTTTCCTCGCCTCGGATGAAAGCAGCTTTATTACCGGGGCAGAATTGTGCATTGATGGCGGAATGGCGCAAATTTAACCAGCGGCGCCCAGGCCGGCTACATGACTATCGTCGCCACCCAACCCGTGACCCTGGCCGGCGGATACATTCCGCCTCTTTGCCGGTCCCTGCCGGCGGCCGGGGCCGGCGCGCGTTGTTCACTTATGTCATGTTGCCGGCACCCTCCCAAATTTATTCACTGCGATGACCATGCCATGAAATGATGGCGGACTGCCGCTGAAGGGATCATTAATCGCCTCGCTGTAAGTCGACTGTAAGCCTGACGGCCTTAGAGTTGACCCCATCTTGGTCACGTCCTCCCGGCGACATCCAGACAACCACTGTGAGAGAATTCATGCAACATCGGCTCAGGATAGGGTATGCAGTAGCATCCGTAGCGTTTTTTTCCGGCGCCGCCTGCGCTGCCGGCACCGCCCCGGCGACGGCGGAGAATGACGCGACGGGCTTTTCATTTTGGAGCGATGCGCCCAACGTTACCCACTGGGGTCTTGGCATCGGCGTGGGCTATGAGCAATCGCCTTACAAAGGAGACGATGCCAGCGTCTCCCCGCTGCCCCTGATCTATTTCGATAACAAATGGATCCATCTCTTCGGCAACAAACTTGACGTCAAGATCGGCCGCTGGGATAACGTCAGCGTTACCCTGCGCGGGGAATATGCCCTGGGCGATGGCTATAAGGAATCGGATGCGCCGATACTCGACGGCATGCAAAAACGCAAAGGCGGATTCTGGGTCGGACCGGCCATGGCCTGGGACAGCGGCTACGGCACCTTCGGCGCAAACGTCCTGACGGCGGGGAATAAAGGGTTGAAAGCGGGCATTGATTACCACCGGGCGTTCGAATACGGGGACGTCACGCTCGTGCCCCACGCCGGCATTGACTGGTATAACAGTCGCTATGTGGATTATTATTACGGCGTGGAAAATGATGAAGCGCGCGCCGGACGCGATGCCTACGCGGGCAAAGCCACCTATAACTTCTCGGCGGGCGTGCGTTTCGATTACCAGCTTACGCCGCACCAAAGCCTGAGCCTGGACGCCGGCGTCTCTCATCTGGGCGGCGGAATCACCGACAGTCCATTGGTTGACAGGACAGTGATCCCCGAGGCCCGGTTCGGCTACCTTTATCGTTTCTAACGGGAAAACACGACATGGCGCGTATCGCACTTATCGAGGATAACGAGCGTCTGGCGGCCATGATCGGTCAGGCGCTGTCCGGCGCCGGGGTGGAAACCGATTTTTTTTATACCCTGTCGCAGGCGAAATACGGCGTAAAGCAGGCTGATTATGCCGTGCTTATCATCGATCGCGGCTTGCCCGACGGCGACGGATTGGATTTTTTAAGGGAGTTGCGGGCCACGGGATATATGACGCCCTGCCTGATCCTGACCGCCCGGGATGCCTTGCACGATAGGGTCGACGGACTGGAAAGCGGCGCGGACGATTACGTTACCAAACCGTTCGCCATGAGCGAACTGGTCGCGCGCATCCGAACGCTGATGCGGCGGCCGGCTGAAACCGCCGGCCTGGTATACGCCTTCGCCGATATTACCCTTGATCCCCGGGAACCGACGCTGTACGGCGCAACGCAGTCCGTTTTGCTCGCCCCCACCGAGCTGCAAATATTGCTGGCGTTGCTTAAGGCGGGCGGGCAGACGGTGCGTCATGCATCACTGGAACACGCGGCATGGGGATTGGGGGAAGCGGTCACGCCGAATGCGCTGGAAGTCACCGTTCACCGGCTACGTAAAAAAATGTCCAGCGCGGGCGTGGCCGCCCAAATCGTAAATGTCCGTGGCGTCGGCTTCGCCCTGGCCGTGAGGACGGCCTCCCGCGATGACGGCGGGCTTGGCTATGCTTAAGACATTTCTCCGTGCGCAATGGATCCGTTACTGGACATATAGCCTGTCGGCAAGATTATGGCTGACCAGCATTGCGGTCCTGGCGGTCAGCCTGTCGTTTATCGCGGCGCTTTACCTCTACGCGTTAAATCAGTTTCCCCGGGAAATGTGGCAAAAAGATAATAACCAAAAAAACGCGCTGCGGGTTTCCGCCGGCTTGCAATACAACGAACTGGGCATGCCCGTCTCCGCCAGGCTGGATGAACAAACGGCCTGGCTATTTGCTATCGCCCCCACCGAAGTGATGTATCGCGTGTTTGATAACCACGGCACATTGATGCTCAGCAGCGGGAAAGACAACAGCGGCCTGGCATGGGGCAAGGGCCGGCTGGCGGATCTGGCGGATTCCCATCAGCGCGTGACCATCAACGGCAGGCCATTTGATGTAATAACGCTTGCAACCGATCACGGGGGAAGGCGCTTTTACGTGCAGACCGCGACCAGCGACGTCTTCGGGGAAAATGTGGCGAATATGAAATTCGCGCCGTTGCCGGAGATCATCGCCTGGAGCATATTAATCGCGACCATCGCGTTCGGCCTGGCATTCCCCTTTACCATACGCCGTGTGCTCTATCCCCTGAAAGTGGCCTCCGAGGCCGCCATGTCGATCACGCCCGCTAATTTGCAGACACGCTTAAACGATCGTGATATTCCCAGTGAAATCAAGCCGCTGATTGTCGCTTTTAACGCCGCCCTGGCGCGACTGGAAACGGGTTTTATCGCCCAGCAGGATTTCCTCGGCGCCGCGGCGCACGAGCTGCAAACTCCGCTCACGTTACTGCGGGGACAAATTGAGCTGCAGCCCGAAATCGAAAATAAAAACCTGCTGTATCGGGAAATCGATCTGATGGCGCGTCAGGTCCGCCAGCTATTGCACCTGGCGGAGGTGAGCGAATCGCAGAACTATAGCTTTGGCGAGGTGGACCGGCTTGCCGTAATGCGCGACGTGGCATCCTATCTGGACCGCAAGGCCGCGGGCAACCGTATCACGTTGCGCCTGTGGCTGCCGGATACCCTGCCGCCGATACACGCGGATAAAAGCGCGCTGTTTATCTTGCTGAAAAACATCGTCGAGAATGCCATCCACTACTCCCCGCCCGGCGGTACCGTTGATATTCTGGCCGACGCCGCCTCCATCCAGGTCTCGGACAACGGGCCGGGCCTTAAAGCCGATGAAGCGCCGCGAGTGTTTGACCGGTTCTGGCGCGCGCCCGGCGCGGTACATGGCGGTACGGGACTGGGACTGGCCATCTGCAAAGAGATTGCCGTCGCCCATCACTGGCAGCTTGATGTCAAAGCCCTGCAGCAGGGCAGCCGATTTATTTTGCGGTTCTAACTCTTATGGCGCGGCAATATCCTGCCGGCGCCGGCAGGCGGCAAAATATCGCAGCGCATGTCGCGCTAAGATAAAAATAGAAATGAAAAATCGGTATAACCTGCGTTATTTACTTAATATCGACAGTTAAATTATACTGACATCGTTGTCGTATTTGGGGCCAGTCGCGTTATTTGGGCGGCAACGGCGATGCCGCGCGCTATTTGAGCGCGGCGTTACCCTTATATTTTTTGAATATTTAAATATAATTTTAGGATGCATCTTAGAGACAGGGGAATATTCCAGCCGGAATCCCGCGCAATCTAACGAAACGGCGAGAAAAAATGCAATTTGCCTCGCATCACTGAAAAAAAATATTCAGAACTGGCGCAAACCTGTATATGCTGAGGGTCGCTCCCGTCGCCTGAGGCATACTGCGTGAAATTAAACTCCCTTTTCCTGATAGCGGGTTTGCTGTTGGCCGGGTGTGCCAAACAACCCACAGAGCGGCCTGTCGCCATCGTTACTCCCCCCCAGCCGCAGCAAATGTTGCCGCAGTCAGCGCCCAAGGGAATCTATGGCGGCTATATCCACGACTCCGCCAGCATTTACGGCGTCGATGAAACGCTGGTGAAAGCCATTATTCAGGTAGAGTCGGGTTATAATCCCAGCGTAATCAGCAAATCCAACGCCGTCGGGCTTATGCAGCTTAAGGCGTCTACCGCCGGACGCGATGCCTATCGGTTAAAAGGCCGCTACGGCCAGCCGAGCGTCCGTGATTTAAAAGACCCCGCCACGAATATTGATCTGGGCACGGCCTATATCAGCATCCTGCAACGGCAGTTATCCGGCATCCACAACCCCGAGACGCTGCGTTACGCCATCGCGGTCGCCTACGTTAACGGCGCGGGCGCCCTGCTGCGCTCGTTCTCAAGCGATCGGGACTACGCCATAAACAGAATCAACCAACTGACGCCGGAACAGTTCTACCAGCACATCCAGGAAAAACATCCCCAGCCGCAGGCGCCGCGATACCTGTGGAAGGTAAAAAACGCCTATCTGGCGATGCGCTAAGACTCTAAGTGCTTTGTCTCCGCGGTGTGCTGCGCCGCATTATTTCCCGCTATAGCGCTTATCTGCCCCGCAAGCCAGCGGCGGCCTGCATCGGCGTCATTTCTGCCATGCCATAACAGCGACAGGTCAAATCCCGGCAGCGCCAACGGCGGCGGACTGGCGCAAAAAGCGACATTGCGCATCCACGCCTGCGCCAATGCTTGCGGTACCGTGGTCAGCACCGGCGTATTCTGTAATATCCCCGGCAATGAAGAGAAGTGCGGCGTGGTATAACTGATGCGCCGTTCCATGCCCTTTTCCGCCAGCATATCGTCCGCCACGCTGCGCGCCCTGGAGCGATAGGTCACCAGCAGATGTTCATATCGCAAGTAATTCTCAAGGGAAAGCGGGGCGGGCAGCGGCAGCTGACGCGGATGCCATAATACCAGGAATTCCTGGGATAACAGCTTCTCCCGCCGTAGCCAGGGGGCCTGGTCGCTGGTGACTGAAACCACCATATCCACCTCGTGCTGCTCAAGAAAAGCCGGGTCCTCAAAGGGCGTGGTGGCGATAACGTTGATTCGAATAGCCGGCGCGTGCGTCCTGAGCTGTTTCAACAGCGGCGGCATCAGCCAAATCTCTACCCAATCCGTCATTCCCAGAGTGAATGTCCGCTGGCTCGCGCCGGGGATAAACTCATCGGAATTAAATAAAATCGACTGGATCTGTTCAAAGTGCGGCGCAAACCGCCGGGCCAGGAAATCCGCCCTGGCGGTGGGTTGCATCCCCTGGGCGGTACGGATAAACAGCGCATCGTCAAATAACGCCCGCAGCCGGGCCAGGGCGCTGCTGACCGCCGGTTGCCCCAGGAAAAGCTTCTGCGCGGCCAGTGAAACGCTGCGCTCCCGGTACAGTACCAGGAAAGTAATCAGCAGATTCAAATCCACACCACGAAAATCATTTTCGTTGATATTCATAATTACTCCAATCAATTTGATCAATACTATCGCCGACCAGATACTTTAGCCATTGATTTATGTCGTTTAAAAATGGAAGGTAATGATGAAAAGAATCAACAAGGTCAAGGTCGCCGCCGTCTTTATGCTTGCTACGGCGCTCTCACCCGCCCTGGCGCTGGTGCCCGCCGCCGCGACCCCGGTGGCGCAGCAAAAACACCAGGCTCCGGGCTTTTATCGTATGATGCTGGGCAAGTTTGAAATCACCGCCGTTTCCGACGGCACCGTCACCATCCCCCTGGACAAGCTGTTGCTGGACATCACCCCCGCCATGCTCAAACAGCGCCTGGCCGATGAAGATATGTCCGCCAATGTGGAAACGTCCATTAACGCCTATGTCATCAACACCGGCAGCAACCTGATACTCGTCGATACCGGTTCCGGCCCGCTGTTTGGCAACAATGGCGGACGTCTGCTGGAAAACCTGCGCGCTGCCGGTTATCCGGCGGAAAAGATAGATACCGTCTTGTTAACCCATATTCACGCGGATCATTCGGGCGGATTGGTGCATAACGGCCAGTACGCTTTCCCCAATGCCACCGTTTGGGTTAATCAGCGGGATGTCGACTTTTGGCTGAATCCCAGGAATATCGGCCAGGTGCGGGAGAGTGAAAAGCATACCTTCGCGGAATCCGCGTCCTCCTTCCGCCCGGTAATCGCCGCGGGAAAATTAAAAACCTTCACCGGTCAAACCCAGCTGTTTCCCGGCATAAACGCCATCCCCGCCCCGGGCCATACGCCGGGCCACACGCTTTATATGATAGAAAGCGCCGGCCAGAAGCTGTTGATCTGGGGCGATACCATTCATTCATCCGCCGTGCAATTTCCCGATCCGGACACGACGATTACCTATGACTGGGACAAGACGCAGGCGGCCAAATCCAGGAAAGCCATTCTGGAGGAGGCGGTAAAAAATGACTATTTGATTGCCGCCGACCATATTGCTTTTCCCGGCCTGGGCCATGTGAAATACCGGGATAGAACGGGCGATCGGCGGGGTTACCGGTGGGTGCCGGTTAATTACAGCCTGGCGGGATTAGAATAACCGCGGCACGCGCGCGCATGCCTTAGCGAATGCGCAGCTGCCCGGCGAAAGTTCGCAACAATAAATCGATCTTGGGGGTCAGTTGCTTATTTTTCGGCCAGGTAATATGCAAAGGCAGGCCGTCGACCACGGCCTCGGGCAGGACAGGCACCAGTTTGCCCTCATCAAGGCTTTTGCTCACCAGCCAGGTGGCTATTTGCGCCAGGCCCGCCCCCGCCTCGAGGGCCGCCACCTGCGCTTCGCTGTCGCTGACCATCATATGATGCGCGATCTCAAGCCCCCTGGTCCGCCCCCCCTCCGCCGGCAATAACCAGCGCGCCCCCGCGCCATCGCTTTTACCATAGACCACGCAATCATGATCGCTTAACGCCTTCACGGTGAGCGGTACGCCCCGGGATTTCAGATAAGCGGGCGCGGCGCAGAAAATCAGGCGTTCGGTGCCCAGGTAGCGGGAGCCGATCGCCGGCGGCAAATCGCCAACGCCGCCGATACGCACCGCGACATCCACGCCCTCGTCAACCAAATCGACAAAACGATCGGTAAAGGTGATATGGGGCCGCAGATGGGTATGCCGCCGGAAAAACGCGATCAATATCGGCATCACGATAAGGCGGCCGAACGAGGCCGGCAGATCGATACGCAGCCGGCCCATGGGCGTATGGGCATGGGACGCCAATACCGCCTGGGCATCGGCCAGGTCGTTCAATACCCGGGTACAGGTGGCGAAAAACGCCTGTCCGGCATCGGTCAGGACCAACCGGCGCGTAGTGCGCTCAAACAGCCGTGTGTCCAGGCGTTGTTCAAGGCGCGCCACGCTTTTACCCACCGCGGAACTGGTGAGGTTCAGCTGTTCGGCGGCGGCGGCGAAGCTGCCGTACCTGGCGGTGTAAACAAACGCGCTCAGGCCTTTCAGACGTTCCGTGGGATGCATATTATCAGGGATAAAAATTCTCGAATGGAAGGAAACAATAGCCGGGATAAGAATTAAATTCCAGTCTAAGCTGAAGACCTGGAATGATAATGGGAGATAAGCTATGCAACATCGTGCCTTAATCGTCGGCGTTAGCGGCATTATCGGCAGCGCGCTGGCAGTGAAATTATTGCACAGTGGGTGGCGGGTCTACGGTTTATCCCGTGGCCGCACGCCGGTGCCGGAAGGCTGCGAAGCCATCGTTGCCGACCTCACCGACGGGCAGTCCGTGGCGGCGGCGTTGAAAGATCTTGCGGTCGATCGCGTGTTTTTCACCGCCTGGTCGCGTCAGGCTACGGAAAAAGAAAATATCCGCGTGAACGGCGCCATGGTCAGTCATGTCCTGGATGCGCTGGGCGCCTCTATGGCAGGCGGCCATGCCGCGCTGGTCACCGGGCTGAAACATTACCTCGGTCCCTTTGAGGCTTATGCCACCGGCGCGGTCCCCGTCACGCCCTTTCGCGAAGAACAGGGGCGGCTGCCGGTGGACAATTTTTATTACGCCCAGGAAGATCGCCTGTTCGCCGCGGCCAAACGCCATGGCTTCACCTGGAGCGTCCATCGCCCGCATACCATCGTTGGTTATGCCATCGGCAATGCCATGAATATGGGGGTAACGCTGGCGGTTTATGCCACGCTGTGCAAATACACCGGCCAGCCGTTTATTTTCCCGGGTTCCGCCATGCAATGGCACGGCCTGACCGATATGACCGATTCCCGGCTGCTGGCCAGTCACCTGGAATGGGCCGCCACCCATGACCAGGGGAAAAACCAGGATTTTAACGTCGTAAACGGCGATATCTTCCGCTGGCGGTGGATGTGGTCGCAGATAGCCGATTATTTTGGCGTGTCGCCGGCGCCGTTCCCCGGCCAGGCGTCACCGCTTGGCGAGCGCATGCAGGACGCGCCGGCGCAGTGGACGGACATTGCCGCGCGCTTTGGCCTGCGCGAGGCCAATATCGATAACCTGGTCTCCTGGTGGCATACCGACGCCGACCTCGGCCGGCCGATGGAAATCGTGACCGATATGAGCAAAAGCCGTAAGGCCGGTTTTACCGGCTACCAGGATACCCGCGACAGCTTTATCGACCTGTTTGACCGTCTGAAAGCCGAGCGTATTATCCCGGCGTAACCGCCAGATCCCGGCGGCCCGGTTATGCCAGCAGCCGGATAGGCCGGCCGGCGTGCCAGGCCAGGATATCCTCGATCATATCGCTGAAGAACACCTGGTAGCTTTCACGGGTTACGTAGCCGATATGCGGCGTCGCCAGGACATTATCCATGGCGCGAAACGGATGCGCCGCCGGCAGCGGTTCCTGGTCAAAGACATCCAGGGCCGCGCCGGCGATGCGCCGTTCGTGCAGCGCGGCAATCAGCGCCGCCTCATCAATTATCGGTCCGCGCGCGGTGTTGACCACATACGCCGTGGGTTTCATCAGCGCCAGCGATGGCGCGTCCACCATTGCGCGGGTGCGCCCGCTCAATACCAGATGGACGGATAAGACATCCGCCTGTGCAAACAGCGTTGCTTTATCAACATAGGTCACACCTGATTCGGCCGCCCGCTCAGCCGTCAGGTTTTCACTCCAGGCGATAGTCTCCATGCCGAAGGCCTGCGCATAGCGGACCACCTTCCGGCCTATCTTGCCCAACCCCAGGATACCGAGCGTGCGGCCGTGCAGGCTGGTGCCCAGCCCCTGCTGCCAGCCGCCCGACCTCAACGCAGTCGCCTCCGCCAGCAGGTTGCGGGTAAGCGCCATAATCAACGCCCAGGTCAGTTCGGGGGCGGCATAGGGATTGCCGTCGGTGCCGGCGACGCTGATGCCCAGCTCTCCGGCGGCGGCAATATCAATCGCGGCATTTTTCATGCCGCTGGTCACCAGCAGCTTTAACTGCGGCAACTGCATCATGAGCGCGCGGTCAAAACGGGTCCGTTCACGCATGGCGCAGATAACGTCATAGCATTGCAGCCGTGCGGCCAACGCCGCGGTATCGGCGGGGAACTCGTGCAAAAATGTCACGTCGCCGACCGGCGTCAGCGCAGACCAGTCCACGACCTGACCGGCGACGGATTGCCAGTCGTCGATAACCGCAATACGTACAGGGGATAATTGGCTCATTTTATTCCTCGCAGTGGCACAAAGGATGGCAGGAAAATATCATCGGCTTTTCCGGCCGGTCATGCCAGCGCGAACTTACTGACGCTTTGCCGCAAACGTTGGGAATGGCCGATAAGCGCATCGGACGCTGTGGCGCACGCCAGGGTCAGCAGATTGCTTTGCGCGATTTGATCGTTGAGCTGTTTAATTTCACCGGCGATGGTATTCACCCCTTCGCTTTGCGACGCGGCGTTGCGCTGCAGTTCATCCAATAACAATGCCACCCCCTGCACCGCCTGGACAATATCGTGGTATACCCGGTCCAACGCTTTTACCCGGCTGAAACCGCTGTCGATGTGCCGGTGGGTGGATTGGATCAGCATATCGATATCACGCGTCGACCCACCGCTTTTTTGCGACAACAGGCTCATTTCCCGCGCCACCACTGAAAATGTGCGGCCGTTTATCCCTGAGTGGGCCGCTTCGATGGCCGCGTTCAACGACAACAGTTTGGTTTGCATGGAGATGCCGTCGAGGAAGGTCACGATGCCGGCTATTTTTTCCGACTCCGCCACGATCTCATGCATTTTTTTATCAACCTCCGTCACCATCTCGCCACAGCGCCGGGTCAACGCCTCCGCATCACTCATATGACGTGTGGCATTACCGGCGAACTGCGCTCCGGTTTCCGCTTCCTGCGCCACATGGTTTAACCGCTCGCCGATAGTTTGAAAAGCCTGGGTCTGGTGCCGGTTATGCTGGCTGACGCGCTGGTTATGACTGGCGATGTCGCCGGCGCCCCGCATCACCAGGGAAGATATTTCATTGATTTCATTGACGATATGTTGCAAGCCCAGTTGCATCTGGCCGATACCTTGATTCAGATCCACGATCTCCCGCGACTGCCAGCGGGAGGCCGTCATAGGTTCGCTGAGGTTGCCGGTAGCAATCTGCGCCATATGGCGCAGGGCGTGGTCGAGAGGCATGATAACGGCATAGGACAGGGCCAGGCCGGCTAGCGCCAGCAAACCTGCCAGCAACGCCGAGATACCAAGCGACAGGCTGCGACCGGTGGTCAGCGAGGATAATATCGCTTGGTTAAAGCGCCCGGCTTCGGCGGTATCCTGGCTTAGCCGCTGATAAAACGCCGTGTTGAATTGTTCCTGAAACGCCTGGATGGGCACCATGAAAAACGAATCGATATTATCCGCGCGCAGTCCCTTTAACTGCTCATTCAGCCCGTCAAACACCAGGGCGAAATTCTGGCGCAGAGCGGCGTCGTTATCCTGCGCGCCATCCAGCTTTTGATAATCGGCAAAAAAGGACTGAGCCGCTTTTAGCGCTGTGTCGGCGCTGTCGGCCAAGGCCTGCCAACTGCCGACGGAGCCGCTTTGTTTATCCTGCATAAAATAAACGCCGGCGCGATTGATATTATCGCTGGCGGTCAATAATTCTATACGGGATTTATTCATTAACGCCTGACGTTCCGTCATGGCGTGGGCGGTGGTGATATTGCTTTTCATATGGGTGACCAACTGAGAAAGCAACGCGATAGAGAGGCATTGCAACAGACAAAACAGCAACAGGAACAGGACAAACCCGCCGCGCAGGCTGGTCATCCATTGCGGCGCGTCGATGCGCGGTAATCGCCATCTGCGGCCCTTGAAACCACCTTGACCAATAACCAACATGATTTTATCCATCATAAATAAAATGCAGTATTCGACGGCTTGATGTCAGTGATGTTACAGCGGGGCAATCGGGGCGGTAAAAAACCGTATCCCCGGCGCTAAGTCAAATAAGCGGCAGGATATGCGGCATGGATAACGCAATGGATAACGCAATAGGACGGTCTTGATCCGCGGCGTTCGCAACGCGCGCGCCGGGGGTTAAGGGGCGAAGAGAGGGAAGATCGTCTGGCGGCGGGACGGTGGGCGCCTAGCGGCGGCCGACACTTTTCCGGCAGCCACCAGGCGTTATTCAAAAAGGATTGACGTTAAAATGTTTCCCAATTTTCGTTAAGTTTTTCCCGGCCAGCCGGCGTTTTTAATCCGTCCTTTGGCGCCGCGGCGCAAGACGATATCGAGGTGTCTGTTTTCAGCAATCGCCCCGCCGCCGGCAATTGAAATACCGACACGGTTTCCGTCAGCAAACGGGCCTGCTCTTCCAACGATGCCGCCGCCGCCGCGGATTCCTGCACCAGCGCCGCGTTTTGCTGGGTTACCCCGTCCATTTCCGCCACCGCGGTGCTGACCTGGCTGATGCCCCGGCTCTGTTCTTCCGAGGCCGAGGAGATCTCGCTCATTAAATCCGTCACGCGGTTTACCGCCTGCACAATACTGTGCATGGTCTCGCCGGCGCGCGAGGCCTGCACGGACCCCGTGCTTACCCGTTCAACCGACTCCGCAATCAGCCCTTCAATTTCTTTCGCCGCCTGGGCGCTACGTTGGGCCAGACTGCGCACTTCTCCCGCCACCACGGCGAATCCACGACCCTGTTCCCCCGCCCTGGCCGCCTCCACCGCGGCGTTTAACGCCAGGATATTCGTCTGGAAGGCAATGCCGTTGATGACGCCGGTGATATCGGCAATTTTTTTCGAACTGGTGGTGATGCTGCTCATCGTGGCCACCACCTCATCGACGATTTCGCCGCCTTTTTTAGCGGTATTGGAAGCATCCTGTACCATTTTATTGGCCTGGAACACATTTTCCGTATTTTGCTTAACCGTCGCGCTTAGCTGCTCCATGCTCGCGGCACTCTCTTCCAGGGCCGCCGCCTGTTGCTCGGTGCGCGAGGAAAGATCGGTATTGCCCCGGCTGATTTCCCCCGCGCCCTGGTAAATGGAGGCGGAACCGTCGCGAATGGCGGAGACCGTGCGGATCAGGTTCTGTTGCATTTCCTGCAAATAGGGGAATAGCAGGCCCACATTGTTACGGCCGAACACGGCGATGGTATCGCCCAAATGTCCGCCGGAAAGCGTGTGCAGCTGTACTTTAAACCGTTCCAGCGGCTTAATCATGCAGTTGACAAGATAGCGGTCGGTCAGGACCAGGATGATAAGTCCGGCCACGATGGCCGCAATCAATATTTTTTTGCACCAATCGACCACCACCGCCACCTGCAGCGCGCCTGCCTGCGACATGGCCTCGCTTTTGAATTTTTCCGCCGCCGCGCCGAAAGCCTGGCTGAACGGCGGTGATTGCGTCCGGTATATGCGGCGGTATTCATCCATATTTTTCGCCTGGGCCGCCTGCAATAAAGGCTCCATTCCCTGATTAATAAGCTTGGTCCAGCTGCTGATGATGTTTTCAGTTACCGCGGGGTCAATAGAGGGATGTTGCCGCGCTTTGAACTCATCAAGCGCCGCTTTGGTGCTCTGCATGGCGGTAATAGCCGTCGCCAGTACCTTATCGGCATCCCCTATTTCGCCAGTCTGGACATAATCCATGGCCCGCGACAGGCGCGTAACGGTGCGAAAATACTGGTCGTTGCCGTGGGTGACAATATCAATGTCTTTCTTCTGATCTTCACTGACTGCTAATAGATGGTTTACCTGATTCAGCGAGGACAGGGTAAATGCGGAAACCCCACCCCACAGTACCATAAAAAAACCAAGTGTTATTAAGAGTATAACTCGAATACTGGTATTTTTTAGAACACGCATAGGTACTGCTCCTGTTAATTATTTCTATGCTGGCTTGTGCGCATATGTTTGGCATGCATGGAGGATGGGGGGAAGCGTAAGAACATTTATTGCACCATTCATGCCCAGCCCAAACTGGAAATGATTTTTGCGCGCCGATCTGTCCGTTTAATGAAATCAAATATTGTCCACACCCTGTGAAACGACTTATCTGAGATACAATGGTTATCGGCAAACGTTAACAAAGCTTGATAGAAGATGAAGAAAAAAAAGATCAAAAACAGACAGTTAGCTAGGCGTGTACTCGGCTGTTAATAAATAAGGGTTTTAGGGGTTTTTTCCCCTTTAATTTCACGAAAAAAATATACGTATTATCTTATATGAGCCGCTAATGGGCGGCGGCATTGGGCATATTCAGCGCAAATACCGCCAATGTAATCCCGGTATAATTTGCCGGTGATGATCCTTACAGCATAACGCCCGCCCGGTCCGAACGGTTTGCGCTAGTGAAAAAAACCTCGCCCTTTTCACGGTCGCTGTCGCTACCCGCATCGGCAAACAGCGTTACCACCTGTTGATCGGGACCCAGCGTTTGCGCCAGGCGGCAAGCGCTCTTCCAGTTAGCCGCCGATGAGGCGCCGATGCGTATGCCGGTCAGGTGATAAAATTCATACATTGCCGCCAGCGACTCTTGCCAGCCAATCAGGCTAAACGGCAGCACGTCGAGCTGCATGCGGCTGATAAACGGCTGGCGGAAACCAAAGCCCATGCCGCCGGCACCGGCAAATTTATCCCGGCCGTTAGGCGGAGCCAGGGTGCCGAAAGGCAATTCCCTGGGCGTGGTGCCCTGCACTTTTAGCGCCGGATTATCCTGCGCCAGCGCGGCGTATACCCCGGATAAGGTCCCGCCGGTGCCCACCGCCGCCACCCAGCCGCCGGCCTTGTCGCCGCGCAGCTGACGGCGGATTTCCTGGCCGGTGCCGTGTTGATGTACGGCGACATTCACCAGGTTCCGGTGTTGGGCAAGCAGGGTCCAGCCGGGGTCCGCCAGCGCAATTTCCTCGGCGCGGGCCATTAATCCCAGCAGGAAATACCGGGAGTCCACCAGGGTCAGCCCGGCGTTGGCTTCCCGCAAGGCCTTAACCAATACCTCCGGCGAGGAGTCCGGGATAACCAAATGCACGGCGATATCGCACATATTGCCCAGCATCGCCAGCGCGCGGCCCATATTACCGCCGGAAGCATCAAGCAGCTTCAGCGGTCCCTGGTGAAAATCGTGCTTGTTTACCGCCTCGCAGAACATGCCAAACGCGGTGCGGTCCTTGACCGATCCGAAGGGATTTTCAAACTCCAGCTTCGCCATTATGCTGGCGCCGCCCTCAGGACCGGGTACCGGCATCAACGTGGTATTGCCCAAGGCTGCATGAAAAGAGGACAGTTGGGGAAACATATCCAGTGCCTTAGAGGGATCCGGCGCACGATCAATATCGTTGAATAATTCCAGGTTCATCATCGTTCCTTGAAAGAATCTATTATGCGGGAGCATAATTATCCTATGATTAACATCATGATCAATAAAGAATTATTCAATAAGTTATTTTTCTCAGCTCCACTTTGCCGCCTGGTTATTTCATATAAAAGCGGCCAATATCGTCTCTGTCTGGCGCGACGCTGGCTATTTTATCTCAGTAAGAATGCTCTTTATAAATATGTCGGATATGGCATTATTGTATTTATCGCCAAAGGTATTCTCCCATAGGCAGGTCAAACTATCCCGGGTCGCATTCATTACCGATAATATTTTTTGTCGATCCGCGCTGGGGCCGGCGTTAATCTTATAATCCACCGCATATTGGCGACAAAATGCAAAAGCGACCTGGGCGTATTGGTCAAAAAAAAACCTCAGGTGGCCGAGCGCCACTAAATTGGCCTTCGAATGGCAAATGCCCATGGCATTTGATACGCCATACGATAATGCATGGACCGCGCCTAACGATCCGCCAAGTAATGAAAAAGCGCTGGTATAATTGGCATAATAAGCTAATTGGCACCATTTGCTATCCTGCGGATGGTAGCCGCTTTTGATGATTTCATTAAAGATCGAAATGACGTTACGGCAGGCGGTGCGCGACGCATGCGACCCTTTAATACCCTCCAGGCATTCCATGGCATGAATGTAGCCGTTCAGCAGCACGGGGATGCCGGTTTCCGCGCTTACCGAGGCAAAGAAGCGGGGATCCACCAGCGCGACTTCCGGCCTGAGGTAAGGTGAAGTCAGGTTCTGCTTGTAGCCGTCGCCGCTTAATACCGCGGATGCGCTAAACTCCGCCGCCGTGCCGGGTATCGTGGGGGCGACAATAATCGGCAATCCTGGACGGATAACCGTATCCTGGTCGCACAGCTTTTCCACATCTCCGCCGTTGGTTAATGTTATGGCGATGGCCTTGCCGAGATCCATGGTTGAGCCGCCGCCAACGGCAATGATATTTTCGGTTCGTGGATAATTATTTACCGCTGCATTCACATCTTCCATGGTCGGTTCCCTGGTCACCAACAGGATATTCTTTCGTTTTAGCAGGCTGATGGTTTCTTTAATAATTTCATGGTTAACAACATTTACGTCAATTAATATTAAAGCATTATTTATGATATTTTTAGAGAAGTAAGTCTGTAGCATACCGGCGGACATTAATACATTTGTGGTAATATTCAGATTCATTACACACCTCTTCACCTATGACAATGAGTGTACTTACCATTTTTAAATTATATTTATTCCTTATTCTACCGTTTGTTTTTAAAACCCATGGGCAATAAACTCTACTCTTATAAATATTTTTTTATTTTAATTAGTTCATTACGAGTTAATCGGCACGACATAAAATTAATGATCGTGGCGGTGATGGGCGTCGGGGAAATGCGGATGGGAATGGGCCATGGGGTCATGTCGATGCCAATGCCGGTGAACGGTTCCCGGTGCCGGCGTTTCCTCATGCGAATGTTGATGATGCTCATCATGGCGGTGTTCATGATCGTGCGCCATGGGCGCGTGGACATGAGGATGCTGATGACGCTCGGTAAGGTGCAATCCGATGCCCAACGCCATCAGCGCCCCGGCGGCAAGCATTTGCAGCGTCAGCGTATCGCCGAGGACGACGGCCAGCGCGGCGCCGAAAAACGGCGCCACGGAAAAATACGCGCCGGTGCGGGCGGTGCCGAGCTGGCGCAGGCCGACCACAAACAGCGCCAGGCTGACGCCGTAGGCCAGGAACCCGAGCGTCAGTGCCCCTGCCGCCTCGGGCCAGCTGGGGAAGGCCACGCCGGCGGCAAAGGCCAGCGACAGATTCACCAGACCTGCCGCCAACCCTTTTACGGCGGCGATCCAGGTCGCGTCGGTTAAAGAAACCTTGCGGGTAAGGTTATTATCGATACCCCAGGCGAAACACGCGCCCAAAATGGCAAGCGCAGGCCACAGACCGGCAAAACGGGCCTCGCCCGGCCAGCTCAGCACCACGGCGCCGGCCACGATCGCCGCCATGCCCAATGCAATGCGGCGATCGACATTCTCTTTAAAGGCAAACCATGCCAGCAATGAGGTGAAGACCCCCTCGGCATTGATCAGCAGGGACGCGCCCGAGGCAGGCATGGCGGCAAGCCCCAGCATCAGCAACACCGGGCCGATAACGCCGCCGGTGATAATGGCGCCGGCAAACCACGGCACTTCCGCCCGCGGCATACTGATCCTGGGGGCGCGCCTGATAAACCGGTACAGCGTCAGCCCCAGCCCGGAACCCAGGTAAAGCAATCCCGCCAGCAGCCAGGGGTTGACGCTGGTTAACAGCAATTTCGCCAGGGGCGTTCCCGCGCCGAATAATATCGCGGCACCCAGCGCCGCCAGTACGCCGGGATGGCGCAGCCCATTTTGCATCATGACCCCAACCTATGGGTGATGGCGATGGATAAGCCACACGCCGAATAAAATAAACGCCACGCCCAGGGTCTTGGCCGCGCTGGCCGCTTCGTTAAACATCGGCAGCGCGATCGCGGCGCAATAGACCAGGGCATAACTGATGCTGAGCAGGGAATAGGCCAGGCTGAGCGGCAGATAGAGCAAAGCGCAGAACCAGCATAACATCGACAGGATGTAACCCAGCACACCCACCGCCACCGCCAGCAGAGGTATACCGTAATGGATGGCGAAGGCCGGCGTCAATGCCTTTAGCGACAACAGCGGGATCTGCTGCATCCCCCACTTCATCAGCAGTTGCGCCAGGGTGACCAGCAGCACGCTGGTCGCCGCCCAGAGATAACCCTTCATGGATTCAGACCCATCAGCACGATGCCGACCATAATGGCCGCCACGCCCCACCAGTGGCGGGACGTGGCGCGCTCATGGAAGATGCCCTGCGCGGCCAGCGTGACCAGCACAAAGTTCAGGCTCAGCACAGGATACGCCACGCTCAGCGGCAGGCGTTGCAAAACGCCAAGCCAGAACAGCAGCGCCACGCCCAGCAAAACCAGCGCCCCCGCCAGCCAGCCCAAGGTTGCCATGCGCCGGTTTTGCCGCGGCGGGCATTGCTGCCAGCGCACCGCGGCCTGTTTCTGACATAACTGCCCCGCGCAGGTGAGAACGCTGACCAGAAGTATCAGCAGATATCCGCTCATGGCCGTTGCCGGTACAGCACCAATGCCAGATGGGAGCTGCGTTGCATGGCATCGGGCGCGGGCAGGTAAACCGGCAGCCGGTTGTCGTCGGGCAGGCGGAGGAGAAGCGCCACATCCCCTTGCCTGCGCGCCGTTGCCAGCCAGCCGGGGAAATCCTGCTCGCTGATAAAACGCCCGCGCGCGTCGGGATAAGATAACCCATAGGTCAACTCGCCGCGCTCACGAAACATTTTCACGTCATCGCGCCTGAGCTCCCAGGCTATGGCGGTCGCCAGGCCCACGCTGTTGCTCAGCACGTATTGGCTGTGGCGCAGCACGCCGGCATTGGCGCGTATAATGTGCTGCGGCAGCTTATTGTCGATCACCCGCTGGGGAATGGCATGGCCCACCACCAGGCTGAACAGGACGGGACAGGCCGCGGCCCAGGCCCAGCGCCGCCCACCCTGGCGCCAGGACACGGCGGCAAAGAGAGCCCAGCCGGCGAATCCCAGCAGGCTTAGCGCCACCTTGGGCCATTCATCGTGGCCTAATATAATCACCTGCGGCAGCAGCCCGGCGCCCAGCGCCGCGATAGCCGCCATGCCCAACAGACCGAAGGCGCCGTTGATCACCGCGTTAAGGCGGAAAACCCGCACGCGGCGGGATGCGATGCAATCTTGCGCATATGCGGCCATCAGCAGGCTCAGCGGCGCCATGCACGGCAAGATATAGGTAAGCAGCTTGCCTTTGGCGAGACTGAAAAACACCAGCGGCATCAGCATCCAGCACAGCAGGAAAAACAGCTCCGGCCGCGTCGCCCGCTCACGCCAGCCCTTGAGCAGAGATCCCGGCAGCAGCGCCAGCCAGGGCAATGATCCCGCGATGATAACCGGCAGGTAGTACCATACCGGCGCTTTATGCTGCGCGTCGTCATCGGCAAAACGCTGGATATGCTCAATCCAGAAAAAATAGTGCCAGTAATCCGGCTCACGCCGGGCAACGGCCAACGCCCAGGGCAGGCTCAGCGCCACCGCGGCCAGTACCGCCACCGGGCCGAAGATCAGCAGATCTTTCAGCCGGCGCCGCTGGATGGCGACGGGCAGCGCGGCAATCACCGGCACCGCCAGCGCCAGGAAACCCTTGGTCATAAAACCCAAACCGCAGGTAATCCCCAGCAGGATATAGGCGCCCAGCTTATCGCGCGCGCCGCTCGCGTTGATCGCCAGATAAAAACTGACCATCGACGCCGTCAGCCACAGCGACACCATGGGATCAAGCACGCTGTAGGTGCCGACGCCGAATACCAGCAACATCGAAAGGAATATCAGCGCGGCCAGGCACGCGGTGCGGCGCGCTTGCCACATCATCATGGCCAGCACATACACCAGCAGCGCGCTGGCGCCGGTGCTCAACACCACCCCGAAACGTACGGCGAAATTAGAATCGCCGAACAGCCATTGGCTGATATTGTTAATCCAGTAACCCAGTACCGGCTTTTCAAAATAACGCACGCCCAGCAGATTAGGCACAATCCAGTCGCCGCGCAGCAGCATTTCGCGGCTGGTCTCGGCATAGCGGATTTCATCGGGCTGCCATAACAAACGGCTGTTCAAAGGCAGCAGATAGACCAGCGCATAAAACAGCGCCAGTATCGCCGCCCAGTAATGTTTAATTAATTTCATGGCGGTGAATTTGCCGGGGCCTGGCAACACAGCCAGCCTTCCCGTCCGGGAAAAGGGGAACGGACGACACGCCCCACCGGCACCGTGGAGACGTCGGCCGGCAACAGGTCGGGCAACGGGCAAAAGGTGATGCCCTGCTGCTGCGCGCGTTGTAATAATTGCTCGAATAACGCCGACTGCGATCGCCCTTCCACTTCACTATGGATGGTGTAGACCGGCACACCGCTATCCCGGGCGATCCGCCCGAGGATATAATCGTTGAAATTTTCCAGACGCGCCTCTTTGCCGATGACTTCGTCAAAGGTAGGCAAGGTGACGGGAATCTGTACCGCGCCGATACGGTTATCGCTTAATAGCGGCCGGAAAGGATGGCGGCCGCGGCAGTCGCTATTGTAGTAAAAACCGAAATTCTCCTTCGCCGCCAATACGCGCGTATCGGCGCGCCAGCCCGCCGCGGCGGAGCACGTTACCGGCCGCCCGATGCTCGTCTCCAGCGCCTCCACGCCCAGCCGGATCTGCCGCTCCAGCTCGGCGTCAGGCCAACGCCCGGCCTTGGCCTGCCATCCCTGGTGATCCCAGGCATGAAGGCCGACGTCATGTCCCGCCATCAAGGTCTGTTTCATTAACGGTCCCTGGGACGGGGTAATGCATCTGCCCGGCCAGGCGGTGCCGGCCAGCAGGATATCCCAGCCATAAAGGGAAGCCGCCTGGGAACGCAGCATCTTCCATAAAAAACGCGGGCGCAGCAGGCGCCATAAATGGCGCCCCATGTTATCCGGGCCGACGCTGAAAAAAAAGCTGGCCTTGATATCATACTTTTCAAACAGTTCCAGCAAACGCGGCACCCCATCACGGGTGCCGGTGAAGGTATCCACATCAACCCGCAGGCCGACCTGCCTCACGCGTCCACGCCTTCTTTAACCGTGCTGCGCAGGAAGAAATCCAGCGTCTGGTCAACGGTGCGCCGCATCTCGACGGTCGGCTGCCAGTTCAGTAAGCGGCGGGCGTTTTCAATGCTCGGTTTGCGATGTTCGACGTCCTGATAGCCGTTGCCGTAATAACTTTTGCTTTCGATATCCTTAAAGCCGGCAAACGGCGGGAAATGATGGCGCAGCGGATGGTTTTCAAAACTGTCCAGCAGCATTTGCGCCAGTTCACGGATGCTGGCCTCGTTGCCGGGGTTGCCGATGTTGATGATCTGGCCGTCGCAGCGGGCGTCGCGATTTTCGATAATGCGAAACAGTGCCTCGATGCCGTCGCTGATATCGGTGAAACAGCGTTTTTGCTCGCCGCCGTCCACCAGCTGTATCGGCGATCCCTCCACCAGATTCAGGATCAATTGGGTAATGGCGCGCGAACTGCCGATTCGCGCGGCATCCAGGTTATCCAGGCGCGGCCCCATCCAGTTAAACGGCCGGAACAGGGTGAACTTCAGGGTCTCTTTGGCGCCGTAGGCCCAGATGACCCGATCCAGCAATTGCTTGGATACCGAGTAGATCCAGCGCTGTTTATTGATCGGGCCGACGATGAGCCGGGAGCGATCCTCGTCGAATTCCTTATCATCGCACATGCCGTAGACCTCGGAGGTGGAGGGGAAAATAATGCGCTTACGGTATTTCACGCAGTCGCGCACTATTTTCAGGTTTTCCTCGAAGTCCAGTTCAAATACGCGCAGCGGATTGCGGGTATATTCGATAGGCGTGGCGATGGCGACCAGGGGCAGCACCACGTCGCATTTCTTGATGTGGTACTCCACCCATTCCGAGTGGATGCTGATATCCCCTTCCACGAAGTGGAAACGCGGGTTCGTCATAAAACGGCCGACGGCGTCCGAACTGATATCCAGGCCATAGACTTCATAGCCGTCCTCACGCAACAGGCGTTCAGTCAGATGGTTGCCGATAAATCCGTTTACGCCGAGGATCAGGACGCGGGTCCGGCGCCGCTGCGCGGGGCTGGGTTTAGCCGCCAGCCGCACGCCGGCCATCATGCCCATCTCCCGCGCCAGCCGGCTGCCCTGCAAAAATAAACCGGCTTCGCTCTGCCCGGTGATAATCTCCAGCGCGCCGTCGCCGCAGGCAATGGTCAGCGGTTCGGTGGCCAGCACGGTACCCGGCTGTTTATCATGCCGGATATCCCGGGCGCGCGCGTTCCAGACGATAAGCTTGCGCTGGCCCAAATAGCTGAAGGCGCCTGGATAGGGTTCCGTTACGGCGCGCACCAGGTTGGCGATATCGTGCGCGCAATGATGCCAGTAAATCTCACCGTCGGCGGCGGTGCGGCGGCCAAAGTGGCTGGCTTCTTTTTCATTTTGCGGCGTCAGGCTAAGGGTGCCCGCCTTCAGCGGCGGCAATAAATCGCGCAACAGTCGTTCCGCCGCGTCGCTGAGTTTGGCATGCAGCGTTAACGCGGTATCGTCCGGGGCGATATCAACCGCGGCTTGCCCGGCAATATCCCCGGCGTCCGCACGCTTGACCATGCGATGCAGCGTAACGCCGGTCTGTTTTTCACCCTTGACCAGCGCCCAGTTCACCGGCGCGCGGCCGCGATAACGCGGCAACAGCGACCCATGCAGGTTAAAGCCGCCCCGGGGCGCCAGCGATAAAATATCCTCGCACAGCAGCTGACGATAATAAAACGAGAAGATAATCTCGGGTTTCAGGTTGCGGATAGTCTCAACCCAGAGCGGATGGTTGACATCGTCCGGCGCGTAAACCGGCAGCTCGAGACTCGCGCCCAGCCGCGCCACCGAGGGGAAAAACCTGTTTTCGTCCGGGGCGTCGGTATGGGTGAACACGGCCTGTATGTCATAGCCGGCTGCCACCAAGGCTTTTAAACCGATGCAACCAATATCATGGTAGGCAAATACAATAGCTTTCATCATTCTTCTTCCTGGGTAGTCGAGGACGGCCGGGCGCCGATCACCTGCTGCACGAAATAACGGGGTCTGGCGCGGACATCGTTGTAAATGCGGCCGATGTATTCGCCCAGCAGCCCCATGCCGACGAACTGCGCGCCAATAAAGGTAAAAAGCACCGCGAACAGGGTAAAAACCCCCTCGGCCGCCCACGTGGGCCCAAGGAGCAGGCGCAGGGCGATCAGGATGATCGAGAGGGTGAACCCGGAAATGGCGATAATGCTGCCGACCACGCTTAACAGGCGCAGCGGCGTGGTGGTCAGGCAGGTCACCAGGTCGTACATCAAATTGATTAACTTCATCAGGCTGTATTTGGAATCGCCGAACTCGCGCTCGGCGTGCGCCACCTCAATCTCGATGGTGCGCCGGGCAAAAGAATTGGCCAGGATGGGAATAAATGTGCTGCGCTCATGGCAGTGCAGCATCGCTTCCACCACCTGGCGGCGGTAGGCGCGCAGCATGCAGCCGTAATCGCCCATCGCCTTGCCGGTGGCGCGCTGGATAAGACGGTTAATCATGCGCGAGGCGCATTTGCGGAACCAGGAATCCTGGCGCCTGGCCCGCACTGTTCCCACCACGTCATAGCCTTGTTCCGCCACGCTCACAAGCCTTGGGATCTCCTCCGGCGGATTTTGCAAATCGGCATCAAGGGTGATGACCAAATCGCCGCTGGCCTGGATAAAACCAGCCATGATGGCGGAATGCTGGCCGTAATTGCGATTGAGCATTACGGCGACGATATGGTTTTCCGGCGTCTGCGCCGCCGCCGTCATCAGCTCGATCGAATCGTCGCTGCTGCCGTCGTCCACCAGGATAATTTCATAGGATTGGGTTAACCGCCCGCAGGCGGCGACGGTACGCGTAATTAACGCCGGCAGGCTTTCCTGCTCATTAAATACGGGAATAACCACCGAGACCTTAGTAATAGGTTCAACGCGCGACAATGTTCAGCTCCAACACAGAAAACAAGGCGGCAACCACCCGATCGACATCGCTGTCGGCCATATCCGGAAACAGCGGCAGGGTACACAGACGGGCTGAATTCCATTCGGTCTCCGGCAAGGACACCTGTGGATAACGGTCACGGTAATATTTTTGCGTATGCGCGGCGCGGAAATGCAGGCCGGTGCCGATGCCCTTCGCCTGTAAACGGTTCATCAGTTCATCGCGGTCCAGCCCGCAGCGCTCGGGATCGATACGCACCATAAACAGATGCCAGGCATGCTGATGATCGTAGGCCGGCAACCCGAGCGGCAGAAACGGGGAACCCGCCAGAGCGTGGAGATAGCGCCCGGCAAGAGACCTACGACGGGCGTTCAACGCCGGCAGGCGGGCCAGTTGCACCACGGCGATGGCCGCATGGATATCGGAGAGGTTATATTTGTACCCCGGCTCCACCACTTCGGCCTGCGGCTTGCGCCCCTGCTGACGGCGATCGAAGGCGTCGGCGCCCAGGCCGTGAAATTTCAGCCGCCGCACGCGCTCCGCCAGGGCATCGTCGTCGGTGCCGACCAGGCCGCCTTCGGCGCAGGTCATGTTTTTAATGGCGTGGAAAGAAAAAATCGCCGTACCCGTGGCGCCGATCCAGCGCCCTTTATAACGGGTGCCCACCGCATGGGCCGCATCTTCGATTAAAGGTATGGCGTGGCGGCGAGCCACGGCGCGCAGCGCATCCAAATCCAGCGGCGCGCCGGCGTAGTGCACCGGCACGATGGCCCTGGTGCGCGGGGTAATAGCCGCCTCCACCGCCGCCGCCGTGACCATCAGCGTGTCGCGATCGACATCGACCATCACCGGACGCGCGCCCAGCAGCTCGATCATGTTCAGCGTGGAAACCCAGGTCTGGGAAGGGGTAATGACTTCATCACCGGGGCCGATGCCCAGCGCCGCAAGGACCAGATGCATGCCGGCGGTGGCGGAGCATACCGCTATGGCGTGTTTACAGCCGAAAGCGGCGCAAAAGTCCGCCTCCAGCCGCTGGTTTTGTGGTCCGGTGGTGATCCAGCCGGAGCGGAGAACGTCGCCCACGGCCGCAATTTCGTCCTCACCAATGGAGGGACGGGAAAAAGGTAATAGTTGATCCATAAATAAAATCGAATCCAAAAATGCATTTTGAAAGTACTATACCGACCAATAATTAAACGAAGATTAAATTTAAAAAAGAAAGCCTGATTTAATATTGCCGCCGTAGCCATGGCAAAGAACAAGGCAACGTATTTAGGCAGGGAAAAGTGAGTTATATCATGCTTCAGGCATCCCGCGTTTTTCGCCGCAGAATTATTACACCGGTTAAGCAATTGTAAAATTAAATTCTTCTAACGCCTTTGCAATAAACAGCGCGGCTCAACCTGGGTTTGAATATTTCAACGGCGACGGAACTTTTATGAAAGAACGGAATATGAAAATATTATTAATGTAATGACGTTACCTGCCCGGCTCTATTCTTACAGAATTCAGAGGTCTCCGTTGATATTCCCCGCATCGGTCTCTGGCATACTATAAGGAGGAGGCGCGGATTATCATTATCCGCGTAGCCCCGCGCGACATCCTCCCCCCGAGAGGTTATTGCGCCGCGGTCATCGTCACATGATAGCGCGTGGCCGGGCGTCCCCGGTTAACCTTACTGAACAGTTTAAGGCGCGCCTGAGTGTAATCCGCCAGCAGCCCGGCCTCTTCCAGTGAAGGCAGGGTTATGGCCTCGCCCATATCCAGACCCGCCAGCGCGGCGTCCACGCACTGCCCGGCCTGCATTATTGTGTCGGGGTCCAGCGTGGAGAGGGGCACGCCGGAAATATCCCAAATTTCCGTGGCGGTGGTGGCCGGAGCCACTAACTGAATCCTGACATTGGTATCGGCGAATTCCAGTTGGAGCGCCTGGGTGAAGCCGAGCACAAAGGACTTGGTGCCGCTGTAGACGGCGCTGCCGACGATGGAACTGAATCCCAGCACCGAGCCGATATTGATAAGCGTACCGCGGTTTCGCGCTCTGAATCCCGGCAGGACCGCCAGGCTAAGCCGGGTCAGCGCGGTAACATTTAAATTCAGCAGCGCCGCCACCGCCGGCGCGGGTGTCTGCTCGGCCGCCACCATCAGCGAGGTGCCTGCGTTATTGACCAGCAGGGTGATGGACGCATCGGCGGCCAGGATAGCGGCCACCCGGTCCAGATCGGCCGCCACGCCCAGATCCGCCACCAGGGTACGCGTTTCATGGCCGTAACGGGAGCGCAATTCCTCCGCCAGCGCCGACAGGCGATCGCCGCGGCGCGCCACCAGCAATAGATCATAACCGCGCTCCGCCAGCCGGCGGGCATACACTTCGCCGATACCCGACGACGCGCCGGTGATAACCGCGGTGCCACTGGCATCGCTGACAGGGTGAGTATCTGTTGGTTTCATCATCTTCTCCTAATAAGGTCGGTTGCCCTGCGGCCAGGCCGCAGAAGGGTTTTGCCACCAAACATGACATCCATCATGTTTGATGGTAAGTAACATGATGCTCGTCATGCTTGATGGCGACAAGCATGACCGCTATCATGTATACTTGTCAAGCCATGGCGGCAAACCGACGACAATAGGATGGAAGATGAGATATCCCGCGGCCGAAACGGCAGAAAAACATCAACGTATTCTCCAGGAAGCGGCACGGCTGTTTCGTGAACGCGGTTTCTCGGGCGTGAGCGTCGCCGAGATTATGAAGGCCACCGGCCTGACGCACGGTCCCTTCTATAATCATTTTGCGTCCAAGGAAGCATTAATGCAGGAGAGCTTCGAGTATCGGGCGCAGACGACGCTTGCCGGTATAGATGAAGCCGCCGCCACGCCGGCAGGGCTGCTGGACTACGTTGATCATTACCTGAGCGTTCAGCATCGCGATAACCCGGCCCTCGGTTGCCTGGTGTCGGCGCTGGCAACCGAAATCGCCCGGGAAGAGACCGTCAGGCCGTCCCTGACCCGGCTGGTGGCCGCCACGGTTGAACGGCTGACCCGTTATTTCCCCTGGCGCAGTAATAAACACGCCCGGGGCGACGCCATTCGTCTGCATGCGTCGATGGTGGGGGGCATTATCCTGGCGCGCGCGGTCAACGACGAGGCGTTTTCCCGGGAAATCCTGCGCGAAGTCAATGCCGGGATACAACGGTTTGCGCGCGCGGGGGCCGCCGGCAATGATAATGTCCAGGGCGGACGGGTGGAAAACTAGCGGCAGGCGGCGGGCGCCGCCTCAATAGCGATGTTGCCGGCCGGTTGGGTCAGCCTTGTTTTTGCTTGATCTCTTCAAGCTGCCGGGTGATCTGCGCCAGCTGTTCTTTTATTGACGTGACGATGTCGCCTTCCAGATAATCAATTTTATCGTGCAGCGCATACATTTCCAGATCGGATTTCACATTCACGTTGGACGCGATTTCCGCGCGGTAGCGGTCCACTTCCCCTTCCCGCTTCTGGCTCATCATAATGGCCGGTGCGGTATAGGCGGCTTGAAATGATAAGAAAAGATTCAGTAAAATAAAGGGATAAGGATCGAATCCGCTTTTACCGACGGCCAGGTTATATCCGGTCCAGCCGATGATAATAATGGTTTGGGTAATGATAAAGGTCCAGGTGCCGATAATGGCCGTGATCCTGTCGGCTAAACGTTGGCCCAGGGTCCGGGGCGCAACGGAATCAGATGACGGCATCAGCAGCGTGGCATGCTCGCTTCTGCTGCTGGCGCGTAACTCTTCAAGTTGCTTTTTGGATCTGGCATCCATGGTGCGTTTCCTTAATAAAGACGTTGAATTAACTGACATTATTATATTAGGAAAAATTATAAGTTATCTTTTGTGTTTTACCACTCGCTCCCGGCAGGAAATGTATATTAAATTGTTTCTGGCAATGCCATCAGAGCAAGAGACCGGCAAGCCGGGAACAGAGGTTAACCTTTACGATCTACCGCCGGCTTATACCATCATCCCGCGGTTTACCTCAACTTTTAGAGTAATCCAATGACCAGAATGGCGATACGGACCGGTTTTGCCTTAATCATCATCCTATTTTAAATCATCGCCCGCCCCGTCGCCCCCGTACCTGGCGGCGCTGGAAATCGTAAGCAATTGAAATTGATCAATTTTAAAAACGGCTGAATGCGTTCACATCATTTTCTTAACGTGTCAGCAGGCATAATCTGATATTGATGGCTAATATATTCGCTGGGGAATATATGCTGATAATTAGCATTGCCTTTTGCATGCCATGGCCATTTTCGATACATAGAGTTAACAAGCGTGAGCTGGTTAACATTATTCGCCAATTGTTCTAAAGGATTTCAATGAAGGACTTGTCAAATACTATACTAACGTCGTAACGTCTATTCACACCACTGATAACAGCGAAGCAACTCCAGCGATTGATGTTGCGTTGCTGGTTAACTGTTTTTTGAATAAATCAGTTGAACAAATAAAACCATCCATAATGATGGTTTTAAGACATTACTGAACATCTCATTTTTTTTCGAGTTAAGAGCGGCATTTCTTAAAAAATATTCTAAATAAGCCTAGCGCTGTTTATTATAGTTCTCAGTAAATTCAGCAATGATTTTTCGGTTGCTGCTGACACCCTTAATATCAATAATATTAATAATAAAATAGCCTGGCAATGTTATTTGAAAAAAACAAAATAATTTTAATAATTATTTTATTTTTAAAAATATTTTCTTATAAATCTAGTCAAGATAAGCAAAAGCCACCGGGGGCCTAATATGATCTTAATATCTAAAACATTACGGTATTTCATCGTGACCGCACAACAGCAGTCTATTCGGTTGGCGTCGATGATTCTCTGCATCACGCCATCCCCGCTTTGCCGGACAATTAAAATGTTCGAGTTAAGCCTTGGCCATAAACTGTTTTCCCGCACCAGCAATGGCTTAAAACTCACCAGTTACGGTAGCGAACTGTACGCAACGCTGCTACCGCTCTATCAGGAAGTGTGTGAACTGGAAAGCAAAATTCTGAAAAAAAACACCAATAAAAATCATATCGCCACCCAGTATAAACTGGGAATCGATCATCATGACTATTCCTATTTATCTCCTTTGCTTTCTGACTCGCCCTTCAAAAACGAGATTACCCTAGAATACTATGCTCCAGATAGCACGAGTATGGAAGACGTGCTCAAGGAGGGATTGTGCAAGATTTTTTTCTCGGATAAACCGCTACGCTGCCCGCCAGGGGTCATACATCAGCTTTTAGCGGAAGATGCCCTCATGCTGGCAGTCGGCAGCGATGTGAATATCCGCAATGTGCCCATAAATCAACTCTTGTATGATAAAGTCCTGGTGCAATACGAGGCGCAACTTCCTGGAAAGATCAATGAGGAGATAGATGCTCATTTGCAATTTAATAACTTAATGTTGAAACGGCTTCATGTCCCCACGTTTCAGGGACAGCTGTCGACGATTGAAAAGAGCGATGCCATTGGTTTTTTCCCCGCATCGGTAAAAAATATCATTGAAGAACGGCAGTATAAAATAAAATTACTGCCCTTTAAGTTCAGGAATAAAGAACTATTAATCCAGCGTCATATTTATTATTTTAAAGATGACAGCAATTGGGTTGAACAATATATCGCGCCACGCATAGCACCTGTTCCCAATAAGATAGCCTGCTGATAGTCGCGCGCCGGCGGAATGGCTGTTTAGCGCGGTCATTCCGGCCATGGAACGATATTGCGGTATTGCCGGGCTATATACCGCCTAAATAGGCCTTGCGTACCTCTTGGTTGCCCAGGAGTTCGGCCCCGCTGCCGCTAAGCCGGATCTGGCCGTTGACCATGACATAACCCCGGTCCGATAACTTCAGCGCGTGGTGAGCATTTTGCTCCACCAGGAAGATGGTCATGCCGGTGCGGGCCAGCTCGCGGAGAATCTGGAAAATGTGCTTGACGATGATCGGCGCCAATCCAAGACTCGGCTCGTCAAGCAGCAGCAGCTTAGGCCGGCTCATCAGCGCGCGCGCAATGGCCAGCATCTGCTGCTCGCCGCCGGAAAGCGTCATGGCGCGCTGGTTGCGGCGCTCACGCAGGCGCGGAAAAAGGTCGAACATCCGGAGCAAATCTTCGGCCTGATGGCGATTGCCGATGGGAATAGTGCCCATCAGCAGGTTTTCCTCCACCGTCATATCCGGGAATACCCGCCGCCCTTCCGGCGACTGGGCAATGCCGTTGGCGGCGATGAAATGAGTCGACTTGCGACTGATATCCTCTCCGCGCAATAGGATCTGCCCCGCGCTGATGCGCGGCTGGCCGAAGATGGACATCAGCAGCGTGGATTTGCCCGCGCCGTTGGCGCCGATCAGCGCCACCGTTTCCCCTTCATGCACCTGGATGGAAACCTGCCGCAGGGCCTGGATCGGACCGTAAAATACGTCCACATCGCGAAATTCCAGTAGAATGTCGGTCATAAGGCCAATTCCTCCTCGTCGGTGCCGAGGTAGGCGGCAATCACGCTTTCGTTATTTTGGATGGCTTGCGGCGTACCGGTGGCGATGACATCGCCATGATCGAGCACGATAATATGATCCGAGATGTCCATCACCATGCCCATATCATGCTCGATCAGCAACACCGTGATGCCATGGCGGTCGCGCAGCAGGCGGATAATTTTACTTAAGGTACGGGTTTCCACCGGATTAAGTCCCGCCGCAGGCTCGTCCAGGCAAATCACTTCCGGGTCGGTGCACATGGCGCGGGCGATCTCCAGCCGCCGCTGCTGGCCGTAGGACATTTCACCCGCCAGTCGGTTGGCGCAATCAACCAGTTCCACCACTTCCAGCCAGTAAAACGCACGATCCAGGGCGCGGTTTTCGGCGCGTTTATAGGCCGGCGTATTGCATATCCCGGCAATCAGGTTGCGGTTGGCCTGCATATGCTGCGCCACCAGCAGGTTCTCCACCACCGACATCTCGCGGAACAGGCGGATATTCTGGAACGTGCGCGCCAGCCCGGCGCGATTGACCAGATGGGTGCCGCCGAACATTTTATAAAAAACGCGCCGGCCCAGCCGGGCCGGATGGATAAAATCGGCGGCGCGAAATTTTTGCCCGAGGATCTGGATAATATTGGTGGGCCGCCCGCGGGTGTTGAGCATAATATTGCCGCCTGTGGCCTGGTAAAAGCCGGTCAGGCAGTTAAATACCGTGGTTTTACCGGCGCCGTTGGGGCCGATAAGCGCCGTTATGGAACCTCTGCGAACCTCGAGATTGACGTCGTTCAGGGCCTTAATGCCGCCGAAATGCATCATCAGGTGCTCGACGCTCAGGATAGTGTCGCTCATGGCGCCACCCCCTTACGGGCGGCGAAACCGGCGCGGCTGATACGGATAAGGCCGCGCGGCCGCCAGATCATCATCACCACCATCAGGATGCCGAACAGCAGCACCCGGTATTCGGCAAAACTGCGCAGCAGTTCGGGGGCCACGGTTAGCACAAAAGCGGCAATCACCACGCCGATGGTCGAACCCATGCCGCCCAGCACCACAATGGCCAGGATCAGCGCCGATTCAAAAAAGGTAAACGACGTGGGATTGACGAAACCCTGGTAAGTGGCGAAAAACACCCCGGCAATGCCGGCGGTGGATGCGCCGAGCGTAAAGGCCGACAGTTTAACCAGTACGTGGTTCAGTCCCATGGCGCGGCAGGCGATTTCATCCTCGCGCAGCGCCTCCCAGGCGCGGCCGATAGGCATGCGCGTCAGGCGGTGCTTGATATACAACACCAGCAGCACCACCAGGATCAGCACGCCGTAGATGAAAATAAACTTCAGGTTGGGATTATAGGGAATATTGAGGAACTCATGAATGGGTACCCCGCCCTCCCTGGCGCGGCGACCGAATTCCAGGCCGAAAAAGGTCGGCGACGGCACCGAGACGCCATTGGGGCCGCCGGTAAAAGCCAGCCAATTGTTTAAAATCAGCCGGATGATCTCGCCAAAACCCAGGGTCACTATCGCCAGGTAATCGCCATGCATGCGCAACACCGGGAAACCCAATAACGCGCCGGCTACGGCCGCCATGATTGCCGCCAGCGGTAGCATGGACCAAAATCCCAGGCCGAGATATTCATACCCCAGCGCCAGTCCGTAGGCGCCGATAGCATAAAACGCCACGTACCCCAGATCGAGCAGTCCGGCCAGGCCGACCACGATATTCAGCCCCAGTCCCAGCAGCACATAAATCAGGCCGAGAATTGCCACGGTCAGCAGGTATTTGGTCGCGACGAAGGGAAACAGCGCCGCGAGTACCAGGATCAACGGGATAATCCAGCGCAGGCGGCTTTTGTAGTCGGCGGGACGGACGTAGACGCCGCCGCTGTCGCCGTTAAAACGCAGTTGGAAACGTTGTCCCGGCCCGGTTTGCAGAAACAGGCTAAGGGCAAAACGCCCCGCCATCACCGCCAGGATAATCCAGGCCAGGCGCGGAGCGTGGAAATTGAAGCTGTAGCCGTCCAGCACCACGCCCACCACCGGGCCAAAAACAATCAGGGCAATAAAACCGGCCAGGACGGCATCAAGCAGGCATTGCCGGATATCCAGCCCTGCGGGCGGAGGCGATCCCGGGGAACGCGGCGCGGAGGTTGGCTTGTCCGGTGATTGAGCCACTGGAGGAGGCGTCCCGGCGGATTGCGGCGCTGTGGGTTGCGACATTATCTCTCCCTTTATACCTTAGCCACCAGTGGCCGGCCCAGCAGACCCTGCGGGCGAAAAATAAGAATGACCACCAGTAAGGAAAATGAAAATACATCTTTGTAATCGGAATTGACCATGCCCGAAAACTGCGCCTCGGCGACGCCCAGGATCAGGCCGCCCAGCATGGCTCCAGGCAGCGAGCCGATACCGCCCAGCACCGCGGCGGTGAATGCCTTAATGCCGATGATAAAACCGGCATAAAAATCAAAGGTGCCGTAGTTCATGGTAATCAATACCCCCGCCAGCCCCGCCATGGCGGCACCGATAACAAATACCCAGGAAATAACCCGGTCGGTATTGATGCCGAGGATCGAGGCCATCTTGCGATCCTGCTGGGTGGCGCGGCACATGCGCCCCAGCCTGGTGTGGCCGATAATATAGGTTAGCGCCAGCATCCCCAGCAGCGACGCCACCAGGATAAAGATCTTGGTATAAGTGAGCTGGACAAAGCTGTCGCCGATGTGGAACCTGAGCACCCCGTCCAGCATGGTGGGAATACCCTGTTGACGTGGCCCCTGGCTGATTTGCGCATAGTTTTGCAAGATAAGCGACATGCCGATGGCGGAGATCAGGGGCGCCAGCCGGGTAGAGTTGCGCAGGGGCCGGTAGGCAATGCGCTCGATAACCCAGCCGTAGACGCCCGTAACCGCGATGGTAAACACCAGGGTGCCGAGGATGAGCAGCGGAAACGAATGCAGGCCGAAAAACGACAGCAGCGCCAGCGCGATGGCGCACAGGTAGGCGGAAATCATATAGACTTCGCCGTGGGCGAAGTTGATCATGCCGATAATACCGTACACCATGGTATAGCCGATGGCGATCAAACCGTAGACGGCGCCCAGTGTCAGGCCGTTAAACATTTGCTGCAGGAAGGAAGAATCCATAGTTACACCGTCTCGTCTTGCTTACAGATCGCCCGGCGGCCAGAAAAGCGACCACCGCACGGCGCGCGGGGTATTTTCCCCCGGTGAAACATGGCGTCGGGGCCGGCCCGTTAGCGGCGACGCCCACGGACAACCCCGGCGCCTGGCCCAGGGTCCGCCTGGCGCATTACCTTTAGCCCATGGTGGCTTTAGGGGATTTCGTGATATTTACCCTGGTCGTCCCATTGATAAACCACGTAATCGGATACCTTCAGATCGCCTTTGCTGTCCCAGGCCTTTTTGCCCATCACCGTATCCACGCTGTTGGCCTTCAGCCACGCGCTGGCCTTAGCGGAATCGCTGCCGCCGACGGCGTTAAACGCCGCGGCAATAGCCTGTACCGACGCATAGGAATAGAGAGTGTACCCTTCAGGCTCAAACTTGCCGGCGCGGAACTTCTCAATCACCGCCTTGCCGTCGGGAATAACGCGGGGATCTTTGCCGAAGGTCATTAAAACACCGTTGGTATACTGCGGGCCGCCGGCGGCGGTGACCAGTTCACTGGTGACCACGCAGTCGCCGGAAAAGAATTTAGCGGTGACGCCCTGCTCACGCATCTGGCGCACCAGGGGACCCGCCTCGGGATGGCAGCCGCCGAAATAGACCACGTCCGGATCCAGCGCGCGGATTTTCGTCACCAACGCGTTGAAATCTTTTTCACCGCGCGACAAGCCTTCATACATCACCTCCTTCACGCCGCGTTTGTTCAGCTCCGCCTTGGTGGCATCCGCCAGGCCCTGGCCGTAGGTGTCCTTATCGTGGATGATGGCCACTTTTTTCGCCTTCAGCTTATCGATAATGTAGTTGCTGGCAATCAGTCCCTGCTGGTCGTCCCGCCCGCACATACGGAACATGGCGGTCTGGCCACGCTCGGTAATCTGTGGATTGGTGGAGCCGGGAGTGATGGCGATAATACCCGCCTCGTCATAGACTTCCGACGCCGGCATGGTGGATGAGGAGCAGAAGTGGCCAATCACCGCCTTCACGTGTTCCTGATCCACCAGCCGGTTGGCCACCGCCACCGCCTGTTTGGGTTCACAGGCGTCATCTCCTTGCACCAGCTTAATTTTTTCCCCCTTGATGCCGCCCGCGGCGTTAATATCCTCGGCCGCCTGGGAAGCGCCGCGCCAGTATTGATCGCCATAGGTGGCATTGGGTCCGGAAAACGGCCCGGCAACGCCGATAACCACATCGGCATGGGCGGAGAAAGCCGCGCCCAGGCAACCGATAAGCAGGGCGGAAAGCGGGGTTCTTATCAATTTCATTGACATCATCTGGTTCCTTTATACAGTTTCAGCAAAACGCCCGAGGCGTGGACCATAAATCCTGAAGCTTAAACGTACAACCCATGAAGACGACGGGTATTTACCCCAACAAAATAAGCAATTATCCGGCCATAATGGCAAATTTCCGGCACATTAGAGGCACAGACCGTTTCGCTCCGGGGAGCTATCATCAGGGCGGGCGCCGCGCGCCCCCTTTCAGTGCGCTTGTGCCGCCGGAAAACGGCGCCGGCGCCGCGGTTGCACCATTTCGGTGATACCGTCTATTAAAGACTATCTTTTAACGTTAAAGTCTAATTTTAATAACAAATAGGACATGTATCACATTAATTATCGGCGCGCCGCGGCACATGCCGCCTGGCGATTTAGCGTTAAAAAATAGTTGGTAAACACCAACGTATTTCTGAACCTAGAGATAATAAAAAGCGGCGCCTCAACACTTTCGCTGACTAATATTTACTGATAAGAAAAAATTAACCGCCCGCGCCGGTTTTATTGCCATAAAAATCATCAGCAATAAAGAACGGGCCTGAAAATAAAGGACCGGAATACCAAAATAAGGGCGGATACACCGCCCCCGGCCGGCGAAACCGCGGCATTGCCGGCCCGGGGCGTTATTATCAGGCGGTGGCCCGCAGCGCCATATCCACATATATCGCCCGCAGCGCCCGGGTTACCGGACCGGGAACGCCGTCCCCCACCGTCCTGCCGTCGATGCCGATAACCGGCCAGATAAAGGTGGTGGCGGAGCTGATAAACGCCTCCCGCGCGGCATAAGCCTCCTCAACGCTGAATGCCCGTTCCTCAAACGGGATAGCGTGGGTTTCGGCCAGCATCAGTAGCGAACGGCGGGTTATGCCGTGCAAAATCTCGTTGCTGAGCGGCCGGGTCACCAGGGTGCCGGCAGACGTGACAATCCACGCGTTACAGGCGCTGCCTTCGGTTATCAGCCCGTTCTCCACCAGGAAGGCATCGTCCGCGCCCTGGGCATGGGCATACTCCTTGGCCAGGCAAGGCGCCAGCAGTCCCACCGTTTTGATGTCGCGGCGGTGCCAGCGGATATCCTCCAGCGTCACCACCCGGATGCCGTTGATAGCCTTGGCATTATTGATAACCGGCCGCGCCTGGGTAAACAGCGTAAGCGTAGGCGGAGTGCCGGCCGGCGGAAAATCAAATTCCCGATCGCCGGTAGTGCCGCGACTCAGTTGCAGATAGACCGCGCCTTCCCGCAGTTGATTGCGGGCGATCAGCTCCCGCTGTATGGCGTCCAGTTCAGCGGGCGTAACGGGCAGGGAGAGTTTAAGCTCCCGGCAGGAGCGCACCAGACGGGCGATATGGCCCTCGTTTTCCAACAGCTTACCGTTTAATACCGCGGTGACTTCATAGACCGCGTCGGAGAACAGGAAGCCCCGGTCGAAGATGGAGATCCTGGCGTCCTGCTCCGGCACATAGTCGCCGTTAAGATAGACAATTCTGCTCATGGATTCTTCCGCCGTGGTTAAAGTTGCTCAATAATGCGCGCGACGCCCTGGCGGAACGGATCCACCACCGGCAAACCGTAGCATGTTTCCAACTCCGCCATATAGGCCAACGCGTCCGCCTCCGGCAGCAGGGCGCTGTTAACGGAGATGCCGACAAATCGCGCCTGCGGGTTGGTCAGCCGCGCCGCCCGCAGGTTCAGCGCCATACAATCGGCCAGGTCGGGCAGCGGATAATCGACGCCGCGCATAGTGGTACGCGTCGGCTCATGACACAAGACCAGCGCATCAGGCTGCGCGCCGTGGATAAGCCCGAGGGTGACCCCGGCAAACGACGGATGGAACAGCGACCCCTGCCCTTCGATGATATCCCAATGATCCGGCTCGTTGTCCGGCGCCAGGGTTTCCACCGCGCCGGCGATAAAGTCCGCCACCACCGCGTCGATACTGATGCCCGCGCCGCTGACTAGGATGCCGGTCTGGCCGGTGGCGCGAAACGTGGCTTTTCTGCCCTGTTCCAGCATGGCCTTCTCAATGGCCAACGCGGTATACATTTTACCGCAGGAACAGTCGGTGCCCACCGGCAGCAACCGTTTACCCGCGCGCTTGCGCCCGTTGCCCACCGGCAAAGCGGCGCGGGTGTGGCGCACATCGAACAGCGAGCGGCCAAGCCTTTGCGCCGTGGCTTGCAGTACCGGAACGTCCGACAGGCGATTATGCAGCCCGGCGGCCAGGTCCATGCCGTTTTCCAGCGCGTCGCGCAGCACCTCGACCCAATGCCCGGCAATCACCCCGCCGCGATTGGCCACGCCTATCACCAGCGTTTTGGCGCCCATGGCCCGGGCGGCGGCAATGTCCAGATCGGGCAGGCCGCAATCCACCTGGCAACCGTCCATGCGCAATTGGCCGACGCAGTATTCCGGATGCCAGTGGCGAATGCCGGTGGCGACTTTCGCCGCCAGCCGATCGTGCGCGTCCGCCAGGAACAGCAGATAAGGTTTTTGAATTTCCATCAGCAACGCCTCATTAAACAGTTAGGGTTAAGGGTGCGCCCCACCGATGCTGCGGACCCGTTGCTCCACGGACAGAGGCGGCCAGGGGGTTGGCGCGATACCACTACCTAGCACAGGTTATGCCAAATAGACTCCAATCCTAAATAGCGTTATAGATCAATTAAATAAAATTATCTTCCGCCATCGCGACCGATAAAGCCGCGGTCGCCGTGCTTTTTTGCACCAAACTCAGGCGTTAACGCTGCTTTATTGCTTCACCATGGTGATATTTAATAAAATATTAACAATTAACCAGGTTAAAACCCGGCATATTAGTAAAATAACGGCATAAACCACGGTGCAAAAACGGCGTTGCCACGATAAAATCCGCTGCAAACCGAATCCGCCGCTGTTTGTGCGGTAAAACCATTATCCGGCGCTGAAAAACAACAGAGTATCTTGCCGGCGGGCAGACACGGCGGGGCGTTTTGCCGGCTGGGGGCGAAAAAAAACCTAAACCGCTTGTTTGCCACCGCTGATACAGCGAGAGAAACAAGGAGTTTAGGTTTTACCTGGACGGCGGCGGTGCCGCCGACAACAGTGATTGATAATGCCGCCGGCGCGTTATTTTAACAAGTGCCGCCCGGAGGCAGATGTTAATAATGTGACGCCGTTCATATTTTAATCAATCACCCGGCGTTCGGCGTCCCCGCCTGCGCCGCGCGATTAAATCCCAGCACGCGGTAAATTACGGCAACCAGGACTAAAAAGGCCGAACCTACCACCAGCGACAACCGGGTGTCCGGGCTAAAGGCCATGCCCGCCAGCACGCAGACTAAAAAGGCCATGGTCAGGTAGTTGGACCAGGGAAACCATACCGAGCGGAACGGATGCGACGCCATGGCATCCCGGTGGGCCCGGCGAAAGCGCAGCTGGCTTATCAGCACCACAAACCAGGGCACCATGCCAGGCAGAACGCTGGCGCTGTAGACATAAACGAATACCCGCTGCGGATTGGGAATAATATAATTCAGGCACGAGCCCAACAGCAGCACCACGATGGACAGCATCACCCCCACCGCCGGGATGCCGTTGCGCGAGACCCGCCCTACCGCCGCCGGCAGCTGGCGGTTTTGCGCCAGGGCGAAGAGCATGCGGCCGCAGCTGTACATGCCGCTATTGCAGCCGGACAGCGCCGCGGTGAGGATAACAAAATTGATAATGCCCGCCGCCGCGGTAATGCCGATTTTGGCGAAGGTCAGCACAAACGGGCTACCGCCGCCGTCGATTTGATTCCAAGGGTAAATCGTTACGATAACAAATATTGCCCCGACGTAAAAAATCAGAATGCGCCAGAGGATCTTGCTCACCGCGCGCCGCAGGGTCACCTGGGGATTACGGGCCTCGCCGGCGGTGATGCCGACCAGCTCCACGCCCTGATAAGACGCCACCACAATACAAAGCGCAAACAGCAGGCCCTTCCAGCCGCCGGCGAAAAAACCACCGTGGGCGGTAAGATTGCCAAGCCCCACCGCATGGCCGTGGTTGCCGATGCCGAAAAAGATAATACCCAGTCCCACCGCGATCATCACCACGATAGTGGTGATTTTGATCATGGCGAACCAAAACTCGATTTCGCCATACAGCCTGACCGCGGCCAGGTTAGCGAGCGCCACCAGGGCGACGGCGGCCAATGCCGGCAGCCATTGCGGCAGGTCGGGAAACCAGTACTGGACATACACGCCGATGGCGGTGATTTCCGACACCCCCACCGCCATCCACATAAACCAATAGCTCCAGGCGGTAAGGTAGCCGAAAAACGGACTCATATAGCGATGGGCATAGACCGCGAAGGAGCCGGCGATGGGTTCCAGATAAAGCATCTCCCCCATCGAGCGCATAATAAAAAAGACAAATAACCCGGCGATAATATAGGCCAGCAGCACCGACGGCCCGGCCCATTGCAGCGTGCTGGCCGCGCCCATAAATAAACCGACGCCGATGGTGCCGCCCAGGGCAATCAGTTCGATGTGCCGGGCTTTGAGGCCGCGCTGCAACTCCTGCTTTGGTTCCACTATCATCCCTCTGAATCCGTTGGCTCATTTCCGCGCGCGGATTTAACAATGAATATTATCGAGGGCAAGGAGATTACCGCATTTTGCGTGATATAACATGCTCCTCATCGTTTTCGCGCAGCGCTTTTTGCAGCCCGGCGGCATCGAAACGTTCGCAATACATCGGCCTGCCCCGCTGGAAACGCCACCCCTCGGCCAGAGACCCGGCATCCACGACATCAAAGCCGAATTGATCGATAAGCGCGGCGGCCTGCTGCTTTGCCTGCGCGTCGTCGCCGCTGATGGGCAGCGCGCGCCGTCCCGGCGCGCCCGCGGGCATACCGTCGCGTTCCAGATCGTTAACCCGGATGGAATTGAACGCCTTGACGATGTTCGCCCCGACAAGATGACGGGCCAGCAGCTCGCTGGTGGTGATGGATTGATTCTCCAGCTCAGGCATCTGCCCGTCGCGTTCGGGATAATAATTATTGGCGTCCAGCACCACTTTACCGACCAGGGGCGCAACCGGTACTTGCAGGTAATTTCTCAGGGGAATGGCGACTACCACCAGTTCGCCGAAGGCGGCGGCCTGTGCCGCGGTGCCGGTCAAACAGCCTATTGACGCCACCAGGCTCATCAGGGTTTGCGGGCCGCGTGAATTGCTGACCATCACCTCATGCCCTTGCTTCATCGCCAGTTGGGCGATGGCGCGGCCGATAAAACCCGCGCCGATAATGCCTATTTTCATAAGTCAGAACTCCAGTTGGAAGAAAAAAAATACCGAGGACCGACTTTACATTACCAACCGTTTTGCGATAAACAGGCATATCAGAACATATCCCGCAACCTACAGTTGTGAATTATCCGGCAGGAGCGCCGTAATGGACCGACTGACCAGCATGGCGGTATTTGTTAAGGTCGCCGACCGGGGGTCTTTTGCCGCCGCCGCCGAGGCGCTGAATATTTCAGCGCAAATGGTGGGCAAGCATGTGGTATTTCTGGAGGATCGGCTGGGGGCGCGCCTGCTTAACCGCACCACCCGCCGGCAGAGCCTGACCGAAATCGGCGTGGTGTTTTACCAGCGCTGCAAGATAGTGCTGTCCGAAGCGCAGGCGGCGGAGTCCGTAGCCCTTGAACTCAGCGCCGCGCCGCGCGGCCAGCTGCGCGTCAACGCGCCAGTGACGTTTGGCGCCTACGCCCTGACGCCGATGATTAACCGTTATCTGCTGGCCTTTCCGGCGGTGAAGGTGGATTTAACCTTGACCGACCGCTTTGTGGATGTGGTGGATGAGGGTTTTGAGGCGGTCATTCGCCTGGGCGCGCTGAAAGACTCAAGTCTTGCCGCCCGGGAACTCGCACCCTACAGGATGATTGCCTGCGCATCGCCGGGATATCTGGCCCGTTGCGGGTTACCGCGCCAATTAAGCGATCTTGAACGCCATGAATGCCTGGGCTATAGCTTCTGGTCGCGTCCGCCGCTCAGTGAATGGCGCTTTACCCGCGGCGGCGAGGAACAACGGGTTCGGGTGCAAAGCCGGCTACAGATTAACGACAGCTCGGCGCTGTTAACCTCCGCGCTTCACGACGGCGGGATTCTCCTCGGCCCGGAAGTGATACTGCGTCCCTATCTGGCATCCGGCCAATTGATGCGGGTATTGCCGGACTATGAAGCGCCGTCCCGGCCGCTGCATATCCTGTTCGCCGCCCAACGGCAGCTGACGCCGAAACTGCGCAGTTTTATCGACTGCGTGGTGGCGGAATTCGGGGCGCGCTAAGGTCAAACCGGCGGCAGGATCTCGAATACCGCCTCTTTAGGCCGGCATAACCGGGTGCCCAGGGGCGTGACGACGATAGGGCGATTGATCAACACCGGGTATTGCACCATAAAATCGATAAGCTGTTCATCGGTCCAGCGATCTTCCGCCAGGCCCAGTTGCTGGTAAGGATCGTTTTTGGTGCGAATCAACGCGCGGACCGGCAGGCCCATATCCCTGATCAACGTCTGCAACTGCTGATGATTGGGCGGCGTTTTCAGATATTCGATAACCTTGGGCTCAATGCCCCGTTCGCGCAGCAACGCCAGCGTATTGCGGGAGGTACCGCAGGTGGGGTTGTGATAAAGGGTGACGTCACTCATAGCGTGTCTCTTGTCCTTGGGTAATGACCCACTGGTCCGGCAATCCAAACAGTATCGTCAAAACCCGGTGACGGCGCACGCGGTATTTTTGTATTGTCTCCGACCCGACATCTGGCGCAGGAAGCGCCCAAACCACGATAAGCCCGACCAGAGCGTCGGGCTTATCGTTTATGTCATGGCATAGTATTTGAATTAACGCGGCCGGATCTTGGTTAAGTCCGACCGCCTTTACCTGTTTCTATTACATAATTACTCTGTTGTGAACAGGCATAGCCACCTAACTTACAGATTATAATTATGTAGCGACGAAACAAGCATAGAACCTATTATTTCGACGGTTTTCTGCCGCCGCCATGGCTGTTGCGCCCGCCTTTTTCACCGGCTTCGGATGCGCGCTGCGGGTCGTTTTTAAAGTTGCCGCCGCTCGCCTGGCCGCCTTTCTTGCCGGCGCTGGATGCCTTTGCGCGATCTTCCGCGAAATTGCCCGATCCGCCACGATGTTGTTCAGCCATTTTAAACCTCCGGTTGAAATAAAGTGAATTTCAATTATTCTGTATCTTTTCAAAGCGGCATAAAAATAAACTGCGATAATTTAATCCGGTTTACCGCATTTTTACTCCACTTAATTGCTTTCCACCCAATAACAGAAAGGCAACTCAAATCATGTCATAGGTATATTTAATACTAGCCGACATACTCATACTGGCAAGCGTCATTTACAGATTGATACAAACTCCGCCCAAGGAATCAGCGTAAGTAGGTGCATTAATTTCTTAACTATCTATTATTTAAGGTTTTTTATTAAAAACATTATTTAAAGCCACATTATTTAACCCGTTATTGCATATAATTTAAAAATCGTGGGATACCTGCTGGGAACAACCGAAGCCGCAATTCTCTTTTTGCACCTAAAAATAAGAGACTTATAAGGCCTATAAAGATTATTCTCCCTATTGTCTTGTATGCCAGCCGCTTATCATGATGGAATCAGCACCCTATCATTTTTATTTCTGTCTATACTTAATGCGGACACTCATTCTATATTCGCAATCCGTGGTGTCCGACCGGTCCAGCCGCCGGCGGCAAGGTAAATATTAACCGCAACATTTTGCATGTTTGCATGTCGCTGCAAAAAATATTCACGGGAGAAAAACAATGTTCAGCAACCAGACCCGATACCCTGGCAAGCCCGATGGACTGCTGATAGCGCAGGCGCCGCAACCCGTGGCGCCGGCCAAGCCGGCTGATCAAAAAAGTAAGGATGACCCGGCCAACGCGCCGGAATCCGGCGACAAACTGCCCGACCAGCAATAATCGACCCGCATTGCCAGCCAGCAGTCATACGCCGGGCGATTATGCATGGCTTTTTCCGGCAATTTTCATACCCGCCGTCACCAGCGCCACGATAATCCCGCCGGCCACCAGTCCCAGCAGCATATCGGTGGCGCTGGTCATCAGGGTGCCAACGAAACCGCCGTGCCCTTCTTGCATGCGGTCAATCAGGCCATGGGTCCAGGGCAAGCCGTGCGCCAGAATGCTGCCGCCCACCAGGAACATGGCGATGGTACCGATAACCGACAGGGATTTCATCAGCAGCGGCGCGGCATTGACCACCCCGCGCCCCATGGCGCGCAACAGCTTGCGCGAGCCGCCCTGGCCGGGCAATTCGCTCAGGTAAAGTCCCACATCATCCATTTTGACGATGGCCGCCACGATGCCGTAGACGCCCAGGGTCATGGCGATGGCGATCAGCACCATCACCGCCACCTGGTTCATCAAGGGCGCGCTGGCCACGGTGCCCAATGAAATCACGATAATCTCCGCCGAGAGGATAAAATCGGTACGCACCGCGCCTTTAACCTTTTTATTTTCCAGCGCCAGCACATCTTCCGGGGTGACGCCGGATCCTGACGCCGGCGCATCCGTCTGGCGGGTCTCGTCCGGGGCCACCGAAGCGCCCTGCGCCACATCCGCCGGCGCGGCCTGCGCGGCGGTGGCCGGGACGATCGGCGGCGCATCGGCATTGAGCACCGCCATCGGCGCGGACGGGACCGGTTCAGCATGGTTTTTTTTCTGCTGACGGCGATGCCAGCTTTCGATCAGTTTTTCAACGCCTTCGTAGCACAGATAGGAGCCGCCCAGCATCAGCAACGGCGTAATGGCCCAGGGAATAAATGCGCTGATAACCAGCGCCAGCGGCACCAGTATCGCCTTGTTGATCAGTGAACCCTTAGCGACTTTCCATACCACCGGCAGCTCACGGTCGGCCCTCACGCCGGATACCTGCTGTGCGTTCAGCGCCAGGTCGTCGCTGAGCACGCTGGCGGTTTTACGCGCCGCCACCTTACTCATCGCCGCCACGTCATCCAGTATCGAGGCTATATCATCAAGCAGCGCCAACAGGCTGGTTCCCGCCATATCGAATTCCTTTAATTGTGCTTTTTATCATTAGTATCGTTATGATTAAAGCAGGCTATTCCCATATTGTTAATAATTCATATCAGTTATTTGGAGAATGTTATGTCTGCAGAGGTTCATATCGTGGCGGTTGTCGAAGGTAAACCGGGCAAGGCGGAAGCTATCAAAGCGGTGATAAAACCCTGTATCGAAGCCACCCGCCGGGAAGAAGGCTGTCTGAAGTACCAGTTGCATCAGGATATTGTCCGGCCCGATCATTTTATTTTTGTCGAGCAGTGGGCAAGTGAGGAAATTGTGCAAAAACACAGCAAATCCGCGCATCTCAAAACCATGGTGGACGGGCTGACCGATCTTATCGTCACGCCGTTGGAAGTGTCGCTATTAAAAAGCATTTACTGAGCCGGCGTCTGCGCGCCGTGTTGCATGTCTGGCGGACGACGGCGACCACGGCCGCACCGATAGCATGGATACCGGCGCTTATGGCATAGCCCCGAACACAACCGGGCCGGGCAATGCCGCTGCGGCCCATGTCTGCGCCCTTCACATGTGTTTACGTAGCCAGTCCAGTTGCTGTCCTGCGACGCGATTAAGATGCTCGCCGGCAAAAACCTGGTAATGACGCGCCTTGGGCTGGATATGACAGCGTTTATCCGCGCTAATGGCCTGGTATAAAGCCAGGCCGTATTCCAGCGCGATGACTTTATCATTTTCAGCAAACACCATAAACGTCGGCTGAGTCACCCGCGCCGCAGCTTGCGCCGGATGATAAAGAATGGTTTCCCATACCGCCAGATAAGGGACTTTATTCCCCAGGACCGGGAATTCCTTTTTTTTCTTTTCAAAGAACACGCGCGACTCCTCATCGGTCATGACCTTGATAATGGGCACCAACAGTTCACTGCCGCTCTGCTGCTGCTTACTCGCCATCCTTTTCAGGGTATCCATAAAGCGGGCCTTTTCCTCTCCCCCCATATCGCCGGTCACCAATTGCTCGCCGTCGGCGAAAGCCAGTTGGCTGAGGACGCATTTTATTTCCGGGCGGCGGGCGGCCACCTCGATAACGTGACAGCCGCCAAGCGACGTGCCCCACAGGGCGATACGCCGGGCATCTATCCCGGGTTGGGCTTGGCACCAGTCCAATACCGCCATGATGTCTTCAATCTGCCGTTCCGGCACTATCCTGCCGGCGTCGCCTTCACTGTCGCCGAAGCCACGGTAATCAAAGGTAACAACGCAGTAGCCGGCCGCGGTAAAATGCTTAACAAAGCCCGATAATAAGATGTCCTGGATGCAAAAGAATCCGTGGCACATCAATACCGCCGGCAGCGGCGATGTGGTGCTACCGCCTGCACGATGTATCCGTATGGCCAGTTTGTCCCCCGCAAATTCTATAGCGTGTCGCTCAATTTCCATCATATTTTCTCCTTAGGTAACTAATAATTTCGTCGTTTTAATTACAAATTTCGAACGCGCAATGAAAGTTGCGATCATCGCTGTTCACCGACAAATATTTTCATTAAAATATCAAGATAGTTATTTTAATTGATAATAATACAAATGCTAATGATATTAGGAACTCATAAATTGATAATACCGGTAATTATTATCGTTGAGCAAGGTAAATAATTTATTATCAGGCTCGTTTTTTATTATTGAGTGATAAACAGCAGGAAAATATAAAATACTCCAATTGAGCCTTTTTTAAAGACATATTATGTTAACTGCCAGTCAATCTTAACGTTTCTACTAATAGCCAGCCATTGTATAATAACATCTCTATGTTACTCAATCAGTTAAAGAGACAGCAATCAATTGCTTGGCTAATTATTTATTAAATTTATATTTATATACTCATAAAAATGGTTATTTTGACCGATAAAATCCTGCGTTCCTGTGGGCAGTGATTAAAATCAATAAATAACTATTTTATTTGCATTTATATGAAAAGATTCTTTCACCGGCGGGGAGGATAACATGCATAACATTTTTCTGGGCAACGCGGACGGGAACGCAAGTTGCCGGGAACGCCGCACGGTTCGTCCGCCGCGCGGCGTTTTAATCGTCCCGGTTAACGGCTGGGAAAAGGTAGCCGTATGCCCTTCAGGAAGAGAAACGCCAATAACAGGCCGCCCCATAGCGCCATCGTGATATAACTGCTTATTCCCATGATATTCAGGCCGCTTTCCAGCATCTGCAGCAGGATCAGCGCCAGCACCATACCGACAATCTTGCCGAAACCGCCATCGGGATTAATCCCCCCCAGTACCGCCGCCAGGATACTCGTCAGCAGGTAGGACTCGCCGTAGGCGGCCTTGGCGGAATTCAGCTTGGACATCATCAGCAGCGCCGCGACCACGCACAACAGCGAGGAGATGACATAAACCGCCATCAGCGTGCGCGGCGTATTAATGCCGGCATAATGGGCCGCCCGCTGATTGGAGCCGATAAGATAAATACGGCGGCCCAGCGGCGACCGTTCCAGCACGATCCACATGATAAGCGCCACCAGGGCAAAGAGGTACAAGGGTACCGGGATGCCCAGCCAGTTATGGTTGTTCAGCCACAGCACATAGGCGGGAAAATTGGAGATAGCCGTCCCCTTGGATATCAGGATGGTCACCCCCTTCAGCAGGGTCATCATGCCCAGGGTGGCCAATATGGGAGAGACGCGGATGACGGCGATCAGGACCCCGTTCAGCAGGCCGATGAGACCGGCCATAGCGATACCGGCCAGCAGCATCAGCAGGGCGCTGCCTATCGACGGGGCAAAATGGGTGGCAACCCAGGCCATGACCAGGGCGCAGCAGTTGGTGGTGGCGATAATCGACAGGTTGATGCCGCCGGTCAGCATGGTCACCGCCATGGCGAACGCCAGCACGCCTAATACCGGCAATTGTGATCCGATGGACTGGAAATTCGACGCCGACCAAAATACGCCCGGAATCTGCACGCTGAAGGTCACCACCACCACCACCAGCAGCACCATCAGGTACAGCTCCACATGATCTTTTACTTTGGCGCCGCTCATGACAGGATCTCCGATTTACTGCGCTGACTCCAGGCGGTGGAGCTGATACTGACCACAATGACCAGGCCGGTAATCACCATCTGCCAATAGGAAGACACACCGATTAAATTCAAGCCGTTCTGCAGCATGGCCAGCAGTACCACGCCCAACACCGTTCCCAGCAGCGTGCCGCGCCCGCCGATGATACTGGTTCCACCCAGCACCACCGCCGCCAGCACGGTCAGTTCATATCCCAGCAGCGAGTCCGGCGCCACCGTCATCACGGTATAGGATTGCACCACCCCGGCCACGCCCGACAACAGCCCCATGAAACCATAGACAAACAGCTGTAGCTTGAAAATACCGAAGCCCAGCCGGGAAGCCGCCTCGCGATTACCGCCCATGGCATAGATTTTACGCCCGATACTGCTGCGTTTCATCAACAGGCCGGTGATGATCAATACCGCCAGCAGGGTCATAATGGGCAGGTTCAGGCCATAGTCATAGCCGTCGGCGGCGGTAAAAGTAAATAATGTCAGGCCGCCTTCGAACCAGTCGGGATATTTGTACAGCCACACGCCTTTGGAAAAATAGAGCAGTAAGCCATAAAATATATTCAGCGTAGAAATAGTGACAATAATGGAAGGCACTTTCAACCGGTTGACCAGTACAGCGTTGATCAGGCCCAGCACGGTACCGACGCCGCCGGCGATGAGGAACGCCACCAGGAAATTACCACCGTATCTCAGCAGCGCGGTGACCATGATATATTGCGCGATGATGGTCATCGCGGGAAAAGAAATATCGATGCCGCCCGAGATCAGGACGATAAACAGCCCGCAGGCCAGGATCAGCAGCATGGCGTAATTGTTGATAAGATCGTAAAGATTGCCGAAGGTGAGGAAATCGCTACTGTTCAGGCTGAACACGATCCCCATGATCAGGATGGTCGCGATCAGCAATACTTCATGCCGGTGCAATGCGGCTTTGTTAACCATTGACCACCTCCGCCAGCGCCGCTTCGGTGGTTTGGGACGTAAGGAATTCAGCCACCAGGGTGCCCGCTTTCATCACCAGAATCCGATGGCTGTTAAAATACGCCTCTTCAATTTCATCACAAATCATCAAAACCGCGATGCCCTGGGCGGCCAGCGCGTTAATAATCTGGTAAATCCCCGCCTTATTGGCAATATCGACGCCGACCGTGGGCGAATCCAGGATGAGCAGACGCGGACGGGTTGCCAGCCATTTTGCGATCGCCACCCGCTGGGCATTGCCGCCGGAAAGGGTATTGACCGGCAGCGAGGTATTATCCGACTTGATGGTCAGCCGGCCGATCATCTCATCGACCAGGGCCTGCGCTTTTTGCTTATCGATAAGGTGCCAGCGGTCTTTCACCTGCGCCAGTACCGTTGAGATGATATTGTCCTCAATGGACTGCTCCATGACCAGCCCGGTGCCCAGGCGGTCTTCTGACACATACCCTACGCCTGCGGCAATCGCATCGCGATTGCTGTTGAACGCGACCGGCCGCCCGTCGATTTTAATGCTGCCGCTGTCCGGGCGGTTCAGGCCGAACAGGCTCAGGCAAAGTTCCGTGCGCCCTGCGCCCAACAGCCCGGTGATGGCGACGATTTCACCTTGGCGCACCTGCAGCGAAATATCGTGGTATTGCCCGCGGCGGCTTAACCGCTCCACCTCCAGCACCACCGGCTTGCCGCCCGCATAAGGGGTCAGTACTCGATAATCGAACGCCAGCCCGGTCATCAGGAACGCCAGCTGTTTACTGCCCATTTCGGCGGCGGGGAAGGTGCCGATGTACTCACCGTCCTGCAACACGGTAATGCGGTCGGATACCTCCATAACCTCATCCAGCCTATGGCTCACAAACACCACGCAGATCCCCCGCGCCTTCAGCTGATGCACCAGCCGCAGCAGGCCTTTGACTTCCGTCATGGTAAGAGAGGCGGTAGGCTCGTCCATGATAATCAGCCGGGCATCCTGCGCCAGCGCCCGGCAAATCGCCACCAGTTGCCGCTGCGCTATCGACAGCGTTTCCAGGGGCGCGTCCAGGTTAAGCTGGATGCCGATATCGTCCAGGGTGCGCTGCGCCAGTTGGTAAAGATGGCGCTTATTCACCCAGAGATGGTGATGATAAAGATTGATGGCGATATTTTCCGCCACGCTCAGGTTGGGAAACAAGGACAGATCCTGGTAGATCACCTGGATGCCGCGTTTAACGGATTCCCCCGGCGTCAAATGGGAGAACTCGCGATCGTCGAGGGTGATTTTCGCCCCGGCATCCGGTTGATAAACGCCGGAAATAATCTTAATCAGCGTAGACTTGCCGCAGCCATTCTGCCCGGCCAGGCAATGCACCTCGCCCGGCAGTAACGTCAGTGCAATATCATTGAGCGCCTTCACCCCATAAAACGTTTTGCTGACATGTTCCATCGCAATTAACGGCTTCATTGCAACCTCATAGTAACGCGTCCGGGTGACCGGCCGGGGCAGTCGCCCTTCCCCGGCCAGAGCCTCGCAGGATGTAAACAGCGGCGAACAATTAATACAGGCTGTCGATGTTGTCCTTGGTAACCCGCAGCACCTTATGGAACTTAATCACTTTCTTGTCGGCATCCACTTCCGCTTTGCCCAGGCCTTTTACTTCATAGCCCGGGCCGATATTTTCGCCTTTCAGCAGGCTGGCCGCCACCGCCGTCAGGGCATACCCGGCGGTAGCCGGATCGTAGGTAATGCCTTCGGTGATATCGCCGCTTTTAATCAGCGACGCCGCCTGGGACGGAATCATCATGCCGTAGACATGGATTTTATTTTTGGCGCGTTTCTCCTTAACCGCGCGTCCCGCGCCGATGGGTCCCTGCGATCCAAACGCCACGATGGTATTCAGATCGGGGTGGGCCTTCATCAGATCAAGGGTGGTACGGCGGGAGTCATCGATGCTTTCCGACACCGGCATGCGGCTGGTCACTTCATGCATATCGGGATAATGCTCTTTCTGGTATTTCACAAACAAATCGGCCCAGAGATTATGCTGGGGCACCGTCAGGCTGCCCACATAGATGACATATCCCCCTTTACCGCCGTTGGCCTTGGCGACCTCCTCCACGTTGTCGGCGGCAAACTGCTGGTTGTCGATAATTTCGACATCCCAATTGGCGCTGGGCTGGCCCGGCGATTCATTGGTTAATACCACGATGCCCGCCGCGCGCGCTTTTTTAAATACCGGCTCCAGCACATCGGCATCATTGGGCACGATGGTTATGGCGCTGACTTTTTTGGCAATCAGGTCTTCAATGATTTTTACCTGTTGGGGAGCATCGGTACTGGACGGTCCGACTTGATAGGCATTGACGGAAAGGTCCTTACCGGCCTGGGTGACGCCTTCGCCCATACGGTTAAACCAGGGCATGCCGGCGATTTTGGAGATATTGACGATTTCGGACTGCGCGGCAAAGGCGCTGGACGCGCTCAGCATCAGGCCCAGGCAACCTGCGGTTAACCAGTTGTGCAGGGTATTTGTTTTCATTTTATTTATCCTCATGAAGCAATAAAGGTAGGAGTAGCTAGAGTTAAAATTTACAAAAAGGCCATGGAGAACAGCGTTAAAATTAAAACGCTTTTTCAAAGCGTTATATTAAAAAAATAGAGACTTATGCGAAGAAAACGATTGAAATATGGAAGGATACGGAAAAATTATCCATATACATATTGGCTGTATATATGGATAAATAAGGCACTATTTTTGTTTGGGATTAAGCTCACAAAACGATTATAAAAAACCAGCAAGCCGGATTATGGTGCTATAGCTGTGGCGGCATGGCGCGCGTGTTCCTCGCGCATATACAGGGAAAATTGCGTCAGCGCCATCGGCCTGGAGAAAAAGTAGCCTTGCTGAAAGAACACCTGTTTATCCAGCAAATACGCCTTTTGCCGCGCGTTTTCCACCCCTTCGGCAATCAGCTTCATATCCAGCTTTACCGCCAGATCGATAACCACGTCCACGATAATCCGGGAAGTGGTCTCCTCTTCAATCATCGCCACGAAGGATTGATCGATCTTCAGGAAATCGATATTCATCTTGCTCAGATAGGACAGGCCGGAATATCCCGTGCCGAAGTCGTCGATGGCAATCGCCACCCCGAGTTGTTGCAGCTCGGCCAGCACGGCCAGCGTCGTATCGTTGACGTCGATAAATTGCCGTTCCGTCAGCTCCAGTACCAGCCGGATATTTTTATCCTGCACCGTCTGCAAAAAAGTCCGGCAATCTTCCACAATCTGCCGGTCGGCAAGATGGTTAGCCGAGATATTGATGGCGACATGCAGCCTCTCCCGCCAATGCACCGCGCTATCGGCAATCACCGTAGCTACCTGCTGCATAAGCTGACGCGTTAAGGGAATGATGAGGCCCGACTCTTCGGCCAGCGGGATAAATACCTCGGGAGAAACAAATCCGTCCGTGGGATGCCGCCAGCGCGTGAGGATCTCCACGCCGGCGCAACGATCGTTGGCCACATTCATCACCGGCTGGAAATAGGGTTCAAACTCATTACGCTTCAGCGCCAGGGCCATATTGGTGCGAATGGACGTGGTAGCCGCCAGCCAGTTGCGGATAAGCAGCGACATGACCAGGCAAACCACCACTGAAAACAGGATTATGACGGCATACGTATCGACCATATAGTCAAAAAACTGACGTTGGGTAATGGCGATGCTCAACGCAAAAGGAAAAACCCGCGAAACCCGGTTGACGGCGATAAACCCGGTTTGCAGCTTGTCAGATGGGATCAGCCGCCCATCAGGCGACAGGGATTGATTCTTTATGCTCAGGAAAATCCGGTTATTGGATCCCACCGCATCCATCATATAATGCATATATTGCGTATCAATGACCACGCTGACGCCGTCATTGCCGCGATGCTTGCGCAACACGATGACGGCAATGCCGGGAAACAGGAGCGTGCCGGCGCGCAGCTCGATTTCCGGCGTCAGATCGCGCATTTCCGCTGCGTATTTGCGCGGCTTCATATTGGGCGGCGCCGGCACCGGGGAGCAATACACCAGGCCTTGATGATCCAGGATAACGGTGCGCACCAGCGAATGGCGCATGTTGATCATGCGTAATCGATCGACGATCTCCGCGCAAGGTCGGTTCAATAACATGATGGCTTCATCGGCCGTTGCGTCGGCGTCGTTTAATAGCGTGTCGACAAAGGCCAGCGTACTGCCTATCTCATGATCGGCGCGGGATTTCAACGTCTGGTAAGCAAAAAAACTAATGAGAGAAACGGAAAAAATAAAAAAGCACAAGGGAATGATTACCCAAAAGAGCATGCGATACTTGTTGGCGATTTTTGCTATGATCCTGCTTTTCAGGCTGATAGGCATTGTGCGTTCCCTACTCCTCGGCACATCCCCGGGGGAGATGCAATCCCGCGTATTCGCCTCTGCGAAACTGTGGTAACTGGTTTGAGTATACACCCAGTTAATTATTTCACTCCTAATGCTTCGGGCAGGGAGGCGATATCACAGGAGCAGCTTGTCAGGGATTATACGGACGGCCAGGCTGGCCGGCAAGCGGACAACGCCGGGCACAAGGCGCAGACAGAAAGTATCTTACACGATGAATAATATAAATTAAAATAATTAGCTTTATGCTTATATATATAATGATTTTTTTAGCGGGACGCATTTTCTCATTGACCGAATCTGTTAACTGATTTACTATCGATTAAAATAATATTATATAATAAAAACCTGCATTTCAATGTATTAAATATATCCCAGATCATTAACTAAACTCAGCTAAAATGATGAGATTCATATGCTTCTTACTGCAAATTCAATCAGGAAAAATGAACACAATCTTATCATTAAAAACATTAGCGATACTATTTTTCGTGAATTTCGCTTTCCGGCGCAAACCCGGTTTGCCTACGCCGTGATTAACAAAAGATACCCGAAGCCGCCGGTTATCTACTCCAACTATCCGGAAAAATGGATAGAGAAATATATCAATATGACATTATATAAATACGATCCCGTTGTCTTATTGGCGCGAAAAAGCATCATGCCCTTCGTGTGGGATGACAAAACGCCATTATTCAATAGTAGCGCCTATAGTAAAATTTTCTCGGCCGCGAAAGAATATAATATCCTCAGCGGTTATACTTTCCCACTGCACGATCATGAAAATAATCTGGCAACCTTAACCCTGTACGCGGAGGAGGAATGCGCGCTTCTCAAACAGCGCATCGAGGAGCATAAAAGAAATATCCAGCTGCTGCTGCTCTCCGTCCATGAGCAATTTATGCTCATACATCCCTATCATGCGCTGCCTGAGAGAGATGAAAGAACGTTAACCACCCGGGAAACCGAAGTCCTTCGCTGGGCAAGCCTCGGGAAAACCTATGGCGAGATTGCCATCATCATGGGCATAACGGAGAGTACCGTTAAATTCCATATCAGTAATGTCATTGTAAAACTTGGCGTAGTGAATGCCAAACACGCCATTAAAAAGGCATCTGACCTGCAACTGTTGAATACCCATGAATAATTGCGGCGGCGTCAAGGCAGCGGGCAATGACTGGCGCCGTCATCATCGGGAAATCGTTATGAATAATGGCGGTGGACATTGTCATGCCATGGTTACAGACCCATCCCAACCGTTACCTATTTTCATCTTATTTAATTGAAACGACATTGACGATAAAACACTTAAAATAAACCCTGGCATGACCCATGATGCACCTAAGCGCTCAAAGATAAATAGGCCATTTTTTCAGATAACTTCCCTCACAATAATAATGACGGCGTATATATTTGATCAACGCGTCCTGGCTGTCTTCACCGATGCCGAGACGCAGCAAATATACCGGCTCTTTTTTTTCCGATAATCCGGTACTCTCGATCGCTATATTCCAGCCGCTCCGCTTAAGAATGGTATACATTGATTTACTGCATACCGTCATTATTGCCTGCTTGCCAAGCATTCGGGCATAATTCACCATCCCCAGGAACAGCAAATGGCAAAACGGCAGCTTTGTCTCGGCAAGGTCCTTTACCCGCCCTTTATCAACAAAAAAGCGGCTGGACTCAATCAAGGCACCGTCTTCAGGCGCCTGATAATTAAAAAAATCCTTAAAAGGGCCCGTAATCATATTCGGCTGGTCCATGGTTATGAAACGCACGCTGCAGACGATTTCACCGCCATAGCATCCTAATAAATAATGGGTGTGTTCATTATCATAGCCGTCAAATTCCCGGTCTCCGACGCAGGTGACCTGCCAGTCCAGGCGATCCTTGAAGGTTTTTTTACGCAGCAGATATAATTCATCGAGTTTATCATTGATAATATCCTGGTACTTAACACTAATTAAATTAAACATAGTCCACCCTTTTATGATTATATATTAATGCTCTTTGATTTAACTTAATACAAAGTTAATTTATGGTATCAGTTAAGAAAAGCCCTAACAACCTGTACTAAAGTACAGGCAATAACTGTACTTAATACTAGCTTTTTACCCGTATCGATAACGTGTAATGTCTTTGCAACCGGTTATTTTTTATAACAGTAATTAGCATAATTAATAGTTACAAGAGGGTGTATGAGCAATCGTTTTTGTGTCATCCTTAACCAAGGAAATAATATCTTAACCATCACATCACGTCCGCACGGAAAAATACATCGGTTAAGGCAAGGCCAATTATTTATCGGTGACGGCACACCCTATAAGACGTATAATCAGGGAGATGAATCATGGCATATTATCGGCCATATCGACAACCTGCCGCTGCTAAATTACTTATTATTCAATTATTACCCCTCCGGCGCCGATCCGATCAGCGAAGAGATCATCAGCCTGGCGGTGAAGCGCCACGGCATGAGCATCATTGCGCTGCTGAAAGGTGATTTTTGCATTATCCATGAAGACGCGGAAGGTAACCTTACGCTGGTGTCAGAAGAGGAAGACGAGTGGTGCGCGCCGGCGGGCGCTGATACCATCGCGGGATCCGCCGCGATAAACGATGAAGGCCCCTGCACGCCGGCGGGCGCGTATTCGTTCTACAGCGCGAACGGCAACACAAACCATTGCGACGCCGTGCCGGCATGCCTGAGTCCCGCGGGCGAATATTTGGGGCAGCGCCGTATATGCGTCACACGCTGGCGCGAGCACAATTTACATTTTATCCGCAGCTTCCGCAGCCGCGTGGACCCGGGCAGCAGGAGTGTTAACAGCGACAATCCGCCTGATGCCAAGGGTTATTTTTTCTAGACCTTGATCATTATTACTCTCTTATTTTTTTGAATAAAAACCCGGGTAATTTTATTAATTTATAGCATGGTAATTTAGTCAATTGGAACATATCCATTAATTTTAAATAAATATTAATGCACCTGTTGGCATTTTATGGTTATTTATAATTGAGATTAAAATAATCGCTCTAAATTTTTATATTCGACAAATCCGTAAAATCAACTAGGCTTAAGTTTAAATAGGTATGCTTATTATTTAAAAGGAGAGAAAGATGGCTGATTTTGATCAATATACCATGCGTAATCCCGTGACCCAATATACCCGGGAGGACTTTCCTGAACAACGCCAGGACGCGCCCGGACTACAATCCGACATGACCCCGGTTCCTGATTGCGGTGAGCAAACCTATCGCGGCAGCGGCCGCCTGGCCGGACGCAAGGCCTTGGTTACCGGCGCTGATTCCGGCATCGGACGCGCCGTGGCCATCGCCTATGCCCGGGAAGGGGCGGATATCGCCCTGGCATATCATCCCGATGAACATAAAGACGCCGAACAGGTAGCGGAACTGATTAAGGAAGCGGGACGCAAAGTATTTATGCTGCCCGGTGATTTAAGCGACGAGTCGGTAAATGTCAAAGTGGTGGAAGATGCGTACAACCAACTGGGCGGCCTGGATATCCTGGCGCTGGTGGCCGGGAAACAAACGGCGGTGGAGGATATTGCCGATCTGACGACCGAACAGTTCCGCAAAACGTTTGAAACCAATGTCTTTTCACTGTTCTGGATGACCAAGGCGGCGTTGCCGTACCTGCCCGCCGGCGCGTCCATCATTACCACCTCGTCCATCCAGGCCTACCAGCCCAGTCCGTCGTTACTGGATTACGCGGCCACCAAAGCCGCCATCCTGAACTTTACCCGCGGACTGGCTAAACAGGTCGCCGCCAAAGGCATCAGGGTTAACTGCGTGGCGCCCGGCCCCATTTGGACCGTATTGCAGGTGTCCGGCGGACAGCCCACCGAAAAGCTGCCTTCATTCGGCACGCAGACCCCGCTTGGCCGTGCCGGTCAACCCGCCGAACTGGCGCCCATCTATGTCTATCTGGCTTCGCAGGAATCCAGCTACGTCACGGCCGAAGTCCACGGCGTCACCGGCGGCAATCACTTAAGCTAACCGTTCCATGGCGGGCCAGGCCCGCCAGCACCGGCTCAAAGCCGCCGAATTCACAGCAGCCTAGCGCTTGCCGCCGGATTCCGCCCCAACCAACCCCACCTTGAAGTACCCTCCCTGGCGCAGGTTATCCATTACCGACATCAAGGTCTCGTAATCAACGCTTTTATCAGCCTGGAAAAAAATCGTGGTGTCTTTATTGCCCTGGGTCAGCGTATCCAGCGACGTCGCCAGGTTAGCCGGTGTGACGGGTTGATCACCGAGGAACAACTGCTTATCCCCTTTTACCGACAGGTAAACCGGCTTTTCCGGACGCGGCTGCGGGGCCGCGGTGGAGTTGGGCAAATCCACCCGGATATCCACCGTTGCCAGCGGGGCGGCCACCATAAAAATAATCAACAACACCAACATCACATCGATAAACGGCGTCACGTTGATATCGTGCATCTCCCCGTCGCCGTCAATGTCTTCATTCAAGTGCATTGCCATCGCTTAACCTATCCGAAACTTTGCCACGGCATGCGCGCTTTGACGCCCGGCGCTGGCGGCCAGATCCAAATCACGGCCCAATAACAGGAGAACCTGCGCGGCGCAATCTCCCACCATGGCTTTATAGCCGGCGATAGTGCGCGCAAAAATATTATAGATAACCACGGCGGGGATAGCGGCGAACAGACCGATGGCCGTGGCCAGCAGCGCCTCGGCAATGCCCGGCGCCACTACCGCCAGGTTAGTGGTCTGGGTATGGGCGATGCCGATAAAACTGTTCATGATGCCCCAAACGGTCCCGAATAAACCGATAAACGGCGAAATGGCGCCGATGGTGGCCAGAAAACCATTGCCTTTACCCATCGCGCGGCTGGTGGCCGCGACGCTGCGTTCCAGCCGGAAGGCGACACGCTCTTTAATGCCGTTGCTGTCGTTAGACTCGGCGGAGAGATCCAGCTCATTTTGCGTCATGGCCAGCAGCCGGCCGGCGACGCTGGCTTCTTTAAATGCCGCCGCGGCCGAAAAAGCCTCGTCCAGGCTCTTCACCTCCGCAAGCGACGCCATCTCGCGGCGCAGCCGGCGTTTCGCCGACGACAGTTCGGCGCTTTTACCAAAAAACAACGCCCAGGTGATGATGGAGGCAATCAGCAGCCCAATCATCACGGTCTTGACCACCACATCGGCATGCTGATACATACCCCATACCGACAGATCCATCTGCGGCAGCAACCGCTGGCCGGAGGCGTCGACAGGTATCGCCTGCGGCAGCATTTGCGGCACGCCCTCGTCTTGCGGCGCGGCGACGGCGGCGGTTCCCATCGGCGCGGGGGCGGTATCCGGCGCGGCGGCGGCGGCCGGCCCTGTCAGGCCAAATACCATAAGCATCGCGACGGACATGCCACGCAACACTGCGGATAATGAATAAGCACGTCGCTGCGCCCTTTGGGACAGGACCTGGACCCGTTGTAAAACAGCCATTTTCACGCTGCGCCTCCACCTAAAACTTTGCTAAAAAATAATCCAGCCAGAATGATAGCAAACAGAACGGGAATTGATAGTGGTTCTCATTATTATTTGTATCAACCATTCTTGCGCCACCGACAACCCGCGATAAAATTTATCCTGCGCTCATCAACCTAATAACACCTCGCCATGGAAAATAACGTTATTAACACTTCGGTTAAAGAACCGTTCAGTTCCCGCACGCGCGGGTTACGGCGGCGGCGGCGCTTATGCCGGATCCCTCTTTTTAAATCAAAATTAATATTATTATAAATCGTTTCAGCCCGGCCAAAACGCCTGCCGCCGCGGCGTATTCATGTTAACGTAGCACAGCGAACACCGGCGTCATTGCGCCGGTGGACCCTTCAGTACAGACAATCAGTTAAAGGCGTAGCGTGGATAATGAAGGCTAAGAAAATCGAGACGGCGTTGATTACCGCCGGCAGGGATAAAAAATATACCCAAGGGTCGGTCAATGCGGTTATCCAGCGGGCCTCGTCGTTGGTCTTTGACTCGGTCCAGGCGAAAAAAAAAGCCACCGCCGGACGTGCCCAGGGCGAGCTGTTCTATGGCCGGCGCGGAACGCTGACCCATTTTTCCCTGCAGCAGGCCATGGTGGAACTGGAAGGCGGGGCGGGATGCGCCCTATACCCCTGCGGCGCGGCGGCAGTGACCAATGCCATTCTCTCGTTCGTCTCGGCGGGCGACCATATCCTGGTTACCGGCTCAGTCTATGAGCCGACCACGGATTTTTGCCGCCATATCCTGGGCAAGCTGAATGTCGCCACCACCTGGTTCGATCCGCTGATAGGCGCCGGGATCGCCGCCTTAATCCAGGAAAACACGCGGGTGGTATTCCTGGAATCGCCGGGGTCCATCACCATGGAAGTACAGGATATCCCGGCGATCGTGAAAGCCGTTCGCGCGATCAACCCCGATATCGTGATTATGCTGGATAATACCTGGGCGGCGGGCATTTTGTTGCCGGCCCTGGAACTGGGCGTGGATATTTCCATCCAGGCCGGCACCAAATATATTATCGGTCACTCCGACGCCATGCTCGGCACGGCGGTCGCCAACGACCGCTGCTGGGATCAGTTGCGCGAACAATCGTATTTGATGGGCCAGATGGTGGATGCCGATAGCGCGTATATGGCCGCGCGCGGCCTGCGCACCCTGGGCGTGCGTCTTAAGCAACACGCCGAGAACGGCATGCGGGTAGCCTCCTGGCTGGCCGGCCGGCCGGAAGTGGCGGTGGTCAACCATCCGGCGTTGCCCAGCTGTAAAGGCCATGCGTTTTTTGTCCGTGATTTTACCGGCGCGAGCGGACTGTTCTCTTTTGTGCTGAAAGCGCGTCTGAGCCAGGCGCAACTGGAGTATTATCTCGATCACTTCATCCATTTCAGCATGGCTTATTCATGGGGTGGTTTTGAATCGCTGATCCTGGCCAACCAGCCCGAGGACATCGCGGCTATCCGCCCCGCCGGCGGAGTCGACTTTACCGGCACCCTGGTCAGGCTACATATCGGCCTGGAAAATACCGATGACCTGATCGCCGATCTCGCCGCCGGTTTCGCCAGGATTGAGGAAGCGTCTCATCGCGCATACCCGGGATCAGGTCTAAAATAGTTAATAAATATTGTCTGATTGCGTACGCGATCGAGGACAGACAGGGATGTTAACGTTAAGCTGCCAATAAAATGAGATAAGCAGGTAGAGATGAGCGTATTACATGAGATTATCCGCGCGCTTTGGCAACAGGATTTCGCCGCCCTGGCAAATCCGCGGGTAATCGGGATAGTTTACTGTGTGATGTTCGCCACCCTATTCCTGGAAAACGGATTGCTGCCGGCCTCGTTTTTACCCGGCGATAGCCTGTTGCTGCTATCGGGCGCCATGGTGGCGAAGGGGGTGATGGCGTTTATACCCACCCTTATCATCCTTACCGTGGCGGCAAGCCTTGGCTGCTGGTTCAGTTATCTGCAGGGCCGCTGGCTCGGGGATACCCGTATTGTCCGCGGCTGGCTGCTGCACCTGCCCGCCCATTACCATCAGCGCGCCTACGCGATGTTCAATCGCCATGGCCTGATGGCGCTGCTGGTCGGCCGTTTCCTGGCGTTTATCCGCACGCTGTTGCCCACCATGGCGGGAATTTCCGGCTTAAGCAGCACCCGTTTCCAGCTGTTTAACTGGTTAAGCGCCCTGATATGGGTCGGCACGCTGCTGACGCTGGGATTCGCCATCAGCCATGTGCCGTTGGTAAAACACCATGAAGACCAGGTGATGATGATCCTGATGGTGCTGCCGCTGGTATTGCTGTGCAGCGGGCTGGTAGGCACGCTGGTGCTGCTGCTGCGCAAACGCAAGGTCAAGGATGCCGCCTAGCCCCCTTTTTCTCCCCCCGGCGGGGGTTATATCTGCAACGCCGGGTTATGTCCCGGCACGCGCACGCGCGCCACGTCTTCCCGGGGCGAGATACCGAAATAACGTTTAAACTCCCGGCTGAACTGCGAGGGGCTTTCATACCCCACCTGCATGGCCGCGGTACCGGCGTTCAGTCCGTCATGCAGCATCAGGATGCGCGCCTTATGCAGCCGGTAGGTTTTCAGGTATTGCAAAGGCGAAGTGCTGGTCACCGCTTTGAAATTATGATGGAACGCCGACAGGCTCATATTGACGTCCGCCGCCAGTTGCTCGATGGTCAGGTTATCGGCAAACTGCCGTTCAATTTTTTTCAGGATCTTGGCGATCTGGTTAAAATGCGATTGCCGGTTCGCCAGGGCGTACAGCGCGTCGCCGCATTCGCCCTGCAGCAGGTAATACAGAATTTCGCGCACCACGGCCTGCCCCAGCACCCGCGCGTCCAACGGCTTATCCATAATATCCAGCAGGCGTTCGGCGGCACAAAATAATTCTTCGGTCAGCGGCGCGGCGTTAATGCCGCTTGACCGGGGGGTAACCGGCCTGAACTGCGCATCGTCCCCCATATCGATAATCAAATCCTGCAGCATCAGGGTATCGACGCCAATAAACAATCCCACCAGCGGCTCTTCCCGCGAGGCGAACGTCTCGCATTCGAACGGCAGCGGCACGCTCAGCAGCAGATATTGGCTGGCGTCGTAAACAAAGGTTTTGCCGCCGAGATAACCGGTTTTACGGCCCTGGAACAGGATAATGATGCCCGGCTCGTACATTACCGGGGTGCGGGCATAATAGGCGTCGGCATGCAGCAGCTTCACATGGGGAATGGTCACGGCCTTGTCCTCCCGCAACAATTGCATGGCGCGCAGCGACAAACGGGTACAGAGGGATTGATTTTGCGTCATGGCAAGGTTCTCTTGTTTGTACGATCCTACAGGTATAGTGCCTTTTTTTACTCCTTTTCTATAGTCTTTTGGAGAAACAGGCAAATAGCGGACAGGAATAAGCATTGAGTCCCAGCCGTTGGATGATCACAATGGAGGGGTACTCACGCCACGCAACACCGCAATTTCTACTAGAATAACCGATCTCGCAACGAGAGATCCCTGCCGGCCTGAACGGGACCGGCGCATGGAAAGTAAGGAGAAATGATGTCGACGCAACCTACAGTAAAATTTCATGATGGACGTACCATGCCACAGCTCGGGCTGGGCGTTTGGCAGGCCAGCAACGAAGAAGTCCTGAAGGCGGTGCAGGAAGCGCTGAAAGTCGGTTACCGCTCTATCGACACCGCGGCCATTTACAAGAACGAGACCGGCGTCGGCGAAGCGCTGCAGGCGGCCGCATTGCCCCGTGAACAGCTGTTTATCACCACCAAGCTGTGGAACGCCGATCAGACGGTGGCGCCTAAGGCGCTGGAAGAAAGCCTGAAGAAGCTACAGCTTGATTATGTCGATCTGTATCTGATGCACTGGCCGGTACCCTCGCAGGATACTTATGTCCAGGCCTGGCGCGATATGGTCAAGCTGAAGGAGGAGGGACTGGCAAAAAGCATTGGCGTTTGTAATTTCCATGCTCCTCATTTGCAGCGCCTGCTGGATGAAACCGGGGTTACGCCGGTGATTAACCAAATCGAACTGCATCCGTTGCTGCAACAGCGCGAACTGCGCCAATGGAACGCCGCCCACGATATCCTGACCGAATCCTGGAGCCCGTTGGCCCAGGGCGGGGAAGGCGTTTTTGACCAGGCAATTATCCGCAAGCTTGCGGAAAAATACGGTAAAAGCCCGGCGCAGATCGTGATCCGCTGGCATCTCGACTCCGGCCTGGTGGTGATACCGAAATCGGTAACGCCGTCGCGTATCAAAGAGAACTTCGCGGTGCTGGACTTCAAGCTGCAGCAGGACGAGTTGGACGCCATTGCCCAACTGGACTGCGGTAAACGACTGGGGCCAAATCCGGATACGTTTGTGAAACCCTGATAAGCGCCGGTGGGCATGACTGGCCTGGTCATATTCTCTCCGGGTCCCGCCGGGATCCGGAGGGTGGCTTACATTGCCGTGAGCCGCCGCAGTCGTATGGCCGGGCCGGCAATTTAGCCGGGACTGACGGTAAACTGGCCGGCGCAGCCGCGATCGGCCATTTCCAGCGTCTGGCTATAATACAGGAACGGGAAATGGTCGCCGGCCACCTGCGGAAACCAGACCATCAGCTCCACATCGCCGTCGACCCATACCGTATCCTTCCAGCCGCGGTCTTCCGGCAAGGGCGAATTGCCATTGACCCGCTTGATCAAAAACGCCACGCCCTGGATATGGAATGACTGCGCCGTCTCGGCGTGGATGATCCAGCGCTCAAAGCTGCCTTGCAGCGCCCGGAAATCGGTGCGGTTCATATCCCACATGGCGCCGTTGATTTCAGGCTGGCTGCCCCCGAGATGAAACTCCCGCGTGCGGGTGATATTGCCGTCGATCACCTGGTCCGACAGCAGCCGCATCGGCAGGTTATCGGTGACCAGCGGCAGCAGGCCGGTGGGTTTGAGCGTCAGCACAATGGTGGAGATCAGGATCGACGAGGGTTCAAAAAAACCGCGCACCCGATCCATAATGCCCGCCGCCGCGCCGGCGGTGATCGCCACTTCTTCGCCTTTCGACATGTCAATCAGGATTTCGCGCCGCTCGCCGGGGGCAAGCGAGAGTTGGCTTACCGGCACCGGGGCCGGTAAAAACCCCTGATGGCCGGCCACCACCTGCATGGTGCGTCCGTCGCTCAGCTGCAACTGGTAGCGCCTGGCGTTCGAGGCGTTAAGCAGCCGCAGGCGCACCCAGCCCCGGGAAACCTCCACGAACGGACTCTGGGCGCCATTGGCCAGCAGGGTGTCGCCGAAAAAACCGCCGTTGGCCGGCGGGTTATAGACTGGGGCGCCAAAGTTATCCAGGCGCTTATCCTGGATGATGACCGGGAAATCGTCCACGCCGTAATGATTAGGCAGAGGTGAGGACTTACTGACTTCATCTTCCACCAGCCAAAGCCCCGCCAGGCCGTTATAGATATGCGGCGCCATGCGGTTGGGGGTGTTGGCGTGATACCAGCAGGTGCCGGCCGGCTGGCGGATGGGGATAACCGGCGACCAGTCGACGCTGGCCGACATCATGCGCGGGGCGCCGCCCATCAGCGAGCCGGGCACTTGCAGGCCGCTGACCGTCATGGAAACCGGTTCGTTAAGACGATTGTTATAGATGAGCTTAACGTCGTCGCCGTTGTATACCCGTACCGTCGGGCCAAGGTAGCCGCCGTTGATACCCCAGGTGGCGGCGCGCCTGCCGGGCATAAACTCCCAGTGCGCCCGTTGCAGCGTCAGGAACAGCGGCTGTCCCCGGCGCGATTCCAGCAACGGCGGAATGGGCAAGGCGGTCGGTTGCCCGGCGGCCCGCGCCCTCAGCGGCAGCGCGCCGGCGCATAACGCAATCCCCGATGCCTGGATAAACTGACGCCTGTTGAATGACATAGCCGTTACCCGGCCTTTTGCGGCGCCGGACGCCCTTCGCGCTGGGCCACTTCCGCATCCAGCTCCGCCAGTTTGGCCGCCATGATATCGCGGCAGTGCGCGGCCAGTTCGCGCACCTGATCGCGCCCATAAGGCGTGATATCCACCGGCGGCAGAATTTCCACGATCACCAGGCCGTTGTTCCAGCGGTTCAGCCTGATCTTACCGTTGGACGTATTGGAGACGCAAATCGGCACCACCGGCACCCCGGCGGCGATAGCCGCGTGGAACGCGCCCATTTTAAACGGCAGCAGCCCGCGGCCCCGGCTGCGGGTGCCCTCCGGGAACATCCAGATGGATATGTTTTTTTTCTTTATCTGCTTAACGATTTCAGCAATGGTGCCGTGGGCGCGCGAACGGTTTTCGCGATCGATAAGCAGATTGCCCGTCAGCCAGTAAAGCTGGCCGAAAAAGGGAATCCACAGCAGGCTTTTTTTACCCACCGTCACCGTGCGCGGCTGCACCATGCTCGCGGCGGTCACCATGTCATAATTATTTTGATGATTGGCGATATAGATGCAGTTTTGCCGGGTCACCAGCGTTTGGGGGTAACGCAGTTCGACCTTCAGGCCGAGGATGGGAGCCATTCGCCCGAACATCCGGCCGAAAGTGGCGACATGACGTGGGTTTCTCGGGCTGAACAGACAATAAATCAAGCCAAATACGCAAATACAAATAGAAAGCAGCACCACCACAATGGTACGAATAATCGCTAGCATATTAACCTCTTAACCATCAGCCGCCGCTAGTATACCGGCTTCATGACAAAATACACGGTTATTCCCCGTACGGCGCTGATAACATTTAAGTCAAACCGCGGCCGGCTGACCTCAACGCCGCCGGGGGCCCGGCGGAAAAGCGCGGGCCCAACGGCCGGACCGCTACTGGTCCGGCAGCGCGGCCTGACCAGGATCGGCCGCGGCCAGCGGGTCGTCTATCTCAATGCGGTCGATACGCTGCAGGCCGCGGGGCAGTAGCGTTCCTTTCCGTCCCCGTTCGGCGCGATATTTTTGCAAGTCCTCCGGTCGCAGGGTTAATTTGCGTTTGCCGACATATAGCGTAGCCGATCCCTTGGTGGACAACAGCAGCATCCAGACCAGGCGATCTTTGCCGGCGGCCGCGTCGGCCGCGGCAATCGAGACAATTTTATTGCCTTTGCCCTTGGTAAGCTGCGGGAGATCGCTTACCGGGAACAGCAGCAGCCGTCCCGCCTCGGTAATCACCATCAGCAATTGCTCGATCTCATCATTCACCCAGAGCGGCGGCATGACCCGGGCGTTTTCCGGCAGGGTCAGCATCACCTTGCCGGCGCGGTTGCGGGCCACCAGATCGTCGAAGGTGCAGACGAACCCGTATCCGGCATCGGAGGCCAGCAGCAGTTTCTGCTGGTCGATGCCGGTCAGCATCTGCTCGACGGTAGCGCCGGGCGGCAGCGTCAGCTTGCCGGTTAACGGCTCGCCCTGCCCTCTGGCCGACGGCAGCACGGACGGCTCAAGCGCGTAGCTGCGCCCCGTGGAATCGATAAACACCACCGGCTGGTTGCTTTTGCCGCGGGCGGCGGAAAGGAAGTTGTCGCCGGATTTATAGTTCAGCGCGCTGGGATCGATATCGTGCCCCTTGGCGCTGCGCACCCATCCCATGGTGGACAGGATGATGGTCACCGGTTCCGACGGCGTCAATTCGTTTTCGCTCAGCGCCCTGGCCTCGCCGCGCTCAACCAGCGGCGAACGGCGGGGATCGCCGTAGGCGGCGATGTCCGCCTCGATCTCTTTCTTCAGCAGATTGCTCAGCTTGCGCTCGGAGGCCAGGATGCCCTGCAGCTTTTCGCGCTCTTTTTCCAGCTCCGCCTGCTCGCCGCGGATTTTCATCTCTTCGAGTTTAGCCAAATGGCGCAACTTTAATTCCAGGATGGCGTCGGCCTGGGTCTCGCTGAGCGCAAAGCGCTGCATCAATTGCTGTTTCGGCTCATCCTCGGTGCGGATAATATGGATGACCTCATCCAGGTTAAGGTAGGCCACCAGCAGCCCCTGCAGGATATGCAGGCGGCGCAGCACTTTTTCCAGCCGGTAGTTCAGGCGGCGGCGCACCGTGTCGCGGCGATACACCAGCCATTCGGTGAGGATTTCCAGCAGGTTCTTGACCGCCGGACGGGCGTCAAGACCAATCATGTTCATATTGATGCGGTAGCTGCGCTCCAGATCGGTGGTGGCGAACAGATGATGCATCACCGCCTCCAGGTCGACCCGGTTGGAACGCGGCACCACCACCAGACGGGTGGGATTTTCATGATCCGACTCGTCGCGCAGATCCTCCACCATCGGCAGCTTCTTCGCCCGCATCTGGGCGGCGATTTGTTCCAGCACCTTGGCGCCGGACACCTGGTGCGGCAGCGCGGTAATCACCGCCTCGCCGTCCTCGATTTTCCACAGGGCGCGCATGCGCACCGAACCGCGTCCGCTTTGGTAGATTTTGCGGATATCCTCGCGCGGGGTAATGATTTCCGCCTCGGTGGGATAATCAGGCCCCTTGACATGGTCCAGCAACTGCTCAAGGGTGGTTTTCGGATTGTCCAGCAGCGCGATAATCGCGGCGCCGACCTCGCTGACATTATGCGGCGGGATATCCGTGGCCATGCCGACGGCGATGCCGGTGGTGCCGTTAAGCAGGATATTGGGCAGCCGCGCCGGCAGGGTTTTCGGCTCCTGCAGCGTGCCGTCGAAATTAGGGGCGTAATCCACGGTGCCCTGGCCGAGCTCGCCGAGCAGCAGCTCGGCGTATTTGGACAGCCGGGACTCGGTGTAACGCATGGCGGCGAAAGACTTGGGATCGTCCGGCGCCCCCCAGTTGCCCTGGCCGTCCACCAGCGGATAACGATAGGAAAACGGCTGCGCCATCAGCACCATGGCTTCATAGCAGGCGCTGTCGCCGTGGGGATGATATTTACCCAGCACATCGCCTACGGTACGGGCCGACTTTTTATATTTGGCGTTGGCGTTTAGCCCCAGCTCCGACATGGCATAGACAATACGGCGCTGTACCGGCTTGAGGCCGTCGCCGATAAACGGCAGCGCGCGATCCATGATGACGTACATGGAATAGTTAAGGTAGGCATTCTCGGTAAATGTATGCAGCGCCAGGCTTTCCGCGCCGTCATGAGCCAAATCACTCATTGATTGTTGTTTCCTCTCACCGCGGTATGGTCTGGGTAGCTAGCCATACCCTTTGGTTTGGTGGTAATAGTCCATGATACTACCCTATCCGGCCCCCGGCTGTCACAGGGCTTGATGGCGCGGCTTTATTGCGCCGCGGACAAAAATGTTGTGCGTCAGGCGCCCTGTTTCATTTTGTCCGCGCGGGCTACACTGCCGTTCAATCTATTTAAGGCAGGATAAAATGAAAAACGTCTTTATTATTAACGCAGGTAAAAAATTCGCCCACTCCGAGGGCGCCTTAAACAACACCATGGCCGACGTGGCCGCCACGTTCCTGACGGAGGCTGGCCTGAACACCCGCGTGACGGTGGTGGACCAGGGTTACGACAGTGAACGCGAGGTGGACAATTATCTTTGGGCGGACGCGGTCATTTACCAGATGCCCGGCTGGTGGATGGGACAGCCCTGGATCCTGAAAAAATATATCGACGAGGTTTTTACCGTCGGTTACGGGCGCCTGTATGCCAGTGACGGGCGCACGCGTTCGGACAGCACGAAAAAATACGGGTCCGGCGGCCTGATCCAAGGCAAAGGCTATATGCTGTCGCTGACCTGGAACGCCCCGCTTGAGGCCTTCACGGACCCGGATCAGTTTTTCGAGGGCGTGGGCGTGGACGGGGTTTACCTGCCGTTCCATAAAGCCAACCAGTTCCTCGGCATGTCGATGCTGCCGACCTTTATCTGTAACGATGTCATAAAACAACCGCAAATTGAGCGGGATATCATAAAATATCGCGAGCATCTCGGCCGCGTCTTTGGTTAACTAGTGTCGACCCGAACTACCCATCCAAAAACTGAGGAATCGATGATCACGGTAATTGCAGAAATCAAAGTGAAACCGGGACGAAGAGAAGCGGTTTTAGCCGCCATCCAGGCACTCCGGCCCAACGTTCTGGCGGAAGACGGTTGCAGCGAATATACCTTGCTCACCGACTATAAGGCGCAGGTGCCCTGGCGCAAAACCGCCCCCGACTCCATTTTCATGCTGGAGCAGTGGAAAAGCATCCGTCATCTCGAGCAGCACCAGCAGGCGCAGCATATGGACGATCACCGCGCTCATATCCGCAACGACGTCATGGACGTGACTTTCCATATTCTGGAAAGACGCACCGATTGATTTTTGCCGGGCAGCCCCGCGCGGCTGTCACCGATAATACCAGGCCGGCAGTGACCTGCGATGCGGGGCAACTGCCGGATTATCTCCTCGCCGGTCCATCAATGTTTGCCCTCTGCCCCGCCCATGGGGGATTCAAGGGCGTCAGCGCGTCGGCAGGGATAAAGATCAAGACCGTTTTTATGTAGCTTATGCTTTTTCCGTTATTGCCAAAACACCCCTGTTGATGAAATATTCCGTCATTATGGAATAACGGTCCTTTATGGCGTGTCGGAAAAAATCCCCGTGCTCATGTCTACACCCAGGCCCAAAGAGACGTCCCGCCTGGAAATGCGTCATATTTCCATTGCCTTCGCCGGTTTCAGGGCATTGGACCAGGTCGACTTCACTCTAGAAGGCGGCTCGGTGCACGCGTTGATCGGCGCTAACGGCGCCGGCAAATCCACACTGATGGCCATCCTGTCCGGCACCCACGCCCATTACCAGGGCGAGATCCTGATAGACGGCGAACCGGTGGATCTGCGCTCGCCGCGCCAGGCCAAGCTGCAGGGGATCCATCTGGTGCAGCAGGAAGTGGATGTGGCGCTGGTGCCGACGCTGACGGTGGGGGAAAATATCATGCTGGACAGGCTGGCGGAACGCGGCCAGCTGTGCCACTGGCCCCGGCTCTACCGGCAGGCGCAGGCGCTGCTCACGCAGCTGGAGGTCAATCTTGACGTGCGCCTGCCCGTCGGCCGTTGCACGCTGGCGGAAAAACAGCACATCCTGCTGGCGCGGGCGTTGTCCCACCGCTGCCGTTTCCTGATCCTCGACGAGCCCACCGCGCCGCTCGATCTTGCCGAAAGCGAGCGGCTGTTTGCGGTGACCCGGCGTTTGCAGGCGGAAGGCATCGGCGTGGTGTTTATTTCCCACCGCATCCACGAACTGGCGCAAATCTGCGATAGGTTAACGGTGCTGCGCGACGGCAGGCGGGTCGGCGACGGCCCCATGGCCGGTTTGACCAGCGCGCATATCATTGAAAAAATGCTCGGCCATCCCCTGGACGCTATTTTCCCGCCGCCGCGTCCGTCCGCCGCCAGCCCGATCCTGCTGCGGGTGGAGGGACTGCACGATGAAAGCCTGCTGCGCGATATTTCCCTTTCGCTTCGCCGGGGTGAAATCCTGGGGATAGCCGGCCTGGCCGGCGCCGGTAAAACCGAGCTGTGCAAGGCATTGTTCGGCGCCTCGTCCGCCGGCGTCGTCCACGGCGAGCTGAACGGTAAACCCTGGCGCCCGACGACGCCTTATGACGCGGTAAGGCGGGGGCTGGCCCTGGTGCCGGAGGAACGGCGCAAAGAAGGTATCTTTATCTACGAGAATATCCCCATGAATCTGAGCGTCTGCGCAGACGCTACGTTTACCCGCTGGGGCTGGTTCAGCGCCGGCCGGGCGCGGCGCTTCGCGCAGCAGGTGGTGGATCGCCTGGGCATTCGCGCCAGCGGACTGGATCAACAACTGCTGCGCCTGTCGGGCGGCAACCAGCAAAAAGTGGCCATCGGCAAATGGCTGCGCGGCCACGCCGAGGTGCTGATCTTCGACGAACCGACTAAAGGCGTGGATATCAAGGCCAGGCAGGATCTGTTTGTGCTGATTGACGGCCTGGCGCGCCGGGGCAAGGGCATTATCTATGCCTCGGGCGAGTTTTCCGAGCTGCTGGGCCTGTGCGATCGGATTTGCGTGATGTGGGACGGCCGTATCGTGGCGCAGTTGGACGCGCGCGCCACGGATGAGGAAACCCTGCTGTTATATTCAACCGGAGGTACGCTCCCGTGAGCAACGACCTGTTCGTAAAGGCTGGCGCGCTGCCCTGGCGCCACCGTTTGTTTGAATTTTTATACCGTTGGGGGATGCTGCTGACAGTAGTGGCGCTGGTGGCGCTGTTCGGCCTGGCCTCGGACAACTTTCTCGATCCCAACAATATCGTCAATATCCTGCGCTCCATCGCCATTGTCACCGTGATTGCCATCGGCGTCTCCCTGTCGCTGGCGGTGGGCGGTTTCGACCTGTCGGTGGGGTCGACCGCGTCGCTTGCCAACGCGCTGGTGATGTCGATGTTTGTCTGGCATGGCCTGGATACCACGCAGGCGATAGTGCTGACCCTGGCCGCCTGTACGCTGGTGGGACTGTTTAACGCCTTTCTGATCGTGGTGCTGAAAATCCCCGATATGCTGGCGACCCTGGGGTCGCTGTTTGTGGTGCAGGGCGTTGCGATGACCTACAGCTTCGGCGGTTCCATCACGCAAAATATGGTGCTGCCGGGCGGCGATATGGCGGAAGGCGAGATTCCGGCGGTGTTTTCCACCCTGGGCCAGGTGCCGGTCATTGTGATTATCATGCTGGCGGTCACGGTGGTGGTGCAGCTCGGTTTATCCCTGACCAAGCACGGGCGCCGGATGTACGCCATCGGCGGCAATCCGGAAGCGGCGCGGCTGGCCGGCATCCGTACCGCGCGTTACCGCATCCTCGCCTACGTTATCTCATCGTGGCTTGCCGCGCTGGGCGGCATTTTACTGGCCTCGCGCATCGGGTCTTCCCAGGTGAACGCCGGAGGCGGCTACCTGATGGACGCGGTGGCCGCGGCGTATATTGGCTTTTCCCTGGCGGGATCCGGCAAACCCAACGCCTTGGGGACGCTTGTGGGCGCGGTGATCCTGGGCGTATTGCAAAACGGCCTGGTCATGATGTCGGTACCCTACTATGCGATGGATATCATCAAGGGCCTGGTGCTGGCCGCGGCGCTGGCCATCACCTATATCCAGCGCCGCTGACGCAAGGTGGTGTTGCCGTCGCGCGCCGGGCGGACCGGCGGCATAACCCTATTAATGTAAGTGTTTCTATCAGATTCCCGCAGCATTCTATCAAAAACGGAATATCCCTCCCGACGCGGGTCGCGTAATACGTGGCCCATGCGCGACTTTGCCCCGCCGCTCCGGCCATACTTCGGTTGCCTGAATAAAAGTATAGGCAGGTCATTTTTTCAACATCACCGGAGACGAAATGCTACGTTTGTTCAAACCCGCCACCCATCAGCCCCGCGTACCCGATCATCGGGTTGATCCCCTTTACCGCCGCCTGCGCCGGCAGCTGTTTTTAGGTATTTTTTTCGGCTACGCCGCGTATTACCTGGTGCGTAAAAATTTTGCGCTGGCGATGCCTTACCTGGTTGAGCAAGGCTATAGCCATGGCGACCTGGGCGTTGCCTTCTCAGCCATTTCCATTGCCTACGGCATATCCAAATTCGTCATGGGTTCGGTGTCGGATCGCTCCAATCCCCGGGTATTCCTGCCGGCCGGGCTGTTACTGGCCGCCGCGGTGATGCTGTTTATGGGGCTCGTGCCCTGGGCGACCTCCAGCATCGCCATTATGTTCGCGCTGCTGTTTGCCTGCGGCTGGTTCCAGGGCATGGGCTGGCCCCCGTGCGGGCGCGTCATGGTGCATTGGTGGTCCCATAAGGAGCGCGGGACCATCGTCTCGGTATGGAATTGCGCCCACAACGTGGGCGGAGGCATTCCGCCGCTGCTGCTGCTGCTGGGCATGATTTGGTTTAACGACTGGCACAGCGCCCTGTATATGCCGGCCGTGGCCGCCATCGTCGTGGCGGTGGTCGCCTACGCGCTGATGCGCGACACGCCCCAGTCCTGCGGGCTGCCGCCGATAGAGGAATACAAAAACGACTACCCGCCGGAATATGATAAACACGCCGCCGAACAGGAGCTGACCACCCGGCAGATCCTGCAAAAATATGTCTTCCCCAATAAGCTGCTGTGGTATATCGCCCTGGCCAACGTGTTTATTTACCTGCTGCGCTACGGCATTCTCGACTGGTCGCCGACCTACCTTAAGGAGGTAAAGCACTTCACGCTGGATAAATCCTCCTGGACCTATTTCTGTTATGAATATGCCGGTATTCCCGGCACGCTGCTGTGCGGCTGGATGTCCGATAAAGTTTTCAGGGGCAATCGCGGCGCCACCGGGATGTTTTTCATGGTGCTGGTCACGCTCGCAACGGTAGTGTACTGGCTTAATCCGGTGGGCAATCCCGGCGTGGATATGCTGTGCATGCTGATGATTGGCTTCCTGATTTACGGTCCGGTGATGCTGATAGGGCTGCACGCCCTGGAGCTGGCGCCGAAAAAAGCCGCCGGCACCGCCGCCGGTTTTACCGGCCTGTTCGGCTATCTTGGCGGCTCGGTGGCGGCCAGCTCCGTGGTCGGCTATACGGTGGACTATTTCGGCTGGGACGGCGGATTTATGATAATGATCGGCGGCTGCGTCCTGGCCGTGCTGCTGCTGGCGCTGACCATGTCCGGTGAAAAACAGCACCGCCGGCAGCAGGCGGCGGCGAACGCCTGACCGGCATCACTTCTGCGCGGCGTAGTCCGATGATACGCCGCGTTTTTATCCCCTGGGTGGCCCGCCGCACGCCAATCATCCCCAAACACACGAAATGGCATAACATCTGCCAAAAAGTCATAACGGAAAACATTTCTTATTACGCGCGCGCTGGCTATGATGCAATGCCGGGCCGAATAGACATCCAGACATACAGGCTTCTATTTTATTCCCCGGCGCCCACGCTTATCCTATTTACCCTCATGGAGCCGTTGATGAAAAAATTATTCTCCCCGCTGCTGGCGCTGGGCCTGCTGGCAGGCCTGCCAGCCTTCGCCGCCGCGCCCGCGCCCGTGCCCGCCGCCATCGCCCAGCATAACGGTCCCATCCGCATCGCGGTCATCCGCAACCTGGGATCGGATGACAATACTACACAGTTTGTCTCGGGGGTCATCGAGGAGGGGAAAAAGCTGGGTTTTAAGGTCAGTACCTTTTTAAGCAACGGCGACGATGCCCGGTTCCAGGATTTTGTTAACCAGGCCATTACCCAGAAATACGACGGCATTATCCTGTCCCAGGGGCGGGATCCTTATTCCACCGAGCTGGTCAAACGCATCACCGCCAGCGGTATAGCGGTGTCGGTATTCGATACGGCGGTTAACGGCGTGGTGCCGGGCGTAACCGTCACCCAGCAGGATGACGCATCCCTGACCCGGGAATCCTTCGGGCAGTTGATCAAGGACTTCAACGGCAAGGCCAATATCATTAAATTATGGGTGGCCGGCTTCCCGCCCATGGAGCGGCGCCAGGCGGCCTATAAAGCCCTGCTGCAGGACAATCCCGGCATTCATGAGCTGGAATCCCTCGGCGCGGTGTCGTCGGATGTGCAGGGCGATACCGCCAATAAGGTCGGCGCGGTGCTGGCCAAATATCCCAAAGGTAAAATCGACGCTATCTGGGGCACCTGGGACGCCTTTAGCCAGGGAGCCTATAAGGCGCTCAAGGAAAACGGCCGAACCGAAATCAAGCTGTACAGCATCGACATTTCCAACCAGGATCTGCAATTGATGCGTGAATCGGACAGCCCCTGGAAGGTCAGCGTGGCGGTGGATCCAAAGCTTATCGGCAAAATCAACCTGCGCCTGGTGGCCAATAAAATAGCCGGCGCGCCGACGCCCGCGACCTATGAATTCCGCGCCGCCGTTATCCCCCAGGCGCTGCTGGCCAGCCAGCCGGGGGCGGTGAATATGGCGTCGCTGGCGACCATTATCCCGGGCTGGGGCCGGGCGGACGACTTTGTCGCGCCCTGGTTTGCCACCCTTGAAGCCGCTCACGCCAAGAAATAAGGGCATACCGATGGCAGATAAGCAACTCCCCGTCCCGGAATACAGCCGCAATATGCGGCTGCTCAGCCATAGCGACCAAGGGGGTAGACCCGACGGCGTGCAGGTCATGGTGCACCGGGGCTACGCCTACATTGGGCATATGGTGTCGCAAGGCGTATCCATTGTGGATGTGCGCGATGTCAAGCATCCGAAACCCGCCGGTTTTATCGCCGCGCCGCCCGGTACCTGGAACGTGCATTTGCAGGCCCATGACGACCTGCTGCTGGTGATTAATGCGCGCGATTTGTTTGCCGACGCGCGTTTTGCCGATGAAAAAGTCTATTACACCCGCCAGGTCAACGATACCGTGAGCCAAGGCCCGGCGGATCGCGGCTGGAGCGCCGGTTTACGCATTTTTGATATCAGCGTTCCCGACAGGCCGCGGGAAATCAGCTTTTTATCCCTGGACGGCATCGGCATTCACCGCATCTGGTATGCGGGCGGGCGCTGGGCGTATGTGTCGGCCCTGTTGGACGGCTACAGCGATTATATTTTCCTGACCATCGATTTGGCCGATCCCGCCCGTCCCGCGGTAGCGGGAAAATACTGGCTGCCGGGCATGCACACCGCCGGCGGCGAACAGCCGGATTGGCCACAGGGCAAACGCTATGCGCTGCACCATGCCATTGTCAGCGGCGATACCGCCTACGGCAGCTGGCGCGACGGCGGCCTGACACTGCTGGATGTCAGCGATCGCACGCGACCGGCATTGATAAGCCACCGCAACTGGAGTCCGCCGTTTGGCGGCGGCACCCATACCGCCCTGCCCCTGCCGGACCGGGATCTGCTGATCGTGCTGGACGAAGCGGTGCTGGATAACCAGGAAGACGGCGAGAAACTGATTTGGGTCTTTGATATCCGCGCGCCGGCGAACCCGGTGAGCATCGCCACCTTCCCGCAGCCAAACGAAGCGGATTACGTGCGTAAAGGCGCGCATTTCGGTCCGCATAACCTGCATGAAAACCGTCCGGGCAGTTTTATCAGCTCGACGCTGATTTTCGCCACTTACCAGAATGCCGGGATACGCGCCTATGATATCAGCGATCCCTATCATCCGCGGGAAACCGGCGCGCTGGTGCCCGCGCCGCCGGCGACGCTAATGGATAAACGCCCCGGCAGGCCGAAGGTCATACAGTCCTGCGATGTCTTTGTGGATGCCCAGGGCATTATCTACGCCACGGATTACAACGCCGGGCTGTCGATTATCGAATATTTGGGCTGAGGATAAAGTACCAGCGGGCGTTCGCGGGCTGGGTCCGCGAACGCCGCACAGCAATAGCGGGAAAAAACTCAGAAGATTAATTTGAACACGCCGGTGAGGGTTAACAGACCAACAATAAAGATAATCGCAATAATCCACAGAAAAATTTTCATTCCCTTTTCCTTCTCGTTTGGGTTGTCATCGTTTAGCGCTTAAGTCGATGAAATCGTTATATCAGTATAGAAGAAGAAAACAGGAATGCAGGCCACCCGCAAGAAAAAATACGCATCATTGCGGCGGCCCGGTCCGGCGGCTCAGCCGTTCTGCCTGATGCGGGCCAGCAGCGCGTCGACATCGGGAATATGCGCCGCCGCCAGAATCAGCGTCTTGCCCAGGCTCAGCGCCTGGCGCTGGCATTGATGGCGCATTGCTTCGTCGGTGATGGTATCCAAATCCGCGACATGGGCAAAACCGATAGTGCGCCGGATTAGCTCGGTGCCGCAATATCCCACCGCATCCGTCCAGACCTGCTGCAGGAACCGCCGCGCATAGCCGGGCTCGGCCAGCATGATATCCCGGCTTTTTTCAACAGCCAGGCCCAGGAACCCTTCGGCGAACGCCTGCCACAGCGCGCGCACGTCCCTAAGGCGCTGCTCGCGGGCGTCCGCCGCCTCGCGCAGGGCCAGCAGCCCCGGCAGGCCGCAGTAATTGAGCAGCAGGTTGCCCATGGCGGTGCCGAGATCAAACCCCATCGGGCCGTAATAGCCGAACTCGGCGTCTATTACTTTTAGCCGGCCCGCGGCGACAAAGATCGACCCGCTGTGGACATCGCCGTGCAGCAACGCCTGCGCCTGGCTGAGGAAGCGATGCTTTAAACCCGCCACCGCCGCCTTCAGCGCGCTGTCGCCCTGTATCGCCGCCACCTCGTCCGTAAGCGACGGCGGGAATGCATTGCGCTCATGGGTGATATAAGGATCGGTAAAAAACAGATCTTCGGTGATCTGGCACATCTCCGGATTAGTGAAACGGCTGACCTCCGCTTTTTTGTGCTGGGGACGCTGGTAAAAATCCGAGGTATGGAATAGCGCCTGCGCCAGATATTCGCCCAGCTGGCCGGCGGCCTGGGGATAAACAGCGCCGTTGATCAGTTCACGGCGCCAGATGCTATGGTCGGAGAGATCTTCCTGAATCATCACCGCCAGGTCCGCGTCGTGGTGCAGGATGCGCACCGTGTGCCGCGGGCAGAACGCCCCGTGGATGAGCAGGGTTTCCGCTTCGATCCTGGCGCGATCGAGCGTCAGCGGCCATGATTCGCCGACGCAGCGCACATAAGGCAGCGCCTGCTTGACGATGACCCGGCTGACGCCCTGGCTGTCCAGGATTTTAAATACCAGGTTCAGGTTGCCGTCCCCGACCTCTTCGGCGGCCACCAGGGCATCCGGTTGATCCACGCCGGCATAATGGCGGGCATAATCCACGGCGTCGGCGGCGGTGAGGGTATGGTAAACAGACAAGGCGCACCTCATACAAAGGGAATTAAGGCCGTAAAGGCGTAAAAGCATGTAGACGTCTATACATCTTCCCGTCATGTTGGCAGAATAGCCATTAAGTTGCAATAACCTAAAAGGGACTTAACGATCGATGCAAAATCTTAACACCGCCAGCATGCGCGTGCGCGACGGCCGTTTGTGGATTCTGGACCAGCAGACGCTGCCGCAGCGGCAAAACTGGTGCGCCACCGATACCGCGGCGGATCTTATCGATCATATCCGCACGCTCCGGGTACGCGGCGCGCCGCTGATCGGCCTGTCCGCCAGCCTGCTGCTGGCGCTGCTGGCGGAAAGCGGCATGGCGCGCCCGCAGCTGGCGCAATCCCTTGCCGCTTTAGGCGCGGCGCGGCCCACGGCGGTTAACCTGATGAATAATCTGGCGCGAATGCGTCTGGCGCTGGAGCAGGAGGCTTATGCCGCCGCCATGGCGGCGGAGGCGTTGCGCCTGGTGGAAGAGGACCGCTCGCTGTGCGCGGCCATTGCCGGCCACGGCGCGGCGCTGGTGCGCCCCGGCAGCCGCCTGCTGACCCATTGCAATACCGGCGGCCTGGCCACCGCCGGCATCGGCACCGCCCTTGGCGTGATAAGCGTGGCCGCCGCGCAGGGCAAGGTACAAAAGGTCTGGGTGGATGAAACCCGTCCGCTGCTGCAGGGCGCGCGCCTGACCGCCTGGGAGCTGGGAGAACAGGCCATACCCTATACGCTGATTTGCGACGCCATGGCCGCCGGCCTGATGGCGCGGCGGGAAGTGGACGCCGTTTGGGTCGGCGCGGACCGGATTGCCGCCAACGGCGACGTGGCCAATAAAATCGGCACTTATAGCCTGGCGGTGCTGGCGCGCTTCCACGACATCCCCTTTTATGTCGCCGCGCCTCACACTACCCACGATCCCGCGTGCCCCGACGGGGACACCATTCCCATTGAGCAGCGGGCGGCAAGCGAGGTCACCGGGGTAGCCGGCAGCTTCGGCAGTTGCCAATGGGCGCCGCAAAACGCCGATGTCTATAATCCGGCGTTTGATGTCACTCCCGCCGCGCTTATCAGCGCCTGGGTGCTGGATACCGGCGTGGTGACGCCCGGGCAGGCGCAGGCAGGCATCTTCCGCCGCCCGCTGGCGCGCTAGCACCCGGCGCGAAGCCGCCGTCTACCGGAACGCCATCGCTCACGCCGGCCGGTAATCAACCGGGCGGTCATAGCGGCATCCGGCGCGGTAAGCCCCGTCCGGAGGCCGGGCATTAATGCGGCCGCTTATCTCTCCAGGCGCGGATAACGGTCGGCGATGGCATCGCCGGTAAACCTGGCCACCCATCCTTCCGGGTTGTCAAAAACCCGGATGGCGGTGAAATGCGGGGCGCTTCCCATATCAAACCAATGGGGCGTGCCGGCGGGCACCGAGATAAGATCGTTCTTCTCACACAAGATCTGCCAGATTTTTCCGTGCAGATGCAGGCAAAACAAACCGGCGCCCTCGACAAAAAAGCGCACCTCGTCTTCGCCGTGGGTGTGTTCCGCCAGGAATTTTGCCCGCAGCTGCTCGCGCTCCGGATGATCGGCGCGCATGCTGATCACATCCCAGCTCTGATAGCCTTTCTCCGCCACCAGCCGGTCGATGGCCGGCTGATAGGCGGCGATCACCGCCGCCGGAACCGGATCCCGCTCCAGTTCACGGTCGGCCTGCCAGCGCTCAAAACGAACGCCGATGTCGTTAAGCTGCCGGCGGATGGCCTCGGCGTCGCGGCTTTGCCACACCGGCTGGTCGGCATGGGTATCGCTGAAAATCGTTAACGCGCTCATTGGGCGATCTCCTGTAAGTCAATCTGGTCAAACCGGTTAACCTGGGGGTAATGCTGCTGCGGATCCGCCTCGTCGCGCACCAGCTGGCACACCCGCCAGCCCGCCGCGCGCGCCGCCGCCAGCTCTTGCCCGATATCGGACAGGAACAGCAGCTCGCCGGGCGGCAGCCGCAGCTCGCGGGAAATGGCGCGATAGGACGCCGTCTCCCGTTTGGCGCCGATGCGGGTATCAAAATAGCCATCGAACAGCGGGCGCAGGTCCCCGGCCTCGCTGTGGCCGAACAGTAATTGCTGGGCCTCCACCGAACCGGAGGAGTACACATACAGCCCCAGCCCCTGCCGCCGCCATTCGGCCAGTCTGGGCGCCACATCGGGATAAAGGTGGCCGAGAAAATCGCCCTCCTGGTAGCCCTCGCGCCAGATCATGCCCTGTAGGGTTTTCAGGGCGGTGGACTTGCGGTCTTCATCCATAAAACCGAACAGCGTGGCGATAAGCGCCTCGGTATCGGCCTCGGGCCGGTTGATTTCCCGCCGTAATGCCGCCAATGCCCGCGCCACGTCTTTCCCGGCGGCATGCCGGCGCACATAGCCCGCCAGCCGTTCACGCGCGTAGGGAAACAGCACCTGATGGACAAAACGGATATCGCTGGTGGTGCCTTCGATATCGGTGACGATGGCCCTGATCATTTTGCCTCCAGCTGGCGGCGCAGCAGCTCGCACTGGAACAAGAACTCCAGCCCTTCCAGATGGCGCCGCGCCTCGAAGACATCGCGCCCCCAGCAGTAGAGGCCGTGGCCGCGCACCAGAAAGCCGTGGCGCAACGGGGTAGCCTCGTGATGGGCCGCCACCCGGGCCGCCAGCGCCGGGATATCCTGATCGTTATCGAAAATCGGCACGGCCACCTGTTCCAGGTGGCTGGCGACGCCGTCGAGGGATTTTTGCATCTCGTAGCCCGTCAGCAGCAGCGCCTGGCCGGCCTCAAGGCGCGACAGCACGGTGGCATTCACCGAATGGGTATGCAAAATGGCCCCGGCCGCCGGAAAACAACGGTACACCAGGGTGTGCAACCCGGTCTCGGCGGAGGGTATGCGCGCGTCCAGCACCTGGTTGGTGGTGATATCCACCGGCAGGAAATCCTGCGCGCGCAGCCGTCCCTTATCCTTGCCGGATTCGCTGATAAGGCACAGCCCCGCCTGCGCGCGCACCGACATATTGCCGCCGGTAGCCGGGCTCCATCCTTTGGCGCCGATCCAATGGCACGCGTCCACCAATGCGGCCAACTGCTGATTCTCTGCCATACCTGTCCGTTCTCCTGCCGCGGGCGATAAGGGTCAACGTGATTTTTAGCCGTTTAACCATCCGCATGTCTTGATAGCTAAATAGTAACATCGGGGTAATGCAACGGCAACATGGCGTGAGCAGACTCTTTCCCCAGGGTATACAACAAGGATTACCGGGGAAAGTCAGGTTCATCCCTTTGTCTGTTGATGGTGAAATCCGCCACCACCGACCAATCCCGCGCCCCATGGCCTGCGGCCACGGCATCGCCCATCTGCCGATGAATGGCGGTAAGCATGGGGAGTTGCCGCCCCAGCTGTTCGGCCGCCTCCCGGGCCAGGCGCAAATCTTTAAGGCCGAGTGAAGCCTTGAAGCCGGGCTCGTAACGTTCTTGCGCGATATTGGCCGCGTACAGCTGGTAGGAACGGCTGCCAAACAGGGTGCCGAGGATCAGCTCGAAAAAGCGATCGCGCGCCAGGCCGTTAGCCTCGGTGAGCACCACCGCCTCCGCCATCGCCTCAATCGCCATGGTGATCATCATATTGCAGGCAATCTTGGCGGCATGCGCGGTGGGCGGCTGTTCGCCCATGTCCCAGACGCGCTTGCCGATAATCGCCAACAGCGGGCGAACGGCGTCGATTGCCGCCGCGGCGCCGGCGACCAGGATATTGAGCTCGCCTTTGGCGGCGACGTCCGGGCGACCCAATACCGGCGCGGCCACATAGGCAATCCCCGCCTGCTGATGATACGTCACCAACTCCTGCGCAAACGCCACCGAAATAGTCGACGCCACCACGTGCACCAGCCCGGGTCTTGCATGCGCAAACGCATTTGTATCCACCAGCACGCTGCGAATGGCGGCATCGTCGGACAGCATCGTCAGCACCACCTCTGATTGCAATACCTCAACCGGCGTCGCCATGATGTCCACCCCTTCGAGATGGCTGCCTGAGCGATTCCAGGCTGTTACCCTATGGCCGGCCGCAACCAGTTTCAATGCCATCGCGCTCCCCATTGCGCCTAATCCGATTAATCCAATGTCCATTGTTGTTCCCCTGTATCAGTGGTTTGGCGCAGCGACGGCGGCATTGAGGAAATCGGCCGTCGGCGGACTGGCGGCGGCGAAGGCCGGGGCCTCTGCCGTCACATAAGAATGGGTAAATCCACCAGTGAGGGCAGCCGCAAGCGCCCTGGGCTCCCATGCCGTACTGCCGCGCGTCGCTGGCCGGCGGTTCAACCCGCAGCGTGCAACGGCAAATTTTTCTAATCGGTAACCAAGGCGCGGTCCTGCCGGCTGCCGGCGGGAAATCCATGCCGGGAGGCGCGGGAGGCGACGGCAAGGCCTGCCAGTAAAAGGGCCAGCAGAACCCAGGGGAATGACCGTACGCCCCCATGGTCAAGCAGCAGTCCGCCGAAAAGCCCGCCAAGGGCAATGGCGCTGTTCCAAACCACGACGTTCATTGACAGCGCAACGTCCGCGCCCGCCCCGGCCGCGTCGGCCAGCGCGGTCTGGAGCAATGTGGCGGCGCCGCCGAACGTCAGTCCCCAAACGGCGACACCGGCATAGATCATCAGGGGTGAGGCGGCATTAAGGCCAAAGAGGAGTGATATCAGCGCAAACACGGATAACGAGATCAGCACCGCCCGGCGCAGATGTTGTTCGACAACGCGTCCCGTAATGGAGATGCCCCCGAGCGCGGCCAGGCCGAAAGCCAGCAATACCCGATCGACGCTGCCGGCCAGACCGGCCGGACCGATAAACGGGGCAACGTACGTATACAGTATGTTATGAGCCAGCATCCAGAGTAATACCACCGCCAGTACGGGTCTTACGCCCGGCGTGAAAAGGACTTTTTTCAGCTGCATCCGTTGCGGATCCGACTGTCCCGGATAGTTCGGCACGGCGGCAAGAACCCAAACGATGAGGATGACGGACAGTCCGGACATCACGGCGAAAGTCAGGCGCCAGCCCAGCACACTCCCCAGCCAGGTACCCAGCGGCACGCCAAGGGAAAGCGCAATAGGGGTTCCCACCATCGCCAGGGCCATTGCCCGGCCCTGTAATGCCGGCTGTACCATCCGGCGGGCGTAGCCGGCCAGCAGGCTCCAGGCGAGACCGGCGCAAGCCCCCGCCAGAAAGCGCGCCGCCAGCGTAAGCATCATGCTGGACGACATCGCCGTCAGCGTATTGAACGCCAGAAAACCGGCGATCGTTACCAGCAACACGTGCCGCCGGGGCCATGTGCGTGTCGCGAGCGTCAATGGAATGGCCGCAATCAGTGAACCGGCGGCATATACGGTCACCATTTGGCCCGCCAGCGACATCGAGATCCCTAGGCCGGCGCTGATTTCGGGTAATAAGCCAGCGGGAACGGTTTCGGTCATAATGCATATAAACCCCGTCATGGCGAGGGCCAGCAGCGCGAGTACCGGCAGGCTTTCATTTTGCTGCCGGTAGTCTTGGCGCCGGGAGGGAGAATGCTGAGATTTCATTGCGTATACTCTTGGGCTTATTTATATATCAATTAGTACAAATATCGTGAAACGAATAGGTTGTCAAACAATTATGTATCAATTAGTATAAAATTATTGAAGCAGGAGAGAGATCATGCGAACCGGACGACCCAGACAGTTTGATCGCGACGAAGCCGTGCGCCAGGCAATGCATCTGTTCTGGGAATATGGTTATGAATCAACGTCATTGACGCAACTGAAAGCGGCTATCGGCCGCGGCATCACCGCACCCAGTTTTTATGCCGCCTTTGGTTCAAAAGAAGGGCTTTTTCGTGAAGCGGTGGCCTGTTACCTGGCCACGCACGGGCGCGTCACCGAGCCGCTTTGGGATCCGGCACTGCCGCCTCGCCAGGCCATTGAGCGGGCGTTGTCGGATTCCGCCCGCATGCAGTGCGAACCCGGGCATCCCAAAGGGTGCATGGTGGCGCTCGGCGTCATGTCTGCCGGCTCCCCCGAGTACAACCCGGTGCTCAAACCGCTTGCCGATTCCCGCAACCGCACACGCACCGGATTGAGAAACTGTGTTAACAGAGCTATCAGCTCAGGAGAACTGCGGGAAGAGGCCGGTACGCAGGCCCTGGTGGTTATTTTTGACAGCTTCCTGCTGGGGATATCCACGCTGGCGCGCGACGGCATACCCCTGAGCGATATCGAAGGGGCGATTGCCCAGATTATGACCTTGTGGGATGCGGCGTCCGCCAGTTAGCCCAAGAGGTTTCAGGCGGCTATCCGCGCAGCCAGCACGGCTGGCCGCCTTGCGCCGGCAGGCGCCCCTGCCGTAAGGGGACTATACCTCGATCTCGGCCTCGTCGCCTTTTTCCTGCAGCCAGTTGCGCCGGTCTTCCGAGCGTTTTTTCGCCAGCAGCATATCCATCATCGCCAGCGTCTGCTGCATATCCTCGTCGTTGATGGTGAGCTGCACCAGGCGGCGGGTGTTGGGATCGAGCGTGGTCTCGCGCAGCTGCAGCGGGTTCATTTCCCCCAGCCCTTTAAAGCGCTGCACGTTCGGGGTGCCTTTTTTGCGTTTCAGTTGCTCGAGCACGCCGGCTTTTTCGCCTTCGTCCAGGGCATAAAACACTTCCTTGCCCAGATCGATACGGTACAACGGCGGCATGGCGACATACACATGGCCTTCCTTCACCACCGCGCGGAAATGGCGCACAAACAGCGCGCACAGCAGGGTGGCGATATGCAGGCCGTCGGAGTCGGCGTCGGCCAGGATGCAAATCTTGCCGTAGCGCAGCTGGCTTAAATCATCGCTGTCCGGATCAATGCCGATCGCCACCGAAATATCATGCACTTCCTGCGACGCCAGCACTTCATCCGAGGAGACTTCCCAGGTGTTGAGGATCTTGCCCTTCAGCGGCATGATCGCCTGGTATTCCCGATCGCGCGCCTGCTTGGCCGACCCGCCGGCGGAGTCCCCTTCCACCAGGAACAGCTCGGTGCGCGCCAGATCCTGCGCGGTGCAATCCGCCAGTTTCCCCGGCAGCGCCGGGCCGCTGGTCAACTTCTTGCGCACCACTTTTTTCGAGGCGCGCAAACGCCGCTGGGCGCTGGCCACCGCCAGTTCCGCCAGCTGTTCGGCTACCTGGGTATTTTGATTCAGCCACAGGCTGAAGGCATCCTTCACCACGCCGGAGACAAACGCGGCGCACTGGCGGGAAGACAAACGCTCCTTGGTCTGGCCGGCAAACTGCGGATCCTGCATTTTCACCGACAGCACATAGGCGCAGCGCTCCCAGATATCTTCCGCCGACAGCTTAACGCCGCGCGGCAGGATATTGCGGTATTCGCAAAACTCGCGCATGGCGTCCAGGAGGCCCTGGCGCAGCCCGTTGACATGGGTGCCGCCCTGGGGGGTGGGGATCAGGTTAACATAGCTTTCGGTCAGCAGCTCGCCGCCCTCGGGCAGCCAGAGCAGGGCCCAGTCGACGGTTTCGGTATCGCTGGCAAAGGCGCCGGTAAACGGCGCCTCGGGCAGGGTAATCAGCCCGTTGATCGCCTGGTTAAGGTAGTCGGTCAGGCCGGAGGCGTAGCACCAGCGGTGCTCGGTGTTATTAACCTGATCGGTAAAGACTATTTCCACGCCGGGACAAAGCACCGCCTTCGCTTTGAGCAAATGGGCCAGCCGGGAGGCTGAAAAACGCGGGCTGTCGAAGAACTGCGGATCGGGCCAGAAATGCACGCTGGTGCCGGTGTTGCGTTTGCCGCAGGTGCCGATGACCGACAGATCCTCGACCTTATCGCCGTTTTCGAACGCGATGGCGTAGATGTTGCCGTCGCGGCGCACCGTCACATCCACCCGGGTAGACAGGGCATTGACCACTGAAATACCCACACCGTGCAGGCCGCCGGAGAACTGGTAGCTTTTGTTGGAGAATTTACCGCCCGCATGCAGGCGGCACATAATCAGCTCGACCGCCGGCACCCCCTCCTCGGTATGGATATCCACCGGCATGCCGCGGCCGTCGTCGGTCACTTCCAGGGATTGATCGGCATATAACACCACGTCGATACGCCGGGCATGGCCCGCCAGCGCTTCGTCGACGCTATTGTCGATGACCTCCTGGCCCAGATGGTTGGGCCGGGTGGTGTCCGTGTACATGCCGGGACGACGACGTACCGGCTCCAGTCCGCTTAATACTTCTATCGCATCGGCGTTATAGCTTGATTGAGTCATGGCTTAAAGTATATTTCGTGACAAATTGTTGGAGAGCCTACCGCAAAGGACACCCCCTCGGGAAGCGTTATTCGCGCGGCTCAAACGGCGGCGATTCAGACTTTATTCAGCCCCAGGAAATCAATTATGGGAGAGAAAAAATGCTCGAACCCGACAAAGGCGTGATTCCCGCCCGATTCCACGGTCTGGCGGCAGTGGGTGTAATACTCCTGCGCCTGCCGGTAATCAAGGATCTCGTCGCCTGTTTGCTGCAGCAACCAGATAAGGTCCGGCGATTCCAGCCTGTCGACATGCATCAGCTTCAGGTCGTAGACATGGCGAGACTCTAGCACATAATGTTGGCCGGTGTAGGGATTCTCATTCTTGCCCAGGAACTCCGCCAGCAGCTCGAACGGCCGCACCGCGGGGTTAACCACCACGGCGGGCAGCATAAAGGATTGGGACAGCCAGGTGGCATAATAACCGCCCAGGGACGACCCGACAATGCCCAGCGGTTCGCCGGCCCGGTCAAGGACCAGCGACTCGATCATGTCGGCCGCGTCGGCGGGATACACCGGCAACTGCGGGACGATCATCTCGATATCGGGATGATGCCGGGCGAGCCAGGCCTTGAAAGACGTGGCCTTGGCCGAGGCGGGGGAACTGTTGAAACCATGAAGATAAAGCAGGACCGCCATCAATAGCCTTCCGAATCCGTGTCGGGCAGATACTCGTCGCCGGATAACCGATGGACCTCGGTCGACAACGTGCCGTCAGGATGCAAATCGAGATAACGCCAGCCGGGCCCGACGGAATCGATAGTAAAATTGGTGCAGTGCGGTTTGAACTGCACGCAGGTGGACGGCGAGGCCAAAACGCGCCGGCCCTGCCAGTCGACATCCAGTTCCTGGTGTATATGGCCGCACAGCAGCGTGGTTACCCTGGGAAACCTGGCCAGCGTCGCCGCCAGCATATGCGCGTTGCGCAGGCTATGCTGGTCAAGCCAGATGCAGCCGGACGCGAACGGATGGTGATGCAGCAGCAGCAGCGTATAGCGCTCGGGCTGCGAGTCCAGGGCCTTTTCCAGCCATTCAAGCTGATAATCGCTCAGTTCGCCGTGCGGTACGCCGAACACCTGGCTGTCAAGCAGCACCAGTTGCCATTGATCGCCGAGCAGCACATGTTTCGACGGCGATATTCCGCCGTCCGCCAAGGCCTTGACCATTGCCGGCTGGTAATCATGATTGCCTGGTAACCAGACGCAGGGCGCGGGCAACCGCGTAATGCCCCTGGCGAAGTGCTGGTAGGCCTCAAGGGAATGGTCCTGGGCCAAATCACCTGTCGCGACCACCAAATCGTAATGATGACGTTCAGCTTCAACCGCGTCCAATACCGCGCAATAGCTACGGTAGGTATTCACCCCGAGCAGCGCCTCATCCTCACCGGCAAACAAATGAGTGTCTGTGATCTGTAAAATCCTGATAATGGCCCCATTCGCCACAGGAAGTGTCAACAGGCTTTCCAAAGGGTATCCTTGGTTATTGAAATCTGCCTAACAAACGGGAACCGCCATCGCCCCATACGCTAAACAATAGCGTAGCCAATCCGCAAGGAATTGGTTGATTTGATGTTTTTCGTCACGTTGGTGTAACTTTTTATTAGGGTAATCATACCTTGCCTTGAAACGATAGATCTGCTGACTGGAACACACTTCCGCAACCATGGCGTCCCGGTACAGCCGCACGCTCATGGACGGCAGGCTCCAGTAGCTGACCAGCGGTTCGGTCTGGAGTATCTGCACCAGGGTGGTGTAACGCGTCGCCTCCAGTATGGTCAGGCGATAGCTGGCGCCGTTGACCTGATAGGTTATGGCGTCCCCCACCTCGTTGGTGCGCGGCAACAGCCGGCGCAGCTGGGCGAAATTGGTCTCGCACAGGCGCATCATTTCAGGAAAATCAGGGGTGTAGCGCTTGATCATTAATCGGCCCACTCTTTTCGTAAGGATTCATGGTGTAGTGCCAGCCATTGCAGGGCAATGACGGAGGCCGCGTTATCGATAATCCCTTCCTCAACCCAACGGTAAGCCTGCTCCCGGCTGACCACGTGAAGACGGATATCTTCGTTTTCTTCCACCAATCCGTGGATACCTTCGGCCAGCTGCGCGTCCACCTCGCCGGCCATAATCGTCAAGCGTTCGCTGGTGCCGCCCGGACTTGCCAGATAGCTTAGCAGCAGTTTGCAACGGCCGATGTCCAGCCCCGCCTCCTCAATGGACTCCCGCCGCGCCACCTGTTCGTGCGATTCGCCAGGCTCGATCATACCGGCTACCAGCTCCAACAGCCAGGGGGTCGGACTGCTATCATAAGAGGCAATACGAATTTGTTCCAACAATACAACTTCATCTCGCACCGGATCATAGGGTAACAATACCACGGCATGTCCGCGCTCTAAAATTTCCCGCCGCACCTCGCCGCTCATCTCGCCGTTAAACAGGCGATGGCGGAACCGATACAACTCCAGGGAAAAAAATCCACGGTAAAGCGTTTCGCGTGCAATAATTTCTACATCATTTTTACCAAATGTTACCGGTGAGGGTGTGGACGAAACCATGGAAACGACTCCTTTTGGGATGATTTGTCAGTAGCGACGGCGTCAGGCAATCACTTTTCTCGCTAATTAGGTGGATTGTGATAAATTTTATCCCACAGATTCAAGATGGCACATTAAGCCACCACCTACTTCTGGCGGACTCTGGTAGAATCGTGCACTATTTCATGGCTCATTATCGCCAGCGCTACCATAGCAATTTTGCTGTATCAAAAGGAATGCAAATGAAGAAACTGCTCCCCCTTCTTATCGGACTCGGCCTCGGCGGCTTCAGTGCGTTAAGTCAGGCAGAAAATCTGCTACAGGTATATCAGCAGGCGCGGTTGTCCAACCCGGATCTGCGGCAATCCGCGGCCGATCGCGACGCGGCATTTGAAAAAATCAACGAAGCGCGCAGTCCGTTGTTGCCACAGCTCGGGCTGGGGGCGGATTATACGTATAGTCAAGGCGCCCGTGATAGCAAAGACATCAATTCCGGCGTTGCCAGCGGGTCGCTGCAGCTGACCCAGACCATCTTCGATATGTCGAAATGGCGCGCGCTGACCATTCAGGAAAAAACCGCCGGCGTCCAGGACGTCTCTTACCAGGCCGCCCAGCAGACCTTAATCCTGAATACCGCCACCGCCTATTTTAACGTATTAAGCGCCATTGACGCGCTGTCTTATACCGAGGCGCAGAAACAGTCGATTTACCGCGAACTGGATCAAACCACCCAGCGTTTTAACGTCGGCCTGGTGGCCATTACCGATGTGCAGAACGCCCGCGCCCAGTATGACCAGGTGCTGGCCGACGAGGTCACCGCCCGCAACACGCTGGACAACGCGCTGGAAAGCCTGCGCCAGATAAGCGGCAACTTTTATCCGCAGTTGGCCTCGCTTAACGTGCAGCGCTTCAAGGCTGAACGTCCCCAGCCCATCGCCGGCCTGCTGAAACAGGCGGAAACACGTAACCTGAACCTGTTAAGCGCCCGCCTGTCGCAGGATGTGGCGCGCGAGAATATCCGTTATTACGAAACCGGCCATTACCCGACCCTGAGCCTGAATGCCGAGTCGTCGGTGACCAATACCGATTATAACGGATCCAGGACAAATAATGATCCGACTTACGCAAACCGGCGTATCGGCCAGAACTCTATCGGCCTGAGCCTGAACGTGCCGATTTACTCCGGCGGTTCGGTGACCTCGCAGGTAAAACAGGCGCAGTACAGTTTCGTCAGCGCCAGCGAACAGTTGGAAAGCGCGCATCGCAGCGCGGTGCAGACCGTACGTTCTTCCTTTAATAATATTTCCGCCTCCGTCAGCTCCATCGACGCTTATGAACAGGCGGTCATTTCGGCGCAAAGCTCCCTGGACGCGTCCGAAGCCGGTTATGAAGTGGGCACCCGCACCATCGTCGACGTGCTGGACGCCACCACCACGCTCTATAACGCCAAGCGGCAGCTGTCGGATGCGCGTTATACCTATGTCATCAACCAGCTGAACCTGAAACAGGCCCTCGGCACCCTGAATGAAGGCGATATCCAGGCGCTTAACGCTTCCCTCGGCCAGCAGATTGCCACCAGTCCCGAACAGGTGGCGCCGGAAAATCCGTCCCAGGTCGCCAAGGCCGAAGGCGTCAGCCCGAGCCAGACTGCCAACGCGCCGCGCGCCAACCAAAGCCAGGAGCAGGCGACACGCCCCCAGGCCGCGACGGTCAGCGCCACCGCGCCGGTTAATTCCAGCTCCGCCACCGGCCGCAATCCCTTCAGGCATTAAGCGTTTTCCAGGCGGGCAGCCCGCCCGCCTGGCCCCTCCGGCGACATCCCGCCTTTCCGCCGCGATCCCACCTTTATGTATAACTATGTAAAGATGTTTCCGCAGTCGCCGCCGATGCTTCTTATTTAGGCATTTTTACCCTATTCTTAGAGCGTATCTCCGGGAATGTTAAATCGTTAATAAAGCAGGAAAATAATGAAACGGACAAAAGACATTAACCACGCCAGTTTCCGCAAGCAATGGCGTGCCTGCCGCATGGCGCCGGTCGCGCTGGCGGTCGGCGCGGTGTTTATGCTGGCCGGCTGCGAGAAAAGCGACGAGAACGTGTCGCTGTATCAAAACAGCGATGACTGTACCCGCGCCAATCCGTCCATGAGCGAGCAGTGCACCACCGCGTTTAACAACGCGCAGAAAGAGGCGGTGAAAACCGCGCCCAAATACGCCTCGCGCGAAGACTGCGTCGCCGAATTCGGCGAAGGGCAATGTACCCAGGCCCCCGCCCAGGCCGGCGTGGCCGCCGAATCGCAGCAAAGCGGCAGTTTCTGGATGCCCCTGATGGCCGGCTATATGATGGGCCGCATGATGGGCGGCGGCGGTTATGCGCAGCAGCCGCTGTTCACGTCGCGCGCGCCCAACAGCCCGGCGAACGGCAAGTTTGTCGACGCCACCGGCCGTAACTACGGCCCCGCCACTACCGGGCGCAGCATGAATGTGCCGAAAACCGCCATGGCGCCCAAGACGCCGACCACCAATACCGTCACGCGCGGCGGCTTCGGCGAAACGGTGGCGAAACAGAACGCCACCATGCAGCGCAGCAGCAGCACCGCGCCACGTCGCAGCATGAGCATTGGCGGCTAAGCGGGACATGAAACGAGTTACCCTGAACGAACGCCCGGACTGGCGCGAAAAAGCCGCCGAATATGGTTTTGAGTTCCATACCATGTACGGCGAGCCCTACTGGTGCGAGGATGCGTATTACCAATTTACGCTGGCGCAGATAGAAACGCTGGAGGATGTGACCGCCGAGCTGCATCAGATGTGCCTGAAAGTCGTGGCGAAAGTGGTGGACAGCGACGCGCTGCTGGCCAAATTCCGCATCCCCAAGCATACCTGGCAATTTGTGCGCAACGCCTGGCATACCCAACAGCCCTCGCTCTACTCCCGTCTGGATTTAGTCTATGACGGCCGGCAGCCGCCAAAACTGCTGGAAAATAACGCCGATACCCCCTCGTCCCTGTATGAAGCCGCTTTTTTCCAGTGGATTTGGCTTGAGGATCAGATCAAGTCCGGCCAGCTGCCGGCCGGGGCCGACCAATATAACAGCCTGCAGGAAAAGCTGATCGAACGCTTCCGGGAGCTCAAGGAGCAGCATGGTTTCAGCTTGCTGCATTTTGCCTGCTGCCAGGATACCACCGAGGATCGCGGCACGGTGCAGTACCTGCAGGACTGCGCGCTGGAGGCGGAATTACCCAATGATTTTCTGTTTATCGAGGAAATCGGCCTGGGCGAAAGAGGCCAGTTTACCGATACCGAAAACCGGGTGATCGGCAATATGTTTAAGTTCTATCCGTGGGAATTCATGCTGCGGGAGATTTTCTCCACCAAGCTTGAGGACGCGGGGGTGCGCTGGCTGGAACCGGCCTGGAAAAGCATTATCTCCAACAAGGCGCTGCTGCCGATGTTATGGGAAATGTTCCCGGGGCATCCCAACCTGCTGCCGGCCTATTTTGCCGAAGACAACCCGCCGCCGATGGATCACTATGTGGTGAAGCCGCTGTTTTCCCGCGAAGGCGCCAATATCCGCATCGTCGAAAACGGCAAGGAAACCGCCCGCGTGGACGGGCCTTATGGCGAAGAAGGCACCATCGTGCAGCAGTTTTGCCCGTTGCCGCGCTTCGGCGACAGCTATACCGTTATCGGCAGCTGGCTGGTGAACGACAGGCCTTGCGGCATCGGCATCCGGGAAGATAAAGAACTGATCACCCAGGATCTGTCGCGCTTTTACCCGCATATTATCCTCGACTGAGCGCCCCAAAGCATACGCAGCGGCAGCGCCGCTGCGTAACAGCGTTTAACCCACCTGCACCGACAGCATGCTTAACGACGCCATCTCAATGCCGTCCACCGGTATGGAAATCGCCTCTTCGCCATCCCAGGCGCCCAGTATATAAAGCAGCGGCAGGTAATGATCGGGCGATGGGTTGGACAGCGCCGCGCCGTCATGAGCCATAAAATCCACCAGCGGATGGACGCCCTGGCCGCGCCAGCCGATATTGTCGCGCACAAACTGGTTAAAGGATAACGCCCAGGGATAGGGCGGCGCCTCGCCGTGCCATTGGATCATGCGCAGGTTATGCACCACGTTGCCGCTGGCGACCATCATCACGCCCTGGTCGCGCAGCGCCGCCAGTTTTCGCCCCAGCTGGAAATGATATTCCGGCGGCTGGGTACCGTCGATACTGAGCTGTACCATGGGGATATCCGCGTCCGGATACATTTTTTTCACCACCCCCCAGGAACCGTGATCAAAACCCCATTCGGTCAGATCGGCGCTGACGGCCACCGGCAGCAGCAGTTCCTGGATGGTGGCGGCAAGGGCGGGCGAGCCCGGCGCCGGATAACGGATATCAAACAACGCCTGGGGAAAACCGCCGAAATCATGGAGGGTGCGCGGGTTTTCCATCGCGGTCACCGCGGTGCCGCGGGTAAACCAATGGGCGGATATCGCCAGGATGGCGCGGGGACGCGGCAAGGTCCGGCCGAGGCGTTGCCAGGTTTGGGTATATTGATTATCTTCCAGCACGTTCATCGGACTGCCGTGGCCGAGAAACAGCGCGGGCATACGGGGTTCGCTCATGGGTCATTCCTTCTGTATCATCTTGTCGCGCCTGGCGCCTTATGCTGATTAACTTACGCCTTGCGGCCGGAAAATAAACCCGGATAAGCATGATCATCTTATTCAATATATTTGAATAAACCTAAACGTCCGCGTGGCTCGTCCCCGCGCGCCAAGGACGATGATGCCGCGGCGCAAAGCCGGGCGGCGGCTTTTCACTTAATCCCCAGCCGCTTCGCCAGCCGGTGCAAATTGCCGGGATTGACCGCCAGCCTGCGCGCGCAGGCCGACCAGTTATCGCCGCAGCCGGCCAGCGTCATGCGGATTAAGCGGCGCTGGTAATCGTCGGTGCCGTCGCGCAGGGTAGCGGAAGCGATAGGGTCATGCGGCGGCGCGACGTGCGTTAATGGGGGCGAGGCCCCATCCAGGGCAAAATTCTCCGGCCGCAATACCACCTCGGCGTTGCCCTGCCCCGCACGCGCCAGCACCGTGGCGCGATAAATGGCATGCTCCAGCTCGCGCACATTGCCCGGCCAGCCGTTTTCCGCCAGCAGCGCCAGGGTGGCCGGCGCCAGCGCCACGCGCTGCAGTCCCAGCCGGATGCGGCTGCGTTCGCAAAAAAAACCGGCCAGCAGGGCAATATCCCGCCCGCGCTCGCGCAGCGGCGGCACATGGACGGGAAACACGCTTAAGCGGTGAAACAGATCGGCGCGAAACTGCCCGGCCAGCACCGCCTCCTTCAGCACGCGATTGGTGGCGGCCAGGACGCGCACATTGACCCGCAGGCTTTGATCGTCGCCGACGCGCTGTAAATCGCCGTACTGCAATACCCGCAGCAGTTTTGCCTGCAATGTCAGCGACAGCTCGCCGATTTCATCCAGGAACAACGTGCCGTTATCCGCCAGTTCAAATTTACCGATACGATGATGAATGGCGCCGGTAAAGGCGCCTTTGACATGGCCGAACAATTCGCTTTCCGCCACCGATTCCGGCAGGGCCGCGCAGTTAAGGTACACCAGCGGATTGGCCGCCCGTGGCGATTGCAGATGTATAGCGCGCGCCACCAGCTCCTTGCCGACGCCGGTTTCGCCGGTGATCAGCACGTTCAGATCCGAATTGGCCACGATGCCGATTTCCTTTTTCAGCTGCGCCATGACCCCGGACAAGCCGATCATTTCGTCGGCGCCCTCGGTTTGCGGCCGGCCGACGGCGCTTATCGGCGCAATGGCCTGTTTTTCCAATTGCTCCACCAGCAGCGCGTTGCTGAGCGCGACCGAGAACAGCGCCCCCACCAGACGCAGTTCCTCATCGCTGAAATGATCGAGCTGATGCGCATCCATATCGTCAATAGTCAGGGCGCCGACCAGGTTCTGGTGGGTAAACAGCGGCAGGCCGATACAGGCATGCACCTTCAATTGCTCATGGCCCGGGATCAGCCCGTCGTAAGGATCGGGCAACAGGCTGTCCGCCGGAAAACGCACCACATCGCCGGCGCGGGCGATGGCCTCCAGACGGGGATGCTCGGACAGCCGGAAACGGCGCCCCAGCACGTCGGGCGACAGACCGGCGATCGCCAGCGGCCGGAACAGCTGCTGTTCATAGCTGAGCAGCGCGCAGGCGTCGCACGCGAGCAACCGGCGCAGGCTGTTGATCAACTGCTGGAAACGGTCCCTGCCGGAGATGCCCGATTGCAGCTCAATGGCAATCCGGCTCAGGGTTTGCATGGATAACGCCATAAGGATAAGCACCTGAAAGGTAAAAAGCGGCGACAAGCCACAGCGTCATTACGCCGCGCAGGGCGGATGCGGCCCGGAGCGCCGACTATCTCATTGTGACAATAGCTGTGTCAAAAAAACATATTTCCAATTTCGTCATTTTGACAAATAAATAATTTAAATTCTTTAATTTCAATGAATTAATTATTGGCATGGGTTATGCAGCACTGATGCCATCCAGCGGTTTTCAGTGGCAATTTACCATGAGGTTTTATCATGACGGTACAGGTCAAAAACACTATTCATTGGGTGGGACAACGGGATTGGGAAGTACGCGATTTCCACGGCACCGAGTATAAAACCCTTAAAGGCAGCAGCTATAACAGCTATCTGATCCGTGAAGAAAAAACGGTATTGATTGATACCGTGGACTATAAGTTCAGCCGTGATTTCCTGCAAAACCTCGAGGCGGAAATCGATCTCGCCACCATAGATTATATTATCATCAACCACGCCGAGGAGGATCACGCGGGGGCCCTCACCGCGCTGATGGCGCGTATCCCGCATACGCCGATTTATTGCACCACCAACGCCATTGACTCCATTAACGGCCACCACCATCACCCGGAATGGAACTTTCGCACGGTTAAAACCGGCGACAGCCTGGATATCGGCAACGGCAAGCAGCTGATCTTTATCGAGACGCCGATGCTGCACTGGCCCGACAGCATGATGACCTATCTCAGCGGCGATGCGGTGCTGTTCAGCAACGACGCTTTCGGCCAGCATTATTGCGACGAGCATCTGTTTAACGACGAAGTGGACCAGAATGAACTGTTTGAGCAATGCCAGCGTTACTACGCCAATATCCTGACGCCGTTCAGCCGGCTGGTCACCGCCAAGATCAATGAAATCCTGGGCTTTAACCTGCCCCTGTCGATGATCGCCACGTCCCATGGCGTGGTGTGGCGCGACAATCCGACGCAGATCGTCGCTAAATATCTGCAGTGGGCCGACAGCTACCAGGAGGACCGTATTACCTTGTTTTACGACACCATGTCGAACAACACCCGCATGATGGCGGATGCCATTGCCCAGGGGATTACTGAAACCGATCCCGGCGTGGCGGTAAAAATCTTTAACGTCGCCCGCCATGATAAAAACGAAATCCTGACCCAGGTTTTCCGCTCCAAAGGGGTGTTGGCCGGCTCCTCCACGATGAATAACGTCATGATGCCCAAGGTAGCGGCGCTGCTCGAAGAACTGGCGGGACTGCGCTTTCGCGATAAAAAGGCCTCGGCCTTCGGCAGCTACGGCTGGAACGGCGGCGCGGTGGACCGGGTGCAGACGCGGCTGATGGACGCCGGGTTCGAAACCTCCCTGCCCCTGAAGACTAAATGGCGACCGGACGGCGCGGCGTTGGACCTCTGCCGCGAGCACGGCAGGGAAATTGCCCGCCAGTGGGCGCTGCATCCTTTGGATGAGCAGGTCGCGGTTGCCCCCGCCCCCGCCGCCGCGGACACCGTCAGGATGCAATGCAGCGTGTGCCAATGGATTTACGACCCCGCCCTGGGCGAACCGATGCAGGAAGTGGCGCCCGGTACCGGTTGGCCGCAGGTGCCGGAGACCTTTTTATGCCCGGAATGCGGTCTTGGCAAAGACGTCTTTGACGCGTTGAAATAAGGCGATGAGATGAACGAAGGCATTGTTATTATCGGCTCCGGCTTTGCCGCCCGGCAGTTGATCAAGAACCTGCGCAAGCTCGATGACGGCGTGCCGATCCGGCTTATCGCCGACGACAGCTGCGATGAATACCACAAGCCGGAGCTAAGCCATGTGTTCAGCCAGCGGCAACGCGCGGACGACCTGACCCGGATGACCGCCGGGGACTTTGCCGAACAGTTCCGGCTGACGCTGCACCGTCATTCACGGGCGCAGCGTATCGATGCCGCGGCGCGGCGGGTCTATTGCAGCGACGGCGAATATGGCTACCGTCAGTTGATCCTGGCCACCGGCGCGCAGGCCGTTATCCCGGCGATTGAAGGCCGGGAACTGATGCTGACGCTCAATAGCCAGCAACAGTACCGCCGGATAGAAGACCAGCTGCGGCAGGCGCGGCGGGTCCTGTTATTGGGCGCCGGCCTTATCGGCACTGAACTTGCCATGGACCTGACCCGGGCGGGCAAACAGGTGATCCTCCTCGATCAGGCGGCCAGCATCCTGGCGTCCCTGATGCCGGCTGAAGTCAGCGCGCGTCTCCAGCATCGCCTGGTCCGGCAGGGGGTGGAGCTGATCCTTAACACCCGGCTGCTGAGCCTTTGCCCGACCGCGACCGGCATCGCCGCCGCCCTGCCGCGCGGCCGTCTGCTGGAAGTGGATGCCGCCATTGCCGCCATCGGGCTAAAGCCCGACACCGCGCTGGCCTTATCGGCCGGTCTGGATACCGGCAGGGGTATCCGGGTTAACGACAGATTGCGCACCTCGGATCCCGCCATCTATGCGCTGGGCGATTGCGCGGAAATCAACGGCGCGCTGATGCCTTTTTTACAACCGATACAGCTCAGCGCCGCGGTGTTGGCTAAAAATCTGTTGGGCGGTAACGACAGCCTGTTACTGCCGCCGATGCTGGTAAAGGTGAAAACGCCCGATATGCCGCTGCACCTGGCGGGCCAAACGCAGCGCACGGATTTACACTGGCAGATCAACTTTGACACCCAGGGTATACTGGCGCAGGGTTGGGATGAACAACGGCGGCTGTGCGCCTTTGTCGCGGGAGAAGCGCGGATGAAGGAGGCGTTTTTACTGCTGCGCCAGTTGGCGCCATGCTGAACGCGTCCTCACGGCCGGCGGCCCGGCGGTAGCCGCCCGGTCGGTATTGACCCGCCATCCCCGGCATTATGTTGATAAATTGACGATGGCCGTTGCCCCCAACGGCGGAGAACGATATGCAAGATTTGATGTGTTATAAAACCCTGCCCGAATGGGATAGCCAGACGCTGCCGGAGGCCTTCCGCCAGCGGCACAATACCCAGGAGGGCGTATGGGCGAAACTCACTGTACTGCAGGGCACGCTGTCCTTTGCGTTTTTAAGCGAAAACGATGAGGTGCTGGAATCCCACGCGTTTACGCGCGACAACCCGCCGCCCCTGGTGGAGCCGCAGCGCTGGCACCGTATTGTCGCCAGCTCGGCGGATATGCGTTGCCAACTGGCCTTTTACTGCCGGCCGGAGGATTATTATCATCTTAAGCACGGCATGACGCGCACGCATTCCGAGGTGATTAACGCCGCCGCATACGCGGCGCCGGGCAAAGCGCTGGATCTGGGCTGCGGCGCGGGCCGTAATGCGCTGTATCTGAACCTGCTGGGGTTTGATGTCACGGCGTATGATAAAAGCCAGCAAAGCATCGATGCCCTGAATACCCTTATCGCGATCGAGCAACGCGATCATATCTCAGCCGGCGTTTATGATATCAACGAACAGCTGATAAACGGCCGGTACGACTTTATTCTCTCGACCGTGGTGCTGATGTTTTTACAGGCCGACCGGATCGAGCGCGTTATCCGCAATATGCAGCAAAGCACCAACGACGGCGGGCTGAATCTTATTGTCGCCGCCATGTCCACCGAGGATTGTCCCTGCCCGCTGCCGTTTCCGTTTACTTTCAGCGCCGGGGAACTGTCCGGGTATTATCGCGATTGGGAAATAATAAAATATAACGAGGATAGGGGAGAACTGCATAAAACCGACGCCGAAGGCAACCGCATTAAGCTGCGTTTTGCCACGCTGCTGGCGCGCAAGCGGCCCTGACAGAACCGGGAAAGCAACCGGGCGCCCCCGGCGGCCGGGGCTTCCCGGCACAGCGGCATCGCCAGTACATACGGACGTTTCAGGGCAGAATGCGCGCGGCGAACCTGCTACCCTCGGGGCCTGCGCCGCCTGGTCCCTTCTGCATGCCCGCACGGCGCCGGGCTATTATCCCGGCCCGGCGAAAGCTGCGGCCGCGGGCGACGGCAGCCGCGCGTCAGCTGGCCTGACGTGCCAACGAGCGGCGGTAGTCCACCAGATCTTCGATGGTGACCACCGGCATATCATACTTTTTGCCGAACGCGATGATTTCCGGAGCATGGGCCATGCTGCCGTCCTCATTGGTGACTTCGCACAGCACGCCCATCGGCTTGAGGCCGGCCAGGGTGGTCAGGTCGATGCTGGCCTCGGTATGGCCGCCGCGGGTGAGCACGCCGCCCGGCTGGGCGCGCAGCGGGAACACGTGGCCGGGACGATTGAGATCGCTGGGCTTGGCGTTGTCTTTGATGGCGGCGCGGATGGTGGTCAGGCGGTCGGCGGCGGAAACGCCGGTGGTGACGCCTTCCGCGGCTTCGATGGTGACGGTAAACGCCGTCTGGTAGTGGCTGGAGTTGTGTTCCACCATCATCGGCAGATCCAGCTGCCGGCGGCGCTCCTCGGTCAGGCACAGGCAAACAATGCCGCTGCCGTGGCGGATGGCCAGGGCCATCTGTTCAACCGTCATGCTTTCGGCGGCAAAAATCATGTCGCCTTCGTTTTCACGATCTTCATTGTCCAGCACCAGCACACCGCGACCATGGCGCAATGCGTTAAGTGCGTTTTCCACGCGTTCTGTCGGCGTACCGAACTCGGAAAGAAGCGTCTGATTCATGGTAAAAAAAACCTCATAAAGTATATGGATTACCAGAACCAGGGCAGACTTAGGAGTAGCCTTAACAGGCTAAAAGATAACGAGAATGAGCTGGCAGCTCATTGTTGGCCGTTACTCTCTCCCATCCGGACTATAACCGTCGGCCCCGGAATTACACCGGGTCTGCTGACCTCAAATCCTACGGCAATCTGAGCGCTCGCGGGCTTCCTGTGCAATAATCGTCAATAGCAATTAGCGCACGGGTTTACCGCCGGTGGGGAGTTTCGCCCCGCCCTGAGAATAAGCGGAATTACTATAACGCCATTGGATTATCGGAGCAATTAGCAAACGAATAATTTCTGGCGGCTCTTTTAGTTTCTTCTCGGCTGATCTGGCATTACACTTAACCAAAACTAACGCGTTAGGGAACTACAGATGATAGACACCAAAAAAATCGAACAGCTTGCCCGTCAAATCCATGAGTCCCTGCCAAAAGGCATCCGCGATCTGGGCGATGACGTGGATAAAAAAATCCGCCAGGTATTGCAAAGCCAGTTCAGCCGGATGGATTTAATCAGCCGCGAGGAATTTGACGTGCAGACCCAGGTATTGCTGCGCACCCGGGAAAAGCTGAACCAGCTGGAACTGCGCATCAATGCGCTGGAAACCATGCCGAACAGCGGCGGCGCCCCGACGGTGGCCGGCGCCACATCACCTGTAACCCCGGGCGCCGCCGTATCGGCCCCGGCCGCCGCGCCGGCAAGCGATGAACCGCCGGCCGAAACGCAGGCTGGAAGCATCGCCGCAGACATTAAGGACGCAGGCAAGAAGCCGTAGGCCGCCGCAAAATATCGGGCGGCCGCGGACACGTTATCCGCCGGGAAAAGCGGGGGGCAACGGCGCCGTCGCGGCGCCCTTGCCTTTAACCGCGTTTGCCGGTTTTGATGGCGTTGATGATATTGGTGGTGGAGCAGCCGTCTTCAAAGTTGAGCACCCTGACGTCGCCGCCGTTGGCCCACACTTCCTTACTGCCGGCAATCTGTTCGGGCCGGTAATCGCCCCCCTTCACCAGCACATCGGGCAATATCTTGGCGATCAGCCGCTGCGGGGTATCCTCGTCAAAGGCCACCACCCAATCCACGGCGCCCAGCGCGCCCAGGACTACCATGCGCTGCGCCAGCGGATTGACCGGCCGGGACTCGCCCTTCAGGCGCCGGGTCGAGTCATCGCTGTTTACCGCCACGATCAGCCGGTCGCCCAGCCGCCGGGCGTTGGCCAAATAGGTCACATGCCCGGCGTGCAGGATATCGAAGATGCCGTTGGTCATGACCACCTTTTCGCCGCGCTGGCGCGCCTGCGCCACCGCCTGCTCAAGCTCGGCCTCGGTCATGACGCCGAAACCGGCGTCGCCACGCCCGTGAATGGCGTTTTCCAGCTCGATGGGACTGACGGTGGACGTGCCCAGCTTGCCGACCACCACGCCGGCGGCGGCATTGGCCAGGAAACAGCACTCTTCCAGCGGATTTCCGGCCGCCAGGGCCGCCGCCAGCACGCCGATCACCGTATCGCCGGCGCCGGTGACGTCATAGACTTCCTGCGCCTGCGTCGGCAGGTTCAGCGGCGGCTTGCCGGGTTGCAGCAGCGTCATGCCCTGTTCGGAACGGGTAATCAGCAATGCCGACAGGCCGTAATCGGCAATCATCTTCATGCCGCGGGCGACCAGATCGGCTTCGTCGGCGCTGCGGCCGGCCACCGCCTCGAACTCGGATAAGTTCGGCGTCAGCATGGTGGCGCCGCGATAACGGGCGAAATCGGTGCCTTTGGGATCGACCAGTACCGGCACCCCGGCGGCGCGCGCCAGCTGGATCATATCCTGCACGCGTGCCAGCGCGCCTTTGGCGTAATCCGACAATACCATCGCGCCGGCGGCGGGCAACGCCGTCTTGATGCGCTCCAGCAGCGGTCCGGCGTCCACGCCGTCAAAGCCTTGCTCAAAGTCCAGGCGCAGCAGCTGTTGGTTACGCGACAGCACCCGCAGTTTGGTAATGGTGGGATGGGTGGACACCGCCACGAAATCACAGGTCACGCTGACGCCGTTGAGCCGCTCGCCCAGGGCGCGGGCGGCATCGTCGACGCCGGTAAGGCCGACCAGGCGCGAACCCGCGCCCAGCGCGGCGATATTCATCGCCACGTTGGCGGCGCCGCCGGGGCGCTCCTCGATGGTATCGACTTTGACTACCGGCACCGGGGCTTCCGGTGAGATACGGCTTGTTGGGCCGGACCAGTAACGGTCCAGCATGACATCACCCACCACCAGCACGCCCGCCCGGCGAAAATCAGGCAACGTAACTTTCATCCACTCGCTCCAGACTTAACGATTTTATTGCGCGGGATTCTAGCATAGGCTGCGGCAATTCTCTCCCACCCCCGATAGTGGAACGCATTTTCCCGCCCTTGCCCTCAGTCGAGCCATTTTTTCCAGTAGGCGGTAATCAGCGCGCGTTCGGTTTGAAACCGATGGCTATCCACGCGCCCCGGCAGGTCCTGCAGCGCCAGATGATGGATTTCGTCGCGCAGGGTGGTATAGGCGTCGCTTAATCGCGCGGCGTCGTCCGGGCTGATGATCCCGTGGCGCGCCATCAGCGCGAAAATGCGCACATTATCGGACCAGCGCGTCAGTTCCGGGATGGCGCAGGCATAACGCAGCACCAGGTACTGCGCCAGAAATTCAATATCGGTGATGCCGCCTTCGTCGGCCTTGATATCAAACTGTTCGCCGTTTTTACCGGCCAGGTGCCGGCGCATTTTGGCGCGCATCTCGCTGACGTCCACGCGCAAGACCGCCGGATCGCGCTCCCGGCACAGCACCTCGCGGCGGATGGCGGTAAAACGCGCCCGCAGCGCGTCGTCGCCATATACCTGGCGCGCCCTGACCAGCGCCTGGTGCTCCCAGGTCCAGGCCTCATGCAACTGGTAGTCCGCAAAAGCGTCCAGGGTGCTGACCAGCATACCGGCCGCGCCGGAGGGACGCAGGCGCGGGTCGACTTCATACAGCACGCCCGCGGGCGTGCGGGTGCTGAATAAATGCATGATCCGCTGCGCCAGGCGCAGGTAGAACTGGCGGCCGTCAATACTGCGCTCGCCGTCGGTCATCACCTCCGCCGGACAATCATGTAAAAACACCACATCCAGATCCGAGCCGTACCCCAGCTCCCAGCCGCCCAGCTTGCCATAGCCGATTACCGCGAATCCCTGGCCGCCCTGCTCGCCCAGATGGGCGGGACGGCCGTAACGCGCCACCATGGTCTTCCAGGCTTGCTGGAGCACGGCGGCAATCATGGCCTCGGCCAGATAGGTCAGGTGATCGCTGACCCGCATGACCGGCAGCACGCCGGTAATATCGCTGGCGGCAATGCGCAGTTGCTGCGCCTGCTTAAACTGGCGCATGGCGTCGAGCTGCTGCTCTTCGTCCTCCTCCGGCACCCGCAGTAAATACTGACGCAGTTCATCACCGTAAGCTTCAGGCGCCAGGGGATGGTAGAGCGTGGCCGGATCCAGCAGTTCATCCAGCAACAGCGGATGGCGGGCCAGTTGGGTGGCGATCATCGCCGAGGCGGCACACAGACGGATCAGGTGGGTCAACGCCCCCGGATACTCCACCAGCAGTTCCAGGTAAGTGGTGCGGGACACGATGCTCAGCAGCATCGGCGCCAGCCGTCCGAAGACATCGTCGGCGGCCGGCTGCGGACAGATTTGCGCCAGCAGCCGCGGCATCAGTTGATCGAGCACCTCGCGCCCGCGCGGGCCGATGGTACGTTTCGCTATGTCGCGCCGTAATTCCACCAAGCGGGCCAGAAGGCGCCCGCGCCCGGCCTCATCCAGCTGCGGCGCCAGAAGTCCGGCATCCTGCTCCGGCGCGTCGTCAAACCACAGCGCGCCATAGCGGTCGAAATCCACCGGGTCCGCCGGATCGGGCGCGTCGTCGCCGATAAGCATATCAAAGATTAACCGCACCCGCCGCATATGGCCGGACAGCGCGTCCTCAAGGGCCGGCCAGTCGGCCACCGCCATGCCGTAGGCCAGGCGGGCGCGGTTGAGCGCATCGGCCGGCAGGGTCTGGGTTTGTTCATCGTTGATGGCCTGCAGCAGGTTTTCCAGCCGGCGCAGGTAGAGATAGGCCTGGCTTAATTGTTCGGTCTGGCCGGTAGTCAGCAGGCCAAGCTCGCCGACCGCGCTCAGGGTAGGCAACAGCGAGCGCTGCTGCAGACGGGGTTCCCGGCCGCCGCGGATCAGCTGGAATACCTGGGTAATGAATTCTATTTCCCGAATGCCGCCGGCGCCCAGCTTGATATTGTCTTTTAGTCCCCGGCGCCGCACTTCGCGGGCAATCATGATTTTCATATTGCGCAGGGATTGGATCACGCTGAAATCGATATAGCGCCGGAACACAAAAGGACGCAGCAGGCTTCGCAGTTCCTGGCAGTAGGCGTCGTCACCGTCGCCCATCAGCCGGGCCTTGACCATGGCGTACCGCTCCCAGTCACGCCCCTGTTCCTGGTAATAATCCTCCAGGGCGGCAAAACTCAGCACCAGCGGCCCGCTGTCGCCAAACGGCCGCAGGCGCATATCCACCCGGTAGACAAATCCGTCGGCGGTCGGCTGATCGAGGACTTTGATAAGCCGCTGCCCCAGGCGGGTAAAAAACAGCGCGTTGTCCAGCTCGCGCCGCCCGCCCCGGGTCTGGCCGTTTTCCGGATAGGCGAAAATCAAATCGATATCGGAAGAGAAATTCAGCTCGCCGCCGCCGAGCTTGCCCATACCCAACACCAGCAGCGGCTGCGCGGCGCCGTGCGCATTAGACGGCGTGCCCCACTCACGGCAGCACACCTGGTATAGCCAGTCGCGCGCCGCAATAATCAGCGTTTCGGCAAGCTGGCTGAGCTGGATCAGGGTATCGGTGGTCGCGCAGGCATCCAGTGCCTGCGCCCAGGCAATACGCACCAGGGCGCGGCGGCGGAACAGGCGCAGCTCACGCATCAGCGCCGCCTCGTCCTGCACCTGCGCCAGCCGCGCCTGGAGCGACGAGGCATAACCGCGCCACTCGTCCGCGCGGGGCGGATCTCGGTGCAATTCCTCCAGCCAGTCCGGCCGGGCAATCAGCGCTTCGCTGATAAAATCACTTAACGCCAGCGCGACGGCGGTGTTTTCGTCCACCACAGCAGACCCGGCGGCCGCCTCCCCGTCCGCCGGGCGGGCGGGCATCAGCCGGGCGGCCATCGCCTGCGCCTGGCGATCCAGCAGGGGCGGAAGAGGCAATTTCATCATCGATCTCCTGGGGATGTCACGGGCAACGCTGCGGCCCCGCGGGGCTTAGCGGTTATTGACGCTGCGCCAAAAACCCGGCTGGGTCAGCGCCTGGCGCCGCATATGCTCCAGATTGTTGGTGCCGGGCAGGATAATCGCCTGCTGCAGCGCCTGCCAGTGTAAAATATAAGATAAAACCTTCTTGACCGGATAGGCGCCCGACAGCAGATGGAAAGCCATGATCCGCCGCTCCAGCCGCGGCAGCTGCTGCTGGTATTCCTCGTGGGACATCACGCGGCCGAACGCCACTTTTAACTCGGCCGCGCAGCGCGACAGCATGATATCGGCAAAACGCTTAAAGGAGCCGTCCAGTTTCCGGCGCGCCTTATCATCGAGACTGTCCCGCCAGCCGGCGAGAATCAGCCAACGGGTCAATGCCAGCTTACATTGCAGGTAAGCGGCGTCATAGCACAACCGCCGGGGATCGCTATCCGGCGGTTGCAGCCGGTCGGTCACCTCCGCCAACCGGGCGCGCAGCTCGTTGGTGGCCTTGCGCGGGATCATATTGCCCATCACCACAAAGGTTTCCCGGATCAGCATAATGGCGGACAGGATGCTTTCCCGCGCCAGCGGAATGCCCTGCAGCCACAGTTCCTCATGGTATTGCCAATGGGCCAGCGCCAGGGACAGCGCCTCGCTCAACCCCTGCTCTACCGTCGCCTTGGGCGCGGGACGCAGCAACGGCAGGGCGCGGATTTCACGCGGCTCATTGCCCGCGGCCAGATGATAGCCGCGCGCGGCCTTGCTCAGGCTGCCCTGGCGCAGGCCGCCGTCGGCGCAAAGCGTGCCGGCCAGCGCCAGTAGGTCCGCGACGTTGCCGTGCATGATTTCCAGTTCCAGTTCGCAAATGGCCTCGCTCAGCTCACCCGCCACCACTTCGCCCTGATCAAACGCCACTTCTATCTCGCTGTCACCGTAGGTTATCAACCACTTTTCACGCAGATAATCGGTACGAAACAGGGGTTGCAAGCGCTGCTGCAACGTCGCCACATCCATGTCCGGCGGCCAGATGTCGGCGGGCAACAGCGTAATATCGATATCGGGGCCGGGCAGTGGAATATTATATTCCGGGTGCTGGTGCAGGCCGCCGACGATGGTGCCGGCGGTTTTGGCCGTCATTTCGTAACGTTCGTTATTGCCGCGTACGCGTAAACCCACGCCGTGCCGGCGCAGGTCAAGCCCGACGGTGTCAAAATAGATGTTAATCAGGCGCTGCGCTGCCGTATGACTGCCTCCGCAGGCGGATACACGCTCCGCCATGGACGCCACCGCATCGGGATGAACGATAAATTTTATTTCTATTTCTTCACTCATAGCTTCGGTTACACCACTGGTTGCTCAACGAGCAGTTGCGGAACGACACCCGGCCCGGCGCCGTTTGTCACGGGGATGCCGCGCAGGTGTCGGGCTGAAGAACGTAATAATCGCCTTAATGCCGCTTATGGACAAGCACTGATATGATTTGAATGACAATTTATAACAAAAAATTAATGCGCTTAACGCGACATGCCGCCGTTTTTATCCATTACAACGTTAATCGGCGCCGTAACGGATAAATTACCCGTTCAAGAGACCGGACATGGTCATTTAAATAACGCTATTGCATCTTTCCTCCCCTGGCCGGGGCCTTGCGCAGCCTGATAGTAAGATAGTTCCCATTTCTGTTTAAGCATTGCGTCGTCAAACTGAACCCACTACTATCGACCCACATTTGCCTGAAAACGACGGAACTATGTACAAATTACGCCATATTTGCTTCGCGTTATTGAGTCTAGGCTTCGCCGCCAGCACTCATGCCGATGAGACGCGCTTTGTTTCCGATGAGCTCATCACCTATATTCACAGCGGGCCGGGCAACCAGTACCGGATCGTCGGCACGCTGAATTCCGGAGAAGAAGTCACGCTGCTGAGCGTCAGCGAAGGCAATAACTACGGCCAGATCAGGGATACCAAGGGCCGCACCGCCTGGATCCCGCTCGATCAGCTCAGCGACCAGCCCAGCCTGCGGGTCAAGGTGCCGGCGCTGGAGCAAAAGGTCCAGGACCTGACGCAAAAACTCAGCACCATCGACGCCAGCTGGAACCAACGCACCGCCGAAATGCAAAAGAAGGTCACCGAGAGCGACGGCAATATCCAGACCCTGCGCGACGAAAACCAAAGCCTGAAAGATCAGCTGGTGGTGGCCAGGAAAAAGGTGGATGCCGTGGCGGTACAGCTTGATGATAAACAGCGCGCCATTATCATGCAGTGGTTCCTGTACGGCGGCGGCGTGGCCGGCGTCGGCCTGGTGCTTGGCCTGGTGCTGCCCCATCTGATTCCGCGCCGTAAAAAAGACAATCGCTGGATGAACTGATCCCGCGGGTTTGCCTGTTGTCCTGGCGGTTTAACGTCGCCGCAGTATTGCTGTTTACGCTAAGCGCGGTAAGCATGATAACGAAGAGGGTAATCAGCGTTGCGGATGCGACTACACTTAACAGATGATGGCAAAACCGACATTGTCAGGAGTTCACAGTGAAAAAATATCTGGTCGGCGGCGCCGTCCGCGACGGATTATTGCAATTGCCGGTGCATGAGAAAGATTGGGTCATCGTGGGCGCCACCCCGGAGCAGCTGCTGGCGGAAGGCTATCAGCAGGTGGGCAAGGATTTCCCGGTATTCCTTCACCCGCGCACGCGCGAGGAGCATGCCCTGGCGCGTACCGAGCGCAAATCAGGACCAGGCTATACCGGCTTTACCGTCTATGCCGCGCCGGATGTTACGCTTGAGCAGGATCTGATGCGCCGGGATCTGACCATCAATGCCATAGCCCAGGATGAAGACGGCCGGCTGATTGATCCCTATCACGGCGTGGCCGATATCGAGCAGCGGCTGTTGCGCCATGTCTCGGACGCGTTCGGCGAAGATCCGCTGCGCGTACTGCGCGTGGCGCGTTTCGCGGCGCGTTTTGCCCATCTTAATTTTCGTATCGCCCCGGAAACCCTGGCGCTGATGCGGCAAATGGCCGAGAACGGCGAACTGCCGTCCATCTCGCCGGAACGGGTGTGGACCGAGACCGAAAAAGCGCTCGCCACCCGCAACCCCCAGGTCTATTTCCAGGCGCTGCGCGATTGCGGCGCCCTGGCGGCGCTGTTTCCGGAAATTGATCGCCTGTTCGGCGTGCCGGCGCCCGCCAAATGGCATCCGGAAATCGACACCGGCATCCATACGCTGATGACGCTCTCGATGGCGGCGCAGCTTACGCCCGACGTCGCCGTGCGTTTCGCCACGCTGTGCCATGATGTGGGCAAGGGGCTGACCCCGCGTAACCTCTGGCCTCATCATCACGGCCACGGCCCGGCCGGCGTCAAGCTGGTCGAGACCCTGTGCGCCCGCATGCGGGTGCCCAACCACATTCGCGATCTGGCAAAAATCGTCGCCGAATACCATGATTTGATCCATACCGTAGATCGCCTCACCCCCAGGACCCTGATGAAGCTGTTCAGCGCCATCGACGTCTGGCGCAAGCCGGAGCGCCTGGAGCAGATGATCATCACCAGCGAGTCCGACGCCCGGGGGCGCACCGGTTTTGAAAATAACCCTTATCCGCAGGGAGACTGCCTGCGCGAGGCATATCGGGCGGCGGCGGCGGTGACTAATCGCGAGGTGATCGAGGCGGGGTTTACCGGCGCGGAAATCGGCGAGGAGATCCGCCGGCGCCGGCTGCAAGCGCTGGCGGACTGGAAGCAACGCCAGGAACAATCGCGCGCGGAGACTCTGCAGGATTAGCCCTCCCCGCAGCCGGCCTTATCCTGACGATAAACAACGCCCCGCCGGGCGCAAGACCGGCGGGGCGTTGTTTTGGCAAACGTTAGCGTAGCGGCGTCCCCGGCGCTACATCAGCACCCAGTACACCAGTCCCGCCAGGATAAAGCGGTAGATGGCGAAAGGCACAAACGAGATACGCTTGATGATCTGCAGGAACAGCTTGATGGCTACCAGCGCCACGACAAAGGCGGTGACAAACCCCACGGCAAACATCGGGAAATCATGCCAGGAAAGGAAAGGCAGGCTTTTATAGAGATCGAGGGCAGTCGCCCCCAGCATCATCGGCACCGCCAGGATAAACGAAAACTCCGACGCCGCATAACGGCTCACACCCACCAGCAGGCCGCCGCTGATGGTGGCGCCTGACCGGGAAAACCCCGGCCACAGCGCCAGGCACTGGAAACAGCCGATCAAAAAAGCCTGCAGGTAGGTGATATCATCAATGCCTGCGGCGCGTGGCACCTTCGGCTTCAGCCACTCGCCGGCCAGCAGCAGCACGCCGCCGACCACCAGGGCGAACATGACGTATTTCGCCTCGAACAGCCCTTTGATTTGTTCATGGAACACCAGGCCCATCACCACCGCCGGTATCATGCCCAGCAGGATATGCCCCAGACGCAGGCGCCCGGTGCCGATGCCCTCGTGCGGCACCCGGCCGAAATGAATACCGATCAGGCCGAACAGCCGGCGCCAGAACATCACCACCACCGCCAGGATCGACCCCAGCTGGATAATCACTTCAAAGGTTTTTGCCTTATCATCCGTAAAACCCAGCAATGTGCCGACCAGAATCATATGCCCCGTCGAGGAGACCGGCAAAAATTCGGTTAACCCTTCCACCACCCCAAGAATAAAAGCAATAAATACATCAGGCAGTCCTGTCATACAAAACGTTCCCCTCAAGCAACCGACAACAAAAAAGCGGCGGTTTGACGTCAAACCCAGCCGCTAAAACAACCCGGAAAATGAGACAAACATACGGTAAAAAGGTTTCCGCTGCATGAATTTTAGATTAAGAGTCATAAACTTTCAGACTTTTCGGTTACCGCGCTCGATTATCACGCCAACGCTTTTCGCCTGCGGCACCGCGCCCGGCTTGCTGAGTTTAATGCGCACCCAGGGCAGGTTAAAACGCTGGCGGAGCAGCCCGGCCACGTCTTCGGCCACCCGCTCGACCAGCGCAAACCTATTGCCCGCGACAAACGACAGCACCGCTTCGCTGACATCGGCGTAGCTCAGGCAGTCGGCCACGTCGTCGCTGCGCGCCGCGGGCCCGTTATCCCACCCCATCTCGATATCAAACACCAGCTTTTGCAGCCGGGTCTGCTCCCAGTCATATACGCCGATAACCGTCATCACCGTCAGCTGTTCTATAAATACAATGTCCATGCGCCATACCCGCTTTTTGTGGATGTTGGATACCACTTCGAAAGGAATATGCGTATTATCCACACTCAGGCAAATAAAACGATGATTACGGGATGGAACTTGGTTATGAATGCTATTGCGATTGGCATGATAATCTTCGCCTATCTTTGCGGCTCGGTGTCCAGCGCGATACTGATATGCAAACTCGCCCGTCTGCCCGATCCCCGCACCCACGGCTCAGGTAACCCTGGCGCCACCAACGTGCTGCGTATCGGCGGCAGGACGGCGGCGGCGGGCGTTATGGTATTTGACGTACTCAAGGGCATGCTGCCGGTCTGGCTGGGCTACCATCTGGGGGTGCCGCCCTTCTACCTGGGGCTGATTGCCATCGCCGCCTGTATCGGACACATCTACCCGGTGTTCTTCCACTTCCAGGGCGGCAAAGGCGTCGCCACCGCGTTCGGCGCCATCGCGCCCATCGGCTGGGACCTGACCGGCCTGATGGCCGGCACCTGGCTGCTGACGGTACTGCTCAGCGGTTATTCGTCGCTGGGCGCCATTATCAGCGCGCTGATCGCGCCCTTTTACGTCTGGTGGTTTAAACCGCAGTTTACCTTCCCGGTGTCCATGCTGTCATGCCTGGTGCTGCTGCGCCACCACGACAATATCCAGCGCCTGTGGCGCGGGCAGGAAAGCCGTATCTGGCGCAAGCGGCAAAAAGACAAAGATATCGACCGCCAGGAAGGCGCGCCGGATAACAGGGACGCCGATCTGCGGGCCGGCACGCAAAACGACGCGCAGGACAGCCATAGGGACAGATAACGCCCCCTCCCTTATACCGGCGTCAGTTCGGCCAGGGGCCAGCGCGGCCGCACGGTAATGCCCAAATCCGCATGAGCGCCGTTTTGCAGGCGCACCATGCCCGCATAGGCGATCATCGCGCCGTTATCGGTGCAAAATTCCGGACGGGCGTAAAACACGTTGCCGCCGCGTTTTTGCATCATCTCCGCCAGACGCGCGCGCAGGGTTTGGTTGGCGCTGACGCCGCCCGCTATCACCAGCCGCGTCAGGCCGGTCTGATCCAGCGCGCGGCGGCATTTAATCGCCAGCGTATCCACCACCGCGTCCTCGAACGCCCGGGCAATGTCCGCCCGCGTCTGGTCGTCCTGCCCGTTGGCGCGAACGGTATTGGCGGCAAAGGTCTTCAGGCCGGAAAAACTGAAATCCAGCCCCGGACGGTCGGTCATCGGGCGCGGAAAGGTAAAACGCCCGGCCGTACCCTGGCGCGCCATTTTCGACAGCAGCGGGCCGCCGGGATAATCCAGTCCCAGCAGCTTGGCGGTTTTATCAAAGGCCTCGCCGGCCGCGTCGTCTATCGACTCGCCCAGCAGTTCATAGCGGCCGATGCCGGTCACGGCGATCAGCTGGGTATGCCCGCCCGACACCAGCAGCGCGGCGAAGGGAAACGCCGGCGGGTTATCTTCCAGCATCGGCGCCAGCAGATGGCCTTCCATATGATGCACCGCGATGGCCGGCACCTTCCAGGCATAGGCCAGGGCGCGTCCCACGGTGGCGCCCACCATCAGCGCGCCCACGAGGCCCGGGCCGGCGGTATAGGCCACGCCGTCGATATCCCGCCCCTCCAGCCCCGCCTCGCGCAGCGCGGCCTGGATTAGCGGCACGGTCTTGCGCACATGATCGCGCGAGGCCAGTTCGGGCACCACGCCGCCGTAGTCGGCATGCAGCTTGACCTGACTGTAAAGCTGGTTGGCCAGCAGCCCCGACCGCTCGTCGTAAATCGCCACGCCGGTTTCGTCGCAGGACGTCTCAATACCTAAAACTCGCATAATTTTTCATCAACTCCACGTTGTGCGGCGCATAGTCTACCATATTCCGGCCCGCGGGCACCCGCCGGCGCGGTGCCGCGGCGCGTAAATTCGGTGTCTTTATTGCCCGGGCCATGATACAAGTATGCCCCTTGCGGATCGCGGGATCCGCGGGAAGATCCAGGATCGGCCGCTCAGGATCCCGGATCAACAGGCCAGGCCACTTAATTTCATGCTTTTTAATCGAGCACGCCAATCATGTGCAGCAAATTTGGCCGTTTTGCGCTATAATAAGTCCAAGAAATCATGAATGACGCGGCAAAGACCCACGCTGTTTGCCGGCCGGCCAGCAAGATCATTGGCCGTGGCGCTTTACAAAGCAGCCCTGGTTGAAGTAAAATTCCGCACCATTTTGAAACGGCTGACACAAGGTCAGCAGCAAAATCCGAATTCTATCGAGGTGAGAGTTACATGCCGGTAATTAAAGTACGTGAAAACGAGCCCTTCGACGTAGCACTGCGTCGCTTCAAACGTTCATGCGAAAAAGCAGGTGTCCTGGCCGAAGTTCGTCGTCGTGAGTTCTATGAAAAACCGACTACCGAACGTAAACGCGCCAAAGCATCCGCAGTAAAACGTCATGCAAAAAAATTGGCTCGCGAAAACGCACGCCGCACTCGTCTGTATTAATTTTTCGGGGTGAAAACCCCAACCGCGTGATTAATCCGCAGACTTAGCAGTTGCATACGAAGGCCGTGCGATCCGGAAGGATTGCGCGGCTTGTTCTCGTTTATAGGCTAACCAATCAGGGCTTATGGCTGGACGAATCCCACGCGTATTTATCAACGACTTGTTGGCTCGCACCGATATCATCGACCTGATCGACGCTCGGGTGAAGCTGAAAAAACAAGGCAAGAATTATCACGCTTGTTGTCCGTTTCACCATGAAAAAACCCCGTCGTTTACCGTCAATGGCGAGAAGCAGTTTTACCATTGTTTCGGATGCGGCGCCCATGGCAATGCCATCGATTTCCTGATGAATTACGACCGGCTTGAGTTTGTCGAATCCATCGAGGAACTCGCCACCATGCACGGCCTTGAAGTGCCGTCCGAGACGGGCGCCGGTCCCAACCAGCAGGAACGCCACCAGCGTCAGAGCCTCTACCAGGTGATGGAGAAGCTTAGCGACTACTATTTGCAGGCGCTGCAGCAGCCCGCCGCCGCGCCGGCGCACCAGTACCTGGACAAGCGGGGGCTGAGCGCGGAGATCATCAGCCATTTCGCCATCGGCTACGCGCCGCCCGGCTGGGACAACGTGTTGAAACGCTTTGGCCGCTCGGCGGACGATCGCACGGCATTGAACGATGCCGGAATGCTGGTGACTAACGATCAGGGACGGGTTTATGATCGCTTTCGCGAGCGCGTCATGTTCCCGATCCGCGACCGGCGCGGGCGGGTTATCGCCTTTGGCGGGCGCATCCTTGGCGACGGCCAGCCGAAGTACCTGAACTCGCCGGAAACCGAGATTTTTCATAAAGGCCGCCAGCTGTACGGGCTTTATGAAGCGCAGCAGAAGCACCCGGCGCTGTCGCGCCTGCTGGTGGTGGAAGGCTATATGGACGTGGTGGCCCTGGCGCAGTTCGGCATTGATTATGCCGTCGCCTCGCTCGGCACCGCCACCACCGCCGAGCATATCCAGCTGCTCTACCGCGCCACGGATCAGGTCATCTGCTGCTACGACGGCGACCGCGCGGGCCGGGAAGCCGCCTGGCGCGCGCTGGAAACGGCCCTGCCCTATTTGAACGACGGGCGCCAGCTGCGGTTTATGTTCCTGCCGGACGGGGAAGATCCCGATACCCTGGTGCGCCAGATTGGCAAAGAAGCCTTTGAGCAGCGCATGGAACAGGCGCAGCCGCTATCGGTTTTTTTGTTCGAGACGCTGATGCCGCAGGTGGATTTAAGCAGCCCGGACGGCCGCGCCAAGCTCAGCACCCTGGCGCTGCCGCTGATAAGCCAGGTGCCCGGGGAAACGCTGCGCATGTACCTGCGCCAGCAATTGGGTAATAAATTGGGCATTTTGGACGATAACCAATTGGAAAAGCTGCTGCCGAAGCAGGCGGGCAATACAAATATTTCGCCGCAACCCCGGATAAAACGCACAACCATGCGTATACTTATAGGATTGCTGGTGCAAAACCCGCGCCTGTCGGCCCTTATCCCGTCCTTACAGGGATTGGAGCAGGCGAATCAACCGGGTGTGCCGCTGTTTATTGAATTAGTCCAGACCTGCCAGGCGCAGCCGGGCCTGACCACGGGGCAGCTGCTGGAGCTGTACCGGGATAATAAATCCAGCCCGCAGCTTGAAACGCTGGCGATTTGGAACCACATGATCATAGAGGATATGATCGAAGCGACGTTTGTCGATACCCTGACGAGCCTTTATGACTCCATACTGGAACAACGTCAGGAAGAGCTGATAGCGCGCGATAGAACGCACGGATTGACGACCGAAGAACGAAAAGAGCTTTGGTCACTGAATATGGCTCTGGCCAAAAAGACATGAATGACACCGAGGCTTAATTGCCTATAAATGGCAGGGCAATGCCCTGTGCGATGCCGTATTGGGCTGCGGCGTTAAACAAAGGCCTGCACTCTTGTTGGTGATGAAATTTCACCGACCAACACCGAATTATAATCTGAAGTGTGGATACCGTCTTATGGAGCAAAACCCGCAGTCACAGCTCAAGCTACTTGTCACTCGTGGTAAGGAGCAAGGCTATTTGACCTTTGCCGAGGTCAATGACCATCTGCCGGAGGATATCGTCGACTCCGACCAGATCGAAGACATCATCCAGATGATAAATGACATGGGCATCCAGGTGATGGAAGAAGCACCGGATGCCGACGACCTGCTGTTGGCCGAAAACACCTCCGACACCGACGAAGATGCCGCCGAAGCGGCCGCGCAGGTCCTGTCGAGCGTGGAGTCCGAAATTGGACGCACCACCGACCCCGTGCGCATGTACATGCGCGAAATGGGTACCGTTGAACTGCTGACCCGTGAAGGTGAAATCGATATCGCCAAGCGTATCGAGGACGGGATTAATCAGGTGCAATGCTCGGTTGCCGAGTATCCTGAGGCAATCACCTACCTGCTGGAACAATATGATCGCGTCGAAGCGGGCGAAGCGCGCCTGTCGGACCTGATCACCGGTTTTGTCGACCCGAACGCCGAAGAAGAGATGGCGCCGACCGCGACCCATATCGGCTCCGAACTGACCACCGCCGAACTGGCCGACAACGATGACGACGAAGAAGAAGATGACGACGACGCGGAGGACGATAACAGTATCGATCCCGAGCTGGCGCGCCAGAAATTCGTCGATCTGCGCGATCAGTACGAAGCCACGCGCAATGTCATCAAAGCCAACGGCCGCAGCCACGCCAAGTCGGCGGATGAAATCCTCAAGCTCTCCGAGGTGTTCAAGCAGTTCCGCCTGGTGCCGAAACAGTTCGACTACCTGGTAAGCAACATGCGCTCCATGATGGATCGCGTGCGCACCCAGGAACGGTTGATCATGAAGCTCTGCGTCGAAAACTGCAAAATGCCGAAGAAAAACTTCGTCACGCTGTTTGCCGGCAACGAGACCAGCGAAGCCTGGTTCAAGGCGGCGCTGGCCATGAACAAGCCTTGGTCGGAAAAACTGCGCGAAGTCGATGAAGACGTCCATCGCAACCTGCAAAAGCTGCGTCAGATTGAAGAAGAAACCGGCCTGACCATCGAACAGGTGAAGGATATCAACCGTCGCATGTCCATCGGCGAAGCGAAAGCCCGCCGCGCCAAGAAAGAGATGGTGGAAGCCAACCTGCGTTTGGTTATCTCGATTGCCAAGAAGTACACCAACCGCGGTTTGCAATTCCTGGATTTGATCCAGGAAGGGAATATCGGTTTGATGAAGGCGGTGGATAAGTTTGAATACCGCCGCGGGTACAAGTTCTCGACCTATGCCACCTGGTGGATCCGTCAGGCCATTACCCGCTCCATCGCCGACCAGGCGCGCACCATCCGTATCCCGGTACATATGATTGAGACCATTAACAAGCTCAACCGTATTTCCCGCCAGATGCTGCAGGAAATGGGCCGCGAGCCCACCCCTGAAGAGCTGGCGGAACGGATGCTGATGCCGGAAGATAAAATCCGCAAGGTGCTGAAAATCGCCAAGGAGCCGATCTCCATGGAAACGCCGATCGGCGACGATGAAGATTCGCATCTGGGTGATTTTATCGAGGATACCACCCTCGAGCTGCCGCTGGATTCCGCCACCTCGGAAAGCCTGCGTTCGGCCACGCATGATGTGCTGGCCGGGCTGACCGCCCGTGAAGCCAAAGTCCTGCGCATGCGTTTTGGCATTGATATGAATACCGACCATACGCTGGAAGAAGTGGGCAAACAGTTTGACGTTACCCGCGAGCGTATCCGTCAGATCGAGGCGAAGGCGCTGCGCAAGCTGCGCCATCCCAGCCGGTCTGAAGTGCTGCGCAGCTTCCTGGATGACTAAACCCCGCAGGACCCGGCAACGGGCCAGCCCGGCGCGTTAACGGCCGCAACAAGCCCCGCTCTCGACAGGCGGGGCTTTTTTTTTGATTGATGCCCGTGCTATTTCCCCGCGGCGCGGCACTCGCCTTACGATCGGCGCTGCGTTTGGCCCGGGCATCCGGCGGCCAGGCCTGGTTATGCCCCTTGACCGGGCCGGGTTACCGGCCCCGCGTCGCCAGTATGGCATCCAGCTCGCGATAGGATTTGATCAGCGTCTCGAAACCCATACGGTTCAGTCCGCTGGGATTGGGCAGCACCCAGATTTCGGTTTTGCCGATGGTCACCTCCTGCTTGCCCCAAATGGCGTTGCTCACCCGAAACGCCTGCCGGTACGCCTGCTTGCCCAGTACCGCCAGCGCGGTGGGCTGATACGCCTGGATCTTCTCGATCAGGCGTTTGCCGCCCTCCCGGTACTCCGCCAGCGTCAGCTCGGACGCCTCGGTGGTGGGCCGCTCTGCCAGCATGGTAATGCCGCATCCCGTATCCAGCAGTTGACGTTCTTCCTCAGGCTTAAGCTGCCGCTCGGTAAACCCGGCCTGATGGATGATTTTCCAGAACCGGTTATTGGGATTGGCGAAATGCACACCCTTATGGGCGCTCGACAATCCCGGGTTGATACCACAAAAAACCACCCGAAGCCCCGGGGCCAGAATGTCCTCTATCATCTTGAAACTCCTGAAAATGCAACGCGCTACACACGCCGGCCAATAATAGCGCGTAATTGGCGATAAATCAGCCAAGCAAACCGGGACACTATGGATCTGTCACCGCAGTTACTCTATAATCAACGCCCACTCGGCCCCTTAGCTCAGTTGGTTAGAGCAGGCGACTCATAATCGCTTGGTCGCTGGTTCAAGTCCAGCAGGGGCCACCAAGAAAAACCTTACAGAACAATATATTAAGCCACCATATTGCATGGTGGCTTTTTTGTAGGCGCTACAGGATGGCAGCAAAATGGCAGCAGAGTTATCCTGATTCTATCCTTCAAACACGCAGAGGTAGCCAAAATTGACCTCCCCCCATATCCTGATCATGGCTAAATGAGAGGATTTGCCGTTTTTGGTGACTTCGGATAAATTCCGCCGGAGTCAGATCATTTAATGAAGAAGGTGTCCTGTCATGGTTATATTCCTCCCGCCAGCGATCAAGCTTTTCCTGCACATCTTCCATCGACAGGAACCCGTGGATATTTAGGCATTCATCCCTCAGGCTGCCATTAAATGATTCGATAAACGGGTTATCCGTCGGCGTGCCGGGGCGTGAGAAGTCCATGGTGACCTTATTTTCGTACGCCCATCTATCCAGCACTTTTGAGATAAATTCGCTGCCGTTGTCGGCCTGGATCCTTAACGGCACACGATTGTGCATCAACCTCAGATGCTCCAGTACCGCCACCACATCCTCGCCCCTGAGCGACTGGCCGGCATGGATCGCCAGGCATTCCCGACTAAAACTATCGACCACAGTTAACGCCCGAAACCGGCGCCCGTTAAACAGATTATCAGCAACGAAATCCATGCTCCAGCATTGATCCGGATTTGACAGTAACGGCCTCTCACGCCGGTGGGCAGCCGTCACATGGCGCCGGGGCCGTTTGCACCGCAAATTTAACCCCTCCTGGCAGTATATGCGGTGCGTTTTTTTGTGGTTCACTCGCCAGCCTTCACGCCTGAGCTGTACATGTAATCGCTCGCAGCCATAACGGATCCGGGTTTCAGCGATCTCCCTGATCCGCGTGGTCAGCCCCCGGTCATCACGGCAAGAACGGTAGTAATAAACCGAGCGGCTCATGGGGATCGTCTGGCAGGCGCGACGAATGCCTACCCGGTAAGCGTCAAGCAAAAAATGGACAATTTCACGCTTACGGGCAGGCTTTAAAACTTTCGTTTTAGCACATCCTGCAGCATCTCTTTGTCCAGGCTCAGATCCGCCACCAAGCGTTTTAGCCGCTGATTTTCATCTTCCAGCTGACGCAAGCGCCGCAGTTCAGCCACGCCCATGCCGCTAAATTTTTTCTTCCAGTTGAAAAAGGTCGCTTCAGAAATGCCCATCGTGCGACACACTTCCGCCACGCGGGTGCCGCCTTCCGCCTGTTTCAAGGCAAAAGCTATCTGTTCCTCGGTAAACTTGGATTTTTTCATGCCCGGATCCCCCCCTTTAGTATGAGAAGTGTGGCAGAAAGCTCCCGTTTAGCCTGGTCCTGTTTAATGGGAGGAGATCAGGAAGAGATCACAAGGTAAAGCGATGAGTTTAAAAACTATTTAATGACAAGTCAGTTTTTTCATCATCTCAAATCGAGAGATGTACAGTGCTATCCCATTGTACCAGCCTTGCGGGCTGTCCCTATCCACACTAGAATGATTGCAACAAAACGAGGCTTTCAGCATGACAAAAAAAACAGCACATACTCAGATCACCAGAACTCAGATCTATCGTTCCGTCGCCAGTTCAACCGCGATCGAAACAGGCGTTTCCGTGCAAAAGATTGAACAGCAACTCAAAAAAAATCAGGTACAGGCGAAAGCTGTTGGCCTCGCCCGTTAATCTGGCAAGATATCGTCCACCAGTTGCATCATGGGGCTATAGTTCCCTGATATGCCTGCCTGTATTGCCTTGAAGTAAAACGCCTTGTGCTCATCCCACAGGCTGTAGTCCAGTAAGCCCTTCCCCGACAGAACCGACAACACATCGCAAAGCAATCTCGACAGACGCCCGTTCCCTTCTCTGAATGGATGGATCAAAATAAATTCCACATGGCATTCAGCCAGATAACGAACCAGCTCCGGACGAGCCAGGGATTTCAGTTCACCAGAACGGGAGAGAAACTGCTTCTCGAAACCATCAAGAAGAAGCGGAATCCTGTCGGCAGCAGCAAACTGGAAACCGTCCTTAGTTAAGTTGGCATTACGCAACCTCCCCGCCCAGTCGTACACATTCCCCAGCCATTGACGATGCCAGCCGCTGATATGCTCAAAAGCCAGCGCCGCTGGCGGCTGGCCTTCGATAAATAGCTGTTCATAAAGCATCAGCAATAGACCAGACTCCAGCGCCTCCATTTCCTCTTCTTCAGTGATCCCTAGCTTATTAGCCAGCACCAAGTCTCCAGAGCCCGGCTGATAACGCTCTTCTGCTGAATTAAGCTCATATTTTGACAAGCTCTTACCTCCGTCCAAATAAGTTCACACCGTTGTTTTCCTGCTGGCGCTGATAGTTGTTAACCCGATCCTCCCAGATCTCAAGCGCCCTGCACTTTTCAGTCAGGTAATCATAACGATCATAGTGTTTCGAGCTAACGTCGTTCAACGCGTGGTTCTGGATACGATCGCGGATCTCTTTACTGATCCCCGCCTCCCCCATCAGCGTTTTACAGGTGCGACGTAAATCTCGCGCCGTGAAAACGTTAAACTCAGGACTAGAGGCCCGGAAATACATGATGGAACGCGCCAGACTATCGGTGCGCACCGGTCGCTCGCCGTTGGTCGAGCGTGGGAAGATATAGAGGCTACCACTTTCCTTAGTCAGTTCTTTAACAGAGGCTAATTCATTTAATGCCGACTCAGTCAGCGGGATCAGGTGCTCACGCTTGTTTTTCGATACATCGGCAATGACCAGTAACGTCTTCTGCTGCCAGTCAATCGCGTTCCACTGGCTGGCAATCATTTCAAACGGGCGCTGCCCGCCAGCATAAACACAGAAGCGAATCAGATGCTGCATCAACGGGCCAACGTTAGTTGCCTGAGCGAACTGTTCCATGACAAAACGTAGCTCTTCCAGCGTTAACCATGTATCACCCACTTTCTCCGCCGAGGACTGCTTCGGTATGGCCGATACCGATTAGCTTCAAGCCCGAACGTAATGCCTACGCTGGTATTCATCGGATCGTTATCGGCTTTAAGCCCGTAGTTGAAAGCCGCCATCAGGTAGGAACGAATTCGGTTTGCATGGACCACCGCATCACGCTGGATGATGCCAGACAAGATCGTTTTGATCTGTAAGGGCGTGACATCCTTCGCTTTGGTCTCGCGAGGAATGACTGAATAGCACTCTTTTTCAAGACGCTTCAGTACATCGGCCCAGGTCCGCTTATTGTCGAGCTTCATCTTGTTAACATAGCCGTGTACCAGTTCTTTAAACGATCCCTGCGAGCGATGAAGCTGCATGATGTGCTGCTCGGCCAGGCGTTGTTGCTCAAGCTCTTGCTGGGGATTTTTTCCTTCAACAAGCCAGGCTCCGTACTTTTTCGCCAGCTCATTGTCCGTCACCAGTTTCATCTCAGGCCAGATGCCCAGCTGAATGAATTTCTCTTTCTTCCCTTTCTCAATGTAGTAACGGAAATAAAAAATCTTGCTGCCTGAAGGCTGAACTTTGACACCAAGCCTGCCGGTACCGCGCTGAGCGCTGTTGCTCCACACGTAGTACGACGTGCTTTTTATCTTCAATCCACGTATAGCAGTCTCGGTAAGATTAGCGGCCATGAGGTTGCCTTTCTGAGTATAAGCGTTACCTGACCCGATGCCCATTTTGGGTCAGGTAACGATAGTACAATGGGGAGACGCGACAACCAATCAGAAACAAAAATAACCTCATAACTGATTGATTATAGAAAATTAAAAATACAATAGGCGCCAATGGCGAACGATTAGAAACATGCCGATTTTATGACTCATAATCGCTTGGTCGCTGGTTCAAGTCCAGCAGGAGTCACCAAGAAAACTCATATAAATCATACTATTACAACCACCCTTCCCCGTTTCGATTTTTCCTGTTTTACCCGAGTGTCTCAAAAGTGTCTCACCAGAAAATATCGTGCCTCATCGACGACGCAGTTTAGACATCGGAAACAGGCAAACGGCAGGCGAAAAAAAACCTGCTCTCGCAGGCTTGGCTCAGAACCAAACGCATCTTGCTTGGCCCTGGGATGGGGCGGCGCCGGATTTACCCGGCCGGGGATCATAATGGATTTCGTAATGCTTTCCATAGTCTTAAACGTATGGCCGCAATTGATATTAGTGCATTGGTGATAATGTTCTTTGGTGGTATCCCGGTTACGGAGCGGGTGCGAAGTCCAGCCTCATAAGAAGCTCGTCATGGAACACACCATCAACACATAATGCAGCGGTATCTGTTGCCCATTCTTTGAATCCAACAGAACGATAAAGCGCCTGCGCCGGACGGTTTGTCGAGACGACGGAAAGCTTCACCGTCCTCACCGTTCCAACCGCCTGCAGTGCTGCCGCCAGAAGCGCTCTGGAAAGACCGCTGCCCCTCAGTTCAGCCCGGACATACATTCCCCAAAACGTGGCCACATGGCTCAGCTTTGGCGCAGTACTGAAACTGATGCCAATGATGTCCTGCAATCTATTATGCAGGTCAAACCCGCCAAATACCGTATTTAACAGCAGGCGCTCAGCAAAGAACTCATCAGGCTTCTGGCTTTCATCTGCAAATGAAGCGCCGAATGCCTCCGGGTAAAGCCTGAGAGCTTCGAGTCTGACATACCTGAAATCGCCAACATGGTTTCTGGTAACGCGGCGTACCGTAAATACGTCCATTTCCCGCTCCCTACTGCCGAAAAGATGATGTTCGTTATCCTCGGCGGGACTGAATTTAACACCACCCCCGGCAACGCCTGCCCATCATTGCCTGTTTTCAGACGATATTATCCAGAAGGGAGGTGCCGTAAGAATTATCGACAGTACACAACCACCGGCCGTCGACCTCCCGGCGGAATACATAGGTTGCCCGCCGGATGGTCTCGGCCGTTCCACCCTGGTCATCCGGAAAACGAAGCACCGTTTCCATGATAACCAGAGCATTCCCGCCGCCTTCAATAACCTGCATTTTCCCCTGCTCCACAATGAGCCGATCCTGGAAATAGTCAGATATGGCAATGAAAGCGTGGCGGATATCGTCTTTACCCCGGGCTATCATGCCCGGTTTAACAACCAGCGCCGCATCTTCGGCGTAATGCGCCATCAGCGCGTCAAAATCTTTTGCTGAGATAGCCTTATCACATGACGCAATGATCTGCCGGATCGGGTGTGAATTCATGAATTACTCCCCTTAGAATTAACCTTTTCTATTTACCATAACATCTAACACCCGCCCCCTGAAAGGCGCGCTAACGCTTCTCTGTAGTGTTATGCTGCCCCTCGGCGATCAACCTCACCCCGCTGGCGGCTCGCATCAGGTACGCTTTAGCCTCTTCCGGCATTAATTGTATCCCCCTGGCCCGGGTCTGTTCTATGAGGTCGGCGGTGCGGATGCGTACGCCGTTAGTTTCGGAGCAAACCGCATGCGCGAAGGCGTCACCTAACTCGTTCTCTCTTATCATTATCAGCCCTCTCCTATTACGGGAAAGGCTACCCGAAGTAGGGAAAAAAACGTTATTACCGGACAAACAGCAGGTAAACTATCCACTCCAATAACAGAGGCGGTGAAGCGATATGCTGCAAGTATGGGGAAGGAAAACGTCATCCAATGTCCAGGCGCTGATGTGGTGCATCGGTGAGTTGCAACTCGATTATCAGCGTTACGATATCGGCCATAAATACGGCGGCAATCACACGCCGGCGTTTTTAGCCATGAATCCCAACGGCACCGTGCCGGTGTTGCAAGATAACGCTGGCCCGGCGTTATGGGAAACGGGCGCCATACTGCGGTATCTGGCAGCCAGGTATGGGAATGATGTTTTTTGGCCGCGGGATGAGAATTGCCGGGCGCAGGTGGATATGTGGGCGGAGTGGTCAAAAATTAATGTGGCGCTTAACTTTACCGCCCCCATTTTCTGGCGCGTGGTGCGCACGGCGGCGAACGAGCGGGATCCGCTGGCGATTGGCCGCGCGGTGGAAACGCTGGCAACCGTTTTATCTATCGCTGAACGCCAGTTAGCCCGGCATCCTTATCTAACGGGTCATGAATTGACTTTAGCGGATATACAGTTCGGCCATGTACTATATCGTTATTATGATATTGATATTCCTCGCCCGGCGTTGCCTCATTTGCAAGCCTATTATCAACGGTTAGCTTCCCGGCCGGCGTACAAAAAACATGTGATAATTTCTTACGAGGAATTACGCGTTTTCTGATGTCGCTAAAACAGCGGTCGCCAGGGGCCGTTTTTCAGCCTGCGCTCTTTATCTGATTTTCGCCGCCTCCAAGCCATGGCTGCAAGATAAAGGTTCTCGTTACTTATACGTGTAAATAGAACTAGTATTGTCAAAATTATTTCCAAACGATAATGTGAATGGTATATTCAGTTGCAACGCGCCATCATGCGATAAAGCGAAAAGAATAATAAATTACATTTTCATGATTATTTATTTTGTTATTAAATTTGTTTAATAATTAATTCCAATCACACGTTATAAATACGTTATCGAGGTAAGTAATGGCAAACCGGTATCCCCTGACTGTGCAACTGCATCATATCCAGGCATGGCTGCTCAGCGGATTGTCCAAACAGGACTATTGCGCCCGCGAAAAATTGACGTTAAGTACCTTTTATTATTGGTTAAATAAAAACAAGTTTGACGCGGAAAAAAGCAATATCGGGGCGGCCGGGCGCACCGAGCTCTTGAGAGACGACCCCAATACCGTGACCCTGCACCTGCCCAATGGCTGTTCTGTCAGCTGTTATCCCGGCCAGCTCGCCACCATTATGCAAGCGTTGGCTCTGGCATAACGGCGGCGGCGCCGCGGAATTTACCGGCCGTCCGGGGTCAGGCAGTTGCCTGCGGTTGCAAAAGTACGGTTCGGCCACTGCCATTGCTACCTCATAACCGGTAAGCAGGCGGCTTATCCGATGGGTAACGCGGATAGCGCTCAAGACAGGCTGTTTTATACGATGGCGGTAAAGCAACTTAGCTGAAATTAGCTGTTTCCGGCCGCCGGGGTGGTCGCCGCATGCCTGGGAATTGCCTTTGTAGAATAGCGCATGGGAAGGTTAATAATAAGAGTAAAGAAACTGTGTATCGCAGCAGGATAGAAAGCCCCCGTAACATGAACAAGGGCTTGGTCAGCGGCGGATTAACGCCGGGCTAATATATCACATCGCCGCCCGAGTAGCTCAGGCTATAAATTAACCGCAGGTTACCCAACGTAACGGTTTCGGTGCCGTTAAACTTATTAATGGTACCAAAAAAACGATTGTTATAGATCATTTTGCCATCCTGGAATTCGGATGGGCCCCGGATAGGCTGTTCAAGCGTCGACCTTGCCAGGTTTTGCCTGACAAACGCATAGATTTTCCTGACAGAATCGTCTGAATCCTCATGATTGATTACCCCGCCTTCGTATGTCATGATCCAAATGGGCTTATTATCTTTAAGTATTAAAATTTTGCCATTTAACGAGCGGTAACCTACATAATAATTCCGATAAATAAAATTATCGCTGCAATGCTCGATTACTTTCATGTCACCGCTAAGGGTGTCCCTGATAAGGATATTATCAGGAAATTTATAGAGGAACTTATTTGCTTCGACTAAAAATTTAATCATTATATTTGTATAAGTCCTTGGAAAAGAGGGCGCGTTATAATAAATTCGCTACCTTGGCATTATATTAAGAAAAAGATCAAAATATTTGCCCATCACCCCAAAGAGCACCTCACAACGCCAGACTAGCATCATATTATTTGTCTTAGCAAGGCATTATATTTGTTAAATCGTCTATTTAAATATAGCTTTTACCCAATCGCAACGCATGCCAATAATTAATATACATATTATTTATTTATTTTATGTTTTTACCAGAAAAAGCAAGAGGATCTAAATGAAGGGAAAGCGGCATTTTGCCGAATAAACGCATGTCCGCAGAATGTCATGACGAAGAAAGTAGGGAACGGTAAGGATAATCGCCTTTTGCGGGTTAGTCATAAGAAACCCGGCCTGAAGGCCGGGCGAAGTATTTATCTCATTACAGGAAAACCATCATTAAAATGTCTGCCAATGCTCATCCTGGCTGGAGGGCGTCTTGCGGCCGGCAATGGCCTGCGGCGCTTTGCCTGCCGGCACCGGCCGGCCCGGAGCGGAGATACCGGCCTGTTTTAACTTGAACACTGAAACCATCTCGGTCAGGTGACGCGCCTGTTCTTCAAGCGAGGCGGCCGCGGCCGCCGATTCCTGTACCAGCGCCGAGTTTTGCTGGGTGACGCTGTCCATTTCAGTTACCGCCTGGCCGATTTGCTGAATGCCTTTGCTTTGCTCATCCGAAGCCGAGGCGATTTCGCTCATGATATCGGTCACATGGGTGATGGCCTTTACGATATCCTCCATGGTTTCGCCTGCGTGCGCCACCTGGGTTGAACCGACGTTAACCCGTTCCACCGATTCGTTAATCAGGGTCTCGATTTCTTTCGCCGCTTCGCCGCTGCGTTTGGCCAGGTTGCGTACTTCACTGGCCACCACGGCGAATCCCCTGCCCTGTTCGCCGGCGCGGGCTGCTTCCACCGCGGCGTTCAGCGCCAGGATATTGGTCTGGAAGGCGATACTGTTAATCACGCCGATAATATCCACTATGCGCCGCGAACTGGAGGCGATACTGCCCATGGTGGCGACCACTTCCTGCACGCTGGCGCCGCCTTTCCTGGCGGTTTGCGAGGCCGATTCCGCCAGTTTGCTGGCCTGGTGCGCATTGCCGGTATTTTGCTGCACTGTCGAGTTGAGTTCCTCCATACTGGCCGCCGTTTGCTCCAACGCGGAGGCCTGCTGTTCGGTACGGGACGACAGATCGGTATTCCCCATGGAGATCTCGCTTGATCCCTGGTAAATCGCTTCGGCGCTGGCCCTGATGCTGGTCACCGTGGTGACCCAGCTGTTTTGCATTTCCAGCAGGAACGGAATTAACTGGCCAACGCAGTTGCGCCCGAAATTCTTGATCTCGACATCAAGCCGCCCGGCCGCCAGTTCGGTGAAATAGTATTTTATGGTGTCGAGGGGTTTGACCAGATAACGCACCAGGTAACGATCGGTAATCACCATAAGGAGAATTCCCGCCAGTAGCGCGCCCATTAGCGTGCGCTGACACCAGGAGACCAGCAGGTTTATGCGGATACTCGAATCCGCCTTGATTTTTTCTATCGAGGCATTATATGAATGCATAGCGGTAGTGAACTGTTTGCGCAATGTCAGATACGGGTCGGCGAGCTGACGCTCGGCATCGTCCAGCCGTCCGGTTTGCACCGCCAGGGCGAGCGGCTGAATGCCCTTGGTAAACAAATCGAAGGATGAGTTATAGATGTTATCTACCAGTGCCGGTTCCAGCAGCCCATGATCCATGACTTTAAACTGTTTTAATCCCGCATCGATGGCGTTCATCTCTTCCGAGACCGCCGCCATTTCATCGTCAAAAGCCTGCTTATTGCCGGCCTTGGCCTGCTTGGCGGCCCGCTCCAGCGTGGTGACCGCGCGGTAGTAGTGATCGTTGGCGCCGTTGATGACGTCACCGTTAACCTGTTGATTATCGCTAAGCTTCAGGGTTTCATTAACTTGATTTAAGGAAAATAGCGTAAACGTCGATACCGCTGCCCAGAGCAACGAAAAAATAATGAGGATGAAGACCAATACCCACCTGATTTTAAAATTTTTCAATATATTCATTTACTTTTCCTTTCGTGCTCTCTTTGTTATTCCTTGCCCGGGCATCCTCTTGACGGTTGCCTTGGCATGTCGGCTTATCTCTTGGCGCCGGTAAATCAGGTTCTGGACGGGGCCTTATGAAAATATGCCTTCTGTTAATGGCAATACCCTAATCATCGGCAAAAGCAGGCCAAGGTTTATAGTGCGGAGAATATTTATCCGCATTATTAATCAGCGGCGTTAAAATTGGGTTTAAGGTAAAGATAAAAGTATTGTCATAGCCGTCAGGATGGCCATTTAGGCGCGCAAAGCGTACATGTACTGTATGAAGTTATTATTAGACATCGAACTATATACCATCTTTGATAAGGCGTTCCCATCCTGATAGTGACCTAAGGAAGTATATTTTAAGGCATTGTAATTAGAGGTAAAAAATGACGTTACTTTTGGCATCACGCTTGTTTATTGAGAACAGTTATTTATATATTGACTCTATTACCCTGCGCGGCATACCGCGTTTAACATGATATAGGCTAAAATACAGGCCGTCATTTTCGTACCATGCTGAAATGGCTAAAAGAAAAAACATGACTGTGTACAAAAACCTATTATATATCACTTATTAATATTCCATCGGTTCAAGAGGAAAGTATGCTCAGCGTTAATGCCAACGATAAATCATATTGCAATAATATAACATATAGCGAGATACCGGAAAAAAATCGCACAGACGTTAGTTTATATGATCATAAAAAATTTACCGAAAACATTAATTTTATTAAAGAAATTTATCGAGCTAAGTATCAGCCAACAACCAATATCACACCTCATGCATTCGTGAATGATTACCTGACCGTATGTGTCGATGCGTCATCTGACTCGCCCCCCTGCCTGCCGGCGCGCAATCATGAGATAAGGCCAAGTCCGGATACCTGCCAGCGTAATTTATTCAGGTTCATGCTAAATACCTGGTTTCAGTGGTACGAAGCAGACGTTGAGGAAAATATTAAGATAAAACTTACCCAATGCATGCGTTTATTTTTGCATGAATATGAGAACTATCACTATTCTGGCACGCCGTTGTCCGACCATGCCATGCTGGAACAGACCTTCGTCCTGCCGGAGGAATTAAAATGTATCCTGCCGCCGGGAGTATTTGTGGAAAAAATCATATTGGAAACGATGATTTATTTACTTTCGCAAGAGAAAACGGATTTTTTTTGTACCCCGACCCTGCTTTATGGACATCAGGCGAATAGAATCAATAACCACTTTCCTCTTTATTTAAGGGAGGATACGCAGAAGCGTTTTCACATTGCCCGTGTCAGGATGGAAACACTCGCTATAGGCCATTATCTGATGATGCCTTTATTATCTATGCAAAGAGGAGAAGATGGTGTTTTATCCCAGGGTGATCATTTCAGCGCTATTTTAGTGGAAAAAAAATCAAGGGGTTTTGTTTTTAATATCTTCGACAGTTACGACTCAGGAGAGGAGAATGAAGATAAAGAAAAATTACTAGACGCTCTTATTGACGAATCAAGTGATAACGAAATTCGCTATTTTGGCCAGCAGTTTCAATTTAATAATGATTGTAGTATTCATACGTATAATTTTCTCAGATTATGCACTCTGGCGCCGTCCGCCGCATTATCTGAACAGCATCAAATTCGTCAGATGACCGAACGCTATATACTCAATATCAAATCATTGCAGCAACTGCTCGGGAGAGATGACAACGCAACAAGCCAGATGTTACGTACGTTTTTTGTTCTGGACGGGATTAAAAGCGGTTATACGCAGGGGATGACCCATGATTTCGAATTGCTGGGCAAGATCTATGATGTGCAGGAAGGCGGCGCCGTTGCCGGCAACGCCACCCGTCCCCCCGGCTTTTGGCAACGATTGCGCCGTAACCCATCATTGACCTTGAGGCCCTGGAAGCGGTGCGGCAAAAATAGCACATCGCCGGCGTGACATTAATTAGCGCCGGGCAGGGACCGGCGGAACGCCGCCGCATCCCTGGCCAGCGCGTCAATATGGGTGCCTAATATTTTGATTTTGTGGATTAACGGATTGCGATCGGGCGAGCTGTCCAGGTTGTTGAGCTGGCTTATCAGTAGCGCATTTTGTTCACGCAACTTTGCTTCGCGCCGCAGGCTCAAATCCAGTTGTTGCTGCAAAGTCTGATGGTCCAGCTGCCACAGTTTATGGTGGCGGCCAAAGCTTTGCTCCAGCTCCGTCAACGCATCGTTTAACCGTGTTTCGAACTCTTGCAACAACATAATCGTTCCTTAAAAATGACCTTTGGCGAAGTATAATCACTGTCGGCATAGCCAACAAATGCATTAGTGCCCGCCTTTTTTCACCGGCTAAATGCTTACCAAAACGTCCTGGGAAGCAGGCCGGAAACCGCTTGCGGCATCAGATTTTTACCGCGCGCAACACCACGAATTTTGGATTCGAACCAAGTGTAGTGCAGTTGCCGAATAACTGTTTGATCTGATGATAATAATCTAAGTGTCGGTTGGCAACGACGCGTAATTCCCCCCCGACGCGCAGGGTGCGCTTCGCATCCCGGAACATTTCCCTGGCGATGTGATCGGTTATCGCCTGCTGCTGGTGGAACGGCGGGTTGCATAACACCGCCTGCACGCTGCCGGCGTCATAACCCGCCAGCGAATTTTCCACGCTGAACCGGCAGCGCGCCATATCCTGGGGGCGGTTAATCTCTATATTAATCCGGCTCGATGCGACCGCCATATAGGATTCATCGACAAAATGCACTTCGGACCCGGGATTTTGTCCCAGGGCGGTTAAACCCAGCACGCCGTTGCCGCAGCCCAGATCGACCAGGGTGCCGTCGAGCCCTTTGGGCAGATGGTGCATAAAGAACCGGGCGCCGATATCAAGCGACGCGCGGGAAAACACATTGGCATGATTATGGATCTGGTATCCGCTCTCCTCAAGGGTCCAGACGCAGCGCCGATCGGGACTGTCCGCCGCTGGCGCGGTCACCTGGCTGAAAATCAGCCGGGCTTTCTTTTTGGCCAGGGACGTGCGCGTGGGCCCGAGGATATCGCTAAACCGTTGCAGGGTGGAGTTATGGATATCCTTAACCTTTCCCGCCGCGATAACCTGCGTGGCGGCGGTGGCCACCCGGCGCAGGGCATAGAGCTGATACTCCAGCAGCGCCAGGGTCTTGGGAATTTTCATCACCACCAGGCCGGGGGCGTCCGGCAGCGGGGACAGGCTGTCCAGAAAATGGATTTCACCGTCGTCGCCGGGATTTTGCCGGTCATTATGCCGGGTCGCCAACTGGCTGAGGTAGGAGTCGCCGCTGCTATAGGGCGAGAGGGCGCGCAGCGCGCAGGCCAGCGCGCCGAAGCTGTCGTTGAGAATCAGCGTCGGCCCGGCGACGGCGCCCAGGGTGGCGATATGGGCCAGCAGGTATTCGTCCGCCGCATCCCAGGCCTGTAAATTGTCATCGGCCGCGCCGGGCGGATATCTGTCAAGCTCCAGCGTGCCGGAAGCATAGTCAAAGCGGCTCATAGGCCTTTCCTGAAACAGTCAAATTGGGGTGTTTATCCCTGAAAACGCCACCGCAGTAAACTCTTTTTTCATCCGCCGGGCAAAAACCGCGCCGATCGGGGCGATTTAACGCCGGACGGGCGGGGTTAACCTGCCCGCAGGGATGTTTTCCTTCTACTATTAGCGTGCTAATCTGATGCTTCGTTTACCACTGCGCAGGATAATGATTCAGTATGATTCGCTTCGCTGTGATAGGTACTAATTGGATTACCCGGCAATTTATCGATGCCGCCCATGAGAGCGGCAAGCTTAAACTGACGGCCATCTATTCCCGCACCCTCCCACAGGCGCAAATACTTGGGATCGATTATCCGGTCCAGTACTATTTCGACTCGCTGGAGGCCCTGGCGCAATCCGATGCCGTAGACGCAGTGTACATCGCCAGCCCCAACGCCATGCACTGCTCCCAGGCGTTGTTGCTCCTGGGCAATAAAAAACATGTGATCTGCGAGAAGCCGCTGGCCTCCAACCTGCGCGAGGTGGAAGACATGATTGCCTGCGCACGCGCCAATGGCGTCGTGCTGTTCGAGGCGTTTAAAACCGCCAGCCTGCCTAATTTTCATGCTTTGCAACAAGCGCTGCCGCGCGTGGGCAAATTGCGCAAGGTGTTGCTTAACTATTGCCAATATTCCTCGCGCTACCCGAAATATCTGGCCGGTGAACAGCCCAATACCTTTAATCCGGCATTTTCCAACGGCTCCATCATGGATATCGGCTTCTATATGCTGGCGAGCGCTGTGGCGCTGTGGGGCGAGCCGCTGCGCCTGTACGCCACCGCCTCGTTGCTGGCCAGCGGCGTTGACGGCCACGGCACGGTGTGCCTGGATTATGGCGATTTTGACGTGACGCTTAGCCATTCAAAGGTCAGCCAGACCGCGTTGCCAAGCGAAATCCAGGGGGAAGACGGGTCCATGGTGATTGAAAAAATGTCCGAATGCCAGCAGATCACCTGGGTGCCGCGCAGCGGCAATAAGCAGGATCTTACCCAGCCGCAGCATATCAATACCATGCTCTACGAAGCGGAACATTTTGCCGCGCTGGTGGAAAACAACGAGGTGGAGCACGCCGGTCTGGCGCATGCGCGCGCCACCGCCGCCCTGTTAACCGAAATCCGCCGCCAGACCGGCGTGGTATTTCCCGCCGATAATCCCACGGCTAGCAGCCATGCCGTTGACGCACGCGCCGGCGGCCTGGCGATAAACGCCCGGGATGGGGGGACGGTGGCATGACGACCGCGGCCAAACCCATTCTGATCCTGCAAACCGGCGACGCGCCGCCGGATGTGATCGCGGCTAACGGCAATTACGACACGATGTTCCTGCAGGCGACCGACCTGGACCCACGGCAGGTGTGGATTGTCCACCTGCCGGGCGGCGAACGGCCCGACACGCCCGATGCCTATTGCGGCGTGCTGATTACCGGGTCGGCGGCCATGGTGACCGAACGGCTGGCCTGGAGCGAATTCGCCGCCGCGTGGCTGCGCCGGGCGATGGCGGCCGGGATACCGATTTTCGGCGTCTGCTACGGCCACCAGCTGCTGGCCTACGCGCTGGGGGGCGAGGTGGACTATCTTGCCGACGGCATGGAGGTGGGCACCCAGGCGATCGAAGTATTGCCCGCCGCCGCCAACGACCCGTTGATCGCCCGGCTGCCGGAGCGGTTCCAGGCCAATCTGATCCATTCGCAGACCGTGATCACGCCGCCCGCGGGCGCCACCGTGCTGGCCCGATCGGCGCGCGATCCCCACCAGATCCTGCGCTATCGCCATAATGTGATCACCACCCAGTTCCATCCGGAGTTTTCCGCCGCGGTGATGCATGATTTTTTAGCGGGCATGACGGCCGAGGAGCCGATGCGCGGACCGGAGCTGGCGCAAATCGGCCGCGGGATCGCCGATACGCCCGACAGCGAGGCCCTGATGGCGGCGTTTGTCCGGCAATGCCTGCGGGCGGGATAACGCGGCGCGTCCGGGGTAGCGCGAGGTTAACCGGACGGGAGATTGACTGTCGCAAATTTTTACATTAATGTTGCGCCTAGCAAAGGGGAGTAACTTCTTCGTCGGTTTGTCGTCAATACGATGCCAACGCATCCGGCTACCGGGCAATCAGGACAGCGGAATCAATCCTGTCCTGCGTTGTAAGTGAGACCTTGCCGGAAGGCGAGGTATGTTTGCATCCTGGATCAGGAAAAAACGGCTGCGTCTTCCGACGTTAGCCGTTTTTTTTTGAGGATATCCCTGATGAATACCGTTGGCACACCTTTGCTGTGGGGCGTTTTTTCCGTGGTGGTCGTTATCATGCTGGCCATCGACCTGCTGCTCCAGGGCAAAACCATGACGTTGAAACGCGCCGCCTGCTGGTCCGTGGTGTGGGTCTCCCTATCCCTGCTGTTTAACGCCGCCTTTTGGTGGTATCTCGCCACTACCCAGGGGCGCGCCGTGGCCGACCCGCAGGCGCTGGCATTCCTTACCGGTTACCTGATTGAAAAAGCGCTGGCGGTGGATAATGTCTTTGTCTGGCTAATGCTGTTCGGTTATTTCGCCATACCGGCGCAGCTGCAACGGCGGGTACTGGTCTACGGGGTATTGGGCGCCATCGTACTGCGCACCCTGATGATCTTTGGCGGCAGCTGGCTGGTGACCCGGTTCGACTGGCTGCTGTATATTTTCGGCGCCTTCCTGCTGTTTACCGGGATTAAAATGGCCTGGTCAAAAGAGGATGACGCCGCGCTTGACCAAAAACCGCTGGTACGCTGGCTGCGCGGCCATTTGCGCATGACCGGTGAAATCCACGGCGAGCGCTTTTTTGTCCGCCAAAACGGCGTACTGTTCGCCACGCCGCTGATCCTGGTGCTGATCCTGGTGGAATTCAGCGACGTCATTTTCGCCGTCGACAGTATTCCGGCTATTTTTGCCGTCACCACCGATCCCTTTATCGTCCTGACCTCCAATCTGTTCGCTATTCTGGGCCTGCGCGCCATGTATTTTATGCTGGCGGGCGTGGCCGAACGCTTCTCGCTGCTGAAATATGGCCTGGCGCTGATCCTGGTCTTTATCGGCGCCAAGATGCTGATCGTGGATATTATCCATATTCCCGTGGCGATATCCCTGGGCGTGGTGGCCTCTATTCTGGCAGCCACCCTGCTGATTAACGCCTGGGTTAACCAGCGTAAAGGGGGTTAACGCGTCGAGACGGCTTTATGTTCCGCGGCGAACGGGTCGATGCCGCGTAATTGCATACGGCGAAAGCGCACGATATTAATGCCGTTGACAATCAAAAAGCTGCCTTCGATAAGCGAGCCGCCGATAGAGCCAAGCCAGATATTATGGGTGACCCAGCCGGCGGTGGAACACCACATCACGCAGCGGGTGGTCAGCCCGCGGGTGCGGAACAGCGCCCAGGTGCTGATAACCGTACCGATAATGGGCAGCAGCTCCACGGCGTGCTTGACCTCGGAGAGCCCGAGCGCCAGGGTGAGGATAATGAATGCAAACATCACCAGAATGCTGCGGGTACGTGTTGAGATCACCGTACGCAGCGCATTCAGCACCGCGCTCATGCCCGCGGCGTTGGCGCCCATCAGGAAAAAATGGCAACCGATGATAAAGCTGTAAAGCGCGAGCTGCAGTTTGAACTTGCGATCGTCACGTTTGATAAACATGGTGATGCCGACAAAAAATGCCAACACCCCCACGCCCTGAGCGACCCAGTAAAGGCTCATGGCACGGCATTCCTGTAATTTGGGGAAAGAATAAAATGAAAACGGCGCTTCATAATTATGAAACGCCGTTCTTATAGTAAGGATTCAGGCCGGTTTTTACAACGTTACGCCGCTTTTAAATATGGCCAGTTCCCGGAAATCATTCACTTCGTTGCGCGTGTGCTTGCCATTGGCAATGGCGACGATTAAATCGACGAACTCCGCCAGCACCTGATCCATCGCGACGCCGTGAATCAACCGGCCGGCGTCGAAATCAATCCAATGAGGCTTTTTCGCCGCCAGTTCGCTGTTGGTGGCAAGCTTCACCGTCGGCACAAAACCGCCGTAAGGCGTGCCGCGCCCGGTGCTGAACAGCACCATATGGCATCCCGCGCCCGCCAGGGCGCTGGTGGCCACCGCGTCGTTGCCCGGCGCGCTGACCAGGTTGAGGCCCGGCACATGCAGGCGCTCCCCGTATTTCAGCACGTCCATCACCTTGCTCTGGCCGGCTTTTTGCGTACAGCCGAGGGATTTCTCCTCCAGGGTGGTAATGCCGCCGGCCTTATTCCCCGGCGATGGGTTTTCATAAATCGGCTGTTGATGGGCGATAAAATATTGTTTGAAATCATTGACCATATGCACGGTCTTTTCAAACGTCGCCTCGTCCCGGCAGCGGCTCATCAAAATACGCTCGGCGCCGAACATTTCCGGTACTTCGGTTAATACCGAGGTGCCGCCGTTGGCGATGACATAATCCGAGAAGCGTCCCAGCAGCGGATTGGCGGTAATGCCGGACAACCCGTCCGAACCGCCGCATTCGAGGCCGAATTTCAGCTCGCTGAGTTTGCCCGGCTGGCGCTTATCCTCGCGCATCGCCAGGTAAAGCGCGCGCAGGCACTCCAGCCCCGCCTCCACTTCATCATCCTGCTGCTGGCAGACCATAAAGGTCACCCGCTGCGGATCATACTCGCCAAGCGTGGTGCGGAACACGTCGACCTGATTGTTTTCGCAGCCCAGGCCAATCACCAGCACCGCGCCGGCGTTGGGATGGCGCACCATGTTTTGCAGCATGGTGCGGGTGTTTTCATGATCCTGCCCCAGCTGCGAGCAGCCGAACGGATGGGTAAACAGATGAACGCCGTCGATATCCTCGGCGCCAAAGGTCTCCTTCAAAAAACGCTGCTGGATCTGTTTGGCGATGCCGTTGACGCAGCCGACGGTCGGCAGGATCCACAGCTCGTTGCGGATGCCCACCTCGCCGTTGGCGCGGCGGTATATCTGAATCTCACGATCGGGCATCTGCGCCGGCAGGGTTTTGAAATCCGGCAGGTACTGATATTCATCCAGGTCGCTAAGATTGGTCTTGGCATTTTGCGAATGAATGTGCTGGCCGGGAGCGATGGGGCTCAGCGCATGGCCGATGGGCAGACCATATTTAACGATCATTTCGCCCTCGCCTATGGGCGCCAGGGCAAACTTATGGCCCCGGGCGATAGGCTGGGGCAGCGTGATGGTCACGCCCCCGATTTCCACCGTTTCATTCGTGTCGAGGTCTTGCAGGGCGACCGCCACATTGTCTGAGGAATGAATTTTAATAATATTCATGAATTAACCTTTTTGCTTTCAGCAATAGGCTGAAACGGCAGTGCGCATGCCTTGGTCGATAATGGCCTGCAACTGCTGTTCAACCTGTTTCGCCAGGCCGGGAACCTTGAGCAGATCCTGTTCCCAATGCTCTGTATCGCCCAACACGTCATTTACTAAGGTGCTTAACGCCACCTCGCCTTTGTCCACGCCGCTCCAAAGCGATTTGAAACGGGTAATCCATTTTTCATCATCCTGCATCGGGTAGCTTTCGCCGTTGCGTTCTCCGCGGTAAAACGCGATCAGCGCCGCCAGGGCGAAGGTCAGCCGGGCCGGAAGCTCGCCGTGTTTTTCACGATAGGACAACAGCTGCGGCAGGATGCGGGTACGGAATTTGGTCATGCCGTTCAGGGAGATGGACAATAACTGATGCTGGATAAAGGGGTTGCGGAAACGGCTTAGCACCGCCTGCGCAAACGAGGTCAGTTCATCATGGGGCAGATCCAGCACCGGCACGATTTCTTCGGCGATGGTTTTTTCCACATAAGCGCTGATCAGTTTATCGTTCATCGATTCGCCGACGGTGTCCAGGCCGGACAGGAACGCTACCGGCACCAGCGCGGTGTGCGCGCCGTTAAGGATGGCGACCTTGCGTTCTTTGTAGGGCTTGATGTCGTCGACGATGCGCACGTTCAGGTCCATCTGGTCCAGGCGCAGTTCCTTGGCCAGCCACTGCGGTCCCTGGATAACAAACAGATAAAAATACTCGGCGGTATCAAGGAAGGTGTCCTGGTAGCCCAGTTCGGCCTGCAGTTCTTCCACTTCGCCACGCGGGTAACCGGTCACGATACGGTCGACCAGGGTGGAGCAAAAGGTGTTGTGTTCATTGAGCCAGGTGGTGAACCCGGCCGGCAGCGCCCATTGTTGGGCGTAACGCAGCACCAGCTCTTTCAGCGCGTCGCCGTTATAGTCGATCAGTTCGCACGGCACCAGCACCCAGCCTTTATCGGCGGCGCCGTCAAAATGGCTGAAACGTTCGAACAGCAGTCGGGTCAGCTTGGCGGGATAGCTGGCGGGCGGCGTATCGGTCAGCTTGTCCCCGGCCTGGTAGCTGATGCCGGCCTCGGTGGTGTTGGAAAAGACGAAACGGATATTGGCGTCGTGCGCTAGGGCCAGGTAATCGTCGAATTCATGATAGATATTGATTTCACGGTTAACCGAGCGGATAAGCCTGGGCTCGCGCACCGCTTCGCCCTGTTCATTCAGGCCGCGGATAACGGTGGTGTACAGGCCGTCCTGGGTGCTGAGCGACGGCGGGAAATCCGTATTGATTGGACGGATGATAACGATGCCGGCGTCCAGATCGGTATGTTCATTAAGCAGATCCAACTGCCAGTCGATAAAAGCGCGTAAAAAATTTCCCTCGCCGAACTGGATGACACGCGTGGTGTACTGGGGTCCGGGAAAGTTTTGACGATTTAGCGTTTGCATGCGAAATTTACCTTAAAAATTACCCGGCTGCGGATAATAAAAAATAGCGTTTTAACCGGGCGAGCCTAAGGCCCGCCCCCAGAATCAAAGCTCAATGGCGAAGTAGTTTTTCGCGTTATCAAAGCAGATATTTTTCACCATTTCGCCCAGCAGGTTGATATCCGCCGGCGCTTCGCCCGCTTCCACCCAGTGGCCCAGCATGCGGCACAGGATGCGGCGGAAATACTCGTGGCGGGTATAGGACAGGAAGCTGCGGCTATCGGTCTGCATGCCGACAAAGCGGCTCAGTAGACCCAGGTTGGCCAACTGCAGCATCTGGCGTTCCATACCGTCTTTCTGGTCGTTAAACCACCAGCCCGGGCCGAACTGCATTTTGCCTGGCATGCCTTCACCCTGGAAGTTGCCGATCATGGTGCCGATAATTTCGTTATCCGACGGGTTCAGGCAATACAGGATGGTTTTCGGCAGGGCGTTGTTACGGGCCTGCGCATCCAGCAGGCGGGACAGCGCCATGGCGACCGGCTGGTCATTGATGGAGTCGAAGCCGGTATCCGGGCCGAGCTGTTTCAGCATGCGGGTATTATTGTTGCGCAGCGCGCCGATATGGTATTGCTGGGTCCAGCCGCGGCGGGTGTATTCACTGCCCAGGAATATCAGCACCGCGGTGCGGAACTGGGCGATTTCGTCCTTGGAGGGCAGCTTGCCGTCCAGACGGCGGGCCAGGATGCCGTTCAGGGTGTTTTCGTCCGCTTCGCCGTAAACCACCACGTCCAGCGCATGGTCGGAGACCTTACAGCCATGGGCGGCAAAATGGTCCAGACGTTTTTTCAGCGCGTCGGTCAAGGTGCTGAAGCTGGTGATGGCGGTGTCGGCAGCGGCTTCCAGCAGCTTCATATAATCGTTAAAGCCTTCCGCTTCTATATTAAAGGCTTTATCCGGGCGCCAGCTCGGCAGCACTTTGATATTGAAGCTGGCGTCTTCGGCCACCGCCTTGTGGTGAACCAGGGAATCCACCGGATCATCGGTGGTGCCGGCCAGCTTCACGTTCATCTGTTTCATGATGCCGCGGGCGGAGAAATTGTCCTGGGCCAGCATTTCGTTGCCGCGATCCCAGATTTCCCGCGCGGTGGCGGGGCTCAGCAGTTTATCGGTGATGCCGAACGGACGGCGCAGTTCCAGGTGGGTCCAATGGAACAGCGGATTGCCGATGGTATGGGGAACCGTCTTGGCCCAGGCTTCGAATTTTTCATAGTCCCCGGCGTCGCCGGTGCAAAAACGCTCGGCCACGCCGTTGGTGCGCATGGCGCGCCATTTATAGTGATCGCCTTTCAGCCAGATATCGTACAAATTCTTGAAACGGTAATCTTCCGCAATCTGTACCGGCGGCAAATGGCAATGGAAGTCATAAATCGGCTGGTCCACGGCGTAATCATGATACAAACGGCGAGCGAATTCGCTATCCAACAAAAAATCTTCAGTCAAAAACTGGGACATTTCAGGCTCCTCACCTTCATTTCTTTGAGTTATGTTTCTTAAATGTTGAAAGGTGTTATACCAATTTAGCAGGAAAATGCAGATCCTGCCGGTGCTGATATACCATTTCCTGCCAAATTCAACAAAAACTCAACATATATAGGTCAGCTACAGGGCTTACGCCCGGCTAACGGGACGATTTATTATCCCTTAAAATAAAAATGGTTTTTGTGATGTCACTCAACTTTTAAATCTGTATGACAAGTTATCGTAGCGCCACATTGAGTCTGGACTCAATCATTTTGTTTAGATGACCGCACTCAGGGTCATGAATTCATCTGACGGGCCAGGGCGATGCGGATTTCCGGCGGCGATTTGCCGGCAGTCCAAACAGCGGTAAGCGGTATCGGGTTAAAGCGGCAGGCGTTGGCAAGGCGCGGGTCGTTAGACCGGATAACAGGCCGACAGAATATAACAATACCCGGAGAGCGCGCTCTCCGGCTGGCTCTATACCCGTCGTCCCCATGATATCTGGGTAGTGGTGATGACGGCTCATACTCATTGGGAGAAGTGGTAATGCGTAAAATAAAAGGGTTACGCTGGTATATGATCGCCCTGGTCACCGTTGGTACGGTGCTGGGTTACCTGACGCGTAACGCCATTGCGGTGGCAGCTCCTACCCTCCAGGACCAGCTGCATATCACCACACAGCAATATTCCTATATTATTGCCGCCTACTCTGCATGTTATACGCTCATGCAGCCGGTAGCCGGTTATGTACTGGATTTGCTGGGCACAAAAGTCGGTTACGCCGTATTCGCCATCGTTTGGGCGCTGATGTGTATGGCGACCGCGCTGGCCAGCAGCTGGGGCGGACTGGCGATTGCCCGTGGCGCCGTCGGCATGGCTGAAGCGGCTATGATTCCCGCCGGCCTGAAGGCCAGCAGCGAATGGTTCCCGGCGAAAGAACGTTCTATCGCCGTGGGTTACTTCAACGTCGGCTCGTCAATCGGGGCGATGCTCGCACCGCCGCTGGTCGTCTGGGCGATTGTGGTTCACAGCTGGGAACTGGCGTTCGTTATCGTCGGCGCGCTGAGCCTGGCCTGGGCCATCGCCTGGCTGGTACTGTATAAGCACCCGAAAAACCAGAAGAAACTGAGCGACGAAGAGCGCGAATATATTCTGGGCGGCCAGGAAGCACAGCATCAGGTAAACAACGCCAAGAAGTTGTCCGCCTGGCAGATTATCCGCAACCGTCAGTTCTGGGGCATCGCCATCCCGCGTTTCCTGGCTGAACCGGCCTGGGGTACCTTTAACGCCTGGATCCCGCTGTTCATGTTCAAGGCTTACGGGTTCAACCTGAAAGAAATCGCCCTGTTCGCCTGGATGCCGATGCTGTTTGCGGATCTCGGCTGTATCCTCGGCGGCTATATGCCTCCGTTCTTCCAGCGCATCTTCGGCGTTAACCTGATCGTTTCACGTAAACTGGTCGTGACCCTCGGCGGTTTCCTGATGATTGGCCCTGGCCTTATCGGTCTGTTTACCAGTCCTTACGTTGCCATCGGCCTGCTGTGCATCGGCGGTTTTGCCCATCAGTCCCTGTCCGGCGCACTGATTACGCTCTCCTCCGACGTCTTCGGCCGTAACGAAGTCGCCACCGCCAACGGCCTTACCGGCATGGCGGCCTGGACGGCAAGCACCATGTTCGCCCTGGTCGTAGGCGCCCTGGCGGACACCTTGGGCTTCAGCCCGCTGTTCGCGGTACTGTCGGTATTTGACTTACTGGCCGTGCTGGCGGTATGGACCATACTGCAAAACCGTCCGGTGGTGGAACTGCTGCCCGGGCAAGAGCCGCTCAAACCGGCCCATAGCTAAATGACGCCGCAACGCGCGCTGTTTTCCACGCGACGCGGCGACCAATAGCACGTCCCTGAAATCCCCGGCACATGCATGACGCATTGCCGGGGATTTTTATTCCGGGGCGGAAAAGTAGGTGTAATGGGATATGTCCATCTAGGCGCTTCATTTAATAAGTGGTATAACAAATATGTCATCGATGTGAGTTCTAAACGAGCAACTTTTGACGCGTTGCGCAGTGATGGCGCGGCACCGACTAAAACGTTACCCAACATTTAAGAGCCTGTATCATGGAATTCACCGAAACCCGACGATTATATCAACAGCTGGCCGCCGAGCTGAAACAACGCATCGAGACCGGCGTCTATCCCGTGGGTGAAAAACTGCCGGCGGAGCGCTATATCGCGGAAGAGATGAATGTCAGCCGCACCGTGGTGCGTGAAGCCATCATCATGCTGGAAGTGGAAGGCTACGTTGAAGTGCGCAAAGGTTCCGGCATCCACGTCATCTCCAGTCAGCAAAAAAACCTGCTGCTGCCCAGCGGCGAGTTTCAGTTCACCACCGCAGGTCCGTTTGAACTCCTGCAGGCGCGCCAGCTGATCGAGAGCAATATCGCCGAATTCGCCGCCACGCAGGTTACCCGCCAGGATATCGTGTTATTAATGGATATCCAGGAAAATGCCCGCCTGGAAGATCGTTTCCGCGATTCAAAATGGGATCTGAAATTCCATGTCCAGGTCGCCCTGGCGACGCAGAACACCGCCATGGCCACCATTGTCGAGCAGATGTGGAGCCAACGGCTGCACAACCCGTACTGGCGCAAGCTGCATGAACATATCGATGATAAATCCATCGAAAGCTGGTGCGAAGATCACGATCATATCCTCAAGGCCTTGATCCGCAAAGACCCCTACGCGGCCAAACTGGCGATGTGGCAACATCTGGAAAACACCAAGCAAATGCTGTTCCACGCCACCACTGATGATTTCGAATTTAACGTCGACCGTTACATGTTTACCGAAAATCCGGTCGTACACCTTGATAGCCTGGCCAACGGCACCAAATAAACCCTCGCGTTGCATGTGATGATCAGGCCGCGGCGCGCCATTGAGGGCCCGCATCCGTGTAGGTGCCCTGGCGCCACGCCGGGGGCGTTCGTTCATTTCAGGCCAATGGCGCGCCATCCTTGACTCTCCTTACCCCGTCCCAGGCGGATGTGCGCGTTTTCAACCTCCTGTTTTTTTTAGTCTTGCCAAGCGCTTGCGCCCGACGGCCGGACCACGTCAGTAAGTGTCGTTTTTCTGTCAGCCCATGTAAAAGAAGCCTTTGCCAGGCGTTTTTATTGCAATATATCCTCGCGGCGGGACGATTGTCGGTTATATTTCCCTGTCTCACGATGTCTGATTTTGTTACAGTGAGATGGCTTTTTTTACATTTTAACCAGGTTGTAAGCTGCTGTTTCAAGTTAGGAATGCTGAATGGATATACTAAAATCCCTGGTACATGCCCTCTGGCAACAGGATTTTGAAACACTTGCCGACCCTACATTGGTCTGGACCCTCTATTTAATATTGTTTGTCATTTTATTTCTGGAGAACGGCTTGTTGCCCGCGGCTTTCCTGCCCGGGGATAGCCTGCTGATCCTGGTGGGCGTGCTGATAGCCAAAGGCACCATGAATTTTCCCCTGACCCTGCTGATACTGACAGCGGCCGCCAGCCTGGGATCGTGGATCAGTTATATACAGGGTAAATGGCTGGGCAATACGCGCATGGTGCAAAGCTGGCTGTCCCATTTGCCGGCGCAATATCACCAGCGCTCGCATTCTTTGTTTTACCGGCACGGGCTTTCGGCGCTGCTTATCGGTCGTTTTGTCGCCTTTGTCCGCACCCTGCTGCCGACCATCGCCGGCCTGGCCGGACTGAGCGATACCCGCTTCCAGCTGTTTAACTGGCTGAGCGCGTTTATCTGGGTATTTATCCTGACCACCGTCGGTTTCCTGCTTGGCAAAACCGCCCTGTTCAAGCATTACGAAGATGAGCTCATGCTGGGATTGATGTTACTGCCGCTGATCTTCCTGGTGATGGGACTGGTCGGCTCGCTGCTGATATTGTGGCGTAAAAAACGCGCCACGGACGCCGTAAAAAGGTTAAGAAAGTGAATGTGAACGTAAAATGGCGGCGCGGGTGGATGACATGGCGAGCGGTATTGGTGGCGACAGCCTCGCTGCTGGTCTTGATATTGCTGCTGCCGGCGCTGATGACCAAAGAGACGGCGCTGGAGATTACCCTTGCCAGCGAACGCGGTTCCCTGCCCGACGGTTTTTATATCTACCAGCGCCTTGACGAGCGCGGCATCAGGATCAAAAGCATCACTCCCGCCAGGGACAGCCTGATTATCCTGCTCGATACGCCCGAACAGGCGCTGGCGGCGCAGCGCGCCCTGGAAGATCTGCTGCCGGAAAATTATTCGGTTTCACGCAGCCGGCACTATCCCCGATGGCACTGGCTTCCCTATCTGCATACCGGCAATGCCCGGGTAGGCTAACCCTATTAACCCTAAGAAATTGCTATAAGTTTTTTGCGGTTTGCCAAATCCGGGGCTACGCTTACAACAAGCGCTAAATATTAGACGCCTAGGTAGTAATGATGGATTAATACGGGCTAACACTGATTCGTAAACGTCGAAGGAGTAAAAAAGATGGTTAAAGATACGACCTCTGAACATTTACGCGCCGAATTAAAGTCATTGGCGGATACGCTGGAAGAAGTGCTGCGTGGCTCCTCTCAGAAACCCAAGGCTGAATTTGACAAGTTGCGCAGCAAGGCGGAAAGCGCGCTCAAGGAAACCCGGACCCGTCTCGGCGATGGCGGCGAGCGCCTGGCCGAACAGACCAAAGTGGTTGCGGAAAAGGCCGATGAATATGTACATGACAACCCCTGGACGGGTATCGGCATCAGCGCCGTAGTCGGGTTTGTCCTTGGTGCGTTAATTATGCGGCGTTGATAAAATGATTGAACAGCAAAGCCAGGGCCCTGGCAAGGGCATTTTCACCATAGGCCAGCGTATTATTACCATTATTGTCAGTATGGTGGAGACCCGCCTGCGTTTGGCAGTGGTAGAGCTGGAACAAGAAAAATCCAATATTATCCAAATGCTGATGATGGCCGGTATTACGTTGTTACTGGCCGCTTTTGGCTTGATGAGCCTGCTGGTGCTGCTGATCTGGGCCATCGATCCGCAATACCGCCTGACGGCGATAGCCACTACCACCGCGGTGCTGTTCGTGCTGGCGATTATTGGCGCCATCTGGACGTTGGGCAAGGCTAAGCGTTCCACCCTGCTGGGTTCCACGCGCGAAGAACTGCAGGTTGACCGGAATATATTGGAAAAGGTCCAGGACGAAATTCAGGAAGAAGAGAAAGCCCGCAAGCGCGAAAAGGAAAGGGAAAGAGCCAGGGAGGACAGATGAGCGACCATCAGCCCAAAATGACCAAAACCCAGCTCCTGCGCACCATACACCAGCAGCGGCTGGATCTGGGGGCGGAAAAACGCGCCTGGTATTTTGCCACCGCCCGCTACGACCGCGGCTGGAACACCGTATTGAGCCTGCGCAAGTATCTGATAGCCGGCTCCAGCATACTGGCGCTGTACAATATCCGCCATCCCAGCCGTTTTATCCGCTGGACAAAACGCGCGCTCGGCATTGTCGGTACGCTTAAACTGATTCGCACCACGCTTCAATCACGTTAATAAGCCCTCCCGCGGGCGAAAGCCCGCAGGAATCTCCACTGCCCCGCCCCTTACTCAATCTTTTTGATAATAACCGACAGTTTTAATCGCTATCACCCAACCTTTCTTACGGATAACATCTCCCTCATCAAACGCAACGGGTTCATTAAGCCGTCTAACCTGCTTTAAAACCTGCTGTAATCTGGCCTTCGTTTTGAAGGCCGTCCTTTAAAATAAGATGGGAAGAAGATGAAAAAATTAGATGATAGCGCCATCCTGGTTGCCCGGATCCTGTTGCCGATCCTATTTATCGTTTCCGGCTTCGGCAAAATAGGCGGCTACGCCGCTACGCAGCAATATATGGAAGCCATGGGCGTGCCCGGCTTTATGCTGCCCCTGACCATCTTGCTGGAATTCGGCGGCGGCCTCGCCATCCTGTTCGGTTTCCTCACCCGCACGGTTGCGTTGATCACCGTGGTCTTTGTCCTGCTGACCGCCTTTATTTTCCATAGCGATTTCTCCCAGGCTGGCAACCAGATCAACTTTATGAAGAACCTCTCCATCTCCGGCGGCTACTTACTGCTGGCGGTGCTGGGCGCCGGTTATTTCAGCATCGATCGCCTGCTCAACAAAAAGTGGTAACAGGCCGCAGAAGACAAAGCTGACTACACTTAACACAAGCAGTGTTCAAGGGAAAACGCCCCATGGCATGGTAGGCCCGCGATCATCGAGCTCACATAAGCCGTGTTAAAGGGGGAGTGTTCCATCACACCGCAGGCCCGCTGGCACCGGCCGCAATTATCCACTGACTATAAGGAACTCGCATATGGGACTGCTCGTAGAGGGCCAATGGCAAAACAGCTGGTACGACACCAAATCCACCGGCGGACGCTTCGAACGCTCGGCGGCGCAGTTCCGCAACTGGATCACCCCTGACGGCGCGCCCGGCCCCACCGGCCGCGGCGGATTCGCCGCGGCGAACCACCGCTACCACCTCTATGTCTCGCTGGCTTGCCCCTGGGCGCACCGCACACTCCTGATGCGCAAACTCAAAGGCCTGGAGAACCTGATCCCGGTGTCCGTGGTCCATCCCCTCATGCTGGAAAACGGCTGGACCTTCGGCACTGATTTTCCCGGCGCCACCGGCGACCCGCTTTACCACAAGGATTACCTCTACCAGCTCTATCTCGAGGCCGACCCCCGCTACAGCGGGCGCACCACGGTACCGGTGCTATGGGATACCGCGGGGAAAACCCTCGTCAGCAATGAATCGGCGGATATCATCCGCATGTTCAACAGCGCCTTCGACGGCGTCGGCGCCCGCGCCGGCGACTATTATCCCCGTGAACTGCGCGCGCAAATCGATGAGATTAACGGCTGGGTTTACGACCAGGTCAACAACGGCGTCTATAAAGCGGGCTTCGCCACGTCCCAGCAAGCCTATGATGATGCGGTGGAAGGCGTATTCGCCGCGCTGGATCGGCTCGAGGCGATACTAGGCCGCCATCGCTACCTCACCGGCGACCGGCTGACCGAAGCGGACCTGCGCCTCTGGACCACCCTGATCCGTTTTGATCCGGTCTATGTCACCCATTTCAAATGCGATCGCCGCCGGATCGGCGATTATCTCAACCTCTCGGGCTTCCTGCGCGATATCTACCAAATGCCGGGCATCAGCGACACGGTGGATTTCGCCCATATCCGCAACCACTACTACCGCAGCCACGCCACGCTCAATCCCCACGGTATCATTTCCATCGGACCGCGGCAGGATCTGGACGAACCGCACGGCCGCGACGATCGTTTCGGCCCGGCGGACGAGGACTGACCGGTGCCGGGATGCGGTGGCGTCAGGTTAACAGCGGCCGGATCTCAGGCGAATAATTTCGGGATTTCGCGCAGGAACCAGGATTTGGCCTCGCCCATGCTGTCGCGGCGCCAGGCCATAATGATATCGTTCTCCATACTGTACTCGGGGCCCACGACCCGCAGGCGTCCGGCGGCAATGTCCTCCGCCACCAGCGGATAAGGCATGGTGGCCACGCCCAGCCCGGCCAGCAGCGCCCGGCGCTTATCGTGCATGGAGCTTACCGTCAGGCGTTGCTGCTTATCCAACAGCTGCACGGTCAGCACCGGACGTTCGCGGGCGGTATCGGCAATGGCGATGCCGCGGTATTTTACCCGCGTCAACTCCGACAGCGGCTCCGGCTCCTGGTGAATGGGATGATCCGGGCTGGCCACGTACACGTTGAGGATTTTATACAATTTGCGGCTGTTGATTTCCGACGAGGTGCGAAAATGCATATCCGGCGCGATAACGATATCGGCCCGGCCCTGCTCCAGCCGTTCCCAGGCACCGGCCAGCACTTCGGTAATAATCGACACCTGGGTATTGGCCTTGCGCGCCAGCTTCTCGATTAAGGGGAACAGCTTCTCGCTCGGCACCAGGGCTTCCGTCACCACGGTTAAATGGGTTTCCCAGCCGCGCGCCAGCGCCTCGGCGTCGGTGGTCAGCTTATCCGCCGCTTCCAGCAGTACCCGCCCGCGCTCCAGCAGCATGCGCCCGACGTTGGTAAACTTGGTGCGATGCCCCGAACGGTCGAACAGCACCACATCCAGCTCTTCTTCCAGTTTTTGCATGGTATAGCTTAGCGCCGAAGGTACCCGGCCCAGTTCATCCGCCGCCGCGGCAAAACTGCCGCGCCGGTCGATGGCATCCATCACCCGTAATGCTTCCAGCGTTAACGCCCGTTCTCTAGCCATGCCCGGTCTCATTCAGGAAATTTGAATATACTGACCAGATTAACTTGCTAACAATCCGCCGTCCATACCCTTACTATTTATAGAGTAAAGTTTTGGCGCCGCCGTCCCTATGCCGCCAGGCGGATAATAAACACGCCATCCGACCCTACACATAAAAAATGGGCAGCTTGTCCATAGAAAATAAGCAGACAGAGCCATGATTACATTCAGAACGGCAAAACAATGCGGCCATGCCGACTACGGCTGGCTCCAGGCGCGTTACACCTTTTCCTTCGGTCATTTTTTCGATCCCAAGATGCTCGGCTACGCTTCCCTGCGCGTGCTGAACCAGGAGGTGCTGGCGGTCGGCGCCGCCTTTCAGCCGCGCGCCTATCCGCAGGTGGATATTCTTAACCTGATCCTTCAGGGACAGGCGGAATACCGCGACAGCGAGGGCCGCCATATCCAGGCCGCCACCGGCGACGCCCTGCTGCTGTCGGCACGCAACGGCGTCACCTATAGCGAACAAAACACCGGTTCGACGCCGCTGACCCGGCTGCAACTGTGGATGGACGCCTGCCCGACGCGGGAAAACGCCGCGGTCCAGCGCCTGGCGATACCCGACCAGCCCCATTTGCTGCTGGCCTCGCCGGATGGCGAAGGCGGCAGCCTCCAATTGCGTCAACAGGCCTGGATACATCACGTGGAACTGGCGGCGGGCCAAAGCCTGACCTTGGAATTAAGGGGATCGCGCGCTTACCTGCAATCGGTGCATGGCACGATTCACATCGATAACCCGGCGACAGATAGCCCCGCTCACCGCGAGGACACCGCCAATCCCACCTTGCTGACCTGCGGCGACGGCGCTTTTATCCACAATGAGCGCCGCGTCCGGCTACAGGCGCAAACGCCGCTGCGGGCGTTATTGATCGACCTGGCGGAATAAACGCGAAGGGGGGTTGCCGGGCAAAAAAAAACCCCATGCCATAAATAAGCATGGGGCTAACGCGATAATAGAGTTGACCGGTAAGCCGGGTTCTGTCGAGGACAATCATTCATCTAGGCCAGCGCTCGCGCGCTGGCTCAAGCAGCCTACCCGGGTTCAGTACGGGCCGTACCTTGTGAACCCCTATTTGGCCTTGCTCCGGGTGGAGTTTACCATGCCGCAAACTGTTGCCAGCCGCGCGGTGCGCTCTTACCGCACCCTTTCACCCTTACCTGATCCCGCTTGCGCGGGCCATCGGCGGTTTGCTCTCTGTTGCACTTGTCGTGGGTTTGCACCCCCCAGGCGTTACCTGGCACCCTGCCCTATGGAGCCCGGACTTTCCTCCCCATGACGTTGCTTCCCGAAGGAAGGTCGGTCAAGCGGCGATTGTCTGGTCAACTCCGGCGCGGAGTATAAAAGCTTTTCGATCAATTGTCATCCCCAAGCTGGTCCAGGGCATAACGATAAAGGGCATTTTTTTTCACGCCGTGGATTTCGGCGGCCAGGGCGGCGGCTTTATTCAGCGGCAGCTCCTTTTGCAGCAGGCCGAGCGTACGCAGCGCCTCCGGCGGCAGGGCGTCGTCCTTGACCTGGAAACCTTCGACGATCAGCACCATTTCGCCGCGCGCGCGATGCTCATCCTCGCCGACCCAGGCCAGGAGTTCGCCCACCGGCGCGCCGTAGATGCTTTCCCATGTCTTGGTCAGCTCGCGCGCCAGCACCACGTAGCGCGCCGGCCCCCATACGGTGACCATATCCTGCAGGCTCTCAAGCAGCCGATGGGTGGATTCGTAGAAGATAAGGGTGCGCGGTTCCTGTTCCAGGGCCAGCAGCGTATCCTGGCGGCCTTTGCGCTTCGCCGGCAGGAAACCCTCGTAGCAGAAACGATCGGAAGGCAGGCCGGCGGCGGACAGCGCGGTAATGGCCGCACAGGGACCCGGCAGCGGCACCACCCGGATACCCGCCTCGCGGCAGCGGCGGACCAAATGATAGCCCGGATCGTTGATCAACGGCGTGCCAGCGTCGCAGACAAGTGCGATACTCAGTCCTTCCTGCAGCTTTGCCAGCAAAACATCCGCTTTTTGCTGTTCGTTATGATCATGTAACGCGAACAGGCGCGCATTTATGGCAAAATGTTGTAACAATAGGCCGGTATGACGGGTATCTTCAGCAGCAATCAAGTCGACCCGCTGGAGTGTCGACAGCGCCCGCTGGGTGATGTCTTCCAGATTACCAATGGGAGTCGGTACCACATAAAGCGTTGATGCGGAAATATCTGCTTGTTGGTGTTGATTCATTGTCTCATCCGGATTGCCGATTTAATATTGAGCATCTTGAAAAAAACATCACTGGATACAGAATGCTTTACTCATATGTCATGGGTTTTAAAACAGGGCGTGTTCTACCCGTCGTGCTGGCTGCGCTGATCCTCGCCGCGTGTTCCAGCCAGGCGCCGCAGGCCCCTGCCGGCGGCGGCCAGGCCAAGCCCGGCGCCAATGCCGGCGCCAACGCCGATTATTACCTGCAGCAAATGCAGCAGGCGGGCAATGATAATAGCAAGACCGACTTTCAATTACTCGCCATTCACGCCCTGATCGGCGAAGGCAAGACCGATCGGGCGCAGCAGTTGCTCGGCACGCTACCCCAAGCGATGACCGATGTCCAACAGCGCGAGCAGCTTTTGCTGTCCGCCGAGCTTGCCGTCGCGCAAAAACGGCCGCAGGACGCAGCCGCCGCGCTGCAAAAACTCGACCCCGGCCAGCTTTCCCAGGAGCAACAGGCGCGCTTCCTGCAGGTGCGTATTGCCGCGGGCGCCGGCCAGCAGCCGTCGCTGGATTTGCTGCGCGCCTATATTGCCCAGGAGCCGCTGTTGGCCGACCCGGCGGCGCATCAGCAAAATATCGACCAGACCTGGCAAGCCCTGCTGGCCTTTTCAGCCCAGCCGCAGGCAAGCCTGGTGATTAACGCCAATGAAAATGTTCTCCAGGGCTGGCTGGATCTGCTGCATGTCTACCAGGACAATAAACAGGATCCCGCCCTGCTGAAAGCCGGCATCAAGGATTGGCAGACCCGTTATCCGCAGAACCCGGCGGCCAAGACCCTGCCGACCCAGCTCAACCAGGTCCTGAACTACCAGCCCTCGTCGGTCGGGCAAATCGCCCTGTTCCTGCCGATGAACGGCCAGGCCCAGGTGTTTTCCAATGCCATCCAGCAGGGATTCAACGCCGCGAAAAACGGCCTGAATACGGCCGCCGCCCCGGTGCCGCCCACCGATGCCTCCGCGGGCCAAACCTCGCAGGCGGTCACCGCGCCGGCCGACGCCACGGCGGCCGACGCCGCCACCGCCGTTACCGCCGCGCCGCAGCCGGCGGCCGCGCCCGTTGCCGCCGGACCGGCAAGCAATGCGCAAGTGAAGGTCTATGATACTTCCAGCCAGCCGCTGCCGGCGCTGCTGGCACAGGCGCAGCAGGATGGCGCCACCCTCATTGTCGGGCCGCTGCTGAAAAATGAGGTGGAACAACTCTACAGCAGCCAGAGCACGATGAATATCCTGGCCCTCAACCAGCCCGAGCATCTGCAGAACCGGGCGAATATCTGCTATTTCTCCCTCTCGCCGGAAGATGAAGCCCGCGACGCCGCCAACCATATCTTCCAGCAGCACCGGCAACAGCCGTTATTGCTGGTGCCGCGCGGGTCGCTGGGCGATCGCGTCGTCAAGGCCTTTGCCGAGGCCTGGACCAAAGCCGGCGGCGGCACCGTGCTTGAGCAGCGTATCGGTTCCGTCGGCGAGCTGAAACAGGCCATCAACAGCGGCGCCGGCATCCAGCTTTCCGGCCAGCCGGTATCCACCGCGGCGCCGTCGGAACCGCAGTCGGTGACCATTGCCGGTCTGACCATCCCGGCGCCGCCAAGCGATGCGGCGATCTCGCCTTCCGCCGGCGGCGGCGTCGACGCGGTGTATATTATCGCCACGCCGTCCGAGCTGGCGCTGATCAAGCCCATGATCGACATGCGCACCAGCTCGCGCTCGCGCCTGGGCCTGTATGCCAGTTCGCGCAGCTACCAGGCCGAGGCCGGCCCGGACTACCGCCTGGAAATGGAAGGGCTGGAATTCAGCGATATCCCGCTGCTGGCGGGCGCCAATCCCGGACTGCTGCAACAGACCAGCGCGCAGTTCAAGGAAGATTATTCACTGGTGAGGCTGTACGCCATGGGCATGGACGCCTGGACGCTGGTTAACCATTTCTCCGAAATGCGCCAGATCCCAGGCTTCCAGGTGGCGGGCGAAACCGGCCAGCTCTCGGCGACACCGGATTGTGTCATCAACAGGAAGCTATCTTGGCTGAAATACCAACAGGGAAAACTGGTACAGGCACTCTAAACCGGCAGCGGTCCGGCGCGCGGGCGGAATATCTGGCGCGCCGGTATCTGGAAAACGCTGGCATGCGCTTCGTCGCCGCCAATATGCGGGTGCGCGGCGGCGAAATCGATTTAATCATGCGGGAATCCCGCGCCTGGGTATTCGTCGAAGTGCGTTATCGCCGTAATAACGCATTCGGCAGCGCCGCTGAAAGCGTCACCTTCCGCAAGCAGCGCCGGTTATTGCTGGCGGCGGCGGTCTGGCTGGCGCGTCGGGGCGAAAGCCTGGAAACATCCTCTTGCCGTTTCGATGTCCTGGCCATTACCGGTTGCCGCGTAGAATGGCTGGTAAACGCCTTCGGCGCAGCGGGATAACCGCTACTTCATTTATCACAGATTAGGCTTAACTACCGTGCTGGAAAGAATCAAAGGTTGTTTTACAGAAAGTATCCAAACCCAAATCGCGGCGGCGGAAGCCTTGCCCGACGCCATCTCCCGCGCCGCCACGGCCTTGGTGCAAGCGCTGCTCAGCGGCAATAAAATCCTGTGCTGCGGCAACGGGACATCCGCCGCCAACGCGCAGCATTTCGCCGCCAGCATGATCAACCGTTATGAAACCGAGCGGCCCAGCCTGCCGGCCGTGGCGTTAAACGCCGACAGCGTAGTGCTGACCGCTATCGCCAACGACCGCCTGCATCAGGAAATCTATGCCAAGCAGGTGCGGGCGCTCGGCCAGGCCGGCGATATCCTGCTCGCCATTTCCACCCGGGGCAATAGCCGTGATATTGTGAAGGCGGTGGAGGCGGCGGTAACGCGCGATATGACCATTATCGCCCTGACGGGTTACGACGGTGGCGAACTGGCCGGCCTGCTCGGGCAGCAGGACGTTGAAATCCGTATTCCTTCACACCGCAGCGCGCGCATACAGGAGATGCATATGCTGACGGTTAATTGCCTGTGCGATCTTATTGACAATTCATTGTTTCCTCACCAGGACGATTAAGGAGCTTACATGAAGGTTCGTTTCCCCTTTGTACTGCTGTTCACCGCCCTGTTGCTGCAGGGATGTGTCGGTGCGGTAGTCGTCGGCAGCGCGGCGGTGGCAACGAAAACCGCCACCGATCCCCGCACGGTAGGCACCCAGGTCGATGACGGCACGCTGGAAGCCCGCGTCGGCAACGCCCTGGCCAAAGACGCGCAGATCAAGAAAGAAGCGCGTATTGTGGCCACCGCCTACCAGGGCAAGGTGTTGTTGACCGGCCAGGCGCCCACGGCGGAACTGGCCAATCGGGCCAAACAAATCGTGGTAGGCGTGGACGGCGCCACGGAAGTGTATAACGAAATTCGCCTGGGGCAGCCGGTCAGCCTGGGACGCGCCTCGATGGATACCTGGATCACCACCAAGATCCGCTCGCAGCTGCTGGCCAGCGATGCGGTGAAATCATCCAATGTCAAAGTGACCACCGAAAATGGCGAAGTCTTTTTGCTGGGACTGGTGACCAATGAAGAGGGTAAGGCGGCGGCGCAAACCGCCAGCCAGGTCAGCGGCGTCAAGCACGTCACCACCGCGTTTACCTATATCAAATAAATAGCGGGGCGGGTTCTCCCGCCCGCCCTTTCCCCTGGAGCTCAGCGCAGGCGATTTTCCCTCAGGTAGTCCTCTCCCCCCATCTGGCGCATCTGGCGCATGATCCATTGCTGGCGCATCTGCACATAACGCGACGGGGCATTGGCGCGAAAAAGCAGCGGATTCGGCAATACCGCCGCCAGCAACGCCGCTTCCGCGGCGGTCAACCGGCTGGCGGGCTTGTGGAAAAAACGCTGCGCCGCCGCTTCCACGCCAAAGGTCCCCTCGCCAAATTCGGCGATATTCAGATATACCGTCAAGATACGCCGTTTGGTCCAGAGTCCTTCCATGGCCAGGGTAATACCGGCTTCCAGCCCCTTGCGCGTCCAGCTGCGTCCGTTCCATAACAGCAGGTTCTTCGCCGTCTGCTGGGAAATGGTGGACGCGCCGCGCATCCGCTGGCTGCGTTCATTATGCGCCGCGGCCGCCTGGATGGCGTCGATATCAAATCCCCAATGCCGGGCGAACTTCTGGTCCTCGGCCGCAATCACCGCCAGCGCCATGTTCGGCGAAATATCGCCCATGCCGACCCAGTCGGAATGGGCGACATAGGCAAAATCGCCGTGCAGCCAGGCGCCCAGTTGCCGTTCCATCATCACCGCCGAAAAGGGCACCGGCAGAAAAGCAAACAGCACCACCGCCGCCAGCCACGCGCCGACAAGCGCAGCGCACCCCGCCAGCAGCCATTTCGCCGCGCGCCATGCGGAAAACCGGCCGCCTGCGATCCTCATGCGGTGAATTCCAGTACCCGCGCCACCAGTTTATCGATGCCCTTCGCCGCCTCGGTGATGGAGGTGGCCAGCATATAGCCGGGCGTGGTGATCACTTTATTGTCGGCATCGACCACAATATCATCCACCGGGCACACCACATGGATGCCCCCCATGTCTTCGATCATTTCCGCGGTATCGTTATCCGTGCCGATGGTTAACCGCAGCGGCGTATCAATCAGTTTCGGCAACAGCGCCGGGGCGATGCAAATAAAACCGATTGCTTTACGTTGTTTATGTATTTCCTGCGTCAGGCGACGCAAATCGGCATCCACGTCGCCCTCGTTCCCTTTGCCGGCGATATCGCTCAGGTTCAGCACGGCGCCGAATCCCCCCGGCACGATCAGCGCGTCCAGCTCATCGGCGCGCGCCTCCGCCAACGGACGTATCTGGCCGCGCGCGATACGCGCGGATTCAACCAGGACATTGCGTTTTTCGGTCATTTCCTCGCCGGAAAAATGATTAATAACATGGGCCTGGAGTTTATCCGGCGCAAAACACACCGCCTGCGCCCCGGCGCGGTCCAGGGCCAGTAACGTCAGTACCGCTTCGTGAATTTCACTACCGTCATTCACGCCACATCCGCTTAAAACGACGCCAACGCGTTTCATAAATATCCTCGCTTCCATCAGGCCGGTGAAAATATTATTTCTATTGACAAAGTCTATTCTACATCCCAAATTTTAATGGTTCTTGTAACATTACAGCGTTCTTTTGCTATGTTGATAATTAACGCTTAACGAATTTTACCACCCCGCCAACCAACAACACCTGAGAATGGGCGGGCAACAGTTTCCCTGGTGTTGGCGCAATCTTCGCGCACCCCGGCCTAGGTCGGGGTCATTTTTTTTCAGCCTTACGTACCCACTCCCGCAGCGTCTGCACATCGTTACGCCACTCCTGCCCCAGTTCGTCCACCCACTCCTGCACGTTATCCCACCAGGCCGGCAGTTCCGGCGATTGGATCTGCTGGGCCAACTGCTGCAGGTGCAGCAGGCCGATGGAGCCGGCGGCGCCTTTGATCTTATGGCCTTCCTCGGCGATGCCGTGCCGATCGCGCGCGGTCATATTGGTCGACAGCAGAGTCATATACCCCGGCATCATCTTCTCGAACATCTCCAGGCCCTGGTATATCAGGGACGGTCCCACCAAGTCCAGATACTGCTCCAGCATCGCGGTGTCCAGTATGGCCTGCGCCGCCGGCGCTCCGGCGGCATCCTCCGCGTCGGCGGGCCGATCGCCGGGATGATCCCAGAAGCGCTGGATGACCTCGGTCAGGGCCGATACCGCCAGCGGCTTGCTCAGCACATCATCCATGCCGGCATCGAGGTACTCCTGTTTGTTTTTCAGTACGTTGGCGGTCAGGGCGATCAGCGGCGGCAAATCCCGTCCGGCGTAGCGCCGGCGCAGCTCGCGGGAGATATCCAGCCCGGTCATATCCGGCAACTGGATATCCAGCAGCACCAGGTCATATTCATCGGGATCAAACATCTCCAGCGCGTCGCGGCCGGTCATCGCCACATCCACGCTGCTGCCCAGTTTTTCCAGCACCGAACGCGCCACCACCACATTCAGCTCAATGTCCTCCACCAGCAGTACGTTGAGCGCCGGCAGCGGCAGGTCATCTTCGTCGTCCTTCGGCTCAGGCCGCACTTCCGGCGCCGTGATGGACAAGCTGAAACACGAGCCTTTGCCCGGCTGGCTTTTTACCTGGATATCGCCGCCCATGGCTTGCGCCAGGCGTTTTGACACCGCAAGGCCGATGCCGGTACCGGTGGCGGGCTTGCCGCCGTTCTGATCCTTGACCTGGTAATACATGGCGAAAATCTTGTCCTGCTCGTCCTCGGGAATGCCGATACCGGAATCCTCCACGTCAAAGCACAGCAGATCGTCTTTTTCGCGCCGGACGCGAATAATAATTTCACCGCTGCGGGTAAATTTCACCGCGTTGCCAATCAGATTCCACAGGATCTGGCGCAGGCGGGTGCCGTCGGCAAGAATGGCGTCCGGCAGCGGCGCGCAGGGCTGCATCACCAGCGTCAGCCCCTTGGGCTGCACCAAAAGGCCGGACAGGTTCTCCAAATCGGTCAGGAAGGCGTTGAAATCCATCGGCTGGTTATCCAACTGCACCTTGCGCCGCTCCAGTTTATCCATTTCGATAATATCGTTGAAGATATTGCCGAGGGTGATGGCGCTGACGTGAATGGTCTTCAGATAATTGAGCTGCTCCTGATCCAATTGGGTATCGAGCAGGATGCGGCTTAAGCCGACGATGCCGTTAAGCGGCGTACGCAGCTCGTGGCTGATCGTTGAGATAAAGGTGGTCTTCTCCCTGCTGGCGTTCTCCAGCGCGTCCTGGTAGCGCTTACGCTCGGTTATATCGCGGCCGAAACCCATCAGGCCGTGTCGTTTGCCCACCCGGTCGTAAAAAGGCACCTTGCGCAGTTCAAAACAGGCCTTGCGTCCGTCGGGATAGACCAGCCACTGCTCGTAGGTCAGCGAGACATTATGGCGGAACACCTTCTCATCGGTTTCGATCACTTTTTCCGCGATATCCGGCGCATACACATCGCGTGGGGTCAAGCCTACCAGTTGCTTCTCGCTTTTCCCCACCAACAGTTCCGTCGCGCGGTTGCAGCCGGAAAATTCCTTGTTTTCATTGCGGTAGTACACCAGGTCGGGAGAGGCGTCCAGGAAAGAGCGCAGCAGCGAAGACTGTTGTTCCAGCTCGATTTGCGCCTGTTCGCGCCGGGCCATTTCCTCGGTCAGTTTATCCATGGCGCGCTGGCGGGCGTCCTCCGCCTTCTCGCGATCGGCAATCTCCTGGTTCAAATGCGCGATATTGTCCTGCAACTGCTGGTTGAGCTGCAGGTCGCGGTTGCGCATTTCCTCCAGTTTATCCACCAGCCGCGCCAGCCGCTGGCGGGATTCCTCCAGTTGCTCAACCACCACCGAGAGAAAATACACCGCCCAGGGCGTGATCAGCAGGCCGAAAAAGATCGAGCGCACCACGTCGATGCTTTCAACCTCGCCGCGCAGCAGCATGGTCACGGCCATCTGCACAATCATGGCCAGCACCACCAGCGCCGACGCCAGCAGCAGCGAAAAACGGACCAGCCCCAACTTGACCATCAGGTCGACGTAATATTGCGCCAGCAGGCGGATTTGCTTCATAGCGGTTTCCTTGGGTGACGATGCCGTCAATCATACCGTAAAAAACGATACCGTAGGTGACGTCGCGGGGGGAGAAGGCGGTCAGGCCCCGGGCAAGAACGGCATGCCCAGGGCGCTGCCCTGGCCGCCCTGCGCCTTGAGGTCATTATACAGCGCATTCATCCCGTTCCAGTGATTGGCGCACCACAAAGGTGCAAGCAGGGTCGGCGGACGGGCGCTGGCGCTAATACGGTGGAAAATCACCTGCGCGGGGGTATGGCGGATCATCTCGCCGGCAATGGCGGTATAGTCCTCCAGGCTTAGCGCGGCAAGACGCCCCGCCCGCCAGGCCCTGGCCATCACGCTGCCCTCGACCAGCAGCAGCGGATGCAGCTTCAGGCCGTCGACGCCCGCCGCCAACACCCGATCGAGGGTGGACAGGCATTCCGCCGCCCCCTCGCCCGGCAAGCCGACAATCAGGTGCGTGCACACGCGCAGGCCCCGCGCCCGCGCCGCCGCCACGGTATGGCGATAACAGGCAAAATCATGACCGCGGTTGATACGGCGCAGGGTTTTATCCTGCGCGCTTTGCAGCCCCAGTTCCAGCCAGACCTCATACCCCTGGCGCTGGTAGCCGGCCAGCAAGTCCAGTACCTCGGGCGGCGCGCAATCCGGACGGGTGCCGACGCAGATGCCGACGATATCGGCCTGCGCGAGGGCCTCGCGGTAGAGACGGTCTAAAACCCTCACTTCTGCATAAGTACTGGTATAGGCCTGAAAATAGGCCAGGTAGCGTTTGGCCCGGTCGGCGTTGCGCGCCTGGCCGGCTACCTGCTCGCCGACGCTGCGGAACTGGCTTTGTTCGTCGGCAAAAGAGGCGACATTGCAAAACGTGCAGCCCCCGCGTCCGAGGGTACCGTCGCGGTTGGGACAGCTAAACCCCCCGTGCAGCGAGAGTTTATACACTTTCTGGCCGTAGCGGCGCAGAAGATCGCCGCCAAACATATTGACTACCTGCAGCAACTGCATATTCTGGTTATCCCGGCCGGTTGAGGTCGTCCAGACTAGCCGGTTTGCCCGCCGGCCGTGATGATATCGATCAATACCCATCGCCGTCGCCGGCCGCATCGCATATTTATGCAAAGAAGGTGAGAATAAAATCAATTCTCATCGATTAAAATTTCTTATTTTCTCCCGGCGAATCATTCATAATGTCACTATCGCGACAAAACAGAGCCATACACGCCAGAAAACACGCTAGCCAGCAGATCCTGCTGTTATGGGGCCAGGCACTAGCATGGTGCAGAGATACTAGCGCTGCACTACAGTGAGACAGCGCATATCGGTGCCGGCCGCTCCCGCCGTCCAGACGACGGTCAAACCGGCTTTAATTAGATTATTATCAACTGGTTAATAGTGTTTTCAGGCGATTTAAGCCCCTTTATGACGGGATTTGACCTGCGTGGTGTTTATCGTTAATTTGGAAGGCCGCTGGAAGAATTCTGGACGGGTTAACGACTCGTCATAGTTATGCAGTTATGAAGACTCCTTCTTAAAGCAAGTCGTTTATCACGAGCAAAGACCGCCACGATGAGGTTACCTGGAGAGAGTGGAACAGCTGGACGTTTAATCCGCTGCCGCTCAATACGGATACGCCTCCTCGCAGTAGGTTGTGAGAGTCACCTGGAGCCTGGGGAGGTCCACGATATGTTGTACGATGAATCCCAAGAGAAGGACAACTGCGGCTTCGGCCTGATTGCCCATATAGAAGGCGAGCCCAGCCACAAGGTGGTCCGAACCGCTATTCATGCGCTGGCCCGTATGCAGCATCGTGGCGCCATCCTGGCCGACGGCAAGACCGGCGACGGCTGCGGCCTGCTGTTGCAAAAACCCGATCGCTTCTATCAGATGGTGGCGCTGGAGCGCGGCTGGCGGCTGGCTAAAAACTACGCCGTCGGCATGATATTCCTGAGCCGCGATGAAGACGAGGCCCGCGCCAGCCGCCGGATTGTCGAAGAGGAACTGCAAAACGAAACGCTGTCGATAGTCGGCTGGCGCGAGGTTCCCATCAATCCCGATGTGTTGGGTGAAATCGCGCTCTCCTCGCTGCCCCGTATCGAGCAGATTTTTGTCAACGCCCCGGCGGGCTGGCGTCCCCGTGATATGGAACGCCGCCTGTACGTGGCGCGCCGCCGTATCGAAAAGCGAGTGGCCGACGACAGTTTTTACGTCTGCAGCCTCTCCAATCTGGTGACTATTTATAAAGGCCTGTGCATGCCGGCGGACCTGCCGCGCTTTTACCTGGATCTGGCGGACCTGCGGCTGGAATCGGCCATTTGCCTGTTCCACCAGCGCTTCTCCACCAATACCGTGCCGCGCTGGCCGCTGGCGCAGCCGTTTCGCTACCTGGCGCACAACGGCGAAATCAATACCATCACCGGCAACCGGCAGTGGGCGCGGGCGCGCGCCTATAAGCTGAAGACGCCGCTAATCCCGGATTTGCAGGACGCCGCGCCGTTCGTTAACGAAACCGGCTCCGACTCCAGTTCGCTGGATAATATGCTCGAGCTGTTCCTGAGCGGCGGCATGGACCTGATCCGCGCCATGCGCCTGCTGGTGCCGCCGGCCTGGCAGAACAATCCCAATATGGACCCGGAGCTGCGCGCCTTTTTCGATTTTAACTCCATGCACATGGAACCCTGGGACGGACCGGCGGGGCTGGTGATGTCCGACGGCCGTTTCGCCGCCTGTAACCTGGACCGCAACGGCCTGCGCCCGGCGCGTTATGTCATCACCACCGATAAGCTTATCACCTGCGCCTCCGAAGTGGGCATCTGGGATTACCAACCCGACGAAGTGGTGGAAAAAGGCCGCGTCGGACCGGGCGAGCTGATGGTGATCGATACCCGCAACGGGCGTATCCTGCACTCGGCGGAAACCGATAACGACCTGAAAAGCCGCCATCCCTATAAAGAATGGATGGAAAAGAACGTGCGCCGCCTGACGCCGTTTGAGGAGTTGTCCGACGATCAGGTCGGTCACCGCGAGCTGGACAATACCCTGCTGGAAACCTACCAGAAGCAGTTCGGCTATTCCAATGAGGAGCTGGACGCCATTTTGCGCGTACTGGGCGAAAACGGCCAGGAAGCCACCGGCTCCATGGGCGACGATACCCCCTTTGCCGTGCTGTCGAGCCGCCCGCGCGTGATTTACGATTATTTCCGCCAGCAGTTCGCCCAGGTGACCAACCCCCCCATCGACTCGCTGCGCGAAGCCCATGTCATGTCGCTGGCCACCTGTATCGGCCGGGAAATGAACGTGTTCTGCGAAGCGGAAGGCCAGGCGTTCCGGCTGGCGTTTAAATCGCCGATCCTGCTCTACTCCGATTTTACCCAGTTGACCACCCAGGAAGAGCATCATTACCGCGCCGACAAGCTGGATATCACCTACGATCCCAGCGAGCGCAATATGCACGAGACGCTGCTCAAGCTGTGCGACGACGCGGAAGAGAAAGTGCGCCAGGGCACGGTGCTGCTGGTGCTGACCGATCGGGCCATTTCCCCCACCCGGCTGCCGGTGCCCGCGCCGATGGCGGTGGGCGCCATCCATACCCGCCTGGTGGAAAAAAACCTGCGCTGCGACGCCAACCTGATCGTGGAAACCGCCAGCACCCGCGACCCGCATCATTTTGCGGTGCTGATCGGCTTTGGCGCCACGGCCATCTATCCGTACCTGGCCTATGAAACCCTGGCGGCCATGATCGACAGCGGCACCATCGAAAAAGATTACCGTACCGTGATGCTGAACTACCGTAACGGCATCAATAAGGGCCTGTACAAGATCATGTCCAAGATGGGCATCTCCACCGTGGCGTCGTACCGCTGTTCCAAGCTGTTTGAGGCCGTCGGCCTGCATCGCGAACTGACGGATCTGTGTTTCCAGGGCGTGGTCAGCCGTATCGGCGGCGCCAGCTTCAGTGAATTTGAACAAGATTTGCTGAATCTCTCCAAACGCGCCTGGCTGAAACGCAAACCGCTGGATCAGGGCGGCCTGCTGAAGTATGTCCACGGCGGCGAATACCACGCCTACAACCCGGACGTGGTCAAGACCCTGCAGCGGGCGGTGCAAAGCGGCGAGTACGGCGAATACCAGCAGTACGCCAAGCTGGTCAACGAACGTCCCATCGCCATGCTGCGCGACCTGCTGGCCATCAAGCCCGACGGCAACGCCGTGTCCCTGGACCAGGTGGAGCCGGCGGAAAACCTGTTCAAACGTTTTGACACCGCCGCCATGTCCATCGGCGCCCTCAGCCCGGAAGCCCATGAATCGCTGGCGCAGGCCATGAACAGCCTGGGCGGCTTCTCCAATTCCGGCGAAGGCGGCGAAGACCCGGTCCGCTACGGCACCAATAAGGTCTCGCGCATCAAACAGGTCGCCTCCGGGCGCTTCGGCGTCACGCCGGCCTACCTGGTCAACGCCGATGTTATCCAAATCAAGGTGGCGCAGGGCGCCAAGCCGGGCGAAGGCGGCCAGCTGCCGGGCGATAAGGTGACCCCGTATATCGCCAAGCTGCGTTATTCGGTGCCCGGCGTGACGCTGATTTCCCCGCCGCCGCATCATGATATTTATTCCATCGAGGATCTGGCGCAGCTGATTTTCGATTTAAAACAGGTCAATCCAAAGGCGCTGATTTCGGTCAAACTGGTTTCCGAGCCCGGCGTGGGCACCATTGCCACCGGCGTGGCGAAGGCCTATGCGGATTTAATCACCATCGCCGGCTACGACGGCGGCACCGGCGCCAGCCCGCTGTCGTCGGTAAAATATGCCGGTTGCCCGTGGGAACTGGGCCTGGTGGAAACCCAGCAGGCGCTGGTGGCCAATGGCCTGCGCCATAAGATACGCCTGCAGGTGGACGGCGGCCTGAAAACCGGCCAGGACATCATCAAGGCGGCGATCCTGGGCGCGGAGAGCTTCGGCTTCGGCACCGGTCCGATGGTGGCGCTGGGCTGTAAATACCTGCGCATCTGCCATTTGAACAACTGCGCCACCGGCGTGGCCACCCAGGATGAAAAGCTGCGCCGCGATCATTATCACGGCCTGCCGGAACTGGTGACCAACTACTTCCGTTTTATCGCTCGGGAGACCCGCGAAATCATGGCGGAGCTGGGCGTGACCCGGCTGGTGGATCTTATCGGCCGCACCGATTTACTGCTGGAGCTGGACGGCATTTCCGCCAAGCAGCATAAGCTGGACCTGTCGCCGCTGCTGAAAACCGCCACCCCGCATCCGGGCAAGGCGCTGTATTGCACGGAAAGCAGCAATCCGCCGTTCGACAAGGGACTGATGAACAAAACCCTGGTCGAACAGGCCATGCCCCATGTGGAGCTGCGCCAGAGCAAGACGTTTTATTACGATATCCATAACACCGATCGCTCGGTGGGCGCCTCGTTGTCCGGCGCCATTGCCGCGCAGCACGGCGACCAGGGCTTATCCGCCGATCCGATCAAGGCCTTTTTCACCGGCACCGCGGGCCAGAGTTTCGGCGTGTGGAATGCGGGCGGCGTGGAGCTGACCCTGACCGGCGACGCCAACGATTATGTCGGCAAAGGCATGGCCGGCGGCAGTATCGTTATCCGTCCGCCGGTGGGCTCGGCGTTTCGCAGCCATGAAGCCACCATTATCGGCAATACCTGCCTGTACGGCGCCACCGGCGGCAAACTGTTTGCCGCCGGCCGCGCCGGCGAGCGCTTTGCGGTGCGTAACTCCGGCGCCATCACCGTGGTGGAGGGCATCGGCGACAACGGGTGTGAATATATGACCGGCGGCATCGTCTGCGTGCTGGGCCGTACCGGCGTCAATTTCGGCGCGGGCATGACCGGCGGCTTCGCGTATGTCCTCGACGAAGAAGGCGATTTCCGCAAGCGGGTGAATCACGAACTGGTGGAAGTGCTGGACGTGGAGCAATTGGCCATCCATGAAGAACACCTGCGCGGCCTGATTACCGAACATGTCCAGTTGACCGGCTCCCATCGCGGGGAAGAAATCCTGGCCGACTGGCCGGCCTGGGCATCGAAATTTACCCTGGTTAAACCAAAATCGAGTGATGTGAAAGCGTTGCTGGGTCACCGCAGCCGTTCTGCGGCAGAGCTTCGCGTGCAAGCGCAGTAAGAGGTTAATGATGAGTCAAAATGTTTATCAATTTATCGACTTGCAGCGTGTGGATCCGCCTAAAAAACCGCTCAAGATCCGGAAAATTGAGTTTGTGGAAATCTACGAGCCGTTCTCGGAATCGCAGTCCAAGGCGCAGGCGGACCGCTGTATTTCCTGCGGCAACCCTTACTGTGAGTGGAAATGCCCGGTACATAACTACATTCCCAACTGGCTGAAGCTCGCCAACGAAGGCCGGATTATCGAAGCGGCCGAGCTGTCGCACCAGACCAACAGCCTGCCGGAAGTGTGCGGACGCGTGTGCCCGCAGGATCGCCTGTGCGAAGGCTCCTGTACGCTGAATGACGAATTCGGCGCGGTCACCATCGGTAATATCGAACGCTATATCAACGATAAGGCGATTGAAATGGGCTGGAAGCCCAACGTGTCGGGCATTGTGTCCACCGGCAAGCGGGTGGCGGTGATCGGCGCCGGTCCCGCGGGGCTGGCCTGCGCCGACGTGCTCACGCGCAACGGCGTACAGGCGGTGGTGTTCGACCGCCATCCGGAAATCGGCGGCCTGTTGACCTTCGGCATCCCGTCGTTCAAGCTGGAAAAAGACGTGATGATCAAACGCCGCGAGATATTCAGCGAGATGGGCATTGAATTTCGGCTGAATACCGAAGTCGGCAAAGACATCATGATGAGCGATCTGCTGGGCGAGTTTGACGCGGTGTTCCTGGGCGTCGGCACCTATCAGTCCATGCGCGGCGGCCTGGAAAACGAGGACGCGCCCGGTGTTGTGGACGCGCTGCCGTTCCTGATAGCCAATACCAAGCAGCTGATGGGCTTTGAAAACCCCGAGTCGGCGCCTTACGTCAGCATGGAAGGCAAACGCGTGGTGGTGCTGGGCGGCGGCGATACGGCGATGGACTGCGTGCGCACCTCGATACGCCAGGGCGCAACCCATGTGATCTGCGCCTATCGCCGCGATGAGGAAAACATGCCCGGCTCGAAACGCGAGGTGAAAAACTCGCGCGAGGAAGGGGTGGAATTTATGTTCAACCTGCAACCGGTCAGCATCGAAATCGATGCCGCCGGTAAAGTGTGCGGTGTGAAGATGGTACGCACCGCCATGGGCGAACCGGACGCGCACGGCCGTCGGCGCGCCGAGATTATCGCCGGGTCGGAGCACGTGCTGGCGGCGGATACGGTGGTCATGGCGTTTGGTTTCCGTCCGCACAGTATGCAGTGGCTGGCGGATTTCAGCGTCGAGCTGGACAGCCAGGGACGGATTATCGCGCCGGAAGGCACCGAAACCGCGTTCCAAACCAGTAATCCGAAGATTTTCGCCGGCGGCGACGCGGTGCGGGGTTCCGATCTGGTGGTGACCGCCATTGCCGAAGGCCGCAAGGCCGCAGATGGCATCATGAACTACCTGGAAGTGTGATTGCCGCTAAGGCCCTCCCGCTCCGCCAGGGGCGGGAGGGCCTTGCCGTTACGGGCACGGATGAAATCGTTCCCGCCGTGATGGGCGCAGAGGGGCCTTTGGCTTATTTCACGACCCGCAGCGACGGACGCCCGCCACGCGGCGGCGTTGGCGGCTCGTCATCGGGATGATAGTCATCATCGCTATCAGGACGGTCGCCGTCAATAATGGACATGACCGTTTCCGGCGCGTTACCCAGGGTCGACGCATCTTCCGCCACGCCATTTTGCTCATAGCCGACTTCCGGCTCAAACATGGTGCCGGCGCCGTTTTCGCGGGCATAAATGGCCAGCACGGCGGCAATGGGCACATTGACCTGACGCGGGATACCGCCGAAGCGCGCGTTAAAACTCACTTCGGCGTTGGTGAGCTCGAGGCTTGCCACCGCCCGGGGGGCGATATTGAGGACGATTTGTCCGTCACGGGCAAATTCCATCGGCACCGAGACGCCGTCCACCGTGACATCCACCACCAGGTGCGGCGTCAGGTGGTTGTCCAGCAGCCACTCATAGAACGCCCGGAGCAGGTAGGGGCGGCGTGGGGAGAGTTGAGAGACTTCCATACCTTAGCCCCGGGTTTGCAGGCGCATTTCGCGCTCAGCTTCGGTTAAGGAGGCCAGGAAGGCGTCACGCTCGAATACGCGCGTCATATAGCCCTTGAGCTCCTTGGCGCCGGCGCCGGCCAACTCGATCCCCATCTGCGGCAAACGCCACAGCAGTGGGGCCAGGTAGCAATCCACCAGGCTGAACTCTTCGCTCATGAAGTACGGCGCTTCGTTAAATACCGGCGCTACGGCCAGCAGCTCTTCACGCAGCTGGCGGCGGGCGCCTTCCGCTTCCTGGGCGCTGCCCTGCTCGACCTTGCGCATCAGGGAGTACCAATCGTTTTCGATGCGATGCATCATCAAACGGCTGGTGCCGCGCGCGACCGGATAAACCGGCATCAACGGCGGATGGGGAAAACGCTCGTCAAGATATTCCATGATGATGCGCGATTCATACAGGGTCAGTTCGCGATCGACCAGGGTCGGCACGGTGCGGTAAGGGTTGAGGTCAATCAGGTCCTGCGGTAGATTATCAAGTTCTACCTGCTCAATTTCGACACTGACACCTTTTTCCGCCAGTACGATGCGTACTTGATGGCTAAAAATGTCGGTCGGGCCAGAAAACAGCGTCATCACCGAACGTTTGTTGGCAGCGACAGCCATGAAAACCTCCAAGTTTATCTAGAAAATACCGCGAATAGCCAACTAACCCGGCTACTATCCTGAAATTGTTTGACTGTTAATTCACCTGGCGCCACGCTGCCCATCGCAACCGCGGCAAGCGCTGCTTGCGGCATCATGATAAATCGCCGGCGACATCAACAGACATAAAAGTGTTTAACAGTTTACCAGATTTTTGCATGTTTAGGGGGATGGCGTGTGGCAAATCGCGTTGAATACATCGACGCAATCAGATATTTGGCGTTAAATCAACGCTCGGGAAATAAAAAAGCCCGGACCGTGCCGGGCTTTGTCAGCTGTAATAATAACAGCCGGGAATTAACGTTTGGAGAACTGCGGACGACGACGTGCTTTACGCAGACCGACTTTCTTACGTTCAACCTTACGGGCATCGCGGGTAACGAAGCCGGCTTTGCGCAGTTCTGCGCGCAGCGATTCGTCATATTCCATCAGTGCACGGGTGATACCGTGACGGATTGCGCCTGCCTGACCGGAAATGCCACCGCCGGTAACGGTGATGTACAAATCCAGCTTTTCAACCATGTCGACCAGTTCCAGCGGCTGACGAACTACCATGCGGGCAGTTTCGCGACCGAAGTATTGATCCAGACTACGCTGGTTGATAACGATGTTACCGCTACCCGGCTTCATGAAGACGCGTGCGGAGGAGCTTTTGCGGCGACCAGTGCCGTAGTATTGATTTTCAGCCATTGCCTATAATCCCGATTAAATGTCCAGAACTTGCGGTTGCTGAGCCGCGTGGTTGTGCTCGGTACCCTTGTAAACTTTCAGTTTACGATACATTGCACGACCCAGCGGGCCTTTTGGCAGCATGCCTTTAACCGCGATTTCAATCACACGCTCAGGGTGGCGGGCAATCATCTCTTCAAAGGTCGTTTCTTTAATACCGCCGATGAAACCGGTATGATGATAATAGATTTTGTCGGTACGCTTTTTGCCGGTGACGGCAACTTTTTCGGCGTTCAACACGATGATATAATCACCGGTATCAACATGCGGCGTAAATTCCGGTTTATGCTTCCCGCGCAGGCGACTGGCCAGTTCAGTAGCAAGACGACCCAGGGTTTTACCGCTGGCGTCGACAACATACCAGTCGCGTTTGACGGTTTCTGGTTTTGCTGTAAATGTTTTCATTAAAAGCTTACCCAATTAAAGTTACACGTTGGTGAACACCCAAACGCTTCAATGAATAGTTATGAGGCTCACACGGCTATCTAGTCCAGCAAACCTACCCCTTCGAATAGCCGTTGCTGGCGCGATCGAAGTTTTCGGGAAAAAAACTTCTTGTAACGTGGGGTCGCAAGATTATAGAGAAGACGAGGCCAAAGGTCGACTGTTATTTACGATTCCAGCCCAATCAGTCGGCGGGCGCGCCGCTCACGGCAAGTGCGGCAGGGCCAGGTACTCTTCGCTTTGCATCTCCTGCAGGCGCGACAGGCAGCGCTGGAATTCAAAACGCAGCAACTGGCCCTGGTACAAAGACGCCAGCGGCGCGTCGGCGGCAATCACCAGCTTAACCTGCCGTTCGTAGAACTCATCCACCAGGGCCACAAACCGCCGGGCGGTATTTTCATCCTGCGGGCCCATCGCATGCACATTGTGCAGCAGCACGCTGTGATAAAGGCGGGACAGGACAATATAATCATTCTGGCTGCGGGCGCCGGCGCACAGCGTGGCGAAATCCAGGGCCACCACGCCGTCCCGGGCGCCGAGCGTCGGCAACGGACGATGATTGACCGTCAGCACCGGCGCGCCGTCCGGCCGTGCGCCGGCCAGGCGGGTGAAAATGCGCGCCATATCGGCGGCGGTCTGCTGATCCAGCGGCGTCAGGTAGAGGCTCGCCTGGGTCAGGGTGCGCAGCCGGTAATCAATGCCGGCGTCTACGTTCATCACCGCGCAATGGCGTTTGATTAGCGCGATGGCCGGCAGAAAGCGGGCGCGCTGCAGACCGTTGCGGTACAGGTCGTCCGGCGGGATATTGGACGTGGCGACCAGGGTGATGCCGCGGGCGAACAACGCCTGCATCAGCGTACCCAACAGCATGGCGTCGGTAATGTCCGCGACAAAAAACTCGTCAAAACAAAGCACGTCGGTTTGCGCCTTGAAATCATCGGCAATCAGTTCCAGCGGGTCTTCATGCCCCTGCAAACGGTTCATCTCCTCGTGCACCCGCAGCATAAAGCGGTGGAAGTGCAGGCGCAGCTTACGTTCTCCCGGCAGGCTTTGAAAAAAAAGATCCATTAACCAGGTTTTTCCGCGCCCTACCCCGCCCCACATATATAATCCCTGTACGGGTTCGACGGCTTCGACGTTTTTTTTGCCGCGCAGGCGCTGGCCCAGGCGCCCCAACAGCCCGCCGGCGGCCGGCGCGGCGGCGGGCTTCGCCAGCAGTTGGCGGTGAAGGTGTTCAAGCTTATCGACGGCCGCTGCCTGGACGGCGTCGGCCTGGTATTCGCCTCCTGCCAGCATCTGCTGGTAGAGGGATAATGGCGATGTGACATGCATGGCGGCAAACGATCCCTGATACGATTATTTGTAACACTTTTGTTGCGGCCAGCTTAAACAGCCGCGCCGCGGAACACAAGGGCAACAAATAACAATGCTTTGCCCGCGGTGACGCTATCGGGATTCCCCACCGACCGGGTAAACGGTTATAGTGGGAAGTATAGAGTGTGAAAACCCTACGGGACAACGAAGTCAAATATAGGAGTCATTATGACCTGGGAATATGCGCTGATTGGATTAGTGGTCGGTATCATCATCGGTGCGGTCGCAATGCGGTTCGGCAACCGCAAACTACGTCAGCAGCAAACGCTGCAGCATGAGCTGGAAAAGAGCAAGGCGGAGCTGGAGGAATACCGCGAGGAGCTGACCGGCCATTTCGCCCGCAGCGCCGAACTGCTCGATAACATGGCCGACGATTACCGCCAGCTTTACCAACATATGGCCAAAGGCTCCAATAGCCTGTTGCCCAACCAGACCGGCGAGGATAATCCGTTCCGTTACCGCCTGACCGAGGCGGAATCGGATAACGATCAAATCCCGGCGGGCATGCAGCCGCGGGATTACCCCGCCAGCGCCACCGGCCTGCTGCGGGGCACGCGGGAACCACGTAAATAACTTTACAATAAGGCGGGATATCGCCAGCCCCCGCTGACATAACCTTACTGCGCCACCGCTGAACTTTAGCCGTCCCAACAGGGTCATAGAAGAACAAAAAGTGGCGTTTTAACATGGTTAATGATTAATGGCGTCGTTCACGGACAGCAAGCGAGTAATAAGTTTAATGAAAACCACACCTTTATTCAGCGCATTGGCACTTTGCATCTCATTCGGCTTAACCTCTTCCCTGCCTGCCCAGGCGGCGCTGCCGGCCGCGGTACCCGGGCAGACCATGCCCAGCCTGGCTCCCATGCTGGAAAAAGTGCTGCCGGCGGTGGTCAGCGTACATGTGGAAGGTACCCAGCAGGTGCAGCGCCCGACCCTGCCGAAGGAATTCAAATACTTTTTCGGCCCGGGCACCCCGCAGGGCGATCAGCAGCCCGGCGATTCCCGTCCGTTTGAAGGCCTGGGCTCCGGCGTTATCATCAACGCCGCCAAGGGGTATGTCATCACCAACAACCATGTGGTGAACGGCGCGGATAAAATCAAGGTGCAGCTTAACGACGGCCGCGAGTTCGACGCCAAGCTGGTCGGACGCGACGAACAGACCGATCTCGCGCTGCTGCAGCTGCCGGACCCGAAAGGCCTCAGTGAAATCAAGATGGCCGATTCGGACAGCCTGCGGGTCGGCGATTTTGCCGTGGCGGTGGGCAACCCCTTCGGCCTGGGGCAGACCGCCACTTCCGGTATTATTTCGGCGCTGGGGCGCAGCGGCCTGAACCTGGAAGGGCTGGAAAACTTTATCCAGACCGACGCCTCCATTAACCGCGGCAACTCCGGCGGGGCGCTGATTAACCTCAACGGCGAGCTTATCGGCATCAATACCGCCATCCTGGCGCCCGGCGGCGGCAATATCGGCATCGGCTTCGCCATCCCGAGCAATATGGTGCAAAACCTGAGCCAGCAGTTGATTGAATTCGGCGCGGTCAAACGCGGCCTGCTCGGCATCAAGGGCAGCGAAATGACCGCCGATATGGCCAAGGCCTTCAAGATCGATACCCAGCGCGGCGCCTTTGTCAGCGAAGTCCTGCCGGGCGGCGCCGCCGCCAAGGCGGGGGTGAAGGCCGGCGATATTATCGTGTCTATCGAAGGCAAGCCTATTACCAGCTTTGCCGAGCTGCGGGTGAAAATCGGCACCACCGCGCCGGGCAAGGCCGTTAAGCTGGGCCTGCTGCGCGAAGGTAAACCCGTGGAAGTGACGGTCACGCTTGACGACAGCGCCGCCACCACCAGCAGCGCGGAAATCCTGACCCCGGCCCTGCAGGGCGCCTCGCTCAGCAACGGGCAGTTGAAGGACGGCACCAAGGGCGTGGCGGTGGATGACGTGGCCAAAGACACCCCGGCGGCCCAGATCGGCCTGCATAAAGGCGATGTGATCATCGGCATCAACCGCGAACGGGTGGAAAACATCACTCAGTTGCGTAAAGTGCTGGAGGCCAAGCCCGCGGTCATGGCCATGAATATCATGCGCGGCGACGAGAGTATTTTCCTGTTACTGCGCTGATGCACCCTATAGCTTTCGGGTGACAGGCAGGCGGCAAGCGAGTGAATCCCGATGAGCTTACTCGTGTAAGTGATTCGGGTGAATAAGCGTAGCCAACGCACCTGTCGCGTGAAAGATGACGGGTATACCCTATAGCTTTCGGGTGACAGGCAGGCGGCAAGCGAGTGAATCCCGATGAGCTTACTCGTGTAAGTGATTCGGGTGAGTAAGCGTGGCCAACGCACCTGTCGCGTGAAAGATGACGGGTATAGGTCAAAACATAAAAAATCGGACACTGACCATGCAGCGTTCGATAAACTCATGTTATCCTGCCGCTATTTCCTTCCTCTTGTTCGGACATCATGCTGGTTAAGCTTCTACGTGCGGTTATTTTTGGACTTATCATCGCGGGCGTCATGCTGCTGGCGTTGCCTGGGCTGCGTTCCACCACCGGCACGCTGATTGCCGGCCATGCCGACAGCGACGACGAGACCCCGGTCAGCTATAACCAGGCGGTGCGCCGGGCCGCGCCGGCCGTGGTCAACGTTTACAACCGCAGCATGAATACCGGTTCCCAAAACGAACTGGAAATCCATACCCTGGGTTCCGGCGTCATCATGAACCAGAAGGGTTACCTGCTCACCAATAAGCATGTTATCAACGATGCCGAGCAGATTATCGTGGCGTTGCAGGACGGCCGGGTCTATGAGGCGCTGCTGGTCGGCTCCGATAGCCTCACCGATCTGGCGGTGCTGAAAATCGACGCCACCAACCTGCCGGTTATCCCCATCAATCCCCGCCGCGCGCCGCATATCGGCGATGTGGTCATGGCCATCGGCAATCCCTATAACCTGGGCCAGACCGTGACCCAGGGCATTATCAGCGCCACCGGCCGCATCGGCCTCAGTCCTTCCGGGCGCCAGAATTTTCTGCAGACCGATGCCTCCATCAACCGCGGCAACTCCGGTGGGGCGCTTATCAACAGCCTGGGCGAACTGGTGGGGATCAATACCCTGTCGTTCGATAAAAGCAATAACGGCGAAACGCCGGAAGGCATCGGTTTCGCCATTCCCACCGCCCTGGCCACCAAGGTGATGAACAAGTTGATTCGCGACGGACGGGTGATCCGCGGATATATCGGCATCGGCGGGCGCGAGGTGGCGCCCCTGCATACCACCGGCGCCAATATGGATCGCATCCAGGGCATTATCGTCAATGAAGTCACCCCCGGCGGCCCGGCGGCGCAGGCCGGCATCAAAGTCACCGACGTTATCCTTAGCGTCAACAATAAGCCGGCGATATCGGCGATTGAAACCATGGACCAGGTGGCGGAAATCAGGCCAGGCTCGGTGATCCCGGTGGTGATTTTACGCAACGGCGCCAAGCTGACGCTGAATGTGACCATCCAGGAATATCCGGCTTCGGATTAACAGGGGTGTTGACGGTGCGGATGAATACGCCAGCGGCCGACGCTTAAGCGGGGATGGAGCGGGGGAATAACGCCCTGCCTGAAAACACCGGCAGGGCGATAAGCGGTTATTCGCCGGTGACGCGTTCGATATTGGCGCCCAGCTTGCGCAGCTTGGCCTCGATGCAGTCATAGCCGCGATCGATATGGTAGATGCGATCCACCAGCGTAACGCCTTCGGCAATGCATCCGGCCAGCACCAGGCTGGCGGACGCGCGTAAATCGGTGGCCATCACCTGCGCGCCGGACAAGGTTTCCACCCCGTGGCAGATGACCGTATTGCTTTCGATCTCCGCCCGCGCGCCCATGCGGATCAGCTCCGGCACATGCATAAAGCGATTTTCAAAAATGGTCTCGGTAATCACGCCGGTGCCTTCGGCCACCAGGTTCAGCAGGCTGAACTGCGCCTGCATATCGGTGGGGAAGCCGGGATGGGGCGCGGTGCGCACGGTGACGGCTTTAGGCCGCTGGCCATGCATGTCCAGGCTTATCCAGTCGTCGCCGGTTTCGATATCCGCGCCGGCTTCGCGCAGCTTGGCCAGCACCGCGTCCAGCGTATCGGGACGGGTTGCCCGGCAGACTACGCGCCCGCGGGAGACCGCCGCCGCCACCAGGAAGGTACCGGTCTCGATGCGATCGGGCAGCACGCGATAAACGCCGCCGCCAAGGCGTTCCACGCCCTCGATGGTGATTTTATCGGTTCCGGCGCCGGCGATCTTCGCCCCAAGCGTAATCAGGAAGTTGGCGGTATCGACAATTTCCGGCTCGCGGGCGGCGTTTTCAATAATGGTGGTGCCTTCCGCCAGGGTGGCGGCGCTCATAATGGTTACCGTGGCGCCGACGCTGACTTTATCCATGACGATATGCGCGCCGCGCAGCCGCCCGTCCACCGACGCCTTGACATAACCCTCTTCCAGCTTGATGGTGGCGCCGAGCTGCTCAAGGCCGGTAATATGCAGATCCACCGGCCGTGCGCCGATGGCGCAGCCGCCGGGCAGGGAAACCTGTCCCTGGCCGAAACGGGCTACCAGCGGCCCGAGCGCCCAGATGGACGCGCGCATGGTCTTGACCAGTTCATAAGGCGCGCAGAACACGTCCACCCCGCCCGCATCCACATGCACCGACCCGTTGCGCTCGACTTTGGCGCCAAGCTGGCGCAGCAGTTGCATCGTGGTATCGATATCTTTTAATTTTGGTACATTTTGTATTTCTACCGGCTTTTCCGCCAGCAGCGCGGCGAACAATATCGGCAACGCCGCATTTTTAGCGCCGGAAATGGTCACTTCGCCATTCAGGCGGGTCGGACCCTGGACACGGAATTTATCCATCAACACTGCTCTCTGTATTTAACGGGCTTAGATATACAACGCCATAGCGCGGCATCGCCTACAACTTAAAAACCATTCAGCTTACGATCGCGCCGCCACTCTTCCGGGGTATACGCCTTGATAGAGAGTGCATGGATACGATTGTCCGAAATATATTCCATCAACGGGCCGTAGACCGCCTGTTGTTTTTTAATACGGCTCATGGAGGCAAACCGCTCGCTCACGACGATGACCTGGAAATGGCTGCCATCGCCCGTTACATGCGCTTCTTCCAATGCCAACGCCTCGGCGTTCATCAGCACTTCTTTGATTTCGTGGTTTTCCATAAGGGTCAAATCACTGTCATGGGTCGGGAAACAAGCCGATATCTTAGATGAATACGTCGTCATCGGAAACAGGCAATAATGTGTTCATTCTGTCAGCCGGGCGAATCGTCCGCGCAGGGCAGGATATTATGCAGGTTGTACAAGGTGATAAGGGTGCGCAGTTTATCGGTGACGCCGGTAAGCATGAGCGTACCGCCGCGCCTGGCCTGCAGCGCGCACAGGTGCAGCATCAGGGCCACGCCGGCGGAGTCCACCCGATCCAGCCGCGAGACGTCCAGGAAGCGGATGCCCTGCAGGGCCTGTTCGCGCTGTTCCCAAAACGGCAACAGCGTGACGCGATCAAGCTCGCCCCGCAGGACAAGCGTGTCTTCCTCGGCTTGCCAGCTCAGGGTTTCAGCCATTGCTTTTCTTATCCAGCGAGATAGGTTGCGCGGCGGCGGCCTGTAACTGCCTGGTCAGCCCCTCGATCCCCTGCTGGCGCAGCGTCGAGGCCCATTCATTCTGCTTGGTGGTGATCATGCTCACCCCTTCGGCGATCATATCGTAGGCCTGCCAGTTACCGGTCTGGCTGTTCTTGCGCCATTGAAAATCCAGCCGTACCGGCGGGCGCCCACCCTGATCGACGATGGTGACGCGAATGGCGACGATCGTGGCATCGCCCACGGGCTGCGGCGGGGCAACCTGGTAGGTCTGGTTGCTGTACATCGCCAGCGCCTGGCCGTAGGCCTGCTCCAGATAAGCCTGGAAAGCCTTGAAGTAGGCATCGCGCTGCGCCGGGGTGGCCTGGCGGTAATAGGTGCCGAGCACCAGCGCGCCGGCGTATTTGACCTGCACATAGGGCAGCAGTTCTTCACGCACCACATCGCGCAGCACGTTGGGATTGGCGCGAATCTGGCTTTGTTCGTTCTTGAGGCGGGTAAAGGTTTTATCCGCCGCCGCGTTCATCAGCGCATAGGGATTGGTCTGGTCGACAGCCTGGGCCAGCGGCGCAACCGCAAGCAGGGCCAGCAGTAAAAATCGTGTAAACATAAAACATTATCCTCTTATTTTGCCGCCGCCGCGGGGGCGTTGCCGTCGGCGGATGCAGGTGCGTGGGCCGCGCCGCTGGTCGGGGCGGGCCCGTTGTCGCCGGAAACAGGCGCGGGTTTGTCGCCGCTTTTGTACAGGAACTGGCCGATCAGGTCCTCCAGCACCAAGGCTGATTTGGTATCCTGAATAATACCGCCATCCTTAAGGATAGACGTTCCCATATCCGGGTCCTCGAAGCCGATGTTCAGCGCCAGGTATTGTTCGCCCAGCAGGCCCGAGGTGCGGATCGCCAGGGAGCTGGTATCGGGGATATGATTGTAGGTGTCCTCGATGTCCATCGATACCCTGGGCGCATAGGTTTTCGGGTCGAGGGTAATCTCCGCCACCCGGCCTACCACCACGCCGCCCACTTTGACCGGCGAACGCACCTTCAGGCCGCCGATATTATCGAAAGTGGCCGAAATACGGTAGGTGGACACGCTGCCCATCGAGCGGATATCCGCCACTTTCAGGCACAGGAAAATAACGGCGCACAGGGCGATGATCATAAAAACGCCGACCCAGATTTCACTCTTTTTCGTTTGCATTAACTCACTTCCCAAACATCAGTGCTGTCAGCACAAAATCCAGTCCCAACACCGCCAGGGACGCATGGACGACCGTTCTGGTGGTCGCGCGGCTAATCCCCTCCGACGTCGGGATCGCATCATAACCGTTAAACAGCGCGATCCAGGTGACCGTAATGGCGAAAACCACGCTCTTGATCAGGCAATTCACCAAATCCTGGTGCCAATCCACCGCGCCTTGCATGGCGGACCAGAAATAACCGTTGTCGATCCCCTTCCAGTCCACCCCCACTATGCCGCCGCCCCAAATGCCCACCGCGACAAAAATGGCCGTCAGCAGCGGCATGCTGATGACGCCGGCCCAAAAACGGGGCGCCACGATGCGCCGCAGCGGATCGACCGCCATCATCTCCAGGCTGGACAATTGCTCGGTGGCCTTCATCAACCCGATTTCGGCGGTCAGCGCCGACCCGGCGCGCCCGGCGAACAGCAGCGCGGTCACCACCGGGCCCAGCTCGCGCAGCAGCGACAACGCCACCATCATGCCCAGGCTGGCCTCGGCGCTGTAGGTGGTCAGGATAATATAGCCCTGCAGCCCCAGCACCATGCCGATAAACAACCCCGACACAATAATAATGATTAACGATTGTACCCCGACGCTGTAGAGCTGCTTTATCAACAGCGGCCACTGCTGCCGGAAGGCGGGTTTGCCCACCAGCGCGTTAAATAACATCACGCCTGACCGCCCGAAAGTATGGCAGACGCTGATGCCCCGGCGTCCAAAGGACGCTAATGCTTGTTGTAGTAGCATGGCTCGGTCAACTCCCTGAACCTAAAAGCTGTGTTTTATAATCTCTGGCGGGGAAATGAAACGGCACCGGACCATCGGCGATGCCGTCCAGGAACTGCCGCACCCGCGGATCCTGGTTGGCGCGCAGCTCGGCCGGCGTTCCTTCCGCGATAACATGCTGCTCGGCCACGATGTAAGCGTAATCGGCGATGCTCAATACCTCTGGCACGTCATGGGAGACCACGATGCAGGTGACGCCCAGCGCGTGGTTCAATTCATCGATAAGTTTGACCAGCACGCCCATGGTAATGGGGTCCTGCCCGACGAAAGGCTCGTCAAACATAATCAGTTCCGGGTCGAGGGCGATGGCGCGGGCCAGCGCGGCGCGCCTGGCCATGCCGCCCGAGAGTTCGGAAGGCATCAGCGACGCGGCCCCGCGCAGCCCCACCGCCTCAAGTTTCATCATCACGGTGGTGCGCAGCACTTCTTCCGGCAGCCGCGTGTGCTGCCGCAGGGGGAACGCCACGTTTTCAAACACGTTGATATCGGTAAACAGGGCGCCGGACTGGAACAGCATGCTGATTTTTTTGCGCACCTCGTATAGCCGCCCGCGCGATAAGGAGGGAATATTGTCGCCGTCAAACCAAATTTCGCCGCTGTCGGGCGGCAGCTGGCCGCCAATCAGGCGTAACAGGGTGGTTTTACCGATACCCGACGGCCCCATGATCGCGGTGATCTTTCCCCGCGGCACCTGCAGGGTGATGTTGTCGAATATCGGCCGATTGCCGCGCCGGAAGCTCAATCCGCGGATATCGACCAAATGCTCCGTCTGGTTCATGTCATTACTGCCCATATCTTGCCCACTTAAAGCCCATTGCCCTAGATATTAAAGCAATAGGACCGATTCATCGAACTTTTACATAAAATTACCCTGGCGGCGGTAAGATAGGATCAATAGCCGATGTTTTACTTTTGGCCCGCGGGCAGTCAAAATTAAGACGCGCGCCGGTTGCCGGCATCCTTACCCTTCCGCCCGGGAAGCGGCGGTGGCGACGGCGGCCCAGGATTCTTTCACATCAAGGACTTCATATGTTTTTTGCCACGTCATTATTAGTTATTGGTCTTATTCTACTGGTTTATGGCGCGGATAGATTGGTTTACAGTGCTGCCGTGATCGGCCGGTCGCTGGGTATGGCGCCCTGGCTGGTGGGCTGCACCATCGTCGCATTGGGCACGTCCCTGCCCGAACTGCTGATCGCGGTCACCGCCGCGCTGAATCATCAACTCGATATGACCGTGGGCAATATCCTTGGTTCCAATGTGATCAATAGTTTATTGATCGTCGGCGGCGCGGCGCTGATCCGTCCCATGGCCTTCCATTCGGACATCGTGCGGCGCGAGCTGCCGCTGCTGCTGCTCGCCACCGCGCTGTGCGGCCTGGCGCTGGCGGATCGCGCCCTGGGCCGCCTGGATGGTATAATACTGTTGCTGGCGGCGATAGGGTATATTGCCGCCATGATCGCCCTGACCCGCCGGGCGCAGAGCGCCGGCAACGACAGCCTGACCCGCGAACGGCTGGCTGAGCTGCCGCAGGACACGCCGGATAGCGGCACAACCGTGGCGGTGCTGTGGCTGGCGCTGGCCTTTATCATCATGCCCATATCGGCGCATATGGTGATTGATAACGCGGGCGTGGTGGCCCGGCATCTGGGGGTAAGCGAGTTGGTGATCGGCCTGACGGTGGTGGCCTTCGGCACCAGCCTGCCCGAACTGGCAACCGTTATCGCCGGCGCCCTGAAAGGGGAAAACGATATTGCCCTGGGCAATCTCATCGGTTCCAATATCGTCAATAGCCTGCTGGTGCTGGGCGTGCCGGCCCTGCTTTCGCCCGGCCGGTTCAATCCGCTGGCGTTTACCCGCGATTATTGGGTTATGCTGGCGGCAAGCATTATATTAACCGCCTTTTGCCTGGGAAAGCGCCGTAGGATCAACTCTGGCATGGGCGCTCTGTTATTATGTGGTTTTGCCGCCTATGTTACGGTGTTGTTTATTTAGCCCGCGGACGCTGCCGGGCGCATCAGGATACGTTATGTCACATTTGTCGTTAGCGCCGGATTTTGATTTCCCGGCAGCAGGTAAACAGGTCCTCGCCGCCGAGCGTGAAGGCCTGGCGCAGCTTGATCAATATATCAACGACGATTTTCGCCGCGCGTGCGAAAAAATATTTTATTGCAGCGGCAAAGTCGTGGTGATGGGGATGGGCAAATCGGGCCATATCGGCCGCAAGATGGCGGCGACCTTCGCCAGCACCGGCACGCCCTCCTTTTTTGTCCATCCCGGCGAGGCCAGCCATGGCGATCTGGGCATGGTATCGGCCCAGGACATCGTCATCGCCTTGTCCAACTCAGGCGAATCCAATGAAATCCTGGCGCTGATTCCGGTGCTCAAGCGCCTGCAGATCCCGCTTATCTGCATGACCGGCAATCCGGCCAGCGCCATGGGCAAGGCGGCGGATATCCATATCTGCGTCCACGTGCCCCTGGAAGCGTGCCCGCTGGGCCTGGCTCCCACCACCAGCACCACCGCCGCCCTGGTGATGGGCGACGCGCTGGCGGTGGCGCTGCTGCAGGCCCGCGGCTTTACCCCCGAAGACTTCGCCCTGTCCCACCCCGGCGGCGCGCTGGGCCGTAAACTATTGCTGCGGGTGACCGATATCATGCACAGCGGCGAAGAAATCCCGGTGACGCCGCGGGATGCGTCATTACGCGACGCCCTGCTGGAAATCACGCGTAAAAATCTCGGCATGACGGTGATATGCGACGATAAGCTGAATATCGCCGGCATTTTTACCGACGGCGACTTGCGCCGGGTGTTCGATATGGGCGTGGATTTAAACCAGGCGCGCATCGCCGACCTGATGACCGCCGGCGGTATCCGGGTGACGCCCAATACCCTGGCGGTCGACGCCCTTAACCTGATGCAGTCGCGCCATATCACCTCGGTGCTGGTGGCCGACCAGAACCGGCTTATGGGCGTGGTGCATATGCATGATATGCTGCGAGCCGGCGTTATTTAACAAGGAAACCCGCCATGCAAGAGACCACCCTTATCGCGACCTGTTACGGCCCGGTCGACCAGCGGATACTGCAATGCGCCCGGGATATCCGGCTGCTGGTGTGCGACGTGGACGGCGTCCTGTCGGACGGCTTTATCTACCAAGGCAACCAGGGCGAGGAGCTCAAGGCGTTTAACGTCCGCGACGGCTACGGCATCCGATGCTTACTGACATCCGGCATCGAGGTCGCTATTATTACCGGCCGGTCCGCCCAACTGGTGGAAGATCGCGCGCGTACCCTGGGGATCTCCCATCTCTACCAGGGCCGGTCGGATAAGCTTTTGGCCTTTGAGGATCTATTGGTTAAACTATCTTTAACAGCGGATCAGGCCGCGTATATCGGCGATGATCTTATTGATTGGCCGGTGATGTCGCGGGTGGGATTAAGCGTCGCCGTGGCGGACGCGCATCCTTTGCTGCTGCCGTTGGCCGATTATGTGACGCATATTGCCGGCGGTCGCGGCGCGGTTCGCGAAATCTGCGATTTAATTCTGCTGGCGCAAGGGAAGCTTGATGATGCCAAAGGGCAGTCGGTATGAGTAAAACAAGATGGTGGGTCACCCTACTGCTGGTATTGGTGGTCCTGGTGCTAATCGGCCTGAACCTGACCGATAACGACGGCAGCCAGAACGCGGTGGCGCCCGATGCCGGCGAACCCACCTACCAGAGCGAACATACCATTACCCTGGTATACAATCCGTTGGGCGCCATGAATTATCGCTTGATCTCCGAGCACGTCGAGCACTTCGCCGTCGAGCAGATTAGCTGGTTTACCCAGCCGGTGGCGACGATGTACGATGAGAATAAAGTCGCCACCTGGACAGTCCGGTCCGATCGGGCCAAGCTGACCAATGATAAAATGCTTTATTTATACGGCCATGTTCAGGTTGACAGTCTGACCGAAACCTCACAACTGCAGCGTATCAGAACCGATAACGCGGTGGTGAATCTTGTTACGCAGGATGTTTCCTCCGATGACGAGGTGACCCTATATGGCATCGGATTTAACTCTAAAGGCATGAAAATGCGCGGAAACCTGCGGAACAAGACTGCCGAGCTGATTGAAAAGGTTAAGACCTCTTATGAAATCCAAAATCCAAAATAACATCTGTTACGTTTTTGCGGCCGGCGCGCTGCTGCTGGCGAGCGCCAATGCCCTGGCGCTGACCGGCGATACCGACCAGCCGATCAATATTGATTCCGAGCAGCAGGCCGTCGATATGCAGACCAATGTCGTCACCCTTACCGGTACGGTGGTGGTCAAACAAGGCTCCATCGACATCCGGGCGGACAAAGTGGTCATCACCCGCCCCAACGGCGAACAGGGCAAGGAAGTGGTCGAGGGTTACGGCAATCCGGTGACGTTTTACCAGATGCAGGACAACGGCAAGCCGGTGAAGGGCCATGCGCAAAAGGTCCGCTATGAGCTGGCCAACGATTTTGTGGTGCTGACCGGCGACGCTTATCTCGAACAGCTCGACAGCAACGTCAAGGGCGATCGCATCACCTACCTGGTTAAACAACAGCAAATGGAAGCCTTCAGCGACAAGGGCAAACGGGTCACCACCGTATTGGTGCCGTCCCAGCTGCAGGATAAGAACCCGGCGGGCGCGGCACCCAAAGCGTCCTCAGCGCCCAAGGCGCCCAAATCCGGCACTAAATAAGAGTAATTGAACCCATGGCAACATTAATCGCAGAAAACCTGGCTAAAGCCTACAAGGGCCGACATGTGGTGGAAGACGTCAGCCTCAAGGTCAGCTCAGGGGAAATCGTCGGGTTGCTGGGGCCGAACGGGGCCGGCAAGACCACCACGTTCTACATGGTGGTCGGCATCATCCAGCGCGACGCCGGGCGCATTATTATCGATGACGACGATATCAGCCTGCTGCCGTTGCATACCCGCGCCCGGCGCGGCATCGGCTACCTGCCGCAGGAAGCGTCGATTTTCCGCCGCCTGAGCGTGTTTGATAACCTGATGGCGGTATTGCAGATCAGAAACGATCTCAGCGCTTCGCAGCGCGACGACCGCGCCAATGCGCTGATGGAAGAATTCCATATCGCCCATCTGCGCGATAACCTGGGGCAATCATTATCCGGCGGCGAGCGGCGGCGGGTGGAAATTGCCCGCGCCCTGGCGGCCAACCCTAAATTCATCCTGCTTGACGAGCCCTTTGCCGGCGTCGACCCGATTTCCGTCATCGATATCAAGAAAATCATTGAACATCTGCGCGATAGCGGCCTGGGCGTGCTGATTACCGATCATAACGTACGCGAAACATTGGACGTCTGCGAGCGCGCCTATATCGTAAGCCAGGGACATCTTATCGCCCATGGCACACCCGCCGAAATCCTTCAGGACGAGCAGGTGAAGCGTGTTTATCTGGGCGAAGAGTTCCGCCTCTGATAAGGTGTCCTGAAGTGAAAGCCCCAAGAGGTTAATTGACGCATTATATGAAGCAAGGTTTGCAACTCAGGTTTAGTCAGCAACTCGCCATGACTCCGCAGTTACAGCAAGCAATACGCCTGCTGCAACTGTCTACGCTTGAACTTCAGCAGGAGATTCAAACCGCGCTGGAAAGCAACCCCTTACTTGAGCAAACCGATGTCCATGAAGAAATAGACTCACACGACGTACCCGACAGCGAATCGCTTGATACCCGCGAGGCGATGGAGCAGAAGGACATGCCGGAAGAACTGCCGCTTGACGCCACCTGGGACGAAATGTACTCGGCGGGCACGCCCTCGGGCACCGGCACCGACTACCGCGACGAAGAACTGCCGATTTACCAGGGCGAAACCATCCAGACCCTGCAGGATTACCTGATGTGGCAGGTGGAGCTGACGCCGTTTTCCGATACCGATATCGCCATTGCCACCTCCATCGTCGACGCGGTGGATGAAACCGGTTACCTGACGGTGCCGCTGGAAGATATCCTCGAGTGCATCGGCGACGACAGCGTCACCATGGACGAAGTGGAAGCGGTATTAAAACGCGTGCAGCGCTTTGATCCGGTGGGCGTGGCGGCGCGGGATCTGCGGGATTGCCTGCTGATCCAGCTATCGCAGCTGTCGAAGGATTTCCCTTACCTGAACGAAGCCAGGCTTATCGTCAGCGACTATCTCGATCTGCTGGCCAGCCATGATTTCCGCAGCCTGCTGCGATCCACCCGCCTAAAGGAAGACGTGCTGAAATCCGCCATGGCGCTGATCCAATCCCTCGATCCCCGGCCCGGCCAGTCAATCAATACCACCGAATCGCAATATGTCATCCCGGACGTCCTGGTGCGCAAGGTGCATAATCGCTGGACGGTGGAGCTCAATACCGACAGCATTCCCAATCTTAAAATCAACCAGCAATACGCCGCGCTCGGCAATACCACCCGCAATGACTCGGACGGACAATTTATCCGCAGCCATTTGCAGGAAGCGCGCTGGTTGATCAAAAGCCTGGAAAGTCGTAATGACACGCTGTTAAAAGTGACCCGCTGCATCGTGGAGCAGCAACAGGCGTTTTTCGATCAGGGAGAGGAGTATATGCGGCCCATGGTGCTGGCGGATATCGCCCAGGCGGTGGAGATGCACGAATCGACGATATCCCGCGTCACGACGCAAAAATATCTGCACAGCCCGCGCGGCATTTTTGAACTGAAATATTTTTTCTCCAGCCACGTCAATACCGAGGGGGGAGGCGAAGCGTCTTCTACGGCCATTCGTGCGCTGGTGAGAAAATTAATCGCCGCGGAAAACCCGGCGAAGCCGCTAAGCGATAGCAAGCTGACCACCCTGCTTTCCGATCAGGGCATTATGGTGGCGCGGCGAACCGTGGCAAAATACCGAGAGTCTTTGTCCATCCCGCCGTCAAACCAGCGTAAGCAAATGGTTTGACCTCTACAGAGAAGGAAGACACTATGCAGCTGAATATTACCGGACAGCGCGTTGAAATCACCGATGCTTTGCGCGATTTCGTGACGACGAAATTTTCCAAGCTGGAACAATACTTCGACCGGATCAATCAGGTATATATTGTTCTGAAGATCGAAAAAGTCCAGCAGATTGCCGAAGCGACGATCCATGTCAACGGCGGTGAGCTGCACGCGACGTCAGAGGCGGACGATATGTATGCCGCCGTCGATTTGCTGATCGACAAGCTGACGCGCCAGTTGAACAAACATAAAGAGAAACTGAAACAGTACTGAATTCACTGTAGCCATTATCGCTACCTAACCTCACATCGGCTCGTTATCCGTACGATAACGGGCCGATGAGTCTTAAAGGTGAAACAAGCGCCTTAAGTGAAATGAAATGACTAACGATACAGCTTTGCAAATAAACACGGTGTTAAGCCTTGAGTGCACCCGCGGCTCCATCCACTGCCAGAGCAAAAAGCGCGCGCTGGAAATTATCAGCGAGCTGGCGGCCAAGCAGCTCAACCTGGCGCCGCAGGTGGTGTTCGAGGCCGTATTGACCCGTGAACGCATGGGCAGTACCGGTATCGGCAACGGTATCGCCATCCCGCACGGCAAGCTGGAAGAAGACACCCTGCGCGCGGTCGGTGTGTTTATCCGCCTGGAGCAGCCCATTGCCTTTGATGCGATAGATAACCAACCGGTGGATTTGCTGTTTGCGCTATTGGTGCCGGCCGAGCAGTGTAAAACCCATTTGCACACCCTGGCCCTGGTGGCCAAGCGCCTGGCCGATAAAACGGTCTGCCGTCGCCTGCGCGCCGCGCAAAGCGATGAAGAGCTGTATGCCATAATGACGGAAACGGAAGCCGGGTCTTAACGCGCCGGGTCGGATTGCCTGCCCGGCGCTGTACCGACCAGCGGGGAGTCATTGGCGCGATTACGGCAAGCGTGGCCAATGGGTCAATAAAAATACCAGAGGGGAGTCGTCATGGTGCTGATGATTGTCAGCGGTCGATCCGGTTCAGGGAAATCAGTCGCGCTGCGCGCGCTGGAAGATATGGGGTTTTATTGCGTCGATAACCTGCCGGTGGTGCTGCTGCCGCAATTGGCCAATACGCTGGCCGACCGGAATATCTCCGCCGCGGTGAGCATTGATGTGCGCAATATGCCCGAGACGCCGGAGATTTTCGAGCACGCCATGGACAACCTGCCGCAAAGCTTTTCGCCGCAGCTGTTGTTCCTCGACGCCGATCGCAGCACCCTAATCAGGCGGTATAGCGATACCCGGCGCCTGCATCCGTTATCCAGCAAGAACCTGTCGCTGGAAAGCGCCATTGATGAAGAGAATGAACTGCTGGAACCGCTGCGCTCCCGCGCGGATCTGATTATCGATACCACGGAAATGTCGGTGCATGAGCTGGCGGAAATGCTGCGTGCCCGGCTGCTGGGCAAACGCGAGCGCGAGCTGACCATCGTGTTCGAGTCTTTCGGCTATAAGCACGGCCTGCCCATCGACGCCGATTATGTTTTCGACGTGCGTTTCCTGCCCAACCCGCACTGGGATCCCAAACTGCGGCCGATGACCGGGCTGGATAAGCCGGTGGCGGCCTTTCTCGACCGCCATACCGAAGTGCATAATTTTATCTATCAAACCCGCAGTTACCTGGAGTTATGGTTGCCGATGCTGGAAACCAATAACCGCAGCTACCTGACCGTGGCCATTGGCTGCACCGGCGGCAAACACCGCTCGGTCTACGTGGCCGAGCAGCTGGCGGACTATTTCCGTTCACGCGGTAAAAACGTCCAGTCCCGGCACCGCACCCTGGAAAAGCGCAAACCATGACGGTTAAACAAACGGTGGAAATCAAGAACCGCCTGGGCATGCACGCCCGGCCGGCAATGAAGCTATTCGATCTGGTGCAAAGCTTTGACGCGGAGGTGTTGCTGCGCAACGATAGCGGCACCGAAGCGGAAGCCAGCAGCGTTATCGCCCTGCTGATGCTGGACTCGGCCAAAGGCCGGGTGATCGAGGTGGAGGCCACCGGCCCGGATGAGATACAGGCGCTGGCGGCGGTGATCGAGCTGTTTAACGCCGGTTTCGACGAAGACTGATCACGCGCGGCTCAGGCTATCGATGGCCACCGCCTTGAAGCCGGCGAAATCGCGACTGTCGCGCAGCCTGGGCATGGAGCGCTCGCGCACGAAGGTGACGAACAGCTCATAGATCGCCATCGCCTCTTCATAATCGGTCTTATTGATCGCCAGCAGGAAAATCACGTAGGCGGTTTCATTATCGCCCCAGGCTATGCCCTGCGGCGCCAGAATGGTGTAAATCACCGTCTGCCTGGCCAGCAGCCCCAGGGAATGCGGCAGCGCAATGCCGTCGCCCAACAGGGTACTGACGATAGCCTCGCGCTCCACCACCGAGGGATAAAAATCCTTATCCACAACCCCTTCCCGCTTCAGCTGGCCGCATACCTGCTTAAACAGCGCCTGCTGGGTCAGCGGCCGGTCGACAATCATAAAATGCTGTTCAGAAAAGAACTTTTCCAGCATATAAGGGCGGGTGCGATCCACCAGCACCAGTTTGCCCAGCTGTTCGAGCTGATAGTCGCTGGGGAACGGCGCCAGCACCATCACCGGTTTGTTTTTTTCACCGATCCTGACGGTGGAAATGACAAAATCCTCCTCCAGCGCCGGCAGCTTGTCATATTCCCGTAATGAAATCACCTGCGTCACGGCAATCTGCGGATATTTGCGCTTGAGCATCGCCTGGATCATGCGCACCGTCGAGTTGCCGCTGTCGCAGACCAGCAGCGCCTGCGGATGGCGCTGGTAGCCGATATTGTAGTGCCGTTCCAGGCCGACGCCGATATGCAGGACCAGATAGCCTATCTCGTTTTCACTGATGACATACGGGGTATATTTGCCCCAGCTGGTTACCGCCGCCAGCGTCACGTCATAGGCCATGGGATAGTGCTGCTTGATGTTGGCCAGCAGCGGATTGGGAATGGTGATTTGATAGCGCACCCGGGTGATCATGGTCTTGATATGGGTCAGCAGGTCGGCGCGCAGCTGGCTGTCGTTTTGCAGGTTATAGTTATAGTGGCTGTTGATATAGCTGAGGATATAGTCCACCAGCGTTTCGTCGTCGTCGGCGTTAATGGACGAGGGATTGATGTCCTGTATCCGCCGCGCGGCAATATGGATGCGCAGGTAATTTTCCTCCGCCGCCGAAAAGCCCTTGCCGGTTAACGGTTCGATCAGGCGCACCAGCTGCGCGGACGCCGTTTTAATCCCCTCGTCCACCTCCTCCATAGGGAAATCCGGCAGGGGGTAGCCTTGCCGGATGCGTTTGACCGCCACCGCGCTGTACAGAGCCAGATATTGTTCGCCCTCATCGGTAAGCTTGATGCCGCTGGCCACCAGGCTTTGGTGCCAGGCCGGCTTCAGCCGCGGCAGAATATCGAACGGCAGCTCGCCGCTGGCCAGCAGATAGCTGTCATGCTCGTCCAGCGACAGGGAATACATCAGATCGGTCAGGCACACCCGGATGGACGCTTCCTTGCCGAACAGCTTCATGCCGTGGCGGGGTTTGGTCTCGATAGTCAGATCGTAGCGCGACAGCCGTTCGCGCACTTCGCCCATATCGCTTTGCAGCGTGCCGCGGCTGACATACCATTCGTCGGCCACATCCTCCATCTTAAAGGCATAGGCCGAGCTTAAAAAGCGTACCATCAGCGCCGGGATACGCTCGGCGCTGGAATGAGGTGTGCGATTTTGGCGCGGCGTCTGCCGGGAGAGCGAGGCAAAAAGCGGCTCGTCGTCGATTTTCAACTGATAGCCGCTGCCGCGGTTGAGAACAAACTGCGCGCCATGGCCGGACAGGATGGCGTTCAGCGCCTGGATATCGGCCCGCACGGTGCGGGTCGATACCGAAAAACGTCTGGCCAGCTCTTCCTGCGGCAGCGATTCCGCCTGTAATGCGTCGAACATATTGGCCAGTCGCTGGTTAGGAAATCTCACCATGGCTTATGCAACCTGCTTTTTTACCAGCGCCAGCAATGTCGCCACGTCCTGGGGGCGGGTATTGCCGGTCTCTTTGTCGATAATCGAGCTGTAGATATGCGGAATGATGCGTTTGACCCCGGCGTCCAGCGCGATCTGCAGGATCGGGGCGAAGTTGTCCAGATCGATGCCGCCGGTCGGTTCCAGATAAAAATCATGACGCGCGCAGGCCAGCGCAACCGCCCGGTATTCATCCAGGTGATCCAGCCCGCCCATGGGGAAAAACTTAATGGAGCTGCCGCCCATGTCCTTTAGCAGGGCGATGGCCGTTTCAATGGGCACGATGCCGTCGGGCGACCTGGCGCTGAGCGGACCGGTGGAGATTTTCACCAGCCCCGGCCGGCCGGTGGGCGACACCAGGCCATTGACCAGGGTATCGGTCTGGCCGAGCAGCGCGCGGCTGGCGCCGACGCCGGTAAACACCTGGTTGACGTGCTGCGGCTGCAGGACGCCGGCAATGGCGGCGACCATCGCCGACTGGTTCGGATCGCCCGCTCCCAGGCCAACCGACAGCGCGTTGTCAATCAGGGCGGCGTAGGCGCGCATATCCTCGACGGCCGACGGCACGTCGGGATAGTTTTTCGAGAGGACGCCAACCAGCACATGGCCTTCCGCCGCCTCGTAGATGGCGCGCGCGTTTTCTTTGGAGCCGGCCAGAACGTTCAGGCAAACCCGGTCGCGGTAATAATTGGGGGTTAATTTCATGAACGGGATCCTTTTCCTATTTCACTGATGCGTGAACTAATGATATCAAGCTGGGCCGGGGTCACGCTGCGCACATCCACCTCGATAATGCCCGCGTTAGCCTTATACCCGCGAAAATAAATCGCCGGATTGCCCATTTTCAACGCCGAGACGATATCCGCCGTGGCGATGCCCAATACCGTCTCGTCAAAATGGATTTCGGCGCGGGCGATGTCGCGCCCCGCCCCATCCCACACCACCCGCGCGCTGATGCCGGCCAGGGTATTCAGCCGATCGATAAACGGCGTCATTTTGGCCACCATCTCGCCGCCCGACTCTTTTTCACGCGCCAGATAGCTTTCGATGGCCTGGGTCAGGCCCAGTATGCCTTCCTTGCCGATTTTCATTGCCCGGCCGATGCCGCCGCCCTGCCGCTTGACCCACTCCACCGCCTGCGTTTTGCCGATAACCAGCCCGCTGGTCGGTCCCTCGAGCGCTTTGGCGCCGCTGTAGATCACCAGGTCGGCGCCCTGGCGGTAATATACCGCCAGATCTTCCTCGGCGGCGGCGTCGACAATCAGCGGCAGATGGCGGCTATGGGCGATTTCCGCGGCCTGCGCCACGGACAATATGCTCTTTTGCACACAATGGTGCGATTTAATATACAACACCGCCGCCGTTTGCGGACCGATGGCCGCCGCCAGTTGCTCCGGGGAGCACTCGTTGGCATAACCGGCCTCCACCACCTTACCGCCGCCCAGCGCCACCATGGTGCCCACCGGCGCGCCAAAATTCACGTTATGCCCCTTGGGCAGCACTATTTCATGAGGCACGGCCAGCGGTGCGGCATGGAGGTTCACCAGCAGGTTCAGGTCGTCCTTAACGATAAACGCCGCCACCGACTGGGCGATGCCCGCCGAGGCGCAGGAGACGATAACCGCGCTCTCAACGCCCAGCAAACCGGCCAGGTAGGCGCCGGTCTTATCCACCAGATCCTTCATTTCAAAATAATGGTTCAGGCCCAGATTGACCGCGTCGACCACATCCTGCCGGGGTGTGGACACGCCCAGCAGGGTCATGCGGCCCGAGGCGTTGATCACTTCTTTCAGCTGATATTTTTCATAAATCGAAGACATGGGAGGTTTTTCCTTCGTCCGTTAACAAACAAACGCCCGCCACCACCGCCGCCAGCGGGATCAACTGCTGCTCCCCGGCGACGGAGTGTCCCTCGGCGTCGGTGAACACGCAGGGGGCGGTGCGAACGTCAAACAGGGTTATATCCGCATCGCAGCCGGGTACAAGCCGTCCTTTTTTGGTCAGGCGCAGCGCATCGGCCGCATGCAGGGTTACACAGTCAATCACCTGGGCGAGCGTCATGCCGAGGGTGAAAAATTTAGCCATCACCGCCGCCAGGCTATGTACAGGCCCGTCAATACGGTTGCGGCAGTAGATATCGGAGCTGATGGTATAGGGATAGATACCCTGGGCTATCGCCAGGCGGGCCACCTCGAAGCTGAAGCTGGCGGTGCCATGGCCGACATCCAGGCGCACGCCGCGTTGCAGCGCCTTGCGCACCGAGGCGCGCAGTTCGCCCGCGGGCGTCAGGATGCGGTTGGGCTTGCCGTTATAACAATGGGTGACAATATCCCCGGCGCCGAGCAGATCGACGATGCGCCCGAGATCCGGCGGATTATTGCCGATATGCACCATTAACGGCAGATTGCCGTTTTCCCGCTGGATTTCCTTGGCGCGCTGCAGGGGCTTGACGCCGTTGGCGCCCACCACGCTGCTGCTGATCCTGGCCTTGATACCGATAATAAAACCGCGATGACGGGCAATCGCCTCACCGGCCAGCGCTTTGTCGATGCGCGTCATATCCGCCAGTTCATCCTGGGTGACGATGCCGGTGCGCGCGATATTCAGCAGGGCATACACCCGGGTTTTGGCCGCCCGGGTCAATTGATAAAAATCGTCCACCGCGTCGGCACCGGTGCTGCCGGCGTCGACCACCGTGGTCACGCCGCAGGCGATACCCACCTTATCCGGCTCGTCATGGTATATCGGCGAGGCGGGATAGCAATGGACATGGGAATCAATCCAGCCGGCGCTGGCATAATAGCGCCCGCCCAGGTTAATCTCGCGCCGGGCGGAAGTCGGCACGGCGCCCACGGCGGCGATGCGCCCGTCCAGCACGGCGATATCGGCAAGGGTGCCGTCCGGCTGCCTGGCCTGCCGGATAATCAGATCATATAAGGGTGCCAAGGGTCCTCCTTATGTTATCCGCCCGCCGCCCCGTGGCGCGGCCGGATAATCAACACAGTGATGGCGTCCCGGCGGCGGGCGTTAGGTTACGCAATAGCTACCGGGAAAAACGCGCCCAGCAGCATCGCGCCGAGGATGGCGCCGCCGGTAATGGGTTTATTCCACAGATAAAACAGCAATGCCCCGGCCAGGGATCCCAGGCCGATGGGGATCGACGCGGTAATGGCCGACAGGATAATCAGCGGCCCGAGAAAACGGCCCGATGCGTTGCCCGCGCCCATCATGACATCCGCCCCGTAGGTGGCGTTGCTTTGGTTAATGGTGAATCTGCGCGCCAGGATAATCAGGCCGCCGATGGCCAGGCCCAGCACCATGCCGGTCGCCAGCGAGGCAAGGAAATTCTCCAGGGGAAATTTGATGCCCGCGCCCAGCAGCAGCGCCGGCACGCCCAGGCCGACCCCGGTCTGCAGCGCGCCGCCGATATCCAGGATCCCCACCAGGGATCCTTCGATAATGCGCGCAAACAGGAAACTGGCGCCGAAAGCGGCCACCGCGCCGTAAACGCCGGTATCGATACCGGTGCGCAGCATGGCGACAAAGGCGACTTCGTTAAAGGCGCCGATGCCGTACAGATAGTACATATGGGTCCCGGCAAAAATCCCGGCTGAAAGCAGTCCGACAAAAATCGGGAACGACCAGTCGGCATACCAAAAACCGCGTTTTGTTTCTTCCATTTTCTTAACCCCTGTAAAATTTATTTACCGCTTAAGGCGTTATGGATGCCGTTCAGCCAACCGGGCACGCCCAGGCTAAAGGACTGCAGCATTTTCATATCAAAACCACGGAAGAAACCGCTGAGGACAAACAGGGCGATAATCGCCGCCATCATGATGCCGGTGATTTTATTCCAGCCGCCCTCTTCCACGCCCTTGCCGATCAGGATGCCCAGCACCAGGCCCGGCACGGCGTTGCCCATGATAAGCTGCGCCAGGCCGCCGAAAATGGTGGCCCAGAAACCGGAGCGTTTGCCGGCGTCGATTGCCGCCAGCCAGAAGATCACCGGCATGACGGTATTCACCAGGATATTGGCGGCAGGCACCAGGACCTTCACGGCGGTCACCTGGAGCGCGGCGGGCACGGCGGAAGCGGTGGAGTTAAGAAACGCCACCACCAGCATGCCGATGATGCCGCAGGCAAACGCCATGCGTTTTGGATCGTGCATGGTTTCACTGAGCTGGCGGTTTTTAATCATCAGCGCCGCAGCCCCCCAGTGGGGAATGATGCGATGGTCGACATCCTGGGTAAACGAACCGGCGGCCACCGACGATGCCCAGGCGTTAAAGAAGAAACCCAGGCCGAAGGAAAAATGCGACGCGGGATCGCCCTCGCAGGAATTGAGTTCACCCAGGGTACGAAAGGCCCCCATGCCCTGAACGGTCGGCGCATGGAACATGCGCGCCGCCCCGGCCCCCACTCCGACGCCGACCAGCCCGCCGATAATAAGTGACTTTATTAAAATGATAAGAAACATCGGATTATCCTTTGATGATTTATCCGCATCGTTAACTGCGGGTAAAAGGGACTTTTTCGGTATCGATCATGATGATGCCGACCGTAATATCCAATATGACGCTGTAGCTTTTCTTTTCACGCGGCAAAAAGAAAAAAAGGAATTTTTCAGTAATACGCTTCTCTTCCGCCTGGATAATTTTGACTTCCTGCGGTTCAATGCGCAGCAAAACACAGCCGGTGGATTTCATCACCGCTGGCTGCACCTGACTTAACGCGGCGGCAAAAGCGGCCGCTTTGGTTTCACCTTTTCCCGCCACCTGTACGGTTAAAACAGACTGCTCTTTCATCAGGCATTGCCATATTTTTTAAGCCAGGTTTCTACTAATTTTTGCCCCAATTCTTCTTTATCCATAAAACCAAAACCCAATACTTTATTGCCTTCCTGGATAGCCGTTACGCCTTCTTCAATCGAGCGCATGCCGTGTTTGGCTTTATAACCGTATTTATTCTGCGCGGTGATGGCGCCGGCGCCGCCGCTGCCGCAAAAGGAAATGCCGAAGTCGGCCTGCTCGCTGTTCATCACATCGCCCAGCTTCATATCCGCCGCCATGCCGGGCACGACTATTGCCTTGCCGCCCGCCGCTTCGATGCCCTTGGCCACTTTCTGCCCCTTACCCAGCCGATCGCCTATCACTACCGTTACCTGTGCCATTTGGTTCTCCCACACGTTATTAAGCGTTATTGTCTTTGGCCACTTCAAAATGAACCGATAATAAATACGCTTCTTCAATCGGTAAATTATCCAGCAAATTCACCACCGCCTCCGCCATCGCCATCGAATCCGCGGAAATTTCGTCAAATAACTCTTTATCCACTTCCGGTAACGGCTCGCCGGTTAAAGAACGCATCACCATGGCGCGCACATGGGAGTGCAGCATTTGATCCTGCACGTGATTGATCCGGATATTGCGCTCCGTCAGCATCTGCATGATTTCCAGCAGAACCTTTTCGGTCAATGCGGCGGCTAATGCATCACGTTCCGTTTCTCCGCCCGCTGATACGGCTTTATCGACCACTCTGTGCTCCTACGGCATCCATAATAAAAATATTCAGCGCGGTAAAGCAGTCTTGCTTTTGCCGCCTTTAATGATGATTTACCCTAGCCGGTGCGGCGGCAGGTTTGTAGCCGTTATATTTCCACTTTGAAGTGGAAATAAATCACGGCCAAGCGATCTCATTCGCATAATGGCTACAAACCGCATCATTTCACTGTATATATGGGATATCAGAGTCCAATTGCCCGGCGACGGGCATGGAAGGACGGATATTACGTCGTTATAGACCTATAAGAATAACCTATCGTGAATTTGGCCCTGGCGATAACGCCCGGCAACCCCAGACCATATACCGCGCAGGCTGGCGCCCACCGTCTGTCTTTATGCGCTGGAAAAAGCCTTAATCCGGCGGCCGTCGGGATAAGGATAAACAATGACGATGGACCATGCGCACCCTGCCACCTGATGTGCCGGCCCCGGCCTCAGTCAGTTCACCGGCTGGGAAGCGTAAACCCGGTACGGTTAAACCTTATCAGCCGCAAAGACTAATTAACCCGCCATTATGGCGATAGTGGCCGCCTACCTGTTTATCATGGCGGCATCCACCCCCAGGTCATGTTTCATCCCTCATATGGCTCAGCTGAAAGAGATGGTTTAGCGCCGAGCAACAGATTATATATAGAGAGAAATTAATGTACATTAACCATGAAGTTATTAAACATAACCATATTGATACAAATAATTCGGAAGATGTTTTTTATGATTGCGAGCCTTACACCTTATGGCCCGGCCATAATGATGATGAACATGCCGCCGTTGATGACATAATCAATCAACCCCAAACAGCCTTAGCGGAAGATTTAAAAATAGCGTTGACGAACCTGCTTAAAATAGCGGTTTCTCATGAGGCCAGTCGGTTCAGCATGAATATGGGATTGGATATTCCACAGGCGGTATTCAATACCGCCTGGTGCCTCTATAATGCCATAACAGCCAGACAAAGTATCAGTACAGTCCTGGAAGCCGGGCTGCCGTTGTGCATAAATGCTATTTTATCCCAGTCACAATTTTTAGTTTCTGTATCCGTTTATGTAAGGGATTATATTGAAGAACAGCTCGGGCCCTCGCTGACCGGCGCATTAGATATCGGTGCGGATAATATCCTCACTCATAACAGCTATCTTTTTTTTGGCGCCCTGGCGCTGGCCAGTAAGTACTATTGCGATGGGGGGAATGAACGACAGCCGCAGCGGCGTTGTCTGAACCTGCCGGTAGCCATCGCGCGCCTGTTTAATAAGGCTTGCCAGTACTGGCAGGGATTATGCGTGGCGTCCGGGGTTCATCAACGGCAACCGACGGATGAAGGTGGCAGGATGTTATTAAACCCAACGGAAAAAACACAACAGGCGTTGGGGCGCAACCTGGCCCGGCAATGGGCCAGGCAAAGCCATTACAACCAGCTGCGCGCGGAGCGGGCGGCCGAGCAGTTTTATGGCATCAGCGCCAAGACCGGTAGCGCGGCGTCGCGGGCGCGTGTCGAGATCAACGCGCAGCCAAGGCCGCGCATTCCCCCCGTTCGGTGCCCACGATTAAGCCTGGCGCGGGATACCGGCGAGGTAACGGACTGTTTGCCGGGGACGCGCGCACCTCATCTGCCCACGATAACACCGTCGTTCAGCCGCGGGCTGGCCGGATTTTCACTGCCCCGCCTCTCTCTGCTGCCGATGACGGCGGCGGCCCCCATACCGGACGCGACGCCCGCAAAGCAGATTATTACCGCCCTGGCGCCGGAGCGCGATACCCCCGCGCACAAAAGCGATATCCTGATTAACCGCCATCTGCAGCAGGCATTTCCCACCATCACCCGCATAGTCACGGCTTGGTTAAATCAAGAGATCAAAACCAGGTATCTACTCGATATTAAGACGGAAGAATGTTGGGTTCTGTATTTTGACCGTCCTTATCCCGACCGGGAGCCCACTTACGGCCGCAGCCAAATTGCGGTAATCACACAATCGATGCCGTTAACCGAATATGTTATCAACAATTTCTTTAGTAAAGAATGCCAAGATTTGAATTCCGTCGATAAATATCAGGGGATATATTTTACGGAACGGCCGGAACCGATGCTTCGCCATCATTCACAGGCGGCGATCAAACCTTCACAAATTATCGAGCTGTTGAATAATATGGATATTGCTTCCCGGTATTTAACGGCACTGGACGTCTATTGGCGTGAGAATAAACCTTACCATGTCATCGCCAATATCATTAATATATTGACCCATCTTAGCATCGAGCAGACATCATTGGCTGATAGCGTTGTAGCTATCATCCTGCATGCGCTGGGTTTGGAGAAAAATGATCAACTGCGGGTGAGGGTGAAGCTATTTGATATAAACGGTTATCCGGCCACGGATATGGTGGTGTTCAGCATGACCGGTGAAAATATGCTCATTCTTTACCAACCGCGCGGCGTCAGGCATTTTTGGGTGTTCAATGGCATCAACGATTTGAGAAACTGGGTAATAGAACAATGCCGGAACGAAACGCAGCGCATTGACATCGCCAGCCATTTCACGTTGCAGGATAGAGTGGATGGCATGTCGCTATTCGGTTTTTACTCTTGGGGCGTCGACCGTTGGCTGGCCCATGCCGGCGCATACCCTGACCGTATCATGACGCTGAATGAATCGCTGAGCGAACCTTGCCATCTGGCGCTGGGCAACCGGCAGCAGGCGCGCTCCTTAAGCGACGCCGCAAAACTTGGCTACGCGAGCCACCAGGGCCTGTGGACCCTGGCCGCAACGGCGCTGGATATTAGCGCAAACCTGTTTGCCATGCCCCTGGTCCCCTTCGTCCCCCTGGCAGCGCAGACCAATAAAACGGGCGGCGTCGCAAAAAACTTCCTGCGCATGGCCCAGTATGCCGGCGATCAGGGCGATACCGTGAAACGAGCGTTATCCATACTCACGTCGGTCCTGAGCGAAATAATGCCATACGATGAAAAAGGCGCAATTCAGCCGGCATTAAGCCTGAACTTTACACTGGCTGAATATTTTCATATCGTCCATACGGATATCGCCCTGTGGAAAACCATGCCTGAGGCCACCTCCGGCGAGAAACGCCTGGTGAAAAGGCTGAGCGTTTACCCGCTAGGGTACCGGCGGGTATTGCAGACCCACCAGCATGGAACCACGGATAACCATTTCACCTTAAGCCTGATGACCAAGGACGGTCTGCGCAGGGACGACATTATCGCCATCCGAATGTATAAAGCGGCGTTACCAATACGCTTTAATAATAGGTTACAATTATTCGAAGTTTACGATATTGATCATATCAGCAAGGCGGGTTATCCGGTCTATATGTTCGTCACCAATAATATAACGCATTGGCAATTCGGCCGCGTGACGGACACCCGTAGTAACGTGGTGGGGGAAAGTGAAGTCATTATGGCTGATTACGCTTTTGTCTCGGTGCGTTTGTTTGACTTGATTATGGAAAATATTGATAGCCTCTGCGCAAAGGTGAAATCACTGACCCCCATTAATAGCCAAGGTCTGGCACAGGACGCGCTTGGGCACAGCTATTTAAAAGTGGGCATACATTATATAAAAATTGAAATAGACGCCGAAAGAAATCATTATTTTTTAGGCGATCGTGACGCATGTTATCTATTGATTATCTATGATGGCAAATTAAAAAAATTCACCCTTTACTTAACGCCCGAGCAGAAGTTGTCGGCGCTCTACAACCAGCTGGCGGCGCATGAAAATGACCAATTCAAAAGCACCAATATATCTTTAAGTTACCGTAGCGGCTACCGGGGTGCTAACGAACAAGAATACTTTAGCGCCATGGTGGCTGACAACATCATCCTTGATGCCGGCGTTAAGGAGATTATTTGTTATGGTCTGTTACCACATGAAATAGTGACACACCCTGAAGCAACAGTTTTGGCTTCCCGGCTAAAAAATGTCATGAGCGCATGCCGTCATATCATCATGGACATGATGAACACTTCGGAGTGCGTACGGCAAGCGTTTTTGATGGATACTATATATACGTTGATAAGAGTCAAAAATCCCGATAAGGATATATTCCGCTCAAAAAACATAATACGATTTAACGAATTATTGGAAAAAATGCTCGATATTATTGAGCAGCATATTGCCGATAAATTCAGTCGGATCTGGTTAGCGCGCTTTCATCAATCCGAGACCATAGTCATGACCGTCCATGGCGATCCGCTTAAACGATTATGGGTCAGCGCGGGAGATGGAGATAATGAGAGCGCGAGTCCATCGCAATGGTATCGCGCCCGCTTTTGCCGTTACGGTTGCAGCGAGCTGCCCCCAGCGCAGAATATCGCCATTCTCGACCGGGTAAACCTTATTAACGGCACCCACGCCGGGAGAAATTATGCGGCCCAGTATCAACATGAAAATTTTAAGTCCATTATCAACCGCTTATGGGCAGGCGAGATGACGGAGGGCGAGGTCAATTTCCTGATCAGTCTGCCGGAGGTCACCGCGGTCAAAAATTATTTGCTCATGACCGATAGAGAACTTGCCCGAAAGCTGTTTCGCAAGAAGGCCACGGTCCGGATGGCCATGATTTTCCGCAATGCCGACCTCTTCTGCGAACTGCTGGCGCATCTGCATCGGGGCATGAACAATGGTCATCCGCAGATTCGCCATCATCAGGATCCGTGGCTGATGTCCCTGCTTTTCGCCGTGGCATTTCATGCGACCGGTCCAGCAACATCCGCGCCGGCGCGGGTATAAAAAAACCGGCCTGCCGGGACCGGTTTATTGCCTGGCGCAGCCTTCATCCTAGCGGAATTTTGCGTGGTTTTCGTTGCGGGTTTGCTGAAATTGCTTTGCCATTGCCTGGGCCTGTTTAAGATCGCCTTTATCAGCCAACGCCTGGGCCTGCTCGATTTGACCGATCAGAGTGCTCATACCCTGGCGGAAATCCTTCATCTGCGGGCTATCCGCCGGTTGCCCCTTGAGCTTGGGCGGCGTGCCGTTACGGGCATCCAGCGCCGCTTCATGCATATTGGCCAGTGCCGGTTTAAGCGTATCGAGATTATCGCTTTTGACCACTTTACTATAGTTGGCGTTAAGGATATCCATATCCTCGCCCAGATCGCGCGCCTGCGTCGCCAGGGGAGCGGCGATAAACAGGGCTGCCGACAACATTGCTATTGCTTTGAATCTCATTATTATAAATTCCCGTTAAATACCTGCGATTTTCATCTGCGGTAATAACACCGATCCGCATTGGATATTGCTGCGGGTTTCGATATCGTCGCCGACCGAAACAATATTACGCCACATATCCTTCAGGTTGCCGGCAATAGTGATCTCGCTGACCGGATACTGAATTTCACCGTGTTCCACCCAGAAACCCGCAGCCCCGCGTGAATAATCCCCGGTGATGGCACTCACACCTTGCCCCATCAGTTCGGTGACTACCAGTCCCCTGTCCATTTTTTTGATCAATGCCGCAAAATCAAGGCCCTGGCCCGCGATGCGCCAGTTATGAATGCCGCCTGCATGGCCGGTGCTTTTCAGCCCCAGCTTACGCGCCGAGTAGCTGCTTAACAGCCAGGTCTGGAGTACGCCGTCTTTGATGATGGCCCGATCCTGGGTACGCACGCCTTCGCTGTCAAAGGGTGACGATGCCAAGCCCTTAAGCAAGTGCGGATGCTCTTCTATGGACAGCCAGTCCGGCAAAATCGCCTTGCCCAGGTAATCAAGCAGGAATGTGGATTTGCGATACACGCTGCCGCCGCTGATAGCGCCGACCAGATGGCCGAACAAACCGGTTGCCGCTTCGGCGGCGAACAGCACCGGCGCCTGCTGGGTGGCAATCTTGCGCGGGTTCAGGTGCGCCAGCGTGCGCCTTGCGCACTCCTCGCCAACCCATTCCGGCGTGCGCAGGTCGTCAAATGCCCTGCCGATGGTGTAGGCGTAGTTACGTTCCATATTACCGCCGCTTTCGGCGATAACGCTGCTGGAGAGGGAATGGCGGCTGCTGTTGTAGCTTGCCAGCATGCCATGGCTGTTGCCGTAGACCTTGGTACTGTAATGGCTGTTGAAACTACCGCCTTCGGTATTGGTGATGCGCTTATCGGCGTTGAGCGCCGCCTGTTCGGCACGGGCGGCCAGATCGGCTCCGCGCTCCGCGTCCAGCTCCGCCGGATGGAACAGGTCCAGTTCCGGCGCGTCGAAAGCCAGCAGTTCTTTATCCGCCAGGCCGGCGAACGGGTCGGGTGAGGTATAACGGGCGATATCCAGCGCGGCGCCCACGGTACGGGCAATCGCGTCCGGACTGAGATCGGTCGACGAGGCGCTGCCTTTGCGCTGTTGGTAAAAAACGGTGATGCCCAACGCGCCGTCGCTGTTGAATTCAACGTTTTCCACTTCGCCATAACGGGTGCTGACGCCGATACCGGTGGTTTTGGTCACCGCTACTTCCGCCGCGTCGGAGCCGGCGCCGGCCAGTTCCAATGCCTGGGCTACCGCGTTTTCCAATAACTTACGCTGTTCTGCAACTTGAGTGACTAATTTCATTGGGCCGCCATAATTGTGAGGGTTATACGCCGCAGGATGATGTATCAATTCTATCAGTCCACAGGCTGTTTCGCACGGTATCAGGGTGGGATGGTGAAAAGGCTGGGCGGCAGGCGACAAAAATCAATGAACGACACAGGCGCGCCGCCGTCCCCCGCGCTGGGAATATAACGGCTGCGCGCCAGGGATAGCGCCGGCGGGGTCAGGCACCGCGTCCAAGCTTGCGGTCAAAGCGCCGCCAGCATTCCGTCAGGTCGATAAGGCATTTCTTTTTACGCGCTTCGTCTATTTTAATCGCGGTCAGGCCGGCCTCCATGGCATCGATAATAGAGACCTTTAACGGTTCGCCGTGCAGCAAATGGTCGACCACGCCCTGCGCCATTTGCGTATCCGCGCCGTAATGACCGGCGTCGCCGTAGCCTTCATAGGTTTTATCCTCCAGCTTGTCGCCGCTGCGGGCATCATGGACGCGAAAATAGTTGCGGACAAAATCCCCTTCCGCCATGCCGTCGCTGCCGATAACGCAAAAACGGCGAAAATAATCCGGCACATTCAGATTGGCATGGAAAGAAAGCGTTGCTCCGGTGGCGTATTCAACGATAGCGGTCTGGTAGTCGATAATATCCGCATCGCTGGTAAACACGTTATCGGTGCTATGCCAGCCGCTGGGCTTGCGGTGATACACGTCAGACGCAGCGGTCACCGGCCCGTGCGGTTCATGCGCCGCGGTAAAGGATTTGCGCCCGCCAAAGCTCGCCACGCTGGTGGCGCGCGCGCCGACCAGCCCCTGGTACAGGTCCAGGTCGTGGCAGCATTTTTCCAGCATATACGCCCCGGCGAAGCGTTCGAAGCGCCGCCAGTCGCGCATGAAAAAAGCGCCATGCCAGGGCGGAATATGCTCACAGGCCTCGATGGAGGTGATTTCGCCCAATTGGTTTTGCGCCTGGGCGTGGAGTAAATCCACATACAGCGGCGAATAACGCAGCACCAGGCCCACAATGATGCGATCGCTGCCGTACTGCCGCACCAGCTCCGCCAGCGCCATGGTCTGCTCTTCGTTTATCACCACCGGTTTTTCGGTAAAGACGATAAGCCCGGCTTCCAGCCCGGCGCGGATATGCTCCAGATGCAGGTAATTCGGCGAACCCACCATCAGTAGGTCAAAGCCGCCCGCGGCCAGCAGTTCGCCAAGCGTGCCGAATCCCCGTCCGGCATCGATGCCGAATTGCGTGAGCGTCTCCAGCCCGGCCGGCGCCGGGTCGGCGTATCCGGTTATGGTAAAATCCGCATCGGCTTGTTTAAATTCCCTGGCCACGTTCGCCATGCGAAAACCCAGTCCGACAATGCCTGCTTTCATGTTGGTTGCCCCTGCCGCCCATGATGAACCCACGTTTCTGAACCTTGAACTTATTACGATTACAAAAGTAATGTCAATTATTAACCAATACGTAAAAATGATGACCCTGGATATTGCATTGAAATTTAATAATTTATTAAAATAAAAGAATGTGATATTTTTTTCATTATTGCGATTTATGTTTTTTTACCCTATCTTTTCCGCTCGACACGTCAGTTCCACAGCGTCCCTGGCGGCAATTCATGTCATCAAGAGCCAAAAGGAGGGGGAACGTTGCAAGCAAATTTTTATGTGGGCGTAGATGGCGGCGGCACGGCGTGCCGCGTGCGCCTGATCGATAGTCAGGGCCGCCTGCTGGCGGAGTGCCGGGGCGGGGCGGCCAATATTTTCAGCGCTCCGGCGCAAGCCCTGGCCACGTCGCTGGCGCTGGTGGCCGAGGCCTTTCGCCTTGCCGGCCTGCCGTTGGCGGAACAGGCCGGCGCGCGGGCGGGGTTCGGTTTTGCCGGCGCCAATGTGCAGCGCGTCAGGGAACTGGCGGAAAGCTGGCCAATGCCGTTCGCGGCCCGGCATATTGCCTCCGACGTGGAAATCGCCTGTCTTGGCGCTCATCAGGGCCGCCCCGGCGCGGTGCTGATTACCGGCACCGGCAGCCAGGCCACGGCGTATGACGGCAGCCGGTTCCATTCTATCGGCGGCTGGGGCTTTAGCCTGGGAGACCAGGGCTCGGGCGCCATCCTGGGACGTCACGCGCTGCGCCGCACATTGCAGGCCCATGAGGGCATCCTGCCGGCGTCCGCATTAACGCAGGCCCTGATGGCGGATTTCGATCATTCGCCCGAGGTCATGTTGCACTGGGCCCAGTCCGCCGGCCCCCATGACTGGGCGGCGTTTGCCCCGCGCATCTTTGATTCCGCCCGGTGCGGCGATCCGAACGGCGTTCATTTGGTGCGCCAACTGGCACTGGAGATCGATCTGATGCTAGCCTGTCTGGTGGACGCCGGCTCGCCGCGGATTGCCCTGATGGGCGGTATTTCACAGCCGGTATTGCCCTGGTTGCACCCCCGCTGGCGCCAGCATATTGTCGCACCCTGCGCGGACGCCCTGGACGGCGCGCTGCGCCTGGCCGGCGGCGCCGGACCTTACGTCCAGGCCCGGCCGGCGCACCCGTTATCGTCGTCACAAGGATAAAACAGCCCAGCTATGAGCGCGCCGACCGTATCGCCACGCATTTTACGCCTGATCGTCGAACACTCGCCTATCAGTCAATCCGACCTGAAGGTTCGCAGCGGCCTGAGCATGTCCACGGTTTCACAGGCGACCAATCGGTTATTATCGAAAGGGATTATCCATGAACTCGGACTGCGCCGGGAATCCATGGGGCGGCCCAAGATCTTGCTGGGTATCGATCCCGCCTATGCCTCGGTGGTGGGCGTACAGCTCAACGCCGAGCGCAATGTGATCGTCATGACTGATTTAGTCGGCAAGCTGATCGGCGAACAGCAGATGCCGACCGGCGCGCTAACGCCGAAACAGCTCGGCGACGCGCTGGCGAAATTCCTTAAATCGGTGGAAACCAGCAAAGTGGGCGCGATCGGCCTGGCCATCTCCGGGATAGTGGATCCCCTCAGCGGGGTGTGCATTCGTTCCAAGGTACTGGACTGGAACCATGTCCCCATCGCCGGCCTGTTATCCGAGCGTTTCGCCATACCGGTCTATATCGAAAATGACGCCAACGCCATGGCGCTGGCTTCCCTGGTGTTTGGTCAGCTGGGCGACGCGCAATCGGCCATCATCGCCACTTATGGTAAAGGGATCGGCGCCGGCATTATTCTCGAACGCCAGCTTTATCGCGGCCGGCACGGCAACGCCGGTGAAATTGGCAACGCGCTGGTCGGCGACGGGTCGGCGGCGCTTCTTGAGGAAGTGGCATCCTCCAGAGCGATATTAAACAGTATCGCCGCCACGTTGCCGGAAAATGGCCCGCCGCGCAGCCTGCAGGAGGTGGACGGCTGGCCGTCGCACCAGGTGGTGGATATCCTCACCGCCGCCGGACGGCACATCGGCATTTCGCTGGCCAACCTGTCGATCGCGTTCGATCCGGACGTGGTGTACCTGGCGATGGAGCCGCAGATGGCCTCGCGCATCCTGCTTGATCAAATCATGACGCATTTTCAGCAATACCGGCTCAAACTCACGCCGCAGGTGATCCCGCTGCGCTACCTGACGGACTCCAGCCGCATGTGGGCGCTGGGGGCGGCGGGATTTGCGGTCAACGGGCTGATCGATGCGATAGCCTCGTCCGCGGACGAGGATGCCTAGCCTGTTTAGCGGATCCGCTCACCGGATTCGCTGAACAGAAGACATTTTGCCGCATCGATGCCCAGGGTCAGTGTTTCCCCGTTGCTAATAGCGGTCAGCGCCCGCTGTTCAATCACCAACGCCTCGTCCCGCCCGGTATGCAAATACAGGTAATTGGTATGGCCCAGCCGCTCGGCAAAATCCAGCACGCCGCTAAACCGCACCTCCGCCCCTTCAGCGGCCAGGAAATGCTCCGGCCTGATGCCCAAGGTAACCGGACGATCCCGGGCCAGCGCGCCGCTCACCCGTACCACCAGGTGATCCAACCCTAGCTCGGGGACCGCCAGGCGCGCCCAGCCCGGTTCACTGCCCACCACCGTGGCCGGTAGAAAATTGATTTTCGGCGAGCCGATAAATCCGGCGACAAAGATATTATCCGGATCATGATACAACTCGAGGGGCGCGCCCACCTGTTCAATGCGGCCCTGGCGCAGCACGACGATACGATCGGCCAGCGTCATCGCTTCCAGCTGATCGTGCGTAACATAAATCATTGTATTGCCCAGCTTTTCATGCAGGCGGGCAATTTCGATACGCATTTTCAGGCGCAGCTCGGCGTCAAGGTTCGATAGCGGCTCGTCAAACAGGAAGATGCGCGGCTTACGGATAATCGCCCGGCCGATGGCCACCCGCTGGCGCTGGCCGCCGGACAGGGCGCGGGGTAAACGATCGAGGAACTCGGTAAGATGCAGCACCGCGGCGGTGCTGTTCACCTGCTGTTCAATATCCCGTTTACTGTATTTCGCCACCTCCAGCGGATAGCGCAGGTTACCGCGAACCGTCATATTGGGATACAACGCATAAGACTGGAATACCATGGCGATGCCGCGATCGGTCGGCGCGCTGTGGGTAATATCCTGGCCATCGACGCTCAGGGTTCCGCCTGATATTTCCTCCAGACCGGCAATCATCCGCAGCAGGGTCGATTTACCGCAGCCGGAGGGACCGACAAATACCACAAATTCGCCGCTGTGGATCTGCAGATCGATGCCGTGGATAACATTGATTTTGTCATAGGATTTTTTTATCCCCCGAAGCTCTACGTTGGCCATCTATGTCCCCGTTTACAGTATTTGTCCCATATAGATGGCCTGGCTCCGGTGCAACAACCGGAACCCGAGCCGTTCATAAAACGCGCAGACGGGTTCATTCTTCAGGCTCACGCCGAGGTGAACGCCTGTGACGCCGGCGCGCCGCAGCGCCTCCAGCTCCGCTTCAATCATCCGCCGTCCCTGGCCGCCGCCCTGGGCCTGCGGCAGGATATTGATATGCAGGTGCGCCGGATACTGCTCGAGCAGGCCGGCTTCCTTGCTCTGCGGCTGGCGAATAAAATCCAGCACGCCTTCATCGAGCGGCAACAGCGCCCGGCGATCGGCCAGTTTTTCCCTAAGCCCCGGCCACCAGTCGCGCTGCAGCCGCTGCTCGAACGCCGCGGTATCGCGCGCGGCGACGACATACCCGAGGATATGGCCGTTTTCCTCCAGAACAAACGCCAGTTCCGGTTCAAAAATGGCGTACGGCATCACGAAACGCAGCCCGGGATAAGCCGGATCGCTGTAAAGCGCACTGGCGTCCGTGCCGGCATTCGCGGTTTTCAGGCAGATCTCAGACAGCGCGGCGCGATCGCGCTCCGCGGCCTGCCTGATCAAAAATGGGGAAGAGGACATAACAACCGGTCTCCATTGCGTTCCCAGGAATAAGGATTAATACACTAAGGAAAACATACTTAGTTCGCAAGTTATAATAATTATATTATATGGTTCAAAAAAATGACGGCAATCGCAACATCAACGCCACCAGACATAAAAGTGATGACCGCTTGCTGGGTGAATATCTTTAATGATGCATAATCATCGGTTTAGGATTTTACCGCTGAAAATACCGCGCCATCAGGGCGCTAAACTATAAGATAAAATGATAGAGCGATAAATAACTTAATGAAATACAAAACAAAAAAATGAACCCTTTACTTTTCGGTATAGAGATCCGTTATGCTGTCTCCTGATTGTTTTATCTCTCGATTGTCCTTGAATTCATTCTGTAGCCAGTTCTTTTATCCTGTATCCGCGCCGGACCGGCGATAAACAAAAGAACATTGACTTTATTTTTACCATAAAGTAAGTATTAAAGGAGAACCTGTCAGCCGTTTTCCGCCGGTGAATCCATGTCGTTTTCTCCCCGGCGCAATGGGCTTATTATCCTGTGATGGAGGTCAAAACCACCATGTCCTATTTAGTCACTACTTCCCGCCGGTCCTCTTACCGCGCAGACGGACTTTCCCTCCATCGCATCAAGCTGGCGCTGGCGGGAAGCCTGCTCGGTCTCTGCGCGCTCAGCGGCGCGCAGGCGCAAACCCTCACCACCTGGGATGTATGGAACTACCCCGCCCAGGATGCGTTGATGAAGCAGACCGTTACGCAGTTTGAGCAGCAAAATCCCGGTCTGAAGCTCGATCGTTCCGTCCATGCCTCCGCCGATACGCGCATCCCGCTGAAGCTGTCGCTGACCTCCGGCGAAGGCCCGCAGGTGGCGCAGGTTAATCAGGGCGGCGGCGATATGGGCGCGTTGGTACATGAAAAACTGCTCTATTCCTTGGATGATTACGCCAAAACCTATCATTGGGAGCAGCGGTTCCCCGCCTCCATTCTAAAACGCAACCGGTGGTCGGATCATAATGACTTCGGCGAAGGACATCTGTATGGGGTGGCCAGCCTCGGGGAAATGGTCGGCTTGTACTACAACAAGAAATTGCTTGATCAGGCGGGCGTCGCGGTGCCAAAAAATATGGACGAGTTTGAGGCGGCCCTGCCAAAACTGCAGCAGCAAGGCATCGCGCCCATGATGATGGGATTGCTTGACAGCAACGGCGGGCCCCATTTGCTGATGATGCTCTGGCAGGATCAAATCGACAGCAAGGATCGAAAACCCCTTGACGATCTGATCTATGGCAAAGGCGGCACGTTCCATGATGCGAAACTGTTAAAGGCCGCCACGTTAATGAAAACCTGGGCGGACAAGGGGTATTTCTTCCCCGGCTACCAGGGCATCGGCAACGATGACGCCGCCACGCTGTTCCAGAACGGCCAGGCGGCCTTTTTTATCAGCGGCACCTGGTACATGGGGCAACTACAGGAAAACAAAGATATCCACTTCGCCGACCTGCCGCCGTTTCCCGGCGTGACATCACCGCTGATGGTGGGCGGCACCGATTTGCCATTCTCTATTACCTCCACCGCCAAGACCCAGCAGCAGCGTGATATCGCGGCCAAATTCATCAATTACCTGGTCTCCGACCACATGGCCGAGGCCTGGCTGAAGGCGGGTTTCCTGCCGGCCAGCGCCGATAAAAACGCCAAAATTCCGGCTGATAACCCGTTATTGGCCGAGATCTACCGAGTCTGGATCAAGGTCAGCGACTATGACGGCCTGGGCCATTATATCGACTGGGCCACCCCCACCATGATCAACGCGCTGCAAGAGCATGTGCAACTGTTGCTGGCGGGCAAGGAGAGCCCGCAGCAGTTAACCGACAAACTCGATGAGAACTATCAGCAATACATCAAGACGCTAACGCATTAACCCCAGGACGCCGCTCCGGTGCGCGGGCATAACGCGGGCCGGGACGGCGGCTCCTTTTATTTCGCATCAAGAGGCGTATCAATGCTTAATAAGTCCAGTTTGCAAAATATGCTGTACATTTTGCCCTCGCTGCTTATCTACTCGGTGTTTTTATTGATACCCCTGCTGATCACCTTTTGGGCCAGCCTGACCGAATGGGACGGCACCTCATGGCCGGTCTTCATCGGCCTTGGCAACTATATCCGCATGCTGCTCGACCCCGTGTTCTGGATCTCCATCGGCAATAACGCCCTGCTGCTGCTGTTTTACACTTTATTTCCGATTATCATCGGCCTGGCATTATGCAGTTTCCTAAGCGACGCCCGTCCCGCCGAGCGCGGTTTGCTGCGCATCCTGTTTTTCCTGCCGTATATCATGCCGATGGCGGTGCTCGGCGTCGTTTGGCGCTGGCTGTATAACCCGGCGTTCGGCCCGATCGATCAGCTGTTGCGCGCCATCGGGCTGCCGCACCTGGCCCGCGCCTGGCTGGGCGATTTCGACTGGGCGCTGGCGGCGGTGGGCATGGTGGCCACCTGGTATTTCTTTGGTTTCTGCCTGGTGCTGTTTATGGCGGGCATCCAGCGCATGGACCCGTCGTTGCTGGAAGCCGCCGAGCTGGAAGGATCGTCCCATCGGCAAAAATTCATGCGCATCACCCTGCCGTCATTACTGCCGGAAATTCGCGTCGCGCTGCTGCTGACGGTGATTGCCGGCATCAAGGCCTTCGATCTGGTGTACGTAATGACGCGTGGCGGTCCCGGCACATCTACCCTGGTGACCAATATTTATATGTTCCAGCAGGGGTTTGATTTACGCCATTTCGGTTATGCCTCGGCGGTGGCGATTGTCGGTATGGGACTGGTTTTTATTATCAACGGATTGATTCACTTTGCTATTCGGGAGCGACGCTAATGCGCGGTATTCCATTGTATACGCGGGGCTTGTTGTGGCTGTTTGCCCTCATTACCATCCTGCCGTTCGCCCTGGCGTTGTTAACCTCGTTCAAAACACAAACGGAACTGTTCCAGGGGGTATTTACCCTGCCCTCCGGCCTCAGTTTTGCCAACTACATTTCCGCCTGGCGCGACGGTCATTTCCAGATTTATTTTACCAATTCCGTGCTGGTGGTATTCCCGGTGATTATCATCAGCCTGCTGGCGGGTATTCCCTCCGGTTTCGCCTTCGCATTTTTGCGGCTGCCGGCGAAAAAATTTATCGCATTCCTGCTGGCCATCGGCATGGTGCTGCCGTCGGAAGCCTATATTATCCCGCTGTATCATGAGATCCACTGGATCGGGCTGAATAATAATTATCTGGCGTTAATACTGCCGCAGGTGGCGATGTCGATTCCTTTTACCACCCTGATGGTGGCCAGCGCCTTTTCACAGGTGCCGAAAGAGTTACTGGAAGCGGCGGTAATGGACGGGGCGAGCCGCTGGAAAATCTTGTGCGGCCTGCTGGTCCCGGCCATTGTGCCCACCTTGTCCACCCTGGCCCTGCTACTGTTTATCTGGACCTGGAACGAGTTCCTCATTCCCCTGATCCTGGTGAATAAAGAAGAGCTGCGCACCTTGCCTATCGGCATGATGTTTTTCCAGAATCGCAATACCATCAATATTCCGGTGCTGATGGCGGGCGCCACCATCGCCATATTGCCCCTGGTGGCGGTATTTTTACTGTTCCAACGCAGATTTATTCATGGCATCACCGAAGGTGCGGTAAAATAAGGGCGTGGATCCTCACGCGCAACCTGTTAGGATTAGCCTCTTTTTGAGGAACCGTATCATGAGTAAATTACCGGAAGACTGGCAAGACGAACAGCCCGCGGCGCAGCCCGCCGAAGAAGACGACGACGAGATTATCTGGGTCAGCAAAAGCGAAATCAAACGCGATGCCGAAGCCCTGAAGGAACTTGGCGTCGAACTGGTCGATCTTGGCAAGAACGCATTGGAAAAAATCCCGCTGGACGATGACCTGCTCGCCGCCATAGAACTGGCGCAGCGCATCAAAAAAGAGGGGCGCCGCCGCCAGATCCAGCTGATTGGCAAGATGCTGCGCGCACGCGATCCCGAGCCCATCCAGCAGGCGCTGGATAAGCTGAAAAACCGTCACAACCAGCAAATCACCCTGTTCCATAAGCTGGAAAACCTGCGCGACCGCCTGATAGATCAGGGCGACGACGTGGTGGAGGAAGTGATGGCGCTGTATCCCGAGGCGGACAGGCAGCAGTTGCGTTCGCTGGTGCGTAATGCGCAAAAGGAGAAAGCGGCCAACAAACCCGCCAAGACCTCCCGCCAGATTTTCCAGTACCTGCGTACCGTCGCCGGCGATAAATAAGCCGGCGTCAGCGCAGGTTAAAGCGCAGCCGGCCGTCCAGCTCCTCTTCCGCCTCGTCAAACAAGAGGATCAACGCGCCGAAACGGCGTTTTTTTGAAGCATTAAGATGCACGAACTCTATTTCCACCGGCAGCGGCAGCCGGCTGGTAACGGTTTGCCATAAATCGTCCAGATTGGCGGCGCACGGCTCGCTCAGGGAGAACTGACGGCCAAAATCACGGTAAAAGGCCGGCAGATCGGGTATCTGGTTAAAATCAAAGGATACTTTCCCCATCAAGCTTTCTCCGCACTGCAGGTTGTTAATTTTATGTTGCCCATCGCTCCGTCAGTATGCCACACAACGATTACCGGTCATGGTGTAAAAGTGGCGGCGCAAAAAATTAATCATAAGCCACCAAGATGCAGCGTTTTCACTTCCAGGTAATCGTCCATGCCAAGCACGGAACCTTCCCGGCCCAGTCCGGATTCCTTGACGCCGCCAAACGGCGCCACCTCGGTCGATACCGCGCATTCATTTACGCCCACCATGCCGCTTTCCAGCCGGGCGGACACACGAAATACGCGCTGCAGGTTTTGCGTATAGAAATAGGCCGCCAGACCGAACGGCGTATTATTGGCGCGTTCGATCACTTCCTCCTCGGTGTCAAAGCGGAAACACGCCGCCACGGGACCGAAGGTTTCCTCATGCGCCAGCTTCATCTCCTCACTGGCGTCCCTGATAACCGTAGGCTGGAAAAAATTACCCCCGAGCTGATGCGGCTTGCCGCCGGTAACCGCCCGTCCGCCTTTGGCCAACGCGTCGGCGACGTGCTCCTGCGCTTTTTCCAGGCCGGCGCGGTTAATCAACGGCCCGACCACCACGTCCTGCTCCATGCCGTTACCAACCTTTAACCGCTCCACCTCGCGCGCCAGGCGGGAAACAAATTCGTCGTAGACGCCGGACTGGATATAAAAACGGTTCACGCTGACGCATACCTGGCCGGCGTTGCGGAATTTATTGGCGATGGCGCCCTTTACCGCGGCGTCGATATCCGCATCGTCAAACACAATATACGGCGCGTTGCCGCCCAGTTCCATGGAGATCTTTTTCATAGTGTCGGCGGCGTTGCGCATCAGCGTCTTGCCCACCGCGGTGGAACCGGTAAAGGTCACCTTGCGCACGCGGTCGCTCGCCATAATGGCGTCGCTGATGGCGTGGGTATCCCCCGCCACGCCGTTAACCACCCCTGGCGGCACGCCGGCCTGCTGCGCCAGCGCCAGCAGGGCGAAGGCGGACAGCGGCGTATTGTTGGCCGGTTTTATCAGCGCGGTACATCCCGCCGCCAGCGCCGGCCCAAGCTTGCGCGTCAGCATGGCCAGCGGAAAGTTCCACGGCGTAATGGCCGCCACCACGCCCACCGGTTCGCGGGTGGCGAAAATCCGGGAATGCGCTTTGGCCGGTGGGATGATCTCGCCGTTAACGCGCTTGGCCTGCTCGGCGAACCATTGGATAAAGCTTGCGGCATAGGCGACTTCGCCCTGCGCTTCCTTAACCGGTTTTCCCTGTTCCGCCGTCATCAACCGCGCCAGATACGCCTGGTTCTCCATAATCAGGCCGTACCAGCGGTACAGAATTTCAGAACGTTCCTTGGCGGTTTTGGCGCGCCAGGCGGGGAACGCCGCGTCGGCGGCGGCGATGGCGGCCTCGGTTTCCCGTTTGCCGCTTTTGGCCACGTTGGCGATAAGCTGGCCGGTGGCCGGATTCACGACCTCAAAGGTGTCCTGAGCGCCCAGCCATTCGCCGTTGACCAGATAGCCGGTCTTGAACAGCGGGTGGTCCTGTAGGTGTAAGTGCTCGCTCATTGTTATCCTCCCCTTTATGCCCCCCGTCGCGGGACGGCGTGCAGTTGCGGTGTAACGCCCCGGCCGCCGCAGGATACCGGCTCCCGGACGCGCCGCGGCGTAAGAAATATGGTTTAAGTATAGATGCTGGTTGCGGGATGGGCGGCCGGGTACGGGGAAAAGCCGCCCCGGCGGGTTAATCGCTGAGCGCGTGACGGTAACGGAACAGGGTGTCGGTCAGGCGCCGCACGGATTCGGTAATATCGGGCGTTGCCTGGTAATGAAGCAGTTTGTCATGATAAATACGCAATTCCGCCAGTAATTGATCGAAATGTTTCCGGCGGCGGATGTCGCTGCGGGCGACCAGCACCCGGTCGGCGGTGGCGCGGATCTGGCGATGGTACGCCGAGAGATCGGCATTGGCCGGAATATCCGCCAGGCGCAGGCGCTGGTGGATAATGATAAGCGTCAGCGCCAGGCGGTATTTGGCGATATCTGCGGGGAATAGCGTCAGTAGCTGGAACAGCTGCTGGTACAGCGCCGGCAGATGATTTTCCTGGCGCCGCGCCTTGTTGGTGGACAGGGCCGATACCGCGCCGTACACAAAGCGGTTCAGCAATACCCGGCCGATGCGCGCCTTGGAACCGTCCCGGATGAGCAGGATCACCAGCGTCGCCAGGCCGCAGCCGATAATCTGGCCGATGGCGCTGTCGAGGAAGGTGTTAATGGAAAAGCTCATGGGATTGGCCAGCACCAGCACATTGATGGTCCCCGCCAGGGTGCCGAGCGTGCCGAGGCGCCGCTTTTGCACCTCGATGCCGATGATAAACGCCAGTACCCCCAGCGCAATGCACAGCAACAGCAGACTTTGCTGGGTGGCGGGCATGATCACCATATAATACAGCGCGCCGATGGGCAGCGCCGCCGACATGCCGATCATAAAATCCTTGCAGACCATCCAGGGGTTGGGCAAGCGCATGGCCAGCGACGTCACCACGGCAATCATCACCATGCAGCTGCTGCCGGACGTCCAGCCGGTCCAAAGCCAGAACAGGCAGCCCAGCGCGGTGGCGACGCCGGTGCGCAGTCCGTTAATCATGGCGTGATGCCGTTCGGCGGAGGGGGCCGAAATGATCACCTGATCGACCAGCACCTGCTCCTCAATTTTGCTGATACGCGCGTTGCTCTTTACCCCTTTCGCCAGCAGCAAAAACCGGGTTGCCGCGCCCACCCAGGTATACAGGACCTGCGGGGTATCGCGGGCGGGCGTGGCGGCGATGACCTGGCGCATCAGCTTCATGCGCTTATGGATATCCCCCACGGTGTCCACCGGCTCGTTTAACAGCAGCCGCAGATGCGGCGCGATAAAGTCAGGGCGCAACTGCAAGATCAGGAAGGCTTCGCAGGCCTGGGTAATCAGGGTCAGCGACAGGGTATTGATCGCGCGCAGGCGCCGGTTGCAGCGCTGCCAGCGCGAGGATTCCATCATCAGGTTGACGCGCATGCCGTCGAGGGCGGTGGTAAATTTCACCAGATCGCCCCAGGCTTTATCCACCTCTTCTTTCGCCGCGCCGTTAAGGCACAGTAGCAGCAGTCGGTACTGATCCAGCAGTAGCTGGTCCACCGCCCGGTCGATATCCTGTTTTATCGAGCGGGGCGAAAACAGGATATCCGCCAGGATGGCGCAGACGATACCCAGCACGATTTCGCTGCAGCGCTCAACGGCAAACTGCGGTGTCACCTGGGGCTGGCTTTGGATACTGACGATAATAATCAGCGCGGTGTATCCGGCCAGGCCCAGGGCATAGGAATTCTGTACCCGCACCACCGTGGAGATCCACATGCAGGCGCCGGCCCAGATACAGCTTAACAGCAGCATCACCACCGGGGCGCGGATGGTGAGGGTAATAATCACCAGCGCCCCGGCGCAGCCGATAAAGGTGCCGATGATGCGCAGCATGCCGCGATGGCGGATAGCGCCGGCAAAAGGCTCGCCGCCGGCGGCAAAGGCCGGGCCGGCGGCCACGATGGCGGCGGTCAGCACCGACCAGCGCGGCGTTTCCAACTGGAAATGAAAGCCCAGGAACAACGCCAGCAGAATGGCAAAGGTGAGCTTGACCGCAAAACGGCAGCGGAAAAATATCGGCGCCAGCAGTTGCAACATTATCGGGCCATCCGTTTAGCCGAACTCGCGCAGGCGATGCATCAGTTGCATCATCGGCGACAGCTCGCGCCGGTCGCGATCCTTACTGCCGGTGATCACCACCGTCGCGGTGGTGCCGGCCGGATAAAGATCTCCCTGCTGCGCGTCGAGGCGGATTTTAACCGGTACCCGCTGCGCCAGCCGCACCCATTCCAGGTTGGAGTCCACGGTCGCCATGCCCTTGGCATCCACGGCGCTGCTGCTGTTGGTCACCCCGGCGGCAATGCTGTCCACCGTGCCGTAGAGCACCAGATTGCTGCCCAGCGGCGTGATTTCCACACGAAAGCCCGGACGCACTTTTTCCAGTTTGGTTTCTTCCATATAGGCCAGCAGGTAGAACGAATTGCGTTTCACCAGCGCCACCGACACCGTGCCGCGGGTGATAAATTCACCGGCATGCACATTGAGGTTGGTGATCCAGCCTTCAGCGGGCGCGCGCACCGTGGTGCGCTCCAGGTCAATTTTCGCCAAATCCCTGACCGCCACCGCTTTCGCCAACTGATGGCCGACGGTGGTCAAATCATTGCTGGACTGATCGATGGCTTCCTGCGACATGGCATTGGTGCCCAACCGCAGCCGGCGTCCCGCCTCGCGACGTTTCTCGGCCACCAGGGCCTGGTAATAATCTACATCGGCCTGCGCTTCGTCCAGCGCCTGCTGGTAGCGCGGCTGATCGACCACGAACAGTACCTGCCCCCGCGTCACCAGTTGGTTATCGCTCACCCGCACATCGGTCAGCAGGCCGCTGACATCCGGGGAGATCGCCACCACATCGGCGGTAAATTTGGCATCGCGCGTCCAGGGCGATTCGGTATAGAACACCCATGCCCGGAAAATGGCGACGGCGGCAATCAGTACCAATAGCAGAGTAATCGCAATCCTGATTATTTTTATTGCAACAGTTTTCACAGCGACCTCAAACAAAAAGACACGAAATCAGATAAAACACGCAGCAATACAACGCGGTATTAAACAAGGCCGGATGCCAGACGAAATCGTAAATGCCCGTCGGCTGCAATAGGCGACGCAGCAGCATGAACACGGCCATCGACACCAGCAGCTCAAAAAACACCGGGGGAAACGACAGGCCGAAGATCACCATAACCGGCAGCAAACTCATGACATTTTCCTTACCTTTTCCCGTTTGACCGTTGCCGGCAACCCCAAACGCGTCCCGCCCGCCACGGCATCCTTCCTCACGGCCATGGGCGGCATTCGCGGATGTTAACGCGGCTAAGTATAGAACTCAGGAAGGTGATCGAGGTTTATTCCCGGCGGATAAAACGCACTGAGACCGTGTGGCGAAAACGCCCCCACAATGTTACTGTTTATTTCAAAGCAATAAAGACATCTGAAAAACAGGGGCGGCAATGCGCGATCAGATGAACCGACGGGTATATAGTAGCCTTTACTGACTGGCATTTTCAATATTATGTGATCTAAATCACTTTTCACTCAGGCTTAACAATGGAAAGACTGAAACGTATGATGGTATTCGCCAAGGTGGTGGAAGGCGGCTCGTTTACCTCCGCCGCCCGGCAACTGCAGATGAGCGTATCGTCCATCAGCCAGACCGTGGCGAAACTGGAAAACGAACTGCAGGTAAAACTGCTTAACCGCAGCACCCGCAGCCTGGGCCTGACCGAGGCCGGCAAGATTTATTATCAGGGCTGCCGCCGTATGCTGCTGGAGTTCCAGGAGGTGCATGAGCAGCTCTACGCTTTTAACAATACCCCGATCGGCACGCTGCGCGTCGGCAGTTCGTCCACCATGGCCCATAACGTCCTGGCGACCATCACCGCCGATATGCTGAAGGAATATCCGGGACTGTCGGTAAACCTGGTAACCGGCATACCGGCGCCGGATTTGATCGCCGACGGCTTGGATCTGGTGGTGCGGGTGGGCGCGCTGCAGGATTCCAGTCTTTTTTCACGCCGTCTCGGCGCCATGCCGATGGTGGTTTGCGCCGCCAAAAGCTACCTGGCCGCCCACGGCACGCCGGAAAAGCCCAGCGATATGGCTAATTTTTCCTGGCTGGAATATGACGTCAGGCCGGACAGCGAATTCGAGCTGGTGGCCCCGGAGGGTATCACCCTGCATCTGGCGCCGCAGGGCCGTTTCGCCACCAACGACTCACAGACGCTGATCCGCTGGCTGACCGCCGGCGCCGGCATCGCCTATGTGCCGATCATGTGGGTTCTGGATGAGATAAAGCAGGGCAATGTGGAGATTTTATTCAATCGCTATCTTTCCGACCCGCGGCCGGTGTATGCGGTGTATACCCAGAAGGATAAATTGCCGCTGAAGGTGCAGGTGTGCATCAACGCCATGCATGAATACTTTAACAATGTCACGGCGGTCTACCAGGCGTTCCGCCAGGATACCATGTTCTGATATCCCGGCGGGGCAGGACTCAGGCGGTGCCGCCGACGGTGATATTGTCGAGCTTAAGCGTGGGCTGGCCGACGCCGACCGGCACGCTCTGGCCTTCCTTGCCGCACACGCCGACCCCTTTATCCAGCGCCAGGTCATTGCCGACCATGGAGATTTTCTGCATCGCCTCGATGCCGGAACCGATCAGGGTCGCGCCTTTAACCGGATGGGTTACCCGGCCGTTTTCGATCAGATAGGCCTCGGACGTGGAGAAAACAAATTTGCCGGAGGTGATATCCACCTGGCCGCCGCCGAAGTTGGGCGCATACAGGCCATATTCGACGCTGGCGATAATCTCCTCGGGCGTGGACTGACCGGCCAGCATATAGGTGTTGGTCATGCGCGGCATCGGCAAATGCGCGTAGGACTCGCGCCGGCCGTTGCCGGTGGGCGCTACGCCCATCAGCCTGGCATTGAGCTTATCCTGCATATACCCTTTGAGAATGCCGTTTTCGATCAGCATATTATATTGTCCGGGCACCCCTTCGTCATCGATGGCAAGCGAACCGCGCAGGCCGGCCAGCGTGCCGTCATCCACCACGGTGCATAACGGCGAGGCCACCAATTGGTCCATCTGTCCGCTGAACACCGAGCTGCCGCGACGGTTAAAATCGCCTTCCAGTCCGTGGCCCACCGCTTCATGCAGCAGCACGCCAGGCCAGCCGGCGCCCAGCACCACCGGCATGGCACCGGCCGGCGCCGCCACGGCGGACAGATTAACCAACGCCATGCGCACCGCTTCCCGCGCCCAGCTGTCGGCACGCACGTCGCCGTCGACGCTCTCAAGGAAAAAGTCATAACCAAAACGGCCGCCGCCGCCGCTGGAACCACGCTCGCGTTTGCCGTCCTGCTCAACCTGAACGCTGATGGACAGGCGCACCAGCGGGCGCACATCCGCCGCCAGGGTACCGTCGCTGGCCGCCACCAGGATCTGTTCATACACGCCGGACAGGCTGGCATTCACTTCCTGCACCCGGGGGTCGGCGGCGCGCGCGACTTTATCCACCCGATGCAATAAGGCGATTTTCTCTTCACGCGGCAGGCTGTTAAGCGGATCACGCTGCGTATAGAGGGATTTATAAGGAACTTCGCCCAGGGTATGCACCCGGCCGTTGCCCTGCTCGCTGACAATGCTGCGCGCCGCGTTGACGCTTAATTGCAACGCGTTAAGGGTGAGCTGATCGGCATAGGCGAAGCCGGTTTTTTCCCCGCTGACCGCACGCACGCCGACACCCTGGTCAATGTTATAGGATCCATCTTTGATGATGCCGTCCTCAATCACCCAGGACTCGTGGTAGCTGGATTGGAAATAGAGATCGGCATAATCCAGACGACGTTCGCTCATCTGGCCTAACAGCGAAAAAAGATCTTCGTGACTCAGGTTGTTGGCCGCGAGTAATTGCTCACTGACAAAAGTCAGACTCATAGGTTTTCACTCTTATTAATGATGGATTGGCCAGCAACGGCTGGAATAATAATCGTATTAACAATCGTTATAGTCATATTTATAGACTGCGGCAATTCAACGCCGGCGTCAAATGCACGCTGATTATTTACTATGACCCGCCGGTGTGCGCGGCTGGCGCAGCACTTCCTCGATTTTCGGCTGATCCAGGCTGCCGGTGATGTGATAGCGAATCACCGAGATTTTGTTCCACAGCGGCGCCAGGACCTTGCTGGCGGCGAATACCGCGGCGCCGACCACCGGATTGATGGCAAACGCGGCGGCAACCCCGACGGTGGCGGAGATTTCCGGCGCTATCACCGCTTCCATATCAATGCGCTGCGCGTTCAAATCCACCTGGCCGTTCATGGCGATGTCCGCTTCCAGGCCATCAATCAGCGAGTCGTTGGTATGCAGCACACCGTCTTTAATCCAGGCGGTACCTTTAATGGAGTCAAAATAGAATCCTTTACCGAAGGTGTCGCGGAAATCGAACTGGAGCTTGCGCAACAGCGCGTCGAAGCTAATCAGGCGCAATAGCCTGCCCGCCTGGCCGCTGCTGAGATTATCGATCTTGCCTTTGCCGAGATTGGTGTGCAATACGCCGTTCAGGCTGGCGATCTCGGGTGTCCAGGGCAGCGACTGCCAGTGCAGATCGTAATCCAGGTTAAAAGGCGCGTCGCGCAATGGGGTGTCGATGCCGACATAGTCCGCCGCCTCGCCGATATTTTTACCGCTCAGTTTGCCTTTGACCGAGGTCAGGTTTTGCCGGCCGGTGCGCGACCATCCGCCCTCAAGCGTCAGCCGGGATTTGCCGGTATCCACCAGGCCATGGCTCAGCGCCAGGGTATTTTTCTGCGGCGTCACATCCGCCTCGACCCGGCCCAGATTTTGCCCCAGCAGCCAGCACTCCTGGCAGCGCAGCTGCAGTGCCGGCCAGTCGCTAAAGCCGGCGGCCGGGTCGTCATCCTGGAAGAGCGTATCGCCAGCCGCGCCGTTTTTCGGCCACAGCGGATTATAATAAAGGTAACGGATATCCGCCCGCCAGGGGCCTTGGTTCGCTAGCGCCAGCTTGCCGTCGATTTCCTTGCCGCGGGCTTCAACGACGCTGCCGCCCAGGGTATTGCGGCGCGTCAGCGACAGCGCGTGCCATTGCTGGCCGCCCAGGGCCAATAACGGCGTATTCAGCGTCAGGGCATCCGGGAAACGGAACCGGCTGGCCACCGCTTTGCCCGCCGAGCGGGACTGCGGCGTCATTAACGCCAGCCATTTTTCGCCGTCCAGCGCCGGTAGATTCAGCGTCAGGCTTTTACCGTCCGGCAGCGGCGGTATCCTGGCGTTATCGGTGGCCCACGCGCCGCGCGCAAGCGTAACCAGCTTGCCCAACTGCCATTCGCTGTTAAAGGCATTATTCTTGCCGGCATGCCCGCTCAACGTAAAGCCCGTCAGCCCGCCCTGGGCCTTGACCGCTAATGGGAACGGCTGGCCGGCCGCTTTATCCAATGGCGCAGGTAAGTGACTGCTTACATTTTTTAAATCGGCGGTGACATCCACGGTATACGCGGGTTTGCCTTGCAACGGCAAGGTTATCGCCATCACGCTCTGCCAGGAGGCCCGTCCCCCCAGCGCTTTCGCCATGGGTTCAGGCAGGCCGGACAGATGGGCCACCGACCAGTCCCCTTGCATATCGACGTTGATATCAAAGCTTTTTTGCAGTTCTTGCGTCGTGAAACGCACCGCTACCGGCTGTCCCAGCCACTGCGCCGACAGCATATCGCTGTCCAGGTTGCCATTATGGTAGCGGAACTGGCCGTTCAGGTTGTTCATGGTGGTGCCCAACGGCTTAATCAGCAGGCTGTTGTCAGCCAGATTCACCTGACCCGATGCGGTGACTGCCTGGCCGCTAAGGGGTATGGATAGGTGTAAGTCCCCACTAACATTGCCGCCGACCTGCAGCTCGGCAAGCGCCGCGCCAAGGGATTTCTGCAGCGGAGTCTGGTTAAAATAGGCGCCGATGGCCGGGCCGGACCCGCTGACATCAGCATCCACCAACAGCAGCTGTTTGGAATAATCGGGGATGGCGGCCACGATATTACTGCCGGTCGCCTCGCCCAGCTTCGCCTGCGGCGCGCGCATAAACAAACCGTCGTTCAGGAAGTCCAGATCGATACTTAGATCGGTCAGCCGCGGCCAGCCGGGTTCAAATTCATAGTCCGCATGGCGCAGCGGCACCAGTACCTCGAATTGCCCGTCGTTATGCTTAAACGGGAATTGTTTGGGATCGCCGGCAAAGACCAGCGTGGCGTTATCCACCTGCCCGCCTTTCAACGCGCCGGTGAGGTAATTGACCAGGTGGGTGCCCATTAACGGCTCGGGAAAATAGCGCCAGACCTGGGCGGCATCATACAAGCGCAGACCGGACAGCACATCCAGCCACGGATTACCGTTGAGGGGCTGATGAAAATAAAAGTCCCCGGTCGCCCACAGCGAGGTGGCCTGCAGATCGATATCGCTGCCCCATAACCGCAGGCCCTGCTCATCATTGCGCCAGTCAAGGGCGGCCCTGGCCCGCTGCACTTCCAGCGGCGCGCGAAACATATCTTTATACGGCAAGGTGCTGTTATCCAGCGCCAGGTTTAGCCGGCCGGCGGCAAGGGTTCCCGCCACCGAACCGCCGACATGATCCACGCCGGGCAGGAGTTGCCATTGCTGCCAGCTGAGATCGCGCCAGTCGCTCTGGAAACGGATTTTTTCCGGGTTATTAAGCGGAATATCCAGCGCCAGGGTGGACAGTACCCCTTTGGGCTGCAGATCCTGCCAGCGGGCGCGCAGGTTGGGTGTAATAATGGATATCAGCGGCAAGAAGGGACTGAAACGCTGCAGCTCCAGGTTTTTCGCCCGCAGGCGGATTTCCCCGGCCCTGTCGGGCGCGAACAGATGATTCTTTTCCGGCAGCCAGAACAGCGAGAGCGCGCCGGGCGCCCAGGATTCCCCGTCGGTGGCGATGTTGAGCACCGGCACGTCCATTTGCCATCCGTCGCCCTGTTTGCTCAGGTGCAGGGCCAATTTCGCCACATCCACGCGGTGGTCCTGGCCTCCGTCCTGCCAGCTAGCCGTCCCCTGGCTGAAAAAGGCGTCGCCGCCGGTAATATCGCCATGATCCAGGCTCAGCCAGGCGGCCAGGCTGAAATCGGCCCGTTGCAAACCGGTCTGGCTTTGCACCCACTGGCTGAACCATGGCTTGAGATTGATATTATCGGCCTGCAAGTAGATTTTGCCGTTATCCAGCAGACCGTTTTCATCATTGAGGTCCATGCGCAACTGGATCGCGCCCTGCTGCACATCAACGTTGGATAAGGCTATCTGTCCTTCCGCCCGGTGGCGCTGGCGTGAGTTGAGCCAGGTCAGTTGCGGCACCGAAAGCATGGTGCGCTCCCCCGAGGGCGTCAGGAAAGAGAGCTCGCTGTCGCGCAGGATAAAGTGGTCGAACTGATGTAAAAACAGATCGGAAAGCTGGTCGGATTTAATGGGGCTGCCCTGATGGTCGCGGCCCAGCAGGGTGGTATTTAAATCCAGCTGCAATCGATAAAACGTGACGTCGCGAAATTGCCAGCGCCAGTGCAGCAGCGATTGCCAGACGTCCAGGGCCAGGGTAACGCGCTGGATACGCAACTGTTCATCGGCGGTAACGGATTCAATGGCGCGGATATCAAGCGTCGGGCCGAAGGACTGCCAGGTGCCGTGCATTTCACGGATCTGGACATTGAGTCCGGTAGCGGTGTTTAGGGTTTGGACAATTTGCGGGCGAAAGCTGTCCAGATGGGGCAACGCCAGGCGTAACGCACTGACCGCTAATGCCACCAGGACAATCAGGGTTGCACATAGGGCCAGCAATATCCCCGGCAGTCGCTTCACGCCTTTCTCCTTGCTTCCCGTCGCACCGCTTACGGCAAGTATTTATTTTTATCTCCTGCCCGCGTGTCATGCTCTACGCCGGGCCTGAATCCTCTGGCTACATCATCACGACGTCGAACTGCTCCTGACTGTAGAGCGGTTCGATCTGCACCTTAACCTGCTTGCCGACAAAAATCTCCACCTCCGCCAGCGCATGGGATTCGTCGCTTTTCAGCGCTTCGCCCACCGCCGCCGAGGCGTATACCAAAAAACGGTCGGATTCGTAGGCATGGTGCACCCGCACGATCTCGCGCATAATTTCATAACAAACGGTCTCAATGGTTTTCACCGTGCCGCGGCCATGACAAGTAGGACACTCGCTGCACAGCACATGTTCAATACTTTCACGGGTGCGTTTGCGGGTCATCTCCACCAGGCCGAGCTGGGAGAAGCCGTTGATGCCGGTTTTTACCCGATCCTTGCTCAGCGCCTGCTCCAGCGAATGCAATACCCGCCGCCGGTGTTCTTCATTAACCATATCGATAAAATCGATGATAATAATGCCGCCCAGGTTACGCAACCGCAGTTGGCGGGCAATGGCCTGGGTGGCCTCGATATTGGTGTTGAAGATGGTTTCATCCAGGTTCCGGTGGCCGACAAACGCGCCGGTATTAATATCAATGGTGGTCATCGCCTCGGTCTGGTCGATGATCAGATATCCCCCCGATTTCAGCTCGACTTTACGTTCCAGTGAGCGCTGGATTTCGTTTTCCACGTCATAAAGATCAAAGATAGGCTGTTTGCCGTTGTAATGCTCGAGCTTGTGGGTCATCTCCGGAATATATTCACCGGTAAACTCCACCAGCAGATCAAAGGTCAGGCGGGAGTCCACCCGGATGCGATCCAGCGCGGCGCCGGCAAAATCGCGCAAGATGCGCTGCGCCAGCGCCAGCTCGCCGTAAAGCATATATTTGCTCTGGTTACGGCGTTTGCGCTCCATGACCTTGGTCCACAGGCGTTTGAGAAAAGCGGCATCCTGGGCCAGTTCCTCTTCGCCGATGCCTTCCGCCGCGGTGCGGATAATAAACCCGCCGTGCTCATCGCAGTAATCCGCCACGGTGCGCTTAAGGCGCTCGCGCTCTTCCTCGCTATCGATGCGTTGGGATACGCCGACATGGGACGCCCCGGGCATAAACACCAGGTAACGCGAGGGCAGCGTAATGTCGGTGGTCAGGCGCGCGCCTTTGGTGCCCAACGGATCCTTGACCACCTGTACAATGATGTCCTGTCCTTGCCTGACCAGTTCGGCAATATCGCGCACATGGAAGTTTTTCTGCTCTTCGCCGGCGACGCATTCGGTATGCGGCATGATATCGGACGCATGCAAAAACGCCGCCTTATCCAGGCCGATATCGATAAACGCCGCCTGCATGCCCGGCAGTACGCGGCTGACCCGGCCTTTATAGATATTACCAACAATACCCCGCCGGGCCTCGCGTTCAATGTGGATTTCCTGCAAAATGCCGCCGTCGATATAAGCGACCCGCGTCTCGGAAGGCGTGATATTAACCAGTAATTCAGCAGCCATGTTGTCCTCTCAGACTACGTAAAGCAATAAACTGGCAAAGCAATTCAGAGGTTTCCACCAGCGGCAAACCCACCACGCCGTGATAGCTTCCATTGATAGCCCTGACAAAAACCCCGCCCAATCCCTGGATGCCGTAAGCCCCGGCTTTATCCATGGGTTCACCGGAGGCAATATAGCGATGAATCTCCTGCGGCGACAACAGGCGGAATGTGACTTCGGTCACGACGCTGAGGCAAAGCTGATGCCCGGCGTCGGCAAAAGCGATCGCCGTCATCACCTGGTGGCATTGTCCCGAGAGGGCCGTTAACATCTCGGCGGCATGGGCGCCGTCGCGCGGTTTTTCCAGGATGCGGCCATCCAGCACCACGATGGTATCCGCTCCCAGCACCGGACGCGGTTCAGGAGCTATCGCCACGCCGGCCAACGCTTTTTCCAGCGCCAGCCGGCGCACATATTCCGGCGCCTTCTCCCCCGCGCGGCGCAGTTCCGCCACCGGGGCGCAGAGCACGTCGAACGGCACGTCCAGCAATGTGAGCAATTCCCTGCGCCTGGGTGAGCCGGAAGCCAGATATATCGCGGTCATAACAGCCCCTATTGCACGGAAAACTGGCGGCGCACTTTACGCATCAGTAAAAACAGCCACGGCCATAACACGCCGTCCACGACGCTGCTCCAGAAAATTTCCGGCCTGAATGAAATATTGATCACCAGGAACTCAGCCCAGAACACGATGACATGCATGGTCAATGATAGCATTACCACGATCAGCGACTGCTGCCATAGGGCCATATTCCTAAACAACTGGAATTTGAAGACCACCAGGTAGGCCAGGATGCTTAACGCCAGCGCCCTGACGCCCAGGATGGAACCCAGGATGAGATCCATGATAAGCCCCAGCACGAAGCCGGTGCCGACATTAACCCGGTGTGGTATCGCCATCACCCAGTAAATCAGCACCAGGCTGAGCCAGGAGGGCCTGAACAGGTAAAGCTGCTCGGGCCACGGCATGATTTGCAATACGATGGCGAGAAGAAATGAGAGCCAGATGACCCAGGTGCCGTTGCGGCGATAACGGTTCATTGCCGGGACCCGGAAAACGGATTCACCGCCGGCGTGGACCGCCCTGAAGCCGGCGCCGTATGGCCGGCTGCCGGCGCGTTGCCGGCGGGGGACGTCGGGTTGGCGTCCGGCGCGCTGCCGGCGGGGGCCGTACGGCTGGATGCCGGCGCAGCGCTATCCGCCGCGGTGCGATTGCCCGCCGGCGCGGCGCGACCCGTCGCCGCGTGATTGGCCGGCGACGCATTGCCGGCCGGTGCCGCGCGGGAGGTCCCCGCCCTGGCATCCGCCGCCGGAGCAGCGGCGGCGGGCGCCGCGGCCGGTGCGCTTGCCGGCGCTTCCGGCCCCATGATGCTATCCTGGGACGGCAGCACCTGCGGCATCATCTGCATCAGGCGTTCATTGGCCACCCGATGGACCTCCGCCGGCGGCAGCGGCACCTCGCCCCGGGGGTCGGCTCCCCATAACAACAGCAAATAGCGCAGCCGCTGCAATTGGGCGGTCGGCCTGGCCTGGATCACGGTGTAGGCACGCTGGGTATCGACCTTAACCGACGACACCACGCCCACCGGATATCCTTCGGGGAAACGGCCGCCAAGACCGGAGGTCACCAGCACATCGCCGACGCGGATATCGGTGTTGCCCGGTAAATGCTCCAGCTGCAGATCTTCGGTGCAGCCGTTGCCGGCCACGATGACCCGGATATCGTTGCGTAAGACCTGGATGGGCAAGGCATGGGACGCATCGCAAATCAGCAACACCCGGCTGGTCATTTTGCCGGCGGCCACTACCTGGCCGACCACGCCTTTGTCGCTGATGACCGGCTGGCCGACATAAACGCCGCTGTCCAGACCTTTATCGATCACCACCTGGTCGCTGTAAGGATCGGTACTGGTGGAGATAACCTGGGTGACCATCTTCTGCTCATCCTGGCGCAGGGGCGAACCGAGCAGCTCGCGCAGACGCGCGTTCTCCTGCCGGAATTGCCCCAGCAGCAGCTGTTCGCTGTTCCTGAGCAGCAGTTCCTGGCGCAGGGTATGGTTCTCCTGCTCGAGCTGTCCGCGCGACGCCAGCGTTTCCGACACGTTGTCCAGCATCTTGCGCGGACCATTGGCCAGGAAATAGAACGGGCTGACGGCGGTATCCATGTATGTGCGTATCTGCACAAAGGTCCCGAGCCGGCTGTCGGCGATAATAATGGCGATAGCCACCATCACGGCCAGGAACAGTCGGAGTTGCAGAGAAGGTCCCCTGCTAAAAATCGGCTTCATAAGCTATGCATTTTCCTCAACAAAAAAGGGGGGCGCCGACCAGGATGAGAAATCTCAGCGTTCACCCGGGTGGTTCCCCCCTTTTCGAGGCAGGTTATTCTTCGCTGAACAAATCACCGCCGTGCATATCGATCATCTCCAGCGCCTTGCCGCCGCCACGGGCGACGCAGGTGAGGGGATCTTCCGCCACCACCACGGGTATGCCGGTCTCTTCCATCAGCAGACGGTCGAGATTGCGCAGCAACGCGCCGCCGCCGGTCAGGACCATGCCGCGCTCGGAGATATCGGAGGCCAGCTCGGGCGGGCACTGTTCCAGCGCCACCATGACCGCGCTCACGATGCCGGTTAACGGCTCCTGCAGCGCTTCAAGGATTTCATTGGAGTTCAGGGTAAAGCCCCGGGGCACGCCCTCGGCCAGATTACGGCCGCGGACTTCGATTTCCCTGACTTCATCGCCAGGATAAGCGGATCCAATTTCATGCTTGATGCGTTCGGCGGTGGCTTCGCCAATCAATGAGCCGTAATTGCGGCGCACATAATTAATAATAGCCTCATCGAAGCGATCGCCGCCAATACGCACGGAAGAAGAATAAACCACCCCGTTCAGGGAGATCACCGCCACTTCCGTGGTGCCGCCGCCGATATCCACCACCATGGAGCCGGTGGCTTCTGACACCGGCAGCCCGGCGCCGATGGCGGCGGCCATGGGTTCCTCAATCAGGAATACTTCGCGCGCCCCCGCCCCTTGGGCCGATTCACGGATCGCGCGGCGTTCCACCTGGGTGGCGCCGACCGGGACGCAAACCAGCACCCGCGGACTCGGGCGCATGAAGCTGTTGCTGTGAACCTGTTTGATGAAGTGCTGCAGCATTTTTTCGGTGACGAAGAAATCCGCGATGACGCCGTCCTTCATCGGACGAATCGCCGCGATATTGCCGGGTGTGCGACCCAGCATCTGTTTGGCTTCATGGCCGACGGCGGCGACGCTTTTCGGCGAGCCGGCGCGATCCTGACGAATCGCGACGACGGAAGGTTCGTTCAGGACAATGCCCTGTCCTTTTACATAAATCAGGGTATTGGCTGTACCCAGGTCGATGGACAAGTCGTTGGAAAACATGCCACGAAATTTTTTAAACATAACTGAAGGATAATCCTGCAAGCTGGGGCGAAAGATAAAATCCGCCTACTTTACCAACCACGAGAAGCAGCGACAAGGCGCAATAACGCGCTGCTTCAATGAAAATACGTCCTCGTTAACATTCCCACACACCGAAGAAATCCCTGACGCGGTTTTTAGTCAGATGAAATGCGAGATTACTTCCGGCGCCGGTGTCGGCACTTATCGCTCTGCCTGCCGTATACGGGCGGACGCGCCGGCGGCGTGGCCACTGATAAACGGCAAAGGAGCGACAGATTGGCAACCGCAGGCAGAAAATCTGGCAGTGCACCTGATTCCAGGTAATGTAAGTACCTACTAACCAATTAGGTTAATGGGCGTATTGTACGTTAATTTTTCACGAACTTTTATACTATTCACGCATCCTGGCGTGAATATTTTTTTACCATCTCGTCCAGAGGCACTATCGGGGCAAAAAAGTCCCCTTGTCCCCCTGCGACCGCGTTATCCACCAGCGTTTGCCATTCCAGTTGGGTCCTTACGCCGGTGGCGAAAACCTGGGTCGCGGTGCCGACGCAGGCTTCGGGCAGGCTCTGGATGAACAGCTGGTTTTCAGCACGGCGATCGATTTCCCTTGCCAGGCCTGGATGCAGCTTGATGAGAGATATCGTCACCGCGCTGATATAGGCGGTACTCACCACCGTCAGCCCCGCCTGTACCACGCTTAGACGACAGCCCAGCGCGTCCAGCAAGCGTAACACCGGACGCAACCGCACCAAGTGTTGACAAAGATCGGCCTCCACAAGTTCAAACATAATTTGCCGACGCTGTGTTTTTTCGCATTGCATCAGCGTATTGCGCAGCCACAGCCGGAAGTCGCGTTGCAGCAGCGAGTCAACGCTCAGGGTTATCGCCAGCACCCGTTCCGGCAATTGCGCCAGCAGGGGCAGGATACGGGTCAGCTGCTGCCGGTCGTAGCGCTCCATCAGTCCAAGGCGGCGCAGCATCGGCATAAATTCGGCGGCGGCCAACGCCTGGCCGCCTTCGGGGATACGGTTGATCACCACATGATGATCCAGACGGCCATCGCGCCGGTAGGCCGCGCGGGTAAACAGCTCCGGCCCGCCGCGCGCCAGGGTCTGTTCAAGCAAGGTGCGCCATTTGACATTGCCCCGCACCTGCTCCGGTACCCGCTTGTCGAATACCGACCAGGCGTTGCCGCCCTGCAATTCCGCTTCGCGGGCGGCCTGCTCAGCGGACTCCATCACCTCCACCGCCGTCTGGCCCTGGCGATAGACGCAAATGCCGATATGGAGCACATCGTCGCGGTGATGGCCCGCCACGCCCGGCAGGGTGGCAAGCGCCGCCACCAGTTGCGCCGCCAGCGACTCGGCCTCCTTGAGGGAGCAATGCGGCAGCAGCACCGCCAGATCGCGCCGGAAATAACGCGCCAGCAGCGCGTCGGGATAACGCATCACATAGGTGGCGATCAGCTGTATCAGCGCCTGTATCAGTTCCAGGGCCTGTGTTTTGTCCTGACGCGTTTCCGGCAGCTCGGGATCCGGCGGCCGCAGCATCATCACCACGCCATGCGGCCCCATTTCCTGGCTGTCTTCCAGCTGGAGCGACAGCTGGTTGTCAAAAAACAGCCGGTTGCTCAGCCCGGTCTTGGCATCGCGCGCCGCGAACGCCCGGATCAGGATATCCACCCGGCTACGCTGCTCGCGGGCCTGCGCAAGGTCGCTGAGCAGGCGATCGATGGCGCTGCTGGTCAGCGACGGCGGCTCGCCGGCATTGCCCGACACGCTGTCGCGCTCCCCATGCATAATCCGCCGGGCACGGTATTCCAGGGTTTCCTGCGGCTGGATTTGGCGGCGCAGCCAGCGTAACCCCATCAGCAAAGAGAGCACCATCAGGACGATGGCGATGCTTACCGGCGCGGTCACCGCCAGCGAGCGCACCTCGCTTAACAGCGCCGTGGGATAGGTCAGCCGGACCAGCAAGTCGGGATGATGGGGCAACGCCAGGCTGCGGCGCAGGAAATCGGAGGGAGGATGGCCGCTCTCCGCCAGGCCGGCGGGCAGGTAACGGTTCAGCGTGGTCTCGCCGCGGCGGATTTCCAGCTCGCTGATGCCGCCGCTTTGCAGGGCAAACGGCAGCCAGCGCGCCAGGTCGGCGGGTGATTGGGTCGACAGCGCCTCATCGAGCGCCGCGGCAAGCGCCGCCATTTGCCGATCGGTACGGTGCTCGTTGAGGTAAAAAAAACTTAACGCGCTGCCCGCCAGCATCAATAACATCACCAGCGCGCACAGCAAGGCCACCATAGCGGAAAGTCTGACGAGTAATCGCATCCCTGTGCCCCGGTAAAATATCTGAGGTAAGCCTGACGATATTTTATCGTCAGTACGGACAAAATGACATATTTTCAACCAAAGCGGGCAAAATATCGCCAGCCGACGGGTGGCGTGGAAAAATAGTCGCCGGGACGCGGGAATAAAAAAACGTTTTATACGTCATACTGGCTACAGAGCCTTAATTGCTTAATGGAGACGATTATGACCCGAAACCGCAAACTGCGGGAAGCCGACGTTACCGCCGAGGCCGTGTTTTTCCAGCGGCGTAAGGTGTTGCAAGCGCTAGGCATCACCGCGGCCTCGCTCAGCCTGCCGCTGTCGGCCCGGGCCAACGTATTGTCCTGGTTTAAGGGCGACAAGGCCGCCCCCGCCGCGCCGACGGGCAAGGATCTGTCTTTCAGCCGGCCCGCCGCCTGGCATGCCGATTTGCCGCTGACGCCGTATGATAAAGTCACCGGCTATAATAATTTCTACGAATTCGGCCTGGATAAAGCCGATCCGGCGGCCAACGCCGGCGGCCTGAAAACCGACGGCTGGAAAGTGGTCATCGACGGCGAAGTGGCTAAGCCCATGACGCTTGACATGGACGACATCCTGAAACGTTTTGCGCTGGAAGAACGTATTTACCGGCTGCGCTGCGTGGAGGCCTGGTCAATGGTCGTGCCCTGGACCGGTTTTGAGCTGGGAAAACTGCTTAAGCTGGCGGAGCCCACCAGCCAGGCGCGTTATGTCGCGTTCCAGACTCTGGACGATCCGGAGCAGATGCCGGGAGAAAAAGACCGTTATATCGGCGGCGGCCTGGATTACCCTTATGTGGAGGGGCTGCGGATCGATGAGGCCATGAACCCGCTGGCGCTGATGACGGTCGGCGTTTACGGCAAAACGCTGCCGCCGCAAAACGGCGCGCCCATCCGCCTGATTACCCCCTGGAAATATGGTTTTAAGGGCATCAAATCCATTGTCCATATCCGGCTGACGCGGGAGCAGCCGCCCACCACCTGGAATCTTTCCGCGCCGAACGAGTATGGATTTTACGCTAACGTGAATCCGCATGTGGATCACCCCCGCTGGTCCCAGGCAACGGAAAGGGCTATCGGCGCCGGCGGCATCCTGGATGTAAAACGCCAGCCGACCCTGTTGTTCAACGGCTACGCCGAACAGGTGGCCGGCTTATATCGTGGCCTGGATTTGCGGGAGAATTTCTGAGTGCGGCTTAACCTTAAACACATTTTCTGGCTAAAGGTACTGATTCACCTGGCGGCGTTCCTGCCCCTGGTCTGGCTGGTCTATGCGGTCAGTCAGGGCGATTTCAGCGCCGACCCGGCCAAGGATATCCAGCACTTTACCGGGCGCATGGGGCTAAAACTGTTGCTGGCGTCGCTGTTGATAACCCCGCTGGCCCGGTATGGCCGCCAACCCCTGCTGATCCGCTGCCGCCGTCTTATCGGCCTGTGGTGTTTCGCCTGGGTAAGCCTGCATCTGCTGAGCTATTCTGTGCTTGAACTGGGCATCGACAATCTCGGCCTGCTGGGCCGGGAACTGGTCTCCCGCCCCTACCTGACGCTGGGCATCATCAGCTGGCTGATTTTACTGGCGCTGGCGCTGACCTCCACCCAGCGCGCCCAGCGGCAATTGAAAAGCCGGTGGCAAACGCTGCACAATCTGGTCTATGTGGTGGCGATCCTGGCGCCGATACACTATCTCTGGTCGGTCAAAATTCTCTCGCCCCAGCCGGTGTTGTATGCTCTGGCGGCGGCGGTTCTGTTAGCACTGCGTTACAAAAAATTTCGCGGCTGGTGGCGCTAGCCGCGGAATTTTTTATTTCATTCCCCCGCCAAAATGCGCTATCTTGCACTCCACTTTGGATACCGCGTCCAGCTTATCTTCGCAGATAACGCCAGTATGTTGCTGCGAAAAGTTGCGATATCATTATAATGCTTGACCCTGTTAACACTCTGGCCCGGATTTTTCATCAAAAAGGTGACAAAACGGTTACGGAAGGTTATTTTTTACGGGGCTTCGTTAATTAACCGGAGATAGCGGCACGATGGCGGATAAGTTTCACATTTTGCTCCTCAATGGTCCCAACCTGAATCTGCTCGGGACCCGTGAGCCGGATAAGTATGGCCACACCACGCTCGCCGATATCATCAGCAGCCTTGAAACACAGGCGCAGGCTCTCGGCGTGACGTTAAGCCACCTGCAATCCAATGCGGAACATGTCCTGATAGATCGCATCCATCAGGCCCGCGGTAATACCGATTTTATCGTGATCAATCCCGCGGCGTTTACCCATACCAGCGTAGCGTTGCGCGACGCGCTGTTAGCGGTAAACATCCCATTTATTGAAATTCACTTATCCAATGTGCATGCGCGCGAGCCATTCCGACATCATTCCTATCTCTCCGATATTGCGGTTGGCGTTATCTGCGGCCTCGGCGCCGATGGTTATAATTTTGCTTTTCAGACGGCGGTCAATCGTCTGTCTGCATCCAATTAATTAGAGTATGGAACCCCACTCATGGATATTCGTAAGATCAAGAAGCTGATTGAACTGGTTGAAGAGTCCGGCATTTCAGAGCTGGAAATCTCCGAAGGTGAGGAATCGGTTCGTATCAGCCGTGCTCCGGCCATGCCTGCCTATCCCATGATGCAACAGGCTTATATCCCCGCGGCCCAGCAGCAGGTGGCCCCGGTGGTCGCCGCCGCGCCTGCGGCCGAGCAGGCCGCCGCCGTACCCGCCGCCATGAGCGGCCATTTGGTGCGCTCCCCGATGGTCGGCACGTTTTATCGCACCCCAAGCCCTGACGCGAAACCTTTTATCGAAGTCGGACAAAAGGTCAATGTCGGCGACACGCTGTGCATCGTCGAAGCCATGAAAATGATGAACCAGATAGAGTCCGACAAAGCCGGGGTGGTCAAAGCCATTCTGCTGGACAATGGTCAACCGGTTGAATTCGACGAGCCGCTGGTCGTCATCGAATAACGAGGCGCCACATGCTAGATAAAATTGTTATCGCCAATCGTGGTGAAATTGCGCTGCGTATTTTGCGCGCTTGTAAGGAATTGGGTATTAAGACCGTGGCCGTGCATTCCACGGTGGACCGCGATCTGAAACACGTACTGCTGGCCGATGAAACCATTTGTATCGGGCCCGCGCCTTCGGTAAAAAGCTATCTCAACATCCCGGCGATTATTTCGGCGGCGGAAATTACCGGCTCGGTGGCCATCCATCCCGGGTACGGTTTCCTGTCCGAAAACGCGGATTTTGCCGAGCAGGTTGAACGCTCCGGCTTTATCTTTATCGGGCCGCGCGCCGAAACCATTCGCCTGATGGGCGACAAGGTTTCGGCCATCAGCGCGATGAAAAAAGCCGGCGTGCCTTGCGTGCCCGGTTCCGACGGCCCGGTCGGCGATGATATGGAAAAAAACCGCGCGGTGGCCAAGCGTATCGGTTACCCGGTTATCATCAAGGCCTCGGGCGGCGGCGGCGGGCGCGGCATGCGCGTCGTGCGCGGCGACAACGAGCTGGAATCATCGATCAAAATGACCCGCGCCGAAGCCAAGGCGGCGTTTAACAACGATGTCATTTACATGGAAAAGTACCTGGAAAATCCCCGGCATATCGAGGTCCAGGTATTGGCGGACGGCCAGGGCAACGCCATCTACCTGGCGGAACGCGACTGCTCCATGCAGCGCCGCCACCAGAAAGTGGTGGAGGAAGCGCCCGCGCCGGGCATTACCGAAGCCATGCGCCGCTACATCGGCGAACGCTGTTCCAAGGCGTGCCGGGATATCGGCTATCGCGGCGCCGGCACCTTTGAATTCCTGTATGAGAACGGCGAGTTTTATTTCATTGAGATGAATACCCGCATCCAGGTGGAGCATCCGGTTACCGAAATGATTACCGGCGTGGATCTCATCAAGGAACAGCTACGCATCGCCGCCGGCCAGCCTTTGTCCATCAAGCAGGACGAAGTACGGGTTACGGGGCACGCGGTGGAATGCCGTATCAACGCCGAGGATCCCAACACCTTTATGCCCAGTCCGGGCAAGATCACCCGCTTCCATGCGCCGGGTGGTTTCGGCGTGCGCTGGGAATCGCATATCTACGCGGGCTATACCGTACCGCCGTATTATGATTCCATGATTGGTAAATTGATTTGTTATGGCGAGAACCGCGACGTGGCCATCGCGCGCATGAAAAATGCGCTGGCGGAGCTTATCATCGACGGCATCAAAACCAACATTGATTTGCAGTTGAAAATCATGAACGACGAAAACTTCCAGCACGGCGGCACCAACATCCATTACCTGGAGAAAAAGCTCGGTTTAGTGGAAAAATAACCCGTGCTGCAAAAGGCCGGTTGTCACCGGCCTTTTCCGTTTAAATCCCCTTTAGCACTATGCAAATCGGCTGCATGCCGTAAAATCGCCTTTTTTTCGTTATCACTTATTCATTCCGGTACCAAGACATCATGGATAAACGATTTCTTCAGGCTCACCGCGAAGCCCGGTGGGCGTTTGGCCTGGCGGTGGCCTATCTGATTGCCTGGGTGCTGGCCGCCTACCTGCCCGACGACCGGCAGGGGCTCACCGGCCTGCCCCATTGGTTTGAAATGGCCTGCCTGTGGGTGCCGCTGCTGTTCCTGGCGCTTTGCTGGCTGATGGTGCGCGTTATCTACCGCGATATCCCCCTGGAGGATAATGATGCAAAGTGAGATCCTTTTACCGCTGATTGCCTACCTGGTCCTGGTCTTCGCGCTTTCGTTCTATGCCTACCGCCGCCGCCAGAAAGGCGAGTTCCTGACGGAATATTTCCTCGGCAACCGCTCGATGGGCGGGTTTGTGCTGGCGATGACCCTCACCGCCACCTATATCAGCGCCAGCTCCTTTATCGGCGGGCCGGGCGCGGCCTACAAATATGGACTCGGCTGGGTACTGCTGGCGATGATCCAACTGCCGACGGTCTGGCTGTCTCTGGGTGTGCTCGGCAAGAAATTCGCCATCCTCGCCCGCCGCTACAACGCGGTCACTCTCAACGATATGCTGCTGGCCCGCTATCAAAGCCCGCTGCTGGTATGGCTTGCCAGCATCAGCCTGCTGGTGGCCTTTATCGGCGCCATGACGGTGCAGTTTATCGGCGGCGCGCGCCTGCTGGAAACCGCCGCCGGCATCCCCTACGATACCGGGCTGCTGATTTTCGGCATCAGCATCGCGTTGTATACGTCGTTCGGTGGTTTTCGCGCCAGCGTGCTCAACGACGCTTTCCAGGGACTGGTCATGCTGCTGGGCACTTTTATCCTGCTGTTCAGCGTTATCCACGCCGCGGGCGGCCTGTCCGCAGCGGTGACCAAACTCCAGCACATCCAGCCGGCGCTGGTATCCCCGACAGGCGTCGACCACGTGCTGACGCCGCAGTTTATGTCGTCGTTCTGGATCCTGGTGTGCTTCGGCGTTATCGGCCTGCCCCATACCGCGGTGCGCTGCATTTCGTACCGGGACAGCAAAGCCGTACATCGCGGCATTATTATCGGCACCCTGGTGATCGGCGTGCTGATGCTGGGCATGCACCTTGCCGGCGCCCTGGGCCGGGCGATACTACCCGACCTGACCATTCCCGACCAGGTGATCCCGACGCTGATGATCACCGTCCTGCCGCCGGTGGTGGCCGGCATATTTCTGGCCGCGCCTTTGGCGGCGATCATGTCGACAATCAACGCGCAACTGCTGCAATCCTCGGCGACCATCGTCAAGGATCTCTATCTCAGCCTGCGTCCCGCCCAGGCGGGCAACGAACGCTTGCTGACGCGGATGTCGGGCACGGTCACGCTGGCGCTGGGCCTGTTATTAATGGTGGCCGCCTGGCGCCCGCCGGAGATGATCATCTGGCTCAACCTGCTGGCCTTCGGCGGGCTCGAGGCGGTATTTCTGTGGCCGCTGGTGCTGGGGCTATACTGGGAACGCGCCAACGCGGCCGGGGCCCTGAGCGCGATGATCGCCGGCGGGGTCTGTTACGCCGTGCTCGCCACCCTTGATGTGCATATCGGCGGTTTCCATCCCATTGTGCCCGCCCTGGCGCTGAGCCTGGCGGCGTTCCTGGCGGGCAACTGCCTTCGCCCCGCCGCCCGGCCCGTTGCCCGGCCCGGCCTTTAATTTTTTTATTGGGAGCAACAGATGCCCTGGATTCAAATGAAGATCAACACCACCGGCGCCAACGCCGAGGAACTCAGCGACGCGCTGATGGAATGCGGCGCGGTATCGGTCACCTTTCAGGATACCCACGACAACCCGGTATTCGAGCCGCTGCCGGGCGAGACGCGGTTATGGGGCGATACCGATGTCATAGGCCTTTTTGCGGCCGATATCGACATAGCGGCGCTTATAGACGCCTTATCGGGCCATGCCCTGCTGGGACAGGATTTCCATCCTAAAATCGAGCAGTTGGAAGATAAGGACTGGGAACGCGAATGGATGGATAATTTCCACCCCATGCGCTTTGGCGAACGGCTGTGGATCTGCCCCAGCTGGCGCCCGGTGCCGGACGCCACGGCGGTAAACGTCATGCTCGACCCCGGCCTGGCCTTCGGCACCGGCACCCATCCCACCACCGCCCTTTGCCTGCAATGGCTGGACGGTTTGGACCTGGCGGGTAAAACGGTAATCGATTTTGGCTGCGGTTCCGGCATCCTGGCCATCGCGGCGTTGAAACTGGGCGCGGCGCACGCCATCGGCATCGATATCGATCCGCAGGCCATCCAGGCCAGCCGTGACAACGCCCAACGCAATGCGGTGGGCAATCGGCTCGACCTGTATTTGTCGCATGACAAACCCGACGACCTGAGCGCCGACGTGGTGGTGGCGAATATCCTGGCCGGCCCCCTGCGCGAACTGGCGCCGCTTATCTCCCTCCTGCCGAAACCGGGCGGCTATCTCGGCCTGTCGGGCATCCTGGCAAGCCAGGCGGAAAACGTCAAGGCGGCTTACGCCGACGCGTTTTCGCTCGACCCGGTGGCGGAAAAGGACGAGTGGTGCCGGATAACCGGCCGCCGCCGCTAATCCGGCGGCAAGCGCGTCCCGCCGCGTCGCCGGGGACGGGGCGGGAGCGATTCAGGAAAAAATCGCGACCGCACCAAATATTTTTCAGCTACAACTTTTTGTTTTTATTGTGAAAAATTCGAAAGATGACATGCAAAGAACAATTTCATTGATCTATAGCAGCGGATTGTTCAAAGTTTGGCCTTTCATCTGACGAAAAAAATGCGTAATATACGCGCCCTTGCGGACACAGTATGGTCTCTCTTTGTCTATGCGTATTGGACACCTGCAGCTCGATAATCGCCTGATAGCCGCCCCGATGGCCGGAGTGACAGACCGCCCATTCAGAGCACTCTGTCATGCGATGGGAGCGGGGTTGACCTTTTCCGAGATGCTTTCCTCGAATCCTGAGGTATGGCGCACGGATAAGTCCCGTCTACGTATGGTACATAGTGATGAACCCGGTATCCGGGCCGTGCAGATTGCCGGATGCGATCCTGCTGATATGGCCGCCGCCGCCGTCATTAACGTGGCAAACGGCGCGCAGCTGATTGATATCAACATGGGTTGCCCCGCCAAGAAGGTTAACCGGAAAATGGCGGGCTCCGCCTTGCTGCAGTTTCCGGATCTGGTGAAACAGATCCTGCTGACCGTGGTAAAGGCGGTGGACGTGCCGGTGATGCTGAAAATACGCACGGGCTGGTCGCCGGAACACCGAAATTGTGTAGAAATTGCCCAATTGGCCGAAGATTGTGGTATACAGGCCATCACAATACATGGCCGAACCCGCGCCTGCTTGTTCAACGGCAACGCGGAGTACGACAGTATTCGGGCAGTTAAGCAGTCTGTTACCATTCCGGTTATCGCGAATGGCGACATTACTGACCCGCATAAAGCCAGAGCGGTGCTTGACTACACCGGGGCCGACGCCCTGATGATAGGACGCGCCGCTCAGGGAAGACCCTGGATCTTCCGGGAAATCCAGCATTATCTGGATACGGGGGAGCTGCTGCCGCCGCCGCCGTTAGGCGAGGTGAAGCGTTTGTTGATAGAGCATGTACGGGAACTGCACGACTTTTATGGTCCAGGCAAAGGATTCCGCATTGCTCGTAAGCACGTCTCCTGGTATCTGCAGGAGCATGCCCCCGACAACCAGTTTAGGCGCACATTCAACGCCATTGAGGATGCCGGCGAACAGCTGGAGGCGTTGAAGGCATATTTTGAAAATCTTGCGTAATAGAAAAAAGAGCTGACAGAACTATGTTCGAACAACGCGTAAATTCTGACGTACTGACCGTTTCCACCGTTAACTCTCAGGATCAGGTAACTCAAAAACCGCTGCGGGACTCGGTGAAACAAGCACTGAAGAACTATTTTGCTCAATTAAACGGTCAGGATGTAAATGATGTGTATGAGCTGGTACTGGCTGAAGTAGAACAGCCACTGTTGGACATGGTCATGCAATACACCCGTGGCAACCAAACCCGCGCGGCCCTGATGATGGGCATTAACCGCGGTACACTGCGTAAGAAATTGAAAAAGTATGGTATGAACTAATACCACTGCTAACTGAATAAAAATAAAGGCGTTATTGGGCAACCAATAACGCCTTTTTATTGCCCTGCCGTCGGCTATTTAACCCATTGGCCGCGTCCGGCCGGCAGCGCCGCCAGGCTTCTTGCCATTGCGCGTCGATACTGTATTGCCGCCACCAACGCCAGGAACGGCAGCGACAGCTCCAGAAATTCTTCCTGCGAGGTTTGCAACGCCACCAGCCATTCAGGCGCGTGCCAGCCGAAAGTGCCCTTAATCATGCCCAGGGAACGGTCGATAATGTTGGTCAGCCCAATCAGGAACACAAAAGTGGCGATGGTCACCGCATGGGCTTTGCCCATGCGCACCGCGCGCAAAACAGGCAACGCATGCCTGACCAGCAGATACAGGCAGGCAACGACAATAGGCACCAGCGACAGCACGGCGTACAGCTTATCAAGCGTGGGCAGGGAACCGGTCCAGAAGCGCAGTTTAAGCATGCTCATATGATCGATATATTTATGCAGGTCCGCCTCGCGCGCCATCATCGCCAGCAGCGCCACGATGACGGCGACACGGGTGCGCCGCCGGCATAGCGGCAGGGGCAGCAGCGCCAGCGACAGGACGGCGATGCCGTATCCCACCAGAGTCAGGTTTTCCACCAGCTGCCCCTCTTCGACCAGATGCACCAATATGTCGGTGGGCATCAGGCACCATAGGATCAAGGTGAACAGGGACACGCCGACTGCCAGCCAGACAGAAAAGCGAGGGGTATCAAGAAAGGACATGGCGCCATCTCTAAAAAAAAGGAAACCATTATTACCGGTAGCAACCTATTTTTTTTAACAATCCATGCGCACTCATTACCCGTATTAATCTGTTTTGCCGTTTCCATCACAACATGTGCCCTCCAGCCAGGCGGTCAGCCCATCTTCACCGGCAGATCCGGCGATGCCGGGGACATGGCTATCGGCGCGCTACCCTGCTGCCGCAGCGTTTCCAGGTACGCCCGCTCGCGCCGCAGCCTGCTGCCGGCCGTTTCTATCCTCCCCGGATATAATTTACGCATAGGCTTATCACTCACTGTACCCGCCATTGCGCCGTGTTACTTCATCCGCCTCCCGCAGGACTAAGCGATCGGCAACGATACGGGGATATCAGGATGGATTAAACACCGTTTTCGCCACAAACAGCCCATTCAACGCCGCCGGGAAGCCCGCGTATATCGCCATCTGCATAATGATTTCGGTGATTTCCTCACGCGTTAACCCTACGTTCAGGCCGGCCTGGATATGGACGTTCAACTGCGGCGCGCAGTTGCCCATCGCCGTTAGCGCGGCGATGGTGGCGATTTCACGCGCGCGCAGGTCAAGCCCGGGACGTGAATAAATATCGCCAAACGGAAACTCAAGCAGATAACGCGCGAAATCGGGCGCGATATCGGCTAAGGCGTCAATCACGTTTTCTCCGGCGCGGCCGTCGATAGCGGCTAAGGCTTTTTTACCCTGTTCCAGTCTGGATAGGGTTATATTCTGTATCGTCATACATTATTCCTCGGTAACGTTGGCGTCGGTATAACCGGCGATTTTAGCGTCGAGGACGAGCAGTGAGGATTGCAGTTCCGTGATATGCGCCCGTACCTTTTGGCGATGCGCCTCCAGCAGGCGCCGGCGATCGGGTAGGGTTGCCGTGCCGCCGTCGCGCAGGGCGGCATAGCGCAACATGTCGCGTATCGGCATGCCGGTAGTTTTCAGCCGCTGCAAAAAGGAAATCCAGGGCAGGATGGCGCGGTCGTAATAACGCTGTCCGGCATCATCCCTCCGGGCATACGGCAGCAATCCAATGCGTTCGTAATAACGCAGGGTATGGGCTGTCAGCCCGGTTTTTTTTGCTATATCACCGATCTTCATATCTGTCCTTATTTCGTCCCGACCTTACCCATGCTAAGGGTTAGAGCGCGCGCTAAGTCAAGCGACAAAACAGGTTTTGATCAGGCGGTGGTTTCTGGGGACGAAAAAAAGCCCCGACGATGTCGAGGCTCTTTAATTCATTGTCAGGTTCCGGATGCTTTGGATTTTCTGGCGGCTGCGCCGCGCGACCAAAGGGCTATTCGTTTAAGAATGTCCGGTAACCTGCTTCTGCGTGGTTATGGCTGAGTAATTAAATTACAGAGCAACAACGTTGGCAGCAGACGGGCCTTTCTGGCCGCTTTCAATGGTGAATTCAACGCGCTGACCTTCGTCAAGGGTTTTGAAATCATTGCTCTGGATGGCAGAGAAGTGTACGAACACGTCTTTGCTGCCGTCAGCAGGAGTGATGAAGCCGAAACCTTTACCAGCGTCAAACCATTTAACGATACCAGTCATTTTGTCAGACATAGATACTTCCTTCATAATTATTTGTGCCACAATGTGGCGTGGTGAATAGGTCTGTTTGCCAGGGAATACTTACTTATGGGCACTTAAGAAGGAAATTCGTCGAAGAAGTGATGGTCTGCTATCGCTTTTACTTGAACAACTTTACTAAAATGACTTACATAAATAGGTCTGTACTACAAACCGTTGACGCTATTTACTCATAAAACCCCCCGCCGCGCAAGCTTTAATTATCAAATGAATTTTTAAGGTGCAATGACTGCACCCAAGGCGATGTTGCGCCCGCATCCCATGCGCCCAATCAAGGCGGTTCGACAACAATTTTTGCCAACCCGCTCCCAGATAACGGAACCCGGGGCGTCATAGTGGTGCGTCCGCCGAATCACTGCACTATATTTGTGCATAACTGTCCCGTTTTGGCGCGGCGCGGCTGTTAATAAAGTGTGAGTTCACCCGCCAGGCAAGCAACTGCCAGATTGGCATCCCCTTTGCTATAGAGGTAACTGGCACTATGCCAACAGACAGGATGGATGCGCAGCGAAAGTGCATCAAAACCACTGGCTTTAATTTTCTGCCTCACAGGATGCTTTATGAAAAAAATGATGATTTCCACCTTGGTTGCCGCAGCCACCCTTTTTGCGATAGCCAATCAGGCACATGCAGGCGCGACGTTGGACGCGGTAAAGAAAAAAGGTTTTGTGCAATGCGGTATCAGTGACGGTTTGCCCGGCTTTTCTTATGCCGATGCCAGCGGTAAATTTACCGGTATCGACGTGGACGTCTGCCGCGCCGTCGCCGCCGCCGTCTTCGGCGACGATACCAAGGTCAAATACACGCCCTTGACGGCAAAAGAGCGTTTTACCGCGCTGCAATCCGGGGAAGTGGATATCCTGTCGCGCAACACGACCTGGACCTCGTCCCGCGATGCGTCCATGGGCATGGTGTTCGCCGGCGTGAACTATTATGACGGTATCGGCTTCCTGACCCATACCAAGGCCGGACTGAAAAGCGCCAAGGATCTCGACGGCGCTACCGTCTGTATCCAGGCCGGTACCGATACCGAGCTGAACGTAGCGGATTATTTCAAAGCCAATAAAATGCAATTTACCCCCGTGACCTTCGATCGTTCCGACGAAAGCGCCAAGGCGCTCGAGTCCGGCCGCTGCGACACCCTCTCTTCCGACCAGTCACAGCTCTACGCGCTGCGTATCAAGCTGGGCAAGCCCGACGATTATGTCGTACTGCCTGAAGTGATTTCCAAAGAGCCGTTGGGACCGGTGGTGCGTCGCGGTGATGAAGATTGGTTCACCATTGTCAAATGGTCGCTGTTCGCCATGCTCGATGCCGAAGAAATGGGCGTGACCTCGAAAAACGTCGATCAGCTGGCGGCCTCGCCGGCAACACCCGATATGGCCCATCTGCTGGGTAAAGAAGGTAACTTCGGCGAACAGCTGAAGCTGCCTAACGATTGGGCATACAAAATCGTTAAACAAGTAGGGAATTACGGCGAAATTTTCGATCGTAACGTCGGCGCCGGCAGCGAGCTTAAAATCAAGCGCGGCCTGAATGCATTATGGAATCAGGGCGGCATCCAGTACGCGCCGCCGGTACGTTAATACCAGCCACAGTGCGAGAGCGCCGGCGTAGTCCGCCGGCGCTTTTCCAGCAGATAAATTTATACTGAGGCTTTGCGCATGCAACAACGCCAAACCGTAAAAGGTGCCTTTTCGTTGACCAACCCTGCGGTTCGCGCCTGGGTCTACCAGATACTGGCCGTGGTGGTGGTGGTAGCCTTTGGCGGCTATATCCTGCACAACACGCTGACTAATCTCAGCAACCGCGGCATCACGTCCGGCTTTGGTTTCCTGCATGACGCCGCCGGTTTCGGCATCGTGCAGCATCTTATTCCTTTCGAACAGGGCGATACCTACGGACGGGTGTTTATCGTCGGGCTCCTCAATACATTGCTCGTCTCCGCACTCTGTATCGTGTTCGCTTCCCTGCTCGGCTTTTTTATCGGCCTGTCGCGACTGTCGGAAAACTGGCTGTTACGTAAACTGTCGACCATCTATATCGAGACTTTTCGTAATATTCCGCCGCTGCTGCAAATCTTTTTCTGGTATTTCGCCGTGCTGCGCAACCTGCCCGGTCCGCGCCAGGCGGTTAATGCCTTTGACGTGGCCTTTCTCAGCAACCGCGGCCTTTATATGCCCACCCCGATGATGGGCGAAGGCGCAGCCGCCACCCTGGTTGCGCTGGTTGCCGCCATCCTGGCGTCGGTTATCCTGTTTCGCATTAACCGCCGCCACCAGATGGCCACCGGCGAACTGCGCCGCAGCTGGCCCTGGATTGTCCTGCTGTTGATTGCGCTGCCCGCCGGCGCGCAGTGGCTATTCGGCGCGGCCCTCCATTGGGATTTGCCGCAATTGCGCGGGTTTAACTTTCGCGGCGGCATGGTGCTTATCCCCGAACTGGCCGCCCTGACGCTGGCCCTTTCGGTCTATACCTCCACCTTTATCGCCGAAGTCATTCGCTCCGGCATCCAGTCGGTGCCCTTCGGCCAGCATGAAGCGGCCCGTTCGCTGGGGCTGCCTAATCCGGTCACGTTAAACCAGGTTATCCTGCCGCAGGCGATGCGCGTGATTATCCCACCCCTGACCAGCCAGTACCTGAATATCGTCAAGAACTCCTCGCTGGCGGCCGCCATAGGTTACCCGGATATGGTCTCGCTATTTGCCGGGTCGGTGCTCAACCAGACCGGCCAGGCGATTGAAACCATCGCCATCACCATGTCGGTCTATCTGGTTATCAGTTTGGGGATTTCGTTCTTAATGAACATTTACAACCGGCGTAAAGCATTGGTTGAGCGCTAAGAGACCTTCATGACCATGACAATCAATCCCCATGAACCCGTAGCGATAGCGTCGCGCAGCCGGCTGGCACTGGCTATGCTTTGGATACGCCAGAACCTGTTTTCCAGCCTGTCCAATAGCCTGCTGACCCTGTTTTGCCTGTGGCTGCTGTGGATTATTATCCCGCCCATGTTCAACTGGCTGATATTGCAAGCCAATTGGGTGGGCACCACCCGCGCCGACTGCACCCGCGACGGCGCCTGCTGGGTCTTTATCCACGCCCGCTTCGGCCAGTTCATGTATGGCCTGTACCCCTTCGACCAGCGCTGGCGCATTAACCTGACCCTGGTGGTCGGATTGCTGAGCCTGCTGCCGATGTTCTGGAAAGGCATGCCGCGTCGCGGACGTTATATTGCCTGCTGGGCGGTGTTGTTCCCCATTTTTACCTGGGTGATGCTGTATGGCGGCTTTTTCGGTTTATCCCGGGTGGAAACCCGTCAATGGGGCGGGTTGACCCTGACGCTCATCATCGCGGCGGTGGGCATTGCGGGCGCGCTGCCCCTGGGCGTGCTGCTGGCGCTGGGCCGGCGGTCGAAAATGCCGGTGGTGCAATGGTTTTGCATCATATTTATCGAGTTCTGGCGCGGCGTGCCGCTGATCACCGTGTTGTTCATGTCGTCGGTCATGCTGCCGCTGTTCCTGTCGGAAGGGACCAATATCGATAAGCTTATCCGGGCGCTGGTAGGGGTGATCATGTTCCAGTCGGCCTACGTGGCGGAAGTGGTGCGCGGCGGCCTGCAGGCCTTGCCCAAGGGCCAGTACGAGGCGGCCGAATCGCTGGCGCTGGGTTATTGGAAAACCCAGGGGCTGGTGATCCTGCCGCAAGCCCTGAAAATGGTGATTCCCGGCCTGGTCAACACCATCATTGCGCTGTTTAAGGATACCAGCCTGGTGGTGATTATCGGTTTATTCGATTTGTTCAGCAGCGTGCAGCAGGCCACGGTCGACCCGGCCTGGCTCGGGATGTCGACGGAAGGGTATGTCTTCGCCGCGGCAGTCTACTGGATTTTTTGTTTTAGCATGTCCCGCTATAGCCAACATTTGGAAAGGCGCTTTCAAACCGGGCATTCCTCCACCCATTGAGGTACATAATGAGCGACAATAACGCCATCCAGTCTGACCGTTTGATGATTACACTGGAAAACGTCAATAAGTGGTTCGGTCAGTTCCATGTATTGAAAGATATCAATTTGCAGGTAAAAGCCGGCGAACGCATCGTGCTGTGCGGCCCTTCAGGTTCGGGCAAGTCCACCACCATCCGTTGTATTAACCATCTGGAAGAGCATCAGCGGGGCACCATCGTGGTGGACGGTACCCTTTTGAATGACGATCTGCGCAATATCGAACGCGTGCGTACTGAAGTGGGCATGGTGTTCCAGCATTTCAACCTGTTCCCGCACCTGACGGTGCTGCAGAACTGCACCCTGGCGCCCATTTGGGTGCGCAAGATGCCGAAAAAAGAGGCCGAGGAGCTGGCCATGCATTATCTGCAGCGGGTGCGGATTGCCGAGCACGCGCATAAATTCCCCGGCCAGCTGTCCGGCGGCCAGCAGCAGCGGGTGGCTATCGCCCGTTCGTTATGCATGAAGCCGAAAATCATGTTGTTTGACGAACCCACCTCGGCGCTGGATCCGGAAATGGTCAAGGAAGTGCTCGATACCATGATCGGCCTGGCCAATGACGGCATGACCATGCTGTGCGTGACGCATGAAATGGGCTTTGCCCGTACCGTCGCCGATCGGGTGATCTTTATGGATCGCGGGGAGATCGTCGAGCAATCCGCGCCGGACGAGTTTTTCACCCAGCCGAAATCAGAGCGCACCCGCGCCTTCCTGTCCCAGATCCTGCATTGATCGACCACCGGGGCGCCGCCCCGGTTATTTCAGCAGCACCTCGTATTGCGGATTAAACTCATCGAATATCGGCAGCGCCGCGGCGCCCAGCGCGGCGGTGTCGGTACCGTTCAGCCCAATCCTGACGCGGTGGCCGTCGCTGTATTTGCTGCGCACCGAGCGCAGCAGCGGATGCAGGCGCCCGACAATTTTTTCCACCAGCGGCTGTGGCATTTGGCCGCCGATAATCACCGCTTCGGCGTCGAAAATGCATTCGAGGATATTGATTGCCTGCCGGGTTGCCGGCAGGACCGCGTCGATCCAGCGGTCAAAGCGGGCGTGTTCCACGTGCAGCAGGTCCCCGGGCATGGCGATCATGGGATCCAGCCCGCAGGCCTCATAAGCCGATTGCAGGGATAAATAGCGTTCCAGGCAGCCATGATTGCCGCAGGAGCACAGGCGCCCGCCGGGCTGCACCACCATGTGGCCGACCTCGCCGGCATTATGCGCATGGCCGGTGTAAATATGGCCGTCGGTGAAAATGCCCGCGCCCAGGCCAGTGCCGATATAAAGATAGATAAACGAATCCAGCTGCTTGGCAATGCCGTGGAACCGCTCGCCGATGGCGGCCACCGTAGCGTCGTTCTCCAGGGTCACCGGCAGGCCGGTTGCCGTCGTCAATTCCGCCACCACATCGACATGTTCCCAGCCGTGCAGGGTGGTGGGTCCTTCGGACGATAGGCCCTCGACGCCAAACGGCCCCGGCATCACCACCCCGATCCCCAGCATTTTGCCCCAGTCGACCGGCGCCTGCTGCTTCATCTCCGCCAGCAGCTCTTTGATCAGCGCAAGCGTTGCACCGGGCTGGGGCTTTTGCACCAGGCAAAGGCGCCGGAAGCGGACATTGCCGGTAAGATCGACCAAGACCATCAGCAGGGTCTGGTGATCGAGATGAATGCCTATCGAATAAGCGCTGTCCGGATTCAGGGTCATGGGTACCGCCGGCTGGCCGCGGCCGCCGACATGGCGTGGCGCATGGGAGGAGAGAATGCCGGCCTGGCCGAGCTCGGCCGCGATATTGGATACGGTCTGCGGCGTCAGCGCCGTCAGGCGCGCCAATTCCGCCCGCGTCAACTCGCCGTTTAACCGAATGGCCTCGATAACCACGCGCCGGTTATGCGCCCTGGCATGTTCCAAATTGGTACCTGATGTTCTCATGAGTCCATACCCCTCACTGCCTGTGGCGCCAGTATGTGTGCTTGTTATAGAGCAATCAAATTGATTTATTAATTCCCGGGCAGTGTTTTCGGCATGGCTATTGCAAGTTTCTCTGCAGGATAGCGGCAATTGTTGCCAGGTATGTTAAGAGAATGTGGCGCGATAGCGATCACAAGCTGAGAAGTTAAGCATTGCTTTCGTCTATTAAAGCAATCAAATTGATTTAATTACCCACACGCAAACCATCTGATCCCGGAGAGAGCATGAACATAAAGACCTTCTACCCCGCCCTGACGCTCTGCGCATTGTCGGTCCTCTCGCTGGGACTCCCGGCACAGGCCCAGGCGAAAACCCAAATCAACGCGCTGTTCATGACCCAGGCCGCCTACAGCGAAAACGATATCCGCGCCATGACCACCGATTTCACCCAGCAGCATCCGGATATCGACGTCAACCTGGAATTTGTCCCCTACGAAGCCCTGCACGACAAAATCGTCGCGGCGCGCGGCGCGGGCGGCAATGGGTACGATGTGGTGCTGTTCGACGCCATCTGGCCGGCGGAATTTACCAAATTCGGCCTATTACAGGATGTCACGGCACGGATTAACGCCGACGACAGCAAAAAGATTTTCCCCGGCGCTATGAGCACCGTTACCTATCAGGATAAGGTTTGGGGCCTGCCCTGGATCCTCGACACCAAATACCTGTATTACAACAAGGCGATGTTGAGCAAAGCCGGCATCACCACGCCGCCGCAGACCTGGCAGCAGGTGGAGCAGCAGTCCGAGATTTTAAAGCAAAAGGGCATCGTGAAGTATCCGCTGGTCTGGAGCTGGTCGCAGGCGGAAGCACTGATTTGTGATTACACCACGCTGGTATCAGCCTTTAAGGGCGACTTCTTTACCGCGGGCAAGCTGAATTTCAGCAACCCGGGCTCGCTGCAAGCGGTAAATTATATGAAGGAAACACTGGATAAGGGCCTGACCAATCCCAACTCGCGCGAATACCTGGAAGAAGATGTGCGCAAGGCGTTCTCCAACGGCGACGCGGCCTTCGCGCTCAACTGGACCTATATGTACAACATGGCCAACGACCCGAAACAGAGTAAAGTGGCCGGCGACGTCGGCATAGTGCCGGCACCGGGCGCGCAGGCCGGCGGCGTTTCGGCGGTCAACGGCTCGATGGGCCTGGGCATTGCCAAGGCCAGCCAGCATCCCGAGCAGGCATGGCAATATATCAGCTATATCACCTCGCAGCCGGTACAGGATAAATATTCGCGCCTGAGCCTGCCCATCTGGAAATCCTCCTATGATGACCCCAAGGTGCAGCAAGGTCAGGAGCCGTTAATCGCCGCTGCGAAACAATCCCTGAATGTCATGTTGTCCCGCCCGGCCATTCCCGCCTATTCGCAGTTGTCCAACGTGCTGCAGCAAAACCTGCAGCAGGTGTTGCAGAACCAGGCTACGCCGGAAGCGGCCATGCAGGCGGCGACGAAAGGCGCGGAACGTTTGCGTTAAGGATTTAGCCATGCTCAGTTTGCCGCAACGTGAGCGTCGTCAGGCATGGGTGCTGCTGGCGCCCATGCTGGTGATGATGTTTTTGCTGACCGCCTGGCCGCTGGGCCGGACCCTGTGGCTCAGCTTTACCGACGCCGCGCTGATTGGCGGCGGCGCCGTGCCCGCTTACGTGGGTTTCGCCAACTATCTGTATGCGCTGACCGACCCGGACTTTCTGGCGGCGCTGGCGCGCACGCTTTATTTTACCCTGGTGTCGGTGGCCTTTGAAGGCGTTATCGGCGTACTGGTGGCCCTGCTGCTGAACCAGAAATTTTACGGCCGCGGCCTGCTGCGGGTGCTGGTAATCCTGCCCTGGGCGCTGCCGACCATCGTTAACGCCATGATGTGGCGGCTTAATTTCAATCCCGATTACGGCAGCGTCAACGCGTTGCTGACACAAACCGGTGTCATCGATCGTTACCGCAGTTGGCTCGGCTCCCCCGACTCGGCGATGAACGCGGTGATGATTGCCGATATCTGGAAAAACTACCCGCTGGTGACGCTGCTGACCCTGGCGGCGCTGCAATCGATCCCGGACGATCTGTTCGAGGCCGCGCGTATCGACGGCGCCTCCGCCTGGCGGCGATTTCGCGCCATCACCCTGCCGGCCATCCTGGCTCCACTTGGCGTGGCGCTGATCTTACGCACCATCGACGCCTTTAAGATCTTCGACATTATTTATGTCATGACCCGGGGCGGCCCGGTGGACAGCACCAAGACCCTGAGCTTTTTCGTCTATCAGGAATCGTTCAGCTACCTGCGCGCCGGCAGCGGCGCCGCCTATGCCATCCTGATGACCATTCTGTGCGGGATTTTGATTGCCGTTTACATGCTGATGCTGTCCCGTCAGCGCCGCCGGGGAATAGAATCATGAAACGCAGGATCCGCATTGTTTTACGCTACGCGGCGGCGGCGCTGCTGGCGATAACCATACTGGCGCCCATGCTGTGGCTGTTTTTAATGAGCGTCAGCTCGGCGGCGGATTTAGCCCGCATCCCGCTGGAATGGCTGCCGCGACAATGGGACTTCAGCCGCTACGCCCGCCTGCTATCGCTGGCGCCGGGCCAGCCGGGCGCGCTTTTCCTGCACGCGCTGGCCAACAGTATGGTGATTGCCACCGGCGCGACGCTGATTTCGCTGCTGCTGGCCGTGCCGGCGGCGTTCAGTTTTTCCCGCTATCCCGGCCGTGAGGGCTGGTTGATGGGCAGCCTGGCTATTTATATGGTGCCGCCGGTGGCGTTTGTCCTGCCGCTGTATTTTGTTTTGCAGCAGTTGTCGTTACTGAATACGCATCTGGGACTGGTGTTGGTGTACTGTTCGCTGATCCTGCCTTTTCTGACCTGGATGCTGAAAAACCAGTTCGACGCGCTGCCGCTGGATATCGAACAGGCGGCGCGCCTCGACGGCCTGCGTTTTTGGCAGGTGCTGTTGCGCATTACCCTGCCACTGGCCAAACCGGCCGTGGCCGCCTCGGCGGTGTTTGGCTGGCTGCTGGCCTGGGATGAATTTTTCTATGCCTTGCTATTTACCAACAATATCCAGGCGCAAACGCTGCCGGTCACTATCGCCGGGTTTACCGCCGGCCGGGCCACGGACGACGGGCTTATCGCCGCCGTCGGCATCCTGGCCTCGGTACCGCCGCTGTTTATCGCCATCTGGCTGCAAAAATCCCTGGTCAGCGGTTTAACCAGCGGCGGCAGCAAGGGCTAAAAAAGGGACGAACTGGATACCTTCATGACAACATCCGCGATCGACGCCACGCTGTATGTGGTGGGCAATATCAATATCGACCTGATTATGGGCACCCTGCACCATTGGCCCGCCCGCGGAACCGAGGCGATGCTGGAACACAGCGCCATGCGGCCCGGCGGCTCGGCCGGCAACTGCGCGCTGGCGCTGGCGGCGCTCGGCACGCCGCACCGGGCGGTGGCCAATCAGGGAGACGATCATTTTTCTTCCTGGCTGGCGGGTTATTTTACCGCCAGCGCGCCCTTCTGGCCGCGTTATGCCTGCGAAACCTCGCTGACGGTGGGCCTGACCCATCCTGATAACGAACGCACCTTTTTCAGCAACCAGGGACATATCGTGCGCCTGACGCGGCAAGACGTGCTGATGCAGCTGCCGCCGCAGGCGACGCCGGGGGATATCGTCTTATTATGCGGCACCTTTCTCTGCCTGCGGCTGCTAAAGGAGTATCCGGAGCTGTTGGCTACGCTGCGCCGCCGCGGTTTTCAGGTGGCGGTGGATACCGGCTGGCCCCCCGACGGCTGGAACGAGCGCCTGCGTAGGGATATCGCCCGCTGGCTCGGTTACTGTGACTATTTATTATTGAATGAAGTGGAAACGCTGGGCCTGGCGGACAGCGGCGATCTGGCGCTGGCCGGAAAAACGCTGGCGGCGCAGCTCACGCCCGGCGGCGCCTGCGTCATCAAGCGGGGCGCGTTGGGTGCCACGGTATATGAGAGGCAGGGGGAATTTTCCCACGCCGCCGAGCAGGTCGAAATCAAAGATACCATCGGCGCCGGCGACAGTTTTAACGCCGGTTTTCTCAGCGCCCTGCTGTACGGTTATAACCGCCGCCAGGCGCTGCGCTGGGGCATTCGTGTCGCCGGGCAGGCCATAGGCAGCTCGCCGCGTCAGTATCCTGACCGGGCATCCCTTCAATCCCTTGCCGGTGAGGAATAATCCATGGCCAGCGTCGAACTCGTCAAGATCGCCAAACGTTATGGCAAACATACCGTGCTTAATCCGCTGGATCTCACCATCCCCGACGGCAGCTTTACGGTGTTAGTCGGCCCCTCCGGCTGCGGCAAATCCACCCTGCTGCGCCTGCTGGCCGGGCTCGATACCGTCTCCGACGGCGATATCTTTATTGATAAACAGCGTATCAACGACCTGGATCCGGCGGATCGGGATATCGCCATGGTGTTCCAAAGCTATGCGCTTTACCCGCATTTGACGGTCGCGGAAAACCTGGCGTTTCATATGCAGGTAAAAAAAGTACCGCGCCAGGAACAGCAAAGCAAAGTTGAGCAAGTCGCCCGCATGCTGGGTATCGAACGCCTGTTGCGGCGGCTGCCGAAGGCGCTGTCCGGCGGGCAGCGCCAGCGTGTGGCCATGGGCCGCGCCATGGTGCGCAATCCCCGGGTATTCCTTTTTGACGAGCCGTTGTCCAATTTGGATGCCCAGCTGCGCATGGAGCTGCGCGCCGAGATTAAATCGCTGCATCAGCAGCTCAAAACCACCACGGTATATGTTACCCATGACCAGGTGGAGGCCATGACCCTGGCCGATCAAATTGTGGTGATGAAGGAAGGCAATATCGTTCAGCAAGGCAGGCCTCTGGAAATTTACGATCGGCCGGCCAATACCTTCGTGGCGCGTTTTATCGGCTCGCCGCCGATGAACCTGCTGGAAGGGAAGGTTGAGACACGCGATGGGATTGCGGGCGTAAGCTGTGGCGCACTGTGGTTCCCGCTGCCGGCAAAATGGCACGCTGCGGCAAAGCTTCAGGGCGGCGCGCCGGTGACGCTTGGCATTCGTCCGCATGATTTCCTGCGCCTTGATGCTTCGGAACAGCCCGCCGCCACGTTGCGCGTGATGGAGGTAACCGGCGAGACCAGCCTGCTGCACGTAGACTGGGGCGGTTTCCCGCTGCATGTCCAATTTGCCGGCCGGATCCTGTGCCAGCCCGGGCAACCGCTCTGGCTGGAAACCAAGGCGGAAAGCCTGCATTTGTTTGATACGCAAAGCGGCAACCGGCTTGGCGAGACCCGTTAAAGCGTAGGCGCGGGCGGCAATCCGCGTTGATCAGTAACCCACGCCTCGCACTCCGCCCGCGGCCCTAATGTATTCGCCTGTTACCCAATGTGCATCATCGGACGCCAGGAACACCGCAACGGGCGCAATGTCTTCCGGCTCGCCGAAACGGCCCAAAGGCGTTCCGGCAATAAGTTTTTCCCCCAGTTCGCCCGCAAAATGACCTTTCGTCGCAGGCGTATTGGTGTGGCCGGGCAGAATGGCATTGACCCTGATCCCACGGGGGCCCAGCTCCCTGGCCAACGCCAGGGTCAGGGTATCGACCGCCCCTTTGGTGGCTGAATAAACACTGGATGCAAGATAAGGGTCGGTGCTGAGGATGGAGCTGATATTGATGATGCTGCCCCCTGATTTGCCGAAATGCTTTACCGCTTCACGAACAGCCAGTAGATACCCCAGCACATTGATATTAAACTGCTGATGGAAGGCTTCCTCCGTAAGGTCTTCAATCATTTGAAACACCGCGACCCCGGCGTTATTTACCAGAATATCCAGCCTACCGTAGTCCGCTCTGACCGTATCGAACAAGCGTGTGACGTCGCGTGCCTTGCTCATATCCGCCTGAATAGAGACTGCGGTGCCGCCCTGCGCCTGAATCTGCGCGACAACCGCGTCGGCCTCGTCCTTGCTTGACGCATAGTTTACGACGACCGTCGCGCCCGCAGCGCCAAACGCTTTGGCAATGCCGGCGCCGATGCCTTTTGATGCGCCGGTGACAACCGCTATTTTGCCTTTAAGTTTCATATAATTACCTTTTATATCGTTGAGTAATGGCTCGCGGGGGTGAAGGTGGTCAGATCTCAGAGATCCGGACGCAACGCCCGCTTGCCAATAGCATAGGGTCAACAGCCGGCCAGCGGCGTGCCCGTTCTTCTCTCATCCTTGCCTGATTTTCTCACTCCGCTTGCTTTGCCATCGGGTTTACCCCATAGTCAATTGCATGAATAATGCAATGGATGAGCTGCGCAGCATCGTTATGCGTGCAGGAAACACGTGGACAGATACCGGCCTATCGCACGTGACCATGGTGCGGGCCGAGGCGTGCGCGGATCGGGTTTATCAGCCCATGCTGCACTTGGTTCTACAGGGCTCCAAGACGCTCTCCATTGGGGATCAGGTTTTGGATTATGCAGCGGCGACCTATTTTCTTGTCCCCGTGGATGTACCCGCCACCGGCGAGATCCATTCGAGCGGACCGGGGCAGCCCTATCTTGCGATCGGCCTGGCCCTTGATGTCAAGGTCATCGCCACGTTGCTCGCTGGTGAGTCCGAAGCGGACGCGCGTCCAAACACGGGGGGCTTTTCCGCGGTGACCGCGCCTGCTGAAATGATTGATGCATGGTTGCGTATGATGAGACTTATCAATCGCCCGCGAGAAGCCGCGATCCTTGCCCCCATGATCGAGCGGGAAATTTTGTTTCGGGTACTGCAAGGGCCGCTGGGAGGTATGCTGCGCGAAATCGCCCGCCCCGAAGGCCGTTTGTCGCAGATTCGACGCGCCACCCTGTGGATCCGTGAGCACTACACCGAACCATTCCGCGTCGAGTCGCTCGCGGCAATGTCCGATATGAGCGTCGCGGCTTTCTATCGTCACTTCAAATCCATCACCGCCATGACGCCGATTCAATACCAGAAGCGTCTGCGTCTGCTTAGGGCCCGTTGGTTGCTGTTGTTCGATCCTCAGGACGCCGCCGCAATCGCATTTACCGTTGGGTATGAAAGCGCCTCACAATTCAGCCGTGAATATGCACGCCTGTTCGGCATGTCACCGGTGCGGGATGCCGCCAGGTTCAGGTCAGCGCCAGCCTCAGGCGGCGCTTCAGTGATGGATGCGGGCGTTTCTGAAAGCTTAAGTCGCGTCTCTTCGTCCGGGTAGCGAACCGCCAGGGTTGATGTCTATGCAAAAGCCCGCTGTTGTCACCGAGGTTTTTTGCAATTGCATGCCTGACAATTGACGATTGCTTCTGACGCCAACGTTGCTGCGAAGATGCATAATGTCATCGGCACAGACTCGTCATTAAATAACATTACCGGCACAGACGCCTTCCTGTACCTATCCGGCTGATAAACTATAAAATAAAAAACGCCTGGCCAATGGGATTTATTACACAATGCTGTGCCATTATCTACCTCAGGGTAGCCGGTTATACTGACCGGGGGAATATGCTGAACGCAACCGGAAAGTGGTTAATCACAGGCTGGCAGCCAGGTTTGCAGCGGGTGGTCTCAGGCAAAATCTGATTGAAAAAATAAAGCCTTTTTCTTTGTGCGAATTTAAACTATATCTTAGATATATTCATTACAGAATTCTCTCTCCCCCTCTTGATGTTTTTTTTAATTATTTTCAGATAAAAGATATAATTTTTATTATCAAAGAGATTATTAAAATGTTTAAAAACTCAAGCAAAGCTTTATGTTTTTTTATACTTATCGTCGCCACCAGAACGTATGCCAGAGAGATAAACTTATATTCCGCCAATACCGGTTCGTTTGTGTATCACTTGACTGGTAATTATGGGCAATATAATGAGTTTTTTGATAATAAATTCTTATCAGTCGAGCGCAAATTTTCTGAAGATTCCAACTACAGTATATTGCTTGGGACGATGAACAACAGTTTCGGGGACCGCTGTCTGGCAATGGGATTGAGAAGGGACTGGATATCGGGTGACTCCGGCTGGGTTTTTAAAGGGATATATGGTTATACAGGGGAATTTTTTTTTGACGCTTTCAGTCGTTGCGGTGATCATGGCGCCTATAAAAATTTTAAGAAAGCGACTGGAATAGGATTTGCGCCATATATTTATCATGCTATTCAATACAATTTTACAGATTACTTCGGTATTGAAACTGGAATAATCATTCCTACCGTACTTGTCATCAGCGTGCAATGGAGCTTCAGATAAGTGTTTGTTACCCGTTATACGCAAGCCGGGTAACGAACCGCCAGGGTCATGGACATGAAAAAGCCCTCTGTTTACACAGAGGGCTTCGCCAATTGGATGCCTGGCAGTTGATGTCCGCCTGCGGCGGCCACCCTGCGGGCCGCCGCAAGCGGCGTTCAACAGGCTCCGCCTGTTGTCCTACTCTCTTACTCGAGTAGCGAACCGCCAGGGTTACGGACATGAAAAAGCCCCCTGTTTGCACAGAGGGCTTCGCCAATTGGATGCCTGGCAGTTGATGCCTGACGGCGTCAGGCACCCTGCGGGCCGCCGCAAGCGGCGTTCAACAGGCTCCGCCTGTTGTCCTACTCTCTTACTCGAGTAGCGAACCGCCAGGGTCACGGACATGAAAAAGCCCTCTGTTTACACAGAGGGCTTCGTCAATTGGATGCCTGGCAGTTCCCTACTCTCGCATGGGGAGACCCCACACTACCATCGGCGCTACGGCGTTTCACTACTGAGTTCGGCATGGGGTCAGGTGGGACCACCGCGCTAGTGCCGCCAGGCAAATTCTTTATTTGCCGAACTCTACCGTTAAAACTGGTGCTGATACCCAGAGTCGAACTGGGGACCTCACCCTTACCAAGGGTGCGCTCTACCAACTGAGCCATATCAGCGCTCAAAGCTTTTTTACCAACGCCTTTCGCTTCACTCAAGGTATTGGTCTTAATGGATGCCTGGCAGTTCCCTACTCTCGCATGGGGAGACCCCACACTACCATCGGCGCTACGGCGTTTCACTGCTGAGTTCGGCATGGGGTCAGGTGGGACCACCGCGCTAGTGCCGCCAGGCAAATTCGTTACCGTCCGCCGCATATCCTTCTATGCCACGTCCGTTTATCCGGAACAATCGCTGAAAATTCTCTCGCCGCCCCTCGGGGCGACGCTCTCTTTGCGTCAAACACTTTAGGTGTTGTAAGGTTAAGCCTCACGGGTCATTAGTATCGGTTAGCTCAACGCATCGCTGCGCTTACACACCCGACCTATCAACGTCATCGTCTTTAACGTCCCTTCAGGTGGCTTAAAGCCACAGGGAAGACTCATCTCGAGGCAAGTTTCCCGCTTAGATGCTTTCAGCGGTTATCTCTTCCGCACGTAGCTACCGGGCAATGCCATTGGCATGACAACCCGAACACCAGTGGTGCGTCCACTCCGGTCCTCTCGTACTAGGAGCAGCCCCTCTCAATCTTCCAACGCCCACGGCAGATAGGGACCGAACTGTCTCACGACGTTCTAAACCCAGCTCGCGTACCACTTTAAATGGCGAACAGCCATACCCTTGGGACCTACTTCAGCCCCAGGATGTGATGAGCCGACATCGAGGTGCCAAACACCGCCGTCGATATGAACTCTTGGGCGGTATCAGCCTGTTATCCCCGGAGTACCTTTTATCCGTTGAGCGATGGCCCTTCCATTCAGAACCACCGGATCACTAAGACCTGCTTTCGCACCTGCTCGAGCCGTCACTCTCGCAGTCAAGCTAGCTTATGCCTTTGCACTAACCTCACGATGTCCGACCGTGATTAGCTAACCTTCGTGCTCCTCCGTTACTCTTTAGGAGGAGACCGCCCCAGTCAAACTACCCACCAGACACTGTCCTCGACCCGGATTACGGGCCGGAGTTAGAACATCAAACATTAAAGGGTGGTATTTCAAGGTTGGCTCCATGCAGACTGGCGTCCACACTTCAAAGCCTCCCACCTATCCTACACATCAAGGCTCAATGTTCAGTGTCAAGCTATAGTAAAGGTTCACGGGGTCTTTCCGTCTTGCCGCGGGTACACTGCATCTTCACAGCGAGTTCAATTTCACTGAGTCTCGGGTGGAGACAGCCTGGCCATCATTACGCCATTCGTGCAGGTCGGAACTTACCCGACAAGGAATTTCGCTACCTTAGGACCGTTATAGTTACGGCCGCCGTTTACCGGGGCTTCGATCAAGAGCTTCTCCTTACGGATAACCCCATCAATTAACCTTCCGGCACCGGGCAGGCGTCACACCGTATACGTCCACTTTCGTGTTTGCACAGTGCTGTGTTTTTAATAAACAGTTGCAGCCAGCTGGTATCTGCGACTGGCTTCAGCTCAGGGAGCAAGTCCCTCCACCTAATGCCAGCGTGCCTTCTCCCGAAGTTACGGCACCATTTTGCCTAGTTCCTTCACCCGAGTTCTCTCAAGCGCCTTGGTATTCTCTACCTGACCACCTGTGTCGGTTTGGGGTACGATTCGATGTGACCTGGAGCTTAGAGGCTTTTCCTGGAAGCGTAGCATCAATTCCTTCACCACCGTAGTGGCTCGTTATCACGCCTCAGTGTTGAATGAAAAAGCGGATTTACCTGCTCTTTCCACCTTCACGCTTAAACCGGGACAACCGTCGCCCGGCGAACCTAGCTTTCTCCGTCCCCCCTTCGCAGTCACACCCAGTACAGGAATATTAACCTGTTTCCCATCGACTACGCCTTTCGGCCTCGCCTTAGGGGTCGACTCACCCTGCCCCGATTAACGTTGGACAGGAACCCTTGGTCTTCCGGCGAGCGGGCTTTTCACCCGCTTTATCGTTACTTATGTCAGCATTCGCACTTCTGATACCTCCAGCAGCCCTCACAGGCCACCTTCGCAGGCTTACAGAACGCTCCCCTACCCAACAATACCCGAAGGTATCGCTGCCGCAGCTTCGGTGCATGGTTTAGCCCCGTTACATCTTCCGCGCAGGCCGACTCGACCAGTGAGCTATTACGCTTTCTTTAAATGATGGCTGCTTCTAAGCCAACATCCTGGCTGTCTGTGCCTTCCCACATCGTTTCCCACTTAACCATGACTTTGGGACCTTAGCTGGCGGTCTGGGTTGTTTCCCTCTTCACGACGGACGTTAGCACCCGCCGTGTGTCTCCCGTGGTAACATTCTTCGGTATTCGCAGTTTGCATCGGGTTGGTAATCCGGGGTGGACCCCTAGCCGAAACAGTGCTCTACCCCCGAAGATGAATTCACGAGGCGCTACCTAAATAGCTTTCGGGGAGAACCAGCTATCTCCCGGTTTGATTGGCCTTTCACCCCCAGCCACAAGTCATCCGCTAATTTTTCAACATTAGTCGGTTCGGTCCTCCAGTTAGTGTTACCCAACCTTCAACCTGCCCATGGCTAGATCACCGGGTTTCGGGTCTATACCCTGCAACTTAACGCCCAGTTAAGACTCGGTTTCCCTACGGCTCCCCTAAACGGTTAACCTTGCTACAGAATATAAGTCGCTGACCCATTATACAAAAGGTACGCAGTCACCCTGATAAATCAAGGCTCCCACTGCTTGTACGTACACGGTTTCAGGTTCTATTTCACTCCCCTCGCCGGGGTTCTTTTCGCCTTTCCCTCACGGTACTGGTTCACTATCGGTCAGTCAGGAGTATTTAGCCTTGGAGGATGGTCCCCCCATCTTCAGACAGGATATCACGTGTCCCGCCCTACTCATCGAGCTCACAGCACTTGCACCTTCGGATACGGGGCTATCACCCTGTGTTGCCGGACTTTCCAGACCGTTCTCCTGATGCAAACGCTGATGGTGACTCTGGGCTGTTCCCCGTTCGCTCGCCGCTACTAGGGGAATCTCGGTTGATTTCTTTTCCTCGGGGTACTGAGATGTTTCAGTTCCCCCGGTTCGCCTCAATACGCTATGGATTCACGTAATGATAGTGCAACGAATTGCACTGGGTTTCCCCATTCGGACATCGCCGGCTGATAGCGCTTCATATCAGCTCACCGGCGCATTTCGCGGATTAGCACGTCCTTCATCGCCTCTGACTGCCTAGGCATCCACCGTGTACGCTTATTCACTTAACCTCACAACCCTAAAGTGTCTGTGTTGCGACTGGCTGCACACTGCCATGGCATCGTTGCGCGATGCTCGCCATGCTCATGGACATTGAGTCCACTCCGCTGGCTGCGCGCCGTGCGCCTTGCCCTGACACTGTTCGCACAGTCTCACCCTGGTGAGAGTAAACCCTCGCCTGGGCTACAGAGATTGCCATCGACACGGCAATCATTAGGTTTGCTTGCTTTGAGAGAATCGCATACTGATTTTGCTCAGCATGTTTTTTTCAAATTTTCAGCTTGTTCCGGATTGTTAAAGAGCATGTATTTCGCAGCATACTCATAAGAGTGTGCTCTGAAATAAATAAGAAAAACCAGACAATCTTACCACCCATCCCATCAGGAAATGGTGGAGCTAAGCGGGATCGAACCGCTGACCCCCTGCGTGCAAAGCAGGTGCTCTCCCAGCTGAGCTATAGCCCCAAGTCGTTTAACCTTTTAACATCAACCAGACTCTTTCCCGCACTGAAATTGCTGTGCATCAATTAAGCTACAAAGCAATGGCATTTAGAAAGGAGAACAACTTGATAGCCCATTCGTTTCCAGGCAAGGCGTGGGGTCACGAAGTTTATTGAAATAAACGAGTGGCGCCGCAACGCAGCATGGGAAGGAATGGTAGGCCTGAGTGGACTCGAACCACCGACCTCACCCTTATCAGGGGTGCGCTCTAACCACCTGAGCTACAAGCCTATAGAAGGTTTTTCTTGCTCGTTACAGTTATCAGACAATCTGTGTGGACACTACACAATCTAGTATCTATTTCGGTAAGGAGGTGATCCAACCGCAGGTTCCCCTACGGTTACCTTGTTACGACTTCACCCCAGTCATGAATCACAAAGTGGTAAGCGCCCTCCCGAAGGTTAAGCTACCTACTTCTTTTGCAACCCACTCCCATGGTGTGACGGGCGGTGTGTACAAGGCCCGGGAACGTATTCACCGTGGCATTCTGATCCACGATTACTAGCGATTCCGACTTCATGGAGTCGAGTTGCAGACTCCAATCCGGACTACGACGCACTTTGTGAGGTCCGCTTACTCTCGCGAGTTCGCTTCTCTTTGTATGCGCCATTGTAGCACGTGTGTAGCCCTACTCGTAAGGGCCATGATGACTTGACGTCATCCCCACCTTCCTCCGGTTTGTCACCGGCAGTCTCCTTTGAGTTCCCGACATTACTCGCTGGCAACAAAGGATAAGGGTTGCGCTCGTTGCGGGACTTAACCCAACATTTCACAACACGAGCTGACGACAGCCATGCAGCACCTGTCTCAGAGTTCCCGAAGGCACGTTCGCATCTCTGCAAACTTCTCTGGATGTCAAGAGTAGGTAAGGTTCTTCGCGTTGCATCGAATTAAACCACATGCTCCACCGCTTGTGCGGGCCCCCGTCAATTCATTTGAGTTTTAACCTTGCGGCCGTACTCCCCAGGCGGTCGATTTAACGCGTTAGCTCCGAAAGCCACGGCTCAAGGCCACAACCTTCAAATCGACATCGTTTACAGCGTGGACTACCAGGGTATCTAATCCTGTTTGCTCCCCACGCTTTCGTACCTGAGCGTCAGTCTTCGTCCAGGGGGCCGCCTTCGCCACCGGTATTCCTCCAGATCTCTACGCATTTCACCGCTACACCTGGAATTCTACCCCCCTCTACGAGACTCTAGCCTGCCAGTTTCAAATGCAGTTCCCGGGTTAAGCCCGGGGATTTCACATCTGACTTAACAGACCGCCTGCGTACGCTTTACGCCCAGTAATTCCGATTAACGCTCGCACCCTCCGTATTACCGCGGCTGCTGGCACGGAGTTAGCCGGTGCTTCTTCTGCGGGTAACGTCAATCAACAAGGTTATTAACCTTATCGCCTTCCTCCCCGCTGAAAGTGCTTTACAACCCGAAGGCCTTCTTCACACACGCGGCATGGCTGCATCAGGCTTGCGCCCATTGTGCAATATTCCCCACTGCTGCCTCCCGTAGGAGTCTGGACCGTGTCTCAGTTCCAGTGTGGCTGGTCATCCTCTCAGACCAGCTAGGGATCGTCGCCTAGGTGAGCCATTACCTCACCTACTAGCTAATCCCATCTGGGTTCATCCGATGGCGTGAGGCCCGAAGGTCCCCCACTTTGGTCTTGCGACGTTATGCGGTATTAGCTACCGTTTCCAGTAGTTATCCCCCACCATCAGGCAGATCCCCAGACATTACTCACCCGTCCGCCGCTCGCCGGCAAAGTAGCAAGCTACTTTCCGCTGCCGCTCGACTTGCATGTGTTAGGCCTGCCGCCAGCGTTCAATCTGAGCCATGATCAAACTCTTCAATTAAAAGCTTGATGCTCAAAGATTGTCATACTGTTAATCTTATGAATTAACTGTTTGTTCACTCTTCAAGACTTGGTATTTTTGTGTTTCGATACGGTCTTGTGAGTGCCCACACAGATTGTCTGATAAATTGTTAAAGAGCATGGCCAGCGTGATAACAAAACTCACCCGGCGCGGGTTGCGTATATTACGCTTTCCTCTTTCAGTGTCAAGCCCGTTCGGCCTGTCTTCTGACTCGTTTCCGGTACCCCGCGATGTGCTGCACGGTGCCGGTCGATGGAGGCGCATTATAGGGATCCGGATATATTGCACAAGCGTTTTTTGATCTTTTCTTGCCAACTGTCTATTTTTCATCCCTTATGCCCCGATCTTGAGCGATCGCTTCCCCAAAAAGGGGATTTTTCCGGATCTCCAGTGTTGATATCTATGCCGTTACGGCGATACAGTCGATAAAAACAGATCGATGGAAAGGTAGAAACATGTCGGAATTGTCAAAATCATTGCGCCCCTTCCAGGAGCGGTTTCCGATCCTGGGTCAACGGGTGATGATCGATCCCTCAAGCGTGGTGATCGGTGAGATCACCCTGGCGGATGACGTCAGCATCTGGCCGCTGGTTGCCATGCGCGGCGACGTCAACAATATTATCATCGGAGCCCGCACCAATATCCAGGACGGCACGGTGCTGCATGTCACCCATAGATCAGAACATAATCCGGCGGGCAATCCGCTGGTTATCGGCGAGGATGTTACCGTGGGGCATAAGGCTATGCTGCACGGCTGTACCATTGGCAATCGCGTCCTGGTCGGCATGGGGTCTATCCTGCTGGACGGGGTGGTGGTGGAAGATGACGTCATGATAGGTGCGGGAAGTCTGGTGTCGCCGGGCAAAAGGCTGGAAAGCGGCTATCTGTATCTCGGCAGCCCGGCTCGCAGGGTCAGGGCGCTTACGCCCGCCGAAATAGCGGGCCTGCTCTATTCAGCCAATAATTATGTGCGCTGGAAGGATCAGTACCTGGCCCAGGAAAAATAGCCGCCGGCGCCACCGAGCAGACCGGATAGCGGATAACACCGCCTGCCCGGCGGCGGCAAAGGGCAGGCGAATTCGCCGTTTCAGACAGACAGCTCGCTGCGCAACTGTTCCAGTACCGGTGCGATATCGGGCATCACCCCATGCCACAGCATAAACGAATAAGCCGCCTGGCCCACCAGCATTCCCAGGCCATCGGCGCTATGCCCGGCACCCTGCACGGCGCACCAGCGTAAAAACGGCGTCAGTCCGCGCTGGTAATACATATCGTAGCAGCGAACCTCCGGGGTAATCAGCGTTGTTGCCAGTGACGGGATCTCGCCATGGATGCCGGAGGTGGTGGCGTTAATCACCAGATCGAAATCCGGTGCGGCCAATTCATCCAGCGGCCGCGCGCTGATTTCGCCGGCATGGTGATAGAAGGACACCAGTTCCTGCGCCCGTTTGAAGGTGCGATTGGTGAGTACTATCGCGCAGCCAAAAGAGAGCAACGGCAGGATGACCCCGCGCGCCGCGCCGCCCGCGCCAATAAGCAAAATCCTGCTGTCATGCGTTATCAGTCCCAGGCGCTGCAAATCCGCCAGCAGGCCGATGCCATCGGTATTATCCCCAAGCAACGTACCGTCCTGCTGTTTTTTAACGGTATTGACCGCGCCTGCCTGGGAAGCCCGTTCGGTTAACTGATCGCATAGCGCAAACGCCCGTTCTTTAAAAGGCATGGTGATATTGGCGCCTTCGCCGCCGGCGGCAAAAAAATCGCGCAGGGTTTGCTCAAACGCATCCTCCGGGGCCAACACCCGCCCGTACGGATGGACGATACCGGTTTGCGCGGCAAACAGCGCATGGATATGGGGCGATTTGCTGTGGTGTATCGGATTGCCGAAAACGGCGTAAGTATCCATAAGCGGTTCTCCTGATTAACCCTGCCGGATAAGGCTGCCGGTTAATGCATCGCGAATTTCCGAAGGGTTAAGCCGCCCTTCCACCCGGTCTTCCATCACGGGAAAGTTATCGCCCAACTGCTGGCGAACCTCGGCGGGCGTGCGGCCAGGCGGTTGGCCGGTGACATTGGCGCTGGTTGAAACCAGCGGTTTGCCGAACGCCAGGCAAAGGCGCCGCACCGGCTCATAGGCGGTAACCCGTACCGCCAGGGTGGAAAACCGGCCGGTTAGCCAGCGCGGCGTTTCCGGACGGGCGGGCATCACCCAGGTCACCGGCCCCGGCCAGCGGGCAAAGACACGCTCCCGCTGCTGCGGGGTAAGCGCGGTATCGTCGATATAAGGCAATAGCTGTTGATAATTGGCGGCAATGAGAATCAGGCCTTTGGTCCAGGGGCGCTGCTTAAGGGCCAGCAGCGCCTGGACCGCCGACTCGTTATCCGGATCGCATCCCAGGCCGAAGACCGCTTCGGTGGGGTAAGCGACGATGCGCCCTTGCCGCAGCGTGTCCACCAGTCCGGCCAATGCCGGCGGTTGATTATTTTTCATCATTTTCTTTTATCGATACCGGCTTGGCGCAGCGCTTATCGGCACAAAAAAGCCGGGGCCCGCGCGCGGTGTTTTTTTCATATAGCAGCGGAAAATGGCAAAATTCGCATTCACCCGCCACCGGTTTGAAATTAAGCACAAACCGGCAGTGGGGATACTGGTCGCACGCATAAAAGATTTTGCCAAACCGGGAAGTGCGTTGTACCAGTTTGCCCGTTTTGCATTCGGGGCAACTGAAGGCGGTTTCATCCGGCTGGTCCATGGCGGCAATATAATCACAGTCAGGATAATTGCCACAGCCGATAAACATGCCGTAGCGGCCCTGGCGCAGCACCAGGCTGCCCTGGCACACCGGGCATGACTGCCCCTCAAGCACCGTGACGATATGGCCGTCAGCCTGCTGTTTAAGCGATTTAATATAAGCGCAGCGCGGATACTGGGAACATCCGAGAAAGGGTCCATGCTGCCCGGAACGAATCACGAGCTCTGCCCCGCATTCAGGGCAGAGTTCGGTTTGCCTTGCGTTAAAGAGCGCAGCTTTTGCCATAGGGATATATCGTCAGTGATTCTCTAGTGCAGACGGCTCTCATCTTCTTCGAATACAAGATCTTCCATCTGCTGATAGGCATTTTCATATCCGGGGATATTAAACAGCACCATCAGGATTACCCATTTAAGATCTTCCAGATCGAACTCGACGGCATCCAGTGCCATGACGCGATCGATCACCATTTCACGCGTTTCAAGGTTTAACACCTGAATCTGTTCCAGAAACAATAAAAATCCGCGGCATTCCGTATCCAGGAACTGACTCTCTTCATCCGTGTAAATGCGTAATGCCAGCGGATCACCGCCCATGGCGAAGGATTTGCCCTGTCCGTCCTGCAGATCGGCCAACTTCTCCAGCCAGTTGAGCGCATTGTAGATATCGTCCTGATGAAAACCCGCGCGGGTGAGATCGTCGGTTAACTTGTCCTGATCGACCCGCATTTCCACTTCATTGTGGATGTATGTTTCAAACAAGTACATTAGAACGTCGAACATGGCCTGCCCTCCTTAAACGGACATAGCCGCCGGGTACAACTGCGATCCAGCCTGCTAACTCCAGTTGCAATAGCTTTGACACTACCTCTGGTACAGACCGGCCGGCACGTTCAGCGACGACGTCAACAGGTGTAACCTCATCTCCTACGTTAGCCAACACCTCGGCAAATGGCAATTCAAGTTCGCATTCTGGCGCAGAAATAATTTCCGGCGGCGGCAAAGGCAGCCAATGCAGGCCGCCGCCGAGCTGTTCAATAATCTCCTTCGGCTGGGTTACCAGGTAAGCGCCTTGTTGGATAAGCCAATGAGTGCCGGCGCTCGCCGCGTTGCCCAGCGGACCGGGCAAGGCATAGACATCCTTGCCCTGATCGAGGGCGTAACGGGCGGTAATCAGCGAACCGCTGCGGGCGGCGGCCTCCACCACCAGCACCGCCTGGCTCAGCCCGCTGATAATCCGGTTGCGGTAGGGGAAATGCGCCGCCAGGGGCGGGGCGTCTAATGCCAGCTCGGATACCAGCGCGCCGCCCTGCGCCACGATGCGCCCGGCAAGCCCCCGGTGCCGCGACGGATAAATGTTCTGCAGGCCGCTGCCCAGTACCGCGATGGTTTTGCCCTGCGCGTCCAGCGCCGAGCGATGGCATATCCCGTCAATGCCGAGCGCCAGCCCGCTGGTGATGGCCAGGCCGCACCGCGCCAGATCGGCGGCAAAGAACGTGCCCCACTGCTCGCCGTAGCGGCTGCATACCCGGCTGCCGACCATGGCCAGCTGCGGGGAGGCCAGGCAGGCGGGGTCGCCGATGATAAATAGCGCCGGCGGCGGACAGGCGAGGGACCTGAGCGCATCGGGGTAGCCGGGATCGGTAAAGGGCACAAAATGATGCAGCGGATGCTCCAGCCAGCGCAGGGCGGCCTCAATGTCACCGGCGGGATATTGCAGGAAGCGTTGACGCTGGCCGGGGGTGAGACAGGCGTAAAGGAGCGGTTGCGGGCTAAAATCGCCGGGAAGGGGCAATTGTGACAGGCAACGCTGCACTTTGGCGCCGTTAACGCCTTTTACCGCCGCCATGCGCAGCCACATTTCCAGTTCAGTCATGGTTCCCCCGCGCCTTTTGCCGGCGTATGTCGTGACATTTGCTTGCGGATGCTGTCAATCAGGGCGGGAAATGTCTAGAATAAGAGACAGAATCGTTTTCATAATCGGACACAGATATAGACTCATATGCCAGTATTGCAGGTGTTACATTACCCCGACGAGCGGCTTCGCACTATTGCGAAACCGGTAAAAGAAGTTAACGACGCTGTTCGGCGTATCGTGGATGATATGTTTGAAACCATGTACGCAGAAGAGGGCATCGGCCTGGCCGCGACCCAGGTGGATATACATCAGCGGATTATCGTGATCGATGTGTCGGAAGACCACAACGAGCGCCACGTATTTATCAATCCCGAACTGATTGCCAAAAGCGGTGAAACCGGCATCGAGGAAGGCTGTTTGTCCATACCCGATCAGCGCGGTTTCGTACCCCGCGCGGAGAAGGTTACGGTGCGCGCGCTCGATCGCGACGGCAAGCCGTTCGAGCTGGAGGCGGACGGGCTATTGGCCATTTGCATCCAGCATGAAATGGACCATCTGGTCGGCAAACTGTTCGTTGATTACCTCTCGCCGCTAAAGCGCCAGCGCATCCGCCAGAAAATGGAAAAACTGGCCAAAATCAACGCCCGCGCCGAAAAATAACCGTCGCCATACAGGAATTAACGTGTCCGATTCTTTACGTGTCATCTTTGCCGGTACGCCGGATTTCGCCGCGCGCCATCTCCAGGCGCTGCTCGATTCCGCGCATCGGGTGGTGGGCGTCTTTACCCAGCCCGACCGCCCGGCGGGCCGGGGCAACAGGCTTACGGCCAGTCCGGTAAAAATTCTGGCGCAACAGCACCTGTTGCCGGTATACCAGCCCAAATCCCTGCGCCCCGCGGACAGCCAGCGCCTGGTGGCGGAGCTTGGGGCCGACATCATGGTGGTGGTGGCCTACGGACTGATACTGCCCCAGGCGGTGCTGGATATGCCGCGCCTGGGCTGCCTGAACGTCCATGGTTCGTTATTGCCGCGCTGGCGCGGCGCGGCGCCGATTCAACGCGCCCTGTGGGCGGGCGACAGCGTCACCGGCGTCACCATCATGCAAATGGACGCGGGCCTGGATACGGGCGATATGCTGTATCAATCAGCCTGCGACATAGAGCCCGGGGACACCAGCGCCAGCCTGTATGAAAAACTGGCTGCAATCGGTCCGCGGGCGCTGCTCGATACCCTGGCGCGCAGCGCCGCCGGCACCCTGGCGCCGGAAAAGCAGGATGAGAGCCTGGTAACCTACGCCGAAAAGCTGAGCAAAGAAGAAGCGCGCCTGGACTGGTCATGCCCGGCCGCTATGCTTGCGCGCTGCGTGCGTGCCTTTAACCCCTGGCCGATAAGCTTTTTTACCGTCGGCGGCCAGACCATTAAAGTCTGGCAGGCGGCGGCATTGGATTTACCGGCGCAGTCCGCCCCCGGCACGATTCTACAAGCCGATAAAAACGGCATTCAGGTCGCGACGTCCAGCGGCGCGCTCAATTTGACGCTGCTCCAGCCTGCGGGAAAAAAGCCCATGGCGGCGCAGGATTTACTGAATTCCCGCCGTGAGTGGTTTACCCCCGGCGCCATCCTGGATTGATGCCTCCCGGCTACCGCCCGGCAATGCCAGCAATGGCGCGGGCGGTTTAATTGCGGCCACCTTCACTTTCCTTCGGTCAACTATGAATAAACGATATAACCTCCGCGCCATTACAGCAAAGGCGGTGTCCCAAGTGCTGGATCACGGCCAGTCTCTGAGCCAGTTGCTACCGATGCTGCAGAGTCCTCTGGCCGATAAGGACCGCGCGCTGCTGCAGGAATTGTGCTTTGGCATTTTACGTACCCTGCCGCAGCTGGAATGGATAATCAGGCAGTTGATGGCAAAACCGCTGACCGGTAAACAGCGGCCGGTGCACTATCTGCTGATGGTCGGCATTTACCAACTGCTCTATACCCGCATCCCGCCCCATGCCGCGCTGGCCGAGACGGTGGAAGGCGCGGTAGTGCTGAAAACGCCGCAGTTGAAGGGCCTGGTGAACGGCGTGCTGCGTCAGTTCCAGCGTCAGCAGGAGGCATTGCTGGCCGCGTCCGCGCAAGAGGAAAGCCGTTTCCTCCACCCGTCCTGGCTGGTAAAACGTCTCCAGCAGGCATATCCCGCTCACTGGCAGGCCATTATCGAGGCCAATAACCAACGGCCGCCGATGTGGCTGCGGGTTAACCGGCTGCATCACAGCCGCGCGGCGTATCTCGCCCTGCTGGCGCAGGAGGGCATTGCCGCCAGCGCCCATCCAAGCCTGCCTGAGGCGGTTAAACTGGACGTTGCCTGCAATGTCGGCCGGCTGCCCGGCTTTGCACAGGGTTGGGTAACGGTGCAGGACGCGTCGGCTCAGGGCTGCGCGCTGCTATTGGCGCCGCAGGCGGGAGAGGATATTCTGGATCTGTGCGCCGCGCCCGGCGGCAAGACCACCCATATCCTTGAGCTGGCCCCCGACGCCCGTGTCACGGCGGTGGATATCGACCCCCTGCGTCTGGCGCGTATCGAGGAAAACCTGCAGCGCCTGGGACAGCGGGCCCAGGTGCTGGTGGGCGACGGCACCCGCCCTGGCGAATGGAACCAGGATCGGACCTGGGACCGCATACTGCTTGACGCCCCCTGCTCCGCCACCGGCGTGATCCGCCGCCATCCGGATATCAAGTGGCTACGGCGCGATCGTGATATCGGGGAGCTCGCGGCATTGCAGCGGCAGATCCTCACTGCGATCTGGCCGTTGCTTAAACCCGGCGGCACGCTGCTTTACGCGACCTGCTCAGTACTGCCCGAAGAGAACAGCGAACAAATCGGCGCCTTCCTGGCAAGCCACGCCGACGCCGTTTTGGTTGAAACCGGCGACGCCGACCACCCCGGCCGGCAATGTTTTCCCGCCGCAGATGACGGTGACGGCTTCTTTTACGCTAAGATGATAAAGAGTGACGCACCGGGCATATTGACCCGCACAGAATGGGCATGAAGAACCGACTATGAAAATAATAATCCTTGGGGCGGGACAGGTGGGCGGCACCCTGGCTGAAAACCTGGTTGGCGAAAACAACGATATCACCATCGTCGATACCAACCCGGCCCAGCTCCGCCAATTACAGGATAAATTCGATCTTCGCGCCATCCAGGGCCATGCCTCGCATCCACGGGTATTGCGTGAAGCCGGCGCGGAGGATGCCGACATGCTGGTGGCGGTGACCAATTCCGATGAAACCAATATGATCGCCTGCCAGATTGCCTATACGTTATTTAAAACGCCCAATCGTATTGCGCGCATCCGTTCGGCCGATTATATCCGCGAAGCCGCCAAGCTGTTTTCGCCCGAGGCGGTGCCCATCGATCATCTTATTTCCCCCGAACAATTGGTGATCGACAATATTTATAAACTGATCGAATACCCCGGGGCGCTGCAGGTGGTGAATTTTGCCCAGGGGAAAGTCAGCATCGCCGCGGTAAAAGCCTATTACGGCGGGCCGCTGGTGGGCAATGCCCTGTCCTCCCTACGCGAACATATGCCGCATATCGATACCCGCGTGGCCGCCGTGTTCCGCCAGGATCGCCCTATTCGCCCGCAGGGATCGACGGTGATCGAGGCCGGCGACGAAGTGTTTTTTGTCGCCGCATCGCCCCATATCCGGGCGGTAATGAGCGAGCTGCAGCGCCTGGAAAAACCCTATAAACGCATCATGATTGTCGGCGGCGGCAATATCGGCGCGGGGCTGGCGCAGCGACTGGAAAAAGATTACAGCGTCAAGCTTATCGAACGCGACCAGCAGCGGGCGGCGGAGCTGGCGGAGCTGCTGCATGACACTATTGTATTTTTTGGCGACGCCTCCGATCAGGAACTGCTGGCCGAAGAGCATATCGAGCAAATCGATGTCTTCATCGCCATTACCAACGATGACGAAGCCAATATTATGTCGGCGATGCTGGCCAAACGCATGGGCGCTAAAAAGGTCCTGGTGTTGATTCAACGCCGCGCCTATGTGGATCTGGTGCAGGGCAGCGTGATTGATATCGCTATTTCGCCGCAGCAGGCCACCATATCGGCATTGCTGGGCCATGTGCGCAAGGCGGATATCGTCAGCGTGTCCTCCTTGCGTCGCGGCGTCGCCGAGGCCATCGAGGCTATCGCCCATGGTGATGAAAGCACGTCAAAAGTGGTGGGACGCACCATTGATGCCATCAAACTGCCGCCCGGCACTATTATCGGCGCCATCGTCCGGGGCGACGATGTCATCATCGCTAATAAAAACTGCCGTATCCAGCAGGGCGACCATGTAATTATGTTCCTGACCGATAAAAAATTCATTACCGACGTCGAGCGTTTATTCCAGCCCAGCCCGTTCTTTTTATAAAATGCCGGCGCACCGGCACGCCCAATTGCCACAAATTGTTAAAGATTCTGGTAAAAACAGCATCCTTTGTTAGACTTAATTTGTCATTAACCAAGAAGGAGCAAGCCTATGAGTTTCCTGCAGGAATTCAGAAAATTCGCCATGCGCGGCAATGTTGTGGACCTGGCAGTCGGGGTAATAATTGGTGCCGCCTTCGGTAAAATCGTCACGTCGCTGGTGGCCAACGTCATAATGCCGCCGCTGGGTTTATTGATTGGCGGGGTGGATTTCCGCTCGTTCGGGTGGGTGCTGAAACCCGCGCAGGGCGATACGCCGGCCGTGGTATTGCAATACGGTATTTTCCTGCAGAATGTCTTCGATTTCCTGATCGTCGCCCTGGCGGTGTTTTGTGTTATCAAGCTGATTAACAGACTGCATCGCAAGCATGAAGAAGCCCCGGCGGCGCCGCCGAAACCGAGCGCTGAAGAAACGCTGTTGACTGAAATCCGCGATCTGCTCAAGCAACAGAACCAGTCGGTCTCCGCCTCCTCCACCTCGCTGCCACCGCAGCAGCCGCCGACGCTTTAGGACGTGATTCCAGTCAGTGCTGTTTAAAGCGCGCAAAACAAAGCGGTGAGTTATAGCGGGTCAGGCTAGACAGACTTCCGGTGCTGGCAACGTTCAATAAGGAATGCGCCGCAAACCAGAAAGCCAGTGGTAACGTTACGCTTGATGACGTTACCACTGGCCTCCCAGTTTTGGGCCTTAGCGTTTTTGCCTTTACGACAATAGCTGCCCTTACCCTTCACATTTTTCTCACGGCGCTGGCGAAACAGCGGATCGTGCAAAAGTGCCGCGATGGCATTGTCGTTAATAGTGCCTTTGGTATGGCGGTATTTCTCAGTCATCATATCCTCGCTAAATGATTTGTTTGCCGGCAGTAATACCAGCAAAGAGCCAACCCCCGGTATAAACCCAGCCGGTAAGCTGTGGGCGATATTATAGCAAACCGTACCAAACGCGAGAGCGGAAAAATAAAATATGTTGCCGGCTGGTTTAGCCTTTGGCCGCAGCGCCAAAGCGCCGCCGCAGCTGGTCATGATAGCCTTGATGCAAAAAATCGGTGCTGACTCCCGCCAGCCGCAGCTTGATTTCCAGCAGTCGCAGCCGCGCGCTGATTTCCTCATGACGGGCATCCTGCGCGTCTATGCCCCGCAGCAGATCGCTTAAACGCAGCGCATCCTTGCGATCCTGTAGCTCCGCCGGCAGATAACCGGCATTTTTCAGCAGCCGGTAGCCTACCCGCAAATCTTCGGGCACGGCGCTGTCGTCATCAAGCGTAAGGGGCTGGCCGTATCCCGGCAGGTTATCAAACTCGCCCTTTTGCTGGGCCTGCTGGATATGCCGCTCCGCCAATTCATCCACTAACCACATAACAACCGCTCCCTCTACAGACAGGTCATTGATGAGCATAACGCATTGCCGTGCGGATGATAAGCGCCGGCGGCGCACCGCCACAAACGCCCGGCATCGCAGCGGCGGCCGGCACTTTGTACCGGCAATAAAAAACCCGGCCGGAGCCGGGTTTTGGACGCGTACACGGGGCAGATTACTCTGTGACCGCTTCCGCTGGAACTTGGGATTCTGCAGCACGATCTAACAGCTCAATATAAGCCATCGGCGCATTGTCACCTGCACGGAAACCACACTTCAAAATGCGAGTGTAACCACCGGCACGGCTCGCGAAACGCGGGCCAAGTTCGTTAAACAGTTTTGCCACGATCTCGTTATCACGAGTACGGGCGAATGCCAGACGACGATTTGCAACACTGTCGGTCTTGGCAAGTGTAATCAGCGGTTCAACAACACGGCGCAGCTCTTTCGCTTTTGGCAGGGTCGTCTTGATTATCTCGTGACGAACCAGAGAGCCGGCCATGTTACGGAACATAGCCTGGCGATGGCTGCTGTTACGGTTCAGTTGACGACCACTCTTACGATGGCGCATGACCTTATCCTTCTCAGTAAAACCTTACCCTGTGATCGGGTTATTCATCAGCAATACTTGCCGGAGGCCAGTTCTCGAGGCGCATGCCCAGAGATAACCCACGGGAAGCCAACACGTCTTTAATCTCGGTAAGAGATTTTTTACCAAGGTTGGGCGTTTTAAGGAGCTCAACCTCGGTACGCTGTACCAGATCACCGATGTAGTGGATGGCTTCTGCCTTAAGGCAGTTAGCAGAGCGGACAGTCAATTCCAGATCGTCAACTGGGCGCAGCAGGATCGGGTCGAATTCTGGTTTTTCTTCTTTAACTTCTGGTTGACGTACATCACGTAAATCAACAAAAGCTTCAAGTTGTTCAGCCAGGATGGTTGCCGCGCGGCGGATCGCCTCTTCAGGATCGATCGTGCCATTGGTTTCCATTTCGATGACCAGCTTGTCCAGGTCGGTACGCTGTTCAACGCGTGCAGCTTCAACATTGTAGGCGATACGCTCTACAGGGCTATAGCATGCGTCGACCAGCAAACGACCAATTGGGCGCTCATCTTCTTCCGAATGAATTCGGGCAGAAGCCGGCACGTAACCACGACCACGCTGAACTTTGATACGCATATTAATCGATGCGTTTTCATCGGTCAGGTGACACAGCACATGCTGCGGCTTGACGATTTCGACATCCCCATCATGGGTGATGTCGGCTGCGGTTACAGGGCCAATGCCAGATTTATTCAGAGTAAGGATAACGTCATCTTTACCTTGAACTCTCACCGCCAGCCCTTTCAGGTTGAGCAGAATCTCCAGGATGTCTTCCTGTACACCTTCTTTGGTGCTGTACTCGTGCAGTACACCATCAATCTCAACCTCGGTCACCGCGCAACCCGGCATCGACGAAAGCAGAATACGGCGCAGTGCGTTACCTAGGGTATGGCCGAAGCCACGCTCTAAAGGTTCAAGGGTCACCTTGGCGTGCGTCGAACTGACTTGCTCGATATCTACCAGGCGCGGTTTTAGAAACTCTGTCACAGAACCCTGCATTGTGTCCTCTCTTTGGTACTAAGCCTTACTTAGAGTAAAGCTCGACTATCAGGTGTTCATTAATGTCCGCAGACAGATCGGTACGTTCTGGAATACGTTTGAACACCCCTTCCATCTTAGCAGCGTCAACTTCAAGCCAGGTCGGCTTTTCACGCTGTTCAGCCAGTTCCAATGAGGCACGAACACGGGATTGCTTTTTCGCTTTCTCACGGATGCTTACAACGTCATTCGGAGTAACCTGGTAAGAAGCGATGTTGACAACACGGCCGTTTACCATGATCGCCTTGTGGCTGACCAATTGGCGTGATTCAGCGCGAGTAGCGCCAAAACCCATACGGTAAACAACGTTGTCCAGACGACCTTCAAGCAACTGCAACAGGTTTTCACCGGTATTGCCTTTAAGACGCGCTGCTTCTTTGTAGTAGTTGCGGAACTGACGTTCCAGAACGCCGTAGATACGACGGACTTTTTGCTTTTCACGCAACTGCACCCCGTAGTCAGACAGACGCGGTTTACGCGCGCCATGCTGTCCAGGAGGCTGTTCAATTTTACACTTGGAATCGATCGCACGAACACCAGACTTCAGGAATAGGTCGGTGCCCTCACGACGGCTCAGCTTGAGCTTAGGACCCAAATATCTTGCCATTTTCTTTCTCCAACTAACCTAGAAGCGGCGTTATACGCGGCGCTTTTTCGGCGGACGACAACCGTTATGGGGGATCGGAGTCACATCAGTAATATTAGTGATGCGAAAACCAGCCGCGTTTAACGCGCGAACGGTAGACTCACGGCCCGGACCAGGTCCTTTAACCATAACTTCCAGATTCTTGATGCCATACTCTTTCACTGCTTCAGCGCAACGTTCTGCTGCAACCTGCGCGGCGAAAGGAGTGGATTTACGAGAACCACGGAAACCGGAACCACCGGCCGTCGCCCAACCCAACGCATTACCCTGACGATCGGTAATAGTAACGATGGTATTGTTGAAAGACGCATGGATATGAGCCACGCCATCTGAAACTTGCTTTTTAACACGCTTACGTGCACGAACAGGTGCCTTAGCCATTATTTACTCACCCCGATTATTTCTTGATCGGTTTGCGCGGACCCTTACGGGTACGGGCATTGGTCTTGGTACGCTGACCGCGAACCGGAAGACCACGACGATGACGCAAACCACGATAGGTACCAAGGTCCATAAGACGCTTGATACTCAGGGTTACTTCACGGCGCAGATCACCTTCGACCACAAATTTAGCAACTGCGTCACGCAGCGTGTCGATCTGCTCTTCAGACAGCTCACTGATCTTAACATGTTCAGCAATACCCGCGGTTTCACAAATTTTTTGTGAACGGGTCTTACCGATACCGTAGATTGAAGTTAACGCGATCACGGTATGTTTTTGATCAGGAATGTTAATGCCTGCTATACGGGCCACTATGCACTCCTAAAAATTTAAACGGCAACACCATTCTGAAAAGCCCGTTTTCAGGATACTCAAACAATGTTGCGTTGACCTACAAAAGATTGGCTGGCTAATCTAGCCAGCTCAACCCAACTTTGCAAGAAAAAAATGCCGAATTTATCAGCCTTGGCGTTGTTTATGCTTAGGCTCGCTGCAAATTACGCGAACGACGCCATGGCGACGAACGATTTTGCAGTTACGACATAACTTCTTGACGGAAGCACGAACTTTCATTTTTACTCTCCGTAACTTCTCAAGCTGGCCGGATTAGCGGTTATAGCCTTTCAGGTTTGCTTTCTTCAATGCGGACTCATATTGACTAGACATCATCAGAGTCTGCACTTGAGCCATAAAGTCCATGATCACCACAACGACAATCAATAAAGATGTGCCCCCAAAATAGAAGGGAACTTTCATTGCGTCACGCATGAACTCCGGGATAAGGCAGATAAACGTAATGTACATCGCACCGACCAGGGTCAGACGGGTCATTACTTTATCAATATATTTAGCCGTTTGCTCTCCCGGACGAATGCCTGGTACAAATGCACCGGACTTCTTCAGGTTATCTGCTGTTTCGCGCGGGTTAAACACCAATGCCGTGTAAAAGAAACAGAAGAATATGATTGCAGACGCATAGAGTAACACATAAAGCGGTTGTCCAGGCTGTAAATACAGTGAAATCGCTGTCAGCCATCCCCAACCGGTACCGCCGCCGAACCATGATGCAATCGTGGCCGGAAACAGAATGATGCTGGAGGCGAAAATTGCCGGTATAACGCCGGCCATGTTCACCTTCAACGGCAAATGTGTGCTCTGTGCCGCATAAACACGACGCCCTTGCTGACGCTTGGCATAGTTAACGACAATACGCCGTTGGCCACGCTCGACGAAAACAACAAAAAACGTCACTGCAAATACGAGTACTACAACCAATAGCAACAGGAGGAAGTGCAGGTCGCCTTGACGAGCTTGCTCAATGGTATGGGCGATAGCCGGCGGTAAGCCCGCTACGATACCCGCGAAGATAATGATTGAAATACCGTTGCCGATACCTCGTTCAGTAATCTGTTCACCTAACCACATCAGGAACATTGTCCCCGTGACCAGGCTCACCACCGCGGTAAAGTAAAACGCAAAGCCCGGATTATACACCAGGCCCTGCATCCCCGGCATATTCGGCAAACCGGTAGCAATACCGATCGACTGGAATATACCTAATACCAACGTGCCGTAGCGGGTGTACTGGCTAATCTTGCGACGGCCAGCCTCACCCTCTTTCTTGATCTCCGCCAGCGCCGGGTGAACAACCGTCAGCAGCTGGATAATGATCGATGCCGAAATATACGGCATGATCCCCAAGGCGAAGATCGAAGCACGGCTGAGCGCACCACCAGAGAACATGTTGAACATTTCAATGATGGTGCCTCTCTGCTGTTCGAGCAATTTCGCAAGCACAGTGGCATCGATACCAGGAATCGGAATAAAAGAGCCGATACGGAAGACAATCAAGGCACCAACAACAAACAAAAGTCTGCGTTTCAGCTCGCCTAATCCGCCTTTAGCACTTTGAAAGTCTAATCCTGGTTGTTTGGCCATCTGCTACTTATTCCTCAATTGTACCGCCAGCAGCTTCGATTGCAGCACGAGCGCCTTTGGTGACACGCAGACCGCGCAGGGTTACTGCGCGATTGATTTCGCCGGAAAGCATGACTTTCGCGAATTCAATCTGGGTGCCAACAATGTTAGCGGCTTTAAGCGTGTTGAGATCGATAACCTCGCCTTCCACCTGCGCCAGCTCGGACAGGCGAACTTCCGCCGTGACCATAGCCTTGCGCGAGGTGAAGCCGAATTTGGGCAGACGACGGTATAAAGGCATCTGGCCACCTTCAAACCCACGACGTACGCCACCGCCAGAACGAGACTTCTGACCTTTGTGACCACGACCTGCGGTTTTACCGAGACCGGAACCGATACCGCGACCTACACGCCGAGGAGCGTGCTTGGAGCCCTCAGCCGGAGACAGAGTATTTAAGCGCATCTCTTACTCCTCAACTTTGACCATGTAGGAAACCAAATTGACCATACCGCGTACAGCAGGAGTATCCTCGCGCTCTACGGTGTGACCAATGCGACGCAGGCCCAAGCCAACCAAAGTTGCCTTGTGTCTCGGCAGACGACCGATGGAACTGCGCGTCTGAGTTATTTTAATCATCTGTGCCATGGTCAATTACCCCAGAATTTCTTCAACGGATTTACCACGCTTGGCAGCGACCATTTCGGGGGACTTCATGTTAGCAAGGGCATCGATAGTTGCACGAACCACGTTAATCGGGTTGGTGGAACCATAGGTCTTTGCTAATACGTTGTGGACCCCTGCGACTTCCAGGACGGCGCGCATTGCACCACCGGCGATAATACCGGTACCTTGGGAAGCCGGCATCATGAACACACGGGAACCCGTATGAGCACCTTTAACAGGATGCTGCAGGGTGCCGCTGTTCAGCGCGACATTCATCATATTGCGACGGGCTTTTTCCATCGCCTTCTGGATCGCTGCCGGAACTTCGCGTGCTTTGCCGTAGCCAAAACCTACGCGGCCGTTACCATCACCAACAACAGTCAGTGCGGTAAAACTAAAAATACGGCCACCTTTAACGGTCTTGGAAACGCGATTTACCGCGATAAGCTTTTCCTGCAGTTCGCCAGCTTGTTTCTCAGTGTGTGCCATCTTACACCTCTACCTTAGAACTGAAGGCCAGCTTCACGGGCAGCATCTGCCAGTGCCTGGACTCGACCATGATATTGGAATCCGGAACGGTCAAAAGCGACAATCTTGATGCCTTTTTCCAGAGCGCGTTCTGCAATAGTTTTACCTACAGCAGTCGCGGCATCTTTATTACCGGTACCCTTTAATTGCTCCGCGATAGCTTTTTCTACTGTAGAAGCGGCTACCAGAACTTCAGAACCATTCGGGGCAATGACCTGCGCATAAATATGGCGCGGGGTACGATGTATAACCAGGCGGGTTGCGCCCAGTTCTTGGAGCTTGCGGCGTGCGCGGGTCGCACGACGGATACGAGCTGCTTTCTTATCCATAGTGTTACCTTACTTTTTCTTAGCCTCTTTGGTACGCACGACTTCGTCGGCGTAACGGACACCCTTGCCTTTGTAAGGCTCAGGACGACGATAGGCTCGCAAATCAGCCGCAATCTGCCCAACAGCCTGCTTATCAGCGCCTTTCAGCACGATTTCAGTCTGGGTCGGGCATTCAGCGGTGATGCCTGCCGGTAAAACATGGTCGATGGGGTGTGAATAGCCAAGGGCCAAATTCACCACATTGCCTTTTACCGCGGCACGATAACCTACGCCTACCAGCTGCAGCTTCTTGGTGAAGCCTTCAGTAACACCGACAATCATTGCATGCAACAGTGCACGGGTCGTACCCGCCAGGGCCCAGCCATTCGCTTCGCCTTCACGAGGCGCAAACGTCAGGTTGTTGTCCGCATAGTTAACATGAACAGCGTCGTGGATAGTACGACTCAGCTCGCCGTTTTTACCTTTGATCGAAATTTCCTGACCGTTGAGTTTTATCTCTACGCCGGCAGGAACTACGACATGTGCTTTTGCAACACGAGACATGTTTTCCTCCCGATTAAGCTACGTAGCAGATAATCTCGCCACCAAGACCAGCCTGGCGAGCCGCACGATCAGTCATGACACCTTTAGAGGTAGAAACAACAGCAATACCTAAACCGGCCATAACTTTCGGCAACGCATCTTTTTTCTTATAGATACGCAGACCAGGACGGCTGATACGCTGGATGGTTTCCACAACCGGCTTACCCTGGAAGTACTTCAGTACGATTTCCAGCGTAGGCTTGGTGTCGCCTTCGATTTTGAATTCTTCAATAAAGCCTTCTTCTTTCAGCAAATTGGCGATGGCCACTTTAAGCTTGGAGGAAGGCATGGAGACCGCTGTTTTGTTCGCGGTTTGACCGTTACGGATACGGGTCAGCATATCCGCGATCGGATCTTGCATGCTCATCTGTCTTTACTCCCGTGATTCAATTGGTGACAATTACCAGCTAGCCTTTCTCAGACCCGGGATTTCACCGCGCATGGCAGTTTCACGGACTTTGATACGGCTCAACCCGAATTTCCGCAGGAAAGCATGCGGACGACCAGTTTGGCGGCAGCGGTTACGCTGACGAGACGGGCTGGAATCACGCGGCAGAGTCTGCAGCTTGAGAACCGCATCCCAACGTTCTTCATCAGAAGAACCTACGCTTGAGATGATGGTTTTAAGTTCAGCGCGCTTTGCGAAGAATTTCTCAGCTAATTTCACGCGTTTGACTTCGCGTGCTTTCATGGATTGTTTAGCCATTAGTACCCTGCCTTACTTGCGGAATGGGAAGTTAAAGGCGGCCAACAGTGCACGACCTTCATCATCGGATTTCGCAGTAGTGGTGATGGTAATATCCAAGCCACGAACGCGATCGACTTTGTCATAATCGATTTCCGGGAAGATGATCTGCTCACGTACGCCCATGCTGTAGTTACCACGACCATCGAACGACTTGGTGGACAAGCCACGGAAGTCACGAATACGCGGTACAGCAATGGATATCAGTCGCTCAAAGAACTCCCACATGCGTTCACCACGCAGGGTTACTTTACAGCCGATCGGATAGCCCTGACGGATTTTGAAGCCCGCAACGGATCTGCGTGCCTTGGTGATAAGCGGTTTTTGACCGGAAATTGCCGCTAAATCGTTCGCAGCATTATCCAGCAGTTTTTTATCAGCAATCGCTTCACCAACACCCATGTTCAGGGTGATCTTCTCGACCCGAGGGACTTGCATGACAGAATGATAGCCGAATTCTTTCATTAACTTTTCGACTAGTTCGTCTTTGTAGTAATCATGCAGTTTCGCCATCGTACTACTCCAAGTTACTTGATTGTTTCGCCGTTAGATTTGAAGATACGGACTTTTTTTCCGTCTTCAATCTTAAAGCCTACACGGTCCGCCTTGTTGGAGGCACCGTTGAAGATAGCAAGGTTGGAAAGCTGAATTGCCGCTTCCTGTTCAACGATGCCGCCCGGCTGGTTCGTAGCCGGAACTGGTTTTTGGTGTTTCTTAACCAGATTGATACCTTCAACAATGGCCTTGCCCGTAGACAGGACATTCTTTACTTTACCGCGCTTACCTTTATCTTTGCCGGTTAGCACGATAACTTCGTCATCACGACGGATTTTCGCTGCCATGATTCGCTCCTTAAAGTACTTCTGGTGCCAGAGAAATGATTTTCATGAACTTTTCGGTACGCAGTTCACGAGTCACCGGCCCAAAAATACGCGTACCGATGGGTTGCTCACTATTGTTATTCAACAAAACACAAGCATTACCATCGAAGCGAACGACAGAACCGTCAGGGCGACGGACACCCTTCTTGGTGCGCACCACTACCGCCTTCAGGACATCACCTTTTTTGACCTTGCCACGCGGAATTGCTTCCTTGATGGTGATCTTGATGATATCGCCGACGCCTGCGTAGCGACGGTGCGAGCCACCTAGAACCTTGATACACATTACGCGACGCGCGCCGGAGTTGTCGGCCACGTTCAGCATAGTCTGTTCTTGGATCATGTTAGTGCTCCGCTAATGTCAACTACAACTTTAGGACCCATATTAGGTCGTTAAGAAAAACCCCATAATACAGGGCGCAGCATTATAACACCGCACTCAGGATATGGGTAGAAAAAATAAACGGCTCGTGCTTTGAGCCGTTTATCTTGTTTGGAGCGCGCTTACTGTATTACAGAATCGCTTTCTCTACAACGCGAACAAGTGTCCAGGACTTAGTCTTGGAGATCGGACGGCATTCGCGGATTTCCACGACGTCACCGATACCACTTTCATTGCTCTCGTCGTGTACGTGCAGCTTGGTCGTACGCTTGATGAATTTGCCGTAAATCGGGTGTTTCACAAAACGTTCGATGGCAACGACAATGGATTTCTCCATTTTGTCGCTGATCACGCGACCTTGCAGAGTACGGATATTGTCACTCATTGCGCACCCGCCTTCTCAGTCAATAACGTTTTAACGCGTGCAACATTGCGACGCACTTGCAACAACAGGTGTGTCTGTTGCAGCTGGCCACTGGCCGCCTGCATGCGCAGGTTAAACTGCTCGCGCAACAGGTTCAACAGCTCGGTGTTCAGCTCTTCAACGCTTTTTTCACGCAGCTCTTTTGCTTTCATTACATCACCGTCTTAGTTACAAAGGTGGTTTTAATCGGCAGTTTCGCTGCTGCCAGCTTGAAGGCTTCGCGGGCAACTTCTTCCGGAACGCCGTCCATTTCATACAGGACTTTGCCCGGTTGAATCAAGGCAACCCAATATTCCACGTTGCCCTTACCTTTACCCATACGCACTTCAAGCGGCTTCTCGGTGATCGGTTTGTCCGGGAATACACGGATCCAGATCTTACCTTGACGCTTAACTGCACGCGTCATTGCACGACGCGCAGCTTCGATTTGACGAGCAGTCAGACGACCACGGCCAACAGCTTTCAGACCGAAAGTACCGAAGCTAATATCCGTGCCCGCAGCCAGACCGCGGTTGCGGCCCTTATGCATTTTACGGAATTTTGTACGCTTTGGTTGTAACATCAGCGACTCTCCTTACTTGCGGCCTTTGCGCTGCTGCTTTTTAGGTTGAGCAGCCGGTTTTTCCGGTTGTTCAACGGCAGCCATACCACCCAGAATCTCACCTTTGAAGATCCACACTTTTACGCCGATGACACCATAAGTGGTGCGCGCTTCGGAGGTGTTGTAGTCGATATCCGCACGCAGCGTATGCAGCGGAACGCGACCTTCGCGGTACCATTCGGTACGTGCGATTTCAGCGCCGCCAAGACGACCACTGACTTCAACTTTAATACCCTTAGCGCCCAGACGCATGGCGTTCTGTACAGCACGCTTCATAGCACGACGGAACATAACACGACGTTCCAGCTGTGAAGAGATGCTGTCAGCGACCAGCTTCGCGTCCAGTTCCGGTTTACGGATTTCGGCAATATTGATCTGCGCAGGCACGCCGGCGATATCCGCAACGACCTTACGCAGTTTTTCAACGTCTTCACCTTTCTTGCCGATAACGATGCCCGGACGAGCGGTGTGAATAGTCACACGGATGCTCTTGGCCGGACGCTCGATAACGATGCGAGAAACGGAAGCCTTCGCCAGTTCCTTGATCAGGAATTGACGAACTTTAAAGTCGCTGTCCAGGTTGTCAGCGAATTCTTTGGTATTCGCGTACCAGGTAGAGTTCCAAGGTTTGACAATACCCAGGCGAATACCATTAGGATGTACTTTCTGACCCATTGCTAGTCTCCAGAGTCTCAGCGATCGGACACAACCACAGTGATGTGGCTGGTGCGCTTCAAGATGCGATCCGCCCGACCTTTTGCACGAGGCATAATGCGCTTCATGCTTGGGCCGGCGTCGACGAATATTTTCGCGACTTTCAGATCATCGATATCTGCGCCATCGTTGTGTTCAGCGTTAGCAATGGCAGACTCCAGTACTTTTTTAACCAGACCAGCAGCTTTCTTGTTGGTGTAGGTCAAAACTTCCAGAGCTTGCGACACTTTCTTACCGCGGATAAGGTCAGCCACCAGGCGTACCTTTTGAGCAGAAGAACGAGCGTGGCGATGTTGAGCGATAGTTTCCATCTCTTCCTCCTACCTTAGCGTTTTTTAGCCTTACGGTCGGCCGCATGGCCGCGATAAGTACGCGTCGGCGCGAATTCACCCAGTTTGTGACCGACCATTTCGTCGGAAACAAATACCGGTACGTGCTGACGACCATTATGGACAGCGATGGTCAAACCGATCATTGTTGGAAAGATCGTTGAACGACGGGACCAAGTGCGTATAGGCTTCTTGTCACCGCTTTCCACCGCTTTCTCTACCTTCTTCAGCAAGTGCAGGTCTATGAATGGACCTTTCTTGAGAGAACGTGGCATGGTTTATCCTCTAATTATTTTTTACTACGGCGACGTACGATGAACTTATCGGTACGCTTATTACTACGGGTCTTCTTACCTTTGGTCTGCAGGCCCCACGGACTGACCGGGTGCTTACCAAAGTTACGACCTTCACCACCACCATGCGGGTGATCCACCGGGTTCATCGCCGTACCGCGGACGGTCGGACGAATACCACGCCAGCGGCTTGCACCGGCTTTGCCCAGTACACGCAGCATGTGTTCGGCGTTACCGACTTCACCCATGGTTGCGCGGCATTCAGACTGCACTTTACGCATTTCGCCGGAGCGAAGACGCAGAGTGACATAAGCGCCGTCACGGGCAACAATCTGAACGTAAGCACCGGCGGAACGCGCCAGCTGACCGCCTTTACCCGGTTTCATTTCCACGTTATGCACGGTGGAACCAACCGGAATATTGCGCATCGGCAGGGTGTTGCCGGCCTTGATGGCGGCGTCGACGCCAGACTGAATCTGGTCACCTGCTTTCAGGCCTTTCGGCGCCAGTACGTAACGACGTTCGCCGTCTTTGTACAGCACTAAAGCGATGTTGGCAGAACGGTTCGGATCATATTCCAGGCGCTCTACGATTGCCGGGATACCGTCTTTGTCGCGTTTAAAATCGACAACACGGTATTGTTGTTTATGACCACCACCGATATGGCGCGTAGTGATACGGCCATTGTTGTTACGTCCACCGGATTTAGTGAGTTTTTCCAGCAACGGGCCATAAGGCTTGCCCTTGTGCAGCTCAGGGTTGACCACTTTAACTACGTGGCGACGACCCGGAGATGTCGGTTTACATTTAACAATTGCCATTGTTCTTCTCCTCCGACTTACTCTGCGCCGCCGATGAAGTCCATGTTCTGGCCTTCCTTCAGGGTGACGTAAGCTTTTTTCCAGTCGCTACGACGACCGATACGCTGTCCATGACGCTTCGTTTTCCCTTTAACGATCAGGGTGCGAACGTCATTGACTTCGACTTCAAACAGTTTATGCACAGCGGCTTTAATTTCTGCTTTGGTCGCGTCTTTAGCTACTTTGAGTACGATGGTGTTATGCTTTTCCATCGCTGCAGACGCTTTTTCAGAAACGTGCGGCGCGCGCAAAACTTTCAGCAAACGTTCTTCACGAATCATGCCAGCATCTCCTCAACTTGCTTCACAGCGTCAGCCGTCATGACGACTTTGTCGAAGGCGATCAGGCTAACCGGGTCAATACCTGCGACATCGCGAACGTCTACTTTGTAGAGGTTGCGCGCGGCCAGGAACAGGTTTTCATCCAGTTCGCTCGTAATGATCAGCACATCTGCAAGCGACATGTCTTTCAGTTTCTGTACCAGCAGCTTGGTTTTAGGCGCTTCGACAGAAAAAGACTCAACGACGATCAGACGTTCTTGACGTACCAGCTCGGACAGGATGCTTTTCAGCGCCCCACGGTACATCTTCTTATTTACCTTCTGGCTGTGATCCTGCGGCTTGGCGGCAAATGTTACGCCACCTGAACGCCAGATTGGGCTCTTCACCGTACCTGAACGCGCGCGACCGGTACCCTTCTGACGCCATGGTTTCTTACCGGAACCAGTAACTTCAGCACGGGTCTTCTGAGCGCGAGTACCTTGACGGGCACCTGCTGCATAAGCAACAACAACCTGGTGTACCAGCGCTTCGTTGAAGTCACGCCCGAAGGTAGTTTCGGAAACAGTCAGCGCGCTTTGCGCGTCTTTCAATACCAATTCCATTCCTATCTCCTCGACGTTACGCCTTGACAGCCGGTTTAACGATCAGGTCGCCGCCGGTTGCTCCCGGGACAGCGCCTTTGACCAGCAGCAGGTTGCGCTCAACGTCAACACGTACTACGTCCAGGCTTAGAACGGTTACACGCTCGTTACCCATCTGGCCTGCCATTTTCTTGCCCTTGAATACCTTACCCGGAGTCTGGTTCTGACCGATTGAACCATGACCACGGTGGGACAAGGAGTTACCATGGGTAGCATCCTGGGTACGGAAGTTCCAGCGCTTTACAGTGCCTGCAAATCCTTTACCTTTGGACGTACCGGTAACGTCAACTTTTTTCACATCGGCGAACAGTTCGACGCTGATGCTTTGACCCGCAGTGATTTCTGCAACGTCTTCGACGCGGAATTCCCACAGGCCACGGCCGGCTTCAACGCCTGCCTTAGCGAAGTGACCGGCTTCAGGCTTAGTCACACGATTGGCTTTTTTGGTGCCGGTGGTGACCTGAATAGCGCGGTAACCGTCGTTGTCCAGGTCTTTAACCTGAGTTACGCGGTTGGCTTCGATTTCAATAACGGTTACTGGGATGGAAACGCCATCTTCAGTGAAGATGCGAGTCATGCCCACTTTACGACCGACTAAACCCTTCATTGTTTCAACCTCTCAATCGTTTGGTGACCTGATTAACCCAGGCTGATCTGCACATCAACACCAGCAGCCAGATCCAGACGCATCAGAGCATCAACGGTTTTTTCGGTTGGCTCAACGATGTCAACCAGACGCTTATGAGTGCGAATCTCATACTGATCGCGCGCATCTTTATTGACGTGCGGAGAAATCAGAACGGTAAAGCGCTCTTTGCGGGTCGGCAGCGGGATCGGACCCCGTACCTGAGCACCGGTACGTTTGGCAGTCTCGACTATTTCCGCGGTTGATTGATCGATCAAACGATGATCAAACGCTTTCAAACGGATACGGATTCTTTGGTTCTGCATGAGACCAGAGCTCCAATTATTTATAAACGTAGAAAATTACTCCTCGCACCCATTTCGATTGATGGGGGAGTGTAATCATTCAGTATTATCCCCATATCGGGGATGTTGTGTGCTGGCTTACCGCCTTCGCGGCCAGCGCGGACTCATTGAGTCGGCTTGTTTCTTATGTCTATGAGACAAGCCCGCGCATTATACGTTAATTTGCTCATGAAGCAAGCGACGATACGGTAAAAAACGCCGGAAACCGGCGCTCATTCCATTTCCGCAGGGGCAGAATGGGCGGCGGCGCCGATTTCAGGCAGGCTTATGCCAGCTGGGATGCCGGGATAAGGGAAGGAAGGCGCGCGTGATAACGGTATTGTCGGTTTTCTGCCTGCTCTTGTATGGCGTCATCATGGGCCATCTCGCCCGGCGCATTCTCGGATGGGCCCGCGCGCTGCCAGGCGCCACGGCGGCGCGGCGCGGGCCACTGCCGGGCGGCGGTTGCGCCGGCGGGGGACGGTTGGCGTATGGCCGGCTTACGGCGATCTCCGGCCAGCGGGCTTCCGCGGCGCCTGGGGCCCGCCGCGCCGCGTGGACAATGCTGTCCCGCCAGATGTGGAAACGGCGCTGCGAGGCAAGCTGCGCGCTGGCGTTCCTGGCGGCGTTCGCCGCCCTGCCGGCGGAACGCCTGGTGAGCGGCCTGGTGTTCAGCTGGTTTTTATTAACGCTGAGCTGGATTGACTATCATACCCTGCTGCTGCCCGACCGGCTTACCCTGCCCTTCCTGCTGTGCGGACTGCTAAGCCCGCTTGGCGAGCCGCAATCGCTCTATGTCGGCCTGCTGGGCGCGCTGTGCGGCGGCGGCGGCCTGTGGCTGCTGAACGGGGTGTTTTACCGGGTGAGAGGCTACGCGGGGCTGGGCGGCGGCGATATCAAGCTGCTGAGCGGGCTGGGGGCCTGGCTGGGATGGCAAGCGTTGCCGCTGTTATGCGCGAGCGCGGCGCTGACCGGGATAGCGTGGTGGCTGCGGCGCCGGACGGCGGATAAAGACATTCCCTTTGGTCCCTGCCTGGCGCTGGCAGGCTGGTGGATATACATCGGCCCTTAGCGCCACTGCCCGGCCGCACATGACAATGCGGCCAGGTTACGCCGGAAACGCGGCAGCCAGGAGCCGATGCGTATCGGTCATAACCGTCGCATCATGCGCAGGCGTTGCTTTATCATTATTTAGCGGGAACAGCCTGACGCCTATTGCGCCGCATCTTTTAACTGGGACTGGAGATAGTTCTGCAGGCCGACCAGTTTGATTAAATCCAGTTCGGTTTCCAGGAAATCGATATGGTGCTCTTCGTCCGCCAATATCTCGATCAGCAGATCGCGGGTGACATAATCCCGGACGCTGTCGGCATAAGAGATGCCTTCGCGCAGATCCTGCGCGCCCTGCAGTTCCAGGTTCAAATCCGAACGCAGCATTTCCTCGACATTTTGCCCGATGTTAAGCGTGCCCAGATCCTGCAGGTTAGGCAGTCCCTCCAGGAAAAGAATACGCTCGATATAACGATCGGCGTGCTTCATTTCATCGATGGATTCGTGGTATTCAATGTCGTTCAGACGCATCAGCCCCCAGTTCTTAAACATACGGGCGTGCAGGAAGTACTGATTGATGGCTACCAGCTCGTTGCCAAGCAGGGTATTGAGATGGGTGATAATTTGGTCATCGCCTTTCATAATTCACTCCTCCGTTGCGGTAATGTACAGAATATAACCGCGTCAGAGTAAATCAAGGTAATAACCCTACTAATTATGCAATTTTTTCAAACGGCACTAACTGCTGTAATTCGTCTTCCATAACCAACCGGGCCTTGCATGCGCATTTACCGCATTTATTCGCCACCGGCACGACACTTTTAAGTTCTTGAAACGTCTTCGGTTGGTAGTTTCTTACCGCCTTGCGTATGGCAGTATCGCTTACCGCATTACACAAACAAACGTACATTTTTCATACTCATTAAAATCAAATTAGGCATAATTTAAATGAGAACGAGTGTCATTTCAATAGCAGAACTATTTTTGTTTTGTAAATATCCGTCGCCGGTAAATAACCGCTTCTTTTTGCAGCAAATAAAAAAAGGGCGCCAAGGCGCCCTTTTTTGCATAAAACGGAAATGTCTTACGCGATAACCTTGGCAACCACGCCGGCGCCAACGGTACGGCCGCCTTCGCGAATAGCGAAACGCAGGCCGTCGTCCATGGCGATCGGAGCAATCAGGTTAACAACCATTTTGATGTTGTCGCCAGGCATAACCATTTCCACGCCTTCCGGCAGTTCGATGGTACCGGTCACGTCAGTGGTACGGAAGTAGAACTGAGGACGGTAGCCTTTGAAGAACGGCGTATGACGGCCGCCTTCATCCTTGGACAGGATGTAGACTTCGGATTCGAACTGGGTATGCGGGTGGATTGAACCCGGTTTAGCCAGTACCTGGCCGCGTTCCACGTCGTCACGCTTGGTGCCGCGCAGCAGGACGCCGACGTTTTCACCGGCACGGCCTTCGTCCAGCAGTTTACGGAACATTTCAACGCCGGTACAAGTGGTCTTGATGGTGGCCTTGATGCCGACGATTTCAACTTCTTCGCCCACTTTAACGATGCCGCGTTCCACACGACCGGTTACCACGGTGCCGCGGCCGGAGATGGAGAATACGTCTTCGATAGGCAGCAGGAACGGCTTGTCAATCGCACGTACCGGTTCCGGGATGTAGGTATCCAGGGCTTCGGCCAGTTCGATGATTTTAGAGGTCCAGGCTTCGTCGCCTTCCAGTGCTTTCAGCGCGGAACCACGGATTACCGGGGTGTCGTCGCCTGGGAAGTCGTACTGGGACAGCAGTTCGCGCACTTCCATTTCAACCAGTTCCAGCAGTTCTTCGTCATCGACCATGTCGCATTTGTTCATGAAGACGATGATGTAAGGAACGCCTACCTGGCGAGCCAGCAGGATGTGTTCGCGGGTCTGCGGCATCGGGCCGTCGGTTGCGGCAACCACCAGGATTGCGCCATCCATCTGGGCGGCGCCGGTGATCATGTTTTTCACATAGTCGGCGTGTCCCGGGCAGTCTACGTGCGCGTAGTGGCGGGCCGGGGTATCGTATTCAACGTGGGACGTGTTGATGGTGATACCACGGGCTTTTTCTTCCGGTGCGTTGTCGATCTGATCGAAGGCACGGGCGCTGCCGCCGTAAGCTTTGGCCAGCACGGTGGTGATGGCGGCGGTCAGGGTGGTTTTACCATGGTCGACGTGACCGATGGTGCCGACGTTAACGTGCGGTTTTGTGCGTTGGAACTTTTCTTTAGACACGGCTATATTCCTTACTCTTATGCTCTCCCCCATTGGAAAGAGCACGGGATATTAATTGTAGACCCTAAAGCTTATTTACCGGCTTTACGGGCTTCGATAATGGCCTGAGCAACATTGTTCGGTGCTTCATTGTACTTCAGGAACTCCATGGAGTAAGAAGCACGGCCCTGAGTCTGTGAACGCAGATCTGTAGCATATCCAAACATTTCAGACAAGGGGACCTGCGCACGAACGGTCTTGCCGGTCGCAGTATCTTCCATGCCGTCGATCATGCCGCGACGACGGTTCAAGTCACCGATAACGTCACCCATGTAGTCTTCAGGCGTTTCAACTTCAACTTTCATGATAGGTTCCAGCAGAACTGGTTTCGCTTTCATGAAGCCTTCTTTAAACGCCATGGAACCGGCAATTTTAAACGCCATTTCCGAGGAGTCGACTTCGTGGTATGAACCATCGAAGGCCGCAACACGGACGTCCACAATCGGATATCCGGCCAGAACGCCGTTTTTCAGCTGTTCCTGGACGCCTTTATCCACCGCGGGCACGTATTCTTTTGGAACCACGCCGCCGACGATTTCATTAAGGAATTCGTAGCCTTTACCACCTGGTTCCATCGGTTCGATACGCAACCAGATGTGACCGAACTGACCGCGACCACCGGACTGACGAACAAACTTGCCTTCTTGCTCAACAGTATTGCGGATGGTTTCGCGGTACGCTACCTGCGGTTTACCGACGTTAGCTTCAACGTTGAACTCGCGACGCATACGATCGACGAGTATTTCGAGATGCAGCTCGCCCATACCTGCGATGATGGTCTGACCGGACTCTTCATCGGTCCAGACGCGGAAAGACGGATCTTCCTGCGCCAGACGGCCCAGGGCCAGACCCATTTTTTCCTGGTCGGCCTTGGTTTTCGGTTCTACAGCCACAGAGATAACCGGTTCCGGGAACTCCATGCGTTCCAGGATGATCGGCTTGCTCTGATCGCACAGCGTATCGCCGGTGGTCACATCTTTCAAGCCAATCGCAGCGGCGATATCGCCGGCGCGGACTTCCTTGATTTCTTCACGTTTGTTGGCGTGCATCTGCACGATACGGCCAAAACGCTCACGTTTGTCTTTAACGGAGTTCAGCACGGTATCGCCGGAGTTAACCACACCGGAATAAACGCGGAAGAAGGTCAGGTTGCCCACGAACGGGTCGGTGGCGATTTTAAACGCCAGCGCCGAAAAGGGTTCGTCATCGCTTGAATGGCGTTCGGCATGGGTCTCGCCGTCTTCCAGCACGCCGTTGATGGCCTGAACGTCGGTCGGTGCCGGCAGGTATTCGATTACCGCATCCAGCATCGCCTGTACGCCTTTGTTCTTAAACGCAGAACCGCAGGTAACCAGGATGATTTCGTTGTTCAGCACGCGTTGACGCAGACCCATCTTGATTTCTGCTTCGGTCAGTTCTTCGCCGCCGAGGTATTTATCCATCAGCTCGTCATTGGCTTCAGCCGCGGATTCAACCATATGTTGATGCCACTTCTGCGCCAGTTCCTGTAATTCAGCCGGGATCTCTTCGTATTCGAAGCTGATGCCCTGATCGGCCTCACTCCAGTTGATGGCTTTCATCTTCACCAGATCGACAACACCGGTGAATTTTTCTTCGGCGCCGATGGCCAGCTGGATCGGAACCGGGTTAGCGGCCAGACGGGTTTTCAGCTGTTCAACAACGCGCAGGTAGTTCGCGCCCATACGGTCCATTTTATTCACGAACGCGATACGCGGAACTTTATATTTGTTGGCCTGGCGCCACACGGTTTCGGACTGAGGTTGCACACCGCCTACCGCACAGTAAACCATGACCGCGCCATCAAGCACACGCATGGAACGTTCTACTTCGATGGTGAAGTCAACGTGTCCCGGGGTGTCGATGATGTTGATGCGATGGGCATCAAACTGTTTAGCCATACCGGACCAGAAACAGGTGGTCGCCGCGGACGTAATGGTAATTCCGCGCTCTTGTTCCTGTTCCATCCAGTCCATGGTGGCGGCGCCATCGTGGACTTCACCGATTTTATGGTTTACACCGGTATAGAACAGAATACGTTCAGTGGTGGTGGTTTTACCGGCGTCGATGTGCGCACTGATACCGATATTACGATAACGCACAATTGGTGTTATACGAGCCATTTGTATCCTCGATTACTGGGGCGTTCTATTCGAGCTAACCCAGGCAGGGCGAGCTGTCCGCACGCCCACCTGGTTAGCATGACTACAGCGGCATAATTACCAGCGGTAGTGGGCGAACGCCTTGTTGGCATCTGCCATACGGTGAACGTCTTCACGTTTCTTAACAGCAGTGCCTTTATTTTCTGCTGCATCGGAAAGTTCGTTCGCCAGGCGCAGGGCCATAGATTTATCACCGCGTTTACGAGCAGCTTCAACGATCCAACGCATTGCCAGGGCATTACGACGGACCGGACGAACTTCTACTGGCACCTGATAAGTAGAACCACCAACGCGACGGGACTTGACTTCGACAGTCGGGCGCACGTTGTCCAGAGCTACTTCGAAAGCTTCCAGATGTCCTTTACCGGAACGCTGAGCCAGGGTCTCCAGCGCGGTATAGACAATTGCTTCGGCAGTAGATTTTTTACCATCTACCATCAGGATATTGACAAATTTTGCCAACAGCTCGGATCCGAACTTAGGATCCGGCAGGATTTTACGTTGACCAATGACGCGACGACGTGGCATGGGATAACTCCGTTGTTAATTCAGGATTGTCCAAAACTCAATGAGTTCTTTGACATTAATAATAAAATGTTTGGCCTTACTTAACGGAGAACCATTAAGACTTGGGCTTCTTCACGCCGTATTTGGAGCGGCCCTGCTTACGGTCTTTAACGCCTGAGCAGTCGAGCGCACCGCGAACGGTGTGGTAACGCACACCGGGAAGGTCTTTTACACGACCGCCACGGATCAGGATCACGGAGTGTTCCTGCAGGTTATGGCCTTCACCGCCGATATAGGAAGTGACTTCAAAACCGTTAGTCAGACGAACACGGCATACTTTACGCAGCGCGGAGTTCGGTTTTTTCGGGGTGGTGGTATATACGCGGGTACATACGCCACGTTTTTGCGGGCATGCTTCCAGCGCCGGAACGTTGCTTTTAGCAACCTTCATGGTGCGTGGCTTGCGTACCAGCTGGTTAATTGTTGCCATTCGATAAAACTCCTGGTTTTTGCTTCGTAAACACGTAATAAATCGCCTCGTTAAGCCGCAAGGCAAAGAACGAGGACGCAGAATTTTATGGCCGACGGGTGAGGGTGTCAAGAAATATACAATATACCCGCTATCTTTCGCGCGGCGGATGCATTGGCTGCGTCCGTTTATCCCCCTCCCTTATCGCTGTACGCTGATCGCAATGCGTTCCCTTGACCGCCTTGCCGCAAGGCGAAATTCAGAGGGTAGCGCCCTGCTTACCATGCCATTTGTTGCGGTTGTTTTACCGTCAGCGAGACAAACCCAGTATAGCTTATAAGGGTGATTTTGTCCGAAAAATGAGCAAGCAGGCCGCGGGCGGCAACGTCGGCGTCAAGGGCATACAACCCGAGCGGCGAGGCGATAAGCCGCTCCAGCGCGACGGTCCCCGCCAGCCCGGCTATCACGCCGTCCTGTATCAGCAGCAGATCGTCGCCCCTGCGGGCGGTAAGCAGCAGCGCCGGCAGGTCGCGGGCGTAAGGGGAGCGGCTAAGGGTATAAAGCATGGCGTTTTCCCGGCTCAGAAGGTCAAGACAGTATCAAAAGCGGACAAGCGCTCGCGCCAGCGCGCGGCGGGCAACACCTCGGCGTCGAGCACCCAGCCCACGGCGCCGGCCAGCCCGCGCTCCGCCAGGGACTCCGCGCAGAGGTAAAAACGCGTGATATCGTAAATCGGCAATACGCCGAAGGTGGGGATGAAATTACGCGCCAGGATTTCCGCCGGTCGCTGCTGCGGCAATAGCAGCAGGACGCCATCGCCAATAAAAAACACGCCGATCTCAGCGGTTAGCGCCGACGCGGCCAGCAGCGCGTCCAGTCCCTCCCGTCCAGACGCGTCGCCGTGGGGGCCGTGGGTAAAAACAAAGGCAAGGCGTTTCATCAGGGCACCTTAAAACTGGATAAACCGATCGCATTCAAGCACGGCCTGCGCCAGCGCGCCCAGGCCGCTCAGGGTAAAGCCCGGCTGCAGGTTGCCCTGCTCCGGTGCCGGCGGCGCATCCTGCGCCCCGTCCGTCACGCCCCGGCGCAACGCCGCGGAGACACACACATCCAACGGCACCTGATGCTCCCGGCCAAGCTGCTGCCAGGCGCGTACGATATCCACCTCGTCGCCGGCCGGGGACGTATGGCGATTGGCGTTATAGACGCCGTCCTGATAAAAAAAAATGCTGTTGATCCGGTGGCCTGCGGCCAGCAAGGCCCGTGCAAACTGCAGGGCGCTGCTGGACTGCTGCGTGCCGTAGGCCGGCCCGCCGACCATCAGGCAGTAACGCAGGCTCACCGATCCAATCCCAGGAAATCACCGCTTTTAAACTGGCGGATATACAAATAGACCGTATGTTTGGAAATATTCAGCCGATCCGCCACCTGGTTGATGGCGTCCTTGATATCGAAAATGCCCTTTTCATACAGGTTAAGCACAATCTGGCGGTTCTTGGCGTTGTTGGACACGCCGCGATCGGCATTGACTTCCTCGATGGTGAACTCAAGGGTTTGCGCCACCAGGTCGTCCACCGAAGACGCGAAATTGACCGAGGTGGCGTTTTCCTGGGCTTCCGGCGGGACAAAGGTTTGCATGATTTGGGAAAAGGGCACGTCAAGATTCATATTGATGCACAGCAGGCCGATGACCCGTTGTTCGCGGTTGCGAATGGCGATGGTGACGGATTTCATCAGCACGCCGCTTTTGGCCCGGGTAAAGTAGGCTTTCGACACGCTGCTGTCCTCGCCCGCCATGTCATGCAGCATGCGCAGGGCCAGGTCGGAAATGGGCGAGCCGATTTTGCGTCCGGTGTGTTCGCCGTTGGCGATGCGCACGGCGGAGCTTTTCAAATCTTCCAGGGAATGCAGCACGATTTCGCAGTGTTCGCCGATTAGCATCGCCAGTCCATCCACCACGGCTTCGTAGGATGCCAGTATTTCATGATCAACCGGGCTGAATGGCCGTTCGTCCAAAACATCCAGTTCGTTGAATTCTGGGGTCGGAAGAGAAGTAGACATATGCAGACACCACCCGTTAAAGCGAGCCTGCCCGCATCCCTGGACAAACTCGGCTGTCAGTTGTATTTACCGGTCGCTAGTCTAGCAAATGATTTAAAACGCTGTCCTTGTGTTTGGACAGATTTTTACAACTTATTGGCCGACAAAGGCGCTATAACGCGCTTTTTTTGGGTTGGCATGCCCGGTTTCCGGCGGGAGAATGTGAATAAAAAAGGGCGGTGGCTGTTGAAACAGACACCGCCCTTCACCACCGACGACGCGTTTTATGCGCCGGCAGTGTGGTTATTTAGTGGTTTCAGCCGCGCCGGCCGGTGCTTCAGCCGCCGGCTTTTCGCCTTCGGCAGCCTTAGCCGCCGGTTTAATATCCAGCAGTTCCACGTCGAAAATCAGGGTGGAGTTGGCTGGGATTCCCGGGACGCCGGTTTTGCCATACGCCTGTTCCGGCGGAATCACCAATTCGATCTTGCCGCCTTTGTGGATCTCTTTCAGGCCTTCGGTCCAGCCGGGGATGACGCCGTCAAGACGGAATGACAGAGGTTCGCCGCGTTTGTAGGAGTTGTCGAATTCCGTACCGTCGGCCAGCGTACCCTTGTAGTTGACCACCACGGTATCGCTATTGGTCGGCGCTTTGCCGGTACCCGGTTTTTCAACTTTGTACAGAACACCGCTGGCCGTTTTCTTCACGCCTTTTTGCTTGGCGTAGTCGGCGCGGAATTTATCGCCTTTTTCGGCGTTGTCCTTGGCTTCCTGCTCCATTTTGGCCTGGGCGGCTTCTTTCACGCGCGCCTCGAAGCTCTGGAGAGTAGCCTCGATTTCTTCGTCAGTCAGCTTGCTCTTGTTGCCAAAAGCGTCCTGAACACCGGCGATCAGCTGATCTTTATCCAGCTTGATGCCTAACTTTTCCTGTTCCTTCAGGGAGTTGTCCATGTACCGACCCAATGAGGCGCCTAACGCGTAAGCAGCCTGTTCCTCGCTGCTTTTGAATTTGTCCGAGGTGGCGTTGGCCGGAGCAGTTGCCGGAGCGGTCGCTGTGGTGCCAGCCGCGGCGGGGGCATCAGCCGCTGCGGTGCTATCCGCGGCCATTACCTGGGCAGCATTGAGGGCTAGCGCCATGGTGGTAGCCAACAGCGTGACTTTAAACAGTGATTTCATCCATATCTCCATAGCCTGGGCTATCTTGTCCCAAGGTCGATAACTAAGTTAAGCCGATACTATAGCCGTGAGCGTAAACACAACACAATCGCTATCCCGATGAATTGAGTCTTTCTAAGACTTTTTTTACGTCAAGAAGTTTCTTTTTTAGCGGCGCCATTGAAGCCTGGTTCGGTGACGCGGGCATATAATAGGCTTTCGGCGGGCATTTATCGTCATTTACCGATAGAATAACACCTGGTTGTTGTCGCAGCTTAATCCGGGTATGAGGTCGGGCCGACGCGATCGCCCCTATTCCATGATAAACGGTATTGAGAGGAGGAGACACTATGGAGTTATCCCAATTGGAACAACGTCTTGATTTGCTGGAAGGCCGGCTTGCGTTCCAGGAAGTCACGATAGATGAACTGAATCAGACCGTCGTCGCGCATCAACGGGATATCGGCAGGCTGCAGGAGCAACTGCGCTTATTGTCGGAGAAATTGCGCACGCAGCAAACCTCGATTATCGCGTCGCAATCGGAAGAGACGCCGCCGCCGCACTATTAATTTTAATTAATTCGTTGAATAACCCATAAAACGGGGCGGAAAAACCCGCCCCATCGGCTATCGGGGTCCGAGCGAACCGGGTTTAGTGGCAACCGCAGCCGCCATTGCCGCCGCATCCGCCGCCTTTGTGCTCGTGGTCATGGCCGTGGCCGCCGCAGCAGTCGCCGCCGTGATCGTGGTCATGGCCTTCATGCTCGTGATCGTGTTCGCCGTGAACATGGCCGTGGGCCAGTTCTTCCGCCGTCGCTTCGCGAATAGCCAGCACCTCGACGTGGAAGTTCAAATCCTGGCCGGCCAGCATGTGGTTGCCGTCCACCACCACATGGTCGCCGTCGACTTCGGTAATTTCAACCGGCACCGGGCCTTGATCGGTCTCGGCCAGGAAACGCATGCCGACCTCAAGTTCCTCGACGCCCATGAACACCTCTTTCGGGACGCGCTGCACCAGGTTGTCGTCGTAATGACCGTAGGCATCGTCGGCAACGATATGCACATCAAAGCTATCGCCCTCATCGTGGCCGTCCAGGGCATTTTCCAGGCCCGAGATCAAAGAACCATGCCCATGGAGATAGTCCAACGGCGCACTCACCGGAGACTCATCGACCAACACGCCATCTTCTGTCCGTACCTGGTAAGCCAGGCTGACCACCAGGTCTTTTGCTACTTTCATGATATCTCCTACCGTTGGAAACTGAATTGGCGCAGATTCTAACGAAAATTTACGCGCATGTATCCTTCAGCTTAAAAAAATTGAGGGTATAAGGCTACTCCGGATCAAAAATACCGATAATGCGATCCTTTGCCGGCGTTTTATCCGCAGCCGCCGGGTCGGTTTGGCGCTGAGTAAAACCGCACTTTACACAAATGACGTTATCCGTCCCCTGGTCCTGCCAGACCGCCAGGGTATCCTTCGCCTGGCACTCGGGGCATACCGCGCCGGCAATAAAACGTTTACGCTTTGCCGTCATGGTGTTTATCTCCCTGCGGATGGTTATCTTCCCAGCCGTCAAGCTGGCGACGTTCATGCTGCATTTCGCGCTGGAAGATATCCTCCAGCTCGCGCCGGGCCTCCTTGACGCGGGATATTTGCGCCACATCCCCCTGCAGCTGCGGCATCAGCTCCCGCAGCATGCGGGTATCGATGCGGCGGAAATGCTGCTGGGCGCGATAGGCCTGGTGGGGATGCATCCCCAGTTCCAACAACGCCTTGCGGCCCAGATCCAGCGCGCTGGAAAAAGTTTCCCGCGAAAACTGATTCACCCCGGCCAGCAGCAGCTCATGGGCCTCGACGCGGCCCCGCGCCCGCGCCAGTATCTTCAGGTGCGGGAAATGCTGCTGGCACAGGTGCACGATGGTCATGTTGTCTTCCGGCGTATTGGCGGCGACCACGATGGCTTTTGCTTTCTCCGCCCCGGCGGCGCGCAGCAACTCAAGCTCGGTGGCATCGCCGTAATACACCTTATAACCATAGCTGCGCATCAGGCTTACCGCACTGATATCGCGCTCAAGTACCGTAATCCGCATCTTATTGGCCATCAGCAGGCGGCCTATCACCTGGCCGAAACGGCCGAAACCCACGATGATCACCTGCGGCTCGTCATCGTCGACGAAGGGTTTTTCACCCTCCTCGTCCTGGGCATTGTAACGTCGGACCAGGATAAGATCGATGAGTTGCATTAATAAGGGGGTGGTAATCATCGACAGCGTCACGGTGACTAGCAGCAGGGCCAGCTGATCGGGCGAGAGGATTTTTTGCGCGCCGGCGGCGGAAAACAGGACAAAGGCGAATTCTCCGCCCTGGCTTAGCACGCCGGCGAACTGTAGCCGCACCGAGCTGCGCAGACCGGATATCCGCGCCAGGATATACAATACCGTCCCTTTGACCAGCACCAGGACCGCCAGGCCGGCCACCACGGTCAGCAAGTGGACATATAAAATGCCCAGGTTGAGCGCCATGCCCACCGAGATGAAAAACAGGCCGAGCAGTAATCCCTTGAACGGCTCGATGGCGATCTCCAGCTCATGGCGGTATTCACTCTCCGCCAGCAGCACGCCGGCGATAAAGGTGCCCAGCGCCATGGATAATCCGAGCATATCCATAAACAGCGCCGCGCCCAGCACCACCATGAGCGAGGCGGCGGTAAACACCTCGCGCACATTAGCCATGGCGACATAACGGAACAGCGGCCGCAGCAGGTAGCGCCCGCCCACCAGCATGATAAAAAACGCCGCCACCTTCATGCCGATTTTCATCCAATCGCTCGGTTCGCTGCCGCCGCCGGCCAGGATAGGGATGAGGGATAACGTGGGGATTACCGCCATATCCTGGAACAGCAGGACGGAAAAGCCGAGCTGGCCGCCTTCATTGCGGTTCATGCCTTTGTCGCGCATCAGCTGCAGCGCGATGGCGGTGGACGACATGGCCAGGCCGATGCCGCCAATCAGCGCCGATTGCCAGGTGGCATGGGTCAGGTAAAGAGCCCCGCCCAGCAGCAACGCGGTAAAGAAAAGCTGCGCGGCGCCGACGCCGAAGATCGATCGCCTCAGTTCCCATAGCTTCGACGGATTCAGCTCCAGGCCGATGATAAACATCAGGAACACCACCCCAAGTTCGGAGAAGTGCAGGATTTCGTCCACATCGCGGATAAAACCCAGGCCCCAGGGGCCGATGGCGATACCCGCCGCAAGATAGCCGATCACCGCGCCGATCCCCAGGCGCTGGGCAATGGGCACCGCAACGACGGCGGCGAACAAAAACAACACCACGGCGGTCAAAAACGACGGACTGCTATCCAATGCGTTGTCCCCTTTCGTTAAGCGGCTCTTTCAGCCATTGGGCGTATTCGGCGGCATGGCGCGCCAGTACGACGGGATCTAGCCTTCTGGCCCAATAGATCACCTGCGGGCGCACCCAATGCATGCGACACATGGTGGCGGTCAATTCGAACGGACGTAGAATATCCTCCATGCCGTAGCGACTGTAGCCGCGGTTAAGATAAGCGCCCTCCGGTTCGCCGGTGGTGATAACCGTTCGCCAGTATTTCCCGGCCAGGGCGTCGCCGCCGATGCCGCTGGCAAATCCGCGCGCCAGCACCCGGTCGAGCCACTCTTTCAATAATGCCGGGCAACTGTAAGTATAAAGCGGGTGCTGGAACACAATGACCTGATGTTCACGCAATAATTGCTGTTCGTGGTGAATATCAATAAAAAAATCCGGATAAAAGGCGTAAAGATCATGTACGGTGACATGCTCGAGCGACGATGCCGCCTGCAGCAAAATCCGGTTGGCAACCGAATCCTGTGATTCCGGATGGGCATACAACAACAAAACTTTGGGTGGCTGCGCGATCAATTCCCCTCCAAAGCGTCGTCAGGGCGCGGCTTTTCCGCTACCATGCTTCGCAAAGTTGAAACCAGGACAGGTTATCCTGGATAGCATTCAATAATGTTAATTTAACATACTCTCAAACTATGGCGCTTTATGATTGTCTTCTCCTCACTGCAAATTCGCCGCGGTACCAACGTACTGCTGGATAACGCCACCGCCACGGTGAATCCCGGGCAAAAGGTCGGACTCGTCGGCAAGAACGGCTGCGGCAAATCAACATTATTGGCATTGCTGAAGCATGAACTCGGCTGCGACGCCGGCAGCGTGACCTTCCCCGCCAACTGGTCGATGGCCTGGGTTAACCAAGAGACGCCGGCCCTTGACGTGCCGGCGCTGGAGTATGTTATCGACGGCGATCGCGAGTATCGCCAGCTGGAAGCCGACCTCCAGCTCGCCAACGAGAAAAACGACGGCCACGCCATCGCCACCGTGCACGGCAAGCTGGACGTTATCGAGGCCTGGACCATTCGGCCGCGCGCCTCGAGCCTGCTGCACGGGCTGGGGTTCAGCCAGGATCAATTGCAACAGCCGGTGCGGGATTTTTCCGGCGGCTGGCGCATGCGCCTTAACCTGGCGCAGGCGCTGATTTGCCGCTCCGATTTGCTGTTGCTTGATGAACCGACCAACCACTTGGATCTGGACGCGGTCATCTGGCTGGAAAAATGGCTGAAAAATTATGACGGTACGCTGATTCTGATTTCCCATGACCGGGATTTTCTCGATCCTATCGTAAATAAAATCCTGCATATTGAACAGCAGACGTTAAACGAATATACCGGCAACTACTCATCGTTTGAGCAGCAGCGGGTGACCAAGCTGGCGCAACAGCAGTCGCTGTTCCAGCACCAGCAGGAAAAAGTGGCCCATTTGCAGCATTATATCGACCGTTTCCGCGCCCAGGCCACCAAGGCCAAGCAGGCGCAGAGCCGGATCAAGATGCTTGAGCGGATGGAGCTGATCGCCCCGGCCCATGTGGATAATCCTTTCCAGTTCAAGTTCCGTACTCCGGAAAGCCTGCCGAGCCCCCTGCTGAGCATGGAGAAAGTCAGCGCCGGTTATGGCGAGCGCACCATTCTTAATTCCATCAAGCTTAACCTGGTGCCCGGTTCGCGCATCGGCCTGCTCGGACGCAACGGCGCCGGCAAGTCGACGCTTATCAAGCTGCTGGCCGGCACCCTTGAGCCGCAGTCCGGCACCATCGGCCTGGCGAAAGGCATCAAGCTGGGTTATTTCGCCCAGCATCAGCTGGAGTTCCTGCGCGCCGACGAATCGCCGCTGGCGCATATGATCCGGCTGGCGCCGCAGGAGTATGAGCAGGCGCTGCGCGATTATCTGGGCGGGTTTGGTTTCCGTGGCGATAAGGTGACCGAACCGACCGCGCGTTTTTCCGGCGGCGAAAAGGCCCGGCTGGTGCTGGCGCTGATTGTCTGGCAGCGTCCCAACCTTCTGCTGCTCGATGAACCGACCAACCATCTGGATCTGGATATGCGCCAGGCGCTGACCGAAGCGCTGATAGATTTCGACGGCGCGCTGGTGGTGGTGTCCCATGACCGGCATTTACTGCGTTCCACCACCGATGAATTTTATCTGGTGCATGACGGGCGCGTCGCGTCGTTTGACGGCGATGTGGAGGATTACCAGCAGTGGCTGGTGGATCAGCAGCGCCAGGCGGCGGCGCAGGACGGCAATGATACCGAGACCCCGGCGCCGCAGGTCAATAATGCCCAGGCCAGGAAAGACCAGAAGCGGCGCGAGGCGGATTTCCGCAATCAGACCCAGCCGTTGCGCAAGTCCATTACCCGTTATGAACAGCAAATGGAAAAACGTGGCGCGGAGCTGGCGGCCATCGAGGCCGGACTGGCCGACGCGGCGCTGTATGATATCAGCCGTAAAGCGGACCTGGCCCTGGCCCTGCAACAGCAGGCCAAGGTTAAATCGCAGCTGGAAGAGGCGGAAATGGCGTGGCTGGACGCCCAGGAACAGTTGGAGACCCTGACCCGGGAGTTCGAGTCGCAATAAGCGCGTCAGCGCCAGATCAGCAATACGCAGGCCGCCGTCAGCAGGCCCATGGCGACGTTAAAAGCGATCCAGGCGCGTTTGCTGCGCAGCAGCCGGCCGATAAGGGTGCCGAAGCCGAGCCAGATAACGCCGGAGACGATATTGACGCTGACGATGCCGACGCTGATGGCGCCGACGGAGGTGATATAGGCGCTGCCGCTCAGGCTGAAGCTGGCCACCGCGCCCAGCGCCATCAGCCAGGCCTTGGGATTAAGGAATTGCAGCAGGCCGCCCTGGTAGAAGGGAATGGGCCGGGGGGGCGGCGCGTCGGTTTCCAGTTTTTCATAGGCGGCGGTGGCTATTTTCCAGGCCAGCCACAGCAGGTAAAGGCTGCCCGCCACCTTCAGCATAAAATGCAGGGACGGATAAAGCGTGATCAGGCCGCCGATGCCGAAGGCCACCAGCAGCAGGATACATTGCATGCCGAGCATGATGCCGATCATCAGCGGCATCGAGCGCCAGAAGCCAAAATTGGCGCCCGAGGCGGTAAGCAGCATATTATTAGGGCCAGGGGTAATGGCGGCCACCCAGAGAAACCCCAGCATTGACAGAAAAAGACTCAGTTCCACGTTTTGGCGGCTCCCCGTAAAATAACGCGTATGAAGCTACCAGTGCGCACGGGGATGTACAAGGCATAACAGGTGAAATTTACTCAACACCTTGATTTATTGACTATCGGGACACAATATCGTGATTATTCCCTGGGAACAAATCGATCCTGACACGCTCTATAACCTGATCGAGTCCTTTGTACTGCGTGAGGGCACCGATTATGGCGAGCAGGAGAAATCACTGGCGCAAAAGGTCGAGGATGTAAAACGCCAGTTGATAAGCGGCGAGGCGGTGGTGGTCTGGTCGGAACTGCATGAAAATATCAATATCATGCCGCGCGGCCGGTTTAATGACCAGGCCGGAGATACGCCGGGCGAATAGCGAAGCCCCTGGCCCCTAAGCGCTAAATATGCTAACACTCACTTCTGGGCCTTGATGCCGGGCGCACTTCTTCACGCCGCAATTCAACCAAGCGTAGGGTTACCATGTCGACAAAACACCCCATTATTGCCGTTACCGGTTCCAGCGGTGCGGGCACCACCACCACCAGCCTGGCGTTTCGTAAAATATTCCAGCAGTTGAATATCCACGCCGCCGAACTGGAGGGTGACAGCTTTCATCACTTTACCCGGCCGGAAATGGATATGGCGATCCGCAAGGCGCGGGATTTAGGGCGCCATATCAGCTACTTTGGTCCGGACGCCAATAACTTTGGCCTGCTGGAGCATACGTTTCATCAGTATGGCGATACCGGCCGCGGTCAGTCGCGTAAATATCTGCATACGTATGACGAGGCGGTGCCGTATAACCAGATCCCCGGTACCTTTACGCCCTGGCAGGCGTTGCCGGAACCGACGGACGTGTTATTTTACGAGGGGCTGCACGGCGGCGTGGTAACCGATAGCCATGACGTGGCGAAGCACGTGGATTTGCTGGTGGGCGTGGTGCCCATCGTCAACCTGGAGTGGATCCAGAAACTGGTGCGCGATACCGGCGAGCGGGGGCATTCGCGCGAGGCGGTGATGGATTCGGTGGTGAGGTCGATGGAGGATTATATTAACTACATCACGCCGCAGTTTTCCCGCACCCATATCAATTTCCAGCGGGTGCCGACCGTCGACACGTCGAACCCTTTCGCCGCCAAGGCGATTCCCTCACTTGACGAAAGTTTTGTCGTTATTCATTTCCGTAGCCTGGCGCATATCGACCTGCCTTATCTGCTGGCGATGCTGCAAGGCTCCTTTATTTCCAATATTAATACGCTGGTGGTGCCCGGGGGCAAGATGGGGCTGGCGATGGAGCTGATTATGGGGCCGCTGGTACAGCAGTTGCTGGAAGGAAAGGAAATTAAGTAAACTCGAGGCCTCGGGCGGGAACACCACGCCCGATTCGACCCCATCGGCATGCTTTCCCTTGAACACGCCAGGATTCGCTGCGGTGTTGGCGGGCCTAGCATACCGTGGGGCGCTCGGTCGGGCGGGAACACCACGCCCGATTCGACCCCATCGGCATGCTCTCCCTTGAACACGCCAGGATTCGCTGCGGTGTTGGCGGGCCTAGCATACCGTGGGGCGCTCGGTCGGGCGGGAACACCACGCCCGATTCGACCCCATCGGCATGCTCTCCCTTGAACACGCCGGGTTTGAGTGCGGTGTTGGCGGGCATACCGTGCCATGGGGCGCTCGGTCGGGCAGAGAAACCATGCCCGATTCGACCCCATTGGCGCGCTCTCCCTTGAACACGCCGGGTTTGAGTGCGGTGTTGGCGGGCCGGTTAGGCGGCGGGGGCGTGGTGTTCGTCGCGCACTTCAAAGCTGTGGGTCATATTGACCGACGCGCCGAGCATCAGTGAGACCGAGCAGTATTTTTCCGCCGATAGCGTCACCGCCCGCTCCACCGCCTTGTCGGTCAGCCCGGCGCCGGTGACGATAAAATGCAGGTTGATATGGGTAAACAGGCGCGGCGCCTCGTCGCGGCGCTCGGAGGTGAGTTTGACCTCGCAGTCCCGGACGTCCTGCCGCGCTTTGTGTAAAATCGATACCACATCAATGGCGCTGCAGCCGCCGACCGACATCAATACCATTTCCATTGGGCTGGGCGCTTTTTCGCCCGCGTTCCCATCCATCAAAACCTGGTGGCCCGAGGCGGATTCGCCCATGAAAGACAACCCTTCTACCCATTTGACCCGTGCCTGCATTATGATACTCCTGATGAAAAGCTTTCCAGCAGACTACATTTTTGTTGGAAAACTGGCAATGTTACTGAACATACTTCATGCTGAAGCAAGACAACAGAAGACACTGCTTCAAACCTATGCTAAAAACAAGGCTGGATCGGCCTCATGATAATGAAAGGGCAAGAGATCGATCGGAACATCACATTACCAGACCCTAATAAGTTCCCTTACGTCGCTCCGTTTAAACGCGGAGTCAGAGTGAATAATACAAGCGCCGTAACAGGGAATACGATGTCCCGAACCTGGGATAGCGATGACAAAAGAGGATAACAGCGAATGGTTCTCGGCAAACCGCAAACAGACCCGACTCTCGAATGGTTCCTGTCTCATTGCCATATTCATAAGTATCCATCGAAGAGTACACTTATACATCAGGGTGAAAAGGCTGAAACGCTTTACTACATCGTTAAGGGCGCCGTGGCGGTGCTGATTAAGGATGAAGAAGGCAAAGAGATGATTCTCTCCTATCTTAACCAGGGAGATTTCATCGGTGAGCTCGGCCTATTCGAGGAAGGTCAGGAACGCAGTGCCTGGGTACGGGCGAAAACCGCCTGTGAAGTCGCCGAGATTTCGTATAAAAAATTCCGGCAGCTGATTCAGGTGAATCCGGATATCCTGATGCGCCTGTCGGCGCAAATGGCCAGTCGTTTACAGGTAACGTCGGAAAAAGTCGGCAACCTGGCATTCCTGGACGTTACCGGACGCATAGCGCAAACCCTGTTGAACCTGGCGAAACAACCCGACGCCATGACCCACCCCGACGGCATGCAGATAAAAATCACCCGTCAGGAAATCGGCCAGATTGTCGGCTGTTCCCGCGAGACGGTAGGACGTATTCTTAAAATGCTCGAAGATCAAAATCTTATATCCGCGCACGGTAAAACCATTGTTGTTTACGGCACGCGCTGATAGCCCCGTTATACAGGCGTGGTGCTTCGTACCACGCTTTTTTTGCTGACAGTATGTGGCGCCGGTTAATCTACCACCCTGAAGTAAACTATGCCCTGCGGCAAACCATCGTGCTATGCCTGCCGGTGGCCGCCGGCCTGTTATTCGGCAGCTTGCAAAACGGCCTGCTGTTTTCGTTGGTCCCTGCCTGCTGCAATATCGCCGGCCTCGATACCCTGCATAAACGGTTTTTCAAGCGACTGGCCGTCGGCGGCGTGCTGTTCGCGCTGAGCAGCGTGCTGATCCAGGTGCTGTTGGCCGTGCCGGTGCCGTTGCCCTTGGTGATGCTCGGCCTGGCGCTGCTGTTCGGCGTTACCGGTGAAATCAGCCCGCTGCACGGCCGTTTATTGCCCGCCGCGCTTATCGCCGCCATCTTTACCCTGGGGCTGGCCGGCAATGTGCCGCCCGCCGTGCCGCCGCTGCTGTATATTGCCGGCACCGCCTGGTACGGGCTGTTCAACGCCCTGTGGTTCCGGTTGTGGAAGGAGCAGCCGATGCGGGAATCGCTTAGCCTGCTGTATCGGGAGCTGGCGGATTATATCGAGGCGAAATATACCCTGCTGACACAGCATACCGATCCGGAAACCGCCCTGCCGCCGCTGTTTGCCCGCCAGCAGGCGGTGATTGATCTGATTGCCCAGGTATACCAGCAGCTTTATATGCTGTCGGCCAATGATCAGCTGCAGTACAAACGCCTGCTGCGTTCTTTCCAGGTGGCGCTGGATTTGCAGGAGCATATCGCCGTCAGCCTGCACCAGCCGGACGAAGTACAAAAACTGGTGGCGCAAAGCCACGCCGAGGCGGTTATCCGCTATAACGCCCGGCTGATTGCCGCGCGGTTGCGGGTACTGGCGGATGATATTCTCTATCACCGGCAGCCGGGGCGTTTTAACATGGCCACCGCGCTGTCGGCCCTGGAAAAAATTGCCGACCGGCATCCGGATAATCCGGTCGGACAGTTTTGTTATTACCATTTCAGCCGTATCGCCCGGCTGCTGCGTACCCAGCGCCCGCTTTACCGCCGCGACCTGATGGCCGACAACCAGCAGCGGCTGTCGTTTTGGCATGCGCTGGTCAGCTACTGTTCCTTTAAATCCATGGCGCTGCGCAGCGCGGCAAGGCTTGGGATTATGCTGGCCATCGGCAGCAGCCTGGGGCTGGTATTGGATCTCCCCAAACCCTACTGGATTTTAATGACGGTGATGTTTGTCAGCCAGAACGGCTATAACGCCACCCGGGTGCGGATCCAGCATCGGGCCCTGGGCACGTTGGCGGGGTTGGTGATTGCCGCCGGCACGCTGCAATTCAGGCTGAGCGACGGCACGGTATTGCTGTGCATGTTGTTCCTGACGCTGGCGTCTTACCTGGTGTTGCGCAAAAATTACGGCCTGGCGATGATCGGCATGACGGTGACCGCGGTGTATACGTTGCAGCTACTGTCGCTGAACGGCGCGCATTTCCTGGTGCCCAGGCTGGTGGATACGCTGATCGGCTGTATGCTGGCGTTCGGCGGCATGCTGTGGTTATGGCCGCAGTGGCAAAGCGGTATGCTGCGCAAAAACGCCCATCTGGCGCTGGAGCGGGACCAGGACGCGCTGCGACTGCTGCTGCAACCCGCCCCCGAGCCGGCGGCGCTGGCCTACGCGCGCATGAAGGTCAACCAGGCGCACAACGCGCTGTTTACGTCGCTTAGCCAGGCGATGCGGGAGCCGGCGTTTAATTCGCGCTATCTGACCGATATGCGTTTATGGGTGACCCATAGCCAGTTCATCGTCGAGCACATCAATGCCATGACCATCCTGGCGCGGGATCACTACATGCTGACGCCGACGCTGGCGCAAAAGTACCTGGCCTCTTGCGAGGTGGCGCTGCAGCGCTGCCAGCAACGGCTGGAATATGACGGCCCAAGCTCAGACAGCCCGGTGATGGATGCCGCCGGCGAAACGCCGGAGCTGCCCGGCACCCTGATGGAACGCCATCTGCGGCGTATTCTGTTCCATCTGGGCGTGATGCATACGATTTCATCGGTAGCCTGGCGCCAGCGGCCGCAGCACGGCAACTGGCTGGCGCGCCGGTTAAGCCATTAGTCTCCCGCCGCGCGCCTTAGGGTTTGGCGGCGATAACCTGCGCCACCGCCTGTTCAAACCGGGCCATGCCCTGTTCGATATCGGCGAACTCCACCACCAGCGACGGCGCGAAACGGATGACGTCCGGACCGGCGTTGAGGATCATCAGGCCCTGCGCGGCGCTGGCGTGCAGGAACTCGCGCGCCCGGCCATGGAACTGCGGCCGCAGTTCGGCGCCCAGCAGCAGGCCCATGCCGCGCACATCCGAAAATACCTGATATTTGTCGTCAATCGCCTGGAGCGCGCTGACGAAACGATCGTGCCTTTCGTTAATGCCCGCCAGGACTTCCGGCTGGTTAATCACATCCAGCGCCGCCTCGGATACCGCGCAGGCCAGGGGATTGCCGCCATAGGTGGTGCCGTGGGTGCCCACTTTCATCACCGAGGCGATCTCTTCCGTAGTCAGCATGGCGCTGATGGGGAAACCGCCGCCCAGCGCCTTGGCGGTGGTCAGAATATCCGGCGTTACGCCATAGTGCATATAGGTAAACAGCTTGCCGGTGCGCCCCATGCCGCACTGCACTTCGTCCATCACCAGCAGCGCCTGATTTTGGTCGCACAGATCGCGCAGGCCCTGCAGGAATTCCGGCGTGGCGGGCATAATGCCCCCTTCACCCTGAATCGGCTCCACCACCACGGCGCAGGTATGATCATCCATCACCGCCTTGACGGCCGCCAGATCGTTAAAAGGCACATGGACGATATCCGCCGGTTTTGGCCCGAAGCCGTCGGAATATTTTGGTTGCCCGCCCACGGTAACGGTAAACAGCGTGCGGCCGTGGAACGCGTTATGAAAAGCGATGATTTTGGTTTTATAGGGGCTGTGGCGGGTAATGGCGTAGTGACGCGCCAGCTTAAACGCCGCTTCATTGGCCTCGCCGCCCGAATTGGCAAAAAACACCCGGTCGGCAAAGGTGGCGTTAATCAGCTTGCGCGCCAGGCGCAGCGCCGGTTCGTTGGTAAAGACGTTGCTGGTGTGCCATAGGGTTTCGCCCTGGGCTTTCAGCGCCGCGACCAGCGCCGGGTGGCAATGTCCCAGCGCAGTGACGGCAATGCCGCCGGAGAAATCAATATATTCCTTTCCGTCCTGGTCCCATACCCGGCTGCCCTTGCCCCGGACCGGAATAAACTGCGCCGGTGCATAAACCGGCAGAATAACCTGGTCGAAAGTTTCCCGCGTTACTGCGCTATTATCTGTATTCATATGTAATTACCCGGTCCGCAACAAATCAAGAAGTGATATTATAGTCATAAAATATGAATAAAAAATCACTCCAGTGCAATCGTTTTATCACTATCAGAGCGAAAAAAAGCCGCTGCCCGTGGCCTTGTCCGTTAATGCTATATCAACATGCCGATCGGCTAACACGCAAGAAAGTTCGCCAGGAGTTGATGTCCCTGCTCGCTGAGCACGCTTTCAGGATGAAACTGTACACCTTCAAGCGGCAGGGTTCGATGACGGATGCCCATAATTTCATCCCGCGCGCCGTCGCGCAGACTCCAGGCGGTCGCCTCCAGGCAATCGGGCAAGCCGGCGCGGTCGATCACCAGGGAATGGTAGCGGGTGACCGTCAGCGGCAGGGCCAGCCCGGCGAAGACGCCGCGGCCGTCATGGATAATGGCGGAGGTTTTGCCGTGCATCACCTGGTTTGCGCGCACGATGCGGGCGCCGAAAGCCTGCGCAATGGCCTGATGACCCAGGCAGACGCCGAGTATAGGTATCCTGCCGGCAAAATGACGAATAGCCGCCAGTGAAATGCCGGCCTCGTCGGGGGTGCCGGGACCCGGGGAAATCACCAGTTGCCGCGGGGCCATGCGCTCGATATCGGCCAGTTGCAACCGGTCGTGGCGCCATACCTCTACCTGCGCGCCCAGCTCGCAAAAATATTGGTACAGGTTGTAGGTAAAGGAGTCATAGTTATCGATAAGCAGCAACATCGCCGGTATATCCTACTGGTAAATAGATTTTTATTGAATAACAACAGGATGCATTTTAGATAGCGGCCCGTGCCCCGCCAGCTACACAGGATAGCGTCCTTTGCCTGGACAGGAGATCAGGACCTGTGTGATATTCACCCGACGCCCGCCCGCAGGCTACCGGCCATATTGTCATATCGTCAGGGATAAAAAAACAACGCATGTACCGTTATAAGCCGCTGAAAATACTGCTGCCTTACCTGTGGCCCAAGAATAACCCTAAGCTGCGCTACTATCTGGTGGCGGCGCTGCTGTTTATGATCGTGGCCAAGGTCGGCACGTCGCTGGTGCCGCTGGCCTATAAAGCCATCGTCGACCGGCTGGGCGGCGACCAGGCGCGGCTGCTGGCCGTGCCCATCGGGCTTATCCTCGCCTACGGTCTGGCGCGGGTCTGCGCATCGTTATTTGATGAACTGCGCAACGTGATGTTTATCTATGTCAGCCAAAACGCCACCCGGCTGCTGGGCCTGCGCGTTTTCCGCCAGCTGCATGCCCTAAGCCTGCGTTTTCATCTGGAACGGCGCACCGGCGGGTTGTCCCTGTCCATCGAGCGGGGAACCCAGGCGGTCTCGACGGTGCTGTCGCGCGTACTGTTCTCCATCGTGCCCATCTTATTTGAAATCAGCCTGGTGGCGGCCATTATGTGGCGGCTGCTGAACATCTGGTTCGCGGTGGCGATTATGGCCACCGTCGGCGCGTATATCCTGTTTACCATTACGGCGGTGGGATGGCGTACCCGCTTTCGCCGCGAATTAAACCAGGCCAATGCCGACGCCAGTAATAAATCCCTCGACAGCCTGCTTAATTACGAGACCGTGAAATATTTCGGCAATGAGGCGTTCGAGTGCCAGCGCTTTGACAGCTCGCGTCGGCTGTATGAGCGCGCCGCCATTAAAAACCAATTCAGCTTTACGGTGCTGAGCATTGGCCAGACGGCGGTGATTTCCGTCGGTTTGGTCACGATGATGGCCATGGCGGCGCGCGGCATTACCCAGGGCACCATGACCCTGGGCGACTTTGTACTGGTTAACGCTTATCTGCTGCAGTTGTATCAGCCGCTGAATTTTTTTGGTTTTATTTATGCGGAAATACGCCAGGCGCTGATCGATATGGATAATATGTTTGATCTGCTCACGCTGGAAAGAGAAATTGAAGATCGCCCTGGCGCCGCGCCGCTGCGCGTTACCCGCGGGGAAGTGGCGTTCAACGCCGTCGGTTTCGGATATGACGCGCGCCGCCCCATCCTGGGCAATATCACATTTACCATTCCGGCGGGGAAAACCGTGGCGGTGGTCGGCGCGTCGGGCGCGGGCAAATCCACGCTGTCGCGCCTGCTGTTTCGTTTTTATGATGTCGATGCCGGCGCCATCACCGTGGACGGGCAGGATATCCGCGACGTTACCCAGGCGAGCCTGCACCGTGCCATCGGCATCGTGCCGCAGGATACCGTGCTGTTTAACGATACCCTGCGCTATAACATCGGCTATGGCAATACCGACGCCACGTTTGCCGAAATCGAGCGGGCCGCCAGGCTGGCGCATATCCATGATTTTATTGTCAGCCTGCCCGACGGCTACGAGACCCGCGTCGGCGAACGGGGCCTAAAACTGTCCGGCGGTGAAAAGCAGCGGGTGGCCATCGCCCGCACGGTGCTGAAAAATCCCGCCATCCTGGTCTACGACGAAGCCACCAGCGCACTTGATACCCAGACCGAACGCGAGATCCAGACGCATCTGCGCGAGGTCAGCCGCGATCATACCACCCTTATCATCGCCCACCGGCTGTCCACTATCGTCGATGCCGACGAGATTCTCGTGCTGGAGGACGGCGCCATCGCCGAGCGCGGACGCCATGGCGAGCTGCTGGCGCAAAACGGCCGCTACGCGGCGATGTGGCAGCATCAGCGCCGCGAGGAACAGGATCAACAGACGGCGTAAACAACGCCTTCGGGGCGGCGGCGCGGCTTCACGTGGCTTGCGTGCATCCTGCCGGTGGCCGAGGCCGCAGCCTGCTTGCCGGGAGAGTAAAGGCTAGGGAGCACTGGCGGTAACACGCCGCACGCGCAAAGGCGTAGGCTGCGATAGTACGCCATGGCCGGTCACAGGCCGGATACCCCCGCCGCGGTTTATTGCGGCGGGTCCCCCGGACGTCACGATAACGCACCGAGGTCATACCGTTATGAATACCAAACCCGTTAAAATACCAGGTCCCGATCATCCGATCACCATTGAGCCCAACCCGCAGCGCATCGTGGTGTCCGTCGGCGGCCATACCGTCGCCGACAGCCGAAAGTCGCTGACCCTGCGCGAAGCGGACTATCCGCCGGTGCATTATATCCCGCGCGCCGATGTGGACATGACGCTGCTGGAAAGGACCGACCATGCCACCTATTGCCCCTATAAAGGCGATTGCGCGTACTACAGCATAACGCCGGGCGGACTGCGCTCGCGCAATGCCGTATGGAGCTACGAATCGCCCCATGAGGCCGTCGCCGCCATTAAGGATTACGTGGCGTTTTATCCCGATCGCGTCGACAGCATCGACCTGCGTCCCGGCGGATAATCAACGCGGCGCCGGCAGGCTTAATCGGGCTCGCCCGGTTCGGCGACCACGCGGGCAAACAGGGCGGCCAGGGGTCCCGTGTCGCCAAAGGCGCCGGCTTCATTGGCCGCCAGCCACTCCTCCCGTTCGATGGGCCGCCAGCGCACGTCGTAACCGGCATGGATAATCAACTGCTCAAAGAAGACCCGCTGCGCCCGTCCGTTGCCTTCCCGGAACGGGTGCAGCATATTGATATCGGCATAATATTGCGCCAGGCGCGGCACGATTGCGTCCAGGGACAACCCGCGCAGATAGTCTTCATCCTCCAAACGCTGCATCACCGCGTTGCCCTCCTTTTCCAGGTAGGCAAAATGGCAATAGCGGGTTTCATTTTGATAGATATCCACCGTGCGCAACTGCCCGGCCCAGTCGTAAACATCCTGGAACAACTGGCGATGCAGGGCGCATAGCCAGGGCAGTCCCCTCTTTGGCGGCCCCAGTTCTATCGTCGCGGCGCGCAGCCCGGTTAGCGCCAGTTCGGCCTCGCGCAGGCCGGCGGACTCATGAATATTAAGCCGGTTGGCCAATACCGGGAGGCCGGGATAAAAATAGGGATCGCGTCCGTCGCCGAATTTATCGTTCATAATGCCTCCTGAGCTCGTCAATGCGCAGCAAGGCCTCTTGCGCCGTCAGGGTAACCGGTTCGGCGGTAAAACCTTCGAGGCGGTTGCTGGCGTGGAAATTCTCATTGCGGCGTTGCTGGAACAACCTGGCTTTTTGTTTTTCAGTCATTTTTTTCATGTCATGCCTCCTGGCTGCGACCTTGAGGTAATAACATGAAGTATAACCGGCATTGGCGGGTTCGCCGGGAAGCGAGGCGCGGACGATGGCGACGGGCCGCCGGGGAAAGGCCATGGCGACCTTTCCCGTTAAGCTGGCCGCGGCGGGGATTATGGCATAATTTTAGCGGACAGGATGGTCACCGGTTTTACCGGCACATTCTGGTAAGGCCCGACGTTTTTGGTCGGCACCTGGGCAATTTTATCGGCCACATCCATCCCCTTGACCACTTTGCCGAACACGGCATAACCGAAATCACGCTGGCCATGATCGAGGAACGCATTATCGGCAACGTTGATAAAGAACTGGCTGGTGGCGCTGTCCTTGTCGTTGGTGCGGGCCATGGCGACGGTGCCGCGCAGGTTGCGCAGGCCGTTATCCGCTTCGTTTTTTATCGGCGCCTGGGTGGCCTTTTGCGTCAGATCCTGGTTGAAACCGCCGCCCTGGACCATAAAACCGGGGATGACGCGATGGAAGATGGTGTTGTTGTAAAAGCCGCTGTTCACATAATCGACAAAGTTTTTCACCGCCACCGGCGCTTTTTGATTATCCAGCGCCAGCTCAATATTCCCCGCCGAGGTCGTCAGCAGTACATGGGTGTCCTGACCGGCGGCGAACACCGGGCAAGAAGCCGCCGCCAGGGAGAAAACCAGTGCGGCGGTGGCCAGGTTTCGTTTCAGCATGAAGGGTTCCTTTTTAATACATGGGCAACAGGAAGGGCTCTGATTCTAAAGAGCGGACCGCGCTTACGCTACCCATTTACCGTTTTTTACGTAACAGGTTTTATATCGTCGCCGGGAAGGACCTCCCGCGCGGGCGGGATGGGTCTACCGCCGTTAAACAGATATTGCAAAAATCGCTGAAAAAGTCCGGCGGGGCGACTTTTATGTCCACGGCATAAATCGCCATGATAGTATTTGTGCCCTATCGGTGACAGTAAGGCAACAATGATGCCGGCGGGCGGCAAGCCGGTCGGGCGTCGACATTTAACAGGCCAATGATGAATAACAAAAATCGACTGCTGCTAACGTGGATTAGTTTTTTTTCGTACGGATTGACCGGCGCGTTGGTGATTGTCACCGGCGTGGTGTTAAGCAATATTGCCGCGTATTTTCAGGTCCCCGTTTCGGCCATGAGCGCCACCTTCACTTTTCTCAACTCCGGTATTTTGCTGGCGATTTTCCTGAACGCCTGGCTGATGGAGATTATCCCGCTCAAGCGCCAGCTGATTTTCGGCTTCGCGCTGATGGTGCTCGCCATCGCCGGCCTGATGAGCGGGCATACCCTGGCGCTGTTTTCGCTGTCGATGTTTGTCCTGGGCGTGGTGAGCGGCATTACCATGTCCATCGGCACTTATCTCATCGCTTACCTTTACACGGGACGGCAGAGGGGTTCGCGCCTGCTGTTTACCGACTCGTTTTTCAGTATGGCCGGGGCGGTATTCCCCATCCTGGCCGGCGTGCTGCTGGCGCGCCATATTACCTGGTATTGGGTGTACGCCTGTATCGGCCTGCTGTACGTGGCCATTTTTGTCCTGACGCTGCTGAGCGAATTTCCGGTGCTGGGCAAGAAAGACCGCGCGGGGGATCCGCTGGCCGTGCCGCCGGCCCGGGAAAAATGGGGCGCAGGGGTACTGCTGCTGTCGGCCGCCGCGCTGTGTTATATCCTGGGGCAGCTGGGTTTTATCGCCTGGGTGCCTGAATACGCGACCCACAGCTTCGGCATGGATATCGAGCAGGCCGGCGGGCTGGTGGGTAATTTCTGGACGGCGTATATGGTCGGCATGTGGTTTTTCAGCGCGGTACTGCGCCATGTGGATTTACAGCGCATCGTTACCCTGCTGGCCGCGCTGTCCGCCGTCCTGATGTATCTGTTTATCACCTCCGGCCATGGGGAACATCTGCATTATTACCTGCTGGGGCTGGGGTTTGTTTCCAGCGCCATTTATACCACCATTATCACCCTTGGCTCGCAGCAAACCCGGGTGACCTCTCCCAAACTGGTGAACACCATTCTCACCTGCGGCACCATCGGCACCATGCTGACATTTGTGGTTACCGGCCCTATCGTCGCGCATCTGGGGGTAAAATTCGCGCTCATAACCGCCAATGCGTTGTATCTCGCCGTGTTCGTCTTGTGCCTGTCGCTGGGTTTCGTCACCCGCCATAGGCTGCACGGACACGCGGGCGAATAACCGGCTGGCCACGCGCATGCCTGGCCCGGGCAGGGACTAGCGCACCAGCAGTGGATAGAGCGACAAGACCAGCGTCGCGGCCATCAGGCGATTGAACATCATCTGCCGGTGCGACTGGCCGAGCCTGTTTTTCAACATGCTGCCGAAGGCCGCCCAGGCGCTGACGCAGGGAGCGTTGATCAGGGTAAAAATCAGGGCGATCAGCACAATATCGCGAAAATGATATTGCAGCGGGGCATAGGCGGTGACGGCGCCTATCGCCATCAGCCAGGTTTTGGGATTCAGCCATTGAAAAACCACCGCGCCCCAGTAGCCCAACGGCACGGCCGCGCCGCTCAGGCCGCCCGACGGCGCCACGGCGTTGGCGATGCGCCACGCGAGATAGACCAGGTAACAGGCGCCGCTCACCCTGACCAGGGGAAACAGCATGGGATAGAGCTGGAACAACCGCTCCAGTCCCAGGCCGATGGCCAGTATCATCAAGCACAGCCCGCAGCTAACGCCGAAAATATGGGGCAAGGTACGGTAAAAACCGAAATTCACCCCGGAACTGGCCAACATGGCATTATTGGGTCCGGGGGTGATGGACGTGACAAACGCGTACAGGCAAAAGGCGCTTAGTTCGGCAATGGTATTGGTCATGGTTCATTCAGTCCTTGTGATAGAAATCCTTTATCAATAACTTATTTTTTTTCGTCCCGATACGCGACTTCGCTGCGTGAAAGTCCGATATCCTTCAGCTGATCGTCACTCAGGGCGCTTAAGATCAGGCGGTTGCGCCGCCGCCGCTGCCAGTCGGTGAACCGGTGGTAGAACGCAAGCAGCGGATTCTGACCGACGGCGTGGCGCGGCTTTACGTCCAGGGGAAGGGTCCGGCCTATTTTTAACGTGTTTTTCATGATGGTTCCTCCTCGTCGGTTGATGGAACTATCATGCAACGGTATGCTGATACCGTACAGATTCAGAAATCCGGTATTTTCACCATACAAATAATAATAATCAGCGCTGTAATGCTTAGATTTCGTCCATTCTGTATTGCTTTTTACTTAGAAAATTTAACCTGTATGAGGGCGATATGACGCGTTATGACAACCTGGCCGGTATCATCGGCGAACGTATTGAGCAGGGGCTATATACCTGCGGTCAGCGGTTGCCCTCGGTGCGCGCCCTGAGCCTGGAGCATGAGGTAAGTATCAGCACCGTGCAACAGGCGTACCGGGTATTGGAGGAACGGCGGCTGATCGAGGCGCGGCCGAAATCAGGTTATTTTGTCAGCCAGCAGCATGAGCCGGCCGCGCTGCCGGCCATGTGCCGCCCGGCGCAGCGGCCGGTGGAAATATCCCAATGGGATCTGGTGCTTAAGCTGCTGCGATCCGATCCGGTTGACGGCATGGTGCATCTGGGGCCGGGTATGCCGGATATCAGTTCGCCCACGTTAAGACCGCTGACCAGACAGTTAAGCCGCATCGCCCTGCATCCGGACCTGCGCGGCATGACCTACGGCGATATCAGCGGCGCCCCGGCGCTGCGCGAGCAAATCGCCCGGCTGCTGGTGGACAGCGGTTGCCTGGCGCTGTCCGACGATATCATGATCACCACCGGCTGCCACGAGGCGCTGTCGATCGCCATTCACGCGTTATGCCAGCCCGGGGATATCGTGGCGGTGGATTCGCCCAGTTTCCATGGCGTGACCCAGACGCTGAAGGCCTTCGGCATCAAAGCGCTGGAAATCCCCACCGACCCGGTGACCGGCATCAGTCTTGACGCGCTGGAACTGGCGCTGGAACAATGGCCGATCAAGGCCATCCAGGTCACGCCCAATTGCAATAATCCACTTGGTTATATTATGCCGGACGCGCACAAGCAGGCGCTGCTGAATCTGGCGGCGCGCTACGATACGCCGATTATCGAGGACGATGTCTATGGCGATCTGGCCTACCGTTATCCGCGTCCGCACACCATTAAATCCTTTGACGACGACGGCCGCGTGCTGTTGTGCAGCTCATTTTCCAAAACCCTGGCGCCGGGCCTGCGGGTCGGCTGGATCGTGCCCGGCCGCTATATGGAAAAAGTGATTCATATGAAGTATATCGGCACCGGCGCCACCGCGTTGCAACCCCAGCTGGCGGTGGCCGAGTTTGTGCGCCAGGGCGATTACCAGAAGCATTTGCGGCGCATGCGCGCCCGCTACCAGCTTAACTGCGATATCATGACGGACTGGGTCAAGACCTATTTTCCGCCGGAGACCCGCGTCAGCCGGCCCCAGGGAGGATTTTTAATGTGGATCGAACTGCCGGAGCACTTTGATTCCCTCAGGCTGAACCGGCAGTTGGAAAAAGGGGGAATACAAATTGCCGTAGGACCGATTTTCTCGGCCTCCGGCAAATACCGCCATTGTTTTCGCCTCACCTACGCCACCCAGCTCACGGCGGAAATCGAGGCGGCGATCAAAAAAATCGGCGAGACGATTAAACGGCAGTTGGCCGACGTGACGGCTTGAACCAGCAGCGTCACCGCGTGAAATCGACCTTTTCCGCGGGGCCGTCGAGAAACAGCGTCGCCTGCGACGGCAGCGTCTGGGCAATCACCCTGCCCCGGCGGATCACGTAGCGCGGCGCGGTTTGCCGGCGCACCGCGTCAAAACCGTTTTCCGCCGGCAGGATCACCAGATTGGCGCTGTTGCCTTCCTGGATACCGTAATCATCAAGGTGCATAGCGCGGGCGCTGTTAACGGTAATCAGCTCCAGGCCCCGGTTAATTTGCTCATACCCCATCAGCTGGCAGATATGCAGGCCCATATGCAGCACCTGCAGCATATTGCCGGTACCGAGCGGATACCAGGGATCAAACACATCGTCGTGGCCGAAACAGACATTGATGCCCGCCGCCATCAGCTCCTTGACCCGCGTGACCCCCCGCCGTTTGGGATAATCGTCAAACCGGCCCTGCAAATGGATATTCACCAGCGGGTTGGCGACAAAATTGATGCCTGAAAGCTTCAGCAGCCGGAACAGGCGCGCGGTATAGGCGCCGTTATAGGAATGCATCGCCGTGGTATGGCTGGCGGTTACGCGCGCGCCCATGCCGTCGCGGTGCGCCAGCGCCGCGACGGTTTCCACGAAGCGCGACTGCTCATCGTCGATTTCATCGCAGTGCACGTCCACCAGCCGGTCGTATTTCAGCGCCAGGGCGAACGCTGTATGCAGCGACTCCACGCCGTACTCGCGGGTAAACTCGAAATGCGGGATAGCGCCCACCACATCGGCGCCCAGACGCAACGCCTCCTCCAGCAGTTCCCCGCCGCGCGGATAAGACAAAATGCCTTCCTGCGGAAACGCCACCAGTTGCAAGTCCACCCAGGGCGCCGCCTCGCGCTTGACCTCAAGCATCGCCCTGAGCGCCGTCAGCGTGGGATCGGAAACGTCGATATGGGTACGCACGTGTTGAATGCCGTTGGCGATTTGCCATTTAAGCGTTTGCCAGGCGCGCCGTTTTACGTCCTCGTGGGTCAGCTGCGCTTTACGCTCCGCCCAGCGTTCAATGCCCTCGAACAGCGTGCCGGACTGGTTCCAGTGGGGGTCGCCGGCGGTCTGGGTGGTATCGAGATGAATATGCGGCTCGACAAAGGGCGGAATAACCAGGCCGCCTCCGGCGTCCAGCGTTCCCGGCGCCTCCCCGGCGTCGGCGGGCGGCGTCTCCGGCGCGGCGGTGATCCGCGCGAAACGCCCCTGCTCGACGCTAATGCGCCACAGGCCTTCCCGCTGGGGCAGGCGGGCATTGATGATGTATTGCAATGGACATTCCGGCACGGTTCACCTCGTTACAGGACGGGACGCAAGGATTCATCCGGCAAGCTTAACGCAACCGCCGTCCCTTGTCCGCAGCTTCCTTTGATAACCACCGCAAGGCCCAAGTCTAGCCAAGCGCCGCTGTTTTTAGCCGGCGCGAGCAATGCTCAACTACGGGCGGGCGACAAATCCCACGGCCTGGTACACCTGGCGCAGGGTCTGCTGCGCGCGCGCGCTCGCCTTGGCCGCGCCGTCGCGCATAATCTGGTTAAGCAGGGCATCATCCGCGCGAAAATGGCGATAACGCGCCTGCAGATCGGTGAGCATGCCGGACACGGCGTCCGCCACCGCCCCTTTCAGGTGGCCGTACATCTGGCCCTCGAATTCATGTTCCAGGGCAATAATGGATTTGCCGGTGACGCCCGCGAGGATATCGAGCAGGTTCGACACCCCGGGTTTGGCTACGGGGTCGTAGCGCACCACCGGCGGCTCTTGCGAATCGGTCAGGGCGCGTTTCAGTTTCTTCGCCGCCGATTTTGGATCTTCGAGCAGCGTAATCACGTTGTTGCGATTGTCATCCGACTTGGACATTTTTTTGCTCGGATCGAGCAGCGACATCACCCGGGCGCCGGATTTGGGAATAAAGGGGTCGGGCAAGGTAAAGATAGGCCCATAGAGCGCGTTAAAACGCTGGACGATATCCCGCGTCAGCTCCAGATGCTGCTTCTGATCGTCGCCCACCGGCACCTGGTTGGTCTGGTAGAGCAGGATATCAGCCGCCATCAGCACCGGATAATCGAACAGGCCGGCGTTAATGTTATCGGCGTAACGGGCCGATTTGTCCTTGAACTGGGTCATGCGGCTCAGCTCGCCGAAATAGGTGTAGCAGTTGAGCAGCCAGCCCAGCTGCGTGTGTTCCGGCACATGGGACTGCACAAAGATGGTGCTTTTTTCCGGGTCGATGCCGCAGGCCAGGTACATCGCCAACAGATCCAGGGTGGCGTTGCGTAGTTTCTGCGCATCCTGGCGCGCGGTGATGGCATGCAGATCGACGATGCAATAAATACAGTCGTAATCATCCTGCATGGTAACCCACTGACGCAGCGCACCCATATAATTGCCAATGGTCAATTCGCCTGAGGGCTGCGCGCCGCTGAATACGATGGGTTTACTCATTTTACGCTTCCTGATTATCTGTAGATGACAACCCAAGGATGGGCAGGAGATCGGCAAAACGGTCCAGGACATAATCCGGATGGCTCGTTTCGATCGTTTCGCCATAGTTATAACCGTACGTCATGCCGACGCAGGGGCAGCCGGCGGCTTTGGCCGCAATGATATCATTGCGCGAATCGCCGACAAACAGCAGTTCCTCAACGTAGAGTCCCAGTTTGCCCAATACCAGGTAGATGGGCGCCGGGTGCGGTTTTTTCGCCGCCACGTCATCCCCGCCGATCAGCAGCGAAAAATAGCTGTCGATACCCAGCGATGCCAGCAGCGGCGCGACAAAAGGCGTGGGTTTGTTGGTCACCACCGCCATGGGCAGGCCGTGGGCGGCCAGACGGGCCAGCGTGTCTTTTACCTGCGGGAACAGCCGGCTGCCCTGCTCAACGGTCTGGGCGTAAAACTGGTCGAACAGCACGCGCGTCTCGCGGCACAGCGCGGGTTCGGGCGAGGCGCCGGCCCAAATCAGGGCGCGTTCGACTAAAACGTCGGCGCCATTGCCTATCCAGGTGGAAATCAGCGTCTGCCCCGCGGGCGGAAGTCCCTGTGCCTGGAGAGCCTGATCGAGCGCGCTGCTGAGCCCCGGGGCGGTATCGGTTAAGGTGCCATCAAGGTCGAAGGCCAGTCCGCGGATGTTGCAAAGCTTACTCATGGCTGTTTTTTCGCTCAAGGCGGCTATCCCCGGGTCTGGTGTTATCCGGCTCAGGACGGCTGGCGCCCAGCTCGCGACGCATGGCGTCGATAATGGCCCGGTAGTCGGGATGGCCGAAGATCGCCGAGCCGGCGACAAACATATCCGCGCCGGCGGCGGCGATGGCGCCGATATTATCGACTTTGACGCCGCCATCCACTTCCAGGCGAATATCGCGACCGCTGTCGTCAATCAGCCGGCGCACCTGGCGCAGCTTGTCGAGAGTGCCGGGAATAAACGACTGGCCGCCGAAACCGGGATTAACCGACATCAGCAGGATAATATCGAGCTGGTCCATGACATAATCCAGGTAACTGAGCGGCGTTGCCGGGTTAAGCACCAGGCCGGCCTTGCAGCCGTGGGATTTGATCAGCTGCAGCGAGCGGTGGACATGTTCCGAGGCTTCGGGATGAAAAGTGATGTAACTGGCGCCTGCGGCGGCAAAATCGGGAATCAGGCGATCTACCGGCTTGACCATCAAATGGACGTCGATGGGGGCGGTGATGCCGAAGTCGCGCAGGGCCTTGAGAACCATCGGCCCCATGGTGAGGTTGGGTACGTAGTGGTTATCCATCACATCGAAGTGAACCACATCGCCGCCGGCGGCCAATACCCGGGCGGTGTCTTCGCCCAGACGGGCAAAATCCGCCGAAAGGATGGATGGGGCGATTAAAAAATTTTTCATCCGCGTCTCCAATCATTAATGGTCAGTCAATGGCGCCGGAGCGGTCAGCATAATCATACAGCGCCAGCAGCTCGTTCACCTTGATGCGGCCAAGGATATTGCGGCTGATGGTGCGCCGGCCTTTCACCACATGCAGCACCGCGTCGCAATACCACTCCCGCGTCAGCAGAGTGTCATGGTTGGAAATCAGTACCGGCACCTGCGCTTCGCTGGCCAGCCGGTAGGCTATCCGCGCCAGGTTCTGCTGCTCAAGGTTATTGAAACTATTCGTATGGTACGCCGTAAAATTGGCCGTGGTCGACAACGGCACATACGGCGGATCGCAGTACACCACAGATCCCTGCGCCGCTTTATGCAGGGTCTGCTGATAATGTTCACAGACAAAAACCGCCTGCTGGGCTTTCTCTGCAAACCAGTTGAGTTCGTTTTCCGGGAAATAGGGTTTTTTGTAGCGGCCGAAAGGCACGTTGAACTCGCCGCTCAGGTTATAACGGCACAGGCCGTTATAACAATGGCGATTGAGATAAAGAAACAGCACCGCCCGCCGATAAGCATCGGTACAGAGGTTAAATTCGCTGCGCAGCACATAATACACCTGCGACGTATTGGTCTCGGCGTTAAACATCAGCCGGGCGTCGCCGATAAATTCACTGGTGCGTTCTTTGACGATGTTGTACAGATTGATGAGATCGCTATTGATATCAGCAAGGATGTACTTCTCGTAGTCGGTATTCAAAAATACCGACCCCGCGCCGACAAAGGGCTCGATCAGGCAATCCCCCGCGGGTAAATGGCGGCGGATATCTTCTATTAGCGGATATTTACCGCCAGCCCATTTCAAAAACGCGCGGTTCTTCTTCATGCCGTCGATTGTTACTCACACACTCTCAAGAGCCGCGGATTGTACTCTGTTTAGGACCCATACATCAGGTTAAATTCAGGAACTTATTTGTTTTGATCCTGCTTGACCTGGCCAATTTCCCTGGCCCACGGTTTTTTAGCCTGAATATCGGCCGGTAATTGCGCCACCGCGCTTTTGGCCTGGGCTGATGTCGGGTAGACCCCGCTCACCAGCACATACCAGGGCTTGCCGTCACGGCGGGTCTCATACACCCAATACTGGCCCAACTGCTGCTTCTTGGCATAGGCGTTAAGCGTAGTGGCCTGGGAAGCGCTGCTGATTTGCACGGTGTAATACCCCGCCGGGGCGGCTTGGATTGAACCACCGGCACTGGCGGGGGCGGCCGCGGCGGCTGGTGCCGACGTGGCTACCGGTGCCGCTGTAGCTGCCGGCGCGCGCTGCGCGGCGGCGGCGGGAGCGCGCGTGGCGGGTTCAATCACCATGGTATGGCGGGTGGGTGCTGCCGTGGGCTGCGGCGCGGCCACGGCCGGCGCACGCTGGACGGCGGCGGGCGCCTTGGCGTTATGCGTCGGCGCCGAATTTTTGGCGCTGGGGACCATGGCGGTCGTCTTCGGCGCTTTATGCGCGGCGGACGCGGGTTTGGTCGCCTTGGCGGCAGGTTCCCTGCCCGCCGGGGCCACCGTGGCCGGTGCGGTCGGCAGCGTCGAGGCCGGCTGGTCGCCGTTGACTTGCTGGGTCACGCCGTTAACCCGATCCCCTTGCTGTGACAGCGCGTCCGCCATATTGCCCGGCAGATCGATGCGGTGCTGCGGATTGCCGTCGGCTGACGGCGGCGCCTGGGTCGGCGCGGCGGCAACCGGCGGCGCGTTGAGCGTCTGCGGCTGCTGGGCGGTGCCGTTGCTGCCGTTCACCGTACCGGCGGTATTGCCGTTGCCGCCGTTCACGGTGCCGTTGGCCGCGGGCGTACTGCCTGGGCTATTGACGTCGGGGTTGGCGCTGTCCGGCACGGGTTTGAGATCGTTGGTCGCGGTATTTGCCGTACCGGGCAGTTCGATGCTCTTTTCCGCCACGTTCGGATTTTGCTGGTTAGCGTCCATCTGGGTAGGCGCCTTTAACGCCGAACCGATGGCAATAACCAATAGCAGCAGCACCAGGATGCCAATGCCTATCATCAGATGCTGTTTGGACATGGCCACTTTGGGAACTGAAGGACCTTTCCGTTGACGGGGTGGGCGGCGATCGCTGCTATCGGGTCTCAGTTCGTCTTCCGACTTGAACTCATCCATCTAAAACTCTCCAACTGAGAGATAATTTCCGCACGGCCCGGGGGTCGTGGGGAGGGTTAATGCGATTAAATCAAACTCATCCCCCCTTTCCCGCTCGCGGGATAAGGGGAACGGCCCTGACTCAAGCCTGGCAATCGGCGATTGATGCCAATACGATATCATTTGCTACACCGGTACGCACTTCCGCCTGGCCTATTGAGCGCGGCAGCACTAACCGTAATTGACCGGAAACCACTTTTTTATCCCGCATCATATGGGGCAGGTAATCCGCCGGGGCCATTTCTTTCGGTCCGGCCACCGGCAAGCCCGCGCGCGTCAACAACGCCTGCACGCGATCAATCTCATCCATACTGAACTGCCCTAAACGACGGGCGGTATGCGCCGCCATCATGATGCCCGCCGACACGGCCTCGCCGTGCAGCCAGACGCCGTAGCCCATATGGGTTTCGATGGCATGCCCATAAGTATGGCCTAAATTGAGCAAAGCCCGCTGACCATTTTCTCGTTCATCCGCGGCGACCACCGCCGCTTTCAGTTCGCAGCAGCGCCGCAGGCAATAGGACAACGCGTCGGGCTCAAGCGCCAGCACGTCGTCAAGATGATTTTCCAGCCAGCCAAAAAAAGCCTCGTCCAGAATGATGCCGTATTTGATGACTTCGGCCAGTCCTGAGGACAATTCGCGCGCCGGCAGGGTTTTAAGGCAGTCGAGATCGATAACTACGGATGCCGGCTGGTAAAACGCGCCGATCATGTTCTTACCGAGAGGGTGGTTAACCGCCGTTTTACCGCCCACCGATGAATCGACCTGGGAAAGCAGCGTAGTGGGAACCTGGATAAAGCGCACGCCGCGCTGATAACTGGCGGCGGCAAAGCCGGTCAGATCGCCGATGACGCCGCCGCCAAGCGCAATAAGCGTGGTATCGCGGCCATGGGGTTTTTTCAGCAGCGCGGTGAAAACCTGATCCAATACGGCCAGGGATTTGTATTGCTCGCCGTCGGGCAGAATGACCTGGTCGACGATGACCCCGGCGCTTTCCAGCACCGTGCGGACAGAGTGCAGGTAAAGCGGCGCCAGCGTTTCGTTGGTCACCACCATCACGTGATCGCCGCTTTTAAGCGGCATGAAAGAAGCCGGGTTGTTGAATAACCCGGCCGCTATCGTAATCGGGTAGCTGCGCTCCCCTAATGTTACCGTAATCCTCTCCATGGGGTGCTTAAGACCTTTTCGGCATCTCGTTACACACTAAATCAGTTGCTTTCCAGCATATTGATAATCTGGTTGGCGACAACTTTAGCACTTTGTTCGTCGGTACGGATGGTGACATCCGCAATTTCTTCATACAAAGGGTTGCGTTCCCGGGCCAGCGCTTCCAGTACTTCACGCGGCGGGGCTTCAACCTGTAGCAAGGGTCGTTTTTTATCACGCTGGGTTCTGGCCAGCTGTTTTTCAATGGTGGTCTCAAGATAAACGACCACACCACGGGCAGAAAGGCGGTTACGTGTTTCACGTGACTTTACTGAACCACCACCTGTAGCCAATACGATCCCTTGTTTCTCGGTAAGTTCGTTAATGACTTTTTCTTCACGATCGCGGAAGCCGTCTTCGCCTTCCACGTCGAATACCCAGCCTACATCAGCTCCGGTGCGTCGCTCAATCTCTTGATCAGAATCGAAAAACTCCATATTAAGTTGTTGAGCCAACTGACGCCCAATAGTGCTTTTGCCGGCACCCATAGGCCCAACCAGAAAGATATTGCGTTTCTCTGCCATGTTTTTCGGTATTACTAAGATTATTCGTTAATGACAACCCGCCCCGCCAATCAAATCAGCGGCGGGACCTAAACTGAAACCTCATGAGCGATAGTGCGAGAATCAGACGAAAAATTATCTCAACACTCGGGGTAGTTTGGCAACCGATTAAATCGATGCTCACACCGCAAGGAGGAATTCCGATATCTCTATCGTAATTACAGGTGACGCAAAAACAGCGATGCTCAATGGGTTACCCTTGTAAGCGAAATTGTGCACAGCGTCAAATCGAACGCGAAAAAAACGCATAATTTGTTGCTAAAACCGCAATTTTGCCCAAATTGAGGCAATCAAGTTTACCCCGTTATGCGGGTCGGCGTAATAAAAATAACCAGTTCACGCTGTTTATAGTGCGCACGCTGGCGTTTGAACAGCTGGCCGAGCAGCGGAATCTCCGCCAAAAGCGGTACCCTATCATGGGTTTGATGTTTTTGATGTTGAAAAATACCTCCTAAAACAATGGTTTCGCCGTCAGCAATGGTCACCTGGGTCTTGATTTCCTCCATATCGATGGAAACACTCTCATTTTCCCCTTGTTTGATTACCCGCCCCGGCACGTTCTGGCTCAGGCGCAAATTGAGGGTTACTTTGCCGTTGCGCAGTATTTTAGGGGTGACTTCCATGCTCAGTACCGCCTCTTTGAACTGAATGGCCGGTGATTTATTTTTACCGTTCGCCACCTGGTAGGGAATCTCGGTGCCCTGCTTGATGCTGGCGGTTTGCTGATGCGCGGTATAGAGGCGGGGGCTGGCCAGGATATCCACTTTGTTTTCCTGCTCCAGCGCGGTCAGTTCCAGTTCAAGCAGCCGGCCGCTGAGGCGCGCCAGGCGAAACCCCATGCTGGCGTAATGCTCACTCAGGGGCAGATCGACCCCCAGGCGCGTGGCGCAAGGCGATGTGCCGCCGCCTTGCTGCCACTTTACCCCGATTTCCCGCAGGTTATCCCGGCTGATGGTAACGATATGGGCGGTGATCATCACTTGCTCCAGCGGCAGATCCCAGATTTTTATCCAGCCGGTAAGCGCAGACAATGCCGCGTCGGTATCGCGCAGCACCAGGGAATTAGTGCGTTTATCCAGCATCACGCTGCCACGCGGGGACATCAGGGCGCCGCGCATCGAGCCGATGCTTTTCGCCACCTCGCCGGCATCGGCGTGCTCCAGCGTCACCAACTGGTTGCGCAAAGGAGTTTCACCCGGCGGCCCGTCCGCCTCGCCCCGCCGCGCGGGGAACACCATCAGCGCGTCATCCTGGCGCTCCAGGCGCAGGCGGCCGGTGCGCGCGATCAGATCCACCGCCTGTAGCCAGGACACATTGTGCAGATTAAGGCTGATATTGCCTTTGATGTCCGGGGCAATAACCAGATTCAGGCGCTGATGTTCCGCCAGGGCGCGCAGCACCTGCGGTATCGGCGCGTCGTCAAATACCAGCGTCACCGGTTTGCCGTCGCCGCCCGCCGTCCGTCCGGCCAGCGCGACGTCCCGCCATCCAACCGTCAGCAAACACAAGATCAACCCCACCATCCGCGCGTGTCCTTTCATTGTGCCTCGTCCTTTTTATCGGGTGACTCCATTATGATCCTCCTGATCTTCCTGATCTTTCCTGGCCGCAGTGCGTGTTGTTCCGCACCGGCGCCAGCGCCCCTGATCGTCAACGGTCCAGAATAACCAGCGCTCTCCCGCGCCCACCTTCCCTTTTATCCGATCGATCCGGCCGTCCGCGGCAGGCCGACCGGCGTGACCCGGCTGAACGTGCGGCGCCGGTTGAAAAGGATCGCGCTCCTGCGGCCGTTCATCGTCCGTTGCCTCTCTCCTCTCCTGGTCCTCCGCCGCCAAACCCGGGCTGGACGCTGTCTCCCGGTAATCTACCGCCGTGGCCCCGTCGTTACCGGCCTCCTCGTCATCGTCCCCTGCCTCCCCCGGCGCCTTTTCCCGCCGCCCGTTTTTCGTTTCCGTCCCGGGCGCGGCAGACAGGATAAGCTCCGCCTCCAGCAACCCGCCCCGGCGCCTGACGGTAAGGGTTTCCAGGGGGAGTGCCCCCCGCAGGTCGCAGAGATGGCGCAGCATGCGCCGCAGTTGCGCATAGTCCGTGGTTACCACCAGTTGCCAGCGTTCGAAAACGTGCTGCCGGTCGCCGGCGGCGCCAAGCGCCCGCCAGGTGAGGTTCTTCCCCCGGCCCGGAGGGATAACGGCGGCCAAGGCGGCCGGATCCCCGCGCATTTTTTCGCCGGCGTCGACGGGGCGGCGTAAGCGCAGGATATCGGCTTCCAGGCGTTCCGGAGCGGGTAAGCCGGCCTGCGCCCGTTCCTGCCCAGCCACCACGGTTTTGCAATGGCCGATATCCTGGCGCAGCAACTCCGCCGCGTCCTGTCCAGGGCGCACGACCAGCAAAATCCCCAGCGCGACGTAAACGCCCACGATGATCTGCGCCAGGGCCAGCGCGCGCCAGGGGCGCTCCATCCAGCGGCCGAACCCGCCCTCAGCGTCCGGCATCGTCCGCCGCCCCGGCGGGCCACGCCGCCTGTAACTCAAAGCTGAAGCGGCCGTTTTCCTGTTGTTCGATTCGTCGCCAGCGTATGGAAGCGAACCGAGGATGTCGGGAAAGCAGGCGGTCCGCCGTGCGGATATGCACATAGCGCTCGCTGCAGCCGCTTATATGTACTTCTGTGCCGCACAGCCGCAGCCGGGTTAACCACAATCCCGGCGGCAGCAGGCCCGGCAGTTGATCCCACAGCTGCCGGTAGCGCTGGTTGCCGGCGTTGGCCCGGCGCCGGCCGCGCAGCTTGTTTTCCAGCTCTTGCCGCCGTTCCAGCAGACGCTCCATCCGCTGCCGCTGCCCGCGGATTTGTTTTTCGCGCTGTTGCCACTGTGAGAGCAGTGCGCCAAGCTCGGCGAGCTGTTCATGGCCGCGCCGCGCCTGCAGGCCCAGCAGACCGGAGGCCAGCAGCAGTTCGACCGCCAGCGCCAGGGACATGATTCTTGCGCGCCGCCGCCGGCGTTGGCGCCGCCACGGCAGCAGGTTGACCTGATACATTATTCATCGCCGCGGCGCACGGCCAGCCCGCCCGCGATGGCGAATGCCGCCGGCCACGCCGGTAGCGGGGGATGCGCCTGCCACAGGGCGGAAAATGGCGACCATTGCAGGGCATCCGCCTGCGGCGGGCAGATGGCGTCGCTGCTGATATAGACCGGCTCGCCCCTGCCGCAGGCATCAGGATAGCGCTGGTGGATGAGTCCGCGCGCCGCCGGCAGCGCCGCGGCCTCGCCGGTGGCGATAACGCCGAATTCCAGGGGACGCGCCAGCGGCGAGACCCAGTGCCATCCCGTGCGCGCAGCGTGGATCAGCAGCCGGTCCCGCGCCAGGCCCGCGGCGCTTGCCATGCAGCGCAGGGCGCTGGGCGCGATATCCAGCACTTGCGGAGCCAGACCGGCGCGCTCCAGACAGGATAGCCACCGCGCCACGGCCTCCTGGCGGGCTGCGGTCACTAGCAGCGTGCCGGGCGCCTGCGGATCGTCACGGTAATCGAGCAGCAGCTTTTCACGGCCGGCGGGGAAATGGCGGCGGGCCTGCGCGGTGATATACCACTCCCGTTCCGGCTCGCCGAGGCGATGGTCCGGCGCGGCCATGCGCCGGTGCAGAAACTCGGTTGACGGCAAACAAACTCGTAACGAAATGCGTCCGGGCAGTTGCCTGCGCCACACCGCCAACAGTTGCTCCAGGGCGGCGGACGGCGTGCCCTCAGCCCCCTCCGGCATGGGCTGCTGCCACCAATGGCGAAGCTGCCAGCCCTGGCGCCGCCGCTGCACCGCCAGCGCCCGCGCGGTGCCGTTTTCAAACGCCAATCCCACTTGCCAGGTGCAAAATTCCATGTTTGCCGAGCTCCTTCTCATTCGTTATCGTCCGTCATTAAAAGTACGTATCCAACGTGCTGGCTTACCTTTATACTAGCGCGCGGTTGTTTATAAACTGCCCAAATGACATGAAATGGGAAATCTCAGGTGAAGTTCGTAAAATATTTTTTAATCTTTGCAGTGTGTTGCATTCTGTTGGGAGCCGCCTCGATATTTGGCATGTACAAATATATCGAGCCGCAGTTGCCTGACGTCGCCACCCTGAAAGACATTCGGCTGCAGACCCCGATGCAGGTCTATAGCGCGGACGGTGAGCTGATAGCGCAGTTTGGGGAAAAACGCCGTATCCCCCTGAAGCTGCAGCAAATACCGCCGGAACTGGTCCACGCGTTCGTGGCCACGGAAGACAGCCGCTTCTATGAGCACCATGGGGTTGACCCGGTGGGCATCATGCGCGCCGCCTCCATCGCGCTGATGTCCGGCCATGCGTCCCAGGGCGCCAGTACCATCACGCAGCAGCTGGCGCGCAATTTCTTCCTCAGCCCGGAACGGACGTTGATTCGCAAAATCAAAGAAGCTTTCCTGGCCATCCGTATCGAGCAGTTGCTGACGAAAGATGAAATCATCGAGCTGTATCTCAACAAGATTTATCTGGGTTACCGCGCCTATGGCGTCGGCGCGGCGGCGCAGGTGTATTTTGGCAAGAATGTCGACCAGCTGACCCTGAGCGAGATGGCGGTCATTGCCGGCCTGCCGAAAGCGCCCTCGACCTTCAATCCGCTTTATTCCCACGATCGGGCGCTGGCGCGGCGTAATTTCGTGCTGTCGCGCATGCTGGATGAAAACTTCATTACGCGCGAACAGTTCGAACAGGCCCGCAACAGCGATCTGGTGGCGAATTATCACGTGCCGCAAATGGCGTTTTCGGCGCCTTATGTCTCTGAAATGGTGCGTCAGGACATGATGAAACGCTACGGGGAAAATGCCTATACCGATGGTTATAAGGTCTACACCACCATCACCAAAAAACTACAGCTGGCGGCGCAGGACGCCGTGCGCAACAACGTGCTCGATTACGATATCCGCCACGGCTACCGCGGACCGAGCAACGTGCTGTGGAAGGTGGGTGAAATGGCCTGGGACCAGAAGCATATCGTCGATACTTTAAAAACGCTGCCGGTTTACGGACCGCTGTTCCCGGCGGTGGTAACGCAGGCCGACGCCGAACAGGCCACCGCCGTAATGGCGGACGGCAGCAGCGTCGCCCTGCCGATGGCAGGGGTGCGTTGGGCGCGAGCGTTTAAAACCGATACGCTGCAAGGCCCTCTGCCGCGCAAGGTTTCGGACGTCGTCAAGCCGGGCGAGCAAATTTGGGTGCGCAAGGTCGGCGATATCTGGTGGCTGGCGCAGGTGCCCGACGTCAACTCGGCGCTGGTGTCCCTCAATCCGCAGGACGGCGCGGTCAAGGCGTTGGTGGGAGGGTTCGATTTCAACCAGAGCAAATTCAACCGCGTCACCCAATCGCTGCGGCAGGTCGGGTCGAATATCAAGCCGTTCCTGTATACCGCCGCCATGGATAAAGGGCTGACCCTGGCCACCATCCTTAACGACGTGCCGATTTCCCGTTGGGACGCCGGCGCCGGCGCCGACTGGCGGCCGAAAAACTCGCCTCCGACCTATGACGGCCCCATCCGCCTGCGCCAGGGGCTGGGGCAATCGAAAAACGTGATGATGGTGCGCGCCATGCGCGCCATGGGCGTGGATTACGCCGCGGAATACCTGCTGCGCTTTGGTTTTCCCGCGCAGAATATCGTGCATACCGAATCGCTGGCGCTAGGCTCGGCGTCGTTTACTCCGCTGCAGATGGTGCGCGGGTACTCGGTGCTCTCCAACGGCGGTTATCTGGTCGACCCCTACCTGATTACCCGCATCGAGGACGAAGCCGGCCATGTTCTGTTTGCAGCCAAGCCCAAAGTGGTCTGCGACACCTGCAACCTGCCGGTAATCTACGGCGACACCAACAAATCCGCCGTCCTGTCCGATGACAGCATGGAAAACGTCGCCGTGTCGCGCCAACCCGATAATAACGCCGCCGTGCCGATGCCTCGGCTGGAAACCGTTTCCCCGGCGCAACAGGCCGCTGACGGCAGCCAGCTTTATGCGCCGCACGTCATCAGTACGCCGCTGGCGTTCCTGATCCACGACGCGCTTAACAGCAACATCTTTGGCGAACCCGGCTGGATGGGCACCGGCTGGCGCGCGGGCAAGGACTTGAAGCGCCATGATATCGGCGGCAAGACCGGTACCACCAACGATTCCAAGGATGCCTGGTTCTCAGGCTACGGCCCGCAAACCGTCACCACCGTATGGATTGGCTTCGACGATCATCGCCGCAACCTGGGCCGGGCCACGGCGTCCGGCGCCATCAGCGATCAGATTTCCGGCGGCGAAGGCGGTGCCAAAAGCGCCCAGCCGGCCTGGGATGATTTTATGAAGGTCGCGCTGGAAGGAATACCGGAGCAAAAAGTCACGCCCCCGCCGGGCATCGTCACCGTCAGCATCGATAAGAGCAGCGGCAAACTCTCCGACGGCGGCGGCAACAGTCGCGAGGAATACTTTATCGACGGTACGCAGCCGAGGGACCGGGTGGTGCACGAGGTGGGTACCGTGGTGACGGATAACGGCGGCGAATCGCACGAACTGTTCTAATGCGGCGGCCTGCCACGGCAGGCCCGCCAACACCGCACTCAAAGCAGACATGTCAAGGGAGAGCGTGCCAATGGGGTCGAATCGGGCGTGGTTTTCCCGCCCGACCGAGCGCCTCATGGCACGGCAGGCCCGCCAACACCGCGCCCAAAGCAGACGTGTTAAGGGAGAGCGTGCCAATGGGGTCGAATCGGGCGTGGTTTTCCCGCCCGACCGAGCGCCCCATGGCGCGGTATGCCCGCCAACACCGCACTCAAAGCAGACATGTCAAGGGAGAGCGTGCCAATGGGGTCGAATCGGGCGTGGTTTTCCCGCCCGACCGAGCGCCCCATGGCACGGCAGGCCCGCCAACACCGCGCCCAAAGCAGACGTGTCAAGGGAGAGCGTGCCAATGGGGTCGAATCGGGCGTGGTTTTCCCGCCCGACCGAGCGCCCCATGGCGCGGTATGCCCGCCAACACCGCACTCAAAGCAGACGTGTTAAGGGAGAGCGTGCCAATGGGGTCGAATCGGGCGTGGTTTTCCCGCCCGACCGAGCGCCCCATGGCGCGGTATGCCCGCCAACACCGCACTCAAAGCAGACGTGTTAAGGGAGAGCGTGCCAATGGGGTCGAATCGGGCGTGGTTTTCCCGCCCGACCGAGCGCCTCATGGCGCGGTATGCCCGCCAACACCGCACTCAAAGCAGGCATCCAAAGGGATAACCGGACTCCGGTTGTTTTATTTCCGCACCAGCCACGCATGGGCCAGAAACAGCGCGCTGACGTTACGCGCCTCGCGAAAATCCGGCTCATTAAGCAACTCCATCATGCGATCGATGGGCCAGCGCACCTGCGGCAACGGTTCGGGCTCATCGCCCTCGCGCTGCTGCGCATACAGATCCCGCGCCACCACGATATTCATTTTGCTGGAAAAATAGGACGGCGCCATGGTCAGCTTGGTTAAAATATCCATGCGCCGCGCGCCGAAACCCACCTCTTCCATCAGTTCCCGGTTCGCCGCTTCCAGGATCTCCTCGCCGGGATCAATCAGCCCCTTGGGAAACCCCAGCTCATAATCCTCAATGCCCACCGCATACTCACGGATCAACACCAGATGATCATCGATTATCGGTACGATCATCACCGCCTCCCGATCGGACGGCTGCATCCTTTCATAAATCCGCCGCGCCCCATTGCTGAACTCGAGGTCGACGGTTTCTACATTAAACAATCGGGAGCGCGCCACGGTTTCAACTTTATGAATTTTTGGTTTTTGCAGATGCTTATCCATAATGGTCCCGAGCAGACAAAATACATATCACAGCATAACCGCCTATGCGCGCAAACAACAGGATCAGGGCATCCGCGTTAAATCCCCCGCCCGCCAGCGGCGCCGTTTTCGCGCCGGCTAACCCGATCTTTACCTGCCATTCCGCCAACGCGAGGCCGGGTAAAACGGATGCAATTAGTTATAGCATGGCAAGTAAAAGAAAAGAATTGGGATTAAAATAGGAAAATACCGATATGTCGCTAAAGAATGGATTGCTACCCTGAGATTAGCGTTGATAGTTGTCACGTTTTTTTCCCGCGCGGCTGTCAATCAAACAATCGAGTGTTCGTTTCTCTATGACGAGCGTGGCGTCACGCCGCTTGCCGGATGCGTATCATATTATCGATGTATCGTCGTTTTTTCGTGTTTCGATGGGGATGGCATGAGCACAATAGTCATTGTATTGGCCTTACTGTTGACCTGTGCGATCGCGTTATCCGCTTACCGGGCCTACCGCCGGCGCCACATCCCCGCGCCGATAAAGCGCATGCCGTCGCTGCAACCCTTGCCCCGCAAACTGGCCCCGCAGGAACGCGAGGCCATCGAACACTATTTCCAGCTGAATAAACACCTCCAGTATAGCTTGCCCCTGGCCTCGCCCCCCGCGCCGGTGGCGGAGACCCTGGCGTTAACCCCGCAAAGCGAGAATATCTATGCGGTCACCCATGCCATCACCCGTTATGGCTTGGCCACCGACGCGCCCCATAAGTGGCGTTATTTCCTCGACAGTACCGAAGTGCACCTCCCCCCGCTCTGGGAACAGTATATTGCCGACGAAAATCATGTCGAACTGATAAAAACCGCCGGGATCCCCTTGGTGATTGCGCTCAACGGCCACTCGCTGGTGGATTACATGTCCGCCGACCCGCAAGCGCCCAGCCCGCCGCAGTTAGTACCGAACTCGTCCATGCGCGAGCAGGAAACCGAGCAGGTCGAATTGCTGAACATCCGCAAGGAAACCCCCGAGGAATATGCGCTCAGCCGGCCGAAGGGCATCTATGAGGCCGCCTTGCTGAGCGTGGCGCTATTATTGCTGTTTGTCAGCCTGCTGGCGCCGGTGCTGGCCGTGCCATGGCTGGTGGCCGTCGCCGGCGTGCTGATGGGTTGGGGCGGCTGGCGGCTGTTGCGCCGGCCGGCCGAGAGCGCGCTGCGGGATGTGCACTGCCTGCGCGGCACGCCCAAGCGCTGGGGCCTGTTCGGGGAATCTGACCAAAGCCGCATCAGCACCATCTCGTTCGGCATTATCGACCTGAACTACCCGCCCCACTGGCTGCCTTTTATCGGCCATGATATGGGCAAAAAGACCGATGTCGATATCTACGTCAACCGCCAGGTGGTGCGCCAGGGGAAATATCTGTCCCTGCATGACGAAATGAGGCATTTCCCGCTCCAGCGCTTTGGCGGCAACCTGGTATTGCTGTGCAGCTCGGCCCTGATCTTGTGCCTGCTGCTGATCTACGTGCCGCTGACCTTGCCGCTGACGCTGAGCACCGCCTGGTTAAAAGGCGCGCAGAATATCCAGGCGGTGGATGTCAATACGCTGGCGCAGGCGCAGCTGCGCATCGGCGATACGCTGCACGCCCAGGGCTCGGGCATGTGCTATATCAATACCGCCCTGCCCGCGGATGCCCGGGAACCGTTTGTCCCTTTCGACTGTTCCAGCATTTATTGGAATAACGCCGAACCGCTGCCTTTGCCGGAGTCCGACACGGTGGATAAGGCGGTATTATTGCTCAATACCGTCAATACCCAACTGCATCCCCAACTGGATAACGATCCCAAGATCAATCCAGGCCTGGCGACCGCCATCCAGAAATCGGGCATGATACTGCTGGATGATTTTGCGGACATCGTGCTGAAAACGCAGGACCTTTGCCATGACGACAGCGCCTGCGGCCGGCTGAAAACCGCGCTGGTCAACCTGGCCAACGGCCGGGATTGGCCTTCGCTTGTAAAGCGGGCGCGCAACGGCACGCTCAAAGGCGTCAACGTCCTGCTGCGCCCGGTCAGCGCGGAAACGCTGCAAAACCTGGTGACCAGCGCCACCTCGTCCATTTTCACCGGAGAGACCCGCCAGGCGACCAATGCCCTTAACAGTCCCCCGCCGGGCGGATTCCTGATCCACAGCGACGAGGGAAAATTACTGGTGGATCATCCATTGCCGGCCAGTTCCTTATATGATTACACCGGGCTGGCGCAATGGCATGAACTGCAGCGCCTCTCCGCCATGCTGCTGCACACGCCGTTCCGCGCCCAGGGCGTCATTACCAATATCACCGTCGACGCCAACGGCACCCGCCATATTTCGCTGCACAGCGAACCCGATGTCATCACCGTCTGGCGCTACCTTGGCACCAGCGTACTGCTTTTCCTGTTGATTATCATCGCATTGGTCAACGCCGTACTGCTGATCCGCCGCCTGGGCAAAAGCCGGCATCGCGCCCAGGATATTCAGCGTTATTATGAAAGCTGTTTTAATACCCACCTGCCCACCGTGGCATTAAAAACGCTGCGTTAACCCGCGGCGCCCCGGTTTGCCCGGCGCGTCATGCGCACGGAATTTGCATGTCATCCGCCAACGACTGGTATAATACCCTAATGTATCCTGATACCGGCGGCACACCAGCGCGGCATCCACCCGGCGGACCGGGTACTGAAAAAGCGCCCGTTCCCGGCAAGCACACAGGAGGCACGATGAAAAACCAGGATAAGGACAAAGGCGGACAGGAAGAGGCCGTCCGCCTTGATAAATGGCTTTGGGCGGCACGATTTTACAAAACCCGCGCCATCGCCCGGGAAATGGTGGAAGGCGGCAAAGTCCATTACAACGGACAGCGCACCAAACCCGGCAAAATCATGGAGAGCGGCGCGGAGATCACCCTGCGCCAGGGTGATGACGAACGCACCGTGGTGGCGCTTACCCTCACGGTACAGCGCCGGCCCGCCAGCGAAGCGCAACTGTTCTACCAGGAAACGGCGCAAAGCGTGGCCAAACGCGAAAAGCTGGCCGCCGCGCGCAAAATCAATGCCCAGAACGTGACCCACCCGGACCGGCGGCCGGATAAAAAAGAGCGCCGCAACCTGATTAAATTTAAATATGGCGAGTCGGGGGAATAAGCCCGCCGCCACCGGCAAGAGAGAGAATTATGGCCATTCACGACCAGCTACACCGTTATTTATTTGAAGATTATGCCGTGCGCGGTGAACTGGTTTCATTGCATGATACCTACCGGCAGGTCCTGGGCCAGCATGATTACCCGCCCAGCGTCAAAAACCTGCTGGGGGAAATGCTGGTGGTCACCAGCCTGCTGACCGCTACGCTGAAATTCAGCGGCGAGATTACCGTGCAACTGCAGGGCGACGGGCCGCTGCGCCTGGTGGTCATTAACGGCGATCACCAGCAGAATATGCGCGGCGTGGCGCGCATCGACGGCGACATCGCCGAAAACAGCACGCTCAGACAAATGGTCGGCAACGGCTACCTGGTCATTACGCTCACCCCGGATGAGGGCGAGCGTTACCAGGGCGTGGTGGGCCTGGAAGGAGAACACCTGGCCGATTGCCTGGAAAACTACTTCCTGCAGTCTGAACAGTTGCTGACCCGCCTGTTTATCCGCACCGGCGAAGCCAACGGCCAGGTCGCGGCCGCCGGTATGCTGCTACAGGTGCTGCCCGCGCGCGATGCCAGCCACGACGACTTTGACCGCCTGGCGCAGTTGACCGCCACAGTCAAGGCGGAAGAGCTGTTCACCCTGCCGGCCGATGACGTGTTATATCGCCTCTATCATCAGGATAAGGTATCGCTTTACCCCGCCCAGGACGTCCGTTTTCTTTGCACCTGCTCCCGGCAGCGTTGTGCTGACGCGCTGCTGACGCTGCCGGAGCATGAGCTTGATGAAATGCTCGATCAGGACGAAACCATCGACATGCATTGTGATTTCTGCGGTAGTCATTATGTCTTTACCGCCGGGGATGTCGCGGCGATAAAGTCAGACCGCACGGGCCCTGAGACACAATTACACTGAGATAGGCGCCGGCGGGCACAGGACAGATAGACTTGCCTATGGTAGCGCATGCTGAAGCTTTATTTATGCGTCAGCTCCCAATACAGTGTAAAACTTGCTGACGTCGGTTATTTCATGACCTACCTCTCGGTGATCCACTGGGTAACCCTTACAATCGCTACAGGTAATAATTTAAAGCTAAGGAGTCGTCATATGGCAAGTCATGGTATCAACGCGCAAGACCTGGTCGGCTATGGCATTACTAACTGTAGCGAGGTGATTTACAACCCGGATTTTGCCTTATTGTTCCAGGAAGAAACCGCCGATTCACTGCAAGGATTTGAGCGCGGCACCGTCACCAGCACCGGCGCCGTGGCCGTCGATACCGGTATCTTTACCGGCCGCTCGCCGAAGGACAAATACCTGGTGCGCGACGACGTAACGCGCGATACCGTCTGGTGGTCGGATCAGGGTAAAGGCAACAACGACAATCATCCGCTCAGTCAGGAGACCTGGAGCCACCTGAAACAACTCGTCGGCAACCAGCTATCGGGCAAACGCCTGTTTATCGTGGATGCGTTTTGCGGCGCCAATGAAAACAGCCGGTTAAAGGTACGCTTTATCACCGAGGTGGCCTGGCAGGCGCACTTCGTCAAAAACATGTTTATCCGCCCCGATGAAGAGGAACTGCGGGACTTCAAACCTGATTTCGTGGTCATGAACGGGGCCAAATGCACCAATCCGGACTGGCAACAGCAGGGCATGCACTCGGAAAACTTTATCGCCTTTAACCTGACGGAACGGATGCAGCTGATTGGCGGCACCTGGTACGGCGGCGAAATGAAAAAAGGCATGTTCTCGATCATGAACTACCTGCTGCCGTTAAAAGGCATCGCCTCGATGCACTGCTCGGCCAATGTCGGCGCCGCCGAAGATGTCGCCATTTTCTTTGGCCTGTCGGGCACCGGCAAAACCACGCTGTCCACCGATCCGCACCGCCGGCTTATCGGCGACGATGAGCACGGCTGGGACGACGACGGCGTCTTTAACTTCGAGGGCGGCTGCTACGCCAAGACCATCCATCTGTCAGAGGAAGCCGAGCCGGAAATTTTCCACGCCATCCGCCGCGACGCCCTGCTGGAAAACGTGGTTGTCCGGGCCGACGGCAGCGTAGACTTTGACGACGGCAGCAAAACCGAAAATACCCGCGTCTCATACCCTATCTACCATATCGAGAATATCGTCAAACCGGTATCGAAAGCGGGCCATGCGTCCAGGGTCATCTTCCTGACCGCCGACGCCTTCGGGGTACTGCCGCCGGTGGCCAGACTGACGGTGGAACAGGCGCAATATCACTTCCTGTCCGGCTTTACCGCCAAGCTTGCCGGCACCGAACGCGGCATCACCGCGCCGACCCCCACTTTCTCGGCCTGCTTCGGCGCGGCGTTCCTGTCGCTGCACCCGACCCAGTACGCGGAGGTACTGGCCAAACGCATGAACGCCGCCGGCGCCAAGGCCTATCTGGTGAATACCGGCTGGAACGGCACCGGTAAACGCATTTCCATCAAAAATACCCGCGCCATTATCGACGCGATCCTGAGCGGCGCTATCGACGATGCGGAAACCCTCACGCTACCGGTATTCAACCTGGCGGTGCCGATGACGCTGGCCGGCGTCGACAGCCAGATTCTCGACCCGCGCCATACCTACGCCGAACCCGGTCTGTGGCAGGAAAAGGCCGACGACCTGGCGAAACGGTTTATCACCAATTTTGATAAATACACCGACACGCCGGCAGGCAAGGCGCTGGTTAAAGCGGGACCGAAGCTGTAAGCACCCCGGCGCCGGGCTAAACCCCGGCGCGGTAAGCCCACTGACACCGGACGTAAATCCGGCGTGTTAAAGGGAGAGCGTGCCAATGGGGTCGAAGCGGCCATGGTTTTCCTGGCCGCCAGAGCGCCCCATGGCATGCTAGGCCCGCCAACGCCGAACCTAAAGCAGACGTGTTCAAGGGAGAGCGTGCCAATGGGGTCGAAGCGGCCATGGTTTTCCTGGCCGCCAGAGCGCCCCATGGCATGCTAGGCCCGCCAACGCCGAACCTAAAGCAGACGTGTTCAAGGGAGAGCGTGCCGATGGGGTCGAAGCGGCCATGGTTTTCCTGGCCGCCAGAGCGCCCCATGGCATGCTAGGCCCGCCAACGCCGAACCTAAAGCAGACGTGTTCAAGGGAGAGCGTGCCGATGGGGTCGAAGCGGCCATGGTTTTCCTGGCCGCCAGAGCGCCCCATGGCATGCTAGGCCCGCCAACGCCGAACCTAAAGCAGACGTGTTCAAGGGAGAGCGTGCCGATGGGGTCGAAGCGGCCATGGTTTTCCTGGCCGCCAGAGCGCCCCATGGCGCGCTAAGCCCGCTGACACCGGGCTTAAATCCGGCGCTTGCCAGTCCACATCATGCCTCCGCGTAACGGAGGCTTTTTTTTGCCCCGCGGTCGTTGCCGCGGCGGGATTACGCCGTTTTCTTTACCGAGGTCACGACGGGAACGTCATGCGCATTCACAGGCAACGGCAGGTACGCGCGAATACGCAGACCGCCGCGCTCGCTGCTGCCGATATCCAGCGTACCGTCGTGGGCGTCGACAATACGCTGCACAATAGCCAGCCCCAGCCCGGTGCCGCTGGTGCTGCGCGCGCTGTCCCCGCGCACGAAGGGCTGGAACAGATATTTCAGCTGCGAAGGTTCGATGCCCGGCCCATCGTCCTCCACCTCAAACCAAACCCGGTGCGCGTCCCGCCCGCTGTTAACGCGGATCCAGCCGTTACCGTAACGGGCGGCGTTAACCACCATATTCACCGCCGCCCGTTTAATCGACAGCGGATTCACGTTAACAATCAGCTCATCATCGAACAGCGCGGTTTCGATAATACGTTCATAACCGCTTTCAGCCGCCACCACTTCCGCCAGGATGCCGTTCAGATCCGCCATCTCGGTCTGCATCTCCTGCCCGGTACGCAGATAATCGATAAATTGCTCGATAATGGCGTTACACTCTTCAATATCCTTATTGATCGACTCGGCCAGATAACCATCCTCGGCATTCATCATCTCGGTGGCCAGGCGGATACGCGTCAACGGCGTGCGCAAATCGTGGCTGACGCCGGCCATCAGCAGGGTCCGATCGTCGGCCAGCATCTTGACGCCGGAGGTCATCTGGTTAAACGCCCGGGTGACCGAACGCACCTCCGAGGCGCCGTATTCCCGCAGCGGCGGCGGTATAATGCCTTTGCCCACCTGCAGCGCGGCGTGCTCCAGGTCCACCAGCGGACGGTTCTGCATCCGGATAAACAACCAGGCGCCGCCTATTGCCAGCAGCATAATGGCCAGGGTATAGCGGAATAAAGGCGAAAAATCGCCCTGATGGATTTCTGTTAACGGAATGCGCACCCAGATATCCGGCGACAGCCAGGTCTTCAGCCAGACCACCGGCGAATTCTTGGTGACCTCCACCCGCACATCGGTGGGGCCGCCGAGCTGCTGCGCCATCTGCTGGCTGAGGAACTCATAATGCTGCGCCCACCGCAGCCCGCTGTCCTCGGCCGCTGCATTGGTATAAAGGGAAATGCCCAACTCCCGGTAAATCTCGCGCCGGAACGCCGGCGGGACTTCAAGCAGCGTACCGTCCTCAAGCTGCAGACGGTCGGTCATCAGCATGCGCACTTCGTACGCCAGCACTTTATTGAACTGCTGCAGGCTGGGTAATATCGCGAAATTCAGTACCACAAGATAGGTCGTCACCAGGCTGACGAACAGCAGGGTAACGATTAACAACAGACTCCGTGCAAAAGAACTGCGCGGAGAGAAGCGCCATCGCCTCATGCTTTACTGCCGTCCGGCACGAATACGTATCCCAAACCCCAAACGGTCTGGATATAGCGCGGGTGGGCGGGGTCTTCCTCGACCATACGGCGCAGGCGGGAAATCTGCACGTCTATGGAGCGCTCCATGGCGCTGTACTCCCGGCCACGGGCCAGGTTCATCAGCTTATCGCGCGATAACGGCTCGCGGGGATGGCTTACCAGCGCCTTAAGTACCGCGAATTCGCCGCTGGTCAACGGCATGGGCTCATCCTCGCGGAACATCTCGCGGGTACCGAGATTCAGCTTGAATTTACCGAAGGCGATAATCGCCTCTTCCTGCGAAGGCGCGCCCGGCAGCTCATTGGCCTGGCGCCTGAGCACCGCGCGGATGCGCGCCAGTAGCTCGCGGGGATTAAAGGGCTTGGGAATATAGTCGTCAGCGCCGATTTCCAGACCGACGATCCGATCCACCTCTTCGCCTTTGGCCGTGACCATAATGATCGGCATCGGATTGCTCTGGCTGCGCAGCCGGCGGCAAATGGACAGGCCATCCTCGCCCGGCAGCATCAGGTCCAGCACCATCAGATGGAAGGACTCGCGCGTCAGCAGGCGATCCATCTGCTCGGCATTGGCGACGCTGCGCACCTGGAATCCCTGTTCGGTTAAATAACGCTCCAGCAGGGCCCTTAAACGCATATCATCGTCCACGACCAGAATCTTGTAATTCTCTTGCATTGTTCTCTCTCCCAAAGGCGATACGCCCGTAAGCGTATTGTTCAGAAACCTGTAAGGCACTGACAGCGGTTTCAGGTGTATATTCTAAGCAAAATTGTTACAAAGCATATGGAAATACGTAGTTATCCACATATTCGGCAAAAAAACGCGCTTTATGACGATCATCGCCGGTCTTTACCGCTATTTATCCACAAATGCCGGCATGACGATATTTAAACCGACCGGGTAGGATGATTGTTCACTTTACCCCTGGCAAAGTAAACCTTAGCGGCCTTATATTTCGCATATTTCATTTATTCTCCCAACGGTTCCTGATAAGAAATTTTATTCACATACCAGGTTTTTAAACCGGTGGGCGTGGCGACCACCGCTTCATCGTCCACCGCTTTTTTGATTAAAGCCCGCGCCATGGGGGAATCAATGGAAATATAAGATTTGTGCTTGAAGATTTCATCCGGCCCGGCAATGCGGAAGCGGAGCCGCTCACCCTGATCATTTTCCACCTCCACCCAGGCGCCGAAAAATACCCGGCCTTCCTGCTGCGGCGAATAATCCACGACCCGCGCTTCTTTTAGTACCCGGCGCAAATAGCGCACCCGGCGATCGATTTCACGCAGGATCTTTTTGTTGTAATGATAATCGGCGTTTTCGCTGCGATCGCCAAGACTGGCGGCCCAGGACACCTTTTCGGTAATTTCGGGACGATAGTGCTTCCAGAGGTGATCTAACTCTTCCTGGAGTTCCCGATAGCCCTGACGGGTAATTAGATTGGTTTTCATCGTGACCGTTTAGCAAATGTGAGAAGCCGTACCCGGGAAATATACCATAGACCGCCGCCTCGCGGCGCTGCGCCGGCGCCCATCCCCGCGCCCCGGCCGCGGCTTCTTGAACAATCGCGCAATTTTCGCCGCTTACCGCGCCCGCATCCATCAGATGACTGGCATTTTGGCGGCGCAATACGTATAACTGTCCACTGCATAAGTAACCCATAACGTGATGACGAACAAAACAGAATGATGAATGATCCTTTGAATCGCCTCATTGCCGCCGAGCTGAAGGCCCGCCCGGAGCAGGTCGACGCCGCTATCCGCCTGCTGGACGAAGGCAATACCGTGCCTTTTATCTCGCGCTATCGCAAAGAGGTCACCGGCGGCCTGGACGATACCCAGCTGCGCCAGCTGGAAACCCGCCTTGGTTACCTGCGCGAGCTTGAGGACCGGCGCCAGACAATTCTGAAAGCCATAGACGATCAGGGCAAGCTGACCGAACAGCTGGCGACGGCTATCAACGGCACGCTGAGCAAAACCGAACTCGAGGATCTCTACCTGCCCTACAAGCTCAAACGCCGCACGCGCGGGCAAATCGCCCTTGAGGCCGGCCTCGAACCCCTGGCCGAGACCCTATGGCGGGATGCCAGCCGGCAGCCGGAAGACGTGGCCGCGGCGTATGTCGACGCCGAAAAAGGCGTGGCCGATGTCAAGGCGGCGCTGGACGGCGCGCGTTATATCCTGATGGAGCGTTTTGCCGAAGACGCGGCGCTGCTGGCGAAAATCCGCCATTACCTATGGAAAAACGCCCATCTCGTGGCCAGCGTGATTGCCGGCAAAGAAGAGGAAGGCGCCAAGTTCCGCGATTATTTTGCCCATCACGAGCCGCTGGCGCAGGTGCCCTCCCACCGTGCCCTGGCTATGTTCCGCGGCCGTAACGAGGGTATTTTGCAACTTTCGCTGAATGCCGATCCGCATTCGGACGAGCCGCCGCGTGAAAGCCACTGCGAGCAGATGATTATCGATCACCTGCAGGTGCACCTCAATCAGGCCCCGGGCGACGCCTGGCGCCGGGCGGTGATTAACTGGACCTGGCGCATCAAGATCCTGCTGCACCTGGAAACCGAACTGATGGGCAGCATCCGCGAAAAAGCCGAGGAAGAGGCCATCCAGGTCTTTGCCCGCAATATGCACGACCTGATGATGGCCGCGCCGGCGGGCCTGCGTCCGACCATGGGACTGGATCCGGGGCTGCGCACCGGCGTCAAGGTGGCGGTGGTGGACGCCACCGGCAAGCTGGTGGCCACCGATACCATCTATCCTCACACCGGCCAGACGGCAAAAGCCGTGGCGGCGGTGGCGGCCCTGTGCCTGAAGCATCAGGTGGAACTGGTGGCCATCGGCAACGGCACCGCGTCCCGGGAAACCGAACGCTTTTTCGCCCTGGTCAAGGAACAGTTCCCCAAGGTCACCGCGCAGAAGGTGATTGTCAGCGAGGCCGGGGCATCGGTCTATTCCGCCTCGGAGCTGGCGGCGCTGGAATTCCCCGACCTGGACGTCTCGCTGCGCGGCGCGGTGTCCATCGCCCGCCGGTTGCAGGATCCGCTGGCGGAACTGGTCAAGATCGACCCGAAATCCATCGGCGTCGGCCAGTATCAGCATGACGTCAGCCAAAGCCTGCTGGCGAAAAAGCTCGATACGGTGGTGGAGGACTGCGTGAACGCCGTCGGCGTGGATCTGAATACCGCCTCGGTGCCGCTGTTGACCCGGGTGGCGGGACTGACGCGCATGATGGCGCAGAATATCGTGAACTGGCGCGACGAAAACGGCCGTTTCCGCGATCGCAGCCAGTTGCTGAAAGTGGGCCGGCTCGGGCCGAAAGCCTTTGAACAATGCGCCGGGTTCCTGCGCATCAACCATGGCGACAATCCGCTGGACGCCTCCACCGTGCATCCGGAAAGCTATCCGGTGGTAGAGCGCATCCTCAAGGCCACCGAGCTTACCCTTGACAAGCTGCTGGGCAACGCGGGCGCGCTGCGCGGCATCGACCCGGTTCGCTTTACCGATGAGCGCGTCGGCCTGCCCACGGTGACCGATATTATCCGGGAACTGGAAAAACCGGGACGCGATCCGCGGCCGGAATTCAAGACCGCTACGTTCGCCGAGGGTGTGGAAACCCTGCAGGATTTAACCCTGGGCATGATACTGGAAGGCACCGTCACCAATGTCACCAACTTCGGCGCGTTCGTGGATATCGGCGTGCATCAGGACGGGTTGGTGCATATCTCCTCCCTATCGGCGAGCTTTGTCGAGGACCCGCATAAAGTGGTCAAGGCCGGGGATATCGTCAAGGTGAAAGTGATGGACGTGGATTTGCCGCGCAAGCGTATCGCCCTGACCATGCGCCTGGACGAGCAGCCCGGCGAAACCTCAAGCCGTCGCGACGGCGGCGGCGATAAACGGCGCGACGCGCCTGCGCGTCCGGCGGCCAAACCCCGCCCCGGCAGCCCGTCCGCCGCCGGCAACAGCGTGCTGGGCGATGCACTGGCGGCCGCGCTCGGCAAAAAACGCTGAGGTCATCACTCTCCCCGCGGTGCCGGCGCGCGAGTCAATGCCGGCGCTGATTACCGGCGTGCGGCGCAAAACATCGCGCCGCTATTAATGAAGCTCCGGTTTAACATTCTTATTTCATCACATCAACATTCATAACGTTAATCCCGCTTATAATAACGTGACCGCCAAAAAAACACTCAACAAATATATTATATTAATAATGCATTAATATTATTTTGAAATAATAATTATTATTTCAATTAATGTATTCCTGCCTGCGCGAATCTATTTACGAATAAGTTTCATTTGCCAATGCGAGCCATTGATGTTAAAACAGGGAAATAAAATCAAAAAAAGCGTTTTTTATTGGGCGCAGGCTTTATTCAAAGAGCAGTACGTGAATTGTTTAAGAAGGTTATATGCAGCTGTTACCCCACCACCATTATGAAATTATCGGCTATGCCGCAGAGATAAGCCCGGCATACCGGCAAAAGCTATTGTCGCTGGGCATGCTGCCCGGCGCCTCTTTCCAGGTCATCCGCGTGGCGCCGCTGGGCGATCCGATCCAGATAGAGACACGCCGGATGCAGCTGGCGGTGCGCAGGAAGGATCTCTCCCAGCTGAAACTGGCCGTCCAGGCCTGACCCGGCCAGCCGTCCCCTGCTCCTGACGCCGAACGCGGTTCGCCCGATATAGGGATCATTTCTGTTTATGGATATTTACAGGCTATGAAAAAGCTCAGCATTGGTTTAATCGGTAATCCGAACGCCGGCAAAACCACGTTATTTAATCAATTAACCGGCGCGCACCAGCGGGTCGGCAATTGGGCCGGCGTCACGGTTGAACGTAAAGAGGGCTTTTTTGTCAGCGCTGGCCATCAGGTGGCGGTAATTGATTTACCGGGCACTTATTCATTAACCACCCTGTCGCCGCAATCCTCGCTTGACGAGCAAATAGCCTGTCGTTTTATATTCAGCGGGGAAGCCGACGTGCTGGTGAATGTGGTCGACGCCTCCAATCTTGAACGCAACCTGTACCTGACCCTGCAGATCCTCGAGCTGGGCATTCCTTGCATCCTGGCGCTGAATATGCTGGATATCGCCGAAAACCAGCGGGTGGTCATTGATATCCCCATGCTGTCACGGCGGCTCGGTTGCCCGGTGGTGCCGCTGGTCTCCACCCGCGCCAGGGGCATCGGCGCGTTAAAACAGGCGATAACCCTGGGAGCGCGGCCGAGGGAACCGTTCCAGGCGCCCTATCCGGCGGATATCCTGCGGGCGGTGCGGCATTTACTGTCCATGCTGCCGGCCGAACTGCCCGGGGTCCAGCGCCGCTGGCTGGCGCTGCAGCTGCTGGAGGGGGATGTTTACGCCCGCGCCCGCTTCAGCGCCGCGGCCGGTCAGCTAGACCGGATGACGGCCACCCTGGCGGACGATCCGTCGCTGCTGATCGCCGATGCCCGTTATCGCGGCATCGCCGCGATCTGCACGGCGGCCAGCAACGGTCATCTGACGGCGGCAAACGCCATGACCGCCAGGCTTGACGCCGTGGTGCTTAACCGCTGGCTCGGGGTGCCCATTTTCTTTTTTGTCATGTACCTGATGTTCCTGCTGGCCATCAATGTCGGCGGCGCGCTGCAGCCGCTGTTTGACATCGGATCCGCCGCCCTGTTTGTCGACGGCGCCCAATGGCTCGGGCATACGCTGGCGTTTCCGCGCTGGCTGACGGTGTTCCTGGCCCAGGGCGTTGGCGGCGGCATTAATACGGTGCTGCCGCTGATTCCGCAAATCGGCATGATGTATCTGTTTCTCTCTTTCCTCGAGGATTCCGGCTACATGGCGCGCGCGGCGTTTGTCATGGACCGGATGATGCAAGCGCTCGGGCTGCCGGGCAAATCCTTCGTGCCGCTGATTGTCGGCTTCGGCTGCAACGTCCCCGCGGTGATGGGGGCGCGCACGCTGGATGCACACCGCGAACGCCTGATGACCATCATGATGGCGCCCTTTATGTCCTGCGGTGCCCGGCTGGCGATTTTCGCGGTGTTTGCCGCGGCGTTTTTCGGCCAGGAGGGGGCGACGGTGGTCTTTTCGCTCTATCTGCTCGGCATTGTCGTCGCGGTGCTGACCGGACTGATGCTCAAGCACACCATCATGCGTGGCGAGGCCATGCCGTTTATCATGGAGCTGCCGGTTTACCACGTGCCGCATCTCAAAAGCCTGCTGTTGCAAACCTGGCAAAAGCTCCAGGGATTTGTACTGCGCGCGGGCAAAGTGATTATCGTCGCCAGTATGTTTATCGGCGCGCTCAACAGTTTTTCGCTGCGCGGCGCGGCGGTGGATGATATTAACGACTCGGCGCTGGCGTCGGTCAGCAAAGTGCTGACGCCGCTGCTGGCGCCGATGGGCGTTCACGCGGATAACTGGCAGGCGACGGTGGGCCTGGTGACCGGCGCCATGGCCAAGGAAGTGGTGGTCGGCACGTTGAATACCCTATACACCGCCGAACATATCGCCGCCTCGCCCTTCGACCCGCAGCGTTTTGATCTGGCGGCGGAATTGACCGGTGCGCTGGCCGAAACGTGGCGCAACCTGAAAGACACCTTCAGCCTCAGCGTGCTGGCCAATCCGATTGAGGCCAGCAAAGGCGACGGCGAGATGAACGGGCGCTCCATGGGCGTGATGGCCGGAAAATTCGGCAACGCCGTTGCCGCCTACAGTTACCTGATTTTTGTGCTGCTGTATGTTCCCTGCGTGTCGGTGATGGGCGCCATCGCCCGTGAAAGCAGCCGGGGCTGGATGACGCTGTCCATCGTCTGGGGCGTTAACGTCGCTTATTCCCTGGCCACCCTGTTTTACCAGGCGGCGACATTCACCGCGCACCCGGCCTATAGCGCCCTTTGTATTGGCGTGGTCCTGCTGTTCAACATGGTGTTTATCGCAACGCTTTACCTGATGCGCCGCCGATTTGACGTTTCCCTGCCGCCGGACGGAGGATGCGCGCGCTGCGCCACGCCAACCGGCGGCGGTTGTCATTAAGGCGCGCCGCCGATGGCCGATCTGTTGCGATTACGCGATGCCCTGGCGCTCCGGGGCCAGGCCGACGCTCGCCAGTTAAGCGCGCAGCTCAATCTGTCCGCCGCCATGACGCAGGCCATGCTTGAACAACTGGTGATGATGGGCAAGGCTGAACGCCTGCGCGTCGCGGCGGGAGCCGACCTGCCTGCCGGGTGCCGGCACTGTCCCCAGGGCGGCGGTTGCCGAACGCCGGTTTACCGGCTGACGCCACGGCGGGATTAACCTTCCCGGCGCCGCCCCTCCCCCCCCGCTCCGCGCCGCAGCGTATCGGACTGCTCCGCAAATGTGTTTCCCCCTCTCCGGCGGCGCACGGACCGCCAAGACCCTAACCCGCTGTTAATCGGGTTATTTATCGACCCGTCGCGGCCAATATCGCCGGCGGGGGCGTCATAAGAAGAAATAACAGGGTTTGCGCTTTTCTTGCGAATGGCTACATTGACAACATGGCGTCAACGCCACGGTCATGCTGTTTCAGGACGTCGTCACTTTTACAAGGTGCCATGATGGAAGCCATTACCCATTTACTTGAAGAGATTTACGCCTCATCCCTGACCCAGGCGCAGCTGGACACCATCAAGAGTAAAATCAGCTTTGCCAAATCGACGCAACAGCAGCCACGCAAATTACACTGGGATGAGCAGGACGTCGTGCTGATTACCTATGCCGATCAGTTTATGGAAGCGGAACAACCCACCCTGGCGACCCTGACCACCTTTTTTGAACAGCGGCTCCAGGACACGTTTAACCTGGTGCACCTGTTGCCGTTTTATCCCTATTCGTCGGACGACGGTTTTTCGGTCATCGACTACCATCAGGTCAATCCCATCGTCGGCAGTTGGCAGCATATCAGCCGGCTGAATCAATCCACCCGGCTGATGTTCGATTTCGTCTGCAATCATATTTCCGCGCACAGCAAATGGCTGGCGGGCTACCGGGAACAGCAGACGGGGTTTGAAAACTTTTTTATCAACGTGCCGCCCGCCACTGATTTAAGCACCGTGACCCGCCCGCGCACCTCGCCGCTGTTGACGCCCTTTACCATGAAGGAGGGGGAAACCCGCTATCTGTGGACCACCTTCAGCGCCGATCAGGTTGATCTTAACTTTGCCGATCCCCACGTGCTGATAAGCATTATCGGGGTCTTGCTGCATTACCTGACGCAGGGGGCGGATTACATCCGCCTCGACGCGGTGGGCTATCTGTGGAAGGAAATCGGCACGCGCTGCATCCACCTGCCCAAGACCCATCTGCTGGTCAAGCTGATGCGCGCCATCGTTGACGAAGTGGCGCCCGGCACGGTGATCATTACCGAAACCAACGTGCCGCATAAAGATAACATCAGCTATTTCGGCAATGGGCGGGACGAGGCGCAAATGGTCTATCAGTTCCCGCTGCCGCCCCTGGTGCTGCACGCCATCCATAACGGCAGCAGCCGCGCCCTGCGCCAGTGGGCGGCAACCCTTGACACCGGCAATCCCCACATCACCTTTTTCAATTTCCTCGCCTCCCACGACGGCATCGGCATGAACCCGCTGCGCGGCATCCTGCCTGAAGTGGAAATCAACAGCCTGGTGCGCGATCTGGAATCCGAGGGGGCGCTGGTGTCCTATAAACAAAATACCGACGGCACCACCAGCCCTTATGAAATCAACGTCACCTTTCTTGATGCCCTTAACCGGCGCCAGGACACCGACGATACGCGCCTGGCGCGTTTTTTGCTGGCGCACGCCATTCTGCTGGCGTTTCCCGGCGTACCGGCGGTGTATATCCAAAGCATCCTCGGCTCGCGCAATGATTACGAGGGGGTAAAGGCCGCCGGCTACAACCGCGCGGTGAACCGGGAAAAATATCCGCTGAAGGCTATCGAAGCGGCGCTCGCGGACGAAACCTCGCTGCGCTCGCGGGTATTTCATCATCTCAGCGATGTGATCCAACGGCGCCGCGGACAGCCGGCCTTTCATCCGGATGCCGCCATGGAGGTGCTGGAATGGGATAACGCGCTGTTTGCTTTTTACCGCCGCGCCGCCCGGCAGGCCATTTTGTGCGTTTTTAACCTCAGCGCCAAAACCATGACCTGCACTTTACCGCCGGGACGCTACCGGGACGTGGTAAATTATCGGTTATTGACGGGCGATACCCCGCTGAGCCTGGCGCCGTATCAATTCTTCTGGCTGGAAACCCTCGCCTGACTCCACGCGACCGGTTTCGGGGCCGCCCGTGCCGAACATTTTTCCCGTCGGGATGGGACCCCTGTTATGATCGATAACGATATCACTTTCCGTAAGCTTGAGATTTTCCTGGCATTTATGGATAAGCGCAACATCAGCCGCACCGCCGATCTGCTGGGGCTCAGCACCGTCAGCGTCCATCGCGCCCTGCATACCCTGGAAGAAGGCGTACGCTGCCCGCTGTTTATCCACCAGGGACGTAATCTTTCACCGCTGCCGGCCGCCGAGACCCTGGCCGAGTATGCCCGCGAGGTCTCGGACCTGATGCGCAAGGGCATTGAGGAAACCCGCAAATGCGGCGGTATCGGCCAGGGCCGGCTGAAACTGGGCACCATGTACTCCCTGACTCTCGATACCATCCCGCGGCTGATTATGGGCTTAAAACTGCGGCGCCCGGAGCTGGAGCTGGAACTGCTGATGGGATCCAATCAGGATCTGCTGGTGAAGCTTGAGGATCAGCAGTTGGACGCTATCCTGATTTCCATCAGCGATACGCAGATCGACCCCGCCCGCTTCGAGACCCTGCCGCTGTTTATTGATGACATTTACCTCGCCGCGCCGGCCTCGTCCCGGCTGTATGCCACGGGACCGGCGGATCTGCGCGATTTCAAACACGAAAAATTTGTTTCGCTCACCGAAGGATTCGCCACGTATCATGGTTTCCAGGAAGCGTTCCATATCGCCGGATTCGAGCCGCAGATCGTTACCCGGGTCAATGATATTTTCTCGATGATCAACCTGGTGCAGGCGGGAGTGGGTTATACCCTGCTGCCGGGCCGCATGAAGCGTATTTATGAACATTCGGTGCGCCTGATGACGCTGTCCGCCCCGTATCAAATGCGCCAGACCATCGCCCTGGTATTTGCCCGCAGCCGCGAGCATGACCCCGATATGCTGGCGTTGGTGGCGGAAGGCCGCATGTACGCGCGCGATCACGGCGACATCGGCGGCGGGCCGCTTAACGCCGCGTCAACCGCCCGGCCAGCGCCGTAATCAGCGACAGCGGATTCTGGCTGAAGGCAATGGCCTCGCCCTGCGCCATCACGCGCTTGGTCAGGCCGGTGAGTACCGCGCCCGGCGGCATTTCCACCGCCAGGCGCACGTCGCGCTCATAGGCGCTGATCATGGCGTCGCGCCAGTGCACCGGCCGCGCCATATTCAGCGCCAGATCCTCGGCGATGCGGTCCGGCTGCCATAAAACGCGGCCGGTGCTGCCGCTCAGGTACCCGATGTCCGGACGCCTGAGCGCGACCCCGGCCATGGCGGCGGCCAGTCGACGCGCCGGTTCGCTGAGTAATTCGCAGTGCGACGGCACGCTGACCGCCAGGCGCTGGGTGCGCCCCGCGCCCTGTTCACGGCACAGCGCGCAGGTTTGCGCCATCGCCGCCTCGCTGCCCGCGATGACAAACTGATCCTCGGCGTTAAGATTGGCCAGGTATACCGGATTATCCGGCCGATGCACCCGGGCGATAATACGCTCAAGCTGCGGCTGGAGCAGGCCGCTGATGGCCGACAGGCCGTAGCCGTCAGGATAGGCCTGCTCCATCAGCTCGCCGCGCAGGGCCACCAGCCGCAGCCCCGCCTCGAACTCCAGCGCCCCGGCGATGACCGCCGCCGGAAAGGCGCCGATGGATAATCCGCTGGTATAATCCACCTGTACGCCGGCGCGCAGGATTTGCCGGGCATAGACCACCCCCGCGATAAACAGGCATATCTGTACGGCGCGCGTGGCGCGCAGCGCGTCGCCGCTATCGAGATCAAGCACCGGCTCGCCCAGGATGGCCGACGCGCGGTCCAGCAGGCGGCGGGTGTCGCCATCGTCGGGTAGCTGGTGCAACATGCCGGGGACCTGCGGCCCCTGGCCGGGAAAGGTCAGTAACATTTTCATAGGGCATTATGTTCCAGTAGGGTGCGCATGGTCGCTATCCCAGGGATTGTCCGTCAGGATGGGACCGCGCGCGGTCTTTACCATCACCCTGCCGCCGCGCAGCCATTCCGTCAGCGCGCAGCCGCCCTGCGGCGTTTCCAACTGAATATCGGTCCGGCAGGGCAACGACGGCAACAGGTTCAGCAATGGGGTAAAGTCCCCGGGCGCCGCCGGATGCGGGCAACGAATCAGCAAATCCAGATCGCTGTCCGGCCGGCTGACCGGTAAACCGGTGGCCAGCATATAACCGCAGCTGCCGGTGACGCCCCACGGCCACGGCCAGTGCTTCGCCGCCAGCAGGCGCAGCGCGCGCATTACCGGCAAGGCCTGGGCATCGGGGGGGGCGGCGGATAATAACCGCGCGATCAGCATCTCGGGGGTCACGACATGGGTAACGGCGTCCGCCGGCACCCAGGCCGCGGCGCGCTGCGAGCGCAACGCCCCGCGCAGGCCGACCGGCACCCGTTCCCCGCTGGGATCGCTGTCGCGCCGCACGACCAGCGGCAGCGCCGCCAGCCCCGGCGCCGCCGCCCAGGCGGGCGCGGCCTGGCGCCAGATAAGCCGCTGCGGATTATCAATCCATAACAGATCGTGCGGCCGGGGCATTGGCATGGTCTTGCTCCTGCCGGCTACAGGCCGGCGGTCAGTGAGATAAACAGCGGCAGGGTCAGGATACAGAGCACGGAGCTTATCAATAAGGTCGCCTCGGCATCCGGCGACTGCACGCCGAAACGGTTGCCGAACACGATGCCAAAAAAGCCCGCCGACAGCGCCACCATCAGCACCGCGGTAATCGCCACCGTGCCGGTGATGCCGAACAGGTACAGCAGTCCCCAGGTAATAAACGGCTGCACCAGGTTTTTCGTTACGCACGAGAGCAGCACCGGCGCGTTAATCTTCAACTGGCGCGCGGAGAGGATCACCCCGGTCAAAAACAGCGCCGAAGCGGTGGCGGCCAGGCCGAGGGGCTTGATCGACGCCAGCACGATATCCGGCATTTTGATCCCAATGGCCGAGAGCAACACCCCCAGCAGCGGTCCCCAGACGATGGGTTTGGTCACCGAGCGCCACATCAGCACCGGCAGCAGCATCAGCGTGGATTTTTGGTTTTCACCGCCGGCGCGCGCCTTTTCACGTTCCAGGATCAGCAGGCAGAACGGCGTCATCAGTACCGAACCGCAGGCGATGGAGACCGCCACCGATAAAGAGGTTCCCGGGGTTTCACCCAGCACGCTACCTAAAATCGGCAGGCCCAGGGCGGCATAGTTCGGCAAGGCCACCGTCAGGGTTAACACCGCGGCGTCCTGGGGGGATTTCTTAAAGCCCAGGGTGCAGATAAAATACAGCGCGGCATACGCAATCCACATGGACAGCACCAGCAGCAGGATCAACGGCGACTGCGAGATAATGCCGTGCCAGGACGTTTGTACCGTGGCGCTGAACAGGGCGGCGGGCAGCGCGAAGTCCATAACAAAAACGTTAAGCAATGAAACGTTGGAGTTCACCACCATTTTCGCCTTGCCGGCATAATAGCCCAGCAGCATAATCACAAAGATTGGCGCCAGGGCATGAATAATAATATAGGTCATATAACCGCCTGAAATTAAGCAAAAAAATAAATGGCCAGCACCGGCGCGATGTGTTTTTTATGGTACGTTCCCCGCCGGGGGGACGGCAGATGTGTTACCGGTGCTGGTTCGTGGCTACCATTCCTGGCGCATGCGTTCCCTGATAAGCACAGAGCTGCGCCGGTTTTCCGCGCCCAGCCGGTTGGCCAGGCCGGTGCCCTGCTTCAGCGCCTGGTCAATGGCCTGTGAGAGCGCGGCGCGCACCCGGGCCAGATCGTCATCGCCGGCCCGATCGGGATCGCGGATATCCATCAGCTGCGCCAGCAGGCCGAGCGTGGCGTAATTGTTGATGTCGTAGGCCATCGGCGGAATGGTCTTGGCCAGTTTTTCCAGCGCGTCCACCGAGCGCAGGGTAATGCGCGCGGCGGATTCTTTGCCCATGGCATGGACCATCACCGCCGGGTCGTTAAAGGCGATCAGCGCATTGGCCTGATACCCGTGGGCCAGGAACGCGCCGGACATGGCTTTACCGACAATCAGCGCAATCACCGGGTGACCGGCCAGACGCGCCTGGGCATAGGCCGCGGCGGCCCCCGCCAGCGCCTGGTGGATGCCAAAGGCTTCCTCGCGGCGGCCGTAGGCCTGGCTCGGCACATCCACCACCGCCACGATGGCGCGTTTAACCGCGTTATTCCGATCCTGTGCTATGGCCTCCGCCACCACTTCCCCCAGCGTCCAGCCCTCCAGTAGACCCACTTCGCCGCGCGCCGCGCGCGGATAATGATTGCCGGCATCCGGCACCACGGCGACGTAGCGCACCGGCCGATCGTTAAGGGTGCCGTCGGCGACTTTTACCGAGGCGCATTGGCCCTGGCGTTGGTGCGCGCCGTCGGTCAGCAGGGAGAACCAATAATCTCCCCGGCTCAGATAGGTGCTGTTCATAGGCGATCCTCCCGGGTAAACAGCGCCAGTACCTGCTGCTTATCCACTTGTTTACGGGTATCGAATTGATTGAGGCGATCCAGGTAGGCGCGGTAGTCGTCGGTACGCAGCCGGGCGGGCACGCCCTGGCGCAGGAAGGCCAGCGCGGCCTGCTTCACGTCCGCCACGGAATCCGCCACCAGCGCGTCGACAAACCCGGACTGGTAACGCGTTTCGCCGCCGGTGAGGCTCCAGATAAACGGCCGATCGCGGGAATCGTATTCCTCGATGCCCGCCTCCTGCTCAATCACCTGCGGGCCGTTCAGCCCCAGGCGCGCTTCGCGGGTGACGATCAGCCGGCTGCACAGCGCGGCGGCAATGGACATGCCGCCGAAGCAGCCTACGGTGCCCGCCACGATACCGATAACCGGCGTATAGCGCCGCAAATCGACAATCGCGGCATGGATATCGGCGATGGCGGCCAGGCCCAGGTTGGCCTCCTGCAAGCGCACCCCGCCGGTTTCCAGCATCAGCACCGCCTGGGTGGGAATGCCGTTGCGGTTGTCTTCCGCCGCCAGCTCCAGGGCCGCGGCCATTTTAGCGCCGGACACCTCGCCCATGCTGCCGCCCTGGAAAGCGCCCTCGATGGCGACCGCCACGGCGGGCTTGCCCTCGATGGTTCCACGGGCCACCACCATGCCATCGTCCGCCTGCGGGACAATGCCCTGCGGTTCAAGCCACGGCGAGGTGATGTGCTCATAAGGGCCCAGCAGTTCGCGGAAACTGCCTTCGTCAAGCATGGCGCGGGCGCGCTGCCGGGCGCCCAATTCAATAAAACTGGTGCGTTCAGACATGGCTGGCCTCCTCGAAAACCTGTTCGATCCTAAGACGGGCCACGCCCGGCGTGGCGCCAAAATCATTGATATCCAGGCGTCCGCCCGGCAAGGCGCGCGCGTTGCCGACCCGTTCGAACAGATGTTGCCAGCGCTGTCCGCCGCCCTCCACCGACGAGGTAATAATCACGCGCAGCGACCGGCCCGGGGCCGGTTGGTATATCGCCTCCAGATCGCCGGAGCCCACCACGCCGGCCAAGGCCTTGGCGGGCAAGGCGTCGCCGGCGGGAAAATGCAGTTCGATTCGTTCCATAACATCCTCTTGATGATGTAGATGATCAGGCGCTAACCCAATCGAGGAAAAACGTGGCCGCCAGCAGGTCGGCCGCGCCGCCCGGCGAGGCGTTATCCGCCAGCATGCGCCGCTCGAGCGCGGCCAGCGCCGCGCGTCCGGCCGGACTGCCGGTGCCGCCCGCCGCCAATACCGCCGCCGCGCCCCGGTGCATGGCGGCAAGCGCCGCCATGCCGCCCCGGCTCAGCACGCAGGTATCGGTCAGGGTGGTCATAATGGCCATTAACGCGTCCAGCCGGGCCTGCGGCTCACCGGCGCCCGCCAGCCGGCTGCGCCGCAGCTGCGGCAACGCCCGGTCGGTGATATGGGGAAATCCGCCGATGGCCTCTTCGCGCGCGCCGGGAACCTGATAGCGCTGCGTGGCCCGCTGCCCCTTGCTGAAGCTTTTCGGCTGCGCGGCGTCGGGCAGTACGGCCAGCCGCGCCGCGTGGGCGGCGATGTCCGCCGCCGTTCCCCGGCCCCCCAGCATGGCGCTGGCGCTGACCAGTAATCCCAACGCCCAGATCGCGCCGCGATGGGTATTGACGCCGCCGGTGGCGCTCATCATATGCCGCTCGCCCATCCGCCCCAGCCGGCCGATTTCCTGGCGCAGCGCCATATCGGGCGGGCGTTGCCAGCTGTGCAGCGCCAGGCGGTAAAACGTCGGCCGCAGGCTATGCGCCGAGCGCTCCATCAGCGCCAGGCTCAAATCCTGATGCGCCCCGGGACCGCGGCTGTCCACCAGGCCCGGTTTCGGGCTAAGGCGCGCTTCCTCGATCAACGCCGTTACGGCAAGCGCCGCGAGGGCGGCGGCCCGCGCCTCGGCATCGTACGGCTGGCCTAAGGGCAAGGCGTTCATTACCAGCTCCGGAATTTAGCCGGGGGCTGATATAAGCCGCCGGACCACTCGACCAGATCGGCAATGCTGCCGGCGGCCAATAAGGAACGGCTGGCGTCGGAACGACGGATGCCCATATCTTCCGGATAAACCACCAGCTCGCGGCGGCGCAGATCGTCCACCCGTTTGGCGTCGACGCCCAGGCCGATATCGGTGATGCCCGCCACCGCCGCCACCATGGCCCGACGTTCCTCCATCGAACGCGCGCGGTAGAGATAGGCGATGCCTTCCTCGGTCAGCACATGGGTGACGTCCTGGCCATAAATCATTACCGGCGCCAGCGGCATGCCGGCGCCTTTGCCGACCTCCACCGCCTCGAGTTTTTCCACAAAGGACGGTTTAGCGCCGGCCTGATAGGTTTCCACCATTTGCACCACCAGCTTGCGGCCGGGCAGCATCGGGTCCGGCTCTTCGATCATATCCAGCCAGGCCGGGGTGGCGTGGCGCCGGCCGTGAGGATCATGGCCCATATTCGGCGCGCCGCCGAAACCGGACAGCCGACCGCGGGTTACGGTGGAAGAATTGGCAAGTCCGTCGATCTGCAGGGTGGAGCCGATAAACATATCCACGGCATATTGACCGGCCAGCTGGCAGAAGGCGCGGTTGGAGCGCATCGAACCGTCGGCGCCGGTAAAAAAGACGTCCGGACGGGCGCGGATATATTCTTCCATGCCTAATTCGCCGCCAAAACAGTGCACCGTTTCCACCCAGCCGCTTTCAATGGCCGGGATCAGCGTCGGATGGGGATTCAGGGTCCAGTGCCGGCAGATTTTGCCTTTCAGGCCCAACTGCTCGCCGTAAGTCGGCAGCAATAGCTCAATGGCTGCGGTATTAAACCCGATGCCGTGGTTAAGGGACTGCACCTGGTGTTTGGCGTAGATGCCTTTGATCGCCATCATCGCCATCAGCACATGTACCGGCTTGATTAAACGCGGATCGCGGGTAAACAACGGTTCGATAAAGAACGGCCGGTCCGCCACCACCACAAAATCAACCCAGGAGCCGGGAATATCGACGCGCGGCAAATCATTTTCGTCATCCACCAGTTCATTCACCTGGGCGATAACGATGCCGTCCTTAAACGCCGTCGCTTCCACCAGCGCCGGGGTATCCTCGGTGCTGGCGCCGGTATAAAGGTTGCCTTTGCGGTCGGCCTTGAAACCGGCAATCAGCGCGACATTAGGCACTAAATCGACAAACAGGCGGGCATAAAGCTCGATATAGGTGTGAATAGCGCCGATTTCCAACTGCCCGTCTTCCAGCAATTGAGAAATGCGCAGGCTTTGCGAGCCGGAAAAGGCAAAATCCAATTTGCGGGCAATGCCCTGCTCAAACAGATCCAAATGCTCCGGCAGGCTGACGCTGGGCATGATCATATGCAAATCGTGGATTTTTTGCGGGCTGACTTTCGCCAGCATGCGCGATAAAAAATCAGCCTGCTTCTGGTTATTGCCTTCCAGCACCACCCGATCGCCGGGCAGGATCAGCGCTTCGAGCACGGCGGTAATGGCGTCGGTGGGCAACACCTTGCCGTCGGCTATAGCGCGAACCTGCTCCAGCCGGCGTTTCTTTTCAGTGCGGCGGGTATCCCAGACTCTGGGGGACGCTTGATGAAGCGGCATTATTGACCTCCTCGGTTCATAAACTGTCGCAACATGGGACAGTGGTCATAAACGGTAGAGGGAGTGTAAGGCGGTCAAGATGGGCTCATCAATTAACCCCGGCGGTCAATCGTTAGCGTAAGGGTAACGAATGCGTTGTGCCGCCCCGCGGCGGAAAAAGACAAAAAAAAACCGGTATCAGCGTGAAGACCGCTACCGGATCAGGATGGAATTTATTGGCCGCGCCCGGCCCGGGGCGTCAGTCTTTATTTATAGACATCGGCGGTAGCGCTGAACCTGCCATGCTGGCGGCCGGCGATAATGACATAATATTTACCGCCTTTTTCATCCGCCCGTTTGGAGAGTATGGCCTTGGCATCCATCGGCGAGGTCGTCTTGGCGGTGGTATGCACGGTGGCAATTTTCTCGTAGCCTTTTTCCTTGGCCTCCTGCGGGGTAATTTCTTCCGCCGCCAGGGCGCTTAGGGTAAATAGCGTGCCGGCCAGTGTCATTGCCATAAAGGTTATCGTCTTCATCGGTATTCCTTCATCTCTTTTACGGTGGAACGTGCCACTAACTATAGAAGAGTTTTTGTTTAATCCTTTTCACCTGGCGTCAGGAAGTGTTTTCCCGCCGGCAAAGTCGATAATGTATTGGCAAAACAAATCGGGATGGGAAATAAAGGGCGCGTGGGCGGCTTTGGGGATCACCACGCCGCGGCTATGAGGCCAGCGCGCGTCCAGCAGCGCGGCCACCTTGCGCGGCACCAGTCCGTCCAGATAGCCGTACAGACGCAGCAGCGGCAGATCGAGCGCGTCAAGCTGCGCGCGCAAATCCGCGGTGCGCAGGATCTCCAGCCCGCCGGTTAATACCGCCACCGGCGGCAGCGGGTGCTCAAGCACCACCTGCTTTAACCGGCGGGCATCCTGGCGGGCGGTGTCGGTGCCGAGGGTTTGCAGGGCCAGGAAACGCTCCACCGTGCGGTGAAAATCCTGGCTTAGCTGCTGCGCAAAACCCGCCAGCACCTCGGGTTTGATGCCCGGCCATTGGTCGCCGGCGCTGAACCTGGGCGACGAGGCGACGGTAATCAGGCCGGCGACCCGATCCGGGCGCGCCAGCGCCGCCTGCGCCGCCACCAGGCCGCCCAGCGACCAGCCCAGCCACCACGCGCCCTCCGGCGCTCCGGCGGCCACTTCCTGCGCCATCTGCTGCAAGGACAACGGCCCATAACCCTGGCTGCGGCCGTAGCCCGGCAGATCCACCAGATGCAGGCGAAAATGCGGCGACAGCCGCGCTTCGATGCAAGACCAGACGCCGGCGTTCAGGCCCCAGCCATGCAGCAGCACAAGATCAACAGAACCGCTGCCGAGGGTATGCCAATAGAGAGATGTCATCAGTTATAGTTCCAGGTACCCAGGTTATGGAGGACCTCCCATGCTAACAATCAACGCCCTTTGTTGGCTATGCCAACAGCCATTATGGTTTAGCCACCAGGGAATTTGCCGGTGCTGCGCCGGCCACCTGCTTAACCGGCGCGAGACCTGCTGCCCGCGCTGCGGGCTGCCGGCCGGAAGCCGCAGGCTTTGCTGCGGACGCTGTGTGCTGAAATCGCCGCCGTGGCAATCATTGCTGTATGTCGCTGATTACCGGCCGCCGCTGAGCCGGCTGGTAAAAAAACTCAAATACCAGGGCGGCACCGGGCTTGCGCGCGTGCTCGCCCGCCTGCTGGTGTTGCGCTGGCAGGAAGAACGCCATTTGTACGGGCGCGATAAGCCGGATCTTGTACTAAACGTGCCTTTGCATACTTACCGCCACTGGCGCAGGGGCTATAATCAAACAGATCTTCTCGCCCGGCCGCTGGCGCGCTGGCTGGGCGTGGAATACCTCAGCCAGGGACTGGAGCGCACCCGCGCCGTGGCGCCGCAGCAAACGCTGCATGCCGGCGCCCGCAGGCGCAACCTGCGCGGCGCCTTTGCCTGCCATGCCGATGTGGCCGGCAAGACCGTGGCGCTGGTGGATGACGTGGTCACCACCGGCAGCACCATGGACGAAATTACCCATCTCCTGCTGGCCCGACAGGCCAGGGCGGTGCAGGTCTGGTCAGTTTGCCGGACCTTGTAGTGCTCAGGTTAATGGGAGTATTATAACCGACTAGATTAGTCAACTATTGAGTGAATGATATGATCCGGATTACCGATGCTGCCCAGGAACATTTTGCTAAATTACTGGCCAATCAGGAAGCTGGCACCCAGATTCGTGTATTTGTCATTAATCCAGGCACGCCGAATGCGGAATGCGGCGTGTCATATTGTCCTCCCGACGCGGTTGAAGCCACCGATACCGAGCTGAAGTTCGAGAAAATCAATGCGTATGTCGATGAGCTCAGCGCGCCTTATCTTGTGGATGCGGAAATCGATTTTGTTACCGACAAGCTCGGTTCGCAGCTCACCCTGAAAGCGCCAAACGCCAAGATGCGTAAAGTCTCCGACGACGCGCCGCTGATTGAACGGGTGGAATATGTGTTGCAATCGCAAATCAACCCGCAGCTGGCAGGCCACGGCGGCCAGGTTTCTCTGATGGAAATCACCGACGATAACCTGGCTATCCTGCAGTTCGGCGGCGGTTGCAACGGCTGTTCCATGGTCGATTACACCCTGAAGGAAGGCATTGAAAAAGAGCTGCTGGAAAAATTCCCCGAGCTAAAAGGCGTGCGCGATCTGACCGAGCACCAGCGCGGCGAGCACTCGTTCTATTAACGGCGGCGCGGCCGTCGGCCTTACCGTGAATTACCGGTCCGCTGCGACGGGCCGGCGCATCCCTGCCCAAGCCCCTTTTTACCCGCCGCACGGCGCCTGAGCGCCACTGTATAACCTGCGTTTACCGCTCACCCGTCGGCGTATTGCCTATCGCTGCCTTGCGCAGGCGATCTACTTCCCTGAGCAGGCGCATCAAGGTGGGGTCGTCAAACATTTCGTCCACCTCCCGCGTCAGCTTACGCCGCCAGTTCGGATATTGATCGGTGGTGCCCGGCACATTGACCGGCAGCGCCATATCCAGCCAATCCTCGGGCTGTAGCCCCAACAGCGCCGAATTGCTGCGCGCCACGTAGCGGTGCAGCCCGCGGTTCAGCAATGGCGACATCATCACCCGGTCCGCATTGGCGCTCATCTTTGCCGGTACGCATTTCCAGGCGTGCAGGGCCGCCAGCAGCGCCTGACGCGCTTTCTGCCTATCGTCCAGCAAAAGCTGATACACCTCCTGCGAGGGGTAGATTTTCAGTTCCCGTCCCAGCCGCAGATCCTCCTGCTGCCAAAAGCCGCGCAGGGTGGCGAGATCGTGTGTGGTCAGGGTGGCCATGGCCTGCGCCATATATTCATCGGGCGGGCGGAAATGGGTGGCGTCGGTACGCTCGAACAGCAATACCTTGTAGGAGTACACGCCGGCGGCCTGCAGTTTACCGGTGATTTCGCGCGGCACGGTACCCAGGTCCTCGCCGATAACCATGCACTGCTGCCGGTGGCTTTCCAGCGCCAGCACCGCCAGCAAATCATCCACCGGATATTGCACGTAAGCGCCGTGCTGCGCCGTCTGCCCGCGCGGTATCCACCACAGCCGCAGGAGCGACATGACATGATCGATACGCAACGCGCCGCAGTGGCGCATATTGGCACGCAGCATCGCGATAAACGGCTCATAGGCCCGGGCGATGAGCACGTTCGGGTCCTGCGGCGGCAGGCACCAGTTCTGGCCCTGCGGTCCCAACTTGTCCGGCGGCGCGCCGACCGAGGCCGCCAGGCAATACAACGTGCGATCGCTCCAGGTCTCCATGCCCCCTTCACTCACGCCGACCGCCAGATCGCGATACAGGCCGATGGGCATTTCCAGACGCCGGCTCAGGCGAAAGCAGGCGTCGAACTGGCGCGCGGCCTGCCATTGCAGCCAGCTGAAAAACAGGATTTCGTTTTCGTGCCGTTGACAGAATTCCCGCACCGCGGCGCCGTCAGCCTGCTGATACTCCGGCGGCCACTGCTGCCAGCCCGCCGAGGGATGGCCCTCGCGGGTCAGGTAACGGTGGAGCGCATCGAAGGTGGCCTGCTGGCGCAGGCTGTCGCCGCCGTCGTGGATAAACCCGCTAAATGCCCGCCGCTCGGGGTCATCGGGCGCGCGGGTGTTGAACTGCGCATAAGCGTGGGTCAGCGCCGCCAGCTTGCATTCCGTCACCTGCGGATAATCCACCAGCTCATCGGCGCGCAGGGCGGCAAGGCGCTGCTGGGTCCGCGGCGATGCCAGCCACTCTTGCGCCGCCGGGCTTTGCTGGAAGTCCTCCAGCGCGCCGACATCGATATACAGGATATTGAGCCAGCGCCGGGAGGACGGACTATAGGGGCTGGCCCAGCCGGGCGCGGCGGGATACAGCGCATGGATAGGATTCAGGCCGACAAAGGCGCCGCCGTGGCGCGCGGTGCCCTCGATCATCAAGGCCAAATCGCCGAAATCGCCGATGCCCCAGTTATGGCGCGAACGCAGGGTATACAGCTGCACGCAGGCGCCCCAGAGCTTATGCCCCGCCAGCAGCGCCGGCGGTTCATAACAGCGCGGCGGCGCCACGATAATCTGGCAGGACCATTGGCTGTCGCCGGCGCGCAGGGTGAGCCGGTGATAGCCGGGCGGCAGCGCGGCAGGCAACGCCACGTGGCCATCCACCGTCCCGCCCTGATGGCGGCGGCCCGATTCCTCGATAAGCTCCCAGCCGGCCGGCTGCGCAAGCGTCACCGGCAGCGGTCGTTCTTGGCCGGTCCTGACCACCCACACCGGCGGCAGCGCCGCCGTTCGATCGGCATCGTCGCTTAACCCCGCCATGGCGGCCAGCAGCTGCCGCTTGGTCTCCTCGCTGATGATTTTGCGCTGTCCCCAGGCATCCACATATTCCGGAATAATTCCCGCCCGTCCGGCGGACCGCTCCAATACCTTGGGATCCATCAAAACTCCTTAACGTTTTGCTTGCCAGATGCGTTGCTGATAATCGCGTATCGAACGGTCCGAACTGAAGAACCCTACCCGGGCGGTATTCAGCACCGCGCTGCGCGTCCAGTCGTCCGGACGGCGGAACAGGGCATCCACCCGCCGCTGCGCCTCGCAATACGCGGCGAAATCCGCCAGCACCAGGTAGGGATCGCCGCCCTCCTGCAGGCTGTGCAGCAGCGGTTCGAACGCATGTTTATGCTTATGGCTGAAAACACCGCTGCCCAGCTCGGTCAGCAGGCCTTTCAGCGCTTTATCCTTTTTCAGGTACTGAGCCGGTTTATACCCCCCGGCCAGCAGCGCTTTGACCTCCGGGTCGGTCAGGCCGAAGATGAATATATTCTCCTCGCCGACCTGTTCGGCAATTTCCACATTGGCGCCGTCCAGGGTGCCGATGGTCAGCGCGCCGTTAAGCGCCAGCTTCATGTTACCGGTGCCGGACGCCTCCTTGCCGGCGGTGGAAATCTGTTCCGACAGGTCCGCCGCCGGGATCATCCACTCCGCCACCGATACCCGGTAATCGGGCAGGAAGATCACTTTAAGCCGATCGTTTATCTTACGATCGTTGTTGATCTTCTCCGCCACCTGATTGATGGCATAAATAATATTCTTGGCCAGGGCATAGCCCGGCGCGGCCTTGGCGCCGAACAAAAACACGCGCGGCACGATATCAAGCGCCGGGTTATCGCGCAGCTGGCGATAAAGCGACAGGATATGCAGCAGGTTAAGATGCTGGCGTTTATATTCATGCAGCCGTTTGATTTGCACGTCGAACAGCGCTTCCGGGTTGACGGTGATATCGGTCAATTGCCTGATTTTCGCCGCCAGGTAGTGCTTATTGTCGCGCTTGATCTGCTGGAAGCGCTGGCGGAACTCCGTCTGGTCCGCATAGGGTTCCAGCTCCCTGAGTTTTTCCAGCCGGGTCACCCAGCCCTTGCCGATGGTGGCGTCGATAAGCTTCGCAAGCGCGGGATTGCACGCCTTCAGCCAGCGGCGCGGCGTAATGCCGTTGGTGACATTATGGAATTTTTCCGGCCAGAGCGTGAAGTATTCCGGGAACAGGTCGGTTTTCACCAGATCGGAATGCAGGGCGGCTACGCCGTTAACCGCAAAACCGCACACCACGCACAGATTGGCCATGCGCACCTGTTTGTCATAGTTCACCGCCACCTTCGGCCATATCTCTTTATCATCCGGCCAGCGCTGCCGCACCACTTTCTTAAATTCGCGGTCTATCTGCCTGATAATGTCGAAATGGCGCGGCAGCAGGGCGCGTACCAGCTTTTCGTCCCAGCGCTCCAGCGCCTCCGGCATCAGGGTATGGTTGGTATACGCGAAAGTGCGCGAGGTAATCGCCCAGGCGTCCTGCCAGGAAAGCTGATGTTCATCAAGCAGCACGCGCAGCATTTCAGGGATGGCGATGGTGGGATGGGTATCGTTGAGCTGGATGACTTCGTAATCAGGCAAGCTCTGGATCGTCCGGCCCGCCAGATGGTGGCGGCGCAGGATATCGGCTACCGCGCAGGCGCACTGGAAATATTGCTGCATCAGGCGCAGCTGTTTGCCTTCCAGGTGATTATCGTTAGGATACAGCACCTTGGTCAGCTTGGCGGCGTCGATGCCGGCCTGCTCCGCTTTCAGGAACTTGCCGTCGTTAAACAGCCCCAGGTCAAAGGGATGGGGATGGGTGGCTTGCCACAGGCGCAGCGGCAGGATGATGCCGTTTTCATAGCCGACCACCGGCAGGTCCCAGGCTTCGCCGTTGAGGGTAAACGCCGGTTCCCAGTTCACGCCGCCTTGCTCATTTTTCACCAGTTTGCCGCCCAGCCCCACCCGCACCGTCAGCGCCGGGTTGTGCCTGAACCAGGGATACTGTTCCCGCTGCCAGTCATCCGGCGTTTCGCATTGCCTGCCCGCGGCAAAATGCTGGCGGAACAGGCCGTACTGATAATCCAGGCCGTAGCCGGTGGCATCTTGCCCCACCGTCGCCATGGAATCCAGGTAACAGGCCGCCAGACGCCCCAGTCCGCCGTTGCCCAGGGCCGGGTCGATCTCCTGCTCCAGCAGGTCGGTAAGCTCGATGCCGTAGCCCCCCAGCACCTTTTTCACCGTATCGTACCAGCCCAGGTTAATCAGGTTGTTGCCGGTCAAGCGGCCAATCAGGAATTCCATGGAGAGATAGTTGACGTGCCTTGGATTTTTTTGGTCCTGCTGACGCGCCGGCTGCCGGGAGATTAATTCATTCACCGCCGCGCTGACCGCGTGCCACCATTGATAGGCGGTCATTTCCTGCGCTTCCTGCAGGCCTAAACGTTGCCACTGGCGGTCCAGGGCCGATTGAAAGGCGACTTTATCAAGCTTCATTTTTGGCATAAAAGCGTCTCTATCCTGTTGATAAAAGTGGGTCAACGCCGGAAACGGGCCGACAGCCTGCGCGGACTGTCATATTCACGGGATATCTCTACCGGGCGGCCGTCGCGGGAGCGACGGACCCATGTTATAAGTTATCGTAAAACAACGGGGTTTGTTCGTTTATGATCAAAGAATAGTCAAGGGCGTTAAAAAGAGGGGCGCTGGCAAAAAATTTTAATTAATTAGCGAAAAAATAATCTACCGTGGCGCGCGGCCGGTTAAAACGACCGGCGCGCCGGGGCCGGCAAGCGGCCCGCGCCCACGATGGCGCGGCCTGGCGGAACGGGGCATCCTGCCCTCAGCACAGCTCCAGCTTAACCTCGGACTGTTCGATAATGCTCATTACGCTCGGCGGCGGCAGCTCGTCGGTAAACAGAAAATCCACCAGGGACATTTTGCCCAGGTTGACCATGGCGTTGCGGCCGAATTTGGAATGGTCGGTGACCAGCATAACGCAGCGCGAGTTGTCGATAATCGCCCGCTTGGTGCGCATTTCGTGATAATCGAACTCCAGCAGCGATCCGTCCATATCGATGCCGCTGATGCCGAGGATGCCGAAATCCAGGCGGAACTGGGAAATAAAATCCAGCGTGGCCTCGCCCATAATGCCGCCGTCGCGGGTGCGCACCTCACCGCCGGCCAGGATCAGGCGGAAATCCTCTTTGGCGGTCAGCAGCGTGGCGACATTGAGGTTATTGGTGACCACCCGCAGGTTCTTATGGTTCAGCAAGGCATGGGCCACCGCCTCGGGGGTGGTGCCGATATCGATAAACAGCGTGGCGCCGTCCGGTATCTGACTGGCTACCCGCTGGGCGATGCGCGCTTTTTCCGCCGACCACATGATCTTGCGATCCTGGTAGGCCGTATTCACCGAACTGGACGGCAACGCCGCGCCGCCATGATGACGATGAATCTTATTGTGCTCGGCCAAATCGTTCAGATCGCGCCGGATGGTTTGCGGGCTGACCGAGAAATGCTCCACCAACTCTTCGGTACTGACATAACCCTGCCGCCGTACCAATTCAATAATGGCATCATGCCGCTGCGTTTGCTTCACGTTAAATCCTCTGCTGCCTGAACCCTATCGCCGGCGACCAATCGCATGGCGCGTATCCCAGAAAGCCATTAATAATCCGATAACCAGCCCCGCCACATGGGCGGCATTAGCCACGGCAATGCCGAAAATATCGAAATAACCGGCGATAAGCCACAGCAGGGCAAACACAATGACACCGCGAGGCATCATCAGCGGGCCGTTGGGGTTTTTCTCGCCATACCACCAGACATACCCCATCAAGGCATACACCACGCCGGAAAGACCGCCGAACAGGGCGCCGCTGAAATGGGATTGCACCAGGCCGCTGACCACCGCCGAGACCAGGGTCAATATCGCCAGGGTCGTCACGCCGCGGTATTTTTCCACCGCGCTGGCGAGATACCACCACCACACTATATTGAACAATAAATGCAGTAACGAAAAATGCAACAAAATATGGCTTACCCAGCGCCATACCTGCAGGTAGCGCGACGGACCGGCGGGAAACGCCAGCCAGTACATAACGACATCATCGCCCAGGACGTTCATTAAAATAAACACCAGGACGCAGCATAACAACACGCCGAGGGTCAGCGGCCCCGCCTGGCTGCGCAGCGCCGGCAGCCAGGCGGTGCGCTGATAATGAAACTGCCCGCGCTCGGCGCTGCCCGTGCGCCAGCTGGCCGCCTGGTAACGTGGGTGCGTCGGGTCCAGCAGAAAGATTTCCAGCGCGGCCTCTACCCGGGCCAGCTCCGCGTCATCTGCAAGCCATAGCTCGGCTATCCTGCCTTGCTGCTGCATTTCAATCGTCACGCCCTGGGTTTTCATATAGTCGATAAAAGCCTGGGCAAGGCGGGCATTGGACAGGGTCGTTACACGAATCATAGCGTGGGGCGAGTCCTTTAATCATGATGTTCGGGCGCCGGCAAGACCGGCGATATCGTGCTGGCATAGCGCTGGCATAGCGCCCGCGGCGCGATAATCAGCTGATTACTATCATAACATGTTCCCTGCGGCATCCCCCATCATGGCATCAACGGCCGCAGGGTTTTTTGCTTACGGGGAAAATGAACGGTTTTGATAAGAAGGGGAACAGTATCCGCTTGCGGGCAGGGATAATCGCGAGCGCGTCACAATCGACGCACCGGTGATTATCGCCCGCTGAAAAAAGCGGCGCCCGCGCAGGGAAACGCCGGCGCCTGGCGCGGGTCAGCCTGCCGTCGGGGTGGCGACGTCGGAGGGAAACGCTTTCTGCCAGGCATCGAAACCACCGTCTATGCTATAGGCGGCGTTAAACCCCTGTTGCAGAAGGTACTGCGCAGCGCCCTTGCTGCTGTTGCCGTGATAGCACATCACCATCACCGGACGGGTAAAGTCCGTCTGCTGCATAAACGCGCCCAGGGTTTCGTTGGTAAGGTGAACCGCCCCCGGCGCATGGCCGACGGCAAAACTCTGCGGATCGCGGATATCCACCAGAATCGCGTCGCCCTGCCGCCAGCGTTCATACGCCTGTTCCACGCTTATTGCCTCGAAGTGTTCCATCGCCTGCGTCGCCTCGCTTGTTAACGTTTTTTCCACATAGTGTAAACATAAACTGTTACCTGCGTCACGCATAGACGTTTTTTTCAGCATGGGCCTTGGCGCTGATGTTGGTTTTCGATTACAATTATGAGCGAAAACGAAAATAAAAGAACTGTAACGAGCACCTGGAGGAAGGTAACGTGGAAACCAAAGACTTGATCGTGATCGGCGGCGGCATTAACGGCGCCGGCATCGCGGCAGACGCAGCGGGGCGCGGCTTATCCGTGCTGCTGCTTGAGGCGGATGACCTGGCCTGCGCGACCTCTTCCGCCAGTTCAAAACTGATTCACGGCGGCCTGCGCTATCTCGAGCATTATGAGTTCCGCCTGGTCAGCGAAGCGCTGGCGGAACGCGAGGTGCTATTAAAGATGGCGCCGCATATCGCCTTCCCCATGCGCTTTCGTCTGCCGCACCGGCCGCATCTGCGGCCGGCCTGGATGATCCGCATCGGACTGTTTATGTACGATCATCTGGGCAAACGCACCAGCCTGCCGGCCAGTAAAGGGTTGCGTTTCGGCGCGGATTCCATCCTCAAGCCTTCCATCGTGCGCGGTTTTGAATACTCCGACTGCTGGGTGGACGATGCCCGGCTGGTGGTACTGAACGCGCAGGAGGTGGTCGCCAAGGGCGGCGAAGTGCGCACCCGCACCAAAGTAACCCGCGCCTGGCGCGAGAACGGCCTGTGGACGGTGGAAGCGCAGGATGTGATTACCGGCCAGACCCTGACCTGGCAGGCCAAGGGCCTGGCCAACGCCACCGGCCCATGGGTAAAGGAATTTATCGACGACAGCCTGAAGCTGCCCTCCCAGTACGGTATACGCTTAATCAAAGGCAGCCATATCGTGGTGCCGCGCGTGCATAACGGCCAGCACGCCTATATCCTGCAAAATGAAGACCACCGCATCGTGTTTGTCATTCCCTGGCTGGACGAGTTCTCCATCATCGGCACCACCGACGTGGAATACCACGGCGATCCGAAAGCGGTGCATATCGACGACGGCGAGACGGATTACCTGCTTAACGTCTATAACGCGCATTTCAAGAAGCCGCTCAGCCGCGCGGACATCGTCTGGTCCTATTCCGGCGTGCGTCCTCTGTGCGATGACGAGTCCGACTCGCCGCAGGCGGTGACCCGCGACTATACCCTCGCGGTCACCGACGACCACGGCAAGGCCCCGCTGCTATCGGTGTTCGGCGGCAAGCTGACCACCTACCGCAAACTGGCTGAACACGCTTTGGAAAAGCTGCATAAATATTATCCTGACGCCTACGGCGCCTGGACCAAAGGGGCGGTATTGCCGGGCGGCGATTTTAACGGCAGCCGCGACGATTATGCCGCCCAGCTGCGGCGCAAATACGCCTTCCTGACCGAAAGCCTGGCACGCCGCTACAGCCGCACCTACGGCACCCAAAGCGAGCAGATCCTGAAAGGCGCGGCCACGTTCGCCGACCTTGGCGAGCATTTCGGCCACGAATTGTACGAGGCGGAGCTGCATTACCTGGTGGAAAAAGAATGGGTGGTTACCCTTGAAGACGCCATCTGGCGCCGCACCAAACTCGGCATGTGGCTTGATGACGGCGAAAAACAGCATGTGAGCGAATGGCTGGCCCATCATGCGCGCGGCGGGAGGAAGCTGTCGCTGGCCTCCTAGGCAAGGGCGGCCGGATTCGGCCAGCGCATTTTAAGCAACAAGGCCGCGTAACGACGCGGCCTTGTTTGATCGCCCTGGAGCGCTGTTTATAGAGAAATGATCAGCGCCGCCAGGCCATAAACACGCCAGCTCCGCGTGTCCCTGTAGACGTCAATACGGTGACAGCCTGTCGCTTGCTCCGCTACAGCCGGATCGGCTTCACATGCCATATCTCATCGGCATATTCCTGGATGGTCCGGTCCGACGAGAAATAGCCCATACTGGCAATATTCATTACCGCCCGCCTTGTCCACTCCTCCGGCTGCTGATAAAGCTGGTCCACCCGATCCTGGGTATCGACATAACTGCGATAATCCGCCAGCAACTGGTAATAATCGCCGAAATTCACCAGCGTATCGAACAGATTACGGTAGCGATTGGCCTCGCCCGGACTGAATACGCCGGTGGCGATCTGGGTCAGGGCCTGGTTAAGCTCCGCATCCTGCTCATAGAACTGGCGCGGGTTGTAACCGTCGCGACGCAGCGCTTCCACCTGCTCGGCGGTATTGCCGAAGATAAAGATGTTTTCCTCGCCCATGCGGCTGCTCATCTCGATATTGGCGCCGTCCAGGGTGCCGATGGTCAGCGCGCCGTTAAGCGCGAACTTCATATTACTGGTGCCGGAAGCTTCGGTGCCCGCCAGGGAGATCTGTTCCGATAAATCCGCCGCCGGGATAATCAGCTGCGCCAGGCTGACGCTATAGTTGGGAATAAATACCACCTTCAAGCGGTTCTTCACCTGCGGATCGCTATTAATCACCGTGGCCACATCGTTGATTAAATGGATAATCTGCTTGGCCATATGATAGGCCGAGGCCGCTTTGCCGGCAAAGATATTCACCCGCGGCACCCAGTCGGCATCGGGATCCTGTTTAATCCGGTTATAGCGGGTAATAATGTGCAGCACATTCATCAACTGGCGCTTATATTCATGGATACGCTTGATTTGCACATCAAATAACGCCGCCGGGTCGGCCACCACATTAAGCTCTTTGGCCATATAGAGAGCCAGCGCCTTTTTATTTTCCAGCTTGGCCTTTTGCACATCCTGGATAAACGCCGGGAAATCGATATGGGATTTGATTTCCTCCAGCTGGCTTAAATCGGTACGCCACATCTGGCCGATGGCGTCGTCCAGCACCGCCGACAGCGGCCGGTTCGCCAGCGCCAGCCAGCGGCGTGGCGTGACGCCGTTGGTTTTATTGCAAAACTTGTCGGGATAGATGCGCGCGAAATCGGCAAACAGCGATTGCACCATCAGGTCGGAATGCAGTTCCGATACCCCGTTGACCTTATGGCTGGCAATCACCGCCAGCCAGGCCATGCGTATCATCCGCCCGTCATGTTCATCAACGATCGACACGCGTGACAGCAGGGCGCTGTCGCCGGGAAATTGTTCCTGCACGCCGGTTAAAAAATGATCGTTGATTTCAAAGATAATCTGCAGCTGGCGCGGCAGGATCTTGCCCAGCATGTCCACCGGCCACCTTTCCAGCGCTTCGCTCATCAGGGTATGGTTGGTATAGGAGAATACCTTGCCCACCACGTCCCATGCCTGTTGCCAGGTAAATTTATGCTCGTCGATCAAAAGCCGCATCAGCTCGGGAATCGACAGCACCGGGTGGGTATCGTTGAGATGCACCGCGATTTTATCCGCCAGGTTGTCGAAGGTCTGATGCATCATCCAGTGACGGGTGAGAATATCCTGCATGGTGGCGGAGACTAAAAAGTATTCCTGGCGCAGGCGCAATTCGCGGCCTGAATAGGTGGAATCATCCGGATAGAGCACCCGGGAAACGTTTTCAGAATAGTTTTTATCTTCCACGGCGGCGAAATAATCGCCCTGGTTGAATTTGCCCAGGTTGATTTCATTGCTGGCCTGGGCGCTCCACAGTCTTAAGGTGTTGGTGGCGTCGGTATCGAAACCGGGAATAATCTGGTCATAGGCGCAGGCCAGCACTTCCTCGGTCTCCACCCAACGGGTTTTCGCCCCCTCCTGCTGCACGCGGCCGCCGAAGCGGACCTTATAGCGGGTGGAATGACGGGGAAACTCCCAGGGATTGCCGTATTCAAGCCAGTAATCCGGCGATTCCGCCTGCTGCCCGTTGATAATATTCTGCTTGAACATACCGTATTCATAACGAATGCCGTAACCCCGTCCCGGCAGCGCCAGCGTCGCCATGGAATCGAGGAAACAGGCCGCCAGCCTCCCCAGCCCGCCGTTGCCTAACCCCGGGTCGTTCTCTTCCTCCAGCAGATCGTCCAGCTCGAACCCCATATCCTCCAGGGCGGCCTTGGTATCGTCGTAAATCCCCATCGCCAGCAGCGCGTTGGACAAGGTCCGGCCGAGCAGAAACTCCATCGACAGGTAATAGACCTGGCGCACGTCCTGCGACAGTTGGGCGCGATTGGAGCGCAACCACCGCTCCACCATACGATCCCGTACCGCCAGCAGCGTGGCGTTCAGCCACTCATGCTTATTGGCGGCGGAAGGATCTTTACCGATGGTAAACATCAGCTTATAGGCAATCGAATGTTTCAGCGCTTCCACGCTGAGGGTGGGTGAAGCATAAATAAACGGAGAGTTCATGGCATTCATTCCCAATCAGTGAATATCTACAAGCGTTGATAAAGAGACTGATAAGCCCGGGCGGCGACATGCCAACTGAAATCTAAACCCATCGCCTGACGCTGGACATAACGCCACAGGGCAGGCCTTGACCATAACACAAAAGCGCGGCGGATAGCCCGCTGCAACGCGCTGGCGGTGGCATCTTCGAAAACAAAACCACTGGCGATGCCGTCGGAAAGGTTCTCAAGCGAGCTGTCGGTCACCGTGTCCGCCAGCCCGCCGGTGCGCCGTACGAGCGGCAGGGTACCGTATTTCAGGCCGTAGAGCTGCGTCAGGCCGCAGGGCTCGAACCGGCTCGGCACCATAATCACGTCCGCGCCGCCGATAATGCGGTGGGAAAACGCCTCGTGATACCCTAACTGTACCCCCACCTGGCTGGGATATTCCGCCGCCGCCGCCAGGAACCCCTGCTGCAGGTTGGCGTCGCCGGCGCCGAGCAGCGTCAGCTGGCCGCCCTGCTCCAGCAGGTCCGGCAGGACTTCCAGCACCAGATCCAGCCCCTTTTGGCTGGTCAGGCGGCTGACCACGGCGAACAGCGGGACCTTTTCGTCCACCGTCAGGCCCATGGCGGTCTGCAGATGACGCTTATTGTTGACTTTCGCCTCCAGCACATCACGGTTATAGCGCGTGGACAGCATGGCGTCATGGGTCGGATTCCAGATGGCATCGTCCACCCCGTTGAGGATGCCGGTCAGCCGTCCCTGGGACTGCAGCGACGCCAATAGCCCTTCCATACCGTAGCCGTAGGCCGGCTGGGTGATTTCCCGGGCGTAGGTGGGGCTGACGGTGGTGACGTGATCGGCATAGAACAGCCCGGCCTTCAGATAGGAGATCTGGCCGAAAAACTCCATGCCGTAGGTGTGGAAAAACTCATCCGGCAGGCCCAGCTCCGGCAGGTGTCGGGCGTTGAACAATCCCTGGTAAGCCAGGTTATGCACCGTAAACACCGATTTCGCCGGTCGTCCCTTGGCCGCCAGGTAAGCACAGGTCAGGCCGGCGTGCCAGTCATGGGCCTGGATGATATCCGGTTGCCAGGCCCGGTCCAGTCCGCTGGCCATTTCGGCGCCGACCCAGCCCAATAGCGCAAACCGCAGATAGTTATCCATATAGGCATACTGATCCTGGTCATGGTAAGGGCTGCCGGGGCGATCGTAAAGATCGGGGGCATCGATAAGATAGATGCCGACGCCGTTGAAACGACCATATAACAGTTTGACGCGGCGTGAAAACGCGTCGAATTCATTAACCACGCGGGTATCCGGGATACCTTTGCGCAAATCCGGAAACGCCGGCAATAAAACCCGCACGTCATCCCCTTCCACAATCTGAGCCGCGGGTAATGCCCCGACCACATCTGCCAGTCCCCCGGTTTTCAGTAGGGGAAACAGTTCAGAACACACATGTAAAACCTGCATTATCGCTCCTGTTAAGGCCTATTATTTTTTGACTGATGGCTACAGATCTTCCTAATTGACGTTGGCCAGCATCTTACGTGTTACCAGCACGATTCCTTCCTCAGAGCGATAGAATCGTCGTTCATCGTCCGCGGCGTTTTCACCGATCACCATGCCTTCCGGTATTTCGCAGGCACGATCGATAATGCACCGCCGCAATCGGCAAGAGCGTCCCACGATCACATCCGGTAAAATTACCGCGCCGTCCAGCGTGCAAAACGAATTAACGCGCACGCGGGGAAACAGTACAGAGTGCGTGACATGCGCACCGGAAAGGATGCAACCGCCGGAAACCAGTGAGTTCAGGGTCACGCCGTGGTTACCGGCGCGATCCTGAACAAATTTGGCCGGCGGCAGCGGTTCCATATGCGTGCGTATCGGCCAGTTTTGATCGTACATATCCAGTTCCGGGGTTACCGAAGCCAGATCCAGATTCGCCCGCCAGTACGCGTCCAGCGTGCCCACGTCACGCCAGTAGGGCGGGGTTTGGTCATCGTCGGCGGAAGAGACGCACGACAGGGTGAACGGATGCGCCCAGGCTTCGCCCAGGGCGGTGATTTTCGGGATAATGTCCTTGCCGAAATCATGATTGGAGCCTTCGGTGCGCATATCCTCTTCCAGCAGGGCAAAGAGATAGTCGGCATCAAAGACATAAATGCCCATGCTGGCCAGCGCCAGATCCGGGAAACCGGGCATGGCCGGCGGTTCCGGCGGTTTTTCGACAAAGTCCAGCACCCGGTATTCATCATCGACCGCCATGACGCCGAAGTCCCTGCCCTCCATGCGGGGCACCGGCAGGCAGGCCACGGTGCATTTGGCGCCTTTTTCCACATGATCGATAAGCAGGCGGGAGTAATCCATTTTATAGATATGATCACCCGCCAGGATGACGATGTATTTGGCGCGGTAGCGGCGGATGATATCCAGGTTTTGCGATACCGCGTCCGCCGTGCCGCGATACCAGTGTTCGGTGGCAAAACGCTGCTGCGCCGGCAGCAGATCGACAAATTCGTTCATCTCCTCGTTGAGGAAAGACCAGCCGCGCTGGATATGCTGCACCAGGGTATGCGACTGGTACTGGGTTATCACGCCTATCCGGCGGATACCGGAGTTCAGGCAGTTGGAGAGCGCAAAATCAATAATACGGAACTTACCGCCGAAATGAACCGCGGGCTTGGCACGCTTGGCCGTCAAATCTTTTAACCGCGAACCGCGTCCGCCCGCCAGGATCAGCGCGACGCTTTGGATCGGCAATTGTCTGGCCAGCATCACCGGGTCACTACCTTCATACCTAACCATCGCCGACTCCTTATTATTGTTTTACCAGCACATTAACCGTACGGGCCGCCAGCGGTAAGCGGCGCTCCGGATCCGGTTGCCCTGGGCGCTGAAACGGTGCCGCCAGCGCCCATGTCCCTTCAGGTAAGGTCATTTCGCAGGCTTTTGTAGTGGCATTGATCACAAACAGGTAATCTCGTGACAGACGGATCTGCAATCGATGTTCTCCCCGCTCCCACTCCCCGGCGCTCAGCGCCTCGCCATGCTCGTTCAGCCATTCGACCGTTTGCGGGTCGCTTTCACGCCACCAGCGGTTCTCCATCAGGGCGGGAATACGCCGGCGCAGGCTGATAAGGTCGGCGGTATAACCTATCAGGCCGGCATCCGCGCGCGGCCAGTCCAGCCAGGTCAGTTCATTATCCTGGCAATAGGCGTTATTGTTGCCCTGCTGGCTATGGCCGAACTCGTCCCCCGCCAGGAGCATCGGCGTGCCCTGCGACAGCAGCAGCGTCGCCAGCAGCGCCTGCTGGCTGCGGCGGCGGCGCTCCCGGATATCCTGTCCGGCGTCGGGGCCCTCGACGCCGTGGTTGTCGCTATGGTTATCCCAGGCGCCGTCGCGGTTATCCTCGCCGTTGGCCTGGTTGTGTTTTTCGCTGAAGCTGACCAGGTCCTGCAGGGTAAAGCCATCATGGGCGGTCAGCATATTGACCGTGGCGCAGGGTAAGCGCCCGGTCGTGTTGAACAGGTCGCTGGACGCGGCAAAACGGCGGGCAAAATCTCCCGGCGCCAGGTCGCCGCGCAGCCAGAAGCGGCGCATATCGTCGCGAAAACGGTCGTTCCATTCCGCGAACGGCGGCGGGAAAGCGCCGATCTGATAACCGCCGGGGCCGATATCCCAAGGTTCGGCGATCAGTTTGCAGCCGTTAAGCGCCGGATGCTCCTGCAGCGCGGCGAATAGCCGCGCGCTGGCGTTGAATTCCGGCGTGCGCCCCAGCACCGTGCCTAAATCAAAACGAAAGCCGTCGACATGGCACGTCTCGCGCCAGAAGCGCAGGCAGTCCAGCACCCAGGCGGTAACATCGGGATTATCGAGGCGCAGCGTATTGCCGCAGCCGGTCCAGTTTTGATAATCCCCGCGTTCGTCCAGCCAATACCAGCCGGGGTTGTCGATGCCGCGCAGCGACAGCACGGGACCGGTCAAATCCAGCTCGGCGCTGTGGTTGAACACCACGTCGAGGATGACTTCGATACCGGCCTGGTGCAGGGCGCGCACCATGGCGCGAAACTCGTCCAGCGCCGACAGATCCTGATGGCCGCAGGCATAGCCCGGCTCGACCGCATAGGGCGCCAGCACGTTGTATCCCCAGTAATTGCGCAGCCCCAGGCGTTGCAAACGCGGTTCGTCCACGTGCTGCTGCACCGGCAGCAGCTCGACTGCGGTAATGCCCAGTTGCCGCAAATACCCCGTCATCAGCGGATGGGCCAGGCCGGCATAAGTGCCGCGCAGCCCCTGCGGGATCCCGGGATGCAGCCGGGTCAGTCCGCGCACATGGGCTTCATAAATTACCGTCTCGCCCCAGGGCGTCGCGGGCGGCGTATCGTCACGCCAATCATAGCGCTCATCCACCACCACGCTTTTCGGCGCCGCCGCGGCGCTGTCGGCCCCGTCCGGCGTGTCGCCCGGGTCATACAGCGACGGATGGTCGCCGACCGCGCCGTCAAGCGCGCGGGCGCAGGGATCGATCAACAGCTTGGCCGGATTAAAGCGCAGTCCCTTTCGCGGCTCAAACGGGCCCTGTACCCGATAGCCATAACGCTGGCCGGGGCCGGCGCCCGGCAGGTAGCCGTGCCAGATATTCCCGCTGCGCGCCGTCAATGCGATTTGCCGTTCATCGCCTTTGTCGTCGAACAGGCACAACAGCACGCGCTCGGCATGGGCCGAATACAGGCTGAAGTTGACGCCTTTGCCGTCAAATCGGGCTCCCATGGGGCTGGCTGAACCTGCGGACAGCGTCTCCATTAATTCTCCCGTACCAGGAAAATCGTCGCCAGCGGTGGTACGGTCAGTAGCAGCGAATGCTCCCGGTGATGACTGGAAACAGGTTCGCTGTACAGCTCGCCGCTATTGCCCATATTGCTGCCGTTATAATAATGGGAGTCGGTATTCAACACCTCGCGCCAACGTCCGGGGGACGGGATGCCGATGCGATAGCCGGGGCGCGGCACCGGGGTAAAGTTGCTGACCACGATCATTTCGCCGCCGCTGGCGTCGCGGCGCAGAAAAGCGAATACCGAGTTTTCGCTGTCGTCCGCCACCAGCCATTCAAAACCGTTATAGCGATAATCCACTTCATACAACGGCGCATGGGTGCGATAGCACTGGTTTAAGTCGCGCACCAGCCGCTGCACGCCGCTGTGCATGCCGTCCGGGTCGTCCAGCAGATGCCAGTCGAGACTCATGTCGTGGTTCCATTCACGCAGCTGCGCGAACTCGTTGCCCATAAACAGCAGTTTTTTACCGGGGTGTCCCCACATAAAACCGTAGTAGGCGCGCACGTTGGCGAATTTTTGCCACATATCGCCGGGCATGCGGTTCAGGATGGAGTGTTTGCCGTGCACGACTTCATCATGGGACAGCGGCAGCACGAAATTTTCGCTGTAGGCGTATACCATGCTGAACGTCATCTGGTGATGATGGTATTTGCGGTGAACCGGATCGAGCTGCATATATTTCAGCGTGTCGTTCATCCAGCCCATATTCCATTTGTAATGGAAACCGAGACCGCCGTTTTCCGGCGGCGCGGTCACGCCGGAAAATGAGGTGGATTCCTCGGCCACGGTAATGGCGCCGTCGCGCTGGGTGCCCACGGTATGGTTGGTATAGCGCAGGAAGGCTATCGCCTCGAGGTTCTCGTTGCCGCCATAATGGTTAGGCACCCATTGCCCCGCAGGACGGCTGTAGTCGCGATAGATCATCGAGGCCACCGCATCGACGCGTAAACCGTCGATACCGTATCTTTCCAGCCAAAATAGCGCATTACCCGCCAGGAAGTTGCGTACTTCGTTGCGGCCGTAGTTGTAGATCAGCGTATTCCAGTCCTGGTGCAGCCCTTCGCGCGGGTCGGCGTACTCATACAGCGACGTGCCGTCGAATTTCGCCAGGCCGAACTCGTCGCCAGGGAAATGGCCGGGCACCCAATCGAGCAACACGTTGATGCCCGCCCGGTGGGCGGCGTCAATCAGTACCCGGAAATCCTCGGGGGTGCCGAACCGGCGGGTGGGCGCATAGATGCCGAGCGGCTGGTAGCCCCAGCTGCCGTCAAAAGGGTGCTCGTTAATCGGCAGCAGCTCGATGTGGGTAAACCCCATATACTTGACGTAATCGACCAGTTGCTCCGCCAGTTCCAGGTAACTGAGCCAGAAATTATTGTCGGCGTGGCGCCGCCAGGATCCCAAATGCACTTCATAAATGGCAATCGGCTGGTTGAACGTATTGGCCGCGCTCCTGGCCGCGTCCGGCGCTATCACCGGCGGCAATCCCCGGGTCAGGGACGCGGTTTCCGGGCGCATTTGCGCCTCGAAGGCATAGGGGTCGGCCTTCAGGCGCGTTTGTCCGTGACAGTCGATGATTTCGTATTTGTACAGTTGGCCGACGGTGACGGAAGGCAGGAACAGTTCCCAAATGCCGTTTTCGCGCCGCTGGCGCATAGGATGCCGACGGCCGTCCCAATAATTAAACTCGCCCACCACCGATACCCGCTGGGCATTGGGCGCCCAAACGGCAAAACGCATGCCCGCCACCCCGTCCAGCTCGTCCGGGTGGGCGCCGAGACGTTCATAAGGACGTAAATGGGTGCCTTCCGCCAGTAGCCAGCTGTCGATATCCTGCAAGAGCGGTCCGAAACGGTACGGGTCCTCAATGATATAAGTATGCTCATGCCAGGTGACGGCCAATTGATAGGTAAAAGGTTTTTTACGCCGGCCTAATTGCGCCATAAACAAACCGCGGTCGTCTTCACAGGTTAATTCTGTGATCTTGCGCCCATTTTTTTTATCAATAAGCGTTACCGCGCTGGCATCCGGTAATAACGCGCGCACCACCAGCCCTTCGCTGGTCTGATGCATGCCTAATAATGAAAACGGATCGGCATACCGGCCGGAAACCAAAGCTGTAATGACCTCATGGTCGGGAAATCCTGACATGGTGTTATTCCTTTCATTACTCCATGAAATAAAACAATATTTCCAAAAAATTATCCGATGCTTACACCACCCCCATGGTTTCCCTAAGGCACGGGCGCCCGCGACGGCGGGACCGGCGCGGGTGCATAAAACGGTGCAGAGATTCGGGGTAGTATTGATTACATCTTATGCGCAATCATAGATCTCACAATAATAAGCATAGACAAAGGTTTAAAAGAAAGAATAACCTTAGCTGATGAAAATTTTAATTATCTAATAAGCTATTGAAATACTTTGAGTTAGAAAAAAAGATTCTTATATTAATCAGAGAAATATGAAATAGCGTCTTTACACAAAAGTTAAAAAAGTGAAATTTTGTCGCTCACTTATTTTTAACTTTGCTCAAGCGGCGCAAGGAAATAGGGGAGGCAATCGCGGCCCATCCGTCGCGAAACGGACGGGCTTTGTCGGCAGGGTGGTATCAGGTCAGGCCAGTAAGCGCAGCATGCGCCGCAATGGTTCCGCCGCACCCCATAACAATTGATCGCCCACGGTAAACGCCGACAGATATTCCGGCCCCATGTTCAGTTTACGCAACCGCCCGACCGGCGTTTTCAGGGTGCCGGTGACGGCGGCCGGCGTTAATTCCCGCATCGACAGCTCGCGATCGTTGGGCACCACATGCACCCAGTCATTATGGGTGGCAAGGATTTGCTCGATTTCCGGCAGGCCGACATCGCGTTTAAGCTTAATAGTAAACGCTTGGCTGTGGCAGCGCAGCGCGCCGACGCGCACGCACAGGCCATCCACCGGAATGACCCGGCGGGTATTGAGGATCTTATTGGTTTCAGCCTGGCCCTTCCACTCTTCACGGCTCTGGCCGTTGTCCAGCTGTTTGTCGATCCAGGGGATCAGGCTGCCGGCCAGCGGCACGCCGAAGTTATCGACAGGCAGGGTGCCGCTGCGGGTTAGCGTCGTCACTTTACGCTCGATATCCAGAATGGCCGAGGCCGGATCCTGCAACTCTTTCGCCACTTCATTATACAACTGGCCCATTTGCGCCAGCAGCTCGCGCATATGGCGCGCCCCGCCGCCGGAAGCGGCCTGGTAGGTGGCGACGGACACCCAGTCCACCAAATCCTGGGCGAACAGGCCGCCAAGCGACATCAACATCAGACTGACGGTGCAGTTGCCGCCGACAAAGGCCTTGACGCCGTCGTTCAGGCCCTGCTGGATCACCGCCTGGTTTACCGGGTCAAGAATGATAATGGCGTCATCCTGCATACGCAGCGAGGACGCCGCGTCGATCCAATATCCCTGCCAGCCGATTTCCTTAAGCTTAGGGTAGATTTCGTTGGTATAATCGCCGCCCTGACAGGTGACGATAATATCCAGGGCGCTCAGGGCGTCCAGGGAATAGGCATCCTGCAACGTCCCTTGCTGCCCGCCGAATACCGGCGCGGCCTGGCCTGGCTGGGAAGTTGAGAAGAATACCGGATGGATGGCGTCAAAATCGCGTTCTTCGTTCATGCGTTGCATGAGCACCGAACCGACCATACCGCGCCAGCCAATAAAACCAACGTTTTTCATGTTAACTGTCCTGCCTTGGAGGGTGACAAAGGATATTCTGGCGTCAGCCGCGGCAAAAACACGCCGGCTATACAATGACCACCTTACAAAATGTGGCCGAACAGCTGCAAGCGAAATTAATCGATAAGGAAAAGTTTTTCAGCAGTGACGCTAATAATCATCCCGGCTGGAGGAGTCAGGGGAAAAAACGGAAAAAAAAGAGGCAAAAATGACTGAAATGATTTCGGCAACCGTATTGCTGTTTTTAATAATGGATCCGCTGGGCAATTTACCGATTTTTATGTCGGTATTAAAACACCTTGAACCGAAACGGCGCCGCGCGATCGTGATCCGCGAGCTGTTAATCGCATTATTGCTGATGCTGCTGTTTTTGTTTGCCGGTGAAAAGATCCTCTCTTTTCTTAACCTGCGTTCGGAAACCGTGTCTATCTCCGGCGGCATCATTATGTTCCTGATTGCCATTAAAATGATTTTCCCGTCGCAAGAGGGCAACAGCAGCGGATTGCCGGCCGGCGAAGAGCCGTTCCTGGTGCCGCTGGCCATTCCGCTGGTGGCCGGGCCCTCGATTCTGGCCACCCTGATGCTGTTATCCCACCAGTATCCGCACCAGATTAATCATCTGGTGGTGGCATTGCTGATAGCCTGGGGCATGTCGGTGTTTATCCTGATGCAATCGTCGCTGTTTATACGGCTGCTGGGCGACAAAGGCGTCAACGCATTGGAAAGATTGATGGGGCTGCTGCTGGTGATGCTGTCCACGCAAATGTTCCTGGACGGCGTGCGGGTCTATTTGCGCAGTTGACGACGTGGCCGTCAGCATAAAAACAGGGGCGCGTGATGCGCCCCTGCGATTGCTGATATCCCCCGCAGCGGCATGCCGCGGGCGGTATGGGTTAAGAAATGGCCATATTCATCAGCAGGCAACCTATCAGGCCGCAGACCGAAATAATGGTTTCCAGCGCCGACCAGGATTTGATGGTTTCCAGAATGGTCAGGTTGAAATATTCCTTGAACAGCCAGAAGCCCGGATCGTTGACGTGGGAGAAAATGACGCTGCCGGACCCGACGGCGATGACCATCAGTTCGGGGCTGGCGCCGGTGGTGGCGATCAGCGGCGCGGCGATGCCGCCGGCGGTGATGGCGGCGACCGTGGCGGAGCCGAGGGCGACACGCAGTACGGCGGCGATGCTCCAGGCCAGCAGTAACGGCGAAATGGTGCTGCCTTCCATCAGCGAGGCAATATAAGTACCGACGCCGCTATCCACCAGAACCTGCTTGAATGCGCCGCCGCCGCCGATAATCAGCAGGATCATGGCGATAATCTTGATGGAATCGCTGATGGTGTCCATAACCTGCTGCACGCTGCGGCCACGGTTGATGCCGAAGGTGAAGATGGCGATAAGCACCGAAATCAGGGTTGCCATGATCGGATCGCCAAAGAATTCGGCGTAAGGCAGGATGGGATGCCCGGCGGGCAGCACCATCTCAGCCACGGCGCGCAGCGCCATCAGCACCACGGGGACCAGCGCGGTCCAGACGCTGACCGCGAAGCTCGGCATTTCCTGTTCGGTAAAGATTTTCGGATTGTACAGACCTTCAGGCACCGGCTTATCGATCCCTTTCAGGAACCGGCTGTAGACCGGCCCGGCCAGGATCACCGTGGGCACCGCCAGAATGGCGCCGTACAGCAGGGTCTTGCCCATATCCGCATGGAAAATGGTGGCGATGGCGGTCGGCCCCGGATGCGGCGGCAGGAAACCATGGGTTACCGATAGCGCGGCCGCCATCGGTACGCCGACATACAGCAGCGGAATGCGCGCCGTCGCGGCCAGGCTGAACACCAGCGGCAGCATCAGGACAAAGCCTATCTCATAAAACAGGGCAAAACCCACGGTAAAACCGGTGACCACCACGGCCCACTGGATATTCTGCTTGCCGAATTTATCGATAAGGGTAGTGGCGATACGCTGCGCGCCGCCACAATCCGCCAGCAGCTTACCCAGCATGGCGCCAAAACCGATAATCAGCGCCAGGCTGCCCAAGGTGCCGCCGACACCGTTCTTGATGGATACCAATACCTTGCTGACCGGCATTCCCTCAAGCACGCCGACAATCAACGCCACCAGAATTAAAGCGATAAAACCATTCAGTTTAAAACGAATCATCAGCAACAGCAGCAACGCCACGCCGATAGCAACGATAAAGAGCGGCATAAAAAGTCCTCAATGGCTTTTTTCCCGGCAAGGATTTGGAATACCTTGCCTTCGAGTAGTTATGCATTTGGGTTAGTGATGTGCAAGTCGGGGATATTCCCCGGCCAACCGTAAGAGCATAGTGTGTATCGTGATGTTACCGGTATCATGATACGGGTAACATCACGATAAGGAATCCACCTGCGGGACTAAATTAACGTTTTGGGAGGTAGATCATAATTATGATGAGATAAAATGACGTAACGATGAACTTCACGGCGCGTGGGGAGAGGTTAAGGCGGAAATTCAGATGCTGTCACCTGGCAATAAGGTAAAACCGACGTCCGTTTTTAGCGGATCAACCGTTTCGCCGCGCAGGCGGGCCAGGAGCTTTTCGGCGCTCAGGCGGCCCATTTCCTCACGGGGCGTGAGCACGCTGGCGAGCCGCGGCTGCATCGCCTGGCCGACATCGTGACCGTGGAAGCCGGCGATAGCCATATCCTCGGGGATACGCAGCCCCTGGCGCTGGCATTCAAATACCGCGCCGATGGCCAGGTCATCGTTGGTGCAAACGATACTGTCCATGACGGGATATTCACGCTGGGCCTGGCGTAACAGCTCGGCGCCGGTGGAGTAAGAGGACGATTCGGTAATCATGACGCTGTGGGCCCGTAGTCCCTGCTCCGCCATCGCCTGCTCATAACCCCGCTGCTTAATGATGGTGCGCTCATCGAGGCGTGCGCCGAAATACACCACATGCCGGTGCCCGCGCGCAATGATATGCAGGGTCATTTGCCGCGCCGCCTCGAAGTTATCGAAGCCCACCGCGATATCCAGGCAAGGGGAAACGCTGTCCATGATTTCCACCACCGGGATGCCGGCCACTTCGATCATCTTCAGGGTGCGCGGCGTGTGGGTGCGCTCGGCTAGGATCAGGCCGTCGATGTTATAGCTCAGCAGCGAGGTCAGGCGTAATTCTTCAGTTTCGGGCTGGTAGCCGTAGTGGGCCAGCATGGTCTGGTAGCCGTGGGCGTCGGTGACCGTTTCGATGCCGCGCAGCACTTCGGCGAATACCTGGTTGGTCAGGGAAGGCAGCAGCACGCCGATAGCCCGGCTGGTGGCATTGGAAAGGATATCCGGCGCCCGGTTGGGAATGTAACCCAATTCATCCAGGGAATGGGCTATTTTCAGCTGCAATGCCTCCGATACCAGCGCCGGATTGCGCAAATAGCGGCTGACCGTCATTTTAGTGACGCCGACTTTATCGGCAACGTCCTGAAGTCCCGGTCTTTTTTTCTTGATTGGCGACATGACAGCTCCTACCTGGAATGGACGGAGTTTAGCAAAAAAAAGACGCGGCGAGTATGTTTATCCGGCGGCGCAGTCCCCAGGCATAAAAAAGCGGGCCGTGGCCCGCTTCAGACTGCTGACAAACTCGCCCATAAGCGTGAAGCGGGTATGTTGGGCATGGAGAGTAACGCGTAGCGCGCCAGGGATGGCGCGCCCGAGCCTACATGGACGTATTTACGGCGTCGTTACGAGCTTGTCCGGCATACCCGCTGGCAAGGTTTGGTCATTCAATTCAAGCGGGCCGTGGCCCGCTTGCTGTCACTCATGCGCTATCACACCGGCGGCAGGTCGAATACCAGGATTTCGCTGTCCGGCCCCGCCTTGAGGGTCAGTACGGTTTCGTCCCAAACGGCGAGCGCATCGCTGGCGCCGGCCCGCTGGCCGTTGATATCCAGTTCACCGCGCACCACCTGGATCCAGACACGCCGTCCCGGCGCCACGTCCAGCGTTTCCTGCTGGCCGGCGGGCAACGCCCAGCGCGACAGGGTCATATCCTGGAACACCTTCAGCGAACCCTCGCGCGCATCCGGCGAGAGCACCAGCTGACGGCCCTGCGGGGCATCAAAACGGCGCTGCTCATAACGCGGCGTCAGGCCGGTTTGCTGCGGGATAATCCAGATTTGGTATAAATGCAGCGCCTTATCGTCACGTCCGTTATATTCGGAATGGCGTATCCCGGTGCCGGCGCTCATGATCTGGAATTCCCCGGCATGGATTTGTTCTTTATTACCCATGCTGTCCTGATGTTCCACCGTACCGTCCAGCACATAGGTCAGAATTTCCATATCCTTATGGGGATGGGTACCGAAACCCTGGCCTTGCGCGATGCGGTCTTCGTTAATCACCCGCAGCGCGGAAAAACCCATGAATTTGGCGTCATAATAGTCGGCAAAAGAAAAGGTATGCCAGCTGTCGAGCCACCCATGGTTAGCATGACCGCGATCGTTTGCTGCTCTTAAGTAAATCATGTTCAACTCTCCTCAACGTTTTTTTCTAGTCTAGACTTACGCCGGGAATATAAAAGGGTAAAAATCTCATCGCTCTGTTCAAAAAAACTGAACATAGAGTCTGGCCGCATTCAGCGGTTTTGCGCATGGGGGGGACGGCGGGAATACAGATAAAAAAGCCGGCGTCAGAGCCGGCTTAAAAACGACTGGAAGCAATTTTCACAAAAACATGTTGCGCAGAAAGCGCGGCACCGACTCATCGGCATTGGTGCCGATGATCTCCAGCTCCGGCAGAAGATCTTTCAGGCGCTGCTGCGAATTTTTCATGATGCAGCCCTTGCCGGCCATGGCAAGCATTTCTTTATCATTCATGCCGTCGCCAAACGAAATACAGTCGGATAAGGCAAACCCCAGCGTTTTCGCCACCTGATCCAACGCATGCCCCTTGGAGACGCCGCCGGCCATCACTTCCAGGCATACCGGCAACGAAAAACTGACGTTGACCCGATCTCCCCAGCGCGCATTCAACGCATTTTCCAGCGCCACCAGCCGTTCATGGTTGTCGCTGGTGTAATACACCTTGCAGATACCGTCGGTAGGCAGCATCCCCGGTTCGAACAGTTGGTAGTTAAATTCGGACTCGCGGAAAAAGTCCTGTTGATCTAACCGGTTACGATTCATATACCAGTCATCGCGGCGATAGACGTTGGTGAGGATTTCCGGATCGTCGTGCACCAGGCCGAACAGATCGGCGGCGATATCTTCGTCCACGTCATGGGCAAAAATCATCTCGCCGTCAGGACTATGTACCCGCGCGCCGTTGGAGGTGATCATATAGGCTGAAATACCGAGGCCGTCGCGAATTTGGGAAACATCAATATGATGACGGCCGGTGGCAAAGACAAAGTTGATGCCCCGGGCGGTCAGCAGCTGCAAGGTTTCCTTGGTGTAAGGTTTGAGAGTATGGTCCGGCGCAAGCAGGGTACCGTCAAGATCGGAAGCAACAACGTAATACATAAGCCTTTATTAAACCTCTGGTGTTATCGGCGGTTGATCACCGCCGGGAATAAAGTGATCGCAGCTAAAAAACGCGACAATTTTCTCCAGCGCCTCGGCGCGCAGGCTGTCTTTTTCAAACAGGATTTCATGTCTGGCGCCTTCGATCCTGACCGGTTTATTTTCCGCGCACGGATGTCCCGCCGCCGCCATGGCCTGGCAAAAAATATCGTGGCTGCGGTTATCGACAATCCGGTCTTCCCCGGCCTGCAGCAGCAATACCGGAGTGGTGATGGCGGCGGCCTTGGCCAGCACGTCATGACCCGCCAACACCCCTTCCCTGACCCAATGATAGGTCGGTCCGCCGACCCGCAATTCAGGATCGTCAGCGTAAAAACGCAAACTGCGCCGGTAGCGCTGGCCGCTGTGCGTCAGCATATTGAGCATAAACGGCATAGGCCGCCACTGACCGGTGCCGATGGCATAATAGTCGCGCATGGCCGGGCGTTGCTCGGTCCACTCCAGGATTTGCCAGGCCAGCCAGTGCGGCATCGGCAGGCGGATGCCGAACATGGGCGCGCAGAGCACCGCGGCGTCGCAGGCGTCCGGCATTGCCGCCAGAAACAGGGCCAGAATCGCCCCGCCCATGGAATGCGCCAGGGCAAAACGGCGTTTATAGCGCCCGGGAGCCACATACTGCTGCCAGAACTGGGTAAAATCGCTGACGTAATCGCCAAACTGCAGCACATGCCCGCGGTGGGTATCTTCGAGCAGGCGGCCGGAACGCCCCTGGCCGCGGTGATCGATAATCATCACGTCGTAGCCGCAGTGAAAAAGATCGTAGGCCACCTCAGGGTATTTTACGTAGCTTTCAATACGCCCGGTGCTGATGACGATGACTTTATCGTGCCGGGGCGAGCGCAGACGGACAAAGCGAATCGGCATGCCCTGCGCCCCGACAAACTCGCCCTCTTCCCGTTGATGCCAGAAATCCAGTAACGGACCGGTGGAAAAGGCGGCAAACTGTTGTTCGCGGTTTAACCATTTTTTTTTATGTACCGACACCACCTGCGCTACTCCTGGCACTGGCAAAACACGGGGCAGTTGAGACTGTCCTGCGCGCTGGAAAATCATTGCCGTCCTGGCGGGGAAAAGGCTACTCTACCCTATCGACATAGTGTGACATAAAAATAACATTTCAGGGAGCGCAATTAATGACCTGGGACTGGTGGCTGACCTATCTGCTCACGACCACCCTGTTGAGTCTGTCGCCCGGCTCAGGGGCGATTAACACCATGAGCACCGGCATCAGCCACGGTTATCGCGGCGCGGCGGCGTCCATCGCCGGCCTGCAGGTCGGGCTGGCCACGCATATCGTGCTGGTGGGCATCGGATTGGGGGCATTGTTCGCCCATTCGCTGTTGGCGTTTGAAATCCTGAAATGGCTGGGGGTGGCTTACCTGGTCTGGCTCGGCATCCAGCAATGGCGCGCCGCCGGCAGTTTCAGCCTGGACGTGTCGGGGGCCGCCCTGCTGTCCAGACGCCGGTTATTTCAACGGGCGGTTTTCGTTAACCTGACCAACCCGAAAAGCATCGTCTTCCTGGCCGCGCTGTTCCCGCAGTTCGTGCTGCCGCACCAACCGCAGGCATCCCAGTACCTGGTGCTCGGCGTCACCACCCTGGCGGTGGATACTATCGTGATGATTGGCTACGCGACCCTGGCGACCCGCCTGGCGCATTGGCTTAAGGGGCCGCGCCAGCTGCGGCGTCTTAACCGCACCTTTGGGTCGCTGTTTATCATGGTCGGCGCGCTGCTGGCTAGCGCGAAATAATCAGGCTGATGCCGAAGCCGGCAAAAAATACGCCCGCCACGCCGTCAATCCAGCGCGCCAGGCGCTGGTAGCCGCGGCGCATGGCCGGTAAGGCAAACACCACCGCCACGATGCTGAACCACATCAGGGTTTCGGCGATGATCAGGATAAATAAGCCCCAGCGCGCCCCGGCCGGCACATTATCGCCGACAAACAGGGAGAACACGCTGCCGAAATAGATCACCGCCTTGGGATTAGCCAGATTGGTCAGCAGGCCGCGCACAAAGGTGCGGCCTGAACGCGGTAACGCGGCGGCCGGATGGCCGTCCATCTGCGGCGCGGCCGGACGCCGGGCCGCGCGCAGCAGCTGCCACCCCATCCAGCACAGGTAAAGCCCGCCGCCGACGGTGATCATGCTGTGCAGCCACTTCATCTTCATCAGCAACAGGTGCAGGCCCATCAGCGCCACGGCGGCCCATACCGCCACGCCCAGGCTAATGCCCAGCACGCCCATCATGGCGTCGCGGCGCGAACGGCTGGCCGCAGTCTGGGAGATAAAGAAAAAATCCGGACCCGGGCTCATCAGGGCAATCAAATGCACCATGGCCACGGTAACAAATAAAATTAACATCAGTGGACGCTCCTGGTAACGGTTGCCGACCCGGCAACCGGTTCACTGCTTGCATAAAACCCTTGGTTAACGCTGGTCCCGCTTCACCCCGGCCGCCGCGCCGGACGCGGATAACGGCATACGGCTGTGCACGGCCGGCCCCTATAGGGGGTCGTCATCAACCAGATGTTCGCGGATCATGGTAAGGAACGGCATACCGAAGCGATCGAGTTTACGATTGCCGACGCCGTTCACCCGCAGCATGTCCCCGGGCGTCACCGGCAGCTGTTCGGCCATTTCCAGCAGCGTCGCGTCGTTAAATACCACGTACGGCGGCACGTTGGCCTCATCCGCCAGGGATTTGCGCAGCTTGCGCAGCTTGGCGAACAGCTGGCGGTCATAATTGCCGCCGTAGGTTTTCGGCGCGGTGCTGCGCGCCTTAAGGTTGGGCAGCCGCGGCTCGGCCAGCATCAGCGGCACTTCGCCGCGTAACACCGGACGCGCCGACTCGGTCAGCTGCAGCGCCGAATGCTGGGTAATGTTCTGGCTGACCAGCCCAAGATGGATAAGCTGGCGCAGCACGCTGACCCAGTGCTCGTTGGTGCGGTCGCGGCCGATGCCGTACACCGGCAGTTTATCATGGGCGTAGTCGCGGATGCGCTGGCTATTGGCGCCGCGCAATACTTCGACGATATACCCCATGCCGAAACGCTGGCCCACCCGATAAATACAGGACAGCGCCTTGCGCGCTTCCTCCAGCCCATCGTAGCGCTTGGGAGGATCGAGGCAAATATCGCAGTTGCCGCAGGGCTGTTGGCGCCCCTCGCCAAAATAATTCAGCAACACCAGGCGGCGACAGGTCTGCGCCTCGGCGAACGCGCCCATGGCGTTAAGCTTATGGCGCTCGATATCCTGCTGCTCGCCGGGGGCCTTTTCTTCCAGGCACCGGCGCAGCCAGGCCATATCCGCCGGATCGTAAAACAAAATGGCCTCGGCGGGCAAGCCGTCGCGGCCGGCGCGGCCGGTTTCCTGGTAATAGGACTCGATATTGCGCGGGATATCAAAATGCAGCACAAACCGCACGTTGGGCTTGTTGATGCCCATGCCGAAGGCGACGGTCGCCACCACCACCTGCAGATCGTCGCGCTGGAACGCTTCCTGCACCTGCCCGCGCCGGTCATTGCTCAGGCCGGCATGATAAGCGTCGGCGCTCACCCCGCGGCTTTGCAGGCGCGCGCTGACGTCCTCCACCTTGGCGCGGCTGTTGCAATAGATAATGCCGCACTTGCCGCGCTGGCCCTGCACATAGTGCCAAAGCTGCTCGAAGGGTTTATATTTTTCCACCAGGGTATAGCGGATATTGGGGCGATCGAAACTGCTGATTTGGATTAGCGGGTCGCGCAGGTCCAGCAGGCGCACAATATCAAGACGGGTGGTTTCGTCCGCCGTGGCGGTGAGCGCGATAAACGGCAGGCCGGGGAAATGCCGCTTGATTTGCCCCAGGGTGCGGTATTCCGGGCGGAAATCATGCCCCCACTGCGAGATGCAGTGCGCTTCGTCCACCGCAATCATCGCCGGATGCCACGTGAGTAGCTGCTCCAGCATATTGTCCATCATCAGGCGTTCCGGCGCGATATAGAGCAGCTTGATGCGGCCATCGCGGCAGCCGGTCATCACTTCATGCTGCTGTTCGCGGGTTTGCGTTGAATTCAGGCATCCCGCGGCCACGCCGTAGGCCAGCAGTTGATCCACCTGATCCTTCATCAGGGAAATCAGGGGCGACACCACGATAGTCAACCCGTCCATCACCAGCGCCGGAATCTGGTAGCACAAGGATTTGCCGCCGCCGGTCGGCATGACCGCCAGGCAATCCCTGCCGCTCATCACGGCGTTGATCAGCGCTTGCTGACCCGGGCGGAACTGCTGGTAGCCGAAGGTATCATGCAGTATCTGCTCCGCCAGCGCTTCCCGATCTATTACAGCCACCGTTGACACATCTTCCCCAATTTATTACGTTCATGCGCCGGACATTCCGGCGCCTGTAAGGATACCTGCCGGCTTACATAAAGTCGTTAAGCATAAAACCGACCCCGACGCGGGTTTGCCGGTGATCATAATCGATGAGCGACTCGCCGTACCCGCTGAATACCTGGGTATAAAAGCGCACATGGCGGGAAATGGGATAACTCCAGCCCAGTTGGCCGCTGCCGTAGCCGCTGTTCCAGTTGTAGTGGCTTTCAACGCTGAACACGCTTTCACCCCACGCATAGCCTATCTTGAGCCGATAATAACCCAAATACTTGGTGATATCAGGGTTGTCATCGGTGCTACCGAAGGTAAACCAGGGCTTCACTTCCACCTGCCAGTTGCCGTTTTGCGCCATCAGGCGGGTGTAGGCGCGGTCCCAGCTGCGCGAGGTGGGGTCGGATCTGCCGTTGGACTGATGATTGACGCCGACTTCGATATCGCGCAGGGTCCAGCCGGCAAAATCATAATCCGTTGCCCAGCCGAGGAACAGCTGGGGTTCATAATTCGTTTCACGAAACGGCGACGATTCGTCGGTATTGGACGTCTGCCAAAAGGAATGCTGGGTATAGGACGCGCCCAATACGGAATTATCCCCGGCGATGCCGCGCCACAGCGGGAAGCCCAGGCTCAGCTGGAAGTCCAGTTCGTCGCGGCGGGCGCCATCGGCCCAGTCATAGGATTTAATGGCTTCTTTGTTAATATCGCTGGTATAGGTGTACATGACGAAATTGCTTTCATACGGATACAGCACAAAAGCATTATCATGCTCCTGCAGCATATTAGCGATAATACTGCCCCTGACAGCCGGCGCGTCGTGGATTTTAACCACCGTCGCTTCTTGTGCATTCGCAAACGTCGTTGATCCTAAAAAGAAAACAGCGGCTCCCAACAGCTTACGCATATATTTTTCTCCGAAGTGCGCAATGTAAGAATGCATAAAACCCATGCAAGCGGATCATTTTACACACTATCAACTATTTCTTTTAGCGAATTACACACTATTCGTACATGCATGTAAGCGATCGCTTGCACTTAAAATCCTATGGCTGCCGCCTGCGGCGCCCTATCAACGCCTGCGCCGCGGGAAGGCGCCGGCGATGATCCGCAGGTGAATAAGTCATAACTTTCGCTTATACTGGCCAGCTTATTTTTGCTAACCAGGTTAACCCATGAATGAAACATCCACGCGCCAGGGCGTGCTATGCGCGCTGGGCGCGTATCTTATCTGGGGGTTGGCGCCGGCGTATTTCAAACTGATCCAACAGGTTCCCGCCACGGAAATCCTTACCCACCGCATTATCTGGTCGGTTTTTTTTATGCTGGCGTTGCTGACCCTGTGCCGTAAATGGCGGCAGGTGCGCGAGGTATGCCGCCGTCCCAAGGCGCTGCTGCTGGGCGTGACGTCATTGCTGGTGGGCAGCAATTGGCTGCTGTATATCTGGGCGGTTAATCATCACCATATGCTGGAAGCCAGCCTGGGCTATTTTATCAATCCGCTGGTCAATATATTGCTGGGGATGGTATTTCTCGGCGAGCGCTTTCGCAAATTGCAGTGGCTGGCGGTAGGCCTGGCCATCTGCGGCGTGCTGATACAGCTGTGGAAATTCGGCTCGCTGCCCTGGATTGCCCTGGGCCTGGCCTTCAGCTTTGCGTTTTACGGCCTGCTGCGCAAAAAACTGGGCGTCGACCCGCAGACCGGCATGCTGATCGAAACGCTCTGGCTGCTGCCGGCGGGCGCCTGGTATCTCTTTATCTTCGCCGACAGTCCCACCAGCCATTTGAGCGCCAATCCGTGGCAGCTCAATATGCTGCTGGTGGCGGCGGGCATTATCACCACCATACCGCTGCTGCTGTTTGCCGCCGCCGCCAACAATCTGCGCCTCTCGACGCTGGGCTTTTTCCAGTATCTCGGCCCGACGCTGATGTTCCTGCTGGCGGTGGTGTTTTACGGCGAAGCCATGACGGAGGACAAGCTGTTCGCCTTTGGATTTATCTGGCTGGCGCTGGCGGTGTTTATCTTTGACGCGGCGCTCACGCAGCAAAAATCACGTCATGGGCGGCACGGCGTGGCGGGAGATAAAGCGCGCCATGGCCGGGCCGATCAATAAAATCGAGAACAGCCGCAGGCTTTGCATCGCCATGACAAAACCGATATCGGCGTGGCTGCCCGCGGCGATAATCGCCACGGTATCCAGCCCGCCGGGGCTGGTGGCGAGATAGGCGGTGAGCAGATCCACCGGCAGCACCAGCGTCAGCACCCAGGCCATAAACCCGCATAACAGAATTAATCCCACGATGGACGCCACCATCTGCGGCAGCGTTTTTAACGCCAGCATCACAATGGCGGGGGTAAAGCGTAGCCCGACGGTCCAGCCGATAAACGCATAGGCCAGCGCCAGCAGCCATTCCGGCACCTGCATCGTCAGCGTGCCGGTGATGTGCAGGGCGGCGCCGGCCAGCATAGGAATCAGCAGCGCGCCGGCGGGAATATGCAGTTTCCGCCCCAGCCAGGCGCCGGCGACGGCAATGGCCAGGGTGGCGGCAAAACGGTAATCGAGCGCCGGAAACCATATTACGCCCGCCGCCGCGACACCCTGTTCCCCCATGCTGATATGCGCCACCAGGGCCGCCGCCGCCGCCACAAACAGTACGCGCAGATACTGCATGAACGCCACCAGCCGCACATCCGCGCCGAACTCCCCCGCCATGGCCACCATCGCCGACGCCCCGCCCGGAGACGCGCCCCAGGCCCCGGTAGGGCCAGGCAGGCTGCTAAACCGCACCAGAAGCCAGCCCGACAGGCCGCTGGCCAACAGGGTCAGCGCCAGCACAATCAGCACCAGCAGCCAGTCGGAGATGAGGACATGCAGGATCGTGGGCGAGAGGGTCAGGGCTATCATGCAGCCCAGAACCGCCTGGCAGCCGACAAAAATGCGCGGGGGAATATCAATGGTGGCGCCGCAGAGCGCCATGACCACCCCCACCAGCATCGGTCCCATCAGCAGGGCGGCCGGGAAGTGGAAATATTGCAGGGTAAATCCCAGGGACAGCGAGCAAAACAGCAACACGGCCCATTGGGCGGTAAGCGGCAAATGTTTCATCGGCAACGTTCGCAACGTTTATCAGGTGCGCTAAAGCAGGATGTTTTAGCCAGGCCATCCTGTTTTATCATATTCGCCCGGCGGGGCAATCATTTATCGTACAATAATATCCGTTGAACCGCCGCCGCTATAGCCAGTTCTTGCGCTTAAAGTAGAGATAAGGCGCCAGTCCCGCCAGGATCATCAGACCGATGGCGCCGGGATAACCAAACGACCATTTCAGCTCGGGCATAAAGGTGAAATTCATGCCGTAGCTGGAGGCCACCAGGGTAGGCGGCAGGAACACCACCGAGACCACCGAGAAAATTTTGATAATGCGGTTTTGCTCGATATTGATAAACCCCATCGCCGCCTGCATCAGGAAGTTCACCTTCTGGAACAGCGATTCGTTATGGGGCAGCAGGGACTCGATATCGCGCAGGATTTCCCGCGCCTGCTCCAGCTGTCCCGACGGCAGCCGCGCCTTGCGCACCAGGAAGTTGAGGGCGCGCTGGGTATCCATAAGGCACAGCCGTACCTTCCAGCCGACGTCTTCCAGCTCCGCCAGGGTGGAAAGCGCCTCGTCGTACTCGTCGCCCTGGTGCCCTTCCATAATAACCAGGCTCAAAGCTTCCAGGTCGCTGTAGATATTTTCTATTTCGTCGGCCAACTGCTCGATTTTCGTTTCAAACAGATCCAGCAGCAGCTCGTAGGCGTTGCCGTCGGTAAGCCGCTGGCTGCGGGCGCGCATGCGGTAGAGGCGGAATGCGGGCAGCTCCCGCTCGCGCAGGGTATAGAGGCGCCCGTCGCGGATGGTGAACGCCACGGTGGCGTTGCCGGCGTGATCTTCGGCGTCCTCGTAAAAAAAGAAGGAGTGGATATGCAGCCCGTCTTCGTCTTCGAAAAAACGCGCCGACGCCTCAATATCCTCCAGGTCCAGCCGGGTCGCCAGGCTTTGGCCCAGCTCATCCTGCACCCGGTCCCGCTCATCGTTGCCGGGTTCAATCAGATCCACCCAGACGGAATCAGCTAACCTGTCGGCTTCATCCAGCTCAAGGCGGGACAAGCGATTGTGATCCAATTTAAACGCGTTAAGCATACGCCATAGCTTCCTTAGCGGTGACAATCGGGAAACGCATTAGAAAGCAGAAACCGGGGGTGAGAATGTCACCGGCAAGTTTCAGACCATCACAGATCTGACTCAGAGCGACACATAAACGCGGGTCGCTGACAACCACTGAGGCCATCAGCAATAGGGATAGCCTTAGTGGGTGTACCTGATAAACAGATTAACGAGCCAGTATCTACTGGGGGCGTCCAAGGCGTAATCCTCTAATCATAATAGTGCGCGCATGTTACGCCGAGATGAAAAAGACTGTCAATACGCAAGCGGCGCAAAACTGTATATTTCGCGTACGATCGGCTGATTTAATCAGTAACCGCGCGTGAACGGACCCGTTAGCCGAAACCAGGGGGATTATACCGTTTCCAGGCGGGCGTAAGCCGCCACCAGCCACTTGATGCCCTGACCCTGGAAAGCAATCTGCAACCGGCTGTGCTCGCCGGTGCCCTCGAGGTTTATCACCGTGCCTTCGCCGAACTTGGGATGGCGCACCCGCTGCCCCAGCGTAAATCCGCTGTCGTTTTCACTGACCGGGGTACCCATGCGCTGATGGTTGGCCGGCCGGGTGACGCTTGCGCGCAGCCGCACCTCCTCGATACATTCCTCGGGCAGTTCGCCGACAAATCGCGAGGGCCGGTGAAAGGCCTCCTTGCCGTACAGCCGGCGGGTTTCCGCGTAGGTGATGGTCAGCTTTTCCATGGCGCGGGTGACGCCCACATAGGCCAGGCGGCGCTCTTCCTCCAGCCGACCACCCTCGTCCAGGGACATTTGGCTTGGGAACATGCCCTCCTCCATGCCGACGATAAACACCTGGCGGAATTCCAGCCCCTTGGCGGAATGCAGGGTCATCAGCTGCACCGCGTCCTGGTTGGCATGGGCCTGTCCTTCCCCCGCCTCCAGGGCGGCGTGGGATAAAAACGCCTGCAGCGGCATCAAATCCTGGTCTTCATCCTGGTAGCTGTACTGCCGCGTGGCGGTCACCAGTTCCTCCAGGTTTTCGATGCGCGCCTGGCCCTTCTCGCCCTTTTCCTGCTCATACATGATCCACAGGCCCGAGTTCCTGATCACCCGGTCCGTTTGCACATGCAGCGGCAGGTCGACCGTTTCCTCCGCCAGGGCATCCACCAGTTCGACAAAGCGCTGCATGGCCGACGCGGCGCGCCCGGCCAGCACCCGATCGCGCAATAACTCGCGGGTTGCCTGCCAGAGGGTCAGTTGCCGATCCCGGGCCGCCTGGCGCACGACGTCCAGCGTACGGTCGCCGATGCCGCGCGTCGGGGTGTTGACCACGCGCTCGAACGCCGCGTCGTCATTCCGGTTGGCGATCAGGCGCAGGTAGGCCAGCGCGTCCTTGATTTCCTGGCGTTCAAAAAAGCGCTGGCCGCCGTAAATGCGGTAAGGCATGGCGTTTTGCAACAGCGCCTCTTCCAGCACCCGGGACTGGGCGTTGCTGCGATAGAGGATAGCGCTGTCGCTAAGCGCATTGCCCGTTTCCTGCCAGGTGCGGATGCGGTTGACCACAAAGCGCGCCTCGTCCAGCTCGTTGAACGCGCAGTAAACCGAAATCGGCTCGCCCTCGGCGTCCTCGGTCCAAAGGTTTTTCCCCAGCCGGCCGCCGTTATGGGCGATGAGGGCATTGGCCGCTTTGAGGATATTGCTGGTGGAGCGGTAGTTCTGCTCCAGGCGCACGGTGTGGGCGCCGGGAAAATCATCCAGGAAGCGCTGGATATTCTCCACCTGCGCGCCGCGCCAGCCATAGATTGACTGGTCGTCGTCGCCGACAATCATGACGTTGCCGCTATCGCCGGCCAGGAGCCTTATCCAGGCATACTGGATGCGGTTGGTGTCCTGGAATTCGTCCACCAGGATATTGCTGAAGCGTTCGCGGTAGTGCTTGAGAATATGGGGTTTGTTCAGCCACAGCTCGTGGGCGCGCAGCAGCAGTTCGGCAAAATCCACCAGTCCCGCGCGATCGCAGGCTTCCTGGTAGGCCTGGTAGATGCGCAGCCAGGTGGCCTCCACGGGGTTGCCGTAGCTCTCCACATGCTGCGGGCGCAGGCCCTCGTCTTTTTTGCCGCCGATATACCACATGGCCTGGCGCGGCGGCCATTGCTTCTCGTCGATATTGAGCGCGCGGATAATGCGCCTGAGCAGCCGCAGCTGGTCCTCGCTGTCGAGGATCTGGAAATCCTGCGGCAGATTGGCGTCCATATGATGGGCGCGCAGCAGGCGGTGGGCCAGGCCGTGGAAGGTGCCGATCCACATGCCGCCCTGGGCGGTGCCGATCAGATGTTCGATGCGATGGCGCATTTCCGCCGCCGCCTTGTTGGTAAAGGTCACCGACAGGATAGAATAGGGCGAGCAGTTCTCCACCGACAGCAGCCAGGCGATGCGATGCACCAATACCCGCGTTTTGCCGCTGCCGGCGCCCGCCAGGACCAGCAAATTGCCGCGCGGCGCCGCTACGGCTTCGCGCTGTTTGTCGTTCAGGCTGTTGAGCAGATCGGAAACGTCCATAGAAGGCCTTCTTTATCCGGCGTTAAGGTACTGGTTATTTATACAGACATAGTGAGGATTATAACAAGGCTGTCAGGGAAGCCAACTGCGAAATTTCAATATGAGGCAACAAACGGGCATCCGCGGCCTGGAAAAAATTGCCGCCGCGATCGTTTACCCAGCACGCCTGCAGGCCCGAAGCGACGGCGCCGGTGATATCGGCGGTTAAATCATCACCGACGTGCAGGATGTTTTCCGGCGCCAGCCCCAGCCTTTGCGCCGCGATATGATACATGTCCCGGTACGGTTTGGCGCGTCCGTCGGGACCGGCGCGCAGCACAAAAGCAAAATAGCCGCCCAGCCCGCAGGCCTCGGGGGAGGCGTTGCCGTTGGTGATGGCCACCAGCGGCCAGCGTTCGCCCAAAACGCTTAAGGTCCGGTGGGTGTCGGCTGGCACATCGATGTCGCTGCGCCAGCGGGCAAAACTCGCCATAAAGGCGTCCGCGCCGGCCCGGGCCGCGCGCGCGTCCAGCCCCTGGTTGCGCATGGTCAGCTCGACCGCGCGCCAGCGCCACTGGCTGACGTCATGGTAGATATCCGGCTCGCGCCGGCGCAGCTCGGCGCGGATGCGCTGGAAGTGGCCGGCGTCCAGATCTTTCAGCGCCGGATGGTACCGTTGCAGGAAAAGCGTCGATTCCCGCTCGGTACGGGCGATAACCGGACGGTTATCATACAGCGTGTCGTCCAGATCGAAGGTCAATGCGCGAATCTCGCGCAGGGGGCGATAAAAATGCATCAGCTTTTACCTCGTTTGGCTCGTGGATGCGCCGCATCGTAAACCAATGCCAGGTGCTGGAAATCAAGGTGGGTATAGATCTGGGTGGTGGATACATTGGCGTGGCCGAGCAATTCCTGTACCGCGCGCAGGTTGCCGCTGGATTCCAGCATATGGGTGGCGAACGAATGGCGCAGCTTATGCGGATGGACATGGCTCTCCAGTCCCTGTTTGACGCCCCACTCGGCAAAACGCTTTTGCACGTTGCGCATGGAGATGCGCTTGCCGGTCCTGGCGACAAATACCGCGTTATCCACCGGGGCGAACCGCTCACGCAGCGCCAGCCAGTGCTCCAGCCAGACGATGGCGGTCTTGCCCAGCGGCAGCTTGCGTTCTTTGTTGCCCTTGCCCACCACCCAGACTTCGCCCGCCGCCAAATCGATATGGCCGCGGTCCAGGTTGACCAGCTCCGCCAATCGCAGGCCGTCGCCATACATCAGTTCCAGCATGGCGCGATCCCGTACCGCCAGCGGATCGTCGGTATTGATATCCAGCAGACGGTTCACTTCGTCCACATCCATGTTTTTCGGCAGGTGGCGGCCGCTGCGCGGCGCCGGCACGCCTTTGGCCGGATTGGCCTTCAATTCGCCGCGTCCGACCAGCCAGTCGAGAAAGCTGCGCAGCGCCGAGAGCCGCAGCGCCAGGCTGGCGGCCTGCAGACCGCGGCGTTTGCTGCGGGTGGCCATCGCGCGGACATGGGTCACGTCGAGCTGGGGCCAGGCGGTCAGGCCCAGCTCGCCGGCTATATCGATCAAGGCGGTTAACTGGCGATCGTAACTGGACTGCGTCAGCGGACTGAGCTGCCGCTCCACCCGCAGGTAGCGCAAAAACGCATCCACCTCCGGGCGCAGCGGCGAGACCTGGAGGGTCATGAACGCCCGACCCAGCGGGCCAGCAGGCCGGGCAGCAGGATGGCCAGTTGCTGTAACAGCACCGTGCCCATGCCGGACTGATAATGCTGGCTGTCGCGGCTGGTAAAGGTCAGCACGCCCAGGTCGCCTTTTTCCCCCATCAGGGAAATCGCCACCGAGCCGACCTGCCGCGCCTGGGGCAACAGCTGCAGCAGTTCGGGGCCGTTCAGGCCACCCAGATAATGGTTGCCCTGCCCCAGCCGCTGGATGCGCAGGGGCTCAAACGCGGTGCGGGAAATGCCCAGGTGGGTAAAATCCGACGGCGCGCCGATATACCATTTATCGGTGAACAGCCTGACATGCGCCCCGGACAAGCCCAGGCCGCGCGCCCAGCGCTGCAGGCGGTTAAGCATATCCAGCAGGCTGTCGGCGGCCGCCAGATCGGACTGCAGATGCAACAGCCGGTTAAACAGCTGCTCGTTGGCGCTCGCCTGCTCCATCAACAGGGTAATCTCTTCCTCCAGCTGGCGGATATGATTACGCTGGCGGGCCAGTTGCCACTCCAGCAGGGAAACGCTGCCCCGGTTGACATGGGGCACGCGCATCTGCTCGACCTGGCAAGCGTTGCGGATAAAAAAATCCGGGTTTTCCAGCAGAAATTGCGCCACCGTGCTGTCGTCCAGCCGCGCCGCGGTCTCCAGTTGTTCCCCGACATGCTTCATAGATGTATAAATCCGTCGTAGATATGGGTTGCCGGCCCGGTCATATACAGCGGATTGCCCGGTCCTTTCCAACTGATGTCCAGCGTGCCGCCCGGCAGGTCGACGCTGACGCGCTCCGCCAGCAGCGCCTGCTGAATGCCGATGGCCACCGCCGCGCAGGCGCCGCTGCCGCAGGCGCGTGTTTCCCCGGCGCCGCGCTCGTAAACCCGCAGGCGGATGTGCTGCGGGTCTATCACCTGCATAAAACCGATGTTCGCCCGCTCCGGGAAACGCTCGTGGTTTTCAAGCAGCGGCCCCAGCGTCTCCACCGGCGCGGTATCGATATCCTCCACCGTTATCACGCAGTGGGGATTGCCCATGGATACCACGCCGCACAGCACGGTTTGCTCCGCCACCCGCATGATATAGGTCTTTTCCGCCTTGGTGGCGCGGAAGGGCACCATCTGCGGGTCAAAATTGGGTTCGCCCATATTGACCCTTACCAGTTCATCATCGGTAATGGTTAATATCATACGGCCGGTTTGGGTACTGACGTGTATTTCACGTTTGTTGGTTAAACTTTTCATCCTGACAAAACGGGCAAAACACCGCGCGCCGTTGCCGCATTGCGCCACTTCGCTGCCGTCGGCGTTAAAAATACGGTAATGAAAATCCAGTTCCGGGTCGTAGGGAGGCTCCACTACCAGCAGTTGGTCGAACCCGACGCCATAATGCCGGTCCGCCAGGCGACGGATCAGCTCCGGCGAAAAGTAGACATTTTGCGTCACGGCGTCCACGACCATAAAGTCGTTTCCCAGACCGTGCATTTTGGAAAACTGCATAATTCACTCCGCTGAGTAACCTTACGCGCAGCATAGCGCGTCTCTAAAGCCGATGCGACTGAATCGCGGTTACGGCTGCGCCGACGTCGAGGCGCCGCCGGGATTCGCGGTTTGCACAGGCGTTGGCGTAACCGTCCTGGCGGGTTTCGGTTTGGCGGTGGTTTTCTCGGCCGGCGGGTAATATAGCGGACCTTTCAGCCCACATCCGTTCAATCCCAGAACTAAAAACGCCAGGGTAATAAGGCGTAACGGGTTTTTCATGCGCTTAGCTACCTGTTATTCATACTTTCAGGCTAACTATCATCGCAGTTAGATGCTGAAAAGCAATAGGAATCGAATGCCGGCGCCGCCGGGCGCCGGGCATCGGCGGGGGGAAACAGGCGCGCCACACGGGCGGGGCGGCTAGTTCAACCGTGCCTGCTGCGGCAGTGACGACGCGTCATGCTCATAGGCCGGCGCGCACAAATGGGACAGTACGCTGCTGCGAAACGGCACCACCTGGATACGGCCGTCCAGCTGCACAATCTGGTAAAACTGCGGCAGGTTGAAGTTGATAAAGCTGGAACCGTAGGTGAAGCGGTCGTGGGACGACGAATAAAAACGGCTCACATCGCGCACCAGCTCTTCCTTGCTGCCTTCGCAATGGTGGTAAGCCTCGACCCGGTTGGTCTCGTCCAGGATATAAATGTTAAAGCCCTGGTCGTCGGCGCTGTCTTCAAAAAAGAACTGGATTATGCCTTCGCTGGCGAAACCGTCCACCACCGGCGGTAAATGAATTTTTTCCGTTTCCATCTGGATCGACAGGCCATGCAGCTTATTGTTGGAAATGGCGCCGTAGAATTCAATGGCGTTTTCCAGTTTCTGCACCGAGACGCTCAGGCGTTCAAAAAACAATCCCCAGGTCTGGCCGGCTACCCGGACCGCTTTAAACCGCGCCGGATCCTGGCGGGTGCTGGATAGACGCAGTTCGATGCAATCCGCCACCAACTGCTGCACCCGGGTGCGGATAAGTCCGCGCAGATGCTGGCTGTAGCAGAACACTTCCACCGTATCAGGCGGCGCGGCGTCCTGATGCATCTTGCCGAGGATGGTTTTCAACGCTTCCAGTACCGCCTGCTCGCCGTTGAAATGCAGGGTGCGCACCTCATTCCACGAATTGCGGTACAGCAGGTCGATACTGCCCACCAGGCACTCCTGCTGTTGGCCGAAGCTGAACACGTCCAGCTTGCGGAAATCAAAATGCACCACCTGGTTGCGGAAAACCGCGGTCGGATCGTGTTCAAGGTTGACGATGATCGCCAGATGGCGGATTTCGCAGGGGCTGTAGAGCGCCTTGGGCGTCGGCGCCGGCACCCGCAGCGGGAAATTGCGCGACACATCCGCCACCAGTTCCTGCAGCCGGGGCAGATCGCACAGGTCGCTGCCCTTGATATGCAACTGGGTCTTTTCGGTCAGCAGGCCGTTAAACCACGCCCAGGCCACCAGCTTGTTCAGGTAGCGGTTATATTCCAGCGGCTGGTGGCTGATGATGGATTCCATCGCCGGCGACTGGTTATACAGGTACCAGCCGGCCCGGTTGGCCCGGCCCTGGGGCACATGGATAAACGTGAGGTTCGGTTCGGACAGATCGGGGGAGATCTGCGGGTTAATCAGCGTCACCTTGCCCGGCAGCGCTTCAAACGCCGCGTAGAGTTTACGGGTCAGCACCCCGATATCCTGCGGGCTGGCGCTGACGCTCAGGTTATTGCGGCGCGCAAAGCGAATCAGGTTACGGTAGCTTTGCATCATGGCGTCGAGCAGTTCGTTATGCGCCTCACGCACCTGGCCGATTTTCCAGTTGGCGCGGTCGTCGAGCATGCTCAGGCGCGCTTCGTCCCAGCCCCACTCCTTGACCTGCTGGCTTAGGATCTCGCGGCGCCAGACGACGCTTTCAGGCGTCAGCGAGAGCTTTTCGCAGACCTTGAGGTAGAAACAGCGCCGCACCAGGTCCAGCCGGGTGGTGTCGTTAATCTGGGTCAGGTAGTGGGTCACGCGCTCCAGCATCATGCAATAAGGATCGAGGCCGTAGGAGACTATCTCGCCGTCGTGCAAATGCTGCTTGATATTCATGGCCAGCAGCTGGGTATGGGGATATTCCCAGGAATAGGCCTCCAGCAGCAGGGTCTTGAGCACCGCTTTGTACGGGGAATCGATGCTTTTATACAGTTGCCACAGGCTGGCGCCGAAATATTCTTCGGCGGACAGCGTGCCCAGCCCGCCCAGATCGAGCCATTCATTGGGGGTCAGCGCGCCGCGGGCATAAAGCGACATGACGTAATCGTCATAATGCTCTTCTTCGTCGCCCGGCACCATATTCCATAAAATGCGCTTGCCGGCCATGCGCACCGCGGTGCGGTAGAATTCGTCCAGCAACAGGATATGCTGGGTGGAACCGCAGTCTTCATCACCCAGGCTGCCGCTTTCGTTATGGCGGAAGCGGTTTTCATCAATCAGGAAGAAGTTGACGTCCACGCCCTTGGTGCCGGCCCATTTTTCCAGCAGGGCGCATTTGCGCTGCAACTGATAACGTTCTTCGTTATCCAGCCAGGACTGATGGCAGACCCAGATATCCAGGTCGGAATTGGCGTTCTGCCCGATGGACGAGGTGCTGCCCATGGAGTAAACCCCGGTGATCGGCCTTTCCCCGCTGGCGGGCGTCACCATCGGCTGCGCGGACTGGCGCTCAATATCGGCTATCCAGGCGGCCTGGCTTTCATCGCACGTGTAGAAGCAAACGCCGCACGGAACGTTACCTTCTAGGTAACCCGGAAGCATTGGATGATGATAATGTAATAAGGTTGGCAGCAGACTGTAGACTTGCTGAAAGGCCGGCCCCATGGCCGCCAACGCCCGATCCACCCGTAATTGGTTGATCGCGTCCAGTCTCTGTTTCAATGTCTCGATGTAGAAGTACAAGACGTCTCGCCTGGTTATCCCGGTGCCTAAGAGCCTATTTCCATACCCGGCCGGAGTGTTGTTTTGAAGATGGGTCGGCCGGTAATTGCTGGAAACGTGATCAATTTAACACCTTGCTGTTTGACCGTAAAGAAAGTTAAGCTACCCGTTAATTATAACACTTTTCCCCGCGGCAACCTTTAATTCCCGATTATCGGCACTTCACCCCATGCCGCCATCACCGGATCCTGATAACTTACAGCGTTTTACTATCGATGGTAGAATGGTTAAAGAATGTGAGAAACGGTAACCCAGAATGCAAGATACCCTGATACGCATCGCCACCCGGCAGAGCCCGCTGGCGCTATGGCAAGCACAGTATGTTCAGCGCCAGCTGCAGCTTCATCATCCCGATTTACGGGTGGAACTGGTACCCATGGTGACCCGCGGCGACATTTTGCTGGATACGCCGCTGGCCAAGGTGGGCGGCAAAGGGCTTTTTATCAAGGAGCTGGAGCGCGCCCTGCTTGAGGATCGCGCCGATATCGCCGTGCACTCCATGAAGGACGTGACCGTCTCATTCCCCGACGGGCTGGGGCTGGTGACCATTTGTGAGCGCGAGGATCCCCGCGACGCCTTCGTCTCCCCGGCCTACGCCAGCCTGGACGAGCTGCCGCCGGGCGCCGTGGTGGGCACGTCCAGCCTGCGCCGGCAGTGCCAGGTACGGGAACGCCGTCCGGATCTGGTGATCCGCGATCTGCGCGGCAACGTGGGCACGCGCCTGGCCAGGCTGGATCGGGGCGAATACGATGCGATCATCCTGGCGGTGGCCGGACTGAAGCGCCTGGATCTGCAGGATCGCATCCGTACGCCGCTGGAACCCGAGCTGTGCCTGCCCGCTGTCGGCCAGGGGGCGGTCGGCGTGGAATGCCGTCTGGACGACCGACGTACCCGCGCGCTGCTGGCCCCGCTGCATCACCGCGCCACCGCCACTCGCATCAGCGCGGAGCGCGCCATGAACGCCCGTCTTGACGGCGGTTGCCAGGTGCCTATCGGCAGCTACGCCGAAATTCAGGGCGACCGGATCTGGCTACGCGCGCTGGTGGGCAGCCCCGACGGCGGCAGGGTTATCCGCGCCGAAAGCAGCGCTCCCCTGGAGGAAGCGGAAGCGTTGGGCATCCGCCTGGCGGAGGAATTGCTCAGGCAGGGCGCCCGGGAAATCCTCGATCAGGTCTATGCGGCGGAAAACCAGGATTCGCCGCAATGAGCATCCTGGTCACGCGCCCGTCCCCCGCCGGCGAAGAGCTGGTGAACCGCTTGCGCGCGCGCGGCCGATCCGCCTGGCACCTGCCGCTTATTGATTTTGCCCCCGGAGACGAACTGGCCCGGCTGCCCGAACGCCTGGGCGCGCTGCGGCCGGGCGATCTGGTGTTTATCGTCTCGAAACATGCGGTCAATTATGCCCACCCGTTTCTGACCCGCCGGGGCCTGTCCTGGCCGGAAACGCTGCAATACCTCGCAGTCGGCCGCACCAGCGGCCTGCTGATGCACACCGCCTCCGGCCTGCCGGTGGACTACCCCCACGACGGCGAAAGCAGCGAACATCTGCTGCGCCTGCCGTCGCTACAGCGCGTCGCCGGACTGCGGGCGCTGATCCTGCGCGGCAACGGCGGGCGGGAAGTACTGGAGGAGACGTTGCGGCAACGTGGCGCCGAGGTCGCGTATTGTGAATGCTATCAGCGCAGCCCGGTGCATTACGACGGCGAACAGCAAAGCCGGCGCTGTCAGCAACTGGGCATCAATACTTTGATCATTACCAGCGGCGAAATGTTACAACAATTCTATACTTTAATTCCTGAGTACTATCGCGTCTCATGGCTGTTGCAATGCCGGCTGGTCGTGGTGAGTGAACGAATCGGGGCTTTAGCCCGCCAATTGGGCTGGACGGACATCGTCGTAGCAAACGCGGCAGACAACGATGCGCTTATGCGTGTGCTGCTCTAAATCTAATCATGGGATAGGCCAATATGACGGAACACACTACTCCAACGACTCCGCAGGAAGATGCAACCCGAGCGGCGGATACGCCTAAGCCCTCGTCATTCGCGCCCGGCGATACGGCGGCGGGTACCGCCAAGGCCAATCCTCCGGTCGGCGGGACGAAGGCCCCCAAGAGCGGCAAAAAGCCCCTAGGCGTCATCCTGGCGGCTATCGCCATTATCCTGTCCCTGCTGCTGGCCGCCGCGCTCTATATGTACGGCGTCCGGCAGGCAAAAACGCAAAACGCGCTGAATCAACAGCTGCAATCCCGCATCGAGGCATTGCAGCAAGCGCAGCAACAGCAGCAGCAGCAATCCCAGGCGGCGTTGCAGCAGCAGGGCCGGCAGCTTGGCGCCGCCCAGCAGCAGGCGGCCGTCCAGGACAGGCAGTTAAGCGAATTGCGTGATAAAGTCGCCACCATCTCCGGCTCCGATGCCAATACCTGGCTATTGGCCCAGGCGGATTTCCTGGTCAAGCAGGCCGGCCGCAAGCTCTGGAGCGATCAGGATATCGTCACCGCCGGCGCGCTGCTCAAGAGCGCCGATGCCAGCCTGGCGGATATGAACGATCCCAGCCTGATGAACGTGCGTCGCGCCATAACCGAGGATATTGCCGCCCTCTCAGGCGTCAGCCAGGTGGATTTTGACGGGATTATTCTGAAAGTGAACCAATTGTCAAACCAGGTGGACAACCTGCGCCTGGCCGACAACGACAGCGATGAATCCCCCATGGACAGCGACGGCGGCAGCGAGCTGTCAAGCTCGGTGCGCGAATGGCGGCAAAACCTCAGCAAAAGCTGGCACAACTTTATGAATGACTTTATTACCATCCGCCGTCGCGATACCAGCGCCGAGCCGCTGCTGGCGCCAAACCAGGATATCTACCTGCGTGAAAATATCCGCTCGCGCCTGCTGATTGCGGCGCAAGCGGTGCCGCGCCACCAAAATGAAATCTACCGGCAATCCCTGGAAAGCGTCTCTACCTGGGTACGCGCCTATTTCGACGCCGATGATGCCAATACCCGCGCCTTTCTCAGCGAACTGGACGACCTGAGCCAGCAGAATATCACCATGGATGTGCCGGCACAGTTAAGCAGCCAGCCGCTGCTGGAGAAACTGGTGCAGACGCGCGTGCGCAACCTGCTGGCGCAGTCGTCGGCCTCGGTTGCTAATGCCCCCGCCGCTCAGGGAGAATAAACGATGCTACGCGTATTGTTGCTGTTCATCCTGCTGATTGCCGGGATTGTGATCGGGCCGATTATCGCCGGCCATCAGGGTTATGTACTGATCCAGACCGATAATTACAATATCGAGACCAGTGTGACCGGTCTGGTGATTATCCTGATTGTGGCGCTGGTGGCGCTGTTTATCGTGGAGTGGGTGTTGCGGCGCGTTTTCCGTACCGGCGCGCGTACCCGCCGCTGGTTCCTGGTGCGTAAAAACCACCGCGCCCGCAAACATACCAAAGCCGCGCTGATGAAACTGGCGGAAGGCGATTACCGGCAGGTGGAAAAATTGCTGACCCGCAACGCCGACCACGCCGATCAGCCAGTGGTCAATTACCTGCTGGCCGCCGAGGCGGCGCAGCAACGGGGCGACGATATTCGCGCCAACCAGCATCTGGAGCGGGCCATGGAGGCGGCGGATAACGATCAGCTGCCGGTGGATATCACCCGGGTGCGCATCCAGCTGGCGCGCAATGAAAACCATGCCGCCCGTCACGGCGCCGACCGTTTGCTGGAGATCGCTCCGCGTCATCCGGAGGTGCTGCGCCTCGCCGAGCAGGCGTTTATCCGTACCCGCGCCTGGCAGGCGCTGCTGGATATCCTGCCGGCCATGCGCAAAGTGCGGGTCTATGAAGAGAGTAAAATCCAGTCGCTGGAGCACCAGGCCTACAGCGGATTGATGGACCAGATCATGGAGAACGAGGGCAGCGAGGGCCTGAATAGCTGGTGGCGCAATCAAAGCCGCCGCACCCGCAACGATCCCCAACTACAGATCGCGCTGGCGGAACATCTGATCGTCTGTAACGATCATGAAACCGCCCAGGCTATTATCGTCAAGGGATTGAAGGACCATTACAACGAACAGCTGCTGTTGCTGGTGCCGCGTCTGAAAACCGGCGATCCGGAGCAGCTAGAAAAAGTACTGCGCCAGCAGATCAAGCAGCAGGGCGCGTCCCCATTGCTTAACAGCACCATGGGTCAGCTCTTGATGAAGCGCGGCGAATGGCAGGCCGCCGCCGACGCGTTCCGCGCCGCGCTTGCCCAGCGTCCGGACGCCCATGACTACGCCTGGCTGGCCGATGTGCTCGATCGCCTGCGTCTGCCGGAAGAGGCCACGCAAATGCGCCAGGAATCCATCAACCTATCGCTGCAAGCCCCGCAGCAGGCGCAGCCCGTCCCGCAGCCAGACCCGGCGCTGAAACCTTTGCCATAGGTAACCCGCCCCGGTTTGGATTAAAAAAAACACTTGCCATCACGGCAAGTGTTTAACAAGGTCAGGTCATAAGACAACAGTTTGGCGCCTCACTCAACGTTTTGTCCGAAGGTTCTGATGAGGGACTCATCATGGAGCTGGACAATAGGCGCCACAAGTTTGGCTCTGCGTCATTCCGGGGTTTATGAGGCGTAAACGCGAACATAAGAGGGTGGAATGAGCATCTACAACAAAGGTAGTGCAGTTTGCGTGCCAGGACAGGTTTTGCCGCGGGATATTTTTTTACCCGCGGCTGAAGCGCATCAATAATGGCCCGGCCGGCCTCATTCCTTCCGCATCATGGCTGCGAATAACAATATCAACATATTGATAAACAATAACTTAAATTGATTTCGCCGGATTTTACCCCGCCATCGCCGTGCAAATCATTGCCGCCTGCCGGACAGACGATAACAGACAGGCCGCGCTTATTGCGCGGACGCCGCCGGCGGAACCTGTTACCTGTGAGAGACACAAATAGGCTGAAATAATTATTTATATTTAATTCAGATGGTTATATGTCTCTATATCGAGACATATACCCCTAGAGTATACGCAACGCCGCCCGCGCTAAATATATAATGACTTCTCCCCCAGCGGCCGGGTTTTAAACCGCCGGTGCAGCCATAGATATTGGCCGGGGGCTTTCATGATTTCAGTCTCTATCACCCGGTTGACATAGTTGGCGGCCGCCAGGCTGTCGTCGTAAGGGTAGTTTTGCAGCTCCGGCGAAATAATTAACTGGTAGCCCAGGCGGTCGGGTTTGCGGATTACCACGGCGCTGACCAGCTTCGGCCGGGCCAGCTTGGCGATGGTAAAGGTGCCGTTGGTGGTAGCGGTTTGATTGACGCCGAAAAACGGCACAAATACGCTGCCCTTCGGGCCGTTATCCTGATCCGGGGCAAACCAGACCACGCCGCCGCGTTTTAACGTGTGTACCATGCAAACCAGTTTTTTACGGCTGACCAGGGAATTCCCCGAGCGGGAACGGCCCCACTTCTGCACCAGTTCCATAATTTTGCTGTTATGGGGACGATACATGACGGTCATGGGTTTGCAGTGGCCTAAAATACGAAAATGCAGCTCCAGCGTCATAAAATGCACGCCGATAACGATAACCCCATTTTTCTCCCCTATGGGGGAATCCAGGTTTTCCAGGCCGACCACATCGAACCATTTTTTTATACGCTGGTCGGACCAAAACCACGCCATTCCGGTTTCCATCAGGCCCATGCCCAGGGAAGAAAAGTTATCGGCCAATTTTATTTTGATTTGTTCCGGCTCGAGAGTAGGGAAACTGAGCTCAAGATTACGTTTGGCGATGGCAACGCGCCTTTTTAAAAAGCGCATGGATAACAACCCCATACCCCCGCCCAGGCGCAGTAGCAGCGGATAAGGCAGTTGCACTAATAAAAACAACAGGACAAGCCCCAGCCAAAGTAACCAATACCTGGGGTGCATATAACTTAACGGCAATAGCCAACGTTGGATCATAGGGATGGTTCCGCAGCACGGGACGGCGTCAATAATTCGGCATAGGTAATAACCTGGGTTATTACTTACTACGATGAGCTTAACGAGGACACTGACTCTCGCCGCATGGGTGCATTAAAAGATATTCAATTATAAAAAAACAGGCTTTTCCGGCCGTTCACCAAGCGTCAAAAGAAAAATAGAACCGAATAATACTAGCCGTTTTATTTTACAGAAAAAAGACAACCTAGCACGGACCGGCACGTTTAAACAGCCCGGGGAGGGGCAGGTATCGTAATTTCCTCTGACCTTAGCTTATTCTGACACCGGCGGTGAAACTTAATTCATTAACCGCGTTAATCCATCCGCCCAGAAAACGGTGAAAAAAATAAAGTAAAAGCATTGCGGCAAAACAATGCCGCGCGCCCCGCGGCCCAAATCCGGCCTGGGGCAAGCGGGGCCGCCCCGCCAGAGAGAGGCCCCTGCCATCCCGCGATCAGGCCGAGACCGTGCGCGCAAGCTGCTCGCCCAGGCCCTCTACGCCCAAACGCAGGGTCTGCCCGGCGCGCAGGAAAATGGCTTCCGGCTTATGTCCCATACCCACTCCCGGCGGCGTGCCGGTGGCGATAATATCCCCGGGCCGCAGGCTCATAAAACGGCTCAGGTAGCTGATAATATGCCTGACGCCAAAAATCATGGTGGCGGTATTCCCATTCTGGTAACGCGTGCCGTCCACCTCCAGCCAAAGGTTCAGCGCCTGCGGGTCGGCTATTTCATCCGCCGTGACCAGCCAGGGGCCAATGGGACCGAAGGTATCGCAGCCCTTTCCTTTATCCCAGGTGCCGCCGCGTTCTATTTGCCACTCCCGCTCGGAAATATCGTTCACCACGCAATAACCGGCCACATGGTCCATGGCTTCCCGCTCGTCGATGTAACGCCCGCCCTGGCCGATGACCACGCCCAGCTCCACTTCCCAATCGGTCTTACGCGACTGGCGGGGAATCTGCACATCGTCATTGGGGCCGTTGATGGCGCTGACCCATTTATTAAACACGATAGGCTCGGTGGGAATGGCCGCCCCGGTTTCCGCCGCATGGTCGGCGTAGTTGAGGCCGATACAGACAAACTTGCCTACCTGGCCGACGCAGGGCCCCAGCCTGGGCTGGCCGGCCACCAGCGGCAACTGGGCGATATCCAGGGCGCGTAATGTGGCGAGCGCGGCGGGCAGCAGGGCGTCCCCGCCGATATCGGCGATATGACCGGCCAGGCTCCGTATGCGTCCCTCGTTATCGAGAATGCCTGGGCGTTCCTCGCCGGGCGGGCCATAGCGCAATAATTTCATGACGTACTCCGTTTTTTTAAAATGACAACGGGTGAAAATATATGCCCCGTAACCGCTGCCGGCCATCAAAACCACCGGACAGACATCAAATACTTGAAGAAGATCACTTTCAGGCGGGTTGCCCATCACGGTGGGATGAATGAGTAACGCGCCGCAACCATGAACGTTCGCTTCGGCCATTTCTTTAACAGGAAGCGCTAATTAAGCACAGCGCCTAAACCGCATTGAAATATGCTGAATATAGCCTTATTTTTTCCTGTCTCGTCCTTGATTTATTTCAGGGTTCCATTATGCTCGTGGCGTTTCATTATCCAGATGATAACGTAGAATATTTTATTTAAAATCATTTCCCGAATGTGTAATTGCCAGCTTTTAAGCCTGTATCCGTTATTGTCTTTAGCGCTGTCCGCGATAATAGTAGCGGCCGGCGGTTCTGTGCGTTTTTTATTTCAACAATATGCCAATAAATACTCTTCATGTATTTTCCAGGGAATCGTTTTATGAACATAAAACTGGTGCTGGTTGACGATCATGAACTGATCATCAACGGCATTAAAGCATTGCTTACCCCCTATCCGCGTTACCAGATAGCGGGCCAGGTGGACAATGGACTTGAGGTCTATCGCCTGTGCGGCGAGACCCACCCGGATATCGTGATATTGGATTTGGGATTGCCCGGCATGGATGGGCAGGATGTGATCGCGCAATTGCTTAAGCGCTGGCCCGCCCTGCGCATTATCGTGCTTACCTCAAGGCGGGGAGAGCATTATGCCGCCGGGGTGCTGCGCCTGGGCGCCCTGGGCTTTGTGCTGAAAAGCAGCCCGCAGCATTGCCTGCTGACCGCGCTGCAGTACGTTTTTAACCGCAAGCGTTACCTTGATCCGGCGCTGGATCATTTTCGCGTGTTCCAGCTGATGAACGAAAGCGGCCATCACCCTTTGTCCCTGACGCTGAGGGAGCGCCAGGTATTAAAGCAAATCGCCGAGGGCGCGGGCAACCACGCCATCGCCGGTAACTTATCAATCAGCCCTAAAACAGTCGAGACCCATCGTTTGAATATTATGCGTAAACTTGACGTGCATAAAGCCATTGACCTGGTGCATTGGTCGTTCCGGTTGGGATTGGTGGAATACCGTTAGACAAAAATTCAGGAAGGATGTCAGGGAATTACCTGATGTTTCATCTTCATTCGCCGCCTATGATGGCAATAGTCTTATAAAGCCAATAGTTAGCAGAATAAAATAGAGACGTTGTAAAAAATAATTCGGCTTATTACCGACGATCTCGCGTATTGGGGAACAGCATGCCCGACTGGATTAATGTTCATACGCCGTTAAGCGGCAACGCCGAAAGTGAGCTGATATTTAAACGGCTGACCGGCCGGGAATCCTTTTCGGCCTTATACCGGTTCAACGCGGAATTTCTTAGCACTCATAACGATTTAGATATGAATGCATTATTAGGAAAGGATATCACCATTGAAATAAAGCTCATTAATGGCGAGCGCCGTTTTTTGCATGGCCATATCACCCGCATTGATTTCAACGGCTACGATCTGCTGCATGAAAAATATAAGCTGTATACCTTCACCCTGCATCCCGCCCTGTGGTATCTGACGCAAAATCGCGATTGCCGCGTCTGGCAGGAGAAAACCCTGCCGGATATTATTACCCATGTCCTGGCCGACTATAATATTGACTGTGAAAATCGGCTGACCAGCGCCTATCATCGCTACCCCTACATCGTGCAATATCGCGAAAGCACCTTCGATTTCCTGAGCCGTCTGATGGAGCATGAGGGCATTTATTATTTTTTCCGCCACCATGACCGGGGCCATACGCTGGTGCTGGCCGACGCCCCCCAGGCGCACCAGCCTTTCCCCGGCTACGAGGATCTGGTTTACCGGCAGCCGGGCGCCGGTCTTAACGCACATCGCGAAGCCATTCACCGCTGGACATTGTCCCATGAAATCACCCCCCGGTTGTGCAGCATGGACGATTATGACTTTCGGCAGCCGCGCGCCCATCTGGGGCAAACGTGCCAAAACCGCGCCTCGTTTGCCGCCAACAAAAGCGAAATCTACGACTGGCCGGGGGGGTATGCCGATCATGGGCATGGGGAGTTCCTGGCGCAAATCCGCCAGCAGGAGCTGGCCTCCCGGCAATGCCGCGTCTCGGGACTGGCAACGGCGCGCGGCATGGCGCCCGGCTACACTTTCCGGGTTCATCACTGTCCGCGCCCGCAGGATGAGCAATCTTATCTGGTCACCGGCGTCGATTACAGCATCCAGGATAACCGCTGGCATGCCGCAGATGCTCAATCCGCACCCGGCGCCGCCATGGCTGAGTTCAGCGTGGCTTTTACCGTTATACCGGCCCAGGTCACCTGGCGTCCGCCCCGCGCCACCCCCTGGCCTAAAACCCAGGGGCCGCAAACCGCCGAGGTGGCCGGTCCGCCCGGCAACAGCATTTGGACCGATAAATATGGCCGCGTAAAGCTAAAATTCCGCTGGGACCGGCACGGCGCGGGCGACGACACCGATTCCTGCTGGGTGCGGGTATCCAGCCATTGGGCCGGGTGGAAATATGGCGGCGTACAGGTGCCGCGGGTGGGCGAAGAGGTGATCGTGGATTTTATCAACGGCGATCCCGATCGTCCCATTATTACCGGACGGGTCTACAACGAAGACGCCCTGCCGCCCTGGGAACTGCCGGCCGCCGCCGCCCGCATGGGATTTATGAGCCGCAGCAGGGATGGCGGCACGGGCAACGCCAGCTACTGGTTTATGGAGGACGCGCCGGGACGCGAGTCCTTTAACCTGCATGCCGAGCGGGATATGACCCTCTCGGTGGAACATGACCAACGCATCAGCGTCGACGGCGATCTGGCGCAGGAGATAAAAGGCCAGAGCCGCTTTATCCACCAAGGTCCCTGCGCCACCTTCAAATTTAAACCCGATATACAGACCTTCCACTTGGGCAAAACCAGCCTGATTACCGCCGGCGGCAGGGCAGACGCCGTTACCGGCGGCGAATACCGGCAGGTGACCGGGCACGCGGCGCAGATTGTCAGCGGCAGCCTGACCCAGCATGCCGGTGATACTATCAGCCACCATGCCCTGAATGATCTGATGTTTGACGCCGGCAATAAAATCGTGTTCGGCCGGACGCGCTATCCCGGCGTGCTGGCGGCGGATGCGCCAGGGCCGGCCCAGGCCGCCCTGGCGCAGGCCCGGCCCGCCACCGCGCAGGAGCTGGCGGATCGCCGCCGGGCCGAGCGGCAATACCAGCGCCCGGATCCCACCCGGGTGGAATATGCCAAAGGGGTGGATACCACCATCAATGGCGTGGATCGGCAATCCATCGCCGGCAATCGGCACGTGGAGATAAAGGGCGACGCGCGCCGCCATATCCACGGCAGGCTGGATGAGCAGGTTGACAGGGATCTGGCCGTGCGCGCCGGCGGCGATATCAGCATTGACGGCGGCAATGAGATTCAGGTGACAGCCAAAAAACGGGTGCTGAAAATCAAGGGAAGCAGCGAAACCCATGCCGGCAATATGCTTCACGTCGCCGGCGCGGCGGAAAGCATCTATAACATGCGCGTTGCCATGACAAAAATGGCGGTAACCACCGATGAGGTATTGACGTCCAGCACCCGGCTGAACCTGGCCACGACCGCGGTGCGGGTCGAAACGGTGGGCGTCAATATCAGCCAGGGGCAGTTGGATATCCGCACCACGCTGCTGAGCCTGCACACCAGCGCCATCACCCTTTTTATCTGAGCCGGCCGCCATGAACATCATCAAACCCCTGCGTCTGGGCGTGCTGCACCGCCCCTGGCGCTGGCTGGGCCAAAACCAGTTAGGCGTGTCCGTGCTGGCCCTGGCTGACATGGGGCCCGCGCCACGGCTGCGTCCTGAACCGGAGCTGTGGCAACTGGCGGCGCGGGAACTGGCCGGCGACGGCGGTTTGCTGGACCTGGCCATTCCCAAAGCCTGCGCGGAATTCCTGGCCACCGGTTATGCCTATACTCGCCATCAGCGGCAAAATAATGCCTGTATGGTTAAAATCCAGGTGGACGCGCTGGAAAAGAGCCTGATGGTGTTCGGGGAACGTTTCTGGGTCAGCGGACGCCCCACCGAGGCGCTGCCGTTTGCACGGCTGCGCCTGGACTGGCAAAACGCCTTCGGCGGCGAAAACGATACCCGCAACCCGCGTGGCCTGGGCGCGCACCCCGTAGAGCGTAACGGCGTCATATGCCATCCGCTGGCCCATATCGAACCGGAGGCGGGTTATGGCGCATCGCGTCGCAGGATAAAACCCGACTGTTTCGGCCCGCTGGACTTTTGCCTGCCGGAGCAGTTCAGCCGTATCGGCAAAAGCTACGACCGCCGCTGGCTGGAGCAGGAGTACCCCGGGTTCGCCCGCGATATCGACTGGCATGTATTTAACCGGGCCGGACGCGATCAGTGGTGGCCGCGGTCGCCGTCATTACCGCTGGGCGCGCCCTGGCGTATCTGGAATATGCACCCGGAGCAACCGCTGCAGCAGGGCGTGCTGCCCGACTGGCGCGCCCGGTGTTTTATCACGCGCGCCGCCGTTCCCGACGATCATCACGCTTGCGCGCCGCCGGCGCTGGAAGAAATCACCCTGCGCGCCACCACCTTGTGGTTTTTTCCTCATGTGGAACAGATGGTGCTGATTTGGCAGGGCAGCTGCGGGATCCAGGAAGACGATGCGCTGGACGTCGACAATATGCTGGTCGCCCTTGAAGCGGCACGGGAGAGCCGGCCCCTGGCGCATTACCGGGACGTTCTCCAGGCCCGCAGCCGAAAGGCTACCGCCGCCGCCCATGCCCTGTGTGAACAGGATTTGGTCACGGAAAGCCTGATCGGCCCATGGCTGGATACCGCCCCCCGGCCGCCGGAAAGCCCGCTGGCGGCCAATCTGGCCCGCCGGGAAGCGGACCTGCGGGAAAAGCGCGGACAGCCCCTGCCGGACAGCGGCGTTCATACGACCTTACCCGGGCAGGCAACCCCGGCTGACCGGAGCCCCGGCCGGCACCAGGGCGCCGCTGACGCGCGGATAAGCCTGCGCGACGGCGACACGGGCGCAGGCGACGGCAATACGGACGCAGGAGATAGCGCCGGTAACCTGGTGGCCCGCGCGCAGGAGCCGGGGCCGCTGCCCGGCGAGCTGCCGCGGTATATGGCGCGGGTGGAACGACAGGCGGCGGCGCTGCAACAACGGGCGCTGGAAAAAGCCGCGGCCCTGGGCGCCGATATGACGGATGCCGTGGACGGCGCCGGGCCGGCGCACTACCACCGGATGCTGGCGGCGCTGCGGCGGGAGGCTGAGGACAGCGCCGGCGCCGGGCCGTCTATTGATACGCCTGAAGCCCGCCTGGCCCTGCACCAGATGTACCGGCTGGCCGCCGCTGCCCGCCCTGCGGCCCCGCAGGCGGCGGCGGAGTGCCGCCCTCGCCTTCAGGCCCTGCTGGCGCAAACGCGCGATCTCGGCGACATGGATTTGACCGGCGCCGATCTGCGCGGCCTGGATCTACGCGGCGTTAATCTGCAGCGGGCCCTGCTGGAAAGCGCCAGGCTGGATAACTGCCTGCTGGACGGCGCCGATCTCAGCGACGCCATGCTGGCCCACGCCTCGTTGACCGGCGCTTCGCTGCGCGACGCGCGCCTTGCCGAAGCCTGCCTGACCGGCGCCCGCTGTCACAACACGCTGTTCTCCGGGGCGCAGCTGTCCGGGACGACAGTGACCCGGGCGGCGTTTGCAGACTGTTGTTTTGATCGGGCGCAGCTCAGCGGGCTGCTGTTTTACCACACCGCCATCCACCGCTGCCGCTTCAGCCATGCCGCCCTGACGAACTGCACGTTTCTTGATGCCGACGCCACGGCGCCGGATTTCAGCCATTGCCGCCTGGAAAAGGTGACGTTCAACCAGGGCCGTCTGGACGCGGCCTGTTTTAACGCCGCGCGGTTGTCCGGCTGCTCGTTTATCACCCTGGCGTTGGATGAGATCCGGTTTCAGGAGGCCGCCCTGGACAGCTGTGTTTTTACCGGCGGCACCCATGCCGGAGGCGCGGCATTCCGGCGCGCCCGGCTAACAAGCTGCAACTTCCGGCAAACGCCGCTGGACCGGGCGGATTTTTCACAGGTCGAGGCGCAAAGTTGTGACTTTAGCGGCGCCGTGCTTACACGCGCGCGCCTGGACGGTATCAACGCCGGCGGCTGCCTGTTTATCCGCGCCGACCTCAGCCACGCCTCGCTGACCCGCGCCGACCTGATCGGCGCCCTGTTGCAAAAATCCCGGCTCGCCGGCGCCGACCTGCGCGCCGCCAACCTGTTTCGCGCCGATCTGTCGTTAGCGACCATCGACCGCCATACCCGCCTGCAGGGCGCCTATACGCACCAATGCAAAACCCTGCCGCGCGCGCAGGAGCCTTCGTCATGACTCACCTCACCGCGCGGGAATTACAGCGCCGCATCGACCGGGGGGAAGCGGTTGACTCGGTGACGCTGGGCGAGGAACAGCTTGCCGGCGTACGGCTGCGCGGCGCGGTATTCAGCAACGTGGATTTCACCGGGGCGGACTTTCGCCGGCGCCAGCTGGAAGACACGCTGTTTGATCATTGCCGGCTGGAACGGGCCAGCTTTTGCGGCGGGAATATCAAGGACTGCCGGTTTAACCACTGCGCGCTGCCCGCGGCCGATTTCAGCGGGTGCGATATTACCGGCACAGTATTTAATCATTGCCGGCTGATGGGCAGCCGATTTGGCGCCAGCGGCCTGACATTAACCCAGTTCCTGGAGTGCCTGCTGACCGGCGCGACTTTTGATACCTGCTCGCTGGAGCAGGTAACACTGTTTAAAACGCCGCTGCTCCAGGCCCGGCTGCATCAATGCCGGGCGGTCCTGACCACGTTGTTCGGCATCGACCTTACCGCCACCACGTTCAGCCAGAGCCAATTCGACCGCGTTATCTTTGCCGAATGCGACCACCGCCATAACGACTATCGCCGCCAGACCTTTATCGCCTGCCAGTTTACCGGTAATGCCATGGATAACGTCGATTTCAGCCACGGCACGCTGACCCGCAGCTGTTTTAAAGGCGCCTCGCTGGGCATGGCGCGTTTCAATCACGCCCGGTGCGGCCAGGCGCTGTTTATCGACAGCAGCCTGGCGCGGGCGCAATGCCGCCGCGGCCATTTTGACCAGGGGCAGTTTATCGGCGCCGACCTGCGACAGGCGGATTTTTCCCACGCCAGCCTGGAGCAGGCCCTGCTGCATCGCGCCGCGGCCGGACAATGCCGATTTACCGGCTGCAACCTGGCGTATGCGGATTTTCGCGAGGCCGATCTCCAGGACGCCGACCTGCGGCACGCGCGCTTTATGCGCACCAGCATGCACCGCGCCCGGCAAACGGCGGCGCTGTTTTCCAGCCGCAAGGGGCTGCTGGAGGCGGATGCAGCGCTCCATGCCGCCGAAGAGTGGAGCCGCCGGCGGCCAGATGTGACCCCGGACCCTTAGCCATCCCTTATTTGAGACACCTTATGATGAACCAACAGGCATTGCGCGACCAGATTGTATCGCCGCCCGGCCAGGCCGTAGGCCGGGTGGTCAACCTGCTGCCGGACGGCTGCTATATCGTGCGCCATGAACAGCGCGGCTGGCAGTGCCGCCGGGCCGCCAGCTGCCTGCTGGCGCCGCAGCCGGGCGATACGGTGCTGGTTGCCGGCAACCGGGCGCAGCTGTGGCTGCTGGCGGTGCTGGATCGCGCGGACAGGCTGTCGCCCTGGTCCCTGACGGTTGCCGGCGACCTGCATATCGCCGCCCGGGGCGAGTTAAGCCTGCATGGCGCCGAACGGCTGGCGTTGCGCGCCCCGGCGCTGGATATCGGCGCCGATCGCGGGGAATGCCGTATCGGGCGGATGCGCTACCAGGGCAAGTCGTTGTCGGCCCGGGTGGATGTCGGCTGCATCGTCGGCAAGCGGCTGGAATCGGTATGGCGCACCCTGGTGCATATCAGCCACCGGTGGCTGCGCAAAGTGACGCAAACGGAGCACGCCAGGGTCGGCCAGCTGGATTACCAGGCCGCCGATTATGCCCGCCTCCACGGCCGGAACCTCATGATCACCGCCGACGCCGTCACCAAGATCGATGCTGAACACATTCATATGGGCTGATGCGGCAGCCGCCGGATTTGCCGTAAAAACGGAGCGGAAATGGCGAAAAAAATAAGCCACCCCCCGGCGCAACGCGCCGCGCCCTTGTTATGGGAACGGCTGCTGGACGACGATCCGGAAAATCCGGACGACTCGCCGCCGGACATGGCGTGCCTGCGCGACAGGCTGAAACAGTCGGTGTTAACCAACCTGCAGGCGCTGTTCAACTGCACGCGTTTCGCCTCCCGCGGCGAGCTGGCGCGCTGGCCCCATATTTACGCCAGTACGCTGAACTTCGGCTTGCCGCCGCTGGCCGGCAAGGTGCGCACCGAGATCGCCTGGCAGGATATCGAAGTCGCCATCGCCAGGGCGATCGCTTGCTTCGAGCCGCGCATCATCGTCCCGGAGCTGTGTATTGATTGCATTGATGACGATGCCGGGCTGGCGTCGCATAACCTGCTGTCGTTTATTATCCAGGGGCGCCTGTGGTGGTCGCCGGCGCCGGTGGAGTTCAGGTTTACCAGCCGCGTGGATCTGGAAAACGGCCATTTTGAACTGAGTGATAAGGGATAACTGATGGATAGCCGGCTATTGGACTACTACAACCGGGAATTGGCCTGGCTGCGGGAAATGGGCACGGAGTTCGCCGAACAGTATCCCAAGGTCGCCGGGCGCCTGGGCTTACACAGCGCCGAACCGGCCGATCCGTATGTCGAGCGGCTGCTGGAAGGCGTTGCTTTCCTGACCGCGCGCGTCCAGTTGAAAATGGACGCGGAATTTCCGCAGTTCTCCCGGCAACTGCTGGAGATGCTGCACCCTAATTATCTGGCCGCCACGCCGTCGATGGCCATCGTGGAACTGCGGCCGGATGTCGCCAAGGGAGATATCAGCCAGGGTTACCGGGTGCCGCGCGGCACGGTGATGGACAGCCTGGAACGTAAGTCCCGCGGCGTCACCTGCCGCTTTCGCACCGCCCATGACGTCGACCTCCAGCCGTTACGCATCGAGCAGGTGGCGTTGGGCGGGATTCCGGCGGAGATCCGGCCCGGCGCGCTGGGTCTGGAGGGCTGCGCCTGCGCGCTGCGCATCAGGCTTTCCTGTATCGGCCCGGTTACGCTTGGTGAAATGCGTTGCGATCGGCTAATGTTTTATCTCAGCGGCGGCGATATCCCGGCCCGGCAACTGCTGGAGCTGATCATGCAGCATACGCAAACGGTGCTGGCGCAGACCGGCGGCGGCGCGTCCGTGCGCCTGAACCTGGGCCGGGAGGCGCTGCGCCATGAAGGACTTGACGCCGATCAGGCCATGCTGCCGCCGGACCTGCGCAACCTGGACGCATTTCGCCTGTTGCAGGAATATTTTTGTTTTCCCGCCCGGCTACAGTTTTTCAGCCTGGGGGGATTGCAGCCCTTGTTCGACCGCGGCGGCAAACAGCAACAGCTGGAGATTATCCTGCTGCTGGATCAGGCCGCGCCCGAACTGGAGCGCCAGGTAGATCGGCAGCATCTGGCGCTGCACTGCACGCCGGTCATCAATCTGTTCCCCCGCACCGCTGAACGCATTGTTCTCAATGAACGCCAAACTGAATACCCGGTTATCGTGGATACGCTGCATCCGCTGGATTATGAAGTCCACTCCGTCATACAGCTGCACGGCTTCGGCAGCAAAGGCGAAAACGGCTACCGGCGGCTATTCAGGCCGGTTTACGATCGCCACGATGAAGAGGGGCCTGAGGGCCCGGGCTGGTTTTCCCTGCGCCGGGAGCAGCGCCACTGGCCATCGGCCGCCGATCCGTCGATGGCGTATACCGGCTACAGCGGCTCGCTGGCCTATGTCTCCCTGGCAGACGAACGGCATCCGCCCTGGCATGGAGAACTGGCCTATCTCAGCCCCGAGGTGCTGTGCTGCAATCGCGACCTGCCGCTCACGTTGTTGCAGCAAGATAGGCAATTCGTGATGCGCGACTCTCTGCCGGTGCAACGGGTGGTGTTACGCAACGGACCAAGCCAGCCCCGCCCGGCACTGGCGGAAAGCGCGTCCTGCTGGCCGCTGATTAACCAGCTGCGCCTCAATTACTTCAGCCTGATGGATAACCACGACGGCGGCGCGGCCCTGCGCCAGCTAGTAGACTTCCACGCCCGCAGGGCCGATATGACCGTCAGGCAGCAAATTGCCGGCATTCGTCAGTGCCAGCTCCTTCCCTGCCATCGCGTCATGGCGTCCCCGGCCCTTGCCGTACGCGGCATCAGCGTGCGGCTAAGCGTCGATGAACAGGCATTTTCCGGCCTGAGCCCGTGGCTGCTGGGCAGCGTGCTGGCGCGGCTGTTTACGCGTCTGGCCACCATTAACAGCTTTACCGAAACCACGCTCAGCTCGATACAGCGGGGCGCCATCGGCTATTGGCCGCCGCGTCCCGGGGCGGCGACACCTTTATGAAAATTCACCGCGTCCGTCCCTGCCCCGCCCAACGCCGCTTATCTCCGGTTTCACGCCGCCGCGTCACTGCGCCATCCGCTCCAGCCGCTGAGGGCGATACCAATAGCTGGGCCCTGCGCGAGCGCCATCCCTGGGAGTATGATTTGTTTCAACTGCTGCGCCGCGTTGATGCGCAGGGCGGGCTGCGCTACGCGCTGGGACGCGCGCCGCTGCCGCGCGACGAACCGCTGCGCCTGGGCCAGCGGCCGGCGCTGGGTTTCGCCGCCGCCAATATCGCCGCCATCGCGCCGGGGACAGACGCGCGGTTGCGGCGGGTGGATATTAACGGCTTCGGGCTGTTCGGCCCCAACGGTCCCCTGCCGCTGCATCTGACCGAAGAGGTTTACCAACGCCGGCGCCCCGGCCAGGAACCGGCGCTGACGGCCTTCGCCAACCTGTTTCACCACCGGTTGATTACGCTGTTTTATCGCGCCTGGGCCGACGCCCAGCACTGCGTCTCGTTCGATCGGCCGGACAGCCGGCGCTTCGATGGGTATGCCGCCTGCCTGTTGGGAACAGGCCAGCCCGCCGCGCGCGTTGGCGCGCCGGACGCGCAGGCGCGTTATTATATGTCGGGGCATTTAACCCGCGGCCCGCGCAGCGCCGAGGGGCTACGCTCGCTGATACGTCACTTTTTTGCCGTGCCGGCCAGGCTGCGGGAAAACCTGTTCCATTGGCTGCCGCTGCCAGCCGGCGCCCGGCTACGGCTGCACGCCGGTCAACACCGCGCCCGCCTGGGGGGCACACATTGCCTGGGCCTTGCCGTTCCGGACAGGCAGTCCCGGTTCGCCGTCGATATCGGTCCGCTGCCGTGGCGGCAATACCGTCGTTTTTTACCCGCCGGGCATTCCGGCACGCTTGACCGGTTGCGCAAGTGGGTGAGCCATTACGCCGGGGTGGAATTTTCCTGGGAGCTAAGAGTGGTCCTGGCGCGGGAGGAATATCGCGGCTGTACGCTGGGAGGCGGCCAGCCGCTGGGACAAGGCAGTTGGCTGGGATATAACCTGCCGTCGGCCCACCGCGACGATTTTGTTTATCGTCCCGATGAGCCGATGGGTTGGTAAACTCAGCAGGCGTTATGGGTCATTTCCCGCTGATAGACCGGTAAAAAAGTCTGGGTAAACAAGGCGTCGACATCGTTTTGCGACAGCGTGCCGAGACAGGCGCCCAGCGCCGCCAGCATCGCCCGCCGCTGCGCCGGAGTCACCCCGCCCGTGGCGATATCCGCCGGCGGCAGCGCGCCCGGGCCATGTTCCGCCACGGACGCATCATCCGCCCGTGCCGTGAACAACCGCAACGGATCGGTTTCCCCAGCGCCGTAAAGCCGCGATCCGCCGGGCGCCTCCGCCGCCGCGATCCGGCCGGACGCGGGGGGCGCGTCGAAAAGCGCCCCCAATACCCGATCGATATCATTTTCCCGTACCGTCGCGCCCGGAAATTCATTGAGAAAGTTTTCCCAGGTCTCTTGCGGGCGGCGGTCGTCTATCAATGGGTCATTATTTAAACTTGACTTGGGCAGCGGCATTTTTTTTCACATCCCAACCAAATTCAACCTTCGCGCTCAGGGCGCCGGTGCTTAACTGTTCTCCGCAGGTCACGCCCATCACGGCGGGTGAAAAGCGATACAGCACCGCCATGGCGCCGGGCGCCACCGCGTGTCCTTCCCCCGCGCCGGTGCCGGTATGGGGCACGATTTCCACCGCGCTCAGCATCACCTCCTGCAGTTTAATCAGCAGGTAATCCTCGCTGGACTCGGCCGCCTTTCTCAGCCCCAGGGTTACCGCGGGCAGATGCGTGCCCTCGACGCATTTTTTCATCATGGTGGGCAGGGCCTTATCAATCCGCGCCAGCACCTCCAGCTCGCGCACTACCGCCTTGCCGATACCGCCGCCGCCGCCCACGCTGTTCTCCGAGGGCTGGACTATCTGCCAGCGGAAATGCTGCACGTCGATCCAGTCCTTATGTTCCTCGTCCTTGGCTTCGCCTTTAACGCTGTCCACCTGCAAATAAATACTGTTATTCATACTCAGGAATCCTTTCTTACCGCGGGAAAAGGGATGTTAATTGCCACCTTTCAGCGACGGCAGCTTGGACACCAGGCGTAGCGACACCGTCAGGCCCTCCAGTTGGTAATGCGGGCGCAGGAAAAATTTCGCCTGGTAATAACCCGGATTGTCCGCCAGCTCGCTCACCTGCACCTCGGCCGCCGCCAGCGGGCGGCGCGCTTTGGTTTGCTGCGATGAGTTAACCGGATCTCCATCAACATAATTTATTATCCAATTATTTAGCCATAGCTCCATTTCACTGCGGGTTTGGAAGGTTCCCACCTTGTCGCGCACGATGCACTTCAGGTAATGGGCGAAACGGCAGCAGGCGAAAAGATAAGGCAGGCGCGCGGCCAGATTGGCGTTGGCGCTGGCGTCGGGATCGCTGTATTCCGCGGGTTTTTGCAGCGACTGGGCGCCGATAAACGCCGCGAAATCGGAGTTTTTACGGTACACCAGCGGCATAAAACCGTTTTTGGCCAGCTCCGCCTCGCGCCTGTCACTGATGGCGATTTCGGTCGGGCATTTTAGATCCACGCCGCCGTCGTCGGTGGGGAACATATGGCATAAGAGATTATCCACCGCGCCGCCCGACTCCACGCCGCGAATGGAAGTACACCAGCCGTATTCCTGGAACGAACGGTTGATATTCACCGCCATGGCGTACGCGGCGTTCATCCAGGTGAAATTGGCATGGGTGGCGCCGTCGGTCTGCTCTTCAAACAAAAAGGCGTGGACGGGATTGCCGGCCAGGCCATAAGGCAAACGCGCCAGCAGGCGCGGCAATACCAGCCCGAGATAGCGGGAGTCTTCCGATTCCCGCAGCATGCGCCAGGCGGCGTATTCGGTATTCTGCACGATCTTGCCCAAGTCGCGGGGATTGGACAGCTCCTGCCACGACTCCATCTGCATCACCCCGGGCGACGCGCCGCTGATAAAAGGGCAATGGGCGGCGGAGGCGATAAGCGACAGCTCGCGTAACAGTTCCACATCCTGCGGACTGTGATCAAAATAATAATCGCCGACGAGACAGCCCAGCGGCTCGCCGCCAAACTGGCCGTACTCCTCTTCATAAACGCGTTTAAAGATCGGGCTTTGATCCCAGCTGGCGCCTTTATAGCGTTTAAGCGTGAGCCCCAGTTCTTTTTTGCTCAGGTTCATCACGCGGATTTTCAGCATATCGCTGCTGGCGGTATTGGCGACCAGATAATGCAGCCCGCGCCAGGCCCCTTCCAGCCGCTGGAATTCGGGATGATGGAGGATGATGTTGATTTGCCGCGACAGGGTTTGATCGATAAGCGCAATCAGGCCCTGAATGGTGCTGAAGGCATCCCGGGATAATGTCACCCGGTAGGCCAGCGCCTGCTGCGCCATGGCCCTGACCGCCAACTCCAGCGCGGCGCGCGCTTCGTCGGTCTTGGTACGGAACTGCTCTTCGATCACCGCGCCGATGGCCGGCGGCAAAATGCGTCCGCCGCCCCCGGCGGCGTACATCGGCGAGTAGGGTAATAGATCCTGCCCGCCGGTATCGGCCGACGCGCCGGCCAGGCCCCGCAGCAGCTGGTCATCATTCAGCACCGAGGCCATCAGTTCCTCGGCGCCATGTTTGCCATCCATATAGGAAAGCAGGTTGGAGAGCTGGATGTGCGCCTCCAGCAGCGCGTTCAGCGGTTCGACCTGGTGCGCTATCGCCTCCGGCAAAAAGTCGTCCATCTCGTTAAAGACGAGCGACACCGGCAGGTCGTCGACGCCGGTCAGGGTATTTTCCACCCGGATGGCGATACCCGGCTGGAACGATTTCATCCGTTCATTAAAATTATCACTATCGATATCGAGGAATTTCCGGTCATCAATACGTACCGGCGGTTCGTGCGCCCCGCCGCTCAAATCCGCCATGACGCCCATGACAAACGGCAGCTGAACCGTGCGTTCGGCGCCGTATAATTCCACCTCATACTCGATTTGCACGCGCGGCGCGCGATGGCGGGCGATCAATTTTTGTCCGCTGTGTGCTTCTTTCATCTCTTTTACTCCTTAAGGCTCTCGCAGCCGAAAAAATGCTCTAACTGGCTTGCCGCCTCCGGCGCCAGGTTGCGCACTATCGCCAGAAAGTCCTGGCTCATTAACCGCTGGATACGCGCAATCATCAACGGCGCCGGATGGCTGGACTCGTAGCGCCGGAAATAGATCTTTACCTGTTCCAGCGCCTGGTAGGCGTCGTCGCGGGTGAGGATATCGCCCTCGCGCCGGGACGACGGTGTGGTCGCCGCGCCGTTATCGGGCGGGGTGCGGCGGGGAAATAAGGAACCTTCCGCCGGCGCGGGAGGCGGCGGCGCGGTATCGTGGACCATCAGCGGCTGGGACAAGGCGCGCAGGGAAGCCAGCACGCCGGGCATGTCCGGGATCGCCGTTTCGCCCAAATGCGTGCGCAGCAGGTTGAAAAGCCGCTCCAGGGCGGAACAGATCAACGGCAGATAGCGCGCGTGCGTCTCCAGCCCCCGCCGGAGGAGGACGGACAGCCGCGCCGATTCGCCGGGGGGCTCCGCGGCCCTTATACCGTCGAGGGCGGCCGCGGCATCGGCAAACGACAGGCTGTGGCCCGCTTCGCGTACAAACAGGCTATGGCGCAGCAATTTCGCCAGCTCAAAGCCATCGCCCAGCTCGCGCAGCACGTTAATGCGCATCAGGGGATCGGACTCGCCCTCCAGCGCCAGCGGCGGCAACAGCGTCGGCCAATACCGCTCGAGCGCTTCGCCCATCAGCATAATGCCGTCGGCGTAACCGGGCACGCCGCGCAGGGCGGTCCAAGATTGCGCCAGCAACAGCATCACGCGCAGATCCTTGCTGCGCGCCAGCAGTCCGAGGGCTTGTTGCTCCACCCGGCGCCAGTCCGGTTCCAGCGCCGGGATCAGCATATCGCCGAACTGTTGTTCCGCTTTACCGCGCGCCAGCTGGTGCAACTGAATAAAGGCCAGATCGTATTCCAGGTTTTCGCCGCAGGGCGCGTCGGTGCTTACCGGCGTAAGCAGGGCGTTGATGTTCATAGCGGTTCCGGTTGCGCGGCACAGCTGAAGTGCGGCAGGGTAAAGGGGTTGCGCACGTTGTCCGGGATAATTTCCAGCGTCACGTTGCGGCCAGCCAGGGTGAAGGTGATATGCTGCGCGCCGTCGTTGCCCGTCCGCCGGCTTTGGCCACCGTCGAGCAGCCGGTTCAGCGCCCACGGCCCCTCCCGTTCCAGGGTGGCGATGGTGCCGTCGGCCAGGCCGGCGCTCAGCCGCGCTTTGCCCGTACCCCGCGCGCCCGGCCAGTTCAGGTGATAGGCAATCGACGGGCCGTGGTTATAGCTGAGCATCTGCCCGTCGATATCAAGCGACAGGCTGAGAATGCCGTTGTCCATCTTTACGGGGCGCAGGGTAAAGGAAAAGACGGGGCGGGTCGCGCCCGGCGGGAAGAACGCATCGCCGATAGCACGTGCGGCGCGGAAAAAGTGCAGCAATGCCTCCCCGGCCGCCTCGTCGCCGGCGTTGATCCCGGGGAAAAAATGCCAGCGATTGGCGCAGGCTTCCACGCTGTCCGCCAGGTGCTGTCGCCAAAAACGATCGGCCAGCCCCGTTTCCGGCGCAAACAGACGCGCCATATCGTCCGGACTGAGATCGATCGCGCCCTGCGGCGATAAAGGATAACGGCCATCGGCGACCTGCCGGCAATACGCGCCGATCTGGGTATCGAACAGCCGCCGCAGCCGCCGCTGCGTTTGGCGCCGGGTATCATGGCCGGCGCCCTCGGCAAGCTCAAGGATCAGGCGGCGCATCGGCTGCGGCAAGCGCAAGGCATCCGCCCGCAGCCGGGAGAGGGTCTCTCCTTGCGCAGGCGCCGTATCGCCGCTGTTGTGCAGCGCGACCAGATAGCGGTATAAGCAGCCCAGCTGTGTGAGAATAGCGTCAAAGGCGATGGCGGCGCCGTTTTCATCGCCCGGGCGGGACAGCGCGATAAGATCCCGGTAGTGGTGCCTTACCTTCAGCTCGGGCCCTTCCTGACCTTCCCGGTTCCCCCGCTGGGGAAACAGTGTGTTCAGCAACCCGCGGGTGCCGGCGCCGAGCTGCCGCCCGAGGTCCGGCGATGACGCCTGCGCATCGCCCGGCGGCGACAAGGCGAGGATGTCGCCGATACGCGTCACCAGGCAACGCAGCGGCGAATGTTCGCCGGACAGGATACGCGCGCTGTCGATGCGCCGGTTCAGGTCCGGCGCGGGCATCAGGCCGATATCGCCGAGAAAGTTATCCCAGCGGGTAATAAATTCGTTCATATAACAATGCCGTACGTTGGCGGCCAGTTCGTCCTCATCCGCCGCCAGGGTCTGGTTCAGCACCCAGCGGTCCTCCTCCTGTAGCCGGCGCAGGGCGACGGCGACCCGGGGATGAAAGCCCAGCCAATACCCTGCGGGGGTAAACAGACCGGGGAGCGTATCCGTGGCCGGAAGGCCGCTGTTGCGTATCAGTACCTGCTCCGCCTCGGCGCCCGCCAGATCGATAAGGCTGATGGACTTGAACCGGCTGTCGTTAATAAGCAATGGTTTCAGCCGCTGGTAGACGCGCTGGGCAAGCGGGTGCTGACGGATGGCAGACTGCGCCGTCTCGATCAGACGCTGGTCTTTGTCGTTGGGCGACAGCAGCGGCGCGTCGGTTATCAGTTGCGCGAGATGCCGGCGCAATTGTTCATTCCCGGCGCTGTCGAGCTGCGCCGCGCCCGGCATCGCCGGCAGGGTCATCAGCACCCAGGAGCGTAAAAACCCGCCGTCGTAATGCTGCGGCTCATACAGCATTTGATAGGCTTTCAGCGCCTGATAAGTGAAATCCGTCTCGCCGCCATGCGCCCGGGCCAGCACCGCGGCAAGCTGCTGCGTCACCAGCGGCAGCAGCACGCGCTTCAGGGCGTGCCGGTAGACCAGTTCGCCGGCGCCGTGCAGCATCCGGCCCCGGTACAGGCCCATACGATGGTCCAGCGGGGGGCGGCGATAATCAAAGACCCCGGTTTCGGCCCAGACGCCCAGTCCGTTAAAGAAGGGCATTATCTGGGCCAGCCCGGGGTCGGGCGCACGCAAGATAGCGGCGCTAAGCTGTTCCAGCGCCTGGGTGCGCGCCTGTACCCGTGCCAGGTACTGATGGTTATTATGGTAGCTGGCGATACCCAGGCTCCCCGCCGTCAGCAGCAGCGCCGATAACAGGCCGTAGCCCGCGAGGTAACCCAACCGGCGACGGCATATGGCCCAGCGGCGGGTGCCCGCCAGGTCGCCTTCGGCCAGGATAATGTCCCGAAACAGCGTCTTGAGGAAATAGCTTTGCGGCGTCGGCGCGGCCACATTGGCCGTGGCCATATCCGCCGGCGTGAAACGGTAATCGAACAAATCGTCCTGGCGGGCCGTTAACGCGCCGGCGGCCGGTCCGGTTTTCTGGTTGGCGCTGGTAAACCAGACGCCCCGTGGCGCGGGCGCGGCCCCCTCGGGAAAGGAGGCAAAGATAATCTCCAGGTAACGCAGCAGCGGCTGGCGCAGCGCGGCAAAGGCCTGGGGCAGGGCCAGGCATTTGCCGCGCTGCCTGGCATCGGGCTCCGCCAGCAGCGTATCCGCCAAGGCGTCATCTAACCGCCGCTGCAACCGGTCGAAGGCCTGCGCAAAGGCTTCTGGCAGCGAGAACCCATCTTCGGACCCGCCCCGCCAAGGAAAATCCATGCCCCAGGGCTGCGCCAATTCAGGACCGTCGAAGCGGCTGAAATACTGGCTAAACCCCGCCAGGCAATCGGCCTTGGTGATCATGATATACACCGGCAGAACAATTTTAAGCTGCCGCCCCAGCTCCAGCAGGCGTCGGCGCAACAATCCGGCCTGCCGGCAGTGCTCTTCCCGCGAGGGCTGCAGCAGATCCTGCGCGCTTATTGTCAGCACCACCCCGTTAAGCGGCCGGCGGGCGCGATGGCGCTTGAGCAATGCCAGCATCTGTTGCCAACGGCTGTCGCCGTCGGCCAGAAAGCTGCCGCAGGGACTGATCACCACGCCCAGGGAGGTAAAATACCAGTCGCAACGGCCCGGCCCGTCCGCCGCGCCGGCGTCCGGGGCCTGGGGTTCGAGAAAATCGAGCTCAGCGTTTTGCAGGGCCCTGGACTTGCCGCTGCCGCCGGCGCCCAGCATCAGGTACCACGGCAGCCGATACAAATACGCGCGCCCGAAGACCGGCAGTCCCTCCTTTTTCAGCCCGGCGCCATAACCATGATGCCGCTTGAGGATCCTGGCCGCCAGTTTAAACCCTGCGGCAAGCGGGGTTTCCTCCCTCGCTGACGGCGTCCGCTCCGCCGTCAGCAGTTGCCGTCGCACACTACGCCGGAAACGGGCCTGACGCATTGAGGAGAGGGATCGCGACAGCAGCCAAAACGCCGTCACCGCGCCGATAACCTGATAACGGACAGCGTCAGACGCCAGGGGATGCACACCGCCGACGTCAAGCCGGGGGCCCACAAACCAGACGGCCAGGCCAACTCCCGCCGCCGCGCAAACGCCACGCCAGATTCCGCCGCCGTACAGCGCCCCCATCATTTTTAACATGTTCGTGCTCCCCGCCTCATTCTGTGTCGCCGCCGGCCAGGTTAAAGGCAATATCGATGCGTCGGTTAAGGGCGCGATTTTCCGCCGTGGTATTCGGCACCAGCGGCGTCTTGCCGGCGGCGCTTTGCGCCACCACCCGTCCCGGCTGATCCAGCGCCTGGCGCAGCATCAGGGCGACGGTTTCGGCGCGCGCAAGCGCCAGCGCGTCATTAGAAGTAAAAGCGGCGCCATGGATCGGCTGGTTATCGCTATGCCCGCGCACCGTTACCACGCCGGTGGTCTGCGCCAGATGCCGGGCAATCAGGAAGATAACGTCTTGATACGATGGGTGGAGCGTCGCGGAGGCCGACGCGAATACGTCGCCGCCGCGCAGCGTGATAACCCCCTGCTCATCCCGCAGGGACACCGCCACGCGGTTAGCGGCAATATCCGCCGCCAGGGCCTGCATCAGCTCCGGCAGCGACATCCCGGCCACCGGCGGGGGCGCCTTGGGCAGTTGCAGGCTGAACAGCCTGTTTTGCACCCCGGTGGCAGCGACGTCCAGCCGGTTATTAAGGACGATATACAGCAAGCCAAGCAGCATCCCGCCCAACAAGACGCATAGCGGCGGCGCCAGCCGCGCCCTGGAGGTCCGCCGGGGGGCGGGGTGTTGCGCGCGCGGTTCACCCAGGGGACGGGCGTATTCACCCCTGATGCTGCGAATCTGCCGCGCCAGCCGCTGGGTCAGGATTTCCAGCCGGTAAATGCCGTTTTCCATGACCCGGTAGCGGCCGCCGAAACCCAATAACAAACAAAAATAGAGCAGCTCCAGCAGATCGATATGCTGCTCGGGCTGTTGCAACAATGTCGCCATCAGTTGGAAAAATTTCTCGCCGCCGTTGGTTTCATTATGAAAAGCCACCAGCAGGCCGTTGCCCGCCCAAATGCTGCTTTGCCCCCAGGAGGTCAGCGCCACCGCCTCGTCCAGGGCGGTACACAGGCAATAGCGCGCGCCGATAATCACGTTATAGCTCAGCGCCGCTTCCTGGCAAACCTGCTCGAAACGGCGCATTTCATCGATCATCCGCAGGCGCAGCGCCCCGGCATCCTCGGGCGGCTGCGCGTAACGTAAATGCGCCACGGCGTTCAGCAGCGGACCGGCCGCCGCCAGCAGCCGGTTGGGCTGCGCGTGCTGCATGCGAGCGTGGTCTGTCATGGCGGTGGTCCACCCGGCGGGGATTGACGCCTTATGGCCCATAATTGAATGTCCAGCCGGGCGAATTCGTCGGTAAGGTACAGGGCGAAGGCCCCGGTTTTGGCCAACTGCGGCCATAATGCGCCGCTATTTTCCAGGGCAAAGCAGTTGGCGCCCGTTCGGGAAGGCAGCTGGCGCGGCTCCTGCGCCAGGGGCCGCAAGGGGATACCCGGCAATTGCAGTTGCACCACGTCGCGGATGCAGCACGCCGGCGCAATCTTGATTTGCGCCAGAAAAGCGCTCGTTTGCGCCCCGCCCTCGAGTTCCGCCACCCTTAAGACAAAGTCAAACCGATCCGGCATCTCTTTATCCGGCAATGTGGCCACGCTCAAGCCCGGCATCTTCTCGGTCAGCGGCAGGGGGATGGCGCTGTCTTCAAGCGCGATAAACAATCCCTGGCGCAGCAGCGACATCAAGAGGCCAAAGCAGCCGCCGATATCCGCATGGTCATACACCGGGATATCGCCTGCAAAGACATGCGGCGCCCGGTACACCGCCAGCTCCAGCGCAAACGGCAGCCATGCGGAGAACAGGCGCTCCGGATGTACCCTCGGGGCATGCAGCAGATGATCTACCCTGGCGCTGAACCGGTGGATAAGCGCCTGCAGCATCAGGTCCGCCGCCCTATTGTGCCCTTCGTCCCGCTGTTGCAGCTGGCGGCCCAGCCGCTGGCGTCGCTGTTGCAGCAAGCCCGCCAGCTCCCGGACATATTCCTGCAGCGCCGGGCTGGCGCGGCTGTCCAGCAGGGGAGGAAGATAACCGGGATCCAGCAACACGCCGCCGTCCCGATCCTTCGCCAGCACCCGTACCGCGCCCATGGCTATCCATTCGCCGTTAAGTTCATGTTCCGGCAGCAGCCGCAGACGCAGCCTGCCGCACTGGATCTTCGCGCCGCCCGCGGACAACGCGTTGGTGTCGGCAACCTCTTTTTCAAACGCCAGGTGACGGGCCAGCGAATCCGCCGCTTCGGTAAAAATGACCGTTTCCCGTCCCGCGCGCCGGACCGGCAATGCCAGAACGATGGTCACTCCGCCGCAGCCGGCGCGGATATCCAGCGCCGCCGGCGCATCGCAGGGATCGGTGAAGTCGAACAGCGTACCGTCCGGCAGGATGCCGGCGCCGGCGGCCAGCGCCACCTTGCCCAGCGCTAGCAGGCTTTCATCCACCCGCAGGATGGAAAATCCCCAGGGATAGCGGCCATCCCGCAGGTGCCATTGGCGCTGCTCCAGATACTCCTCGGCCTGCTGGAAATGATGGGGACGCAGGAACATCCCCTCCACCCACAGCACTTTATGGTTATTTTTCATTATCATTTCCCTGCAAACCGTCCGGGGTCACGGTAACCCGGCGCAAAACGGGCGGAGGCGGCCGGAGCATCGTCCATACCGAGGCCGCAGGCCGCGGCGGCAGAGGCAATAGCAGCCGCCAGCGTTTATGGGCGAGATCCTGGTACTCGGCAAAGATGCCCAGGTAATGAACATCGTCCGCCGTTGGCAGCGGCAGGACCCGGCACTTATCGTCGGGCAGCAGGAAAATTTCTTCTCCGGCGCGCACCTGCCCGCGCAGCGTCTTATGCGCGTCACGTTGCAGGTCCTCATAGCCGGCCGACAAAAAGCGGGAGGGATCGGTAAGCTGCAATACGGTTATTTTTAGCGGTGATCCGTTATTCAGCCGGCCGCGGGCGTTCAACGCCAGGCGATCGCCGCCGCCACTGTCTTGCGGGGTTATTTCCGCCGGCGCGCAGGCGCTGATAAACGCCGTCAGCGCCAGGAGGCCGGGAAAACGAAGCCGAAAAAACAGTGAAGACATATAAAGAATCCTGTTACCGGCGGGGGTTACATTCCAAGCATCATGATTTTCAGCTGGCTGGGAAGCAGCCGCATGCCCACCATATTGGTACCGTTCTGCAGGCTCAGGCTGGTCATGCGGGTGGCGGGAGAACCTTTGATCAGGGTGGTGAACGCGCCGGTTAAATGGCGCGAGGTCCCCATTACCGTACCCGACATTACCCCCAGGCTAATGCCGGCATTGTCGCCGAAACTGGCATAGGTCAGGGTGGCCATATTATGCGCGGGCAGTCCGCCGAACAGGATGGTATAGGTATGCGGCGTCGCCGTGCAGCCCAGCGCCATATTGGGGTAAGGCACCGGTACGGGCACCGGCGCCGGCGTCAGGCAGACGTCGGGAAACGCAAAATCCATGCCGAATAATTGACAATTCGCAAACATACCCCTATTCCCTTTTCGCCAGCGGCGCCAGGCCAAAAACAGTGGTGACCACGCTATCAAACAACGGGGAAAAAACCGCTACGGCGTTTACCTGATTTTATGCTCAACCATTGCGTTGCCGGCGTGGCCCGCAACCCGCTAACATTAGCGGCGGGGAGGCCGTTGGCGGTGGATAGCCGTTGGAAAACCGCGACCCAGGGTTATTTTTCTGTGGTATGGTTTAGCCGTCGCGTCAGCCATGGAGTCGTGTCCCGATGATTAACCTGCTTGCCGTTTCCGGCTACCGTTCCCTGCGTGATCTGACGCTGGAAATCGGGCAAATTACCGTGATAACCGGGCCGAACGGCGCGGGCAAATCCAGTATCTACCGCGCGCTGAATCTCCTGGCCGACATTGCCCAGGACCGCATAGTGCAGTCGCTGGCCGCGGACGGAGGGCTGCATTCCACCCTATGGGCCGGCCCGGAAACGTTTTCGCGCGCGATGATCAACGGCACGCTTCCCGTGCAGGGGACCCAGTCCCGGCAGGCGCCTGTCAGCCTGAAGCTGGGATTTTCCGGCGATACCTTTGGTTATGCCATTGATTTGGGTTTGCCTGAGAAACGCGACATGCCGCCCGGCAAAGCGATGTTTAACCGCGATCCCCACATTAAAACAGAAGTGGTCTGGCATGGTCCGCTGTACAGCAAAAGCGCGACGCTTGCGGATCGCCATGGGCCCGCCGTGCGGATACGCGATGAACGCGGCGTGTGGCAAACGCCGTTCCAGCACCTGGCGGTCTTCGACAGTATGATGACACACTGTATCGATCCGCTTAATGCGCCGGAGCTGCTGATGCTGCGGGAGACCATGCGCGGCTGGCGCTTTTACGATCATCTGCGTACCGACCGCGACGCCCCGGCGCGCCGGCCGCAGATTGGCACCTATACGCCGGTGCTGTCTGGGGACGGCGCCGACCTGGCCGCCGCCATCCAGACCATTTATGACATCGGCTTTGCCGAGGATTTGGACGAGACCATCGACGACGCATTCCCCGGCGCGGCGCTGCGCGTCGCGCAAAACGACGGTTACCTGGAGCTGCGCATGACGCAACACGGGCTGCTGCGCCCCCTGAAGGCCGCGGAACTGTCGGACGGCACGCTGCGCTTTTTGCTGCTGGCGGCGGCGCTGCATTCGCCTCGTCCCCCTGAGCTGATGATTCTCAATGAGCCGGAAACCAGCCTGCATCCTGAGCTGCTGCCGGCGCTGGCGCGCTTGATTACCGCCGCCGGGCGCAGAACGCAGATCGTGATTGTTTCCCATGCGGCGGCCCTGGTGGACGCACTGCGCGCGGCATCGTCAATCACGGCCATTGTGCTGCAAAAACGGCTGGGGGAAACGCTGGTGGTGGACGACGACGGGCCATTATGGCATTGGCCGGCGCGCTGATTCTTTTCCTCAACGGCGGAAAACCGTTCAACCAGGCGCGCCGGGGATGACGACAACGGGGGAATTTTCCGGCCGGGTTATTTAAAATCCGCATAGGGGTTCAGCGGCTGCGGCGGCATTGCGAGGTCGCCCTGCCAGCCCGCCATCGAATAGCGCAGGTAAGCAAGGATATGGCTGGGCGTGTAGTCCTTGGCCTGCTGGATATCGATACCGGCGCCAAGGGTCCAGTGCGACGACAGGCGCCGTTCGATTAACGCCTGGACGGTATAGCCAAACCCGGAACTGTCGCCGCCCGACGATAGGATGTCGGCGGCGCCCACCCCCGCCAGGGGATAACGCCGCCGCTCTCCCGTCGAGGCATGCGACCAGGATAACGAGGCGCCGAGCTGCCAGGAGACATTTTCCGCGCGCGCGCGATAATTTACCGGCACGGCCAGTGAAAAATAGCGCTGCGGGCTATAATACCCGCCCTGCCCCAGCGTATAGCCGCTCAAATCCCGGCGATAATGCCACAGCATCGAATTCAGCCCCACGGTGGCCCGCCGGTCCTCTTCGTTAATCACCTTATAATAATACCCGCCCATCAGCCGTTCGCGGCTATTGTCGGCGACATTTTTACCGGTCAGCTGATGCGCGCTCAGATCGCCCCACAGGCCGTTGGCATTACCCTGATCATAACTCAGGCCCAGGCCGCCGCCGGTGGCGCGCACGCCGCCCCAGGTCATGCCGGTGCCGGGATCGCGAGCGCCGGCAAAGGACAGCAGCGAGCTGGAAACCGGCCGGCGCGAGGCGGTGGCGGTCCAGCCGAGACTGCGCCAATCGCCGCGATAAGCGACACCGCCCACCCAGTCGACCACCGGAAAACCCAGCGGCGTGGTGCCGATATCGGTTTTCCATTGGTCATTTTCCCAGCCGGCGCCCAGGCTAACGCCGGTCGCCGTTTGGCGGCGATTCCCGTGACAGGGCAAATCGGCGCACGTGCCGAAGGTGCCGCCGTAATCGTTGGCCAACGTTCCCGCGTCCATACGTACAATATCGGCGCGGCCAAAAGCCCGCCCCTGATCCCAGGGCATATCCGCCTGCAGCATGGTGGTATTAGCGCTCAGATCCGATTTGCCGGGGGTTCCGCCATCGCTCCAGAAATCATGGTCCAGGGTAAAGTTAACGTCCTGTTGACGATACAGCCCGCCGGCGTCGGCGCGGATACCGCGGCGCAGCCAGTCGTCGCCGGGGTTATGACGCGTCAGGCGGGTATACTCATCGTTATTCGCGGGGACGCCGGCACTGAGGCCCGCGGCCTGCATGGCGGATTGATAGTCCGCGCGCGCTGCTTCCGGCTGGCCGCCCCGTTGCTCGACGCGCGCTAAATCACGGTAAATCAGCGTTTTATCCTGCCCGTTCGGCGCTGTTTGTACCCGTTTTTTCAGTTGCCGCAGCCCGGCCGCCGCCTGCGCCGCATCGCCGGCGTCCAGCCAGGCCATGGCGATGCGCCGCTGCTGATACAGGCTCAGTCCATCGGTCGTCGATCGCAGGTATTGCAACGCCCCGCGCGCTCCTGCCGGGTCGCCGTCGGCAAGCCTCCGCTCGATGACGTCAAGCCGGCGGTCTATGTCTTCCGCGCGTTTCTCCCACTCCAGCCGCTGCGCCAGCTGGCGCATCCCTTCGCTCCACTGACCGGACGGCAGCCCGCGCAGATGGGTCAGCGCCGCATCGTCCCGCCCGCTGCCCGCCAGATACAGCGCATAAGCGTACACCTGCGCGGGATCGCCGGGATAGCGCCGCGCCAGCGCGGCCATCAGGGTATCAGCCTCTGACACCCGGGCCGTATGGCGCAGCGCCTGGGCATAATGATACGCGGTCCAGATAGCGCCCGGCTCCAGGTCCAGCGCCTGCCGGTAACGCTGCGCCGCCTGCGCCCAGTGTCCCGCGCCGGCGTCGCGCCCGCCCTGGTCCGTGAGTAATGTCAATTGGATAGCGAGCTGCTTATCCCGCAGCTTTTGCCGCTGGCCCGGGGGAAGCTGCCCGAGATAATCCAGCGCCAGCTGCGGCGAGCGGCGCTGGTAAAGATTGACCAGCCCGCGCTGGGCGCTGCCGTTGTCGTGCTCAAGGGCCAGCGCGCGGCGATAATCATATTCGGCCGCCGAGTCATTATCGCGCGCCACCGCCACATCGCCCAGGCCGACCCAAGCCCAGGCGTCCCGATCGTCAATACCGCGCGCCTGCCGGTAATAGCCATCCGCCTCGGCGAGATGCCCGGACTTAAGCGCGCGATCGCCCTGCTCCAACGCCCACCAGTAACGGTTGGTTTGAATCAGGCCCCGCCATTTTGCGCCATTAAAGCCATTTTGTTCAGCCTGCTGCGCCCGCGTAAAATAGTCCAGCGCCCGCAGGCGTTGGCCGGAGCGCGCATAGGCCAGCCCCATGGCGCCCAGCACTTGGGCATCGTCCGGCGTGGCGGCCAAAGCCTCGGTTAACGGCGCAATGGCGCCGGAGGAGGCGCCCTGTTCAATTTTTGCCAAACCCTCCATCCTGGCCTGATAGCGCGGGTCGGCCAGCAGCGCCTGCCGCCGCCGCAGTTCCTGCTGCGCGGCGTCGGCAGACGCGCCGTCGTTGAATACCCTAAGGTAAAATTGCAGGGCCGACACGCTTTGCGCGTCCACCGGCGTTGCCTTTATCCGCGCCAGCCACATTTCGGCGGCGGGCTGCCGGCCCGCCGGGGTATTCGCCACCTGCCGCAGCCAGCCGATAGCCTGTTCGTTCCGGCCGGCGGCAAAGGCGTATTGGGCCAGTTGCAGGCGCAGGGCGACATTGCCCGGATACTGCCGGTCAAGGTCGGCCAATTGACGTTCGGCCTCGTCTTGGTGGCCGGGTACGCGGGCCACCAGTTGCCAATATTCCAGCGCCAGCTCCACCGGCGGCGGCTGGCCGCCGAACACCTGGTCGTACAACGCCCGGGCCTCCGCCAGCCGGCCCGCCGTGGCCAGCAGGCGCGCCTGCTGCAGCCGCTGCTGTGTTTCCGGCCGCGCCAGCTCCAGGCTGAGCCGCGCCTGGCGAAATTCCGTTGAATCCGGCGCCAGCCGCTGGATTTTTTCCAGCCGCTCCCGCGCCTGGTCCTGGTTGCCTTCACGCAGATCCAGACGCAGCTGGGCCGCCAGCACTTGCGGACTATCGGGCGCGATTAACGCTAAACGGTCCAGTGACTGGCGCACCAGTTGATCCTGATGATTAGCCTCGCCCAGTCTGACCTGCGCCAGCAGCCACTGCTCCGGCGCTATGGCCGGCGGCGGCTCGGCGCGTACGGGCGGCATAACGGCTAGCGACAAGGCCACGCCCAACACCATCATCAGCGCCTTGCCCACCGGCCCTTGTGCGGGGCGGCGTATGGCGGCCGGAAGGCTGCCCCCGGCGCCCCATGGCGCGATAAAACGAACGGTGGGCATGCGTTATTCCCCGTCGCCCGCGGATAAACGACGGCGGCTGAGGGCGCGTAAACCACACCAGAGCACCATGGCGGCCAGCACCACGGCGATCACCGCCATCAGCGCCAGTATTACCGGATGATGGGCCAGGGCATTCCAGACACGTTCCCACCAGGGCAAATGACCGACGTAATAGGTGTCGCCCACCTTCAGGCTGTTGACGCCGGAATCGCGGATAAGCGCCACCGAACCGAAAACCCGCGCCTTTTGCAGATTATCCGCCATGGCATTGTTAAGCAAGGCGTTGCCGTCCGGTCCCTTCGCCAGCAGCGCCACGATGCTGCGCTGATTGAAGTAAGGCGACTGCAGGCCGACCACGGCGGCGATGGATCCCTGCGCGGCGATCTGGGTACTGGTATCGGCCAGGGCGTCCACGTCCGGCGTGGTATTGTCCGGCAGCGCCGCCTGGCGCACCGGCTGGTTGATCCAATCGCGGGTGGCGGCCAGCAGCAACTGGGCTTTTTTGCCGTCGCGCATGCCGTCGTTTCGCAAGACCGCGGGCAGATCACCTATCAGCAAAATATCGGCATCGACGGCGCTCACCTGCGACCCGTCCTCGCTCAGGCGCATGCCCAGGGCCGGATAACCGGTTAGCGCGCCGATATTACCCAGCGTGTTCAGCAGGGTGGTCAACTGTAGCGGCTGCGGTTTCGGCGGCACCAGCACCAGCGTCTGCGACAGATCGGCCAGGCGGCTGAAGGGATAACCCGCGTTGGCGAAAGCGCGCAGATCCGGCATCGCCATAAAATGCCGGTAGCCGGAAAAATCGATAGTCGAACTGTCGTCGATCACCACATGATTGGGCACCGTGGTGTAGGTTTCACAACGCCCCTCCGCGCCGCCGGCCAATAGCGAGGTATAGTCGAAAGCAAAACGGATCTGGTTAACCGCGCCAAGCTTCAGCGCCGGAATCATCAAGTCCCGGTGATCGGCCAGCAGGCCCCGCAACAGCGACAGGTGCAGCAGCTGCGGACCGTCGTCATGGCCGGGCAGCAGGATAAAGTCCTGCACAAACTGATTATTCAGGCTGACGCTCAGCCGCGAGGTATTTTTCAGCTGGGGCGAGGTGTAGCGGTAGCGCAAACGCATATCGATACCCTGGCTGTTGATCAAAAACAGATCGGGCGGCAGGTTCATATTCAGGCTAATGGGCGTGGGCACGATCCCGTCCGCCTGCAGCTGTTCGGGGTACTGCTTAAGCTCGCCAAAATTCATCGGCCGGTCGGTGCGGACCCAGTTGGGCGCGTCATAGGGCTGGCGCGGCTGAAGCTGCTCCACGCTTTCCACCGCCACCGCCTGCCCGCGAAACAGCATGTTGCCCTGCGCAATGCCTTTCACCGCCGTAAGCAGATCCGCATCATCGCGCCCGGTTATCAACAGCAGTTTAATAAAAGGATTATCGCGCGGGCTGACCATCGCCACCGCCGGGCCGGTGGCCGGCGGCATATCACGCAGGAAATCCGGCCGGCCGGCGTTGGTGGCGAACACCACCGCATGGCGATCGGGCTCGCGATTGTACAACACCGGGAACGTCTGGCCGCGCCATTGCGCCCTGACGCCGAACCAGGAGGCCAACATCGCCGCGGCCTGCTGCTGGCCCGCATCCGGCGCGGCGGCAAAGACCATCGGCAGCGTCAGCGGCCCGGTATCGCGCGCATCGAAAAACGGCATGGGGAAACGCGATAAATCATTCTTCAGCGGCAGTGTTTGATAGCGCAGCGCCAGCGAGCTGCCTTTGCCGATCTCCAGCCACAGGGTGGTATTGGCCGGATTCTCGCAGATATTCTGGTAGTGGCCGACAAACTCCAGCCGGATACGATTAAAATCGGTGATATAGCGCGGATCTATGGGTACCTGTACCTGGTTTTCCTTGCCCAACTGCTGCTGACCGATAGCCTGCACCGCCATCAGCTGATCGTTAAGATAAACCTTCAGATGCGACTGCACCGGGATAAGCGACGGCGACGGCGTATAGTGTAAATTCAGCATCGCCTGGGTAACCACCTCATCGCCGCGCACGCCGAATTCAACCTGGCCGTTAGGCTGGATGCCGCGCAGGGTCATGGTGCCGGGCGGCGGCGCGATGACGGCAAAGGGCAGCGTGATGTCGCGCACCGGGGCGCCTGGCATCGGCGCATCCGGCCTGCGGAAAGCCGCATCGGGCGCAGGCGCCTGCTCATCCCGCGTCCCGGTTGCGGCCCCGTTTAACGTCAACGCCGGGGGCGCCGCCTCTGCCGGGCCGCCGGCGCCGGATACCGGCGCCGCGCTGGCGAATAGCGCGACGGTGAGCAAAGTCCATATCAGGTTTTTCATCGGTTAGTCATCATTGAGGGGTTTCATCGCTGCGGACGGGCCGCGTGGGATTGCGTGGCAGGAAAGAAGCGATCCAGCCACCGGCGTTAAAAATAAGGACGATTAGCGGACGCAGCGCCGGCGGCGCGATATCCAGCATGCGCAGATAGCCGCGCGCGCCGAGGGCCAGCACTTCGCCCAGGCTTTCCAGCGGCTTGTCCTCCGGAAAGCTATCGCCGCGCACCACCCAGCTGTCGGCGCGGGCAAAGGTACACTGGATAAAATCCACATGCTGCTGAAGCGTCAGGGGTGCCAGCTGGATGCCGGCCTGGCGGCCGCCCGCGCGGCTAACGCGGCAGGGAAAGGCATACTCCTGCCGTCCGCGGCTGAGCAGCAGGGTGATATCCTGACCGGGCTGCAATACATCGCAGGTGTGCATCTCAAGCCCCGCGCCGCTGTCCGAAAAATTGTGCATGACGCAGCCGTGCACATGGCCGTCACGGGTGGCGATCGCCGCCGGCAGCACGGTATCCACCCGGTGCGCCGCGCGAATCTGTTTAGCCTCGAAGGCCACGGCAATGGCGCCGCCAAGAATAATCAGGTTGTACAGCACCCAGGCAAGGCTTATCACCACGGTCAGCAGTTCGTCGCCGCGGCTATAGGTCAGGCGCCAGGCGCCGGCCGCCAGCCCGGCGACGTTCAGCAGCATCAGCACCAGATAGGGACGGGTGATTGTCCAGTCGATATAGGATTGATCGTTCAGGCGGCCCTTGGCGGTGACGTTAAACGTGCCGGCGTAGGGATTGAGCAGCGCCATGGTGGTCGGCCGCGCGATATACCAGGCCAGCACCGTTTCGTAGATCTCGCTCCAGAACGAGTGGCGATACTTGCCCTGCACCCGGGAGGTCGTCAGGCTGGCATGGACCATATGGGGCAAAACATACAGGGCGATGGCGACGGCCGGCGCGTAGATGATATAGGCATGCAGCAGCAGAAACGCCAGCGGCGCGGTCAGGAATATCAGCCGTGGGATGCCCGCCAGGAAATGCAGCATGGCGTTGGCGTAACATAAACGCTGCGCCAGTTTCAGCCCTTTGCCGAGCAGCGGGTTATCGATGCGGAAAATCTGCACCATGCCCCGCGCCCAGCGAATGCGCTGGCTGATATGCGCCGACAGGCTTTCGGTTGCCAGGCCGGCGGCCTGCGGAATACGGATGTAGGCTGAACTGTAGCCATGCCGGTGCATCCGCAGCGACGTATGGGCGTCCTCGGTGACGGTTTCCACCGCAATACCGCCGATCTCATCCAGCGCCGAGCGGCGCAATACCGCGCAGGAGCCGCAGAAGAAACTGGCGTCCCACAGGTCGTTGCCGTCCTGTACCAGTCCGTAAAACAGCTTTCCCTCGTGCGGCGTGCGGCGTACACGACCCAGGTTGCGCTCAAAAGGGTCCGGCGAAAAAAAGTGATGGGGCGTTTGCAGCATGCCCAGGCGCGCGTCCTTGAAAAACCAGCCGACGGTCAGTTGCAGGAACGAGCGCGTCGGCACATGATCGCAGTCAAAAATAGCCACCAGTTCGCCTTTGGCCTGTTGGAGCGCGTAGTTGATATTGCCCGCCTTGGCGTGTTCATGACGAGGCCGGGCGATATACTCCACGCCGATTTCCCGGGCAAACTCGGCGAATTCCGCACGGTTACCGTCATCAAGCAGATACAGAGTAATTTTCTCTTTCGGCCAGTCGATGCCGAGAGCCGAATACAGCGTGGGTTTCACCACGCTGAGGGCTTCGTTATAGGTGGGGATCAGCACATCAATGGTCGGCCAGCTGGCGATATCCGCCGGCATAGGCGTCGGCTGGCGATTAAGCGGCCACAGGGTCTGGAAATAGCCCAGCACCAGCACCGTCCAGGAATACGTCTCCGCGCCAAGCAACAGCAACCCCCATACCAGGCTCACCGGATCGCTCCAGTTCAGCGTGGCGGTATAGCGCCACCACAGATACCGGCATGACACGGTTAACGACAAAACAATCAGCATCAGGGCCGGGAAGCGCCCCGCCATATCGCGCACGATCATCGCGATGCCCCACAACAGCATCACAAACACAAACTGCGCCAGATAGCCGAAGGGCTGGGAAATGCAAAAACCGGCCAGCACCGCCGCGACAAGCCCGGCCAGGATCATTAACGCGCGGCTTAACAGGCGGCGCAGACGCGCGCTTGCAACCGGCGCGGCGGCAATCCGCGCGGCAGGCGCCCGGCGCCCGGCCACAGTACGCAGCCGGCGGCGCAAACGCGCCCGCCAGCGCCGGGAAATATCGCCATAAAGCGCCCGCTGGCGCACGCCCCCGGCGGGCATAATCAGCAATAGCCACAGCGTTTGCAGCACATAGCGGACCAGATCGAGCGGGCGGGGACGCGCGGCGGAAACATGGGGATACCAGCGCCCGCGCTGGCGACGGATGCGTTGCCAGGCCGGCGTTTCGAACCGCAGCAACAGCCAGCCGGCAATCACGCAAACCATCATCAGCGCCGCGGCCGGCCGGGAAGCGCCCGCCCGGCGGTAGCCACGGTAGCGGTCACGCAGCGCCGAATGCACCGGCGGCGGCAAGAACACCGACAGGACGCCGGGCCGCCGGGAATTCATTGTTCACCGTTGCGCAAATGGATCAGGCACCAATTGGCCAGAGTAGTCAGCTCCTGGCTGATTTTGCTGTGCGGCATAAATGCGCCCACCGGTTGCAGCGCCGCCAGGGACTCCGCCATCGCCTCGTCGCGATGCAATACCACCGGCAGCAAGTTCGGCAGGCTTTGCTGCCAGAGCAGCAGCAGGTCCTGCTGCAGGGCGCTGGCGGGAACAAATTGGTTAACCACATAATGAGCATGCCGGGGCAAGGATTGCTGATGCAGGCGCACATGGCACTGGGCGTCGGCCTGCAGGAGGGTAAACACGCCGTCGGCCAGGGATACCGCCTGGGTCGCCAGGGCAGACTCGCCGGCGGGGACGTCCAGCACGATCCAATGATAGGCCGACAGGGATTTCAATTGGGCAATGTTCTCCCGCCAGTCGGTCAATGAGTCCAACGCCTGCGTCCCGTCGGCCAGCCGGCCGAAGGGCAGAAAATCGAGCAGTTGGCTATAGCGCATGGCGCCATGCTGCCAGCCGGCGCCGGCCTGCACGGCGCTGGCCCAACCGCGCGGGGCGGAAAAAGGCATGGCGAAATGCAGGCGCAACAGGTTATCCGGTGAAAAATCAATTGCCAATACGTTCTCGCCCAATTGGGCCAGCGCCCAGCTCAGGCCGGCGGCCACCGATGTCGTGCCCGTCGCGCCCCGGATACCCCGCAGGGCTATGACCGGCATGATATGACTCCGCAAGAACGGTAAACCATGGCCACGGCAGGCTTCATGAAGCTTCCGCCTGGGATGCGTCATACGCCACGCCGGCCAATTCGGCCAATAGCGGCCAGCGCGACATCATCAGCGGAATTTTTTCCGCCCGGGTTATATCGACATAATTTAATTCCGGCAGGGAAAAGAGGTGACTTAACACAGCAAAATCATCACTCTCATCATGCGCTGCCGCGCCAGGGTCTATGCTATCCAGTTTTATTTTCCTTTATACGATGCCATTACCTGGGTTTGGCATTAATCCAGCAAAAATTAAATCAGCGCAAAATAGGGTTCTGATGTAGCTAATTAACTGGTCATTTCATTCCAGAATGGTAATATTTATTATACTCCAGTATTCGATGCCGGCCCAAGCACACTTTAAAGACTTTCAATCCCGTTGCTTTTACACCTACTGCAAGCAGATAAAAATGGCACTGTCTTTTCCTTTTGGCATAAAAAATTGTTGGGATGATACGTCTTTAATGCAGCCCCGGGGGCTGTACTGGGTCAATACCGATACCGAGCCGGCCGCCTATGAGCTGTGCGGGCAAGTGGTGGACGCACAGCGGCCAGATGTAATAATTTCAGTTATATATCAGAAAGATAACCCCACATCCCTCCCCTGCACCTCGACATTGCCGCCTGAACATGCCCTGATCGTCCGTTTATTATCAGCCGAGGATAAAACCCATTATTATCATCAGGCGGCAGGGAAAAAAGCGTTAACCGGCTTGCCGGTTGATATCAGTCGCCTGCCGCAGATCAAAAATCAACTGTTGATATTTATGTTGACCGCCGCGGCAGGGAATGATCTGGCGCCAAATGATTTTAACCAGTGGCTGCTTGAAATTGCCAGCCAATGCGCGCGCCAGAATTGCGCTATGCTCATTCTCTGTTATGGCAAGGGAATTCATGCCCTCATTCCGCGTTTATATGTCCAAAACCGCGTATTATATGGATTGGCTATGCTAAATTCAGCCCATTACCCACCGCAATATGTAATGTCCTGGTGGCACAATCAATTCGGCGTGGAAGCAAATACCGCGTACGCTTTACAGCCGCGCAGTCCCGGCTGGGAAATAGCGGCCTCTCCGGCATCCGCGCAACATATTAATAACCACAGTGACGATCAATGGATGTATCTTGCGGAAAACAGTATTTTGGAAGGCGCGCCGCCCTTATCGGATAAGTGGTTTATTTTTGCCGACAATCAGCACCTGGTGGACCGTGGCCTGCGCGCACGCGCCGCCACGCTGATTTTCGCCCTCAGCGCCAACGACCAGATTGAAACGCTGGCCCGGCAAATTCATCTCCTGCGTATCCGGCGCGGCAACGCGCTCAAAATTGTCGTCAGGGAAATGTACCCCGCCCTGCGCTATATCGATCAACGCTTATTACAGGCCTGCGGCGCTAATTTAATCGTGCCGCACGCGGCGAGGCTATCCAGCTTCCTGACGCTGCTGGACGACATCCAGCAAGGCACGTTTAATCGCTATGTACCGGAAAATATTGAATTATTGCTGCAAGGGCGGCTGCCTGACCGCCACAAAGGTTTTTTGCCGCTGCCGGTATTTTGCGAGGTGATGCAATCCATCCTGGGACAGCCTACCCTTGCGGTAGAAACCCGCGGCGTACTGCTTGCCCTGCGCCCGGTCGGCGGCATCAGCCCGCAGCAGGCCATGTCGTTGTGCCATCTGCGCCGCGACGGCGACGTGCTTACCCTCACCGACAGCCATCTGTATTTGTTTTTATCCAACTGCCAGACCAGCGATGTGGATAGCGTGCTTAATTTCTTGTTCAGCCTGCCTGCCGCCGACATGTTCCAAAACCGCACCCTGTGGTATCAGGATAATGCCATCCAGGCGGAGGTTCGCCGCCTGTCGGGGCTGGCCGTGCCGCCTGAGCCGCCGCCAGCCGCCGCCGAGCCGACCCGGGATGCGCCGCCGGGTAAAAGACGCCGGCTACCCGTACCCCTCATCGTGCAACTGGACGGTAAGCCATTACCGCCTTCGTTTTCACCCCCGCGCAATAATAAAGGTTACGGACAATGAACATCGTCGATATCCTGCAAATGTTCTGCTTGGCGGCGGTGATATTTATCCCGCTCGGGTTTATCGCGCATAAATATTTGCCGCTGTGGCGTAATCGCTTTAATGCATGGTTTTTATCCCCCCGCTATCTGCGTCCGATCAGGGCAAGCCATGTCAAAACCCACCTGGCGATGAAAATAAACCACCGGTCAACGGCGGATAAGCCGGCACATGATGAATAACCCGCGCGTTAACACCTCCGTTTTTCAGATCGGGCGGACCTGGCGCGGACTGGGTGGCTGGAATTATTATTTTTTACTGAAATTTATCCTGCTCTGGCTGGGCTATTTGCATGTCGACGCGCTGGCCAACCTGTTTTTCGCCTCCTGTCTGCTGTTTCCCCTGCCCACGGCGCGTCTGCACCGCTGGCGCCAATGGCTGGCGCTGCCGTTTGGCCTGGCCTTGTTTTACCATGATACCTGGCTGCCGGGCTGGCGTTCCATTCTCCATCAGGGCGCGGATGTCAGCGGCTTTAGCATCGACTATTTGCTGGAATTGACCGATCGGTTTATCAACTGGCGATGGATTGGCGTCGCCTTCGTGCTATTGGTAGGGTATCTGTTTGTGGCGCAATGGCTGCGCATTACCACCTTCACGGTGGCGGGCCTGCTGTGGCTCAACCTGAGCCTGCTGTTGCCCCCGGGGCTGACCCAGGCGCCGCCCGCGGCCGCCACGCCTGCGCCCGTCGCCCAGCGCGCGCAGGAAACGGCGCCGGCGCAAAACCTGCCCAATACGGTCAGCGGTCCACCGACCAACGCCAATCTCGATGCTTACCTGCAGCAATTTTATCAGCGCGAGCAGGCCAGGCAAACGCCGTTCCCGCAGACGCTGCCCCCCGATGCCCAGCCGTTTGATTTACTGGTGATCAATATCTGTTCCCTGGCCTGGTCGGATCTGGATGCCGCCCAGCTGTCCGCGTCCCCGCTGTGGTCGCGATTTGACCTGCTGTTCACCGACTTCAACTCCGCCACCGCCTACAGCGGCCCGGCGTCAATTCGTCTGCTGCGCGCCAGCTGTGGTCAAACGTCCCATCATGATTTGTACCAACCCGCCGCCCGGCAATGCTATCTGTTCGACAACCTGGCGAAACTGGGCTTTGGCGAACAGCTGGCGATGGATCATAGCGGCGTCTTCGGTAATTACATCGGCAACCTGCGCCAGGACGCTGATATGCAGGCGCCTATCATGTCGCAGGCGGGCCTGGGTCATGAACTGGCCTCCTTCGACGGCGAGCCTATTTTTGACGATGGGCAACTGATGGCCCGCTGGCTGGCAAACCAGTCCCGGGCGGCCACCGGGCGCAGCGCGACATTTTTTAACCTGATCGCGTTGCACGACGGCAATCGTTTTGTCGGCGCAGCCAAAGGCGCCGATTACCGTACACGCGCGCAAACCCTGCTTTCCCAGCTCAACGCCTTTATGGACCAGTTGGATAAATCCGGCCGCCGGGTGATGCTGATCGTGGTGCCGGAACACGGCGCCGGGCTTGTTGGCGATAAAATGCAGATCTCCGGCCTGCGCGATATTCCCAGCCCCGCCATTACCCATATTCCGGTCGGCGTAAAATTCTTCGGCACGCGCGCGCCGCATCCGGCCCAGGCGCTGAACATCACCGCCCCCAGCAGCTATCTGGCCATTTCCGAACTGGTGGCCCGTTCGGTGGACGGCAAGGTCTTCACCACGTCCCTCCTGGACTGGCCGGCGTTAGGCGCCAATCTGCCCACCACCCCCAAGGTGGCGGAAAATGAAAACGCGGTGGTGATGGAATACCAGGGCAAAGTGTATATCCGCCTCAATGGCGGCGGCTGGGTGCCCTACCCGCAATAATGTATAATCCCCGGGCGATGGCCTCCGCCGCCCGGCGCGGGTAGACGGCGCCCCACATCGCCACCATGCCGGCTCAACGCACTGGCCGGCAGCCACCCGGGCTGACCGGCGGCGGGTTCATTTTCGCCAGGATGTCCGGATGGGCGACTAAATAGTTTTCCACGATATGTTCAATCTCCGCCTGTTGTTGCGGCGAAAAATCGCCGCTCGCCGGCCTCTGCGCCGGCGCGGGCACCGGCGACACCGCCCATAGCAGACCGGATGCCAGCAGGCAGGCTAAAAACAACAGTATATTAACGACGATATATTTCATTTTCTTGTCGACCTCTTACCGCTGCCGGACATATTCTCAATACGTTATAGACGCGCTGTCGAATATCGTTAACCAGGCAAATATCTATTGAGCTGGTTATTCGTCTTGCCTTACGCGTTCCTGATAAAGCCAATATAACCAAGCAACTATAAAACCTGTATAAAAATAAAGGGCCGGGCTATAAATTTTTTATATACATTTCTGGAATTAAACCATCTCCAAAGCCTGCCGCGGCATTTGCGCTATTTTTATAAAATTTTTACACCCGGCAGGAGTAATTTTACATTAACTTTTCAGACAAAAATTTACACTCGCAGCACCTGAGAATTTCCTCTGGAGGTGCACTGTGGGTATGGCTTTGATAACCGGTATCGTGCTGGTGTTTTTACTGTTGGGCTATTTGGTTTATGCCCTGATTAACGCGGAGGAATTCTGATGGCTTCCAGCGCGTTTTTGTTGATTTTCAGCTACATGGCCGTGCTGCTGATCCTGGCGCGCCCTTTGGGGCTAGGGCTGAGCAGATTCATTAACGATCGGCCCGCGCCCGGTTTCGCCGGCATCGAGCGCCGGTTATGGCGATTGTGCGGCGTGTATAAACAGGACATGAACTGGCGCGGCTACCTGTTGGCCATTTTATTGTTCAATGTGCTCGGCATTATCCTATTGCTGGCGATGTTAATGCTCCAGGATCGCCTGCCGTTAAACCCGCAGCATTTGCCGGCCCTCTCCTGGCATCTGGCGCTGAATACCGCCATCAGCTTCGTCACTAATACCAACTGGCAGTCCTACGCCGGCGAAAGCACCATGAGCTATTTTAGCCAGATGGTGGGTTTAACCGTGCAGAACTTTCTGTCGGCGGCCACCGGCATCGCCGTGGCGTTTGCGCTGATCAGGGGGTTTGCCAGCCGGTCGGTGGCCACGCTCGGCAACGCCTGGCGCGATATGGCGCGCATCACGCTTTATATCCTGCTGCCGCTGGCGCTGCTGATCGCCCTGATCAGCATCAGCCAGGGCACCCTGCAAAATTTCAGTGATTATCTCAGCCTGACGACGCTTGAGGGCGCCAAGCAAACGTTGCCGATGGGGCCGGTAGCGTCGCAGGAAGCGATAAAAATGCTCGGCACCAACGGCGGCGGCTTCTTTAACGTTAACTCCGCCCATCCGTTTGAAAACCCGAATTACATCACTAATTTTATCCAGATGATTGCCATCTTCCTCATTCCGGCGGCGCTGTGCTTTGCCTTCGGCAATGTCGTGCGCGACCATCGCCAGGGCCATGCCTTGCTCTGGGCCATGTCGCTGATGTTTATCGCCGCGGTAGCGGTGGTGATGTGGGCGGAGCTGAACGGCAACCCGCACTTCCTGCAATTCGGGGCGGACAGCGCCATCAACATGGAAGGCAAGGAAAGCCGTTTCGGCATCCTTAATTCCAGCCTGTTCGCGGTGATCACGACATCGGCCTCCTGCGGGGCGGTTAACGCCATGCACGATTCCTTTACCGCGCTCGGCGGCATGATGCCGATGTGGCTGATGCAAATCGGCGAGGTGATATTCGGCGGCGTCGGCTCGGGCCTGTACGGCATGCTGCTGTTTGTGCTGCTGGCGGTGTTTATCGCCGGGTTGATGATCGGCCGTACTCCGGAATACCTGGGTAAAAAGATCGAAGTGTGGGAAATGAAAATGACCGCCATCGCCATCCTTATTACCCCCGCCCTGTCGCTGCTGGGCACCGCGCTGGCCATGATGACCGAAGCCGGGCGCGCCGGCATGTTCAATCCCGGCGCGCACGGCTTTAGCGAGGTGCTCTACGCCGTGTCCTCCGCCGCGAATAACAACGGCAGCGCCTTCGCCGGCCTGAGCGCCAACACCCCGTTCTGGAACCTGCTGCTGGCGGTCGCCATGCTGCTGGGCCGTTTCGCGGTGATTGTGCCGGTGATGGCGATTGCCGGCTCGCTGGCGATCAAGAAGGTGCAGCCGGTCGGCAGCGGCACGTTGCCCACCCACGGCCCGCTGTTTATTTCCCTGGTCATCGGCTCGGTGCTGTTGGTCGGCGCGCTTAACTTTATCCCCGCGCTGGCGCTTGGCCCGGTGGCGGAACATTTGCAACTGCTTGGTCATTAATCGCGGGAGTTTGAAGCCATGAGTCGTAATCAAAAAGCGCTGTTTGACGGAGCGCTGATGCGCGTCGCTCTTGCGGATGCGTTTAAAAAGCTGGATCCGCGCGTGCAGTTTCGCAATCCGGTGATGTTTGTCGTGTACCTGGGCAGTATCCTGACGCTGCTGCTGGCGGCAGGCATGGCGGCGGGACTGACCGCAGGGAATGTCGGTTTTACCGCCCATGTTTCGCTCTGGCTGTGGTTTACCGTGTTGTTCGCCAATTTTGCCGAGGCGCTGGCGGAAGGGCGCAGCAAGGCCCAGGCGGAAAGCCTGAAAGGCGTGAAAAAAACCAGCTGGGCGAAAAAGCTCGCCGAGCCGCGTTACGGCGCCGCCACCAGCAAAGTGGCCGCCGACGCGTTGCGCAAGGGTGATGTGGTGTTGGCCGAGGCCGGGGATATTATCCCCTGCGACGGCGAAGTGATTGAAGGGGGCGCGTCCGTGGATGAAAGCGCCATTACCGGTGAATCCGCGCCGGTAATCCGCGAGTCCGGCGGCGACTTCGCCTCGGTGACCGGCGGGACGCGCATTCTGTCCGACTGGCTGGTGATAACATGCAGCGCCAATCCCGGCGAAACTTTCCTGGATCGCATGATTGCCATGGTAGAGGGGGCCAAGCGGCGTAAAACCCCCAATGAAATCGCCCTGACCATCCTGCTGGTGGCGCTGACCATTGTGTTCCTGCTGGCGACGGCGACGCTGTATCCGTTCTCGGCCTGGGGCGGCGCGCCGGTGAGCATCACGGTGCTGGTGGCCCTGCTGGTCTGCCTGATCCCCACCACCATCGGCGGCCTGCTGTCGGCCATCGGCGTGGCCGGGATGAGCCGGATGCTGGCGGCCAACGTTATCGCCACCAGTGGGCGCGCGGTGGAGGCGGCCGGCGATATCGATGTCCTGCTGCTGGATAAAACCGGCACCATTACGCTTGGCAACCGTCAGGCCACCCGCTTTATGCCCGCCCCCGGCGTCAGCGAAGAAGCGCTGGCGGACGCGGCCCAGCTGGCGTCGCTTGCCGATGAAACGCCGGAAGGCCGCAGTATCGTGGTGCTCGCCAAGCAGAAATTTAATCTGCGCGAACGCAATTTACAGAGCCTTGACGCCACCTTTATCCCGTTCTCGGCCCAGACGCGCATGAGCGGCGTCAATATCCAGCAGCGCATGATCCGTAAAGGGGCGGTGGATTCCATTCGCCGCCATATCGAAAGCAACGGCGGCCGTTTTCCCGCCGGGGTCAGCAGCCTGGTGGAAGAGGTGGCGCGCAGCGGCGGCACGCCGCTGGTGGTGGCGGAAGATGCGCGCGTTCTGGGAGTTGTGGCCCTGAAGGACATTGTTAAGGGCGGCATAAAAGAACGTTTTGCCGAACTGCGCAAGATGGGCATCAAGACCGTGATGGTGACCGGCGATAATCCGCTGACCGCCGCCGCCATCGCGGCCGAGGCCGGGGTGGATGATTTCCTCTCCGAAGCGACGCCCGAGGCCAAGCTGGCCTTGATTCGCCAATACCAGGCCGAGGGACGGCTGGTGGCCATGACCGGCGACGGCACCAACGATGCGCCGGCGCTGGCGCAGGCGGATGTGGCGGTGGCGATGAATTCCGGTACCCAGGCGGCAAAAGAGGCGGGCAATATGGTCGACCTGGACTCCAACCCCACCAAGCTGCTGGAAGTGGTGCATATCGGCAAGCAAATGCTGATGACGCGCGGGTCGCTGACCACGTTCAGTATCGCCAACGACGTCGCCAAATATTTTGCCATCATCCCGGCCGCGTTTGCGGTGACCTACCCGCAATTGAATATGCTGAACGTAATGCATCTGCACTCGCCCGGCTCCGCCATTTTGTCGGCGGTGATATTTAACGCCCTGGTGATCGTCTTCCTGATCCCGCTGGCGCTGAATGGGGTAAGTTACCGTCCCATGGGCGCCGCCGCCCTGCTGCGCCGCAACCTGTGGATCTACGGCATGGGCGGGCTGCTGATACCTTTTGCCGGCATCAAGCTGATTGATTTGATTTTGACCGTTTTAGGTCTGGGCTAAGAGGAACCATCATGAGCCAATTACGACCCGCCTTGATTTTACTGGTGCTGCTGACACTTATCACCGGCGTTGTTTATCCTTTATTGACCACCCAGTTGGCGCAGTGGTGGTTTCCCGCGCAGGCCAATGGCTCATTGCTGGAGGCCGGCGGCGAAACGCGGGGTTCCGCGCTTATCGGGCAGAATTTTACCCGGCCCGAGTATTTCCAGGGCCGTCCGTCGGCCACCGGCGATACGCCCAATAACCCCCTGGCCTCGTCGGGCAGCAATCTGGCCGCGAGCAATCCGGCGCTGGACGAAGCGGTAAAACAACGCGTGGCGGCGCTGCGCGCGGCCAACCCGCAGGCCGGCGGCCCCATCCCGGTGGATCTGGTGACGGCATCGGGCAGCGGCCTGGATCCGCATATTTCGCCGCAGGCAGCCCTTTGGCAGGTGCCTCGGGTCGCGGCAGCGCGTAGACTGGCCCAGGAACAGGTGCGCCAATTGGTTGAACAACAGACGTCGCGGCCGTTGCTCGCTTTTCTCGGCGAACCGACGGTAAACGTACTGGAACTTAACGTAGCGCTGGATAAACTTCCCCAGTCTTAAGGACCGCCATGAGCGACGATGAACCCCAGCGTCCCGACCCGGACGCGTTATTGCTGCAGGCGGCCAATAAGCAACGCGGCAAACTGAAAATCTATTTCGGCGCCTGCGCCGGCGTGGGAAAAACCTGGTCGATGCTTACGGAAGCCCGTCGCCTGCGGGCGCAGGGGCTCGATGTGCTGGTGGGGGTGGTGGAAACGCACGGCCGCGCTGAAACCGAGGCCTTGCTGGACGGGCTGACCGTGCTGCCCCGGCGCCCCACCGGCCGGCACCGGCATCAGGAGTTTGATCTGGACGCCGCGCTGGCCCGGCGTCCGGCGGTGATCCTGATGGACGAGCTGGCGCATACCAACGCGCGCGGCTCGCGCCATCCCAAGCGCTGGCAGGATGTCGACGAGCTGCTGGATGCCGGCATCGACGTGCTGACCACCATCAATGTCCAGCATCTGGAAAGCCTGAACGACGTGGTGAGCGGCGTCACCGGCATCCGGGTACGGGAAACCGTGCCGGACCCGTTTTTCGATTCGGCGGATGAAGTGGTGCTGGTGGATCTGCCCCCCGACGATCTGCGCCAGCGATTAAAAGAGGGCAAGGTGTATATCGGCGATCGCGCCGAACGGGCCATAGAAAATTTTTTCCGCAAAGGCAACCTATTCGCCCTGCGCGAACTGGCCTTGCGCCGCACCGCCGATCGGGTGGACGACCAGATGCGGGTCTGGCGCGACGCCAGCGGCGGCGAGGACAAGGTGTGGCATACGCGCGACGCCATCTTGCTGTGCATCGGCAATAACACCGGCAGCGAAAAGCTGGTGCGCACGGCGGCCAGGCTGGCGGCCAAGCTCGGCAGCGTCTGGCATGCCGTCTACGTGGAAACCCCCTCGCTGCACCGCCTGGCCGAGTCGCGCCGGCGCGGCATCCTGCGCACCCTGCAGCTGGCCCAGGAATTGGGCGCGGAAACGGCCACCCTATCCGATCCCAGCGAGGTCAACGCGGTGCTGCGCTACGCCCGCGAGCACAACCTGGGAAAAATCATCACCGGCCGCCGCCCGGCCAAACCCTGGCGCAGGGACAGCTTTGCCGACCGGCTGGGCCGCCTTGGGCCCGACCTGGACCTGATCATCGTGGCGCTGGATGAACCGCCGGCCGATCCTCCCGGCAGGCTGGCGGACAGCCGATCTTTTACCGATAAATGGCGGGTGCAGCTGCGCGGCTGCCTGGCGGCGGCGGCGCTCTGCGCCCTGATTACCGTCGGCGGCCACTGGCTGCTGCCCGGCGTAGATCCCACCAATATGGTGATGATCTATCTGCTCGGCGTGGTCATCGTGGCCCTGCGCTACGGCCGCTGGCCGTCGGTAGTGGCGACCGTGCTGAACATCGTTATTTTCGACATGGTGTTTATCGCGCCTACCGGCACCATGGCGGTATCGGATGTGCAATACCTGTTCACCTTCGGCGTGATGCTGACCGTCGGCATCATTATCGGCAACCTGACGTCGGGGGTACGTTACCAGGCGCGCGTGGCGCGTTATCGGGAACAGCGCGTGCGCCATCTTTATGAAATTTCCAAGGCGCTGAGCGGCGCGCGCGGCATGGACGAGATTGCCCAAACCTGCCAGCGCGTCATCGACAGTACGTTACAGGCGCGCAGCGAGCTGCTGCTGGCGCAGGAAAATGGCGAGCTGAAGGCCATTGGCGCCGCCGGCAACCTGACGACCCTGCCCGACGCCGCCATTTCCCGCTGGAGTTTTGATAAAGGGCAGCCGGCCGGCGCCGGTACCGATACGCTGCCAGGCGTGCCCTATCAGATACTGCCGCTGAAAACCACCGGCAAAACACTCGGGCTGCTGGTGATTGAACCCGCCAACCTGCGCCATCTGCTGATCCCCGAACAGCAGCGTATGCTGGAAACTTTTACGGTACTTATCGCCGGCGCGCTGGAACGCATGGCGCTGACCCGCAGCGAAGAACACGCGCGCCTGGCCGCCGAGCGCGAGGAGCTGCGCAATGCCCTATTGTCGGCCCTATCCCACGATCTGCGCACCCCGCTGACGGTGCTGTTCGGCCAGTCGGAAATTTTGACCCTTGACCTGGCGGCGGAAGGGTCGAAATACGCGCCGCAGGCCAGCCAGATCCGGCAACAAACCCTGAGCACCATCCGGCTGGTCAACAATATGCTGGATATGGCGCGCATCCAGTCTGGAGGACTTAACCTGCGCGCCGAATGGGTGGCGCTGGAGGAGGTGATCGGCAGCACGCTGAAAATCATGAAACCGCTGCTGGCCCAGCGTCAGGTCAGGCTGGAGTTGCCCGACCATCTGGTATTGATCAAAGCCGACGGCGCGCTCTTGGAGCGGGTGTTCACCAACCTGTTGGAGAATGCGTTAAAGTATGCCGGCGATAACGCGCAACTGGGCATCCGGGCCTATGAACAACGTCATCGGCTGGAAATCGAGGTGTGGGACAACGGGCCGGGCATCCCGGTGGGGCAGGAACAAAAGATTTTTGAAAAATTCGCCCGCGGCAATAAGGAATCGGCCGTGCCCGGCGTTGGACTGGGGCTGGCCATCTGCAAGGCGATTATAGAAATGCATGAAGGGCAGATTCGCGCCGGCAACCGGCCGGAAGGCGGCGCCTGTTTTTACATCTCCCTGCCGGTAGCCCAGGCCCCTTCGCTACCCGAAGATGCGGAAGAGACACAGTAAAACACCTTTTCATAGGACGGAGTCGTTTATGCGTAAAATTATTATCGATACCGATATTGGCGTGGATGACGCTTTTGCGCTTGCCTACGCCGCCCGCCATATGGAAATCCTGGGTGTCTGCGCGGTATTTGGCAATGTTACCCGGGATCAGGCGGTTAAAAATGCCCGGCTATTCTGCGCCAAAATGGCGATCCGCGCCGACATTTATCGCGGCTGTTCGCGTCCGCTGGCTCTTGACCCCACGCCTGTTAGCGGCAAGATACACGGCAAAGACGGATTGGGTGACGCGTTTGACAATCCCTATGACGCCTCGGCGCAAGATGGCATCCGCTTTATTATCGACAGCGTAAAGGCCAATCCCGGCGAAATTACCCTGGTGGCCATCGGGCCGCTGACCAATATCGCCACCGCCATCAACCTGGCGCCGGAGATTGTTCCCCTGGTGAGGGAAGTGGTTATCATGGGCGGCGCCTTCGGCACCCACGGCCATGCCGGCAACGTGACGCCCCACTGCGAATTTAATATCTGGAAAGATCCCCACGCTGCGGATCAGGTTCTCTCCTCCGCCCTGCCGGTGGTGATGCTGCCGCTGGACGTTACCCATGAAGTATTAATTACCGGAGAGGAAATTCGCGCAACCGGGCAGCCGGTATTGACCGCCATTTCCCGCGGCTACCTGGACTACAGCTTGCAAAGCGAGGGGTTCGAGGGCATGGCGCTGCATGATACCCTGACCCTATCCTATTTGATCAATCCCGACTGGTTCAGGGTGTCGACCTCGCCGGTAAGGGTAGTGACCGAAGGCCTGTCGCGCGGCCAGACCTTGCGCCGTACCACCGCGCTCGCCACGCGCTTTGATCCTTTTGCCGGCTGCGGATTGCAAAAAATCTGCCTGGGCGTGGAGGCCGCGCCGCTAAAAGCGCATTTCCTGCAATCCTTGACCTTAATATAGCGGCTATTGTCGTGGCTTATCCATTGAGCGTTGGAATCTCAATACGATCGCGCCATTCACCCGGGATCCCCTGGTTATGCATCAGATATTCCCAGGCGTCTTCAATCTCGTTCGGAATATCCACATGGCAGATATAATCTTTCCCTTTCGGGCCATAGCCTTGTTTATCATCCCGCAGACGGGGAATTTCGCCCAGTAACAAGGATATAAACCGGTTTACCGGCCAGAGGCCATCGCTATCATGGGTAAAGCCGGTCCCGTTTATGTCACTCACCAGTTGCGGGACACAGGTCGGCCAGTTAATAAAATGCGGACTTTGGGCAGAATCAACCCAGCAGCGGCGAAAGGTGGCGTCGGTCCGGCGCTGCAGCAAGGGATCCTGAATAAGAATAATATCTTGCGGCGTACATCCCCGTTCTTCCAGCAGGGCGCGCGTAAAGCCGGCATTTTCGCCGGAATTGCGCGACGCGGTTTCCATAACGACCTGTTTTCCAGGTAATTCCCAGAATCGGCAGGCAATCTCATGCAATATGGCGGCTTCAGGCCGGGCGGCGGTTTCAATGGCCTGATAACGGGGATGTTGGGCCACCGCCGCGATGAGAAACGAGGTGGAATGGCCGATGCCGCCGGAGATAACCAGGGGAATATGGCGGGCCCGCGCCAGTGCGCACGCGCCGTCAATGGTGGCTAATACTGCATTTCCCGCCAGGATGATGGCATCGGCGCTTAAATGGTCCTGCCGGGCGGAAAAATCGTCAACCGCCAGCCAGGACGCTATCAAGTTGAGCTTGGAGACAATATCGGCTGGAAGCGGCGGCAGCTCAGAGGCGGCAAAAATGTCGGCGTGCATAATTTTAGTTCCCCTTTTGCTTTCATTTTACCAGCGGGTATATGACAGACAACAAAAAACGGCAGGTCATGATGACCTGCCGCTCTTCTTTTTTCTGGCCCTGCCCGCCACCGCATGGGCAACACCATCGGGAATGTGGTCGGCGAGAGAGGATTCGAACCTCCGACCCACTGGTCCCAAACCAGTTGCGCTACCAAGCTGCGCTACTCGCCGTACTGCAACATCTTAAAAAGGGTACTTAAAGGTTGTGGTGCGAAGAGAGGGACTTGAACCCTCACGTCCGTTAAGACACTAACACCTGAAGCTAGCGCGTCTACCAATTCCGCCACCTTCGCATGGCCACTAATGTTGGGGTGACTGATGGGGCTCGAACCCACGACAACTGGAATCACAATCCAGGGCTCTACCAACTGAGCTACAATCACCATTACTGATACTGCTTACCGCAACGTGAAGATACTGCTGACACGGCACTTGCGCACTAAATATGGTGCGCCCGACAGGATTCGAACCTGAGACCTCTGCCTCCGGAGGGCAGCGCTCTATCCAGCTGAGCTACGGGCGCTTAGCGCCGTTGCGGGTGGGGATAGTACGGAATCGCGGCCTGACTGTCTAGTGCTTTTTACTACTTTTGCCGGGTTTAATGACCCTTTGCTCATTTCCTGCCCGCTTAGGTCGTTTTCCCCGCCGTCAAAACGCCATGAGCCCTTCTTTTCGGGTACTTACCCCCCGGCGGGGGGCCGCGCGCCTACAAACGTCCGCTGATATAATAGCCGATAAAGCGTAACAGTTTCAGTTGGCGCCGGAAACGGCTGGGCTGGCTGAACAGGCGGTATAGCCACTCCAGGCCCATGCTTTGCCAGAGGAGGGGCGCGCGCTTTACATGGCCGGTAAAAACATCGTAGGTGCCGCCCACGCCCATATAGAGCGCGTCGGGATAGCTGGCGCGGCAATCGCGCATCAACTTTTCCTGCCTGGGCGAGCCCATCGCCACGGTAACGATAGCGGCGCCGCTGGCCCGGACCCGGGCGAACAGCGATTCCTGCCCGGCCGGGGCAAAAAAGCCGTCCTGCGTCCCGACGATGTTAACGTTCCATTTCGCGCGCAGGCGCTCGGCCGTCTGCCCGAGCACATCCGGCCGGCCGCCGATAAGAAAAACCGCCGTGCCCTCCTTGCCCGCCCGCGCCATAATACCCTCCCACAGATCGGCGCCCGCGATGCGCGCCACCTCGGCGGCGGGATATTTGCGGCGAATCGACCGCACGATGCTGATGCCGTCGGCGTACTTGTATTGCGCCTCCGCCAGCAGTTGGGCAAGCGCGGCATCCCGCTCCGAGGTCAGCACCTTTTCCGCGTTGACGGCCACCAGGGTGCCGGTCTTGACCCGTCCGCCGGCAAACAGGTAATCGACGCACTGCCGCTGATCGCGAAAACCCCAGATAACCAAACCGCGAATACGGTACAGGGCGATTCCGTCCTGAATTTCCATTTATTATCCTTACAAAGGCTGACGCGCTTACGATGATGCCTCTGTCGCCCCACGCGCGCGCCTGGGACGGATCAGCCCCGCGCGGTTAAGCAGCCAAAAGAGTAATTTTGCCAGCAGCAGGCACATGCCGAATACCAGGGCGAAAAACACCACCCGCGACGTAAAGGCATCCAATCCCTCGCGGGCCAGTACTATCATATTAAACACGGCGCCAAAACAAAATGCCTGCAGCACCGCCGAACGATAACGGTCCGACGCCGCCTTGCCCCGTTCATACAGGGTATCGAATCCTTTCAGGATAAGCCCCACCAGGATGGCGCCTAAGGGAATAAACACCACGCCGCCCATGACCAGCAGCGAACCGATAAGCGTGGGCGAAATCGCCAGGCCGGAATGATTGTCCAAAACCTCCCAGGTAAAATAATTGGCGGTATTGAGCACCAGGCTGGGGCGGTCCGGCCATAACCAGCCAGGGATAAAGACATAAAAGTCGCGAATCACAGGCGCCAGGCCCTGGAAGGCTATCTTAGGGTAGTTTTGCAGTAACAGCGCCAGATTTTCCCAGGGGGAGAAGGTGTCGCGCGTCAGATACAAAAACGTATAAAACCCCTCGTCGCCGCTGACGTTCAGGCCGTAGCGCTTTAACGCCAGCCAGAACATGGCGGCCACGGCCACCAGACCGGACGCGCCCAGCATCCACAGGCTTATCCAGTTGCGCTGGATGCCGATAAACAAAAACAAGGCGAAGGCGATAATGATATTGGCCCGGGTCCCGCCGACCACCATATAGGTGAAAATACCGAAGGCCACGGTGCTGCACAAAAATAATAGCCAATTGCGCCGGGTGGGGTTAAGGAAATAAATAATTAACATTGCCGGGATAAAAAAATAGAAAAAGCGCTTCAGCGCCACCCCGGTAACATCGCGGGAAAATATCTGGCTGTAGGACTGCAGGCGGAATAATAAAAACCCGTTATGCATAAAGAATATCGCCACCGTGCCGACGGCGGTCAGCGCCAGCAGGATCCAGGTCAAATGCGTTTCCACCCGGTTCAGGGACAATACCGGCCCGGCGGCGGACCGGGAAGAAGAAAACCAGCGGGTTTTATAACTGACATAATAAATCCCGTAAAAAGCGGTGGCGGCCAGCAGCGCTTCCAGCAGGTTTTCCACCGGCGCCACCTGGACATTAAAGCGAAACGCGAGAATGCAGGTCAGCGGAAAACCCAGATAGAAGGTCAATAAATAAAGCAGTGAAAAAAAGACGTTGAAATTAAAGCGTATCCGGCGAAATTCCCGATAGGTCAGGGTCAGCACCAGCAGCACCGAGAGCACATAGACCACCAGCAATCCGCCGAACTGGCCAAGGGTCATGAGCTTGTCCCCGCGGCGACGGCCAGCGCCCGGCGCCATCCCTGCAGATAATTGGGATAAAAAAAGGCGATACGGCTTTTATCCACGCCGGCCAGTTGCCGTTGCGCCGCGCGCACCACCGATCGGTCGAGCCTGTCGCCGTGAAAAAGCACCGGCACCTGTTCCGCGGCCAAATCCTGCCAAAACGGGTTGCGCCGACTCAGGACAAACGGCACGCCGAACTGGATCAGCAGGCAGAGCGTGCCGATGCCCTGCTGGCGGTTAAACAGGAAATACCCCACATCGCACTGGCGCAACAGCGTCAGGTAAGCGTCAAACGCCACCGGGCGCGTCAGCAGCTCCAGCCGGTCCGCCGGAAACAGTTTCTCCCCTTGCGCCCGCACCCGGGCGATATAGGCCTCGTTATTGGCCGGATACCCCAGCGGCACAATCACCCGCACGTCGGCGCCGAACTGGCGGTGAATCGCTTCCAGCGCCTCCAGGTGGCGATTGGCGGCATCGCCGGAGTTTCCCACCAGCACAGTGAGGGTTTTACCCACCGGCGGCGGCCGGTCAAAACCCAGCGCCGGGTCCATGCGGGTGGGAAAATACAGCGGCGCCGCCGGCACCTGGGGATAGCGCGGGCGATAGACCGACAAATCGCCGAGAGTGGCGAACACATGGCCGACCCGCCCCTGGGCGCGGCGGCGCAACAAATAAAACAAACGGTGTTTTACGCTCTGGGATTCTTCATAGAGATCGGCGCCCCAGATATGCCAGCTGACCCGGGCGGCGGGCAAGGTCCCCAGCAGCAGGGCCAGCCAGAGCCGCGGGTTGAACTGCCCGTGCAGGAAGAAACGCCTCGCCGGTTCGGCGGCGGCTAAACGCACCACCGCCCGCGCCAGCGCCCGTTTATCCGCGTAGGTAGCGATAATAAGCCGCGTAAAGGGCGCGAACGGTGCGCTGTCGGCGGCGGCCACCATAAAATGATGGGGTTGTCCCTCGGGGAGATCGCCCGCCAGCCGATCGTTGAAAAAACGCAGCACCGTCAGGTTATGATGCGGGATATCCGCGCCAAGCACATGGGTTAATGGGATCATTTTTCCCTGCAATAAAGAAGAAATACGCCGCTACAAAGTAAAAAATACACTATATAGGTTGCCATATAAGCCTGCGTCGCGCCAAGCGCGCCATGCAGGGGAATCAGCCAGTGCGAAAAACCGGTCAACAACGCGAACTGGCTGATTTCCGTCAGCAGGTAAAAACGCAGCGAGGCCCGGGCTATGACCAGATAACCGAATACGTAAGCGCCCACTTTCAATACGTCGCCTACCAGCTGCCAGGCGAACAGGTCGCGCATCGCCTCGAACTCGGCGGAAAACAGCAGGCGGATAGCCACATCCCTTAACAGCCACAAGACCAGGCTAACCACCGCCACCGCGGGCATCACAAACAGCAGCGACCGCCCGATTTCCCGGGCGACGGCGCGCTTATCGCTTAAACGCGACAGGGTCGGCAGCAGGTAAACGGTAAACGAGGCGGTAATAAACTGCAGATAAGCGTCGGAGATACTGCTGACCCCCTGCCAGATACCCACCTCTTCCCAGCTATAGCGCTGGGCCAGGAGATTACGCATCAGAATATAGGCCAGCGGCAGGGTGAACGATGTCATCAGCGCCATCAGGGTAAATTTGCCCAATTGGCCGGCAAGCTGCCTATCCCATGACGGACGCAAATCGCCCGGGCTAATCCGCCGCCGCCGGGCCACCACCAGGGCCGCGGGCAGCAGCGTCACGGCCGGCACCAGCGCCAGTCCGGCCAGCGCCCCGGGGTAACCGCCCAGCCTATAGCAGAGGAAAAAAGCGCCCGCGCCCAGCACGCTGCCGCAGCTGACGGCCAGGGCGTTGCCGGCGGCGTCGCGAAAACCTTTCAGAATAGCCAGCATCAGGTTGGCATAGGCGATACCCAACTGGATAAAGGCCACCGCACGCACCACGCCGGCATAGTCGCCATGGCCGAACAGCCCGCGGCTGATGGATTCGGCGGCCGTTAAAAAAATCACCGCCAGCAGCGTGGAAAACCCCAGCACCATGGCCGACCCGGTGCCCAGCACGGCGCGCAATTGTTGCGGCTGGTGCTGGTACTGCGCCACATATTTGGTGATGCCGTTAAAAATACCCGCGCCGGACAGCACGCCGAGCACGGTCACCAGTTGCCGGAAGTTGCCCGCCTGGCCGACGCCGGACGGCCCGAAAGACACCGCCAGCAGTTTGACCACCAGCAGGCCGACGCCAATCTTGACAAGCGTCGAACCGGCAGTCCATAACGAGGCGCGGGCCAGCGACATATCAGGCGAAATACCGGTTAATCGCGCCGATGACCTGGGATTGATGCTCGTCGGTTAAGTTGTAGAACAACGGCAGCCGCACCAGGCGCTGGCTCTCCAGGGTGGTATAACGATCCTCGCCGCTGAAACGGCCGAATCGCAGCCCGGCCGGGCTGTCGTGCAGCGGAATATAATGGAATACCGTCAGGATATCCGCCGTTTTCATATGCGCGATAAACGCCGAGCGATCGGCGATATCCCGCAGCTTAATATAAAACATATGGGCATTTTGCCGGCAGCCTTCCGGCACCGTCGGCAGTTCGATACGCCCCCGTTCCGCCAGCGGGAGCAGCGCGTCGCGATAGCGGTTCCACAGTTCCAGGCGGCGGCGGTTAATGATATCGGCGGCATCCAGTTGCCCCCAGAGATAGGCGGCCTGCAAATCGGCCATCAGGTAGCTGGAGCCGATATCGCGCCAGGTGTATTTATCCGCCTGGCCGCGAAAGAACTGGCTGCGATTGGTGCCTTTTTCACGCACGATCTCGGCCCGGTCAACCAGGGTGGCGTCGTTGATGAGCGTGGCGCCGCCCTCGCCGCCGGCGGTGTAGTTTTTGGTTTCATGGAAACTGAAACAGCCGATATGTCCCAGGGTACCGAGCGGTTTCCCGCGATAAGCGGACATCACGCCCTGGGCGGCATCCTCGATGACCGCCAGGCGGTATTTCGCCGCCAGCGCCATGATGGCGTCCATTTCGCAGGCGATGCCGGCATAATGCACCGGCACGATAGCGCGGGTTTTCGCGGTGATGGCCGCCTCGATAAGCGTTTCATCCATGTTCATGGTGTCGGGTCGGATATCGACGAACACAATGGTCGCGCCGCGCAGGACAAACGCGTTGGCGGTGGAGACAAAGGTATAGCTGGGCATGATCACTTCATCGCCCGGCCGGATATTCAACAATATGGCCGCCATCTCAAGCGACGCGGTGCAGGAAGGCGTCAGGAGTGCCTTGGGGCTGCCAAAACGCTGCTCCAGCCACCGCTGGCAACGCTTGGTAAAATCGCCGTCGCCGCACAGCTTGCCGCTGCCCATCGCCGTGCGGATAAAGTCGATTTCAGTGCCCACCACCGGTGGGGAATTAAACGGGATCATGTTGTCACCTGTATAACCAGTAGGCGGTGCTGTCAACGTTGGCACCGCATGCGATGTAGAGTCGTAGCGCGGCGATATTGCCGGCCTGGGTGGCGACACGCAGGCGCGATATCCCCTGCAGGCGGCACCATGCCAGCGCGCCGGCGCATAGGATGCGGCCGATGCCCCGGCCGGTAAGCGCCGGGTCCACCGCCAGCAGGCCGATACGCGCCTCATCCGTGCCGAGTCGCCGGAGCGTCACCATGCCTTCGACGGCCCCGGGCCGGCCCTTGACCAGGCAGAGATCGTCAAAAGCGCCCAGGATGGCATTTTGTGCCCAAACGGCATAGAAACGACGGCAGTCCGCGCCGCGGTACCAGGGTTCGCGAAACCGGCTTAGCCTGAACGCCGCCGACGCCAGCAGGCCGACGGCCGCCATGTCGTCGCGGCCGGCCATGCGCAGCGCGCCGCTGCGCCCGCTTTGGGCGCGGTTTCGCGCCGCGCCGGTGGTCGCGCCGTTAATGACATCCTGGGCATCACCGCCGCCGTCCCGTTTCGGCACCCGCAGGCAGCAATCAATTTCGCCTTCTACCAGCCGGAAGCCCAGCACAGCCAGCGCATCCGCCAGCGCCAGGCTGTCGGCCGCCACCTTGGCCTGTACCAACTGGAACGCATCCAGGGCGGAAAGGGTCAGCGGCGCGGCGGCGGGATCAAAATTGAGTTTGCCGCTGGTTAAGGTGAAAAAATCACTTTCCCACTCCAGCGGTTCGATAGTGGCATGCACGGACATAGGGTCCACCCGATGGCTAGCGGCCGAAGCCGGGGTTGCAGCTTAGCGCCAGACACCTTTGGTATCGATAATCCAGCGTTGCGTAATATCGGCCGGGGGGCGCGCCCTGAATTGACGGTGATCCACCAGCATTACCAGTATATCCGCGCTATGCAGCGCGCTGTCCAGCCCCGCCAGGGTGGCGAGACCCGCGAGCGACGCGGGCAGTTGCGTCACGTTCGGCTCCACCGCCAGGGTCTTGCCCACATGCCATTGGGCTATCAGCCGGGTAATGGCGACCGCGGGGCTTTCGCGCAGATCGTCGATATCCGGCTTAAACGCCAGGCCGAAGCAGGCGATGGTCAGCTCATGGGCGCGTTTGCCGCTGTGCGCCAGGCAATCAGCCACCGCCGCCTTGACCCGGTCCACCACCCAGAGCGGCTTGCCGTCGTTGACCAGGCGGGCGGTATGGATAAGGCGGGCCTGGCCTGGATTCTGCGCGACGATAAACCAGGGGTCGACCGCGATGCAATGCCCGCCGACGCCGGGACCCGGCTGCAGGATATTGACCCGCGGATGGCGGTTGGCCAGGCGGATCAGTTCCCAGACATTAATATCCTGATCGGCGCAAATCAGCGACAGCTCATTGGCGAAGGCGATATTGACATCCCGAAAGCTGTTTTCGGTCAGCTTGCACATCTCGGCGGTACGGGAGTTAGTGACCACACACTCACCTTGCAGAAAAATCCGGTAGAGCTCGCTGGCGCGCGCCGAACAGCGCGCGGTCATGCCGCCGATCACCCGATCGTTTTTTATCAGCTCGGCCATGATTTTGCCGGGCAGCACGCGCTCGGGGCAGTAGGCGATATTGATATCCGCCTCCTCGCCCGCCGTCTGCGGAAAACGCAGGTCGGGGCGCGCCTCGGCCAGCCATCGCGCCATCTGCTCGGTGGTGCCCACCGGCGAGGTGGACTCCAGGATAACCAGATCCCCGGCTTTAAGGACCGGAGCCAGCGAAAGCGCCGCCGCGCGCACATAGTTAAGGTCGGGTTCATGCCCGTCCATAAACGGTGTCGGCACCGCAATCAGAAACGCGTCGGCCGCCACCGGCCGGGTTACCGCCGTAAGATGTCCCTCTTCGACGGCGCGTTGCACCACGTCGGCCAGGTCCGGCTCGACAATGTGAATTTCGCCGCGGTTAATGGTCTCCACCGCACGCTGGTTCACGTCCACACCCACCACTTTTTTGCCGCGCGAAGCAAAGGCGGCGGCGGTGGGCAGGCCAATATAGCCCAGGCCGATAACGGAGATCTGGTCAAAACTCATACTGTCACCTGATTATTCTTTAACGCGTCGATAATTCGCTGGCAGGCCTGCCCATCCCCATAGGGATTATGCGCCCGGCTCATGGCCAGATATTCATCGGCGTCGGTCAATAAACGGGAGACCGCCGCCTGGATGGTTTTGGGATCGGTACCCACCAATCTCACGGTGCCCGCCGCCACCGCTTCCGGGCGCTCGGTGGCGTCGCGCATCACCAGCACCGGTTTACCGAGGGACGGCGCCTCCTCCTGGATGCCGCCGGAATCCGTCAGGATCATATAGGCCCGGTCCATCAGGTAAACAAACGGCAGGTAGTCCTGCGGATCGATAAGTTTAATATTGGGGATACCGCTTAAAATGCGGTTAACCGGCTCGCCGACATTGGGATTGAGATGGACCGGGTAGACCACCTGCACCTCGGGATGATGGCGGGCAATATGCGCCAGCGCGCTGCAAATGCGCTCGAAGCCGTCGCCGAAGCTTTCGCGCCGGTGGCCGGTGACCAGGATCATCTTTTTCTGCGGGTCGAGAAAATCGTAGCGCGTCTCAAGCCCGGCGCGCAACCCGGCGTCATTTAAAATGCTATCGCGAACCCAAAACAGCGCATCGATAACCGTATTGCCGGTAACGAATATCCGTTCCCCCGCCAGCCCTTCGCGCAGCAGGTTTTGCCGCGCGTTCTCGGTGGGCGAAAAGTGATACATCGCCAGATGGCCGGTTAATTTACGGTTGGCTTCCTCCGGCCAGGGCGAATAAAGATTGCCGGTGCGCAATCCGGCCTCCACGTGGCCGACCGGGATTTGCTGGTAAAATGCCGCCAGGCTGGCGGCCAGTGTCGTGGTGGTGTCGCCGTGTACCAGTACCACATCCGGACGAAATGACGCCAGCACCGGTTTCATGCCGGTGAGGATACGACTGGTGATTTCCGTCAGGCCCTGATCCGGACGCATGATATCTAAATCATAATCAGGTACGATTTCAAACAAACGTAACACCTGATCGAGCATTTCCCGGTGTTGGGCCGTGACGCAAATCCTGGATTCAAAGGCCGGGTCCTTGGCCAGGGCCAGGATAAGCGGCGCCATTTTTATGGCTTCCGGCCTTGTGCCGAAGACTGTCAACACTTTCACAGCAAATTCCTTTCCGTCTCAAATAAGCCTTACGCGTGGCTTCTCTATTCTGCCGCGTAGTGGCGGCGCACCCATTCGGATTAATGGCAGTCCCGGGGCTTTGCCCTTAGCGGCGGCGGCCCAGCGCAACGCCGGCCCCGACCAGGCCGCCCATAGCGCCCCAGAGAATGAGCAGGAAAATCCGGCGCGGTTTATCGCGTTTAACCGGTTCCTCGGGCGTCCTTAAATAACGGTAAGTCTGGAATGTATTCTGCAGCGTCGGGCCGACATTAAGCGTGGCCAGCATGGCCCGATTCTGATCGTATTCCACATCAAAACCGGGACCGGCCGCCTGCAGGGCTTCCAGCCGCGCCTGCAGCACTTGTTCTCCCAACAGGAACAACCCCGACTGCGGCAATTGCTCCTCGGGGACCGTGATCTGACTATGACTGATGCCCTGCCGCTTGGCAATATCCAGGGCATGGCGCAGCGCGCTCAGGTCGCGATCATAAATGGCATTGGCCACCGCCTCCTGGCGCTTGACCTGCGCCTTGAGTGAGATGGTGCGCGCCGTCCAGGCGCCGATGATATCTTCATTCAGATGACCGGCGGCGCGCTGGCTGGCAAACGCCACATAACGACGCAGCAGCAGATTGGCGTCCGCCGCCGTTTCGGCGGTGAGGGTCACCTGATCCGGCAATTTTTTGGCATCATCCCTCGGCGAAAACTGGATATTGCCGATCATTTCATCCAGCAAGACCGCATCGGCATGGGCGTCGCCCTGTTTGCGCGAGCTATAGTAATCGGCTGCCAGCCAGAAATCGCGGCGGGTGTCATAGGAGGACAGCTGGCGGATAAATTCCTGGTACGCCTCGTCGCCGATGCCCGGCATATCCGAGGTGGGCAAGGCGGTATTTTTCACATCCAGGTTACGCAGGAACTGCTGCTGGGAAAAATAGCTGCCGAGCATGTTCACCGTCGGTTTATCGGTGACCGCCGCCGCGGTCCATTCCTGCTTTACCAGATAAGAATAGACCAGGGCAAGAACCGCAAACACCAGGGCGGTGCCGATAATCCAGCGCTTGCCGCGCCACAGGGCGCAAAAAAGCCCCCGGATATCCAGCTCGTTATCCATCGCCGCATCGCGGGCCGTTGGTTGGGTTTCTGATCTCATTTTTGTCCCGCATTACGGTTAGTGGGTCTCTGTTTGGCGCCGAACCGCCGCTTGGTGCGTTTAACGAAGCGCGCCACCCGCCAGGCGCATTTCAGCAAATAGCCGTAGAGTAAAAAAACCAGGATGAACAACATAAACATCAGCCAATCGGGCCAGATGAACCACTGTTCGCCCGCCACACCGAACGCGGCCAGGATGGCGGCGGTAACGGTAATAATAACAAAGGCTTGCCGTGAACTGAAGCCGGCGCGCATGATAAGGTGGTGGATATGCTGCCGATCGGGAGAAAAGGGGCTCATGCCTTTACGCATGCGGCGGTACATGATGGCAATCATATCCATCAGGGGGATGGCGATAATCCACAGGCCGGTGACCGGGTTCATGGGATGCCCGGTGCCCTGGGTGCTTTGCAGGATAATCCAGATAATGCTGAAGCCGATCATGGTGCTGCCGGCGTCGCCCATAAACACTTTATAGTGGCGGCCGAACAGGCCGAGATTCAGCAGGATATACGGCAAAATGGCGGCAATCAGGGCAAAACACCACAAGCCGAGGCTGGGATTGTTGTCCTTGAACATCAGGATGCCCATGGCGCCGAGCGAGACGCAGGATAACCCGCCGAGCAGCCCGTCGATGCCGTCCACCATGTTAAACGCGTTGATTGCCGCCCACACGGCGAACAGCGTGACCGGATAACCAAAATAAGGTCCGAGCACCATTTCCCAAGGGCCGAACACATATCCCAGGCTATTAATATATAAGCCGCCGAAGTACATCATGGTGACGGCGACCAGCGCCTGGATGGTGGCGCGGGACTTGACGCTGATATCAAAACGATCGTCGAGCGCCCCGGTCAGCACCAGGACGCCGGAGCATAGCAGATACAGGCCAATATGCGGCACGAAGTGATCGGTATAAATGAACGTGAAACAGATGCCGGCATAAATGGAGATACCGCCCACCAACGGGATTTGCCCATGGTGTCGTTTGCGGTAATTGGGTTTATCAACCAGGCCGATCTTTTGCGCAACCTTGCGGGAGAAAAACAAAAAAACCATTGAAAATAAAAAAATAGCGAAAAAATCAGTACTCATATTGAGTAGGTTCACAATAGAAAGCTCTCTGCATCCATCAGGCTGTTAGAAGCGCCACCGATGTAGACGCCCCCCACTCTCTGCCTCAATCGTCACTGGGTTAGGTGACACTGAAATATTGATTTGTCATTTTTTTCGTCACACCCGAATCTCCGTCGGGTGAACTGAAGCAAAAGGCCGCTTGGCTAAACGCTATCCGTCAGGCAGCGGCAAGTAAGAACTCACTATCCTAGCATTAGAAACAAAAAACGCCACGTCTTGACGTGGCGTTACCCGAGTTTTTGTGAATTACGAGCGTTTCATCATATCGAAAAACTCGTCATTGGTTTTGGTCATCGCTAATTTATTCATCAGGAATTCCATGGCGTCGGTTTCGCCCATCGGGTGGATGATCTTACGCAGGATCCACATTTTCTGCAGCTCTTCCTGAGTAGTCAGCAACTCTTCCTTACGGGTACCGGAGCGGTTATAGTCAATCGCCGGGAAGACACGTTTCTCGGCGATTTTGCGCGAGAGGTGCAGTTCCATATTACCGGTACCTTTAAATTCTTCGTAAATCACTTCATCCATCTTCGAGCCGGTGTCAATCAACGCCGTGGCGATGATAGTCAGGCTGCCGCCCTCTTCCATATTACGCGCCGCGCCGAAGAAGCGTTTTGGCCGGTGCAGGGCGTTGGCGTCCACACCACCGGTCAGCACTTTACCCGAGGCGGGGACCACGGTGTTGTAAGCGCGGGCCAGACGGGTAATGGAGTCGAGCAGGATGATGACGTCTTTTTTATGTTCGACCAGGCGCTTGGCTTTTTCAATCACCATTTCGGCGACCTGAACGTGGCGGGACGCCGGCTCATCGAACGTTGACGCAATCACTTCGCCTTTGACCAGTCGCTGCATTTCGGTCACTTCTTCCGGCCGCTCATCGATCAGCAAGACCATCAGGACGCAATCCGGATGGTTGTAGGCGATGCTTTGCGCGATATTCTGCAACAGCATGGTCTTACCGGCCTTCGGCGGCGCCACGATCAGGCCGCGCTGGCCGCGACCGATAGGCGCGGCCAAGTCCAGCACGCGCGCCGTCAGATCTTCGGTGGACCCGTTGCCTCGTTCCATGCGCAACCTGGAGTTGGCATGCAGCGGGGTTAAGTTTTCAAACAGGATTTTGTTACGGGCATTTTCCGGTTTGTCGTAGTTGACTTCATTCACCTTCAGCAGCGCAAAGTAACGCTCGCCCTCTTTCGGCGGACGAATCTTGCCGGAAATGGTATCGCCGGTGCGAAGGTTGAAGCGGCGGATCTGGCTGGGGGAAACATAGATATCATCAGGGCCGGCCAGGTATGAGCTGTCGCCGGAGCGGAGGAAACCGAATCCATCCTGCAATATTTCCAACACGCCGTCGCCAAAGATATCCTCTCCACTTTTCGCGTGCTGCTTTAAAATGGCGAAGATGATGTCCTGCTTGCGCATACGGGCCAGGTTTTCCAGCCCCATGTTTTCGCCGAGAGTAATTAGCTCAGAAACCGGCGTATTTTTTAATTCGGTAAGGTTCATAATGGTGGGTTCTTAAACTCGGGGTATTTCTCGAACTGTTTTTGTGAATGGTATGGCAGCGTAAAATCGTGCCTGTCTAACGGCATTTAATCCCAGCGCATCCCGTTTGGGCTGATGAACAGCAATTCATGCAAAATGAGTACAAGAAGACTGAAGATTGAGAGCGCCTAAAAACGGATCAATTCAAATCCAGGTGGCTTGAACACCTTGCTTGTAACGCCTGTGCCGTTTATCAGCCGTTTATGGTTCAACAAACGGTTCGACCAACTGTTCAACAACAGGACTCGGACAAAGAGTAAAGCTCAGATTCAAACTACAGGTAAGATCTAAATGCAGTGGACATAAACTTAGCACGGTTCTTGGCGGGCGTCTAGCGGTCAATACGAGAAAACATAGTGAACGTCAGGGCCCGTTGAGATAACCGTTTTTTGCCGATTACAGGTTTTTATTCAGGAACTCTTTCAACTGGCTGCGGGACAGCGCGCCGACTTTAGTCGCCACCACTTCGCCGTCTTTGAACAACAGCAGGGTGGGAATGCCGCGGATGCCGTATTTGGGCGCGGTGGCCGGATTTTCGTCGATGTTCAGCTTGGCGATAGTCAATTTACCTTCGAATTCATCAGCGACTTCCGCCAGGATGGGCGCGATCATCTTACAGGGGCCGCACCATTCCGCCCAGAAATCCACCAGGAACAGTCCCTTTGCCTGCAACACGTCCTTTTCGAAGCTGTCGTCACTTACGTGAATAATTTTATCGCTCATGTTCTACTCCACAGGATTATCATTACCCGGCTGGTTTAAGGTTAACCAACGACGGGTTGACTTTATTTCACTGGATACGCTTTCGTAATGCAATAGTTAACTGTTATTCTACCACACTATGAGCAAAACACACTTAACCGAAAAGAAGTTTTCCGACTTCGCCCTGCACCCGCTGATTGTTGAATCTCTTGAAAAACAAGGGTTTAATAATTGTACGCCTATTCAGGCGCTGACATTACCCATCACCCTTGACGGGAAAGATGTCGCGGGACAAGCGCAAACCGGTACCGGAAAAACGTTGGCATTCCTCGCCGCCACGTTTCATCATCTACTCACCCAGCCTGCCAGCGAGCAGCGCCAGACCAATCAGCCAAGGGCGCTGATCATGGCGCCAACCCGCGAACTGGCGGTGCAAATCCACTCCGATGCTGAACTCTTAGCCCAGGCCACCGGCCTGAAAATGGGTCTGGCCTACGGTGGCGATGGTTACGACAAGCAGCTGAAAGTGCTCGAATCCGGGGTGGATATCCTGGTTGGCACCACCGGCCGCCTGATCGATTATACCAAGCAGAATTATATTGATATGGGCGCTATCCAGGTGGTGGTGCTCGACGAAGCCGATCGTATGTTCGATCTGGGCTTTATCAAGGACATCCGCTGGTTGTTCCGTCGTATGCCCGCCGTTGAACAACGTTTGAATATGCTGTTCTCCGCCACCCTTTCATATCGTGTACGTGAGCTGGCGTTTGAACATATGAACAACGCTGAGTATGTGGAAATCGAGCCGCTGCAAAAAACCGGCTATCGTATCCAGGAAGAGCTTTTTTATCCTTCCAATGAAGAAAAGATGCGCCTGTTACAGACGCTGATTGAAGAAGAGTGGCCGGATCGCTGCATTATTTTCGCCAACACCAAGCACCGGTGCGAGGATATCTGGGGCCATCTGGCCGCCGACGGCCATCGGGTCGGGTTATTGACCGGCGACGTATCGCAAAAAAGGCGCCTGCGCATCCTGGAGGATTTTACCCAGGGCACGCTGGACATCCTGGTAGCCACCGACGTGGCGGCGCGCGGCCTGCACATCCCTTTGGTCACCCATGTGTTCAACTATGATTTGCCCGATGACTGCGAGGATTACGTGCACCGCATCGGCCGCACGGGACGCGCCGGCGAAAGCGGCAGCTCCATCAGCCTGGCATGTGAGGAATATGCGTTGAACCTGACGGCGATTGAAAGCTATATTGGCCATCAGATCCCTGTCAGTAAGTATAACAGCGACGCGCTGATGACCGACCTGCCGGCGCCGAAACGCCTGACCCGCGCACGGCCGGGCACGGGTCCGCGCCGCCACTCGGCATCCCGCCGCAGCGGTGCGGGCGGGGCGCCACGTCATAACCGTAAACGTCCGGGCTGAACACCATGCTAAGTTGCACCTCGCTCTATGCCGCCATTGACTTAGGTTCCAATAGTTTTCATATGTTGGTGGTGCGCGAGGTGGCCGGCACCGTCCAGACGCTGGCGCGCATCAAGCGCAAGGTGCGCCTGGCCTCCGGGCTCAATGCCGGCAAGGCGCTGACTCCCGAGGCCATGCAGCGCGGCTGGCAATGCCTGCGGCTGTTCGCCGAACATCTGCAGGACATTCCCGCGGCGCATATCCGCGTGGTCGCCACCGCCACCCTGCGCATCGCCACCAACGCCGAGACGTTCCTGGTGACCGCGCGGGAAATCCTGGGTTGCGATGTCCAGGTGATTAGCGGCGAAGAGGAGGCCCGGCTGATTTATCAGGGCGTGGCCCATACCACCGGCGGGTCGGATGAGCGCCTGGTGGTGGATATCGGCGGCGGCAGCACGGAACTGGTGGTGGGACGCGGCGCGCAGGCGCTTGAGCTGTTCAGCCTGGAAATGGGCTGCGTCACCTGGCTCGATCGCTGGTTCAGCGATCGCAGCCTGACCAGGGAAAATTTTGATCAGGCGGAACAGGCGGCGCGCGCCATGATCCGCCCGGTGGTGTCGAAACTCCTGGCCTGCGGCTGGCAGGTCTGCGTGGGCGCCTCGGGCACGGTGCAGGCGTTGCAGGAAATCATGGTCGCCCAGGGCATGGACGAACAGATAACCCTGAGCAAGCTGTTGCAGCTCAAACAGCGGGCTATCCAGTGCGGTAAGCTCGAAGAGCTGGAAATCGAAGGCCTGACCCTCGATCGGGCGCTGGTTTTCCCCAGCGGCCTGTCAATCCTGCTGGCGGTGTTCCATGAGCTGGGCATCAAGACCATGACGCTCGCCGGCGGCGCGCTGCGCGAAGGCATTATGTACGGTATGCTGGATTTACCGGTGTGCGAGGATATTCGCGAACGCACGCTGCAGAATATGCAGCGCCGCTACCTGCTGGATACCGAGCAGGCGCAGCGGGTCAGTTCCCTGGCGGCGGATTTCGCCCTGCAGGTGGCCAAGGCGTGGCAGCTGGACGAACGATGTTTTGCCATCCTGCACTGTGCGACCATGATTCATGAGATTGGACTGAGCATCGATATTAAAAACGCCCCGCAGCACGCCGCCTATTTGGTGCGCCATACCGATTTACCGGGTTTTACCCCGGCCCAGCAAAAGCTTATCGCCACCCTGTTGCAAAACCAGAGCCATCAGATCGATGTGGCGCAGCTCAGCCAGCAGAACAGCCTGCCGCCGCGCATGGCGCAGCGGCTGTGCCGGTTGATGCGCCTGGCGATTATCTTCGCCAGTCGCCGTCGGGACGAAACGGTGCCGGAGGTGAAGCTGCGGGCCCTGGACGATACCCTGCACGTGCTGTTACCCCACGCATGGCTGGCGCAGCATCCGCTGCGCGCCGAATACCTCGAGCAGGAAAGCCAGTGGCAAAGTTATGTCCACTGGCCGATGCTGCTTGAGGAAATGGAGCCGCTTTAGCACAAACTGCCGTAACCCCGGACTGCGCGGGGTTACGCGCCGGTTCCCCGGCACGGTGCGCAACCCAATCGGCCGGCCCCGCTATCCGCTGCGGTGCCGGGCGGTCAGTGCTCCTGTCCCTTGGCTTTCGCCAATTGCGCCTTGATGCTGGCCAGATGGCTTTGTCCCCGTGACATGCGATCCTCCGGGCTGACCACTTTGCGCACGCTTTCCCAGGCCAGATCGTCCTGCGGTAGCTCCAGCAGGAAACGGCTCGGCTCCGGCCGGATAGTCTCGCCGTACTGACGGCGCTCGCGGCATAACGTGAAGGTAAGCTCTTTTTGCGCCCGGGTGATGCCCACATACGCCAGCCGCCGCTCTTCATCAATGTTATTTTCATCAATGCTGCTTTGATGGGGCAACAGGCCCTCTTCCATCCCCACCAGGAACACGTAGGGAAACTCCAGCCCCTTGGACGCATGCAGGGTCATCAGCTGTACCTGGTCCAGTTCTTCATCGTTCTCGCCCCGCTCCATCATTTCGCGCAGGGTAAAACGGGTTACCACCTGATCGAGGGTCATCGGCTCGTTAAGATCCGACCCCTCCAGCATCTCGGTCATCCAGCTGAACAGCTGGTTAACGTTTTTCATGCGCATTTCAGCGGCCTTGGGGCTGGGCGAGGTTTCATGCAGCCAGCTTTCATATTCCATACCCTGGATCAAATCGCGCACCGCCGGCACCGGCTCCTGCTCCGCCAGCCGGGCAATGCCGGCCATCCAATGGGTAAAACGTTGCAGGGATTCCAGGCCGCGCCCGCTCAGCGTCTGGCTTAAACCCAGATCAAAACTGGCGTCAAACAGGCTTTTATTGCGTGCCGAAGCCCATTCCCCCAGCTTTTGCAGGGTGGCCGGACCGATTTCCCGCCGCGGCGTATTCACCACGCGCAAAAAGGCGCTGTCGTCATCCTGATTGGTCAGAACGCGCAGGTAACACAGCAGGTCCTTGATCTCCGGCCGGGAAAAAAACGAGGTGCCGCCGGAAATTTTATAGGGAATGCGGTTTTGCATCAGCATTTTTTCAAACAGCCGGGACTGATGGTTGCCCCGGTAGAGAATAGCGTAATCGCGATAACGGGTTTTACGGATAAAATGGTGGGCGATCAGCTCCCCCACCACCCGCTCCGCCTCGTGATCCTCATTATTGGCGGTGATCACCTTCAGCGCCTCGCCGTAGCCCAGTTGGGAAAAAAGCTTTTTTTCAAACAGGTGCGGGTTATTGGCGATCAGGATATTGGCGGCTTTCAGAATACGCTCCGTGGAGCGGTAATTTTGTTCCAGCTTGATCACCGCAAGCGCTGGAAAATCGCGTTGCAGCAGTTCCAGGTTTTGCGGGCGCGCGCCGCGCCAGGAGTAAATGGACTGGTCGTCATCCCCCACCACGGTAAAACGCGCGCGGCTGCCCACCAGCATCTTCACCAGTTCATACTGGCTGGTATTGGTATCCTGATACTCATCCACCAGCAAATAGCGCAGGCGGTTCTGCCAGCGTTCCCGCACCTCGGCGTCGCGTTGCAGCAACAGGGTTGGCCGCAGGATCAGGTCGTCGAAATCCAGCACGTTGCAGGCGCGCAGATGGGCGTCATAGAGCGCATAGCAATGGGCGAACAGTTTGTCGCGTTCGGTACGCGCCGCAGCCTGCGCCTGGACAGGATCGAGCAGATCGTTTTTCCAGTTGCCGATCGCCGACGCCAGTTGCTTGAGCAGATCCTTATCCCCTTCCAGCCACTGTTCCGTCAGATCTTTTAACAAAGCCGATTGATCGTGCTCGTCAAACAGCGAGAACTTCGCCTTCATGCCCAGCGCTTTGTATTCCCGCTTGATAATCTCCAGGCCCAGGGTATGGAAGGTGGCGATGGTTAAACCGCGCGCCTCCTGCCGTCCCAGGGTCTGCGCCACGCGCTCCCTCATTTCCCGCGAGGCTTTGTTGGTAAAGGTCACCGCCGCGATATGCCGCGCCTGATAGCCGCACTGGCGGATAAGGTGGGCGATTTTATTGGTAATGACGCGCGTCTTGCCCGATCCGGCGCCGGCCAGCACCAGGCAAGGCCCGGTAACAAATTCGACGGCGTGCTGCTGGCTGGGGTTCAGGCGCATGGTGATTTCCTGGGATTGATAATGATAAACGACGGCCTGGGATTGTAGCAGAAAGGCGGGACGAGGTTGATACCTAACGCAGGACGATGCCCGCATAGTATCCAACCAGATTATGCGCGGGATTTTCTCCGGGCGCGGATGAAAGAACCCCACAAACGGAACCGGCCTGGTCGTTAAAATATCCGGGCCCCTACAGCCCGGCCGGCAACATTAGCCTGCCGGAAGTCCACGGCAGAGTAAGCGCACGCCCAGCGCCGTATTGACAGTTATTCAGCAGGAATATTGAGATTCCATGGCAGGAGCTCTTTGATCTTATTGATGGGATGATCCACTATATTAGCCAGCACATGGCGCAGATAGGCTTCCGGTTCGACGCCGTTCAGTTTGCAACTGCCGATCAGCGTGTACATCAATGCCGCCCGGTCGCCGCCGCTGTCCGACCCCATGAAGAGATCATTTTTCCGGCCCAGGCTGACCATCCGCAGCGCGTTTTCCGCGATATTGTTATCGATCTCCGCCCAGCCATCGCCGGCGTAGTAACACAACGCCGGCCAGTGGTTCATCAGATAGTTGAACGCCTTTGCCGTATCGGCCTGTCGCGGCAATGTGGTGAGTTTTTCCCTGATCCAGCTCTCCAGGCCCATCAGTAACGGCTGGGTTCGCGCTTCGCGCACCTGTTGTCGTTCTTCGGCCGGGCGCCCCCGGATGTCGGCTTCGATAGCATACAGTTCACCGATCCTCTGCAGGGCTTCGGTGGTGGTCGGCGACGGATGGCGAACATGGATATCATGGATTTTACGCCGGGCGTGGGCCATACAGCCGACTTCACAGATATGGCCTTCCTCATACAGCGGATTGAAGCCCGCGTACGCATCCGCCTGCAACAGTCCGCTGAACCCGGCCAGATGCGTTGGCGGATGAATCCCCTTGCGGTCCGGGCTGTAGGTGAACCACACCGCGGGTGGAAGTCGCGAACCGGCATTGCGGTCGTCACGCACATAGACCCACAGCCGGCCGGTTTTCGGTTTACCTTTGCCGGGTTGCAGCACGTCCACCGGCGTGTCGTCGACGTGCACCTTGCCGGTGTCCATAACATAGTCGCATACCGCGTCGGCCAGCGGCGCCAGCAGATTACTGCACAACCCTACCCAGCCGGCCATGGTGGCCCGGCTCAGTGTGACGCCCTGACGGGCAAAGATTTCCGATTGTCGATATAGCGGCGAGTGCTCGGCGTATTTCGCCGTCATCACGCGCGCCAGCAGGCCCGGGCCGGCGATGCCACGTTCGATGGGGTGCGACGGCGCCGGCGCCTGGACGATGACATCGCAGCGGGCGCAGGCTTTCTTTTTACGCCGGGTTTTTATCACCTTGAACGCGCTTTTAATCAGCTCAAGCTGTTCGCTGACATCCTCGCCCAGCGGCTTAAGATCGCCGCCGCAGGCGGGACAGGCCGGCTCGTGCGGCTCCAGGCAGCGCTCTTCACGCGGCAGGTGTGACGGCCAAGGCCGACGTACCGGTGAGGGGCGTGAGGCCGGCGGCACCGCCGGGTCCTCGACACGCGCAGACTGGGACGTCTCTTCCGTCAGCAGCGCTGCCAAGCGCTGCTCCAGCCGGACGCTCTGCCGCCCGGCCTTTTCCGAGCTGCGGCCGAAGTACAGGCGCCGCAGTTTCGCCAGTTGCGCCAGCAGGCGGTCGATTTCCGCTTTGCGTGCGTTAAGGTCATTGTGCAGGGATGCGATGGTCGCCTGTTGTTGCGCGACCAGCGTTTGTTGTTGCAGTACCAGCGCTTGCAGCGCGGGCACATCAGTAGGCAAGGCATGATTTTTTCGTTTCATGCCAGGATGTTAAGGGAAGCTATCGGGTTATTACAATATCGCCAGGTTAAACGAAGTGCGTTCCGGTTGTTTCCAATTTATTTCTTTAAACAGCATCGATAACCGGGCTGGCGTCAGGAAGACTTTTCCCTCCCGGGATTGCGGCCAGACCAAGCGGCCGCGCCCAAGGCGTTTTGCCGGCAGGCACAGGCCGTCCCCGGTCGACCAAAACACCTTTGTCAGGTTGCCGCGTTTTTCCCGGAAGACGAAGACATGGCCGGACAGCGGGTCTTGCTGGAGGGCGGATACGACCTGGCCGGCCAGGCCCTGGAAGCCCTTTCGCATGTCAGTCTGACCGGCGACCAGCCAGATACGGGTGCCCGCCGGTAAGCCGATCATGATTGCGGGCCTTGCATGAGCTCACGAACCAGGACGGTCAGCAACCCGGCCGAAGGTGACGTCAACATCATCCGTCCCCGGGGAAATGTGATTTCACAGGAACAGGGGTGCTCCAGCTGAGATCTCTGCGGGGCCGCAGGCGTCGCGGGATTCCCGGTGATATGGATAGGTAAAAGCGTGGTGGCTGACGGGGTGTGGCCGGCTTTGGGCTGACGGCGGGTAACCCGTCCTTCACACTCGAACAAGCGTATCCATTTGAACAGGACATTGTCATTCACGTTCTCGTCAACGGATGCGCCTGGTTGTAGCGCAAGCTGAACCAGCTTTAACTTCAGTTCTGGAGAGTAGAACTGGCGAGGCGCTGAACGCCAGTCCGTCTTGGTCTGGAGAGTTTCCATGAGAGATGTCCGTCTGATACAGATGGGCACCAAGGTTAACTAACGGCTGCGGTTAAAAACAGACGGCGCTGGGCTTACGCTTACTAACAACACCGGTGATGTGCCGGTGTTCAGGCGAGGGAACGGGCATTTTTCGGGAGAGTAGTGACTGGTAACATCCCAGCCAGAGCGTTCTGGCCGGAATTTTTTGGACTGCTTATTTATGTAAATTGAATCGATAGAGCAGCCATATCGCAATGCCGCTTACTAACCCATAGCAAGCGCCAAAAATAGCATAATGAATAAAATCTATTTCAGAAGTATCTTTCAAAGCTAACCAAAGAGCAGTAGGTACCGCTAAACCAATACCCACTGAACAATAACTCATCATTGTTAATAACATCAAAAGTGGCCGCTTCATTGTTTACTGTCACTTTTTTGGATAGCATTTCCAGTAGATTCCTGGACAATGGCCCCAGTCATTTCACCTAAAGCATCACTGCGCTTATCAGCATTTTCCAATTGCAAATACTCGTTGGCGGTTTGTAATGTTTTGTCACCCTGCATGATTTTTTCCGCTAAAGCATCGCGGCTTGAGTGCTCAGGAAGTTATTCTCCACATCATTTTCTAAGATTTATTTGAATTATTAACCACATTGCGCCCCCCCCGAAAGCGCCAATAACTAAGCCCATTTTGCAATACTTCATTACCTGCTCAACCGATAAAGGCTGCGTAGCAATCACCCAAACTATACTAACGAAAGCACATGCACATGCACATGAGTAACAAGCAACTACGAAAAGGAAATATAGAAAAGAATTGATCATTCTTTTTCCTTCCTTATATCTCCTTGTACGAAAGAGTTACTGACTTCTGAAGTGCCCGCCCCAACAAACCCGCCAGATATGCCCGGTATGGAGCTAAGTTTTGACTCTTTGAATAAGTAACCAGGACCAAAAGCAGAGTCACTATATTTCAAAGCATTTTTACTTGCTGTCATACCAAAATGCTCTTTGATAAGTTTGGCTTCCCAAGAGCTGGTAATAGTAGTTCCTACACCAAAGCCTAAGGCCGCTCCTCCTGCAGCCCCCATCATTGCAGCCTCTGAGTTTTCGCCCGTTACATGGCTGCTAAAATAGGCTCCCCCTACATTCAACCTGACATTAGAGTTAAGCGATTTCCCTACCCCGGCGGTTCCACTCACACCTGACGTGAAGAAACTGGTGTAATCAAATTTTTCGCCTGTTTTCCCCTCTAACACCTGTACACCGGCATTTGCCCCCAGACTCATGGCGGCACCCGTGGCTTTCGCTGTTGTGGTCGCGGATGAGGCCACGAATGACTTCGCTGTTCCGGCAAGTCCTAGGACATTTTCCGGCTCCGCCACAAACGATCCCAGTCGGTCCCAGTTATCGGTGTTTTTATGGATATACTCCAACGCCTTGGCATTTTCCGTCTGTACCACGCCACGGATCTCATCATCTCGTATTGGCGCACCGAACCAGTCTGGCATCCATGTGGGGCGTGTGGCCGCATCGATACCGGTATCAACCAGCTGTTTTTGATAGCTCGCACAGGTGAGGGGGCTGTCGGTACATATTTGCTGGAGTTCTTCGTTGCGTCGGGCATTTATCGCTGCGTATTTGTCCCGAACTGCGCCACAGTCACCGCCCGTAGCCTTGCATTCCGTCCACTCTTTCTCAAACGCACGGGCTTCATCACCATTCAGGAAGTTATTCTCCACCGCGTTTTTGCCAGCCTGCGCCCCCGCAGTCGCACCTGATATGCTGCCGCTGCTGACTCCCGCCGCGATCCCCGACGCCAGCGTCGACAGCGCGCCCAGGTTCTCCTTTTGTTGCGATGTCAATTTATCGCTGTCCGCCGTGCCGTATAATGCCAGTGCTATCGCCGGCGCGGCCATTTCGCCGCTTGCCGCACCGGTCGCTCCCGCTACGGCATTGGCGCCGCTCAACTCGGCTATCACCCCGCCCAGGATGGCATGCGCCACCACGTTATTCCGCTTCTCCTCATCGCTCAGTTCGCTATGCGGCTTGCCCTGCGTGGTAATAGTCTTGACCTTGTCCGCCAGGTAGGGCGCCGCACCCTGCGCCAGCGCCGCCTTGATATCCCCGCCGGCCAGTCCCTGCAGCGCGCCCACCACGGCATTGACCCCCATCCTGACGCTGCCGCCCATTCCGGCGCTTTGTGCTGAGAGGGCATTGTCGTAAGCCATCTGCCAGGCCTTATCCCTTACTGCCTGCGGGCCATTCTCAACTGCGGGGTTGGCACGCTTCACCGTATCGAGCTCCATTTTCGCCTGCGCCTTAAGTTGGGAAAGGGCCGCATTATCGGACATCACAGCCGTGGCCTCGCGGGTGGCTTTCGTCTTCGCATGGGTATTATAGATATCAAGCGCCTGCGTGCCAATATCACTAATAAGTTGTGTCTTTTGCAGCCGTTTCTGCTCTTTTTCTTTATCAAAGGTGGGGCTGATGCTGCCGTCGTTGGCATGGTCTGGATCCCGGCTGAGCTGGCTGATATCCTGTAGCTGATTCACCTGATCCCGAACGATCAGACTGCCTGCCGATACCGCCGCTTTCGTCGTGCCGGAAGCATGATTCTCATGGTTCGTGCCCGCCAGCGGCAGCGCGCTGACGTTACTTAGCACATTACCGCCAACCGGTCCGCCGCTGTTAAAGCCCGCGCTCTGATGTTCAGACTTATAGTCGGCCTGGTTATCAATGTCCGTCCAGCCCAGCGTGCCGGTGTCCAGCGTGTTTTTGTCCGGCGTTGCCGTGGCAGCGATAACCGCTCCGTCCAGTTGGGTGTGATCTTTAACCTTGATATCAAAGCCGCCTTTTCCCGCAAACAGCCCGGTCTGTTCCGTAACCGAGTCATAGTTGCTGTGCAGCGTATTCCGGCTGACGTTCACGCTGGCAGAACCGGTCATCGATCCAAAGGTAAAGCTGCCGCCGGCGCTGGCGTTCTGCTGCTGACTATCATAGCGATCGCTGTCCTGCTCGGAGGTTAGGGTTAGATTGCGGCCGACATTAGCGCTGATCATCTCTCCGCTGACCTGCGCCCCTTTCAGGGTAGTATCGCGACCGCTGGTGAGGGAGAGAGATTGTCCCGCATCAAGGGTGGTTACCGAATGGGTCAGGCTGCGGCCTTTCTCATGCCCTTTGCCGGCATTGACGCTCGCCGATACGCTGACGCCGTAACCGCCGGAGCCAACGCCGATGCCGACGCCAACGCTGCCGCCCTTACTGCTGTTTTTACTGTCGATGCGTTCGGTATTCTGTGCAGACAGCAGGGTGATATCCTGTGTGGCGGCAAGCGCAATATCCGCGCCCGCTTTCAGTTGGCTACCCTGAACGCTGATATTTCCCCGGCCGTCCGCACCGTTTCCGGTGGCCGTAATCGTCAGGTCTTTGCCTGCATTGAGCGTACTTCCGTGTGACCGTGCGCTTTCCGTACGCGTTTCGCTCCGGGATGACTGGCTACCATAGGACAGGCTAATGCCAACCGTGTTGGTGGCTCCTTGCTGTGCACCTTCGTCGCCTGCCTTGAGCCCGGCGGCGGCGTTTTTAGCATCCGCCGCCTCCGTCAGGGCGTTATCTTGCCCATACGCCAGTGCCGCCTGGGTACCCGAAAGCGCTGCCTTGGTGCCCTGCAGGGCCCTCAGGCGGCCGTCGCTCTCTTTGTTTGCCTGCTGCGCCGTGCTGACGGCGGTATTAAGCGCGCCGCCCACCGTTCCCGATAGCGCCAGACTCAGGCCGCTTTGTTTTGACTCAAACGTCTCTTTACGGGTGCGTTTGTCATACCCCGGATCAATTTGCACGCTGTCGCCGGTTATCGTCAGGTCCTGTCCGGCAACCAGATCGGCTCCGCCGATATACATTCGGTTGCCGGCCATAAGATTCAGGTTGCCCTTGCTGCTGCCCAGCGTGCTGACGCTTTGGCTTTGCGTGGCCCCATCTTCCTTGACCTGGTGGCGAGATGACTTACTGCCCACGGTAAAACCGATGCCTCCGCTGCCCATCAACCCGCTTTTTTTCTGCTCTTCCAGTAAATAGTGGTATTGCGTTTCAGTGGCGGCAGTAATGGCGATATTGTTTCCCGCCTGCAGGGTGACATCATTGTCGCCCACCACCGCCGACCCGGTCACAGTCAGGTCGTTGCCAGCGGAGAGCAATACCGTATTACCGCTCAGCAGAGTGCCTGTTTCGCGGGTGACGTGATCTTCCTTAACCCTGTGGCTGCTGCTCTTCGACAGGTATCCCTTTTTCTCCGAGCGTTCATCCGAGAATTGGTACTGGCTTTCAGTGGCGCTATTAAGATGAATATCCTTGCTCGCCTGCACAACCAGCCCCCCTTGTTCGCTGTGCAGCGTACTGCCCGTTACCGATATATCACCGTCACGAGCCACGATCATCATCTCGTCACGGGCGGTGAGAGTGCTGCTCACGGCGCTATCACTCGTCGTTACCATATCCCGCCGGCTTTGCGTTTTGCCATCACGTTTGCGCTCGCTATCCCGATCCGAGACACGCTGACGCGCTTCCCCGATCGTGACCTGCCGCGCGCTCAGGCCAATACTGCCGGAGGTACTGTCGATTTGTGCCCCTTTGGCCAAAAGGGTTGTTCCCGCCTGAACAGTTAAGCCCTTATCTCCACTCAGGGTGCTGAGATGCAGCCTATCCTCCTCACGGCGGTTACTCACCGACGATGTACGGCTGCCCGCGCTGAGGTGGGTAGTGTTGGTGGTAGTATCCGCCAATAGCTTCACGTCCCCGCCGGCCCGTACATGTGTGTTGCCTCCGGCTTGGGCCTGACTGCCTAGCAGGGAGAGATTCTGACCCGCCTTAAGGCTGAGATTGCCACCCGCGCTTAGCTCACTACCCAGGGCCTGTTGCCACTCGCCGCTGACCTGTGCCAGACGATTTCCGTCCTCTCTTAAAGAATCACCGGCCCGGTTACCTATCGTTCCGGTTAATACCCTAAGATCCGCCTCCGTGCTGTTTTTGGCCGTGGTGATATCAAGATTATTGCGCGCGTTCAGGCTGAGGTTCTGTGCCGCCTTCAGTCTGGCCCCCCGCAGGAGGATATCCCCACTGGTGAGACTGAGTTCACGCGCGGTCATTGTCGCCTGGCGCAGCGCATCCTGCAGACGGGTACTCAGGGCAAGGCTGTCGGCATGGATGCTGATGGCATCAGCACGGACTTCACCACCCTCTTGCAGGAAGTGACTGGTGTCTATTTTGAGCGCCTCATCGGCAAACAGGTTGCCGGCATTGTCAAGGCTTCGGGTCGACACAGACAGATTGCCCCCGCCAATCAATGCGCCCTCCCCCGTCAAACGTAATGTGTTCCCGGCCAGGTATACCTTCGGCACCCAAACCGTTTGTGGCCCTTCAGCAGTGTCGACCGTTTCGCTCACCAGCCAGACGATATCCTGTTGCAACGCGGCAATTTGCGCCGGCGTCAGCGCTATTCCCGGTACCAGCTGAAAGTCTGAAGCCACGCGGCTCCCGTTGTTCATCAATGACTGATATTGTGCCATTGCATTTTCGCCGCGCACGGAGGGACGACCGGTCAACTGCAGCAATTGCTCGCGCACCAGACGCTGTTCATAGTAGCCATCGCTCAGGCGCTTATGGACTTTTGCGGGGTCATATCCTATACGCTGCAATAAGTAATCACTGCTGATGAATTTGCCTCGATCGGTGAATCGGCGGTCTGTCACCACCAAATAGGCGCTTCCCGCGTCGGGCTGCTGACGGAACAGTCCATTATTGGGAATAGACGTCGCCACTCTGCCAAGGTGCTGCTGGTGGGTCAGGGTAATTTCAGCCGGCGTGAGCGGCCTACTGCCCGGCGTAAGCGTCAGGTTAGCCGTCGGGAGATTTCGTTGCGCCGACGTAAGAGCCCATTCTCCCGGCGCGAGCCTTCTTCCGGCCGGGATGAGCTCAAGTTCTGACTGTGTGAGCGGCCGGCTACGGGGCGTCAGCTGGAAATGGGTCGTGCTCCATTTGGCTTTATCAACCGCGAACGCCAGCGGATTGTGTTGCCATTCTGCGCGCTCGGCTTCTGCTGCTTTCTGTGCTGCCTGCACCGTGCTGATTTGCGCCGGGTTGACCGTGGTATTCTCAATATGAGTACCTTTGATGGCGACATTGCCGTGGCCGGTTAATATGCTGTCAATTGTGGCCAGCGCCGTGGTCTCGTCGCGATTGAACGTTGGATACCAATGTATTGTGTCCTTGTCATAATGATCGACGATATACTCCTGATCGCGTCTATTTACCGAATACCCCTGGTTGATCAGCTTGCCGTCGCCCTCAACCGACAGGTCGCGGTTGGCGCTCAGCGTACTGGCGTCATTGAATAACTGACCGGCAATGCGCAACACCATGTTGCCGCCCGCCAGAATGTGGGCGCCGGAGCCCGCTGATACCAGCTTGTCCGTGGACGAACTACCTGTGACCGTCCGCTCACGGAAATTGCTGTAGTCGGTTACAAAAGGAGCCTCGGCAACGTCGATGTATCGGTCAGGATCCCACGTATCAATCCGGCCGCGGTCGTGTTCACGCCAGAACGTATTATGGTAAGGCGTCGGAACCCCTTTCTGCCGAAAACCCCGCGTCTCATAAAACGTCATGTCGTAGCCACCGTCGCTTCCTGGCGTCAGCTCCAGGTAATTCACCCACACACTGCGCATCTTCCCCTTATTATCCTTAACATAAAGCTGCGCCTTTTTGCCGGCGGCATCTATTTCCAGCAGGGTACCGTAACGGCTGTTTGCCGCCGCATCGTCATCGTTGAATGTCAGTCGCTGGGTGGTGGGCGCGATAGTGCTTTTATCGGGATTAACCTTTGAGCCGTAAGAACGCCAGTAGAGGTTGGCACGGCGCCATTTATAGTCGCTTTTTTCCGCATCGTGTTCGATATCCAGTCCTTCGCGCAGATTATCCAGTCGCTGGGCATCGACCAAAACATCTCCATCGGCCTCGATTCTGCTTGCACGATTCTCAATGTTGTCATCACTAACAAGCTGCAGTGTGTTGGCGCTGTAGATCAGGCCACCATCCCGGTTGGTCAGGCGCTCGCCGGCCGTAAGGTTGAGACTCTCCGTGGCGGCCATCACCACATCGCGTCCGTCGTTGTCGATAATCCTGCTGCGCACATTCACGTCACCGCCAACTAGGGTCGCGCGGTTATTCGTGGTGTCGCTGATAAGTGTCACACTGTCGGCTTCAATGCGGCCTTGATTGATTAACGCGCCGGTTGTCAAGTTCAGCGTTTTCCCGACCAGGGAGCCCAAATTGGTGAAATGGGCGCTGTTGACGGTTAGGTCACCGGATAGTAGCCAGTCGGCAAGATTAATCAGCACGCCGCCGACAGATAATATTGTCTCACCATTACTATTAATCGTATCGCCGACCTGGTGGGTGTAGTCCTGTTGCACGGTTGCCGTCAATGCCTGCTGGCTAAATATTGTTCCACCCTGGTTATTCAGAGTTTGTGTGTTGACAACGGTTCTATCTCCGCTCTTGATGTTGCCGCCCTGATTGAACAGCACTAGCGCGTTAGGATCGGTGGCATTGATACTCAACGTACCGTTGGCCAGAAGATGCCCCTGTCGGTTATCCAATCGCGTCATTTGCGACAAGGTCAGCGTACCGACACTTTGTACCCACCCCGCGCTGTTTTCCAGCTCATGGGCCGTTATATCAGTGTGTATTGTACCCAACAGCAGTCCGCCATCGCGGTTGTTCAGCCGGTTTACCCCCACGTCCAGCGCATCCCGGCTGGTAATTTTACCCTGGCCGCTGTTATCCAGCTGCGCGCTGACAAGCGTCAGCGTCCCGGTCGATGCCAAATCCCCCGCCGGGTTGTTGATTTGATCGCCGTTCAAAGTCAGCGTACCGTCACTGTGGATTTTTCCCTCCTGATTATTAAGCACATCAATACGGTATACGCCTGCGCTCCGGCTGATAAGCATACCGCCCAGATTGGACAGCGTCCGCGCGGCAAGCGTCAGCGCATCCAAACTGCACAATACCCCCCCCTGCAGGTTGTCTACCCGGTCCGCTGAAATTTGCTGGTCACCGCTGCTTTTCAGCGTTCCCTGCGTATTCAGCAGCGACCGGGCGCTAATCTGTACTCCCTCACCGCTTACCAGTTTACCCTGACGGTTATCCAGGGCATCGGTCAAAGCCAACCTCATCTGCTTCTGACTATAGATTAAGCCGTTTTGTTGATTATCCACGCTCTGCGCCGTCACATTGAGAGCGTCACCAGACGTCAATTGGCCGCCGGCGTTACGCAGCTTACCCCCTGCCGCCCCGTCGGTGACACCTTGCACATCCAGGCGCGCCTGGGCGCTGATTTTTCCCAGTTCGTTGCGGATGTCCTGCACTGCTCGCAACATCAGCGAACCCTTCGACTGCAGCGAGCCCTGCCGATTATCCAGGCCGGTGACGGTAAGCGCCGCATCCTGCATGCTCAGTACGCTGCCCTCGCTATTGTCAAACCGCCGGGTGACTGCGGACCAGCCGCCCTGGCTGCCCATTTCCCCCCCCGCGTTGAGAATGTTTTCCGCCCTCAGGGACTGAGAGCCCTGGCTGGAGACGAGGCCATTACTATTATCAAGCGTGCGAATGAGATGCACATCCAGTGCGTCGAACGCCTGGATATCACCCATTGCGTTAAGGAGGCTGAGGGCGCGTATCGCGCCGTGATCCATGCTAATCAGTTTGCCGCCCTGATTATCCCAAACGCCATCCAGATCCAACGTCACCGCCTGCTGGCTTTGTATGGTTCCCTTCTGCCGGTTGTGCAGATGCCCGCCCCGCAGCGACATCTGCGCGCCGCTGAGCAATGTGCCCGCATCGTTCTCCAGCAGGCTGTCCGTGCCGCCCTGCCAGCTTAACCCCTGCGTTGCCGACAGGGTTCCGGCCTGATTGATGAGGTTGCCGGCGGTGCTGAGCATCATGCCGCCCCCCGAACGCACCTTGCCGGCGGCGTTATTGAGATCCCTGGCCACAACGTTGACCTGGCCGGCGCCTAACGCTGTACCTTCGCGGTTGTCCCAGCCGCCGCCGGTGCGCATATCCAGAGTCCCAGCCGCTTCGATAAGCCCGTTTCGGTTATCCACCGCCTGATGCGCATTGAGGTGCAGGCTCCCCTCGCTGACCAATTCTCCGCCCTGATTATCCCAACCCCCCTCCAGATCCAACGTCACCGCCTGCTGGCTTTGTATGGTTCCCTTCTGCCGGTTGTGCAGATGCCCGCCCCGCAGCGACATCTGCGCGCCGCTGAACACTGTGCCCGCATCATTTTCCAGCAGGCAGTCCGTACCGCCCTGCCAGCTTAACCCCTGCGTTGCCGACAGGGTTCCGGCCTGATTGATGAGGTTGCCGGCGGTGCTGAGCATCATGCCGCCCCCCGAACGCACCTTGCCGGCGGCGTTATTGAGATCCCTGGCCACAACGTTGACCTGGCCGGCGCCTAACGCTGTACCTTCGCGGTTGTCCCAGCCGCCGCCGGTGCGCATATCCAGAGTCCCAGCCGCTTCGATAAGACCGTTTCGGTTATCCACCGCCTGATGCGCATTGAGGTGCAGGCTCCCCTCGCTGACCAATTCTCCGCCCTGATTATCCCAACCCCCCCCCAGGTCCAACGTCACCGCCTGCTGGCTTTGTATGGTTCCCTTCTGCCGGTTGTGCAGATGCCCGCCCCGCAGCGACATCGGCGCGCCGCTGAGCAATGTGCCCGCATCGTTCTCCAGCAGGCTGTCCGTGCCGCCCTGCCAGCTTAACCCCTGCGTTGCCGACAGGGTTCCGGCCTGATTGATGAGGTTGCCGGCGGTGCCGAGCATCATGCCGCCCCCCGAACGCACCTTGCCGGCGGCGTTATCGAGATCCCTGGCCACAACGTTGACCTGGCCGGCGCCCAGCGCCGTACCTTCGCGGTTGTTCCAGCCGCCGCCGGTGCGCATATCCAGCGTCTCGGCCGCTTCGATAAGGCCGTTTCGGTTATCCACCGACTGATGCGCATTGAGGTGCAAGTCTCCTTTGCTCACCAGTTTGCCACCCTGATTACTCCAGTCGCCATCGGTACTGACATCAAGCGCGTTACCGGCATCGATAAGGCCGTGTTGATTGTCCACAGACTGATGCGCACTCAGATGCAGGTGTCCCCCGCTGACCAAGTGCCCATGCGCATTATTCAGACCTTGTGCCCTAAGTTGCAGATGCCCGCCCTGCACCCTTCCGGACCGGTTGTCGACTGTTCCCAAAGTATTCAGCGTCAGTTTCTGACCGGCCAGCAGCTTACCACCCAGGCTATGGATATTTTCCTGCACCCTGATGCTAAGCTCGGACTGACTTTTCACCGTGCCATCCTGGTTATCCAGGTCCCCTAGCTCAAGCGTCAGATTGCCATGGCATCCTACCACGCCCTCGTGGTTGCTCAGCCGGCCTCGCACCCGCCAATGCTGCGCTATCTCGTCTAACGCGGCCAGGCGGCCATGCCGGTTATTAACGGATGCCACATCCAGGGTGAGTTGCCGGGCATCGATGTCGCCATCGGTATTATCCAGTGAGCCGATTAGGATGAGTCGGCTACCGCCAGGGCCGACCTGCGACCAGACGCCTCCCGGACTAAACAGACTATCGGCATTAATATCCCAATGGCCGGCGCGCACTTGGGCCTTCTGCGCATCAATATTGCCCGTCGTGTTGATCGTGAGCTGACCGCTGTCGACCGTTGCCTGCTGCAGGACGACTCCCCCAGCTTGTGCCACAAAGACGGCGCGTTCGGCCGCCAGGCGACCTTGACCGATATCTATTCGGCGCCCGGTTATATTGACATCTTTCTGGCTCAACAGGCTTCCGCTGACCCGAATGTCGTCCTGACTATGCAACGTCAAGTCCGCCCCACGTATCAGCGCACTATTCTCATTGCTCCCCGCCAGCATATGCCCGCTGCCTTGAATGCCCCTGGCAGCGTCCAGCCGGACGTCACCCGTCGCCGCCAGGGTGCCCGACTGGCGAATAACCCCCTCGCGGCTTTGCACCACCAGCCGCCCTCCGCTGTGGAGTTTGCCGTGATGTTCGATAGTGCCTCTGGCGGCAAGAGTGATATCGCCTCCGGCCTGGGTAACCATCTCCACCGCGCCTGATTGCCAGCTAAGGCGGCCTTCGCTGCTCACAGCCAGGGTCGCGCCCGCGCGCAGGTGTCCGCCCTGGCCGCGCACGCCAACACCCGCTTCGGTGCCTATCATGCGGATCTGACCGCTATACATGCCTCCCAGTTGTCCCATATCTATCGCCAGCTCGGGTGCCGTGCTGTCAGAGGCCAGGGGCGTCACCGCCTGACCGTTCGCACTGATATGGTTGCGGCCCGCCACCACTAAGATTTCATTTTCGGCCCTGACGGAGGCATTCAATTTCACCGCGCGCGCCAGAATATCGACATACCGGGTATCATGCCGCGCATCGTTGTTAAGTCCGCCGCCCTCGACTCGTACCAAGCCCCGTTCGACCTGGTATCCTGCCAGACTACCGTCGGCGTTTAACTGCGGCCTCCCGGTGGTAAGGGTCATGCGTCCGGCATTAATGGTGCCGCAGCCGTCACACACAATCCCCGACGGGTTGGCCACAATCACCTGCGCCATGCCGCCCGCCACTTCCAGAAAACCCCGCAGTTGGCTGGGATTGTCACTGTTAACTTCATTAAGAATGACCCGTGCCGGCGCGGCATTCGGATTAAGGTTGGGATTGCCCTGAATAATCCCTGCCATCTGGGTCGTGATCATCTCCGCCGAATTGTTAAGGATGGCGCCCTGAGGGCCAACATCGAACTGCTGAAAATGATTATGTGACAACCCGGCCTGATTAGGTGCTGTGATATTCACCTGCGGCAGGCCATTCCGCGTGGATATCACTTCCGGACGCAACTCATGCGCCACGCGCCCATCAGCAACAATGCCATGCGCCAGCGCCGGCCCGGCAAACAGGGCCAGCCCCAGCAGCCACTCGGCCCGGCGCACCGTCACCCAAAGACGCGAGGCGCCGGTTCCGCGCCTTTGACCGGGCCAGATGCTGCAACCGCGCGCCAGCTCGGACACCACCCGTAATTCACCCTGGCTGCGGCTAAAGATAAGACGATAGCAATGTTTGTTCATGGGTTCCGTCCCTGTGAAAATACAGCCCAAGCAGCAAAAGTGTTGGTCTGACACGGACAAACATGCCGGTTGACATTAAATTTGCAGGTTGAGGTTAAAACCGCTGGTAACGCCTGAGGTATGAAAGCCTTCCGGTTTATAAAGGGGCATTCCGGCAAACACGTCGTAGCTGAACCGCCCCCAGAACGCGCCGCTCAGCCCCAGGGCGCCGCCCGCCAGCTGGCGTCCGGCCAACTTGTGGGCAGCCGGCCCGCCGACACGTCCGAAGTCCACTGCCCAGTAAAGCTCATGACCGCGCGACATCACATTCCAGGCCAGTTGATTACGCCAAAGCAGGCCTTTTTCACCCGCTAGCATTTGCTCGCCGTCAAACCCGCGCACGGTATAACGCCCGGCAATGGCCATGCGGTCTTGCGGCGTCAGTGGATGCTTGCTCCACTGACCGCGCAGGCTGGTGTAATAGCGCCAGGGCTGCGCAACACAGGCGAATGGATAATTCAGGCTGATATCCCCCACGGCGAAGCCCGTGCGGGCGCTGCCGCGGTGCGTGGCCTCTTCGGGCGCCGACCGGGCGCCAAACGCTCCCGTCCCCCGACGCCAGTTAATGTTTGCATCCAGCGTGGCCTTGCCGAGATAGCTGCGCTGGTTAAGCCCCAGCTCCCAGGCAGCGGTACGGCGATGCTGAGTATCCATATCTTGACCGTTCACGGCATTGGTGGAATGCCGACGATGGGCACGCACGTTGAGAGTGGTTTTATGCGACTGATTGCGAAACAGCAGCCGGGACACCGTCAACTGCATGTTCTCGCTCTTGCCGCTGTAGGTCAGTAGCTGGTTGGCGTTGGCGATATTCTGATGATAGGTGTAATCGTTGTAGTTGGCGGAAAACCCCCAGTACCCGATTGGAATTGCATAATTAAGGGTACGGGAGCGGTTACCAAACGGCCCGCGCTGAAACACATCACTGCCCATATTGATATAAAACAGATCGTTATGAGCTAAAGGCGCGTCAATCGCCAGGGTCGCGGATCTCAGATAACGGCCGGTGCTTTTGGCGCCGCTGTCATCCAGCCCTAAACTGAGACGAACCGGGCGGCCTTCTTTCCAGCTCACGACGAGATCGCTGGTGGCCTCTTGCTCGCCGGGCATAATCTTGATATCGACCGCAACGCTGGGCGCCCGTTTCAAGTTCTCCAGCGCCTGCTCGATATCGCGCAGATTAAGAATGTCGCCTGATGCCGCCGGCATGGCATTCCATAATCTGGCGCGCCAGGAAACCGGCCCATCAAAGCGGATGCTGCCAATGCGTCCGGGCTGAAGCGTCAGCGTCAGCACGCCTGTCGTCAGATCTTGCTCCCGGGCCATCACGCGGGTGGTGACATAGCCTTTTTTCAGGATGGCATTCTGGACTTTATTGATGACCAGCGTTATCCCCTGACTCCCCAGGCAGCGGCCTTTGGCGTCGCCGGCGGCTTCCAGCGCCCACTGGAAATTGCTGGCGGAATCGCCATCCAATTGAAGAGTATTAATAGTAAAACAGGGATGTTCATCGACAGGATAATCAGGCAGAGTTATGCCGGGACGGTCAAGGTGGATGTCTGAAACAGGGGCATTTTGCTTTTGTAACGCGCGCGCACGTTCCTGCTGTCTAAACTGTTCCTGGGCGTCAATAGCCGACGCGCTTTGTGCGGCCCCCCCAGAAAAGGGGCCGGCAATCAGCGGAGCAGAGATGAAGATGGACAGCAAAAGAAATGCCCATCGGGTTAGCAGCGGTATACTGCCGGCGTAATCATGGCCCATCCATGGCTCCTTATTCAATGTCAATCAATGGACATCTTGTCCATTACTCAAATATCGCAGGACAATGGTTCTCACCCGATAAAGTGAGTCATTTGCATCAAGATATAACGCAGGGTGAATATCCGTTTTGAGATAGTGGCATTATGCGTATGAGCCCAGAAAAAAATCAATTCAAAATCGGCAACATTGTTAAACCATTATTAAACCTTGAGTTGAAACAAGCCACTGCTGGGGAATTATAATTTCACGGGCTAAGCTATATATCGCCGAAAAGTCGGCCTGATGAAAGAAAAGTGAAATTATTAATCTATTCCGCGGAAAATAATAAAACAACCACCAAAGATCCAGCATGAATAATATATATGACAAGGCTGACTGATGAGGTTGATATTCATCAAGTTCATCAGCGAAATACTGGTAAGCGCAAAGGACGCCAGTAATTGAGAAATAGTGTCAGATCAGTGATGAGCCCCGCAATATTTTTTGTTCTTTTATTATGCAAACTATTTTCCTCCCGCAAGATCAAGGAAACTGCCTGTGACATAGGAAGCCTCATCAGACAATAACCATGCGATAGCCTGAGCCACTTCTTCTGGCTGGCCGCCGCGTTGCATCGGCAAATTACCTTTAACACGATCCACCCGTTTTGGCTCGCCGCCATCGGCGTGCATTTCGGTGTAAATAAAGCCGGGGCGCACGGCGTTAACGCGAATTCCCTGGGCCGCGACCTCCAGGGACAGGCCAATGGTTAACGTATCAATGGCGCCTTTCGAAGCGGCATAATCCACATATTCATGGGGTGAACCGAGCCGTGATGCCGCCGAGGATACGTTAACGATGGCTCCCCCCTGGCCGCCATGGCGATGCGCCATCCGTTTAACCGCTTCCCGGGCGCAGATAAAGCTGCCGCTGACATTGGTGGCAAACAGGGTGGCAAGCCGTGTTGCATCCAACTGTTCGATAGAGGCTTGAGGCATCAGCATTGCCGCGTTATTGACCAACCCGGTAATGGGGCCAAGCTGTTTATCTATTTGCCTGAACAGTTCCACCACCTGTTCTTCCTGGGCGATATCTACCTGAACCGCAATGGCATTCCCGCCGCCATGGCGAATGTCATCGATAACCGCTTGCGCACTGGCTTCACGGGTATGATAGCCAATACAAACCTGGTGTCCTTTGCTGGCGAGGCATAATGCCGTAGCCCGGCCGATGCCGCGATCGCCGCCGGTTATCAGGGTAATTTTATTTTTCATATGCTGTGTATCCGGTCGTAAGTGGAGCGTCACGATAGCGTTTCCGCGCCAAGGGGGGTGCCCGGTCAGGTAAGCACCCAACATTTATCAGACTGAACAGCTGAAAGCAATGGGCAGTAAACAAGCCAATGTGGCCCTGATGGCGATGGCTCAGCCGTCAATATTAAAATGTTATGTGATAGCGTCTGGCTGAGATCGGGGTATTGATGTCACGCTTCCAGCGGGGAAAACGATTGCTATCGCGCTTTCAAAAAGTTTTCTCTCATTGAGTCCGACACCACAATGAAGAAATCCGCCCTGATGACGGATTTTGATAACGTGGCACGTATCTTTATCCTGCCATCTCCACTTCTATTATAAACTTTATCACTTCGGCGATACATATCCAGCACGGCGCTTTCAGTTCATCGGCAAGATAGCTCACCACGTCGAACAGCAACCCTGTGAGGATGTGCTCTATTTTAACGGTGGTAAACAAACAACCTGAATTCTCGACCGCTGTCTCTATTTCTTTATGAAATGTCGTCATTCTGTATGCTATATTTAGCAATATAAACTTTAGTGTATCACGGAGTATGCAAAATGAGAGTATTCCGGGTAGAGCAGGCATTGAAGAAACTGGGCCGCGATATACAGGATGCGCGCAAACGCCGCCGCATAAGTACCTCGCTGATGGCTGAGCGAATCGGTATCACCCGCGCCACGCTCAGCAGGCTTGAGGCCGGCGATGCAAAAGTGTCAATGGGGAGTTATGCAATAGCGCTGTATGTGCTTGGTAAGTTGGATCAGTTGGAAAACATCATAGACCGGACTCAGGATCCACTCGGGCTGGATTTGATGGATGATGAGTTGCCCGTCCGTATCCGCACACGGAGAACAGAATGAAGAGCATTAACGTCACCATTGACTGGCAAGATAACGCGCGACTTGTCGGCCAACTGGACGTGTATGTCGCCAGAGGCACGGAACGTTATCAATTTACCTATGCGGCAGACTGGGCCAGGAACGGATTCGCCATTGATCCGGCGCTGGAGCTTATCCCCAGAACACCTTATGTAGATAATAAGCTGTGGGGCGCATTCCAGGATATTTCCCCTGATAGATGGGGGCGCCTAGTCCAGACCAGGGTCAACAACCGCCATCTGTCCGAGTGCGATTTTCTCCTTGGCGTCAGCGATTATATGAGAATGGGGGCGTTACGCCTCAGCGATGCCGCACAGCCAGACGTTTTTTTAGCGGATAACCATGACGTGCCAAAACTGGTCAATTTGCGGGAACTGGAAGCCGCCGTTCACCGCTTTGAAGCCGGGCGGGAAAGCGCGTCAGATCTGGCTATGATTGCGCAACCCGGTTCTTCTCTGGGGGGCGCTCATCCCAAAGCCTCGGTGGAAGACAAGCATAAGCTGTGGCTGGCGAAGTTTCAAAGCAATACCGACACAGAACGCGTATCACTCTGGGAAGCCACCATGCTGGGTCTCGCAAGAAAAGCGGGTATTCGCACCGCGCATCACCGGGTTTTGAATGCCGGTGGTGACAGACCAGTGCTTCTGGTGGAGCGTTTTGACCGCCTGGACGGTAAACGCATCCCCTTTATTTCCGCCATGACGTTACTGGAACGTAACGAAAATAATAAAGAAGGCGCCAGCTATATTGAAATTGCGGATGCTCTCACCCATTACTCATCGCGACCCGGGGCAGACCGGCTGGAACTGTTTAGCCGTATGATCTTTAATGCCATGACGGGCAACATTGATGACCATCTGCGTAATCATGGTTTTTTACGCGAACCACAAGGTTGGCGGCTTTCTCCAGCTTACGATATCAATCCGACAACGGAACATTTTGCGCGCCGTAATCATAACTTGTCATTCGATGGTGAGCGCTCCAAACCCTCTCTGGACACCTGTCTGGCGCTAGCTGAATTTTTCGATGCTGGGAAAGCTGAAGTTAACGCAGCGTTGACCAAGATTGCCCAAGCAGTTTCACAATGGCGAAATATAGCGAAAGGCAATGGTCTGCGAGGCGAGGAAATTATGCGAATGGAAAGGTCGTTTGAACATGACGATACAGAGCGATTGTTGCGTTATTTGCCCTCACGGTGACAGTATTGAACGTCCCAGGCGCTTTTGTATGCCGCTATTTCTAGCCTTTCCCTGTGCAATCTAAGTCCTGGCCTAGGGCTCAGGATTTTTTCTACAATATTAACACGCGGTAAGGGCGAGTTCCTTTATTCAGGATATTCCGCTTTCCCCAGCCATCTCCCCCTCTGCGATAAATTTCACACCATGGACGGTACGTATCCAGCGCGGCGCTCTCAACTCATCGGCAAAATAACTGACCAGTTCAAACAGCAATCCGGTGAGGGTGTGCTCCATTTCCGGTAATAGCGCCCGGTCTATCAGGATTCGCGCCTGCGCCTGGCAATATTCGCAAAGCTGCTCGGCGTCAGGTTCAAAGCGGGGCGAGGTCACCGGGAAATCATCCACGGTCAGGCTTTCAATCAAGTGAGGCGGGATTGGGTCGTTCAGCGTGGGTTGCAACTGGGCAAGGCATTCGGCAAGCCGTGCGCTAAGCGCCTGCCGGCGTGTGGTATCGCTACTTTCACGCAGGGTTTCAGCGAACTGTTCGCAATGCCCGGCGAGCACGGTGAAATCCGTGGTTGAACGGAAGGGGACAGAAAGTAATGCATGAGTTTGGGTTGGGATCGTAGCCATAAGGCAGCCTCCACTAAGTGATATTCATAAACCACCACTGAATTACCTGAATTACGTAATTTCAGGGTGAGCTGAATTCACGACATCAAAATACGCATAAGCGTCAAATGCCGCCACTAGGTTTTGTATCAGGGAGACCAATCCCAGCGCCTGATTTGCAGGCGCAAAAGCACGATATAATGGCGGGCGACTATCCGCCATGCCTTTCGCCGTGAGTATCATTATCGTCGAGGGCCGTCTCAAAATTGAACGCTATATTGCACGTTATTACGTTTAATGAATCATGGGTTATACATTATTCATAGCCTGCCGCATCGGCGCAGATTGCGGTCGTAACGTATAAAGACTATCCCAATGGGATCAGCGTCCTGTCTACGGTGTCAGACCGTTGTCAGCAATCTCACGCGCTGAAAAAAAAGCCCCGCGCTTCAGCGCGGGGCCTTGTGAAATATCAGCGACTGTCGCCGGTGGAAGAATCAGCCGGCAACCGCAATGCGCTTCATATCTTTCATATACCCGCGCAGGGTGGCGCCGATAATTTCAATCGGATGGTGGCGAATAGCTTCGTTAACATCGCGCAGCTGCGCATTGTCAATCTCGGCGGCAGGCGCGGCCTTGCCGATATCGCCCGGCTGCAGGCTGTCCATAAAGTTGGCTTTCAGCAGCGGCACGGCGGCGTTGGCGAACAGGTAGTTGCCGTATTCGGCGGTATCGGAAATCACCACATTCATTTCATACAGGCGCTTGCGCGCCACGGTATTGGCGATCAGCGGCAGCTCATGCAGCGATTCGTAGTACGCCGATTCGGCGATGATACCGGAGCGGGTCATGGTTTCAAACGCCAGCTCCACGCCGGCCTTGGCCATGGCTATCATCAGCACGCCGTGGTCGAAATATTCCTGCTCGCTGATTTTGCCTTCAAACTGAGGGGCGTTTTCAAACGCCGAGGCGCCGGTCTCTTCGCGCCAGGTCAGCAATTTCACGTCGTCATTAGCCCAGTCTTCCATCATGCCGCTGGAGAAGGCGCCGGTGATGATGTCGTCCATATGTTTTTCGAACAAAGGCTGCATCAGGGCTTTTAACTGCTCGGACAAGGCAAAGGCGCGCAGCTTGGCGCTATTGGACAAACGGTCCATCATCAGCGTAATGCCGCCTTGCTTAAGCGCTTCGGTGGTGGTTTCCCAGCCGAACTGCACCAGTTTCCCGGCGTAGGCCGGGTCGATGCCGTCCGCGACCATTTTATCGAAGCACAGTAGCGAGCCGGCCTGCAGCATGCCGCACAGGATGGTCTGTTCGCCCATCAGGTCGGATTTTACCTCGGCGACAAACGATGACGCCAGGACGCCGGCGCGATGGCCGCCGGTAGCGGCCGCCCAGGCCTTGGCCAGCGCCATGCCTTCACCCTGCGGGTCGTTTTCCGGATGTACCGCAATCAGGGTCGGCACGCCGAAACCGCGTTTGTACTCTTCGCGCACTTCGGTGCCGGGGCATTTGGGCGCCACCATGATAACAGTGATGTCTTTACGGATTTGCTCGCCCACCTCGACGATGTTAAACCCATGGGAGTAGCCCAGCGCCGCGCCTTTTTTCATCAGCGGCTGCACGGCCTGCACCACGACCGAATGCTGTTTGTCCGGCGTCAGGTTGACCACCAGATCGGCCTGCGGGATCAGTTCTTCATAGGTACCGACCTTAAAGCCGTTTTCGGTGGCCTTGCGCCAGGACGGGCGCTTCTCGTCAATGGCCGCCTTGCGCAGCGCGTAGGAAATATCAAGTCCGGAATCACGCATGTTCAGGCCCTGGTTCAGCCCCTGCGCCCCGCAGCCGATAATGACCACTTTTTTACCTTTCAGGTAGCCCGCTTCATCGGCGAATTCATCCCGGGCCATAAAGCGGCATTTACCCAACTGCTCCAGCTGCTGGCGCAGGTTCAGGGTGTTAAAATAGTTAGCCATGGTGCTACTCCGTAATAGGGTATGGTACTTCTGGTATAAGGGTTCCCGCCGGACGGGAATAGGATGTTTGCCACTATAAAGCAGGAATCGTGTTGCTTAAATTGATATATTAACAATCTGATATTGCATATTGTGCAACGTGCGCGCTGCGCATGGAAAAAGCGGTTTAAAGGTGCTGCCCCTATGGATCTGCGCGATCTTAAATTGTTCCTTCACCTCGCGGAAAGCCGCCATTTCGGCCGCACCGCGAAAGCGACCCACGTTAGCCCTTCGACGCTGTCGCGCCAGATCCAGCGTCTGGAGGAAGACGTGGGACGGGTCTTGTTCCTGCGCGACAACCGCACGGTACAGCTTACCGATGCCGGCGAGCAGTTGAAGATTTTTGCCCAGCAGACGCTGCTGCAGTACCAGCAGCTGTCCCATCGCCTGGGCCAGCACGGCCCGTCGCTTAGCGGCGAACTGCGGCTGTTCTGCTCGGTTACCGCCGCCTATAGCCACCTGCCGCCGATCCTCGACCATTTCCGCGCCCGGCATCCGTTGGTGGAAATAAAACTGACCACCGGCGACCCCGCCGACGCCGTGGAAAAAGTGCAGTCCGGCGACGCCGATTTAGGCATTGCCGGCCATCCCGAAATCCTGCCGGCCAGCATTGATTTTACTCCGATCGGCGCAATACCGATGATCCTGATAGCCCCGGCCCTGCCCTGCCCGGTACGCGCGCAGGCGCTGGTCGCCACGCCGGACTGGTCGCATATCCCCTTTATCTTACCGGAGCACGGTCCGGCGCGCCGCCGTATCGATCACTGGTTTCGCGCCAACCGCCTCGCCAATCCGCAGATTTACGCCACCGTCGCCGGGCACGAGGCCATTGTTTCCATGGTGGCGCTCGGCTGCGGCATTGCGCTGATCCCCTCGGTAGTAGTAGACAACAGCCCCGAACCGGTGCGCAACCGCGTGCAGATTGTCGAGCACGGTACGCCGGTAGAACCGCTGGAATTAGGGGTATGCGTACAGCGCAAACGCTTGCAGGAACCGTTGATTGAAGCGTTCTGGCAACTGCTGGAACGTTAAGGGGCAACGCAGCCAGGGTGCAATGGCCTGGTTAATGGCGGCGAAGCGCCATTGCTGAATTTTTTCGACGGTAGCGCCCTTCCGGCAGGAGCCGCTTAAGATCGTTGCGCTATAGCGGCCCGGAACGCCGGGACGGGACGCTACCCATCCCGGCGCCGGGAAGCATGCCCGTTATCCTGGTTGCCGGCCAGGCCGGGATGCCCGGTTATCCTTGCAGAAAGAAGCGGAAAGCCGGATTTTGGGTTTCGTCGTGGCATTCATAACCCAGCGCGGACAGGTGGCGGTCAAACTCCGGCTCCTGCTCGCCCAGCTCGAAACCCGCCATGACGCGACCGTAATCGGTGCCGTGGCTGCGGTAATGGAACAGGGAAATATTCCAATGCGTCCCCAAAGTATGCAGGAATTTCAACAGCGCGCCCGGCGATTCCGGGAATTCAAAACTGTACAGGCGTTCGCGCAGCGGTTTCGACGGGCGTCCGCCCACCATATAACGCACGTGCAGCTTGGCCATCTCGTCGTCGGACAGATCCACCACCTGGTAGCCGCCGGCGGTCAGCTCGCTTAAGATCTCATCGCGCTCCACGCGTCCCCGGGTCAGGCGCACGCCGACAAAAATGCAGGCGTTATCCGCGTCGGCGTAGCGATAGTTAAACTCGGTTACCGCGCGGCCGCCCAGCAGCTGGCAAAATTTCAGGAAACTGCCCTTCTGCTCGGGAATGGTCACCGCCATCAGCGCTTCGCGCTGCTCGCCAAGCTCGCAGCGCTCGGAAACATAACGCAGGCCGTGGAAATTGACGTTGGCGCCGGACAGCACATGGGCCAATCGTTCGCCCCGGATATTATGCTGCTGAATATATTTTTTCATGCCCGCCAGCGCCAGCGCGCCCGCGGGTTCCGCTATCGCCCGCACGTCCTCGAACAGATCCTTGATTGCCGCGCAGATGGCGTCGCTGTCCACGGTAATCACGTCATCCAGGTACTCGCGGCATAAGCGGAACGTTTCGTCGCCGATACGCCTGACCGCCACGCCTTCGGCGAACATACCGACCCGGGGGAGGTCCACCGGTTCGCCGGCCTTGAGCGCCGCGCACAGGCAGGCGGATTCCTCGGCCTCCACGCCGATCACCTGAATCTGCGGCATCAGGTGCTTGATCAGCACCGCTACGCCCGCGGCCAGGCCGCCGCCGCCCACCGGTACAAAAATGCGGTCCAGATGCGCGTCCTGCTGCAGCAGTTCCATCGCCAGCGTACCCTGGCCGGCGATCACCGCCGGATGGTCGAACGGCGGCACGAAGGTGTAATTACACTCGCGCGCCAGCTCGATAGCCTTGGCCTTGGCCTCGTCGAAATTGGCGCCATAGAGAAAGGCTTCGCCGCCGAAACTGCGCACGGCGTCCACCTTGATATCCGCCGTGGCAACCGGCATCACGATCAGCGACTTGATGCCAAGCCTGGTCGCGGAGAGCGCCACGCCCTGGGCATGATTGCCCGCCGAGGCGGTCACCACGCCATGGGCTTTTTGCTCTTCATTGAGGCCGGAAATCATCGCATAGGCGCCGCGCAGCTTAAAGCTGTGCACCGGCTGCCGGTCTTCCCGCTTTACCAGGACGGTATTGTCCAGGCGCGCGGAGAGTTTTTCCATGACTTGCAACGGGGTGACCTGGGCCACCTCGTATACCGGCGAACGCAGCGTGGCGCGCAGGTACTCCGCCGCGCAGGGCGCGGCGGGCAACGGTAGGGAGTCGGCCATGACCGTTAGCCTCCCAGCTTGCTTTTATCGCGCACTGCGCCCTTATCGGCGCTGGTGGCGAGCAAGGCGTAGGCCCGCAGGGCAAAGGACACCTGACGCTGGCGATCCACCGGTTTCCAGGCGTCCGCGCCGCGTGCCGTCTGTCTTTCCCGCCGGGCGGCCAGTTCGCTGTCCGCCACGGCCAGCGCGATGCTGCGCTCATGGATGTTGATGTCGATAATATCGCCGTCCTGTACCAGTCCGATCAGGCCGCCGCTGGCGGCTTCAGGCGAAACATGGCCGATGGACAGGCCGGAGGTGCCGCCGGAAAAACGGCCGTCGGTAATCAGCGCGCACTGCTTGCCCAACCCCATGGATTTCAGGTAGGTGGTGGGATACAGCATTTCCTGCATGCCCGGCCCGCCTTTGGGTCCTTCGTAACGGATGACCACCACGTCGCCGGCCACCACTTTGCCGCCCAGGATGGCCTCGGTGGCGGCTTCCTGGCTTTCATACACTTTAGCCGGGCCGCTGAAGATCAGGCTGCCCTTATCCACGCCGGCGGTTTTGACGATACAGCCGTCTTCGGCGATATTGCCGTACAGCGTCGCCAGCCCGCCGTCCTGGCTATAGGCGAACTCGCGGGAGCGGATACAGCCTTCCTGACGGTCGGTATCCAGGGACGGCCAGCGGCAGTCCTGCGAGAACGCCTTGGTGGTGCGGATGCCGGCAGGGCCGGCGGAATACATGCTTTTCACTTCCGCGTCTTCGGTCAGCATCACATCATACTGTTGCAGCGTTTCCGGCAGCGTCAGCCCGAGGATATTGCCGACCTCGCGGTTCAGCAGGCCCGCGCGGTCCAGTTCGCCCAGGATGCCCCAGACGCCGCCGGCGCGGTGGACGTCTTCCATATGGTATTTCTGTGTGCTTGGCGCCACCTTGCACAAATGCGGCACCCGGCGCGATAAACGGTCGATATCGGCCATGGTGAAATCCACGTCCCCTTCCTGCGCCGCCGCCAGCAGATGCAGTACGGTATTGGTGGAGCCGCCCATGGCGATATCCAGCGTCATGGCGTTTTCAAACGACGCTTTACAGGCAATGCTGCGCGGCAGCGCGCTTTCATCATCCTGTTCATAATAGCGCTTGGTCAGTTCGACGATGCGCTTGCCGGCATTGAGAAACAGCTGACGCCGGTCGGCATGGGTGGCAAGCAGCGAACCATTGCCAGGCTGGGACAGGCCCAGGGCTTCGGTCAGGCAGTTCATGGAGTTGGCGGTAAACATGCCGGAACAGGAGCCGCAGGTGGGACAGGCGGAACGTTCGATCTGGTTGCTGTCGGCATCGGACACGTTCGGATTGGCGCCCTGGATCATAGCGTCAATCAAATCGAGCTTGATAATTTTATCGGACAGCTTGGTCTTGCCGGCCTCCATCGGGCCGCCGGAGACAAATATCACCGGGATATTCAGGCGCAGCGCCGCCATCAGCATCCCCGGGGTGATTTTATCGCAGTTGGAAATACAGACCATGGCGTCGGCGCAGTGGGCGTTGACCATATACTCCACCGAATCGGCAATCAGCTCGCGCGACGGCAGGGAATACAGCATGCCGCCGTGACCCATGGCGATGCCGTCGTCCACCGCGATGGTATTGAATTCTTTCGCCACGCCGCCGGAGGCTTCAATCTGCTCGGCAACCAGTTTACCCAAATCGCGCAGGTGCACATGGCCCGGCACAAATTGGGTAAAGGAGTTGACCACGGCGATAATCGGCTTGTCGAAATCATCGTCGGTCATGCCGGTGGCGCGCCATAAGGCACGGGCGCCGGCCATATTGCGGCCGTGGGTGGTGGTAGCGGAACGATACTTTGGCATGCTCAATACTCCAGTTAATCTTTTGGCAGGCGGTTAACCCGCCTGCTGTTAAAAACCTATAGTTTTAGTTATTGACCGGGTCCAGCCAGCCCCATTTATCTTCGGTCTCGCCGGTGAACAGGCCGAAAAACGCCTGTTGCAGCTGTTTGGTCACCGGACCGCAGCGGCCGATGCCCACCTGGATGCCGTCAACGCTGCGCACCGGGGTGATTTCCGCCGCGGTGCCGGACATAAACACTTCGTCGGCCAGATAAAGCGATTCACGGGAAAGCACTTGCTCGCGCACTTCGAGACCGCGATCTTTCGCCAATTTGATGATGGCGTCGCGGGTAATGCCCGGCAGGGCGGAAGAGGTGAACGGCGGCGTAAACAGGATGCCTTCCTTCACTTCAAACAGGTTTTCCCCCGCGCCTTCGGAAACATAACCGTGGACATCCAGCGCGATGCCTTCCTGATAGCCGTGGCGGCGGGCTTCGCTGCCCACCAGCATGGAAGAAAGATAGTTACCGCCGGCCTTGGCCGCGGTCGGGATGGTATTGGCCGCCACGCGGTTCCATGACGACACCATGGCGTCGATGCCCTGATCCAGCGCGTCTTCGCCCAGATAGGCGCCCCAGGGGAACGCGGCGATAATCACATCGGTGGTATAACCGGCCGGCGGGTTAACGCCCATGCCCACGTCGCCGACAAACACCAGCGGACGGATATAGGCGCTGACCAGCTTATTCTTGCGCAGCACTGAACGGCAGGCTTCCATCAGGTCATCAACACTGTGGCTTACCGGCATACGGTAGATCTTGGCCGAATCATGCAGGCGTTGCATATGTTCACGATGGCGGAACACCACCGGCCCTTTATGCGAGTCGTAGCAACGGACACCTTCGAAGACTGACGATCCATAATGCAGCGCATGGGACATCACATGGACCTTGGCCTCCGCCCATGGAACCATCTCGCCGTTGAACCAAATAAAATCAGCTTTCTTCGTCGTCATTTTCTTTTCCTTACTCGTGCCTTAGGCGCGTATTTGTTGTGATGTCAATTGCTGGATCTCGACACAGGCGACATCCATAAGTTTACTTAATTGTGAAGACAGTAAATCGACCGGGCGAATGCTTGCAACCGTCAATTGAATATTTATACATTCCGGATTGATCTGCGGCGTCATATTTAATGCGCAAACCCGGAATCCGCGGTGGCGCACCACGCGCAGGACGCGTTCCAGGATTTCCGGACGGGAACGCGCCTCGATAGAAAGCTGATGTTGCATCATGATAATTTCTCCAGCATGGTTTCATTGCCGGCGCCGGGCGGCACCAGTGGCCAGACATTTTCGTTTTCGTCGATGGAGACATGCAGCAGGTAGGGGCCCTGGTGGGAAAACATGGCGTCAAAGGCGGCATCGATCTGGTCTTTTCGGGTAATTCGTTGGCCGGGGATATCAAACGCGCTGGCCAGGATGAGAAAATCGGGGTTATCTGTCAGGGTGGTCTCGCTATAGCGTCCGTCGAAAAACAGTTGTTGCCACTGTCGGACCATGCCTAATCGCTGATTGTCGATCAAGACGATTTTCAGCGGCAGCCGTTTTCGCTTGATGGTGGTCAATTCCTGGACATTCATCATAAACGAGCCGTCGCCGGAGACACAGACCACGGTGTCATCGGGACGCGCCACCTGGGCGCCGACCGCGGCCGGCACGCCGAAACCCATGGTGCCCAGGCCGCTGGAGGTGATGAAGTTCTCCGGACGGGTGAAGCTCATATGCTGGGCGGCCCACATCTGGTGCTGTCCGACGTCGGTGGTGATCACGGTATTATCCGGTACCCGCCGGGAAAGCGCGTTCAGCAATGCCGGCGCGTAAATAGCCTCGCCCGGATGATCGTAACGCCAGCGGTATTCCGATTTCAGCGCCTGGGTTTCACGACGCCAATCGTCAATCGACAGCGCCTGCGCCAGGGCGGGAAACAGCTGGTTTAAATCACCCTGCAACGCCACGTGGGGCTGACGCAGTTTACCCAGTTCCGCCGGGTCGATATCCAGATGGATCACTTTGGCGTGGGGCGCAAAGGAATTCAGCCGGCCGGTAACCCGGTCGTCAAAACGGGCGCCGACCGCCATAAGCAAATCGCAGGACTGCACCGCCAGGTTGGCCGCCTGGTTGCCGTGCATGCCCAGCATGCCCAGGTAACAGGGATCTTCACGGTCAGGCGCGCCCAGGCCTTTCAGGGTCGCCACGCTCGGGATGCCGGTGCGATGAATGAAATCACGCAAGGCCGGCACCGCGCGCGCCATGCCGACGCCGCCGCCCACATACAGCATGGGTTTGCGCGCCAGGCGCAGCAGGTCGCGGGCCGCCGCCACATCCCCCTGGACGGCCCCGTCCTGACTGTCCATGGCGACCAGATGCGGGCTGAGTTCGCCGGTGGCCAGCTGGATATCCTTGGGGATATCGATCAATACCGGCCCCGGACGCCCGCTGGTGGCGACGGCGAAGGCCTCGGCCATGATGGCCGGCAGTTCGTCCAGGCTTTCCACCAGGAAACTGTGTTTGGTGCAGGCCAGGGACAGCCCGAGCACGTCGATTTCCTGGAACGCGTCGGTGCCGATAAGCGCCGAGCCGACCTGGCCGGTAATGGCCACCAGCGGCACGGAGTCCAGCAGGGCATCGGCCAGGCCGGTGATGAGATTGGTCGCCCCGGGGCCGGAGGTGGCGATACAGACGCCGACTTTACCGGTAGCTCGCGCATAGCCAATCGCCGCCATGGCCGCTCCCTGTTCATGCCGGCATAGGAGATGTTCCACCCCGCCGTCAAAGAGCGCATCGTATACCGGCATGATGGCGCCGCCGGGATAACCGAAAACCATATCCACACCCTGTGCGCGCAACGCTGACACTACCCACTGAGCACCGTTCATAGTTAGTTCCCCGCCTGTCTGCGCTGGGAACAGGATTTTATGCTGTTAATCATTTTTCTGTTCCTTATTCATAATATATCTTGGTGGCCATAAAAAAGTGCCAAAAAAAAACCCCCGTCCTTTCGGTGCGGGGGTTTTCTTGAGATTTAAGCTTGTTTAATAAGCTTTTCTTCGTCCAAGTGCAGCCCCGCACGGTGGGATAATAATCACCACCACGCTAATCACGACTAGGCTTATCACTTGGACAAAGGCTTTCATAAATAGGGTTTCATCACTTCTGGTCGAATGAATACCTACAGAGTTATCACAGTAAATGGGGTTATGACAATCTTTTTTATTATTTTCGCTGGGATCGCGCGGCGGCGAAAATTCTAAATAGACCGTTTTTCAATAATTTGATGAGTCATGAATATTTTTCATCTTCGGCGGCCTTCTCCCCCGCCACGCTCTCTTCTCTGCACAGGATTAACCTTGGGGCGCCGCCGCGCACGGCTGCGAAGCACGGCAAACGCCGAAATTTTTTTACGGGCCGTTCCGCAGGGCGGGAGCCTGCCCCTGGGCTGCAGGCGCAAAGCGGGCATGATAAGGGCCGATGCCGTCATCGCGGGTGCGGCATCCCGGATGGTGATGGAGGATGGGCATGTCCCTTGCGTTAATTTATACCCGGGCGTCGATCGGCGTCCAGGCGCCATTGATTTCAGTGGAGGCCCATATCAGCAAAGGTCTGCCCGGCTTTACCCTGGTGGGGTTGCCTGACGCGACGATAAAAGGGGCGCGCGATCGGGTACGCAGCGCGCTGCTGAACAACGGTTTCGATTTTCCCGCCCGGCGGATAACCGTCAGCCTGGCGCCGGCCGATCTGCCCAAGGAAGGCGGGCGCTATGATTTGCCTATTGCGCTGGCGATCCTGGCCGCGTCGGAACAAATTGCCGCCGATAAGCTCGCTTGCCATGAATTTCTCGGCGAACTGGCGCTGTCCGGCGAACTGCGGCCGGTGCAGGGCGCCATTCCGGCGGCGCTGGCGGCACAACAGGCCGGGCGGCGTCTGATCCTGTCCAGCCATAACAGCGGCGAGGCGGCCCTGATACCGGATAGCCGCGTGCTGGTCGCCGGGCATCTGCGCGATGTATGCGCCTTCCTGCAGGGCGGCGCCGAACTCAATGCCGTGCCGGGCCAGGACCCGACGCCGCCGGCATACGACGGCGCCGATCTCAGCGACATCACCGGCCAGCCGCAGGCCAAACGCGCCCTGGAAATCGCCGCCGCCGGCGGGCATAACCTGCTGCTTATCGGTCCGCCGGGCACCGGCAAGACCATGCTGGCCAGCCGGCTGCCGGGGTTGATGCCCCCCTTAAGCGATGCGGAGGCCGTAGAGACCGCCGCGCTGATCAGTCTGATGAGCGCCGGGGCCGCCCGCCGGCATTGGCGCCAAAGACCGTTTCGCGCCCCGCATCACAGCGCCTCGATGGCGGCCCTGGTCGGCGGCGGTTCCCTACCCCGGCCCGGCGAGATATCCCTGGCCCATAACGGGGTGTTATTCCTGGATGAGCTGCCGGAGTTCCAGCGCCGGGTGCTGGACGCGCTGCGCGAACCGCTGGAAGCGGGTGAAATCGTTATCTCCCGCGCCCAGGCCAAGGTACAATACCCGGCGCGTTTCCAACTGGTGGGCGCCATGAACCCCAGTCCGTCCGGCGATTACCAGGGCGTCCACGGCCGCAGCGGCCTCGCGCAGACCCTGCGTTACCTGAACCGGTTATCCGGCCCCTTCCTGGATCGTTTTGACCTGTCCATCGAGGTGCCGCTGCTGCCGCCGGGAATGCTGCGCCGGCAGAACCCTGCGGGCGAGACCAGCGCGATGGTGCGCGCCAGGGTGCAAGCGGCGCGCGACATCCAGCTGCGGCGCGGCCGGAAAATCAATGCGTATCTCAATAACCAGGAAGTTGCATTATATTGCCGGCTTGCTGAAGAGGACGCGGTTTTCCTGGAAGAGGTGATGGAAACGCTGGGTTTGTCGGTACGCGCCTGGCACCGGACGCTCAAGGTTGCCCGAACGCTGGCGGATTTGGCGGGCGCGGCCGAAATACAGCGCGATCATCTGGCGGAGGCCGTCAGCTATCGCACCATTGATCGTCTGCTGCAACAGCTTTGGCGGCACATGGAATAACTTGGGGCCGCAGCCCCATGCCGGGATTAATCTTCGCTGTCGGTATAGTCTTCCACCACGTCCATCTGCGGCTTGCCGCCGGATAAGGTATGGAAGCGCTTGGGACGACGAATGTGCTCGATATACTTGAACCACACTTTTTCGTGCTCGGTGGAAGGCTCGCGCTGACCCTGGCATACCGCGACAAATTGCGTCTCTTCATCGGTAACCGGTTCGCGCTTGCCGCTGTCCAGATCGTTGTAGGCATGCCCATAGCGCTCCAGCAGCTGGGCTTCCCGAATGGTGAAATGACCATGCCGGGAAAAGCCACGCGGGTAATTTTTGTTATCAAAATAACGATTGGTACTAGAAAAGCTGTCCGCCATCTTAAGCGCTCCCCATCCTTTCATAAGCCGTACTGTTTATGGCGCGGAGTATTAGATAGGCTTGACTTTCTGTAAAACAAAACATTTAAATCGTTACGATAAAAATTTCTGGAGATGGGCGTGGATACGGAATTACTGAAAACCTTTTTGGAAGTTAGCAGGACCCGCCACTTTGGTCGCGCCGCGGAAGCGCTTTATTTAACGCAGTCGGCGGTGAGCTTCCGCATTCGTCAATTGGAAACGCAATTGGGCGTCAGTTTATTTACCCGGCACCGCAATAATATCCGTCTGACGCCTGCGGGAGAAAGCCTGTTGCCTTATGCGGAAAACCTGATGTCCACCTGGCAACTGGCCAAAAAAGAGGTGACCCGATCGCTGCAGCATAGCCTGTTATCCATCGGCGCCACCGCCTCGCTGTGGGAGGCCTGGTTGGGGCAATGGCTGCACGTGTTATACCTGCAGCGCCCCACCCTGCAGATAGAAGCCCGCATAGCGCAGCGCCACGCGCTGATAAGCCAGCTGCATGAGCGCCAGCTGGATTTGCTGATCAGCACCGAAGCGCCGAAGATGGAGGAGCTGACCTGTCAGTTGCTGGGGAATTTTTCGTTGTCGCTGTTTACCGCCTCGGCACCTCCCGAAACGGGGGATCGGCCTTATATCCGTCTGGAATGGGGGGCCGATTTCCATACCCATGAAAGCCGGCTGCTGGTGAATAACCCCCTGCCGGTCATGAGCACCACCTCGGCCCTGCTGGCCCGCAGCCTGCTGCCGACCACCGGGGCATGCGTATTTTTACCCAGCCATTGGGGCGAGTTATATCCCGACCTGGCCGCCATCGCCGATATCCCTCCCCTGGTCAGGCCGCTCTATGCCGTATGGCTGCAAAACAGCGATCAGCGCACCCAGATACGGCAGCTGTTGAAAACACCGGTCATTTAAGCCTGTGAAGCCCGTCACGTCCCTGGCGGCCATCAGGACGAGCCATCCCCCGGGTAGCCGGCCGCGGGTGCCTTATGAGCCTGCTGTTGGCTTTCCGCCGGGATGCCGGTGCGGGGAATACTGGTGACCTTGGCATTTTGCTTATTCTCCCACAGCGAGTTCAGCAGCCGTTGCAAGGCGATAAACGCAAACAGCAGGATGCCGATGACGATTTTGGTCCACCAGGAACTCAGGGTGCCGTCAAAGTTGATATAGGTCTGGATAAGCCCCTGGATCATGACGCCGAACAAGGTGCCGAACACCGTGCCGATGCCGCCGCTCAACAGCGTGCCGCCGATCACCACCGAGGCGATGGCGTCGAGTTCCACGCCCATGCCGGCCAACGCGTAGCCGGCCGAGGTGTAAATCGAAAACACAATGCCCGCAAGCGTCGCCAGCCCCGTGGACAGCATATAAATACGAATCGTGGTGCTGCGGGTCGATACCCCCATCAGGTTGGCGGCCGTCGCATTGCCGCCGATGGCGTACACCTGATTGCCGAACTGCGTATACCGCGCCAGCAGGATGCCGAACACCATCACCAGCAGCATCAGCACCCCCATGGCGCTAAGACGTCCGCCGCCGGGCATTTGCCAGGCGAGGCCCGAGAGGGTTTCATAGATCGGATGGTCGATGGGCAGGGACTCTTCCGACACCAGGTAACTGGCGCCGCGCAGGAAAAACATGCCGGCCAGGGTAATGATAAACGCCGGGATTTTTAATGTATCGATAAGCCAGCCCATAAACGCGCCGAATCCGCAGCCCATGATCAAGATCAGCGGAAACGCGACCAGCGGCGACAGATGATAATCGCCGATCACGCGCGCCAGGAAGACGCCGGTAAACGCGATAACCGACCCCACGGAAAGATCGATGCCGCCGGAAATAATCACAAAAGTCATGCCGACGGCGATAATGCCCAAGAACGCGTTATCCGTCAGGATATTGCAGATAACCCTGGTGGAGGCGAAACCGGGAAAACGGCTCAGGCAAAACAAATAACCGACAATAAATACCGCGATGGTAATGACCAGGGGAAGGTTACGTTTAAGCATGGCGACGGCTCCTGCGAATAAAAGCGATAAAGCTGGAGGACTGCATGACCAGCACGCAAAGCACCACCACGGCTTTCACCACCTGGTTAAGCTCCGGCTGGAAGCCCGACAGCAAAATGCCGGTATTCATCCCCTGGATAATCAGCGCCCCCAGGATTGACAGAAACAGGTTAAAACGCCCGCCCATCAGCGAGGCCCCGCCGATCACCACCGCCAGAATAGCGTCCAGTTCCAGCCACAGGCCGGCATTGTTGGCATCCGCGCCACGAATGTCGGCGGTGACGATCAGTCCGGCGACCGCGGCGCACAATCCGCTCAGGATGTAAGTGGACATGACGATAACCCGTGTCTTCACCCCCGCATTCTTGGCTGCGCGGATATTGATGCCCACCGCCTCGATAAACAATCCCAGGGCGGTTTTGCGCGTCAGCAGCCAGGCCAGTACCAGCGTAATCAGGGTAATAAACACCGGCACGGGGAAATAGAACAGCGAGCCGCTGCCGATCCAGGACAGCGACGGATTGTTGAAAGTAATGATCTGGCCTTCGGTCACCAGCTGCGCCACGCCGCGCCCGGCCACCATCAGGATAAGCGTTGCCACGAAGGGCTGTATTTTCAGCAGCGCCACCAGGACGCCGTTCCATAAACCCGACAGCACGCCCACGCCCAGGGTCGCCAGGATGATAACCGTCAGGCTATAGCCCTGTACGGTTAACGTCGCGGTCACCGCGCCGGCGATGGCCATGACGGCGCCCACCGACAGGTCGATCCCCCCGGTGGCGATAACCAGCGTCATGCCGATGGACAGCAGGGCGACCGGCGCACAGCGATTTAAGATATCAATGAGACTGCCGAACAACCGTCCATCCTGGATATGGATGGAGAAAAAATTATTGGCGACAATACTGTCAACCACTAACACAACCACCAACGCGGCCAGCTGCGGCATTCCCACCGGCCAGCGTTTGGCGACAACGACTTTAGTATCGGATGACATTGAACCAGACATAACAGTCACGCTCCTTAGGCGGCAATGGCATTCATAATGGCGCTCACCGATAGCTTATCGAGCGGAATATCCGCGATATGTTTCCGGTCGCGCAGAATAACAACCCGGTCGGCATAACCCACCAGTTCTTCAAGCTCTGAGGAGATAACCAGCAGGGCCAGCCCATCGGCGCACAAGGATTCGATTAAACGGATGATTTCGGCATGGGCGCCCACATCAATGCCCCGCGTCGGTTCGTCCAGGATCAGGAACTGCGGTTTGGTCAGCAGCCAGCGCGACAGCAGCACCTTTTGCTGATTGCCGCCGGACAGGAACTCAATCGGCTGCTCGGCGCTGGGCGTGCGGATATCCAGTTGGCGGATAAAACGCTCGGCAATGTTATTTTGTTCCTTGCGCGGGATGGGCCGCAGCCATCCGCGCTGTACCTGCAGGGCCAGGATAATATTTTCCCGCACCGAGGCGGCGGCGATAATGCCGTCTGTTTTACGATCTTCCGGACAGAAGCCCAGTCCCAGCTTTCCCGCCTGGTTGGGCGAACGGATCACCCGCTCGGTGCCCTTGATCCAGGCGGTGCCCGAATCCGCCGGGCGAATGCCGAAAATCACTTCGGCGGTTTCGGTACGCCCCGACCCCAGCAATCCGGCAAGCCCGACGATCTCGCCCGGTCTGACCTCCAGATCAAAGGGAGCGATCGTGCCTTTCTTGCCATAACCGGCAAAGGCCGCCACCGGCTTTTCGCTATGCAGGGTACGGCCGGCGCGCTGCAAGGCATGCTCATCCAGTTCACGACCCAGCATCATCTTGATCAATTCAATATGGGGCAATTCGCGGGTATAACGCGTGCCGACAAACTCGCCGTTGCGCAGCACGGTGATGCGATCGGTAATTTTATAGACCTGGTCGAGAAAGTGGGTCACAAAGATCAGGCTGATACCCCGGTCGCGCAGCTGGCGCATAATGGTAAACAGCATCTCGACTTCGTTGGCGTCCAGGCTGGCGGTCGGCTCATCCAGGATCAGCACCTTGGCCGACAGATCCACCGCCCGGCAAATGGCCACGATCTGCTGCATCGCCACGGAAAAATGCCCCAACGGCTCCGTTACGTCCAGCGCAAAACCATAACCCGCCAGTAAGATTTCCGCGCGGCGATTAACCTCTTTACGATCGATAAAACCAAACCGTCGCGGTTCGCGACCGATAAATAAATTATCCGCCACCGACAGATTCGGCAGCAGATTGACTTCCTGGTACACGGTGCCGATGCCAAGCTCTTGCGCATGGGCGGTATTCTTGGGATGAATATCTTGTCCATCCAGGTTAATCGTACCGCCGTCACGTTGGTAAACACCGGTTAACGCTTTGATAAGGGTTGATTTCCCCGCGCCATTCTCGCCGAGCAATCCCATGATTTCGCCGCGATTGAGAGTTAACGACACGTTGTTTAACGCTTTTACGCCGGGAAAGGTTTTGCTTAGGCCGGTAATGTTGAGTAATACATCATCATGACTATCGATAATACCCACGGTAAATCCTCCTAAAGACGTAGCCGGATAAACACGCTATCAGTACCGTTACACCCCGACCCTGTGCCCCGGTATTGAAGGTTAACGGTCATTATTGGGGTAAAAGAAATGGATGCTATTCGCCAGCTACCAATGCGCCTGGAGTGCATGCAAACAACAGGGTAGAGATGCGCCCTGGCGGCTGGGGTCTTGGCGCCAAAACCCCAATCCCAGGGACGCGTTTACAACATATTTCTTTTTGCGCCGATCCAGGTCGCTCCCTGGCTACGCGGACGCAGGCTTAATCCCCATCGCTGCCGGCAGGATCCCCTGAGCTTTAGTAACCCATGCCGCTTTTCTTATCCAATTGGGCCTGGGCATCGGCCGGCAGGAACAGTTTGCTTTCCGTCTTGATGATTTTGGTGGGCTTGGTGCCGTCTTTTTTGTATTTCGCCAGGGCGTCAAACGCCGGTCCGGCCATATTCGGCGTTAACTCCACATTGGCGTTGGCCTCGCCCGCAAGCATGGCTTTATAGATATCCGGAACGCCGTCGATGGAGCCGGTAAGAATATCTTTACCCGGTTTCAGGCCGGCTTCTTTAATGGCCTGGATGGCGCCGATCGCCATATCGTCGTTATGGGCAAAGACCATACAGATATTTTTGCCGTTGTTTTCGGCCTTGATAAAGCTTTCCATGACCTCTTTCCCTTTGCTGCGGGTAAAGTCACCGGACTGGGAACGAATGATTTTGATGTTATGCGCCTTGGCAATGGCGTCGGCAAAACCTTTCTTACGGTCGATGGCGACGCTTGCACCCACGGTTCCCTGCAATTCCACCACATTACAGGGTTTATCGCCCACGGTCTTGACCAGCCAGTCGCCAATCAATTGGCCTTCAAGCACGTTATCGGCGGTAACCACCGTTAAATAGAGAGAATCATCTTTCACTTTAATGGCCCGGTCGAGCAGGAATACCGGGATCTTGGCGCTCTTGGCTTCCTGCAGTACCGGCTCCCAACCCGTCTGAACTACCGGCGCGATAAAGATGGCATCGACGCCTTGGGCAATAAATGAACGGACCGCCTTAATCTGGTTTTCTTGTTTTTGCTGCCCGTCGGCAATTTTTAAGGTAATGCCGCGCTTCTGGGCTTCACTTTTCGCCACCGACGTTTCCGCCGCGCGCCAACCCGATTCAGAACCCACTTGCGAAAAACCGACGGTCAACGACTCGGCAAAAGCCACTGAAGACATGGCGACAGAAATGGCGGACACTAAAAGTAAACGCTTCCACATAGTCATCATCCTCTTATAATCATAAAATGTGCTGGTATCATTAGTTTGATAGCAATAATAAAACTAAACAAAAAACCGCTTTTTTATATCGGGGCGCATCACACTTTTGATAAATAAGAGCCGGGTCTAACAGCAACTTCTTTATTTAAATCTGTAGCTTATGGATATATTTTTGTCCAGTCCCAGAGAGTATGACGACATAATTGCTTTATTAATAAGCAATTACACGCCATCTGTTTTTTTTGCTTTACCCGTAACATGGGCGCGGCTATGTATAAATCAGCTGGTGTTTTTTATGTCTTCATCAGAAGAGAGAGGGTGTATTTAACGATGGTGCGCAGGGTGGGATTGTGGCATTTTTCCGATAACTAGAATTACCATAGCTGAATCAATTTTTTTATATGGATAATTTTGCTTTTATCTTTCAGCCGCGCGGTGCAGCTATTCCCAGCGGGCAACGAGAAAAATTGTGGGCAGGATGGCGTTAAACCGGCCAAGAGTTATTTAATAAATACCCGGATAAAAATGCTGGCAGGATTATTTATCCCCAATATTTATTAGGACAATGAAGCCCATTTCTGTAATGAGTCACCGCACACTGCCGGTCGTCAAAAAAACGTCCGGGAAATATAATCGAAGATTGCGTTATTGAGTGAAAACGAGCAAATAAAGCGCGTTTTAACGCCCAATAGTCCCAACGCCAGGGGATGGACTGCGTTGCGTTTACAGTAATGCAGACGAAAAAAGCCCCTCGCGTAAGCGAAGGGCTTTTTTTTTATCTGGCAGGGGCGGAGAGACTCGAACTCCCAACACCCGGTTTTGGAGACCGGTGCTCTACCAATTGAACTACGCCCCTAAATAGGGTGGCGGTGCGGACGGGACTCGAACCCGCGACCCCCGGCGTGACAGGCCGGTATTCTAACCGACTGAACTACCGCACCACGATTCGGTACTACACCCAAACATAACATTTGCGGGGTCAACGCCTGTTAAAACCGTTTGCGGTGCTTGACCAACGCCTTTCGCTTCGCTCAAGGTATTGGTCTTAATGGATGCCTGGCAGTTGATGCCTGACTGCGTCAGGCCCCCTTCGGGCCGCCGCAAGCGGCGTTCAACAGGCTCCGCCTGTTGTCCTGCTCTCTTACTCGAGTAGCGAACTGCCAGGGTTACTTCACAACGCCTCTCGCTTCGCTCAAGGTATTGGTCTTAATGGATGCCTGGCAGTTCCCTACTCTCGCATGGGGAGACCCCACACTACCATCGGCGCTACGGCGTTTCACTACTGAGTTCGGCATGGGGTCAGGTGGGACCACCGCGCTAGTGCCGCCAGGCAAATTCGTTTACCAACCGTCATCCTGCTACTGATGACCATCGGCCTTTATCCGGAACTTCGCTGAAAATTCTCTCGCCGCCCCTTGGGACGACGCTCTCTTCGCGTCAAACACTTTAGGTGTTGTAAGGTTAAGCCTCACGGGTCATTAGTATCGGTTAGCTCAACGCATCGCTGCGCTTACACACCCGACCTATCAACGTCATCGTCTTTAACGTCCCTTCAGGTGACTTAAAGCCACAGGGAAGACTCATCTCGAGGCAAGTTTCCCGCTTAGATGCTTTCAGCGGTTATCTCTTCCGCACGTAGCTACCGGGCAATGCCATTGGCATGACAACCCGAACACCAGTGGTGCGTCCACTCCGGTCCTCTCGTACTAGGAGCAGCCCCTCTCAATCTTCCAACGCCCACGGCAGATAGGGACCGAACTGTCTCACGACGTTCTAAACCCAGCTCGCGTACCACTTTAAATGGCGAACAGCCATACCCTTGGGACCTACTTCAGCCCCAGGATGTGATGAGCCGACATCGAGGTGCCAAACACCGCCGTCGATATGAACTCTTGGGCGGTATCAGCCTGTTATCCCCGGAGTACCTTTTATCCGTTGAGCGATGGCCCTTCCATTCAGAACCACCGGATCACTAAGACCTGCTTTCGCACCTGCTCGAGCCGTCACTCTCGCAGTCAAGCTAGCTTATGCCTTTGCACTAACCTCACGATGTCCGACCGTGATTAGCTAACCTTCGTGCTCCTCCGTTACTCTTTAGGAGGAGACCGCCCCAGTCAAACTACCCACCAGACACTGTCCTCGACCCGGATTACGGGCCGGAGTTAGAACATCAAACATTAAAGGGTGGTATTTCAAGGTTGGCTCCATGCAGACTGGCGTCCACACTTCAAAGCCTCCCACCTATCCTACACATCAAGGCTCAATGTTCAGTGTCAAGCTATAGTAAAGGTTCACGGGGTCTTTCCGTCTTGCCGCGGGTACACTGCATCTTCACAGCGAGTTCAATTTCACTGAGTCTCGGGTGGAGACAGCCTGGCCATCATTACGCCATTCGTGCAGGTCGGAACTTACCCGACAAGGAATTTCGCTACCTTAGGACCGTTATAGTTACGGCCGCCGTTTACCGGGGCTTCGATCAAGAGCTTCTCCTTGCGGATAACCCCATCAATTAACCTTCCGGCACCGGGCAGGCGTCACACCGTATACGTCCACTTTCGTGTTTGCACAGTGCTGTGTTTTTAATAAACAGTTGCAGCCAGCTGGTATCTGCGACTGGCTTCAGCTCGGGGAGCAAGTCCCTCCACCTAATGCCAGCGTGCCTTCTCCCGAAGTTACGGCACCATTTTGCCTAGTTCCTTCACCCGAGTTCTCTCAAGCGCCTTGGTATTCTCTACCTGACCACCTGTGTCGGTTTGGGGTACGATTCGATGTGACCTGGAGCTTAGAGGCTTTTCCTGGAAGCGTAGCATCAATTCCTTCACCACCGTAGTGGCTCGTTATCACGCCTCAGTGTTGAATGAAAAAGCGGATTTACCTGCTCTTTCCACCTTCACGCTTAAACCGGGACAACCGTCGCCCGGCGAACCTAGCTTTCTCCGTCCCCCCTTCGCAGTCACACCCAGTACAGGAATATTAACCTGTTTCCCATCGACTACGCCTTTCGGCCTCGCCTTAGGGGTCGACTCACCCTGCCCCGATTAACGTTGGACAGGAACCCTTGGTCTTCCGGCGAGCGGGCTTTTCACCCGCTTTATCGTTACTTATGTCAGCATTCGCACTTCTGATACCTCCAGCAGCCCTCACAGGCCACCTTCGCAGGCTTACAGAACGCTCCCCTACCCAACAATACCCGAAGGTATCGCTGCCGCAGCTTCGGTGCATGGTTTAGCCCCGTTACATCTTCCGCGCAGGCCGACTCGACCAGTGAGCTATTACGCTTTCTTTAAATGATGGCTGCTTCTAAGCCAACATCCTGGCTGTCTATGCCTTCCCACATCGTTTCCCACTTAACCATGACTTTGGGACCTTAGCTGGCGGTCTGGGTTGTTTCCCTCTTCACGACGGACGTTAGCACCCGCCGTGTGTCTCCCGTGGTAACATTCTTCGGTATTCGCAGTTTGCATCGGGTTGGTAATCCGGGGTGGACCCCTAGCCGAAACAGTGCTCTACCCCCGAAGATGAATTCACGAGGCGCTACCTAAATAGCTTTCGGGGAGAACCAGCTATCTCCCGGTTTGATTGGCCTTTCACCCCCAGCCACAAGTCATCCGCTAATTTTTCAACATTAGTCGGTTCGGTCCTCCAGTTAGTGTTACCCAACCTTCAACCTGCCCATGGCTAGATCACCGGGTTTCGGGTCTATACCCTGCAACTTAACGCCCAGTTAAGACTCGGTTTCCCTACGGCTCCCCTATTCGGTTAACCTTGCTACAGAATATAAGTCGCTGACCCATTATACAAAAGGTACGCAGTCACCCTGATAAATCAAGGCTCCCACTGCTTGTACGTACACGGTTTCAGGTTCTGTTTCACTCCCCTCGCCGGGGTTCTTTTCGCCTTTCCCTCACGGTACTGGTTCACTATCGGTCAGTCAGGAGTATTTAGCCTTGGAGGATGGTCCCCCCATCTTCAGACAGGATATCACGTGTCCCGCCCTACTCATCGAGCTCACAGCACTTGCACCTTCGGATACGGGGCTATCACCCTGTGTTGCCGGACTTTCCAGACCGTTCTCCTGATGCGAATGCTGATGGTGACTCTGGGCTGTTCCCCGTTCGCTCGCCGCTACTAGGGGAATCTCGGTTGATTTCTTTTCCTCGGGGTACTGAGATGTTTCAGTTCCCCCGGTTCGCCTCAATACGCTATGGATTCACGTAATGATAGTGCAACGAATTGCACTGGGTTTCCCCATTCGGACATCGCCGGCTGATAGCGCTTCATATCAGCTCACCGGCGCATTTCGCGGATTAGCACGTCCTTCATCGCCTCTGACTGCCTAGGCATCCACCGTGTACGCTTATTCACTTAACCTCACAACCCTAAAGTGTCTTCGGAATGGCTGCGAAAGGTCCCCGCCGGTGTTGCGCGGTGCTCGCCATGCTCATGGACATACAGTCCACTCCGCTGGCTGCGCGCCGTGCGCCTTGGCCGGGACTTTCTCGCTCATCCCTCAACAAGGTCACCATCGACACGGCGACCTTATTAGGTTTGCTTGCTTTGAGAGAATCGCATACTGATTTTGCTCAGCATGTTTTTTTTCAAATTTTCAGCTTGTTCCGGATTGTTAAAGAGCATGTATTTCGCAGCATACTCATAAGAGTGTGCTCTGAAATAGACAGCGGGATATGGCGTCCCCTAGGGGGTTCGAACCCCTGTTACCGCCGTGAAAGGGCAGTGTCCTAGGCCACTAGACGAAGGGGACAAAGATAGGATCACGAAGCAGTGCTGCTTCGCAAAAAAAACCATACGAGCTGTTTGCTCATTACAGTTATCAGACAATCTGTGTGGACACTACACAATCTAGTATCTATTTCGGTAAGGAGGTGATCCAACCGCAGGTTCCCCTACGGTTACCTTGTTACGACTTCACCCCAGTCATGAATCACAAAGTGGTAAGCGCCCTCCCGAAGGTTAAGCTACCTACTTCTTTTGCAACCCACTCCCATGGTGTGACGGGCGGTGTGTACAAGGCCCGGGAACGTATTCACCGTGGCATTCTGATCCACGATTACTAGCGATTCCGACTTCATGGAGTCGAGTTGCAGACTCCAATCCGGACTACGACGCACTTTGTGAGGTCCGCTTACTCTCGCGAGTTCGCTTCTCTTTGTATGCGCCATTGTAGCACGTGTGTAGCCCTACTCGTAAGGGCCATGATGACTTGACGTCATCCCCACCTTCCTCCGGTTTGTCACCGGCAGTCTCCTTTGAGTTCCCACCATTACGTGCTGGCAACAAAGGATAAGGGTTGCGCTCGTTGCGGGACTTAACCCAACATTTCACAACACGAGCTGACGACAGCCATGCAGCACCTGTCTCAGAGTTCCCGAAGGCACAACCTCATCTCTGAAGTCTTCTCTGGATGTCAAGAGTAGGTAAGGTTCTTCGCGTTGCATCGAATTAAACCACATGCTCCACCGCTTGTGCGGGCCCCCGTCAATTCATTTGAGTTTTAACCTTGCGGCCGTACTCCCCAGGCGGTCGATTTAACGCGTTAGCTCCGAAAGCCACGGCTCAAGGCCACAACCTTCAAATCGACATCGTTTACAGCGTGGACTACCAGGGTATCTAATCCTGTTTGCTCCCCACGCTTTCGTACCTGAGCGTCAGTCTTCGTCCAGGGGGCCGCCTTCGCCACCGGTATTCCTCCAGATCTCTACGCATTTCACCGCTACACCTGGAATTCTACCCCCCTCTACGAGACTCTAGCCTGCCAGTTTCAAATGCAGTTCCCGGGTTAAGCCCGGGGATTTCACATCTGACTTAACAGACCGCCTGCGTACGCTTTACGCCCAGTAATTCCGATTAACGCTCGCACCCTCCGTATTACCGCGGCTGCTGGCACGGAGTTAGCCGGTGCTTCTTCTGCGGGTAACGTCAATCAACAAGGTTATTAACCTTATCGCCTTCCTCCCCGCTGAAAGTGCTTTACAACCCGAAGGCCTTCTTCACACACGCGGCATGGCTGCATCAGGCTTGCGCCCATTGTGCAATATTCCCCACTGCTGCCTCCCGTAGGAGTCTGGACCGTGTCTCAGTTCCAGTGTGGCTGGTCATCCTCTCAGACCAGCTAGGGATCGTCGCCTAGGTGAGCCATTACCTCACCTACTAGCTAATCCCATCTGGGTTCATCCGATGGCGTGAGGCCCGAAGGTCCCCCACTTTGGTCTTGCGACGTTATGCGGTATTAGCTACCGTTTCCAGTAGTTATCCCCCACCATCAGGCAGATCCCCAGACATTACTCACCCGTCCGCCGCTCGCCGGCAAAGTAGCAAGCTACTTTCCGCTGCCGCTCGACTTGCATGTGTTAGGCCTGCCGCCAGCGTTCAATCTGAGCCATGATCAAACTCTTCAATTAAAAGCTTGATGCTCAAAGATTGTCATACTGTTAATCTTATGAATTAACTGTTTGTTCACTCTTCAAGACTTGGTATTTTTGTGTTTCGATACGGTCTTGTGAGTGCCCACACAGATTGTCTGATAAATTGTTAAAGAGCAGTGCGCCGCTGTAATCAGTCTGGCGCGAGGTGGCGTATATTACGCTTTCCCGTTGAAGAGTCAAGCTTTTATTTGCCCGTACCGGGCGCTTTTCCCTTCCCGACCCGGCGTCGCGTTAGCGTTTGTTCCCGGTCAGTGGAGGCGCATTATAGGGAATTCCCGCAGCGTGACAAGCGCTAATTGCTTATTTTAAGTTGATTGGTTTAATTTTCGACAAACTGATGCGTTTCTCGTGACTTGAGCCCGTTTTTACCGGTTAACCCGGCAAAACCGCGGGCAAAATCGCCCACCTGTTGCCAGTCGGTATATTCCACTTCTTTTGTGCTGTCGGTTTCGCCGCCGGTCATGCGCATGATCAGCTGGATCATGACACGATCGAACCAGCGGTAGCGCGGATAGCGCAGCGCACCGGCGAAAACCGCGCAACTATCCGGTCGCCAGGGCGTAGCCGCGAGAAATTTGCGTGTATAGGCATTGGTTTGCGGCGTGCGTTTATCCGCTTTGCGGGCGGTCAGGTTGACGGCAAAAAACGCGCTGGGCAACCGGTTAAGCCAATCCAGGTGCTGTTTGATAAAATCATGCAGCTCGGCGGCAAAATGTCCGTAGCGGATCGCGGCCCCGATCAGCACCCGATCGTAACGTTGCAAATCGCATTGCCCAGCCAGGCCCAGGTCGACAACATCGCAGGCGTGATTATCCGCGATAAGGCGTTCGGCGATAAACCGGGCGATTTTCAGCGTCTGCCCATCCCGGGTGGAATACAGAATCAGAGTGTACATAACAAATCCTCGGTTATTCGCGCCAGAACGTCGGGGTAAACAATACCAGCAAGGTAAAGACCTCCAGGCGGCCGAACAGCATGGTCAGGATCAGAATCCATTTCGCCACCGCGTTCATGGAGGAGAAATTTTCCGCCACCACCCCCAGGCCGGGACCCAGGTTGTTCAGCGTCGCGGTCACGGCGGCAAAGGCGGAAAAATTATCAACGCCGGTGGCGATAATCGCCAGCATGCTGACGATAAAGACTAATACATACGCGGAAAAGAACCCCCAGACCGCTTCCAGGATACGCTCCGGCAGCGCACGGTTGCCGAGCTTGATAGTATAGACGGCGTTGGGATGGACCAATCGCTTCAGTTCCCGCGAACCCTGCAGGTACAGCAGCAGGATACGGATTACTTTCAAACCGCCGCCCGTCGAACCGGCGCAGCCGCCGATAAATGCCGAGCAAAGCAACAAAATAGGCAGGAACAACGGCCAGCGGGCGATGCTGTCGGTAGTAAAGCCGGCAGTGGTCGCCATGGAAACCACCTGGAAAAAGGCTTGGTTGAGGGTTTGCAAGCCGCTTTGGTAAACATCGTAGCGCCAGAGGATAAGCGTACACACCATTACCAGGATAAACTGCACGCTGATAAACATCCTGAATTCCGGATCGCGCCAGTAGACCCGCAGGTTATGGCCGCTCAGCACGGCGAAATGCAGACCGTAGTTGCAGCCGGAAATCAGCAGGAACACCGCTACGATGGTGTTGATCATCGGACTGTTGTAATAGCCGATACTGGCGTCGTGGGTGGAAAAGCCCCCCAGCGCAATGGTGGAGAAGCTATGGCTGATGGCATCGAAAACCGACATGCCCGCGCCCCATAGCGCCAGCGCGCAGGCGATGGTCAGGGTGATATAGATAAGCCATAACGTTTTGGCGGTTTCGGCGATCCGCGGTCGCATTTTGTTATCTTTCAGCGGGCCGGGCATTTCGGCGCGGTAAAGCTGCATGCCGCCGACGCCGAGAATCGGCAGGATCGCCACCGCCAGTACGATGATACCCATGCCGCCGAACCACTGCAGCATCTGGCGGTAAAACAGGATGGCCTTGGGCAGGCCGTCCAGCCCCACCAGGGAGGTGGCGCCGGTGGTGGTCAGGGCGGAAAACGACTCAAAAAACGCATCGGTTACCGACAAATCGGGATGCTCGGCAAACAAGAACGGCAAGGCCCCTACGCTGCCTAATACGGTCCAGAACAGGACGACTATCAGAAACCCCTCCCGTGATTTCAGCTCATGTTTCTGCTGACGATTGGGCAACCATAATACCAATCCAATCAATAGGGCGAAAAAAAAGGTTTGCGTAAAAGCGCTGCCGGCGCCGTCACGGTAGATCAGCGCCACCAGGCCGGGAACAATCATCGTTCCCGAGAAGAGCATGACCAGTAGGCCGACAATACGGGTTATGGCGCGAAAATGCATTTCAGCACGATCCTTAATATTTTATTTAACTGTGGCCGGGTATGGAGCTATTGCGCAACGGGCGCTAATTGCAATGCCCCCCGGCTGAGATCGCGCAGCTTTTCCTCGGCCATTGCGACCCGGGCGATAGGAATGGCTACCCTGAGTATAATGGATTCGCCATAATCGCACTGGACGACGCGTCCCCCGGTCTGGTTGACCACCGCGTCAATCCAGGCCTGCTGCTCATAACGACATGACACCATAAACTCGGCCTGGGGAACCCTCTGCGTGCGGGCCATGCGTTGTAACGCCTCCCGCACGCCGCCGCCGTAGGCCTTCACCAGCCCGCCGGTGCCAAGCCTGATGCCGCCATAGTAACGCACCACCACCGCGGTAATCTCGCCGAGTCCCGACCCCATCAGTTGCGCCAGCATAGGTTTGCCGGCGGTTCCCGACGGCTCGCCGTCATCGGAAAAACCAAGCTGTTGCGAATCCTGCGGAGGCCCGGCGATATACGCCCAGCAATGATGGGCCGCCCCGGGATGCTCGCAGCGGCTTTGCCGGATCAGCTCCCTGGCGGCCTCGATGCCAGGGGTGGGGGCAAGGAGGGTGATAAAGCGGCTTTTTTTGATCTCCATAGACGCCGTTACCGGCGCCGCGGGAACAAAATAGGCGTGCATTATGCCAGTTTCAGATTGCGTGTCATATTTTCGATCTGCTTATCCATGATAACGATATTATCCTCGATACGGATACCGCCATAGGGTTTAAACAGTTCGATGCGCCGCCAGTTGAAATGCCGGCTAAAGCTGCCCGCGCGCCACGGGGCAAGCAGTGATTCAATAAAATAGAAACCCGGTTCGATGGTCATCACCATGCGCGGTTCCATAACGCGGGTACAGCGCAGATAAGGGTACAGGGCCGGCGCCGCCAGGCGGGTGCCGCGATCGTCCTGCAAAAAGCCGCCGGCGTCATGCACCTGCAGCCCAAGCGGATGTCCCAGCCCGTGGGGAAGGAACGGGCCGGTGATGCCTTCGCTCACCATGGTCTCTTCATCAAGACCGGTCACGAGATCAAACCGGGCCAGCAGACGGGCGATGCGCCGGTGCATCTGGATATGATATTCAATGTAATTGACGCCCGCCTCCATGGTACCGATAAGGGCCTGCTGCTCGGTATTCATGGCGGCGACCAACTGAGCGAACTCGGAATCTTTTTGCGCCGCGTAGGTACGGGTCAGGTCGGCCGCATACCCATTGTATTCGGTACCGGCGTCAATCAGGAAGCTGTGTACCCGCTCGGGCAGGCGCTGATCGAGTTTAGTGTAGTGCAATACCGCGGCGTGCTCATTCAGGGCAATGATGTTGCCGTAGGGTACATCGATATCACGATGGCCGGTTGCCGACAGGTAAGCAATATTGATATCGAACTCGCTCATGCCGGCCTGAAAGGCCTCATGCGCCGCCCGATGCCCTATGACCGCGGTCTTTTGCGCCTCGCGCATACAGGCCAGCTCGTAATCGGTCTTATAGGCGCGGTGGTAGTGGAAATAATCCAGTACCGGTTGGGGGTTAAGCTGGTCGGCTTTCAGGCCCAGGGACGACGCCCTTTGCGGCGACGAGCCAATATAGGCCGCGTTGCCGCGTCCGGACGGCAGCAATGAACCGATATCGTCGGGATTCGCAATCGGGATGATATCGATGAAAGGGGTCCAGAAACTCTCAGGCAACGGCTCGACGCTGTACCAATAATCGACCGGCGCATAGAACCAAAGTTTGGGCTTATTGACGCCGTCGACCCAGAGCCAGCAATGCGGCACGCCGGTGACCGGCAGCCAGGCCTTGAACTGTGGATTGACCTTAAAAGGGTAATCATGGTCGTCGAGGAACGCCGTGATCGGTTCGCCGGAATGTATCAGCAGCGCATCCAGGTTATGCAGGGCCAGCACCTCGCGCGTGCGTTTTTGCAGCGTCGCGAGATGGTCCTGGTAAAGAGTAGAAAAAGATTCCATGGTCTGACCTTATTTTACCGCGCAATTGCCGCCATCTTAGCATAGCGTCCCGGCGGATGAACCCTCCCGCCGCAGCGATCAGATAAAGGCAAACGCATCGCCGAAGATCCGGCCGGGAATGGCGTCGCGTTCCGCGCAAAAACGCTCGCGGGCGATTTTAGCCATTTCGAAACGGCCGGCGATATAGATATCGTACGCCGCCAGGGAACCGTAGTCCTGCAGCACCGCGCTGAGCACCGTTCCGGTCCGGCCCTGCCAGTTTTCGTCCGGCTGTTCGACCACCGGCACCACTTTCAGGCGCGGATGCAGCAGGGTCAGCGCTTCCAGTTCGCCCAGATCGTAGAGATGCTGTAACTCCCTGCCGCCCCAATAAATAGCCACTTCCCGCTCAGGTTGATTGGCGAGCACGGTCAGGAGGATTGAGCGGGCATAAGAAAAACCGGTGCCGCCGGCGATAAGGACCATGGGCCGCTCGGTATCGTCACGCAGCCAAGCCTCGCCATGCGGGATATCGACGGTAATTTCACGATCTTTCAAGATGCGATCCATAACGGCCATCGCATACAGATTCAGTTCGGAAGCCCCGATATGCAACTCGATTATCGCGTTCTCCATGGGCGTCGACGCCAGGGAAAAGGGGCGTTTGTCGCGTTCATCCATCACTACCATCAGATACTGACCGGCGCGAAAACTAAAAGCCGCTTCCGGGACCAGGCATACCCGATATACCGTATCGGTGATGGCATCCACGGAAGTGACCTTACAGGTCAATGTTGTCATGCATTCCCTCTGTCGGGCTAATAAGCAAAATGGAATGGAGGGCTGTAACTATCATCGCCCTTTACCACTGTCTTTTAATATGGCCAGTTCGTCCCACAACGCATCAACGCGGGCGCGAACCCCGTCGTCCATGCGAATCGGGGTGCCCCACTCGCGCGAGGTTTCCCCCGGCCATTTGTTGGTGGCGTCCATTCCCATTTTTGAACCCAATCCGGAAACCGGCGAGGCAAAATCCAGGTAATCTATCGGCGTATTTTCCATTAACACCGTATCGCGCGCGGGGTCCATCCGGGTCGTAATGGCCCAGATAACATCCTGCCAGTTACGCGCGTTGATATCATCATCGCATACGATGACAAATTTGGTATACATGAATTGACGCAGAAACGACCACACCCCCATCATGACCCGTTTGGCATGGCCCGCATATTGTTTCTTGATGGTCACTACCGCCAGGCGGTAGGAACAGCCTTCGGGCGGCAGATAAAAATCGACGATTTCCGGAAACTGTTTTTGTAAAATGGGAACGAAGACTTCGTTAAGCGCCACGCCCATGACTGCCGGTTCATCCGGCGGCCGGCCGGTGTAGGTGGAATGATAAATGGCGTTCCGCCGCTGGGTGATATGGGTAATGGTGAATACCGGGAACTCATCCACTTCGTTATAATAGCCGGTGTGATCGCCATAAGGACCTTCGGGAGCCGTTTCACCCGGTTCAAGATATCCTTCCAGCACGATTTCGGCGCTGGCGGGCACCTCGAGATCGCAGGAGATGCACTTTACCACCTCGGTCTTATAGCCGCGCAGCAGGCCGGCGAACGCATATTCGGACAGACTGTCGGGCACCGGCGTGACGGCGGCCAGGATGGTGGCCGGATCGGCGCCCAGCGCCACCGCCACCGGAAAGCGTTCGCCCGGATGGGCCGCGCGCCATTCCTGGAAGTCCAGCGCGCCGCCGCGATGCGACAGCCAGCGCATGATGACTTTGTTTTTACCCAGCACCTGCTGGCGGTAAATGCCCAGGTTCTGGCGTTCCTTGTGCGGTCCGCGGGTGACCGTCAGGCCCCAGGTGATAAGCGGCGCCACGTCGCCCGGCCAGCAGTGCATAATGGGAATACGGCCGAGATCGACATCCTGGCCCTGCCAGATTTGCTCCTGGCACGGCGCGGAGCTAAGCCGTTTGGTCGGCATATTCAGCACCTGGCGGAATTTCGGCGCCTTATCCAGCAGATCGCGAAAGCCTTTTGGCGGCTCCGGTTCTTTCAGGAAGGCCAGGAGTTCCCCCACCTCCCTGAGCGCCGCCACGCTCTCCTGGCCCATGCCCAGCGCCACCCGTTCCGGCGTGCCGAACAGATTGCACAGCACCGGCATGGCATAGCCTTTGGGGTGTTCAAACAGCAGCGCCGGCCCGCCCGCGCGCAGGGTACGGTCGGCGATTTCCGTCATTTCCAAATAGGGATCAATGGGCAGGGTGATTCGTTTCAATTCTCCCCGCTGTTCCAGCAAGGATAAAAAATCGCGCAAGTCTCGGTATTTCATAGCGTCATCGGATGCCGGGTTATATTTGCATTATAAAGTCTGTTTAACAGCCATGCCGCCCTTTTGTCAAAATTGATGGTAAATATGCTGTTTTTTTATGCGCCGCGCGCTGCGGCCTATAATAATGTCACGCTATTTATTTAGGGAGGCCTTTGTTATGCTGGGCCACCGGAGATAGGGGTGCATCAGATTATGGAAGCATGGTATTTATTGTATTGTAAACGCGGCCAGATGATGAGGGCGAAAGAGCATTTGGAAAGACAGGCGGTGGCGTGTATGAGTCCAATGGTCACCCTGGAAAAAATCGTCCGCGGCAAACGCACGACCGTCAACGAACCGTTGTTTCCCAACTATCTGTTTATTGAGTTTGATCCGGAACGTATCCATACCACCACCATCAGCGCCACCCGCGGCGTGAGCCATTTCGTGCGTTTCGGCAACCTGCCGGTGACCATTGCGGCCGAGGTTATCGAGGAGCTGCGCGATCATGCCTACGAAGGGGTGACCGACCCGCAAACGCCGTATGTCGGCGATCTGGTCGTGATTACCGACGGCGTCTTCGAAGGGCTCCAGGCGATTTATAGCGAGCCCGACGGCGAAGCGCGCTCCATGCTGCTGCTCAATTTCCTCAACAAACAGGTCTGTCAAAGCATAGACAACAAACAGTTTCAAAAGATTTTGTAGCCTGATAAACCGCCGGGAATTAGCCCCTGAGGACTAAGCCGCCCGCTGACGCGTTGCGAAGGAGCGGCTTGTTTATTCAGCGCCTCAGGTGATCGTCATGCAGCCATTGGGCGACGCGTTTGGAGAAGTAGGTCAGGATACCGTCGGCGCCGGCGCGCTTGAAGCACAGCAGCGATTCCATGATGGCCGGCTTTTCCTGCAGCCAGCCGTTCTGGATCGCCGCCATATGCATGGCATACTCGCCGGACACCTGATAGGCAAAGGTCGGCACGCCGAAGGTTTCCTTCACCCGATGGATCATATCCAGATAAGGCATGCCCGGTTTCACCATCACCATATCGGCGCCTTCCTGCAGGTCCTGCGCCACTTCCTGCAACGCTTCGTCGCTATTGGCCGGATCCATTTGATAGGTTTTTTTATCGCCGCCCTTCAGGTTGGCGCTTGAGCCTACCGCATCGCGAAACGGGCCGTAATAGCAAGACGCATATTTCGCCGAATACGCCATGATCTGATTGTTGACCAATCCCTGCTGCTCGAATTTTTCGCGTATCGCGCCGATGCGCCCATCCATCATATCGCTGGGCGCGACGATTTCCGCGCCCGCTTCGGCGTGACACAGCGCCTGGCGCACCAGGATTTCCTTGGTGATGTCGTTAATCACATAACCCTGGTCGTCGATGATGCCGTCCTGGCCATGGGTCGTGTAGGGATCCAGCGCGACATCGGTCAGCAGCCCCAATTCCGGTACCGCGTCTTTCAGCGCGCGGATAGTGCGCGGAATCAGGCCCTCGGGATTATAGGCTTCTTCCGCCAGCAGCGATTTGTAGGGCGCTTCAATAACCGGAAACAACGACAGCACCGGCACACCCAGCTTGGCCACCGCTTCCGCTTCCTTGATCAGCAGATCAAGCGTCATGCGATACACTCCCGGCATGGACGGCACTTCCTGCTGGCGCTGTTTGCCTTCCATGACAAATACCGGATAAATCAGATCATTGACGGACAGATGGTTTTCCGCCACCAGGCGGCGGCTGAAATCATAGCGTCTCACCCTGCGCAGGCGGCGATGGGGGAAGTTGCCAAATACAGTGCTCATAGTCTTTCTCCTGAATAACGCCGTCCGTGACGCTGGCGGCGTTTAGATTATTCTGTTTAAAACCAGAACCGCCCGAAAGGGCGGTTCAGAAGCTGACAAACGACGCTTAGTCCCCATCCTGGGGATCTTCGGTATTGTCGTCCGATGTGCCCTCCTGGCCGCGCCGTCCTTTGCCGACGTAAAACCGGGCGCAAAAAAGGCCGATTTCAAACAGCAGGTACATCGGGATCGCCAGCAGCGTTTGGGAAAAAACGTCCGGCGGCGTCAAGAGCATACCGACCACAAAGGCGCCGACCAGTACATAAGGCCGTTTTTTCTTCAGATCGTCGGGTGTGACCACGCCGGTCCAGCATAACAGCACTATGGCTATCGGCACCTGGAACGACACGCCGAAGGCCATAAACAGCGCCATGACAAAATCGAGGTAATTATTGATGTCGGTGGCGATCAACACCCCGCGCGGCGCGGTTTGGGCAAAGAAGCTGAAGGCCAGTGGAAAGACGATAAAATAAGCAAAGGCCATGCCCGCATAAAACAACAGCGTGCTGGAGAACAGCAGCGGCATCATCAGACGCCGTTCATGCTTATATAACGCCGGCGCGATAAAGGCCCAGACCTGGTACAGCAGCAGGGGTGCGGAAGCAAATACCGAAACGATAATCGTCAGCTTGATAGGCGTAAAAAACGGCGACGCCACATCGGTTGCGATCATACTGGCGCCGGCCGGCAAATGTTTGATCAAAGGTGCCGAAACGATCTGATAGATATCATTGGCGAAATAGACCAGCGCCAGGAACACCGCCAGCACACTGAGAATGCAGTACAGTAAACGCTTACGCAGCTCGATTAAATGGCTGATAAGCGGTTGGGTATCTTCAACGGCCATTATTCGCGATCATTATTTTTAAGGGGTGTGGGGGCGGCCGCGCTGTCCGGCGCCGGAGCCTGTCCGTGCCGGAGCAGGGTAGCATCATGTGGGAACGGGCCGTTATTGGCCGGCGTGGGCGTCGCCGGCGGTGCTTCGGCCTGGGCCGGCCTGGACGTTGTCGGCGCTTCGGCCTGGGCCGGCTGGGACATTGTCGGCGCTTCGGCCTGGGCCGGCTTGGGCGTTGTCGGCGCTTCGGCCGTCATCGGTCCGGGTGTCGCCGCCGGCGCCATCGGCGGCGCGTCTGCTTGAGTTGCGCCTTCCGCCGGCGTCACGCCGTCATGAATCGCTTCCGGATCGGTTATCAACGGGTTATGGATCGTCTGGGGCGTGGTTTCGCTATCGGGAACCATTTTGCTGTGAAAGCTTTTTTTCATGGAATCGGCCGCTTCGCGCAGCTCTTCCATTGAGGCTTTCAGTTCCGGCGACAGGTTATCCTTGCTGGCCTGCTCGACTTTTTTCAGGCTGTCCTGCAATTCCTGCAGCTTAAGCTCTTGGCTCAATTCGTTTTGTACCGTGGAGGCCAGCGAGCGTAGCGCCCTGACCCAACCGACCACGGTACGCACGGCCACGGGCAAACGCTCGGGGCCGAGAACCACAAGCCCAATCACGAACACCAGGGCCAGCTCACCAAATCCAATGTCAAACACAGCTTATACCTGCTTGTTGTCTTTGTTTACCGTTTCGTCCGGCCGCGGCGGCTGCGGCTGAAGGGGTTGCTGCGGCGGCTGGGATTGCTGCGGCTGCGGCTGGGGTTGCTGCGGCGGCTGGGATTGCTGCGGCTGCGGCTGGGATTGCTGGGGTTGAGGCTGCTGCGGTTGTGCGATGGTCTTCGCCGCAAAGTCAGCATCCTGGTCGGTTTTATCCGTGTCCCGCGGAGCAGGTTTGTCATCATCGTTCATGGCCTTTTTGAAGCCCTTGATGGACGCGCCCAAATCCGCGCCCATGCCGCGCAGCTTGTTGGTGCCGAATAGCAGCACCACGATGACCGCGATAATTAATAATTGCCAAATACTGATGCCGCCCATGATATTACCTCTGTTTAGGGGTTAATTCGAGTTACCGGATTTTGCCGGACCCGCAAAATTTACGCAGTGCGTTTCCAGCCAACGATCCAGCTTACTATGCCGGCAGCCATTAACCAGGCGGGAAACGATGACATCTCGTTGCCCAATGATAATAGAAAAGTACCGCACAGCAGCAGCGTGGCGCCGATACCGAATAAAAACCGCGCCTGCCCCTGCCGGACGTGCTGTCCTTTTAGCTCGACGGTCAGCTTGTCGACGCTCTTTTGCAGCGATCTATGATGCTTGAATCCTTCATAAATCAGTTCCGGCAGTTCGGGCAGTTTTTCCGCCCAGAACGGCGCCTTTTCCTTCATCGCCCGCAAAATAGCTGGGATACCCACCTGATCCTTGATCCAGGTTTCCAGGAAGGGTTTGGCCGTTTTCCATAAATCCAGCTGCGGATAAAGCTGGCGGCCGATACCCTCAATGTAGAGCAGCGTTTTTTGCAGCAATACCAGCTGCGGCTGCACTTCCATATTAAAACGCCGGGCGGTGTTGAACAGATTCAGCAAGACGTGGCCGAAGGAAATATCCGCCAGGGGTTTTTCGAATATGGGCTCACATACGGTACGGATGGCAAACTCAAAATCCTCCACGTTGGTATCGGGCGGCACCCAGCCCGAATCTACATGGAGTTCCGCCACCTTACGGTAATCGCGATTGAAAAAAGCGATAAAATTCTCAGCCAGATAGCGCTTATCTTCTTTATTCAGCGAGCCGACGATGCCGCAATCTATCCCGATATACTGCGGGTCGTCCGGATGTTCAAAACTGACGAAAATATTGCCGGGATGCATGTCCGCATGAAAAAAACTATCACGAAACACCTGCGTAAAGAAGAGCTGCACGCCGCGTTCCGCCAATAATTTCATATTGGTTCCCTGTTTTTCCAGCGCCGCCACGTCGGAAACCGGCACACCGTAGATGCGCTCCATCACCATCATGGTTTCACTGCAATAATCCGGGTAAACCTCGGGGATATACAGCATCGGACTGTTCTCGAAGTTGCGCCGCAGCTGGATGCAGTTGGCGGTTTCGCGCAGCAGGTTCAGTTCATCAAGCAGGGTTTTTTCATATTCCAGCACCACTTCCACCGGCCGCAGGCGGCGGCCGTCCGGCAACAGCCGGGGCAGCCAGCTGGCCAGGCGGTACATCAGGCGCATATCGGCCTTGATCATCGGCATGATATCCGGGCGGATCACTTTGATCACCACCTCTTTGCCGTTTTCTTTTAAACGCGCGGTATGCACCTGGGCAATGGAAGCCGATGCCAGGGCGACCTGATCGAAATCATCGAACCAGGCCTCAAGCGGCTGTCCCATGGCTTTTTCAATATGCTGGCGCGCCAGCGCGCCGTCGAAAGGCTTGACCCGATCCTGCAGCATGGCCAGCTGATCGGCAATCACCGGGGGAAACAAATCACGCCGGGTCGACAACATCTGGCCGAACTTGATCCAAACCGGCCCCAGTTCCTGAAGCGCCAGGCGCAACCGGACCCCCAACGGCTCATCCAGATGCTCATTGGGAAGCCAGAATATCAGCCGGCGTCCCAGGCGCAGCGGCAGGGTGAGGCGTATTTTGGGAATCAGCTCGTCCAGCCCGTAACTGAGCAGCACCCGCACGATAAAATAAAGGCGACGCAGTTCTCCCACAATCATCGGCCGGACTCCAGTTTTGCCAGGCGGGCCGTTAAGGCGGCCCCAGCGCGGTCTATCGCATCGACTTCGTCACTGAACCACGCCAGCTCCAGGGAGGAAGGCGATAAGCGCCACTCCTCGGTTACCGCCTGGCCCAGCCGGGTTTGCTGTTCGCCCAGGCGCCGTCGCAGCCCGCAGGCATGGGCGCGTAATTTTTGTGTCAAGCCTTCGGCGACGATATCGCCCACATAAGGCGCCAGCAGCTCCGCCGGGTCTACCTCGGCCATGTCCAGCAGCGCGACAAACTGCTGCACCACCTGCAAATCCCCGTCTACGTCCAGTGAGCCTTGTTTGATTAATAACGGCAACTGCTGGCGCCGGCGCAGGGCCGGCAGGGCGGAGAAGTGCGTTCTGACGGTACAGTCGGCCGGTCCGTCCCAGGCGGACAATACATCCGCCTGGCTCTCGCCGAACACCAGGATAACCGGGCTGTCCAGTTCGGCCAGCTCAAAGCGCAGCACCTTGCCCTTCAGGCGTTGGCGTGCCGGCTTCAAAAACCCATCTTTATACAGCAGGCGTTTCAGCGCGGTTTCAAGCGTTGCGGTAATCAATAACATCAGCATGTCATTTCCCGATCAGAATTTGTAACCGCGGTGCAGGGCAACGATACCTCCGGTCATATTAAAATATTCGGCGCTGTCAAAACCGGCGTCCAGCATCATGGCTTTCAGCGTTTCCTGGTCCGGATGCATGCGGATGGATTCGGCCAGGTAACGGTAGCTGCCGGCGTCGCGCGCCACCATCTCGCCGATGCGCGGCAAGACATGGAAGGAGTAGAGGTCGTAGGCCTTGTTCAATGGCTTGAACAATGGCGTGGAGAATTCCAGGATCAGCAGGCGTCCGCCCGGCTTAAGCACCCGGTACATGGAGCGCAGCGCCTGCTCTTTTTCGGTCACGTTACGCAATCCGAACGAGATGGTGATGCAATCGAAGGTGTCGTCCGGGAACGGCAATGCCTCGGCATTGGCCTGCACATAACGCACGTTGCCGATGATGCCTTTATTACGCAGCTTTTCGCGGCCCACCTTTAACATGGAATCATTGATATCGGCCAGCACCACTTCGCCCTCCTCGCCCACCAGGCGGGAAAACTTGGCGGTCAGATCGCCGGTGCCGCCGGCCAGATCCAGAACCTTCTGCCCGCGGCGCACGCCGCTGCAATGAATGGCGAAACGTTTCCACAGACGGTGGATGCCAAACGACATCAGGTCATTCATCAAATCATATTTTGCCGCAACGGAATGAAAGACATCCGCCACCATGACCGCCTTCTCGTCCTTAGCAACGGTGCGGAAGCCGAAATGGGTCGTTTCACGCTGGTCTTCATCTGCCATGTTTTTATGCCCTGCTTGATCAGTTATCAGAGAAGTGTAACAGAAGCGGGCTGAAAGCCCCACTCCGACACCCCCTACCTGAGCGGGTATTCTTCCTGCTCCCGGTGCGAAGTCTCCGCCGCCGGGGCGTCCCCGTCAACCGGCGGCGTTAATTCATCCCCGCCGGGTTTCAGATCGCCGCCGCGCCCGCCCGCTTCGTCCGCGGACAGCGCGCCGTCATCGTCATACAGCCCTGAGACCGCCCCTTCCCCCGGCGGGTCGGTATAGGGTTGGCGCCCGGATTCCTCCGCCAGGACCGGATTGATCGGACGTTTGATTTCAACGCCGAGCGCCCTGAACCCTTCAGCCTGGCTGATGAGATTACCACGCCCCTGCGCCAGTTTATTCATGGCCTGGCGATAGACTGCCTGCGCTTTGTCCAGGCTTTGGCCGACGGCGGTCATATCGTCGACGAACAGCCGCATTTTGTCGTACAGCCGCGCCGCCCGCTCGGCAATATGCTGCGCGTTGCGGCTCTGGTGCTCATAGCGCCACAGGTTATTAATGGTGCGCAGCGCCACCAGCAGCGTGGTCGGGCTGACGAGCATGATATTCTGCTTCAGCGCCTCGCCAATCAGCTCCGGCTGCTTATCTATAGCCAGCATAAAGGCCGGTTCGACGGGGATAAACATCAACACATAATCCAGCGAGCGTAAACCAGGCAATTGTTGGTAATCTTTTCTGCCGAGCAAACGCATGTGCCCGCGCAGCGAATTGATATGCTCCAGCAGCGCGGCCTGGCGCTCCAGGTCGTCATCGCTGTTGAAAAAACGTTCATACGCCACCAGGGACATTTTGGCGTCGATGACCACATCCTTGCCCTGCGGCAGGCGCACGATCACGTCGGGCTGCATGCGGTGGACAGCATCGACCTGGATATTCACCTGGGTCTGGTATTCATACCCTTCCCGCAGTCCCGAGGCTTCCAGCACCCGGCTCAATACCACCTCGCCCCAATTGCCCTGGGTTTTGTTATCGCCTTTCAACGCGCGGGTAAGGTTAACCGCTTCCCGCGCCATTTCGGCGTTAAGCTGCTGCAGGCTGCGGATTTCATGGGTGAGGGTATGGCGCTCGCGCGCCTCCTGCCCGAAACTGTCCTGGACCTGCCGGCGAAAGCCGTCCAACTGCTCGCGCAGGGGGATAAGCAGCAAATCCAGGCTTTGCCGATTGAGTTCATCCACTTTACGCCCGCTTTGTTCGAAGATCCGGTTGGCCAGGTTTTCAAACTGCGCCGCCAGCCGCTGCTCGCTGTTGACCAGCAGGCGCTGTTTTTCCTCGGCGGCCAGACGGGTTTCCTCCAGGCGAATGGTGACTTCGCGCAGTTCCGCTTCCTGCGCGCTGTTCACCTCGCGCTGCGCCCGCAATTCCTGGTTCAGTTGCTCGCATTCGCCGCGCCAGTGCGCCAACGGCGCCAGCCGTTCCTCGGCGGTGGCGAGACGCCCGTACAGATCGCGCATCTCCCGCTCAGCGGCGCGCAGCTGCTGCTCGCACTGGCGATAAGCGGCCTGCGCACGTTCCACCTCCTGCTGCGCCGTCGCCAGAGATTGCGTGCGCAGGCGCAGCTCCGCCTCAGCGCGCCCCTGCTGCCGCTGATAACGGGTCGCGGTGATAAGCAGACCGGCCAGCACCCCGATTGCCAAGCCGCCCAGGCCGTAAAACAGGCTGAAATCCATGTTACCTCCGCCTAAAACAATACTGACTGCCACGTTAAGGGCGAACTGTATAGATGTCCAGCGGGTTTTATCAGCCGATGAAGCGGCTAAGCCATTGGATGCCAAATGCCCCGGGCGCCAGCAGGCCGAAAGCCCAGACCGCGGCCGAGCCGAGATTGGCCAGTTGGAAATAGAATCTGGGCATGCCGCAAATGCCGGCTACCAACGGCACCACCGCGCGCAGCGGGCCGAAAAAACGCCCGAAAAAGGCGCCGGCGATACCCCAGCGGTCGAAAAAGGCCTGCCCGCGCGCCAGCATATGGGGATGCCGGGAAAACGGCCAGAGATGCTCCAGCCGCTCCTGGTAATGATATCCCAGCCAATAGGAGAGCCAGTCGCCAAAAAAACCCCCGGCCACCGCCGCGGCATAGACCGGCCAGAAAGCAATGCCGGCCTCGCCGATAAGCGCGCCCAGCGCCAGCAAAATGACGGTGGCGGGCAGCAGCAGCGATAAAAACGCCAGGGATTCGCCAAAAGCGAGAATAAACACGAGCGGAATGGCCCAGAATTGCTGCTGGCGGACAAATTCGGTGGTATGGGCAATGATTTCATCCAATGACAAGGCGGCTCCCTTGGCGCAGGGCGGTAAAGTACCGGGAAGACCGGTAGGGGGAGTTTGTATCCTATGATGCCATGACAAAGCGCGGGTAGATTAAACCGGGGGCAAACGACCGGGAACTTTATCCCGGCCGCGAAAAAGGCTCAGGCAAGCAGCAGCCGGGCGGCTTCAACCACAATGCTTACCGCCGCGCTTTCCGTTTGCTGCATCGTCAACGCGTCGGGGATTTCCTGTTGGGTGCGGTTGACGATCACCCCCGCCACCATGCCGGCGCGTAACCCCTGGGTGGAGCACATGGTCAATAAGGTGGCGGATTCCATTTCATAATTCATCACCCCCATTTCCTGCCATTCGCGCATGGACCCCTTGAAGCGGCTGACCACCCGTCCCGAAAAGGTGTCATACCTTTCCTGCCCCGGATAAAAAGTATCCGACGAGGCGGTAACGCCGATATGGACCCCGGCCCCGAGTCGCCGGGCCGCCGTCACCAGCGCGGTGGTACAGTCGAAATCGGCCACCGCGGGATATTCCATGGGCGCGAAATGCAGGCTGGCGCCGTCGAGTCGCACCGCGGCGGTGGTCACCAGCACATCCCCTACCGGGATTTGCGGCTGTATGGCGCCGGTGGTGCCCACCCGCAAAAATGTCCGGATGCCCAATTGCGCCAATTCCTCGACGGCGATGGAGGTGGACGGGCCGCCGATGCCGGTGGAACAGACAATCACCGTCTGACCGGCAAGACCCGCGCGCCAGGAGGTGAATTCGCGGTGGCTGGCCAGCGGCTCGGGATCGTCCATCAAACGGGCGATTTTCTCCACCCGCTGCGGATCGCCGGGAATGATGGCCAGGGTGGCGCCGCGCAGATCGGCATGCGTCAGGCCAAGATGAAAGACATCGGAAGCGGACATGGCAGATACCTCTGAGAATAAAATGTTAGCACGCAGATAATATCGACATTATCCATTTTTTATCCGCCATTGTCCGGTGGCATGTCACATTCACTGAGACAGGCTAAGCCGTCGCCACCTCATGGAACAATAGCTTCATTTTCTCATTGTCCCGAATGGCCGTAATCAGGCTGGCGAAGACCTCATAAGGCGTCATATGCCCCCCATCGTCGATGATTCCCCTCAGCCAGGTACCGATTATGGTCCACGCCTGCTCTTTCATCAGGGACATCACCTCATACAGCAGTTTCTGGACGCCGTATTGCGCAACTTTTATTCCTGTAGCAAACAAAGACGCGACTGACGAGACCTCGCGGCCGATACCGAACAGGCGCCCCACCGCGTTGCCGACGCCGGCAAGCCCCGAGACCAGTTTCGTCAGCCCGCTGGCGTTAACTATTTTTTGCGCGAAGCGGGCGACGGCCGTAAAGGGCGAGGTGGCGGAGGCCTCCGGAGCGTTTTTAACCCCGACAACAGGATAGGCTAATATCTTTTTGCCCGGACCGCTGTTTTGTTCAGTGGTTTTTGGGACTACAGTACTGTCTGGCATGGAATGACTGGCAGAGATATACATGACAATTCTCCCGTGACATGGAATTTGATAAGGCCTGCCCTTTTAACATAGCTATTAATTACTCCTGATAATAGTTTCTTGGCTATCATAAAAGGAAATATCCTTTTTCTGGGTAGTGAAATGCAAAAAATGAGAATACGGAATATAATTCAAGCGCAGCACTTTGAATGAACGTTGCATTTTCGTCAAAGACAATTTTCATTTAATGCTATTTTTATTGGGCGCTATATAAGTAAGATTAATGGCGCCCAAACCGGCCGAGATATTTATAGAGAGAGCCATTCCCCGAAAGGAGGCTCACCGGCCGGGGAAATCAGCTCTATATCCCCCTCCCCAAACACGTTAGGACATAGAGAAGGTTATCAGCAGATAGTTGATTATGGGATGTTCACTAATACATGCCGCTAAGTACTCACGAACGACTCCCGCGCCGACATTCATCATCTCGCTCACTTTATCAAGGCAGGTTTGCAGCATAGGGTATAACGTTTCCCGGGAGAAAGAGGTTATTTCCTCCAGTAGGGGCGATGCGCCTTTTTGCACCGCGTCGGCAAGATAATCATAGACTTTGGCCAGGATAGCCATCGAACCGCTTACCGTTCCCGCAATCACGAATGCCCTCCCGGCTCCCGCGAATGAAGCGGCCAGGGGACTGGACCCGAGCCCGATAACGGCGCAACCGAGCGCCGCGCCTTGCATGAGTGTGACCAGTTGTGGCGCAATGGTGGACAGGGTGTCGACACCGTTCCTGACCATTTTCAGCATACCCGCCAAACCGCTGGGGGCGTTATCGGCGGCGGCGTTTACGCCGATCGCCACCGGTGGGGGTAGATGGGCAATGGATATCGTCATGAAAAAACCTTTAAAATTGTAAAAACACCCGGCAGAATTTGTCTCATCCTGCAAACTTTAGTACGTGAATATAAATAAACTACTCACTTGTTGCGTTATTATTACCACGTCAAAATTATCTTCATTGCCTCGATGGCTGCATAAAAAGGTGGCTGAGCAAGAGGAATATTTTTTGCGTCATATTTTTCAGCGCATCAAAAAAAGGATTGATGATAAGATCTTTTATCGTCAAAACTGCACGCTCAATAGCTGTATTTATCTTACCGTTTAGGAATTTGAATGCGGCCACTATATTATCTATTAAATTTTTCGCTTGAATAAAAAAAGCCACTGATTTCTGCAATGCTTTTAAAAAAAACAGACCTTTTTCATAGTCGTTTTTTTCTTTCTCAACGAGATTGATAATATCATGTGTGCTCTTGCTCACCAGTTCGGCCATACTCAACGGGACGCAAAATGCTTTCTCATGTTCGGGGTTTACTATTCTATTAATAAGATCAGGTAAATGGCTATGGGTGATAAATTTAATCATGCCGACAAGGGGCATATCCTGATTTCTAGGGCCATGGCCCGGATAATGCTCGGTTGCATTTAGGGCGAACCCGCCTATTGCCGGCATTTTCTGCATAAAAAGGCCCCCGTTAGCGCAAAAATGAGTCACATTTCCTACGTATTTCATAAGAGTTGACATTTTACGGAAATACATTCGCTCACATAAATGTTCGGCAGCGAAGGCGATCTGGCTTATATAATAAAATGAATTGGCCATGCTTATTACGCTATTCACAATCTCTTTTAGGCTGTTTTTTAATCTATCAAGGCAATGTGATCCACGGAGGTGAAGAAAGCCATCCGCCAAGGCGGGGGGGTGGTGATTTATATATACAGTGTCCATATTAACCATATTGAAATATTCCTGTCAGAAGCAATAGATAAACTAAATACTTAAAATATTCTTATCTGTTAAACCAAGCTGACCTTAACTAACAAAAACCATAAAAACTTTAAAAAAAAGCTCTTTTCGCCGGTGACGTGATATTTATCACCTATTTAGAAAGCTTTTCCATGCAAAAAAATGGCCGTTCTCGACGGTTCAATAACCCGCCGACTTGACTATAATAAGGGCTGCAATCACTGGATAACCAAGGTATCCCAATGACTCCTGACGACACCATCGCTTCGGTAACCTCCCGCGCCGGATTTGCGCCGGCCGCCGGTACACCGGCTTCCTCTGCGATCCATACCGACGACATCGGGCTGATTGCGGCCATGACGACGATTACCACCCAGGGTAAGGAAATGCCGGCCTATATGGCGCGTCCCGCCGGGGATGGCGAACGCTTTCCGATAGTGCTGGTCGTCCAGGAAATTTTTGGCGTGCATGAGCATATCCGCGACCTGTGCCGCCGCCTGGCAAAACAGGGCTATCTGGCCGTGGCCCCGGAGCTTTATTTCCGCCAGGGCGATCCGAGCGCTTATGATGATATTCCTACATTATTCCAACAGTTGGTCAGCAAGGTACCGGATTCTCAGGTGATGGCCGATTTGGATCATACCGCGCATTGGGCGGCGCGCCATGGCGGCGACAGCCGGCGCCTGGCGATCACCGGTTTTTGCTGGGGAGGGCGAATCGCGTGGCTGTATGCCGCCCATAATCCGCAGCTCAAGGCGGCGACGGCCTGGTATGGCAAACTGGTGGGTGACAAAACCCTGACTACGCCACGCCATCCGGTGGATGTCGCCGCGGAGCTCACCGCGCCGGTGCTGGGTTTGTACGGCGGGCAGGATACCAGTATTCCGCAGGCGAGTATTGATGCCATGCGCCAGGCGGTCAGCGCCGCCAACGCGGTTGCGGAGATTATGGTCTACCCCGATGCGGGACATGCGTTTAATGCCGATTACCGCGCCAGTTACCATGCGCCGTCGGCCATCGACGGCTGGCGGCGTATGCTGGCATGGTTTGATAAGTACGGCGTGAAATAAATTAAGGCGCCGGAAGGCGCCTCTTAATTGGCTTATCTTTGTTCGGCGCGCAGTCGTTTCGCGGCGCTGACCATATTCGCCAGTGACTGGCGGGTTTCCGGCCAGGCGCGGGTTTTAAGTCCGCAATCCGGATTGACCCACAGGCGTTCCGCCGGAATACGCTCGGCGGCCTTGCGCAGCAGCGTGACGATCCACTCCTCGCTCGGCACGTTCGGGGAATGGATATCATAAACGCCGGGTCCGATTTCATTGGGATAATCAAATTCCTTAAAGCTTTCCAGCAGCTCCATATCCGAACGCGAAGTTTCGATGGTGATCACATCGGCGTCCAGCGCCGCAATGGCATCCATGATGTCGTTAAACTCGCAGTAGCACATATGGGTATGGATCTGGGTGTCGTCGCGCGCCACCGCGGCGTTCAAACGAAAGGCCTCCACCGCCCATGCCAGGTAGGCCGGCCACTCGCTTTGCCGCAGCGGCAGCCCTTCACGCAGCGCCGGTTCGTCGATCTGGATAATGCCGATGCCCGCCTGCTCCAAATCCGCCACTTCATCGCGCAGCGCCAAAGCTATCTGGCGCGCAATCGTCTTACGGCTGACATCCTCGCGCGGGAACGACCAGCACAGGATGGTCACCGGACCGGTAAGCATGCCTTTCACCGGCTTGTCGGTCAGCGACTGGGCATATTGCGCCCATTCCACGGTGATGGGCGACGGGCGGCTGATATCGCCGATGATAATCGGCGGTTTTACACAGCGGGAGCCGTAGCTTTGCACCCAGCCGTTTTGCGTAAAGACAAAGCCGTCCAGATGCTCGCCGAAGTACTCCACCATATCGTTGCGCTCGGCCTCGCCGTGCACCAGCACATCAAGCCCCAGGCGTTCCTGTTCGGCGATGGCGTGTTTAATATGCTCGCCAATCCCGGTGCGGTAACGCGCTTTATCCAGGCGCCCGCGTTTGAAGTCCAGGCGCAGGCCGCGGATATCGGCGGTTTGCGGGAATGAACCTATGGTAGTGGTCGGCCATGCCGGCAGGTCAAAACGCCGGCGCTGCACCTGGGCGCGCTGCGTATAAGGCTGTTGGCGCCGGCTGTCCTGCGCGGTGATTTTTTCCAGGCGGGCGCTGACCTGCTGATTATTGACCCGGCTGGAATGACGGCGATTGCGGATAGGCTGGCTGTATTGCGCCAGTTCCCGCAGATGCGCATCATCGGGCTGCGCCAGCGCCGCCCGCAGCAGTCCCAGCTCGGCGCATTTTTGCAGGGCAAAGGCGAACCAGCTTTTCACCTCGTCGTCCAGACGGGTCTCGACGCTTAAATCTATGGGGCTGTGCAACAGCGAACAAGAGGTTGCCACCCATAGCGGGCGCTGGCCGGCCAGCGGCTGGATGCGCTCAAGGCAGGCGGCAAGGTCGGCGCGCCAGACGTTGCGGCCGTTGATGATGCCCAGCGACAGCAGCCAGTCCGCCGGCAACTGCGCGTGCAGTACAGCAAGATTATCCTTGCCCGCCACCAGGTCTACATGCAGGCCCTGGACCGGCAACGCGCGAATCTGGTCCAGATGGTGGCCGATACTGTCGAAATAGGTGGTCAGCAGCAGCTTGACCGATCCCTGCAAATCCTGATAGGCGGTTTGATAGGCGTCACGCCAGGCCTGCGGCAGTTCCAATACCAGCGCCGGCTCGTCGATTTGCACCCATTCGATACCGCGTTTAGCCAGCTCCGCCAGTACCTGGCGATACACCGGCAATATTCCGGTCAGCAGCGACAGGCGGTCGAAGGCTTCACCCTTTACCTTACCCAGCCACAGATAGCTGACAGGCCCCAGCAGCACCGGCTTAACGTTATGGCCCAGCGCCAGGGCTTCGTCCACTTCGTCCAGCAGTTGCGTCCAGCCCAGGCGGAAAGATTGGCCGCGGGAAAACTCCGGCACCATATAGTGATAATTAGTATTAAACCATTTGGTCATTTCCGCGGCGGCGGCGGGTTCACCCGTGGGCGCCCGGCCGCGGCCGATGCGAAACAGGGTATCAAGATCGGACGCATTGGCGCCGTCGCGATGGCGCGCCGGCACATTATCCAACATCAGGCTGGTGGTCAGAACATGATCATACCAGGCAAAATCGCCCACCGGCAGCAGGTCCACGCCGGCATCTTTCTGCTGTTGCCAGTGGCGCGCGCGCAGTTCGCGGCCCACGGCCAGCAAGTCCTGCTGCGACGATTTCCCTGCCCAATAGCTTTCCTGCGCTTTTTTCAGTTCGCGGTGCAAGCCCACGCGCGGAAAACCCAGTGTGTGACTTAAAATTGCCATTGCTCTCTCCCATTTAGACGTCCGGATGTTTACACATCCATATTCACCATGTACTGTATTATCCACAAGCGCAAATTATTCACTTCCAGGTGAAACACCCTCATGATCGAACTTAAACATCTGCGCACGCTGCAGGCGCTGCGTAACAGCGGCTCGCTGGCCGCCGCGTCGGCGCAGCTTCACCAGACGCAATCCGCGCTCTCGCATCAGTTCAGCGATCTGGAGCAGCGGCTGGGCTTCCGGTTGTTCGTGCGCAAAAGCCAGCCGCTGCGTTTTACCCCTCAGGGCGAGATCCTGCTGCAGCTGGCCGAACAAATCCTGCCCCAGGTGCAGCAGGCGCTGCAAAACTGCCTGGAGCCGCGCCAGACCACGCTGCGCCTGGCCATTGAGTGCCATAGCTGTATTCAATGGCTAACGCCCGCGCTTACCGAATTTCGCGAGCTATGGCCGCAGGTACTGGTGGATTTTCGCTCGGGCGTAACCTTCGATCCGCAGCCCGCCCTGCAGCAGGGCGAGCTGGACCTGGTGCTGACCTCGGATATCCTGCCGCGCAGCGGGCTGTTTTATGTGCCGATGTTTGATTATGAAGTGCGGCTGGTGCTGGCGCCCGATCATCCGCTGGCGTTAAAAGAGCGGATAGCGCCCGCGGATTTAAGCGAGGAAGTGCTGATGATTTACCCGGTTCAGCGCCAGCGTATGGATATCTGGCGGCATTTCCTGCAGCCGGCGGGCATAAGTCCGGTACTCAAGAGCGTGGACAATACCCTACTGCTGATACAGATGGTGTCGGCGCGCATGGGCATCGCCGCGCTGCCACATTGGGTGGTGGAAAGTTTTGAGCGCCAGGGACTGATTGTGACCAAGACCCTGGGTAAAGGGCTGTGGAGCCGGCTTTACGCCGCGGTCAGGGACGGCGAGCAGCGCCAGCCCGTCATCGAGGCCTTTATTCGCTCGTCTCGTCAGCATGCCTGCGCGCATTTGCCGTATGTGCGGGATGCCCAACGATCCAGCGGCGGTGAACCCACAGCGACGCCATGATCACCAACGCGCCGACGATAAAACTCGGCCAGTGCGGCTGTTGTTGCCAGATGGCGAAATTGACCAGCAGGCCGGCGGGAACATGAAAGTTATTCATAATACCGAGCGTACCCGCATCCACCTGGGTGGCGCCGTAGTTCCACATAAAATACCCCAGCGCCGAAGCGCCGACCCCCAGCCAGATCAGCACGCCCCATTGCAATGAGGTGGCGGGCAACTGCTGCGCATTGCCGAACAGACACCAGCCCGCCAGCGCCACGATAAACGAACCGAGGTAAAACCAGGAAAACGCCGTATGCTGCGGCATCGGGTATACCTCCATCAGCCGTTTGTAGCCCACCTGGCCGATAGCGAACATCAAATTGGCCGCCTGCACCAGCAGCAGGCCGTGCCAATAATGCGCACTGACGCCGTCGTAGCGGATGATAGCCGCGCCGGCCACCGCCAGCATGGCGCTGAGCACATATCCCCAGCGCAGCCGGCGACGGCGCAGCAGGTCGTATACCAGCGTCACGTATAAGGGCGTCATGACGGTAAACAGTAAAAATTCCGGCACCGACAGATAGAGATAGGCCCGGTAGCTAATCATATACATGATGCCCAACTGGCAGGCGCCGATCGCCATATACAGCAGCAGCGGCTTGACGCGGTAGCCGCGCCAGCGCAAGAACGGCAGGAAAACCAGCGCCGCAAGCGTAAGACGCACCAGCACCGAAAAATAGCTGTCGACCTGTCCGGCCAGGTATACGCCGATCAGGCTGAATGAAAACGCCCATAAAATGGTGGTGATGATAAGCAGCGGCACGTTGGGCTATCCTGTAAAACCAAAGCGCTATTCTAGCGGATTCGTTCAGATAATTTTGATTAATCGGGTTTACAGATGGATGTTTAATGAGCACACAGGCGGAGACCGGCCGCCGGCCCCAGCCTGCGCCGCCCCAAGGCGGCGTTAATAACCGGCGGTCAGGTCATCAATGGTGCGCGGGTCCGAGGCGCCGGTAAACGTGCCGTCGGGCATCACCATGATGCTCTGCGTACTGCCCATTACCGGCAAGACCTTGATGTGCTGTCCCCGTTCGCCCAGCAGCTTGAGGGTATCGGGGCTAAAGCCTTTTTCCACCCGGAGCTCGTCCGGGGTCCACTGCTGATGAAACCGCGGCGCGGCGCTCGCCTCGGCGACATTCATCTGAAAATCGATGGTATTGACCAGCATTTGCAGCACGGTGGTGATAATGCGGCTGCCGCCGGGGCTGCCGGTAACCAGCCAGGTCTTGCCGTCCTTTACCACGATGGTGGGCGACATGGAGGACAACGGCCGCTTACCGGCCTGGACGGCGTTGGCGTCCCCGCCCACCAGCCCATACATATTCGGCACGCCGGGTTTGGCGGAAAAATCATCCATTTCGTTATTGAGCAGAATGCCGCTGTCGCCGGCCATGATGCCGCTGCCGAAATACGTGTTGAGGGTATACGTTACCGCCACCGCGTTGCCCTGCCCATCCACCACCGAGTAATGGGTGGTCTGATCGCTCTCGTAGGGCTGCAACTGGCCAGGCTTGATGGTGACCGACGGATTGGCCCGGTTGACATCGATGCGCTGCGCCAGGGTTTTGGCATAGGCCTTGCTGGTCAGCGCCTGGACCGGAACCTTGACGAAGTCCGGATCGCCGAGATATTCCGAGCGATCGGCATAGGCGAATTTCATCGCCTCCGCCATCACCTGGATGGCGTCAGCGCTGCCGGCGCCCATATGCGCCAGGTCAAAATTCTCCAGGATATTCAGGATCTGGATAATATGGATGCCGCCGGAGGAGGGCGGCGGCATGGAAAAGACCTGATATCCCCGATAGCTGCCGGATACCGGCTGGCGCGCCACCGCCCGGTAGGCGGCGAGATCGGCCTTGCCGATAAGCCCGCCGTCACGCTGCATCTCGGCGGCGATTTCATCAGCGATGGCGCCCTGATAGAACGCCTGCGGCCCCTGCTCGGCGATAAGCGTAAGGCTGTGGGCCAGCTGCGGCTGGCTGAGTCTCTCCCCCTCGGCATAGGGCTGGCCGTCGGCTTTAAAAAATACCGCCTTGCTGTTCGGATGGTTGATAAGCGCTTCTCTGCCATAAGAGGCCAGGTCGTCGGCCAGGGCCTTATCAACGCTAAACCCCTCCCGGGCCAGCCTAATGGCCGGCTGCATCACCCGGGCCAGCGGCAGGGTGCCGAAACGGTCCAGCGCCAGCGACATACCCGCGACGGTGCCCGGCGTACCGGAGGCCAGCGGACCGGTCAGCGAACGTTTGCTGTCGGCGTTGCCGTCCGGGCCGATAAACATATCGCGCGTGGCCCCGGCCGGCGCCATTTCACGAAAATCAATCGCCACCGTTTCGCCCTGTCGCGTGCGCACCAGCATAAAACCGCCGCCGCCCAGGTTGCCCGCCTGCGGGTGGGTTACCGCCAGCGCGTACCCTACCGCCACCGCCGCATCCACCGCGTTGCCGCCCGCGCGCAGGATATCCAACCCCACCCCCGTTGCCGTCTCGTCTACCGTGGAAACCATGCCGTGCCGGGCATACACCGGATGCTGGATATCATTTTCAATGCCGTAGGACAACGGCGCGGCGCCGGCAGGCGGCATGATCAGCAACAGGGCAAGGACCAGCGACAACAAGCGACCGGAGGAAAGAATAGGCATAAGGTTTTCTTCCTGATGGTTTTATTTATTTACTTATTAACCAATTTAACGGCAGTTTCAATATTTACCTGGGACGCCGCACGCAAATACGCACGCTTCACCCTGCGTTTGGCGCGTTTAACGGTTAAAATGATAAAGTCATCATCACGGAGCCACTCATGAAAACCTATTTTTGGCTATTGCTGCCGGTCATGCTGGCGTCGTTTGCGGTTACGGCGGCGGTTAAACCCCTCACGCCCGCGCAGCGCAACGATCCGTTTGCGCAAAGCCCGGCCCAGCAACAGTTGAAACAGCAGATGCAATCCAGCGCGCAGCAGCAGCAGCTCCGCTTGCAACAACAGCAGCAAGCCCAGCAGCAACAGCAGCGCAGCCAGCTGCAATCGCAGCTTAACAACGATCGTCAGCGGGCGCAGCAGAACACGCCGCTAAAACAGCCGCAGCAAAATCCCTGAGCCAGGGGTCAACCCGGCGCGAAATTCGCGGTGCCTGTCGTCAGGCGAGGAGCCCGGGTTGGTGCGGGTTTATGCCGCGGACCCTACCGGTGGCGGCCTGGTGGTTCGCAGGATATAGGATGTCAGCATGCCAGGCGTCAGCGCGCCCGCATAGCTAAAAGGTGGCGCTAGCTATTGGCCTAGCTATTGGCAAAATTGGGCCCGATCAAATCAATCCGGTCAGTACACAGGGTATCAACCCCCCAGCTCAGCAGGGCGCGCGCTCTATAAGGGCTATTCACGGTATAAGCCAGGATATGCAGGCCGGCATCGGTGATTTTCGCCACCCGCTCTTCTGTCAGCACTTCATGATTCAGGTGCAGCGCGCTGCACTGGAGTTCCTGGGCGAGCCGCGGCCAATTATCATCCCAAAAGTGCAACAACAACCCGCGCGGCATTTGGGGAGCAACCTGCAAAGCGGCCGCCAGCGCGTCGACGGAAAACGAGGATAACAGCGGCGGCACGTCGCACTCTTGCCACAGCTGAACCGCCGCCTGCGCCACGGCGCGACCGGTGCCGATATCGGTGCCGGTGGTGGGTTTGATTTCGATATTCACCGCCAGGCCATGCCGCTCGCAGCGGGCGGCAACGTCCGCCAGCAGCGGCAAGGGTTCGCCGCGGAACTTATCGTTGAACCAGGCCCCGGCATCCAGCAGCGCCAGATCGTCCCAGGCAAAGTGGCCGGCGATGCCATGGCCGTTGCTGGTACGATCCAGCGTATCGTCATGCAATAAAAAAATCTGTCCGTCGGCTGAAAGCTTCGCATCCAGCTCAATCATTTTATGGCCATAGCGTGCGCCGGTATCAATGGCCGCCAGGGTGTTTTCAGGTGCCAGCGAGCCGCCGCCGCGATGCGCGACGATGGTCGGATAAGGCCAGTTTTTTGTCATAAGTCCACCCGGGATCCGCTTAAGGGATCAAAAAAGTGCCATGCATGGGCAGGACACCGTAAATAAAGTATCGTCCCAATGGCGGGCTGCTCATCATGCGGCAGTCGTATTACCATGGAACGCCCACCCCAGCGCCCATGGACCAGGTTATCCGCACCCAGTTGCTCAAGTGAAATAATTTCCAGCGCCGGGCCGTCAGTTGCGCGCCCTGACTGTTCAATATGCTCCGGACGGATACCCGCGGTCAACTCGCGCCCGCGCCATTGCGCGCCGACGGCGGGCAATGGCAGCGACGGGCCGCCGCTGACCTGGAAGCTGCCGCCATCCTCGCTTACGCGTCCCGGCAGCAAATTCATGGCGGGAGACCCCATAAAACCGGCGACAAACAGCGATGCCGGGCGGCGATAAATCTCCGTCGGGGTGCCGATTTGCTCCACCCGCCCCTTATTCATTACGATCACCCGCTCCGCCAGCGTCATGGCCTCTACCTGATCGTGGGTCACATACAGACTGGTGGTCCTCAGCCGCCGATGCAGTATTTGCAGTTCCAGCCGCATCTGGGTGCGTAATTTGGCGTCAAGATTGGATAACGGCTCATCAAACAGGAATACCGCCGGCTCCCGCACCAGCGCTCGCCCCATCGCCACGCGCTGGCGCTGCCCGCCGGACAGTTCGCGCGGCTTGCGTTTCAGCAGTTCCCCAAGTTCCAATATCTGCGCCACGCGCTCCACCAGCCGTTGGATATGCTGTTTGCCGAAACCGCGAATTTTCAGGCCGTAGGCCATATTGTCATAGACGCTCATATGGGGGTAGAGCGCATAATTCTGAAACACCATGGCAATGCCGCGATCCTTGGGTTCACGCTCCGTCACCCGTTCGCCATCGATATAAATATCGCCGCTGCTGACGCTCTCCAGCCCCGCGACCATGCGCAGCAGGGTCGATTTGCCGCAGCCGGAAGGCCCGACCAGTACGATAAACTCCCCGTCGGCCACATCCAGGTTTAAGGGCGCTATCACCGACGTCTTGCCGTCATAGGTCTTTTCGACCGCTTGTAAAATCAAACTCGCCATAATGTTTTATTTCTCGCTATCAACCAGGCCGCGCACAAACCAGCGCTGCATCAGCAATACGATTGCCAGGGGCGGGATCATGGTCAGCAGCATCGCCGCCATCACATAATTCCACTGCGTGGCGCTGTCGCCGCTGGCGATCATGCTGCGGATGCCCGCCACCGCGGTGCCCATCGCGCTGTTGTTGATAATCAGGATCGGCCACAGATACTGGTTCCAGCCGTAGATAAAGATGATCACAAACAGCGCCGCCAGATTGGTTTTCGACAGCGGCAGCAGGATATCCCACAAAAACCGCAGCGGCCCGGCGCCGTCGATGCGCGCCGCCTCCAGCAGTTCATGGGGAATGGTCATAAAGAACTGGCGGAACAGGAATGTTGCGGTGGCGGAGGCCATCAACGGCAACGTCAGGCCGGTATAGCTATCAAGCAAATGCAGATTGGCTATCACATCGACGGTGGGAAAAATACGCACTTCCACCGGCAGCATCAGCGTCATGAAGATCAGCCAGAAAAACAGGTTGCGCAATGGAAAGCGAAAATAAACGATGGCGTAGGCGGATAACATCGACACGCTGATCTTGCCCAGGGTGATTCCCAGCGCCATGACCAAGCTATTGAACAGCAGCCGGCTGAACGGCACCGCCTGGCTGCCCACGCCCTCTTGCCAGACATGGCGGATGTTTTCCCACAGATGGCTGCCCGGCACCAGGCTCAACGGCACCTGGAACACCTGGCGGTTGTCCATGGTGGCCGCCACCAGCGCGATATATAACGGCAGCAGAATAACGGCAACGCTTAGTATCAGTATTAAATGGCTGAAGATATCCAGTCCGCGGCGATGTTCTATCATTGATATCGCACCTTACGCTCGACAAAACGAAACTGGATGACCGTCAGCACAATCACCACCATCATCAGCACCACCGACTGCGCGGCGGAACTGGAGAGATCCAGGCCGGCAAAACCCTCGCGGTAGATTTTGTAAATCAGGGTAGTGGTGGCCTGCACCGGCCCGCCGGCGGTTGCCGCGTCGATGACCGGAAAGGTATCGAAAAAAGCGTACACCAGGTTGATGACCAGCAGGAAAAAGCTCACCGGCGTGATAAGCGGCAGCGATAAATCGATAAATCGCCGTACCGGGCCGGCGCCGTCGATGGCCGCGGCCTCCACCAGTGAACGCGGAATGGATTGCAGCGCGGCGAGGAAAAACAAAAAGTTATAGCTTACCTGCTGCCAGATGGAGATCAGCACCACCAGGAACATCGCCTGCCCGCTGTTTTGCGCATGATTCCAGTGATACCCCAGATTATTGAGCAGATAGGCGATAAGCCCCAGCCCGGGGCTGAACAGGAACATCCACAATACCGCAGCCACCGCCGGCGCCACCGCGTAGGGCAATAGCAGCAGCGTCTGGTAAATACGTTTGCCGCGCAGCACATAATCCACCAGCGCCGCCAGCAACAGCGCCACCAGCAGGCCGATGCCGGTCACCAGGCCGCTGAAGATAAGCGTCGTGACCAGGGAATCCAGATAATATTCATCCTGTGTCAGCTGGACAAAATTATCCAGGCCGACAAAGGTATTCTCTATTCCGAACGGGTCCACCCGCTGCACCGAATACCACAGCGCGGTCCCCGCCGGCCAAAGAAAAAAAATCGCGGTAATCACCAACTGCGGCAGCACCAGAAGATAGGCCAGCCAGCGTTGTTTGAATCCGCGATGGGGCGCGATAGCCATAAACAACCCAACCCGCAATGCAAAAATGTACCCGCCGCACGGCGCGGCGGGTCGCCAACTGAGGTTTACTTCAGCGATTGTTCAAACCGGCGCAGCAACTGGTTGCCGCGTTTAACCGCGCTGTCCAGGGCCTCCTGAGGCGTGGCCTTGCCGGTCCAGACGCGTTCCAGCTCTTCGTCCACCACGGTGCGGATTTGCTGCATATTGCCCAACCGCATGCCTTTGGTGAACGGCAACGGCGGTTTATTCAGCATCTGGCGGGTGGCGATATCGGCGCCGGGGTTTTTGTCATAAAAACCCTGGGATCGGGTCAGCTCATACGCGGCGGTGGTGATGGGCAGGTAACCGGTTTTCTGATGCCACTCGGCGGCGATATCAGGCTGGGCAAGGAACTGCAGGAACTCCGCCACCCCTTTATAGGTCGCGTCATCCTTACCGCTCATCACCCACAGGCTGGCGCCGCCGATAATAGCGTTTTGCGGCGCGTTCTTCACGTCGGCGTCATACGGCATCATACCCACGCCGTAATTAAACTTGGCATACTGGCGAATCGCGGCCAGGGAGCCTGACGAGGCGGTGGTCATGCCGCATGAGCCGTTGTAAAACTTCTCGGTGGACTCGTCCTTACGACCGAAATAGCTGAAATCCCCTTTCTTGTTCATGTCCGACAGCAATTGGATATGCTTCACCTGCTCGGGCTTATTAAAAATCAGCTCCGCGTCGTTGCCGGCAAAGCCGTTATCCTTGGTCGCCACCGGCAGGCCATGCCAGGCGCTGAAGTTCTCGATTTGGATCCAACCCTGCCAGCCGCTGGCATAACCGCATGCCATACCGCTGGCGCGCAGTTTAGCGGCCGCCGCGGCCAGTTCCTGCCAGGTTTGCGGGGCATGTTCCGGATCCAGTCCGGCTTTTTTAAAGGCGTCCTTGTTGTAATACAATACCGGGGTCGAGCTGTTGAAGGGTTGGGACAGCAGATGCCCGGTCTTACTGTCGCTGTAGTAGCCGGAAACGGTGGGCACAAACGCCGACTCGTCATTCTTGATGCCGGCCTGTTCAAACACCTGGTACACCGGCTTATAGGCCTTGCTGGCCATCATGGTGGCGGTGCCGACTTCATACACCTGCAAAATCGCCGGCGCGGTGCCGGTACGGAATGCCGCGATGCCCGCCGTCAGGCCCTGCTCGTAATTCCCCTTGTACACCGGCACGACATGATAATCAGGATGCGTCTGGTTAAAGCGCGCGGCCAGGGAATCCACCTCGGTGCCCAGCACGCTATCCATTGAATGCCAGAAAGGAATTTCGGTCACTGCCTGGGCGCTGGTGCTCACGGCCAGCGTCAACGCCACGCTTAAGGCGGCGATACGAATTGAGTGCTTCAACATGCCATGCTCCTGAATGCCGGAAAAGTTCATCGGCCTGTAACATGACATGCTGAAATGACAGAAAAATAACACCCTTATGACAGCGGGGTGACAGCGCGCGGCGAATTCTCCGCCCAGCGCGTCGCCAGGCGGGCCTGACGGTGTCGGAATTAACCGGCGAGTCGGCTTAACGCCCTTAATTCCCAGCGGGAAAGCCTGCCGATGGGGGCGAAGGGGCAGTCTCAGTTCACCGGAGCGCACCACGGCACGGCAGGCCCGCTGCGCTTTGAGCTTACAGGCGGGCCGGCAAGCATCACAATTAATCTGCTGGCTGCTGGCGACTGACGGCGGGCGGCGGGAGGCGGGAGGCGGGGAGGTTTATGTCGTTTCGGAGAAGGTTTCGCTTGCCGTGCGTCGGGTTGCTTTATGTATTGCCGGGTGCCGGCAAGCGACAAAGAGGCCGTACCGCGACGGCCTCCTTGACCTCCGCGCGCCCGGCAGGTCGCGCGTCGCTGCGCGATGCCTTCCGCCGCCCATGCCCCCGTGATGCACCGGCCCGGTATGCGCTCCCGGCGCTACCGGGCCTTTCGCCGCTCCCGGCGGCTCATGCCGGGGTCACAGGCGCCGTCAGCGCGCTTTATGCCGGTCCCCATGTCGCGGTTCGCACGGCATATTATGAAACAACAGCGGCGCTGATGCTTGGGATAAGGTCTGGCGCCGGGATACGGTTAACCATTACAGAATGCAACGGGTCTGGAATGCCGCTGACATAGCGAAAAGCAGGCATACCGAAAGAGACTTATCAGTCATGCAGTCATGCAGTTATGCCATATGACATTCATCATTCAATTTTGAGTTTTAACATTAAGCATTAAGCATTAAGCATTACGCTTTCAGCCATTAGCCATCAGGCTGTAAACATTAGCGCAAAAGGAATACTGAGACCTTTCCCGGTAAGCGCATACCGCTAAGGACCCCAAAACGCTGTTTTGCTGGCAGGCGATGGTGTTGACGTGGTGCCGGCATAGAGTGCGCCGGCGGCGCACGTCACGGCTGGATGAGCCGCCGGGAGCGGCGAAAGCCCGGCTTGCGTCTGGAACGCATGCCGGGCGGTCCAAAAGCCGGGATGGGTGATGCCGGGCACCGCGCAGCGGCGCACGATCTGCCGGACGCGCGGAGGTCAAGGAGGCCGTCGCGGTACGGCCTCTTTGTCGCTTGCCGGCACCCGGCACGACATAAAACAACCGAACGCATGAGCCTGTACATAAGATTGTGTAATCGCCTGATTTTGATATGTTCAATCCATCATTAGAATTAGGTGAATTTATGGACGAAAAATTGCTACAGGCTCTCGCAACTGAGCTGGCTAAAAGTCTCAAAACCCCTGAGGATCTGAGCCAATTTGATCGGTTTTTAAAAAAATTAAGTGTTGAGGCTGCCCTTAAAGCTGAACTGACTCACCATTTGGGTTATGAGAAAAATCAGCTCAAATCGGGTTCCAACGCCCGTAACGGTTATTCCTCTAAAACGGTTACCACAGGTGATGGCCCGCTAGAGCTGAGGACACCTCGTGATCGCGAAGGGACCTTCGAGCCCCAACTAGTGAAGAAAAATCAGACCCGTATTACCGGAATGGATGACCAGATCCTGGCGCTTTATGCCAAAGGCATGACCACCCGTGAGATATCGGCGATGTTTAAGGAAATGTACGATGCGGATGTCTCACCAGCACTGATATCGAAAGTCACTGAGGCGGTTCTGGAGCAGGTCACTGAATGGCAGAATCGCCCACTCGATACGCTCTATCCCATCATTTACCTGGACTGCATCGTGGTAAAAGTTCGCCACGACGGTCGCGTCATCAATAAATCCGTGTATCTGGCGTTGGGAATTAACATTGAAGGCCAAAAGGAACTGCTGGGCATGTGGATGGCAGAGAACGAAGGCGCGAAGTTCTGGCTAAACGTGTTGACCGAGCTTAAAAACCGGGGATTACAGGATATTTTTATCGCCTGCGTCGATGGCCTGAAAGGCTTTCCTGACGCTATTAATACGGTCTACCCGAGGACCTGCATTCAGCTTTGTATCGTACACATGGTGCGTAACAGCCTGCGCTTTGTCTCCTGGAAAGACGCCAGGGCCGTCATGCGAGACTTGAAGGCAGTGTACCAGGCACCGACGGAGGAAGCGGGACAGCGGGCGCTGGAGACGTTCGCCAGCGTATGGAACTCCCGTTATCCGCAAGTAAGCCGGAGCTGGCAGGCTAACTGGACTAACCTTGCGACATTCTTCGCCTATCCGGAAGACATTCGCAAAGCGATCTACACCACAAACGCCATCGAGTCGCTAAACAGCGTGATCCGACACGCTATTAAAAAACGCAAGGTATTCCCGTCAGACGAATCGGTAAAAAAAGTGGTGTGGCTGGCCATCCAGGCGGCGTCAAAAAAATGGTCGATGCCGGTGAGGGAGTGGAAGATGGCATTGAATCGTTTTAGTATAGAATTTGGAGATCGTTTAAGTGGTCATTTATAAAAAGGCGTTTACACAGATTCCTAAACAGGCTCTCGCTGCGCGATGCCTTCCGCCGCCCGTGCCCCCGTGATGCACCGGCCCGGTATGCGCTCCCGGCGCTACCGGGCCTTTCGCCGCTCCCGGCGGCTCATGCCGGGGTCACAGGCGCCGTCAGCGCGCTTTATGCCGGTCCCTATGTCGCGGTTCGCACCGCATATTATGAAACAACAGCGGCGCTGATGCTTGGGATAAGGTCTGGCGCCGGGATACGGTTAACCATTACAGAATGCAACGGGTCTGGAATGCCGCTGACATAGCGAAAAGCAGGCATACCGAAAGAGACTTATCAGTCATGCAGTCATGCAGTCATGCAGTTATGCCATATGACATTCATCATTCAATTTTGAGTTTTGAGTTTTAACATTAAGCATTACGCTTCCAGCCATTAGCCATCAGCCTGTAAACATTAGCGTAAAATGAATACTGAGACCTTTCCCGGTAAGCGCATACCGCTAAGAACCCCAAAACGCTGTTTTGCTGGCAGGCGATGGTGTTGACGTGGTGCCGGCATAGAGTGCGCCGGCGGCGCACGTCACGGCTGGATGAGCCGCCGGGAGCGGCGAAAGCCCGGCTTGCGTCTGGAACGCATGCCGGGCGGTCCAAAAGCCGGGATGGGTGATGCCGGGCACCGCGCAGCGGCGCACGATCTGCCGGACGCGCGGAGGTCAAGGAGGCCGTCGCGGTACGGCCTCTTTGTCGCTTGCCGGCACCCGGCACTGCATAAAACAACCTAACGCATGGCAAGCGAAACCCTCGCCGCGGCAACATAAACCCCACCCGCAAGCCGTACGCGAAAACCCTCGCCGCGGCAACATAAACCCCACCCGCAAGCCGTACGCGAAAACCCTCGCCGCGGCAACATAAACCCCACCCGCAAGCCGTACGCGAAAACCCTCGCCGCGGCAACATAAACCTCACCCGCAAGCCGTACGCGAAAATCCCGCCGCGGCAACATAAACCCCACCCGCAAGCCGTACGCGAAAATCCCGCCGCGGCAACATAAACCTCACCCGCAAGCATCAGCGAAACCCTCGCCGCGGCAACATAAACCTCCCCCGCAAGCCGTACGCGAAAATCCCGCCCAAGGGCGACCCGGACATGTCCGCTTAGCGCAGGATGGCGCAGTTGTGATCCTGGATCTCCTCGCTGGAAGCCAGATTACCGCGCAGCAAGTTGCGCTCGCCGGCCAGCAGCGCGAAGCCGCCGTCGGCCAGCGGCACCAGGGCCAGCGTAAAATGCCCCATGTTATCCGCCGCGTCCGGCACGCCGCGCGCCAGCATCAGAAACGGGCTCTGCGCCGCCAGTTCGGCGGCGGTAACGTGCATTGCCAGGTACGGATGCCCCATCAGCGGTTCGCCCAAGGGGCGCCAGGCATTGCCGAGGGCGGCGGCTTCGCCGTCAAGCCGGCGCCGCACATCGGGACGCAGGCAGGAGATATGGATATGCAACTGGTTCTGCGTGCGGCCCGAGGCGGAATTAATCGCCAGGGAGAGGGCGCTGTCCGGGATTGGCGCACCGCGTTTTTCGGCGAGATAGTGCCGCGCCCGCCAGGCGTCATAAAAGAAGTTGGGGGTCTGGGGCTGTAACAACTGCGGGCTTTCCATACCGGTTATTTTTTCGGTCGGCATCAACAAATACTGCAGGGGGCCGTTCAGGTCCTTAAGTATCACGTACCCCGCCGCCAGGTTGACTTGCGCACAAGGCGCCGGCTGTCCGGTTTTTTGCTGTCCGGGTACGCATTTCTGGCTGACGATCTTCCACAGCGCATCGGGGTTGCCGCCGGGCAAGCGGCTGTAATAGACGCCGGCGCCAAGGGCCGCGATAACCAGCAACAGTATCGGCAGGAAATATCGGTTACGCCGCATATTCATTACAGCCCTCATTATTTTCGCATAATCAAAAAAAACGGGCCGCACCACTGGGGATCCGGCCCGTCATTCTCCAGCCGGCCGGGGGATGGCCCCTGACTGCCGGCGCGCTTATTTTAACAGCTACAATGACCGATGCCGAGTCTCGTGCGTGGCCAGCAGCGCCAGCAGCGTCAGGGTCGCCATTGAGGCCAGGTAGATGCCGACATAGAACAGACCATAATTGGCGGTCAGCCAGGTGGCGATATAGGGCGCGACCGAAGCCCCGATAATCGAGGAAACGTTATAGGAGAACGACGCGCCGGTATAACGCACCTCGGTGGGGAACAGCTCGGGCAGCAGCGCGCCCATGGGCCCGAAGGTGAGGCCCATAACGGTAAAACCGCACAGCAGGAACGCCATTACCAGCCAGATATTGCCCGAGCCAAGCATGGACGGGAAAACCAGCGCGAACAGGATGATAATCAGGGTTACGGTGATCATGGTCCGCCGGCGGCCGAAGCTGTCGGCCAGCTGGCCCGACACCGGCACCAGCAGCCCGAAACCGATGACCCCGACCATCAGCATCAGCAGAAAATCATTGCGGGGGATCCCCAGGCCAATCGGCTTGGGGGTCGTGCCGTAGGTCAGCGAATAGACGGTCATGATATAAAACAGCGTATAGGTCGCCACCATGATAAAGGTGCCGAGCACGGTGGCTTTCAGATGCTTGCTAAACAGCGTGCCGATGGGCATGCGCACCTGCGCCTTGGCCAGGGCTATCTTGGCGAATACCGGCGTTTCGTGCAGCGAGACGCGCACATACAGGCCGATCAGCACCAGTACCGCCGACAGGATAAAAGGCACGCGCCAGCCCCAGCTCAGGAACTGCTCGTCGGTCAGCAGCCAGGACAGGGCTAAAAACATGGCGTTGGCGAAAAAGAAGCCGATGGGCGCCCCCAGTTGCGGGAACGAGCCGTACAGCGCGCGCTTATGCGCCGGCGCGTTTTCCGTGGCCAGCAGCGCCGCGCCGCCCCATTCGCCGCCCAGCCCCAGGCCCTGGCCGAAACGGGCCACCGCCAGCAGTATCGGCGCCGCGATGCCGATGGTTTGGTAACCCGGCAGCAGGCCGATGAGCACGGTGGAAATACCCATGGTCAGCAGCGAGGCCACCAGCGTCACCTTGCGTCCGACGCGATCGCCAAAATGCCCGAACAGGGCGGAGCCGATGGGCCGGGCGACGAAGGCCAGCGCGAACGTCGCCAGCGATTGCAGCGTGGCGGCGGTAGCATCGCTCTGCGGAAAGAAGATATGCGGGAAAACGATGACCGCCGCGGTAGCGTAAATATAGAAGTCGAAAAATTCGATGGCGGTACCGATTAACGACGCCACAATCACTTTACCCCGGGAGTTTACCGGGACGGATGGCGCATTGGGTTCGATGGCTGGTGCGATGGAGGCTGGCATGTTGTTTCTTATTGATCAAATGCGTAAAAGAAAGGCATCTTAGACATAGAAAAAAGCATTTTCAATGGCGTATTTTTGACCACCCGGCGTCTTTGCCTGCCAAAAAGCAGATTATGTGACACAGACGCTTGTTTGCAGAGGGAAGACCGTGATAGGCGGCAACCGGCAGAATTTAACCCTGCCCCGGGGGCAAATAAAAGGGCGGGGTAAGTGTTATATGCTGGTTTGTGGTTATATTTTTGTTAAAAGTAGCAATACTCACTGCTTTTAGCGCATTTTATTGAAATAATACACTGCTATACCGGCGGTAAGCACCATTAGATAGGGCAAGAGGCGGTCCTGTCCCGATGCCGCCTGGGCGGCGCAGAGGCGCCGGGCCGCCGGCGGTTTTCCAGGCGCGCCGTAAGATATGCCGGCGCCGGTATTGTCCCGGCCGCGATTCGCCGCGGGAGGCGCTTTCGTCCCCGGCGGCGTGGGGGTGTCGTCGTCGCGGTATTTTGCCGTGGCTATCCAGGCGGCGCAAAACAACGTCAGGCGGGCAAAAAAGTAGAAAAACGCCATCAGCCCGATCACCGAGCCAAACGCCGCCCCCGAAGGCGAGGTGGCCAGCTTGGGCAGCGTCAGGGTCATGATAATTTTGATGATTTCAAAACCCACCGCCGCCAGGAGCGCCCCGCGGAACATGGCTTTGCTGTGCGGCTTATGGCGGGGGATGACCCAGTAGATCCACAAAAACAGCAGGTAATTGGCCAGCACCGAGACTATCAGCGTGACCACCGTCATGACCGGCCGCAGCCATTCAACGGTGTCCAGCCCCAGGGCTTTGACGATACTTTCCTGGGCGGCGCCGGCGATGGAGGTCAGGGACAGGGTGACAATCAGCGCCACGATAAGTCCAATCAGCGAAATCAGATCGCGCAGGTATTTAAGATAGAATTTTTCCTCATCCTGGGGATTGCGCTCCCATTCGTCGCGCAGCTGGGCGCGGATGGCCTCGCGCAGGTTGCCCATCCAGTTCAGGCCGGAATACAGCGCTATCAGCAGCCCGGTAATACCCACCGTGGTACGCTGGGCGATGGCGGTCTTGACCGTGGTTTTCAGCGTATCCGCCAGGGTCCGGTCGCTGATGCTGTCGGCAATCTTGTTAATCAGGTTGGTCAGGATATCCGGATTGGACGCCAGGAAAAACCCCACCCCGGCGAAGGACACCATTAAAATGGGTATCAGGGACAGGAAGGAAAAATAGGTGATCGCCGCGCCGAACTGGCTGCCCATACGGTCGTTAAAACGCTCCACGGCGCGGATCACGTGCGCCACAGCCGGATAGGCGCTGACTTTCCCGATCAGGCGGCCGGAACGTAACGCCACCTTATCAATCTTTTCGTTGCCGGTATGGATATTGCCGAACAGCGAACTGCCGGATTGCCCGGGGGACGGGGTTGATGTCGTCGATTTTTCAGCCATGATCCTCTCATCTCTATCGCGATATTAGTTCGCCATGCAATTGATTATAGATAAGGATCGCTAAAAACGGCACGGGCGGATCAATCCGGCCACAGCCAGGCGGCGCCGCGCACCCCGCTGGAATCGCCGTGGGCCGCCTTGCGCACCGGCGTTTCGCACTCGCCGCCGAACGTCCAGCCTTTAATCAACGCCGGCAGGGTACGGTATAAGCGGTCGACGTTGCTCATGCCGCCGCCCAGCACCACCACGTCGGGGTCGAGGATATTGATCACATGGGCCAGCGACTTGGCCAGCCGCTGCTCATAGCGGCTGACGGCCATGCCGGCCAGCGCGTCCCCCGCCGCCGCCCGCTGCATAATCTCCGCGCCGGTGGACGGCGGCCCGCCCAGGCGGGTGTAGTCGCCGGCAAAACCGGTGCCGGACACAAAGGTCTCGATACAGCCCGTTTTGCCGCAGTAGCAGGGTACTTCCCGGGCATGGCGCTGTTCGTCCCCGTCCTGCCAGGGCAGGGGATTATGGCCCCACTCTCCGGCGATGCCGTTGCCGCCGGCATGAACCCGACCGTTGATCGCAAGCCCCGCGCCGCAGCCGGTGCCGATAATCACCGCAAACACGGTGGCGGCGCCGGCGGCCGCGCCGTCGGTGGCCTCGGATACCGCCAGGCAATTGGCGTCGTTGGCGATGCGTACCGGTCGTCCCAGCAGCGCCGTTAAATCCTTATCGATCTCCCGGCCGTTGAGCCAGACCGAATTGGCATTTTTCACCCGTTGGGTATACGGCGACAGGGTGCCCGGGATGCCGATGCCGACGCTGCCCTGCCGGCCGGCGGCCTGTTCGGCGCCGGCCACCAGCGAGGCGATGGCGCGTAGGGTCTGGTCATAATCGTCGCGCGGCGTGGGGATACGCTGGCGATATATCGCCTGTCCGTCCTCGCCCAGCGCCACCACTTCTGTTTTGGTCCCGCCCAGATCTATGCCAATACGCATTGTCACCTCCTCCATTTAATCCGCCGCCGGCCATCGCGTCCCCGATGCGGCATGAGAGACGTCTCACACATCCACATCCTGAACCATGCTATCGATTTGGCTTAATGTACACTCTATTATCATTCCCGTAACACAGCGAAGACGGCATATGAAACCCAGTATTCTTGTCGTGGACGACGACCCCGCCATCTGTGAACTGTTAAACGACATGCTCAGCGAGCATGTATTTACCGTGCACGTCCGCCATCAGGGCCGGTCGGCGCTGGCGCTGCTTGAGCAATCGCCGGAGATTGCGCTGGTGCTGCTGGACCTGATGCTGCCGGATACCAACGGCCTGCTGGTATTGCAGCAGATCCAGCGCCTGCGGCCGCATTTGCCGGTGGTGATGCTCACCGGCATGGGATCGGAATCCGATATCATCGTCGGTCTGGAAATGGGCGCCGATGATTATATCGTCAAACCCTTTCATCCGCGCGTGGTGATTGCGCGCATCAAGGCGGTGCTGCGCCGCGGCGGTTCGCCGTCCATGGCGCCGCCGGCCGCCGGCCGTCACAACGGCTGGCTGTTTAACGGCTGGCGGCTCGACAGCGACAGCTGCACGCTGTTTAATCCCGGCGGGGATCCGGTGGTCCTGACGCAGGGCGAATACAGCCTGCTGCTGGCGCTGATTGCGCACGCCCGTAAAGTGCTCACCCGCGATCAACTGCTGGAACTGACCCACAGCGAAACCCTGGACGTCTTCGATCGCACCGTCGACGTGCTGATCATGCGGCTGCGCCGTAAGATAGAATCCAATCCCCACCAGCCGACGCTTATCCGCACCATCCGCCGGCTGGGATATGTGTTTGCGGCCGATGTGGTGCGCGCCGATGCCGCCATCGCCCAGACCGCCTGAGCGCGTCAGGCCGGTAAGAGGGGGTAGTCGTTGCATAGCAGCCAGCGCGGCGCCTCGTCTTCGGTTATCGGGCTAAAACGCGCCTGTCCCCGCAGGAAACGGTTATCATGCTGGTCGTCATTGGTCATGGAGACTTCGCCCACCAGCACATCGCCATAACCCTCCTCCCCCCAGAAACTGTGGTAAATGCCGGGCGTGAGGCAAATGCTTTCCCCGGGCGCCAGCCGCACCCGGGAGCCGGCGGCGTGGGTTTGCCGGCAACCGTCGATGACGACCGTCACTTTCGAGGCGGCGAGCTGTTCCCCCTCATCGCTGTTATACATTTCCACCATCAGGTTGCCGCCGCCCCGGTTGATAATATCCTCGCGCTTATGCCAATGAAAATGCAGCGGCGTGATTTGCGCTTCCCGGCAATGGATGGCTTTTTCGGCATAGGTTTTGGCATAAGGCGCGCCGTCGGGGGAGCCGTTGCGCAAGGTGAACAGCGTCAGGCCGGTATGGCTAAAATCATCGCCGCCGAAATCGGTGACATCCCAGCCCAGGCGCAGATCAAACACCTCGCGCCAGTGCCGGCGCTCCAGGGCCAGCCAGTCCGGGGGGGAAAAACGGGCAAACGGCGGCAGATGCATGCCGTTGCGGGCAAAAAATTGCTGGGTCTGCTGCAGGATACTGTTGACCTGAGAGCGTTTCATATCGCCTCCGCTGTCATCGGGAGCGGGCGGCGCGATACCTCGCCGCCCATAGGAGGATGATGGCGGGCCGGCGCGGAGTCGACCGCGCCGGCCCGCCGGCGCTGTGGATTATTTCACCGTCCAGCCCTTGTAGCTGCCGACATTGTTGCGATCGATCATTTTCACCGGGATCAGCACCGGGTCCTTGGGTGCCGGCTTGCCTTGTAAAATGTCATAACCGATTTCCACCGCCTTGGCGGCCATGACCTGCGGATCCTGGGCCGGCGTGGCGACAAACAGCGAGTTTTCGCGTTTCAGCGCTTCCTCGCCGTCCGGCGAGCCGTCGACGCCGACGATAAAGAACTCTTTACGCTGGGCCTGCTTGGCGGCCAGATCGGCGCCGATGGCCGTCGGGTCGTTAATGGCGAAGACCGCGTCGATATGCGGGTTGGCCGCCAGCAGCGAGGTCATCACTTCCAATCCTCCCTCGCGGCTGCCCTTGGCATTCTGGTTATAGGACAGCAGTTTGATATCCGGGTGTTTTTTCAGCTCGTTCATACAGCCTTCCACCCGGTTTTGCACCGCGGACACCGGCGGGCCGTTAACAATCACCACCTGGCCTTTGCCTTTCAGCTTATCGGTAATGTATTGGCAGGCCAGTTCCCCGGCCTGCGTATTGTTGGAAGTGATGGTGGCGTCGGCCCCCTCGGCCGCCACATCGACCGCCACCACCACGATGCCCGCGGCCTGGGCGCGTTTCACCGCCGGACCTATGCCTTTGGAATCCGCCGCGTTCAGGATAATCATATCGACCTTGGCGGCGATGAAATTATCGATTTGCCCCACCTGCTGGCCCAGATCGTAGCCGCTGGACACCAGCGTCACGTTAACTTTATCGCCGGCCAGTTCCCGGGCTTTCATTTCCGCCCCTTTGGTTATCTGGACAAAAAACGGGTTGGCGAGATCGCCCACCGTTACGCCGATGGCCTTCAGATCCTTGGCCTGCGCCAGGGGGGCGACGGTCAGCATGGCCGCCGTCAGCAACGCGGTATAAACAGGATTAAATCGCATGGTTTCTCTCCGGTATGGGTTATGCCTGATGATGTCGGGTACGGTATTTGTCAATCAGCACCGCTATGATGATCACCGCCCCTTTGATCACCAGCTGCCAGAAATAGGAGACGCCCATCAGCGTCATGCCGTTGTTAAGCGTGGCGATAATCAGCGCCCCCACCAGCGTGCCGGTGATGGTGCCGATGCCGCCGACAAAGCTGGTGCCGCCGAGGATCACCGCGGCAATGGCGTCCAGCTCGTACCCCATGCCCAGGTTGCCGTTGGCGCTGTAGAGCCTGGAGGCGCTCATCAATCCGCCCAGGCCGGAAAGCAGGCCGCTGGCGGCATAGACGAACAGCAGCACAAAGCTGACCCGGATGCCGGTCAGGCGCGCCGCCTGCATATTGCCGCCCACCGCGTAGATATGCACGCCGAGGGTGGTGCGCCTGAGGATAAACCAGCACACCGCAATCACCGCCAGGGCAATGATAATCAACCAGGGCACCGGCCCCAGGTAGGAATTGCCGATCCATTCGAAATTGATATAGGAATTGATCACCGTAGTGCCGTCCGCCAGCAGGTAGGCGGCGCCGCGCAGCGCGGTATAGGTGCCGAGGGTGACGATAAACGGCGGCAGGCCGGCGTAGGCCACCAGGATGCCGTTGAACAGCCCCATGCCCAGCCCCGCCAGCAGCGCCAGCGGAATCGACAGCCAGGCCAGCGCCGGATTGAGCGAGACCACCATGGCCACCACCGCCGTGGCGCCAAGCATCGACCCCACCGACAGATCGATGCCGCCGGTCAGGATAATAAAGGTCATCCCGGCCGCCAGGACGATGTTTATGGAAGCCTGGCGGGCGATATTCAGCAGGTTGCTGTCGGTGAAGAAATTGGGCGCGACAAAGCCGAAAATCGCCACGATCAGCACCAGTATCGGCAGGATGCCGACAGTTTGCATCAGGTCGTTCAGCCAGGGCCGTTTGGCGGCGGCCGGCGTGGCGTCGGGGGTAGCGGAATTGGTGGCCATGGCGGCTCCTTAAACGGACGTCGGTGTCAGTGCGACGCCGGTGGCCAGCGTCATGATATTTTCCTGCGAAATCTCGCCGCGGCTGAGCTCCCCTGCCAGTCGGCCCTCACACATCACGTATACGCGATCGCTCATCCCGACCACCTCAGGCAGTTCGCTGGAGATCATTAAAATGGCTACGCCCTGCTGCGCCATTTGTCCCATCATGCGATAGATCTCGCTTTTGGCGCCCACGTCCACCCCGCGCGTCGGCTCGTCAAGGATCAGGATGCGCGGATGGATCGCCACCCAGCGCGACACCAGCAGCTTTTGCTGGTTGCCGCCGGACAGCCCGCCGGCGCGCACCTGGGCGTGGGGTACGCGGATATTGAGCGCGCGGATGGCCTCGGACGAAATCGACAGTCCCTTGCGTCGGTTAAGCAGGCCGAAGCGCGCGTCGCGCTCCAGGATCGGCATAACGATATTTTCATGGGCGGCCATATCCAGGAACAGCCCCTGTTCCTTACGGTTCTCGGGCAAAAAGCCGATGCCCAGCGCAATGGCGTCGCGCGGCGAGCGGATGGCGACGGGATTGCCGTCCACACGCACGACGCCGCCGGTGGGTTTATGGACGCCGAACACCAGCTGGGCCAGCTCGGATCGGCCGGCGCCCACCAGTCCGGACAGCGCGACGATCTCGCCGGAACGCACCGTCAGGCTGACGGGCTTGACCTTTTTGCCGTCGGTAAGGTCCCGCAGCTCCAGGCGCACATCGCCCACCGGGATATGGACGTCCTTATTAAACAGATCGCTTAGCGGCCGCCCGACCATCATGCGCACCAGCTCGGCGGCGGAAAGCTGCTCGCGCGTCAGGCTGCCGACATACTGGCCGTCGCGCAGCACGCTGACCCGATCGGAGAGTTCATAGACTTCCGCCATGCGATGGCTGATATAGATAATGGCCATCCCTTCCTGGCGCAGCCGTTTTATCAGCTCGAACAGGCGCTGTGTTTCGCGGGACGAAAGCGCGGCGGTGGGTTCGTCCATCACCAGGATGCGGCTGTTGCGGTGCAGCGCGCGGCCGATTTCCACCTGCTGCTGTTCGGCGATGGTCAGCGACATGACCAGGTCGGTGGCGTGAAACTGGGCGCCCAGGCGATCGATAACCTGCTGGGCCTCCTGGACCATTTTGCCGCGCTGCACCAGGCCGCCGCGCGCCAGCTCACTGCCGAGGAAGATGTTTTCCGCCACCGTCAGGTTGGGCGCCAGATTCATTTCCTGGTAGATAAGCGTAATGCCCGCCGCCAGGGCGTCTTTCGGGCTTTTAATCGGCCTGGGCTCGCCGTCGATGACGATCTCGCCGCTGGTGGTGGTGTAAGCGCCGGCCAGGATTTTCATCAGGGTGCTTTTGCCCGCGCCGTTTTCCCCCATCAAGGCATGGATTTCGCCCAGCCAGACTTTGAGGTTGACCGACTTCAGGGCATGGAAATGGCCGAAACGTTTGCCGATATCGCGAATTTCGAGAATCGGGGTAGCTGTCATCCGGTTGGCGCCTTCGTTAAGCCGTCATAGGCGCAGTAAAGCAGGCGCAGATAAATGCAAAATGTCAGCGGTCGTTCATGTTTGTCATAATTAGCCACGGCATGGGTTTTATACTGGCGCCCTGCCCGTCGCGGAGCCCTGATATGACGTCGTTGTTCTCCCCAAAGCCGATCCTGGCAGGCGCCCGGGGCCGCCTGCTGATGTTTAACCTGCTGGTGGTGGCGGTGACGCTGATGGTCAGCGTGGTGGCGATCGTGGGGTTCCGCCATGCCGGCAACCTGCAGGAACAAATGCAGGCCCGTACCCTCAGTGAAATGACCGGCAGCATGGAGCTGGGACGCGATACCGCCAACGTGGCCATTGCCGCCATCCGCCTGTCCCAGGTGGTGGGCGCGCTGGAATACCAGAGCGAGGCTATGCGACTGGCGCAAACGCAGCTGGCGCTGCAATCTTCCCTGCGCCGGTTGGCGCAATCGCCGCTGGCCGGGAGCGAACCGGCGCTGGTGGAGCGCATCACCGGGCGCAGCGGCGCCCTGGAAGCCAGCGTCACCCGCCTGCTTGAGCTGGGCCATCAGCGGCATATGCAGCGCAACCAGCTGCTGAGCGAGCTGTACCAGTGCCAAATGTACCTGCGCCAGATTGATACCATCGCGGCCCGTGAACACCAGTTGGCGCCGACAGTCGCCCTCAGGGGCGAAATCGACCGCCTGCTGGATATCGCCATTCACACTACCAGCCCCCGGTCGGCGCTAATCCAACTGGATCAGGTGATGGCCGGCTGGCCGCCGTCCGGCGACGCCAGCGCCCTGCTGGGCGATAAAATCCGGTTATTTATGCTGAGCCAGCACAGTCTCGGCCCCCTGGGCCGCGAGCTGTCCGGCAGCGATCTGGCCATCGCCTATTACACCTATCATATTAAGGCGCTGGTCGGCATGCTGAACGGCGATATCAACCTGTATGTGCAAAAAGTGGCGGGGGAGTCGCGGGAGCGGATGCGCCAGACGCATAACGAACTGGCGTCAATCATCTATTTCATCGGCCTGTTTGCCCTGCTGTCGCTGGTCATCACCCTGTTCGCCGGCTGGTATATCTATCGCAACCTGGGGTCCAACCTGTCGGTTATCGCCGACGCCATGTCACGTCTGGCCAGGGGCGAGCGCCAGGTCAGCGTGCCGGGACTGCACCGGCGCGACGAACTGGGCGATCTGGCGCGGGCCTTTAACGTCTTTGCCGGCAATACCGCGTCTTTGGAGCACACCTCGCGTCTGCTGAAAGAAAAAAGCACCCAGCTGGAAAATACCTTCCTGGCCATGCGCGACGGGTTTGCCCTGTTCGATCGGCGCGGCCACCTGGTGGTGTGGAACCCGCAATACCCGCTGCTGCTGGGGCTGCCGGCAACGCTGCTGTTTCGTGGCCAGCATTACCGGGAATTGCTGGCGTTCCTCGGCCGCAACCAGGCAAAGGCGCCCGGTTATCGCGACTGGCGCGAGGTGGCGGCCCACCTGCGCGCGCTTCAACCCCGCGCGCTGGAAATACACCTGGGAAACGGCCCTATCCTCGAGCTGCGTTTCAGCCCGGTGCCGCGCCACGGCATGGTCAATGTGGTCTTGGACCGCTCGGAGCGCAAGGCGCTGGAGCAGGCGCTGGTCCATAGCCAGAAAATGAAGGCGGTGGGACAGCTGACCGGCGGCCTGGCCCATGACTTCAATAACCTGCTGGCGGTGATTATCGGCAGCCTTGAGCTGTGCGCAAACGGCGACGGCCGCGACGGCGAGCGCATCGATCGCGCCCTGAAAGCCGCCGGGCGCGGCGCCCAGCTGACGCAGCGCCTGCTGGCCTTTTCCCGCAAACAGGCGCTGCATCCCCAGGCGGTGCAGTTGGCCGGGCTGGTGGATAACCTGAGCGAACTGCTGCGCCAAACGCTTGCGGTCAACCTCGCGCTGAAGCTTGAGCCTCAACTGCCCGGCTGGTTTGCCTGGATCGATGTCAACCAGTTGGAAAACGCCATTATGAACCTGGTGGTCAACGCCCGCGACGCCATGGAGGGACGCGGCGGCGAAATTATTATCCGTACCTATAACCAGCGGGTGGTGCGCGCCGGCGGCAGGAAGCAGGATATGGTGACGCTGGAGGTCGCCGACAGCGGCTGCGGTATGTCGGCCGAGGTGCAATCGCAGGTATTCGAGCCCTTTTTCACCACCAAAACGGTCGGCAGCGGCAGCGGCCTGGGGCTGTCGATGGTCTATGGCTTTATCCGCCAGTCCGGCGGCCGGGTGCAGATTGAATCGTCACCGGGCGCCGGCACGCTGGTGCGCCTGCAACTGCCGCGCGCGCCGGCCGCGACCCCGGTCCCGGCGCCGCCGGCCGAACCCGCTCCCGAGGCGCGCGAGGACTTGCTGGTGCTGATCCTTGACGATCAGGACGATGTGCGCGAAACCCTGCGCGAACAGCTGCATCAGTTGGGATACCTGACGCTCGCCACCGGCGACAGCGCCGAGGCCCTGATGCTGCTCGGGCGCACGCCGGATATCGCCCTGCTGATTAGCGATTTAATGCTGCCCGGCGCGCACAGCGGCGCCGATGTTATTCGCCTGGCCCGCCGGGCGAATCCGGCGCTGGCTACCCTGCTTATCAGCGGTCAGGATATGCGCCGCGACGGCTGCGGATTGCCCGACGCCGTCACGCTGCTGCGCAAGCCGTTTAGCCTGGCGCAATTGGCCCAGGCGCTGCGGCAGGCCTTAGGCGCAAGGCTAAACGGCCATGGGTGATGCTTAACGGTTACCCATTGATAAGACGTTTCGATCAATAAAAAAAACTGTTTGGTCCGACGATAACGCGCCGGATGATACCGGCAAATCCCCTCGCGTGGAAAACAGAAAAACCACGGCCCCGGTCAAGCGCCCATGCCGCCGCGTAGCGGACCCGGCATGATAAAAAACGGCATAATGGTCTTCGCGGCATATTTAAAGGCGCAGCGGTGCGAGAAATAATAACTATGATATCGGCGGATATTCCACCGCGTTTTTTTAATGTTGTTAGGTAATATGTAATAAATATAATTAATATGATTTCCTTCTAAAATTAACTTTCGTATTAAAAATAATTCATCATTTAGTTTCTATGGATATAGAAATCATGGCGACAGGCATGCCGCCAAAGGCATGGAATGGATATATTGCAAAAATCTAAAATCACGAAAAGATCACAATACATTGCGTAAAAAATGAGTTAATTTATGATTTACCGCAAGACATTGAGAATATATATGACAAACTCAGCAGACGCGAAATTGTCTCTATGGTCGCTTACGGCTTTGGTGGTGGGGTCGATGATCGGCGCCGGTATATTTTCCCTGCCGGCCACCTTCGGTCGCGCCACCGGCGGCTTCGGCGCCCTGATCGCCTGGTGTATCGCGGGCGGCGGTATGCTGATGCTGGCTTTTGTCTTCCAGACGCTGGCCCAGCGCAAGCCTGAACTCAATTCCGGGGTATTTATTTATGCCAAGGAAGGATTCGGCGATTATTTAGGTTTTGCCTCCGCCCTGGGATTCTGGGCGGGCACCTGTATAGGCAACGTTTCTTATTATGTTTTAATAAAATCCACGCTCGGCGCCTTTTTCCCGATATTCGGCAATGGCGATACCGTGCCGGCGGTACTGGTGGCTTCGGTTATTCTCTGGGCATTCCATGTGCTGTTGTTGCGTGGCGTAAAAGGCGCCGCATCAATCAATACCATCGCCACCTTCGCCAAAGTTATTCCGATATTCTGTTTTGTCATTGTCTTGATTTTCGCCTTCAAAGGCGATTTTTTTGCCGCCAATTTCTGGGGCGTCCCGGATTTGGCGCGCGGCGGCGACGTATCGCACCTCAACGACTACGGCTATGCCGGCCATGCCGCCCTGGCGATGGCGCCGGCGGCGCAGCCCGAATCGCTGTTTTCCCAGGTACGGAGCACCATGCTGGTGACGGTATTTGTCTTTTTAGGAATCGAGGGCGCCAGCGTCTATTCCCGCTATGCCCGGCAGCGCAGCCATATCGGCATTGCCACGGTGCTGGGTTTTATCGGCGTGCTGTGCCTGATGATACTGGTGACCATGCTGTCCTACGGCGTATTGCTGCGCCCGGACCTGGCCGCCTTGCGCCAGCCGTCCATGGCCGGCGTGCTGGAAGCGGTGGTGGGCCGCTGGGGTGCGGTGTTTATTAGCGCGGGGCTGATTATTTCGGTGCTCGGCGCATATCTCTCCTGGTCGCTGCTGGCGGCGGAAGTGCTGTTCTGCGCCGCCAAAAGCCAAAGCATGCCGAAGATATTCGCCACGGAAAATAGCCGGGCGGTCCCCTCCGCCGCCGTATGGCTGACCAATATCACCATCCAGGTTTTCCTGGTCCTGACGTTGTTTAGTGATTATGCCTTTCAGCTGGCGCTTGAATTGACCAGCTCGCTGACGCTTATCCCTTATTTATTGGTCGGCGCCTACGCCTTAAAGCTGGCCTGGACCGGCGAGACCTATGAAACCGATTGGCGGGGGCATAAAAAAGACCTGCTTTTTGCGGCAATCGCTACCTTTTACGCGTTGCTGATGATTTATGCCGGCGGATTAAAGTATCTGCTGTTGTCCGCCGTGATCTACGGACCCGGCACCGTGCTGTTTATTCTCGCAAAACGTGAACAGAAGGCGGAATTATTCACCGCGGCGGAACGGACAGTCTTTATCGTCGTGATGCTGGCGGCCATTGCGGCGCTGTGGAGTCTCGCCACCGGGGTTATCACCATCTAAATGACGGGAGCTGATATGACAGAGAAGCAAAAACCTGCGGAGTATGGCGTTTATTCGGAAGTGGGACGACTGCGCAAGGTCTTGGTGTGCGCGCCGGGGAGGGCGCATAATCGCCTGACGCCCAGTAACTGTGATGAACTGTTATTTGACGACGTGCTGTGGGTGGAGCGCGCCAAACGCGATCATTTCGACTTTATGACCAAAATGCGCGAGCAGGGCGTCGAGGTGGTGGAAATGCATAACCTGCTGGCGACGACCCTGGAAAATCCTTTGGCCAGGAGCTGGCTGCTGGATCAGCAAATCGTGCCCGATGAGGTAACGCTTGGGATATTAAGCGAAACCCGCAGTTTCCTCGATGGCCTGCCGCCGCGGATCCTGGCCGAAGTGCTGATAGGCGGCCTCTCCACCACCGAACTGGCCGCGCAGGGATATGCCGATCATGAGGAACTGACGCTGATCCGTGAAGCGGTGGGCATTACCGAGTACCTGCTGCCGCCGTTGCCCAATACCCTGTATACCCGCGACACGACCTGCTGGATCTACGGCGGCGTCACGCTTAACCCGCTTTACTGGCCGGCCCGCCATGAGGAAACATTGCTGATGGCGGCTATCTATAAATTCCATCCGGATTTTGCCCATGCCCATTTCGATGTCTGGTATGGCGATCCGACGGTTCACCACGGCACCGCCACCCTGGAAGGCGGCGATGTGATGCCTATCGGCAATAAAACGGTGCTCATCGGCATGAGCGAACGTACCTCGCACCAGGCCATTACCCAACTGGCGGCGTCGCTGTTCGCTAAAAAACAGTCCGGGGTGGAACGGGTAATGATTGCCGCCATGCCGAAACTGCGCGCGGCGATGCATCTGGATACGGTATTCACCTTCTGCGATCGGGATGTGGTGACGCTGTATCCGGCCATCGTCAATCAAATCAAAACGTTTTCCCTGCGTCCGGACGACGGCCCGACCGGCATGAAGCTCAGCCGCGACCCGGGCTCCTTTGTCGAGGCGGTGGCCGCGGCGTTAAACCTGGATACGCTGCGCGTGGTCGAAACCGAGGGCAATGATTACGATACCGAACGCCAGCAGTGGGACAGCGGCAATAACATGGTGGCGCTGTCTCCCGGCAAGGTCATGGCCTATGATCGCAATACCAAAACCAATACCCGGCTGCGTAAAGAAGGGGTGGAGGTCATTGAAATCGTGGGCAGCGAGCTGGGCCGCGGACGCGGCGGCGGTCATTGCATGACCTGTCCGCTGATTCGCGACGCGGTTGAGTGATCCCGCGCGCCAAGGGACAAGGCCGTCGGGATTGCGCCGATAACATCCGCCCGTTCACGCGGCGGCATCAATAAGAGAAGCAGTGGAACGGCGCGCTCTGCATAACCCCTGCCGGCGGCAACCTGACGGCGGGCGCCGGGGAGCGCGCCGTTTTTTACGTCATGAGCCCCGCCGCGTTTCCTCGCCGCCATAAGATACTGTGGCTTAATGAGCGGTGAATTGAGTCAAAAATCCGGCGCAAAATGCACTACTCTTCTTTATCCCGGGTACGCCCAGCTTAAACGAGATGAGAGGATTGTGATGCTGTACCGCCGTTTCGAAAAATTTATCGACGTTTTCCAGGAAGCGCCGACGAAGGCGCCACCCGGCCGGGTATGGCCTTTCTATTGGTATTATCTGCGCCAGGTCTGGCCGAGCTTTGCCGCGCTGCTGGTGGTGGGTTTGGTCGGCGCGCTTATCGAGGTGGCGATGTTCAGCTACCTGAGCCGGATTATCGACCTGGTCAACGGCACGCCCGGCACGCGTTTTTTCAGCGAGCACGGCGGCGAACTGCTGTGGATGACGGTGGTGATCCTGTTGCTGCGTCCGGTGTTCATCGGCCTGCACGACCTGCTGGTGCACCAGACCATCAGCCCGGGTATGACCAGCCTGATCCGCTGGCAAAATCATAACTACGTGCTGCGCCAGAGCCTGAATTTTTTCCAGAATGATTTTGCCGGCCGCATCGCCCAGCGCATTATGCAAACCGGCAATTCACTGCGCGACTCGCTGGTGCAGGCGGTGGACGCCCTGTGGCATGTGCTGATTTACGCCATCACCACGCTGGTGCTGTTTGCCGAGGCGGATTGGCGTCTGGTGATCCCCCTGGTGGCCTGGATTTTCGGCTACCTGGTCTGCCTGTATTATTTCGTGCCCAGGGTCAAAGCCCGCTCGGTGGCGTCTTCAGAGGCGCGTTCCAAGCTGATGGGCTGTATTGTCGACGGCTATACCAATATCACCACCCTGCAACTGTTCGCGCATACGGCGCTGGAGCAGCAGTATGCCCGCGAGGCTATCAGCGAGCAGACGTATAAAACCCAGCTGGCAAGCCGTGTGGTCACCAGTATGGACGTGGCGATCACCACGCTCAACGGCCTGCTGATCGTCGGCACCACCGGGCTGGCGCTGTGGTTATGGACCCAGTCGCTGTTAAGCGTGGGCGCCATTGCGCTGGCCACCGGCCTGGTGATCCGCATCGTCAATATGTCGGGCTGGATCATGTGGGTGGTTAACGGCATTTTTGAAAATATCGGCATGGTGCAGGACGGCCTGGAAACCATCGCCCAACCGGTCAGCGTCACCGACCGGCCGCGGGCGCAGCGGCTGGTGGTCGACCGCGGCGCCATTCGGTTTGATCATGTTGATTTTAACTACGGCCGGGAGCGGCCGGTGATAAACGGGTTGGATCTGTTTATCCAACCCGGCGAAAAAATCGGTCTGATCGGCCCCTCCGGAGCCGGCAAGTCGACGCTGGTGAACCTGCTGCTGCGCCTGTACGACCTGGACGGCGGCCGGATTCTTATCGACGGGCAGGATATCGCCCACGTCAGCCAGGAAAGCCTGCGGGCGCAGATCGGCATGATCACCCAGGATACCTCCCTGCTGCACCGTTCTATCCGCGATAACCTGCTGTATGGCAAACCCGGTGCCAGCGACGAGCAACTGTGGGATGCCATTCGCCGCGCCCGCGCCGACGAGTTTATCCCACTGCTGTCCGACCCGCAGGGCCGCACCGGCCTGGATGCCCATGTCGGCGAGCGCGGCGTGAAGCTCTCCGGCGGGCAGCGCCAGCGTATCGCCATCGCCCGGGTATTGCTGAAGGACGCGCCGATCCTGATTATGGATGAGGCGACCTCGGCGCTGGATTCGGAGGTGGAGGCGGCCATCCAGGAAAGCCTGGAGCTGCTGATGCGCGGCAAGACGGTCATTGCCATCGCCCACCGGCTGTCGACCATTATCAAGATGGATCGGCTGGTGGTGCTGGATAATGGGCGCATCGCCGAGGTCGGCAGCCATAACGAACTGCTGGCCCGCCAGGGGTTGTATGCCCGGTTATGGCAATACCAGACCGGCGGATTTGTCGGGGCGGAGTAATCAGGGCGGCGGCATGGCGCTTGGTCGGTGCCGGTTATCGCCACGTTTTGCTCAGTCCTGGCGGTAGGGTAGCGACTGCCTGGCGTCCTGCGCCCAGGCGCGCACGGCCTGTTGTTCTTGCGTCAGGAAATCGGCCACCGCCTCGCGCAGGCCGGGGTGGCGCAGGTAGTGCCATGAGTCGGTCAGCACCGGCTCGAAACCGCGGATAAGCTTATGCTCGCCCTGGGCGCCGGCGTCAAAACGCGCCAGCCCATGGGCAATGGCATAATCAATGCCCTGGTAAAAACAGGTTTCGAAATGCAGCCGATCGAATTCCGCCAGGCAGCCCCAATAGCGCCCGTAAAACGTATCGCCGTCCACCAGGCTGAAGGCCATGGCCACCGGGCGGCCCCGTTGGCTGGCCAGCACCACCCGGACGGCGTCGGGCATCCGTGCGGCCAGCAGGCTAAAAAAGTCCCGTGCCAGGTAGGGCGTGCGGCCGCGCACCTCATAGGTATTGGCGTAGCAGGCGTAAATAAAGTCCCACTGCGCCTCGCTCACCTGCCCGCCCGCAAGCCAGGCGAACTCAATGCCCTGCGCCAGGACCTGCCCGCGTTCCTTGCGCATTTGCTTGCGTTTGCGCGAGGTCAGGGCATCAAGAAAATCCTGGAAATCCCGGTAGCCGCGATTAAACCAATGATACTGGCAACCCAGGCGCCTGAGCCAGTCCGGCTCGGCCGCCAGCAGACCGTTGGCGCGGGAATCGGTAAAGTTGATATGCGCGCCCGAGAGGCCGTGGCGGGCCAGATGCCCCGGCAGCGCCGCCAGCAGCCGGGCGCCCGCCGCCGGGTCGCCGAGCAGCCTGGCGCCGGTTACCGGACTGAAGGGCACGGCGCCCAGCCATTTGGGATAATACTGAATACCGGCGCGTTCGCAGGCTTCCGCCCAGCCCTGATCGAAAACATATTCGCCATAGGAGTGGTGTTTCCGGTAGCCGGGCATGGCGGCAAGGGTACGGCCGTCCTCCACCCATAACAGATGGTCGGCTTGCCAGCCCGAACGCGGATCAAGGCTGCCGCTGTCCTCAAGAGACGACAAAAAGGCGTGGCGCAGAAAGGGTTGTCCGGCCGGGACCAGGGCATCCCACTCGCCGGCGGGAATATCGCGCAGGCGCGCCAGGGACGTTAAAGACATCACAATATGCTCCGGTGAAGTGCCGACAATCAGAAAGAACAGTAGCCAGTTGCCGCGCGATACGCAAGGGCGGGGGCACGCAGTGGCAAAGGCGCAGTATCTCAAGGCGGGTTAGTTTTCCAGCGTGAAGCGATGTGCCGTGCCGGGGTGCCGATAGTCCGTCCACACATAATCAGAGCGAATAAAAAAAATAGATCATACTTAGAGGGGAATAACGACATTATCAGGGGAACGCATGGGTTTTACGGGATGGACAGCGGCCGTGGGCGGCTTGTTATTAGTCATGTCGCTGGCGTCCGGCTGGATCCATCGCGGGCCCGTCACCTCATTCGGCGTATATCTGTTGGCGGGCATCGTCTGCGGTCCCTGGGTGCTGAACCTGCTGCGGGTGGATGTGGCCGCCCACGCGATGTTAATCGCGCATGTCACCGAAATTGCCATGGCCGCCTCGCTGTTTATTACCGGCCTCAAGCTGCGATTGCCGTTCCAGGACCAGGGCTGGCGCATGGGACTGCGCCTGGCTTTCCCGGCGATGATCCTGACGGTCGGCGGCGTGACGCTGGCCGCCCACTGGCTGACCGGATTCTCCTGGCCGCTATCCCTGGCCTTCGGCGCGATAGTGGCGCCTACCGATCCGGTGCTGGCCAGCCTGATTTCGGTTAACGACGCCCGCGACGACGATAGCCTGCGGGTCTCCCTGTCCAGCGAAGCGGGCATGAACGACGGCACGGCGCTGCCGATTTTGATGTTGGCCATGCTGCTGCTGACCACCCATGAGCCGCTGTCGTTCGGCATGCTGGGCCACTGGGCGCTGCGCGATGTCGCCTGGGCGCTGCTGGGCGGGCTGGGCATCGGTTTTGGCATGGGCCGGCTGATTGGCCATCTGGCCACGCACCTGAAAAGTACCCGGAACGACACCGCGCCCAATGATTTCCTGGCCCTGGCGCTGGTGGCCTTAAGCTACGCCGCGGCGCAAAGCCTGGACGCGTCGGGCTTTTTAGCCACGTTTGCCGCCGGCGTCGGGCTCAGGCGCACCGAGCTGGGCATCTTTTCCCGGCATTCGCCGGACCATTTGCCGGAGGACGCGCGCGGCGGCACGGCGGAATCCCTGGTCAATCCCAACCAGCGCCATGAGTCCGGTGCGTCGGGGCCGCTGCGCTCCGTCGGCCTGGTGGTCAGCGACGCGCTCTCCTTTGGCGATACCATGGAACGGTTGTTTGCCGCCGGTATCGTTATCGTGTTGGGCGTCACCCTGGCGCTGCATTGGGATCCCATGGGATTGGTGCTGGCGGCAATCGTATTTTTGCTGGTTCGCCCGCTCGCAGTGTATGCGGCGACCATCGGCAGCGGCACGCCGCGCCTGCACCGGGTCTTGATCGGCTGGCTGGGTATCCGCGGCATCGGCAGCATCAACTATATTACCTGGGCCTATATCCACGGCCTGTCCGGCCCTGATGCCGAGCGCATGGCCAATATGGCGTTTACGCTGATTGTGGCAAGCGTTATCGTGCACGGTATCTCGGTCTCGCCGCTGCTCAACTGGCGGCAGGACAAAATGGCGGCGGCCGCGCAACGCCGGGACAGGCCCGACTCTTCCGGGGATGGCTGAACCGGTTGCCGCGCCGGTGTTTTTGGCTCAGGCCGCGCGCGATATGCGCAACGGCAGGAGCATCGCCGCCGCCAACGCCAACAGGTGCAGGCCCGAAAGCAGCGCAAAGGCCAGCAAGAATTGCCGCGGTTGGGCATGGCCGGGATGAACCTGGGTTAACGAGACGGCCATGACCAGGAGCGTGGTCGCCACCGGCCCGCCGATCCGTTGTGCGATATTCAGCGCGGTGTTCGCCACGGCAAGCCTCGCTTTCGGTATCGACGCATACGCGGCCGATATGGACGGTATGCTGATGGTTCCCTGGCCCACGCCGGCGAGAAACAGGCTTCCCATGGCCCAGGCGGGGGAGAACAGATGGCTTGCCATCCACAGGAACGCCAGGGTGCTCAGGAACGCCAGCAACGCGCCGCCCGCCGAGACCGCGCGGCAGCCGTACCTGTCTGTCAACGCCCCCAGCAACGCAAACGAGCACATCATGCCCATCCCCGTCGCGGCGATAAGCCAGCCCGCGTGCGCGGCGGATAACCCACAGCCGGCTATCAGGTACAGCGGGACGATCAGCTGCCGGCCGTACATGATGCCGCTGGCGAAAAATTGTGTGATCGCGGCGACAGAGAAGGTCCGGTGCGAGAAAATCCGTACGTCGATCAGGGCTGAATCCCCCTTGCGCAAGGAATAGCGTACGAACCCGGCCAGAACCACGACGGCCGCAAGCAGCAGCCATCGTCCCCCGGCGTGCGCCGCATTTTGCAGCCCGTAAATCAACGCCACGAGGCCGGGGGAAATCAGCGCGAAACCGGGAAAATCGAACGGCCGCGATGGCAAGGTGACGGCATCGCCCGGCAGCAGTAACGCCGCCAGTGCGACACCTGCCACCCCCACCGGTACGTTAAGGTAGAACAACCAGGACCAGGTGGCCTGCGTCAGGATCGTCCCGGCCACCACCGGACCGAGAATGGGTGCGAGCAGGATAGGCAGCGTGGCGTAGCCCATCACCCGCGCCATGTTTTTCCCCGCCGCGCGCGCAATCATCATCTGCGTCATGGGCGCCAGCACGCCGCCCACCAGACCCTGGAACACCCGGGCGGCGATCAATCCGCCCATCGTCCGCGACGCGCCGCACAGAACGGACGCCAGGATAAAGACCGCGAAACAGATAAGATAAAGCCGCTTTGCGCCGATGCGATCCACGAGCCAGCCGTTGAGCGGCAGCATCAGGGTCATCGCCAGCAGATAGCCGCTGACGATCCACTGCGCCGTCGCAATGGATGAGCCGAGCGTATGGCTGATGGTCGGGAGTGAAACGTTGACCACGGTCGAATCGAGCTGCGTCATAAACGACCCGATCAAGACGACGACGGCCACTTTCCACACGGATGAGCCGATTTCGCCGGGCGCGTTGCCGCGCTTCGTTCCCGGGTTCATTTTTCGGCCAGTCGTTTGATGATCCCGCCGGCCTTGAAAAGCATGGCGCGTTCTTCCACGTCAAGTTCCGCGATCGCCTGCGATAACCACAGCCGTTTCGCCTCGCGGTTTTTCTTGCGTAGCTCAACCCCGCGCGCCGTCAGCTCGATAAGCACCTGGCGGCCGTCGGTGGCATGCGGCGTACGCCTGACGATGCCCATGTCTTCAAGCGCGGCAATGGTCGCGCCCATAGACTGCGGCTTCATCCTTTCAGCGCGCGCCAGCGCCGCCGTGGTGGCGGGGCCGTCGTTAGCCAGCCGCGACATGACGACAGACTCGGTCATTGAAAGTTCTCCCGCCCCGGATTCATTGCGGGTACGCCGGATAAGCATCCCTATCGCCTGCATAAAATCGAAAACGTCTTGCTCCGGGGTATTGGCTGACATGACCTGGTCACCATAATGGGTAAATGATAGGGAAAGCATGAATGTTGCCAGTCAAACTTGCAAGATAAACTTGCAAGTTTGACTGTTAAGTGCAAATCTCATTCCTGGCGCCGCGCACCTGGCGCCGTCAACCCGCGCCGCCGGGCGAAGCCATCGGCCGCTGCGCGGCAAGCGGCGGGCAACACACTGATATGACCATTGGAGGATCCCCGCATGCCGTGGTATCACTACCTGTCGTATTTCTTGGGCGGAGCCGTTGTCGCCAACGCGATTCCACATTTGGTCAGCGGAATGATGGGGCGGTCTTTCCAAAGTCCCTTTGCCACGCCGCCGGGCCAGGGGCTGTCATCGGCAACCGTTAATGTGTTGTGGGGGGCATTCAATGTGGCGCTGGCCTATTTTTTGATTTACCAGGTGGGATCTTTCACTCTACGCGCTATGGCGGACGCGGGCGCCGCCGGCCTTGGCGCGCTGTTAATGGCGCTGGTGTGCGCCCGCGCGTTCGGGCGTTTCCATGGCGGTGCCGGAAAATGACACTGGCGGTAGATCAGGAGATCTATCGCCAGTGAACGCGTTTTCCGGATTTTTACCGGGATGGGACGATGGGGTATAGCCTTATCGCATGGTGACCAATTCTTCCGCCGCGGTGGGATGAATCGCCACGGTATTATCAAAATCACGCTTGGTGGCGCCCATCTTCATGGCCACGGCAAAGCCCTGAAGGATCTCATCCATGCCCAGGCCGATGCCGTGCAGGCCGATAATTTTTTCCTCCGGCCCCAGGCACACCAGCTTCATCCTGCATGGCTGGCGATGGCTTGTCACGGCGGTGTACATGGAGGTAAACGCTGTTTTGTATATCTTGATCTGTTTTTCACCGTATTTGGCGATCGCTTCCGGCTCGGTCAGGCCGATGGTGCCGATGGGCGGATGGCTGAACACGACGGTTGGGATGAGATTGTAATCCAGATGTTCTTCCGGCTTGCCGTTAAACAAGCGTTCCGACAGGCGGCGACCCGCGGCCACCGCCACCGGGGTCAGTTCCACCGCGCCGGTATTGTCGCCGACGGCGTAGATGCCCTGGACATTGGTATTCTGGTATTTATCCACCCGGATATAGCCGTTGCTGTCGGTTTCCACCCCGGCCGCGGCCAGGTTGAGGTTATCAGTGGACGGCTCGCGCCCGATGGCCCAAATCAGCGCGTCGACGGTAAATACCTGGCCGTTTTCCAGCGTCAGCGTCAGGCTGCCGTCCTGGTTTTTCACAATGGTTTCGGGAATGGAGCCGGTATGCAGGTTCGGGCCTTCCGCCTGCATGATTTCCACCAGCGTATCCACCACCAGCGGATCGAAGGTGCGCAGCGGCGCGTGCTTACGCACAAACAAATGGGTCTGCGCGCCCAGCGCATTCACCACCCCGGCAAGCTCCACCGCGATATAACCGGCGCCGACCACCGCCACGCGCTGCGGCATGGCGTCCAGCGCGAAAAAACCGTCGGAATCGATACCGTATTCGGCGCCGGGGATATCGATATGGCTGGGGCGTCCGCCGGTCGCGATCAGAATATGATCGGCGGTGATGTGTTCGCCGTTGACTGCTACGGTATGCGCGTCAACAAAGGTGGCGAAACCCTCGATAACATCGACGTTGTTATTGCCCAGCACCCGTTCGTAGGACTGATGGATGCGGTCGATATAGGCGCTGCGGCTCTTGACCAGGGTCTGCCAGTCAAAATGGTTAATGGTGGTGTCGAAACCATAATCCGGACCGTAGAGCTTGATCGCTTCGGCGATTTGCGCCGCGTGCCACATGATTTTTTTCGGGACGCAACCGACATTGACGCAGGTGCCGCCAAGATATTTGGCCTCGATCAGCGCGCACTTCCGGCCGTACGATGCGGCACGGTTAATCGAGGCGATACCGCCGCTGCCGCCGCCAATAGCAAGATAGTCGTAATGTCTGGTCATCAGGATTCCCTTTTGGTCTTTTGATGGGCACAAGTTTAACGCGCAAAACGCATTTGTCGCAAAGTTTGCATCAATCCCTCCGATAGGCGCAGAGTGGGGCGCCGTGGCAATGCGCCGGCCTGGGCGTTGGCCCGGCGTTGGCCGCCGCCCGGGCGCCGCCGGATTCGCCCGCGGTTATTCCGGAACCACCCAGCGCACCAGCGTATGGCCGTGTCCGGTGGGCACCAGCGCCTGGTGCAGCCAGGGCAACAGCTCGGTCATCTGTTGCTCCAGCATCCACGGCGGATTGATCACAATCATGCCCGAGCCGGTCATGCCGCGCTGGTCGCTGTCCGGCCTGACCGCCAGTTCGATTTGCAGGATGCGGCGGATGCCGGTTTTCTCAAGCGATGCCAGGATTTTTTTCACATGCTGGCGCAGCACCACCGGATACCACAGGGCGTAAATGCCGGTGGCGAAACGCTTGTAGCCCTCCTCAATGCCGGACACTACGTCGGGATAATCGGATTTCAGCTCATAGGACGGGTCCATCAGGATCATCCCGCGCCGGCTCTGCGGCGGCAGTTGGGATTTCAACTGGGCATAACCGTCGGCGCGCAATACTTCGGCGCGCGCGTCTTTCTGGAACTCATTGCGCAGCAGCGGATAATCGCTGGTATGCAGTTCCGTCAGGTGCAGCTTGTCCTGCGCGCGCAGCATCTGGCGCGCAATCAGCGGCGAGCCGGGGTAATAACGCAGGGTACCGCTGCGGTTATAATGACGGATTACCGTCAGGTAGGGGTCCAGCAGCGCCGGACAATCGTCCCGCTGCCAGATCTTGCCGATGCCATCCAGGTATTCCCCGGTGCGTTCGGCGCGCTCGCTGCTGAGCAAATAGCGCCCGGCGCCCGCATGGGTATCAAGATAAAGGAAAGGTTTTTCTTTTTCCTTCATGGCCGTCAGGATCAGACTCTGGACGGTGTGTTTCAGCACATCGGCGTGATTACCGGCATGAAAACTGTGGCGATAACTTAACATAGTGTTTTGCGCTTTCAGATGATGTTGTTATTTACAGTATAATCAGTGCGTTACCGAAAGTGACTACTGTGCGTCGTTGCGGTGCTGAAGATTTACGGCCCTAACGGCAAGACAGGTACGGGGCGCGCTACAGGGCACAGCATATCATGGGCGCTAGTATAAACCGCCTTGGGGATAAAAAGGGAAAAGCATTGCCCGCGACCTGCGGGCTTTTTTATGCCTGGATAGCGCCAGAGCGGGGGAAAACGAGGGGGAAAACCAGGTAAAGCCTGCCGATGGGCGTTAACCCATCGGCAGGAAAAGGCGTTAGTTATGCAGCATGCTGCCGACGATAATGGACGTTATCACTCCGGTCGCCACCGCCATCAGTACATAATTACCGTCGATATAGGCCCATTGCTCGCCTCTGGGCGGCTCGTACAGGCCACGGCTACGCCAGTCATCAACGCGGTAATGTTCGCGGTAATAGCGCGGTACCGGATGTCCGCGCCTGAAATCATGGCCGTTCCAGGCGAAATGGTCGCGTTCACGGCCGCGCGGGCCGCCCCGGTCGCCATGGCCCCGGTTATCATGGCCGCCCCGGTTGTCATGGCCGCCTTGTCCGCCCGGGCCGCCATTACCGTGATGGTCGCCGCCCCCGTTGCGGGGCTGCCAATCCTGGCCGTCGTGTCCGCCGGGACCGTCGGCGTATGACGCTGTCGGGAGGCAGGCGCTTGCTGAAATTAATGTGATTACCATTAGCAGCGTAGATTTTTTCATTTTTTGTCACCCTCAATTAAGCGACTGCTTCGCCAAGCCAGTAAGCACACTATCAGCGAGATCAGACGGGACGACATCAGGAAATATCTTAAAAAAATGCCCTACTGACAATGATTTACCGCCCTTATCGCATTCCTTACATATGTGAAGGTAATGCGGGCGCCCCCCGGCTATAAGCCATGGTTAAACGCGCGCGGCATAGTGTCCGGCCCCGGTGGTGATGCCGCGGGAAGGAACCGGCTTCCTTAGGCGTTACGCATGACGCTATCCTTGAAAATCCAGTATCCGGCCGTCGGCCAGGGTTGCGCGCAGGCCTTGGGCGGGAATATCCGCAAAGGCGCTTTGGCTGAAGTTGGCGACAATCACCGACCCGTCGCTAAACGTGGTTTGCTGCACCCAGCCGGCGTCGTCCAGCCAGCGGAAACCCGTCAGCGCTTGATTCCACAGTGCGGTATGCAGCGGGCGGAAGACAGCATCCGTTTTGAGTATTTCCGGTAGTCTGGCGGCGAGCGTGGCGCGATTAAGATGATACATCGGTGCCGTGTTATACAGCCCGCTAAGCAAGGTCCGGGTCGTTGTCACCTCGCTTAATTTGAGGTTGTCGGTGTGCCAGTGATGGCTGCTGATAAGGGCATCGTGAAAAACGGCCTGATAAAGCGGGATACGATTGCGCGGGTCGAATACAACGCTGCGATAAGGCTCCTTCACCTTTGCCGGGGCAAAAAAGAATGCCGGCTGGGCATCCGGCCACCAGGCGCCGAGATACCAGGGGGAACGGCGATCCTGATACATATCCTTGCGGCCCCAGCCAAATCCCCAGGTCTGGGTGCCATGCGCAAACATCAGCTGACCGGCATTGGCCGCGTTGCCGTCCTCTGATCCCAAGGGCAGTTTAAAGGTGGTATTAAACCAGGCCATGCGGGCATTGCGGGCGGCAATGGTGTGCTGCGCGCCGCTCGGGTGGACCGGATGATAGTCATCCGAGGCCATGCCGGTGCCGTCGACATCCAGGAACAGGCTGTTCAGATTCCCCAGATGCATCAGTTCGCTTATTCTTCGCTGCGAAAAGGACAGCATACAGCTGGGGTTAAGATAATACCCTTTTTGGCCAAAACCGGGCTTTTTGCCGCCATGCGCTTCCACGATGGCGCAGTTTTCGCGCAGCGCCGCGGGTATCTGCGCGCTTAACCAGCTGTCATTAACGCCGCGCGGGATAGCCGTATCGTATGAATCATAGGTGGCGATCAGATAGCCTGATTTTTTTGCCAGCGCCACCGCCCGCGCCGCCATAAAATTAGCGGTCCACTTTTCCGTTGCCAGCCATAACCGCGGCAGCCCCGCCTGATGCAATGCGGTTATCAATGGCGTGCTTAACCCCTGGCCCCAGGCTGCGGCAGGGGCAAGAAAGGGGCCCAGGCGCTGTTCGGCGAGCCGGCGTATGGCGTTGGCCTGTGCCTGCTGCGCCGGCAGGAAATCAGGATCATCGGGCGTGGCGTTAACAGGAACGCTGTCGATTAAGGCTGCGTTCAGCGCGGCGGTCAGCGAGGCTTGCTGCCATGGCTGCGGAATCCGGGTTTTAACGGTCTCAAGGGTTTGCCTGCCCTCTTTATCGATTTTATCCCACAGGGATAATCCCCCTGGCGATTGCAGATACAGCGCCAGTCCGGGCCAGTCAATAACATCGGACACATCGAGCGGGCCGTTGCCCCATAGATAAACATGGGTGGCCCCGATCAGTTTTTCGCCCTCCGGCGCCAGGCGGATTTTATCCTGTAATGATGTGAACTGACCGGTTTGCTGCAGATATTGCCGATAGCGCAAGGCGCCGGAAAGCTCTGAACGCCCCGCATAAAGCAGGACCTGCAAAGGCTGATGTTGATTAAATCGATTGAATTCATGCGCGGCGACCATCTTCACCGCGGTTTCTGCGCCGGAAAATGCCACCTCATTATGCATCGGCGTGAGTAAGAGCCAACTGACGACCTGGCCGCCCTGCAACTGGCTCCATAACGGCAGTTTTAAATCCATATTGGTATTGAGCGATGACATCTCGCCCAACAGATACTGTTGCCAGTGCGGATCCCTAAGTGACACCCGGCTGCCTTCGGCCAGCGGCAACAGCAGTGTTTCCACCGGCTCGGGCAGGGAAAACCAGGTAAAGCGCTGTGGCTTGGCGGTCGTGAAATCGAGATATAATTCGTTTTCCCCCAGCCGCAGGGCGACGTTCATTGCGCGCTGCGGCCAGTGCCAGCTGGCCTGGGTGGGGCCGTGGCTCAATGCAGTGACTTTCTCCGGCGCCTGCGGCTGATTTACGGGCATATTGCCGATACGGACGGCAAGCGTGGACGGGTCGACGGTAAAGATCATGTCATCGCGTTGCAAGGTTAACGCGCTGGCCGATCCCGCCAGCAGTAACAGGCCGCAGGTCACGCTTTTGGCCAGGCAATGCCATTGCCCGGCGAGGCGGGGCGTCTTGTTCATGATGTCACCTCGGAATACCGCGTTACTATTTTATATTTATAGGGGGAATGCTTGTGTTGCTTCAGCCGGATTTGGCGATGTCGTGAACCCTAGCATGGCGGCGTGGCAATGCCATTTACTTTACTCAATACGGCTTTTCTGTTAATGGATCGTTTAAATTTTTTCCAGGTAATTTATTGAAAGGATGGGGTTATCATGCGGATTGTTCTTGCGGACCGTTATCCCGGCGCCCAATTCTGGGCTTTTGGCGACAGCGCCGAGATGGCCGATACTCTGCTGGCCCTGGTCCTGCGCGGCGAAAAAACCGCGTCCTGCTGTTCTTATACCGCTTTCCGGCAGGACGGGGCCCCGGCTGTCGGCGGTTATCATGTGATACTGGACGGCGCCGACAATCCCGCCTGCGTCATCCGCACCGTGGCGCAACGGTTGGTGCGTTATTGCGACGTGACCGCCGACATGGCCGCCCTGGAAGGCGAGGGAGATAAGAGCCTGGACTACTGGCGGGCGGCGCATCGGGATTTTTTTCAGCGCGAGGGCGGCTTTTCACCGGAGATGCTGCTGGTATTCGAGCAATTCACGCTGATAGAAAGACTTCAATGAAAAACGGCATATCGCCCGCAGCCGCCGTCCCCGGGCCGGGATGGCGGGGTATTTCCCGCACGGCGCCATGCCTTGCCGGCCATCCAAGCCGGCGGGGGCGGGCGTTTAACGCAGGTTAGGATTGCTCATCACGCTATACCGGCCGCAGCCCAACAGCGCTATGGCGATGCCGGCGAACAGGTAAACGGCGATAACCTCAAAACCCCAGCCGCCCACTTTGTCCAGGGTCAATATCATGCCCGGATTGGTAATCAGCCAGGCAAAGAGCATGGTAAAACAAAATACCAGCGCGGCGGGGCGTACCAGGATGCCGAGGATAAACAGCACCGGCACCACTATCTCGCCGAGAAACACACCGTAGGCAACAAACGCCGGCATGCCGTGCCGCTCCACCATGCCGACGATACCGTCAATACCATAGATCGCTTTATGGATGCCATGAAGCATCATCATGCCGCCAAAAGCGACGCGCAGCACTAATCTTCCTAAATCCGGTTTATCCAGCATACGGTTAAAAGCAGCAATCATTTTACACCATCCCATTTGCAATAAATTTGAATGATTATCGTTGTAACCATTATTACTCTTTTCAGCGACAAAAGCCCACCGCTTAAATGAGCCAGATCAACCAAATAGCAGCAATAACGAAAATAAATTTCCCCTACGGCCGCGGGGCATATTGGCATCCCTCAGCCTGGGGTGTGGGGCGGCAACCGCGCTGTTCTCTCCCCGCGCCGCCGCTATTTTCCACGGGCCGTTAGCCGTCGGCGGCGTTAACGGCATAACACATTCCGTTGCCCGCCATTGATTTTCGCTATAGTTAGCCTCATGTTACTTTCATATCTTTTAAACAATGATCAGGGCCGCGCTATGACAAATCCGTTGTTGACTCCATTTTCCTTGCCGCCGTTTTCCGCCATTCTTCCTGAGCATATCGTCCCGGCGGTAAAATCCGCCCTTGCCGACTGCCGACAGACCGTTGAGCGCATCGTTGCGCTATCGGGTCCGTATACCTGGGACACCTTATGCCAGCCGCTTGCGGAAGCGGACGATCGCCTGGGCCGCATCTGGTCGCCGGTCGGCCATCTGAACGCGGTGCAGAACAGCCCGGAGCTGCGCGAAGCCTATGAGCAAAGCCTGCCGTTATTGTCGGAATACAGTACCTGGGTGGGCCAGAACAAGGGGTTGTACGACGCGTATCGCGATTTGCGCAACGGCGAATACTACGATGAGCTGAGCGTGGCGCAAAAAAAAGCGGTTGATAACGCCCTGCGCGACTTCGAGCTGTCGGGGATCGGCCTTTCACCCGAGAAACAAAAGCGCTATGGCGAGATTGCCGCGCGCCTGTCGGAGCTGGGTTCGGCCTATAGCAATAATGTGCTGGACGCCACCATGGGGTGGAGCAAGCTGATTACCGACGAAGGCGAACTCGGCGGCATGCCGGAAAGCGCGCTGGCCGCGGCCCGCGCCCAGGCGGAGGCGAAGGGGCAGGAAGGCTGGCTGATTACCCTTGATATCCCCAGCTATCTGCCGGTGATGACGTATTGCGATAACGCCGCCCTGCGTGAAGAACTGTACCGCGCCTATGTCACCCGCGCCTCCGACCAGGGTCCCAACGCCGGCAAATGGGACAACGGCCCGATCATGGAGGAAATCCTGGCGCTGCGGCACGAATTCGCCCAACTGCTGGGTTTCGCCAGCTATGCCGATAAGTCCCTGGCGACCAAAATGGCGCAAAATCCGCAGCAGGTGCTGGATTTTCTCACCGATCTGGCCCGGCGCGCCCGTCCGCAGGGCGAGCAGGAACTGGAGCAGCTGCGCGCCTTCGCGGCCAAACACCACGGCCGCGATGCGTTAAATCCCTGGGATATTACCTACTATAGCGAAAAGCAAAAACAACATCTTTACGCCATCAGCGATGAGCAGCTGCGGCCTTATTTCCCCGAGCAGCGGGTGGTAAACGGCCTGTTTGAGGTGGTGAACCGCATCTATGGCATCACCGCCGAGGAGCGTACGGATGTGGATACCTGGCATCCCGAGGTGCGTTTTTTCGATTTGTTCGACGAACAGGGCGAGCTGCGCGGTAGTTTCTACCTGGATTTATATGCCCGCGACAATAAGCGCGGCGGTGCCTGGATGGACGATTGCGTCGGCATGCTGCGCAAAGCCGACGGCAGCCTGCAAAAGCCGGTGGCCTACCTGACCTGCAATTTTAACCGCCCGGTCAGCGGCAAGCCGGCGCTGTTTACCCACGACGAGGTCACCACCCTGTTCCACGAATTCGGCCACGGCTTGCATCATATGCTGACCCGCATCGACACTCCCGGGGTTGCCGGCATCAGCGGTGTGCCCTGGGACGCGGTGGAACTGCCCAGCCAGTTTATGGAAAACTTCTGCTGGCGGCCCGAGGCGCTGGCCTTTATCTCCGGCCATTATGAAACCCACGAGCCGTTGCCCAAAGCCATGCTGGATAAGCTGCTGGCGGCGAAAAATTACCAGGCGGCCCTGTTTATCCTGCGCCAGCTGGAATTCGGCCTGTTTGATTTCCGCATGCATTTCGAATACAGCCAGGAACAGGGCGCGCGCATCCTGCAAACGCTGGCGGAGGTGAAACAGCAGGTGGCGGTCATGCCGGCGGTGGAATGGAGCCGTTTCCCCCATGCGTTCAGCCATATATTCGCCGGCGGTTACGCGGCGGGCTACTACAGCTATCTCTGGGCCGACGTGCTGGCGGCGGACGCCTGGTCGCGCTTTGAGGAAGAGGGGATCTTCAATCGGCAAACCGGCCAGTCGTTCCTGGACAATATTCTCTCGCGCGGCGGTTCCGAGGAGCCGATGGCGCTGTTTGTCCGTTTCCGCGGCCGTGAACCCGAGCTGGACGCCATGCTGCATCATTACGGTATCCGCGGATAATGCCGCTGGAGCCGCTGGCGCTGCGTTGTGAACCGGGCGTGGACAAGGCGCGTTTAGCGGCCCTGGCTGAACGCTGGGGCCTGCTGCACGATGCGTCGGCGGTGATGGAACTGGTGCTGACGCCGGAGCGCCTTGAGCTGCGCAAGCGCGATGAGCCGAAGCTCGGCGCCATCTTCGTCGATTTTACCGGCGGGGTAATGGCACATCGCCGCCGCTTCGGCGGCGGACGCGGCGAAGCCATCGCCCGGGCGGTGGGTGTAAAGGGTAAAACGCTGCCGGACGTGGTGGACGCGACGGCGGGCCTGGGGCGCGATGCGTTTGTCCTGGCGTCCCTCGGCTGCCGTGTGCGCATGTTCGAGCGCCATCCCGTGGTGGCGGCGCTGCTGGACGACGGGCTGCAACGGGCCTATGACGACCCGGAGGTGGGGACATGGCTGCGTGAGCGCCTGACGCTGGTGCACGGCTCCAGCCTGATCGGGTTAACCGGGCTGCGGCCGCGTCCGGATGCGGTTTATCTTGATCCGATGTTTCCGCACCGGCAGAAAAGCGCGCTGGTTAAAAAAGAGATGCGGGTGTTTCAATCGCTGGTGGGCGCCGACGAGGACGCCGACGAACTGCTTCTACCCGCGCGCGCGCTGGCGACCCGGCGGGTGGTGGTCAAACGCCCGGACTATGCTCCGCCGCTGGCGGGCATTGCCGCCCAGGCCCATATCACCACAAAAAATCATCGTTTCGATATCTATACCCCGCAAGCAATCCCCGCAGAGCAACAGGTTACGGCGGATTAAACCCGCCGGAGAGGCGCAATATCGGGGTGAAACCATGCATGCGCCGGCCCCCGCCCCGCAGGGCGGAGGCTGTGCGCATCAACACGCTTAATCCTCGTAGACTTCTTCGTCGTTCAACGGCACGATCAGCATATCCACATGGACGGTGTTGATCAGCTGGCGGGCCGACGACATCAGCTTGCTCCAGAAATCCTGATGATGTCCGCACAGGACCAGATCGACATCGTACTTATTGATGGCATCCACCAGCACCTGGCCTAAATCGCCGCTGCCGCTGAGGATTTCGGCAATCGGATAATGGGCGTTCTGCGACAGCTGCGTCATCGCATTTTGGGTTTCCTCGGAGATGCGTTTTTGCATATCCCCGAGATTGACGTCGATAAGTCCGGTATAGAGATCGGAATAATTGACGTCAACATGGATCAACGAAATCTTCGCGTTGTACGGTCTGGCCATCGATACTGCTTTTTCCACCAACACATTGCTTTCCGGTGAAAGGTCAACGGCGATAAGGATGTGTTTATAAGACATAATCAGACTCCTTGCAAAATGTCACTCGTTAACTCCGCGCGACGTGGGTACTCATCCGGCATGTCTGTGACGCCTTAAGTTTAACACTCGGCGGCGTTCCAGAAGTGATGCCGTGATCACACCTATCCGTATGATATTTATCAACCCGCCCAGCATTTTCGGCTGGGGCGATACTCCGGCGGTAAAACCTTAACAGCAATAACTAACATAATTGAATTATAATTATTAATTTTTCAACGCACTAAATTTAGTATAGCTTTTATTAGAAAGGGCATCGCGCATTATCCGGGGAGGATGCGACGTAGCCCGTATGCCGGGGTGACCCGGCAAGGCGCGGTCGCGTTGCTGAAAAAAAACCGGCTAAAAGAACAATTTTTGTCGCTTCGATTGCTTTCTTTAGACAAACTTTTCTACACTCAATATTGCAAGGTCCGGCAGTATTTTTACTGCGTATATCCATTCTCGGTTATATCAATTTTTGGGGTGGGCTTCTTCAGCTCTGTGGTTAGTTGCTATCGCGCGTAAACCGCTGCCGGCCCGGATGTCGGAAGGTTGTGTGGAGTCGCGTTGCCGGGGGGGATTTATGATCAACACCGTTGCGCTTTTCTGGGCTTTATGTGTCGTCTGTGTCGTTAATATGGCGCGTTATTACTCATCGTTGCGGGCATTGTTGGTGGTACTGCGGGGGTGCGATCCGCTGCTCTACCAGTACGTGGACGGCGGCGGGTTTTTCACCGCGCACGGACAGCCCAGCAAGCAGCTCAGGCTGGTACGCTACATCATTGCCCAGCGGTATCTCGATCATCACGATCCGGAATTTATCCGCCGCTGCGAGCGGGTGCGCCGGCAATTTATGCTGACCAGCGCGCTGTGCGGATTCATCGTCGTCAGCCTGATTGCCCTGGCTATCTGGCACTGAGACGTAAAGAAACCGTGCTGGGAATCAAACAATTAAAAAGGCGACCCGCAGGCCGCCCTTTTCACTACGCCTGCCGGATGCGTTAAATCAGCTTCAATGCCAGCCAGTAAAGACTACCCGAGAGCACGATAGCCACCGGCAGGGTGAGTACCCACGCCAGCAGGATATTTTGCACGGTCTTACCCTGGACGCCGCCGCCGTCCACCAGCATGGTGCCCGCCACCGCGGAGGACAATACATGGGTGGTGGAAACCGGCATGCCGGTATAGCTGGCGGCGCCGATGGACACGGCGGCGGTCATCTGCGCCGACAGTCCCTGCGCGTAGGTCATGCCCTTCTTGCCGATCTTTTCGCCGATGGTGGTGGCAACGCGCCGCCAGCCAATCATGGTGCCCAGCGACAAGGCCAGCGCCACGGCAACGATAATCCACAGCGGCGCGTACTCCACGGTTGCCAGCAGATCCTTACGCAAATTATTCAGGAAGCGTTTATCTTCGCCGGTGGTTTGCGGCAGCTTGGCGGTCCGGTCCGCGGTATCGGCGACGCACATCAACAGGCGGCGCACATGCGCGCGCTCGAAGGGCGTGATCTTATCGTAGCTCTGCAAATTATCCAGCAGCGCCATGGCGCGGGTGATGGCCAGCAGCGCCCGGGAACTGTCGCAGTGAAACTCGGCCGGCGTGGACGGCAGGGCGTTGACATCCGGCGTCGGAATCGCCGGCGGTTCGGCGTTAACCACCTGCGGCAGGGCGCCTTGATGCTGCAGGTAAAATTGCTGCAGGTTGCCGACCGCGTCGCGGGTGCGGGCGATATCATAGCCGGTGGAATTCATATTCACCACGAACCCGGCCGGCGCGACGCCTATCAATACCAGCATGATCAGGCCGATACCTTTCTGTCCGTCATTGGCGCCGTGGGCAAAACTCACCCCGGCGGCCGACAGGATAAGCGCAGTGCGGGTCCAGAACGGCGGTTTGCGTTTGCCGTCTTTCTTCTCCCGCTCCGCCGGCGTCAAATGAATGCGGCGCCGTTTCGGGGTGCTGCTCCAGTAACGGCGCAGCGCGAAGACCATGATACCGGCCACCACCAGCCCGACGATGGGCGAAATGATCAGCGACAGGAAGATCTCGATAAGCTTCGGGATATTCAGCGCGTCCAGCACCGACGAGTCGGTTACCATGGCGTTGGTCAGGCCGATGCCGATAATGGCGCCAATCAAGGTATGCGAGCTGGAGGCCGGCAAACCGAAGTACCAGGTTCCCAGGTTCCAGATAATGGCCGCCAGCAGCATGGAAAACATCATTGCCAGGCCGTGGGTGGAGCTGACGTTTAGCAACAGGTCGACCGGCAGCAGATGCACGATGGCATACGCCACGCTCAGGCCGCCGAGCAGTACGCCGAGAAAATTGAAGATTCCCGACATGCCCACGGCCAGCTGCGAGCGCAGGGCACGTGTGTAGATTACGGTTGCTACCGCATTGGCGGTATCATGAAACCCGTTGATGGCTTCATATACCAGGACAAAAATCAATGCGAGCACCAGCATAAGACCGGTATGAAACTCCAGGCCGGTAAATAGATGTAGCATAGGGTTACGCCATAGATTGGACATGAACGGGGCGCATTATCTGCGACAACAGGGGCCGTGGAAAAGAGAAATATGACCTTTTTATGACATTTCTGTCAGCACTGCGCGGGCTTGTCCGCACTTTACTCTGTAAAATCATGAGGATAACTATGCTTACTGATTTTATCATCCTGTTACGTTGGCATAAGGCCACCGGGGACATTACAATCGGCCCCCGCGTGGAACGCACAATAGCCGGACGGACGCCCTTTTTCATGATTAAGCAGGCATAAGCAGAGAGCAAGTATGGTGGAACAGTTTGACGTAGTGGTGATCGGCGCCGGCGCCGCGGGCATGTTTTGCGCCGCGCAGGCCGGCCGGCTGGGCCGCAGGGTATTGCTGCTGGATAACGGCAAAAAGCCGGGACGGAAAATTCTCATGTCCGGCGGCGGCCGCTGTAATTTCACCAATTTGTATGTCGAGCCGGCGGCGTTCCTCTCGCAAAATCCGCATTTCTGCAAGTCCGCCCTGTCGCGTTATACCCAGTGGGACTTTATTGCCCTGATGCAGCAATACGGCATCGCCTGGCATGAAAAAACCCTCGGCCAGCTTTTTTGCGACGACTCGGCGCAGCAGGTGGTGGATTTGCTGCTCAAGGAGTGCGAATTGGGCCAGGTGACGCTGCGGTGTCGCAGCGAGGTAGGGGCCGTGGAAAAACGCGGCGATGATTTTTTCCTGACCCTGCCGGGCGGCGCCATCAAAACCGGCCGCCTGGTGATCGCGACAGGCGGCCTGTCCATGCCCGGCCTGGGCGCCACGCCCTTCGGTTATAAAATTGCCCAACAGTTCGGACTGCCGGTCATCCCCACCCGCGCCGCGCTGGTGCCTTTTACCCTGCATAAGCCCCTGCTGGAACAGTTAAGCGTGCTGTCCGGCATCGGCGTGCCCGCGGTGGTCGTTGCTGAAAACGGCGTCTCGTTCCGGGAAAACCTGCTGTTTACCCATCGTGGACTGTCGGGACCCGCCATATTGCAGATTTCCAGCTTCTGGCAAAGCGGCGAGTACCTGACGCTTAACCTGCTGCCTGATACCGATTTAGCCACGTTCCTGGCGGCTGAATTGCGCGAACACCCCAACCAAAGCCTGAAAAACACCCTGGCAAAACTGTTGCCGCGTCGTTTTGTCGAGATGTGGTTCGCCCTGCTGGCCATTCCGGAATGCACGCTAAAACAGCTCACCCACCGCCAGCAGGCCGATTGGGTTCTGGCCCTGCAGCAGTGGCGGGTGCAGCCGAACGGCACCGAGGGCTATCGCACCGCCGAGGTCACCCAGGGCGGCGTGGATACCCGCTATCTCTCGTCCAAAACCATGGAAAGCCGGCAGGTGCCGGGACTGTATTTTATCGGCGAGGTGGTGGATGTGATAGGCTGGCTGGGCGGCTATAACTTCCAATGGGCCTGGAGCTCGGCGTGGGCCTGCGCGCAGGCGCTGGGGGCCGCGGAACGCCATAACCCTGCCTGAGGGCCACGCGGTGACTTAACGCAGCCGCCTGATCTCATGATCCCGGTACTTGTAGTTACAGCGCAGTTCCACGCCTGCGGGGATATCAGCCAGCGTGAACACCGCGATAACCGATACCGTGCGCTTATTCGCCAGAATCGCCGGAAACCGGGCCATTTCCACATTATAGCCGGATCGCGCCTGGCGACAGGGACGGCCATGCTCGTCATATTCAACCAGGGTGTTTATTTTGGATATGATGCCGTCGCCGTCAAGAATGATCTCCTCTTCCTGATCATCGGCCGCTATGGATATCAGATAGTCATGATCGAAAACGGTTTTGTCGCACACCCCTTCCGGTACCAGGACACCGGCGTAGATTCCCACGCACGTCCCTTTCGCCAACGGCCTGGCGGCCATCACCCCCCATTGGCCGATAAGGGATTTTTCCCGCGCCGGCACATCGTGCCTGGTGAGCTTACGGCACTGCAACAAGCCTGCATAAAGCGCGGCCCGATCGGCGCCGCTCACATCTCCGCTGGCAAAGGGCACTACCTGGTCATTGGCATAGCGGTTATTGGCGGTGGTCGCCAGCGAGAAACGGTTGAGATGGATGATCGTCACGGCATTGCCGTCCACGTCCCGATAGGGCGGCAGGGCATCGAGACCGGTGTGATAACTTCTGTTCCTGGCAATGATGGTGCTGCGGATCTCGCTTTTCATAAAGTGGGTCAGCACGCCGTTCATAAACACCCGGGCAATCAAATGCGTCGCCGCGCATTCTTCTTCACTGGCCTGGTCGGGCGGTTGCCCGGCCCGGCCATCCACTAATTTAAGCGCGTGCAACCGCGCACTCCAATTCAAACCATGGCGGCGGTTAACGTGTATGCTCATTCCTGCAAGCGCGGCATGGTCTTGCGGCGTCATCAATTTGTCAGCCAATGCCCGGACACACTGCAGCCCGATACTGACCGCGCGATAGGGGTGCTTTTCCTTTTCACCCGCCTTACGCAAGGTACTTTCCAGAATGGCATGCCACTGGCGCCAAACCGGGCGGCACCGGTCACAGCAGTTCTCCGCCACCTTCAGGTGACTGGTTAGCCTGGACAGCCCGCCTGGCCGACGGACCTTGCCCGCCGGGAGGGAATGTATGGCGGGTGGGCCGCCGGGGGAATGAATATTGTACATACTAAGTGGACCTCCCTATCATCATTGCTGCGCGTCGCTTCTCTGCTTTACAGCCGGTAAGCCATGGACGTGGCTTTCATACGGAGCTTATCGGGAGGGGATACGCGGCACAACAAGGCCGGCTGACATAAGATTTTTCCCCGCGCCGGGTTCGCGGCTTCGCGTTTAGCCGCTATTGTTCATCAGGTTCTGTTATCGGCAGTGGTGTTATATTCCGGCGGCGTCAGGGAATAAATACGCAGTTCCTCACCGGCGGCGATGTTCCTTAAGGCAAATATCGCCAATACATAAATTTTCCTGCCATCCGCCAGTTCCGCCAAAAATTTGGCCGCCTCGACATTGCAGCTTTTCGCTGCGGGCTTATGCGCAGCCCTGGGATCGTCGTAAGCGAAACCGGCCCTTATTTTCGCCAAAATGCCATCACTGTCCAGATAAGTGTCAGGCCCGCCACACACTGAAATATCGACGATATATTCCATATTGAAAAACTGCCGGTGCGCCATAAGATATTCATCGACCAGCGTCCCTGACAGCACGCCTACGCAGGTATCCTTAGCGATCGGGCTGCGCGCCATCACCCTCCACTGTGGCGCCGCCTCCGCCTCCGGTCGCGACGGTTTATCCAATGCTGCATGGCGCAACATAACCTGCGCATATAATTTCAATCTCGCCAAGGGCGCCGTTGTCGAGGTTATAAACGGTTTAACCCCATCATTGGCGTAAACTTTGCCTGAAACGACTTTTTTTGAGTCGGCGCTGATGCTTTTTATTTTCAATATCGTGTCGTCCGAGCGACGAAACGGATAAAGGCCGTTCAGGAGGGGCTCGTAGCAGCGGCTTCGTTCCAATTGTGCCTGGTGGAACTTGGCGTGCAAAAATTCATCAAGCAAGCCTCTCATCAGTAGTTTGGCGAACAGATGAGTCGCTGCGCGTTCTTCCGGTTTTTGTTCATGCTGTTTTTTTCTGCCCGCAAGCGCAAAGATATGGTCGAGAAGCTGTTTTTCGTGCAGGTCGGTTACTAACAGGCTGACGCCAAGTATATTCTCGTCCGCCGCGCTCACCAGCCGTTCGGCAATGTCATATCTGGCCTGCATGCTATGCAGCATCCTTGCCGGTGGATGCGGCGCGGTCAGCATGCCGTCCTCCATTTTAGCGACTTCCTGATTCCATCTTTCCCAGAGGGTCGCGCATCTTTCACAGCAATTTTGTATCCGGGCAAAATGGCTCGCGATCCGGGTTAACGCCTTTGCGGGTTGCGGTGCCGACAGGCTGCGCAAGGTGATAAATTCCTTGAGATAGGGCGAAGCGATTTGGTCCATCATCCGTTCCTGTTTTTATCGTCATAAGGTGGAGCTAAAGCTAAACGGCTAAAACAGGGCTGGCAAGCAGTCTGGCGGGAGAGAGTTTTTGCCCTGCGGCAAGAGAGGGAGAGGGTTGAGACAACGTTATCTGCGGGCATCAGGCCACAGACGCCGCCGCGTATTTCACGGCGCGATGATGACAGCTTTCCGGCCTGGAACAATACTCTGATCTCTTACCGCAACTGAAGGGGTTGTCGGCGGGCTGTCCGGTATTTTAATCCAGGATTTTTAACGCCAGCGCCACCAGCTCCGCCATGTCGTCAAGCGAGCGGCCGGTTTTCCCCACCACCCGCATCCCAAGCAGGATGGTTAACATCATCCTGGCGGCGGCCGCGCTGTTAACGCCGGGTTTAATTGAACCGTCGGCCTTGCCCTGATCAATCAGCGCCGCCAGCAGGTTTTCATTGCCTCGCAGCGTCCCGGCGACAGCCTCCGCCAGTGCCGGATCAAAGGTATCCAGCCCGATGGCGCTGCCGACGACCAGGCAGCCGCGTTGTCCTTCAATATCATGGGATGATTCGGCGTAAAACCGCAGTACCGTGCGCAGGCGCTCGCGGCCGGTGGCGACGGCGGCGAGCCGGTCGGCCAAATCCGCGTTACGCAGGGACGTATAACGATCGAATGCCGCCAGGAACAGAGTGCGCTTATCGCTGAAGGCTTTGTAAATACTGCCGGCCGACAACCCCATCGCCTGGGCCAGATCGCTGATGGAGGCGGCGGTGTAGCCTTTGGATCTGAAGATCAGGATGGCCTGATCAAGCGCCAGGTCCATCGCGAACCCGCGCGGTCGCCCGGGGCTGCGGGCGTGGTGGGGAACAGTGTCTGTATTCATTGTGCCATTATAAGGAAATGGTCGTTTCCCAAACAAGGGTTATTTTACACCCTATGGCGCGGCGTAGCCGCCATAAAGACGCCGGCCAGGATTGCCAGCGTGATGGCAAAATAGCCCACGCCATGCCAGCCGGCCCGTTCCCAGGCCATCATCGCGCCCATGGAGCCCAGGGTGCCGCCGAGGAACATGCCGCCCATAAACAGGGTGTTTACCCGTCCCTTGGCTTCTTCCCGCAGACCGTAGATGACATGCTGGTTGGCGACCAGCGCGCTCTGTACGCCGAGGTCGAGCAAAATCACACCGACCGTCAGGCCGATAAGCGACGTCCAGCCCATAAATACCAGCCAGGCAATCAGCGTCAGCGCGGCGCCCATGATAATCACGGGGCGTCCGCCGAGGCGATCGGCCATCCTGCCGGCGGCCGGAGCGGCAAATACGCCCACCGCGCCCACGACCCCGAACAATCCGGCAATACCGGATCCCAGATGGTAGGCCGAATGATCCAGATAAATAGCCAGGATAGTCCAGAAGGCGCTAAAAGAGGCAAACAGCGCGGCTTGGGTCAGGGTCGCCTGGCGCAGGCGCGGCTCTTCGCGCCATAAGTGGATCAGGGAAGCCATCAGCGCCGGATAGCTCAGGGCGGCGTGCGCCGTCGCGGTCGTTTTAGGCAGCATGCGGTACATCAGCAGCGCGCCGAGCAGCGCCAGCGGCACGCCCAGCAGGAACATGGCGCGCCAGCCGGCATATTCGGCCACTAGGCCGGCCAGGGTGCGGCTCAGCAGAATACCGCTTAACAACCCGCTCATCACGCTGCCCACCACCGCGCCGCGCCGGGCGGGAGAGGCCAGGGTCGCCGCCACCGGCACGATCTGCTGCGCCGCCGTGGCGCCAATGCCCAGCAATAGCGACGCGCCCAGCAGCGTCCAGCCCGTAGGCGCGAACGCCGCCAGCAGCGAGGCTAGCGCCAGCATCAGGAACTGCAGCACAATCAGCCGGCGCCGTTCAAACAAATCGCCCAGCGGCACCAGCAGCAGCAGCCCGGCCGCGTAGCCCAGCTGGGTGATGGTCGGTATAAGGCCCGGGGCAGACTGACCGGGAAAACTCGCCGCGATCACCACCATCATCGGCTGGTTGTAATAAATATTCGCCACGGCGATGCCGCTGGCCGCCGCCATGGCGAAAATCAACAGTTGGCTGATGACGCCGGTTTGCCTCTGGGAGGCATTGGTTACAATAGACATGATTTTTTCCGTCAAGTGAAATGCCGTCGCCACCGCGACGACCGTTGACGTTAAGACTACCGGTCGGCGGAATGCGCCGGTAGACCGCGGGAATCGATAGCTTTTATTCCGCTGGGGAATAGGTGGTGTACAGCGCGGCGGCGGGCCCCGGCCCGAGGATAGCGGCGAAATACTCGACGAATGCGCGCGCCTTGGCGCTGGCCAGACGGCCGGTGGGAAATACCGCCCACAAATCCATCATCGGCAGATGCCAGTCGTCGAGCACCGTGATCACTTCGCCGCGCGCCTGCTCCGGGGCGAACATCCAAAGCGATGCCATGGCCAGGCCAACGCCCGAGCGCACCAGGGTGCGAATACCCTCTGCGGCCGAGACCTGTACCCGTCCCTGGGCATTGATGGTGCGCGTCTCTTCGCCACGGGTAAAAACCCATCGCGCGCCGCCGCCCCGGCTTTGGGTGTAGACCACCGCCTGGTGGCCGAGGAGATCCTCCGGTTTAACGGGTTTGCCGCAGCGGGCAAAATACGCCGGCGTGCCGACAATCTGCAGCGGCGCCGAGCTGAGCTTGCGCGCAATCAGGCTGGAGTCGCTGAGCGCGCCCAGGCGCAGCGCCACGTCGATCCCTTCGGCAATCAGGTCGATATTGCGGTCATCAAGCACGACGTCGACGTGCAGTTCGGGATGACGGGACAAAAAAAGACCGAGGTGCGGCAAGACATTCATCCGGGCAAAGGTCACCGGCGCGCAGATCCGCAACCGGCCGGTCAAACCGTGGCCCGCGCCGCGCGCCGACGCATCGGCGTCATTGATGTCGTCGATGGCCCGTTTGGCGCGCTGGTAATACTCCTCGCCCGCCGCGGTGGGGGTCAGGCCGCGGGTCGAGCGCAATAGCAGCCTGACGCCGAGCCGCTCCTCCAGTTGCGCGATGGTCTTGGATACCGCCGGCTGGCCGATGGCAAGCCGGCGGGCGGCGGCGGAAAAAGAGCCGGTTTCCACGACATAGACCAAAGCTTCCATCGCCGCTAATCGATCCACGCTATTCCTCCGGGGAATGGGATATCACTGCCCGCAGTTTACCCGTCTTAAGCCGTAATCCGCCAGTGCCGGGTGAGGTGCGCCCCGGGGGCATCGCTAATCAATTTGGGGGTGCTGAACCGCCAGCGCCTGCCGTTTGATTTCCAGCTCCTTGATTTGACTATCGATATCCTCGATACGTTGCTCGATATTATCGTATTGTTCTTGCAACAGTTCCTTGGCTTCCGTTTTGTCCGAGGCCGCCGGCGCGGCGCCCTTCAGGGGCAGGTTGGCGGTTTCTTTCATATACAGCCCCGTCAGCAGGCCGATAACGGCGACCAGCATCAGGTAATAGGCGGGCATATACAGATTCCGCGTCTCCTCGACAATCCAGGCGATAAGCGTAGGCGTCAGGCCCGCCACCAGAATCGAGATATTGAACGAAATGGCCAGCGCGCTATAGCGGATATGCGTCGGGAACATGGCCGGCAAGGTAGAGGCCATCACGCCGGTAAACGCGTTCAGCAATACCGCCAGGATCAAGAGTCCCAGGAAAATTAGCCCGATAATCCCGCTGTTGATCATGATAAAGCAGGGAATAGCGCAAATAAACAACCCGATGCTGCCGCCAATCACAAAAGGTTTGCGTCCATACCTATCGCTCATCAGGCCGATAAGGGGTTGCACAAACAGCATGCCCACCATAATGGCGATAATAATCAGTACGCCGCGGTTTTCCGAATAATGCAGGCTATGGGACAGATAGCTCGGCATATAGGTCAGCAGCATGTAATAGGTGACATTCGTGGCAATAACCAGGCCTACGCAGCTCAGCAGGCTTTTCCATTGGGTGGTGGCTATCTCGCGAAAGGACACCTTGGGCGGCGCCTGGAGGGTGGTTTTGGCGTCTTTATCGATGCTATCGATATGCTGCTGAAAGGTGGGCGTCTCCTCCAGGGCATTACGCAGATAGATGCCGATAAGCCCCAGCGGCGCGGCCAGGTAAAACGGAATCCGCCAGCCCCAACTGATAAAATTGTCTTCTCCCACCATGCTGGAAATAAACACCACGCAACCCGCCCCCAACACGAAGCCGGCAATGGAGCCGAAATCAAGCCAACTGCCGAGGAAACCACGCTTCCTATCGGGAGAATATTCGGCGACAAAGATGGCTGCGCCGGAATATTCGCCGCCTACCGAGAACCCCTGCGCCAGTTTGGCCGTCAGCAATAGGATCGGCGCCCAGATGCCAATCGAGGCGTAAGAAGGGATAAGACCGATACAAAACGTACTGGCCGACATAATAATGATGGTTACCGACAGCACTTTCTGCCGTCCAAACTTATCGCCCAGCCCGCCAAAAAACAGGCCGCCCAGGGGCCTGACCAAAAACGGCACCGAAAAGGTCGCCAGCGCCGCGATCATCTGCACGCCGGCATTGGCGCCGGGAAAGAATACCTGTCCCAGCGCGTAGGCGACAAAACCATATACGCCAAAATCGAACCATTCCATGGCGTTGCCCAGCGCGGCCGCGGTAATGGCCTTTTTGAGCTTCACGTCGTCGATGATCGTGATGTCTTGTATTCGCATGGGTTTCATGCGTTTTTTTCTTAATAGCATTGCTCGGTTCCTCGGTCCATAAGCGCTCTCCCGACAGCCTGGACAGTCACTATGCCATGATGCCGGTAGGACTAAATTCGCGAGGAGTATAGTGTGAAATGACCAGGCTGGCAGAATATATCGTTCATTTCGTCAATTTAGCGGCCTGGTTGGCGCCAATGGCGGCATTTTTGGCGTTTTATTCCGCAGGTTTGATCCGCCGCCGGATTGCCGCAATGGGGCGGAGGCCGCGCCGGCCTTTATCGACGGGCCGCTGTGCCGATCGCCGCGTCATGTAAATCAAGGCGTTGCCAAAAATTCTGCTCGCCGTTGCCCCCGGACAGGGGATAGCCGTCCGCCAGGGCGGTTTTTACCAGCAACGCGCGTCGCTGCGCGCCGGAAAGGCCAGGCAGCGGCGCTTCCAGCAGCACCTCCGCGCCCGCGGGCACGCTGACGGGCCTGGCGGCGGTTTTCTGCGCCGGCAGGCCGTAGGTCATGGTATAGCGATAAAACGCCGTCATGGCGCTATCGCGATAGGGGTCGCTCCCGGCGTCGCTTTGGGCGCAAGCCGCCAGCGCCATGCCGCATTCTTTTTCCAGCGCGCCGCGCAGTTGGCTTTTGGCCTGCTCGAACAGCGCGCGGTATGGCGCGTCATTCAGGAAATGCGCCACGTTGCGCTCGGCAACCATCCGCGAACCAATGATATCCAATGGATAATGTACGCCCAGCACGATACGGGAATAGCCGTAACGGGCGCCGCGATCGAGAAGCGGCACAAACCGCTCGGGCAGCATCTCCGCCAGCAGCAGGGCATCGGTATAACCGGTATTGGTATGGCCGCTGGGAAAAGCGCCGGCGGTGGCGGTATAAGGATGGCCGTCTTTTACCACGCTGTCGTCCGGCACCAGATGGATTTGATTGGCCGGACGTAAAAAGGGCCGGTCATAATTAAAATGATCCTTGGCGGCCGAGGTACTGATTTCCGAGTTTTTGATTAATGCGGCGGCCTTGGCGATTTCGCCTTTTTCATAGGCGTCGAGAAAGGCTTTGCCCAGGCGCGGGCCCAACGCGTCGGCGAGGAAAAACAGGTAATTCTGCCCTTCGGCGTCCACCAGCGCCTGCCGGCGCTGTCCCTGGGTGGCGTCGCGGTTAATCTGGGTGACCGTGGCCAGGCTTTGCGCCTGTACCGCCGGCGATAACCGCGTGAATTCCTCCAGCAGCGCGATGTCGGCCTGCTGGTTCTGCTTGACGGCAAAATCATAACCGCTGGCGGCCAGCCACTGCTTATCCGCTTGTTTTGGCGTTTGTTTGGCTTTGTCCAATTGGGACCGGGCCAGCGTGGCGGCGCCGCCTTGCAGGGCCTGGCGCAAGTCCTGCTGGATACGCTGCTCAAGGGCGACAAATTGCGGATCCTGGCTGGCCGGCGTGGTGGCGTCGACGATGGCGACGGTGCGGCGCGGATCCAGGGTCGTGGACTGCGCCAGGGCCGGGCCGATAAATAATATCGCCGTGGAGGCGATAACCAGGGAAGTGAGAGAGCGCATGGCGAATCCTTCTGTTTTATTTCGCGGGGGAAAAGCAATTAACATCACGAAATAAAACTAGGCCGGATTTATGACAGTTTAATGTCAGCGGGGCACTGGCGATAAAAGGCGGTTTGCCGCCATGGCGCGGGCATCAGTTCAACCCGGCCGCGGCCGCGATATTATCCACCGAGGCCGGGCAGCGCGCCGTTGGCCGCATCCCGCTGCCTTTGCCGCAGCCGGCGTGCCAATTCGTCCGCGCGCATCAGTTCCAGCGCGCCGGTGGGACAGGCTTCGACACAGGCAGGTCCCCGCGCGCGCCCGCTGCAGATATCGCATTTGTGCGCCGTGGCCCGATACGACGCCGGCCGGGTCGCGGTCGCGGCCACGGAGACGGCGCTAACGGAAATCATGCCGTAGGGGCAGGCCAGCGCGCAGGATTTGCAGCCGACGCATAACGACTGCAGCACCTGGACGCTATTGTCGAGATAACGAATGGCGCCGGTGGGGCAGGCGTTGGCACAAGGGGCGTTTTCGCACTGGCGGCAAAGCACCGGCGTGGTGATGCGGGAGGTTTTGACCACCTTGAGGCGCGGCGCAAAATTCTGCGGACTGATGCCGCGTTCACCGCCGTGCGCCGTGGCGCAGGCGATCTCGCAGGTGCGGCAGCCGATGCACTGGCTGCTGTCGGCGATAATAAACTGGTTCATCGTTCGCTCCCGCCGCCCTTAGCGCACATGCAAATAACAGCTGATGCTTTCGGCGGCCTTGCGCCCTTCGGCGATGGCGGTCACGATCAGATCGGCGCCGCGCACGATGTCGCCGCCGGCAAAAATCTTGGCATTGCTGGTCTGGTAGGGATAGCCGGAGACCGTGGGCGCCACGACCCGTCCCTGCTTATCCAGCACCACGTTATGATCCGCCAGCCAGTTCATGCGGTGCGGCTTGAACCCAAACGCCATGATCACCGCGTCGGCGGCGATCAAATGCTCGGAGCCGGCCACCGGCACCGCCTGGCGCCGGCCGTTTTCATCCGGTTCGCCCATGGCGGTGGTTATCATGGTGACGCCGGTAACCCGGCCCGCCCCGTCGACTTCAATGCGCAGCGGCTGCTGGTTGAACATAAATTCCGCCCCTTCCTCACGGGCGTTTTTTACCTCGCGCTTAGAGCCGGGCATATTTTTTTCATCCCGGCGATAGGCGCAGATCACCTGGCGCGCGCCGTGGCGCAGCGACGTCCGCACGCAGTCCATGGCGGTATCGCCGCCGCCCAGCACCAGCACGGTTTTACCCTCCAGGCTGATATAGGTATGCTCGTCGGTATCGGGATATCCCATCAGGTGGCGGGTATTGGCGATCAGGAAAGGCAGGGCGTCGAGCACGCCTTCGGCCTGCTCGTTGTCAAGCCCGGAACGCATCGACTGGTACGTGCCGACGCCCAGGAACAGCGCATCGAACTCGCTTAACAGTTGCTCCATGGTGATATCCCGGCCAATTTCCGTATTGAGCCGGAATTCGACGCCCATGGCGCTGAAAATCTCGCGCCGGCGGCTCATAACGCTTTTTTCAAGCTTAAAGGCCGGGATGCCGAACGTCAGCAGCCCGCCGATTTCCGGGTACCGGTCGAATACCACCGGCGTAATGCCGTTGCGTACCAGGATATCGGCGCAGCCAAGGCCGGCCGGTCCGGCGCCGATGACCGCCACCCGTTTGCCGCTGGGTATCACCTGCGACATATCCGGCCGCCAGCCCATAGTGAACGCCGTTTCGGTAATATAACGCTCGATATGGCCGATGGTCACCGCTCCCTGGCGGTCGTTTAAGGTACAGGACTGCTCGCACAGGCGATCCTGTGGACAGACGCGGCCGCAGACTTCAGGCAGGCTGCTGGTTTTGTGGCTCAGTTCGGCCGCTTCCAGGATCCGTCCCTGATGGGCCAGCTTAATCCACTGTGGAATCGCGTTATGCAGCGGGCAGGTCCACTGGCAAATGGTGCGTTCGCCGCAGTTAAGGCAGCGCTCGGACTGTTCGCCAATCTGCGTTTCGTTAAACGGCTGGTAGATTTCGGCGAAACTGGTTTTGCGCTGTTCAAGCGGGATTTTGGCCGCTTCCAGCCTGGGCGTGCGCGGCATATCAAGCAGGTTAACCCTGGGATGCCGGCTGCGCGCCTGGCTTGCGGGCGGCGAGCTGACCGGGCGTGCGCCGGCCAGCAGGTAGCTGGCGGGATCTTTTAACGCGGCGGCGAAGCGCTTTTGCTGCTGACGCACGGCGATCTCCTGCTCATCCACCAATGTCAGTGCCTGTGTCGGGCAGGCGCCGACACAGGCGGGCGTGTAATTTTCCGCCGCGCACAAATCGCATTTTTGCGCCTCGGTTCTTTCATAGGCCTCGGCCAGACGCTGGCTGGCGGGCTGTACGGTCTCGGTCACCACCGTCATCATGCCGAACGGGCAGGCGATAACGCAGCTTTTGCAGCCGATGCATTTTTCCTGCAATACCTGGATGGAATCATGGCTGCGCACTATGGCGTCGTTGGGACAGGCGCTGGCGCAGGGGGCGTCTTCGCAATGATGGCAGGAAACCGCGATACTGGCTTTTGTGCCCTTGATGACCCTAAGCCGCGGCGTAAAGTATTCGCGTTTGCTGGGGAACTGGCCGCCATGATGGGCAACAACACAGGCCACTTCGCAACTGCGGCAGCCGATACAGGTTTCTGACTCTGCCACGATAAATCGGTTCATACGTCTTTCCTGCCGCGGTAGGCCCCACGGCGCAGCGTTATAGGTATTTTGCCCGTGCCGGTACGGGCGTGCCGCCAAAATAATAGCCCTATCTTTATAATGGTTACTGTTTCTTTAATGCAATCTTTTTTCTCGGCGAAAGGCGAAAGTTCGCTGCTTTTGCTACCTGGATGCAGCCGTTTTGTGCAGGTCGTGAAATAAACCGGCGGTCGTTGGGGTAAATGCCCAAGGCGGGAGGGCGCGGATTTTCAGGTATCGCCCGGTCGGCAAAAGATGCTTTTTTGGGCAAATGTCTGGAAATTTAGGCATCGCCACCATGATCGCCCGGGGACATTTCGTTATACTTGTTAATTATTTGTTCACCGGGCGGGTCCCGGTACAGCCGCCCTTTGCCGTGAGTATGATGTCGATGCCTGGTTCTTCACCTCAGCAGGCCGCCAGCGGATGGCGTCTTAATCTGAATATTCTCTCCATCGTTGTCTTCAACTTCGTGAATTATTTATCCATTGGCCTGCCGCTGGCGGTATTGCCCGGTTATGTGCATAACCATATGGGCTACAGTGCGTTTTGGGCCGGCCTGGTGATCAGCCTGCAATATCTCGCTACCCTTCTGAGCCGTCCCTGGGCCGGGCGTTATGCCGACCGGGTCGGGCCGAAGCGCATCGTGGTGTTGGGCTTGTTCGGCTGCCTGCTGAGCGGGGTATTTTACCTGTTGTCATTGCTGGGCGACGCCCTGCCGGTCGCGGCGTTAATCCTGTTATGCGCCGGACGGGTGATACTGGGCATCGGGCAAAGTTTTGTCGGCACCGGCGCCACCCTGTGGGGGGTGGGCGCGGTCGGCTCGCTGCATATCGGCCGGGTGATCTCCTGGAACGGCGTGGCAAGCTACGGCGCCCTGGCCGTAGGCGCGCCGCTGGGGGTATGGTTGTACTATCTGGGCGGCTTGGGATTAATGGCGGCGGCGATCATTGTGGTTTGCGCCTTGGCGATTATGGCGGCGGTGCGCAAACCGCCGGTGAAGACCGCCACCGGTAAGCAGATTCCCTTTAGCGCGGTGGTGGGGCTTATCTGGCGTTACGGGCTGGTGCTGGCGTTCGCGTCCTGCGGGTTTGGCGTGATCGCCACCTTCATTACCCTGTTTTATGGCGATAAAGGCTGGGACGGCGCCGCTTTCGCCCTGACGCTGTTCAGCGTTGCGTTTGTCGGCACCCGGCTATTTTTTCCCAACAGTATTAACCGCTATGGCGGATTACGGGTTTCCATGGCCTGTTTTAGCGTGGAAGCCGCCGGCCTGCTGCTGGTGTGGCTCTCAGGCTCGCCCTGGATGGCGGAGGTGGGCGCGTTCCTGACGGGCGCCGGTTTCTCGTTGGTTTTCCCTGCGCTGGGGGTGGTGGCGATGAAGGAAGTGCCGCCGCAGAACCAGGGCAGCGCGCTGGCCACCTTTACCGCGTTTATGGATTTATCGCTGGGTATCGTCGGACCGCTGGCGGGCGTGTTGATGGCCCATGCAGGCGTTTCGTCGATTTATCTTTCAGCCGCCCTGCTGGTGCTGCTGGCACTGTTGATGACGCTGTCGCTCAGGCGGCGGGTGCTGCGCAACCACGCGTCCGGCCAGGCGCGTTAGAGCCGGCCCGCGGGGGCCGGACGGTTTATTTTACCACCAGGGTATTGAGGATAGACTCAGCCGCGGTTTGCGCCGTTTGCTGGTTTTCGGCGGGGAGGGTGATTTGCATGGTCAGCAGATGATTATCCACCCGGCCGATGACCACCGACGAATAGGCCGGTTTGCCGCCGCTGGAGACGATGCTGTCCAGCTGCTGAAACGTTTGGCCATTGACGGTAACGGCTTTATTGGTGACGACCTGCAGGTCCGGGTCGCGCGAGCGCTGCTGATCTTCCAGCCGCTGGGCCAGTACATCCAGCCCTTCGGTGGTATTATCGCCGAGGATGACGATCACCGCCTTGTGGCCCGTTTCATCGGCATAGACGTGCATATTATTGGCCTGGGTGCCCACCTTGCCGCTCTGATCGCTCATATCCCCGGGCAGGGCGAAGGTGAGCTTGCCGTCAAGCAGGCTGACTTTGGTTTGTGCCTGGCTATGCGCCGCGCCGTTGTCGACCGTGGCGTTGCGATCGTTTTTATTGTCACAGGCCGCCAGCCCGAAAACCAGTAAACCGATGCCGAGATACTTCGCTGCTTTCTGCATAAATTTCCTTAATGACTCCATTTATTCAGCCGTTCAGCTGTTTATAATCCGATGCGCTTGGGAAAGGCAACCAACTGATTGTCATAACTTTTTCTCAAGCCAAACCTGATTTTCCCCTTCATCATCCTGCGTTCCGTTCCGCGTCGGCAGGTAATGATTTGATATAAGAAACAATAGCATCCCCTGGAAGCTGCTGCGCGTATTTACGTTAATGGTGTGATATCCCTGCGCTTTTGCCCATGTTTCCTGCGCGGCCAGCAGCGCCCGCGCCACTCCCTGACGGCGGAAATCGGGCAAAACGCCCGCCAGCCACAGGTGAAATTCGCCGGCATTAAGGGCATATCCCGCAATAAAGCCTACGGGGCGGCCGTTGATCTCGGCGATAAGCAATTGATGCGGCCGGTGCTGCAGCCGCATTTCGATATCCATCAGGGAGTGGTGCGCATTCAGCTCCGGCAACTGAGCATACAATAGATGGATCTCTTTCGCGCTGGCGGTACGGTGGTTAATTATCATGGCAATCTCCCAAAAGCGAGTAAGCCAAGAATAACGCAATATGGAGGTTAACTCAGTTGGAGAAATCCGTTATTGCCCGGCCGTGCCATCCGTTTAAGCAGCATATTCAGCAAGATACCGTACATCGGCAGAAAAAACACCATGCTTATCAGTAGCTTGAAGCTATAATCCACCAAGGCGATCTCCACCCAATGCGCGGCCATAAACGGATCGGTGCTTTTATAAAACGCGATAAAAAAGAACGCCAGCGTATCGCTGATATTCCCAAGCAGCGTGGAGGCCGCCGGCGCCACCCACCACGGAAAACCGCGGCGCAGCCGGTTAAAGACATGGACATCCAGGATCTGGCCCAGGGCGTAGGCCATAAAACTGGCGCAGGCGATGCGGGCGACAAACAGATTAAGCTGCGCGAGCACGGCCATACCCTGCCATTCCCCCTGGTAAAACAGCGATGAAACGATATAGGAGATCACCAGCGCCGGCACCATTACAGCCAGGATAATCCTGCGGGCCAGCGGCGCGCCGAATATCCGTACCGTCAGGTCGGTTGCCAGGAAGATAAAAGGAAAAGTAAAGGCGCCCCAGGTGGTTTTGAAGCCGAAAACAGCAATCGGCAACTGCACCAGATAATTGCTTGAGGTGATAATGATAATGTGGAACAGCGCCAGCCAGAGCAGCGCATGCAGCCGCTGGCGCGGGGTAAATTTGAACATATATGGCCTTTTTTTGATAAATGGGGTGAGGGAACCCAGAACAAGAGATGCGCCGTTCAGCTATTAATTAACCACTTATGGGCGCGGCGCGCATAATACCTGCTTGTATTTAAAATGCAACCGTTGAGTTTATCATCAAATTCAGCCAAGCTTGCACAGACTCACGAACGCTGGAAATTTTATGTCTGACTGCTTTGCCGATGCCGACCTCACCCTTGATGCCCAGGGCCTGCGCTGCCCTGAGCCGGTTATGATGGTGCGTAAAACCGTCCGCCAGATGCAAACCGGCCAAACGCTGCTGGTCATCGCCGACGATCCGGCCACAACCCGCGACATTCCCGGCTTCTGCCGGTACATGGAACATGCCCTGCTGGCGCAGTCGACCGGGGAATTACCCTACCGTTATCTGTTGCGCAAAGGCTAATCAAAAATACAGGGACCGCACAATCAGGAAGTGGCCGGCGAAATAACTGGCCGCAATCACCGCTTTCGCCGCCCCGAAAGGGTAACGGAAATGGCTGATAAGCCACAGCACGGTGGTCAGCAGCAGCAGGCACGCGCCCGCCAGCAGTGAAAAACTGTGATCGGTGCTGCGGGCAAAGTACTGTTCACCGGCGATCCATACCATCAGCAGGGTCATGCCGATATACGTACAAATCGCCCAGCGCAGCTCCGCCAGGCGCGACCACAGCACGGCAATCAGCGCCGCGCCGATAATCAGCAGCACCACGGGCAGCGGCCAGAAGACGGTAAAGGTCATCTGGCTGGCGAACCCTATGGTATACAGCAGGTACGATAAGAAATAGGCGCCGATAACGTACATCATGCGTTCATTGGTCAGCAGCAGCAGCGCATCGCCGACCATGGTCGCCACCAGGCCGAGGATAATCAGGTAACCGGCGACGGTCAGCACCGGCGCCTGCGCCGCCAGGGCCAGGAGCAGCAGCAGGGTAACCGGCTTGAATAACCAGCGTTGCCATACCGGGCCTCGATAGGTGGCGTCGACAAACAACCAACCTGAAAAAACGACAGCGATAAATGACCAGAGCATAGTGTTTTTATCCTTATGTGCAGTGAGGGGGCGTTCCCTGATGTCTCATTTGGTACGATTAGCGCAGAGAAATTATGACGATCGTAAATTCAGTGTAGGGGATCGATATGGGTTTAACCCAGATTTAGGGACTGAGTGTGTTGTTACGGCGCTTTATGCTATGTTAGCGCCAGAATTTTTCCATGCAAATGACAATTACCCAGAAATGTGGGAGATAGCCGGGTTATGAGCAGCGAACTGCCCTTATATCGGATTCAATTTATCAATAACGGCAAAAACTATCAGCTTTATGTGCGCGAACTCAGCCAAAGCCCTATGTTCGGCTTTATCGAAATCGGCGAGTTTGTGTTTTACAGCCAAAGCGCCGTGTTGGTCGACCCGTCCGAAGAAAAACTGAAAACCGAATTTGCCGGCGTCAGCCGCAGCTATATTCCGCTGCACGCGGTGATCCGCATTGATGTCGTGACGGAAAAAGGCAGCGCGCGTATTTCCGATCTTGGCGATAATGTCACCACGTTCCCCTATTTTCCCGGCAAAAAACCCTCTTAAGCGCTCGTCCCGCGCGCTATTTATCCAGGCCGGCCGGCTTTTGCGCGCGTTGTTTCTTTTGCCAGGCCAGCATTTCAAATACGCCGAATAAAAACATGCGCGCCTGGAAAAGACGGCTGAGCTTGGGTTCGTCGCGGGTCAGGGTGGCTTTGAGCAGCGTGAGCTGTAACCCGTGCATAATCACCATAAAAATCATGGCGATATCAAGAAAATATTTTAACGGGCGCGGAAAGGGATGGATCAGGTTAAACACCAGGAATCCCCAGATAAGCAACATCAGTAAACGGCCCAGATTAATCCACATCATGTCGCTCCTGAAAGGGGCCATCTTGACGAATGTACAACCGGCAGGCCACCTGGCCGGCGACTTTTTCGCGGTGCAGGCGCCAGTGCGCGGGCGTCGCGACGTCGTGGTTTTCCGTTTCGGTCTCGAGATAAATCCAGGCGCCGGGCGCCAGCCAGTGATGCTGTTCCAGTAATTGCACCGTCTGGCCGATAAGCCCGCGGCGAAAAGGGGGATCGAGAAAGACCAGATCGTGCGGGGTACCCGGCTGCGCCAGCCAGCGCAGGCTGTCGGTCACGACAACCCGGCCGTTGGCGGCGCCCAGCAACTGCATGTTTTTATCCAGCTGGGCGGCTACGGATCGGTCTTGTTCCAGCAGCGTGGCGGCGCCGGCGTGACGGGACAGCGCCTCCAGGCCCAGCGCGCCGCTGCCGGCAAAACAATCCAGGCAGCGCGCGCCCTGGATCATCGGCGCCAGCCAGTTGAACAGCGTTTCCCGCACCCGGTCGGTGGTAGGGCGCAGCCCCGGGCTATCCGGCACCGGCAGTTTACGCCCGCGCCATTGACCGCCGATAATGCGGATTTGCCCGGCAGGACGCGAAGGGATTTTTTTTGCCATAGATGTCTTATTGTTCGCCAAATCAGTCAAAAAACCGGGTCAGGGTCTGTTGCCGGCTATTCTACCGGGCCGGCGACGCTTGGGGAATGTTAATTCGCTCTTGTTCGCCGACGGCGGGGAAAAGCCAACGCCAGGCGTGTTGAGCGGCCGCGAAGGTGATAAACTATCAGGTTTATCAGTCACGTTATTCATCCGCCATGATTCTTCGGCGAGGAGTGTAGTCGCAAATGGCAAAAGAGAAAAAACGCGGTTTCCTTTCCTGGTTAGGCATTAAGCGGCAGGATGACGAACCGGAACAGGAAAAACCGGTTGACCAGGATGCGCCGATCGCGGCCGATGACGCCGCCGCGTCATCGCCCCCGGCCGGCGAGGCGGCGGCTCGCGATACGGCACGGGATATCGTCGATATCACCGAACAGGTATCGGCGCGACAAACGGAGGGCGACCACGCCGGGCGTGATGACGCGAGTCTGGCCCTTGCCGAAGATGTCCGTCCCGAAGATACGCAACCGCCGGCGCAGGACGATATCACCGTGGCCGACGGGGATCGCGCCGGATATGGCGAATCAGGCCTGGCCCTCGCAGAAGACGTCCGTCCCGGCGAAGGGGCGTTGGCGGCCGCGGAAGATCTCGCCTGGCGCGACGAGGATAGCGTCGGCGTTCCGGAGATCGACGGGGCCGGCGGCGTGCCCCTGACCGAGCAGCAACGCCCGACCCGGGAAGGTTTTTTCGCCCGCCTGAAGCGGGGGCTGCTCAAGACCAAACAAAACCTCGGATCCGGATTTATCGGATTGTTTACCGGTAAGAAAATAGACGATGATTTGTTTGAACAGCTTGAAGAACAATTGCTGATTGCCGACGTGGGGGTGGAAACCACCCGCAAGATTATCGCCGGCCTTATCGAGCATGCCGACCGCCGGCACCTGAAGGACGCGGACTCGCTTTACGTCAAATTAAAAGAAGAAATGGGCGCCATCCTCGCCAGGGTCGATCGGCCGCTGGACGTGGGCGGCAAGACGCCGTTTGTCATTTTGATGGTCGGCGTCAACGGCGTCGGCAAGACCACCACCATCGGTAAATTGGCGCGCCAGTACCAGGCGCAGGGCAAAACCGTGATGCTGGCGGCCGGCGACACCTTCCGCGCGGCGGCGGTGGAGCAGCTGCAGGTCTGGGGCCAGCGTAACCGGATCCCGGTTATCGCCCAGCACACCGGTGCCGATTCCGCATCGGTCATCTTTGATGCCATCCAGGCGGCCAAGGCCCGCGGCGTTGATGTCCTTATCGCCGATACCGCCGGGCGCCTGCAGAACAAAAGCCATTTGATGGATGAACTGAAGAAAATCGTGCGGGTCATGAAAAAGCTGGACGACGACGCCCCCCATGAGGTTATGCTGACCCTGGACGCCAGCACCGGCCAGAACGCCGTCAGCCAGGCGCGGTTATTTAACGAAACGGTGCCGCTCACCGGCATTACCCTGACTAAACTGGACGGTACCGCCAAAGGCGGCGTGATCTTCGCGGTGGCCGACCAGTTCGGTATCCCGATCCGTTATATCGGCGTGGGCGAGGGCATTGAGGATTTGCGGCCGTTTAACGCCCCGGATTTTATTGAGGCGCTATTTTCACGGGATGTTACACAAGAACATTGATTGGTTGCCCAACAGGGTCCATTTTGCCCGAGAGGATTAATTAGGATGATTCGCTTTGAACAGGTCAGCAAAGCGTATCTTGGCGGACGACAGGCGCTGCAAAGCGTCAATTTTCATCTTCGTCCCGCCGAGATGGCCTTTCTGACCGGCCATTCAGGCGCGGGGAAAAGTACCCTGCTGAAACTGATATGCGGTATTGAACGGCCTAGCGCGGGTCATATATTTTTCGGCGGCCACGACATCAGTCGCCTGAAAAATGGCGAGGTGCCCTTTTTACGCCGCCAGATCGGCATGATCTTTCAGGATCATCATTTGCTGCTCGATCGCACCGTCTATGACAATGTGGCGATGCCGCTGATTATCGCCGGCGCCAGCGTCGAGGATATCAGGCGTCGCGTTTCGGCGGCCCTGGACAAGGTCGGCCTGCTGGATAAGGCGCGTAATTTCCCCATCCAGCTGTCGGGCGGCGAACAGCAGCGGGTCGGCATTGCCCGGGCGGTGGTGAATAAACCCGCGGTGCTGCTGGCGGACGAGCCTACCGGTAATCTGGATGACGCCTTGTCGGAGGAGATTTTACGCTTGTTTGAGGAATTTAACCGGGCCGGCGTGACGGTATTGATGGCCACCCATGACCTGAGCCTGATTGCCCGGCGGCGCTATCGCATCATGTCCCTTAGCCAGGGCAGGTTAGACGGGGGCCAGGATGGTGAATAAGCTTAACCGGCCCAAGGGCGCGCGCAGCGCCAAGCCGTTAAAAAACAAAAGTAAGGCGCTGCAAAGCGGCTGGCGCGAGCAATGGGGCTATGCCTGGAAAAGCGCGCTGGCGGATTTGCGCCTGCAGCCCCTGGCGACCTTATTAACTATTGCGGTAATTGCCATTTCGTTGACCTTGCCCAGCGTATGTTATCTGGTATGGAAAAATGTCAGCCAGGCGGCGGAGCAATGGTATCCCGCGCCGCAGTTGACCGTCTACCTGGACAAGGCCCTGGACGACGACGCGGCGCTTAAGGTGCTGGGAAGGCTTAAGCAGGAAGCCGGCGTGGAAAAGGTCAACTATCTGTCCCGCGAGGAGGCGATGGGGGAATTCCGTAACTGGTCGGGCTTCGGCGGCGCGCTTGATATGCTGGAGGAAAATCCGTTGCCCGCGGTGGCCATTATTACGCCTAAGCTGGATTTTCAGAGCGCCGACACCCTCAAGACCCTGCGCGACCGGGTCGCGGCGGTGCCGGGAGTGGATGAAGTCCGCATGGACGACAGCTGGTTTGCTCGCCTGGCGGCGTTAACCGGGCTGGTGGGGCAGGTTGCCGCCACCATTGGTCTGCTGATGATTATCGCGGTGTTCCTGGTTATCGGCAACAGCATCAGGCTGAGTATTTTCAGCCGCCGCGAAACCATTAATGTAATGAAGCTGCTGGGCGCCACCGACGGCTTTATCCTGCGGCCGTTTCTTAACGGCGGCGCGCTGCTGGGCCTGGGGGGCGCGATTTTGTCGCTGATCCTTTCGGAAACACTGGTCTGGCGGCTGGAGTCGGTGGTGGCGAAGGTCGCCGCGGTATTCGGCACCTCCTTTGCGCTGCACGGACTGGACTGGGAAGAGACGCTGCTGCTGCTGCTGATTTCCGCCATGATAGGCTGGGTGGCCGCCTGGATGGCGACGGTGCAACATTTACGTCATTTTACACCCCAATAACGTTTTTTTGTTATAATAGGGCATCGGATGTTGCGACCGCACGAGCTGATCCCCGTAGATAATGGTTATGAACTAAAATCGCTGTGAGCTAAAAATGGCAATGAACTAAGGTGTTCATCCCCGGTCTCATTAATGGCTAGCTGATTAATGAGGCCCATCAACCGGGCGCGCCATAAGGCAGCAGCATCAGAACATATTACGAGAGGACTTGAATGATTAAAGATATGCAAGCTTTAGCCCTGATTCCCCAAGGCAGTCTGGAAGCCTATATCCGGGCAGCCAACGCCTATCCTATGCTTACAGCGGAGGAAGAGCGGTCATTGGCTGAACAGCTGCATTATCAGGGCGACCTGGAGGCGGCCAAGCGGCTAATCCTGTCACACCTGCGCTTTGTCGTTCATATTGCGCGTAATTATTCCGGCTACGGCCTGCCGCAGGCCGACCTGATCCAGGAAGGCAACATCGGGCTGATGAAGGCGGTCCGCCGCTTTAACCCCGAAGTCGGGGTGCGCCTGGTTTCCTTTGCCGTCCATTGGATCAAGGCCGAAATCCACGAATATGTATTGCGCAATTGGCGCATCGTGAAGGTGGCCACCACCAAGGCGCAACGCAAGCTGTTCTTCAACCTGCGCAAGAGCAAGCAGCGCCTGGGGTGGTTTAACCAGGACGAAGTGGAGATGGTGGCCAAAACCCTGGGCGTGACCAGCAAGGACGTGCGGGAAATGGAATCGCGCATGGCGGCGCAGGATATGACCTTCGATCCAACGCCGGATGAAGAAGCCCGTGACGGGCAAGCGATGTCCCCCATGCTGTACCTGCAGGACAAGTCCTCCGACTTTGCCGACGGTATCGAGGAGGATAACTGGGACGATCATGCGGCGGATAAGCTCAGCGTGGCGCTGGAAGGGTTGGATGAACGCAGCCAGCACATCATCCGCGCGCGCTGGCTTGACGATGACAACAAATCCACGCTGCAGGAGCTGGCGGATAAATATGGCGTCTCGGCGGAACGCGTGCGCCAGCTGGAAAAAAACGCCATGAAAAAGATGCGTCTGGCGATAGAATCCTGACGGGTTTTTCAATCAAATCATAATTCCAAACGGCCGGTATATATACCGGCCGTTCTCATTTTCAACTCCCGCCCGCTCATCAATAAGTGCCGTATTAAATATTTATTTAGTTAAATAACTCTGCAATAAATTATGAATGTAATGGAATATTTTTTTGTACTTAATGATGAATATTATTTTTACTAAAAATAGGCAGGGAATAACAATTTTCTGATTGATGTAGTCATCGTTATTTTATTATTGAACAAGCCTGCCTTTATCATCCCTATTGAAGTCGATAAACTTAACGGGTAAAGTTATACATAATCCGCTTATAATATTCTGCTATAGAGAAATAAAATAGTAACAGGAGATAATATGGAAAAGGTTAATGGGAATATTCCCACTGACAATGGAGTGATCGCATTTACGCCCCCACCTGCCGACAGCATGGTCGCACATAATACGATACTGGCCGGAAGACTACGCAACGCCGGAAACGCGCCCGGTTGCACAGCACTGAATCAGTGTCATCACCCCATGGGCCATTATCCAATGCCAACGGCCATCTATCTCCCCGTTTATCCCGTCTATATGGGATGTTATACGCCGGGATATGTTTATCCGCCCCGGGCTATGGTGCATAACCAAATAAACCTGTCTGTCTGCACTTCGCCTGAAATAGCCGCTTATCCGCAAGAGAGCCGGCAGCAAGCCGTTGGTAAAGAAAGACTCCCGGTTTTTCCCAGCCGGTTCCAAGGTACCTATCGCGGCCCGATACGCAACAAGAAAGATATCGCTAAGCCATCCATGCCTAATCCTGTTGACTCAGCTATTGATACCGGCTCATTAAATGAAAGTAAGAAATTCATATTAAAGTGAGCGGAATAATATAAATAGCCATAGTGGTATGTGATCATGCTGCCGCTTTACCCGCCCTAATGCATTCCCGGAAGCCGGCTGGAATCAACGGCGTTTGTGCCAGCCGTCCGGCTCCTGGCAAAAACCGCAGGCATCCATAAACTGCGCCATCACCGCCAGGTCTTCGAAGTATTGGTTATTGCCTAGCCACCAATGATTGATTTCCGGCAGCAGCCGCTGCACTTCCGTCATAAGATAGAGCCCTACGCCGCGGCGGCGGGTTACCGCGCGCACCTGCGGCGCCACCAGGCGGCCTTCGTTCCATTCGTTATCAATGATCACCTGCACCGCGCCTAATAACCTGTCGTTAAAACGGGCGGCGAACACCGCGTGCGAGCCGGAAAGGCGGGCGTTGAGCAACGCGATATCGGTATTTGGCCAAATTTTCGCCAAATCAATCATATCCTGCGGGGTAAAACGGGATAACTGCTCAATAGTCAATTTCATACGTGTAATCACTTAAGACATAAAAAAATAATGTAGCGAATTTGTTGACAAAAGATTGTCTAAATCTTGCGATGATTAAAATAGCAATAAGTGATGCCCATCACAATAATTCCGGGTAAACGATCTCCTTGAATAGCCTAACCTAGCACGACCCGCTAGAAGATGATGAAAATACCGATAATAATATCATTATTTTGTGCTGTCCATGCAGGTTATTTCTGAAAGTATAAGTTGATTTACAGCATAATATTTCTGTTTAATAATATGAAAAATAAAGCTTATTAGAGAAACTTCGCAATCTGTAGGCTAAAGCATTATTACATATAATAAAAATACCAAATAGCGGTGAAAAACCGGCCAAAAAACAGGCAGCAAACACAACAAAACGGAGAACAGTGGATGAAATTCAACAAAGGCAACGCTTTGCTGGCCGGCTGTATGGCCATGGCAATGAGCCATTCCGTCTGGGCACAAGATATCAAGGTCGCCGTGGTCGGCGCAATGTCCGGTCCGGTTGCCCAATATGGCGACATGGAATTTACCGGGGCGCGCCAGGCCATTGCCGATATTAACGCCAAGGGCGGGGTAAAGGGCAACAAACTGGTGGGCGTCGAATATGATGACGCCTGCGATCCAAAGCAGGCGGTGGCGGTGGCCAATAAAGTCATCAACGATGGCATAAAGTATGTCATCGGCCATCTTTGCTCCTCCTCCACCCAGCCGGCGTCCGATATCTATGAAGACGAGGGCGTCATCATGATCACCCCGGCGGCCACCAATGCCGACCTGACCACGCGCGGCTATAAGATGATTATGCGTACCACCGGCCTGGACTCCGATCAGGGGCCGACCGCCGCGAAATACATCCTTGACGCGGTCAAACCTAAACGCATCGCCGTGGTTCACGACAAACAGCAGTACGGCGAGGGTCTGGCGCGTTCGGTACAGGACAGCCTGAAGAAAAATGGCGGCAACGTGGTGCTGTTCGAAGGGATCACCGCCGGTGATAAGGATTTCTCAACCCTGGTGGCGCGCCTGAAGAAAGAGAACGTTGATTTCGTTTATTTCGGCGGGTATTACCCGGAAATGGGGCAAATCCTGCGCCAGGCTAAACAGGCCGGACTGACCACCAAATTCATGGGGCCGGAAGGGGTAGGCAATTCCTCGTTATCCAACATCGCCGGCGCCGCCTCCGAAGGCATGCTGGTGACCCTGCCGAAGCGTTATGATCAGGTACCGTCCAACCAGCCGATAGTCGCCGCGCTGAAGGCGAAAAAGCTCGATCCCACCGGTCCGTTCGTCTGGACTACCTATGCGGCGGTACAGTCCCTGGCGGCCGGTATGGAAAGCGCCGGCATGGAACCGGCCGATATCGTCAAGGACCTGAAAGCCAGGACCGTGGAAACCGTTATGGGTCCATTGAGCTGGGATGAGAAGGGCGATCTGAAAGGATTTGAGTTCGGCGTATTTACATGGCACGCAGACGGTACTTCCACACCGATTAAATAATCTGCCGTTCCTCCCTGGTTAAAAAAATATCGCCGCTCCCGTTGGCCTCGCGTCACCGGGAGCGGCTTCGAAGGTTAAGGTATGTCCGAGCAGTTCCTTTATTTTATGCAGCAGTTGTTCAACGGCCTGACGTTGGGCAGCACCTATGCATTGATTGCCATTGGCTACACCATGGTTTACGGCATTATCGGCATGATTAACTTCGCCCACGGCGAAGTCTATATGATCGGCAGTTATGTCTCCTTTATTGTTATTGCCGCGCTGATGATGATGGGCATCGACGCCGGCTGGCTGCTGATCGGCGCCGGGTTTATCGCCGCCATCGTGATTTCCAGCGCCTACGGCTGGAGCATAGAACGGGTGGCCTATAAGCCGGTACGCTCCTCCAAGCGCCTGATTGCCCTGATTTCCGCCATCGGCATGTCTATTTTCCTGCAAAACTACGTTAGCCTGACGCAGGGTTCGCGGGATTTGGCGCTGCCGAGCCTGGCCAGCGGCCAATGGGTGCTGGGCGAAAGCAATGGTTTTGTCACCAGCATCAGCACCATGCAATTTACCATCTGGGCGGTGACCTTTGTCGCCATGCTGGCCCTGACGTTGTTTATTCGTTATTCACGCATGGGCCGCGCCTGTCGCGCCTGCGCGGAAGATTTGAAAATGGCCAGCCTGCTCGGCATCAGCACCGACCGGGTTATTTCACTGACCTTTGTGATTGGCGCGGCGATGGCGGCGGTGGCCGGCGTGCTGCTGGGCCAGTTTTATGGCGTCATCAACCCCTATATCGGCTTCATGGCCGGCATGAAGGCGTTTACCGCCGCGGTGCTGGGCGGTATCGGCAGCATTCCCGGCGCGATGCTAGGCGGGTTGATCCTGGGGGTAGCAGAGGCGCTGACCTCGGCCTACCTGAGCAGCGAATATAAAGACGTGGTCTCGTTTGCGTTGCTTATCGTGGTGTTGCTGGTGCTGCCCACCGGCATCCTGGGCCGTCCGGAGGTTGAGAAGGTATGAAGATCAACCATTTATTAAACGCGCTGTTCTGCGCGTTTATGCTGCTGGTGCTGGCCGCCTTTATGATGGGTATGCGCCTGAGCCTGGACGGTACCCACCTGGTGGTGCATAACGCCGGTGCGGTACGCTGGTATTGGATCGGTGCCGGCTGCGCGGTGGTGTTCGTGTTCCAGCTATTGCGGCCGGTTTTCCAGCATAGCCTGAAAAAAATCAGCGGGCCGTCCTGGGTATTGCCGAGCTTTGACGGCTCCACGCCGCGCCAGAAATGGCTCGCGCTGGTGATGATCCTGGCCGCCATCGCCTGGCCGTTCCTGGTATCGCGCGGCACGGTGGATATCGCCACCCTGACGCTTATCTATGTGATGCTGGGCCTGGGGTTGAACGTGGTGGTGGGATTATCCGGCCTGCTGGTACTGGGCTATGGCGGATTCTATGCCATCGGCGCCTATACCTACGCGTTGCTGAATCATTACTGCGGCCTGGGTTTTTGGGAAAGCCTGCCCCTGGCGGGGCTGGTCGCCGCCGGTTTTGGCCTGTTGCTGGGTTTTCCTGTGCTGCGCCTGCGCGGCGATTATCTGGCCATCGTTACCCTGGGATTTGGCGAGATTGTCCGCATCCTGCTGCTTAACAATACCGAGATAACCGGCGGGCCGAACGGGATCAGCCAGATCCCGAAACCCACCTTTTTTGGCCTGGAGTTTAACCGCAGCCCGCGCGACGGCGGTTGGGACACCTTCCATAACTTTTTTGGCCTGACCTACGACCCCAGCGACCGGATTATCTTTTTATATATGGTGGCGCTGCTGTTGGTGATTTTAACCTTGTTTGTGATAAACCGTCTGCTGCGCATGCCGCTGGGCCGGGCCTGGGAGGCGCTGCGCGAGGATGAAATCGCCTGTCGTTCGCTGGGCCTGAGCCCGACCCGTATCAAACTGACCGCCTTTACCATCAGCGCGGCGTTCGCCGGTTTTGCCGGGACGCTGTTTGCCGCGCGCCAGGGTTTTGTCAGCCCGGAGTCGTTTACCTTCGTCGAATCCGCCTTTGTGCTGGCCATTGTGGTGTTGGGCGGTATGGGGTCGCAGTTCGCGGTGATCCTGGCGGCCATCCTGCTGGTGGTGTCCCGCGAGCTGATGCGCGACCTGAACCAGTACAGCATGCTGCTGCTGGGCGCGTTGATGGTGCTGATGATGATCTGGCGACCGCAGGGCCTGTTGCCGATGAAACGTCCGCAGATGAAAATGAAGACCGGTAAAGGAGCGCAGGCATGACGTCCACGGCATTGCAGCCCCTGTTATCCGTTAAGGCGTTGACCATGCGTTTTGGCGGTCTGCTGGCGGTTAACCAGGTTGAACTGGAATTATTCCCCGGCGAAATCGTGTCGCTGATCGGCCCCAACGGCGCCGGTAAAACGACGGTGTTTAACTGCCTGACCGGGTTTTATCGTCCCACCGGCGGCACTATCATGCTGCGCGATCAGCATCTGGAAGGGCTTCCGGGCCAAACTATCGCCCGTATGGGGGTGGTGCGAACCTTCCAGCATGTGCGCTTATTCCGGGAAATGACGGTAATCGAAAACCTGCTGGTGGCGCAGCATCAGCATCTTAAAAGCGGCGTATTTGCCGGCTTGCTGAAAACCCGCGCCTTCCGCCAGGCGGAAGCCGAGGCGCAGGATTATGCCGGCGCCTGGCTTGACCGCGTGGGTTTACTGGAGTTGGCTAACCGTCAGGCGGGTAACCTGGCCTATGGCCAGCAGCGCCGGCTGGAGATTGCCCGGTGCATGGTGACGCGCCCGTCGCTGCTGATGCTTGATGAGCCGGCCGCCGGCCTGAACCCGAACGAGACCGCCGAGCTGAACCTGCTGATTGCCGAACTGCGGTCACAGCATAATGTATCGGTGTTATTGATTGAGCATGATATGAAGTTGGTGATGGGTATTTCCGATCGCATTTATGTGGTTAACCAGGGCATGCCGTTGGCAAAGGGTACGCCCGCCGAGATTCGCAGTAACCCGGACGTGATTCGGGCCTATTTGGGAGAGGCCTGATGACTCAGGATACCGCTATGCTGTCATTGCACCGGGTGTCGGCGCATTACGGTAAAATCCAGGCGTTGCATGAGGTGAGCCTGCATATTAATCCGGGCGAGATCGTGACGCTTATCGGCGCCAACGGCGCCGGCAAAACCACGTTGTTGGGTACGCTGTGTGGTGATCCGCGCGCCTCCAAGGGCCGGATTATGTTTGAGGGCGGCGATATTACCGATTGGCCAACGGCGCGGATCATGCGTGCCTCGATTGCCATCGTGCCGGAAGGGCGGCGGGTGTTTTCGCGGATGACGGTGGAAGAGAACCTGGCGATGGGGGGGTTCTTTGCCGACCGTCCGCAGTATCAGCAGCGGATTAAGCGGGTGTTCGAGCTTTTCCCGCGTTTGTATGAGCGTCGTGTGCAGCGCGCGGGCACCATGTCCGGGGGCGAGCAGCAGATGCTGGCCATTGGGCGGGCGTTGATGAGCCAGCCGCGATTGCTGCTGCTGGATGAGCCTTCGCTGGGACTGGCGCCGATTATTATCCAGCAGATATTCGATACCATCGAGCAGTTGCGTCAGGAGGGGATGACTATTTTCCTGGTGGAGCAGAATGCGAACCAGGCGCTGAAACTGGCTGACCGCGGCTATGTGTTGGAAAACGGCCATGTGGTGCTGGAGGATAGCGGCGAGGCGTTGCTGGCGAACGAGGCGGTGCGCAGCGCTTATCTGGGCGGGTGAGGTTATGTTGCCGCGGCGGGGGTTTGGCTGATGCTTGCGGCAAGGGTTTGGTTGACGCTTGCGGGGAGGTTTATGTTGCCGCGGCGAGGGTTTGGCCTGATGCTTGCGGGGAGATTTATGTTACCGCGGTGAGGGTTTGGCTGACGCTTGCGGGGAGGTTTATGTTGCCGCGGCGAGGGTTTGGCTGATGCTTGCGGGGAGGTTTATGTTGCCGCGGCTGGGGTTTCGCTGACACTTGCGGGTGAGGTTTATGTTGCCGCGGCGAGGGCTTCGCTTGCCATGCGTTCGAGCCTGTTTAGGAATCTGTGTAAACGCCTTTTTATAAATGACCACTTAAACGATCTCCAAATTCTATACTAAAACGATTCAATGCCATCTTCCACTCCCTCACCGGCATCGACCATTTTTTTGACGCCGCCTGGATGGCCAGCCACACCACTTTTTTTACCGATTCGTCTGACGGGAATACCTTGCGTTTTTTAATAGCGTGTCGGATCACGCTGTTTAGCGACTCGATGGCGTTTGTGGTGTAGATCGCTTTGCGAATGTCTTCCGGATAGGCGAAGAATGTCGCAAGGTTAGTCCAGTTAGCCTGCCAGCTCCGGCTTACTTGCGGATAACGGGAGTTCCATACGCTGGCGAACGTCTCCAGCGCCCGCTGTCCCGCTTCCTCCGTCGGTGCCTGGTACACTGCCTTCAAGTCTCGCATGACGGCCCTGGCGTCTTTCCAGGAGACAAAGCGCAGGCTGTTACGCACCATGTGTACGATACAAAGCTGAATGCAGGTCCTCGGGTAGACCGTATTAATAGCGTCAGGAAAGCCTTTCAGGCCATCGACGCAGGCGATAAAAATATCCTGTAATCCCCGGTTTTTAAGCTCGGTCAACACGTTTAGCCAGAACTTCGCGCCTTCGTTCTCTGCCATCCACATGCCCAGCAGTTCCTTTTGGCCTTCAATGTTAATTCCCAACGCCAGATACACGGATTTATTGATGACGCGACCGTCGTGGCGAACTTTTACCACGATGCAGTCCAGGTAAATGATGGGATAGAGCGTATCGAGTGGGCGATTCTGCCATTCAGTGACCTGCTCCAGAACCGCCTCAGTGACTTTCGATATCAGTGCTGGTGAGACATCCGCATCGTACATTTCCTTAAACATCGCCGATATCTCACGGGTGGTCATGCCTTTGGCATAAAGCGCCAGGATCTGGTCATCCATTCCGGTAATACGGGTCTGATTTTTCTTCACTAGTTGGGGCTCGAAGGTCCCTTCGCGATCACGAGGTGTCCTCAGCTCTAGCGGGCCATCACCTGTGGTAACCGTTTTAGAGGAATAACCGTTACGGGCGTTGGAACCCGATTTGAGCTGATTTTTCTCATAACCCAAATGGTGAGTCAGTTCAGCTTTAAGGGCAGCCTCAACACTTAATTTTTTTAAAAACCGATCAAATTGGCTCAGATCCTCAGGGGTTTTGAGACTTTTAGCCAGCTCAGTTGCGAGAGCCTGTAGCAATTTTTCGTCCATAAATTCACCTAATTCTAATGATGGATTGAACATATCAAAATCAGGCGATTACACAATCTTATGTACAGGCTCGATGGATTGAACATATCAAAATCAGGCGATTACACAATCTTATGTACAGGCTCCGCAGCGACGCGCGACCTGCCGGGCGCGCGGAGGTCAAGGAGGCCGTCGCGCTACGGCCTCTTTGTCGCTTGCCGGCACCCGGCACGACATAAAACAGCCTAACGCATGGCAAGCGAAACCTTCGCCATGGCGACATAAATCGCTCCGCACACGACAAGCGAAACCTCCACCACGGCGACATAAATCGCCCCGCACACGACAAGCGAAACCTCCGCCATGGCGACATAAATCGCCCCGCACACGACAAGCGAAACCTCCGCCACGGCGACATAAATCGCCCCGCACACGACAAGCGAAACCTCCGCCACGGCGACATAAATCGCCCCGCACACGACAAGCGAAACCTTCGCCACGGCGACATAAATCGCCCCGCACACGACAAGCGAAACTCACACCGCGGCGACATAAATCGCCCCGCCAGCCGCAAACGAAGCCCCTAACGAGGCGACATAAACAGCGCGACATTTACTTCCCGGGGCGGCCAATATTGCCGGACCGCATCAGCCCCATCACGCGTCAGGACCGCGATCGCAAAATCTCCACTCGGCATATTAAAGGGAGAGCGTGCCGCCCTGTTATTTTTTGTTTTTCATTTCCTGCAAAATCGGACCGCACTGATTCTCTTCACCACCGCTGGGCGAAATCAACGCCAGCAGCGCCGCCGCCGGCGCCAGAACCGCGCCAAGCGCCACCGCCGCCGCCCCGCGCGCAATCAGCGGGCCGGGTTTTACCCCGGCGTCCGGGTTCTTAAAGGTGCCGCGCACATACAACGGCGAGCGCAATGTCACGATACGCATCCCTTTACTGTCCGGATTGATGGATAAATCCAGCCGTTCGCTGGAAAAATTAGTCGTGCCGGCAATATTGATGACCGCATTCTCTGTATCAAACACAAACAAGCGCGGCGTAGCCAACCCGTTACGCACCCCCAGGTCCGCCGCCGCGCAGTTAATCTTCACCTGTTCGTCGCCAAACAGTTTGCCGACCACATAGTTACCCACGTTCAGGCCGGCGATTTCCATCAGATTACGGCTGATAACGCCGTCGTTCATCAGAATACGCACATCGCCATTGGCGCTGCCCAACAGCGCGGCCACGGAATTACCGGTGCCGGTAAACTGCGCATCGCCGTTCAACTGCCCCATGCTGCTGCGCATGGCTTCCACGTCGGGGAACAACGCCTTAAGCTGCAGTCCGCGCGCGTGCAAATCCGCCCGGCCCCGCATCGGCGTCTTGTTGCCCTCAAGCTTAATGGTGGAATTCAGGTTGCCGCGCGCCATGCCAAAACGCAGCGGGTCAAGCAGCAGCACGCCGTCATCTAGCTTAACGTGGGTATAAAGATCGCTGATTGGCAGGTTTTTGCCGTGTTCGATGCGCTTGCCGGTGAATTTCACATCCGCGTCCATGGTATCCCACTTGGCGGTATCGAATTTATCGTAGGGCAGCACCTTATCCGCCGGCTGTACCGACTGGGTTTTGGCTTTCTGCTTACCGCTTTCCGTGCCGGAATCCGCGCCGATAAGCGGCCCCAAATCGGCAAAGCGCAGTTCATTCGACACCACTTCCCCGGTCAGGGAAGGTCGCGGTTTACCCTGCACGAACTCCAGCGTGCCGTGGATATCGCTTGAGCCGATTTTGCCGTTAAATTTCTCATAGCGATAATGCCCGGCCTCCTTGCCCTGGAAATGGGCAATCAGGTGCCCGTCCGTTGAATACGGCGGTGAATCCGGCAATACGACACCGGTCAGGGCATGCAGATCCCCCAGGTTATCGCCCGCCAGCCGCAGCCGCAAATCCAGGCCGCCCAGGTTCATCGGATCTTCCAGCGTCCCCTGGATAGCGACCCGGGTCGCGCCGGAGCGCACGTCCGCCTGCAAAGGGAAGGGCCGGCTGGCGCTGCGCAGCGCCAGCATACCGCCGATTTTACCGTCGCCGCTCAGGGGCTCGTTGTTATATTTCCCCGTCACCTTCCAGCCGAAGATATAGTCGTCGGTACGCCGCGCCGCGCCGCTGCCATCCGGATTGACGGCGGTATCGTCCTTGGCCGTTTTTTCATCGCCGCCGGACTTGGCCGCGGTATCGGCCTTGGCCGTTTTTTCATCACCACTGGACTTGGCCGCGGTATCGGCCTTGGCCGTTTTTTCATCACCACTGGACTTGGCCGCGGTATCGGCCTTGGCCGTTTTTTCATCACCACTGGACTTGGCCGCGGTATCGGCCTTGGCCGTTTTATCATCACCACTGGACTTGGCCGCGGTATCGGCCTTGGCCGTTTTTTCATCACCACTGGACTTGGCGGCGGTATCGGCCTTGGCCGTTTTATCATCGCCGCCAGATTTGGCCGAGGTATCATCGGCCTTGGCCGTTTTGTCGCCGCCCGCGCTGGAGGCGTCGCCCCGGGTGGTATTATCCTTGGTGCTGGCGCCGGCCAGCTCCGCGTAAGGGATAGGCTTGCCCAGCGGATTGACCGTCATATGAATGTCGGCCTTGGTTATCGGGTCGAGAAAGTCAATTTTCCCCTGGTCAAAGGCAATATCGTCCACCTTGAATGACCAGGCGGAAGGCGGCGTGTCCTGCTGCGGCTGATCGCTGTTGGCCAGGTTAAAGGTCCAGTTGTTCTTACCGTTGGCCAAACGCTTTAACGCGGCGTCGGGGCTGAAAAGAGTAATGCGCGGGAGGTAGATCTCCTTATGCAGCAACGCCAGCGGCGACAGACTGGCCTCCACCCGTTTCAGCCGGGCGGTATAATCGCCGGGCACGTCGGGCGGGTTGCCGAGTACCACGTCTTCCGCATGCAGATGCGGCCAGGGGATCCATGCCCGCCATCCCGCCTCGTCCCGCTGGCGCGACCACTGTACGCCCAGGTCGCCGTTAATGGCGAAGGGCCGGTGCAGCTCGGCGGTAACCTTTTCATTGATCGTGGGCTTCAGGCGATTCAGATCGTAGGTGGCGATAAAAATAACGATGGCAATCAATACCACCACTAAGAATAATACAATGCCTAAGATCGCCTTTTTCGTCCGGGTCATGGTGATAACATTCCTCATTAAACGGCCTTATGTCATTAATCATAGTTGAGGATTTCGGACCTGAGGCAGGATAATGATTGAATTTGTTACTGAAAATAGTGATTATCCCTGAACAAGGGCCCCCGCAGGGCGCGATCTAAGTCATGAAAAATTAAAACAACGTTTCAGTGCTATTGACGGCGGCGACCAATCTAGTGAGACTAAGTGCGTTAACCCCTTTCTATTCACTTTATTCATACAGGCTCGCAGTAAATGACAACCAAAAACATTGCCGTTATCGGCGAATGCATGATTGAACTGTCCGAAAAAGGCACCGATGTTAAACGCGGGTTTGGCGGCGATACGCTCAATACCTCGGTGTATATTGCGCGGCTGGTCACATCGGGCGAGTTGGACGTACATTACGTCACCGCGCTCGGCACCGACACCTTCAGTGAAGACATGATCGGCGCATGGCGGCAGGAAGGGGTGAAAACCGATCTTATCCAGCGCCTGGATAACCGTTTGCCGGGCTTATATTATATCGAGACCGACGCCACCGGCGAGCGCACCTTCTATTACTGGCGTAATGAAGCCGCCGCGCGCTACTGGCTGGAAAGCGCGGATTCAGAGCGTATCTGCCGGGAGCTGGCGGGTTTTGATTATCTTTATTTGAGCGGCATCAGCATCGCCATCCTCAGCGCCGAAAGCCGCCGGCGCCTGCTGGCGCTGCTGAAAACCTGCCGGGATAACGGCGGCAAGGTCATCTTTGACAATAACTATCGTCCGCGCCTGTGGGCGAGCAGGGAAGAAACCCAAAGCGCATATCGGGATATCCTCACCCACACCGATATCGCCTTCCTGACCCTGGACGATGAAGATATGCTGTGGGGCAAACAGCCGGTGGACGAGGTCATTAAGCGCACCCGCGGCTGGGGCGTGCAGGAAATTGTCATCAAACGCGGCGCCGAGTCCTGTCTGGTAACGACCCGGGAAGGGGAACTGCTGGACGTGCCGGCGATCAAACTGCCGAAGGACAAGGTGGTCGATACCACCGCCGCGGGCGACTCGTTCAGCGCCGGCTATCTGGCGGTGCGCCTGACCGGCGGCGATGCGGTCTCTGCGGCCAAATGCGGCCACCTGACCGCCAGCACGGTGATCCAATATCGCGGCGCCATCATTCCACGCGACGCAATGCCCGCAATACCTGCATAAGCCCATGATGCGTGAGGCGGCGAATGCCCTTTCCTGGCTATCGCCGCCATCATGCCCGCCGTTATTGCGTTGAAACCAGCCCCGCCCAGCCCGCATCAAGACGGCGGCGGGATATCCGTGACTTCCGGTTTGCTCTCATCGACGGCTGCCGGCTGCGGTCCCGGCGCCATGATATGCTCGTAGGTTTCCTGCAGCGCCTTCATATTCATTTCCGGCTCGCCCTTGGGCTGCATCAGCACCAGCGTGGCGTTTTGCGATAGCTGCGAGCGCAACTCTTCATTAAGCATCTGCAGCGTCAGCTTAGACAAAAACGCGTTGCGCAGCTTCTGGTACTGCTCCGGCGCGATATCCACCACGTCATTTTGCTGTGAACGCAGACGCTGGCTCATTAATATGTCGGTATCGGTACGGGCGTAAGTGGCGAACAGCGTGCCCAGCTCGCCGGTCTTGCGCGCCATAAGCGCGTCGAACTCCGCCTTGCTCAGGCCGTTATTGCGCAGGTTCGCCAGCTCATGGGAAACGAAGGTCAACGCGGCCGCCAGGTTGTCCATGGCGGTGTCCATATGCACGGCGCACTGGGAGCGCTGGTAATGCACGTTACAATCGAAACGCAGGTTGGTCTGCTTCAGGTTGCTGTCTTGCATGGCCTGCTGGACATGCCAGAACAGCGCCTCGCGGGCCAGATCGCTGCGCCAGTAGCGATCCAGGGAGCGCGAATCGCGGATAGGCTGCCAGGGAGTATCCCATACCAGCTTCAGGCTATCTTCTTTGGCGTCCTCGCTCATCAGGCTGACCGGCTGCGCCACCAGCGGCGACAGCGCCGGCAGCGTGGAAGGCGTATCACGCTTGCCCTTCAGCGATGAGAACGTTTTGACGATCTGCTCGTTCAGCCCGCGATTGTCGACGTTGCCCACCACATACAGCGTCATGGCGTCCGGCGTATACCAGCGCTGATAGAATTGCTGCAACTGCTGGCCGCTCACCGGCGCGGCCGCCTGCCGGCTCGGATCGTGGGCCAGCAAGACCGATCCTTTAAGGCGGTAATGCCACCAGGGGCTGCCGGCATTGGCGGGGGCGGTCGCCACCGGATCGGCCCCTTCCAGGGCGGCATGCAGCGTGGTGGGATTAATGGTTAAATGGCCGCCGGTGTTCATCATCCATTTCAGCGCCTCTTTCAACAGCTCGGGGCGGCCGTTGGGCAGGCTCAGGCTGTAAAGCGTGTAATCGTAGGAGATGACGGCCGGAGGCTGCGGACGTTCGCGGTCCACGCCCTGTTGCCAGAGTGATTTCAGCTGCGCGGAGGAAAAGTTTTCACTGTGTGTCAACGCCAGGCGCGGAAGCAGGCGCGCAAAACCGGTCTGCTGCGCGTTTTCAGCCAGCGAACCGGTATTCACCATTAAGCGTAATTCAATACGATCGTTCGGCCGTTGCGGTGTTGCCAACACTTGCCAGGAGAAGCCATTACTGAGTTTACCCTGTTGCCAGGCGGGATCGGGTTGTAATGCTTCTGCCTGAACATTGCCACCCACCGTCGCCAGTAACACTCCACTCATGAAAAGACGAATTCCGGTGCCCTGCATGTGAACCCCTACTCAATAACTGCCTATTAAAATATGTAATCTCACTCAGACGGTTTACCGTGCGTTCCATCGATTAGTACTTTTTCCGTCGGAAAAAAGCGTGGCGCAAAGTGTACCATGTTGTTAGACCGCAGACCTTTGCGGATGTCACGGCACGGCATAAAATAGTACCGCCTGGGGTATAAACGAGATAAAAATAGGCGTAACAGGGCATTACCGGCCGTATCGCCATGCATCGGCCGGTAAAAGGGGGGCAAAAACAGCAGGAAATGATCAGGTTCCGGAGGCGGCCGTTTTCGTGGGTTTAAGCACCGCGTTCAGCTGTTTTTCATCCAGTTGATCACACCACTTGGCCACGACGATAGTGGCGACGCCATTGCCCACCAGGTTGGTCAGCGCGCGGGCCTCGGACATAAACCGGTCAATGCCGAGGATAAGCGCCAGCCCGGCCACCGGCAGGTGCCCGACCGCCGACAGGGTCGCGGCCAGGACGATAAAGCCGCTGCCGGTGACGCCCGCCGCCCCCTTGCTTGACAGCAGCAATACCACCAGCAGGGTCACCTGATGGATGATGTCCATATGGCTATTGGTGGCCTGGGCGATAAACACCGCCGCCATGGTCAGGTAGATGGACGTGCCGTCGAGGTTAAAGGAATAGCCGGTGGGGATCACCAGGCCCACCACCGATTTTTCGCAGCCGGCGCGCTCCATTTTATCAAGCATGCGCGGCAGCGCCGACTCGGAAGAAGAGGTGCCGAGCACAATCAGCAGTTCTTCTTTGATATAGTTGATAAAACGGAAGATATTAAAGCCGGTGACCCGCGCAATCAGCCCCAGCACCACCACCACGAACAGGATGCAGGTCAGATAGAAACAGGCGATAAGCTGCCCCAGCTGTATCAGCGACCCCAGGCCATACTTGCCGATGGTAAAGGCCATGGCCCCGAATGCGCCAATCGGCGCCAGGCGCATGATCATATTGATAATGCCGAAAATCACCTTGGCGAAGCTGTCGATAACGTTAAAAATCACCTGGCCCTTTTCGCCCAGGCGGTGGAGGGCGAAACCGAACAACACCGCGAACAGAAGCACCTGCAGGATATTGCCGCTGGCGAAAGCGCCGATTACGCTCGCCGGGATGATATCCATCAGAAACGCCACCAGTCCCTGCTGCTCGGCCTGCTGCGCATAGATAGCCACCGCCTTGGCATCCAGGGTGGCCGGATCGATATTCATGCCGGCGCCCGGTTGCACCACGTTAACGATAATCAGGCCGATAATCAGCGCTATGGTGCTGACGATCTCAAAATACAGCAGCGCCACCGCCCCGGTGCGGCCCACCTCTTTCAGGCTTTCCATGCCCGCGATACCGGTGACCACGGTACAAAAGATAACCGGTGCAATGATCATCTTGATCAATTTAACAAAACCATCGCCCAGAGGTTTCATGTCCGCGCCCAGTTCCGGATAGAAATGCCCGAGCAGGATCCCTGCCGCAATGGCCACCAGGACCTGAAGATAAAGGCTTTTAAACGGGTTGAATGTCATACGCCAACCTTATTCATTAGTTATACGCGTTTAAGTGGGTTGAATATGTAGCAAGGATATTAATGATTTGATAATGAATTACATATCTCGAAATACCAATACACCACCGCGCGGGGGTTGTCGGCAGGCAACGGAGAGAAATTAGAATTGAAACGCTTCAGTTGGACTTTAGAAACTATAGTAACCGGCCATGGGAAGCGGCACACGGCCGCACCGGCGATCAAACGGCGGCGAGATGCAGGAAACGCTGCTCGAAATCCTCCTGGGGCAGAGGCTCGGAAAACAGGTAGCCCTGTCCCCAGCTGATGTTATGATCCAGCAGGCATTGCAGCTGCGCCTGGGTTTCCACGCCTTCAGCGATAACCGGCAGCGACAGCACCTCGGCAATGGCGCTGACAATACGCAGCATCACCAAATCCTCCGGCAGTTTTTCGATAAAACTCCGGTCGATTTTCAGCAAATCAATGGGCAGGTTGCGCAACCGGTCCAGATAATAAAGGCTGGAGTAGCCCATGCCGAAGTCATCCAGCGCAATCAAAATCCCCAGCTCGCGCATTTGCCGCAGCAGGCCGAGGGAGTGCTCGAATTCAGTAATGCGCGCGGTCTCGGTGATTTCCAGCACCAGTTGTGCGGGCGCGATCTCGTAGCGGGCCAGCAGCACTTTGAGAAACGGCACCAGATTGGATTCCTGCAGTTGTTTGGCCGAGAGGTTCACCGCCAGCTGGAGATGGATACCGCGTTTACGCCATTGCGCCAGAATGCGGCAGGAGGCTTCTAAGACCCAGTTGCCCAGCGGCACCATCGCGCCGATTTCTTCGGCGCCGCTGATGAAATCCGACGGCAGCGAGTAACTGCCGTCATCCTGGCGCCAGCGCAGCAAGACCTCCGCGCCAATCAGCCGCCGGTCGCGAATATCCACCTGCGGCTGGAAGAACAGTGCGCAGCGTTCCTGCTCTATGCCTTCCAGGATGGTGCTTTCCAGCGTCATGCGCCGGTGAACCATGGCGGTGAGCTTGGGCTCGAAGAATAAGATCTGGTTTTTGCCGTTGTCATGGGCCAGCATCATGGCGGACGTGGCGCGCCGCAGCAGTTGATGCGCGGACTCGTCGTTGCGCAGCCTCAGGGCAATGCCGATGCTGGCGGCGGGACGCAGCGACAGGCTGCCGATGGCCAGGGGGGCATTAATGCTTTTCATGATGCCCTGCGCCAGTTGCATTCCTTCGTAAGCGTTCTGGATTCCGTGATCGAACAACGCGAATTCATTGTGATTGAGCTGGCCGAGAAAACGATGATCGTTAAGGTGCCGCTTAAGCTGCCGGGTCAGCGTCATCAGCAGGATGCCCCGTTGCGCCTCGGTAAGAATGCCGGTGGCTTCCTGTAGCGTGCTGATACTGATGACCAGCAGGCAATATTGCTGCATATCCCGGCACAGGGCCATGCGCGAATCCAGCATGGCGGTAAACAGGTTTTTATTCGGCAGCGCGGTCTCGGCATGGCGGGTCGACAGCCGGTTAAGATCGTCGAACATGCCGGCCAGTATCTGCTGGTTGCGATTATAGCTGCGCACCAGCACGCCAAGCTCGTCGTCGCGGTGCATATCCGGCAGCGAAAGCTGGTGGCGGGGAATGTCCTGCGCCGGCAGCGTTTCCAGACTGCGGGCGATTTCACGCAGGGGATGGACCATCAGGCGGTTAATACACCAGGTGATCGCAATCGTCAGCACCAGCGCCAGCAGGAGATAGGTGGACATCATGGTGGAAAACGCGCTGGCGATAAACTGGTACAACCGGTAGGAGTCGGCTTGCAATACCAGCGACGCCAGGGCCCGTGGATGCGAAGGCCGCGGAAGCGCGTACAGCGGCACCGAGATTTCCACCGGCAGCCGGAACAGGCGCTCTATCAGCGCCGGCACCGGCCGCTCCGGCGGAAAATCCGCGTGCAGCACCTGGAAATCATCCGGCAGCACCACATCCGCCCGGCTCAGGATGCCCACCGGCTTCAGGGTGGCGAGAATCCGCTCGGCCTGCGGCACGTCTCCCTTTAATACCGCGCTGGATAAAGGCTGACGCACCGACATGGCTATATTTTGCAGCTGCTGGGCGTAATCCTCACGGCGCTGCTGCACAAAATGGAACAGCTGGATCACAATGAAAATGCAAATAGTCACCAGCGCCACGCCTGACACCGTAGCCATTTGTTTAATCGTTAATGAACGTCTGATCCGCAAACTGTTCTCCAAGGCGTTTTTCAGCTCGACCCGTTACGCTCCCTAACCCGGCGGACGGTTACCCGGCTCACCCCGGCCCCGGCCATGACGAAGGACAGCGCATATTTTCGCGATTCGGGCAGCAAAAGTTGCCGGGCGGGCCGCAGAGCGATTTTGTGCATACTAATATATACTATCTCACGCCGGGTTTTATTTTTTAAAACAGGCATTTCGTCTCTTTAACGCTTATCGGCGACACTCGGTTATAATGACGACGTTTTACCTAGGAATATTCTGATTCATGGCGGTCCTGGCGCGCGCCGGTGGGGTAGATAGGGCATTAATCCCCGCGCATCCCTGACGTTGCGGCGCTGGCGTGAAGAACAACAGCTGTGTAAAATGCAATCAGCGCCTTACATCAGTTTTGTTGCAGTTTGAAATGCCATTATTTTAACAAGACATTACGTTTTCTTTATAATTTTTCGCAGGCATCACGAATGGGATAGCATGAGCAGAGGATAATGGCATTTCCCAGGCTATCGCTTTTATTCATAGCCGCCCCATGCCGGCGTTGAAGATTTACATTTTCACTGCTTCGGCACTCAAGACGGGACTATAATTTTACCGCAGCTCAATGTGTTTCATTTGATTTAACTTTGTAAAAAATTGAAACTTGTATTAGTTTGTCTTGAGGACCTTCTCATTCATTTCATTGTGCCAGGCTCGAGGCCCATTACCATCCCTAACATAACCCGCGGGCGCCGTCTTGTTCATAAGATAATGCGGTCCGCAGAGTGGTCGCGCAAATTTATCCGGTGAGGTAGGAATGAATAATTACGATGATATTAAGCGGTTTAAAGAAAAACTCAATATGGAAGGCATTGATTATAAAGAAATCGCTGAAAGCAATCCTAATATTACCGCGCATAACTGGGCGATTATAAAACAAGTGGCCACGGCCGATGAACCTTTTCATCCCCTGGAGCAGGGGCGCCCCACACAGCCCACCCCCGCTCCCGTCTCGGATAAAGAATTCAGCGCATCGCCGCTGGGGCAACCGCTGGCGGCCCAGCAGCCGCGCGCGGGCGGAAATATTAATCGGGACATTGGCGCCATAAACGCCCACTATCAGCCGCAGGCCTCAACAGCGGCGGAGTCTTTTGCTTCCCCCCTGATGAGCGCGGTCGGCAAGGCGCTGCCGGCGATAGGCCCCGTGGCGCCCGTCGCCACGCCCCAGGACGGCAATGCGCCCGCGGGCGCCGCGTTTCTTAACGCCATACAGCAGGAATTTGCCGCTCCGCCCGCCGCCGTGCCCACGCGGTCACAGGAACCCGCCGCGGCATCGCCCTTCGACGCCGGGCAACATGGCCGCCCCGCCGCGGCATCGCCTTTCGACGCCGGGCAACACGGCCGCCCCGCCGCGGCATCGCTTTTCGACGCCGGGCAACACGGCCGCCCCGCCGCGGCATCGCTCTTTGACGCAGCGCGGCATGACCAACCCGCCCGGACGTCTTCTACGGCGGCGTCATCGGTCCGGGCGCCGGCCAATGCCGCCGGTACCATGCGCTTTAATGGTCTGTTTAACCGGAAATCCCAGTCATCGGCAATGCCGTCGGGTCGGGATACGCCCCTTTCACTTCTTTTAGAGAATATTGCGTTATGCCGTTAGTCTGTGTCTGTTCGCCGAAGGGCGGCGTGGGTAAAACAACCGTCAGCGCCAATCTTGCCTACGCCCTGGCCCGCAGCGGCAGCAAGGTGCTGGTTATCGATTTCGATGTGCAAAACGCGCTGCGGCTGCATTTCGGCGTACCGATTTCCGATACCCGCGGCTACGTGGCACAGGCCACCACCGCCGTGGACTGGAGTCAGTTTATCCTGAAAGCCGACGCCAATCTGTTTGTCCTGCCCTATGGCGAGGTGGAGGAAGAACAGCGTCTGGCGTTTGAAAACGCCATCAGCCGCGATCCGCATTTCCTGCTGCGCGGATTAAACACGGTATTAAATTACCCCGGCCTGGTGGTCATCGCCGATTTTCCTCCCGGCCCGGTGGCGGCGTTAAAAGCCGTGCAACCCTTCGCGGATATGCACATTGTGGTCATGCTGGCGGATACCGCCTCGCTTTCCTTATTACCGCAAATGGAAAACCACAAATTCCTCGGCGCGCCGATGAATAACCGCCTTGGGGAATATTATGTGGTTAATCAAAGCGATATGCGCCGCAACTTAAGCCGCGACGTATCGCAGTTTTTTGAACAGCGTCTGGGCGACCGGTTATTAGGCACCATACACCGCGATGAGTGCGTACCCGAAGCCAACGCGTCGCAGCGTTCAATCATTGAATTCAGCCCGGTGTCCGCCGCCGCGTTCGATATAGAACTCATCAGCAAAAAAGTCGCCGCCATTGTCGGCGTGAAAGTGGGCGATGGCGAGTTTTATGCCATGCCTAATCACGGCATCAAATAATAAGCACAGGAACAGGCATGAATAAGTTTCTATTTTCTATACTGCTTTTACTGTTACTGCCTGTTGCCGTGCTTATCATCATCACGCCGATGGACAGCGACAAACAATACATCTTCGGCCTGTTCAGTATCGGACTGATGTTGCTGCTGGGCGTAAGTAAAAGCCATTTAATCAGCGTCATCATGATAGTGATGTCTTTTTTGATGTCCACCCGCTATATCTATTGGCGCGCCACCGAAACGCTGCACTTTAATTCGGTGATTGAAGCGGTATTGGGGATCGGCCTGTTTATTGCCGAAATGTATGCCTGGGTTATCCTGGTGCTGGGTTACCTGCAAACCACTTGGCCGTTAAAGCGCAAAATTGAACCTATGCCGGACGACCCGGCCACCTGGCCGACGGTGGATGTCTACGTCCCGTCCTATAACGAGAGCCTGGACGTGGTGCGTGATACTGTCCTTGCGGCGCAGTGTATCGACTACCCGCGCGACAAGATGAAAATTTATATCCTGGACGACGGTAAACGCAATGAATTCGCGGTGTTTGCCGCCGATGCCGGGGTGGGTTATATCACCCGTAACGATAATAAGCATGCCAAGGCCGGCAACCTTAACCATGCGATGACCGTGACCAAAGGCGAGTTTATCTGCGTATTCGACTGCGATCATGTCGCCACCCGTGGCTTCCTGCAGGCCACCGTGGGCAGCTTTTTGATTGACGATCGCCTGGCGCTGATCCAAACGCCCCACCACTTCTATTCTCCCGATCCGTTCGAGCGCAACCTGTCGGCGGCGCGCGATATCCCCAACGAAGGCGCGCTGTTCTACGGGCCGGTGCAGCAAGGCAACGATAACTGGAACGCCACCTTTTTTTGCGGGTCCTGTGCGGTGATCCGGCGCAGCGCGCTGGAAGAAATCGGCGGATTCGCGGTGGAAACCGTCACCGAGGACGCCCATACCGCGCTGAAGCTGCAGCGGCTGGGCTGGAACTCCGCCTTTCTGTCCATTCCGCTGGCGGCGGGTCTTGCCACCGAGCGCCTGGGGCTGCATGTTATCCAGCGTACCCGCTGGGCGCGGGGCATGACCCAGATTTTTCGTCTGGACAATCCGTTATTCGGCCGCGGCCTCAAGTGGCAACAGCGTTTGTGTTATCTCAACGCCATGCTGCATTTCCAATACGGCCTGCCGCGCGTGGCGTTCCTGACCGCGCCGCTGGCGTATTTATTGTTTAACCAAAATATTATCGCCTCTTCCGCCAGCGCCATATTTGCCTATGTTTTGCCGCATTTGTTCCTGGCCATCTATATCAATTCCCGCATGAACGGGCGTTTCCGCTATACCTTCTGGGGTGAAATTTACGAAACGACCATGGCGTTCCATTTGATTATCCCCACCCTGCTGACCCTGATTTCCCCCCGGCACGGTAAGTTTAACGTCACCGATAAAGGCGGGTTACTGGATGTCGGCTTCTTTGATTTCCATATCGTCAAACCCCATCTGATCGTGGCGGTGCTTCTGGGCATGGGTATTGCCGCCGGGGTGGTGCGCGCGGTCATGCATGACTATTTTAACGTCGATCCCCGGGTGATTTTGCTCAATATCGTCTGGGCGTCCCTGAGCGTCATCATTTTGCTGGCGGCGATTGCGGTGGCCAAGGAAACGCGCCAGATCCGCAAGACCATCCGTATCGATGTCAGCATCCCGGCCATTATCCACTACGCCAGCGGTATTTCGGTGCGCACCGAAACCCTGGACCTCTCCATGGGCGGGATGAAGCTGGTGACCCCCGACGACCGCTATCAAACCGATCGCATCGAGGAAGTGGAACTGCGGCTGCAGTCCGGCGCGGTCTGTATCCCGGTAAGCCTGATTGGTGCCGACGCCAGCGTTATTCGCCTGATGTTCGAAGCGATGCCGCTGGAAAAACGACGTGAGCTGGTGCGCGTGGTGCTGGCACGCGCGGATGCCTGGATTGTGCCGCCCTATCCGAAAGATCGGCCGCTGCACTCATTTGCCAGCATTGTCCGCTGCGTCTTCGAGCTCTTTTACAACACCTGGAAAGAGCGCGGCCAAAAAAGAAAGAATGCCAAGTCCGCAGGACCTGGCGAAGCGACCTAAGCTCACGCGGAAAAAATTGCATGCCATTTCGTATCAGGAAGATAGCCCATTGTGTATTACTGATTGCCGCCTTGGGCGGCCTCGGCGCCACGGCATGCGTCGGGGCGGCCTTTGCCGCCGATCCGCAGGCCGCGCCGGTTTATCACCTGCCGCCGCTTCCGGCGGCGCAGGATACTGGCGGCGCGGGCGCCCAGTCCGCTGACGATACGCGCCAATCCCCGGCCGCCGACCCGGCGGCAACCGGTGCCGGCGCGCCGGCCGATGGCAGCGCGCCACCAACCGCAAGCGCCGTCGGCACACCTGCCGGCGGCCTGCCGATGGATTTTCCCCCGCCGGTAATAAGCGTGGCGCCGCAGGCCGCCGCGCCGGGCCAGGGCGTGGATAGCCAACTGGCGCAGGTGACCCCCCTCAACGATGACACTATCAGTGTTGCCGGCATGGGCCAGCCGAACGGCCTCACGCTGAGCGGCGGCCAGCTCCAGTCCGGCATTGTGTTTACCCTGCCCCGCGATCAGGTGGCGACCACCGCCCGGCTATACCTGGCGCTGAAAGTCTCCCCGGCCCTGGCCGCGCGGGACACCAGCCTGCGCCTGATGCTCAACGGCCAGGAACTGGGCAATGTGGCGCTTAGCCAGGCCAGCGCCACGGATAATGTCTATGAGCTGGATATTCCGGCGGCGATGATTGTCAGTAACAACAACCTTAGCTTTAGCGTGAATGACGACAATACCCTGACGTGCGAGCGGGATCTGTCGGATAAATATTGGGTGACCGTCCTGCCCACCAGCCATTTGCAGTTGAGCAGCCAGATACTGGATATCGGCCGCGACTTAAGCCATTTCCCGCGCCCGTTTTACGATCCGCTGTCGATGAAGGGCTCGTCGGTGGCGTTTATCTTCGGCCAGACGGTCAAATCCGACGCGGTGGCGGCCGCCAGCATGCTGGCGTCCTATTTTGGCCTGCTGTCCAGCTACCGTAATATGGAATTCCCGGTGCACCTGAACGAGCTGCCGGCGCAAAACGGCATCCTGTTCGGCCAGCCCGGCGATAAAATCGCCGATATCACCCTGCCGCAGGTAACCGGCCCCACGCTGCAGATGATCGATAATCCGCTCAATCCGGTGTATAAGCTGTTGCTGGTGGTGGGGCGCAACGGTAATGAAATGCGCCAGGCCGCCTATCGCCTGATTTCGTCGCCGCTGCCGGCCAGGCAGGATGTCATCCAGGTGCAGAACCAGACTATCCCGTTACGCCAGCCCTACGACGCGCCGCGCTGGATTGACACCACCAAGCCGGTCTATCTGAAGGATCTGGCGCAAAACCCGGAATCGCTGACCGCCAACGGCCTGTATCACGACGGCATACGCATCGGCTTTCGCGCCGCCCCGGATCTGTTTATGTGGGATGGCGATTTCATCCCGGTAAAAATTGATTACCGCTTTCCGACCGAAAACTGGATAGACGAAGATTCGTCGCAATTGAGCATTACGCTTAACGGCACCTTCCTGCACAGTTTACCGGTCAATAAGCACGGGCTGGTGGAAACCGCCTGGCGCAAGCTGGGCGGCGATACCCGCCAGGAAACCTTTACCCTGCAGCTGGCGCCTTATCTGATTTACGGCGATAACCAAATGGAATTTTATTTCGCCCTGAAGCCTAAGGCCGACGCGCCCTGCAGCCTGCTGACCAGCAATAATATCAAAAGCCGCATCGACCCGGACTCAACCATCGACCTGAGCCGGACGCACCATTTTACGCTATTGCCCAACCTGTCCTATTACGTCGGCGCGTCATTTCCCTTTAGCCGGCTGGCGGATTTCTCCCAAACGGTGATGCTGCTGCCCGCCAAACCGGAGGCCGGTGAAATCGCCACGCTGCTGGCGATGGCCGCCCGCGCCGGCAATGCCACCGGCATCGCCCTCAATCATGTGGATGTACGCCTGGGCCTGCAAGACCATGCCGCCGGCGGCATTCCCCTGGCGGATAAGGATATCCTCGCCTTCGCCTCGCTTAAACAGACCGATCTGGTGCGCGATTTGCTGGCCGGTTCGCCGTATGAAATGCGCAACGGCCTGCTGTCGGTCAAGGAAGAAACGCTTACCGCCCGCCTGAAAGGCTATTTTACCGGGCGTTTTTTCCGTCAGGGCGTGGAAGCGGACCGTTATCTGGCCTCCACCGACGCCTGGCGGGGATTCCTGAGTTTCGCCTCGCCCTGGGCCGGCAAACGGGTAGTGGTACTGGCCACGGCCACCGACAGCGATCAGTTGTCGCATATTAACGCTGATTTACAGGTACCGGCCATTAATGCCGGCGTTCGCGGCGATATAGCGGTGATCAATGCGGAAAACGGCGTAAAAAGTTTTACCGTGGGCAGCCAGTTCCCCAGCGGGGAGATGCCCTGGTACATGATGATAATCTGGTACGCCAATCAGCATATTATTTTCCTTTCCTTAAGCGGCCTGGTGTTCGCGGTACTGATAGGAAGTTGTATTTACGTTCTGCTGGCGCGGCATGCGGCTAAACGCCTGGCCAATAGCGCGAACAAATAACCGTATCGATAAGATGCGTTGCCTGACTGGGCCATATGGGTAAAAGAAAATGAAACGGCAAATAAAAAAAGACTTAAAAACGCTGTATGTCGCCGGCCTGGCGGGCCTGTCGCTGTTTTCCGCCCTGGCGCAGGCAGCGGATAATAGCCCGGCCATTAACGCGTTGCTGCAGCAGGCAGCCTATTGGCACGAAAAAGCCCATAACGATTTGGCCCAGGAATCGTTACAGAAAATCCTGGCGGTGGATGAAAATAACGCCGATGCCCTGTATCTGCTCTCGCTCTACGCGTTACGCGACGGACAAAAGGCCGAGGCCCAAAAATGGCGCCAGCGGCTGGTCAAGGCCTCGCCAGGCGACGCGCGCCTGCAGAACCTCGACAGCGCCAGCGTACTGCAAACCATCTCGCCGACCCAATTAGCCAATGCGCGCCAACTGGCGGCGCAGGGCAACACGGCGCGCGCCATCGAAAGCTACCGCACCCTGTTCCAGGGCAACCAGCCGCTGGACAGCCTGGCGGTAGAGTATTACGAAACCCTGGCCGGGGTTCCGGCCTCGCGCCCGGACGCTATCGCCGGCCTGCGCAGCCGCGTCAGCCAGCAGCCGTCCGATACGGCCGCCAGGATGGCGCTGGGCAGGATCCTGACCTATGACGAAAACACCCGTCGCGAAGGCGTCGGGCTGCTGGCGCCGATGGCGGCCAATAACAAGGCGGCGGACAACGCCCTGCGCCAGGCGCTGATCTGGATGGCGCCGCAGCCCGGGGATAAAACCGCCTATGACGATTATATGCAACGCCACCCCAGCGACGGCGCGGTATTACGCCATTTTCAGGAAAGCGTGGGCGGCGCTGAAAAGGGACAGGGCTACACAGCCCTGAACAGCGGCGATCTTACGGCGGCGCGCAGCCGGTTCGAGGCGGTGCTGACCACCAACCCCAACGACGGCGACGCCTTGGCCGGGCTGGGTTATATCGCTATGCGCGGCGGTGATTTCAGCGCGGCGGAAAACTACCTTAACCAGGCAATGAAGCAAGGCGGTCCGAACAGCGCCCAATGGGCGGCGCTGGCCAAGGACGCGCATTTTTACGGCGAACTGAACAAAGCCAAAGGCGCCGTCTCGTCCGGCGACCTGAACGCGGCGCTGGCGCTCAGCGAGCCGCTGGCGCAGGCGGAAGGCAGCAAAGGCGTCTCGGCGGAGCTGTTCCGCGCCGACGTCTTGCGCCGCAGGGGCGACCTGGCCGGCGCGGAGCAGGCCTATCGCACCGCGCTGTCGAGCGATCCGCAGAATACCGATACCAAGCTGGGACTCTACTATACCCTGCGCCAGGCCAATAAGACCGCCGACGCGCAGCAGGTGCTGGAAACAATACCGGCGGATAAGCGCCCGCAGGTGGCGGCGGGCGGCGTCAACGTCGAGCCGTTGCGCCGCCAGGCCGCGCAGGCAATGCAAGCCAACGATCCGCAGCGGGCATTGAATTTGCTGCAGCAGGCGCTGGAAAAACAACCGTCCAATATCTGGGTGCGCCTGGATATGGCGCGCATCCTGCAAAAGCAGGGAGACAGCGCGCAGGCCCAGGCCATGATGGCCGCCGCCGGCCAGCGCGGCGCGCCGGCGGACAACCTTTACGCCGCCGCCCTGTTCGCCAGCGAAACTCAGCGCTGGGCGGCGGCGGCGCAGTTGCTGGCCTATATTCCCGACAGCCGGCGCAACCGCGCCATGCGCGATCTGGCCGCGCGGGTAAACTTTAACCAGCAGATGGCGGGCGCCGAACGTTATATCCAGGAGGGCAACCGTACGGCGGCGTTAAACACCTTGCGCGCCCTGGCGCAAACGCCACCCGCCGCGCCGGCAGATGTGGGCAAACTGGCGCAGGATCTGATGACCCTGGGCGACAGCGCCGCCGCGGTGGCGCTGGTACGTAATAATATGCGCGCCGGCGTTAACGGCAATGCCGGTGATTATGCGGCCCAGGTCGGCGTGCTCAACCAGGCCGGCCTGACCGCGGAGGCGGAGGCCTGGATGAATAATCCGCGCATCGTGGCCAGCAGCACGCCGGCCGAACTGAGCCGCATTCGCCAGGGCTCGGTGATTAACCAGGCGGATGAACTGCGCGAACGCGGACAATACGCGGCGGCCTACGATAAGCTCATCGTGGCGATGCAAAGCGATCCGCAAAACGTCGATCTGATGCTGGCCATGGCGCGTCTTTACCAGTCCGGCAAAATGAACGAACAGGCGGCGCGGGTCTATGATTATGTGCTGGTGCGCGAACCGCAAAACGAAGGCGCCCGCGAAGGCGCCGCCAACGCGGCCCTGGCCCAGGGCGATATCGCCCGCGCCAAACGGCTGGTGGCCGGCATGCAGGGACCGCGTTCGGTAGATCGCATGGTGCTCGAGGCGCGCATTGCGGAAGCGGCGGGGGATCATGAGCAGGCCATCGCCCTGCTGCGCTCCGCCAAAGGCCGGGTCATCGGCCTGAATACCGCCGGCCCCGGCGGCGCGCCGGTTGTCGGTGGGCTGGAAACCGCCGACAATCCCTTCGTTAATAAAACCGTGGCCGCGCCGCGCACCGCTTCCGCTTCCGCCTACGGCACCATATTGCCGTGGCAGCGCTCCGATAGCCCGGCGCCGCTGCCGCTGACCGGCTTGACGCTGGCAACCGCCAGCGCCGAAACGCCGGAAGACCGTACGCTTAAACAAATCAATCAGTTGCTTGATCAGGAACAGCAAAAAACCGCCACCTGGGTGGAAGGCGATGTGGGGATCCGCAGCCGCGACGGCGAAAGCGGCCTGAGCGGCCTGACGGAAATCAAGGCGCCGCTGGTGCTCTCCGGCGTGCCGTTCGACAGCTCGCGGCTGAAACTATCGGTCACGCCGGTTTCGTTAAATTCCGGCTCCACCAGCGGCACGGTCAGCAACCGTTTCGGCACCGGCGCGCTGCAGCAGGGACGCATGGTGGAAAACGCCACCAATAACGCCACCGCCGCCGCCGGCGCCACCACGTCGACCACCACCACGTCCACCACCACCAATTCCGACGGCACCCAGAGCAGCACCACCACCACCACGTCCTCCACCGCGGATGCCGCCTCCACCGTCAATCCCGGCGATTACGCCGCCGATTCCTCCGGTTCGCAGCAGGCCTCCGGCGTGGAGGTCAACCTGGCGCTCAGCGGCGACAGCTACAAGGCCGATGTCGGCACCACGCCTCTGGGCGAGGATCTGAGCTCGCTGGTGGGCGGTCTTCAATGGTCCCCCAGCCTGACCAACTTCAGTAAGCTTATCTTTACCGCCGAACGGCGCGCGGTCACCGACAGCCTGCTTTCCTACGTGGGCACGCGGGATAAGATTAGCGGTAAAAAATGGGGGCAGGTCACCAAAAACGGCGGCGGCGTCCAGTACTCCTACGACGACGGCGACGCGGGCCTGTATGCCGGCGTCGGTGGTTACAGTTACCAGGGCGACAATATTCCCGGCAATACCGGCATCACCTCATCGGCGGGATTTTATGTCCGCCCGCTACGCGAGGACCATAGCGAGGTGAAGACCGGTATTAACATTACCTTTATGGATTATGATAAAAACCTCAGCTATTACAGCTACGGCCAGGGAGGCTATTTCAGTCCGCAAAACTATATCAGCGTCTCGCTGCCGGTGGATTACACCCAAAAATATGACGACTGGGACCTGACGCTGGGCGGCTCGGTGGGCTATCAGTCCTATTCACAGGATAAAAGCGCCTACTATCCGAATAATCCGGCGCTGCAAACCGCCCTGGAATCACTAGTGGCCGGCGGATATGTCGATTCGGCCTATTACGACGCCCGTAATGAAAACGGCGTCAGCTATAATGTGCACGCCAACGGCAGCTATAAAATCAATCCCAATATGTCCGTGGGCGGGCAGGTGGGCTACGACACCTTTGGCGACTACTCCGAGAGCACCGCGCTGGTGTACTTTAAATATTTATTGGGTGGTAAATAAGTATGCAGGATATATCTGACGCAACGTCCGAGCTGGTTTACTTCCGCCGGCGGCAATATCAGCCCGGCTGGCAGGATCTGCTCGATATCATGATCTCCGGCATCGCCGCCAATGCCGGCGACGAAGATCGCCGCCAGTTCCTTAACCTGATGGGTAGCCAACTGGCCGGGCGCTTTCCTTTACCCCATGCCGAAACGGTCGGGGATCTGGAAGATGGCTTTAACCGGCTCTGGTCGGAATTCAATTGGGGCTTTGTGCGGCTGCAGCCGGGTGAAACCCATCTCACGTTGATACATCATGCCGTTCCTCCCGCGGCTACGGGCGCTGAGCCGGAGGAGTGGACCGCCGGGCTGGCGGCGATCCTGGAAGGCGCCTATGCTGAATGGATATTAGCCCAGGGCGGACAGCCTCATGTCGCGCTGCGTTGGCAGCAGGACAGCGCGGAAGGCATAATGACTTTTAGTTATCAAAACACTATTTAAGGGATTGAAGCGTTATGAAATTTGCCCGCCATTTGCCGCTGCTGCTCGCTATGTTTTTCGCCCTGCTGACGGGCGCGGCGCAGGCCGACAGCGCCGGCTGGCAACATTATAAAAGCCGCTATATGCTGCCGGAAGGCCGCATTATCGATACCGGCAACCACAATGTCAGCCATACCGAGGGGCAGGGCTACGCCATGCTGCTGGCGGTAAACTATAACGACCGCGCCGCCTTCGATACCCTGTTGAATTGGACCAACCAGCATCTGTACCGTAAAGACATCGGCCTGTACTCCTGGCGCTACGATCCAGCCGCTACCCCGCCGGTGGCCGATATCAACAATGCCTCCGACGGCGACACCCTGATCGCCTGGGCGCTGCTCCAGGCCGGGGACAAGTGGAAACTGCCGAACTATACCGCGGCGTCGAACGCGCTGCAGGCGGCGATAATCAAACACAATGTGATTAAGTTCGCCGGCTTCAACCTGCTGTTGCCGGGGGCGTCGGGCTTTAACCAGACCAGCTCGGTGACGCTCAATCCGTCATACTTTATCTTCCCCGCCTGGCAGGCGTTTTACCAGGCCGGCCATTTGAAGATCTGGAACGATTTAACCGCCGATTCCCTTAAAATCCTGGGGCTGATGCGCTTTGGCGACCCCCGGCTGCCCACCGATTGGGTCACCCTGCGGGCGGATGGCGCCTTGACGCCTTCCGATCGCTGGCCGTCGCGCTTTAGCTTTGACGCGGTGCGCATACCGCTGTATATCAACTGGGCGCAGCGCAACAGCCTGGCGCTTGGGCCGTACGTCGCCTACTGGCGCCAGTTCGACCGGCTGGCCACTCCCGCCTGGGTCGATGTGCTGACCGGCGCCAAGGCCGATTTCATGCTATCGCCGGGCATGCTGGCCATTCGCGACGCCATCATGGGCAACGGCGCGCAGGTCAATGACAATATCCAGCCGCAGGAAGACTACTATTCCGCCAGCCTGCGGATGCTGACGTACTGGTCGCTGAAATAATTACCCGAACTACAAGTGCAGTCGCGTGCGGCCCTCGACAGGGCCACATGCATAAAAAATGTTACCCTTTATCATCGAATTTATTCCTCTTAACATCATCATTGGTCCCCTTGAATACAGTTAACGGATTATAAGAGATTCCCCAGTCGTAATAGTCCGTTTTTTCAATCTTTTTAATTTTGTGTACGATGTAAATGCCAACGGGTAAAAGTATAATTGACATAACCACTTTATAGCACCACGTAGTAGATATGATATTAACTAATTCATAAAATGAATATTTAGATGATAAACTGATTGGATAATCGGTAATCAGCAATACCGCCTGAGCCATCATGGCGGATAAGGTATAGCGGACGATGAAAAAACGACCGTTGAAATAAATTTTGAGTTTAGATATTAAAAAACTATTACAGAAATAAGATGCCGGCATCGAGACCCAGGTCGCAACGGTTACCCGCCAAAAGTCATTGTAGAGGCCATAATAATGCTGGGAATAGGCATTCGAGTCAACTTGGATAACTGCACATATATTTATTAAAAAAACATATATTGTTTGGCATAAAACCACAATCCAAACCGTACGCCCCCCTAATTTATAACCATAAACTTCCGTGGAAATAGTTGATAATAGATAGAATAAAGAAAACACAATGCCACTGGCGGTGATTCTGAAATCACCTAAATTGAACACCTTAAACATCAAGGTATCGCACATGACCATGATAGTCACGGTTAACCCGACAAATAGACCATATAACTTGTAATCTGTGTTCATATAGCTCCCTGTCTAAATATTTAATAATGTCTATATTTAATCGATAAAATATCACTATACTAAAATACATATTACTTGGGACGTGCAAGAAGGATAAATTGATATCATGAATGCGTTATTTTTCCAAAGCCATTTTTATTCATTTTTAAAAATAAAACACTACACGCCATATAACAACCATCATTACGCCATAATTGCATTCAATATTTCATAGTACAAATCCATTGAGTTTTAAAATATATTAATTTGAATATACACGCAAAGATATTTATATTTCAGATGGCGATTATTATTATCGACATGGACAACGGCGCAAATTCCCCTGGCCCGGCAGTGAATAAAAAAGGGCCGGGGAATTATCCCCGGCCCATTTTAACATCCGGCTATCGGCACTATCCGCTGGACTCTCAGCGAATGCCCTGCGCCTCGTCCTGATCGACGGCAAAACAGGCCACCAGCTGGTCGCCGTAGCGCTTAAGCTGCGGCTGCAGTTCGGTACAGGTACCGAAACGGCGGCGGCAGCGGGCGCTGAAGGCGCATCCCGGGGGCGGGTTCAGCGGGCTTGGCAGCTCGCCGGTCAGCTTGATGCGTTCGCGGCGCAGATCCGGGTTCAGCCTGGGTGTGGCCGACAGCAGCGCCTGGGTATAGGGATGGCGCGGATTACTGAAAATCGCCTCTTTGCTGCCCTTCTCCACGCAACGGCCCAGGTACATCACCATCACTTCGTCGGCAATGTGTTCCACCACCGACAGGTCATGGGAAATAAACACATACGACAGCCCCATGTCCTGCTGCAGGTCCATCATCAGGTTTAGTACCTGGGCGCGCACCGATACGTCCAGGGCCGATACCGGCTCATCGGCGATGACCACGTCGGGGTCGAGCATCAGCCCGCGGGCAATGGCGATACGCTGGCGCTGGCCGCCGGAAAACATATGCGGATAACGATCATAGTATTCGGTACGCAGTCCCACCTTCGCCATCATCGCCAGCGCTTTCTCACGCCGTTCGGCGCGGTTGAGCGAGGTATTGATTTGCAGCGGCTCCTCGAGGATTTGCCCCACCTTCTTGCGCGGGTTCAGCGAGCCGTAGGGGTTCTGGAACACGATCTGGATCTTCTGGCGCCGCAGGTGCGCGGCGGTCACATCAGGTTTCAGCAGATCCTGGCCCAGGTAATGCAACTGCCCGCCCGTTGGCGTTTCAATCATGGTCAGCAGACGGCCGAGGGTGGACTTGCCGCAGCCGGATTCGCCGACCACCGCCAGCGTCTTGCCGCGCTCCAGGGTAAAGGATACCCCGTCCAGGGCCTTGACCATGACCTCCTTGCCGAACAACCCTTTTTTCACCGGGTAGTATTTCTTTAAATCCACCGCATGCAGCAAGGCGGTTGCCTGCGGATCGTAAATAGTCTCGCTCATCGGGTGGGTCTCCCCGCATCATCCAGCGGATAGTGACATTTAGACTGACGATCCGGCAAATCCCGCAGCTCCGGCTCTACCTGGCGGCAATAATCGGTGGCATAGGGACAGCGCGGGTTCAGCAGGCAGCCGGTGGGGCGATCGTATTTGCCTGGCACCATTCCCGGCAGCGAGGCCAGCCTGGCCTTGTCGGTGGCAAATTCCGGCAGGGAGCGCAGCAGCGCCTGGGTATAGGGGTGGCGCGGCGCGCGGAAGATTTCCGTCGCCTTGCCGGTTTCCACCACCTGGCCGGCGTACATGACGATAATATGATGCGCGGCTTCCGCCACCAGCGCCAGGTCATGGGTAATCAGCACCAGCGCCATATTTTCCCGCTGCTGCAAATCCAGCAGCAGCTCGATGATCTGCGCCTGGATGGTCACATCCAGCGCGGTGGTGGGCTCATCGGCAATCAGCAGCTTGGGACGGCAGGCAATCGCCATGGCGATCATCACGCGCTGGCTCATGCCGCCGGACAGCTGGTGCGGATAGACATCCAGCCTGGATGCCGGCGCGGGAATGCCCACCAGGGTCAGCAGATCGATGGCGCGCTGGCGCCGGGTCCTGCGGTTGCCGCCCTGGTGCACCTTGATGGCTTCCATAATCTGGTAGCCTACGGTGTAGCAAGGGTTAAGGCTGGTCATCGGGTCCTGGAAAATCATGGCGATGTCGGCGCCAATCAGCTGACGGCGCTCGCTGTTGGAGATTTTCTGCAAATCCCGGCCGTTGAATACCAGGTTTTCCGCCATGACGCGGCCGGGAAAATCAATCAGGCCCATAATGGCCAGCGAGCTGACGGACTTGCCGGAGCCGGACTCACCGACGATGCCCACGACCTGGCCCTGTTCCACCTGGTAGCTGATGCGGTCGACGGCACGAAACGGTGTCCCTTCATCACCGAAATGCACCGATAATTTATCTATGGTTAATAACGCCATTGCTTCCTCGTTACTGCTTGAGTTTGGGGTCGAGCGCGTCACGCAGTCCGTCCCCCATCAAATTAAAGGCTAACACGGTGAGCAGGATAATGACCCCCGGGAAGGTCACCACCCACCAGGCACTCTGCGCAAACTGCAGCACATCGGAGAGCATGGTGCCCCACTCCGGTGTCGGCGGCTGCGCGCCCATGCCCAGGAAGCCCAACGCGGCCATGTCAAGGATGGCATTGGAGAAGCCCAGCGACGCCTGCACGATCAAGGGTGCCAGGCAGTTGGGAAGGATGTTGATAAACATCTGGCGCAGGGGTCCGGCGCCGGCCACGCCCGAGGCGGTAACATAGTCGCGGTTCACCTCGCCCAGCACCGCCGCGCGCGTCAGGCGCACGTAATGCGGCAGGGCGACGAACGTCAGCGCCAGCGAGGCGTTGACGATGGAGGGGCCGAAGATGGCCACCAGCACCAGCGCCAGCAGCAGGCTGGGCAGCGCCAGCATGATATCCACCACGCGCATGATGACCACGTCCACCAATCCGCCGATATAACCGGACAACAGCCCGAATATCACGCCGAATATCAGCGACAGGACCACCACCAGGCAACCGACCAGTAGCGAAAGGCGCGCGCCGTACATCAGGCGGGTCATGATATCGCGCCCGACGTCATCGGTGCCCAGGATAAACTGCCAGCTACCGCCCTCCATCCATACCGGCGGGCGCAGCAAGGCCTCGCGGAATTGCTCCGCCGGGCCATGGGGCGCGATGACCCCGGCGCCGATGGCGACGACGAACATCAGGACGATATAGCCCAGGCCGATGACCGCGCCCTTGTTGCGTTTAAAATAGTGCCAGAACTCCTGGAGCGGGGTCATGGGCTTCGGTGCGCCGGTTATTACCGGCTCAGAGATTTCAGTCATTTTCCATTCCCCTATTTCTTGTGGCGAATACGCGGGTTAACCACGCCATACAGCACGTCCACCAGCAGGTTCACCACAATAATCAGGATCGCCACCAATAACACCCCGCCCTGTACCACCGGATAATCACGGCGCTGCAAGGCCTCGACCAGCCAGCGGCCCAGGCCCGGCCAGGAGAAAATCGTTTCCGTCAGGATAGCGCCCGCCAACAGGGTGCCGACCTGCAGCCCGATAACCGTCACCACCGGCAACAGGGCGTTGCGCAGGGCATGGACAATAATGACGCGCATGCGGCTCAGGCCTTTGGCGCGGGCGGTGCGGATATAATCCTCGCTCAGCACTTCCAGCATCGCCGAACGGGTCATGCGCACAATCACCGCCAGCGGGATAGTGCCAAGCACGATGGCCGGCAGCACCATATGCATCACGGCGTCTTTAAAATCCCCCGGCTGGCCCCAAATCAGGGTATCGATCAGCATAAAGCCGGTAAGCGGCATGCTGTCGTCCAGGAAGACCGTGTCGCCCACCCTCCCGGACACCGGGGTGAGGTTAAAGTGCACCGACACCAGCATGATGAGCATCATGCCCCACCAGAAAATAGGCATCGAATAGCCGGCCAGCGAAATACTGACGGCAGTATGATCAAACAGCGAACCACGTTTGACCGCCGCCAGCACCCCGGCGGGAATACCGACCAGCACGGCAAAAATCATTGCGCAAACACCCAGTTCCAGGGTTGCCTGGAAACGCGGCACGAATTCCTGCCAAACGGGGATGCGGCTTTTAAGCGAAATGCCCAGGTCACCGTGCATAATGCCGACGACATAATGAACATATTGCTGAAATAAGGGTTTATCCAGGCCCAGCGCCGCCATCATCTCTGCGTGGCGCTCGGGGGACATTCCGCGTTCACCCGCCATGATCAGCACCGGATCGCCGGGAATCAAATGGACAAACGCAAACGTCAGCAAGGTAATACCAATAAACGTCGGGATTACGAGTCCCAAACGTCGGAGTATGAACTGCAACATATTCCGAACTCTCTGTTTCTGTAGATAGTTTACCCGGGCGCATTACGCGCCCGGGTTATCAAAGCTCACATCTTCAGGATTCCCCCCTGGCCTCGCTGGCGCGATTCCTTCCCCGGTGCGGCACCGGGGAACACTCCCGCTTCCCCGCATGGGTGGGGGAAGCTCCCTTTAGGGATATGGGGGGTTAATTGACCTTTAGTCTAAAGATACGTTCTCGAAATGATGTTTACCCAGTGGATCGACCACATACCCTTTCACTTCCTTACGCACAGGCTCGTATACCGTGGAATGGGCAACGATAAGCGCCGGCGCCTGATCGTGCATGACCACCTGGGCCTGTTTGTACAGATCCACGCGTTTCGCATGATCGGACGTGCTGCGCGCCGGCTGGATCAGGTCTTCAAACGGCTTGTAGCACCACCTTGAGTAGTTGGAGCCGTCTTTTGCCGCATCGCAGCTGAACAGGGTGGCGAAGAAGTTATCCGGATCCCCATTGTCCCCGGTCCAGCCCATCATAACAGACTGATGCTCGCCGGCCTTGGCGCGTTTAAGGTACTCGCCCCATTCGTAGCTGACGATCTTGGCCTTAACGCCGATTTTAGCCCAGTCGGACTGAATCATTTCCGCCATGCGCCTGGCGTTCGGGTTGTAGGGACGCTGTACCGGCATAGCCCACAAATCGATGGAGAAACCCTCCGGCAAGCCCGCTTCCTTCAGCAGTTCTTTCGCTTTGGCCGGATCGTAAGCGTAATCCTGCACCGCGTCGTTATAGCTCCACATGGTCGGCGGAATCAGGTTTTTCGCCGGCTGGCCCGCGCCCTGGTATACCGCGTCGATGATGGCGGATTTGTTTACCGCGGTGATCAGCGCCTGGCGAACCTTCAGGTTATCCAGCGGTTTTTTCTCGACGTTAAACGCCAGGTAGCCCACGTTCAGGCCCGGCTGTTCCATCAGGTTGATGGTTTTGTCTTCTTTCATGCGCGCGATGTCGGCCGGATTAGGATACGGCATGATCTGGCATTCGTTTTTCTGCAGCTTGGCATAACGTACGGACGCGTCCGGCGTAATGGAGAACACCAGGCGGTCGATTTTCGGCTTGGTGCCCCAATAGTTTTCAAACGCTTTGTACAGGATGCGGGAATCTTTCTGGTACTGCAGCAGTTGGAAGGGGCCGGTACCGATCGGGTTGAGATCGATTTTTTCCGGCGTGCCCGCTTTTTGCATCAGATCGGCATACTGGGCGGACATGATGGAGGCGAAGTCCATGGCCAGGTCGGCCAGGAATGGCGATTCCTCGCGGGTCAGGTTGAAGCGCACGGTGTAGTCGTCGACTTTTTCCACGCTGGCGATCAAATCGCCCATGCCCATGCCGTCAAAGTACTCGTAATTGCCGCCGGAGACTTTATGGTAAGGATGGTTGGCGTCTTTCTGCCGCATAAAGGAGAAGATCACGTCGTCTGCGTTGAAATCGCGGGTCGGTTTGAAATCCTTGCTTTCCTGCCACTTCACGCCTTTACGCAGATGGAAAGTATAGGTTTTGCCGTCGGCGCTGACTTCCCACTTTTCGGCCAGGCTCGGAATCACTTCCGTGGTGCCCAGCTTGAAATCGACCAGACGATTGTAGATCGGCACGGAACTGGCATCAAAACTGGTGCCGGACGTGAATAACTGCGGGTTGAACCCTTCAGGCGAGCCCTCTGAACAATATACCAGAGTCTTTGCCTGAACGCTGGCCGCCACGGCTAATGCCGCCAGGCTAATGCCGACCTTCAGTATCCCTGATTTGGTCAAGGAAATTGTCATCATTCTGCTCCATTGTGTGATGTGATGTTGTGTGTTGTACGGCCAGACGCTGTTTTTTTTAATGCTGCGGTCTGTGCAGTGCGCCTTGCGGCATCAGAACCAAAGAAGGGAATATATGCCGGGATGCCCATGAGGCAGCACCCCCCGACGCGTTGAATGCGTGGGACCATTCAAACAATCCATTGCCCCTCCTGAATTCCGAGGCTCCCAATTTGGCAACTGTTTGCCAATACGTCAATATAACCCGTAGGGATTTACACATTTTGTGAGACGCAGCAAACGAAAACAATCCACAGGTGTTTGGCCAAAAATGAAGCACGATCGCCAGTCAATATAGCTAAACTGTGAAGTAATTCACTTTATGACAATGAGTAAGCAGTCATACATACTATTTAAAAACTAAAAAAAAATTTGATCGTGTGGCGAATATATGAACTGTTATTTCAGAATTTCCGGATGAAAGCAGGTAAAAATGCTGACATTGGTTCGCCTTGATGACCATATCGACAACCTTTCCGTCCAGTCTGCCATACTATCTGCGCGCTATCCATCAGCCATAAACAAAGGTTATGACCGACCATAAGAAAACCTTGTTTATTGATGCCGGAAATAAGGATAACTTTGTAATATACTGATAATTATGCTTATTTTTAACGCTAATCGCTCTCTGCAGTATTGACTCCGCGGGACGTTTTATCGGGGGGCGTAATAAAATGAGGCGCAATGCAACAAACCGCTTTTTCGGCTATACATCGCGATAAGATCAAATAACGGTGTCATATTTTCCCTGATAAAAACAAAATAAATAAATTAACTATTTGCTGCCATAAAATAAATAAGTTATTAACCTTAGAGAGAATATGCGCTTGCCGGGAAATCGGTACCATGACGGCGCAGTTAAAATTTCTTTACCTCAATGTGCAGTTTTTTCAAGGCATAATAAAGCTGCCGGGGGGTGATATGGAGCAAACGGGCGGCTTTGGCCTTGACCCCGCCGCTTTTTTCCAGGGCGGCGACCAGGCGATAGCGCAGCTCCTCATCGGCGTCGTCAGGGGCGCCGGCCGTCGCGGTCATGGCGCTCATCATTATTTCCGCCGGCCATAGCGGCGTAGCCGGGCCATACCCCGCCTCGTGGCCCGCCTCCTGCGGCACCGTCTCCTGCTGCCGGCTGATTTCCTGGTTCAAACGCTGGCGCAGGCAGCGCCCGGACAGGCAGGGCAATTGCTGGATAACGCCATCCCGGGCCTGGATGGCGGCATGCTCAAGGCAATTCTCGATATCGCGCACATTCCCCGGCCAATGGCACAGATAGAGTGGCGCCTGGGCCGCCTCGGTCAGCGTGAGCGTCCTGTGATTATCGCGGTTATAACGTTCGAAAAAATAGTTAACCAGGCCGGGAATGTCTTCTTTACGCTCGCGCAGGGCCGGCAGGGCAATGGTGGCGATATGGATGCGATAATAGAGTTCGGCTAAAAAGGTCCCCTGCGCCATCCTCTGCTCCAGGTTTTTCTCGGTGGCGCAAATTATGCGCACATCGCAGGCCAGGGTGCGGGAGCCGCCGAGCGGCTTATAACGCTGTTCTTGTAAAATGCGCAGCAGCCGCTTTTGCAATAACAGGGAAAAATGGCCGATTTCGCTGATAAACAGCGTTCCGCCCGCCGCCAGGGCAATATCGCCGGGATAGCCGGCGATATTGCCGGAAAAGCCCGCTTCACAACCGAACAATTCGCGCATGATATCGTCGCTGGCAAGGTAATCGCAGCACACTTTAATAAACGGACCGGCGCGATGTTGCGACTGGAGGTGAATCGCCCGGGCGATAACATCCTTACCGGTTCCCGGCTCGCCGCGCAATAATACCGCTGAGCGGGTGGGCGCAATGTTTGCCACCGCCGCCAGGGTGCGTTTCATGGCATGGGAATGGGCGATGATCTGATCGACCGCATGGCCGCCGCGTCCTTTACGTGAGCGCGCTTTTCCCGCCGGCCCGCAAAGGTCGACGGCGCAGCGCGGAATGGCTAACCGCCCCGCGGCGAGATCACCGGTGCCGGCCATATCAGTCTCCGCTCCGGTAATCTTTATAGTTCAGCTGATATTTCGCCATGCGCAGGCCGAGCATGCGCCGGGTCAGGCCCAACTGCGCCGCCGCCCTGGACATATTGCCCTGGAAGCGGGCCAGCGCCTCGACGATCAGTTCATACTCCATCATGGATAAACGGGCCTCCAGGCCCGACTGCTCGCCAAGCGTGCCCAGCACGGCCGGTTGCAGGGCGGCGGGCAGATGATAGCTGTGGACCACCCCCTCTTCCGCCAGCAATACCGCGCGCTCCATCATATTTTCCAGCTCCCGCACGTTGCCCGGCCAGTCGTAGTTGAGCATTAAGTTCAGCGCGGGCGTGGAAATGGCAGGGACATCAACCCCCTGTTCCCGGGCAAACCAGGCGTTGAAATGTTCGGCCAGGATCAGGATATCGTTACCCCGCTCACGCAGCGCTGGAATAGTAATAGGGAAGACATTCAGACGATAGTACAGATCCTCGCGAAAGGTGCCGTTGGTGACCATGGCGGTTAAATCGCAGTGCGTCGCCGCCAGGATGCGCACGTTGACCTTAATGGACTCGTTGCTGCCCAGGCGTTCAAAGCACCGTTCCTGGATCACCCGCAATAGCTTGGCCTGGGCCGAAAGAGATAATTCGCCCACTTCATCCAGGAAAATCGTGCCGCCATCCGCCTCCTCGAACCTTCCGGCCCGGCGCGCGACGGCACCGGTAAAGGCGCCTTTTTCATGGCCGAACAGCTCACTTTCGATGACGCTTTCCGGCAGCGAGGCGCAGTTGAATTTAACAAACGGCCCGCTGCCGCAGCTGCTGTTATAGTGGATGGCGCTGGCGACCCGTTCCTTGCCGACCCCGCTTTCACCGAGGATCAGCACCGTGGTGCGGGCGTGGCTGACTTTGTCAATCATCAGATAAACCGACTGCATCGCCCTGGAGTTGCCGATGATATTCGCCGGTTTGAATTTTTCCTTCAGCTCTTTATCCAGCCGGGCGCTTTGAGCCTGCAATACCTGCTTATGGGCGCGCTCCAGCAGATGCAGCTCCACCGCCTGGGCAATAGTGGTGGCGATAATGGCCAGCACTTCCAGATCCAGATATAACAGTTGCCGGTTATTGTATAAACGTTCCACCCCAATGGTGCCCATTACTTTCATGCCGCGCATGATGGGCACGCAGATAAAGGAAAGATGGCCATCGACCGTTTTATCCCAACTGCCGGTGCGATTGAGAAACAACGGCTCTTCGGCAATGATCGGGACAATAATGGGCTGGCGGGTTTCCACCACCCTGCCGGTGATGCCCTCGCCGGGATAATAGACGCCCTTTTCGATTTCATCCTTGGATAAACCGTAGCTTTCATGGATAAAAATCTGGTCGCAGCTGGCATCGTAGAGCGAGATCATCGCCCGGGTAACCTGCAAATGTTTTTGCATCAGCTCCAGCACCAGCTTGAGCGTCTTGGATAAAGAGCCTTCCCTGCTGACCACCTTGCTGACCTCGGACAGCAGGGGCAGCAGTTCGGAGCGGCACTCGCCCAGTTGGCAGGTAAAGGATAATGAATCCGCCAGCGTCGGATGGGCGGATGCGGTGTCATTAAGCATGGCCGGTGGCATAAAGCGCGCCTCCCTTTGGCGCCCAATGGGCGGTGAAGGTCAAAAAACCGATGTGCCGGCATAGGTTTTCCGGCCCGAGTGAGAGTGGTGCAAGTTGCCGGCCATCTATCGTTATATAATTAAATATATAACGATATGATTTGACGTCGTTTTCCCATTGGCGCATTGACGCCAGTGGCTTTTTTGTCTTGTATGTGACAACGGATAATCAACAATGTACGTTTCACGCCGGAGTCAGGCGCCCGGCTGAAGCGGCGCGCCCTGCAGCAGCCTGAGTCCGCATCATCATGTTGATAAAAACCGGGATGGGGACACTCATACCGCGCTGTGGACAAACCGCAGCGATAATGGGATAGCAGGCTGATTATCCCGATGGGTGGTGCCTGCCGGCACGCGTTTTAACACATTATTATTAGACCATCCGCCTTCAGCATCTTAGAGAATACGCAGTATTTTTTACTGCTCACACAGGAATAATGCTAATCAGGAAGGTTAAAATTTTTAATAAAAAAATAAATATGCCAAAATGCTGGCTAACTCGTTTATCTTATTTAAGCAAAGATAATGATTTAGGAAATTAAAAAAATAATATCATCCGTGCCGCTGAATTTGTTATTCAACAAATACATTCATAGACAATAACCTGTCGCCAGCAACCCAAAAAATATTGCGGCAATATAGCTTTCAATTGACTTTCAATTAATAATATTTTCACCCATGGACAACAATGCCGGTTTTAAAAAGGTTTCTCTTTGATATTGCCGTTTAACTCTTTGTTAACTTTTTCATGCTTTACTTGCCCTATTAGCACACCCCTATCCGCGTCTTATGTGATGAACCAAATTAATCGGGAATAATTTATTATCATTCAAATAAGGGAATAAATGAATATCGGCGGCTGTGGCAGTTCATCGGGCAACAGATGCGGCAGCTCATCCAGGGGCTGTGGCGGCGGCAATTCCCGTGGAGCATGCGCGACGAACAGCGGCGGGGGTGGCGGTGATTATGCCGGCCGGGTCACCTCGTCGAGAAATGAAGATGTCATGACCGTAACCGCCACCCCTGGCAGACACCACTCCGCTAATCATCATTTTCGTCTGCATGGCGGCGGCAACGGCGGTAATACCAGCGGGAGCGGAGGTTTTAATAATACACAGCAATTAGAGACGGCGAGAAGAAGGGATTTTCAAGCACTTACGGAACAATTTCAATATCACATTAATTTATCAAAAGAAGTGTTGGATAAAGCCCTGGCGGAATGCCAGGAAGATCATGATGGCTATCACTCCCAGCCAAGGCCTGCCACATTGGCGGCGGCGGAGGCGCTGGACAATGATATGCGGGCGCAGGTGTTTTCCGCCCAGCATAAAAAGCAATCCGCCTACCAAGCGCTGAGTGAGATTAACGACCGCCTTTGCCATCTCAGTACCGGCGTTATCGCATTACATAAAGAACTAAGCACTAACCCGAGTACGTCTGTTCGGGAACGCTATTTACGGCAAGAACATCAGCTCAATCTAGAAAAGACCAAACGGAATAATCTTGACCATGCCGCCCGGGCAAGGGCTGGACAGGTGGATAACGCGCTCAAACGGAAAAATGAAACCGGGCAAATTTTAGCGGCAATAAGAAACTCTATTGCAGAACAAAAGGCTGCGGCGGCTCCCCCTGAAGCACGGAAAGCCGATATCAAGGCTGGAAACGCCGCAAACTCCCGTAGCGAACCCTTGGCGGGCAATAGCGCTATTCCCGCATCGGTCACACCGTCCATGGCGCAGGTTAACGCGCGGCGCGCCATAGCGTTATCCGGCATGGCAGTTGCCCTATCGCCCAGGATGGCGCCGGTCGCCGCCGGCAGCGGGGCTAACGGTATTGCGCTACGCACCGCGATAAGCGAATTAGGCGCGGCCGCGCTCGGGCTGGCAAAACATCCCCTCGGCCTGGGGGTGGGGCTGTTAGCCTACAGCGGCAACGTGGGCGAAGGCAGCGATAAAGTGCCGGGGCGCGACCTGGCGCAACGCTTTTCATCTGCTCCAGCGGCTCCGTCTGAACCGGCGTCTGCGCCAGGGATCAGCTTTTCCGCAGGTAACGCTGTGGAGAATAACCTGCTGGGCGCGATCGTAGGTGGTGCGGCGGAAAGTGCAGCGATAGCGGGAGCAGTAGGTCATGGCAGCCAGTCGGAGTCGAACGATGACGACGGCTTCGATATGGGTGGAGACATCTGTGAAGGCACGCGCGAACAGTGTTCGGTACGTGATGGAACGCGCGGGCCGGGACGGATGGAAAGTCGCAACGAAGAGGGCGGCGAGGCTAAACCGAATCTGGGCAAAGACATAGCCAAAGCCGCCGATGCGCAAAAAGCCGAGCTGGGCGGAGTGGGATCGGGAACACCGGGAGGTTGGGGGCCGGAAGACGAAGAGAAAGCCAGAAATAATGACCGAAAAGTTATTACTGTTGAAGAGCTGAGGTCCACCTCCTCAAGGGGGCAAGAAACTTTAGGCAGATCAAAGCTTTTTGAACGAGCAGGTGGAAAAAACGCAGCTAATAAAGAATTTGATGCCTTAGCGCCTGATAATGTTAAACAAATTCCCGGTGGCAGGGTCGGTTCATTGTCTGATGGACGGACAGTCATTATCCGCGAACGTAGTACTGACGGCAGACCTACATTAGAGATACAATCTGGCAGGAATAGAATAAAATTCAGATATGAGGAGTGATTATATATGAAGGAAAAATTAGTTAAACTTGCATATGATGAATGCTCCACGCTGGTTGGTAGCCAATTGATTAATTGTAACTATGCTTCTGGGGCGCTTTTTTTATCTTTACTTGCAAACAATAAAAAAATAAAAATTGCCTTTGATTGGATTTATTGTTTCCGCGTTATTGACGAGGGTGATTTATTGAAAATGCAAGAAGAACAAAAAGGTGAAATGGTCGCTGGCATTTATACTATTTTACATTCACCATATTTGAAGTGGTTTAATGAACAGAGTGCTGATATCCATGCGAAAGAAGGTGTTGTTCACTATTCAATAGTTACAATTGAAGATGTGATAGATGTACTATCGTTAGTTCCACCGGTGATCTCCAGTGAGTAATTTTTTGATTAAAACCCCGGCCTAGCACCGGGGTTCTCCCTCGAGCCAGGACGGTAAAACGGCACTGATATCGCCTGATCAACGCCGTGAGCAAGGTTCTAGGCATACCGGCAACATAGGCGGTAAACCGGTAAGGGGCGGAAATATTTTTGCAAATCCTGGTGCGGATCCTCTTACTATGAGAGATCTGGTTTACCTTTCTCAATAATCTAACAGTAAAATTGAAAACGTCATCACTGAAACATTATCGGGTAAAAAAAACTTCACCAGCTCGACGACGTTAACTACTGACAAAGCATTAGCTGCGGGTTTGAAGTTTTTAGGCTCAAATTACAAGGAAATTGGCAAGACTGGTTCAGGGGTCTACCATAGTGCAGACGGAACAAAAGAATTTAGAATAGATTCAGGTTCTATAAGCGGCATGCATGCTCCCGGTATTCCGCATGTTCATTTTAGTGTAAAAGACCCGGTAACGGGTAAGTATAGTTCGAATAACCATGTTCCTTACGAAGATTAAGGAAAGATGATGATTATGAAAAATGGAACCATAGTTAGTGGAGAGTATAATGGATGGGAAATACAGGTTGTAGATGATACCCTGGGTGATACTGGTGGCTATTATTTAATATTTCAGAACAGTGATAAGGTGGTCTTTGATTATTGGTTTGAAAAAAGGGAATATCTTGATAATCAATTAACCGATTACAGTATCAAATGGAATGATTAGAGGCAGCTTACCCCGACTACTGCCGGGGTTATCACCAGCACCCAAATAGGCATTTAGCATGGGCGATACCTGCGGAAAATCATCCCCTGGACAATGACGGCGCAAGGAGCGGAGGTCGAGGACACCTGATTGATTGCCGAGCCACAGGCAGGTCAAGTGCCCAGAATTTGCGCCAGAAGCGGGCATGACTTTTTAAACGCCCAAGCAGGCAACTCAAGCGTTGCCTGCGATATTGAGCACCAACGCCCGGCAACGCCCGTCCGGTTGTTGCGCCACCGTAAGCGCCAGCTTTAATGCCGGCAGTTCATGTTTAAACCATTTCGGCACATGATCGCAGGTAATGTCGATTTGTTTAAAGGCTCCCGCGCGGAAAAATGGCAGCAGCACCTGTTTTGAGGTTAAGGCGCCATCGCTTTTCAGCGCGTCGATAAGGTTAAGGCAATATTCCCCCGCGCCCTGGCCGGGCTTGATAACGCTTTGGGCCGCCGCTGCCTGCTCCCGCGGCGCGTTTTCTTCCACAAACTGCCGGATACGCGTCAGGAAACCGGCGGGTTCCCCGGTCAGCCGCCACATAGTGATGCCCATGCCGTCAAAATAGGACAGCAGCGCGCCGTGAATAGCGGCGGCGACAAAATGGCGGCAGCCGTCGAGGGACGTCAGCATCTCCAGGGTGCGGGTTCTGATTTCGCTTAATCCCATTTGCGGGCGCAGGGTAAACGGAATATCCGCAACCGGCCGCCAACCGTCGGCGGTTGATTCATACACCCACACCGCGCCTGGCTGGTACAGCGAGGCGGCCCGGCCGCCGGCATCGATAAATACCGCTATCTTCATTTTCCACTCCCTAAAATCCGTGCTGTTTACCCTTCATTGAAATGATATCAATACGCAGCACCAGGGTGGCGCGCACATTGGCGGCGGGAAAGGTCCAGGCTTTGTCGCTGAAGCGGGCGACAATCAGGTTAAGCGCGGCGATCTTTTCCGCCTCGTCCCGGATAAACACCGCGTTGCCCAGACCGATGACCGTACGGTGCCTGGCCTCGAAATTACAGATCACCTCGTCTTCCACCACGCCCTGTTCGGTGGAAACCGCAAAACACAGGGTGCTGTTTTTTTTCAGCATCGCTATTTTGGTGCCGGCCCTGGCGGAATGGAAATAAAGCGACGTGCCGTCCCAGGCGTAAAATACCGGTACCATAAAAGGGATATTGTCCTGCGCCAGGGCGATATACATCACCCTGGCGGAGTCCAGGATCGCCGCTATTTCGGCCGGTTGCGTTATTTCCCGTTCATCGCGACGCATGGCGCCGTGCGGATGTCCCGGGGCCGCGCGCGGTTCTGTCGACTGCATAGGTCGTGCCCTCCTTTATCGCGCCTGGGAACCCTGGGTGCCCAAAGCGGTTAAAATCCCCGACAATTCCCGGCAAATGGCGATAATGCCGACCGAATCCGCCAGGGTCGGGGTGCCGTGGTGGTAGTTTTCCAGCGAACAGAGACCAAAGATGTCATCCAGCGCGCGGATTTTGCCGCTTAATGCCGGCGAAAAGAGAATAACCTCCTCCGCCGTATCCATGAGGCTGCCATAGTTGTGGTTATACGGCATGCTGCCGTACCAGGCGCAGAGTGCGATGAGATAACACTCCACGGCAATGGACGCCACGTTGAAAACCAGACCGGGCGACTGCGCCTGTTCGGCGAACAGTTCCGCCCGCCGGTGATAGCCTTCGGCATCATGGGAAAGCCGGATAAACTTTTGCCGATCGGATTCAAATAACAGTTTTGACATTGGTTTTATCCTTATGAATGACAGGCCGATACCCATTACCAGACGTTAAGGATCCACTCTTTGTTTTTCTTGTATTCCATATCGGTGAACAGCGCGTTGGCAAACTGCTCCGCCAGCCAGATGGCCCCCGCATAGCCCACCACCGGATGGCGCCATAAGCCGGCGCGGTCATAGGTGGGAAACCCAACCCGGACCATGGGGATCTGATTGTCGATGGCGGTAAAGCGCCCTTTGGAATGGCCGAGGATCAAATCCAGTTCCAGCCCTTGGTGGGTAATGCGGTTTTCCAGTTCCCACAGGTCGGCATTGGTAATGATCTCCATGCCGTGATCCACCTGCTCCTGTAGGGCGATAATGCGGGGATCGGTATCATAAAACGCATTATCGTCGCCCAGCAGCAGCAGTACCGGCTTCATTTCCAGATCCAGGCAAAACTCGGCCAGGCCGATGACCAGATCGGGATTGCCGTAAATCGCCACCCGCTTATCGGCCAGGAACATATGCACCAAATCGGTCAAGGCGTCGATGGCGATGCCGCGCTCGCGCACCAGCGATTCCGGAATTGCCTTGCCGGTCAGCTGCCGCAGGTTTTGCAGGAACGTGTCGGTATTACGGATACCAATGGGCGTAGGCCCGATAATGGTGGGGATGGCGAATTGTTCCGCCAGGTAATCCGCCGCCTTGCGTCCTTCATAACGGTTCAGCGCGAGGGTGCCCAGGGCGTTGGCCGTTCCCACCAGGTCCTCGACGGTGGTATTGCCGTGGGAAACGGTGTTGCCGCTGGGCATCACCGGGGAGTCGAAATTTTCAATTTCAAACAGCACGGTGGCATCGATGCGCATTTCCGCCAGCAGATGTTTCAGCGCCGTCACGTCGCCGGGGTTAACCCAGCCGGTGAACAGGTTAATCTTGCCGTTGGGTTCGCTTTTCTTGGCAAAATATTTGATGAAATCCCGCACCGTCACATCGTAGCCGCTTATCATGCTGCCGACAAAACTCGGGGTATGGATCGGGATCAGATAGACCTCGCGGCCGGGAAATTTCTCTTTCAACAGCCCATCATTAAGCTTGCGCACCACGCCGTCCACGTCGTCGCCGATCACCTCGGTGGAGCAGGTGGTGATAATCGGCACCACCCTGACATGGGGGTAGCGCATCAGCAGCACGTCTACCGCCTGCTCCACGCGATCGAGCGCGCCGAATACCGCGCCGTCCTCATGCACCGAGGAAGAGGCGATTTCAAAGCTCTCCTTTAAATGCTGGGAAATCAGCAAGCGCACGAACATCACGCAGCCCTGGCCGCCGTGCACGATGCCGATACAATCCTTGACGCCGATGCTGACATATTGCGCCCCCGCCGGCTGGCAGGTGAATATCGGATTGATAACGCCGGTACGATCTTTCTTTCTTAATTCACACGACATGCTAGTGCCCTCTAATAGCGCCGATCGGTTAATTCCGCGTTTAGCGATCCGGTAATCGTCAGGTAGTTCAGCCGTTCATGGAGCGCGGTGATAAGCGCGGCGATCTCCGCCTTACCCATCATGCCCAGCCAGGAAAAGCGCGTTTTATACGCCTCCACCAGTACCACGGCGTCGGCCCAGTAGCAGCGATTGGCCGGGGTACTGAGATCCACCGGTTCGTCACACAGCAATTGCGCGACGATATGCAAAATGCCCTCATTCTGCTTTTCCCGGTCCCAGACGCGGGAATGAAACTGCCAGAGGCAATTTTTCATGATGTAATCCACCAGCGGCTCGATACGGTCTTCAATCTGGTTTGCCATCGATGGTTCTCCTTATTCCGCCGGAATGACCGTCTGGCCGGGAAAGGTGGGATAAACGCGCTCACGCAACTTGGCTACGCTGTCATAGCCGCCGCTATACTGGCGCAGGGTGGTGGACGTCAGGGTCTGATCGTCAAGGCCTGCGGCCGCGAGCATTTTCTGTGTGGCGAAACCCCGGTCGGTGGGGATGGCATCTTTGCTGATATCCAGCAGGGCCAGCTGATGGATGGGTGAATAAATGGCGTTATAGATATCGCGCGCAAAACGCACCCAGCCTTCGTACCCCTTATAGGGACCGTTATGGTACGCATGGGCGTTCAGGTAGGGGACGCGGATTTTTTTCGCCACTTCGCCCGGGCGCTTGCCGGTAAAAATGACATCCGGCTTGAGCTGGTACATCGCTTCCAGGGTTTCCAGTTCATTGGGATCATCAATGGCCATGGCGCCGGCCTCGCAGCGGGCAATGCCTTTTTCCATATCGCCCTGATGGCCGAATTTGGTATAGACCGACACCACTTCCACGCCCATTTCCGCATGGATCACGTGCGCCCAGTGCCAGAGTTTGGAACCGCCCGGCCATAAGCAGACTTTTTTGCCTTTCAGGCGCGCCATATACCAGTCAAGCTCCGGTTTCCAGCGGGCGGTTTCCTCGTCGATAATGGCCTGCGCGCGGTCTTCGATACCAAAAAACAGTCCGATCTTGCGCAGGGAATCCGATAAGGGGCCAAAACCAAAACCGTCGATATCCAGGCGCGGAATGCCGTAGCGCACCCGCAGTTCATTGGCGATATATTCCGCCGAGCGCGCGCATTCCAGCACATTAAGGTGGGCTTTATGCATGCCGCGCAAATCATCGTAGGAGCCGTTGCCGGTAAAGGTGGACAGCACCTGGATACCCATGCGCTTAAAGTAATCCACCATCACTTCTTGATCGCCCTGGATATTGTATTCGCCCACATAGTTGATGACATGATCGCTGGTGATTTTCGGCTCGACGGTGCCGACCTTCTGGTTAATCCAGGCGATATTGATTTTATGATGGCCGCCGGACTGGCTGGGGCCGGCGAAACCCGGCGAATTGCAGACAAAAATATCCACATCCGGCAATTCGTCCATCACGTCCTGCGCCACGGCGGCGATATCGTCGCCGATCAGCGCCGACGCGCAGGTTTGGTAAATGGTCATGCGCTTAATGGTGGGCTGGGCCTTAAACGCCTCCAGGATATTCTGCTTCAGCACCCCTTCCGCGCCGAACACGATATGTTTTTCCTTCATATCGGTGGCAAAGGTATATTTCAGCTGGAAGTTGTCGTTATCGCTGATGTAGCGTTTGGTTTGCCAGGTATCGTAAGTACATCCCACCGGCCCGTGGCTGATATGGATGACATCCTTCATCGGCGTGCCGATAACATGCTTGGCGCCGCAATAGGCGCAGCCGCGTTCGGACAATGTTCCCGGGATGGTATTCAGATAGCCCAGGGGCAGCACCGAGGTTAAGTCCTCCCCGGCGCCTTTGACTACGGCATGGAGTTTCCGCTCCGGTATACACTTGCTAACCTCAAACTCATGATGTGGCATGGTTCATTCCCCGATTAAGTAACTGGTCATCTTGCCGGCCGGCGGCGATCCGGTCCTTTAGCCCTTGGCGCTGTTCAATCAATCGGCCAGACCGTATTTGACCACCATGGCTTCCAGCGCTTCCATGGTCATGGGTTTAGGGATAACCAGGTTTTTATTTTCAATAATCTTACGTCCCAGCTCGCTATATTCATGGGCCTGGTTAGATTCCGGATCAAATTCAGTAACGGTTTTTTTATTGAATTCCGCTTTCTGCACGATATTATCCCGCGGTACAAAATGCAGTAATTGCGTGCCGATGGCCGCGGTGAACTCTTCAACAAATTCCCGCTCCCCGTCAACCTTGCGGCTATTACAAATAATACCGCCGAGACGGACACCGCTTTGCTTGGCATATTTCACCAAGCCTTTGCAAATATTATTGGCGGCATAGATCGCCATCATTTCCCCCGAGGCGACAATATAGACTTCCTGGGCCTTGCCTTCGCGGATCGGCATGGCGAACCCGCCGCAGACCACGTCGCCCAAAACGTCAAAGAAGATAAAATCCAGATCTTCGGAGTAGGCGCGATTATTTTCCATCAGGTCGATGGCGGTGATGACGCCCCGCCCGGCACAGCCTACGCCCGGCTCAGGGCCGCCGGACTCAACGCAGCTGATGCCGAACACGCCGGTTTTGACCACCATGTCATTGGTGATCTTTTCGGCGCCCCGATCGCGCAGCACGTCCATCAGGGTTTCCTGATGCATGCCGCCTAATATCAGCCGCGTGGAATCCGCCTTCGGATCACAGCCATGAATAAACACTTTTTGACCATGATAATAGGCTAATGCGGCGGCGGTATTTTGTGTGGTGGTCGATTTACCAATACCACCCTTGCCATAGATTGCCAGTTTGCGAGTCACAATAAAGAACTCCTCTGATGAATAATGTATAATGAATAAAAAATAGTAAAGACAGCATGAATAGAGCAATCCCCATGCCAAGGCGTAAAACAGTCCGTACGGCCGCGATAATAATGCGTATTTTTTTGTAGCGGGAATACGTTACCGCCTGTATTTATTGGCAATATCACCATGCGGCGAAATCGCATTTTACTTACCGCCGGTTGCTGACGGGAAAATGCATATCCGCGCATTTAGTACATTCGCGAACATTATTAAAAATAAAAGTTCACGACGGTGTTTTATCCGGTGGGAGGACCCGACCGGCCCGGCGCTTGATCCGTATCATTCACGTTTTAGCGCCGGTTGTGTTATTGGTGATATATCAGGAAGTGGCGACGGCGCATTTACATCATCTCTCTCAACACGACGAGGCACGATCATGCTTTATCTTTCCGATCAGGAACTGGATTCGCTACTGCAGGAAGATATCCGCTACGGCGACCTGACTACCCGCGCCCTGGGCATCGGCAACCGTCAGGGCGTCATGAGCTTTAGCCGGCGCACCGCCGGGAAAGTCAGCGGGCTGGACGCCGCAGCAAGGGTCCTGCAACGGCTGGGGCTCAGCGTGGTGATGGCGATGGCCGACGGGCAGATGGCGCAGGCCGGCGATGTGCTGTTAACCGCAGCCGGGCCGGCCGAAAGATTACACCAGGGCTGGAAAGTGGCGCAAAACCTCTTGGAATGGTGCAGCGGCGTCGCCCAGGCCACTCATGAGATGGTCGCCATGGCGCAAGCGGTAAACCCCAGGATGCGCATCGCCTGCACCCGCAAAACCATTCCCGGCACCAAAACGCTGGCGCTGGGCGCGGTGATTGACGGCGGCGGCATCCTGCATCGCTGCGGAACCGCGGATACGGTACTGTTGTTCGCCAACCACCGTCATTTCTGCGCCGATCCGGCGGATTGGCGCCAGCATGTGGCCACCTTGCGCGGCGCGGCGCCGGACCGGTTAATCGTGGTGGAAGCGGATAATGAAACCGAAGCCATGGCGGCTATAGACGCCGGCCCGGACCTGGTGCAACTGGATAAATTCAGTCCCGCCGCGGTAAGCCGGGCGCTGGCCTATGCCAACAGCCAGGCTACCGGTTGCCGGCTGGCGGCGGCGGGCGGGATCCATTCCGGCAATATCGGGGAATACGCCCGCACCGGCATTGAGCTGGCAATCACCTCGATGCCTTACTACAGTCCGCCCGCCGATATCGGCGTCCGGCTGTATCCCGCCAAGTGATACCGCCGTCATCCGCTTCGCGTCTCAACAGCGCACGCCGTAAGGTATTAGGGATTTCCGGCCGTTATTGGCGGTGAGTCGTGGGTCGCCAGCACAATGCTGGACGCCTTGACCAGGGCAATCACTTCATCACCGTCCTTGAGGCGCATGCCGGCGACGCTCTCATTGGTAATGACCGAAACCAATGACATGCTGGCATCGACGGCGACCGTAACTTCGCTGTTGATGGCGCCTTTGACGATGTTGGTGATGCTGCCGGTAAATTGATTGCGCGCCGAAAACCGCAGGCCGGTGCCGGCGGTCGTCAGGATCACCCAGGGCGCTTTGATAAACGCGCTGGCTTCGCCGCCAAGGCGCAGGTCGAGATAGTGCACGCTGCTATGGGTAATGGTGGCGACCAGCTTCTTGCCGCCCGCCAGGGTGAGTTCTATTTCATCATTGACCGCGCCGGCGACAATGGCCGTTACGGTGCCAGTCAGATGGTTTCTTGCGGATGTCAGCATAGTCTTCTCCAGAAGGTAAAAGGAAGCCTGGGCAAAAAGTCACTACCCCTGCCAATACGCAGCAACTTTTATGCCATATATCCCGGACGGTGTTTATTTAAGTTATGACTCACCAGGAAAATGACCGGGCCGGCGCGGCCTGTTTCCCCAGGATACCTGATAAACGCCCGCCGTTCATCTTGACAACCCCCGTGCGCTTCTGGGGATACCCGACGTTTCGCAATGTGCTCGCCAAGGGAAGGAAAAAGTTATTATCCGTCGCCGGATTTATTTATGACTACTATAAAACATCGGCCATCTAGCCATGGCTTATTAACATTGATTCATCGAACCTTTAATTATTATTCAATATATTTTTCAAAAAATAATGTTTTAATTTTAATAAATATCCCGTTGAGTATTCTCTAAGATTCCTTTGAGGTAAGGATATGAATAAGAAGTTTTTTTTCCTGGCGTGCTGGCTGGGCTGTGGCCTGGCGGGTGTTGCCCGGGCGGTAACCACCACCGGAGCCATTAACGCCTCGCTGACCTTAACCAACGGTTGCCTGATCAACGGCGACCCGGCCACCAGCAATGTTAACTTCGGCACGCTCGATTTCGGTACCCATCCCGCCACTTTCGAGGAGCTGAGCGCGACACTGAGCGGCGCCACCGGCGACGGCATCCGTGTTCGTTGTACCACCGGGGCGACCTTTAGCGTGCAGATAACCGGCAGCAACCCCGCGCCGGTGAATGTGTATGGCGCGGAAACCGCCAGCCCGCGTTATCTGGTGCTCGGCAGCGACGCATCACAGGGCATTGCGTATACGCTGTATAACGACGCCGCGTTTACCACGCCTATTGCCAACAATACCGGCCTGAGGGCTACCGGTGTCCCGGATCCGGTAAACGGCAATATTTATCCGGTATATGGCCGGGTCACCCAGGGCGGGAATAATACCAGCGTGCCGGCGGGTACTTATAGCGACGTGATTAATGTCCAGGTCATTTATTGATAGCGGAATGCTTAAGGGATGTCAGTACTCAACCGACGGCAACGGCCTCATTGCCTGGGCGTGGCGCTCGGGTCGCTGCTGGCGCTGTATCCAGGACCGCTGTCCGCCTTGCCGACGCAAAATTTTCAGATATCGGCGTCGGTGGTGTCGGGCTGCCAGATCCAGGGCGGCGGTGTGCTCGGGACGCTGGATTTCGGTACCTTGTCCGGTATCGATACCCGGGCCGCCAATGCCGCGCTGGTGCAAAGCGCCTCGTTTGCCATCGCCTGCACCCCGGGCACGACCTTAACCATGAATCTGGGCGGCGGTAATCATTTCACCACAACGCGTCATCTTCAGCGATTGAATAATACCGATCTGATTGCCTACCGCCTTTTCACCAGCGCCAGTTTATCGCCGGCCAGTGAAATTCCGGTTAACCAGGATATCGCCATCAGCCACGGCGATGGCGACCACATCCAGCTGCCGGTTTACGGACAGCTGCAGTTGGATGGCTTTCACCCGGCAGGAACCTATACCGATAGCATTACGGTAACCCTGTCCTGGTAACGATTTAGAAGGATCTGAATATGACCATTCTCGCCGTCGGGCGCTTTCTGTTGTCGCTGCTGCTGGGCCTGTGGCTGCCCATCGCCTGGGCGGGGCACGCCGTCCTGATCTGGCCGGTGGATCCCTTTTTGGCCGGCACGCAAAAAGCCACCGAGCTGTGGGTGGAAAACAAGGGCGCCGCCGCCACCTTGCTGCAGGTGCGGATCTTTTCCTGGGAGCAGACGGAGGGCGGGGAGCGCTTTCATACGCAACAGGATATTATCGCCAGCCCGCCCATGCTCAGGCTGGATGCCGGACAAAAACAGCTGATCCGCATTATCAGGCAAGCGCCGCCGGCTTCCGGCCCGGAACAAGCCTTTCGCATCCTGCTCGACGAAATTCCCACCCCTAACGACCGGGCCGACGATCCCGCCAATTCGCTGATGTTCCAGATGCGTTACTCCATTCCGCTGTTTGTCTACGGCGGCCAATCGTCGCCGGACAGCGGCATGCCGCTGTTAAGCTGGCGTCTGGTCCAGGTACGGGGCGAGCCTTATCTGGAGATCCGCAACCAAGGACCGGTACACGCCCGGCTCAGCAAAACGCGGCTGGGGAAATATCAGCTCACCGACGGATTGTTCGGTTACGTACTGGCCAACGCCCGCCATCGCTGGCCGCTTAACGCCGGCGTTGACGCTCACGCGGTGCTGGAGACCCGGGTCGATAACCGCAACAAGGTATGGCGCGGCACGTCTTCCGCGCGCTAGATAATGGACCGTCCTGCGCCGACCTTTCTCCGCCGTTGCGCCGTTACCCTGTTAAGTTATTGGGCTTGCGGGTTTCCCATGGACGGCAACGCGGAAACGTTCTCTTCGCTGCCGCCGCCGCCGGGGATGGCGCCCGGGCAGGCGCAGCGTCAATATATGCTGGAGCTGGTGGTGAATGAATCCGCCGTCGGCCGGATCGTGCCGGTGGCGTTTCGCGACGGGCATTATACCGTGCCCACCGCCGATCTGGTGCAAGCCGGGCTGCCGGCCGATCGGCTAAACGCGCAGCAAACGGATGTCACCGCCCTGCCCGGCGTAACGGCGACTTATGACCGGCCGCGGCAGCGGCTGTTGCTGGCGGTGCCGGCCAGTTGGCTGCCGGAACAATCGATAAGCCTGGAGCCGGGCGGCCGGCGCCATCCTGCACGCGTCAGCCCCGGCGCGTTGTTCAACTATGATATTTATGGCAGTCGCATCAGCGGCGACGTGCGCTTAGCCGTATGGCATGAATTGCGTACCTTTGGCGATGCCGGCCACTTTTCCATTGACGGCGTGGCGCAGCGCCAGATAACCGGCGCGCCTGGCGGCGGCGGCTATATGCGCTACGATACCTATTGGGCCAGCCAGAACGAGGAGCATGCCCTGCGCTGGGCGGCGGGCGATGTGATCACCGACGCGTTATCGTGGAGCAGCAGCGTGCGTATCGGCGGCATCCAGCTCGCACGTGATTTTTCGGTACGCCCGGATATCGTGACCTATCCTCTGCCTTCGTTCGCGGGACAGGCGGCGGTGCCCACCACCGTCGATATGTTTATCAACGGTTATAAAACCAGCAGCAACAACCTCCAGCCAGGTCCTTACTCGCTCAACAATATGCCTTTTATCAACGGCGCCGGCGAGGCGGTTATCGTCACCACGGACGCGGTAGGCCGCCAGGTGATCACTACCCTGCCGTTCTATGTGTCCAGTACCCTGCTCAAACCCGGCTTATCCGATTATTCCGTGGGCGCCGGCGCGCTGCGCCGCGCGTATGGCGTAAAAAACGCCGATTACGGCCCGCCGGTGGCCAGCGGTTCCTTCCGCCGGGGAACAACGGACTGGTTGACGCTGGAAAGCCATGCCGAGGGCGCGCAAAACCTGGCCCTGGCCGGCGCGGGCAGCCTGTTGCGGGTGGGACGCGCGGGAGTGATCAACGGCTCCTGGACCCGCAGCCGTTTTGGCGAATGGACCGGAGAACAATATGGCTGCGGTTATCAATACAGTAACCGGGTCGCCAGCATCGGCACGCAGCATACCTGGCGCAGCAGTCACTTTGCCCATCTGGCGCTCTATGATGCCGGCGCCCGTCATCGGCCGCGCACCGCCTCGACGTTAAGCCGGGCCAGCGCGCAATATAACGCCGGCGTCACGCTGCATCGTTATGGCAGCCTCGGCGCGGCAATGATCGATATCCGCGGCCGGAGGGGCGATCGTACCCGCTTATGGAATCTGTCATGGAGCAGGAATCTGTGGGGCGACGCCAGCCTGTTTGCGACCGCGGGTTTCGATCGGCAACAGCGGGACTATTCCGGCGCCCTCTCGTTGATCATGCCCTTTGGCGGCCTGGCCAGCGCCAGCGTCGGCCTGGAGCGCGACAGGCCCGGCGGCGACGCCCAGCGCCTGACGGTGTCCCGCGCCATGCCCTCCGACGGCGGTTTCAGCTGGGACGCCTCCTATGCCCGCCAGCAAAGAGACAAAGATTATCGCCAGGCCACGCTCGACTGGCGTAACCGTTATGTCGACGCCTCCGGCGGCTTTTACGGCGTCAACGGCAGCGACGTGCAATGGGCGGATATCAGCGGCGCGCTGGTGACGATGGATGGGCGGCTGCTGGCGGCAAACCAGTTAAATAATGCGTTTGTGCTGATAAAAACCGGGCAGCCGCAAGTGCTGGTGCGTTATGAAAACCAGCCGGCGGGCGTGACCGACCAAGCGGGCTACCTGCTGATTCCCAATGTTATCGCCTACTACCCGGCTAAATACGGCATCGATATCTTAAATATCCCCGCTGATTTGACGGCGCCCGCTATCGAGCAACGTTTCTCGGTGCCCCGCCAGAGCGGCTATCTGCTCCATTTCCCTATCGAGCCGCTGCGCGCGGCCAGCATCATCCTGCATGACGGCCAGGGCCGGCCGCTGCCCGTAGGCACCCGGGTCGTGCGCGACGGGCGGCCCGATGATTATGTGGGCTGGGAAGGCCTTACCTGGCTGGAAAACCTGGCAACCGACAACCGGCTGCGCGCCGTCACCCCGGACGGACGGCGCTGCGCCGCCCGCCTGACGCTGCCGGACGGCAGGCCCCGGGCTTTACATACCTACGGGCCGTTGCCATGCCCGCTGTCCGCGACACCTTAAGGAACGCTTGATGAAAACCCTTTCCCCGGGATTGCTGTTGCTCGCATTATTATGCCAGTCCGCCCTTGCCGCCTGCGCCTTGCCCGGCCGTACCGTCGCCTTTGGCAAGGCAAGCTCTTTCAGCATTAACAGCACCGTCAGCACGTCCAGCAACAGTATCGAGGTTAACTGCGGCGCCGGCAGCACGCTTGCCCTGCTGAGCACCGACCATATTGATCTGCAGCTCTATTCCGCCAATGCCACCAGCAGCGGACAGGCGGCGCTGAAAGCCATCGACGGCGGCGATGTTATCCCCATCCAGGTATGCACCGCCGCCAACTGCGCCACGCAACTGGCGCTTAACGGCGCCCCGGTGAGATACCATTCCGCCGAGCTGGTAAACCTGGTTGGGCTGATGGGGGGGTCGAACTTCAGTATCCCGCTGTATTTGCACACCATGACGGGCCAGAACGTGGCGGCGGGAACCTATACCGTCACCCTGAATATCCTGGTGAACTACGCTATCTGCACCGGCATAGGCGCGCTGGGACAATGTATGCCGGGCAGCAGCCAGATGGGTTCCGCCATGGTGCCGCTGACGGTTAACCTGGTCATCACCAACGACTGCGTCGCTATTACCGCCCCCGACATCAGCTTTGGCGCCGCGCCGCTGGTGAGCGGTTTTAATCCGGTATCGCAGACGATCGGCATCGTCTGTACCAAAGGCAGCACGTATACGGTGGGGATGAATAACGGCAATCATGCGGTCGGCAACGTCAGGCACATGGCCAGCGGCGGCAGTCTGCTCGGCTATGAGATCTCTAAATCCAACGGCGCCGAGTCCTGGCGTGACAACGGCAATGACCGTTGGTCCAGCGCGCTATCCAATAGCGTCAGCAGCGACGGCACCCTGCGTACCTACAATTATGTCGCGCGGATTTTGCCAAACCAGCCTACGCCGCCGCCGGGCAATTATACCGATAATGTGGTTATCGATCTGTCGTTCTAGGCCGTGCGGCAGGCGTTAAACAATAAAGAGTGGAAAGGGCTTAATTTCACGAATATCGCTATTATCAATAACCAATCCATTGACGTTTTTTATAGAGTGGATTTTTGCGGCACCCTGGGCGGGCGTTAGCGGACGCTACGCCAGAGGCGTGGGTTTTGGCACCGACTTCCTGATCAATTCATCCGTTTCGAACGCCGGAATAGCCTCGCCGGAAAAGGCGACGGCATACCTTTGTCCCCCTGAACTGATATGCACAACAGTATCGTAGCTTTTACCAGAGGTTTCTTTTCTCCGCTTTGTCCTGCGAGACATCAGCTGAAGCGTTGTTTTTGGCATGACCAGAATACGTCCAAGCCTGAATTCATCATGATAAATAGACGTTTTCCTGTCATTTTCAATCAAAAAGAAATCAACTTTCATATTATCCCCGCATCGCTTGTTATATCGTTTAAAAATGCCCCCAGGGCCTGACTTTATTATACGAATTCATCGTCTCCCTAAAATAGCATCCAATGCCGACAGCAAAATAATATCCAGACTAATTTATAACATGCGCCGTCAGGCCGGCAGATACAAGCCTTTTTAACATTTATTTGACATATCCAGGCAATACCAATGCTAATTTCCTGTTGTAAAGGTAAATTTATTCAAAGAGTTGCTCAGCAATTCATCAGCAATGCTTAAGAAAAAATGCAGCTTTGCCACTTAAGATAATGCGTTAGCGACAAGAGAATTTACGGGCATGATTTATCGATGCCAATTGATTGCCTTTTATAGAAGCGTATTTTATCCCGCCGCGTGCTTTTTATATTTTCACCCGCAGATAAACATATAATCTCAAATATCAGTCAGCTAAATTTTTATAATTAATATATTTTGTAAAACGAATGATGGATTTGCTTATCCCCACCCGGGCCTCAAATCCTTGCCGGCCGTCGTGCCGCGGTTATTTTTACACAGGAAATCACCTGTTCCCGATAATATCGGCTGGCGGGGCTGAAGTGTTTTTCCCAAAACGGGCGCGCTGGTCAGGGACGAGGTTTGCTGCAAAAAAAAAGCACGTCCTAAGACGTGCTTTTTTTCTGCCTTGTCTGGACTGCTGGAGACAAGACCTTGAAGAGGTTGGTCGGTGAGAGAGGATTAGAATTTTAAGATTAACTGATTGTATAATCATAATAATTTAAATTCATCATCATGAAAATATGCCTAATTCCATGCCTAAAAATAGCGATAAAATTTTTTGTTCTCAGTCGCAAATGTGGCATTTATTCGGGCTTGGACCACGAACACAGGTGTTATCCCCTAATGTCATAATAGAACTTCGTCCTTAATAGAAAATCATCCAAATATTAAAAAAATTTAGATTCTTTTCTGCATCGATTGAGGTGAATACAGTTAGTTACAGAATCTCACAGCCTAAAGCTATCCCCCACGTTCCCCCTAAAGGGCACCTTCCCACTTACTCCCCCACTGCGTTCACGTGGATACGGTTTCCCCATTGATTTTAAACTATTTTTTTATGCCCCCACTTACTCTGTGCCTAGACACGCGTAAAGTGGGGGGAATAGCCATTGTTTTTGGTTTTCCCCCAGGTTCCACCACCTCATGCCCTGATTACTCACGACGAAAAAGGCTTCATTTCAGCAAAGCGTGTTCCTGGGATGGTAATGCGCGTTAGCGCATAGCAGGCGGCAAAGAAAGTAGCAAAAAGGAATAATGCTGCTAGCCGCCGTGACCCGGCGTAGCCGGTTGAAGATTAGTAAAATCCACGGAACCCCGCACGCCCTGCAAAGCCATGCGGCCTGTCTGGCAACACAGGCGCTGAGGTACGTCCCGCCCCGTTAGCGCGGCAACACCGCGATGTATCGGGGCTCCGGACGTTGCCCGGTTTTTTGGCAATGTCCGGGGGACGTGTATGCTCATCATATCGTTTAAGGGTGGAACAATAATGTCTGATGATACCGGGCTGCGTGTGACTCACTCCTCTCGATTCGCCTGCCGGGGACGGATAATTTCGCCATCCACAGTCAGCAGACCATCATTGGCCAGCTTATCCAGCCAGCGGGTAAACTTCTTTGACACATCCACCCCCATGGCCCGCAAGTCATCTCGCACCAGCGTCCGGGTACACGGTTCACCGGCTGCGGTACGCGAGCGCACGCACTGCCATAACGCCACATGGTTATTTGTTAAGCGAGGCACCGAGGCCAGGTAAGGGTCCAGGGCCGGATTGTCCGCTTCCGGAGGGTGACCTTCATCGTTCAGCACCAGCGACACAATCTGCTCCTCATCATCATCGGTATACAACGGCACACGATTTAACGTATAGGCCCGGCGCGGCGGTTCTTCCGCATCCTTCATCTTGGTACAATTCAGCACCAGACCCTGACCGGACTCCTCGCGCCGCACATGAAACTCCGCGTCCAACGCCGCTCGAAAAGCGCTGGAGCCGCGTGCGCCCTTTTCCTCATCCTTGCCGGAGTGGTGGATAATCAGCACGGTGGCGCGGGTTTTTGCCTTGATATAATCACAGCCCTGGATGAATGCGCCCATATCGCGGGCGGCATTCTCATCCGAGCCGCCAAAGCAGCGGGCCAGCGTATCGAGCACCACCAGCCTGACCGCCATGCCCGTCTGGTTTTCCACTTCGCGAGCGGCCAATACCACTTGCTCCGCGCTTTCAGGACTGGCCGGGAATACCGGGCAGTCAATGCGCCACAGCGTGCCGATGGGGCTGTCGCCGTTAAAGGTACGCTCCCAGGCTTTAATCCGGCGCGGCACGCCGATACCACCTTCCCCGACGATATACAGTATCGAGCCCTGCGTGACCCGCCGTCCCGCCCAGGGCATGCCGGTGGCAATGTGACAGGCCCAGGCAATCGCCAGGAAGGATTTATAGGAGCCGCTGGGGCCGTAAATGCTGGTCAGGGCGTCACTGGGTAAGTGCCCCTTGATAAGATAATCCTGGCGCGTGTCGTAGCCCTGCGAACCAGGATGCAAGGGTAACGTGGTGGTGAAGGGGGACTTCTGCTGGTCAACCAGCGTTAAGGGTGGCTTCATGGTGACCTCCACAGTCATTTATCCATATTCATAAGGAAGACGTCAGCGCAGCCCGGACAACAAATATCCCTGCGTCCGGGCTGGCGTCTCTGTGGTACTTTTCTCCTGGCTGGCCTCATTTTTTCCCTCCTGCTGCCTGTTGGACATACACCCGTTTGACAAACTCGCCCCGGCCGTCACCGTGCCCCAGGTCCATTGCCACCCGTGCCAGGGCCTCTTTGTGACCCGCGCCCTGCTGTCGGTGCCAGTTCAGGCTGTCCTGCGCCCAGGCGTAACGCAGACTCTGGGACGCCTGCCGTCCGGTCAGACCCAGCCGCCGGAGATGGTAGTGGTAATAGTTCATCGCGGTTTTCAGTTCGGGACGGTCAATCAGTCGCCCGTGGCGCTCAGCGGTAATCTGGCGGGCGGTATCGATAGCGGCGGATACCTGCTCTGTATTGATGGCCGATGTTTCGCGCAGACGTCCGCCCTTGGTGCCGTAAGTTACCGTCAGCCTGGGTTTCCCGCTGTCCAGCTCATGCCGCCAGGTCTCCAGTGATTTCACCGCCTGAACCGCTTCCTGGGCGCGTAGCCCCAGCAGACGCTGCAGTTGTAGCGTGGCTGCCAGCCCGGCATCGCGCTCAAGCGCGCCCTGATAAATTTGTGCATACACCACATCCGGCAGCGGGTCTTTGGTCCCGGCCCGGCTGGCACCACTCAGCCCCAGCGCGGTATTGCTCAGGCGGCTATCATCCGCCAGCCGGTCACGTCCAGCCTGATGGAGTACCGTCCTGATGGCGGCCATCTCGTTTTGCAGGCTGCGCGCACTGATGCCCTCCGCCTTACGGGCCTCGATATAGCTTTCAATATGTTTTGCTTTCAGGTGGTTCACGCTGCGGGACTGAATGTTCAGTGCGCGCAGGTGCTGCACAAACCGCCGGGCCATGCCGGTGCGGTCATGCACGGTCTTGTAACTGCCGCCCGCCTGGCGAGACAGCCGCATTAACTCCCGTTGCAGGGTTGACATAAAACGCCTCCCGTACCTTATCCGTATTGTCTGTAACCCACACTCATCGCTACCTCCCGGCAGCGGTACTGACCTTTCCCCGGTGACGCGGCCCTGAAGACGAATACCTGCACCGGGGCGGGTGTCAGGTGAGGTGTTGCGGGGTACGGTGACGCACTCTGTACGGCCGCCTGACTCTTGTCAGGTTATTCCCCCAGGCCTTCCGGCCTGCCTCGGTATTCGGTCTTTTTCCTCCTTAGGTAGTCGATAGTTGACGGGGATAATCGCAGGCCATAACGGCCTGTCAGATGGTGATGGTTGCGGCAGACGCCGCACGGACAAGGGCTGGCTACGGCAGTGCGGGGACGGTCACTTTGCGCTGTCGCTTAAAGTGACCGTCCCGTCCGCGGGCTGGTGAAACGGCGTATTGCCGCATTTGGCATCGATGAGTGATTGCCGCAAAAGAATGAGGGTCCGCCAAACCGGTGAGCCCGGTGACAGAGAGCAGTAAAAGAGTGGGCAAGCGGAGCGATTGCTCTGAAGAAAAATGCAACAAGGTGAAATCAATGGGCCGTTAAGCCGGAGTAATGAGCATCACACCCATGCGGGAAAGCATGCGCCTGCGTTGACGGTGTGGGAGCAGGCCTGGGCGAGGTCACAGCCGAGGGAATCGGTCTGCACAGCCTTAAAGACCTGGGCTGCCTGGGGTGCTGTTAACAAATAGCTATTGCATAAATTTTATACAACGATTTTGGCATGTGTGCAAGCTCTTGCAGCAGCTCGATAATAGGCTAACGCGCTGCGCTTGTTTTCTTGTGTCTCTCCCTTGCCAGCAAGTAGCAAGGGAGAGACGCAAGAATGATATTTGATATCCTCCCGATTCGGAATTGATAGATATTTATCAATTACGATGACGGAATAGATTAAAAAATTTTGTCATAAACTTAATATAATCGATTTAAAATAGATCAATCTGACATTAATCATAATATAATGCCAGCCAGCTTATATTCATAAGGGATATTCCGTAAATTGATAAAGTGCCAACCGGTAACCATTAGTACGATGACATATTTAATCATTATAATATAAGATAATTAAGTAGAAGATTATAACAACTAAAACCCCTAAATCTAAAAATTAAAGATTTAAAACAAGGAGTTATCTATTTTTTCATCTTATAATAGCATTTTTTCAATTTCAAAAATTTTATTGCTTTTTTCAGAACTCAAATATTCACAAATGACAGACTCAATCAATTCTTTGACTGAATAGAGACTAATATGTTTTGCACAAGTGCCTTTGGCATTATTTTTTAACCAATCAGAACGATTTTGAAGCCAAAAGTTAAGAAAATACTCCCTTATAGAAGCATCAAATATTCTTATGCAAAAAATACAATCACTAACAATGGCACTATTCCCCAAAAAAACTTCTGTTTTACCTAATATCCTTGTGCCCACTCTTGCGATAAGAATATCATTTTTCTGAGCTTTACGTGCTGAGTACTCAATAGAATTCTCAAAAGATTCGAATCTAGCATTGAAACTTGTTGTATGAAAATATGGATAGCTAGATTCTTTACATTCCTTACCTGATAGTTTTCCACGAAATATAATAAAATAGTCATCAAAACTAGTGCTAGTTTCAACGTGACGCTTGGATACAAAATCTTGTAACCTAATTATCTTAGTCCCCTGAAAAGCATTCGGCTTTATTGTTATTTTAAACTCATGTTGCTTTTTTGGAATTCTATTAACCAAATGATATATATGGGTTTTTGCTTCTGTATTGACAAATGAATTATGCTCACACTCAACTATTTGATTGATGACATATTTTTCTGTGAGTGCTTTCCTCAACCACAGGTACTGATCTGAAGAGAAGAAAAGTTCGGGCAAAATAATAGCTAGCTGCCCATTTGGTACTAAATGCAGCAGGTTGATACAAAGAAAAATTATCTCAGCTCGTATTTTTTTCGTTTTGACATTGTAGTTAAAAACTCGACTAATGATACTTCGAAGGTAGTCATTACTAGAAACGGAAAGAAAGGGCGGATTACAAACTGCGACGTCAAAAAGCTGTCCATCTAAGGTGTCCAAAAGTTCTTCATGTGTGGAGTCACAACAAAATATTCTATGCTCAGGATATTTTTCAAGCAGTTTATGGAAGTTTTTATTATCAATATCAATCGCCGTAATTTTAATTCCTGAAAATCTCTTCAAAATTGCGTCTAGCAGAGCACCTTCGCCAGCGCTAAGCTCCAGGCAAGATGCAACGTCTGTGTGCGAAAGTAACGACACCAAAAGATCACTTATAGTTTCGCTTGTGTAAAACTGTTTAAATTCAACCACTTAAACCCTTTGTAATGTCGCCATATATCTTCTATTATGTTAAGCTAATGAGAGAAAAAAATCAAAGGCCATGGTGCTATGGATGATCAACTGGATTTTAATTATTTAGATAGCTTTGAATTCGAAGAAAGGGCAGATTACATACCAGAAAAGATGTTAGTAAGTTGGTCGCCTAAAAATAAACATTTTTTTGATGTGCAAAAAAAATTACTTCAAGTTGGAGCGAAACTTCTGGTTGGGCCCCGAGGCGCAGGGAAAACACATTATATGCGTCATGCATATAGTGACTGCAAACAGAATACTTCGCTCCCCCTACCCTTGTATGTGTCATTTAATCATTATTTACGATTAGAGACTTATTTACACGAGACATCTAATGCAATTGATATTTTTCACTCGTGGGTACTTGCAAAAATCATAAGATCATGTCATGAAGAATATGGAGTTTTTTTACAAGGCGAAGTTTTCAATATTGAAGACCTTAATTCATTCATATCGGATATTGAAAAACAACAATATAAAGAAACGCATAATCCTATTATCGCATCATTAAATATTGAGAAGACGCAACTACTAATTGAAGAATGTATATCAAAAAAAAATAGAAAAAGAGCAGTTCTTTTTTTAGATGATGCGGCCTTGACCTTAACAAAAGAATATATGGTTGAGTTTTTTGATATATTTAGGAGTATCAAAACATCAAGAATATCACCAAAAGCATCAGTTTATCCTGGAACAACTCAATTTGGTCCAAGATTTCATGTTGGGCAAGATGCCGAACCTGTTATGATATGGCAAGATGTAGAGCAACCTGAATATACGCAATTTATGAACGATTTGGTATTAGAAAGGTTCTCTGCAAATTTCAATATCGAGCAGGATATTAATAAATTGTTAATCTATGCCTCATTCGGAATACCTAGAGCATACATTAACTTAATTCGAGCTTATCAAGATTCCAAAGGAAGAAATAAACAATCTAAATTTAATTACGTGATTGAAACTAGGTGCAAATATTTATACGATGAATATTTATCCATAATAGACAAACTACCTCAATATGAGACATATATAACTGCTGGGTGGACATTATTCACAAAAATTATATCTGAACTAAAAGAGTTAAATCACGTAAACATTCGAAAAAACAAAGATCTTTATAAAAAAACAGTTCTAGTTGGCATAGATGATCTTAATCAAGAAAAAATGGAACGTGTAATAAGTTTTTTGATTGAAGCTGGGATTTTATATGAAATAAATAGTACCTCCCATGGTGTCGACAGAAAATTAAGGAGATTCATACCACATTACGCTTATTTAATGAACGAAAAGGTCTTTACATTAAGTAAGGGGTTCAACGCGGCTCAGCTAGCATCAATAATAAGTTCAAATTCAGAGAAACATCCTTTAAGAAAAAAAATATCCACACTTCTTACAAAAGAAAATATTGAATCTATATCACTCACGCTTCCTAGCTGTTCAAATTGTGGAGCGAGAAGACTATCTGATAATCAAAAATTCTGCCATGAATGTGGTACTCAGTTAATAGATGAATCATCCTTTAGGATATGCATGAGGAAAAGTCTGCTTGAGCTACCACTAACGGACTTCCAAAAGAAAGTTATTTCGCAAACTAAGTTCGTAACCGTTGAAGATGTTATATCTTCAAAAAATACGGCAGCAGAATTTATGAAAGTTAAACGAGTTGCCCAAAAAAGAGCTGGATTAATTTCGGCAAAAATAAATGCATGGGTCAACGAGTTTTTAGTTTAATAGGAGCACAGCGTGAGCAAAAAACTTATCTATAATCTTTCGGGGCAAAGAGTGGCGCCGCACATTAACACAATTGATTTTTTTGATAAAAATTACATTGAACCAAATATTTCAGCGATAGATATATTTAATCAAAAAAAAGACTTACATATCAAATTATTAGGGAAGCCTCAGGATACTGATGAATGGCGTTTATTAGCTAATTTAATAATGCTTGGATTTGTTTCTATAGTGGAAAGTTATTGTCGTTGTGTCATTAGAAGAATGCTATCGATCGATCATCAAGCTAGAATATATAGTTATAAAAATACCGTTACGTATGCAGCAGCTTTATATCATAAAAAGGATATATTACCTGAAGCCCTCTTAGAGGATGCATCTTTTACTTCTGTTAGCAATATTATAGATACATTTAAAAAATTCACTGGTTTGGGATTGAATAGACAACAGCCTTTAACATTAGGGTCTGCGTTAGACAAATATGAAGATATTTGCCAGTTAAGACATTGCATCGTGCATAAGTCTGGTCTCTTTGGTACAAATAATGCTTTAAAACTTGGCTTTGATGCTCATCACGATTTTTTAGAAAAACCAATTATCATAAGTTATGATGCAATACAAGCGATTGCATCTTCCTGTGATAATGTTGTCAAAGAATTAAACGATGAACTTTTTTCTTTAATACTTCATAGAAGTATCAAATATTATAGTTGGACAGGTGACTTTAGAACAGATAGAAAATTTTTTGCACCTTACTTTAATCTGTTTTATTCCAACCAGAAAAATGCAGATGTAGCTAAAGAACAGCTAAAATGTTTTCATGGGTTTTGTGCAAATTATGGTTTTAAATAATTAATTCAATATTAGATCAAAGGTACAAAATATGAAATGGTTTTTATATGTTTTACTTATGATTATATTATTTATAACAGGTGCTATTATTTTTTTTAGGACATATGAGATCCAAATTGGCTCAGTTGCGGATTGGGTTAGCTCTATTGCTAATCTAATTATGGCCGGCTCTGCTCTCTACGCTGCAATTAATGCGCAGAAATGGATTACGGCTAAAGCGAACAATAGAGGTTTTGAGTACGCAGAAGATATTTTAAATGATATCGACGAGTTGTTTAATAATTGCGATAAATGCTTGCAGTCGTCTCTAATTATTTATCTTAGACTCAATGACTTACTATTTAATCAAAGCACAGAAAAAGAAAAACTAGGGATATTTAATGAAGAATTCCGGCTCACATTATTTTCCGTACGAAATGGTATATTTTCTTTAAAAAATAAAATTACAAGAATCGAACGTTGGAATATTAAAATTATTGATGTGACTATAATTAATGATATTATGGCTTCTCTAACTGATTTTTCAGAGAAATGTGAATTTACTAGTGAATATGTTGCTAAATTTTTAGCTAATGAAGTCTTAGACGAAGATTTCAAAGTAGTGTTTAACTCCACAAGAGAATCTCACAACAGATTGAAGAAAAGCTACGAATTAATTTCAAAAAACAAATTTGAATCAATTTTTAATTAAAAATACAAAATTTTAACATTATATTTACACGCTTAAATTTGTGAGATTTTAATTTTTTTTGTTCGTGATTTTTTAATATTTATAATATTTTAGTTTGAGACCCCCCCCGAAAAGCATTGATATAGAATATGTTATGTAAATCAAATAAATATAAAATATACTAAAAAATTATAACAATCTTTAGTCTGGCTATATATTGTAATGAAATGTATATTTATAATTCTATATCACATCCAATATTGAATCGCCCTGTTGCGGCCTCCTCCACATACATTCCCCACCAGTCCATCATTTCCCTGCGCTGTTGTAAATACTGTGCCCTGTTGTAGGCCCGGCGCACCTCATTGGTATCGATGTGAGCGAGAGCGGCTTCAATAACATCGGGAGGAAAACCTTGCTCGTTAAGTACGGTCGACGCTATTGCCCGCATGCCATGGGCGACCAGCACATCCTTGAACCCCATGCGCTTGAGCGCCATGTTGGCCGTCTGGCTGCTCATCGACTCTAGCGGATGCCGGTGACTCGGGAAGACATATTCCCGGTGCTGACTGATAGGCCGCATTACCTCAAGCAAGCGGAGCGCCTGCGGTGAAAGCGGGATAACATGCTCTCGCTTCATCTTCATCCGTCCCGCCGGGATACGCCATTCGCGGGCGGTGACATCGATATCGGTCCAACTTGCGCTGGACGCTTCCGCCGGCCGGGTCATGGTCAGCAGTTGCCATTCAATCACGCAGCGGGTTTGGCGGTGGATACTGGCCACAGAGAGCGCTCGCATCAGGTCCGGCATTTGCTCAGGACGCAGAGCGGGCCGGTGCCGGACGTTAGGCCTTTCAAATACCCGGCCAATACGGGCCGCCGGATTGGTGGTGACCAGTCCCGCATTCAGCGCATAGTCCATGACTTCATTAATGCGCTGGGTAAGCCGTTTTACGGTTTCCAGTTTACCGGCGGCGCGTGTAGGCTCCAGTGCGCAAATAAACTGCTGGGCGGTGATACTGGCTATGCCCAGGGAACCAATATGAGGGAACACATATTTGCTCAGGGAGCGCCAGATATCATTGAGGGTATGCTCTGCCAACCCGGCGGATTGCTTGGTTTTGTACCATTGCGCGGTGACTATCTCGAAGGTACTTTCACGGGCCTGTTTATGGCGTAGCTGTTCGCTACGTTGATGTTCCTGCGGATCGATATCTTTGCTCAGAAGGGCGCGTGACTGCTCGCGTAACTGGCGGGCATCAACAAGCGAGACAGCGGGATACACGCCCAGGCTCATCATCGCCCGCTTGCGGGTATGCGGCCGGGAGTAACGCAAACGCCACAGTTTAGAGCCGGTTGGCGTTACCTGGAGCTCCAGGCCGTCGCCATCATAGAGTACCAACGAACGGTCACCGGGCTTGGCGTTCTTGACCTCGGTATGGGTCAGCGGTTTGGTTTGACGGGCCATAAGCCATTCCCCAACGCAAAATGACCGGCGGGTTAGGCATAGCGAATCATCCATCCGGCCATGCCTATGCCCAAACGTATGCCTAAAAGCTGTGGATTTTACTGTATCAGGGGAGAATGCGTTGGACAACAAAAAAACAGCAGGTCATGATAACTTGCTGTTTTATGTTTCTTTTATGGCCCTGTCTGGACGTCTATGGACAAGACCTTTGGGGAATTTGGTCGGTGAGAGAGGATTTGAACCTCCGACCCATACGTCCCGAACGTATTGCGCTACCAGGCTGCGCCACTCACCGAATGCGGGCGCATCTTACTGCGGCCGTCTTTTTGCGTCAATCCCTTTTTCAAGAAATACTGCCGACTGTTTACAAAAGCGCCGCCGGCGGTACCTGTCGCTTACAGGGCCATCCCCTTGGCCGCAGGCTTGGCGCACCAGTTGTTCCGCGGGTTGATGCCGCCGTTAGGCGACGTATAGCCCAGGCAGCCGAGAATGGTATCAAACAGCTCTTCATGGCGATGGGTGGCGCCGATACGCTGCTGGGCCTGCAGGCGGTCGAACGCCTCCCGATGGGGCTGGTCGGCCAGGAACGCATCCGACGCCCAGACCATCATCGGTACGCGGAACTGTTCCGGCGGCGCCATATCGCGCGGCGTGCCGTGTAAATGGTAGTTTTCATCAATGGACTCGCCATGGTCGGAGGCGTAGAACACCAGGGCTTTTTTATTGCGCATCCTGTCGATGACGCTTGCGATAAAACTATCGGTATACAACACGCTGTTATCGAAGGCATTGATAAGCTGCGCTTTGGAGCAGGCATGATCCACGCCCATGCATTCAGGCTGGTAGCGGGCAAAATCCCGCGGATAACGCTGCGAATAGAGGTAATGCGAGCCTTTGGTATGCAACACCATCAGGTGCTTGCCTTTGGGGTAGCGTTTAAGCGATTCGCTCATCTCATCCACCAGCAGCATATCATCCACGGATTTGCCGTCGTTGCGTTTTTCCGCGGCGATCATCTCGCGAAACGAGAAGTTATTGGCATAGGTATTTTTATAAAACCACACCTCGCTCTGCATGGCGAACAGCTCCGAGGTAAAGCCGAGCGAACGCATTACCGCAAAGATATTCTGCTCTTTTAACGTCCGCTGCTGGTTATCCGCTGTCCCGCCCTCGCGCACAAACATGCAGCGCAGGGAGAGTTTGGTGGAGGTATCGCAGGATTGCCCGCGAAACGCCACTAGGTTTTTCTCGCGGGATAATTTGGGCGTGGTATCGCGGTGATAGCCCAGCAGCCCCATATGGTCCCAGCGGGTGGTTTCGCCGATGATAAAAACCACATAGGTATCATCGATACCGGCCGGAGGCACATAGGTAAACTGCTTGGCGGGATCGAACAGCGTGTCATTGTCCTGGTTTTCGTCGAAATGGGTGTAGGCGAACAGGCCGAGGGCCGCCATCCAGTTAACCGGCAGGTAGGAATGCGCGATAACGCCGCCGTAGCTGGGCAGATCGATATTGGTGATTTTTTCGCGCACGTTCTGCGCCTTATCCTGATAGCGCACCGGCAGCCAGATCAGCGCCAACGTAACCAGTAGGATCAACAGAGGCTTAATGCGCTGGCCGGGGGTCTTCATCTGCTGGATCAGGGTACCGCTCACCGAGTGTTTCCAGATCAAAAACAACGGCAAGGCGCTGACCGCCACCATCCACAGGACAAAATAAAACCCGACCACCTCTTTTGATAAATCAATATCCGTGGTCATGACAGAGGCAATAATGCCGTAGCCAATAACGACATTAAAATAGGTCATGTAATAACTGGCGGCAACCGAGATTAACAACAATACTGTAGCCACAGTACGGTAGAAATGACGCCCGCCCAGCGAAATCAGCCGCAGCAAAAAGAAGGTGGATAGCACCGTCACCATAATTTCGGTAAGGGCGATAACCATGTGGCCGACGGTGGCAACCGGATGAAGCACATCGAAACGCCGGATAAAAACCGACAGGTTAAGAAAAAAACCCACATAAACAGCGATTATTATCGATAGTTTTTGCTGCGACAGCTGTTTGACTAATTTAATCAAGGCAATAGTCCATGATAATCAATAAATTAAGGTCTCGCTGCCGGCGATTTGGCTAACGGATTCGCACCCGACTTATGCCGCCATGGCTAACAACGAATGGATAAGCATACCTTTAATGTGCGAAACCATTTTGACAAATTTCATATTAAAAAGTTTTGGGTAGTAACGGTTTACCCTGCGGCGGACGCGCCAGGCAAAAAAAAACGCCGCAAGCAAAGGCTCGCGGCGTTATCCAACCGGTTTCACCGGCAGCCGCGCTGAGCGGCGGCACCGGTTTAACGCTGAAAACTAATTAATGACGTTAAGTTTAACATCAATGTTATTGCGGGTCGCGTTGGAATACGGGCAGACCACATGCGCTTTCTGCACTAACGACTCGGCCAGGCCGCGATCCATGCCGGCTAAATGAATATCCAGCTGGGCTTCAATGGCAAAACCGGTCGGCACCGCGCCGATGCCGACCGTGCCTTCGATAAACGCGTCCGCCGGCAGCTTCACTTTCTCCTGCGCGGCGACATGTTTTAACGCACCCAGAAAGCAGGCGGAATAGCCGGCGGCGAACAGTTGCTCCGGGTTGGTGAATTCCCCGCCCGGGCCGCCCATTTCTTTCGGCACGCCCAGTTTGACATCCAGCACGCCGTCGGATGAGGTGGCCCGGCCATCACGCCCGCCGGTGGCTTTGGCTTTTGCGCGGTACACAACTTTTTCAATAGACATGGTTATTTCCCTCTTACGTTGTTGGATGATGCCTTCGCCGGACCGAGTGCCGGACGAAGATATATTGCAAGCGATTAAATCGCTTGCAACTTAAAAGCAGGGGCTTTATTCAGTATAGCCCATAGCGGTAGCCTGGTCGCCGCTCAGGCCCCCAGGGCGGTTACCACTGCGCCAGCTGGGCGCGCAGGGTTTGCAACTGCCGTTTTAAGTCGTTAAGCTTTTCTTCACTGCAGGCCGTGGCGCACAGGATATCGTCCGGCACCGTGCGCGCGGTTTCCCGTAATGCCCGGCCCTTGTCGGTCAGACGGATAATCACCTGGCGTTCGTCCGCCGCGGAGCGAAAGCGTCCGAGCAGGCCGGCGGTTTCCAGGCGCTTGAGCAGCGGGGTCAGCGTGGCGGAATCGAGATACAGCCGTTCGCCGATATCCGATACCATCACCTCGTCACGCTCCCACAGTACCAGCATAACCAGATATTGCGGGTAAGTGAGATCCAGCTTGACCAATAATTTGCGGTAGACCTTGTTCAAGGCCAGGTTCGCCGAGTACAGGGCAAAGCAGAACTGCTGGTCAAGGGCTAAAGGCGTAGCCGTCGCTTTTGGGTCATCATGTTTCGTTTTCATGGTGTTATTATAAATAGTGCGCGATAGAATCGCAAGTTATTTTTTTGCCCACCTTCCCCCGTCTGGACTGGCGGCGCGGAAAACATACCGTGCGTTTTTGCTACACTTTTTATCGGTAAGTCGTTACCGTAACTTTTCACATCGATGATATCATTAGCAAACTTGCTATTAATCCTTACCTACTGCGTGTGACCCATGGAAGCCTGGAAGATCAATATCTTTTCCGTTTGGTTAGGCTGTTTTTTCACCGGCCTGGCCATGAGCCAAATCCTGCCTTTTTTGCCGCTGTACGTTGAGCAACTTGGCGTGCGATCCCATGAGGCGCTCAGCATCTGGTCGGGATTGGTATTCAGCGCGACGTTCCTGGTTTCCGCGGTAGTGGCGCCGCTGTGGGGCAGCCTGGCGGACCGGCGGGGGCGCAAGCTGATGCTGTTGCGCGCGTCGCTTGGCATGGCGGTGGTGATTGCGCTGCAGGGTTTTGCCAGTAATGTCTATCAGTTATTCCTGCTGCGGGCGCTGATGGGCCTGACATCAGGTTATATTCCCAACGCCATGGCGCTGGTGGCATCGCAGGTGCCGCGCGAGAAAAGCGGTTGGGCGCTCGGCACCCTTTCCACCGGCCAGGTGGCCGGCGTGATTGTCGGCCCGCTGCTCGGCGGCTTTATGGCCGATCACCTGGGTCTGCGGGTGGTATTCCTGGTGACGTCGGCACTGATGTTTACCAGCTTTCTGGTGACGCTGTTCTTGATTAAAGAGAAAACGGTTAACATCAAAAAAGCCGATCAGCTCAAGGGCCGGGCAATCTTTCATTCATTGCCCTATCCAGGCCTGATTTTCAGCCTGTTTATTACCACCATGATGATCCAGCTGACCAACAGCTCGATAAGCCCTATTCTGACTTTGTTTATCAAAGATATCTACAACGATACCGGCAATCTGGCGTTTATCAGCGGCGTGATCGCCGCCGTGCCGGGCGTGTCGGCGCTGCTGGCCGCGCCGCGCCTGGGCCAGTTGGGCGACCGCATCGGCACCTCGCGTATCTTGATGGCGGCGATGATGGCAAGCATAGCGCTGTTTTGTTGCATGGCCCTGGTGAAGACGCCCTTGCAGTTGGGCGTGCTGCGCTTCTTGCTCGGGTTCACCGACGGCGCGCTGATGCCCGCCGTCCAGACGCTGCTGGTAAAATATTCCAGCGATAAAGTCACCGGCCGTATCTTCGGTTATAACCAGTCGTTTATGTATATGGGGAATGTGGTAGGGCCGCTCATCGGCTCCAGCGTCTCGGCGGTACTGGGCTTTCGCTGGGTGTTTTTATTCACGGCCTTGATGGTGCTGATCAATACGGTGCAGCTCTGGTCGGGCTTTCGCAAGATCCCCGCCAGGAACAGTTAAATCCAGGGATAACGGCCGCCCATTTGCACCACCATGATACCGGCGCAGATTGCCACAAAGAATAAAAATACCAGCAGAATTCGGGTCATCGCTTCGCTCCTTATCAAAATATTGCCTGTTTTTTGACCAGCCCTTTTATACTATAGCCGCGCCGGCCGAACCTGAAAAACATCTGTGCAAAAAAAATCGTTCGCCATCCCTTGCCCATGCCGGCAGACATGCAAACAAGCGGGAGCGATGGACGCATGTCCGCCACTCCCGCAAGCCGGGTTTTGCCATCAGACCCGTCTTAGCCCAAGCACAACATGCCCGGGATGTTATTTAAAAATGCGGAAACGTTCTTCATCGTCGATAAATGTTTTTTCGCCCGCCGCCTGCTCAATGGAGCCAAACGGCATTTGCGCGCGCAGTTTCCAGCTGTCCGGCAATTCCCAGGTGCGTTTAACCTCATCGTCAATCAGGGGATTATAATGCTGCAATGTCGCGCCGATACGCTCCTGAGCCAGGGCCGTCCATACTGAAAATTGCGCAATGCCGGTGGAATGTTCCGACCAGATGGGGAAGTTATCGGCATAGGCGGCAAATTGCTTTTGCAAAACATCAATGACCTTGGTGTCTTCAAAAAACAGCACCGTCCCTTTGCCTGCGGCAAATGAGGCCAGTTTGGTTTCAGTGGCGGCGAAGGATTGCGCGGGCACAATCTTCCTCAGCGTTTCTTTAATGATATTCCATAATTTTTCATGCTGTTCACCAAAGAGCACGACAACACGGGAGCTTTGAGAATTAAAGGACGAGGGGCTATGTTTGACCGCGTCTTTCACCAGCGAGGCGATCTGGTCTTCCGATAGCGCGACATTCCTGCCGATGGCGTAAATCGACCGGCGGGCTTTGATGACGTCCAGAAATGCATTGCTCATAGATCTACTCCTGTTAAAGGGAAATTAATGAACGGCGGCTACATGCGGTTCATCGCACCGGCTAGCTTATGCCTTGTCGGTGTAATCTGTAAATCATTCGCATCATTCTCTCGATTAACTATGCTGATAAGACTTATTGCGGATCTTCATGGCATTAGCCCATGACCTACCAGACGAGCAGGAGCGATGATCTTATGACCATAGAAACCCTCGAGTTAAATGAAGCGGTGGGCGGCGTTCCCAACAGTCCGCTGCCCCTGGTCATCTATCGCCGCGTGATACCGGCGCAAACGCCCGATCCGGCGGCCTGGCTGGAACGTCATTTTGCCGCCAATGATTGGCCGGCCCAGTGGCGGTATATTATCTATAACTTCACCCATTTCCATTCCAATTGCCACGAGCTGCTAGGTGTTTACGCCGGCGAATCCCAGGTGCAGTTCGGCGGTGAAAGCGGGCCGGTCGTCACTTTGTCCCTAGGCGATGTGGTGCTGATCCCAGCCGGCGTCGGCCATAAAGCGCTGCAATCAAGCGAGGATTTTATGGTGGTCGGCGCTTATCCCAACGGCATGAACGCCGATTTATGCCGCGACGATCCCGCCAGGCTGGCCTCGGTGCAACAGCATATCGGGCAGGTGCCGTTACCGGCCACCGATCCGATCAGCGGCGATCGGGGCGGCATTACCACGCTATGGCATAATCCGGAACAAGCATAAGCCGGCGCAGAACAGGAGGAAACTATGTCTCGAGTCCAGGCAGTCGATCATTTGGTTATCAGCGTTAGCGATATTGCCGTTTCCAAGAAATTCTACAGCGGATTATTTACGTTCCTGGGTTTTGACGTGATGGACGAAATGCCCGCGGCGATGGGCTGGAGCAACGGCACGACGCGCTTTTGGATTTACCAGGCGGACGAGCAGGGTAAAAAGCATCCTTATCGTAAAGGCGACGTGGGATTCCACCATTATGCCTGGTCGCTGAACAGCCGGCGGGACGTCGATGAGCTGCAGGCGTGGCTGGAACACAACGGCGCCAGCATCGTCGACCCGGCCGGCGAATATTATGCGGACTATTATGCGGTCTTTTTCCTCGATCCCGACGGCCTGAAGCTGGAAGGCATGCATTACGGCAAACAGGAGTAATACGCGGCCGGGCAATGGACCCGCCTGTCATATAGCGGAACCTGGGCCATACTTAGGTGACCCCCACTCACAAGGAGAAATTCCTGATGAAAGAGATCGGCGCAAACGGCCAGGTGGATTACGTTGAGTTCAACGTCAGCGATATCCAGCGTGCCAAACAGTTCTATGGTTCGGCGTTCGGTTGGGCGTTTACGGATTACGGCCCGACCTATACCGAATTCTACGATGGCAGGATTACCGGCGGCTTTACCTCCACCGAGGCGATTACCCCGGGCGGCGGCCCGCTGGTCATTTTCTACGCCAGCGATCTGCCCGGCACGCTGAAAAAGCTGGAAGCCGCCGGCGCGGAAATCGTCAAGCCGATATTCGCCTTCCCCGGCGGGCAACGCTTTCATTTCAAGGATCCCGACGGCTACATATTAGGCGTTTGGACGGAAGATTAGCCGGCGCGGAAAATCTGCGATCCTCCTGTCAAAAATAAAACAGCGTTCTATTTTTGCGACGCCGTCATGCTACCCTATGGCATCAGGTCATGACTTCATAGGATAACAGGAGGAATTATGTCCAAGACAGTCGCCGTATTGCTGGCGAAGGGTTTTGAGGAAGCGGAAGCCATCATCGTAATTGATGTGCTGCGCCGCTTGGATATCAAGGTTGAAACCCTCTCATGTCAGGATAGGCTTGAGCTGGTGAGCTATCACCAGATCCGGATGTTCGCCGACGCCCTGCTCGAGCATCGCCGGGAGACGCTCTATGACGCGGTGGTGATCCCCGGCGGCCTTGAGGGTACGGTCAACCTGGCCGCTAATCCGCTGGTAACGGATTTTATCCGCCGCCACGATGAGGCTGGCAAATGGATTTGTCCTTTATGTTCGGCCGCGGCCCGGGTGCTGGGCGGCAACGATTTACTCAAGGGACGCCGCTATGTGTGCTCCGGCGATCTGCACCGGGGAGTCAGCGACGGCCGCTTTATTGATGAGAAAGTGGTCGAGGACGGCAACCTGCTCAGCGGTAAAGGACTGGGCGTCGCCTTTGATTTTGCCTTTTCCCTGGCCTATCGCCTCACCGGCGATCAACAAAAGACCGACTTCCAGGTTGAGCATATCTATTACGATTACTGGCGCACGTCAGCGCCGTTAGGCGGTATTGTCCCGAATTAGCCCGATCATGGCCGGATTTAGCCTGTTTATGTGCCCTACCCATGGGCACTATAGTGCTACAGCATTATCACGGAGTCCGGAAATGGCACAAAGCGCGTTATTGATTATCGATGTCCAGCAATCTTTCCTGCAGCGTCCCTTCTGGTCGGAAGACGACGTGCCCGCCTTTCAACAGGCGCTGCTGTCCCTTATCGCCGGGTGCCGGCAGCGCGGCGCGGCGCTGGTGGATATTTTCCATAACAGCGGCGACGGCCCCTTTAGCCCGCAGTCCGGCCTGGTAAAACCGCTGCCGTTCCTGACCCATACCGCCGACGCCACGTTCCACAAACATGTCCATAACGCCCTGACCGAATCCGGACTGCGCGCATGGCTGGATGAGCGGGACATCAAGCACGTGATCATCGCCGGCATCCGCACCGAGCAGTGTTGCGAAACCACGGCCCGGGTGGCGTCGGACCTGGGGTATCGCGTCACTTTTGTGACCGAGGCGACGCTGACGTTTCCCATGACCCATGACGGCCGGACGCTGAGCAGCGCGGATCTCAAGCACCACACCGAAACGGTGCTTATCGACCGTTTCGCCGCTATCCGCACCGTGGCCGGCTGCCTGGAGGAACTGGAGCAAGCGTGATGCGTGATGTTTATTTCCTGGTATTGCCCCAGGTCATGGCGCTGGATCTCACCGGCCCGGCGGAGGTGCTGGCGCTGTCCGGCGCCTTCAGGCTGCACTACATCGGCCCGCAGGAGGAGATTACCACCTCCATCGGCATGACCGTCAGCCGGATTGCGCCGCTGCCGGCCTCCCTGCCGCCGGACAGCATCGTGGTGCTGGCGGGTGTCGCCGACTCCCGCCAGCAGCTGGACAGCGCGCCGGCGCTGGAGGCGCAGCGGTGGCTGCGTGAGCGCCGATCATCCTTTCAGGATCGGACATGGACGCTGGTGTGCGTTTGCTCCGGGTCGCTGCTGGCCGGGCGGGCCGGCCTGCTGGACGGGTATCGCTGCACCACCCACCATGACGTGATGGAGCGCCTGCGCCAGCAGGCTCCCGCGGCCCTGGTCAAGGACAACCGGATTTTTGTCGAGGATCGGGGGGTATTTACCAGCGCCGGCATTACCGCCGGTATTGACCTGGCCCTGTACCTGGTCAGCCTGTATGTCGGGCCGCAGCAGGCCATGGCCACTGCCCGGGAAATGGTGGTTTATTTCCGCCGCGGCGGCGACGACCCGCAGCTTTCGCCCTGGCTGCGCCACCGTAATCACCTGCACCCGGCGGTACACCGCGCCCAGGACATCCTGGCCCATGAGCCGGAGGCGGAATGGCGCCTTGACGCGCTGGCGCGGCAGGTATTTATGAGCAGCCGCCATTTGACCCGGCTGTTCCGGGAACATCTGGGGCTTAGCGTCAGGGAATATCACGAACAGCTGCGACTGGCGGTGGCGCAGCAGCGTTTACAGCAGGGCCAGGGCATCGAGAAATCGGCGCTGGCCGCCGGTTTTTCCTCCAGCCGCCAGTTGCGCCGGGCGCAGCAGCGCTGGCAGGAATAACGCCCTGCCGGCATATCAACCCCGGATCCGGGATTTCAGCTGACCCAGCGGCGCACATCAACGCGCCGTAGCCCCGCCGCCAGCAGCAGGCTCACCAACAGCGTGGCGATAAACACATACATGATATCCAGCGGCGGCGCCGCTTTAAAATCCAGGCCATGGGTGCGGATAAAATGAATGATAAACGCATGAAAGCCATAAATAGCCAGCGAATAGCGCGAGATCAGGCGTAGCGGCGGCCACCATTGCCGCCGGCAGGCCTGTTTAAAAAAGACAAACAGGCTGACGGCGCCGATACATACCAGGGGGCCGCAATAAAGGTAATAGGTATCGGCGAAGTCGCCATTAACGATCAGCTGCTTTTTCGTGCCCACCGCCACCAGCACGACACTGATAATAAACAGCGCCGCGGCGATCACGGGGATTTTTTTACCGCGCAGATCAAGCATACCCACGGCCCGGCCCAGCACCGCATACAAGATGTAATAAAACGTATCGCCGCTGATAAACAGGTTTACCGGCAGCAAGGTTATATGGCCGCGATTGAACGTTACGGTGTTGGGATTGGCCATCACCGCCAGCAGCACTATTATCGTCGCCAGAAAACCGGCGGACACCGGTTTGATTTCGATCAGCGGCGACAGCAGATAAATGACCATCACCGCGTAGAAAAACCAAAGATGGTAGAAAACCGGCTTCTGCAAAGCCCCTTCCAGCGCCCGCGCCGCGTTGATGGGGGTAAAAAGCGCCATATACAGCAGCCCGATCAGGCTGTAAAACAGCAGGCATAGCCCCATGCGCAGGAAATGTCTGGCGCCGGCGCGCCTGGCGCCGAAAAAAAGAAAGCCCGATATCATAAAAAATAGCGGAACGGCAACCCGCGACGCGGAGTTAAGCACATTGGCCAGCAGCCAGTTGTGCTCACCGATGTCCAGGCCATGGGTAACATAAAACGAGGTGGTGTGGATCATTATCACCATCATGCAGGCCAGCGCACGCAGATTATCTATCCAGTCAATTCTTTTATCTTCGTCCACTCACTTCATCCCTATCCGCATTTTGTATGCATACGCTTAATCTTCAATATCTTAAAAATAGGCTATATATCTACAAATGAGGAAGCAAAGTAAAAAATGAATTATCCGGATGAAGGATAATTTCGGCCGGGGTTGCGTGGGATTTAAAATAAATGCAAAATAGCCGGCCAATGTTAAAAACATTGACGGATTATTTTGTTTTTAACTTTATATTTCAGCTGGTTATAATATGCAAAGCTCATTATCTCCCTCCGTTCGTTTAGGCCGGAGGGCGTTGCTATTTCCGTTATGCCTGGTGCTGTTCGAATTTGCCGTCTATATCGGCAACGACATGATCCAGCCGGGCATGATGGCGGTGGTCGCATCCTTTAATGCGGGCCGGGAATGGGTTCCGACCTCCATGACCGCCTACCTGGGCGGCGGCATGGTGCTGCAATGGCTGCTGGGGCCATTGTCGGATCGCCGTGGCCGGCGCCCGGTAATGCTGGCCGGGGTGATGTTTTTTATTGCCGCCTGCCTCGGCATTCTGCTGGCGCAAACCATTGAGCAATTTATGGCGCTGCGTTTTTTACAAGGGTTCGGACTGTGTTTTATCGGCGCGGTGGGCTATGCCACCATCCAGGAGTCGTTCGATGAAGCCACCTGCATCAAAATTACCGCGCTGATGGCCAACGTCGCGCTGATTGCCCCGTTATTAGGCCCGCTGGCCGGCTCCATTATTATCCAGCTGGCCTCCTGGCAGGTCATGTTCGTGCTGTTTGCCGGCCTCTCGGCCATCGCGCTGGCGGGCTTGTGGCGCGCCATGCCCGAAACCGCCTCGCGCCTGGGGGAGTCGTTTTCTCCGGGCGGCCTGTGGCGCGACTATAAGGTGGTGCTGACCAACCGCCAGTTCCTGTATGGCGCCATGGCCATCGGACTGGCCTGCCTGCCGTTGCTGTCCTGGCTGGCCCAGTCGCCGGTGATCCTGATGGGCGACGGGGGGATGACGCCGATGGAATACGGCTTGCTGCAGATGCCGGTTTTCGGCGCGCTGATCCTGGGCAACATCACCCTGGCGCGATTAAGCGGCCGGCGTACCGTGGATCGGCTGATCAAGCTCGGCGCCGCGCCGATCATCGGCGGGCTGGTGCTGGCCACCGCGGCCACCCTGTTCTCGCCCCACGCCTATCTGTGGATGACCGCCGGCATGAGCCTGTACGCCTACGGCATCGGCGTCGCCAACGCCGGCCTGTACCGGCTGACGCTGTTTTCCTGCACCATGAGCAAGGGCACCGTGTCCGCCGCGCTGGGCATGCTGAACATTATGGTCTATACCCTGGGCATCGAACTGGCAAAAACGCTGTACGCCCAGGGTGGCAGCGGCCTGTTCAACCTGTTTAACCTGATAAGCGTGCTGGGCTGGTATACGCTGGTGCGGCTGTTTATCCGCCGCCGCGCATCCACGCTGACGTCCATTCCCACGCCCGCGCTATAAGCGTCAGCAAGAGAAAGGCCGGCAAAGGCCGGCCTTTGTCACCCTGGGGTTAAAACAGCCCCATCGGCTGATCGGAGTAGCTGACCAGCAGGCATTTGGTCTGCTGGTAATGCTCGAGCATCATCTTATGGGTTTCGCGCCCGATACCGGACTGCTTATAACCGCCGAAGGCGGCATGGGCGGGATAGGCATGGTAGCAATTGGTCCATACCCGGCCGGCCTGGATGCCGCGGCCCATTTTATAGGCCACGTTGCCGTCGCGGCTCCAGACCCCGGCGCCCAAGCCGTAATCCGTATCGTTGGCCAGCGCCAGCGCCTCATCCATATCCTTAAAGGTGGTTACCGCCAGCACCGGACCGAAGATTTCCTCCTGGAAGACGCGCATACTGTTTTTGCCGAACAAAATGGTCGGCTCCAGGTAGTAGCCCTCGGACAGTTGCCCCTCCATCTGTTTGCGCCGCCCGCCGGTGAGGATCTCGGCGCCTTCTTTTTTGCCGATATCAATATAGTTGAGAATGGTGTCCATTTGCCCCGAGGATACCTGCGCCCCCAGCTGGGTCCGGGCATCAAGGGGATTGCCGCTGCGGATGGCCTCGACGCGTTTTACCGCCCGCTCCATAAACCGCTCGTAAATCGATTCCTGCACCAGCGCCCGGCTTGGGCAGGTGCAGACTTCGCCCTGGTTAAAGGCAAACAGGGCAAACCCTTCCAGCGCCTTATCAAAAAACGCATCTTCCTGGTTCATGACGTCGGCAAAAAAGATATTCGGCGATTTGCCGCCCAGTTCCAGCGTGACGGGAATGATGTTTTGCGCCGCATAGCTCATGATGCGCTGGCCTACTTCCGTGGAGCCGGTAAAGGCCACTTTGGCCACGCGCTTTGAGGTGGCGAGGTATTCGCCGATTTCGGCGCCCGCCCCGTTGACCACGTTAATCACCCCCGCCGGCAGCAAATCCTGAATCAGCTCCATCATCACCAGGATGGAAAGCGGGGTCAGCTTGGCCGGCTTAAGGACGATACAGTTGCCGGCGGCCAGCGCCGGGGCCATTTTCCAGCAGGCCATCAGCAGCGGGAAATTCCACGGAATAATTTGCGCCACCACGCCCAGCGGTTCATGAAAATGGTAGGCGACCGTATCGCCGTCGATTTCGCTGATGCCCCCTTCCTGGGCGCGCGCGCAGGAGGCGAAATAACGAAAATGGTCGATAGCCAGGGGCACGTCGGCGGCGCTGGTCTCACGAATCGGCTTGCCGTTGTCCCAGGTTTCCACCGCCGCCAGCAGTTCGACGTTTTGCTCCAGGCGATCGGCGATGCGCAGCATGATATTGGCGCGGGTCTGTACCGACATTGCGCCCCACTCCGCTTTCGCCTTATGGGCGGCATCCAGCGCAAGGTCGACGTCGTCAGAGCTGGAACTGGCGATTTCGCACAGCGGCAGGCCGGTTACCGGCGTCAGGTTGACAAAATAATCACCTTTTACCGGCGCGACCCAAGCACCGCCGATAAAGTTGTCGTAACGGGGTTTAAGTTCGAGCGGATAACCGTATTCGCCGGGTATTAACCGGCTTGAGGGGGGATTGTAAGCCATGTTTTCTCCTAGACACTGTGACTTTACCAAGAGTGGGCTGGGCTGATAAACGCTATCCTTTAACGTTAGCCGCAGCGGACACCACGAGACAGGTAAGGAGGGAATGAATTTTAACTATTCGAGAGGGTTCACAGTTTGTGTCATAACATTTCAGTGCCATACAGTGCCGCTGCTACTGGCGGCGCAGTACGGGCAAAACTGGTGCGCGCAAACAGCCGTTCCGCCAGCGCCACCAGCATCGGCCGATTCACGCACCAGTTGGGCATCACGCGGCGATAATTGATAAACCCCAGCGTGCAGGCCACGGCAATATCGGCAAGCGTCAGGGTGGGGCCGTTAAGCCGCCTGCCCTCGTGGGCATGTTCCTCCAGCGCGTCCAGGCCGCGGCAGATTTTTGCGCGCTGGTTCAACAGCACGTTTTCATCGGGGCCGCCGCCGCGCCCGCATTCGCGGACGATGGCCATGGCCGCATCCGTCACGCCGTCGGCCAGCGCTTCAATTTGCCTCACCCGCAGCGCTTCCAGGCGATCGGCCGGCAGCAGCGGCGGTTCGGGATGGGCCAACTCCAGATATTCCGCGATGATGGGCGAATCAAAGATACCCTCGCCCCGCTCGTTAAGCAGTACCGGCACCTTGCCCAACGGGTTCACCGCCGTGACGCAGGCATCACGACCGTTAGGAGAGGCGCTGACCAATTCAAAGGCAATATCCTTTTCCAGCAGGATAACTGAGATTTTCCGCACGTAAGGACTGGTATAGCTGCCTAACAGTTTCATTGGTTCGCCTCCGGTGGCCGTGGTCGCACAAATCAGTATGGCTCATGACACAGAAGTTTAAGTTAGAGAAGCCGTATTTAATGGAATGACAACGTGCCCAAGATGTTGCCTACCAGGTCGTCATGAACGGCTGCGCCGGAGGTCGGCGTCAATACCTGGATGGTGATGACGCGATCCAGGTAAGGCGTTATCAGCAAGGTGCCCAGCATGGCTTTGCCCTGCATTTCTTGTTGGGAGTCGATGCGCAGGAATTTATGCTTATCCACCATTACCGGGACCTGGCCGGTTTTCCTGACATTCTTGAACTGGGTTTTCAGGCCCGACAGCGCGCCCTGCGCCATTTTATTAAATGCCGCGTCGCTGGTGTCGTTGGCATCGCCGTTGACCGTGCGCACCTCGCTGATGCCCACCGCCTGCGAATGCGCCCGGTTGGCGAACAGCTGGACCACCACGCCGGTATTTTGCGCGTTGGCGTCCTCCCGCGTCTGGTTAACAAAATCCGGCGGCAGTTGTAAGGTTATCTTGCCGTCCAGCAACGCGACCCGGACACTGTTTTTCAGTTCCGGCGCCGGCGCGGCGGCGGAAGAGGACGCCGCCGGCGCCGATGCCGCCGTAACGCCCAGCACCGATACGCCCGCCAGGGCGATCGCGGTCATAATCCTGATAATACGCCTTGCCATGTCAAACATCCTTCTCGCAATCAACGGAGTGGCCGCCAACGGCAGCCTGCTGTGAAAACATCGTTAAGCAAAAGCATAGCCCCTTTTTAAGCGCAGCGGCGCGCCACATGCGCATTTTGTTACCGCGCCGCCGGTGGAGTAGACTAAGGGCACCAGGCCCACCAGCACAACGGCGAGTAAACCATCGTGACCGACCCTCTTCCCATACAGGATACCGACCCCACCACCCTTGCCGGGATAAGCCGGCTCGGCGTTCGCAAACGGGGGCAGCTCGACCGGGAGCTACCCGACTGGCTGGCCGAGGAAGTGCCGGTGGCGCTGGTCTACAACGGCATTTCCCATGTGGTCATGATGGCCTCGCCAAAAGAGCTGGAGCAATTTGCCCTGGGCTTCTCGCTGTCCGAAGGCATTATCAGCGCGCCGGGCGAGATTTACGGTATGGACGTGGTGACGGCCTGCAACGGCCTGGAGGTGCATATCGAACTGTCCAGCCGCCGTTTTATGGCGCTGAAAGAACATCGGCGCGCCATGGCCGGACGCACCGGCTGCGGTGTCTGCGGCGTCGAGCAGCTTGAGGAGATAGGCAAACCCATCGCTCCCCTGCCCTTTACCCAAACCTGGCCGCTGGCGCGGCTGGACCATGCGCTGGCGCAGTTGAAAAGCGTGCAGCCCATCGGCAGGCTGACCGGTTGTACCCACGCGGCGGCCTGGATCACCCCCGACGGCGAACTGACGCTGGGCTGCGAGGACGTCGGCCGCCACGTGGCGCTGGACAAGCTGCTCGGCTGCCGCGCGCGCCAGGGCGCCGCGCCCGGCGCGGTGCTGGTCTCCAGCCGGGCCAGTTATGAAATGGTGCAGAAATCCGCCATGTGCGGCGTGGAAATCCTGTTCGCCGTCTCGGCCGCCACCGCCCTGGCGGTAGACGTGGCCGAACGCTGCGGGCTGACGCTGGTGGGATTCAGCAAGCCGGGGCGGGCCGCGGTTTATACGCATCCCTGCCGAATCGTTGACAGCAAAAGCTAAACATGTTCTTTAAAAGGGACTGATAAACGTTTTAATAAACGTTTAATTAACTATAATGATCGGATTGCTTACGCGGCACTAACATTCATTCAGGGTGCCGCTCACCTAAAATGGAGAAGATAAATATGAGCTATACTCTGCCATCCTTGCCTTATGCTTATGACGCCCTGGAACCGCATTTCGACAAACAAACGATGGAAATCCATCACACCAAGCATCATCAAACCTATGTCAACAATGCCAACGCCGCGCTCGAAAGCCTGCCTGAACTCGCCAGCCTGCCGGTTGACGAACTGATCCAAAAACTCGATCAGGTGCCGGCGGACAAAAAAACCGTACTGCGCAACAACGCCGGCGGTCACGCCAACCACAGCCTATTCTGGAAAGGCCTGAAGCTGGGCACCACCCTTTCGGGCGATCTGAAAACCGCCATTGAGCGCGATCTGGGTTCCGTCGACGCGTTCAAGGAAGCGTTTGAAAAAGCCGCCGCCACCCGTTTTGGTTCCGGCTGGGCCTGGCTGGTATTGAAAGACGGTAAACTGGCCGTGGTCTCCACCGCCAACCAGGACAACCCGCTGATGGGCGAAGCCATCGCCGGCACCTCCGGCTACCCGATCCTGGGCCTGGACGTGTGGGAACATGCCTACTACCTGAAATATCAAAACCGTCGCCCGGACTATATCAAGGCCTTCTGGAACGTGGTGAACTGGGACGAAGCGGCCAAACGTTTCGGCGAAGCCAAATAACCGGCGACCGTTAAATGCCAAAACCATCCGTGGGATGGTTCGATTGACTGCCAACGTCCCGGCCTTACGGCCGGGACGTTGGCATTTTAGGGACAGCGCCGCCCTGAAGTAGGATTATTTGAGCAGCAGCTTATCCGTAAAGGCTTTTTTGGCGCTGATGCGGACTAAATACTCGGTGGTCGACAGCACCATGGTGGAACGGACAATCTGCTGGTAGCGCTGCTGCTGCATACGCACCAGCGCGTCATCCGCCGGTACGCGGGAAAATTCCGGCAACGGCGGGAACGCCGCGACGCAGTGCAGTTCGCTGAACGGGCCGAGGATTTCATCGTCGGTAAACCGGTATTCCTTGGGATCGTCCTGCAAGGCCTCGTGCAAGGCCATCAGCAGCTCGGCGTCCTCATACTCCTGTCGGCTGATAACGCCCAGGGCGTATACCAGCTTCAGGCGCACCGGTAGTTCGCCCAGCGGACCGGCGCCAATCAGTAGCGGCTCCACGGCATATTTTACCGCGTAATCATCCTTGCGAAAGATTTGCAGCACCAGAATATTGACCGCCTCGGCCAATAATTCCACCGCCGCGCCCATCAAATCCCTGACCGTTGTGCCGGCGTTCAGTTGTTCGAGGACCTGGTTTTCGTACAGTTGAGTATTTTCCGTCATCACCGAACACCATGTAACCCCCGGAGGCGGGATATTGCCCGCCGCCGGATCTTCATCATCATTGCATGGCGTTATAAAGATCCACCACCTGCGCTACCACCTCGCCGTCTTCCTCAAGACCGGAGACCTGCGCCAGCGCCGCTCCGGGGCCTGATTTTTCCAGCAATGCCGCCCATTCCTGCGCCTGGGGATCCTGCTCGCTATGATAATGCATGGCGGCGGCGATGCCCTTAAGCAGGTTGTCGTGGCGCAGGCCGTATTCCATGGTGCCGCGCAGCGGCTTGATCAACCGGTCGCCGGCGCTGAGCTTACGCAGCGGCTGGCGGCCGACGCGCTCTACGTCGTCATGTAAATAGGGATTCTCAAAGCGCTGCAGGATTTTATTGATATAGGCGGCGTGTTTCGCGGCTTCAAAACCGTAACGGTTAATCAGCACCGCGCCGCTTTCTTCCATGGCGCCTTTCACCACCTGGCGGATGTCGGGGTCGAGGATCGCGTCGCGGATGGTCTTATGCCCGGCATGCTGGCCCAGGTAGGCGGTGATGGCGTGGCCGGTGTTAAGCGTAAACAGCTTACGTTCGACAAACGCCATCAGGTTATCGGTCAGCTCCATGCCGGCGATGGCCGGCGGCTCGCCGATGAACTGGGTTTTATCCACAATCCATTCGCTAAAGGTTTCCACCGTCACCGCCAGCGGATCCTGGGTTCCGGCTTCGGCCGGGGGTACGATGCGATCCACCGCGGAATCGACGAAACCGACGTGCTGCGCCACCCAGGCGTGATACTGCTCGGGCAGTGCCTTTAAGACATGCTGTTTCAACTGGCTGGTGCCGCGCACCATATTTTCACAGGCGATAATATTCAGCGGCCGGGTGTTGCCCGCGTCATGGCGCGCGATCAATCCCTTGGCGACGGTACCGGCGATGCGTTCCAGGATCTGCGGCCCTACGGCGGTGGTTACCAAATCAACGTCGGCTATCAATGCCACCACTTCCGCGCCGGTGCTGTTAACGGCGCTGACGCCCCGGACCGTTTCCACATGGGACTGCTCGCCCACGACATGGACCTCGTATTCATGCCTGGCGTTCAAGGCATCAAGCACCGTTTGGTTAACGTCGGCAAACACCACGTCCACCCCGGCATCGGCCAATAATTTACCGATAAAGCCGCGTCCGATATTACCTGCTCCGAAATGTAATGCTTTCATAGATTTAACCTTGGATTCTCTTAGTTAAAAAGGGGCCAACGCAGGCCCCCTCTCAAATACAACCGTTTCCATCGCCCGCGCTGTGGTTAGGCCGTTTTGCCGCCTTTGAGCAGCTCAAGCACTTCATCTACGTCGGTGGTGTTGATCAGGCGTTGGATAACCGCATCGTCGTCCAGCGCGTTTGTCAGGCTGGTAATGACCTGGATGTGCTCGTTATTGCGCGCGGCGATACCAATCACCAGACGGGCAATATCGTCTTCCTCATCACCGAAACGCACGCCCGCCGGATACTGGCAGAATACCACGCCGGTGCGCAGCACCTTATCCTTGGCCTCGATGGTGCCATGGGGAACCGCAATGGACTCGCCCAGGTAGGTGGAGGTCAGCTTTTCACGATCCAGCATCGCTTCCACATACTCCGGCAGCACGTAACCGCCGTTGACCAGTTGTTCACCGGCAAAACGGATCGCCTGTTCCTTATTGTCGGCCTGCCGTCCGAGGAAGATATTGGCCGCGGTCAGGCGGAACAGGTTCTGCTCGCTGTCTTCGAAGCTGTCGTCCAGGGTGGTGATGACTTTATTCTGATTGGTTTCGGTCTTTTGCACCGCGACCAGACGCGCCACCAGATCGGTATACAGCCCGCTGTCCAGGAAGTTGGTCAGCGAGATATGCTGCGCCTGCGGGGCGTGGCGCATGGCCCGCTCGGTCAGGTCGCGGTGGGTGATCACCAGGTCAACATCCTCAGGCAGGCTGTTGATGGCCGTATTGGTGACGCTGATATTGGTCAGCCCGGCTTCCTTGACTTTTTTACGCAGTACCCCGGCGCCCATGGCGCTGGAGCCCATGCCGGCATCGCAGGCCACGATGATTTTACGTACCGAAGCCAGGTCGCCGGTGGCGCCGGCGGTAACCGGCGCGGCCATGCCTTTGGACTGCGCTTTCATGTCTTTTATACGGCGGGTGGCGTCTTCCAGATCGTCCCCTTCCTTGGCCTTCATGCTTTTCAGCAGGATCGAGGCGATAACGAAGGACACGGCAAACGCTGCAATGACCGCGGTGATATTGGCAAAATAGGCGCCTTTAGGCGTCATGGCCAGCACCGCCAGGATGGAACCCGGCGAAGCGGGGGAAACCAGGCCGCCGTGCAACACGCTCAGGGTAAACACGCCGGTCATGCCGCCGAGGATTACCGCTATCAGCAGACGCGGGTTCATCAGCACGTAAGGGAAATAGATTTCGTGGATACCACCCAGGAAATGGATGATGGCCGCGCCGCCGGCGGACTGTTTGGCGTTGCCGCGACCGAAAATCATGTAGGCAATCAGCACGCCCATGCCCGGACCCGGGTTGGCTTCAATCAGGAAGAAGATCGATTTGCCGGTGGCGGTAGCCTGCTGGATGCCCAACGGCGAGAAGATGCCGTGGTTGATGGCGTTATTCAGGAACAGGATTTTTGCCGGTTCGACAAAGATCGAGGCCAGCGGCAATAAATCGTGGCGTACCATCAGGTTCACGCCCGCCGCCAGGATATGGGACAGGATTTCAACCAGCGGCCCGATGGCCAGGAAGGCGATAATCGCCAGGATCATGCCGATGATGCCGGCGGAGAAGTTGTTGACCAACATCTCGAAGCCGCTTTTGATCTTGCCGTCCACCATACGGTCAAAACGTTTAATCGCCCAGCCGCCCAACGGACCGGCCAGCATGGCGCCGAGGAACATCGGCATATCCGCCCCGGCAATCACGCCCATGGTGGTAATGGCGCCCACCACGCCGCCGCGTTCGCCGCCGGCCAGCCGTCCGCCGGTATAACCGATCAGCAACGGCAGCAGGTAGGTGATCATCGGGCCGACTAATTTAGCCAGCGTCGCGTTGGGTGTCCACCCGGTGGGGATGAACAGCGCGGTGATGATCCCCCAGGCAATAAAGGCGCCGATATTCGGCATCACCATATTGCTCAGGAAACGGCCAAAATTTTGTACTCTGACCTTGATATCCGAAGAAGACATAAAAAACACCCCTATTGATACGCGCCGGACAATAAGGGCGCGTGAAAATTGTTGCGACAGTGTTGCATTCTCTGTCGGTAGTTCTATAAGCAGCGGGACTCTACCACGCTGCGTGCCGAATGCGTACTCAGCGGCGTAACTGTGACGAATATCACCATGTCACCCCCTGTTTATCCCCTATATCGGTGATATTCATCACAAATTCCGTATGAAAAAAAACCACAATTATAACTTCAGGGAGTTAACGGCGGGTAAATTGTGATAGAGATCACTCTTGCTTGCTGGGTATTTGTTTGATAAATGTGATTTGTATCACAAATTATTTATCATCCCAGCCGGGCATCGGCGAAGAGAGGGCGATAGCGGCTGATTTAGACGCTAAAAGGCGGAATTGCGTAGCTAAAGCTGTAAGAAAATTACCGCTGTAATACCTGCGTTTTCTCGCACGCACGACAGCCATCATGACGCGGATATGTTACAAAAAGGTGACCCGGCGGGCCACCTTGACTACGCGGCGCGTCATTAACGCAGGGCCGTCCCTGCGGCGGTCTGCGCCTGCATCAGCTGCTGGTGCTGGCTTTGCAGGCCGGCCATCAGCTCGTTATATTGCGTCGCCTGCAGCCGGGTGGGAAAGGCCACCGACGTGGGGCTGTAGGTCACCTGGCTGCCCTGCATATTCAGGAAATTGCCCACCTGGATCAGGGTTTCCGCAAGCTGCGCCGCGCTGGTCACCACCGGCGTCACCTGCTGTGCCGGCTGAATCACCAGCTTGGTATAGGCCTGCTCGTATACCGCCTTCAGGTCGTCGGGCTGCTTTAGCGCGGCGCGGGAGTCATCCGCCTGTTTTTTCAGGCGTTCTATCTGCGGCCCCAGCAGATTCAGCGCCCCTGCGGACTGCTGCAAATCCACCCGGTGGGTAAGATAATCCTGCGGCACGCGGATCTGGCTGACCTGATCCAGCACCGGCAGCAGGCTAGCATTGACCGCCTGGGTATATTGCTGGGTAAAGGTCAGCAGGATCTGGTAGTCGGCCACATAGGTGCCGAACTGTTTTTTCTGATCGTCGGTCAGCGTCGGCAGGCGCTCGCCGCCCGGCAGCACGGTGGTTTGTAGAAACGCCATAAACGCCTTGCGCTGCTCCGGCTCCTTGTCGCCGCAGGCGGTAATCTGCAGCGCCAGCATCAATAGCACTGGAATCATCAGCGCATAGCGCAACTGCGCCAGTCTGTCCCTTAACATCATGACCAACTACTCCTGTAAAATAGCTCACCCCTTTCCCTGGTTACCCAATTAACGCGTCCTGTTTGCAGAGTAAGGATAGTCCACTTTGCGAGGAATAAATATGCTCAAAGCCCTACCGATGGTCTCATTTTTTTACAAAACCCGCGGCGCATCGAACCCATCCACGGCATCAAGGGTAAGGGAGGCACATCCGCTATTGCCATAGCGGTCCGTCAACCGCAACGGCAAGGCCGGAGGAATAAAGCCGTTGCCGGTCAGACTGAAGCCCCAAACGTTATCACCAGCCGGCGAGGGGCCGGCAGACGCATCGTAAACATCGGTCTCGATAATAAAATCAATAAGATTACTTTATTGCATCAGGTCACTTACCTCTATCATGTGATCATTTTAACGAAATGAAATGGCACGACAGCAGCTCTTTTATGATACTTAAATCATTAACGCGGATTTTCTTAGGTTTTATCAAGATGAAAACATGCTAATAAAACACCACATTTATAGTCATGCCGCGCACACAATTATTACTGTATATAAACGATGACTTGATTCAGATATTCCGTCGCTTTATTTAAGACTGAATTTCTTGGTCAAGTGAAAGCGCATGGGATCTTTGATTACGAAGGTATTCGGGGCGTCCCACTCCCATACGCGGCAAAAAATACCGTCAATAGTTTTATAACGCAATCCTTTGTCCTCCAAGTTTTTTAACAAGGTACGTATTGTAACCATTTCAAAATCTTGCGAGGCATGAGAACGCACGGTGATAATATCCACTTTATACTCACTTGCAAGGCGGGACGCAAAAAGATCGTCATCCTTAGGGAATCGCTCTAACCGGTAATTGTGCTGAAAATCACGGCGAGTGACCTCTGCGGGCGTAAAGCTATTGTCGGCTGCTTGCCGCAATCCCAACCTTAGCCTTCTTCCCTCTTTTATACCATACCTCACTTGAGTCCCTTGCGGCGGCGTGAAAAAACCCGCCTCTTGGTGATATTTTCCATGGGACGAAATAATAAGGCGTTCTGAATTTTCAGACCCTTTAAATAAATACAGATCGTCGCCCAACTCTATCCTGTTGCCAAGCGCGATATCTTCAAGACCTCCTCCCCTGGCGGTGTTAGCGCGTCTGGCCGCCAATTTGCCGACGCCCGCCCCCGCCCCCGCGCCTAATCCCAGAGCCAGCGATGCCCATCCCAGCGCCGCCGAGGCCTGCGGATTCTTTTCCTCCAGCGCGATGGAGGCAATGCCTGTCGCCGCCGCCGCCGCTTCAAGGGTAATCAAGACGCCCGCGACCAATGATAGTGAGGCGCCGCCGGTGGGGATGCTCAAGGCAAAGCCTACGACAGCCAAAACGATACCCAGAATGCCCTGCCAGCTGATATGGCCGCTCGGATCGGCGTTATTGACCGGGTCGCCGGCGCAATAGACATAGGCATTGATACCGCCCGCGCCGAACGGACTTAACGAATCCGGCGTATTAAAACGCATCAGCACCGGGTTATAAGCGCGATAGCCGTTGCCCAGGTGATAAGCGCCGCTCACCGGATCGGGACGCTCGCCGGTAAAACCGGGCAACGACGGGCGGAAGGCAGGACTAAAGCCCCAGGGGGTATAACGGACCAGCTCCGAGGTCTGATTTTCGGCCCGTGACCACAGCAGGCTGTTCTGATCATTGGTGGCCGTCAGTCGCAAGTGGGTACCGTCATGCACCGCTGCAGTGGCGCCGCCCAGTTTGGCTAGCCGCACCGGCCGCAACGCGCCGGGTTGCTGCTCGTTGACCCTCTCATCATTGCGGTAATAAAGCGCATGCGCGCCGCGCCCGGTTACCGATTGTCCGACCAATCGATTGAGGGCGTCATAGCCATAACCGCCGCCCGGAGCGGGGCCGCCCGTCACCGAAATCAAACGGCCCAGCGGGTCATAAGCAAGCCGGCGTCCGGCCTCGTCCAGCGTCATCTGGCCGTTGGCGTCATACGTCAGCGCTATCACGGCGGGATAATCCGGATGGCTGTGCTGCACCCGGCTGAGCTGAGTGGGATCGCTGGGGTTATTAAATTGAAACAGCGCATTGTCCACGCCGCCGGGAAACGTGGTGCCGCATTGGGTAATGTTGTCGATGGCGTCATAGACAAAGGTCTGTAACGAGATAGACTTGCCGTAGGGGTCTACCGGCGGCGCGGCGCCGGCGCAGGTATAGCGTTCCAGCCGGTTGCGGCTGTCGTAAAACCAGGCTTCCTGGCGCAGTATTACATTATTGTGCCGTGTTTCGCTGCTGCGCCGCTGGTCGTTGGCATACCAGGTCTGGCTTATGGTCAGCGTTTCGTTATTGGCCGCTGTGACCGAGCGGGCAATCTCGCGGTCAAACTGATCGTAGCCCAGCCTGATGGTGCAGCCATGCAGACCGCGTGGGTCGGCGGTGTGCCGCGTTTCCAGTCTGCCCAGCGCATCGTAGGTCAGTGTTATAACCATATCCGCATCGCTGACCCGAACCAGTTGCCCCACCGCATTATACTGATATTGGGTCTGCGTGCCGGTGACATCGGTATACTGCGTCTGGCTGCCCATCAGGCTCCAGGCGTGGTTTACCCCACGCAACGGCTGGCCCGGCACGGTAAAGGTTTCTCCCTGCAACTGGCCGGAGCGGGTAAACGCGCGCGTGGTAACCACGCCATTATCGCCCGTGGCTCGCGTCATTCTGCCGCTCAGGGGGTCCCAGGTAAAATCCTGGCGCAGGGTGCCGCTGGTCACGCTCCTGACGGCATTATCCAATTGGGGAATATATTCATAGCGCAGCACTTCGCCCATCGGCGTGGTCACAGTGGACGGCAGCGGGCTGGCGCCAGTCCAGCCAAAACGGGTCAGGCGACCGCCGCTGGTACTTTGCATGATGCGCCCACTGCTGTCATATGCCTGGGAGCCCAACTGAAAAATACGCGCAGCGGAATTAGTAACACGGATGGCGGTAGCCCATAGCTGGTCGCTAAACGGCACGTACATTTTACTCACCACGCTACCGTCGGGCAGACGTTGGCCTACTACCCGATCGAAGGCATCATACTGGTAATCGGTGGTGCGGCCCATTTCATCGGTTTCCTGACGCAAACGACCCAGGCCATCATAACGGCGGGTGACCTGCCCCAGCGTCACGCCCGACCGATCGCGCCGGACAATGGTCAGCGGCAGCCCGCGGACGTCCAGAGTGGTCAGGGTCCAGCCGGCATATAGCGTCTGATTATTGGCGAAGCCCTCGCGGGTCTCAGCCTGGGTCAGTGCAATCGGGTCGCTTTGGGTTATCAACGTGGTTCCGTCGTTGAACGCGGTACGCAATAGGTTCCCCCAAATGTCATACGTGATCGCCGCCGTACGCGCCATACGGGCGACCTGGCCGCTACGGGGATAGTCAAACACGCTTTCGGCGACCCGCTCGCCAAAAGCATTATAGGCGGCGGTTTGCGCCTCAAACCACTGACCGTTTGTATCCGGATCGCTAACTTCCTGGCGCGTCACCCGCCCCAGGCCATCAAACCAGCTGCGCGTGGCATTGCCGAGCGGATCGGTGGTGGTGGTGTAAATAGCGGTGCCGCCGGTTACAGGCTGGGTTGCATAGGCAAGCATGGTCACCTGCTGGAACGCGCTGTCGGCATTGCGGGTGGAGCGGGTAGGGCGACCGAGATTATCATAGACATTTACCGTGCGGTTGCCCTGCTCATCGGTCTCGGCCAGCACCCGCCCACTTAATATCGATACTTCCCGGCTGGTAGTGAGCGTTAGCTTATCGTGACCGGTGACCCGCTCGCTGGTGGTCAGCACATTTGCGTTTAACGTATAAAGTTGTTCGAGGAAATTCGGATAACTCAGACTACTGTTGTTGAGGTCATAAAACCAGCGCACCGTGCGCGCAGGTCGCCCATGCATCGTCGGGCTGGCGCGCTGGTTAAGGTAGAACTGCTGGGTATGCAGTATCCGGGTTGCGCCGCTGGCGTCAAAGCGGTCTTCCATCAGCACGCTATAAGGGGCGGGGGCGCCGGCCATGGAGGGCAGGGAAATATAGTTGTAGTTCTCGTCGCGCGCGGGGGTGGAGAACGCCGAGGGAGCCGGGATTGTATTTTTCCGCCGTATAAAGCGTGTAAATCCCCATGGGTCGGGCGGGCAGCCGGGCTCCCCGGCGGGCGAATAATAAAACAGCTCGGTGACCATACCGTCCGGGGTTTGCGTGCGGGTGGGATTGCCTGAGGCATCGAATTCCGTCAGGGTAATTTCGCTACGCGGCGTACCGGAGAGATAGCGCCATATAACAGTCCGGCTGCGCGGCAGCTGAAACTGCGGGGGCTGATTGTCAAAAACCGTGCCCGGCAAGGCATAATACTCGGTAATGGTACGAGTGCTGGCACCCAGGCTTTGCGTTTCCTCTTCGATTTGCAGATGGAAGTTATTGTATGTGCAGATCGTCGCCCGCGAGACGCCGCCGCTGGTCACTGTTCTGCGCGACCAATAGGTATAGGCGTTGAGAACGCCGAAAAGGTTATCGCGGTCCGGCGACCAACTGCCGGCGGTGCCGTAGCCGAGGTAATTCGAGTTGGAGTAGGTATAAGTAGTGTCAATCCCCTCCTGACCGGCGCCGGGAGATTTTAAATGCCTTGATACCGCCGGCAGGGCCGGCAGGCCCGCACTGGTCGGAAACAACATCCGGGCGTTTTGATACCAGACCTGCTCCCTGAGCCCGGTGGGATAGTGAATACCGGTAATCGGATACCAAGACCCGACCGTTGTATAGTCAAACGTCCAGGTCAAGGGCGGCGTCACCGCGTTATTCGTCAACTGGTACAGATTATTATTACGGTAAATCATCGTCAGGACATAACTTTCGCTGCTCCCCGGCCAAAGGGTAAACGTGGAGGCGTTAGTGCCGGAGTAGACCGCCGACAGCAACAGTTTGCCGGTGCTATCGGTAATTCTTTCCAGGCGCGTCAGAGAGCCGAGGATGTTCCAATCAAACTTAAGCCACTGACCGGTGGGTGAATGAATATATTCCGGGACTTTCATCGACCGCGCGTCCTGTGGGCCGGTCAGCACTTCCACGGTGCCGTTTTTCCAGATAATAAAATAATTGGTACTGGTCCGCATAAAGCGAAAGCTGTCCAGCTTATGCTGAACAATGATCGGTTGATCTCCGGTTTCAATAATATTATATCGCTCGCCGGTATTAAGCACTAATAGCCGATTCGCGAAGTCATAATAGGAATAACCCAGTGAGATACCTATTCCGTAACCATCATTTCCAGTGCTAAGCGGTGAATATGTCAACCTGGCGTCAAATGCCGGGCCAACACCGCCGTTACCCACCAAATTGGCAATGGGAAGCGCGATTACAAACAGGCCCGTGCGGGGATCGACTCCGCCCTGCAGACCCTCGATAGAATTTGAGGCCTGGGAAGAAAATAAATTGCTCATAGATCAATCCTTGCGAGTTTATTTACTTTTTTCGTTTATACAATCATCGTAACTGAGGCACATCGAAGTAATCATTGGTATTAAAATACAGTGTGAGATTGCCTTTATTACCGTATTTATCAGTGAGACTAATAACACGCGTGCTCGCTTGGCCGCTACTCCAATAATGAGCCACAATGTCAGTCTCACCCCATATAGAAAACTGATACATGACCAACGTTGCCGGATTCGTAATATTATTATCTACGTCACCGGCATTTAAAGAGGTAAATAATTTAAACGCGAAACCAGAAGCATACCCCAAGAAATGGCCTTGAACTTCTGGATTAAATGGCTTTACATACCAAAAATTCACTTGATAATAAGAGCGGCCCCAGCCACGCTCCATCACAGAAAAAGGCCGACTATAAAGGTAACTAGAGCCTTGAGCAATTCCTGTAAATCCTGCCCCCCCCCAAGGGTCATTACCTAAATTCAAATCGGCGTCCGAAATAATATCCATAGGTTCTGCTAATAAAAAAGTTCCTCCTATTTTTGGATAAAGATTGATAGTTACACAATCGAGCGTTCCATTATAATGATAATAGGTAACTAGTCTATGGGACTCCCAATAAATATTATCCCGTAAAGTTTCTCTCGATCGTTGACTGAGAGTAACGTTTCTCGCGTCAGAATAATCAATGGGGTCCAAGGCATTAATTGTAACAGAACTGAAAAATCCGGGGGTACCGTATAAACCTGTACTTATCACCTTTGGCGAAGCGGCCGGATGGGTCAAGGTTAGTTGCACCGCGATTTCAATGGTTCTGGAAGGACTAGATGCCCCACGTCCTACGAAATAACTAAACGTTCTGCCACTTGTCTCGATAAGTCCATCCACAGGCACCATTTGAGATTCGGTTTCCCTGAACCTTTCGGACATGTTCATCTCATTGATATCACCTTGGTAATATCCCGTTGATGAATAGCTGTTTTCCAACATATGATCTTTTTCAAATGTAGTCTGATGGGCATCTGCATTTGTCTCAGTATTGTCAGGCAGTATGTACGTAGACGGTGTATCCTGGACTGGCGCAAATGATGGTGCCGGAGGGAGAATATCGAACCCAAGGGAACCATAAACAACAAACCAAGTACTGTTGTTAGGATTCTGGCTTAGATGCGCTGTCCTAATAACCTCTATTAGATTTACATTACGTCGAAACTCGTCCAATGAATAATCCGTGAATTCCTGGCCGAATTCATCCAATGCTTTTATATAAATGATAACTTCTACGGTGTTGAAACCATTTCCATAGATATATGCAACACGGTTAGTTGTAGTAAATGAAACCTGCAAGGATTCAATAGATTTGATATCAGACCAAGCCATTTTTTACCTCCTATCATTATAAAATCACAATCGATACTCAAGAAGCTAAAATTATTTTTGTAAAATTCAAATTCCAATTACTGAATTTCATTAACTGAAACGAGAGAAGATTTTTTCATTAACATTATTTTTATATTTTTTCCTATATAAAACAATATGTATTTATTTTCATTAAAATTCCTTAATTATTGTTAAAGGAAAAGTAATTCAAAAGGATGTCAATAAATGGAATTCATAAACGCTACAAAATTCTTTTTTTTCAATCATTTAAAGAATAAATAAGAGAGAGGTGCATACATTAAAAAACTTTATTCTAAGATAAAAACAGATCACATTGCTGTTATAAATTTTTCGCTCACTCGCTATATAACAATAGTACCAGCAGTAAATTGCCATCGGGCATTAATATTTTAATTTATGTCGAGTAAAAGTTAAAAAATGTCATATCAATAAGTTTCATCAATATGATCGATAACGAGGCGTCAGAGAAAAACCATTTGCTGGATTAAGCTCTTTGCTAAAAAAAAACCGGCCAGTATTCACTGACCGGTTCTGTTACCCGCTACGCGGTTACGTCCGAAATGCTATTGCAGCAGCGAAATATCCGCCACCCGCAAAAACAGCTGTTGCAGCTGGCTGAGCAGCGTCAGGCGGTTAACCCGCACCTCGGCGTTATCGTCCATCACCATCACTTTATCGAAAAAGGCGTCCACCGGCTCGCGCAGGGTGGCCAGTTCCGCCAGCGCTTCCTGGTAGCGGCCCGCGGCAAACAGCGGCTCCAGCTTATCGCGCAGCACCGTAAGATGCGTCGCCAGCTGGATCTCCGCCGCGTCTTTCAGCACCGCGGCGCGCACGTCGCCGTTCAGGGTGTCGGTGGCCTTGGCCAGGATATTGGACACGCGCTTGTTGGCGGCCGCCAACGCGGCGGCGGCGTCCAGGGTGCGGAAATAGGTGACCGCGCGTATGCGGGCGTCGAAATCCGCCGGTCGGGTAGGCCGGCGCGCCAGCACCGCCTGGATGGTGTCGACGCTGTGGCCCGCTTCCTGGTACCAGGCGCGGAAGCGGCCGAGCATAAAGTCGACCACATCGTCCACCACCCTGGCATTGGTGAGTTTTTCACCGTACAGGCGCGCGGCTTCGGCGGCCAGGGCCGATAAATCCAGCGGCAGGTTGTTCTCGACGATAATGCGCAGCACGCCCAGGGCGGCGCGCCTGAGGGCAAACGGATCTTTATCCCCTTTCGGATGCTGGCCGATGCCGAAAATACCGGCCAGGGTATCCATTTTCTCGGCGATGGCCACCGCCGAGGATACCGGCGTGGACGGCAGGGCATCGCCGGAGAAACGCGGCTGGTACTGTTCTTTTAGCGCCAGCGCCACGTCTTCCGGCTCGCCGTCGTGGCGGGCGTAGTGCATGCCCATCACGCCCTGGGTGTCGGTAAACTCAAACACCATATTGGTCACCAGGTCGCACTTGGACAGCAGCCCGGCGCGGGCGGCATGCTGCACGTCGGCGCCAATCCGGCCGGCAATCCAGCCGGCAAGCGACTCGATACGATCGCTTTTATCGCGCACGGTGCCCAGCTGCTGCTGGAATAATACGGTATCCAGCCGGGGCAGCCGGTCTTCCAGGCGTGTTTTCAAATCGGTGTTATAGAAAAATTCGGCGTCGGCCAAACGTGGGCGCACGACTTTTTCATTGCCGGATATCACCTGGCTTGGGTCTTTGGAGGCGATATTGGAAACAAAGATAAAGTGCGGCAGCAGCTTGCCCTGGGCGTCGTACACCGGGAAGTATTTTTGATCGCCCTTCATGGTGTAGACCAGGGCCTCGGCCGGTACGGCGAGGAATTTTTCCTCAAACCGCGCGGTGAGCACCACCGGCCATTCCACCAGCGAGGTCACTTCTTCCAGCAAACTGTCGGTCAAATCGGCAGTACCGCCGATTTCCCTGGCCGCCGCCTCGGCGTCGCGCTTGATCTGGGCCTTGCGCAGCTCGTAATCGGCCATCACCTTGCCACGTTCCAGCAGCAGGGCCGGGTATTGGTCCGCGTTGTCCAGCGTCAGTTCGGACTCGCCCATAAAACGGTGGCCGCGCACGGCGCGGGCGGAGTCTATGCCCAAGATACGCCCCGGAATCAGCTCGTCGCCCAGCAGCAGGACGACGGTATGCACCGGACGGATAAACTGCGTGTCGCTGTCGCCCCAGCGCATCATGCGCGGGATCGGCAGTTTAGCCAGCGCGGTGGTGACCATGCCCGGCAGCAGTTCCTGCGCGCGCTTGCCTTTAACCGACGCCCGGTAGAGCAGCCATTCGCCCTTGTCGGTCACCTGGCGTTCCGCCTGCTCGACGGTGATGCCGCAGCCGCGCGCCCAGCCCTCGGCCGCCTTGGTGGGTTTGCCCTCGGCGTCAAACGCCTGGGCAACGGCGGGACCGCGTTTTTCAATGTTGCTGTCGGCCTGGGCGGCGCCAAGGTTTAGCACCTTAAGCGCCAGGCGGCGGGGCGAGGCGAACCATTGCACCTCGCCGTGGGGCAGGTTGGCGCCGTCGAGTTCGGCGGTAAACAGGGTGGCGAACGACTGCGCCAGTTGGCGAAGCGCTTTTGGCGGCAGCTCTTCCGTGCCGATTTCCACCAGGAAAGTGTGTTGCGTCATGGCCGGCCTCTTATTTCTCGTTCTTTTTGCACATCGGAAAACCCAGGGCTTCCCGGGAAGCGTAGTAGGCTTCGGCGACCGCTTTGGTCAGGGTGCGGATCCGCAGAATATAACGCTGACGTTCGGTAACCGAGATGGCCTTGCGGGCATCCAATAAATTAAAGCTGTGCGCCGCCTTGAGAATACGTTCATACGCCGGCAGCGGCAGGGGTTTTTCCAGCGCCAGCAGCGTCTGCGCTTCTTTTTCGTACTGATCGAAACAAACAAACAGGAAGTCGACGTCGGCGTATTCGAAGTTATAGGTGGATTGCTCCACTTCGTTTTGATGGAATACATCGCCGTAGGTGGTTTTGCCCAGCGGGCCGTCGCTCCAGGTCAGGTCATAGACGCTGTCCACGCCCTGCAGGTACATGGCCAGGCGTTCCAGGCCATAGGTGATTTCGCCGGTCACCGGGCGGCATTCCAGCCCGCCCACCTGCTGGAAGTAGGTAAACTGCGTCACTTCCATGCCGTTGAGCCACACTTCCCAGCCGAGGCCCCAGGCGCCAAGCGTCGGGTTTTCCCAGTTGTCCTCGACAAAACGGATATCGTTAATGGTCGGATCCAGCCCGACTTCTTTCAGCGAGCCGAGGTATAATTCCTGGATATTGTCCGGGGAAGGCTTGATGATGACCTGAAACTGATAGTAGTGCTGCAGGCGGTTGGGATTTTCGCCGTACCGGCCGTCGGTGGGACGACGCGACGGCTGCACGTAGGCGGCGGCAATCGGCTCCGGTCCCAGCGCCCGCAGGCAGGTCATGGGATGGGAGGTGCCCGCGCCGACTTCCATATCCAGCGGTTGGACAATGGTGCAGCCTTGGCGCGCCCAGTAGTCCTGTAAGGTCAGGATCAGGCCCTGAAAGGTCTTGGGATCAAACTTTTGCATGTTGAATTCGCACGCGATAAAAGTGGATATATTAAGAATGCGCCAGTATACCCTCTGGCGGTAAGATATACAGCCCAATTAAGGAGTAAGGCGATGATCCGCCCGTTTGTGCCGGGCGATATGCCCGCGCTGCTGGCGCTGTGGCTGGACAGCACCACCCGCGCCCATCCCTTTATCCGCGCCGGCTACTGGCTTGAGAGCCTGCCGTTGGTGCGCGACGACTACCTGCCGCAAGCCCGGAGCTGGGTGGCTGAGCGCGACGGCGTCATCACCGGCTTTATCAGCGTGATGATGGCGCAGTTTGTCGGCGCGGTTTTTGTCGCGCCCCGCTACCATCGCCAGGGCATCGGCCAGGCGCTGATGGCGCGGGTAAAACAGCGCTACCCGGTGTTGACCCTTGAGGTCTACCAGTTAAACCGCGCCGCCTGTCATTTTTACTACCGCCAGGATTTCCGCGAAATCGGCAAGGCGTTTAACGCCGAAACCGGCCATATGCTGCTGACCCTGCAATGGCGCGCCGGTTAAAAGCGGTTGTTACCGCTTCAGGATTGGCTATGCTAACGCTGGTCAGCAGGTTATTTACCCGGGGCGAAACGTTGCCCATGCATGCGCTGGCGCGGCAAGCAAACCAATGCCGCCGGGACGCAGGCACATAATCCGCACATGCACGTTGTTCAATGGTTTAATAATACGCGCCGCCGGGGCGCGGATACATTTATCAGCCGCTCAGGTGCATGAATTTCTATCAGGAGAGGTACGCCGTGAGCCAGCAAAAAGGGACCCGCGCATCGGGACGCGCCACCATCAGCGATGTGGCCAGAGCCGCAAACAGCGGCAAGACCAGCGTGTCGCGCTATTTGAACGGCGAGCTGCACCTGCTTTCCGACGACCTTAAGGCGCGCATCGAAGCGGCCATCGTGCAGCTCAATTACCGCCCCAGCCAGATGGCCCGCAGCCTGAAGGGGGGACAGACCAGGCTGATAGGCCTGATTATCGCCGATATTACCAATCCCTATTCCGTTGACGTGATGCGCGGCATCGAGGCCGCCTGCCGCCGGCACGGCTTCACCCTGCTGGTATGCAACACCAACAACGAAGTGAACCAGGAACGCCACTATCTTCAGCTGCTTAACGGCTATCAGGTGGAAGGGATCGTGGTCAACGCGGTGGGCATGCATGAGGATGCGCTTGCCATGCTGCAGCAGTCCTTGCTGCCGATGGTGCTGATTGACCGCAAAATTCCCGGTTTCGCCTGCGACATGGTGGGCCTGGACAACCGCGAGGCGGCGACCCGCGCCACCGGGCACCTGATCGCGCAGGGATTTGAAGCCATTATGTTCCTCAGCGAGCCCCTGGGCACGGTGAATACCCGCATCGAACGGCTGCAGGCCTTTCGCGCCTGCCTGGCGGCCCATCCGGATCTGGCGGCGGAAGAGGCGGAGTGCGCGCTGAACGATACCGACACCCTGGCCGCCGTTATCCAGGACTTTAACCGCCGCCACCGCGGCATGCGCAAGGCCATTCTGTCGGCCAACGGCGCGCTGACGCTGCACATCGCACGCGTACTGCGGCGCCAGGGCCTGAACTGGGGCAGCGATATCGGCCTGCTGGGATTTGACGAACTGGAATGGGCTGAGCTGGCGGGCGTGGGCATTACCACTTTTAAGCAGCCGACCTACCAAATCGGCTACGCCGCGCTGGAACAATTGTTAAAGCGCATCCAGGGGGCCGACGAACCGGTCAGCGAACAAGCGTTCAGCGGCGAGCTGATCGTGCGGGGGTCCACTACCCGTTAGCGAAGTGGATAAGACCGTAAGGCACCCTTAGGAAACGGAAAAGTCAGATAATAGTTTCCTCCCTGCGGCGACCACGCGCCGTTAATCGCCGCGCACCTCCCCGCCCCGCCCCGGATGCCAGTTGGCTAAATTAGTGACAGCGATCATAAATCTGACATAACGGACTTCTCAATGGAACCGGTACCATCTACCGTAAAACCATCACCGCGGAAAATGTCTCCGCATGGGAGTCCAAGATGAAACATGATGTGTTTGTGGTTACCGCCGCGTACGGCAATGACAATGTCCTCGCCATGGGCGGGCAGCAAAAACTGCTGCCGACCATCGCCGGGGCGGGCGCCGCCGGGGTGGAAATGCGCCGCGAGCTGCTGACGGAAACCGACCTGGCCCGCCTGCCGGAACTGGCCCGGGAGATAGCCGGCCTGGGGCTGCGCTGCTTCTATTCCGCGCCGGAGGCCTTATTTACCCGGGACGGCGCGCCCAACCCGTTGTTGCCGCAGCTGTTCGACGAAGCCGAACGCCTTGGCGCCGAGCGGCTAAAATTATCCCTAGGCCATTATTCCGCCACCGGGGATATGGCCGGCCTGGACGCGCTGCTGACATCCCGGCGCGTGCTGTTAATGGTGGAGAACGACCAGACCGAATGCGGCGCGCTGGCCCCCATCAGCGCGTTTTTGCGCCGGGCGCGGGATGCGCGGCTGCCGGTCGGCATGACGTTTGATATGGGCAACTGGCGCTGGGTCGGGGAAGATCCGCAGGCGGCGGCCGCGGAGCTGGCCTCTTTTGTCAGCTATATCCATATCAAGGTCGCGCTCCCGTCGGATAACGGCTGGCGCGCCACGGCGCCGTTATCCGACGGGCAGGACTGGCGGCGGTTGCTGGCAAGCCTGCCGGACGATGTGCCGCGCGCCATTGAGTTTCCGCTGGAAGGGGACGATCTGGCGGCGGTAACCCGCCGGTTCATCGCGCTATTGCAATAAGCGCGCCGCCTGGCCGGCTTATGACCGGGCCTCTTCCCGGCGGTAGCCGGGTCCGGCCGCCGGCGTCACGACGGCCCCGCCCCCGCGGTGTGCGCCCGGGCGCCGGGGTAATTTATTCGACATAGGGATGGAACCGATACCAAAGAACATGATGATGCCAGCGCGCGCGGCGGCGGATGGCCGGGCAGGCTATTGACGCACCGCGCCGGAACAATAACAACGACATCGGAACACCCGCCCCGGCCCTACCCTGCGGCGGTTGAGACAGCAGCGATATCAATGAAGGAATACATCTATGAGCTTAGCGAAATTAGCACCAAAACGTTGGTGGTATATTATGCCGATTGTATTTATCAGCTACAGTCTGGCATATCTCGACCGGGCCAACTTCAGTTTTGCCTCCGCCGCCGGTATTAACGATGACCTGGGAATAACCAAAGGGGTATCGTCATTATTGGGCGCGCTGTTCTTTCTCGGTTATTTCTTTTTTCAGATACCGGGCGCTATTTATGCCGAACGCCGCAGCGTCAAGACGCTGATTTTCTGGTGCCTGGTCTTATGGGGCGGTTTCGCCGCGCTCACCGGCATCGTCAGTAATATTCCCATGCTGATGGCGATCCGGTTTGCGCTGGGCGTGGTGGAGGCGGCGGTGATGCCGGCGTTGCTGATTTATATCAGCAACTGGTTTACCAAAGCCGAACGCTCACGTGCCAATACGTTCCTGATCCTCGGCAACCCGGTGACGGTACTGTGGATGTCGGTGGTTTCGGGGTATTTGATCAACGCCTTCGGCTGGCGGGAAATGTTTATCTTCGAAGGCATCCCGGCGGTTATCTGGGCTTTTTGCTGGTGGGTGTTGGTTAACGATAAACCCGCCCAGGCAAAATGGCTGTCGGAGGAAGAAAAGCAGGCGCTGCAACGGCAACTGGCCAAGGAACAGGAAGGCATTAAAGCGGTGCATAATTACGCCGAGGCGTTCCGTTCGCGTAATGTGATTATTCTGTGCATCCAGTATTTCGCCTGGAGCATCGGCGTTTACGGGTTTGTATTATGGCTGCCGTCCATTCTGCGCAACGGCATGGAAATGGGCATGGTGCAGGCCGGCTGGTTATCCGCGGTGCCTTACCTGGCGGCCACCATTGCCATGATCATCGTCTCCTGGGCATCGGACAAGCTACAGAAACGCAAAATATTCGTCTGGCCGCTGCTGCTGATTGGCGCCCTGGCCTTTATCGGTTCCTACCTGCTGGGCGCCCACCATTTCTGGGGTTCCTATGCGCTGCTGGTTATCGCCGGCGCCGCCATGTATGCGCCTTATGGCCCGTTCTTCGCCATAGTGCCGGAAATGCTGCCGCGCAACGTCGCCGGCGGGGCGATGGCGCTGATTAACAGCATGGGCGCCCTCGGTTCCTTCGTCGGCTCGTGGGTGGTCGGCTACCTTAACGGCGCCACCGGTTCGCCCTCGGCGTCCTATGTCTTTATGGCGGTGGCGCTGCTGGTATCGGTGTGGTTGACGTTAATTGTCAAACCGGCGGAAAACGCCGTGCCGCGCATGGCCTAAAGCCGGCGCCGCCTGTTCCGTTAACAGGCAAAAATGGTATGCTGGTCTTTATCGCCAAATGACATAACCGACCAACGGAGATCATGATGAAACCTGCCGTAGTATTGTACAAATCGTTGCCCGACGACCTGCGCCAACGTCTGGATGAGCATTTTGACGTGACCGAAATCGGGGATGTGGGCGCAGAAAATGTGCGCAGGCATGCGGACATATTGCAACAGGCTCAGGGTATCATCGGCTCCGGCGGTAAATTCGATAAAACAATGCTCGACGCGCTGCCCAACCTCAGGGCCGCCTCCACCATTTCCGCCGGCTACGATCAGTTCGACGTCGACGAGATGAGCGCGCGCGGCATTGCGCTGATGCATACTCCCCACGCCCTGACGGAAACCGTGGCCGACCTGCTGATGGGGCTGGTGCTGGCCACCGCGCGGCGCCTGGTGGAACTGGCGGAGAGGACCAAGGCGGGCGAATGGCGTGAGAGCGTCGACAGCACCTGGTTTGGCACCGACGTGCATCATAAAACCCTGGGCGTGGTCGGCATGGGACGTATCGGCCTGGCGCTGGCGCAGCGTGCGAACCTGGGGTTTTCCATGCCGGTGCTCTATAACGCCCGTCGTCAGCACGCCGAGGCGGAAAGCCGTTTTGACGCCGAGTATTGCGATCTGGATACCCTGCTGGCCCGGTCTGATTTTGTCTGTATCATCCTGCCGCTGACGGATGAAACCCATCATCTGATCGGCCGCGAGAAGCTGGCCCTTATGAAACCCGGCGCTATCCTTATCAATGCCGGACGCGGTCCGGTAGTGGACGAAGCGGCGCTTATCGAGGCGCTGGAAAACCGTACCATCCGCGGCGCCGGCCTGGATGTCTACGAGCAGGAACCGCTGCCGGTGGATTCGCCGCTGCTGCGCCTGCCGAACGTGGTGGCCATGCCGCATGTGGGCTCCGCCACCGATGAAACCCGCTATCAAATGGCCGCCACCGCGGTGGATAATCTGATCAACGCCCTTACCGGCCGGATTAGGGAAAACTGCGTTAATCCCCAGGTCATCAAATAACCCTTGCTCCCATCGCCTTTACATAACGATTCCCCGTCCACCCGGGCGGGAAAAGCGTATCATGGCCGCTAAAATAAACGTTGCCGGCATCAGCGCTACGCTATGCTTTTTTATGGTATGCGATAAAATGGAATCAAGCGGTATGGAAAGGAACAATAATGACTATTAGTCATACTCACATCAAAATCAGCACCTTTGTGTTGATGCTGCTGTTTATTGCGATCATTATCCCTTTGCACTTATTTCCCTGTTTTGTCGCGGGGTTCCTGGCCTATGAAATCATTTTCGCCCTTACGCCCTGGTTTGAGCGCATCATCGGCGGCCGGGCGCGCTGGGTCGTGGTCAGCATCATCGCCGCCGTGGTAGTGATTGTCATGACGCTATCCATTGTCAGCCTGGTCAGTTTCCTGACCTCGAATATCCAGCGCGGCATTGATTTAACCGCCGAAACCAACCGCATTTTCTCCGGCGTCAAAAATCGTCTGCCCGATATATTGCCAGCCTACCTGCCGGACAGCGCGGAAGAGCTGAAAAACCAGGTTTTCGCCGTGGTGGAAAAAAACCTCATTACCATCCGCAATATGGGACGCAGTTTTTTGCACGGCTTAATCACCATCCTTATCGGGCTGATTATCGGCGCGATTATCTCATTGAATAAGCCATCGGGACGCACCACCTATTTTCGCGAGCAAATGCTGCAGCGCGTACAGAATTTATCCAGCTCTTTTCGTAATATCGTGTTTGCCCAGATCAAGATTTCGCTGGTCAATACCATCCTGACCTCTATCCTGCTGCTGGTGATTTTTCCGCTGTTCAAGGTGCATCTGCCGTTATCCAAGACGCTGGTGGTGGCCACCTTTATCTTTGGCCTGCTGCCGATTATCGGCAACCTGATATCCAATTTCCTGATGATTATCTCGGCGCTCTCCGTCTCGCTGCCGATAGCGGGCGTGGTGCTGGTATATTTGATGCTGATCCATAAGCTGGAATATTTCCTCAACGCCGAGATTGTCGGCAATCGCATCCAGGCCAAATCCTGGGAGCTGCTGCTGGCCATGCTGGTGTTTGAAGCGGCGTTTGGACTGGAGGGGCTGGTGGCCGCCCCCATCTATTACGCCTACCTGAAGACCGAATTGCGCGGTCTGGATCTTATCTGAAGCGCCGTCGCAAAATAGCGGTTGCCTGGCGTGACGCAAACGGTATGGTAACACTCAGGCTTACGTTAATATTATCCGAACCCATTTTATGACCTACTCGCTTTTCGGTAAAAAATTCACCCGCCATTCCGGCATCACCCAGCTGATGGCCGATATGAACGATGGCCTGCGCGCACCGGACGCCATTATGCTCGGCGGCGGCAACCCCGCCGCCATCCCCGAAATGGAGCGTTATTTTCACGCGCTGTGCCAGTCCATGCTGGCCGACGGCACCCTGGGCGAAGCTCTGTGCAACTACGACGGCCCCCAGGGCAAAAACGCGCTGCTGACCGCGTTGGCGGCCATGCTGCGCCAGGAGCTGGGCTGGCCGGTGACCACGCGCAATATCGCGCTGACCAACGGCAGCCAAAGCGCTTTTTTCTACCTCTTCAACCTGTTTGCCGGGCGCGGCGCGGACGGCGGCCTGCGTCGGGTGCTGTTTCCCCTGGCGCCGGAATACCTGGGTTATGCCGATGCCGGGCTGGAGGAGGATATGTTTGTCGCCGCCAAGCCGACCATTGCGCAGTTGCCGGACGGCCAGTTCAAATATCATGTGGATTTCGAACATTTAAAAGTGGGCGGGGATATCGGGCTGATTTGTGTTTCCAGGCCGACCAACCCCACCGGCAACGTGATTACCGACCAGGAGCTGCTGCGCCTTGACGCGCTGGCCCGCCAGCATCAGGTGCCCCTGCTGATTGATAATGCCTACGGCCTGCCGTTTCCCGGCATTATCTTCAGCCAGGCCGCGCCGTTGTGGAATCCCAATATTATCCTGTGCATGAGCCTGTCCAAGCTGGGCCTGCCGGGGGCGCGCTGCGGTATTATCATTGCCAATGAAGAGGTTATCGACGCCGTCAGCAATATGAACGGCATTATCAGCCTGGCGCCGGGCGGGCTCGGCCCGGCGCTGGCCGCCGAGATGATCCGGCGCGGCGATTTAATGCGCCTGTCGCAAACGGTGATCCGCCCGTTCTATCAACAACGGGTGCGGGAAACCATAGCCATCCTGCGCCGCTACCTGCCGCCGGAGCGTTGCCTTATCCACACGCCGGAAGGGGCGATTTTCCTCTGGCTGTGGTTCCAGAACCTGCCGATTACCACCGAGACCCTCTACCAGCGGCTTAAACAGCGCGGCGTGCTGATGGTGCCGGGGCATTATTTTTTCCCCGGGCTGGAAACCGAGTGGCCGCATGCGCAGCAGTGTATGCGTATGAATTATGTGCCCGACGCCGATAAAATCGAGCGGGGCATCGCGATATTGGCGCAAGAGGTGGAGCGGGCGTTTCGGGAAACGGCGGGCAGCGCTGGCCAATAACCTGGCCGCGGTTTTTAATGAGCGAAAACGCCGCGCGGTAACTCCGCGCGGCGTTTTCACGATCAAGACCGGTGTTATTACTGGCCGGCCGCCGGGGCTTCAGCCTGATGCTCAAGCACCTGGGGCTGGGCGTCGCCGATGGCGATCTTGCGCGGCTGCAGGGATTCCGGCACATGGCGTTCCAGCGCAATATGCAGCAGCCCGTTAACGAACTCCGCCTGCGTTACCGTCATATGTTCCGCCAGGGTGAAGCTCAGGGAGAATTCTTTGCAGACCAGCCCCTGATGCAAATATTCAACCTCGCGTTCGGGCGGGGTGGGCTTGCCGGCAATGGTCAGGCGCGGCCCTTCCACTTCAAGCGTGAGCTCTTCTTGCTTAAAGCCCGCCAGCGCCAGGGTGATGCGATAATGGTTATCATCGCTTTTTTCAATATTATACGGCGGGAAGCTAAAGGCTTCCTGATTGCCCTGCATGGTGCTGGCTAATTTATCGAAACCGATCCACTGACGCAGTAAAGGTGACAGATCGTAATTACGCATGGTATTAACTCCTTCTATGAAGCGAGATTATTTTCCCCAACCCGTGGCTGGGTTAGCCCCCGGTTACGGCAGGCGGATGTTATTACATTATCGCGGCGATCGGCCGCGATCGGTTTAATTGATTTCGATACGCCGCGGCTTTAGTGTTTCCGGCACAACGCGTTCTAAATCAATATAGAGCAAGCCGTTTTCCAGATTGGCGCCTTTAATTTGAATATGCTCGGCCAATTGGAATTTGCGCTCGAAATTGCGTTCGGCAATCCCCTGGTATAAATAGTTCCGCTCGGCGGGTTCTTGCGCATGAGCGCCTTTAACCGTTAATAAATTATCATGGGCGGTAATATCCAGCTCATGTTCGGCGAAACCGGCTACGGCGATGGCAATGCGGTACTGGTTTTCATTAACCAGTTCAACATTGTAGGGAGGATAACCGCCATTGCCCTGACTTTGTCCTGATTCAAGCAGATTTACCAGCCGATCAAAGCCAATAGCGGAACGGTACAGGGGTGACAGATCAAAATTACGCATACAACAGCCTCCAACATTCAGCGAGGTGACAAACAACCTTCCGGATGGACAGGTCAGTGACCTAAATACCCTTACGGCGTACTTATCTGGGGTCACATTAATAAAATGGAGCCGGCCGCGGCATTTTCAAGCGTCAATAAGAAAAAAATCTCCTCCATTTAGCAAAAACTGCAAGTCACGGGCTGAATATCCATTACACTGATAACGGCAGTAGGGAATACTTACCGCAATACCGGGCGGAATGCATAGCGTTAGTAAAATTACCACCCTAATGGATGTATAGGAATCATGTTGAAACAAGTATTATTCATTCTGACAACAGGCTGCGCGTTGCTGGCCAGCAACGGGTGCTCAAGCGTGATGAGCCACACCGGGCCCGACCAGGGTTATTATCCGGGTACCCGCGCCAGTGTGAATGTCATCCGGGATGAGGATACCAGTTGGGCCATGGTGCCGCTGGCGCTTATCGATCTGCCGTTCTCGGCGGTGCTGGATACCCTGCTGTTGCCGTATGATTATCTGCGCAAGGATAGCGATAAATCCGCCGATTCACCGCGCGAACGTATGCTGCACAGCGGCGCCAACAGCCCCGGCGGTTCCCGGCATAAAAACAAGGCCGGCGGCGCCCATACCCTATAAGCCGCCACGCCGGCAACCGGGGGAGTTTAAGCTTGCCCGGCCGGATCGGCCTTGCCCTGGGCCTGTTGACAGAACGCCGCCCGCCGGCGGTGCTTAAGCGTCATGGGAATGACCGACTTGACCGGCTCCGTTTCGCCCTCCATGGCCCGCGTCATCGCCTGGAACGCATGCTCGACCCAGGCATCCTCGTCCTGGCGCATCGACCAGGTGTTATTGGGTAAAAAACCCAACATGGGATGCTCATCGAAAGTGCCGATATTCATCTCGGCGGGAATATAGCCATAATGTTCGCGCAAGACGTTAAGCGCGCCTTCCAGTACCGGCAGCGACGAGGCGATAAAGGCCGGCGGCGCGTCCTGGTGCAATTCGAAAAAACGCTGCATCAACAGCTGGCCGTCTTCGCGCCGGTTATGCTGGGCGGTCAGTACCCAGTCCGCGTTTTCGCTGATGCCATGGGCGGCCAGGGTCTCGGTAAAACCCTGTAAGCGCTGTTTTATGGTCGGCTGTTGCATATCGCCGGCCATAAAAAACAGCGGCAATGTCCCGGCATCAATGATGGCATGGGTTAACGCCGCGCTGCCGTTGACGTTATCGCTGACCACCAGCGACACCGCGCTGTCGCTGAAATCGCGATCGAGAAAGACCAGGGGTTTGGTAAAACGCTTGATATGGTGATTTTGCGCCGGCAATGACGAGGGCACCACGAACAACCCGTCGACATTGCGCTGCTGCATGGTTTCCACCAGGGTATTTTCGCGCTCGGTATCGCTATAGGTACAGCTGGTGGTCAGTTGATAGCCCGCCTCGCGGCAGCGGATTTCCAGTTTTTCCGCCAGGGTGGAGAAAAACAGATTGGATAACCTGGGAATAATCAGCCCAAGGGTATCGGTTTTGTTCAGCTTCAGGCTGCGGGCGGCATGATTAATGGTATAACCGTATTCGCCCACATAGCTGGCAATCCTGCTTTGCGTTTTGGCGCTGATACGATATTGCCCGGCTTTACCGTTAAGCACCAGGCGAACGGTGGTGATTGAAATACCCAGCGCTTTGGCTATCTGCTCTACGGTCTTGGCCATCTTATCGGTTAATCCTGTTATCGAATTCTGTAGATAACGCAGTATAACGGACTGGCTAACTCGAATCAGCGGATAATTACGCCAAATACTCACGCCTTGCTCAATAAAAAGTGGTTTTTCCCCTCCGGCCGGCGCGGATGCGTCCATTCCGGTCAGAGTGTCACGCCCTGTTGCCGTGCTTTCTGCGTCCGTTGCCGGGCAATGGGCCCGGCAACGAATGTCAAGATCGCCTCACGCTCAGCGCTGCTTTGCAATAGCGACTCGCCGGTGGCGTAATGAAAATAGCGCCGCCGGGTTATTTTCGTCATGTTGATCAGGTTCAGCGCTCTTTTATCGCGGACAGATCCGCCCGATAGCTCTCCTTGGTAATACACACGCAGCAAATGGTAATCGTCGCCATGACGGCTAAGAATAGCGATACCGGCCAGGAATCGCCGCCGGACCAGGCAATCAGCAGGGTACCGATCATCGGCGTCAGGCCGCCGACAATATTGGCCAATTGGAACCCCAGCGACACGCCGGTATAACGCACATTGGTATCGAATAATTCGGAAAAAAAGGCCGGCTGCACGCTAAACATCATGCCCAGGCCGACGGAATAACAAAAGGTGGTGGCGAAATAGAACATTTTCACCGAGCCGGTATCGATCATCCAAAACAACGGAAACGCAAAAATCAGCGTAATAGCCGCGCCGGCCAGATACACCGGCCGCCGGCCGATTTTATCCGACAGATAACCGAAAAACGGGAAGGTAAAAATACCGACAAAACTGGCCAGCAATAAGCCGTTGAGGGCGGTTTCGCGGCTGAAGTTTAATTGCCGGGTGACATAGGACATAAAAAACGCCACGGTCAGCCAGCCGAGCACGATTTCGCCCATGCGCATGCCCATGGCGGTCAGCACCGCGCGCCAATGGTATTTCAGTACCGCGATAATCGGGAAATCATGTTTTTGGCCGGTGGCTTTGCCTTCGGTAAATACCGGCGTTTCTTCAATTTTGGAGCGGATATACAGGCCGACAAACAACAGGGCGACGCTGAGCAGGAACGGAATGCGCCATCCCCAGCTCATCAGCTGCGGTTCCGGCAGCCAGGCGACGATGGCAAACACCGCCGTGGCGATAAACAGCCCCAGCACATTGCCCAACTGGACAAAGGTGCCGAAAAAACCGCGCCGGTGCACCGGGGCGTATTCCGTGACCAGCGTGGTGGCGCCGCCCCACTCGCCGCCGATGGCGAATCCCTGGCACAAGCGCAGGAAAATCAGCAGCAGCGGCGCCAGATTGCCGATGGCGGCGTAACTGGGCACCAGGCCGATACAGAATGTCGAGGCGCCCATGATCATCAGCGACAGCACCAGCGATTTTTTACGGCCGATTTTATCGCCGTAATGACCAAAAACGATGGCGCCGATAGGCCGGCTGACAAAGGTAATCGACAGGGTAAGAAAAGAAACGATCAGACCCATAAACGGCGTGAGATTGGGAAAGAATAATTTCGGGAACACCAGCGCGGCGGCGGTGCCATAAATAAAAAAATCATAAAATTCGATGGTGGTGCCGCTCAGCCCCGAACCGAGCACCGTCATCAATTTTTTATTCTGCGCCTTTTTTGCCTCTGCGCTGGTGCCGGCGTCGGCCAATGTTGAATCAGTTAAGATAGACATAACTCATTCCTTATGGATAGAGGGAATCATTACCAGACGGACCCGCCGCCATCGACGTTCAGGCTGCAGCCCGTCATATAAAAGGAAGCATCGGGCGCCAGGAAGATAATGGCGCCGTGATATTCCTGCGGACGGCGTCAACGTCTCATTTCTTGCTAAGTCGAGTTAGCAATTTAGCTAACGGCAGATGGGCTGGCAAAGGGTTTTGTTATGAAGTGTGAGCAGGATCGAGGCGAAAGTGTTAACGCCATGATGACGTTAAGATACAGCCAGGGGCAACGCCGCCGGCCGCCGGAAAAAACGGCGGACGGCGGACGGTAAATCAAACGGCGGGCAAACCCCCTGGCAGGGGAAGATCCGTTGCACAGCCCCGGCAATCAGTGATCGAGCGTCAGGTCGCGACGCGAGGTCTCCGGCGCGCGCCAGGCGGCGTAGGCAGCCACCAGCGCGGCAATCACCACGTACGTCGCCACATAGGTCCAGTCGTCATGATCCAGCGCGGTCAGTCCCTTGGCGATAAAAGGAGTAAACCCGCCGGCGACGATCGCGCCCAGCTGCGCGCCGATGGACGCGCCGCTGTAGCGCACCTTGGGGCCGAACAGTTCGGTAAAGAAGGCCGGCTGTACGGCGTTAATGGAATTATGGGCGATATTGATCAGCAGGATATACCCCAACACCATCAGGACAAACGAGCCGCTTTCGAGCAGCCAGAAAAACGGAAACGCCATGGCGGCGGCGAACAGCGCGCCGAAGATATAGATAGGACGACGGCCGACCCTGTCGGACAGCATGCCGAAGAACGCATGCATCGGAAACGCCAGCACGCAGGTGGTCATCACCACATTCAGCATGGTTTGCTTATCCACCCCCAACTGCGAGGTGGCGTACGAAACGGCAAATACCGTGGCCAGAAAGAACGGCACGCTTTCGGCAAAGCGCAACACCATGATCAGCAGAATACTGCGCCATTGGTGACGCACCACCTCCACCACCGGGCTGCTGGCTTTTTCGCCGGGCGCGGTGGTGGGATTTTGCCGCTCGCGACGTTGCACCGCTTGAAATACCGGCGTTTCTTCCAGGCGGCGGCGCATATACAGGCCGACCAGCACCAGGGCGAAGCTCAGCATAAAGGGAACACGCCAGCCCCACGACATCAGCTGATCTTCCGGCAACAACGTGATGAGCGCAAAAATCCCGGTGGCCAGCAGCTGGCCGGAAAAGCCGCCGGTTTGCGGGATGGACCCCAACAGGCCGCGCCGGTTGGCCGGCGCGCTTTCCACCACCATCAGCATGGCGCCGCCCCACTCGCCGCCGACCAGGAAACCCTGGGTAAAGCGCAGCACGACGAGCAGAATGGGCGCCCAGACGCCGATTTGCGCCCAGGTAGGCAGGCAGCCGACCAGGAACGTCGCCACCCCCATGCCGCCCAGGGTAATCATCAGCGTGTATTTACGGCCCAGGGTATCGCCCATATGGCCGAAAAAAATACCGCCCAGCGGCCGGGCGATAAACCCGACGCCGAAGGTGGCGAACGACGCCAGCATCGCCGCCAGCGGGCTGATGGTCGGGAAAAATATTTTGCCGAACACCAGGGCGCTGGCCAGCCCGTACAGCAGGAAGTCATAAAATTCGATGGTATTGCCAATCCAGCTGGAGATCACCACCCGGCGAATATTCGACCTGTCGAGCAGTTTGCGGTCTTGGGTTATATCAAGAGAAATAGACATGGGTTCCTCATTATTTCTTATCTGTCCCGCCTGGGCCGGACAGGTTATAGGTTGTGGCGCGCAGCCGCGCGCCACGGGCGTAGGGCAAAGATCGTCTTAAAACTCTTGTGGCCGGCGTCGGGTTTACTGCGGGAGCACCAGTTGCCGTATTTCGTCGCCCAGGCGCGCCATGCTGTCCACCGCCGCCGGGAAAAAGCTGTCGTTGAACGCGCCGATGCCGCGCACCCGGCACTGCATGGTAGTGAAGTTGCCCAGTTCCCGCTGCCAGTATTTAGCGCAGGCGGGATAGTCCAGGCTCTCGATCAGGGCGGCGGTGGCGAGATAATCAGCCACCCGCCGCGCCTGTTGCGGCTGGCCATGCCAGTTTTCATAGAGCCAGACATAGAGCTGCGGATGGAAATTGGCCATCACGCCGCTGTAGGCGTGGCAACCCGCCTGCCAGGATGCCAGCAGGGTTTGGCTGTTGGCGTTGGCCAGGTGCAGCCGGGAGCCCTGCGTCAGCGCCAGCCGGCGCCGCATGGTGGGCAAATGGCAACTGGTGTCCTTGATAAAGGTGTAGCGATCGCTTAACGCGCACCAGCGGATAATCTCATCCGACAGCAGGCGTTTATACGGCCAGGGACATTCGTAAATACCTAAATCCAGCGTCGCCGGCAGCTGTTGCGTCAGTCGTTGCAGGGTAGCCAGCGTTTTTTCATCGCTCTCGCCTTGCAGCGCCAGACGGTTGCTTATCAGGATCAAAGCGTCAATGCCGGTCTGCGCCATGGCGCCGAGCTGTTCCACCTGCTGGCTCAGCCCGCTGGCGGTGTGTCCCGACGCCACGACCGGCACGCGTCCGTCCACCTGGGCGACGATGCGCCCGACCAGTTCGCGTGATTCTTTATCACTGAGGAAAAACATCTCGCTCGACTGGCAGTCGGCGAACAGGCCGTGCACCCCGGCCGCCAGATACCACTCCACCAGCTTTTCCAGCGACGCCCAGTCAATCTCGCCCCGTTCGTCAAAGGGCGTTAACATCACCGGCCAAATGCCGGCGTATTTTTGCCCATCCCGCGCCGATTGCGTCATGCCCGTGGCCCCGCCAGCAGATCAACCGCGCTGCCCGCCGCCCGTACCCGCACGCCGAGCGTCAGGGCCTGGGCGACAAACGCCTGATAGACCTCGCCCAGCAGATCCTGATCCACATAGGCCAGCGTCAAATGGTTGCTTTGATGGCCCGCCATCAGATCGTCGCGCCCGATGCCGTCCAGCACCGCATTCAGCAGCGGCCATTCATAGTTGGTGGCGCGGCGGCGGCGCTCGAATTCCTCCGGCGGCAGCTCAACGGCGGTGCCGGTGCCCATATGCATGACCACCTGCGTGCCTTCGTAATGGGCGCGCGCCCAGATAAAACGCCCGGCTTTGCCCTGCCCGGCGATGGTGGAGCCGCCGTAGGGGAAAAACATCGCCGGCTGACGATAACCGGTGGCCCCGGCGATACCGCCCTTCAGGTGGGCAAACGGCACCGCGCCGGAGATTTCCAGATCCCAATAAAACGTACCCTGGTAGTCGCTGCCCCAGCGGATATCGTGCAGGGTGGTCTCGGCGGGCAGGCCCAGGCCATCCAGCAGGCGCCACATCATCACCTGCGGGATGGCGCTGCCCATATCCACTTCATTGATGCAGGGAATGGCCTTGCCCGGCCAGATAATCCCGCCCTGCTCATCCGGGATGGGAAACCGCTCGGCGTTGCCGATAGCGCCTTCGGCAAAATCGGACGCGGCGCAGCAATCCTTCAGGCCCTGCTGATATTGCACCCCCACCGCCGCCAGACCGAAGCGCTGCACGAAACGCGCCATGGCAATCATCATCGCGCACTGTTCCAATACCTGCTCACGCGTCAGCGACTGGGCGCCGTCCGTGCCGAAGTCAAATGTCATGCCGCGCTGCTCATACCAGGCGAGGCACTCCTCGCGCAATGACGCCGGCACCTTGGCCATTTCCACCAACAGCGCCGATTGCGACAGGGATTCCAGCGGGATGCCCGCGTTTACCAGCGCCTGCTGCGGAAAGACCCCATTAATCATGCCCATGCAAAAGGTATCGAACAGGCCGATAATCGCCTTATGACGCAGGATGTATTCCCCCGCCGCCCGGCCGATTTGCCCGGCCGGGCTTGCCATCAGCGCATGGGTGGGCGCGATATCGCGCAAATAGCCGGTCTTATGGCTCAACGCGCCGTCGCGCAGCCAGGTGCTTAATCCCTGGTAGAACAACTCGTCGTCAAAATTTTCCGACCACAGGCGGGAATAGGCGGCGCCCAGGCTGGTCAGGGTGCCCGCCATGCAAAGCATACCCACCAGGCCCGGCCAGGTGCCGTCGAAATTGGCCAGCAGTAATACCGGGCCGCGATGATGCGCCAGCGACGGCGCGATATGATGGGAATACTGCCACGCGGTCAGCAGCACGATAACCGGCGCGTCGGGGTCAATGGCGGCGAACAAATCGCCGCCTTCTTTCTGGCTGCTGATAAAGCCATGGCCGCGATCGGCATGGATCGGATGGGCGCGCTTGATGCGGTATCCCAGCTTTTCCAGCGCCGCCTGCAGCTTTTGTTCATAATCCTGCTGGGTCGGCCAACAGGTGACATTAGCCGGTTCACGCAAATCGGCATTGGCGACCAGCAACACTTCCCGATTGCCTGCCTGGATCATCGCCGGTGAAGGCGGAAGGGTAAATTTCAGCATGGTTTGCTCCTGGTAAATAATAAGGTCAGCGCCAAACGCGCATCTCGTTTTCGGCCCGCTGCGCATCGTCATAAAGCCGCAGGTAAACCTGGTATTTCGCCTGATGGAATGCCGCGCTGCCCGCATCGGCGCGGATAACCTCGCCGGGACGCACCAACGCGCGCGCCGCGTCGGTCAGGGTGGGAAAGACACCGGCCGCCACCGCGCCCAACAAGGCCGCGCCGAGAGTGACGGCGTCATCCTCGGCCGACAGCTCGATATCGCAGCCGGTGACGTTGGCGTATTCGCGCAGCCAGAGGGGATTTTTGGTGGCGCCGCCGCAGATCAGCAGCCGGGTAATATGATGACCGGCCTGGTTCATGGCGTCGATAATATGGCGGGTGCCGTAGGCAATGGCCTGCAGGGTAGCCAGGTAGAGCCGGGCCAGCGCATCCGGTCCCTGCTCCAGCGTCAGGCCTATCACCGCGCCGCGGGCGAGCGGATTGGCGCGGGGCGAACGGTTGCCATGATGATCCGCCAGCACATGCAGATGGCGGGTGGGGAACGGGTCGCGCCGTTCAAGGGCGTCCACCCAGGCATTAAGCAGCTCATAGTCGCTGCACTGCCGCTCACGGGCCTGCTGTTGCAGCAACGGCCAGGCGGCATGCCCCCGCAGCGTCCATTCCACCAGCGCGCCGGCGGCGCTCTGGCCGCCCTCGCTCAGCCACCAGTCCGGCAGCATCGCGCCCCAATAGGGTCCCCATACGCCCGGGACATGAATCTCACGCCGGTTAACCAGCATATGGCAATTCGACGTACCGCTGATAATGGCCAGGGCGCCCTCGGGTTGGGTTGCCACCAGCGCCAGTCCGCCCGCATGGGCGTCGATAATGCCGCCTGCCACGGTCACCGCGGTGGTCAGGCCGCACTCCCGCGCCGCCCGGTCGCTGAGTCGCCCTGCGGGCCGGCCCAGTTCCAGGATCGCCGGCGGCACCTTCTCCAGCAGGTCTTCCAGGTCAATCGCCCGCAGCAGCGGGGCGCTGAACTGGTTTTCATGGGCCAGGTAATTCCACTTACAGGTCAGCGTGCAGGTGCTGGCGGCATCCACGCCCGTGGCGCGCCAGACCAGGAAATCCGCCAGATCAAACAGTCGCCAGGCCCGTTGGTAACGCTCGGGAAAATGACGCTTCAGCCACAGGACTTTCGGCAATTCCATTTCCACGCTCACCTCGCCGCCGACATAGTCCAGCGCCCGATCGCCTGTGGCGTTGATATCCTGGGCTTCCCGCACCGCCCGATGATCCATCCACATAATAATATCGTGCCCGGCGGCGTTATCTTCGGCGACCGATACCCCCTCGCCGGCGCTATCCACCGCCACCAGCGAACAGGTCGCGTCAAAGGCCAGGGAAACCACCGATTCAGGCGCCACGCCTGCGGTGGCCACCGCCTCTTGAATCGCCGCGCAGGCCTGCGACCAGATTTCCTGTGACGATTGTTCGACCACATCCGGCCGGGGATGGAACTGACTGATGGGGCGCACGGCAAAGCCCAGCCGGGCGCCTTGCTTATCAAACACGCCGGCCCGGACGCTGGCCGACCCCACGTCCACACCGATAAAGCACTGGTTTTTCATGCTCGCACCCCTTTGCTAAGTCGAGTTAGCAATTTAAGCAAAGGTATTGGCGGTGACAAATGAATTTTATGGGATTTGTGAGCTGGATCGGGAAGCGAGACGTAAGGCGATGATAATCAAAAAATTATAACGACCTGATCTTTCTTTACCGCCGGGCGCGGCAGGCCCTCTGCGCACCGGCCCCGCCGGGCAGGCCAAGCAGCACGCCATAACATTGATAGCCGGACCTTTCTCCCGCATTTAAATGCGGGGCAGCCAGCCTTGGCAGGGGTTTCTCTTGAGCTTGCGGGGGCTTATGTTGCCGCGGTGTGGGCTTCGCTTGCCGTGCGTTAAGGTGTTTTATGAGCGGCCAGGGGGACCCTGCATACGGCTCCCCTGGTCGCTTGCCCGCGCCGGGCAGTTCATCTCTCCGCCCGGCATATGGCAAGCGAAACCCGCGCCGAAGCGACATAAACGTGGCGGCATTCATCTTCGCGGGCACCCCATATTGCCAGGCCACATCAGCCCATAGCGCGCCAAGCGGATTAGTACGGCACCACCGGCGTCAACAGCGGCTTGCCCGCCAAAAACGCCGCGATATTATCAAACACCAGATCCGACATCGCGCGCCGCGTATCATGGGTGGCGCTGGCCATATGCGGCGTAATCACCACATTCGGCCGGTTAAACAACGCCGCGGGCACCTCCGGCTCGTGGCTGAACACATCCAGCCCCGCGCCGCCGATAATCCCCCGCTCAACCGCCTCGATCAAATCACCCTCATCCACTACCGTACCCCGGGCGATATTAATCAAGATCCCCTGGGCGCCGAGGGCGGCCAATACCGGCGCGTTCACCAGCGAACGGGTTTTCTCCCCACCGTTAACGCACACCACCAGGAAATCGCTGGCGGCCGCCAGTTCCACCACCGAGGTATAAAACGGCCAGGGACTGTCAGGCAACTGACGATAATCATGATATGAAATCGCCATATCAAAGGCCGCGGCCCGCCTGGCAATCGCCTGGCCGATACGCCCCATGCCGATAATCCCCAGCCGCCCGCCGGATACTTTTTTGGTCCAGGGATACCCCCCGTCCCGCCAGCCGCCCCGCTCGATAAACCGCTGCGCGCCCACGATCTGCCGCGAGGTCGCCAACAACAGCCCCATCGCCATATCCGCCACGTCCTCGGTCAGCACGTCAGGCGTATTGCACACCGCAATGCCCCGACGCGTGGCCGCGGCCACGTCAATACCGTCATAACCCACGCCGAAATCGGCAATCAGCTCAAGCTGCGGGAATTGCGCGATAAACGCCTCGGTGACGGTGGATTCGCCGTTCACCACCAGCACCCTGGCCTGCTGCGCGGCCGGCAACCGTTCCGGCTCCGGCAGCGAGGAATAATCCACCATATGGAATTGCTCTTCCAGGCGGCGCGTCAGCGCGTCGGGTAACATGGCGGCCTTGATAACGGAATAAGTCATAAATAATCCCTGCGATTAATGTGATAACGGTGAAACGGCGCCTGGCTTTACCGCAGGCGTCCGGGTCCGGCCGACAAAGATGCCCACCACGCCGCCAATCACCAGCGCGACGGCGATAATCATCAGCCCGTAATGATAGCTATTGGTCAAATCCTTGATTTTCCCCAGCAGCGGCGGCAGGCCCAGGCCGGCGAAATTGGCGATGGCATTGATAAAGGCAATGGAGGCCGCCGCCGCCACCCCGGTCAGTTTCTCGGTGGTCACCGCCCAGAATATCGGCGTCAGGGCAAAGTTAAAGCCCACCGTCAATACCAGCAGAATATAGGCCAGCCACAGGTTGGCGGTAAAAATGGAGATGCCCAGCAGCAGCCCGGAGATGATCAGCGGCACGCCCAAATGCAGCGCGCGCTCTTTGGTTTTGTCCGAATGACGGCCGTTGAGATACATAAACAGGCAGGCGAAGACAAAGGGCACCGCCGCCAGCACGCTGATAACAAAATTGCTCTTGTCCGCCACCATGCTTTTTAATATCAAGGGCAGGAATAAGGTAATGCCGATGGAGCAAAACGCTTGCAGGAACCACACCAGGCTCAACAGCCACACCACTTTATTTTTCAGCGCGCTGCCCCAGGAATGGTCCTGGCCCACGACCGCGTCGGCGTTATCCGCCGCCAGGGTCGCCTTCAGCCAGCTTTTTTGCTCCGCACTCAGCCAGTGGGCTTTATCCGGGCTGTCGGAAAGGTAAAACAACACCATCACGCCCATCACAACCGCGGGGATGCCTTCAATAAAGAACAGCCAGCGCCATCCCTCGATACCGCCCAGGCCATGCAGACCCAGGAGACTGCCGGAAACCGGCAGGCCGATAATCGACGCCAGCACCGAACCCATATAAAAAAACGACATGGCCCTGGCCCGGTTGCTTTTCGGGAACCAGCAGGAAATATAATAAATAATACCGGGAGCAAAACCCGCCTCCGCCATCCCCAACAAGAAACGCATGACATACAGCTGGGTCGGGGTATGGATAAAGCCCATGCCGGTGCTGACCAGCCCCCAGGTTATCATGATGCGCGCAATCCATAATTTGGCGCCGACCTTCGTCATTAAAATATTGCTGGGCACTTCGAAGAGAATGTAGGAAATATAAAACATGCCCACGCCCAGCCCATACATGCTGGTGGTCAATCCCAGGTCGGCGTTCATTTGCAACGCCGCCACGGAAATATTGGTTTTATCCAGGTTGGAAATAAAATAGCACAAGATAATAAACGGGATTATTTTTAAATTCAGCTTGGCCAGGGTAGAGGTACTTAAATCGATATTCATATCATCACCTTTAGGCCACGCCCGGCCTGGGAGCACAGGACTCCTGACTGGGCGTGGTGAAGCAACGCGGGATGGTACTGCTTAATATTATGGCATTACTATAATGGCACTCATCTATAGCGGGTAATTACCACTCCGCCACCGCACCGTCAGGATAACGCCATACCGGATTACGCCATTCACCGGCGTTTTTACTGCGCTCAATCACCAATTCCTCATTAATTTCCACGCCCAGACCCGGTTTATTTAATGGATAAAAATAACCGTCAGTCATTTTAAAGTCATCTTTATTAATCACATAATCCAGCAGTTCCGCACCCTGGTTATAATGAATACCCATGCTTTGTTCCTGCAAAACCGCGTTATAGGAAACAAAGTCCACCGCCAGACAGGACGCCAGGGCAATAGGGCCTAACGGGCAATGCGGCGCCAGCGTGACATCGTAAGCCTCCGCCATTGACGCGATTTTCAGGCATTCGGTAATGCCGCCCGCATGGGACAGGTCGGGCTGGGCAATCGCCAGGCCGCCGGCCGCCAGCACGCGTTTAAATTCAAAGCGCGAGAACATACGCTCGCCGGCGGCGATGGGGATCGAGGTTTGCGCCGCCAGGCGCGGATAGTACTCCGCCTGTTCCGCCAGCACTGGTTCTTCGATAAACAGCGGCCGGTAGGGCTCCAGCTCCTTGATCAGCAGCTTCGCCATCGGGGCGTTAACCCGCCCATGGAAGTCGAGGCCGAACTCGATATCATTACCCATGGCTTCACGCACCTGGGCCGCCACCGCCACCGCCGCATCCACCTTGCGTGAATTGTCGAGCAGGCCCATCTCTTCGCAGCCGTTCAGCTTAAAGGTATCAAAGCCAATCGCGGTGAGTTTTTTCATGCCCGCGATCACATCGGCCGGGCGATCGCCGCCGACCCAGCTATAGGCCTTGATGCGATCGCGCACCAGGCCGCCCAGCAGTTGATATACCGGTACGCCCAGCGCCTTGCCCTTGATATCCCACAACGCCTGATCGATGCCGGCGATGGCGCTCATCAAAATTGGCCCGCCGCGGTAAAAACCGGCGCGGTACATCGTCTGCCAAATATCGTTGATGCGCGCCGGATCCTGGCCGATGACATAATCCGCCAGTTCATGCACCGCGGCCTCGACGCTCTTGGCACGGCCTTCAATTACCGGCTCGCCCCAGCCGACGATGCCCTCGTCTGTTTCGATTTTCAGGAACATCCAGCGCGGCGGCAGCCGGTAGGTGGTGAGTTTGGTGACTTTCATACTCTGTTTTCCTCTCAAGCCTGACTTTAATGACTCCAGCCTGCGGTGTGAAGCAGCGCTATCATGCCCATGATTGTAGCACCATCATTTTATATTGTACTACAATCTGGATCACACTTTAGGCAATCCAACGGCGGGAAAACGCCGGCGCCCGGGACTGACAACGGCGTATTCTGGACGCCAGGCATAAAAAAGCCGGTCATATTCTGACCGGCGGGACGAAAAAGGTTTGCGGGCCGGGTGAAACCCTGCCCGGCACCCAGGCGCGTTACAACACTGAAAGCCATCCGCCGTCGACGTAGATGATCTGCCCGCTGACATAGTCGGACGCCGAAGAGGCCAGGTATATGGCGGTGCCGATCAGCTCTTCCGGTTTACCCCAGCGTTTGGACGGATTGCTGCTTTTAACCCAGGCGTCAAATTCCGCGTTGTTCACCAGATCGGTATTCATTTCGGTAATAAAATAGCCCGGGCCAATGCCGTTGGCCTGGATATTATACCCGGCCCACTCCGCCGCCATGGCGCGGGTCAGCATCTTGATGCCGCCTTTCGCCGCCGTATAGGGCGCAACGGTTGCGCGCGCGGCCTCGCTGGTCAATGAACAGATATTGATAATTTTACCGCCGTCGCCTTTGGCGATCATCCTGGATGCCGCCTCGCGGGATACGATAAACGCGCTGGTCAGGTTGGTGTCGATCACCCGCCGCCAGTCGGCAAGCTTCAGGTCGACCAGCGGCTGGCGATGCTGGATACCGGCATTGTTTATCAGGATATCCACGTGCGCGCCCTCGTCATCCAGCCGGGCGAATACCGCCGCCACCTGCTGCTCATCGGTGACGTCAAACGCCATACCGCGCACGGCCAGCCCTTGCCCGCGGAGCTCGGCCACCGCCGCCGCCAGGGTATCCTCATGCAGACCGTTAAGGATCACGGCGGCCCCGGCCCCCGCCAGGCCCTTGGCATAGGCAAAACCCAGGCCGCGCGCCGATCCGGTGACCAGCGCTGTGCGGCCGGACAAATCAAATAAACCCGTCATGGTATTCCCCCTTTCCGTTAAGCGTAACACAGCCTTGGTCGCCTCGCCGGGCGCACGGAAGGGCATCACGCGGCTTGCCGCGCGCGCCGGCCGGCGGGACTAGCGTGCCTGCGCCGCGGCCCGGTAAGCGGCGACAAAAGCCGCGGCCTGCTCCCGCGTGCGGCCGACCGGCTGGCCGGCGCGGTAAAGATCGCTACCCAGGCCCGCGCCGATACATCCGGCCTTCAGGTAGAGATGCAGATTTTCCGGCGTAATGCCGCCGACGGCGAATACCGGTATTTCCGGCGGCAGTACCGCTTTCAGCGCTTTAATATAATCCGGACCGAACGACACCGACGGGAAAATTTTCAGCGCCTGCGCGCCGGCGTCCAGAGCGGTAAAAGCCTCGGTGGCGGTGGCGCACCCGGGACATACCGTCATGCCGTGGCTTACGCCGCGGCGGATCACGTCAGGCTGGATATTGGGCGTGACCAGCAGCTTGCCGCCCAGCCATGCCAGCTCGTCCACCTGCGCGGGCTTCAGCACCGTGCCGCCGCCGATCAGCGCGCGGTCGCCAAACGCCTGCACCGTTTTGCCGATACTTTCCTGCCAGTTCGGCGAGTTCAAGGGGATTTCCACCGCGTCAAATCCCGCCGCCAGCAGCGCCTCGACATGCTCCAGCACTTCGCCGGGCGTAATACCGCGCAGGATGGCGATCAGGGGTAGTTTATCGTTCCAGTTCATTGACTATGCTCCTTATGCCGGCCTGGAATGACGCATCGCCATCCAGTAACCGGTCGTTAAGACCCGCATATTGCAGCGCCTGCCGATAGCGGGCCGCAAGCGACGGATTGCCGATAATGGTAATGGTTTCACCGCCGCCGATGGCCCAGCCGCGCTGCATCTGCGCCACTTCATTGCCAATCAACAGGCCGGAGAGCCATTCGCTCACCGCGCTGGTATCCAGCTGGCCCAGCACGTGGGCGGCGCGGGTTTCGAACAGGCACCGCAGAATATGGCTTTCACGAAAGCCCTGCTCCATTCCCTGGCGGAAAATATCCGGGTTCGGCCGCTGTTCGCCGACGCCGACGCCCACCAGCGACTGCTTCATCAATAAATGGTGCAGTTCTCCGGTCATCACCGTGCGGAAATCATCGATCACGCCGTCATTGACGCGCACCCATTTACTGTGGGTGCCGGGCATCAGGTACAGGGCGCCGGGCTGGGAACAGTAGGCCCCTAGAAGCTGGGTCTCCTCGCCGCGCATCACGTTGCAGTTGCCGTCGCCGATAATGCTGATGCCGGGAATAATCCAGGCCTTCCGCGGCGCGGCCTGCGCCACCAGGGTCAGCCGTCCGGCCAGGTCGCCCAGCCGCGTGGGGCACGGCAGGTAGGGCACCGGCACCCAGCCGGCATTGCTGCCCACCATGCCGGCCATCACCACCGGCACATCGTGCTGCCGCCAGGGCGCCAGCACCTCATGGAATACCTGCTCCGCCGTGCGCGAGCCCAAACGGGTGACCCCGGCCTCGGACTGCTGGCTGCCGGCCAGTTCGCCGTCCAGGTACAGCCAGGCGCGTAAGTTTGTCGATCCCCAATCTATGGCGATATAACTGTTGCTCATGTTATGTCCTTCAGCCTTTTGGTCGAGCTGGCAATCATGGTGACCGCCGCCTGCTCCGCCGCCTCGCAATCCTGATGCCTGATGGCGTCGTATAAGTTTTTATGCTCTTGCAGCGTGCGCGGCATATTGCCTTCGTCCGCCATATAGGTGCGCTCGAACACCGCGCGTTGCAACGAGCTGATGGCCACGCCCAGCTGTTGCAACACCGGATTATGCACCGCGCTCAGCACCGCCTGGTGGTAACGGATATCCGCCTCATTAAAGGCATCACGATCGTGACTGTTGGCAATCATCTCGTTCAGCGCCGTCTCGATAACCGCCAGTTCGCCGGAGGTGGCCCGCTCGGCCGCCCACCGCGCGATGGTCGGTTCCACCAGATGGCGCACCTCGGTCAGCGAGGCGATTAACCGCGGGTCATAATCCAGCGCCAGCACCCACTGCAAGACATCGGTATCCAGGTAATTCCACTTATTGCGCGCGCAAACGAAGGCGCCGCGATAACGAATAATCTCGATTAAATTCTTGGCCATCAGGGCGCGCAGCACTTCACGTATGATATTGCGCGAGGTTTCGAACTCCTCGCACAAATCCGCTTCCGACGGCAGTCCCGTTCCGGGGATATACTTACCGCTGACGATCTGCTGGCCCATTTCATGGATGATGCGATCGGTTTTGCTGAGAGCCTGACGGTCCATAACATTTCCCACAAAGTGATAAAAATAAGGCCACTTTATCATTTAATGGTTTTATGTCGCGGCACTGCTGCACAATTTTGCTTTAAGCGCTAAGAACCTGTGAACTATTGTAGCACCATATTTTTATATTGTACTACAATCTGGATCACGTTTTAGACATGCCATGGGCGGCGAACGCCACGCGCATGGCCGGAAGATGGAAAAGCGGGGAGGATACACTGCTACGGTAAACCGCCAATGCCGCGCGGGCTACTTCCCGTCGTCGAACAGGCGATCGTAGACATGCTGCAGATGCAATTCCATGCACAGCCTGGCACGCGCGGCGTCGCGCTCGATAATCGCCTGGGCGATATCATTGTGATCGCGATTCATGGACAACGGAAAATCGTTATCGGCATAATGGCTTTCCAGCCGGACAAAACGCGAGCTTTTACGTTTGTTCCACAGATATTCCATCATATCGCGCAGCACTTCATTGCCGGTCATTTCACTGATCAGCACATGAAAACGCTTATCCTCGCGCAGGAATTTTTCATCGTTGACATGCAGTTGGGTTAAATCGTGGGTCACTTCCCGCAATTCGGCGCGTTGGTCATCGGTGCCGTTGCGCGCGGCCAGTTCCGCCATCGTTGACTCGAAGATTTGCCGCGCCTTGATCAGGGATTTCAGGCTGAACTCTTCATCGGCGTGGGGCTGGGAGAGTTTGGGCAAGGGATCGGCGACAAAAACGCCGTTGCCGGTGCGGATTTCCACCCAGCCGGTAATTTCCAGCGCAATCAGCGCCTCGCGGATGGAAGAACGGCTGACGCCGAGCTGTTTCGCCAGTTCCCGCTCGGCGGGAATCATTTCGCCTGGCTTGAACTGACCGGTATTGATACACCCGATCAGTAAATTGGAAATCTGCCGGTAAAGACGTTCAACTTTAAGCGTAGGTAATTCCATATTGCCTCCAGCGCAAAACCCGTATCGCCGGCACGTCAGCCGTTAAATTGGCGAGAGCTTAACACAGCGGCCGGGACGGCAAAAAAAATTAATCGCCGCGGATCTCAGCGCTTAAGACGATTAATGAGATCTGCATCACGGAAATCAACCAAATGTTAAGGAATAGTAGCCAGGTCCAGTGGCCTGACCACCAGACCTTCAGTCCTTTTCCCTGTAACCATCGTGAAGTGATTCTCTTACAGGGTCAATAAGACAACAAAAAAATCGCTGTTGAGGATCCTTGTATGCCCACCATTGCCCTAGATCAATTGCAGCCGCTGCAAAAAACGGCCCGGATCAAAAAGATCCAAACGGTCTCGCTGATTTTATTATTTATCGCCGGGATCATTAACTTTCTCGATCGCGGCTCGCTGTCCGTCGCCAACCAGGCGATCCGCGGCGATCTGGGATTATCCGCCACCGAATTCGGCGTCTTGCTGTCGGCCTTTTCGTTATCCTACGGCATAGCCCAATTGCCCAGCGGTATCCTGCTCGACCGCTTTGGCCCGCGCATCGTGCTCGGCGGCGGCCTGTTCTTTTGGTCGCTGATGCAGGCGCTGGCCGGTTCGGTGAATTCATTTTCCCATTTTATTATGCTGCGCATCGGCCTTGGCATCGGCGAAGCGCCGTTTATGCCCAGCGGTGTAAAGGTGATCGGCGACTGGTTCCATCCCAGGGAACGCGGCGTGCCGGTGGGCATATTCAATTCCTCCACCACCCTCGGGCAAGCTTTTGCCCCGCCGATCCTGGTTGCGCTCCTGCTGGCGTTCGGCTGGCGCACCATGTTTGTGATGATTGGCGTCGCCGGCATTGTCATCGCGTTATGCTGGTGCGTCTGGTATCGCAACCGTGAGCGCTTTCCGCTTACCGCCGAGGAGCAGCAATACCTGGATGCTTCCGCCACGCCGCGCAACGTCACCCGCCTGTCCTTCGGCGAATGGGGCGCGCTGTTTAAACGCCGCACGGTATGGGGCATGATCCTGGGTTTCAGCGGCGTGAACTATACCGGCTGGCTGTATTTGTCCTGGCTGCCGGGCTACCTGCAGGCCGAACGCGGGCTAAGCCTGGCCAATACCGGCTGGGTGGCGGCAATCCCCTTCCTGTTCGGCTCCATCGGCATGCTGGTCAACGGCGTGGTGGCCGACCGGCTGGCCAAGAAAGGCTATTCCCTGATTAAAAGCCGCAAGACGCTGATCTGCTTTGGCCTGGTGTGCTCCGCCGCCTGCACCCTGCTGGTGGTACAATCCACGTCCACCACCATGGCGGTGGCCTTTATCAGCCTGGCGCTGTTTTTTATCCATTTCGCCGGTACCTCCGCCTGGGGGCTGGTGCAGGTCATGGCGCCCTCGCGCATGGTGGCGTCGGTAAGCAGCATCCAGAACTTCGGCAGCTTTATCTGCGCCTCTTTTGCGCCAATTGTGACCGGCTGGGTGGTAGATACCACCCACTCGTTTAATCTGGCCTTGATTATTTGTTCATGCGTCACTTTCGCCGGCGCGTTATCTTATTTCTTTATCGTCAAAAATCCGATTGAAGAACAATCCGCTGCGTAGCCCTTTGCGGCTCAAAGCCCGGCTACGCACCGCTACGTTAAACAGCAAGGAGTGAATTATGGAACATACATGGCGCTGGTACGGCCCTAACGATCCGGTATCGCTGGACGACGCCCGCCAGGCGGGAGCCACCGGTATCGTTACCGCCCTGCACCATATTCCCAACGGCGAAATCTGGACCGTCGAGGAAATCAAGAAACGCCAGGCCATCCTGGCGGAAAAAGGACTGGTATGGTCGGTGGTGGAAAGCGTCCCGGTGCATGAGGATATCAAGACCCACACCGGCAATTACCGCCGGTATATCGCCAATTACCAGCAGTCCCTGCGCAACCTGGGCGCCTGCGGCATTGACACCGTTTGCTACAACTTTATGCCGATACTGGACTGGACCCGCACCGATCTGGCCTACCCGATGCCCGACGGATCCCGGGCGCTGCGCTTCGACGCTATCGCCTTCGCGGCGTTTGAACTGCATATCCTCAAGCGTCCGGGCGCCAAAGAGGACTATAACGCCGATGAGCAGCGCCTGGCGGCGGAGTATTTTGCCGCCATGAGCCAGGAACAAATCGACCAGCTGACCGCCAATATCATCGCCGGCCTGCCGGGCGCCGAGGAAGGCTACACGCTGGAACAGTTCCTGGAGCAGCTGGCGCGCTACGACGGCATCGATAAAGCCAAACTGCGCGAACATATGGCCGAATTCCTCAAGGCCATCGTGCCGGCGGCGCAGGAATCCGGCATCGTGATGGCGGTACACCCGGACGATCCGCCGCGTCCGATCCTCGGCCTGCCGCGCATTGTCTCCACCATCGAGGATATGCAATGGCTGAAAGAGACCGTCGACAGCATCAATAACGGCTTTTGCATGTGCACCGGTTCCTACGGCGTGCGCGCCGATAACGATCTGGTTAAGATGGCCGAAACCTTTGCCGACCGCATCCATTTTGCCCACCTGCGCGCCACCCGCCGGGAGGAAAACCCGAAAAGCTTCCACGAGGCCGATCACCTGGACGGCGACGTGGATATGGTAGGCGTGGTTAAAGTCATCCTGGCCGAAGAGCAGCGCCGGCGCAAACAGGGCAATACCCGCGCCATTCCCATGCGCCCGGACCATGGCCACCAGATGCTGGATGATTTAAAGAAAAAAACCAATCCCGGTTATTCGGCTATCGGACGGCTGCGCGGATTGGCGGAAGTGCGTGGCGTCGAGCTGGCGCTTAAGCAGACTTTTTTTAACGACTAAGGCGTATCACCGCTGAATGCCGCCCGTTCCCGACCGGGGGCGGGCGCTCTCCGTTCCACACGCCTCACGCGTCCAGCACGAGCTGGCGAATGGCCACCGCCACGCCGTCTTCCCAATTGGTTTTAGTGACAAACTGGCTGGCCGCCTTGATCTCGTCGATGGCATTGCCCATGGCGACGCCGGTGCCGGCGTAGTTAATCATCGCCAGGTCGTTGGCCTGATCGCCAATGGTCATGACCTCGTCCGCCGTCAGGTGCAGATGCTCCGCCAGCGCTTTAACGCCCTCGCCTTTATTAGCCTGTTTATTCAGCAATTCCAGATAGTATTCGGCACTTTTCATAATGGTGTAGCGCTCATACGCCTGCGCGGGAATGTGGCTAATCGCACGGTCCAGGATGGCCGGCGGGTCAATCATCATCACCTTCGGAAAGCGCATGGCGGGGTCCATTTCATCCACGCGGCGGAATTTAAACGGCATACCGGTTAGATAGGCTTCATGAACGGTATAAGGGCTGATATCCCGATTAGCGGTATAGAGGGTATCGAAGTCCAGCGCGTGAAAATGGACGTTCAGTTGTCGCGACAGCGCCTCCAGATAGCGGTAATCGTTGATATCGAGCGTGGTCTGCGATATGCATTCACCGTTTACCGTTTTCTGCACCAGGGCGCCGTTATTGGTGATGCAGTATTGTCCTTCGCCAAGCAGATTTAACTCCAGCAGATAGCGCTGCACCCCGATAAAAGGCCGGCCGGTGGCCAGCGCCACATAAACGCCTTTCTTTCGCGCCGCGTCTATGGCCTGCCTGACCGCCGGGGTGATCTCATGCTGCGGGTTCAGCAGCGTCCCGTCCATATCAATTGCTATCAGTTTTATCGCCATCTTATCCTCGTTATATAATATCATCACGACCTGAACACCGCCGTGGCGTACCGCTTTCAGATTAGCGCGCTAACGATATAATAATAGCTCAATTTGATGTTATAAAAATAGCAATTTATCACGCCGAATGCTGCGGGTTAAAGAATTCTCCGGCGCGTGGCATCTATATTCGGGGGTTCATTGCCGTGGATTTTTGATTGCTCGCATATCCTAACGCCCATTTGCGGCTATTCATTGCGACAGAATGGCTTTTTAATATTACCTCGATATCTTTGCGTTGGTTTTTTACCGCCAACCCTAAGGCTGTAAAGCCATTTTTTTCGGCGATATGTATATCAATTTCCTCACAGTCTAATAAATTCAACACCATTTTTGTTTCTCCCTTAACCACAGCCTGCATCAGGGCGGTAACGCCGAAGTTATTTTTACAATTTATAATAACATCAAGTTTATCCTTCACATAATCGTACGCATTATCGTCATTATGGCAGACGGCGGCATGAAGAAAGGTATTGCCATTTTTATCTTTATTAAGAGGGTTTACCTTTCCATTCATGAAATACCATTTATACAACGCAAAAATATTTTCTTCCATAAAATCATTTAAAACACTGTAACGATCGCCGCACCAGTCTAAACAAAAATTATTGAGCAGCAATTCCGACGGTGTATTGATAATAGCAAAGCGTAGTAGATCGTCGTCTAAAACGCCTTGAACCTTTTCCGAACACAATGCCACCAGGGTTAACGGCCCTCTAAAGACACTTTCGTACTCCACCCAAAAAAAACCATTAAATGATTTTACAATAATTCTACCAAAAATAAGAACATGCTTAATATGAAATACAATCTCTTTATTATTTTCCGCCGCCAATGCTTCCGCTAAAGCGCCATAAATAGCATCGGCATCCTTAAGTAAGAAGGGCCGATTGTTATCCACATTGCGCGCCAGGACAGTGTTGAGATCGACCGGCGGGCTCGATAATTGCGCAAATTTTTCCACCGCCTGATGACCGCGCTCGCTAAAATACCGCATCCCTTCAATGTCCAGGTGATGCCCCGGCTCATTAAGGATCTTCTCTATCCTATGGCGTATCATGTTGCCAATGTCTTTAATAACACTGACAATATCTACTGCCCGGTTAAGTTGTTCAAGCAAAGGCAAGAAATAAGGCTCCGTCTCGGATAGTATATACTTGCCGACAGTGTTATTTTTATATAAATATTGATATAACCAATTAGCTTTTGTCAAATGACCTTTGTACGCATTAATGTATTGCTTCCTTTTGCCATCATCAAAATATTGATGATGGCATGCGACATGTTGTGCCAGCATGGCGTTAATGATGTCGCACCTTCTGGTGTATACATGCCCGCTAACCGCTTTAAAGCCATCAATCGCCGAATCCGCAAGTAAGATGGCGGTCAAAACTTCCCCTACGTTTTTTTTCAAACTTTTGAAAATATCGCCAAACGAGTCTTTAATATGAACGTTTGCAATAGAAAAACAATTGGAATTTAACTGTCTAAACCTATGCAAACATTGGTTAAGATTGATGTACAGAAGCCTTTTTGATTCAGCACTGAAATTTTCATAATGATTTAATTTTTCGCAAAAACTGATGATATCTGTACGGAATTGATCATGGCACTCCAGAAGTTCCGCAATAGCGATTAAATCATTCTCTGTTTGCTTAATATAGTGTTTGAACGCGTCGCTCTTTTCAAAATTCTCATAACTGCCGTATTTTTCCGCCGTATAAGTTATTCTTTCCATCGGGTGATTCTGTTCCAGGGCTGAGTGTTCAGAGGCGGAAGGGGGGTAATAAACAGACGCTGTTATAACCTGCATAAGCTCTCCTGATGAGACATTTTAAATTAAACGGAAACGAAACAAATGATGCATTTTTAATTAATTTGACACGGTTAGACTGGTTGGAGATAAACGCAGATCTTACCCGTTTCATTATGATGTGCGTTACTAATAGTAAATACAAGATGTGATAGAACCCCAGATTGTTTCTTTTAAGGTTGTTGTTATATTATTTATTCTTTAATGCCCAGACAAAAAACAACCGCAGCATATAACGGATGCCAAAAAAAAACCCGTGCAGCCAAAGGCGCACGGGCATTTTATCTTTAGCATAATATCAGATATCGATATTGGCCGCCTTCAGGGCATTTTCTTCAATAAAGGCGCGGCGTGGTTCCACCGCGTCGCCCATCAGCGTGGTAAACAGCAGGTCGGCGGCAATGGCGTCCTTGACCGTGACACGCAGCATACGGCGGCTTTCCGGGTCCATGGTGGTCTCCCACAATTGCTCCGGGTTCATTTCCCCCAGGCCTTTATAGCGCTGGATAGCCAGCCCGCGACGGGATTCCTTCACCAGCCACTCCAGCGCCTGCTCAAAGGTGGTCACCGTCAAACGGCGTTCGCCGCGTTCCACAAAGGCGTCTTCTTCCACCAGGCCGCGCAGTTTTTCACCCAGGGTGCAGAGCTTGCGGTATTCGCCGCCATGGACAAATTCAAAATCAAGCACATAGTCGGTATCGACGCCATGGGTACGGATGCGCAGCACCGCCTCATACTGCTGACGCTCGCGGTTTTCACGAACTTCAAAACTGTAGTTGCTGCCGTGCTTTTCGTTCTGGTTCAAATCCGCCACCAGCGCGGCAATCCAGGCGGTCACGCGGTCCCGGTCGGCCAGATCCGCTTCATTGAGCGAAGGCTGGTAAATCAGGTGATTGAGCAGCGCGCGCGGGTAGCGGCGTTCCATGCGGCCAATCATTTTCTGTACCGCATAGTGTTCGGCCACCAGGCTTTCCAGCGGCGCGCCGGCCAGCGACGGAGCGTGCTCGTTGGTATGCAGGGCCGCGCCGTCCATCGCCAGGGCAATCTGGTATTGGTCCATGGCGTCATCGTCCTTGATGTACTGTTCCTGCTTGCCTTTTTTCACCTTATACAACGGCGGCTGGGCAATGAACACATGGCCGCGCTCGATGATTTCCGGCATCTGACGATAGAAGAACGTCAGCAGCAGGGTACGGATATGGGAACCGTCGACGTCGGCATCGGTCATAATGATGATATTGTGATAGCGCAGTTTATCGGGATTATATTCATCCCGGCCGATGCCGCAGCCCAGCGCGGTAATCAGCGTGGCCACCTCCTGGGAGGAGAGCATCTTGTCGAAGCGCGCTTTCTCGACGTTGAGGATCTTGCCCTTCAGCGGCAAAATCGCCTGGTTTTTACGGTTACGGCCCTGCTTGGCGGATCCGCCGGCCGAGTCCCCTTCCACCAGGTACAGTTCTGATAAGGCCGGATCGCGTTCCTGGCAATCCGCCAGCTTGCCCGGCAGGCCCGCCAGGTCCAGCGCGCCTTTGCGGCGGGTCATTTCACGCGCTTTGCGGGCTGCTTCACGGGCGCGCGCGGCGTCGATGATCTTGCCCACCACGATTTTGGCGTCGGTGGGGTTTTCCAGCAAATAGGCCACCAGACGCTCGTTCATCTGGGTTTCCACCGCGGTTTTCACTTCCGACGACACCAGTTTGTCCTTGGTCTGGGAAGAGAACTTAGGATCGGGCACTTTCACCGATACCACGGCAATCAGGCCTTCGCGGGCGTCGTCGCCGGTGGCGCTGACCTTGGCCTTTTTGCTGTAGCCTTCTTTATCCATGTACGAATTCAGGGTACGGGTCATGGCGGCGCGAAAGCCGACCAGATGGGTACCGCCGTCACGCTGCGGGATATTGTTGGTGAAGCAATAAATGTTTTCCTGGAAACCATCGTTCCACTGCAGCGCGATTTCCACGCCGATACCGTCTTTTTCCGTGGAGAAATAAAACACGGTGGGATGGATCGGGTTTTTATTCTTGCTCAGGTATTCCACAAACGCCTTGATGCCGCCCTGGTAGTGGAAGTGATCTTCTTTATCGTTACGCTTGTCCTTCAGGCGGATGGACACGCCGGAATTCAGGAAGGACAGTTCGCGCAGGCGCTTGGCCAGGATTTCATATTGAAATTCTACGTTATTGGTAAAGGTGGCGAAGCTCGGCCAGAAGCGGATGGTGGTGCCGGTCTGGTCTGTTTCACCGACCACCGCCAGCGGCGCCTGCGGAATCCCGCCCAGGTAGGTCTGCTCATGGACGCGGCCTTCGCGCCGCACTACCAGTTCCAGCTTTTCCGACAGGGCGTTGACGACGGAAATACCCACGCCGTGCAATCCACCCGACACTTTATACGAGTTATCATCGAACTTACCGCCGGCATGCAGTACGGTCATGATCACTTCTGCGGCGGAAATGCCTTCTTCTTCATGGATGCCGGTGGGGATCCCACGCCCGTCATCCTGGACCGATACGGAGTTATCTTCGTGGATTGTAACCACGATTTCTTTACAATGGCCGGCGAGGGCTTCGTCAATTGAGTTATCCACAACCTCGAATACCATATGGTGCAGACCGGTGCCGTCATCCGTATCACCGATGTACATCCCTGGGCGTTTACGCACCGCGTCCAGTCCTTTGAGTACTTTGATACTTGAGGAGTCATAAGAATTCGACATCAACGTTTCTCGCTCATTTTAAACTTCGGATTGAATACGTATTTTACCTTGTTCCACCTGGAACATCCTGCCCTTTTCGTCCGTAATATCACGGATTTGTTCAGCGCTCAGCGCGCTGACAAACACCTGTGCCCGGGTGGCTTTCAGGCGCTCCGCCAGTAACCGGCGCCGGCCGGTATCCAGCTCGGAAGCGAAGTCGTCTATCAGGTAGAGACACCGCCGCCCGCTCTGGCGGGTGAGAAATTCGCCCTGCGCCAAACGCAGGGCGCACATCAATAATTTAAGCTGCCCGCGCGAGAGGATATCCTCCACCGGCACCCCGTCGGCGCGAATGCGAAAGTCCGCTTTATGCGGGCCGGATGCAGTATAGGTCAAGGCCCGATCGCGCTCAAACTGACGCTCCAGCAGCTCGCCGTAATCGCTCTCGCGATCCCATCCGCGCTGGAAGCTGAAATCCAGCTGGAACTCCGGCAAAAACTGGGCGCAGGTGGCGGTGATATCCACCGCTATCGCCGCGCTGTAGTCGGCGCGCCATTGGCTAATCCTGGCGGTCAGGGGCACCAGTTCCTGATCCCAGGCGCGCAGCTGCGCGTACCGGCTGACCTGGCGCAGCGCCGCATTCCGCTGCCGGAGCAGGCGCTTGAGGTTGCTCCAGGCATTGAAAAAATCGGGATCGTGATGAAAGCACCCCCAGTCCATAAAGGCGCGACGGTATTTCGGCCCCCCGTTAAGCAGGGTGAATCCTTCGGGAGTAATCAGCTGCATCGGCAGCAGTTGGGCCAGTTCGGCGATTTTATGGCCGTCGCTGCCGTCGATGCGCACCCGGCTATCGCCCTGGCGGCTTTTACTTAAGCCCACCGAGGATTGGCGGTCGTCCGCCGTATTGCCGTCAATGCGGCCATGGAGGGTAAATTCCGGCTGCTCATGGCGGATAACGCGCCCAATCTGCAAACTGCGGAACGCCCGGCCGTGCCCGAGGGTGTAAATGGCTTCCAGCACGCTGGTCTTCCCGCTGCCATTGGCGCCGACCAGAAAATTAAAATCGGCCGCCAGGGCCAGATCGGCGGACTCGATATTACGAAAATCACGGATAAGCAGGCGGGACAAGGCCATTTAACACACTACCTTACCACATCTCTAGAGACGCATCGGCATAACAACATATGCTGCCGCCTGGCTGGCGCAGTCTTCGATCTGCACGCTGGACACCCCATCGGTAAGCAATAAACGGACGTTTTCGCTTTTCAGGGCGTTAAGCACATCCAGTACGTAGCTGACGTTAAAACCAATTTCCATCTCGGTTCCCTGGTAAACAACGTCCAGGATTTCCTCGGCTTCTTCCTGTTCGGGATTGTTGGCGGTAATTTTCAGCTGATCGGTGCTGAGGTACAGCCGCACGCCGCGGAATTTTTCGTTGGAGAGAATGGCGGCGCGGGCGAAGGCCTGCTTAAGCACATCGCAGCCCGCTTCCAGGGTTTTATCGGGATTTTTCGGCAATACGCGGCGATAATCCGGGAAGCGTCCGTCAACCAGCTTGGAGGTAAAGATATAATCACCGACGCTGGCGCGAATATTGTTGGTGCCTATCTGCAGTTTCAGCGGCGTTTCGCCGCCGTCCAGCATCCTGACCAGCTCCATGACCCCTTTACGCGGCACGATCACCGAATGGGTGGGCAATTGCTGGCCGACCGGCATCGAACACACCGCCAGGCGATGGCCGTCGGTGGCCACGGTACGCAACTCTTCGCCTTCGGTTTCAAACAGCATGCCGTTGAGGTAATAGCGCACATCCTGATGGGCCATGGAAAACTGAGTCGATTCAATCAGGCGCTTAAGCGTGGACTGGGGCAGGGTGAATTCGACATCGCTCTGCCAGTCGTCCAGATTGGGAAAATCGGTCGCCGGCAGAGTCGACAGCGAAAAACGGCTGCGCCCGGAGCGGATCAACATGCGATCGCTTTCCAATATCACCGTGATCTCCGCCCCATCGGGCAGGCCGCGGCAGATATCAAAAAATTTCCGCGCCGGCACGGTGGTCGCCCCCGGCTCATGGGGCTGGGACAGGGCCACTTTCGCCACCATCTCCATTTCCAGGTCGGTGCCGGTCAGCAACAGACTGTCTTCGGCGACCTGCAATAACAAATTGCCCAGGATCGGCAGGGTGGGACGGCCGCCCAGCGGGCTGCTGACCTGTTGCAGTGGTTTAAGCAGATGCTCTCGTTCAACGATAAATTTCATAGTTTAGGAAGATAATGTTCTGATTAAGTTGGAGTAATCTTCTTTGATATCGTGGCTCTCTTCACGCAGCTGCTCGATTTTCCGGCAGGCATGCAGCACCGTCGTATGATCGCGTCCGCCGAACGCGTCGCCGATTTCCGGCAGGCTATGGTTGGTCAGCTCTTTCGACAGCGCCATCGCCATCTGCCGCGGACGCGCCACGGAGCGGGATCGCCGCTTCGACAGCAGATCGGCCACCTTGATTTTATAATATTCCGCCACGGTTTTCTGGATATTATCGATGGTGACCAGTTTTTCCTGCAGCGCCAGCAGATCGCGCAGCGCCTCGCGCACAAAATCGATGGTAATGGCGCGGCCGGTAAAGTTGGCGTTGGCGATTACCCGGTTCAGCGCGCCCTCCAGCTCACGCACATTGGAGCGTAGCCGTTTGGCGATAAAAAAAGCCACTTCCCCCGGCAGGCGGATATCGTTCTCGTCGGCTTTTTTCATCAGGATCGCCACGCGGGTCTCCAGCTCCGGCGGTTCGATCGCGACCGTCAGACCCCAACCGAAACGTGATTTCAGACGATCCTCCACCCCGTTGATCTCCTTGGGATAACGATCGGAGGTCAGGATGATTTGCTGATTACCTTCCAAAAGCGCATTAAAGGTATGGAAAAACTCTTCCTGCGAACGCTCTTTATTGGCAAAAAACTGGATATCATCGATCAGCAGGGCGTCGACGGAGCGATAGTAGCGTTTAAATTCTTCAATGGCGTTGTTCTGCAGGGCCTTCACCATATCCTGCACAAAACGCTCGGAATGCATATACACCACCCGGGCATTGGCCTTACGCGCCATGATGCCGTTGCCCACCGCCTGCAGCAGATGGGTCTTGCCCAGGCCGGTACCGCCGTACAAAAACAGCGGGTTATAAGCGCCGCCGGGATTGTCCGCCACCTGCCGCGCCGCCGCGCGCGCCAGCTGGTTGGATTTACCCTCGACGAAATTATCAAAATTATGTTTCGGATTTAAATTTGAACGGTAGGACAATTCAGGCTGCACCGGCGAGCTGTCCCAGCTTGGCCGCGCGGGCCTGGGACGGGACGCCTGCACCGGCGCCTCGCTGGCATGGTTGACCGGCTGCTGATGGGCGACCACCACCGATAACGGCGGCTTGCTGCCGACTTCAAAACGCAGCAAAGGCGCATCGGTGCCGCAAAAATCGTTTAACAACCCATTGATATTATTCAGATATTTATCGCGCACCCAATCCAGGACAAAACGATTCGGAGCATATAGCGCCAGCGTGTTGTCGTTGAGCTCCGCCTGCAAAGGGCGAATCCACATACTGAATTCTGTGGCAGGTAATTCATCCTGTAGTCGGGCAAGGCATTGCTGCCAAAGCGAAAGTGACACGGCGGACTCCAATCGAACAAGATCAACAAAAGAAAAGAAACACAACTGTATGATTCAGGATCATCTTTTTGACACCGGCTACCGCGATGGCAGCCCGCGAACCGCCTTTAACGGTTTACCGCGACGAAATCCCCGGAGGATCCCCGTCAGGGACTGCGGATCATAACGCAAAGCGCGTCCAAGATCCTCCTCTTCTACACAGTTTTGATCCTTTTTATCCACAGGCTCCCAGGGGCGCGAAAGAGTGTAACCGATTCTCCATTCGCTGGATAAAATGTAACTCTTATATCAGTGAAATTAAGCATAGTCTGATTTCCGACCACTGCCCGCCGCCGCGGGATCCTAATAATAATGCGCTTGATCCCGGCAGATCCTTGCGCTTTGCCCCGGAACCCGTATAATTCTCAGCCCTACGCGTGACACCTGGTCAGCTTGTCTGGTTAAGTTTGATTTTCAGACGGGGTTGCCGGGATGGACACGGGTATCCAGGTGGGTAAAACGTGATGAGAATTGACTCAGGACTGTACAATTATTACAATCCCCGCCTCTTTGTCCTTTGATGCGATTGAGGCGTCGGTCTTTTTCACGCCGAGTAGCCAAACGCGTTTACTGTGAAGTCACACATTTGTTAGGTATAAATCGCTATGAAACGCACTTTCCAACCGTCCGTCTTGAAACGCAACCGTACCCACGGTTTCCGTACTCGTATGGCAACGAAGAATGGTCGTCTGGTTTTAGCACGTCGTCGTGCTAAAGGCCGTACACGTCTGTCCGTATCTTCTAAGTAATAAAGCTAACCCCCCCGGTGGTTAAGCTAGCATTTCCCAGGGAGTTACGGTTGTTAACTCCCAATCATTTTACTTTCGTCTTCCAGCAGCCACAACGGGCCGGCACGCCGCAAATCACCATCCTCGGCCGCCTGAATACGCTGGGGCATCCCCGCGTCGGTCTGACGGTCGCCAAAAAACATGTCAAACGGGCCCATGAACGCAACCGGATCAAGCGGCTTACCCGCGAAAGTTTCCGGACGCACCAGCACGCCCTGCCCGCCATGGATTTTGTCGTCATCGCCAAGAAAGGGGTGCAGGATTTGGATAACCATGCCTTGACGGAAGCGTTGGAAAAATTATGGCGCCGCCATTGTCGCCAGTCTCCTGGTTGTTAATCGGGTTGATACGCGGGTATCAACTGTTTATCAGCCCGTTGCTGGGATCTCACTGCCGGTTCCAGCCCAGTTGCTCGCAGTACGGTATTGAGGCGATACGCCGGTTCGGAATGTTAAAAGGCAGTTGGTTGACATTGAAACGCGTATTAAAATGCCATCCTTTGAACCCAGGTGGCGATGACCCCGTGCCGCCGAAAACCAACGATAACAGAGAACATTAAAGATGGATTCGCAACGCAATCTTCTTGTCATCGCTCTGCTGTTCGTGTCTTTCATGATCTGGCAGACCTGGCAGACGGACCACAATCCGCAGCAGCAGGCCGTCACGACAACGCAACAGACAGCGAACACGGCAACCGGTGACGCAGCAGTAACTCAGGGACTACCCGCCAGCGGGCAGGGGCAACTGATCAACGTGAAAACCGATGTGCTTTCACTGACCATCAATACCCGCGGCGGCGATATCGAGCAGGCCCATCTGCTGACTTATCCGGATAAACTGGGTTCCGATCAGCCGTTCCACCTGCTGGAAACCTCCCCCGAGTTTGTCTACCAGGCGCAAAGCGGCCTGACCGGCAAAAACGGCCCGGACAACCCGGCCAACGGCGAGCGCCCGCTGTATAACATCAACCAGGACACCTATGTGCTGGCCGATAACCAGGGCGAGCTGCGCGTGCCGCTGACCTACACCGGCGCCGACGGCGTGGTGTACACCAAGACCTTTATCCTGAAACGGGGCGACTACGCGGTGGGCGTCGAGTACGCTGTTAAGAACACCGGCGATAAGCCGCTTGAACTGGCCCTGTTCGGCCAGCTGAAGCAATCCGTCGATTTACCCAAGCATCGCGATACCGGCAGCAGCAACTTTGCCCTGCACACCTATCGCGGCGCGGCCTACTCGTCCAGCGACACCAAATATAAGAAATACAGCTTCAGCGATATTAAAGACGGGCCGCTGAGCATCAATACCCAGGGCGGCTGGGTAGCCATGCTGCAACAATATTTCGCCACCGCCTGGATCCCGGGCACCCAGGGCACCAATACGTTTTTTACCACCCATATGGATAACGGCCAGGCCGCGGTGGGGTTTAAATCCTCGCCGGTCACCGTTGCCCCGGGCGGTGAAAGCACCCTGGACGCCACGTTATGGGTCGGCCCCGAAATCCAGGACAAGATGGCGGCCATCGCCCCGCATCTGGATTTGACCGTGGACTACGGCTGGCTGTGGTTTATCAGCCAGCCGCTGTTTAAGCTGCTGAAGTTTATCCACAGCTATGTGGGTAACTGGGGCTTCTCGATCATCGTCATCACCTTTATCGTCCGTGGCATCATGTACCCGCTGACCAAGGCGCAGTACACCTCCATGGCGAAGATGCGCATGCTGCAGCCGAAGCTGGCGGCCATGCGCGAGAAAATCGGCGACGATAAGCAGCGCATGAGCCAGGAAATGATGGCGCTGTATAAATCCGAGAAGGTCAATCCGCTGGGCGGCTGCCTGCCGCTGGTGGTGCAGATGCCGATATTCCTGGCGCTGTACTATATGCTGATGGGCTCCATCGAGCTGCGCGGCGCGCCGTTTATCCTGTGGATACAAGACCTGTCCGCCCAGGACCCGTACTATATCCTGCCGATCCTGATGGGCATCACGATGTTCTTCATTCAGAAGATGTCGCCGACCACCGTCGCCGATCCGATGCAGCAGAAAGTGATGACCTTTATGCCGGTCATCTTTACGGTGTTCTTCCTGTGGTTCCCCTCCGGCCTGGTGCTGTACTATATCGTCAGCAATATGGTGACCATTATCCAGCAGCAGCTGATTTATCGCGGCCTGGAAAAACGCGGCCTGCACAGCCGGGACAAAAAGAAATAACCCCAGTCGGTTTTCCGGACGCTAAACCCTGCCAAGGCGGTCATCTGACCGCCTTGGTTTTTTTAAGCGCGCCAGCGGCGCGAAGAGAGAACAGTATGAGCCAAATGGATACCATCGTTGCCCAAGCGACGCCGCCCGGACGCGGCGGGGTAGGCATGCTGCGCGTTTCCGGGCCCATGGCCGCGGAGGTGGCGCGCCAGGTGCTCGGCACGTTGCCCAAGCCCCGTTATGCCGATTACCTGCCGTTTCGCGCGGTGGACGGCACCACGCTGGACCAGGGCATCGCACTGTTTTTTCCCGGCCCCCATTCCTTCACCGGCGAGGACGTGCTGGAGCTGCAGGGCCACGGCGGCCCGGTAATACTGGATATGCTGTTAAAACGCATCCTAGCCCTGCCAGGGCTGCGTATCGCCCGTCCGGGAGAGTTCTCCGAGCGCGCGTTTCTCAATGATAAGCTGGATCTGGCCCAGGCCGAGGCCATTGCCGACTTAATCGACGCCAGCTCCGAGCAGGCGGCCCGTTCGGCGGTAAACTCATTACAGGGCGTATTTTCCCAGCGCGTGCATCATTTGGTGGAAGCACTTACTAACTTGCGCATCTACGTCGAAGCGGCCATCGACTTCCCGGATGAGGAAATTGATTTCCTTTCCGATGGCAAAATCGAAGGCAGCCTTAACCGCGTCATGGACGACCTGCGCCAGGTGCGCTCAGAGGCCCGCCAGGGCAGCCTGCTGCGCGAGGGCATGAAGGTCGTCATCGCGGGGCGGCCCAACGCCGGCAAATCCAGCCTGCTGAACGCCCTGGCCGGGCGCGAGGCGGCTATCGTCACCGCCATCGCCGGCACTACCCGCGACGTGCTGCGCGAACATATCCTGCTCAACGGCATGCCGCTGCATATTATCGACACCGCCGGCCTGCGCGAAGCCGGCGACGAAGTGGAGCGCATCGGCATTGAACGCGCCTGGCGGGAAATCGAGCAGGCCGACCACGTATTGCTGATGGTGGACGGCGCCCGCACCGCCGTTAACGACCCAGACCAGCTGTGGCCGGAACTGATTGCCCGCCTTCCGCCGGCCATGCCGCTGACGGTAATCCGCAATAAGGCCGACCTGACCGGTGAAGCGCCGGGTATCACCGAAGTAAATGGCCACTCACTTATTACCCTTTCCGCCCAGTCCGGCGATGGCGTTGATCTGCTGCGCGCGCATTTACAGCAGAGCGTGGGCTTTAACGGCAGCCTTGAGGGCGGGTTCCTGGCCAGGCGGCGGCATTTGCAGGCGCTGGATATCGCTGGCGCGCATCTGGTACAGGGTAAAGAACAGTTAGTAAGTGCTTACGCGGGGGAGTTGCTGGCGGAAGAACTGCGGCTGGCGCAGCAGGCGCTGAGCGAAATTACCGGGGAATTCAGCTCGGATGATTTGCTGGGGAGGATATTTTCGAGTTTTTGTATCGGGAAGTGAGAACGGAAAGGTAATCTTGGAAAAAATAACATCTTTTGCTTTGTTGGACGCCATCATGTCAACACCCGCTATCCCTCTCAAAATCGACGACAGGCTTAAAACGCGTGTCAAAGAGTGGGCGGATGCACGCGAGAGTTTTAAGCGGGAAGCCATCGACTCTTGGCATCACTACCAGGAGAGCGGTTTGCATCTGACCGGTGATGAAATCAACGCCTGGCTGCGTGATTGGGGAATAGAAGCGGGCAAGGATAGTCCTGAATGCCACAACTCATCATCGCAGAGCGAACCGCAACCCCGTTAATTCGCCGCCGTAAGTTTATTACCCGAAAATAAATTTTTAAATCAATTACATATAAATTTTTTAGCTTCTGTAAGAGGGGACGCCCACGCTATGGCGTATTTGCTGCGCGAGTTCGCTCACTGCACGTGGAAGCTGTCCTTTCGCGTGGTAAAGATTAATGGCGAACGGGGGAAGTTTGGGCAGGTTCTCGCCAAAGGGCAGGATGCTGAGATCGTTCGGAACGGTCGAGGCCAGCCACACCGTTACCGCCAAATCAGCCTGAACCGTGGCCCGTGTCGCATCAATGCTGCCGCTCTCGAACATCGTTCGCCAGGCAAGATCGCATGCGCTGAGCGCCTGCAAAACAACGGGGCGAAAAGCGCAGGTTTCCGCGACCATGGAAACCGGAAGCGGGTTCTTAAGATACGCCGCGCCGCCCTTCGCGCCGACCCAGACCAGACGATCCACCGCCAGGCATTCTCCCCCCGACGTCCCGACCGGCTCCTCGATCAGGGCGAGATCTATTGCGCCATCAGTAATGGCGGTCAACAGTTCAGGGGAAGCAAGACAAACAAGTTTGATATCCACCTGCGGATACGCTTGCGAAAAAGCCTTCAGGATCGGAGGTAGCCAGGTTCCGACCAGATCATAAGGCGCGCCAAGGCGGACGAGGCCATCTATGGGTCCTTCCGCCATCTCGGCCCACAGCTCGTCATTCAAAGTGATAAGGCGCCTTGCCTTTGCCAGGAACCGCTCTCCGTTTGAGGTCAGGCGAAGAGCTCTGTTCTGACGTATAAATAATGCGCCGGATAAGTCCTCCAGCCGGGCAATCTGCTGGCTGACCGCGCTCTGCGTAAGATGCAAAGCATTACCGGCCGCTGTCATGCTGGCGTGATCGGCGACGGCGACGAAGGTGCGAAGTAGAACGATATCGAGATTGCGAGCCATGGCATGCATTATGACTTGTAATGCATGCCATGCACAATATGAGATTCAATTATGCATGGCGCCGCGATAGAGTTCCCCAATACGTTTGAGATGCGTGGGGAGAATTGCATGTCCATCGCTGAGTTTTTGCCATTGGTTCTGTTTGTCATGGTCTCGACGATAACGCCGGGCGGCGCCACGACGTTAGCTACCGCGTCCGGCGCCCATTTTGGCTATCGCCGCTCCTTGCCATTGATGTGCGGAATCGCGGTGGGTCTTGCCGCCATGGCCGCCGGTGCCGCTGCCGGACTAGGAAGCGTTATTTTGGCGTTTCCATCTCTCCAGCTTGCCATGAAGCTCGTCGGCACCCTTTACCTGTTATGGCTCGCATGGAAAATGGCGCGCAGCGGCCCGCCACACCTGCATTCGAACATTGCCAGGCCCACGGGATTCTTCGGCGCGGTCTGGCTGGTCTGGCACAACCCGAAAGGCTGGGCGATGACCTTAGGCGCCGCCGCCTCCTTCGCCTCGCTGGCGGCCGGGCCAATTCATCTCGCCCTCACCCTCGGAGGTTCGTTCGGGCTGGCGGCGATCCTTTCCCTGTCCCTTTGGTGCATCGCCGGCTTGCTACTCGCCCGCCTGCTTCGGACAGATACGCAATGGCATGCGCTCAACGCTTTATTGGGCATTCTGCTCGCTGTGTCCATTATTCCGATGTGGCTAGAATGAATAATACTCTTCGCCTTGAGCGGCGCGGCAAAACACGAGCGGAATAACACTGTCTGTGTTACCGATGAAGAAATGACAAACCCACTAAAATCAAAAAAGCCGATCGAACGACGAAAGTCAGCTATTAAATAATGGCATTATCGCATTAATTTAAAAAATAATTATCAAACATACAGGAGCGCGCGCATAGACGTTTCATTAAAATGCGCACCTCCCCACAAATTGATATCGGCCTCCCTCCCCCCGCAATGGCGTTTATATCCTGTATACCATAACGCCGCTACAGTACGCCGATGAAAACATTCCCCACACCCCATGATTCGTTATTCAGGCAATTTTTTAGCGATATCGGCGTCGTAACCGATTTCCTGCACATACATTTGCCGCCGGTGCTGCGGGAAATGTGCGACTTAGGGACGCTGGCCATCACCTCCGGCACCTTTATCGAGGACGATATGAGCACACAGTGCTGCGATATCCTTTACAGCCTGCGTACCACGGCGGGAGCGGGGTATATCTATTGCCTGATTGAGCATCAGTCCAGCGCCGATGAGATGATGGCGTTTCGCCTTCTACGCTATAGCGTGGCGGCGATGCACCGCCACCTTGCCCAGGGCAATAACACGCTGCCGCTGGTGATACCGCTGTTGTTCTACCACGGGACCCGCAGCCCCTATCCCTACAGCACCCGCTGGCTGGACGGCTTTCACGACCCGGCGTTGGCGCAGGCGCTGTATTGTCAGCCGTTTCCCCTGGTGGATGTGACGGTTATCCCCGACGATGAAATCAAAACCCACCGTAAAGCGGCGTTGCTGGAGTATGTACAAAAGCATATCCGGGACAGGGATATTAACCTTCGGCTGCGGGATATCGCCTTATTGCTGGAGTTGGCGCCTCCCGGCAAAGAGCTGGTGGTATGCCTGATGCACTACCTGGCGCAGGAAGCGAATAGCCTTGACCCGGAGATTTTTTTCCGTAATCTGGGAAGAAATACGCCACGCTACAAGGAGGAGATGATGACCATCGCAGAGCACTGGGTATTGAAAGGACGACAGGAAGGACGAAATGAAGGACGCAGCGAGCGAGATAAAGAAATCGCCCGTAACATGCTGGCCATGGGCCTGGATCGGGCCACGGTATCACAGGTTACCGGCTTGGGCGACGCGGAACTTGATGCCCTGGCGGACGCCGGGGCATAAAAGCGACATTTCCGCCCCGGGAACATGCCGCCAGCAGTCTGCCGCTGCCTCTTGATACAACTTATCATGGCGGCTCAATAACGTGAAAACGCCCCACGACCTATCCAGTAGTAAGATAAGCACAAGCCGCGTTTAGCCGCCGACCGCCCTACTGCTCCAGCAGCGCGACATCTTCCGCCGATAGCCGCACTTCGGCTGCCGCCAGATTTTCCCGCAGATGCGCCGGCGACGACGTGCCGGGGATAAGCAAAATATTCGGCGAGCGCTGCAACAGCCAGGCCAAAGCCACCTGCATGGGGGTGGCATTCAGCCGGCGCGCGACATCATTGAGCGCCCCGGATTGCAGCGGCGAAAATCCGCCCAGCGGGAAAAACGGCACCAGGGGAATACCCTGGGCGGCAAGCGTATCAATGAGGGCGTCGTCCTGGCGATTAGCGAGATTATAGAAATTCTGTACACAGGCGATGGGGGTGATCTTCCGGGCATCGTCTATCTGCGTTGGCGTGACGTTACTCAGGCCGATATGGCGAATCAGGCCGCGCTGCTTTAACTCGGCCAGCGCGGTAAGCGGCGCTTCCAGGGAGCCTTCCACCGGATGCTGAATATCCAGCATACTGCGCAGGTTGACCACCTCGATCACATCCAGCCCCAGATGACGCAGGTTATCTTCGACCGCTTGAGTGAGCTCTTCCTTTGAAGAGGCCGGATGCCAACCCCCCTTGTCATCCCGGCGCGCGCCTACCTTGGTCACAATACACAGATCGGCGGCATAGGGGTGGAGCGCGTCTTTGATCAGCCGGTTGGTGATGTGCGGCCCATAAAAATCGGAGGTATCAATATGGTTGACGCCGGCGGCCACCGCGTCTTGCAGCACACGCAGGCACATGGCGGGATCCTTGGGTGGGCCGAATACGCCCGGCCCCGCCAGTTGCATGGCCCCATAGCCGATACGGTTGACCTGGCGGTGGCCGAGTTGATAAGTGCCGGCGGCGGTGTTGTTGTTTGTCATAGTGGCTCTCCTGTGCAATATATCCACCATTGTAGGCGCTGCGGTCCTGTGCGACTATAGGGTTAAATAGAGACGGGCTGTGCGGGATTCTGGACAATGCAAATCGATCTTGGGCTGCTGAACGCGGTAATGGCAGTGGCCAAAGCCGGCGGTTTCCGGGAAGCGGCCCGGGCCATCAACAGCAATCCCTCGCGCCTGAGCGATGCCGTGCGCCGCGCCGAGCAGCAGCTCGGCGTGCGGTTGTTTAATCGCACCACCCGTTCCGTGGCGCTGACCGCCGCCGGAAAGATGTTATTGGATCGGTTGCTGCCGGCAATGAACGAAGTGGAATCGGCGCTTGACGCCGTCAACGCCTTTCGCGATACCCCCAGCGGCACCCTGCGGCTGAATGTGCCCGTCAGCGCGGTGCGTTTGGTCTTACCCGGCATCATCCCGGCGTTTCTGGCCCGATATCCTGAAATACAGCTCGAAATAATGGCAGACAGCAATGTGGTGGATATCTTTTCCGCCGGCTGCGACGCGGGCATACGCTACGACGAAAAGCTGGAGCAGGATATGATTGCCGTCCCCATCGGCCCCAGGCGACAGCGTTTTGCCGTCGCCGCGGCGCCCGGCTACCTTGACCGCCGGGGCCGGCCGGCGCATCCCCGGGACCTGCTGCGCCACGCGTGCCTGCGCGGTAAATATGCCAGCGGCATCATGCCGGAATGGGAATTTGCCAAAGATGGCGAAAGGGTCAGGGTGCAGCCCTCGGGACCGCTTATCGTAAGCGTAGGGGCGGCGGTGGATCTGGCGGTGGAAGCGGCGGTGGCGGGCATCGGGGTGATCCAGCTGTTCGAAGAGTGGCTGCGTCCCCATCTCGCCAGCGGCGCGCTGGAGCCGATACTGGAATCCTGGTGGACGGATTTTTCCGGTCCTTATCTGTATTACCCGGACCGGCGGCTGGTGCCGGCGCCGCTGCGCGCCTTTATTGATTTTATTCGCGAGTAGCAACAGTAACTCTATATAGCGACATAATAAGTCAGACCATTCATTAATAAAAATTGATATTTAAGAGACTAAAGAATAAATTTATTTAATAAACAGCCGCCCGTTTAATATTAATTGTGCTTTTACCGGCAAGCACCGTCCCCGTTCAACCAGGCTCACCGAAAAATATCCGGCTAATTAATTATTACACTCCTGTTAATAAGCTGACCGATCTCTCATTGATAACGGCATGAGGCTGTTATTATTAGGTTACTTTTCATCGCCTTTTTAATACCCAAACGCCGCCGTCGGCCGGGTGTGGCCACGCGGCGGGTCAATGTTATTTCGCTGCGGAATAAAACAACGCGTCATTGTCTTGTAAACATAATCTATTATTTGTTTGCCCTTTGGAGGTCATTACATGGCTACCGCACCGGTAAAACCATCTGTTTCACCAACGAACCCGGACCAAGCCTGGTACAGGCTGGATACGAAGGAAACGTTGCGCCAGCTTGACACCACCGATGCCGGATTAAGCGCGCACGAGGCCGCCGAACGGCTGCGCCGCCATGGCGCCAATGAACTGCCCGCGCGCAAAACCCGGCATCCGTTATTACAATTCCTGGCGCACTTTAATGATGTGCTGATTTATATACTGCTGATTGCGGCGGTATTAAAAGGGATTATGGCGCAGTGGGTCGATATGGTCATTATCCTGGCGGTGGCGGTGATTAATGCGCTGATTGGTTTTGTGCAGGAAAGCAACGCTGAAAAATCGCTGAAAAGCATTCAGGGCATGCTGTCCAGCACGGCGGTGGTGATTCGCGCGGGGATTACCCAAACCATTGCAGCCCGGGATTTGGTGCCCGGTGATATCGTCACCCTGCGCCCGGGCGACAAAATTCCGGCCGACCTGCGGTTGTTGGAGGCCCATAACCTGCTGGTGGAAGAGGCCATTCTAACCGGTGAATCGACGGTGGTGGCCAAACATATCGGCGCGATTGATCGGGAGGTGACGATTGGCGATCGCGTTAATTTGCTGTTTTCCGGCACCACCATCAGCGCGGGCACGGCCAAAGGCGTGGTGATAGCCAGCGGCGGCGATACCGAGTTAGGCCATATTAACCAGATGATGGCCGCCATCGATCCGCACCGCACACCGCTGTTGACGCAAATGGATCGCCTGGGCAAAGGCATTTTCATGCTGATCCTGGTGATGATGGGGCTGCTGTTTATCTTCGCTTTTTTCCTGCGCGATATGCCGTTCACCGACTTGCTGCTGGCGCTGATAAGCCTTGCCGTCGCCGCGGTGCCCGAAGGATTGCCGGCGATCATCTCCATTATCCTGTCGCTGGGCGTACAGTCCATGGCGCGGGCGCGGGCGATTATCCGCAAGCTGCCGACGGTGGAAACCCTGGGAGCCATGACCGTGGTCTGCTCCGATAAAACCGGCACGCTGACGATGAATGAAATGACGGTAAAAGCGGTGGTGGTGGCGGATCGCAGCTATCGGGTGGCCGGGGAAAGTTATGAGCCGGTGGGTAAAATTTACCCGCAGGAAAGCGAGCAGGCGGTGGCACTGAGCGAGGATGCCGCCCTGGCGCGCTTTATTACCGCGGTGGAATTGTGTAATGACAGCCAAATCCGGCAGGACGAACGGGGCCTGTGGGGCATTACCGGCGGGCCGACGGAGGGCGCGCTGAAGGTACTGGCCGCCAAGTCCGGCCTGCGGCTTGGCGAGGTCAGCCTGCTGGATAAAATCCCCTTCGACTCCGCGTATAAATATATGGCGACCCGCCATCAGATCGGCGATGAGACCCTGGTTTTCCTTACCGGCGCGCCGGACGTGCTGTTTACCTTCTGTCACCAGGAACTGGCGCAAGAGGGATTACGCCCGTTTCGCCGTGATTTCTGGGAAGAGGAAATGGCGCGCTATGCCAGGCAGGGATTGCGGATGGTGGCCGCCGCCTTTAAACACCCCATACCAGGAGAGACGGGCCTGGAGCATGCGGATATCCAGCGGGGCATGGTATTTGCCGGCATCGCCGGCATGATGGATCCGCCGCGTCCCGAGGCCATCGAAGCCATCGCCCTGTGCCAGCGTGCCGGCATTCGCGTGAAAATGATTACCGGCGACCATCAGGAAACCGCCATGGCCATCGGCGCCATGCTTGGGATCGGCAATGGGGTTGAATCCATTACCGGCAGCCAGCTGGAGCATATGGATGACAACCAGCTGGCCGGCGCCGCGGTGCATTATGATATTTTTGCCCGCACCAGCCCGGAGCATAAGCTGCGATTGGTCAAAGCGCTGCAGGACAAAGGCGGGGTGGTCGGCATGACCGGCGACGGCGTTAACGATGCACCGGCGCTGAAACAGGCCGATGTGGGTATCGCCATGGGAATTAAGGGTACCGAGGTCACCAAGGAAGCGGCGGACATGGTATTAACCGATGATAATTTCGCCACTATCGCCAACGCGGTTAAAGAAGGGCGACGCGTTTACGACAACCTGAAAAAAACCATCCTGTTTATTTTGCCCACCAACCTGGCGCAAGGGCTGTTGATTATCTTCGCCATCCTGGCCGGCACGGTGATCCCCCTGACCGCCCTGCAAATATTGTGGGTGAATATGGCCACGTCCACCACGCTGTCGTTCGGCCTGGCCTTTGAACCGGCGGAAAAAGGCGTGATGCTGCGCCCGCCGCGCGATCCCGCCCGGCATGTGCTGGACGGCCATGCCATCTGGCGTATCGCTTTTGTCGGCACGCTTATCGCCTGCAGCGCCTTTTGGCTGGAATCATTGCTGCTGCCGCGCGGCTACAGCGGCGAATTTATCCGCACGCTGGTCATGCAAACGCTGGTCACCGCGCAATGGATTTATATGTTCAATTGCCGGGTAATGGACCGCTTCCCATTGAACCGGGAAATATTCCTCAACCGGGGATTATGGCTGGTCACCGGCGTGCTGATAGTGCTGCAACTGGCCATTATCTACCTGCCGTTTATGAATCGGGCGTTCGGCACCGAGCCGCTGCCGGCTTTTTACTGGGGTGTTACCCTGCTGGTCAGCATCGGTATATTCATTATTGTTGAAATTGAAAAATGGGTGTTTGCCCGGTTAAGAACCACGGCTAACGCGGCCTAAGTCCAAAGGCCCGGCCATCGGCGCCGGGCTGGCATACCAAACACAGGATTAACCGGATCTTTTCGTCCCGGCCGTCACTCTAAAAGGGGCGTGCCGGGCAATCATCCATAGACCCGTAAACAGGCGAACAGTAGCGCCAGCATCACGATAATAAGCCCGCTGATCAAAGCCAACTGTTCGGCGACACGTCGTTGCATAATCTAGGTTCCTCAAGCGAAGTTATAGCGTTCGGTATGGTATTTGGCCATCGGCACATCCATCTCGGACAAGGCGTGTTCAATGGCATCCATCATCACGTTCGGCCCGCAAATAAAGTATTCATGCAAATTATACGGCGGCGGCAGGTGACGCCTGAACAAGGCGGCGTTAATAAAGCCGGTCTCTCCCGTCCAGCCCTCATGGGGGTGGGACAGAACATGCACCAGCGTCAGATCAAGCCGTGCCCGCAAGGCGTCCAGCTCCTCGCGAAAAGTAATGGATTCCCAGTCCTTGCTGCCGTATATCAGTACCACCGGGCGTTTATCGCCACGATCGGCCAGGGTGCGCAACATGCTCATCATGGGGGTAATACCGACGCCCCCGGCAATCAGCACATGCATGTCGGCCGGGTTGCCGATGGTGAATGCTCCGTACGGACCGTCGAGATATACCCGTTGTCCGGCGGTAACCCGGGCGATTTTAGCGGTGAAATCGCCCAAGTTGCGGATCGACATCTCTACGCGTCCGCCTTCCGCCTCCGCGCTGGAGGAGAACGAGAAGGGATGGCCAGTAATATTAAACGGACCCTTCCACAGCGTCAGCCAGCCGAACTGGCCCGGCGTAAAACCAAACCCCTTATGTCCCTCCGGCATCATCACCAAGGTGGTGGTGGCGCCGCGTTCGGCTTTCACCTGCGTTACCCGGTAGGGCCGGCGTAGCATAAAAAGAGGTTTTACCAGGCGGACATACAGCAACAACGCCAGCCAGAACAGCATCAGCCCGCACCACAACGCTTTTTTTACCGGGTCATTAAGATAAAAGCCCCATGCGGCCATATGCAAAAGTCCCGCCGCCACGGCCGCCACAGCCAGGATGATATGGGTGAGGTGCCACACCTCATAGCTGAGCCTGAGCTTTACCCGCCATAGCGCCATGACGATCAGGGCAATCAGCGAATAGGTGGATATCGCCGCCAGTCTGGCGCGCCAGGGGGCCGCGAAAAAATTAAGCAGCGCGAGCAGCTCCGGGCGGATAATAAACAAAATCAGCGGATGGGCCAGCACCAGGCCAAGGGCGATTAACGAGATGCGCCGGTGGAAGTGATAGATAACATCCTCGCCCCAGGGTTTGGTTACCCAGCGAAAGCGCGCCGTCAGGCCGAATTGCAGCCCCATGATCGCTAATCCCGAATATCCCAGGGCCATGGATAACTCGGTCCAGAAATCACGCGCGGGCGGCAGCGAGCCTAACAGCAGGACAAACAGCGGAGCCGAAATAAAGAACAGATAAACCAGCAGCCACAGGCTATTACGCAGCGCAAAGGTAAGCATGGTTAACTCCCCGCACAGATCATTATTATCAGATTTCGGTCAGTATAAGCCTGTTTAACCTGGCAAAAATTGCGTCAGCTCTCCGTTTGTAAATAATCTCTATTAAAAAATAGAGTTCATCTCGAGTAAAAATTAAATTGTGATCGCGGTACGGAATAAGAGTAATTATTCTTAATATTCCAATGGCAGAGAGAGTTAAATAAATAACCTTGTTATTAATATTCCATTGATCATTTTATTTATAAGCTTTTTTTATCGTTTATCCGGGTGGCATAACGCATTTTTATAATATTACCGCCGGTCGCAATGATGGCGTCAGACGTCCCCGGTCAGCGCCGTTACCCGCTGGTAAATAACGAAGATACTTGCCGCTGAGCCAGAAACTAATACATGCCGCCGGGCATTTTAGCCCCGCGGCATGGCAGAACGTAATCACCCGCGCGTTGTTCTTGCGGCCATCCCGTCAAACGGGCTTAGCGCGGCAACGTCTTATCGGTAAAGGCGGACAGATCGCGGTTAAAGCGCTCCGGCTCCTCGATAAAAGGCGCATGGCCCGAATTGGCGTAAAGCTTCTTTTGTATCGCCGGATTCAGCGCCTGCGCGCGGGCCATGGTCGTCGTTGGCCGCACCAGCGCGTCCCGGGCGCCATAAATCAGCAGCACCGGCACCCGGACCTTGCCCAGGGCCCTGGCCGCATCGACTGTTATCGACATCACGGCTCGCTGCATATCCCATGAGGCCATGGCGGCATTGGCGTATAGACGCCCGAAAGTGGCCGCGTCCGGCTGGGTATAGAAGCACAGGCTGAGGAAATCACGTACGGCGTCGAGGTGGGCCTTTAAATCAGGCGCATTCAAATCGCGATAGACCGCAGGATGCGGCGGTAGCTGATCGGGCTTAAGTTCAATCACGCCGTCAACATAAACCGCGCCGGCGATAGGACTATCGCCGTACTCTTCCAGATAATTGGAGATAACGACCCCGCCCAGCGACCACCCCACCAGCACCGGTTTTCGCGCATGCGACGTTTTGATGACCGCGGCGAGATCTTCCGCCCAGCGCCGTCCGTCGGTGTAAGACGCGGCGTCGGTGGGCTTACCGGACAGGCCGTGGCCGCGCATATCGTAGGTAATCAGACGATAGCGCGCAAGCTGCGGGCTGTTGATTTGCCCCTCCCAGTTAAGATGGCTGCCAAGCAGGCCGTGGATAAAAATAATGGCGGCGCCGTCGGGATTGCCCGCTTCCTGGACGGCTATTTTTACGCCGTCCGGCGCGGTAATAGTGTAGTTTTTCGTGTCGGCAAGCGCTGCCGGGGGAAAAGTGAACAGCGTGGCGGTCACCACCAGCGCGGACAAGATGCGGCTAAACGTAAATGTGGACATAAGCAATGCTCTTCGGTTGGACAAGAGCCCACAGACTCAACCCTCACACTGATGTCAGGGTCAAGGTAAAAATGTGCTATGCTGTTGCCATGAATAAAACGATTCCGCCAGACTCGCTGACCGTTGGCCAGCTCGCGCGCGCAACCGGCGCCAGCGTACGCTCTATCCGCCACTACGATGAGCAGGGGTTGCTCACGTCCATCCGCACCTGTAACGGCTACCGGTCATTTCCCCCGGCGGCGGTGGCTCAGGTCAGGCAGATCCAGCGCATGATCGCCACCGGCTTTAGCCTGGCGGAGATCCGCGCGTTCCCCGACTGCATGCGGATGATCGAAGGGGCGAGCGCCTGCCCCCAGACCACCGAGGTCCAGCGCAAGCGCCTGGATTCCATCGAGCGCCAGATAGCTGACCTCGAGCGCCGCCGCGCGCGCCTGCTCAAGACGCTGGCCGAGGGCGTTATCCCTCCCCTGGACTGAACCCTGAACGGATTGCCCGCGGCCATGGGCTAAACATCCCGCCCGAACCGGTTATTATCACTGGGGCAAAGGCCGGTAGCTTAGCGACGCAAAGTCGGCGTGGCAGCCGTGCCGGCTGATATCATCGCAATGCACTCCTACAAACGCGCCGGTGAAGCAGCCCTTGCCGAGGGTATAATCATCGGACAGCTTCCAGGATTCCAGGGCCGGGCCGATATCATGCCAGCCGTCGCCGTCAAAGGAGTAGCTGTAGCGATAGGTTAATCCGTTCACCGTCACTTTCAGCCATATCGATTGCGCCCCGGTGGCAACCGAGATACCCGGTTCATCAATATGATAAATGGCCTCGCCTTTATCAAGTTGCATCAGCTTGAGAGTTCGCCCCTGTTTGCCGTCGCCGGCGACAAAACAATATGACCAGTTAAGCGAGCTGTAATAGCAGGCGAGGCCGGCGCTTTGCTGGAAGTTATCGGGATTGAACTGAAAGCGGGTTTCGCAGGTAAAATGCACATGCTGCCAGCGCCGGGCCACGGTGGATTGCAGGAAGGTGGATAACAGCGAGTCATTGCCATACAGGCGCAAATATCCCGGACGCGCCGTTAAACTGCCCATTTCTTCGCAAAAGGGCAGCCGCAGCGTTTGCAAATCGGCATCCAGAATGGCGCGATTAAAGTCATAGTGTTTGGCCTGCGGCGCGGGATCCGCTTGTGTTTCCGGCCAGGGCGCCGGCACCGACAAGGCGGGCAGCGGACCGCCGGCGACATAAGGCCAGCCGTCGCGCCACTCAATTTCGGCGATAGCCGTTTCGCGGCCCAGCGGGCAATAACCGCGCACCTTGGTGGTAATCAACGGCGTATCCGGCAACTTTAACGGCCGGCTGGTCAAATAGACCATATACCAGCGATCCCGATCGAATTGTATTAATGAACCATGCCCCGCTTTTTGCAGGGGATGTCGCGGCTTATCCCAGGCGGTTAAAATATGCCAGTCCGGATGTAATTCATAGGGCCCGTCGATTTGCCGGGCGCGCGCCACGGTAACGGCATGTTCATAACGGGTGCCGCCTTCCGCCGTCAATAAATAATAATATCCATCCTTAAGATAGATATGCGGCGCTTCGGTGTATTTGAGATCCGTGCCTTCAAAAATAACGCGCCATTCACTGGCCAGCTTTTGTTCCTGCGGGAAATATTCTTGCAGGACAATCGTATTATGGGGATTGCTATGGTGTTTCGGCCCCCACAGGCGATAGGACAGGTATTTCCTGCCGTCGTCGGCATGAAATAGCGACGGGTCGATGCCCCCCGCCCCCAGTAACACCGGCTCGCTCCATGGCCCGTTGATATCCGGCGCGGTGACCAGGTAGTTGTAACCGATTTTCCAGGGCGCATTGACCACCTTGATATTGGTATAGACCACCCAGAACAGGCCGTCGTGATAGCTGATATCCGGCGCCCAGATACCGCCGGAATCCGGATTACCCCGCATATCCAGTTGCCCCACGGTGGTCAACACATAACCGGCGGGATGCCAGTTAACCAAATCGGTGGAATGGTGCAGGCGGATGCCCGGAAACCATTCGAAGGTGGAGCTGGCGATATAAAAGTCGTCGCCCCGGCGACAAATACAGGGGTCAGGATGGAAACCTTTCAAAATCGGATTTTCAATATTCATTTTATCCCCAGGTTATGAGCGTTGCGTGGCGTTGTCGCCAACGTTATGCCGGGAGGGCTCATCGGTCTTTTGATGGCGCAAAGCCAGTTCTTCGGTGATGCGCTGGACTGTTTCGCTGTTTAGCCTGTAAAACAACAGCATCAGGATTTGCAGCGCGGAAAAAACGGAGGGAATAATACAGAAAACAAATTTCACCATGAGCACCACGGAACCGTCCTGGATGCCCACGCCCGGCTGGTAATGGGCAAAATGCAACGACCAGCCCAACAGCGCGCCGCCCAGCGCCAGGCCGATTTTGATGCTGAACAGATAGGTGGAAAAAATTAAACCATCCAGCCGGTGGCCGCTGCGGTGTTCTTCATAATCGACAATATCGGAGGCCATAAGCCATTGCAGAGGATTGGTCAGGTTAAAAAAGAACATAAAAATCATATTGAGAACAAAAATCATGCTTATGCTGGTGCTGGGCGTGAAAAAGATGATCAGGTTCAATACGATATAAATCAATACCGTTGCCTTGCAGCTTTTTATGCGGTCATACTTGCCCAGTAATTTCGCCGACAGGATGGAACCAATCATGGCGGCAATACTGCCGTAAAAGACAAAATTCGATGCCAGCTCAGGGTGATCCATTACATATTTCACAAAATACATCATGGCGCCGACCCGGATGGTATTCGACGCCGAGCCGACGATTTTGAACAAGGTAATAATCCGCCATTGGCTGTTGCCCCATAATACTTTAATGTCTTCCTTGATATTAAAATGCTGGCCGCTATTGAGAATATATTTCTCTTTGGTCATGGCAAAACAAACCAGGAAACACAAGGCGCCCAGCACACCCAGCACGCACATGGCGCCGAAATAACCGACACGATCGTTGCCGCCGCCGATGATGTTAACCAGCGGCAGCGATACCCCTGAGACGATAAGCGCGGCCAGGGCGGCCATAAAAAAGCGATAGGATTGCAGGGAGTGCCGTTCCCGTGAGTCTGAGGTAATGGCGGCCGGCATTGAACAATAAGGCACGTTGATCGCGGTATAGGCTAATGTCAGTAAAATATAGGTAACGCTTGCGTAAATAACCTTGCCGGTATACCCCAAGTCCGGGGTATAAAAGGTGAGCGCCAGTATCACGCCGAAGGGGATAGCGCACCAGAGAATATAAGGCCGGAATTGGCCGTGCCGGGTGCGGGTACGATCGACCAGGATACCCATCAACGGGTCGGTAATGGCGTCCAGCAACCGTGAAACCAGGAATATGGTTCCCATCACGCCGGGAGAAATACCAAAAACGTCAGTATAGAAAAATGCCAGAAATAGCAGCGTGGATTTCCAGACAAAATTAGATGCGGTATCACCCAAGCCGTAACCTATTTTTTCTTTTATCGTCAGCATGGCAACCTATAGTCCTGTAGAGGGATAAGAGGAATTTCACTCTATCCAGCCGCTGACCTGGTGTCTTTTCATAAATGTTGCAAGAGGGTTATGAAATATAGTTTTTGTTATCGTTATCACAATTCATATATTGTATTTGTCTTATTTATATTGTTGGCAAATTTGTTGGAGAAAATATTTTTTATAATGTTATCAATTGGTAATAGCATAAAAATACTCTGGTGTATTTTCCCTGATAATGCATTTGCACAATTATATTTGTTATATTTTACAGTGAAAAAGCGAAATAGGCTTTTTGCCAGGGTTAATGGTGTTGCAATAAGATCATTGCCGGTAAAACCCAGAGCCGCGCCGTCGCCCGTCTTAGCCGACTTGGCCTGATGCTATAACTTATGGCAAAAACATATTACCGCCACGCCGGTTTGATACGCTATCTTTATCCATAATGCCCCGTGGCGCGTCCTGGCTCGCTGACGGACGACCAGCCTTTCTGCCCTTTGTTAAGAGCAATAATGACATTCTTTCTCGGTGGTGATACGGCGTTAACCGTGGCGACGCTTGCGCGCATAGCCCGGGAACACCAGCCGGTGGCGTTTAGCCCGGCGGCGCTGCTGCGCATAAAAAAGGGCTTTTCTTTCCTTTATCAACGTATAACCGCCGGCGATCGCATTTACGGCGTAACCACCGGCCTGGGCGCCGGCGTGGATACCTCGGTGCTGAGCGGCGCGGACGGACGGGCCGATATCGCCCGTTTGCCTGACATCCAGCAGCGTATTCCCCTCGCGCGAGCGGTGGGGGTAGGCCCGCTTGCCGATAGCGCCCAGGTACGCGCAATGATGCTGGCGCGGCTTGCCGGCATTGCCGAGGGGTACTCCGGCATCTCATTGCCGAGCGCGCAGGCTTTGCTGAATTTATTAAATCTCGGCGTGCATCCCCAGGTGCCATTGCTGGGTTCGATCGGCGAAGCCGATCTGGCGCCGCTGGCGCATATCGGCAGCGCGCTGGCGGGCGACGGTTTGGCGGAATACCAGGGACAGGTCACCGATATCCGCGCGCTGGCGCGGAGCCTGGGTTTCACCCTGCCGGCCCTCACCGGCAAGGATGGCCTGGCGCTGGTTTCCTCCAATGCGGCAAGCGTCGGCCTGGCCGCCTTGCTGCTGGCCGATATTGCCCAACTGGTTAACGTCCAGGCCGGCGCCATTGCCCTGTCGTTCGAAGCGTTCCGCGCCAACATCTCCCCGCTGTCGCCGTGGGCCAGCCGTATCCGCCGGCTGCCGGGCGGGGCGGAATGCGCGTCCCATCTGCTGTCGCTACTGGCCGGCGGCGCCTTGTCCCAACCCGGCGGCGCGCGTCTGTTGCAAGACCCCTTGAGTTTCCGTTGCTCGGCATCGGTGCTGGCCAGTGTCTACCAGGCCTTTAACCTGGCCCGGCAGTCAACGGAGCTGGAGCTGAACAGCGCCGATGATAATCCAGCCCTGATTGCCGAGGCGGAGCAGGTGTTGCCCAACGCCAATTTCGACGTCACGCATTTGGCGTTGGCGTTTGAAGCCCTGGGTTTGGCGCTGGCGCGCCAGGCCAGCTGCGCCGCTGAACGCATGATGAAACTGATGTCCGAGAGCGCCAGCGGGTTGCCGCGTTTCCTGACGCCGCACCCCGGACAAACGGGGTTCGCCACACTGCAAAAAACCATTTCCGCGCTGACCAGCGATATTGTGCATCACGCCAATCCGCTGTCCGCCATCACCATACCGGTGGCCGATCGGGTAGAGGATTATGCCTCGCAGGCCATGGCCGCCGTCGGCAAAACGGCGCGCCTGGCCCAAAGCCTGCGCTATTTGGTGGCGATTGAACTGATGGTGGCGGCGCAGGCCATAGATTTGCGCCCGGACATCAAGGGGCGACTCGGGCAGGGCGGCGCGGCCATTTATGGCCGCGTGCGCGCACAGGTTGCCGGACTTGATCAGGATCGCGCAACCGCCCGCGATATTGAAAACCTCGCGCAGGCCATCTCCGCGCCCGGCTGGCTGACCGCCGGCGAACGCCTTCTGGATATCGGTCAGGAACTACCCTACACATGATCGCCAACGGACGTATGTATTCGGTCACCGCGGCGGCGGCGGCGGGCTGGAAAACGCTGCTGCAGGCGGTCTACCGGCGCGCCGGCATCTCTGGGGAAGTGATTGATTATCCGGCCCCCGCCCCGCTGGAAGCGCTATGGCAACGTCCGGATCTGGCCGGGGTATTTATGTGCGGCCTGCCGTTTTCGCTCGGGCTGTTTCCCGTCGTGGCCATTGCCGCGCCGGTTCCGCTGCATTCGCTGCCCGATGGCCCCGGCAGCTACCGCAGCCGCCTGATCGTCGCCCGCGATGCGCCCTACCGGCAATTGCGGGATACCTTCGGCGGGCGCCTGGCGTTTACCAACCCGGAATCGCACTCCGGCTACAGCGCCCTGCGCTTTCACCTGCTGCCGTTCCTGCGCCCCGGGCAAACCACATTGTATCGCGAAACCACCGGCCCGCTGGTGACCCCGCGCCGGGTCGTGGAGGCCGTCGCCGGCGGCGACGCCGATATCGGCCCGGTGGACAGCTATGCCTATGAACTGCTGGCGCGCGACGAGCCGGCGCTGATAGAAAAAGTACGGGTGATAGATCACACCGCGCCGGCTCCGATGCCCCTGCTGGTGGCGTCGGCTTCACTGCCGCCGGCCGCGCTTGCCGCCCTGCAACGCGCATTTATCGCCTTAGCCCGGGACAATAGCGGCTCCGCGCTGCTGGCGGCCCTGCAGCTGCAAGGATTTAAGATCCCCGACCCACGCGACTATCAGTTGCTGGCGCGGCGGGCAGCCGCCGCTGAACAGGCGGGATACCGGCTACTGCGCTGACGGGCCGCGCTCATCTTTATACGGCAGGTCATCACGGGTAAGGCCGATGTCCCGCAATTGCGCGTCATTAAGCGACCTCAGCGCCTTGCGGCTGCGGGAGTGTCGCCGCCACTGTTGATACCGGCCATATAACCGCCGCCACCAGCCGGTATTGCCGCAAGCGATGCGCTCAGGCGCGTTATCAGGGTCCGCCGTAATAAGATTCTTCATGGCTGTCGTCCATCCGCAATTGATGGCAACAGCATGAATCCTTTGCCTAAAAACGAGTAGATTCAACCGATTAATGGTTTGTCATAGACAGATGGCGTCACCATGACACATTATGTTATTTATAGAGGCCATCTGTATCCTTTTCCTGGCTGACCGCTACCAACATGGGTTAATTGACGACACGCATATGGCTATGACCCGCTACCACAATCTGGCTGCCCTGCTGGGCCAGCGTATTGAACAAGGTTTATATCCCATCGGTGTTCGCCTGCCCTCTATCAGGGTGCTCAGCAAAGAGCACGGGGTCAGCATCACCACCGTACAGCAGGCTTACCGCGAGCTTGAAGAACAACAGCTGGTCGAGGCACGGGCTAAATCCGGCTATTTTGTCGCTCACCGCAAACTGCGCCCCGGCCTGCCCGCCGGTTGTGATATGACCCAATGCTCGCTGGCCATCCCGCAGTGGGACCTGGTGCTTGGCATGGCCGGCCCGGCGCAGGCGGGCGAGACGGCCTTTGGGACCGCCGCGCCCGACGTTACCGCCAGTAGCCTCAAGCCGTTAACCCGGGCGTTGAGCCATGTGAGCCAGCGGCAACATCTGCGGACGTTCGATGACGAGGATATCCGGGGTAGCGTTGAGCTGCGCGGGCAAATCGCCCGGCTAATGATTGACGGCGGCAGCCGCATGGATGCCGGCAACATCCTGATTACCGACGGCGGCCGGGAAGCGCTGTCGATTGCGATTCGCTGCGTCTGCAAGCCAGGGGATCTGGTGGCGGTGGAAAAACCCTGTTTCCCGGCCGGTTTGCAACTGTTGCACGGACTGGGCATGCATATCCTGGAAATCCCCACCGACCCGATAACGGGCATCAGCGTCGAGGCGCTGGAACTGGCGCTGGAGCAATGGCCGGTAAAAGCCATCCTGGTCACGCCCACGGGGCAAAACCCGCTGGGCTGCCATATGCCGATCGCGCGCCGCAAGGCGCTGCTGGAGCTGGCTCAGGGACATGATGTGGCCATCGTTGAAGACGATGTCTACGGCGAGCTGTCTTATCCCTATCCCCGGCCGGCCACGATTACGTCAATGGATTTTTCCGGCAATGTGCTGTTATGCAGCTCCTTTTCCAAAACCCTTGCGCCGGGCTTAAGGGTGGGCTGGCTTGCCCCCGGCAGCTATATGAACCGCGCCGTCCATATGAAATATATCGGCACCGGCCCCACCGCCAGCCTGCCGCAGCTGGCCATCGCCGATTTTATCAGGCAGGGGCATTACCTCAAGCATGTCAGGCGTATGCGTGGCCAGTACCAGCATAATCGGGATGTGATAACCGGATGGGTGACGGATTATTTTCCCTGCGGTACGCGGGTAAGCCGCCCGCAGGGGGGCTTTTTATTATGGATTGAGCTGGATCGCCGTATCGATGCCCAGCGACTGAACCAGGCATTATCAGACCAGGCGGTTTCCATAGCCATCGGCGCGGTGTTTTCCGCCGCCGGTAAATATGACAACTGCCTGCGGATAAATTACGCGCGCCCGCTTTCAGACGAGATAAAGCAGGCCATACGGCAGATCGGTATGAAGGTTCAGCAGTTGCTGGAGCAACCCTGATTTCGTCCGGACCTTAAACAGCCAATGATTTAGTCAGCGTGATAAGCGCCAGATCGTCGCGTAAAGGCACGCCCACGTTGGGATCATTATAGGGAAAGGGCTCCGTATCACCGGTTTTGGCAAAACCGCGCCGTTCGTACCACGCAATCAGCTTATCCCGCACATTGATAACGGAAATCTTGAGGCTCCCGGCACCCGCGTCGCGGGCAAATTTCTCCGCGCCCGCCATGATGCTTTTGCCGAGACCGGCGCTTTGCGCATGCGGGCTTACGGCCAGCATCGAGAGATACCATTCGCCTTGATCCAAGGGCGTGAGCGCCACGCACCCGCATAATTCGCCGCGAGCGGGCTCCACCGCCAGCAGAATGATCGACGCGCCATTCTCTATCATGTCGGCCAGGTCGCGCCGGCTGGTGCGCGGCCCGTCGATCAGCCCGACTTCAGTGGTCCAATCCGGCGCCGAGAGGCCTCTGTATGCCTGGTTAACCAGTTCCGCCACGCCGTCCAGTTCTTGTGCCCCTGCGATGGATAGCTCCATGTTTTCCTCTGCTTTCTGGCCGTTTTCCAGTGCTTATTAAAGCCGCATTATCACCGGCCCGTCAATAAAATCGGTCATGAGCAGAGGCCGGTATGACGCCCCCTAGGCGGCCACATCAGCGCAGGCGCGCGGTTTTGCGCATTGTCGCCTGACTTACGGCTGTTCAGGTGTGGGAAACCGGCCCAACTGCTGAAACAAACCGAACCAGTCCTCGAGATGCCAGGTCCTCTTAATGCGCGCCCCTTCGAATTCGTGGAATTCATGGATAGCAAAACCGACCTGTTTGCCCGTCGCCGGAATGCCGAACAAAGACCCTAGATGGGTGCCGGTAATCTCCGCCCGCACCCCCATGCGCCCGGCCGTCTGGATGACATCGAGGATAGTGATTTTGACGTCGGGCATCGCCGCGATAAAGGCGCGGATAATCGGCTTAAGACCATCGGGGCCGGGACCCTGGCCGGGCGCCAGGGGAATATCGTCCCAGTCGGCGGTGACGGCGATATCCAGCAAATCCGGGTTCTGGTCGTTAAACGCACGGTAGAGCATGTCGACCGTTTGCCGTTCAACACGCAGTTGTTCTGTTTCAGCGAGCGCGGTGGAGGATGTCATTTGCGGCCGTTCCTTTCTGATAAGTGGAAATATAAGGTTGGAGTCTGATGAATCCGCTATTATTTGTCCAACAGATATAAGATATGAATGAGTATTTGATTTATGGATTTCCACGGTATCGATCTGAATTTGCTGGCCGCCTTTGACGCGCTGATGGACGAGCGGAACGTCACCCGCGCGGCGGCGCGCGTAGGGGTAAGCCAGCCGGCGATGAGCGCGGCGCTGTCGCGTCTGCGCGCGTTATTTGGCGATCCGTTGTTCCTGCGCAGCGCCGAGGGGCTGCTGCCCACGCCGCGCGCCAGGGATATCGCGCAACCCATCGCTCAGGCGCTGCGGCAGATAGAAGCGGCCCTGGTGGCCAAACCGGCGTTCATGCCGGCGAAGGCGTCGCTGGCCTTTACCCTCGGGGTGCCCGACTATCCGGCCTTTGTGCTGCTGGCGGCCCTGGTCACGGCGCTGGAAAAGCAGGCGCCGGGCGTGTCGTTAAACGTGCGCGCCTTTACCGGCCGGGATAGCGCCGTCGATCTGCTGGACGCGGGCACTATCGACGTCGCGGTCGGGGTCATGCCCACCCGCCCGGAGACCCGGATAATGACCCGGCCCATCCTGCGGGACGAGTTTGTCACCATTACCCGCCGCGCCGGCGCGGCGGTGGAAGACGCGATGACATTGGCGCGCTTCCTGGCCCTGCGCCATGTTCTCGCGTCCCCGGAGGACGACCGGCACGGCCTGGTGGATCAGGCGCTGGCGCAGATGGGCAAACAGCGTATCCTGGCGCTGACGCTGCCCCAGATGTTCGCGGTGCCCGGCGTCGTGGCGCGGACCGCATTGACGGCAACCCTGCTGCGGCGGGTCGTGCTGAATTCGCCCGTCCGGCACGAACTGGCCTTGTTTGCGCCGCCGGTGGTATTGCCGCCGATAGAATTCCACCTGATCTGGCACCGGAAAAGCGATCAGCACCCGGCCCAGCGCTGGTTCAGGGAACTGATCGCGTCACATGCTTTAGCGTTGCAATAACCATTTGCCTGGCGGGCAAACCGGCGTTACGGTAATTCAGCGATTATTTTTCCCGCGAGGACATGATGACGGCAAAAAACAGTGAAAACGACAACCCCGCTTCCTTATCGGCCATCGCCCTGGCGCAAAAATTACAGGCTTTGGCGCAAACCGGGCTGACCTATACCAAAGATCGTTATGATATCGAGCGTTACCTGGAGCTACGGAATATCGCCGCGCAGCTGACAGCCGACGTATTGGCGTTAGATAAGCCGCCGGTATTGGACATGTTCAAACAACAGGAAGGGTATGCCACGCCAAAGGTCGACACCAGGGCGGTAATTCTGCGCCAGGGTAAAATACTGCTGGTGAAAGAGGCCGATGATCGGCTGTGGAGCCTGCCCGGCGGCTGGGCCGATGTCGGCGATAGCCCGTCCGACGCGGTGTGTCGTGAGGTCTGGGAAGAAACCGGCCTTACCGCCAGCGTGGAGCGCTTGCTGGGCGTATGGGACCGTAATCAGCATGGCCATCCGCCTTATCCCTGGCATGTCTATAAGCTGATATTTCATTGCCGGGAACTGGGCGGCGAAATCCGCTTAAGCGAGGACTCGCTGGACGTTGATTTTTTCGACCCCCTCGACCTGCCGCCGTTATCGTTAACCCGCATCGTGCCGGTAGAAATTGCAACCAGCCTGGAGATTATAAAAAACAATAAAAGCACCTGGTTTGATTAGCGCCAGGGGAAGAATATCCGCGGGTAAACATCGCCACGGATTTCTTCCGGCGGGATATTATTCCCTATTTTCAGCGGTATTCCCGGCTTTGCGTTGCGATATTTTACCCGCCGGTTTCCGGCCCGTCTTCTGCCAATAAGGCGGTAGCAGAAAGCTGGCCACGGCAATAACGCCCAGCCCCGCCCCCGCCAGCAATAATGTTTGGGCGCCGTAATGGTCCATCCAGATTCCGCCCGACATGGCGCCGGCGCCGATGCCGATATTAAAGGTCATCACGTACAGCGCCGACGCCGCCTCCGCCTGCCCGGGCGCCAGCTCTATTACCCAGCTCTGCAGGCCGATAATCAGCATGGCGATGGATGCGCCCCATAGCGCCATTACCAGCCAGGAAATACCCGGCAGCCCGGCGAAGCACAGCATCAGCAGTTGGCTGATAACAATACCGATGGCGGAAACCACCGCCAGGCGCATCGGCCGCGGCCCCAGCCAGCCGGCCAGCAGCGTACCCGCGGCACCCGCCAGGCCGAAGACCAGCAACGCCAACGGCAGGCGCGCGCCGCGCATCCCCAGGGTCTCGGTCACCAGCGGGGTGATATAGGTATAGCCGTTAAAATGGGCGGTAATTATCAACAGCGTTATCGCGGCGGCCCCGTAGAGCGGCCAGTTGCGACGGGGAAACCCCGCGCCCTCGCCGCGCGCCGCCACGGCCATCGGCGGCAGCCAGAAATAGCCCATGATAAGGATTATCAGCCCGAACGCGCCGAAGATCGCGAAGCCCTGCTGCCAGTTAAAAGCCTGCCCCAGGGCGGTTGATAACGGCACGCCGGCCACGATGGCCAGGGAAATTCCCGAGAACACCCAGGCGGTGGCGCGGCTGGCCGCCATGCTCGGCGCAATTCTGACCGCGTAGGACGCCAGGCTGGACCAGAAGACGCCATGCCCCAATGCCGCCACGATCCGCAGTCCCATCAGCTGTCCCCAGGAATGGGTTATCAGGGCCAGGCCGTTGCACAGGGTAATAATCCCCAGCAGGACCAGAAATAGCGGCCGGCGATCAATGCGGTTGGTCGAGAGCGTCAGGGGGATTACCGTCAGGGTAATGATCCAGGCATACCCCGTCACCAGCGAGCCGACCGCGGCGTGGGAAACCCGCAGATCCGCGGCAATGCGCGACAGCAGTCCAATAGGCAGGTACTCGGTGGTTTGGGAAACAAACGCGCCCAACATCAATACCAGCAACGCACGTATCATCTTTTGGATATCCAGTAATGCACGGGAGGTGCGTAAAGACCGACGGATGGCGTTAACCATAACCGCTAAAGGATTAAAGAAAAATACGATACTATTCACTTCTCAGATGACATTTAAGTCATGAATGGAGGGAGCATGGGCTCTTTAAACGGCCTGGAACTTTTTGTCCAGGTGGTCAGAGCGGGCAGTTTTGTCGAGGCGGCCCGTCTTTGCGGCCTGTCGCCCTCGGCGGTGAGCAAAGGCATCGCCCGGCTGGAGGCGCGTTTAAGCGTCCGTTTGCTGAACCGAAGCACCCGCAGCGTCGCCCTGACGGCGGAAGGCGCCCGCTTTTACGACAGCAGCCAGACTATCCTGCGCGCTGTTGAAACCGCGGAAAATGAGCTGACCCAGATAAAGGAATATCCCCGGGGCAAGCTTAAGGTCAGCCTGGCGGATGAAAGCATGGTATTGCCCCGCCTGGCCGACTTTGCCCTGGCCTGGCCGGCGATATAGCTGGAACTGGATTTTTCCGATCGCATGGTGAATGTTATCGCGGAAGGCTTCGACGTGGTGGTGCGCAGCGGCGCTATCCGTGATTCCCAATTGATGGCCAAAAAACTGGCGGTCTTCAGTTCAAAAGTGGTCGCCTCGCCCGCTTATCTTGCCAGGGCCGGCATTCCTCTGCATCCGGATGATTTACAGCGCCATGCCTGCCTGCATTACCGTTTCCCCCACAGCGGTAAACTTGAATCCTGGCAATTGCTGGGCGTGGATCCGGCATCGGCCAACCCGCTGCCTGTCGCCATGGTGTGCAATAACACTCAGGGACGGCTGAGCTTTGCCCGGCGCGGCGCGGGGCTGGCATGGCTGCCGGATTATATTGTCCGCCCCGCGCTGGATGAGGGCGCCCTGGTCAGCGTACTGGATGAGTATGCCGTCAGGGCGGAGCCGTTATGGCTGTTATGGCCTTCCGGGCCGTACCTGCCGTTAAAGACCCGGGTTTTTATCGATTATCTGGCCGGGTGTTTCCAGCCCGGCGCGAACCTTGCCGGCGGATAGCGCTGTAATGCGCCAGGCTCAGGCCGCGCCGGGCTCGGAATCACCCGCCACGGTCGGACGCCGGTGCGCGGCAAAACCGGACTGCCCCGGCGCAATCTCAGGCCGCAGCGTCAGTTCGGGGATAATATACTCGCCGCCGTTCTGCGCACGAAAAGAGAGGGGCGGGGTGCGCCACAGGTTGTCCAGGCGTTGCGCGAGCGTGTCGCTGATAGCCGAAAACCGCGCCTCGTCCATGCGGCCGGTGCGATAGACCAGGAAGGGCGGCAAGACGTCGAACCCGGGATAATAGAGGATCCCGTGTTGGATCGGGAACAAAATATCCTCTATCGGGCCATTGATGCCGCGCGGGCTATAATGCGGCTCCCATCCCCCCGTGGTCACGATCAGCATCGCCCGTTTTCCCGCCATGGCGCCTTCCCCGTAGCGATCGCCCCAGCGCGCGTCGGAGTGTTCTCCCACACCGTAAGCGAAGCCATACGCATAAACGCGCTCCACCCAGCCCTTCAGGATTGCCGGCATCGAGAACCACCACAGCGGAAACTGCAAAATCACCGCATCCGCCCAGCGCAACTTGTCCTGCTCCTGGGCGATATCCGCGCTTTGCCGGCCGTTTTCGAAGGCGAGCCTGGAATCCAGCGAGGGATCGAAGCGCGCGCCGGCCGGTCCGTCCAGGCTATCGTTGGCATCAAGCGCGGCTTTCCACTTCATGGCATAGAGGTCCGATACCTGGACCCGGTGGCCCGCCTGTTCTAAATGGGTAACCGCGAAATTTTTCAGCGCGCCGTTTAAGGATTGAGGCTCGGGATGGGCATAGACGATCAGGATATTCATAGCGGGACCTTGGTGATGGCAAAAAGGCAGAATAGGCCGTGTTCAGGTATAGTAGAAATTAATTTATTCTATTCCGGGTATAGCGATGATTAATCTCCAACGGCTGGATCTTAACCTGCTGGTGACGCTGGATGTGCTGCTCGCGGAACATAACGTTACGCGCGCGGCGCGGCGGCTGAACCTGTCGCAGCCCTCGGTCAGCGTCCATCTCGCCAAATTAAGGGAAACCTTTGGCGATCCCCTGCTGCTGCCGGGACCCAGGGGCATGATCCCCACGCCAAGGGCCGAGGAGCTGCGCGCGCCGTTACGGCAAGCGCTTGACGCGCTTTCGCATGCGATGTCGCCCGGCGCGCCCTTTGACCCCGCCACATCCAGCCATACCTGGCGCGTCGCCGCCTCCGACTACAGCGAATCGACGGCGCTGCTGCCCGCGCTGCCGGGATTACGCCTGATGTCCCCCGGCAGCAGGCTGGCGGTGCTCGCGCCGGTGCCGTCGCTTATCGCCCGGCAAGCGGAACAGGGTGAAATTGACCTGGCCTTTCATACCAGCGAAGGATCGCCGCCCGGCCTGCATCGCCGGGTGCTGTTCGCGGAGCGCTATGTACTGGTCGGCCGCGCCGGTCATCCGCGCTTGAAAAAACCGCCGACCCTGGCGCAGTTCTGCGAACTCGATCAGGTGATCGTATCGCCGGACGGCGGGGGATTTTACGGCATTACAGACAAAACGCTTGCCGATCTGGGGCTGGCGCGCCGGGTGGTGCTGTCAGTGCCCCATTTCCTGCTGGTGATGGCGGTGCTGGCCCGCACCGATCTGGTGGCCATGCTGCCTTCGCGCCTGGTGCGCGACGCTACCGCGCTGCGGGTGACCGAACCGCCGGTGGAGGTCGAAGGATTCGAACTGGCCATGCTATGGCACGATCGCGCCCATCACGACCCGGCGCATCAATGGCTGCGCGGCCATATCGCGGCGTCGGTGTGAACAAGGGCCTCTTCTCATCCGGCCGGATATTTAGAGGCTTTATATCCCGCTGAAAAGTGATCTGTCGCAAAGGTTATTATGACGATGATTAAAGAATGTATACTGTAAATATAATCTATTGAATATAGATATTTTATTGAACCAACCCTATCTAGCCGTTTATTTATAAAAATTGTATTAGCCACATTATTTATTTTTTTGCGGAGGAATGATGAAAATATTAACCACTGTTGTGCTGGTCCTGTTAATCATTGGCGGACTGAACTGGTTACTGGTCGGACTGTTTCAATATGATCTGGTCGCCGCCCTGTTCGGCGGACAGGCCGCCGTCGTATCACGGATTATTTATGCGCTGGTGGGGCTATGCGCTATTTACACGATCGCGCTGTTGCCGAAACTGCGCACCGCCTGCCACCACGCATAACAACACCGCCTCCCGTCCGCGGCGGGACGGGAACAATAATGACTCTCCCGCCGCGCAGGATGAAAAAACCGATAAATACCCCGGCCCATTCCGGGCCGGGGATATTATTATCACGATTTAAAAATCGACGTTGACCCCCACTTGGAACGAGCGTCCCGGCTCGACGGCCAGCGCCTGGTTGGCGAAATCCTGCCGGGTGACATTGGTTAACTGGCGGCTGCTCAGATAATCCCAGTATTTGCGATCGGTCAGGTTATAAATGCCGCCGCTGAGTTTGACGTTTTTCGCCACCTGCCAATAGGCGGTAAGATCCACCAGGCCGTAACCGGGAATACGCATATAGTCCGTGGTGGCGTCGGTTAATGCGCCACCGCTATTGGTATAGCTTTGGCGGTTGGTGGCGGTGGCCTTTTTCCCCTTCTGGAATGTCGAGGTAATGGCGGTGCCGTAGCGCCGGCCCGGATCGTCCCAGGCCAGTCCCACAATGGCTTTCATCGGCGCGACGCTGTCTAAATCGACATAGTCGTCGCCCATATAGCTGGATTTGGACTTGCCCTTATTATAACCGAACGCGACGGTGGCGCTTAAGCCATTGACCGATTCAAACCAGGTGCCGAAATTAAATTTGCTGCTGAATTCTCCGCCGTAGATATAGGCTTTGTCGCGGTTCTCAGCTTTATAAGCGACAAAAATATTACCCGGAACGCGGGTAAATTCCCCCGGATTGGCGCTACGGGTATAGCGGGTATTGGCAATAAAGTTTTTATAGGTGTTGTAGAACAGCGCACCGTTAAAGGTCACGCCGGGAGTAATATCGCCTTTCAGGCCCCATTCAAAGTTATTACTGGTCTCTGTTTTCAGATCGCTATTGCCAATCAGGGCATATTGCTGGCTGCCGGCATAGCTCGAGCCGAGATTCCACGACCCATATAACTGGCTGGCGTCGGGGAATTGCGCGCCGCGTTTATATTGCAGGTAGGTGGTCATGGCCGGGGTGAGATCGTACAGGAAACTCAGGGACGGCAGTATCTGGGTATCGCTGTTGGTCTTGCCGTACAGGGATTCCACTTCGCCCGGAGTGAGCACCGCGCTGCCCGAGGCCAGGCTGGACAGGTTGGTGGGTTTACTGTTCTGGTAGACCGCCCGCGCCCCGGGCACAATGGCAAAGCCGTGCCCGGCCAGGTCAAGGCTGATGCGGTCCTGAACAAAACCGCCCAGGGTGTAGGTGCGGCTGTCGGCCTCGGGCTGCATAATGGCGGTATAGATGCTCGGGGCCGGGAATTGCGCGAACGGCCGCTCTGTTTCTGATTGACGCGCATTAAGGCCGGCGCTCAGCGCATGAATGCCGACGGTTTTCAGCCAACGGCTATCAAAGCCCCAGGTATCGACATTGTAATCCGACTGCACCCGCTCGCGCGTGGCGGCGGTCAGCGGCATGTCGGTGTTGTCGTGGGCCTCGGCGTTCTGGTAATAGAGCTGCGTATCCAGCTGGTCTACCCAGCCCAGGTCAATCGGCGTCCAGCGATCCTTCACGCTCAGGCTCCAGCGGCGGGTATCGCTTTGCTGCCGGGACGTGCCGATCACGCTGCTGCCCGCGCTGTTCCAGGTATCAAAGTGGGTATGGTTGGTCTTATCGTAATATTCCGCCGTCCCGGTGAACTGATGCTCTTCGTTGGGTTGCCAGATGCCGCTGGTCATGATGGCGGTGGAATGCCAGTTGGCCGGGAAGGCGTCGGCGCTGTCGCTATTGGTCCGCGTCTCCTGTCCGTCCCGACGGCTTATCACCACCAAGCCCCGCAGCTCCTCATCGCCCGCCGCGGCGGTAATGCCGTTGTGCCAGGCGCGGTTGGCCGAATCATAATCGCTTTGATAACCAAAATAGGTGTTCTTTTTATAGCTCAGGTAATCGTCAGGCGACTTGGGCAGGAAGGATACCGCGCCGCCGATGGCGGTGTTGGCGCGTGCGATGGGGGTGGCGCCGGAGGCGATATCCACCTGGCCGTACATATAGGGGTCGATATAGTCGCGGCCGATGCCGAAGGTTCCCAGGCCGGCGCGGCTGGCGTAGGCGCGGCCGGTGGCGTTGGGCAAGGGGATGCCGTCCACGTCGATGGCGACGCGGTTGCTTTCCAGTCCGCGGATGTTATAGCCGGTATAACCGCTGCGATCGAAGCCGCTTTTACCCGACGACGAACCGGCGCTTGAACCGGTGGCGCTGATTAACGGCTGGTAGCGCATGATGGTGCCGAAATCATTGCCGCCGTGGCGTTGCATATCCTCCGCGCTGATGCGCGTAGCGGTGCCGGCCTGTTTCACCAGGCGGGGCGCATTGACCTTCATGACATCCTCAACGGCGGCCGGTTCTTTTGCCGGCTGCCCCTTGGCGTCATTATCCGAAGCGGCCGGCGGCACTTTGTTTTCCACGGCGCTTGCATGCCAGGCCGGCAAGGTAAATAGCATCGCCGAAATAAGGGCGTTAAAAGGCCTGTTTCGCCTTTTTTCAGTGAACATAATAGAGCCTCAAAGCGGTCAAATTATAAGTTAATGCTCAACCATTGCCGGAGTATTAGTAAGGGAATAGCTATCCCAATTATTATTATTGCTAAAACGCGCTGCATTTAATGACGTAAAAACCCTACGGAAATAAGCAGTATTAGTCTGGCTACCCGTTATAAAAGTCAGGTTTTTGCTTTCCTATTCGCTGACGATAACATTATTTTAATTACGGTTATCTGACGGCTTCAGGCGTTGACGCTTGCTGGCGTGGTGTTATATCCCTAATAAAAAGTGGTGAGCCGAAGGCATATTCACAATTGATAACGATAATCTTTACGATAACAGAAATCATTATCATCTTTATACATTTTTAAGTTATATTTGCAACAGTTTCACTGCGAATGATTTACACGCCCGTTAAGCAGGCCCATTCGCAGCCGTATCCCGCTAACATCCGCTTTCGCCGGCACAAAAAGGAACCCTGAATGAACCAGCGTTATCAGCATTACCTTGAGCTAAAACAGCAGCATCCGAAAAAATATGCCCGGGAATTGGCGCAGTTGCTGAATATCAGCGAAGCGGAGCTGGCCTGGGCCAGGGTCGGGCATGACGCGCGGCGCCTGGACGGCGATATGCCGGCGCTATTGCAGGCGCTGGCCGCCGTGGGCGAGACAAAATCCATTACCCGTAATGAATATGCGGTACATGAACAGATCGGCCATTACGACAACCTGCGTCTCGGCGAGCACGGCGGCCTGGTGTTAAACCCGCGGGCATTGGATCTGCGCCTGTTCGTCGGCCAGTGGAACTGCGCCTTTGCACTTATCGAACCGGGTCCGCGCGGCGAGCGCCAAAGCCTGCAGATTTTTGATCATCAGGGCGACGCGGTATTGAAAATCTATGCCACGGAGCAAACCGATCGCCATGCCTGGGAACAGCTTGTCGCGCGTTTCGCCAGTGAAGATAATGCGGCGCTGGCGCTGGCGGCGGCGGATAAACCGGCGCACAACGACAGTCCGGATAACCGGCGCATCGAACTGGACTGGCGCGCCATGACCGATGTGCATCAGTTTTTCCCCTTGCTTAAACGCCACAACATTACCCGGCAGCAGGCGTTTCGCGCGGTGGGCGACGACCTGGCCATACGTGTGGATAACCGGGCGCTGAGCCGGGTATTGCAAGCGGCGCTTGCGGATGCCAACGAAATCATGGTGTTTGTTGGTAACCGCGGCTGCGTGCAGATATTTACCGGCGCCATAGAGAAAGTGGTGCCGATGGAAAAGTGGATCAATATCTTTAACCGCCGGTTTACGCTGCATCTGGTGGAAGACGCCATTGCCGAAACCTGGGTAACGCGCAAACCGACCCGGGACGGCATGGTCACCAGCCTGGAACTGTTTGCCGCCGACGGCACGCAAATCGCCCAATTGTTCGGTCAGCGCAGCGAAGGGCAACCCGAGCAGACCGCCTGGCGCGGACAAATGGCCCTGCTGACGCAAAAAGGCCTACCGGCATGAAAAAATGGCTTATCGTATTGCTGGCCCTGCCGATGGCGGCGCTGGCGCAAACGCGGGTGGTCAGCATCGGCGGCGATGTAACGGAAATCATCTATGCCCTCGGCGCGGGCGACCAACTGGTGGCGCGCGACAGCACCAGCCAGCATCCCGCCGCGGCCGTCGCCTTGCCCGACGTGGGTTATATGCGCATGCTCAACGCCGAGGGCATCCTGGCCATGCACCCCGGGATGGTATTGGCCAGCGATCAGGCCAAACCGTCGGTGGCGCTGCAACAGGTAGCCGATAACGGCGTCACGGTGGTTACGGTGCCCGGTACGCCCGATATCGCCGTCATCGACAGTAAAATCGCCCGCATCGCCTCGGCGCTGGGCCGGCAAACGCAGGGCGAGACGCTGCGCGCGGATATCCGCCGCCAGATGGCGGCCATCCCCGCCACGCCGCTGCCGGTAAAAGTCCTGTTTATTTTCAACCATAGCGGCATGACCACCATGGCCGCCGGCCAGGAAACGGCGGCCGATGCGGCCATTCGCGCCGCCGGCCTGCAAAATGCCATGCAGGGATTTAAACATTACCAGCCGCTGTCGCAGGAAGGCGTCATCGGCAGCGCGCCGGATCTGGTGCTGATTACCACCGACGGGGTAAAAACCCTGGGCGGCGAGGAGAAGGTCTGGGCGCTGCCGGGGCTGGCATTGACGCCGGCGGGCAAGGCGCGACGGCTGCTGGTGCTGGACGATATGGCGCTGCTGGGGTTCGGCCTTGAAACGCCGGCGGCCATTGCCCGCCTGCGCCAGACCGCTGAAACGCTGCCATGATGCGCCAAGCCCGGCCGGGACGGTTTTTACTGTTGCTGGCACTGGTGCTGCTGGCCATGGCGGCGCTGGCGGTAAATGTCGGCGCGATGCATTTGTCGCTGGTTAGCCTCTGGCGCCGGCCTTTTGACGCGGCGCTCTGGCATATCTGGTGGCATATCCGGCTGCCGCGCATCCTGCTGGCGGTGATCATCGGCGCGGCGCTGGCGCTGTCCGGCGGCGTGATGCAGGGGCTATTCCGCAATCCGCTGGCCGACCCTGGCCTGCTGGGCATCAGCAGCGGCGCGGCGCTGGCGGTGGCCCTGTCGGTGGTCCTGTCCGTGACGCTGCCGCCGCTGCTGGCGCTTTATTCTCCCATGCTGGCGGCTTTTATCGGCAGCCTGGCGGTGACGCTTATTATTTTTTCCCTCGGACGTCCCGGTCATCGCTCTTTGTCGCGCCTGCTGCTGCTGGGCATTGCCATTAACACCCTGTGCGGCGCTGCCATCGGCGTCTTGTCCTGGATAAGCGACGACCGGCAGCTGCGGCAGTTGTCGTTATGGGGCATGGGCAGCCTGGGGCAGGCGCAATGGCCGACGGTACTGGCCTGCGCCTCCCTGGTGCTGCCCGCCGCCCTGCTGGTGCAGCGTCAGGCGGCGCGGTTAAATCTGCTGCAACTGGGCGACGAGGAAGCTCATTATCTTGGCGTGGACGTGAAACGCACCCAGCGGCTGTTGCTGATGCTCAGCGCGCTGCTGGTGGCGGCGTCGGTGGCGGTCAGCGGCATTATCGGCTTTATCGGCCTGGTGATCCCGCATCTGGTGCGCATGTGCCTGGGGGCCGACCATCGCTGGCTGTTGCCGGGCGCCACCCTGGCCGGCGCCGCCCTGCTGCTGCTGGCCGATACCCTCGCCCGCACGGCGGTGGCGCCGGCGGAAATGCCGGTGGGATTGCTCACCAGCCTGCTGGGCGGCCCCTGGTTTTTGTGGCTTATCCTGCGCCGGCGCGGAGGCGAAAATGAATAAGGGCTTAACCGCCGAAGGCGTGGGCTATCGCATATCCAACCGGACGTTATTAGAGGATATCTCGTTATCGCTGGCCCCCGGCGAGCTGGTTGCGCTGATAGGCCCCAACGGCGCCGGAAAATCCACCCTGCTGCGCCTGTTGACCGGTTACCTGACGCCAAGCGTTGGGGAATGCCGCCTGCTGGGCCGCCCCCTGCGCCGATGGCCGGCGCAGGAACTGGCACGGCAGCGGGCGGTCATGCGCCAGCAAAGCAGTCTCTCCTTTCCGTTTACCGTGGCCGAAGTGGTGGCCATGGGCCGCGCGCCCTGGCAAACGCAGCCAAACCGCGACCGCGTGGCGGAAATCATGGCGTTTACCGGCTGCGATGCCCTGGCGGGGCGCGATTTCCGTCGTCTGTCCGGCGGCGAGCAGCAGCGGGTGCAGCTGGCCCGCACCTTGGCGCAGCTGTGGCAGGACGACGGCCCGGCCGGCTGGCTGTTTCTGGATGAACCCACCTCCGCGCTGGACTTATATCATCAGCAGCATATCCTGCGCCTGCTGCGCCGGCTTACGCAGACCGGCCGCCTGACGGTCTGCTGCGTACTGCACGATCTGAACCTGGCGGCGCTGTGGTCCGATCGGATTTTGCTGTTGCATGAAGGCAGGCTGGCGGCAAGCGGCGCGCCGGGCGATGTCCTGACCGAAGCGCGGCTAACGCGGTGGTATCAGGCGGATCTGGTGGTGCGGCCCCATGCGGAGTATGGGGTGCCGCAGGTTTCGCTGAAACGGTAAATAAGAACGCTCTGGCATCTGTGACCAGTCATGACTCGCGCACAGATGCTGCGCCCTGTCCTCTACGATATTTTCTCCTGCAAACGCTGCGTTATGAAAGCTGTGGCGACCAGCCGCGATGCCGGAGCGTTAGTCTGGACATCATAGCCGTCGCCTATCGTCAGCCCTGGCGGGTACCGCCCACCACCAGGTTATCCACCTTAAGCGTCGGCTGTCCCACGCATACCGGCACGTTTTGCCCCGCCTTGCCGCACACGGCGGTGCCACGATCCAGCGCCAGGTCGTTGCCGACCATGCTGATTTGTTGCAGGGTTTCCGGGCCATTGCCGGTCAGGGTGGCGCCTTTGACCGGCGCGGTGATTTTGCCATCCTCAATCAGGTACGCCAGGGCGGTCTGGAAACTGTATTGCCCGCTGACGATATCCACCTGCCCGCTGCCCAAGTCAGCCAGATATAATCCGCGTTTGACCGAGGCGATAATCTCACCTGGATCATATTGCCCGCTGCGCATAAAGGTATTGGTCATGCGCGGCATCGGCAAATGCGCATAGGACTGGCGCCGGCCGTTGCCGGTGGGCGGCAGCTTCATCAGGCGCGCGCTCAGGCTGTCGTGCATATAGCCTTGTAAGACGCCATCCTCGATAAGGGACGTGCACTGTGTCGGCTGTCCCTCGTCGTCCACATTCAGCGACCCGCGTCGTCCCGCCACCGTGCCGTCGTCGACGATATTGACCCCCGGCTGCGCTACCCGTTCGCCGATGCGCCCGGAATAAACCGAGGTGCCCAATCGGTTAAAATCGCCCTCAAAGCCGTGCCCCATGGCTTCATGCAGCAACATACCGGGCCAGCCGGCTGCTATCACCACCGGCATGCTGCCGGATGGTGCCGCTACCGCCTCCAGGTTAATCAATGCCTTTTCAACCATAGCGCGCAATGAGACCTGCAGCGCGACGTCATTGAACATGCCGAAATCCCCGCGCCCGCCCATGCCGGTACCGGCCGATTCCTTATTGCCGCGCTGCTCGACCACCACGCCGACATGCAATACCAGCATCGGCCTGATATCCGCCGCCTGATGGAAATCATGACGCAGAATATAATTGACCGAATGGGTTAATTCCAGGCTGGCGGTAACCTGGACGACCCGCGGATCGAGAGCCCTGGTCATGCGGTTAATTTTTTGCAGCAAGCCGATTTTCTGCGCCGCGTCGCACGCCAGCAGCGGGTCATCGTCGATAAAACGCAGCCGTGCCGGGGGGTAAGCCGCAGGCGCTGGCAAAGAGAGCCGGCCCGGCACCGCGATACTTTTTACCGAGCGGGCGGCCTCTTGCAAATACTTAAGATCAATATGCTGAGAATAAGCGAACGCGGTCTGGTCATGTTCGACCGCACGCAGGCCGAAGCCCTGGTCGACGTCAAAAGAGCCGAAATTCACCACGCCGTTCTCCATGGCCCAGCTTTCACGTCTCAGACTCTGTACAAAAAGATCGGCGTAATCCACCCGGTGCGACAGCACCTGATCCATCACCTCCTGTAGTTGCCCATCGGATATGCCATGCGATTCCAGCAACTGCTGTTTAGCCGGCGCCAGATGGGAGGTGGCTAGTGTTTCAATCATGATAAAACTCCTTTGGCTTAGCGTCCTGCCACCTGCAGGCTGTTGATTAACACGGAACCGCTGGTAAAGGCGCCCTGGGTGAAATTATCGGTGCCGACAGCGGCAATATCGCGGAATATATCCGCCAGGTTGCCCGCCACGGTCACTCCATCGACGGCATGGCGTATTTCACCGCCCTCGACCCAAAAGCCACGCAGGCTGCGGGAGTAATCACCGGTTATCAAACGCGCTCCGCCGCCGCTAAATCCGGTAATCAGAAGACCTGTATGCAGTTTTTTCACCATGGCGGCAAAGTCATCGCCAGGCTGGGTCAGGCTGCTGCGCAGCGTCAAATTGCCCGGTCCCCAACCGTTGCCGGTGGGCGTCATTCCGAGGCGCCGCGCCGCATAGGCCGACAGAAAAAAGCCTGTAAGGTGTCCGTCGTCCACCACCCGCCGCACCGCACCGCCGATACCGTCGCTATCGAACGCCCGGCTGGCGAGCCCCTGCGGGATAAAGGGATTTTCCTCAACGGTGATATGCCCGCTAAAGATCGCCTGGCCAAGCCGTCCGGCGAGAAAACTGTTACGGCGATACAACGCCGCGCCGCCGGCGGCCTGCACCAAATGATCAAGCAGCGTGAGGGCGCAAAGGGGATCGAACAACACCGGACAGCGTCGACTACCGGCCAGCGGCGCGCTATCCAGGGCGGCCAGCGCACCGCTCGCGGCCCGGCGCCCAATAGCTTCCGGCGTCATCATCGTCGAAGCAAGATGGGAATGGGAATTACAGAAATCCAGTTGGCTGTGGCCCTGATTTTTGGCCAGCGCCTTGGCGCTCATCACATGGTCGGTTTGCCGCTGGCCCTGGGCGAAACCACGGCTGTTCATCAAAAACCAATGGGACTGACCGGAACGTACCCAAACACCGTCACTCATCGCGCCCTTGCCCGCTGATGAAATACCGGACTCGATACGATGAGCCAGCGCTTGCGCGCCGGGCTCGTCCAGACCCCAGGGATGCCATAAATCGAGCTGTCGCGGCTCCCGACACAACAACGGCTCCGGTGGCAGGCCGGTAAATTCATCCTCGCCGGTATAACCGGCGATACGACATGCCGCCTGCACCGTTTCGCGCAGGCGCGCGGGTGAAAAATCGGTGGAGCTGGTAGTGCCCTGATGCTGTCCGCGATAGACGGTGAGCGACATGCTGGACTGCGCATCGCGGGTGCGCGCCCGCAGCCGGCCCTGGCGCATTTCAATCAGCAAGCCGTTGCTTTCGGAAAATATCACCTGCGCATCGGATGCGCCTTCCCGGACAGCCTGCGCTATGACGTTATCGGCCAGTTCAGCCAATTGCTGCTGGCTGTGCGCAAAAGTATTCGGCATGGATGCCTCCTGGTCAAAGGTCATGGTTTAAAAGTCCGGCGCTTCGGCCAGCAGCCGGTTCAACGCCCGCTGGATCTTGGTGTTTATCGGTTCGCTGAGCTGGTTGTAATTTTGATGAAAGGTATTTTCTTTGGCGATAAACGCCGGATTTTGCGCCAGCCACTCCGCTCTTAACAGAGTGATTTCCTCCTGGCTAAGCTTGCCGGCCGGGGACAAACGCTCTTTTTCGGTAAACCAGGCGAAACGTATATCGGGCGTGGCGCGATCATCGTCGCTCCACCCTGCTAGGATCTGCAATTGCTGGAACTGGGCCCAGCTTACGCCAAGGGCTACGTTGCCCCATTTTTCGTCATCGGCGGCGGCGGGCAACGGCGAGAGGTGCTGCAAAAGCGTGGCGATGATTTTTTCCAGCTGGCGTTCCGGCTGCTGGTAATCATGCAGCAGCAGGTCCGCCTGCTCCTTGATGGCCGACCAGTCGCCCGGTGCCGTCTCCCCTCCCGCAAGCCGCCCGGCGCTCAATGTCAGCCAGCGCATGAGCAGTTGCCCCAGCCTAGGATCGCGCAGGTAATCAGCCCATGGCGCCGATTCCTCACTCAGCCACCAGTGCATAAATCGCTGCGGCACCAGCCGGTAATCCTTGCCTGGGCGTAACGCGGCGAACAAACCGCCGATCTGCTCCGGGGTCAGGTAGCCGCAGCGGTCCAGCAGCCTACCCAGAGCAATCGGTAACCCGGTAATACGTTCAAAGGCAACGCTATCCGGCTGATGAATCATGGCCGCCATAGTAGTGCCTTTGCCGTCAAGCCAAAAGCTCCCAGGGGCAACAGTAATATCCCCGGCCTTAGCATGTCCGAGGGTGCGTTGCGCGATAAAACCATGCAAGCCCTCATCGCCGTAAAAACTGCTCCACTCCAGCGCCTCCGTCTGACGTACCGGCGGTTGCGAAACGACGTCCACCTCATGAGCCGCCAGCCAGGCATTCAACTGGCCCAGGGATTGGGCACCCACCTGGCGTACCGGTTCCGCCTCGCCTCTGAACAGCAACAGGGTGGGAATGCCGCGCACGCCATAGCGCTCCATGATGGCCGGGTATTTTTCCACATCAATCTTGGCGACCAGTAGCTTGCCTTCGGTATTATTGGCCAGCTTATCGATAACGGGCGCCATGGCGCGGCAAGGTACGCACCAGGGCGCCCAGAGATCCACCAGCACCGGCAGTCGCGCGCCCGCCAGGTAATTATCAAAATTGCTATCGGTTAACTCGTTGGGTTTGAGCGACATACAGGTTCCTATAAAATGTTAGCGACCCTGATCGGGTGTCAGGGTTAAAATATGCTGGTGGAAGTGTTCCAGCTCTTTGCGATGGGCCACGCTGATAATGGTGCTGCCGGGCAATTGATCGATCAGCGCCTGGTATAAACGCCGCTCCGTTTCCGGGTCCAGGGCGCTGGTCGCCTCGTCAAGGAAGAGAACCTCCGGGCGATGCAGCAGTACCCGCGCCATGGCCAGCCGCTGCTGCTCGCCGCCGGACAACACTTGCTGCCAGCGGTCGGACTGGGTAAGCGAATCGGCCCGTTCCGCCAGGCAACAGTCCGTCAGCGCCTGGCGGTACTGCCGATCGGTAAAGGCCTCCGGCTCATCGGGATAGGCCAGCGCGCTTTTTAATGTACCCACCGGGATATAGCTCTTTTGCGGTATAAATAGACTACGCGCCGTATCCGGCCGGATGATACTGCCTTCCCCAAAAGGCCATAACCCCGCGCAGGCCCGCAGCAAGGTGCTTTTGCCGCTGCCGGACTGCCCGCGAATCACCCAGCGTTCGCCGGCCTCGACCTGCCAGCGCGCCACTTGGCATAACGCCGCGCCGTCCGGACGCCGCAGGGTTAACGCCTCGCAGCAAAGCGCTGTGCCCTGGCGCATTAGCTGAATGCCATGGGGCTGGTCGCGGGCTTTGTTTAACGCCCACAGCATATCCCGCAGCCGGTTGGCCAGCGCTATCCAGTTAGTAAAGGATTGATAAGCCTGCGGGAAAAAGGCCAGGGTGCTCAATAGCGTACCGTAAGCCATGGTGATCTGGGTCAGGCCGCCGAGGGTAATTTTTCCCGACAGCAGTAAGGGCAGCGCCAGCAGGGTGGGCAGCGGGGAAAATATCTGGGAGAAAATGCTCTGGAAGAAATTCAGCTTAAAGGTTTTACGCATCATCAATAGGGTATTATTCCGTACCCGTATAAAACGGGACAGTAATCTTTCCCCCTCGCGCTCGCCGCCGCCAAAAAAAGCGATTTGTTCGGCGTTTTCCCGCACCTGCATGCCGAGAAAACGAAAATCGGCTTCTACGGTTTGTTTATTCATATTCACGCCGATCAGCACCTTACCCAGCCAGTGGGCCAGGGCGAGATGGGCAAATGAATAAAGGTACACGGCAAACACCATATAGCCGGGGATAGACCAGGTCCTGCCGCCAAGAGGAAACGACAACGTGCCGGACAGTCCCCAAAGCATAATAGTGAAAGTGACGACGCTGACCACGACGTTGATAATATTGGTGGACAGGTTAATCGTCACATCGGTAAAGAGATTGATATCCTCGGCGATACGCTGATCGCCGTTGCTGATTAAATTGTCGCGCTCCAGTTGGTAATACGCTGGATGACGGGTCCAGCGTTCTACAAAGCGGGTGGTCATCCAGGTACGCCAGCGCAGCGTCAAGTAATTAATCGCCAACACACTGACCAGCGGCAATAATACCGTTACAGTGCCAATGGCCAGGCTTCTTACCATCGTAGCGCTGATGAGGCTCCAATTCAGCGCCACCAATGCGTCGGTTAACTGCCCCTGCAGTTTATTTAAAGCCACAAACGCATAGGTGGTGGTGAAATTAATGGTCAGGATGACGGCAATTAAAAATATGGCCAGCCACTTTTCCGGCGATACCCAGAAAGGACGGATTAATTGCCATATCCCCGGTCGATTACCATCATTGGGTATTTCTTTTGTAAACTTTTGAGCCGTCATAATGTCCATTGCTTAAAACGAATAGGTCACCGATAACCTGGCGGTACGGCCTGGCTTGACGCCGATATACGTTGGTGTGGTCGAGTAATAATACAGATCGCGGTCAAAGATATTTTTCACGCCCAGGGTGACGGTATATTTCGGCTGATGGTAAAAAATAGAGGCGTCGGTCTGGGCCCAGCCACCCATTTTGAAGTAATTACCCGTATAGCCGTTGACCGTGTTGCTGGCCGCCTCTACGCCTACGCCGGCGCCCAGGCCTTGCAAACTCCCCTGCTGTAGTTCGTAGGTAGTCCAGAGGCTACCGGAGTGTTTGGGCTGTGCGGTAACCTTGGTTTTATAGCCGGTAAGATCGGTGGTATCCGGATCCTTAGGCTGGGCAAAGGTGTAGCTGGTGGTGATATTCCATCCCGGTAAAATCTGGCCGTTTAAATCAAAATCGAAGCCTTTGGTTTCCCGCCCCTGCGCGCCGACCGCGTCGCCGGCGATATTGTAGACCACCACATTGTCCTGCACGATATGGAATACCGCTGTGGTAATGGTCAGGTTATCGTCCAGCAGGTTAAATTTAAACCCAGCCTCCTTGGATTTACCGGTCGACGGCGCCAACGGTTTACCGGTAAGGGTATTGATCGTGCCGACGGTTTCGAAGCTATTAAGCAGGTTGGCATAGACCGTCACTTCCGGCGTGATATCATAGCTGATGCCATAGCTGGGTATCCATTTGGTCTCATCTGAAAACGAGGTCACATGACGGGTGGCGGAGTAATTCGCCGTGCTTTGCATCGTCCATTCAGCCCGCTTAGCGGAAAGCTGGAGATGCAATTTTTTCCAGAAATCGATCTGGTCTTGCAATATCAGCCCCCTTTGATCCTGGGTGTTTTTATAGGATTTAAAGGTGGGGTCGGGGATATCGGGAAACGACAGGCTGTCGGGATCGTTGTAGTTGGCGGTGGTGAAAATCCTGCCGTCAGATAAATCCCAGCTGGTGGTTTTTGAATGCTGATAGTCGTAGCCGACCAAGATATTATGGGTTAACGGGCCCATATCAATCTTGCCGCGAATATCGTTTTGCAGGCTTAATGAATTTAAATCCTGCTTATTGCCCAGCTCATGAGTGACCAACGAGCCGTTGGGGTACGCCACGTAAGTCTCATGAATGCGATAATTAAGGGTATTATCAAGATAGGTGGCTTTACTGTTAAAAGACCAGTTGTCGCTTAAATTCTGGTTGAATTCATAATAGGCGGTTTTCGCATTGCCCGCAAAATGATTATCTTTATCCCCCAGACGATATTCCGGCAGGCGCTGAATACGGCCGTTGTTATACAGGGTCGCCGCAGGTCCTGAGGTTCTGCCGGTACTGAATTCCGCGCCTACTTTAAATTTGGTTTTATCCGTTACCCAGGCCAGCACCGGCGCAACATAATCGGCGCGCTTGCCGTTAAAATCAGGAAAGCTGTTATCTGCCCGCATAGTGGAAGCGTTAAAACGGTATTGAAAGGTTTTGTCATCGTTTATCGGGCCGCCGAGATCGATGGCGGTTTTCACTTCGCCATACTTGGCGACCTCGAATTTTAGCGTATGCAGCGGATCGGCCGTGGGGGCTTTACGCACTATGTTGACCGAACCGGCGGGAGAACTGTTGCCCGCCAGCACCGCCTGTGGCCCTTTCAGTACCTCGACACGCTCGATACCGTCGATATTGGAATAGCCGGTGGCGCTGCCGTTCATGGTGCTGTTGGGGTTGGAAACGCCGTCCGTAGAGCCGGAGGTGACGTTAAATCCACGAATATTTATCGAATTAATACCGCGATTACCGCCCTGCATCGTGACGCCGCCGGCGTTGCGCAACGCATCCTCCACCGAGACCGCCTGGCGGTCTTCGATCAGTTTGCGGCTGACCACCTGCACCGACTGCGCGGTATCCTGCAATGATAAATTAGTGCGGGTGGCGGAACTGGACATTGACGGATTATAGACCGTGGCGTCTTCGCTTTGCTCGGCGCCGCCGCTGACGGTAATAGTCGGCAGCGTCTGGCCGCTGTCCTGCGCCGCCTGTAAATCCGACGAGGCGGTGAGCGGCTTGGCCGTGGTGACGGCATCAATGGTCAGGGTGCCGTTGGCAGTGGTGGTGACAGACAGCGGCGTACCCTGCAACTGTTGTAAAATGACCTGTTCCAGGGTATAGCGGCCGTCAACGGGTTTAGCCTGGTAAGGGGCCACCAGTTTAGGATCAAATGAGATGGTCTGTTGGCTTTGCCGCGCTATGGTTAATAGCCCTTGCTCCAGGGAACCCGCCGGTACTGAATAATGAGCTAAAGCCGCCGGCGCGGCATAAGCCGTTTGCGGCAATATCAGCGCCATACCCGCCACGGCAAATGTTAAATCAATCGCCAACGCCAGCCGGCCTGGGGTAAAACGAGTTTTCCTTGCGCGTTGCAGTACTGCATTCATTGTTACGGCTCCCGGAGAAAAGGCAAAGGTTAAGCGACGCCAGTTTGGTAGGGGTCTGCGTTTCATCTCAGTGGGTATGTGCAATGAGGGAAAAAATGTGTCACCGGGTTATATTTATTTTTTTGCGACTTATCGGGATTTTTAACTTAATTTATTAATTACATTACTGTTTTTATTTTAACGGATAAAGTTGTTGCGCGTAGACTTTCGGTTAACGCTCAAAAGCTGAGGGTAAAATGGCTTCTGCGGTACTGAATTGGTGCAAAAAAACGTGCATTGATCGACAACAGTGCACGTTTGTTTTCGTTTGTTGTACAAAACGGCTTGCAGTTACGGCCTTATAACAAAAGCGGCCTTAGTTAATAAAAAAATATACTTATACTCTATGGATATAACCTAGATGTAAAAATTATTGGCTCGCTTATTGCTGGCCAGGCTTGAATGCTCATTCCACTCCCCCCGCGCTGACACGCAACGCAGGAAAGAGCGGCAAAACTGAGGATTGGCCGTAACGGTCCTTATTTGAAAGCCTGAGAAAGGTATTTACGTTAGATTTAGCAAGACGGACAAGACGATGCCTGGCGAATTTACCAACCGTTCAGATGTATTAACGTTTATTTTTCGCAGTGATTACCGTTGGCTCACTGACAAATTAAGACGGCGTATCAGCCATGGCACCGGCGCGGAGGATATTGCGTCCGAGGCGTTTGTACGGCTGGCGGCAATTCCTGAACTGCTCAATATCCGCGAGCCGCGGGCCATGCTCACCACGCTCGCCCAGCGGGTGTTGTATGAAAACTGGCGGCGCCGCGACCTGGAGCAGGCCTATCTGAAAGCGTTAGCGGGCAACCCGCAGCTCTGTCATCCTTCGCCGGAAGAACAGGAACTGGTAATTGAGTCTTTACTGGCCATTGACCGGGCGCTGGACGGTTTATCCATTAATGCCCGCAAGGCGTTCTTGTTTAATCAGCTTGACGGCATGACCTATGCGGAAATAGCACAAGAGCTGGGCGTCTCCACCAGTATGGTGCGCAAGTATGTGGCGAAAGCGCTCACCAGCTGTTATCTGATAACCGCTGGCCAACATGAATAACCGGTTGAACAACGCATGATAAAATTAACCCAGCATCCCGACGCCGCCGCCCAGCACGCCATTGAATGGATGGTGCTGCTGCGTTCCGGCGAAGCCACGGAGGAGGATTTCAGGGAATATGAACGCTGGCGTTATGCCGATGCCAGCCATGACGCTGCCTGCGCCAAAATTGAAACCACCCTGGGTAAAATCCAGTTCCTGACGCACGCCATGCCGCCGGAAAACGTGCGCCAGACTCTGCTGGCGCCTTCCAGCCGGCGTAAATTCCTGCAAAACGCGCTGGGCGTGGCCGCTATTGCCATGGTCGGCGGGACGGTGGTAAACCAAAAATACCCTTTGCCCTATCTGTTGACCGATGTGCATACCGACACCGGCCAACGGCGGCGTATTGAGCTCGATGACGGCAGCACCCTGGATTTGAACGCCCGCACGGCGCTGAATATTTCCCTCAGCGAGACCGTGCGCAGCGTTGAGTTACGCACCGGCGGCATTATTGCCCGCGTGGTGGGCGACGGCAATCGCCCGTTTAGCGTCAATACCGCCATGGGACAAATCCTGGCCGGGGAGGGACTTTTTCACGTACGCCAGGAATCCGGGGGTATTCATCTGGCGGTGCTGGAGTCGGTGGTAAAGGTGACGAACCGGCGTGGCGGCAGCCAACAAGTCGGGGCCGGCCACGGCCTGTGGTTTAATCAGCATACGTTGATGCCGGTGGGCATTTCCCCTTACGCGGAAATAGCCTGGACCCAGGGCAGGCTGGAAGTGAGGGATACGCCGTTAAGCTCGGTGATCGCTGCGCTGAAAAATTACAGCCCGGCGGTTATCCGCCTGGATCCGGCGATAGCCAATCTGCGCGTCAGCGGCAACTTCCCGCTGGACGATGTACCCTATGCGCTCGACGCCTTGGCTCAGACCATGCCGATTGCCATTACCCGCACCACCGGCTATTGGATCCGCATCACCGCGGCCGACGCATGATTTTTTTCAATTCTGCGCTTTTTTTTGCCAACGCCGGTGTCACTTTTTATTCCTCGTTGCACATAGAAAATAAGTCTTCCAGAGATTGCTGGTAATACATATTTGCGGGCAGTCAGGATTTATCACGAGGTAGGGGTGAAAGCACAGCACCGGATGTTGAAAGATAAAATCGAAGTGCCTGCACTGACGGCGACGGCGACGGCGACGCTGTTGTCCGCGCTCGCCTCGGCGCCGAAAAAAAATTATCAGCCTAAATTAACCATTGCCGCCGTGGTGCTGGCGCATTTGGCGCTGATTGCCGTGGCGATTACCCATACCACGCAATATCGACCGCTGGACATCATCAATCCCGCCGAGCAGACCAGCGTCGAGGTGACCATGGTCGAAGCGCCGCAGCCCGAGGCGCCGCCGGTGCCCCAGGTTACTGAAACGCCGCCGGTGCTGACCGCGGATAACGGCGAACGCGACGTGGCGCAAACCGAGGCGGCTCCGGTTGTGGCTGCGCCGGAAATCAAGCCGGAAACACCGCCGCCGCCAAAACCGCAGCTCAAGCCGAAACCCAAAATCATCGTAAAACCCAAGCCTGAGCCGGTGATATCTCGTTCGCAAGCACAGGCAAAGCCGTCACCGCTACAAAATGCCAAGGTCGCCGACCAGGCGGCCCTGCCGGCGACCTCTCAGGGTGAAATGCTGAAAAGCGTGCCCAATGCCGTGCCGAAGACGGTTTCCACCGTCGGCTGCCAGGTACCGGCGCCAGACTATCCGCGCAAGGCAAAACGGCTGCAGGAGGAAGGCGAGGTACTGATCCGGCTGGTGATCAACGCCAACGGCACCCTGGGCCGCAGCGACGTTGCGCGCAGCAGCGGTTATGACGACCTGGATCAGGCGGCAATGGCGGCAGTATCCCGGATACGCTGCAACCCCTATGTGGAAAACGGCCAGGCGATCGCTGTTATGACGGTGCAGCCCATTACGTTTAAATTAACCCGCTAGCTCTCACGGGCGGCGCATGAATATTACCGATAGCCTTTTTTGATAATCGAGGTAGCAAAATGAATGAGTTTGGCATTGAGCACGTTTGGCAGCAGGGCGACATAATCACCCGCGCGGTGGCCCTGGTGCTGCTGGTCATGTCCGTAATGTCCTGGTCGGTGATTGTGATTAAATGCATCCAGGGAGCGGGACTGCGTAAAATCGCCCAGCGCACTAAAAACCGGTTTTGGAGCGAAAAGAATTTACCGTCCGCCATTGATTCATTGGGCGACGGCGGCAACAATCCGTTTCGCGAACTGGCGATCGCCGGCCATGCCGCGATGTCTCACCAATACAATGTAGAGACCAGTATCAGTAATAATCTGGATATTAGCGACTGGCTGGCGCGCGGCCTGAAAAACAGTATCGACGACAGCAGCGCGCGTCTGCAAGCGGGCCTTGGCATCCTTGCCTCCATCGGCAGCACCGCGCCGTTTGTCGGGCTATTAGGTACCGTCTGGGGCATCTATCATGCGCTGCAGTCCATCAGCCTGGCGGATCAGCCGGATCTGGCCCACGTCGCCGGCCCGGTGGGCGAAGCGTTGATCATGACGGCGTTCGGCCTGTTCGTCGCTATTCCGGCGGTGCTGGGATTCAACACCATCAGCCGGCGCAACCGCGGCCTGCAGCATGCCATCGCCCGCTTCGCCCACGATCTGCATGCCTACTATCTCACCGGCTCGCGTATTACCACCGGCGATGTCACCGAACTGCGGGCCGGCGACGCCACGGCCGGTAATCGTGTCCAGCCGTTTCGCGCCGGTCAGTCGATGTAAAGGCAAGTGAGAGGAGTAAAAATGAGCATATCCGGTAATTCACAATTCGAGATAGACGAAGAGCCCCTGGTCAACGATATTAATATGACGCCGTTTATCGATGTCATGCTGGTGCTACTGATTGTATTTATGATCACCCTGCCGGTGATCAATCACTCGGTAAAGGTAAATCTGCCCAAAGCCAATGCCAGCGTGGTGGATAAAGACGTTAAATCCGTTGATATCTCGGTCATGGCCGACGGCAGTATCGCCTGGGATAAGCAGGCGGTGGATGACGCTACCTTTAAATCCCGGCTGGAAGAGACCGCAAAACTGCCGCAACTTCCCCACCTGCGCATTTACGCCGATAAAGCGTCGGAATATGGCCGCGTCTCATTTATCATGACCAGCGCACAGAGCGTCGGTCTGACCAAGTTTGATTTTATCGTCGATAAACACGGTGCCTGAGCTCGCCGCCGTCAGCTTTGCGCCAACCCCATCCGCTGCGGGAAGTAGATCGACGGCGCATGACCCAGTTCGCGTCTGAACATGGTGGCGAACGCGGCGCTGCTTTCGTAACCGAGATCGAAGGCGATGGCGGTGACCGGTTCGCCGTCGGCGAGCCGGGCCAGCGCCAGTACGACACATGCCCTGCGGCGCCATTGCGCGCAAGCCATGCCGGTTTGCTGGCGGAAAAAACGCCTGAAGGTGCTGATGCTCATAAAAAACCGCGCCGCCCATTCTTCCGACGGCTGGTGTATGGTCGGGTGATCAAGGAACTGCCGGCACAGCGCCAGCAGGCGCGCGTCCTCCGGCAAGGGAATATCAAACGGTACGCCGGGCATTAGCGCCAGCTCATGCAGCAACAGGTTAATCAACTGTCCGTCGCGCCCCGCCGGATCATACAGCGGCGTTACGGCCACCGCCTCGATAAGCAGCTGGCGCAGCAAGGGGGATACCGTGACGATACGGCAACGGTCTATGGCAAACAGCGGCCGGACCGATTCCGGTTCGATATACAGGCTGCGGGTGGAAACCCCCTCGAAACGTACGCTGTGCTCCATCTCCGGCGGCACCCAGACCGCATGCTGCGGGGGCACGATCCAACTGCCGGTACGGGTGCGGACATGCATCACGCCCGACGCGCCGTACAGCAGCTGCGCGCGCCGGTGCCGGTGGGCGGGCAGGAAAAACCCCCGCGGATAATCAGTGCCGATGGCGACGACCGGACGCGCCACATGATCGACATCGTTTATGGCAATATTGTACATTCACCGCCCGGCATGACGTGAAATGACCGAATCTCGATGATAGTTGATTGGTAATATCAAGTAAACGCCGCCACGGACGCCTATTATCCCCCTGCCCCGTATAAACCCGCCCGGAATAACCCCAAGCCTTGCTTATTCACCGCCAGGGCTATCAGGCATCATTAACCGCAGGAAATAGGATATGAACGAAATCATCATCATACTCGCCGCCGGCTTGCTCACCGGTATTACCACCATTATGTTCGGCTTCGGCGGCGGTTTTGTGGTGGTGCCCTTCGTTTATCATCTGGTATCGGCCACGCCCGGGCTATCTCATGAGGCTATGCATATCGCGGTCGCCACCTCGACGGCGGTGATGGTGGTGAATTCAGGTTATGCCACTATCATGCAATGGCGCGCGGGGGGCCTGCTAAAAGAAACCGTATTGCCCATGATCTATTTTATTGCCGCGGGTGCGCTGGGCGGCGCGCTATTATCCTTAATATTAACGGATCGGATCATCCGGGTATTGTTTATTCTCTATATGCTGCTGACCCTAATGGATTGTGTTTTTCGCCGCGGTTTTCTCGACCGTCCGGCGGAAAAACGCTTGTCAGGCACCGTCTCGGCGGGAGCGGGTCTCGCCATCGGCGCCGTTGCCGCCATGCTGGGGGTGGGCGGCAGCGTTATGACGGTGCCTTTACTGCGCCGGCACGGCTACGCGATGAAGCATTGCGTCAGCGCCGCCAATCCTTTATCCCTGCCGGTGGCGCTGGCGGGTTCGGCGATATACGCCGTTGCGGCGTGGGGCCGCGACTGGGGCCTGGATTATATCGGTTTTATCAATCTCAAGATCCTGGGTTTGCTGATTATCGCGGGTTTTAGCGGCATCTGGCTGGCGAAAAAGTGTATCCCGCCGGTAAACGACGCGCTACATGCCGGGATATACGTCGGTTTACTGGCGGCGGTGCTGCTGGCCATCGCGCTCTAGGATGCGCGGCGACCGTCAGAGCGCCTGGATATCCTCCTCATGGATAGCGCCGTGCTCCAGGCGGAAAAGGCGATTGCACAACCGTTTGACCAATCCCAGGTCATGGGAGGCAAAAACAAAAATATCGGTCCCGGCAATCCAGTCCTGCATGCGCGTCTCGGCCTTTTGCCGAAAAGCGGCGTCGCCCGTGCCGAACATTTCGTCAATCAGCAGGATATCGGGCCGCACCGAGGTGGCCACGGCAAACATCAGCCGCATGGTCATCCCGGATGAATAGGTGCGCACCGGCAGGGCCAGAAAGTTGCCCAGTTCGCTAAAATCCTCGATATCCGCCACGGCGGCCCTGGCCTGTGCCCGGGAATGCCCCATCAACAGCAGCATGCGCATGATATTTTCATAACCGGACAATTCGGGGTCCATGCCTGCGCCCAGCTCGAACACCGTCGCCACCGACCCCGTGCGCGTCACCACGCCGGCGGTAGCGCTGTAAATGCCGGCCATGGTTCGCAGCAGGGTGCTCTTGCCTGCGCCGTTATGTCCAATCAACCCCACGGCATCGCCGCTCTGCAAGCGAAAACTCACCCGATCCAGCGCGGTCACCGTGACGATGGCGCCGGCGCCCTTGCCGATGCGGCCGCCGGTGCCGATCCTGACCAGCTGATTACGCAGGGATTGCGCATGGGCGTTGTAAATCGGATACGCGACCGTGACATTATCAAAGACAAGAGAAGCCATAAGAAGAGTTCCACCCCAAAGAACCGCGCGGTTAAATCCAAAATGCCAGACGCGGAGCGCGGCGGTTAAACAGTATCAGCGTCGCCGTCCAGCCCAGCACGGCCATGGCCCCCGCCGTCAGGTAGACAAAGGCCCCCGGCGCCGCGCCGAAAAGAGGTTCACGCACCAGGGCGATAAAATAGGTAAAAGGATTCATCCAGATAATCGCCTGGTTCACGCCGGCATGGCCCGCCTTATAGATAACCGGCGTCAGGAAAAAGACTATCGGCATCAGCGACTGCACGATTTGCTCCACGTCGCGGAACCGGGCGCCGATTAACCCCAGCAGCACCGACATCCACAGCAGGTTAACCAGCACCAGCGCCAGGCCGGGCAGGCAGAGCAACGTGACCCATCCCGCCGGCTGGGGATAGACCAGCAGCACCAGGACCAGCACTATCAGGTTATGCAGCAGCGTAATGGACTGGCGCGCCATCAGCTGGATGGGATGGATAAAAAAAGGCAATTGCAGGTTGCGGATAATCTGCGCCTGGCGCACAAACACCGAGGTGCTTTCCGTCACGCAGCCTGAGATGAATTGCCATAACAGCAATCCCACGGTCAGCGAAGGGATAAGCTGGCTGCGCTCCTGGTTGAGCAGCTGGCTCCAGACCAGGCCCAGGCCGACCACGCCGATGGCCGCGCCAAGCGTGAGCCACAGCGGCCCCAGCATGCTGCGCTTATACCGCGCTTTGGTGTCGCTGTAGGCCAAATGGCCGATCAGCGGCAGGTGGCGCAGACTGTTAAGCAAGTCGTTAAAAGCAAAGTCCATTGCGGCGGCTCATCCTAAAGCGCGGTGGTAGAAAGGATAAAAGTTCACATCCGGCATTGCCCGGACCCGGGGGCGTCATCAGGTCCCGCCTCCGTGGCACCCAGTGTAGTGATTTACCGGCACGCCACCAATTGCTACAGCCGCAATATCTTTTTCACCCGGGTAAACACTCTATTCCCTGCGCCGGCGACCATTCCTGTACTAGCATTTCCGCAATGGATGCCTGCCTCATCGCCGTATCGAGGCCATTATTTGCCGGAGAGGGAGAGGGACTCGTTTGGATACCTTGCAGCCGCAGAACGCCGACAGGAATAAGGTCGCAATAGTGATGGGCACCTACAACGCCCAGGAATTTCTTGCTATGCAATTGGAATCCATTGCGCGGCAAACCTGCAATGATTGGTCGTTATGGATTTCCGACGACGGCTCGCAGGACGCAAGCCTGGCGATAATTTCCACCTTCGCGCAACGCTGCGGCGCGCGCAGGCTTACCCTGCTGGCAGGTCCGCGCCAGGGCTTCGCCGGCAATTTCCTGTCGCTGATATGTAACCCGGCAATCAAGGCGGATTATTATGCTTACGCCGATCAGGACGATATCTGGGAGCCGGATAAACTGGCGCGGGCGCTGGCTATTCTCGCGCCCAAAGGACAGACGGAACCTGCCATGTACTGCTCCAGAACCCGGCTGGTGGATGAATGCAACCGTGAAATCGGTTTTTCGCCGTTATTTCGCAAGCCGCCGAGTTTTGCCAACGCGCTGACGCAAAGCCTGGGCGGCGGCAATACCATGATATTTAACCACGCGGCGCGCGGCCTGCTGCTGGAAGCCGGGCGGGTCAATATTGTCTCCCATGACTGGTGGACCTATCTGCTGGTCACCGGCTGCGGCGGCTGCGTGATTTATGACGACTATCCGTCGGTACGCTATCGCCAGCATGCCAATAATCTGGTGGGCACCAATAAAGGCGTTAACAACAAAATACGCCGCCTCAAGATGTTATGGCGCGGCGAATTCCGCCAGTGGGTCGATCGCAATATCATGGCGCTGCTGCTGGCCAAAAATCAATTGAAGCGGGAAAACATCGGGCTGCTGCATACCTTTATCCGCGGCCGTGATGTGCCCTTGTTCGCCAGGTTGAAAGTGTTAAAGCAGACCGGCATCTATCGTCAGACTCTATTGGGAAACATAGGGTTATTTTTCGCCGTGATTTTCAGGAAGATTTGAGGCTATGAGTATATTGGTAACGGGCGGGGCGGGATTTATCGGCGCGAACTTTGTCCTGGATTGGTTGGCGCAGCACGACGAACGGGTAATCAACCTCGACAAGCTGACCTATGCCGGAAACCGGCAAAACCTGGCGGGACTGGCCGACGATCCGCGCTATATCTTTATCCGTGGCGATATTGGCGATCGCGATGTGGTCGACAGTCTGCTGAAAATCTATCAGCCCCGGTGCGTGGTCCATTTTGCCGCCGAAAGCCACGTCGATCGCTCCATTCTCAACCCCGGCGAGTTTATCCAGACCAATGTGGTCGGCACCTTCAATTTACTCGACAGCGTGCGGTTATACCTGGACTGCGCCGATAGTGCCGTCAGGACCGGTTTTCGTTTTATTCACGTGTCCACCGACGAAGTCTACGGCACCCTGGACGCCGGCGCGCCGGCCTTTCGTGAAACCGATAACTATCTGCCCAATAGCCCCTATTCCGCCAGCAAGGCGGCAAGCGATCTTTTGGTGCGGGCCTATTGCCATACCTACGGCCTGCCGGCGATTACCACCCATTGTTCGAACAACTATGGCCCGTATCATTTTCCGGAAAAGCTGATCCCGCTGGTAATCCACCAGGCGCTGGCCGGCAACCCCCTGCCGGTCTACGGCGACGGACGGCAAATCAGGGACTGGCTATACGTGAAGGATCACTGCGCGGCCATTCGCTGCGTCCTGGCCTCCGGCCGGGTGGGGGAAACCTATAACATCGGCGGATGGAACGAGCATAGCAATATCGATGTAATAACTAAAATCTGCTTCCTGCTTGATACGCTGCGGCCGAGGGCGGACGGCAAGCCTTACGCCGGGCAAATCCGCTTTATCAAAGACCGGCCGGGGCACGATCGCCGTTATGCCATCGACGCCACGAAGATCGAGGCCGAACTGGGCTGGCGGCCGGCGGAAACCTTCGAGACCGGCATCCGCAAGACCGTACAATGGTATCTGGACCATCAGGACTGGGTCGGCAACGTCGTCAACGGCGCGTATACCCGCTGGGTGGAGAAACAGTATTTATGATGTTGCCCCTGATGTCCGTGGATACGCGTCGGGACGTATAGAAAAATGGCTTCGCCTTGTGTTGGCGCGGTAATCGTCACCTATCATCCCGACCCGGACGTGCTGTCCGAACTGCTCGCCGCCGTCGACGGGCAGGTACAGGAAGTGGTGATCGTCGATAACGGATCCGCCGCCGCATGCGTAGCGGGCCTGCTGGCATTCGCCCACGGCTCGCCGCGCCGGCATATCCTGCCCCAGCCCGGCAATCTCGGCATCGCCGCCGCCCAGAACCGTGGCATCAGGCGGGCGCTGGACCTGCATTGCACCCATGTGTTGCTGCTGGATCACGACAGTATCCCGGCCGCCGATATGGTGGCGCAGCTGTTGCTGCTGGAAACCCGGCTCTTAGCCGACAATATCCAGGTCGGCGCGGTCGGTCCGACCCAAGTGGACAGACGCACCGCCACCCGTTCAGGCTTCGTGCGCAAACAAAGCCTGTTTATTCGCCGCCGCTATCCCCGCCGCGGGGGCTACGCGGAAACAGATTTCCTTATCTCCTCCGGCATGCTGATCCGCGCCACGGCGCTGCGGGAGATTGGCCTGATGAACAGCGGCTTTTTTATCGATCACGTCGATACCGAATGGTGCTTTCGCGCCGCTCACCGCGGCTACCGCCTGTTTGGCGCGCAGCAGGCGGTTCTGCGCCATACGTTAGGCCACGGGGTAGTCAAAATCTGGTGCGGCCGCTGGCGCGAGGTGCCGCAACATAACCCGCTGAGAAATTATTATCTCTTCCGCAATACCCTTGTTATGGTACGCCGCACGCCGATGAGCATGACCTGGCGTCTCGCCCATCTTTATCGCCTGGCGCTGTTCCTGGTCTTCTTCCTGCTTGCCGGCAAGCGTCGGGCGCGGCGCCTGCGCATGATGCTGCGCGGCATCCGGGACGGCGTAATGGGGGTGGAGGGCATGATTGACCGCGGCAAGATTACGCCGGGCGAATAGGCCCGGCGCGGTTGTCCCGCGCCAAGCCGGGTGGGAAAACAGGCTATGTCATCCGCTATTAGCCGCGACGTACTCATAGATGTCCGTCATCTGCCCTTCCCAGTCCAGCGGCGCCATGGCGGCCAAACCGCCGTCCGCCAGGGTTTGCCGCAGCATGCGATCGTGATAGAGCGCGGTAAACGCCTCCAGCATGGCCTGCGGGGTGGGATCCGCCAGCCAGGCGTTGACGCCGTGGCGGCAAAACCACTCCACCTGCGGTCCATTATTGGAAATAACCGGCACGCCGCAGGCCATTAACTCCACCGGCAGGTACGACAGATTAGTACCGGAGAACGCCATGCCCAGATCGCAGGTGCGATACAGATCCCCGGTGTCTTTAAGCGTCATATTGCCCAGCAGGGTGGCCGGGAACGGCGGGCGGGCTTTTAAGTCCAGGCCGGCAATCACGATGTCGACATCGGGGAAATGGCGGGCGATTTTCTTCAGCGACGCCATGCCCAAATCGAAGCAGCGGCGCTCCGTAGACGGCCGGCCGTAAAAGAACAGCCTAGATACCGTCTTGCGCACCCTCGGTTCGCCCGCCGCCGGATAAAAGATGTTGCGATCGGCGGCAAACACATAGTTCCGCGCGCGGCCGCCATGGGACTCGTAACATTGCTTAAGCCAGCCCCCGCCGGTAATACCGGTAAAACCAAAACCATAGGTGGCGTTGGCCTGCATGGACGCCGTGCCATAGGCATAAAACAGGCTTTCATAATCCTGCATAAAATAGAATTTCTGGCGCGCGAACGGGAATGCCCGCACCTGGTATGCGGATTGCCAGGTGGTGGCGATAGCGCCGGCGCACGCGGGAAGCAGGGTGGGGTCGGTAATCACTTCCAATAAACAGCCGGGCAAGGCTTGCATTAACTCCTCCTGTAATTGCGCCGGAGAAGCGTGGCGTTCATTGTTATAAATAAATATAATATTCCGGGTATCATATTTAGCAAAATGGTTGGCAAAACGAAATAAGGTATAATGGCCCCCGCCCCAGACATTAGACCAATCCGGGACAAACCAGATAAAGGCCGGCCGTTCCTCTTTACTGCGGGCGGCAACCGGCGCGCCGCCATAGGCGGTCCAGGGGATATAATCCAGCACGGCGCTAGCGGAAACGACAGGGTCCACCGTCGCCATTTCCGGCCACACCGTATTCGTGCCGGCATTGACTTTTTGATGCAATAAAACAAAAAAGCGGGGACAGAGCTTGAATAACGAAAATATCAGCGCGTTGCCATAGCCAAATTCACGGGCATAGTGAAAAAAATAGTGCATTTTACTTTTTATCATGCCGTTTCATCCCTGAAATGAGGCAACATAGCTTGCCAGATCATCCTTCCAATAACCCGGTGCGCACGCAGTATCCAACGACGGAAGATAAATGGATTGGATGCCCTCGGAAAAGGGACGCGGCGCGGACAAAGGGAATCGGGACGACTCCACCGGCACGATATCGCCCTGGAACTTTAATATATCGCCGATGGCGCGCGCGATATCAAAACGACTGATGGTACCGTGGCTGGCAAAATGAAAGGTTCCCGTCTGGCGATTCGCCATCGCATTCATAATAAAAGCGCTCAACTGACCGGCGGAGGTAATACTGCCCAGACGATCGCTGACCGCTTTAAGTTCGGTAGCGCCGTCCTTGATTTGCCGGACAATCTTGCCGACAAATTTATGATCCTTCCCCGGACCGCCACCTATCATCCAGCCGGCGCGCAATATCAGGTGATTATCCGGACAGTTGGACCTGACCGCCTCTTCGCCGTTAAGTTTCGAGCGTCCGTAATAATTGGTCGGCAGGGGGATATCCAGTTCGTTATAGCTTATCTTGCCCTCGGCGCCAAAAACGTTCGACGAGGAAATATATAACATCCAGGCACCGCAAGCCTGGGCCGCCCTGGCGATTTGTTCCGTTGCCAGGTGATTGCAGATGCCGGCCCGCGCCGGTTCGCGCTCACAGAGATCCACATCGGTTTCGGCGGCAAAATGCAGGACCACATCCGGCGCGATCTCTTTTACGTAGTCATAGATGGCCTTGTGATTGGCTAAATCGAAATGGCGGCGATCGGCAACGATAATCTCGTAGCCGCGATCGTTAAGCGTGACGGTGACATAGCTACCGAGCATGCCGGTACCGCCGGTAAGGAATATTTTTTCCATAACGTTAAAATACCTCGGCATCGGCCAGCAGGTTGCCGCGCTGGTCCTTGGCGGATAATGTCGGTTCAACGGGCCCGCCGTCGGGCGCCGTTATCTCCCGCCATGTCACCCGGATATCGGGATCGTCGAAACGGATGCAGCGGTCGTATTGCGGACACCAGTAATCGGTTACCATATATTGCAGTTTGGCCGTGGCGGACATGACCTGGAATCCGTGGGCAAACCCCTGCGGGATCCACAGCTGGTGGTGATTGTCCGCGGACAGCAGCGCTCCCGTCCAGCGGCCGAAAGTCGGTGACTGGCGGCGCAAATCCACCGCCACATCAAACACCTCTCCCGCCACCACGCGCACCAGTTTGCCCTGCGGCCGGTGAATTTGATAATGCAAGCCGCGAATCACATGTTGCCCGGAAAAAGATTCATTGTTCTGGACAAAACACAGGTCGCGCTTAACGGCCCATTGGAATTTCTCCAAATTAAAGCTTTCATAAAAATAACCGCGTCCATCTGCAAATAACGTGGGTTCAATTAACACGACGTCGGAAATAGACTGGGGGGTGAATTTCATGGCGTATTTTCTTCCAGTAAAAATTTCAGATATTGTCCATAACTATTTTTCATTAACGGCCGGGCCAGCGCGGCAAGCTGCCGTTCGTCGATCCACCGCTGTTTGTAAGCAATTTCCTCCGGGCAAGACACTTTTAATCCCTGCCGGCTTTCAAGCGTGGCGATAAATTGCCCCGCCTCCAATAATGCCGTATGAGTGCCCGCGTCCAGCCAGGTGTATCCCCGGCCCATGACGTGCACCGTCAGCGCCTCTTTTTCCAGATAGAGCCGGTTTAAATCGGTAATTTCCAATTCACCGCGCGGTGAAGGTGTTAACGTTTTAGTTAATTCACAGACCTCCTCATCGTAAAAATACAGTCCGGTTACCGCGCAGGTGGAATTAGGATTGATCGGTTTTTCCTCGAGACTGACGACTTTTCCTCCCGGGCCGAATTTTACGATACCGTAGCGTTGCGGGTCATGGACGTGATAAGCGAAGGCGCAGGCCCCCTTATCGCAACCCATGGCTGTATTCAGTAGTTTTGGCAAATCATGACCGTGAAAGATATTATCCCCCAGGATCAGCGCGCAGGGGTGGCCATTCAAAAATGATTCCGCCAGGATAAACGCCTGCGCGAGGCCATCGGGGGAGGGCTGTACCTGGTAATTCAGATTGATTCCCCATTGTTCCCCGCTGCCTAACAATTGTTGGAAGCGCGGCGTATCCTGCTCGGTGGAGATAATTAATATATTTTTTATACCGGCAAGCATCAGGGTGCTTAGCGGATAATATATCATCGGTTTATCGAATACAGGCAAAAGCTGTTTAGAGATGGCCAAGGTGGCAGGATGCAGGCGTGTGCCCGCACCGCCGGCGAGAATGATTCCTTTCCGTTCCATTTAAATAGTCCTCAACGCTCGGAGCGCACCCTGCCCAGGATATGGGGATAGAGTTTACGGAAATATTGCAAAAAATTGATGATTAACTATTCGTTACCTATTTTCCTTGAATACAATTTTATTGGTTGCGGTGCAATTCCCTTAATATAGCGTATTTGGCGAGAATAAATACCCGCGCGCCGGAAACTTATTATTATCTCAATCGGCCGGACGTAATAACGGACCGAACTCCGCGGCCGCCTTATTCAGCGCAATGGATGCCGGGGCGAGGGCGCTGAACCGCGCCTTGAGATCGCTAAGCGGGGCAAAATAGCCGATGCTGATGGCCGCCAGCTGCTGGCGGGAGCCGGGATCCAGCGCCTCGATTTCCACCGACGCCCCGCCCCGGTCCAGGGGCGCGGCAAACATCGCCACGCTCAGCACGTTTAACGAGGGGGATACGGTGGCGATATCGGTGATCGCGGCGCGGATTTCCGCCGGGCGGCCTTCAGCCGCCGCCGGCAGGCGGTTGATCTGCGCCTGGAGTCCCGCGCGCAGTTCGTTGAGCAGCCTGGCGCGCTCGAGCGGGGACAGCGAATCGCCCTTCTTTACCCGCCATTCCACCGTGGCGATAACCGTATGCGCCGGATCCAGCGCATACGGCGTGCGCAGCCTGCGTTGGCTGCCGTCGGGCGATGGCGCCAGGCGATCGTAGGAACCGAGAAACCCACTGGCTTTGGTCGGCATGGTGGTGCTGCAGGCCGATAACAGCAGGACCGCCGCTGCCAGGCTTAATGTCCGCTGACGCTGATAACGCATATTGACTCCGGTGATAATGCCTGGCCGCTTGCCGCGCCGATGCCCACCAAATTATCATCCGCCGCCGGAGAAAGCGACCCCGGCCGCCGGCGCCGGCGAATTACCGCCATGGGGCGCGTCCGGCCAACCCCTGGCACCCGCCAGGCATTGGCCGCGTGAGCTGTTTCACACATTCCCACCCGCCCCGCCCCGATTACTTGAGTGGCCTCACAAAAGCGGCGCAAATGAATGGAAACCGGTTTCCGTTTTGTGTCCAATGGCGCTCGTAACTTCCCTTTCCCCAGAGGCTGAAAATGAAAAGCATTATGTTGTGCTGTTCCGCCGGGATGTCCACCAGCATGCTGGTGAGAAAAATGCAGGCCGAGGCTGAAAAACGCGGGCTGGATGTGAAAATCGACGCCTACGGCGTGAGCGAATTCGACGGGCAGTTCGCCCGCTACCAGGTGGTGCTGCTGGGTCCGCAGGTCAAATATATGTTGGCTTCGCTTTCGGCCAAAACGGCGGCGCAGGATATCCCGGTGGCCGCCATCGATATGATGGATTACGGCATGCAGCGCGGCGACAAGGTGCTGGATTTCGCCCTTTCCCTGATTAAATAACCGCGCATAATCAAAACAGGACGACACCATGAGTACTCTTTACCAAGCTATGGTCGAGGTCATTGAGCGTTATATCACCCCCATGGCCGGTCGCGTCGGCCAGCAAAAACACATTATCGCCATCCGCGACGGCTTTCTGGCCGCGCTGCCGTTTATGATTATCGGCTCGTTTATGCTGGTGTTTATTTTTCCGCCGTTTTCACCCGATACCCAGTGGCGTTTCGCCCGCGGCTGGCTGGATTTTTCCGTGCGCTATCGCAACCAGCTGATGCTGCCGTTTAATCTCAGCATGGGCGTGATGACGTTTTTTATCTCGGTGGGCATCGGCGCCAGTCTCGGCAAGCATGATAAGCTTGACCCCATCATGACCGGCCTGCTGTCTTTTATGGCCTTCCTGCTGGTGGCCGCTCCCTATCACGACAAACAGATTTCGGTGGCCTATTTCTCCGGCCAGGGCATTTTTACCGCCATTCTTGCCGCCATTTACGCCAGCGAAATGTACGCCTGGCTAAAACGCCGCCATGTCACCATCCGGCTGCCGAAAGAGGTGCCGACCGGCGTGGCGCGCTCGTTTGAAATCCTGATCCCGGTGGTGGTCATCGTCGCCACCCTGCATCCGCTGAACCTGCTGGTGGCGCATTTCACCGGCATGATCATTCCCGAAGCCATTATGCAGCTGCTGGCGCCGCTGGTGTCCGCGTCGGACTCGCTGCCCGCCATGCTGCTGTCGGTGCTGGTATGCCAGATCCTGTGGTTTGCCGGTATCCACGGCGCGCTGATCGTCACCGGCATCATGAATCCCTTCTGGATGACCAACCTGGCGCTGAACCAAAGCGCCCTGGCCGCGGGCACCCCCTTGCCGCATATCTACCTGCAGGGGTTCTGGGATCATTACCTGCTGATAGGCGGCGTCGGGTCCACCCTGCCGCTGGCGTTCCTGCTGCTGGTCAGCCGTTCGGTCCATCTGCGCACCATCGGACGCATGGGCGTGGTGCCGAGCTTCTTTAATATCAACGAACCCATTTTGTTCGGCACGCCGATTATCATGAACCCGGTGATGTTCCTCCCGTTTACCCTGGTGCCGATGATTAACGCCACCTTCGCCTGGACCGCCACCAGACTGGGCTGGGTCGCGCAGGTGGTACAGCTGACCCCCTGGACGACCCCGGCGCCCATCGGCGCGTCCTGGGCCGCCAACTGGACCCTGAGCCCGGTGATCATGTGCCTGTTTTGTATGGTGATGTCGGCGGTAATGTACTACCCGTTCCTGAAAGCCTACGAACGCGCGCTGCTGAGAAAACAGGACGAGAGCCTGGCCGCGGACGCGCGCATGGCGCTGGATTCGTGACGGCGTGACGCCATAAACCCCGGCAGATCCAGCCGGCGGGAAGGGAGCAGGCAAGACGCCCGATGCCGCCGGCATAACATGGAGACCTTTTTATGCAGTATCAATTTCCGGATGATTTTTGGTGGGGCAGCGCCAGCTCGGCGCCGCAAACCGAGGGGGAGAGCCTGGGCCACGGCAAAGCCGCCACCGTCTGGGACCACTGGTATGCCTTGCAGCCCGAACGTTTTTTCCAACGGGTCGGGCCGGGGGATACCTCGACCTTTTACCGCCACTGGCGCGACGATATCGCCCTGCTCAAACAAACCGGCCATAACAGCTTTCGCACCTCGATATCCTGGGCGCGGCTGATCCCGGACGGCCGGGGCGACTGCAATCCGCAGGCGGTGGCGTTTTACAACCAGGTTATCGACGAACTGCTGGCGCAGGGCATTACGCCCTTTATTAACCTGTTCCATTTCGATATGCCGATGAGCATGCAGGCGCTGGGCGGCTTTGAAAACCGCCAGGTGGTGGACGCCTATGCCGATTATGCCGCCCGGTGTTTTGCCCTGTTCGGCGATCGGGTCAGGCGCTGGTTTACCTTTAACGAACCGATCGTGCCGGTGGAAGGGGGGTATTTATATGATTTCCACTATCCCAACGTGGTGGATTTCAAACGCGCCGCCACTGTGGCCTATCACACCATGCTGGCGCACGCCGCGGCGGTACGGCGTTTTCGCCAGGACGGCCGGGACGGCGACATCGGCATTATCCTCAACCTGACCCCCTCCTATCCCCGCTCGCAGCACCCGGCGGATCTGGCGGCGGCGAATAACGCCGATCTGCTGTTTAACCGCAGCTTCCTCGACCCGGCGCTGCGCGGGCATTATCCGCAGGAGCTGATCGCGCTGCTGGCGCGTTACGATCAACTGCCGGCCTGCCGTCCCGGCGACGACGAGCTGCTGGCCGCGGGCATCGTGGACCTGCTCGGCATCAATTATTACCAGCCGCGCCGGGTGCAGTGCCGGATGAACCAGGTCAACCCCGACAGCCCGTTTATGCCCGAATGGCTGTTCGATCATTACCAGATGCCCGGGCGTAAAATGAATCCCTGGCGCGGCTGGGAAATCTACGAGCGCGGCGTCTACGATATTCTCACCAACCTGCGGGAAAACTATCATAACCCGCGCTGTTTTATTTCCGAAAACGGCATGGGCGTAGAGGATGAACTGCGTTTTATGCAAAACGGCAGGATCGAGGATGACTATCGCATCGATTTCGTACGCGAACATCTTATCTGGGTACACCGCGCGCTGGCGGAGGGCAGCCGCTGCCTCGGTTATCATATGTGGACCTTTATCGATAACTGGTCCTGGAGCAACGCCTATAAAAACCGTTACGGCCTGGTGCAGCTCGACCTCGCCACGCAGCGACGCACGGTGAAAAAAAGCGGCCGCTGGTTTGCCGGCGTGGCGCGCAATCACGGCTTTGACGGAGAAAGTACATGATAGATATGGAAACCACGATAATGACCCTGCTGGTCAACGCCGGCGAAGCCCGCAGCCTGTGCATGACGGCGCTGGCCTGCGCCCGCGACGGCGATGTCGACCGCGCCGGGATGCTGCTGGCGGACGCGGATAACTTTATCAAAGCCGCCCATCGCCTCCAGACCGGCCTTATCGGCGCGGACCAGGGCGAAGGCAAAATCCCCATGACCCTGATTTTGGTGCATGCGCAGGATCATTTAATGAATGCCATCTTGGCGCGGGAATTGATTAATGAGATGGTGATACTTTATCAACGGCAACAAGCACAGCAGGATTATGGCGACCATAAATGATGTTTCCCGTTTGGCGCGGGTATCAAAAGCCACGGTATCCCGTGTGCTCAGCGGTAATCGCGGCGTCAGGGAAGAGAGCCGCCAGGCGGTGCTGAAGGCCGCCCAGGCGCTGAACTACCAGCCCAACCTGATTGCCCAGTCCCTAAGCGCCCAGTCCACCGGTTGCGTGGGGGTCATCTGCGCGATGGAGTCCATGCAGCATGCGGTGAATTACCTGCCGGCGCTGGAAAAACAGTTCCGCCGCCATAACAAGCATCTGCTGCTGCGCTTTGCCGATAGCGCCGCCGGCGTCGAGAGCGCCGTATCGTCGCTGGGACGGGGGTTATGCGATGCCATGATTGTTATCGGCGCGCGTTTCGAACTGCCGCCATTGGACGGCAGCGTGGTGCTAATCGACTGCCTGAACGCGCCGGGCGCGCTCAGCATCAGCTTCGATCACGCCTTTGCCGCCGAAACCGCCTGCCAGTACCTGATAAGCCACGGCCGCCGCCAGCTGGCGCTGCTGAACTACCCCGACGGCGAAACCGCGGAAAACGTGCTGCACGGCTACCGCCAGGGGCTCGAATACCATCTGGTGCCCTATAACCGCCGGTTGGTCGCCTGCCGCGCGCCCTCGCCACGCGCGGCGCTCCAGGCGCTGATTAACAGCGGCACCCCGTTCAACGGGCTGGTCGTCATGAACCAGGCCGACGCCCAGGAGGCCATCTCGGTACTGCACGCCTACCGGCGCGACGTACCGGAGCAATTGGCCATCATCAGCCTGGATGGCGCCACGCCCCTGCCCGGATCCCTGCGGCCGCTGCCGGCCATTGAATACCCCCTGGAAAAACTGGCGGAACAGGCGCTGGCGATGATAACCGATGCCGACGGCCGCGGCCCGCTGGTGATCCGCGGCGATCTGGTGGCCGGATAAAACGCCCGCGCCGGCGGCGGCGGGCCTGCATCGGTTATCACCTCGTTATTAAACATACCCGTACCTGTAAATGATAACTGTTAATTGCGGGCGGTCCTTCACCCCTGCATAGCGATATTTACATCCCCGGCCCGGTTGTTTATGATGTTTACACCGCAGCGGACATCATCAGGATAAAACTATTTCTTTAGCGGCTTTCCATCAGCACGTTAATTTTTTTATTAGTCTAATAAACTGACCTAAAGAAATTTTACCGACACCATTAATACTTAAATCATTTACAGGGAAATGTAGAAAATGAATCTTTTAAAACCGGCCGTTGTTTTTTTTGTGTGCATTCTCGCCCTGGCCGGCTGCGCCCGCACTGCCGCCATCGCCAACGTCAATACCCCGCTGGCGGCCCACTATTCCGACGATCGGGTAAAAAACGCTATTTTACAAGCGGGCCTGGCGCGGCAATGGAAAATGACCCCGGTCCAGCCCGGTATCATTAACGGCCGGTTTGACCTGCGCGGCCATCAGGCCGATATTCAAATCGTCTACAGCGCTACCGGTTATAAGATCAATTATATTGCCAGTAAAAATCTGTTGGCAGACGGCAAAGGCCATATTCACCGCAATTATAATAACTGGATAAATAATCTCGATAAGGATATCCAGTTAAAATTGTCCGCAACCGCGCAATAAGTCAAGCCAGTGATTTCAGGGCCGGTCTATAACCGGCCATTTTTGCAGGCCTTGACCTTTCCTGGTTTCTCATCACGGCAAGCTGCCCGACAGTCCGGCTAATTCTCGCCGGAGCGGCCGGATTGCGCCAAACAGCCATGCTATCCTGCCGTCGGCATGCGCGGGTTGGCGGCCAACGGCGCATTTATGCATTGTAAACAAATGTAAACGTGGCATCAACGTATCGGCTATGATAGATAAGAGACCTGAAAGGGTGATGCCAGTGAGATTATATGCAAATATCGTTAAACATCCTTGACTGGCAGGCCTCGGCGCCCGGCTTGTCCGGGCGGGACGACTGGCGGCGCTGGAGCGTTGCCGCGCCGCTTATCGCCCGCGATGCGCCGCTGCCGGACTGCCCTCACCTGCCGATGATGACGGCCCGGCGCCTGAGCGCGGGCAGCCGGCTGGCGGTAGACAACGGCCTGGCGTTGTTGCAGCGCCATCAGCCCGATGCGGTAATTTTTTCCAGCCGTCACGGCGAGCTGGAGCGCAACCAGCGTATACTCGAGGCGCTGGCGGGGCTCACGCCGCCGTCTCCCACCGATTTCGCCATGTCGGTACACAATGCCGCCGTCGGCAGCCTGACGATAGTGGCGAAGGCGCCGCTGGCATCCGCCTCTCTTTCCGCCGGGGAAGACAGTTTCCAGCAGGGCCTGGTTGAAGCGCAGCTATTTTTGCACAGCGGTTATCAGCGGGTGCTGCTGGTGGATTTCGATAATACCATCCCGGCATTCTACCGCCCGTACCTGGCGGAACAGACCCCGGATTATCCTTATGCAGTGGCGCTGTTGCTGACGCCGGGCGCTACGCTGCGCTGCCGATCGCAGCGCCTGGATAAGCCCATTTCTCCCGGCATGCTGCCGCAAAGCCTGGCTTTCCTGCACGGCTGGTTAAGCGGCGCGCCGGCGTTTACCCTGACCAGCGAGCGCCTGAGCTGGCACTGGAGTTGTTAATGAGCACCCGCGTGGCCACACCCGCCGTCCGCCGGCCCGATAATCAACTGAAGTTTGTCTGGCGCATGCTGATGACCGGCTGTTGCTTCGCTTTATTCGGAATCGGCGGATTGCTGCTGACGGCGTGGTTTCATATCCTGTGCCTGCGGCAAAAAGATCCGCATGCGCGCACCCGCCGCGCGCGCGCGGTCATTTCCGGCAGCTTCCGGTTATTCCTCGGGGTCACGCGACGGCTGGGCGTTCTGGATTACCATATCCACGGCGCGCATCTGTTGCGCGAAGATAGCGGTAACCTGGTACTGGCGAATCATCCGACGCTGCTTGATTACGTACTGCTGGCCTCGGTCATGCCGCAATGCGATTGCATCGTCAAGCGGGCGCTATTGGATAACATTTATGTCCGCGGGGCCATCAGGGCGGCGGATTACCTGATTAATACGCAGGCGGAGCTGCTGCTCATGGAAAGCAGTAAACGGCTGCACGCGGGGAGCAGCCTGCTGATTTTTCCGGAAGGAACGCGATCGCGCCCCGGCGTACCGATGAAGCTGCACCGCGGGGCGGCGAACCTGGCGGTGCGCAGCGCATGCGATATCCGTATTGTCCATATCCACTGCAGCCAGCTGTTTCTCAGCAAGGGCAGCAAGTGGTACCAGATCCCGCGGACCAAGCCGCTGTTCACCGTTGAGGTCAAGACGCGGTTTTCCGCCGGTGATTTTTTTGCCGGTGGGGACCCGTCGCCCGCGCTGGCGGCGCGGCGTCTGACCCGGCATTTGGCCGGGATCCTGGCACCGGAACATAGCTAAATTTTTTGAGATAACATCATGGAACAGCTTAACCAGGAAATTAAACAGTTGATAATCGACACCCTGAATCTGGAAGGGATCGGCAGGGACGACATCGACACCGACGCACCGCTGTTTGGCGATGGGCTGGGCTTGGACTCTATCGACGCCCTGGAATTGGGGCTGGCGGTAAAAAACCGTTATAACGTCGTACTTTCGGCGGAAAACCAGGAAATACGCAGGCACTTTTTTTCGGTGGCTACCTTGGCGGCGTTTATTCAGTCGCAACGCGCCGCCGGATAAGTATTCTTCAAAGCAGTGCTTATAAAAACAGGTCCAAAGATGGATAAACACGCAATTTACCAAGACGTGACGCAACTGCTGATCGCATTATTTGAAATCGACCCGGCACTTATCACGCCACAGGCGCGCCTGTATGAGGATTTGGATCTCGACAGCATCGACGCCGTGGATATGGTGGTGCATTTGCAGAAAAAAACCGGCAGGAAAATCAAGCCCGAGGCATTTAAATCCGTACGCACGGTGCAGGATGTGGTGGATGCGGTGGCCATACTGCTGGCGGAATAACGCCGTGACTGCCCGTTGCGCGGCTGTCCCGGCCCGCTTCCTGGCGCTCGGGGCGGCCCGCCTGTTCAGCCTGGGGGGGATGATACTGTATCCGTTCGCCGTGTGGTACGGCAGCGCCCATGGGCGACCCGGCCTGACGGCGCTGGCGCTGGCCGCCGTTTTCCTGCTGCGTCTGCTGGTGCTGCGGGGCCTGCTGCCGGCGCTGGACTGGCTGGCCAAAGCGCTGGCGCTGTTCGGCATTCTGCTGTGCGCGGCCAGTTGGCTGCTGCGAAGCCATCATTTACTGCTCTGGTATCCGGTGATGATGAACCTATTGATGCTGCTGCTGTTTGGCGCATCGCTGCTCAGCCGGGCCAGCGTGGTGGAACGTCTGGCCCGGCTGCGGCGACCCCGTCTGCCGCCGCGGGCGATAGCCTATACACGGCGGGTGACCCAGGCCTGGTGCCTGTTTTTTATGATTAACGGCGGCGTGGCGCTGTTTACCTGCCTGTACGGGAATATGTCCTTATGGGCGCTGTATAACGGCGTCATCAGTTATCTGCTGATGGGGCTGCTGATGGGAACGGAATGGATAATCAGGAAACGGACACAAGCCGGCTAGCGCCTTTGCCATTTTTCCCTCCCGCGCGCTGGCTGAGCCGGGAGCGCCCCGATGCCACGCCTGTCGCCTGGCAGGGCGATCGATGCCTCGACCTGGGGCAATTGCGCCATGACGTCACGGTATTATGGCATGCCCTGGCCGATGCCGGCGGCACTCGGTGGGCGCTGTGCTTCGACGATGCCTACGGCTTCCTGGTGGCGCTGCTCGCGCTTTGGCATAGCGGCAAAACGCCGGTCATTCCCGGCCATAACCGGCAGGCGCTGCTGGCGGAGCAACGGCATTTATTCGACGGCGTCATCAGCACCCTGCCGCTGGCCCTGGACTGCCCGCTGCTTGACCCCCGGCAGCATCAACAGCCCGCCGCCCTGCCCCTGCCGCCGCTGGCGGAAGACGCCCGTCTGGTACTGTTCACCTCCGGCTCCACCGGCCGGCCGAAAGAGGTGACCAAAACGCTGCGCGCCATGGAAACCGAATCCCGCTGGCTGGCGGCGCTGACGCGCGACCAGGCGGGGGGGGATACGCTTGCCGGGTGCCGGGTGATCTCAAGCGTTACCCATCAGCATTTATACGGACTGACCTTCGCCCTTTTTCTACCGATGAGCCTGGGCCTGCCCTTTACCCTGGAAATCGCGCGTTATCCGGAACAATTTATCCGCCAGTGCGCCGGGCACCCGGTGCTGTTTATCAGCAGTCCGGCCTTTCTGGCGCGCATCGACCCCCGGCTGCCCGCGCCGCGCTGTATTGCGCTATTTTCCGCCGGCGGGCCGCTGTCCTGGCCCGACGCACGGGCCGCCGGTCAATGGCTGTCGGCCGCGGTGACCGATATTTACGGCGCCACCGAAACCGGAATTCTGGCCTGGCGGCGCCGCTTTGGCGAGACTGATTTATGGCAACCGTTCGACGGCGTTGAATTTCATGCCGCCGCGGGCGGGATCAGAGCGACTTCGGCGCTGATAGCCGGGCCTGAAGGGCAATTACTGGACGATCGGCTGGTATTCGGCGAAGATGGCCGTCAGTTTTCCCTGGCGGGACGCGACGATCGGGTGGTCAATATCGAAGAAAAGCGGCTGTCGCTGGCCGACATCGAGCAGCGCCTGAACGCGCTGCCGGATATCGCCGAGGCGGTGGCGCTGCCGCTGACCAGGCACGGCCGCCACACCCTCGGCGCGGTGATAGTGCTGTCGCCGGCGGGAAAAGAACGCCTGGCCGCAGGCTCCCTGCCGGCGCTGGTGCGGCAATACCGGCGCGCGCTCGGCGCCTGGCTCGAACCGGTGGCCGTGCCGCGTTACTGGCGCGTGGCCGGCGCGCTGCCGCGTACGGCGCGAGGCAAATACGACTGGGATCGGCTCAAGGAGTTGTTTTTTATTATGCTTCCCACTGAGATTTCCCGCCTGACGCCGGACTGGAACCGGGCCGAACTGCTGCTGCGGCTGGATCCGGCTCTGTTCTGGTTTCGCGGCCATTTTCCCGCACGGCCGATATTACCGGGGGTGGCGCAGGTAGATTGGGCGCTGCACTATTTCCGGGAGCTGCTGGCGCGTGAAGCGCCGGGCGGCGATCAGCCGGCGCCCGCCGTTCAGTTCAGCGGCATTGAGAACGTTAAGTTCCAGCTTCCGGTTAAACCGGGCCAAACGCTGCGCCTGCATCTGGAGTGGCAGGCGCCGCACCGGTTATTACGCTTTCGCTATACGCTTTGCGATGCCGATCTCAAGGACGGGCCCACGGTCAGCAGCGGGAAAATAATGCTATGTCCCTGACCGATGCCCGCGCCGCGGAGCCGACGACCTGTGTCATCATCCCCTGTTTCAACCATGGTCCCATGCTGACCGGGGTACTGACGCGCCTGCGGCCCTACGGCCTGCACTGCTTTATTATCGACGACGGCAGCGGCGCCCCTACCCGGAACATTCTTGAGCGGCTTTGCGCCGGGCAAGACGGCATCACCCTGCTGCGCCTGGCGGCAAACCAGGGTAAGGGCCGGGCGGTAATGACGGGACTTGCCGCCGCGGCGGCGGCCGGTTATACCCATGCGCTGCAGGTGGACGCCGACGGCCAGCATCAGTTGGAGGACATCCCCCTGCTGCTGCGCGCCGCCGCCGCCGCGCCGGATAAGCTGATTTCCGGCCGGCCGGTATACGATGATTCGGTGCCGCGCGCCAGGCTGTATGGCCGCTATATTACCCATGTCTGGGTATGGATCGAAACGCTGTCGCTGTCGCTGCAAGACAGCATGTGCGGCTTTCGCGTCTATCCCATCGCCGCCACCCTGTCGCTTGGCCGGCGGGTTACGCTTGGCGCGCGCATGGACTTCGATACCGAGGTGATGGTCCGCCTTTATTGGCAGGGCAACGAGAGCCTGTTTGTGCCGACCCGGGTCATCTACCCCGTGGACGGATTATCCCATTTTGACGGGCTGCGCGATAACTGCCGCATTTCCTGGATGCATACCCGGCTGTTTTTCGGCATGTTGCCGCGTATTCCCGCGCTGTTGCGGCGCAACTGGCGGCGGCGCCCGCCGTCCCTGCATTGGTCCGGCATGGCCGAGCGGCACGGCGCCATGGGTATGCGTTTTATGCTGGCCGCCTACCGTTGCGGCGGCCGCAGGCTATTTAACGCCTTGCTCTATCCGGTTATCGGTTATTTTTGGCTCACCGGCCGGGCCCAGCGCCGCGCGTCCGGGCAGTATTTGCACCGGCTGAGACAGACCGCCGCCCTCCAGGGTATTGAGCTGCCGGGCCGCTTGTCCAGTTTTCGCCATTTTATGCGCTTCGGCGACGCGATGCTGGATAAGCTGGCCGGCTGGCAAGGCGATATCAGGCTCGGGGAGCAGATTGATTTTGCCGAACAGTCCCCGGCGCAGCCGGATATCGACCGCCAGCGCGGCCTGCTGATCCTGGCCTCCCACCTGGGCGATATTGAAGTCTGCCGCGCCCTGGCGCAGGGCGGCGGCCGGGTCAGGATCAACGCGCTGGTATTCAGCGCCCACGCGCAGCGTTTCAGGAGGCTGCTGGAACAGATCAACCCGGATGCGGGCATCAACCTGATCCCGGTGACGGATATCGGGCCGGAAACCGCCATCCTGCTGCGCGAGAAGCTGGATCTGGGGGAATGGGTGGCCATCGTCGGCGATCGCACGCCGGTACAGGCGCAGCAACGGGGCGCCGGACGCCGGGTAATATGGAGTGAATTCCTCGGCCGGCCCGCGCCGTTCCCCCAAGGCCCGTTTGTGCTGGCGGCGGCCCTGCGCTGCCCTGTAGCCCTAATGTTTGCCCTGAAAGAGCAGGGCAAGCTACGTATTTATTACGAACATTTCGCCGACCGGCTCGAACTGCCGCGCCAGCAGCGGCAGCAGGCGCTGCAGCAAACCGTCGACAGGTATGCGGGGCGGTTGCAGCACTACTGCCTGCGCTCGCCGCTCGACTGGTTTAATTTTTTTGATTTCTGGCGCCTGCCCGACGAGCAGGCGCCGCAGCCACCCGAGGCCTGATATGCTGTTAACCGATCCGCGGTTTAGCGCGGAAATAGAGATAACCGTTCCGTTTCATGATGTCGACGCCATGGGCGTCGTTTGGCACGGCCACTATTTGCGGTATATGGAGATCGCGCGCGAGGCGCTGCTTAATCAGTTCGATTACGGCTACCGGCAGATGGAAGCTTCCGGTTATCTGTGGCCGGTAGTGGATGCGCGCGTCAAATACCGCGCGCCGCTGACCTTTGAGCAATCCATCCGCGTTCAGGCGCGCATTGAGGAATACGAGAACCGCCTGCGCATCGGCTATAGCATTTTCGACCGGCCGAGCGGTAATAAAACCACCACCGGCTACACCATCCAGGTGGCGGTGGAGCGCCACAGCCGCGAGCTCTGTTTTGTCAGCCCGCAGGCACTGTTGCAACGCATGGGGATAGTATGATGAAAAAGCTGTTGCCGGGCCTGCTGCTTTGCTGCCTTGCCGCCGTCAACGCCCGGGCGGTTACGCTTGATGCGCTGCAGCAGCGTTTCGCCGGGCAGCCGGTGGTGCGCGCGCATTTTGATCAGCAGCGCAGCATCAGCGGCATCGCCCGCCCGCTGCGCTCATCGGGCGAGCTGCTTATCGCCCGGCAAAACGGTCTGTGGTGGCAGCAGCAGCAGCCGTTTCTGCTAACCCTGATCCTCAACGACAGCAAAATGGTGCAAATCACCGGCAACCAGCCGCCTGAGGTGGTCACCGCCGCCGGTAATCCGCAGATGTTCCGCTTTAATCATCTGCTGCGCGCCCTGTTCCAGGCCGACCGCGCGGTGCTGGAGCAAAACTTTACCCTGCAATTCACCGATAAAGGCCAGGAAAACTGGCAACTGGTGCTGGTGCCAAAGACTTCACCGCTGGATAAGCTCTTCACGGCCATCACGCTTACCGGCCAAACCTATCTTGATCATATCCTGCTGGAGGATAAGCAGGGAGACAGCACCGCCATTACCTTCAGCCGGCAGCGCACGCAGCCCGGGGTACTGAGCCATGACGAGCAGCAGCGCTTTGAGCAGTGAATCCTTCAGTAAATTCTACCTGCGCGCGGCGGCGGCCTGGCTGCTGATCTGCCTGGGGCTGTTGCTGGCGTTGGCGCTGCTGCTGCCGCGCAGCCAGATTAACAGCAGCGTATTGGCGTTGCTGCCGCGCCAGGCCATGGGCCCGTTGCCGCCGGCGGTGTACGACGGTTTTATGCAACGCCTCGACCGCCAGCTGGTCTGGATGGTCAGTCCCGCCGACGGGCAGGGATTGGCGCCGGTGCAATGGTGGGCGCAACAGGTGGCTGCCCTGCCCGGCATGGGCGCGGTGAAAGGCCCGATGACCGAACAGCAGCAGCAGCAATGGGGCCGGTTTTATTTCCAGCATCGTAACGCCATGATTGACGACCAGACCCGCGCGCGGCTGCAACAGGGCGGCGGCGCGCAGGCCGATTGGATTGCCGGCCAGCTTTACTCCGCGTTTGCCGGGGTCGGCGGCCAGGAACTGCAGCACGACCCGCTGCTGCTGGTGCGCGGGTCCCAGCTGGCGCTGCAACAGTCCGCCGGCCGCCTGACCCTTGACCAGGGCTGGCTGATGAGCCGGGACCCGCAGGGCGCCGCATGGTATCTGATCCACGCAGAGCTGGCCGCCTCCTCCTATGATATGCAGTCGTCCCATCAGGTGGCCCTGCGGCTGGCGCAACTGCGCCAGCAATTGGAAACGCGCTGGCCGGGCGCGCGGCTGTTATCCCGCGGCACGCTGTTTTACAGCGACTACGCCAGCCAGCAGGCCAGGCATGATATTTCCACCCTGGGACTGGCGACGGTCATCGGCGTGCTGCTGCTGATCGGGCTGGTATTCCGTTCGCCGCTGCCCCTGCTATGCTGCGCCCTGTCGGTGGCCGTCGGCGCGCTGGCGGGCACCGTGGCCTGCCTGCTGCTCTTTGGCGAGCTGCATGTCATGACGCTGATGATGAGCATCAGCATCGTCGGCATTTCCGCCGACTACACGCTCTACTACCTGACCGAGCGCCTGGTACACGGCCGGCAAAATACACCGATGGCCAGCCTGCGCAAGGTACTGCCGGCACTTTCGGCGGCGCTGGCGACCACGGTGGCGGCCTACCTTATCATGGTGCTGGCCCCCTTCCCCGGCCTGCGTCAGCTGGCGGTGTTCGCCGCCGCCGGGCTGAGCGCCGCCTGCCTGACGGTGATCTGCTGGTACCCGCTGCTCACCAGGCGTTTGCCGGTGCGGCCCACCCCGGCGTTGCCGCTTATCCGCGCCTGGCTGTCCGCCTGGCGGCATCGTAAGGTCCTGCGCATCGGCCTGCCGCTGGCGCTGGCCGTATTTACCCTGGCCGGGCTGCTGCAACTGCGGATTGACGATGATATCGCCCAATTGCAGGCGCTGCCGCAGCAGATTCATCAGCAGGAAGAAGACATCGCCCGGCTCTCCGGCCAGGAACAGGATCAAAAATGGTTGGTGGTTACCGGCGCCAGCGCGGAGCAGACGCTGCAGCGCATGGAGCAACTGGCGCCGGCCCTGGCGCAGGCGCAAAGCCGGGGCATTCTGGCGGGCTACCGGATGCCGCCGTTGTCGTCGCAGCGGCGCCAGCGCGAGGATCTGGCCTTGCTGACCCGGGCGGCGCCGGCGGCGGTCGAGCGCCTGGGGCAAATCGGGGTGGGCGCCGCGGCGCCCGATCTCAGTCCGATGCCGGTATCGCCCACGGACTGGCTGGCGAGCGTGGTCAGCGAAGGCTGGCGCCTGTTATGGCTTAGCCTGGCCGACGGGCAAAGCGCGGTACTGATCCCGGTAAGCGGCGTGACCGACAGTGCGGCGCTGCGACACCTTGCCCAATCCCGGCCCGGCGTCAGCTGGGTGGATCGCAAGGCGGACTTCGATGCGATGTTCGCCGCCTACCGGCATAAGCTCGGCTGGCTGCTGCTGGCCTCGATTGGGGTGATTGCCGCGAGCTTTATCGCGCGCCAGGGCTGGCGGCAGGGCCTGCTAAGCCTGATCCCGACGCTATTATCCCTGGGGGCGGGCCTGTCGGTGCTGGCGTTAAGCGGCCATGCGCTGAATTTATTTTCCATGCTGGCGCTGGTATTGGTGCTGGGCATCGGCATCAACTATCAGCTGTTTTTCGCCAATCCGCGCGGCACACCCTCCACGTCGATGCTGGCGGTGACCCTGGCGGTGATGACCACTTCCCTGACCCTGGGCATGCTGGTGTTCAGCCACACCCAGGCCATCGCCAGCTTCGGCATCGTTCTGTGCAGCGGTATTTTCACCGCCTTTTTATTGTCGCCGCTGGCTTTGCCGCCCGGGCGGGGGGATTATTGATGAAAGCATTATCCGCACTGGTGCTGCTGCCGGCCCTGCTGCTTGCCGCCTGCGCCGCCGGACCGAAAGCGCCGTCGGCCTGGCTAAAACCCGGGGTGTCCGTAAGGCTGCCGCAGCCCGGCATAACACCGGCCATCAGCGAACAGCAGTTACTGACCGCCACAGTACCGGGACACGGTGCGCAATCCCTGCTGGTGCTGCTGAATGCCGATGGGCAGCGGTTAACCCTGGTGGGGCTGTCATCGCTCGGTATCCGCCTGTTTAAAGTCGCCTACGACCGGCAGGGGATCCATACCGAGCAATCGGTGGTGCTCCCGCAGCTGCCGCCGGCGAGCCAGGTTTTGGCGGATATCATGCTAAGCTATTGGCCGGCCGCGGCCTGGCGCGAGGTGCTGCCGCCAGGCTGGACGCTGGTGGACCAGGCCGACCGGCGGGTGCTGGCGGATCCCGGCGGCCATAGCGTAACCGAGATACGCTATGGGTTAATTGCGGGCCGGCGTCAGCCGGTCGAGCTGCATAACCTGGTTTTCCATTACCAGATCGCCATTCAACATCTGGACGACTAAACGATGATTTCAATTTCAGCGGTCGGCATGCTAAATGCCCTGGGTAACGATATGGCGGAGATCGCCGCCAATCTTACGCGCGGCGTGGCGCCGGGGATGAAACTGAGCCATGACTGGCTATTGCGGGGGCGTCCCTGCTGGCTGGGAGCGGTTACCGGCCCTCTGCCGCGGATACCCGCCCGGCTTCAGCGCCACGATAGCCGTAATAATCGCCTGCTGCTGGGGGCGCTGGCGCAAATCCGCGCCCAGGTGGACGACGCCGTGGCCGCCTTCGGCGCGGAGCGCGTGGCCATCGTGCTGGGCACCAGCACCTCGGGCCTGGATGAATGCGATCGGCAGGTTACCGCCGCCGCGCGCGGGGAAACATCGCCAGGATATTATTATCAGATGCAGGAATTAGGGGATCCGGCGCGTTTTCTCGCCGCGTTCCTGCAATTGGAGGGCCCGGCCTATACCTTATCCACCGCCTGCTCTTCCAGCGCGCGGGCGATTATCAGCGGACGCCGGCTGATTGAAACCGGCATGGCGGACGCGGCCATCGTCGGCGGCGCCGATAGCCTGAGCCGGATGCCGATCAACGGGTTCGACAGCCTGGAATCGTTATCCGCGGAACGCTGCCGGCCGTTCAGCGCCGAACGCGACGGCATCAGCATCGGCGAAGGCGCGGCGCTGCTGCTGCTGACCCGGGCGCAGGGCGCCGTTGCCCTGCGGGGCATCGGCGAATCCTCCGACGCCTGGCATATGTCAGCGCCCCATCCCGAAGGCAGCGGCGCGATCCGCGCCATTGAAATGGCCCTGGCGGACGCCAATCTCGCGGCGTCGGATATCGGTTACATTAATCTACACGGTACCGCCACCCCGCTGAACGACCGCATCGAAGCGCTGGTGATTCACCGTCTGTTCGGTCAACAGGTTCCCTGCAGTTCAACCAAACACCTGACCGGCCATACGCTGGGCGCCGCCGGGGCAATCGAGGCGGCGCTCGGCTGGTTATTGCTGACCGACTCCCTGCCGCTGCCGCCGCAGGATTTCTCCGCCGCCACCCTCGATCCCGGCCTGGCGGAGTTCGGCCTGCTGACCGCGCCCGCCCGCCTGGCCCGGCGTTATATCATGTCCAACTCGTTCGCCTTCGGCGGCAATAATACCTGCCTTATTCTGGGCGATAACGAGGTAAGCCATGTTGCCTGAAACACCCGTCATGCCCGATGCCTTGCCCGCCGCGCACTATCTGCCGCACGACACGCCGATGGTGCTGATCGAACACGTCTGCGCTATCGACGATCTGCATGCCCGCTGCCGGGTCGCCGTCGGCCGCGAAGGCGTGCTGGGTCCCTTTCTGAATAGGCACGGCGATTTGCCCGCCTGGTACGCACTGGAGATGATGGCGCAAACCATCGGCGTCTGGTCCGGCTGGCATGGGCGGCAGCGCGGCGAGCCGCCCCGTCCCGGACTGCTATTGGGCGCGCGCGCCTTACACTGCGCCCGGCCGGTATTCCCCCATGGCAGCGAGCTGGATATCAGTATCAGCCTGTTGCTGCGGGATGAGCGTATCGGCAGCTTTGAATGCCGGATAGAGTGCGCCGGCGACACCCTTGCTTCCGGGCGGCTGAATACTTATCAGCCCGATGAAAATGAAATTAACCCATTATTACAGGAATAATACGATGACACGCTCGGTATTGGTGACGGGAGCCAGTAAGGGAATAGGACGCGCAATCGCCTGCCAGCTGGCGCGGGACGGCTTTACGGCAATCGTTCACTATCATCATGACCGGGCAGGGGCGGAGGAAACGCTGCTGCGGATAACGGCGCAGGGCGGCCGGGGGCGGATTATCGCCTTTGATGTCGCCGACCGCGACGCATGCCGTCAGGCGATAACGGCGGATATCGACCGGCACGGCGCGTATTACGGCGTGGTCAGCAATGCCGGCATGACCCGCGACGGCGCCTTCCCGGCGCTGGACGGCGAGGATTGGGACAGTGTAATGCATACCAATCTCGACAGTTTCTATAACGTGTTGCATCCCTGCATCATGCCGATGATCGGCCTGCGCGACGGCGGGCGCATCATCACCCTGTCCTCGGTATCCGGTCTTATCGGCAACCGGGGACAGGTCAACTACAGCGCGGCCAAGGCCGGCATTATCGGCGCCACCAAGGCGCTGGCGGTTGAGCTGGCGAAACGGCATATCACCGTTAACTGCATTGCGCCGGGGCTGATTGATACCGGCATGATCGACCTGGACGCGCGCGCCCTGGACCAGGCCATGGGCCTTATCCCGATGAAACGCATGGGGCAGGCGGATGAAGTGGCGGGACTTGCCGGCTACCTGATGTCGGACATAGCCGGTTATATCACACGCCAGGTCATCTCCATTAACGGAGGCATGCTATGAACCGCCGCGTGGTGATTACCGGCATGGGCGGCGTCACCGCCTTTGGCGAAAGCTGGCAGGCGGTGGCGCAAGGCCTTAAGCGCCTGGAAAACGCCGTGGTCGCCATGCCGCAGTGGCGCGAGTTCGACGGGTTGAATACCCTGCTGGCCGCCCCGCTGCCCGCCTTTGCGCTGCCCGAACATTATACCCGCAAGCGCATCCGCTCCATGGGCCGGGTATCGCTGCTGGCGACCCGGGCCACCGAACTGGCGCTGGAACAGGCGGGGCTGCTGAATGATGCCATCCTGACCGGCGGCGAAACAGGCATTGCCTACGGCTCGTCCACCGGCAGCACCAAACCCATCAGCGATTTCGCCACCATGCTGACGGAGAAACACACCCACAATATCACCGGCACCACCTATGTGCAGATGATGCCGCATACCACGGCGGTCAATGCCGGATTGTTCTTCGGCCTGCGCGGCCGGGTAATCCCCACCTCCAGCGCCTGCACCTCCGGCAGCCAGGCCATCGGGTATGCCTATGAAGCCATCAAGCATGGCTACCAAACGGTCATGGTGGCCGGCGGCGCCGAGGAACTCTGTCCTTCCGAGGCGGCGGCCTTCGATACGCTGTTTGCCACCAGCCAGCTTAACGACGCGCCTAAGCTCACACCCGCCCCCTTTGATGTCAACCGGGACGGACTGGTCATTGGCGAAGGCGCGGGCACGCTGGTATTGGAAGCGCTGGATTTTGCCCGGGCCAGGGGCGCCACTATTTATGGCGAGCTGGTGGGGTTCGCCACCAACTGCGATGCCAGCCATATTACCCAGCCGCAGCAGTCCACCATGCAAATCTGCATGGCGCAGGCGCTGCAAAACGCCGGCGTATCCAGCGGGGACATCGGCTATATCAGCGCGCACGGCACCGCCACGGAACGCGGCGACATTGCCGAGAGCCGCGCCACCGCCGCGCTATTCGGTAATACCACGCCGATATCCTCGCTGAAGAGCTATTTCGGCCACACGCTGGGGGCCTGCGGCGCGCTGGAAGCCTGGATGAGCCTGGAAATGATGCGCGAGGGCTGGTTTGCCCCAACGCTTAACCTGCGCCAGCCGGACCCGGAATGCGGCGATTTGGACTATATCACCGGCCAGCCCAGGCTCATCGACACCGGTTATATCCAGTCCAATAACTTTGCCTTCGGCGGTATTAATACTTCACTGATTATTAAACGCTGGGCACACTGACGCCGCCCGCGCGCTCATCCACCAAGCCGATGCCCGTTCCATTGGTGCCGCCGGTCGCGGCATTGGCAAGAATATAGCCCCATAACACGGCCATGGCATGCAGTGAATCGCCATATTCTTTAGAACCGGAACACGACAAATCCATACGGCCTATTTCCATGGCCAGAACGAGCAGCGACACGGCAAAACTTTTCTGCCCTTTGCAGCTGCTATCTATATGCCTCAGCATACCGATGCCCGGATGGTCATCACCCTTATTTATTATTTCACATGCCTTTTTCTTTGCGCGGCCATGAATTAAGTTCTGCGCTTTCGATTCAGCCAGCCGTATAACGGCAATCCCGATAAAATAAACCTTTTCTTCAACTGTCTGTTGTTTATCTCCCAGGGACGGCAAAGGGACCATAAGGTCGTTAATGATAAGGGTAGCTCTTGCCATTGACGGCTCATCAAGTAATGGTACGATAGCGCCCATCTTGGGGTGAGAACTGTTTGTGGCGCCAAAAGACCACTGTTGGTCGCCATGATGAAAATAATTGCCGACATAAGCCAGCATATCGGCCATGCGCTGCATTACGCGCCGGAAAAAAGGCTTGTGAACGGGCATATTAGTAGCGCTAGCATTTATAGATATTTGACTATTACTGATCGAGTTTACCTCGGATATAAGCGGTTGATTGGCCTCCTCAGCATAATCAAGGTAATCATTATTTATATCATGCCGTATATTGGTTGCCGAAAAATACCACATAACCTTCCTTGGTAACGATAAATTAAATATAAGCACCTTTTCCCGGCCCATTTAATGATAAACCAACGCGGTTGTACATGTACTTTTATGCAATGATAATTTGACGATCCTTGCTTAATATTGCTTAAACCAAACAAACCGGGACAGCAAGCGAACACCGGACGCCTATTTTTTAGGTTTTGCCGCGATCATCTCCACCTGAACGGAAGGATCCATGGCCTCCACCGCCTTTTGCAGCTCCGCCAGGGCGAATTTCAGGGAGGCGATCTCCTGCTGCAGCGCCCGCACTTCGAGCGAAGTGCGGTTGGCTTTGGGAAACGCGTCAAGCACGTCATGTTCATGAAACATGCGCACCTGACGGTTATCCAGGTTAACCATCTGATATTTCAAGCGGCCGCTGTTGATGGCGTTATAAACCGTCTTGCGGCTGACCATTGCTATCTCAATCACCTGGCTTATTCTTAACATCGCATTTCTCTGAAGGCGTAGGGAGATTCCGGCTTCATTCTAACGGGTAGTGATGGATTCAGTGAACAGTTTCGCGATGCCCTCCGGCGAGTTTCCGCCGATTTTGTTAACCTGCTCAATATCCCCCAGCAATGCAAACAGGGATTGGATAATGGCCACTTTTTCGCACGACGGATCGATGGCCATCAACACCACGACGGCCGGTTTTACCACCGCTTGTGGCTCATCGGTGCGATGGAACTCCACCCCCGCCTGGTTTACCGCGACGGCAAAGCCGGTGGCGAGCACATGTTCAAACTCGGTATGGGGTATGGCGATACTGTGCGTCTCCATATCGATGCCGGTGGGATAAACCGCTTCCCGATCAAGCACGCCCTGGCGAAAGCTTGCTTTGACCAAGCCGTCCGCGTACAGGCTGTCCGCCATCAGGGTCAGCAGTTCATCACGGCTTATCGGCTGGGTAATGGTGAAGACGCGCTCGGCGCTGAACATCATGATTATTCTCCCATCTCTGTGCCGGCGGCGCCCGTTTGCGCCGCCAACCGGTCCTCACGGAGGATTTTTTTGCGGTTCCATAGCGCCAGCAGCAGCGCCAAGAGGATCAGCACGCCGACGCCGATGGCCTTGAAATAGAACCCCTGGATAATGACCCAGGGCAGCATTGCGCCGGCATAATCAACGCTGCTGATACTGGTTGCGCCATGGGGTAACGAGAACCCGGTGCTGACGGCGGTACTGGTCACCAGCGGCGCCAGGCTGGTGCCGATTAACAGCGCCAGGCTCAGGGTAAGCAGGCCGGTGAGCAGGGTGCGGAACATATCGCCCCGGCATACGGCGGTCACCAGCACAAAGGCAAACGGCAGGCCCGTCAGCGAGGCGAACGGCAGAAACTGATTACCGGGGATAATCGCCGCCAGCACCAGCATAATCGGGATCATCAGCATCGACACCGACAGGGTAACCGGATGGCCGACGCTGACGGCGGAATCCAGCCCGATGGAAATTTTGCCGAACGAACCGGCCCGGGACTGCGCAATTTCCTGGATACGCTCGCTGATGGGATAGACCCCTTCCATCAACATCTTGGCCATGCGGGGGATAATGGTCATCACCGCGGCCATGGTGATGGCGGTTTGCAGGATGGCCTTCACATCAACCCCGGCGATAACGGCCAGGATGGCGCCGATAATCGCGCCCAGGCAGGCGGGATCGCCTAATATCGATAAGCGCTTTTGAATCACATCGGTATCGATTTTAATATCGCGCACGCCGGGGATACGATCGACTATCGCGTTAACCAGCCAGGCGGCGGGCACAAACGACGCGGAAAAACCATGCGGCACCGAGATACCCGGCAAATTGAGGTATTTTTCCACATCGGCGGTGGTGCGATCGGCTATCACCATGGTGACGATACAGTTCAGCCCGGCGGCCAGCACCCCCAGCCAGAGATTACCGGTGATAATGGCCACCAGCGAGCCGGTAAACGCGTGATGCCACAGGTTCCAGATATCCACGTTCAGGATACGGGTGGTCTTGGTATAGAGCATCAGGACATTGATGGCGACGCACACCGGGATCACCAGCGCGCCGACCCGGGTACCCATGGCCACGGCGGCGGCGGCGGGCCATCCCATGTCCAAGACCGTCAGGTTCAGGCCGAACCGCTCGACAATGGCATGGCTGACGGGCGTTAACGAATCAATCATCAGGTTAACGGTAATGCTTAATCCGATAAAACCGATCCCCACCATCAGCCCGGCTTTAATCGATTTGGCGATGGATAAACGCAGCAGCAATCCCAGCAGAATGAAGATCAGGGGCATCATGACCGAGGCCCCCATGCTCACGATATAATCGATAACAAACATGGTATTAACCCTCGGCGAGAATCAATTCTTTAACGCTGCTGAATACTTTGTCGGTCCCCATGCCGGTCAACAGGGGCAAAGCGTTAATGACCGGTACGGACACTTTCACCGGCGAGGTGGAAACGATAAAGTCCACATCGTCGCGGGTGGCGGCTTCCGCCACGGTACCCTGTGATATGCGCACCTTATCCAGCAAGTTTTCCCCCTGCAGGTAAGCTTCCAGTTTTTTCAGCGCCACGGTGCTGGTGGCAACGCCGGCGCCGCAGCAAATCATCATATGTTTCATAGTCAGTTCCCAGTCGAAGAAGTGGGATGATTAAAACATGTTAATGAATCGCTAAATGTGATCGATGTGTAATTTTACACACTTAGATGACAATATATTTTTAACCACACTATTATACTTATATATGTTGTTGATATATAATTATTTATATTATAAAAAACATTATGGCCGTGTGTTCCACTGTGTAACACCCACCAGCCGGGTTAAGCGGGTATCCACCGCTGCCCGCGGCCGGGGCCAAAAAACAGGCGCGGCAACGGGTTAAGCGATCGCTTGTCCGCCCTGATCGGGTAAAGTAAGAGCGGATATTCCCGGCAACGGTATAAGGACAGGGTTAATGACGGACAAAACATGCGTATTATTTGATTGTGACGGCACGCTGGTGGACAGCGAGATCTTGTGTTGCGAGGCCTATGTGCTCCTGTTCGCCCAATACGGCATTGCGCTGACGCTTACCGATGCCATCAGGGATTTCAAAGGCGTAAAACTCAATGACATCTTCGATCGCATGAGGGAACAGCACGGCCTGCGCCAGCGGGCGGATATCCTGGAAGCCGAGTACCGCGCGCATGTAGCCCGGCTGTTTGATGAGCGGCTGGTTGCCATCGAGGGCGTGCGCGAGCTTTTGCAGCGGATCGTCGTACCGATGGCGGTGGTGTCCAACGGTCCGGTCAGTAAAATGGAGCACTCGCTCGGCCTGACGTCGCTGCTGCCGTTTTTTGCGCAACGTCTGTTCAGCGGTTACGATGTGCAGCGCTGGAAGCCCGACCCGGCGGTGATCCATCATGCCGCCGCCCAGCTGGGGGTACCGGTGGCGCAATGCATTTTAGTCGAGGATTCGGTGTCCGGCGTCCAGGCGGGCATCGCCGCCGGCATGCCGGTATTTTACTATTGCGCCGATGCGCATAATCCGCCGATCGACCACCCGCTGGTCACCCGCTTTGATGATATGGGTCAGCTGCCGGCGTTATGGCGCGCGCGGGGATGGACGTTGACCGGCGCACCGGAAGTATTGGTATGATCGGCCAGGATTATTATTCCTTCGGCGGACTGGCCTCGCCGCCGGCATCCGCGGCCTTATCTTTACCCGTGCCCGTCAGCAGCGTTTCCAGCGCGTCGCCGCCCACATGGCGGAAGTCCTGTCCCTTAACAAAATAGAAAATATATTCGCAGATATTCTGGCAGCGATCGCCGATACGCTCGATGGAGCGGGCGCAAAACAGCGCCGTCAGCACGCTGGGAATAGTGCGGGGATCTTCCATCATATAGGTCATCAGCTGACGGACGATACCCTCGTATTCCTGGTCGACTTTTTTATCCTCGCGATAAATCCGGATCGCCTCATCCAAATCCATGCGCGCAAAGGCGTCCAGCACGTCATGCAGCATCTGCACCGTATGGCGTCCAAGCGACTCCAGGCTGACCAGCATCTGCAAATGCTGCTGGGAGTATTTTTCCAGCGCGGTACGGCAGATTTTATCCGCGCCGTCGCCGATACGCTCCAGTTCGGATATGGTTTTGATGATCGATATCACCAGGCGTAAATCGCTGGCGGTAGGCTGGCGCTTGGCAATAATACGCACACAGGCTTCATCAATGGCCACCTCCATCGCATTCACCTTGACGTCCCCGGCGATGACCCGTTTGGCCAATTCTTCATCCTGGCTGTGCATCGCGCTGATGGCGTCGGTAAGCTGTTGCTCCACCAGGCCGCCCATCGCCATCACCTGGGTGCGTATGTGTTCCAGTTCGGCGTTAAACTGGCCGGAAATATGCTTATTGAGATTCAGGTTTTCCATGATATATCCCGTTATTAACCATAGCGGCCAGTAATATAATCTTCGGTTTGTTTGTTCTTCGGTGCGGTGAAAATGCTATCCGTATCGTTGAATTCAATTAACTCGCCGAGATACATAAATGCCGTGTGATCGGAGCAACGCGCCGCCTGCTGCATATTATGCGTCACTATCACTACGGTATAATCCGCTTTCAATTCTGAAATCAGCTCTTCGATACGTCCGGTCGAGATCGGATCCAGGGCTGAACAGGGCTCATCGAGCAACAGCACATCGGGGCGAATGGCGATGCCGCGCGCGATACATAAACGCTGCTGCTGGCCGCCGGACAGGCTATAACCGCTCTGGTGCAATTTGTCCTTGGTTTCGTTCCACAGCGCCGCTTTGGTCAGCGACCACTGCACGCGCTCCTCCATCTCGCTGCGCGACAGTTTCTCAAACAGGCGCACGCCGAACGCGATATTGTCATAAATAGACATCGGAAAGGGGGTCGGCTTCTGGAACACCATGCCGACCCGGGCGCGCAGCAGGGAAACATCGCGCTTATCGGTGAGGATATTGTCCCCGTCCAGCAGGATCTCCCCTTCGGCGCGCTGCTCCGGATAAAGCTGGTACATTTTATTAAAGCAACGCAACAGCGTGGATTTACCGCAGCCGGACGGGCCGATAAAAGCCGTCACCTGGTTACGGGCAATGTCCAGGCTGATATTTTTCAGCGCATGAAATTTACCGTAATAAAAATTCAGATCGCGAACCTGTACTTTGCTGTCGTTGGCGTTGTTGATCCCGCTCATGCAACACTCTCTCTTTCGATCAAAGACGCGTCGGCGCCTGACGCTTAATAGGTTTTTTTGGCGAAAATAATCCGCGCGATAATGTTCAGCAACAGCACGCACAGGGTAATCAGCAGCACGCCGGCCCAGGCCAGCTGTTGCCATTCGGCAAACGGGCTCATGGCGAATTTGAAAATCGTCACCGGCAGGTTGGCGATGGGCTGCATGAGATCGGTACTCCAGAACTGGTTGGAGAGCGAGGTAAACAGCAGCGGCGCCGTTTCGCCGGCAATGCGCGCCACCGCCAGCAATACGCCGGTGATGATGCCGGAAACCGAGGCCTTAAGCGTGATGGCGGAAATCATTTTCCATTTCGGCGTACCCAACGCATAGGCAGCCTCACGCAGCGTATCGGGCACCAGCCGCATCATGTTTTCCGTGGTACGGATAACAATCGGCACCTGCAGCAGCGCCAGGGCGATCACCCCGGCCCAGCCGGAGAAATGCTCCATTTTCGCCACCACCAGCGTATAGACAAACAAACCGATAACGATGGACGGCGCGGACAGCAGGATATCGTTAATAAAACGGATCACTTCCGCCAGCGCGGACTTACGCCCGTATTCCGCCAGGTAAATCCCCGCCATGATGCCCAGGGGCGTGCCGAAAACAGTGGCCCAGAGAATCAGCAATCCGCTGCCGGCCAGGGCATTGGCCAGCCCTCCGCCGGCGGTATTGGGCGGCGGCGTCATTTCGGTAAACAACGCCAGCGACATACCGTCAAAACCCCGGCTTACCGTGGTCAGCAAGATCCAGCATAACCAGAACAGGCCGAAGGCCATGGTGATCATGGATAATAACAGCGCCAGACGGTTCTTCTGCCGCCGCCAGGACTGCATTTTACGCCGCGCTTCCATTTGTGGCGCGGTATGGGTCATTTGGTGCTCGACGGTCGCCATTATTTGACCCCCTCGTTTTTCGCCAGGCGCATTATCATGAATTTGGAGCAGGCCAGCACGATAAAGGTAATCACAAACAGGATTAACCCCAGCTCCATCAGCGCGGCGGTATGCAGACCCGCCTGGGCTTCGGCGAACTCATTGGCCAGCGCCGAGGTAATGCTGTTGCCCGGGCTAAACAGGGAAATGCTGTCCAGCTGGTTGGTATTGCCGATGATAAAGGTCACCGCCATGGTTTCGCCCAGCGCCCGTCCCAGGCCCAGCATCACGCCGCCGATCACGCCGTTTTTGGTGAAGGGCAGCACGATACGCCAGATCACTTCCCAGGTGGTGCAGCCGATACCGTAGGCCGACTCCTTCATCAACACCGGCGTTTGCTCAAACACATCGCGCATCACGGCGGCAATATACGGGATGATCATGATAGCCAGGATAATACCGGCGGCCAGGATGCCGATACCAAACGCCGGCCCCGAAAACAGGACGCCGATAAAAGGGATGGTCGACATCACATCGCCCAGGGGCTGTTGAAAATACTGGGCGAACAGGGGAGCAAAAACAAACAACCCCCACATGCCGTAGACAATGCTTGGGATGGCCGCCAACAGCTCAATGGCGACGCCAAGGGGACGCTTCAACCAGCTGGGGGCAAGCTCGGTAAGGAACAGGGCGATGCCGAAGCTGACCGGAACGGCAATCAGCAACGCGATAAAAGAGGTCACCAGGGTGCCATAGATAGGAACCAGCGCGCCGAATTTTTCACCGGGCGGATCCCACTCCTTGGTCCACAGGAAAGCGAAGCCGAACTTTTCCATGCTCGGCCACGAAGCGACAATCAGCGAAACGATAATTCCGCCCAACATCAATAAGGTAATCAATGCGGCCAACCTGACCAACGTACCGAATATCAGGTCGCCTTGTTTACCGGGGGCATGCCGTGCCGGCGTATTGTCAGCCATAGAGTACTCTTTTTGTTGGTTCGTAATCCCTTCCCGTAAGGGAAGGGACGAAACACAAGGACTTAGTAGAGCGCTTTACCGTTACTGTCTTTGATATTGGCCTTCCAGGCGGCGCGGATCTGTTCGACCACGTCCTTTGGCAAGGTGGCGTAGTCAAGGGCGTTAGCCTGGTCGGCACCCTTGTTGTAGGCCCAATCGAAGAATTTCAGGGTTTCGCGGCCCTGCTCAGGCTTGGTTTGGGTAGTATGCAACATAATAAACGTGGTGGAGGTGATCGGCCAGGCATTGTTGCCCTTCTGGTTAGTCAGATCCTGGGCAAAAGATTGCTGCCAGTTGACGCCTTTCGCCGCCGCGCTGAAGTTATCCTGCGTCGGCATTACCGGCTTGCCGTCGGCGGAAATCAGCTTGGTGTAGGCCAGGTTGTTCTGCTTAGCGTAGGCGTACTCCACATAACCGATGGAACCCGGCAAACGCTGGACAAAGGCGGCGATGCCGTCATTGCCCTTGCCGCCCAGTCCGACCGGCCAGTTAACCGTGGAACCGGCGCCGATTTTTTCTTTCCAGGTCGCATTCACCTTGGACAGATAGCTGGTGAAGACAAACGACGTGCCGGAACCATCGGCGCGGCGTACCACGGCGATATTCTGATCCGGCAGCTTCAGGCCCGGGTTCAGCTTGGTGATGGCCGGGTCGTTCCATTTTTTGATGTTGCCCAGGTAAATTTCACCCAGGGTATGGCCGTCCAGGGTCAGTTCGCCGCTTTTGATTCCCGGTACGTTGATGGCCAGCACCACGCCGCCAATCACGGTCGGAAATTGGAATAAACCTTCTTTCTTCAGGTCGCCATCGCTTAAAGGAGCATCGGACGCGCCGAAATCAACGGTATTGGCGATAATCTGTTTAATGCCGCCGGAAGAACCGATGCCCTGGTAGTTAACTTTCACGCCGGTTTCTTTTTGATAGGTATCAGCCCATTTAGCATAAACCGGGGCGGGGAATGTGCCGCCGGCACCTGTCAGGTTGGCGGCAGCGAACGAAGAAATACTCGCCAGGGCGAACGTAGCTGCTACAACACTGGCAACGGTGGTATGCATCAGTCTCATAATCCCTCCTGTGGGATATTTAAAATCGGCCCATGGCCGTTTTCTTCAATTATTATAATTGCTGCAGGAGGGAAAATAGGACAATTAGGTTACAGATACATGTCGGTAATATGACATTTTTATGACACCGGGATGGGTACCTATTTTAATGGCATATTAGCCTTTTTTTTCAATCCCCGCCTCCGCAATCCGATCAATTTCGCGCATAATGCCGGCGGCCGGCCGATGGTGCGCCAGTTCGCCGGCCATATACGCCATATAGGGCGCGATATGGGAAAAAATAGCTTTATAGCCGGGGCAAAGATGATTATGCCACTGGCCCCCGATGCGGTGAATACGGTGCTTAGGACAGCCGCCGTGACAGGCAAACCGATAGTCGCATGACAAACACGGCGTCGCCACATTGGCTTTTAGCTGGCCGAACTGGCGCTGTTTTTTCCCACCGGCCATGGCGGCCAGGTTCCCTGTCATCAGATTGCCCAGTCTATGCTCAGGGTAGACGAAATGATCGCAGCTATAGATATCGCCGTTCTGCTCGACGACCAGGCCCTGGCCGCAGGTGGGCTGCATCACGCACAGGCTTGGCATCACGCCGCACCAGGCGGCCAGGGCATTATCGAATAGCTGCACAAACACCCTGCCGACATCATGCCGTACCCAGTAGTCAAACAGGGTATTGATAAACGTGCCGTAGGCTTCGCCGCTCACCGACCATGGCGTCAGCGTTTTATCCGCCGTCGACCGGGGATAAATCAATTCCCCCCGCGCGGCTCCGGACAACCTTTGTTCCACTGCCGGGATAAATTGCACATACTGCGCGCCCAGCTCTTGCGTGATAAAAAAATATATTTCCAGCGGCGCCTGGGCGGTTTTATCGTTCACCACGCTCAATACGTTGTAATCTATATGATATTCCTTAAATATCCGGATGGCGTTGATCACGCTGTCAAATACCGGCCGGCCGCTGGCGGTATGGCGATAATGATTATGCAGCCTGGCGGTGCCGTCCACGGAAATACCCAGCAGGAAATGATTATCGGCAAGAAAACGGCCCCATTGATCGTTTATCAATACGCCGTTGGTTTGCATGCTGTTGGTAATCCTTTTTCCCCGGGCGTAACGCTGCTGATAGCGCAGCGCGGCGGCATAAAAGTCAATTCCGGCCAGGGTCGGCTCGCCGCCCTGCCAGGCAAACATGACCTCGTCGCCAGCGCTGGCGTCAATATACTGCTTAATAAATTCCCTGAGCACATCGTCGGCCATATGCTTCGACGCCGATGCTCCGGCGGGTAACAGGGTATTTTTTTTGTCCACATAAAAACAATAATCGCAGTGAATATTGCATTGATAACTGGTGGGTTTCGCCATCAGGGAAAACGGGCGTTTCATAACCGCGACTCCAAACAATATTGCGCGTCAAATACCATGCCGCACCGGCAGCGGCGGCAGTTAACCGGTAAATTCATCCGGCAACAGTCCCTGTAGCTTGAGCTCACTGCCATGGCGGATAGCGGTTTCCGTTTCGCAACCCGCGTATTCGGCAATTTCACGCCAGGTCCATTCATAGCCCGGCCATTGCCGGTATAAATAGTGAATGCCCAGTAATACCCGTTGCTGGGATTTATCGTAGGCCATGCTGGCCAGCCTTTTTTCCGCCTCGCCCAGATCACGCGCCAGCCGCATGAACAAATAGACATTCAGGCGCGGATAGCGGCATAAAAACCGCTGCGGCTGATAGGGGGTAATGCGCGTTACCGTAGCGGTGCGCTGCACGCGCGAGGAACAGTGGTAAAACGTATTACCGAACAGGCTGCGGTAGCCGAAAAAATCACCGGGGCCAAACAGGCGGATCAGGCACACCTTACCGTTCTCCAGCATATGGTACAGCCCCACCAACCCACTGTGCAGGTAATAAAAAGAGAGGGCCTCATCCTCCTGGGGATAAATGCGCGTTTGCTTCGGCAACTGATCCAGCCGGGTAAACATGGCGTGTTCGCTGCCGGACAATTCTGCGAATACGGCGCGGCCCTCGTCCCCATCCTCAGAATTTTTGTCTTTTTTCCTCAATTTTTACTCCCTTGGTCGGCAGGCCGGTATCGTAATCCCTGACCACCGGCGAGACGTAATCATCCGGTTTAGGACGAAACGCGCCCAGCCATTGCTCATGCCTGTCGGGCCGCCACGGGCGCATGGCCCAGCGATAGCTGCGAAACGGATCGCGAATACGATCCATAAAGTCTAATAAGCTATCATGCAATGCATTACGCCGTTCCGCATAGTCGTCCCGGCCAATCAGGTTTATCAGTTCCTCGGGATCGTTGCGCCGGTCATAGAGTTCATCATCGTCAAACAGATTAATCACCAGTTTTAAATCATTGGTGACCCAGGCGCGCATCGGGATAAAACCGCCGAAGCTGTCATGTTCTATTTCATAACGGTTAAATTCCACCATGACCGACCGCTCCCGTTCCCGCTCCGCCGACGACAGCATAGGCAGCAGGCTTTCGCCGTGCAGCGACGGCGGCACCGGGATACCGGCAATCGATAATAACGTCGGCAACAGGTCGATATGGCTCACCGGTGTATCAATCTCCCGCGCCGGCAGGCCGGGCCCGTGGATGATAAAGGGAATGCGGCAGATGTCGTCATAGCCTGCCGAGCCTTTGCTGATAAGTTGATGCGCTCCCATCATTTCACCGTGATCGGAGGTATACACTATCCAGGTATTTTCCCATTCGTCGGGGGTAAGGTGGTTCAGCACGCGTCCTATCTGGTCGTCGACAAAATCATTGCAGGCAAAATAAATCGGATGATGATAGGTGGCGCCATCCGTTACCGGCGACGGCATCGCCCTGGCCCACAAACGCTGGTGCATCGGTTTATCGCTGAGATCATCGGTTCCTTTTGCGCCCAGCGGGTAATGGAAATCGGCAAAACGGTCGAGATAACGCGGCGGGCAGGTAAAGGGATGATGCGGCTCATCGTAAGAAAGCACCAGCAGGAACGGTTTCTCGCGCCGCAGGCGCTGCTTATCGATAAAATGTATCGCGCGCTGGCTGATGCGATAGCCCCAGGTAAATTCATCATCAATCTGATGTTGTTCAAGTTCTTCCTTTGAATTCAGCCCGTTGCGCCATAAGCTGATTTTTTCTTCCGGCAGGTCATGCAGGTAATTAGCGCCATCGTACCAATATTCCGCCGCCCATTCCGGCGGACAGATGCCGGTGCCGAAATAGTCGTGGCCATCAAGATGCCATTTACCGATATAGGCGGTTTGCCAGCCGGCATCCTGAAAATAGTTGCCCAGGGTGCGCATATTCTTACCCGGCGCCAGATTATTGGTCCAGGGACCGCTTTGGTTGGAATACAGGCCGGTGAACAGTCCCGCGCGCGCCGGGGTGCACAGCGGCGCGGTGGTAAATGCCGAATTGAATTTGGCCCCGCGCCCGGCCAGCGCATCGATATGCTCGGTATGCAGGGGAAGGCCGGTATAGCACCCGACCATATTGGTGGCCTGCGTATCGGTCATGATAAAAATTATATTAGGTTGCATCAGGCGATTTCCTCCCTGGTTTTGGTTTTTCTCAAACCGGCGAATATCAGCCAGCCGGAAATGGCGACAACGGTTATGCCCGCGATCCAGCATAACCAGAGGCTGTGCCAGCCGCCGAAGCGGGCGAGAAAGGCATAAATAAATATCATCGCCGCAATAACGCCGACGGAGGCGATTTTTACCGACCGCCACGGCGACATATCCACCGCCAGGGAATCATGGAAGACAAACGGGGTGGCGCGCGGCGCAAGTTTACCGATAACCAGCATCACCAACGCGTTCAGGCAAAACGTTATCGCCAGCACATACAGGAAATGAATAGGGAAATGGAAAACGTAATTGATCAGGATATAGCTGACGATACCTAACAGCAGCGCCAGCTTGGCCGCCATGGCCGGGATACGCGGGAAAAAGAACCCCATGATGATAATGGTGACCAGGGGAACGTTGTACACCCCGTTAAGCTGCTTCATCCAGCTGTATAATCCTTCGGGGGCATTGGCAATGCCGGGGGCCACCACCACCGACACCAGCGCCAGGATCAGGGCGAAATAACGCCCCACCAACACCTGTTTCTTGGACGTGGCGTCAGGATTGATAATACGGCTGTAGATACCCATGCTGAATAAGGTGCTGGCGCTGTTTAAAAACCCGTTGAACACGCTGATAATGGCGCCGAACAGCACGGCGCCGAAAAAACCGACCAGGGGCGCGGGCAGGATCTGGTTGACCAGCACCGGGTAGGCCATATCCGCCTTGGGCAGCCCTTGATACAGGTGATAGGCGATAACGCCGGGCAGGACCAGGATTATCGGGTCGAGCATTTTCAGCAGCGCCGTCAGCAGCGCGCCTTTTTGCCCTTCGGCCAGGTTCTTGGCGGCCAGGGTACGCTGGACGATGCCCTGGTTGGTACACCAGTAAAAGGTATTCACCAGCACCAGGCCGGTCAAGGCGGCGCCGATGGGCACCGGGTCATGGGCGCCGCCGATGGAGTTGAGGCGCTCGGCATGATCCGCCGTCAGTGTATTCAGGCCGGCGATAACACTGCCGCCGCCAAGCGCCATCAGCCCGAAAAACGGCACCATCAGCCCGCCAATCACCAGGCCGATGCCATTGACGACATCGGCGACGGCAATCGCGCGCAGTCCGCCGATAACCGCGTACAGGGTGCCTATCACGCCAAGGGCTATCACCATGACTATCGTCGCGCTGCCCTGGCTCAGCCCGGTAAGGTCGCTGAAATGAAACAGGCTGTTGAGCGCCAGCGAGCCGGAATAGAGTACTATGGGCAGAAAACAGACGCCGGTGGCGATTAAAAAACAGCAGTCCACCATAATACGCGTGGTTTTGTCGTAGCGTTCTTCGATAAAATCCGGAATGGTAATAATGCCCCGCTGCAAATAACGCGGTAAAAACACCAGCGCCAGCAGGACCAGGGGAATAGCTGAAATCACCTCCCATGCCATCACCGACATGCCGAATTTATAGGCCTGTCCGCTCAGGCCGACCAATTGTTCCGTTGAAAGATTGGTCAGCATCAGCGATGCGGCAATTATTGGCGCTTTAAGGGAACGACCGGCCAGGAAATAGCCCTGCTGGGTATGGGTATCGTTTTTCCTTACTTTCCACCAGGTAACAATAGCGACAAGGCACGTAAAAAATACAAAAGAAAATATCTGTAGGCTATTCATAAATCGCACCTTTTAGTTATAAAAATATCAGCATAGATGTGACCCTTCCAATAAAATCAGAATAGTGGGCGGTCGATTAATGAGAGAAATGCGCAGCTTAAGCCGTTACGATTATTCCGTTCGGTACAGGCAAGCGGCGAGCGGAACCATGCCGCACGTCAGGCGGCATTTCCCGCGGTAAAAACCCAGGAGAAAGTCGTCGCAGGCCAGACAAGCCGGTAATAGTGTATTGTTGACATGACAGATGTTTTACACTTTTCAGCACCCTATTTTTATGACCGTTGTCATAAGCCGGCATGACCCCGCTCACATAATCATTATTGTTATATTCCGGGTGGGAACAAGAAGTTTCTCGTAAATAACCATGCGTAAATTAATTAAGCTTATTTGAATTAAGCATTTGCAATATCAATATAAGGAAAAGGATTTATTGGGGGGTGATCGGGCAAAAAAAATCCGCTGGGGCTTTGCCATCCCCACCGGATCCGATTAACGCTGTGTCGGTTTTTGCGATCACTTTGCAAGCGGCGGCTTAGGTGCCGCCGCAGACGCGGGTTACTCCACCGTCACCGATTTTGCCAGATTACGCGGCTGGTCGACATCGGTGCCTTTGATCAGCGCAATATGATACGCCAGCAGCTGCAACGGCACCGTGTAGAATATCGGCGCCACAATCTCTTCTACGTGCGGCAGCGGGATGATTTTCATATTTTCGCTGTCGGTAAAACCGGCGTTCTCTTCGGCAAAGACATATAACAGGCCGCCGCGGGCGCGCACTTCCTCGATGTTCGACTTGAGTTTTTCCAGCAATTCATTATTGGGGGCAATAACGATTACCGGCATATCGGCGTCGATCAGCGCCAGCGGGCCGTGTTTCAGCTCGCCCGCCGCATAGGCTTCGGCGTGGATATACGAAATTTCCTTGAGCTTCAGCGCGCCTTCCATGGCGATGGGGTAAAGCTCGCCGCGCCCGAGAAACAGGGCGTGATGTTTATCAGAGAACCCTTCCGCCAGCTGTTCAATCGGCTTATCCAGCGCCAGCATTTGCTCGATACGGGCCGGCAGGGCCTGCAGCGCATGCACAATCTGCTGCTCGACCTGGCTATCCATGCCCTTCAGGCGGCCCAGGCGCGCCACCAGCATCAGCAATACCGTTAACTGGGTGGTGAAGGCCTTGGTGGAAGCCACGCCGATTTCCGTCCCGGCGCGGGTCATCAGCGCCAGATCGGATTCGCGCACCAGCGAGGAGCCGGCCACGTTACACACCGCCAGCGAGCCGAGGTAGCCCAGGGTTTTGGTCAGGCGCAGGGCCGCAAGGGTATCGGCGGTTTCGCCGGATTGCGACAGGGTAATGATCAGGCTGCCCGGCCGCACGGCGGATTTGCGATAGCGGAACTCGGAGGCGATTTCCACATCGCAGGGCACGCCGGCCAGCGCCTCGAACCAGTATTTCGATACCATGGCCGAATGGTACGAGGTGCCGCAGGCGATGATTTGCACATGCTGTACCTGCTCCAGCAAACGATCGCCGGCCTCGCCCAGTTCGGATAAGGTGATCTGGCCGTGTAAAAAACGGCCCGCCAGGGTGTTTTTAATCGCCTGCGGCTGTTCAAAAATCTCTTTTTGCATGTAGTGGCGATAGATGCCCTTATCGCCGGCGTCGTATTTTACCTGGGACTCAATCTCCGCCCGTTGCACCGGGTTGCCGCGCGTATCCCATACGCGCACCGTGCGGCGGGTAATTTCGGCGATATCGCCCTCTTCCAGGAACATAAACCGGCGGGTGACCGGCAGCAGCGCCAGCTGATCGGACGCCAGGAAGTTTTCGCCCACGCCCAGGCCAATCACCAGCGGACTACCGGATCGCGCCGCCACCAGCACGCTTGGGTCCTTGCTATCCATGATAACTGTGCCATAGGCGCCGCGCAGGTGCGGGATCACGCGCAGGATCACTTCAGCCAGCGTGCCGCCGCCCTGGCGCTGTTCCCAATGCACCAGGTGGGCGATAACCTCGGTATCGGTTTCGGACGCGAATACATAGCCGCGCTCCACCAGCAGTTTACGCAGCGGTTCATGGTTTTCGATGATACCGTTATGCACCACCACGATATGCCCGGAGACATGGGGATGGGCATTATTCTCCGAGGGTTCCCCGTGGGTGGCCCAACGGGTATGGGCGATGCCCGTGCCGCCGGTCAGCGGATGCTCCGCCGCCGCCTGCGACAACGCGGCAACCTTGCCGACCCGGCGCAGCCGTTGCAAATGCCCCTCGTTATCCACCACCGCCAGGCCGGCGGAATCATACCCACGATACTCTAGCCGGCGTAATCCCTCTAACAGGATTTCGGCAATATCACGCTGCGCAACCGCGCCTACTATTCCACACATCAGTGTTATTCCTAAATGAACGGCATGCTCCGCCGTATCGATGTCTTTGACCTGACAGAGACCGGTTTTTCCGGTTTCCCCGAGCCTGTAGAACTGGGGATTATTATGTTTTGTCAGCCACTCTCGTGAAAATGGCTGACAAAACCATGATAACGGGCATGATGGGCAAGATGGTAAAGACGCCCTATCTCTCGGCGCCAGGCTTTACTCTCATTGCGCATCATACCCGCGGCAAGCTCATGCCCAGATTTGACAAACTGCGCGTAATACCATTAACGATGCTTCTTAACCGGCCGTTGCCAGCCGGTGATATGCACCTGCCGCACCCGGCTAAGCACCAGTTCGTTTTCCCCCACGCTGCGCGTAACTGTGGTGCCGGCGCCGATGGTGGCGCCGTTGCCTATGGTAACCGGCGCCACCAGTTGGGTATCCGAGCCGACAAAGACATCATCGCCGATCACGGTCTGGTGTTTATTGGCGCCGTCATAATTGCAGGTAATGGTGCCGGCGCCGATATTCACACCGGCGCCAATTTCCGCATCACCCAGATAGCTCAGGTGCCCGGCCTTGGATCCGCGCCCCAGGCGCGCTTTTTTCATCTCGACAAAATTGCCGACATGGGCGCCCTCTTCCAGCTCCGCACCGGGCCGCAGGCGGGCGAACGGCCCGACGGTACAGTCCGCACGCAGCCGGGCTTGATCTATGACCGTGTAGGGGCTGACCACCACGTTATCGCCAATGTCGCAGTCTTTTAATACGCAGCCGGTACCGATAACCACATTGTTGCCCAAGGATACCCGGCCCTCGATAATGACATTGGTGTCAATGGTCACATCGCGGCCGTACGCCAGCTCGCCGCGCAAATCAAAACGCGCCGGGTCGAGCAGCATGACACCGGCCAACAGCAGATTTTCGGCCTGCTGGCGCTGATAAACCCGCTCAAGGGTTGCCAGCTGCAAACGATTATTCACGCCCTCCACTTCGCTTAGGCGATCGGGGTTAACGGTATTGATACGCCGGCCCTCGCCCCAGGCCAGGGCGATAATATCGGTAAGGTAATACTCTCCCTGGGCGTTATTGGTGGTCAGCCGGCTTAACCAGCGCTTCAGGTCGGCGCCGTTGGCCACCAGAATGCCGGTATTGATTTCGCGGATGCCCCGCTGCGCCTCGTCGGCGTCTTTGTGCTCGACGATACCGCATACATTGCCGTTTTCCCGCACGATGCGGCCATAGCCGGTAGGATCGTCCAGGGTAACGGTCAGCAGGCCGATACCGCCCTCGGGCTTGGCGGCCACCAGGCGCTCAAGGGTTGACGGCGCTATCAACGGCACATCGCCGTACAGCATCAGGATATCTTCATCATCCTGGAAAAACGGCGCCGCCTGCTGCATGGCATGGCCGGTGCCGCGCTGTTCGGCCTGCAATACCCAGCTCAGTTCCGGACCAGGGCCGGCCAACGCCTGCCGCAGTCGCTCGCCGCCGTGGCCGTAAACCAAATGGATACGCGCCGCGCCCAGGGCGGCGGCGGCGTCAATAACATGCCTGACCAGCGGTTTGCCAGCCAACGGATGCAAGACCTTGGGCAGATCGGAATACATGCGGGTGCCCTTGCCGGCGGCAAGGATCACTACGCTCATCAATCGATTCGACATAACCATCCTGATGAACCTGATTCAATAGACGAAAGTAAACCCGTTCAGAGAAGGGATTACCACATATTTTGGGCCGAAAAACACATTATGGCCGCATAATGACGTAAGCCGGGATCATTTTACCCGGTTTAGGACGCAATGCGGAAATAGTGGGCGTTTCGGGGCCAATTACCGCAGGTACAGGCTGGAATTAGCGGTTTAGGTAGGCGAAGAAGGTGAAACTTATTTCAGATCGAAAAATAAGAGCGTCAAGTTGTGACACTCTATGCGTGGAAGAGAATGAATTCCAATAAAAAAGCCAGTCACAAAGGACTGGCTTTTTAATCACACTAGCTTGATTACATTGCTTTTCTGGTCAATTCAATGACCCGCAGCTTGGCGATGGCCCTGGACAGTTCGGCCGAGGCCTGAGCATAATCCACGTCACCATGTGAATTATTGATATGCTCTTCCGCCATGCGCTTGGATTCCATTGCGCGCGCTTCATCAAGATCTTTGCCACGAATGGCGGTATCGGCCAAAACGGTAACGATGTCCGGTTGCACCTCGAGGATGCCCCCCGACAGGTAGATATACTCTTCTTCGTTATGTTCTTTGACGATACGCACCATACCGGGCTTAATGGCAGTGAGCAGCGGGGCATGGCCGGGAAAAATCCCCAGTTCGCCTTCGCTTCCCGTCACCTGGATTTTTTCCACCAGCCCGGAAAACATTTTCTGTTCCGCGCTGACGACATCCAGATGGTAAGTATTTGCAGCCATATCACCCTCCTATCACAGCGTTACAGTTTCTTGCCTTTTTCCACTGCTTCATCAATGGAACCGACCATATAGAACGCCTGCTCGGGCAGGTGATCGTATTCACCGTCCATGATGCCTTTAAAGCCGCGGATAGTGTCTTTCAGGGAAACATATTTACCCGGCGAACCGGTGAACACTTCGGCGACGAAGAACGGTTGCGACAAGAAACGCTGGATCTTACGTGCGCGGGACACCACCAGTTTGTCATCTTCTGACAGTTCGTCCATACCCAGGATGGCGATAATATCTTTCAGCTCCTGATAACGCTGAAGGATGGACTGCACGCCACGGGCCACGTCGTAGTGTTCCTGGCCGACAACCAACGGATCCAGCTGACGGCTGGTGGAGTCGAGCGGGTCAACCGCCGGGTAGATACCCAGTGAGGCGATTTGACGGCTCAATACCACGGTGGCGTCAAGGTGGGCGAAGGTGGTCGCCGGCGACGGGTCGGTTAAGTCATCCGCAGGCACATATACCGCCTGTACCGAGGTGATGGAACCGGTTTTGGTGGAGGTGATGCGTTCTTGCAGCACGCCCATTTCTTCCGCCAGCGTCGGCTGGTAGCCTACCGCTGAAGGCATACGGCCCAGCAGCGCGGATACTTCGGTCCCGGCCAGGGTATAACGATAAATGTTATCGATAAACAGCAGGACGTCGCGGCCTTCATCACGGAATTTTTCCGCCATGGTCAGCCCGGTCAGCGCCACGCGCAGACGGTTTCCCGGCGGCTCGTTCATCTGGCCGTACACCAGGGATACTTTGTCGATAACGTTCGAATCGGTCATTTCGTGGTAGAAGTCGTTCCCTTCGCGGGTACGTTCGCCCACGCCGGCAAACACCGAATAACCGGAATGCTCGATGGCGATATTACGGATAAGCTCCATCATGTTGACGGTTTTACCCACGCCGGCGCCGCCGAACAGGCCGACTTTACCGCCTTTGGCAAACGGGCACATCAGGTCGATAACCTTGATGCCGGTTTCCAGCAGTTCCTGCGAACTGGACAAATCTTCATAGCTCGGCGCCGGACGATGGATGGACCAACGTTCTTCCTCGCCGATCTCGCCTTTCATATCGACCGGTTCGCCCAGCACGTTCATGATGCGGCCCAGCGTGGCTTTACCCACCGGCACTTCGATCGAACGTTCCAGGTTGGTCACTTTCAGGCCGCGACGCAGACCGTCGGACGAGCCCATGGCGATGCAACGGACAACGCCGCCGCCTAACTGCTGTTCTACTTCCAGCACCAATTTGGCGGCGCCGTTTTCCACTTCAAGGGCGTTGTACACCTTAGGTACAGCATCCTGCGGGAACTCGACGTCAACCACGGCGCCGATAACCTGGATAACATTTCCAGTAGCCATCTTGAATCCTCTACGTAATTCGTAACCCTAAACCTAAACCGCGGCGGCTCCCGAAACGATCTCGGTGAGTTCCTGAGTGATGCTGAATTGACGAGCCTTATTGTAAACAAGTTGCAACTCTTTGATCAGGTTGCCACCGTTATCCGTTGCGGCTTTCATCGCTACCATTCGCGCGGCCTGTTCGCTGGCCAGGTTTTCAACGACGCCCTGATAAACCTGCGATTCCACATAACGGCGCAACAATGTATCCAGCAGCGCCTTGGGATCGGGTTCATACAGGTAATCCCAGGTTTTCTTCTTCAGCTCTTCCCCATCTTCCGCGGGCGGCAAGGGCAGGACCTGAAGCAGTTGCGGTACCTGGGACATGGTATTAACGAATTTGTTGCTGACAATATAGAGCTTATCCAGGCGGCCTTCGTCATACGCCTGCAGCATGACTTTAACCGGCCCAATCAGTTCAGACAGCGTGGGGTTATCCCCCATGCCGGTGACCTGGGCAACCACGTTGCTGCCGACGGCGTTAAAGAACGACACCGCCTTGGAGCCGATCAGCGCCAGTTCCGCATCAACGCCCTTTTCACTCCAGGCTTTCATGTCCGTCAGCACTTTTTTGAACAGGTTAATGTTCAGGCCGCCGGCCAGACCACGGTCGGTGGCCACCACCAGATACCCGACGCGCTTGACGTCGCGCTCTTCCAGGTAAGGATGTTTATATTCCAGATTTCCCAAAGCAAGGTGACCAATCACATTACGCATAGTTTCTGCATAAGGACGGCTGGCCGCCATACGCTCCTGCGATTTGCGCATTTTGGATGCGGCAACCATCTCCATCGCTTTGGTGATCTTCTGCGTGTTTTGCACGCTGGCGATCTTAGTACGTATTTCTTTGGCGCTGGCCATCTCTGCTTCTCCTCATGGCGTCATGGCCTGCCGAAACAGGCCATAGCGCGTTACCAGGACTGGGTTGCCTTGAAGTTATCGAGGATGCCTTTCAGCTTGCCTTCGATTTCATCGTTATAAGCGCCGGTCTGGTTGATTTGTTGCATCAAATCGCCTTGCTCGCGGTCTACGTAGGCCAGCAGCGCGGCCTCGAAGTCGCCGACCTTTGCCAGTTCGATGTCTTCCAGGTAACCACGTTCAGCGGCGAACAACACCAGGGACTGCTGCGATACCGACATGGGAGCATATTGTTTCTGCTTCAACAGTTCGGTCACTTTTTGTCCATGATTCAGCTGCTTACGCGTTGCTTCATCCAGATCGGAAGCAAACTGGGAGAACGCGGCCAGCTCACGGTACTGAGCCAAAGCCGTACGAATACCGCCCGACAGTTTTTTCATAATCTTCGTCTGGGCTGCGCCGCCCACACGGGATACGGAAATACCGGGGTTAACGGCGGGACGAATACCGGCGTTGAACAGGCTTGATTCCAGGAAGATCTGGCCATCGGTGATGGAAATCACGTTGGTCGGAACAAACGCGGAAACGTCGCCCGCCTGGGTTTCGATGATCGGTAATGCGGTCAGCGAGCCGGTCTTGCCCTTCACTTCACCCTTGGTAAAGGCTTCTACGTATTCGGCGTTGACGCGCGACGCACGTTCCAGAAGACGGGAGTGAAGATAGAATACGTCCCCGGGATAGGCTTCACGTCCAGGCGGACGACGGAGCAACAGGGAAATCTGACGGTAAGCCACGGCTTGTTTGGACAAATCATCATAGATGATCAGCGCATCTTCGCCGCGATCGCGGAAATACTCGCCCATGGCGCAGCCTGAATACGGCGCCAGGTATTGCAGGGCGGCGGATTCGGACGCGGTGGCGACCACGACAATGGTATTGGCCAGGGCGCCGTGCTCTTCCAGCTTGCGCACGACGTTCGCCACGGTGGAGGCTTTCTGGCCGATGGCGACATACACGCACTTGATGCCGGATTCGCGCTGATTGATAATCGCATCGATCGCCAGGGCCGATTTACCGGTCTGGCGGTCGCCGATGATCAGCTCGCGCTGGCCGCGGCCGATGGGAATCATGGCATCCACGGATTTATAACCGGTCTGTACCGGCTCATCCACGGATTGGCGTTCGATAACGCCCGGCGCAATAGCCTCGACGGCGGAAAAACCGTCGTTCTCTACCGGGCCCTTGCCATCGATGGGCGCGCCCAGCGTGTTGACCACGCGGCCCAGCAGGCCACGGCCAACCGGCACTTCCAGAATGCGGCCGGTGCACTTGACCTTCATGCCTTCGGCCAGGTCTTCATAGGGTCCCATCACCACGGCGCCGACGGAGTCGCGTTCCAGGTTCAGGGCGATAGCGAAGCGGTTGCCCGGCAGGGCGATCATTTCACCCTGCATGACTTCGGCCAGGCCGTGAATACGGATAATCCCGTCACTCACGGAAACGATAGTACCTTCATTGTGAGCTTCGCTCACCACATTGAACTGAGCAATGCGCTGCTTGATCAGTTCGCTGATTTCGGTGGAATTCAGTTGCATGCTCCAGTCCCCTTAAGACTGCAATACGTCTGCCAGTCGTTCGAGACGACCGCGTACGCTGCCGTCTATCACCATATCGCCCGCGCGAATAATCACGCCGGCAATGACAGACTTATCAATTTTGCAATTCAGCTTAACTTTGCGTGACAGACGTTGTTCCATCGCGGCAGTAATTTTCGCCAGTTGCTCGTCTTTTAGATGGCTTACGGAAATGACGTCCACTTCCACAGTCGATTCGTGCGCGGCGCGCATCTCCATAAACTGTTCCAGCACATCCGGCAAAACTGCTAATCGTCCGTTTTCGGCCATGACCTTGATAAGATTCTGGCCCGCCTGGTCGAGTTGATCGCCGCATACCGCGATAAACGTTTCCGACAGTGTTTCTGGTGCAACCGCACCGGATAACAGTTCAGCCATCTGATCGTTGCGGCTAACCTCGGCGGTAAACGACAGCATAGCCTGCCACTGTTCAACGCTTTGATGCTCGACGGCAAAGTCAAAAGCTGCTTTGGCGTAGGGGCGAGCTACCGTTACTAATTCAGACATCAGCCCCTCCCTCCCTACAGTTCAGCGACCAGTTTATCTACGATGTCGCTGTTGGCAGCTTCATCCACGGAACGTTCGATGATCTTCTCGGCACCCGCTAAAGCCAGCAGCGCGACCTGTTTACGCAGCTCTTCACGAGCCCGTTTGGTTTCGGCCTGAATTTCTGCCTGAGCCTGCGCTACGATTCTGTTACGTTCGTCTTCCGCTTCCGCTTTCGCTTCGTCCATAATCTGAGCTTTGCGCTTGTTGGCTTGCTCGATGATTGCCTGGGCTTCGGCTCTGGCCTTCTTCAGTTGATCGGTCGCATTGGCTTGCGCGATATCCACCTCTTTTTTCGCCAGATCCGCAGAAGCGAGGCCATCAGCAATTTCTTTCTGACGCTTCTCTATGGCTGCGATAAGCGGCGGCCATATGTATTTCATGCAGAACAGGACAAACAGGATGAACGCGATGGCCTGGCCGAGGATTGTTGCGTTAAGATTCACAGCACAATGCCTCTTATAAAGTTAACGGTTTGATGTTGTATTAATTTCACGCAATGCTACACACTACGCTACGGCAAACATCACGTACAGTCCCAGACCCACGGCAATCATCGGGATGGCGTCGACCAGACCCATAACGATAAAGAACTGAGTACGCAGCAGAGGGATCAGATCCGGCTGACGCGCTGCACCTTCCAAAAATTTACCACCCAGGATGCCGATACCGATCGCAGCACCGATTGCCGCCAGACCCATCATCACAGCGGCAGCCATGTACAGCAGATCGAGATTCAGGTTTTCCATGACAGTCTCCAGTTTGTTTCAGATTAAACGCAACAGTATTGTAAAAATATCAGTGTTCTTCGGACGCCATCGCTAGATAGACAATCGTCAGCACCATAAAGATAAAGGCTTGCAACGTAATGATCAGTATGTGGAAAATGGCCCAGGGCACATTCAGGATCCACTGCGACCACCACGGTAACAGACCGGCAATCAGAATGAAGATCAACTCACCCGCATACATATTGCCGAACAACCGAAGGCCTAAGGAAACTGGTTTGGACAGTAAGCTCACGCCTTCGAGAATCAGGTTGATGGGTATAAACGCCCAATGGTTAAACGGCTGCATGGTGAGTTCTTTGACAAAACCACCGATCCCTTTCATCCGCACGCTATAGATGAGAATGAGGATAAAGACCCCCAGCGCCATGGATATGGTGATATTCACGTCGGCGGAAGGCACCACGCGCAGCGCCGGTAGTCCCATATAACGCTCGGCGATGGTCGGCAGCAGATCGATAGGCAGCAAATCCATCAGGTTCATCAGGAAAACCCAGACGAAGATGGTCAGCGCCAGCGGCGCGATAAGTTTGCTTTTACCGTGGAACATATCCCGCACGCTGCCGTCGACAAACCCGATAATCAGTTCAACCGCCGTCTGCAGTTTACCGGGAACGCCGCTGGTAGCCCTTCTGGCGACGCGCGAGAAAATCGTAATAAAAATCACGCCGAGCAGAACGGAAAAGAACATGGAGTCAATGTTCAGCGTCCAGAATGTTGCCGGGCCGTTATGGGGATTAACCAGTTCAAAAGTACGCAGGTCCAACTGAAGGTTGTTCAGGTGGTGGCCTATGTATTCCTGTGGAGTAGAGATTTCTCCTGATGCAGACATGATGCCTCTTACCCTTTGTTGTTAATTACGGCCGGTGCCAATATCTGCACAATCAGCACCGATAAATAGGTCAGGCCCAATGGAACAAACGCGGCCCTGAACATCCCAAGCGCTACGATAAGCAAAGCTATGGTAGCGACGACCTTGAGCGCCTCTCCGATGGCAAAAGACCAGGCAACACGCCCCGCGGCCGGAACTTTCACCTGATGGCGCCAGGTAAAGAGTACAAACAACACGTTCGGCAGCCAGGCCGCCAATCCTCCGCCCATGGCGGATGCGGCCCACTGCGGGCTGCGCAAGGCGAACAACGCGCCCAGCAGGCCCAACGTCAATAACTGGATAAACAACACTTTTCCAGCAACTTTCCCACTGTAGAGGGAAAAGGACATTATTTCACTTCCCCCATACCTGTTCCGGTCAGGCTGAAGGTGTATAAAACTGCCTTTAGCGCGATGAGTCAAGTAGCGAAAAACGTGCAAATTATACGGGTAGACACTACGAATTCAATGCATAAGTAGCGAAAAGGTGAACAATAATTTAAATTCCTTCGTTTTACCCGTTTTCCCCGCTAAAGCGCGGGAATGATACCATGCATAACTTTATACTGCTTGGGCAATTATTGCTTCTGAAACTGTGCGTCTGATCACGTTATAGTTCGCTAATTTTTATGGCTCGTCGGCGGGCTTTTTTTGCCTCTGATTAAAATAACTATAAAAACACATTAATTTTCAAACAGTTATATATTAACGTGTCCTTAAAAAGCCTTATATCATCACAATCGCGCCGGAGTGTGATGAGGCGGCTTATTCTCCGCCAAAGCCGGCGGTAATATCACTGACATTTTTGGACACATATATTTTACACAGTGACTATTAGCCTTAGAACTAAATGAGCGACAATACAATATGATAAAATAATGTAAAATTTAAGTAACCGAGATTTGAAATTACACCGCCGGGAAATGCGGCCGTCCGGCAAAAACCGCGATAATTCTATTCAATCTTTTATTGATAAAAAACAAATTTAACGCACCCCGATCACCACTAAATGCCGCTCGCCCTGCAATTGCGGCACGGACAGCGTAATCACTGATTCCAGCACGTATTTTTCCGGCAACGCGGACAATTCCTCCGCCGGCACCTGCCCTTTCAGCGCATAAAAACGGCCTGCCGGCACGGCGGGCAAATGATGACACCAGGCCAGCATATCGCCCACCGAAGCAAAGGCGCGGCTGATAACGCCGTCAAAACCCGTGACCGGCGCATAGTCCTCCACCCGGCTCTGCACCGGTTCGATATTGTCCAGCCGCAGTTCGTGTTGCACCTGGCGCAGGAAGCGAATGCGCTTGCCCAGGCTATCGAGCAGGGTAAAGCGGGAATCGGGGCGGACGATGGCCAGCGGAATGCCGGGCAAGCCGGCGCCGGTGCCCACATCGATAAAATGCCGGCCGCGCAGATGCGGATCGACCACGATGCTATCCAGGATATGGCGGATCAGCATTTGCGCTGGATCGCGCACTGACGTCAGGTTATACGCCTTGTTCCATTTATCCAGCAGTTCAACGTAGCGTACCAGCTGCCGCTTTTGCCCATCGGGCAGCGCAATGCCGGCGGCGTTGAGTAAGACTTCCAGTTTGGCCAGCATGGCGGGATCCTTAAAAATAAGCGGGGTGGCGGACATGTCATCTCAGGCGCTGCGGCGCAGCATGCCCTGCTTTTTCAGCCATACCAGCAAAATGGAAATCGCCGCCGGGGTGATGCCGGAAATGCGTGAGGCCTGCCCAATGGAATTGGGTTTGTGATCGTTAAGCTTGGCGATCGCTTCATTGGACAAGCCTGATACCTGCCGGTAATCCAGCTCCGCCGGCAACAGGGTATTTTCATTACGCAGCTGGCGGTCGATCTCTTCCTGCTGACGGGTGATATAACCCGCATATTTAATCTGGATTTCCACCTGCTCCGCCGCCTGCGGATCGGTAAGCGCGGGCGAAAACATCGGTAGCCCGGTCAGGACGCCGTAAGTCATCTCCGGACGCCTGAGTAGTTCTTCGCCGCTGGCTTCGCGTGACAAAGGCGCCTTAAGCAGCAGGTTGATCTGTTCAACCTCGGCGGTGCGGGGATTAACCCAGACGTCGCGCAGGCGCTGGCGCTCCCGCTCGATACTGTCCAGTTTCTCGCTAAAGCGCGCCCAACGCTCATCGTCCACCAGCCCCAGCTGCCGGCCGGTTTCGGTCAGGCGTAAATCCGCGTTATCCTCGCGCAGCAGCAGCCGGTATTCAGCGCGCGAGGTAAACATACGATAGGGTTCCTTGGTGCCCAGGGTGCAAAGATCATCCACCAGCACGCCCAGATAGGCCTGATCGCGGCGTGGGAACCACCCTTCCTGGTCATTGGCCAGGCGGCCGGCGTTGATGCCCGCCAGCATGCCCTGGGCGGCGGCTTCTTCGTAGCCGGTGGTGCCGTTGATCTGCCCGGCGAAGAATAATCCGGCAATGTATTTGCTCTCAAGCGTCTGCTTCAAATCGCGCGGATCAAAAAAATCATACTCGATGGCATAGCCGGGCCGAACGATGGCGGCGTTTTCCAGTCCTTTCATCGAATGCACGATTTTCATCTGCACATCAAACGGCAGGCTGGTGGAAATGCCGTTGGGATAAACCTCATTGCTGGTCAGCCCTTCAGGTTCAAGGAAAATCTGATGGGAGTCGCGATCGGCAAAACGCATGACCTTGTCTTCGATGGAAGGACAATAGCGCGGTCCCACGCCTTCGATGACGCCGGCGTACATCGGGCTGCGATCCAGGTTCTGCCGGATCACCTCATGGGTGTTCTCATTGGTGTAGGTAATATAACAAGGCACCTGGCGCGGATGCTGTTCAACCGAGCCCATAAACGAGAATACCGGCAGCGGCACATCGCCCTGCTGGGTCGCCAACTGGCCGAAGTCGATGGTTCTGGCGTCCAGGCGCGGCGGGGTGCCGGTTTTCAGGCGTTTTACCCGGAACGGCAGCTCACGCAGGCGTTTGGACAATGAGATCGACGGCGGATCGCCCGCCCGGCCACCGCTGTAATGATCCATGCCGATGTGGATCTTGCCGTCCAGGAAAGTCCCGACGGTCAGTACCACCGCCCTGGCCCTGAATTTCAGGCCCATCTGGGTCACCGCCCCGACCACGCGATCGTTTTCGACGATAAGATCTTCCACCGCCTGCTGGAAGATCATCAGGTTGGGCTGGTTCTCCAATGCGGTTCGGATCGCCAGGCGATACAGCAGCCGATCCGCCTGGGCACGGGTGGCGCGCACCGCCGGCCCTTTGCTGGCGTTTAGTATCCTAAACTGTATCCCCGCCAGGTCGATCGCCTTGGCCATCAGGCCGCCCATGGCGTCGATTTCCTTGACCAAATGGCCTTTGCCTATCCCGCCGATTGCCGGATTACAGGACATTTGTCCAAGCGTATCAATATTATGCGTCAACAGCAGGGTCTTGCGGCCCATCCTGGCCGCCGCCATGGCAGCTTCGGTGCCGGCATGGCCGCCGCCGATGATGATGACGTCAAATTGATCGGGATAAAACATGATAACTCTTCCTCGCATGGGGCCATCGCCTGGGGCGAACGATCGTCAAGGGCGGTTGGGAAAGTGGATTCTACTCAACTTTGCGGGTGATACAAGCCCTGGGGATCCGCAGGTAATTAAAGAAAGATCTTTTTATTTAAAGATCTCTTTATTATGTCTACTACTATGATCGCGATCCTCTGTGGATAAGCCTTTAAACAGCCGCAATATCAGATCGTTGCTGACGATCGTTTGCTGTGAATGATCGGTGATCCCAAACGGTATAAGCTGGGATCAAGATCGGTACTTATCCACTGATTGAAAAACGAACAAGGGTTATACAGTGGATAAGTACCGGTTATAGGCGGGTTTTAAGCATACTTATACACAAAAAATCAGCGATCTTTTTTAGTTTTTATTAAGTCGATCCAGCTTTCCGCCCATTCTTCCGCCGGATCCTCGGGAATTTCATGTTGCGTGATATCGATCTTTAATATTTCGCCGATGCGCACCGCGCCGCGCGCGATCATGTGACGATCGATAGCATCGATCGCCCCGCAAAAGGTATCGTATTCACTGCTGCCGATGCCGACCGCGCCATATCTAACATTGGCCAGCGACGGCTGCTCGGTTTCCAGTTGTTCAAACAGCGGCTGCAAATTATCCGGCAGATCCCCGGCGCCGTGGGTCGAGGATACGATCAGCCACAGGCCTTCCAGAGCCATCTCTTCCAATTCGGGACCGTGCAGCACAGTGGCGGTAAACCCCTGATTTTCAAGAATACCGGCAAGGTGTTCCGCCACGTATTCGGCGCTGCCCAGGGTGCTGCCACTGACGATCGTTATATCGGCCATATTCTTTCCGTCTGATCAAAGAGCCGATATTGTACGCTGTGTATCGCCTGGGATCTACCTGTGGACAATAGGGGTATAACAATTTGCCGTCAGGGGACGATCGTACGGCTGATGGGGTTTTGCAGCGAGATCAGCGTTTCCGTGGATTGGATTTCATCAATGGTCTGGATCTTGTTGATAAGTACTTCCTGCAAGGCATCGATGGAGCGGCACATGACTTTGATAAAAATGCTGTAATGCCCCGTGGTGTAATAGGCTTCCACCACTTCCTCCAGCGCATCGAGTTTTTTCAGCGCCGACGGGTAGTCCTTGGCGCTCTTGAGAATGATGCCGATAAAGCAGCAGACGTCATAACCCAGGTGCTTGGCGCTGACGTCTACCCGGGCGCCGGTAATAATACCCGCCTGCTTCATTTTCTCCACCCGCACATGAATGGTGCCGGCGCTGACCGCTAATTGCTTGGCAAGCTCGGCATAGGCGGTACGGGCATTGGCCATCAGCGCCTGCAAAATGGCGCGATCGAGCGCATCTATCTGATAATTTTCCGGCATTATTTCCTCTTTGGTGACAACAGGCGACCCCTGCTGCCGGCGGTCAGTCCTGACGGCGCCAGCGTCGTAGCAAACGGTTTTTCAGGCCGGTATCGAAGCGCCAGATATGATCGAATATCTTCAGGATACCCGGTTTTCCCAGGGACGACAGCGCAACGGCATGAAACCGCTGAAGCTGCCGCTGCCGCTGCTGTTTTATCCTGGCGGCCAGGTTGTCCGGCAAACGCTGGGCGATAAAATCGGAGATCACTACCGCGTCCGCGTCCCGCCACTCGGGCGTATCCAGCCGATCGGCCAGGGCGGCGATGCAGGCGGTTAAGTCGGTGCCGCCGCTAAAGCGCTGGCCGAGAAAACGGATCGCCTGTTCCAGCCCGGATAGGGCGCTAAGCTCATAGCTGACCATGCCGGTGGAGAACAGCGTAATATAGCAGCGCCGGTTATCCGCCAGCGCAATACGCATCAGCGCCAGGCAGAACGCCTTTGCGCATTGCTCGTTAAATCCGCCCATCGAACCGGACGTATCGACGCAGACGATAAACGGCCCCCGCGGCTGCGGTTGCCGCTGCTCGCCCTGCGCCGACTGTTTTACCACCCGCTCCCGCCAGCCCTCGCCCTGCAGGCGATAGGTCAGCAAGCGTTTCTCCAGCAACCGCCGGTAGAATTCATACTCCAATTCATCAATACCCAGTGTTGCCAGCTCGGTGGGCAGCAACCGCAACAGATCGTCGCTTTGGTGAATACCGCCGACTTCCTCGGGTTGTACCATGGGTTCGCGCACCCGCAGCCGCATCCATTGCTGCGGCGCCTCGGGTGCGGCGGCGGCGTGGGCTTCCCGGCTGCGTCCCAAGCTTTCGGCCAGCCGGCGTAATTCCGGTTGCCGGCGTAAAAACTCGCCGTAATGGACCAACTGGCGGTAATCCTGCTGCTGCCTTTGCGCGGCGGCCATGTCCCACAAACGTCCGGCCGCGGCTTCGTTTTCCGCCATCAGGGGCGCCAGCGCGCCGCTGGTCGCCAGCTGCTGCGCGAGCTCGTCAAGCAGCAGTTCGCGTTCCGTATCCAGCAACTGATGGTGCAGGGTGACCGCCCTCAGCGTCAGGTCGATGCGCCAGCGCTGTAAAAACAGGGGATGGAAGCTTTCCTGCGGGCGCGCCCGGGCAAAGGTCGCCGCCGCGGCCAGGCTTGCGGCCTCCGGATAAAAAGGCGAGGAAAGCCGCTGCAGCAGTTCCAGGGTGGGGGCAAGCGCGTCCCTGAACTCGCCTGGCGATAGCAGTTGGCAGTGTTGGAAGTGGTAAAACTCCGTGGCCAGTTCGGATGAAACCCGGGTTTCCATCAATACCCGTGCCAAACGTTGCCGGATAACCGGCATGCGCTTGAGCAAAACGGTTTTGAACAGCGGGTATTTTTCCATGAACACGGCTAACTGCGGGCTGGCAAGCAGCGTCAGGATAAAATCGTCCAGCAGCTCGCCTTCGTTGATGGATAAAAATAAATCCAGAGTGCTCAAGGCCAGCACGATGGGTTAACCTTGTCCGGCTTGCGCGAGCTGGCGGGACACTTCCAGCAGGCTGTCTTCTATTTTAGCCACCCAATCGCGCGGGATGAACAGACAGGCTTGCTGTTCGCTGAACCGGGCGCGCTGCTGGCGATACTGCCTCTCCACCAAGGCCAACGCCTCTTGCAGCGCTTGCGGCGGTGCCGCCGGCGGGAGTTGCTCCTCCAGCGCCAATAGCGAGGCTTGCCGGCTGATATCCAATATTTCCAGCTGTCGCTCGGCGTTGATGCGTACCTCCAGGGGCTGGGCAAAGCCGATATTATTGAGCCGCCCTTTTAAAACCGTATCTTTAAGCAGCCACTGTTGCAGCGCCTCACGCTCGACGGCGATATGGGTCACGTTGACGTCATGCAATACCAGCGGTGTTTGCAATACCAGCCGCAGGGTGCCGTCGGTTATCGCTGCGGGCAGGGAATAGACCGGTTTACGATTTATCAATCCTTTGCGCGACTCGAACGCCAGGGCCTGCCGTTGGTTTTGCCGGCGACGGTGCGCCAGGCTTTCCCGCTGTATATCCTGGATTTTCAACAGCATGGTTTGCTGTTGATAGCCTTGCTCGATAAGCAACAATTCAACCTGGCGTTCCACCAGTTGCAGACTGTCCGGATCGTGCCACAGGCAATCCTTTAACAAGATGATGTCTATCGGGGCGATGGCCTGCCGGTCGCTGAAAAACGCGCTTGCCCGCAGCAGGCGCAACGCTTTTTTCCACCGCCGGTCGGAGACATAAGGCGCCTGAGTCACGGCATCCAGGCGCTGGCGCAGCAGGTAAATCAATTCAAAACATTCCGCCGGCAGGCTGATGAGATCTATTTTCGGCTGCCATGCCAGATACTCTTCATCGGTAACGCCCAGGCCGTCGGGTAAAGCCTGCTCCCCGCTATCAGCCGTGTGAATCAGCAACGCGTGGAAATTGGCTTTCTCTTTGACCTTATGCAGCCACAAACGGATCAGCATACGGTCATACAGGGCTTCCAGGCCGCTGTCATTATCCGGGAGTTCATTGGACGCGGTTATCAGCAGCCGCATCGGCAATACCTGCTCGGTATCGCCGTTGCGAAAACGCCGCTCGTTAATGGCCGTCAGCAGGGTATTCAAAATGGCCGGTCCGGCTTTCCATATTTCATCAAGAAAGACAATTTCCGCCTCCGGCAGGTAGCCTTTGGTCAGGCGATGGTAACGCCCGTCTTCTTTCAGGGCCTGGATGGACAGGGGGCCGAACACTTCTTCCGGTGTGGAAAAGCGCGTCATCAGATAATCAAAGGCCCGCGCATGGCTGAACGCCAGTTTAAGACGGCGCGCAATAAGACTTTTGGCGATGCCGGGCGGACCCAATAAAAACACGCTTTCGCCGCATAACGCCGCCAGCAGGCACAGGCGCACGGTATGCTGCCGTTCGTACAGCCCGCTTTCCAGCGCGCTGCTCAGGCGATAAATTCTCTCAACCAGCGGGGATGAATGAGCCATAATAAATGTCTGATCCCGAGTAATTATGATGACGCAACAATAAACTACCGCTTTTTATAATGATAGGACTGAAAACAGGCGGGAGGCAGGGTCATTTCTTCCCGACGGGCTGATATCGATGCGAAGAAAGATGATATTAGATTAGGTATTCTGCTAGTTTCATGCATACTGTGCGCTTTTTGATGAGCTATGGATTAAGCCCACCAAACGCTACGGATACATTACAGCGCGAAAGAGGTTATGAGTAGAGAGAATAAGCAATCCCTATCGGCGGTAACATTGGCCGCTATCGGCGTGGTTTATGGAGATATCGGCACAAGTCCTCTATATACCCTCAGAGAATGCCTAGCAGGGCACTATGGTTTCGGCGTTGAACGGGGCGCGGTGCTTGGTTTCCTGTCGCTCATCTTCTGGCTGCTGATCCTTATTGTTTCCTTCAAATACCTGTCTTTCGTCATGCGGGCGGATAACGCCGGGGAAGGCGGTATTTTAACCCTGATGTCGCTGGCCGGCAGGAATACGTCGGCGCGCATGACCTCGGTGCTGGTTATCATGGGGCTTATCGGCGGCAGTTTCTTTTACGGCGAGGTTGTGATTACGCCGGCCATCTCGGTGTTGTCGGCCATTGAAGGGCTGCAAATCGCCGCGCCGTCGCTTGATGCCTATATCGTCCCCTTATCCGTAGCTGTCCTGACGCTGCTGTTCCTTATCCAGAAAAAAGGCACCGGCGGCATAGGCAAATTGTTCGCGCCGGTCATGGTGGTGTGGTTTCTGGCCCTGGCGGTGTTGGGCGCGCGCGGCATCATGGACAATCCCGAAGTGCTGTACGCCCTCAATCCCAAATGGGCGGTAAGCTTTTTTATTCAATATAAAACCATTTCGTTTTTTGCCCTTGGCGCGGTGGTGTTGTCGATTACCGGCGTGGAAGCGCTGTATGCCGATATGGGCCATTTCGGCAAGCTGCCGATCCGTATCGCCTGGTTCAGCGCGGTTCTGCCCTCGCTGGTATTAAACTATTTCGGCCAGGGCGCGTTATTGCTGAAATACCCCGCCGCCATCAAGAACCCTTTCTTTTTGCTGGCGCCGGACTGGGCGCTGATTCCCTTATTGATATTGGCCACCCTCGCCACGGTGATTGCCTCCCAGGCGGTGATATCCGGCGTCTTTTCCCTCACCCGACAGGCGGTGCGCCTGGGTTACCTGCCGCCGATGCGCATCGTCCATACTTCCGAGATGGAATCCGGCCAGATCTATATCCCCTTTATTAACTGGCTGCTGTATGTTGCCGTGGTGCTGGTGATCATGAGCTTCGAGCATTCCAGCAATCTGGCGGCGGCGTACGGTATCGCGGTTACCGGCACCATGGTGCTGACCAGCATCCTGTCCTGCACCGTCGCCATAAAAAACTGGCATTGGAACCGTTTGCTGGTGTTGGTATTGCTGATATTGCTGCTGGGCATGGATATTCCCATGTTCGCCGCCAACGCCCTGAAGATTTTCTCCGGCGGCTGGCTGCCTCTGCTGCTGGGTTTCCTGATGTTTATCGTCATGACCACCTGGAAGAGCGAACGCTTCCGGCTGTTGCGCAGGATGCATGAGCACGGCAATTCCCTGGAGGCGCTGATCGCCTCGCTGGAAAAATCGCCGCCGGTCAGGGTAGCGGGCACGGCGGTATTTATGTCGCGGGCGATGAACGTCATTCCTTTTGCGCTACTGCACAATCTCAAGCACAACAAGGTGCTGCACGAACGCGTGGTGCTGTTGACGCTGCGCACCGAAGACGCGCCATTTGTACACAATGTGCGGCGCGTCACCATCGAGCAGCTTTCGCCGACCTTCTGGCGGGTGGTTGCGAGCTACGGCTTTAAAGAAACGCCGGATATGGAGGAAATTTTCCATCGCTGCGGCCTGGAAGGGCTGTCGTGCCGGATGATGGAGACCTCTTTCTTTATGTCCCACGAATCGCTGATCCTGGGTAAACGCCCCTGGTATCTGCTGGTGAGGGGCAAGCTGTTCATCGCCTTAAGCCGCAACGCCCTGCGTGCGCCCGATCAATACCTGATTCCACCTAACCGGGTTATCGAGCTGGGCACCCAGGTGGAAATCTAAGTCGCCGGCTGATCTGTACTCCAGGCGAGCCAGCCCGGCAGGCCGTTTGTTAACGGTGGCGCGGGGGCCGCTTGCCGTCTTGCGCCGCTGACTAATCGTTTCCTGCCAGCAGCCGCTGGCAGGCCGCCATCGCCTCCCGCGAATCGCCGGCCAGAATGGCATCCACGATAGCCTGGTGCGGGTCGGCCTTCACGTTTTCATCGCTGACGATGGCGCGAAAATAGTTCTGATAGATGGAACTGAACAGATTGGCAAAAGATGAAAGGAATGGATTGCCGCTGATTTCATAGATATGCCGGTGGAACTGGGCATCGACGTGTATCCAGCGTTCACGGTCAAAATGCGCATGCAGCAACTGCATCTCCTCCATCAGCATCACCAGCCTGTTTTTTTCCTCATCGGTGGCATTCACCGCCGCCAGCGCGCAGGCCTGCGGCTCAAGGCTGGTGCGCATGACCAGGAAGTGATCCATCACGCCGTCAAAATTCTCGCGGGTGACCCACCACCCTAGTAATTCCTGATCCAGAAAATTCCACTGGTGGCGCGGTAAGACGCGCGTGCCGATACGCGGCCGGGGCAAGAGCATGCCTTTTGCCGCCAATATTTTCACCGCCTCCCTGACCGCGGTACGGCTGACGCCAAACAGATCGCCCAGCTCAATTTCACCCGGCAAAATGTCGCCGGCGGCATATTCTCCCGCCAGGATGCGTTGTCCCAGCTTCTCGGCCAGAATATAGGAAAGGTTTCGTTGTGCGGCTTGTTGTTGCGGTGTCAAATGCATCGCGTCCCGTCCCATGTGTTTTAATTGACTCTATATTATGCCTGCGCACGGGCATATGGCGGGGTAAATGTCGTAAATGCAGTCCCGATCCCTGAATTTATCCAAGATTTGCTGAAAAATAAACCGATTGGCTTATTTTTACCAATTAACCCTTGTCAGGCTGGGGAAAGTCCCTATAATGCGCCTCCACTGACCGGGAACAAACGCTAACGCGATGCCGGGTCGGGAAGGGAAAAGCGCCCGGTACGGGCAAATAAAAGCTTGACTCTTCAGCGGGAAAACGTAATATACGCAACCCGCGCCAGGTGAGATTGATGCACGCTGGCCATGCTCTTTAACAATTTATCAGACAATCTGTGTGGGCACTCACAAGACCGTATCGAAACACAAAATACCAAGTCTTGAAGAGTGAACAAACAGTTAATTCATAAGATTAACAGTATGACAATCTTTGAGCATCAAGCTTTTAATTGAAGAGTTTGATCATGGCTCAGATTGAACGCTGGCGGCAGGCCTAACACATGCAAGTCGAGCGGCAGCGGGAAGTAGCTTGCTACTTTGCCGGCGAGCGGCGGACGGGTGAGTAATGTCTGGGGATCTGCCTGATGGTGGGGGATAACTACTGGAAACGGTAGCTAATACCGCATAACGTCGCAAGACCAAAGTGGGGGACCTTCGGGCCTCACGCCATCGGATGAACCCAGATGGGATTAGCTAGTAGGTGAGGTAATGGCTCACCTAGGCGACGATCCCTAGCTGGTCTGAGAGGATGACCAGCCACACTGGAACTGAGACACGGTCCAGACTCCTACGGGAGGCAGCAGTGGGGAATATTGCACAATGGGCGCAAGCCTGATGCAGCCATGCCGCGTGTGTGAAGAAGGCCTTCGGGTTGTAAAGCACTTTCAGCGGGGAGGAAGGCGATAAGGTTAATAACCTTGTTGATTGACGTTACCCGCAGAAGAAGCACCGGCTAACTCCGTGCCAGCAGCCGCGGTAATACGGAGGGTGCGAGCGTTAATCGGAATTACTGGGCGTAAAGCGTACGCAGGCGGTCTGTTAAGTCAGATGTGAAATCCCCGGGCTTAACCCGGGAACTGCATTTGAAACTGGCAGGCTAGAGTCTCGTAGAGGGGGGTAGAATTCCAGGTGTAGCGGTGAAATGCGTAGAGATCTGGAGGAATACCGGTGGCGAAGGCGGCCCCCTGGACGAAGACTGACGCTCAGGTACGAAAGCGTGGGGAGCAAACAGGATTAGATACCCTGGTAGTCCACGCTGTAAACGATGTCGATTTGAAGGTTGTGGCCTTGAGCCGTGGCTTTCGGAGCTAACGCGTTAAATCGACCGCCTGGGGAGTACGGCCGCAAGGTTAAAACTCAAATGAATTGACGGGGGCCCGCACAAGCGGTGGAGCATGTGGTTTAATTCGATGCAACGCGAAGAACCTTACCTACTCTTGACATCCAGAGAAGTTTGCAGAGATGCGAACGTGCCTTCGGGAACTCTGAGACAGGTGCTGCATGGCTGTCGTCAGCTCGTGTTGTGAAATGTTGGGTTAAGTCCCGCAACGAGCGCAACCCTTATCCTTTGTTGCCAGCGAGTAATGTCGGGAACTCAAAGGAGACTGCCGGTGACAAACCGGAGGAAGGTGGGGATGACGTCAAGTCATCATGGCCCTTACGAGTAGGGCTACACACGTGCTACAATGGCGCATACAAAGAGAAGCGAACTCGCGAGAGTAAGCGGACCTCACAAAGTGCGTCGTAGTCCGGATTGGAGTCTGCAACTCGACTCCATGAAGTCGGAATCGCTAGTAATCGTGGATCAGAATGCCACGGTGAATACGTTCCCGGGCCTTGTACACACCGCCCGTCACACCATGGGAGTGGGTTGCAAAAGAAGTAGGTAGCTTAACCTTCGGGAGGGCGCTTACCACTTTGTGATTCATGACTGGGGTGAAGTCGTAACAAGGTAACCGTAGGGGAACCTGCGGTTGGATCACCTCCTTACCGAAAGATACGTAATGTGAAGTGTCCACACAGATTGTCTGATAACTGTAACGAGCAAGAAAAACCTTCTATAGGCTTGTAGCTCAGGTGGTTAGAGCGCACCCCTGATAAGGGTGAGGTCGGTGGTTCGAGTCCACTCAGGCCTACCATTCCTTCCCATGCTGCGTTGCGGCGCCACTCGTTTATTTCAATAAACTTCGTGACCCCACGCCTTGCCTGGAAACGAATGGGCTATCAAGTTGTTCTCCTTTCTAAATACCATTGCTTTGTAGCTTAATTGATGCACAGCAATTTCAGTGCGGGAAAGAGTCTGGTTGATGTTAAAAGGTTAAACGACTTGGGGCTATAGCTCAGCTGGGAGAGCACCTGCTTTGCACGCAGGGGGTCAGCGGTTCGATCCCGCTTAGCTCCACCATTTCCTGACGGGGATGGGTGGTAAGATTGTCTGGTTTTTCTTATTTATTTCAGAGCACATTGTTACGCAACCGCGTATCAGTATGCTGCGAAATACATGCTCTTTAACAATCCGGAACAAGCTGAAAATTTGAAAAAAACATGCTGAGCAAAATCAGTATGCGATTCTCTCAAAGCAAGCAAACCTAATGATTGCCGTGTCGATGGCAATCTCTGTAGCCCAGGCGAGGGTTTACTCTCACCAGGGTGAGACTGTGCGAACAGTGTCAGGGCAAGGCGCACGGCGCGCAGCCAGCGGAGTGGACTCAATGTCCATGAGCATGGCGAGCACCGCGCAACGATGCCCTGGCAGTGTGCAGCCAGTCGCAACACAGACACTTTAGGGTTGTGAGGTTAAGTGAATAAGCGTACACGGTGGATGCCTAGGCAGTCAGAGGCGATGAAGGACGTGCTAATCCGCGAAATGCGCCGGTGAGCTGATATGAAGCGCTATCAGCCGGCGATGTCCGAATGGGGAAACCCAGTGCAATTCGTTGCACTATCATTACGTGAATCCATAGCGTATTGAGGCGAACCGGGGGAACTGAAACATCTCAGTACCCCGAGGAAAAGAAATCAACCGAGATTCCCCTAGTAGCGGCGAGCGAACGGGGAACAGCCCAGAGTCACCATCAGCATTTGTATCAGGAGAACGGTCTGGAAAGTCCGGCAACACAGGGTGATAGCCCCGTATCCGAAGGTGCAAGTGCTGTGAGCTCGATGAGTAGGGCGGGACACGTGATATCCTGTCTGAAGATGGGGGGACCATCCTCCAAGGCTAAATACTCCTGACTGACCGATAGTGAACCAGTACCGTGAGGGAAAGGCGAAAAGAACCCCGGCGAGGGGAGTGAAATAGAACCTGAAACCGTGTACGTACAAGCAGTGGGAGCCTTGATTTATCAGGGTGACTGCGTACCTTTTGTATAATGGGTCAGCGACTTATATTCTGTAGCAAGGTTAACCGAATAGGGGAGCCGTAGGGAAACCGAGTCTTAACTGGGCGTTAAGTTGCAGGGTATAGACCCGAAACCCGGTGATCTAGCCATGGGCAGGTTGAAGGTTGGGTAACACTAACTGGAGGACCGAACCGACTAATGTTGAAAAATTAGCGGATGACTTGTGGCTGGGGGTGAAAGGCCAATCAAACCGGGAGATAGCTGGTTCTCCCCGAAAGCTATTTAGGTAGCGCCTCGTGAATTCATCTTCGGGGGTAGAGCACTGTTTCGGCTAGGGGTCCACCCCGGATTACCAACCCGATGCAAACTGCGAATACCGAAGAATGTTACCACGGGAGACACACGGCGGGTGCTAACGTCCGTCGTGAAGAGGGAAACAACCCAGACCGCCAGCTAAGGTCCCAAAGTCATGGTTAAGTGGGAAACGATGTGGGAAGGCATAGACAGCCAGGATGTTGGCTTAGAAGCAGCCATCATTTAAAGAAAGCGTAATAGCTCACTGGTCGAGTCGGCCTGCGCGGAAGATGTAACGGGGCTAAACCATGCACCGAAGCTGCGGCAGCGATACCTTCGGGTATTGTTGGGTAGGGGAGCGTTCTGTAAGCCTGCGAAGGTGGCCTGTGAGGGCTGCTGGAGGTATCAGAAGTGCGAATGCTGACATAAGTAACGATAAAGCGGGTGAAAAGCCCGCTCGCCGGAAGACCAAGGGTTCCTGTCCAACGTTAATCGGGGCAGGGTGAGTCGACCCCTAAGGCGAGGCCGAAAGGCGTAGTCGATGGGAAACAGGTTAATATTCCTGTACTGGGTGTGACTGCGAAGGGGGGACGGAGAAAGCTAGGTTCGCCGGGCGACGGTTGTCCCGGTTTAAGCGTGAAGGTGGAAAGAGCAGGTAAATCCGCTTTTTCATTCAACACTGAGGCGTGATAACGAGCCACTACGGTGGTGAAGGAATTGATGCTACGCTTCCAGGAAAAGCCTCTAAGCTCCAGGTCACATCGAATCGTACCCCAAACCGACACAGGTGGTCAGGTAGAGAATACCAAGGCGCTTGAGAGAACTCGGGTGAAGGAACTAGGCAAAATGGTGCCGTAACTTCGGGAGAAGGCACGCTGGCATTAGGTGGAGGGACTTGCTCCCCGAGCTGAAGCCAGTCGCAGATACCAGCTGGCTGCAACTGTTTATTAAAAACACAGCACTGTGCAAACACGAAAGTGGACGTATACGGTGTGACGCCTGCCCGGTGCCGGAAGGTTAATTGATGGGGTTATCCGCAAGGAGAAGCTCTTGATCGAAGCCCCGGTAAACGGCGGCCGTAACTATAACGGTCCTAAGGTAGCGAAATTCCTTGTCGGGTAAGTTCCGACCTGCACGAATGGCGTAATGATGGCCAGGCTGTCTCCACCCGAGACTCAGTGAAATTGAACTCGCTGTGAAGATGCAGTGTACCCGCGGCAAGACGGAAAGACCCCGTGAACCTTTACTATAGCTTGACACTGAACATTGAGCCTTGATGTGTAGGATAGGTGGGAGGCTTTGAAGTGTGGACGCCAGTCTGCATGGAGCCAACCTTGAAATACCACCCTTTAATGTTTGATGTTCTAACTCCGGCCCATAATCTGGGTCGAGGACAGTGTCTGGTGGGTAGTTTGACTGGGGCGGTCTCCTCCTAAAGAGTAACGGAGGAGCACGAAGGTTAGCTAATCACGGTCGGACATCGTGAGGTTAGTGCAAAGGCATAAGCTAGCTTGACTGCGAGAGTGACGGCTCGAGCAGGTGCGAAAGCAGGTCTTAGTGATCCGGTGGTTCTGAATGGAAGGGCCATCGCTCAACGGATAAAAGGTACTCCGGGGATAACAGGCTGATACCGCCCAAGAGTTCATATCGACGGCGGTGTTTGGCACCTCGATGTCGGCTCATCACATCCTGGGGCTGAAGTAGGTCCCAAGGGTATGGCTGTTCGCCATTTAAAGTGGTACGCGAGCTGGGTTTAGAACGTCGTGAGACAGTTCGGTCCCTATCTGCCGTGGGCGTTGGAAGATTGAGAGGGGCTGCTCCTAGTACGAGAGGACCGGAGTGGACGCACCACTGGTGTTCGGGTTGTCATGCCAATGGCATTGCCCGGTAGCTACGTGCGGAAGAGATAACCGCTGAAAGCATCTAAGCGGGAAACTTGCCTCGAGATGAGTCTTCCCTGTGGCTTTAAGCCACCTGAAGGGACGTTAAAGACGATGACGTTGATAGGTCGGGTGTGTAAGCGCAGCGATGCGTTGAGCTAACCGATACTAATGACCCGTGAGGCTTAACCTTACAACACCTAAAGTGTTTGACGCGAAGAGAGCGTTGCCCCGAGGGGTGGCGAGAGAATTTTCAGCGAAGTTCCGGATAAAGGCCGATGGTCATCAGAAGCAGGATGGCGGTTGGTAAACGAATTTGCCTGGCGGCACTAGCGCGGTGGTCCCACCTGACCCCATGCCGAACTCAGCAGTGAAACGCCGTAGCGCCGATGGTAGTGTGGGGTCTCCCCATGCGAGAGTAGGGAACTGCCAGGCATCCAATTGACGAAGCCCTCTGTGCAAACAGAGGGCTTTTTCATGTCCGTAACCCTGGCGGTTCGCTACTCGAGTAAGAGAGTAGGACCACCGGCAACGCCGGTGGAACGGAGCCGCAGGCGACGGCCCGCAGGGTGGCCGCCGCAGGCGGACATCAACTGCCAGGCATCCAATTGACGAAGCCCTCTGTGAGAACAGAGGGCTTTTTCATGTCCGTAACCCTGGCGGTTCGCTACTCGAGTAAGAGAGTAGGACCACCGGCAACGCCGGTGGAACGGAGCCGCAGGCGACGGCCCGCAGGGTGCCTGACGCAGTCAGGCATCCACTGCCAGGCATCCCATTGACGAAGCCCTCAAAGAAAACAGAGGGCTTTTTCATGTGCGTAACCCTGGCAGTTCGCTACTCGAGTCAGAGAGCAGGACAACAGGCGGAGCCTGTTGAACGCCGCCGCAGGCGACGGCCCGCAGGGTGCCTGGCGCAGTCAGGCATCAACTGCCAGGCATCCCATTGACGAAGCCCTCTGTGCAAACAGAGGGCTTTTTCATAGCGATAAAACAGGCAAGCCAGCAGGGCAAAAGGGTACCCATTGGTAATAAAATAGCATCTGGCTGGCCTGACGTATTTTATACTATTATCGGTTGAACAAATATTGGTTTATTAGCGTCCACCTGCGTCGCGGAAATAACCTCAGTACTAACTTCATCACCATTATGTTTATCATCAATATCTTCATTTTTATCACCAATTACATGTCCTCGACGGCGAGCAAGTGTTTCAATAAGACTTTTATTAAGTTTTTTTGCGGAGTGAGAAGGATCTTTTGACTCATTTGATGGAATATCCTTTTTAAGCACCTGGGGCACTGAGGCTTTAATATTAGAAAGTAAATCATGCTCAGACGGTTGCCGCCCAAATTGGTCATGATGTTCATTCGAGAAATTACTGGGCTGCCCCGATACTTTTCTTAACCCCTCCCGCGCTTTCTGAATAACATCCAATGTTATCTCCGGCCGGTGCGGTGGTTGTTGCCCAGAGCTTTTTTTGAGAATTCGCCTTTCCTTGGATTCACTATTGAAAGGCGGCGGTGGTGGCGGCGGCGGCGGTGGCGGCGAACCATTGGTACCGCTAGTGTCAGTGGCGATTCCATTATCTTCTGTCTGTGAAGACACTGACTTAGAATTCTTTTTTCCTCTGTCGCTCATATCACTATTAATATCGCTAGTGTCATCGGGGATGCCATCATCATCTGTCTGTGAAGACACTGACTTCATATCCTTTTTTTCATTTCCGCCCGGATTATTTATAGGCTGGATAATCTCAGGTTGATTTATATTATCCTGCGTTGATATAACCATCTTGCTCTCATCTGCGGTATTTTGTTCGTTAAGCTGACGCCACGGGTAGGGCTCGGTGTTTATGGTCATCTCACTGCGATTTGACGCATTTCCCCGCTTATCATACGCAACGGCTGAGACGACATACTGGTTGGTACCATGGCTGCTGAAGTCCGGAAATTGTACCTGGTAAGCATTATTGTTGAGGGTAACGACTTGACCCCCTGCAGGCTTCAGCGCGCTGTCGTCCCATTCAATACGGCTAATATCATGTTTAGACGAGACCCTAAAATTAATGTGTTTCCGTTCGCCTTCAACCCCGCTCAGCTCCGTGGGTAGCTGGAAATGAATTTGTTCCCTGCGCTGATACTCAAGCACAATATTATTATTACGCGCCACAACATCCAATCGGCTGCCGGCCAGGCTGCGCCGCAGCGGCGTATAATGCGGATCCAGCTGTTTTGCTAAAGGTACATTAAAATGATAATTTAATGAAAGATTGGCTTTACCCTCTGTTTTGCCATTATTCCAACGCGCATGATCCGCGCCAAATGTAATCAGCGGTACCGGAGAATAGGTCAAGCCCGCGGTAAGCGCCGAGGGGTTTCGATACCGTTCATTGCGGCTGAGGGTTACGACCTCAGCGCCGAAATAGCGCTCATATTTTACTTTGGCGCCCACCTGGGGGTATGCCGGTAAAAACGTCTCCGCTACAAGATCAAAACCATTCGCGGCGCGTTCCTTGGTACCTGTGAGTAATGAAGACGTTTTCCAATCCGACAGGCGATAATAGCCGTTAGCCGCAAGCTTAATATTATCTCCCCAGACTTCAAATCCGATACCTGCCCGTTGATGATGATTGCCTGAGATTTGCGCGTCGTAAAAGGCGTTATATCCCAGCATCCAGCTCTCGAAAAAATGACGCTGCCCCACACCAATATTGATGATACTTTTGGCATTATGCCGTCTTATACCGAGCTGGCTGAAGAGCATCCGCTCGTCCCTGTTTGTCAAGGGCACCAGGAAATCAAATGAGGCGCCAGTCAATAAATTGTGTTTTATTGGCAAATTGACTGCCGAGGTGCCAGACGGCGTTCCGTGTTTAACGCGCGGGGCTGTCGTGTTGTCCTTGGAGGAAAGGGCATTTTCATTGAGCGAAGGGATTGATAGTAAAGATTCATGTAATGTATGGTCGTTAAAATTGGGTTGGGGTAATTTTTCCCTGATGGTAATATCTTCGCCTTTATGGGTGCTGGTTTTTTTAAGTTCCTTTTTTTTGTCAGTTGAAAAACAGCCGGCCAACAAGGCCGCTATACTAATAACGGTAACGTGCCATTTTGTATAAATCATATATAATGCCGTAAAGTAAATATTTCAAGCAGTTGCCAATACTGCCACATGATTATATTTATATGCAGGAAGTTATAAATCAAAAGAGAATGAATAATCAGTTTTCTCTGGCAGGCTTCACTGCATGTTTAATGATTATTTAATCTATGGTTAAAACACAGGCTCGCTCCTTTCCGGGCCGCTTAGCAGCAAAACAGGCACGATCAAGGAAAGACCCCCCATCGGCATGCCGGGACCAGTATAATAAATAAAAATAAATTGATCCCTCAATAGCCTGTTATAAAGCTATTTTGGAATTTTTTAAAATACAATTTATCTGAATGAAACGACGGTAATTCTCGTCTTGACCTGGTGATAGTAAGTTAATCTATATAAACAGTTGATAACCTATTTGAAGAAATATCTTTTTTAGGGAAGTGATGAAAATCCAATCCCCTTTCAAAAGTTATTCAAGAGGGATTTTAATGCCACTTCCGTCTGCGTCCGGGCTAGCCGTTCGCGCCGGCGCCGCCCCATCAACCTACGCCGGACTGCTGCTGTACACGCAGCCAGTTGGCGATAAAAATCGCGATAGCATCGGGTTGGTTGATATCCAGCAGCGGCAGGTTGACGTCAATCTGCACGTCGCAGGCCACGGCAATGACATGGCCGTCAATCAATGGCCGCCACTCTTTGCCGGTATCCTGGCGAAACAGGGCGATTTTAGGCACCGGCTCGTCTTTGAACCCTTCGACCAGGATCACATCGATAAGCCCGCTGTCCATTTGACCGGCCAGCCAGAGTAATGTCGGCATCGCCAGGTCCGGCGTTTCGGTCATCAACGCCCAGCGCGCCTCGCTTGCCACCATGGTTTGCCTCGCGCCTGCCTTACGCAGTTCATAGCTGTCTTTCCCGGGTGTATCGACATCCACGTTATGATGGGTGTGCTTGATGATGCCCACGCGTATGCCGGCCTGGTTAAGCCGGGGAATGAGCTGGGTCAGCAAGGTGGTCTTTCCAGTGCCGCTGAAGGCGGTAAACGCCAACAAAGGGGGAACGGCATGCGACATAAAATAGTCCTTAGGTTTTTACCCAGTTCTGCACGTCAAGGGGGGTATTGAGATTATGGAAATTCGGGTTTTTCACCGGGAATATCACTCTTTCGGCGGCGATGCGGTTAAAAAACAACATTACCTTGCGTTCTCCCTGCGCCAGGAAGGCCTCCAGCTGAGAAATCAATACCCGGTGGAGCAGCGCAAAAGCCGGATGTTCCCGCCCTCCTGCGCTGGCAAAGGCGGCAAGAGCTTCCCGCTTACCATCCCATAACCGTTGCACTAAATCCCCCGGGAAAACCGGCACATCGCAAGGGGCGAACACCACCCATTGGGTCGGCGCTGCTTGTAACCCCGCCAGCATGCCGGCAAGCGGTCCGGGATAACCGGGCATGCTATCGCTCACAACCCGCAACCCGCTTTGCCGGTAGAGAGCGATATTGCGGTTGGCGTTAAGCAGCACGGTACCGACCTGGGGCGCCAGGCCGTCCAGGACATAGCGATAAAGGGGGATATGATTGACCATAACCAACCCTTTGTCTTTGCCGGCCATACGTGTTGCTTGGCCGCCGGCCAGGATTACGCCTGTGATGTCCGCTTTTATAATAACTCTCCTCCAAAGCCTAATCATTGATAGGCAGGCTCACATATTAAGATACAATGTTTCACATGTTACAGAACAATCATGTTTATCCTGCCTGGTGGATCTTGATACATTAACACTGGGACCTATAGAGAGGGATTGCGTTATGAAATATCACCGCCTTAATGAGCTTATCGAACTGCTGCATCCGGCATGGCAAAAAGAGCCGGATTTGAATTTGCTGCAATTCCTGCATAAATTGGCGCAAGAGGCCGGTTATGACGGTGATTTAACCGCTTTGTCGGATGATACGTTAATTTATCACTTAAAAATGCGCGGTGCCGACAAAACGCAAGCTATCCCGGGTCTGCAAAAGGATTATGAAGAGGATTTCAAAACCGCGATTCTGCGGGCGCGCGGCATCATTAAAGACTAGGCAAGGGCGACGAAATGAGCGTTTTATGAATATAACCGCATTTAATTTCAAGACGTTGATGCCGGAGCTTATAATGGATGCCCTGGAAAACGTCGGTTTACGCATAGATTCTGGGCTTACCGCCCTCAATAGCTACGAAAACCGCGTTTACCAATTCCTGGATGAAGACAGAAAACGCTACGTTGTGAAATTTTATCGACCTGAGCGCTGGTCGGTTGAGCAGATCCTTGAGGAACATGAGCTTTCATTGGGATTGAACGAGGCGGAAATCCCGGTGGTGCCGCCGATGCTTATCAATGGATCCACGCTTTTGCAGCATGAAGGCTTTCATTTTGCCGTATTTCCAAGCGTCGGCGGCAGGCAATTTGAACAGGATAATGACGAACAGCTTGAATGGGTGGGGCGTTTTATCGGACGTATCCATCGCAATAACGGCGATAAATGCTTCACTACCCGTCCGACTATCGGCCTGGATGAGTATCTGTATGAGCCAAGGCGTGAATTTGAACGCAGCACACTTATCGCGGGCAAACAAAAAACCGCTTTTTTACAATCCGTTGACACCCTAATAGCCGAAGTTAAGTTATGTTGGACGACGCAATGGCGTCCGCTGCGTCTGCATGGCGATCTGCATGCGGGTAATATTATGTGGCGGGACGGTCCGATGTTTGTTGACCTGGATGATGCCAGAAACGGACCCGCGGTTCAGGATCTTTGGATGCTGCTTAATGGCGATCGTATCGAACAGCAATATCAGCTGTCGCTTTTGCTTGAGGCTTATAGTGAATTCATGGATTTTAATCCGCGCGAATTGGCGTTGATAGAACCATTACGCGCGATGCGGATGATCTATTACCTGGCCTGGATTAGTCGGCGGTGGGGCGATCCCGCATTTCCCTATAGTTTCCCCTGGATGGTGGAAGCTGAGTTCTGGTCACAGCAAACACTCATCTTTACAGAGCAGGTGAAGCTATTGCATGAACCACCTTTACAGCTTATGCCTACGTATTAAACATTTGGAGAATAACTTAATGAAGAAGATTTGGTTGGCGCTTATGGGGCTCGCGTTGGCGTTTAGCGTTTCGGCCGCGCAATTTACCGAAGGGCAGCAATATATCCAACTTGATAAGCCAGCGACCGGTGAGCCGCAGGTATTGGAATTTTTCTCGTTTTATTGCCCGCACTGCTATGAATTTGAACAAAACTTCCATGTTTCCAGTACCGTAAAACAGGCTTTGCCCGCAGGAACCAAAATGATCAAATATCATGTGGATTTCCTGGGCGGCGATATGGGCAAGCAGGTTACCCAGGCCTGGGCCGTTGCCATGGCATTGGGCGTGGAGGACAAAGTCAGTCCGCTGTTGTTTGACGGTATTCAAAAAACTCAGACGGTGCAAACACCCGCCGATCTGCGTAATGTCTTTATCCAGGCCGGTGTGAGCGGCGAGGAATATGACGGCGCCTGGAATAGCTTTGTGGTCAAATCCCTGGTAGTCCAGCAGGAAAAAGCCGCGTCCGATTTGCAATTACGCGGTGTTCCAGCCATGTTCGTGAATGGCAAATATATGGTTAAGAACGATGGTCTGGATATGTCGTCAAAGGATGTCTACGTCAAACAATTTGCCGACGTGGTAAAATTCCTGCTAACGCAGAATTAAATACTTTAATGTATTACTTCAAAACGCCGGCCATGTCCGGCGTTTTTTATGCAATTGATTAACCTGCCTCACTAAGTTATTTCCCGCGTTGCGCCTGTCGGTCTGGAGGATTTGTGTATATCCTTTTTTAGCCAAAAGCGCTTATCATTTTATGCAGGACTTTAAGCGGCGGGTTATATCCACAAACGCGAAATGCTACTGATAAATATGGGATTAGTGAAAAAATAACCATAACGCGCTGATAAAGAAAGGTTTTTTTGTAAATCTCAACGTTATTAAAGATATAAACATATTAGCGGTTTTTTTTACTCACAAAGTTATCCACAGCACGATCGCGCGGATCAAGTCCAATCGCCAGTTTTTTTATCGTCCTTTTGCTACGCAAACATTCGTCTCAGGCGGCCAGCTGTGGCATGCTACCCCCTATGATGGCTGACTAAAAAGATCGAATTACGCTATGGCTCATATTGCAGACAATCCGTTAATCCTGGTTGATGGTTCCTCCTATCTCTATCGTGCCTACCACGCCTTTCCGCCGTTAACCAATAGCGCGGGAGAACCGACCGGCGCCATGTACGGCGTGTTGAATATGCTGAAAAGCCTGCTCACGCAGTATAAGCCCAGTCATGTGGCGGTGGTGTTCGACGCCAAGGGTAAAACTTTTCGCGACGAATTGTTCGAACACTACAAAGCTCACCGCCCCTCGATGCCGGATGATTTGCGCAGCCAAATCGAGCCGCTGCACAGCATGGTCAAGGCGATGGGATTACCCTTGCTGGCGGTATCCGGCGTCGAGGCGGACGATGTGATTGGCACGCTGGCGCTCGAGGCGGCGCGTACCGGCCGCGAAGTTCTGATCAGCACCGGCGATAAAGATATGGCGCAGCTGGTATCGCCGACGATTACGCTTATCAATACCATGTCCAACACCATTCTCGGGCCGGAGGAAGTGCGGGAAAAATTCGGTGTTCCACCGGAACTGATCATTGATTACCTGGCGTTAATGGGCGACAGTTCGGATAACATTCCGGGTGTGCCGGGCGTAGGCGAGAAAACCGCCCAGGCGCTGCTGCAGGGACTGGGTAGCCTGGATAATATTTACAGCGACCTGGCAAGCGTGGGCGGGTTGCCATTTCGCGGCGCCAAGACGTTGGCGCCAAAGCTGGAACAAAATAAAGAGCTGGCGTATTTATCTTATCAATTGGCGACGATTAAGACCGATGTGCCGCTTGATTTGCCTTTCGATAAGCTCATCGTGACCGAACCCGACGCGGCGGCATTGCTGCTGCTGTTCAAGAAATACGAATTCAAACGCTGGCTGGCGGATTTGGAAGCGGGCAAATGGCTGCAAGGCCGCATCAGCTCGGCCCCCGTCGCGCGCACTCCGTTTAATGCCCCGCCGGCCCCGGCCGATGAGGATGTTGAGGAGGCGGTGCAGCTTTCCCAGGAGGGTTACCAGGTCATCTACGCGCTGGCGGACCTCAACAGCTGGATAGAGCGGATAAAACAGGCGGGGCAGTTCACCTTCGATACCGAAACCGACAGTCTGGATACCCTGAGCGCCAACCTGATCGGGCTTTCTTTCGCCATTGTCCCCGGCGACGCCGCTTATTTGCCGGTGGGCCACGATTATCTCGACGCGCCGGACCAGCTAAATCGCGACGACGTGCTCAGGCTGCTGAAACCGGTGCTTGAAGACCCGGCCATTCGCAAAATCGGCCAGAACCTGAAATTCGATCGCGGCGTGTTGCAACGTTATGATATCGAACTGGCCGGCATCGCCTTTGACACCATGCTTGAATCCTATGTGCTTAACAGCGTGTCGGGCCGTCATGATATGGATAGCATGGCCGATCGTTTCCTGAAACACACCACGGTGACCTTTGAAGACATTGCCGGCAAAGGCAAAAACCAGCTGACCTTCAATCAAATCGCTCTGGAGCAGGCGGGCCCCTATGCCGCTGAGGATGTGGACGTGACGCTGCGGCTGCATGAAAAACTCTGGCCGCAGATTGAGCGCGAGGACGGCCTGAAAAAGGTCTTCGAGGAAATCGAAATGCCGCTGGTGCCGGTGCTGTCGCGCATTGAGCGTACCGGGGTATTGATCGACGAGAAGATCCTGGCTGCACATTCGGTTGAGTTGACGAAACGGTTGGGCGAGCTGGAAACCGAGGCGCATGAACTGGCGGGGGAAGCCTTTAATCTCTCCTCCACCAAGCAGTTGCAGGCGATTTTATATGATAAGCAGAAACTGCCGATCTTGAAAAAAACGCCGGGCGGCGCGCCGTCGACCAACGAGGAGGTGCTGGCGGAGCTGGCGCTGGATTACCCGCTGCCGAAGCTTCTCCTCGAATATCGCGGCCTGGCCAAGCTGAAATCGACCTATACCGATAAATTGCCGCTGATGATTAACCCGCACTCAAAACGCGTGCATACGTCTTATCAGCAGGCGGTTACCGCCACCGGCCGGCTGTCCTCAACCGATCCGAACCTGCAAAATATCCCGGTGCGCAATGAGGAAGGACGGCGGATCAGGCAGGCATTTATCGCGCCGAAAGATGCCGTTATCGTGGCGGCGGACTATTCGCAAATCGAACTGCGCATCATGGCGCATCTCTCGCGCGACCAGGGCCTGCTCAAGGCCTTCGCCGAGGGCAAGGATATACATCGGGCCACCGCCGCCGAAGTCTTCGGCCTGGCGCTTGAGAAGGTGTCTAATGAGCAGCGCCGCAGCGCCAAGGCGATTAACTTCGGCCTGATTTACGGCATGAGCGCGTTTGGTCTGGCGCGCCAGCTTTCGGTTGGCCGCGCGGAGGCGCAGCGTTATATGAACCTTTACTTCGAGCGGTATCCGGGCGTGCTGGAATATATGGAGCGTACCCGCAGGCAGGCAGAGGAACAGGGCTATGTTTCCACCCTCGACGGCCGCCGGCTGTATCTGCCCGATATCCATTCCCGTAACGGGACGCGCAAAAAAGCCGCCGAGCGCGCGGCGATAAACGCCCCCATGCAGGGCACCGCCGCCGATATCATCAAACGCGCGATGATCGCCATTGACGCCTGGCTGCAAAAAGACCGGCCGGAGGTGCGCATGATTATGCAGGTCCACGATGAACTGGTGTTCGAGGTGCGGCGTGACGCCGTGGAGTCGGCCACGCCGCGCATCAAATCCCTGATGGAAGGCTGTTTCGCCCTGGATGTGCCGTTGCGGGTCGATGTGGGTATGGGGGAAAATTGGGATCAAGCGCACTAAGTGGCGATACACTAAGCATTTTTCGTAATTAAGCTACATAAAAAGGTGATTTGGGCTGGGATTATGGCGCTGGGAACACCAAAAAAGTGAAATTAAACTACAAAAAATTCTTTTGCACAGCGATAATTTGATGTAAAGTTACAGATGTAGGGTACAGAGGTAAGATGTTCTATCTTTCAGACCTTTTACTTCACGTAATCGGATTTGGCTAAATATTAGCCGCCCCAGTCATTATTGGCTGGGGCGTTTTTTATTGTGCGCCATCCCGGCGCCGCGGGTTATTCCGTATACGGCGGTTCTTCATCCGTCGCCGGCGGGGTTTCACTGAACCAAGTGTCCAGCTTAAGGCGCAGCTTGTCGACGCCGGTTTTTTTCAGCGACGAAAACGCTTCCACCTGTATATCTCCCTCAAAAGCCGCCGCGGCTTCCCGCACCAGGTTCAACTGGGCTTTGCACGCGCCGGAAGCCAGTTTATCGGATTTGGTCAGCAGCACCAGGACCGGGATATCCACCCCAACGGCCCACTGCACCATTTGCTGATCCAGGTCTTTCATCGGATGGCGGATATCCATCAGTACCACCAACCCTTTTAAACTATGGCGCTTTTGCAGGTATTCGCCCAGGGCGCGCTGCCACTTACGTTTCATTTCTTCAGGCACTTCGGCGTAGCCATAGCCCGGCAGATCCACCAGGCGTATTTCCGGCTCGACCTCGAACAGATTGATGAGCTGTGTGCGTCCGGGCGTTTTACTGGTCCTGGCCAGGCTTTTTTGATTGGTCAGGGTATTCAGGGCGCTGGACTTGCCGGCGTTGGAGCGCCCGGCAAACGCGACTTCGATGCCGGTATCCGCGGGCAAATGGCGGATATCGGGAGCGCTCATGACAAAATGCGTCATATGGTAGTTGTATGAGGTGATCAAATTTTCCTCTCCCTCGGGATGACTTATTGCCGCCAATTATACGGGGTAAACGCTAAAAAGCGGTTTTTATCTTTATCCGCAACCGCGCCGCCGCCATTGTTATGGCCCGATGTGAACAACCAGGCCGGTTCACGTGAGTAATCGGCATTTTGTCTTTGTAAGAGATCGGCTCGCTACTCACTAAGCATTCTCGTTTAAATTAGAATTAATTAATTATAAATCATAACGTTAAATAATCATCGCGTTAACAAGAGCCCGTTGGCGCGCGCGGAGCGTATTGCGGGTAAAGCTCATTAGGCTACATTAGCAGACAAGGCATGGAGCGCCTGAAAGTGGCACTTTGCAGCGCGCAAAGCGCCATACTTGGCCCAGTGCTCCGCTTTAGCCCGGCACAAAGCCCTTTTCCTACCTTTCCCAGGGATGAATTCTGCTCAGGATGAGCGCGTAAGGGAATACACCCTAACCAATCCGCTTCGTATAGCGTAGAATAAAACATCATCGCAGCGACGACCCGATACACAGGATGTGGACCGTCAGGTTCATTGCCGTGGGGACTGTTTTTCTCGCGAAGCACCTTTACTTTATGGTGGCAGATTAACTGCCACCTTTTTTATTGGCAGGGTTTCTGATAGATTTCGCCGCAATTCCATACTTAATGACACTTACGACAGAGCAGACAACATGAATCCATCAGCAAAAGGCGGGCGCGGTAAACCCGTCGTCGCCAAGAACAAGCGCAAAAGCCGCGAAGAGTTGAATACCGAAGGGCGCGCCCGCCAGCGTCAGAAAAAACGGCGCGGCCTGGCTTCCGGCTCGCGGGCGCAGGAAGGTAATAAAAGCGGGAGCCATAATACTCAGGCGCACGCCCCCGATCGCCGCATCGGCAGCAAAAAACCCGTGCCGCTTCTCGCCGACGGCCCCACGGTAAAAAAACCGGTGGCGCCGGACATCGTTATTCCCGTCACCACCGCTATTCTGCCGGAAGTGGAGCTGGAGAATCTGGAAAACGACGAACGCCTGGATGAATTATTGCAACGTTTGGAGCAAGGCAAAGAACTGTCGGCGCCCGAACAGGCCTATGTGGATAAGACGCTGGATCGCATCGATGAGCTGATGACCCAACTGGGCATTGAGATCGAAGATGATGAAGACGACGACGCCAAAAATGAAGATATGCTGCAATTGCTCAAGCGCGGCCAGAAAGATTCCTTTTAATCTTTGAACCCGCTGCTGCTGCTGATCGCGACGCCGTTGACATGTTATTTAGTGTGGTTATTGAGTAAACTATGGCGGCTCTCGCGACGTAAAGAACGGTTACGTTTGGCCCGGGTCGCCAGGCGAAAACCGGCCGCGCCCGTAAAACGGCGGGGACGGCGTAAATTTGGTAAGGAGTAAGCAGCCATGTCAGTGCCAGCGATAGAATGGGATTCGGCCCTCATTCAAAAATATAACCAATCCGGGCCGCGCTACACGTCCTACCCCACTGCCCTGGAGTTTAGCGAAGGGTATGGCGAGCCGGCTTTCCTCCAGGCGGTGGCGCGCTATCCCGCCCGGCCGCTGTCGCTGTATCTGCATCTGCCTTTTTGCCATAAGATCTGTTACTTCTGCGGCTGTAATAAAATCGTGACCCGCCAGCCGGAAAAAGTCGATCGTTACCTGGATGTGCTCGAGCAGGAAATCCGGCGCCGGGCGCCGTTGTTCCAGGACCGGCTGGTTACCCAGATGCACTGGGGCGGCGGCACGCCTACCTTTTTGTCGCCGGCGCAAATATCGCGCCTGGTGGCGGTGGCGCGCGCGCAATTCCGCTTTGCCCCCGGCGCGGAAATGTCCATTGAAATCGACCCGCGCGATATCGCGCTGGACATGATGGATCATCTGCATGGCGAAGGGTTTAACCGCATCAGCATGGGCGTGCAGGATTTTAACCCTGAGGTCCAGCGGCTGGTTAACCGCGAGCAGGACGAGCAGCTGATTTTCGACCTGATCGGCCGCGCCAAGGCGCTGGGTTTCCTTTCCACCAATATCGACCTGATTTACGGGTTGCCGCGCCAAACGCTGGCAAGCTTCCGGCATACCCTGGAACGGGTGATAACGCTTAACCCCCAGCGCCTGAGCGTATTCAATTATGCGCATATGCCGGCGCTGTTTGCCGCCCAGCGAAAAATCAACACCGCTGATTTACCCGATGCCGCGCAGAAAATGGACATTTTACAGTATTCCATTGCTGCGCTATGCGACGCGGGCTACCAGTTTATCGGCATGGATCACTTTGCGCGCCCCGACGACGAATTAGCCCTGGCGCAGCGCGCCGGCAAGCTGCATCGCAATTTCCAGGGCTATACCACCCAGGGCGACTGTGATTTGTTGGGGCTGGGTATCTCGGCGATAAGTATGATCGGGGATAGTTATGCGCAGAACCAGAAAGAGATGAAAAGCTACGTGGCAAGCGTTGCGCGCCAGGGCAACGGCTTATGGCGCGGCGTGGCGCTGTCGGAAGACGACTGCCTGCGGCGTGATGTGATCAAGGCGTTGATTTGTCAGTTTTATATCGATTTTAATGTGCTGGAAAGCCGCTATGGCATCGTTTTTAACGAGTATTTCGCCGATGACATCGCCCTGCTGCGGCCCCTGGAGCGCGACGGGCTGGTGGCTGTGGCCGACCGGGCGATTACGGTCACGGCCAAAGGTCGCCTGCTGATCCGCAACATTTGCATGTGCTTTGACGTTTACCTGCGCACTAAATCGCGCCAGCACCAGTTCTCGCGGGTGATTTGATCAGCTGAAAAAGTTAAGCAGCGCGGCGCAAAGGATGGCGGCCAGCGCGGTTTGCGGTGCATGGCCCACCGCGGCGGTCATATCCGCGCCCTGGGACAGCAAATTGATTAATGAATCTAACATGGTCTTCCTCCCGGTCAGCGACAAGATCATACTGTCTGCAATCGGGATGTAAAGGGCAAAATAACGCCGTTTTGCACGTTATTTTGCTTTTTTCTACGCCGCTATTCCGCCAGGTTATAAAACCTGGACTTTTATTCCATGCCCAGCTCTTTTAGCTTACGCGTCAGGGTATTGCGGCCCCAGCCGAGCAGCCTGGCCGCTTCCTGTTTATGACCTTGGGTGTGGCGCAGGGCGGTGGTCAGCAGGGTTCTTTCCATCTCCGGCTGGGCTTCGGAAAGCAGGTTCTGGTGACCGGAACGCAGGGCGCGGTCCGCCCATTGCGCCAGCAGGGTGGCCCAACTGTCCGGCAATGATTGAACCGTGGCGTCCGGCGCCGTGCTTTCAAATAACTCCGGCGGCAGATCCTGGATCAACACTTCCTGGCCGGCGGCCATGACGGTTAGCCAGCGGCAGGTATTTTCCAACTGACGGACATTGCCTTGCCATGGCAGGCGGGTCAGCGCGGTTTCGGTTTCCGGATGCAGGTTTTTCGGTTCAACGCCCAGCTCCTTGGCCGCCACCTGCAGGAAATAGCGCGCCAGGCGGGGAATATCCTCCCGCCGTTCCCGCAGCGGCGGTAAATGCACCCGGATAACGTTCAGGCGATGGAACAAATCCTCGCGGAATTTGCCCTCTTGCACCCGTACCTCCAGATTCTGATGGGTGGCGGCGATAATCCTGACGTCGACTTTGACCGGCGCATAACCGCCGACCCGGTAAAACTGGCCGTCCGCCAATACGCGCAGCAGACGGGTCTGGACATCCAGCGGCATATCGCCGATTTCGTCCAGGAATAGGGTACCGCCGTCCGCTTGCTCAAAACGTCCCTGGCGTACCTGATTGGCGCCGGTAAAGGCGCCTTTCTCATGGCCGAACAGTTCCGATTCAATCAAATCCTTCGGAATCGCCGCCATATTCAGCGCGATAAACGACGCCTTGGCGCGCGGGCTATGGCGGTGCAGGGCATGGGCAACCAGTTCCTTACCGGTACCGGATTCACCGTTAATCAAGACGCTGATGGAGGAGCGGGACAGGCGTCCGATAATGCGGAAGACGTCCTGCATGGCCGGCGCTTCACCAATGATATCGGTAGTCGGGCCATTAGGCGGCTGCGCGCGCGCCGGCTGCTGCTGTTCCAGATAGTGGCTGACCGCGCGCTCAACCAGCGCCACCGCCTCATCGATATCGAATGGCTTGGGCAGGTAGTCAAACGCGCCCTGCTGGTAAGCGCTGACCGCGGCGTCCAAATCGGAGTGTGCGGTCATGATGATGACCGGCAGCATCGGATGGCGCTGTTTAATCTGTTTGAGTAATGCCAGGCCGTCCATGCCTGGCATGCGGATATCTGATAACAATACGTCCGGAGTTTGGGTGGAGAGCGCTTCCAGCACTTCATTGCCGCCTTCAAAAGTGGCGCAAGTCAGTCCGGCTCCAGTGAGGGCGCGTTCAAGCACCCAGCGGATGGAGCTATCGTCGTCGACGATCCAGACTATCCCTCGTTGCATAGTGACCTCACTGGCGAATAGGCAGGAACACCGAAAATTCGGTATGCCCCGGCCAACTGTTGAATTCAATTTTACCCGAATTTTGATCGATAAGACTGCGGGCAATGGATAACCCTAAACCGGTCCCGCCCTCACGGCCGCTGACCATGGGGTAGAACAGCGTATCCTGTAATTGCGCCGGTACGCCCGGGCCGTCGTCTTCTATATCAATTCGCGCTACCAAACGATAACGAACGCCGTGCAACGTTAACTGGAACGCGGTACGGGTGCGTATCGTGATCGTGCCACCGTCTTCACCCAGCGCCTGCAGCGAATTACGGGTAATATTCAGCAATACCTGTTCCATTTGATCGGGATCGTGAGCCAGTTCAGGCAGGCTGGGATCGTAATCCCGCAGGAGAGTGACGTTATCCGGCTTTTCCAGCGAGACCAGTTGGAAAACCCGCTCGGCCACCTGGTGAATGCTTTGCGTAACGTGCATGCCGGGCTGCTGCGGCCCGAGCAATCGGTCGACCAGGTTGCGCAGGCGGTCGGCCTGTTCAATGATCACCTTGGTGTATTCCAGCAGCGAGGGATCGGGCAATGCTTTGGCCAGCAGTTGCGCCGCGCCGCGCAGACCGCCCAGCGGGTTTTTGATTTCATGGGCCAGGCCGCGCACCAGATCCCGTGCCGCCACCTGCTGGGCATGCTGAATCTGTTCCTGGCTGAGGCGGCGCTGATTATCCATCGGCGCCAGCTCCATCAGGAAAAAATCCTCGGGCAGGCGTTGCACGGTAAGGGAAAGGATATGCGCCCGCCCGTCAACCACCAACGTGACCTCGTTATCGGTAAACCCCTGGCCGGCGTTAAGGCTTTCGCGCATCAGTTCGACGTTGAGCGAAAAATAGCCCAGCAGCTCAGGCAACGGCGTGCCAAAAAGCTTGCGCGAGCTTTGCGCTAAAAGTTGTTGCGCCGCCGGATTGGCGTAATGAACGGCAAGGTCATTATCCAGCAGCAATATGCTGTTGATCAGGGAATTAAGGATCTGCCCAGCATCGGGCAATGAGCCTGTAGCCATAAAGCAGTCTCCCGCACTCTACCAGTGCATTTAGTCCGTTATGTCGTCATGCGCATGGCTGCGCGCAAGCTTTGCTGGAGAAAAAAGCCCATCCGAAGATGGGCTGAAAGTTTCCACGGCAACAAAAAAACGTCAAGTTATACGCTGTAATACAGCTCGAATTCCACCGGATGCGGCGTCATGCGAATACGGTCTACTTCTTCCGTGCGTAAGGTGATATAGGCGTCGATGGAGTCGTCGGTGAAAACACCGCCACGGGTCAGGAACTCGCGATCCGCGTCCAGCGCCTTAAGGGCTTCTTCCAGAGAACCGGCCACCTGTGGGATTTCTTTCGCTTCTTCCGGCGGCAGATCGTAGAGGTTTTTGTCCATGGCATCGCCAGGATGGATTTTGTTGATAACCCCGTCCAGACCGGCCATCAGCAGGGCGGCAAACGCCAGGTATGGGTTGGCGGCCGGGTCCGGGAAGCGCACTTCGATACGACGGGCTTTCGGGCTGGCGACCACCGGGATACGGATGGAGGCTGAGCGGTTGCGGGCGGAGTAGGCCAGCATAACCGGCGCTTCATATCCCGGGACCAGACGCTTGTAGGAGTTGGTGGTCGGGTTGGTCAGGGCGTTGATGGCCTTGGCATGTTTGATGACGCCGCCAATGTAGAACAAGGCGGTTTCGGACAGGCCGCCGTACTTGTCGCCGGAGAACAGGTTATTGCCGTCTTTGGTCAACGACATATGGCAGTGCATGCCCGAGCCGTTATCGCCGAACATCGGTTTCGGCATAAAGGTCGCCGTTTTGCCGAAGGCATGGGCAACGTTATGCACGACATATTTATAAATTTGGATCTCGTCGGCTTTTTTCGTCAGGCTGTTGAAGCGGGTGGCGATTTCGTTCTGGCCGGCGGTGGCGACTTCATGGTGATGAGCTTCAACCACCAGGCCCATTTCTTCCAGGGTCAAACACATGGCGGAACGCAGATCCTGTGATGAATCCACCGGGGGAACCGGGAAATAACCGCCTTTGATGCCGGGACGATGGCCTTTATTGCCGCCTTCGTAAACTTTATCGGTATTCCATGCGGCTTCAACGTCGTCAATAGCGACATGGGAACCGGAAATGGACGAACCAAAGCGGATATCGTCAAACAGGAAAAATTCAGGTTCCGGCCCAAACAGCACGGTATCGGCAATGCCGGAGGTTTTCAGAAACTCTTCGGCGCGTTTGGCGATGGAACGCGGGTCGCGATCGTAGCCTTGCATGGTGGCAGGCTCAAGGATGTCGCAACGGATAATCAGGGTGGTTTCTTCATAGAAGGGGTCGAGCATCGCCGTGCTGGCATCGGGCATCAGCACCATGTCGGACTCGTTAATGCCTTTCCAGCCGCCAATGGAGGAGCCGTCAAACATTTTTCCATCTTCAAAGAAGTCGGCATCTACCTGATGGGCTGGTATAGTGACGTGCTGTTCTTTACCTTTCGTATCAGTGAAACGCAGGTCGACGAATTTTACTTCGTGCTCGTTAAGCATCGTCAAAACGTGTTCAGCGGACATAACTTGTATTCTCCCGGATGTGCCATTGTCGTCGTGGAACGAAATCGTATGGATCGAATTTTATTTAACTTAGCTGGGCTAGGCTAAACTGGACTGGTATAAACAGTAGCTAAAAGTGTGCCAACATTGCCAAAATGATGAGAAGGGCCGCGTTTCCGGCCTTATTAACCAAAGTCCGCCTGCACCAGATTGGTGGGATAGCGCTATATTAGTGCATTTGGGCAGTAAGTGGGCACTATTTTGGTGCAATAAATGGGGCGAGGTGAAATAATGCACTGAGAAAGGGATGACGAAGCGTCAAAAATGACGCAAATGCAGAGATCGTCGCGATCTTGTTTAGTCCCTCGCTTATTACGTGTACAATAACGCGCTATTTCTAATGCCTGAGGCAAAGTTGTGATCGAAAATTTGCGTAACATCGCCATCATCGCGCACGTCGACCATGGTAAAACTACCCTGGTCGATAAGCTGTTGCAACAATCCGGAACATTGGGTGACCGCAACGACGCCACCGAGCGCGTCATGGACTCCAACGATTTGGAGAAAGAGCGCGGGATTACCATCCTCGCTAAAAATACCGCTATTAACTGGCACGACTACCGTATCAACATCGTTGATACCCCCGGACATGCCGATTTCGGCGGCGAGGTTGAGCGCGTGATGTCCATGGTTGACTCGGTATTGCTGCTGGTCGACGCCATGGACGGACCCATGCCGCAAACCCGGTTCGTGACCCAGAAAGCCTTTGCTTACGGTCTCAAACCCATTGTGGTCATCAATAAAGTCGACCGTCCCGGCGCCCGCCCTGATTGGGTAGTGGACCAGGTGTTTGATTTATTTGTCAACCTCGGCGCAACCGATGAGCAACTGGATTTTCCGATCATATATGCCTCCGCGTTAAACGGTGTTGCGGGCTATGAGCACGAGAACATGGCCAGCGACATGACCCCGCTGTTTGAATCCATCGTCAAGAACGTCGAAGCGCCGAACGTCGACAGCGACGGCGCGTTCCAGATGCAGATTTCGCAGCTTGACTACAACAGCTATGTTGGCGTCATCGGTATCGGCCGCATCAAACGCGGCTCGGTTAAACCGAACCAGTCTGTTACCATCATCGACCATGAAGGTAAGCGTCGCAACGGCAAAGTGGGCCAGGTGCTGGGCCATATGGGCCTGCTGCGCATCGAGTCCAAGCTGGCGGAAGCGGGTGATATCATCGCCGTTACCGGCCTTGGCGAGCTGAATATCTCCGATACCATTTGCGATCAGGCCCTGGTCGAAGCGTTGCCGCCGCTGACGGTGGACGAACCTACCGTTTCCATGTCGTTCGGCGTCAACACCTCGCCGTTCTGCGGCAAGGAAGGCAAATACGTCACCTCCCGCCAGATCCTTGAGCGCCTGAACAAAGAGCTGGTGCACAACGTGGCCCTGCGCGTGGAAGAAACCGTCGATCCGGATACCTTCCTGGTCTCGGGCCGCGGCGAGCTGCATTTGTCGGTGCTGATCGAAAACATGCGGCGTGAAGGTTTTGAAATCGCCGTATCGCGCCCGAAAGTTATCTATCGTACCGTCGACGGCAAGAAACAAGAGCCGTTCGAACAAGTTACCCTGGATATCGAAGAACAGAACCAGGGCCCGGTTATGGAAGCCATGGGCATCCGTAAAGGTGAAATGCGCGATATGCTGCCGGATGGCAAAGGACGCATCCGTCTTGATTACATCATCCCCAGCCGCGGCTTGATTGGTTTTCGCACCGACTTTTTAACCATGACGTCCGGCACCGGCCTGCTGTATTCGTCGTTCAGCCATTATGACGATGTCCGTCCGGGTGAAATCGGCCAACGCCAGAACGGCGTGATGATTTCCAACGGCCAGGGCAAAGCGGTAGCCTACGCCTTGTACAGCCTGCAGGATCGCGGCCGTTTGTTCCTGGGCCACGGCGCGGAAGTGTACGAAGGCCAGATTATCGGCATTCACACCCGTTCCAACGACCTGACGGTAAACTGCCTGACAGGTAAAAAACTGACCAACATGCGTGCTTCCGGCACCGATGAGGCCACGACGCTGGTGACACCGATCAAGATGTCGCTGGAACAGGCCCTGGAGTTTATCGATGATGATGAACTGGTGGAAGTGACACCGCTGTCCGTGCGTTTACGTAAACGTCATTTGACCGAAAATGACCGTAAACGCGCTAACCGTTCGGGTAAAGAAGCTTAAACCCGTCGGCCCAGGCGGCGATAACGTAACAATGCCGGTCTGCGTAAGCAGCCCGGCATTTTTTTGCCCGCCGTTCAGCTATTCCCGGCGATAAAGCAGCCTGATGTCATGCTGTTGGCAATACTCATGAAATTTCGGCGGCGGCGATTGGTCGGTTATCAGGGTATGAAACAAGGATAAAGCACCGATAAAGGCGGGTTTGATGTTGTCGAATTTACTGTGATCGGCCACCAGGATCGCCTGCTGCGACATGGACAACGCGCGATGCTTCATGGTGAGTTCGTCAAAGTTAAAGCAGGTGGCGCCGAAACCGATATCAATACCCGCCGCGGAGATAAACGCTTTATCGGGGCGGATATTATCCAGGATGGAATATTGGGTCAGCGGCGTAAAGATGCAGTTGGCGGGGTGGAACTCGCCGCCGCATAAAATAACTTTGCAATTAGGATGATCCTGTAACGCCAGGAAAGTATTCAGGGAATAGCAGACGGCGGTAAACGCCAGGTCATCGTCAATCGCATCGATGATAAACGGGGTGGTGGTGCCGCAGTCGAAAAAAACCGTGTCGTCCGGCTCGATCAGCGCCGCCGCCAGGCGGCCGGTAAGGGTTTTTTCCTCAACGTGCTTGGCTTTTTGATCCGAAACAAAATAGTGGGTAACGTTATTATTGCGCGGATCGTTAACCACGTAACCGCCCAGCAGTACGACCTGCGCGGGTTCGGCGCTGAGATCGCGGCGGATGGTCATCTCCGAGACGCCCAGCAGGACGGCGGCATCTTTCAAATGAAGCTTATCTTCCCGCTTCAGGGCGAGTATCAGTTTATTAATCCTTTCTTCGCGCCGCGTTTCCATATGACATCCTGCGTTATCAGACCCGATTTCCGCCGGGTTCTCAGAAATTAATAGTCGCTGGCGGACGCCTTGCCCGATACGATCGCGACACCTGAACTGGTGCCGATTCGGGTGGCGCCGGCCAGGATCATGGCGGTGGCGGTCTGGCGATCGCGTACGGCGCCGGAGGCCTTTACGCCCATACCCTCGCCGACGGTTTCGCGCATCAGCCTGACATGTTCTTCTTTTGCGCCGCCGGTGCTGAAGCCGGTGGATGTTTTCACAAACGCCACCTTCAGTTCGCGGCATATCCGGCAAACCGCGACAATTTGTGGTGAACTCAACAAACAGGTTTCCAATATTACCTTCAACGGAATAGCCGCGCAAACCTCGCGGACCGCGCGGATATCGGCGGTTACCGCGTCAATATTGCCGCTTTTGAGCCAACCGACGTTAATCACCATATCTATTTCCTGCGCACCCGCCGCAATCGCCGCCTGCGCCTCGAACGCCTTGGCGGCGGTCAGGCCGGCGCCCAACGGAAAGCCGATCACCGAGCAGACCTTTACCGGGCTGTCGCGCAGCAAGCGCGCCGCAAGCGGCACATACCCGGAATTGACGCAAACCGCATAAAATCCGCACTGTTTAGCCTCGCCGCATAACGTGGTGATCTGCGCTTCGGTGGCATCCTGCGCCAGCAGGGTATGGTCGATGTAAGGGGCAAAATCGATTTCAGGGGAAGTCATGTTAATGTCCTTTATGTGTATTATCACGATAATAATGTGAGAATAATAACATTACAGAAGCCTCTTACAATAGGCATGTGGCAATTTAATTTTCATTAAACGATGTGATCATTGTCATGTTACTAACATTTTTGTCTTGTTAGTGTTAATAAAATAACATTGAATAAGGTTAAAAATATGAGGGCTAATAATTATGGATATCGCAGTTATCGGTTCCAACATGGTGGATTTAATCACCTATATCAAAGAGATGCCTAAAACCGGGGAAACGCTGGAAGCCCCCGGTTTTGAAATCGGCTGCGGCGGCAAGGGCGCCAATCAGGCGGTAGCCGCCGCCAAGCTAGGGGCGGAGGTGATGATGATCAGTAAAGTCGGCGAGGATCTCTTTGCGGACAATACCGTTAACAACCTGGTGCGCCATGGGGTCGATACCCGCTATGTGGAAACGGTGGCGGGCGTATCCAGCGGCGTAGCGCCGATTTTTGTCGATCCAGATTCACATAATCGCATCCTGATTATCAAAGGCGCCAACGATCACCTCGGCGCGCAGGACATCGATCGGGCGGCGGAACAGCTCAAGGGCTGCCGGCTGATTATCCTGCAGCTGGAAATTCCGCTCGCCACCGTCTATCACGCCATTGATTTTGCCGCCCGGCATCAGGTTCCCGTAATCCTTAATCCGGCGCCCGCCACCCGGGAACTGGATATCGCGTATGCCTGCCGGTGCGACTTTTTTATGCCTAACGAGACAGAGCTGGAAATTCTGACCGGCATGCCGGTGGACAGCGAGGAGCATATCCTGCTGGCCGGCCGTTCGCTGCTGGCCAAAGGATTGAAGAACCTGATTATTACCATGGGGCATCGCGGCTCGATGTGGCTAAGCGGCAACGAGGTGTACCGGGTCGATCCGGTACCGGTCGACGCCGTGGATACCAGCGGCGCCGGCGATGCGTTTATCGGCTGTTTTGCGCATTATTTTGTCGCGCGCGGCGATATCAAACAGGCCATGCGCTACGCGTCCGCCTATGCCGCCTACAGCGTCCGGGGTAAAGGCACCCAGCGTTCCTATGCCGAGGCTTCCCAGTTCCATGATTTCCTTGCCACCCTTCATCAGGAATAACATCATGCGCCACAATACGGTACAAATGCCTGACGGCTATTTAAACAAAACACCGTTGTTTCAATTTATCCTGCTGTCCTGCCTGTTTCCGCTATGGGGCTGCGCCGCCAGCCTTAACGATATCCTGATCACCCAGTTCAAAACGGTGTTCGCATTGAGCGATTTTGCCAGCGCCCTGGTGCAAAGCGCCTTTTACGGCGGTTATTTCCTGATTGCCATCCCGGCGTCGATGGTTATCCGCAAAAGCAGCTACAAAATGGCCATTATGATCGGCCTGTCGCTGTATATCATCGGCTGCGTACTGTTCTATCCCGCCTCCCATATGGCCACCTATACCATGTTCCTGGCGGCCATTTTTGCCATCGCCATCGGCTTAAGCTTTCTTGAGACCGCGGCCAATACCTACAGCTCGATGATCGGTCATCGCGATTACGCGACCCTGCGGCTGAACATCAGCCAGACGTTTTATCCCATCGGCGCGCTGATGGGTATTGTGCTGGGGAAATACCTGGTGTTTCAGGAAGGCGGCAGTTTAAGCAGCCAAATGGCCGCCATGACGCCGGAGCAGGTGCATCAGTTCCGTCTCAATATGCTGGAACTGACCCTGGAACCCTATAAATACCTGATTATGGTGCTGGTGGTGGTGATGGTGCTGTTTATGCTCACCCGGTATCCCCACTGCAAACCGCAGCCCGATAAGCAAAACCGCCGCGCCGCGCCCGGCATGGGCGAAACGCTGCGTTATCTTGCCGGCAATGCGCGTTTTCGCAAGGGCATCGCGGCGCAGTTTCTCTATGTGGGCATGCAGGTGGCCGTATGGTCGTTTACCATCCGTCTGGCGCTGAACCTGGGGGCGGTAAATGAGCGTGACGCGTCCAACTTTATGATTTACAGCTTTATCTGTTTTTTTATCGGTAAATTTGTCGCCAATTTCCTGATGACGCGCTTTAACCCGCAAAAAGTCCTTATCGCCTATTCTATCCTGGGCGTGGCGACGCTGGCCTATGTGGTGCTGGTGCCGAACTTCACCGCCGTCTATGCCGCGGTATTTGTCAGCGTACTGTTCGGACCCTGCTGGGCCACCATTTATGCCGGCACGCTCGATACGGTGGATAATAAATATACCGAAGTGGCCGGCGCGGTGATCGTTATGGCCATCGTCGGCGCCGCCGTGGTGCCGGCAATCCAGGGGTATGTCTCCGATCATCTCGGGTCGATGAAACAGGCGTTCGGCGTGTCATTATTGTGCTTTGCCTATGTCGGTTACTATTTCTGGGGCGAACTGCGCAATAAACAACCGCGAATCGCGACCGCGGAATCGATGATGGATAACCAACTTTAAGCAAGGAGTCGATATTATGGCCGCTGTTATTCATCTTACGCGCCAGCAATTCACCGGACAGCCGTTTCGTCTGGTGGAGAATGGTGAACTTAGCGTCACGTTATTTACCTATCCTTCGGGTATCGAAGCCGTGACCCTGCGCAATAGCCGGGGGTTTATCACCCTGCTGCCCTTTTACGGGCAGATGGTATGGGACGCGCAGTTCGACGGCCATAGCCTGCGCATGGAGAACCCCTTTAGCGAGCCCAAATGGGGCGAGTCGGTGGTGGATACCTATGGCTGCTTTGCGTTCCACTCCGGCCTGCTGAGCAACGGCTGCCCGGCGCCGGAAGATACCCATCCCCTGCATGGCGAAATGCCCTGCGCACGTATGGATAGCGCTTTCCTGCTGGTGGATGGCGACAGCGTAACCCTGGGCGGCGGCTATGAATATGTTAAAGGCTTTGGTGATCATTACCTGGCGTCGCCCTCGGTCAGGCTGGGCGCCGGCGCGACACTGATGACCATCGCCATGCGGGTCACCAATCTGGCCAGCGTGCCGATGCCGCTCCAGTATATGTGCCATATGAACTACGCCTATGTTCCCCAGGCGACCTTTAGCCAGAATATTCCTGCCGCGGCGTTTGCGCTGCGTACCTCGATTCCAGGCCATGTGCACCCCACGCCGCAGTGGCTGGAATATACCGCCGGGCTGGCCCGCGATCCGTCGGCGCTTAAGGCGCTGGACCAACCGCAGTTCTACGATCCGGAAATTGTCTTTTTTGCCGACAACCTGGCAACCTATACCGATCGGGTGGAATGTGTTATGCAGGCGCCGGGGACGGGGCCGCGCTTTGTCACGCGTTTCGATACGGCGCAGTTTAACCATGCCACGCGCTGGATACTCCATAACGGCGATCAAAAAGTGGCGGCGTTTATCCTGCCGGCCACCTGCCGTCCCGAAGGCCATATCGCCGCCAGCCGGGCCGGCACACTGATTGCGCTGGAGCCGGGCGCGACGCGGGAATTCAGCGTGGAGACCGGACTGGCCGGTTAGCCTTCAGGACGCGGCACAATCGAATCGGCATGGCTGAGGTCAACGGCCGGCCGGCGAAAGCATCCGAATGCGTGTTCATGGCTGTTCAGTTGGCCCTTTTCCCGCTACAGTGGGAACATGATGAAAGATCGGGAGGGAGCCATGCTTTATATCTTTGATTTAGGTAATGTCGTGATAGATATCGATTTTAACCGCGTTTTGGGTGTATGGAGTAATCTCAGCGGTGTGCCCCTGGCCCGTCTGAAGAAACAGTTCGTCATGGGCGATGCTTTCGAGCAGCACGAAAGGGGCGATATTACCGATGAGGCGTTTGCCGCCCTGATCTGCAATGAATTGGGCATCGCCCTGAGTTTTGAGCAGTTTACCGCCGGCTGGCAGGCGGTGTTCGTCGGCGTGCGTCCCGAGGTCATCGACATCATCCATCGCCTGCGCGAACAGGGCCACCGGGTAGTGATATTGTCCAATACCAACCGTTTGCACTGCGACTATTGGCCGAGCCAGTATCCCGAGATCCAGCAGTGCGTGGATAAGCTCTATTTATCGCAGGACCTGGGCATGCGCAAACCCGACCCGGCGATTTATCGCGCCGTGCTCGAGCAGGAAGGGGTAAGCGCCCAGGACGCGGTTTTCTTCGATGATAACGCCGAGAATATCAAGGGCGCGCAAAGCATTGGCTTACAGTCGGTTCATGTAACGGATCCGGGCGTAATACCCGCTTATTTTGCGTAAGTGGCGTATTCATCGGGGAGGCTGTGGCGATGAGAGCTGCTTATCGGAAAAAATTTATCCGTTTTTTCTCGTTCTGTTCCCTGTTATATAAACGTATCGACCATGACGGGATGACGGTGCTGGCCGGCCATCTGGCCTATGTATCCCTGCTTTCGCTGGTGCCGCTGGTTACCGTCGTATTTGCGCTTATCGCCGCCTTTCCGGTCTTTTCCGGCGCCAGCGTCCAGCTGAAGTCGTTTATCTTCCATAACTTCATGCCGGCCACCGGCGACGTTATCCAGCGCTATCTCGAGCAGTTTATCCTTAATACCAGCCAGATGACGGCGGTGGGAACCTGCGGGCTTATCGTGACCGCGCTGCTGCTGATTTATTCGGTCGATACGGTGCTGAACACCATCTGGCGCAGCAAAAACAAGCGGCCGATCATTTTCTCTTTCGCGGTTTACTGGATGGTGTTGACGCTGGGGCCGATACTGACCGGCGCCAGTATGGTGATAAGCTCATATTTAATCTCCCTGACCTGGCTTAACAATACCGGCACCACGACATTCGTCACCCTGGTGCTGCGGATATTCCCGTTGGTGCTTTCCTGCGCCTCATTCTGGTTATTGTATTGCGTCGTGCCCACGGTGCGCGTTCCCGGCCGGGATGCCCTGATCGGCGCGGTGGTGGCGGGCGCGCTGTTCGAACTGGGTAAAAAGGCCTTCGGCTTATATGTCACCATGTTCCCATCGTATCAGCTGATTTACGGCGTGCTGGCGGTGATACCCATCTTATTTCTTTGGGTCTATTGGAGCTGGTGTATTGTATTACTGGGGGCGGAGATCACCGCCTCGCTGACGGAGCACCGGCGGTTGCGGCAAGAGGAGCGGTTATCGCGATGATTGCCTTGATACAACGGGTATTGCGCGCGGATGTCGCCATCGGGGGCTTAAGCGTGGGCGCCATCGGCCCCGGTTTGCTGATCCTGCTCGGCGTCGAACGGGATGACGACAGGCAAAAGGCGGCAACGTTATGCGAGCGCGTTTTGGCCTACCGCATCTTCGGCGACGGGCAGGGTAAAATGAATCTTAATGTCCGCCAGGCCGGCGGCGACGTGCTGGTAGTTTCCCAGTTCACGCTGGCGGCGCAAACCGATAAGGGGCTGCGCCCCGGCTTTTCGCACGCCGCGCCGCCCGCCCTGGCCGAAGAACTGTATGAGTATTTTAACGACTGCTGCCGTAAGAAGGATATCAGGACCGAGACCGGCCGCTTCGGCGCTGATATGCAGGTCTCGCTGGTGAATGACGGCCCGGTGACCTTCTGGCTTCAGGTATAAGACGTTAAAGCCCTTTATAGAGAGAACATGGCATGTATCACCTGCGCGTTCCACACACCGAACAAGAACTCAGCGACTACTATCAGTTCCGCTGGGAAATGCTACGCAAGCCGTTGCATCAGCCGCAAGGTTCCGAAAGGGACGCCTATGACGCGACGGCGCATCACCAGATGGTGGTCGACGAAAACGGCAAGCCGGTGGCCATCGGCCGGCTGTACATCAATGCCGACAATGAAGCCTCCATCCGGTTCCTGGCGGTCGACCCCCAGGTACAGGATAAAGGCCTGGGCACGCTGGTGGCCATGACGCTGGAGTCCGTGGCGCGCCAGGAAGGGGTCAAACGGGTGGTCTGCAGCGCGCGCGAGGACGCGGTGGATTTCTTCGCCAAGCTGGGGTTTATCAACCAGGGCGAAATCACGGTGCCGTCCACCACGCCGATACGCCATTTTTTAATGATCAAGCCCATCGTGACCCTGGATGATATTTTGCACCGGCCGGACTGGTGCGGCCAATTGCAGCAGGCCTGGTACCAGCATATTCCGCTCAGCGAAAAGATGGGCGTGCGCATCAGCCAGTACACCGGCCAGAAGTTTATGACCACCATGCCTGAAACCGGTAACCAGAATCCCCACCATACCCTGTTTGCCGGCAGCCTGTTTTCGCTGGCGACCCTGACCGGCTGGGGGCTGATATGGCTATTGCTGCGTGAGCGCCAATTGGGCGGCACTATTATCCTGGCCGATGCCCATATCCGCTATCTCACCCCGGTGACCGGCCGGCCCTGCGCCGTGGCGGATCTGGGTTCGCTGAGCGGCGATCTCGATCGCCTGGCGCGCGGACGCAAGGCGCGGGTACAGCTTGAGGTCGAGTTGTTCGGCAATGAAGATAAAGGCGCCATATTCAAAGGCGTTTACCTGGTATTGCCGCCAACGCCGGACAAGCCGCTGGAGCGCGGCGGCTCCCAGGCCGGCTAATATGGGCAAAAAGTGGGCATGAGGGACAAGTCATGCCGTTTACGGCGCCGCCGGCGCCAGTTCTCCGTTGACCATGGTTTGATCCACCGTTTGGCCCTGTACGTTCAGCGCATGCAGCCTGCCGTTCAGGGTGGGTTTAAACGGCGCGTTGGCGGGCATTTTCCCGGCCAGCGTGAGCTGCGTATTGCCGTTGCCCGGCAAGGGCGCCACGGGCCAGCCCCAGCGCTGCAGTATGTTTAACGGCACCGCCCGTCCGTTAAGATTCAGCGTAAACCCCCGTTCGCCCTGCTGGTTGATCACCGCCGTGGCCTCAAACAGCCCCTCGCCGGCAAAGGCGCTCAGTTCGGTGACGGCGATCCTGCCCTGGTCGGCGGTTAACGCCAGCGACGGGCGCCGGACATCGATTTTGTTAAAGGTGGCGTCGCTGCCGTTAAGGGTCAGGCTGCCGGACCAGATGCCCCATTGATGATCCCGCGCCAATACCAGGTTTTTGCCATAGCCGTCCAGCGCGGTGATTTGAAATGGAAACGCGGGATTAATATCTATCAGCAGATTGCGGTTGGCGGTAAATTTGTTCACCTGCACGTCGGCCAGCCACGAGGGCAGGGGTTGCAGCCAACTGTCCAGCCATTGCCCGGGCAAGGTATATTCCAGCCCAGCCACCATGAATTCGTCCAATTCCAGACGCTGGCCGTCCCGCAGCCAGCGACCCGAGGTGCGCATCAGTCCCCCCTGCCAGCGCCCGCTGAACTGGCGTATTTCGATGCCCTGCGGCGACAGGGTCATATTGGCTATGGGATCGTTTAAATGCACGGCGCCGTTAATCAGGTCGCTGGCGTTAAACGACAGGCTACCGTCATCCGACGACCAGTCGCCATCCTGAAAGGTAATATTGCGCAGGGTTAAATCCAGATCGCTAAAGGCCCAGTTCTTGCCTTCCATACGCGCATCAATCAAATCGAAGCGATGGATGGTGATTTTAGGCACCTCCGATAGCTGGCGCAGAAACTCATCCAGGCTTTGCGTGGTCTGCATGCGTACATTGCTCAGGCGCAGGTTATCCACCTGCCAGGCGCCGTCTTCGTCCCGCCGCGCATTGCCGGTTAATTCCCCCTGGGATAAATCGGCGCCCAGATTATCCAGCCGCAGCTGGTTATTATTGATTTCGCCCTGCACCAGGACGTTTTCCGCCGGGATGCCGTTAAGGGTGAGGGAACGGGCGCTGATCTGGAAACGGGCGTTACGCCCCAAGGGAAAGCCGGTCTGCGGTTGCCAGGGAGTGATGCCGGCATTGACGTTTTGACCGTTCAGCTCCCAGCCGCCGTAAGGGGACTGGATGGCCATGCCATTGAGCTGCAGCACATCCGCCTGCAGCGGGAATGCCAGCGAGGCGGGGTCCAGGTTTAGGGTGCCGTCCTGCAGCTGGATGCGGTAGAAGTGATAGGGATCGGTGAATTGGCGGATGCTGAATCCGGCCACCAGCCGTTTGGCCACAAGCGTAGCCCGGCGTTCTTTTTGCCCGAAAGAGATGTTGTCGAAATAAATGTCGCCCGGATCGGACCAGTTGTGGGTGATCTTATTAAACGATAATTGGTAGCCGGTATGCTGGGTGACTAACCGGCTAACCCAGCCGGCGCCCCAGGTGGTTTGCAGCAACACGTAGATCAGGATAATTATCAATAGCACTATCAAAAGTATTGATAATAAGAGTTTCCCAATAAATTTCATTGCTCAAATCCATCGCTGTCATAAAGGTTACCCAGTTTATGCCGTAATTAACGGGGCTTCTCAATAGCCAATGTGCTTCAGACAAAAAAAAGCCGCCGTATTGATACGGCGACCGCAAAAAAATGATAGCTAACTAATTAATTATGTTCCGGCGGGAACAATAAATTCAAGATGATGGCGGTAATGCCGCCGGCGGCAATTCCGGAGGACATCAGGGTCTTCAGCCACTGCGGCGCGAACTGCAAAATCAGCGGCTGCTGCGACACGCCCAGCCCTACCGCCAACGATAGGGCGATAATCATAATGGCGCGGCGATTAAGCCGTTCACGGGATACGATACGTACGCCGGACGCGGCGATGGTGCCGAACATGACGATAGTCGCGCCGCCCAGCACCGGCTCGGGAATATGCTGTACAAAGCCGCTGACCACCGGAAACAGCCCCAGCGCAATCAGCATCAGCGACACCACAAAGCCGACATAGCGGCTGGCGACGCCGGTCAGTTGGATGACGCCGTTATTTTGACCGAAACAGGAGTTTGGGAAAGTGTTGAACACGGCCGACAGCATTGAATTCAGGCCGTTGGCCAGCACGCCGCCTTTCAGGCGCCGCATATAGATGGGGCCGCGTACCGGCTGTTCCGAGACGTCGGAGGTGGCGGTAATATCGCCGATGGTCTCCAGCGAAGTGACCATAAATACCAGCATCAGCGGGATAAGCAGATCCCAGTCAAAACCCAGGCCGTAATACAGCGGGGTCGGCACCATGATTATGGATTGCGCCGGCGCGGGAGCGGTCTGCGGCAACATGCCCATCATCCAGGCCGCCAGATAGCCCACCGCCATGGCGATCACCAGCGAGGCGACCCGCAGATAGGGATTGCGCTGACGATTGAGCAGGATGATGACCAGCAGCACCACGCCCGCCAGCATCAGGTTTTTCGGCGCGCCGAAGGTATGATCGCCCATGGCGGCGAAACCGCCGCCGATGGAAGTCAGGCCGACCTGGATCAGGGAAATGCCGATAATCATCACCACGATACCCGATACCAGCGGCGTAATGATGCGCCGGGCCAGGTGCAGCACGCGGGATAATAAAATTTCCGTGCAGGACGCCACCATCAGCGTGCCGAACAGGGCCGCCATCATCGTGGGCACATCGGCGCCGCCGTTTTTCAGCGCCAGGCCGCCCATGATAAGCGGCGTGACAAAGTTAAAGCTGGTGCCCTGGATGGACAGCAGGCCCGATCCCACCGGTCCCCAGGTCTTGATTTGCAGCAGTGAGGCCAGGCCGGAGGCAAACAGCGACATGCTGATAATATGCTGCGTGTCCTGCGCCGGGAGCCCCAGCGCCTGGCAGATTAACAGGCCGGGCGTAATCACGGCGACAAACATGGCCAGCAGATGTTGGCAGGCGGCAAACAGGGTTTCCGCCAGCGGCGGACGATCGTCGAGGTGATAAATCAGCTCGCTTTTGGCAACGGGAATCGGCGCGTCATCAACGTCAGTGGCTGGCATGGTCATGGGGGGAAACATTCCTGGGCGGCAAAGGAGGCATTTTAATCATCCTGTTTTTAAAAGCAAACGATTGCTCGCGACCTGCGCCCGCGCCGGTTGATATAGGTCAATGCCGGCGCAGATTTCAGGCCGGCGCCCCGGGTGCCGATGCCGGCGGGAGTGAACAAGAGGGAATACTTATGGCTCAGGCGTTGGTATAGCGCACGCGCTCCGGCATCCAGCGCTCAATCAGCGCCTGGGCGGCGGCGGGATAGTGTTGGTGGATATGGCGCGCCAGCCGCTGGACTTCCGGGATCATGGCCTGGTCGCGCAGCAGATCGGCCACTTTGAATTCCGCGTTGCCGGTCTGGCGCGTGCCCAGCAATTCCCCGGGGCCGCGGATCTCCAGATCTTGTTGCGCGATGATAAAACCGTCGTTGGTATCCCGCAGCACCTGTAGACGCCGCTGCGCGGTTTTGCTCAGGGGCGATTTATAGAGCAGCACGCAGTGCGAGGCCACCGCGCCGCGCCCCACGCGGCCGCGCAGCTGATGCAGCTGCGCCAGTCCCAGGCGTTCCGGGTTTTCGATAATCATCAGGCTGGCGTTGGGCACATCGACGCCGACCTCGATAACGGTGGTCGCCACCAGCAAGTGAACCTCACCGGCCTTGAATGCCTGCATAATCTGCTGTTTTTCCTGTGATTTCATGCGCCCATGCACCATCCCGACGGTCAGCTCCGGCAGGGCGGCGGCGAGCCCCTCCCAGGTGGCCTGCGCCGCCTGGGCTTCCAGCAGATCGGATTCCTCGATGATGGTGCAGACCCAATAGGCCTGGCGCTGCTCCTGTAAGCAGGCTTGGCGCACCCGCTGGATGACATCTTCGCGCCGGGTGTCGGGAATGGCCACCGTGGTCACGGGCGTGCGGCCGGGGGGCAGCTCATCGATAACCGAGGTATCCAGATCGGCGTAGGCGGTCATGGCGAGCGTGCGCGGGATGGGGGTGGCGGTCATGATGAGCTGGTGGGGATGGAACCCCTGCGCCAGGCCCTTCTCCCATAATGCCAGGCGCTGATGCACGCCAAAGCGGTGCTGCTCGTCGATAATCACCAGCGCCAGCCCCGAGAATTGCACCTGTTCCTGGAAAATGGCATGGGTACCCACCACCATCGCCACCCTGCCGGCGGCGATGGCATCTTGCTGGGCAATACGCGCCTTGCCTTTTTGTTTGCCGGCCAGCCAGCCCACCTCAATGCCCAATGGCTCAAACCAGTTGCGAAACGTTTGCGCATGCTGCTCGGCCAGCAGTTCGGTGGGCGCCATCAAGGCCACCTGCTTGCCCTGGGCAATGGCTCGCAGCGCCGCCAGGGCCGCCACCAGGGTTTTACCCGAGCCGACGTCGCCCTGCACCAGACGCATCATCGGCACGGGTAGAGCCAGGTCGCTCTCGATTTCCGTCGCCACCCGTTGCTGGGCGCCGGTGGGCGCGAAGGGCAGCCGGCCGAGGAATTGCTGCTTGAGATGATGATCGGCGGTCAGCGCCAGCGCCAGCTCCTTGCGTACCCCAGCCCGCACCGCCAGCATACTGAGATTATGGGCCAGCAGCTCCTCCAGGATCAGCCGCCGTTGCGCCGGGTGTTTGCCCAGCTCCAGATCGGCGAGCGAAATGTCCGGCGCCGGACGGTGCAGAGTGCGCAGGGCGTCGGGCAGGCTTATCAGGCCCCGGCTCAGCTCCGGCGGCAGCAGCTCGGCAATCGGGCAGGTATCAAGCAGGGTCAGCGCCTGGTCTGTCAGGCTGCGCAACGTCGCCTGGCGCACGCCTTCGGTGGTGGGATAGACGGGAGTTAACGACGGCGCGAGGGTGACGTCGTCATGATCGCCGAGCACATGATATTCAGGATGGATAATTTCGGCGCCCTGCTGGCCGCGGCGGATTTCGCCATAGGCGGTAACGCGCCGGCCGGGAGCCAGGCTATTTTTCATCGCGGCGTTAAAGTTGAAAAACCGCAGGGTCATCATGCCGCTGTCGTCGCGCATGCGGCAGGTCAACATGCGCCGCCGGCCAAAGCTGATATCGCAGGCCAGCACCTCGCCCTGCACGGTGACAAACATGCCGGGCAGCGCATCGCCAATGGGGTAGAGACGGGTGCGATCCTCGTAGCGCGAGGGCAGATGCAGCAGCAGGTCCTGCAGGTTTTCCAGGCCAAGCCGCGCAAGCCTTGCCGACTGGGCGGGGCCGACCCCTGAAAGCGAACTCAGCGGTATGGCATTCAGCAGACGGCCTTCCATCATTCAGCACTCCGTGGCAGGTAAACTGGCCCGCAATGGCGGAACGGCCATGATGTCGCGCCGGTTGGCGGCCAGGTTGTTAGTTGCGGTTACGGGTGACCCGGATGACATCCGGCATAACGCGTATTTTACGCATAATATTCGCCAGATGGACACGGTCGCGCACGGTCAGGCGGATAAACGCGCTATAGACCCGCCCGTCTTTCTCTTCGGTGTTCAGGCTTTGGATATTGGAATCGGCGGCATTGATAGCCGCGGTCAGGTTGGCCAGCGCGCCCTGGTGATTAAACATATCCGCTTTAATCTCGGCGATAAACTCCTGCTCGGTATCCAGATCCCATTCCACCGCCATGAATTTTTCCGCTTCTTTCTGGTAGCCGCGGATATTGCGGCAGGATTCATGATGAACCACCAGCCCTTTACCCGGGCTGACATGGGCGATAATCGGATCGCCGGGAATAGGGCGGCAGCATTTGGCAAAGGTGATAAGCACGCCTTCCGCGCCTTTGATCGGCAGGGTTTTGGGACCGGAAACGGAGGCGCCGGACGGCGCCATATTGGACTGGTCGCCCTGCAGATTACGGGCAATCACCACGCTCATGGCGTTGCCCAGGCCGATTTCCGCCAGCAGATCGTCCAGGGAGGCCAGTTTCATCCGGTCCAGTTCATGCTGGATATTTTCCGGCGGCACCTCGGCCAGTTTACGGCTGCCGCCAAGGGCGTGGTTCAATAAACGCCGGCCCAAACTGACGGAATCGTCGCGTTTGAGGTTTTTCAGCATCTGGCGAATTTTGGCCCGCGCCTTGGAACTGACGACAAAATTCAGCCAGGCGGCGTTGGGACGGGCGCCGGGGGCGGTAATAATTTCCACCGCCTGTCCGCTGGTCAGGGCCTGGGACAAGGGGTAAGGCTGGCGATCGACCCTGGCGCCGACGCAGGCATGGCCGATATCGGTATGCACCGCGTAGGCAAAGTCCACCGGCGTGGCGCCCGCCGGCAGTTCGACGATGCGTCCTTCCGGGGTAAAGACGTAAATTTCGTCCGGAAACAGATCGGACTTAACGCTTTCAATAAATTCAAACGAGCTGCCGGCGCTTTGCTGCAGCTCCAGCAGGCTTTGCATCCAGCGCTGCGCGCGGATCTGCGCCGTGGTGCCGGTTTCACCCTGTTCTTTATAAGCCCAGTGCGCCGCCACGCCCATTTCCGCCATCTGGTCCATGTCCTCGGTGCGGATTTGTACTTCCACCGGTACGCCGTGGGGGCCGATCATCGAGGTATGCAGGGATTGATAGCCATTGGCCTTGGGAATGGCGATATAGTCCTTCACCCGTCCCGGGCGCGGTTTATACAGGCTGTGCATCTGTCCCAGTACCCGGTAGCAGGTATCCACTTCGCCGACGATGACCCGGAAGGCGTAGATATCCATGATGGAGTGAAAGCGCTGCTCTTTGAGATGCATTTTGCAATAAATGGAGTACAGATGTTTTTCGCGTCCGCTGACGCGACAGGGAATGCCCGCTTCGGTCAGCCGTCCTTCAATTTCCGCCAGGATTTTCTGGATCATCTCTTTGCGGTTGCCGCGCGCCGACTTGACCACTTCCTTGATCACCCGGTAGCGGTTGGGATACAGCGCCTCGAAGCCCAGTTCCTCAAGTTCGGTCTTAAGGTGATGGATACCCAGCCGGTGGGCCAGCGGGCTATAGATTTCCAGGGTTTCGCGGGCGATGCGGCGGCGTTTATCAGGACGCAGCGCGCCAAGGGTGCGCATATTGTGGGTCCGGTCGGCCAGCTTTATCAGCACCACCCGGATATCCTGCACCATGGCCATGATCATTTTGCGGAAATTTTCCGCCTGGGCTTCTTTTTTGTCGCGAAACTTAAGCTTATCGAGTTTCGACACGCCTTCGACCAACTCGGCCACGGTTTTACCGAACAACTGCTCCATGTCCTGGTAGGTGGCCGGGGTATCCTCAATCACATCATGCAGCAGCGCCGCCATCAGCGTCTCATGGTCAAGACGCATTTCGGCCAGAATACAGGCCACGGCCACCGGATGGGTGATATAAGGCTCGCCGCTGGAGCGTGACTGTCCCTCGTGAGCATCACGGGCGACAAGGTATGCCTGCCGGAGGAGTTTAATCTGATCCTCGGGCAGGTATCGTTGAATCAGCAGATTCAGGCTTTCAAACAGATACAATTGTGAACCGTTGTCCGAATTTAGCGACGACCTTCAGCAATAGCGGTTACCGCCTGGATTTCCGCGGCTTCCTGCTCCTGCTGTTCCTGGCGATCCCGCAAGTCGAGGATCTGATTGGTAATCAGGCCTTCTTCTATTTCACGCAGGGCGATAACGGTGAATTTGTCGTTTTCTTCCGCCACCAGGGGATCTTTACCGCCGACCTGAAGTTGGCGAGCGCGACGGGCAGCGACCAGCACCAGGTCAAAACGATTACCAATTTTTTCAACGGCGTCTTGTACAGTTACGCGTGCCATATGTGAGCTACTCCGCAAATAGAGAAATGACTGGGCATCATACTGAAAGTTGTTTCAGTCCGCCAACAGTTTGGTGATTAAAGCGTCATGCCGTAATTTTTGCCGGCCCAGACGCAGACGTTCGGCACGAATAATGGTTTTTAAATCCATCAGGGCCGTATTGAACTCGTCATTCACAATCAGGTAATCATACTCGGCATAATGCGACATTTCCGCCACCGCCTGCGCCATACGGCGGGCAATGACCTCTTCGCTATCCTGCCCGCGGCCGCGCAGGCGCCGATCCAGCTCTTCCCTGGACGGCGGCAGCACAAAGATGCTGCGGGCCTGGGGCATGCGCTCGCGAATTTGCTGCGCGCCCTGCCAGTCGATATCCAAAAACACGTCCACGCCGGTGGACAACACCTGTTCGATGGCCTCGCGCGACGTGCCGTAATAATTGCCGAAAACGTTGGCGTATTCGAGGAAGCACTCCTCCCCGATCATGCGCTTGAACTCAGCCTCCGAAATAAAAAAATAATGTTCCCCGTCTTTTTCCCCCGGACGTATGGGCCGCGTGGTGTGGGAGATCGATACCTGGGTGTCGTAAAGCGGTTGTGTTTTAAGCAACGCCTGGATCAGGCTTGATTTTCCCGCGCCGCTGGGAGCGGAAACAATGTAAAGCGTACCATGAACCATAGTGGGAATTTTTCGGCTGTAGTTGATGTCTGTAGTGGATAACCGTCGTTGATGAATCGACGCGTGAAGACGATATCGTCTCACATTATACACGGCATTGATGCAGGTTGCAGCTTCCCTTGCTGTTTAGCGCCGGGCTTTTGCGCCCTTGGCGCCAGGGTGACGGCGGCGGCAAGCATAGCGGGCGCTCAAATAATGGATGTGGTTTACGCTTTTTCGATTATTACATAAAGGAAACTTAAGTGATGAGCCGCTAACTATTTCAGAATCATAGGGGGATGGGATGTCATGGTCAACGTTGCCCCGATAGTAGTCGCATATATCCAGCGAGGTTGGGCTTTATTAACGGCCAGTTTTCCATTCAACCCGGTGTGGCCGAAAAAGCAATAGACATGCATTTATCAAGAATTGCTTATACTTTTGCTACCCGAAGGCGTTCCCTCATCGACAAATAACGCCCTGTGGATGAGGGAAATTTGATACTGCTTATATTTTAGAGCGGCATGGTTTATGCCGCCCATTAAATAGGATATGCAGCGGTCTAAACCGACAATTAACGCTGGCCTGCTTCGAGGGTATTGCAAATTTCACCGAATTTTTCCAATTGCGCTTCAGATAAAGGCGCCAGAATACGCTCAAGGATAGTACGATGAGTCTGCTGGGCAATTTCCAGTTTATCGCGTCCTTTTTCTGTAATATAAACATGTTTAACCCGGCGGTCGGTCGGGCTTTGCTGGCGCTGCAGCATTTCGTCTTTCTCCAGGGCGTCCAGCACCGTCACTACCGTACGGGAAGAAAATCCCATATAATTTTTGATATCCGTGGCGCTGGTCTTGCCATGGGTAATCAATTGCAGGATCTTCATTTTGGACAATGAAAGTCCTTCATTGACCAATTGGCCGTTCACTTCTTTTCTCAGGCGATGATAGATGCGAGATAAAGATTCTACGGTAACTGACATGTCTATTTTTTTGTCCATTGTCGTTCCTCTCTGTAAATTAAGACGATTTACTCGCCGCGATGGCAGGTTAAAAGCTGTTATATTGATACAGGGATTAATTTATCCCTCCGGCATTGAGTTAGTGAAAAACGCCTTGCACAGCAATAACGTTCTACCCGCAATCCACCGGTAGCAAAGAAACCGTCAATATAGTTCGCGCAAAGCGCTACAAGAATCATGAATTGCCCTTCCCTAAGAAGAGCCATTTACAATATTGATTGTTAAAGCCAGTGCAGTTTATATGAATATTTTCTATTTTGAAACATGGCTAATAGAAAAATACGCATGTAATATTGAAATATCACGGCAGTGATATTTTATTTTATTTTATTACTTTTATATTAACTTTATAGCCTGCTATCTTTATATTTTTACAAAAAGTAAAAAATAATAACTTCATGATATATATAGGTATTTTACAAATAACATCAATTAAAAAAGTGACTCACTTATATTGTTAAGTAATAAAATAATAAAGATTTAAAAAAATTAATTTAAATAAATTCCTCACAAAAACATCACCGCGGAATAATTTCCGGGAAATTTTCATTTAAATAACTGATTTATAATCATAATTTTTTCGTTTTACCAAAACCCGGCTAAGACGTCGACGAATAACCGTGAAGTATCAAGGCGTTATTATTTTATACTCCAGCGCCAGGCTGTAAATGCGTCGGCGATAAATCTATTGTCGCGCCGCGAATAGGGGTGGGTAGGGCCGGGACACCTATAATCAATACGTATCTGTTCATTTCGGAGGATAGCCGATGTTTAGCCATATCCAACTGGGCGCACGGGAGCTGCCGCGCATGATTGCCTTTTATGATCGCGTTCTCGCCGAGCTGGACTTAGTAAGGATGACGCCGCAGGAGCTGGACTGCCCCGCCGGCATTATCTGGAGCAAAGCCGGTCAGCGCTGGCCGCAGTTTGTGGTCCGGCGTCCCATCAACGGCCTGCCCGCCACCTGGGGCAACGGTTGCCAGGTGAGTTTTGCCGCGCCATCGCAGGACGCGGTGGCCTCAGCCTGGTCGGTGGCCCTCAGCCAGGGCGGAATCGACGAGGGCGAGCCCGGTGTCCGCGCCATCTATGCCGATGATTTTTACGCCGCCTACTGCCGCGATCCCGAAGGCAATAAACTCTGCTTCGTCCATGCCGGCGGGGTAAATCCCTAGCGGGAAGCGCGGCGAGGCATACGGCGTTCTTATATGTCGTTTTTTTGCTAAAACGCGTCGTAATAACGACGTTCAATGGGTGTAAACACTGGCAAGCTTGCTTACGTTTCCTGCTGCCATCAAGCAGAATCCGGCCTGTCCACCGTGGCCTTACCGGTGTGCCGGCGGATGTTCCTTAGCGAAAACTTAAACAGGCTGGGCTTATGTTTTTTTACCTGCTTCGGCGGCTTATGCTGGCGGCGTCAGTGATGTTGCTCGCCATCTCGTTACTTTTTTGCCTGGTGTTCCTGGTGCCGGGCGATCCGGCGTCGGTGGCGCTGGGGCCGCGCGCCAGCGAAGCGCAAAAACAGGCGCTGCGCGAACATATGGGGCTGGACCGGCCGGCCGTCGTGCAGATCGCCCGCTTTATCGCTAACGTGGCCACCGGCGATCTAGGCGAAGACGTCCTCACCCACCGGCCGGTGGCCCAATTGATTGCCCGCGCCCTGCCCAATACCCTGATTCTGGCGCTGTCGGCCATCGCCTGGGCCATTCTCCTGGGCATCCCGCTGGGCTGCTGGGCGGCGCTGCGCCAGAACAGCCTGGCCGACCGCCTTATCGGCCTGATGTCCACCAGCGTTATCGCCCTGCCGGCCTTTGTGGTGGCTATCTATGCCCTGCTGATTTTCGCGGTCACCCTGAAATGGTTTCCCGCCATTGGCGCGGGACAGCGGGACGATCCCGTTTCCCAGCTGAATGCCCTGGTACTGCCGTCGCTGACGGTGGGCCTGAGCTGGATCGGTTATCTATCGCGGCTGGTGCGGGCGTCCATGTTGGAAGTGCTTAAGGAGAACCATATCCGCACCTATCGGGCGTTCGGCATCGGCGAGCGGCTTATCGCCATGCGTTATGCGCTGCCGATTGCGGTAGTGCCGGTGGTATCTGTGCTGGGGGTCGGCATCGGCTCGCTGTTATCCGGCGCGGTGCTGACTGAAATCGTTTTTGCCCGTCCCGGCCTGGGCAAGCTGGCCTTTGATTCGGTGATTTCACGTAATTTTCCGGTGGTGATGGGCACGGTGGTGGTGACCTCCGGCTTTTATGTGCTGGCCAACCTGATTGCCGATTTGATTAACACTTTTCTCGATCCGCGCGTGCGGCAGGAGCTTTGACCATGGCTCTTATCACCACCAATACCCCGGTCGCGGCCACCCCGGTTTCCGCCGCCGCGCCGCGTCCCGGCGCCTTTCGCGTGCTGCGCCAGGTCTGGTCGGGCGGGATGGGCCGTTTTGCCCTGATCTGCGTCGCCGCGCTGCTGGCCTGTGCCGTTTTCGCCCCGTGGCTGGCCCCGCACGATCCCATCGCCATCAAGGCGGCGCTCAGGCTGAAGGGGCCAAGCATGGAATATTGGCTGGGCAACGATCAGCTGGGGCGCGATATTCTCTCGCGCCTGATTTATGGCAGCCGTATCGCCATGACGGTGGCGTTTATCGGCACCGGCGGCGCGCTGTTGATCGGGTCCATGCTGGGGCTGCTGGCCGGGTATGGCCCACGGCAAGTCGATACGCTGCTGATGTTGTTTTGCGACGCGCTGATGTCGATTCCGATGATTTTATTCGCGCTGGCGGTGGTGACGCTTATCGGCTCAAGCGTCGTCACCATCATCATGATCATCGTCACCTTTATGGTGCCGGGGTATTTCCGGGTCGTGCGCAGCCAGACGCGGGTGCTGAAACGTATGGAATATATTGTCGCCGCCCGCGCCATGGGCGCCTCTCCCCTGAGCGTGGTATTCCGCCACCTGATCCCCAATCTGGTGGGTACCTTGCTGGTACTGGTGGCCATGGATATCCCGGCGGTGATCGCCATCGAATCCGGCCTGAGTTTCCTCGGCCAGGGCGTGCAGCCTCCCGACGCCAGCTGGGGCACGGTGCTCAACGACGGTTATTCCTATATCCGCCAGGCGCCGCATATCGTTATCGCCGCCGGCATCCCCATTATCCTGGCCACCCTGGGGTTCACCTTTCTTGGCGAGGCGCTGCGCGACGCGCTTGACCCGCGCACCGCCCGGCAATCCAGAGGAGAGAGCTGATGGCCCTGCTGGACATCCACGATCTGTCGGTCACCTATGACTCGGCCAAAGGTCCGCTGAAAGCGGTGCGTAATATTTCCCTGTCCGTGGACAAGGGCGAGGTATTGGGATTGGTGGGGGAGAGCGGCTCGGGCAAATCGACGCTGGTCGGCGCCATGCTGACCCTGCTGCCGGCCAACGCCCATGCGAGCGGTCAACTGCGCTACAAGGACCAAAACCTGCTCGACCTGCCGGAATACGCCAAGCGACGGCTGCGCGGCAACGGCATCGCCACGGTTTCCCAGGACCCGTTTACGGCCCTGAATCCGGTGATTACCATCGGCAGGCAACTGCTGGCGTTTCAGCACCATAAATCGGGATCTAAAGCGGAAAAGCTGGCGCGCGCCCTGGTAATGCTTGAGCGCGTCGGAATTTCCGACCCCAAAGGGCGGTTAAAGCAATACCCGCATGAGCTGAGCGGCGGCATTCGCCAGCGCATCGCCATCGCCGCTGCCCTGCTGACCGAACCGGAACTGCTGATCGCCGACGAACCCACCACCGCGCTGGACGCCACCACCGAAATGCAGGTGGTGGAGGTGCTCAGGGCCAGCCGGAAGCTGGTGGACGGCGCCATTATTTTTGTCACCCACGATTTACATCTGGTCAGCGCCCTGTGCGACAAGGTGGCGGTGATGTACGCCGGGGAAATTGTCGAAGCCGGGCCGATAAAGCAGATTTTTTCCGCGCCGTCCCATCCGTATACCCAGGCGTTGCTGGCCTGTGATCCTGAACGTATCGAGGTGGCGACGCGGGAACTGCCGTTTATCGCCGGCTCGGTGCCCATGCCCAGCATCAATCGCGTCGGCTGTCCTTTCCAGCCCCGCTGCGGTGTGGCCTTTGCTCCGTGCGGCGTGCAAAACCCGCCCGACACCCTGCTTGACGCCGACGGTTGGGTGGTTCGTTGCCATAAGGTGAATGCCCATGCTTGAGATCCGGGATTTAGTCGTCCGCTACAAGACGGGCACCCTGCTGAGCCGCCTGCGGCCCGGCGCGGTCCGCCATGTCGATGTGTTGGCGGGCGTCAGCCTGCATGTGCCGCCGGGCAAGACGTTGGGCCTTATCGGTGAAAGCGGCAGCGGCAAAACCACCCTCGGCCGCGCGGTTATCGGCCTGGCGCCTACGGCGCGCGGCAGCATTCAGGTCAACGGCCGCGAACCGCATGACGCCAGCGATTTGTCCTGGCGCGCCATTCGACGGGAAACCGGGCTGATATTCCAGGACCCGATGGCCGCGCTCGACCCGCGCATGACCGTCGAACATCTGGTTACTGAGCCGTTTACCGTCAACGGCCGGGAGATTAAACGCCGGGTGGAGGCCTCCCGGCTGCTCGACCTGGTGGGGTTGCCGTCGCTGTTCCTCGACCGCTATCCCCATCAGCTGTCCGGCGGCCAGGCGCGGCGGGTGGCGGTGGCGCGGGCGCTGGCACTGCGTCCGAAGCTTATCATCGCCGACGAACCCACGGCGGGGCTGGATCTGTCGGTGCAGGGCGAGTTGCTGAACCTGTTGACCGCCCTGCAGCGCGAGCTGGGCATGAGTTACCTGATCATTACCCATAACCTGGCCATCACCCGCCACGTTACCGACCGTATCGCCATTATGTATCTAGGGCGCATCGTGGAAACCGGTCCGACCGACGTGGTGTTCCGCCAGCCGGCCCATCCCTATACCCGGGCGCTGCTGAGCGCGAAAAGCAAACATAATCCGCCCAATGCCGGCGTGCTGACCGGCGAGGTGCCCACCCTGGCGCGCCGGCCTTCCGGCTGTGAATTCCATACCCGTTGTCCCCTGGCGACCCTGCTTTGCCGGACCGCCGCACCCGTATTACGTCCCCTCAGCGGGGAGCACCAGGTTTCCTGTCATACCCCTTTGATTAACGCGCAACCCCAACAGGCTCAGCCCAGCCGCATCATAGTTAAGGAGATGCATCCATGAAAGGCCCCTCGATGAACAGACGTTCCCTTCTCAAGACGATGGCGATTCTCGCCGCGGGGGCTTCCAGCTCGCTGATGATCGGCGGCCAGAGGCTGGCCTTTGCCGCGGATAATAAAAATAAGATCCTGCGGGTGCAAAACGACCTGGATATTACCAACCTCGATCCGGCCAACCGCAGCGGCTGGTATGACGAAATGGTGATGTTCGCGGTGTACTCCGGCCTGTGCCAGTACAAGGCGGGCACCGAGTGGGGCTGGCAGTTGGATGCGGCTGAATCGCTGGAGCAGGTGGACCCGCTGACGGTGCATTTCAAGCTGAAGCCGGGCATAAAATGGACCGGCGACTTCGGCGAGATGACGGCGGAGGATGTTAAATACTCTTATGAACGTTTCCTTGACCCAAAACTGTCCGCCATCTATGCCTCCGACTGGGAGGCGTTGGATCACGTGGAAATCAAGGGCACCTATGAGGGCGTTATCCATCTCAAGCACCCGTTTGCGCCGTTGTTCACCAGCACTCTGCCGCACGCCTCAGGCCTGATCGTCTGTAAAAAAGCGGTGGAAGCCGCCAAGGACAAAAAAATCGCCACCGATCCGCTGGCGTCTTCCGGCCCGTATAAGATTGGCGAATGGCTGCCGCGCGAGCGGCTGACCCTGGTGCGCAATGAAAAATGGAGCGGCCCGCACAGTTTTTATGATCAGATTCAACTGGTGCCGATTGGCGATTTGAACACGGCGGAAATCGCCTTTGAAGCCGGCGATCTGGATATGACCAAAATCAACATCAGCGCCATACCCAAGTACCAGGGCGGCGTTGAAGGCACCACGCTTACCGTGCGGCCGGCGCTGGCCTATACTTGGCTCGGCATGAACGTTGATCATCCGCTGCTGAAAGACCTGCGGGTGCGCCGGGCCATCCAGCAGGCGATCGACGTGCCGTCCATCCTGGATGCCGCCTTCGGCGGCGCGGTGAAACCGGCGTTTGGCCTGGTGCCGCCGCCGCTGCCCGGCGCGCGCGGCAAAAATATCTATCCGTACTCCCCGGAGGCCGCCAAAAAGCTGCTCAAGGAAGCGGGCGTGTCCAATCTGCAACTGCGGCTGGACTTAACCACCTCCACCGACGGCGGCACCGTGGCGCAGGTGATCCAGGCGCAGCTGGCCGAAGTGGGCATCACGCTTAAAATCAATCAGATGGATGGCGCCGCTTTTGTCGCCGCGGGCCAGGAGTCCGAAGGCACCGCCTGGAAGGACGCGCAGCTGCGCATGACCACATTCACCACCGCGCCGGACGCCAGCTGGGTTACCGCGTGGTTTACCTGCAGCCAGGTGGGCATCTGGAACACCCAGCGCACCTGCGACAAGGCATGGGATCAGTTGAATCTTGAGGCGGCCAATGAGCTGGATCAGGCTAAGCGGGCCGCCATGTACGTCAAGCTGCAGGATCAGTTGGAAGAGACCGGCGCCTATGTCTTTTTATATCACGGCAGCAACGCCTGGGTGACACCCGCCGCTATCCATGGCGCCTGGACGCCCGACGGCCAGTGGCCGTTGTTCCGCGAAATCAAAAGCGTCTGATCGGCCGGTTTTACCGCCCGGGCGGGTAGCGCCGGGCTTTATCACTGAAAAAAAGAATATCGGCCCGGGCTGTTGAGTGCGCCCGGCGCCGGATGTGGGAGCTTCCTTGACTACTGCCCGTATTCCCCTCGCCCCGAAAAAAAGCGTACGCACCGCCGCCAGCGCACTGAGACATCCCAACTACCGACGGTTTTTCGGCGGTCAGCTGTTATCGGTGATTGGCAGCTGGATTCATACCATCGCCCTGGGCTGGCTGATTTGGCGACTGGGCGTGTCGTCGCCGGTGATGCTCGGGCTGCTGGCGTTTTGCAGCCAGGGACCCATTCTGCTGTTTGGTTTGTTTACCGGCGTTATCGTCGATCGCTGCGATCGGCGCCGTCTGGTGCTGGCCACGCAAATCGGCCTGACGCTGCTGGTGGCGCTGCTGTCGATACTGACGTTAAACCATTGGATTACCGGGGAAATCGCTATTGTCATCGCCCTCGGCCTGGGCCTTATCAGCGCGTTTGATCTGCCGGGCCGGCAGTCGCTGGTGGTCGACCTGGTTGAATATAACGACCTGGGCAACGCGCTGGCGCTGAACTCGGTTATTTTTAACGGCGCCCGCCTGATTGGACCGGCGCTGGGCGGCGTGCTGGTGGATACCGTCGGGGAAGGGTGGTGTTTCGCCTTTATCGCCGCCTCTTATGTGCCGCTGATTCTGTTTTTATCCACCATGCGTATTCCGCAGCGTCCACCGGTAACGCGCGACGGCAACCTGCTGACGGAAATGGCGGAAGGGTTGGCCTTTCTGCGCCAGGATCCCGACGCCCTGCGCATCCTGCTGCTGGTCGGGCTGTGCAGCCTGACCAGCGTGCCCTATTTTTCCTTTCTGCCCATGCTGGCGGATACGGTGTTGCAAGGGGGCCCCGCCGGGTCGGGCATTTTAATGAGCATTACCGGCGTTGGCGCGCTTATGGCCGCCCTGCGCCTGGCATGGAGCAGCGATATCGGCAAGATGCGCCCCTGGCCGATGTGGGCGGCGCTGATGCTGGGCATCTCGCAGATATGCCTGGGCCTGTCGCATCTGTTCTGGCTCAGCGCCCTGATAGCCGCGCCGATAGGCTATGCCATATTGACCCAGAACCTCAGCTCGAACTCGCTGCTCCAGCACCGGGTGCCCGACGCCCTGCGCGGCCGGCTGATGTCGTTTTATTCCATGATGCTGATAGGCACCGTGCCCATCGGCGCCATTATCTGCGGCGGCGCGGCCGAACTGCTCGGCCTGCCGCTGACCATGATCATCGGCGGCCTGGCATGCCTGGCGGGCGTCGCCGCCATTGCCGGCTGGGACCATTTCGGCGCCCGGCGCAACGCATGATTTCCCCTTTTCAGCCCTTATCGCCGGGAGGCACCCGCATGTCTGACATCGTTGAACCATCACTCGTGGTACCGCCATATCGCCAAATCGTTATTCCGCTGTCGGATGGCGTGCAGCTCGCCGCCCGGCTATGGCTGCCGGAAGGCGCGGCGCGAGTCCCCCTGGTGCTGGAATGGATCCCGTACCGCCAGTCCGATAATACGGCGGTGGGGGATGCGATGATCCATGGTTTTTTCGCCGCCCACGGCATGGCCGCCATGCGTATCGACCTGCGCGGCAGCGGCAACTCCACCGGGCTGCTGCAAGACGAGTATCTGGCCCGGGAGCAGGACGACGCGGTGGCAGTCATCGCCTGGATTGCCGCCCAGGAATGGAGCAACGGCAGCGTCGGCATGATCGGCATCTCCTGGGGCGGTTTTGCCGCGCTGCAAATCGCCGCCCGCCGCCCGCCGGCGTTGAAGGCCATTATTACCTGCTGCTCCACTGACGATCGTTATGCCGACGACGTGCATTTTATGGGCGGGGCGCTGCTGACCGACGGGCTGCAATGGGGCAGCGGCTTGTTTACCCAACTGGGACGGCCGCTGGACCCGGCCCATGTGGGCGAAAGCTGGCGCGATCTGTGGCTGGAACGCCTTAACGGCATGGAGCCGCCGCTTGGCCGGTGGCTGGCGCATATGGAGCGCGACGATTTCTGGCGGCATGGTTCGGTGTGCGAAAACTACGATGATATCCAATGCGCGGTCTATGCGGTGGGCGGCTGGACCGACGGTTATTCAGACGCCATTCTGCGCCTGATGGCTAATCTGAAGGTGCCGCGCAAAGGGCTAATCGGTCCCTGGACCCATATCTATCCCAACTGGGGCACGCCGGGGCCGGCTATCGACTTCCTCGGCGTTTGCCTGCGCTTCTGGCGGCAATGGCTGCTGGGGGAGGAGACCGGCATCATGGACGAGCCGATGCTGGATCTCTGGCAGGGGGAAAACCTGCGTTCCGAACCGTCGTCGCTGACCCTGGACGGTCATTGGATCAGCGCGCCGGGCTGGCCGGTGGGATCGCAAACCCGGGATTTCTACCTGTCCGGCGGCGGGCTAGCCGACAGCGCGCCCGCGCCCGCCTCACCGCGGGTGATAGCCACGCCCATGCACTGCGGCCTGATGGGCGGCGAATGGTGCCCGCTGGACGGCGGCGGCAATGCCCCTGAATTCCAGGCCGATCAGCGCCAGGACGATGGCCTGTCGGTCTGTTTTGATACGCCGGTCCTCGGCGAACCGCTGACCCTGTGCGGCAAAGCCGGGCTGGAGGTGGATATCGCCTTTGACAGCCCCTCCGCCATGCTGATATTGCGCCTTAACGAGGTGGCGGCCGACGGCCGCTCAGCCCGCATAACCTTTGGCATTCACCGGCTGGTGCGTCCCGATGTGCCGGCGGGGCAGGCTTTCCGCGTGGTTTTGCCGTTGAAAGGCGTGGCCTACCGTTTCTCCGCCGGTTGCCGGATACGTCTGGCGCTCTCCACCACCTATTGGCCGATGGCCTGGGCGGAACCGGGGCAGGGGCCGGTTACGCTGTGGCCGCACGGCGCGGTGTTGCGCCTGCCGTCCCGGCCTGCCGGCGTAGTGGATCGCGCGCGGCCGTTTGGCCCCGCCCGCTCGGCACCCGCGCTTGCGCATGAAGTGCTGGCCCCGGAAATCACGTCGCGCCAGGCGCTGTGGGACGCGGCCAGCGGCACGCACCGCCTGACCATGGATGCCCAGCGACAGCAAACCCGTATCGGCGAGCTGAGTTTTGACGGCGAGGGCCATGAGTCTTACGTCATTGGCGCCACCCCTGAAAGCGCCCGCTGGGAGGCGGTGCGGATGCAGCGTTACACCCGGCCCGGCTGGCATATCGCGCTACGCAGCGAAACCTCCCTGGCCTGGAAGGACGGCGGCCTGATCCTGACCTCGGCTTATGAGGCGCGGGAAAACGGACAGGTGGTGTTCGAGCGGCGATGGGAACAACACTTCGCCGCCAGAATTAGCGGCAAACGCGGCTGATTACGTTACTATGGTGAACATGACGGGCTTATTGGTACGTAACCGGATTCAGTAATATGCAGTCAAACGACCCCATCGTGTTCACTTTCCTGCTGGGTCATGATTTTTCCATGATGAGCCTGGCATCGGCTATCGAGCCGCTGCGCTCCTATAACCGGCTCTACGAGGCGAAAACCTTCGCCTGGCACCTGGCCAGCCTGGCCGGGGAGCCGGTCGAGGCGGCCAACGGCATTCCCTTTCCTACCGTGCCGGTTAACGATGTGCTGCCGGTGTCCCACTATCTGTTTATCTGCGGCGGCGAACGCGTGGTGGCGCCCAGGTTCGAGCGCGGCTACCTTAAGGCGGTGCGGCAGGCGGCCCGGGCCGGACTGTTTATCGGCTCGCTGTCCACCGGCACCTTTCTGTTGGCCAAATGCGGCCTGCTGAAGGGATATCGCTGTACTATCCATTGGGAAAGCCGCACGGCGTTCGGGGAAAGTTATCCGGAGATTAACTGTACCCGCAAAATCTTCGAGATCGATCGCAACCGGCTGACCTGCTCCGGCGGAACGGCGGCGATGGATATGATGCTGACCCTGATTGCCGAGCGTTATGGCGACGATCGCGCCACCGCCGTCGCCAATCAGTTCCATCATGAACGCATCCGCAGCGCCGCCGACGATCAGCGGGGCGGCCGCCCCACCCAGGGACCGATCCCGGCGACGCTCGCATCGGCCATCGCCATTATGCAGACCCATATCGAAGACCCCCTGCCGCTGCCGGATATCTCGGCACGGGTAGGTATCGGCAGCCGCCAGCTGGAACGCCTCTTCGCCCGGTATTTCGCCAGGACGCCGCAGCGCTATTATCTGGAGCTGCGCCTGGAGCAGGCGCGGGAAATGCTGATCTATTCCGACCTGTCGATTATCGATATCGCGGTATCCGTCGGCTTCAGTTCCACATCGCACTTCGCCGGCGGCTTCAGGCGCGCGTTCGGCGTCCTGCCGTCGGATATGCGGCGCGCCAGGCATGCCCGAAACCGCTGATGCCGCTCAATACCGCGGCGGACCTGCCGCTGTGGCGCCAGCCCGCATCCCGCGGCAACGCTTGGCCGGCGCTCGGCCGGTCATATCGAAAGTCAAATCCGGACGGATTTAATAAAGATCGGCCCTGCGGTCCGCCAGATAAGGATGGTCGCGCCGCCAGGCTTTTAACGTTTCCAGGCTGATTTGCGCCGTGATAAACGCCGCTGCGCCGGAGGACGCCGTCGCGATAATGGCGCCGTCCGGGCCGGCTACGCGGCTTTGCCCGACGCAGGGGAACGCGCCGCTGTCGTCGCCGCGATTGGCAAACGCGACAAAACAGCCGTTTTCATAGGCGCGGGCGGGCACCGTATGGCGCGGCACCACGTCATAACCGACGCTGGTGGCGCTGACGCACAGCAGGCAATCCATGCCGTTTGCCGCCAGAAAACGCGCCGCTTCGGGAAAATCCAGGTCGTAGCAGATAAGCAAACCAAAGTTCACCCCCTCAAGCACCACGTTGACCAGGCGTCCGCCGGGACGGAACAGCGTGGTTTCATAACCGGACCACAGATGGACCTTACGGTAATTCGCCAGCACCCGGCCATGGCGATCGATCAGGCGCAGCGCATTGTACAGCCCGTCGGCGCCCTGCTCGGCATAACCGAAGGCCAAGGCCTGCCGTTTTTCCCGCGCCAGCTCCGCCAGCGCCCGCAGGATGGCGTCGCCCTGCGCCAGCGCCATTTGGCGGATGCGTTCGGGTTCGTCATAACCGCACAGGGCCAGCTCCGGCAGCATCACCAGATCGGCCTGCGGCAGGGCCTCCATCGCCGCGCGTACCCATGCCACGATCTCCTCCCGCCCGCCGGGCGCGCCGGCGACCTGGGCGATACCGATGTTCATGGCATCTCTCCGTCAGGAAGGGCGGCGGGGAAAAAGGGGAAATACTCATCCCAGCGGCGCGAAAAGAAGGGCTGGTCATGATCAAACGCGTCCAGGCTGGATTCGAGCCGCCACCCGTCGTTATCCGCGCTCAGGCGGTGGGTCACCTCCAGCCTGGCATGCCAGTCGCCGCGCTGGAAACCGGCGCTGCGCACCGCCTGCGAGGTGGCGGATAACGGGTCGAGGGCGTTCACTTTATAGGTTTCCCGGCCCAGGGCATCCAGGCGCAGGCCGGTTTCTTCCAGCATCAGCGCCCCCAGGTTGCGCACCACTTCCAGGGTGGTGTCGCCGTCATCCATATCCCGGATCAGGCGCAGGCGCCCCCGCTGCGGCGGCACCAGAACCCGTGCGGGCACGGCCGGCGGCGACCAGGGCGCGCCCAAATCCGGCGCGGCGCAGGGGGCCGTGGCCTCGCCGCGCAGCGGCAGGTCAATAGCGCCGCCGTGCAGCGTCAGGACCGCGCGCGCCGGGAGAGGCGCGGCCAGCGGCCAGTAGGCGGTGGAAACGGCCACGCGCAGGCGAAAGCCGGCGGGCAGCTCAAACGCGACGGCCTTAAGCGGCAGCCGGACGGTATAACGCTCGCCGGGCACCAGCGGCTCGCAGCGATCGTGGCCGTTACGCTGGGCCAGGTTGAGCAGACCGTAGGTGATACGGATAGAGACGCCGTCCGGGCCCACCGCGTTCAGGCGTACCGCAATCATGGCCTGCCGTCGATCGGCGGCCAACTGAATATTGATGACCGGCCGGCCCACGATTTGCAGCGCCGCCACCGTTGCCGGGCCGTCAAAACAGGCGGAGCCGGCATCATCCCCGCGCTGGTCGCCGGGCATATCCGGGCCCCACCCATAGGGGCACCATTCGCCCGAGGCGATACCGGTGGTGGCCGGCGAGCAGACGCTGACGGCAAACGGCTCCGGCGCGTCCTCGCGCAACCCCCCGGGAGAGAGGTGCAAGCGCCGCGGGACTGTAGCGCCGGCGGGCCATTGACGCTCGGCGGCCCACCGGCCGCGCCGCACGGTATAACGGGCGCGGGGAGGTTCCGCCTCCTGCAGCCAGTAGGTCAGCATCGGTTCGTCCATGATGCCGGTCGGTTTATTGCCGAGCCAGTGATCGAACCAGCGGGTGACATAACCGATAAAATCAATTTGCGGCCCCGGCGTGGCGATATGGGGGAAGGCGTGTCCCCAGGGGCCGATCAGCCCTTTACGCGGTCCGGACAGGTTTTCCAGCAGGCGCAGTACGGTATTGGTATAGCCGTCCGCCCAGCCGCCGATCGCCAGTACCGGTATCTGGATAGCGGAATAGTCCTCGCACACCGATCCGCTGCGCCAATAGTCATCACGCACCGCATGTCGCATCCAGCGCGCGGCGGGCGGCGGGTCCATGGCCTGGAGCCGTTCCAGCCACATCTCCCGCCAGCGTTCACCGACGATGGCGGGATCGGGCGGTGTCGGCGTCCAGGTAAACAGCGTGGCGCCGTATTGCAGGTTATCGTTAAGCAGCACGCCGCCCATATAATGCATATCGTCGGCATAGCGGTCATCGGTCGAGCAGGCGGTGACAATTGCCTTCAGCGCAGGCGGGCGCAGGGCGGCGATTTGCAGCGCGTTAAAGCCGCTCCAGGAAATGCCTATCATACCCACCGCGCCCGCGCACCAAGGCTGCGCGGCAATCCAGGCAATCACTTCACAGGCATCCGCCCATTCCTGCGCCGTATATTCGTCGTTCATCAGGCCGTCGGAATCGCCCGCGCCGCGCATATCGACCCTGATCGCGGCATAACCGGCGCCGGCCAGCGCCGGATGCAGGATGGCATCGTCGCCGCGATGGCGATCCCGCCGCCGGTAGGGCAGGTATTCCAGTATCGCCGGCACCGGTTCCGGGCTGTCCGGCAGCCAGAGGCGCGCCGCCAGCCGGCAGCCGTCCGCCAGGGTAATCCATACCGTTTCCTCTATCCGCATGGGCATTTTTCCGCGCTGGTCGTCATGGTTCTATCTTTACACAGCGGCAGGCGCGGGCCATGATGAATACGACAAGATTTGCCATAAATACGACACATTTTCCAGCCGGGGCCGGGGGGGAGGTCGTCCCTGCCGCGTGCGCGGCCTGGTAAGCATACCCTATTGTCCCGCGGGAAATTGACGTACTATATTCGGCGGGACGCATCGCGCCTTAGGGACGGCATGCCCTGCCAAGCGAGTGCGCGCCGGATTTGCGGCCATCTCAAACAGCGCCGGCGTTAATGACACCGCGCCGGCATCTCTTCAAGCCCGACCCTTGCTGTAGGAATCCGATGAACCTGGACTGGTATGACTGGCACCAAAGCGAACTGACGCCACAGAGACTGTATGACATCCTGGCCTTTCGTAACGCGGTGTTTATTATCGAGCAAAATTGCATTTACCAGGATGTGGACGGCCGGGATCTGGTGGGCGACAACCGCCATGTGGCGGGTTATCTGGACGGTGAGCTTAGCGCGTATGCCCGTATTCTGGATGAGGGTGACCAATTGGCCATCGGCCGCGTCATCGTGGCGGCCAAGGCCCGCGGCATGAACCTGGGCCTGCAGTTGATGGCGCGTGCGCTGTCGGCATGCGCGGCGCATTGGCCTGAACGGACCGTTCATCTGTCCGCCCAGGCGCATTTGCAGCCGTTTTATGCCCGGTTAGGTTTCCGCGCGGTAACGGAGGTGTATGACGAAGACGGCATACCCCATATCGGCATGGATAATTACCGGCCGCCGTCAGCGTAAGCAGGGTCCCGCTAAACCAGCAGCCCGCGGCGCAGGCTTCTCGATGACAGCATTATCATCGTCGGGCCGCGCCGCCGGCCCGGGATAAATATATCGGCATTATTCCCATTGCGATAAGCTCATTTCAGCGACGATGCCCGGCCCGAAACCCGCGATTATTGCTTTGCCTCCTGCGCTGAATACGCTGGATTCATGCATTCGCCGGTAGGCTTCGAATACCACGGAACTGGCGATATTGCCGCAATTCACCAGCGTGTCGCGGCTAAATGAAAATTGCTCCCTTTGTACGCCCAGATATTTACACAAATCATCCAGTATTCTTGGTCCGCCCGCATGGATAATATAATAATCAAGCTTGTCGATCTCCCAGCCATGCTTCTGGGCAAACTCCGTCATCACCGGCGCCAGGGGTTTCATCGTACCCGGCACGCGTTTATCCAGCCGGAAATGGAAGCCGGTATCTTTTACGGCGTAGCGGATCCATTCATCGGTCTGCGCAATGAGATAACTGCAGTTGCGCTGTAGCTCCAGCCCGTGGCCGGAATGGGAGGTGACCGCCGCCGCGGTTATCGCATCGCCAAACAGGCCGTCGGAAAGAAGACTGCCGATATCATCGTCGGTAGGCTGGTAGCTTAGCGAACAGAATTCGCAGCTGACGATCAATACATTGCTGCCGGGATGCGCGCTGATAAAATCAAGCGCCCGGTTTATCGCAGCGCCGCCCGCGGCACAGCCCATTTGTGATATAGGGATTTGCACGGTATCAAGCGGCATGCCCATTTTATTGATAAGCCATGCGGTCAAGGACGGCATCAAAAAGCCCGAGCAGGAAACATAAATTATCGCTGAAACATCCCTGGCGGAAATATCCGCATGGCTCAGGGCTTCTTCAATCACACCCGGAACAAGCCGTTTTGATTGATATTCAAAAATCGCATTCCTGTAACCAAAGCCAGGATGAAGGGATGCAAGCTCAATGGGTTGAATGATATGTCTTTTTTTAACTCCGGTGTGGGTGATGAGTTCGATTGCCTTGTCCAGGTTGGGACTGTCCTTGAATTCCCTTTTCGCTAATTCAATCGTATCTTCCAAGGTAATAACATATTCCGGAAGGTAAATGGCTGGTTTGTGCAGTGTAGGCATTTTTTGTATGGCTCCATAATATCTTTATAATAAGTTAATGCGCTGAATGACATCTCTAATTAATAAAAATTAACCGCTTTAAGATTGGTTGTCCGCAATCAGTTTGTCAATCCTGATAATCCATTGCAGATGGAAAAAATGTTATTTTAAAAATGGCACAATTTTTATTAAATGAGTTGTGTTGACCTGTTTTTTCAGGAGAGGGCTGATTAAGGATCGGGAATAAATATCGGCTTAACTCGTCAGAAATAATTCTTTGCACATAATATTTTCTTATGGAATATGCCTTATTTTTATATATCGGCATTATGTGTTAAATAAACTCATTAGCAATGATATTGGCAATAATAACAGAGGTTAACCAGTCGAATATACTATTACCGATATGAAAAATAGGGTAAAATATAGGCTCTGTTAGGCGAGAAATGACGTGCATAGTGTGGCGATATTATAAAAAATATATATTGATATTTTCATGATAAGTTAATTAATTATTAATATGTCATGGTGTGAAACCCGCTACCGTTGCCTGAAAAAGGGTGAAAACCACCACCGCCAACACGCCAACACGCCAACACGCCAACACGCCAACACGCCAACACGCCAACACGCCAACACGCCAACACGCCAACACGCCAACACGCCAACACGCCAACACGCCAACAAAGGCGGATGGCGGTGGCTTAATCGTTACCCAGGCGAAGCAGCGCGATCAGGCCCATCAGGACGATGGTAAACGTAATGGCCAGGCTGGCGTCGGCATTGCGGGTCAGCCAAAAAATAGCCTGAGTGCCGCCTTCACCCAGCGCGCCGGAAAATGATAATAATCCGAGGTAAAATGTCTTGCGCTGGGTAAATCGGGTCCGCATGGCCAGACCGTACAACTGCCCGAAGGCGAGATAGCCGCCGAAGGCCAAGACCGACAGCGCAAACAGCAGAATATAAAAATTATGCTGACACAGTACGAATAACAGCAATGCCGCCAGAATCGCCATCAAGCCGATACCGGCATTAAACGTCGTGTTATGCTGGAATAGATTGATATGTTTGAGCAGGAAGAACAGCGCCACAACGACGACGGCATCAAACGATAGCCAGATATTTACACCGTCCCGCCCCAGGAAATGTGCATCAAGCGAGGGCAAAATGATATAAACAACAGAACAGGCCGCCCATACGGAAAGCACCGCGACCCAAATAAGGAAAAACCTTTTATCAAAACTTGGCAGCTTATCGCATCCCATGATGCGATGCTCCTGTGAGCCAACCTGGCCGAGACGGAAAAAATTACCAATAAACATCATTAAAATTAATAGAATAACCGTCATCATGCCTTGGTAGAATCGGGTGGGAAAAAAAGCGAAAAATGGACTAATAAATGCCGACGCATTTATCAGCATTAAGTGAATATTGAAAATATCATGATTGACGCTATTCCCCGCCAGCATTTTGGCATCCCGATCGGCTGATTCAATCAAGCTCACCATCATCGTGGCGGCGGCCCCGCCGCCAATGCCCGCCAGCAGCGCGAAGCCATATGACCAATGCGGAACCTGGACGTAGGCCATAAACAGTAAGGATGCCGATTCAATTATTATCCCAGTGATAAAGATCAGTTCCCGCCGGATAAACCGGCTCAGGTAACTGAACAGTAGCGGCGTGCAGCGGTACATAAATAGGAGAAATGAGTAAAATAATCCCGTTTGTGCAATACTCATTTGTCCGGCGCCTGTCATTTTCAACGGTAAAACAATCGCGACGCCGAGAAAGAGCAGGCGTTCTAGAAAATGCGCGGATAGCAAATTAAACAAACGGTATCCCGCAAGCCTGATGACCCTTTCATTTTTTCCGGCAACATTTCCTTTGTTTAATAAGTTTAACATCAGTAATTATACACTCTTCTCAGGTCGTTTTTTTGGCTATAAAAATCGACTATCTGCCTATCCTCCTCATTGAGCATTTCAATGAGGCTGCAAATATGTACTAATATCACATTCTGCTCTTCAGCGGAGATGACTGGGATCTCCTTCAGCAGGTTCAGCGTGATAAGGCCATGCTCTCCTTCTTCATTGATATCAGAATGTTTTATTATTGGCGTATAGAAATTTTCCGGAAGGCCATTTTTAATGCAAGCGTTAATGAATGCTTCATTAAAAATATGGCTTGGCGTTTCAAACAACAACAGCGCACAAATGAAGCTTAATAAATGCTGCCTGGCATAGACGCCAAGGCTGGCATTGGCCATAAAAGTAGCAGGTAACGGCTGGCGGGCTGATAAAACCGATTCATCAATGCCAACCGTATCAAGGCAGGCTATTAGCATTTTATCATGATCATATTCCTCGACAAACAGGTTTAACAGCCGGTTGCGGATAGGGTTATTGACGTTATGGCTTAAGGCGGGCGCAATAATCGCCGGGGACATGTGTACCAGATGATAGTACTCCATGGCAAAACCTATTATTTCATTATTGGTAATTTTACCAGAAAGCATTCTGCTATAAAATGGTGAATCACCAGCATTATATTGCCACTTTCTGATGACGGGTATCAGGCGAGAGTAATAAAAATCATCCCCGCTGAGCGCTCCGGAGGGTTGTGTTTGCATACCGTCGTCTATCAGCCCCAGTTGGTCGAGGTGTTTGATAACGTCATTGCAGCTGAAACTTTCTTCTTCAGGGAATTTTTCTATCAATTGCAAGATATTGTATTTACCTTTGGCTAAGGTTTTCAGAAAGGCAAGCAGGCTGTTTTTGGCTTCCGTTCCTACGGTAATGTCGCAACCCTGCTCATGGTAGTGCAACGAAATCCCGCTATCAATAACCGTAATGGCGACCCCTTTCCTGAGCCGTGGTAAACAGAAAAAATTGTTCATAAGAGATATCCTCCCTTGCTGGGTTATATCGATCGCACAAGGCTGGTGGCATCAGAATAATGCTCCCAAATGGCACGATAATAGGCGTCGTATAATTCTACAAAAAGGTGGGTTTGCCTTTTCATCCTGATCAAATTTTCTCTAGATACTACGGGGATGGTTGATAGTAACTGTCGGCCAAAGCTGGCATGGTTATGTTCAATATTTATCAGCGAATGAGATTTTATTTTTTCGATAAATTGGGCATCCATCTTGCCGGATTTTTCCATGGCAATGACATAGCTGTCTACCGCGCAGTCTTTACCCTCCAGTACTTCCATGGTGCTAAAGAAGAACAGCGGATCGCTGGCCGACCAATAGGCGAGGGAATTGGCCAGCCCCAGCGTTTCCGGCAGCGGGACCGACGCGATGATATTGTTTTCGTCAATACCGAGTAATGCCAACGCTGAAAGGATAATCTCAGCATGGCCATGCTCGCTGCAAAAGACGGCGTTCATTGCCTGCCGGGTCTTCCTGCATCCGTGGAAATAAAGGGCATGGGCATCGAACGAGCTGCCACGGGCAAGCAAATGATAATTTTCAATCGCCATACCGATAAAGACATTTTCCGGCACGTCATCGGGTTCATTACATTTTTGCCAGAATATGTTGTTATATAATGATTTATCCATCAGACGATTTTGGAGATCTTCTATTTCGAGTATGGCCTGTTTTCCGGTGATAAACTCTGTTGGAATGTTTCTGGTGAGCAACCCAGATTCAGACAGGCATTCTATCAGCAAGGTGGCGTCTTCACAGGTCAGGTGGGTTTTGTTTTTCTTAATGATGTCAGGAATGGATGTTTTTCCATCTAATAATAACAAGAATTCATAGGCTTCGTTTGGCGTCACCGGTAATACGTTAATGGTGAACTCATCTTCATCAGTGATCGCCAATAAATGATTGTTAGACAATGAAAGCGTACAATTTAAATGGGGACAGTAGTTTAAGTCGCTCATGACAATGACTCCATGAAGAAAGGCATCTCATGGAGATGCCTTATTGGTTTGGGTTATCATAGGTGCGATGGCATCAGGACAGGACGGGTTTTTTTAGCCACAATGATAATTTTGCGTTTAGTCATATTCATGATTGCTTCTCCTTTGGGTTAAAATGCGTGCCGGCTATCAACACGCACGTGATATTTAATTTATTTTGCAATGTAAAGTGGTAAAATATCTATTTAAATTATTATTGAAGTCAATATGCGCGTAAAAATACACAGTTATTTATAAAGATAATAATAAATAAGTAATAATAATAGTATTTATTTTATTGTAATAAACTTTGCTTTTGTAATGACTTATGATGGATAACCCTTAAATGTGGCCAATGACTTTACCCTAAATCATAGGAATGAAGATTGCAATATCAAAATTAAATTAACTGCTCTGATAGAGGAAGTGTTAATTTTTACCCTTTCTTCCGCGAGTATTCTAAAATCAAGTGAAACATAATTTATGTGATTATATAATTTGCTAATTGAATAGAGTGCTGTTGCAGGCCGGATTAATTTTCTTGCAGCGCGAGATGAATCATCTCATTATTCACTGTGTGGTACGCTTGTTACGCTGCCTGTAATTATGCACGATAAACAACCCATCAGCTGCTGCCATGGCCTTGTCGTGGGCACGCCGCGGGCGGCATTTCACCGTATGAAGGTTTTTGCGCGCCACCCGCCGGCTATCTACCCTTTTTGGAACAGTTCGAACCGGCCCAAGGCCTCGTCGATGGCAATGCGCAGATCCGGCCGCGGCTCCGTGAACCAGGTCCACTTTTGTACCATTAGCCTGCCCGCAGGACGATCCATCTTGAGATCGAGCGCGGCCACGATCTCATCCCCTACCAGCACCGGCAGCGCAAAATAACCCAGTACCCTTTTATCGGCGGGCACATAGGCCTCGAACCGATGTTCATACCCAAAAAACAGGTGTAGCCGCTTGCGCTGGATGATCAGGGGATCGAAGGGTGACAGAATGGCGGTACGGGGAGTCACTAACGGTTCAATGCTATTTTCCAGCGCCGCCGGAACGACCCAATGCTGGCTTTTCGCGTGGTTCTCGATATGGACCGGCACCAATTGCTTTTTCTTTACCGCCGCGTCAATCAGCGTACGCACCGCCGCCTTGGCCCCGGCATTGCCGAAACAAATGGAATCCAGGCTGACCATGCCCTGGGAACGCACGGCGCGCGCCAAAAGATAGTGGGCGAACTGCTGGGCGGTTGCCGGGCGGGGCCGGCGGGGCCAAGCGAAATGGCGGGCGGATAAATCATAGCTTTTTAGCATGCCGGTGCGTTTGCTCACCGTCAGGTCGCCGCTGAAAAAGCCATAACGCAGCGCGCGCCGTGACGGCTTGCGGCTGCCCCACGGATGCGTCTTCTCAACCAGCACGTCATCGTTGATATCCCGGATCGACAGCGCCCCGTCGTCACGGATGCGTTTTAGCAGCGCGGCGTAATGCTGTGCATCCATGTCGGCATACGACGCATGAGGCCTGGCGCGAAACTGATTCATGGCCGGCAGGTACATGCGGTAATCCGACGTCGGCACGTAGGCCAGGGCATGTGTCCAGTATTCAAAGACCGATTTAGCCTCCGACTGGGACTGCTCAAGGTCGACGCGTCGATAGGCGGGAATACGGGTATGGAGAATATGATGGTGGCTGCGCTCGATGACGTTGATGGTATCGATCTGCACATACCCGAGATGTTTGGTGGCTAAACGTACGGCGTCAGGCCCTTCGCCGAAAGGGGCGGGGATATCGAGCCGCTGCGCCCGCAGCCAGATCGCGCGGGCCTGCCGTGCGGTTACCGGGATAGAAGATAGGGTCATAATGTTAGCTTTTCACCATGATGGGAAAAATGCCGGGCATGGTTCACCTGAGCGTGATTGACGGGTTAAACAGGTTATGCGGGTCAGCATCAGGCGGTTTTATTTCGCCGACTGTATGACGGTATATTACTGGCCTATTTTACGCTTGTCTGCACCCTCCGCGCTTTTCACCACGGTGGTGCGTCCGTCCCTTTTTAGTGCAGACATACCTTTTGTCGCGCGTTTTAAAGAGGTTAATAACCCGAGGGTACCCAGGTAAAAACCAGTATTCCCGTGTAATGGGATTCTGTTCCCATACTGTGGCATGGATCCTGCTTGCCAAGGTTACGTCCTTTGCTCAATACGAAGCCGCCGATGTCCATTAACTCAGCATCTATGCCGGTCCAGGGTCGGGAAAATATTTCCTCCCATGAACGTGTTTTAATGATTTTAAAAGTGCTGGCGCAATTTGGCCGTCCGGTCAACGCGGCGGAGTTAATGAAGGCGACCGGCCTGGCCAAGAGTACGCTTTACCGCCAGTTGGTGATGTTGAAGCGTTGGGGGTTTGTTTTTGAATCAGGCAATTTATATGCCCCCGGCCCGGTCAGCCTGCAGCTCGCCCTGGGCTTTAACACCGTGTCGCTGCTGACGCACCATGGCCGGCCGGAAATGCAATGGCTTTCGGATCTTGCACGTGAAACGGTGGCCATCACGGTTGCCGTGGATGCCCAGGCGGTCTGCGTCGATATGATCGAGGCGCCCCAGTCTCTGCGCTGCTCTTTCGAAAAAGGACGCAGCCTGCCGTTAAGGGATGGCGCCACCGCTAAATGTCTGTTGGCCCACCTGCCTGACCTGCAACAGCAATCTATCCTGCAGGCGGAATTTCCCGATCCGGCCGAGAGAAACGACAGGCTGGCGCAATTACAGGACATCCGTACCCAAGGTTATGCCTGCAGCCAGGGTGAGGTTGACGACGGCGTCTGGGGGATTAGCGCACCCTTGTTTGCCTCCGGCGCGTTTGTGCTGGGCGTGTTATCGCTGATGGCGCCTTGGCAACGGGCCGTTGACCGGCAGTCGCAATTGATAAGCATCGCCATCGAGGCCGCGGGACGTATCAATAAGCGCCTGCGGACAAGCTGATTTTTACTCTTTTATTCATTCAAAAGGAAAGAACCATGTCCATTATCCGTCCCGTTTTAGCCCGCCTGTTTGTCGCCGGCATGTTATGCCTGTCCGCAACGTCTTTTACCCAGGCCGCCGAACCGATTAAAGCGGTTACAGACGCCACTTTCCCGCCCATGGAATATATGGAAAACGGAAAGTTTGCCGGGTTTGATATCGAGCTGGTCGAGGCGATTGGCAAGGTACTTAACCGGCCCATCGCCTGGACCAATGTGGATTTTAAAGGACTGGTGCCCAGCGTGACCGCCAACCGGGCCGATATCGCCGTCTCCGCTATCTATATCACCCCGGCGCGCGCGGAAGTCGTCGACTTTACCCACGCTTACCTGAGCGGCGGCCTGGTGGCGATGGTCAAAGAGGACAACACGACGATCAAAACCCTGGATGACCTGAAAGGCAAAAAAATAAGCGTCCAGGTGGGGACCAAATCGGTGCAATGGCTGCACGACAATATTCCGTCGGCCCAATTGGTCGAGGTGGAGAAAAACCAGCAGATGTTCAGCCTGGTGGATATCGGACGTGTCGATGCCGCGGTCACCGGCAAACCGGCGGCGTTCCAATATGCGCGCACCAAAGGCGGCGTCCGGATATTGGCCGATCAGCTGACATCCGAAGAATATGGTATTGCCGTACAGAAGAACCAGCCAAAGCTTACGGCGGAGATCAACGGGGCGCTTGACCAGCTCAAGGCCAACGGTACTTATGCCGCCCTGGTGCAAAAATGGTTCCCTACCGCTGCCAAGTAAGCATGGCGCGATGAGGCATTGGCATCCTGTATTCGGCTGTTACGCTTTGATGTAACTCTTTGTATCCGAGGCACAATCGACGGAAATACTATGACCCTAGACCTGAACTTTTCACCCGTCTTTGCCGGGGCCGGACTGTTGCTTCAAGGCACGATAGTGACCGTTGAAATCACGCTTTGCGCATTGCTGTTGAGTTGTACGCTTGGATTGCTGTTAGGCATCGGCCGTCTCAATCCCGAACGGCGCGTTATCTATGCCCTGTGCAGCGCCTACGTCGCGTTGATCAGGGGCACGCCGCTTCTGGTGCAGCTGTTTATTTGGTATTACGGCCTTCCCCGGCTTGGCCTGGTGCTGCCGTCGTTTTTCTGCGGTGTTATCGGCTTGGGATTGTATTCGAGCGCCTACGTGGCGGAAGTGGTGCGCGGCGCGATCCAGTCCATCGAAAAAGGGCAGAATGAAGCGGCGCGATCGTTGGGTATGTCCGGCGGCCAGGCAATGTACAAGATTATCCTGCCGCAGGCGGTTATCCGGATGATACCGCCGCTCGGCAATGAGTTTATCGCGTTAATCAAGAATTCGGCGCTGGTGTCGCTTATCACCATCCAGGATGTGATGCAGGCGGGCTCGACGATTATCAGTAACTCTTACCGGGATCTGGAAACCTATCTGGTGATTGCCGCCGTGTATTTTTTCCTGACCGGAATCTCAGTGCTGGCGTTGCGTTATTGTGAACAACGGCTCAAATCGAAGGGGGCGCTGCAATGACAGAATCACGCGCTATGGGCAATCCCATTATCAGGATCCGCCGTCTCGGCAAACGCTTTGGCGCCAACCGGGTGCTTAACGGTATCGATTTTGAGGTCTTCCCCGGCCAGGTGGTCGTGATTATCGGGCCCAGCGGGTCGGGCAAAAGCACTTTCCTGCGCTGCTGCAACGGGCTTGAGCAAGCGGAAGAAGGCGACATTGAGATTTGCGGCAGCACCCTGATAAAACAGGGGAAAATGTTGCCTGACGTTGAGCTTAACGAACTGCGCAAAAACGTCGGCATGGTTTTCCAGTCGTTTAATTTATTTCCTCATCTGAGCGTACTGGACAATATTTGCGTCGCTCCCCAGATGCTGCGTAACCTTAAAAAAACCGACGCCCGGGCGCAGGCGGTTAAACTGTTGGGCAAAGTCGGTTTGGCAGCCAAAGCGGATGCCATGCCCAACAGCCTGTCCGGCGGTCAAAAACAGCGGGTCGCCATTGCCCGCGCGCTGGCGATGGAGCCGCTGGTGATGCTGTTCGACGAGCCGACGTCCGCGTTGGATCCCGAACTGGTGGGCGAGGTGCTGCGGGTCATGAAAATGTTAGCCCAGGACGGCATGACCATGATTGTGGTGACGCATGAAATGGCCTTCGCCCAGGAAGTGGCCGATGTGGTGGTGGTCATGGACGGCGGGGTGATAATCGAGGCGGGCCCGCCCGCCGCTATTTTCGGCGCGCCGAGGGAAGCGCGGACCAGGACCTTCCTGCAAAGCGTACTGTCCCGCGCATGACAGCCCCGGCGCCGCTGCGCCATCGGCCGGCGGTCTGCCATGAGCGCTCCCGACCTGATGTGCCGCCGCCTGCTTCCGCGCTGCGCAAGGGCGTATTCAGCACGTCAGCACTATTTTTCCGAACGGGCCGCGATCGAGATGATCCAAGGCATCGGGCAGTTGATCGAATCCGTATTGCCGGTCGATCACCGGCTTCAGGCCGATAGTATCCACGGCGCGCACCAGATCTTCCAGCGCGCGTCGGTGGCCGACGCCAATGCCCTGGATGACCGGCGATTTCAGCAGCAATGGGCCGCCGGGGCCGCTGATGTCAAATCCCTCAAACACGCCGATCGCTGAAATAGTACCGTGGACGGCCACCGCGCGAATCGAATTCGCCAGGTTGGGGCCGCCCACGGTATCGATAATATGGTCGATGCCCCGGTCCTGCGTCAGGCTATAAACCGATTCCACCCAATCGCCGTTCAGGCGGTTGATGCCGTAATCGGCGCCCAGGGCCTTGGCGCGGGCCAGCTTTTCATCGCTGCCGGAGGTGACGTACACCGTTGCGCCGTGCGCTTTGGCAATCTGCAGGGCCAGCAGCGCCACGCCGCCGGTGCCCTGCACCAGCACCGAGTCCCCGGCGCGCAGGCGGCCGCGCTCCACCAGGGCGAACCAGGCGGTCAGACCGGCGCAAGGCAGGGTACTGGCCTGCGCGTCGTCAAGCGTGGCGGGGGAGGCGGATACCCAGTCTTCATGCAAAATCACATATTCCGCCAGTACGCCTTGCAGGGCGCCACCCAGGGTAATATAGGGCGGCGTGCGGGCATTACCCCCTGGCTTCCCGTCGATCCAGCCGGGCGTAAAATTCGATATCACTCGATCGCCGGCCTTGAACCGGGTGGTGCCCGCGCCGGTGGCATCAATCACGCCGGCCATATCCGACGCCGGGGTAAACGGCAGCGGCAGATCCAGCCCCATGCCGGTTTCGATAGCCAGCTTATCGCGGTAATTGAGGGAAACGGCGTTCACTTTTACCCGGATTTCACGCGGTCCCGGCTGCGGGACGGCGATCTCGGTCAGCTTAAGATTTCCACGCCCAATAGCGTCCATCGTCCAGCGTTGCATGGTGTCGGCCATGATGTCCTCCTGATAATAAAATGTGTTACGTCAGGATAGCGTTGATATCACGTCGCCAGTGGCGATAATATTTCCAATTATTGTTTCCAAAAAGGCGACAACCCATGACGGATCGGCTGAAAGGTATTTCGGTGTTTGTCACCTCGGTCGAAGCGGGCAGTTTTGCCCTGGCGGCCAGCCGGCTGCATCTCTCCCGTTCGGCGGTGGGCAAGACCATAGCCCGGCTTGAGCAGCGCCTCGGCGTACGTTTGTTCCAGCGCACCACCCGCAGCCAAAGCCTGACCGCTGACGGCGCGTTATTTTACGAACGCTGCCAGCGGGCGCTGGAGGAGATCCACACCGCCGAAACCTTGCTGGAAACCGGTAAACAGCAGGTCAGCGGTCGCTTACGGGTATCAATGCCGGTGCTGTTCGGCCGTCTGTGCGCCGCGCCGCTGTTGATCGAGCTGACACGGGAGCATCCCGGGCTGGAGCTGGAGCTTTCGTTCAGCGATCGCATCGTGGATTTGATCGAGGACGGCTACGATTTGGCTATCCGCAACGGGCCTTTACCCGACAGCGCCCGGCTGGTGGCGCGCCGTATCGGCGATCACCGCATGACCTTCTGCGCCTCGCCCGGTTACCTGGCACGGGCCGGCACGCCGCATACCCTTGCGTCACTGGCCCGCCTTGAGACGGTGGCTTATTTGCGCGCGGGAATGTTACAGCATTGGCAGGTTAGTCTGCCCGACGGCACGGTGGAAGAAGTGGTGCCAAAAACGCGTCTGTTAATGGATGATTTACAGGCGATCGCGGATACCGCCGCCGCCGGCTTCGGTATTGCCTGGCTGCCCTGCTGGCTGGTACGGCAACGATTGCAGCAAGGTGAATTGGTCCAGGTACTGGCGGAATACGCGGGCGTTTTTTTTCAGTCCTATGCCGTATGGCCCAAGACCACTCACCTGCCGCTGAAGGTCCGGCTGGCGGTGGACCGTCTGGCGGAGAGATTGGCGACCAGTATGAGTTTGTCGCCTGATCTCTCGGCCGCGGCTGAATAGAAACAGCGTCCAATGCTTGCCGGACAATGGCTTGCCCGCACTGAACGACCGCCAATGGAGGCCAGGATCAACGCGCCGGCCAAAGATGTCTTGCGTGACGCCGGGTTTCCGTCGTGTGGACAAAGCGTTATTTAACGGGCCGGTATCTCGTTGTCAACGTACCTTTTCTGCGGGGTATAAAACGTCATCAGCACGGAGAGAACGGCAAACATCGTAAGGGCGAAGGCGGCTCCCGTTTCGGTATAGAGCATACCAAAGACCACCGACCCCGCGACCTGCCCCGCCGCCAGCATGAAAAACACCGCTCCTGCGCCTGAGGCCGGGGCGTCTTGCGCCGCTGAGGTCCCGCAGACCAGCAATACGCCGGTCAGCGTGACATAGCCGGCGCCGCACAGCGCAACCGCCGGAAAGAACCACCACGAGAACCCGTGGCTGAACGCCAGCAGCAGAAGCGGCGCCGCCATAAACAGCTGTGAAATACGGTAAACCTGATTAAGACCGGCATACGTGGCCATGGGGCCGGTCATTGCGCCGAGTATGCCCGCGCCGCCGCTGACCAGCCAGAGCATACTCGCGGTATTTTCATCCACGCCGGAATGATGGCGCAGCACGTCCGGCCCAAAACTCCACCAGGCCGCGCTGGCCATTCCGCTGGCGAAGGCGATGATGACCAGCCGCGCTACCGGACGCCGGAGAAGCGTTTCGCGCCGGTTTTTTTCCCCCAGACGGATATTGAGGCGACCGCCGGGCAGGCAGCATATCACCGGCGCCAGGCTGGCCAGCGCCACGATGCCGAATACCGTGCAGGCTGCGCGCCATCCGCCCGGCAGATAGAGCAACACCGGCACGGACAGGATAATGCCCGCCCCGGAACCGGCGTTGATGACGGTATTCACCAGCGGCTGTTGTGTGACGGAAATAACCCGGCTGACCGCGGCGGCAAGGGATGGCGAGGCCAGGCCTGAACCCAGGCCGGCAATAAAAAGCCCGGCCGCGAGCATACCAGGAGAAAAAGCGAGGGCAAGCAGCATCAGGCCGGCGGCGGCGCAACAGGCCGCCGCCGCCGCCGGCAAGCGCGGGCCAAAACGTGCGGCCAGTACCGATGCGCATAGGGTGGACAGACAATAAGCCGCAAAGCTGCAGGCGGAAATGACGCCGGCCACCCGGGGGCTGAAGGGAATATCGCTCATGATGGCGGGCAGCATCAGTCCCCATGAGAACCTGGCCATGCCGTAGGTGACGGCGATCAGCGAGAAACCGGTGATTCCGAGCGCCACGGACGCTTTCATCGCCGTTCCCCGCCGGCGATAAGCAGCGCGGCTGCTTCCCCCGCGCGGGTCGCGGCTTCGGGACCGATAATCAGCGCCGACGTGATGGCGCCTTCAAACAGCATCCATATGGCGTCGGAAAAGGCGGCGCCGGCCGCGCAGGGCGAATTCCCGCTACAGGCCGCGATGTAGTCCCGCATCGCATAGCGATAGTCAAGAGCCTGCGCCGCCAGCCTGATATCCTGCTGCGCATATTCGCCCCAGGCCTTCAGGAAGAAGCATCCCGATGTGCCGTAGTCCCGCATCCACTGCCCGAGCACCGCGAAAAGCCTGCTGACCGCCTCCGGATGCCGCGCAGGATACAGCGCCGAAAAAAACCGGTTTTTACGATCGTGCATCACCGCCGCCGTCAATGCCTCGCGTGAAGGAAAATAACGATACAGGGTGCGCGTTGATACGCCCGCCTCGCTGCAGATCCGGTCCGTACTGGTGGCGTGGAAACCGTTGGTATAAAACAGCCGCTCCGCGGCCTGGATGATGTCTTGTTTTTTGTGCATAACCGCAAAAGTAAACCGATCGTTTTACTTTTGCAATGATTACCGCAAACATTTACCGCGTTGGGCGATAAGCGGGTGTTTTCGGGATTGACTATAACCCTCCGGGCTGGCCAATCGTCTCCGCCATCGCCTCCACACGCCTGATGGCCGCGTACAGATCCGCCGCCGTAACCTTCCCCGGCATATTTGCCATATCCGGCGCGTGTACCGACGCCCGCACAATGCTGTCCAGCTCTTCAGCGGTCAATTCCGCTATCTCGTTTAACCGCAGCGGCACCGCGCAGGCTTGCGCCAGCGTGATGGCCGCGCGCAGTTCGTCGTCGCAACGGTTTTCCAACGCCAGCAGGCAAAGATTGCCGAACCCCACCAGCAGGCCGTGGCCGAAATCACGGGTTTTATGGCAGACGGTAAAGCCTTCGTAAATGGCGTGGGCGGCGGCGGCATGGGCACCGTTGCTCATCAGCGACGTCAGGCCCGCGAACATAAAAATGGCGTCTAGCACCTGATCCAGCTCCGTATTGGCCCGGCCGTCACGCACCGCCTGGCAAGCCGCCGGCCCGTAGGCGGCAATCAGGTCGTAACAAATTAAACTATTGGCCTGGGACGAGCGCTGGATCCCTATCAACCGGGTCTGTTGCGCGCTGATGGCGCGGAATTCGTACCATTTCGCCAGCGTATCGCCAAGGCCGGCCGCCAGCCAGCGCATCGGCGCGCGTGCCAGCAAATCACTGTCGATAATCACCGCCGCCGGCGCCTGCGGCAGCGGATAAAGATCCTGGAACCGGCCGTCATCAAAATAGCGTATCGACAGCGGTGTAACCGCCGCGCAGGTGGCGGCGATAGTGGGGACGGCGACCACCGGCACGGCGGCGGCCACGCCCACCGCTTTACAGGTATCCAGCGCCTTGCCGCCGCCGGCGCCAATGATCAAATCGATACCCAGCTCAGTCACCCTTTGCGTTAACCGGTGGATGTGCGTTGCGCTGCATTCGCCGCCGAACCATGCGCTGTCGACCAGCGTCACCGGGCCGGCGGCCAGCTGTGTTTTAACGGCCGCGTCCACCGCCGCCAGCGCCTGGTGGCCACCTATGAGCAGCGCGCGCCGCCCGAGTTTGCCGCACACCTCACCCAGCCGGGACAGGGTGCCGGGACCGCGCAGGATCTGCGCCGGGAAAATAATGGATTGTGCCTGCATATGTCCTATCTCCGATGACATGTTGTTCTCAATAAAGGCTAATAAGTTAACCGGCATGTCATGCATAAGCCGGGTCGTCCGGCTGCTTGCGCCTGCGGCCGGCCCTGTGCGCGTCCGGGGTGATGCGCGTGATCCTGATATTCCCACGCTCTGCCCGGGGGTTCTTGGCGGCGCTCAGATAAAATCATGACTGGGGATCAGCAGTCTGGCCAGCGCGCCGATATCCGTTTCATGCTCCAGATCCATTCCCCTGGCCCACAACGTCTGCGCCTGGGTGGCCGGCAACGCATGAGCCGCCAGGGATAAAAATTTATCCCGCAGCTGCCGGTCGCTGACGGGATTGGCCGGATTGCCGAGCGCGATGTCCACCCGCAGCGTCAGGCGATCGCCCTCGCGGGTATGCAGGGTAATTTCCGGTTCGCCGTCCGCGCTTAGCGCCGGATCCACCCGTAATTCAATGCGGGCCATCATGGCCAGCAGCCGGGGGTCCCGACGCTGCTGTTCCCCATAGGCGTCCAGGCCCGCGTGACCCAATACCAGCCGCGCCGCCACCGCATAGGGCAGGCTCATCTGCGCGGCCGCCAGCGTCTGCAGATGCATATTGCCGCACATATCGTTAAGAAACGGGCAGAGACGGACCTCGATTTTTTCAATTTCCTGATAGCCGGCATTAAGCCTGCCGAGCAACAGACCGGCGGCGTCAATCGCCGCATGGGTGCCGCGACAGGAGGCATAGGGTTTTATCGAGCAGCGCTCCAGCTTCCATATCCGCGCCAGCTCATGTGTTAGCGCCCCGGGAGCGGCGCTGGCGGCAGCGAAGGTGGACAGGAAACCGCCCCAGCGATCGTCAAACAGCGCCCCGGGACCGGTGATACCCCGGCGCGCGCTGAGCGCCGCCAGTACGCCGCCCTCGGCGGCGCGGCCGGCATGCAGTTTTTTACTTTGCGAGCCGTCGTGAATAAATCCCCACAGACCGCCGCTTAAGCTGCCGGCAATACCCAGCGCGGAGCTGGCCTGCGCGGCGTCCAGTCGCAGCAGGCTGGCCGCCGCCGCCGCCGCGCCGAACACGCCGCAGGTGGCGGTGGAATGCCACCCGGCGCCGTTATGGGCGGCATAACCGCCGCAGGCTTCCAGTACCCGGCGAGCAATGTCATAGCCTATGACGGTCGCCAGAATCAAGGCCTTGCCGCTGACCGGCTGCGGGCACAGCGGCAACACCGCCAGCAGGGCGGGGATTACCACCGCGCCGGAATGGTCGCAGCCGCCGGTATCGTCAAGCTCCAGCGCATGGGCGGCCACGCCATTGAGCAACGCCGCGTTGCGGGCCGAGGTTGCCAGTGAGGTGCCCCAGACTACCGCCTGCGGCGCGGCGCCTTCCTCCGCCAGCAGCCGGGTCATCTCCTGCGCCACCTGGCTGCCCGCGCCCGCCAGGCCCGCCCCCAGGGTATCAAGAATATGCCGTTTACAGCGCGCCACCAGCGCCGGCGGCAGCCGATCGAAGGAGGTATTAGCGATAAAATCCACCAGCGCCTGCTGGGGATTGGCCGCGACGGGCGTGCCGGTGTTCGGCAGTGGTGCGTCAGGCATGGGGCATCCTCTTCGGTAACTCCCCTGCGGGGAAGGGGCCGGCAGGGTTTTCCCGCCCGCGATGGCGCCGCCAGACTTCGGCCGGATGCGCGGGATCGTTATCCGGCTGGCTGCGCCGCCACCAGTCGGCAATGTCGCCGGCGGTGGCGACCCAGACGTCGGGATGCGCGGCAATATAATCCAGCAGTTCGCCCAGTACGCCGATGCGGCCGGCGGTGCCGATCACCTCGGGATGCAAACGCAGGACATAGCACAGGCCGAAGCGGTAAAACCCGTCGAAATCCATCTTCATATTGCCCAGGGTCTGGCTATAGGACGCGATGCGCGACTGCGCCGGCGGCACCGCCGGGCTGAGGTTAAAGGCAAAATAGGGTTCGTCTTCCAGCTCATAGTGCAGCGGCAGTTCCACCAGCCGGGGCGCGGGTACCGCATCCGCAGGCGAGTGTAAGGGAATAAAAAAAGGCAGATCGTCGCCGCGCCAGCCCGAGGTCCAGCATAGGCCTTCAGCCACCAGGGCATCGGGCAGGCCGTCGGCCCAATTGCCCGCCGGCAGGCGAAAACCCCGCGGCGCGGCGCCGGTTATATTGGCGATGGCGGCGTTGCCGCGCCGCACGCTTTTTATCTGCTCCGCCAGCGTCAGGGCGTCAAACGATTCAAACCGATAGCCGCGGCCGGCAAGCTCATGGCCGCCCTGCCGGATTTGCCTTATCCGGTCGGGATGTTCTTCCGCCACCACGCCCGGCACGCACCAACTGGCGGGGACGTTTTTTGCCGCCAGCAACGCCAGTAAACGATCGATGCCGCGCAGGGTGCCGTAGCGCCATACCGACAGCGTTTTTTCCCGGCCGGCCACCGCCGGTACCTGGCTCAGGATGCCGTGGATATCATTAAAATCAACCGTCACCGCCACGGCGCAGCGTTTGCCGCCGGGCCAGCGTCCCGGGGATAAACCCGCGTCATTATTCATTGCCATGCTCCTGTAGCCACCAGCGCGCCACATCGCGGCAGCGGGCGAACCACACGTCGTCGCGCCGGCGCAAATGGTCAAAAAACCGGTCGAGCAGCATAATGCGGCCCGGTTTACCGGAAATCTTCGGATGGAATAATGTGGTCAGGCTCAGGCCTTCGTCCATCGCGCCGTCAAATTCGCGGCACCAGTTATCCAGCGTCAGCGCATAACCGGCGGTGCGATCCAGGCCCGAGGGAAAGTTCGGCTCGCGGGTATAGGCCAGGGAGGCATAATCGTCCATCTCCCAGCGTCCGGGGATTTCCACCAGCGGCCGCGGCTGTCCCGGCACCCGTATCAGATAAGGCCGGTCATCACCGCGCATGCTGCTGGAATAGGTTACGCCCGCGTTGAGCAGCATCGCCGGGGTTTCCTGGTGCCAGTCGCCGGATGGCGTACGAAAGCCCTCGGCGCGAACGCCCAATACCTGCTGGAAAATATCCCGGGATGTGTCCATCACCCAACGCTGCTGTTCAGGACTCAGGGCATAGAACGACTCATGCCGGTAGCCGTGGTAGGCCACCTCGTGACCCTGCTCCACAATGGCCCGGCACTGTGCCGGCCAGTTCTCCACGACCCAGGCCGGCACAAAAAACGTGGCGGGCAACTGGTGCGCCTTGAGCAGATCGAGGATGCGCCCCAGCGCGCGGAAAGGACCGTAGCCGCCGAAGGTAAAATAATCCGCTTTGCGCCAAATGCTGCCGTTCAGCATGGCATCGCCGGTAGGGCCGTCGACATCGAACGCCAGCGCCATACAGCCCGTTTTACCCCCGGGCCAGCGGGTGGAAGTAGAAGACATGATTACGCGCTTTCTCCGCTAACAGGCCGCGCGGCCGCAAACCGTCCACGCGGTAAAACCACGACCGGTTATTTGCCGCCGTTGATGGTGACCTCGGTTACCGCGCCGTCCTGCATGCCCCATTTCGTCAGTATTTTCATGTAGGTGCCGTCGGCAATCATCGCGGTCAGGGCCGATTTCACCCCGTCGATAAGGGCGCTGTCGTCCTTGGCGATGCCCATGCCGGTGACCTGGTAGGCAAACGCCTTGCCCAGCGGTTTATAGGTATTTTTCTCCAGGTTCATGATATACGGCAGGGTTTCGCTGCCCTGCACCACGCCGTCGATGCGGCCCTGGCGCAGCTGGGTACGGGCATCGGCAGTGCCTTCCGCGCCCACCACCACGATGGCCGGTTTACCGGCGGCCTCGCAGTTGGCCTGGCTCCAGGCGGCAATTTCCGCCGGGAAGGTGGTGCGCCGGCTGGTGCCGACCTTCTTGCCGCACAGATCCAGCATCTGGTTTATTTCACTGTGGGCGACGGTGGTGTAGAACTGCGGCCCGCTGTGGTAATAATCCACGAAGGTCGCTATGGGCTGGCGGGCTTTGGTATCGGTCATGCCGGAGAGGATCATATCGATGCGCTTGGTCGCCACCGCATTGACCATTTGTTCAAAGCCGATTTCCTGCCAGTTGATTTTGCGGTTCAGGCGTTTGCCGATCTCCATGCCCAGATCGTAATCCATGCCGGTCAGCTCGCCGGTGGCGGGATCCTTGAATTCCAGCGGCGGATAGTTAGGCATCATGGCCACTTTGATTTCGTCTTTTTGCGTCAGTTCCGCGGCACCGGCAGTCGTGATGCCGGCCGCCGTATTGAGCAACACGCCGGCGGTTAACAAGGACAACAGCGTTTTTTTCATGATCAGGTTCTCATTATGTAATGATGTTTAAATCAGGACGGCAGAGATAAAATTCTGGGTCCGCGGATTCTGGGGATGGAGCAAAACATCTTCCGGATTACCACTCTCAATGATCCCGCCTTCATCCATAAAGACCACGCGGTTGGCTACTTCCCGGGCAAAACCCAACTCATGGGTGACCACGATCATCGTCATTCCCTCGGCGGCGAGGCCGCGCATCACCGCCAGCACCTCGCCCACCATCTCCGGATCCAGCGCGGAGGTGGGTTCGTCAAACAGCATCAGCTTGGGTTTCATGGCCAGCGCGCGGGCAATCGCCACCCGCTGCTGCTGTCCGCCGGACAGTTCCAGCGGATAGGCGTCGCGCTTGTGGGCCAGCCCCACCCTGTCCAGCAGCGCCATGGCTTCCTCGGTGGCTTCTTTTGCCGGCCGCAGCAGCACCTGCGTCGGCCCCTCGATAATATTTTCCAGGGCGGTTTTATCGGGAAACAGGTTAAAGCGCTGGAATACCATGCCGGTCTTCAGGCGCTGGCGGGCCACCTGACGGTCATTGAGCGGATAGAGCTTTTTACCCACGATGCGGTAGCCCACCAGCTCGTCATCCACCCATATGCCGCCGCTGTCGATGCGCTCCAGCTGGTTGATACAGCGTAAAAACGTGCTTTTCCCCGAGCCGGAAGGGCCGATAACGCACATGACCTCGCCGTGGTCTACAGACAGGTTAATGTTCTTAAGGGCCTGAAATTGGTCGAAATACTTATTCACATTGACGGCGTTGATGATGTTTTTCATCGGTCCTCCCGTTAGCGATCGCGGCGCCGGGTGCCACGGCCGAAATACCGTTCCAGACGCACCTGTCCAAGCGACAGCAGAGTCACCGCCACCAGATACCAAATGCCGGCGACAAACAGCAGTTCCATTACCCGGGCGTTGGCGAAATAGATGGTCTGGGCGTTATACAGCAGCTCGGAATACTGGATCATGCTGGCCAGGCTGGTGGTCTTCACCATGCTGATAAATTCGTTGCCGATGGGGGGGATAATCACCCGCATCGCCTGGGGTAAAATAATGCGCCGCAGGGCATGCAGGCGGGTCATGCCAATGGTTTTAGCGGCTTCATACTGGCCCTGGTCCACCGACAGCAGGCCGGCGCGCACCACTTCCGAGGTATAGGCGCCCTGATTGATGCTCAGGCCGAGCAGCGCGGCCATAAACGGCGTCATGATATCGACGGTGTGAACGCTGAATAGCCCGGGAATGCCCATGACCGGGAAGATCAGCGCCAGGTTGAACCACAGCAGTAATTGCAATATCAACGGGGTACCGCGGAAAATCCAGGTGTAGCCGATAGCGACGGCGCGCAGCACCGGGTTTTGCGACATGCGCATCACCGCGATAACGACGCCGAAGATGACGCCCAGCAGCATCGCCAGGACAGACATCACGATAGTATTGCCCAGGCCGAACAGAATGGCTTTGGCGGTCAGGAACTGGCCGACGAAGCGCCACTCGATGTTGCCGTGGGCGAAGGCATTGATCAGCAACGCCAGCAGCGCCAGAATAATCACCGAGGAGAAAATCCGGCCATAATAGCGCTGCGGCACGTGCTGATATTCGCTGAGATCGATCCTGGCGGACGGGTCGCCGCCAGGATAGCGCTGTTCGTTCATAGCCACTCCCGCCGGTTATTCAACAGAGGTTAACGTCAGACCGGCATAGCTGGTCACCCAGGCGGCCTGGGCCGCCAGTTTCAGGCGTAGCCGGGCGATTTGTTCGGCTACGCGGACCGGCGCGGTTCCGCCCCAGGCGCAACGCGCGTTGATAGCCGCCTCCAGGGTCAGGCACTGGCGCACCTCGCCGGTCAGGCGGGCATCCACCCCGGCCAGCTGTTCGTCGCTGAGCTGGTGCAACGCCAGTTGTTGCTGTTCGCACAGCTGTACCAGCCGGCCGGTGATTTCATGGGCTTCTTTAAACGGCACACCCCGGCGGGACAGCCAGTCCGCCACCTCGGTGGCCAGGGTAAAGCCCTCCGGCGCCTGCTGCAGAAGTCGTTCGCGGTCGACGACCAGGGTCTCGATCATGCCGGCCATGGCCGGCAGAACCAATAACAGCTGTTCAACCGTATCCATGGCATTGCGCTTGTCTTCGATCAGATCGCGGTTATAGGACAGCGGCAGGCTTTTCATGGTGGCCAGCATCGCCGTCACGTTGCCGATTAAGCGCCCGCTTTTGCCGCGGGTCAGCTCGGCGATATCGGGGTTTTTTTTCTGCGGCATAATGGAACTGCCGGTGGCGTACGCATCATGCAGCGATACCCAGCGGAACTGGCGCGAGGCCCACAGGCAGACCTCTTCGCACAGCCTGGAGAGATTGACGCCGAGCATGCCGCCGGCAAACAGAAATTCCGCCACATGATCGCGGCTGGCCACCGCGTCGATGGAATTTTCGCAGGGGCCGTCGTAACCCAGATCCCGCGCCGACAGCTCGGGGTGCATGGCAATCGCCGAACCGGCCATGGCGGCGGCGCCCAGGGGGGACAGCGCGCAACGTTTATCCCAGTCCTGCAAGCGCTCGACGTCGCGGGCAAACGATTGGGCATGGGCCAGGAGCTGATGACCGAACACGATGGGCTGGGCCTGCTGCAGGTGGGTAAAGCCGGGGGCGATGCTGTTGATATGCTGCTGCGCCTGCTGCACCAGCGCCGTTTGCAATCCCAGCAGGGCGAGGACGATTTTCCGCGCGTTATCGCGCAGGTAAAGGCGCAAATCGTTGGCGGTCTGGTCATTGCGGGACCGGCCGGCGCGCAGTTTACCGCCCAGTTCCCCCAGCCGCTCGGTCAGCATGCGCTCAATAAAGGTATGCACATCCTCATCATCAATACTGGGCTGGATACGGCCCTGGCGGTGGTCATCGGCCAATTGCCCGATGGCCGCCACCATCAAGTCGGTTTCCCGCGCGTCCAGCAGCCCGGCGCGCTGCAATTCGTAAGCATGGGCGCGGCAGCCTTCCAGGTCGTAGGCGGTGAGGGCAAAATAGGCGTCGGGGCTGCGCGACAGCGCGCTGAGCGCGGCGGCGGGGCCGCTTTTGAAGCGTGCTCCCCATAAACGTTCTACCGGTTGTGGCATGGCATGCTCCTTTCATGGCATGGATGTTGCAATCTTTGCTTTATCCGCGGTCGGTGATGAAGACCGGAAGAAAAGAGGACAAACATCCGCTGGCCATGGCGAAATGAGATAAAAGAGGCTGTTAAATTGATAATGGAGAACGAGGGCGTGGGGGTAAATAGTTATTATGGAAAGTCCACTTTCCAAATTTGGAAACACGTCGCCAGTCAAAAGTGATATTAATCAGCAGAACATTGGCGTTGCCGATTTAAAGCTTTTGCGGGTATTCAAAACGGTAGTTGAGGCCGGAGGATTTACCGCGGCCTGCAATGAATTAAATATCGGACTGGCGGCGATAAGTAAACAAATATCTGATCTTGAAATCCGTTTCGGCATGAAACTGTGCACCCGGGGACGTGAAGGGTTTTATCTTACCGAGCATGGCAAAGTGGCTTATCTGGCGTGCCTTGATTTGTTCTCATCGATAAATCAGTTCCGGGATACGTTAAACCATGCCCGCCATGAAATATTCGGTGAATTAAATATCGGCATTATCGATAATACCATCACCGACGCGCAGTCACCGGTGGTGGGGGCGCTAAGCGAGATACACCGCCAGGCGCCCAAGGTCAGCGTGCGTCTCCATGCCACCCAGCTTGAGGAAATCGAGCGCGGCGTTATCGACGGCCGTTTCACCTGTGGCATAATACCCGTCTACCAGGAAAAACCCGATTTTGATTATTTCTTCCTTTATCATGAAATAGCCTATCTTTGCTGTTCAAACCGGCATGAGCTGTTTTCTTTGGCGCCTAACGCATTAACCAATGAGCGTATTGCCAGCGCCAGTTTAATCAGGCATTTCTACACCAATCATGGCCATCAAAATCCCGGGCTTCATTTTTCCTCTTCCAACGCCGTGGCGGTACAGGTCGAAGCGGTTACCATGCTTATCCTTACCGGTAATTATGTCGGATTTTTGCCCGCACATTATATCAGCCGCTATGAGCGCGAAGGAAAAATCAAAGCGCTCAAACCGGAGAATATCTCGGTGACCACGCCGTTTAATCTGGTGGTAAAAAGAGGCGCGGCGTTAAATTCCGTGGTGAAGTTATTTCGTGATGCGCTTAAAAATGCCGCCATCGCCCCGGCGGATCATACCGGGGCAGAATAATGCACCGGCCCCGCGGCATTGCACCACCCCTGGGCAATCGCTTAAAAGATTTATCACCCACTTGGAGAATATCCCGCAGCGCCAGTCACCTTACCGATTCCGCCCGCCGAACTGACATTGGTTAAATTTATTTACATATGTAAAGCTAATGAGTAGTATTCTCATTATCTTCTTTACGCGCCCTTCTATGCCAGACTCATCAGGCTGCGCGGGGGCGGGAAAGAATCATAAAAATAGCGGTCAACTCATTGATTTAACAAAACAACGGTCTTGTGGAGAAAGAGAATGTCGGCAGTGCCAGGGGTAATGAAACGTAGCGCGGGGCAACGGGTAACTCATTCAGGCTGGACATGCTCTTTGTCCCTTATTGCCACGTTGATTTCATCCTTTGTCAATCCGGCATGGGCGGATGAGCCGGCCGGCGAAAAAGCGTCTTCTGATGAAACGATGGTGGTCAATGCCCAGGCAAGCGGCGCAACCGATGCCGCCCGGCAAGATTACAGTGTGCCGGTCACCCGCGCCGGAACAAAAATGCTGCTGGTGCCGCGTGATATTCCTCAGTCCGTCAGCATCATCAGCAAACAGCGCATGCAGGATCAAGACCTGCAAACCGTGGGCGAGGTGCTGACCAATACCACGGGCATAACCGCCAATAATATCGACTCCGATCGTTCAACGTATTATTCCCGCGGTTTTTTCATCAACAATTTTCTTTATGATGATATTCCCACCACCCTGAGCGACGTTTGGAACTTCGGCGACGCCGGTTCGGATACCGCTATTTATGATCGTATCGAAGTAGTGCGCGGCGCAACGGGGCTCCTGACCGGATCGGGCAATCCCTCCGCCGCTATCAATATGGTGCGCAAACGTGCCGATAGCCGCGAATTCCAAGGCTCTGTTTCCGGCACTTACGGCACGTGGGATAAGCAACGGATGGTAGCCGATCTTTCCGCGCCGCTGACGGAATCAGGCAACGTGCGCGGCCGCGTTATTGCCGGCTACCAGGATAACGATACCTGGCTTGATCGCTATCATAACCGCAAAAAATTCATTTATGGCGTTATTGACGCCGACCTGACGGATTCCACCACGCTATCATTGGGTTATGATTATCAGGAAAGCGATACCAGCAATCCCACCTGGGGCGGGTTGCCGACCTGGTACAGCGATGGCAGCCGCACGCATTTTGACCGCAGCTTTAATCCGGCGCCGGACTGGAGCTACTCCAGCCATGAGTCGAAAAAAGTCTTTGCCGATCTGACCCAGCGCTTTGCCAACGGCTGGCAGCTGCGCGTCAACGGCACCCATGCCGAAACCGATTTCGACTCCAAGCTGATGTATGCCGACGGTTTCCCGGATAAGGACACCGGCGAGGGCGTTTCCGCCTACGGCGGCTGGAATAAAGGCAAACGTAAGCTGGATTCCGTCGATACCTACGCCACGGGACCCTTTGAGCTGCTGGGCCGACAGCATGAGCTGGTGGCCGGCGCCAGCTACAGCAAACAAAATAATCATTTTTTTAACTCCCAGGCCACCATTACCGAGTCCGATATCGGCAATTATAACAATTGGAACGGCCATATCGCCGATGCGGACTGGAGTCCATGGGTTGATTATTCCAACGACACCATCCGGCAAAAATCGGTCTATACCGCGGCCCGTTTTTCGCTAGCCGATCCGCTGCACCTGATCGTCGGGGCGCGCTACACCGACTGGCGCGCCAATGGCTCGACCGCCACCAGCGATAAAGACGACGTCACGCCCTACGCCGGCCTGATTTATGATATCAACGACACCTGGTCCGCTTATACCAGCTATACCGCCATCTTCCAGCCGCAGACCTACCGGGACGCCAGTAAAAACTATCTGGACCCGACGACGGGTAAAAACTATGAAGCCGGCCTGAAAGGCGACTGGTACAACAGCCGCCTGACCGCGTCTTTGGCGATTTTCCGTATCGAGCAGGATAATGTGGCGCAAAGCGAAGGCACCTATATTCCCGGTACGACGGAAATGGCCTATCGCGGCGTCGACGGCACCGTCAGCAAAGGCGTCGAGTTCGAACTTAACGGCGCGGTAACCGACAACTGGCAAGTCACTTTTGGCGGCGCGCGTTATGTGGCCGACGATCAGGACGGCAACGCCATCAACGCCGAACTGCCGCGCACCTCGCTGAAATTGTTTACCCGTTATCAACTGCCGATGCTGCCCGATCTGGCGGTGGGCGGCGGCGTAAACTGGCAGAACCATACCTGGCAGGATGCCGCCGGCCCGCAGGGTACGATGCGCGCCGACCAGGGCAGCTACGCGCTGGTCAGCCTGTTCAGCCGCTACCAGGTTACCCGCCAGCTTTCGGTGCAGGCCAATATCAACAACCTGTTCGACAAAGAGTACTATGACTACCTCGGTCCTTACGCGGTATATGGCGCGCCGCGCAATATGTCGGTAACGGTGGGTTACACCTTCTGATCTCAGACCAGGCGGGAGATATCCCGCCTGGTCCTCTGGCATCCATACCCGTTAACCCGCTGTTTTAACAGCGGCGTCAAATCGTACCTCCTTTAAAAATCTGATAGCCTAAGTCAATAGAGTAATTGACATCTTCATGGCGGATTTTTTTCAGAACCATTTCCGCCGCGCATTTTCCCATGCCGATACGCGGGGTAATAACGCTTGCCAGGCGGGGGGTTATGGCCCGGCCGATATCCAGCCCATGGAAACCGGCGATGGCGATATCGCCGGGGACGGGGATATTTTGCCGCAGGCATTCCAGCAGCGCGCCCACGGCGATGTCGTCATTGGTGCAAAACAGGCCGTCCAGATCGGGGAAGCGTTTTAGCGCCTGGTTAAAAATATCGGCGCCGAGGGAAAACGAGGATATTTCATTGGCGGTGAGCATCAGCGGGGTTAAATCGTAAGACTTCATCGCCTGGGCATACCCCTGGTAGCGCTGGCGGTCGCGTAAATCATCCCGCGAACCAAGATAGACAACCCGGCGTTTGCCGCTGGCCAGCATGGTCGACATCATATCGAAAGCCGCTTCCTGGTTATCATAGCCCACCTGGATATCCATAAATTCCTCACGGGTATCCATCACTTCAACAACGGGGATTTTAGCGGCCAGCAGGCTTTTTATACTGCGCAGGGTATGTTCTTTTTCCATCAAAATAATGCCGTCGATGCTGTAGGAAAGCAGATTAACAATCTGCTGCTCTTCCGTTTCCTTGCTGTAATTATAATTGGCGATTAATGTCTGGTAATTATTAACCGAGGTTACGGACTCGATACCGGCCAGCACGTCGGAAAATACCTGATTATTAAACGACGGCACCAGGATGCCGATGGAGTGGCTGATGGAATTCAGCATCATCTCCGGCGCCCTGTTTGGAATATAATTCAACTCTTCGATAATACCGGCTATTTTGGTCCCGGTCGCCTTGGCAACTTTTTCCGGCGTGCGCAGATAACGGCTGACCGTGGTTTTGGTGACGCCGGCAAAGGTGGCGATGTCTTGCATGCTGACCCGGTATTTTTTCATTCCACCCTCTCTGATGATCCCGGTCCGGCAGCCATGGCCGGCAGACCGGGGATAGTTTTTCGCGCGACGCTCCAGGCGTTCTGTCGGACTGGGCGCGTCTGGTGCATATCCCCGGCCTCCCTTATCAATTATTTTCAGTGCGCCAACTAATGGATAATCATATTGAGCAATAGTACACCGGCTAATCCGATAAACGAGATCAGTGTTTCCATGACCGTCCAGGTTTTCAAGGTTTCAGCCACGCTCAGGTTAAAATACCCCTTAAACAGCCAAAAACCCGGGTCGTTGACATGGGATGCGATCACGCTGCCCGCGCCGGTCGCCAGCACCATAAGCGCCGGGTCGGCATGGGTGACGGCGATAATCGGCAAAACAATGCCCGAGGTGGTGATCGCCGCCACGGTGGCCGACCCCAGCGCGATGCGCAATAACGCCGCGACGCACCAGCACATGACAAGCGGCGACAGCGACGTGCCGCGCATGATATTGGCGATAAAATCACCGACGCCGCTGTCCACCAATACCTGTTTAAAGGCGCCGCCGCCGGCGATAATAAAGATGATCATGGCGATGGCGGCAATGGAATCGCCCAGGATATCCATCACCTGGCCGATCTGGCGCCCGCTGCGCAGGCCGAGAGTAAAAATACCCAGTACGATGGCGGCAAATAGCGCCACGGCGGGATTACCGATAAATTCCAGCAACAGACGCACGCCGTCGTCTTTCGCCATGGTCATATCGGCGATGGCGGCCAATGCCATCAGAATGACCGGGATAATGGCCACGGTCACGCTGACGGCAAAACCGGGCATTTCCTGTTCGGTAAAAATTTTTGGGTTGAATAATCCCGCCGGCGGTTCTTTTTCAAATTTTTTCAGCAGCTTGGAAAAAAGGGGGCCGGCGATAATGACGGTCGGAATAGCGATGATCAGGCCATAAATCAGCGTGGTGCCCAGGTTGGCGTTAAAAATGATGGCGATAGCGGTAGGGCCGGGATGCGGCGGCAAAAAGCAGTGGGTCACCGACAGGGCGGCAACCATCGGAATGCCCACATACAGCAAAGGCAGCCCCGAGGCGGCCACAATGGTAAATACCAACGGCAACAAGAGGACGAAACCGACTTCATAGAACATTGCCAGGCCGACCACCAGCCCGGTTATCACCAGCGCCCACTGGATGCGTTGTTTGCCAAAAAACTGTATCAGCGTCGTGGCGATGCGCTGGGCGGCGCCGGTATCGGAGATCAGGCGTCCGAGCATGGCGCCGAATCCCAGGATCATCGCCAAACCACCCAAGGTGCCGCCAATACCGTTTTGAATCGAGTGCATGACCGTCAGCGGTTTCATGCCCTCGGCGATACCCACCACCGCCGCCACAAACACCAGGGCGATAAAACCATTGACTTTAAATTTGATCATCAATATCAGGAGTAATATTACCCCCAATGCAATAATTATAATCGGCATATCCAATCCCCATGCTAATGACGAAAAGTCGCCCGCGGGCGGCTCCCGTCATTTATTTATTATTCGTTATTTTTTTTACTTTCAGACTGCCGCCAACATACCGCCGTCAACAAAGATCAGGTGACCGTTGACAAAATCAGAGGCTTTCGCCGCCAGGAATACCGCGGCGCCGATGAGTTCCTGCGGGTCTCCCCAGCGGGCGGCCGGGGTGCGTTTGGTCAGCCAGGCGGTGAATTCCTGGTTATCGACCAGGGCCTTGGTCATTTCGGTATTAAAATAGCCGGGGGCGATGCCGTTAACCTGAATATTATAACGGGCCAGTTCCACACACATGCCGCGGGTCAGCATTTTAACCGCGCCCTTTGACGCCGCATAGGGGGTAATGGTGTCACGGCCGAGTTCGCTTTGCATGGAGCAAATATTGATGATTTTACCCCGGTTGCGTTTGATCATGTTACGGGCAACCGCTTGTGAAACCAAAAATACCGCCGTTTGATTTACCGCGATAATATCGTTCCAGTCTTTCTCAGGAAATTCGGTAAACGGATGGCGTCGCTGGATGCCGGCATTGTTAATCAAAATATCAATAGGGCCGATATCGGACTCAATTTGCTCAATAGCGCTATTAACGGCCTGGCTTTTCGTCACATCAAATGCGACAGAATAAGCGGTATACCCTTGGTCCCGTAACTGCTGCGCCGCTTTTTCCGCGCGGGCGGCGGTAATATCATTGATGATGATTTCCGCACCCGATTGCGCCAGTCCGTTGGCCAATAAAAAACCAATGCCTTGGGCGGAGCCGGTAATCAGCGCTTTTTTATTTTTTAATGAAAAAATATCGTTCATTTTGGATCCCTATTTTCAAAAAACCAACTGTACTTTTGACGCTAACGATTTGTCCGCCGCGAAGATCAACGCCTGTTCAAGTTCGGCCTGCGGATATTCACCGGATAACAACGGCAGCGGGTCGATGGTGCCGTTGCCCAGCCAGGCCACGGCGGTATTAAATTCGGTGGTGAAACGAAAACTCCCCACCAGCCTGATTTCCTTGGCTATGACCATCATCATGGGGAACTCCGGCGTCACGCCGCCCATGCCGACCTGGACTAAGGTACCCCTGGCCCGGGTTAATTCCAGGCAGCGCGTAATGGACTGGGGATGGCCCGAGGCTTCGAACGCGATATCGAAGTAGCCTTTTTGATCGGCATACGCGGAGAAATCACCGGCCGCCGCATGCAGGGTTTTGGTGGCGCCCATTTGGGCGGCGATATCCAGGCAACGCTGGCTCAGGTCGGCGCAGATGATTTCCCGCGCGCCCGAGGCCTTGGCGGCCGCCACCAGCAAGCTGCCGATAGGCCCGACGCCGGAGACAAAAACGGTTTTACCCTTAACGTCCCCGGCCTGATTCACGGCGTGAATGGCCACCGCCAGCGGTTCGGCAAAAGCCATGACGCGTTCATCGAGGGCATTGTCAAAGGGGATGCATTGTTCCGTATCCACGACTTTAAATTGCGTGAATCCGCCATCCACATGCGGGAAATACATGGCGCTGCCGAAAAAGCGCATATTAATACATTGATTTTCCTCACCGGACAGGCAATATTTACACTGTTTACAGGGCTTGCTGGGGTTAATGGCCACGCTCTGGTTAACGGATAACCCCGGGGCATCGCTTTTTACCACATGGCCGATAACTTCGTGCCCCAGAATCATGGGCTGGCGCACTTTGAAATTTCCGACCGCACCCTCCTGGTAATAATGCAGATCGGATCCGCAAATCCCGCCGCGGGATATTTTAACCAAGGTCCCCTGGCCGGAATATTCTACGTTTTGCGCCACCACGGCAACGGCTTTTTTTCCGGTAACCACGCAAGACTGGGTATCAACGTTCATTTTTATTTCCTCAACGGTAATGTCGTTGAGGTGCAGTTAAACGGCTATGGATGTGCAAAACTGTGATGGATGTCACTTAAAAATGATGTAACGAAAATGATGTAACGCATAACGTGATTGACTTAATAAAAAGCAACCTCCGTTCAAAATGAACAAGAAATAATGTGAATAACCCGGTATGGTAAATTGGCCGCTAAATAGATGCTAATTATGTTATTAGGTATTTGCTATCCCTCATTATTACGGATCGCGAGAGTACGCCTCTGATAAACAGGCGATAGTTACCGCCGCCGCCTGTCCAGGCATTGTCGGTTGCCGGTGCTGGCTTTATGTATGCTTGGCCATTGGGTTCTATTTTTTATTTTTATGGATTTTATAGCGCGTTATATTCCGCAGGGAATCATTTATCAATTAAGCGCGTCCCAAATCATTGAGGCGCCCGCCACCAGCATCATGGCGTCAATCAGGCGGTTAAAGGTTTTTTCAGCCATTTTCACCAAGAATATTTTACCGATGTACATGCCGGCAACCAGCGTACCGCCTACCATCAGGCCACTGATAACGACGGACCGCGGCAGGGCGCCGATGGCCCCGAACGCCGATGCCTTGGCAAGGTAGATAGCAAAGGAGGCGGCCGCTTCCGTCGACAGCAGCGCGCCTTTTGTCAGCCCATACCCGGCAAAAAGGGGGATGGTCAGCGGGCCCGTGGAGAAAACCACCCCGGTGAGGTAACCGACCAGTGCGCCCGCCAGCGCCAGTTGCATGGGGTTGAGCGTTATTGCCCGGGCATTGGCCCAGTGGCGCGCCGGGATCAGCAGGAAGAAAAACAGGCCGATGCAGAAGTTGGAGAGGGGCGCAGGCATCAGCCACAGCGTATTGGCGCCCAGGACGGCGGCGGGGATACCCGGCAGGGAATACCACAGAAAGGCCCTGATATTGATGTCCCTGCGCCACATAAGCACACGCGAAACATTACCCATAATGGCGGCGATGGCCATGATGGGAACCGCGGCCTTGGGACCAAAGGTATACGCCAGCGCCGGCAACAGCATGATGGAAGCGCCTGTGCCCACCATGCCGCTGATGATGCCGGCCGCTATTCCAATAATGACAATGATCAGATACATCACGCCGGCACGTCCTTTTTCAGGGGGTAGTAACCATGATGATAGCGATCAGAAATGGAATGGCTCGTGATAAAATATCACGCAATAGTGATAAAAAAGGACTGGTTATGCATTCACTCCCACCCCTGGCGGCATTACGGGCATTTTTGGTTGCATGCCATGCCGGCAGCTATACCGCCGCCGCCAAAGAATTATGTATTACCCATGGGGCGGTCAGCCGCCATATGCAGGTGGTTGAAAAATGGTTCGGCGTTAATTTATTCAGCCGGGAAGGCCAGCGACGCGTGCCGACGCCTTACGCCCTGACGCTGGCCCGGGAGCTGGGGAGCGCGTTTGATAACCTGTCCGACATCGCCCTGCGCTACGGCAACGGTGGACGTAATAATGTCTTTAATGTCAGCGTGCCGACCACACTGTGCCTGAAATGGCTGCTGCCCCGCCTCGATGATTTTTATACGCGCTTTCCCCAGGCAAATTTGCAGATTTCCACGGCCAATACCGAGCAATTGCACATTATCGGGCACTATGACCTGTTGATCCGGCGTGATATTAGCGTAGCGGAGTATTCCGCGATCGCGTTTTTGCAAGATCAGCATTGCCTGATGGCCTCCCCCGCGCTGCTTAAGCGTTATCCGCTCCGCCTGCCTGAGGACGTCCTCGCCTGTCCCCGCATTGAAACCCTGACAAGGCCTGGACAGTGGAATCTGTGGCTGGCGGCGGCCGGCCTGCGAAAAACACCCGCGAGCTTATTTCGCCGTTACGACCATTTCCACGTTTCCCTGCAGGCGATGCTGGAAGGGATCGGGGTGGGATTGGGGCCGGTCAACACGCTGTCGGCGGAGATAATGCATGGCCGTCTTGTCCCGCTGTTTCCGCAATTTACCGTTGCCCCCTGTCAATACCAGGCCTTAACGCCGGTGAGCGTGCAAAAAACCGTATTGCACCAAGCGTTTGAGCAGTGGCTGGTGGTGCAGGGGAAAGCGCTAAATGCCGATGGCGATAACGACGCAAACACAACAGTCTGAGCGAATGCCGTGCCGGATACGGGGTCAGGAATGCCGGCAACAATGGAATAGTCGGGGCGCTGGCAACGTTTACTTCACCGGCGGCGTGCGGTGCGGCGGTGGTATTATTCTCCGTTGCCGGACAGCGCATCAAGAACAAACGTGGCCCGATCCGCTACGTTGGTTTTTGGTATTGCCAAAATGTCATAATCCAATGCCGGGTAGGCGGTGACCAGCAGGCCGTATTCAGCCAAAGCCGCGTCAAAAGAATGCCGCCGTTCTGGATCTTCGGCATAAATTTCGGCCCAGGGCGGCGTTAAAAAAACCTTGTGATGATAGCGCAAAGAAATGCCATAGCGCTTTAAATAAGGCTTACCCGTGATGTGCTCTAGGCTGGCCGCCGCGTCCACCACCCCGCGATCGAAAAATATCCATTCGTTTGCGGTGCCGGCCCTGGTCCAATCGGTTATGGACAGTTGGATAACGTTGCGTAAGAACGCCGCCATATCAATCCAGGGTAATGCCTGGCCGCCTCGTTTCAACTCTTCGCTCACGACGCGCCGGCCGGGTTCTTCGACAACGGTATAGCCGCGTCGCTTCAGCTCGGCGAGTAACGTGGATTTCCCACCACCGGAACAGCCGGAAATAACGACAAGTCGATTCATGTTTTCCTGTGCCTGCTGGATATGCATGCCACGATAGAATTATGCCAGGTTTGAACGTTGAGCCACCATGGGTAAAGGCCATCCTGGCCTGTTAACGTCTCTGATGATCCCCGCTATTAATGACCGGTATGGGCTTAGAAAGAGACGCGCACGGGGGAAGGCTTGCCCACCCGCGGTCAGAAAGCATGGCATCGCCTTAACGGCCGGGATCCCCTTGCTTAAATTATCGGCGCCCAGTCAATAGATGAGGGTATTGGAGCAAAAATGGATCCGGCAGGGTGTAAAAATCGCCGGACCCGAAAGCCCGGCCAGCAACATTAGCCTACCAATGCAACCCGCCCATAGCTCACAGAACCAAAGCTTGAATGAGACTGTATAGTGGCAGAACGAATCTTAATGGTTCCCTAACTGTTCCTAATCTTGCCAAATCAGTGTAGTGAGGCCATGGGACAACGTCTCGCCCGGCATAGCGCGTTTGTCGCCGGCGCGCCTGCAAAAGCGGATTGAGGATCATTCGCCCCAATCAACGTGCACTTCACTTCCCTCAATGCGATCTCCTCACCCACCCTTATCCAGCCGCAATTCCGGGGCGGCTGCCAGGCATCCAAATCCCGCGCAGATATTTCGGCCGCCTTTGCGGGTGGCGGAAAACGTGAATATTTTTAATGACATAAAGCTACCCAGGCTAAAATATTTATCAATTATTTTTCAGTTTCTTAATCAAATTGTCGTGAACGTTATCACAAATCTTACAGGGCATGATTGCCGGGGTAAAAATCTTCGGTAAAAATGCTAACTCGAATTAGCAAGAATATCTTTACCTGAAAAAACGTGCCGGCGGCAAAGCCTGTGCTCATTTTATACAGGCAAGCATGTTAACGCATTGTTTTGAAAATGCTTAATGATGTAACGGGACGGGTGCGGTTTCGTCTTCACCTGGCGGCGGACCCGTATTGACGGCCCATGGGGCGGGTTGTGGGGCAGAGCCGCCGGTGGGCGGATAACGCGCAATGCCGCGCCTGTGAGCTTAAGCATTGTTTCCCCTGTATTTTTTTTGTCGCCAAAGCTAACTCGAAGCAGCCTGTTAAATGTCATTGGATACACGTCATGGCATTTGGCGCCCGGGCGCTGACGCAATATAGACGGGTCTTTATCGCCGGCGATGCGGTGAAACCTAGCAACGCGTGACCCTGTTGCCGGCCGCTGCGTCTGGCGCGGCCAACAGGAAGCGCCGGCATCAACGAAGGATGAGTAGGACAGACAGAACGGCGAAATACTCGTGTACCTCAATAAGCAAGGTAAATGGGAGTATATATGCACCAGAATATGAATATCGACAAGCTGATCCTGATGGCCAAGAAACGGCTGGATTTGCAGGAGGCTCCCGGATCCACCAAAGCAGGATGGCTGATGATCACCGCCCTGCTTATCGAGTCATGGGATATCTATTCGATGGCGTTTATTATCTACGCTCTCAAAGATATCTATCATCCGAGCAGCTGGCTGCTGGGATTCACCGCCGCCGGCACCCAGTTCGGCGCCATTATCGGCGCCATGTTGGGCGGCTGGCTAACGGACAAGGTGGGCAGGCGTAAAATCTTCCTCGGCTCAATGCTGATGTTTGCGCTGTTCGCCATACTGCAGGGGCTGGCGCCGAATATCTACTGGCTGGCGATTATCCGCTGCTTCGCCGGCATTCCGGTGGGCGCCGATGTCGCCAACGGCTTCACCTACATCATGGAGGTGATGCCGAAAGGCAAACGGGAGGTGATGGCCAACCGATGGCAGTTTATGTTCGCCCTCGGCATCCTCGCGGCGATTTCCCTGGTCACTCTGTTGGTCGCCCTTGGCGTGCATAGCGATCATGTTTGGCGCATCGTCCTGGCGGTACCCGCCATCCCCGCCTTTATACTGCTGATGCTGCGCCGTGAACTGCCCGAAACCCCCGCCTGGTTTGTGGAACGGGGCCGGTTTGTCGACGCCCGCAAGGCAGCGCGCCAGTACTATGGCGATCGCGATGGGCAACTGCTGGACGATCTGCTGCCTGAACACGATGTCACTATCCAACAGCCGAGCATGGGCGAAGCGCTAAAAGATTTGTTCAGTCGCAAATTTTCGCGCCGCACCACGCTGTTCGGCTGGATTTCCTGCGCGGTCCAGTCGTTTGAAAACTACGCTTTTTCCTTTTACCTGCCCCTGATCCTGGTGACCATCGGCATTTCCGGCCAGATCCAGAACAACCTGGCGCTGCTGGCGGTGAACTGCGTGGCGGCGCTTTCGGCCTTTGTCGGACCGCTGTTGCTCAAACGGCTGGGACATCGCGGCTTAAGCCAGCTCGGCTTCCTGCTGGTGACTTTCGGCATATTGTTAGCCGCCTACGGTGTATTCAAACTGAATTATCTGATGATCACCGGCGGCGCCGCCCTGATGCTGTGGGGCCATTACTGGGATTCGGAAAGCGGCATGACCGTGGTATCGCTGGTGGCCAAACCGAAATACCGCGGCGTGGCATCCGGCATCGGCTATACCATCGTAAAAATCACCGCGTTCCTGACCACCCTGGTCTTCCCGCCGCTGTTTGACACCCTGGGCGTGCCGCTGGCCTCATCGCTTATCGCCATCGCGCCGTTCCTGGCTTTTCTGGCCGCGACATTCCTGCTGCCCGAAGTCTTCGGCCATGTCGCCGGCGACAATGAATATGAAAATGATGTGCAAGACACTTCCCACGGGATGTCGGGATTCACGCATCCGGAATTGTTGAACGGACTAAAGAAAGAGGACTGATCATGACTATCACCAAAATGCCGGTAATTGAAAATATCGAACTGATGACGGCGCGCGTACCGCTGCCGGAAGGACCCTGGGGCGACCAGATCCACCACGTCACCGATATTGAGGTGGCCATCGTCGATGTGCATGGCTCCAACGGACTGGTGGGCACCGGCTTCAGCCACACTTCCGGCTGGTGCGGCGCCACCATTTCGGCCTTGATCAAGGAAATCATCCCGGATGTTATCGGACAGCGCTTGTCGCCGCGCGCGCTCTGGGATCGCAGTTACAAATATATTCACGATGTCGGCGGCGCCGGCGTCACCACCCATGCGCTTTCCGCCCTGGATATCGCCTACTGGGATTTGCTGGGCAAAACGCTGAATGTGCCTCTCATCGACTTGCTCGGACGGGTGCGCGATCGCGTGCCGTTGTATGGCAGCGGCATCAACCTGCACATGTCGGTGGAGGAGGTGATCGAACAGGTGCGCCGCTGGAAATCGAAGGGGTACCTCGCGGCCAAGGTCAAGGTGGGTAAACCCGACCTGGAAGAGGATGTCGAGCGCTTAATCAAAATCCAGGAAGCCGTGCCGGGATTCCCTCTGGCGGTGGATGCCAATCAGGGATGGAATTTCCCCCAGGCCCTGCGGGCATTCAAGCTGTTTGATCCGTTGAACCTGCTGTGGATTGAGGAGCCGCTGCCGTCGGACAATATCGCCGGCCATAAACAGCTGCGCGAGAGGACCAGCACGCCGATTGCCCTGGGCGAGAATGTCTATAATCTCAGCCAGTTCAGCCAATATATCGACAACGGTTCCGTGGATTTTGTCCAGGCCGACCTGGGGCGCGTCGGCGGTATCACCGGATACCTGGATGTCGCGACGGTCGCCCGCGCGCATAACCTGCCGATGACGCCGCATTTCGTCCTGGAACTGAGCGCCAGCCTGCTGGCCGCGGTGCCCAATGTGTCCTATGCGGAAGTCACCGACGGCGGACGCTGGAAAGATCTGCGCATCGTATTATCCGCCGGCGAGGAGGTGGACGGTTATTACGTTCCCAGCGAGCGGGCCGGTCACGGCATCATTTTGGACAGAGACTATTTGCATGCCCACAAAATATAACGTCATCACTCGATAGCAGGAGATCCCTATGGAAGATACCTTATTTTCCGTCAAAGATAAGATTATCGTCGTGACCGGCGGCCTGGGGCAATTGGGCGCCCAATATGTCAAGGAGCTGCATAAACGGCAGGCCCGGGTGGCGGTTTTCGCGCAGAACATCGCTGAAGAACGGCTGCTGAAGGTGTTCGGCGAGCAGCGGGAATCCCCGCGCCTGGCGTTTTATCAGGTTGATATCACCGACAGCGGCAGCATCAATCGTGCGCTGGATGATATCGAGCGGCAATGGGGCGTGCCGGACGGCCTGGTGAATAATGCCGGCATCGATACCCAGCCCAGCGCGCCGCCGGAGGTCTCCGGCCCCTTTGAGCAGTTCCCCGTGGACGTCTTCCGTAAAGTGGTGGAGGTCAACCTGGTGGGCACATTTCTGGCGACCCAGCAGGTAGGCGCCAGGATGAAAGCGGCGGGGAAAAAGGGATCCATCATCAATGTCGGATCGATCTACGGCGTGGTATCGCCGGTGCAGGATATCTACAGCTACAAAAAAGAGGATACCGGCGTGCCGTTCATCAAGCCGGTCGCCTATTCCGCGGCCAAATCGGGACTGTACAATTTTACCCGTTATTGCGCCACCTACTGGGGCCGGGACGGTATCCGGGTCAATACGCTGACCATCTCCGGCGTGGCGCGGCCGGATCAGGATCCGCGGTTCCAGAAAAATTATATCGCCCGCATGCCCATCGGCCGCATGGCCAATGAAGATGAATATAACGGCACTATCGTGTTTCTCCTTTCCGACGCGTCAGTGTATATGACCGGCGCCAATGTGGTGGTGGACGGAGGATGGACGGCATGGTAAAGCGCGGCGGGTGGGATAAATACCGGGGGGTCATTTCAGCGCTGGTCACACCGATGCATGAGGATGAATCCGTCAATTACGATGTGCTGGCGAAGGTGGTGGAACGTCAGCTCGCGCGCGGAGTGGAGGGATTTTATTGCTGCGGATCTTCCGGTGAGGGCCCGCTCCTGGGCATGGAGGAGCGGGCACAGCTGCTGCGCGTCCTGGCGGCGCAGGTGAAAGGCCGGGTGCCGGTGATCTCCCATGTCGGTACGGTGAGGACCGCTGACGCGGTCTCTCTGGCCCGGCAGGCGGAACAGGATGGCGCCGACGCGGTATCGCTGGTGCCCCCTTATTATTACAAATTCTCCAAAAAAGAGATCATCGCGTATTACCGGCGGGTGCTTGCGGCCATATCGCTGCCGGTGATTGTCTATAATATCCCGCAATTCACTTCGGTTGAACTTGACGAGGAAACCGCCGACGCGCTATTAACCGATGAACAGGTGCTGGGAGTGAAGCATACCTCGCACAACCTCTATTCCCTGGAGCGCATGGCGGCAAAATATCCCGGCAAGGTTTTTTTCAACGGCTTTGATGAGATCTACCTGTCGGCGCTATCGGCCGGCGCGACCGCCACCATCGGCACCACGGTCAATCTGCAGCCAGAGCGATTTTTGGCCATTCGCGACTTATTCCGGCGGGGCGAGCTCAACCGGGCGCGGGAAATCCAGCTGCAGATTAACAATGCCGTCGAATTTATGGTGGCGCGGGGGATCTTTCAGTCGGCGAAGTATATGACGGGCCTTGGCCTGGAGGACCTCGGGCCGGTGCGGGAGCCGTTCGTTCCCTTGACGGACCGGCAAAAACACGAGCTGGGCGTGCTCAATGACACTATCCGGGAGGGTATCGCGCATGGCCAATGAACCTGCCGGCCTTGCCGCGCGTTATATCCTGCAGGATAAGGTGGCTATCGGTAAAGTCGCCGAAATCATCGCCTCGGCTTCGCTGGATCCCGCCACCACTGGGCTGGCGGTGGCCGTGGTGGGCGTTCACGGCGAATTGGCGGCCTTTGGCGCCCATCACTCCTGTCCGCCTTTGCCGCGGCTGTTGGCGCAACGTAAAGCCTATACTGCGCTGATGCTCAGGCGCAGTACCCGTCTGGTGTCGGAGGAGGTGAAAAACGGTTCCCTGGATATGCGCATGCTCAATGACGCCGCCTTATTGCCAATGCCCGGCGGCGTGCCGATCGTGATAAACGGCGCCCTGGTGGGCGCAATCGGCATAAGCGGCTTGCCGGCGGAAAAGGATATCGCGCTGGCGGACCACTGGGCGCGGCAGTTCGGTTGATACGGCGCGGATGTCAAGACGGCACGCAAGGCTATGTACCTGACCCAGCAAGACATCTCGCTCAAAACCGGGATAATAAAGCAGCACGTTTCCACCAGCGTTACGGTTTCGCCGTTTCACCTGCACGGGAGCAGCAGTTGCCGTTATTGCGCAAAGATGCGCGTAAGTTGCTGCTGGTTGAGTATTCCAGCGGCAGATAAATCACATAGCGGCTTGCATGGCTCCCGGCATGAGACCAGCAAGACTTGTTTAATGGGAATGGATTACAGCACATACAGCCGTTGAATGTGTGGTGGACGATGAGCGACACTTGCTGATATACTGGCTATAATTACAGTATTGGAGGCGGTTATGGCTATTGAAACAAAATATGTGGTCGTCAGAAAGGGTGAAGAGAAAATGACATTTGCCAGTAAGAAAGAAGCGGAGGCCTACGACAAGATGCTCGATATGGCTGAAGCGTTCAGCGACTGGTTGTTGACCAGCGGGATGCCGTTGGATGAACCGCAGGCTGAAAAGCTAGGTCTTTATTTGGCCGAGCATAAAGATGACGTCCAGCATATACTGCGCACCAGCAAATTGCCGGAAGCCATCGGCGCTCAGGCTCCCGCAGATGAATCGGAAAGCATGGAAACCGATGATAATGCTGATGCCGGCACAAAAAAAATCAGAGCGGTAAAAGCAGCCTGATCCCCTGCGGGAAGTACCCCAATACAGAACAGCGCCGTGAGTGATAACGCCTTGCGGTGTAGCGGGATTTTTTCATCGGCCTCACCTCCGTCAACGGCATGGATTTATCATGCCGGATTTCCAGTTCTGGGTGGAGCAGAATATTGGGGTAGGGCCATGCCCGGTGCCGCTCCGGTTAAAGATGCATTTTATAACGTTGCTTTACTGGTTAAGCTGCTGCAGGGATAATTTTGGCTGATTAATTAATAATCTGCCTGATCCCTAACAGTATGATCAACCCGCCGCAAAGCCTATCAATGACTTTTTTGGCCCGCTGATAGGCGGAAGAAATGCGAGGTTGAGAAAGGGTGATGGCAACCGCTCCGTACCAGAGTGATGCAATGATGCCGACAACGCTGAGCATGGCGATAAAGGTGCCCGCAGAAACATGCGCCGGAGCGGCAGTAGAGAATATGGCGGCGTAAAAAGCCATGGATTTCGGATTACCGATATTAGTCATCACGCCCTGAATAAAGGATTGGCGGAAATGACCTGGCAATACGGCATTTTCGTTCGCAACGGGTTGGCTTCCCGCATTGAGGATAAGGCGTAAGCCAAACCACAGCAGATATCCTGCCCCTACTATTTTCACAATCAGCGCAACCCAAGGGAATACGGCAAATAGCAAACCGATTCCGCCGATAGCGCAACTTGCCCAGAATAGGTTGACCACCACAATGCCAGCAACCAGCGCAAGGGCGGCCGAGCGCGTGGAAGCGACCGCTTTATGCACCACGGCGACAAAGTTTGGCCCGGGTATCACCACGCCAGCGAGATAAATCAACAGCACGGTAAGAACCGCATGTGTATCGATCATGTGTTTTCCTTATAACTCGCTGACGTTAAATCAGTTTAAACTCACCAATAAATCATTGGCTTTCCATTATGCCGGGAGCAGGCCAGCAGTTCGATAACTTTGTATTAATCCATCAAACAAGCTGAGATCGGGCCGACTCCTGGCTATTTTCACCGCTTCGGGTAGCTCATTGTCTTCAGCGGCCATCCATATAGCTGCCCAGACACATGCGATTATCACTCTACAGCGAACGGCGAAAGATGTCCGGATATTGGCGCAGGCCGTTTAATGGGTCCTGCGGTTCGCCTCACATAGCCTGCAGGTCAGCCGCAAAGCCTCATTAAGCAGGGAATAAAGCGAAGTTGACCAGCTGCTTTGAGCGAGGAGCGGAAGCTCAGTTGTCCTGGTGCTCACGCAGCACGCTTAAAGTATCTGTACGTTCCACGGTATACAGAAAAAATGAAAACGATTAACTACTGATCTTTTGGACGATCACACACCGAATCGGTCAGTGTAGCCCTCACGTGAGGAAGGCTCTGCGGATAATTTTGCTGAATAAACTCAATCATTTTTTCCCGCACGTGGCAGCGTAAATCCCAGGCGATGGGGGAATTCTGTGCAGTCATCAATAATCTGATGGTCATGGTTTTGTCAGTAGTTTCGGTTACCTGGAGCACCTGAGTCTGTTGATCCCAGAGTTTTGTTTCACTGAGGACTTTTTCAAAATGCTTACGGAGAGGATCTAATGGCATGGAATAATCGAGGTAAAGAAAAACAGAGCCTAATATCTGTGCGTTATTACGCGTCCAGTTCTGGAAAGGATTTTCTGTAAAGTATGTGATGGGCAGGACCAGTCGACGAAGGTCCCAGATACGCACAACGACATAAGTCAGATTTATCTCCTCTATCCAGCCCCATTCATTTTCGACGACTACAGCATCATCAATTTTTATAGGTTGCGTAAAAGCTATCTGAATTCCGGCAAACAAGTTGACAAGCGACTTCTGAAGGGCAAACCCAATGATTATTCCGGCAACCCCCGCGCCGGCTAAGATTGTCGTGCCGAATTTTCGGAAACCGGGAAAACTGAGAAGTATCAGAGTAAGGCAGAATGACACGAGCAATACAATAGCGACTTTTTTTACATACATTATTTGAGTGCGAATTTTACGGGCACGAAGATTATTCGAAAGATTAATGTCATAGCGGATAAAAAGCATATCTTGCGCAACATTAACTAATCGAATTAAAATGGAGCAAAATGATAATATAATAAAGATATTAAGGGTGGATGTAATAAAATCAAGGGAGTTTGGCTGAATGTTAATATAATTAACCCCTACATTTATCAACAGTAAGGGAATGAAAAGAAACATTGATCCACGAAGATGTTTTTCAAGTGATTTGAAGAGCTTTCGGTCACGATTCTGCCAGTAGCGGATGAACCTGAGAAGTATAAATCGGGCCAGGAACCCCAGTGCGAGTGAGAGAATGACGAGCAATACCGCAGGCACCCAAATTGGAGCACCAGATAACTCATCGAATATCATTAGCATTCTTTTCCCTTATATCAAGTCAACAACCTCTGGTTGTCAGATCAGTAATAAAAATTCAGTAACCGTTGTCTTAACGGTTATCTGCGGAGTAAATGGTGAACGCACATGAGTTGATGAGAAATGTAGTTAACTGATTTTTTTAACATAAAAAAACCTCGAAAGGAAACCGATAATACAAGCGTAGCATAAATGCAACTCACTGAAATTAGTGATGACGTTTAATTTACTCAATCCGCTAGCAGGATGTCCGCGCTCAAACCGCTCTCGTGTCATCTGCCTGTACCCGCCCCTAGTGATGTGTTCATGCTAATAGCACAGGTTACAGATATCCATGCCGCACCTGAGTACGATCTTTTGCGCGTTGGTCACCCAAAGCGCCAGGGTCAGCTTCTGGCACAGGGCTGCTGTAGCAGCCCTGACGACCTCATACTTCAATCGACTCAGAGATCTCCAACGCATCATCGACTTCAATGCCTAGGTAACGAACCGTGCTTTCCAGTTTCTTATGACCCAACAGAAGTTAGATCACCCGGAGATTCTTGGTTTTCTTGTATATCAGGTAAGGTTTTGTTCTTCTCATGGAATGTGTGCCGTACAGCGAAACTTCGAGACCAAGCTTTGCGACCCAGCCATGAAAAATTCGGTTGTATTGCCGAGTTGATATATGTTGGCAAGAACCGACGCGGGATTGGAACAAATAGTCTTTACTGTGCAGCTTGCCAAGTTTTATCAACTCGGCGACAGATTCTCTCGTCCCCTTAGTTAACTCGAACTGTACAGGGCTACCGGTCTTCTGTTGCAACACCGTCGCTCTGCTTGAAACAGAATTACCATATGAAACATCTGACACTTTTAGTTTAACCAGATCACAGCCACGCAGTTTGCTGTCCAAAGCCATGTTGAACAGAGCCAGATCGCGTGTTCTACCCTCCAGTTCAAGCCTGATTCTAATCCCCCAGATATGAGATATCTGAAGTGGTCTTTTCTGGCCGATGATACGGTCTTTGTTCCACGGTGATGTGTTCATACTCAAATCTCATGCAATGTGGGAGATTTGAGTATGGTTGTCCCTCAAGAGCGAAAAGCGGAAGTTAGTACCTCTGATGCTATAGCGCAGTATTCTTAATTATGTAAAGATATTCTACCATCCAAATACAGTAAGTGAAAATAATGGAATTTAAACTTGATCTAAAATCTAATGCTTTAGATAGTTTTAATGAAGCTATCAAAAAATTCAAACAAGGAGAAGATGGTGATTATAAAGCTTTCAAGTTTGCTATTCTACATTTCTCTCATTGTTTTGAGTTAACTCTAAAAATGTATATTCAAACATTAGACGAAAACTTATTTTTTTCAAAATGCTACAAAGCAGTAAAAAATCGCGCAAAAAGTGACAAAATCAATCTTATTGAAGCTTTTAATAAAATGGAGGCTGAAGAATTCGACTTTGAAGAACTTATTAAAGGGCATAAAAATCCTCACACTATTACTTTGGACCAAGCATTATCGATAGCTACACTTGAAAAGTGCAGTATAACCTCAGTGGACTTAGTTGATAAAGAGTTACTAGATGATATCGGTTGGATGAAAGATCTCAGAAATTCAATTGAGCATTACGAATTCGCGTTTACTATTAAATATGTTCGTCTAGCAATGGGGCGTTTGGTTAGAGGGTTAGCTGAGTTTTCTGATATATTTAGTTTATACGATCTAGACAAAGAAATTTCGAAGGAAGCATCTAATTCCTATAATATACTATCTGACGAATATGAGCATAATATTCATGAAGGTTATTTGGATGTAACTGATGCTAGAAAAGAAGCATTTCTTGGGGTTAGACCAAAATTTGTTGAGCTAGTTAATTGGAAAGAATATATCTGTGATTATTGTGGTCATGAGACAATGATTCAAAATAACGATTCTACATCAGGATATCGTTGCACGTATTGCAGTGCCGAAGACTCAGGCTCAATTGAAGTCACATGTGATGTTTGTGGTGCTGAATGGCCTGAAGAGGAAATGAGTTCTTGGCTTGGAAAGGGAACTCACACTTGCCCTGACTGTATCGATATTAGCAATAAACCATAATTAAGATTGATCCTTGATTGAAAATGCAGTCTCGTCCGATTCTAATGCTTTGTAATGCATAGTGTTTCAGGCATTATAGAGCGAGAGACGAAAAGAAATAGTTAACCGAAGTGGTCAGCCTAATTTAGGACATTATTGCCAATGTGGAGGAATGGGTTTCTGTCCATCTTCTTACATGGAGTATATGCTGTAAGCCTTACATCATTTGAATCAAAAGGATGGGGGCGGTATCCATCCTTTTTAACATTTTCAGCATAAATATTACAACTTCCTTATTCTTCTGAAGTAAGCATCCCCTCCTGACGGGGGCGATACTTATAGGCATAATTAAAGAGGGCCAGATCTAGTTCAAACGTTTCTCTCATACCATCCACCGTTACGGACGTATTCAGTAATCCACGACGGGCCAGAGATTCTACGCCCGGTTCTGGATCATCAAGCTTATTCATTTGCCCCCATGTCATAACAGTGCCACCATGCGTTACAAAGTGCATTACCACATCTTTTTCTCTTCCAGTCAGAGAATGATAAAGCGTTGTCAGTCGTTTTTCTGCAACTGCCTCTCCCTTGCGGGTAATAATTCGCTGATATAATCCTCCTGCTATAATCTTTACAACCGGAAAAGTAATAACAAAAGAAAACAGCGTCAGCACATAATCGCGAACAATAAGATAACAGGTAACTCCCGCGATTCCGGAGACAAATATGGCGATGTTAATGCTGAAGTCTTTCTCCGAATAAACACGATCAAACATTTTTTCGAGAAATTCTGTCACGGTTTCACTCCTTGTTAAACACTAAAGGTGCTAGGATACGCGTTTATATGGCGCAATTGATCCGAGGGGATTACATTAATGTCCCATCAAAATCTGGCTCTAACTGGCTATTCAGGCACTCATCATTACAGATGCTAGCTGCCAATGCTACCATAGTACATAGCAGCATTCTCAGGAGTTGTGGCGAACCCAACAAAACTCTCCCCCAACAACCCACTTATCAAGATGCTTTTATGTTTCTAACGTCCGCTCTTGGCACATAGCCGACCATCCGTTCAGATGAGATTGTCCAGGATCCGGGGCGCGGATCAAATGCGAGAGGGACGTTAGTGGCAATAAAAGTGCCCTGAAAACAGGGCATTGCGGCATTCAGAGGATGTCAGCAGAAATTATTCGATATTCTGTATCTGCTCCCGCATCTGCTCAATCAGCACCTTCAGTTCAATCGCCGACGTCGTCACGCTGGCATTAATCGACTTCGAGCCCAGCGTATTCGACTCGCGGTTAAATTCCTGCATCATAAAGTCCAGGCGGCGGCCGACGGCTTCTTGCTTGGTCAGGATATTATAGGTTTCCTTGACATGGGCATCCAGGCGGTCCAGCTCCTCGGAGACGTCCACCCGCTGGGCCAGCAGCACCAGCTCCTGCTCCAGGCGGTTGTTTTCCAGCTGTACCTGCGCGTCTTCCATTTTGGCCAGCAGGCGCTCGCGCTGCCATACCAGGATATCGGGCATCTGCTGGCGCACTTTGGCCACTTCGGCGCTGACGCCGGCCAGGCGCTGCTCAATCATGATTTTGATCGCCGCGCCTTCGGATTCGCGGGCGAGGATAAAGTCATCGAGGGCGGCATCCAGGGCGGCCAGCAGCTCCGCGCCGATGGCGTCCAGATCCTGCTCTTCGGCCGCCATCACGCCGGGCCAGCGCAGGATTTCCATCGGGTCGATTTCGCCTTCGTCGCTTTGCATCTTGACCCATTGGGCCGCTTCCACCAGCTGCTTGGCCAGCGGCTGGTTTAAAATCAGCGCGCTTTGCGTATTGGGATTGACCTCGAAACGCAGGTTGCATTCAATCTTGCCGCGGGTGAGGCGGGTGCGGGTGCGTTCCCTGATGGCAGGCTCAAGGCCGCGAAACTGCTCCGGTAAACGAATATAGGTTTCCAGATAGCGTTGATTAACGGAGCGCAGCTCCCAGGCGGCGTTGCCCCAATCACCTTTAACTTCGCGCCGTGCGAATGCGGTCATACTGCGGATCATATGCGTACCCGTCTCGATAAAAAAGTTGGGGGGATTATACCGTCGCATGGCCGGGCATGATAGGCATATGGTCCCGAAGACCGTATAATGCGCAGCCAATACACGAAATACCAGCCCGGAGAGAGCCATGCGTCCAGCAGGCAGAAACATTCAGCAAGTCCGTCCCGTCACCATTACCCGCCATTTTACCAAGCACGCCGAAGGTTCGGTGCTGATTGAATTCGGCGAGACCCGGGTGCTGTGCACCGCCACGGTGGAGGAGGGCGTGCCGCGTTTTCTGAAAGGCCAGGGCCAGGGCTGGATCACCGCCGAGTACGGCATGCTGCCGCGCGCCACCCATACCCGTAACGCCCGCGAGGCGTCCCGCGGCAAGCAGGGCGGCCGCACCCTGGAAATCCAGCGCCTGATTGCGCGCTCGCTGCGCGCCGCGGTGGACTTGAAGAAGCTTGGCGAATATACCATTACCCTCGACTGCGATGTGTTGCAGGCCGACGGCGGCACCCGCACCGCGTCCATTACCGGCGCCTGCGTGGCGCTGGCCGACGCCCTGGCGGTAATGCAGAAAAAGGGCCAGCTCAAGGCCAGCCCGTTTAAGGGATTTGTCGCGGCTATCTCCGTCGGCATCGTGGCGGGAGAAGCGCGCTGCGATCTGGAATATGTGGAAGACTCGATCGCCGAAACCGACATGAATGTGGTGATGATGGAAGACGGCCGCATGATTGAAGTGCAGGGCACCGCCGAAGGCGAACCCTTCAGCCAGGAAGAGCTCATCACCCTGCTGGAGCTGGCCCGCGGCGGCATAGAAACGTTAATCCAGGCGCAAAAGGCCGCCCTGGCCGGGTAAAGGCCGGTAATATCGGGCGGCGTTAGTCGCCCCGTTGTGAGGAGTGGTAGCCGTGAAAGCGTATCAGCGTGAGTTTATCGAGTTTGCTTTAAATAAACAGGTCTTGAAATTCGGCGAATTTACGCTGAAGTCGGGCCGGATAAGTCCTTATTTTTTTAACGCCGGACTGTTTAATACCGGTCGCGACCTGGCGCTGCTCGGGCGTTTTTACGCCGCCGCGCTGATGGATTCCGGCATCGATTTTGATTTGGTGTTCGGCCCGGCCTATAAAGGCATCCCCATCGCCACCACCACGGTCGTTGCGCTGGCGGAACACTTTGAGCGCGACGTGCCCTACTGCTTCAACCGCAAGGAAGCCAAGAACCACGGCGAGGGCGGCAGCCTGGTCGGCAGCCCGCTGCAGGGCAAGATTATGCTGGTGGACGACGTTATCACCGCCGGCACCGCCATCCGCGAATCCATGGCGATTATCGAGGCCCATAAGGCGCAGCTGGCCGGCGTGCTGATTTCCCTCGACCGGCAGGAAAAAGGCCGGGCCGAGATCTCGGCGATACAGGAAGTGGAACGCGATTACCATTGCCGGGTGATCGCTATCGTCACGCTGCGCGATCTTATCGATTACCTGGAAGAGAAAAGCGAATTGGCCGATCACCTGGCGGCGGTGCGCGCCTATCAGCGTCAATATGGTGTCTAAGTTAACCCGGCGGGCAAAACAGTGTAACAATCGGCTGCCGCCGGACCATGCCGCGCGCTAAGGGCTCAGCGCCGAAAAGCGCGGCTGGACCCGCTCAGCGCAGCTGGGCCACCAGCAGCGGCCAGCGCACGTCGAACTCGTGCATCGGCGAATAGCGGAATTCAGTACGCACGAAACGCGACAGCATGCCCTCGCAGTACGCCAGCAGCTGGCTGGCCAGCAGGGCCTCATCCAGTTCGAACGCCTGTCCTTCCCGTAATTTCCGCTCGCGCAGCACCTGGCGCAGCTGCACTTCGATACGTTCATACAGCTGGTTAATCCGGCCCTGCAACCGGTCCTGCTCAAACATCAGCGCATGACCGGTCATGATGCGGGTCAGCCCCGGGTTGCGTTCGGCAAAACCCAGGATCAGCTGCAGAATCAGGCGCAGACGATTAAGGGTGTCCTTTTCATCTTGCAGGATCAGGTTGATACGGGAAATCAGGCTATCTTCGATAAACTCGATCAGGCTGTCGAACATCCGCGTTTTGCTGGGAAAGTGGCGATACAGCGCCGCTTCCGAAACGCCGACGGTGGCCGCCAGCTTGGCGGTGGTGATACGTTGGCTGCCGTCGCCGGATTCAAGCATTTGCGCCAATGCCTGAAGAATCTCCTCGCGGCGATTACGTTTCGTATTCTTTTTTTCTACCATGCCGAATAGGTCCCTGAGTAACAACATCAATAATGAATTAACATCAGGCATCGGCCGTAACAGCATGATGTGTTACGGCGTTAAAAGAGTGAATTGTCGATGCCGGGGAAGATCCGCCCGTTAACGCCTACTGGCGGCCGGAATGGCCGAAACCGCCTTCCCCGCGGGAGCTGGCGGTAAACTCGTCGACGACGTTGAATTCCACCTGGACGATGGGTACAAACACCATTTGCGCCAGGCGTTCTCCCGGTTCGATGGTGAACACATGCTGGCCGCGATTCCAGACGGACACCATCAGCGGTCCCTGGTAATCCGAATCGATGAGCCCCACCAGATTGCCCAGCACGATGCCGTGCTTATGGCCCAGCCCTGAACGGGGCAGCACCACTGCCGCCAGGCCGGTATCGGCGATATGTACCGCCAGGCCGGTGGGGATAAGGGTGGTTTCACCGGGCGCCAGCACCACGGCGTCGTCGATACAGGCGCGTAAATCCAGCCCGGCGGAGCCCGTCGTGGCATAGGCGGGCAAGGGGAAACGATCGCCTATGCGGCTATCGAGGATCTTAAGGTCGATTTTTTTCATCATAACGGCTGACAATCTCGTCAATTAAACGTTGACCAAGCAGGGACTTATCGCTTAGCGGTAACCGGGTATCCCCGTCTTGCCAAAACAGATGCAGCGCGTTGGTCTCGCTGTTAAAACCCTGTCCCGGCTGGGAAACATCATTGGCACAAATCAAATCCATATTTTTCGCCGCGCGTTTGCGCCGGGCGTATTCTTCCATATTCTGGGTTTCAGCGGCAAATCCGACCACATAGGGACGATGTTGCGTTAGCGCGCCGACGCTTGCCACGATATCCGGGTTCTTGATCATCCTGATGGTGATTTCCTCACCCCGGGTTTTGATTTTTTCCTCCGCCGGCTCGGCCGCGCGGTAATCCGCCACGGCGGCGCAGCCGATAAAGATGTGCTGATTGCCGATGTCTTTCATCACCGCATCCTGCATTTCCTGCGCGGTGGTGACATTGACGCGCCAGACGCCGGCCGGCGTGGGTAAATTCACCGGGCCGGTCACCAGCGTGACGTGGGCGCCTTTCCGGGCCGCCGCCATGGCAATGGCGTAACCCATCTTGCCGGAGCTATGGTTGCTGATATAGCGCACCGGATCGAGGGCTTCGCGGGTGGGGCCGGCGGTCACCATGATATTGAGATGTTCCAACGAGCGATCGACGGTAAAATGCCGGCGCGCCAGATCGACCAGATCCAGGGGATCGAGCATCCTGCCCGGGCCGATGTCGCCGCAGGCCTGGCTGCCGATATCCGGACCCCAGAGCAATACGCCGCGGGACTCCAGGGTGCGCAGGTTGGCCTGGGTAGCCGGCGCCCGGTACATTTGCTGGTTCATGGCCGGCGCTATGGCGATCCTGGCGGCGGTGGCCAGGCAAACGGTGGTGAGCAAATCGTTGGCCATGCCCGCGGCGATACGGGCCATCAGATCGGCGCTGGCGGGGGCAATCAGGACCAGATCCGCCCATTTGCCCAGCTCGATATGGCCCATGGCCGCTTCGGCGGCGGGGTCGAGCAGATCGTCGGAAACAGTATGGCCCGATACCGCCTGCATTGTCAGCGGAGTAATAAACGCCTTGGCCGCGGGCGTCATGACCACCCGCACATCCGCGCCCCTGTCGCGCAGACGGCGCACGAGTTCAGGGCTTTTATAGGCTGCGATGCCACCGCTCACACCCAGCACAATATGCTTGCCGGCAAGTTCCGTCATTTCGGTTGTCCGCTTGTAAGCTTAAGTAAAAAACATTTTATCATAACCCTTCCGAGAACAGGCATCTCTCTCGTCAAGAAGCACCCAGTGTTAAATTGCAGCGCCGGCCGCAACTTCTCTCTTATCGCGTCGAGCCGGGCCGCGCATGGTGGCATGATAGGCGGGCGGATGAACGGAGGCGGGCGGATGGAAGAGCAGCATAAGGTGAAAGGATGGCGCGATAAACTGGCGCCGCGCGAGAAATTACTGTTGTTCGGCCCGGCAATGCTCAGCGATGCGGAGCTGCTGGCGCTGTTCCTGCGTACCGGCGTGCCGGGCATGCACGTTATGCAATATGCCGAAAGCCTGCTGGCGCGGTTCGGCTCCGTCCATAAACTCATCACGGCGGACCGGCAGACCCTTTGCGCCGTCAAGGGACTGGGCAATTCTAAATACGCCCAGTTGCAGGCCATTGGCGAGATGGCGCATCGTTTTTATTGCTCCCATCTGATGCGCGAAAACGCCATGACCAGCCCGGAGATCACCCGCGGCTACCTGCAATTATTACTGGCGCGCCGGGAGCGCGAAGTCTTCGTGGTCATGTTCCTGGATAACCAGCACCGCCTGATTAGCCATCAGGAGATGTTCCAGGGCACGGTGAACAGCGTTGAGGTGCATCCGCGTGAAATCCTGCGCGAGGCGCTTAAAGTCAATGCGGCGGCGATAATTTTAGCGCACAATCATCCGTCGGGAAAAGCCGAACCCAGCCGCGCCGATCGGGATGTAACCGATCTGGTGGTCAAAGCGTGCTTGTTCCTGGATATCCGGGTACTCGATCATTTGGTCATTGGGGCGGGAGAATACGTCTCTTTTGCCGAAAAAGGGTGGTTGTGAGACGCTTTCCTGCGATCCTCCGGGATCTTTAGTTGCGCGGGACTTGAGCACTTGCGCTTCAAAGCGTATACTACGCCACCTTTGAGAATCCTGGGTGTAGCGTTGAGAGCCTATCTCAGCAGATTTAAATCTGTTGAAAGTCTCTCCTCAGTGAATGTGCTGAGATGGGCTCTAAAGCCTGACGAGGCGGCTAACACCTTTTTACGAAGCTCGAGCTGATTAGATTTTTGGAGAATAGACATGTCCCGAGTCTGCCAAGTTACCGGCAAGCGCCCGGTGAGCGGCAACAACCGCTCCCACGCAATGAATGCGACCAAACGCCGTTTTCTGCCTAACCTGCACTCTCACCGTTTTTGGGTTGAGAGCGAAAAACGCTTTGTTACGCTGCGTGTATCTGCTAAAGGTATGCGTGTGATTGATAAGAAGGGCATCGAAACGGTCTTGACCGATTTGCGTGCCCGCGGTGAAAAGTATTAAGGAACTGAATCATGGCTAAAGGTGTTCGCGAGAAGATCAAGCTGGTTTCTTCTGCTGGTACTGGTCACTACTATACCACTACGAAGAATAAACGTACCAAACCGGAAAAGTTGGAATTGAAAAAATTCGATCCGGTTGTACGCCAGCACGTACTTTACAAAGAAGCTAAAATCAAATAATTTTAGCGGATTGCAAAAAACCCGGCCCCGGCCGGGTTTTTTTATGACGTGTTTTGCAGGCGTTTTGTTGAAAAGGGCAATTGTGCTTCGCGCTCTTTATCATCATGTTATTTTACCTGAGCAACATGTGCCTGCGCGGCATTAAAAAACAACAGGTGGTATATGCCAGAACTCCCCGAGGTGGAAACCAGCCGGCGCGGCATAGAGCCTTGGGTCGCCGGTCAGCATATTGTCCGGGCGGTGGTGCGCAACGCGCGCCTGCGCTGGCCGGTGTCCGACGAAATCATCGCCCTGCGCGACCGTCTGGTCATCAGCGTGCAGCGGCGGGCCAAATATCTGCTGCTGGAGCTTGGCGACGGCTGGATCATTATCCACCTGGGTATGTCCGGCAGCCTGCGTGTCTTGCCGCAGCCGGCGGCGCCGGAAAAACATGACCATGTGGATCTGCTGATGAGCAACGGCTGCACCATCCGCTATACCGATCCCAGGCGTTTCGGCGCCTGGCTGTGGAGCGCCGATCTGGCCACCAGCCGCGTGCTCGCGCATCTGGGGCCGGAGCCGCTGAGCGATGAATTCAATGGCCGCTGGCTGTTCGGCAAATCACGCAATAAGCGCACGCCGGTCAAACCCTGGCTGATGGATAATAAACTGGTGGTGGGCGTGGGCAATATCTATGCCAGCGAGTCGCTGTTTGTGGCGGGCATCTTGCCCGGGCGCCCCGCCGGTTCGCTGACCGAGGCCGAGTCCGGGCTGCTGGCGGAAACCATCAAGGCGGTATTGCTGCGCTCCATAGCGCAGGGCGGCACCACGCTGCGCGATTTTATGCAAACGGACGGCAAGCCCGGCTATTTTGTGCAGGAACTGCAGGTCTATGGGCGCGGGGGAGAAAGCTGCCGGGTATGCGGGACACCGATCCAGACGGCGAAGCACGGCCAGCGCAGCACCTTCTTTTGCCCCCACTGCCAGCATTGAGTCAGGGCTGCAGGCGCGCGTTGACTTCCCGGGCGATAGGGTCCGGCAGGAAATGATCGACGTTGCCGCCGTGCAGGGCGACCTCTTTGACCAGCGTCGATGAGATATAAGACCACGCCTGGGCCGGCATCAGGAACACGCTTTCCAGTTCCGGCATCAGGTGCTGGTTCATCTTGGCCAGCTGCATTTCATATTCGAAATCCGATACCGCCCGCAGTCCGCGCACCAGGATATTGGCCTGCTGCTGGCGGGCAAAGTTGGCCATCAAATCGCTAAAACCAATAACCTCGACGTTGGGCAAATGGCCGGTAACCTGCCGGGCCAGGTCGACGCGTTCCTCAAGGGAAAACAGCGGCTTTTTGCTCGGACTGTAGGCAATGGCCAGGATCACGTGGTCGAACATCTTCGCGGCGCGGGTCACCAAATCGAGATGGCCGTTGGTGAGCGGATCAAAGGTGCCCGGATAAATGGCTTTGGTTGTCATCAGGCTTCTCTCTTGATAGTGCGGCCAAGCGCCCACAGGGCGGCATACTTATTAAATGTATACTGCGCGTTCACTATTGCCAGCAACAAACCCTGCTTGCCGTCCAGAAAACCGGCGCGGAGCAGCCAGGTCTTGATAAACGCGCCGAGCGTATGTCCGATGATGGCGAAAAAACCACATTTTTTATTTTGCCGGTGGCGCTCAAGCGCCCAGGCCTCGGCATATTGCAGCTGTTTGCGCTGGAAGGCCATCAGATCGCGGCAGGTAAGATGTTGCAGGCAACCTTCAAGTTTGACGACCCGTGCGCTGCCGATATCCAGGGATTCATGCACCGGATTATCGTTGTAGCGAAAGTGTTCGCGGGCATACAGCCGTACCACCCGATCCGGATACCAGCCGCTGTGGCGCATAAAGCGGCCGAGAAACAGGTTGGAGCGCGCGCAGCTGTAAACGGTATCAGGTTGGGGGGGCAGGCGGATTATCTGTTCAATGGCGCGCTTGAGGCCGGGTGTTACCCGTTCATCGGCGTCGAGCATCAGGATAAAATCGCCGGTGGCGTACCCCTGCGCGCGCTGGCGCTGTTTGCCGAAGCCCGGCCACCCTTCGGCTTCAAAAACCCGGGCGCCGGCCTGCAGGGCGATGTGGCGCGTCGAGTCGGTGCTGGATGAGTCCAGCACCACGATTTCGTCCGCCCATTGCACCGATGCCAGGCAGTCCGGCAGCAGCCCGGCTTCGTTATGGGTAATGAGCACCACCGACAGACGCGTTTGCGACGGCATTTATTGACTCCGCTGTGGCAGGTATGGCTCCAGCAAGTGTAGCAGCCGCTGCAGGGCGCCCTGGTTTTGGTGCAACACTTCCACCGCGTGACGGCCGTAATACAGGCGATAATCTTCGTCGGTCAGCAGGGTAGTGATTTCCTTGACCAGCGTCGGGACGTCGGTCACGGTAATCAATCCCCCGGCTTCGGCAAGCTTGCCGCAGATGTCCTTGAAATTGATGGTATGGGGGCCCATCAGCACCGGGATGGCATGGGCCGCGGCCTCCAGCGGATTATGGCCGCCGCGCTCGACCAGGCTGCCGCCGACAAAGGCCAGATCGGCAATACCGTACAGCAGCATCAGCTCGCCCATGGTGTCGCCGATCACCACCTGCGTATCATGAGCGGGAATATCGCCGGAGCTGCGTAATATCGAGGTTAAACCGGCCTTTTGCGTCATTTCCCGCGCCACCGGGAAGCGTTCCGGATGGCGCGGCACCAGGATCAGCAGCAGATCGGGAAAGGCGGCCAGCAGCTGGCGATGGGCCTGCAGGAGAAGGGTTTCCTCACCTTCGTGGGTGCTGGTGGCAATCCATACCGGGCGGCGCGACGCCCACTGGCGCCGCAGCGTCAGCGCCCGCGCCGCCAGTTCCGGGGTGACTGATATATCGAATTTCAGGCTGCCGGTGACGGCCAGCTGGTTTCGTTTCAGCCCCAGTTGCAGAAAGCGGTCGCCATCTTCCTGGGTTTGCGCGGCGATAAGCGTAATCCGCTCCATGATCCGGGCGATAAACGTGCTGAATTTTTTGTAACCGGCGGCGGAGCGGGCGGATAAACGCGCGTTGGCGACCACCAGGGGGATTTTACGTTTGTGCAGGGCTTTGATCAGGTTAGGCCAAAGTTCGGTTTCCATCACGATAACCAGCTTGGGATTCACCTGGTTCAGGAAACGGTTCATGGCCCCCGGCAGATCGTAGGGCAAATAAACATGGTGCACATCCTTGCCGAAGGCGGACTGGACCCGCTCCGAGCCGGTGGGCGTCATGGTGGTGACGGTAATGGGCAAAAATGGGTAACGGTGGCGCAGTGCGCGTACCAAAGGTATCGCCGCCAGGGTCTCGCCGACCGATACCGAATGCAGCATAATGCCGCCGGGTTTTACCTTGCCCTGGCAATATCCGTAGCGTTCAGCCCAGCGGCGGCGATATGCCGGCGCCTTACGGCTGCGCCATAATAACCGAATCCATATCAGCGGCTGGATAAGATAGATGAGTATGTTATAGATCATTATAGTTAGCTATAGTAAGGCACCGCGGCTGGTGTGCAGAGTTAATGTTTAACCAAATTATTAAAAGCGCATTTTAAGCGCGTCCATGCTAACAGATAAGTCGCTTTCCCACATTATATCAAGTGTTTTTATACGGATAACAATTGGGTGTATAGCCCGGTCAATTGCTGGGAAAGACGCGCGGGAGTACAGTCTTTCACCCGTTCACGGGCGGCCAGACCCATTCCGGGCTGGCGCTGGCGCGAAGGTATGGCGTTGGCGCACTCCGTCAGCGTTTTGATATCTAGCGCATCGCAGACAAATCCTTCTCTCCCGGCCTCGATAAACTCCGCGCCGCCGCAGCGCTCGCTGGTAATCACCGGCAGGCCGCAGGCCATGGCTTCCAGTATTACGTTTGGGAACGGATCGTAGAGGGTGGGTAAAATCAAACCGTCGGCCCCATGATAAAAGGGGAGTACGTCCGTTTGTACCCCGACAAAACGAATGCGCTGCAGGCAGCCTAATCCCTGGGCGAAAGCGCGATATTTATCCTGCTGCTTATCCTGGCCCACCACGATCAGGTAGCGATCGGTGGCGGCGATGGCGGCGATGGCCGCTTTCAGCCCTTTGCGTTCAAATCCGGAACCGACATAGATCAGGGCGCAGGCCTGCTCCGGGATAACCATGCGCTCCCTGACGCGCCTGCGCTGTTCCGGCGCGGCGGGATAAAAGCGGGTTGAATCGATGGCGTTGTAAATCAGGGCGAATTTCTCTTCCGGCACTTGATAGCAACGGATAATGTCGTTTTTCACCATCAGGGAATTGCAAATGATCTTTTTTAACTCGGGCGCGTGGAACATCGCCTCTTCCGCCGCCAGCACATAACGGTGATAGCCGCTTAACGAGGTCAGCCACCGTTGGTGCGCCGGGATAATACGCGCCCGCTGCTCAAGCCAGACCCGGTGCACGCCGTCGCCGGCGCGGAAAACATCGCAGCCGGCGATACGCTCATGGCTTTGCACTAAATCGAAATGCTCATGTTGCCAGCAACGCCGGGCGGCCCGGGCAAAACCGCGCTCACGGGACACCCGGCCCCATTTGGCCGGGTTGCAGATATGCACATGCCAGTCGGGCCGGGGTTCGCCCGACCATTGCCGTGTCAGGATATTCAGTTCCAGCCCGGAATTATCCAGGGCATCCAGCGCCCGGGTAATAAAACGCTCCGCGCCGCCGTCGGGGCGGTACTTTTGCCGGACTATCGCCAGCCTGGTTTTTTTCATCATGCCCTGCTTACGGTGCTGTTGATAAATAATACCGCGCGGCGTCCAATACCGTCTCAACGGGAATGGCGTCGAGATAACGCTCCCGTGTCCGGGTATCTATGGCGTCGGGCCGCGGGATCTCGGCAAAATCGCCGGCCCAGATCACGGTGCTGTTATCGCTCCACGGCCGCCAGTGCTGCAGTTTGGTCGGGCCGAACAAGGCCACGCAGGGGGTATTGAGCGCCGCGGCCATATGCATCGGCGCCGAATCGACGCCGATAAACAGCCGGGCATGATCGATAAGCGCCGCCAGCTGGGTCAGCGTCAGCTCCCCCGCCAGGGAGACGACCTGGGGATTATGGCAAAGGGACTGGATATGCGCGATCATGTCGCGCTCTTTTTTATCCGGCCCGGCGGTGAGGATAATGGCTAATCCCTGGGATTGCAGGGCGTCGATTAACTGCGCCATCTTGGCGTCGTCCCAGCATTTGTAGGTCCAGCGCGACGTGGGCTGGATGACGATATATTCGCCGGTGACGGCGCGTTCGGCCAGCAGGCGCCGCCGGCTGGCCTCGTCGTCGGGCGAGTAGTGCATCGAGGCGCGGCGGTCGGTAATCGCGATATTCAGCGGCGCCAGGATACTGAGGTTTTGCTCAACGGTATGCAGCGCGCCATGGTTGTCGGTGGCGACCAGGCAGGTATGCGCCCTGCGCCAGATAAACGACTGCCGTTTTTGATAGTTGAAGCCGATGCGCACCGGCGCCCCGCTTAATAACGTGATGGCGGCGCTGCGCCACTGATCGGCCAGGTTGATCACCAGGTCGAAATGGCGGGCGCGAATGCTTTTCAGCAGCGCCAGCTCCTGTTTAAGCTGATAGCGGATGCCTTGTTTTTTCCAGGAACGATCGATGGCATGGATAACCGCTATCGCCGGATGGTAGCGGAGTATGGCTTCGGTTTCTTTGTAGAGCAGCACATCGATTTCGCAATCAGGATAGTGCCCGCGCAGGGTATTGATAACCGGCGTGGTCAACAGCATATCGCCGTGATGGCGTAGTTTGATTAACAGAATTCTTTTTACCGGGGCGGATGGAACGGCATGGCGAATGGACATGTTGGCGCAGACCTATTGATATTCTGATAACTCAGACCATGGAATTACGCTAAAATTCAGCGCTCGCGCCACGCATAGATCCTGCGCAGCCACAGCAATAGCTGGTACCACTGCTTAATGCCGCGGGCATTGCGGATCATACGCTTATGGGTTCCGCTGGCAAAGATATCATTAATCATGATTTGCCTGGCCGCCGGGTCAGGTTCGCGGCGCAGGGAATGACAAACGGATAATGCTTCATGCGTCACCTGGAAGGCGAATTCGGGATACATTGTTATCTTGCCGCGATAGCGTTGGTTTATTTCTTCCAGGCGTTGCGCAATGCGGATGTAATGGCGCTGGTACTCAACGTTTTTCATGCCGGTTCTTTTTTGATTGCTGATGGACTGATCATGGATGTAATAGCGGTACAGCACCTCTTGGGTATAGCGCACCCGGCGGGCGTTGAACATCAGCTCCGTGGTCCAGGGAATATCCTGATGATGCAATCCCGGCTCAAAGCTGAGGTTGAGCTGTCTTATCAACGCCAGGCGATAGATGCCAAGCCATACCACATGCAGATAGCGTCTGGTCGCCAGGGCCTTGCGCAGCCAGGTCGGTCCGTCCAGCACCCCGGTGGATGTCAGGCGCTCCGGCGGTATTAACGTTTTAATGCGCTTCGAGCCAAGGAAAAAACGCTCGCCGTTACATTGGGCGACGTCAAGGTCATCCCCCTCGGCCATGTCCATGAGCGTCTGGTACAGCGCGGGATACAGCAGATCGTCGGCATCGGGGAAGGTGACATAAGCGCCGCGGGCAATGGCCAGGCCGGCATTGCGCGCGCGCGATACGCCGCCGTTGGGCTGGTTGATAACGGTAATATGCCCGTAGTCTTGCGCATATTTTTGGGCCAGGGTTTGCGAACCGTCGGTGGAACCGTCGTTGACGATAATGATCTCAATGTCATGCAGCGTCTGGGCGAGCAGCGAATCCATAAAAGCGGCAAACTTTTCGCCCGCGTTATACAGGGGGATAATGACGCTCAGCTTAACGGGGGCTACGGACGGCATGTTAGCAGTCATACAATAAACTTTCCGGCCAAAGTGACGCTATACCCCCGGGCCGTATCGGCCGATAGGCTTGCATGGTTAAACGGCATTGGTGGTCTTATCAGCGCTGTCTACCCGGCTTTTTACCGTTTCGGGGGCCGGGGCGACCTGGCGCAACAGCAGCAGATAACCCAAAACCATCATGATAAAGTAGGGCGATTCGCGATTATAAAATTGGCAGTCGACCTGGCTAAAGATAACCACCGGCAGCGACAGCAGTAAAAATGCCCCCGCGCCCGAAAACAGGACAAACGGGTAAACCAGCAGCGCCACAAACACCGCCAGCATCAAAAGCGCGCCAAAGATACCCTGTAATGAGAGCGTATCCAGCAGATCGTTATGCATGTGATATTGTACGTTATTCAATGCTTCCTGGTTTCCCGCTTCGTGCTGCTGAATATAGCGCGTTGCCAGCGCATTGCGGCTGTCCACCGATTGTCCGAACGGGTGCTCGCCAAAACTGTGCCAGGCGGATTTCCATAAGCTAAGGCGCGCTCCCAGCGAGGTGCTGTTTTGACCTTGCATATAGAGCTCCGCCTCTTGCTGGATACCGTCCAGGCGGTCCAACGCCGGGTGATAATAGGATTTGCCGTAGAGCAGGGCGCAGACGCCTAAAATCACAATGGCGGTGGCAAAAATGCGTTTATGGTTTTTTTTGCCGTAAAACAATTCATGCCCCAGGCAAAAGATCACGAATATCCCATAAAACACCAAGGCCGAACGGGTCTCGGTGGCCAACAATGTCACCAGGGTCAGGCCGATGGCCAGCAGGCAGAGCGGACGGTAGAGATGCGGCGCAAATCGGCGCAGGCAGTAGACGGCGATCATTGAAAACAGCACCAGCATATAGGCGCCCGAGGTGGCGGCATCGGCGTTGATTTTTATCCGCACGCCGGTCTTCAGGTATTGCAGCGTATCGGTAATAGCGATGAGCGCCAGCAGCGCAAACATCAGGTAGCCGGCGAGGTTGGCGGCGCGGAAGCTGAAATGCCAGGTTGTCCTGTTGCGTTCGATGCAGTAAAGCACAAAAGCCCCCAGAACCATACGCTTACCGCTAATTTGATAATGGTAGGCAACCAAGGGGAAATCGGGACTGCTGGTTAACGACAGCCACACTAATTTGCTCAGGCCCAACAGGAAAAACAAGGTCGGAAAAACGTAAAAATGAATTTTTTTATCGACTTTGAAAACCAGGATGAGGAAATGTATGACGCTGATATAGGTCAGGATGTAAAACGCATTGCGGCTCACCGGTCCTGAAAACAAAAAAAAAGCGATGGAAATACTGATGAGAAAAAAGTAGGTCAGCGAAAGAACGTGATCAACATTGCGCCAGCGATAAGCATTATTCAAAGCAATCATTTAGCGGTTCCAGCATGGAAATATTTATTTTTTATGTATCTTATCAGCCACATCAGGCTATCAGAATAACGCTTTTGAAACCAAAGCACATAAGCGTAGCGCTTCATTTCCTTATGTTTGACCGGGATATCCAGGGGTTCGGATTGCCAGGGCGTACGCAGATAATACGTACTGTAGAGATCGGCCAACGGCCCCGAGCCCCATAAATGCCAGGGTTTACATTTGCCGGTGTAGTGGATCAGCACGGTATCGGCGGGGAGTTTGGGCCGATGATTGACCTTATTGGCAATAATATCATAGATGTAGTTATATTTTTTAGGCAATAGCAGGACTTCTTTTTCCAACACCAGGTTAAGCGCATCCTGGTCGGGAAAACGGAAATAACCGCCCTTTTCGTTCAGTACCTTCAGCAAGCGCGCGGTGGTGTTACGCTCCAGCCATAGCGGGACATTGATATACAGAAACCCCGAATTAAAATAATTTCCCGAGGCCAGGCTCAGCTCCGGGCAAAGCGTAGCGCGCGCGCGTTTATTATCGTTGACCGCGCAGAGGGTGTAATTATCAAAAGAGAGATCAATCAAGGGCTTGATGCTACCAATGCACAACGTATCCGCGTCCAGATAGATCACCCGCGACACCCTGTCCTTAAGTATTAACGGAATAAAAATACGGTAGTAAATCGTTTTGGCATACCGGCCGATACAGGGCATGTCATCAAAACAGCCGCTATGGTATTTGTATAATGTCATGGCAAGCGCGCGCCCCGCCACCAGGGTAAGCAGCTTCTTTTTGACGTCATCGGCCAAGCCGTTGCTGAAAATATGGATATGAAAATAGCTATCCGGATTATTTTCCAGCAAAGAAAACAACGTTACACCCATACCGCGCGCATACTGGTTATCAACGCCAAACGCAATATGACAGACAGGTTGGGAGGCGGCCGGCAACGTATCAATGAGCATCTCTTGATGCTCAATCATGTTTGTCACGACTTTGCTATCCATTGATCACTTCCTTATGACTAAGTCTAGCAACAAAGGCGAAAATATCGTCGCGATTAGCCGGCGTTAGCGCAAATAATCTGAGCGGCGAGTGTTCAAAGCGGTAAGGCGCGGAAAATACAAACGATGATGGCGCAATATCCGCCGGCGCGATGATAAGCACCTGGCCCAAAGGCCGCTGTTCGGCCATACAGCATGGGCCCGCCAGGCAGATTACCGGTACCCGCTGCGCGTCGGCGATATACACGTTGCCCGAATCCGATGCTATGTAGCAATCCATGCGCGCTATGGCGCAGGGAATTTCCTCCAGCCGCAACTGTCCGACCAGGCTAACCACATTGCCGGCGTCGCCGTTAACCTGGTAAAACTCGTCCAGGTAGCGCTGTTCATCCTGTGGCCCGAAAACATAAAAAACACAGGGCAGGGGCGCAAGGGTGGCCAGGATTTGCCCCCAGACGGCGGCGGGAATGGTTTTGGCTTTATTGCCGGCGGAGATGCTGATGCCGATTTTTATTTTCCCCGGCGCGTCAGGTATCGGCAATGCCCGCGGCGGTTGCCAGAGCGGAAACGTGGCATGTTTGGGCTGGCTGCGCCAGGTCAGAGAGCGGTCGGCAAGCTTCAGGTAGTTCTCAAGCGTCAGCGTGTCGCGGCGGTGTTCAACGCAGCCTGAGGCCGTCAGATAAAAAATGCCGTGGTACCATTTGCGCGTGTAGACGGTAAGAAACTGTTTATTGGGCGCATTGCAGACGGCGGCGTAAAACAGGTTGGTGCTATTGGGTTGCAGCAGGTAGACATTGCTATAGCGGTTAAGCAGCTTCAGCGCCAAACGCATTTTTTTTACCAAGCCGGACTTGTATTCTTCAATAAAAAAGTAGTCCGCCAGCGTGCTGTCGCGGGAGGCGAGCGGCGCCACCGTCCGGCTAAGCAGCCCGTCCGATCGGCCAAGCTGCTGCAGCAGCGGCGTGATATTGACAAAATCGCCAATCTTGGCGGTTTGGATAATTAAATTTCTACCAGTGTGCTTTTGGAATGGCTTTAGCGCTAACTTTATTGGTAGCAATAAAATAAACAGAAACACATAGCTCATTAGTTAATTCGTCCGCTTGCCTCACGCGATAACAGGACAGCCAACTCGGCGTAAACACGCGTTGCCGGGAGATTCTCCAGCCGGTTATCCTCTGACTGCAATGCATGCTGATTATTGCCGTAACCACCAATAAGCCCGGGATCGGTGGGACCGTATAGCGTAATATTCGGCCGATCGAGCGCGGCGGCAAGATGGCTTAAGCCGGTGTCAACCGAGACCACCGCCGTCGCGCCGGCCAGCACGTCGGCCACTCCCGCCAGATTAAGCCTGGGAAGCACCACAACTGAAGGGAAATTGTCCGAAAGACGCAGGGCGCGTTCATATTCCGACGCGGTGCCCCAGGGCAGCCTGATGTCAAAACCGCTGGGCGATAACAATTCTATCAGCTCGCGCCAATGCGTTTCCGGCCAATGTTTTTCTTTCCGGGTGGTGGCATGCAAAAAAACCAGATAAGGCGCGACAGGATCATGCCGGGCGGCGGCGCCGGTAAAATGTCCGGCAATGGCATAATCCCCGGGTCCCGCCGGCACGTCATAACCGAGGCTGACGGCAAACAGCTGGCGAATGCGCTCAACGGCGTGCTGCTGGCGATCGATGTGATGGCGATGATTATAAAACCAGCTCGCAAAAGGTTCACGCGCGCTTTTGCCATCCAGTCCATGTTTTTCCCCCCGGGCAACCCGGGTCACCAGCGCGGCGCTTTTTATCAATCCCTGCGCATCGATCACCCGATCGTAGCGTTTTAGCTGCAGCTGGCGCTTAAAGTCGCAGCGTTCCTGGCGGGTTGCCGCGCCAAACCAGTTTTTGCGCCAACGCCTGATTGCCACCGGTATCACCCGGTCGACCGCCGGGTGCCATGAGGGGATCTGCGCAAAACCTTCTTCCACCACCCAATCAAAACGAATGCCCGGCAACGCATGCATGGCGTCGGTCAGGGCGGGCAGCGTATGCAGCACGTCGCCCATGGAGGAGGTTTTGACAATCAGCACCTGCATCAGCGCCCCTCATCCGCAGCGAGCAGTGTGTCCAGCTCTGCCGCCACCCGCTCGGGCTGGATATCCATCAGGCTCTGATGATAGCCTTGTGCGTCGCTCCCTTTACGGATGCGCTGATAACCGCTGATTAAACGGATCACTTTGGCATGCCGGGCCAGCGGCGGGGTAAAATCGGGACTGCTGGGGCCGTAAAGCGCCACCAGGGGTCTCTCCAGCGCGGCGGCGATATGCATCAAGCCGGAATCGTTGCTGACCACCGCCCGACAACCGGCCAGCAGGGCCACCGCCTGTTCAAGGGATGTTTGCCCCGCCAGATTGCGGCAGTGTTCGCCCGCGGACGCCTCCAGCATGCCGGTTATCTCGTCGCCGGTGGCGCGATCTTTCGCCGAGCCGAACAGCAGGACCTGATAGCCGCGGGCGATAAGCGTGCCTGCCAGCGCGGCGTAATGATAATGGGGCCAGCGCTTGGCCGGCCCGAATTCCGCGCCGGGACAAAAACCGATGGCCGGCCGTTCCGTGGTGAGGGAAAAGGCGGCGCGGGCAGCCAGGATTTCATCCCGCCGGACCTCAAGGCGCGGCCAGAGCAATGGCTGCGGTAAATCCTCCGCGCTGCGGATATCCGCTTTATCATATGCCAGCGCCACATAGCGCTGCACCATGAGGGGAAACGCGGTTTTATCCAGCACGCGCAGATCGTTTAACAGGCCGTAGCGCATTTCACCGCGCCAGCCGGTGCGCCTGGCGATGCCGGCAAAAAAAGGCACCAGGGCGGATTTGAAGGAGTTGGGCAGTACGATGGCCTGCTGATAATGCTGCTTTTTCAGGCTGAGGCCAAGCCGCCGCCGCTGCGCCAACGCCAACGCGCCATGGCCAAGCGGCATCGACAGCGCCTGCTTCACCTCCGGCATACGGTTTAGCAACGGACGGCACCAATCGGGCGCCATCACCTCTATTTCCGCGCCGGGATGAAGGCTCAGCAGGGTACGGTACAGGCTTTGCGACATCATCATATCGCCAACCCACGACGGCCCGATAACCAGTATTTTCATACCGCTGATATCATCCTTGCCAGTGCATTAATGGTTGCGATTTAACCATGCTAAATATTCGCCCACGCCTTCGGCCACGGTTTTGAACGACTTAGTGTAGCCCGCGGCCCGCAGCTGGGTCAGATCGGCCTGGGTGTAAGCCTGGTAACGCCCCCTGAGTTTCTCGGGGAAATCGATATACTCAATCTGGCCTTTTTTATGGAAATCCAGCACCGCGTCCGCTACCGCCTGGAAGGACTCCGCCCGTCCGGTGCCGCAGTTGAAAATACCGGAAACCCCTTTTTGCCAAAACCATAAATTCACCTCGGCCACATCGCCGACGTAGATGAAATCACGTTTAAAGCCTTCGCTGCCGGAAAATAATTTGGGGTTTTCACCGGCATTGATCTGGTTATTCAAATGGAACGCGACGCTGGCCATGCTGCCTTTATGACCTTCATGCGGACCATACACGTTAAAGTAGCGAAAACCGCAAATCTGGGACTCGGCTTCCGGCAATATAGCGCGAACATACTGATCGAACAGGAATTTTGAGTAGCCGTACACATTCAGCGGCTGCTCGTACTGCCGTTGTTCGATAAAATGTTCCGTCCTGCCGCCGTAGGTGGCGGCGGAGGAGGCGTACAGAAAGGGAATCGAACGCTCAAGGCAATAATGCAGCAGCTCCTTGGAGTATTGATAGTTGTTATCCATCATATACTTGCCGTCCCATTCGGTGGTGGAGGAACAGGCGCCCTCATGGAATACGGCTTCGATATCGCCAAAATCATCGCCGGCCATGATGCTGGCGATAAAATCTTCCTTATCCATATAATCGGTGATATTCGCCTCTACCAGATTAATGAATTTTGTGCCGTCCTTGAGGTTATCCACCACCAGGATATCGCTGTGCCCGAGGTTGTTCAGCGACTTAACAATATTACTGCCGATAAATCCGGCCCCACCTGTGACGACTATCATGGGATACCCTTGTTGAGCTTACGCGGAGCTGGCACTGTGTCTGCTCCTTTATGTCCACTATGATACCATTTCCTCTGTGACCTTAGTATCCGTGCGGTAAAATGCCGCCGGGTTATCGCCATGCCATGAGGAATGCATGCAGTCATAATGATTGCTTTTCATTATCAGTGAGATAGCGCACTTTTCGGGTATAATCCTGTGATTTGAACAGCAGTTCGCCATCGGGGGACGCCAGATATTTTTGCCACTCCGCCAGCGGAAAACCCCCATGCGCCCCCACTACCTGCGCTGGAATCACCGAGGGCGTGCCGCCGATTTTTTTCGACACCGGCCAATTCATCCAGTCGCCCAGGTTGATGGTGCGGATATCAAGCGTATCGAGCATGGCGGCCAGAGGCAATTGGTCGGTCGGCGGCTGATCATCGCCCAACTGCGTCCAGGTATCGATGAAAAAAGCCGTCCATATGGGACACATCCGCCGCCAGGTGCTGGCCGTAGCCGCAAGAAAAGCGCCGTTAACATGATCCAGCAGGCCCGGCCGCACGGCATCGCGATAATATGCCGGGATGCGTTCCGGCGCGGCGCGGCTGAGTTTAGCCGTCATTTTCCCCTGCCGGAAACTGGAGTAAATATGATCGTCCACCAGGCGGATAACGGGCATCCGCAGCAGGTTCAAATCGGAATCGATCATCAATATACCCTCGGTGCGGGCCTGCAGAGGCGCCTGCAGCTTGACCAGGCGGCTGAGATAGATTTGTTTATAGCGATAATCGCCGTCACGGGTTTCCAGCGCCAGGGTAACTATCCTGACCTTTTCGGGCAGCGGCGGAAATTTATGCGCCGGCTGGTCGGTGACAATCACGATTTCACGCACCTCCTGCGCATAACGCTGCGCAAAGGTGGCGCTCAGCATCGCTTCCTCAATATAATCCTCGCCCACCGAGGGGATCACGACGGACGTTACCGGCACCCAAGGCAGGGAAGCGTCTATTTTTTCGTCATAAGCGATATTATGACGACGGACGATATGGCGATATTTGGCGTTAAGAAATTCGAACATATCTACCTCAAAGCGTTTTTATGCTGCCGAGCACGGCTTCGACACCCAGGACATATTTATCAATGGTGAAGTGGGTCTTTACCATATGGTTGGCCTGCTGGGCCAGCGTGCGGCGGTATTGGGCGTCCAGGTAAACCGTTTTCAACTGTTTGAACAGGGCCTGGGTATCGCCGTAGGGGAATAGCAGTCCGGTTTCCTGATGTTTAATCAATTCCATGGTGCCGGTGACATCGGAACCGATGACCACCGTATTCAGCAGCATGGCTTCAAGGATCACGCGCGGCAGTCCTTCGCTGCGCGACGCCAGGATGAAGGTATCAAAGGCGGCCAGGTATTCCATGGCGTTGCTTTTGAAACCGGTAAAAATCACCTTATCCAGCAGACGAAAGCCGGCGGCCATCCGGACCAATCGCTGATGCTCGGGACCCGCGCCGACGATCACCATTTTCCAGCGTGCCTCGGGGTAGGCCTGGTTGAATAAATGCAGGGCCTGCAGGGTATGGTGATGGGCCTTGCGCGGGATAAGCGAGCCTATGCTGCCGAAGATAAAGGTGTGATCGTCGGCGCCAAGGGTGTGGCGCAGCGGGAGTCCGTCCGGCAGGGGCTGATCGATGTCGATACCGTTAAACACCGTATAACAGATCTCCGGCTGCACGCCGCTTTGGATCAGCTTGTCCTGCACCCCGGAGGATACCGAGATAATGGCATGGCAAAGGGTATTGACCATTCTGACTATCTGGCGGCTCATCACGGGTTCGATACGGCAATGTTGCACCACGGTGGTCGATAAGCCCATGGTGGCGTAGTACCCCTCGACATTGGAGCTGGGCTGGTTGTTCATATATAAAATATCATATTGGCCCATTTCCAGTAATGAACTGATTTTATTGATATTGGGATCAATTCGCCAGATTTTGTCGATGGCGTAAATCGCGGCGAGACGAACCTTTTTATTGAAGAAAAGCAGGGTGCGCAGGATTTCCTTGCCCCATTTGGCCCAGGCAGGTTGCCGGGTCTGGGGAATGAAGAACACCTGAATCCCCAGCGCGGCCAGGACCTCGCTGACCGTTTCGTTATTATCGCGGGCATAATTATTGTAAAAACAGCAGCTGATGTCGAATTTTTCGCGGTCGATGCGTTTAAGCAATTCCAGCATGCTGTTGGTGCCGCCGCCCCATTCCTTGCCGCTGTCCAAGAGAAGAATTTTCATCCGGCTTTGTGGCATCGTCATGCATTCCCAATATTTGAATGATTATCATTTAAGGTACATTAACGCGGGCACCGCCCCGTCACTATTTCGTTATTTATTGCCGGGATCCGCTATTTTTCCGGGCGCAGCGGCGCCGGGAGCGGTTTGCCATGCTCCCCGAGCATAACCCGCCGCGTCTCATCCAGGCTAGAGAATATGGCCTTGAACATGGCGTCGGCGTACACCGGCGGCGGCGCCTGTTTCACGGTACATTGCGGGATGCCGTGGAACGGGTTGCGCGGCCTGACGGGCTTCGGTTCCGGCGCGGGGGCCGGGGCGTAACGTTCATTCAATAACATGCTCGGGCGCACCAGCACAATATCCGCGGGCAGCGTGGGCAACATTTGCGCCAAGACCCTGACGGTATTGGGGTGGGGGTGACCGATGGCGATGGCTGAACCGTTACGCCGGGCCAGGGCCACGGCGCGGTTAAACTGCTGGCGAATGTCCGCTTCGTTGCTGGTATCGTCCAAAAAAACGTTGCGCCTGATGACGCTGATGCCGGTGCCCGCCGCCGCCTGGCGCGACTGGCTGTTGCCGATGGTCATGCTATCGAGAAAATAAAAGGGGTATTGTTTCAGCACCTGCATGACATTCTGCATGCCGCCAAGGCTTGAGGTCATGGCGCTGCCCATATGGTTGTTGACCCCCACGGCGAAGGGCACCTTGCCGACCGCGTCGCGCACGATGCGCGTTATTTCATCGCGGCTCATCTCGGGGCGCAGGGTATCGCGTTCCAGGGGTTGCTTGCTCAGGGGCGCCATCGGCAGGTGGATCAGCACTTCGCGCCCCTGCTGATGCGCCCTGGTGGCCATTTCCCGCGCGTAGGGTGCATTCGGCAGCACCGCAATCGAAACCGCCGTCGGCATGGCGAGTACCTGATACTCGTTATGCGGCTGATAGCCGAAGTCATCAATGACGATGGCCAGTTTGCCGGCGTCCACACCGGTGGAGGCGGCGAGCAGCGTGCAGACTAAAATGCGATGAAGGTTTTTCCTTAGCAAACTATCTTCCTAACCAGGGTAACGGATTCACCGCCTGGCCCTGGCGACGAATTTCAAAATAAAGCGCAGGAGTGCCCTGGCCGCCGCTGCTGCCCACCAGCGCAATAGGCTGGCCGGATCGGACCTGGGCGCCCACGCTGACCAGCGCGCTCTGGTTATAACCGTAAAGGCTCATATCGCCTTTGCCATGTTCAACCACCACCACCAGCCCATATCCCTGCAGCCAGTCGGCCATCAGGACGCGTCCGTCGGCGATGGCCCTGACTTCGCTGCCTTCGGCCGCGGCGATGACCATGCCCTTCCAGCGTAGTTCACCCTGCAGGGATTCACCAAACCGATGCAGCGTACGTCCCCGGACCGGCCACAGATCCTGGCCCGCCGGCTGGCCCAGGCCGCCGGTGCGGGATACCAGGGCGCGTTCGCTGGGCGAAGGTTTATACGTATCGCCTTTGCGTTTGGCCTGTTCCTGACGTTCGCGCACCTGCTGCGCCTCCCGCGCTTCACGCTCGGCCCGCGCCCGCGCTTCCCGCTCCGCCCGGGCGATATTATCCCGCAGTCGCGATTCGTTCTGGCGCAGTTCGTTCAGTGTTTGCTGATCCTGCGCGATAGACGAGTCGAGACCGGAGAGGGTTTTACGCCTGGCCGCGCGGGCTTTTTCCAGCGCATCTTGCTGCGCGTGCTGCTGTTGCAACAGGGCGGTTTGCTGCTGCTGCTTTTGCTGCAGGTCTTTTTTCTGGTCCGCCAGCGCCTGCCGGGTCGCGCCCAGGTCGCGGATGGATTTTTCCCGCGCTTCATTCAGGTAGCTGTAATAAGCGAAGATACGCTCGTTACGCTGGCTCTGCTCACCGCTCAGAATCAGCTGCATGCCCGCATTGCGGCCTTGGCGGAACGCGGCGTCAAGCTGTTGTGCCAGCAGTTTTTGCTGCTCGGCCAAACGTGCTTCCAATTGTTTGATGGACTGGTTCAGCCGGGCGATAGCCTTGTCCAGCGCCGCAAGCGTGGTCTGCGTTTCGTGCAGGATGCGGCTGGATTGGGAAACGGCGATTTCCTGCTGTTTCAACTGTCCGAGCAGTTTGCCGCGCTGCTGCTGTTGCAAATGCACGTTTTTTTCTTTTTCGGCAATGCTTTGCTGCAGGGTTTTGAGCTGTTCCTTGTTATCCTCGGCATGGCTGCTGGCAGGCAATAACATAACGCCAGCGAAGATAATGCTGGCGTACATGGTAAGTTTTCGCGCGGAAGGACGGCGCTGCGGGCCGTTTTCCCTGTGACTCAATCTGTTCAACGATGCCTTTCCCCTCATTGTCTGGATTATTCCACGTTGACCAGCCGCTTACCAGTCATCTCTTGCGGCAATACCGCGGCGGCGGCGCGCGCGGACCGGAGGAAACGGTTGATAAACCGCCCGGTTTTTAGCGACATGACGCGCATTGCAGGTAGTTTCTTCTTTCCGGTCATGTATATTGGCTGAATTTGCCGTAATGCGAGGGTATACTCGAAGGCTTTAAAGCGTGGCCACAACTAACGGGAGCTTTTACACCCCATGCAAGAAATTACGCAGTTTGTCAGCGATCACCCTATGCTATGTTTGGCGTGGGTCGCTTTATTGATCGCCGTCATCGTAACAACGTTCAAAAATCGTTTTTCCAAGGTTAATGAAATTTCCCGCGGCGAAGCCATCCGCTTGATCAACAAGGAAGACGCAGTGATCGTTGATCTGCGTACCCGGGATGATTACCGTAAAGGGCATATCGCCAACGCGCTTAACCTGACGTCGGCCGAGATAAAAAGCGGCAGCCTGGGCGAGCTTGACAAGGCCAAGACCAAACCGGTTATTGTCGTTTGCGCCACCGGCAGCACGTCTCGCGAACCGGCCGAAAACCTGAATAAAGCAGGCTTTGATCGGGTTTATGTTCTGAAAGAAGGCATATCCGGCTGGAGCGGAGAAAATTTACCGCTGGTCCGGGGTAAATAAATTATCACCTGAGAGGGGGAACCATGGCCAATATAGAAATCTACACTAAATCAACGTGTCCATATTGCCATCGCGCCAAGGCTTTACTCACCCGCAAGAACGCCGTGTTCCAGGAAATACCCATTGACGGGGACGCGGATAAACGGGAAGAAATGATTAAACGCAGCGGGCGCACCACGGTTCCACAAATTTTCATCGACGGACAGCACGTGGGTGGCTGTGATGATTTACACGCGCTTGATGCGCGCGGCGGCCTGGATCCCCTGCTGAAATAGACGGGGCCGGCTGACGTGCGCGGGCGCATGCAGCAAATTAACCATAGGGTTTTTTTAATGTCAGAACAAAATAGTACCGAGATGGCGTTTCAGATCCAGCGTATCTACACCAAAGACGTCTCGTTTGAAGCGCCGAACGCGCCGAAGGTTTTCCAGCTGGAATGGCAGCCGGAAATCAAACTGGATCTGGATACCGCTTCCAGCCAGCTGGCGGAAGGCATCTATGAAGTGGTGCTGCGGGTTACCGTCACTGCCTCGCTGGGCGAGGAAACCGCGTTTTTATGTGAAGTCCAGCAGGCGGGGATTTTCACCATCTCCGGCATCGACGGCACGCAAATGGCCCATTGCCTGGGCGCGTACTGCCCGAATATCCTGTTCCCGTATGCCCGTGAATGCATCACCAGCCAGGTTTCGCGCGGCACGTTCCCGCAATTGAACCTGGCGCCGGTAAACTTTGACGCCTTGTTCATGAACTACCTGCAACAGCAGTCGGAAAGCGAAGGAAGCCAACCGGCGCAGGAAGCCTGATAATGCACGCTAACGCCTCAATGATTGTTATCGGTGCCGGTTCCTACGGTACGGCCCTGGCTATTACCCTGGCACGCAACGGTCATGAGGTGGTGCTATGGGGGCACGATCCGCAACATATCCAGGCGCTGCAGGCGGCGCGGTGCAACCAGGCGTTCTTGCCCGATGTGCCTTTCCCGCCCTCGCTGCGCCTGGAGAGCGATTTATCGCTGGCGCTCGCCGCCGGCCGCGATGTGTTGATCGTAGTCCCCAGCCACGTGTTCGGCAGCGTCCTGACGCAGCTTAAGCCGCACCTGCGGCCGGATGCGCGGGTGGTCTGGGCGACCAAGGGCCTGGAGACGGAAACCGGACGGTTGCTGGCGGATGTCGCGCGCGACGTGCTGGGCGACGCTATTCCCCTGGCGGTCATCTCCGGACCGACCTTTGCCAAGGAACTGGCGGCGGGCCTGCCCACCGCTATCGCCCTGGCCGCCACCGACGCCGTTTTTTCGGCGGATTTACAGAATTTACTCCACTGCGGCAAAAGTTTCCGGGTCTATGGCAACCCTGATTTTATCGGCGTCCAGCTCGGCGGCGCGGTTAAAAATGTCATTGCCATCGGCGCCGGCATGTCCGACGGCATCGGTTTCGGCGCCAACGCCCGTACCGCCCTGATTACCCGCGGACTGGCTGAAATGACCCGCCTCGGCACGGCGCTGGGCGCCGATCCGAGCACGTTCATGGGCATGGCCGGTTTGGGCGACCTGGTATTGACCTGTACCGACAATCAATCCCGTAACCGGCGTTTCGGCATGCTCCTGGGCCAGGGCATCGATGTGCAGTCCGCGCAGGATACCATCGGCCAGGTGGTGGAAGGTTACCGTAACACCAAGGAAGTACTGGCGCTGGCCGGGCGCGCAGGGGTGGAAATGCCGATCACCGAGCAAATCTACCAGGTGCTCTACCGGGATAAAAATGCCCGGGAAGCCGCCCTGACCTTGCTGGGCCGGGCGCAGAAAGATGAGAAAACCGGCGGCTGACGCCGGTATGTCAGAAGATAGCCATCCGCGGAAGGTAGTGAGTATGTCCACTGAAGAATTGGAATTAGTCTGGAATAACATTAAAGCTGAAGCACGTTTGCTGGCGGATTGTGAACCCATGCTGGCCAGTTTTTTTCATGCGACCCTGCTCAAACATGAAAACCTCGGCAGCGCGCTCAGCTATATGCTGGCCAATAAGCTCGCCAACCCGATTATGCCGGCCATCGCCATCCGGGAAATCGTCGAAGAGGCCTACAGCGCCGATCTGCAGATGATTATTTCGGCCGCGCGCGATATCCACGCGGTGCGCCTGCGCGATCCGGCGGTGGATAAATTTTCCACCCCGCTGCTGTATCTCAAGGGGTTCCACGCCCTGCAGGCCTATCGCATCGGCCACTGGTTGTGGCGCCAGGATCGCAAGGCGATGGCGATCTATTTCCAAAACCAGATTTCGGTTTCCTTCGGCGTCGATATCCATCCGGCCGCCAATATCGGCTGCGGCATTATGCTCGATCATGCCACCGGTATCGTTATCGGTGAAACGGCCGTTGTGGAAAACGATGTCTCCATCCTCCAGTCGGTCACGCTCGGCGGGACCGGAAAAACCAGCGGCGATCGCCACCCCAAGATCCGCGAAGGCGTAATGATTGGCGCCGGCGCAACTATCCTTGGCAATATCGAGGTCGGGCGGGGCGCCAAAATCGGCGCGGGTTCCGTGGTGCTGCAATCGGTGCCGCCCCATACCACCGCCGCCGGCGTGCCCGCAAGGATTGTCGGCCGGCCGGATAGCGATAAGCCCTCCATGGATATGGACCAGTTTTTCGGCGGCCATGGTTTTGAATATGGCGACGGCATTTGACCGGCGTTAACGGCTACGGGCGCGCGCTTTCATACCCTAATTGGCGCCAGGCTTCATAAACCACCACTGCGACGGCATTGGACAGATTCATGCTGCGGCTGCCGGGTTGCATTGGAATGCGGATTTTATGATCCCCGGGCAGGGTATCGAGAATGGCGGGCGGTAAGCCGCGCGTTTCCGGACCGAACAGCAAATAATCTCCCGGCTGATAGCTCACCGCGCTGTGGGCGGGACTGCCCTTGGTGGTCAGGGCAAACAGCCGCCGCGGCGCCTGCGCGGCCAGGAAGGCGCCATAATCATGGTGACGCCTGATATCGGCGAACTCATGGTAATCCAGCCCGGCGCGGCGCAGGCGCTTATCATCCCAGGTAAACCCCAACGGCTCGATCAGATGCAGCTGAAACCCGGTATTAGCGCACAGGCGTATGATATTGCCGGTATTTGGCGGGATTTCCGGCTCGAATAAAACGATGTGTAGCATGGTGCCCCCTTGACGAGGGCGAAGGATAGCAAATAAAACGCCGCCATGCCGCAATTGCCCACTTCCGGCCGCGTCTTATTTGCTCTCGGCTTTGTTCTCCGTGCCCGCCGCCGGGCGCCGGTGATGCAACGGCAGCCACATGACCAGCCGCAGCCCGCCAAGCGGGCTGTCTTGCGCTTTAACCCAGCCGTGATGCTGCTCCACCGCTTTTTCGACAATGGCCAGGCCCAGTCCCGAGCCGCCGGATGCGCGATCGCGCGCTTCATCGGTGCGATAGAACGGGCGAAAAATCTGTTCGCGATCTTCAGCGCTGACGCCCGGCCCGTCGTCATCGACGATAATGGTGACCCCCTGTTGATCGGCGGTAAACGTCACCGAAATTTGCTGATTCGAGTAACGCAGGGCGTTGCGCACCACATTTTCCAGCGCGCTGTCGAGCGCGGCGGGATTGCAGACCAGCATCCAATTGCCGGGAGGCGAGGCGATGCGCAGGGTTTTGCCCATCTGTTCGGCTTCGAATTTGGCATCGTCCAGCACATCGTTCCACAAGTCGCCGGCCGTGACGTATTCGCGGGTCAATTCGTTCTTATGCTGATTGCGCGACAGCACCAGCAAATCATTAATCATCGAGTCCAGACGCTGCGCCTCGGTCTCGATACGGGCCAGTTCATGGCCCTCGCCATGTTTACGCCGCATCAGGGCGGTGGCCAGCTGTAAACGCGTCAGGGGGGTGCGCAGTTCGTGGGAAATATCGGACAGCAGGCGTTGCTGGGCATTAACCATTCTTTCCAGGGCGCTGACCATCTGGTTGAAGCTGACGCCGGTGGCCAGAAATTCTTGTGGACCGGCTTCCAGCTCGGGATGCTGGCGCAAATTGCCCCGGGCCACCTCATCGGCGGCATGCTTGAGTTTACGCGCCGGTTTCGCCAGGCTCCAGGCCAGCCAGAGCAGCAGCGGGATGCTGATAAGCATGGTGACAATCAACAGCAGCAGCGGCCGGTCGAACATCAGGCTGATGAAGTCCGACTGTGAATTGCCGGCGGGGCGGATTTGATACAGCTGATAGTTATCCTCGCCGTCCCGCACCGGGAACGGCCCCACCAATTCCACGCGGCCATATTTTTTCTTTTGCGGATGATCGGAGTTGTCGGACTGGCCGATAAAATTACGGATAACCTGCATTTCATTACGCTGGGCGCCGATGACCCGCCCTTCGCTGGTGACCAGAATCAGCCGCTGCCCGGGAGGCGCCCATTTATCGATGGAGCGGAACAGCCGCCGCCACCACATCAGGTCGTTGGCAGGATCTCCCGCCAGCTCCGCTTCCACATGCTGTTGCAGCATAATGCCCTGGCGCTGTTCGCTGTCGAGCAGCGGCGTCAACTGACGGGAATCCAGCTTGGGCACCATCAGCACCAGCATCAGCACCAACGCCAGGGTCAGCCAGAAAATGGCGAAGATCCTGGCGGTTAAACTGTTTATCATGCGGCGGATACCATCAGGTAGCCTCGTCCCCGCAGGGTTTTAAACCACGGATGCCCGTCCCTGCGTTCCGGCAGTTTACGCCGCAGGTTGGAGATATGCATATCGATCGCCCGGTCGAACGGCGTCAGGCGTTTGCCCAGCACCTCCTGGCTCAGGTGTTCGCGGGAGACCACTTGGCCAAGATGCTGGGCCAGCAGGTAAAGCAGCGTAAACTCGGTACCGGTCAGCTCCAGCGCAACGCCGTCGAAGGTGGCTTCCTGACGCCCCGGATTCAGGCGCAGAAAATCCACCTCCAGCGCGGGCGTGCCGGCATCGCCGGCCTGCTGCTGCTCGGTCCAGTGCGAACGGCGTAAAATGGCCCGGATACGCGCCACCAGCTCGCGATCGTTGAACGGTTTGGGCAGATAGTCATCCGCGCCCAGCTCAAGCCCCAGCACCCGATCCAGTTCGCTGCCGCGCGCGGTCAGCATAATCACCGGCGTTTGATGCTGCTGGCGCAGCTCCTTAAGCGTATCGATACCGTTTTTACGCGGCATCATCACATCAAGCAATAGCAAATCCACCGAGCTGTCCAGCATGTTCAGCGCCTGCTCGCCGTCATAGGCGACCAGGACTTCAAAGCCTTCCATCTCGAGCAATTCTTTTAATAATGCTGTTAATTCGCGATCGTCATCAACCAAAAGGATTTTATTCATTTTTATTCACCTCATGATGCAAAATACGTCAACAATCACTACCAATCCATGACTTTACGTAGCTTTACATCCCCTGACGCATGTTTGCAGCGGCCTCAGTAGAATGACTTCATGGTTAAGCAACAAAGAAAGAGTCAAGGGGTTAAGGATGCACAAGCTTAACGTATTGGTCATCGCCGCCGCCCTGGTAACAGGAAGCACCCTGGCCGGCGAGCAGACCGCTACGGAAAGTTGGCATCACGATGATATCGCCAGTCGGCTAAGCGATAGCCATTACAGCATGTTTGACGGCGTCAGGCTCACCGAACAACAGCGGCAACAAATGCGTGATTTAATGAGTCAGGCCCTGCTTGCCACTCCTCGCTTTAATATTAGCGAAATGGAACGGCTGCATACATTGGTGACGGCGGAAAATTTTGACGAACCGGCAGTGCGGGCCCAAACGGAAAAAATGGCGCAGCAGCAGGTGATCCGTCAGGTTGAAATGGCCAAAGTACGCAACCAAATGTACAACCTGCTGACCCCGGAGCAAAGACAAATTTTGAATCAAAAACATCAGCAGCGTATCGCCGAGATCCAGCTGCAGATGGCGGAAATGACCCAAACTTCGTCCCAGAAGCCAGCGTTGAGTAACGAGTAGCAACGCCCAGTGTAGTGATGTGAGATGTGAAAAGTTGTGATGAGTACCGTAACGCGTAAGTAAGTAAATAGTGCATTCCCATTTTTCCTTGCCATAGACACCATCCCTGTCTTCCCCACCGAAAGGTGGGGTTTTTTTTGCCTGAAGATCCTGGATGCGACCCGCTCGGAAAAACCGGGCGTCGGCCATATGGCATCGGAGGCCTACAGCAAGACGGTAACATCTGTTATCAACTGCAATGCTGCATTCATCCGGCGGCGGCATTATGGTATTACGCGGCTGCGTTTATCGGCACCCCATATCCTTTTTGTGGCGAAAAAAAGCGCGGGCAAGCGGAAATGCAATGCATTATCATATGGCTTAAAACCAGCAGATAGTCGGATGTTGCCTGACCTGAATCAATTCAGCAAATCGGATTTGAGATACTATTTTTACCATAAGCCAAGGGCCTTAGTGCAAATGGGACCCGATATTCAGCCGGCATAGTGTATTCTACAATTATATTTAAAGTTCAGAGGTAGTCATGATTAAGAAAATCGGTGTACTGACAAGCGGCGGTGATTCACCAGGCATGAATGCAGCGATCCGGGGCGTGGTGCGCGCCGGCCTGTCCGAGGGATTGGAAGTGTACGGCGTCTATGACGGCTACCTCGGCTTGTTTCAGGATCGGATGAAGAAGCTGGACCGTTATAGCGTGTCGGATATGATTAACCGTGGCGGCACCTTCCTCGGCTCCGCCCGCTTTCCAGAATTCCGGGAAGAGGGTACCCGCGCGATAGCCATAGAAAATATGAAAAAGCGCGACCTTGACGCCCTGGTGGTCATCGGCGGCGACGGTTCCTATATGGGGGCGAAACGCCTTACCGAAATGGGTTTCCCCTGTATTGGCCTGCCCGGCACCATCGATAACGACGTCGCCGGCACCGATTATACCATCGGCTATTTCACCGCGCTTGAAACGGTGGTCGAGGCGATAGACAGGCTGCGCGATACGTCCTCCTCGCACCAGCGCATCTCCATCGTCGAAGTTATGGGGCGCTATTGCGGCGACCTGACTATGTCCGCGGCTATCGCCGGCGGCTGTGAATTCATCGTGCTGCCGGAAGTGGAATTCAAACCAGACGATCTGGTGTATGAAATCAAAGCCGGGATCGCCAAAGGTAAAAAACACGCCATCGTCGCCATTACCGAACATATCTGTAATGTTGCCGAGCTGGCGCAATATATCGAAAAAGAGACCGGCCGCGAGACCCGCGCCACGGTTTTAGGGCATATCCAGCGCGGCGGCAGCCCCGTGGCCTACGATCGCATCCTCGCCTCGCGCATGGGCGCGTTTTCGATTGAGCTGCTGCTGCAAGGCTACGGCGGGCGTTGCGTCGGGGTGCAAAACGAAAAACTGGTTCACCATGACATCGTCGATGCCATAGAAAATATGAAGCGACCATTTAAAAGCGATTTGCTGGAATGCGCTAAAAAACTGTATTGATATCCGCGCCGCAAGCCGATGGCCACGGCGCCGCCAAAGGACAAGGCCTTGGTTCTCACGGATGAGAACGCCATTGCGGCGTTTCCCGGCCCCCCTAGAATAATACCCGGCCTTTCTTGCCTCACCCGCCTTTACTCCGCCCAACCTCTCGTAGACGCCAATCCCAGAGCACGCCCGTTACGCCGCCGTTCCTTTGCCGTGCCGTTGCGGCACATTCACTGGTTATCTCTTTTGATTATATAAATTACGTTTTTATTCTTTAAAACACGCAGCGATTTCTGACACTCTCTGGTTAAGCACTATTCACATGACAAAAAATTCTCTTGGGGAGTGGAACGATGTCGAAATGGCAAGCAGGGCTGTTGTTGATGCTGTTATCTGGAAGCGCACTGGCAAAGGATGTTCAATTATTAAACGTATCCTATGACCCGACGCGTGAGTTATACCAGGATTATAACGTGGCTTTCAGTAAGTATTGGCAGGACAAGACCGGAGATAAGGTGACGGTGCGCCAGTCGCACGGCGGCTCCGGCAAACAGGCCACTTCGGTTATCAACGGACTCGACGCGGATGTCGTAACCCTGGCGCTGGCATACGATGTGGATGCGATTGCCGAGCGCGGCAGCATCGATAAAAACTGGATAACCCGCCTGCCCGATAACTCCGCCCCCTACACCTCCACCATTGTCTTCCTGGTGCGTAAAGGTAATCCTAAACAGATCCATGACTGGCCGGATCTGATTAAACCGGGTATTTCGGTCATTACGCCAAACCCGAAAACCTCCGGCGGAGCGCGCTGGAATTACCTGGCTGCCTGGGGTTACGCCCTGCATCATAATAATAACGATCAGGCGAAGGCCCAGGACTTTGTCAAAGCCCTGTTTAAAAACGTCGAAGTACAGGATTCCGGCGCGCGTGCCTCTACCAATACGTTTGTGGAACGCGGCATCGGTGATGTGCTGATCGCCTGGGAAAACGAAGCGCTGCTGGCCGTCAATGAAGTCGGCAAAGATAAATTCGATATCGTGGCGCCAAGTGAATCCATCCTGGCTGAGCCTACCGTATCGGTGGTTGACAAGGTGGTCGACAAGCGGGGCACGCGTGACATCGCGACCGAATATCTGAAGTATCTTTATTCAACCGAAGGTCAACGTATCGCCGCCAAGAATTATTATCGCCCGCGCGATCCGGCAATCGCCAAAGAGTTCGCCAAGGAGTTTCCGCAGATTAAATTATTTACCCTTAAGGATGACTTCGGCGACTGGCAGAAAGTGCAAAAAGTCCATTTCTCCACCGGTGGCAGTTACGATCAAATCAGCCAGCGTTAATTATAAATTAACTCAATACGAAGTTTTATCTTAAAAAAATGCCGTGCGGCGACACCGTACGGCATTTTTATGATTTGTATGACAGCCGTTTAAAATATCCCGCAGCGCGGTCTGCCGCCGGCACAAGGGCTGGCCGCTTCGTTAATCTATCGTTAACCCACTGTATTCCATATTTTAATTATCTCCCGCTAATTTTTTATGCAACATATGGATAACAGCACCAAATTCTCAATTAATGAACACCCGGCTTGTCATGATTAAGGGTTTTTTGCCTTGGCAAAGGTCATTGCGACTTGAATAACATCATGATAGAGGGAGGGAAGGGATTCACATTATGCCATCATCCGCTATTCAGCACAGGGAACATATCGGACGCTACCACAGCCAGACTCACGATTATGTCAGTAATAAAAAAATCCAGCAAAAATTGAACGGCATGGCCGCGTCGCCAGGCGATGGGGTCGTGGGCGCCAGGGCGCATCTCATGCTTCAGGCGCTCACGCTGGCCACCAATATATCAGTGAGCCTGGCGCCGGCAGCCGTGCGGCCATCCGGGCGCGCCGTTTCCCCGTTGCTTTTTCGCCAGGCCGCGCCCGCAGGCCCGGCGGCGCCACCACCCGCAAACAGCATCCATGAAATGAAGGGCAAGGCACCACAACGGCTACTGTTTAACATGTTAAGCGCGGGACAAGGCTATGCGGAGCATGGCATCGGTCAAGACGCGATTGCGTTTATGTATATTTCGTCAAAAAAGGATAAGTCTTTTAGACAGAAGCGAATATCTTTAGATATCTCAGTCGGTCTGCAAGAACAGGATTACCGGGATTATATTGAAAAGAATTGCCATATCAGGACCAAAACCAACCAAGGGAAAGTATTGGGGGATAGTCTGCTTGTCACCGGCGAATATATCAGGAATCCCGTTCGTGGTTTCGCCGAAAAACTTAAGGAGTGGATCTGGGGTAATGGTGAACTTTCTGAAATAGGGGCCATACTGTTTGAAGTTGTCAATCTTGGTCATGACATCATTTTCGGGATTTACACTATTGGCGCGTACCCGATTATAAAATATACTTCGGCAAAAGCCTTGTCTGTATCAGGCCATTCCATCAATGGTGACAGCAACTGCGTCAGGAACGAATTTTCGGCTGAGGAAATGGCCAATCTACTGTTCAATACCGAGGTTGGCATTACCGACCGCAGGGCTTTTTCAAATCCACTGTTACATCACAAACCACGGGAATTGCAAAAGGCAAATGCCTTTGATCCAGACGGGGTATTTGTTCACGAAAAATATCCGACCGGTATCAATACTGTCAAACATCTTGCCGTTGACCTGGATGGCGCCATCCAGCGTGTTCGGCAAACAGAAGCGGGTGAATACATTATTCCAACTGGGCAGCAGGGTAATAACGCTAAAACTGGCCGGAAAGTTTTTTATGACGCGATAAATGATAAGATCCATATCGACGGAGATGTGCCTGAAGGGCAGGGAGTTGATTATACAGTACAAAACGGTAAGAAATTTATTAAATTATATGGCGAGAATTATGAACTTAAGTATAGCGCGGGGAAAAGAACGCACGAAGTGAAATTGCGGAACCATGACGGAACGGAATCCCGGATTCCGGTATATCATGAAAAAATCAGCCATTCTTGGCATCTTGGCACACACAATAACAAACCTGCCTTCACGTTTAGACAAGAGAAAAGAATTAAGTCGTTCAAGGTGAGGTTTGACGGCGCCTATGAATATATTCAGGTTGATAACCTTAATCCCAAACACTATGGTGCCGGTAAAATTATTGAAGTCAGGTCAAAAGACACAATGGCTATGGGTGATAATGTCATAATGAGGGTGGTTGAGCTGAAGGGAGAATTAGTGCCTGTGCGCGCGGCGGTAGTGCCCAAAAGAGGCCTTAAATATGAAATTTTTAATCGGGCTATGCCTGGCCGGCGCGGCCATCCCGTCGAGTTTGACGGTCGCCGCTGGTTGTTTGAAGCGCCGACGTCAATCCATGTCGCCAAAACGCTGCGACGCGCCATTGCCAAGGATATTGTCGGGGAGAGCGTCAACGCGTTCGATTTGTCCACGCCTGATAAGCTTGGCCTGCGCTGGGATATAAATAATAATTCATATCTGAAAATTAAAAATAAATATTTTAAAGTGAAAAGATATCCGCAAACCGCATACAAGTTTTTTCTGATGAATAATCATCGAAAAATCAACCTTCGCTTCAAGAAAAATAAATTTCATGTCGAAAATTTTAGGGAAAGGATTAACGATCTCCTTAAGATTGGCATGAGCGGCCGGGGGGGACTCAGGCCGCGTAAGCATGCTGTGGATATTCTCAAGGACCTGGATGGGTTCGACCTTGAACAGGCCAAAACACTGCTGTCTCAATACCATTTCCCCCAGGAGGGACTGTTTAACGAATATTCGTTTGCCTTACATATTGAACAGTTTAGTGAAATTCCTCCCTGGGCAAAACGGTTTAAAATTGATGAAAGCGCCGTCAATGTGGCGCCGGCGCAAGGGCGGAAAGTGCCTGTGTTTGATCCCGATGACGAATCCGTTAACCTTGAACTCCTGCTCGGTACGCAGATTGGTGAAGGTGATTACGGTATCGTTTTCCAGGATGGCCAGGATCCCAATTGGTATATCAAGATGATGCGCCCACATCCGGATGGCGACGCCGATATAGATATTGAAATGTTGGCGGAAAAGGAGGCTGAAAGCTTTCGTTTATATTATGGCCCGGAATCGGCAAAGGTATTTGCTGATAATGATGGTAATTTTTATAACAGAATGTACAAAATTCCCGGCATAACGTTAGATTCACTTCCCGAGGGCTCCCTGCCGCACGATGCAGTTGAACGCTTTGTCGATATGCTGGAAAAACTAAATAATGTCAATATGATACACGCTGATCTCCATGGGGCGAATATGTTGTGGGATGCAGAAAGTGAAATGTTTTTCCCCATTGATATCATTGATATTAAGAAAGATTTTTTTCGCAGCGGCAACGACTATAAACACAGTCTAAACATGCGTGGCGAAGAAAGATGGGACGATGTGATTTATGAGATCAAACAAAAGATGGCGCCCTGAGGCCATGGCAAGGATGCGGCCGCTCTTTATCCGGCGATAATGAACAACGCGCCGGTGGTCACGCCAGCCGCCGCCGTGCCGCCTGGTCCAGCGAAACGTTTCGATGGCGATCACATTTTTGATGTTTCCCGCTTGTGGCTTGGCCCGTTTGTGATTATTTTCAGCCCAGCGAAACGTTTCGCTGGGAGGATCTGCCAATGAAAAAAGGATTACTGCTCAACGCCGAGGTTTCCGCGTTGATTTCCCGCTTGGGGCATACCGATGAAATCGTCATTGCCGATGCCGGGTTGCCCATACCCGCGACAGCCGCCAGGATCGATCTGGCGTTGACCCAGGGCGTGCCGGGTTTTTTACAGGTGTTCGACGTCGTGGCCAGTGAGATGCAGGTGGAAAGGGCGATAATCGCCAGCGAAATGGCCGCCCATAATCCCGCGCTGCACCAGGCGTTGCTGGCCGGGCTGTCCCAGCTGGAGCAAGCGCAGGGCAATACCATCGTCATCGACTATATCAGCCATCAGGCATTCAAAGCGCAGACCGCCCATAGCCGGGCCGTTATTCGCAGCGGGGAGTGCTCGCCCTTCGCCAACGTTATCCTCTGCTCCGGCGTCACCTTCTGAGGCATTTATGCAACCCTTACTGCAACTGAGCGGGATAGACAAGTCGTTTCCGGGCGTCAAAGCGCTTTCCGGCGCGGCGCTGACCGTGTATCCCGGCCGCGTGATGGCGCTGGTGGGGGAGAACGGCGCCGGTAAATCCACCATGATGAAGGTGTTGACCGGGATTTACAGCAAGGATGCCGGTACGCTCATATTTATGGGAAAGGAAGTTGCCTTCAGCGGCCCCAAGGCGTCGCAGGAGGCCGGTATCGGTATCATCCATCAGGAACTTAACCTGATCCCTGAACTGACGATCGCCGAAAATATCTTCCTGGGGCGCGAATTCCTTAACCGTATCGGCGGCATCGACTGGAAGCGGATGTATCGCGAAGCGGACCGACTCCTGGGCCGCCTGAACCTGGGCTATAGCAGCCACCGGTTGGTGGGGGAATTATCGATTGGCGATCAGCAGATGGTGGAAATCGCCAAGGTAATCAGCTTTAAGTCGCAGGTGATCATCATGGACGAGCCCACCGATGCGTTAACCGATACGGAAACGGCATCGCTGTTCAGTGTGATAAACGAACTGAAGCAGCAGGGGTGCGGCATTGTCTATATCTCCCATCGGCTAAAGGAAATTTTCGAGATCTGCGACGATGTCACGGTGATGCGCGACGGGCAGTTTATTGCCGAACGGCCGGTAAACGAGCTGCAGGAAGACAGGCTGATTGAAATGATGGTGGGCCGCCGCCTGGAGGAACAGTATCCGCGCGTCACACAGCGTCCGGGCGAGGAGCGCCTGCTGGTCAGCCACCTGTCGGGCCCCGGGGTGCATGACGTCAGTTTCTCCCTACGCCAGGGGGAAATCCTGGGCTGCGCCGGGCTGATGGGCGCCGGCCGTACCGAACTGATGAAAACCCTCTATGGCGCCGCCAGGCGCACCGGCGGCAGCGTGACGCTCGACGGACGTGCCGTGGTCGCCAGGTCGCCCCAGGACGGGCTTGCCAACGGCATTGTCTATATTTCCGAGGATCGCAAGCGCGACGGACTGGTGCTGGGCATGTCGGTAAAGGAAAACATGACTTTAACCGCCCTGCGCTACTTTAGCCATCAGGCCGGTTGGCTGAAACACGCCGACGAGCGGGTGGCTGTCGGGGATTTTATCCGTTTATTTAATATCAAAACGCCGTCGATGGAGCAGCCTATCGGCCTGCTGTCCGGTGGCAACCAGCAAAAAGTCGCCATTGCGCGCGGCCTGATGACACGCCCTAAGGTGCTGATCCTGGATGAGCCGACCCGGGGCGTCGACGTGGGCGCCAAGAAAGAGATTTACCAGTTGATCAACCAGTTTAAACAGGAAGGGCTCTCCATCATCCTGGTGTCCTCCGAGATGCCGGAGGTCCTTGGCATGAGCGATCGCGTCATGGTGATGCATGAAGGCCGCTTAAGCGGCATATTCCCCATCGAACAGGCCACCCAGGAAGTGCTGATGGCCGCGGCCGTCGGCAAGCTTTATCGTACCCAGCAGGAGAATCAGTAATGAATTCCCGGACTATCCCCGTTAAACGCGGCATCAGCAAAGCCTGGCTGCTGGAGCAAAAATCGTTGATTGCGCTGCTGGTGCTGATCGCCGTGGTTTCTTCAATGAGCGCCAATTTTTTCAGCCTCAACAATCTGTTCAATATTCTCCAGCAGACCTCGGTCAACGCCATCATGGCGGTGGGTATGACGCTGGTGATCCTCACCGCAGGCATTGACTTGTCCGTCGGGTCCCTGCTGGCGCTGACCGGCGCGGTAGCCGCCTCGGTGGTGGGGCTGGAAATGAATGTCATGGTGGCGGTGGGCGCCTCCCTGGCGCTGGGCGCGGCCATCGGCGCCATCACCGGCCTGATTGTGGCGAAGGGCAGGGTACAGGCCTTTATCGCCACCCTGGTCATGATGCTGCTGCTGCGCGGTATCACCATGGTGTATACCAACGGCAGTCCGGTAAACACCGGTTTCAGCGATACGGCCGACGCGTTTGGCTGGTTTGGCATCGGTCGTCCCCTTGGCGTGCCCACGCCGGTATGGATCATGGCCGTGGTGTTTCTTGCCGCCTGGTACATGCTGCATCACACCCGCCTGGGCCGTTATATCTATGCGCTGGGCGGTAATGAAGCCGCCACCCGGCTGTCCGGCATTAGCGTCGATCGGGTCAAGGTCATCGTCTACGCGCTGTGCGGGTTGCTCGCGGCGTTGGCGGGCGTTATCGAAGTGGCGCGCCTGTCCTCGGCGCAGCCCACGGCGGGTACCGGCTATGAGCTGGACGCCATCGCCGCGGTGGTGCTGGGCGGTACCAGCCTGTCCGGCGGGAAAGGGCGCATCATGGGGACGCTGGTCGGCGCGCTGATCCTGGGCTTTCTTAATAACGGACTGAATTTATTGAGCGTTTCCTCCTACTACCAGATGATTGTTAAAGCCGTGGTGATTTTGTTGGCGGTGCTGGTAGATAACAAAAGCAGTAAATAACCTCTCCCGCAGGAATGATAAAGATGAAAATGAAAAAATTAGCTTTTTTGATGTCCGCCGTGGCGTTAAGCGCCACTCTCAGCGCCAATGCCCTGGCGAAAGACAGCATCGCGCTGGTGGTGTCCACGCTGAATAATCCGTTCTTCGTTTCCATGAAAGACGGCGCCCAGCAGGAAGCGGATAAATTGGGTTATCAGCTGGTGGTGCTCGATTCGCAAAACAATCCGGCCAAGGAACTGGCCAATGTGCAGGATCTGACGGTGCGCGGCGTTAAGCTTTTGCTTATCAACCCAAGCGATTCCGACGCGGTGGGCAACGCGGTCATTATTGCCAACCAGGCCAAGATCCCGGTGATCACCCTCGATCGTAAGGCCAGCAAAGGGGCCGTCGTCAGCCATATCGCCTCCGACAACCGGGTCGGCGGCAAAATGGCCGGTGATTTTATCGGTGAAAAACTGGGCCAGAACGCCAAGGTTATCCAGCTGGAAGGTATCGCCGGCACGTCTGTTGCGCGTGAGCGCGGCGAAGGGTTTAAACAATCGGCCGATCAGTATAAATTTACTATGCTGGCCAGCCAGCCCGCCGATTTCGATCGCACCAAAGGGCTTAACGTGATGCAGAACCTGCTGACCGCGCATCCGGCGGTGCAGGCGGTATTCGCGCAGAACGACGAAATGGCCCTGGGCGCCATGCGCGCCCTGCAAACCGTGAATAAAACCGATGTGCTGGTGGTGGGTTTTGACGGCACCGCCGACGGCATCAAAGCGGTGCAAAGTGGTAAACTTGCCGCCACCGTGGCGCAGCAGCCCGACCAGATCGGTATAATCGGCGTGGAAACCGCAGACAGGGTTCTGAAAGGCGAAAAAGTGGATGCGGTGATCCCGGTTGCCCTGAAGCTGGTCACCAAATAAGCCCGTAAAACCTCGACAGCAGCGCCTTGCGTTATCGCCGCGCGCCGGCGATAACGCTTCTAACCAGGATACAGGCTATGGCAATAAAAAAGCTGGTGGTTCTCGGCAGCATTAACGCGGATCATATACTTAATCTACAACAGTTTCCCCGTCCCGGTGAAACGGTAATTGGCGGCAGCTATCAGGTGGCGTTCGGCGGCAAAGGCGCTAATCAGGCGGTGGCCGCCGGCCGCAGCGGCGCCGATATCGCCTTTATCGCCTGCGTGGGCGAGGATGCCATCGGCGCGCAGATTCGCCGGCAGCTGCAGGCGGACAACATTGATATTCTGCCCGTGGAACCCAGCCCTGGCGCCAGCACCGGCGTCGCGCTGATTTTTGTCAACGCGGAGGGTGAAAATGTCATCGGCATCCATCCCGGCGCTAACGCCGCGGTAACGCCGGCCTACCTGGCCCGCTATGAGCAGTTGGTCATCCATGCCGCGGCATTACTGATGCAGTTGGAATCCCCCCTTGATACCGTGATCGCCGCCGCCCGCCTGGCGCGCGATCACCAGACCCAGGTGATATTAAACCCGGCCCCGGCGCGTCAGCTGCCGGACGAATTGCTGGCCTTGGTAGACATTATTACGCCCAATGAAACCGAGGCGGAGCAACTGACCGGCGTCGCCGTCACCGATGACGCCAGCGCCGCCCGCGCCGCGCGGATTTTGCATGATAAGGGCATCGCTACGGTTATCATTACCCTTGGCCGCCGCGGTGTGTGGCTGAGCGAACGTGGCAATGGCAAGCGGGTTCCCGGATTCAAGGTCAAGGCGGTGGATACCATCGCGGCGGGCGATACGTTTAACGGCGCGCTGATGACCGCGCTGCTCGAAGACCAGGACCTGGATAACGCCGTCAGGTTCGCCCATGCCGCCGCCGCGTTGGCGGTAACCCGTCCGGGGGCGCAGCCGTCAATTCCCTGGCGTGATGAAATCGACGCTTTTCTGCAGGGTTAGGAGCTTATTTGGCCACCATGAAGGATGTTGCCCGTCTGGCGGGCGTTTCCACGTCCACCGTATCGCACGTGATCAATAACAACCGGTTTGTCAGCGATCGGGTGCGCGCTAAAGTGATGGCGGTGGTGGAACAGCTCAACTACGCGCCGTCGGCCCTGGCCCGCAGTTTAAAGATCAACCAGACGCGCACTATCGGCATGCTGATTACCTCCAGTAATAACCCGTTTTACGCGGAGGTGGTGCACGGCGTCGAACGCAGTTGCTACGAGCGGGGCTACAGCCTGATCCTGTGTAATACCGAAGAGGATGCCGATCGCATGAGCCGTAGTATGGAGACGCTGCTGCAAAAACGCGTCGACGGGCTGCTTATCATGTGTACCGAAAATAACCGGCCTTCCCGTCTGGCGCTGCGCCGCTACCCCTCGCTGCCGATTGTCATGATGGATTGGACGCCGTTTGAGGACGCGCTGGATATTATCCAGGATAACTCGTTATTGGGCGGGTGCCTGGCTACCGACTATCTGATTGCGCGCGGCTACAGCAAAATCGCCTGTATATCCGGCCCGCAGGATAAAACCACCGCCCGCCATCGCCTGCAGGGGTATCGCCTCGCCATGGCGCGCGCCGGGCTGGCGGTGCCGGCCGGTTATGAGGTTTTCAGCGATTTCGAATTTGGCGGCGGCGTAAGCGCGATGCAACAACTGCTGTCCCTCAGCGAGCCGCCCCATGCGGTATTTACCGGCAACGATGCGGTTGCGGTGGGCGTCTACCAGGCGCTGTACCAGGCCGGGCTGTCGGTGCCGGGAGATATGGCGGTCATCGGTTATGATGATATCGAGCTGGCAAAATACCTTACCCCGCCGCTGACCACGATTAACCAGCCGAAAGACTCGCTTGGCCAATTGGCGATCGACACCCTGCTTTACCGGTTGGAACATCCCGATACCGAACCCCAGGTGCTGGTGCTGACCCCCGAGCTGGTGGAGCGGGCGTCGGTCGGCCGTCGCTGAGTTGTGCCGTGGGTTTAATCATGGCGAAAAAAAACCGCAAACACGGGGGATGAGACCCGGTTTACGGTTCAGGGCGACGATAACGAGGGGGCGGGACGGTTAACGCGTCGTGAACCCGCCCGTGGCGTTATCTCAGGCCTGTTTGGCCTGCGCCGCCGCTTTGACGATCACCGCAAAGGCGTCGGCTTTCAGCGAGGCGCCGCCTACCAGCGCGCCGTCGATATCCGGCTGGGTAAACAGTTCCGCCGCGTTGCCGGCATTCACCGAGCCGCCGTACTGAATAATAACCTGTTCAGCCACCGCGGCGTCGTGTTTGGCGATATGGCCGCGGATAAATTTATGAACCGCCTGCGCCTGCGCCGGGGTGGCCGATTTGCCGGTACCGATGGCCCAGATAGGTTCGTAGGCGATAACCGCGTTGTCAAAGGCCTTGGCGCCCATGGCGTTTAATACCGCGTCCAGCTGGCGGGCACAGACCGCTTCGGTCTCACCGGCTTCGTTTTCGGCTTCGCTTTCGCCGATACACAATACCGGGATCAGGCCCGCTTCTTTCAGAACCGCGAATTTCTCGGCGATAAGTTCGTCGCTTTCTTTATGATAGGTGCGGCGCTCGGAGTGGCCGATGATGATATATTTGGCGCCAATATCCTTTAGCATCTCGGCGGACACTTCACCGGTAAACGCGCCGGAGAGATTGGTATCGACGTTTTGGGCGCCCAGCGCCAGTTGGCTGCCGGCAAGCTGGCGCTTAGCCTGCTCCAGATAGACGACCGGCGGCGCAATAGCCACGCCACAGCCGGTCACGCCGTTTAATTCCGTGCGCAGCGCGGCGATCAGATCGTTAACCAAACGCTTGCTGCCGTTCAGCTTCCAGTTACCCATCACTAACGGATATCGCATTTTAAAATCTCCAATAGGGAACGCGAAATAAAAAAATTGACTGTCCCGGGGACAGCATTACCTGTCCCCAGTATAGAGAGAAAGCGCCGCGGTGGCTTTGTTTTTTGTCATGAAACCGCGGCCGCTCAGGGTTCGGATAAGGCGAGCTTAACCGGCTCTATGGCAAAAGTGAGACCTTTATCACCATTATCGGCCACCACATAACGCAAGGCTCCCCAGGACTGCTGGAAAAAGCGCGAGCCTTTCCCTTTGGCCAGCAGGTCGGCCACCCGGGCGTTACTTTGCGCCGCCGTCAATGCCGGCTCGAACTCCCGCAGCAGCGCGGCCATATAACTCACGGCCACGGCGCGCGCCGCTTTTTCGCTGCCGCCTTCCACCGCCAGATAGGTCAGTTGCAAGGTCTTGATCTTGCCGCTGCCCTTTTCCAGGGCGGTGGACGCATACAGGGTGCCGTTGATTTTACTGGCGGCGCGCGTGAGATTCATGCCGTCGCCACGGCTGTCGATAGCCCGGAACTCGCCTATCTGCAGCGCGGGATTGTGCGCATTAAACTGCTCGCGGAATGTCACCACCGTCAGATCAAAGGTGGGGGCGCCGGCCAGCAAATAAGGCGCGGGGGCGGGCGTGTCGGCGGGGTTTTCCGCCGCCGCGCCCATCGCCGCCGGGAACAGCAATGCCAGCAACAGGGCCGGGATAACGAAGCGGATTTTGCTGTTCACAGTGCGTAGATTCCCAGTGATCTTAACCAGTAAATTCGCATGGCGCTTACCAGTAGTGCTCGCTGGTAATATGGCCCGGCTTGCGCCGCAGATGTTTACGCATTTCGCGGGTATCTTTTAATATCTGCTGGGTGTCCCTGACCATTTGCGGATTACCGCATAACATCACATGGCCGGTTTGGGCATTTAACGGCAGCCCAACCGCGGCTTCCAGGGACCCGTCGGCTATCAGGGCGGGAACGCGGCCGGTCAGCGAGCCGGGAACCTCCTCGCGGCTGACCACCGTCTGCACATGCAGCTTGCCGTTAAAACGCTGCTGCAGTTCCAGCATCAGGGGCAGGTAGCTGAGGTCACGGGCAAAACGCGCGGCGTGTACCAGCACGATATCCTTAAAGCGCTCCAGTCCCTCCCCCTGCTGCAGGATGGACAGAAAGGGCCCCAGCGCCGTGCCGGTCGCCAGCATCCATAGCGTTTCACATTCCGGGATTTCATCAAGGACAAAAAAGCCGGCGGCCTCTTTGGTGATCATTAACGAATCCCCGGGCTGCAAGGCGTGGAGCGGCGGGCTAAGCTTACCCTCCGGCACCGTCACCAGGTAGAATTCCAGGTTATCGCTGTGCGGCGCGTTGACGTAGGAATACGCGCGCTGGACACGCTCGCCGTTGATCTCCAGGCCGAGTTTGGCAAACTGTCCGGCGGTAAAAGGATCGACGGGAGCGTTAACGGTTAAGCTAAACAGGCTCTCCGTCCAGTGTTCCACATGTATGATTTTCCCGGTCACCCATTCTGCCATAACTCACTTTCCCCTTGGTCTTTCCGGCCGGTACCCGGACCGGCTAACGATTCTCCACTCTGTCACAGCGGCTGGTGATGATAGCGGATCCGGTAAGCGCCGGCATGGTTGCCTGCGCTACCTTTTTTGTTACGCCGCGAACGCGTCATTATCGGCTAATTCAGCCTTGGCATCCAGCGGGACGACTGTAATTGTTAACAATACGTTTTGCAATTGATGCCATGGCGCGAAATCCGCGGGTTAAAGAATAAAGGGGTGCAGGGCGGCATCCTTGCGATCAAGGTAATGGGTTGAGGCGATACGCCTGATGGTGCGGCTGTTGCCGCGGATCAACAAGGTTTCAGTGGTGGCCAGGTTGCCTTTGCGGGTGATGCCGTTTAACAGATCCCCTTTGGTAATGCCGGTGGCGGAAAAGACCACGTTGTCATTGCGCGCCATATCGTTAAGCGTCAGCACGGTATTGGCGCTGATGCCCATGGCGGCGCAGCGCGCCAGCTCATCGTCGCCTATCAGGCGGTTGGCCGCGGTGTCGCCTTTGACCTGATGGCGGGGCAACAGCCGGCCCTGCATATCGCCATCCATCGCGCGGATGGCCGCCGCCGAGATAACCCCTTCAGGCGCGCCGCCTATACCGTACATCACGTCCACTTCGCTATCCGGCATGCAGGTAAGCAGGGAGGCGGCCACATCGCCGTCGGGAATGGTAAATACGCGCACGCCAAGCCGCTGCAAAGCGGCAATACAGTCGTCATGACGGGGTTTGGCCAGAATGGCCACGGTCAGCTGCGAAAGCGGCTTATTCAGCGTATGGGCAATATTACGCAGGTTTTCGTCCAGGGGCAGGCTAAGGTTAATGGCGCCTTTGGCATCTGGGCCGACCACCAGCTTTTCCATATACATATCAGGCGCATGCAGAAAAGCGCCTTTTTCACCCACCGCCAATACCGCCAGCGCATTTGCCTGGCCCATGGCCGTCATACGGGTGCCTTCGATAGGGTCCACCGCGATATCCACCGCGTCTCCCTGGCCGGTGCCGACGGCTTCGCCGATGAAAAGCATCGGCGCTTCGTCAATTTCGCCTTCGCCAATCACAATCCGGCCGTCGATCTGCACCTGGTTGAGCATAATGCGCATGGCCTGAACCGCCGCATTGTCGGCCGCGTTCTTATCGCCGCGGCCCAGCCAGCTATAGCCCGCCAGCGCGGCGGCTTCGGTCACCCGGGAGAATTCGATGGCTAATTCACGTTTCATGCTTAAACCTTGCGTATCCACTTAAGAGAAGTTTATCGCAAAGTTTATCACACCTGGCGCGCATTCCGGGCGCGGGGACCGCGGCGCAATGCGGCCAGGGTAAAAAAACGTGCCGGCCGGGGTATTATTCGTCCGAGCGTTCTTCCCATGAGCGGGCGCGCTCAACCGCTTTTTGCCAGCCGCTATAGCGAACGTTGCGTTCCACCGTTTCAATGCTTGGGCGGAATTCTCGCTCGATAATCGCCTTGCTCCTGACCTCCTCCAAATCGCTCCAGAAGCCTACCGCCAGGCCGGCCAAATACGCCGCGCCCAGTGCGGTCACTTCCCGTACTTCGGGACGCTCGACGCGGGTGCCGAGGATATCGGACTGGAACTGCATCAGGAAATTATTGGCCACGGCGCCGCCGTCAACCCGCAGGGACTGCAGGCGGGCGCCGGAATCGGCCTGCATGGCGTCAAGAAGATCGCGGGTCTGGAAGGCGATGGATTCCAACGTGGCGCGAATAATATGATTCGCATTAACGCCGCGGGTCAAACCGAATATCGCGCCGCGCGCATAGGGATCCCAATACGGCGCGCCCAGGCCGGTGAACGCCGGCACCACGTACACCCCGTTGGTATCCTTCACCTTGCTGGCGAAATACTCCGAATCGGTGGCGTCGCTTATCAGTTTCATTTCGTCGCGCAGCCACTGGATGGCGGCGCCGGCAACAAACACCGCGCCCTCCAGGGCGTAATTGACTTCCCCACGCGGTCCGCAGGCGATGGTGGTCAGCAGGCCGTGTTTCGATTGCACCGCCTTGGTGCCGGTATTCATCAGCAGGAAGCAGCCGGTGCCGTAGGTATTCTTGGCCATACCAGGCTGGACGCACAGCTGTCCGAACAGCGCGGCTTGCTGATCGCCGGCAATACCGGCGATGGGAATACGGGTCCCGCCTTTACCGCCGATATTGGTCTGGCCGTACACTTCGGACGAGGGACGGACCTCGGGCAGCATGGAGCGGGGAATATCCAGGATTTCCAGCAGCTTGTCGTCCCATTGCAGGTTATGGATGTCATACAGCATGGTACGGGAGGCGTTGGTATAGTCGGTAACGTGCACGCGACCCTGGGTCATGCGCCAGATAAGCCACGTATCTATGGTGCCGAACAGCAGTTCGCCGCGTTTGGCGCGTTCCCGGGCGCCCTCGACATTATCCAGGATCCATTTCACCTTGGTGCCCGAGAAATAGGGATCGATAACCAGCCCGGTGGTTTTGCGTACGTACTCCTCATGGCCATCGCGTTTAAGCTTTTCACACATATCCGAAGTACGGCGGCACTGCCAGACGATGGCGTTGTAAACAGGCTTGCCGGATTCCTTATCCCAGACCACCGCCGTTTCACGCTGGTTGGTAATGCCGATGCCCGCGATCTGGTCGGAGCGGATGTCGGCTTTAGCCAGCACTTCCACCAGTGTCGAGCTTTGCGATGCCCAAATTTCCATCGGGTCGTGCTCTACCCAGCCTGGTTTGGGATAAATCTGGGTGAATTCGCGCTGCGAAACGCTGACGATATTGGCGTCATGATCCATGACAATGGCGCGTGAGCTGGTCGTTCCCTGATCGAGAGCCACAATATATTTTTTATCTGATGACATAATAGATTCCTGCAAAAGTTAACATTGGCACAGTAAGCATTACGCTTTGCGTTCGGATTTTGCTGTGTTTGCCGAGCGGGTCTCTTCCAAACCATCCTCGATAATATTAGAAGGAAGGTAAGGGCTGATCAGCGAGCGATAGATAAAGGCGCCAAGGCAGCCGCCGATGATCGGTGCAATCAGCGGCACCAGGAAGTAGGGAATTTCACGGCCGCCGGTAAAGGCTACCTTGCCCCAGCCCATCAGGTAGGCGAATACCTTGGGACCGAAATCACGGGCGGGGTTAAGGGCGAACCCGGTCAACGGCCCCATGGATGCGCCGATGACCGCGATAAGGATACCGATCAGCAGCGGCGCCAGCGGGCCGCGGGGAATGCCATTGCCGTCGTCGGTCAGGGCCAGGATCAGGCATAACAGAATGGCGGTAATCACCGTTTCCACTAAAAACGCCTGGATCACGGAAATATGCGGGTTAGGATAGGTTGAGAATACCCCGGCCAGCTGGAGGCTTTCCACGCTGCCGCGGACCATATGGTTTGCCTGCTCGAAGTCGATGAACAGGCTGTAGTAAAGACCGTAGACCACCGCTGCGCCGCAGAAGGCGCCGAGCATTTGCGCAACGATGTAGGGCACCACCTTGCGGCGCTCGAAATTGGCGAACAGCCATAGCGCGATGGACACCGCAGGGCTGAGATGCGCGCCGGAAACGGCGGCGGTAAGATAAACCGCCATGGCGACGCCAAAGCCCCAGATGATACTGATTTCCCATTGGCCGAAGCTGGCGCCGGCCAGCTTCAGTGCGGCAACGCAGCCGGCGCCGAAGAAAATCAGCAAGGCGGTGCCCAGAAATTCAGCGATACATTGGCCTTTCAGTGTTGGAGTTTTTTGTTGGCTCATAATCTTTTCCTGCTGGCGAAAAGTGGGGTAGCAGCGGTGGACATGTCTGCTTACCGAATCAAATCTTACCTAGTAAGGCATGTAGGTATGTTGTAAATTTATCGTTAACGAGCAGAAACGAGAAATATCGAAATCAAATTGTGTGCAGTACGTCATAAAAATGAGCGTATTCGCTTAATTTAGGCTGTTATGGGCAAAATTTCTGTGTGCTGGCTATCACCTTTTTTAACAAAATGTGTTAATTGCTAAAACGAGCATCTCATCGCCGGCAAAACTTTCCGCTGCACGTTGGGTTCATAGCGTACAATAACCGACTCATTCGGCCGTTTAGACGATTGCGGCTGGACACTGGGGGAGGCGCTACATAAAATCCCCTCTCCAGGCTGTACCCGGGGCAATGTGATACGCGCCTGTAGCGGTGCTGACGCCAAGACGATTTAAGGGCTACACGCCGGCGTGTAGCTCCCATTCATGATTACACCTTGTAGGCTTAAGGGGGCTGAAATGGCTTTTGAAGTATTTGAAAAATTAGAAGCGAAGGTACAGCAGGCGATAGATACCATCACGCTGTTGCAAATGGAAATTGAAGAATTGAAAGAGAAGAATAACAGTCTGGCTCAGGAAATTCAGCAAGCGTCCAGCAACCGCGAGTCGCTGGTTAACGAAAATGAGCAGTTGAAGCAGGAGCAGGGCGTGTGGCAAGAGCGTTTACGCGCATTGCTCAGTAAGATGGAGGAAGTGTAACGCCGGCTTGCGGGCAACAACAAGGGCGATGCCAGATCGCCCTTTTGCGCGTTGCCGCCAATTACTCAAGATCTAGCGCGTCTTCCGACAGGATAATACCGGTATTGTCGGCGTAAAGATGATCGCCGGAAAAAAAGGTTACCCCGCCAAAATTGACCCGGATATCGCTCTCGCCTATGCCTTCGCTCGCGGCGCCGGCAGGCGTGGCGGCCATGGCCTGGATGCCTAGGTCAAGCTCTTCAAGATCGTCCACCTGGCGCACCGCGCCGTAAACCACGATACCTTCCCACTCGTTTTGCACCGCAAGCGTGCCCAGCTCGGCATTAATCAGCGCGCGCCTGACCGACCCGCCGCCATCAACGACCAACACGCGGCCAAGGCCGTTTTCTTCAAGCACGTCATAAAGCAAACCATTATCCTCGAAACATTTCACGGTAACGATTTGCCCGCCAAACGATGTCCTCCCGCCGAAATTGCTGAAGAGAGGTTCGACAACATTCACGTCTTCATGATAAATGTCGCATAGTTCTGAAGTATCGTATTTCATAGGATTTACGTCGGTTTGCCGCTGGAGCGGAAAGTATATCGCGTTCTCGCGCCAGTTGCCAAAACCATCAATTGTTAACTTGATGCGCGTCAGAAAACGTTTAGCTAAACAGCAGCCCCACGGCAAACAGGATATTGATCAGCAGCGCGCATTTTACGGTTTTTTCCAGCATGGGACGGATGCCTGACGGGTCTGGCTCGTGCAGGACATAACGCGCCTGCATATACAGCGCCGGCACGGCCAGGGCGAACAGCCAGCCTACCAGGTTGCGCAACTCAAGCAGGGTGAAAACGGCCAGGCACAACACCGCGCACGCCAGCAGGCCCGCATGATAATAACGCGCCCGCAGCGGCCCGAGACGCACCGCGAGCGTGTTCTTCCCGGTCAGGCGATCGGTTTCGATATCCCGCAGATTATTGATATTCAACACGGCGGCCGCCAATAGCCCACAGGCGGTAGCCGGTAGCATCACGATGGTATGGAAGGCGCCGGTTTGCAGATAATAGCTGCCGCCGACGCTGAGCCAGCCGAAAAAAATCAGCACCGACAGATCGCCCAAGCCCATATAACCGTAGGGGCGCGTACCCATGGTATAAGTAATGGCGGCGATAATCGACAGTACGCCGAGGGCCAGGAAACCCAGGATATCGGCGGGTTTTTCGCAGGCCACGGCAATAAGCGTTGCGCCGGAAATCAGCGACAGGGCGATGGCGATAATCAACGCCAGTTTCATCTGCCCGCGGGAGATAACGCCCATCTGCATACCGCGCAGCGGCCCGATGCGGCCGTGATCGTCGCTGCCTTTCACTGAATCGCCATAATCGTTGGCCAGATTGGACAGGATTTGCAGCAGCGCGGCGGTAAGCAGCGCCAGCAGCGCGACGCCGGGTTTAAAATGGCCTTGCCAGCCGGCAATCGCCGAGCCGGTGACGATAGAGGCCAGCGCCAGCGGCAGCGTGCGCAGGCGCAGGCTGACCATCCAGGCTTTGGTCGGGCTGATGGTGACGGTTTCGCTCATAATTAACGAATCTTATGTGTAATACCCGGTTTTGGCAAAAAAAAACGGGAGGCCGGAGCCCCCCATTGCGGATGTCGTTTACCCCTTGGCGCTTACAGGATAAATCGGCTCAAATCTTCGTCAGATATTAGCTCATCCAGATGGCTACGAACATAATCTGCATCAATTGAAATTGTTTTACCATCCCATTCGCTGGCGTCATAGGAAATATCTTCCATCAGGCGCTCAAGCACGGTATGCAGGCGACGGGCGCCGATATTCTCGGTGCGTTCGTTGACCTGCCAGGCGGCCTCGGCGATGCGTCGGATGCCGTCGGCGGTGAATTCGATGCTGACGCCTTCGGTGGCCATCAGCGCTTTGTACTGAATCGTCAGGGAAGCGCTGGGTTCGGTCAGGATACGCTCGAAATCGTTGGTCGTCAGGGCTTCAAGCGCGACGCGGATCGGCAGCCGGCCTTGCAGCTCCGGAATCAAATCGGACGGGCTGGACACCTGGAACGCGCCGGAGGCGATAAACAGGATATGGTCGGTTTTTACCATGCCGTGTTTCGTCGAGACGGTACAGCCTTCCACCAACGGCAGTAAATCCCGTTGCACGCCCTCGCGGGAGACATCCGGGCCGGACGTTTCGCCGCGTTTGCAAATTTTATCAATTTCATCGATAAATACGATGCCGTGCTGTTCGACGGCTTCGATAGCCAGCTCTTTCAGCTCTTCCGGATTGACCAGCTTTGCCGCCTCTTCCTCGACCAGCAGCTTCAGCGCTTCCTTGATTTTAATCTTGCGTGGTTTTTGTTTTTGCCCGGCCAGGTTTTTGAACATCGACTGCAACTGATTGGTCATCTCCTCCATTCCCGGCGGCGCCATAATCTCGACGCCCATCGGCGCGGCGGCCAGGTTTATCTCGATCTCTTTATCGTCCAGCTGGCCTTCGCGCAGCTTTTTACGGAAATTCTGACGCGCCGCCGACGGTTCGGCGGTCTCCTCCGGCTGGCCCCAATTATTTTTCGGCAGCGGGATCAGCACATCCAGCACGCGTTCTTCCGCTAATTCTTCGGCGCGCTGGCGGTTTTTATCCATGGATTGCAGGCGCACCATTTTTACCGCCGCGTCGGTGAGATCGCGGATGATTGAATCCACTTCTTTGCCGACGTAACCGACTTCGGTAAATTTAGTGGCTTCCACCTTGATAAACGGCGCGTTGGCCAGTTTTGCCAGACGGCGGGCGATTTCTGTTTTACCGACGCCGGTCGGGCCGATCATCAGGATATTTTTTGGCGTCACTTCATGACGCAATGCTTCATCCAGCTGCATGCGGCGCCAGCGGTTGCGCAGCGCGATGGCAACCGCGCGTTTTGCATTATGCTGTCCGATAATATAGTCGTCGAGTTCGCTGACGATTTCGCGTGGAGTCATCTCAGACATTTTCAGGCTCCTTCACTTTGGAGGTGATTTCTTTAATCGTGTGAAATTGATTGGTGTAAATGCAGATGTCCCCCGCTATCGTCAATGCTTTTTCCACGATATCCCGCGCGCCAAGCTCGGTGTTATCAAGCAAGGCGCGCGCGGCGGCCTGGGCATACGGCCCGCCGGAACCAATGGCGATCAGATCGTCTTCCGGCTGGATAACATCGCCATTGCCGGTAATGATAAGCGACGTCTGTTCATCCGCCACCGCCAGTATGGCCTCCAGCTTGCGTAACATGCGATCCGTACGCCAGTCCTTAGCCAACTCCACGGCCGCCTTGGTCAGATGGCCTTGATGCAGTTCCAGCTTACGCTCGAACAGTTCGAATAAGGTAAAGGCATCCGCGGTGCCGCCGGCAAAACCCGCTATCACTTGATCATGGTAAAGCGTACGGACTTTGCGCACATTCCCTTTCATCACGGTATTACCCAGGGTAGCCTGGCCGTCGCCGCCGATGGCCACACGGCCATTGCGGCGTACGCTTACGATTGTTGTCACGTGCAACCCTCCGGTAACTATAGATTCAAGCGTCTCATAATGAGTATGAGACATATTGAATGTATAGATGGGGTGGGATTAAGGGTTTTCAACCCCCACTGGCAATGGGAATGCAATTTGACACCCCGGACGCGCGTAAATTTTGCAGCGACTTATCGGCGCCGGCGCGGGTGGAATAGGGGCCCAACATGACGCGGTTCCAGCCGCCATTGCTGGTGATCCGGCTTTCAATGCCGCCAAAGGCGAGCTGGGCGCGGATAGACTCGGCCTGATCCATCGCTTTAAACGAACCACACTGGATCAGCCAGCGTTGGGCTTTTTCCGCCGGTTCTTTTTCCGCCTTCGCTTCGGCCTTGGGTTCGGCGCGGGCTTCCGTTTTCGTCTGGGGCGCCGGTTGTATGGCGGTCACCGGCGCCTGATGAGGCTGTTGCACCTGCTGTGCGGCCGGCGCCTGGCGCGGCGGTTGTTGCACCTGCTGTACGGCCGGCGCCTGGCGCGGCGGTTGTTGCACCTGCTGTGCGGCCGGCGCCTGGCGCGGCGGTTGTTGCACCTGCTGTGCGGCCGGCGCCTGGCGCGGCGGCTGTTGCACCTGCTGTGCGGCCGGCGCCTGGCGCGGCGGCTGTTGCACCTGCTGTACGGCCGGCGCCTGGCGCGGCGGCTGTTGCTCAACCGGCGCGGAGAAAACCTGGCGCGGTTGTACCGGCGTGGCGGCAGGCGTTGGACGCGGCGCAGGCGTCGTCTGGAATGACTGCTGGTTCTGCTGGTTACGGGCGTGATTTGCCGCCGACGATTTCACCTGGTCGTTATAAGGCACTTCGTTGAGGTGGGTCGGCTGCTGGCGCATGTCCGCTTGCATCTGCTCAAGCAACTGGCGCTGCTCGTCGGTCAACTGGGCGGGTGTTTGCACCTCGCCGCCCGCGGTGGGCTCGGTAGGAGTTTGCACCCCTATCTGGCGATTTTCCAGCTCTTTAATATAACGCCAACGCTCTTCCGGTTTAGGCGGCAGGCCGTTGCTGGTATGGTTGCCGTGGCTCGGCAGAATGACTGCCTCCTCCGTCTTATTGTGGGCAATAAAGTAGAGACCGCCAATAAACGTAATCAATACGGCAACGGCCAATGCGATCATGGTCTTTGAGATGCCGGAAGAGGTGCGTTTTTTTCGACTGTTGGTTTTTTTGCGCCGCGTGTTTGTCCTTCCACGGCCTACATAGTCTCTTTGTGCCACTGTCGTTTCGCTAAGTTTGAGAAAGTAACCAGCCCGTCATGTTACTGAAGGCAATAATATTTGACCAGCGCCTGTAGTCCTAAAGCGCATTTCGTTTTATGCGGGGCATGGCGGTACTGCCCCGGACGATCAGTTTGCTATCCAATAGCAGGGAGGTATTCGCTACCGCCTGTTGCCTGAGCTGCTGCAAGAGTAACAATAACGCCTCTCGGCCAAGCTGGTAGCTCGGCTGGGCCACGGTAGTCAACGGTGGGTCGCAGAATTTCGCAAGCGTTATATCGTCGAAGCCGACCAGGGACAAATCCCCCGGCACGTCCAGCCCAATTTTCTTCGCCTGGGATAAAACGCCAAACGCTATGATATCACTGTGACAAAAGATAGCAGTAGGCGGATACGTTCGCGAAATTAATGCATTAAGTCCCGCCGCGCCGGCCTCGTAACTCACGTCGCCCTGGATGACAATATGATCTTCGGGCGGGATGCCATGACGTCGCAGCGCCTGAATATACCCCTGTACCCGATAATGACAAAGCGTCAGATGCTCCGGGCCGCTAATGCAGGCGATACGCTGGTGGCCAAGGCTGAACAGATAATCCACCGCCTCATAGGCCGCGGTAAGATTATCGATATGCACCGTGGGCAATGCAAGCTCCGGAACAAACTCATTGACCATCACCATCGGCGGCAGGTTTTGCTGCTCTGCGATATCAATGGCAAATGGCGGCTCGGACCCGAGCAGCAACATACCATCTATCTGCCTGGCAATGATCAAATCACTGAAGCTTTTTTTATGTGGGCGCTGGTGGGCGTAGTCGGCAATCAGGACCAGATAGCCGTTTTCATCGGCGGTTTCCTCAATGCCGCGCAGGATTTCAGAGAAAAAGGGATCGCAGATATCCGGCACCAGGGCCAGCAGGTTGCAGGTTTCATTTCGTTTTACCTGGCGGCCGAGAGGCTGCGGGGAATAGCCGACATCGCTTACGGCGAGCTGGACTTTTCTACGCGTGGTGACGGAGACTTTCTCCGGATTCATGAGCGCCCTGGAAACCGTGGCTGTCGACACGCCGGCTTTTTCCGCCACATCCTTCATGGTCGCCAGGCCGGCAAACTTTTTAGATTCCACATCTTTCTCCTGATGTCAGCGCAATAGGCACGTTTTATCGCGCATGTTCCATACGGTGTTCCGGTGCGACCCTCAACACCAGCGCCCGGAAAGATGCCGGCCGCGCGTGGCGGCACGGGACGATCCCAGGGTCCCCTGGCCCGTCTTTTCTATCAGATAGTGCGTTACTTGAGTGACTAAAAAGATCGTTCCGGTACAAACTTTGAATATTATCCGAATGTGATGCGCAAAATACTGATAACCCCGTCAGGATTAAATATCCACCGGATCCACATCCAGCGACCACTTTACCTTGCGCGCCTGGGTCATGGTGCCCACCAGCGGCAGGCTGGCGGCGACCAGTCGTTGCAATTGCGCGCGCGAAGGGTGCTGCAGCAGCAGTTGCCAGCGAAAACGTCCGCCGCGTTTGGGCTGTAGCGCCGGGATAGGTCCCATCAGCCACAGGGACTCATCGCGTAACGGGCTGGCATCCAGCAACTGGCGCAGGCGCTCCAGGAACTGCCTGGCCTGTTGGTTATCGTGGTCTTCCGCCCGAAACAGAATATGGCTGGTAAAGGGCGGCAACAGCACCGTCTGGCGTTCGGCCAGCGCCTGTAGCGCAAAAGCCATATACCCTTCATGCAGTAATACCTGCAATAACGGATGATCGGGATGATGCGTTTGCAAGAACACTTCGCCCGGTTTACCGGCGCGCCCCGCGCGTCCCGAAACCTGGGTATAGAGCTGCGCGAACCGCTCCGCCGAGCGGAAATCGGCCGAAAACAGCGCGCCGTCCACATCCAGCAGCGACACCAGCGTGACGTCCGGGAAATGGTGCCCTTTCGCCAGCATCTGGGTGCCGATTAAAATACGGGCGCCGCCTTTATGCACTTCGGCCAAATGGTGTTCCAACGCGCCTTTGCGCGACGTGGTGTCGCGATCGACACGGGTAATGGGGGTGGTGGGGAATAATGCCGTCAGCGTTTCTTCAAGCTGCTCGGTACCGAGGCCGACCGGCACCAACTGGGTTGAACCGCACTGCGGGCATTGATTGGGGATCGGTCGCTGGCTGTCGCAATGATGGCAACGCATCAGGCGCTGCTGCTGGTGAAGGGTATAATAATGATCGCAGCGCTGGCATTCGGCGATCCAGCCGCATTCGTGGCATAACAGCGCCGGGGCGAAGCCGCGCCGGTTTAGGAACAGCATCACCTGGTTGCCGGCATCAAGATGGGTACGCATTTTTTTCAACAGCGGCTGCGACATGCCGTTGGTCAGCGCCAGTCCCTTCAGATCCTGCAACTGCTGCGTGGCGGGCCTGGCGTTTCCTGCGCGTTTGCCAAGCGTCAGGCTGCGGTATTTTTTCAGTTGGACGTTATACAGCGTTTCCAGCGCGGGCGTCGCCGACCCCAGCACAATGGGAATGTTTTCTTCGCGCGCGCGGAATACCGCCAGGTCGCGGGCATGATAACGCCAGCCCTCGTGTTGTTTATAAGAGCTGTCATGCTCTTCGTCGATAACGATAATGCCCAGGCGGGCAAAGGGCGTAAACAGCGCCGATCGGGTGCCGATGACAATCGCCGTTTCGCCGCTGCGCGCGTTCAGCCAGACCGCCATGCGTTCACTGTCGTTTAAACCGGAATGCAGCACCTCCACCGGCGCGTGAAAGCGTTCACGAAAGCGGGCAATCGTCTGCGGGGTCAGGCCTATTTCCGGCACCAGGATCAGTGCCTGCTTGCCTTTGGCCAGGATATTTTCCAGCACCGTCAAATAGACTTCTGTCTTGCCCGAGCCGGTAACCCCGGCCAGCAGCCAGGCGGCGAACCGATCGTCTTCACTGCGGATGGCGCCGACGGCGGTGGCCTGCTCGGTATTAAGCCGCAGTCGTTCCCCCTCGACCCGATAACTCTCGCGCCAGTCGCCGACGGCGGCGGGGCTGGAACGTAAATCACTCAACCCCTTGGCGCGCAGGGCCTGCAGCGCGCTGTCGGCCAGCATGAGTTCCCCAACCTGATGCCGGTAGACAGGGCCTTGCAACAGGGCGGCCAGCGCCTGCTGCTGTTTCGGCGCCCGTTTCAGGGTGTCAAGCGCCGTCGCGCGTCCCTGCTCGGTGGCGAACCATTGCCATAACGGCGCCGTTTCCGCCGCTTTGCCCTGGCGAATCAATACCGGCAACGCGTGGAACAGCACTTCCCCGACCGGGTAATGATAATAACCGATGGCCCAGTTCAGAATCCGCCACAGACTTTGCGGGAATAGGGAATATTCATCAAGCACGTCGGTGATGCTTTTGAGTTTATCCAGCGGCAGTTCGCTTTCTTCGCTGATGCCGGTGACGATGCCGATGGCGTGGCGTTGTCCAAAGGGAACGCGGACGCGCCCACCCACCGCGGGGCGCAGATGGCCGGGCAAAAGATAATCGAACGTGCGTGCCAATGGCACCGGTAGCGCAACGTGAACAACAGGCATCGACTCATCCAGGGTGGAAAAATTGCGCTGATAGTGTACACTGTGTCGCCTTCAATGCACGGATGTGTTTGCAAAGCCCGGCGGCATTCTGTATGATTCGCCGCCTTTGGTGCCATCCGGCATTAGAGAAACTCAACTCCCTTCGCGTGGTGTCCGGCGGAAGAAGACTGGATAGCGACGCGGCCTTACGACGAGGTTTTCCATGAAAAAAGATATCCATCCGAAATACGTAGAAATTACTGCAACCTGTTCTTGCGGTAACGTTATCAAGACCCACTCCACCCTGGGCCACGATTTGACCCTGGACGTTTGCGGCGCCTGCCATCCGTTCTACACCGGTAAACAACGTGTTGTTGATACCGGCGGACGTGTTGATCGCTTTAACAAACGTTTCAGCGTTCCGGTCAGTAAAAAATAATTGCCTGACCGACAGCACAAAAATCACCCAGTGTGACTTTTGCTGTTTAACGAAGCCCCGGCCGCAAGGCTGGGGCTTCGTTTTTTAACGGCAGGAAAAGAACGCGCCCGCCCCGCTGTGTTGATCGCCCTTGATGTTCAAGCCCCCCGCAGAAAAGTGCCGCGCTGGTCGTTACCTTTCTTTCAGCAGCCTGGTAATGCCGCCTTCGCGCCGGATTAACGCATAGAATAATGCGTTGCAGCCATAATTATCCGTGGCTTTAATATCGATATCCGGCTCGTCAAGCAAACGTCTTATCGCCTGGGTATGACCATTGAGGACGGCGCAATGCAACGGGGTCCATCCGTCATTCTGGCGCCTGTTGATCTGGATATTGGGTTTGCGCAACAGAAGGTCCACCAAAACGGTATTGCCTTGGGCCGCGGCATAATGCAGCGCTGTCCAACCTTCAGCCTGGGCGGAATTGATATCGATGTCCTGCAATGCAATCAAGCGGATAGCGATATCGGTGCGCAACAGGGCCAGCGCGCTTAGCAACGCCGTGTAGCCGAGGCTGTCGGCGCAATCAGCATTAATCCCGGGCGCGGACAGCAGCCGGTGAACGATGGGATCAAGACCGTCCTTGGCCGCGAGTTGCAAGGGGGTACAGCCGTCGTTATCACAACGGTTCACATCAATGCCAGGGGTGGCCAGCAATTGTTGTATCGCCGTTATTTTCCCGGCAAGCATGTCCTTTGCAACATCCGCCGGACCGAGAGTCATGGCGGCATAGTGCAGAGGGGTGGCACCGATATGATCGCCGGCGTTAACGTTAATCTCCCGCCTTGCCAGCAGTAACTCCAGCACGGCGACATGACCGAACGCGGCGGCGCAATGCAGCGCCGTTGAACCGAGATGGTTAACGGCGTGGATATTAACGTCGGGCTGGGCCAGCAGTTGCGCGCTGATAGCGTCATCATTGTTCAGGGCGACAAAATGCAGGGCGCTGAGTCTATTCCGATCGGCGGCATTGACGTCTATTTTCGGCAGCGCAAGCAGTTGTCTGACGATAACGGGATGATGATGCCGGATCGCCTCCATTAACAGCGTCCTGTCATTTTCTGCTTTAGTGAGCGTGGCGATATCCAAGGCCATGGCTTGGCAAAACGGCACTATTCGCGTATTTCCCTGGCAAACTTGGGCAAATATTTGCTGCGCCAGCGCAGTTTTTTCAATGCGCCGAAACGCAAAAAGCGCCTCGTCCCGGTCGATACCGCCCAATCTCATCACATTAAGCAAATCACCCAAGTCCAGGTTGCGGAAAATAGCGGCCTTTATTTCGGATGGCATGGCGGCGAAATCCGGCCCGGAAGGCGGAACGACATTTTTTATCTGGAGGATAGGGCGCGCAGCAAATGCCCGGGCCATGTCCACGCCTTGGCTATGCACGATCGCGCGCCCGGCGAGGGCTTGCGCCTTTTTCTTCACCCGGCCGCCGGGGCGAGACAGTGTTTCCGGCCATGACGTTACCGATTGTATTTTTTTGAGGAAGTGTTGAGGCAACGATATCTCCTGAGAATATGGCAAACGGCGTTGCGTCGAAAATAAGCAGATTGGCGCAGGGGCCCCGGAAATAGGTAAACAAAAAGGATGCATAATGTTAAGCCTATAGGATACAAGGATTTTTATGATAATGGTTACAACAGGGAAATCAGCTTATTTTATCGCGGCTATGCGACGATGGCGGCGTCCCCCGACAGGCACGCAGGAATGGGGTGAATTTATTTTTCTGATTTTGAAGGGCTTTTTTTCATTATTGCGGCCGGCTAGAGTTGGGCGGAGGGTAAAGGGAGCCGCTTATAATGTTAATGCCCGTCAGTTAACGACCAGCAGCGTGCAACGGCACAGGCATTTATGCCAGGCAACGGGGGACGCAGGCAACGATTGCCCGCGCGCGGATGGCGCTAGCGCGAAGCCTTCGCCACGCGCTGTCTTTACCTGGCCGGGGTTAGTATTCCCACGTGTCGGGATTGATGCCCATTTCGCGCATCAGCTCCTTGGCGGCTTCGGGAATTTCGTCGCTACGTTCTTTACGCAGGTCGTTATCGTCTGGCAGCGGCTGGCCGGTAAACGCATGCAGGAACGCCTCGCAAAGCAGTTCGCTATTGGTGGCATGCCGCAGGTTGTTGACCTGGCGCCGGGTTCTTTCGTCGGTCAGGATTTTGAGAACCTTCAGCGGAATGGATACCGTAATTTTTTTTACCTGCTCGCTTTTTTTACCATGTTCAGCATAAGGGCTGACATACTCACCTTTCCATTCCGCCATGGGATACCTTAACTCTCATCAAATGAATATAATATGCTAAAAACGGGCAGATTATGCCGTAACTGTCTGTCTCTCACTACCGTATGCCCGCTTATTTTGCGATTTATCAACTTTTCCTATCACCCCGCCCTCGACCTGGCCTGGCGGCTGCGGTAAAAAGTCAGTTAGATTTTAACACTTAAAACCCGCATAATTTTAGCTGTTATTAATGCATTGCTCAATCTATACGCAAAGAAGTTTAGATGTCCAGATGTATTGACGTCTATCGCCGGGCGGTTTACTCTTTGACCTTCACTCTCACGCACACAGTCAGGATGCGAGTACATGACGCGTAAGCAGGCCACCATCGCAGTTCGCAGCGGGTTAAATAATGATGAACAGTTCGGCTGCGTCGTTCCCCCCATCACCCTTTCCAGCACCTATAACTTTACCGACTTCAATCAACCGCGCGTGCATGATTACTCGAGGCGCGGTAACCCGACCCGGGATGTGGTGCAGCGCGCGTTGGCGGAACTGGAGGGCGGCGCGGGCGCGGTGATGACCAGCAGCGGCATGTCGGCGATACATCTTGTCTGTACCGTATTCCTGCAACCCGGCGATCTGCTGGTGGCGCCGCATGATTGCTACGGCGGCAGCTATCGCCTGTTCGACAGTCTGAGCAAACGCGGCGCGTACCGGGTCAAATTTGTCGATCAGGGGGATGCGGGGGCGTTGCAGGCGGCGCTTGACGAAAAACCCAAGCTGGTACTGATCGAAACGCCCAGCAACCCGCTGCTGCGGGTGGTGGACATCACCGCTATATGCCAGGCCGCCCATCGGGCGGGCGCCCTGTGCGTGGTGGATAATACCTTTATGAGCCCGGCCCTGCAGCAGCCGCTGGCCCTGGGGGCCGATCTGGTGGTGCACTCCTGTACCAAATACCTTAACGGGCACTCCGACGTGGTGGCCGGCACGGTGATAGCCAAGGACGACGCGCTCGCCACCGAGCTTGCCTGGTGGGCCAATAACATCGGCGTGACCGGCGCCGCCTTCGATAGCTATCTTTTGTTGCGCGGCATCCGCACCCTGGCGCCGCGCATACGCCAGCAGCAAAGCAATGCCCTGGATATCGTGGCCTATTTGCAACAGCAGCCGCTGGTGAAAAAATTATATTACCCCGGCCTGCCGGACAATGCCGGTCATGAAATCGCCTGTCGCCAGCAAAAAGGGTTCGGCGCCATGCTCAGCTTTGAAGTGAACGGCGATGAATCCGTGCTGCGCCGCTTTTTAGCCAGCCTGGAATTATTTACCCTGGCGGAATCCCTTGGCGGCGTAGAGAGCCTGATTTCCCATGCCGCCACCATGACCCACGCGGGTATGGCGCCTGCGGCACGCGCTGCGGCCGGTATATCGGAAACATTATTGCGGGTGTCCGTCGGCATCGAAGACAGCGAAGATTTAATTGCCGATCTGGAACAGGCTTTCCAGGCGGCGGCGAAGAGGTAGTTATGAGTGCTCTGGGAACGACGGTACGCTTGGCCGGCAGGCAACTGCACAAGTTTGGCGGCAGTAGTCTGGCCGATGTGAAGTGTTACCAACGGGTCGCGGGCATTATGGCCGATTACAGCCAACCCGGTGATTTAATGGTGGTCTCCGCGGCGGGCTCCACCACCAACCAGCTGATCAGCTGGCTTAAGCTGAGCCAAACCGATCGCCTTTCCGCGCATCAGGTCCAGCAGACCCTGCGCCGCTACCAGCAGCAACTGTTCGCCGGCCTGCTGCCGCCCGACCTGGCGGATGCGATGATGACGGAATTTATCCGTGATCTGGAGCGTTTGGCGGTATTGCTGGACGGCGCGGTGACCGATAGCGTGTATGCGGAAGTGGTCGGCCACGGTGAAATCTGGTCGGCGCGTCTTATGGCGGCGGTACTCAACTGCCAGGATATCGAGGCGGTCTGGCTGGACGCGCGGGATTTCCTGCGCGCTGAATATGCCGCCCAGCCGCAGGTAGACGAAGGGCGTTCATGGCCCTTATTACAGCAGCTATTGACCCAATACCCCAGCAAACGTCTGGTGGTCACCGGCTTTATCTGCCGCAATCAGGCCGGGGAAACAGTATTGCTTGGGCGTAACGGCAGCGACTATTCCGCCACCCAAATCGGCGCGCTGGCCGGTGTGGCCAGGGTGACCATCTGGAGCGACGTGGCCGGGGTCTATAGCGCCGATCCGCGCAAGGTGAAAGACGCCTGCCTGCTGCCCCTGCTGCGATTGGACGAAGCCAGCGAGCTGGCGCGCCTGGCGGCGCCGGTATTGCATACCCGCACCCTGCAGCCGGTATCCGGCAGCGATATCGATCTGTTATTGCGCTGCAGCTATCAGCCGGAACAGGGGTCTACACGTATCGAGCGGGTACTGGCTTCCGGCACCGGGGCGAAAATCGTCACCAGCCACGACGATGTCTGCCTGATCGAGCTGACCATTGCGCCGCAGCACGACTTTTCCCTGGCGCAGAAAGAACTCGACCAGGCGTTAAAGCGCGCGCAAATCAAGCCGCTGGCGGTAGGCGTTCATCGCGATCGGCGGCTGTTGCAGCTGTGCTATACCTCCGAACTGGTCCATAGCGTGTTCCAGACCCTGCAGCAGGCTGAGCTGCCGGGAGAGCTTAAGCTGCGCGCAGGACTGGCGCTGGTGGCGATGGTCGGCGCGGGGGTTACTAAAAACCCGCTGCACTGCCATCGTTTTTACCAACAGTTAAAATATCAGCCGGTGGAATTTTTCTGGCAGGCGGAGGACGGCATCAGCCTGGTGGCGGTATTGCGCGTCGGTCCCACCGAACATGTGGTGCAGGGATTGCACACCTCGTTGTTCCGCGCCGAAAAGCGCATCGGCCTGATCCTGTTCGGCAAAGGCAATATCGGCTCGCGCTGGCTGGAGTTGTTCGCCCGCGAGCAGGAAAGCCTGTCGGCGCGCACTGGTTTTGAGTTTATCCTCAGCGGCGTGGTGGACAGCCGGCGCAGCCTGCTCAGCTATGACGGGCTGAACGCCAGCCGGGCGCTGGCTTTCTTTCATGATGAGGCCGTCGAGCAGGAGCCGGAAGACCTGTTTTTATGGATGCGCGCCCATCCCTATGATGATTTGGTGGTGCTCGATGTCACCGCCAGCGAAGCGCTGGCCGGACAATATCTGGATTTCGCCAGCTATGGTTTTCACGTTATCAGCGCCAATAAGCTGGCGGGCGCCTCCAGCGGTGACAACTACCGCCAGATCCGCGACGCCTTTGCCAAAACCGGTCGTCATTGGTTATACAACGCCACCGTGGGCGCCGGCCTGCCGGTTAACCATACGGTGCGCGATCTGCGCGACAGCGGCGACAGCATCTTGTCCATAAGCGGCATTTTTTCCGGTACCCTTTCCTGGCTTTTTCTGCAATTCGACGGCACGGTGCCTTTTACCGATTTGGTGGAACAGGCCTGGCAGCAGGGGCTGACCGAACCCGATCCGCGGGTGGATTTATCCGGCCAGGACGTGATGCGCAAGCTGGTGATCCTGGCGCGCGAAGCGGGTTATGAAATCGAGCCGAACCACGTGCGGGTGGAATCGCTGGTATCGCCCGACAGCGTGCTCGGGTCGGTGGATCAGTTTTTTGAGGACGGCCATGCCCTTAATGAACAAATGGTCCAACGTCTGGAGGCGGCGAATGAGATGGGCCTGGTGCTGCGCTATGTGGCGCGTTTTGACGCCAACGGCAAGGCGCGGGTCGGGGTGGAGGCGGTACGTCCCGAGCACCCGCTGGCGTCGTTGCTGCCTTGCGATAACGTGTTCGCCATCGAAAGCCGCTGGTACCGCGATAACCCGTTGGTCATCCGTGGGCCGGGCGCGGGCCGGGATGTTACCGCCGGCGCCATCCAGTCGGATTTGAACCGGCTGGCGCAATTATTATAATGCCATTCACGGGCGGAGAAATCCGCCCGCTGCTACCTGTGTTTATCTCCCCCTCTATTGAGCAGAATTCGGTATCTGCTTAATTAAACGAAGTATAACCTTAGCTTTGAAAATTCATTAATTTTTTGTCTGCTTCTGAAATTTATCATATTGTGTATTTTACTTATTGCCGTAAATATAGCGGGTAATACCCATCGTCAGTAGATAATAAAAGGAGTTGTCAAAGGATGAATGGATGCCATCAATTGCAGGCCGAATCCCTTAGTATCATCAAGACTAATCTCAAACCTCTACAGCAACAGAACGACTGTATCCCGGGGCTGAAATCATGTGTTAGCATAAAAAATAACTGCATCGCGCTCTATTTTGATAGATTGCCCAAGGAGATTATCGGCGATATTTTGGGTAGGCTGCCGGTGCCGGACTTGATCCGATTGTCACAGACGACGCCAGATTTCGAGGCGGAATCTCAACGTATTCTGAATTTATTACAGGAAAAGTCTAAATCGGAAATTTATTTTCAATTGGTCGCCAGTGGCGATGATAGTGCCTTGCGTACTCTTATCAAGCTGGGCCAGAACCTCGACCATAGCATTGATCATGAAACGGGTAATACGCTATTGCATGAAGCGGTGAATGCTAATCAACCTACAGTAATGGAAGCCCTTTTAGAGCCAGGAACGATAGATGTTAATACCAAAAATCTTACAGGATTCACGCCATTGCTGATGGCGGTAAAAAAGGAAGATATTGTTGCGGTTAATAAGCTGATCAATGCGCCTGGCATTAACATGAATATTAGTTATGATATCAGTGATAGAGGTATTTATGGTTTTGGAGAATATGATTTTGTATTCGCCCTCTCGCATAAATATAATTCAGGCGCCACCGCTCTCCATTTTGCCGTCGATGCCGGTAATGTTGAGGTGTTCGACGCTATATGTAAAAATGAAAACACGGATGTCAATATTGTTGACCAGAACGGTAACACTGCTTTAATGAAAGCAATTTTCAAGAAACAAAATGAAATGGTTCGCCGGTTGTTAAAAAGAAATGATATTATTCTGTGCCAGCAAGACCAACGGTGTCGCGAATTGCTGCATACCGCCGTGCTGGGCGGCAATGATGATATCTTGCCGGATCTGCTGGAAACCCTGGCCGATGTAAATATTGAGGACCGTCGGGGCGACACCGCTTTGCATATTGCGGTGATAAAAGGCGCCAAAGAAACAGTCGACAGATTACTTACTGCGTCAAAGATAAATATTGATGCCCGCAACCGCGGACTGTGGACACCGCAACAAATAGCGCATTCCGGAGGATTTGCCGATATTGTACGTTTATTAGAACAAAGACGACTGCGCGACCGGCGGCCTCGGACATCAGAATCGGTTGAACATCACAGCGGCGGATAAAGTGAATTTTTTTCATAATGCGTGAAGATTACTCCCCATCCTGCCAAATGATTTTGTTGACTCCACTAACGATTTCAGTCAAATTCTATTTAGCCGTCTAAACGTATAGACGCATAAAACAACCGATCGCAACGGACCACCACCGGCGTAGAGTGTTAGTGAACCATCACACGCGTTAAGAGGAAAAGGTATGAGTTTTTTTCACGCCAATCAGCGGGAAGCCCTGAACCAAAACCTGGCTGAATTACAGGGCAGCATTAATGTCTCGTTTGAGTTTTTCCCTCCGCGCACCAGTGATATGGAGCAAACCCTGTGGCATTCCATCGACCGGCTAAGCGCCCTCAAGCCCACCTTTGTCTCGGTGACCTACGGCGCCAATTCCGGCGAGCGCGACCGCACCCATAGCATTATCAAAGATATCAAGGAGCGCACCGGCCTGGAGGCCGCGCCCCACCTGACCTGTATCGACGCCACCCCGGACGAGCTGAAAAAAATCGCCGAGGATTACTGGCATAGCGGTATCCGTCATATCGTGGCGCTGCGCGGGGATTTACCCCCCGGCAGCGGGGCGCCAGCCATGTATGCCGCCGATCTGGTGACATTGCTGAAAAAAGTCGGCGATTTTGATATCTCCGTGGCCGCGTATCCAGAAGTACACCCGGAAGCGAAAAGCGCGCAATCGGATTTGATTAACCTGAAAAAGAAAGTGGACGCGGGCGCTAACCGGGCGATTACCCAATTCTTTTTTGATGTGGAAAGTTACCTGCGCTTTCGCGATCGCTGCGTGGCGACCGGGATTGACACCGAAATTGTGCCCGGTATCCTGCCGGTCTCCAATTTTAAACAGTTGCAGCGTTTTGCCGCCATGACCAATGTCAAGGTCCCTAACTGGATGACCAGTATGTTCGAAGGACTGGACGACGATGCCGAGACGCGCAAAATGGTCGGCGCGTCCATTGCCATGGACATGGTGAAAATCCTCAGCCGGGAAGGGGTGAAGGATTTTCACTTTTATACCCTCAATCGCGCCGATTTAACCTATGCCATCTGCCATACCCTGGGTGTGCGGCCGCAGATAGCCACCGCCCCGTCCGCGCGTTAAAAAGCATCTTCACCCGGCAATCATAAAAAAACCGGACCATAACAGGTCCGGCTTCAGGGTATTGAGATCAGGGTTTCACATTAACCGGTATTACGCATTCCCGCCGCCACGCCGGCAATGGTCACCATCAGCGCCTGCTCGACCCGTGGGTCGGGGTGTTCCTGCTGGCGCGAGCGATGCAACAATTCAGCCTGCAGTACATTCAGCGGGTCGGTATAAACATTGCGCAGCGCGATGGACTCCGCAATCCACGGCAGATCGGCCATTAAATGATCGTCGTTGGCAATGGTCAGCACCACGTTAATGTCGTCCGCCAATTGCTTGCGCAGCTGTTTACCCAGCGGCCAGAGCTTTTCTTCCACCAGGCGCTGATCGTAATATTCCGCCAGCCACAGGTCGGCCTTGGCGAACACCATTTCCAGCATGCCGATGCGGGTGGAGAAAAACGGCCAATCGCTGCACATGGCTTCCAGCTGATCTTGTTTGCCTTCTTCCACCGCTTTTTGCAGCGCCGCGCCGGCGCCCAGCCACGCGGGCAGCATCAGGCGATTTTGCGTCCAGGCAAAAATCCACGGAATGGCGCGCAGGCTCTCAACGCCGCCGGAGGGACGCCGTTTGGCCGGGCGCGAGCCCAGGGGCAGTTTACCCAGTTCCTGCTCCGGCGTAGCCGAACGGAAGTAAGGTACAAAATCGGGGTTTTCACGCACGTAGCCGCGATACATATTGCATGAGGTGGTTGAAAGGTCGTCCATCAGGGCGCGCCATTCCTGCTTCGGTTCCGGCGGCGGCAGCAGGTTGGCTTCGAGGATCGCACCGGTGTACAGCGCCAGGCTGCTGATGGCCACTTCCGGCAGGCCGAATTTAAAGCGGATCATTTCGCCTTGTTCGGTCACCCGCAGGCCGCCCTTCAGGCTGCCCGGGGGTTGCGACAGCAGGGCCGCGTGGGCCGGCGCGCCGCCACGGCCGATAGAGCCGCCGCGGCCGTGGAACAGCGTCAGGGCGATGCCCACTTTTTCGCAGGTTTTGATTAACGCGTCCTGCGCGCGGTATTGCGCCCATGAGGCCGCCATGACCCCCGCATCCTTGGCCGAATCCGAATAGCCAATCATGACCATCTGTTTGCCCTGGATAATGCCGCGGTACCAGTCAATGCTGAGCAGCTGGCTCATCACCTCATCGGCATTATTCAAATCGTCCAGGGTTTCAAACAGCGGCGCCACCGGCAGGATAAACTGGCAGCCGGCTTCCTTTAGCAGCAAATGTACCGCCAGCACATCGGAGGGCGTCTTGGCCATGGAGATGACATAGGCGGCAATGGAGCCTTCCGGCGCGTCGGCGATCACCCGGCAGGTATCGAGCACCTCGCGGGTTTCGTCGCTGAGCTGGTAATGACGGGGCAACAGCGGGCGTTTGGAGTTCAATTCGCGGATCAGAAACGCCTGTTTATCGCTTTCAGACCAGCTTTCGTAATCCCCCAGCCCCAGGTAGCGGGTGACTTCGCTTAACGCTTCCGTGTGACGCGTGCTTTCCTGGCGCACGTCGATACGCACCAGCTGGATGCCGAAGCACTTGATACGCCGTAGGGTATCCAGCAACTGGCCGCTGGCAATAATGCCCATGCCGCAGGCTTTCAGCGATTCGTAACAGGCAAACAAGGGCGCCCAAAGCTGATCGTTGTGCTCCAGCAGATCTTCCGGCGGCAGCACCAGCTCGCCCCTGAGTTTCGCCGACAGCCAGTTCTGGGTGCCGATCAATTGGGCGCGCAACCGCTTCATGATGACCCGATAAGGTTCCTGGATTTCGTCGCCGCCGGCCAATGCCCGTAGCTCCGGCGTGCATTCCGTCATCGACAGCTCGGATACCAGTACCTGGATGTCGCGGATAAACAGATCGGCGGCTTTCCAGCGGCTTAACAACAACACGCGCCGGGTGATATCGGCGGTGACGTTGGGGTTGCCGTCCCGATCGCCGCCCATCCAGGAGGTAAATCGCACCGGCACGTTCTCCACCGGCAGTTTATAACCGAACACCGTTTCCAGCTGTTCGTTCAGTTCGCGCAAATACTGCGGCACGCCTTCCCACAGGCTGTTTTCCACATTGGCGAAACCCCATTTTGCCTCGTCCACCGGCGATGGACGGTTTTTGCGTATCTCGTCCGTATGCCAGTATTGCGACACCAGCTGGCGCAGACGCCGCATAATCTGTTTACGCTCATAGTCCGCCAGATCGCTGTGATCCAGCTGTTTCAGGCAGCTGTTGACTTCAACCATCATATGGATCAGGGTGCGGCGGGCAATTTCGGTGGGATGGGCGGTTAATACCAGTTCGATTGACAGTGACTCCACCGCGGCGCGAATATCTTTATCATCCAGCGCGTTATTCTCTTTCAGACGGGCAAAGACCTTACCCAGGCCTTCCGGGTTATTCGCCGCCTCGCCGTGGGGGGAAATGACGTGGAACTGTTCCGCGGTATTGGTCAGGTTCAAAAACTGACTGAAGGCGCGTGCCACGGGCAGCAACTCGTCATTGGATAAGTTCTGTAAAGTGGAAAGCAGTTCCTGGCGATGGGTTTCGCTACCCGCACGGGAGGACTTTGACAGCTTGCGGATGGTCTCTACCTTATCCAGGATATTCTCGCCCATCGCATCTTTTATGGTGTCGCCCAGAAGTTTCCCGAGCATACTAACGTTGCTTCGCATTGCCGAATATTGTTCGTTCATAAGGACCCTGATCCAACTCACCTGAAAATTTATTTCACCCGAATGACGTAAATCACCCACCGTTATCTAGCCATGTATCCATTCATTCGTCAAATGACATCAATTCACGCCATATAACATTAAAATCGCGTCAATTCTTGAAAGTTAACAACATGTAATGATTATAAGAAATACTTATCGCCATAAACCTGGCCGCGCCTTTCATACGGGGCCAGGCGCGCGAAGTCTGGGGCAAAGGACAAAAAGTCAGCGATGATCATTGCAGGCAGAAATGTCGTATCACTTGGGAAATTAATTCCCGCGTCGGTTTAATAAAGGCGGTATCAATATATTCGTCGGGCTGATGCGCCTGTTTTATCGATCCCGGGCCCAAGACGAGAGTGGGGCACAGCTGCTGGATAAACGGCGCTTCGGTACAATAATTGACCACATCGGTTTTGACGCCCAGCAACGTCTCCACCACTGCCACCAGACGATGGTCCGCCGGGCATTCATAACCGGGGATGGGCGGATGCAGGGCGGTAATGGTTAACCGTCCCGGCCAGCGCGCGCTTACCGGCGCCAGGGCCTCGGTCAATAACCCGTCCAGGTCGCCGAGCGTCAGGCCGGGCAACGGGCGGATATCCATATGCAGCTCGCAGCAGCCGCAAATGCGATTGGCGGAATCACCGCCGTGGATGTGGCCGAAATTCATGGTGGGGTAGGGGATGTCGAAGGCCGGGTGATGGTAACGTTCCTGCAACGTATTGCGTAGTATCATCAGGTGGGAAATGGCCTCGTGCATCAGTTCGATAGCGTTAACGCCCAGGCTCGGGTCGCTGGAGTGGCCTGATTGGCCCTGGATACGCACCGCATTGGAAATATGGCCTTTATGGGCGCGCACCGGCTGCAGCGAGGTCGGTTCGCCGATAATGGCGCAATCCGGGCGCAGCTCGCTGGACTGGGCGAAATAGCTGGCTCCCGCCATACTGGTTTCCTCATCGGCGGTGGCGAGGATATATAATGGCTTTTGCAGCTTGCTGGTATCGATATCGCGCAGCGTGTCGAGGATAAAGGCAAAAAAGCCTTTCATATCGGCGGTGCCCAGGCCATACAGCTTATTATTGTCTTCGGTCAGGGTAAAGGGATCGCGTGTCCAGCGTCCGTCGTCAAACGGGACGGTATCGGTGTGCCCCGTCAGCAGCAGGCCGCCGGCGCCGCTGCCGATACGGGCCAGCATATTATATTTGTTGCGCGTGCCCGGCACCGGCTGGATTTCGACCTGGAAACCCAGCGTCGTGAACCACCCCGCCAGCAAATTGATTAAGGTCTGATTACTTTGATCCAGGGCGCTGTCGGTGGCACTGATGGACGGCGTGGCGATCAGGGCGCGGTACAACTCCATAAACGGGGGTAATTTTGTCTTCACTGTTGACAGCCTTTAGTTTGGATAGTATCAATATTCATGCAATAATAGTGAATAAAAATACACTAACGTTGAGCGTAAAGTAAACGGATACTTACCAGACTACTACGCTTGACCTCGCGGGTGAACAGCGAATAGTTGCTTAAGCGACGACTTAGGCGACAAAGAGTTGCTGGAGATCCCTTCTCGTCGTGATAGCAAATCAAGAAGGTGAACAAAAGTCATGCTGAATACGCTGATTGTTGGTGCCAGCGGATACGCCGGAGCTGAGCTTGCGGCCTATCTCAACCGTCACCCGCATATGAACATAACCGCTTTGGCGGTTTCAGCGCAAAGTGCGGATGCCGGGAAATTACTGTCCGAACTGCATCCCCAGCTTAAGGGAGTGGTCGATTTACCACTGCTGCCCCTGACCGACGCCGCTGAACTGGCGAAAACGGTGGATGTGGTGTTTCTCGCCACCGCCCATGAGGTCAGCCACGATCTAGCGCCGGTATTCCTGGCCGCCGGCTGCGTGGTGTTCGACCTCTCCGGCGCGTTCCGCGTCAATCAGGCATCGTTCTACAGCCAGTATTATGGTTTTGAACACCAGCATGCCGACTGGCTGGCGAAGGCGGTCTACGGCCTGGCGGAATGGCAGGGCGAGGCGTTGCAGCAGGCCCAGCTGATTGCCGTGCCGGGCTGCTATCCCACCGCGTCCCAGCTGGCGCTCAAGCCGCTGGTCGACGGCGGTCTGCTTAACGGCGCCCAGTGGCCGGTGATCAACGCCGTCAGCGGCGTCAGCGGCGCTGGCCGGAAAGCGTCGCTTGCCGCCAGCGTCTGCGAGGTCAGTCTGCAACCCTACGGCATATTTACCCATCGCCACCAGCCGGAAATCGCCGCCCATCTTGGCATCCCGGTGATATTTACCCCCCATTTAGGCAATTTTGCCCGCGGTATCCTGGCCACCATCACCTGCCGCTTAAACGCGGGCGTGACGGCGGGCGATGTGGCCGAATCCTATCATAACGCCTATCACGATAAACCCCTGGTACGGTTGTATGAGAAAGGCGTGCCGGCGCTGAAGGCGGTAGTGGGACTGCCGTTTTGCGATATTGGCTTCGCGGTGCAGGGCGAGCATTTAATCGTGGTGGCCACCGAAGATAATTTATTAAAAGGAGCGGCCGCGCAGGCAGTACAATGCGCTAATATCCGCTTTGGTTTTGCACAAACGCAGGCGCTGCTGTAACGGCTGGCGACGAGGTAATAAAAATAATGAATCCGTTAATTATAAAACTGGGTGGCGTGTTACTCGATAGCGAAGAGGCGCTGGAGCGTTTATTTTCGGCGCTGGACAGCTATCGCGCGCAGCATCAACGCCCGTTGCTGATTGTTCATGGCGGCGGTTGCCTGGTGGACGAGCTGATGAAAAAACTGGCGCTGCCGGTGACCAAGGTCAACGGCCTGCGGGTTACGCCGGCGGATCAGATTGATATCATCACCGGCGCGCTGGCCGGCACGGCCAATAAGACCCTGCTGGCCTGGTCAAAAAAACATGCCATCCCGGCGGTCGGGTTATGCCTGGGCGACGGCAATAGCGTCGATGTTACAACGCTTGATGAGAAACTCGGCCATGTCGGCAAGGCGCAGCCGGGTTCGCCGGCGTTGTTAAATACCTTGCTTGGCGCCGGTTACCTGCCGGTTATCAGCTCTATCGGCATTACCGCCGACGGCCGGCTGATGAACGTCAATGCGGACCAGGCCGCCACCGCGCTGGCCGCCACCCTGGGGGCCGATCTGATCTTATTGTCCGATGTCAGCGGCATTCTCGACGGCAAAGGCCAGCGCATTGCCGAAATGACCGCCCATAAAGCGGAGCAGCTGATAGCGCAGGGGATCATTACCGACGGCATGATTGTAAAAGTCAACGCGGCGCTGGATGCGGCCCGCACGCTGGGCCGTCCGGTGGACATCGCCGGCTGGCGGCATGCGGAGCAACTGCCGGCGTTGTTTAACGGCGAGTCCATCGGCACGCGCATCCTGGCCTGACGTTGCCGGCGGGATACCGGCTGGGTAAGATAACGTGCGCGGCCGCATGGCTATCCGGGGGGCCTGGCGCAGGTTCAGCAGCATTTCCATGGGAGCGCCGTTTCCGGCGTCCCCTCATCATTCGGCATGGGCGCGCGGCGGCGAGCGCGCCGGCAAAAAAAATAATGGAGCACGGTTATGGCACTTTGGGGCGGACGGTTCAGCCAGGCGGCGGATCAGCGGTTTAAATCATTTAACGACTCGCTGCGCTTTGATTACCGGCTGGCGGAGCAGGATATTATCGGCTCGGTGGCCTGGTCGAAAGCGCTAGTTACCGTCGGTGTGCTGACGGCGGAGGAACAGCTGCGCCTGGAGGAAGCCCTGTCTTTTCTTCTGGAGGAAGTGAGTGCCGCGCCCGAGTCCATCCTTGCCAGCGACGCCGAGGATATTCATAGCTGGGTGGAGCAGCGCCTGATTGAAAAAGTCGGCGACCTGGGCAAAAAACTGCATACCGGCCGCAGCCGCAACGATCAGGTGGCCACCGATCTGAAGCTGTGGTGCAAGATGCAACTGTCCGAGCTGCTGGCCGCCGTGCGCCAGTTGCAAACCGCGCTGGTCGCCACCGCCGAGGTCAACCAGGACGCGGTGATGCCTGGTTATACGCATTTGCAGCGCGCCCAGCCGGTCACCTTTGCCCATTGGTGCCTGGCCTATGGCGAAATGCTGGCGCGCGATGAAAGCCGCCTGCGGGACACCCTAAAACGTCTTGACGTCAGCCCGCTGGGTTCCGGGGCGCTGGCCGGCACCGCTTACGCCATCGATCGCGACCAGTTGGCCGGCTGGCTGGGTTTTGCCACGGCAACGCGCAATAGCCTCGATAGCGTGTCCGATCGTGACCATGTGCTGGAGTTGCTGTCCAATGCCGCCATCAGCATGGTCCATCTCTCGCGTTTTGCCGAAGACCTGATTCTGTTCAACAGCGGCGAGGCGGCGTTTATCGAATTGTCCGATCGGGTCACTTCCGGCTCGTCCCTGATGCCGCAAAAGAAAAATCCCGATGCGCTGGAGCTTATCCGCGGCAAGTGCGGCCGGGTCCAGGGGGCGCTTACCGGCATGATGGTGACCCTGAAAGGGCTGCCGCTGGCGTATAACAAGGATATGCAGGAAGACAAGGAGGGCCTGTTCGATGCGCTGGATACCTGGCTGGATTGCCTGCATATGGCCGCGCTGGTGCTGGAAGGGCTACAGGTGAAGCGTGCGCGTTGCCGCGAGGCGGCGCAGCAGGGCTATGCCAATGCCACCGAACTGGCCGATTACCTGGTCGCCAAGGGCATCCCGTTTCGCGAGGCGCATCATATCGTCGGCGAGGCGGTAGTCGAGGCCATCGGCCAGGGCAAAGCCCTGGAAGCGCTGGAGCTGGCTGAATTGCAGGCGTTCAGCCCGGTTATTGGCGAGGATGTTTATCCGGCCCTGTCGCTGCAATCGTGCCTGGACAAACGCTCGGCAAAAGGCGGCGTGTCGCCGCAGCAGGTGGCGGCCGCCATTGCCGAGGCGAAAAACCGTTTGGCGTAGCTGTCAGGCCGGTTGCAGTAAAAATGCTTCCAGCTCTTCGCTGCCGCCGATATGGCGCCCGCCGATAAACACCTGCGGCACGGTGGAACGGCCGGTTACCGCGCGCAGACTGACGGTGGTGGCGTCTTTACCCAATGAGATTTCTTCATACTGGATTCCGTTGTCGCGCAGCATCTGCTTGGCTTTGGCGCAGAACGGACAGCCTGGTTTGGTAAACAGCGAAACGGATTCCTGGACTTTGCATTCCGGCGCCAGGTAACACAGCATGGTATCGGCGTCGGAAACTTCGAACGGGTCGCCCGGTTTGTTCGGTTCAACAAACATTTTTTCCACCACGCCGTCGCGTACCAGCATCGAATAACGCCATGAGCGCGGGCCGAATCCCAGCTCGGCTTTTTCCACCAGCATGCCCATGCCCTGGGTAAATTCACCGTTGCCGTCGGGGATAAAGGTAATATGTTCGGCGTTTTGGTCGGCTTGCCAGGCGTTCATGACAAACGTATCGTTAACCGAAATACAGACGATGCTGTCCACGCCGTGCTTGTGGAATAACCCGGCCAGCTCATTGTAGCGCGGTAAATGGCTGGAGGAGCAGGTAGGCGTAAAGGCGCCCGGCAGTGAAAATACGATAACCGTTTTATGCTTGAACAGTTCGTCGGAAGAGATATCGACCCAGTTGTCATCCTTACGGGTGTGGAAAGTAACCGATGGGACTTTCTTGCCTTCATGACTACTAAACATTGAAGAACCTCTTAACAGAAAAGAAAAAAGTGACTTTAACAGCTTGTCATACTGCGCGGGAATTATTATTAAGATTAACTATTGATAGGGATAATCGTTGATTGCTATCCTATCTATCGACGCGAACTATCGCGGCACGGAGGATGTTAATGAATATTCGCGATCTTGAGTATTTGGTGGCCCTGGCCGAGCACCGTCATTTCCGACGGGCGGCCGATGCCAGTCATGTCAGCCAGCCCACCCTGAGCGGCCAGATTCGTAAGCTGGAAGACGAACTGGGCGTGATGCTGCTGGAGCGCACCAGCCGTAAGGTCCTGTTCACCCAGGCCGGGCTGCTGCTGGTGGATCAGGCCCGCACGGTCCTGCGCGAAGTGAAAATACTGCGCGAGATGGCCAGCCAGCAGGGGGAGTCCATGTCCGGCCCATTGCATATCGGCCTGATCCCTACCGTCGGCCCCTATTTACTGCCGCATATTATCCCCACCCTGCATGAGACCTACCCGAAGCTGGAAATGTACCTGCACGAGGCCCAGACCAGTCAACTGCTGCTGCAACTGGACAGCGGCAAACTCGATTGCGCCATCCTGGCCTTGGTAAAAGAGAGCGAAGCTTTTATCGAAATCCCGTTATTCGATGAACCAATGCAACTGGCTGTTTATGCCGATCATCCCTGGGCGGACCGTGAACGTGTGCCGATGTCGGATTTATCGGGGGAGAAGCTGTTGATGCTGGAAGACGGCCATTGCCTGCGCGATCAGGCGCTGGGCTTCTGCTTCCAGGCCGGCGCCGACGAGGATACGCATTTTCGCGCCACCAGCCTGGAAACCCTGCGCAACATGGTGGCGGCCGGCAGCGGCATTACCTTGCTGCCCGCATTGGCGGTGCCTAATGAGCGTAAGCGTGACGGCGTCTGTTATATGAAATGCTATAAACCAGAGCCGAAACGCACCGTGGCGTTGGTCTACCGGCCCGGCTCACCGCTGCGCGCCCGCTATGAGCAGTTGGCCGAGTCGATACGCACCCATATGCAGACCTATATGGGTACCGACTTAAAAGAGGCGGTTTAAGCCGTTCAGCGCCGCCACACGGAAGGCTTCCGCCATGGTGGGATAGTTGAAGGTGGTATTAACGAAATAATCGATAGTATTGCCTTCGCCTTTTTGCTCCATGATGGCCTGGCCGATATGGATGATCTCCGCGGCGCGCTCGCCAAAGCAGTGGATGCCGAGTATCTGCCGGGTATCACGGTGAAAAAGGATTTTCAGGCTGCCGACATTCATGCCGACAATCTGCGCGCGCGCCAGATGCTTGAACTGCGCCCGTCCCACTTCGTACGGCACCTTCAGCAGCGTTAATTCCTGTTCGGTTTTACCCACCGAGCTGATTTCGGGAATGGTATAGATACCGGTGGGTATATTTTCAATCAGCTGCACATTGGCCTGGCCCTTGATGATCACCTGTGCGGCGATTCGCCCCTGGTCATAAGCGGCCGAGGCAAGGCTTGGGTAGCCGATAACATCGCCGACGGCGTAAATATGCGTCAGGGCGGTCTGGTACATGCTGTTGACTTTAATCAGCCCCCGGCTGTCCGCCTCCAGTCCCACGTTGCCAAGGGACAGCGAATCGGTATTGCCGGTGCGCCCATTGGCATACAGCAGGCAGTCCGCGCGCATCCTTTTGCCGGAACGGAAGTGGACTTCCACGCCATTCTCGGTGCCTTCGATTTTTTCATATTCTTCGTTATGGCGGATAACCACGCCGTTTTCCCAAAAATGGTATGACAGCGCGTCCGACATTTCCTGGTCGAGAAAGGCCAACAGCCTGTCGCGCGTATTGATCAGATCCACCTTGACGTTCATGCCGCGAAAGATTGATGCATATTCACAGCCGATCACGCCGGCGCCATAAATAATCACATGCTGCGGATCGTGCTTTAAATCCAGGATGGAATCGCTGTCATAAATGCGCGGATGGGTGAAATCGACATCGTTGGGATGATACGGACGGGAACCACAGGCGATAACGATATGCGCCGCGCTGAAATGCTCGGCGGTATTATCCGGATACTGGACCTTGACGGTATGGGCATCCACAAAAGTTGCGTCGCCGGTAATAATCCGGCACTGATTACGTTCATAAAATCCCTGGCGCATCCGGATCTGCTGTTTTATCACGCTATCGGCGTGATGCAGGATATCGGCGAAGCTGGCGCGCGGCAGATGTTGACTACCGTTATACAGCGGATTCTGGTTAAATTCGATAATCCGGCTAACCGCCTGGCGCAGCGCCTTGGAGGGAATGGTCCCCCAATGGGTACAGCCGCCGCCGACGCTGTTATAGCGTTCGATAACCGCGACGCGGGCGCCCTGTTTCGTCAGTCCCATGGCGGCGCCTTCCCCACCCGGGCCTGAACCAATGATAATGGCATCGTAATCGTACTGTGGTTGCATACCGGCTTAGCCTATATTTATACAAAATCACAACGTCAATGTAACATTGTAGACGGGAGATCCCAATCTTAACGGCCTTTTTTCTTGGTCTATGGCACCGGCGCCTACGGCGAACAACATTACGTCAAAATTCGCAGTTTGTATCAACGCTGTTGCAACAAATTTTGATATAGTGGCATTTTTACCGGTAATGTGGGGCAGGTCAGGACTATGGGCGTCAGAGCGCAACAAAAAGAGCGGACCCGTCGTTCCCTTGTCGAAGCGGCCTTTAGCCAGTTAAGCGCCGAGCGTAGTTTTGCCAGCCTGAGCCTGCGCGAAGTAGCCCGTGAAGCCGGCATTGCGCCCACCTCGTTCTATCGCCACTTTCGCGATGTCGATGAACTGGGCCTTACCATGGTGGACGAAAGCGGCCTGATGCTGCGCCAACTGATGCGCCAGGCGCGCCAGCGTATCGCTAAAGGCGGCAGCGTTATCCGTACGTCGGTGGCCACGTTTATGGAGTTTATCGGCAATAACCCTAACGCTTTTCGCCTGTTGCTACGCGAGCGATCCGGCACTTCGGCGGCGTTTCGCGCCGCCGTCGCCCGGGAAATACAGCATTTTATCGCGGAGTTGGCCGATTACCTCGAGCTGGAAAACCATATGCCGCGCAGCTTCACCGAAGCCCAGGCCGAGGCCATGGTTATCATTGTCTTTAACGCCGGCGCGGAAGCGCTGGATGTGGACGTCAATCAGCGCAGGCTGCTGGAAGAGAGGCTGGTCCTTCAGTTGCGCATGATTTCGAAGGGCGCGTTTTACTGGTATCGCCGGGAACAGGAAAAGTCGACCGCCCTCTCTTTTGACGCAAGCAGGTAGATAATATGACGACACGACCCCTGGGTGAAAAAGGCACGCTCCTATTGGCGCTGATTGCCGGTTTATCCATTAACGGCTCCTTCGCGGCCCTGTTCAGCACTATTGTGCCTTTTTCCATCTTCCCGCTGATTTCGCTGGTGCTGTCGGTATACTGCCTGCACCATCATTATCGCGACTGCGCCATGCCGGAGGGTTATCCTTCCCTGGCGGCGGCAAGCTTCCTGCTGGGCCTGTTGATGTACAGTGCTATTATCCGGGTGGAATACCCGGTTATCGGCTCAAATTTTATTCCAGCCATCCTGATGGTGGTCCTGGTATTCTGGATTGGGCGCAAATTGAAACGGCTAGACAAAATCCAACGGGATTCATAAATTTCTTGAGCCTGGATTATTAAACAATAGCCAATACTGAACGCGAAGACCGCATCTGCTATTTTTAAATGACGTATAATCCGTCGTTTTACAAAATGAACTCCGCTATGCTCAAAGGTTGCTAATTTATCAAAGAGAAAAGTATAATTATTAATTCTTTTGAACGCTATACAAAAATTTTCATTAAGATATTCTCTCCTGTTGTTTTTTATGTATTTATAGTAAAGTTTTTTCCTGCGGTTAGCCTTGTAAAATATAAGCAAATGAAGTTTTACTTCAAGTAAAATAGGGTGTTAATTATGTGTAATTTGAATTTCTCCAACATAACTATGCGTAATCCAATAATACATGACAATTTTTTTTATATTTCATCGGATGATGAGACTGACGATGAGTTTTCTGCGCGCCCCCTGTTTTCCCAGCCATTAGTCCAGGTCAACAATGCTGTAATGACGCTACCTAAAATTTGCTATAAAGCAGGGGTTGCCCTGTCCACGGCGCTGTCGGCAAATAGCTATTTCCGAGGAATTTCTATTGTGACCAACCGAAATGAAGCACCCCCTATGGGTTCTACCAGCTTGCAGATATATGATCCGCAGTATAATATTTTCAACTATAAGCTATGTATGGGTATCATGGCGGCTTGTTTTGTCGCTGGGTTTACGCTCGGTAATATAAACTCGTTAATTAATAAGTTATTTAATTTTAATCGTATTGCTAGAGTTCCATTAGCTATGTACTGTATAGTCGCCTTATTCTATTTCTCTCTAGGCTTGTTATGGTACCCTCACTTTTCAAGTGCGCTTAATTATCTGTGATTCTTAAAAAGGCCTATGGCGGGGGGTATTCTTATGATGATAGGTAGAAATATCAGCCTTCAGTTTATCTTCGGATCGATTTTATGTAATAGAAAATTAGTTAGTATTGATAGGAGTTAATGATGCCTGTCTCAGACCCAACAATGCCGACCACAACAACCCATTGCCCTTTAGAGGAGATTAGCCAGGGGGATAATGGTTTCGGTCAGGGCGTTACGCGTTTTGCCAGATCATTTAGCGGCGCGGCCAACAGCGCCTTACCCTTTATCAAGACCCTGTCTGTAGTCACTTTGTCTGCCGCGTCGGCAATAGGTATCGTCTTTGGCGCCCAACGGCTTATCGCTGTTTCAATCCAAAATATCAGCAAGCCGCCCCCCGTTACCCATCTGGACGTCAGGGAATGGAAAGGCAAAATCATGGGCCTGGGTTTGAGCATCGGCATGTTGGGCGGCGGCGCTGCGGGATTCGCCGCAGGCTGTGCGCTAGAATCATGCAAATCATTTTGTGGTGCGGATCCGCTGCGTCATCGTGATAGTGTTTTTTATACCGTAGGAATTGGTTTTATCGTAGGCGCTTTAGCCGGTGTGGCTTATACAAACTTTATCGACATTGAACTGGACAATATTACCCAATAGGATAGTTAATCTGGTCAGGCGGCTACTGTAAGCGAACCGGCTAACTTCGGAATCAATTTTGCCGCTTGCAGGCACCGACCCGGGCGGTTGTTAGGGATATTACCGGCTTCGGGGAGTTTAACCTTTATTTGTGAAAATAGTCTATCAGCGCTTTCGTCTTTTTACATCGTTATGCCATTTAATCCCTTTGCCGAGGAATCATTATATGAACCCTGAAATTAATAATCGAGAAAAGAATAATGCCGGGATGGACAGCCAAGTGTCTCATGCCGATAAATATCACAATAATACGACAAGCAAATTTTTTAAGTTGATGACGAAATTGGCACGTGCCTGCAATTCCGCCACGGCGTTTTGTTGCTCTAATCCTTTATCGGTGATTTCCATCCCGCTTACCGTATCATTAACAAATAAGTTAATTTATGATTTGTTAGGTAGCCTGAAAGCCGCAAGGGCCGACCGATGCTACTTCCAGCTTGAGTTGGAAGGATGCTGGAAACCGCTGCAAGATTGCAGGATTAACATTGATAAAACGTTAGCGATGGAAAAGTCTTGCGCAGAGTTGAAGGAGATATGCAGTGAAATCCGCACGAGATGCGATACAGAACAGTGGCGCCACGAGCTATTTGAAAATACGCTGGTAAATTGTTTCATGACCGGACTTATGGCCGGCGCTGCAGCCTTTGTAATAGATTATGTTTATCAAGCCGCCCATAACCAGTTTAATCATAAGCCTGGCATGTTAAAGATGTCCATGGTCAGTTTTTTTATGGGTGCGTTATTTTATCTCGGTCTCATGAAAATAAACGATACCGCTTTAGGCTTCGATTGCTAGTTCAGCGCCTTTGCTGTCCGCACCCCGGGGGCGGTCGGTCAAGCTGAAATGTCACCAGCATTGACTATGACAGTGACAAATAAACATCCTTTAAGGGGGATCAGCGGCTCTAGGCGGGCACGAAGCATGCGTAAGAGCCTCATTTTAGGTGCCATTGATCTATGGCTGCGTTTTGGCGGTTAACAGCACTCCGCATTCCATATGGCGGGTATAAGGAAATTGATCAAACAGCGCCAATCGTTCGATACGGTGGGTTTCCGCCAACGTTGTCAAATTACCGCACAACGATTCCGGGTTACATGAGATATACAGGATGCGCGGATACCCCTGCACCAGCCTGACGGTGGCATCATCCAACCCGCTGCGCGGCGGGTCGACAAATATGGTTTCGCAGCGGTAGCTTGCCAGGTCGATGTCCTTCAGGCGGGTAAACTCCCGCACCCCTTGCATGGCTTGGGTAAACTCCTCAGCCGACATGCGGATAATCTGCACGTTGGTCATTCGATTGGCGGCGATATTAAACTGTGCCGCTTCCACCGAAGGCTTGGCTATTTCCGTGGCCAGCACCCGGTTAAAATTGCCCGCCAGCGCCAGGGAAAAATTGCCGTTGCCGCAATACAGCTCCAGCAGATCCCCTTGTGCCGGTTCAGTGGCCGAGAGCGCCCACTCAAGCATTTGGATATTCACGGCGGCGTTGGGTTGGGTAAAGCTATTTTCGATTTGACGGTAAATGATTTCCCGTCCCGCCACCGGCAAGCGCTCATCGACATAATCACGGTCCAGGCAAATTTTGGTTTTGGTGGCGCGGCCAATCAGGTTGACCGCAAAACCCTGCGTCCTCAGATGATCGCGCAGCGCGCCCGCATGCTCGCGCCATTCGTCGTCTAACGGACGATGATAGATAAGGGTAATCACCGCTTCACCGCTCAGGGTCGTCAGGTAATCAAGCTGGAACAGCTTGCGCCGCAGGATCGGCGATGGCCGCAATGCGTCCATCATGGCGACCATCAATCGGTTCATCAGTTCGCCGCCGGCGGCGAAGTGATCGATGCGGATCCGGTCCTTGGTCTGCTGATCAAACATTATATGATACAAATCCTGCTCATCATGCCAGACCCGGAATTCAGCACGCATCCGGTAATGTTCGGGCTGCGAGCGGAATATTTCCGCCTCGGGCGCCTGAAACGCCGCCATCATCGCGTTCAGTCGAGCGGCTTTTTCCGCCAGTTGGGTTTCATACGCGCTAATGGGTAACGTCTCGTCGGTCATGATGATCTCTCGCTAATATCCGTTATTTGTACCACTTTGTGGGGGATTGTAGGGGATAAACCGGTGATGTCCAGTGTTGTTGCGCTTATAAATAGTTTGATTATTAGTGCTATAGACATGCTTATCTCTTTGATTGTAGGATTATTGTCCGGTCTTTCGTAAGTTAAAAGGGAATCCAGTGGAAAGCTGGAGCTGACGCGCAGCGGTAAGGGGACTTCAGGGCGATCGCGCAAGCAGACACTGTCTTTATGATGGGAAGTCGTCGCCTGGCGTATTATACGCATCCCAAGCCCGAAAACCTGCCGGTATTCTGTCGCAATATCCCTGTTTATCGCGAGCCATCAAACATGGAACCTGCGGCATCCTATTTTATCATTTGGATGCTATGGCAATGCCTAAGATTAACAATACCGTGCTGCTGGCGCTCTGCGTCACGGCATTCTCCGGGTGGGCGCAAGACGGCGCCCAGGATCAGGCCGCGCAAATGATGGTCGTATCCGCCAACCGTTTTCCCCAGCCAATATCCACCGTACTGGCACCGACCAGCGTGGTTACCCGCAGCGATATCGACCGCGGCCAGATCAAATCGGTGGCCGAAGCGCTAAGCCGTCTGCCGGGCGTGGATATCGCCCAATCCGGCGGATTGGGGCAGCAAAGCTCACTGTTTATCCGCGGCACCGATTCAAGCCATGCCCTGGTGCTGATAGACGGCGTGAGGCTGAACCAGGCCGGCATCTCAGGTTCTTCCGACCTTAGCCAGATTCCGCTGTCCCTGGTGCAGCGCATCGAATATATCCGCGGCCCGCGTTCCGCGGTCTATGGGTCGGACGCCATCGGCGGCGTGGTGAATATCATTACCACACGCGAGCAGCCGGGCACCACCCTCAGCACCGGCATAGGGTCCCATGGCTATCAAACCTATGATGGCTCCACCCAGCAACAGCTTGGAGAGGACACCACCGCCACCGTTGCGGGCAACTATACCTATACCCATGGTTTTGATGTGCGCGCCAACCTGCCGGATACCTATGGCGATCCCGCGCAGCCCGACCGCGATGGTTTTATGAGCAAAACGTTGTTTGCCTCGCTTGATCATATCTTTAACCAGCAGTTCAGCGGTTTTGCCCGCGCCTATGGCTACGACAACCGCAGCGGCTATGACGGCAGCTACGCCTATACCGACCCTGATCATTTTGACGCGCTGCCCGATACCCGTAAACTCTACAGCCGTACTTACGATACCGGCATGCGTTACCAGGACGGGATCTACGCGTCGCAGCTGTCCTTTAGCTATAACCATACTCAGGATTATAACTACGATCCTCAATATGGACCCTATTCCGCCTCCGCCACCCTTGACGATTCCAAACAGTATAATGCGCAGTGGAGCAATACCCTGCAGACAGGCCATGGCACGGCAGGCGCTGGGGTGGACTGGCAAAAGCAGACCACCGAACCAGGCACCGGTTACCTTACCGACGGCTATGAGCAACGCAATACCGGTATCTACGCCACCGCTTCGCAGCTTGTCGGGCCGGTTACCCTCGAGGGCGCGGTGCGCGGTGATGATAATTCGCAGTTCGGCTGGCACGGCACGTGGCAAACCAGCGCCGCCTGGGAGTTCATTGAGGGCTACCGGCTTATCGGGTCTTACGGCACCGCCTACAAGGCACCCAACCTGAGTCAGCTTTACAGTGGTTTTGGCGGCAACGAAGATTTAAAACCCGAGGAGAGCAAGCAATGGGAGGGCGGGGTGGAAGGGCTGACCGGCCCGCTGACCTGGCGCGTCTCGGCGTACCGCAATGATATCGACAACCTGATTGATTATGACACCAACGACGACACTTATAAGAATATCGGCAAGGCGCGGATCAAAGGTGTGGAATGGACCGGCTCGGTCTATACCGGCCCGCTGCAGCATCAACTGACGCTGGAGTACCTCGATCCCCGCGACGCCTCCACCAATCAGGTGCTGGCGCGACGCGCCAAGCAGCAGGTGAAATATCAGCTGGATTGGCAGGTGGCCGATATCGACTGGTCGCTTAACTACCGTTATCTCGGCGAGCGTTACGATACCAACTACAACACGAATGACCGGGTGCGAATGGGCGGCGTCAGTTTGTGGGACATCGCCGCCTCTTATCCGCTAACCCCCCATCTGACGGTTCGTGGTAGAATAGCCAATCTGTTCGACAAAGACTATGAGACGGCTTATGGCTACCAGACCGCAGAGCGAGAATTTTATCTCACCGGAACTTATTCCTTCTGACGGTAGCAACATCAAACGGCCCACGATCCTGATTTTCGACTCTGGCGTGGGCGGTTTATCTATCTATGATGAAGTGCGGCAACTGTTGCCGGACCCGCATTATATCTACGTATTCGACAATGAGGCTTTTCCGTATGGCGAAAAGCCGGAAGACTTTATTGTCCAGCGGGTCGTGAATATCGTTGCGGCGGTGCAGCGCCTGCACGTGCTTGATATGGTGATTGTCGCCTGCAATACCGCCAGCACCATTTCCCTGCCGGCCCTGCGCGAGCGGTTTGAGTGCCCTATTGTCGGCGTAGTGCCGGCGATAAAACCCGCCGCCAAGCTAACCCGTAATGGTATCGTCGGGCTGTTGGCTACCCGCGCCACCGTGCACCGTAGCTATACCCATGAGCTGATCGCTAAATTCGCCGCGGATTGCCATATCATTACGCTTGGATCCGCCGAGCTGGTGGAGCTTGCTGAAGCCAAGCTTCATGGCGAAACCATCGCCCTGCCGGTGCTGCAGAAAATCCTGCGCCCCTGGTTGCGGCTTCCCGAGCCGCCCGACACTGTGGTCCTTGGTTGTACCCATTTTCCATTATTAGGCGACGAGCTTAAAGCGGTGTTGCCGGACGGTACCCGGCTGGTGGATTCCGGTTCAGCGATCGCCAAACGCGCGGCCTGGCTTATCGCCCATGAAATCGACGGTGCTTATTCGACGGAAGCGAACCAGGCCTATTGCCTGGTGGCTTCACCGCAGGCCATGGAGCTGGTACCGGTATTACAGCGCTATGGCTTCGTTTCGCTGGAAAAATTGCCGATGCAGCCTGCGGTTGTGTGATAATTCAGCGGTCGGCGCAATATGTGAAATAAGTACTTGTCAGGCTGGGGAAAGT